>NZ_JAFCKW010000009.1 GCF_018129965.1 Bradyrhizobium diazoefficiens | reverse complement strand
CCCCCTCGCCGCACCAGCAGCTTGGTCTCACCGGACTCCGTTGTGGCCGGCGCATGGGTTTGGAAGCCCTGCTTCTGCAGGCGCGCGGCCGACTGGCGGATGGCCTCGTTGATGTGCTGTAGCGCTTGGTCGCGCGGCAATGTGTGGTCGGGAAACACCAGATCGAGGTCCACCGAGAGCCGCGGCATGTCGCGCACGAACAGGTTGATCGCCGTGCCGCCCTTGAGTGCGAACGTATCCTCGATGAGCACCAGCGGCGCCACGCGTGTCAGTAACCGTGCGCTGTCGAGGTAGACCTGGTTCATGGCTTCAGCACCAGGAGTCCGTCACCGGAGCGTGACACCCAGGCCCTGTCACTGCCCTTGGGCAACTGAGATGGATCGAGCTTGCCGGCCCAGGGCTGGGTGAGTTCGCGGCCGAGCTGCAAGCACAGGCGAACGGTCTTGACGCTGGTGCAGCGCTTGAGCAGGTCTCGCAGCAGATCGGCACGCAGGCTGTAGGTGCTTTCGACCAGTTCGCGCGCTTCTTGCAGCGGCTGCCGGACGCCGACTTCGCTTAGTACCTCCAGCAACGCGCGTTCCGGCGCCGAGACGAGAGGACCGCCCTTGCGGTTCTCGAAGGGCCGTACATGTAGCAGCGCGCCAGGCTCTTCCTTGAAGAGGCGCTTGCGGTGGTACTCGGCTGGGAAGCGCTCGGTGAACCAGTCCGGAAGGCGTCCCGCTTTCCAGCCATAGAGGTGGAGGACAGGCCGTTGGGACAGGTATTGCCGTATACCGTGCCAGTCGAGCGCGGACTTGCCACCGACATGCAATCCTTCGAAGCTCCGCTGGAGCAGGACGAGGCTCGGATGCAAGGCGGGCGGATCGTTTGGGCGGCAATACACGCCGCGGGCCAGCCGTTGCAGCCAGCCGGCACGGACATAGTGGACGGCAAGGTCGGCCAAGATCCCGAGGGCGGCGAGGTCATCGGAGGTCAGCGGCGTCCCGGGCGCCAAGTGGGTATAGAGCTTTTTTAGTTTGTCCCTCTGAATCGTAGCCATGCTACGATAATATAGATTATTCCAAAGTCCCGCAAGTTTGGATTTGATGCTTATATCGTAGTCGAGCTACGATAAGTAATGTCAAACTAAATAAGACCTTCAAGCCTTTTCTGCGCGCGTACTACGGTGGAATAAAGGCCTCGGTCCGGTGTCTCCAGCGTTACCGGGGTTTTGCGTCACACCCTCCCGGGGCTGGAAAAGGCCGCCGCCTGCGCTGGATTTCAAGCGGGCGGCGTTTTTGTTGGTATCTTATTCACCTCGGCGAGGCGGCCTATCTGCCGAGCATCCACAGCACCGACTTTCGCCTCTACAGGACGCCCCACGCCCGATAGCGTCCCCGCCCGGTCGCCTCGCGCAGGCCGAGTTCGGCGACCAGGTTTTGGGCAGCACGGGGGGTGATCCCGAGTTCCGCCGCGATCATGCCCGCGGAGACGATCGGCCTGGTCAGCACGTAGTCGAGGAGAGCTGGCAGTTTTGACGTGGCGCGACGGCCGGCGAGTTTTCGGGCAAGCAGATTTCTGGTCATCAGCCAGCGATCGTGGTCCTTACGGCCAGATTCGGCGGCGGCGGTCATGGCATCGAGTTGCACGACCAAACGCGCTGCGGCGTCGCGTGGCCGCCGGCGCTCACGCGGAATGTTCTTCAGCCCAGCATGCAGGCACGGCAGATGCCAGCGCGTTTTGCCGCGGTCCCTCAACAGTGCCGCGGCAAGCAGGCGGCCGAGCCACGGCGTGTGCTCGAGCGGCTCGATCTCACCCCAAGCGTCGGCGGCAATCGCCCCCGCTAGGCTCGGCGGCAGGCAGCGGGTTTGGTCGACTACGGCGCGCCAGTGGTCGAGTCGCCCCTCCTCATCCCAGTCGGGATCGTAGACGAGAGAATCCCGATCCGGCCGAAACCGAGTCTCGTCGGCAAGCCTGCGCTCCGCCCTAGCGTTCGCTGCGTCGACCGCGTCGAAGGCAGCGGTCAGGTGGGCATCGGTCTCAAGGACGCCGATCGGCCCTTCAAGATCCACCTCCTCCCGCTCCACGTCGTCGTCCACCTCAAGACTCCCCTCACCTCCCTTCCGGTTGCTCGTCTCCTGTTCTCGCTCGCCCCGGCCGCGGAGGCTGGTGAGCCCGGTAGCTGACAGCGCCCACTCCGGCTTCGCATCGGCGATGCGCCGACGGGCGCGCAGCACCGCATGGGCGCGCGTCAGCTCGTGGGTGGGGGCGCGGACGTCCATGCCGGCGTCGTGGAGGACGAGGTCATCGAGGTGGACAAGTTCGCCGTCCAGCCACAGACTGGCGCAGGCATCAGTGAAGTGCGTCCGGCTGATTGCGCCGTCGCGGATTGGGCTTTTGGCCAGCCGCTCGTCGAGGCGGGCCAGTGCATCCTCGGCGGCGGCGAGCGGCCCGACGAGCTGGGCCCAGGGCAGCGGATCGGGGATTTTGTAGCTGCACAGCAAGGTCTTGATAACCTTAATGGGAACCAACGAAACGGAAGCTAACACGACCTTTGCTTCCGTCATAGCGATGTCGGTTCCGGACGTCCCTTCTCGATCATTGCCCGATCAAAAGGATTGAATTCGGTTCGCCAATCAGCGGTTCTGGCGCCTTGGCGGCCGTGGCTTCAATCGCCGAGAGGGCGCGCCGCTTGGCAGCTCCCTGCCCTCTTTCGGACCTTCGTCGGTCCGGTCGCAGCATAGCTCTCGGGCTGGCTTGCCCGCAGTCGGCTCGGCAGCTTCGCCGCGAATCACCGTTCGGAACTTCTGCCATGTCCCGCCTCGCTCCGATAGTAGCGCTTGTCAGGCCGCCTCGTCGGTCTGGGGGAAATCGGCGCCCTTGAACATCAGCGGTTCTAGGCGAGAGGGTCCCCGAGATTGAACCGGGTGTCGCCCTTGCCGTAGCGAGGGTCACAAGGACGCGCAGAGGTCATCAGGCTTCTTATGGTTAGTATTCTATGAATGCCGACCTCCCAGTCTTCCGGTGGTGCTTCGCATGTCCTGGGCTGGAGGCGAGACCAATCTTTTCCGAATGAACTCATCGGGTCCAGATCGACGAGGGCTGACGGGCATGGCTCGACAGGACGGACGTGCGTCGGCGACGTGGATCCAAATGGCCGCAGGACACAGGTTGTTGTCAGCTGACAACATCCCTCCTCGTGGGTGGCGCCCTTGTTGTCAGCTGACAACAACCGCTCCAGGGACTGGTTGGTAGCTGGCACCGCGTGAGTCGATTTCCCCTGCCCGATCGAACTGACCTCGTTCTGATTTTCACGCAACTCTGCCAGATTGGATTGTTGGTCGGCCTTGCGCCCGCGAATGCTGTGCCGTTCCGACGCTGGACACCGCGCATTAGCTTCCTGACGCATCGGATCCAGGCAAGGCGCGAGCTCAACGTGCTCGTCGGCTAGTTCCTTCTCAACAATCCACCGTCTCGCCTTGATCCCGATGCCGACTATGATCGGGGCCGGCCGCGCGTTCGCTTGCCGACCCTGCGCCGCCATCCCCTTTAGCGGTCCGGTCGGAGGAAGTGGATGTTGTCAGCTGACACCATCTGTAGCGCCTTCCGTATGGACGATGCTCTGCGATCGAAGCCTCATGCTTGGCCTGGAATCCTAAAGTGGCGCACTCACGTGGAACTTGGCGTCTCCCAAGCTTGGATTGGGCTGGGCATTGCCTTGGGGCATCTTAACGCTAAGCGCTAAATCTTAACGCTAAGCGCTAAAATGGATCGGGCGAGGCGCAAGCCGATCTGCAGCAGGCGTGCCGGTCCGGGTGAGGCCCCGGGGCCACGTTGCCTTCCTTCGCCGCAGGCAGGGCCGGGCGGGGGCGGCGTTGCGGCTTGGAGGTCCGGGCCCCTCGCTGTGATCAGGTTGCGCAAGAGCAATCGCAGATTCGACACCTGATCGTCCGAGCGGCTGGAGACCTGTTACAGTGTGCCGCTCGCTTCTGCTTCGGGCGAGCGGCGCCCAGTGCAGTGCTGCGGTAGCCATCGGTCAACGCCGTGACAGCTTAACTGCGTCCGGATCTGGCGATCCAACATCCCACAACGTCGTGCCGCTCCTATCCTGCTCGGGTGTTTCGACGCGGCGGGGCAGGGCGCCCTTCGTGGGACCGCCGGTCCGGGCGTCGGGGTTGAGTAGCTTGAGCGGACCCACCTTGCATTCCGAGGAAGCAATTCTCCGGGGCGACGACTGGCTGGGAAGCGGGAAATAGAGACTCTCGCGCGGGGAGAGATCAACGGCCGTCGAGCGCGGTGCACGCTAAGTCGACACTAGAAGTGAGAGACCACTGCGCACGGAAGAAAGCCCGGCGCGTGCGCAGGGTAGCAGCTGATCGGAGCAGCAGTGGCGTGACTACAGAATGACGCTTGGGGATGGTCCGCGGAGCCCAGCCAAATCACGCTATACTAGAGGCTTGCTCCGCAGCTGGGGCAATTGTTGTCAGCTGACAACAGCAAGGCGACGCCCAATAAGCGGTCCGTTCGCTGTTGGGCACGCCATCGGGCGTTAAGAACTCGTTAACCCTTTATTTCTTGCTCAAATCATAGAATCGTGGCCATCTCTCAAGACGGAGTTTAGGCGTCTGACGCGCAGAAACCGTCTTGAGAAGGCAAATGACGACCTTAGCGGAAGATTTGGTTACGACGGGCGAGACCGCGTCTGCGCGGATCTCTCGGCATGCCGGCATTCTTTCCGGCCAGCTACGCTCGCTGGCGACGACGCTTTTCCCGCCTTCAGCGAGCAAGTCGCTCCGGTCGTTCACCTCAGGGGAGGTTGCGCGAATTGCGGGCGTGTCCGATGGGTATCTTCGGCAGCTTTCTCTCGACGGACTTGGACCGACCCCAGCGACAGGAATCGGGGGGCGACGGTCTTACACTCTGGGTCAGGTTCATGAGTTGCGTGGGTATCTAGCCACCGCGCGGCCGCGCGAAGCATTGGAATTTCTCCCGCGCCGCCGCCCAGGCGACAAGCTACAAATTATCACCGTCGCGAACTTCAAAGGCGGCTCCGCCAAGACGACGACGGCGTTGTATCTTTCGCAATACCTCGCCCTTGCCGGCTTTCGGGTCCTCGCGATCGATCTCGATCCGCAAGCTTCTCTGTCAGCAATGTTCGGGTACCAACCCGAGTTCGACATCGCCGCGAACGAAACCCTCTACGGCGCCATACGATATGACGAACACCGGCGGCCAATGCGCGAGGTCGTTCGGCCGACCTATTTTGACGGGATAGGTCTCGTTCCAGGCAATCTCGAGCTTATGGAGTTCGAGCACACAACACCTCGAGCAATGGTCGAGCGGCGTGAACGCGGACACGACTTATTCTTTCGTCGTGTCGCCAGCGCTATCGACCAGGTCGCCGACGACTACGACGTCGTCGTCATCGACTGCCCACCCCAACTTGGTTACTTGACCATGGGCGCGCTGAACGCGGCGACCGCGATGCTCGTGACCATCCATCCTCAGATGGTGGATGTCGCATCCATGAGCCAATTTCTCCTCATGACATCGGACCTCATGTCCGTCATCGAGGAAGCTGGCGGACGACTCGATCATGATTTCATCCGGTACGTCATCACGCGTCACGATCCCAATGACGTGCCCGAAGCCCAAATCGTGGCTCTCCTCCGGACCCTTTTTGGATCGGATGTGCTCCAGGCCACCGTGTGGAAATCGACCGCGATCGCCAATGCTGGTCTCACCAAGCAATCACTTTATGAGCTGGAGCGCGGCGCCGTAGGGCGGGGCGCCTACGACCGGGCATTGGAATCGGTCGACGCGGTCAATGCCGAAATCGCGCAACTTCTTAAGAAGGTGTGGGGTCGATGAGCAAACGTACTGACACCATCAAGAGCCTTTTCACGGCCCCCCAGTCACCTGCGTTGTCAGCTGACAACATGCCCGGTGCGTTGCCGCGGGTCTCGTCCGGCTCAGTCCGCTCGTTGAAGGACACCTTTTCCGGAGTCGAGAAAGAAAACGAGGAGCTGCGTGAAAGGATTGCCTCCGGGGCGATGATCCTTGAAATCGACCCCTCACTTATCGATCCGTCGCCGCTAGCCGACCGGTTTCGCGACCAGGATGATAGCTCGTTCGAGGCACTTAAGCAGTCGATCGCACAGCGTGGTCAAGAGGTGCCCATTCTCGTTCGGGAGCATCCTGACGCAATAGGGCGCTACCAGAGTGCATATGGTCATCGCCGCGTCCGCGCCACGCGCGAATTAGGCATTTCGGTCAAAGCGATCCTGCGAGCGCTGTCAGATGAAGCGCTTGTCGTGGCGCAAGGGCTCGAGAACGCGCCACGCGAAGATTTGAGTTTCATTGAGCGCGCCACCTTCGCGATGCATATCGAAGATGCCGGGCACAGTCGGTCAATCGTACAAGATGCCTTGTCGGTCGATCGGGCGGAGGCCTCGAAACTCCTCGCTGTTGCTCGATCGGTTCCGGCCGAAGTTGTTCAAGCCATCGGAAAGGCTCCGAAAGTTGGTCGCGGCCGCTGGCAGTCATTTGCTGAATTGATCAAGGATGCCGGGGCGCTCAAACGAGTCAGAGCGGCGATCGCTGAAGCGAAATTTGCGGAGCGGGAAACTGACGCACGATTTCTCGCAGCATTCTCAGCAGCCAGCCGTCCATCTTCCGCGGGGACGTCGAAGCCGTCGGAAGAGAAGCCGGTCTTTTCCGCATCCGGCGACAAGATTGCGCAGGTGCGTCACGCCGAGCGCGAACTGAAGCTTACCCTCGACAAGAATGTCTCGGCGACATTTGCGGCATTTCTTGTCGACCAAATCCCGGCCCTGTTCGACGCGTTTTCCAAAACGAGTGGCGGCCAGGAAAATACCGAGGCCTGATGGTCTCGTCCCGTAAACACGAACCAGGAGCAGACAAGGCAAAAGAAAAAGGCCCCCGAAACGGAGTTCCGGAAGCCCTTCTCTTCAAGTTTGGCGACTGACAGAGAATCACTTTCGCGAATCGCAGTCAAGAGTTTCTACGCGATTTTATCGTCGTTTCGGCGAGCAGGTTTTCTTTGCCCAGCTGAGGCAAAGACATGCAGTCACACTCTCCAACGACGCCCTTTGGGCGGCGATCGCTGACGCTTGCCCATGTGGCGAGCCAGATGGTCGCAACAGAACGCCCTCCCGAAAAGATCGTGCATAAGTGGAAGATCTTCCACGCCATCTGTACGGCACGGCCGCGCCTTGGCGTGTCGGAGCGTTCGCTCTCGGTGTTAAACGCGCTCCTGACGTTCCATCCCGAGACCGCGCTCACAGGAGAGGATGATCTGATCGTCTTCCCGTCGAACCATCAGCTCAGTCGGCGGGCGCACGGCATGCCGGCATCGACGCTGCGGCGTCACCTCGCTGTGCTGGTCGACGCGGGACTGATCGTTCGGCGCGACAGTCCAAATGGCAAGCGCTATGCGCGGAAGGACGGTGCCGGCGAAATCGAGCTCGCCTTCGGCTTCGATCTGTCACCGCTCGTCGTGCGCTCGGAAGAGTTCGAGAGCCTGGCGACCGATATCGAAGCAGAAGCCCGCGCGCTCAAGCTCGTGCGTGAGCGGATCACGCTGTGCCGGCGCGACATCGCGAAGATGATTGCAACTGGCATCGAGGAAGGTGTCCCAACGCGAAGGGCGGGGCAGGGGCCTGCCGATTGGCAGGAGGTGCATGCTGCGTTCCGCGCAATGGTCGCTCAGATTCCGCGGACCGCGACACGCCAAGAGCTTGAGCCGATCGCCGACGAGCTGTCGCAGCTGGCTGATGACGTCCTCAATCTTCTGGAAGCACACATCAAATCCAAGAATTCGAGCGCCAATGAGTCCCATTCTGAGCGCCACATACAGAATTCAAATACCGAAGCCTTAATTGAACTTGAACCTAGCCTCCGAGAAGGCAGGGCGGCGAGAGCTGAACCTAAACCTCAACCATCGCGAGTCGCCGAGAGTTCGTATCCGTTGGGAATGGTCCTGAGTGCATGCCCGGACATCGTCGATTATGCGAAAGGTGGGATTTCGAACTGGCGCGATTTCCTCGCGACCGCGGCCGTTGTGCGATCGATGCTGGGCATCAGCCCAAGCGCTTGGGAGGACGCGCAAAAGGTTATGGGCGAGGTGCCCGCAGCCATCGTCGTCGCGTGTATCCTGCAGCGCGGGACGGCGATCAATTCCGCCGGCGGTTATTTGCGCGGTCTGACGCGAAAAGCGGAGGTCGGGGAATTTTCGCTTGGTCCGATCCTTATGGCGCAGATCAATTCTCGCCGGCGAGACAAGCAGCGGGCGTGAGGCAATGAAGCGCCGTTCCCAGACCTTGCTTTTTCGTGCGGTCGAAAATATCCGCACTGACCCAGCTGCTGCGCTGGGTCGACGCAAAGCCGTTCGGAGAGACCGCCATGGCAAAACACCCTCCAATCGTCCTCACGCCGTTCCTCCAGCCTCGTGATGAAGGCGCGGCGGAGCAACGGATGTACGTGGCGGGGTTCGCGGACGAGGCCGGCGAGGCGTGGGGGACGCTGATTCCGTTGGATGCGGAGATGGTCGAGCACGCCGTTCTGGGACAACAGACATTCACCGTTTGGTGCAACTCCGACGGTCACATCCAACCGCAACCGAGCAGCGATAGTCTGTTTGAGGAGCTTCTGGAGAAAGGCCAGTTGAAGGAGACGCCCCTCGATGAACTCGTCGCCGAAGCGATCGAGCAGGGCAAGAATGAACCCAATGAAGAGATACTCGATATGTTCGAGACCATGCATGAGCGGCTGGTGCGGGCGGAGGGCATGGTTGCTGACGAGATCGCGCGGCGCAGGCGATGACCCCCCTTCGCGGCGCGCGTGCGCGGTTCAGTGCAGTAGGGCTTAGCTTGTACTAACGCGAGCACCGCGACCGCGGGCGGCAGACACCCGAACCGGTCGATGAACACATAGAAAACCGACGACCGGGCCGCGCTCCGACTAGTCTTAAGCTTCGCCGGAGCCGGAAAACAGCGCCGTCGGTGGCGTCGCGCGCGGCGGCGGGAGGGTCCGACCGCCCGGGGCTCCCGGTCTGCTCTTGAGATCGTATCGCTGGGCTAGGTCGAGTAGCCGCCGCTTGGTGAACGGATCGGCGTTCTCCGCCAGATCGCGTGCCCGCTGCGCGAAGCCCCTGTAAAATTCTTCCACGACGCCACCCCGCAACATCACTGAAAATCGGATTTCAGTGTGAGACGCGCTCCACGTCAAGCGGTCTGGTGCATGCGGACAATTTTCGTCGATCTACTTGTGCTCGCGGCGCAAGCGGAACTAAGCTGGTCCCGGCAGGCAAAAACCATGACTCTGCTCTACCTCAGCCGGAAGCTGTGCCCGAAGTGCGGTAAGCCGATGACGGCCGTGCCAGACGATGTCACGCCCGGCCGGCCGCGCTACGTCTGCCCGGTCTGCGAGGACGATCCGCTGCGCGATCCTGCCGCCCGGAAGTGGGCCGACAGCCCGCTGCGAGCGCCGGCCAAATAACGTTCGAGTTAAAATCGAGCCGGGCTGCCGGATTGCTGCAGACGCCGAATGTGCTCACAACCCTCTCCAACGCTGTGGAGTTGCAACCCGAACGCCCAGCTTCGTTCTATCGCGCATGCCGGCGGAATCGCCCCGCACTCGGAGGCCGGCATGTCCAGCGAGGCTAGCATCTGTTTCACGCCTCGCAGGGCGTGTCGGTCGCATGGATGCGGAGGGCGGGGTTGCATCCAACTGGCGAGTACGTCGCCAGCCTCGTTATCGATCTTGCGATGGCGAGTTCGACAGGTGCGCCGATGTTGTTGACAGCGACGGTTTCCATTGCGGGTGATGACGCGGCGCTTAGGTGGCCTGCTTAAGGTGAGCTACGTTTCGTTGCAACGCCCGTTGCCTTGATGCGAATGGCCGAACCGACTAGGGCCGCCTGTCTTCATTCCATGTGTTTTCGCGATGGGCGCACCCATCAGCGTCCTCGATAGAGGCTGGTCTGACCGAAGACCGATCCCGCTTCGCGGGCTCTCGATCTTGTCCCTGCAACGTCCGTCCTCGACTTTCTTCCCCTGGCGCTGCGCACCATTCCTCGCGGTCCAAGAAAGTCGCTGCCGGCCGCCCTCCATTTCATTTCGGCCCTCCGGGTGCAGGTCGATCGCCTCCGGTCTCACGACCGCCATCGAGGTCGCGATAGGCGCGGCACGAGAAAACCAAGGGAATGAGACAATGGCAACCATCGGCACCTTCACCTCCACGGGCAATGGCTTCTCCGGCGCGATCAAGACGCTCAACCTCAACGTCAAGGCCAAGCTGATCCGCGTCGAGAACCCGTCCGACAAGGGACCGCACTTCCGCATCTACTCGGGCAACGTCGAACTGGGTGCTGCCTGGCAGAAGACCGCCAAGGACACCGAGCGCGACTACCTCTCCGTCAAGCTGGACGATCCGAGCTTCCCCGCTCCGATTTACGCCACCCTGACCGAGGTCGAAGGTGCGGAAGGTCTCCAGCTGATCTGGTCCCGGCCGAACCGGGACTGAGGCTCAGCCAGTGGGCTCCGCCGCGAAGCGGGGCCTGCTTCCCTTCGACCGGAGATGCGATCATGGCCATCGACACCATTGAAGAATTGCGCGCCGAGCTGCGCGAATGCGTATTCACGCCGGCGGAGCGCAAGGCGCTCGAGCGCGAGCTAGCCGAACTCATCCGCCAACGCAACGAAGCTTTCGCAGCCGAGGAGGGGGCATAAGCCCCCTCGTCTTGCATCTTACGATGCACTGTCGTTGCTCGCGCCGCCGGGCAGCGCTCCCGGAGCCCGCAAGCGGTCTCCGCGCATTCGCGTGACGATCCTCTCGCGACCGTGTCGACAGCAGTGGTCCAGCAACGAGCACGGTCCCAGCCGCGCTTGCCAGAATTTGTTCCTCCCGATGGCGATGTACTGACCTGACTCTTCTGGCAGGGGATTCGCCGGAAGAATTTGGGGATCGTTCCCACGATCGGATTCGCAGTCGCTGTTGGTTCAAACCAACATCCCCTTGTCATGACGGACGAGGATATGCCTCTCGCGCCGTCAGACCCATTTCGGACCTTAATATGAAGACCATCGTCATCAACAATCAAAAGGGCGGGGTCGGCAAGACGACCCTCGCTGTGCATTTGGCTTGGTTCATGGCGGAAACGAATCTCCGCGTTCTCGTGATCGACGTTGATGCGCAGAGCAATGCGTCGGATACGCTGAGGCACTACGCAGGTTCAACGTTAGCCGCGGATTTGTTTAAGCCGGGAATGCGGGTCGTACCCAGAGACGACGAAAGCCTAACGCTTGCGCCGGCCGATAGCTCACTGACTGATCTCGATCGAAGCGATGCGGCCGCCATAACGACTCTGCAAAAGAACCTCGCCATCGCGTCGGATCAGTTCGATGCCTGCGTCATCGATACGCCGCCTTCACTTGGACTTCGCAGTGTCGGCTGTTTGGTTGCGGCATCGCATGTGCTGGCCCCTATCTATCTGGAGGACTATTCGATCAAGGGCGTCAAAGGTCTGATGCAGACCGTTATCGGCGTGCAGAGGCGCTATGGCCGCCAGGATACGAAGTTCCTCGGGCTGCTGCCCTCGAACTTCAACACGAAATCGCCCCGTCAAAGGAGCCATCTTGAGCAACTCTTGCGCGAGGCTGGCAAATATGTGTTCCCAGGCCAGATTGTTGCAAGGGACGGCTACGCCGAGGCTGTTGCGGAACGCCTGCCGGTCTGGAAGCTGAAGCGCCGCTCCGCGCAGGAGGCGGGTCGGGAAATCCGCGATGTTCTCGCCAAGATCGTCGCGCAGATGGACGAGTCGGCCCATGGCGCTTGATCTCAGCTTCAAGCAGCTCATCGCGGCCGCGGAAGATGGTGCCGCCACAATCGGGCAACCGACCTGCATCTCTATCGACCGTATTGACGAAGATCCGGACCAGCCCCGTCGCAGCTTCGACGAACAGAAACTCGACGAGCTTGCGCAATCGGTCCTTCAGCATGGAGTGCTGCAACCGATCGTGCTGCGGCAAGCGACCGAGGAAGGCCGGTACGTGATCGTCATGGGTGCGAGGCGGTATCGTGCTGCTAAGCGCGCCGGGCTCCGTGACATGCCGGCTTTCGTTCATGCCGCTGGTTCTGCGGATCGCTATGTTCAGATGATCGAGAATATCCAGCGCGATGACCTCAATGCCCCCGAAATTGCGGCGTTCATCGCGGTCCGCTTGGAGCAGGGCGATAACCAAGCCGACATCTCGCGCAAGCTCGGGAAGCCCAGGGACTGGGTGTCTCGCTACGCGTCGGTCCAGAATATGCCGGAGTTCCTTCGGTCGAAGCTTGCCGGCTCATCAATCCGTGCTGTGTATGAGCTCTACCAGGCTTGGCGTGAGCAGCCCAACGCCGTCGAGACCTTATGCGCAGCACAGGAAAGCTTTACTGACGCACACGCCCGCCGACTGGCCCGCGAAATTCGCACGAAAGTCCGCGGCTCCCCTGCTGATGGCGAAGGTGCCCCTAGAGCTCAACCAGCACGTAGGCGGATCGCACCCCAATCGGCATTGCGACCCATGGAGAGAGACCGTGCAACGGCGGCCGCGGAAAAGCGCCTCAACTCTTCGGACGATCGGAACGAGCGAATAACGACATCGCTGACGATTAGAGTGCGTCACCAAGATCGCACGGGCTGTCTCCTAATCGATCGACTCGCGTCTCAAGGCTCGCGACATGCCGTGCTGCTGATCGATGGCGCAGAAGCAACGGAAGAGGTTCCAGCATCGACCATCACAATCGAGGAGATCCTTTTCGCATGAAGCTGGCCTTAGGCAGTCTCCTCAGGAAAACTGCTACAGTTGGTGCGCCGTCGGAGTGGATTTCCCATCCGAAGGATGGCGCGTTAGCGCAGCAGCCGGAGGCCGAACGCGCCCTCCACAGCGCTGTAGAGAGGCCGGAGGCTGCTGGAAAGCCACGGTCCACATGCTCGGTACCAATGTTGCCGATCTGCGCGCACAGCGTTCGTGGAGAGCAAGGCTTAGGGGCGGCGGCTGCGTCCTTTCCAGACGGACTCTCCGCATCTATCGTCGATCGGGTTGGATCTGACTTGCAGCAACCCTCGAGCTTTGAATGCCGAGCCTGTTGGTTCGGACCAACATGGAGAGGTTGGAAGGATTCGGCTTTTCTAGTGCAGGATAGGCTTCGCGCCAGCGATGTACTACATCGCGATTGGGATTGGAGTGCATGGCTCTGATCTCGCTTCGTGTCTCCGACGAGGTCGCGGCGGCGTTCTCAGTTCTTGCGGCTACCCAGGGCGGTAAGTCTGCGTTGTTGCGGCGTCTCATTGCGGATGCACTAGCTGCACCCGCGCCGCGCATCTCGGCGTTGCCGGTCGGACGGCCGGAAAAGGTGACGGTACGGTTTCGCGAGAGCGAGATGCGTCAGCTCGCCGAAGTTTCACGTCAGCGTGGGATGACGAGAACCGGCTGGATCGTCGCGCTGGTGCGCTCACGGCTGGCGTCGCCAGTGCAGCATTCCTCGAACGAGCACGAGGCGCTTCGCGCGATCGTTCGCGAGCTCAACCGGATCGGCGGCAACATCAACCAGATCGCGCGGGCCGCAAACACCAGTGTGCTGCAGGGCAGGGCGGTTGAGCCGGATCTGTCCGTAATTCAGGAGGCCAAATTGGTCATCGAAAGAGAGCTCGTGCAATTGCGTAGCGCGCTGCAAGGCAACGCGGATTATTGGGATGGACGGCGATGAGCCGGCGCCCATCGCGGCCAACCGACCTGGCCTCCGAACTTCCGCCGATCTCGTATGTCTGGGAGACGCCCAATCGGCGCCCGCGGCGTGCCGAGTGGGATATCCCAGATCCGGCCGTTCCTGGCGGCCTTACGCCGGCGATGCGTGCAAAGCTCGAACGCATCGTGCGCCGAGCACCAGAGGTCATGGTCAAGATCACCGGTCGTACCAAGGGCGTGGCGCATCTCAAGTCGCACCTCGCATACATTACGCGAAACGGAGAGCTCGATGCGGAAACAGAGCAGGGCGCAACGCTGACAGACAGTTCCGGGTTGAAAGATCTGCAACAACGCTGGGAGGATGATGCCGGTCTCGACGACAAGCGCCGCCGCGATGCGTCGCTCTCGGTCAACATCATTCTGTCGATGCCGGCTGGCACCGATGCCGTCGCCGTCAAGGATTCAGCTCGGGCATTTGCCATCGAGACGTTCGGCTACAACCACGATTATGTCTTCGTGCAGCACCTCGATGACAAACATCCCCATGTGCACTTGACCGTTCGGTCCCGCGGCCATGACGGCAAGCGCCTCAACCCCCGAAAGGCAGATCTTCAGGCTTGGCGGGAACGATTTGCTGGCGAACTCCGGCTTCGCGGGATCGCGGCGGAGGCAACGCCGCGGCGAACGCGCGGA
Organism: Bradyrhizobium diazoefficiens; assembly: GCF_018129965.1. Taxonomy (GTDB): domain Bacteria; phylum Pseudomonadota; class Alphaproteobacteria; order Rhizobiales; family Xanthobacteraceae; genus Bradyrhizobium; species Bradyrhizobium diazoefficiens_A. The sequence goes on along the minus strand of NZ_JAFCKW010000009.1, from coordinate 206,319 downwards.
CGGGTTCGAAAGGCCGACCGCGGGGTGGTGCTCGCTTTGCGCAAGCGAAAGATCACGCCAGATGTCGATCAGCTCGCTCGTAAGGAGGTGCTTTCGGAGGTGAGGGGTGGTAAGGCCGCCAACCATGCTTGGGACGAGCAGATCAAGTCCCGTCAAGACGCGATCCGGCGGCGTTATCTTGACTATGCCGCCGAGCTCCAGCGATCTGGAGTGCCTGCAGATGTTGAGTTAGCTCGCCAAGTTCGGCAATTCGTCGAGGACATGCCTGCCGTCGAAACTCGGCGGCATGCGCTGAAGAACGAGCTTTCGAAGCTTGCCGATACTCGGCGTCGTGGCGCGGAGCAGGGCGTTGATGCGGAGCGGCGTGACGAAACACGAGGCGATGAGCGCAGCAGATAAGGGCACGGAGGGTTTGGACCAATATTTTTGGAGCTGGACCGGATTACCCGCAGCTATCGGGACGCCTCGAGTACATCCCGGATAAACTTAGGCGAGAGGAATCCAGCTTCGAAGTCGCTTCGCTCACGGCCATCCACCTCTTCGAAAGGATCACTGTCAGGCTCGTAACCTGAAGGTCATAGGTTCAAATCCTATCCCCGCAACCAAGATTTGATAGCAGTATCAATGAATTAGCCCGCCTCTGGCGGGCTTTTTCATGCCTTACAAATCATTCGCACTCTGTTCGAACGAAAACCATTATTTCGCAATGGGTTAGAGAAATTTCGGCTCGGACTCCCAACCGCTCGCAAGAATTCCACGGCACAAAACTGGCACAAAACGGCACAAAAATTTGTGCATCAATTCGGAATCGTTCATGCCGCTTATCGGCGCGTGGATGCGACCTGATCTCGTTCCGGTGTAAGCTGCTACATCGTGAAAACTGGGCGCAATCAAACCTGCCCGTGTGGCAGCGGACTGAAATTCAAAAAATGCTGCGGAAGCTACGCCGCTGGCGATCAAGCGCCTGCGTCGGACCACACGGCAGACATCCGACGCGCTTTCGAACAGCAAAGAGCTGCCGAAAGAATTCGCGAACAGCAGCAGGGGTTCGGCCGTCCAATCGTTGCCTTTAAGGCTAACGACCAGCAGCTCGTTGCGGTTGGAATGACGTTGTATCACTCACCATCCTGGAAAACGTTTCCCGATTTTCTCGCCGATTATATCAAGCAGGTTTTGGACCCCGCATGGGGCAATGCCGAGTTGGCGAAGCCCTTTGCCGAGCGTCATCCTGTTATCCAATGGTACGACGCTTGCTGTCGTTATCAGCAGAGCATGATCAAAAAGGCGGGTGAGCCCACCGCCATGAACGTCACCGGCGTCGTCGCCTGCTATCTCGGGCTCGCCTATAGTCTCTATCTCATCAAGCACAACGTCGAACTGCAGGAACGTCTCGTTCGGCGGCTCAAGATCGTCGAGCAGTTTCAGGGTGCCTACTACGAGTTGGTGGTGGCCAACATCCTGATCCGTGCGGGTTTTGAGCTCACTCTGGAAGACGAGACCGACGGAAAGACCAAGCACTGCGAATACGCCGCCGTGTCGAAGCACACGGGAAAGAAATATTGGGTCGAGGCAAAAATGCGCTCGGTCGCGGGCTTGCTGGGTAAAACGCAGCGCGATGGAACGGCGGATATGAATCCGCTGAATCGCCTAATCCCCCAACTTAACGACGCGCTTGCGAAACCGGCGGCAGATGAGCGGCTCATCTTCATCGATCTCAATACCGAGCAGATTATCGATTCCGCCGGCAAACCGCCTTGGATTGAGAATGCCGCCAGGCGACTTGAGCAATATGAAAAGCGAGAACTGGCGCCGGGCCTGACGGCCCATCTGTTTGTGACGAACTTCGCCTCTCATCGCTTTTTGAACGATCAAATGCCTCTCGCGGCTTTCCCCTTCGGCCTTGGGTTGCCCGATCTAAATCGACCGGGGACACGCCGCGTATCCGAGGCGTACCGCTTGAAGCAAAAATATATCGACATGCACCATATCGGTGAGGCGATCTTGTCCTACGGTCGCTTCCCAACCACATTCGACGGCAGTCTGCCATCCGAGGCGCTTCAGGGCCGGTCACGTGCCATCATCGGCGAGACATACAGCTTCGGTGATCCAGCTAAGGGTGGCCGCATCGGGAAGGTCACAAGCGCCTGCGTCAATGAAGATGCTAGTGAAGCATGGTATGCCATCGTCGATCCGAACGGCAACTCTTCGCTTGTCAAAGAACCGATGTCTGCGGACGAACTGGCTGACTATCGCGCCCATAAGGACTCGTATTTCGGACGAGTGAGGCCTGTAGGCCGAAAAACCGAAGATCCATTTGAGCTGTTCGAATCCTTCGTGGAGAGCCATAACTGGATCACACATGAGCAATTGCTCAACAATCTCGCCGGCTCGCCCGACATCGAGACGCTTCGAGCTTTAAGCCGTGACGACTTGCTCTACGAATATTGCGAGCGGATGGTGGCCAGTGCTATGGCCCAGTCGAAGCAGGCTTCGTAGTGGCCTTCACCGTGCACTCGACGTCAGATCTCGATCGTCACTTCCAAGCGCTCTGGCACCGCGCATGCAACGCGTCGTCGCTTGGCGCGTTGACCCCTGAGCTGATTCAATTGTGGGCCACGGAACGCGGCCTCGACGTGACAAGCGTGGAGGAGCGCGAGGTTGGGATTTTCGCAAGGACTCCCGCCGTCGTGCTTGCCGTAGGCGACGTCAAGGCGTGTTTCCCGAAGATCCAGCCAACAGGCGATCCGAGCTGGGAAGCGCGGCGGCTAGCAGCCGAAGCAAAGGCCACGTTGTGGGAGAAAATGGAGTGGTTTTCTCCCTTCTGGATTCCAAGAGACAAGACGGAGAAGATTCTCGGCGGCGTAAAACTCCGGACGAGAGAGCAGGCCATCCAGCTCTTCAACTATCATACGTCGACCTTGTACACCTTGGCCTTCCAAGCCGTCTGCATTGCACAGATATTGCCGGGTGCACGAAGCCTGCGAGAAGTGTGTGCCTTGGCGCGCGAGGCGTACCTGGCCTTCTACAGCGGCTACCGCGCCGCGAGTATTTCCGCGCTCATTCCGGCCATCGAAGGAGGTTTGACGCGGATCGTGTCCGGCTCGGAAAGCGAGCTTCCCATAGGCGTCAAGATTGATCGTGTCATCGATCGTTGCATCGAAAACGCAGCGCGACTTCACTATGAACGAATGTGGGTACCTCTAGACTATCTGACCAAGGATTACCTGCTTGGTGAGGACGAGCGTGTCTTCGCGTTTGAGACGTTCCGACGCTGGCTGCAAAAATCGTTCTTTCAAAAGACGGGCGAGTATGACGGCGTAACGTGGCTCAATCGGCACATGTTCGCGCACGGAACTCATTCAGACTGGCAGGACTCGGGAAACTTTAGTCGGCTGGTCGTGTCGCTGGCGACGTTGGCCTTGATTGAATCATGGTACGACGAGACCCACGTCGTGTCGCTGTTCTTCCCCGACATGAACGAGGACAGCAAGCTGCTCTGGCAGCAGGCCTTGCTTCAGGCCAATGCGCAGATGAGCCTCAAGCTGATCGAGCAGCAGCGCTATCAGAAACACGGACGTCTCGTGCCGGAGATGCCGACGGATGACGGCGTGCTCTTGCGAAAGGCCCTCCTGTCGGAGGATTGCATTAAAGATCTAGTTCGGCCATTGCGGGAAGCCGGTTGGAGCGTCGAAGTCGGCGAACCGGATGAGCGTGCTCTGTTCGTAACGGTAGTGGCAAAGGCTGATGGCCAACAGTTCGGCGTGGCACTACTGTATAGCTGCGCGACCGATAACGCCATCTATCGCAGGCTTGCGGATACCTCAGTCGCGGTCCTGTATCGCGGACCACCGTACAAGCAGCAGCAATACGCCTACGGAATTGACGTGCATGTCGGGCCCGTCACCGGATGGCTTCCACCGATAGCCCCCAGTCGAAAATCTGCTTGGCGGTCTCATCTAGTCTGGAGGCGCATCCGACGACGGGTTACACGGGGCATGGGTTTCATGCAGCCCGCCTGGAAGATCTGGCGGAATCGCCGCCGGGACGTGTTCTGAAGATTCGTTGAGATCGGTTTCGCCATGCGGCAGCTAGCAGCCTTTGCTGCCGTCTTCGGAGTTCGCGATCTTCTCTTCGAGAATGCGTGCTTGCGCTACGCCCGACTGAACGAGGATGTCGAGGCATCTGAAAAGTTCGTCTACCCGGTCAGTAAAGGCAGCAAGCGCCGTGGCGTCATTGGTAAGAACAGCGTCGAACCAGGTGCAAACGCGGCTGCCGATGTTCTTCTCTGCCCAGAAGTTCCGGTCGACACCGTAAGCCGAGCACCAGGAAGCCATGGCTTGAGCGACGAAAGGAACGAGGGCCTTATCATGAGAGGATTCGACCAAGTTCAAGAACAGGCTGGCCAGATAGCCTGAGGTTGGCGCCCCGACAACGAGCTCGGTGAGCATGGCGATACTTGTCTGCAAGCCGGGCCAATTATTTGGGATCGTGGGGCGTCCCGTGTTGGCCCAGCGCGATGGCTGGTAGAACATCGCATTCAGAGCGTCGCCAGCGTGGGTTTCGCTGGTAAATTCCTTGTCACGTCCCAGGCGCCGATAGTTCCAAGTGCGCTTGATGCGATCCGCAAGTAGCGCGCGAACGGCTGAAGGATTTTCCGGGTTCTTCGTGTCCGTTGCCACCGTGGCCCGGTCATACCCGCGAAGGAATGACGCCATCGCGTCGTGAAACGCTTCATCGTTGAATTTCACGATGCGACTCAAAAACAAGTCGGTCACTTCCGAATGCGGGAGGGCAACACTCAACACGCCGGCGAAGTCAAAGAAGTCGATATTCCAGGTATGCGGGCGATTGTCGCGCTCGCGGACACCTTCTCCATGCGGGCCATTGGCCTCGTCTGTCCACGCCATGAGGTGACCAGCCAAGCCTCTAACCCAGATCGGCACATCGCTAATTGTGAAACGGATAAGATGTTGAGTAAGCCGACCAATTGCGTGCTCATCGACATAATGGCTCGGCGGCTCATCGTCATCTTCGTCGTCTTCGATGTGTCCATGGTCGCCTAGGCGTATGCCTCGACGCGGTGCCGATCGCCACGTCGCCAATTCGGGCCATGAAGGTTCAGCGCCTTCTCCGTCGAGCCAACGCTGTTCGATATCAATGGCAGCATCGATCGTCTCGCGGTAAAGGCGCTCGTTTTCTTTCTGCTTCTCAAGGCCCAGGACGCGCCGCGGATGGACGGCGCTGACCATGACGATGCGGGCAATTGATCGCGGAAGTCGTTCGTCGACCTCGCCAAGGCGTAGCAAATTCTGGCCGAGCGCCTCCTGCGCAGCGGGATGCTCGTATGCCGCTGCCCGCAAGATCATGCTCTGCGTTGTGGAGGGGTCGCCTCTGAGAAAGAGAGACACGATTCCGAGCGTTGCAATCGCCGTTGTGTTGTATTCGATCTGGTCGCCTTGATATTCCCTGATTTTTTGCTCTGATGCTGTCCGTAGGATTGGCGTTCCCCAAGCTAACGCATCATTGCGATCTGCTGATTCGTAGTCGCGCGCAACAAGCGCCGCAGTCATCACGACCGCGCGCCGGTTCCTTTCGGCGTCGTAGCTTTTGTTCTGGTCACCTGAGCCTTCATCCTCATCATCGGGTATCGGCCCAGCTTCCCATGGCTGCGCTTTTGCCCACGCAAGTGCTTCTTGTAACAAAGCGGGCGTCGATTGGTCGGGTTCAAGGAGAGCCTTCTGGATCCGATGGCGAATAGTCATGCGCTGAAGGTTGGCGTTTGCGCGCGCCGCCTGAGCTTCTCTTTCCCGTTGTTCGTCAGGGGGATCGCTAAACTGATAGGTTTCCATTGGCGTGCCGTCCTGCGAGGTCCTCGTCACGGTCTCCCAGTTTTCGGCTTCCGTCATGCGGAGGGCGCGTGCGACCGTCAGATGAAGCTCTTCGATCCGATTTGGATGGTCTTCGGCCAGATCATTGAGATCGTCACGCGACTGTTCGAGAGACGCCCGGAGAAGCCTGAGACACGTAGCATCTTTGCGGAAGACGTAACGCCCAATCATGTCGGCCAAGCGCGTCCATCGAGACGATTGCGCATCGATATCCACGCGAATGGCAGCCTGAACCTGCTGTCTTCCCCTACGCGAGAGACGATTGACGCCAGAAACGTCATGCTGGAAGCGATCCTCATCCAATTGAAGCAATCGAGGATTCGCCGCTAGGGGCCAAGCTGCATCAGCGGCCGCCCGCCAATGCGAGAGAGCGAGGTCAACCGCGACACTGAGGAACGCAACGCTTGAGCCATCGGGACCAAGGATGTCATCAAGAATATCGGTGAACGGGCGTCCTGCCGCAATCTGGAGGTGACCCCAGGCTTCCAGTGCTCTTAAGGCCGTTGTTGCGATCAGCGAGGGAGCCGAGTTCCGTGCCCAACGATAGACGGTGAGATCGCCCTCGAATCTCTTCGCGTGGCTCGGAAATGGGACAGTGATTTGTGGAAATGGCCTTCGTTGTTCTTGGGATTGCTCGCGGCGCCATTGCGTCGCGTGCTCGACGAGCCCGCGAACAAGTCGTAATCCGTCTTCGCGGGAAGCGTTCAGGACCGAGAGTAACGGACCACCGTCGGGTGACGTATCCAGAAAGACATGCTCATGAGACTGGAACGGACCGTAGTCGCGCCGCCGCGAATAATAACGATCTGGATCGTCCTTCTCGATCAGCGATGCCAACGCGAAATCCGCAAATGGCCCAGGCGCGGCCTCAGGTAGCGTTCCGGGCGACTTAAGAACAGTTTGCTGGTCGTGATGGCGGATCGATTCTGAATCGATGGCGGTCAGGTATTGTGCAGCCGCTGCTGGATTGAGATTCGCGAAAGTGAACACGATCATCCGGATGTCGCTACGCACGTCGTCCAGATGATCGATATTGAGGCTCGGCGGAACCTCGCTGATGTCTCTGTAGACGCGATGCGTCACGTGCGATTCGACGAGCGCAAGCCAATCGAAAAGAACCCCGACAATCTGCGCGTTGAGCGGATGATTATGACCGTGCGTGGTCATTAGCCACGCCTGAAATACCTTCACGACCTCTGGGATGAGTTCGGTCGGTAGAGACTTGGCTGATATGGTGAGCCAGACGACGAGCGGAACCCAACTGGGACCTTTCGGCGCGATGAAGTCGCCACCTCCCGCCACTGGTAAAGCGATGTCCGGCCTTACCCGTGCGATCAAGGCCGCGAGAGGCTCAGACTCGACCGCAATCATGAGCCGAATGATTTCGCGCAGACGGCGCCCGCCCGATTCCAACAAGACGGGTGTCAGTACAACATAAAATGTCAGAGAATCTTCCGAGCGCGGAAGCGCCAGCAATATCGGCCGCTTCCAACTCCCATGGCAGCCTTTGCGTTCGGCAATCGCAAGCAATGCCAACCAGCGTTGCCCCGTAGGATCATCGGCCAATGCCAATCGTGCCGCGATCTCCAGGCCACGCGCCAAAACAGCCGGCAGTGGCCGTTCCATTCGCTGCGCCGCCAACAGGTTGGCATCCTCGTAAAGCTGAAATCCGATCGTCCAGTCGCGCAAAACATCGTGGCGGAAAGTTACGCTTGCGCCGCGGATTTCCTCACGCAGGCTTTCGAGACGCAACAGCTCAACCAAGGTCGCGGACTCGAGATTGTCGACGTTGAAGGTCGCCTGCGACGGGTTCGAGATTACCTGCGCGCCGATCGCGCGCAGTAGCTTCAGGCGTGCAAATCGCTGATCGTCCTCGGATCGGCCGCCACCATAGCGCCACCACAGGCGTGCGAGATCAAGTTCGGTTGCAATGCCGGCGTCCTGTCCGACACCGAGTTCGACCAAGCGCGACAAATAGAAGAGGTTTTCCGCAATTCCCTTGGCCGGATGGCCATCGGCCAAAATCAGGGCGAGTGCCTGGTTTTGGGACGACAGCTCGGCCTTTTCCACATCCGACAGGGCGGCGACTACTAGGCTGCCGATACCGGCCGTTCTTACGCGCGCGGGAAGTTTTGTTTTCCAGTCGTCACTTTCGACGCCGCAGGTCGCGACGATGCGCCAGCCCTGGCTGCGAGTGGCTTGCGACAGCAGATCGGTGACCGTGGCCCATTCGCCTGGATCGTCGATCTGGTCGATATTGTCGATGAACAGTGTCGCTCCGCCGCCCGCCCCAAGCTCATTAAACAGTTCCGCTTGAGAGCCGGCCCAGCCGATCGTGTGAGCCATCGCGAGCCAACCGCCGGAAATAATCCTGCCGCGGCGCAGAGCCAGGACGCAGCCTTCTGCTTGCAGGCGCGTGGCAAGATGCTTCATGATGGCGGATTTGCCGACGCCGGGCCGACCCTGGATCAGCATCACCCTATGTTGGTGGAGAAGGTTGTCCGCTTCATCGATCAGCTGGTTTCGCGCAAGGCGCACGCCACCAACGGTTTCGTCAATCTCATCGAGCGCCTGCTCAGCGGCTTCTGTCAGGCGCTCATAGACCGGACGCACATAAGGATGCGCCGTGAAGCGAACTCCATGCTGCTGCTCGAGTGTCGTGACGACCGTAGCCCGATCCATTGCGCCGGCCGCGCGAGCGCTTGCGCCAACAAGATCGATGAGAATCGGCCAGAGGTCGTTAGCGCGGTCGGTCTGGTCGGGAGCGAGTGTCCAACGCAAATGCTCGCGCGCCCGATGGTCATAGTCCGAGCCGATTGACTCAAAATCAAAAACCAAAATCTTGAATCGACAGAGCAACCGCCAAACCGTCTCGTCGTCTGTCGGCGCGCCGACCAGCGCGAGGTTGGCGCGAAAGACGTCGACGAAACTGCGCATCGCGGCCGATGCGAAGCTCGGGCGGTTGATGTGCGCGGCGAAGGTCGCGCCGTCTGGCAATTGGCGCGCCCAGTGCAGGGCTTCCTGGCAGGCGTGCTCGATACGTGTTGTCGTTTGCGCGATCGCGGCGGCCAGCTCGTATCGGCTGGTCGCAAAGTCAGGCTTCAGGGCCGCTTTCCAGATTTGTCCGACGACGTCCTGAAATTCCGTATCGGAGGCGGTGAAGGTCAGGCTGCGTTTGACCTGGATTTCCAACGTTGCCGGGGAGCCGTCGCGATTGACCGCTTTGACGACGACATCATCGAGAGGGTGGTCGGCGACCCGTTGTTGGAAGGCGACGCTGCGGACGGTTGCCCCGGGGAGGCCACGCGGCTCGCCGCCTGACAGCAGCGGCAGAATGTAGAATGCACCAACCTTGGCCTCGAACTGAGGCCCAGCCCCGCCCGTCGCCGCCGGGGCTGCGATTTTGGCTGGTTGGTACGTTTCCTCAGGCATATAGCATTCTGTTCCGTATTTGTTCGGCGATCAACGCTTCTTGTGCTAACGTCGCTCCCAAGGAGCCGCTCATCCACGGGTAAGTATTTGAAGAATATCGCAGTTCTGGTAAATTATAGCTTCTTAATCGAACCTTAGATCATAGAAAGTAATCTATAGATCACTCATAGGTAGGGAAATAGCCTAAAAGGAAGCTATATCTTATCTTATTGGCGGTAATTTATCCGGACTAAGGCAGGGCTTAACATGGCCATCAGAAGCGCAGAGATTCTGTTCAGAGACAAGGTTGCCGGAACCCTGGAGGAAACGGCCACGGGAGGCTCGCGCTTTACCTACGGCACAGGATGGAACACCGAAATCGGCTGCTGCTTTCCCGTCAGTCGCCGAGAGCATGAATGGCAGCAAGGGCTCCACCCCTTCTTTCAACACCTCGGCCCCGAAGGCTGGCTTCGCGACAAGCAAACCCACGTCGCCCACCTACAGGACCAAGATGATTTCGGACTGCTCTTGCGCTTTGGCGCCGACTGTATTGGCGCCGTCAGCGTGCGCGACAAGAACGGTGCTTCGCAAAACCTCCCGCCGGTCAAGGAAGCCACGGCCAACCCAGGCCGCACGATCTCCGGCGTGCAGCGCAAGTTGCTTGTTGTCCAAGAGGGCGATCATTTTGCCCCGGCGGCCGCCACCGGTCCGGCTCCTTACATTGCGAAATTCAACTCGGAGCGGCTCGACAGCCTTGTCCGCAACGAAGCTCTAAGCTTGCGATGGGCAGCCGCTTTGCTTGGCGCCGATGAAGTGAACGCATTTACGCAAGGGCAAGTCTCAAAGCTCGACGAAGTGGGCCTCATCGTCACGCGCTTCGATCGCACGCAGGATAATCAAAAGCTCCGGCTCGAGGACTTTGCGCAAATACTCGTTAAGCCGCGAGGAGCCGACTTCAACGGAAAGTACGACGCTTCGTACGAAGAGGTCGCCACGGCTCTCAAAAAACATTCGGTTCGACCTGAAATTGACCTTTCAAAATTCTTCCGCCGCGTGATCGTCTTTGTCCTCGTCGGCAACTGCGATGCTCATCTGAAGAACTTCTCGTTGCTTGAAACACCGCACGGCCTTCGGCTCTCGCCCGCCTACGATATCCTGAACACAGCCCTCTATGACGGCTTCGATCAAAACATCGCGCTTTCGATTGATGGCAAGAAGCCTAACTTGGACGAAGTTGCGTGGCCCCTGCTGTCTTCATTCGGCCTAAGCATCGGCCTCTCTCAGGCTGCGGTGGACCAAACGCGTACAGACATCAAAGCACGCGTCAAAAAAGCTGCCCCCATCATCGAGCCCCCGCGCGGCGAGCCACCCGATGGGTTCGTTCATCGATATTCTGACATTGTGAGGGGCGCATGCCTGCGAATCCTGGAAGAGTAGAAGCTCTCAATTGGAAATCGGTTGTCGCGGAGGCGATCCGCCGCCGCCGTTCCGAGAAGCTTACGCAAAAAGAGCACGCCGCGTTGGCGGGCGTCTCCATTCCAACCATAGTCGCCTTTGATCGTGGTGAGGAGACGCTCACACTCGCCAAGGTGTTCGATATTTTGCGCGTGGTTGGCCTCGTCGTGGAACGCGACTCCAACAGCGTTCAGGGAGCCTTTGTATCTGACGCTCTCACGCGTTGGCGCGAATTGACCAAAAAGCTTCCCGACAATTCGCCCGGGCGCTTTCCCAATGGTTCGTACCAACTTGACTACGCGTTGGAAGGCGATCTTCCAACCTTCGAGCTGCACAAATTCAGAGACATTCTGGAGAAGGCAGTTATTCGCCACACCGGTTGGCCCCTGTTCTTGTTTCTTACCCGGCACGAATTGGCACCCTATGAGAAAGATGGCACTATCGAATGCTGGCTGAAGCCGACGGACGAGACGGGAGCGAACCGTCCTTTGGGCGATCCCGCCCATTGCGATTTTTGGCGTGTCGCTCCATCTGGCCGCGCCCTTATTATCCGGGGCTATCAGGAAGATTCGCAGGACACCTTTGCGCCGGCAACAATCTTTGACACCACTCTACCGGTTTGGCGCATGGGTGAATTGCTCCTGCATGCAGCAGAACTTGCAACGCTCATGAAGCGCGATGCGGCGGACATCAAGGTCCGCATGCGTGCGCACTACTCGGGCTTGATGGGGCGCGTCCTCCGCAACTGGGGTAACCCATCCAGCGACTTGATATTTGAGGGTGGGGCGGCACGCAGCGACGAAGCTTTGCTCGAAACGACTGTCACGGTTCAGGAGATCAAGGAAAAATTGGCTGAGGTGCTCCATCCGCTCGTTGCTTCGTTGTTTGAAAGATTTGGCGTAAGCGGACTTTCCGTTGAGCGCGTTCGGGCAGAAGTTGGGCGCCTCACGGAGAATTCATTCCACTCCGTAAGGAGCTAGGTTGCTTACGGCCGATCAATCCCGAGGTTGATATGCTCAAAGAAGGTCGCAATCTTCTCTCGCCGGACCCTTACTACGCGGGCTCAGCCGGCTTCGTCGGCAGCACGCTCGAAGCCCTGCATGGCGATATGAGCGCCTTGGCGCTGCCCGATTACGTTCCCGAATCCGTTCGGCGCAGTCACGATGGCATCCGCAACGCCTATATCTACTCCTACTTCGCCTACGATCTTCTGACGCTGGCCGCCGCCCAGACTTTCCCTTGCCTTGAGTTGGCGCTGCGGCTGCGCATCGGCCATCAGTTCGCGGGGCGCAAGACGCGTAAAGGGAAGCCAATGCCGCCGGCGATGCTTGGCGAATTACTTGAAGCCGCCAATGACCAAGGCCTGGTTTCCGCAGATGTCCGTTCGATCACGATGATACGCAATATGTTTGCGCACGGCAGCGACACCGTCCTGAACGCTCCAATGTTCCTTGACCCTTTTCGATATATCACGGCCATGATTACCGAGCTCTTTGATCCCACACGAGCATTAGTTCCCTAGGTCTCGCCATGATGGATGAGTTGCGACAGGCGCTCCTAAGTCTTGATCCGGATGGCGAAGACGGTCTGGAGGGACTTATTGCCCACGCGCTTGCTTCTTTGATGGGGCGGCAATTTCGCGTTGCTGCATCTGGACGTCAGCATGGTCGTGATGGTGCGACAAATGCCGCTGGGTTCGACGTCTTCTTCGAAGCAAAGCTCTATTCTGGGAAGCCTCCGAGCTCGGAATCTCTTCAGGCGAAGCTCTTTTCAGCGATCAAGGATCATCACCCCAATCTTGATCTTTGGATTCTTGCTTGTACGGTTCCGATTGGGGAGAACGCAGAGAAAGATCTCGTGGCCACCGGCGATCAGTTCGGTGTCACTGTGTTCATTCTTGATTGGTCGCAGCATCCATTGCCGCCGTTTGCAGTGCTTCTGGCTGGCGCGGCCGAGGCGGTGCTTGAATGGAGCGCGAGCCATGGTCATTCCGCGGTTGGCCCGGTCCTGGAAGCTGGCCTGACCGCTATACGCGGCCATTCATCCTACGCCACGGCCTTGGCTGAGATTGTACGCTCGCTTTCGCCCTCGACGGCCGGATTTGGGGATGGCCCGTGCACGGAACGCCGACTGGTTGGCCGGCACATTCGCTAACGGAGGCCGGGCACGGCAAGCTTTTGGGCAGTTTATTGCGCCCGACGATCCAGCTTACCCAGCGATCACCCGGCGACAGACCGCGTCGGAAATTGCCGTCGTGATGCGCGAAACCCATGACGGGATCGTAGCGCTGATCGGTGAAGAAGGAGCGGGGAAGACTTGGCTGACAACCCTGGCATGGCAATCGCTCGACGATCCTCCAATTTTTCTCCTGTGCACGACGGATAATCCCGCGTGGGAAATTGCTCTACGTGCGCCTCTTGAATTTCTTGCGCGGCTTCTGACCGATCAGACCGGTGGAGCGGGAGTACACGACGCCCAACAGCGTTGGCTTCGCCGCCTGAATAATTGGGCCGGACGCGAGTCAAGCGAGCCTCGGATATGGCTCGTGCTGGATGGACTCAACGAGCGGGAGTCACGGCCATGGACAGCCGTGATCGACGCGCTGATGGCATTGCCGGCGGGGCTCGGCGTTCGCCTGCTTCTGACGTCAAGACCGGCGTTCTTCGGCTCGCGCGTGCTTCCGCGATTGGCAAGTTATTCGGTTCGTGAGCTGAAGATTGAGCCGTTCACCGAGCAGGAAGTGCTCGATGCCTTGCGAAGCAGAGACATCGAACAAACGGCCGTTCCGGGTTCCGTCCGCGAGTTCTTGCGCAATCCCCGCGTTTTCTCCATCGCGATCGGCATGCTTGATCGCATCAAACCGGATGAGCTCACGCGCGAGCGCCTGTTGTTCGAGTATTGGCGTAAACAGTTCGAAGAGCGGCGTGACCTTCAACACAATGATGGTGACATACGCCGACTCCTCATCTCGCATGCGCAATCTATCCGGTCCAATCTTGGTGCGCCCTCAAGAGCCGTTGCGTCATTCCGGCGCGATCTCTGGAAGGAACATTCAGGACCGGCCAGGCGCATTCTTAATCCGACGATTGATGATGAGTTGACGGAGATCGAGAGCGGACGATTCTTCGAACCAGACCCCGACCTTGACGGCAATTATCGGATACGGGCTGACGGATTGGCCTACGCTCTCGGCCTTCTGGTCGTTGACGATTTGCGCGGCGTTCCCGAAGCCGAAATGTTGACCAGTATCCAGGCCGCGATCGATCCGATTCGCGGGCTCGATCTTATGGCGGAGGTTGTCCTCGCTGCAGTCGGTATCTCCTGTATCGATCCTCAATGTCCGGATGCGTTGGCCGCTGCCCTGATCCACAGTCTTCTGGACGTCCAGAATCTCGGTGACGCCCACATTGAGGCCCTGCTCGCCTATGTTCCGTCGCGGCCTGGCGCCTTTATAGCGGCCGCAGAGCTTCTCTGGAGCGAGATGCACGGCCATGCCGACCGCAAGCGGGCGCTTGCGTGGCTGTTACGTGAAAGACGGGACCATGAAAGCGTCCGCATCCTACTTGATGACGCCATCCGCCGCTGGTTTGCTTTGTGGTGCAGCGAGCCTGACCAGCTGCCGCAGCATGTTCACTCAGGACAAGAATCCGAACGTGTGACGGCGAGGGCCAACGAACGGCGAGCCAGGACAGCACGTCTTATCGAGGAACTCAACGCAGAGGAGCGTAGCTTTTTCGAAGAATGCTGCCATCAGGTCGATGAACCGGCCCTCATGGCAATCGACTCGCTTGCTCTTGAGTTGATTACAGGCCGTCCTCTTGCGCCGTTCGCGGAAGCCATTGTCGCTTGGCAATTGTGCGACACGATAACGGGACGCATCTACTCATCATCCGATGTAGACCGCGCGCTGGAGTGGGCGCTTCGGCTCAATCCAACCGATCTCGATGCAACGGCGCACGCGCTACGCGAAACCTTGTCAAGGTTTGAGGCAAGCGTGCCCAGCACGGGCGGTCTATGGGCCGCCATCGGAACATTGCGCTCCACGGGCCTCCCGCAAGATGCTTCACGGGCAGAAGAGCTCTATCCAATGCTGCCTTCCGGTGAGGTTCTTCGCAGCTGGCGTCGCATCGAAACCTTCTGCGACAGTGATCCGATTGATCCACAGTCATCAATGCCGACGAATCTCGCCAAGGCTGTCGAAAACATCGCAGCAATCGAGCCTGCAACAATCCGCGCATCTATAGGGCAGTCCCGCGAGGACCATGACCTTGCCGAACTTACGCCGGCGTTGGCCCGCTTTGCTCCTGAGGTGCTGTTTGAGAAGCTGAGAGCCATCGCGCGGAACATGGGCGCCCGCACCGATCATGCCGCTAGGTTCCTCGCGTTTCTGCTACCTAAATTTAGTGCGCTCTTCGGTGCTGAAGAGATCAGGAGCCTTCACGCGGCCTTGCGCACATTCCCGTCAACGGACGACAGCGCCGATCAACATATTGGCGCCCAGTATTTGCTTATGACCGTTCTGCCGCACCTGACGGCCGATGAGCAGCTTCAAGCTCTGTTGGCACTTCCGGGGGATCGCGGCGAGATTTTGCTGCTCAGGCGGTTCTTTAAGCCGCTTGAGCCTGACGAGCTCGCCATGCAGCTTGAGCGCGCAGAAAGAAGCAATGTTGCCGGAGATCTTCGCCGAACCCTGTTTTTTGCGTCCAACGGGAAGACCGCTCTTACACAGAACTCTCGCATCGTGCTTGAACGTTGCTTTTCTCATACCAATCACGTTGTTCGGCTGCTGGCCTTTGAGACCGCGGCGGAATGCGAAGACGAAGAGCTGATCTCCGCTCTTGCCCAGTCGGACTGGAGTGGTGCGTCCGATCGCGCAGAAAGCACCCAAAGCTTCTATGGCTCGAAGGCCCTTGCCCGAGTGCCTGATCGGTTCCGCGGCGTAGACATGTTGATGCGGATGAGTCTCGGCTGGCAGACGGCTGTGACGGATACGTGGGGCGAGGATTGCGCCCGTCGGCACGCTGAAATCCTTATTCAGCTAATTCGCAACAGTCTCGATCGTGCTGGAGATGTGACGTCTGAAATCCGGGCTCAGCGAAACATCGTGACGGTGGATGCTCCCGCAACCTATCCGTATCTGGATATGACGTCAGAATCTGCAAAAGAAGAGGTTAGCTTCGAGAAACTTAGTCAGATGCAAGACGATGACGCCTGGAAGGCCGAGCAAAGGCGGAAGAAGGAAGTCATCGACAGGTACATTGCCGGTTTGGAGGAGCGCAGCATCGGACGTCTCGTCGACCCTGTCTATCTCGATGGGTTCAAGGCGATGGCCAGACACGCTCCAGATGCGTTTCAGGAAATCGTTTCGCTTCTCGAGATGGCCTCCGATCGCCAGCTTCAACTTTTAGCCAGCATCGCTGCTTGTGCTGCCAATGTCTTATCGCAGACCGACTCCGAGCGTGCCGGTCAACTCTTTGAACGGCTATTCAATGTGACACCGGATGTGAACCTGAATATTGGCCCGGCGGAACTCCCTTTCAGCCGGCTCGCACTTTGGACAGCCGAAGACGGCGCACGCATACAAAAATTGCGGATACGCCGCCTGCAATCCGCGACGAACGATGCGGACCTCTTCATCGAGGTGCTGTGTGCAGCACAAGGGGACAAGACGACTGAAGTGCTCGCTTATGCGAGGCAGCTCATGACGACCGGCCATCCCGGTCAAATGGCGCGAGCACTGCTGATTGCCGGGTTTTGCGATGCAAACGAAACGTCGCCACAGCTATTCAATGACCCTCGTCTCGATCTTGGTTTTCTCGCGCAGGTCAAGGCAGCCGCGCAAGCAGCCTACGATCGCAATATCTGGGCAAGGCACTGGTACAGGCTTGCATGTGCGGCGACTGACCCAGCGGAATATTGGCGATATTGCGCGCTGATGATCCGTGCTGCCGACGGGCGTTTTGTTCTCTGGTTCGACCCGGAGCATGATCTTGCTGACCAGGCCATGCTTCCCTTTGCCTATTTTGCGCACGACAGCCTCAAGGATCGGGCCAAGGAAAAGAGTAAAGACCGCAGCGAAAAACTGTTCGGCGCACGTCCTCCCTCAAAGGAAACGCTCGCGGAGGTCATCCAAATCACGGACAGAGCGGTGCAGCTCGGCAGCGTTCAGCCCATAACTTGAGCGGACGAAGCCGGACCTCTGTCAGCAGACAGACTCCGAGGAAACCCGGAACAAAAGTATCGCGCCTTCCGGGGATCAGGCCCGGCGTTCAAAGGCATACTGGGCCGGGCAGTCGCGACTTTGCGGAGTTTGTGACGGGGTCAGGAGCCAAAAGCTTACGAGAGCTACCAAAATCCCCGAAAAGAACGCTTGGCTGAACCCCCTCGACCAGGATTCCCTAGGGTAACCGTTGTCTTTGTCGTCCTTCATATATTGCTCCTGACCGCATTTCTCAATTAGAATGCGGTCAAGGTAAAGCCGAAGCCCCTAACGATTGGTTACTCGCGCCAAGCAGTCTTACTTTTTCAGGCGATGATGTTTCCGGACGGCGATGGCTCGGTAGAGCTTCACCTTCTTCAAAAAGACGTCCGGCAGGCTGGCGATGACGTCGGCCAGGGTTTCGAATTGAGCCAATTGCTGATCGTTGACCTCAGCCTTGGTGGGAAGCACGAGACTAGAATCGCTATACCGTTTCTCGCGGTTTAGGATGCCCTGATACAGTTTTGGATCGAGGGATCTGATATCGGCTTTGGATAGGCCGCGATCGAGAAATCCGCCGTAGACGCGATGGACAAATTCGAACGGGTTCTCTGACTTGTCAGTCCTGTTCTCGAAAAGCTCGGGTGGGCTAGGGGGGGCGGAGCGCGTGAGGTTGTCCAGCGCTTCGGTCAAGGCCGCGGTGGAGCGGATAAGAATATCCAGCTTCTCCGCATAGGCTATGTCGTCAGATTCTTCGATGCTACGCGCGAATTCAGCGAGCTGGTTGACGGTGGCATCGCGCGACGAAATCGCCAATTTTCGGAGCGAACGCTCAAGCGAACCGCCAGCGGATGACTTTGCAGCGTCCCCCGCCTCTTTAGAATGTCCTGTTTCGCGGCGCTTTCGGGAATTTGGCACGCCCGCTCCGGTAAGGTGGGCGGCAGAATCCAAGATAACCCGTGAAGGCAAGCAGCCCCCACAGTCGGCAAGACCCGCAAAAAAATGCGTCCCCCCTGGCGCTAGTTTCCGCCGCCGAATCCCTTGCGCGCAGGATACGCTGTCACTCTTGAATCGCCAGAGTCCAAAAAGCAAGACCGAGCCAGACGCAGTTTGTCGGTGAGGTGAGGGATGTGTCGCAAATTGCCGAGTCTTTTGAATCAGGTACCGTAGGTCCTGCATCCCTGAAAATTTTTCTCCTGACTCAATTTCGTAAGCGTCGGGAGCCTCATTGGGTGCGCGTGCCGTGTCGGCGACGCGGTACACGCGCTTGATTCGGTACAGGCATACACTGGAACGGAAGTGTCCCTTCGATGAGCGACAGCGAGATCGGCATAAAGCCGCGGGCTTGGATAGCCAAAGATTCCCAATCCTTCCGCCTCGACTCCCAACCCTTCCTATGCAGCGGATCGATCGCCTTCGGCACACTGAAATCTCCTCAACCCACAAACAGGAGATACACACGAAAGTCATCACCATAGGAAAGAAGCTGGTACCCGTTGAACAGGTTGCGTTCGTCGAGCCGTTCGATCCCGACGCCAATCCCGAGAAGAACTACAAGGGCCGGATCGTCATGCTCAATCGGGATATCGTGCTTACCGAGCAGACGCCGCAGGAGTTTGCGGCCGAGCACAAACTGCACCTGTTCACCGAGGACAGCGTTGCTGTTAATCGGGCGATCGTGTTCAGGGTTGAGACCTTTGAGCCAACCGAGAGCTTCAAGCCGGCGAAGCCCTACAAGACACGGCTCAAATGGCGGGACCTGACCGGCGGGGAGCTGAGCAAACTTCTCCTCACCGAGGCCGAGACTGTCATCGCCGAAATCCTTGGCGCCAAGGTAGAATTGGCCAAGACTGCCAAACGGACAGCGCGCCGTCCGGGACGAGGCCGCAACGGATCACGAAGGATGGAAGCGTTCCGTACCTAGTATCCACTGGGCGTCAACCAGCCAGTGTTCGATATTCCCTGTCGAGATGGCCCGGCAGGGGATCTTGCTGAGATTGCCGAATCTCTCAAGCAATCTCTCGAATCTTACCAAGGGGAATTACTGCCGGCAGCTCCGCGGCCTAAGCGAGCGACTGCGGCCGGACTTTATTGGTCTCTGCATTCGTCGAGCAGGCGCAAGTCTCCTTGCCAGTGCTGACGGACGCAGCAGGCTCGCTCTCGATTTGCTCGAACTCCATCCCGCAACACGGCCCCTTCTTTTCCTTCTTGGACGGGAAGATCCTCGCCAGAAACGTTGCCAGTTGACCCATCATCCATTCCTTTCCTGCATCAAGAAAGACGACTTGCCTGCGGCGTCAAACAAACAGGCGATAGGCGGCGTAGGTGTATCCGGCAAGCAATGCGCCAACAACCGAAAGGGCGAGATGCCAGAAAAACACCTTCGGTCGTACCAGCACCCACACAGCCATTGCCGCAGGAATGCTCGTCAAACCGCCGGCCACGATAAAGGTGAGACCTGCGGCGGGGCTCAATCCCAGCTGTATCAATCCGGAGATCAGCGGCACCGCCGCAAAGGGATTGACGTAGAAGATGCCTCCAAGCGCGCCGGCAAGCGGAATTTCCATGGCGCCACGACCGTGCATCCAGGATGCAATCGTCATTGGTGGCAAATACGCGATCATCAGGCCCTCAACCAGGAACGCGAGAGCCAGCCATTTCAGCAGGAACCAGAACGTCTTGATCCAATGCGAAACAAACAATTGTGAGCGTGCCCGTTCCTTCCAGAATTGCCATCGGATCGCTACCGTCGTGTTTCGATCGTACCTGTTTGCACCTGCCAGTTTGACACGAACTTTCAGGGGGTTCTTGAATCCGATGGTCCGCACAAAGACCATCGTGGCGTAACCGCTGAACAAGCCAAGACCGACAGCAGCGGTCGCCCGCGCGACGGCGAACTCCCACCCCAACGCGCTTGCCGTGATGAAGAAGTGATTGGGGTCCATGAGAGGCGAGCTCATCCAGAAGGCCATCACCGGCGCAAGCGGAACGCCGGCCGCGAGCAGACTCGCAATCACCGGAATTACGCCACACGAACAAAACGGCATAAGCGCACCAGCAATGGCGAACAGAATCACCATGGTTGCTTCGCGCTGGCTAGTGGCTCTGGCGATGAGGCTTTCTGCCCCTATCGCCAACGTAGCGCTGGCGGCTGTGACCGCGATGGCCATGAACGGCAAGGTTTCCAGAACCTCATTCTTGGTGCCGCGAAGAACCGGCACCAACTTCGTCGGATCGGCAACAAGCAGGCCGATCGGAATCAGGATGAGAGCGATAAGGGCGAAATCGATCTCGTTTGCGATGGATGCCGCCCATCGCGACGTCGGCGCGTTGGTTGCGGGCTTGTCCGGGACACCAGCGAATTGATCATCCAAGGCAGACATGAGGGGCCTCGTAGCGGTTTGATGACGCGCCGTCGAATGCTGACGACAAAGCATAACAAATCCCTGACTATCGTCAACTATAATTCTAGATCAATCGAATTGTCAGCACTTCCACTGTTGCCGCACGGCGCGGATCGACCGGCGGCCGAACACGATCAGCGCTCAGTTTTTCTACCCAACACGAGACTTCTCAGCAGCGCGCGGCATACAGCGGCTTGAGACTGCCCTTGCGAAAGTCGCCCGGCCATAGCCCGACATATTTGTAAAACACCCGTGAGAAGTGAGGCGCATCACAAAAGCCAAGCCAATCCGCGATGCTATCGAGTTTCTCATTACCCTCCAGCAACGCGCGTTTCGCAACCTCGACCCGCAACCGTGCCAGGTATTCCTTGGGGCTTTTGCCGAGCTCGGCTCGAAAAAGATGCGCGAAACGACTGGGTGACAGGCATACCGCCTGCGCGATGTCCTCAAGAGACGGAGCCTGCCTATAGTTGCACGCCAAGAATGCGAGCCCGCGCCCGACATGGCAGTTCAACGGACCGCACCAGAGGTTGGGCTCGCCGCGTAGTCGCAAGAGATCATCGAGGCGGCGCAGGAGACGATCTATCGTGAATGGCCGAGCGATCGTGGCCGGTACACCGAAAGACGTAGAGAGCTCGCACGGTTTGGCCGAGTCGACGAGAAGTACCGTCAGACAGCAGTTCGCGTGATTTTGCAGTGTATTGCGGAAGGAATCCGCTTCCGGATCATAGCAGGCAGATCTGAGTAGCGTGTCCGCAACGAGCACTATCTTCGAACATGTTCCGAAGCCGACCTGTTCTGTCGCCTGCGCGAGAGTGGAGCTTCCCCAGACATCCACTCGTCCCTCGAGCAAGATCGCCAACGTTGCCTGCAAACCTGGATCTGTGTCCGCCACGACGAGTGACGGAGCATTCCTGAGCAACACTGGTCGCGAACCTCCTACGGGCGTGTTGAGCCCTGCTATGGTATGCCCCGAGATGATCATACTGCCCACGCTTTCATGCGATACTCAAGGAGGCGGAAAAGTCCGCCGACTGCCAGTGTAAGAACGATGAAAGCGAGCGTTGCTATTGTGACCGCCTCGAAGCCGCGAAAGGTCGTCGTCTCGATCTGCCGTGTCTGCCAGACGATCTCAGGCACTGCGATGACCATCGCCAACGCCGAGTTATGGCAGTTGTGCACCATGCGTGGTCCCAGTGCCGGTAGGCTGAAGCGGATGGCTTGGGGAAGAAGAACATGAATCCAAAGGGCAACAGGCCCGACACCGAGTGCAAGCGCGGCTGACTTCTGGCGAGCCGGAATCGCTTGTATGCCTGCCCGAACGAGCTCAGCGACATGCGCTGCATTCGAGAGGGCGAGGCCGGCGAGGGCGGCGGCGAAGGGGAGGCCGGCCCATCCATTGACCGACACTGAAAGGTCTGCCGGCACAAGCTCGGGCGCCACATAGTAGAAGAAGATGATCCAGAAGAGAGTCGGTACGTTCCTGAACAGCTCGACGTAGCCGGCTGCCAAGCTTCGGGGCAGGCGCGACGCGCTAAATCGGCCAATCGCAACAAGAACCCCGAGCAGAAGTGAGAGGATCGTTGAGGCGAGCGTCAGGTATAGGGTGACCGAAAGCCCGTACAACAGCCACCCCCCAAAGGGAGATCGAAAGGGCAACGACCAGTCAAATTCGTACATTGGCGCCCTCGTGCCCAGGAAGCACGGCTTCCCCCGATTTCGTCGCCGCATCGCTTCATCGATTGGTCCAGGCTCCTCGCTGCCGGAGTCGGCAGGGATGGCTCACAATCCATGGAGCACTCGTTCATCAAGTCGAGAGTTATGGAGCCATGGCCGGCCGCGAGTGCCCATCTCGCGGCGTCGGCTCGGTCGCCTGCGCATCCCCGCTGCATTCGCAAGCGTCGGCGGTTTCGTGCTCGGAGCTGCAGCAATTTTCTGAGCCGGTGTCGCAACAAGAGGTGGAGTCCCCTGCCAAACCAAGCGACTTCCGTGCGAGTTCGACAAACAGTTTCCTCTTTTCGTTCGTCATAGGAACTCTCCTTCTCACAGGGCTCGTCATCGCTGAGCGCGACCAGCGGCTCGATACCATGACGCAACCTATAATAGATTCTTTTATTCGACCTGTCTAGTTACCTAGAAGGATCGTTTTATGTGCAATGGTATGCAGGATGCCCTGATGCCAGACGCGGCTGGTCCTCCGAGCTACGTAAAGCTCACCGGCCGATGCCTTAAGCCAAGGTGAGATGTCCGCGCCGCGGGGATTCCCTTGTCCTACGACAATGTTCCTGCGATGCGGTGACGCCGTTCGAACCAATAGGAAATTCGCATGCTTGCGACCGAAACGGCAAAGAAGAGAAGCGCACCTGCCAGTTGATACGAGAGAAGCGAATCCGGATGCTGCGTACTCGCAAACACGACGAGCTGGGTGAGTTCAATCACGCCGATCACGTAGCAGACCGAAGAATCCTTCAATAAGGTCGCGGCAAATGTCGCAAGCGCAGGCGTTGCCGTTCTAAGTGCCAACGGGCCCACGACATGTAAGTTGATGGAATACCAACCCAGCCCCATGGCCCGGGCAGCTCGGAGATGGTTCGGTGATATTGCGAGCGTTCCGGCCCGGACAATGTCCGATACATGGGTCGTCGCATAGAGCGAGAGGGCAAGACAACCGATCCAGATCGGATCGAGCCGTAGGCCACAAACCCCCTGAAGAAATATAAAGAGCCACAACACCACGAGAAGCAGCGGCACCGAGCGAATGATGGCGAGCAGCACGGCCAAAGGGGCATATACCCATATTGACGTTGTGCTTCTTACAACACCAAGCGGGATGCCGAGAACGCATCCGGCAAGCAGCGCCACGGCGAACAGAAAGATATTGAGAACCAGGCCCCCGGCGGCGCCTCCCTGAAAGTAGCCGCCCCAGATAAGATGGCCGATGTCGGATGCTGCGGACATAAGAACCCATCGTCGGCGCGTGTTGGAGTTGACGGGGAGCCGTGACGGTCGCGCCGCACGAATGATACGCACGCGCCGCATCAGCAGCCGTGTCGACAGCAAGGATATTCAAGATTTCAGCTCGAATTTTCATTTCGGCACACCGTGATTGACTGCCATCATCCACGAAGAACGCTCGTCGCTACGCGCAACGTGGGGAAGTGGATCGCGACATGGTGGGTCAGCATCAATATTCTTCACGCACGCGCATGCTGTTGGTGGTCGCGTTCTCCTTCATCGCTAGTGCGGTAAGCGCGCAGGAATCGCGGCTGGATCGTGTCCTTTCGCAAAAGAGCGTGGCGATCGGGCTTGGCTATTCCGCGCCGCCCATGAACTACATGGATCACGGCGTGTGGGCCGGCTTTGACATGGATCTCGCCCGAGCCGTCGTGGCGCGGCTTCCAATACCAGGAATCAAGGTGGAGTTCGTCAAGGTCGATACAACCACGAGGGTCGTCTTCCTGACCGCCGGTCGCGTCGACATGACGATCTCCAGCATGAGCCACACGCGTCAGCGCGAGCAGGCTATTGACTTTGCAGAGCCGCCTTATCTTTGGGCCGGAAAGCAGTTTTACGCCCGCAAGGGCAGATTTAGCGGCTATCACGATCTCGTCGGCAAGCGCATTGCCGTTCAGCAAGGCAGCAACGCTGGGTCTGCCGCCACGCAATTGCTCAAGAGTCTGGGCGATCCCAACCCCATCATCGCATCCTATCCGACCGACGGCGAAGCCTTCCTGGCCCTGAAGCAGGGGAAGGTCGACGCGTTCACCCAGGACAACGTCATTGCTCTTGGCGTGATGGGCACTGAGGCGAAAGATTTCGAGGCGGTCGGACCGGTCTATAGCCCAGGACTTTACTCGATCGGTCTGCCTTCCAATGACTCCAAGTGGAGAGATGCTGTGAGCATCGCGCTCCAACAGGTCATCCAGGATGGCACGTACGATTCCATTTATGAAGAATGGTTTGGCGCGGAGGGAAAATTTCCACTTGCGGCGAATGCCCGCCCGCGCCTTCCGGAGGATGCGTTCGGGCGAGGTGTCCCTTTCATATGGCCAGACTGACAGTCTCGGGGCGTCTCGCATGTGAATGGGAATAGACAATGATCGCGTTCAGCAATGTCTACAAATACTTTGGCCGCTCCGAGGTTCTGACGAACATCAGCCTGAGCGTCCAGGAAGGAACGATGTGCGTGATCTGCGGGCCGAGCGGGGCCGGCAAGAGCACGCTCCTGGGCACGGTGAACGGTCTGGAACCAATTGATCGCGGCGAAATATGGGTGGCTGGACGTCGCGTCGGCGATCCGTCGGTCAAGATGCGCGACCTACGCACGCAGATCGGCGTCGTCTACCAGAGTTTCAATCTGTTTCCGCATCTCACTGTTGAGAGAAATATTCGGCTCGGTTTGGAAAAGGGCCTCGGCCTTGACCGCGCCGAATCGATCCGCCGCGCGCATTGCGAGTTGGAGCGGTTGGGGCTGCTCGCCTGGCGCGATGCGCTGCCGGCCCACTTATCGGGCGGTCAGCAACAGCGCGTCGCAATCGCGCGCTGCCTTGCCATGAAACCCAAGATCCTGTTGCTCGACGAGCCGACCTCGGCGCTTGACGTCGACAACGCCATGGAGGTGGTCGGAGCGATCCGGTCTCTGGCATCGCATGGCATTACCATCCTGCTCTCAACACATCAGATTTCCTTGTTCTGCGATATTGCCGATTACCTCGTCTGTCTGGAGGCTGGCCAGATCGTCGAACAGGGTTGCCGCGAGCAAGTGCTAGCGGAGGGCTGTCCCTCGAAGCTGAATGCGTGGATCGGTCGGCTTCAGGCGATGAACGGGCGTGCCCACGCTCCTGCAGCGAATGACCCGTCGCCCGTCGCGCAGGTCGGGTGAAATCATGTCAACGGTCGGGCACTGTTTCTCCGATACATGTGGCGCATGCAGCCGGCAGCCCACGATTTGCTACATGTGTTCGAGCGAGTGCGGGATCGTCACGCACGTAAGCGACGGGAAGGTGGTCGGCATTTTCGGAGATGTCGGGCACCCGATGAATGCGGGCAAACTATGCCCGAAAGCGCTGGCGGCGCCAGATCTTGTGCACGACCCGGATCGTATCCGTACGCCGCTCCGCCGCACGGGACCGCGCGGCGCCGGCACGTTCGAGCCGGTCAGTTGGGAGGTCGCGCTCGACGACATTGCACGCCAGCTTGTGGCCGCCAAGAAGGCGGAAGGCTCGCAAACGTTGCTCGTCCAGTTCGGCGAGAAGCCCGACCACGATCTCGTCTACCGGTTTGCGAACGCCTACGGCACCCCCAACGTGCTCGATCACGACAGCATTTGCGACACCAATCGGCGCGAAGGCTTCATGTACACTTACGGCCGGAGCCACTTCCGTCCGCTGATCGATCTCAAGAGACCGCTGAAGACAATCGATGGCATTCGCCACGATCACGATTGTCGCTATCTGTTTCTTGTCGGTGAGAACCCATTCGAGGCGACGCGGTTCTTCTATCTGCGGGACGGCATTCGTGATGCCCTGCGATCCGGCATGCGATTGACCGTCGTCGATCCCTTCCGATCCGTCACCGCGACGCATGCACATGATTGGCTGCCGATCCGTCCGGGCTCCGACCTGGCCTTGGTCCTGGCAATGTTGCGGTTCATTATTGAACGGGATGACCCCTCGGACCCGGAGAGGCGCTATCTCGACTGGGATTTCATTCGGCGCCACACCGTTGGCTTTGAAGAATTGCGCCAGCGTCTGACGGCCGAGACCGATCTCTTTAATCTCGACTGGGCCGCCGCGATCACTGGACTTCCGGCCGCTACCATCGAGCGGGTGGCGCACGAGTTCGGCAGCATCAAGCCCGCCGCAGCCATGGTCGGGATGAATGCAGTTGGCCACCACATCAACGGGTTTGATACGACGCGAGCAGTTGCGGCGCTCATCGCCATCACGGGAAATCTCGACGTACCGGGCGGGGTCTGTCTGTCGCCGCTGGTCGCGATCGATACCAAGCAGGTTCACGGCACGGATTTGCTCCGGCCCGATCTCGCCGAGATGCACAAGGATCTGTTCGGCGGGTTTCCTCTCGCCTATCGGGGGATCAAAGCCAAGGTTCCGCTCGATCTCCTCGACGGCGTCAAGCTCACGCACGGAACGCATGCAGGCGAGCATTATCGCATCCGCAGTCTCTTCGTGATCCACGGCAATCCGCTGATCAATTCGCCAAATACTGGCCGGTGGCATGAAGCGCTGACCAAGCGCGATACGTCCGGCAACTACGCGGTACCGCTGGTCGTTTTCAACGACACGCAGCTCAACGATACGGGCCTCTACGCCGATTATGTATTGCCGATGGCATCGTTCCTCGAGCGTCAAGGTCTTTGCCGCATCTACGTTCCGGAGCCAACCCTCTCCTTGCGCGATCCCGCTCTGCGGCCGCTCCACGAGAGCCGGACGCCTCTGGGCTGGCTGGCGCCGCTGGCGGAGGCTTGCGTACTGCACGGCGATCGGGAGATGGCGGCCGCCATTCCATTCGTCAATGATGATGAATGGTGTGATGCTGCACTCCGCGAGTGTCCGGGATTGCATGGCGTGCCGAAGGGTATCGCGCCGGATGGAGAACCTCTGACCGTGGAGTGGCTTCGTCGCCACGGTGGTACCGTGACCTGGCCCGCGCGGTATCGAAAATTTGGTGAAGGCTCGCTCGATACGCCAAGCGGCAAAGTCGAGCTCCGCTCCGGCATCATTGATCTGACCAACGCCCGCTTTGGCACCAGCTACGATAGCCTCGTTACCTACACCGAAAACCCTTGGAGCCCGCTGCATTCCGCGTCAGCGAAGGCTGCCACAGGGTATCCCTTTCAACTCATCACGGGCCGCTCCCTGCTCCATACGGGTGCGGCAACCCAAAATCTGCCGCGATCCCTGAAGTCGCAGTCCGAGCCCTGCATCTTTCTCAATCCAGAAGATGCCCGTCGGGTTGGTGTCGAGGATCACGGCTGGGTCGTCGTTCGCAATCCCCTCGGCGCAGAAATCCGGGCACGCGTGAAGTTGTCCGCCAAGATCATCGCCGGCGTGGTTCGGGCAACCCATGGGTGGGGTCAGCGCACGCCGCATCTGCGCCTCGCGCGTGACCGAGGTTACAACGTCAATCGCCTCACCGATGACACCGCTTTCAATCCGGTTACGGGTAACGCGGGCTTTGGGGACATGATGGTCAACGTCGTGCCTGAGCCATTCCACGACAATCTGGATACGCAAAGTAGGGAGATGCAATCATGAGACAGCCACGTGTGGTGCTTGCTTCCGGTTACGAAGGAGGGTTTCAGCCGATCAGTCTCGGCACGGCGGCCAGTTGGCTATCTCGATCAGGCATCACGCCGGTGTGCGTCGACACATTCGTCGATGGCATTGACGAAGCTGCGTTTGCCAATGCAGACTTGGTCGCCGTCAGCGTTCAGATGTTTCAATCGATCGCCCCGGCCATCGAGATCGCGGAAACGGCAAGGCGGGTCAATCCGTCGGCACGCATTGTCATGTTTGGTGCCCACGCCAACATTCACGCCGAGCGCCTGCTCGGCGCCCATTGCACCGAAATCGTCCGTGGCGACTGGGAGCCCGCGCTGGTCGCGGCCGCCCGCCAGTCTGCCGGTGAAGACGTCGCTCTTCCGCCCGAACTCTCCAGCGCGATCAACGCCGGCCAGCCGATCACCGTCAACATCCAGCGGAGCGGGCACATGGCTCCGTCGCGGGCCATCCTGCCAGGCTTGCAAAAATACACTTATGCCGAATTCGGGAAATTTCTCGATGGCGGCAAGCAGCCCGTCGTCGGGAACATCGAGACCGCGCGAGGGTGCCATCATTCATGCAGCTATTGCTCGGTGTTCGCAGCGACCGGGACCAAGGTCAATTTCATTCCGATCGACATCGTCATGCAGGACATCCGGCAAGTCGTCGAGATGGGTGCCACGCATATCTGCTTCATTGACGCGGAGTTCATCAATTCGAAACGCCACGGGATCGAGGTGGTGCGCCGGATGAAGGCCGAGTTTCCGTCGCTGACCTTCGACATCACGACCCGGGCCGATCACATTCTCGAGTCGAAGAATACGATCGTGGAGCTGAACGATCTTGGATGCCGGTTCATCACCACAGCGATGGAGTTTCCAACCCAACGCGTGCTCGACGCGGTGAACAAGGATCTCACCCTCGATCACATCGAAGGCGCCATCGCCTACTGTTCCGAAATCGGCGCCAAGCTGAACGCGACCTTTATCCTGTTCAATCCCTGGGTGAGCCTTGAGGATTTGCTGGGGTTTGACCAATGGCTCGACAAGACAGGCCTCGGCGAAACCATCGATCCCGTGCAATTCACGACCAGGCTCTACCTCTACAAAGGCTCGCATCTTCTCAGCAACCCGGAAGTCCGGAAACTCCAATTGGTGGAACACGACTTCCATTACGAGTGGAAGCACTCCGACCCGCGTGTCGATGAGCTCTTCGCGGAGATGACCCGATCCGATGATCCCGCAGAATTCAAGCGCTGCTGTATCAAGTGCTGACATTGACCTAAGCCGCATTGGCCAAGCCTGCTTATCCGCAATGGAGATCTGACAATGCTTACCAGCGAGATCACATATGAAGTCTATCTGCGGCTCAACGCGTTGTCGGATGCAGACCGTGAACGTGTCCGCTCGGCGGTCGCCGCGGTCAGCAAGGTCGTTGTGTCCGAAAATCCGCGGTATTGGTCGTCCTTGATGGCCTTCGATGCCGGCGACAAAGGAGCAGCCCTCGCTTTCGCCAATGACCAACCGGTTGGCTTCTGGGTCGTCGAGCGGCTCCATGTCGGTGATGTCGCCGGATTCTACACCGTGCTCACCAATGTCCTTCCGGCATATCAGGGGAAGCACATAGCGTGGGAGCTGCGGACCCGCTTCCTTCCGATCGAGACGGAGAACGACGAGCGCCCACGCTTCTATACATTCCTTACCCGCAATCCGCGTTCCTGGCAGCTCAATGCGAGTCTCTGCAAGTCAGCGATTCCAGACATTTTCGACGAGGATTTCGACGCGGACCTGCTGGAGTTAGGCAAGCGTGCGGCGAAGCAGCTGTTTCCCGGCAACCATCTGGAGCTCCCGTCGATGGTGATCTCGGACGTGTATCCGCCGCTGTGCTGCGGTGCCAAGGAACAGCATCATCGGCAATCGGACATCGAGTCCACGTTCTTTGCAACGCCGTCCCTTCGCCGTCGCGAGAACGGGCGGTTTTTTATCGGGATGCTGAAGTCAGCGGCCGAACTCCGGGCGATGACCGGAGGGCATCTTTCATCGCGAGGTGCATCCGAAATGTTACGGCGCGCGTAAGGAGGGCGTGACGTGTTGGCGCGGTCAGGCTGCGACGACCATTCGGGACGGCTCTTACTTTCTCGCCGTTTTGCGGCGCCGCTTCGGCGCAGCCGCTTGCTCGGGTGTCTCCAGGCCTGCGCAACACTCGGCCGTCAAGGCTTCGATGATCGAATTCATGCGCGCGAAGTTGGGCTTGCACTGCAACAGACGACCCTGCCGTTCCTGCTTAATCAACTGAGCGGTTACAAGAAACAGAATGTGGTGCGACAAAGTCGACGGTGGAACGCCCAGCCGGCTCTGCAATTCGTAAACCGGCAATCCGTCGACGCCCGACCGGACCAGCAGGCGAAAAATTGCCAGCCGCGTGGGATTGCCGAGCTTTTCAAGACAATTGGCAAGCTCATCGAGCTCCATGACGCATTACCTCGCAACCAGACTCCTAAAATGATGGAATTTACCCCGCTTGGCAATACCGCAGTATCCCGTAGTCGAATCACAACTACGTCGAACGCGAAATGGTGCGGCGCGGATACGAAGGTAAGATTTGCACGAATTCGTTTGCCGATAGTCGCTGCGCGAACAGTCGAACGCTTCAACGATAGCAGGTGCGCTGATGCGTCATTTGCCGCGCTCATCCCCTTCTCGCAGTCCAAAAACTCCTTACCGGCGCCGCGCCGGCCGGTAAGGTTGTATTCGTCGTGGCGCTCGTCCGGAGGGTAATATGGAAGCTCAGACGTGTTCTGCGACGAGCTGCGGCTCGACAACGACGTGTGCGGACTCTCAAGTCGATAACGGGGAAATTCCGGCGCTTATCGCAAACGCTCCCGTCGATATGCTTGCGCGCATTGCCGAGACGTATGGAACGCCGACCTACGCGTACGATGTCAGGCGAGTGCAGGCGCAGATCGACGGGCTTCGCGCGCATCTTCCGTCTGAGATCGATCTACTCTACTCCCTGAAGGCCAATCCGTCCCTGGGCCTTTGTGGCGTCATTGCGGATGGTGGTCTCGGTGCCGACGTGGCATCCGCCGGGGAGTTGCAGACGGCTCTGAAGGCTGGCTTTGCCCCGGAGCGGATTTTCTCGAACGGCCCCTACAAATCACCCGAGACGATTGCTCTGATGCGTTCGGCGCCGCGGACGATCTTATCGATCGATTCCGTCAGCGAGCTGGAGAAGCTCATCGCCCTTGGCCTATCCAACAGAGCCGTCTTGCGGCTGCGGCCCGACTATCCGTCGACGGCTTCCTGTGGCATCGGCCAGGATTCCCGTTTCGGCATCGGCTTCGATGAACTCGAACAGTGCCGGGAGATTCTTGCGTCGAGCGATTTTTCGGTCGTCGGCTTCCACGTTTTCTCTGGTTCGCAGATGACTGACTCGGCCGCGGTTATCCAGCACCTTCGCAACGCACTGGACCTGTCGCTGCGCGCGGCCGAGGTGTTGAACATTGAACCTGAGATTCTCAACCTGGGTGGTGGATTTGGTGTTCCCTACGGCGCTACGGATCGGGAGCTCGACCTCGTTCCGATCGGCCAAGAGCTGCGCAATATCGTCGATCGTGTAAAGCCGACCCGCGTTGTGATCGAATTGGGCCGGTACATTGTCGCCCAATGCGGCTGGTATCTGACCTCGGTCGTTGGTCTTCAGTCGCGCGGGGGCCGCCAGGCGGCGGTCGTGGACGGCGGCGTGCATCATCGATCCGAAATTTGCTCTCTCGGGATGTTCGCGCGTGGCCTGCCGCCGATCACCCTCGGTCGGACCAACGCTGATCCAACGCCGACGGACATTCTTGGCTGCTTGTGCCTTCCGCATGATGTTCTCGTAGAATCCACGCGCCTGACCGGCCTCGCCGTCGGAGACGCTCTCGCCTTTCCCAACGGGGGAGCCTACAGCCTCTCGGCTTCCCCGCTGTCGTTTCTCAGCCATCCCTTGCCGGTCGAAGTGCTGTTCGACGGGGCAACGGTGGGCCTGATCAGGCCGCGGCAGACTGTCGAGGCGCTGCTGCACGGCCAGTCTTGCATTCGAAATTTTGGACGACCGGATGCCACGAACGACAGCGACACCTCAACGACCCAATTGGCAGCGGAATAGGTGAAGTATTACGTTTGAAAAGAGAGCCTGTTCAACACTCGGTGTGGGAGCCGATGGCGCGATGAAACTTAACGAAGCGGCTGCATGTCTGGAGGCCTTAGGCAATCCGAGCCGGCTCAGGATCTATCGAACATTGGTTCGTGCTGGCAATGCTGGCATGCCGGTCGGTCGCTTGGGTGAGAAGCTCAAGATCGCGCCATCGACTCTCTCGCACCACATCAAGACACTGGTGGTGGTCGGTCTCATCCATCAGGAGCGCGAAGGGACAACGCTGGTTTGCCACGCTAAATATGCCGTCATGCAGGGGCTGGTGGACTTCCTGGTCGCCGAATGCTGCACCGTTGTGGACGGGTGCAAAGAGGCTGAGGTGGCAGCTTGAACGGTACGTTGGGTTGGACGCTGGAGTTCAACCGTGGTCTCTGACCGTGTCAGGCGGATCAACGGAAACGTGTCCCCGAGCCACCTTGCCGGTGCTCGCGGCCGCCTTGTAGTGTGGGAACTGCTAGGCGGTAGAGTGAACGATTCATGAAAATCGAATCCACACTGACTTGTCCGTCGTGCGGCCATAAATCCATAGAGGCCATGCCAACGAACGCCTGCCAGTTCTTCTACGACTGCGGCGGCTGCGGCACGCGACTTAAGCCTAAACCAGGCGATTGCTGCGTGTTTTGCTCCTATGGCACGGTGCCGTGTCCGCCCGTCCAAGAGAGCGGCAAGGGCGTTTTCTGCAGCTAAGCTCTTCCATTTGTATCTGAGAGGAGATGATCACCGCTTGGCTAAATACAACCATAAAACCAGATTTATGGTTGTAATTGATCGCCCTCTGCGGTATCTCGGGCCATGGATACCAAGATCGCTGCACGATGCCTGGCTGAACTGGGTAGTCTGACCCGCTTGGATATTTATCGGCTGCTTGTCCGAGCCGGACCGGCTGGCCTCAAAATCACCGATATCCAAGGCCGTCTCGACCTGCCCGCCTCGACGCTCGCCTTTCATTTGCGTGGCTTGGTCGACGCAGGTCTGGTCGCGCAAGAGAAAAGCGGCCGGGCCGTGTTTTGCCGCGTCCAGTACAGTCGCATGGACGCGGTTATCGACTTCCTGCGCGAACAATGCTGCGAAGGATTTGCGAAGGAGCCGCCGGCCATCAAGACCCGTCGGGCGAGGTGATCACGTGGAAAAGGTGAGCTCGCGGTCTCCTCCCATCCACTATGGTTGGATCATATTGGCGGCGGGCACCTTCGGCTCGTTCATGACACTTCCTGGCCAGACGGCCGGGGTGTCTGTTTTCTTCGATCCCATCACGGCTGATCTGCACATTTCCCGTACCGCAGCTTCCATCGCGTATGCGCTGGGAACCCTTGCCGGAATATTGCCTGCTCCGACGATTGGCCGATGGATCGACCGCAATGGGCCGCGGATGACAGCGACAATCATCGCCGTCTGTCTCGCCGCGGCGTGCGTCTTCATGGCGACCGTTCAATCGGCCCTGATGCTGCTTCTCGGCTTCGCGCTCTTGCGAGGCGCTGCGATCGGCGGCCTAAGTCTTGTCAGTCAACAGGTCGTCAATCTCTGGTTTGTGCGACGCCGGGGCATTGCTGCCGCCGCCGCCAGTCTTGGGCTCGCGGCCGGATCCTTCGTCTTTCCCAAGCTGATCGATAGTCTCATCACGCACTACGGCTGGCGCGGTGCTTATCTCATCCTTGCGGGTCTCGTTGCAGTCACCATTCTTCCGGTGGCTGCCCTATTATTCAGGGATCGGCCGGAGAAGTACGGCTTGAGTACCGATGCCGGTTTGCCGCCAAGTACGAAAGAAGTGACCGAGGAGCCTTCGTTTACGCGCGCGCAAGCGCTCCGCACCGGCGTGTTCTGGTTGATGTGTGCCGCAGGTTTCCTGACCAATGCGATTGGCACTGCGCTCCTGCTCAATCACTTCTCCATCATGCGCACGGCAGGCATCGCACACGCGACCGCGCTGCTACTCCTGTCGCTTCTTGCCGCCGTGCAGGCGGCATCAACACTTGGTACCGGATATCTGTTAGACAGATATGAACCCCGTCGCCTGGTCCCGCTCGCCATGCTGATGCTCGCCTTGGCTTCCGCACTCCCGGCATTCGGCAGCGGGATCGTCGTGAGCATTCTGTACGCCATTTGCCTGGGCGGGGCTTATGGATCGCAGCAAGCCATTGGTGCCGCAGGTAACGCGCAGTATTTCGGCCGCGATCATCTGGGCGCCATCAAGGGCACCTCCTTCGTCTTCGGCGTTGCCGGCGCCGCCGTCGGTCCGTTGCCCTTTGCGGCGAGTGTGGAGACGATCGGAAGCTATTCTGCGGCCTTGATCGCATGCTGTATGCTTTGCGTGGCTTGTGGTACGGCGGCGTTCGTCGTCAAGCGGCCGCGTCCAGACTGATCGTCAAATCGAGTTAACCTGATGAGCGGAACGGGGACCACCGTGCTGGGCCTTGAAATTCCGTCGAGCGACCCCGTCTTTCTGTCGGTGGTTCTCGTGGTGCATATCCCTCTGGGTCTCGCATGCCTCGCGTTTGGCGCCATGGCGATGCTGAGCCCGAAGCGCCGGGGACGCCATTCAAGATTTGGCGCGGTTTACTTCGGATGCCTGCTCGCGTTGGTCGCGTCTGCGACGTTTCTGTCGGTTTTGCGCTGGCACGAGAACTATCACTTGTTCATTTTGGGAGCAGCCTCATTCGGCTGCGCTTGGTTCGGGCGCACGGCGCTGCGGCAGCGGTGGCGCTCCTGGGTCAGACTCCATATTGCCGGGATGGGGATGTCATACATCCTGATCCTGATCGCGTTCTATGTCGACAATGGGCGCCAATTGCCGCTCTGGAGAGATTTGCCTCCTTTCATGTACTGGCTGATACCCTTGATCCTCGGGCTGCCGCTTATTGCGCGCTCCGTGCTCTGGCACCCGCTGACGCACCCCCGCGCCACGTGACCTCAAGCCAGCGGTCGAACGCGCCCCTAGGAGCGAGCCTTCAATAGGTCAGCGGTTGTGGTGTTCGACGACCTCGCCGTCTTCCTTCACAAAACGTCCGATCGGATTCTCGAGCAGATCGATGACGGCCTCCGAGGGCCGGCACAACCTCACGCCTTTCGGCGTAGCGACGATGGGACGGTTGATGAGGATGGGATGCGCTATCATGAAGTCGAGCAACTGATCGTCCGTCCACTTCGGATTGGCGAGGCCGAGTTCCCTGTACGGCGTCCCCTTCTCGCGCAGCAGCCCGCGCACTGAAACTTTCATCGAGGCGATCAATTCTTTCAGTGTCTCGCGCGATGGTGGCGTCTTGAGATACTCGATGACCGTTGGCTCGACGCCGCTCTGCCGGATCATCGCGAGCGTATTCCGCGACGTGCCGCAATCGGGATTGTGGTAGATCGTGACGCTCATGGACGTGTCTCCGCGATAGCGACGGGGCCTCGCACCGCGGGCCGGCCCAGCAACCAGTTCATCAGCAACATTCCGGCGACTGCCCCGCAAAGCTCAGCCAGGATGAAGCCGGGCAGGTCTACGGGCCGAATGCCGGAGAATGTGTTCGTTAGGGAACGGGCGATCGCGACGGCCGGATTGGCGAATGATGTCGAAGCTGTGAACCAGTACGCCGCGGTTATGTAGAGGCCGACCAGCCAGGGAACGGCCGAACGCTGGAACCGGATTCCCGCCAGGATGGTGACCACCAGGCCGAAGGCGGCGACCGCCTCTGCAAACCATTGTGCCCCGCCGGTCCGTACTTTCATCGAGAGATCGATCAAGGGAAGTGCGAACATCAGATGCGCCGCCATAGTGCCGACGATGCCACCGGCGATCTGAGCGATGATGTAGAGCGCAGCCTCGTTCATCGGGAGTTCGCGCTTACCTGCGAAGACCAGCGTGACTGCGGGATTGAAGTGCGCGCCCGAAATCGGTCCTAGCACCGTGACCATGACGACAAGAATTGCGCCCGTCGGCAGTGTATTGCAGAGAAGCGCGAGTGCTACGTCCTTGGTCAGAGTCTCGGCCATGATGCCAGATCCTACCACCGTGGCGACAAGGATACCGGTGCCGAGGGCTTCCGCGGCCAGGCGTCGGGAAAGGTCGAACCTATCCATCAGCCGGCTCTCGGTGTCGGGTTGGTCGCACCTTCGGACCGACCGATCTCGCGCAAACGCGTGCCGAGCGAGAGCTTGTCGATGCCGCGAAGCGGCAGATTCACGAACGCTCCTATGCGGTTCTTGAGGTAGCGAAAGGCCGTCGTGAACGCGGCCAGCTTCGCGATATCCGCGCCTTCGGCTGCTGCGGGATCTTCGATGCCCCAATGGGCCGTCATCGGCTGGCCGGGCCATATGGGGCAAGCCTCGCCGGCTGCGTTGTCGCAAACGGTGAAGACGAAATCCATCACAGGCGCGTCCGGGGCGGCGAATTCCAGCCAGCTCTTTGAACGCATTCCGTCGATCGGGTAGTCCGCCTCTTGCAGCACGCGCAGTGCCAGCGGATGAACAGCACCTTTGGGCGTACTGCCGGCAGAAAATGAATGGAAGCGGCCGGCGCCGTCCTTGCGCAGGATCGACTCGGCGAGGACTGAGCGTGCTGAATTGCCGGTGCACAGGAAAAGCACGTTGTAGAGACGATCAGACACGGCTTTTTACCTTTCGTTTCGGAGGGCAGCACGGTTGAAGGCTTTCCATAACCGGGGCGCAAACCTCTGGCCGGCCGGCACAGCAGTCGCGCAACAGAAAGACCACGACGTCCCGAAACTCTTCAAGATTGGCGCGATAGATGATCGAGCGGCTACGCCGTTCCGAGGTTACCAGGCGGGCGCGGGTCATGATGGACAGATGGGCTGAAAGTGTATTCGGCGGGACTTCCAGGAGACGCGCGAGGTCTCCGGCGGCAAGGCCGTCGGGCTCATGTCTGGCGAGCACCCGGAAAGCTTCCAGGCGGGTCGATTGCGCGAGGGCGGCCAAGCCCAGAACGGCATTCTCAGTTTCCATATATCCAGACTTATGGAAGTGTATGGCCCGAGTCAATCCGGTCTTGTCGATCCGCCGGCGCATATTTCGAATATTGTAGAAATAGTATTGACGACCGTCGGCGCGTGATGCATTTTGATCGGTATGAAAATCGATGACGCAGCGGCCCGGCTGGAGGCTTTGGGCAATCCGACCCGGTTGAAAATCTACCGGACGCTTGTTCGTGCGGGCCATGCCGGCTTGCCGGTCGGCCGCTTGCAGGAGCGGCTCAAGATTCCTGCCTCCACCTTGTCGCATCATATCAAAAGCCTGCTTGCCGTTGGGCTCATCTCGCAGGTCCGCGAGGGCACGACGCTTCTGTGCCATGCTGAAT
The DNA here is from genome assembly GCF_018129965.1 of Bradyrhizobium diazoefficiens. Taxonomy (GTDB): domain Bacteria; phylum Pseudomonadota; class Alphaproteobacteria; order Rhizobiales; family Xanthobacteraceae; genus Bradyrhizobium; species Bradyrhizobium diazoefficiens_A. The sequence goes on along the minus strand of NZ_JAFCKW010000009.1, from coordinate 169,192 downwards.
TCGACACGATGCGAGGTTTGGTCGACTTCCTCGTCGCCGAATGCTGCACCGAAGACGCGCAATGTCAGGGCGCCCGAACGGCGGCCTGATTTTCTCGAACGCTTATTCGATAATTCCAGAATAACAGGAAAAGCCGATGCCCACGAAGAAGGTTGCCATCATCGGAGCCGGTCCGGTCGGTCTCGCAGCCGCCGCGCATGTCCTGGAGCGCGGTATGACCCCCATCGTGCTGGAGGCGGGACCAGAGGCCGGTCACTCGATCCGGCAATGGCAGCACGTGCAGTTGTTTTCGCCGTGGGAATACAATGTCGACAAGGCCGCAGCGCGCCTGCTTGAGCCAACCGGCTGGAATTCTCCCGACCCGGCAATCTATCCGACCGGGACCGAGCTGCTTGAGAGATATATCGAACCTTTGGCGACGAAGACCGCCTTGCGTGACGTGATCCGCACCTCAAGCCGTGTCACCGCCGTCGGGCGCGTTGGCTTCGACAAGGCCAAGACCAGGGGACGTGAGGCGGCGCCGTTCGAGATCCGCTATCAGAACGGCAAGGGTCCTGAAGCGCTGCGTGCGGACGCTGTGATCGACGTCTCCGGTGCATGGTCATCACCCAATCCGGCCGGTTCCGGTGGTCTGACCGCGATCGGCGAACCCGAGGCCGCGGCTCAGATCTCCTATGGCATGCCCGACGTGCTCGGAAAGGAACGCGCTCGCTTTGCCGGTAAAACCGTCGCGGTTCTCGGCGCCGGCCATTCGGCGATCGGCACGCTTATCGATCTGGCCACCCTGGCTCAACAGGTGCCCGGCACACGCCCGATCTGGCTGTTGCGCGGAACGAATCCCGCCAAGGCCTTCGGTGGCGGCGCCAACGACAAACTGGTTGCCCGTGGTGAACTCGGCACTCATTTCGCAGCCATCGTTGCGTCCGGACAGGTGCTGGTCGAGACCGGATTTCCAGTCACCACGATCTCGCAGTCTGATGGCAGGCTACGCATAGCGACATCGTCCGCCTGCTGTGGGCGCAGTATCGTCGCCGATGAGCTGGTGGTCGCGACAGGTTTTCGTCCGGACCTCTCCTTCCTGGGCGAGATACGGCTCCGGCTCGACCCCGCAATCGAGGCGCCCGTCGCGCTCGCGCCGCTGATTGATCCGAACGAGCACTCCTGCGGCACTGTTCGCCCGCACGGTGCGCGCGAGTTGACCCAGGATGATCCCGGTTTCTATCTCGCCGGCATGAAATCCTACGGCCGCGCGCCGACCTTCCTCATGATCACGGGCTATGAACAGGTGCGCTCGATCGCGGCCGACCTCGCCGGCGACAGGGAAGCGGCCGAACGCGTTGAGCTTGAGCTTCCGGAGACCGGCGTATGTAACCGGGGTGGTCTCGAGGGGGGCGTCTTGGCTGGCTGCTGCGGCGGCCCGGCTCCCGCCAGCGTCGAAGCCTGCTGTGCCGCCGACGCGTCGGCCAAGGCGGCGGGCAAGTCTGGTTGTGGTTGCTCCTAGTGGATCGGGGGCGAATTGCTGTTGTCGCGGCGCTCGGCACCGCGCAAACGCTGGCTTGGGGATCGAGCTATTATTTGCCGGCCATTCTGGCCGGTCCTATCGCGCGCGACCTCGGGATCTCGACGAACTGGTTCTTCGCGGCCTTCTCCGCGTCGCTGGTCATCTCTGGAATGCTCGGTCCCCGGGTTGGGAGGCAGATCGACCGCGTCGGCGGACGACAGGTCCTCTGCGCCTCGAACGTGGTGTTCGCAGCGGGCCTTGCACTGCTCGGTGCATCGGCTTCGGTGTGGACGATGTCGGCAGCGTGGCTCCTGCTCGGCATTGGTATGGGCCTGGGCCTTTACGACGCGGCGTTCGGCGCCTTGGGTCGCATCTACGGTAGCAACGCGCGCGCATCGATCACCGGCATCACACTGATCGCCGGCTTTGCCAGCACCGTCGGCTGGCCGTTGAGTTCGCTCGGCCTTGAAACCATCGGGTGGCGGGAGACGTGTTACGCATGGGCCATCGCGCACATGGTGATTGGTCTGCCCCTCAATCTGATGCTGCCACGGACGGAACGGACGGCTTCATCCGCGGGGCCAACCGCAAAACCCTTCATTCCGATCGATCGCACCATGGTACTGCTCTCGTTCGCGTTTGCCGCTGCTTGGACCGTGACCTCGGCGATGGCCGCGCATCTGCCGAGGATCGTCGAAGCGTTTGGCGCAACACCGGCCCAGGCGCTGTTTGCCGGCATGATGATCGGCCCGGCTCAGGTCGGCGCGCGGATACTGGAAGCGAGCCTCTTGAGCCGCTTCCATCCGCTTGTCTCCACACGTTTAGCCTGCCTCACACATCCCATCGGCGCCTGCGTCATCGGCGTTTTCGGCGGCGGGGCTGCTGCGGCCTTCGCGCTGTTGCACGGGGCAGGCAACGGAATTTTGACCATCGCACGCGGCACGCTGCCTCTCGCTCTGTTTGGACCCGAAAACTATGCCTACAGGCTGGGGCTGATCGGGGCCCCGTCGCGCATCTGCCAAGCACTTGCGCCGTTGGCCGTCGGTCTGCTGATTGAGCCCATGGGCAAGATGGTTCTTGCAGTATCCGCGTGCCTCAGCCTTCTGGCCCTGATCGCGTTGATGGTGCTACCGCGCGTGCATTCGGATGACGTCGTAGTACCCGCTCTCGCGGAATGAGCTCGTTCGCCGATTCATTGCCCCCGCTGGCGCTTCGGAAAACCGAACGCCACCAGTCGTGCGCTGCGTTCGGGTATGGCGGGTACAAAATCGTCAATGGCCTATTTCATGGGGGCTAACTCCCGATATTGCCAGTTTATAATTGTTTATAGTTATCAATATAGGCTTGAGTTATGTATGTATTTTCAAACTGGCCATTGGTTTGAAAATATGTTATATTATCAATTATGGATAGAGAAAGAGGCGGACTTCTAAACCGGCTCGCCAGCAAACTCCCCGAAGGAATGCTGGTCGATGCCGCTTGGCTCACGGCCCAGGGGTATTCAACCCAACTCCAGCATCTTTACGTGAAATCCGGCTGGCTCGAACAACCCGCGCGCAGTGTATTTCGCCGACCCCGTGGAGTTTTGAGCTGGCAGCAGGTCGTCATATCGCTTCAAACGATCCTCAACTATTCGCCGCTCGTCGTCGGTGGACGAACCGCACTCGAATTGCAGGGGTACGCCCATTACCTCGCACAATCGACCACGACCGTTCATCTCTATGGTCCTAAAGCGCCACCCCCATGGGTTCAAAAACTTCCGCTCAAGGTCAAGTTCATCTATCACAACGATCGACGGCTCTTCAAAAACGACCCCGTCACCAAAGGCCTCGGCAGTCTCAAATGGAATGTCGATACGGGCGAGACGCGTGATGTGTCGGGCTTGCATGGCGGCGACACAACCGCGTTGAGCTGGGGCCAGTGGGATTGGCCTTTGACGCTGTCAACGCCTGAGCGCGCAATATTCGAGTTGCTCGATGAATTACCCAATCACGAGACCTTCGAGCAGGTCGATGCCCTGTTCGGCGGCATCGGCAACTTGCGCCCCGTTCGTCTGCAAAAGCTCTTAAAGGATTGCTCCAGCGTTAAAGTGAAGCGCCTGTTCTTCTATTTTGCCGACCGGCACCAGCACCCCTGGCGCAAGCGACTCGACAAGGAAACAGTCGATCTGGGCAGCGGCAAGCGTATGCTCGTCAAAGGCGGTGTCCTCGACCCCACCTACCACATAACGGTTCCTGAGGATCTGAATAGCGTTCGCTGATATCTACAAACGGCAAGTCGCCCTGCTGATCCGCGTTCTTCCTCTGGTCAACGAAGAAGCATGTTTTGCCCTTAAAGGCGGGACGACGATCAACTTGTTCGTTCGTAACCTTCCGCGGCTTTCGGTCAATATTGATCTGACCTATTTGCCGGTCGCGCCGCGGCCGGAATCCCTTGCCGATATCGATGCCGCCATGAAGCGCATCGCCGGCAGGATCAAAGCCACAATTCCCGATGCGCAAATCATCGAGGCCAAGACTGAAAACACCATCGTCAAACTGAACGTTCGTTCCCAGGGTGTTCAGATCAAGATTGAAGTGACGCCCGTCCTGCGCGGCTGTGTGTTTGAGCCCCAAATGATGTCGGTCAAACCGGCCGTCGAAGAAGAGTTCGGCTTTGCCGAGGTGCGGACCGTATCCTTCGAAGACCTCTATGCCGGAAAGATCGTTGCCGCGCTGGACCGCCAGCATCCTCGCGATCTCTTCGACATGCGCGACTTGATCGCAAATGAAGGTATCAGCGACGCGTTGCGTCAGGCGTTCATTGTTTACCTGCTCAGCCATGATCGCCCCATGTCGGAGGTACTGGCGCCGACCCTTAAGAATATTGAGCCAGCGTTCAAGCTTGGCTTTGCGGGGATGACGCGAGATCCCGTGGAGCTTGCCGACCTGCTTGCCGCTCGAGCTACCTTGATAAAGTCCGTTGTGGGCGACATGCCAGCCGATCATCGCAAATTTCTTATCTCGTTTGAGCGCGGGGAGCCTGAATGGGACTTGTTGGGTGTGCCCAATGCGGCCGAACTTCCAGCGGTGCGCTGGCGCCAGCATTGACGGCACGAGCATGCCGTTTTGAAGTATCAGCTCCTGCCGCTGCTCAGAGGCCAGTTGGGCCTTCAGCTTCGCGTTTTTCGCTAATCGCGGCTCAACCATCGTCGACAGGACGCCAAGCGCATCTCGATGATTGCCGGCAAACGGCAATACCGCGGTGAGATAGTGCTCATGGCCGCTCTTGACGCCGTTGCAGGCGCCGCAGGCCGGGACCTTGGGCAGGTTGTCCCGGCGGCTGATCGGCAAAAATTCGCGCGCGAGCACGTGGTCCATGGTCGCCGCAGGTGCGGTGCCGCAGTAGACGCAGATTTTACCAACGTGCCGCTTGCTCATGAGCGCAGTATACCATGACGCCGTTCCTTAGAATTCGAGTCCTTGCATTGGTCAGCCGGGTTTCGATTCGCCGGGTGCTCGACTGCTGCCCGCAAACTCAGCCGTTATCGGAAAAACCGGGGAAAATGCCCGGAAGCGATGCGCATCGCTTGACCGCCCAGATTGGCGTGTTCTAATTTTGTTCTCAAATGCGCGGGGGCGATTCTGTGAGCGCCGCAGCCAGCTTTTCAACGGAAACAGGAAACGCCCATCCGGGCAGGAACCATGTACGAGATCATCTGTCCCCACTGTGACAAGGCCTTCAAGGTCGATGAATCCGGGTACGCTGAGATCCTGAAGCAGGTCCGTGACGCCGATTTCGCAAAGCAACTGCACGAGCGGCTGGAGTTGGCCGAGCGCGACAAGCAGGGCGCTGTTGAATTGGCCAAGGCCCAGGTCAGTGGCGATCTGCAGAAGACCGCAGCGGTCAAGGATGCCGAAATCCAGGAGCTGAAATCCAAGCTGGAGGCCAGTGAGGTCTCCCAAAAGCTCGCGGTTACAGAAGCACTGAGTGCTGTCGAAAAGGAGCGCGACACGCTGGCGAACTCCCTCGCGCAAGCGGAACGGGAGAAGATGGCTGCCTCAGAGCTTGCTGAGGCGCTTCTGGCCAGCGAGCAGCACAAAATCTCTGCGGCTAAGGAAAAAGAAATCCAAGAGCTGAAGGCCAAGCTTCAGGCCGTGGAGCTTGAGAAGAAGCTCGCCGTGACCGAAGCCGTTGGTGCCATCGAGAAAGAGCGCGATGAGCTGAAGAACGGCATCAAGCAGGTCCAGCTTGAAAAGCAGCTTTCTGAGCAGTCGCTCAAGGACAAGTACGAAACCCAGATCAAGGATCGCGATGACGCGATCGAACGCCTCAAGGATATGAAGGCCCGCTTGTCGACCAAGATGGTGGGTGAGACCCTTGAACAGCACTGTGAGACCGAGTTCAACCGGGTGCGCTCGATGGCGTTTCCGCGGGCCTATTTCGAGAAGGACAACGACGCGCGGACCGGCAGCAAGGGCGATTACATCTTCCGCGACTCGGACGAGGCTGGCACCGAACTCATCTCGATCATGTTCGAGATGAAGAACGAGAGCGACAAAACCGCGACGAAAAGCAAGAACGAGGACTTCCTCAGGGAACTTGATCGGGATCGCACCGAGAAGGGCTGCGAGTACGCGATCCTGGTCTCATTGCTTGAACCGGACAACGAGCTCTACAATACGGGCATCGTCGACGTCTTTCACCGTTATCCGAAGATGTACGTCATCCGGCCGCAGTTCTTCCTGCCGATGATTACGCTGCTGCGCAACGCCTCTCTCAATTCCCTGAAGTACCGGACCGAGCTGGCGCTCGTTAAAGCCCAGAATATCGACATCACCCAGTTCGAAAGCCAGCTGGAGACGTTCAAGAACGGATTCTTGAAGAACACTGATCTCGCTTCCAGGCACTTCCATACCGCGATCACGGAGATTGATAAGTCAATCGATCACCTGCAGAAGACGAAGGATGCCTTGATCGGCGCTGACCGCAACCTGCGCCTTGCGAATGACAAGGCGCAGGACGTGACGATCAAGAAGCTGACCCGGGGTAACCCAACGATGGCAGCGAAATTTGCGGAGCTTAAGAGCCCGCCCGCAGAAGCGGCTGAATAAGGCTGCCAAGCGACTTCCTCATGCGATTAGCAACGCATGGTGGCGCTGAGGCAATTGTCTTGCCGACCAACCGTAAGGTCGCATAATCGTGTTTGCGATTATGATGTCGCTGGCGAGATGCCTCACGCCTTCCGGCATTGTCATGCCCAACAACAAGGATCTCTGCACCGAGCACCTTCAACGAAAACCAGCAGATAAATGTCGTGAGTCGACAGGGGTTCTCGAATGCTCCTAAGATGTAGAGGAAGTAAGTTCGCGGAAGCCGGGTGCGGGTGGGGCAGTGAACTTCCAGGTGACGGTTCTCAAAGTGCTGGTCAGCTATCCAGACGGGTTCGCTGTCATGGAGGACATCAAGCGCGATATGGCAATTCTGGCGACCAGCGGACGCGACTGGGCCGAACGCACGAAGCGATTGGCAGCCCGCGTGCCCGACCTGGATATCTTCTCCCAAGGTCTTATCGAGCGGATGAACGGCGGCTGGCGTATCACTGATAAGGGACGCGCGGTTCTCGAGATCATGGAGGCTCGGCCCGCACCGGCCCAAGCAACGGAGCTGGCTAATGTCCGCGCGGTCGAGGAGCCGACTCTAACCACGACTTTGTCACCGATGCCTTCGATAGCTCCTGCTCGACGAATGCGGAAACGAAGCCGACGCCAACGCGAGGCTATCCGGCGAAGACAAGCGACTGGGTCGTAACAAACCTAGCTAACGGGCGATTTTTCGCTTTCGGGAAATAGGAATATATTCCATAATCAATATTATGCGAATAATATCAATAGCTTAGAAAGTATACCAGCTGTGCCCTGACACGCAAGACGATAATCGGACCAGATAACGAACCCCAAAGGTTTGGGCCAGATATTCTTCGAGCTAGGCCGGATCTCCTGCAGCAATCGAAACGCCTGGAATATATCCCAGTTGCTGTTCCAAGGCGGCCAAGGTCAGGCGGGCTGAATCGAGCTTCGCCGTCGCCTCACTCAACGCGGTCCACGCTTCGTCCGACCGCGAAACCGCTACCGAACCAATTTCAAACAGACTACGCTTGAGCGATGGCGCGCCTTCTTCGAGAAGGGCGCAACCCAAATCCGGCAGCATGCTCCTCAGCGCTCGATGCGCGGAAGCTTCCTCTCGCTCCAGGTTTTCGACCGTGGCGAGGGCTTCGCGATAGTACCGTAACGCTTCGATAGTCTTGCTTTCAAGATCGGCATTACCGCTCATGGGCTTTTCTCCTCTTCAAACCTTTGAGTGACTTATGCCAGCTTTAACGAACGAAGATCTAACGCTTGCCGAGCCGCGGCAGCGAGGTGTCGAAGCAGGTTCATCCTCAAGAACTTCCACTGAAAGCTCATGCTCCTCCTGGGAGCCACCTAAGGCCGACGATAACTCGCAATATCTGGTTTTTAGATAATCTGTAAATCGGATTATTTGTCTGCCCCCTTTCTCTGGGGCAGAAAATGCCGCGTACGCTCCGATCTCCTCGACAAAAAGCGCTGATCGCGATGCTTATTGAGCAGCGAAAGAAATCAGGTCTGACGCAAGCGCAGCTCGCAAAACGGCTGAAGCGCTATCAATCATTTGTCGCTACCGTTGAGAGTGGCCAGCGCCGGATCGATGTTGTTGAGTTTCTAGAGTTTGCAGAGGCCATTGGCTTTGACCCGATAAATGCAATTAAGAAGCTGCGGGCTGCAGTTCGTTCTCAGTTGTAGCAGGATCTGCCCGCGCCAGCTCTGCCTGACTCCCGCAAGGCCGGGCTTCGGTGATTAGGACATCGCCCGGTCGGCAAAGTATTTCAAAGAAGCGCAAGACGAACCCCTGGTCAGCATTTCAGGCCGGATCCGACCACGGTGACGAAGAGAATGCCTGTCCCAAGCGCTTCGGGCAGCAGGCGCTGCGAAAGGTCGTTCATGGTGGGTGGCGAAGTATCATTCCTGATCCTTCGAATATGGAATGTGGTCTTGAAACCGCCTTCTGCTGCAGCTGTCTGCAACGCGGTGCTGGTGAGGCCCTACTCCCGAAACGGTGTCGTGATCGATTTCGGTTCTGGCGGCTGCTCGAAGGCACTAACCGGCGGGAAACACGATTTTTCTGTGCTCACTCCTGCAAGTTATTGAAATTAGACGCATCTTCCGGACGACTGTTGCGAACGGGCGAGCTTGGAAAGAGTTGAGCTCGACAGAATTTAGAACGCCTCAAGTTGCGCCGACCCGAAACCGGCGATACGACCGTAATCGAACCCAACCTTCGACTGGCATCCCTTGAATCTCCTATCCTTACCGTGGCGTATTGGACTCCTCGCTATCGTGCTGGCTCTGGTTTTCTCGGGCTCCGCGAGAGCTAAGACGAGCGATATCGAGATAACGTGGCGACTGTTGGACTACATCTCGGTGGACTACGCCGGCGCGGTGTCGCACGGCTCGGTCTCAAGTCCTTCCGAATATGCGGAGCAGAAAGAGTTCGCGGCGACCATTGCGGCGAAGCTCGCTGCGCTGCCGGCCAAACCGGAACAACAAGCGCTTCTGACGCAGGCTGTCGGCCTGCAGCGCGCCATCGACGGCAAGGCCGAGGCCAAGCAAGTCGCAGAGTTGGCACAAGGCTTAGCCACCGCTCTGCTCGCCGCCTATCCAGTACCGCTGGCACCGAAGAAGGTCCGGAACTTCGCGCGCGGTACGGCGCTGTTCGCACAGAACTGCGCTAGCTGTCATGGCGTCGCCGGTGACGGTCATGGATCGGATGCCGCGAAGCTTGACACCCCACCCATCGCTTTCACGGACGCCGACCGCGCCCGTCAACGCAGTGTGTTTGCTCTCTACCAGGTGATCACCCAAGGTCTCGACGGGACTGCGATGCCAGGCTTCGACGGCCTGCCGGCCGATGATCGCTGGGCCTTGGCATTCTACGCTGGGCATTTCGCATTTTCGGACGCTGCTGCGACGGAGGGAGAACGGCTGTGGAGGCAGGACGAACGGCTTCACAGATTCATCCCCGATCTGAAGTCTCTCGTCGGCACGACGCCCGCAGCGCTTGCCGGCAACATCGGACAGCATAAGGCGGACGCGCTCATGGCTTACTTGCGTCGTCATCCCGACATGGTGGGGCAGCAGACCGGATCTCTGTCGCTGGTTCGCAGCCGTCTGGCCGAAAGCCTCGTCGTCTATCGTGCGGGAGACCGGCAGCGCGCCGGCGAGTTGGCGCTGTCCGCATATCTCGATGGCTTCGAGCAGATAGAGCCCACGCTGGCTGTACGTGACCGTACCCTCTTGGAGCGGATCGAGGGTGTAATGGGCGAGTACCGCGCCGCCATCCAAAGCGGAGAGACGGCCGATTCACTTGCCGATCGCGTGCGGGTCCTCGGCGACCTCCTCGACGATGCAGAAGCCGCGTTGTCGCCTGACGCTGCAAGCGGTCTGTCTACATTCCTGAGTGCGGCGACAATCCTGCTGCGCGAGGGGCTCGAAGCACTGCTGATCGTGGTGGCCATGATCGCCTTCCTCCGCAAGGCCGAGCGGATGGAGGTCATACGCTACGTCCATGCTGGTTGGGTCGGCGCACTTGCTGCGGGTTTTTTGACTTGGGTTGCCGCAATCTGGGTGATTGGGATAAGCGGCGCGAGCCGAGAATTGACAGAGGGCTTCGGGTCGGTCTTTGCAGCCGTGGTTTTGCTCTCGGTCGGCATCTGGATGCATGGCAAGGCGCAGGCCGACCAATGGCAACACTACATTCAGGAAAAGATGGCGAAAGCGCTGTCGGGCGGTTCGGCATGGTTTCTGTGCGCGCTCGCCTTCGTCGTCGTCTATCGAGAGGTGTTCGAGACAATCCTCTTCTATGCGGCACTGTGGGGCCAGGGAAACGGCGGCGCGATACTCGCGGGCGCTCTGAGCGCGTGCGCAATCTTGGCCGCAATCGCGTGGATCATGCTGCGCTTTAGCCGCCGCCTGCCGATCGGCAAGTTCTTTATTTACAGTTCGTGGCTGATGGCAGTCCTCACGGTGGTTCTCGCCGGCAAGGGTGTCGCGGCTCTGCAAGAGGCCGGAATCGTCAGCATCGCACTATTGCGTTGGGTGCCGCGGATCTCCTTGGTTGGCCTGTTCCCGACCGCCCAAACGGTCGCGGCCCAGGTACTCGTGATTACGGCTCTGGCCGTAGGCTTCGCCCTCAATCGTCGAAAGGTCGCATAAAAGACTGACGGAGCCTTGGTCAGTGCTACCGCCGTTTGGCACGGCGCGAGACCCCTTCGGGCGGCGACGATCGGTGGCTTTGGGTGGTCTGGTCAAGACGTCGTACCTGTAGCTAGGGTACTGAGCCAGAAATTCGCAACGGTATGACCAGAGCCTGCGTCGTCTCGCGGAGGCCCGCCACATAAGCTATCTTATGGAATGTCGACGAGGTCGCTGGTTCCAATTGGCGGATTGTTCGCAGACTAACCGAGGGAGCCATTGGGCTGAATCAATCGTTATTGCGATCGTAATAGCTCTTCATCAGTCGATAGTGACCACCGGTAGAAACGTATTCCTGGTGCAGGCAAATATCGCCCCTGCAAAATATTGCCTGCCCGTCACAGTGCAGATGCTCGAAGTGCAGCTTCATCAAGCGCGAATTGTCGAAATAAGTCGCGAAGTAGTGTCCGGCGCGCGGTGGATCGCGGCACATCCGGATGACAGCATTCCGAACCTCCGGCGGCAGATGTTCGATATGCTCTGGATTCCAGGGATCGTCGTGACCAACCTGGCTACCGAGAGCGAAGGCGAGCGGTTGATTGCAAAATGAAAGCAGAACAATCCCAGCCGCGATCGCCGAAAAGCGCTTGAGAAAAGCCCACATGCTGGCACCCTCCATGAGGGAAGACCTGCCCGAGACACGCAAAGACTACCAGAAAAGCTGACGACCGTCAGTCGCACAGACGTTGCTCGAACTTGTGCGGCGCAATAATTGCATCAACTTCCTGAGCAGTCGGTGTCTAATCCAGGACTCATCGGACACGTCGTGTCGCGTGCGCTTCGACGGTGCGCAGCCATAGGAAGCAGAAGCTGATCTCTGCAAGCCACCTTATTGCCGGGGCAGCAGCTTGGCTTCCGCAACCGCAGCGCTGTAGACGGGCTCCGCCGGTCCGCAGCCTGACGTCACCGCCCGCAAGGCGTCCCTCGCCTGCTGGGTCTGGCCGTTGTGCACGGCCAACTCGCCTAGAAAAAAACTCGCTTCGCATTCGCGTTTGGACTTCTCGGGGTTGGTGCCCCGTTGGGCGGCCGCTTTGACCTCGTCCGCAGCCAGACGCCCAAGATACATATCGAGCATTGGGCCGGGCCAGGTTTCGCGTTTCGCAGCTTTTACGTTTGCCTCAAATTCCTCGCGATCGGATCCTCCTCTATGAACCCGGGCAATGTGCAACCAAATGACGGGATAGGGATTCGATGGCCGCAGCCGAACAGCGGTCTTGAAGTCCTCGATGCTATCGTCGACTGCGCCTGAGAACAGGTGCGCCCGCCCTCTCCCCAAGTATGTGGCCGCATTACCTGGATCCACCGTCAACGCACGATCGAAATCGCTCAAGGCTTCAGCATATTTTTCGATCGCCAGGTTCACACTCGCGCGATTTGACAAGGCGGCGACGTCCCGTGGATTCAGCCTGATCGCGGTGTTGAGGTCCGCAAGGGCACTCTTGATGTCTCGACGGGAGAAATGCAGGACTGCCCGGTTGAAGTAGGCGTCTTCGTAGGTCGGCTGCAACGCGATTGCCTTGTCGTAGTCTGCGATGGCGCGATCCTCATCCTGCTTCAGAGCGTAGGTGCGCGCGCGATTGTAGTAGGCAGGCGCGTAGTCGGAACGCAAGCGGATCGCTAGGCCGTAGTTTTCGATGGCACGATCCAAATCTCCCAGCTTTTCGTAGGCATTCCCAAGGTTGTTGAAAACAAGAGGATCGCCGGGATTTAGTTTACTGGCCGTCAAAAAGTCCTGCAGGGCGCGTTGGTATTCGCGCTCATCGCCCCAGATGATCCCTCGATAGAGGTAGGCGCTGGGAAATTCCGGAAGCAGCGCGATAGCCGCGTCGAAGTCTGACAGGGCGCGGTCGCGACGACCGAGTGCTTCGTTAGAAACGCCTCGACTGTAAAGGAGAAGGCCTCGTTGTTTGTCAGAGAACAAGCCGCGCTGAAGCGCTTCGTCAAACAAGCGTATCGCCAGCGTGAAATCGCCGCGATCTTTCGCAACGAAGCCGGCCTGTGCGAGATCGAGAGGGTCACGTTGAGCGAAGCTCGGGGAGATGAGACACATCGCCAAGGCCGTCGCCGTGGTCAGGCCAAAAACGACCGTTCTGACGGATTCCCTCGAAAAGCCACTCATCGACCATACCTCAGTGAGCGGGCGCCACCGTCAACCATTTTTCGTGGGGGCCGGCATCAACATCCGATAACCGGCGTAGACGAGTGCGGCAGTTTCAGCCGACGCAGAAGCCCTCTCATCGTCAAACGTCAGCATCTAACACTATTACACCCCGGCTCGACTACAATCGGGTTCGACAGGATTGTTGATACTGGCCGATGCCTTACCTCATATCGGCCGGGCCACGGCAACCATGTGTTTGATGATCGCGGATGCGACCCCTACCACAGCCACCAACCAGATCGCGTGCGGAGACATCGGGCAATCTGGTGGTCGATAGTGGGCCTGCAACACCAGCCATCACCACCTTCGGAAACGCCGGTTTAGTCTGAAAGGACCCGACGGCTTGGCAAGTTGACCAAGTTGCGGCCGTGAACGCCATTACCAACATTGCGAAGCGGATGCGACACATTGGAGCCTCCGCAAGCAAACCAACGAATAGATTCTTACTCCAAAGCAGGTCGTTACGAAATTCAAATTGGCCCACGAGGGTTAAAACAGGCGAGCGAATGCAAGCGGCGACTGCGAAATAGAAGCAGGAAAATCCCAGCCGCGATCGCTGGAAAGCGCTATTGAAAGGCCACAAGCCCGTCCCCTCTATGCGGGAAGTACCTATCTGCCCACCCAATAGACGCACCAGAAATACTGACGACTGCAAGAGAGGGAGTGTCCGCCCCTGGGTGCAGCGCAATAATTTCATCGACTTCTTTGAGCAGTCGGTGCTTGATCTAGAGGACCTATCGCGAATAACTCGCAATAACGCCTAGGAATGAATGTCACATTTCTTTGGTCTAACGCTGGTTTGGGTTGCGGGGCGCGGCATGAAGAGGGTTTGCAAGATTGGGGGTGGGATCGGGATAGCGCTTGCGACGTGCTCCTGCGCGATCGCGGCTGATCTGCCCGCAAACTCTCCGGTTAAGGCGTCCGTCCCGCAGCTTGCTTCCTACGACTGGAATGGATGGTACATTGGCGGCCATGTAGGTGTGATCAGAGGCGCTTCGAACTGGTCCGCAACCCCTCCAGGCGCCGGTGCACCGGGCTTGTCTGGATCGTTCGACCTTCCCTTCAACTTCGATTTCATGGGCGGCACCGGCAGCTACACGGCCGGGCTTCAGGGGGGCTACAACCACGTCTTTCCGTCTCGCGTGATGCTGGGCTTCGAATCCGACATCTCCTTTCCAAATTCGGACGTGCAGGTACCCTATTCCGTGCGCGGCGGTCAGACGATCACCTCGCCCCAGACCGGCCAGGTGACGTACGGCGAGGCGGTCATTCACTACGGAAGCGCGCGTGCCCGCGTCGGCTATGCGTTCGATCATTTCCTTCTCTACGGAACGGGTGGGCTGGCCTGGAGCTACGATCAGGTAACACGTACTCAGGTCGACGGCGTTTCCTTTGGCGGCTTTGCAACGCCTGGAACGGTGGACACCAAGCTCTTGTGGCGATTGGGATGGGCAGCGGGAGCCGGAATCGAAATTCCAATCGCGGCAGACTGGACGGCAAAAGCCGAGTATCTGGCGACCGGATTTGGCCACAAGGGCATGATGTTCACGGGCGCGGCGGAAGCGTTCAATTCCGACCTCGCCATGCAAAGCATCCGGCTCGGCCTAAACTACAAGATCGGCGACGAGAGCCGCATCCCGGATTTCCTCACCAAGGGGCCCTCCGCACTCGAGACGGATCGCTTCGCGTTCCACGCCCAGGCCACCTATGTCAGTCAATACGACCCGCCGTTTCGGGCTCCCTATAGCGGTCGCAACAGTCTCGACCCCAACATCGGACGCGAGACCTTCGACACGACCTTGTATGCGGGCGTCCGGCTCTGGGACGGCGCCGAGGCGTGGGTCAATCCGGAAGTCGATCAGGGTTTTGGATTGAGCGCGTCGGTCGGCGCCGCGGGATTTCCAAGCGGCGAGGCCTACAAGGTCGGCGCGAGCTATCCCTACACGCGTCTACACCGGGCGTTCCTGCGCCAGACCATCAACCTCGGCGGCGAGGTTCAGAAAGTCGACGCCGGGCTCAACCAGTTTTCGGGATCGCAAACTGCGGATCGACTGGTGCTGACGGTAGGGAAATTCAGCGTCGGCGATATTTTCGACACTAACAAATACGCTCACGATCCCCGCTCCGATTTCATGAATTGGACCATCATCGACACCGGAACCTTCGACTATGCGGCCGACGCCTGGGCCTACAGCGTCGGCGCGGCCGCGGAATGGTACCAAGGTCCCTGGACCGTGCGTGGAGGCCTGTTCGATCTGTCCATCGCACCGAATGCCACCCACCTCGATTCACAGTTCGGACAATTCCAGTGGGTCGGCGAGATTGAGCGGCGATATACCATTTGGGATCAACCCGGGAAAATCGCGATCAGCGGATTTCTGACGCGAGGCCGGATGGGAAGCTTCCAGGACGCCATCCAACTCGCCGCGGTAAACGGAGGCCCCGCCGATATCGCCGCTGTGCGGCGCTACCAAAGCCGTGGCGGCGTCAGCATGAATCTGGAGCAGCAACTCATCCCCAATGTTGGCTTCTTCGCCCGCGCCGGCATCGCGGACGGCAACAAAGAACCCTATGAATTTACGGATGTCGACCGGACCGTCGCAGCCGGCCTCTCGATATCGGGAAAACAATGGGGGCGGGACGACGACACTTTCGGCATTGCCGGCGTCGTCAACGGTATCACCAATGTGCACCAGGCGTTCCTCAACGCCGGCGGGCTGGGAATTCTGGTCGGCGACGGGATACTGCCGCATCCCGGCAACGAGAAGATCCTCGAGACTTATTACAGCTTTCCCTGGTTCGCGACGAAGGTTACGCTGGACTATCAGCTCATCGTAAATCCCGCCTACAATCGCGACCGAGGTCCAGTGTCTGTGCTCGGTTTCCGCGTACACTCGCAATACTAGGCGTTGCTCAGACCACGCTATCCGGCGCAAGCGCGCACGCATTGTTCTCGTCGATCTCGATTTGCAGCGTCGCGTGACCGATCTTGTAGCGCTCCTTGAGCACTCGCGCCGCCTCCATGAGGAAATCGTCCCCCGGATGACCGGCGGGCATGACGAGATGACAGGTCATGGCGGTCTCCGTCGTGCTGATGGGCCACACGTGCAGGTCGTGGATCGCTGCCACCCCGGGTCGGTCCGCGAGAAAGGATCGGACGGCGCCGAGTTCGACGCCTTCCGGCACAGCGCTCAGGGACATGCCGACCGAACTCCGCAGCAGACCCCATGTGCTCCACAGGATGACGGCACAGATGACCAAGCTCATGGCCGGATCGAGCCACAGCCGGCCAGTCCAGAGGATGAGGGCCGACGAGACGACCACGCCCGCCGAGACGGCCGCATCGCCGGCCATGTGCAGGAACGCGCCCCGAATGTTGATGTCGCCCTTGCGACCGCTTGCGAAGAGGAGTGCCGTGGCGCCGTTGATCAGTATCCCGACTGCCGCTACTACCATGACGGTGACGCCGGCGATGGGTTCCGGATCCTTGAAGCGTTGAATAGATTCCCAGCCGATCGCGCCGGTGGCGACCAGCAGGAAGACGGCGTTCGCGAGTGCCGCCAAAATCGAGGAGCCGCGAAGCCCATACGTGAAGCGCCCGCTTGGGGCGCGCTTGGAGACGATCGAGGCCGCCCAGGCGACAAGCAGCCCGAAAACGTCGCTGAGATTGTGGCCGGCGTCTGCCATTAGCGCGGTGGAATTTCCCAAATAGCCGTAGACCGCCTCCGCGACGACGAGAGCCGTGTTCAAGGTAATACCGATCGCGAAGGCCTTACCGAAGTTCGCCGGAGCATGGACGTGGCCGGCGCCACCATGATCATGGTGATGATCATCGCCGGCGGCATGCCGGTGATCGCCGTCATGAACATGTTCTCCATCATGGTCATGACCGGCGTGCTGATGGTCATTATCGGCGCCTCCACCCTTATTGCTTAGGTTAGACATGCAGCACGGCCTCCTCGGCTCTAATGGCCTCGTCTTCGATTTGAACGGTGACGTGGTCGATGCCGAAATTATCCTTCATGACGCGCCGCGCTTCCCGCAGCACCTCGCTTCCGCGCGACATGTCGGCGACGACGAGATGGCCGCTCATGGCGTCAAATCCGGACGTGACGGTCCACACGTGAAGATCGTGGACAGCGGTCACGCCGGCGATTTCCATGAGCTTCCGTTCGAGGATTCCCAGATCGACGTTCGGGGGAGTACCCTCCATGAGGATGTGCGTGACCTGCTTCAGCAGCGTCCATGTCCTAGGGACAATGAACAGCCCGATGCCGGCGCCGATGATCGGGTCGGCAAGAACCCAGCCTTTCCACATGACGAGCAAGGACGCCACGATGACCCCGATTGAGCCCAGCATGTCGCTCAGGACCTCGAAATAGGCGCCCTTGACGTTGAGGCTCTCCGACGATCCTCCGGCGAGAAGCCGCATGCTAATCAGGTTGACGACGAGCCCGATCGCCGCGACTGCGAGCATCGGCCCGCTACGGATCTCGGGTGGTGACTGGAACCGTTGGTACGCTTCGTAGAGGATGTAGACCGTCAGCAGCAACAGCACGACGGTGTTGGTGAGCGCGGACAACACCTCCATACGCAGGTAGCCGTAGGTCCGCTGTGGAGTCGCCTCGCGTTCCGCGAAACGGATCGCGAGCAGCGCGAGCGCCAGCCCGCCGACGTCGGTCATCATGTGCGCGGCGTCCGCCAGTAACGCCAAGCTGCCGGTGACCAGACCGCCGATGACCTCGGCCACCATGTACGTCGCCGTCAGGCCAAGCGCCCACGCAAGTCTTCCCGCGTGCTGCGCGGCCGCCGTTCCTGCAGTACCCCCACCGTGCATGACGTCAGCTCCTCGGGTTTGAGCATTCATGAGCACCAGTGACACCGAAGCGCATGTACGCTATTGTCGATGACGTCATTGCTCCACGATCCGCATCTCCCATTCGGGCTTCATCGAAACCGGCTCCCGTTCCAGATCAATCGTCTGCAACAGCTATGGTCGAATGCGCCGCAATGCACTTCGATGGCGGCGGCACCGGCAACGATCGACATGTCGATTTCAGAGGCCTCTCCACGCCAGACTTCCCGCTGCAATCCAGCCCGGGAAACAAAGACGCGATGGAGACATCCACTGGACGAACAGAGCTCCGCGCGCTTCGCACATCCGATCTCGTCGAAGTGCACGGCCGTGAATTCTTCACCCATGACTCCCTGCAGATACCTCAGAAATCCGTTGCGTACCGTGATGTATTCGTTCCCGCACTCGCGTTGCGCACGATCGAGTGCGGCACGTATGGCGGGAGTGAGCCGGTCGTACTGGCCAGAAGATAGCGGCACCAACCGGCCCGAGGCCGCGCCTGAAGCGCGCGCCATTGCGCCGGAAGACATGATGCAGATCATAGCAACTATGACGAAACGGGACATGAGGTCCTCCCTGCAGCAGGCGTCGTCCGCACCATCAATCTTCTCGATTCGGTTTGAAGGAGACGCCAATACGCTGTTCCTTGATCCAGACGATCCGGCATTCGTGGTGGATATTGTCCGACGAGATCACCAGCGTGAATTCTCTGGGCACGCCGAGCGGGCTCACGACGTCCAACATGGCGCCCGACTTCGTAAGGTTGCGCACCGTGCAAGAGATCGCCGATCCACCGAACGAGATCATTCCGGCCTTCAAAGCGCGCGTTCGCCGCAGTTTCCGCTTGTCTTCCATGAGGGCCTCCCACCGGGACACGCCTAGTCGACCTTCTTTTCAGCAGCCTCGCCTCGCTTGACGATGTCACCCTTGGTAAAGAGGATTCCCTGGGGTTCGGTTCGCCAATCCTTTTTCTTGCGCAGAAGAAATTCAAGGTTCATGCCTAAATGTTTGAATTCATCCTTCTGCGCGTTTGCCATGATCGCCCTCGCCTTCTTGTCCTTCTCGACTGACATCCGCTGTTCGTACCAATTGATCGCCTCGGCCTCCTCGATCAGTGAAGCAATCATCCGCGCGAAGGTGCGGACCTCTTGCGACAGTTCCTGCGGTGGTTCGTGATACTGATCGAAGCCCATTTCATCGCTCCCTTTGTGCCAGTTGTGGCTGCCGAATCCCTGCGCGCTCGACGGCTTTTCGGCCGGGCGTCGCGCAAAACTCTCTGGTCCATGTCTTGAAATAGGCGACGACGATCATGATGCCGATGCCCGCAATGCTGACGACGATCTGGAAGGCGAGCGCGTCGGAAACAAGTTCGATCGCGAAGTGTGCGACGAACGCGAGGAAGACGCCCGCGCAAAAGACTTCGAGCGATCGCTCTCCGCAAAGCCGTAGCGGCCGAAGCCAGGACGCCGACAGGAACGTCGCCTCCTTCGGGATCAATCGCGAGACGGCGACTGCCAGCGCCAGGAAGTGGACGATGCGATATGGCGCCAGGTTGGTTTTGTCGTTCGGAAGAAAAAGCGAGCGGGCGGGTTCAGGGATCAGGTCCTGATGGCCGGTCCGGGATGCGAGAGTGATGAATGCTGCGAACAGAATAACGATACCGACGACGGCGAGCGCCGGGCTTGAACGGATCATCGCCCTCCCCGTGGTCGCACCACCGAGGGCGACCCACGCTCCGATCACGAACAGCAATTGCCATGCGAAGGGGTTGAAGTACCATTGCCCGGCGGGATAGGCGTTCAGATTCCATCCGAACATCTGCGCGCCGGCATAGATGCCGAGCGAAATCATGAGCGCGGCGTTCGGCTGTCGCATCAGGACCCAAAGCAGGGGCGGGAACGCGATCATCAGCACGATATAGAGCGGCAGGACGTCGAGGTTCAGCGGTTTGTATTCTAGCAGAATCCCATGCTTCAAAAACTCGACCGGATCCTTGATCAGGAGACGGATGTTGAATTCGTCAAGAAGGTGAGCGTGCCCGTACCGCTGCGCCACGTATCCGATGGCGACGACGTAAAAGACGAAGAGCAGGATGTAGGCGACGTAGATCTGCCAGGCTCGTCCAAGAACCCTGAGAGCGGCAGCCAGGAAGCCCCTGGCCCGCGCCATGCGGGCGTAGACGAATGCGACGGTGTATCCTGAGACGAAGACGAACAGCTCGGCAGCGTCACTGAAGCCGTAGTTCCGGGCGGTTACCCAGGCGACCGCATTGTTCGGAACATGGTCGAGAAAGATCGCCCAGTTCGCCAGCCCCCGAAAAAGGTCGAGGCGAAGATCGCGGCTGGTTTCTATGCGAGCACCTGCCGTCATGTGGATGCACCCTCGCCCGCTGCTCCACCGCTGCGCGGCACCGAGAGCAGCCGCAGCGCGTTCATGGTGACCAGAACAGTTGCCCCGGTGTCGGCGAGGATCGCCGGCCAAAGTCCGGTGATGCCTGCGATGGTGGTGACCAGAAAAACCGCCTTGAGACCCAGCGCGATCGAAATGTTCTGCCGGATGACGCCCATCGTCCGCTTGGATAGACCGATCATGGCCGGCACGTCGGCGACGCGCCCGTGGAGGACCGCGGCATCGGCCGTCTCGAGCGCGACGTCGGTGCCGCCGCCCATCGCGACCCCGACGTCAGCGGCGGCGAGAGCCGGGGCATCATTGATCCCGTCGCCGACCTTCAAAACAACCTCGCCCTGGTTTTTGTACGCCACGACGGTGCGCTGCTTGTCCTCCGGCATCATTTGCGCGCGATGGTCGATTCCGAGTTCGCGCGCCAGCGCGGCGGCAGTGCGCGGGTTATCGCCCGTGAGCATCACCGACCGGACTCCGCGGTCGGCCAGGCGACGCAGCCCCGCGATGGCATCGCTCCTCAACTCGTCCCGCATAGCGATGCAGCCGGCGACCTCCCGGTCGACGACCAGGACGGAGACGGTCTTGCCGCTTTCGTTCAGCGCATCGACGAGCTTTCGTTGGTCCTCAGTGAGCGGGACGATCCGTTCGGCCGCTGCGGGCGACCCGAGAAAAACCGTACGTCCTGCGAGGGCGGCTTTGACGCCTTCTCCCGCCAGGTTCACGAAGTCTTCAACCCGCTGCGGGTCGGCGCCCTTGTTCGACGCCGCCTGCAGGATGGCGAGAGCAAGCGGATGGCTCGAACCGCGTTCGAGCGACGCGGCCAAGGACAGTACCTCGCTCTCCCCGCAGCCGAATCCCACGACATCCGTGACCTTGGGCTTGCCCGCAGTGAGGGTGCCCGTCTTGTCGAAGCAGGCGACGGTGACGTCGCGCAAGCGCTCTAGGACGGCTCCGCCTTTCAGGAGCAATCCGCGGCGCGCTCCGGATGCAAGGCTTGCGGCTATCGCTGCCGGCGTCGAGATCACCAATGCGCACGGACAACCGATCAACAGGATGGCCAATCCCTTGTAGATCCAGGCGTGCCAACTGGCGCCGCTCCAAACGAGCGGCGGCAGGATGGCGACGATGGCTGCGACCACCACCACGCCCGGCGTGTAGTAGCGCGAAAAGCGGTCGATGAAGCGCTCGGTCGGGGCCTTGGATTCCTGGGCTTCCTCGACCAGCCTGACGATGCGGGCGATGGTGTTGTCCTGGGCCGAGGCCGTGACCTTGATCCGGAGTAGAGCCTCTCCGTTCACAGTTCCGGCAAAGACGATGTCCCCGGTCTTCTTGCGTACCGGCGTGCTCTCGCCCGTCACGGGCGCCTCGTCGATCGAGCTATCCCCGGCGAGGATGATGCCGTCCGCCGGGATCCGGTCGCCCGGCCGGACCTGGACAACCGAATCCACGGCGAGGCTGGAGGCCGGTACCTCTCTTACGGAATCGCCATTCTCGAGCCGGGCCGTACTAGGAACCAGCTTCGCAAGTTCCTGGATGCTCGATCGAGCCCGGCTGGCTGCTATTCCCTCCAGCAGCTCACCGACAAGAAACAGCAGGACGACGGTCGCTGCCTCCTCCATGGCGCCGATGATGACGGCGCCGACTGCGGCGACCGTCATTAGCATCTCGATCGAGAAGGGCGTACCTGCCACGGCGGCCGTCGCCGCCCGCCGCGCGATCGGAATGAGGCCGACAAGCATTGCCGCGAGGAAAGCCCAATACTCCGTAGACGGGATCAGCTTGCCGATCAGAAAGGCCGCGCCGAGCGCCAGCGCGCACGCGACGGTCAGGATGGCCTTGCTCGACCGCCACCACGGCTGCTTACCTCCAGCGACGAGATCGTGATTATGGCCGTGGTTTTGATCAAGATCATGATCGTGGTCTGCCTCCTTTGCCCTGGCTGATGGCCCATCCGCGACGACATATCCCAGGGCAGCGATCTGGCGGCTCACGGCCTCCCGCTCGACGGCTCCTTCATGTTGGACTGACACGCTGCCGCCGGTCACCGACACTTCAACGCCCGTGACTCCGGGCATGCGCGAAACGGCGTTCTCGATCTTTGTGGCGCAGGCGGCGCAATCCATCCCGCCGACCCGAAACTTCATTTTCTGGGCAGCGTGGGTCATGCGCGGCCACCCTCCGCCGCTTCGTCGACGTCGTCCGGCTGACCGGCCGGCGCGGAGTCCTTCCGGAACAGCACGTAGAGGGCCGGCAGCACCAACAGCGTTAGAATCGTCGAAGAAATGATGCCTCCGATCACGACGGTCGCCAGCGGCCGCTGCACCTCCGCGCCGGCGCCCGTCGCGATCGCCATGGGAACGAAGCCAAGCGATGCCACCAGCGCCGTCATCAGCACGGGGCGCAACCGGGTCACCGCACCCTCATGGACGGCCTCCAGCACGGACTTCCCTTCGTGCCTGAGCCGCTCGATAAACGCGATGATGACCAGACCATTGAGCACCGCGACGCCGGACAGGGCAATAAAACCAACGCCTGCGCTGATCGACAACGGAATGCCTCGCAGCAGCAGAGCCAGGACGCCGCCTGTCAGCGCCAGCGGCACGCCACTGAACACCAGAAGCGCGTCCGCGACGGATCCAAAGCTCATGAACAGCAGCAGCAGCACCAGCAGCAGCGCCACCGGCACGACGATCGTGAGCCGCTTGGTCGCCGAGACCAGTTGCTCGAACTGGCCACCCCATCCGATCCAGTAGCCGGCCGGGAGCTTGACCTTCTGCGCCACCGCGTCTTGCGCCTCGGACACGAACGAACCAAGGTCCCGCTCACGCACGTTTGCCGTCACAACGATGCGCCGCTTGCCGTTCTCGCGGCTGATCTGGTTCGGACCGGGCGCGGAATCGATGGTTGCTACGGACGACAGCGGCACGTAGCGCGGTTGAACTCCGAGCGCTCCCGACCAGGCCGTCTTGGTGATCGTCGCCGAACCGGGCTCCTCAGCAGGCAATGGAATCGGGATCGCGCGGATCGCCTCGATGTTGCCGCGCAGGCGCTCAGGAAGACGCACGACGATGTCGAAGCGCCGATCGCCTTCGAACAGCTTGCCGACGCTCTTTCCGCCGACGGCGATCTCCACGATGTTCTGGACGTCGCCGACGCTGAGGCCATAGCGCGAGAGCGCCCGGCGGTCGAGCTTGACGGTTAGGATCGGCAAACCGGCGACTTGCTCGGTCTTCACGTCGGTAGCCCCGCGGATGCCCTGGATCACGGACTGCATCTGCTTGGCGGCTCCCTGCAGCACGTCGAGATCGTCGCCAAAGATCTTGACGCCAACGTCGCTGCGGACGCCCGAGATCAGTTCGTTCACGCGCAATTGGATTGGCTGGGAGACCTCATAGTTGCTGCCCGGGATGTCGTTGGCTGCCTTCTCGATTTCCTCGACGAGTTCCGCCTTCGGCTTCTCGGGATCCGGCCACTCGCTGCGCGGCTTGAGCATGACGTAACCGTCCGACATCGACGGCGCCATGGGATCGGTCGCGACCTCGGCCGTGCCCGTCCGGGTGAAGAACTCCTTCACCTCTGGCAGTTGTTGTATTCGCTTCTCAAGCGCCATCTGCAGGTCCAGCGACTGTGTCAGGCTCGTTCCGGGAATCCGGATCGCGGCCAGAGCGACGTCGCCCTCGTCGAGACTCGGGATGAACTCGCCGCCCATGCGGGTCGCCGCGAAGACGCTTGCCCCGACGATCACGACGGCCAGGACTGCCACGACGCCCCGGAAGGCGATCGCCCGGTCCAGAAGAGGCAGGTAGATGCGCTTGGCAGCGCGCATGAAGAAGTTCTCCTTCTCGGACACCCTGCCCGTGACCACGATGGCGACGGCGGCGGGCACGAAGGTGATCGAGAACAGGGCCGCGGCGGCAAGAGCCATCAGGACGGTCAATGCCATCGGCGTGAACATCTTGCCTTCGACGCCCGTGAGGGTCAGCACCGGCAGGTACACGACCGCGATGATCAGCGTTCCGAACAGGCTTGGCTTGATGACCTCGGCCGAGCCGCGGCGGATCGTGTCGAGCCGCTCCTTTAGGTTCAGCAGCCGGCCCTTCTCATGCTGCGTTTCGGCGAGCAAACGGAGACAGTTCTCGACGATAATGACGGCGCCGTCCACGATGATGCCGAAATCGATAGCACCGAGGCTCATCAGGTTGGCGCTGACCTTCGTTTCGACCATGCCGGTGACGGTCATCGCCATCGACAGCGGGATGACGCAGGCCGTCACCAGGGCCGCGCGGAAGTTGCCGAGGATCAGGAACAGCACGATGATGACGAGGATGGCGCCCTCGACGAGATTTTTCTCTACCGTCTTGACCGTCGCCTCGACGAGATGAGTCCGGTCGTAGACGGTGCGGGCGACGACTCCTTCCGGAAGCGACTTGGCGATGTCGTTCAGCTTGGCCGAAACGCGCTGGGCTACCGCACGGCTGTTCTCGCCGATCAGCAGCATGGCGGTCCCGAGGACCGTCTCCTTTCCGTTGAGGGTAGCGGCGCCGGTGCGAAGGTCCTTGCCTTCGGTGACTTGGGCCACGTCCTTGACCCGAACCGGTACGCCGCTCCGCGAGCCGATGACGATGTCCTCGATTTCGGCGATGTTAGCAACCTGGCCCGGGGTCCGGACCAAATACTGCTCGCCATTCTTTTCGATGTAGCCGGCGCCGACGTTGGCGTTGTTGGCGGCGAGCGCCGTCATCACGTCGCGGAAGCCGAGCTTGTAGGCCATCAGCTTGCCGGGATCCGGCAGCACATGGAACTGGCGCTCGAAACCGCCGATTGTGTTGACCTCGATGACACCCGGCACGTTGCGGAGCTGAGGCTTGATGATCCAGTCCTGGATCGTGCGCAGATCGCTCGGCGTGAATTCCTTTCCGCTGGCTGCCTTGGCGCCCTGCTTGGCCTCGACCGTGTAGAGGAATATCTCGCCGAGACCCGTCGCGACGGGCCCCATGGCGACTTCGACGCCGGCGGGAAGCTGGTCCTTCACCTGCTGAATGCGCTCGTTGACGAGCTGACGTGCGAAATAAATGTCGGTGCCGTCCCGGAAAACGACGGTCACCTGGCTGAGGCCGTAGCGCGAAAGGGATCGGGTGTATTCGAGCTTGGGCAGCCCGCCCATCGCCGTCTCGACGGGAAACGTGATGCGCTGCTCAGTCTCCAAGGGAGAATAGCCCGGCGCCTGCGTGTTGATCTGCACCTGGACGTTGGTGATGTCGGGCACGGCATCGATCGGCAGACGCGTGAAATTCCAGCCGCCGAATGCCAAAAGCCCGAACACGAACAGGATCACCAGCCAACGCTGGCGGATGGAGAATTCGATGAGCCGCTCAATCATGTTCAGCCTCTCCCTTGCCCATCTCCGCCTTCACGACGAATGAGTTTTCAGCCACATACTTCTCGCCAGGTGAAATACCGGCGCGGATCTCCACGAACTTCTGATCGGAGTCCCCGAGCTCGACGGGGCGCGCTTCGAGCTTATCGGCGCCTTCGCGCACGAACACGACCGTCTTGTTCTCGAAGGTCTGGATCGCACCCGCGTGCACGGCGACCGGCACTTTCCGCTCGGCCAGCACCAAACGAGCGCTCACGAACAGTCCGGGACGAAGCCTTCCGTTCGGGTTCGGCAAAACCACGCGTGCGATCGCCGTCTGCGTCTCGCTCGCGCCGACCGGCGCGAGGTAGGAAATCGCGCCCTTGATGTCGCCGACGCCATCGTCCGGATCGATCAGTACCTCGTCCCCGATCCGCACCCGCCTGAGATCCTGACGATAGATCGACAAGTCGACCCAGATCGTCGACAGATCGGCCACGACGAATGCCGGTTTCTGTTCGGAGACGTATTCGCCGAGCGAAATCTGCCGATCGATGACCGTGCCGCCGATCGGCGCCTTGAGGTCGTACACTGTGAGGCTCTGGTTGCTTTCGATCGAGGCCAGCAAGTCGTCTTTGGCGATCACGTCGCCAATGCGTTTCTTGATCGCGCGCGCGAGGCCGGGGAAACGTGGTGTGACCTGGACCACAGTCTCTTGGTTGGCGCGCAGCACGCCATTGAACGCCAGCGTCTCGGTCAGGGTCGCTTGCCCCGCTTCTGCGAAAGTGGCACCGGCGGCCGCCAGCTTGACGTCGCTGATCACGATGCGGTCGGCCCCGTGCTCGTCCTTCTCGGCGTGCTCGTTGCCAGCCTTATCCTCCTTGCCCTCCTTGCCTTCCTGCTTAGCCATCTGCTGCGTCGCGGCAGGTGCGTCTTTTGGCATCAGCCACCGATACCCAAAGGCACCGGCGGCGGCCGCGACCATGGCGAGGACGATTGCGCTCGAAGTTTTCATCGTGCGCTCTCCCGCGCCAGAGAGAAGGGATTGCCGACGAGTCCTTCGATCGTGGCAACGGCGACATGGTAGTTCTGTAGAGCCTCCTGCTCGCGCAGCCGCGCTTGGGTAACGTTGGCCTGCGCATCGAGCACTTCGAGCAAGGTGAAGCGACCGGCACCGTAGCCTTGCTCGATTTCGTTGGCGGCCGCTTGCGCCTTGGGAATGCCGGTATCGCGCAGGGCCGAGAGTTCCCGCAGCGAGCCCTGAACCGTGTCGTACGCCCGCCCTGCGACGACGAGGAGGATATTGCGATTTGCCTCGCGCTCGGCTCGCGTCTTGGCGAGGCTTTCCTGTGCCGAGAGAATGTTGCCCTGGTTCTGGTCGAACACGGGGATCGGCACCGACAGGGTAAGCCGTACGGCGTCGTCGTTGGTCTCGTTGAAGTGACGCCATCCCGCAGCGAGACGAACGTCCGGATACGGCTTCAATCGAGCCAGCAGGAGTTCGGCATTGCGCTGGGCGTAGATAGAGTTCCACCTGACGAGCTGCGGGTTCGCGTCGATGGCCGCGATCACTGCCTGGAATGACGGCGCCCGAGTGGTGGCATCCAGCCGTCCGGAGACGCTGGCGAACTTCGGGACCGTGTCGCCCATCAGCACCGCCAGTTCGCGGCGCGCGCTCGACAGGCTGGCTTTAGTGCGCTCGCGATCGGCTTTCACAAGGGCTGCTGCGACCTCCGCACGGCCGGTTTCGGCTGGCGAAGACGCGCCGGCATCGACCCGGCGCTGAAGCAATGGCGTCAGCCGCTCCAGGGCGGTGACTTGGTCGTCGAGAATCTGTATCCTACGCTGCAGGCCGAGCACGTTCAGGAACGCGATCGCCGTCTCCGACAGGATCTGCAGGCGTACCGCCTTGCGCTCGATCGCCGCCCCCTCGACACCGGCCTGGCCCGCAGCGATCCGGGCCTCGCGCTTGCCGAAAAGCTCGAAGAGCTGGCTAATCTGAAGCGTCGTCTCTGCCGACTTCGTGCCGCGATAGATGCCCGAGCCGAAGGAATTGTCCTGTTCGTAGGACAGTTCCGGATTGAGCAATGCGCCAGCCTGGATGCGCTGGCCGGTCGCGATCCCGACGTCCCGCTCGGCGGCGGTCAGGCGCGGACTGGTCGCGAGCGCGCGCTGCAGTGCCGCCCCCATATTGAGGGTCTGAGAATGCGACACCGCCGTCAGCCAAGGACTGACCAGCAATGCCATCGCGCACGCGAAACGCGTGGCGCACTTTGAAAACATGATGAAAACCTGACGAAAGACGGAATCAGGGCGCGATGCGCCCAGCGGTCATTTTTAGGTCAGGGCCTTCGGTGGGGGCGGGTCGATCCCGGGCGGCAATCCGCGCCGCTCGACCTGCAGCGCGGGTACCACCTTGACGGTGGGCATCACGGCTACCGCTTCCACCACCGGGGCTGGAACGGAAACGGAGAAGCAGCCGTGACAATGATGGTCCGCCAAGGAACCCTTGTCGGAATGACCGGCGCCCTTTTCGGCGAGCGAGACGACGAATTTGGACGACGAATTGGTGACATCTAGGTCGCACACGCCGTGCAGCACGCCAGCAACCACGTACATCGCCAGCACGAAAATGGACATCGCACCGCGCAGCGAGCGCGGCAACACATGGCCAAATTTGAGAGCTACCAGGGTCACTCGTCGGGTCCAATCCATCGATAGGCAACCAAGTACCATGCAGTGCAACGACGTGTCGACCCGCAATAGTGTAACATCTGCCGATTTACTTGGAGCAGCACAAACCCCGATCAGCTTTGCGATGTCGCTCGCCACTCAGGGACCTTGAATCCGATCCGTTGAAGCGGTGTTCAGGACTCGGCTGACGTGACCTTGGTCCTAGGGATTTTCACCGCCCCTTGTTGTTCCATCAGTTCGGCCTCAGGCGGCTCAGGAGTTGCGTCCGCGATGCGTTCGACCGAGCCGGCAATACTTCGCAGAGGCGTGCCGAAATCCGGAATGTCGATCATGGCCAACAGCAGACCGGCAATCCAAAACGCGTGTATGCCCGTGAACAGCGAAATCAGCCCGAGCACGCAGACGAACTCGAACTGCAGCTTTTGCGACTTATGCGCCATCCGCTCGGGCAAACTGTGCAGCTTCCAGTAGAGGACGCCGATCCAGAATATGACAGCCACCAGGAAGAACCCCATCACGACCAGCAGGACGTCGGAGCCGTCCGGGCCAGGCAGGAAGAACGGCAAGCTATGAGGAGCTAGAGGGTGAATTTCGTCCGTCAAAACAGCTCTCCCGCTCGAAACCTTCGAATCCTCGTCCCAAATTGCTAAGGTCCAACTCGTCGCGATTGATCTGGATCAAGCTCTGACTAGACCCTCTGGATCCAAGAACATCCGGAGCGGCGCTCACAGATCCTCTCCCGCGAGCTTTCTGAGCTCGTTCTTGTCGTCCTCGCGCAGGATGGTATTTGCGACCTGATCGTAAGCTCGGGCCGCGGCGACCAGGCTGCTCATTTCGCGGATCGCGTTGACGTTGGAATTTTCCAAGGAGCCGGTGGTAAGCCGGATCTGCCCCGCCGGCACTTCGATCGCCAGAAGTTCGGACGCGAACAGAGTGGCTCCTTCGGCGTTCAACTTCGTATGGTCGTCGAACTGAACCAAGCGCAAGCGTCCGATCGGCCCCCTTGCCGTCGAAATCGTGCCGTCGGCGCCGATGCTGACCGGCCCGTCGCGCTGTGGGACCTGCAATGGTCCCGTCGCCGTCATCACGATCTCGCCCGCGAGGGTGACGAGACGCCCCTCCCCGTCCAACGTGAATGCCCCGTTCCGGGTAAAGCGCTCTCCCGCGGTCGTCCGGACGACGAAGAACCCGTCCCCCACGACGGCGACGTCCGTAGAATTGCCGGTAGCTGTCAACCCACCTGCGGAGAAGTCCGTGAACTCCGTGACGGCGACCAGCGAGCGCATCGGCGCGGAGGGAATGTCGTCAGCCTCCTGTGCCTTCGTGAGATACTCTTTGAACTGCAAGCCCTCGCTCTTGAAACCGACGGTTCCCTGGTTCGCTATGTTTCGGGCCAGCTTGTCGACCTGTTGTCGCAATGAGATCAGCCGCGACAGGCCGATGATGGTTTTGTCGCTCATGTCTGTGATTGCCTTCGGACCTGAAGCGAGATCGCGTCCAGCGCCGACGGACCGACAATCAGCCATAGCGGCTGCCCGGCGTCCTTTCGGGTGATGTGCCGGCGTGAATCGCTTCGAACGATGTTTGGAGCGCGAAGCGCTCCGGCGACGTCGTTCAGCTCGAAGCTTTCGGTGGCGGCGTGGATGGTCGCCGCCCTAGACGGTCAAACGAATCCTTCGACCATCGTGGTAGCGCCTCGGTCAGATCGACGGCCGACCAGACTGTCGGCGGCGTCGCCGGGCAAACAACAAAGCAGCCGTGACAGTGGTGTCCGGGTAGCGCCTCATTCGCGTCGGCGGCCGCGTCCGTCATGGAGCATTCCTCCCCCGGAACACTGCCATGGATTGCTATGCCACAGCCTCCGTGCAGCGCGCCGCCGAGTAGATGGAAGAACAACAGCACAAGGGTGCCGACTCGCAGACGTAGGCTGCGGCCGGCTCTCTGGCGGCTTGGTAAGGGGCCTTCGCGATCTTCCATCGCTCGGTCTCTTAGGCGAGTCATGCCACCTCCGGACTGTGACAAATCGCGCTTGGTCGCAATGGATCGTTCCGACGTTCTCCGATGCGACTCTCCGTCCCTCGCCTTGAGGGCGGCCGGCGTCGCTCGGAGACGGATACGTCAGTGACGCCGGCATCCGGCACACGGCGTTTCTCGATCTTGATCGCGCAGGAAGTGCAATCCATCCCGTCCACTTGGAATCACATCTTCGCGCTAATGCTCTGGAGCTCCACTCTTTTCACTTCTTTCCCTCCTGGCGTAGCCGCTTGTAGAGAGCCGCTACGCCATCCGAGAAATCGATCGACGAATTCCGCGCGCAGTAGTCGCCTAGGAAATCCAGTTGTCGCGCGGCGGGGAACGTTGGCGGAGAGAGATCGAGCCCCTCGTCTACTCCCGGCGGTCTGCTCGAAAGAATCCCGCTCATGAAACCTTGCGCCCAAGCCAAGTAGTCTCTCTGGATCGGCGGGTTCGACCTGGCATCGTCGTTGAACTGCTGGCACGTCGCGGCCCCAAGGCCGACTATCGTCGCCTTCAGTGGCTCCGCCTGGGCGTCTCGCGCTGCATAGGCCGCAAGGACGAACATGGTCAGCACCGCCACAACCGCCCGCATACTGCTGACGCGCCAAATCATTCGGTGTCCGTCCGACATCCGCCCTAGGCCCTCACTTCTTAAATTTTGCCTGACCTGACTTTCCTTCGGCGGTCTTGATGGTGAGCGTGATCGTCGCGCCCGCCGCTATCGGGTTCTTCGCATCGCCCTTGAGCGAATTCTCGCCTTGCGGCGTAAGCGTCACCGTCTCCCGTCCGTTGCCGCTCGCGATGAGAACGGCGCCGGTGTAGCCCTTGGTGGAAACCGGCTTGGGCGTGTTAGGAACGAAGATGTTGAATGTAACCGTGTTTCCGGAAGTCATCAGTTCGGCGTCGATCCCGGCGACGTCGAGCATCAGGCCGCCGTTGGGGCCTTTTTCGTAGTCCTCGGCGGAAGCCGGCGCCGCGAACAGGATGGTTGCGATCAGCAAAAGCGCATACTTCATGACGTTGCTCCTTCGGTCGTGGGTGATTTCAATCGGCCGTTGGACGGCTGTTCCCGCCTGAACAGGACGTAGAGTGCCGGCAACACCAACAGGGTGAGGATGGTCGATGAGATGATCCCGCCGATGACGACGGTCGCGAGCGGCCGCTGCACCTCGGCGCCGGCACCGGTGGCGATCGCCATCGGGACGAAGCCGAGTGAGGCAACGAGCGCGGTCATCAGGACCGGCCGCAGCCGCGTCAGTGCGCCTTCCCGGACCGCGTCAACCAACGCATGGCCTTCGCGTCGAAGCTTTTCGATGAACGTGATGATGACGAGGCCGTTGAGCACGGCGACCCCGGACAGCGCGATAAAGCCGATTCCGGCGCTGATCGAAAGCGGTATCCCCCGCAACAGCAGCGCTACGACGCCGCCGGTGAGCGCGAGCGGCACGCCACTGAATACCAACAGCGCATCGGGCATCGACCCAAGGCTGATGAAGAGCAATAGGAAGATCAGAAACAACGCGAGCGGCACGACGACCATCAGGCGCTGCGTTGCAGAAATGAGCTGTTCGAACTGGCCACCCCATCCGATCCAATAGCCGGGCGGGAGTTTCACCTTCGCCATCACCTGATTTTGAGCATCAGCGATGAACGAACTGAGATCGCGCCCCCTCACGTTGGCGGTCACCGCAATCCGCCGTTTGCCATCCTCGCGGCTAATCAGATTGGGACCCGGCTTTAGATCGACCTGGGCAAGCTCGGACAGCGGCACGTAGCGGATTTGAGCGAGCGGCGAAGTGCCCCAAAGAGCGGTAGTCGCCTTGGTTTGGTTCTCGATCGGGGGTAGCGGCACCGGCAACGACCTGATCGCGTCGATATCCGAGCGTAGATGCTCCGGTAGTCGAACAACGATGTCGAAACGGCGATCGCCTTCGAACAGACGGCCGGCGTTCTTGCCGCCCACGGCCATTTCCACGAGATTCTGCACGTCTGCAACGTTGATCCCATAGCGCGATAAGGCTTGGCGGTTAAGTAGGACGGTGAGCACGGGCAATCCTGCCGCTTGCTCGGCCTTAACGTCAGCGGCCCCTTCCACCTTCTGCAGGACCGTTTGGACCCGGCTCGCGGCCTGGATCAGTTCGTCCAGGTTGTCGCCGAATATCTTGACGGCGACATCGCTTCGCACGCCCGAGATGAGCTCGTTCATGCGTTGCTGGATCGGCTGCGAGAACCCGTAGGCGTTGCCGGGGACGTCTTCCGCCGCTTCCTGGATTTCCGCAACGACACTGGCCTTCGGCTTCTCGGGATCGGGCCATTCCTTTCTCGGCTTCAGCATGATGTAGTTGTCCGAGGTAGATTGCGGCATGGGGTCGGTCGCAACCTCCGCCGTGCCGGTGCGGGCGAACACCTCCTTGACCTCGGGAAGCTTGAGCAGTCGCCTCTCCAGCATCGCCTCCATCGCCACCGACTGGGTCAGGCTGACGCTGGGGATGCGGACCACCTCCGTCGAGGCATCCAATTCGTCGAGGCTGGGAATAAACTCACCGCCCATGCGGGAGGCCGCGATCCCACAGACGACAACCAGCAGGGCCGCAATCACTGCGACGCCGAACTTATTATTGATCGAGGCGGCGAGCAACGGCGCATAGATTCGGCGGGCGCCGCGCATGAACCAATTCTCATGCTCGGAGACCCTGCCGGTGACCAGGAGTGCCACAGCCGCCGGCACAAATGTCATCGATAGAATACTGGCCCCGGTCAATGCCATCAGCACGGTCAAAGCCATCGGCGTGAACATCTTCCCTTCGACGCCCGTGAGCGTGAGTATCGGCAAATAGACGACGGCGATGATGAATGT
Source organism: Bradyrhizobium diazoefficiens (assembly GCF_018129965.1). Lineage (GTDB taxonomy): Bacteria > Pseudomonadota > Alphaproteobacteria > Rhizobiales > Xanthobacteraceae > Bradyrhizobium > Bradyrhizobium diazoefficiens_A. The sequence continues at coordinate 136,041 of NZ_JAFCKW010000009.1, read as the reverse complement.
ACCGAACAGGCTGGGACGGATGACCTCACGCGAGCCGGCGAGAATGGTCTCAAAGCGTTCCTCGCGGGTGAGAACGCGGCCGAGCCGGCGCTGCTCCACCGCCAGCAGGCGCAGGCAGTTCTCGACGATGATCACGGCACCGTCGATGATGATGCCGAAGTCGATGGCGCCGAGGCTCATGAGGTTGGCGCTGACCTTGTTCTCCACCATGCCGGTGATGGCGAACAGCATGGACAGCGGAATGACGCATGCGGTCGCGACCGCGGCTCTGAAGTTTCCGAGCGTCAGGAACAGCACGACGATCACCAGGAGCGCGCCTTCGAAGAGATTCCTCGCCACGGTTGCGATCGTCGCTTCAACCAGACGTGTGCGATCGTAGACGGTGTGCGTGATGACCCCCTCGGGCAGCGAGCGTCCGATTTCCTTGAGCCTCGAGGCAACGCGCTGCGCGACGGTGCGGCTGTTCTCGCCGATCAGCAGCATGGCGGTGCCGAGCACCACCTCGTTCCCGTTCAGCGTTGCCGCGCCGGTCCGCAAATCCGTTCCTTCCCTCACATCGGCCACGTCGGACACCCGCACCGGGATGCCATTCCGCGAGCCGACCACGATTTCCTTGATCTCGTCGACGTTTGCGACCTGTCCCGGCGTACGGACGAGGTACTGCTCGCCGTTGCGCTCGATGTAGCCGGCACCGACGTTCGCATTGTTCGAGGCGAGCGCCGCCATGATGTCGCGGAAGCTGAGCTTATAGGCCATCAGTTGGGCGGGATCGGGCAGCACCTGAAACTGCTGTTCGAATCCACCGACCGAATTGACTTCGCTCACGCCCGCAACGGTCCGCAGTTGCGGCCTGACGATCCAGTCCTGGATCGTTCGCAAGTCGGTGGGACTGTACGTCTCTCCGCCTGCCTTGCGGGCTTCTGGCTTGGCCTCGATCGTGTACATGTAAATCTCGCCGAGCCCGGTCGAGATCGGCCCCATCGCGGTCTCGATGGCGGCGGGCAATCGATCCCTGACCTGCTGGATCCGCTCGTTGACCATCTGCCTCGCAAAGTAGATGTCGGTGCCATCCTTGAAGATCACCGTGACCTGGCTGAGCCCGTAGCGCGATAGCGAGCGCGTGCTCTCGAGACGCGGTAGGCCGCCCATGGCGGTCTCGATAGGAAACGTGATGCGCTGCTCGACTTCCAGCGGCGAGTAGCCCGGGGCCCTGCTGTTGATCTGCACCTGAACGTTTGTGATGTCGGGGACCGCATCGATCGGCAGACGGGTGAAATTCCACGCGCCGAAGCCCGCCATCGCCAACACGGCGATCATCACCAGCCAACGCTGACGGATCGCGAAGGACAGGAAGCCGTCAATCATTGTCCGCTCCTCCCTTCGCCAGTTCCGCCTTTACGATGAAGCTGTTCTGGGCCGCGTACACGTCGCCTTCCAGTACGCCGAACGTAACTTCCACGAAGTCCGGGTCGCGCTCGCCGACCTCGACATTGCGGGCTTCGAACCTCTCGCCGTCGCGGACGAACACGACCGTGCGGTTTTCGAGGGTCTGCAAAGCCGAGGACTTCACTGCGACCGCCACCTTCTTCGCCGACAAGGTCAAACGTCCAGTGGCGAACAGGCCGGGCCGCAGCCGCTGTTCGGAATTTGCTACGACGGCTCTCGCGAGCGCGGTCTGGGTATCGCTGCTGCCGACCGGCGATACGTAGGAAATTTTCGCCTCGATCTTGGGTCCGCCGTCCGCGGAATCGATGAGGACTTGGTCGCCGACCTTCACGCGAGCCAGGTTGCGCCGGTAAACCGAGAAATCGACCCACACCGTCGAGAGGTCGGCGATCACGAATGCCGGCTTCTGCTCGGAAACAAATTCGCCGAGCGTGGTTTGGCGGTCGATTATCGTGCCGGCGAGCGCCGCCTTCAATTCGTAGGGGGTCAGGCTTTGATTGCTCTCGACGATGGCAAGGATGTCGCCTTTCTCGACGTGGTCGCCGATTCGCTTGCGGACCTCTCGAACGACGCCCGGAAAGCGGGGCGTGATCTGAACCAGCGATTCCTGGTTGGCCTGGACCATTCCGTTCAGCATCAGGCTGTCGTGCAGCACCGCGGGGCCGGCCTTCGTCAGCTCTATCTCGGCAGCCGCGACCTTGGCATCGCTCATCGCGACACCGTCCGAATGCTCTTCCTTTTCGGACTTCTCCGTCGCGACCGTCTTCGTCGTCGCCGGTGTCAGCATCCGATAGCCGGCGTAAGCGAGCGTCCCGGCAACCAGAACGAAAACCAAATATCGGATCAGTGACCGAATCATCTTGAGGTCTCGCGCGCGAGTGAAAATGGATTGCCGACGAGTCCCTCGATGGTCGCTACGGCAACGTGGAAGTTCTGCAAGGCCTCCTGCTCGCGCAGTCGTGCTTGTGTGAGGCTCGCCTGGGCGTCCAGTACCTCAAGCAGTGTGAAGCGACCTTGGCCGTAGCCATCTGAAATGGCCTGCGCCGCCTGCTCCGCTTTTGGGATCGCGATTTCGCGAAGGATGGCGAGCTCGCGCAGCGAGCCCTGCAGCGAGTCGTAGGCCCGCCCTGCGATTACGATCAGCGTGTTTCGGTTCGCTTGCCGCTCCGCGCTGGTCTTCGCCAGGCTCTCCTGCGCCGATAGGATGTTGCCCTGATTCTGATCGAACACCGGGATGGGCACCGAGAGTGTCAGCCGGACGGCATCATCGTTGGTCTCATTGAAGTGACGCCATCCGGCAGCGATGCGCACATCTGGATAGGGCTTCAGCCGAGCCAGTAGGAGCTCCGCGTTCCGCTGCGCGTAGACCGAGGTCCAGCGCACCAGTTGCGGATTCTCGTCGATCGCGGCGACGACTGACTGAAACGAAGGCGGTCGCCCGGTGGCATCAAGCTTGCCGGAGACGGAGGCGAACTTGGGTGCGGCGTCTCCCATAAGGACGGCCAGTTCGCGCCGCACGCTCGCGAGCGTGGATCGGAGCCGTTCTCGGTCTGCCTTGACCAGAGCGGACGCCACTTCGGCCCGCCCCGTCTCGGCCGGCGACGATGCGCCGGCCTCGACGCGCCGCTGCAGCAGCGGGGTCAGCCTGTCGATGGCGGTGACCTGCTCGTCGAGCACCTGGATCCGACGCTGCGCGCCGAGCACGTTGAGGAAGGCTATCGCGGTTTCGGACAGGACCTCCAATCGGACGGCCTGACGCTGTATCGCCGCGGTCTCGACACCCGCCGCACCGGCCGCAACGCGGGCCTGCCGTTTGCCGAACCATTCGAAGGCCTGGCTGATCTGCAGCGTGGTCTCTGCGGATTTCGTGCCCCGATACTTGCCCGTACCGAACGAATCGTCCTGTTCGTACGACACCTCCGGATTGAGCAAGGCTCCGGCTTGGATACGCTGCCCCGTCGCTATACCGACGTCGCGTTCGGCCGCGGTGAGATGGGGGCTGGCGACAAGCGCTCGACCGAGCGCATCCCTCATGGAGAGCGTCTGCGAATGCACGTGACCGGTGAGCCACGGACTGACCAGAAATGCCGCTGCGCACGCAAAATGCGTGACCGTCTTGCGAAACATGAGAATACCTGACAAGCGATCGATCGAGCGCGCTCGCGCGCTCCAAGAAGATGCTCAGGTCCGATATTTGGGCGGCGGAGTATCGAGCCCCGGGTGGTCCTCGATAAGGAACTTCGGCGTGGCGTATGCCGGGAGGGCAGCTTTTGCAGCCGGCTCGGCAACGAGGACGGGCGCCGGGATCAGCAGGGGAACACAGGTGTAGCAATGATCGACGACGGTAGCCGGTTTCCTCGATCCTTGGTCCGCCTTGCCCTGGTCCGTGTTGCCCTGGTCCGTGTTGGCGGGCGCGTCAGCAACTTCGATTCGATCGGCGCTCGCGAGCGTCTCGCCGGCGCACGCGATCTCCCCAGCAAATCCGACCACAACGTAGGTGAGCGTGAGCAACACGGTCAGCAGCCCGCGGAAGGCGGGTGCAAAGAAGCGAGACCTATGGCCAATCTGCCGTTTCATCGAGCTAGGGATAGCAAGGTCCGCGAGCGAACACTATCACAAATTCGGTCCTGCAAGGTCCGCGGTTCAAACGATTGAGCACCAAATCACCGGGCGTGCCCCTCGGCCGGCCTGTTCATCGTCCGCAGCATTTCTAGGCCATCGGATCTCAGGAATCGCAAAATAAGCAGTACCGAAAGCGCGAGGAATGTCGCGAACAGGAAGACCGCCTTCTTCAGCCCATAGCCGCCTGAATCTTTCAGCACTGGAAGGTGGGCAGGATCAGCCTTTCTTCCGATAGAACCGAAGCAGCTGCGCGTTAACTGCCACAATTGTCTGGTCGTACGCGAACGCGGAATTCACAGACGTTTGCGGGCCAATGCTGATTGACGCGCTTTGTCTGGTCTCGCTCGGCCAATTGCTCTTGTCAGAAATCGTCAAGCCGGCCTAGGCCGTCGCAGAGATCGCCACGAGCGGCAACAACAGGGAGGCATCGGCAAGAGCGACGATCGAGAAGGAGCAGGCCGCCGCTAACGCGGCCTGGGCCGAGCGGGCGAACCTGCTTGCGGTTGAAATTGCCAGGCGCCTTGTCGGCCGCCTCGGTGGCGCGGCGGTAAGCGCCGCCTTCCTCGATTGGCTGCTCCAGGAGATTCGGATGCTGCCGGCCCCTGTGCGCAACGCCGTGGCGACGAACGGAGTCATACTCGAAGCGATCAGTGCGACAACGATCGAACCGGGCGACCAAGAACGTTACAGAATATTGATCGGCGAGGCGTTCGGAACCCACCCGCAGATCAGCTTCAAGGTCGATCCCGCTTTGATCGCCGGTCTTGAATTGCACGGTCCTCACCTCCTGATCGCCAATAGCTGGCGCGCCGATCTCACAAAAATCCGTGCGGACCTCACGAATGACGAACGATCCTGATATCGTGCTGGACGATTGGCTCAAAACTGCCAGCGCAAAGGTCAGCGCCACAACGCTCGGACCGCAGAGTGAGCAGATCGGCCAGGTGGAAGAGGTCGGGGACGGCATTGCACTCATCTCCGGTCTTCCCACCGTTCAACTCGACGAGTTGCTGCGTTTCGACAAAGGTCAGTGCGGCTTCGCCCAAGTGCTTGAGCGGGACCGGGTGGGTTGCGTGGTATTTGATGACTTGAATACGATCCAGGCCGGTGACAGCGTGCGCGGCACCGGCGATGTCGTGCGCGTGCCGGTGGGACCGGCGCTACTTGGCCGTATCGTCGATCCGCTCGGCCGCCCGCTCGACAGTAAGGGACCAATTGCCACGGATATGCGGGAACCGATCGAGCGGCCGGCCCCTGCGATCATTGATCGCGATCTGGTCACCCAGCCGGTTCAAACCGGCCTAGTGGTGGTCGATACTCTGTTCGCGCTTGGCCGTGGCCAACGCGAGCTTATCATCGGCGACCGTGCCATCGGCAAGACTACGATTGCGATTGACACGATCATCAATCAAAGGACGAGCGACATGCTCTGCGTCTACGTCGCCATTGGACAGAAGAGCTCGAGCGTTCGCCGTGCCATCGACGCAATCACCGCTTTCGGCGCCCCTGAACGATGCATCATCGTGGTCGCCGGCTCGTCGAGTTCGCCGGGATTGCAATGGATCGCGCCTTTCGCGGCATTCACCATGGCGGAGTATTTTCGCGATCGTGGGCAACACGCCCTGATCGTAGTCGATGACCTGACCAAACACGCCGCAAGTCATCGCGAGATCGCTTTGCTGACACGCCAGTCACCGGGTCGCGAGGCCTATCCAGGGGACGTCTTCTATGTTCACGCGCGGCTTCTCGAGCGAGCCGCGAAGTTATCCAAGGAGAAGGGCGGCGGTTCTCTAACGGCGCTGCCAGTCGCCGAGACTGACGCGGGCAACCTCAGCGCCTACATTCCGACCAATCTGATTTCAATTGCCGACGGTCAGATTGTACTCGACGCCAGGCTCTTTCATGAAGGGCAGAAGCCGGCGGTCGACGTCGGTACCAGTGTCAGCCGGGTCGGCGGCAAGACTCAAGCGCAGGCGCTTCGAGAAGCAGCGGAGACAGTGCGCCTCGATTATGCTCAGTTCCTCGAACTGGAGACATTTACCCGTTTTGGTGGAATGCCGGACACGCGAGTGCGCGATAAACTGACCCGCGGCGCGCGAATTCGCGCGGTTCTCGACCAACCGCAACATGCACCCCTGCGGCTTGCCGACGAGGTCGCCTTGGTTTTGGCAGTGCAGTCCGGGCTTTTGGATCCACTACCGCTACCAACCGTGGCTCTGTTCCGGCAGGGTCTGCGCGAGACACTCGACCGTGACGTCCCGGACATCGTCCATCGCATCCAGGAGACTGGCGCGCTCGACGACGCCGGAAAACAAGCGATCCGCGAAGCACTGCGGAAATATCTTCAGACGCTGACCCCGGCCGCAGGGGTGCCAGAGGTCGCCGGGAAGCCATGACGGAGCGTCTCTCAGATATCAGCGCGCGTATCGATGGTATCCGCCAGCTCGGTGCCGTCGTGAATGCGATGCGCGGCATCGCTGCGGCACGTGCCCAGCAAGCGCGCAGTCAGCTTGCAGCCGTCGATAGCTATTCAGCGACAATCGCGCTTGCCATCGGACGAACCCTCGCATTGGTCTCTACCGCCCGCCCTGCTAATGCGGGTCGATCGACCCGACTAGCTGTCGTGCTATTTTGTGCCGAACAGGGATTTGCCGGCGCTTTCAGCGAGCGCGTGCTCGATGCAGTTAGCGCGGACCTTTCCGTTTCAGAGCTGTTCCTGGTTGGCACGCGAGGCCGTGCGGTCGCTGCCGAAAAAGGCGTGATTGCAGGCTGGAACAGCCCGATGCCATCAAATTCACTCGGAGTTCCGAGACTTGCCGATCGAATCTCCGAAGCGCTCTATACGCGCATCGCCTCGGGCGAGATCGACCGCCTTGATGCCGTTTTCGGCCAATGGCAGCCTGGCCATGGCATTCATATTGAACGGCGCCGTTTGTTCCCTCTCGACATGTCAGGCTTTCGTGGCCCCAACGATGACAACACGCCGCTGCTGAACTTGCCATTGGAAACGCTCCTGATCGAGCTCACAGCGGATTATATGCACGCGCAACTCTGCAACACGGCGCTCCACGCCTTCGCGGCAGAGAATGAGGCGCGCATGGAAGCGATGGCTTCGGCGCGCAGCCAGATCGAGCGCCAGCTTTCCGCGCTGCAGGCCACCCAACGGACCGTGCGGCAGGAGGAAATCACAGCGGAAATCATTGAACTTGCCGCAGGCGAGACGGCGATTCGGTCAGGCTACGCCTGAACAGGGCTCGGGAGATAAAGCGGTGCCGACGATCACCAGCTCGCGCTTGCGTCCGTTGAGAATTGCCGAGAAGCGCGATCCTGGCTCGAACCGGTGAGCTTGGGCTTGGGCAAAGCCGTCCGTCGCCACCATCTCCTGTTCGCTCATGGGCTGCGGCGAGCGCCCGCTGCGGAGGTAGAGCTGGTTGAGGCGCGGCTGGCTGCCCTCGGGCAGGGAGACAAACTCGCCGGTGGCTGGCTCAGCGAATTGGGGAATATCAAGCAATGCCAGCTTGACTACGCGGCCTTCGGCCACTCAACTTTGAGTTTCATTGCCGAAGGACCTTGGCGAGCGAGTGCGGCAACGGATACGACGCACTTTCGCTCAAGATTAACAGACTCGTGAAGCAACAAACGTGGGTAACTGCCTAAGCGCAGGGCGATTTCCGGCTGCTCAGGGTGATTTCAGACGCTCGTTGCATTTTCATCACACCTCAGGATTCTGATCATATGATGAGCCGCGCTGGGCCATGCACTTCACGCAGCAGTAGGCCGGAGATGAACTCGGCGTGACCAGGGCCACCATCCAAAATTGGGAGTATGAGATTACTCCCATTCCGGTCGCAGTGGGCTTGGCCTGCAGGCAGCTCTTACGCCGAAAAAGGGCGTCGCCCTGAATTCGGGCCGGTGACTTTGGTCTACTCGATCATTCCGCTCTTGAATGCGTCGAATCTTGCAGGCGAACCAGTTGCACTCACTTGCAAGAGGTGCGTCATAACATTGATGCCTTCCGAAGGATCAATGAACTCAGCGAAAATCCGGCCTTCTTCAAACCGATGATATTAGATGACCTTGGAAGTGCTATCTGGAGCGGCAACGAGCTGACGAAGCAATGCGAAGGTTTTGGGTCGGCGTCAGTACAGACGCGTCCTGCTCTGTAGATTACTCCCGAACTGGATGACGCAGGTGGACTCGTGGGATCTGAAAAAGTGGCGAAAAAAATTTGGATATAACCAGTTTGAGGCGGCAGAGAAACTCGGAGTAAACCGCGGCGCGGTACAAAACTGGGAGCGTGAAATCAGACCAGTACCCAAGGCAGTCGAGCTCGCCTGCGAAGAACTCAACCAGCTCGCGACGCGACATCCAGGCTTTGGTCCGGTCTTACTTAATTATACGGATGGCCCCTATTGCAGCCTTCGCAGGAGCCCTACCAGGTATCAGTGTTGCGCTGCGAGTCCTATCCGACCAACAAAGCCGCCATTCAACAAGCATGCCGCTTGACCCGAGATCCATTATTTGTTGATCCTATCATTCTCGGCGAAGACGGATCTGTCATCTGGGATTCGCCGGCTCTTCTCAAAGAGTGCGACAGACGCTTCACTGACAAATCCAGATGCAGATAACCTGCAGATCAAGGGCGGTTAGGCGGCAAGGTATGGCTGAAGTCTGATCGGAACCCGCCTCCGTCGCTGTCGCCGCGTCCAGCAGCTGCATCGGCGGAATAGGTCAGATGAATGCTAAGTGCTATGGCACACTCGGATGATCAGAGGCCTTCACTCTGGATATTGCCTTCTTCCTTTCTACGCCAAGGCAGTCGTCCATCGACTTCGATCTGAAGCGAGAAGCTCAAAAGCGTCCGGATGATAATAATCACGGCGAGTATGCCAAGACGTTCAAAGGTCGGTACGATCGCGACCATTCCGATGATATCGGCCGCGATGAAGAACTCGAGACCGAGCAGAATCCCTCGCCCCAAATTGGCTCTGTAGGAACGATAGGCTCGCGTCCACTCTCCGCTCGCAAGATCACGCGCCATCCATATGGTAGAGACAAGCACTCCCAAGAGGATGACGGCGACACCAAGTATTTCGATCGCTGTTGCAATCCAATGAAGGGTGTGGCCCAGCCCATCGCGAACTTCCCCGCTGAGCAATAGGTCCGACATTCGTGAGCGTCCTTCAGGTGGCTCGACCGCGAAACCCACCAGTGGCACCGGTGGGCAAAAAACCTGTCAGCTCAAACCTCCTCAAACGCCAGACGTCGCGGGAGGCCGGCTGCAAGGCCACCGCAGCCTTCCAGCAGCCGGCCAGCTTCCATTGAGGAGAACGCTTGTCGCTCACGGGACGATCGCCGGCTGCATGGTGCCCAGTACACTCACAACGAAAAGAACCATGAATCCCAGCAGCTGCTCGCCCACGATGTGGTTCCGCAGCTTGCGGAAATAGCCGATCGCACCGGAATGGCATGCAGCGGTAGACGCCTTCTCCAGGGCAGGAATGAGCCAGAACCTGTTGGCTACGGCAAGGCCGACCATGCCCAGAAACAGCGCAAGCTTCACCACCAGAAACTGCCCGTATCCAGTCTTCAATAGACCGGAAACCGATCCGACCAGAAGCCAACTGTTGATCAGACCCGTTCCTACAAGGGTCGCCACTGCCAAATAACCCATGCCGGAAAAGCGGACGAGAACGTCGTCGAACGGGGACGCGTCATCGAGCTTCTTGCAATAATGAGCGACCAAGTAGGCGAGTGGCAACAGCCCTCCAAGCCAGGCTCCGGCGGCAAGAAGGTGCGCCCCGTCAGCCGAGACGTGAACAATGCCGGCCCATCCTTCCTCGACCTGGGTATGGCCAGTGCCTGCTAACGACAAGAGAAGTACGGCCGCAAGAAGGGATATCATCACAGTTTCCGCAACATGCGTCACCCCAATGCTCATCAGAACCACCATCAGTAAGGCAAGCAGCATGCGCCAGGTCCAGAGAGTGCCAAAACTCGTGTGCCCTGCGAGCAAGAGAACGTCCGGGTCGATCAGACCGGAAACATCGCCGCTCATGCTTGCGACAGAAAACAGGAACCACGAGATTCCGCTCACTATCGCCAGAAGTGCCGCCGAAAACAGCAGCCGCCTTCTCCACCGCAAGATCCGATCTGGCTCTCGGCCTCGGTACGCGTAGAGTGGAAACAGCGCCGCACCGAACAGCGTGGTGGTCGCCACGTACTGCAGGAGTCGCGAGAGTACGAGTCCGATATCGATCATCAGCGCCCCACGCTAAAGGAGTAGTTTCCTTTGACGCGATGGGTATCGTCGGAGACCGCGTGCCAATCCACCTTGTACTCTCCGGGCGAGAGTTCCTGCTTCACAGGGACGACCAGCATCTTCTTGTTCGCGGGATCTGTCTCTGACTTCCCGACAGGAACAAGCTTACCGCTTGGATCCCTGAGCTCGACGCCCGAGAACTGCGGAATGACAGCTTCGTTAAACATGATTCGGATCTGCTTCGGGGCGGGCGCGGTCGTGCCAACAGCCGGCTCCGCAGACTGAAGCTGCGGGTGAGCTTGCGCCAGCGATGCAAACAGGAGGACCACAACTCCAGCCATTGCGCCCGCATGAAGTTTCTTCGACATTCTTTCCTCTTTTCTTGTGAACTCCAGACCGGACGACGCCGTTTGCGCGGCGACGTCCAGGATCAGAATCACTTGCCTTTCTGGATCTTGGTTACCGCGAAGCCGCTGTCTGATTTCTCCGCCTCGAACGTGACCTTGTCACCCACCTTCACCTGCTTGAGCATGGCAGGGTCCTTGACGCGGTAAACCATCGTCATGTCCTCATCCATCCCAAGGCTCTTTGCAGGTCCATGCTTCAGGGTGATCTTGCCCGCGCTCTCGTCGATTTTCTTGACTTCGCCCTTGATGTCTTCCGCCGCAGCGGCTGTGACCAACATGGCCGCCGCGAGCACGGCGCCTGCCGTTTGGATCAGTTTCTTCATCGCATTCTCCTTCAGGTGTCTTCGTTTATCCCAGTCACAGCTCTGCGTTACATTTTCATCCCTTTCATCGCTTTGTTCCCGCCATTCTTAACCGGTGATTTCGGAGCTCCCTGCTCTTCCCGAACTGGCTGCGCCGCCGGCGTGTCAACTTCATAGGCAACGGTGCCTTTCGGGAATTGATAAGGACCGGGATCGCGGTAGTCGTCTTGCGCAAGTCCTTCCCGAATCTTCATGACCGTAAACATGCCCCCCATCTCGATCGGACCGAACTGTCCGGAGCCGGTCATCATTGGCAAGGTGTTGTCCGGCAGTGGCATTTCCATCTCGCCCATCGCCATGCCCGTCGATCCCATGGCCATGGAATCAGGCGCGAGCTTCTTGACCGCTTTCGCAATTGCCTGCTTGGGGACCCCGATCAATGTCCTGAGATCGTGACCCATTGCATTCATGGTGTGATGCGATTTGTGGCAGTGGAAAGCCCAGTCTCCAGGATTATCCGCGATGACGTCGAAGGCGCGCACCGCGCCAACCGGCACGTCGATCGTAGTCTCTGGCCATTGCGCACTCTCCGGCACCCATCCGCCATCTGTACAGCTCACGGAGAAACTGTGACCGTGGAGGTGAATCGGATGATTGGTCATGGTGAGATTGCCGATTCGTACCCTGACCCGATCGCCGAGTCTGACCGGCAGCGGGTCGATCCCCGGAAACACTCGGCTATTCCAGGCCCACATACTGAAATTGGTCATCTCCGTTACCTTGGGGACGTAAGTTCCGGGATCCATGTCGTAGGCGCTCATGATGAACACGAAGTCACGGTCGACGGGACGGAACGCCGGATCGCGCGGATGGACGATGAACATCCCCATCATGCCCATGGCCATCTGCACCATCTCGTCAGAATGCGGATGGTACATGAACGTGCCACTCCTCTTCGTCTCAAATTCGTAGACGAAGGTCTTGCCCGGTTTGATGTGCGGCTGCGTCAAACCACCGACACCATCCATTCCGCTTGGCAGAATCATGCCGTGCCAGTGCACGGTCGTCGGTTCGGGAAGCTTGTTGGTAACGAAGATGCGTACCTTGTCACCCTCGACCGATTCGATCGTTGGTCCCGGCGACTGCCCGTTGTAGCCCCAAAGGAACGCCTTCATGCCTTCCGCAAATTCGCGCACCACCGGTTCGGCAACCAGATGGTACTCCTTCCAATCTCCGTTCATGCGCCACGGCAGCGACCAGCCGTTCAGAGTCACAACAGGCCGATAATCCGGTCCACTGGTCGGATAAAGCGGCGGCTGCATCGTGACCTTGTCCATGATTGGCGCTTCCGGGATTGCCGCAGCCTGAACGCGTCCACTGATCGCGGTCGCACTGACGAGCGCGGCAGTACCTAAGAAACCTCTTCTCGAGATCATCGCTCACTCCATTGGTTGACTGCCGATACTTCGATTAATTGGGAGTCGATGTTACGGCAGACACTGTTGTGATTCGTCCTTCCCTGCTGGAGTCGCCGGACCCGCCTCCGTTGACGGCTGTCTGGAGATCGGCCGTTGCTAACCAGAAGTCGCGTTTTGCTTCCGTGGCGGCGCGGAGAGAGGCAACACGCTGTCGCGCTTCAGCCAGCACTGCAAAGACGTCGACCTGCATCGCGCCGTAACGCAGCTCCGTTTCGTCGGCGATCACCTTGCGCAGCGGCAGAACCTCGCGTTGATAGTGGCCGGCGATATCGTAGAGCGAGCGATAGTTGCGATAAGTTTCCCTCGCCTCTGAGCGCACATTGACCGCCCGCTCGGTTAAGCGATTGAAGGCCTGGTTATAGATCTCAGTTGCTTGCCTGACCCGAACTTCCCCTCCATCGAAGATGGGGACCTGAAATTGCAGCTCAAAGCCGCGCTGTCGAAACGGGGGGCCCTCGGGATCCTTGGTGTTGCGATCGATTCCCGCCAGATCCAGGAGCGTCACAAATCGGGTTGCTTCGGTTAGATTTTGCGCCTTGGCCAATGCTCCGAGCTCGATCCGGGCGATCTGCAGATCGATGCGATGTGCAACCGCATCGACCTCGATGAACGGCAGACTCTTCGGCCGTCGTGGCGGGTCAGGCAGGCGACTCGGAAGCTTGAAGTTCAGCTTCTGGTCCCAGAGCCCCATCGCTCGCGCAAGCCGCTCTCGTGTGCTGGCGGCCTCTTGCCGCGCCGAGGCAACATCTGCTGTAATCTCTGCATAAAACACCTGTTCGCGTGCCTGGTCGAGCTTGTTCATCGACCCGGTCTTGCCGAGTTTCTCGGCCAGTTCGGCGATCGTCTCAGCTGACGTTTTGGTGTCGTTCAGCACCCCGGCGAGTTCATTCGCTCCGACCGCACGGTAATAGGCCCGACGCGTCTCGGCTGCGGTGCGAAGCGCTTCAAGGATGGCCCGGAACTGGGCTGCACGAAACCGTTCCCGTGCGATGTCGGAGCGAAACGGAAGCGTCGCGAGAGCCAGGATGTCTCCAACCACCTGACGGCTGGTCTCAAAGGCCGCGTCGCCGCTTACTCTCGATATCGAAAAGACCGGATTCGGCGGAAGGCTCTGCTCCACGGAATCTGCTTCGGCCAGAGCGAGTTCGTTAAACGCAGCCTGCAGGCCTTTGTTGTTGAGGAGAGCGATCTGGATCGTAGTCTCGACGTCGAGGCTTCGGCCCAGCAGCTTTTTTACGACCCCGTCCGCCAAATCCGCGTCCTCGGCAGTGCGTACCGCGACCACGTCTTTTTGGATCGTGGCGCCGACACCTTCTGCGACGAGCGTCATGCCGTGGTCCGGTGAGAAGCTTGCGCAACCGGTTAGCACCGAAGACAGCACCAGCAACGATGAACCAGCAATAACGCTTCGGCGCGTCGGGTATCTTGAAGTCCCCATGATCTCAGCTCCTACTCGGGCTTGGTGGGTGCAGGAGTAACGCCCCGATTCTGCTCCTTCCAGCCGACGGCTGATGCTGGGCGCAGACTGGTGTAGGGAGCGACCGTCGAGCGATAGGAAACGCCACGGACTTTAACGCCGGGATCAGCGGGATCCGGCCTTACCAGCGGCGTTGCCACTTCCATACAGCCAACCAAGGTAGCCGCGGTGAGTACGGCGACCGCAAGGTTTCGCAATCGCGCCCGGGATTTGCGAACGACCGCATGCATTCCGGCGCGACGAGTCCCGATGGAACCAGACATGGATTAGGAGTCCTGACCAATTGAAAATAAACTACGTGCGCCTGCTGTCGTGCGGGCCACGCGTCAGCTTAATCTGTCTGGTCAGGAAATTGGAGGGCGATAATGCCGAGCTGGCGTCCTATCGGCTAGGCGGCGGTAGGCCCCCGGCAGATATTCAGAGAGTCGCGTTCGCGGCATGAGGATCTCGATGGATCCTGCAGGGAGCCCGGGGACTGATGTTGCGACGCAGCAGGTCGCGCCTTGAGGAGCCTTGGTCGTCGCCGGGTGGTTCGACCGCACATTCGGCACCATGTGATCGGATGACGCGACCTTCATGGCAACCTTCACAGACTCACTGGTATCACTAGAGTGGGAGACGCCTACGATATGATCGTGCACGGAGACTTGATCGTTGCCCTCCGTGAGCAGGCAGTGGGGCGAAGCAACAGCAAGGTTCGGCGCGAATACGCAAAAAGCATAGATCAGAGCAAGGACCTGTCCTGCTCTACGCCTACCAGCCTTGGCCAACCACGACAGCATACGTGCGTCTCTACCACCGTTCGCGCGTGCCGCAAAGACGGACCAGACCGAAATTGCCGCACATAGTCGCTCCGTTTTGGCTCGCGAGAGCCCTTCGACGATCCTACAGCGTGATCGGCCTTGCTTCCGCCGTCCCTAGGCCTCCATCCCGCTGAGCGATCCTCGATCCAGTATAAATACCCCTTCCGGGTAGGGGTTGCAATATCCGGTATCTTTTTTGTGGAACACCCCTTCAAGTGGGGCCCGCTGACGTCGGATGCGCACATTGAGCTTTGATGAAAATCAACAACTTGCGTCCAATCCCCGCTAGGCTTGAGTATCGTCTTTAGAGAAAGTCGAGCACTCATGACCGAAACTCGATCTCCAGGCCAAGAATGGCTACCTATCTCCGTCACCGCACATGAGGGCGACCTCGAACTTGGTATCATGGATTATGACGGCCTGATTGTCGCACTCCCCTATCCATGCCACAAGATCGGAATGGATTTTGTGGACGCCGCAAACAAGAGGCGCGTCGATATTCAGCCGACCCATTGGCGAAGTTGGAGTACGCCTCATTGAGGGACGAGCATCCCTCGCGATACGCGCAACCCGGACCTAGCTCTTGACGCAAACTTCTTTTGCCCCAATCCACAAAGCCGTCGGGCCTTTGATAGGCTGACAGCATCCTCGATATTTGTATTGGCTCCTGCTGTCGTGCGGCTATTGCTGCCGCGCAATGGCGCTGCCCTCTGCCGACGTGTGTTGAGAGGGGTCTGAAGTTTACCTCCCTGAAGTTGACGCGCGGCCGATCAATGGCGTCTTTTCGCCGTCCCCTCACCTGCCCTTGCGCTAAGTCAATGGTCCAAAGACATCTGGGCGTATCTTGCGCGCGCCGCCGGGAACGGCGTTACGACCGGGAGCAGTCTCTATGAAGACGGTCTGGCATTTGGGTGCGGCCGCGATCAGTTTGGCCTTCGGCATATCGCCGGTAGTGGCTGCGAGCGTTGCCAACGACCGGCACTGGTCGACCAATCACCTGGCGCAACTTCCGGCGGAACTGCAAAGCCGCGTCTTGTTGCTGCAGAGGGCCTGCGGCTCCGAAATCTCCGCGCAACACTACTTTTCGACTTCGATCGAGATCGGCGGGGAAAGTTTTCGGGCCCTTCACTTCCAGAATCTCAGTTGCCAAAACAGACAAATTATTTGTCATGCAAGCGGCTGTTTGCACGAGATCTATCGGCGAGGCAATGGGACCTTCGGAAAGATATTCGGCTTATTCGCAGAGGATGTACGAATGGAAAACGATTCAGGAATTCTATTGATCAGGGCTACACTCGGCGGTGAAACGAAGACCTTTCGATGGACAGGACGCACGTTCGTTCGGGCACGCTGATTCATCCTAGCCTACCCAATAATTCAACGAACTTTTCAAGCGGCGACCAAGAAGTCGCTACCGGTGCTTCCATAAGTGTCCCCCCTCGCAGCCCGGCGCATCCTTGCAGATACTCTTGAGTACGTGATCATCGATATCGCGTTCTTGCCGGTCCAGGAGCGGCGTGGTGCCTTCACGCTCGTCAAGCGCCGCGCCGGGAGGCTTTCTCTTACCGACGGTTGACAGGTATTGTGGATGATGCGCGGGGTTTGACTGCGATGTTGCATCCCCCGCGACGTCGGTTTGAGCGGCTGCCGGCCCTAAAAGCAGAACGGCGATGGGAATTGGCCAAAAGCGCTTGAGCATGTCGTCCTCTCCTGGCTGCGCCAGCACCACTATTTCATGACTCATTTCCAGACTGAGGAAGTTGATGTCGATCAAGATTCGCGACGACGGCATTACCGGAGAGCCGCATTCCTGTGCTCTCCGCACACGGTCGCTGCCGCGGATATCGCCTTCAAACTGCGCTATCTATCGATCTTGGCCGGCCGACGCGCGAGCGATCAGGAGTTAACTGGCTCGTCGTCAGCCGACCGATGCGCGTCATACCAGAGCCCCTTGATCAATTTAAGAACCGTCCTGCTGACATGCAGATTACAATATTGCCCCGGCTGGCCGGAAACCGTGCCGAATTTGCGCTTGGGATCATAGGTACAGACTTGCTCGTTTCCGCCCTGCGTGAGCGTAAGCGAGGTCGCGATCGTGATCGCACACTTCTCAAGATGAGCAGGTGGTATTCTCGTCAATTCAGGGTTGGTGCCGTCGTTGGTGATGAGCTGCCCATAGAAATCGAGCTCTTGCTTGATGCCGGCCGCGCGCAGCCTTTCGACGAAATTGAGCGTCTCTACGCGATTCCTCACCAACCCTGTTCTGCTCACCCAGACGTACATCATCAGCAGTGGATACGGACCAAAGAAGAAACGCGATCGCTTCCGGATTGGCTCAGCCAAAAGAGAGGCAAGACCTGCTCCAAATCCGATTCCAACAATCGCAAATCCCGAGTACATCCAGATCCTGTGATAGTTTGCCGGCAAATGTTCCCCCAACATCAGCGGAAACAGCGCCAATATGACCCCGATCAGACACAATGAAATGCCAAGTCGATTCATGAATATACCCCGGGTGCATCGAGAGACTGCCGAACGGTCGGATGCGGCCCTTGATCTTCTAGCCGTTCTCCGACGGCAAACTCACTCGCTTATTCGATATCGTCTCGCTGGCAGACTAGCCGCGGCTAAGGAAGGGCTCAACTCCTGCTCGGGTGAAGCGCTAGTGCGCAGATCGAGGCAACGAACTCACAAGTGTTGTGTGGCTAACTCTCCCAGCCGATCCGGTACCTATGGTCGATGATCGTACTTGAACTGCAGGAGCGTGGGGCTCGCGCCAGGGCGCTCCACAATCAATTTCAAATTGTAGAGGTCGAACACCGGCAGATCGAAGACTCCTCCATACGCTGCCGCCCCTTCGATCTGCATCGGAGTCAACTTCTGCCTGCCACTCTGCGATCCCGGCCGCGATAGCTCGACGCTCACGACGGCGTCCGCAATTCGTACGCCATTCGCTGCATCGAACAGCGCGGCAAGGATCTGGTATTCGTGAGGGCGCCTGGGCATGTGACCGCGCAGCCCTCGTTCAGCGGTCGCGCTCAGGGTTAGACCCTTGATGATTTCCGCAGGTACGAGGCCGAGATAGGCCGTTATCCCTCCCTCGGTGCTCAATTGTTGGGTTTGCGACTCCGACCTCGACGTAGATGGCTCATTCGAAATCATGCGCGAGGCTACCAGTCCTACCGCGAAGGCTCCAAAGAGGAGCGCGAGCGTGGGGCGGCTAACCATGGCGGCAACGTCCAGACGCGATGTTGAAGAGCTTGCCGGGCTTCGGGGACCAAGTCATTTTCATGACAATTGCATTCGATCTTCAGGGCCTTGAGCTACCTCAAGAACACATCGCTTAGTCCCCTTTTTGCCGGCCGTAGAGTAACTCGAACCATAGTTCATAAGCAGTGTCGCGCTGCCGACGCGCTTCGGTAACCGCGCCGCCTATCGTGTCGAAAGCCTTGAGCTCTGCAGCCTTGTAGGGGTTCGTATCAGGGGCAAAATGCCGGTCCTGTCGAATGGACGTCGCGAGCGGCATCAAGATCGACGACAATGGATTGAAAGCGGTCGCGAACATCAACCGGCTGGTTCGCATTGGGTGGAACCATTCGAGCAGCAGGGCCGACAAGGGCGTCGAAGTGGCTCTCACCCAATTTCCGAGAGTTGCTGAGTAGAGTTCATCCAGCCGCGACGAAACCTCGGCCACGCGCCGAAACGCGGTTCGGTTCTCCGGAAAGCGCAACTCTTCGACGCATCGCTCCTCGAAGTGGACGGTATAGGCCTCGCGCTTGCAGTCGGAATTGCCGGTCGGATTGTCGATCTTCATCTCATACAGACCGGGCGCAAGCGCGGAGATTCCGTCCAGATGCTCGAGAATCGCGCGGTGTTCGAGGCGCGCTACGCTGGCAGACACGAAAATCCCGAGATGCCCGACATGAGGATTGATGAGATACACGATCCGCTGGCCGGCGCGCTTTAAGTCTTCGGTGCTGCCGTAGACGGTAGGGATCCACCCAAGTGCCTGATGGGGTGGAGTGATGTTGTCGCCCCGCGAGGCAAAAATGACCATCGGATTGCGGATGCGGCGCAGATCGGCAAAGCAGCACTCGCACACCCGCAACAGGCCTTGTTCGAACTTGTTGCCGATGAAGAGATTTTCGACAATGGCGAGCATCTCTTCTCGGCTAAGAAAATAGAAGCCGTTCCACCACCGCTCGAATTCAAGAAAGCGGTCGCGTTCCTCATCGATATGCGCAAGGAGATTTGCGTACTTTTCCCAGACCGCCTCCGGCTTCAGGTTCTCGAAATTCTGCACAAGCCACGCTCCATCGAACCGGCCATTGCCAAGATCGGCGGTCAGGTGCGTGAGCCAAGCCCCACCCAACAGCCCACCGGACACCCGAGCTGGGTTGATGCCCGCTTCGCCTCCCCAATACGACAACGGCGAGCCGTTCAAGACGGCTGGTCCGGCGAGCCCCTCGCAATCCGCCGCCAGGATGGCGATTGCCCATCCGGCCTGACAGTTGCCATAGAGGATCGGAGGCGTTCCATCGTGCCTCCTCGATACTTCCATGACGAACCGGCGAAGCGCATGCAGCACGTCGGCAATAGTCTGGCCAGGCACCGGATCGGGATAGAACAACACGAAGTAGACGGGATGCCCCTCGTGCATGGCGATTCCAACCTCCGAGTCGCGTTTGAAACCCCCGATGCCCGGGCCATGCCCTGCGCGTGGGTCGACGATCACAACCGGTGGCTTTGCTGGATCGAGACAGTCGTCGATGCATTTGTCTCCATATTTTCTTATCGCTGCCAACGCGTAGTTGACGGGCCGTTCGAACTGACGCGCGTCCACCAAAATTTCGTAGTCGAAATTGAGCAACGGCGGTTTGCCGGCTCGCTCATGAGCAATCATGTTGTCGGCACGTTGCCGGAGCGCGTCCCAGAACAGGATGGTTCGCTCGCACAAATCACGTCCATACGCGAATGCGGTGGATACGCTAGGCTCGCCTATGCCCTGCGGGGCGCCAGAATTCGGTCTATGCAAAAATGCCCCTTGTTGAGGCTCCGAAGTTGCTTGCAGGCGAGCGGCTTGCACCGGCGTTGTCGGAACGACCTGATGGACTGTTAGGTTTGCGGCAGGAGCAGTTGGCACGGGGCGCCTCGAAAGCTGTTCGACACCCGACAATAATCGACCGGTTTTGCCCACCGAGACTTGCGCCAAATCAATCCCATGCCTCTTCTCAGAACACAGGCTGGTAGGAGGTCCCGCAACCCGCTCTCCGCAAGCATGCGGCGCATTTTGCCGAAATTTCAGGCAGCACAGAGGGGTGAAAACAGAATGCGCTTTTGACATGAATCAACTGGCAGAAGTTCGATTCTGCTTTTATCCTTAAACTCAAGATCGCTATTATCGCTACCCGGAGAAGGAAATCATGAACCTGACAAAGATGCTCGCCATCGCTGCCGTCGCCGCCCTCGCCGCGGGGTCTGCTCTTGCCCAGAGCACGCAAGCGACTCCCGATACCGAGAAGAATGGCCACCATTATTCCGGTGGCCCGAAGACCGAAGTCCCCCATCACATGGGGAAGAAGGACATGGGCATGTCTTCCGATAAGAAGAAAGGTGCTGGCGGAAGCCATCATTACAGTGGGGGGCCAAATTCGGATGTCCCGCATCACACGGGTGCGAAGTAAGGCTGAAACAAAACGGGCTGCAAGGAGCAAGTGCTCAACGCCTTTTCCGTCGCAGTTCCGCCACCCCGTGGCGGCTGCGACGCCTCGGGTTTGGCGCGTTTACGGGCCCTAATGGCCCGGCATCAAATGGGTGCGTGGCTCCCGCGGGATTGATTTAGGTGCGCGAGCCTGGCCGCGATCCCTGTCATGATCACGATACCGCCCAGAGTCACCAGCGCTTGCGTCAAGAGATTGTTCCAGGCCATTCGCAAGAAGGCATGCCCTGCAAACGATAGCAGCACACTTGCGCAATACACCGCGAGTGGATGCTCGCCACACCAAAGCACCGGACGCAAGTAGTGCTGCCATCGGTCTGGGACGTCGGCTGGGAGAACTTTTCTGATAACGAATGCCAGCGCCAAAAAGTGCAGCAATCTCAGAATATCCATATGCCCCTTGTCGATTGGATAGATCAATCGAAAGATCGGCGCGGGCACGTAAGCTTCCAGGGAATGAAATTGCCATCCCAGAATGAGAACGCTACGTACCCGACCGCCAAAAGCATCCAAAGCTTCAAGTCGAGATAGTGGAGTGCGGCGTGAGCCGGCTTTGCGCTCCACCACACCCCGATCACATAGAGAAACTGCCAATTCATGGGATTGAAATATACTTGGCCCGCGGGATAAGCTGGAATGTACCAATCTAGCAGGTGTGACGTAACGTAGAGCAAAGCGGAGGCCATCAGCGTTGCTGCCGGATATCGGAGAATTCCTGGCAGAACGACCACAAGCGCGAAGTGCAGCGTGATCATCAGCAGCAGCGGATCGAGGTTGACGGGCGAATACCTCATTGTCACCGCCTGCCACGCGGCCTCGAAGGGATCAGCAAAGAATACGGCCACGTTTGCGTGGTGCAGGAGATCCGGCTGCCAGATCGCCAGCAAAGACGCTGTGAGCAAGAGAAGCGCGATGGTGCAGAGTTGGGCGAAGTAGATCTCGAAGCCACGTCGGATCGCCCGCTGGAGAGCAATCCTTAGTCCAGATTGTCGAGCAATGGGGGTGTAAACCATCCCGGAGGCGACACCCGACAAGAAGACCAGGATCTCCGCGGCGTCGCTGAAGCCAAAATTCTTTGGCGTGATTCTGTTGAGGTAGACCTCGGGAATGTGGTCAATGAAAATGAGCCACAGCGACAGGCCGCGAAACAAGTCAATCCGGTGATCACGGCCGACCGCCGCTGAATTCTCCACGACGGCTCCTCGCTCCCTCACCGACACCCCGTCTTTCCGCGTCGGATTTGAGACCTATCGGGAAAGGCGGACCTGTAAGAATGGCGCGGCGACAAGATCGTAAACCTGCTTACGCGCGTTGAGGCTCGGCTTCTCGACTAAGCGCCAGGACAGCGCAGCAATACCCATCGCAAGCAGCGCGGATAAACAAATCAGATTAGCAGTTCCGACATCAGGCCATGCCGTCAGGACAGCTTGGGAGATAGGCCAGCTGTAGATGTAGACGCCGTACGACAGGTCCAGCTTGTTGGTCCCGTGACGGAGCCATCGAAGGCGAACCGTTCCAAGAACAACGGCGAGATAGCCGATTGCAATCGGTGCGACGGTCCGCTCCAATCCCGTACCGAGCACAAACCACATCGCGGCCCCAAGTCCGACCGCAACGCCCCATGACAAGACGATTCGGTCCCTGAACAGGAAGAGTGCGACGCCAAAAGAAAAACTCAACCAGAAACGGGCGAACTGCTCGATTTGGTCCGGCTGGCCACCGTGCCGATAGGCCAGAAACGCAGCCGCTGCAACGAACCCGATCGGCAACAGCTTCGTCATCATGCCCGGCGTCAGAAGCCGCATGCTGCCCATCAAGGCCAACAGCAGATAGCATAAGAATTCGAATTTCAGTGTCCAGAGCGAGCCGTTCACGACCGATGGATAGGGATTATGCCTGAACAGTCCGGGGAGCTCGGCGGCCCCGGTGCTGAGCGAGATCGTCTTCACCATGTACTCCAGCACGCGCGCGTCTTTCAGGTAGTTCGCGACGCCACATTCGGCGAGCAGAAGCCCGGAGGCCACGATGACGATGGTGCAGACGATCAAGCCAGGGAAGATGCGCAATGCACGAGCGATGATGAAGTCGATCGAGTTCCGGCAGCGAGCCAAGCTTGCCGCAACGGTCAGCCCCGACAGCACAAAGAAAACGTTAACGGCATGATCACCAAGGTTGTAGACGGTTGTGCCGGCAAACTCGTCGGCTCTCGCGCCGGCGCGAAGGAAAAACGCGTGAGAGACCAGGACCGCAAGTGCCGCAACCAGGCGCAGAAGCGTAAAGTTGTTTCGATCAGGCTCAATTATGTCTCTTACCAAGACGGATCTCATCGTAAATCGTCCTTTTGCGCATCGGGCTGAGACGGAACGTAGACTCTTGCCGGGGCTCCTGGGGTTCGCCAGCAAGGAGCGTGCCGATGCTTCGCCTTCGGCAAGCATCCTTCCCGGGCGGAAGGGCCGATATACCCGTCACCGGTCTGGCCTGCCGTTAACCAAGTGATGCTGGCAACCGGGAATGCCTCGGCCTCAATCGTTCGTGCCTGGTCGTGCGGCGCGCTTCCCCTCCCACTGCCAAGGAATCCGCAATTCCGGAGTGTCTATTCGCCGAGCCCGCGACTGGGACGGACTTAGTGATGCTTCAGCCAACCAATGTTCTTGATGTCGTTAAATGAGTCTGTTCGGTGGCAAAGGTGACACTGGTTGACTTCGGCGTGCTCTTGGCCAGTGATCATGCGGTCCATCATCACGAAGTGCTCCATGTAATGGCTGGGCGGAGCCTGATGGCACTGGGCGCAGTCCTTCGATGTCACGGACGGATGGACATAGCCCGCGATCTGCCAGCTGGCCGTGCGGTGACATGCCGCGCAGTCGCGTCCGAACAATTCGCGGTGCGAATCTCGATTGCTGTGGCAATTGACACAATCGAGGCCGGCCCGCTGTTCCGATTGCGAAGTCGGAATTCCCAAAACGCCCTTGAGGTCGTCGACCATCTCTCGGGAGACGGAGAGATGTCGCGGCGGGCCTGGCGGCGAGCGAGCGGCTATTTTTAGCAACGCGGAATGATCCATCGCGATCAACCGGCCCGTACCCTTATGTTCGGGGTGGCAGTCGCGACATTGCTGCGCAGAAGCGTGAAAGGCGGTCGACTGCTTGCCCAAATCGCCTGCTGCGGTCGCATGACATGAGATGCAGGAGGCCGCCTCGATGCCGCGCAACGGCGTATGGCAGGCTTCGCATCTTCCGCCGATAAACTCATGCTTGGCAGATAGTGGCAGCGGCTGAACTGCGCCCGCAAAATTGGGCGTCACCATCGAACCGCTTCGATAGAGTGGGATGCTGATAAGGGCTGCCGCAAAAACCCCGGCCACGATCAGCCCGACATAGAGAGGCGCGAACCTCACGATCGTTCCCGCGATCTTCGAGACTGTTGACGGGGCATCAATGCTTCCACGCCAGTAGCGAAAGCAAGCACAGCTTTGTTTACGCCAATGTCCGTGCTGCCGCCTCTGAGCGACTTCATGTTCTATTCCTTTGCGGCGCGCACCTCATGATGCGCGGACTTGTCGACGCGCTTCGACCAGGATCGATAGTACGCGATGGTGGTCAGTATCCAAAGCCCGGCCACTCCCACGATGAGCTGGGCGATCATGCCATCAGAGGTCAACTCAAGGACGACATGCGCCAAGAAGGAGAGGAACACGCCGACACAAAAGACCTCCAGCGATTGCTGGCCACATTTGATCAGCGGCCGCAGCGCCGGCGAGCTCAAGATCCGGGCGTGCGAAGGCAGGAAATGGACGACGACGAGCGCAAGGCTCAACAGATGTAGAACGCGATAGGACGCCAGATTCGTCTTGTCATTCGGCGTGAACAGTTCGAACAGTGCGTCCGGGAAGAGCTCTCGCAGCAGAGGGATCGGCTGAGCCAGCGTCATCAGAAGACCGAAGATCAAAAAGCTGATGCTGGCCGCCAGCGCCGCGCGCGACCTCACCAGAAACTGCACGGTGTGCGCCCCGCCTACCGCAAGCCAGCCGCCCAGAAAAAAGACGAGCTGCCAGGTGAACGGGTTGAAGTACCAGACGCCGGCGGGATAGGAAGGCAAGTTCCACTGGAAGTGGCGCGCCGCGAGGTAAAGCAACACCGAGCCGATCAGCACGCCGTTCCGGAATCGCAGCATCAGCCAGAGAATGGGCGGAAACGACCCCATCAACACGATGTAGAGCGGCAGCACGTCGAGATTGAGCGGCTTGAACTTCAGGATCAGCCCCTCACCCAGGGTTTCTACAGGATGATCCATTAGATTGCGCACATTGAACTGGTCCATCAGGTGCGGCACATCAAAGTTGTGAGCCAGATAGTGCACCGCGACCGTATAAACCAGAAAGATGAGCAGATGGGCAACGTAGAGCTGCCAGACCCGCCTCATCAGGCGCGTGGCGCCGATGAGGAATCCACGCTCGACCATCATCCGGCCGAACACCAGCGTGGCGGTGTAGCCCGAAATGAACACAAACAGATCCGCGCCATCGCTAAAGCCGTAGTTGCGCGTCGTAAACCAGGAAAGGACGGTATCCGGGATGTGCCCGAGGAAGATCGCCCAGTTTGCGAAGCCCCGGAATAAGTCCAGCCGCAGGTCCCGCTGCGTGGTGACGAAAGCCGCACTAACCCGGGTCGATTGTTTGTGCTCGGGGCGGCTTGCGCCAACTTCGTGAACGGCATCATGCATCGGCTCACCTCTGCAGCTGATAGTTCGAAAGGGACGACCCGCCGAGCTCGGCGGATAAGAGTGCCTCCGGTTCAGGCTGCGACCTGGCTTTGGTGAACATTGCGGACGGCCTCATTCGGCTGGCTCGGGAACAAGACGAACACGCGCAGTTTTCCCGCCGACGGATGGATGCGTCGGTTTAGGGGCATGATCGTCGTTCGGCAATCCAAAGCCTTTGATCAGGCCGAAAATCGCCGGGATGACGATCAGCGTCAGTAACGTCGAGGAGATCATGCCGCCGATCATCGGCACCGCAATTCGTTGCATGATCTCCGACCCCGTCCCCGTGCTCCACATGATCGGCAGCAAGCCCGCCATGATGGCCACGACGGTCATCATTTTCGGCCGCACTCGCTCGACGGCGCCTTCCATGATCGCTGCGTAGAGGTCATCACGAGTTAACGCACGCCCTTCGAAGTCCCGCCTGATTCTCATCTCGTTCAGTGCATGGTTGAGGTAAATCAGCATCACAACGCCGGTTTCGGCCGCGACCCCGGCCAGTGCGATGAAGCCGACCACAACCGCAACCGACAGGTTGAAGCCGAGCCACCACATCATCCAGAGCCCCCCGACAAGAGCGAACGGCAGGGACAACATCACGATGGCTGTCTCGGTGAGTGAGCGGAAATTGAGATAGAGCAGGAGAAAGATGATGGTGAGCGTGATCGGCACCACGATCTTCAGCCGTGCGGCGGCGCGCTGCAGATATTCGTATTGCCCGCTCCAGACCACATAATAGCCCGGCGGAAACTGGATGCTCGCCGCGACCGCCCGCTGGGCATCCGCGACATATCCGCCAATGTCGCGGTCGCGGATGTCGACATAGATGTAGGTCGAGAGCTGTCCGTTCTCGGTACGGATCGATGTCGGGCCGCGCTTGGTTTCGACCGTTGCGACCTCCCCGAGCGGCACCACGCCACCAGCCGGCATCGGCACGAGAATATCGCTCGCGATGGCCTTCGGATTGTCCCGGAGATCCCGGGGGTAGCGCAGGTTGACTGTGAAGCGTTGCCGCCCCTCGACGGTGGTGGTGACGGCCTGGCCACCCAGCGCACTCGCGATCGTGTCCTGCACATCCTGAACCATGATACCGTATCGAGACAGCGCTGCCCGGTCCGGGGCGATCTCCAGATAATAGCCGCCGAGGCTGCGCTCCGCGTACGCGGAAGACGTGCCGGGCACCGCCTTCAGCACCGGTTCGATCTGCTTCGCCAGTCTGTCGATCTCGGCAAGGTCGGTCCCCATGACTTTCACACCGATCGGCGTACGAATTCCGGTCGAAAGCATGTCGATCCGCGCCTTGATCGGCATGGTCCAGGCGTTGGAAACGCCCGGAAACTGGAGCGCTTTGTCCATTTGCGCGATCAGGCTGTCGATCGTCATGCCGGACCGCCACTCCTCCTTCGGCTTCAGGTTGACGACAGTCTCGAACATCTCGGTCGGCGCGGGATCGGTGGCGGTCGACGCGCGCCCGGCCTTGCCATAGACGGACGCGACCTCGGGAAACGACTTGATGATTCGATCCTGCATCTGCATCAATTCGGCCGCC
Source organism: Bradyrhizobium diazoefficiens (assembly GCF_018129965.1). GTDB lineage: Bacteria > Pseudomonadota > Alphaproteobacteria > Rhizobiales > Xanthobacteraceae > Bradyrhizobium > Bradyrhizobium diazoefficiens_A. Next base: position 109,215 of record NZ_JAFCKW010000009.1, on the reverse strand, counting down.
TTGGTCACGGAAATGCCAGGCAAGGTCGTCGGCATGTACAAGAGTGTCCCTTCGTTGAGCGCGGGCATGAACTCGGTGCCGAGCTGGCTGGCCGGCCAGAGCGTCGCAGCAAGCACGGCGACCGCGAGCAGGATGACCAAGATCTTGGCGCGCAGTACGGCTTTGATGATCGGCCGATAGATCCAGATCAGGAAACGGTTGATGAAGTTCTTGTGCTCGGGAATGATCTTGCCCCGCACAAAAATCACCATCAGGGCGGGCACGAGGGTTACCGACAACAGGGCTGCCGCCGCCATCGCAAATGTCTTGGTGAAGGCGAGCGGACTGAACAGGCGTCCCTCCTGCGATTCCAGCGTGAAGATCGGCATGAACGAGACGGTGATGATCAAAAGGCTGAAGAACAATGCGGGCCCCACTTCGGAAGCTGCATTGATCAGAATGCTGATGCGCGACTGATCCGGCTTGGCGCGCTCCAGGTGTTTGTGTGCGTTCTCGATCATGACAATGGCGGCATCCACCATAGCGCCGATCGCGATTGCGATGCCCCCTAGGCTCATGATGTTCGAGCCGAGCCCAAGCAGCTTCATGGCTCCGAACGCCATCAGCACCCCAACCGGCAGCATCAGGATCGCGACCAGCGCGCTGCGGACGTGCAGCAGGAACAGCACGCAGACGACGGCAACCACAATGCTTTCCTCAAGGAGGGTATGCTTGAGTGTGTCGATCGCAGCATAGATCAGATTCGAGCGGTCGTAGACCGGCACGATTTCCACCGATTTCGGGAGACTGGTTGCGATCTCGCTGAAACGCTTCTTGACATTCTCGATGACGTTGAGCGCGTTCACGCCGAAGCGCTGCAGCACGATGCCGCTCGCGACCTCGTTTTCACCGTTCAGTTCGGTAATTCCGCGCCTTTCGTCAGGTCCGAGTTCGACCCGCGCGACGTCACGCAGCAGAACCGGGGTGCCGTTGCTGGTCTTCAGCACGATGTTGCCGAGATCATCGATGCTCTTCAGATAGCCCTTGCCCCGGATCACATATTCAAATTCCGACAACTCGACGGTGCGGCCACCCACGTCCGTGTTGCTGGCGCGGATGGCTTCTCGAATCTTTTGCATGCTGATGCCGCGATCGCGCATGCGCTGAGGATCGAGGACGACGTTGTACTGCTTGACAAAGCCGCCGGCGCTTGCGACCTCGGCCACTCCTTCGGCCTTCGCCAGCGCGAATTTCAGATTCCAGTCCTGGAGTGTTCGCGTCTCGGCGAGGTTCATCTCCTTCGAGATGACCGCGTACTGGTACACCCACCCCACCCCGGTCGCATCTGGCCCGATGGTCGGCGCAACTCCCACGGGCAGGCGGGAGGCGGCACTGTTGAGAAACTCGAGCACGCGCGAGCGCGCCCAGTAAATGTCGGTGCCGTCCTCGAAGATCACATAGACGAAAGAGACCCCGAAAAAGGAGAACCCGCGCACCACCTTGGACTTCGGCACCGTCAACATCGCCGTGGTCAAGGGGTAAGTGACCTGGTCCTCCACCACCTGCGGCGCCTGACCGGGATATTCGGTGTAGACGATCACCTGCGTGTCGGACAGATCGGGAATTGCGTCCAGAGGCAAATGGATCAGGGCATACAGTCCCGCAGCGGCTGCAAAGCCGGTGCCGAACAAGACCAACAACAGATTTCGTGCCGACCAGGCGATCACACGGGAAATCATTTGTGGTCTCCCATGTGCTGCGCCTGCCCCGAGGCGTCGCTTGCATCCAAACTTGTCGTCGCCTGAGCAAAGCTCTTCAGAGCGGCCTTGAGGTTGCTCTCCGCATCAATCAGGAAGTTCGCCGTTGTCACGACAGCTTCGCCTTCGGCAAGGCCGTCCGTGATCTCGGCGTACCCACTGCCCCGTCGGCCAAGCTTGACCTCACGCGGCTCGTAGCGCCCCTCCCCCTTGTCGACAAGAACGGCTTGCCGGGTGCCGGTGTCCAACACGGCGCTCTCGGGGACCGCGAGAGTCGGAGCTGGATTTGCGGTATCGATTTCAGCGTCGACATACATGTCTGGAAGGAGCGCGAAGTCGGAGTTAGGAAGTTCGATTCGGAGCCTGGCGGTGCGCGTATCCCGATTAACTTGGGGGTAGATCACACTGATGGTCCCGGTAAAAGTTCGACCGGCGAAACTGCGAGCCCGGAGATTGACGGACTGACCGATACGGACGCTTCCGAGGTCGCGTTCCGCCACATCGACCAAGGCCCAGACCTGTGAAATGTCGGCGATCCGGAACAGCACGTCACCGGGTTGCGCGCGCATTCCCTCGACCGCGTTTCGCTCGAGGACGATGCCATCTCGCGGAGCGGACCATTCGACAGTCACAGGCGCGGTTCGCGTCGTTTCCATCGATGATATGACCTGCTCGGGAACGTCCAGGTTCATTAATCGCTGTCGCGACCCCCTGCCATATTGCTCCACACCTGCTGTGGTTTTCGAGGTGATCGTTGTGAGGTACTCCGCAGCAGCGGACGCGATTGCCGAACTGTAGATTTGCATCAGCGGCTGGCCGGCTTTCACGCGCGTGCCGGTCGTGATGTCGGCGATCCTCTGCACGAAGCTTTCGGAGCGCATGGCGATCACCGAGACCCGTCGCTCGTCAAGTTGAATGGTCCCGGGGGCCCTCACCGGCGTTCGCATGATCCGATGCTCGACCGGCTCCGATTTCACACCTGAACGCTGGATTTTGCCCGGTGAGAGCTTGATCGAACCGTCGTCCGGCTCATCGCCCTCATAGACGGGCACATAGTCCATCCCCATGGGATCTTTCTTGGGTACCGGCGAAGTATCCGGTAGGCCCATGGGATTGCGATAGTAGAGAATCTTGCGCGGCCCGTTCGCGCTTTGAACCTGAGCCTTTTGCACCGGAGGCTCGAGTGACGGCTCCTGATCGTCATAGACTGCAAGATAGTTGATCCCTCGCTGGTCTTTTTTGGGAGCGGCCGACCATAAGGGTGCTCCGCTGGGATCGCGGTAATAAAGCACCGAGCGCTCGGCGGCGGATGCCGGTGGCGCCGGATGCAAGAGCTCTTGCAAGAGCGGCTGTTGGGCCGACCAGTAGCTGGCCGCACCCAGCACGATTGCGAGCGCGAGCTTTGTCATGATGGGGTGTTTCATCGTCGTTACCTTGGTAGCGGGGCTGTGAGGCGTGTTGAGCTGGATCAAGAGGGCAGCGGCTCGGCGGCAATTTCACATTCGAAATGCCCGCAAAATCCTATTTGTTGGCCTTGATCACGACCCTGCCGATCACCGTCTCCTGCTCGCCTTGAACCTTGGCGGCAACACTCAGCTGATAGCGTCCTGGCATCGGCAAATCAGCCGTGAACGGATAGATACCCGGCTCCTTTGGCGGTAACGCTGTCACCGGGGATTCCATTTCTGCCATTCCGTCCGGCGCCATATCGACCCGCGAACGGAAGATCACCGCATCAGTGACTGGGTTTCCGGTCGCCTTGCTGATCAGGCGGATCGCAATGGCGACGTCACCACCTTTTTTCACCTCCGCGTTTACGGGCTCGAAAACGTAGTCACTGGCCGCAGCCAAGGCGGGCTCAGCAATACCCATTGTCGCGCCAAGCGACGCAACGGCCACAATCTTCCAACACATGGATTTCTCCTCTCTGACTGTCTCGATGGTGCTTCACATGCGGGCGTGCAACGTTTGCGCGGCATGCGCACGCTCCCGCGTTTGCAGGGCGAGCAGTCAGATGCGAGGAGGCTCGAAAGGTGGACTTCCGCTATGAAGCGGAGCCATCAGATCTAATGGGAACGGAAGCTTGTCGCCGCTGGCAATCGGAAGAGTTAACCAGAAGGAAGATGTAAACCCGATGCTAACCGCTTGCGCCGCACAGAAGGCCATCGGACATTGACCTTTTTGCTGGTCACAAGGCTTTACGCCAGTGTCGTCCAGACAGCATCCGTCGGCAATTGCCTCCACAGAGACTGTGGTCTCCGACAATCCGGCCATCAGTCGCGCCGCTGAGCCATCGGCTCCGACGGCAAACCCCGTCCTCGGTAGCAAAGCCACCGAAACAGCGATCACTAGAGCCAATATTGGTCGAATGAGGCGCATTGCGTTTTCAACCACCCGCCTCGGAATACTGAAGTGCGCGAGAGAGCGTCAAGTCTTTTGCGAAGATACGGGTATCTATTTGACCTGTCCTTGATCCAGCTCAAACTTGAATACTTCGCCAGCCCGGCAGAAATCCATGGCAATGACCAGAGCCATCCCATGGTCCTCACCGACGCAACGCAAACGACTTTTCCGGAACCCGCTTCGCCGCTTCTCGTCAATCTCCATCGTTTGACGTTCTTGCTTGATTGCGTCCGGCGCATGAGCCGACTACCATCTGCGGGTCACTAAGAGGCTTTTGAGACGGCCCATGAGAGCACTTATAGTTACCTTGGTTCTTATGCTCTTGATCCCGCAGTTCGCTTATTCTGCCGGGAGCGATGTGGTGCACCAGCACCCGTTCAACGTGAAGACGAGTACGCCTTTTGAGTGCGGCACTCAACGCGGGCGTCCTTCGCCAGGAAGCGAAGCGAGGTGCGCCGGATCCATGGCTCCAAGGGGAACAAGCGACCGGGCTTCTAAATCGCGTCCGCCAAAATCAGATTGATCTTCCAGGTTCACCTTCTAACCGGACGAGTCCGAGCGATAGCTGGAAGAAGCCAATCGAATAGTGCAGCCAATGGAGGGTGGACGCCAGTTCACCGGATAGATAGCCGCATGGGTTAAAGTCGCTGTTGACACCGCACTTGTCATCGAGTCGACTCGGCGCAAGGCTGATTCGCGCGGAAAGTTCTCAGAATGGGTGAAACGACTTTAATTCACCTGTCTCGCCTGATCGCGCTGGAGCGCAAGCTCGACGTCACGGCTCAGAATGTGGCCAATGTCGATACAGCTGGATTCCGAGCGCGAGAATTATCGTTTCATGAATACCTCAAGCCGGAAAAAGGTTTGAATGAAGCCGGGCAGCGAGAGCGGCCACTGTCGCTGTCCGACCCGCGATTTCAATTCACCGACAATTCACAAGGCGCCATTGAATTGACTGGCAACCCTCTCGATGTTGCCATCAATGGCCAGGGATATTTCGTCGTACAGACCGAGCAAGGCGAGCGCTACACGCGAAACGGCGCATTCACGATCGATGGCGGTGGCCGTTTGGTTACGCTGGAAGGACAACCTATCCTTGGCCAAAACGGCCCGCTTCGGTTCCCGCTCAACCAGGGGGAGTTCAACATCTCGCCTACCGGGATTATCGGCACGAAACTAGGCACGGTCGGTCAGCTCCGCGTGGTTAGCTTCGAACAACCGCAGCTGTTACAACCCATCGGTGGGACCCTGTTCCGATCCGGCGAATCGCCTTCCGAAGTCAGGCCGCAGGCAATCACACTCACAAGCGGTGCCTTGGAGAAATCCAATGTACAGAGCACACGCGAGATGAGCCGCCTCGCAGAGATTACCCGGACCTACGAGATGGTTGGCAGATTGCTCAAGAGTTCGCAGGATGCCGATGACCTGAACAAGTTGGCGAATGTGCCGGAATAGCTTTCGTGATATTCGGATAAACGGCCACCGAACATCGCATTTTGAGTTCACCGGCGAACCATGCCAGTTCGCTTTTTCTTGCCGAAATCGGACCGCAAGATCCACGATCAACCGGCGGTCCCCACGGATTCTCGGGCTTCGGCGGTGAAGCCGCCCGCTTCTTCCCTGGGAGCGGTTGTGTCTCGTCATACTCCCTGAAACGACACCACAGTGTTGCCCGCTTTCGCGGCCAGAAATATAGAAATTGCGGGCTCAGGCGCTGAGCGAGAAGACGGTCCGACTCCTCTAACGAGCCAGTGCGACCACATGGAGAGCGCCGAAGTCCTAAGAAGTCTTGGCTATGGCAATCGGAGCAGCAGCCAATGAGGGTCAAGAAACTACTTGTAAGGACTGCACACTGCGCATCACTCACAAGTGTGGATTTCATCGACTATGGTCCAGATGGGATACGCGGCGCCGTTGCCCGCGCTCCATTTCGGCAGGTACTCCTCGCTTCCGCCTCCGTTACCGCGGATTGCGGGCTCAAAGATGGCGATCTTCGAGAGAACGTTGTGGTGGACTGCGATGAGCTCTACGACCTGCCCTCCGGCTCCGTCGTTCAGATCGGAGAAGCTCTGATTCGGCTCACCTTCCACTGCGAACCGTGTCAGAAAATTCTCAAGCTCGTCGATCTCAAAACGATCCTGCATCGTAGAGGTGTGTTTGGCACTTTTCTCAACAGCGGTCGCATGCGAGTGAACGATGCATTTGCGGTAACGGAACAGCAGTTGGAGGCCATCCCCTATCCGGTCGGCGAGCGGGTCCGCCGGCTTCTTGAGCGACATGGTGCTTCGGCCGCCTTAACCGACCTCGCGCACACGGTCGGCTTGCCCGCATCGTACAACAAAGCCCTACCGAAACTGCTGCAGAGAATTTGCGCCCCCGGTTGACCTGACTTCTATTGGGTGCACCGACAAAGCTTGGGCCCATCTGGAATCGTTGATAGGCAGCCACCTTCATTCATCCTGGCTATGGGGATGGCGGCGAGCTTGCGACAGCGCGCGAAGACAACCGGCTTCGTCACCCAAGGCATCAGCTCTCCGCGCACGGTCCAACGCGGCGCGATCATGCTCTGCATCGATCTTCGCCTGCACGTCGGAATCCGTGACGGACTTGATCGTAGGCTGGCGGTGCATTTGCGCACGCGCCGACTGGTGCGCAGGCCAGCCCCGCGCAGCCAAATCGGCAACCGCGCTCTCGTAAGCCGCAATGTCCTGTGCGCACTGCCCGGCATGCGTCGGTCTGGACGTTAGTAGCGCGAGTGCAACTACACCAAGTGAACAAGTTATTCGCATCGACATCTAAGCCTCCTCCTTCGGCAGACTCGTGGCTGCCAGTCAAGCGAACGCCTTCTCAATGGTTCTCAGCAACACGGCGAGCGACTTGTCGTGGCGGGTCACCGGCGGAATCGGACGATCGATCTTCATGAGCTGATAGACGGCCATCTGCGCACCGCGCACCGAATATTCGACGGTAAACACGACGTCGTCGGGAATCTCGACGAACTGGCTGACGAAAGCGAGATTGACCGAATTCTTCGGCACCGGCAGCGGCCGGTCCGTCGCCGCTCGCGGCATGAACATGCTGGTGATATAGGGCATGCGGCAGGGAATGCAGATCGCATCCTCGAACACCGTGCGATCGAAATTCAGATGCCCGCAGAGTTCGTTGAGGATTTCGGCGCCGCTGCAATCCGACATCGGCTTGGCGACGAAATTGCCGACGCGGTCGGGATGCAGCGCGTAGCCCCAGAACACCTGCACGTTCTTCGGCTGTCCTGAGAAATGCGGCTGGTGATACAGCACGACCGACATCAGCCAGTTGGAATCCTTGAAGGTCACGAGGCCGCCGGTGCCGGCCTTGTTGCCCGAGAACGCCTCCATCTGGTCGAAGAACCGGGTGTCGCGGCAGGTGACGGTGAAGGACAGCCAGTACGATTCCGGAATCGAGGAATTGAACGCCGACGGGTTTCCGAATTCCGGCCGGCCCTTGGCGATCTTCTCCCAGAGCGCCCAGCCCTGGCTGTCCGCCTTGGTCAGATGCGTCGGCGGCTCCGTCATCGAGCCGAGGCTCGAGGCATCCGTCATGGAGCCGTTCTCGAAGAACGCGAGGTCGCCGTCCTCCAGACGGACCTCCGTGGTCCGGCCGTCGCGGTCGAGCACGAGCTGCCGCACGCGCAATTTTTCGCCATCCGGCTCGAAGGACAGGTTGATAACGCGCGTGTCCTGCACGAACTGCACGCCGTGCCGCTCCAGCCAGTCGGTCAGCGGCCGCACGATCGCGTCATACTGATTGTAGACGGTGCGCTTGACGCCGGCGAGCGTTTCGATGCGCGGGAACTCGTTCATGAAGCGATGCAGATAGCGCTTCAGCTCGACCGCGCTGTGCCAGGGCTGGAAGGCGAAGGTGGTCTGCCACATGTACCAGAAATTGGACGCGAAGAATCCGGGCGACAGCCAGTCGGTGATCCGGCTGTTGCCGAGCGTCTCCTCGGAGGTCTCGACCAGGCGCAAGAGCTCCAGCCGGTCGCGGCCCGAAAACCCCATATGCGAGACGTCGACCTTGAAGCGGTTGCGGTCGACCAGGCGCGCGCGGGAATTGGCCCTGTTCTCCTCGTTGAAGGCGACCGTCTCATCACGGACGCTGACGCCCGGACGCTCGATGGACGGGATCGATGACAAGAGGTCCCAGGTGCATTCGTAATGATCGGTGGTCAGCATGCGGCCGCCGCGCAGCGAATAGGCGCTGTTCGGAAGTTGCGCACCGTCCAGGCTTCCGCCGAATACGGACAGCGCCTCATAGATCGTGATGTCTCGTCCGGGAACAGCGGCATCGCGGATCAGGAACGCCGCGCCCGCGAGCGATCCGATGCCACCACCGATGAAATACGCCTTCATCACCTGCCTCGATTGCCAGTTCAGGTCTTCGCAAGATCCCTGCACCCAAACGGCGAACGAAAGCTTGCGGTGGATCAAATGTTTCAGGGCCGCCTTCAGGAAAGCGAGCAAGACTCGAACATGTTCAATGGATCAGGATCTCCCTGAACTGGTCCGGTCAGGAACGGGCTCCGCGGGCGATCGAAACCGGCTCGGTTTGAGAAAGGGTCACGACCTCCATTTGGGCCGGGACGGTCGCGCCCCAGCCAAGCTCGCTCTCAATGCGCAAGCGCAATGCGTTCGAGGCGGCGGGTTCACCGTGGGTGATGAAGGTCATGCGCGGGGCGGAATTGCTGGTCTTAAGCCACGCCATGATTTCCTCTGCATCCGCGTGGGCGGACAGCGCGCTGATGTTTTTGACGTCTGCTCGGACCGGAATGTCTTCGCCGTGGATCCTGATCGTTGTTGCCCCCGCAGTCATCGCCGCGCCGCGCGTGCCTCTTGCCTGATAACCGGCAAACAGAATTGTGCTTTTCGGATCGGGCGCAAAGCGCTTGAGATGATGCAGGACTCGTCCGCCGGTTGCCATTCCGCTTGCGGATATGATGACCTTGGGGATCGTCATGGCGCTCAATCGTTTCGAGTCCTCGACGCTCCGCATGTAGGTCGCCACGGCACAGGAACTGCGGCAATCCGGCTCCGACAGTTTGTGGTCCTTCCGGTGGTGACAAAAAATCTCGCTGGCATTGACCGCCATGGGGCTGTCGAGGAAGATCGGGACATTTGCAAGCTTCCCGGCGGCCTTCAGGCGTGCGAAATAAAACAGCAGGTTCTGCGCCCGCCCGACCGCAAAGGCAGGCACGACCACCGTTCCGCCGCGCCGAACGGTGCGGCTGACAATGTCTTCGAGCTCGCTCTGCGGGTCGCTTTGCGGATGGCGGCGATCGCCATAGGTCGATTCGACGACGAGATATTGCGAAGCCAGACGCGGCTCAGGGTCAACCATCAGGGGATCGTTGAATCGTCCCAGATCGCCAGAGAACAGGATACTCACACCACCCCATTCGAGTTTGAGCGAAGCCGCACCCAGAATATGTCCAGCACGCACGAGGCGAAGCTGCGCGCCGCCAGGCAACGTTTGAGTCTGATGAAAAGGAATGGTCCATAATTGCCGCAGCGTAGCCTCCGCATCCTCGACCGTATAGAGGGGAAGAGCAGGCTTATGGCGAGAAAACCCGTGGCGATTGGCAAAGCGTGCGTCGCCCTCCTGGAGATGCCCGGCATCCCGCAGCAGGATCTCGCAGAGGTCGGCGGTGGCCTCACTGCAGAGGACATCGCCCCTGAACCCGCTCTTGACCAACGCAGGAAGATAGCCACAGTGATCGAGATGAGCATGGGTCAGCACCACAGCCGAGATGCTTGCCGGATCGACTGGAAATCGCGCCCAATTCGCCTCACGAAGCTCCCGTTCGCCTTGGAATAGCCCACAGTCAATCAGTAGCCGTTGCGATCCGTTTTCCAAGAGATACTTGGATCCCGTGACCGTGCCGGCGGCGCCGAGAAAGCTCAATTTAATGCTCACTAAACCGTCTCCCTTCAGGACTCAAAGCCCCTTAACCTAGACACCCTTCAGACGTATTGGTCGCGGTGTAAGTGCGAATTGCCGGGTGCCGGCCTGCCATTCCTCGCTGGAACGGAAGACCGGCGCGGTGCATCGACTCGACCCATCCTTCACAGTCATCAGACGGCCCACTTGGCTGATCACTTTGGCAGTAGCTCGGCGAACTAGCGACGGGGGCCGTCAACAACGATCCAACCAGCAGCGTTTGAGAATGCGGTAGTCAATCTGGGTTTCCTGCTGCTCTCAGATCTGCTCAAGGCGAATTCGTTGAAATAAATATATTCCGACTTGGCCCTCGTATTTGTTGAGCTGGATCAAGCGGAAGGCCACTTGGCGGTCTAGTAACAAGAACGCGATTCCTTCGCATTCAAGCCTAGCGATACCAAGATGTCAGAGACGCCATCCGCAGCGCCCACTGCCCAGACGACCTCCTCTACCCAGCAGGCCGTCGTCGGGGAAGCGCTATCTCGGGGCTATGATCGTCTGAGAGCTTACCTTGTCCGCCGGCTTGGAAATGCGGCCGACGCCGAGGATGTTCTGCATGGAGTCATTCTTCGCGCGATGGAGAAAGCCGAAGCGCTTCGCAATGAAGACGCCGTCCAAGGCTGGCTCAGCCGCATCGTCGCCTCTGCTATTGTCGATCACCACCGCCGTCAGGCATTGCGGCGCCGCAATGAGAACGACTTTCTGCTGCAACAGGGTTCGCCGGAACTGATTGGCGATGATAGCGAGGCCGCGGCGTGCGAGTGCGTTCACCTGATCTTGCCTGCACTCAACACGGAATATGCGCAAGTGATCCGCCGGATCGACCTGGAGGCCGAAGACAGATTTGCGGCAGCAGCCGCCCTTGGGTTAACAGCCAACGCCCTGACGGTTCGGCTGCATCGCGCGCGCGGTCAGCTCAGGCAGCGATTGCTTGAGATGTGCCGCTCCTGCCGCGAGGACTCTTTCCTGCGTTGCGGTTGCTAGACTGGGAGATCGGCTTGCGACGAAAGCTCGGAGGTGCATGCGCTTCGCTGTGACCTAACTCTGCTCCCTGTGAGGTGCCGGATGGGTGACCGCGAGGCACCTAGCGCGGAAAGAACCCAGGGAACTGGAGAGCAAGGTAGGCATACATGATGTGCTCGATGAGCTTACCAGAGAAGATTGCCAGGGTGACGTCGAGAACGGGCGGGCGGCAGATTGAATTTTCGGTGTCGGCGCCGTGGCCGAAGACGGTAGAGTGTCAAATGTGGGCGGAGGCTCTTGGCCAGTTCGGAACTTGTTACAGATTTGTCACGATCCCTTGTTGAGCTGGATCAACTTGGGCGGGCGCGAGCCGCTCTAACCTTCAATCCGCTCCAGGGCCGTCGGCCCCTCAGTTCACAAATAGGGAAATCACCATGTCAATCCGCTTCTCGAAGATCGCAATTCCTGCAGCCATCGCCGCAACGATGGCTCTCTCCTTTGGCGCCGCGCTGGCTCAGTCCCAGCAGAGCGGCAATCCCCCGACGCAAGCCCAGCCCGGCCAATCCCCGGGGGCAGCAGCCGATCAACAGACCGGCACCAATTCCATGCCGATGCAGGGCATGGAGCACGGCCGCATGATGCGGGACCAGGGTCAGAAGATGATGCATAACGACCAGTCCCAGCAAACCGGCAACCAGCCGTCAACCACGCAGGCTCAGCCGGGCCAGCCCTCGGGGACAGCGACCGATCAACAGACGACCGGCACCACTTCCACCCCGCAAGGCATGGAGCACGGCCGCATGATGCGGGACCAGGGTCAAAAGATGATGCAGAACGAGAAGAACATGGAGCATGGCCAGATGGGGAATGCTCCGTGCGCGCCTGGGCAGACCCAGACTCAGAACACGGGCTGCAAGTAGCGTGTCATTCCAACCCGTCCCGGCGAAAGCCGGGACGGGTTGGAGCGAAAGTAGTCACGATGACTGACGACAGTTCTTCGCAAACAGCGACGCCCGAGGGCGTTTCGCAACACGATGCTACCGATCCTGGTTCAGCTCAGAGCAGCTCGGCATCATACATTCTGCCTGCCTTGGATCAGGACTTTCTGCTCGGCGATTCGATGCGCGGCGTGCGGTTTCTGCTCGAGTACGCCAAGGCCGAAGAAGCGCTACGAAGCTGGGGCGTGCGATCGACGATCGTGGTTTTTGGATCGGCGCGCGTTCGACAGAATGGGCCGGGAAAACACGCCGACTGGTATCAACAAGCCCGCCAATTCGGCTTGATAGCGTCGCAACGTGGTGGCGCGCTGACCGACAATGGTGGCGTGCGCGACAACGTAATAGCGACCGGCGGCGGGCCCGGTCTTATGGAGGCGGTCAATCGCGGTGCGCATGAGGCCGGCGCTCCCTCTATCGGCTTTAACATCACGCTTCCGAGGGAGCAAAAGCCGAACCCCTACTCGACTCCCGCATTGACCTTCCAGTTTCACTACTTTGCGATGCGCAAGATGCATCTGGCGATGCGAGCCAATGCGTTAGTCGCCTTTCCGGGCGGCTTTGGCACGTTCGACGAACTCTTTGAAATTCTCACGCTCCGTCAGACCGGAAAGTCGCCGCCAATCCCGATCGTCCTGTTTGACGAGAAGTACTGGCGCGCGGCGGTCAACTTCGATGCGCTGATCGCCAGTGGCACGGTCGACAAGTCGGACTGCACGCTGTTTCGTTTTGCCGAAAATGCCGAGGAGATTTGGAATCAATTGCTGTCTTGCGGGTTGGGCGTGCCTGGCCTGTCGTGCGCGGCCTCGCGTTACCGTCACCTGCTCGATGGCCGATCGACAACTTCGGCGACGACAGCCGCCAGCCCATCCCCTCGGCTCTGCAACGAGTAGGTGTTAGCCGTTCCATTAGTCGCTCTTACGATTAGGACAGGAGATTTAGTCATGTGGAATCGACGTAACGTCCTGGGATCGTGCCTCGTGTTGGCCGCATCCAGCGGCATCGCCCGGGCTCAGACGCCTGGCATGCCGGGGATGGGAATGCCGGGCATGGGACAGGGCCCAATGACCCGAGAGAGCTGCATCGATATTTGCATCAAGTCGCACCGCATGTGCCTAGAGACGGCGCGATATTGTTCCGAAAAGGGCGGCGCCCACGTCGCGCCCATGCATTTGGCGCTGCTGCTCGACTGCGCCGAGATGTGCCAGATGACGGCTAACTCGCTGATGCGCAGGTCGCCGCAGCACGGAGCGATTTGCGGCGCCTGTGCGCAACTGTGCGATGCCTGTGCCAACGATTGCGAGATCATTACCGGAGACGAGCAAATGGCGCATTGCGCCTCGCTCTGTCGTGACTGTGCTCGTGATTGTAGAGCCATGGTGAACATGCCGATCTGATTTGGGAGACAGCGAAGCACCAGTGCAGGGCATGGTGCTCCCGGGCCCTGGGCCTCGCCGACCGGATCGCCCGCGAGCGCTCGATCGGAAATACCTGATGCGCACCCGCGCGTCCGAGCCACGATAGGTTTCATTCGTCTTCCGCAATCCAGTTGCTAGGGATAGCGTGATCAACCATTTACCATTTGCTCGAATTGCTCGTGAGCAACGCCTCAACGGCGCCAGCAGCCATCCTTGTTCACTGTAATAAATAGCGGCCCTTAGCGTCTTTCTCAGCGAGTTGGTGCGCTCGAGTTCGCCTCACTCTCGAGACAAGTTTCTGGTCGCTTTGGCTCTTGCGGGGCATTTAGCGCCAAGGTAGCATTTTCGGGGAGGCTACGCGGCAATGGAAGAACGGGACAACCACCCAACGCTGCTGGACCATCTTCGCCGTCAAGGCGTGTCGCGGCGCGATTTTTTGAACTGGTGCGCCTATACGGCTTCGATTCTTGCCCTGCCGCCGAGCGCAAGCCAGGCGATCGCACAAGCGCTTGCGACCAAGCCTCGCCCCAGCGTCATCTGGCTGTCCGTCCAGGAATGCACCGGCTGCAGCGAGTCGATTCTACGCTCGTTCGAGCCGACGCTCGAAAGCCTGATGTTCGATCAGTTTTCCCTCGACTATCATCATGTGCTGCAGGCGGCCGCTGGAACCGCCGCCGAACAGGCGCGCGACAGGGCGATTGAGCAAAACTTCGGCAAATACGTGCTTGTGATTGACGGCGGAATTCCGCTTGATCGGGATGGATATTACTCCACAACCGGTGGAAAGAGCGGACGCGATCTCGTGCGCGGTGCAGCAAAAGGAGCGGCGCTCATCATTGCGGTCGGCACTTGCGCCGCTTATGGGGGGATCCCTGCAGCCTCGCCCAACCCGACCGGAGCGGGCGGAGTTCACGATGCCCTGCGCGAGCTCATCGACAACAAGGACGTCGCGGCCCCCATCATCAACGTTCCGGGTTGTCCGCCGGTCCCGGAGGTGATGACCGGTGTTGTGGTGTATTTTCTCACTTATGGGAAACCGCCTGATCTCGACAATCTGGGACGCCCCATTCCGTTTTTCGGGCGGACCGTTCATGACGATTGCCCGAGACTGCCCTTCTTCAATCAGGGACTGTTCGCCAAAAGCTTTGACGATGAGGGCGCACAAAAGGGGTATTGCCTCAAGGATCTTGGTTGCAAGGGACCTACGACGTTCAACGCATGCACAACGGTGAAGTGGAACCAGAAGACCAGCTTCCCGATGTTCTCGGGTCACGGCTGCCTCGGCTGCGCCCAACCGAAATTCTGGGATCGCGAGGGCGGCTTCTATGGCAAACTCTTCTAAGAAGGCAGGCGAAAAGCCCACGGCTGCGGCCAAGAATGCGCCCGCCTCGCAGCCTCGGCGGATCGTCGTCGATCCCGTTACGCGAATCGAGGGGCACCTTCGGATCGAAGCGGAGACGGATGCTCAGGGCGTGATCACCCGTGCATCCAGCTCGGGCACGATGGTGCGCGGCATCGAATTGATCCTGAAGGGGCGTGATCCCAGGGATGCGTGGGCGTTTACTCAGCGTTTCTGCGGCGTCTGCACGGTCGTCCACAGCATCGCCTCGATCCGGGCTGTCGAATACGCACTCGGCTATGTGATCCCAGAGAATGCGCAGCACATCCGCAATCTGATGATTGCCGCTCAATATGTGCATGACCACGTCATGCATTTCTACCATCTGCATGCGCTCGATTGGGTCGATGTGGTTTCCGCACTCAAGGCAGACCCGGCCGCGACTTCAAAGCTGCAGGTGAGCTTGAGCCCTTGGCCGAACAATTCTCCGGCATATTTCGGCGCTGTCCAGCAAAGGCTGAAGGGTTTCGTGGAGAGCGGTCAGCTTGGAATCTTTGCGAACGGGTACTGGGGGCACCCGGAGTACAAGCTTCCACCAGAGGTGAATCTGCTCGCAATTGCGCATTATTTGGAGGCCTTGGCTTGGCAGCGCGACGTGGTCAAGATTCACGCCATTTTCGGCGGGAAAAACCCGCATCCCAACTTCGTCGTTGGTGGGGTGCCGTGTGCGATCTCCGCAACCTCACACGCAACCGCGGTCAACGGAGACAATTTGCGCCTCGTCGGAGAAGTCATCGACAAGATGCGACAGTTCGTCGATCAGGTCTATTTGCCCGACACGCTTGCGATCGCCGGATTCTACAAGGACTGGGCCACGCGGGGCGAAGGCGTCGGAAACTTCCTGTCCTACGGCGAATTTCCGACAGGAGTAGGTGCCGCCGAGCGAAACACCTTGCAGTTTCCACCAGGCGTCATCATCAACAGGGATCTTGCGAAGGTACATCCGGTCAATTTCGAGGACCCGACGGAAATTCAGGAGTTCGTCGCTCATTCCTGGTACAGCTATTCGGCAGGCAAGCAAGTCGGTTTGCACCCCTACGACGGCGAGACGAAGCTCGATTATACGGGACCGAAGCCGCCTTACGAGCAGCTCGATGTTGACCAGTCCTATTCATGGATCAAGTCGCCGCGATGGAAGGGTCTGCCGGTCGAAGTCGGGCCGCTTGCGCGTGTTCTAATTCTCTATGCAAGCGGAGAGGTGCGGACGCGAGGACTCGTCGACCACAGCCTCGGACGGTTGGGACTTCCGATCTCCGCCCTGTTCTCTACGCTCGGCCGCGTCGCTGCCCGCACCATCGAGACCAAATTGATCGCCGACATGATGCCGGGCATGTACGATGCGCTGATGGCCAACATCGCGCGTGGCGATCTTCGCACCTTCGATGATGTGCTGTTCGATCCCACGACCTGGCCGAAGAAAACCCGCGGCGTGGGCATGATGGAAGCGCCTCGCGGCGCACTGGCTCACTGGCTCACGATCGAGGAGGGACGGATCGGCAACTATCAAGCGGTCGTCCCCAGCACTTGGAATGCCGGCCCCCGCGACGCAGCAGGGCGAGAGGGGCCCTACGAGGCGGCGTTACGCGGGCACAAGTTGCAGGATCCCTCCCGTCCCTTGGAGATCTTGCGCACGATTCACAGTTTCGATCCGTGTCTGGCGTGCGCCGTTCATGTCGTTGATCCCAAGGGTGAAGAACTGGTCCGCGTGAGGGTGCTATGAGGCAATACTTCAAGCGCATAGGGAGCGCGGACAGCCAGCGCGATCTGAGAGTCTCCTCGCAAGTTGCTATATTCGCCCTTGTCCTTCTTGGTTGCCAAAGCTCGCCCGCCCTCGCCCGCCCGGGCGACGGCTATGGCGACTTGATCGATAACTATTGCATCGAGCGGGGGCGCTTGCGGGTTCGAGCGCACCAGCCGCATTGCGCGATGTGCCACCATCTCGGCACGTTCGACACGTCTCCGGAACATCGGATCGAACCGAACTGGAACGAGTTCATCAGGGGACGAACAACCGGCGATTTCAGCTTCTTCTGCCCAGGGGGAGCCGACACCACCCAAACAGCGCGCGTGCCCGGTGAAAAGCTACCCTCTGGACCCAAGAGCACAACGGCAGAGAACGCTGAGAGCTCGACAAGCCCAATGGGTATGCCGCCGGGCGCAAATCAATCTTCGGTCCCAGTGCCGGAGGGCAGGCAAGCCAGTGTCCCGCCCTCCGAACGCCAAACGAACACGGCCGCGCCGCCGGCGCTGTCAGACGACGAACTGGCTGGCAAGATGGCAGCCTTGCATGATGCGGTCGGAATAACGACGGCCCAGGAGCCGGCGTGGCTCGACCTCCTCGACGCAGCCGCACGCGCGCTGCAGCGTCCCTCCGATGCTGCCGAAGCTGCCACCAAGGATCCGGTGACGTTACTCAAGGTCCATGAACTGCAATCATCCAAACACGTGGCGAGCATGCGTGGTCTTGGGCTGGCTCTTGCGCGCCTCAGTGCGAGCCTGTCGGATCAACAGCGCCAGAGGCTTGTCGAGGGGCTCAGACCGATCCTGGTCGCGATGCCGCCGTAGATCGTCGGAGACTATCATGTGCCTCGCCATCCCCATGCGGGTGGATAGAATCGAAGGATTCCTCGCGCAATGCTCCATCAAGGGCGTCTCGCGCGAGGTGAACCTATTCCTGCTGCAGGACCAGGACGTCTCGGTCGGTGACCACGTCCTGGTTCACCTGGGCTATGCGATCCAGCTCATCGACGAGCGGGAGGCCGAGTCCACCTGGGAAATCTTCGACGCCATGCTTGCCGCAGGGGACAACGACTCGCATGCATGAGCTTTCGGTTTGCTGGGCTCTGATTTCCGAAGTCGAGCGCCTCGCGCAGGAGGCGGGCGAGGACAGCATTGCGCATATCGCAATCCGCGTCGGTGAGCTCTCGGGTACGGACCCAGGCCTGCTTCTTCGCGCATTCGAGGTCGCGCGCTCGGGCACGAAAGCGGAACATGCGCATCTCACGATCGCGCGCTGCGATCCACGCGTCAAATGCACGGAGTGCGGCCTGGAAAACGTAACACGTCCCAATCGCTTGCTTTGCGCGTTCTGCGGTTCATTTCGGGTAAAGGTCATCGGCGGCGACGAACTGTCGATCGCGGCGGTCGAATTTTCCGCACCCGACGTCCCGGGCATCTCAGATCCACCAGTAGCCGGCGGATCGGCGAACCTGAACACGGAGGAGGAGGCCCCGCATGTGTAGCCATTGCGGCTGCGCCGCCAACAACAAGCACCGGCTTCATCTTCCACACAGGGCTTCGGAACATAGCACAATTGTGTCGGTACGCGGGCTTGCCCAGGAGGAAGGCGTGATCCGCAATATTCTCGCCGCCAACGATCGGATCGCCAGCCACAACCGGCAGCATTTCGATGAGAGCGGTCTGCTTGCAATCAATTTGATGTCCTCCCCCGGATCCGGCAAAACCTCGCTTCTCGAAGCAACAATTGATGCCCTCGGCTCCGAGCTCGGTTTCGCTGTCATCGAGGGCGACCTCGAAACCGAGAACGATGCCGCCCGAATCCGAGCAAAGGGAGTCCCCGCCCTCCAGATTACGACCGGCGGCGCCTGTCACCTCGATGCGACCATGGTGCATCATGCGCTCCATGAGCTCGATCTGAACGGCGTCGACGTTTTGTTCATTGAGAATGTGGGCAATCTGGTATGCCCCGCTTCATTCGATCTTGGAGTGCACTGCAATGTTACCCTCTTGTCGGCCACGGAAGGTGACGACAAGCCGGCCAAATATCCGATCATCTTCCGCAAGAGCGATCTCGTGATGCTCACGAAATCGGATCTTTTGCCGTACCTGGACGACTTTCAGGTGGATCGAGCAGCAGCAACGCTCAAGGCATCAGGTTACGACGGTCCGCTTCTGAGAACGTCGGTTGCCAAGTCGGCCGACGTGGGCGAATGGCTGGCGTGGCTCCGCCAGCGCCTTGCCGATCATCGCGCCGGCCCATTCCTCAACGCAACCACTCCGGTTGAAGCAGGAGAGGCTTGATGAGCTCGCCTGCTCGCATTTGGCTGGACCGGATCAGGGACCTCCCGCTCGATTCGCCGGTTCGGATCCTCAACGTCTGCGGTGGCCACGAGCGGACGATTGCGACCTCAGGCATCAGAGGCCTGCTTCCGCCCGCGGTGCAGCTGATTCCGGGCCCAGGATGCCCGGTTTGCGTCTGCCCGGAAGAGGATGTCTTCCATGCTATCCAACTGTCGCTGACAAAGTCCGTCATCCTGGTTGCGTTCGGCGATATGCTGCGCGTCCCCGTCAATGGACCGAAAGGCCAGCCGCGCTCGCTTGAGCAGGCAATCGCGCTCGGCGCGGATGTTCGCCCCATCGCGAGTCCGAGCGAAGCTGCCGTTATTGCCAGGGAGAACCCGCGCAAGACGGTGGTTTTCTTCGTCGCCGGCTTTGAAACCACGCTTGCTCCCGTCGCTGCGCTGATCGCGATGGGCCTTCCTCCGAATCTTAAGCTCCTGATTTCCGGGCGGCTGACATGGCCAGCGGTCGCCATGCTCCTTCAGTCCGAAGAGCCGGGATTTGACGGTTTGATCGCGCCGGGGCACGTCGCAACCGTCATGGGCCCTGAGGAATGGGAGTTCGTGGTTCGCGATCACCACATGCCCGCCGCGATCGCGGGCTTCACGGCTGACGCCTTGCTGGCAGCCACCTATTCGACGCTTCGGCAGCTGCTCGAACGCCGGTATTTTCTAGACAACTGCTATCCCAAAACCGTCAGCCCCGGCGGCAATGCCGTCGCACGCCGGTATCTTGACGAAACCCTGGAGGTGACGGACGCCGCTTGGCGCGGCATCGGCGTCATCCCCCGATCCGGTTTCCGCCTCCGGCCCGAATATGCCGGCCACGATGCAAGGATAGACTTTCCGTTGGACGAAGCAATAGAACGCCCTCGTCGCGGCGAAATGCCCCCAGGTTGCGACTGCGCGCGGGTCATTCTCGGCAGAGTCCTGCCAACCGATTGCCGATTGTACGGGTCTGGCTGCACGCCCGAATCGCCGATCGGTCCTTGCATGGTGTCGGACGAAGGGGCCTGCCATGTGTGGTGGACTGCCGGCTACCGCAGCGGCCGCCATGCCTTTGGTGGCGGCAGCGCGGTCCGCGCAGCAAGGTGAGCGCCGATGTCCTCCGCACCGCATGCCGCTGGTCCAGCAGTCACTGTCTTGGGCATCGGTAACGTGCTCCTCGGTGATGAGGGGGTAGGCGTTCATGTGATCCGGTACCTGCGCGACGGTCCGGAACCGAGCGCAAAGCTGGCGATCATCGACGGCGGTACGCTGAGTTTCAATCTGCTGCCGATCATTGAAACCGCCAGTAGTCTCATCGTCATCGATGCTGCGATGATCGGAGATGAGGCCGGGGCGGTTCGTTGCCTGGTCGGTGACGAGCTCGACACGTTCCTCGGCACCTCGAAGCATACCGCGCACGAGATCGGGCTAAGGGAACTGTTCGATATGGCTCGGATGGAGGACCTTCTGCCGCGCCGTCGCGCGCTGATCGGTATTCATCCTCAAGGCATCGATTGGGGCGAAGGCCTGAGCGACCGAGTCGCGACAGCGGTGCCGTTGGCCGCCGGATTGGTGCTGCGCTTGACTCGCAAATGGATCTGCGCCGATCAGCTCTCGGCGCTCAGATGAACAGGAATGAAACCATCGAAACGCGGAGCGAGACACGGCTGTTCGAAATCGTCGGTCGTGTCCAGGGCGTTGGGTTTCGACCGTTCGTGAAGCGTCTCGCGGACGCTCACCAAATTGTGGGCTGGGTGAAGAACGAGGCAAGCCATGTGTCCGTGCTTGCCAGCGGCGAGCCTGACGCGCTCGACCGCTTTGCGGCCGGCCTGATCGCGCAAACGCCACCGCTGGCGCGGCCGATGATTAGGTCGGTTAGCCTGCGGCCACGAGCCGATTGTTGCGAATTTTCGATCCTCGAAAGCAAAGCTGGTTCGACTCGCGATGCGGAGCTACCGCCCGATTTGTTCCTCTGCGACGACTGTCTCGTCGAGATAGATGATCCGTCAGAGCGCAGGTATCGCTATCCTTTCACCAATTGCACCCAATGCGGCCCGCGATACACCATTATCACCGCCCTGCCCTACGACCGCCCCAACACCTCGATGGCGGGCTTCGAACTGTGCCGAAACTGCCTGCACGAGTTTGAGAACCAGCAGGACCGGCGGTTTCACGCGCAGCCTTTGGCATGTCCCGAATGCGGCCCGAAATTGGTATTCAGGAAGGCGAATGGCGAGGAGATCTCTGGCAGCGAACAAGCGCTTGCCGCCTCTGTCGAGGCCTTGCGCTACGGCCTGACGGTGGCCGTTCGCGGTATCGGGGGGTACCACCTGATGTGCGATGCGACGAATCAGACCGCGGTGCTCAGGCTTCGCAACAGGAAGGGACGGCCTGACAAGCCGCTTGCCGTGATGGTGCCGGGCGGCAACGACCGGCATCGATTTGCCAGAACGATCGCTGATCTTGATGAAATCGAAGAAGCGGCCCTTTGCGACCCCGTTCGGCCAATCGTGCTGGTGCGGCGGCGCGCGGACGCGCCGATCGCGGCCGCCGTTGCGCCCGGACTTGGCGAGGTCGGCTTGATGTTCCCCTATAGCCCTTTGCACCACCTGATCCTGAGCGAATTTGATGGTGTGCTGGTCGCAACGAGCGGCAACATCAGTGGCGAGCCCGTGATCACCGATCCGGACGAGGCCGAGGAGCGGCTCGCCCGCTGCTGCGACGCCTTCCTGCACCATGATCGCCCCATCCAGCGCCCTGCCGACGATCCGGTCTGGCGGGTGATAGGCGGGCGGGCCAGATCGATCAGGCTTGGCCGCGGCTCGGCACCCGTCACCCTGCACAACTCCTATGCGGCGGCTGACGCCGTGCTCGCCTGCGGAGGGCAACTCAAGGCCACGGTGGCGCTCGGGCTAGGCGACCGGGTCGTCGTGTCTCCACACATCGGGGACATGGGATCCTTGCGCTCACAGACAACGTTGGAGCAAGTTGCCAACGACCTTCAAAGACTCTATGCGACGGATGCAACATGCATCCTCCACGACGCCCATCCAGATTTCACGTCCACGCGGTGGGCCTTGCGGCAAGAAGTGCCCGCAATCGGGATCCAGCACCATACGGCTCATGCATCTGCACTGGCCGGCGAATGTGGTTGTGTCGAGAAGATGCTGGTGTTCACCTGGGACGGCCTTGGGCTTGGCTCTGACGGCACTTTGTGGGGTGGCGAGACGTTCTATGGTTCGCCAGGACATTGGCAGAGGGTCGGCAGCCTGCGTCCGTTTCGATTGATCGGCGGCGACCGCGTCGCACTCGAGCCGTGGCGCAGTGCGTACACGCTGGCGCTGGAGGCGCATCATCACTGGGAATGCGTCCATACAGGTGCAGCAGCCTATGGCCGCGCATGGGCTGCCGGTGCCGGCATGATGTCAAGTTCGGTCGGGCGGCTGTTCGATGCCGCGGCTGCGATGGTGGGCCTCATCGAGCGCGGCAGTTACGACGGCCAGGCGCCGGCGCTTGTTGAGAGCGCGTCAGGTGAAATCAGCCTAGAGCCCGCTCTCCCGGTTCGCCCCGAGGGCACCATCCGAAGGATCGACTGGACTCCGCTGGTTCCAATACTCGTGGATGCGTCGTTGTCGGTTGGCGAGCGGCTCGGACGCTTCCATGGTGCGTTGTCAGCAACCCTGGTTCGCGAGGCCCTGCATCATGGTGCGGCCAATCGCACCAATATCATCGGACTGACGGGCGGCGTCTTCCAGAACAAGCTACTGACCGAGGACGCGGCGGCCGCTCTGAGCAGGCACGGCTTCACGGTTCTCCTGCATGAACGCATACCGATGAATGACGGCGGACTAAGTTATGGTCAGATCGTTGAATTTTCTGCGCGGAAAGCCCTATGAAACCCGATGACGCAAAGCACTCCTCGCGCGACTTGAGCCGCATTTCGCTGGCCCACGGCAACGGCGGCAGACGGATGCGTGAGCTGATTGAAGGGGTTTTCCGCCGACATCTCCACAACGACCTGTTCGACACAAATGCCGATGCAGCGATCTTGCCGATGCTGCCAGCCGGCAGTCTTCCGGCCCTGACCTCGGACGGCTTTACGGTGGATCCGCTGGAGTTTCCGGGTGGCGACATCGGAAGTCTGGCGATCAATGGCACCGTCAATGACCTCGCGGTGTCGGGGGCGGAGCCCCTTTACATCGCGCTGAACTGCTTTATCGAGGAGGGCTTCGAACGCGCGCGCCTCGAGCGTCTGGTCGCCTCCATGGCCGCGGCGGCGCGGACGTCTTCGGTCAAGGTGGTGACGGGCGACACCAAAGTCCTCCGTAATGGCGAGGGCGGGGGGCTTTACCTGGCCACGACCGGTTTGGGGTTTCGCGGCCCTGACATCGTCCTTGGCCTCGATCGGATCCTCCCGGGCGACCGCATCATCGTCAGCGGCTCGGTCGGCGATCATGGAACGGCCGTCCTGCTTGCCCGCAAGCAATTTGGTCTCACGGGGACGCTGCAGTCGGACTGCGCCAGTGTTCTTCCGCTTGCTAGAAGCGCCCTAATGCAGCGAGGCATCCGCTTCATGCGCGACCCGACTCGCGGCGGACTGGCAAGCGTCGCCCACGAGATCGTTCGATCGACGGCCAAAAGCGTGCGCCTGTTCGAGCGCAAGATTCCGCTGCGCGGTGAGGTGCAGGCCGTCTGCGATATGCTCGGCTACAATCCGCTCTATCTGGCCTGTGAGGGCAGGATCGTGGCTGTCGCCGATCCGTCTTCAGCCGAACGGCTGGTGCAGTCTTGGCGCGACCTGCCGGGCGGAGAAGACGCAGCAGAAATCGGCGTCGTGGGCGAAGATGGACCTTACGTCGTGCTGGAAACGGAGCTCGGCGGCGAACGGTTGGTCGAGGAGCTCGATTCCGACCCGCTACCACGAATCTGCTGAGCGTCGCGGATCTTGAGCCGAAGATCTTTCATGGCCTGTTCGATCTCGGCGGTCTCGCACTTCAATAGTTCTGGGAAATAGGCAATTTCGATAAATTCGCCGACAAGATCACCGCCGGTGTTGTACTGCTGACCCCACCATACGCCGGCCACAGCCGTTTCCGAAAAAATGCATGATCCCACGCCCCTAAAACTTGCATCCACCTGCCCGTTGCCAAGAAAGTCGCGCAGCGCGGCGGTACCGCCTGCAGGCAATGGAAGCCGTCGCAGATCAATGCGAAAGGTCGTCCCCGATTCGACGATCTCCGCCAACTTTGCGCTCACTTCCGAGAGCAGCGCCGCGATGATTGGATCAGAAACGAAATTGCTGTTGCCAGTCATTATCAACGACCCCACGGACTCGCCCGACCCACATGGATCGGCAGCGTCCGGCTTTGCCAATGCTCCCTTTGCGCGCGTTTGACCCTATGCTTCGTTGCTTGGGCATTCCATTCAAACTTGGCCGCCGGCGGTGACGCACGACGTGACCGCAGCCATTCACCGAAGGCAGGCGCGCGACACGACAACGCCAAAACTCCCCACGGCGCGCCCAACTCTAAGGGCGCGAGCTTTGCACATCTCCTGTCCAGACGCTATTGTCGCATTCGGGGGCTGGGTAATCTCGCAGGACGACGCCGCAGGGCGGGGAGCAGACCTGGCTCGGTATCGCGATCCGGGGACTTCAATGAGCATTGCGCGTACGTCAACTCGGTTACTGGCCATGGCGGTCGTCGCGGTATGCTCTGTTCACACCGGAGCGGCGCAGACACTCGACCAGGCGCTGGCTCAGGCCTACCGCAACAACGAGACGCTCAATGCGGAACGCGCCAATCTGCGCGCCACGGACGAAGAGGTGCCCCAGGCGCTCTCCGGTTACCGCCCGCGCATCGAAGCGACTGCGGACGGCGGTCCTCGCTACCTCAACGAAAAGGGAGCCGATGGCGCGCAGCAAAGGTCGACCACCACCCCGCGCAGCGTCGGGGTGACGGCGAGCCAGCCCATCTTCAACGGATTCCAGACGGCAAACCGGGTGCGTGCGGCCGAAAACCAGGTGCTTGCCGGCCGCGAGGCGCTCCGCGTCATGGAGCAGACCGTGCTGGTGGATGCCGCGACCGCCTATATGGATGTACTGCGCGATGCCGCGATCCTTGAACTGCAGAAGCGCAATCTCGACCTGTTAGGTGAGCAACTGAACCTGGTCCGCAACCGGCAAGCGAGCGGCGACCTGACGACTGCCGATGTGGCGCAAGTAGAAGCTCGCCTTGCAGCGGCGCGGACGGCGGTGCTCGCGGCACAGGCGACGTACAACTCGTCGCGCGCCACATTCACTCGCGTAATCGGCAGCGACCCCGGTAAATTGACGCCCGGCCAACCGGTGGATCGCTTTGCTCCTGCGACGCTCGAGGCCGCCATCGCACTTGCGCGCACCCAACACCCGGCCGTTCTTGCCGCCATGTACGGCGTCGATATCGCGCTTCTGCAGACCAAAATTGCCGAAGGGGCGCTGTACCCGATGGTGACGCTGGAAGGGAGTGTGAAACGCCGCTGGGACGTCATGCCCGACCAGAATCTGTTGTTTCCAGCGACGAGCACCGATGCGTCGATCATCAGCCGGGTGGTCATTCCCCTCTATCAGGGGGGCAGCGAGTACGCCAAGATCCGCCAATCGAAGGAAATGACCGGTCAGAAACGACTGTCGCTTGAAGCGGTGCGCAAGCTCGCACGGGCCACCGTCGCGCAGGCGTGGAACGCGGTTGCTGCAACGAGGGCGCAAGTCGATTCGGCGCAAGCTCAGGTGAAGGCGGCCGAGTTCGCACTCGAATCCGTCCGACGCGAGTTCGGCGCCGGCCAGCGCAGCACGCTCGAGCTGCTCACCGTTCAGCAGGAGCTTCTGAATGCGCGGATCGCTCTGGTCATGACCCAGCGGGAGCGGGTGACGTCCTCCTACGCGCTGCTCGCGGCCGTGGGTCGCCTCGCTCCTGGCGTGCTCGGGCTTCCGACTGAGGGCTATGATCCGTCCGTGCACTATCATCAGGTCAGGGACTCCTGGTTCGGGGTACGCTCGCCCGACGGCCGCTGACGCCGGCTCCGACTGCGAAAGCCATTGTTGCAGATAGGCAAATGGAGAATGTGTTCGATCCGGCATCAACGCGGGGGCGTGGGGTTGAAAGTCGTGGTCTCAGCGGGAAACCAGCCTGAGCCGATTTTCGACTTCGCAGCTTACAAAATAGCGGCAAGCGTCTCTCAATCCACAAGCAAAAGGTGGTGGCATTCACCCGCTAAGCCAACCGCCAAGATAGCCGCACGGCGATGATCATACCGGCGAGCGCAAGCGCGCTCGCGATGCCGAACATGCCTTCATCGACCCCTTTCTCCGGCTTGAGGTATTCCCGAAAAGCAAGCTCCCGGGCGCGAAACACGGTCGTGTTTGCGTTCCCGACATTCTGTGGCCGTCACATCCAATTTGCGCTGAAGTGCCATCAAGCGCGACAGGTGAATCAACGTCGTCTCGCCGGGCCCCCCGGTCGCGAATCAAAAGAAGAATGGTAAGCTCAGGCCGCTTTATTGCGTGGGAGCGGTTGACCTTTTGGGACGCGAACGATTAACCAAGTGTTAACCAAATGTTGGCTATGCACAGAATCTCGTTGTTTTCTTAAGGAATTCGGATGACGGGAGCTGAAGTCATCGACGCTGCCAGGGATGCGCTTATGACCGTCGCATTGATATCAGCGCCATTGATGATCATCGGGACAATCGTTGGCGTTCTCGTCTCTTTGTTCCAAGCGCTCACCCAGATCCAGGAACAGACGCTGATCTACGTTCCCAAAATCATCGCTACCTTCCTGACTTTGCTGATAGCCCTGCCGTTTATGTCGGACCAAACCCATCGCCAGTTTCTGCGCATGATGACCCAAATCATGGCGTCGGCAAACTGACGCGCAATCGCGAAGGAAATGACCGGTCACAAACGACTGTCGCTTAAAGCGGTGCGCAAGCTCGCACGGGCCACCGTCGTGCAGGCGTGGAGCGTGTTGGCTGCAACGAGGGCGCAGGTGGATTCGGCGCAAGCTCGGGTGAAGGCGGCCGAGTTCGCATTCGAATCCGTCCGGCGCGAGTTTGGCGCCGGCCAGCGCAGCACGTTCGAGCTGCTCACGGTTCAGCAGGCGGTGCTGAATGCGCGGATCGCCCTGGTTATGACTCAGCGGGAGCGGGTGACGTCCTCCTACGCGCTGCTCGCGGCCGTTGGCCGGCTCGCTCCTGGCGTTCTCGGATTGCCGACAGAATCCTATGATCCGTCCGTGCACATCATCAGGTCAGGGATTCCTGGTTCGGGGTGCGCACGCCTGATGGCCGCTGATGCCGTTTCCGACTGCACATCGCTACGGACCCATGGGAGAAGTTATTTGCTCCGAAGCCAACTCGGCGCGCTCGGGTGATACCGGCTCGGCGGAGCTCCCGATTTCTGCGGAAAACCAGCTGATCCCGGTGTTAGGCTATGCCAACCGCTTTGCCAACCACGCGGCGATGATCATCCCAGCGAGTGCAAGCGCGCTTGCGATGGCGAACATGGCGTTGGATAACCCATGTGACAGCAACAGGCCAGCAGCGGCCGAGCCCACGGCCTGACCAAGGCTGGTGACCGCAATCCATCGGCCCAAATCCTCGCCCTGGTGCTCACCCGCGATCAGGGAGGTCCAATAGGTGATGATCGGTGCAGCTATTCCTGCAGCTGTCGCAATCGCGCCGACGCCAAGCGCGAGTACCGCCGCCGTTGTGGCGGCCGAAGCGAGAGCAAGAGCGAGGCCAAGCATGCCCAGTGCGGGCGCGATCAACCAGCGGGTCGCCTTCGGCGGCACAAGCGGCGAGAATACGAGTATTTGGGCGAGCAACATCACGGCGCTGCACTCGGCGAGCATCAATCCAATTGTCAGCCCAGATGCGCTTGAGCCAAGATTGCCGCTCAAGGCCAGGTGAACGTCAAAAGCAGCAACAGAGCCCGCAACGATCGCCGCCAGCACAAGCAAGCTCTTGGAGGTTCGTTGGTCATCGGCACCGCGGAGGGCGTATGCATTGGCATGTGAACTGGAGGGTCTCTTCGAGACGGGAACAGTCCGCGCGATCACGCAAGCGCTAACCAGCGCAAGCACGATTGGCCAAAACAGCGGAGGAGCTTGCTTCGAACTCTGGATGGACAAGGTGCCGCCGAGCAGCGGACCAACCATAAAGCCGATCATGGTTGCCGCTCCAATCCAAGCGAACCGCCGCGCACGCCACCCATCGTCGGGCGACCAGTCACCAACGGTAGCGAGCGCCACGGGTGTGATTGCCGCTGCCGAAACCCCGGCCAGCGCACGCGCCGTGTAAAGAAGCAACAAATCGCTGGTAAGTTCGAACAGCATCAGGCTGGTCGAAAATCCTGCAAGACCCAGGACGAGCACGGGACGACGGCCCCAGCCGTCCGAGATCCTTCCAAGGTAGGGAGCGGAAACGAAAATGGCAGCCGTATAGGCCGCCGTCATGAAACCTGTATGCCGGGAGATCGTCGCGGGATCGTCGAACCCGGACACTGCCGCAATCCTCGACGGCAGGTTGGGCAGAATGATGCTGAACGCCAGGGCGGTCGCAAAGGCGGCGAGTACCAATGCCCCCCTGGTTATGAGTGGCAACCCGCGGTTGGAAAGACTGTCTGACATCTTGCGGTCTCGTTCACCTGGGAGACCTTAAACAGCTCCACAATCGATAAACAAGCCTGCGCGTGCTTGTTGGACGCAGTGGCGCCTTACCTGCTATAAAAGCGATCATCCCTTGAGTATCCATGATTATCTAGCGAGCATTCGTCTGTTGACGTAATGCGCTCAGAAGATGACGCGGTTTCTGGTACGACGCGCAACGCGCCCCGTCGCCTCCGTGCGGTGCTCGCCGCTTCAGCTGACAAATTCGGACAGGGCGGGGAATTCTCGCGAATTTGGCGGTGACCCACAGGGGTAAGCCAACCGGAAGCTCAAGTGCTGCTGTGCAGTGGAAGACCGCACGTACCCTCAACGAGGATGCTCAGGGCCAGAAGCCCTCGAGCCGCCTCCGCCAAAAGGGCCGGCTCACGGGACCATTATCCTCCCGAACTGATCAGCCATTTAGATCGTTCGAACGCGACCTTCCGGGGGATGACGCGAACGGCAGGCGGCTCACTCAGCCGCGCTCCGCAATGGGTCCACACGAAGTGAAAGCTGCACCGGGGTCGGATTCTGTAAGATGTCCAGCACGGGGCAATGACGGTCGACGATTTCTTTCAGGCGCGCCAACTCGCCTTCGGAAGCCGGACTGTCCAAAACTACCTCGGCTTCAATGACTTGATAACCCGGCCGAACGTCCCCTTCGACGTCGAACAAGCCGCGCAAGTCAATCGTGCCGGAAAGCCGAACCGAAACGCCATTGAGGGGAATGCCGAGCGCATCGGCATAGAGTCGGTAGGTGATTTCCTGACAAGAGCCCAGGGCCGCCAAAATGTACTCCACTGGATTGGGCGCTGTGTCCTGCCCGCCGAGGCCCGCCGGCTCGTCGACCTGGACGCTGAACTGACGAATCGCGACGGCGCTGTCAACGCCGTCTCCGAGACGGGATTGCGCTCGGAAGGCCGCTAACGCCTGGGCAGGGTCAGCGCTCAGTGCAGCCTGCGTACCCGAGAACACATCCTTGAACTTGAATGCCATTAATTCCTCGACCGACTGTGACAGTGTGAGAGGCAATAGTTATATGGATGAAACCGCTTATCAATCGGTCCGAACTGAAAAGAATGAGCGTCATCTTGAACCGAGAACTCACGGCGATTTCGTTCTAATGATGCGGGCCGGGAAAGATAAAGTCGCCTCCTTCGACAAGAAGACCAAGAGCTCGAATTCTCCCACCGATCCCACGCGATCAATCAGGATGGCGATCCCATTCTTCTAGGATTGAGGCAGATCAACACACGTCACGGCTTGCATGGCAACCTCATGGACCCTGCTGGGGACCGGAACACGTAGCGAAGCTGCGACGGGAGATCGACATGGCATACCTGGAGACCGAGGTGATAGCGGCGCAGCATCACATTCGCCGCCGCACGGTGGCATATGTTGTTTTCGGCGCTTTGCTCGCCAGTTATCTATTTTATCCGTATGTGACCCTGTATCGGCTTGATCGGGCACTGGAAGCCAGCGATACCCGCGTCGTTGCAGAACTGATCGACTGGCCGAGCGTTCGGACCCAGTTGAAAGCGGACGTTACGACGTCACTCGCAACGCACGCCTATGGCGCAAGCGGGCCGGAAGCGATTGGCGCCGCTTTCGCGCTGGCCTTAAGTCCATATGTGTTCGATCCCGTAGCCGAGCGCGTCATCTCGCCGTCCGGACTCATCGCCTGGTATTCGGACGCACGAAGATCGGGCCGATCGAGCACGTTGTGGGAGGCAACGAACTACGCGTTCTTCCGGACCCCGACGCGCTTCTTAGTGACACTGAGGATGAACGAGCCGCAATATCCGAATATCGAATTCGAGATGAGATTGAAGGGTTTGAGGTGGCAGGTCGACCACCTGGTCTGGCCGCACGCGCGCGGTATCGCCGTTCCCGGATCCGGCGGGTCTGGACCGACCACAGAATGATCAAACGTCGCAGGTACTCAGGAGCCGCGCCCGGTATTGCGGCAGCCCTGCGAAGCTTGCGGGGCTGGAGATGAAGGCCTTCACAACTGATGGCGGCGGAGACGAGGGGCTCATAACTCAAGCGCCACTCTTAACCGGGCCTTCTCGATCCGCCGTCTCACCTATGTCAGGCGGGTGATAAATTCATTGAGCTCGTCGCCCTCAAAGCCCGCGAAAAAGATATCGGCGGCAGCTTGCTGCTGCTCGCTCCCACGGCCTAGCTGCTTGGCAGGTGGCCACCGATGATTCGTCGGTAAGGTTTGGGTCGCGACGCTCAACCCGATTTGAGAAACCACCGATGACCGACGACATGATGAACCTGCGGACGCTTGTCGAGAAGACTCCGACGCCGAGTCGAGGGACTGTCGCGGCCGTGCTGGGATTGCTGCTGATGTTTACGCGTATCAATTGTTTCTGGATCGCAGCATTGCGTCTAGCGACGACCGATTGCCGATCTCAAGGGCGTTCGGGTCGCATCGCTGATTCCGTTGCGCGTATCGCGAGGCCGACGCGAGCCGAGGCCTTCCATAGAGACGCCCCACCTGAGACGTCACCCACGTGCGCTTTGACGCCGTAGACCGGTGGAGGAATTTAGGACGTCTAGCGACCGATCATCTGTCACGAGTCCCGTAAAACCAACCAACACGCCGATCAGTCTGACAGCCGAAGGAGGGGCGCTCGTACGCAAACACCGACACTCTCTCGGTGATTCTGTGGCGGGTCTGAAATCTCGAAAGCCGCCCGTTCGGGGACAGTAGGCACGATCTTGTTGTCCTCGAATCTTGATCTGCATCAAGCGGTTGCAAGCGGGGGGAGATATCCTAAAATTATTCGCGATCGCAACCGCGATCGGTTGGGGTACTACAAGATCAGGGTCACGCCGTCGGCTTTTCATGATCGCCAGTTGGCCGGGAGCGCACGCATGAGAACGAGCTTCCATGCAGCGGTGGTTGCGAATGTGCCGGCCGCGACCGATAAGTCACGCGATGTTGCGCTGGATCGCGCGCGCACGTTCCTGATGCTGATGGTGCTTCTGCACCACTCCGTGATTGCCTACACCTATTTCGGTCATACCGACCCTAAGTCGTGGATCGGCTTTGATATGGTCGTGCTCGCCACAGACAGCTTCTTCATGGCGACGTTCTTTTTCCTGTCAGGCTTGTTCGTCTGGCCGAGCCTCGCGCACAAAGAGCTGCAAGTCTTTCTGCGTGAGCGCCTATTTCGGCTTGGCTTGCCGTTTGTGATCGGCGTGCTCACCATCATTCCGGTTGCGTACTACGCGATCGAACTGCGCCAGCGCCCAGACGCGAGCTTTCTTATGTTCTGGTGGAAGACAATCACGGTCGGGCCTTGGCCAAGCGGACCGATCTGGTTCATCTGGGTGCTGCTCGTTTTTGACTTGGCAGCCTGCCTCCTGTTTCATCTCTCACCTAAACTGCTCGATCCTATCAATCGTTTGGCTGTGCGCGGCTATGGGCGACCGACCGAATTATTCATTCTGGTGCTTGCTGTTACGGCGGTCGTCTACATTCCGATGCGGGTCTATTTTGGAGCGGGACGCTGGTTTGAGATTGGACCGCTCTCGCTGCAGGCCAGCCGCGTTCTACTATATCCTACCTACTTCCTTATCGGGGCAGGCGTGGGCGCCGCGACTCTCGATCGCGGTCTGCTAAGTGCGGATGGCCGGCTCGCTAAAAGCGGTTGGAGCTGGATCGTCGCAGCGCTCGTCGCCTACTGTCTGTTGTGGGTGCTTATTTACGTCAAGCGTGAAATCCTGCAAAATCCGGTATGGCTGCCGGATTGGTATGAGGCGAGCTATGGCCTGTTCTTTGTGACGTTCAGTGCGGCCATTCTATTTGCGATCTTCGGCTACTTTCTGAGGTTTAAACGCTCGGGCTTTAGCGTGCTAGATTGGATGCAGGCACATGCCTATGGCATGTTTCTAGTCCACTACCCGATCGTGCTCTGGATCCAATACTGGCTGTTTAACTTCGATGTCCCCGCGATCGCCAAGGCCCTGATCGCATTCGTGTCCACGGTTTTGTTGAGCTGGGGTCTAACGGCGGCCTTGCGAACAATCCCGGGAGCGAAGCGGGTGCTTTAGTCTGACCTTGAGGAGCGGGAGACAACGGCGTTCAGGTGATGAGCACGGAAGCGGTCTCGGCTTGGCATATAGGCATACAAGAGCACCATCGCTCTCCAGCATGACCTGAGCGGCTTCTGAGGTTGCCTCTATAGCGGCCTGCCGCAATTGCTTGACGAGAACAGCCCGTTCCTTTCCTTGACTTGACCGTCCTCGTGGCGAGAAGTCGAGGCTTACAACTCGAGCGTCACTCTTAGCTTTGCCGTCTTGAGCCGCCGTTCGAGTAGTGTCAGTTGGGCGATAAGTTTGTTGAGCTCGGCCTCTTCAAAGTCCGTGAACACGGAATCGGTGACGGCTTGATTCCGTTCGCTCTCGCGAGCCGGCAGCTTGAGCGCTCTGTCTGACAAAAAGAGCCGGACGACTCGGCCGTCCATTCGACAAGGTCGTCGTCGCACCAGCTTGATCTTTTCGAGCAGATTGGATTGGGTTGTAGCAAAGGACCCATCCACATGCAAAATCTTCGCAACCGTCTTAACCGGGACGCCGCTCCCGTCATCCAGATCGGAAATCGCCATCAGGATCATCCATTGAGATCTGCTGATCCCGAGCACTCGTGCCCAAACTCGCTGGATCTCCTCCAAATGGGCGTGAATCGCCGTGATTTCCCACGTGAGGCGATCGATCGCTTCGCTGTAGCGCTTCTCGGTCATGCTCTTGGTCGAGGACACGCTTTCGTCCTCCCGTGGTGCATTCCAGCGGACAATCCTATGGGCGTCGTCGACGTCATGCCGGCCATCCGTCGTCAATCGTCCTGTTGATCTGGGTCGTTGGTGCCGCTGGGCTGTGAGTGTGTTGGCGCCGCGTAAGCGGAGGCCAGCTTACCAATCTGAAGACGTCAGTGCATGCCGACACCAGCTCCTTCCTTGCGGTCCTTGAACGAGTTCGTCTTGTGGCATTGGAAGCATTGATTGATCTGCGTGCTTCCGTGTCCACCCATCGAACCGACCGCAAAGTGTTCGGTGAAATGGCTCGGCGGAGCCTGATGGCATTGCGCACAGATCTTTGACGCGGGAGAGGGATGCAGAAACGAAGCGACCCGCCAAGTCTCGGTATCATGGCAGCTTGCGCAATTGCGCCCGAACAGCTCCTGATGCGGGTCCTGATTGCTGTGGCAGCTGGCACAATTAAGAGCACTTCGCTCCGCCCCAGGTGACACCGAGACGCCGAGAAAATCCGCCATGTCCTTGACCATCTGCCGGGTCGCTCCCGCATGACCCGCCGCTCCGCTCGTAAGGTGCGAGCCGATTCGCACAAGGCTCGCGTGATCCATTCGGGTCGGTCGGCCGGCCGCTTCATGTTCGCTATGGCAGCCGCGGCAATCCTGGACCGTGGCGTGGAAGGCAGTCGGCTGCTTGGCCAGATCCACGGCGGCGTTGGCGTGGCATTCGATGCAGGTCTGAGCTTCAACACCGCGCGCAGGCGTATGACACGCTTCGCACTTGCCGCTCAAGAACGCATGCTCCTTGGAGAGGGGACCGGGCTGGAAGGTTTCTTGCCATCCCGGAATCGATGCCGATCCGGTGCGATAGAGCATCGCAATGGCCGTGCCGCCGGCAAGCAGGCCTGCGACGATTAGCAGAAGGTAAAATGCATTGAGCGGCTTCACGACAGCCACCGTAGCCCGTAGTAAATTTCTCCTGCGATGTGCAGGGCTAGCAAGGTGTACATGAGGATTGCGGCCACGACGTGCGCCACGATCCAGCGCATCGACACCCTCTTCAAGATCTCGCGTGAGCCGATGGCATATTCGAGATCGGCGATACCTTCAACGACCTGCAGCATCGAGACGTTCTGCAGGGCTGGCGCGCTGATATTGGCGGCAGCGGCGTCCTCAAGGGCCTGGCGATCGGCAAGCGCTTCCGCTGCCTGATTGTAGGTCCCGCGAAGGGTGGCCAGGTGCGACTCCGCCTCCTTCAGCTCAAGAGACGTCTGCGGCAGGTAATATCGGCCTACGAACCCGGTCGCCACCACGATCAACATCGCGACGAGAAGCGCGATTCCGAGTTGGCTCTGGTATTTGTGGCCGGTGTGCAGGACGGCCAGAAACGCGCCGAAGACACCGGCATAGACGTGAAACGTCAATAGGGTGCGTAGTGACACGATCCGGGTCACCCAACGCTTGAGCCAGCCCGTATATTTGACCAGCGGGTAGATCAAAAGCGAAACCATCAAGCTGGCAGCGGCCACCCCGAGCACAAAGCCTGTCAGGCTTCCGGCAAAGCGCGGCGCGGTGTGGAACAAGAATGCCGGCACGAGGAAGAGGATGACAGAGAGTACAGCCTCGGCGATCTGCCGTTCGGTCTGATTCATCTCAGGCCTCGACAACCAGATTGCCGACGGATTTGGCTTGGCAGGCGAGAATGATGTTCTGGGATTTGTCCTCGGGTGTCAGGGCGTCCTCGACCTCCATCGTCACCTGGCCGTCGAGGAGTTTCGTCTTGCAGGTCCCGCAAACCCCGACGCGGCAGGCATAATCGATCGGGACGCCTAGGGATTCGGCGACCTCGAGCACTGTCTTGTCGGGCGGCAGGGCCGCGATCTTGTTGGCCTTGGCAAACCGAATGGTTGCCGTTGCCGGTCCAATGGCAGGCGCGGCAGGCGGCGCACCCGCCGCCGCAGGACCGGCCCGCTCGGCCGTAAGCACCTGCGTCACACCGGGTGGGGGCACGGCGCCGCGCGCCGGTCCGAACGCCTCGGTCTTCACCTGGTCGGACGGCACCCCGACCGTCGCGAGGAGCTTCTTCATGGCCTCCATCATGCCGGGCGGGCCGCAGAGGTGGACGCGCCGCTTTTGGATATCTGGAACCGATTGGCTCAGGAGCTCCTTGGTCACGTGACCCTGCGGTCCCATCCAGGAGGTGCCCTCTGCACGCGCCATGGTCGCGATCACGTGCAGGTTCGGCATGCGGCGTTGCAGATACTCGAGCTCGTCGCGAAAGATGAAGTGTTCGGTGGTCTGGGCGCCATAGACCAGAAAGATGTCGCCCCGCCAGGCGGTATCGAACAGATAGCGTATGGCAGCCATCAAAGGGGTGATTCCAACGCCGCCACCGATCAGGACGACGCTGTCGGCTTCCTGGCCTCTGAAGGTAAAGGCGCCAAAGGGCGCAGTAACTTCGATCAGATCGCCTTGCTTGACCTTGTCATGCATGTAATCGGAGAAGATGCCGGGCTCCTCCCGCTTGATGGTCGTTTCCACATAGGCAGTCTGTGCCGCCGAGGACGCAATTGTATAGGAGCGCCGCACGAGCTTGCCATCGATCTCGGCGGAATAGGTGAGAAACTGCCCCGGCAGGAAGGTAAAGGGAATGGGGCCGCCATCGGGACTCTTGAGCCGAAAGGTTTTGACGTCGTTCGTTTCGCGAAAAATGCCGGCGACCTGTAGTTTGCCTTTCCATGGGCCGCTTGCGGTGGCAGGACTTGCTACGGCTGCCGCCGAGCTTGGCGGGGCAGCTTCACCCGCCCGGGTCGATGGAGGCGTACCCGGAGATGCGGCAGGAGGTGGCGTGGCGGGCGGCGGCGCACTTGGCGGCGCCGGAGTAGCCACTCTGCCAGCTGCCATGGCGACAGCGGGCGCGCTCGTCAATCTTTGCACCAACGCGTTGGCACGACGCAGACGCAGGACGTACACGAGGACCATGGCCACGGTGAACGTCGCCAGCACCGCCATTGTGACGACATGAAACCACGACAATCCAAGCCCCGCATCGCTCGAAGCTGTCAGGGCGGGAAGGTTCAATTGCGTCCTGAACCATTCCAGCGCGATCTGCTGTGGGGGCTTCCCTTCTGAAAGCGCCCGAAGCGTGGTTGCCGCGCTCTTCGCCTGGTTGAGCGCATCCCGAAGCCGCGAGGTGGCCTCCTCCGCGCCAATGGAATCAGCCCTCGCATTCGCCTGGCGAAGCGCCGCTTCAGCGCTGGCGATCTCTTCGGTGGCGGTATTGAGCGCCGCGCGCGCTTGCGACTCGATGCGCTGGCGCTGCTCGGCGGAGAGGCTCGGCATGTCCATCAGCGACGGATAGAACTCCTTGCGCGGACGGCCCCCCATCATTCCGCCCATCTCGCCCATGCCGCCTGACGATGCGCCCCCCATTTCTCCCATGCCTCCGCTCGGCGGGCCCATTCCAGGCATGGCAGAGACAGGCGGCGATCCCATGCTGTTTGGCGCGGCAGGAGTCGTCGGTGCAGACGCATTTGGATGATGTGACTCGTGCCCTCCTTCCATCTGAGCATTGGCGCGGTATGCGGACAGGCTCATGAAGAGGGCTGCCACGATCAGGGCCACCCATGGAGAGCTACGTTGAGATACGAACGGCACGAAAGAGCCTCCCGAATTCCTGTTATCAGAGAGCATCACCTGGCAGAAAGCGACCCCGAGAGTTTGTTATCCTGGTGAGCTTCTTGTCACCTTCCTGAAAAGGCCGAAACTCGCTTGCAAATCGCCAATCTGCGTAACCTTCGCAAAACGTACCAAGCTCACGTCCCCCGCTGCAGATTCCTGATCATTGCACATCACGAATTCCATTGAGATTCAAGTCGGCCGCCAGGCTCGGCCGTCGCGAGCGAGTAGACTCTCGGCCTCGCGCCGGCCAGCGCTCCCAGCCGGATAGGAGGCGAAGATGGATTGGCCATCTGCCCAGGCATCGAGCAGGGGCTGTATCAGTCGCCAGCCTGCCTCGATGTTGTCGGCGCGCTGAAACTGCGTCGCATCGCCAAGCATGGCGTCGTAGATCAGCGTCTCGTAGCCCGTGCTTGGGGATGTGCTGAAATAGTCCTTGTAAAGGAAACCCATCTTGACCGCACTGAGCTTAAGGTCAGGACCTGGCCCCTTGGCTCCGAACTGCAACGAAATCCCTTCGTTCGGCTGGATTTGCAGCACGAGCCAATTGGGAACGCACTGCTTCACGGCGGCACCGAAGAAGATCGCCAGCGGCGTCTCCTTGAATCGAATGGCGATCTCCGTGCTGCGCGTCCTCATCGCTTTGCCGGTACGCAGGTAGAAGGGAACGCCGGCCCAGCGCCAGTTGTCGATCTCCAACCGGAGCGCGGCATAAGTTTCAGTCCGGGAAGCGGGATCGACATTGGACTCTTCGCGATAGCTTCGCATCGCGCGTCCGCCGACCGTCCCGCCCTCGTACTGGCCTCGCACGGCATATTCGACGGCGTCGCTTTCCGAAAGTGAGCGCACGGCCATCAGCACTTCCCGCTTCTTGTCACGCACGGCATCCGCGCCGAAGGAGATTGGCGGTTCCATTGTCACCATCGAGAAGAGTTGCATCAAATGGTTGGGCACCATGTCGCGGAGCGCGCCCGGTACATCGTAAAATGCGCCGCGTCGCTCCACTCCCACTGTCTCAGCAACCGTGATCTGGACGTGGTCGATTCGATCCCTGTTCCACAACGGTTCGAACAAGCCGTTGCCGAACCGGAAGGCCAGGATGTTCTGGACCGTCTCCTTGCCCAGGAAATGATCCATCCGAAAAATCTGATCCTCGCGGAAGACCTGCAGAGTGGTCCGGTTGAGCGCCTTTGCCGAAACGAGATCGCGTCCGAACGGTTTTTCGATGACGATCCGCCGCCATGCCCCCTCCCCTTCCCTTGCAAGACCCGCCTCGCCGATCCGCTGCACAATGGGCGCGAAGAATTGCGGCGCCACGGCCAAATAGAACAGGACATTGCCTCCCGTATCGGGCTTCAGTTTGTTGAGGCATTGAAACAGGTTCTGATAGATCGCGGGATCGTCGACGTGACCCCTCACATAGGCCAACCGATGAATGACACTTTCCCAGGCGTTCTGGTCGAAAGCGTCGAGCCTGGCTTCTTCCGCCTTAGCTGCTGTGTACCGCTGCAACGCCTGCGAAAAATCATTCCGGAGTTGCTCGACACTGATTTCGCTGCGGCCTACGCCGACGATGGCGAAATCAGCAGGCAAGCACTTCCACCGCGCCAAATTGTAGAACGCCGGCATCAAGAGTCGGTGGACCAGGTCGCCCGTGATCCCAAAAATGACGAGCGTGCATGAGGGAGCGGGCTTCGCAGCGTTCTCTTCTATTTTCAGCCTATCGATCATTTGCAGTTATCGCCGAAATTTATTCAGCTACCTTTCGGCTCTTGGTGTCCGCCAAAACCCTTGCGCATGGCTGACAGCATCTTGTTGGCGAAGCTGCGCTGCGCGCGCGAGGCAAAGCGCGCATAGAGAGCGGCCGACAGCACCGGAGCGGGCACCGCCTCTTCGATCGCCGCATTGACGGTCCAACGGCCCTCTCCGGAATCCATGACATAGCCCTCGAAAGCCTTAAGCTGCGGATCTACGGCAAGCGCCATGGCGGTGAGATCAAGAAGCCACGAGGCGATCACGCTGCCGCGTCGCCAAACCTCGGCAATGTCGGCCAGGTCGAGCTCGAAGCGCAGTTCGGCCAGCAATTCCTGCGAATTGGCATGTTTGAGGATCTCAAAACCCTCAGCATAGGCCTGCATCAAACCGTATTCGATACCATTGTGGACCATCTTGACGAAATGTCCGGCCCCGCATGGCCCGGCATGCAGATAGCCGCGCTCCACCCGTTCGTCGCACCGCTCGCGGCCGGGGGTGCAGGGGATGTTTCGACAACCGGTGGCAAGTACGGAGAAGATCGGATCGAGGCGCTCCACGATCTCGTTGTCTCCGCCAATCATCATGCAGTAGCCGCGCTGACTGCCCCAGATGCCGCCGCTGGTGCCGACATCGATGTATTTGAGTCCTTTCGCCACAAGCTGGCGCGCCCGGCGGATGTCGTCCTTGTAAAACGAATTGCCGCCATCGATGATGACGTCGCCCGGCTCGAGCAAGTCGGAAAGCTCGCGGATGGTTGTTTCCGTGATCTCTCCCGCCGGAAGCATGACCCAGATATGGCGCGGTCGCTCCATCCTCGCGATCAGGTCTTTGAGGCTTGCCGCAGCGGACGCGCCTTCGTCAGCCAAATGCCGGACCCGTTCAGGGTTGCGGTCGTAGACGATGCAGCCGTGCCCGGTGCGCAACAGTCGCCGCACGATGTTGCCGCCCATCCGACCGAGGCCGATCATTCCAAGCTGCATCACGTGCTCCAATCAGTTTCAGTTGGGAAGAGCAGCAGTCTGCCGCCGGCCCAGCAGCGCGAGCTTTGCCGTGAGGGCGTCCGTTAGCTTGTTGGTGGCTTCGACAAACTGCCTGACGCCATCTTCAACGAGGTGCGCGGTCACCTCGTCGAGCGAGATGCCTTCGTGATTGAGCTCTTCCAAAAGGCTCTCCGCCTCTTTCGATCGCTCTTCAAGTGACTGCCGGACCCGACCGTGGTCGCGGAAGGCATCCAGCGTTGCCGGCGGCAAGGTGTTGACGGTATTTGGCCCAATCAGCTCCTCGACGTAGAGCACGTCGGAATAGGCCTTGTTTTTGGTGCCGGTGGAGGCCCACAGCAGCCGCTGCGCCCGCGCACCCCTGGCAGCTAGTCCGTTCCAGCGCGGTGTTGCGAACAAACGCTTGTAAAGCTGATAGGCGAGCTTCGCGTTGGCGATGGCGATTCTGCCTTTGAGCCGCTCGAGCCTTTTGGTTCTGCCGGCATCTTTGGTTTGGGTGATTTTTTCGTCAATCAGTGCGTCGACCATGCTGTCGATCCGGCTGACAAAGAAGCTCGCGACGCTTCCGATCGGGCTGACGTCGCCGCCGGCATCCGCCCGACGTTCCAACCCCTCCAGATACGCATTCGCGACGTCTTCGTATATGCGTTGCGAAAACAACAGCGTCGCATTGACGTTGATGCCTTCGGCAACGAGCTGGCGGATCGCCGTAATGCCCGCTGCGGTTGCCGGCACCTTTATCATGAGGTTTTTTCGGGCGACCTCGAGCCACAGCCGTCGCGCCTCTTCGAGGGTCGCATCGGCCCTGTTGGCGAGGTAGGGCGAGACTTCGAGGCTCACATAGCCGTCCGCACCGTCTGTGGCCTCATAGACCTTCAGCAGCACGTCGGCGGCCTGCCGGATGTCCTCGATCGCAAGTTTTTCATACACAGAATACGCAGATACGTCCCCATTGCCAGAGACGGCACACAGTGCGTTATCATAGTCGCTGGACTGAACGATGGCCTTTTCGAAAATGGCGGGATTGGAGGTTACCCCACGCACCCCATCCTCCTGCACAAGGCGCGCGAGCCCGCCGCGGTCCAGGAAATTGCGGGCCACGAAATCGACCCAAACGGATTGACCGTTTTCCTGCAGAAGTTTTAGGGAATTGGCCATGCCCGGCTCCTACGACTGCAATGCTCGTGATCACAATGAAGCGGATTGGCCCCCCCCTGATTGACCTGCATCAAACATGATAAGCTGGATGTCCGACAAACTGTTGTGATGTCCTCCGATCATCGAACTCATGCAACGCGACATGCTTGTGAACGGAGCGATTGCCCTCCGTTGCCAGAGCGACAAACAAAGCATCCAGCCGTGATGACCGCTCGAGATCATCTGGACGAACTCGCAAAGGAAGCGGCGATTCTAACTGCCCCGCGGCGCCGAACCAACCACTGGGAACCGGATCCGCATTTCGATGCGCCGGGCGCGCCGGGGATACCTCCAACCTGGACGAGCAGCTCAAAAGACGTGGTCGGCTGCTCGCTCGGGCCCGCGCGGCTTTGGTTCACGGCTGGTTATGGCATCATCAACGAAGTCTACTGGCCGAGGATCGACATTCCGCAGATTCGGGACCTCGGCTTCATCGTCGCCGACGACCTGGGATTTTGGGTCGAGGTCAAGCGGATAGGGCAATATCAGCTGCGATCGGTCGCGCCAGGAGTCCCCGCCTACGAGATCACCCATTCCCATTCGCGGTTCAGCTTGCGGCTTCGAATCACACCCGACCCCTTGCGCGACGTGCTTGTGATCGAATGTCGCCTTGAGAGTGACGATCCGGCGTTGCGACTCTATGTGCTGGTTGCCCCCCATCTCGGCGCGACCGGATACGGCAATCGCGCCGTCATCGCCGAACATCGCGGACGGCGCTTTCTGTCGGCGGAACGGGCGCCGTTTGCCATGGCCCTTGCCGCCGTCGACAAGCACCAGCAGGACGCTGTCATGAGAGCGAGCGCGGGTTATGTCGGCGCCAGCGACGGCTGGCAGGACTTCGCCGGCAACGGCAGGATGGCGTGGGAGTACCCGGCTGCCGGTCCCGGCAACGTCGCGCTGTTGGCGGAGCTGCAGCCATTCAGCGTGCTCGCTTTGGCCTTCGCAAGCAGCCAGGGTTCGGCCGCGACACTGGCCCTGTCATCGCTGATGCAGCCGTTCGACCGCGTTTTGGACGCGCAAATCGCGGATTGGAGTGCCTGGCACCGCAGCTGCGATGAATGTTGCGCCCGGCCGGTGGACGCTCCGGCTCATTTGCAGGATCAGTTTGTTACATCGGTCACGGTTTTGCGCACACACCTCGATAAGACCTATCCGGGCGCGATGGTGGCGAGCCTGAGCGTGCCCTGGGGCGACACGGGCAACGAGCGGAGCGGTTATCATTTGGTCTGGCCTCGTGATCTCGTCGAGTGCGCCACGGCGCTACTTGCCTTCGGAGGGGAGGCGGAAGCGCGCAACACCCTGCGCTACCTGATCGCAACACAAAATGTCGAAGGACACTGGCAGCAAAACCAATGGTTGGGGGGCGAACCCTATTGGCGCGGGGTCCAACTCGACGAAGCGGCGTATCCGGTTCTCTTGGCCGCTCTGCTCGCCGACCGGGATGCCTTAGGGGGAATCGAGCCCCACGACATGATCCGTCGCGCGCTCGGCTGTATCGCCCGGGTCGGCCCCTCGACTGATCAGGACCGTTGGGAAGAAAATAGCGGGCTGAACGCATTCACCCTTGCCACCTGCATCGCGGCGCTCGTCGCAGGCGGCTCGCTGCTCGAGCCTATGGCGCGCCACTGGGCCACGGCGCTGGCAGACTTCTGGAACGCCCATCTGGAAGACTGGCTCACCGTCTGCAGCTCCGATCTGGCAAAACAGTTCGCCATTGCCGGCTATTATGTCCGCACGTCGCCGCCATCGGTGCTTTCTCAAGGCCAGGCGGCGCTCGATGAACTCGTGCCCATTCGCAACCGCAGCGATGGGGTGCGAATGCGGGCGAGCGAACAAGTCAGCACCGACTTCCTGCGCATGGTCCGCTTTGGTCTCAGGGACGCCGCTGATCCGCTGGTCCTGGATACGATCAAGCTCGTAGACGGGCTTTTGAAGGTGGAAACACCCTCCGGTTCAGTCTGGCGCCGGTATAACGGCGATGGCTACGGCGAGTATGATGATGGCCGGCCGTATGATGGGGCTGGCAGAGGCCGGCCCTGGCCGCTTCTCGCAGGAGAGCGGGGCCATTATGCCGTAAGCGCCGACGAAGATCCCTTGCCGATGCTGGAAACGATGGCCGCGTCAGCCAGCCTCGGCGGCATGATCCCCGAACAGGTCTGGGATGCCTCACCAATCCAGGAGCGGCGATTGTATCCCGGCCGCCCCACCGGATCGGCCATGCCACTCGCGTGGGCGCATGCCGAATTTGTCAAGCTTGCCGTCTCCCGTAACCACGGCCGGCCATTCGATCGACCGGAGGCCGTCTGGGATCGATACGGGGGCAGGAAGAAGACGTCTGCTTACGCGTTCTGGTGGCCCCACGCGCAAATCCGGTCGATCGTCGCTGGCTGCCGTCTGGTCATTGCCCTTCCTCGGGCGGGCATGGTGCACTGGGGCGTCAATGGCTGGCGTGAGCTCAGGGATCTCGAAGCCCTCGATAGCAGTCTTGGCTTCTGGGTGGCGGAACTCGACACCGGCCGGATGAACAAGGGTGAAAGCATCGATTTCACCATCCGTTGGCAGCAGGATGGTTGGGAAGGGATCGACCACCGCATCGAGGTCGTATCTGCTCGCGGGGATGTGTGAGGGCTTTCAGCCATGCCAAACTCCGACAGTGAGGTGGGATAGGCATGGTAGAAGAATTCTTT
The DNA here is from genome assembly GCF_018129965.1 of Bradyrhizobium diazoefficiens. Classification (GTDB taxonomy): domain Bacteria; phylum Pseudomonadota; class Alphaproteobacteria; order Rhizobiales; family Xanthobacteraceae; genus Bradyrhizobium; species Bradyrhizobium diazoefficiens_A. The sequence continues at coordinate 65,495 of NZ_JAFCKW010000009.1, read as the reverse complement.
CCCATCTCCTTCGCTGGCTGGAGATGATCATGGATCGCTGTATTCGAACACTTTCTGTTGTTTGCGTCGTGCTTGTCTTCGCAATGACAGCAGTTGCTTCTGCAACCGACACTTCGGAGGTCGCGCGAGCCGCCTTTCAGGCCCAAGATCGCGGCCAGCTCCTGATGGCGATCGGCCTGTTCAACCAGGCCATGAAGGACGAGCAACTTTCGAAGAAGCAACGCGGCTTGCTGCTGTTCGGCCGTGGCACCGCCTATCAGCAACTCGGGATGACAGAGGCCGCCCTCACCGATCTGGACGGGGTGGTCGCGCTGCTACCTGATTTTCCTGGCGGCTACGCCTATCGCGCCGTGATCTGGACCGCTGAGCGGCGATACGGAGAGGCGCTCACGGATTTGCAGCAAGCCCATCAGCTTGCCCCGAACGATGCGGGCGTGCTTCTGAATCTCGGCAACCTCTACGCTCAAACGGGCAGGCTTGAGCTTGCAATTGAGAACTACGGCCAGGCGATCGGGCTCCGTCCGGATTTCGACAAGGCCTACTTCGATCGGGCGGGCGCTTACATGGTTAAGCACGATTTCGCACGTGCGATGGCGGATTTCGACAAGGCGATCGAGCTTCGCCCCACATTTGCCGATGCCTTCGCCAATCGCGGGGCGCTGCATCTGGCGAACGGAAATGTCGAAGCAGCTCTTTCCGACCTGAACGCCGCCCTCGAGCTCGCGCCGCGCAACGCGCGATATCATGACGCCCGTGCCAATGCCTATCTGGTTGAGGCCCGCTACGGCGATGCGCTTGCCGAGTTCGAGGAGGCCTTGCAGATCGATCCCGGCAATCCCGCGCTGTATTTCGGACGTGGCCGCGCCAACCTGTTCCTTGACGATACGGCGGCCGCCATCGACGACCTCCAGATTGGGGTACGGCTGCGGCCCACCGATGCCAACGCTGCGATCTGGCTGCACATCGCACGCCTCCATGCCAACACCGTCGACAAAGATGAGTTCGCCACCAATGCCGCCAGAGTGAGCCGGGACGCGTGGCCTGGCGCGGTGCTCGATCTGTACCTGGGAGTACTGACGCCGACCGAGATGTTCGCAAAGGCCCAAGAAGGTGTTGAGCAAGACTCCGAGCGACGGCTTTGCGAGGCTCAGTTTTATGTCGCCGATTATGGAATCCACCGAGGCGCCACAAACGAGGCTTTGGACATCATGAAGGGAGTTGTTTCGCGCTGCCGCTCTTTTGCCCTTGTCTACGGCTCCGCACAGGCGGAGATCAGCTTGGCGCAGCACTGAAGCGTTGCTCGTTACCTTGCAAAAAGTACAGTGCACACGCCAAGGATCGAACCAGATCCGCGCCGCGTGGTGAGTCTAAAGTATTGCCGACAATCCGTTTCTCCCCAAGGCGGAGTTGGCGCGCGACACGGCCAGACTCCGGCCCCAGGGCCCTGGGCGGCGGCTATTTGCCCATATTCATCGGCTTCGGCGCCGACGCAGGTGCGGCCGCCGAGCCAGGCATCGGCACCATCCCCAGCACCATCTTGCGCTGATCATCGGTCAGGACTTTGGCGGCCTCGCCCGCGGCGCGAATGAAGTCCAGTCTTTGATCCGCCTTCAACTTCTCGATCTCGCGGATCTTGGCCTCGACCGACGTGGCATCCGGCTGGTCTGCCGCCGTCAGCAACCAGAGGGCCTGCTCTGCTTCGTCGATCTTCCGCTGCTGGTTTGACTGGTCGACGAGGGCACGCTGCTTGATATCGTTGAGGCTCGCCCTCTGCTGGGTAGAAAGGCCGAGCTTGTCGGCATACTCGAGATAGAATCCCGTCGCGCCCACGTGATAGATATGCGATGAGCCGGGAAACCCCGGTAGGTTAGTTTGCATCGACATGCCCGATGCACCGGCCGAGCCAGATCCGGGCGCCTGCCCCATCGATCCCATGCAGCAGCCACCGCCCATGCCGCCGGGCGAAGCAGCAGGCATTCCGCCCATACCGCCGGACGAGCTTCCCGGCATTCCACCCGTGCCGGACATCGAGTTGTTGGATTGGCCTCCCATCGAGCCCATCTCCTTGTCGTCCATCATCGCCATACGAACGGACGGTGATGCCGCGAGCACAGACGTTACGAACAGCTGCGACGACAGCACGCCCACGAGGGCGACTGCGGCGACCCGGCGCGTCATTGTCGGGGCGGATAGCGGATTGTTTCGACGACTAAGGTTCATGTCTGGTCCTCCTGATGCTCACGTCATGTTGCTGTCTTTAGGTGAAAGACGTTTGATCTAAAACAAAGTCTGCGGTCAAATGCGTGACAACCTCGAAAATAGGTTGCGGCACTTCAACGACAAATGGCCGCCAGGGCCTGTAATGATTTCGCTATTCGAGCGTCTATCATGTGGTTGGTCCTTGGCATCAAAGGGGAAGCGGGATGGGAGAGCGGCCGAAGGCGCATGATTCGGCTCGACGTGGGCGGCCGACCAAACCCGGAAGTGGGGTTACGCTCGGCGCCGACCCCGTTCCACGCAGCCGCCCCAAGATCCTGTTCGTCACCTCCGAATTTGCCGACTACGTGAAAGTCGGCGGCCTGGGCGAAGTATCCGCTGCGCTGCCCCGCACGCTCCGAAACAAGTGCGATATGCGCGTCTTGCTCCCAGGCTATCGCGATGTCGTCAGCCAACTTCAGGCAGTCGAGATCGTCGGCCATTTGCCTTCCTGCGGCGGCATCCCGGCCTGCGATCTTGCGCGCAGCACCACGGGCGACCATCTTGCCGTCTATGTGCTGCTCTGTCCGCAGCTTTTCGAGCGCGACGGCGGTCCCTATGGGGACGCAACGGGCGCTGACTGGACGGACAATGATCTCCGTTTTGCCAGGCTCGGTCTTGCCGCCGCACAGATCGCGTCCGGCACTGGCGACCCAAACTGGATACCGGACCTGCTGCATCTCAATGACTGGACCTCGGCGCTGGCGCCCGCCTACCTCGCCTGGAGCGGCCGGTCGATACCGAGCGTGCTGACCATCCACAATCTTGCGCATCGCGGCTTGTTTGCGCGGCATCGCTTGGATCGGCTCGGCATTCCCCACGCAGCATTCGACATCCATGGCGTCGAGTTCTGTGGTGACATTTCCTTCCTCAAAGCGGGGATTTTTTACGCATCGCACATTACGACCGTGAGTTCCACCTATGCGCAGGAAATCGTGACCCCCGAGCATGGCTGCGGCTTGCACGGGCTGCTCAGAGGAAAGCTCGATCAGGGGCGCTTGACCGGTATCATCAACGGCATCGACGAAAGCTGGGATCCTCTGACGGATCCTCACCTGGCGCGACCGTTCAGCCCAGATGACTGGAAGGGAAAAGACGCCAACGCACAAGCGCTAAGAAGGACCTTCGGCTTGGCAGTGTCGCGAGGCCCGCTGTTTGCGATCGTCTCGCGACTGGTCCATCAGAAAGGCCTGGACATTGCAATCGAAGCCATTGAAACGATCGTGCGGCAGGGAGGCCAGATCGTCGTCACCGGCAAGGGCGAAAGCGAGCTTGAGCAGTCACTCTGCCAAATGGCCAGGCAATATCCAGGCAAGCTCGGCATCAAGATCGGATACGAGGAAACGACCGCGCGGCAGATGCTGGCGGGAAGCGATTTTCTGCTGATGCCCTCGCGCTTTGAGCCATGCGGACTAACGCAGATGTACGCGCAACGCTTCGGGTCATTACCTGTTGCACATCGAACCGGCGGGCTTGCCGACACGATTCAAGACGGTGTCACCGGCCTGTTGTTCCCTGAGCTCTCGCTTGGCGGCCTCCTCGGAGCGATCTACCGCTCGCTCGACATCTATCGTTCACCTCCGCGCCTGCGCGCGATGCGCAAGGCCGCGATGGCGCGCCCCACCGGCTGGAATGACGCCGCAGCGAATTATGCAAGCATCTATGACTCAACACTGACCGCGGCCTGAAGTCGGCGCGCCGGCCGCACCGTCAGAAAATGAATCCGCGCAGATTGCATACCGCACCGGATATGCAAGTCCGGTGAAGAGATACGAACCGCTCCGAGTTTCCAGGGAACCACCATGCAGTCGCTGCTTCATCGCCTGCCGCTGCGCCTATCCCTGCTAGGCGTCATTCTCACGATATCAGGCCTGCAGGCGAGCGCTGGGACCTACAATCTGGCCCTCGAGCCTCGCATGGTAACCATCATCGGCCAGCCGGCCGCGGCGATGCTAATCAATGGTCAGCAGCCAGGGCCGCTGCTGCGCTTCAAGGAGGGCGAGAATGTCATCATCAACGTTCAAGCGGAGCGCCGTCTCGTCGACGGAAACGTAGGAGGGAAAATGGGGCCCGCATTGCCGCAGCTTTGCGCGCTGGGACAGGCGATCTGCGTCCTGGTCGCGCCGGAGACGACGTACAAGGCCAACTGGCAGATGTACCAGAAAGGGCGTCCGATCGAGGTCCTCTGCGTCGAAAATTCGACCAAGAAGGCCGCCTTCGTCGTCTCGCGACCGCAATCCGAAAGGCCGCCGGAGATCGAACTCGAGGACGGGCTAAAGTTCTGCTCTCCGCTCGTGTCGTAGCCTGCATGCTGTCTAGGAGGCGCCAAGAATATCCGATGAAATCGGAAACGAGTAAGAAATCGCGTGGCAACGCTTCGGCTCAAATCTATGATTTAACCCTGACCGCGCGACCTGAAGTCGGCACGCCGGTCACACTGTCAGAATATTAATCCGCGCAGCTTGCATATCGAACCGGGTGTGCAAGTCTGGAGAAGAGAATACGAACCGCTCCGAGTTCCCGGGGGACGCCCATGCAGTCGTTGCTTCATCGCTTGCCACTCCGCCTATTCCTGCTGGGCGTCATTCTCACGATATCGAGTCTGCAGGCGAGCGCTGGGACCTACGATCTGGTCCTTGACCGTCGCACGGTCAACATCACCGGCCATCCGGCCGCGGCGATGTTGATCAACGGCCAGCTTCCAGGACCGCTGCTGCGCTTCAAGGAGGGCGAGAATGTCACGATCAATGTAACCAACCGGCTCGACGAGCCCGCATCCATTCATTGGCATGGCCTGATCGTCCCGCCGGAGATGGATGGCGTGCCCGGCATCTCGCCCGGTTACGGCAATGGCATCCAGCCGGGGACGACGTTCACCTATCGCTTCAAGGTGAAACAATCGGGTACGTATTGGTATCATAGCCACTCTTCCGGCGAGCAGGAGCAACTCGGGATCTACGCGCCGATCATTATCGAGCCTCGGCAGCCGGATCCTTACCGGTACGACCGCGACTACATCATCATGATGTCGGATTGGACCGACGACGCCAATCGTGTGATCCATAACCTGAAGATCGATAGCAGCTGGTACAACTTCAACCGGCGCACTCTGGTCAGTCTGTTCCAGGAGCTTTCGAAGGCGCCGGATGAGCAGGCACGCAAGGCCATCATGAATGATCGGATCGCCTGGTCGATGATGCGAATGGATCCGACCGACATCTCGGACGTCTCGGCCTATACTTTCCTGGTCAACGGCCGAACGCCTGAGCAGAATTTTACGGCTTTGTTCCGCCCCGGCGAACGCATCCGGTTGCGCTTCATCAACGCCTCCGCAATGACCTACTTCGACGTCCGCATCCCGGGCCTGAAGATGACGGTGGTCGCCGCTGACGGAAACAATGTCGATCCCGTACGTGTCGATGAGTTTCGCTTCGGCAATGCGGAAACCTACGACGTGATCGTCCAGCCGACGGAAGACCGCGCCTACACCATCGTGGGCGAGCCGATGGACCGCACCGGATTTGCGCGCGCAACCTTGGCGCCGCGCCCCGGCATGATTGGCGAACTGCCGCCGCACCGGATTCGACCGATCGTGTCCATGGCCGAGATGGGCATGAATCTCGGACCCAAAGGATACGATCGCGGCACGCCGCAGCCCGAGCAGGATTTGCCAGGCCATGTCGCACCGGAAGACCCTGTCGCCATGGAAATTGGCATGGGGGGTATGTCCTCCGGGGGCGGGATGAGCGGCATGCAAGGGATGAAAGGGATGAAAGGCATGCAGGAGGGCGCCTCGATGAGCCCCGGCGGAGCCCGGCACGCGGACCACCCGGCCGGTTCCGGGCGATCCAAACCCAGCAGGCCAGGGAAAACGCCATCCATGCCGGGCATGGACCACGGCAAGATGCCTGGAATGAGTTCAGCACCAGCGCAAAGTGCCAGCGAGGCGCTGGCGCAAATGCCGGGAATGGATCACGCGGCGATGCAGGGCGGTTCGCAGGGCCCAAGCGGAAGATCCCGGATGTCACCAACATCGATGCCATCGGCTGGGGTCCAGACTGGGCCGCAGGCTGATGCCTTGCGCGGCGGCGAGGACATGCCCAGCGTGCCGGTCACCTCGGTCAACATGGCCCCTGACCCGCTGACCAACGACACCGGCGCGCCTCCCGGCACCAGAGTCCTTTCCTATCGCGATCTCAAAGCGCTCGATCCCTACCCGTACAAGCGCTACGACCGCGTCATCGAAATCCGTCTGACCGGAAACATGCAGCGCTACTTCTGGTCGGTCAACGGCCGCAAGTTCAGCGAGGCCCAACCGATCGTGCTGCGCTACGGCGAGCGTGTCCGCTTCCGGTTCATCAACGAAACCATGATGAACCACCCGATGCATATCCACGGTACCTGGCTTTTGCCCGACGTGGGCAATGGTGCGCGCAACCCGAAAAAGCACACGGTCAACATCAAGCCGGGCGCGACCGTCGACGTCGACGTTCCGGCGGATGCGGAGGGCCCGTGGGCCTTCCACTGCCATCAGCTGTATCACATGGAAACGGGCATGATGCGCAAGATCGAGGTCGTGCGCGAGACGGCCTCGGCCGCAAAATAGGAGGACGGGATGCGGAAATTGCTGTCCACCTTGGTCGCTAGTGGAATTGTTATACTTGCGGCGTTATCGACTGCCTCGGCGCAGTCATCGACCAATCCGGTAAGCCCGAGCTATTCTGGCGCGAGCTTCCCGCCCGTCCCCTACTACCAGCCAATGTTCCCGGATCAGCAGCTGTTCGGCAGCATGCGGTTCGACAAGCTGGAATGGAACGGGCCAGGGTCGAGCGCCCGATGGGACATGGAAGCCTTCGTCGGGGGAGACTACGACAAGATCTTCCTGAAGTCGGAAGGCTTCTATGACGGCAAGACGAGAAAGCTAGAAGAAGGGCAGATGCAGGTGCTCTATTCGCGCCTGATCAGCTATTATTTCGACGCTCAATTCGGCATTCGTCAGGACTTCTCTGCCAAGTCCAACCGCACCTATGCCACCATAGGCGTCGAAGGATTGACCCCTTTCTTCATTGAGATCGACGCCGACCTCTTCATCAGCCAGAAGGGCGAGGTCTCCTCCGAGATCACCGCTTTTCACGATGTTCTAATTACCAACCGACTTATCCTGCAGCCTCGCATCGACCTCAAGCTGCAGGCGCAGCGCGTGTCCGATCTCAATCTCGGCAGCGGATTCACCGATGTCGAGCTTGGTGCCCGGCTCCGCTATGAAATCACCCGCAATATCGCCCCCTATATCGGCGTGGTATGGGACCGCAAGCTCGGAGAAACAGCCAGTATTGCGAGGACCAATGGAGAGGCGGTCGGCAGCCTGTTTGTCGCCGGCGGCGTTCGCGTATTGTGGTAAGCCAAGCAGATATAGTTTCTGAAAAGACGCGCCCCTCAGCTGTCGCCTACATGTGGTGCGGCCGGTACTTGATGCCGTTTGCGATCTGGACCTCACGAACGTATCGCACGATGGCCGCCACCTGATCCTCACTGACCTGGGGTTGCGGCGGCATGTTTCCATAAGGCCAGTGATGCTGCCTCACGCCGAACTTGGCTGCCGAAAGAAAAGCGGGATCCGCATGGTGCCCGGGATTGTAGATGTCATGAACAAGGGGTGGGCCCTTGTCCGTGCCCGAGGCCCTCATTCCGTGACAAGTTGCACAGTTGGCCTCGAATAAGGGCTTGCCCTTTGCGGCCAATGCCGACAGCTCGGGCTCGGTGACCTCCACCTTAACGGATCGCGGCGGTCCCGCGGAGGACATCATCCATAACACAGCCACTGTAGCGACGAGCACCGCCGCGCCCAGGGCAAATTTGATATAGCCATACCAGACTTGCTTCATATCTTGAACTGGCCCTCTCGGCGAATTCGATCCCTACAATAGATAAGAGACAACAAGAGGAAATCTTGTTGTCTCCAGCGCTGACTGCTCGTCTTTCGTTGCTCAGCCGTGACGATAACCGCCGGCCGATTGGCCCAGGATGCGGCTGAGCTTCGGAATGAATCCGGGCACCTCGGCCGCGTATCTCGCGTATGCATCGTGAAATGCCGCTCTGGCATCCTGTTCTTCGGTCCTCGCAAGCTTGACGTACATCATGGTCAAGACCGGAAACATGGCGAGCGTGAGGATCGTCGGCCACTGCAGCAGGAAGCCGAACATGACCATGATGAAGCCGACATACTGCGGGTGCCGGACATAGCTGTAGGGTCCAGTGGTTGCGAGCGACCTCGATTGCTGCGCGTCGTAAAGGACCTTCCACGCTGCAGAAATGAGGATGAAGCCGCCGCCGATGAATACGAAGCTTAAGATGTGGAATGGGCCAGCGTGCGGATTGGCCTTCCAGCCAAACATCATTTCTAGGAGGTGACCCGCATCGTGCGAAAACCAATCCACGTCGGGAAACCGTGACTGTAGCCAGCCGGACAGGAAGTAGATCGTCAGCGGGAATCCGTACATTTCCGCGAACAGCGCCACCAGAAACGCGCTGAATGCGCTGAATGAGCGCCAATCCCGAGGTGTCTGTGGTTTGAAGAACGTGTAAGCAAAGAAGATGAAGATCGCCGAATTGACGATCACAAGGCTCCATAGGCCGTAGGCAGGCGTGGCCTCGTTCATGACGCTCTCCGATTGTCCTGCTGACTGTCAGTGCCGTGATGGCCGTGCCCACCGTGCATGAAAACGTGCATGAGCAGACAAGCCAGCAAGGGGAGCCAAACCAGAAGCCCCAGCACGTGTGCGCGGTGTTCGGTGAACAGCAGGACACCTGCGACGATCAGAAATCCGATCAGAACCAGTCCGGCGCGCGATTTAAGTGACGAACCCTTCGGCGCCTGTGCCTGGTGATCGGAACGCTCCTCTACCGACATCGTAAACTCCTGCTGCTCCAATCTGCAGTAAAACGGTATGCTGCAGCGAACGTCTTGATCGATATCAAAGGGTCGAACCGAAAGGAACGAACCGTTCACCTACGGCTCCCGTCATCCGGGAAAGAGATTTTCCGGTCGCCCGCCGCAGATATCGCGCCGAACTTGCAGCTGTATCATCGGGATTGTTTGGCCGGTTGATATCTCCAGGCGCGCCTGCTCGGATCGGCAGGTTGCGCGAAGGAGTAGCCCGGCGCCATAGGAATTGAAGCGAACGCAGAGCTCCCGCCGACCTGCGGGACCAACAGCTCATGCGCGCTCTGCCTCGCCTCATTTGGCCAATACCGCCTGTCCGAAATCGTGACACCTGCGTAAACACTTACCGTTGCTGTAGCCAATGGCAGCGCCAGCAACAGAGTTCTGACTGTCTGCTTGAACATAACCCGGCTCCTACTCGACGCACCGACCGGCAGCATCGCCCAGGGCGATCGCGAATGCCGGGATGGCGGGGACCAACCGCGTTGCTTGTCTAGCGGCATTCGCTTCCGCCTGCGGATCCCGCTGCGGCGGCAGATGTTTCGTTAAATAACATAGTCCAGGTCCGATCGGCGTCTTTGATCCGGGTCAAGCGTTCGTGACCGCCGCCCGTTTACCTGTCTACCCGACCGACGACTTCCATCAGTTCCGCGATCTTGCGGCGCTGATCGGCCTTGTCGCCGCTGCGGATGGCGTGTTCCACGCAGTGGGCGACGTGATCCTTCAGGATTTCTTCTTCTACACGACGAAGCGCGGAACGGACGGCTGAGATCTGGGTGACGATATCGATGCAGTATCTGTCCTCGTCGACCATCTTCGCGAGCCCGCGAACTTGGCCTTCGATGCGGTTCAGGCGTTTCTGACAAGAAGCCTTGATGTCGTTCCTCATGAGTCGTATATACCCCCCAAGGGTACATTCCGCAAGAGATAGAGATGGAGTAGACGATGTATAAGCAGGACGCCCCAGGTTCTGAAAAGGCGCGCGGAAGCTGCTGCGGACACTCTCACTCCATCTCCCAAGAGTCCGCAGATCACCATCATCATGATCCCGCGCGCGGCACCACCGTCGACCCCGTCTGCGGCATGTTGGTCGACCCCGCCACGGCTCGCCACAAGATCGAGCATGACGGACAGACCTTCTACTTCTGCTCGGAGCGCTGCCGGGCGAAATTCGCGGACGATCCGGCGAAGTACGTCCACGGGACAGTGCAGCAAGCGCCGCGTGCCGATGTGCCGGAAGGCACAATCTACACATGCCCGATGCATCCGCAGATACGCCAGGTCGGGCCGGGCAACTGTCCCATCTGCGGCATGGCGCTCGAACCCGAGCTGGCGACAGCGGAAACGGGCCCTAATCCCGAGTTGATCGACATGACCCGCCGCTTCTGGGTGGGTCTCGCGCTCTCCATTCCCGTTGTGATCCTCGAGATGGGCGGACACCTGATCGGCGACCACGGATGGATCGACCAGAGCCTGTCGAACTGGATCCAGTTGGTTCTCGCGACTCCAGTGGTGCTTTGGGCGGGCTGGCCGTTCTTCGTGCGCGGCTGGCAATCGGTCCTGACGCGCAATCTGAACATGTTCACGCTGATCGCGATGGGCACCGGTGTGGCGTGGGTCTATAGCGTCGTCGCCACCTTTGTCCCAGGTGTCTTTCCGGCCACGTTCAGAGGGCATGATGGCGCGGTCGCCGTCTACTTCGAAGCGGCCGCCGTCATCACTGTGCTCGTCCTACTCGGCCAGGTTCTCGAGCTTCGGGCGCGCGAGGCCACCTCAGGAGCGATCAAGGCCTTGCTCAACCTAGCTCCGAAGACGGCCCGCCGTATCCGCGCCGACGGCACTGACGAGGAAGTTCAGATCACGGTGCTGCAGGTGGGCGACCGGCTGCGCGTCCGCCCGGGCGAGAAGGTGCCCGTCGACGGCGAAATCGCCGAAGGGCGATCCTCCCTCGATGAGTCGATGGTGACGGGCGAATCCATGCCGGTTAGCAAGGAAGTCGGCGGCAAGGTGATCGCCGGCACGCTCAACCGCTCCGGCGGCTTCGTCATGCGCGCCGAAAAGGTCGGCAGCGACACAATGCTATCCCAGATCGTGCAGATGGTCGCGCAGGCGCAGCGCTCGCGCGCCCCGATCCAACGCCTGGCCGACCAGGTCGCAGGCTGGTTCGTTCCGGCAGTCATCGTGGTCGCGATCGCGGCGTTTGCCGTCTGGGCGCTCTACGGTCCAGAGCCCCGTTTCGCCTTCGGCCTCGTCGCCGCAGTCAGCGTCCTCATCATCGCATGTCCCTGTGCGCTAGGTTTGGCCACTCCGATGTCGATCATGGTTGGCGTCGGACGCGGCGCCCACATGGGCGTCCTCATCAAGAACGCCGAAGCCCTCGAACGCATGGAGCGTGTCGATACCCTCGTGGTGGACAAGACGGGTACGTTGACCGAAGGCAAGCCGAAGGTCGTCGCCGTCGTCCCCGTTCAAGGCATCACGGATACAGAGGTGCTACGGCTCGCCGCCAGCGTCGAGCGCGCCAGCGAACATCCGCTCGCCGACGCGATCGTGAACGAAGCCAAGGATCGAGGTATCCAGGCGCCCGACGTCCAGGACTTCGACTCGCCCGTCGGCAAAGGCGCGCTCGGAACCGTCGAGGGCAAGAAGGTGCTGCTCGGTAACGCCGCCTTCATGCGCTCGCAAGGCGTGGACAAGTCCGCGATGGAATCCGAGGCCGAGCGCCAGCGCGGCGAAGGCGCCACCGTCATCAACATGGCCGTGGACGGCAAGCTCGCCGGCATCCTGGCAATCGCCGACCCCGTAAAACAGTCGACGCCGGGGGCGCTACGGGACCTCGCGGCCGAAGGCGTCAAGGTGATCATGCTCACCGGCGACAACCGGACCACCGCTCAAGCGGTGGCGCGGCGGCTGGGAATCGCAGACGTGGAAGCCGAGGTTCTGCCCGATCAGAAGAGCGCGGTGGTCACCAAGCTACAAAAGCAGGGGCGGATCGTCGCGATGGCCGGCGACGGCGTGAACGACGCGCCCGCGTTGGCCGCGGCCGAGGTCGGGATCGCGATGGGTACGGGCACCGACGTCGCTATGGAAAGCGCGGGCGTCACTCTACTGAAGGGGGATCTCAACGGCATCGTCCGGGCGCGCCGGCTGTCCCGCGCGACCATGAGGAACATTAGACAGAACCTGTTCTTTGCGTTCGCCTACAACGCGGCGGGAATCCCGATCGCGGCCGGGGTACTCTATCCGTCTCTGGGATTGCTGCTGTCGCCAATCGTCGCTGCGGCCGCGATGGCACTCTCGTCCGTCAGCGTGGTTGGCAACGCGCTGCGGCTGCGGACAGTGCGGATCTGATGTCGGCAGCATGGCCGCTGGCAACTTGGGCACCTGTGGCCAGGCGCCCTTCAGAGCAGGCGTGCGATCGCCTGAATGCCCTTCATCCCCGTGCCGAACCGGGCGATCGCTTCCTTGTTGCACTCCAGTTCGCCGTAAGGCAAGAAACGCACCTTCAGGTCCGCCACGCGACTGAACGCAGGCCGACGAAGCTGGTTGCGCACCTCATCCTCTCTGCCGTCAGGAGCAACCAGAAACAGTCCGCCCGTCGCATGCAAGTCGCTGCTCAACGCAAGATCAAGCATACGAACGATGCCGGAGTAGATCGATGTCGTATGCTCGACCTCAAAGGCCGCTGTCACGCAGCTGCTCGCGGCATCGAGCCAAAGAACATCAATAAGTCGGATCGACTCCGCGCCAGCCGCCTCCTCGATGGAGGGCGGAAGGCGCTCGAGGCACCCGGCGGCCAAAGTCGTACCGTTGTACGCTCGACCTCGATCGTTTGCGGCGATCCAGACCTTGTATCCGAGCGCCAGGCCCAAGTCACGAAGCCAAGCTTGAATTTGCGTATGGGTGAGATCGCTCTCCCGCGCGGCCGCGATCGGCCCTTCCAGCCGTTTCGCGGTCTCGCGTGCCTTCGAAAGCTCCAATAGCCATGCGTCTCTCGCGGCATCGCCTGTGCCGACGGGAGGCGCGCTAAAGCGTCCAGTGCCGACATCGAATAGAAATCCCGCGATTGCGCCGAGATCGTTCGACAGGAGATCGCGATAGCTGCGATTCAGCTCCAAGACGCCCTGTCGCATGGCGAGGTACTGATCCCAACGTCCAAGCTTCACCTTCGATCCCGTGACCGCGTTGAAGCCGTTGACGATTGCGGTGTTGAACGGCGGCATCAAGGTCGGGTGCAAGAAATACAAAAGATTGGCGACGGCCGGCCCTAGGCCCTTGATCGCAAGACGATCGATTGTCTCAATTCCATTGACGAGCTCCTGCTCAGTGTCACAGCAGGAGCAGTGATGAAGCAGTCTACCGAACGCCCGCTGATTGGCAGCATCTTCGTAAATGTCGGGAATGCGAAGCTTCGGCTTCCACAAGAAAGCGTGATCGGCGCCTTTGAATATCTGCCTCTGCTCGGCGATTGATCCCACGATCGTTTCGAGGGAAGAGCCCTTGTAGACGTTGCCGAACGTTCCCGCTTCGATCTCCTCGACTACCTGAGCAATGCCGCGACGGATGGACCGGAAATTCTTGAGCCGTTCGTCCCACAAGAACCATGTGCGATAGGTCGATCCTGAGTCCTCGCGCCACCGTTCGATCAACACGCGCAGCAGATCCGTCAATCTCAGCCCTCCTCATCAGTTGCATTGCCTACCCGGATTTTGCGCACGTCAACGCGCCGTGCGACGGCCCAGGGTCGTGGATATTACAGTCACGGACCGGAATCTCACTCAGATCGCCATCAAACCGGAATAAAGCCCCAGCGCGACGGTTGATCCCGGCGCGATGGCGCGTGCTGCTCCGGCCTGGACGTCTTGTCTAGTCTAGTCTAGCAGCCGCGGCAGATGCTCCTGATTTTGCGGTCGAGAGCGGCCATCTTCCTTGCTGAGCGGGTTGTTCGGATCGTCCAAGTTTTTCTCGTTCGGCACATCGCCGGCGCGCGGCTGGCGATGGTCTTTCATGACTAGTCTCGCGCTATTGCTTGCTAAATTGGCGCCTGTGCTCTGTGGTACGTCAGATGCGGCAAGCCCAATCACGACGACGCCATCGCGGGAGCGACGTCGGCGGCAGATGCGGTCGCACGCTGGCGGCGAATGCCGGTCAGCTTTGTTCGCTTCAACATTAGAGCATTGATCGCGACCAGCGCGGAACTGCCGGACATAGCAAGAGCGGCGATACTCGGCCCAAGGAGAATGGGATACAGCACTCCGGCGGCGAGCGGAAAGGCAATGACATTATAGCCGACCGCCCACCACAAGTTTTGATGCATTTTTCTGAGCGTCGCATGGGATAACTCGATGGCGCCGACCACGTCGAAAGGGTCGCTCTTCATCAGCACGATGTCGGCGCTCTCCATCGCGACATCGGTGCCGGCACCGATCGCGAAGCCGACGTCGGCCTGGGTCAAAGCCGGAGCGTCGTTCACGCCATCGCCGACCATGCCAACCCTCTTGCCTTGCGCCTGGAGCTCCTTGACCTTGCCCGCCTTGTCGCCCGGCAACACGTTGGCGAACACTCTGTCAATTCCGAGACTCTTCGCGATGCGCTCGGCCGTGCCCTGATTGTCTCCGGTCAGCATCGCGACCTCGACGCCCCGCGTGCGTAGCGCCTTGACTGCCTCCACCGCGGTCGGTCTCTCCGCATCCGCGATGGCAATCAAACCCACGAGCTTGCCGCCCAAACCGAGATGAACCACCGTTCGTCCGGCGCCCTGCAATTCCTCGGATTTTGCGCCGAGTTCGCCGAGATCGATCTTGTTCTCCGTCATCAGCAGCTTGTTGCCGAGCAATGCCGTCTTGCCGTCGATCTCGGCTTGCGCGCCCTTCCCCTCGACGTTCTTGAAACCGATTGCCTTGGGTGTCTTCACGTTGGCGGCACGGCGCAAGATTGCCTGGGCCAAGGGATGGTCCGATCCAGCTTCGACCGCGGCGGCGGCAGATAGCAGCTGTTCCTCGGAGGCGCCGGCAGCTATCGCCAGATCCACTACCTCGGGCTGGCCCATCGTCAACGTGCCGGTTTTATCGAAGATGACGACATTCAGCTTGGTTGCGTCTTCCAGCGCCGACGCGTTCTTAAACAGGATGCCGTTCATGGCGCCGAGCCCGGTTCCGACCATGATCGCCATCGGAGTTGCCAGACCAAGCGCATCGGGGCACGCGATGACGAAGACGGTAATTGTGAGGCTGAGTGCAAACAACAGCGTCTGACCGATCCACCAATACCAGACGACGAATGTGAGCAAGCCTACCGCCACCGCTGCCAGGACCAGCCATTGCGACGCGCGATCCGCGAGTAGTTGTGATGGCGCCTTGGAATTCTGCGCTTCCTGGACCAGCTTGACAATCTGGGCGAGCGCCGTATCCGCACCGACCTTGGTTGCGCGATACTGAAACGCACCGCTCTTGTTGATGGTCGCGCCGATCACAGCGTCGCCGACCTTCTTGCTCACGGGCATAGATTCACCCGTGAGCATCGATTCGTCGACCAGAGAGCCACCTTCCAGCACGATCCCGTCGACCGGGATCTTATTGCCCGGCCTGATTACGACCGTATCGCCGGAAATGATTTCGGCGGTGGGCACTTCTAGTTCCTTGCCAACCCGCAGCACCATTGCCTTAGGCGGCGCCAGATCCATGAGCGCGCGAATGGCTTCCGATGCGCCTGCCCTTGCGCGCATTTCAAGCCAGTGTCCGAGCAGGATGAAGACCAGCAGGATTGCAGAGGCTTCGTAGAACTGCTGGCCGCCATAAAAGAACGTGGAGCCAACACTGAACAGATAGCCGGTGCCTACGCTGAGGACGACCAGGACAGCCATGTTTGCAACTCCGCTGCGGAGCGCGCGGTAAGCTGCAATGACAAAGGGCCAGACCGGGTAGAGGATGGCGGCGCTCGCCAGAACAAACAGTACAAGGTCTAGCCGCAGGCCGAACGGTGGCGAGATTTGAATGAAGTCCATGCCCATCGGCGACAAGAAAAAGATGGGCAGGCTAAAGGCGAGCGCGATCCAGAACCGGTTGCGCATATCGCGGACCATGGCCTGCATGTCCATGCCGGCGCCATGGCCCATTTCATGCGCCATGACATCGCTCTTTTCCGCGCTACGCGCTTTATGGTCGGCCATCGCGTCGGCCGGCTTCATGCCGGGATGCACCGTCCCGCCATGATCCTTATGCGTTTGGGAACGCGCAGGCTTGAGCAGGCTGGTCAGGGCCTTCGGACTAAAACCAAGCATCGGGGGCTTCTCGCAGATATGCCTGGGCAGGGCTTCGCCCGCGCAATGAAAGCCGCAATCCTCGATCGCTTGCTGTATTGCAGCGACGCTAGTCTTCCCCGGATCGAACATAACGGTCGTCGAGCCGGACACCGGATTGACCGACACGCGACCGACGCCTGCAACATGCTTTAGCTGCCGTTCGATCCCGTGCGCGCCAAGGACCGAGAACAGGCCGCCGACTTCGAGCGTAGTCTTGGTCATTGATGCCTACTCCCACCCGCGATAGAGAATTGGATATGTGCTTTTGCGAACCCGTGAGTTTTGCCGCCGGCGGCGTTCTGATTGTCGGCGGAGCCTTTGCAGGTTGGAAGGCTTTCAAGATCAACAAACGGTACTTTCCCGTTTCTCAAATGCCGACTCTGGCCGGGCTGCAGCAATTCATGGAAGGCCATGTCTGGATGGGACTGAATAACTCCGACCCACCCATGGTCTGGTGGGCCGCCATGGGCTTTATCTTTTTCTCCTGGCTGATTTGGCCGGTCTGGGTACCGTTCAGCATCTATTTTCTGGAGCCTCCAGCGAGCCGGCGCAAATTGCCGTTGTTGGGTTTTGCGTCGGCTGGGCTTGTTTTCGGCCTGATCCTCTTTGTCCCACATCTTTTCCATCCAGATTGGGTCGATGTCAGGATCAACCGGCAGTCACTGGCCTACGAAGACACCATGTTCTCGATTATCTGATCCCACGCTGGCTAACCTATCTGATCTACGTTTTCCTGCTTATTGCGCCGACCATGATCTCCACCTACCTGCACATACGCTTGTTTGGATCGACACTGATTGCCATCACAGTGGTGGACTACGTGTTTCTGAGTTTTGCCTATATATCGTTTTTCTGCTTCCTAGCGGGTCTCGGAACCCTTCATTTGATCTACATCATCGTGTGGAACAAATGCTGTCGTGAATGCCCGGAGATATTCAGATAGGCGACCGTGCGCTTGTTGCATCGCCGTGGCAGCAGCATGGAGCAGCTTCCACCGACGCTGAACGCTTGGCAACCGAGGATGGCGTCGCCTTCGACTCGGCGACGACCGCAGGCGCCGCCCTGTCCTTGGAGGCCTGACCGCCGCAGCATTCATGTCCCGAGGCGGGTTTGGTCGGCTTATCGGTCTTGCTGGTCATTTTGTTCTCCTGACGAACCTTGCTGCGACGGGGATGAGTAGATTTGTAAGGTTCACGGCGATAATCAACACCCGTGATGATGGCGGCGAGGTCCGGCCTCACCTTTCGCGCGGTCGTGGCCGGCATGCTCGGTGGCCAACACACTTTCGCCTGCCGGGGGAGCGCCGTGCATGTGGCCAGTCGATGGCACCAGCGTGTTCTCGGAGCTCGGTTCGGCAGCGGCCGCAATCGGTGTATCCGTCGTCTTGCGACCGGGCTCATTTTGGTCTCCATCGCGCTGCCGCCGATGATTGTGACCGGCATGGCTCATGCCACAGCCACCTCGGCTGAACATGAAGAGTGCGACCGCGCCAAGCGCAAACCAGATCCAGTTGCTATTGAGCCAATTCATCGCATTTCTCCTTCTGACTGCGGGATCATCGGCCTTCGTCACACCGCATGTCCCCCGCGACGCCTTCAGCGGCTGACAGCCTCTCGCCCGCCAACGGCCGGGCCACTCTTTTGGCGAGCAGCCAACGCCGGAACAGTGCTTCTGACATTGATACGCATCAAGCTCGAGCGCTCGGGTGCTACAGTATATTTCCGACGTCAGGGGGCGGTTTTGGTT
The DNA here is from genome assembly GCF_018129965.1 of Bradyrhizobium diazoefficiens. Lineage (GTDB taxonomy): Bacteria > Pseudomonadota > Alphaproteobacteria > Rhizobiales > Xanthobacteraceae > Bradyrhizobium > Bradyrhizobium diazoefficiens_A. The sequence continues at coordinate 47,250 of NZ_JAFCKW010000009.1, read as the reverse complement.
GACATGCCTCAATATCGAGAACAGTCGGCTGTGATGTGAATGTCTCGGGCTCTGTTGGAGGATTCGCCAACAGCAAGCCACCAGGAGACGGCCAATGAGCGACAATCACGCATCTGATCTGACAGGGCTTGGAAGGACGCCGCCTTTGCGGGCCGAAATCGACGCCGGACTGCGCCAGTTTCTGCTCAGCGTCTACAACTACATGGGATCCGGCTTGGTACTCACGGGGCTTGTTGCCTATGGGGCGGCCGAAACCGGCCTTTACACCTCGTTGGTACAGACGCCGTTCCTCTTCTGGGGAGTCGTGCTGGCGCCGCTGGCGCTGGTATTGTTGTTGAGCTTCCGAATCGAAAGGATGAGTGTTGGCGCCGCGCAAGCGGCCTTCTGGGCCTATGCTGGCTTGGTCGGATTGTCGCTTGCCGCAATCTTCCTGATGTATACCGGCGTGAGCATCGCTCGCACGTTCTTCATCACGGCGGCGACCTTTCTGGCCATGAGCCTCTACGGATATACGACGCGCGCCGATCTTGCGCGCTTTGGCTCGTTCCTGATCATGGGCCTGTTCGGTATCATCATTGCCAGTCTTGTGAACCTGTTTCTCACGTCTTCAGTATTGCAGCTCGCAATCTCGGTGATCGGGGTCTTCGTGTTCGTCGGCCTCACGGCCTACGACACACAGCGTATCAAGGAGATCTACCTGGCGAGTGACAACTCTGCAGTAGCCGCCAAGAAGACGATCATGGGTGCGCTTGCGCTCTACCTCGATTTCCTCAACTTGTTCATACTCCTGCTGGAGCTCACCGGCAACCGCCGTCAGTAGTAAAGTCTTGGGGGATCGTGAAGCGAGATGGCGAAGAGCATAAAGTCGCGTCGCAAACAAGACGGCCGCGCACGATACGAGGCAGCGCTGCGCGATCTCCAGATCGAGCTCGTCAAGGTTCAAAAACACGTCATTAAGCACGACCACAAGGTGCTAGTGATATTCGAGGGGCGTGACACAAGCGGCAAGGACGGCACGATAAAACGGATCGTCGAGCACCTCAGCCCCCGGGAAACCCGCGTTGTGGCGCTTGGCAAGCCCTCCGACCGGGACAGCACATCTTGGTATTTTCAGCGCTATGTGACACATCTTCCTGCAGCGCAAGAATTAGTTCTATTCAACCGAAGCTGGTACAATCGGGCGGGCGTGGAACGGGTAATGAAGTTCTGCACCGATCGTGAGTATGAGCGCTTCATGGAAGACGTTCTTCTATTCGAGCACATGCTGATCGGTTCCGGAGTTCAGATAATAAAATACTACCTCGACGTTACGAAGAAGGAGCAGAAACGGCGACTTAGGGACCGGCGGCACGACCCGCTGAAGCAATGGAAGACAAGTGCCATTGACGAAGTTGCCGTGAAGCACTGGGACGACTACACCGAGGCGCGTGATGAGATGCTGGCGCGAACCACAAGCCCGCTGTCTCCGTGGATTGTGGTTCGGGCGGACGACAAGCATCTTGCGCACTTAAACGTCATCCGGGATCTACTTGCGCGTCTTGCCTGTCCACAGACCGACAAGCACCTAGCGGTGCCGGATCTCAGCGTCGTTTTCCCATATGATGATGCTCGCGCCGGCCTGCTCGCGAATTGAACCATATCAAGGCAACGTATTTGTCCGCGCTTATGAATTCGCGGACTAGGAACAGAGAATGTTGCTAAAGGCGCGGCTCTGCGACGCTACGCGCATCGAGAGTTCCGATGCCATCTCCAATTCGGGCCACCCGAGATCTTAGGCTTGACCTGTTCACGGGTTTATCGCTCTGGTTGATCGTTCTCGATCATATCCCTTCGAACGTCGTCTGCTGGATTCCGTTGCAGAGCACCAGCCAAGCCGGAGGAATTAATGGAGCAGATCGAAATCGGACGTTTGACGAGATCAAGCTGGGAGATACGGCAAGTCTCGTCCGGACGCTCAGCTACAAGGACGTCGAGGTCTTTGCGATCATGTCTGGGGACATCAACCCCACGCACGTGGACGCTGCCTTCGCCAAAAGCGACACCTTTCACAAGGTTGTAGCGCACGCCATGTGGGGTGGTGCGCTGATCTCCACGGTACTTGGAACTCAGTTGCCGGGCGCAGGGACGGTCTACGTCGATCAATCTTTGCATTTCCTTCGGACCGTTAGCCCCGGTGACACAATCACCGTGACGGTGAAAGTGACCAAGAAGATCGAAGAAACGCACCGAATCATTCTCGACTGTCGGGCGTCCAATCAGAACGGCGAGGAAGTGATCACCCGGACTTCGGAGGTCATCGCGCCGATCGAAAAAATCGACTCAGTCAGCCATTGCGCCTTTAGCCCAGCGATCACCGACGGCGACAGGTTCGGTGCATCCTTGCCGAGCAGCGCAGGCAACGCCTCCTGAAAATCGCCGGTCGAGACACCACCCAGGTAGAGGATCGGCAGCAGAGCATCCGGGCGCTTCGTTCGCCGTGCCCACAGTGGCAGGATCGCCGAGGTGAAGCGGATCCAGATCAGTCCCGGTCGCGCCTCAGTCTCTCACCTTGGGCCGGGCGACCTCGACCGGGCCTATCCCCCTAGAGGGTCCCTAGAGAGGGGCCGTATGCATGCCACGTCCACGCATATGATACCGTTGGTTGACTGCGCCGAGATGTGTGAGAAAGCCGCCAATTCACTTGCGCGCAGCTTTGCGAGGCGTGTGCGGAACGGTGCGAGGCAATGAAGGAGGACCAGCGGATGCTATCATGCGCCCGAACCTGCCGCGATTGCGCCAATCACTGCCGCGAGATGAGCGAGTTACCAATTTGACGGCAGCGATCGGACGTCGTGTTGCCTGTGAGAAGCACGGAATCACATGAACGAGCGCCCGATCTAGTGACGTAATCGCCTTCCGGCAGTCGGCTTGACCGACTGAATGCGCAAAGCCACTCAGCCATCTGCGGCCGATCCGCCTTTCTCCCTGACGTCACTGGCACGACCAGAATCCGCTTTTCGGCCCGCCGCGGTACGTACAGGATCTTTCATTCTCGAATACGGTGAGACAGAACCGATGCGCGGAGGTGCTGGCGCTGGTTGTTGCCTGACGCTCATCCGCCTGGCATCCGGTTGGGTTTCCTTTCCTCAAGCCTTCGCAAAGCACGGCGATGCGAAGATCGTCGCCGCCAGGACAAGAGTGCAACCAAAAGCCGTACTCGCGCATATTCAAATCCATCACACGCGTTGCCGCGGGCACGTTGCCGCGGGAAACGCCCTCGGCAGCGAACTGTTCAACAGTGACCGAGACCTTTCGTCCCGGCTAACTTATTCTGTGACGACGAGCCCAACTACTTGTCATAAGTACTTTACGACACGTGCTCCGGTGACACGGGGTTATTGCTTGTCACCCATTGATGGGATGGATTCTGAGGGCCGCCGCTATAGTGGTGACTAGTGTGGACGTGGGCTTTGGGGGCGACATCTTTTTGACGAGGATGATTCATCATGTGAGGCACCTCAGTTTTCGGTCCGCCCGAATAGTGATGCGCATTTCTATCGGTATCGGACGCTACCTGTGCCCATGATGGGGCCGCCAGGAACTGAAGGGCGACCGCAACTGCGACCAGCTTTGGTGTAATCATCTCCCATTCTCCGTGCGCTTGGGTGTTTAAGATTTCAAAATCAAAGCTGAAGTCTCCATTCGCGGATTGACGTGGGTCAACATTGAAGTTCCGATTTTTGGCCACGACAACCACGTTCGGCGAGCTTACCCAGCCTGCGGCGGCTTCGCGCTGGCCCAGGCACCGTTCAACTGGCTGGTCGACAACTACGCATCGCTGATCGGCAAGGCGCAGTTATTGGCGACGGCACCTCGATAGACTCCGCTATACTCTCGCGCTCGCCCGGCGCGATGTAGTGTCAGGCGACGCGACTCTGATCGGCCCATGTCAGGATGGAGTTGCTGGTAAGCTCGCTGCCGTTGTCGCTGACCACCATCTTTGGCTTGCGGCGCTCAATCATCAGCCGGTCCAGCTCCCGCGCCACCCGGGTGCCGGACACCGAGGTATCGGCCACCAGCGCCAGGCACTCGCGGGTGCAGTCGTCGACCACGGTGAGGATACGGAAGCGGCGACCATCGGTGAGCTGATCCGACACGAAGTCGAGCGACCAGCGGTCGTTCGCCATGGGCACCGTCATCGGCGCCCGGGCTCCGATTGCGCGCTTACGACCGCCGCGGCGGCGCACCGCAAGCTTCTCCTCCTGGTAGAGCCGGAACAGCATCTTGTGGTTGACCACATAGCCCTCTCGCTTGAGCAGAACATTCAGACGCCGATAACCGAAGCGGCGGCGATCCTGGGTGATCGCCCGCATGCGCTGACGAAGGTCGGCATCGTCCGCCCGGGGCGTCTGGTATCTCATGGTCATGCGACAGCAGCCGATGGCTTTACACGCCCGCCGTTCGCTCATCCCGAAGGCGTCTCGTAGATGGGCGACAGCTTTCCGCTTGGCCGCGGGCGTCACCATTTCTTTCCCACGAGGTCTTTCGACGCTGCATTGTCCAGCATGGCGTCGGCCAGAAGCCGTTTCAGCCGCGTGTCCAGCGTCTTCAGCCGCTTGGCCTCCGAGACCTCAAGCCCGCCGAACTTGGCCTTCCATTTGTAGACGCTGGCGTCGCTGACGCCATACTTGCGGCACAGAACGGCGACCGATACGCCGGCCTCATGCTCCTTAAAATCCCGATGATCTGCTTCTGTATTCGGTTTGCTTCTGTCAATCCCTTAAGAGCGCGTGCCGCGGGTACCTTGCTTCTGTTCGTGGTCGGCAAAGCCGCCACACGATGGGATTCGGTTGAATGGTCGGTTCAACCTCGTCGGCGTAATCACCCGACCTGGAGGGCAGATGCCACGACAGATCATACGAACTTGACCATCCCCACGCCCCGCGACGGGCGTCTCTTGGGATGGCGATGGCGTTCTTACGCCACCGCCGTCCATCGGAATTCGGTTCCATCAACCCACATTCGGTGAAGGATGACAGTCATCTTTCTGGCCAGCGCGACCTTCGCACGCTTGCTTCCTTGCCGGTGGGCAACACGCACCGCCCAGGCCTTCATCGGAGTGTCAATCGGCCCTTTAATTGCGGCTCAATGTCAAGTCCTTCCCTTTGCAGCCATCCGGCAAAGCGGTAGCGCTCGACCCGTCGGAGCTGGTCGGGTTGCGCAGACGGGGCGAGCGCGGGTGGCAAGAAGGCGAGCCCCGGAAGTGGGTCGGTCAGTTTCAGCAAATCCCGCCGCAGTCTCATTGCTGCCGTCGCTGGGATCATGGTCCTTTCCGAGGTCGCAAAACGCGCCTCATGATGATGTCCGGATCCGGTGCCTCAACGTGTGCAGCGGAGTGCGGGCCAGCCGCCACCAGCCGATTGACCGAGGTCACCACGCCTACAGTCCCAGCGGGACATCGCCAGCCCGGCGGACCGGACCAGGAACTTGCGCGCAAATATCAGATTGGCTTCGGCTGGCCCCAGTCGAACGATGTGCCATCGACCCAGATGCAGTGGAGAATCACGGCGATTTTTCGGGCGATGGCGACCTTTGCCTTCTTCATGCCGATCCGCTTGCCGAGCTTCATGCCCCAGGCCTTGAGGGAAGACCACTTTTTGGTTCGATAAAGAAGGACAGTGGCGGCCTCGAACAAGTAAGTTCGGAGAAGCCGGTCGCCCCATCGAGATATCTTTCCGTTGGTGTCAGTTTCGCCGGACTGGCTACGCCGCGGCGTAAGGCCGAGGTAGGCGCCGACTGTCGAAGCCGATCGGAAGCGCGAGGGGTCATCGATCGTGTGGCGGAAGTTAGGGCCGTCACGACGCCGACACCTGGGACCGTCATCAGGCGACGCGTCGTCTCGTCCAGCTTTGCCAACCGGCGGACCTCGTTGTCGAACTTACCCTGTTGTTGATAGACGTTCTCATGGATCGAGAGCAGCGGCGATATCACGTTGAGAAGTAAATGATCAACGCCCAAGAGTTCGCTGACCTGGTCGCGGAACTGTTGGCCGATCGCGCGAGGGAATAGTAATCCACATTCCTTGATCAAGCTGCGGACCGGATTCGCGATGTCTCGGCGCATGGACACTAGCCGAGATCTGGCGACGAGGATCGCTCGGATCTTCTGGCTTTCCTCGCTTTTGACTTTGACCTCTCGATACCATCCAACCCGCACCAGTTCGGCAAGGCCTCGTGCATCATTTTGATCGCTCTTGTTCGTGCGGACCGACAAAGCTGCGTGCGCATGCCGAGCGTCGATGCAGACCACCGGAAGCTCAACCCTGCGGAGTTCATGCCATAGCCAACTCGCCATCGCCCCGGTCTCAAAGCCGATACGCTCGGCATGAGGCGCATGTTTGCGAAGCAGGTCAGTCAAGGCTCCAGGATTAGACTTGGCTTTTCCTTCGAAGATTACTTGACCAGTCTCGTTGACAACGCACACAGCGGTTTCTCTTTGTGAGATGTCCAGCCCGACGTACTGCTTCATGGGAGCTCCTTCGAATCATTTGATTGCGAGGGCTAGACGATAACGGAGCTTGCCTGCCACGAGCGCTGACCGCAATTACGTCATCGTGTCTAAAATTGACCCGCATTGCCTCACCCAGAATGTTACTGGACAACTTCTCGCCGATGACTGGGGCGGCGTCACCGAATCGGTTCGGTGGCCTCTATGGCGGGAAAGATCAGCATGGGCGCGCGGCGCGAGGTCGTGTCGGCGGTGACAGAGCGTTACCGGTCGGCCAAACGGGCGGAGAAGGGGCGGATCCTCGACGCGCTGTGCGCGACGACGGACTGGCATCGCAAGCATGCGGCGCGCGCACTCCGGCAACATGAGCCGGTTAGACCTCACGGGGTCGAGGCACCGCGAGAGCGCCGCCGCAAATGCGGTGCGACGATCAGGGATGCGCTGACGGCATTGGGAGGCGTCGGATCGGGTGTGCGGCAAGCGGCTCAAGGTGATGATCCCGACCTTGCTGCCAGCACTTGAGCAGCATGGCCGATTGAAGCTTGGCTTAGCGGATCGTGACCCTGCTATCGCGATCAGCCCCGCAACCATCGATCGCATGCTCGTCGACGTAAAGGTCGCAGCGAGCGGCGGCAGGCGGCGCCGTGCCGGATTCTATCCGGCAATCCGGCGCGAGGTCCCGATCCGCACCTTCAATGACTGGAACAGCCCGCCGCCAGGCTTCTGCGAGGTCGACATGGTAGCCCATGGCGGCATGTCGGTGGCTGGCTCGTTCATCCAGGCCCTGACGATGGTCGATATCGCCACGGGCTGGACGGAGTGCCTGCCGTTGGTGACGCGGGATGGCTCGCTGGTTGCCGAGGCGATCAACCGCGCACAGAGCCTGTTCCCCTGGCTCTTGCGCGGTGTAGACTTCGACAACGACAGCGCCCTCATGAACGATGTGGTCGTGCCATGGTGCCGCGAACAGAAGCTCGAGGTGACGCGCTCGCGTGCCTACAAGAAGAGCGATCAGGCGTTTGTCGAGCAGAAGAATGGTGCCATTGTGCGTCGCCTGATGGGCTACGGTCGCTTCGACGGCCTCAGAACAGCGCGCGTGATAGGCCGCCTTTATGCTGCGCCGGCGACCGCAGCGACGTTTGCGAAGACGCTCGGCAAGACGGTGACGGCCGGCGAGCCGCGTGCCACGCACCGGCGAACCCGTCGGCCCTATAAAACCAGGGTGCGCATGCCGTCCAAGCTCGACCCCATATATTGCCACGATCGAGGGCTGGCTCGCTGCGCAACCGCAGTTAACTGCACTCGCCGTCGTCGGCCGGCTGAGCGAGAAACACCCCGAGGAGTTCGGGACGAGACGGCATTCGATCGTGCAGCGTCTGCTGAGGGCGCTTAGACGGAAGACGGCCGAGCAGTTGGTCGCAGAGGAGTCGCTCGGCGACGCCACCACCGCTGCCCCATTGCCCGGGGTTGTGGACGGCTCGGACTATGTAGGGCCAGACCCGCCCACAGCCCCTCCCACCGAGCAAGCTTGGAAGGCAACCTGGCCCGGCCAATCAGTCGACATCGCATCAACCGCTGCAACGGCGCCATCAGGGTAACATTCGCAGATGCGGCAATACGGGGGTCAAAATTGCACACCGAATAAAAAAACATTCTAACAGAACATCGGTTGGGCCCCATTCATCGAACAACCGAAGAGCGCCGGCCGATGTCCTATGCCCGTTTTGCCGCGATGATCCGTGGTCTCGACCATCGTCACGTACGGACTGATGTACCTAAACACGTGGGCTCTCGATCACGTGTTCTTCAGCCAGACCCGCGTTTGGATGGTCCTTCTGATGGGCGCCATGATGACCGTCATCATGCTCGCTTTCGTGTGGGGCATGTACGAGAACGCCAAGGCCAATACCGCGATCGTGCTCGCGGCCGCCGTCGTGTTCGCGGGGTCTTTGTGGCTGGTGCGAAGCCAGGAAACGGTGGGGGACATGTCCTACATGAAGGCCATGATTCCGCACCATCCGATTGCAGTGATGACGAGCGAGCGCGCCCATATCAAGGATCCGCGGGTTCGAAAGCTCGCCGATGGGATTGTCGAAGCTCAGGTCCGGGAGATCGGAGAGATGAAACAACTGATCGCCGAACTCGGATCCAAGCCGACGCCCGGTGACGCGAAAGACCTGCGTGCCCGTCCGGCAAACTGAAGGTTCCGCGGGATGCTCCCGCGGGCCGCATCAAGACTATTGCGGCGACTTGCGGGCCGGCATCTCCATGCCCATCCCGTCGGCGCCCCGCACCCCCGACATCATCGGCATCATGCCCATGTTTGGCGCGAGCACATCTTCCGCGGTCTTCTTTTGCTCGTCGGAAAAGCTGCCGACGAGGTTGGTGAGTGCGGATTTCATCGCGCGAGTGGATTCGAGCCGCGCGGACAACCATTTTTCCTGCCAGGTCAGGCGATCCACCAAAGTTTCGGAGCCGGCCTGAGACATCATCGATGTCCGCAGCTCCCCGAGGGTCTTTGCATTCGCTCGCAGCGCGTCGGCGAATGCATTCCAGGCGGGCGTCTGAGCGTCCGTGATCTTGAGCTCGGTCCGGAGGAAAGCGATCCGCCCCTCCACGCGATCGATCGTGTCCAAGCCGTCGCCCGATTGACGCATCATGCCCATCATGCGCATCATGTTGGACATCGGCATGTTGCCACCCATCATGTTCATCATGCCGCCGCCGGTCATCCCCTGGGACGGGCCGGCGCCGGGCGGCGGCTCCGGAGCCGCGGGCGCCTTGGCTGCCGGCGCCTCCTTCTGGTTGGGATGATGGTCTTGGTGCTCGGCGTTTGATTGAGCCCAAACGGAATGCCCGATCATTGTGACGAGAAGCGCGGCGGCGAAGGTCAAAGCACGCATGACAAGCTCCGGATTGCATGGCCAAGCGCGACGATGCCTCATTTCGCCGGCGGCCGTTTGACGCACGTCAATTGTGGGTCTCGTTGCGGTGGCGCATCGGTTGATCTAAATCAAATCATCGGCTGCCGGAGGTTCTGTAGTCGGGTGATCGCAAGGGCCAAGTCGAACTCCATGGTCAACGCCCAGTCCTCAGCCTCTAACGTTCGCGTGCCCTGGTTCGTCGCGGGGCCCGGCCAGACCGACTTGCTGCTGATCACGATGGGAATCTTTCTGGTGATCATCATCTTCACGTTCGGAGTCCTGATGCTGCGACTGCATCATTTGCCGGAGCACATCGCGCACACGGGGCAGAAGGTCCAGTATCAGCTTGTTGCGACATTAGGGCTTATTGCGATGTTCACCCATTACAACTTGTTCTGGATCGTCGGGCTTCTGCTAGCGATGGTCGATTTTCCGGACTTCACCGGATTGCTTGGCCGCATAGCGAGCTCGGTAAGGCGCATCTCTCTCAGGAGAGGACAGGAAACCTGACGCATTCGGGCTTGAGGCTTCGATCAAGCTCCTGGCGATTTGAGGCACATCAAGGAGGGAAACCACTCTTTCTGCTTGGATGCGCCATCTTTCGCCGGGAGAACGTACACTCGGACATTGTTTGCCGTCGTAGCTGCCGTCTCGCTCTCGCTGCCCGCGATACTAACGAGGAAAAGAACGGGCAATTACAACGGTCGTCCGAAAGCCGAGGTCCCACACCACATGGGCAAGCAGGAGATCGTCGCCGTGTCAACGGACGGCGCATCCGGTGCCCATCACTAAACTGGGGCGCGGGCACATCGAATCCGCACCAAAAGTCCGATAAAGCCAAGTGAATCATTCCAGCGACGGTCTCTTCTCGGACCAGCGCTCGTCGGCCGGGGCGGCGCGTTTCGACTAGCCGCCGTGCTTTGACAGCCAGCTCTGAAGCTTCTTGATCTCGGTCTCCTGATCGCCGCTCGTCTTTTCGGCCATCTTCCGGATCGTCGGATCCTTGGTCTTCTTCAGGACGATGTTGTTCATATCGATGGCGCCCTGGTGATGGGCGATCATCATCTCTACCCAGGCTTTGGTCGGATCCGGATCCATGCCCTTCTGCATGTCCGCGTTCATTCGCTCCATGGACTGCTTGTAGGACTCCATCGCGGCATCCTGTGCGAAGACCTGCAGTGGGATCATCGAAAGAGCTGCGATCACGAACGCGCGGGCGAACAGTTTTGTCGACATGCCGGTGCTCTCCTCATTGTTTTTCGAACGATCCAACCGGGCGGTGCCTCCATGGTTCCTGCCCGGATGTGAGGCGAGCCCCCCGCGAGGCTCGCGATCAGGTGATCGCCCGGTTCCCGACCAAGCGCATGAAGGGAGCGATGCATCGGCGCAGAACAGGATAACCGTATACAGCTGCAAGCATGCTTCGCTCCATGCCGGACGACCCGACCGGCATGCTTGGCGCCCGCGCGTTCGGTCGCGCAGAGGCCGGCGCACGGCCTCGGCCGGGACGTCCCCTTCGACGAGATAGCCGGCGACCTCGGCCGTGTGGCAGGCAGCCAATTCGGTCGGTCTCCGAGACGGGTTCGGACCGAGTCCAGGTCCGATGTCTCCGCCCACCGCACCTTGAAGCCGAATCCGCAGCGACGCTGCAGCAGCTGCAGTTCGATCCATTGACGGTGGTGTTTTGCGCGATGGCCGCAGAGCCGTGGGCCCCGTCAGGACTGAGCCATGCGCACGCCGTTCGGCTCGTCGCGGTGCGTGTGCGGTGCTTCCTTCCGACGGCGGCCTGTGTCAGGTTCCCCTTCGTCCGTGGCCTGAAGGAATTCGCGGTCTTTGGTGCCGACGTGCGTAGTACGAAGCGGATTTACTCGCCGCGCTTTACCTCAATCTGGGAGGTTCGAATTTCATCTCTCTCATCCTCGATCTCGATGGTCGAAACGGCTTCTTCGGGTAGTCGGGCTCGCACGCCGAGTAGGACTCGTGATGGTGGCGTTCCTGAGCAAGTATAGACGCCACGGCTGCTAAAGACGCAGCGAGCGCAACCATTCCGGTCCGATAAGTCATCCTCAAGTACGCATCTCCGAGTTGCTGCGTTGATGGCTATGCTGCGCCGGCGCGGAACTCGCGTAGCCGCGAGGTGCGGCACATCCTGCGCATAGGACAATTTCGGATTGATCAAGGCGGCCGCCTGAATACGCGACCGGCGGCGGTGCCGACGTCGCGCTCGGCGGGTGTTAGCCGGGCTGTGGCCGCGAGCGCGCGCTGCAGCGCGCTTCCAAACGTTAAGGTCTGCGACTGCGAAGAGCCCGTCAGCCACGGACTGATGAGCAGCGCAGTTGCGCGCGCAAGACGCGTAACGGCTTTAGAGAACATTTCCGATATCCCGACCGACGACGAGTTTGGGCGCGTGTGCCCCGGCCCGGTGGCATGATGGCTCCGCGGACATCGTGGACGCTGATCCGCAAATTCACGAACAGACTCGGCACGGCGATCCCAGTCGCCACAAGAAGGAAGGAAGTTACGCTGCCTAGCGCCACGAGCTGCGGCACGGTCGCTTCGCTCCTCATCTTGTGTCCCCCGCCACCCTAACCGCCGTGGCCCGACCCGGGATGCGGATGAGCACCATGGGCGACTTCCCGTTGCGCGTGTTTCGGCCGCTCGGTCATCAGGCCGTGCTTGATGCCGTTCTTCACCATCCAGACGTTGAAGGGGTAGGCGGAAGCAAATCCGACTATGACCCCCAAGGACATTACACCCCAAAAGGCGAACTCCAAGGGATCCATGGCCCGCATATCGCGGATCATCATCAGCACGTTCATGGTTGGTGCCATCCCAGCCATCATCGCATTCATGCTGATGAACTCCGGCATGAAGCTCATCTTCACGTTGTCCCAGTAGGAGCCGCCCATCATCCGCTTCATGAACAGCGACTGGAAGATGAGGAGCCCGAATGAGAATCCGGCAACATACTCGACGATCAGATCAATCCACATCGGCAGGCCCGCCAATGCCGTGATGACCGATGCCAGGATGATGCCCGTGGCATCGCCGGCAACACAATGGATCGTGCTGCCGACGCCCTGCTTCCAAAGCGGGGAGGTGAATACTTCGTGCTCTCCTGGCCGAGGCTCCTTGTCAGCGAGGACGTAGAGCAAGAATCCGAAGGGTCCCATATATAGCGTGACCAGGATGAAGCCCCACTTCATCACGGTCGGCTCGCGATTCCCCGCGAATTGGTCGTAGGCGACGTAAGCCGTCGAGGCCAGCGCGAGCACGAACCAGACAATCAGGAAATAATCGTAGGGAAGGGCTATCACGGCGTCCGAGGAGACGGGCGGCACCCCTTCCTCAAGGCGTTGTTCCTGTCGGGCGGGCGACCAAGGCGCCCTCTGGGTCGGGAGGCTACTGGGCCATGGATCGTTCACGCCCGCCGACGAATTGACTTGCGTCGTATTTAGGATACGCAGATCTAGCAAAGTTCCTGGGGGCAGGATGACTGATCTGCTGCGCGTGCTCATCGAACGTTGGCGTGACGACCAGGGATCGACCTATCGGACATGGTTTCTCTGGGACGAGCGGCTTAAGAATTTTCGGTCGATCCGGCGAGGTATCGCGCAGGTCGTCGAGGAGATCGAGGCTGGAAGGTTCGGTAACGTTTACAAGGGGTCGTCCCTTGAAACGATCGTCGGTTCCATCGCAGAGCAGCGGCAGATATTCAAAGGCGCCGACCACGCGTTCCTGTGGAAGCCGAAGCTACGGATTCCGGATATCTATGAAGATTTTGAAAACCAGCGAGCATTCGGACGGCTGCGACATCATTGCTCGTGTTGCAGTACCGAGCAGGAATTGATGGACGGAATCGAAACGATCGATCGGCTCGCCATCAAAGGCTTAGGACCGGCGGTCGCTAACCTTCTGTATTTCTTGCATCCGACGTTGATGCCGCCGTTCAATACGGCCATCGTGAATGGCTTCAATGCCGTCACTGGCTCGAAGGTGAAGCTCGGCCGCTGGGACCAATATCTCGCGATGCGAGCGGGCATATCGCGGCTCAATCAGACCTATCGTGATCTTCTGTCGAACGATCTCGGCGCAATCGCAGGTTTTCTGTTCGATATCGGGACTGGCCGTCTCTCAGCGCCACCCGTCACTGACGGAGATGCGGCGCGCGATGCCTGGCTTGCGGAACTATCCAAGGCGCGCGAAGCGGCCAAGATGCTGGAAGGAGCGATCGCCGCGGCACGCGAAGGCGACCGCACTCACACAGAAATACAGGCGTGGCTCAAAGATCTTGGGCTTGCGCTCGGCTACAAGGTCTGGATTGCCGCAAACGATCGCGGACGCGCCTACCACGGCGAAACATTAGCCACTCGATGCCTCGATTGCCTTCCGGCAGCAATCGAATATCTGCCGGGAGTTGACTCGATCCGCCTGATCGACATTCTTTGGATCGAGCCGGATGGTACACGAGTGATAGCCGCTTTCGAGGTTGAACACACGACCTCGATCTACTCGGGCATCGTCCGCATGCTAGATCTCGCATTTAGCAGCGACCTGCATGCAGCCGGTGGGCTCTTTCTGGTCGCACCTGACTCGCGTGAGCACGAGGTCCGCGCACAACTTCGCCGACCAGCATTCAGCCGCGTAGCGGACCTGCAGGTGCGCTTCTTGTCGTATGGAGAGCTGGAGAAGCACAAGGATGCGATCGCTCGGTTTGGCACGGGAATGAAAGGCATTCAGGCGATTTCACGGGTGTTGTGACAATATGGCAATGCGCGTGGTCGGGCGTAACGATTTTCGAGCACTCGGTCCGCACCGTCTCGCGGGACTATGCCACGCCACCGTGGAATCATCTGGGGCCTCGTCCGTGAGCCGTATTGCTCGGAGACCCGGACGATCGTGATCGTGCTAGTCGGGCAGGAGTTGATCTAAATCAGCCCCTCCTTGCATCCCGACCATTACTGTATGCATCCAATTCTTCGCCGTAGAAAGTCAGAAGTGAGTGAAGCCAGGCTCGCTTGAATGCAAGTCGATCAGGCTCAGTTGAGTATTCTTGCTGAGGATGTCCTGCACAAGATGCCGAGAGACCTGCAGAACGGCCTTTAGCATTTTAGACTTTGCGACAGATGGATTGATACAAGTCGAGGCAACGCTCACGCGTGCTTGGCCAAGCGATGATTTCTCGCTCACAACCCCTTCCTTTAACATGTTGCGGCCTGAGGGTTTGACGTAAGTCAAGCTATAGCGCAAACGGCAACGTATCCTTGCAATCTGGACAGCCCGCAGGCCCAGCGTCCCTGCTCCGGGAGTCTCTCAGCGAGAGAATACGATTGAAGCCTGCTTTTGTGAGGAGTGCTGATCATGATCAACGGTTCTTCGCCTGCAGAATGGGTGCCCGTTTCAATTGCGCCGCCTGAAGGCGACATCGAACTATGCGTGATGGACTATGACGGGATTGCCACTGCGCTAGGATATCCGTGTCATAAAACTGACAACGGCTGGGTCGATCCTTCAAACAGGAAGCACGTCGATATTCAGCCGACGCATTGGCGCAAATGGTTTGAGAATCCGGGCTCGTAGCTGCGGCAAAACTGCGCCTAGCTCAATACGACGCGATTCTTGACCGAGCGCCATACAGATACCTCTACCTCACCGACAGAGGCCGCGCGCGAATACGGGTCCTCGGTACAGCGGACCGACATGGGCAGAATCCGACAAGTAGCTGCAAACAGCGACGTGGCCTCCGTGCAAAGGTCCTCGCTTGCGTGCTCACGCTCTCGATCCGCCGGAAAAATGAGCTAGTTTCCGCAACAATTGGGGCCTCATGCTGGCTGAGGATGATGGCAAGCCGAGTGCGTGCACAAGGTTTGTAGCCGCACCTGAGGCGCCATGCCGGCGCAGATACCAGCGGATCCGCTCACCGATCGCGTAGGGAATCGCTTCGAACTTCTGGTCTGTCGCGGCGAACGTATCGCCGACGTTTATCTTGCCCGAATTGAGGAAAGTCCCGAACACTCCGCGCCGGTGCAAGATACGATCAAAGGGCACGAGCTTCAGTACCTTCTTGCATGGCTCGCAATGAAAGGTCAGGCGCATCAAGACTTCTCCGAGTTTAACAACCGTGCCCGAGGGCAGTTCATACAGTCCGTCAAACTCGACGACGATATTTTCGCGCAAATCTCCCGCCCTTAAACCAAGATCCACGGTGGCTGGTCTGGACACGATCAAGGCTTGCCGAAACGGCGCGCACACGACATTGCCAGCAATCCCGTGCTGGTTACTGTCGACCGATGTGGCTGTTTCGAGAGCGGCGCTGTTTCGGCGCTTGATAAACAGCCGAATAACTTGCCCCATCCAACCTTCCCTACCCATTCAACGACAGCCAGGGACGCTTCCTGCGCAGCGTGACAAAAGAATGGCGATCCTTGCAGGAACTCCGCCGTCTGGACGAGTTGTCGCAGAGTAAGACCGAGGTCGTTCCCGTTGGTAAAGGCGCTCTTCCGGCGTGCTGGTAAATCAAGCCAGGCTATCCGCCTTCGCGATCTCGGAAACGGACTGATTTGGTTTCAGCGATCTCGTCGGGCGACAGGCTCTTGCCCGTGAGCCTGGCCTTCATATAGGCGAACGCATGGGTGATAAGGGAGGCCGGGTTTGCCCAGTAGTCAGCCTTCTCGACTTCAATTGCGAGAACGGCTAGTTCGGGATCGTCAGGCCCTTTTGGAAACCAGACGCGCAATCCTTCGCCCCAAAGCTCGTTCAAAATCTCTTTGTCTTCAACGACCTTCGCCCGACCTGAAATCGCGACGTATTCATACTTCTCAGGCTTGACGTAAGCGACAAGTACCCGGTCGTCGTCGCGGATTTGGCGAAGTTTCGATGAGTGCCGGAACGTCCGGAAAAAGAGGGCTCCGCCGAACTCCCTCTGAAGGCAACCCATTGGGCGAGCCTGGGAGGGTGCCATCCTCCTCTACCGTGATCAGCCGGGCGGTATGTACATCCTTGATGAGGTCCCATACCTCTGCCCGGTCGTTCTGGAGCGACGTGTGTTCCATGATCCCAACCCGCTGGCATGCCCGCGTCGCTCTTTAAGGCAATGGGCACGGTCTCCTCTGGTTCCACTGGCAGAGCGCTCCTAGTTTTGTTCCAATCTGGCAACTCTGAAGCCGGAAGCGCGTTTCAGTTTCACACTTGGAACCAAGCTCTCTGGCGTGCAGCATGACCAAGGCCGTGCCTCTTACAGGAAGTTCAGGTGACGAGTCATATCGTCCTCCGGCGCCCACACGGCAGGCGAAGCTGCTCAATCCGCTTCGCCTTATTTCGGTGCTCAAGCGCAACCCAATCGAATGCTGGGCGGAAGAGCATTTCCAGAAGTTCGTCGTCCCAGGTGGATTTCCGGTGGGTCGTGTGGTCATTATCAATCACCCTACGGCCATCCGTCGGGCACTTCTCGACAACGCTGCCAACTATCGCAAGGACACGCTTCAACGCCGCGTACTCTCTGCCAGACTCGGCAATGGCCTTCATAGCGGCGAAGACCATCAATGGCGCTCCCAACGTCGTACACGCGCACCTTTGTTTGCGCGGAAGACGGTGACACAATGGGCGCCTGCGATGATAGATGCTGCGAATGCGCTGGTGGAACGCGGGCGCCAGCAAGGTCTCGCGACGCTCGATGTCGCTGCGGAGATGACGCGCCCAACGCTGGACGTCCTTGAGCGAACCATCTTCTCAGACGGCTTTGGTTGCAATGCCGAAGAAGCGCGACTTGCAATGATTACCTATTTCGACACTGTCGGCAGGTTAGACCTTCTCGATCTAATCGGCATGCCGAGCTGGAGTCCCCGCTTGAATCAACTGCGGGTACGACCGACCTTACGGTTTTTCGAGCGATCGATCGAAGAGCTCATAGCGATGCGCCGCCGATCCGCCACGCAAGACAGGGGTCCAAGTGACATCCTCGCGCTTCTGCTGGCCGCCATCGACCCAGATACGGGCGAGCGCATGAGCGAAGCGGAGGTAAAGTCGAACATCCTCACTTTCATTGTGGCCGGTCATGAGACGACGGCCAACCTGCTGAGCTGGTCGCTCCTTTTGCTGTCTCAATCGGACGGTTGGCGGCATCGCCGTCCAAGCAGAGGCCGAACGTGGAATCAATGGCTCAATAACCGACCTCGCCGAGCGTCTTCCCGAAACGCGTGCCGTTATCGAAGAGGCCGCTCGCCTCTATCCGCCTATTGCCGCAATCAGCCGCGTAGCGATCGATGCCACCTTCGTTTTGCGCTGAGCATCACCTAAAGACCCCTACGCAGCGGGAGGCGCGGCAAAGAAGGCCGTACACTCTGCTCTTCTTCCCTGAAGGTGCGCTCAAACGGACGAGGCCGTGAAGCACCTGGAAATGCGGTTTGCAACACAGTCTTGATGAGACGAAGATGATCGTCTCTCGCGGATGCCCAAGTCGTTGCGTGGGAAGCATCATCAAAGGCCCCTTCCCTTTGAGCAGTGCTGACGAGCTTTGCGGCCAACCGATCACCGGAGGGACGATGGTGGCTATTTCACCTTACGTCCTCCACCGGCATCGGTTGTTATGGTCGGAGTCCGATCTCTTCGACCCTAGTCGAGTTATTGGTGAAAGCCGCTCACTTATCGACCGCTATTCCTATCTGCCGTTCGACGCCGGACCGCGCACGTGTATCGGATCGACGTTTGCGTTGCAGGAAGCCACAATCGCATTGGCGACCATCATAAGACATTTCAGCATACAACTCGCTCCGGGACACAAGGTGTGGCCGACCCTGCGTGTCACATTGAAGCCGGCTGGTGGACTACCAATGATCATCCGCGGAAATCGATCACGTCGACTCTCTGGTACTGAATATGCCTGAATGAAACGTTGAGAAATTGCATCGGGCTTGGTAGTGAATGCGCAATGTAGAGGAGAGTCTTCATGACTGCACCGACCTCTGCCGCTCGGATCATCGGCGTCGCCGCTGCCGCTTTGGCCGTTGCCTGGGCTGTGCCAACGACTGTTGCCATCGCTCATGAGGGCCACCAGATGGAATGCAACGATTCCAGCATCAACACGCTTAAGTCCGATATTTTGGGCGATGCCTGAAAGCAAAGCGAAAGCAACGGCCATCAAAGAAATGCAAGCGGCTCAAGACATGATGCAGAAGAAGGATATGAAAGCGTGTATGACACACATACACAATGCCATGGAGGCCACAGAAAAATAGCGTTCGGCGATGCTCGCCATGCTTGTTTTCCGCAGCAACCTACATCGAGTGAAGCCATGAACCGTTCGTTTGAGCCCGGCACTGGCAAAAGATGGCTCATTCTCGCCGCCGCAATCCTTGTAGGTGTGATGGCCGCGGGTCTTGGTTTAAGCGCGCTCGTAGTTTTCGGCGGCGCATTCGATGTCGCCGCCGACAACCCGCATAGCGAACCGGTGTACTGGTTCCTTCAGAAGACTAGACAATATTCCATCGCTGCACGCGCCACCGATGCCGCTCCCACTGACTTGGGGGACGCCAAACGCATCTCCTCAGGCGCCGGCCAATATGCGGAGATGTGCAGTAGCCGCCATCTTGCCCCCGGCATGAAGCGGACCGAAATTAGCCGAGGCCGTTACCCGAGGGCGCCCGAACTCAGGCGTGGAAGCGGACTTACTCCCGCCGAGGAATTTTGGGTCGTGAAGCACGGAATCAAGATGACCGGGATGCCCGCCTGGGGCGTGACGCACGATGATGACCTCATTTGGGACGTAGTAGCGTTCTTGCGCAAGCTCCCCGAACTTACGGTCGAGCAGTACCTATCGCTTGTGAAAAATGTCCCCGCACATGACGAGATGATGAATCAGATGAACACGGGCACCCCCCATGAGCATGAGCACGAGTCGCGCTAGTTCTTGCATTTCGAGAGGCTCGCATCGCACGGCAAACCGGTGCGATTAGTTCGACAGGCGCCCTCAACGCGGCACTCTTCGGGGCAGTGGCATCGAGGCGAGAGCTGGCGCGTCGCGCCTGAGTTCTAGATTTCCTACTTGTTGTTATGGTGCTGCTTCACCGGCGACTTACCCGAGTAGCCGCGCAGTTCGGCGTATTTGGCCAACTGGGAGCCGTCGAGTGCCGCAGCGGTCAGCAGATGGTACTTGAGGTGAGCTTCGCGAAGCTCACCCTGCGACTTGGAGATCGTCGCGGTAGCAGATTTGAGGCTTTCCGGGCTAATCGTCCGATTGGCGAATTGCCGATCCAGATCGCTTTCCTCCTCGATCAGCCGGTTGGCGATCGGAGTTGTTTCCGACTTCATCGCCGCGAGCATCTCCTGGACTGTCATCCGCTGCTCGGCGCTCAATCCCAATTGATCCGCGAGTTCCAGCACGTGCGAAGGGCCCGGATACCCGTTGAGTTCTGCAGCGAGTGCGAGGCCCATGCCGCGGCCGGCGCGCAGTTCGGCGACCTGCTGGTCCGACAGAGCCTTGATCGACCGGGTCTGCAAGCCGGCGTACGGGGTCTCCGCCCAGGCGAGTGCCGGGGCGAGGAAGGCGATCACAAAGACGATCTTTTTCATCGAGTGTCTGCCATCATAGGGTTGCGGACCGGCACGAGTGTAGCCTGTTCAGCTGCTTGCGGAGCGCGCATCCCGCTCACTCTTTCGTTAGAAAATCGCTCCCGGTGATTCTCATTTCTGGACCCGACACGGCAGTCTTTCGACGGTCTCCCGCGAGGACCGTTGTTGTCTCGCAACTGCATTGCGGCTGTTGCGCCGGCACCAAATTGCGAAGGCCGCCGGCGGCGCCCCCCTTTCAGCATCGCTGTTCGATCATTTTCACTTCCCCGCCGGACGTCAAAGATTATTGACTGGCGGATGCGCGGTGCTGGCTCGCGTGGTTGGCAAAAGGATCAGCCCCGGCCGAGCGCTGCCTTCATAGATGAACGTCATCGGCTTTAGCCCGGGCATGTAGCCAGTCTCGATCCGCTCAATCCTGTATCCGGTCCCTTCGATCGGCGCCTGAATCGATCGGTTGAGATGGCAGCCACCACTGATGGATTTCCACGCTGGCGTCAGCCGGTCCTGCCACCATCGAATGCTTTCGTCGGGCGACAGCCTATGCTCCACAAAGAGCAGCCTGACGCCTGGTCGAAGCACGCGGCGATTCCAGCCGGGATGGTCCGCAGCGCGGCGGTCTTCAGCCGCAGATTGCGCTCCCAGAAATGCTGTGTTTTGTCGTCCGCTGTGGTGACACGATAGGTGTCGCGGGAATAGGTGATCGCCTTCACGTGCATGTGCGGATCGAGACATGCCGAAACCAGCGCGGGGATATGCATTATCTCGGCGCCGGTCAGCCAATGCGATCTGGTGCGCCTATCTACATCAACGGCCCTTCGGACCGCCCTGGTACCGCGGCTCCGATCCGCGGGCGACGGCCGCGGGTTCCAAACGTGATCCTGCTCGATCGTAGGCGAACGCAGCATACGGCCCCGTTTGCGAGGCAGAGCCGATCGGTCTGCTCTGCCTGGCCTCGTTCGGCCAATAGCTCTTGTCGGTGATGGTTGATCCCGCCTGCGCTGCGGTGGAAATCGCCACGAGGGGTAACAAGAGGGAAATAGTGCGAAGGTGTCTGATTGACATGGTCCCGGCTCCACGATGTGCAAGCGCCATGATGCGCGCTTCTAACCGTGAGTTCGAAGCCAAACGTCAGCCGGTTACACCCTCACGGTGACGTGAAATCGTTCCGATAAGTCGCTCACCAACGCAACAGTCGTGGTCCTAGTGCTGCACCCGCGATGGTGCAAAGCACAATCGTTCCGCCGTACCAGAGCGCAATAAACGGCAGCGAATCGTCGGTGCAGTGGAGCGCATAAGCCATCGCGCTCAAGCCCCCGGCGACAAGACCAGCGAAAGCTCCCGCACGCGCGAGATTCGTGGGTGCCGCTTTGCGCACCGCCCAGATTGAAATCGCAAAGGGCACGATCGCAATGATCGGAATCGAGAGGAGGCATTCGAGCCATTCCTCGCCCACGATCATCCGCTCCCAATACAAAGGGGGCGCGGACCAAAGGCTGATTGCGGCGAGGATCACAACGGCGAGAAACGGCACGGCGATGACGAAGGGTGACATCATTCGCTCGCCGCCCGGACGCGCCAACCTCATCAAGTAGATCATCGCGAGGCCGACGATCCCGATCGCGAAAGCCAGCTTGATCGCCAGATAAATCAGGGCGCGGGTTGTCGTCAGGTCCGGCCTGAAGCCCAAGCCGGCAAAAGCGATGCCGAGGGCCGCGACCGTTGCGCCGATAATTGCCACAGAGAGCGTGCGAACGACCGCATTGCGATCGACCGGCTCAACGTTCGTGCTCAGAAGCGCAATCAGATCATCGGTCTTCATGTTTGCGTTTCCCGGGCAATCAACGCCGCGAGTGCTTTTAGCCCGCGGTGAATGTTCACTTTTACGCCGGGCTCGGAGAGACCGCATCTCCTCGCGGCTTCGGCTACTGTCAATCCGTCAAGCTTCACCGCCTCGATCGCGCATTGCATGCCTTTTGGCAGCCGCTGCATCAGCCGCCGGACGTCATACGTGCTTTCGGCATCGGCATTGTCATCATGTGCCATAACGTCATCGGCGTCGTCGATCGGAACCTCGGCAGGAGATGCTCGATTCCGACGCAGAAAATCGATTAACTTATAGCGCGCGATGGCGTGGATCCAAGGCGTGAGCGGCTCCCGCGGATCGTAGGTGTGCCGCTTGAGGTGAATTGCCAATATGGCTTCCTGGACCAAATCTTCAGCCTCCACGACCCCCCTGCCGACGACGCCCAGCTTGCCCTTGTAGTAGGCACGCAGCCGACGGCTCAACCGATCGAGCAGCGCGCGATGCGATGCAGGGTCGCCGCGCAGGCTCGCAAGCATGAGGGCCTTGAGTTCGATTTCGAGGTCCGTCATGCCTCTATCTCGTTAGTTCGGCTGGCCCGCGGATTTGGTTACAGGTTCATCGAACCGACAATCCGACGTCAGAAAGTCTTTGCGCGCTTTGACAATCCGGCGAGTTCGGCAACCTTTTGTGGCGCATCGGGAGCGATCGACGGCGCGGGTTTGGCAGAATCGCCCTTGTTCTTCAGTCCAGCCCCGTTCACTAGGCCGAAGATCGCCGGAATGACGATCAGCGTTAGGAGCGTCGACGAGGTCATGCCGCCGATCATCGGCACGGCGATGCGCTGCATGATCTCGGATCCGGTGCCGGTGCTCCACATGATCGGCAGCAAACCCGCCATGATTGCGACCACGGTCATCATCTTGGGCCGGACGCGTTCGACCGCGCCCACCATGATGGCATCATGGAGATCCAGCCGGGTAAGCACCCGGCCCTCGACGCCGCGCCTGGCCTTGACCTCGGCCAGCGCGTGGTCGAGGTAGATCAGCATGACGACACCGGTCTCGGCGGCGACGCCGGCGAGCGCGATGAAGCCGACGGCGACGGCGACCGACAGGTTGAAGCCGAGCCACCACATCATCCAGATGCCGCCGACCAGCGCGAACGGCAGCGACAGCATCACGATCAGGGTCTCGGTCATGGCCCTGAAGTTTAGGTACAGCAGCAGGAAGATGATCATCAGCGTCACCGGCACCACGATCTTCAGCCGTGCGGCGGCCCGCTGCATATATTCGTACTGTCCGCTCCAGACCACGTAGTAGCCGGCGGGAAACTGGATACTGTCGTTGACCGCGCGCTGCGCGTCCGCGACGTAGCTGCCTATGTCCCGATCGCGGATGTCGACGTAGATGTAGGTCGCAAGCTGCCCGTTCTCCGTCCGGATCGACGTCGGCCCGCGCGCGGGCTCGACCTTCGCCACCTCTCCCAAAGGCACCGCCCCGCCCGCCGGCATCGGAACCAGGATGTCGCTGGCGATGGCTTTCGGGTTGTCGCGGAGGTCGCGCGGATAGCGCATGTTCACTGTGAACCGCTGCCGGCCTTCGACCGTCGTCGTGACCGTCTGGCCGCCGAGCGCCGCCGCGATGGTGTCCTGGACGTCCTGGATCAGGATCCCGTAGCGGGCGAGCGCCTCGCGGTCCGGCACGATCTCGAGATAGTAGCCGCCGATGCCCCGCTCGGCGTAGGCAGACGAAGTCCCGGGCACGGCCTTAATGACGCGCTCGATCTGCCTTGCCAGCCTGTCGATCTCTACAAGGTCCGTGCCCATCACCTTCACTCCGATCGGCGTGCGGATGCCCGTCGACAGCATGTCGATGCGCGCCTTGATCGGCATGGTCCAGGCGTTCGAGACGCCGGGAAACTGCAATGCCTTGTCCATTTCGGCGATCAGGCTGTCGACGGTAACGCCCGGGCGCCACTGCTCCTTCGGCTTCAGATTGACCACGGTTTCGAACATCTCCGTTGGAGCCGGATCGGTCGCGGTCGCCGCCCGTCCCGCCTTGCCATAGACCGACGCGACCTCCGGAAAGGACTTGATGATCCGGTCCTGCATCTGCATCAGCTCGGCCGCCTTGGTGACCGAGATGCCCGGCAGCGTCGTCGGCATGTAGAGCAGCGTGCCCTCGTTCAGGGCGGGCATGAATTCGGTGCCGAGCTGGCGGGCCGGCCAGATCGTGACGGCGAGCACGGCGACCGACGCAAGGATCACCAGCGTCTTCGCCCGCAGCACCCCCTTGATGACCGGCCGGTAGACCCAGATCAGGAATCGGTTGATGAAGTTCCTATGCTCCGGGACGATCCTGCCGCGGACGAAGATCACCATCAGCGCCGGCACCAGGGTCACCGACAGCAGCGCCGCTGCGGCCATGGAGAACGTCTTGGTGAACGCCAGCGGGCTGAACAGCCGTCCCTCCTGCGATTCCAGCGTGAAGATCGGCATGAACGAGACCGTGATGATCAGCAGGCTGAAGAACAGCGCAGGGCCGACTTCGGAGGCCGCATCGATCAGGATCTGCACGCGGGACTCGCCGGGCTTGGCCCGCTCGAGGTGCTTGTGGGCGTTCTCGATCATCACGATCGCCGCGTCCACCATGGCGCCGATCGCGATCGCGATCCCGCCGAGGCTCATGATGTTCGAGCCGAGCCCGAGCAGCTTCATGGCGCCAAACGCCATCAGGACGCCGACCGGCAGCATCAGGATGGCGACGAGCGCGCTGCGGACGTGCAGCAGGAAGACCACGCAGACGAGCGCAACGACGATGCTCTCTTCGAGCAGCGTGTGCTTGAGTGTGTCGATGGCGGCGTAGATCAGGTTGGAGCGGTCGTAGACGGGCACGATCTCGACGGATTTCGGCAGGCTGCTCGCGATCTCCTTGAACCGCTTCTTGACGTTCTCGATCACGTCGAGCGCGTTGACGCCGAAGCGCTGCAGCACGATGCCGCTGGCGACCTCGCCCTCCCCGTTCAGTTCCGCGATGCCGCGTCGCTCGTCCGGACCGAGTTCGACGGTGGCCACATCGCGCAGCAGCACCGGCGTGCCGTTGCTGGTCTTCAGCACGATGTTGCCGAGATCGTTGATGCTCTTGATGTAGCCCTTGCCGCGGATGACGTACTCGAACTCGGACAGTTCCACGGTCCGACCGCCGACGTCGGCGTTCGAAGCGCGGATTGCCTCCCGGATCTTCTGCATGCTGATCCCCCGGTCCCGCATCCGCTGCGGGTCGAGAACCACGTTGTACTGCTTCACGAAGCCGCCGATGCTGGCGACTTCGGCGACGCCCTCGGCCTTCGCCAGCGCGAACTTGAGATTCCAGTCCTGGATCGTGCGCGTCTCGGCGAGGTTCAGCTCCTTGGACATGACGGCGTACTGGTAGACCCAGCCGACGCCAGTCGCGTCGGGCCCGATCGTGGGTGTGACGCCGGTCGGAAGCCGAGAGGTCGCGCTGTTCAGGAACTCCATCACGCGCGAGCGCGCCCAGTAGATGTCGGTCCCGTCCTCGAAGATCACGTAGACGAACGACACCCCGAAGAACGAGAAACCGCGCACCACCTTCGACTTCGGTACCGTCAGCATGGCCGTCGTCAGCGGATAGGTGACCTGGTCCTCGATCACCTGCGGCGCCTGGCCTGGGTATTCGGTGTAGACGATCACCTGCGTGTCCGAGAGGTCCGGGATCGCGTCGAGCGGCAGGTGGACCAGCGCGTAGAGCCCGGCGGCGGCCGCGAAGCCGGTGCCGAACAGCACCAGAAGCAGGTTGCGCGCCGACCAGGCGATGATGCGGGAGATCATTTGTGTTCTCCCATGCCGCTCTGGGACGGAGCTTCGGGCTGAGAGGGGCCGGATTCGGCGAAGCCCTTCAGCGCCGCCTTCAGGTTGCTTTCCGCATCGATCAGGAAGTTGGCGGAGGTGACTACGGCTTCGCCCGCGGCAAGACCGTCCCGCACCTCGATGTAGCCGCCGCCTCTGCGCCCGAGTTTGACTTCACGCGGCTCGAAGCGCCCTTCCCCCTTGTCCACGAGGACGGCCTGGCGGCTGCCGGTGTCGAGCACCGAACTGTCGGGTACCGCGAGGACGGGCGTGGCATCAGCGGTGTCGACGTCGGCATCGACGTACATGTCGGGCAGCAGCGCCGCGTCCGGATTGGCGAGTTCGATGCGGACGCGAACGGTTCGGGTGTCGCGGTTCACCTGCGGATAGATGACGGCGATCTTGCCGGCGAAGGTCCGGCCGGCAAAGCTCCTCGCGCGTACCGTCACGGGCTGACCCACGGCGATGTTGCCGAGATCGCGTTCGGCCACGTCGACCAAGGCCCACACCACCGAGGTGTCGGCGATCCGGAACAGCACGTCGCCGGGATTGGCCCGCATGCCTTCGATCGCGTTGCGTTCGAGCACGATGCCGTCACGCGGCGCCGACCACTGCACGGTCACGGGCGCAACGTGGGACTTCTCCATCTCGGTGATGACTTGTTCGGGGACGTCGAGGTTCGTAAGCCGCTGGCGCGACCCGCGGCCGTACATTTCGACGCCGCCGACCGTTTTGGAGGTGATGGTCGCCAGATATTCCGCCGCGGCGGAAGCGACCGCCGAACTGTAGATCTGCATCAGCGGCTGGCCCGCCTTGACGCGGGTGCCGGTGGTCACGTCGGCGATCTTCTGGACGAAGCTCTCGGCCCGCATGGCGATCACGGACACGCGGCGTTCGTCCAACTGGATCGTGCCGGGCGCCTTCACCGAGACGCGGACCGCGCGCCGTTCGACCGGCTCGGACTTCACGCCTGTGCGCTGAATCTTGCCTGGCGAGAGCTTGACGGTGCCGTCGTCGACGTCGTCGCCTTCATAGACGGGCAAGTAGTTCATCCCCATGGGATCCTTCTTCGGCACCGGCGAGGTGTCGGGCAGGCCCATGGGATTCCGGTAGTAGAGGATCTTGCGCGACGAATCCGCCTGTTGCTGCGGCTTCGCCGGCTCCTGGGCAGCCTGTTCGTCGTCGTAGACCGGCAGGAGATCCTGCCCGCGAGCGTCCTTCTTGGGGCCCGCCGACCAGAGGGGCGCGCCGCTCGGATCGCGGAAGTAGAGCGGAGTTCGGTCCGCGGAGGCCGCCGCGGGCGCCTCGGCATGGGCGGACCAACGCTCGCCGCTCGAGTACCAGGTGGCGCCGAGGGCCATGCCGGCCGCCAGTGCGAGTGCCGTCAGAAGACGCTGCGTGTTCATGGTGTGCTACCCGCGCGCTCGGGGCGCGCGTCCATGTGAATGAGAGAGAGAAGTTCGGGCGCCGCCGGGCGGCGCCCGAAGGCTCACTTCGTCGCCTTGACGATCACCTTGCCCGTGACGGTGTCGGCCTCGCCCTGCACCTTTGCGGACAGCGTCACCTGGTAGCGGCCGGCCATCGGCAGGTCGGTCTTGAAGGCGTAGACGCCCGGCTCCTTGGACGGCAGCGGCGAGACCGCCGATTCCATCTCGGCCATCCCGTCCGGGGCCATGTCGACGCGGGTCTTGAAGATCACCGCATCCGGAACCGGCTTGCCGGTCTGCTTGTTCGTCAGACGGACTGCGAGCGTGACGTCGTCGCCCTTCTTCATCTCCGGATTGACCGGCTCGAACGTGTAGTCACCGGCGCCCGCCATGGCGACTGAAGCGGTAAGCGAAAGGGTGGCGGCAAGAGCCGCGGTCGTGAATTTGGAAAGCATTGTCCTGTCCTCATGAATTGATCTCGGCCGTGGCGCCACGGGCGCGCACGTCATCGTCTGCGCGAGCAAGCCTGCGCGCGCGCCGGGTTTTGCGAGATCAGATTCGAGGAGGTCGGAAGGGAGGGCTGCCGCCGCGAAAATCGACGACCTGGTCCGAGGGAATGGCGATCTTGCTCGCCGCTACTGCGAAAAAGCCGAATGCCATGGGTCGAACGTCCCCGAGCGCGAGAGCTCCGCCGATGCAGCAGAAACCCATCCCACACTTGTAGCCGTCCTTGTGGGATGTCGTGCCCTTCATGTCGTCCGGACAGCAGTCTTCCATCGACATGTCGCCGCCGCCCGTCATCTGCATGGTCGCGTGCATCTCGTCCGACGACGTCGCGTAGCCGGCGGCGGACGCGCCGAGCGGCAGCATCGCCAGCGAGATGGCGATCGCAAACGCGAGGATGGTACGGACGAGCCGCATCGTGATCGACTTACCTTTCGGGCCGCAGCGCGGCTTGACTAGCATATTCCGGTGCGGGGCGCAGTCCTTGATCCCGCTCAAGCATTCGTGACCCTAGCCGGGTTACCTGTCCACCCGACCGACGACTTCCATCAGTTCGGCGATCTTGCGGCGCTGATCGGCCTTGTCGCCGCTGTGGATCGCGTGTTCCACGCAATGGGCCACGTGATCCTTAAGAATCTCTTCCTCGACCCGGCGGAGCGCGGAACGAACCGCCGAAATCTGAGTGACGATGTCGATGCAGCACCGGTCCTCGTCGACCATCTTCGCGAGCCCGCGAACCTGGCCTTCGATGCGGTTCAGCGAGGCCAACTTTGTTGCGGCAGAAATGACCGCTGTTTGGCGTACGATATTTCTTCCTCGGTTACCGCGCTCTGATCCGACGAATGGGGCGATAGGCTGGGCACTTCGATAACGCAACTAATCTAGATCACAATGCGCTTCGATTTCGATCATGATGAACCAGTCTAGCGGCGAGAGCGTAGCCAAATTCGCTAAGCCCGGAATTCGCACGAACGTGATTTCGCGGACACGACCCTCTTGACTGCTGCGCGGTGCGACCAAGCGACCGTGGTCTAGTTCCTTGACAGGGGTAAGCTGAAATATGCGACCAACGCGAAAGCGCGAGGTCGCTGCGGTCTAAAAAAACTCTCTTCGTACGTACTTCGGAGCTGGTCGCATTCATACCGGAACAACCGCGCATCGGCGATAAACGACTCTGTGGACACAGATTCATTAGGCACGCGGCTTCTGCAAACGTCTCGTCTCAACTCGTCCAAAGCGGACACAAAAAAGGGCGGCCCTTGCAAGCCGCCCTCGCTTACATCTTATAATAATATCTTACTTCAAGTTGGTGACCGCCGTCAGGTCGAACGAAAGCTTGGCGATACCAGCCGCGCCGCACCAGTTGGAGCCGACACCGGTTGGGTTAATCGGCGTCACGTTGGTCGTTCCAGTCCCGTTGAATGCGCCCGTGAAGGCGTTGCAGTCACCCTTGTTTAGGTTGGTGTCCGAGTAGCGTAGATCGAGCGTGAACACCTTGTAAGTGAAACCGATCCCGATGTTCCAGGTATTGTAGTCAGCGTAATGGATGCCGTTCGGAAAAGCAGCAACCGCATAGAATGCATCGGTCGTACCAAACCACTGCCGTCCGAACTCGCCCGAGACGTACATGCCGACACCG
The DNA here is from genome assembly GCF_018129965.1 of Bradyrhizobium diazoefficiens. Classification (GTDB taxonomy): domain Bacteria; phylum Pseudomonadota; class Alphaproteobacteria; order Rhizobiales; family Xanthobacteraceae; genus Bradyrhizobium; species Bradyrhizobium diazoefficiens_A. Next base: position 18,035 of record NZ_JAFCKW010000009.1, on the reverse strand, counting down.
CTCGAGCCGAAGATCGTGCTCGGCGCCGTGTACTTGGCGGTGAGCGAAGCGTAGTTGCCCCAAGCGCCGGAGTTGAGGAAGCTCGGCGTGTAGTACTCGTTCGCGCCCACCTGCCAGTTTTCATTGATGGTGTAGTTCACCTTGCCGTAGACTTCGTAGAAGCTGACGTCCTTCTTCATTACGTTGCCATTGGCAAGGAAGATCGTGGTCGTAGAGACCGGACAAACGCCGCCGCCGGGAACAGCAACGCCGCCGACGACAGTTAGCGTGTTGTCGGCGCACTGCCCACCCGGATAGAGGTATCCCCAGACGCCAATATCGAAGGCGAACGCTCCGAAGGTCGGGCGGATGCCGCCGTAGATGTCGACCTCAGCAGCAGGACGGTTCGCAAAGGAAATGCTTTCGATCGAGGTGCCGATATAGAGCTGCAAATCCTTGGTGACGTTGTAGCGGGGCTCCAAATAGGCGGCAACCGACGGCTGATGATTGGATTGGGTGACGCCGCGGAAGACGTAGTCGTTCATGAGAGCGGCGCCGAAGGCGACATCCCAGGGCTCGAACGCTGGCGGTGGGGCGGCCTTTAAGGCCTTCATCGGCATGTCTGCCGCCAGGGCCGAACCCGCTACCATTGCCAGCGCCGTTGCCAACAAAGCCACTTCTCTCATTTGAATCCCCATCACCGTTCTCAAGATCAGTCCGATCCCGGCGCCCCCCGAAGGCATGCGAGCTGACTGAAACCAAATTCCGTAACTGACGGCAATCTGGAGGGGAAGAAGACTTCCGTGAAGGCGCAAACTCGGGCAAGCAGCCTAATTCATGAGCAAATGATCGTTTCGGCACGCGATTCGAAGCGTGTGTTGCATTCCGGCCACACGATTGCGGGGAACGGTGCTATCAAGCATAGGATTGGGCTCCGCGGCGGCCCGTTGTGGCACTGCGAATCGCGCGTAAGGACTTTCGTCGGGGAGCAGAAGTTTGACGGGTGAGGAGCTCAAACGCTGGCGCAAGACCGTGGGGTATACCCAGCAGCAGGCTGGAGCGGCACTTGATGTTACGAGGGCCACCATTCAAAACTGGGAACGTGAAAGCACTGCGATTCCGATGGCTGTCGAATTGGCCATCCGATTCCTCGTGAGACGTTGGAAACAACGTCCCGAGTTCGGTCCAGTTGCACTTGCTTACGCAAGTACCTGCTTTGAATTTGCCACTCCGTCATCTCACGACATGGCAACGATGATCTGTCAGCGATTCAGCAACAATCAGGACGTATTCCGGCACTTGGCCTATCGCATGGACGTTGTCGGAGCTGTTAAACCGATCATACTCGATGAGGATGGCGTTGTGATTTGGAGCGGCGCCGAGTTGATGAAGGAATGTGCCAGGTTCCGATCTCAACAACTGCAGCAGTCTTAGAGGCCGAAGGTCCGATCTTCGAGGATATAATGGACTGCTGGGACCTTAAAAAGTGGAGGAAACGTCTCGGCTACAACCAGTTCGAGGCGGCTGCTCGACTCGGCGTACAACGAGGAGCTCTTCAGAATTGGGAGCAAGAAGTCAGACCCATTCCACTAACGGTTGAGCTTGCCTGCAAGGAACTCGAGCGGGAATCACAGCAGCGTGCCGATGTCGGTGACGTTCTACTTATCTCTACAGATGGACCCATCGTGCAGTCGTCCGACGAGATCTATCACGTGCCGCTGTTGCGCTGCGAAGTCCATGTGAATAGCAACACCGCGATAGAAGCAGTTCGTGGCCTGAGATCCGATGCGACACTTACTTCTTCGCTCATTCTTTCGAGGGACGGAACGGTGATTTGGGACGCGCACGAAGTGATCAAAGAGTGTCGAAGGAGAGATGCGCGACGCAACATCGATGAAGGCAGTTCTGCAGCTGTTCACGCACGACGGGGAAGACGACCATAGAAATGGCTACCAAGGCCGGCCGCCCCGATGCCTCGACTTGACGAACAGCGTTCTCGACCAGCGAGTAATGGTGTCGTTTGTCCTTCAGTTGCTGCTTGATGGCAAGAGATCTCTTCTCCTCAAGAGTTTTTCGTCCACGATTTAGCCAACGCGCGTCGACAAAATCGTACGTCAACAAGATCCGCGCAGTCGACGCAGATTTCACGCGATAGCGTCACCTTCCTGCCATCCCGCGTTCGGCTTGAACTTGGTCTCAATGCGCTCTCCCCATCTGCTCGCCAACAAGTTTCTAATGAGGATCGTCGACAGGTCTTGAATCGGAATTCGGCCGGAGATCTGTGACCCCAGTGCCGACGAGCGTCGACAGGGGTCGCTTATCATCGCCTTTTCACACTGTGCATTGATGCATGGCGTCGCTCGGCAAGAATTTATTCGACGCTTTGATTGGCGAGGTACGATCATCGGTCCAGCCTCCCTTGGGTCCGTAGCGGCTAAGCTTACCCCCGGATTCGAGCTTGGCGTAGCACGAAGCACTTCCAGTCAGCCAAGTGACCTCTCGGACCCGAACACCTTGGCTGCAATCATTGCCGTGAGGGCGGGAGCGCAATCACGCCCATGCCAAGTATAGTCCTCAACCATTCTCCCGACGGACGTTGATCCACGTCAAACGCCGATTGAACCGCTCGACTACTGTACACTGGCGTCTTTGCTTGAATCGATCAACCGCTTTCGGTGGCCGAATTCAAATTCGAAGTTATTTTGTGAGGCCACCGATGGACGTTCGTTTTCTTGCATAGCGCTGCGTACACATGGCTTGAGAGGAGAACAACATGCGCGCATTCTCGGTTGCGGTCCTGGTATTGGCTTCGCTAGCTCAGGCGCATGCCCAGGAGAAGATCAAAAAACTAGAATCCTGCAGGTATGAGTTACGCGACGGACATTCGTATGAAGTGCCCGCAGGTGAGACTATTTGTTGGCGCGTGCCGGCACCTCAAAGGGGCTACACGCTGCTACGCTGTGACCCGCCTCTTATGGAAGTTGTCCGGGTGGAACGGGGCGATCATCGCTGCGGAAGATACGAGGAAAGGTACTAGATTCAATTTGCCGAATTTATGCCGCTGAATGCCGCGGTTGCGAGATCATTCGAGCTTAAGTTGTGAGGGCTTTGCGTCGAGCAGCGGCAAGGGAGCACTCGGCGGCGACCGACGACAGGTGCCCGGCCCTCGTGGACGGCGGGTCAGGCTGGGCATGAAAGTGGTGGCGCGGTGCTGAGCATCCACCGACACCAACAAAGCCTCCCAATTGACTGATACACCATCGATAGTCTCCTCGTGCCGATAAACGCCGGACAACCCCGTCTTGGACCGGAACACTGTGCTGCTGGGCAGATCGGCTCGCACAGCTGAAATCGACTCGTCGACGCCGTGGCAAAGGTGGGATACGAAGGTCGTCCTGGTGGGTGACCGTGAACAGCTGCTCTCGATTTCTGCCTCACCCAGCGCTTAAAATAGTTTCTTCCGTCGTCGGCCCCAGCCGCGTCGACAAAATTCACCGGGCGCGTGGTCGCCAAGGTGGCGAACTGTCGATCCCACCGAGAAGGCGGATCGGCGATTCAAATCACAGCCTGGGATGTGGGGAAATCAGGCTGTGTAAGAAATAAGGGAAGAATGCTCCCTGTCGCGGGCCTAGCGCTCTCGTTCCTGAATTCTAACCCGCTCACCATTCTGCTTCTTATCGGCATTGTCTTTGTCACTTCCCAACCGACGACGGTCTTGAACAGGTTCTATCACGGTCGCACGCGCGAACGAGTGCCCCCGCTCGAGATGTTCCGCAATTCGTTCCTTCACGGATTCCATGATGGCGTGCCGCGTGCGCGCATCCTCCGGCAAGACGCGTTCGATCGCCTTCTCGATAAGGACCATATGGGATTGCGCGGCAACCAGATCGGGATCGCGAGCGGCTGTCGGTCGATCGGCCGAGCGAAATCTTTCCGCGGTCACCTGCCACCGGTTGCGCGGCACCTGCCGCCGTTCGATACGCGCACTGCCGCTTGCTGCGTCTATCAGCTTGATATCTTTCGCGACGCGGTCGACACCTTCCCTGCGCACCTGGATGCGATCGCCGGGCCTTGCCTTGCTATCGGCGGTCGCCTTTTCAAGACCCACGCCCCAAACCTGATGCCGCCGGCCGTTTTCGAGCTCGATGGCCACGTAGGTAGATGGCTCTGCATCGTCACGATTGCGATAGGGTGCCCGGCCGATCTCGATCAAGCGCCCTGAGACACCCGCGTCATAGTCAAGTGCTTTCGCGCGCTCGTCCCGGGCAGAAGCTGAACGATCCTCCTGCGTGCGAGGATGTGTTCGGTTCCAGGCGTCCTGCCGATCGGAAAGTGCTTGCCGATCGAGATCGGTCGGCTGATAGCCCTGGACTTCTATACCGCGTGCGCCGGCCTCGAGCCAGGCTTCGCGTCGGAATACTGCCGAACCTCGGACGTGGAGTGCGTCCCACCGCCGATGTTGTGCCACGCTGACCATGTCGCGGACGACCTCCGCTGCGGCCAGACGCGTGACGAGACGATCTGCGGTGACCTTGAAGGCGAGATGCTCGCCGCGCTCGTCGGCATAAAGGCGTGCCTCCCCTTCGCGTCCATCCTTTCCGGTCTCAGCCACCGCGTAGTATTTCCGACGGATACGATCGGGGAGCGCATCCTCTTCGACCGTCGCTGCGGATGACTTGTCAGCCGACGCCGATTTCGCTCCGGGAGCATCGCCCGACTTATCCGTCTCCTGATTGCGTCCTGTGCGATCCCGCCGTTGCAGGCTAAATTCCGTGCTGTCGTCACGCGTGTCGTTCATGCTGCGGCTCATTTTTCTTGCGGCCGGACCGTCGCGCCGGCGGGGTGGCCTGGGCGTCGATGTAGTTCAGTACCCAGGCTTTCATGTCGTCCTCGGAGAGCCCTTTGAGGTCGATATCCACGTCCCCGAAGTCGAACGAGGCATTCGCGGGAATCGTGGACGGGTCGGCCACCTCATCGTCGGTCATGGGCCGGGCCCGGAATACAGCGCGCAGCTCGGCAATCTCAGAGCGCAGCTCCTTGAGTTCGGCGTCGAGCAGTGCATTTGAGCGCCCGCTGGGCAACTCCGGGACCGGGGCCGGCAGCAATCGCCGCAAGAATGCGTTGTCCTCGTAATAGACGATCTTGTCGGCGATGATGGGTGGAATGCCGGTACCAAGAATGAAGGCCTTGGATTTCGGAAGAAGCTTCAGCTCTTGCGGCAGCATCAGGGCGCGACGATGCTCGGAAATCGTCTCGCTGGTGGACCGCATGGCGAGCCCTTTTGGTCCGCTGCGGCTGTGCGCTTTCACGGTATCATAGCCGATACGTTCCGAGAGCTCATTCGCCACGTCCTGCTCTTTTGGGGCAAACACGACCTCGACGGCGTGGTTGGTCATGAAGTTGCGAGCCGTGTCGACCCCGTAGATCGCACGCAGCTGCGCCGGGCTCTGGACCACGGTGAGAAGCCGAATCCCGTATCCGGCGATGAAGGCGACCGATTTTGCCAGCACATTGACATTGCCCAGTGCTGGAAATTCGTCGAGCAAGAGTAGCACCTTGCGACTGAGTTTGGGATTTTGTTCCGGCAGCTGGCGGGTATTGAGATCCACCACCTGTTGAAAAAAAAGATTCAGAAGCGGCGCCATGCGGTCGAGGTTGTCAGGTGTCACCCCCAGATAGATCGACATGGGCCGTTGTCTCAGTTGCCGCAGGTCGAAATCATTGGCCGAGGTTGCGGCATCGATGCGCGGATTGAGCCAGAGACCGAGCCGGGCCGTTACGGTCTTACGGACGGAGTTCAACGTGTTTTCGGAGGCGGCCAGGAAATCGTTCAACGCCGTGATGCAGTGCCGCGACAGAGGTGAAGGACCTGTCTTACGGTCGGCGATGATCTCGTCGAAGTGGGCCTTGATATCCTGGGTCGCTGACAGCTGGCGGAGGATCTCGCCTATCGTCAATGGCAAGCCTGGCGTTTCCGCGACATAGCCGCCGATCGCTACAAAGGATGAACGTGCTGCCTCGAACCAGAACGGATCGCCGCGGCTTTCGGCCGGAAACAGCATCACAGCGATACGCTGCAGATCGTCATAGAGATCGGCAGGATCGCTGCGCACATAGCCCAGTGGATTGTAGCGCGCGGTGCGACCGTTCTCGTCGAGCGGATCGAACAGATGGACCTCCTGGCCGTGGCTAGCGCGAAAGCCGGACGATCGATCCCAGTTCTCCTTCTTGACATCCAGCGCAACGACCGAATCCGGCCAATTGAGCAAGTTCGGAATGACGTAGCCGACCCCCTTCCCGGCGCGCGTTGGGGCGTAGAGCAGCACGTGTTCCGATCCCCCGAAGCAGAGCATCTTTCCGTCTTTGCGGCCGAGTAGTAGGCCGTCCTTGGATCGTAGGCCAGCGGCCTTGATCTCGCGCTCGGAGGCGAAACGGGCCTTGCCGTGAAGTGGAGGCGGACGATTCCGCAGAATCGCGCCAAGCAGGCCAAAGACGACAATCAGCCCGGCAAGGGTCGACAGCGTCAGCCAGCGGTCAAAGCGCGGGTCGGCGCCATAGCGCGGCCAGCCTGTGGCGATCTCCGACCAGTGAAAACCGCCATCGTGGAGCCTGAGCCCGAGCAGCAGAACGTTCGAGGCGACCAGCAGGAAGACTGCGCCGGCCCCGAGCGCCAGCGTCGTGCCGAGGGCGGCTCTAGCGGGCGTGGTCGCGTTTGCGAACGGGATCATAGTAGATTTCCGAGATGCGGTAGCGGCCGTCACGCTTCTGCATTTGGACGACGACGTCGACCAGATGCAGCAAGAGCGAACGGATATCGTCGCGATGGAGATCACGTCCCTCCGCGCTCTCCTTGACCAGCAGAGTCATTTGTTCAAAGGCAAGGCGGGCGCTGTCGGCGTGAACCGTCGTGATCGATCCCGGATGCCCCGAATTTACGTTCCTGAGATAAAAGAAGGCGGTGCCGTCGCGCAGCTCCTGCAGCAAGATGCGGTCGGGCCGCATGCGCAAAGACGATTCCAGCAGCTCGCGGGGGCCGATCTTGGCAACGCCCTGCCCGTCCTTGGCATAGAGCAGCCGGACGCAATTCTGGTGCGGGATGACGAGCTCGGTGGTGTCTTCAATGGTGATGAGCCGTTCATGCGTCGGGATCGCCGCAATCAGCGCCTTGGACAGAGTGGTCTTACCCGAACCAGTCGCCCCCGAGATCAGGATATTGCGACGGGTGCGCACCGCAAGCTCAAGGAACTCGCGCCAGTGGCCGGCGTCTTTCAGCGCGAGCAGTCGATGCTCATCGACGGATAGCTCGTCGTTCGTCGCGCGGACATCTTCAAACAGCTTTGCCCGCGCCAAAGCGTCGAGGTTCATGGTCAGTGTCGAGGGCTTGCGAATCGTCAGGCTGACCATGCCGGTCGGGACCGCTGGCGGCACCACGATCTGACAGCGCTCCTCGCCGATCAGGCTGGTCGATACCACCGGGTGTTCCGGGCCGATGTCTTGGCGGGTATGGCCGGCGGCCGCGGTTGCAAGATGTGAGAGATAAGTTTCCGTGAGGGCTTCGGCTTCATGCCGGGTCCAGCCGTCAGGTCCTTCCACGAGGATCTCGCCGGGACGGTTGACGACGATTTCGGTGAGGGTGTTGTCCGCCAGGTATGGCGCCAGCGGCTCTAGGTAGCGCGCCAGCACCAGGCGGCCGCCATCGCGTTCGATCGATACGAGAGCGCTCATTTCGTCACCACAGCCGGGCCGACGATGCTCCCAGGGATCGTCCGGTCGAGAATCTGGGTGCGGGTTTGCTGCGTCTCGGCTGGCGCGGCGGCCGCGTGCTCGAGCCCGGCATCGGCACCGGCATGTTTCCAGCGCTGATGCCGCCGGTTCTGCACGAGGTCTCCCACGTCACCGGCGTCGAGCTCGATCCCGTCACAGCGCGCGTTGCGCAGCTATTGCAGCCGAGGGCGCGGATCGTCATCGGCGATTTCGCGCGCACCGAGCTGCCGGCGCGGTTCGACCTCGTGATCGGCAATCCGCCCTTCTCCGATCGTACCGTCCGCTCGGACCGCGCGCTGCGCTCGCTCGGTCTGCGGCTCCACGATTATTTCATCGTCAAGGCAATCAAGCTGCTGAAGCCGGGCGGGCTTGCCGCCTTCGTCACGTCCCACGGCACGATGGACAAGGCGGATGGCTCGGCGCGCGCGCTGATCGCAAAGTACGCAGATCTCACCAGTGCCATCCGTCTGCCGGAAGGTAGCTTCCGCGCCGATGCCGGCACCAACGTCGTGGTCGACATCCTGTTCTTCCGGCGGCGCAAGCACGGCGAGCCCGAAGGCGACCTGTCCTGGCTCGACCTGGAGGAAGTATGCCCGGCGACCGAGGACGAGGGCGCAATCCGCGTCAACCGCTGGTTCGCGTGCCATCGCCGCCTTGTGCTCGGCGCGCACGCGCTGACCTCCGGCCCGTTCGGCGAGACCTACACTTGTCTGCCGAGTGATGGCGATGACCTCGCGACCGCGCTGGGCGACGCGATGAACCTCCTTCCGGTCGCAATCTATGACGGCGAACCGGAGGCGATCGACCCTGACGACGAGTGCGAGACCGTGCCGGCGAAGTCGGAGAGCTCGGCGAGCCTCACGGCGCGCGAGGGCAGCTATCTGCTCGATAGCCGGCATGGCTTGATGCAGATTCTTGACGGCCGGCCAGTCGCCGTCACGGTGCGCAAGGGCCGCAGTGCCGCCGGTGTTCCGGACAAGCACGCTCGGATCATCCAGAAGCTGATCCCGATCCGCGACGCGGTCCGCGAGGTGCTGAAGTGTCAGGAGTTCGACCGGCCGTGGAAGGACGCGCAGGTCAGGTTGCGCATCGTGTGGGCGAACTTCGTGCGCGCCTTCGGGCCGATCAACACGACCGTCGTGTCGACGGCCGAGGACGACGAGACCGGGGAGGTCCGCGTCTCGCGCAAACGCCTCGAGCGCTTGAAGGAGGGATTGAAGGAACGGCTCGAAGCGCTGGCTACGCGCAAGGACGATCTCCTGACCATCTCCGAGATCGGCGTCGACCAGATCATTGTCGACGAAGCACAGGAGTTCCGCAAGCTATCCTTCGCTACAAATATGTCGACGTTGAAGGGCGTCGACCCCAACGGCTCGCAGCGCGCCTGGGACCTCTATGTGAAGTCGCGCTTCATCGAGACCAAGAACCCTGGGCGGGCGCTGGTGCTCGCCTCCGGCACGCCGATCACCAATACACTCGGTGAGATGTTCTCGGTGCAGCGCTACCTCGGCTACGCAGCGCTCCTGGATCGGGGCCTGCACGAATTCGACGCCTGGGCCTCGACCTTTGGCGACGTATCGACGGAGCTCGAGCTCCAGCCGTCCGGCAAGTACAAGCCGGTCACCCGCTTCGCGACCTTCGTGAACGTCCCCGAGCTGATCGCCATGTTCCGGTCCTTCGCCGACGTGGTGATGCCGGAGGACCTGCGGCAGTACGTGAAGGTCCCGGCGATCTCGACGGGCAAGCGCCAAATCCTGACGGCAAAGCCGACGCCGGCGTTCAAGCGCTATCAAGCCCTGCTCGACGCGCGGATCAAGGCGATCGAGACGCGCGACCGGTCGCCGGAGCCGGGTGATGATATTTTGCTTTCTGTCATCACCGACGGGCGGCATGCGGCGATTGACCTGCGTCTGGTCGACCCGGACCACGATAATGAGCCGAACAATAAGCTGAATCTTCTCGTCGGCAACGCCTTCCGCATCTGGAAGGAGACGTCTTACAACAGTTACGTGCGCGCCGACGGCAAGCCGTACGAGCGGCCGGGTGCCGCGCAGATGATCTTCTCCGACCTCGGAACGATCAGCGTCGAGAAGACGCGTGGCTTCTCGGCTTATCGCTGGATCAGAGACGAGCTCATCCGCATGGGCGTTCCCGCGTCCGAGATCGCCTTCATGCAGGACTTCAAGAAGTCTGAGGCCAAGCAGCGTCTGTTCGGTGACGTACGCGCCGGCAAGGTCCGCTTCCTGATCGGCTCCTCGGATACAATGGGGACGGGCGTCAACGCGCAGCTTCGCCTGAAGGCCCTCCATCACCTCGACGTGCCGTGGCTGCCGTCGCAGATCGCGCAGCGCGAGGGCCGGATCGAGCGCCAGGGCAACCAGCACGACGTCATCGACATCTTCGCCTATGCCACCGAGGGCTCGCTCGACGCGAGCATGTGGCAGAACAACGAGCGCAAGGCTCGCTTCATCGCCGCGGCGCTCTCCGGCGACACGTCGATCCGTCGGCTCGAAGACCTCGGCGAAGGCCAGGCCAACCAGTTCGCGATCGCCAAGGCGATCGCGAGCGGCGACCAGCGGCTGATGCTAAAGGCTGGGCTCGAAGCCGACATCGCCCGGCTGGAGCGTCTGCGCGCGGCGCATATCGACGACCAGCACGCCGTCCGTCGGCAGATCCGAGACGCGGAACGCCACATCGAGTTCTGCGCGCGGCGGATCGCGGAGGTCGGCAAGGATATCGAGCGCCTTGTTCCGACCGTCGGCGATGCCTTCGCCGCGACCGTGGCCGGCACGCGCTATGTCGAGCGCAAGGAGGCTGGCCGCGCCCTGATGAAGGAAATCCTGACCCTCGTCCAGCTCCAGCAGGAGGGCGCAACCATTATCGCCACGATCGGCGGGTTCGACCTCGAGTACTCCGGCGAGCGTTACGGCCGTGACGGCTATCGCTACGGCACCATGCTGATCCGCACCGGGGAAGCGCATGAGATCGAGTTGCCCCTCACAGTGACGTCGCTCGGCGCAATCTCCCGTCTCGAGCACGCGCTCGACGATTTCGAGGGCGTCGACCAGTGGCGTGCGATCGAACGCCTCGTCGCGCTCGGTTGGACCGAGGAGGCGATCGGTGTCGCTCTCAGTCTGGCAGTCCGGCAGATCAGGAAGCTCCGCCTGCTCGCAAACGTGCTGCCTGCCATGCTGGACCACATGGCCAAGGGCGACATGCCCGACGAGCGCCAGCTCCGCACCATCGCCTCGGCATCGCTCGATGAGCAGAAGGAGGTTTGGAAGAAGCACAAGCCCTCCAAGGCGGATCCACAGGTGTCGTGGGGGAGCGTGGCGCAGGCTCTGACCAAGGCCCGCATGTACGCACGTCACGCCAGCTTCGGCGACGACCTTGCCCAGGCCTACGGCATCCAGTGGGTCGAGGACCTGTTCGCGCCGGCGGACGAGGACAGCCGCTACACCACGGATGTCGAGGCGTTCCTTGGCGCACAGCAGGAATGGATGACGAACAACCTGCCGAAGCGCGGCATGATCGCCGAGACGACGAGCTGGGGCGAGGTCAAGCTGCCGCCAAAGGCGGAGCGCGTCCACGGCAAGCCGTCGAAGTCGGATTGCACGGCGATGTATCTCGACCGTGACGGCCGGGTGCAGAGCGTGCATTACCGCATGCCTGCGGCGAAGAAGTCGAAGGATGGGGGCATGGCGACCGGCACTGACGCTGCCGACGAGAGCACAGCGGTCTCGAAGCCGCGTCCAGACGTGACGCGCAAGGGCGTCGAAATCATCGGTGACTTCCGAACGGATGCCCTCCATGAGGCGCTGGCGCGCGCGCCCGTCGAAGATGACGCGCTGATGGCACTGTTGATCCTCGCCTTCGCCGGCCAGAACGTCTCCGTCGATTCCGGTAGCGGCGGCACCTATTACGGCAACCGCCGGATTGCGCGCCATGCCGCCACGCTGTTCGATCAGGATGGCAAGCTCGTCCTCGAGATGGACACGCTGCGCGTCGCGGCGCGCTCAATCCTCGTTGAGGTTCTCTCGTGCCGCGAAAACCGCACCGACAGCGGCATCGTTGCGCGCGTCGCCGGCGAGGTGGTCGGCGCGGACAACTTCCTGCCGAACATGGGCACCGACGACTTCCTGTCGTGCCTGTCGCGCACCGCGCTCGAAGGCTCGTGCAAGGACGCGTCGGTTCTCCCGCGCCAAAAAGTGAAGGACACCCGCGCCGCTTTGGTCGAGCACTTCAAGGAAGGCCGCTTCGTCTATCCGGCAGCGCTGTTCGCTCCGGACAAGGTCGCTTTATTTGCCTGGCTGGCGAAGAACGTCGTCACCGCCGCCGACGAGGCCGACGATCAGGTCGAGGACCCGGACGCCGGCGAGGAGGATGGCGGCGAAGCCTCGGATGACGAGGCGTTCCGCGAGGCGGCTGAATAGTCCGCGCACCATATCCGAATGACACCCCGCCGCCGGCCCAGCTGGCGGCGGTTTCATTTCCAACACCCATGAACAGGAGGACGTCCATGTCCGCGCAGTTGATCTACGACCTCGTCCCGCTCGGAGCGATCATACGGTTTTCCGACGGCACGCCGCAGCCACCGGACCGGCACCGCAAGAAGCTTGCGGCCTGGGAACACCGCAACAGCGGCGGGCGGCTGATCCGCAAGCAGGCAGAACGCCGCGTCGGCAACACCGTCATCGGCGCCACCATCACCCTGCACGCCGGCGACTATGGCGGCGGCGGTGTTGTGGTGCTTCGCGTCCACCGGACCTTCTCGGTCGACAGCGACCTGAGGTTCGTCGTGACCGAACGCCCGAGAGTCGGTGCGGTCCGCGTGCTCAGTCGACCCGGTGAGGACGCCGAACTCGTCTATCTCGCCAGCAGCCGCGCCGACGCCGAAACCTGGCTGCAGAGCCACGGCTATCCGGATGCGGTTCTCGACGACGTGACAGCCGATGCGCCGGCAGCCAACGTCATGGAGGGGAGGACGGCCGAATGACGACGCCCTCACCTCTCACCACCGTGACGGACTCGAATTCTGGATTTCCCGAGGTCGAGTTCGGCCGCAGCGGCGACGGCTATCTCGTCGCTCGTGTCGGCGACACGGCCTTCGCCATGCTGCCGGGACGCAACGCCCGCCATTATCTCGCGAGCGGCTGGCGCATCAACCGGCCGATCGCCGAATGGAAGCGCTCTGACTTCTACGGCCATTCCGGCGGGCTCGCCGACGAGGTGGCCTTCCGGACAAAGGTCTTGGAGAACGCCGAGCATCAGCGCGAGAAGCGTGCGCTCGGCCGTCGCGACGCCGGTTCCAATGCGAACACGCCATGGGGGCCGTCGCAGGGTGCAACCGTCTATGCGGAAGGCGTTGTCTGCCATTCGACGGCAGGCCACGGCGGCTTCCACCTCTCGGCCGAGCGCAACCGCAAGGTCAACCCTATACTGCGCGCTCCCGGCGAATCCCGTGAGAAGGATCGGAGCGCCTTCGGGAAGGAGCACGCCGACAACTGGATCGTGGTCTCGGCGATCACGTCGGATCAGCAGCCGGGCTTTGTCGAAGTCGTCGCCACGCCGGGGGGCAGACGCGGCGCGGGCACCGAGGAGAGACGTTTCCTCGTCCCGTCCGACGAGTACCGGATCGGCCGCTTCGGCTTCGTCGTCGATGAGACCCGCCACCCAGTCTATTCCGGACCATCGAGCTTCATCGGCTGGCAGGGAAGGACGTCGCCATGAAGGCTTCTTCCGAACGCCTCGCCCAGCTTTCGCGCATGGAAGAGGCACGCCGCCAGACGCAGCGCCAGCTCGACATGATCGACCGGCAGATCATCCGCCGCATGACGACGCTGATCCCGCGGCTCGGCCGCAAGCGGTCCGGATACCGTCGCGGGAAGCCGCCTGACCCGAGCACTTTCCTCGAACGCCATCGTTCGAACCTTGCGGCGATCACCGCAGAGCGCCAGCCAGAAATCGACGCGCTATCGCGCAAGCTCGCCCGGCAAGATGCCGCGATCGAGACGCTTCGGGCTCGATGCGCGTCGGAGTCTCGACCCGCTCGTGGCGACCCGAAGCGCGCACATCGCAAGGACGAATGTCGCAATCCGGCCGACTGTCGTCCGGGGAAGCGGCACGGCGCTGCGGCCTAGAGAGGCCGAAGCTGACCTTGTGGCTCGCTCAGGCGAACGTCTCGAGCACGGCGCGAGGCTGGGGTCTGCTGGATTGAGCCTTTCCGCATTCGCCAACCGGGCCCGCACCCTGTCGGCCCTCCCCTCGGGTTTGCTGCGGTCTGCGCCGCCGGCGGCCCGCTTCAAGGCCGAGTCGCAAGCGACCAGGAACCACCGATCTCGGCAAGGCCCGGCCGCGTCCGGCGCAGGGTTCCAGCAAGCTGGGACCCTTCTTGTCCGCAGCCGGACCTCGCTCGCCTGGCGGTCCCCGGACCTTGAAGCGGCCCTCACCCCGGCGGCGCTGGGCGACCGCACCCGAAGGGAGGTCCGGCAGGGGCCGGATCGAACCTGACGGCGAAACATCAGAAAGGAATTCACCATGACCAAACCGGCTCGTTCCTCTCGCGCCAGCGCCCGTGTCATCCCGCTTCGCAAGGGCACCACTCTCGAAATGGTTCGGCTCGCCTGTCCCGACGCGGCGCAGGCGCAGCGCATCTCCGAAAGCTTCGGCCTTGCGATCCAGGACAGCGACGGCATCCGGGATCTGCATGAGCGGCTCATCATCGAAACCGCCGACGCACTCAAGGACGGCCTGAGGGAACGCGCGATGCAGATTCACCTTCAGCGGATCGTCGGCGCTTATGTTGGCTCCGCGCACGGCGCTGGCCAGTTCTACACCCGCGCAGTCACCGAAGCGCGAGATGCGACCGCCAAGCTCGCCAACGACGGCCGCGATGAGGACCTCGATGGTCCGGTCGGCTTCGATAGCCAGGCACAGCGCAAGCGTGAGTTCGCCGCTGACATGGGCGTGCAGTCTCACGCGCTTCGCATGGCCGCCGAGGGCGCCGTCGCCGCCTACGAAAAAGTCGTCGGCGAGGCCTGGAAGCCTTTCGAGCGTCCCGCCGACCAGACGACCGACACCGTCGGCCGGAAGGCGGCCAAGGCACAGTTGTCGGCGTTCGACTGATGCAGCCGGCGGGGCTCCGGCCCCGCCATTCTCTTTCACGATTCAATGTCGGCCGGTCCCTGCGGACCGGCCTTTTTCATGTCGCACGTCGCGACGGTGCAAACGAGAAGAGAAATCAACTGGGTTGAACCGCCCCTCGCGGCCCGTAGCAGCGTTCGGTCGATGCTCCGGCCCTCGCGGCAGTGCAACGGCTTTGCCGTCCTCCACTGACGTTCCGGTCCGGCCTCTCTGTCGCCACTCAGACCACCAGCGCCACCGGATGCGCGGCCCCGCAGGCCTTCGCAGCGGACCGCCGCGACGGGCCGCGATGGGCGCGGTCTTCAACGGAGACTAGGATCATGACGGGTAAGGAAACGAAACCTCGCGCCGACATCTATGCGCGGATCACCGATCGCATCGTTGCGGACCTGGAGCGCGGTGTTCGTCCGTGGGTGAAGCCATGGAATGCGGCCAATGCCGCTGGATGCATCACGCGGCCGCTGCGCCACAACGGCATGCCCTATCAGGGCATCAACGTCGTACTGCTGTGGTCGGAAGCCGTCGCGCGTGGCTTCACATCACCGATCTGGATGACCTTCAAGCAGGCGCTCGAACTCGGTGGTCACGTCCGCAAGGGTGAGAGCGGAACGATGGTCGTCTATGCAAACAAATTCACCAAGACCGAGACTGATGAGCATGGTGACGACGTCGAACGGACCGTTCCGTTCCTGCGCGCCTATACGGTGTTTTGCGTCGATCAGATCGACGACTTGCCGGATCACTATTATGGGCGCCCGGCTCCAAGCATCCCGCCGGGGCAACGCATCGCGCATGTAGACGGATTCTTCGCCAATACCGGCGCAATCATCCGACATGGCGGCGACAAGGCATTTTTCGCGCCGGCGCTCGATCTCATCCAGATGCCGCCATTCGACAGCTTCCGTGACGCGGAGAGCTACGCCGCCACGCTGGCGCACGAATGCGTACATTGGACTGCGCCGGCGCATCGCGTCAATCGCGATCTCAGCCGCTACGCCAAAGATCGGAGCGAGCGCGCCCGCGAAGAGCTGGTCGCCGAACTTGGCGCGTGTTTCCTCAGTGCGGATCTTGGTATCGTACCCGAACTCGAGCCGCGCGCCGATCACGCAAGTTATCTTGCGTCGTGGTTGGAGGTGCTGTCCAACGAGAAGCGCTTCATCTTCTCCGCGGCCGCCCACGCTCAGCGGGCAGTCACCTATCTGCACGATCTTCAACCCAAGCCGGCCGAGATCGACCAAGCGGCATGAGGCGCAACGATCCGCGGCTGGGCTGTTTGCGTTCATCGTTCACCTTTCTAGAAGATGACGAAGGCCTCGCCTCACGGCGGGGCCTTTCCTATGCGCATCGTCTTGCGTGTGCCGGCCACCGGAGAGGCGGTGCTTCCCATCCTGACGGCGCTGGCGAGATGCGCCGGGCGGGTTCTTCTAGCTTCCGAGATGCCCGTCTGTTTCTGGTGAGCGTCTTTCCGAAGCCGCAGAGGGCTGATGTCGTCCACGATGCGACAGTTCGGGGGTATTATTCCGTCCGCTGGACCGGAGGAAAGCTTAGGCGGGGGTGCGCGAGTCTTTCACCAATGTGCCCGTCGTCGTGCGGTGTGGCTTGCCTGTCGCTCAGTGGTATCCTCATCGTTCGGCCTGTCGCGCCCAATGCGTCCTCGATTTGGCATGTCTAACCGAAGGCCGTCGTCGCCGCGCTCCGCCTCGATCAAAAGACCGCAACGGCCGTTCTCGGCTTTCTTCCCCTGGTCGCTGCGCGCCCATTCCTCGCGAGACAAGAAAGCCTCGCCCTGGCCGCCCTCTACTGCGTGGCGGCCCTTCGGGTGCGGCCCGATCGCCTCCGGTCCACGACAGCCATCGAGGTCGCGATGGTCGCGGCCCGAGAGACGAAAGAGGATACGAACATGGCTACCATCGGCAACTTCACCATGAACGGCAACGGCTTCGTCGGCACCGTCAAGACCCTCGCTCTGGGCACCGTCAAGACCAAGATCGTTCCGGCCGAGCGCACTTCGGACAAGGCCCCAGACTACCGCATCTTCGCGGGCGCGAACATCGAGTTTGGCGCCATGTGGAAGAAGAAGTCCCAGGATACGGGCCGCGAGTACCACTCGGTCAAGCTGGACGACCCGAGCTTCCCGGCTCCGATCTACGCAACGCTGGTCGAGGTCGAAGGCGAGGAAGGCTTCTCGCTCATCTGGTCTCGGCCGAGTCGCGATTGAGGCGCCGCGTAGAGGCTCCGCCGCCAGGCGGGGCCTTCTCGCGTAGGCGGAACGGAGAACGATTTATGCAAGGTCTTGAACGTGCGCGAAAAGTTGGCAGCTACCTCATCGCCCGCCTATATCGCTTCAAGCTAATGGCGAGACCGGGTAGAGCCTCGTCGGCGGTCACGCTGCATCACCTGGGGCCCGTGGCGACGGCCCATCGCGTACAGGGGTGAGTTTCAGGCTGATGCTCACCTATTGCTCATCCAAATAGCCGAGCCAGCGCATCCGATTGCTCGGCGAATTTTCGGGCATTGGTCTTCCGAAGCCGTTCCAGGTTTTGCAGCTTCCATCGCAATCCGGGAAGCTGCTCCAAGTGCGGCACGCCCAGCAGCGACCATTCGGGAGCTGCGGCAACCAGCGACAACAGGAAGCGCCGCTCATCGGCGCTCAGACCTTGCTGCAGTTCGTGCATCATTCGCTCGCGCGCTGCCAAGAGCGCATCGAGTCCAACGGGCTCGGCGGTCATGCCCGCGAAATTGTGCTCGAAATCCTGGCGGATGTCGCGCAGCGACGGAAACAGGACTTCGTGCACCGGCCGGTTATGGCTCGCGAGATAGATGACGAAAGCACGGCGGATGCCGGGCGTGATTCCCTCGTGCGCGAAAAGCTGTGTGACGTCGAACAGATCGCGAGGGTGCTGCCGGTCCATTGCCGCAACCAATTTGCCGCCGTACACGTCTTCGAACGACACCACCGGGATTTCGAGATCCGCCTGCAGCGTGTCGCGCGCAGCGTCCGTCAGTGACGCCATGTGCACCGGATGGACGGTGCCACGCATGACGAAATTGACCTCGATTTTCACTTCGATGCCCCCTCGCCGCACCAGCAGCTTGGTCTCACCGGACTCCGTTGTGGCCGGCGCATGGGTTTGGAAGCCCTGCTTCTG
>NZ_JAFCKW010000008.1 GCF_018129965.1 Bradyrhizobium diazoefficiens | reverse complement strand
CAACCAACAGGCCGCTCGCGAGCGCGCTTGCAAATCGCGCCGTAGCGAGCGGGCGGCCGGCCCGTTACCCCATCTACAAACTGCCGTCGCTTGCGACAGCTCCGCAAACACATCAGGCTATGCGTTTGTCGATTCGCACGATGACGAACCGCGACGCACGCGCCTGTGACCTCGGGCATGTAGCCATTCCATGAGGGCCGTAATACCAATGCTCCGATCTCAACGCCGAGAGTAGGAGAGATGCCGTGATGCTTGGATTGACTCTTCCCGCCTTCACGTTGGTCCATGTCATCATCAGCCTGATCGGCATCGTTGCCGGCCTCGTTGCGATGTTCGGGCTGCTTGGCTCCAAGCCGATGCCAGGCCTCACCGCGGTCTTCCTGCTGTTCACGATCCTCACCAGCGCCACCGGCTTCCTGTTTCCGTTCAAGGAGCTGCTGCCGTCGCACATCATCGGCATCATCTCGTTGGTGTTGCTCGCGATCGCCTGCCTGGCGCTTTACGGCATGAAACTCCGGGGCGTGTGGCGGCCGGTCTACATCGTGACCGCGATGATCTCGCTCTACTTCAACGTCTTCGTGCTGGTGATTCAGTCGTTCCTGAAGGTTCCGGCACTCGCCGCGCTCGCGCCTGCCGTGCCGCCGAATCCTCCGGGCGGTCCCGTGTTCGCCGCGGTGCAGGGCCTCGTGCTGGTGTTTTTCGTGGTGCTGACCATCGGCGCCTGGCGCCGCTTCAAACCGATGGCGTTTGCCTGATCGCCCGATTGTCATCGCCGCGGTCGGTGCGAGGGCATCGAACTCCGTCCATCCCATAACCATGTTCATCCCGCCGGGCCCGCGCGGCGCGGGCCACGGAAGATTTCACGGCAAGGAGCTCATCATGCCCACCATCACCATCAAGGACGGCGTCGAAATCTTTTTCAAGGACTGGGGTGCGGGCCAGCCGATCGTGTTCAGCCATGGCTGGCCGTTGTCGTCCGACGACTGGGACGCGCAGATGATGTTTTTCGTCACCCGCGGCTACCGCGTGATCGCCCATGACCGCCGTGGCCACGGGCGCTCGTCTCAAGTTTCCGACGGCCACGACATGGATCACTACGCCGACGATCTCGCGGCCGTCACCGCGCATCTCGATTTGAAGAACGCCATTCACGTCGGCCATTCCACCGGCGGCGGCGAGGTCGTGCACTATATCGCGCGTCACGGCGAGAGCCGGGTGGCGAAGGCCGCCATCCTTTCCGCGGTGCCACCGCTGATGCTGCAGACCGCGGCCAATCCCGGCGGATTGCCGAAAAGCGTGTTCGACGATTTCCAGGTCCAGCTTGCCGCCGGTCGCGCGGCGTTCTACCGCGACATCGCCGCCGGTCCCTTCTATGGTTTCAACCGCCCCGGCGCAAAGCCCTCCGAAGCGGTGATCCAGAACTGGTGGCGCCAGGGCATGATGGGCGGTGCCAAGGCGCATTATGACGGCATCGTCGCATTCTCGCAGACCGACTTCACCGAGGATCTCAAGAAAATCAACGTGCCCGTTTTGGTGATGCACGGCGACGACGACCAGATCGTGCCTTATGCCGACTCCGCGCCGCTGTCGGCCAAGCTGCTCAAGAACGGCACGCTGAAGACTTACAAGGGGTTTCCGCACGGCATGCCGACCACGCACGCCGAGACCATCAATGCGGACCTGCTGACCTTCTGCAAGGCGTGAGGCTCTGCGCTGCCGCCGCAGCAGGCGAAGGATTTGGCTGCCTCCGCCATGCCGCGAGATGTCTCGGCGATGCTGACGGGTGTATCCTCGACGATGTCGCGGCCGCTGCTTGAGCCGCGTCACCGTTGGGGAGGTCCCGATGCAAGTCATCATCTTCGGCGCGACCGGCATGGTCGGGCAGGGCGTATTGCGCGAGTGCCTGATCGATCCCGGCATCGCGCGCGTGGTGGCGGTGGGCCGCAGCCCAACCGGCGTGAGCAACGTCAAGCTCACCGAGATCATGCATGACGATTTCTGGGACTATTCGGCGATCGAGTCTCAGCTGACAGGCTTCGATGCCAGTTTCTTCTGTCTCGGGGTCTCCTCGATCGGGATGAGCGAAGCGCGCTACCGCCACCTCACCTATGACCTTACGCTGGCTGCGGCGACCACGCTGGCGCGGCTCAATCCGCGGATGATCTTCACCTACGTCACCGGTGCCGGCACTGATTCCACCGAACAGGGCTCGCGGATGTGGGCGCGGGTCAAGGGCAAAACCGAGAACGATCTGCTGAAGCTGCCGTTCAGGGCGGCCTATATGTTCCGGCCCGGTGCCATTCAGCCCCTGTACGGCGCCCGCTCCAAGACCGCCTGGGTGCAGGCGGTGTACACGGCAACCTGGCCGCTCTGGTCGGTGCTGCGCTGGATTTCGCCGCGTCTCGTGACGTCGACCGAGCAGATGGGCCGCGCCATGATCCATGTGGCCGGGTCCGGTTTTCCCCGAAAGGTGCTCGAGATGGAGGATATCAATAGCCTCTGATCCGCCAGACCGTTAGTTTGTGCGGAAATTTCCGTGTCCGCGCGCGTTGCTCCGTATCTGCCCGAGAGGAGAAGTGTCGGTGATATCTCCCCAGCTCAAACTGATCGCGCTCGACGACGAGGATCTCGCCGTCATCTCGGCCCATGTGCAGGACGCCCGGGTTCAGCCCGCCGATATCATCTGGCGGCCGAGCGAGAAGCGACTGGTGGTCGGGATGAGCCGACTGGACTGGGAGCAGACCCTGGATGGCGCGGCTGAGCCGCGCCGGTTGGTCGCCGCACTCCGCTTCGACCGCGTGCTCGCCTGCAAATCGCGCAACATCGATCTCGGGGCTTCGGACAAGGTTCTGGACCTCGTCGGCATCGAGTTTCACCCCCAGGAGGGCCGCGACGAGGGGCCCGGCGGCAGCGCCATGCTGTTGTTCGCCCAAGGCGGCGCCATCCGCATCGACGTCGAATGCCTGGAATGCGAGCTGACCGACCTCGGGGCGGATGAACTAGGGGCGGGATTGGCGATCGAGGGCGAGGGGTGAGATGTCCGGTATACCAGCCGATCCAGCCCCGGCTTTCGCCGGAAGGTGTCCCACAATGGTTGCCTGCCAAAGGGTTGACGCCGCTTCCTCGCCGCGCCATTGAGCAGGGGGCCCGGTGAGCCAAACCGCCCCAAGACCAGCCAGAAGCCAAGCCAAGATGCCCGTTCGTCTCGACCGCAGCAGCGCCGATTTTGACCAGCGATTCGCGGCCTTCCTGGCCGCCAAACGCGAGATCTCCGCCGATGTCGAGGCCACCGTCCGCGCCATCGTGGATGATGTGGCCAAACGCGGCGATGCCGCCTTGCTGGAGGCCACAGCCAAGTTCGACCGGCTGTCGCTGGATGCATCCGGCCTCCGGATCACCGCCACCGAGATCGAGGCCGCGGTGAAGGCCTGCGATGCCAAGACCCTCGACGCGCTCAAGCTCGCGCGCGACCGCATCGAGAGCTACCATCGCCGTCAGCTTCCGAAGGACGAGCGCTTCACCGATCCGCTCGGCGTCGAGCTCGGCTGGCGCTACACCGCGATCGAATCGGCCGGCCTCTACGTGCCCGGCGGCACTGCGGCCTATCCGTCCTCGGTGCTGATGAACGCGGTGCCCGCGAAGGTCGCCGGCGTCGCGCGCCTGGTGATGGTGGTGCCGGCGCCGGACGGCAAGCTCAACCCGCTGGTGCTGGCGGCCGCCTCGCTCGGCGGCGTCAGCGAGATCTACCGCGTCGGCGGCGCGCAGGCCGTGGCCGCGCTCGCGCACGGCACCGCGACGATCGCACCGGTCGCCAAGATCGTGGGCCCCGGCAATGCCTATGTCGCCGCCGCAAAACGGCTTGTGTTCGGCAAGGTC
The DNA here is from genome assembly GCF_018129965.1 of Bradyrhizobium diazoefficiens. Taxonomy (GTDB): domain Bacteria; phylum Pseudomonadota; class Alphaproteobacteria; order Rhizobiales; family Xanthobacteraceae; genus Bradyrhizobium; species Bradyrhizobium diazoefficiens_A. The sequence continues at coordinate 217,680 of NZ_JAFCKW010000008.1, read as the reverse complement.
GGCATCGACATGATCGCCGGCCCCTCCGAGGTGCTGGTGATCGCCGACGATACCGGCAACGCCGATTGGATCGCCGCCGATCTGCTGGCGCAGGCCGAGCACGATGCCAGCGCGCAGTCGATCCTGGTCACCGATTCCGCTCGTCTTGCCGCCGATGTCGAGAAGGCCGTTGCGGCGCAGTTGAAGACGCTGCCGCGTGCCGCGATCGCCAGCGCCTCCTGGGCCGATTTCGGCGCCATCATCACGGTGAAGACCCTCGACGACGCCATCCCGCTGGCCGATGCGATCGCCGCTGAGCATCTCGAGATCATGACGCAGGATCCCGATGCGCTTGCCGCCAGGATTCGCAATGCCGGCGCTGTGTTCCTCGGTGCGCATACGCCGGAGGCGATCGGCGACTATGTCGGCGGCTCCAACCACGTGCTGCCGACGGCGCGCTCGGCGCGGTTCTCCTCTGGCCTGTCGGTGCACGATTTCATCAAGCGCACCTCGATCCTGAAATGTGGCCCGGATCAGCTTCGTGCGCTGGGCCCGGCCGCGATGACTCTCGGGCAGGCGGAGGGGCTGGATGCCCATTCGCGCTCGATCGGATTGCGCCTCAATCTGTCATGACAAAGCCGCCCGAACAGGACGACTCGGCCAATCGCATCGTCGCGGTCACCCTCGACGAGGAATCGATCGGGCGTTCCGGTCCCGACATCGAGCATGAGCGCGCGATCGCGATCTACGACCTGATCGAGCAGAATCTGTTCGCGCCCGAGGGTGCGGACGGGAAGGGCCCGTTCACGCTGCATATCGGCATCACCGGCAACCGCCTGATGTTCGACATTCGCCGCGAGGACGGCACGCCCGTGGTCGTGCATCTGTTGTCGCTGGGGCCGTTCCGCGGAATCGTGAAGGACTATTTCATGATCTGCGACAGCTACTACCAGGCGATCCGCACCGCGACGCCCGACAAGATCGAGGCGATCGACATGGGCCGTCGCGGCATCCATGACGAGGGCTCGCGGACGCTGCAAGAGCGGCTGAAGGGCAAGGTGCGGGTCGATTTCGAGACCTCGCGGCGGCTGTTCACGCTCATTACCGTCCTGCACTGGAAGGGCTAAGCGCGATGGCGGGTTCGCCACGCGCAGCCAATCCGCAATCGGTGCTGTTCGCCTGCGCCATGAACAGCGTCCGCTCGCCGATGGCCGAGAGCCTGCTGCGGCACATGTTTCCGCAGGGGCTCTACGTGAAGTCGGCCGGCGCGCGGCGCGGCGAGCTCGATCCGTTCGCGGTCGCTGTGATGGACGAACTGGGACAGGACATCTCCGCCCACAAGCCGCAGACCTTCGAGGAGCTGGAGGATTGGGAGGGGCTGAATTTCGACCTCATCATCACGCTCTCACCGGAGGCGCATCACAAGGCGCTGGAGCTGACCCGGACGCTGGCCGCCGAAGTCGAATACTGGCCGACGCAGGATCCCACGACCATCGAGGGCAGCCGCGATCAGAAGCTCGCCGCCTACCGCGAGGTCTGCGACCAGCTCATGATGCGCATCCGCCGCCGCTTCGCGAAAGTCGGCGCAGCGAGCGGCTAGCCGTAACACCGGCGTCACAGAGTGCAGGCACAGGCATGCCGGAAACCTCGAATCACCAAACCTCCGGTTCCCGGGTTGTGAAATCAGGCCCCTTCCGATAGGTTCCGCGCGCAATTCACCCCCTGCCTCATCCCCAAATCACCTGATGCTCGGCCGCCCCAAATTCGTACTTGCCTCCGGTTCGCCGCGGCGCCTGTCGCTGCTCAACCAGGCCGGCATCGAGCCGGACGCGCTCCGGCCGGCCGACGTCGACGAGACGCCGAAGCGGGGCGAGCTGCCGCGCGCCTGTGCCAATCGCCTCGCGAGGGCCAAGGCCGATGCGGCGCTGAAATCGGTGCAACTCGACGACGAACTCCGCGGCGCCTTCATCCTCGCCGCCGATACGGTTGTAGCGGTCGGCCGCCGCATCCTGCCCAAGGCCAATCTGGTCGACGAGGCCGCGCAGTGCCTGCGGCTGCTGTCGGGCCGCAATCACCGCGTCTACACCGCGATCACGCTGGTCACGCCGCGCGAGGCCTTCCGCCAGCGCCTGGTCGAGACCCGCGTCCGCTTCAAGCGCCTCTCGGAAGACGACATCCAGGCCTATATCGGCTCCGGCGAATGGCGCGGCAAAGCCGGCGGCTATGCGGTGCAGGGCATCGCGGGGTCCTTCGTGGTGAAGATGGTGGGGTCCTACACCAACGTGGTCGGCCTGCCGCTCTACGAGACCACGACCCTGCTTGGCGGCGAAGGCTTTCCGATCCGATTCGGCTGGCTCAACGCCACGGCCATATGAGCGCGAACGTCGCGCCGGACAAAGATCTCGAAAACAACCCCATGCACAGTAGAATGGTCCGGCCGGATCCCGGCGGAGCCGTCTGCGCCGTCGCCCCTGGGAACCCGTTTTCCGACAGGCGCTTGAACCCCTTCACCCCGCGTAAATTGCCGACATCATGGACGACCAGGTCAAAAAGCCCTCCGGCCCGCTCAAGGCCTGCCCGATCTGCGGCAAGCCGCAGTCCGAAGCCACCCGCCCGTTCTGCTCGTCGCGCTGCCGCGACGTGGATCTGAACCGCTGGCTGAAAGGCTCCTATGTCATCCCCGGCCGGGATGACGAGGCCGACGGCGAAGAATAACCAATAAATATCAATACATTACGTGTTAGCCTGACGCGTGAGGCGCCAGCCGCGGTGTGGCCGCTCCATCTTGTGCACAGCCGGACCGCGCCCCGCGAAGCCTTCGGCGAAGCGTGGGTGGACAGGCAGCCTTCGCCCCACTATAAACCGCCCGCTCGATAGGCGTTGACCCTCTCAGGTCCGCCTCTTGGAGCATGCCCAGGTAGCTCAGTTGGTAGAGCATGCGACTGAAAATCGCAGTGTCGGTGGTTCGATCCCGCCCCTGGGCACCATTCCGTCGGCTTCATGCAAATTTGTGCGAGACGTTCTTCGTCACTGTATAGCAGGCGAGGCCTTCGGTGCCGCCTTCGCGGCCATAGCCGGAGTCCTTCATGCCGCCGAACGGCGTTTCCGCCGTCGATGCCACGAAGTGGTTGATGCTGAGATTCCCGGTCTCCAGGTCGTTGGAAATCCGTTGCACATTGTCGGCGGAGTTTGTGAAGGCGTAAGCAGCAAGGCCAAATGGCAGCGCATTGGCTCTCGCGATGGCTTCGTCGAGGTCGCGCACTGGATTGACCAGGGCGAGCGGGCCAAATGGCTCTTCGTTCATCGCCAGCGCATCGTCGGGCACATCGGCCAGTACGGTGAGGGGATAGTAGTAACCGCGATTGCCGATGCGCTGGCCGCCGGCCAGCACGCGCGCGCCACGGTCCTTCGCATCCGACACCAACCGTTCCATCGCTTCGACGCGGCGGACATTGGCAAGCGGCCCCAGTTGCGTGGACGGGTCCATCCCATTGCCGATCTTCAGCTTTGCCGCGCCCTCCGCAAAGCTTTTGGCGAAGATCTCATAGTGCTTCTCCTGGACGAAGAAGCGCGTCGGCGCCACGCAGACCTGGCCGGCATTGCGTGATTTCGTCACCACCGAAGCTGCCGCAGTTGCCACCGGATCGGCATCGTCGCAGACGATCACCGGGCCGTGGCCGCCGAGTTCCATGATGGCCGGCTTCATGTGGTGGCCAGCCATTGCGGCGAGATGCTTGCCGACCGGCACTGAGCCGGTGAAGGTGATCAGCCGGATCGTCGGATGCGGCACCAGATAGTTAGAAATCTCGGCCGGATCGCCGAACACCAGATTGAGCACGCCCGGCGGCAGGCCGGCATCGTGGAAGGCGCGAACGAGTTGCAGCGCGCCGGCAGGTGTCTCTTCCGATGCTTTCAGGATGATCGAACAGCCCGACGATAGCGCGCCGGCGACCTTACGGGCGGGTGAGCTCATCGGAAAATTCCACGGCGAGAACGCCGCGACCGGACCGATCGGCTGGCGATACACCGTATGCTGAAGTTGCGGACCAGCGGGAATGACGCGGCCATAGATGCGCATGCCCTCGGTGGCATCCCATTCGATGATGTCGCAGCCGCGCAAAATCTCCAGCCGAGCCTGATCGAGCGGTTTGCCCTGCTCCAGCACCATCGCAGTCGCCATCTCATCGATGCGTGTGCGGATCAGCGCGGCGGCGCGCAGGATGATCTGCGCGCGCGCGTTCGGCGCAGTCTTGCGCCACACTAAAAAGCCGCGGGTTGCCGCATCGAGGGCATCGTCGAGGTCGCTTTGGCTCGCATGCGGCACGGTGCCAAGCACGCTTTCGTCGGCGGGATTGATGATCGGCGTGCCGGATGCCCGGCGCCAGCCTCCGTCCACATAAAGCTCGATGTCTGGATAGGTCATTGCAACGTCCAGTGCTGGTTTCCGGAAGCGTTGACATCGCCTCACTTGCGAGACATCCAAACATATGTTGATATAATAGAACAAGCATTCTGTCAGACAGAACATAATGAGTGGGATCAGACCTGCGAGCGGCGATCATGACGCCACGAACCTGCTGATCCACGCCGTCAAAAACAAAAACCGGGAGAGAGACATGACAGGGGAGACGATGACGGGGTGGTCGGAGACACGGCGCTCGCTCGTCGCCGCGGCAATGCTGGCGATCGGTGCGACGATCCTCATCCCGTCGGCACATGCATCCGACGCCTATCCAGCCAGGATGATCAGGCTGTTGGTGCCATTTCCTGCGGGCAGTGCCACCGATGTGGAAGCGCGCTTCCTCGCCGAGAAGGTCGGTGCAGTGCTGGGCCAGAGAATCCTGGTCGATAACAAGCCGGGCGCCAACGCCAATATCGGCGCCGCCGAAGTCGCGCGGTCCGCGGGTGATGGCTACACGCTCTATCTCGCGACCAACTCGACCCATTCAGCCAATGTGCATCTCTACAACTATATGCCGTTCGATCCGGTGGCCGATTTCACGCCGATCGCGCGGCTGACGCGCAATCCGCTGGTGATGGTGGTGGCGAAGGATTTTCCCGCCAAGAATCTCAAGGAGTTCATCACCTCTGCCAAGGCCAGCCCTGGCAAGCTAAGCTACGGCACGGGCAACACCGGCAGCATGGCGGCGGCGCAACTCGTGAAGTCGATGGCGAAGATCGATGCCGTACGCGTCTCCTATCCGGGCACGCCGCAAGCCATCACCGATTTGCTTGGCGGCCGAATCGAATTCGTCATCACCGACGTGGCGGTCACTCGCGAATTCATCAATCAGGGCAGCCTGCGCGCACTTGGCGTGACCACCCTGGCCCGTGTGGCCTCGCTGCCCGAGGTGGCACCGCTGGCCGAGGTCGGATTACCCGGCTACGACTTCGCCTCATGGAGCGGGCTGTTCGGGCCGAAGAACGTACCGGCCGAGGTCGTTGAAAAGCTCAACAAGGCTTTTCTGCAGGTGATGGCCACCGATGAGGCAAAAAAGTTCTTCGCCGATATCGGCCTCGAGCCCGATGTCAGCACGCCGCAAGGCCTTGCCGAACACGTCACCCGGCAGACCGAGCTGTGGGGCCGCATCATCAAGGAGTCCGGCCTTGAAAAAATCTGATCCTCACGTGGCTGCGACCTTCGGACGGCTTCCGGCCATGCTCGATCGCGATGTCGCGTTGATTCAGCGTGGGCGCCTTGTGGATGTGGATTGTCTGCTCGGATCGACCGAGCAAGCCTTTCACGTCGCCATTCGCGCCGGTCGCATCATCGATATGGTGCCGGCGCCGGTGCTGATGCGCTCATGGACATTCGGCTACCGCGCCACGCCCGACGCATGGACGGCGTTCTGGCAGCCGATGCCCAAGGCCGGATGGCATGATCTGCTCGCGCTAACCAAGCGGAGCGCGGCCACACTCGAGGGCGATGTCCGGCCGTTCATGACCCACCTGCAATATTTCAAGGACCTGCTGGCATTGCCACGCGCGACGGGAGGCGTGGCATGACCGCTCTCATCGAGCCGATCATCGGTCGCTACGTGCATGTCGACATCGATGGCACTCATCACCGCATCTATTTCGAGGAGGCTGGGCAGGGGATTCCGCTGGTCTGCCTGCACACTGCAGGCTCCGATGGGCGGCAGTGGCGCTATCTGCTTGCCGACCCCGAATTCACCAAGCACTATCGCATCATCGCCTTCGATATGCCCTGGCACGGCAAGTCTAACCCACCGGAGACATGGGACGGCAGCGAATATCAACTGACGACTGCACGCTACACGCAGACCATTCGCGCCTTCTGCGCAGCGCTCGCGCTCGACAAACCGGTCGTGATGGGTTGCTCGATCGGTGGCCGTATCGTGCTCAATTTAGCCATCGATCACGCCACTGAGTTTCGCGCGCTGGTCGGTCTTGAAGCTGCGGACTTTCAGGCGCCGTGGTACGACACCTCCTGGCTGAACCGGCCGGACATCCACGGCGGCGAGGTCTGCGCAGCGTTGGTATCCGGACTGGTGGCGCCGCAGAGCCCTGCGGCAGCGCGGATGGAAACGCTGTGGGCCTACAAGCAGGGTGGCCCCGGCGTGTTCAAGGGCGACCTGTATTTCTATCGCGTCGATGGCGACCTGCGCGGGCGTGTCGAGACGATCGATGCGAAGCTCTGCCCGCTCTATTTGCTGACCGGAGAATACGACTTCTCCTGCACGCCGGAAGACACGCTCCGTACGGCGGCGAGCATCAAGGGAGCAAGTGTCGCCATCATGGAGCAGCTCGGTCATTTTCCGATGAGCGAAAACCCAGTGCAATTCCGGCGCTACATCGCGCCGGTGCTTGATCAAATTCGTCAACAATAGAAAAAATCAGGAAAGACGGGAAATGACATCAAACGCATGGACGAAAAGTCTTTATCTATCCGCCGCACTGCTGCTGTCGGCGCAGATGGCGAGCGCGGCCGAGACCATCAAGATCGGCGTCCTCAACGATCAATCGGGCGTGTTTGCCGACAATGGCGGCGTGGGCTCGGTCGCCGCAGCGAAGTTGGCGGCGGAAGATTTTGGTGGGGAGATACTCGGTCAAAAAATCGAAATCATTACGGCGGACCACCAGAACAAGCCGGACATCGCGGCCGCGACGGCGCGCCGCTGGATCGACACCGAAGGCGTCGACATGATCACCGACGGTGCGGCGTCGTCGGCCGGCTTTGCCATCCTCGAAGTGGCGCGGCAGAAGAACAAGATCTTCACCATCAGCGGCCCGGGCTCTTCGGACTTCACCGGAAAATCCTGTTCGCCGATCTCGTTTCACTTCAATTACGACACCTATGCGCTGTCCAAGCTGACCTCTGAGGCCATTACCAAGGCCGGTGGCTCAACCTGGTATTTCATTTCTGCCGATTATGCCTTCGGCTCGGCGCTACAGCGCGACGCCACCAAGTTCATCGAGGCCGCCGGCGGCAAGGTGATCGGTTCGTCCGCGCATCCGCTGGGCACCACCGACATGGCGTCGTTCTTGCTGCAGGCGCAGGGCTCCAAAGCCAAAGTGGTGGGACTCGCGACGTCGGGCGCGGATGTGCAGACCGCCATCAAGCAGGCCGGTGAATTCGGGATCGTAGAAGGTGGCCAGCAGCTTGCCGGCCTTCTTGTCTTCATCACCGACGTCAACGCGCTCGGTCTGAAGGCCACCCAGGGGCTGCAGGTCACGACATCGTTCTATTGGGATCTCAACGAAGAGACCCGCGCCTGGACAAAGCGCTACTTTGCGTTGACCGGCGGCAAGGTGCCCAGCATGGTGCAGGCCGGCGTCTACAGCGGCGTGCATCATTATCTTGCGGCCGTTAAGGCCGCCGGCACCAAAGACCCCACCATCGTTGCCCAGAAGATGCACGAGATGAAGGTCAACGACATGTACAACAAGGACGTCACCGTGCGTCCCGATGGGCGCGTGCTGCACACCATGTATCTGGTGCAGGTGAAGAAGCCGGAGGAATCGGCTTACAAATACGATTACTACAAGGTCATCACGGCCTCGCCGGGTGAGCGGGCATTCCGGCCGATGAGCGAGGGCGGATGTCCGCTGGTCAAGGGTTGAGCCACAACGAGTGCGGGCGCAATTCAGCTTTGCCCGCTTCGCAATTGATCTGGAAATGAAAGGGAATACGGCATGGCGACTGCCATTGGTTTTATCGGTCTCGGCGTCATGGGCGAGCCGATGTGCCGCAATCTCGCGCGCAAGTCCGGTCTGCCGGTCTACGGATTCGACCTTGCCGATGCGGCGCTTGAACGGCTGGCGGAAGCCGGCGTCAAGCGCGCGGCGACGCTTGCCGAGCTCGCCAAGAGCTGCGACGTCATCTTCATGGCGCTGCCGAGCGGCAAGCACGTTGCTGCAGTGTGCGATGGCGAGAATGGCCTGATCGCGCATGCGGAGGCGCGCCACACCATCGTTGATCTCGGTACCTCGCCGGTGGAGGCCAGCCGCGAACTCGCCAAGCGATTTGCTGCCAAGGGCGCGGCCTTTGCCGACGCGCCGATTGCGCGGACCCGGCAGGCGGCGGAGGAGGGCACGCTGAGCGTCATGGTCGGTGCCGATGCGACGATCTTCGCCAAGTTGCAGCCGCTGATCGCAACCTTCGCCACCGAAATCACCCATTGCGGCGATGTCGGGGCAGGGCAGGTGGTCAAGATCCTCAACAACATGGTGCTGATGGAAACGGTCGTTGCACTAGCCGAGGCGCTGGAAACCGCGAAGCGCGCCGGGCTCGATCCCAAACTGGTATTCGAGACGCTGGCCAAGGGTTCCGCTGACAGCTTTGCCTTGCGCAACCACGGCATGAAGGCGATGTTGCCGGACACTTTTCCGGAACGCGCTTTTTCGACTGAGTATGCCCGCAAGGATATCAGCTACGCCCTTGATCTTGCCAAGTCCGTCAATATCAAACTGCAGGGCGCCGAACTTGCCGACAGGTTGCTCGGCGAGACAATTGACGCCGGTCATGGCGAGCTCTACTGGCCAGTTCTGGCGCGCGTCATCAAGGCATCGCGCACGACCTGACGGACATCCATGAAGAAGCTCGCGACCCCACAAGTGAAGTCCCCACCGGCCGTCCGCGAGGCCGGCGATGGCGTGGCCGCTGTCGAGCGGGCGCTGTCCATCGTGGCTGCGCTGGAAAGCGCCGACCAGACCATGACGCTGGCCGAGCTGGCGGTGCGCACCGGCTATTACAAGAGCACGATCCTGCGGCTGTTGGGATCGCTGATCGCGACCGGCTATGTCACGCGGTTGCCGGATGGTGCCTATGACCTCGGGCCGACGGCATTTCGCTTGGGCGTTGCCTTCACCCGCAAGAACGCGCTCGGGCATCATGTGGTGCCAGCGCTGCAGGAATTGGTCGATCGCGGCACCGAGAGTGCGTCATTCCATGTCCGTCAGGATGCCGATCATCGCGTCTGCCTGTTCCGGGTCAATTCCCGCCACGCCACGCTCGATCGCGTCGAGGCCGGCCAGAGCTACGCCCTGCTGCGAGGCGCGGCCGGGCACATTATTCTGGCTTACGAAGGCGCTGCCGGTCCGCGCTACGACGCAATCCGCGCCAGCGGCTTCGATGTCTCGCTGGGCGAGCGTGATCCGAGCTGCGCCGCGGTGGCGGCGCCGGTGTTCGGTCCGCGCTCCATGCTGGTCGGCGTGATCTCGCTGTCCGGCCCGCGCGAACGCTTCGGCGAAGCCGAGATCGCAGAAATGAAACGCTTGCTCGGGCCTGTTGCCGAAACTCTGACCAGAAATTTGGGTGGCGATTGGCCTGTGTTGCAGCGCTGAGCACCCAGTTTGTGGCGGTCTCTACGACCCGCTGAACCAGTTGTAGCCATACGTCTCCCAATAGCCGCCGGTGAATTCGTTTCCGATTTCGATGCCGGCGATGTGCTTGGGGTTCTTGAAGCCGAGCTTGGTCGGGACCCGCAGCTTCATCGGATAGCCGTATCGGCGCGGCAGGATCTCGTCGTCGAACTTGAAGCTGAGCTGCGTCTGGGCGTGAAGCGCCGTGGGCATGTCGATCGACGTGATGTAATTGTCGCTGCAGCGAAACGTCACGTACTTCGCCGAGGTGTCGGCGCCGATGCGCGTGAGGAAATCGCGGAAGCGGACGCCGGTCCATTTGCCGATGGCGCTCCAGCCCTCGATGCAGATGTGCCGTGTGATCTGCGTGAACTGCGGCAGCGCCTGGAGCCGGTCGAGGCTCCATGGCGTCTTGTCGACCGCCATTCCGGTAATTTCCAGCTTGAACGTCGATCCGTCGACATCCGGCGATTTGTCCGGCGAATTCGGCGTGTAAAACGAGTTGAACGGGAACGGCCTGGTGATCGCGCTTTCCGGATATTCCCTGGCCATGGCGGCGGGATTGAACAGCCAGGCCTGAACACGGTCGTTGAAGTCGGAGACGTTGCCGAGCATGCGCTCCGTGGAGAGTCCGTCGACCACGTCGCAGCCGGTCAGCAAGGTCAGGCTGCCGAGGCTTGCGAAGCCTTTCAGGAACAGCCGGCGGGTCGATAGATCGAGCCGCTTCGAGACCTCCTTGAGGATGTCCTTGCGGTCGGACTCCGAGAGTCTTTCAATGTGTCTGCGCTGCATGATGCTTCTCCCCGATCAACGGCCGCGAAACATGGCGAGCAGGCTCGCCGGAACGATCAGCGCCATCGCCACATGGACCAGCAGGAAGGCGGTGATCGCCGACATCGAAAGGAAGTGGACGATCCGCGCGGTGTCGAAATCGCCGAACACGGCCGTCAAGACCTGCAACTGCACGGGCTTCCAGATCGCGAGCCCCGACAGCACTGCGAGAATTCCGGCGAGGATGACGCCGCCATAGAGCAGCTTCTGCACTGCGTTGTATTTCGACAGGTCGGCATGGGCGAGCCGGCCCCTCAATGCGTCGGAGAGGTCGATGATGAGCCCGCGCCAGGTGATCGGCCACAGCTTGCGGTAAAACCGGCGCGACAGCACGCCGTAGCCGAGATAGAGCAGTCCGTTGCCCATCAGCACCCACATCGCCGCGAAGTGCCACTGGATCGCGCCGCCGAGCCAGCCGCCCAGCGTCAGCGCATCGGGGAATCGAAACGGGAAGATCGGCGAGGCGTTGTAGATCTGCCATCCGCTCGTGATCATCGTGATCATCGCAACGGCATTCACCCAGTGGGTGACGCGCACGACGAGCGGATGAATGACCTTGCGGCCGGCGCCATCGCGCTTCGGATCGACGGCATATGACGTGGCCAGGCTCATCTCGCCCTCCCTTGAGATCGGTGTTCGACATCGGTCGGTGCCGGCACGGGCCCACGGGACTGTTCCCCGCGGGCCCGCGCCTGTGCGTTACGGCATCAGCACGGAATCGACGACGTGGATCACGCCGTTCGACTGGTTGACGTCGGCGATCGTGACGGCGGAGGCGCCACCCTTGGAGTCGATGATCTCGATCTTGCCGCCATCGTGCTTCACGGTCAGTTCCTCGCCTTCGACGGTCTTGAGCTTCTTGCCGTCGGTGAGGTCGGAGGCTTCCAGCTTGCCGGCCACGACATGGTAGGTGAGGATCTTGGTCAGCGTCGCCTTGTTCTCGGGCTTGACCAGGGTGTCGACGGTGCCGGCCGGCAGTTTGCCGAACGCGGTGTTGGTCGGCGCGAACACGGTGAAGGGACCCTTGCCCTCGAGCGTCTCGACGAGGCCGGCGGCCTTCACCGCGGCGACCAGCGTAGTGTGATCCTTCGAGTTCACCGCGTTCTGGATGATGTTCTTGGAGGGATACATCGGCGCGCCGCCGACCGTCACGGTCTTTTCGTTGGCGAACGCGTTGATGACCGCAACGCTGCTCAGTGAGGTCGCGCTGATCGCGGCCGCGAGAAGAATCTTTCCGAACTTGTTCATGGTAGTCTCCTGTGTCTGGATTGATCGTTGGCGAGATCGGCGTGGGCCGGATCGGCATCGCGTGTCTCGTGCTCCGAAATACAGGGCCGCTCGAAATTTGTTTCAGCGCGATGCGCGAATCGCGCGAGAAAAAATCGGACATGAAATCCGAAACTCGGTGGCTGCGAGATCGTATTGTCGGGCCGCTCTGCGTTCGCAACCGGCTCGCGCGTGCGGCGGTCGCGGAAAGTCAGCGCGCATCGTCATGCGCCCGTCTTGACGGGCGCAGCCAGGACGACATGCAAGAGGAGGCCTCTTCCGAGGCGATCGATGCGCCCGCGAGCGGACTGCAATCAGGCGGCGCTCTGACGGTTTTCGTGCGGACGCTCGAGCGTCGCGCGCACGTCCATGATGGCGCGGCGCAGCCAGGTCTTGATGGTGTTGGCGGGTGCGCCGAACCGTTGCGCCAACTGATCGCGGCTCTCGCCGCGAACATAGGCCGCGACGATCAGGCGACGCTGCAACGGTGCCAGCGCCTGCAAGGCCGCGAGCGCATGGCTGCAATCCTGCGACGACTGGAGTTGGTCGAGCGGGCTGCAATCGTCTCCGACCACATTCAGGACGGTCGCCTGATCGCATTCGACTTCCACTGTCGGCCGCCGGACGACATTGATCGCCTGATTGCGGACGATGGTCGCCATCCACGAAATCGGCGAACCCTTGGCGGGGTCGAAGCGCGCAGCGTTGTGCCAGATGCGGACATAGGCCTCCTGCATCACATCCTCCGCGAGATCGCGGCGCCGGACGATGGCGAGCGCGACGGCAAACATCTTGCCCTTGGTCAGGCCGTACAAGGCGGCGAATGCCGCCTCGTCGCGGTGGCCGACGGCGATCAGAAGCCGCCGCAGCCGCTCGACACCGTTTTCGAAACAGATATCCTCGATCATGGCTCGCCCCAGCCTTTGTCAAGCAGAACCGGCGCCCGGAAAACCCGGGCGTTTCATTGATTTGTCATTAAATACGAAATAACGTCACGATCTATGACATCAAATCACGCGGGCTGTCAATGCTTCCCGCGGGCGCAGGCATTGGAGGTTTTTTGATGCTTGCAATTTCAGCCGCTTGAAGGTTCGCTGGCGCCGTTCATGTCCGTGCTTTTTTGATGATGATTTTCCACCAGCACAGGCCGAGTCGCGTGATGAAGAGACTACTCAGTGCGGTCCTGGTGCTGTTCGGCAGTTCGGTCGTCGCATTCCTGTTGATCCGGCTTGCGCCGGGCGATCCGGCCCTGGCGCGGCTCGGGCTCGAGGCGGACCCGGCGTCTGTTGCCGCCATTCGGCGGACTTTCGCGCTCGACCAGCCTATCGTGCTGCAATATGTGCACTGGCTGTCGCATGTTGTGGCCGGCGATCTCGGCCGGTCGCTTCAGACGGGACGGCCCGTGCTTCCACTGATTCTCGGCGCGCTCGGCCCGACCGTCCTGCTGTCGCTGGCCGCCCTCGTGCTGTCGACCGCGATCGCGATACCCGCAGGCGTCATGGCGGCGAGCCGCCACGAAAAATTGTCGGACTATTTGTTGTCGCTGGCCGCCATTTGCGCATTGTCGGTACCGAGCTTCTGGCTCGGAATGTTGCTGGTGCTCGCCTTCACGATCCATCTGCCGGTGCTGCCCGCATCGGGTTACGTCTCTCCGGTGGTCGATCCGGGCGGTTTCCTGCTGCATCTCGTGCTTCCGACGCTCACGCTCGGCATCGCGCTCGCGGCTTCGAGCCTGCGCATCACCCGTGCCGCCATGCTCGAGATTCTGGGCGCGGACTTCATCCGCACGGCCCGCGCAAAAGGACTGCGACGACGCGCAGTGCTGTCCAGGCACGCCCTGCCGAATGCGATGGTCCCGATCGTCACGCTGCTCGGCCTCCAGATGGGCCAGTTGTTTGGCGGCGTCGTCGTCACCGAAACATTGTTCGCCTGGCCCGGCCTCGGCAAATTGACGGTGGATGCCGTATTCGCGCGTGACTATCCGGTCGTGCAGGGCGCGGTGCTGGTGACGGCGACGCTCTTCCTCCTGATCAATCTGTCGACCGACCTCTTGTACACGCGGCTCGATGCCCGGATCGGCTCCATTGCGGGCGGGGGGGCTTCCTGAAACCGGTTGCGCCCAGGTCCGATGCAGCGGCGGCGCGGCCGGCGTTGGGTCCCCGCGCCCGTGTCGGCGTGGTGATCGTCGCGGTCACCATGGTCGCGGTCCTGCTCGCGCCGATGCTGGCACCCTATAACCCTGACGCGCTCGAATTCGCATCGATCCTGGCTCCGCCAGGAGCATCTCATCTCTTTGGCACCGACGACCTTGGCCGGGACGTGTTCTCGCGGGTGCTGTTTGGTGCTCGAGCCTCGTTCATGGTCAGCCTCGCCAGCGTTTTCATCGCATTTCTGACCGGGACGATGGCGGGCATCGCCGCCGGCTATTACGGCGGATGGATCGACGAAGCGCTGATGGCCGTCGCGAATGCGATCCTGGGCTTTCCCGGCATCCTGATCGGGCTTGCCCTGGCGGCGACCGCAGGTCCGCGGCTCGAGAATGCGCTGATCGCGATCGCGATCGTCGACATTCCGGTGTTTGCGAGGCTCGCGAGGTCGCAGGCGCTGGTGGTCCGCGAACTCGGCTACGTCATGGCTGACCGCGCCGTGGGACTCGGTCATTTTCATATTCTCACGCGGACGATGACCCCGAATGTCGTTTCTCCCTTGATCGTCCAGGCCTCGCTGCTGGTGGCCTCCGCCGTCATCATGGAATCCTATCTGTCGTTTCTCGGCCTCAGCGCGCAGCCGCCGACGCCAACGCTGGGGAGCATGCTGCGCCAGGCGATGGGGTTTCTCGACCAGGCGCCGTGGCTCGCATGGTTTCCGGGCGTCGCCATTTTCCTCGGTGTGCTCGGCTTCAACTTGCTCGGCGACGGGCTTCGGGATTATCTGGATCCGCAACAGCGCTGATCCATTCGGAGAACTCTTCCACGTGCGCAGCATCACGCGACGAACATTCGCAGCCTTGCTGGCCACCGTCCCGCTGCTATCCACCCGTGGCCATGCGGGGCACGACGACACGCTCGCGGTCGGAATCGCGTCCGACCCGGTCACGCTCGATCCGGCGCTGATGTCGTCCTATTTCGAGATTTCGGTCCAGTTCAACATTCACGAACCGCTCCTGCACATGACGCCGGATTTCCGGATCGAACCCGGCCTTGCGGACTGGACCGCGCCCGATCCGCTCACCTACCATCTGACGTTGCGGCCGGGGTTGACCTTCCACGACGGGACGCCGGTCGACGCTGCTGCCGCGAAATTCAATTTCGACAGGATGCTCGATCCCGCCACGGGATCGCCGCGTCGGCTCGAACTGGCGCCGGTCGCTGCGGTCGACGTCACCGGCCCGCTCACCTTTACGATCCGGCTCAGCAAGCCCTATGTCCCGCTGCTTCAGGTCCTGGCCTTGCGTGCCGGAATGCTGGTGTCGCCGCACGCCGTTCAGGCACTGGGGCCCGACTTCGGGTCGAAGGCCGTCGGGGCCGGGCCTTACCGGGTCGTTCGCTGGACGAAGAATTCCGAACTCGTCCTGGAGCGGTTCGACGGCTATTGGCGTGGCCCGGCGCCGATCGGTCGCATCGTTTTCGAGCCGGTGGTCGACGAGACCGCGCGCATCACCAGTCTGAGAGCCGGCACGTTTCAGCTCGTGGACGGCGTTCCGCCGCAGATGCTGGGCCTGATCGGGCGCGATCCGGCCCTGACGCTCAAGCAGATGCCGGGGCTTGGGTTCAATGCATTTTCCTTCAATACGACGCGGCCGCCTTTCAGCGATGTCCGGCTCCGCCGCGCGATGATTGCGAGCTTCGATCCGGACACGGCGCTGCACGCCGTCTATTTCGGCACCGGCGCTGTAGCCTATGGAGCGATCCCGCCGTCGCAGATCTGGGCCTATGACCCCGGCTTCAAACCGTATCGCTACGATCACGTGCTGGCAAAGTCGCTGGTCCGCGACTCCGGCGCAGCCACCCCGGTGGAGCTGACGATCACGGTCACCAACACGCCGTCCCAGGTGCGCATCGCAGAAATTCTCCAGGCTCAGGCCAATCTGGTCGGATTCAATGCCGCGATCAGGCAGATCGATCCGACCAGCCTGATCACGGTGCTGAGGCGCCGGGACTTCGACATTGCGATTTCGCCATGGTCGGGTCGCTCCGATCCGGACGGCAATATGTTCGGCTGGTTTACGGACGGTGGGCCGTTCAATTTCTCCGGCTACCGCAATGACGACGTCACCGGATTGCTCAACGCAGCGCGCGCCGACTCCGATCAGATCAACAGGGCGAAACTCTATCGCGCCGCACAGGCGCAGATCGCCACGGACGCCCCGATGCTGTTCGTCGTATTCCCGGCGACGATCCAGGCCTCATCGGCCTCGCTCGAATGGAACCAGTTTCCGGACGGTGCCTTTCAGCTGCAATTTGCAAGATATCGCTGAACAGGCGTGTCCGGCATCCTCCACTCGTGCGAGGTTGACAGTCCTGGTCGATGGTGTCATTCATTGTGACATGAAAAAGAAGGCGGCATCGTCGGGCTACAACAGTCCCCTGCGCGAACGGCAGAAGGAACAGACGCGCGAGATGATCCTGATCGCGGTCGGCAAGATCCTGGCGCAGGCCGATACGACGGCCGTCACCATTGGCGAGGTTGCGCGCGTCGCCGACATCACCATGCGGACGATCTTCCGGCATTTTGCCAGCCGGGAGGAATTGCTGGGTGCCTTCTGGAGATGGCAGCTGGAGAAGAGCGGGGGCGAAACGGTGCTGGCGCCGAATTCGCTCGAACAACTCTCCGAGAACATCAAGACCCTGTTCGCAAGCCTCGATGCCGACGAGGGCGTGATCAGGGCCGTCATTTCCTCGCCCGAGGGACGCGAGATGCGCACCCTGACCAACAAGCGGCGTCTGGAGGCGATGCTGGATTTCCTTGCGCCGCTCGTGCCTGAACTCTCGAAGAGAGACCGTCACAGCATGGCGTCCGGAATCGTTTCAGTGTCCAGCGTTCTGTCCTGGATGTTCATGCGCGACAATTGCGGTTACGACGGCAAGCGCGCGGGCGAGGCGGCGGCTTATGCCGTGCAACTCATCATCGAGGGCGGACAGCAGCGCTGTTCGGCGCTCCGGGCTCAACGTCCGAGCGGGGCCTAGTCGGATCGCGTTCCGTACCTAAAACCACCCGATCCTCCTGAATCGCATTTCGATGAGACCAAGCGCGAGCTTGCGCCGGTCGTGGCTTGCGCCGAGTTCAAAGGGCGAGATCGCTTCGGGCGTCAGGAAGCGGATCGTCAGGTCGTGCCCGGCGCAATCCAGGTCGATTCTCTTCTTCGTCGTGACGTTTGCGGTGAGGGTCCACGACAGCTGGGGGGCCTGCTGCCCGGCGTCGTCCTGCCCCACCTTGACCAAGACCGGGACCTTGCAGCCAGGTCTTCCGAATGCCTTCAATGTGAGGACGGCGTGCAACTTTCCGCGGCGTCCGGCGACGGGGAGCGTGAGGGTGGCGGCGGGGCCGACGCTCCAGACTCCCCAGTCCTCGGGTGCGGACCAACCTGAACGCAGCAGGTGGCGTGACTCGGATCTCATGTCGAACCGGTAGCGGGCCGCACGCTGAAACATCCCAATCCTGTTCGGGGAGCGGGAGGCGATATCCTCATTCGTCTCCGGGGCAACCAGGATGGGCGCCGTCATTGCCGTCGATGGATCGCGATGGAACCATCGGTTGCCCTGCTCGCAGATGTCGATGTGGATCTGAAATCGGCCGCGTTCGTTTGGTGCGACGATATCGAGGTCAACGGCGACCGCCTCCCGCGCATTGACGCGCGGCAGCGGACGATGCGCGCTGGTGTCCTGGATCATGTGACCGTCGTCGTCCGACCATCGCGCGCCGACCGTCAAGCCGGAGCGTTCAAACGCGGACCATGCTTGTACGCTGTCATTCCGGATTGTCAGCCTGATCGTCCGACGCTCGCCGGGACGCATCGAAGCGGTGAGGTCTTCGGTGCGGATCGTGACGCGGTAGGCCTCGGCCGGCATGAGCGTCGTCGGTGCAGCGAGCGTCTCGGCCATTGCCGTATCGAGACGTGCACCCAGTTCACCGAGACTTGAGACGTCGAGAGCATAGCTGCCCTGGATTTCAACATGCTCGCAATCCGCAAAAGCGCGCTGCCAGCCACGTTCGGGCTGCGCGAACCGGAGACGCGGATTCTGAACGAGGTTCTCACGCCCGGACACCAGCATGACCCGCCCCGCATAGGCCTGCAATTCGCCCAGCCACTCCATCAGAATAAGCAGCGGGACGTGCCGCTTGCGCCGCAGCGCGTGCTGAGCGACGGCAAGCGCAATGACGCCGCCCTGGCAATGGCCGCCGATGAAGATCGGCCCTTCTGGGCAGATGGTCTCGATGTCGGCGATATAGCGGAGCGCCAACGCCTGGAGATTGGCTTCGTTGAAATCCCGTCCGGCCAAGGCCGAGCGAAAGGCATAGATCGGTCGCTTGTTTCCCAGCGACCCAAGCAGCTGATCGAGCTCGAACCGCGTGTTCAGCACAAAGAACACCGGCGGCGCATCGACCTCGGTGTGATGTCCGACCACGAGCCGGCTTGGCGTCGGACGCACGCCTGGCCATGTTTCCAACGGAGCGATTGTCGTCCTATGCAGCGCTGCGGACAGCGGCCAGAATGTCGTGGGCTCGGTGGAGCCGGCTGACGCGAGAGCCGCCTCGACGAGCAGGAGCAGATGCGACAGCGTGGGATTCGTGAAGAACGCATCGCTCTCGATGCGGACGCCGACGACGTCCGACAATTGGGTGTAGAGTGTCAGAGCGCGGAGCGAGTCTCCGCCCAGCGCGAAGAAGTCGGCGTTCGGATCGACCGACGGACTGACGCCCAGCGCGTCGCTCCAGACTCTGGTGACCAGGACGACCAGCTCCTCGGCTCCCTCCCAGGCGTGGTCGCGAAGAAATGCGCTGGTCTCCTGTCGCGGAGATGCGGCGCCGATGTCAGCAAGTTCATCGCGCCGCAATTTTCCGTTCCGCGTCCTCGGAAAGTCGTCGACCTGCCGCACGAGTTCGACCTTGACGCCGAACCGTCGCGCGATTTCCGATCGCATCCGCGCCACGGTCGCATCGTAGTGCGAAGGACGCGGATCATCACACCGAACGGCTATGCCCAACTGCTCCTGCAGCCCCGCCTTGCGTTGGACGAAGCAGTGAGCCTCATCACCGCTCTCGAGTGACGCCTGCAGGTGATGGTCGATGGCAACGAGGGACATCTTCTTGCCCCCGACAATCAATACCTCCCTGACGCGGCCGTGAAGTGTCAATTCACCGCCGCGGATCTCGCCGACGTCACCTGTTCGCCACCAGCCATCGTTGGTGAGCCCGTCCGGGGTTGGTTTTGGATCGCGCCAATAACCGGAGAACATCTTGTCCGGACATCGGACCTGCACCTCTCCGATGTCACCTTCGGCAAGACCATTGCCGTCTTCGCCTACGATGCGCATGTCGACGCCCGGGGAGGGCCTTCCCAGCGACGCGGGCAATGACGGGTCGGTGTGAAGGCCGCGTTTCGAGGCGGTCACCAAGGCTCCGGTTTCGGTGGTCCCATAACCGGCCTGGATGACCGCCGCCGATGCTCCGTGGTTTTGCAGCATCCGCGAGAGATCCTGCATGAGGCCGGCCGATACCGGCTCCGAGCCGATGCCGACACTTTGCAGGCTCGCAAGATGACGAACCCGCGGCTGGCGCTGCTCCTGTGCGAGGATGCGCCGGAGCAGCGAGCTCGTCAGGCCAACGCTGGCAAGTCCGAGCTCTTCGACGGCATCGAGCACGACCGAAGGCCGCGCGATCAGATCCTGCGCCCGGATGTGTGTCCAGGACTGGTAATGGAGGTAGAGCGCAAATTGGCCCGACATCGTATCGAGCGGAAATACGCCGAGCGCATCGGGAAGGCCGCCGGCCCCTGAAGCGACTGCAGCGAAGTTGCGGGCGATCAGAGTCCTGTTGGTGAGGATCGCCAGTTTCGGCGTTCCGGTTGAGCCGGAGGTCGCGATCAGGCATGCCGGGTCGGATAGGGCGGCCGCGTCCTGCCAGTGATCTTCATTGCCAGCGGCGGAGAGCCGAACGACCTCGCCTCGAAGAGGTGCTCGGTGAGCCCCGATGAGTTCGGCAAAGCTGTCATCGATGAGAAAGATCGGCGCTTCGAGCGCGGCGATGATGTCGTTGAAAGCGCCCTCGCTGCGATGGATGGCTTCGCGCGCCGCATCCATCAGCGCGATGGCGACGTGACCGCCTCGCAGGCACGCCCAATAGGCGGGCGTGAAATCAACGACATCGTCGGCCAAAATCACGACATGTCGTCCTGGCCGCGCGCCGTTGCGCGCAAGCAGCGCCGCGATCGCGCCCGATCGGCTCCATGCCGCGGAGTAGCTCGTGCACTGGTGCTGCCCATCGGATCGGTAGGATCGCAACAGGCCACCGGGCCGCGCCATGACACGCTGAAACAGGCAGGCTGCGACACTGCTGCCTGCGGCCTCGAGGCGCAAGGGTCCACCGCTCGCAATCGCAGGCGGCCGGGTGCCGTTCGTGTCCAACTAGGCGGCTCTCATGTACTGGAGAGATTCCTCCAGAACCTGCTGTCCGGTCGCGGTCAGCCTGCCGTGTTTCTCGATCGTTTCCAGTCCCGCGAAATAGAGGTCTCGATATGTCGACAGCTTCCCGTCGAGTTCAGAGGCGGGGGCGAGGCACAATCCGGCATCGGTTGCATCGCTCAGCTTCCGATAGAGATAATGCAGGCGCGCGGTGACGAAGGTTGCGTGGAAAATGCCGTCCATGGGACGATCGTCCCGGCGCAGCGGCGATGAATAGCGCTCGGCCAGCGGATTGGTAACGAGCGGCTCGTTGATTGACAGAGCGAATAGAAGCTGATGCGCGGCCTCGTGCACCAAGCCTTCGATGAGCAGGGGGATCCGGCTGTAGGTCTCGACGTTGAGCAGGACCAGTCCCCACAGCATGAAGGACGAGGCGCCGCCAAAGCTACGACCGTCGGCCGGCGATGCTCCGACCACCTGAACCAGCAGGGCACGCAGCTCCAAAGCGAGAAACGGATCGACCTGTTCGAGCGTCGCGAGCGCCTCGCCCACCTTCTGCTCGAATCCTGTCCAGGCATCCTCAAGCGGAGCCGCCAGCCAATGTCCCCCGCCAGGGACAGGCGCCACCAGCGCTCCGTAGAGCGACGCGTCGTCACCGAGCCGTTGCTCCAGAAATGGCGCAACCGTGAAGCTCGGCTCGTCCTTCGCCAGATTTATGATCGCGCGAAAGAGCCGGGCGGAGTCCGGCCTGTCGCCGCGCTCGATGGCCGGCACCAACTGATAATAACGTCCGAATACACCGGGCCTGATCCGGTGCTCGACGATGGCATCAATCGCCTTGATGGCGTCCGCCGACACTATCCCGAGGTCACAGCCGGTCTCATCCAGCAGGTACCGCAAGCTGTCCGCCAGCGCCCGACGCATGTCTGCATCGAGCACAGATGGCTTGATGGAACCAGGAAGGAACACGAGGTCTCTTCGTGCCCGGCGCCGTAACGCTCAACGGGGCGTTCTGGGAACCTCTGAACCGATCTTGTTGAAGGCCAGTTCCGAGCTCTCGGAAAGTCCGTCTTCACTCTTCTTGACCACCGTCAGATTGCGGAAACCGAGAAGCTTGGCGTGGTCCAATTTCGAAATCGTTGCGCCAGAAGTCTTAAAAGTCATTTTCATTCTCCAAATGCAAAATCAAACTAGGCAATAATTCAAAGATTGAAAAGCCTATATATCGGGAGAACAGCTGCGTTCCAGTCGCAACATTTTGGAACTTTACCCTGCCGTCCGCCTGTTCCCGGCGTGATCGAGGTGCAATTGGCAATCTTCAGGCGGCCACCTACACCGGAAACGTCAACGACTTCGCCAGCCTGACAAGATCGACCTGGCGCCGGCACCCTGTTTTCTCGAAGACATGAAACAAATGGCTCTTCACGGTGCTGAGGGAAATGCCGAGCATTTCCGAAATGGCGGCGCGCGTCTGTCCTTCGCAGATGAGCTCGAAGATGCGGATCTCGGCCGGCGTCAGATCGTAGAGCTGGTTGAGGGCATCCTGAGGCAATCGCGGCGGTCCAGAGGCCGACGCCACGAACAGAGCCGCGGCGGCGCGCTGGATCAGGCCGGATCGCATGTGGCTGCGGCCCAGTGGCAGAACGTGGATGACAAAGGGGTCGCCGCTGGGACGAGGGATCGGAATGCCGATGCCTTTCTGGCCGAGCGTCGCCTCGTCCCTGGCCGCTTGTGCGATGGCGGATTGCAACGTGCTGGTGGTCGCAGTGGATTGAACCGCGATCCGGCCTTGTCGATTGGCGATCGGGTCACCGGCCGCGAGCATGGCCGTTGCCGTGGCATTGGCGTGAACGATCCTCGCAGCCTCGTCCGCCAGCACGACGCCGGCCGTCAGGGCTTCCACGGTCGCGGCGAATGTTGCGGCCTCCACGGCCTTCATGTCGAAGAAATGACTGATCGTCACCGCGCGGCGAATGTGCGGTGCCAGAAGGCGCAAACCGCCGACCTGCGCCTCGTCGATGGGGCCGGCCGACTCGTGCTGACTGAAGATCGCATTGCCGACCATCGCCTTGTCGCGCACGAGGCCGACGGCAACGGCGTCGAACAGGCCCTTGGGCATGGCCCATTCGCGATAATAGCGATTGCCGGAGATGATGTCCCGCCGGACGGCCTGGGATTGAACGATCGGTTCGCCCAACGGGTATTGCTGGATGCGCTCGGCGCCGCCCCACAGCTCGATGATATCGGCGCCGTAGCCGATTGCGTTTTGCGACATCTGGCTCAGGTCGGACCCGGAGACCGCGTTGACGACGGCCTTCATGTTGGTGAGGCTGGCGACCGAGAGCGCGCCGGTGGCAAAGCCGAACTCGGTGCAGATCTCGTCCAGAATTCCGGTCCAGCGTTCTGGCGCGATCACACAATCATAAATACCGCCGATCAGGTCGGAGAAACGTTCGACCGAAGCCTGCTGCATTCCAAACCACTCACTTCGAATTCACGGACATTAGGCGAAGGCCGAACCAGGAACTACATCCTCCGCCAAACGTATGTCATTGCCATGAGACAACACTCATGGATCATGGTGTTACCACCGCGATGGCGCGGCGCAAGCGGGAACCATGAACACAAACTCACGTGACGGCTCCCGGCGATTGCCATGATTTCCCGAATATGGCGATGTCTGCGTCCTGACGTCGCAAGTTCAACGTTTCGGTTTGCGCGGTTTCTGACTAAAACCATGGCAGAGGCGGGAGCAGGAGCAACAGCATCACCGTATCAACTGATGAGCACGCGTTGCGCGCTGGCCCATGACGATCGCAGTCCGGAGAATTTCATATGAAGCCCTACGTCGTCTGCCTGATGGCCTCCAGCCTCGACGGCCGCACGCATCCCAGCCGCTGGCGTCCGAAGGGCACAGGCGGCGACTGGTTCGAGACGATTCATGACGAACTCGGCGGCGATGCCTGGGTGATCGGCCGCGTCACCGGCTCGGAGTTCGCCAAGGGCAAGCCGTACCCCGAGACGTCGCACGAAAAACTTCCGCGCGACAACTGGATCGCGCGGCGCGATGCGAAGACCTACGGCGTCGTCCTCGATGCGCACGGCAAGATCGGGTGGGGCCGCTCGGACATCGGCGGCGATCCGGTCGTGGTGGTGCTGACGGAGAGCGTGCCGGATTCGCATCTCGCGGGCCTCCGGAGCGAAGGCGTCTCCTACATCTTTGCCGGCAAGTCCGAGATCGATCTGGCCCTCACGCTGGACATCCTCAACCGCGAGCTCGGCGTGAAGCGCCTGCTGGTCGAGGGCGGCGGCGTCGCAAACGGGGCATTCCTGCGCGCCGGCCTGATCGACGAATTCAACCTGATCCTCAGCCCCGCGATCGATGGCGCCAGGGGCGCACCTTTCACGTTCGATTCGACCGAGGCCGACAGCGATCAGCGCGCGCCGCTCGCCGCGATGACGCTGGAGAGTACGCGAGACCTCGGCGGCGGCGTCCTGCTGCTGCGGTACCTGATCCAGAACGACGTGACGACGTAGGCATCGGCATGTCGGGACAAGCGGAGCACATCGTCATCGTCGGTGCCGGCGCGGCCGGGCTGATGGCGGCGCGCGCCCTGGCGCGTGCGGGCAGGGTTGTGACGATCCTGGAGGCGCGCGAGCGCTGCGGCGGGCGCATCCATCCGTTGCCGGCTGCGCAATTCGGCTACCCCGCCGATGCCGGCGCCGAATTCATCCATGGCGATGCGCCCGTGACGCGCGCCTTGCTGCGCGAGGCCGGGCTGGCGTCGCAGCTGATCGAAGGCCGGCAATGGAGCTTCAACGGCGCGACATTGTCGCGCGAGGATCGCGACGATCCGCACGAGGTCGAGCTGCACGCGGTGCTCGGGCAATTGCAGGATGATCTCACCGTCGCCGATTTCCTGCGCCGCCATTTTGCCGGCGCCGAGTATGCGCCATTGCGGACCTCGATCGGACGGATGGTAGAGGGCTACGACGCGGCCGACCCCGAGCGCGCCTCGACGCTGGCGCTGCGCGAGGAATGGATGGGCGGCGGTGACCACACCCAGGCGCGCATCGTCGGCGGCTATGGCAGGCTGATCGATTTTCTGGCGGGTGACTGTCGCAGGCATGGTGTTGCGATCCGGTTTGGCAGCGTGGTGTCGGCGATCACGGAGGAGGGTGGCGCATTGGTGGTCCGCAGCGACGGCGGCGATGTGCGGGCCTGCGACCGCATCATCCTGACTGTGCCGCTGCCACTCTTGCACGACATCGCACTGCCCTCATCGGTACGCGCGAGAGCCGCGGCCGCCGAAGACATCGGCTTTGGCAACGTCATCAAGATCCTGATGCGGTTTACGCGGCCATGGTGGCGCGAGCGAGCGGAGGATCTTGCGGACATGACTTTCCTGCTGTCGGATCAGACGATCCCGGTGTGGTGGACGCGGTATCCCGACCAGGATCCCGTGCTGACCGGCTGGTTCGGAGGCCCGCGGACGGCGGAGCTGGACAGCCTCGATCAGCAAGGACTGATCGAGGCCGGGCTCGATTCGCTCGCCGCTATCTTCCGCCTGCCGCGCGATGACGTGGCGCGCGACCTCGTCACGGCTGCTGCGACCAACTGGGCACACGATCCTTTTGCGCGCGGCGCCTATTCCTGGGCGACGCCGCAGACCCGTGCGGCGCAGGCGAGCCTTGCGCGCGCCGAGGGCTTGGTGCTGTTCTCCGGCGAAGCGCTCTATCGCGGTCGCGACATGGGTACGGTCGAGGCCGCGCTGGCGAGCGGGCTGGAGACGGCGGAGCTGATCTTGCGGGGATAGGGAAAAGGCCCGCATCGCTGCGGGCCTTTTGTTTCACCAGCGATTGCCGCCGAAGCCGAATGTCACGCCAGGGCGACCGCCGTCGTAATAGCCGTACGGTCCGCCGCCGTAATAACGGTGATGCCGCGGGTAATAGCCGTAGCTGCGGTAATGCGGACGATGATGTCCGTAATGTTGACGCCAGTGATGATGGCGGTGACCATGATGACGGTGCCTGTGCTGCGCACTGATGTCGGTCGATTGGGCGGCCGGCGCGCCTGGCTTCGCGCCGGCCTTGCCGGCCGCATTGGCCGATGTTGCGCCGGCGAGCGCCACCGCACCGACAGCCATCGCGACAAAGAGATATTTCATGTCATCACTCCAGTTGAATGTCGGATGATAACGGAAGTGCGTGGCTGACGTTCCGATCGATGCGGGCGTCGAAACGACGCAGATCGGCTCCAATCGTGTGAACGACGGAACGTCGCGCGATCTATTGTCGCATGGCTTCGAGCGATGCGATCACCTCGGCGGCGGTGACGATGCGCGCGAACTCGCCGTTGAGATTTGACAGCGTCATCGCGTGGATCTCCTCGGCCGAATGGGTGTCGCCATCCGGCCCGATCCGGTCGAAGGTCCAGGTCGCATTGCGCACGAGCGCAGCGTCGAAGCCGAGATTGCCGGCCATGCGGGTCGTCGTCTCCACGCAATGATTGGTGGTGGCGCCGCAGATCACGAGCGTGCTGATGTTGCCTGTGCGCAGCCGGCTTTCGAGGTCGGTGCCGATGAAGGCGCTGTTGACGCGTTTGACGATCACCGCCTCACCGGGGGCCTCGCGCGCCTCGTCCTTGACCGCATAGCCGGATCGCGACGGCAGGAACGACGAGTTCGGCCTGGTACCTTCGTGCCGGATGTGGAAGATCGGCGCGCCATGCGCCCTGAACGCCGCCAGCAGATCGACGATGCGCGCCACCGCATCCGGATTGTTGCGCCGCTTGCCCGCTGCCTCCCACTCGTCGAACGCGCGCTGGATGTCGACGACGATGAGGGCAGGGAGGGGATTGGGCATCGGAGCTTTCATGCTTCTCGCTTGTCACGATATATGCAAGGCGACGAAGGCAGCAGGCAATGCCAATCTTCCCTCGTTTTGCGACGGCGCTCGTGCCCGGAAGCAGCGCTGCGTCTCTTCGACGGTGCGTTGCAGAGCCGGGGCCCGGAGAGCCGCAGTTTCGGAAACATGGTCCCCGCTCAGCGTCGCGTCACTCCGTGCCGCGCCGCATCCGGGACACATGAGTTGCTCCGAGGCATGGCGGCCTTGCTGCGGATCAAGGCGACAAGGGCTGGCTCGCTTAGAGTCTAAGCCCCAGATTGGCTGGGGAATCGATCAGTTTGCGAAAGGACGCCATGCCGGGGCCACTCAGTCAACCGCCGATCAGTCAGCCGCAGATGCTCGACGATGTGACGACCCTGCCGGAGCTGCTGCGCTGGCGCGTCCGGACGACGCCGGCGGCTGAGGCCTATCGCCATTTCGACGCGGAGGCGCGGCGCTGGGTCGCCCAGTCCTGGCACGAGATCGACGCGGAATTCGAGCTGTGGCGGCGGGCGCTGGCCGCGGAGGGTTTTGCGCCGGGCGAGCGCGTGGCGATCCTGATGCCGAACGGCATCCCGCATGTCGCGATGGATCAGGCGGCGCTGTCGCGCAGCTTGGTGCCGGTGCCGATGCATGCGGTCGACAACCCCGACAGCATCGCCTACATCCTGGCCGATTCCGGCTCGCTGCTGCTGTTCGTGGATTCGCATGCACGCTGGCAGGCGATCCTGGCCACCGGCCAGCAGTTCGACCGTCTCAGGCGCATCGTCTGTGCGGATGTAACAGGACCTGCGTCAGCCGATCCACGCATCGTCGCGCTCGACCAATGGCTCGCGTCCGCGCCGGGCGCGACGGGACCGCTGCCCGATGTCGCGGTGAAGCCGGACGATCTCGCCGCCATCGTCTACACATCGGGTACGACTGGACGGCCAAAAGGCGTGATGCTGTCGCATGACAACGTCATCGCCAATGTGAAGGCGATCGCGCATCGTATCGCGGCGTCGCCGGGGGACGTCTTTCTGTCGTTCCTGCCGCTCTCGCACACGTTCGAGCGCACCGGAGGCTATTACTATCCGATCGCGGCCGGCGCCTGCGTCGCCCATGCGCGTTCGGTGCCGTTGTTGTCCGAGGATCTGAAGCACGTGCGGCCCACGGTGCTGATCTCGGTGCCGCGGATTTACGAGCGCATCCACGCGCTGATCATGCAGCATCGCGCTTCGGCCGGAACGGTCGAGCGCGCGTTGCTCGATCTCACGCTCGCCGTGGGCGGCCGTCGGTTCGACGCGCGGCAGCGACACGGCGCTCTGTCGCTGCGCGACCGGCTAGCCTGGCCGCTGCTCAAACGGCTCGTGGCCGACAAGGTGCTGGCGCAGCTTGGCGGCCGCTTGAAGGTCGCGGTCTCCGGCGGCGCGCCGATCGCCGAACCCGTCATCCGCCTGTTCCTGTCGCTCGGGCTCGACGTTCTCCAGGGCTACGGAATGACCGAGACCTCGCCGGTGGTCTCCGTCAACACCGTCGAGGACAACGATCCGCACTCGGTCGGCCATGTGCTCGAAGGTGTCGAGGTCAGGCTCGGTGACAACGACGAACTTCAGGTGCGCGGTCGCAGCGTGATGCTGGGTTATTGGAACAAACCGGAGGAGACGCGCCGCGTCAAGGACGCCGATGGCTGGCTGCACACCGGCGACCAGGCCCGCATCGATAACGCGCGCATCACCATCACCGGCCGCATCAAGGACATCCTCGTCACCTCAACCGGCGAGAAGATCGCGCCGGTCGATCTCGAGACCGCGATCCTTGCCGATCCGCTGTTCGAACAGGCGCTGGTTGTCGGCGAGCAGCGACCGTTTCTCACCGCGCTCGTCGTACTCAACGCCAAGGCCTGGGCGCAGGAGAAGGAAAGGCTCGAGGCGAGCGGCAAGCAGGGCGATGCATCGGAGCGCGCAGCTCTGCTGGCGCGGATCGCGACCGCGGTGAAGGCCTATCCATCCTACGCGACGCCGCGCGCGGTGTGGTGGACGCTCGATCCCTGGACCATCGCGGCGGGCCTGCTCACGCCGACCCTCAAGAACAAGCGCGCCGCGCTCGAACACCGCTTCGCAGACGAGATCGCGGCAATTTACGCCAGGAAGCCGCTCACGTCCTCTTGAACGCTGCTTCCCCCGCGATTGATCCAGCGCAATCATAACCGTAACCCCGCATGCAATCTCGCCTCGAAAATTCGAACTGCAATCGAGGCAAGTCATGAAGGCGTATTTCATCGGTGGTGGCATCGGATCGCTTGCGGGCGCGGCGTTCCTGATCCGCGATGCACGGGTGCCAGGTCGCGACATCGTGATCTACGAGGCGCAACCGCTCGTCGGTGGTAGCCTCGATGGCGCGCAGCTCGCCAACGGCGCCTACTCGCTGCGTGGCGGGCGCATGCTCACCACCGATCATTACGAGTGCACCTGGGACCTGCTGTCGGACATTCCCTCGCTCGAACGTCCCGGCCTCAGCGTGCGCGACGAGACCGTCGCGTTCAACGTGGAGAATCCGGCGCATTCGCGCGCGCGGCTGGTCGACCGCAACCGCTTCAAGGTCGACGTCTCGCATATGGGTTTTTCGGCGCGCGACCGGCTCGAGCTGCTGCGGCTCACGGAGTCATCGGAGGAGACGCTCGGCAACAGCCGTATCACCGACTGGCTGTCGTCCGGATTCTTCGAGTCGAACTTCTGGTACATGTGGCAGACCACCTTTGCGTTCCAGCCCTGGCATAGCGCGGTCGAGCTGAAGCGCTATTTGCATCGCTTTATGAGCGAATTCCCGCGCATCGAGACGCTCGCCGGCGTCAAGCGCACCGTCTACAACCAGTACGATTCGATCGTGCGGCCGCTCGATGACTGGCTGAAGCGGCAAGGCGTTCAGTTCGTCCGCGGCACCCGCGTCACCGACATGGCGCTCGAAGACGACAACGGCCGCATCCGCGTGCGTAATCTCGTGCTCGACCGCGACAGCCGCATCGCCAATGTCCGCCTCGAGGACGGCGACCTCGTGTTCTTCCAGAACGGCTCGATGACGGATGCCTCGAGCCTCGGGACCATGACCGAGCCGGCTCCGCATCTGACCAAGGCCGACAGCCAGGGCTGGGCGCTGTGGGAGAGCATCGCGAAGGGCCGCCCGAAGTTTGGCAATCCGTCCGCGTTCAACAGCTCGATCCCCGAATCCTGGTGGCAGTCCTTCACCGTCACCTGCCGCGACACCCGCTTCTTCGATGCGATGGAAGCGTTTTCCGGCAACAGGGCCGGCACCGGCGGCCTCGTGACCTTCAAGGATTCCAACTGGCTGCTGTCGGTCGTGCTCTATCACCAGCCGCATTTCGCCGGCCAGCCGAAGGACGTGCAGGTGTTCTGGGGCTATGCGCTGCATCCGGACCGAGTCGGCAATTTCGTCGCCAAGCCGATGTCCGAATGCGGCGGTGCGGATATCCTGAAGGAGCTGTGCGGGCACTTGAACTTCGACCCTAGCGTGTTCGATAACGCGGTCTGCATCCCCTGCCGCATGCCCTATATCACCAGCATGTTCATGCCGCGCAGCGTAACCGACCGGCCGCTGCCGGTGCCGAAGAACTCGGTGAACCTCGCCTTCGTCAGCCAGTTCGTCGAGATCCCCGAGGATGTGGTGTTCACGGTCGAATATTCGGTGCGCGCGGCACAGACGGCGGTCTATCAGCTGATGAAGGTCGATCGGAAAGTGCCGCCGGTGACCCGCCACGACAAATCGCTGTCGGTGATCTTCGCCACCCTGGAGAAGGCGTTCGCGTGATGCACACTGCTACTTGAACGGATCCTGGATCGACGGCGACGACTGCCGGATGCGGCGAACGCTCACCGGTGTGCCGTCGGAGATGAACAGCAGCTCGTAGCTGCGGCCCTCGCTGTCGGTCGCCGAGCAGGTGACGTCAGTCACCTTCTTGGCGGCGAAATTGCCGGTCTGACGGCAGAGGCCAGTGGAGGCCTGCTCGGCCGGCACCGGCAGGCCGTCGACCTTCGGCCGGTTCTTGGAGTTCAGCAGCATGCGGTCGATCGGCAGCTCGTAGGAATTGTCGTCGGCGCGCTTGCCGTTCTCGCCGGAAAACGAGATGACGTGGTTCGCATCGCCGGGATCGTCGACCGCGACCGCGAAATTGACCCGGCCCTTGTCACCATGGGCGTATGCCACCGTCTTGCAGGCGAAGCTGCGTCCCGCGACCTTCAGCGTCTTGCAGTGGCCAGACATCAGCGCCAGCAGGTCGATGAAGGAATTCTGCAGTACCGGCGGATTGTTGACCGGAAGCGGCGCGGACGATTCGGCAAGACAAGGGCTTGCGAGCGCCATGAGGCTCGCGGCGAGGACCTGCCTTCGGAGGCGCATCGTCAGGCTCATGTGCCAGGGGACACGAAAGCGGGAAAGTTCCGCCCTGTGCCCATCCAGCCGCAAATTGGTTGCGATTCCGTTCGTGCTGCGAAACCAGACTGGACTACCACCACCCCACCCCTTGGCGATTCGCCCCCGATCGCCTGCGTCGTAGCAGGCACTTGCGGCCAGACCCGTGTTTTTTTCGTGGCAGAGCTAGCTCATCGCCGCCTGCCAGCGCGTATCGCGCAGCGAGGGCCGGCGGTGCAGTCGGGCATCCAGCAGCGCGCGGGCGCGCGGCAGCTCTCCGCTGCGCATCAGGGCGACGATAAAGGTATCCTCGATCAATTCGCGCTGGGCATGGCTACCGCCGATGCGTGCGACCTCGGCGAGCACAGGCGTCAGAGTCTGCACGCACGCCGCGTAGTCCTCGTCGGCAAAGGCGGCGAGCGCGCGACAGATCGCAGGCACCACGGGGCCGGCCGGCAGCTTTCCGTCAGCGAGCCGCTGCTCGATCACGGCAAGGCGCGCGGCAAGCGCCTCGCGATTTTGCGTGGCCGCGGCGAACAGCGCCATATGAACGTCGGCGAAGGGCAGCCCCGACTTCGGAAACAGTTTTTGCGCGGCGGCGTCGGCCTCAAGCCAGAGCGGCTTCGGCACGGTGTGGCCATATGTCGCCAAACGCCAGAGCAGCGAGGCACCATCGGTGATGACGTTGAGTGGCGGCGCCTGCGTCGCCTTTGGCTGGAGCACGTCGGCATAGATCGCCAGCGCCCGCGCGGCATCGCTATGCTCGAGCGCGCCGAGCGCCTGGTGCCAGCGGATATGGCCGTGCAGGATACCGGCGCGGTCGTAAGTCGGAATCCATTCATCGACGAGCCGATCCGCCGCCTCGATCGAGCCGTCCTCGAACATCGCGTGCAGCACCGCGTGCGCGGCGTGGGCGTTCGCCCTGCGCAGATCAAAACCGCGTTCGGTGACGGCGCGGCCGCGCGCGACGTCGCCATTCTCGGTCATCGCCCAGCCGGACATGGTGAGGAACCACCAGTCCTCGCCATAGTGTTGTACGACGCTCTCGCACAGCTCGTGGCGCGCGCGGTCGTGATCGGCCATGCCGGAGAAGGCGAACAGGCCGAACGCGCCGAGCGGCAGCGACAGCACCACGGCATCGCGCGGCCATGCGTCGATGTGCTTCAGCATCGCCGCGATCGCCTCCGGCAGCCGTCCTTCGATCGCGAGCGCCAGTGTCTCGACATGCGAGCGCTCACGCTCCGTGCCGCGTCTGGCGACGAGGTCGCGTGCGACCGCCGCCTTCTTCCGCGCAAGATCGCCCTGCTGGTAGAACGCATGCAGGCGGGCACGGGCGATCTGAGGCAGCGCGAAATCCGGATCGGCCGCAATGGCACGCTCCAGCGTCTCCCCCGTGCCGGTCCACCCCGAGAGCATGAGATCGACGCCCTCGCGATAGGCCGATGCAGCCTCGTGCGACGAGGTGGAGAGCGGCAGTCCGTAGCGGTCTTCCTGCGTCATTGGCGTCACCGTCTCATGCCGTCCGCGCGCGGCGGCCCTCGATCGGGTAGGCGGGGTCGTTGTAGCCGGGCGTCGAGGGATGGCCGGGAACGACCAGCCGGTCGATCAGGGCCTCGTCATCCGCAGTGATGCGATAGTCGAGCGCGTTGATATAGCCGTCCCATTGCTCCTCGGTGCGGGGGCCCGCCACGATCGACGAGACGAAGGCGGAGTTCAGCACCCAGGCGACCGCGAACTGGCCGGCGGTGATGCCTTTCGCCTCGGCATGGCACTTGATCTCCTGCGCGAGCTGAAGCGATTCCGGCCGCCATTCGGTCTGCATCATGCGGGTGTCGTTGCGGCCCGCGCGCGTCTCCTTGTCGGGCACCGCGTCCGGTTTGTATTTGCCGGTGAGCACGCCGCGCGCCAGCGGGCTGTAGGGCACGATGCCGAGGCCGTAATAGGAGCAGGCCGGAAAATGCTCGACCTCGGGCATCCGGTTCATGGCGTTGTAGTAAGGCTGGCTCACCGCGGGCCGGTCGATGCCGAGCCGGTCGCAGATGTTGCAGATCTCGGCGACGCGCCAGGCGCGGTAATTGGAGACGTCGAAATAGCGCACCTTGCCTGACCGGATCAGGTCGCCCATCGCGCGCACGGTCTCTTCCAGCGGGGTCGCGTGGTCTTCCTTGTGAAGATAATAGATATCGATGTGGTCGGTGCCGAGCCGCTTCAGGCTTTCATCGGCGGCCTGCAGCACCCAGCGCCGTGACAGTCCGACCCGGTTGGGATCGTTGCCCATGGGATTGGCGAGCTTTGTCGCGAGCACCCAGGCGTGACGGTTGCCGGCGATCGCACGCCCCACGACCTCTTCGGATGCGCCCTTCGAATAGGCGTCCGCGGTGTCGATGAAATTGATGCCGGCCTCGTGTGCCTTGCCGATGATCCGTTTCGATGCGGCCTCATCGGTCGGCCCGCTGAACATCATGGTCCCCAGACAGATCGGCGACACTTTCAGGCCGCTTCGGCCGAGCTGGCGGTATTGCATGGTAGGTCCTCATTTCGATGGAGAGGAGCATAGCCAGCTGCTGCTCGCAATGACGGGATTGAAGTCGCGCTCATGCCCCATCTTCGGTATCATCGCCCGCCTTGTGCGCTCTTGC
Organism: Bradyrhizobium diazoefficiens; assembly: GCF_018129965.1. Taxonomy (GTDB): domain Bacteria; phylum Pseudomonadota; class Alphaproteobacteria; order Rhizobiales; family Xanthobacteraceae; genus Bradyrhizobium; species Bradyrhizobium diazoefficiens_A. Next base: position 184,229 of record NZ_JAFCKW010000008.1, on the reverse strand, counting down.
GCACGGGGGCGGGCGATCCAGTATCCCAGAGACAGAGAAGTGATACGGAGCGGCCGCGGCGCACTGGATTCCTCGCCTGCGCGGCGAATGACAGCGGTGGGTCTGGAGCCTATTCCGGCCCCTTCAAGATCTTGAACACGCCATTGGCCATCACCACGCAGCGATCGTCCACGCTGAGCTCGGTGCTCATGAAGATCAGGCTGCGCGTGGTGCGCACCACGCGGGGGCGGGAGATCAGGATGTCGCCGATCTTGCCGGCCTCGACGAAATGGGTGTCGAGCTGCACCGTCGCCAGATAGTCCTTGCCCGAGGCATAGCGGGCGGCCATGCCGCAGGTGCGGTCGGCAAAGGTCATCATCACGCCGCCCTGGACCATGCCGCGGCGGTTGTGGTGCTTGTCTTCGGTGGCGAGAGCGAATTCGTAGCGGCCGTCGAACTTGCGCTCCCACAACGGGCCGATCAGATGCAGGAAGCCGGTGGTTTCCAGGATGGTCCAGCCGTCTGATTTCAGCCTTGCGGCGGCCTTTGTCGTCATTTCACCGTTCATCCTTGCGGGGCGTATCTTCTCTGCTCGTTTCATCAGATGCAGTCCTGGTGTAGTCAAGCATCATGAGAGCTTTCGGCGATGCCACCAGACGGAATATCGCAGAGGCCTGTGCGGCCTTTGCGCGGCTGCCCGACGCGGCCGAGCCGTCGGTCCTGAAGCGTGCCGCAGTGGTGCTGGCGCTGACCGAAGCCCATGACGGCGAGGACACGGCATTCCTGCTCACCAAGCGCGCCTCACATTTGCGCGCCCATCGCGGCCAATGGGCGCTGCCGGGCGGACGCTGCGATGCCGGCGAGACGCCGGTCGAGGCCGCGCTGCGCGAACTGGAGGAAGAGCTCGCGCTCAAGCTCTCTGCCGACGCGGTGCTCGGCCTGCTCGACGACTATCCAACCCGCTCCGGTTATCTGATCACGCCGGTGGTGGTCTGGGCCGCGGACAGTATCGCGATCCGTCCCAACCCGGACGAGGTCGCATCGGTCCACCGCATCGCGCTTCATACGATCGAGCGTGACGACGCGTTCGATTTCACCGACATCCCCGAAAGCACCCGCCGCGTCATCCGCTTTCATCACCAGATGAGCCTGATCCACGCGCCGACGGCGGCGCTGATCTATCAGTTCCGCGAGGTGCTGGCGGGCCGGCACACCCGCGTCACCGAACTGGAACAGCCGGTCTTCGCCTGGACGTGACGATGGTAAACGGCGCGTTAACGTGACGGTTACCTCATGCCTGCTAAGAGGGCGGCATGCACCGATCGATTCGAAATGGCCTGGCAGTTCCCTTTGCGCTGGTTCCACTCGCGCTTCTCCTGCTCGCGCCCGCCGCGCGTGGCGGCGAGATGGGCGCGCTGCCGCCGGCCGTCCGCGATGCCAAGGCCCAGTTGCTGTCGCAGTTCTTTGCGCAAGGCGGGGGCGCCTCGCCGGCCGTGCTCGAATATCGCCGCAAGCTGCAGGAATATCAGGCTGCGCGCGCCGCGTTCGACGAGGAGGCCGGCGCCTATTGGAGCCAGATCTCGGAGAAGCGCAAAGGCCGCAATGCCAAGCGGCGCAGCGGACAGCAGATCACGCTGGACGACTACGTGCTGGAGCATCCGCCTCTCTACAACGGGCCGAAGCGGCCGGTGAACCCGGAGCCCGAGCAAACCCCGGAGCGCCCCGAGCGAAAGCCGATCCCCGTGGTCGCAGATCTGCTGCGCGCGGCGCAGAAACTCTATCAGTTCACGCCGCAGCGGCCCGCCTCCGAGATCGAGTTCAAGCGCGCCTATGCGCGATACGCGCTCGCCTCCGGCCTGACGCGCGAGCAGGCGGTGCGCGTCTATGCGTTCGAGACCGGCGGCACCGGCAGTTACGACGTGCAGGCGGGCATCGAGCATGGTGGCAAGCGCGCGATCTCGACCGCGATGGGCTACAACCAGCTCCTGACCACCAACAGCGTCGAGCTGCTTGCCGAGCAGGGGCATGAATTCATTCGCGCGCTCTCGGACAAGGTGGCGCGAACCTCGGGCCCGGCACGTCAGTCGCTCGAGCACAAGCTTGTCGTTCTCAAGAAGATGGTGGCGCAGGCGAAATCGGTTCCGGACACCTGGTCGGAGCACGAGAAGATCGGCAACACCGCGCAGGGCTGGGCCATGCATGCGATGGTGCTCGACATCGACATCGGCCCGATGCTGCAGACCCACAAGCTGCTGACGTCGGTGCTGTTCGCCCGCGCCAAGGGCTACACCCGCCCGCTCACTGCGGCCGAGCTCGAGATGATGAACCTCACCGGCGACGGCACCGGCCTCGACATGGTGACCATGCCGCAGGCGATGCGCGAGCAGGTGCCGACCTCGAATTTTTTCCAGCGCGGCGGCTATGAGCGCAACCCGGTCGCAATCCGCCACAACACGGTGGCGAAGCTGCTCGCGATCACCGATACGCGGATGGACTCGAACAGCAACAACGCCGGCGCAAGGGAGCTGGCGGGGGCGTTTTAGGGCAGGTCACCCTGCCACACCTTCCGCTGACATGCCGGGCTTGACCGGGGCATCCAGTACGGCGCGGATCTTCGATTCGATCACGACGGCCTCTGGAATACTGGATCGTCCGCCTTCGCGGACGATGACAGCGAGTGCGTGGCTGCGCTGCCGCCCGCGGCGCCCGTCGCCTATTGATCCGACCCGAACTTGAACTTGCCGTCGCCCTCGAGATAGGGACCGCTGCGCATGTAGAGCTGGCCGTTGTGGCCGATGAAGAACAGCGTGCCCTTCGGCACTTTCTTGGCGCCCTTCAGCAGTTCGCCGGCATTGCTGGTGCCCATCTTGTAGGAGAAGGTCTTGCCGTCCTTGTCATAGGCGTAGCCGGTATCGGGCTTGAGCTCCCATGGTGTGGCCGCGGTCTGAGCCGATGCGGGCCCGGCCAATGCGCCGAGCGCGGCTAAGAGGGCCATTGAAGCAAGTGCAAATGTCTTCGTTGGAAATGCCATTATCATCCTCACCGTCATGGGCGCCGGACTTGAACAAATCACGAACGGCGCGTCCGGGTCAATTCGCAAGAGCGCCGCGGCGCATCACGTCCTGACCAGCAGTTTGTGATTTTCCCTTCGCCCCCTCGCGACTATGTTCCGCTTTCCGTCTAGAACGCAATTCGACAAAAATATGGGTGGGGATGATTCGTATGAGCCATGTCATGAAAGTTTGCGGGACTGCCGCGCTGCTGCTGACGGCGCTGGTGCCGGCTGCCCGGGCCGACGACTACCAGCTCAGCCACAACCAGCGGATTTCGTGCAGCCGCGGCCTTGCCCCCGGCAAGCTGAACACCGCGACCTGCAAGTCCTACACCTATCTGTTCAATACCAGGACCTCGGAATATTTCCGCTGCCAGGTCTCGCTGGCGCTGACCCGCGACAACAAGGAAGTCATCAACGTCCAGACCGATGGCGGTTGCACCAAGAAGCCGCGCATCTTCGAGACCGATGGCCACTATGATTTCGACGCGACCGAGACCGAGCCGCCGAACACCAACTCGTTCTTCGGCCCCGGCGGCTACTCGATCTGGGCAGCCGACATGACTGCGCAGAAGATCCGCGGCTGCATCACCATCTCCTCCGGGCTCGGCTCCGACATCTCCAAGTGCCTGGACATGACGTTTCAATGAAGCGACGCCCGTAACGGTGCGGTGGCAAAGTCCATGACTGCGCCACCTCGCCGCACCCGCCGGGTTCCAAAAATCAAGTCGGGTCAATCGTTTACCGCAGTCCTGTTTTGACTATTGGACGGCTTGACCCGCACCGCTCATCCGGCCAACTTCCCCGCCGGTTTGGGGAGTACACAATCATGAAACGGACGATTTTCGGCGTGGCCGCGGCTCTTGCTCTGGCGGCGTCGGCACCTTGCGCGCAGGCGCAATCCTTCATCAATGTGCTGACCGGAGGCACCTCCGGCGTCTACTATCCGCTCGGGGTCGCGATCGGAAAGATCTACGGCGACAAGATTCCGAACGTGAAGACGCAGGTGCAGGCCACCAAGGCCTCGGTCGAGAACCTGATCCTGCTTCAGCAGGGCCGCGGCGAGCTGGCATTCACGCTGGGTGACTCGCTCAAGGCCGCCTGGGAGGGCGACGAGGAAGCCGGCTTCAAGACCAAGCTCGACAAGCTCAGGACCATCGGCGCGATCTATCCGAACTACATCCAGATCGTTGCGACCACGGAATCCGGCATCAAGACGCTCGCGGACCTCAAGGGCAAGAGCCTGTCGGTCGGTGCGCCCAAATCGGGCACCGAGCTCAACTCCCGTGCGATCCTGGCTGCGGCCGGCATGAGCTACAAGGACCTCGGCAAGGTCGAGTATCTGCCGTTCGCCGAATCCGTCGACCTCATGAAGAACCGCCAGCTGGGTGCGACGCTTCAGTCGGCTGGCCTTGGCGTGGCCTCGCTGAAGGATCTTTCGACCTCGAGCCCGATCACCGTTGTGTCGGTGCCGAAGGAGACCGTCGACAAGATCGGTCCGCCCTTCATCTCGGCCATCATTCCGGCCAACACCTATACCGGCCAGGACAAGGACGTGCCGACCGCGGCGGTGGTCAACTATCTCGTGACCAGCTCGGCGGTGTCGGACGATCTCGCCTATCAGATGACGAAGCTGGTGTTCGAGTCGCTGCCGGAATTGCAGAATGCCCACGCCGCGGGCAAGGAGATCAAGCTCGAGTCGGCCGCTAATGGCAGCCCGGTCCCGCTTCACCCCGGCGCGATCCGCTATTACAAGGAAAAAGGGCTGATCAAGTAAGTCAGCTCCTGGTGTCGGACGTCATGGCCGGGCTTGTCCCGGCCATCCACGTTCTGAGGCCAGGCGAGAAAGATCGTGGATGCCCGGGACAAGCCCGGGCATGACGGCGCGGATGGATCGTGCCGATGCTATAAGCGCTCGACGATTGGGGATGGGTTGAAATGCTGGAAAAGGCAGAGGGCACCGCAGAGCCCATCAAGGTCGAGTTCGACAATTTCGAGCACGGTTTTCCGGAGGGCTTCGGCCCGGGCTGGTGGGGACGTCTCGCCTACTGGATCGGCATCGCCTTCGCTGCCTTCCAGCTCTATGTCGCCGCCTTCAACTATCTGCCGAGCCAGGTGGTGCGCGGCGTCCATGTCGGCTTCCTGATCCTGCTCACCTTCGGCCTGATCGCCAATTTCACCGCCAGGAGCGATACCGGCCGCGCGCTCGGCTGGCTGATCGGCGCAGCCGGTTTCTTCTGTGGTCTCTACCAGTGGATCTTCTATGCCGATTTGATCGCCCGCGACGGCGATCCGACAAGGCTCGATCTCGCGGTCGGCACGCTGCTCGCGGTGCTGATCTTCGAGGGCACGCGGCGGCTGATGGGCGCGGCGCTGCCGCTGATGTGCGGCGCGTGTCTGCTCTACTGGTTCTTCGGGCAATATCTGCCGTCGCCGCTGAACCATCGCGGCTACGGCTTCGACCAGATCGTCACGCATCTGTCGTTCGGCACTGAAGGCTTTTACGGCGTGCCGATCTACGTCTCGGCGACCTACATCTTTCTGTTCATTTTGTTCGGCTCGTTCCTGGAGCGCGCCGGCATGATCCAGCTCTTTACCGACGTCTCGCTCGGGCTGTTCGGCCGCACCCGCGGCGGACCTGCCAAGGTCGCGGTGTTCGCCTCGGGCATGATGGGCACGATTTCCGGTTCGGGCGTCGCCAACGTCGTCACGGTCGGCCAGTTCACGATTCCGCTGATGATCAAGTTCGGCTACCGCCGCGCCTTTGCCGCCGGCGTCGAGGCCACGGCGTCGATGGGTGGCCAGATCATGCCGCCGGTGATGGGCGCGGTCGCCTTCATCATGGCCGAGACGCTCGGCGTCCAGTACTCGGAAATCGTCAAGGCGGCGGCGATCCCGGCCATCCTCTATTTCGCCTCGGCGTTCTGGATGGTGCATCTGGAAGCCGGCAAGCACGGCCTCGTCGGCATGAAGCGCTCGGAGATCCCGAACGCCTGGAAGGCGCTGGTGACGCGCTGGTACCTCGTGCTGCCACTGGCCGCCCTCGTCTACATGCTATTCGAAGGCTTCACGCCGCTCTATGCCGGCAGCATGGGCCTCGCGCTGACGGTGGGGCTGATCCTGGGCGCGGCCATCACGGCCGGCGCTTCCTCGAACGTCATCCGCTACATCTTCTGGATCGGGCTTGCGCTCGTCGTTGCCGCGCTGTCGCGCGACGGCCTCCAGATCGTGCCGGTCGCCGGCGTCGTCGTCGGTCTGATCGTGATCACGGCCTTCATCCGGGGCGGGTTCAAGGCCTTGCGCGATTGCCGCGATGCGCTGGCGGAGAGTGCGAAGTCGGCCATCACCGTCGGCATGGCCTGCGCCATCGTCGGCGTCATCATCGGCATGATGTCGCAGACCGGCGTCGGCACCATCTTCGGCGGCTGGGTGATCGGTCTCGGCGAGAAGAGCCTGTTCCTGGCGCTGATCATGACCATGCTGCTGTCGATCCTGCTCGGCACCGGCATTCCGACCATTCCGACCTACATCATCACTGCCGCGCTCGCCGCGCCTGCGCTGGCGAAACTCGGCGTGCCTCTGATCGCGAGCCACATGTTCGCGTTCTATTACGGCATTATGGCCGACCTCTCGCCGCCGGTGGCGCTGGCTGCGCTTGCGGCGGCGCCGATCGCGAAGGAGAATCCGGACAAGATCGGCTGGGAGGCGATGCGCATCGCGCTCGCCGGTTACGTCATCCCCTTCATCTTCGTCTATTCGCCGGCCTTGATGCTGCAGGCCGGCGATCCCATGGCGGTCAAGCTCGGCTTCTACGGCGCCGTGGCGCTGGCAACCTTCAAGGCACTGGTGGCGATCGCGCTGTTCGGCATGGTCGCGATCGGCTTCCTGTTCACGCGGCTGACGCTGCTCGAACGCGTGGTGGCGCTCGGTGCCGCGCTATGCCTGCTCGGCGACTTCCCCTTCAGCGACACGGCGGGCTTCGTACTCTCCGCCGTGCTGGTGCTGTGGAAGTGGCGGCAGCGTCCGCCGGCCTTCGCCGAAGCCGCGTGAGCCTCTGCTTCGCAACAGCGGGAGGCGTCAAGGCGCTCGCGCTGTCCGCCTTCACGCTGGTGTGGACGCATTCGATCGCGAAGGTCGACTGGCAGGAAGACTGGCGCGTCACCGCGGCCGGCCTCGAACTGGTGCAGGCCCGCGTCAAGGGCACCGGCCCGGGCATGGAGCCGCCGCCCGAGGCGCGCCTCGTCGACGGCTGGTTTCAATGGCAGCCGCAGCGCGCGCCGATGCCGGAGGTGGTGCTGGGCAATTCCGGCGCTGCGGGCGAATGGCGGCTATGCCATGATGGGACATGCCGGACCCTATCCGCGATTGTCGGGCATCCCATTGGTGCTAACGTCACGACGATGAAAATTTGCGACCCGTAGCCCCGATGGTGCGAAGCGTAATCCGGGAATAGTCGCCCCGGATTTCGCTACGCTCCATCCGGGCTACAAGAACAAAAACACGGGAGAAACGCGATGGACCGGCTCAAGGGCAAGGTGGCGATGGTGGTGGGCGCCGGCTCGATTGGCCCCGGCTGGGGCAACGGCAAGGCGACCGCGGTGACCTTCGCGCGCGAGGGCGCGCAGGTGTTTTGCGTCGACCGCAATGGCGAAGCAGCCGCGGAGACCGTTAATATCATTACCGGTGAGGGCGGCAAGGCAACCGCGTTCACGGCCGATGTCTCCCGCGCGAGCGAGGTCGAAGCGATGGTCAGCGCGTGCCTCAAAGCCCACGGCCGCATCGACGTGCTCGACAACAATGTCGGCATCGCCGAGATGGGCAGCGTGGTCGAGGTGACGGAAGAAAGTTGGGACCGCGTCTTCAGCGTCAACCTCAAGAGCGCCTCTTTCGCCATGAAGCACGTCATCCCGCTCATGGTGAAGCAGGGCGGCGGCTCGATCATCAACATCTCCTCGATCGCCTCGATCCGCCATTTGGGCCTTTCCTACGTCACATATGGCGCCTCGAAGGCTGCGATGAACCAGATGACACGCACCACCGCGATCGAGTTCGCGCGGCATCATGTGCGCGTGAACGCGATCCTGCCCGGCCTGATGAAGACGCCGATGGTGGAGCACTCGGCGGGTATTGCCAACAGTTACGCCAAGGGCGACGTCGAGGCGATGTGGCGCGCGCGGGATGCGCAGGTGCCGATGGGCCATATGGGCGATGCTTTCGACGTCGCCAATGCCGCGCTGTTCCTGGCGTCGGACGAGTCGAAATATGTGACGGGAATTGAACTGGTGGTGGACGGCGGGATCACGTGCAAGGCGGGGGCGTAGCTCCAATCTCCGCTGTCGTACCGGGGCGCGCAAAGCGCTAACCCCGGGACCCATAAGCACAGGGAGGAGTTTTTGTGCGAGCCGGCAACTCCGAGTCTTCGTCAAATTCGATCCTGTGGTTATGGGTCCCGGATCTGCGCTTCGCTTGTCCGGGACGACAGCGGAGTTTGTGTCCGCCTACTGCGCCAGTGCCAGAATCCCGCCGGCGAACGCATGCCACGCCGCGGACTCGCTGACCGGCCAGTTCAGCACTTTCACCGCCAGCATCGCGAGCGTGCCGTAAATGTAGACTGGATGCACACGGCCTTCGCTGCGCCAGTCGCGTACCATGGCGACGACGAGCAGCAGCGAAGCCACTACGGCCGGCGCGATCGTCACCGGCACCGGCGGCGGGCCGGGTGGCCCGGGAGGCGCGAGGAAGGTGAGAAACCAGCGCGCGATCGCGGCATCGAGGATCGAGACCGCGGCGAGCAGCATCAGGCGCTTGTGAATTTCCGGCTTGCGATTTTTCATGATCGCAAGCACGAACACCACCGCGAAGAACGCGATGCCGCTCATCGGCACGATCGAGAAGGCGATGCCGGCGTCTCTCTGCCCGAGCGCGGCGGAGTGCTGCATCACATGCACCGAGGCGAGGAAGCCGAAGATCGTCATCGCCGTGGCGAGCGAAACGCCGGCAATGCCGAGCGCGCGGTGATTGGCCACGCGGCCCGAAGCCGCGAGCCAGGTCTGGATCACGAAATAGACAGACCAGGTAAAGAACAAAAAACCGTGAAAATGAATCACGGGGCTGGCGGACAATGTCCGGTTCGCGAGGGGCGCCCAATAAGTCGGCGCGAAGCCCAGAAATGCGGTGGCGGCACAGGCCAGGGCCATATGGAGATAAAAATATCGTGCAGGCGACGCATCACGCGCGCGGACACGACGGTCGTCGGTCAATGTCGTCATGAGGAATGAGTCGGGAGAGGCGGCATTTGGTTCAATGGCCTCCCTCTCCCCTTGAGATCATCCCCCCGCGCTCAATTCCGCGCGATCGAGCTCTTGCTCGATCCTGTGAAACGCGTCGTCGCCGATCACCTCGGTGGCGCGCAGGGCGAAGATCGATTTTCGCGCGGCCTCGATGGCGCGGCGGCGCAGGGGATCGGCGGGCAGTTCACCGCTGGCGATGCCGCCGTTCGGATCGTCGTCGGCCTGCAGCAGGAGAGCACGGTATTCGAGCCGCAGGATCTCGGCCTCTTCCGACGGATCATCCTCGATGGCGTCCAGCGCCGCGCGAAAGGCGACGGTGCGGGCCCGCGCGACCTCGATCCCGACGGGATCGTCGTCCTTGAGGCCGAACGCCAGAATCAGCGGCCGCAGCGTCAGGCCCTGGATCACCAGCGATCCCAGCACCACCGCGAAGGCGATGAAGACGATGAAGTCGCGATAGGGGAAGTTCGCGGGAAGCGCGAAGGCGGTGGCCAGCGTGACGAGGCCACGCATGCCGCACCAGGAGATGATGAGGCCGCCCTTGGGCGAGACCACGGCCTTGGGATCCCTGGGATGATAGATCCGGCGCGCGATCAGCACGCGCAGGGTGGCGCGGTAGAAGGTGATCCACAACAGCCGGACCAGAACCACCGTGAGCAGGATCCAGCCTGCCGCCACGCAATACTCCCAGCGCACATCCACGTTCAGCCGTGTCCAGATCGGGCGCATCTGCATACCGATCAGCATGAAGGCGAGCACGTTGAGCACGAACACCATCGTCTCCCACACCGCATAGGACGGTACCCGCAGCCGTGCCGGCATCCGCGCGGCCGCGGTGCGCGCCATGGTGATGGCGTAGACGACGATGGTGAGAATGCCGGAGAGGCCGAGATGCTCGGCGGCGATCCAGACCATGAAGGTGGTGGCAAACTGCACGATGATAGCGCTGTGCGCTTCCTTCATGCGTTCCATCAGGAGCGGTGTGATGCGCCCTGCGACGAAGCCGGCGAGGACACTGCCGACCAGCGCGAGCGCGATCGTCGGCGCGACCTCGCTCCATGTCAGGTGCTCCATGATGACCGCGCCGACGGCAATGCGATAGATCAGGAGCGCGCTGGCGTCATTGAGCAGGCTCTCGCCTTCCAGCACCTTCACCATGCGGTGGGGCAGCTTGACCTGGCTCAGGATCGCGACCGCGGCTGCGGCATCCGGTGGTGCCACGATGGCGCCGAGCGCGATCGCGGCAGCCCAGGGCATATCCGGCATCATCCGGTGCGCGACATAGGCGACACCCAATGTGGTCAGGCCCACCGCAGCCACCACCAGGGTCGAGACCGGAACCCAATTGTTGCGCAAGTCGCGCAGCGACGTGTCGAAAGCGGCGTCCAGCAGCACCGGTGCGACAAAAAGCGCCAATGCCAGGTCGGGTTCGAGGGTCCAGGACGGACTGTTCGGCACGAAGGCGATCAGCGCGCCGCCGATGGCGAGAAAGGTCGGGTAGGGGACCTTGATCCGCCGCGCCAGCGCCGATAATGCAACGGCGCCGAGCAGAAGTGCGATGATCCATTCGAATGTCGACAAGGTAGTCCCCGAAACCGATATGAGCCGTGCCACAAGCTAGCACCAATCGGCCGTATGATGGATTGTGCCGTCTCAAGGCAAGAGCTCCGACTGCAACAAGCATGCGATTTCAAAATCTCGTTCACCTGTCAGGCGCCTTGGTGCTCTACGTGCTGTCGTTCAGCGCAGCTCATGAGCCGGTTTATGCTGCGACCGGCGGGGAGCCAGCGGCCGTCGCGCAGGTCGACATCGCGCCTTGCCTTGCCGCGACCTCTTCGGATGACGTGGACAAGGTCGCCACCGCCTGCGCGGCCGTGATCGACAATGAGAAGACGGCGAAGGCCGATCTGATTAGGGCGCTGGTCGCGCGCGGTGCGTTTCTGGCGCGGCACGACCAGATCGACCGTGCCATCGCCGACGACAGCCGCGCTCTCTTACTGGATCCTTCGCTTGCCGACGTCTTCAACGCCCGTGGCGAACTCTGGCTGAAGAAGGGCGACAAGCCCAAGGCCGTGCAGGATTTCGGCGCAGCGCTGAAGATCGATCCGAACCACGAGAGGGCCAGGGCCAATCACAAGGCGATGGCCCGCGAGCTGGAGCTGATCGGGGCGCAGATGGCAGTGGCGGGCAAGCCGAGCTTCAATTGCCGGAATGCGACCCGCGCCGTGGAGAAGGCGATCTGCGGCAATCGCGAGCTTGCCGATCTCGACCGCGAGGTTTTCGCATCGCATGCGCGCGCGGTCCGGGACGCGCGCAACGCAGGCGAGGCCAGGGCGCTCCAGCGTGAGCAGGACGATTTCATCGCGCGCCGCAATGCCGGATACGGGCGGCCCGGGTACGACCTAAAGAATGCGATGAAGGAGCGGTTGCAGCGGCTGAACGGGGTGGACGGCTACTAGCGGTGATGCTCGCCTATGCGTAGGCCTGGTCCGGCACGCGGCGTGACCTATTATCCGCATGGTGACAACGCGAAGGCGATCCGCGATCTCAGCGAGGCGCTGCGTCCGGAATTTGCGAGGGCAAATTCCGGCTGAGGAGGACTCTCCGCGAGTCCAGATCTCACTGCATTCGCAGAGAGGGCCCTCATCCCGGCGCTCTCGGCGCGAGCGAAGCTCGTCGCGCCCCGTCAGAACGGGAAGAGGCAGAAGATGGGTCCTTTTCAGCTTGAACCGCGGCCCGTTCCCGGGAAAATAGCCTCCAAACACGGCCGGTACTTGATCCGGGTCATGGCGGGACGCCAGTGCTGCCGTCAGGTCAGGGTCAGGGAAATAAACGAAACGGGAGCGCGGGAATGAATGTCCAGGGAAAGAGCCTCTATCACGAGGTCCATGCGCGCTCGCTGGCCGATCCGGAGGGGTTTTGGGCCGAGGCGGCCAAGGAGATCGACTGGATCGAGCCGCCGACAAGGGTCTTCGATGCCTCGCAGGGCGTCTATGGCCGCTGGTTCGCGGGCGGCGTGGTCAACACCTGCTACAACGCGCTCGACCGTCACGTCGAACGCGGCCGCGCCGACCAGGTGGCGCTGATCCACGATTCGCCGCTGACCAACTCGGTCACCAAATTCACCTATGCCGAGCTGCTGGCCGAAGTGCAGGTGCTTGCCGCGATCATGCGGGATTTCGGCGTCGCCAAGGGCGACCGCGTCGTCCTCTACATGCCGATGGTCCCGGAGGCGGTGGTCGCGATGCTTGCCTGCGCGCGCATCGGCGCGGTGCATTCGGTGGTGTTCGGCGGCTTTGCGGCGAAGGAGCTTGCTACCCGTATCGACGACGCCCAGCCGAAGCTGATCCTGTCCGCGAGCTGCGGCATCGAGCCCGGTCGCATCGTGCAGTACAAGCCGCTGCTCGACGAGGCGATCAGGCTCGCCAGCGTGAGGCCGAAGGCCTGCATCGTGCTGCAACGTCCGCAGCTGGTCTGCGACCTCTCGCCCGGCCGCGACTACGATTGGGCGAGCCTGCGCCGCAAGGCGATGAACGACGAAAAGAAGGCGCCTTGCGTGCCGGTCGCCGCCACCGATCCGCTCTACATCCTCTACACATCGGGCACCACGGGCATCCCCAAGGGCGTCGTACGCGACAATGGCGGCCATCTCGTCGCACTGAAGTGGTCGATGTTCAATCTCTATGGCATCAAGCCCGGCGAGGTCTGGTGGTGCGGCTCCGACATCGGCTGGGTGGTCGGTCACAGCTACATCATCTACGGCCCTCTGCTGCACGGTGCGACCTCGATCATGTACGAGGGCAAGCCGGTCGGAACGCCCGACGCTGGCGCGTTCTGGCGCGTCATCAGCGAGCACAAGGCAGTGGCCTTGTTCACGGCACCGACCGCATTCCGGGCGATACGGAAGGAGGATCCGGACGGACAATTTATCCGGAAATACGATCTGTCGAAATTCCGCACGCTGTTCCTGGCCGGCGAACGTGCCGATCCGCCGACGGTGGAATGGGCCGAGCAGCAGTTGAAGGTGCCGGTGATCGACCATTGGTGGCAGACCGAGACCGGCTGGTGCATCGCCGGCAATCCGGTCGGCCTCGGCATGCTGCCGGTCAAGCACGGCTCGCCGACGGTGCCGATGCCGGGCTACCGGGTCGACGTGGTGGACGAGGCGGCCAAGCCGGTCGGGGCGAACACCATGGGCTCGATCGTCATCAAGCTGCCGATGCCGCCGGGCTGCCTGCCCACGCTGTGGAATCAGGACGACCGCTTCAGGGACGCCTATCTCAACGAGTTTCCCGGCTACTACAAGACCTCGGACGCCGGCTACAAGGACGAGGACGGCTATGTCTTCGTGATGGGCCGCACCGACGACATCATCAATGTCGCCGGCCATCGTCTCTCCACCGGCGGCATGGAGGAGATCCTGGCCTCGCATCCGGATGTCGCCGAATGCGCCGTGCTCGGCGTCAAGGATGCGATCAAGGGCGAGGTGCCCTGCGGCTTCCTGGTGCTCAAGGCCGGCGTGAGCCGCGCGCCCGCCGAGATCGAGAAGGAGATCGTTGCGCTGGTGCGCGACAAGCTCGGTCCCGTCGCCGCGTTCAAGCTCGCCATCACCGTCGGCCGCCTGCCCAAGACGCGCTCCGGCAAGATCCTGAGGGGCACCATCAAGAAGATCGCCGACGGCGACACCTGGACCATGCCGGCGACGATCGAGGACCCCAGGGCGCTGGACGAGATCGGCGATGCGCTGAAGGGACGGGTGTAACGCTGTCTCCGCTGTCATCCCCCGTCCGCGGGGGAATGACAGCGGACGGGAACGGGGGCAGGGGACTTACATTCTCCTCATTCCGGGCTAAACAAGGCCGGCCAACAGGGGACCTCGTATGCCATCCGCCATCGCGCCGCGTTTTCTTGTAGCGGCCCTGCTCGCCCTTGCTCTCTCCGCCTGCTCCGCGCGCTACCAGACGCCGGTGGCGATGGGTGGCGACGATGACGATGCGGTCTGCCTGAGCCGCGGCTATGCGCAGGGCTCGCCCGAATATGTGGCCTGCCGCAAGGATCGTGACGTCCAGCGCAGCGCCGCCACGGCGCGCGCCGACCGTCGCCAGCGTGATCTTGGCGAGTACATGCTGAACCATCCCGACCGCCCGTAAATACCGGCGCGGTATTATCCTGCGCGATCGCCTCGCATCAGGCGTGACACATCTGCAACGTCGTGGCCAAATCATGGTGCCGGCCGTCTCGATTTGATCGGCGTCAAATCCTTCACCCTTCGCATTCTGCTCTGACGCTCATGTCGCGTGTTGAAGCGCGCAGATTTGGCTGAAGGGGACTGCAATGCAGATAAGGATGAAGAATTTGGCGCGGCTTGCGACATTCGGCGCGGTGCTCGCGGGGACTTTTGCCGCGGCTCAGGCCGCCGATTTGCCGGTTTACAAGAAGGCGCCGCCGCCGGCGGAAAGCTTCAATCCGTGGATGGTGCGCTTGCGCGTGCTCGGCGTGTTGCCGGATGCCGGTGGCTCGACCGTGAACGTGGCGGGCGTGCCCTCGCTGTCGTCGCCGAATTCAGGCCTCTCGATCAGCAACCAGGTCGTTCCCGAGCTCGACATCAGCTATTTCTTCACCAAGAACATCGCCGCCGAATTGATCCTCGGCGTGACCAGGCATTCTATCAGCGGCACCGGCTCGCTCGCGAACCTGCCGATCGGCAAGACCACGCTGCTGCCGCCGACGCTGACCCTGCAATATCACTTCGACAATTTCGGCGCGTTCAAGCCGTATGTCGGCGCTGGCGTGAACTACACGGTGTTCTTCAACAACTCCGCCGCCAATGCGCCGGCCGCCATCGTCGGGCCGCCCGCGATCGTCGCCACCACCACGAACCTGCACGTCAGCAACGCCTGGGGCGGCGCCGTGCAGTTCGGCTTCGACTACATGATCGACCGGCACTGGGGCCTCAACGTCGACGTCAAGAAGCTGTGGCTGCGTCCGGACTACAGCGCGACCGTCAGCGGCCTGCCGGTCACCGGCAATGCGCATATCGATCCATGGCTGGTGGGCGCGGGCGTGACCTACAAGTTCTGATCTCACTGGTGTCGTCCGCGGGATGGCGGGACGACACCGAGGGTACAACCACAAAACAAAAACGCGGCGGGATGATCCGCCGCGTTTCGTTTTCATGCGATGGCAAACCGGAAGAGGAGTCTTACTCCTCCTCTTCCTCGTGCTTCTTGCCGCCGAGCGTCTTGAGCTTGGCGAACACGGCGTCGACGTTGAGGTCGTCGCTGGAGCGTTCGTCCGGCTCGTACTCGTCCTTCTTGGTGGTCTCGGAAGCGGGCAGCAGGGTGGCGCCGCCATAGGCCGTGTCGATCGGCTTCTCCTTGGCCGCGCGCGCGACTTCGAAATCGAGCTCGATCTGCGAGCAGAGGCCGAGCGTCACCGGGTCGATCGGGGTCAGCTGGGAGGTGTTCCAGTGGGTGCGGTCGCGCACGCTGGCGATCGTGCTCTTGGTGGTGCCGACGAGGCGCATGACCTGGGCGTCCTTGAGCTCGGGGTGGCTGCGCAGCAGCCAGAGGATAGCGCTCGGGCGCTCGTGGCGGCGCGACACCGGCGTGTAGCGCGGGCCCTTGCGCTTGGGCTGGGGCGGCAGCACCACCTTGCTCTCCTGCAGGCGGAGCCGGTAGTCCGGGTTCTTCTCGCCCTTCTCGATCTCCTCGCGGGTCAGCTGGCCGTTGGAGAGCGGATCCATGCCCTTGATGCCCTGGGCGGCGTCGCCGTCAGCAATCGCCCGCACCTCGAGGGGGTGCATCTTGGTGAAGTCGGCGACCTGGTCGAAGGTCAGCGCGGTGTTGTCGAGCAGCCAGACGGCGGTCGCCTTGGGCATCAGAGGTGCGTTGCTCATGGCAAATCTCCTTTGTGCTTCGCCCACCCCTTTTGGAGGCGAAGCCGGTGGTCATCAGCGATGACTGGGAATTCGCGCTATATAAGCCCGGAGGGGGTAGCCACGCAATGGTTCTGCTATAGATAGTGCCTTGACAGCGCCCGAAAGGGGGCCCAATTCCCTCTGAAGTCGCTGTAAGCCCCTACCTAAGCTCCTGTTCATCCAAAGGCCGCCTCCCGCCCATCTGGTGAGGATTCGGTCCCGAGATCGCTCCATGTCAGCCAAACCAGACCTCAAGATCGTGCTTTGTTCTCCCCGCGGCTTCTGTGCCGGGGTGGTCCGAGCGATCGACACCGTGGAACGGGCGCTCGATAAATACGGCGCCCCCGTCTATGTTCGCCATGAGATTGTGCACAACAAGTACGTCGTCGACGGCTTGAAGAAGAAGGGCGCGATCTTCGTCGAGGAACTCGCCGAGATCCCGGAAAATACCACTGCCCCGGTCGTATTCTCGGCCCATGGCGTGCCCAAGTCGGTCCCGGCCGACGCCACCTCCCGCAACCTGTTCTCGCTGGATGCGACCTGCCCGCTGGTGACCAAGGTCCACCGCGAGGCCGCCATCCACTTCAAGCGCGGCCGCGAGATCTTCCTGATCGGCCACTCCCATCACCCAGAGGTGGTCGGCACGCTCGGCCAGCTTCCGGTCGGCGCCGTGACCCTGATCGAGACCGCCGAGGACGCCAAGACCATCTCCCCGAAGGACCCGAACAACCTCGCTTTCGTGACCCAGACCACGCTTTCGATCGACGATACCGCGGAGATCGTGGCGCTGCTCAAGGAGCGCTTCCCGAACATCAACGGGCCGCACAAGGAAGACATCTGCTACGCCACCACCAACCGCCAGCTCGCGGTGAAGAAGGTGGCGCCGGTGGTGGACGCGCTCATCGTTGTCGGGGCTCCCAATTCGTCGAACTCGCAGCGGCTGCGCGAGGTCGCCGAGCGTGAGGGCTGCAAGATCGCGGTGCTGGCGCAGCGCGCCTCCGAAATCGACTGGAAGCGGTTCGAGAACATCACGAGCCTCGGCATCACCGCGGGTGCCTCGGCGCCGGAAGTGATCGTCGAGGAGATCATGGACGCGTTCGCCGAGCGCTACACGCTGCATGTGGAGACGGTCTCGGCCGCGGAAGAGAACGAGTTCTTCCCGCTGCCCCGCCAGGTGCGCCCCGAAGCTGCCGCCGAGTAAATCTACATGGCGGTCTACACCGACGTTGCCGCCGACGAGCTTGCGGATTTCCTGAAGCATTACGATCTCGGCGACCTGCTCTCCTACAAGGGCATCGCCGAGGGCGTCGAGAATTCCAACTTCCTGCTGCACACCACGCAGGGATCGTTCATCCTCACGCTCTACGAGAAGCGCGTGGCGAAGAACGATCTGCCGTTCTTCCTCGCGCTGATGACGCATCTGGCCGAGCACGGCGTCAATTGTCCGCTGCCGGTGAAGGCGAAGGATGGCGAGGCGCTGCGGGAATTGTCGGGCCGGCCGGCCGTGATCATCACCTTTCTCGAAGGCGTCTGGCCGCGCAAGCCGAACGCGGCCCATTGCGCCGGCGTCGGCGAAGGGCTGGCCAAAATGCATCTGGCCGGCGCCAATTTCACGATCAGGCGCGCCAATGCTCTGTCGGTCGCGGGCTGGCGGCCCTTGTTCGATGCGGCCTCGGATCGCGCCGACGAGGTCCAGCCGGGCCTGCGCGCGTTTCTGGGGGAGGAACTCGCTCATCTCTCGAGCGGCCTCTGGCCGACCAATCTGCCCGAAGGGGTGATCCACGCCGACCTCTTCAACGACAACGTATTCTTTCTCGGCGACAAGCTCTCGGGCATTATCGACTTCACCTTCGCCTGCAACGACATGCTGGCCTATGACGTCGCCATCTGCCTCAATGCCTGGTGCTTCGAGCCGGATCATTCCTTCAACGTGACCAAGGCGCGCGCCTTCCTCAATGCCTATGGCCGGGTGCGCAAGCTGACCGAGGCCGAGGAGGCCGCGCTGCCGCTGCTGGCGCGTGGCGCGGCGATCCGCTTCCTGCTGACGCGGCTGGTGGACTGGCTCAACGTGCCACCGGGCGCACTGGTGAAGCCGAAGGATCCGCTGGAATATGTCCGCAAGCTGCGTTTCCACCAGAGCGTTTCGAGTGCGCGCGACTACGGGCTGATGCCCCCGGGACTGGTCGCGTGAACGAGCGTCCCGTCGTCACGATCTACACCGACGGCGCCTGCTCGGGAAATCCCGGGCCCGGCGGCTGGGGCGCGATCCTGAAGTTCGGCGACAAGGAAAAACAGCTGAGCGGCGGCGAACGTCACACCACCAACAACCAGATGGAATTGATGGCGGCGATCTCCGCGCTGGAAGCGCTGAAGAAGCCGTGCACCGTCGATCTCTACACCGACAGCCAGTATGTCCGTCAGGGCATCACCGGCTGGATCCACGGCTGGAAGCGCAATGGCTGGCGCACCGCCGACAAGAAGCCGGTCAAGAATGTCGAGCTATGGCAGCGGCTCGACGCCGCGCTGAAGGCGCATGAGGTGCGTTGGCACTGGGTCAAGGGCCACGCCGGCCATCCCGAGAACGAGCGCGCGGATCAGCTGGCGCGGGACGGCGTTGCGATGGCGCGGACGCAAGCGCGGGTGACGGAGTAGATGTCATTCCGGGGCGCCCGAAGGGCGAGCCCGGAATCCATTCCTCTGCACGTTCTGACGTGAGATGGATTCCGGGCTCGCGCTGCGCGCGCCCCGGAATGACGAAAAACTTACAGCTGCCCCAGCAGCGTATCGCCGCCGGACACCTCGACCTTGCCGGGCATCGCCTCGAGGTTCAGCTTCTTCACCACGCCGTCTTCGACCAGCATCGAATAGCGCTTGGAGCGGATGCCGAGGCCGTTGCCGGAAGCGTCGAGCTCCATGCCGATCGCCTTGGTGAAGTCGGCATTGCCGTCGGCGAGGAAGACGGCCTCGTCGCGCTGGTCGGTGTCGCGCTTCCAGGCGTTCATGACGAAGGCGTCGTTGACGGAGACGATCGCGATGGTGTCGACGCCCTTGTCCTTGATGGCGTAGGCATTGAGGAAAATGCTCGGCAGATGCATCTTGTGGCAGGTGCCGGTATAGGCGCCGGGCACTGCGAACAGCGCCACTTTCTTGCCCTTGAAGATGTCGTCGGTGGTCTTCACCTGCGGACCTTCCGCCGTCATCACGCGGAAGTTCGTCTCGGGCAGCTTCTCGCCAATCTGAATCGCCATCGTCGTTGTCTCCATCTAAAGGGGGCCGGGGCTGTTCTAGAGCATTTTACCGGCGGAGGGAAACGGCGTCATGACGCGACGCTGCCAATTTCTCGTCCTTGCTTTTGCAAGCCAACGGGTCCGCGCGCAGCGCAACCCGATGACAGGCTCCGCGAGGCAATCCGGAGATACGACCGCGGAGGGGGGCTGGATTGCATCGTCGCGAAGCGCTCCGCGCAATGACGGCGGAGAGGCGGCCTACGCCGCCTCGGCCTTCTTCTCGTCCCGCAATTGCCGGCGCAAAATCTTGCCGACATTGGTCTTGGGCAGGTCGGTGCGGAATTCGACGTGCTTGGGCACCTTGTAGCCGGTGAGCTGCTCCTGGCAGAACTTCACCAGTTCTTCTGACGTGAGGTTCGGGTCCTTCCTGACCACGAAAGCCTTCACCGCCTCGCCCGACCTGGAATCGGGAATGCCGATGACGGCGCATTCGAGCACGCCCGGGTGGCCCGCGATCACTTCCTCGACTTCGTTCGGATAGACGTTGAAGCCGGAGACCAGGATCATGTCCTTCTTGCGGTCGACGATCTTGGTGTAGCCGGTCGCGTCCATCACGCCGATGTCGCCGGTGCGGAAATAGCCGTCCGCGGTCATCACCTTCGCGGTCTCTTCCGGCCTGTTCCAGTAACCCGACATCACCTGCGGACCCTTGGCGCAGATCTCGCCGGGCTGGCCGATCGGCACTTCGTTGCCGTCGTCGTCGCGGATCGAGATGTAGGTCGACGGCACGGGGATGCCGATCGATCCCGAGAACTCGGACGCGGTCGCCGGGTTGCAGGTGAGCGTCGGTGAGGTCTCCGACAGGCCGTAGCCTTCGGCGATGAAGCAGCCAGTCACGGCCTTCCACTGCTCGGCGACCGGGCGCTGCACCGCCATGCCGCCGCCGTTGGAAATCTTCAGCTTGGAGAAATCCAGCTTCTTGAAATCAGGATGATGCATCAGGCCGTTGTAGAGCGTGTTGACGGCCGGGAAGCTGTTGACCTGGTATTTCGCCAGCTCCTTGATGAAACCGGGGATGTCGCGCGGATTGGGAATCAGCAGATTGCAGCCGCCGGCGCGCACCGCGAGCAGGTAGCAGGCCGTTAGAGCGAAGATGTGATAGAGCGGCAGCGCGCAGACGACCATGAGCTGGTCGACATGCGGGGGCGCAGCGAGCGCCGGCTGCAGCCAGGCGTCGTTTTGCAGGACGTTGGCGACGATGTTGCGATGGAGCAGGGTGGCGCCCTTGGAGACGCCGGTGGTGCCGCCGGTATATTGCAGGAAGGCGACGTCGTCCGCCGACCGCTTCGGCTTGTTGAAAGGCAGCGAGCGGCCGGCCGACACCGCGTCGTTGAACGACACCGCGCCCGTCAGCGACCAGGCCGGTACCATCTTCTTGACGCGGCGGACGACGAGGTTGACGATCACGCCCTTGAAGCCGAGCAGGTCGCCCATGCTGCCGACGATCACGTGCTTGACCTCGGTCTTGGCGATCACCTGCTCGACCGTGTGGGCAAAATTCTCCAGCACGATGATGGCTTCGGCCCCGGAATCCCTGAGCTGATGCTCGAGCTCACGCGGGGTGTAGAGCGGGTTGACGTTGACCACCGCATATCCGGCGCGCAGCACCGCGGCGGTGGCGACCGGATATTGCAGCACGTTCGGCATCATCAGCGCGACGCGGGCGCCCGGCTTCAGACCGCGTCCCTGCAGATAGGCGGCAAGCGCCAGCGACATCTGGTCGAGGTCGCGATAGCTGATCGACTTGTCCATGCAGATGAACGCCTTGCGGTCGGCGAACTTGGCAAAGCTCTCCTCCAAGAGGTCGACCAGCGATGCGTACTGGGTGGGCTCGATATCAGCGGGCACGCCGGGCGGATATTGCTTGAGCCAGATGCGCTCCATGGAAACTCCCCTCTCTTACACCAGAGCCCGTTGTGTCTCGGGCTTGCTCCATTGCAGGCAGTATCGAGCCTGGCGGAACGGGTGGCAAGTCGTGGAGGCTTAAGACAAAGGCCAGGAAGTGGCTACTGGAATCATCGCAAGCCGCGCTTCCGCACATGCGAAGCGCAGGCTGTGGTTTAACTCCGAGGGAGCGTTATCCGTTGTTGGCCGGCTTGGCGGCAGGCTTGGTCGCGGCCTTCGGTTTGGCGGGTTTGGCTGCCTGTTCGGCGCCTGCAGCAGGTTTCGCTGCCGCATCGGGCTTGACCGCGGCATGCTTGGTTCCAGCCGGCTTGGCCGCGGCCGTTTTGGCGTCCTTCTTCGCGTCAGGCTTGGCGGCATCCGGCTTCGCCGACGCCGTCCTGGCATCTTTCGGCTTGTCGGCTGGCGTATCGGCCGCGTCGGGCTTCCTGGCGACGCGCGACTTCTTGCCACGCGGCTTTGGCGTGGTCTGCTGGTCGGCATCTGCCGCGACCGCCGCGATCAGGGCGGTGCCGGTCCGGGTCGGGCCGGTATAGACCACCACGGGCTCCGCCGGTGCCGGCGCCGAGGCCATCAGCTCGGAGGCCTTCATCAGCGGCGGCTGCAATCCGGCGGTGAAGAACGTCACCTGGGCTTCGCCGCCGGTGGCGGAGGCCGATCCTGACGCGTTGCTGGCGATCAGGGCATCGTCGTCGTCGCTCGCCGGCCGCTTGCGGTGGCCGCCGCACATGTCGTCGCGCAAATTCGGCGGCGAGGCGTCGACCGGCACCAGCTTGTCGACGGTGCCAAGCGAAGGACGGAGCCAGGTGAGATTGTCCTGGCTGAAACCGCGCTCGAGCAGCTGCGCCGCCTTCACGGCGCGCGCCGTTCCGGAGCTGGAGCCCAGCACGACGGCGATCAGCCGGCGGCCGTTGCGCGTGGCCGACGCGACGAGATTGTATCCGGAAGCGCAGATGAAGCCGGTCTTGAACCCGTCGGCGCCGGGGTAGCGGCCGATCAGCTTGTTGAAATTGCCGGTGACGCGCTTGCCGAACCGGATCGCCGGGATGTGCACGAAATACTCGTACTCCGGCAGGTCGCGCAGGAACGAGCGCGCGAGAATGCCGAGGTCACGCGCGGAGGTGATCTGGCCGTCGGCAGGCAAGCCGTTCGGATTGACGTAGCTCGTCTGCGTCATGCCGAGCTTCTGCGCGGTGTCGTTCATCATCGCGGAGAAGCCGTCGATCGAACCGCCGACGCCTTCGGCGAGCACCACGGCCATGTCGTTCGCCGACTTGACCATCATCATCTTGAGCGCGTTGTCGACGGTGAGCTGCGTTCCCGGACGGAACCCCATCTTCGACGGCGACTGCGAGGCGGCCGTCGGCGACACCGTGAGCAGCGTGTCGAGCGTGAGCTTGCCGTCCTTCACCGCCTTCAGCGTCACATAGGCGGTCATGATCTTGGTGACGGAGGCCGGGTACCACGGGATGGTCGCGTTCTCCGCCTGCAACACCTTGCCGCTGTCGGCTTCGATCAGCAGCAGCGCTTCGGCGCTCGCCGCGCGCGGCGCAATCAGCGCGGCGCATGCGAGTGTCGCGGCGAACAGGTTGAACAGGGATTTACGAAGCAGCGGGCGAAGGGCGTGCACTATCCGATTCCGGTCCTTGGAGATCCGCCGGATACGGTCGGCTCTCGTGATCTGATGTTCGGTTCTGAAATCCGGCGCCGCCGCTTGCGGCGTCGCAAACCTATACCGGCTCGTGCGTCGAGAACAGGGGTTTCCAGCGGGTATTCAGCGATGAAATAGGCCGAATTTCGACGCTACGATGGGGACTTGCCGCGAGGATTGGCTGACTGGACTTCCTAAGAGGACCTGGCTGCTGTCGCGGCAGCCTCTGCGGCCGTCACGCTGGCCCGTGCAGGCGATTGTGCTTGCTCCTGCACCATGAACTGGGCCTTGGCGAGCTCGGCGAAATGGCCGCCTTTGGCGACGAGTTCATCGAAAGTTCCGGTTTCGATCACGCGCCCGTTCTCGAACACCAGGATCCGCGTGGCGTTGCGGATGGTGGAGAGGCGGTGGGCGATCACGAAGGTGGTGCGGCCCTTCATCACTTCATCGAGAGCGGCGTTTACCTTGGCCTCCGTAACGGCGTCGAGCGCGCTTGTGGCCTCGTCCAGGATCAGGATCGGCGG
This sequence comes from Bradyrhizobium diazoefficiens, assembly GCF_018129965.1. Classification (GTDB taxonomy): domain Bacteria; phylum Pseudomonadota; class Alphaproteobacteria; order Rhizobiales; family Xanthobacteraceae; genus Bradyrhizobium; species Bradyrhizobium diazoefficiens_A. The sequence continues at coordinate 160,625 of NZ_JAFCKW010000008.1, read as the reverse complement.
GTCCTTCAGCAGCGCGCGGGCGATCGACAGCCGCTGCCGCTCGCCGCCTGAAAGCATGCGGCCGCGCTCGCCGGCATTGGTCTCGAAGCCGCCGCTGCGATCGATGAACTCGATCGCCTGTGCGCGCTCGGCGGCCTTGCGCATCTCGTCCTCGGTCGCATCCGGCTTGCCGACGCGCAAATTCTCCGCGATCGAGCGGTTGAACAGCAGCGCTTCCTGGAACACGACCCCGATGTTCCGGCGCAGTGAGGTCAGCGTCACGCCGCGCACGTCCATGCCGTCGACCCTGATGAAGCCCGACTGCGGATCGAAAGCGCGATGCAGCAGCGCGATCGCGGTCGACTTGCCGGCGCCGGTCGGGCCGACCAGCGCGATGGTCTGGCCGGGAAGTGCGGTGAAGGAGAGGTCCTCGATCGCCGGCCGCTTGCCGTCATAGGAGAAGGTGACGTCGTTGAACTCGACGAGACCGGAGAGCCGGCCGGCATCGAGCGCGTCGGGGCGGTCGTGCACGGCAGGCACCGCATCGAGCACGTTGAAGAATTCCCGCAGGCGCGGTGCTTCCATGAACACGTTGTTGATGAAGCTCACGACCTGCTCGAGCTTCTGGATAAGCATGGTCGCAAAGCTCACGAACATCACGATTTCGCCCACCGTGGTCAGTCCCTGGTCGTGCAGGGCAATGCCGAGCGAGAAGATCGCGAGCACCGTGATGGTTGTGGAGGCGCGCGTAATGACGGTCACGAGCGCCCACCAGGACAGCACCGGCATCTGCGCGGCCAGCAGCTCGTCGGCGACGGAGCGCAGTCCCTTGACTTCGGACTCGACGCGCACGAAGCTCTGCACCAGCGCGACGTTGCCGAGCGCGTCCGACGCGCGGGCGGAGAGCTCGCTGTAGTGCTCCTCGACCTGCATCTGCATGCCGAAGGTCTTGCGCACGACGAAGGTCGTCAGCGCCGTGAAAACGACGCAGAGCACGAACAACAGGATGGCGAGCCGCCAGTTCAGGTACAGCGACAGCGGCAGCAGCACCACGACCGACAGGATCGCGGCAAAATGCTCGCGGAAGAAGCCGAGCCACAGCCGCCACAGCGCGTCCGTGCCGTTGAGCATCACCTTCATCAACCGTCCCGAATGGGTGCCGGAGTGGAAGGTCAGCGGCAGTTGCAGGATATGCTCGAAATAATCTGTCAGCACCGCCTGGCGCTGGCGGTGGGATAGCCGGTCGGCCTGCAGCGCCACGAGTGCGCTGCAGCCGATGGTGAACAGCCCGAATGCGACCCAGGCCAGCAGGAACGGCCAGGCCGAACTCGACCCGGCGACCGCCTTGCCCGAGAGCACATCGACGATCCGGCCGAACAGGACGGGCTCGGCAAACTGCGAGGCGGCCAGCAGCAGATTGGCAAACGCCAGCAGCCAGCCCAGCCGCGCCTCCTTGCCGAGGAGCTCGAGAACGCGGGTGTAGAGGCTGAAAATGGACATGCGGGAGCGAACTCGGGCGGATATCACGAACCAAGCCGATATTCTAATCAGGGATCGCCCGGCAGATACAGCGGAAGCTCTCAGTTTTGCTCAATTGATCAGCCGCCCGGAGACCGGCAGCCAGAAACCGATAGTCGAATATGCCTCCTGCGGCCGGCTTCCCGCGGATTTCGTTCGCAGCGGTCGAAGGTGAAGTGGATCGCCACGGAAGACGCCAGGGTTGCGGTAGCCGGGACATCGCTTGCAAGCGGCCGGCGGCAGGCTTGCGCGCGCCAACATGAATGGATGATGAGCGGGGTTGCGTCACGATAACGCGGCCGCGTTCAGCTTGTGTTGGGGTTGGGGAACCCAACATGACATCCGGGTGTTTGAGAGACACGAGCCTGTCGTCAGGCACCATTCGAGGTCCCAAGGAGGGTCCAAACATGTTTGACAGATTTTCGAGATTTGGCGGCCGCAAGGCCGTCCTTGCCACAGCCGCAGTGCTGGCGCTGACCGCCGTTGCTCCGACTGCTTCCTATGCCGGCGGCCGTCACTGGCATGGCGGTGGCGGCGCAGCGGCTGCCGCAGCCTTCGCCGGCATCATCGGCACGGGACTCGCCATCGCCGCGACCCGCGACGCTTACGCCTATGATGCCCCAGCCTACTATGGCGGCGGCCCGGTGTATTACGATGAAGCCCCGGCCTATTATGGCGGCGGCCCCTATTACGGTTCGCGCCCCTTCCACCGTTGCGGCGGTCCCTACCAGTCCGCGCAGGGCGGCCAGGGCTCGATCGGCACCTGCTACTAAGCCTGGATACCAATGATTGACCACAACGGCCGTCGCGCCTGCCGCGGCGGCCGCTTCTTTGCTTTTATCGCCGCGCGTTAACACGCTCGGCATTGATTTAGAGTATTTTTCAGTCCCATGAGTGATTCGGTTGAGCGGCTATATCTGGCTGTGCTCGCGGCCAGAGATCTTGATCCGGCAACGTCCCGCACTGCCCGGCTGTTTCAGCGTGGGCCCTCCCAAATGGCGAAGAAACTGGCCGAAGAAGCCATCGAAGTCGTCATCGATGCGGTGAACGGCGACACCGAGGCCGTGGTCCGTGAGAGCGCCGACCTGCTCTACAATCTCACGGTGCTCTGGGCTTCGGCCGGTGTGCGCCCCGAGGACGTCTGGCGCGAAATGGCGCGGCGGGAAGACATGCTCGGCATCGCCGAGAAACTGCCGAAGTCCTCGACCAAGCAGCCCAAACTCGCATCCCCGCACGTTGCCGCCAGGCGGCCAATTGTCGCGCTCGAGGGCCGCGTGGCGCGCAAGCGCCATTAAAAGCGTCATAAAACTCGCAATGGACAAATCCGTCCCATGGTGCTTCATCGCGGCGCCATGCTGAAACGTATCTACGACTGGTGCATCGACGCCGCTCACAAGCCTTACGCGCTCTGGATCATGGGCGCCGTGGCTTTCGCCGAAAGCTCTTTCTTTCCTGTCCCGCCGGACGTGATGTTGATCCCGATGTCGCTGGCGCGGCCGCAGCGGGCCTGGCTCTATGCGGCGATCTGCACCGTGACGTCGGTGGTGGGCGGCCTGCTGGGTTATGCCATCGGCGCGCTGCTGTTCGACTCGGTCGGTCACTGGCTGATCCAGGTCTACGGCCTCGGCGACAAGGTCGACGCTTTCCGAGCCTCCTACGCGGAATGGGGCGCGGTGATCATCCTGCTCAAAGGGCTGACGCCGATCCCCTACAAGCTCGTCACCATCACGTCGGGATTTGCCGGTTACAATATCTGGCTGTTCATCCTGTGCTCAATCGTTGCGCGCGGTGGACGTTTCTTCATCGTGGCGATCCTGCTCAACCGCTATGGGGACTGGATCCGGGTCAGGATCGAGCAGCATCTCGGATTGTGGGTCGCGCTCGGCGCCGCCGTGCTGGTGCTGGGCTTCGTAATCGCAATCAAGCTGATCTAGCGCTCGCTCTGGCTTTGCCGCGGCGCCGGCTTCGGCTACGGTTAAGTTCATGATGGTTCGATCCTGCAATCCGGCGCTGCGACGGGGGACGCTGATATTTGCGGCGCTTTCCCTCCTGCTTGATCCCGGCGGGACCGGATGGGCGCAATCCGCGCCGCCGTCGCTCGGGCTGCAGGAGCAGGGCCCGCAGCCTGCGCCACCCCCCTCTGCGCCCGCTCCTCCGGTGGCCGAGGAAAAGCCCGGGCTGATCAACGAAATGGGTAAGCTGTTCGACAAGCTGCCCTCGATCCTGCCGCCGATCAAAAGCCCGAGCGAGACCATGAACGACCTGTCGCGCCTGGCGACGCCGTCGACCATGGTGTCGGGACGCATCGCCTGCCCGGCGTCGTCAAACGGTGCGCCCGATTGCAAGCGGGCGGCCGACCAGCTTTGCCAGAGCAAGGGTTACAAGGAAGGCAAGAGCCTGAACGCGGACTCCGCGGAAAAATGCTCGGCGAAGGTTCTCATTCCGGGCCGGCAACGCAAGCCGGACGACTGCCGCACCGACACGTTCGTGACCAGCGCGCTGTGCCAGAATTGATGCGATGACGCCGCGCGCCAGCAACTAAGGAGCGCCCATGAGCCGCACCGAGCAGGACTTCCTCGGACAGCGCGAGATCGCCGACGACATCTATTACGGCGTCCAGACCATCCGGGGTAAGGAGAACTTCCACATCACCGGCATTCCGATGAACCAGGAGCCTTACTTCGTGAAGGCGCTCGGTTACGTCAAGAAGGCCGCGGCGATGGCCAATCGCGATCTCGGCGCGATCGACGCCAGGGTGGCCGATGCGATCATTCTCGGCTGCGACCGCGTCATCGCCGGCGACATGATGGATCAGTTCGTCACCGACTTCATCCAGGGCGGCGCCGGCACCTCGACCAACATGAACGCCAACGAGGTGATCGCCAATCTGGCGCTGGAATCGCTCGGCTTTAAAAAGGGCGACTACCAGCACGTCAGTCCGAACGATCACGTCAATTACGGCCAGTCCACCAACGACACCTATCCGACCGCCTTTCGTCTCGCGCTGATCCTGCGGCTCGAAAGCTACATGACGGCGCTACGCCAGCTCCAGGAGGCCTTCTTCGCCAAGGGGCGCGAGTTCGATCGCGTGCTCAAGATGGGCCGCACGCATCTCCAGGATGCGGTGCCGATGTCGCTCGGCGCCGAATTCCGCGGCTGGGGCACGACGATGGGCGAGGAGGTCGACCGCATCTCCGAGGCGCGCGCTCTGCTGCGCGAGATCAATCTCGGCGCCACCGCGATCGGCACCTCCGTGACTGCGGCCCACGGCTATCCCAAACTCGCCGTCAGTCATCTCAGTGACCTGACCGGCATCGATTTCATTCTTGCCGGCGATCTCGTCGAAGCGACCTCCGACACCGGCGCCTATGTACAATTATCCGGCGTGCTCAAGCGCACCGCGAGCAAGCTGACGAAGATCTGCAACGACATCCGTCTGCTCGCCTCCGGCCCACGCGCCGGCTTCAACGAGATCAACCTGCCGCAATTGCAGCCGGGCTCGTCGATCATGCCGGGCAAGGTCAATCCGGTGATTCCCGAAGTCGTCAACCAGACCAGCTTCCTCGTCATCGGGCTCGATACCACGGTGACGCTGGCGGCCTCCGCCGGCCAGCTCCAGCTCAACGTGATGGAGCCGGTGATCTCCTTCGCGCTGTTCTTTTCGATCCGCACCATGGAGCGTGCGGTCAACAGCCTGCGCGAGAACTGCGTGGTCGGCATCACCGCCAACGAGGAGCACACCCGCAACATGGTGCTGAACTCGCTCGGCATCGTCACCGTGCTGAAGCCGCTGCTCGGCTACAAGCAATGCGCCGAGATCGCGCGCGAGGGCTACACGAGCGGCAAGTCGCTGCATCAGATCGTGGTGGTCGAGCGCAAGCTGCTGACGCAGGAAACATGGGACGAGATGTTCTCGTTCGAGCGGTTGATCAATCCGGATTTGCTCGGGTCGCCGCGCGCCCCGGAATGACGGGAGGAATTCCGCGCCTTGGAATGCGGTCGCCGCTTTCCACCACGGCGTCAAAACGCAATACTTGACAGTGGAAAGATTGCCTTGTTGGGTTGGTTCCCAACTTGACCTGCCAAAAGAGGATCGTTTCGCGATGTCCATGCCTGCCTTATTCAAGGGGCGCCTGTCGATCCCGGTGATCGGCTCGCCGCTCTTCATCATCTCGGTGCCCGATCTGGTGATCGCGCAGTGCAAGGCGGGTGTGGTCGGTTCGTTTCCGTCGCTCAACGCGCGGCCGCCGGAATTGCTCGACGAGTGGCTGGCACGGATCACCGAGGAACTCGCGGCCTATGACCGCGCCCATCCGGACAAGCCGTCGGCGCCGTTCGCAGTCAACCAGATCGTTCACAAGTCGAACAACCGGCTCGACCACGACATGCAGCTTTGCGCCAAATACAAGGTGCCGATGGTCATCTCCTCGCTCGGCGCGCGCGAGGAGCTGAACCAGGCGGTGCACGGCTGGGGCGGCATCGTCTTCCACGACGTGATCAACCAGAAGTTCGCGCACAAGGCGATCGAGAAGGGGGCCGACGGCCTGATCCTGGTCGCGGCCGGTGCCGGCGGCCATGCCGGCACGCTTTCGCCGCTGGCTTTCGTCGCCGAAACGCGCCAGTGGTTCGACGGACCGGTCGCGCTGTCGGGTGCCATCGGCAACGGCAGGGCGATCCGCGCCGCGCGCATTCTCGGCGCCGACTTCGCCTATATCGGCTCGGCCTTCATTGCGACGAAGGAAGCCAACGCGGTCGAGAAGTACAAGGAGATGATCGCGGGCTCGACGGCCGACGACATCGTCTATTCCAACCTCTTCACCGGCGTGCACGGCAACTATCTGAAGCCGTCGATCCTGGCCGCCGGCATGGACCCGGACAATCTGCCGACCTCCGATCCCTCCAAGATGAACTTCGGCACCGACGCCTCCGGCGAGCGCGCCAAGCCGAAGGCCTGGAAGGAGATCTGGGGCAGCGGCCAGGGCATCGGCAGCATCGACGGTGTCGTCCCCGCCGCCGAACTGATCGCGCGCTTCAAGAAGGAATACGACGAGGCGATCGATCCGCCGTTGTAGTTCCGGTGTCCCAGACGCGCTGCCGCGGACGGGAAACGCCAGCCGAGAGACTGAGCAAAGCATGACGCCCATCTACCGCGTCGACGGCAACAGCGTCGTCACCAGCCCTGACGCCGCCGGCCCGTGGGACCGGCGCATGCAGCACGGTTCGGCACCGGCTTCGCTGGTGACCTGGGCTGCGGAGCGCATTCCATCACCGGTGCCGATGAATGTTGCGCGGGTCACCATCGACTTGATGCGCCCGGTCCCGGTGGCCCCGCTCACGATCGAGACCGAGGTTTTGCGCGAGGGCCGCAAAATCCAGCTCTGTCAGGTCAAGCTCCTGGCCGACGGCGTGCAGGTGGTCGGCGCCACCGTGCTCAAGATCAAGACGCAGGCGCAGGCGCTGCCCGATGACGTCGCGGAATTGCCGGTGACGCTGCCGTCGCCGGAGGACTCGCTGGTCGAGGACGGCCACGCCGCGACCAGTCCCTTCGTAGGAATGGTCTCGATGCGCGCCGCGCGCGGCCGCTTCGGCAAGGCTGGTGCCGGCGCGATCTGGTTTCGCGTCGACCATCCCCTGATCGAGGGCGAGGCGAACTCGCAGGCGATGCGCGCCGTGGTCGCCGCCGACTTCTCCAACGGCACGGCGTCGACGCTCGACTTCCGGGCCTGGACCTACATCAACGCCGACCTCACCGTGAACCTGTCGCGCCAGCCGGTCGGCGAGTGGATTTTGCTCGACGGCGAATCATGGATCGGCCCGGATGGCGCAGGCCTTGCGATGTCGCGGCTGGCGGACCGGCAGGGCTACTTTGGCCGCGCGGTGCAAAGCCTCGTGATCGAGAAGCGATAGAAAACCGCTTAGCCTTCCCCTCATCCGCGGGTCTGAAGTCTCAGCCCGATATCATCGGTTCCGCGTCCTCCGGCTCAGTTCCCCTGCCTGGCGCGCATAGGTTCGCTGGGGTTGGCGAGGGAACCGATTGTTCCATTCCCGGTTTAATTCCCATGATTTCACCTGAGGAATTGACCGAAAAGGCCCGCACGGGAATCTGGGGCCTGGACAACATCCTGTCCGGGGGATTGTCGCGCGGGCACGTGTTCCTGGTGGAAGGCGCGCCCGGCACCGGCAAGACGACGGTGGCGCTGCAGTTCCTGCTTGAAGGCATCAAGGCAGGTGAACGATGCCTGTATATCACCCTGTCGGAGACGGAACGCGAATTGCGCGATGGCGCAGCCTCGCATGGCTGGGTGCTAAGCGACGGATTGACCATTTTCGAACTACTGCCGCCGGAGAGCCTGCTGGATTCCGAACAGCAGCAAAGCCTTTTGTACTCGTCCGATCTCGAACTTGGCGAGACGACGAAACAGATTTTCGAAGCGGTGAACCGGATCAAGCCGCATCGGGTCGTTCTCGACAGTCTTTCGGAGATACGTCTTCTGGCCCAGAGCTCCCTGCGCTACCGACGGCAGATCCTCGCGATCAAACACTATTTTTCCAGGTTCAACACGACGGTGATGTTGCTCGACGACCTCACCGCCGATGTCGCCGACAAGACCGTGCACAGCGTGGCTCATGCAGTGTTTCGCCTGGAAGAACTCGCACCGGCCTACGGCGCCGAGCGACGACGCGTGCGCGTCATCAAGTATCGCGGCACCAAATTCCGCGGCGGTTATCACGACGCCACCATTACCACCGGAGGCCTCAACGTGTTTCCGCGGCTGGTCGCGTCGGAGCATCGCTCCGATCTCAAGCGCAGCAGATTCTCGAGCGGCGTTGTCGGGCTCGATCAGTTGCTGGGCGGCGGCGTGGAAACAGGATCGAGCACGCTCGTTCTCGGGCCCTCCGGGACCGGCAAATCGTTAATCGCGATCGTGTTCGCCATCGCTGCGGTCGCGCGGGGCGAGAAGGCGGCGCTGTTCGTTTTCGATGAAGAGCTGGGCCTGCTGCTGGCGCGTATGAAGGGTATCGGGATCGATCTCGATGCCCTGCGCCAGAAGGGCGACCTCGTGATCGAGCAAGTCGATGCGGCCGAGTTGTCCCCGGGTGAATTCGCTCACATGGTCCGCAGGCGCGTGGACGAGGAGGGGATCAAGGCTGTCGTGATCGACAGCCTCAATGGCTATCAGGCGGCCATGCCCGAAGAGAATTCGCTCATCCTGCACATGCACGAGCTGTTGCAATACCTCAACCGCCGGGGCGCCGCGACGTTCATGACCGTCGCCCAGCACGGCCTCGTCGGAGACATGAAAGCGCCGGTAGACGTCACCTATCTGGCCGACACTGTGATCCTGTTGCGTTACTTCGAGGCGTTGGGAAGCGTGCGGCGTGCCGTGTCCGTCATCAAGAAACGGATGGGTCATCACGAATCGACCATTCGCGAATTTCGTATCAGTGATCGCGGTCTTGTCATCGGTGAACCCCTCGAAGAGTTTCAGGGCGTGCTGCGCGGTGTGCCGGTTTACATGGGTGAAACGCGGCCGCTCCTGCAGGAGCCCGGTGCGTGAGAGCGGGCGAATCGTCCGAGCGCGCCATCGTCCTTGCCCCGACCGGGCGCGATGCGTCGGTGGCGGCGAACCTGATCCGCGAAGCCGGCTTTGCGGCCGACATCTGCGCGGACCTCGATGCGCTGGTGCGCGAAATGGCGGCCGGCGCCGGCCTTGCCATCATCGCCAACGAGGCCGTGAAGACCGCCGACCTGCGCAAGCTGGTGCGATCGCTAGGCGAGCAGCCCTCCTGGTCCGACTTTCCGATCGTACTGCTGACGCGCCAGGGCGGCGGTCCGGAGCGAAATCCCGACGCCATGCGGCTTGCCTTGGCGCTGGGCAACGTCACCTTTATCGAGCGACCGTTTCACCCGACGACGCTGGTCAGCGTGGTGGGTTCCGCCATTCGCGGGCGTCGGCGCCAATACCAGTCCCGGTCCATCCTGGAAAATCTCAGGGAAAGCGAGGGCCTGCTGCAAACGGCCTTGGGGGCAGGCCGGCTCGGCGCGCTCGAGCTGCACATACCGTCCTTGAAGCTCGAAGCCTCCGACACCTGCAAGATGTTCTTCGGTCGCCGGCCGGAGCAGGACTTTTCCTACGATGACCTGCTCGCGTCCGTGCATCCGGGTGACCGCGCCAGACGACAGGATGTGTTCGACCGCGCGGTCGCCAGGGGCAGCGATTACAGCATCGAATATCGCAACATCTGGCCTGACGGCTCGCAGCATTGGGTCGAGATCCGGGCGCGCTCCGTGCTCCGGCCCGATGGAGGGGTGCGGTCGATGGTCGGGGTGTGCTCGGACATCACCGCACGCAAGGTCGCGGAGATCGAGCGCGAGACCTTGCTGCGGCAGCTCGCTGCGGAACGCACCGCGCTCGCCGAGCTGACCGCCACGCTCGAGCATCGCGTCGAGCAGCGCACCGCGGATCTGATGAAAGAAGTCGCCGCCCGGGAAAGGGCGCAGGAACAACTGCGCCAGGCGCAGAAGATGGAGACCATCGGTCAGCTGACCGGCGGCGTCGCCCACGATTTCAACAATCTGCTGATGGCCGTCATGGGCAATCTCGATCTGCTGCGCAAGCGCATACCGGACGATCCGCGACTGCGCCGCTTGATCGACGGCGCGCTGCAAGGGGCGGAGCGGGGTGCGTCCTTGACGCAGCGCCTGCTGGCATTCGCAAGGCAGCAGGATCTGCGTGCGGTTTCCGTCGATCTCGGCGGGTTGATCCGCGGCATGATCGACCTGCTCGAAAGATCGCTCGGTCCGCGGATCGAACTGCGGCTGGATATTCCCGACCGATTGCCGCCGGCCTGCGCCGATTCCAACCAGCTCGAACTCGCCATCTTGAATCTCGTCATCAATGCGCGCGATGCCATGGCGGATGGCGGTGCGATTGTCATCCGGATCCGCGATCGTCGGGTGAGCGGCGATCACATGTTGCCGTCCGGTCATTACCTGGAGCTGTCCGTCATCGATACCGGCGAGGGCATGTCGGAGGAGACGTTGAAGCGGGCGGTGGAGCCCTTCTTCTCGTCGAAGCCGCTGGGGAAAGGGACCGGTCTCGGCCTGTCCATGGTGCATGGCCTTGCCGAGCAGCTGGGCGGTGCACTTCGGCTCTCCAGCACAGTCGGCGCCGGCACCACGGCAAGCCTGGTGCTTCCGGTTGCCGTTCAGCTTCCGGAAGCCGAGGCGCCTGTCCCGGTGCAGCGACAGGCCGGGCGATCAGCCGTCATTCTTTTTGTCGACGATGATCCCCTGATCGCCATGTCGACCACGGAAATGCTCGAGGATCTCGGCCACCGCGTGATCGGCGTGAGCTCCGCGCACCACGCCCTCGATATCATCCGAAGCGACCAGCCGATCGATCTCATGGTCACCGATCACGTCATGCCCGGCATGACCGGAATGGAGCTGGCGGCTGCCTCGCGTCAGCTGCGACCGTCGCTGCCGATTCTGCTGGCCACCGGATATGCCGAGCTGCCCGAGGGGGCTCTCTTGGATCTGCCGAGGCTGGCCAAGCCTTACCATCAGGATCAGCTCCGCGATCGCCTCGATCAGATGCTTCGCTGAAGGCGGCCGACGTGTCGGTGCCTAACCCACCATCCGGTCGCGCCCGCTCCAGAAGCCCGCGCGCAGCGCCTTCTTGTCGACCTTGCCGACGCCGGTCATCGGCAGCTGCTTGACGAACTGGATCTGCTTGGGCGCATGGGCCGAGCCCTTTCGCGTCTTCACGAGGTCGATCAGCTCATTGGCATCCGGGTTTGTACCCTCGCGCGGCACGACGATGGCGGTGACGGCTTCGCCCCATTTCTCGTCGGGGACGCCGACGACAGCGACCATCGCAACATCCGCATGTTGCGACAGCACGTCCTCGATCTCGCGCGGGAAGATGTTGAAGCCGCCGGTGACGATCATGTCCTTCTTGCGGTCGAGGATGAACATGTAGCCGCGTTCGTCCTGGCGTGCGATGTCGCCGGTGTGGACCCAGCCGTTCTTCAGCGTCTCGGCGGTGATGTCCGGCCGTTTCCAGTATTCGGCCATCACATGCGGCGCGCGCACGCAGATTTCGCCGGCTTCGCCCGTTTTCACGTCTTGGTCGTTGTCGTCGAGGATCCTGACCTCGCAGGCTGCGATCGGGAAGCCGCAGGACAGGAACAGTTCCGGTGTCCTGGGGTCGTGGTCCGCCTTGCGCAGCACCGAGACCGGATAGCATTCGGTCTGGCCGTAGAGCTGCGAGAACACCGGCCCGATCCGCTCGATGCCTTCGACCAGACGGCTCGGTGACATCGCGGAGGCGCCGTAGAGCACCAGTTCGAGCGAGGAGAGGTCGGACTTGCCGAGGGCGGGATGGTCGAGCAGCACATAGATCATGGTCGGCACGAACAGGGTGAAGTTGATGCGCTCGCGCGCGATCGTCGCCAGCACGGCCTCGGGATCGAACCCCTTCAGCATATGCACGGTGCCGCCGCGCATCAGCGTCGGCAGCACCTTCGTGCCGGCGACGTGGCTGATCGGGGCGACCGTGAGATAGCGCGCCGCATCCGGGATTTCGAAGTCGGCGAGAATCGCTGCAGCCGCTCCGGCATTTTCGCGATGATAGCGCAGCGCGCCCTTGGATTTGCCGGTCGTGCCGCCGGTGTAATTCAGCGTGGACAGATCGTCGGGACCGGCAAGGCACAGCGCGCTGGCATGGCCTTCCGTCTCGATCGCCTGCAGCAGGTCGACGCCATAGTCGGCCGGTCCCATGGTGAATACGGCCTTGAGCCGCCTTGCCCGCGCGGCGAGCGCACCGCCGCGATCGCGGAAGGCCGCCGCATCCACCACCAGCATGTCGGCTTCGGAATCCTCGAGCTGGAACAGCTGGTCTGCCTGCGATCCCAGTGGATGCAGCCAGGTGATGCAGAGCCGCGACAATTGCGCAGCGACCCCGGCGCACCAGGTGTCGGCACGGTTGGCGGTGAGGAAAGCAACCCGCGCGCCGGGCTGCAATCCAAGTCGCATGAAAACGCCCTGAATGCGTCCGATCAGGTCGATGGTGCCCTGATAGCTCAGCGACCCGCCGGGCCAGGCGAAGGCGGTGCGGTCGGGATAGCGCGACAGTGCCCGTAGCGTCTGCGCGCAACTCGGGGACGATGCGTGGAGCGGATCGGACATATGTTTCCTCGTTGCTTTGTCATCGGCTTGTGGCGTGCCAATGTTTGCGAACAACGCTAGCACAGGGAAGGCGGGATGGAACGACAAAGCCCGCACAGGGAGGCCTGGTTGACATCCGATCGACTGCAACGCTTTCGCGATCGTCTCACCTTGCCGCTGATCGCTGCGCCGATGTTTCTGGTGTCGGGCGTCGAACTCATGGTCGCGGCCTGCCGCAACGGCGTCATCGGCAGTTTTCCGACCGTGAATTGCCGCAACGCGGAACAACTCGAGGCGTGGCTCGGCGAAATCGAATTGCGGCTCCGGCAGCACGGGGATCGCTCGGGTCGCAAGGCCGCGCCGCTCTGTCCGAACCTGATCGTGCACCGCTCCAATGCGCGGCTGGAGCAGGATCTCGCCGTGCTGCTGCGGCACAAGCCGGAGATCGTCATCACCTCGGTCGGCTCGCCCGCGCCGGTGCTGAAGCCGTTGCACGACGCCGGCGCGCTGGTGCTCGCGGACGTCGCATCGATCCGCCACGCCGAGCGCGCCGCGGCGGCAGGTGCCGACGGTCTGGTGCTGCTGACCGCGGGCGCGGGTGGGCAGACCGGCTGGCTCAATCCGTTTGCCTTCGTCCGCGCGGTGCGTGCGTTCTATGACGGCATCATCGTGCTCGCGGGCGGCATCAGCGATGGTCGCGCGCTGCACGCCGCCGAGGTGCTCGGATGCGATCTCGCTTACATGGGCACGAAGTTCATCGCCACGCGCGAGAGCATGGCGGACGAGCGTTACAAGCGGATGCTGGTCGACAGCAGTGCCGACGACATCCTGCTGACCACCGCATTCACGGGCCTGCAGACCAGCATGCTGAAGCCGTCGATCGTGGCAGCGGGTCTCGATCCCGACAATCTTCCGGCCCGCGGCCCGATCGACATCGGCAAGGACATCGATGTTGCCGCGCGCGAGAACCGGCCCAGACGCTGGCGCGATATCTGGAGCGGCGGACATTCGACGTCGGGCGTGACCGATGTGACGGCGGTTGACGATCTGGTCGCGCGGACGCTCGCAGAGTACGGCGCGGCGGGGGCGCATCTTTCCCCGTAGAAATGCGGGAAAGGTGCGGCGAGCCGGCCGATCACGGTTAATCGAGCGCTCCTGCACTTAACGCCAGATTAACCATCCCCGCCCACAATCTCCCTCGCGGCCGCCAGGCAGGACCGAGAGGGACAGGCGATGGATTTCGATTTTCTCAATTCCAAGACGTCGGCGTCGCTGGATGAAATCCGCGTCCGCGTCGCCCATGCGCTGGCCCGTCATCCGCTGTGCCGCAACGTGCGCTTCGACATCCTCAGCGTCCCCCGCACCCGCCGGGGCGGCAACTGGACGGTCACGCTGCAATCGGTCGAGCCGCGTGCGGTCTGGGAAGCCTCCGAGATCGTGGCGGACATCCAGGATGCCTACGATCTCGCACTAGCCGGTTGATTACGTTTATTTTTCCGGGCGGTGTCGCCGCAGTCCGCGCGATTGCCGCCGCAATGGCACCGTTAAGCCTTAATTTTCGCCCAGTTTCCAGGCAGTGATCACGTGGACTTGAAGTGTGACGCGGAGAGACGTTTGTCCAGAGCCATCACCATCGTCGTGCTGACCTGCTTCCTCGTCCTCGGCGCCGCCACCACCGCCATTCTCGGTCGCGACAGCGTGCCGAGCGTGAGCGCCGAGATGACCACGCAGAGTTTGCCCAAGCCGCTCGCGACCAACCGCGCCGCCAAGGCGGATCGTCTGGTTCCGACGCTGGCGCTGGCTTCGGCCGCGATCGAGCCCGTGCAGGTGCCGGCCGACAGTCTTTCGCAGGCGCCGGTGCTGACCGAGCCGCTGCGCCAGGCCTTTGCCGCCGCAACGCCAGCCGATTTCCCGATGCCGAAGGCGAACCTCAATGAGGCCCCTGCCGCCGCGGTCGAGGCCCCGGCCAAGCCGAAAGTCGCCGCCAAGCCGCAGCCCCAGAAAAACTATTCGCTGCTGTCAGACGTCCAGATCGCGGGCATCAGGGATCGCCTGAAACTGTCGTCGTCGCAGGAATATTACTGGCCCTCGGTCGAGAGCGCTCTTCGGAATGTCGTCCGCAAGATTTCGGCGAACAAGCTCTCCAATCCGAACGCGCCGGGCGTACCCATCGACCCAAATTGCGACGAGGTCCAGCAGTTGAAGTCAGCGGCAATGCCGCTGCTGTTCCAGCTGCGTGACGACCAGAAGGAAGAAGTGCGCAAGCTCGCCCGCATCATCGGGCTGGAAAAGGTCGCACAACAGATCTGACGCGCCAGTTCCTCGGGGAACTCCGTAGCCGTCGGGAACATCCGGCAATACCACTGCGTTGCCCGCTCCAACAGGGAGTGGAGCCATGCGCGTCTCGACAGCCTCTTTCGTCGGTGCCGGAACGATCGTCGTCGCCCTCGCCATTGGTCTCGGTGGCGGTATCGTCGCCGGCAACATCATGGCTCCGGTCGCGCCCAGGGAGGGCCCGGACACCAGCAAGCTGGCGCAGCGCACTGGGGTTGCCGCCGAGCCGGTGAAGACCGGCGTTCCGTCCGAACATGGGCGAGACATCACGGGATCGCAAACGCCCGCTGCGGTGATCGCTGCGCCCGCTCAGGCGCGCGACGACGCACAGCCCGAGCCGCAGACCACGCAGGCGAATACCGAACCAGCGCCGGCGCCGGCGCCGATGCCGCTTGCGCAAATCGCAAAGCCCAACGTGCAGCAGGCTTCGACGGAGCCGCAGCCCTTTTCTGAAAACGCCTCTGCCAAGGCGAGGGAGTCCGAGGCGAAGCGCACCGCGTTTGAACGGCGAAGGAGCGATCGCCGCGAACGCTGGGCCGAACGTCACCGTTACAATTCCCGGGAGCAACGCGTCGCACGCGACCGCACCGATTGGGACGATGTCGCGCGCAACGTTCTCGCCGATTCCGATGCACGCGATGTCGCCGTCCGTCCGCGCAATACCCGGATGCTTTTCGGACCTGGCGACGACTAGCGCCTCACGCAGGATCGCTTGGCGCGCTATGGCACCATCCGCGACTTAGCCTCCGTGCGACTCCACCACCTTGCGGCAGGCGTCCGAAAGTTTCGTCTTGTTGTCGCGCAGGCAGGCATTCATCTGCGACGGCTTGCCGCCATGTTCGGCGCAGAATTTGCTGGCGTCGCTGCGGCAGGCCATCTGCTCCTGCAGCGTCGGACCTGATTGCGCCAGGGCGTGCGGGGAAGCGGCGGCGAGCAGCAGCGCGGCAAAAATCGAAGTCTTCATGAAGTACCTCTTTTGAATTGTCGGTGGTCCCGTTTGCGACCGGGTGAGCGCGACAATCCCGCGGAGGGCTGCGAACGGTCCATGCCATGATTGCAGCCGTACCCGCGTGCCCGATTCATCCGAGCTCAGATCGAGCGAAGCCCCGCAGCGCGCGGCGCGATTTCTCATATTGCGCAGCCGCTGCGTCGTCTGGCTCCCGCCCGCGGCTTCGCCGCTGCAGGCCGGTACAAAGCCCTTGCCGTCGTCCACGACGCTGATCACGCCATACAGTCCCTGGCCGTCGTCGAGCGTCTCGATGCTGAGGGCGATGTTGCGGGCCTGTGCGTGCTTGACGGCGTTGGGTCACGGCTTCGTCGAGAATGCGGACGATCTGGATGAAGTGCCATGGCCGCAACTCCGGATGCAGCGGCAGGCCCTGCGGCATCGCCACGCGCCAATCGAGCGCGATGTCGTGCGGCCGCAACTGCATCGCCGCACGCTCGCGCCAGGAGCCGAGTGCCAGCATCAGGTCGCCGCCGATGTCATCCATGGAATCGATGACGAGGCGCAGATCCTTCAGCGCGGCGCGCGCCGCATCCGTAATGGTCGCGCCGCCCTGGCCTCGCTCGGACAGCGCGACGATGCTGATGAGCTGGCCGCCGAGGCCGTGCAGGTGTCTGCCGGCGGAAGTAAATTTGATGAAATGGCGTGACCACGCGATTAAATTTCGGGGCCGTATTCCTACGGCATTGGTCCGGGAGAGACCGAAGACGACCAGAGAGCGGCCTGTTTTTGGCGAAATCGCCGACGCAACATCCGCCTGAGAACTCGCCGCCGAACACACGGCGTTCACTTGCCGGAACCTCGCTTTTACCCATCGCACCTAGCGTCATCGTTCTGCAGCCATTGTTCTGCAGCCGACCATTTCGGCGCCAGCCGTTCATTGATGCTCGATCCCGCAAGGTAACGTCGCAAGGCAACGTCATGGCTTCATTTCTGAACGACCAGCTCGATTTCATTTTCTTCTTCTACGGGCTGGCTTTCCTCCTGCTCGGCGCCACCTGCTCGGCCGTGGCGAAGAGTCCGGAGGCTGGCCGCCACTGGATGATGCTGGCGGGATTCGGCTTTGTTCATGGCATCGCCGAATGGCTGGATCTGACGGCGCTGATCGTCGGAGACACTCCGTCCTTCACGATCGCGCGCATCACGGTCATGACCGTCTCGTTCTTTCTGCTCATGGAATTTGCCCGGCTGGAAGCCGTCAGGCTCGGCTTCAGGATGCCGGGACGCTGGATCTATCCGCCGCTGGCGCTGGCGATCGCGCTCGCGGGCCTCGTCAAGGGCATCGTCGTCGCCAACATTGCGGCGCGCTATGCGGCGGGATTTGTCGGCGCGTTGGGCACGGGCCTCGTGCTGGCGTGCCTTGCCAGGTCGCTGCCGCGAGCAGCAAAGGGATTCATCGGTGCGGCCGCCGCGGGATTCGCGATCTACGCGATCGCAGCGGGCCTGATCGTTCCGGCCGGGCCGTTCTGGCCGGCGCGTGTCGTCAATCACGCCGCGTTCAGTTCGTTGGCGGGAATGCCGGTCCAGCTCGTGCGCGGCCTGCTGGCGTGTTGGATTTCCTATGCGATCTGGGCCGCCTGGAGTCAGAAGCACGTCGCGGACGTCGCGTCGCCGCGCTACACCGCCTACATCCGCAACCAGTTCATCTGGACGTTCGTGGCCACCGGATTCATTCTGCTCTCCGGCTGGACCCTGACCGAGTATCTCGGCGAGATCTACAAACAGAACGTCGAAAAGCGAGCGGGCGTCGATATCGATTTGCTCGCGAGCCGGCTCACCGGAGAAACCGCGGCGATCGACGCGATGGTCAGGTCGCTCGCCGGATCGCCGTCCGTCTTGCCGTTGCTGACGGGTGGCAGCAGGCAGGAGATGGACGTTGGCAGAGTGGTGCTGGACCTCGATGTCGAGGCATCGGCTGCGAAGCGCGGATACATTCTGAACGCTGCCGGAGACGTGGTGGCGTCTTCCTATCAAAGTGACGGCCATGCGGGATCGTCAAACGACGTCGCGGGCGCCAGCCTCCTGAAATCCATGACAGGCGCGCCCGACCAGAACTTCGTCTTCGAGCCCGGCACCGGCAAGCACGACTATTATGTGAGCTATCCGATCTGGGCTCCCGACCGCGGCATGGTCGGTGTCGCTGTGCTGGCCAAGTCTCTCGAAGGTTTCGGCATGGATCTGACGGACTTGGGCCGGCCCTATTTCTTCGTCAATCCGGACGGGGTGATCCTGATGACGAACCGGCCGGACGCTCTGCGCCGCACGTTGTGGCCGCTGTCCGAAGCCAAGCAGGCGGAATTGGCCCCGCTCACCGGCGAAGCAGGCTGGCGGCCGATGCTGAAGGGCAACATCGTGGATGCCACCTGGACCGATGTGGATGGCGAGCAGAATTTCGTGCGCCGTCGCTTCGTCAATCACACGGATTGGTCGCTGGTGATCCTCAAACCCACGCGCGAGATCTTCGCAACGCGTCTTCTGGGCATCGTGATCACGCTGCTGGCGTCGATCGTGGCCTTGATCTACATGCTGACCAAGGAGCGCCAGGTCCATGACGACGTCCTGCTGGACAACCGGTCCAAGCTCCAGGAACTCGCGCAGGACCTGCGTGTGAAGGCGACGACCGATCCACTGACGGGACTTCACAACCGCCTCAAATTGACTTTCATTCTGGCCGACGAGATCAAGCGCGCCGATCGCTACGATACCCCGCTGTCCCTGGTGTTGTTCGACATCGATCACTTCAAGAAGATCAACGACACCCATGGGCATCTGAGCGGGGACCATGTTCTCATGCAGCTTTCACGCGTCGTACAGAAGCTGATCCGAAGCAACGATCTTCTGGCGCGGTGGGGCGGAGAGGAGTTTCTGATCCTGCTGCCGGGCGCGGACGCCCTGATGGCGTTTCAGGCGGCCGAGAAGCTGCGAGAGGCAATCGCGCGGACGAGCTTCGACGGTATCGGATCCGTCACGTGCAGCTTCGGCGTCGCGCAATATGCCCCCGGCGATGCATCGGATGCGTTGATCGCCCACGCGGACGCGGCCCTCTATCTCGCCAAGAATGGCGGCCGCAACCAGGTCAAGCTCGCGCGCCGGCCGGATCGTGAGATCGTGGTCCCGCTGCGGGCGTAGAGTGGCGTCGCATCGGGATCGCCGCTTCCGGACGACGCGTAGCACGGCCGGCGCCGTATCCCGTCCTGCCGGCGGTCAGGTCTCCACCCGCGGCGGCGGATAGCGCCGCGCCAGCATCGACAGCGACAGATGCCGCTCGTCCGCGGGCAGCGCCAGAAAAGCCAGCACCAGCGGCCGCTTCCAGTCGCCGACGCCGTAATCCATCTCCACCCATTTCTGCGGCTCCGGGCCTTCGAGGCCCCGGACCCAGACGAAATAGTGGGGAAGGTCGTCGGCGGCCTCCGTCGTGCGTCTCCGGGCCATCAAGGCTGCTCGCTGTATCGATACGCGTTGCGGGAGGATATAGGCTCCTGCACGATGGAGTCGAATGCCCGGGCGCCGTTCATGCCAGCAGAGCGGCGGCACGCGCCCTGCCGCTCACCGCCAGAGTTCGCTCGCCGCGACCCGGTTGATGTCGGCGAGCCGGCGATGGGCATCGGCGTTCAGGTCGATGCTTTCAAGGAGCGTCAGCAGCCGGTGATAGGCGCCGTCGGCGACCTCGACCGGCAGCGGGGCTTCGTCGAAGGCCTCCACATAGCTGCCGACGAGGCCGCTGAGCAGGCGGCACAGGCCGCGCTGGGTGGGATCGTCCCGGCCGAGCGTCTCGAGCTTCTGCTGGAATGTCCGGAAGGTGCGCAGGCCGTGGTGCTGTTGCGAAAGCCACGTATGCAGGTCGTTCATATGAGCCTCTTCGAGCGATGGAAGAAGCTGCCGGTTTATACAGGCGGGATGTGACGATTGAAAGGAGGGGGCCGGACTCGCTGATCCAGTCCGACTTCGCCAAGAGGCTTCGCCGGACACGCTTCGCCCTTCGGTCTTGCGTGGCTGCGCCACGCGAAGCCCGAAGGGCCTGGAAGGCGCGCAGACCGTGGTGCTGTAGCGAAAGTCTCGAAGGAGCAGGAGCCGAGCTTCGTCCAGCCCGTCCGTCTTCGCCGAGAGGCTTCGCCGGACACGCTTCGCCCTTCGGTCTTGCGTGGCTGCGCCACGCGAAGCCCGGAGGGCGAAGCGTGGTGCCCCTGGCCGGAATCGAACCAGCACTCCTTGCGGAACTCGATTTTGAGTCATGTGACAGATACTAGAAATTATTGATTTTATTGTAGTAATTTTGCATCATTGCGTATATGTGTAAGATGGTGTGTAAAAAAGACCTCGATTTTACCCGCACTTAGCATACGCCGTTGGGCCTTGGGCCCGGACAAACAGGGGGTCAAAGGACCCCGACCAGGCCAAAGGGCCAAGCCTAAAGAGCGCAAAGGCGTTCGCTTCTGTCCCGGTGAGCATGCTTCGTGAGCTGCAATCGCTTGCGCTGGCGCGGTGCCGGGAATCTCCAACGCCAGAGATCACGTCTTGGCGCGGGGTTCGTCACCGCCTACGCCGCGAAGCAGCATACGCAATCGTTCAGATGGAAAAGCTTTCGCGTGTCGACGGTGAGGCACCTCACAGCACCAGTGCGGCCGGACATGTACGGCAGGAGGCCAGCGGTAAGCATACTTCGCTTGTCTAGCTATCCTCTTGTGTCAGATTCCGGGGGAATTTCTCAACGCGCTTGTGCTCGTCGGGTTGTCCGTGTCGCCTTGCGTATCGTTCGATTGTTTCGAGTGACCTAATTACGTACGTTCGGAATGGGCCATTCTCGGGGTGAAATGCTGTCGTATAGATGTGCGGTACTTCAGTCCAATCGTCGCCTTTATCGTCGATATCGAGAATGTTTTCGAACGGCAAGGTATGCTCGACTTCGAACCACGCCTTGTTCTTCTCAGGGAATTTGTCCCAAATGTCCATCATGGCGCTACGGCGTACGTACCGATCTTCGTCCTCTGCGCACCAAGGGTTCTGGTGCCCTGAGACAACCGAATCATCGACAGTCTCCGCGTAGTCCCAGTGCACCCCATCGTCGTCGAGGAACGCGAAGTGCCGTCGCGTAACAAAGTGCAGCCCATCATGGAAACATCCGTTGTAGTTCCTCACGACCCATCGCCCTCGTTCAACCCGAGGCTGACCTTTGTCCTCGTCGAGAAAGGGATAACGATCATCAGCCGTGTCCCGTATCAGGGCCGGACCATGCTCGTTCAGCATCCGGAGTGCTTTTCGCTTCGTCGTGAGTTTCGCACGGATATCCGTCCTAAGTTGCCGCCTACGCATCTGTAGCGAGACGCCAAAATACGCAAACAGAAGATGATCGTTCTTGGGCTGGAAGAGCATGTCCTCGACTTCGCCCTTGCCCCACAAGTAGGTCTCCGCGAAGCCGAGTTCGCGAGCCGTTGCGCGGAAGCTGTCGCGCGCAAGCTTAGAAAAGTCACTCGCGCCGACGAATATCAATCCGTAAAGACCGGCCCGCTCGCTCTCCGAAATGTCGCGCAGATATCCGACTAGCTTCTTTGGAGGAATTGTCTTCTCGCGCTTGCATTGAACGAGCCAAACCCGATCCTCTGTACGCGTGGCGTTCGACACTTCGTCATCGCCTTCCGTCTCATCCGGCTCGACTTGCTCTTCCCCGGAGACAATCTCAAAGCCCCGTGCGTCAAACCCATCGTCAGAACCGGATCGGCCGGTGGGCTCAAGCGCGCGCCAATTGCGGAAGTCGTAAATCAACTGGCGCACGAGATCCTCGAACCGATGAGGCTCGAGGTCTTCAAGATGCAGGGGACCAAGGGTGCGAGTCGGCGTTACCATAGCGCCTCTATACCATACCAGTTGCCAAATCCGCTTCCTTGACGAAGCGGCACTTCCGGGTACCCTGCAAACAGACCTTCGCCCATTCCGATTTGCGAGCCGCGCCGGCAGGCATCAAGCCGTGCGTCCTGACGCCGACCCATGCAAGACGTCGTAATCCACTCACTAAGGAGTGTTCCCAGAACGGTTCGCCGCTAGTCTTGCTGCTGCGAGGCGTTTGCATAGGTAGTCGCGATGGTCGGAGAGAAAAGCTGCTTCGTCTGCTGGGGCGTTTGGAAGCATTGCGTCGATTGTGGCGAGAGCCTTCGGCAAGGTGAGCCACGGCCGTTCGGTATCGTTGGCCATGATGCGGAGCGCTACTGCGCGATCGAATTCGGTCCTTAACGCATGGCCTAGGAGGTCAGGCCGCTCCAGATAGAGGAGACGCCTGCCGATCTGGCGAAGTCGGCGGTCGGCGAACGTCTGGATGATGCCGGGCCGGTTTTCCCAAGGCAGGCCGTGGAAGCGCTCCATCAATTCCTCGTCTTCGCGAGGGAAGAAGCCGTCATAGATTTGCCGTTCGAAGTGCTGGGATGGAGGGAGCTCCTCACGCCCGGCCGCGAACGCTTTCATGAGGCGCTCGCGAAGATCGGTGCGGCAGCTCAAGAATTCGGCGCGCCGGTTGAGTTCGTCCGTGCCGAGCTGAATCCCGGTTGCGATCGCTGGCGCAACCTCGACTGGCATGATGACTGGGCAGGCGTTCGTGCGTAAGCGGCGAACGGGAATCACCGGCAGGTTGAGACGCTGGGCAAGATCGGCCTCGGGGAGGTCGATGAGACTTTCAGGCTCGACCGAGAGGTCGTAGACATAGAGTTCGGAGTTGTTCTCGGGATTAGGACCAAGCGTCGTTACGATCCACGAGTAGGACGCGCCGGCGTAAAAATCCGAGAGACAATAAATTGGTTCAGCGAGCGCATAGTCATTGACGCTGGCCTTCTGGCTGAACTGCATAAAGGCCGACCAAAGATCGGGGGCACGTGCTATCAGGAGACGACAAAGAAAAATCGCGGCCTTGACGTCGTTGGTGGCCTCATGCGCAGGCCCGCCCGTGAAGCCGTTGAGCCGGGCCATGCGCTCCAGCTTAAAGATGGGTTGTCCCGTCTCGTCGATCGGCCATTTAAGCGCACCGGGCGCGAAGAGATAGGCCGCCCGTACCATGCGTAGGGCATCGGAGCGGGAGTTTCCGTTGGTGTTGGTGAGATAGGGCGGATGCAGGCTCTTGTAAAAGGTCTGTCGCAGCAGATGTTCGTCGAAGGCGAGCGAATTATACCCGATGAAGAGGGCCGGCGACCAGGCGAGTAGTTTGTCGCGGATGCGGCACGCCATATCGTAGTGGGTGCAGAGGGAGGTGTCAGAAAGCTGGGATGCCGCAATCCGAGTTACGCTCATCGCCTCGGGAGAGGGAACGATGTGCGGTAGAAGACGGCAGCGGATGTCGAAGTGATCGATTTCGTTAAGTTCGGGATCAGTGCGGATCGCCGCAAACTGCAAAATCTGGTCGAAGGCGGTGTCTGTGCCCGTCGTCTCGGTGTCGTAAAAGACGAAGGCCATTGCCGCCGTTCCCTATCGCGACCGGCCCTGAGCCCGCAGACTCGAGATCGCGAGATTGCGGATGCGATATTCGAGCGCCTGGCGGCTGACGCGGAATTTCTTCGCAAGCTCGTCGAGCGGCCCTTCGTTGTCGATATCGACGGCCTTGCTGTCGAGGGCTTCGATGAACCAGGCAGTCGGCATCAGCAGTTCGGCGGCGAACTGGTTGGCCTGGATTTCAATCTGTTCCGTTCCGAGCCCAGAAGTCGAATCGCGGTTAAGGACAGACACGCGAAACTCCTTGTCGACATGGACTTTCCCGGTGATGAGATGTCGGTGCAGGACGAGATGGCCTATTTCGTGGGCAATCGAAAAGCGTTGCCGGTTGGGGTGATGCAGCGAGTTGATGCCAATGATCGGGGTGTCATCGCTGACATAGATCATGCCCGACAGTTCGTCATCGAGCGGCGAAAAGCGAAGGTGGGCGCCGAGCCCCTTCGCGATCTTGTCGACTGGCACGGGTGCTGCGCGCACGTTGAATTCAGTCAAAAGGTTCTGGACCCGCTTTACGGGATCATCGTTTTGCTTGTTTGACACGGCTTGGCTCCTCATCCCGGGTGGGCTCTGCTTGCGTGTCGGCGAGCAAGCGAGCAATTTGATCTTTCTGCACCGGCTTCAGGTCTTCGGGTAAAATCTCGTTCCACTCCGCCCGGACGGCGGAATCATTCGTGGTCGGCAGGAAATCGCTCGGTGCGAGTTTGAGCGCTTCGGCCAGCGCGTAGAGTTGGTGAACCAAAACGCTCTGGCGGCCGGTCTCGATGTTGGCCAGCGAGGCGCGGGAGATACCGATTCGCTGGGCGAGCGCTTCTTGAGTGAGGCGCGGCTTGGAAGACCGGCGGCGGTTACGGATAACCTCGCCGATGTGCCGATAGATCGATTCGGGATTCATGAGAATGTTTATGGCGAAATCGAGGAATTCGTCAAGCACAATCACAATTGTGAGTGTAAATAGAAATTTTAGAGTGATTTAAATTTGCAAATGACCCGACTCTCAGGCAGTATTTGCTGCACGCCGAGAAGCCGGCGGGCTTTTCTGATGGAGGTGCTGATGAGCACGACACTTGAGACGGATACGGATCGCGGTGCAGCAGAGCAGCGCGAGATTGAGCATTTCGTTCATGCACCGGGCAGCAAGCCGCAGGTGGTGCTGGGAATGGGCTCAGACACGCTGCGTGATGCCCTGCTGCGTTTGAAGGTGATCGCGGACCAGCCCGGCGGGTTGCACGTCTTCATCGGTGAATGCGTCGAGGTCCTTGATAAGGTCGATGACGTTGACGATGGCTCCGACCTGCATGAACCGGTCGATATCGACCTGACGCTTGCGGTGCTGGAAATCCACCGTCATCGGCATGTCCATGTCCACCACTGCCGTCATATTGCTGTGGCGGTCCATTTCGGCGGCAAGAGCAAGCGCCATCGCTTCGTGCCCAACACGACGGTCGGCGTTGTGACCGAGTGGGCACGCCGCAAGTTCCCCATCGATCCGGCTATCGCCGGCGAATATGTGCTCCAGCTTGCCGGCAGTTCGGTGCAGCCGCGCTCGGACGAACATCTCGGCGATCTTGTGCACGGCGATGTCTGTGGGATCGAGTTTGACCTCGTCAAAGAACTGACTCCGAAGGGATAGCCCGATGCTGCCGCCAGATCAGCGCCTGTTCGAAGCGGACTTGCAGTCGGCGGAATATCGTAATGGCGTCGCTAAAGGCCTGTGGGGCGAGGCGGAGCCTGCCCTCAGGCCAGACAATGCAGCATGGCCCATTGTCTATCTCTGGATGGCCGCCGCGCCACGTGCCGGCGCGCCGGACCGCTACTACGTTGCCTTGAACCTTGCCGGCTATCGTAACGTCCCGCCCACTGGGCCGTTCTGGGATCCGGAAACGAAGCAGGCGCTTGCGCTTGCCAAGTGGCCGAAAGGCAAGCCGAACAGCCGGTTCGCGCAAGTCTTCCGCACGGACGCATTCAGTTTCGCCGGCCGCGCCTTTTACCATCCCTATGACCGCTCGCCGCTTTCGGACCATCCGTCTTGGCCCAGCGAGCAGCCCCATCTCGTCTGGACGGGCGCGCATACCATTGTGAACTACCTTGAGGAGTTTCAATCCCTGCTGACCAGCGGAGACTATGTCGGTGTCTGAAGCGCGCATCACGACCTTCAAGATCCCAGTCTGGCTTTGGAGCAGTGTGATCTTCGATCTGCGGCGCCGCGGCGGCGGGGTGCGCGAGAGCGGCGCCTTCCTGCTGGGGCGCGACGACGCCGATCCGGCCCGCATCACCTCCTACATTTGCTACGATGATGTCGACCCCGATGCTTATCAGCGCGGGATCATCGCTTTTCACGCGAACGGCTGCGCCGCGCTATGGACACATTGCCGTGCGAACGGCGTTCAGTTGCTGATCGATGTCCACACACATCCGGGGTCGGACGTCCGGCAGAGCGCGATCGACGAGCGACATCCGATGCTGCCGGTCGTCGGTCACACCGCGATGATCGTCCCGAACTTTGGTCGAACGGGATGGTGGTCGTTGAAGGCCATCGGCGTCTACGAATATCTCGGCGGCTTCAAATGGCGCACGTATCCGGCCGCCATGCCGGACCGTCGTGTGCAGCTCACGATATGGTGATGCCATGAGCACTATCGACCTCAATCTCTCGCGTATTTCAAAGCTGATCATCGATCGCGATCAGGCCGGTCCCGACGCCGTTCTGGCGCGGCGTCAGGCCTTTACGGTCACGCTTTGTTGCGGCGACGATGTCGCCGACTCCTACACTTTGCAGCTCGCGGTGCTGACAGCAGCGAGCATCGCCTGCCGTTGCTTCCCCGGCGCGGTGCGTGTGGCGCATTCGGCTGCGCTTGCCGAGGCGCCGCTGCTGGTCTGGCCGTGGCTGCATCGGAAGTTCAGCCAGGCGCTCGCCGAAATCCTCGGCCCGACAGCCCCGGCCGGATATGATGTCGGGCATGCCATCATTTTCGGCAATGCCGCGGTGCCGAAGCGGGCTCTGCGCGTCACGTTCGACGGCTGGATTGCGAAGGTCGGTCCGTCGGACGCCGTCGAGCGTCTGCCGGAGCGCGAATATTTTGCGGCGACCGGTGTTTTGGCTGCGTCGCTAGCGCTCTCCGAGTTGTTCGTCGCCTTTGCGGGCATCAGCCTTCAGGCGACGCGCCGCACTGTCGCGCTGTCGCTATGGCGTCCGGAGCTTGATATCGGCGATCCCGATGCCCTCGGCATTCCAGTCGAGTACTTGCCGCGCGATCTTTGGGTGCTTGGTCTTGGCCATCTCGGTAACGCCTATCTCTGGACGTTGGCGGGCCTGCCCTATTCCGACCCAAAGGAAGTTGAATTCGCGCTGCTGGATTTTGATGTCATCGAGAAGGAAAACATTGAGACCGGTGTTATCTTTACGACCGAATATGAGAACCGCTTCAAGACCCGCGCCTGCGATGCGTGGCTCACGCGCCGTCAGTTCCGCACGCGTCTCGTCGAGCGGCGCTTCGACACGACCTTCCGCTTGCAGGCGAAGGAGCCTGCGCTTGCGCTCTGCGGTTTCGACAGCAACTCCGCCCGGCGAGATCTGCCGCAAGCAAACTTCCGGCGCGTCGTCGATGCCGGTCTCGGTGGCATGGCCAACAATTTCGATACGATCAGCCTGCACACGTGGCCTAACCCGCGCCCTCCGGATGAACTGTGGCCGGACCCGTCGCCTGATGACGTGGCGGAGCTCGCCGCCTACCATGAGCGGATGGCACAAGAAAACCCGGGCTACCGCGAGCTCGGCGGCGACGATTGTGGCCGCCGCGATCTCGCCGGTAAATCGGTGGCAGTGCCTTTCGTCGGGACCAGCGCTGCGAGCCTCGCAATCGCGGAAACGGTCCGCTTGCTGCACGACGGACCGTCTTACTTCGATATCCGGTTGGGACTCGGCGACCCCGGCAAGCGTTCCGTTCGCCGCCAAGGAACGTATACTGCAGCCGACGCGGCGGGCATAACCTACACACGCGCCGATGAGCGTCGGATCGCCAGAATTTGAAAGGAGAAGCACATGAGCAACAAGGACCTCTTTATCGAACGCCGCGACCAGGGCGACTTCGCTGTTCGGCGTGCCAACGCTGAGCGTGCGAGCGCCGTCGCACCGACCCAGGCGAAGGCCATCGCCGAAGCGCGTCGTCTTGAACCCGACGCGACCATCCTCGTCGAGCGCGTCCGTTACACGACCGCCGGCAAACCCGACAAATGGCGCAAGCCTTGATCGGACGTTTTTTGGGCCACTGTTGCTAGTGGAGGCATCGACATACGCCAAGTCTTCGACTTGATGAGCTGTTGCTGTGAGAGCGAGATGGCCATTTGACCAGGATAGGACCCATGTTGCGATCGCGTTGCGTCAACACGACGTCTTTGACGTAGATGAGGCCATCTGCCGCACTGCCTGTGATCAGAGGTCTACTTGCCGCTTAAGATACGTTGGCAATTTTTGGCTCTGGCGATCAACTGATCGGCTAACCGCGCGATAATCGCGTTATCCAGTCCTTCTTCCTTTGCGCGCGCGCACACGGCGGTTACGTTATCAGGAAGCTGCTCGGCCATCGAGGACAAGCCAGCAATCACTTTATCGGCGTCGAAGCGGGTTTCGCGGGCGAACTTCTGCCATTCCCGCAATCCAATCTGGCTGAGCTTGTATTCGCCACCAATTTTCATAGCGAGCTTGATTTTTTGTGGCTCGACGTCATCGTAAGGAAGAATGCTCGCGATATCGTAGAGCGGCGCGAGGCGTACGGTGGGGCCGCTGGCCAGCAGCAGCGAATAGTTCTTTGCATGCGCATCGGTGCCCGCGATAAGCCAATTGAAGCCAAGCGCATCGACAAATGTGTCGATGTCATCGACGCTATCCGTGGAGTAGGTACGCAAGAGATCGACGATATCAGCGGGCGTCGGTCCTCCTTCGTTTTGATATTTCTTGGTCGGCAGGATGCCGCGCGCCTGACAAATGTCCTCCTGATGGATGCGGATGATACTGTTTCCGCTGAGCTGCCGGTCATAGCGTTCGACGACGATAGCGACTTCCTTTTCGAACCGCGTGACTTTGGTTTCGGCAACGGGCAAGCCGAGATTACGCGCGAGCCGGAGGCAGATATGCTCGTTCTCGGCATGGCCATCGAAATGACCGGTGGGCGGCTTCAGGATGTGGGTCGTTGGAATGCGCCCGGAAGGGATTCCCCACCGTCCGTTTTGCAGAAGGAGAGCGGTTTTCGGCTGAGCCCCGGCAAGGCTGAATTGCCCCGTATCGCGCGGCAAGCGCCATGCGGCGTGATCTTCTCGTAAGGCTTGCAGGCGCTTTGCGAGGGCTGCCTCGTCAAGCCGCTCAACTTTGTCCTCCGTGCCGCTTCGCAAGATCTCCAGGCGATCGGGTGTGACGAACTGAACTGCGCCGGCGCAGTCCTCACCGACATGGGAGATGAGGGCGAAGACGTTGCGTGCCGAGACCTGAAATTTCTTGGCCCAACGATCAAGTACGCGCTCGTTATCCGGTAGAAGTCCCCAGAGAAAGGCCTGAACGGCGGAGGGGCCGTGTTCTTCGGCCGCGAGCGGCATGGAGAGCGACAAAGGATAGGCTCCCTGCACGGCGCGCCAGTCATTGTTGTAGACGAAGGTTAGCCGGCCACGAGCGTCGTTGTGAACGCGGCCGACTTCCTTACCGTCCAAAAGAGCAACGAGTTCGTTTGTCATGTTTTGCTCTTTTTAGCTTTGGCCACGATCGCGTTAATGTCGACAGCTGGCTTTTCCGAACCGCGGCTTTTGGTTTGTTCGGTACTGGCGTCCAGGCGAATGTCCAAGGCATCGAGGGCGCGGAGCACGAGGCCGAGTTCGGCGCGCGCGTGACCGTGCTCGACTTCGATTACCCACTGGCGGCTCACGCCGATGCGTTTGGCGAGACTCGCCTGATCGAGTTTCAGCCGCTTTCGTCTATCGCGAATGACTGCACCGAGGTCGGCGGATGTGCGTATGAGCATGGTCACCCCAAATGTCTACGTTCGCCAACATTACCATATGTCAGCGCTCGACGACACTCAAAAATGTCGGCGAACGTCAACAATATAAAATGTCGCCGTTCGGCTACATAAGTGGGGCGGCGCCCCCCTTTAAGCATTGATTCAAAAAATAACTCCGGCGGTGTCGACCAGCGTCGCGCTGCTCGCTTGTTGGAAGGCGTTTAGCGCACAAGGCCTAAGAGCGTCTTCTCCTGGCTCGTCGAGCACAGACTGCTTACCGCATATTTGTCGTAATAGCTGAAAGAGCACTTGTACGGTCGAACAGTCAGAGCTCCATCGAGCCCACCCTTCTGGCCCGGGTTCACCGGGCTTGTACCAATGTGACCGTTGAGGTCTTTGGCAGCGCGTCCTTGGACGTGGCGGCAGTTATTACCTGTGACACCAAGTCCAGCACTTGAAGTGAACGAGCCTCTTCGGTGCTGCCGAAGGCAGGCGTCGGAATGAAGAAACTCTCCCCGCCGTAGGAAACAGTCACAGCCGTTCCGGCGACGACCCCAGCTGATCGTCCGACTTCAAATAACGGCACCGTCAAGCGGCGATTATCCTTCTCGATCAACACTTCAGGCAAGAACCGGTGTGTCGAGTAGTTCTGCGCCGCGATCAAGTCACCCAAATAGTAGAGGATTGCTTGAGTGGTGCGCGGCTTGAACGGGAGTTCGACTTCGAGGAGCCGCAGTTGTCTGACGAATGTCTGGAACGTGACCATGGCACATAGGTCTCTCCCGACGTTTAGTACCGTCATCGTTCCGTGCGTTTCAGGGAAATCTTGACAGCCGGCCTTGTCGAACCGGTCGCGATCCCTCTCCATCGCACCGCAAATATCGATGTCGCGTTGATTTGCTCTCGCTCGACACCTCATCGCGGCCTCGGTAGCGATTCTCTGCCTCTTCTGCACCGCAAGCGTGTATTCTTGGACAAAGATCAGCTTAACAAGCTCTTTCGGAAACTTCAGCTGATCGAAATATTCGACAATGCTAGGCTGTAACGGCCGCTGCAGCTCTTGGGCGAAAGCCGCATAGTTGAGATTGTTCATCGTGAATGAGGTGAATCCACCGTTCACGTTGAGCGTGGGGTTGACGTTGTAAGTCGTAAGCCCCAACGGATCGAAATTGAACGTCCCCCCGGCAGCTCCAGAAAAGGTGGGCGTCGCGGCGACATCGCCGAAGCCGACAAAGGACATCGGAGCACGCTGGCTCGCCCGAACTGCGTTCAGCAGGATTTGGCGGTTGTTCGATTCCGCAATGGCCTGGTTGTAGGCGTCCGCCTTATGTTCAAGCTCGCCGCGTGTGCAGCCGGCGATGCCAAGTAAAAGCATAGTGAGAACAACAGCACGACACGTTGGTCGCGCCTGACATTCTAGCCAGAAGCCCATAACTCTCTCCCCAACCCAAAATAGTTACGTTGCGGCCACCGCAACCGGGAGTCAACGGGCGGGCAGAGGGAAATCTAAGCGCTGCGGCCCTCGACGAGGTGAAGCCGAACCTCCTCACGTTGACACTCCAATCCGCGGTCGGAAGTCCACGCCAGCATGTCGCCAACCGATCGGTCATGATGTGGGACGTTACCTGACTCCATAGTCCCATTGGTGTTCGCTTGCCAATTCTACCGAAGCGTGTATCGTTAATCCGTCCTTTCATAAAACGACTTTGTGCCTTCAGGCATATTGCGGAGCGGCATGCCGATTGATGGATGCTCCTCTAAGACCAATTTCTTTGCACAGAGCTATTGGAGTCCTTTTGATGTCAGTGGACGAGTTCATCGACAAAGCCCCCTCACAACTGGAAGACGGAATTGGCCTTGCGCTCTCTGGGGGCGGTTACCGTGCCATGATATTCCATGTCGGAGCACTAATCCGACTGAACGAGCTATCGCTGCTGCGTAAAACCAAGCGGATCTCCAGCGTGTCGGGCGGCTCAATCACTGCCGGGGTACTTGGCGCCAACTGGAATAAGCTCAATTTTCAAGGTGACGTTGCAACCAATTTCGACATCGTCGTCGACCAAGTCAGATCGATGGCTGATACCACGATCGACGCTGGGGCGATCATAGGGGGCATCTTGTTGCCCGGGTCCATCAGCGATCGCGTTGCAAACGCTTATGACGATGTCGCGTTCAAGGGGG
The DNA here is from genome assembly GCF_018129965.1 of Bradyrhizobium diazoefficiens. Classification (GTDB taxonomy): domain Bacteria; phylum Pseudomonadota; class Alphaproteobacteria; order Rhizobiales; family Xanthobacteraceae; genus Bradyrhizobium; species Bradyrhizobium diazoefficiens_A. Next base: position 128,983 of record NZ_JAFCKW010000008.1, on the reverse strand, counting down.
CGAAGCTTGCAGATCTTCCCGACGACAGCCAGCCTGGAAATCCGCGGTTCGTCATCAACGCGACCAATATTCAGACGGCGGCTCTGTGGCGCTTTTCGCGCAACTACATGGGTGACTACAGGGTAGGATTGATCAATCGCCCGGATGTCTCGCTTGCGAAAGCCGTGGCGGCGTCCTCTGCCTTTCCTCCAATCCTATCGCCGTGTGAGCTCGATATATCGCAGGACGTCGTGAACACCCCAGGGGCTGACCTTCATCGCGAGCCCTACACGAAGACAGTAATTTTGAGCGATGGCGGAGTATACGACAATCTCGGCCTGGAGACGCTTTCGAAGCGATACTCCACGCTGCTTGTCAGTGACGCGGGACAGAAAATCGCGCCCGAACCTGATCCACATCGGGATTGGGCCCGCCACTCGTTGCGCGTGCTGGATACGATAGACAATCAGGTTAGGAGCTTGCGCAAACGACACCTAATCGACTCTTTCCAACGGAAAGACCACACGGGGACGTATTGGGGTATTCGCACGACCTTCGCCGACTACAAGCTCGGCCAAGATCCACTTGGGTGCTTGACCCGCAATCCGATACCGCTCGCCGAGGTGCCGACTAGACTTGAGGCGATGCCCAAGAATTTAGAAGATCGGCTAATGAACTGGGGCTATGCGATCTGCGATGCCGCCCTGCGGGCACATATTGATCCGGCGCTGCAGACGAAGCTTGGCGTCGCTATCACCCCTCCGACGAAGTTTCCTTTCGCTGGAGGATATTGATGGCGCGAGACCTCAACCCTCCTGCGTTCCGGCGACTACGCGTCTACGCATTCGATCCTTCCGCCTCGACGGACCTGAGGACTGCCACCATGAACGCGGCAGTGATCAAGATCCCCTGGGAACCACTTGATGCCGGTCCGACGGGCGAATACCTCGAGGTGATCGACGTGGACCCGGCGAGTGATGCGTTCTACGCACCTGTCGATCTGAATTCACCGCAACTGCTCGCGCAGGATGGGCACGCTCCATCGGAAGGCAATCCGCAATTCCATCAACAGATGGTCTATGCAATCGGCATGACGACGATACGCAATTTTGAGCGCGCGCTTGGTCGACGGGTCCTCTGGGCGTGGAGATGGGCGCGAAAAGATGATCCAGACGCTTATAGGAGAAGAACTTATATCGGCAAGCTCCGGATCTATCCGCATGCGTTACGCGAGGCGAACGCGTACTACAGTCCACAAAAGCGGGCCCTCCTATTCGGCTATTTCAGAGCCAGCGGCGAGGACGTTGGAAACAATCTGCCGGGCGGGATGATCTTTTCTTGCCTGTCGCACGACATCATCGCCCATGAGATGAGTCACGCGATTTTGGACGGCATGCACAGAATGTATCTGGAGCCGAGCAATCCGGACTCTCTGGCGTTCCATGAGGCATTCGCGGACATCGTCGCTCTCTTACAGCACTTCACCATGCCCGAGGCCGTCAAGAACCAGATTGGACGGCTACGCGGCGACCTTTCGCAGCGCTCGCTGCTCAGCAATCTCGCGCTCCAGTTCGGCCAGGCGATCGGCAATTACGGAGCTCTGCGTGATGGGCTTGATAAGATAGATCCAGCAACCGGTCTTCCGGATGCGCATGCGATCGCACACGTGGCCGAACCGCACGAGCGCGGGGCGATTCTGGTTGCGGCTGTCTTCGATGCATTTGTGGCCATTTATCGAACCCGTGTGGCGGACCTGATCCGAATGGTGACAGGCGAAGGCGCGCGCTTTCCCGACCGCGACCTTCATCCCGATCTGGTAAACCGCCTCACCGCGGAGGCGAACAAGACCGCTGGGCACGTGTTGCGGATGTGCATCCGCGCGCTCGACTATCTTCCACCTGTCGACATCACATTCGGCGACTTCCTTCGCGCTGTCGTCACTGCCGATAGCGATCTCGTCGCAGATGATGATCGTGGATATCGTATTGCTTTTGTGGAAGCCTTCAGAAGAAGGGGTATTTATCCGCGGGATTGCCGCTCGCTCGCAGTCGACAGCCTCTTATGGGGGGAGCCGGACGAGGACGTCGCCTTGGGCTGGCTCGACGGAATCGACACAAGTCATAGAGAAAGTCGCGAAGATCTTTGGAAGCAAGCCATCGACAATGCGGGCGTTTTCTATGGACGTTTAAAGGACAGAAGCAGGCTGCCGGCGGAAACTCTTCGCAAGATGGGATTAGCACTTGATGACGATGCGCCAAAGACAATCAGGCGTTCGATTAAGGATGAGGGCGCGCCGGCATTCGATGTCCAATCGGTCCGAACCACCCGTCGTATTGGTCCCGACGGCGAGGAGCTTCCGCAGCTTGTGGTGGAAATTGTCCAAGAGCGGAGAGGCTTCAGCGATGCGAAAGATCAATCCAAGGTCGATCTATCAGGTCACCGGTCGCCTGGGGCAGACTTTACCTTTCGCGGTGGCTGCACGCTCATCATCGACCTTCACTCGGCCAGAGTGCGGTACATCGTCAGCAAAGATATTCTAAGTGCATCGAGACTTGAGGCGCAACGGCGTTTTCTGTTCGAGCGTGACTCGGAGTCGCTTGGAGCTACCTATTTCGGCCTCGATTCCCGCGAAGAGCCGTTCGCCTTTTTGCATCGCAACGGATAGTGCCATGTTGAGCGCGCGAAAGAAGGCTGCAAAGCGAGCGAAAGCAAAGAGGACAGCAAGCAAGAAGCCGGCGCGGAAAGGTGCCAAGTCTGCTCCATCTCCTGAGACGGGAGTGGAGAGCGAGGTGGGTGGCGCAGCGTCAACCGCAACACCGGCACGCGCCAAGCCCGGCCACATATCCGTTCGCATGTACAATAATATTCTCGGCGACTGTTTCCTGATCAGGATTCCCGCTGAAGGCGAACGCGACCTGAAGATATTGATCGATTGTGGAGCGCTTCAGGGAATGCCGTCGGCGGCGGACATCATCAACGAGATCGCCGCTGACTTGGCATGGACGACAGGGTCTCATCTCGACGTCTTGGTCATCACCCATGAACATTGGGACCATCTGTCCGGGTTTTGTCAGGCGGAGGCTATTTTCCGCAAATTTGAGATCGACGAGCTCTGGCTCGCCTGGACGGAGAACGACAAGGATGCGGATGCGGCGCGGATACGCGCGCGACGGCAAAAGGCGCTTCAGCTCCTGCTTATGCTCGACAAGCACTTCGGACCGGCCGCAGCCACTCCCGAAGAGGATGAAGAAGAGACGCCAAGCGGGCCAAGAGGTGCAAGGCAGCGCGACGAAGTAAGGGAGCTCCTTGCGTTCACCGGGCAATCCCCTGCTGCTGCTGCATCCAGGATGGATACCGGAGCCATTCTGACGATGCTCAAGGGCCTTGCCAAAAAGGTCAGATACTTCGCGCCAGGCGCGGACCCAATTCAGTTGCCCACTGGAGTTCCGGTCGAAGCATATATTCTCGGTCCTCCGAAGGACACCAAGTTCCTTCTCCGCAGCAACCCACGAAAAGGAGAGGTTTACCTGACCGACGAGAGCGCCGGGCTCGGCGTCTATCTCGCGGCTGCCGTTCAGCTGGAGGAGGAAACCATTTCGCTTGACGCTGATGAGGCCAGATCCATCGAACTTTCGATGCCCTTTGACAACCGGCATTTCCGCCGGCTTTCGGAAGTCAAAGAGGAACAGAGCGATGCCTATTTTTTCGAAAGGGAAGACTGGCGGCGTATCGATCGCGATTGGCTTGGCGCCGCTGAGCAGCTAGCCCTGAAGCTCGATTCCGATACCAACAATACCAGCTTGGTTCTCGCTTTCGTGCTCGGAAGCAAAACCGATCGTCGCGTCTTGCTTTTTCCAGGAGATGCGCAGGTCGGTAACTGGGAGTCTTGGCAGCAATACGTTTGGCCGAGCGGCAGCAAGCGGGAGGATCCGGCCGCCATTGACATACAAAAGCTTCTCGCCGCGACGGTGTTGTATAAGGTGGGCCATCACGCTAGCCATAATGCGACATTAAGGGCCAACGGCCTCGAGCTCATGACCCATCCAGATTTGGTCGCCATGATCCCTGTAAGAGAGGAATTTGCTCGCAAGACCAAGCACTGGAACATGCCATTCCCCTCTCTGCTGGCACGCCTTCTGGAAAGAACAAAGGGAAGAGTTTTGCGGGCAGACAGGTCGATGGATGATCTGAAGGCCGACCGAGATCGCCGTCAAGACAAGCCAGGTGAACTCAGCCGTGATGACTGGGAGGGTTTCTTCTCGCGTTTGAGCTTTGGCCCCGAATCGGCTCATTCAGATGTCGCGCCACTGTATGTGGAGTATTCAGTGCCTCTTACATGAGCCGCGGCATTGTGGTCGGTTTAAGCTAGGGCAAGACGCCAGGCTCTTGCTTCGAGGAAAGGTGGTCTGCCAAGGCGGATCGCTGTTCTTAAAAACGGTCGGATGCGGTTGCGAGAGAAACGTCAGATTCGTCTGCGCAAGCTCCGCAGTCGGGCGTTCGCTCGCTTTTGGTCCACGTAGGCCCGCAGCGCGTTCTTCAAGTTGAAGCATGCAGAGGACGGCGCCCTCGCCAGGGGATCGCGACGAAGCGCCTAGTCGGGTCTGCGAAGACACGGCTTGCGCGTCGTTCCGCATAATGTTTTGAAGCAATTTTAGGGCGAATAAATATCAATTTGCAATTTCGGATTTTCTCGCTATGGTGAGCCCATCGACATAAGCGAGGAGCGATGGAGAACGATGTCAAAGAATGCGTGAGTACTGATCGCGACGAGATTGAGGGCACCGTGCGATACGAATACCGGGTGGGCAAGGCTCTCCATCGGAGCGGAGCACCGGCCTCGATCACGATCGACGAGGCGACGAGGACGGTGATTTGCGAGGAATATTGGCAAGACAATCAATATCATCGCGACCCGCTGCAAGGTCCAGCAATCACGACCCGAGATACAGCCTCCGGCCGGGTGGTCTCAGAGGTCTATTGGTGGCGTGACAGACGGCATCGCGATCCGGCTTTCGGCCCCGCTTGCATCTTGTATGGTCGCGACGGGGCGGAGCGCCGCGTCGAATACTGGTGGAACGGTGAGCAGCATCGCAACCCGTGTGATGGCCCAGCAATGATCGAACGGGACGCGACGACAGGTATGGTCGTCAAGCAACAATATTGGGTTCATGGAAAGCTGCACCGGGATCCGGAGCAAGGCCCGGCCGTGATCAAATATGATCCAGCGACAGGATCGGTGGTGTCCGAAGAGTTTTATCGTTTCGGACTCCTCGACCGCGATCCGGCGGCTGGACCTGCCATCTGCCAGCGCGATATTGCAACAAACACTGTCACATATGCTCAATATTATGAGAATGGATTGAATATAGGGGGACCGCTCGGTCCCGCCAGTCGCGGTCTTTCAGACCACCGTATCCGGACGAACCGAGAGTTCGAATTCGGCTGATCATTGCGTTACCGCGAGCATTTCCAACGGAAACTGGGATTAGGTCGTTGCAGGATATCTTAGCCGGGCACACAGGACAGGACAGCGCGTCGTCGAACGCAGGTCTCCCCCCGATCAAAAGCTTGGGCAGCGAAGATGTTAAGCCTTTCTTTTCGCTTCGCCTGCTCGCGGCGGAGGCTGCAGGAAACACATGGACATCCGATTGGCTTCAGATCGCGCGGAGCATCGAAGCTCTGGCGTCTTCGACCTTTCCGTCAAAGGGCTCCGGCGATATCATTCAGGTGACGGGCGGTTTCATACAGTTTGATCAGGATACTGCGCGAGCCCACGTGCGCCTCGGCGATCCCAACGATGACGCAAGTCTCCTCAACGAACTCTCTGTAGGAAAGCATGGCTGGATTAGCGGCCGGATTGTCAGGACGAAGACGAAGCCATCCTGGATGCGGGTGGACCAGCCGAACTTGAGGAATGTTGCGCACGAACTTCTGTCGATCGCGGTTCTGCCGTCCTATATTGCCGTCTCTGCGACCCAAGAGGCTCTCGGACGGAAGCTGGCGAGCCTGATTGAAGCGGAGTCAGGGACGGGACGCCTTATTGCGGAGCAGATCGAACCGGTTCCTCATGAGCTGTTGGACGCCGCACTGGTCAAGGGGCAGGCGCTTAGCCTCGCTTTGGACGGAATGCATCGGCCGACAGTTTTCAAGGCTGACAGGCAGATATTGCAAGGACGAGACCTCAGGGAGGCCATCGACCCGGTCAGCTTTCGGACATTTGCGTATTCCTCCGTTCGATCGCTCCTCGAGACGCCGTTACCCCAGCGCAAGAAGCGTGGGGCGGTGGGTTACTCTCGCAAGCATCAGGTCGTATGGGTGGGGCCGACCAAGGACGCCGCCGACTATCTGCGGCACCTAGATCTTCTGAGCAGCCTTGTCGAAGGCGCGCGGAAGGCCGCGGCCGCGCCCGCGCCGAAGGGCGCTACGGCCGATCGGTCCCAAAATCGATTGCGCTATTTGAGCCAGGAGATTGACGCGGCGTTACTCTCCGACGCGAAAGAGCCGTTCGAGATCGAATGGGATCTGGGTGAGGCCATCAATGAGGCGATCCCGATCGAGAACGATAGAACTGAGGTCAAGCAGGATTGGTTATCCCATGCCCAGCTTGAAATCATCGGAACGCCTCACCGCGTCACCATGCGTGGCACCGAGATGGTCGTTCCCGTGCGTGCCTTCTGGGACCGGCAGGCGTTCGTAGAATTTGATGTCGTCATTCATCGCGGCGTCGGCAGAGAGATCCGTCTGTCACTCGACAATGTGAGGCGGTTGCCGGCGCCGGTGGGCGAAAGCTTCCTTCGCGCCTACGAGACTTTCGATGCGATCGAGACCGAACCCGGGCCATCCGCGTTGACGATCCGGTTCGAGAGTGGGCATGTTCTCGATCGGCAGCGGCTGTTTTTGCCGGAGACGCCCTCTGTTCCTTTCGAGGACTGGCGCTGGATCGAACGCAACTGCGGAACGCGGCGTTTCGACCTTACCAAGGAAAAGCCCGACCCATGGACGGTTACGCGCTCGTCCAGCAACTTCCGGCGGGTCAAAACGGGCGATGATCTCTTCAGCTATGTCGTCCATCGCGTCGCAGAGCTCAGCTTCATCAAGAGCGCGACCGAGTGGTATCTCCTATGCCATGATCAACCGAACGAGGTCGCTGATTTCGTGTTGATCGTGCCCGCAGCCCGTTCCGTGACGCATATTCACGCCAAGGGGGCCCACTCCGATGGCTCCGCGCGTCGGGTTTCGATCGGTGCTTACGAGCTCGTCGTCACCCAGGCAATAAAAAACCTACCGCGCTTGGAGCCCCAAACATTACTGAGCGCGATCATGGGTAGTGGCAGCGATCATGGCAAAATCGGCCAGTTCATTGTATCGGGGAAGAACGGGCAGTTTGACCCATCTTTCGACACGAGCGAGTTCGTGAAGGCCCTGGAAAAGATGCGCGGGCGTACCTTGCTGGACAAACGGGTCATCATTTTCCAGCCGCACATCCGTGCCAAATTCTGGGAGGACAGCCTCACCAAGTGGCGTCAGGGTACGGGTGATCCCGGCGATGAACCGCATCCAGTATTCATGCTTTCGTCATTGCTGATCGATGCGAAGGTCGCGTGCTTGAGGCTTGGGGCCCGTTTTGAGGTTTGGGGCGAATGGGATGGCCCGGGAGGCGTGCCTAGCGCGCTTTCGCCTTTTGGCTAGATCGCGGCGGCGACGCAAGAGCCTTGAGGCAGTCTATCACGCCGTTGAGCTCGACCTGGCTGCGTGCGAAATCGGCGCGTCGAAGTGTAGGATTGAGGTAATGATCGAACTTGCCTGTCGAAACGCCGCCTGCAAACCGCACCAGATCCATCATGTCGGTCCACGAACGATTCTCGGTTTGAAGCAACCCCGCGCCAATGATGGCTTCGGCAACCTGGTTTGTCGAGCGATCCAGTATGATCAGTGCAAGGCCATTGCGCATCACAGGGAGCCGTGCTGAGCGCAGGAGAAGATAGAGTGCGTTCATGCGTCGAATGCCCAGCCACGGGAGCACCCAAAGGTCCGTGCTCGTGTAATCGAGCGGAACGATGGAGGTCGCGAGCCCCTCGCGGGAAAATGTCTCGCGACCCTCTTTCGCGAGACGCCGCACGTCTGGGTTAGTAGTACCAAGCTCCTCCAATCGCTTGTTAAAATTCTTCTCGGGGGCAAGGTACAGATCTTTCATCTGCTCTATGACGGCCTGGGATACCGGGATCGCTTCGCCGCGAAAGTGAAGCGCTCGTCCGGCCGATGCCGGCCTGACGTACACGACACGCTTTGTATGGCTCACTTCAGCGACCTCATAGGCTCTTCCGCCGATGCAGATATTCTCTCCGACGGAGAAGCCGCCGGTAAGGGGCGCCGAGGCGATCACGCCTGTGCTCGAACGTATCGTGTATTCGAGCGGTGTACGAAACGCGGTATAGACGAGGTGAGCGTTGATGAGCCGTTCTCCCTCGGGAGTCAGGAATATCTCGACGTCGTCACCCTCGACGCCGTCGATATGGTCAACGTCGATGAGCGCCGGCCGTCGCGACGAGAGCCGGTGAATGGTCGCATCGAAAATGCTTCGTGCGTCTTCGCGGTAGAGTGCTTCAAGCGTGCCCCGAAACGGTCCGCTCGTTGTCAGAACGGCTCTCGCTTTCCCAAGCGTGATACCCTCCTCCCGATGCTCGTAAATGATGGAGAGCAGCTGTTGAACAAGGGTAGATAGATCTATCCGTGAGGCGTTGGGGGTCTCAAAGCGCTTGTCTCGAAGCAGTTCGATCTGGGCGAGCGTCTGGAAGACCGGTAGTCGCAGGCGGTCGAGTGGAGACGAGGTGTCGTCGAGGCTCGGTTCTCTCAGAAATACGTGGAGACGCGGCTGCTGCGCCTTCTTTGTTGGCGAGACGTGTCCACGAGGAACCAGGGAAGCAAGACGCCCGGACCTTCCCATGCGTTGGCGGAGGGACGCCACCGTGGGGCTTGGTCCAATCTGGGCGACCTCTTCAATCGCGCCGACATCGATACCAAGCTCGAGCGTGGTGGTGCAGACCAGTGTCGATGCGAGCTCCGGATTGCGCATGCGCGCCTCGGCGGCTTCACGCGCTTTCTTGTTCAGTGACCCGTGGTGGGGACGAAAGCGCCGGCTATCGTGTTTACCGTCTGTCTGGAGTTGCATTTGGTCCGAACGGGACGATTCGAGTTCCGCCTCTTCGGCGGAGGACTCTTCCTCCTCCGGCGGCTCGGAGTAGGACGAGACGGCTCCGGCAGAATCGCCTTCACACCAGCGCGCATAGTCTTCCGCGTCGTGCCGCGAGTTCGTGAAGATCAATCCTTTCTTTTGCTTCTGGCCGGCGTCAAAAACACTGCGCAGATGCTCCACAATCCGGGCTTGGGCGGGAGTGGGGGCATGCGCCGCTCTCATAGCCTCGGAGACCGGCTGCTGCTTTTCAAGCTCGGCAATCAGGTGAATATCGAGGAGCGCTTCACCGGCACGCTGCTTGCTATGTTCGGTCGGCGTTCTGGGCTGCGGACTGGAGGATGGCCTGAGGAAGCGGTAAAGGGAATCGATGGTTTGGGGACTTCCATCACCAAGCGTGGCTGAAAGGGCAATTCTTTGAACGGGCGTCTTGCGCTGCAGCCTCGTATCGAGCCGAGCCAGCAAAGAAATGAGTTGGGTGCCGCGGGGGCTGTCAAAGTAGGCGTGCAGTTCATCGATGACAATCGCCGTCAATTGTGAGAACCGCTCAGGCATCTCGCGGGCGCGATGAATGAACATCGACTCCAGCGATTCCGGCGTTATCAGGAGAATCCCGTTAGGGCTGTCCCAGCTGCGATTTTTAACTGTGACCGAGATGTCTCCCATCCATGGATGAACCTTCCTGCCATCGGCGGCCGCTGCCAGGTTCGCCACATCTCCGTCCTCATCGGCCTGCTGCCGGATCAATGCCCGGAGAGGGCTTATCAGCATAATCTCGAAACTGGGTGATCCTGGTGCGCGCGATATCCTGCTGAGCAGAGGCAGAAGGGCTGCAGCCGTTTTGCCGCCCGCGGTCGGAGCGCACAGGATCAGATCATCGTTTGTTCGGTCTCCAGTGGACAAGGTCTGAATTGCCGTACGCTGGATATCGCGAAATTCGGTCCATTTCTTCGCGCGGACCCACTTCTGTATCGCAGGCGTTAGCATCTCGAGCTCACTCAAATGTTCAAATTTGTCGTCGCGTCGCGCTGACATGAGGCCCCCAGCAAGACCGGTTCAAAGAGCGCATGGGTGTCCCCAGGCCGTAGGACCGGTCAGGTCTACAATCATTCTTGTTGGAAATGCATTTGGTGATGTTTGGAGCGCGAGCCATTCGGTTCGACAGGAAGGTACCTGCTGTGTCGATCGTATTCTAGTGGATTGCCAACAACGGGAGGGGCAACTTCCCAGCCCGTCGCGCTCGCGCCAGCCGTTGTCGGAGCGCCTGTGCGGCCCGGATCTTCGTCGCTCCGCATCGCGCGCCAGTCGCCGTTGAACTGGCATCAGTCAATCCAGAGCTTCGACGAGACCGTCGCAAAGTGCACTCGCAACACATTTGTAACTCCAATCATTCTGATGGAGCCAATTGCCGTCGAAATTGCTGATCATCTGGTCGAACGGAATGCCTCGGTCAACATGCCAGTAGCGCATGATTTCAAACCGCCGAAATAAGGCGACGCCGGAGTTCCTGGCGATTGTCGCAATGATATCCAGCATCTGCTGCGTCTCAGGCGTTGGCGCTTCCTGTTGATCGAGCAACGCGGGCGCGAACTGGAGATTCATCAACACGACATCGGCACCGATGGTCGAAAGATCGTCGAGGCCCTTAACAATCGCCGCCCGTACGTCATCCAGCACATAGTGCTTCCATGCCGCATTGGTGCCGACTTGCCAGATCACGAGAGCCGGCTTGTTGGCCAGAACGTCCCTGTCAAAACGTGCGACCTCGTCCGGCGCCTCCTCGCCACCGGCGCCGCGATTCAGGACGTGTATCGTTGGGGTGCGAAACCGATCCGCGAGGGTGGCTTCCAGCCGTCTCGGATACGACGCGTCCGGGCTGCTGGCGCCATCGCCCTCGGTAGAGGAGGAGCCGATTGCAACAATCGTCACAGCGTCTTGACCGCTTAGCGCCTTGGCAAAATTCGGCAACGAACGCCCCAGCGCGACCAAAGTGCTCGGTGTTTCAGACGTGGACATGGCCATCGCGTCGAGCCTGACTATTGGAGAGCCATATTCAGCAGATTGGCGAGCCTGGCCGCGCCGAGCGCCGCTTGGCTGCGCGCTATCGTCCGGGCGTTGGTCTCGTAGTCCCTGGTCAGCTCCACCGCAGTCTTATCCACGCGAATGGGCGCAGCGTAGCTGTTCTGTCTTGCGAGCTCAAAGCTCTCCTGGGCCCAGACTTCAGGATCGAGGATCTTGGCCTTCGCGTCGTCCGGAGTGATGCTGGATATTCCGCCGTGGGTCGCATCATAGATCGCACCGAATACGGATGCGTAACCTCCAAAAATGCGGTCCCAATACGCATGCAATGCGATGGTCTCTCCCGTCGCGGGGATGACATGCTCTTCATTGCCACCCCTGTCGCCGTTTGCGCCAGAGATCTGGGCCGTGTAACGCGCAACGGCATGGAGCGGCTGATGGAGGTCGCCGACAAGGTGCAGCATCCAGACAAGATCATAGGACCGCAGGTCGTCCGTCGCACCAGACGTGGACGGCAGTATGTCGATCATCTTCTTGAGCTGTGTCACTGCGTCGACCGGCGGCGGTGGGGGCATGTGCGTACCGTCCGGCGAGAACAGAATGTCCTTGTAGTGCCAGTAGTCGTGCTTCGAACGATCGGTGTATCCGACATTCTGCCCGGCATCGGCATCCGTGACATCGCCGTTGTGGTAATTCGGCTTCTCCTTGATGTCGTCCGCCCAAGTCGCCGCATGCACGAATGCGTACGTTTTCTCGATGCCAGCGGGCGCGCCCGCGGTCCACTGCCCATAGTCGGGGTTGAGCTTGAGCAGGGTATCCACCCGGTCCTTCACGGCTGGAGTGAGCTTGTTGTAGGCAATATAGGCAATCTGCATGTGGCCTTCGTCCCACCAGGCCTGAGCAGGACCGCAAAGAGCCACCAGCGACAAGGCCGCAACGACAATAGCGCGCATCCCAATAATTCCCAAAATCGTTAAATCAACGGCCGCACGTTAGCTAACTCGACTTGAGAGTGCAATTTTCTCACGCCACAATTCGTTCATTATTGATCGCAGGACGTCACAATTCCTTTATTTCGTTGAGCGGGGGCACGCATGTTGGCCTACGGCAAACCTGACCGGCTTTATACGAGCGACGATCTTCTCCAGGGGTATGAGCGAGATGATCCGATGGCTTTTGCGAAGTCCTGGGACTTCCGAACATACGGCACTTATTTCGGGGACGGAGCGTCAACACCCTAGCGCCTGGATATTCGACTTCATAGGCCGAGCACGACGCCAGGATTGCCGAAGCCTTGAAGGATTTTCTGGGTCGCGATCCAAAGCCAAAGCTGGTCGGCATCATGGTGACATGATCTTCATCATCGACATAATGAGCGAACCAGAAAGCGGCGGTGAGTCCCACGTAATCGAGCGCCGAACGCATTCCGGGGCAACCGTCGAAGAAGCACTGCAAACCGCGCGAAGAAACCTCCGCGGGCCGGCTGGCGCCTATAGCTTTGCCATGAGGACTTATAAGTATGGCAAGGAAGTTGGCAGATGGCGGGCATCAGACATCATGACTTTGAGTTAGCTCGACTCGCGATTTGGGTGGCCCCGCTTGCGCCCAGGGAATGGCTGGCGTTCTGCATTCCCTGCAATCGATGCGAGTAACTCGGTGCCCAGTATGGCCAACCTCTTGGACTTCTCGACCCCGGAAGGAGAATAACGGCGTCGAAGATTTGCTTGGCCGTCGCGGCAAGTATGCTTAGCGCTGGACATCTCGTTTGAGCCGCAAGCGGTCGCCGTGAATCTCCGCTTGACCTGCGGCTATGAGCCTCTCAACGACCTGATCAGCAACAATCTTCGTGCCAAACCGCCAGCCGCCTCGCGAACGCCGAACAAAATCGCCAAGCTGCAACAAACGTAGATATGGAGCGTCGGTGGTGGCGACATTCCGGGCGCGCAAGAGATCGTTCATTTCGACCATCGAAAAAATAGCCTGGCAGACGGCTCCCTGCTGGCAGCTGCTAAACTTCATATTTCAATGTGTAAGCCCACGACATGACAATTTGCTCACATGATAAGGTCGCGAATGTTTTTGATGACGACGCGTTCTGCAAAACGCGACCGATGCGCGATTCTCGACAGTTTCAATCGAGCAGAGTTCGCGCGCTGAGATGTGATGCGGTAGATCCACGCGAAGGTTGGCAGAGCACTGCTTTACACTGCGCTCGACGATCAGAGCTATGATCGGCGCGGCTTCATCGGCGCGCTGGGCGTAAGTCCGCCGGCTGCACGGTTAAGCGATAGGCGATTTCAGAAGATCCGTCGAACACTTCGAGGACGCGATCACAGACGAGGCACTTATAGTGTCCCGCGTTGCCCTTTTGCGATTCGAGTTCGATCCGGCGGTAGCCGGCCGAGCAATCGGGACAGGTAACATCGCCTTTTTTCATATGACAATTATGCGACGGAACGCGGCGGGCGTCTAGGTCGTGCAGTTTCTGCTCATCGAAAAACGAGGGATAGCCTGGACTGGATGCGAAGCGTGGATCTGGCGCAGTCGCACGACGCGTCGGATGGCCACCAAGCTATTGATTTAACTTGAATTATCTTGATTAACTCTTCGTCACTTAAGCATCGGGGTCGAGGAATTATCATCGCCCGTCAACGAGGTTTACCGCTAAGAGGAATCGGCGCGTGCGTTGCGCGCGACTGCTTAATCAGCCGCGCCACTCCGTGGGACGCGCCCCTTCTCGATCCACTGCTGCGCGGCTTCGCGCGAGGCAAAAGTTCCAATCAACACCTCTTCAGCACCGTTGCGACGCTTCTCGATGATAAAGAAGCGGCCTGATGAATGGATCTCGATGGTGTATTCTGAATACTTGTCAGGACTCATGGCGTTCCCAGCAAGCGGGTCATTCGAAAATGAGCATTACCGAAATTGTCTACGTGGCAACGGTAACAAAACGCAACGTGCCTGTCTAAAAATTCGATAGCATATTTGGATTAGGCGACGCCGGCCTGAGTTTGTACACACCGAAGCCCGGAGCCCCAAACTGGGCGCCTATGCTTACGCGACGGAGGTCGCCACCATTGGCGCTTCAAAGTCGTCATCGATGGTGATGAGTATGATGTTTGGATGCGCTCGTTGGCTCATGCCCGCAGCAGCAGGGATCGCCCTGTTTGCGCTTCTTGTGTCCGTTCCGGCGTCAGCCGATCCGGTGAGCCTGCGGTGCCGGATCAAGGGCCCGAGAGCATTCATCTATGGAGGGCTGTCGGTCATGGTCGACCTCAAAGCTCGATCGGTCGAAGTCGAGGCCGACAAATGGCCCGGATTCCGGTGGAGCTACCACAACGGCAAGATAGGGCCGGCGATGACGGAAGGTCCGGAGTCGGTGCTGAAGCTCGGCATTCCGGCAAGAGTGCCTGTCGTCCAGTTCGTGAACGTAACGCCGCAATGGATCACGATCGGGGCGCGCGACGTCGACGGTGATCTCGTGAAAGTCTCGACCTTCAACCGCTCCGCGCTCGGCAAGCATGGGGCGGCTTGCCGATGGCATTCGTCGGAAGAGTTTGGCGTCGGTTAGAAGCGACCGTCCGCCGCACTACTTCTATGAAAAACGATGCTAGTGCGCGGCTACCTCGACACCCTGCGTTCCTGTGGCCACGGATAGATACCGGCATGTTGGGGAGTAACGTCGATGACGTAGTCGGGCGGGTTGAAGGTAAAGAGGCCCGCCTTTTTAATTTGCGCCTGGACGTCGCTGAGCTCGTGGCCGGTGTCGTCGAATATGAAAGTAAGAACCTTGAGCCCCGCTAGGTTCTCGCGCATCGCAGTGTCCGACTTCTGAAGAAAGTGCTTCGCACCGCGAATGACGAAGACGTGGCCGACGGACATCACGGTCTTGATAACTTTCGCGGCGCGCCGTTCGTCGAGACGCACGGCGTCGAGCTGCCCTCGAAGCGCCGGGTCATGGGTTTTGGCAAACTGCGCTTGCAATGCGTCGGATGCGTCGCCTGTGTAGTCGGACGCCCGATAGGCCATGTCATGGGCGGCAAGCCGCGTAGCCATTGTGACGTCGGCAACGGCACGGGCACTTGCAACGCCGGCTGGACAATCGACTGCCACGGAGTCCACATCCGATTTGATCATTTTCCCTTCGAACGCTTCAGCTGCCTGTCGCTGCTCGGGGGTCGCGTTCTTAATTCGACTGTTGGCGATGATGCGGTCGTACCAGGGTTGAAACTCGGCGGGCTCTTCGATGAAGGCACCGACAAAGTGCGCGCCGGCATGCATGGTGATTGTCGCGTCGGCAGCAAGAAATTCATACGGTTGCTTCTGGCAGTGATTTTCGCCGAACAGCACGACGTCGGGCTGACGTTCGTCGTAGATGGTCTTGAGCTGGGCAATGAGTTTTTCGTACTGCGCCAGCGTCAGGCCAGAGACGAGAAACTCCGCCAAAGCAGTGGTCGAGATCGAGGACCACAGCACTACGGCCAGTATTAAAGGCGCCAAAATTTGGAAAGACTTGCAACGGAATGGCCGATACTGTTGCAAACGGCCTAATCATTGTTGATTCCGGCCGAAAGATTGCGTATGGAACCACATCCAATTCTGCCCAACATGAGCTAACTCGCTGAAGCCTCGGAGCGTTCCTGTGCTGAAACAGAATCGGCCATTCTGTTTCAGAGGAAGCGATGCATGAGCAGCTTCATGGTGGCGGCAGCCTTTTTGGTCCATCCGGCAACCGCAAATATCTGAACGCCGCCGAGCGGCTGCGCTTCTTCGCCTCGGCAGAGGGGCTTCCTCCGGCTGATCGCTTATTTTGCCTTGTGCTCGCTTTCAGTGGCGCGCGCATCTCCGAGGTGCTCGCCCTGACACCAGCCGCGATCGATATCGAAAGTGGTGTCGCGGGCATCCAGACTTTGAAACGCCGCAAGCGCGGTGTCGTTCGGCAGGTGCCTCTGCCGCCCGACCTGCTGAACGAGCTTGATCGGCATTTCCATATACGCGACGCGCAGCGCGATCCCGATCTTTCAGGCATGCGTCTCTGGACATGCAGCCGCACCACCGCGTGGCGGCGCGTCAAGGCGGTGATGGCTGCGGCCAGGATCGCCGGGACTCCCGCGATGCCCAAAGGGTTGAGGCATGGCTTCGGTGTAAACGCCTTTCAGTCCAACGTGCCGCCGCATCTCGTGCAGCGATGGCTCGGCCATGCCTCGCTGCGCACCACCGCGATCTACGCGGATGTGATCGGCTCCGAAGAACGTGCCTTCGCGGCCAGGATGTGGGTGGCCGCGACGGGAGACGGTGCGACGGACAGAATGCGAGCGTGCCCGATAGCGCGTCCGTTCGCACCGCATCGGTCATTGCCCCGTAAACCTCATGGCCGTTGCGGTCGATGACGGCGAAATGCGCGTTTTTGCAGTGCCCGCTAAATATTTGATCTGGCTTAGGTAATACAACCTTAGGTAGGAATATTCATCAAACCTTAAGCATTCGATGGTAAAAAGAAGGTATTTTAGATAACTATACTTTTTAGTGAAATTGCCATGAAGGATTTCACCGGGGCCAACAATCATAATGAGGATGAACTCCAACGCGTTGCGGAGTTCATGCGCAGCTCGGCCTATCTCGACAAACGCCAACAACAGATTCTTGAGTCCGAACAGGTCATCATCGGCCTCCAGCGCAGCATACGCAACGTGACGATGAATATCGCACAGTTGCTCGTCGCGACACCGTCCGCAGGCAATCAGACGATGCTGGAACGCAGTTTAGGCGAGCTCGCCGGCCTCGCGAACGCCGTATCCCAAACCGCCGCTGCCGCACCGTCCGGTGGCGACAGCGGAGCAAGCCGAGGCTCCGGCGTCGATCTGAACGGAATTCAAGCGGCAATTGAGACCCATTCAAATTCCTCAAACGGGACCGCATTGCAGGACGGGCGCGATAAAAGTCGAATGAAGGCCGAAAGGGCAAAAGAACTTCCGTCCCTCGATGGCGCGCCTGGTGCGGAAGCCGATCCGAACGCGCCGACAACGTCTGGCGCGACTCCTCCCGGCGACGCTAAACCAAACAGCGATACGCCCGCCAGCAATCTGGATCGGATCAACAAGCTGGCCGAGGCGGCGAGTCGCGCCCAAGATGATCCGGCGGCATCCGTGTCCGCCGACACACCGGCGCTCCCCAACAAGCCGGGCTCTCGGTCGAATTTGGCAGCGCTGAAGCTCGATCATGCAGATGTTGTGGCCAAGCCCGATGCGCCCGATCAACATCGAACGCAAAGCATAGAGGCGAAGGGCCAAGCCACGTCAACGCCCGTCAAAGCCGAGCCGACCGCCGTCGCCGCTGCCCACAGGCCGCCAAGTCCGGGCAGCATTTAACTACCTAAGGACAGCAAGGTGCATCTAGGCTAAACTGGCCAGATCTCGTAGACTTCCCAGCATGTCAACACGTGTCACCAACACAGGACGGTCGAACCCAAAAAAGGGGGCGAAAAGAATGCCGCGTGGGCGATCCAGCAAGAGCACGCCGACGCCGGTATCCACGGCCAAAAAGAAGACGCGTACAACCCCAAACCTTCTTGAGGAATTGTCGGAGTGGAGATCAGCCTTAACGGTGCCCCCACCTCGGTCGGTGGTGCTTGTCAACGTCGGAGAGGGCGTCAAGCCACTTGAGGTAGATATCGAGCATTTCAGAAATGCAACTATTGCGAGCGCTCCTACAAAGGAGTATAAAAATACCGCTCAACAAAAGGAGCAGAACGCAGAAGGAATTTTGGCGCCCGCGATAATACAACTGCTGCAAATTGAAGGTGTGCCACAGCATAAGTGGCAAGAGACTGCCGCCGAGATCGAGCGTGTTCTAAGGAAGGCGAAGACGGCTGCTGTCGATCGTCCTTTGTGGGACGAGCGCGCAAAGTATCCCGAGCTAACCGAATTGTCGGCACCGCAATTCCTGAAAAAAGTCTGGGCAGATCAATTCGACGCTCTCGGTGCGATTGAAAGCGAGGTCGTGGGCGCGAAGGACAAAAGCTTGTTGAAAGCAGTCAATCGTTACGTGGGCATGCGCGAACTTCGTTCGCAGGGTCCGGGAGACGCGGCCGGGCTACACATAATCAAAGCGATAGCCGGGCGGCCAAAGCGAGCACAGCTCGGCTAAAAAAAATCGTGGGAATGGTTTCCCTCAACCCAAATTATGTGGTAAAGGTTTCCCAGTAACTGGGAACGGCGCTGCGCGTTCGGAAGCGGTGCCACGAAGTCCGCGGGTGACGTTACCGCGTTGGCCTAACGTATTTGGTTTCAGACAGTAACTGCCGCTCAGCCGAGTGGCGAAAATTCAAGGGCGTCTCCTCTCGCGAGGGGCGTACGTGCTCACGTGTCTGCCTCGAGGAGAGGCACTGGATGATAGCAACTTTGGCTCAATGGACGCCCTAGACGATAGGTCTGGGCGAAGGGTGGAGGCTGCGCGCTATGAACGCTCTTTCGTCTAACAATCTAACAGCGGTCAATACGAACCTTTGGACCTGCCAAGTCTGTGGCCGCAAACGCGCGTGCCCATATGCCCCGCTGCATTTCGTGTCCGCGGTCGAATATTCCGGATGCGGGCTATGCGGTGATGTGTGCCTTAGTGAATCCAGTGACCGCACAGGCGCGCAGAGCGGCACCGTTGTCAATGGGGGCGATGCACCAAAAATCGGTGCGACCGACTTCCAATCGCTCACCCCGCTCGCCGCCTATGAAAGCAAATATGGATACCATGCGGCCCAAGGTTGCTTCATCGAATCCATTTGGGTGCTTCTTGGCGACGAGCCGAGCGACACGACCCTAACAGTGAGGCGGTAGAAATGGCCGAGGAGGCAATCAATCCCTCTTTGCCGACGGGCGGTCTATCGGTTGCCACCACTATTGCGAAAATCCATCCGGCAATCGTCGCCGCTGCCGCCGTCCTTGGAGCCTACCAGGCTGCACCGGTACTGGTGGAATATTTCCAGTTGGATCACATGCACCAATCGATCCGGTCAAAGATCGGCGCGACCGTCCAACCGGAGTCAACGCGGATACCGGCAGTGGCCCCACCATCCCGGATCGAACCGCCACACGAAGAGACCGCACGACCACCTTTGGTCCCTCCAGCCGCAGCCCCCCACGAAACACCGGAGGCATCGGTCGTCATCAGTGCGCCAAAAGCAGCGGCCCCTGCCGTCACGAGCGACGTACTGAAGCGGCCCGCGATACGGGGTCGGTCGTTTCGGCCAATTCCGCCGCCCGTGCGGTTCGCTCGGGGGATTTCCCCTTTTCGAGGAATGATTCAACTCCGCCACGTGCTGCCAATGATCCACATGGTCCGCCGCTTTGGCCGTTTTTGAAGGAGATCATCCATGTCGGAAGAACCAGACCTCACTGCACACGCCCCGCATCGCGGCTTCTCCATCAACCTTGCGCTGGCGACGGCGGCGGCCAGCGCCAATGGTCTCGCGCTTTGGGGTTATCGCCATCCGCCATTCGGTGATCCGCTCTGGTGGCAAGGCGCCACCCTCGCGGCAACTCTTGCCACGATGCTCTTTACTATCGAAGCGACCAAAGCGCGGCGGCGCATGCGCGAGAGCGCGACGTCCCGCACGCCGTCGCCCCAGATCATAGCATTGCCAGCACCTGTCTCAATGCAAAAAGAGGAGGACCCAATGTCGACTGCAAGCACGACCACAACAGCCGAGAACTTTGTGGAGGCCGAGCGCGCGCGCTTGGCGAAAGCCGGCTATAGCGAAGCCGAAATCTGCCAGATCCTGATCGCAAAAGAAACGGGTGGACAGGCCGGATCGGGCGGTGTCGGCCACGGCGTGCTCTCGGGCGTTCTCAGCAATCTGACAGGTGTTGCGGGGCACGTACGCAATTTTCTGCCAGGCCTTAGGGCGGATTTCGGAAAGGTGTTGAGCCCGAGATCATCTTTCGGTGCGCGGATTGAAGCGGCCGCCGTCATCGCGCTGAAGGCGTCCGTGATTGCGGTCTTGGCTTATCTCGTCTCTCTGGAAGGTGCCCTGTTAAAAGCCAACGTGGATCGGGCCAAGGCGGAAGCCTGTATCGCGCGCCAAAAGAATGCGATCAACTTCAGCACTATGAACGAATTGATGTCGGGGCACCTCAACGAACTCGACCGCGAGTGCAAGGGACGGTGATGAGCCGCACCGATCTTTTCGGGTGGTTACTCCTGGCGTCGCTGACCGCGCTCGCCCTCGCGGCGGGCGCGGCGTTTCTTGAATTCGCTCACGTTCCCCCGTGGGGATTGGCGCTCGGGCTCTTTATGTGTGTTGCGTTTGTCGCCGTTGGCCTCGGTGCGCCAAGCCAACCGTCGCCCCGAAACACCGGCGTCTACGGCTCGGCCAAAGCAGCCTCGGAATCCGAAGCACAGGCCGCCGCGCGTGGCGAAAAGACTTCGCCGTCGCTGCATGACCGTACTTTTCCCAATTGAGCTGACCGGATGACAGACGCGAGCGAGTCCATGACGAGCGGCATCAACCTCGGACGACATTATGACGATACCTCGCAGCAAGTGGGCAGCAAGATCGCCTATCAGGGCGAACGGCACTTGCTGCTGTTCGGGCCCAACGGCACGGGGAAAGGAACGCGCTTCCTCATTCCAAATCTGCTTAGCATCGAGGGCCAATCAATCATCGTCATCGACCCCAAGGGCGAGCTGGCCGCTGTTACTGCCGACTATCGCCGAACAATCGGCGATGTGATCTTGCTCAATCCTTTCGACGTCCTTGGGCTTGGCTCGGCGGGATTCAACCCGTTGGCTGGGCTCGATTCGGACTCGTCGACCTTTTACGACGATGCAGCGGCGCTTGGCGAAGCGCTGATCAAGATCGAGAGCAAAGACCCGCACTGGTCGGAATCGGCGCTCGGCCTCGTGGTCGCGCTCATCATGTGGGAAAAATTGCAGAATGGTCACGCGGCCAATCTCGAAAATGTGCGCGAGATGCTGACCGAGCCCGAGCGGTACGAATCTTACTCCGAGAACGGAAAAGCCTATGAGCGGCTCGTCGGCGGCCTCCGTTACGTGGCAACCCAGATGGCGATCGATGGCGGTTACGAGATAGCAAGCCTTGCCTCGCGCTTTGCCGGACGCGACACGAATGAATTGTCGAGCATCCGCTCGACTGCCGACACGCAAACGCGCTGGCTGCTCTCCAAACCGATGCGCAACGACCTGCGCAAGAATGGCGTGGATTTTCGGGGCCTGAAGGACAAGCCGACGACGGTCTATGTCATGCTGCCCGCTGAACGGATGCGGACTCACAGCACATGGCTGCGCCTTGTGGTCGTATCGGCGCTGCGCGCCCTGTACCGTCCCGGCGGCATTCGTACCTTGCTGATGATTGACGAGATGCCAGCGCTCGGCCACCTCGGCCCGCTCGAAGACGCCTTCGGCCTCGTGCGCGGTTACAAGGTGCAGATAGCCGGAATCTGCCAGGACCTTGCGCAGCTCAAAGCGCTCTATAACGAGCGCTGGGAGTCATTCCTTGCCAATGCCGGGGTCGTGCAGGGCTTTGCGCCCAACGATCTGACAACGGCCGACTGGATGTCGCGGCGTGCCGGTCAAACAACCTTGATCGCCGCCAACACAAGCGAGAACCTGTCAAGCGGAACAGGACAGAAGAGCGAAGGTATAAGTTGGAATCAGGTAAGCCGCGCCCTCTACCTACCGTATGAGTTGATGGGCTTCACCGAAGGGAGCGGCTTGTTTTGGCTTGCGGGTATGGCAAATGGCGTTCGCTTCTTCGCCCCGCCATACTGGAAGATCGAGCAAGCTTCCAAGCGTGCGTCGAAGAACCCGTATTATGAAGGCTGATTGATCGTCCGAAAATCGACGTACCTTCACTTCTTCGGAGGTTTCGCAGCTTTTGCTTTTGTCGTTTTCTTTGCAGCAGGTTTCTTTGTGGTTTTTGGCTTTGCTTTTTCTGGCGGTTTTTCTTTCGCCGCTGGCGCTGCTTTTGCTACTAGCTTTTCTTCGGCTTTTTTCGCCGCGTCTTTGGCCCGCTTCGCCCTGTGCTTGAGAAGCGCATTGTGAAGGCTAATGATGTCGAGGTTGAGCTGTTCGATCAATTTCAGGATAGCTTTTGCTTTATCTTGCGCAGCGCCCGGATTGCTATCGAGGTTCGATAGGTCATAGAGAGCGTGGCGGACGGCCGTCTTGCCACCCACTCCCTGATCGCCGTAGATGATTTTCTCAAGAAGGGCGAGCGCATCGATACCGATTTTCTCTCGTATGAGCTTCGAATTTCCGGCCGACGTTAGTTTTATAATGACCTGCTCGACCGGTTCTGCCGTTTCATTCATGTGGCGCTTGATTTCGGCAAAATCCTCAGAAGTGCCTTCTCCACGCGCTATCCGCGCGACATTCGGCAAGCTTCCTCCCTGGCCGAAGCGCAGATAGTCGATGTCTTCCGCAGCATTCCGGCGTCGTCTCATTACGAAGTAGTCAGCGGCCCCTCGTGTCCGTTTGGCGATCTCATCAAATATCTTGAATACCTGCTTAAACGCTTTCGCCCCGTCTTCTATGCTCCATGGAAGCGTTAGATCGTCACTCATAATGGTCTCCGTAAAATAAGCGGCAGTCTAAAGCGCAACCTGGGCGCGTTTCAATGCGAAACGGACGGATTTCGCCCGCGCGAAAGCCTCACTGCAACGACGGTCCTCGGCCACCCCATTTCTGAAAATATTCGGCCCAGGTGATTTTGCCTTCCGTGGCGGCGATGAGATCGGCAAGCTGCGCCTGGCTCATGCCTCCATGGGCGATGGGACGCTGGGGCATGATCGGCGGCGCGAGAGTTTCGTCACGAGCTGCTTTGAATCGGGTGAGCCAGAAAGCGCGGGGTAGAGCGGCCTTCTTTGTCAGGCTGCGCGCTGCGTAGCGAAAACCACCGGGTGGCAATGTCGTGCCTGACTTCGTCCGGGGCTGACCTGAGTTCGGCTCCGGCGATGCCCCTGCGCCGGGCCTGTCACCCCCGCGTTCGGTCTCGCCCACGATCACGTTCGATGATCGCATCGCGTTCGGTTTCCGGAGGTACTTCGCGCGACAATTGCCTGAGAAGTTCTTGTCGCCGCCGCGATGCTTCCTGTTCTTCGCGACGCGATGCCGATATCGCCGGTTTCGGCTGCGGCGTCGGCTTCTCTCCAAGAAGCGCACTGAACAGAGAGTCGCCGACGCGGACAGGCGACGGTTTCAGGCGGGGACCACGCGGTGTGGCTGGTCCTCGCGCTTTCTTTGCCGTAACCGGCTCTGATGGTCGGCCTGCCCGTTGGGATGGCGCGCCGCGCTGACGTTCGATGGGTTCAAGACGCCCACGCTGAACCTGCTTGGCCTCGGCGACGCCCGGAAGATCCCTTGGATTGAGGTCGGCAAAGCGCTGGCGGATATCGGCGACCCTCACACCTTCGATCCGGCGCGCGATGCTATGGATGCCGCCCGAGGGATCAATCGCGACAAAATCCCGGCGATCGCCTCGCGCCAATATCCAGCCTCGCTCCTCGAGCGTGGCCTTGAACTCTGAACCGTTTCGGGTCGCCTTCCAGATATTCGTCATCAACTCCTTGGCCTGATCGTTGCCAATGCCGGTGCGGTCGGCCTGGAGCATTTCGGAATGGCTGGGGGTGCGCTCGGGCCTCGCTTTTCCTTCGCGTTCAACATGCACGCCCTGCACCCGCTCGTGGCCGAATTCCCGTTCAAGGGCGCGGGCGACTTCCTCATGCTTGCGGTAGTTATGGCTGTCGCTGATTGCCGTCATGCGGTCGAGGTCGATGCGCGACCAGACGATATGGCAGTGCTCCCGGCCTTCCTTTTCATGGACGACGACAATGCGCGGCTGGCCGGTCAGCCCCAGCGATTCCTCAAGCTTGTCGATGGCATACATGCGCTGTTCATCGGTCAGCCGCTCGTCGGCGCGGGTGTTGATTGAGCCGTGGTAGAAGGGCTTGGTCGAGCGCGTGCCGGCGGCTATCGCCTCCATCTCCTTCAGCGCCCCGGCGAGGTCATCGGCGGCCGTGCCCCGGATTTCTTTCAGCGTGGCGCGTTCATTGGTATCGGTACGGGTGAGGTGGGCGGCCAGCCGGGCCGCCCCGGCGCAGGATGTGCCCTTAATAATCACGACCCAGCGCCTTCATAAGCGCATCCCGCAGCTCCATGACCTGCTCACGCATGGTGACCAGTTCGGAGAGCGCCGGGGTCCGGCCCGACTGGTTAAAGGCATGGGCCAACTGGTTCAGGTTGGAGCCAACCTTGCCGAGATGCCCCAGTATCCGGGCCAGCTCCTTGCGTTCAATCGGCGGCCGCCGGACCGCGCGCGGGCCTGCGCTGCCGAGGGCCAGCACACGAAGGTATGCGCCGATGCTGAGACCCGCCTTGGTCGCGGAGGCGTCAATTGCGGTCCGCTCCTGGGCGGTGCAGCGTACCGAGATGAAGCTGGTCTTGGGATCTTCAGCAGCCTTACGGCCTCGCCGTGAGGCTGCCTGTCTGCGACGACCTTGTCCCACCGCCCCATTCGTCACGCCGCGCCTCCTGCGCCGCTGCGCACGTCCCAACACTTCCGCCTAGGGGATGCAACGGGGCTACGCCCCTTGCCAAGCCAGCCATCGTGCATACGATGGCGTGATGTGCAGCGGAATTGCCGGAGGCAATTTCCGTGTAACATCACATGGCTTGCACACGTCCCTAACTGCCAAATCTGAGTAACAACCTACCAGATTTTGTTTGCAAGATCGCGAAGGTCAAACACACCCCGGAATGCATGATCCCCATCGGGACTAGGCATACAATTGGATGACAGCGGCCTTCTTCAAACCGTCATCTTTTCCCGGATTCATAATCGTCAAAGATTTCCAAAAACTCTTCCAACGTCACCACCTGAAGCGATGGCGGCAGGAGGGCTCCGAGTTCGCCGGACTTTCGCAAAATTCGCTCGTCATGGGTGATGAAGTAGCCCCCGTACTTGGCTGCCTCGGCGAGGTGGTAGGCGTCGGCAGCATGCTTACCCGGGTGTGCATTGCCGCGGAGCGCCGCCTCCAGGCGGTGGCGAAAGGTCTGCTCTTGGGAATTCAGCCCGGTGGGAATGGTAAAGATTTCCGGCAGGATGGCATCCTTGACGGCTTGCGGCGTCCGGGGGTGTTCAACCTCGGCCCGGACACCTGCGGGGATGACTAAATTCAGTTTGTTGGCCCGTCGCAGGGCAAGCACGCGGTCGACAAGCTCGTCGCGGGTGGTGCCGTCCTTATCGAGGGCGTTAGCGTCGAGTGTGACATTGACGCGACGGGGATCAAGTGGCCGGTTCACAGCGTCACTTGCCGCTCGAATTAGTAAAGACGATAGGGCCGAAGTGCTGGAAGGCCCGCACCGGCTCTGCCTGGGCCAGATCGAAGGCGGCTTTCAGAGCGGTCAAGTCGTGCTGGTATATGGGATCGGTCAGGAGATGGCTGTTCGGGCTTCGCTCTGCGACGGGCGTCAGAGCAAGCACGGCATCGACCTCGGCCAGACGATAGCCACCCCTGAACAGGGCTCCAATGGCCTCAACAAGGTAGAATCGCTCCCAGAGATCCGGTTCGCGGTCATGGCTCGCGATGGCGTCGAAAAGATCTTCGATTGCCCCGACTGCGCGCGCCTTCTCTAAGGCGCGCTCGCGAAGGTGACCTTCCAATTCCGCCATGGCTGAATTGCTTCCTTTCCGGTTCGCTGCCGAACATAGCATATGTTCGGCAGCGAACACAGTTCCATACCGGCTCACGCCGCCGCTGCGCCAGTAACAGCGGCCTTTTGCAGACCATGCAGAAAGTCCGCCGCCCGCTGCGCATGTGATGCAGCGGTGAAGATCGCCCGTTTATCGTTTTTCAGGACCTTGATCCATGATGCGATATAGGCGGCATGGTCGTCACGTAGCTCGGGAGTGAGCGCAAGGTCGGCGGACAGGAAGGCCGCGCCAAGCTCGGCGACGAGCTCTTCCATCGCATAGCCTTCATCGCCAAACCGCTTGCGGCCAAATTCCCGGTTAAGGCGGCTTTCGTGCCGCGTCCAATGCACGGTTTCATGGGCACGCACGGCGTAATAGCTGACCGCATCCTTGAAGAAATCGATGCAGGGCATATGGATGTTGTCAGTTGATGGCACGTAGCATGCGCGGCTGCCGCCGTGAATGACGTTCGCCCCGGTCGCCGCAAGGAAGCTCTCGGCACACGCGATGCGCTCAACACCGCCCAACGACGTTTGCGGCTTGCCGTAATAGTGTTCGGGCAAGCCATCAATCTGCTCGACGTTAAAGACCTTGTACCCCTTCATGAAGGGAATGGCGCGTTCGGCTTCCTCGCCGGTTTTGGCGTCGGTCTCGGTGCGGATGATTTTATCGGCGTAAACGACAAGGCTGCCTTGCTCACCCTTGCGGACGTGGGCCTTCAATTCCAAAGCTTGCTTGAAGGTCATCCAGATCGGCGCGGCGTATCCCTTTTCAAGAGCCGCTGACCACAGCATCAGAACGTTGATCCCCTGATAGGGTGTCCCGTTCGAACGCAAGGGTCGCGTGATGCGTCCCGCGCCGTGCTCGGCCTTCCATGGCTGGTGCCATGGCCTGACGCCTTGCTCCAGCGCCGTTACGATCTGGTCCGTGATCTTCTGATAAACATCTGCTCTCACTTCTGCCTCCTAGTTTGCCGGTTGCGCATGCAACCGGAGCTAGGCGAGCGCCGATGAGCGGGGGTTGGCCGTCAGAGGCCTAAAAACGTGGGGTGGTGCGGGCCGGAGCCCCGTCTTTCTTGGGGGCGACTACACGGCCCGCGTTTTTCGTCCGCAGGACTTGGCCTTGACGGCCAGGGGGCCGCAGGCCCCATTTTCAAAACAACCAAAGTCAGCCGAATGGCTGTCTCTATTTCTTGCGCGATGGGATCGTTACCGAATGGCCGAGACGCGCATGCGGCTCGGGGCGCCCTTGCGCCTAGAGCCCGGTCCGGCAATGCCGGGCGCGCCAATCATTTGAGCATGGCATTTTTTGAGCAATCCGAAAGCTGTCGCCTTGAATTGATCTACCATAGGTGGCAGTATGAATTTGGCTGCGGATCGAGACCATGTGAAGTCGCAGATATCGATCCCCAACAGGATGGTACTGCTTTCCGTGAAAACGCTGGACTAACGTCTCAGAGGCTCGTTGCCGCAGCCCCAAAAACCCAGTTCATATTATGAAGCGAATTCTAATCGTCCTGGTGCACGACGACATCAAGTACGTGTCCGATCGGTCACTCCGCGATCTATTGAAACAGCTGAGCAGGACAATCCGGCGAGCACAATTCAAAGAAATCGAACGTCTCTTGAAGGCAGAAGACTTAGAGGAGAGAGAAGTCCAGTCACTTCTCGACTCACTCCGGCAAAAGGGACAAACGATACCAACATACTATCTCAACCGGATAAGAAAAGGGTCACTCGAAGCAGGGTTTTATGTAGCACTTGGCCTACTCAAAAAATTAGCATTAGATCTTATAGGCAAAGTCATCGATGACGTCGCTCGGCAAAACAAGCTGTACAAGCGCCTTCTGAATTACATCGGTGATGGCCGTCCGAAATCCTTCGCCGAGTTGCTGAAGGCAGAGCTGGGTGGCTTTGTGGTGGGACGTTTTGCCGTCGAAGACATTACGATAACCGAGTCAAAAAGCAGCATCATTGTTAATGTAGAGCTGGTCACTCCAAGCGAATTTCAGGACCATCTTCCCGAAGAATATGATGAAGCACGTGTGATCGCGCTCCTGGAAAAGCGAATCCGAGAGACCTCTGAGCACGACACCTAATTGTCGCTCCACGATTCATAGCTTTCGGCAGCCGCCAAGACCGAAAAGACGGTCACGCGCATCAGGCTGAATTGTCAGCCCCAGCTTCCTCCATCCCACCACACCAACCCCGTCCTTCTTGTGGCCTTTTCGCACCGTTCGTCGGCTAGCGGCTGCAAACGCTAAAGCGCTCGTCCTCTTCGTTTCCGTCGCAAGCGATGCAGCCGCCTCCTTCGTTGCAACGGCCTCCGCCAGAAGGCCGCGATTGGCGCGGTCGAAAAACGACGGAGGAAACGATGCAAGTACTGACAATCACCGAGCTGATGCGCCTGACGCGTACCGAGCTTTGCGCCCTGGCTTCCCAGATCGCCGCGAAGCTACCGACCTATCCCGAAGGTTCGCCCGAGCGAACCGCCGCCTGCACGACCCTGCTCAACATCCGCTTCGTCCTGTCGCGGCGCGATCTTTCCCCCTGATAAGGCGCGAAAGCGGCTCCGCTTGGTTCAAGCGGAGCCGCCTTGGTCACTGTCAGTTCTTGGCCGTGGCATCGCCTTTCGCGGCGCGGATCACGAGCTTACCCGAGATCATGATGCCAGGCGGGATCACGATGTTCATGCCATCGCTGTCCTTGTGCTGCCAGGCCGCGCCGATCTGCGTCCAGTTGGCGTTGTCGCTATCGACGACATAGAGGAGGTGGGTGGGGCGATTGGTGTTGCTCTTGGTCATTTTCTTCTCCTTCGGTTTTGTTTTGCCGTCCGCAACCTCGCGGCCGATCGGGGGCCTTTGAGCCGACGGGAAACGAGGCGGCCGTCAAACGCTGTCAGCCGCGCAGCGGGCCGGAGCTGCACAAGCGGCGAAGCGCAGCGGAGACGCGCGGAAGCGAGGCGCGTGGACGGCCGCCGGCCCGGCGGCATGGTCTCCCGACAAACCGGCGCGCGTCGCAGACGCAATGATCTGAAGGAGAACTGACCCAAGAGCTCAGCCGACCATGGTCCCGAAGTGGCCGTCGGCGATATTCCAGCGATGTCCGGGACCGTAGCAGCAGCAAGGATTTAGGCTAAATGTCATGCGCTACTGCCCCGCGCTTTGGGTCAGTAAGTTCGCCGCGCGCTGATAGCGGCGTCGTGGCGCACTCTCATCCTGTTGGACGTCTCTGCTTCCCAGAGCGAAAGACGCCTTGGGGCCCTCCTGAGGTGAATGAATTACGACAAGCGCAAGAAAGTCATGTGGAAACTGGCGCCGTCTGCTGAAGAATTTGGCGGTTGTTGCACGTCACATATGCAATGTATGGTCAAAAATGTCAGCACCAGATTATTGACGATGGAACCTCCGCAGGAGAAGGTAGTGGCAAACTAAACCGGTGAAATGTATTTCGCTTGTACGCCTTCTGGGGGGCAAAATGGATATTTCGAAGCTCGGCCGTGTTTCTCTTGCCTGTATACTCCTTGTAACTAGTCAGCCATTCCAGGGTTATGCGGCGGAGCCGCAGCAGACAGAAGAAGCGAACGCGCAGTTCAAGGCTGCACTCCGCAGGCTCGAGTCCATCAGCCAATATGCCGATATGGGCGATATGCCTGAGGTCTTCAAAAAGATCGACGATGATAATGCGAGACTTGAAAAGCTTTCGCCGAGCTCCGCTGAATACCAAGCGACTCTCGATCAGCTCAAGTCTGACGTTGCGGGCTCCAATGATAAGCTGAACGACTTCCAGAATAAATTTCTGGCTGACCCCTCGATCGAGGGGATGCTTAAGAAGTTTGACCTGGATAGTGCCGCATTGAAGCAGTGCGCAGGCGTATACCAACGCCAGCTTTCAAACCCGGATCTTCGAAACGGCAAGGTGCGAGCGTATAGCGACGAAACGGAGCGATGCGATTCACTCCTCAAAACCGCGAATGCGAACGTCACAAATTACATTGCGGATCAGCGCAAGGCGTCGGAAGCGCTCAAAACGCAAATCGCTGCTCTTCAAAAGCAAAGAGATGAAGCGACTGGGGCTGAAAAGGAACGCCTGGACAAGTTGGTAAAGCAGCTCACCAGCAAACGCGATGAAATCGAGAAGGAAATCGAACAGGCGGAGCAGACGAAGCGTGCGCTCAGTCTGTTGGACGTCTTGTCGGCGCTTGCGCAACTCGCGGTCGGCGTTATTGGCGCGGCGGCGTGCGTTGGAAGTGGCCAGATCGAAGGATGTATGGCCGCTGTCGCGGGCATCAAAGGAGCTGTAGACAAGCTTTCGAACGCACAAAAGACCGTTGAAGTTCCCCGAAAGGTTCGTCAACCCGGGTCAAAAGAACCGGAGACCGCGGCGAAGGAAAACGCTCTGAAAGCAGCCGTCGAGAAGAAGAACGTCAACACCAAAGAAGCCGAAGAGGTCATTAAGAAGGATAACCGTTCTGTTGTTCCGGCCGACAGTCCGACGGGCCTGCTGATTGCGCAGAAAATCGAAGGTGGGCACGTTACGGAGATTTCGCTCGTCGATGCAACGACAAAGCAGGCCGTGATTTCCATTACTGATGAATCCCTGTTCACTGACGCGAACAATCCGGTGAAAATCACGCGCTTCACGACGTTCACTCGTGCGACGACAGTGATCGATAAATCGAATGGCTTCGATGACAGGCTGATGGAGCTTCATGGGAATACGGCCGACGGCGAGAAGACGCTCCTGCTCCGCATATACCCGCTTCTAGCGAAAGGCCGGATTGTCGCGACCGGAACGTAACAGGTGCGCTCCAAGCTGCTGCCTGTCGCGGATCTGAACGCGATATTGCTTTCAATATTCTTGGTTCTATCGTTGGGAGCCAGCCGGGGGCTATTGAACTCGCATACCGAGTTGCCAGAAGAACGCAAAGAGGTCGTGCTCTCTGAGAAACGGTCGGTCAAACAAGGTGCCGAGACCATCTCGTCGAACTCGCGCGTTGTTTTGTTTTGGTCCGAAGGTTATTTCAGATATGGAGCTAACAACCAAACAACGAAATTCAGCCAAAGAGTTCGAGAAGCTGAGATCAAGGAAGAAGATTCACTTCGCAAGCCGCATTGCTTCCTCTTATTCCAGACACCTGACCAAAACAATGCAATGTGTCGAGCTCTCCTTCGACCACCAAGCTTGAGGGAGCCGGCTTACATATTCGCTGGTGGTAGATGCCTCAAGCTCGATGAAGATCCGCTTGGAGCCGAGCTATCGAAGCTTCTCGCTGATAATCAGATCATCTTCGGCGATCAAGAATCGATTCAATTGCCCGAGCCTGGATACAAGCAGAAAGCTACTGAAGGAACATCAATTTATTCCAATGATTTTATGATGGTGAAAAATCGTAGCATTCATGTGGTCAAGAAATCACTTGAGAGCGACGTGGCAATATTCGGAGCGATGTGTCAGACCAACGCTGGGTTTTACCGGACGGAGCGGCAACAAATGGCCGCGCAATGTAACGGAAGGCCGCCGACCGATCAGTTTGCGCTCAGTTATGACGGATCATTTTTGGGTCGCATTGCGATTGGCGTTGCCGACTCTCTTCTGCCGCGGCTCGAAGAGCGTGAAAACGAACTAGAACTCAATCTTTCAATAAGGAGCAGCAGAGATGAACCGAGGGACATTTCGCTGCGGATGATCGGGGACGGTGATGAAAAGCCAGACTTGTTAGTCTTCTCCGGACAGGAAAGTTGTCAGGAATACGCTAAGGGCAACGTCGAGCCATTCTACCTTCAGCTGTTCGGCGTGCGCGTGACGGACACGGACGTGAAATACTATGGTGTGAAGCCGGTAAAATAGATGGCTCGCGAGTTTCCTGATCGCGTCACCGCAATTGTAGACTTGATGTCGCAGATGTTTCTGCTCGCGGTGATGTTATTCGTAATGGCGATACCTCTCCGGTCAGAGTTGGATAGTGCAGGTAAGAAGAAGCTGATCTTCGCGATAAAGTTTGAGGAGGATGGCGAGGATGGCGCGACGATTGTCGGCGCTCTGTCAGAGATGGACACGCAGCAAGCAGAGCTCATCTTCGATCTAAGGCTGGACAACGGGATGGAGTTGAGGCCACTCGAAGGTGCGCTGCGTTCAATTAAGATGGAAGTTGTAGACGGGCAAGTTCGCATCGAGGGAGATCCTGCCGAGCATTTTGAAGCACGCAAGGCAGTCTTACTGTTCAGAGAAATCCGAAAAGGCCGCCTGATTGGGCGGAGAATCAGAGTGATTACCGTTGTTGATGATAGGTGCGATCTTGTGGCCCCGATGGTTGTTGGTAGCGATCCTTATTATCAGCGTGACGATTTGCGGGAGTGTCTCGCGGGCTCAGGCTGACGAGCCCTGTAACCCGAAATCGCTCCTAGAAAAGAACAACTTGTTGGCAGCTGTCGGCGGACAATCTTCGGAGACCAGCAGGAAGGTCGATGTCTTTGGTTCGTGCATCGGCTATTCGCATGATCGGGAAGGAGGCCCGACGGTCTTATTCTGGTATCGAAAGGGGGCGGCTCGCGCATGCCAGGTTCGGTTCATTGACTTAGCGAGGGATGGAAAACGTCTCGGCGAAGATGACGCGTTCATTCGCGACCAGCAGGCGCTTCGCGCCTTCCTTTTGAACGAAGGTGAGGGCGGCTTTTCTTGTGTTGCGAGGTTCTATCACCGTACGTCAGGAGATGTGGTCGCGATGTCCGACGGAGACCGAAGTTCATGGTGGTTCAAGGGTGATGCCAGGCGCAACGTCCAGATGACCATAAGTCAACTCGACTTGCCTGAACGCGTCGAGGAGATATCGGCGCTGCTCTTCGGGACGGACGTCATCGACTACGAGTTGCTTGGCGATCGAGGAGCGATATGGTCGGACGCAAAGGCGGGCGGTACGAAATTCTTTGCGTCATTCGCAAGGCCGACTGTTCGTCTTCGGATTTGTATGAAAGATGGCGTCGACAAATACAAAGCGCTTGGTCTGGAGGTGGAGATGGTCCCAAATGCAGGTAATGAAAAAGAACTTCTTCGACAGTTGGTTTCGACAACCCATGACAGTACTGACCCAGCGGCTTACGTCTTCGCCTGCAAGTGACGGGATATTCAAGCGCGACCATGTTTGCTCTGGCGGCGCTACGAGTACCACGATTCTATTGGCGTTGCTGCTGGTCGTCAGCCTTCTTATGACAAAGGCCTTTCAATGGTCTGCAGGGGCTTCGTACGCTACGATTCGCGATGAAGCTGGCATCAAGCCAGTTGGCGACGGCTCGGAGAGGAAAGCCGGATTGTTTTATCCTTTCGTAGAGCGGCTTCGCTTGACCGACGGTGCGTCGGCCGATTTCAGCTGCAGTGCGGCAAAACTATTAGTAGAGCGAGAAAATGGCACCGGTGGCGAGAACAGCCATGCAAGAAGTTGTGGCGTCTACTTGAGCGGTCGCTATTTGCTGAAGTTTCAGCTTTGGGATGTTGCGGATGGGAGGGGGTTCAGATCCTATATTCAGTTCTTTCCAGCACCGGAGATGATCGAGGGCGGGAAAAAGGACGGTGGCAAGATTGTCCTTAGCGATCACGAGCGAAAATTTCAGTCTCCGCAGGTCATTGCGGAGTTGGAAGTCACAAGTCCAGTTAGCTTCGATATTAAGTACGACATTGAGAAGGACTCGCTCAGAGCACTGTTTGTCAGTCAATTGCAGACAGGTGCTCGGCTGGAACAAGCGAGAATCGAAGAGTTTTCAATCGATAGGCTATCGAAAGTCATGGTAGCAAGAATGGACGATATTACCGGATTGTTTTCGGTGCGGGCGCAATGGCAGCGTCTCCTGTTTGGAGGCACATTCCAAACAATAGTCATTTTTGTTTTCAGCTTTTCTGGTCTGTTGACGATGGTCGCCTTTGTTGGCGTGTTTGTTTGCGAAGAGGAGTCAACAAAGGTTCGTAGGATGGCTGAATTGGCCACGAGTTTGGGCGGATCGCTCACCTACTTCGGTCTTCTCGGAACGCTGCTCGGGATCTTCCTCGCTGTACATCAGCTAAGCGCTATCGATTTCGTTGACGAGATGAGGAAGGTGTTTGACCAAACCCGCTCCTTCGGCGATATGTCACTCGCACTTGGAAGCTCGGTTCTTGGGTTGGGCGGCGCTCTAACGCTTTGGATCGTTCAATCTATAATGAACTTCGTCATTGGACGACGCTTGTTCGAGATATAAACTAGTTATGCTTGTCTTGCTGCCTCGGCAGCGATGTGACCGGCAAAGGTGGTGACGAAGGTCTTGAGACCGGTAAGCTCTGACAGTTCGCTATATTCGCCGGTGTCGGCTGCCGTTTGCGGCGACGCGAGTAGCGCGGCGGCGGTGTAAAGGTTCTCTTTGGTCAGCTTCTGACACAGGATGTTGTAACGATCGAGATACGAGGCGTTCCGGAATTCAGGGAAGGTCGCAAAATGCGGCGAGGAGTCGCGCACAGATGCACGCGAGTCTTCTGCGTCCTCGACCAGCATGAGCCAACCAACAAAGGGACGCGACACGTCTTTGCCGAAGGCGCCTTCGCGGTAAGCCGTCCAGAGATCGACCGCCGTTCCAATGGCCTCTTCGGTGCGGTTGTTGAAATTGTTGCCGAACGAGCCGACCTGCGACTTCATTTCAAGCGCTGCGATCAGACGTTTTTCTTTGACCACAAGAAGATCCCACTGCTTCGTCGGACGGAAGAAGCCAGGCAGGCACAACACCTTTTTGGTCATCATCATATGGACATCATGCAGCCCATTGGCGCGGATTATGTCCAGCACAAGAGTGATGAACCCATCCATATTCTTGCCGGCCGTAACGGCGCCTCGCGTCCCCGCATCAGGACGGCCAAGCTCGCGCTGCTTTTGCTCGGCCGCGGCGCGGTTGCCCCAGAACGCCTTGACGGCTTCCGTGGCCTTTCGTTCGTAATCAGCAAGTTCAAGCGGCATTCGCGCCAGCCGTTTCTTCCAAGGTGGATTGTTCGATCGACGTCAATTTGTAGAGCGCCGCCGCCGCATCATTGCATGCGGCCTTGTCGCGGCTTTCGCCTGCGGCGATCAGCTTAGCGCGCAACGACGCAGGTACGTCTTGCCAGAGCGGCAGCCGGAGACGGCGGAGATATTGCGCTTGAAACCGCAGATATCCGCCGCGCATCTTGGTCGAGTAAAGCGAGATGAACATGCGCGTGACGTTGGACAGAAGAACCGCTTGCAGCGCGTGGAGATTCCACGCGCTTGCGGTAATAAAATAGAGATTGTGGTGGGGATAGAGCTTGCCCGGCTCATAAACGATATGGGCGTCACCCTTGATATCCGGGATGAGAAGCTTCGGGGTGTGGGTCAGGGCCGGGTAGATACGATCAATCGTGCGATACCAGCTGGCTGGGTTCTTCTTCGAAACATGGCGCGCCTTGATCGACGCGCCGTGCTTTTCGAGATAGGCGGCGAGCTTCGGATATTTGCCGAGAGGCACAAGCGAGCCTTCATCCGAGAACGGATTGATGACGCCGAAACCGCGCCATTTCACGTCACCACTCTGAATGTCGCGCGTCATCGCCAGGGGCAATTTGCGATCGGGCTCGACGTCCAGTTCATCGAAGGGGCCGATGAACACGTTGTCGGCCCCGGTCGCGACGCCGATCCCGACCTTGCAGCCTGCTTCCTCAAGCGTCGGAAAGTCGGCTTCGATCCGGCGGACAAGACCAAGCTGCTTCGGCGTCTCAAGCATCCATGGCTCGGTGCCGTTGGCAACATCCGCCACCTCGGTAACGGACGCACCGGAGCCAAGCTTCCTTGCGGTCATTTCTTTCGCTAGTGACCGCAGGCTCGTCGCATCGACCTCCGGGCGGAACGCGACGCGGGTGCTGGCTGGCTTCTCGCGGCTAATGACAACAATCGCGGGGTACGCGATCACGTCGGAATGAAAAGCCGCCGTATCCACCATATCGACATAGCCCTTCAGGTGGAACTTGTCGGCGACGAGGCGGCGCAGCGGGCCGCCGTAACGGTTTTTCATCCACCGGTCGGCGCAGATGAAGCCGAGATGCCCGCCCGGTGCGAGCAGAGAAAGCGACCGCTCGATGAAGGGAATGTAGATATCGGCGCGATCGTAGATCGTCTGAAACCGGCGGCGGTATTCTGCCATAAGAGCGTCGGGTATCAATTCCTGCCGGACGTAGGGCGGATTGCCAACAACGTGGGTAAATTCGCCCTCGAGCGGCACAAGCAGGAAATCACCCGCGACGAGCCATTGGTCAGAGAGCGCGTCCGCTTCCTTGGCTTTAAGCCCTTTGTCACGCAGGGCTGCGACGACAAACTGCCGCGTCTGGTCAAGGCTCGATGGGTGCAATTCGACTGCCCGCAGGCAATCGCCAAGATCATCTACCACCCCCCGTCGCTTTGCCGGGGGGACATGGGCATAGGCTTCAAACAGCCGGTCGATCGTCGGCAGCAGGAAATCCCCATGTCCGACGGCTGGCTCCAGGATACGAGCCTCATGCAAAGGTTTGTCAGCGGTGTAGCCGACCAGATCGAGGATGAAGTCGACGACTTCGCGCCGCGTGAACACGGCGCCACGTTCTTCGATGCCCGCACCCGCCATCGTGGCGACGGCGGCTTCGATCGGGCAGAAACCCGGAAGGGAGGCTTGATAGCCTTTCACGGCAAAAGACATCTCTCTTGCATACCTGTGATTCGGTCTTTCTTCGAGAGATGTCTTTTATAATATGTCTTCAGTGACTTAGTGAAAATGCCGACGCAATGTAGAGGCGCGATAAAGCCATTCGCTATCTTGCTCAGATTCGATCGCAATGGCGATTCTAAGATGGCTCCGGGTGACATTTCTAACGCCACTTTTGCTGCTGATCCCGAAACCTCTCCTTCGAGGTCCGGTCGTCATCCTCCTCTTCGATCTCCTCGACCTCGAGCCAGAGCATCAGCAGCGCATATCCGTCTTGCTGCGGATAGAGCTGCTCGAACATCTCGGCGCGCTGTCCCGCCTTCAGGTCAATCCAATGTTCCGGAATAATCGCTGAAAGCTTGCTCGCAACCCGAGAGCGTTGGTCCTTGGCGTGGAAGACCGAAGCCTTAGGGACGGGCTTGCCGTATGGCACTGAAATCCATGGAAATGTTGGCCGCTTGTGCGCACGCTTAACGATGCCATCTTTGATCACGATAATGGCGATCTCTTCTTGGTGATATCGGGCGTACGCGCGTGCGGCAGCCTCTTTGCTCACGTCGAAATGCTTTGCGATTAGGGGAATGTGCTGAAGCGAAGGGTCACCCTTCGGAATAAACTTTCGCAACGCGGGTGGCGGAATCAGGATCAAGCCCGAAAACTCATTTGCCTCGGCTTCCATTCGCGCGTAGCGATCCGTTTGGTCTAGCGACCAGTTCGCCATGTCGGCACGTGAGCAAAGGAATTTGCCGGACTCCACCGGTCTGTGGGTGGCGATCAAAAAGTGCCCGAGTTCGTGGCCGATGGTGAACCGGCGCCGACCTGCCGGGGCGGTCTGGTTGACGAGAATGATGCCGGTCGAGCGGTCTTCATCGGTCAGAAGCCCGCCTTCGAACCCTGCGGTTTCAAGGGCAGCGATATCCTGGATGTCGAGTTGACGGGCCAACTCCTCGATCGGCACTGGAATTGGCAAGTCCTTTTCGACGGACAGAATCTTGGTGGCGAGGCCCATCGGCGAGCCCGTGTCAGCCAAGTCCATCCGGGTAATCTTCATGGCTACCCCTTGGGTTTCCTGCTTTTCAGATGGTCCATCATTGCCTGGATCGCTTGCCGGTCCGAGGGGGTCAACTCTTTCAGCTCCCGATACATGGCTACAACTTGGGGATCGACGTCCTTGGCGGCAGGGTTTTCGCCGATCATTTCAGCGACGCTGACGCCAAAGCATTTCGCCAGCTTCGTAAGGAGTTCGATAGAGGGATTGCTGCTCTTGCCAGTTTCTAGATCCCAAATATGTGCCTTAGAAGCTCCAACCTCGTCGGCGACGTCCTGGAGCGACTTTTTCCGTTTAACCCGTAGTTCTTTTATTTTTGAAGCCAGCGACATCCACATCCTCTTTCGAATCAGAACGGCGCGGACTTTGGAGCCGCGCCGCTGATCGGACGATTTTGTACCACAGCCATTGACGGCGGGCAACCGTACAGATATACTTGTACAGAATCGTCGACATGAGTCGGGGATCTTGAAAGGAGCGACTTATGTCGAAATCGTCTAAAGGCGGCGGGCCCTACCGCAGCGCAACGAGCGGGCAGTACGTGACCCCCAAATATGGTCGCGGCCACCCGAGCACGACGGTGCACGAGGCGCCTGGAAAGCACGGGTCTAGCGGGCCGCACTACCGTAGTGCGATCTCTGGCCGCTACGTCACGACCAAGCACGGCCAGTCCCACCCCAACACGACCGTGAAGGATAAGTAGCCATGAATTTCCTTCACAATGACTTGGGCTTTCTCAACAGCGGTGCGGTGGTCGAGGTCAGCCTCGATCATGCCGCCAACGTCCGGCTGATGGACGCTAGCAATTTTCAGAGTTACCGCCACGGCGGGCAGCACCGCTACTTTGGCGGCGAGGCACGGCAGTCGCCGGTCAGGCTGCGCGTGCCGCAGTCGGGTCACTGGCATGTGGCGATCGACCTCGGTGGCCGGGCCGGTACGATCCGGGCCGGTGTTCGCGTATTTTCATAGGAGCGACACCACGAATGAACGCGCTGGACTTGCATGGACTCGTCAACCTTCAAGGCTGGCGCATGATGTCTGAACAGGATTACCTGAATGCCATCCTGGTGCGTGAGCTCGTCGGCACCGGCTTAGCCTCGCCCGCGCTATTCGTCCCGGGCGTAATCAGGCCGATCATTGAGCAGTGGGCTGGCCGATACCTTCTCGACGTCACGGCGAGTGGCTCTTACGCCAAGGGTACGGCCAACCGGAGCGGTACCGATCTTGATCTGTTCATCTCGCTATCGCCGGAGACCGGAGAGACGCTCTCCGAGATCCACAAGACGCTGGTCGTTGCGCTGAAATCGGCTGGCTACCAGCCACGCCTGCAGAACGTGTCGATCGGGATCAGGGTCAACGGCTATGCCGTCGACCTTGTGCCCGGGAAGCGCCAGAACTGGCTGTTCAATGATCACAGCCTATACAAGCGGCGCGGTGACACCTGGACCAAGACCGACATTTCGCAACATATCACGAAGGTGAAGAACTCCGGGCGGCAGGCGGAGATTCGGCTTACCAAGCTCTGGCGGACCCAAAAGGGTCTGGAGTTTCCGTCGTTCTATCTCGAACTTGCGGTTATCAAGGCGCTCGAAACCGCCTGGCTAACGCCATTGGCTGACAACATGCGCACGGTGTTCACGTATCTGCGCGATGACCTGTCCACGGCGAGATTCATGGACCCATCTAACACCAATAATGTCATCTCGGATGATCTCACCATCGCCGAGAAGCAGGCCATCAAGAAAGCTGCCGCTTCGTCGCTGATTGCTCCATATTGGCGAGATATCGTGATATGAGCGGTTGGTCGCTCGAAAGGCTGCTTGCTGGCCTTCATGGAGAGATTTCACTGCGCCTTGAGCGTAGTCGGGGAGCAATTGGCCATCCGGTGGCTAAGGGCGATGCGACCGAAGGTATCTGGATTGAGCTGCTCAAGAACT
Source organism: Bradyrhizobium diazoefficiens (assembly GCF_018129965.1). GTDB lineage: Bacteria > Pseudomonadota > Alphaproteobacteria > Rhizobiales > Xanthobacteraceae > Bradyrhizobium > Bradyrhizobium diazoefficiens_A. The sequence continues at coordinate 89,404 of NZ_JAFCKW010000008.1, read as the reverse complement.
ATCTGCCCGAGCGCTATCGCGTCGATAGAGCCTTCATAATTGACAGTACCGACACTGCCAGCCAGCAAATCGACATCGTCATCTACGATCGACAGTACACGCCGCTGATCTTCAAACAGGACGGCACGTTGGTGATCCCTGCCGAAGGGGTCTATGCCGTGTTCGAAGCCAAGCAATCGATAGATGCGGAGCAGGTAGAATACGCCGCCAAGAAGATTGCCAGCGTTCGGGCCTTGCACCGGACCAGCTTGCCGATACCCTCCGCTGGCGGACCGCAGCCAGCGAAGGTTCCCGGGCACATCTTCGGTGGCCTACTGACATTCGAAAGCGAGTGGAGTCCTCCGATGGGTACGCCCTTGCTGAAGGCTTTGACTGCGGCCGACGCGATAGCGTCACTTGACCTAGGGTGTGTGGCGGCCCACGGCATCTTTATGAAGAATGATAGTGGTCACGCGATCGAAGCCGATCGACGCGCGGCAACGGCCTTCCTGCTGGAATTGATCGCAAAATTACAGGCGGCGGCAACTGTCCCGATGATCGACGTGCGCGCCTACGCAAAATACCTCAAAGGCTAGTTTACGCTTTCATCTGCTTCGTACTATCTGCGGTCGGTTCGACCGAGCTGCTCTCTTTCAATCGCTATCGATGACCAACAATAATCCTGCCAAAGACTAGCTGTGCGCTTGAATGGGGCAGACAAAGGCGGCCCAAGGCCGTGAAGAGGGGGCCAAGCCCCAAGAGGCGCACCCGCAAGGGGTGCGCCTGCCTCGCCGGCAAGCGGTTCGGATTTCAAAGATCATCCAATTCGTGCGCGGCGCGACTGATCGTCGCCAGAACCTTCTTCGCTTTTGCTTTCGGCTTTAGGACGTTGATTGCCGAGGCGTCCAACGTATTCTTCAGATGAATTGCATAGTGCTTTTCTATCATTTCAACGCTGGTGCGGCAGTTCTTGGCGATTTGATAAATATCTGCCCCCTCCATCAATCGCATACAGATGTAAGTGTGACGAAGGCTGTAGGCTGTTCTGGGTTTTCCATCACGGTCGAGCTTGAGGCCGATGCGATCCAGTAGGCTATTAAACAGCTTGATGTGATTGCCGGGAAAGAGCAGGTCGGTCGGCTTGGGGTATTCGACCACTGGCGGCGGTGGTGCTTCCCCCCCTTCCTTGCGCCGTTGCTGTTTGGCCCGGCGGCTCTCGGCTTGGACCGGTTTAGGGCGGGCTTTGATACGTTGATAGACGCGAACGGCGCTCGGCATGCTCTTGCAATGTCCGACGCCGCGCTTGCCGCGAACCTCGATTTCCAGAATCTCACTGTTGGTGCCGTCGTCGGTCGCGATCGTCACGTCGCGGTGCTGAAGGTTGAAGGCTTCGTCAGGGCGTAGCCCTGTGTTCGCCATGAACAAGATGAAGTCGTAAACCTGCTCGGCATTCCATTTGTAGTGACTGCGCGCGGGCTCCCTGGCGTAGGCACGCGCCGCCTCGTAAAGCTGCTTGTATTCCTCGGGGCTGAACCAGGGCCGGTGCGTGATCTTGCCCTGGCTTTTGTAAGGGGGAGAAAGGTCCGGCAGATATTCCAGCCACCCGTGCCGGATAGCGGTTTTCAGGACCATACGCAGCGTCACGATTTCATCGTGGAGGGTGCTGCGCGCCGGAGGCTTGGTCCTCGGCTTGTGCTTGCTTTTGGAGAGGGGGTTCGGCTCCTGAAACGAAGTCATCCGATGGACCCGGTATTCCTGCACTTTGCCGGGGGAGACCTTGTTGAGGGGGAGAGGTCCGAAAAAGGGCACCAGATGAATCCGAAGGCGTATGGCGTGGCTCTCGGTCCATTTACCGCTCCGCTCGCCCTCGGTGATGACCGCGTATTCCTTGAGAAACTGGTCGGCCGCCTTTTTGAAGGTAGGGCCGGAATCAAGCGCTCCAACGCGCTGCTTGGCCGCGAGGGTGAGGTACCAGTCCTCGGCGACTTTCGAAGCCTGCTCGAAGGATTCCTGCTTGGTGCTGAATTGACGCTGTTTCGCGCCAACGGAGGCGCGAGCCTGCCAAAACCGGCTGCTGCCGCGCTGGTAGAGCTGAAGCTTTCCACCCAAGAGATCGATGGTCGGCACGGGAACCTCCTCCGCGATTCGACGCGCAAAAAGGGGTTGAAGGGCCTTATTGACCATAGACTATCAGGTTTCTTCTAGGGCGTCAAACTGCCCTAGGTCTGCACTAGGGGTTTTGAAAGCAGAAAGGCCGCCTTGCGGCGGCCTATCTTTTTGATTTTAATTTGAAATTTGGTTGCGGGGATAGGATTTGAACCTATGACCTTCAGGTTATGAGCCTGACGAGCTACCGGGCTGCTCCACCCCGCGTTAAACCATTGCCTTGCCTTCGCGAAATGCCGGGGACGATGGATGAAGGGCCGACGCTGTTCGCGTGGCTTGCTCGCTCCGTCCCAAAGGCTTCCTTGGAAGGCAACCCCGGGCAGAGCCCATTGGGTGCGGGGGGTATGTACCAACCCGGACTGGCTTTGGAAAGGGCTGAGATGACGTTTTTTTCGACTTTATGACAGGGCGAGGGGCCGAATTCCGGCCGGTTTGGCGCGCTCTTGCCAGAAGTTCCGCAAAGGGCCAGCTTGCGGCAACAAAAGCAAAGGGAAAACGCCATGCCAGGCAGCAACGCCGTGCCGAACGTCTTGGACCGGTCCCCGAGAAGCGTCCTTATGGGCGCTCTGGAGGATGGTTTCCAGGCCATGGTCACGAGGTCGCGGACCGAGCCCGCGCCTGACCTTTCCGGTCGGCTAGACCGGCTGGCGCGGCTGCGCGCCGTGGTCGCCGACAACGAGGAGCGCTTCCGGCAGGCGATCTCGGCCGATTTCGGCCACCGCTGCGCGGTCGAGACCACCATCGCCGAGGCCATGATGGTCTATGGCGAGATCAGGCATGCGACCAAGCACCTGAAGAGCTGGATGGCGCCGCAGCGCATCGCCACCGCGCTGCAATTCCTGCCCGCGCGCAACCGGCTGATCCCGCAGCCGCTCGGCGTGGTCGGCATCATCGCGCCCTGGAATTATCCGCTGCAGCTGACGCTGGCGCCCGCGATCGGCGCGATCGCCGCCGGCAACCGTGTCATCATCAAGCCGAGCGAACTCGCGCCGCGCTTCGCCGGCCTGCTGAGGGAGACGGTCGCCGCGCGGTTCGACGCGACCGAGCTGCTTGTCACCGGGGTCGAGGACGAGATCGCCAAGGCGTTTGCGTCGCTGCCGTTCGATCATCTCGTCTTCACCGGCTCGACGCGGGTCGGGCGGCTGGTCGCGGAGGCCGCGGGGCGGAATCTGACGCCCGTCACGCTCGAACTCGGCGGCAAGTCGCCGGCAATCATCGATGCCTCCGCCGATCTCGATGAGGCGGCCGAGCGCATCGCCTATGGCAAGCTGCTCAATGCCGGACAGACCTGCATCGCGCCGGATTACGTGCTGGTGCCGGAGGCCTCGCTACAGGCCTTCGCCGAGAAGGTGCGCGCGCAGATGCGGCGCATGTTCGGCACCGATCCCGCCAACAAGGACTACACCGCGATCATTTCCGACCGGCATTACGCGCGGCTGGAAGGCCTCGTCGCCGATGCCGCGCAGCGCGGCGCCAGGATCCTGCAGCCGGCGCAGGCGCGCGATCCCAACTGGAAGGCGCACCGCAAATTCCCGCCGACGCTGATCGTGGGTGCCACCGCCGACATGGCGGTGATGCAGGAGGAGATCTTCGGCCCCGTGCTGCCGGTGCTCGGCACCCGCTCGCCCGCGGAGGCGATCGCCTTCGTCAACGCCCGCGACCGGCCGCTGGCGCTGTACTGGTTCGGCAAGGACGATGCCGCGCGCGACGAGGTGCTGGCACGCACAGTCTCCGGCGGCGCCACCGTCAACGACTGCCTGTTCCACTTTGCGCAAGCCAACCAGCCGATGGGCGGCGTCGGCGCCTCCGGCACCGGCGCCTATCACGGCGAATGGGGCTTTCGCACCTTTAGCAAGCTGAAGCCGGTGTTCTACCGCTCGACATTCAACCGCCTCGCCGACCTCTACCCGCCCTATGGCGGCAAGATCGCGCGGCTGGAGAAGCTGATGCGGTTCATGTCGTAAGGGGCCGTCGTTCCGGGACGCGAAGCGAGCCCGGAACCTCGAGATTCCGGGTTCGATGCTGCGCATCGCCCCGGAATGACGATCAAACAAAAAGACTCGCAGGGGGAAACACACGTGACTGACACATTCGATTTCGTCGTCGTGGGCGCGGGCTCGGGCGGCTGCGCCGTTGCCGGGCGACTGTCGGAGGATGCCGGGACATCCGTGGCGCTGCTCGATGCCGGCGGACGCAACGACAGCTGGCGGATCACCACGCCGTTCGGGCTCGCGTTACCCTACAAGGCGGCCAACTGGGCCTTCGAGACCGTGCCGCAAAAGGGACTGAACGGCCGCATCGGCTATCAACCGCGCGGCAAGGGCCTCGGCGGCTCCTCGGCGATCAACGCCATGGTCTATATCCGCGGCCACAAATGGGACTACGACCACTGGGCCGCGCTCGGCAATGCCGGCTGGTCCTATGCCGACGTGCTGCCCTATTTCCGGCGATCGGAGAACAATACGGATTTCGACGGCGACTATCATGGCAAGGGCGGCCCGCTGCATGTCAACAGGCTGCGGTCTGACAATCCGATCCATGAGGTCTTCCATCAGGCCGCGCGCGAGGCGCAATTCCGCATCCGCGAGGACTTCAATGAAGAGGACCACGAAGGGCTCGGCAGCTACCAGGTGACGCAGCACAATGGCGAGCGATGGAGCGCGGCGCGCGCCTATCTCGATCCCCACATGGACAAGCGCGCCAATCTGCGCGTCGAGACCGGCGCGCATGCGACGAAAATCCTGTTCGAGGGCGCCCGCGCGGTCGGCGTCGAATATGTGCAAGGCCAGCAGACCAGGCAGCTGCGCGCCCGCCGCGAGGTGATCCTCGCCGCCGGCGCCTTCCAGTCGCCGCAACTGCTCATGCTGTCGGGCATCGGCGATGGCGAGGCGCTGGGCGCGCACGGCATCGGCGTCGCGCATCATCTGCCGGGAGTCGGGCGCAATCTGCAGGACCATCCGGATTTCGTGTTCGTCTACGCCTCGGACTATCCGCACTTCGTGCACGCGTCACTCGGCCGGCTGCCATCGCTGCTCCGCGCCATCCAGCGCTACCGCAAAGAGCGGCGCGGCCTGATGACTACGAATTTCGCCGAGTGCGGCGGCTTCCTGAAAACGCAGCCCCATCTCGACGTGCCCGACATCCAATTACACTTCATCATCGCGATGCTCGACGACCACGGCCGCAAGAAGCACAAGGAGGCCGGTTTCTCATGTCATGTCTGCCTGCTCAGGCCGAAGAGCCGCGGCAGCGTCGGGCTGAAAAGCGCCGATCCGCTCGCTGCCCCCGTGATCGATCCGAATTTTCTGGGCGAAGAGGACGATCTGGAGACGATGGTCGCGGGCTTCAAGACCACGCGGCGGCTGATGGAGACGCCGGCGATGCGCGCCTTGCAGAAGAAGGACATGTTCACCGCGAACGTACGCACCGACGACGATATCCGCGCCGTGCTGCGCAACCGCGTCGACACCGTCTATCACCCCGTCGGCACCTGCAAGATGGGGACGGACGCAATGGCCGTGGTCGATCCGAAGCTGAAGGTGTACGGCGTGGAAGGCCTGCGCGTGGTCGACGCTGCGATCATGCCGACACTGATCGGCGGCAACACCAACGCGCCGACCATCATGATCGGCGAGAAGGCGGCGGACATGATCCGGGCGGAGATGCGGTAGGGTGAAGCTATCCATTGTCATCCCCGAGAACGCGGGGATCCATAACCAGAGGGATTGGTTTGGCGCGAAGTTGCTAACTCCGAGTCTTCGTCAAACATCTTCCTGTGATTATGGGTCCCGGATCGGCGCTCCGCTTCGCTGCGCTTGTCCGGGACGACAGTGGAGCTCAATTCAGCAGAAACCCGCCATCGACGGTGACGACGCTTCCGGTCATGTAGCGCGACGCCTTCGAGGCCAGCAGCAGGATGGCGCCGTCGAGATCGGATTCGGCGCCGACGCGGCGCTGGGGGATGCGTTTGGCCAGCCGTTCGCCTGATGGCGTCGACCAGAACGCATGGTTCATTTCGGTGTCGATGTAGCCGGGCGCGAGCGCGTTGATGCGGATGTTCTGGCCTGCGAGTTCCAGCGCCATCGCCTTGGTCGCCTGGATGATGCCGGCCTTGGAGATCGCGTAGGGCGACACTGCCTTCAACACGCCGGTGCCGAGCACGGAGGCGATGTTGACGATGTTGCCCTCCTGCTTGCGCGCGATCATGCGGCGCGCGATCTCGGTCGCGAGGAAATAGGCGCCCTTGAGGTTGGCGCCGATCACCGCATCCCAGTCGGATTCGGTCTGCTCGGTCGCGAGCTTCTCGATGGCGATGCCGGCATTGTTGATCAGCACGGTGACCGGACCGAGCGCGGCCTCCGCCGCATCGACCGCCTTCGCGATCGACGCGATGTCGGTGACGTCGAGCGCGACCGCGGCGGCGCGGCCGCCCTTGGCGCGGATTTCCTGTTCCAGATTCGTCAACTTGTCGGTTTGCCGCGCCGCAAGCACGACCGCCGCGCCATGCCCGGCCAGAACCCGGGCGAACTGCCGCCCCAATCCCTGGCTCGCGCCGGTGACGAGGATGGTTTCCTGACTGACGTCGAACAGCTCTGACATGACGCTTTCCTTAACGCTTCCTTGACGTTTTACTTCACGTTCCCTTTGGCGCAATCCCTCGCGCGTGGCAGCCATCCATACAGACGATTTTAACGATCTGAAACCGGAATGATCGATGGGGCGTTCATTCGTTCCATGGCAGGCTCTGGCTCATGAACAGTTTCGATCTCGCGGTCTATGCGGCGCTCGCCATCGCGGTCTGGTTCGGCTTCCGGACCGGCCTGCTCCGCAGCGCCATGACCATCCTCGCTTATCTCCTCGCCGCCCCCATCGCAGTATCGCTGATGCCAATGGTCGTGCCGCATATCGCCGGCGATCCGAACGCGGCGCTGCTCCAGAACTGGATCTGGTTCTTCGGCATCTTCCTGGTCGTCGGCCTGTTGCTCGGTTATATCGGCCGCTTCCTGCTGGACGACACGATCCGCGAGACCGGGATCGGCGACCGCCTCGGCGGCGCCGCGCTCGGCGCCATCCGCGTTGGCCTCGTCGCCACCACGCTGGTGCTGGTGTTCGACCAGATCGTGCCGGCCAACCGCCAGCCGCCGTTCCTCGCCGGCTCGCGTCTGCGGCCGCTGTTCTCGGCCGCCGGTCAAATGGGATTCAAGACGCTGCCGCCGGAAGCCGCCGCCGCCATCGACCGCCTCAAGCAGGAGCGGCGCATCTGATGAGGCGCAATTGCATCGCCGCGCGGGCGCGCATGCATTTTGATGCCATCCCCTCCCTTATCAGCGGCGCCACGATTGGCTAGAGTACGGCCCTCTAAAACCTGCCTGCCATTTTCGGGAGTGAAACAGTGGATCTTGGGATCAAGGGTCGCCGCGCCATCGTCTGCGCATCCAGCAAGGGCCTCGGCCGCGCCTGCGCCATCTCGCTGGCGGAAGCCGGCGTTCATGTCACGCTGACCGCGCGCGGCGCCGAAGCCCTGAAGAAGACGGCCGATGACATCCGCAAGGCCTATCCCGACGTGACCGTCACCGAGATCGTCGGCGACATCACGACGCCCGCGGGGCGCGAGGCGGTGCTGAAGGCCTGCCCGGAGCCGGACATCCTGATCAACAATGCCGGCGGCCCGCCGCCCGGCGATTTCCGCAACTGGACGCGCGACGACTGGATCAAGGCGATCGACGCCAACATGCTGACGCCGATCGAGCTGATCAAGTCGACCGTGGACGGCATGATGGCGCGCAAGTTCGGCCGCATCGTCAACATCACCTCGGCTGCGGTGAAGGCGCCGATCGACATCCTCGGCCTCTCCAACGGCGCCCGCGCCGGCCTCACCGGCTTCATCGCCGGCCTGTCGCGCAAGACCGTGATCAACAACGTCACCATCAACGGCCTATTGCCTGGCCCGTTCGAGACGGATCGCCTGACCGGCACCGCGAAGGCCGAGGCCGAAAAGCGCGGCACGACGCCGGAGCAGATCCTGGCCGACCGCGCCAAGCAGAATCCGGCCGGCCGCTTCGGCCAGCCCGACGAATTCGGCTATGCCTGCGCCTTCCTGTGCGGCGCCAAGGCCGGCTTCATCACCGGCCAGAACATCCTGCTCGACGGCGGTGCCTTCCCCGGCACGTTGTGAGATCGGTAGGCTCTCAACCTCTCCCCAGCGGGGAGAGGTGGATTCCCGACGACGTACCATTTGCCCAAGACGTCAATTCGGAAAAAAGCCCTGATGAGAGCGGTCTGGTACGAGCAAACGGGAGCGGCGGTCGACGTTCTCGCCTACGGGGAGATGCCGACGCCGGTCGCAGGCCCGGGCGAAGTTCGCATTCGCCTGGAAGCCTCCGGCGTCAACCCGGCCGATGTCGGCCGGCGCGGCGGCAGCTATCGCCCGATGGATTTTCCGCGCGTGATCCCGAACAGCGACGGCGCGGGCTTCGTCGACCAGATCGGCGACGGCGCGACGCGCTTCACCATCGGCGAGCGCGTCTGGCTGTTCAACGGCCAGCGCAACGGCCGCGCCTTCGGCACGGCGGCCGAACATATCGCGCTGGCCGAGCATCTGGTGACGCCGCTGCCGGACAATCTGTCCTTTGCGGAAGGCGCAACGCTCGGAATCCCCGCGATGACCGCATGGTGCGCGCTGTTCGCGGACGGACCGATCGTCGGCAAGACCGTTCTGGTCACCGGTGGTGCCGGTGCGGTCGGGCACTATGCGGTGCAGCTCGCCAAATGGGGCGGCGCGCAGGTGATCGCGACCGTCAGTTCGGCGATGAAGGGCGAGCAGGCCCGCCGCGCCGGTGCGGATCTCGTGGTCAATTACAAAGACGAGGACGTCGTCGCCAGGGCGCTGGCGTTCACCGGCGGACGCGGCGTGGACCACGTCGTCGATGTCGATTTCGGCGGCAACATCGCGACCACGCTCAAGCTGATGGCGGTGAATTCGACCATCGCGGTCTACGCCACCAACGGCAACCGCGCGCCTGTCGTCCCGATGCGCGAGATGATGGAAAAATGCATCAATTTGCGCGCACTGGTGCTCTTCGCGCTGCCGCCGGCGCTGCTCGCGGCGGCGCAGGCCGACATCATGAAATGGCTTTCGGCAGGGCCGCGCATCCATAACGTCGCCGCGCAGTTTGCGCTGTCGGACACGGCACAGGCGCATCTGGCCGTCGAGAAGGGCGACAAGCTCGGCACCGTGATCGTCGACTGCGCGCGGTGATCTTCCACAGCGTCATGGCCGGGCTCGTCCCGGCCATCCACGCCTTTCGTTGCGGCACGGAGAACGTGGATATCTAGGACGTCTAGCGCGAAGACGTGCTTCGCGCTTTTGCCTCGGGCATGACGACCTCATGCAAATCGCAAAGTCTAGACCACCGGCGTGGTCCGCTCGTCGGTCCAGTCGATGCCGAGTTCGTCCATGCCGTCGGCCAGGAGATCGCCGAGCATCGGTTCGCCCAGCAGATATTGCACCGCCTCATGCCTCGGCTTCTTGTATTCGGAGCGCGCCTCGATCGCGCGTGCGCGGAGGTCATCCCATTCGTCCACCGTCCCGTCGCCGCGGCCGAGCCACATCAGCGTGACGAGGTCGAGCTGCTCGTCTTCGTTCATCGCAAAAATGAAGCCCGACAGCTCAGCGGCGACCGGATCGGACGTGGTGTCATCCAGCACGTCGATCTCGTTATCGTCGGACGCATTGGAGCCGGAGTCCGGATCGGACGCCGCTTCCTTGACGTCGAATTCTCGGGCCTTCTCGATGATGAAGGTGACCTTCTCGGCGGAAATTGAAAGCTCTGGCATTTGCTCCCCCTCTGGCTTGTGCCGGGTTCCCGCGATAACGCGGCAGGCCGTCAGATGATCCATTGCACTTGGTGGCGGAAACCAGCATGTTTCGGCGCCAAGCATGAACATGGGGGCACGCCGCATGCAGTGGAAGGTCGGCAAGGTCAAAATCACCAAGGTCGTGGAATTGGAGACGGTTGGCTCGACCCGCTTCATCTTGCCGCTCGCCAGCAACGAGGACATCCAGAAGCTGCCCTGGCTGATCCCGCACTTTGCGACCGACGAGGGCCGGCTGAAGATGTCGATCCACTCGCTGGTGGTGGAGACGCCAAGCCGGCGCATCGTGGTCGATACGGGTCTTGGCAACGACAAGCAGGGCCGCAACGTCCCGACCTGGAATAACCGCACCACGCCGTTCCTGGAGACGATGACGGCCGCAGGCTTCGCCCCCGACAGCATCGACACCGTGCTCTGCACCCATCTTCACGTCGACCATGTCGGCTGGAATACGAAGCTCGTCGGCGGCAAATGGGTGCCGACCTTCCCCAGGGCGCGCTATGTGTTCGGCCGCACCGAATACGAACATTGGCGCGACCATTCGACCGAACCGGACAAACAGGCCGTATTTGACGATTCCGTGAAGCCGATCGTCGATGCCGACCGGGCGGATTTGATTCCGGGCGACCACCGTCTGTCCGACGAGATCAGCATGATCCCGACGCCGGGGCACAGTCCCGGCCATATGAGCATCCTGATCCAGTCGGACGGCGAGCAGGGATTGCTCACCGGCGACGTCGCCCATCATCCCTGCCAGATGGCCCATCTCGGCTGGTCGTCGACGGCGGATTCCAACGAGGCGCAATCAGCCGCGACACGCCGCGAACTGTTCGGGCGGTTTGCCGACACGCCGACGCTGGTGATCGGCGGGCATTTTTCGGCGGGGCATATCAAGCGCGACGGGGATGCGTTCAGGTTCGTGGCGCTGGCCTAGGTCTCGTGCCCCGGACGCTGCGCAGCACGAAGTGATGCGCTGCAGAGCCGGAGCCCGTGCTTGTGGCATTCTGGCTCCCGGTTCGGCGGAGCAGCGTTGCACGCTGCGCCGCGTCCGGGACACGCAGTTACCTCCGGAAATTCGAGGTCTGCAATGCGGCCCGCTTTGAGCGGTTGAATTTCCCGCCGCCCTGTTCCATGAAGCTAGTTAACCGATCGGTCCATCTTGAGGGAGAAACGAGAATGAAGCTTGTTCGTTACGGCGAAAAGGGTGCGGAAAAGCCCGGCCTGATCGACAAATCCGGCCAGCTGCGCGACCTGTCGGCGCATCTGAAGGACCTCACCGGCGAGGCCTATTCGCCGGAGTCCCTGAAAAAGCTGGCCGCGCTCGATCCGGCCTCGTTGCCCGCCGTCTCCGGCAAGCCGCGCTTCGGCGCGCCCGTCACCGGCATCTCGAAATTCATCGCGATCGGCCTCAATTACAGTGACCACGCCAAGGAAACCGGTGCGGCGATCCCGACCGAGCCGATCATCTTCCTGAAGGCCAACACCTCGCTGTCCGGCCCGAACGACGCAGTCGAAAAGCCGCGCGGCTCGACCAAGCTCGACTGGGAAGTCGAGATCGCGGCTATCATCGGCACCCGCGCCAAATATGTCTCGGAAGCCGATGCGCTGAACCACGTCGCCGGCTATTGCGTCTGCAACGACGTCTCCGAGCGCAACTTCCAGACCGAGCGCCTCGGCCAATGGACCAAGGGCAAGTCGCATGACACGTTCGGCCCGGTCGGGCCCTGGCTCGTCACCAAGGATGAGATCAAGGACGTGCAGAACCTGTCGATGTGGCTCGACGTCAACGGCCAGCGCCGCCAGACCGGCTCGACCAAGACCATGATCTTCTCCATGGCTCACTGCATTTCCTACGTCTCGCAGTTCATGACGCTCGAACCCGGCGACATCATCACCACCGGCACCCCGCCCGGCGTCGGCCTCGGCATGAAGCCGCCGACCTTCCTCAATGTCGGCGACGTCATCACGCTCGGCATCGAGGGCCTCGGCGAGCAGCGTCAGGAAATCGTCGCGGCGTAGAAGTCATCACCACGCGTCATTCCGGGATGGTCCGAAGGGCCAGACCCGAAGTCTCGAGATTCCGGGTTCGACGCTGTCGCGTCGCCCCGGAATGACAGCAAGGGACCCAAACATGAAACTCTCCTTCTCCCCCGCCTCGCCCTTCGCCCGCAAGGTCCGCATCGCTGCGATCGAGCTCGGGCTGATCGACAAGATCGAATTCACGTCCGCAACTGTCGCGCCGGGTCAGGCCAACGAGGACTATTCGCGCATCACGCCGCTGAAGAAGCTGCCGGTGCTGATCACCAATGACGGCGACGTGATCTTGGACTCCTACGTCATCGTCGAATATCTCAACGAGATGGCCGGCGGCAGCCTGATCCCGGACTACGGCCCGCGTCGCTGGAAGGCCAAGACCAATCACTCCCTGATCAACGGCATGCTCGATTCCATGCTGCTGTGCCGCTACGAAAAAATGGTGCGGCCGCAGGGCCTGCAATGGCAGGCATGGTCGGACGACCATTGGAACCGAGCCTGGACCGGCATGGCGCATTTCGAGAACATGCCCGATGTCCTCGACGGGCCGTTCGACATCTCCCAGATCGGCCTCGTCTGCGTGCTCGGCTATGCCGACTTCCGCTTCGCAGATTGCGGCTGGCGCAAGGCCTATCCCAAGCTCGACGCCTTCCATCAGAAGATGCTGGAGCGGCCTTCGGTCAAGATCTCGGTGCCGCCCGCGGCTTAAACGGTTGGGAATTCTCATGAGCCTGACATTCGCCGTAGGCGACCTCACCATCCATCGCATCATCGAGCAGGAGACGACCTTCCTGCCGGCGCTGGACATGTTGCCGGGTCTGACGCCGGAGGTGCTGGCCGAGAACCGCGCATGGATGCAGGCGTCGAAAGCGCTGGACGCGCAGGACACGCTGATCCTGTGTTTCCAGTCCTACGTGATCAAGACGCCGCATCACACCATTCTGGTCGACAGCTGCATCGGCAACGACAAGCCGCGGCCGCAGCGTCCGAAATGGAACATGAAGACCGACGACACCTACTTGCGCGGGCTCGCGGGCGCGGGGTTCTCGCCTGACGACATCGATTTCGTGATGTGCACGCATCTCCACGTCGATCACGTCGGCTGGAACACGCGCATGGAGAACGGCCGATGGGTGCCGACCTTTCCGAAAGCGCGCTACGTGTTCGGTCAACAGGAGTTCGACTACTGGACCGAGCAGAATGCGAAGGCGCCCGTGCCGCCCTTCGTCGACAGCGTGCTGCCGGTGGTGGAAGCCAGGCGCCACGAGGTGGTCGGCAACGACCATCAGATCGGCGATCACGTCCGCATCCTGCCGACGCCGGGCCATACGCCCGGCCATGTCGCGTTCACCTTCGGCCGCGGCAAGGACGACGCCGTATTCTCCGGCGACCTCATGCACTCGCCGATCCAGACGCTCTATCCGGAGATGTCGGTGAAGTTCGACGTCGATCCGGCCGCGGCGGCAACGACGCGCCGCAGCTTCCTGGAGCGCTATTGCGACACCGACACGTTGTGCTGCACCGCGCATTTTCCCTCGCCGTCGGTGGGGAAGATCAAGCGCAAGGGCAGCGGGTTCGTCTGCGCGGCGGTGTAGCGCGGGGCGATCGGCGGGCACTATTTCAGTCATGCCCGGGCTTGTCCCGGGCATCCACGTTCTTACTATCCGATGACAACAAGAACGTCGATGGCCGGGCATAGGCGAGCGGAAGCGACGCCGTCCTCCGGACGGCTATGCCCGGCACGACGAGGAAACATCATGGCCAATCTCCCCGACATCCCCCTGCCCGCCGGAATCCGCTCGCGTTATGTCGACGGCATCAACGGCTTGCGCATGCATGTGCTGGAGGCCGGCTTCGAGAGCAAAGGGCGGCCGTGCATCCTGCTGCTGCACGGCTTTCCGGAGCTGGCCTTCTCCTGGCGCAAGGTGATGCCGGCGCTCGCGGCCGCCGGTTATCACGTGATTGCGCCGGACCAGCGCGGCTATGGCCGCACCACCGGCTGGAATGCGGATTACGACGGCGACCTCGCGCCGTTTCGTCTGTTCAATCTGGTGCGCGATGCGCTCGGGCTGGTGTCGGCGTTCGGCTACAAGCAGGTCGACCTCGCCGGACATGATTTCGGCAGCCCGGTCGCGGCCTGGTGCGCGCTGATCCGGCCCGACGTGTTTCGTTCGGTGACGCTGATGAGCGCGCCGTTCGGCGGGCCGCCGCCGCTGCCGTTCAACACCGTCGATGCCCCCGTGCAGGCCCCAATCGACGATCCGGTACACCGCGAGCTGGCCGCGCTGCCGCGCCCGCGCATTCACTATCAATGGTACTATTCGACACGCGCGGCGAATGCCGACATGCAGCACGCCCCGCAGGGCGTGCATGATTTCCTGCGCGCCTATTATCATCACAAGAGCGCGGACTGGATCGGCAACAAGCCGACACCGCTGGCATCGTGGTCGGCGGGCGAGCTCGCGAAACTGCCGACCTACTACGTGATGGACGCCGGCCAGACCATGGCCGAGACGGTCGGCAAGGAAATGCCGTCGGCGGCGGCGATTGCTGCCAATCGATGGCTGCCGGACAGCGACCTTTCCTATTACAGTGCCGAATATGGCCGCACCGGATTCCAAGGCGGCCTGCAATGGTATCGCTGCGGCACGTCGGGCGCGTTCAACAGCGAGCTGCAACTTTTCTCCGGCCGCAGCATCGACGTGCCCTCCTGCTTCATCTCGGGCCGGCAGGATTGGGGCATATATCAGCGCCCGGGCGTGCTGGAGGCGATGCAGGCCAGCGCGTGCACCAAGATGCTCGGTTGCCACCTCGTCGATGGCGCCGGCCATTGGGTGCAGCAGGAGCAGCCGGCCGAGGTGAGCCGGCTGATGTTGCAATTTCTCCAGAGCGTCGCCGCAACCTCCGCCAATTGATGCGGTGCCACCCTGCCGCCACAAGGCATTAAGATGCGGTTCAGGGAACATTCGGCAATCTCCGACGTTGCGACATACCGGAGTTGGGTCCGGCGAAAACGGAGAACGACATTGGACAAGAAGATCGCCGGATTATTGGGAGCGGTGGCGGCGCTTGGAGCGCTGGGTACCGCCCAGGCTGCACCCGCACCGACGGACGTGCTGCAAGCGAACTCATACGCCGATTTGCTGGAGCCGATCGCAAATGCCGGCGCCGTGCTGCAAGCCCTCGATGAGGCGGCCCCGCCAAAATCCAGCGACAATGTTCAGGTGGCTCAATTCTACCACCATCATCACCACCACCATCATCATCACAGCTTCTATCGTCGCTACGACGCGCCGGTCGTGGTGGTGCCGCGATATCGGCGGTATTACCACCACCATCACCATCATCATCACCACCATCACAGCTTCTATCGCCGCGACTATTGAGATCGCGACGCCAGGATGGAGACAAACAGGACCTACGGGTCCTGTTTTGCTGTGGCTGACCGATCGGGACATTGAAGCAGGATCGTCTGCCGCGATCCTGCCATGCTGAAGCTGCCGGGGGCTGGAATGGCGCTTATCCGTTACGCGCCTTATCCTTGGCCGCGCGGTGCAGATGCCGGTAAGTGCCGTCGAACACCGTGTCGGATGACGACGTCCACTCGGTGCCCGCGGCCAGTTTGGGCCGGTTGGTGTAGATCCGGCGGGCCTGCAGTTCACGCTCCGCCGCTTCCTCCTCCCCCATCGGCTCGAGTTCGAAGTTCGCTTCCTCGGGAATCACGATGATTTGGGCAAAGGGCTCGTGGGGCCGAAAGATGTGGGTTCGGCCCTCGGCCGGTGCCTTGAAGACGCAAAAGAACATCATGGGCCACCAATTGCGGATCAGCGCTGGGACGGCAATCGGCACAGTGTCCGTCGGATCGGTATAGAACCGCGGATGTGGCTCGGTGCGAACCGCCATGCCTTTTTCGACCTTGAGGTCGAGCAAAATCTGATAGGTGTAGAAAGCATCGCCAAACTTGCGAAATGGCGGCCATTCGGCTCCGCCTTGCGGCGGCTCACCCCAATCGGCCTCGAGCATCAACTTGCCCTCCCGGGTCATGACGTGAAGCTCGAAATCATAGGGATAGAACAGCTCGATGCCGTACTGCGCCCCTTCTGAAAAGGGCACGCAGTGCCAGACCTGCTCACGCGACCCGTTCGCACGGGGCTCGCGCTTGCCGCCCCATCCGGGGATTTCGAGCTTGGTGCGGCGCGGAGCAAGCCGCGGATCGTTCAGACGAAATTTGACTTTGTCCATCATTCACCCGTCGACCCAGATCTGGAGATTGGAACCTGCAGGTCGCGAACCGGTTCCATGCCCTCAAGCGCCATCCTGACGGCCATTCCCATGCAGAGCGTTGGCGCGGCTCGCGTGAATTGACCCTGAACGGATTGCACCCTATATCGGTTTAGAATTATTCTAAACTAAAGCAGGCGCACTCAGTGAAGAATTTTGCCGATTTGACCGAACGCGAGGTCCTCGCGGTGGCGATTTCCGCCGAGGAGGAAGATAGCCGTATCTACATGTCTTTCGCCGAGGATTTGAAGGAGCGTTACCCGGATTCAGCCAAGCTGTTCGAACAGATGGCCGAGGAGGAGCGCGGCCATCGGCACATGCTGCTGGAATTGTACGAGGAGCGCTTCGGGCCGAACCTGCCCCCGATCCGTCGCGAGGACGTCAAGGGCTTCCTGCGCCGCCGGCCGGTGTGGCTCACCAAGAACCTGCCGCTCGACACCATCCGCAAGGAAGTCGAGACCATGGAAATGCAGGCCGAGAACTTCTACGTGAAGGCGGCGGAACGGGCGCAGGATGTCGGGGTCCGCCGCCTGCTCGGCGACCTCGCCGAGGCCGAGAAAGGCCACGAGGAATTCGCCTCCAAGCTGACCGGGCAGATCCTGAACACGGACGTGCGCGCGGAGGAAGACCGAACCAACCGCCGCATGTTCGTGCTGCAATATGTGCAGCCGGGCCTCGCCGGCCTGATGGACGGATCGGTCTCGACCCTCGCACCATTGTTCGCGGCGGCCTTCGCCACGCATCAGAACTGGCAGACGTTTCTGGTCGGCCTTGCGGCATCGATCGGTGCCGGCATCAGCATGGGCTTTGCGGAAGCGCTGTCCGACGACGGCTCACTCACCGGCCGCGGCTCGCCATGGCTGCGCGGTCTCACCTGCGGGGCGATGACGACGCTCGGCGGGCTCGGCCACACCATGCCCTATCTGGTGCCGGATCATTGGGCGAACGCGTTCTGGATCGCGACCGCGATTGCGGGCGTGGTGGTGTTCTTCGAACTGTGGGCAATCGCCTATATCCGCGCGCGGTACATGGACACGCCGTTCCTCCAGGCGGTGTTCCAGATCGTGCTCGGCGGCGCCATCGTGCTCGCGGTGGGCATCTTGATTGGAGCGGCATAGCCGACGGCGATGAAGCAGAATCTTTCACACAGCGTTGCGGGTCTGGCCGGCATGTTGATCCTGCTGGCGGCAGGCGGCCCTGCGCGCGCCACCGACGAGATCCAGGTCTACAATGCCGGCATCGCCGCGATCGGCCAGCTCACGATCCAGCAGCATCTCAACTATGTCGGAATCGGACAGAAGGATCCGCCCTTCCCCGGCGGAATTCCCTCCCACAACAGCCTCAACGGCACGCCGGAATTCGCCTATGGCATGACCGAATGGTGGGAGCTCGGACTGTATCTGCCGTTCTCGGTGCAGAACCAGCAGTTCCTCTCCGACGCCTTCAAGCTGCGTACGCTGTTCGTCTCGCCGAATGCGGGCGATCGCAACTTCTTCTACGGCGTGAATTTCGAACTCGGCTACGAGATGCCGAAATTCTCGCAGACCCGGTTCGGCCTCGAAATCCGCCCCATCATCGGCATCCGCAACGCGCAGTACGAGTTCATCGTCAACCCGATCGTCGATGTCGGCTTCGGCCGCCATGGCGAGGTCGATTTCGCCCCGGCGGCGCGTGTTGCGCGCAAGCTTGAAGGCGATCTATTTGCGGGCTTGGAGTATTACGCCGATTTCGGCGAGATCGGCAATTTCAAGAAGCTGTCCGACCAGTCGCACACACTGTTCGCGGTGACCGATTTCAAGGTGGGCGACTTCGGCGTGAACTTCGGCGTCGGCTACGGGTTGACCCCGGCATCCGACCGGCTGGTCGTCAAGACCATCATCGGCTACGCATTTCCGGTGCCGGGCGCAGCGGCCGACGCCAATGCGCGCATGAACAGCGGCCCCGTCAATCCCTTCGCACATGCCTCTGCGCGCAGCTTCCAACCCTAGGGCGAAACGCATCGCCAGATCGGCACCATCATGACGGCCCAATTGCATTACGGGACACCGGCCAGGATCTTCCACTGGCTCATCGTGGCACTGCTCGCCGTGCAATACCCGATCGGCTGGCTGATGCCGGACCTGCACCGTGGCATGACGCCGGGTGCCGCGATGACGTTTCACATCTCGATCGGGCTGACCATTCTGGCGCTGACGGTCCTGCGTCTGGTCTGGCGGCTGACCCATCCCGTCGCGCCGGAGAGCTCGCTGCCGGCCTGGCAGCGCATCAGCTCGGAGGCGGTGCACTGGCTGCTCTATGCGCTGGTGCTTGCGACGACGATTTCGGGCTGGCTGTTCGCGTCCTTTCGCGGATGGTCCGTGTCGTTCTTCTACCTCGTGCCGCTGCCGATGCTGGCGTCCGACAACGCCGCCGCGGGACGCACCATCGACGGCCTGCATCAGGCCGCGGAATGGGCACTTTTCGTCGTCATCGGCATTCATGTCGCCGCCGCGCTCGCCCACATCTTCGTCTATCGCGATGGCGTCATGCAGCGGATGCTTCCCAGGTAGCTTTTGGAGCAGGATAACGCCGTCAAACGATTGTTGCGGCATCAGGCAAAACTGCGCATCATCAGCCCCAGTGAAGCGCAGGAGCATGTCGTGGCCAGGTCGGAATGGAGTTTCAAGAGCGCGGTCGAGCTGTCGGCTGCATTGACCGCGAAGAAGGTCTCGTCGGTCGAGCTCACCCAGGATGCAATCGACCGCATCGAGCGGCACGACGGCAAGATCAATGCGATCTGCGTACGGGATTTCGATCGTGCGCTCGACGCCGCCCGCGCCGCGGACGCGGCACTGGCACGCGGCGAACGAAAGCCGCTGCTCGGCCTGCCCATGACCGTGAAGGAATCCTACAATATCGCCGGCCAGCCGACGACCTGGGGCATTCCCGCGCAGAAGGATTTCATTGCCAGCGAAGACGCGCTGCCGGTCACGCGGGTGAAGGACGCCGGCACCGTCATTGTCGGCAAGACCAACGTGCCGCTCGGGCTCGGCGACTGGCAGAGCTACAACGACATCTACGGCACCACCAACAACCCCTACGATCTCGGCCGCACGCCGGGCGGATCCTCCGGCGGCTCCTCGGCCGCGCTCGCCGCCGGCTACGGCCCGCTGTCGATCGGCTCGGACATCGGCGGGTCGCTGCGCGTGCCGGCGTTTCATTGCGGCGTCTACGCGCACAAGCCGACCTTCAATCTCGTGGCGATGCGCGGCCACACGCCGCCGCCGCTGCCGCCCTTGCCGTTCGAGCGCGACCTCTCGGTGATCGGCCCGATGGCGCGCAGCGCTGCCGACCTCTCGCTGGTGCTCGACGTGATGGCCGGCCCCGATCCGATCGACGCGGGCCTCGCCTACCGGCTCGAGCTGCCGGCGGCCCGCCACGCGGCCTTCAAGGATTTTCGCGTGCTGGTGATCGACACCGATCCGGTGATGCCGACCGATACCGCCGTGCGCGGCACCATCAACGCACTCGCCGACAACCTTGCCAAGGTTGGAGTCAAGATTGAGCGCAGCAGTCCGCTGCTGCCGGATTTCGCCGCATCGTCGCGGCTCTACATGCGCATGCTGCTGTCGTTCCTCGGGGCGGGTTTCCCGCCCGACGTCTATGCCGGCGCGAAGAAGGCGGCCGAGGCGCTGCCGGAAAGCGACACCAGCCTCGCCGCTGAGCGGCTGCGCGGCATCGCGCTCAGCCATCGCGACTGGCAGATGGCGAACGGCGGACGCACCCGGCTGCGCGCGCAATGGCGCGAGCTGTTCAAGACGATCGACGCGGTGATCTGCCCGATCATGCCGATTGCGGCCTATCCGCACGACCATTCGCCCGACCAGGAACAGCGCCGCATTACGATCGACGGCAAGCCGCACGTCTACACCGACCAGCTCGCCTGGCCGGGCATAGCCACCCTCCCCGGCCTGCCCTCGACTGCGATTCCCACCGGCTTTGCGCCGGATGGACTTCCGATCGGTGTCCAGATCGTCGGCCCGTGGCTGGAGGACCGCACCCCGCTCAAGCTCGCCGAGCTGATCGAGCGCGAATTCGGCGGCTTCGTGCCGCCGAAGATGTTTGATGATTAATTCTCCGCGAAGGCGGGACCGTGCGCTTCACATTCGGCTGTCATGCCCCGGCTTGACCGGGGCATCCAGACAGTACTCCGTAGCGATAGTTGACTTACACCACTCCCGCCGGGCTTACTGGATCGCTCGCCTTCGCGGGCGATGACGCCTTCGTTGTTTCAACTATCGAACACGATCACGCTGCGCAGCGTCTTGCCGGCCTTCATGTTGGCAAAACCATCGTTGATCTCGGAAAGCTTCAGCTTGGCCGAGATCCAGTCTTCCAGGTGAAGCCGTCCGCGCAGGTAGAAATCGACCAGCCGTGGCATGTCGACGCGGAAATGGTTGGAGCCCATCGACGAGCCCTGGATCTTGCGCTCGCGCAGGAAGTCGAAACCGTGCAGCTCGATCTTCTGGCCGAACGGGATCATGCCGACGATGGTCGCTGTGCCGCCCGAGGCGAGCATGCCGAACGCCTGCTCGGCAGTCTCCTTGCGGCCGAGCACCTCGAAGGAATGATGCACGCCGCCATTGGTGAGGTCGCGCACCTGCTTGACGACATCGCCGTCGGCGGGATTGATGATATCGGTGGCGCCCAGCTTGGTCGCGAGCTGGAGTTTGGCCGGATTGGTGTCGATGGCGATGATGCGGCCGGCGCCGGCGATCTGCGCGCCGTTGATCGCGGCCATGCCGACACCGCCGCAGCCGATCACCGCCACCGTCTCGCCTGCCGTCACCTTCGCGGTGTTGACGACGGCGCCATAGCCGGTGATGACGCCGCAGCCAATCAGTGCGGCGAGCTCGAGCGGCATTTCCTTCCTGATTTTGACGATGGCGTT
This sequence comes from Bradyrhizobium diazoefficiens, assembly GCF_018129965.1. Lineage (GTDB taxonomy): Bacteria > Pseudomonadota > Alphaproteobacteria > Rhizobiales > Xanthobacteraceae > Bradyrhizobium > Bradyrhizobium diazoefficiens_A. The sequence goes on along the minus strand of NZ_JAFCKW010000008.1, from coordinate 68,139 downwards.
CTCGTGCACCAGCATCTGCTCGGCGAAGGAGGAGAGGTTGAGAAACTGGTGCAGCTTCTCGGGTCTCGACCATTGCATGCGGTTGGAGACGCCCGGCAGCAGCTTCACCGTCGTGTCGGTGCAGAGCACGGTGCGGCCTGTGGTGCAATTGTCGCAGGTGCCGCAGAACACCGAGAGGCAGGTCACGACGTGGTCGCCGGGCTTCACATAGGTGACGTCGGAGCCGACCTGCTCGACCACGCCCGCGGATTCGTGCCCGAGCACAGCGGGCAGCGGATGCGGATAAAGGCCTTCCATGAAATGCAGGTCGGAGTGGCAGAGACCGGCAACCGTCGTGCGGATCAGGACCTCGCGCGGGCCCGGCTTCGGCAGGCTGACATCCTCGATGACCAGCGGCTTGTTGACTTCATAGAGAACGGCGGCCTTCATCGGAGTTTCCCCATTGTTATGATTGTCATTGCGTGCGGTCCTTCACCTCTCCCGATGGGATAGGTGAAGAGAGCCTACGCCGCGAGAACCAGTTCGCCAACCTCGCTCATGCCGGCCGCGCGATCGCCGAGCAGCAGCGCGGCGATCGTCTGCTGCACCGCATTTTCCGTCAGCCGGAAGGGATCGCTCGGCGTCACGCGGTGATCGATCACGAGACGCGAGAGCAGCAGCCGGCGTGCATCGCCGCGCATGGCGTGGATGCGATGCGCTTCCCAGACGAGCGCCACGGCGCTGGCGATATGATAGAGCAGGCTCGTCGCACGGCGCGCCTCGGCCTCGTTCTCGGACTTGCCCGCAACCTCGCGTGCAAAGCCGACCGCACGATCGACGAGGCCGCGCAATGTGTCCCGCCAGGCCTGCGGCACCGAGGCACTGTCGTCGAGACGAGCATGCAGATCGGCGCTGAGCGCCGATTCGGCGCCATGGCGGCCTACGGCGCGCCGGAGCGCGTCGATCGCGACGATATTGCCGGTGCCTTCCCAGACCGAGCCGAGATGCGCGTCGCGCAGCAGGCGGGGCGTGGCGAATTCCTCGATATAGCCGATACCGCCGCGCATCTCGAGCGCATCGCCGCAGACCTTTCGCGCATCGCGCGTGGCACGGAATTTCAGCGTCGGCGTCAGGATCCGCAGCAGCGCGGCCGCATCCTGGCTGCCGGCCTCGGCGCGGTCGAGCGCATCGGCAGTGAGGAAGCTCATCGACAGCGCCTGCTCGACCGGGAGCATGATCTTGAGCATCTGCCTTCGGCCGAGCGGCATGTCGATGATGCGGCTGCCGAACACGACGCGGTGTCTGGCCACCGTCATCGCGTCGTGATAGGCGCGGCGCATCAGCGCGGTGGATTTCACGCCGTTGGACAGCCGCGACGAATTCACCATCTCGGCCATCTGCACGAAGCCGCGATCGAGCTTGCCGACCGCGTAAGCGATCGCGCCTTCGAGCTTGATCTCGCCCGAGGCCATCGAGCGGGTTCCGAGCTTGTCCTTCAGACGCACGATCCGGTAGCGGTTCTGCGATCCGTCGTCGAGGAAGCGCGGCATCAGGAACAGGCCGACACCACGGGTGCCGGGGCCGGCACCTTCGGGCCGCGCCAGCAGCATCACGACCTTCGCGTCGGCATTCGAGCAGAACCATTTCTCGCCGTACAGGCGCCAGTGATCGCCCTCCTGCACCGCCGTGGTCGTGAGTGTGCCGACGTCCGAGCCGCCTTCCTTCTCGGTCATGAACTGACCGCCCTGGGTCAGCTTGCTCATGTCGGTCGAGGTCAGGCCGTCGAGATATTTCGCCTTCAGCGCCTCGCTGCCGAAATTCGAAAGCAGTTTGGCGCAGCCATCAGTGACGTTGATCGGGCAGCCCATGCCGAATTCGGTCTGGTTGAACAGGAAGGTGAAGGCGTGCTTGGCCACGACCGGGTATTTGTCCGGCCAGCCCATGATGCCCTTGCGGATCGACAGCGCGTGGATGCCGAACTCGCCGAATGCGGCGTTCTCGAGCTCGCGATAGGCAGGATGGTATTCGATCCACTGCACGTCGCGGCCGAATTTGTCGCGCTGGTGCAGCACCGGCGTGTGACGATCGGCAAGCCGGGCATAGTCGTCGAGCGGGCCACCGGCGAGTTCGCCGAGCCGGTCGAGATGCGGCTCGATGTGGCGGAACAATGTCTCGGGCAGGTGAATGCACAACAGATCCGTCAGCGCCGGATCGGCGCGGTAGAAATTCATGCCTGACGTATCGGGCGCCAGCAGGCCGGATGGTGCGGCCGCGACATCTTTTGGCTGCGCTGAGACCGGCCTGTGCATGATCGTCCTCTTCGTTTCCGCGCCCTGCAGGCATTTTAAGCGCTTTAGCGCTTGCCGCTTGGGATGATGTCGATCATGCTCCAGCCGGCAGATTGGATAAAGCCGCAAATTGTCAGGGAGGCATGATCGCCGCGAGGGAGCAATTCGCTCTGCGGAATTGTGATCGTGCTCCCAGATGCTCCCGCTGGCTGTTCGCGCGCGCGATGCTTAGATGAGCAGTTTGCTGATCCTCGAGGACACGTCATGGACCATCCCAAATACAAGATTGCGCTGATCGTCGGCGCCGGCGAAGGCTTGAGCGCATCGCTGGCGAGGCTGCTGTCCGCCCAGGGCATCCGCGTCGCGCTGGCCGCACGCAGGATCGAAAAGCTCGGCGCCCTCTGCAGCGAGACCGGCGCCAAGGCCTATGCCTGCAACGCCACCGAACCCGAGGAGGTCGAGCGCCTGTTCGGCCTGGTCGAGCGCGAGATCGGCACGCCCGACGTCGTCGTTTACAATGCCTCCGGCCGGTCGCGCGGGCCGTTCGTCGATCTGGTTCCGGCCGAGGTCGCAAACGCAATCGCGGTCAGCGCGTATGGCGGCTTCCTCGTTGCGCAGCAGGCAGCAAAACGCATGTTGCCGAACAGGCATGGCGCAATCCTGTTCACCGGCGCTTCGGCTAGCGTCAAGGGCTATGCGCAATCTGCACCCTTCGCGATGGGCAAGTTCGCGCTGCGCGGGCTGGCGCAAAGCATGGCGCGCGAATTGTCGCCGCAAGGCGTTCACGTCGCGCATTTCGTCATCGACGGCGGCATCGAGAGCGCGACGCGCAAGGCGGCCCCAGACAAGCCGGATTCGATGCTCGATCCCGATGCGATCGCACAGAGCTATTGGAACGTGCTACAGCAGCCGCGCAGTGCCTGGAGCTGGGAGCTGGAGCTTCGGCCCTGGGTGGAGAAATTCTGAATTGAGTTCGTCATTCCGGGGCGGTCCGCAGGACCGAACCCGGAATCCTTAAATTCCGGGTTCGATGCTTCGCATCGCCCCGGGATGACAGAATCAAGGGGGAGCCAAACGACCATGGACACCACCATCGACACCGGCACCAACGAGCTCCTCTGCGTCATCCGCGACCGCGTGGCTGTCATCACGCTGAACCGGCCGGAGGCGCGCAATTCGCTGTCGGACGCGCTGACGCCGGCGCTGCGCACCATGATCCGGACCTGCGGCGAGGATCCGAATGTCGGCGCGCTGCTGCTCACCGGCGCGGGCGAAGCGTTCTGCGCCGGCGGCAACGTCAAAGGCATGGGCGCGCATCGCGATCCGAAGAAGCTCGAGATGTCGTTTGACGACAAGGTCGCCGATCTGCAGGAGCGACAGCGGCTACTGACCGGCGCCTTGGTTTCGGTGCGCAAGCCGACCATCGCCGCCCTGCCTGGCCCTGCGGTCGGCGCCGGGCTTGCGATCGCCATGGCCTGCGACATCCGCATCGCCGCGCAATCGGCCTTCGTCGCCACCGGCTATGCCCGCATCGCACTCTCCGGCGATTACGGCATCGCCTGGCTTTTGACGCGCCTCGTCGGCACCGCCCGGGCGCGCGAACTGCTGTTCACCGGCGATCGCGTCGACGCCGCGCGGGCGGAAACCATCGGTCTCGTCAACCGCGTCGTCCCCGACAATAAATTGCAGGCCGAGGCCTTCGCTCTGGCAAAGTCGCTCGCCGAAGGCCCGCGCCTTGCCCTGCGCTACATGAAGGACAATCTCGACGAGGCCGTGCTGTTTGATTTCGAAACCGCGCGCGACCACGAAGCCGAACGGCTGATCCGCCTGACCACGACGGCCGACCACAAGGAAGCGGTGCAGGCCTTCATCGAGAAGCGCAAGGCGGTCTTCACGGGGAAGTAGGGCTCCGGTCGTCAGCAGTCCGGGATTGCGCTCGGCTCAATCCGAGCTAGTATCGCTTTGATACTGATATGCATTTTCCAACCATGACGGCAACGACAGCTGGTTGGACGCGTAAAACCATTTGTGCGCCGCTGCCGGCCTCTGCCTCCTTGTTGTCTTCCCGGGCAAGAGATGAAAGAGAGCCTTGTTTCAAGACGCCGCCTCAAGATTGTTTTTTATAACGGCTTCTTCGGGTCGCAGCCCGACCTCACTGATCTGGAAGCGAAGGAGCGCGTGGCGTTCTCGTCGGGGCGCTCGAATTATTTCAACGCCGATGCCGTCGTCTTCCATGTCCCCGGCCTCAGCACACGTCGCTTTGGAACGACGGAGCTGAAGCTTCTCTACAAGCCGAAGGGCCAGTTCTGGATCGCATGGTCGATGGAGAGCGCGGTGAACTATCCGGCGCTGCAAGACCGTGCATTTCTGCGCCGCATCGATGCCGTCATGAGCTATCGGCGCAATGCGGACATCTGGACGCCGTATTGTCCGCCTGGGGCCGAATGGCTCAGGCTGCGCGATGAGCCATTGCCGGAAAAGACCGAAAGTGCGCCTTTGGTGATGTTTCAATCGGCGCGCGCCAACGAGTCGAAACGGTTCGAGTTCGCGCTCAGCATGATGAGTCGAATACGCACCGACTCGTTCGGGCGCGTTCTCAACAATCGCAAATTGACCGAGCTCGACGGAGGGCGAGCAACCAAGCTGAAGACCATCAGCCGCTACAAATTCTGCCTCTGCCTGGAGAACGCACTGGACACCGACTATGTCACCGAAAAATTCTACGATCCCCTGCTGGTCGGCACCGTGCCTGTCTATCGAGGCGCTCCCAATATCGATCGTTTTTCGCCGGGTCACGACGCCTTCATCAACGCCGATGATTTTTCAGGGCCGGAAGAGCTTTGCGCTTATCTGAACGCGCTGGATCGCGACGATGAGGCTTACCAGCGCTTTTTCAGATGGCGCAAGCAACCGTTCAATCCCTCGTTTGCGGCAGACCTCACAGCCCTGCATCGCCATCCGTTCGCCAAACTGATCGACCTAGTCCGGCGACACGCCGCTGGGGGTCAGAGCACCACCGAAGCGCCGGCAACCTGACGGGACAGGGCGGCGAGGTGCGAGCTGGCGCAAGGAATGTCGGTCGGCGAGACCGAGATGCCCTTGTCGAAGCGCACCAGCTTCCAGTCGTCGGGATGGTTGACGAAGGCGAAGCCTGATTTGCGCGCGAGCGAGATCATGGTCTGGTTCGATCGCAACGTATCGCCGGCAAGATGCTCGGCGCCGAGCGCGGCCGCGCGGCATTCGAGATTTTTCACGAGCGCGGTCGCGATGCCGTGGCCCTGCCAGCGATCGTCGACGGACAGGCCGAACTCCAGCGTCGCGGTTTCGGCATGGAAGGCATAGCGGGCTTCGGCAACGATGGTCTCGAAGCCGTCGACCAACTTGGTCACAACCACGGTAAAGCGTTCGCGCGCGCCGACATCCAGGAATTCGCCCAGCAGGCCCTTCGGCAATTCGCTGATTGCGCCGAAGAAACGGTTGTAGCGGGACCGCGTCGTCAGCGAACGGACATAGTGCTGAAGCTCCTCCGTGTCGCGCGGTTCGACGAAACGGACGTTGAGCGCCTCGCCGTGACGGGTGCGCAGCGTGTCCGAATACTGCTTCAGATCTTCCAGGCGGAGAACGGTCATGACACCTGCCCAAGAGAAGAAGGGACCGCCGGCGCCCCTGTCATCAGGCGGCGCCGGCCTGGCGGCCGATCAGGCCCGCCAGAAGGGTTTGTCAGCCTCATAGGCAATGTCGGTCCAGGACAGTCCGACGTCGTGGAGATCGCGGGCCGTCCATTGGGTCAGTTCACGCCGGCTGCGGTAGCGCTCATGCCAGACGTGAAGCGTGTCTCCGACCTGGGCGAGCAGCCCGGACGCATGATGATTTGTCATTGAATGCTGGGTCAAAATAGACATTTTCAGCTCCTTGAGCTAACCTTTCCGCGAATATCTGCTATCGAGTGCACTGCGACAAACGACAATTTGTACCTATTCGCATGAGTTAAACTCATGTATTCTGCCGCCAGATGACTGCCAGATTGCCCTCCCTGAACGGATTGCGGGCCTTTGAGGCCGCCGCGCGCCATCTCAGCTTCACGCTGGCCGCATCCGAGCTGAACGTGACGCAGACCGCGATCAGCCATCAGATCCGCAGGCTCGAGGAGGAGCTCGGCCTCCGCCTGTTCATCCGGCAGAACCGAGCGCTGGCGTTGACGCCGGAGGCGCGCGACTATTTGCCGGGCGTGCGCGCCGCCTTCAACGATCTCCGCCTCGCCACCGACCGGCTGCTGCGCAAGGACGACGACAAGGTGTTGACGGTCTCGACGCTGGCCTCGCTCGCAGCGAAATGGCTGCTGCCGCGGCTGACCGATTTCCAGGAGCAGCATCCCGGAATCGACGTGCGCATCACCACCTCCACCAGCCTCGTCGATTTCCAGCGCGACAATGTGGATGCAGCGATCCGCTACGGCCGCGGCCAGTGGCCCGGGCTGCGCGCCGACTGGCTGATGGCGGACGAACTCTTTCCGGTCTGCAGCCCATCGCTGCTGCGCGGCGACAAGCCGCTGCGCCGGCCCGAGGATCTCCGCTTCTACCCGCTGCTGCACACTTCAAACTCCAACAGCGACGACTGGCGGCTATGGCTGACCGCGGCGGGCCTTCCGGTCGATATCGCGCGCCAGCCGGGCATCACCTTCGACATGATCTTCATGACGATCCAGGCCGCGATCGACGGCATCGGGGTGGCGATGGGGCGGACCTCCTACGTTCAGGACGACATCGCCAAGGGACGGCTTGTGGTGCCCTTCAAGATCGCGCTGCCGGCCGATGCCGGCTTCTACCTGGTCGCGCCGGAGGGCCGCCGCGAAGCCCCCAAGCTTGCGGCATTCCGGGCCTGGATGATTGCTGCAACGCAGAATAAAGCCTGAAAAATCATCAGCTTCCCCGGCAAATTCGATTGACTCGCAATGCCTCGCGCGGGATGGGGTAGACAGATTGTCACAGCATCAATCGGTCGCCCTGCCGTGAAATGAGTTCCGGTTCGGCCGCGTTTTCAGGGAGTTACGTCATGGCTGGAGCAGCAACCAATCCGCCCGAGATCAAGTCGCGCATCGGCGCGATCCTGCGCGCCACCTCGGGCAATTTCCTCGAGCAGTTCGACTTCTTCCTGTTCGGCTTCTATGCCGCGGCCATCGGCAAGGCGTTCTTCCCCTCGACCAACGAGACGGCGTCGCTGCTCAACACCTTCGGCGTGTTCTGGCTCGGCGCCCTGATGCGGCCCGTCGGCGCGATCGTGCTCGGGGCCTATATCGACCGCATCGGCCGTCGCCAGGGCCTGATCGTCACGCTCGGCATCATGGCCATCGGCACCGTGGTGATCGCCTTCTGCCCGAGCTACGCCACCATCGGCATCGCGGCGCCGGTCATCGTGCTGATCGGCCGCCTGCTGCAAGGCTTCTCCGCCGGCGTCGAGCTCGGCGGCGTGTCGGTGTACCTGGCGGAAATCTCCACGCCCGGCAATCGCGGCTTCTACACCTCGTTCCAGTCGTCGAGCCAGCAGGTCGCCATCTTCGTGGCCTCGATCCTCGGCTATCTCCTCTCCGAGGTGATGCCTGCCGATACCGTCGCCGCCTGGGGCTGGCGTATTCCCTTCTTCGTCGGCTGCCTGATCATTCCCATGATCTTCTTCCTGCGGCGTACGCTGGAGGAAACCCCGGCCTTCCTCGCCATGAAGAAGCACCCGAGCGCGAACGAAGTGTTCGCCTCCGCGCTCGCCAACTGGCGCATCGTGCTGCTCGGCATGATGATCGCGATCCTGACCACGACGACGTTCTACTTCGTCACCGTCTACACGCCGACCTTCGGCAAGACCGTGCTGAAGCTGTCGTCGCAGGACGCGCTGCTGGTGACCCTGCTCGTCGCCGTTACCAACTTCATCTGGAATCCGGTCGGCGGCGCGCTGTCCGACCGTATCGGCCGCAAGCCCGTGCTGGTCGGCATCGCCACACTGGCGCTGCTCACCGCCTATCCGGCGCTAAGCTGGCTGGTGGCTGCGCCGACCTTCGGCAAGCTGCTCGCAGTGGAGATGATGTTCTCGTTCTATTTCGGCATGTACAGCGGCACCATGCTCGGCGCGCTCGTCGAGATCGTGCCGGCGCATGTGCGCACGACCTGCTTCTCGCTGGCCTTCGCGCTCGCCGCCGCGCTGTTCGGCACCTTCACCCCGTTCGCCTCGACCCTGCTGATCGACTACACCGGCAACAAGGCCGCGCCCGGCCTCTGGCTGATGTTCGCGGCTGCGCTCGGCATCATCGCCGCGCTGGTCGTCTATCGCGGCGGCGGCAGGGCGGTGACCACGTATGATACGGCGGCGGAGCCGGTTGCGGGGCGTTAAGGGCGGTGTCATTCCGGGGCGCCTCGAAGAGGCGAGCCCGGAAGCCATTTCTCCAGCATTTCTGTAGCACGATGGATTCCGGGCTCGCGCTTCGCGCGCCCCGGAATGACAGTGGGGGCCTACAGCTCCACCACAACGTAATCGCTCTCGACCTTCACCGTGACGGTCTCCGCGACATACGGCCCCTTCACCACGCTCACGCCCGGCTCGACATGGGCCGGGTACGCCTTCACGCGGAAGCGGCGGGGGTCGCAGTAGGACTGGCCGGTACGGATGTCGAACTCCCAGCCGTGCCAGGGGCAGCGGATGATCTCGCCCAGCTTCGTGTATTCGATCTCGCCGGGGTCGCTGGACTGCGCGAGCCCGATCAGCGGGCCCTCGCACAGCGCCGCGCCCTGATGCGGGCAGCGGTTCATCAGGCCGAAATATTCGCCCTTGATGTTGAAGACCGCGATCGGCCGGCCCTCGATCTCCAGAAGTTTTCGCGTGCCGGGCGGAAGCTCATCCACCGGCGCAATGACGTGCCTTGCCATCAGGAAATGCCGTACAGCTTCTTCGCATTGCCGAGATAGAACGCCTCGCGATGAGCCTCGCTGACGCCGGCAGGCAGCACGCGCGAAGGCTCGTCATAGTCCCAATGCGGATAGTCGGTCGCGAACAGCAGGCGATCCCAGCCGATCCATTTGATGACGTCGAACAGATCCTCGCGCCGTTCCGGATCTTCCATCGGCTGCGTGGTCCACCACACCTGCTCGCGGATATATTCCGACGGCGGGCGCCTGACATGCGGGACTTCGCTGCGCAGTCGCTGCCAGACCTTGTCGAGCCGCCAGGCCAGCGACGGCGCCCAGCCGAAGCCGGCCTCGATCATCACCATCTTCAGTTTCGGGAAGCGCTCAAACACGCCTTCCAGAACGAGGCTCGCCAGCGCCGATTGCTGGCATTGCGAATGGCCCACCATTTCCTCGATGTAATAGGACGGCCAGCCCGACGGCGTAATCGGATTGCCGCCGAAGCCGAAGGCGTGGACGCCGACGGGCAGGCCCGCTTCTTCCGCGGCCTGATAGATCGGCCAGTAACGTCGCTGGCCCAGCGGCTCGATATTGCGGCTGAGCAGCAGCACCTGAACGAAATTCCTGTCCCCGGCGCGCTCGCGGATCTCAGCGGCGGCGGACAGCCCGTCCTCATTGCCGACGACGATCGACGCCTTCAGCCGCTTGTCCTTGCTGGTCCATTTGTCGATCTGCCAGTCGTTGATCGCCGAGCACAGCGCAGCCGAGAGCTCGTGGTTGCGGATGCCCTGGCCGGTGTTGAGCGGATTGAGCACGCCGAGCTGCACGTTGTTGGGATCGAGCAGCTGCTTCTGCATGAAGGACAGCGAGGAGCCCTGCGGCCCGCCTTCCGGCGGATAGGCATCGCGGCGCGAGGCGTTGGGTTGCGCCTTCGGATAGGGCGGGCCTTCCATCATGCCCTGATAGGCATGGACGCCGTAGACTTCGAGGTGATGCTGCCAGCGCTTGGCGAGATAGGGATAGAGCTCGGTGCGGGTGGCGCGCGCCGGATGGATATCGCAATCGGCGATCGCGGTTTTCACCGTGAGCGGAGCTACGGACTCCGTCTGTTCGCGGAACTGGATGTTCATGGCCTTGCCTCCTTGGAAGGGAGTTCTTTCAGGCGGGGATAGGTCGCATGCGGATTATCGATCATGATCTTGCGCACGAGATCGGTAGACAGACCCTCGGGCAGCGCGTCCTGGCCGTCGAATTGCCAGTGCGGATAGTCCGTGGAGAATAGGACCAATTCGTCCGACTGCATATGATCAAACAGGCGAATTAATGTCTCGGCGTCCGGCGGCGCATCGAACGGCTGCAACGAGAAACGGATGTTGCTGCGCACAATGTCCAGCGGTGCGCGGTCGACCCAGGGCGTCTCCATCCGCACCCCGCGCCAGAATTTGTGCAGCCGCCAGAGATAGGGCGAGATCCAGGAGACGCCGGATTCCAGCATCACCATCTTCAGCCGCGGATATTTGGCGAACACGCCCTCGACGATCAGGCTGGTGAGCTGGGTTTGGAACGCCTGGGCCTGACCGACATAATCCTCGATGTGATAGGACCCCCACCCCACCGCGGTCGGCGGATTGTGATAGGCGGAACCTGCGTGGATGCCGATGGGAAGATCGAGCCGTTCCGCCGCCTCGTAGATCGGCCACAGCGCGCGCTTGCCGAGCGGCGTATCGCCCATCACCAGCATCAGCACCTGCACGAAGCGCCGGTCCTGCGCGCAGCGCTCGAGCTCGGCGACCGCCTTGTCGACGCTTTGCGTGGGAATGACGATCGCGCCGCGGAGCCTGGCATCGCGATCGAGCCATTCCTTTACCAGCCAGTCGTTCAGCGCGCGGCAGAAGGCCGCCTGCATGTCCTCGGAAAACACCATCTGCACGCCGTAGAGCGGATTGCAGACGGCAAGGTCGAGCTGGAAGGGATCGAGCACATGGCGCTGCATGTCCGCGAGGCTCTCGCCCGGCTTGCCGCTCTCGGGACGCCAGTCGGGCCGCACCGTCATCGGCGAATTCGCCGGATAGGATTGCGAGACGAGGTCGACCATGCCGCGCGTCGTCACCTGATCGCGCCAATAGTCGTTCAAATAAGGCAGCAGGCTGGTCAGATGCGGCACGGCCGGATGCACGTCGCAATCCACCCCGCCCGCGATCAGGGACGCCATGACTTCCCCCTTCTCACATTTCCTCGTCGGCTCTTGTTATGTCCGTCATTCAAGCAGGCCTGCCCGTCGTCCGCAACTCGGCCAAGGCAGCCGGCATATGCTAGGAAAGCTGGGCTCGGTTGCGCAGAAACAAGGAATACAGGGATGAAAGAGCTCGTCGGCATTGCGGAACAGGTCGCCGCCAAACTGATCGCGCGCAAACAGACCATTGCGGTCGCCGAATCCTCGACCGGCGGCCTGATCTCGGCGAGCCTGCTCGCGGTGCCCGGCGCCTCCGCCTACTTCCTCGGCGGCGCCGTGGTCTACACCCGCGATGCCAGGCGCGCGCTGATGGATATTTCGGATGAGGGAATGAAGGGCTTTCGCTCCTCGTCCGAGCCTTACGCAAAACTGCTCGCCGACCAGATGCGCAGCCGCTTCAGCTCCGATTGGGGCCTCTCCGAAACCGGCGCAGCCGGCCCCACCGGCAACCGCTACGGCGACGCCGCCGGCCACAGCTGCATGGCGATATCCGGTCCTGCGGCAGAGGTGATCACGCTGGAGACGGGCAGCGGCGACCGATTTGAAAATATGCAGGTGTTCGCGGCGACGGCGCTGAGATTGTTGCTGAGAAAACTGGAGGGGTGAGCTGGCGCACGGCTGGCGTGAGTCGCGAGAGCATCCGCCACAAACACCGCTGTCATGCCACGCGAAGGCGGGGCATCCAGTACGCCGCAACTTATCGATCGATCACGACGGCCTCGGCGTACTTGATCGCCCGGTCGAGCCGGGCGATGACAGCGGAAAATGGGGCAATCGTCACCTTCCCAAATGCCGCATGAAAATCCGCACCACATATCCCTGCACCCGCGGCGCCTCGTCATAGATATCCGAGGCGATCCGCTCGATGGTCTCGCGCAGGGACAAAAACTGCGCATGGCGCGCGCTGCTTTCGGTGCCCTGCATGCCCGCGAGCTCGTCCATCGCGGCGTCGCTGATCTGGCACTGTACGATGTCGCCCTCGCTCAGCATGGTAAAGCGAAAGGCCAGCCGTTCGGGATCATGGCCAATGATCTTGTCGCGCAGCAACGGCATGGAAAGCGGTCCGGTCGGCCCCCGCGCCGGCAATGCCTGGGATTGCCGGGCTTCTCAGCCGCAAAGAGGTTGAAATTCTCTACTGAAACGCGACTTCGGCAAAACTGCGGAGTTTTCGCGAATGCAGGCGCTCCGACTCCTGCTGCTTGAGCCGCTCCAGCGCCTTCAGGCCGATCTCGAGATGCTGGCCGACGCGCTGGCGGTAGAATTCACTGGCCATGCCGGCGAGCTTGATCTCGCCGTGCACAGGCTTGTCGGAGACGCAGAGCAGCGTGCCGTAGGGAACGCGGAAGCGGTAGCCGTTGGCCGCAATCGCGGCCGATTCCATATCGAGCGCGACGGCGCGCGATTGCGACAGGCGGCGGATCACCTCAGGCCCGGAGATCTCCCAATTGCGGTTGTCGACACTGGCCACCGTCCCGGTGCGCATCAGGCGCTTGAGCTCGAAACCTTCGAGCCCCGTCACATCCTCGACGGCCTCTTCGAGAGCGACCTGCATCTCCGCCAGCGCCGGGATCGGCACCCAGGGCGGCAGTTCGCGGTCGAGCACATGGTCCTCCCGCATATACCCATGGGCGAGCACGTAGTCGCCGAGCCGCTGCGTGTTGCGCAGGCCGGCGCAATGGCCAAGCATCAGCCAGGCATGCGGGCGCAGCACGGCGACATGGTCGGTGACGTTGCGGGCATTCGACGGGCCGGTGCCGATGTTGATCAGGGTAATGCCGCGATAGCCGGGCGCGACCAGATGGAACGCCGGCATCTGCGGCGTTCGGGCAGGCGCGACCCCGCTGGTTACGCCTCCGCTGCGCGTGACGACATTGCCCGGCGCGACGAAGGCCTCGAGACCAGCCTCGCCGGACTGCAGCCGCTGCTGGCAGGCTTGCGCGAAAGCATCGACGTAGAACTGGTAGTTGGTGAAGATGACGAAGTTCTGGAAATGCTCGGGATCGGTGCCGGTGTAGTGGTAGAGCCGCCGCAGGGAGTAGTCGACCCGCGCGGCCCGAAACAGCGACAGCGGTTCGGGCGCGCCGGGTTGCAGCTCGAACGTGCCGTCGGCGATCGCATCGTCCATCGTGGCCAGAACGGGCACATCGAACGCGTCGCGCAATGAGCGGGCCACGGGCGAATTTTCGCTCGTGGTGATGGCGGCCTCGATGTTGATGTCGCGGCGATAGGCGAAGTGAATCGGGATCGGCTCGGCGGATTCGCCGATCTCGACGGGTACGCCGTGGTTCTCGATCAGGAGGCCGATCTGCTCGGTGAGGTAGGCGCGAAACAGATCAGGCCGCGTCACGCTGGTCTCGTGCACGCCGGGTCCGGCGACGAAGCCATAGGCGAGACGCGAGTCAAGCCGGGCATGCGTCGCGGTGATGATGCGCACGAACGGATAATAGGCCCGCACCCGGCTTTCGATCGCTTCGCCGCCGACATAGGCCTCGAACCTGTCACGCAGGAATTTCGTGTTGCGCTCGTAGATCTCTTCGAGCCGGGCGACGGCCGCTGACGCGTCGGAGAAGGTTTCGGTGGCGATGGAGGGAGGAATTTGCATGATTCGAACGCCGGATTGCTGGGGCTGAATCGAACTATAGCAAAGAACGCGGACACGGAGGGTGGGCAAAGCGAAGCGTGCCCACCATCTTGACCGTTGCACGAAGTGTGGTGGGCACGGCGCGTTGCGCCTTTGCCCAACCTACGAGATCGAGTGTGCCGCAACGGAGTGGAGCCTGCCGCTCGAGATCCCGGATGCGCGCTAAGCTCGCTCCGGGATGACGCGCTTTCGCGCGTCACTTCTCCCTGAACGCGCGCATCAGTTGGTCGTGCAGGGGCTTCATCAGATAGGACAGCATGGTGCGGTCGCCGGTCTGGACGAAGGCTTCCACGGGCATGCCGGGGATCATCCGGGAATCGCCGAGACGGGCGATCTCGTCGGCCGGCAGCGAGACGCGGATGGTGTAATAGCTCTGGCCGGTGCGCTGATCGGTGGTGACGTCGGGCGAGACGCGGCTGACGACGCCGTTGAGTTCGGGGGTGGTACGCTGGTTGAAGGCGGACAGGCGCAGCAGCGTCTTCTGGCCGATCTGCAGCTTGTCGATATCGGCCGGATTGACCTTGGCCTCGACCTGGAGATCGTCGGCCTGCGGCACGATCAGCATGAGGGCGTCGCCGGCGGTGACGACGCCGCCGACGGTATGAACGGTCGATTGCAGTACCATGCCGTCCTGCGGCGCGCGGATGTCGACGCGGCGAAGCTGGTCCTCGGCGGCGACCTTGCGCTCGATCATTTCGCCGATCTTGTCGTTCGTCTCGCGCAGATCCTTGGAGACCTCGCTCACCATGTCCTTGTCGACCTGGATGATCTGGAGCTCGGTCTCGGTGATCTTGCCCTTGGCCTGCGCCCGCGAGGCGATGTACTGCGCACGCTCGCCGTTGAGGCGGGCGCTGTCGCGCTCCAGCGTGGTCAGGCGCGAAATCTGCACCAGGTGCTTCTCATAGAGATCGCGGACGCCGACCAGCTCCTGCTGCACCAGCGAGATTTCCTTGTCCTTGGCCTTCTCCTGCGCGGAGAGACCCTGGATCTCTTCGTTGAGCTGCTGGATGCGCTCTCGGAGCTGGGCCTTCTGGCCGGCGCGGCCGTTGACGCGGACATCGAACAGCTTGGTCTCGGCGGACAACAGTGCCTTGACGTCGGGATCGTCGGCGCGATCGAGCAGTGATCGCGGGTAATCGATCGTGTCGATCCCGCGCTGCTCGGCCTGGAGACGCGCCGCGCGCGCCTGTGCCGCGTCGAGATTCTTGGTGACGATGGCGAGGTTCGCCTTGGTGACGGTGTCGTCGAGCCGCACCACGACGTCGCCGGCCTTGACCACGTCGCCGTCGCGAGCGCGCACCTCGCCGACCACGCCGCCGGTCGGATGCTGCACCTTCTTGACGTTAGATTCGACCACGATCTGGCCCGGCGCGATCAACGCGCCGGATATCTGCACCGTCGATGCCCAGCCGCCGAGGCCGACGACAAGGACCAGGACGATTCCGAGTCCGAGCAACAGGTGAAACCTGATCGAATCCCGCACGGTCCGCTTGGGGGCCGGCTTCACGCCGCCGATCGTCATCGTGCTCATGACTTGCCGCCTTCGCTGACGATCTTGATCGGTGACGGCGGCGTCACACGCGGCTGCAGCACCTGGGCGAGCACCTGCTCCTTCGGGCCGAAGGCCTGCATGCGGCCGTCGCGCAGCACCAGGATCTGATCGACCGCCTCGACGCCGATCGGCCGGTGCGCCACCACGATGACGATGGCGCCGCGCTCGCGCGCGCCGCGGATGGCGCGGGTCAGCGCCTCGTCGCCTTCGGTGTCGAGATTGGAATTGGGCTCGTCGAGCACGATCAGGAATGGATTGCCGTAGAGCGCACGCGCCAGCGCCACGCGCTGGGCCTGGCCTGCGGACAGCGCGGTGCCCTGCTCGCCGACCTGCGTGTTGTAGCCCTCACGCATCTTGATGATCATCTCGTGCACGCCGGCTTCCTTGGCCGCGGCGATGATGCCGTCGGAGCTCGCCGCGGGATCGAACCGGCTGATATTCTGAGCGATGGTGCCGCCAAACAATTCGACGTCCTGCGGCAGATAGCCGATGTGGCGGCCGAGCATGTCGCTCGACCATTGGTCGAGCGCCGCACCGTCGAGCCGAACTTTGCCGCGGACGGGTTGCCAGACGCCGACCAGGGCCCGGATCAGCGAGGATTTGCCGGAGCCGCTCGGCCCGATCACGCCGAGGCCGTGGCCGGCTTCGAGCGCGAAGGTGATGTCCTGCACGATGAGACGCTGGTCGCCCGGCGCCACCATGGCGATGCCCTCGACCGAGAGACGGCTGGTGGGCGCCTGCAACTGGGTCGGCATGGTCTGCGCCGGCATCTGCTCCAGCAGCCGCGTTAGTCGCTGCCAGCTCTGGCGGGCCGCGACAAAGGATTTCCAGTGCGCAATCGCAAGATCGACCGGCGCCAGCGCACGGGCCGAGAGGATCGAGCCGGCGATGATGATTCCGGCGGTCGCCTCCTGGTGGATGACGAGATAGGCGCCGACCGCGAGCACCGCCGATTGCAGCATCATGCGCAGCACTTTTGCGACCGCGCCGAGACCGCCCGCGACATCGCTCGCACGCTGGTTGCCGTCGAGATATTTTTCGTTGGCCTCGCTCCAGCGCTGGTTCATCCGGCCGGTCATGCCCATCGACACCATGACTTCGGCGTTGCGGCGGCTGGACTGGGCGATGTCGTTGCGCCGGGCGGCGAGGCCCATCGCCTCCTTCGCCGGCTGGCGGGACATGAATTCGGTGACCACCGTCAGCCCGACCAGGATGATGGCGCCGACCAGCGCGGTGACGCCGATCATGACGTGGAAGGCGAAGCAGATGGCCAGATAGAGCGGCAACCAGGGCAGGTCGAAGAACGCGCTCGGCCCCATGCCGCCGAGGAAGGAGCGGACATTGTCGAGATCGCGCAGCGGCTGGAGGCCCTCGTTGCGGTTGCCGACCAGCAGCGGCAGGCGCACGATGGTGTCGAACACGCGCTTGTTGAGCGCCTCGTCCAGCGAGGTGCCGATCCGGCCGAGGATCCGGTTGCGGATCATGTCGAGCACGCCCTGCGCCATGTAGAGGAAGCTGGCGAGGATGATCAGGCCGACCAGGGTCGGAACGCTGCGGCTCGGCAGCACCCGGTCGTAGACCTCCAGCATGAAGATCGACCCGGTCAGATAGAGCAGGTTGATCATGCAGCTCATCAAGCCGACGCCGACGAACGCCGTGCGACAGGCGCGCAGGGCGTCACCGAGCTCTGAACGGCGGGCGCCGGGAACGGCTGCCATCGGTCTGATCTCTTTCAGGTGGGGGCAAAGCCCCTGATTTCACAGGCAGTTCAGGGGTACTCGACCCGGATTAACATCGTCTTCCCGCTGCAAGCCGCGCAGCCGATTTAATCCAGGCCCTGAGGATCACATCACCCCCTGACAACCCCGCGCGCAAGCCCGGTATTTCACAGTCTTTACGGCTTTTTAAGGCAAGGCTGACGACCTCGCCCAACGGGCGAGGCCAAAGTTCCGATCGAGCCGAGGGGCTGCTAGAACCGGCCGCCGCCGCGTACCAGCCTTACCACCAGCAGCAGGATGACCGCGCCGATGGCGGAGTAGACGATCTCGGACACCAGGCCCGTGCCGATATGAATGCCGAGCCGTGGGAACAACAGGCTCGCGACCAGCGCACCGCAGATGCCGATGACGATGTCGCCGATGATCCCGAAGCCTGCGCCCCGCACGATCTTGCCGGCGAGCCAGCCGGCGATCAGGCCGACGAACAGAATGACGAGCAGGCCTTCGTTGGAAATATACATAAGTGAGGTCCTCTGGCGTGATGCCCGCATGGAACGGGAACCGGCATGAATGGGGTGTGAATGCGGTTCCCCGGCTCCGGGTTGCGCCTGCGAAAACAAAAAGTCGAAAACAACCCCATGCACCGTAGAAACGGGTTCGACCGCTGGTGCGCGGTGAACCGTGACAAGTGGATGTTGTCTTGGAGGAATTCTGAGATCGCGCACGCCAGTAAAGCAAGGGACGCCGTTCTCCCTCATTCCCTCCCCCCTTGTGGGGAAGGGCAGGGAGAGGGGTGGCCATGGGCGAGGTCCGAGTGCGTGGCTACCCTCCTCCCCCCGCCCTCCCCCACAAGGGGGAGGGAGCGCAGTCGTGCTCTGGGCTACAGCTACACTTGACGGCCAACGAACTACGTCGTCACCACTGCCGGCTCCGCCAGCACGCATCTTGCCGCCCGACCCGGGCCGACCTCCACATTGGGCGGCAATTGCTCCAGGCAGCGCGGCTCGGCCAGCTTGCAGCGGGGCGCGAAGGAGCAGTTGTGGGGCTTTTCGGCCAGCGACGGCGGCGTACCGGGGATGGTTTCGAGGCGCTGCCCCCGCTTGGCGCCGTGGATGGTCGAGGCGAGCAGTCCCTTGGCATAGGGATGCACCGGGCTTCGGACGATGTCGCGAAGCGTACCCTGCTCCACGATTTGGCCGGCATACATCACCGCGACCCGGTCGCAGATCTCGATCGCCACGCCGATGTCGTGGGTGACGAAGATGACGGACATGCCGAACTCGCGCTGCAGTTCGCGCAGGAGCAAGAGGATCTGGATCTGAACGGTGGCATCGAGCGCGGTGGTCGGCTCGTCCGCGAGCAGGATCTTGGGCCGGCAGGCCAGCGCCAGTGCGATCATCGCGCGCTGGCGCATGCCACCACTCATCTCGTGCGGGTAGGCGTCGAGCCGCCGCCTGGCCGAGGGAATGCGCACGACCTCGAGCATCTCGAGCGCCCTCGCCTTGCCCTCCGCATGAGACTTGCCTTCGTGGCGCACCACGCTTTCGGCGATCTGAGCGCCGATGGTGTAGACCGGATCGAGCGCGAGCGCGGGCTCCTGGAAGATCATCGACACGGTCTGACCCCGGAACGACGAGAGTTCCTCGTCGTTCATGGCCAGCACGTCGCGGCCCATCACATTGACCTTGCCCGTGATCTGCGTGCGCTTCTTCGGCAACAGCCGCATCAAGGCACGCAGGGTCACGCTCTTGCCCGAACCGGACTCGCCGAGCAGGCCCAGCACCTCGCCATCGCCGAGCGAGAGACTGAGATCGTTCACGGCATAGACCGTACGCTCCCCGGTGAAGCGGATGTTGAGACCCGAGATGTCGACGAGCTTGGTCATGATGGCAGTTTGGGTACCCGGTCGTGATAATCGGTGACGCGCTGGAAGGCGGCGCCGATGGTGAGCAGGGTCGCTTCATCGAAGGAGCGGCCGATCAACTGCATGCCGACCGGCAGGCCGCTTCTGGTGAAGCCAGAGGGAATGGTGAGCGACGGCAGGCCGAGATAATTGACCGGGCGGGTGAACAGCGTCAGGCGCTGCACCATGGCCGGCGCGTTCGGACCGCCGCCGACGTCGCTCTCCGCGATGGTCGGTGCCGGCACCGGAGAGGCCGGGGCGATGATCGCGTCGACGCCGGATGTCGCGGCATCGTGCGCGGCGAGCGCGGGACCGCGCCAGCGCATCGCCTCGAGGTAAGTGATGGCGGGAACCGCAAGGCCGTTCTGCAGCCGCATCAAGACCTGCGGGCCGTAATCCTGGGGACGTTCGATCATCCAGCGCTTGTGGAAGGCGGCGGATTCCGCCGCGAGCACGAGCTGGCTTGCCGCGGACAATTGCCGCTGGTCCGGCAGCTCGACCTTGACGATGTCGGCACCTTCGCGCTTGAGCACCGCGATGGTCTCATCCAGCACGCGCGCGACCTCGGCATCGAGATCGTCGACATAGAATGACGTGGGCACACCGATCTTGAGACCCTTCAGCGAGCCCCTGGTCGCCGCGACATAGTCCGACAGCGGCTCAGGGCTGCAGGTGGTATCCGCGGGATCGGGGCCGGCCATCAAGGCCAGCAGCAGCGCGCAATCTTCCGCGGTGCGGGCGAGCGGGCCGACGGTGTCGAGCGATTGCGACAGCGGCATCGCGCCGGCGCGGCTAACGCGGCCCCAGGTGGTCTTCAGGCCCGTCACGCCGCAGAAATGGGCGGGCATGCGGATGGAGCCGCCGGTGTCCGAACCGAGCGCGGCATAGGTCAGCCGCGCCGCGACCGCGGAGCCGGAGCCGGACGACGAGCCGCCGGTGATATGCGCGACATTCCAGGGATTGCGCACCGGCCCGTAATGGGCGTTGTGCCCGGTCGGGCCGTAGGCGAATTCAGCCAGATGCAGCGTGCCGAGACGGACCTGGCCGGCGTCCTTCAGGCGCTGCAGGGCGGTGGACGTCACGGTCGGCACGAAATCGCGGCGGATCAGCGAGCCGCAGGTCGAGACCTTGCCGGCATCGTAGTACATGTCCTTGTGCGCGAGCGGCACGCCATGCAGCGGTCCGCGGACCTTGCCGTTGGCGAGCTCTGCGTCGGCGGCCTCCGCGGCCTTCAACGCCGCCTCGGCTTCGATCGACATGAAAGCGTTCAGATGCGGCTGCCACTGCGCAATGCGGTGCAGCAGCGCGCGCGTCACCTCATGCGAGGAGACCTGCTTCATCGCGATCGCACGCGCGACCGCGGTGAGGCTCATCAATGCAGGCTCAACGCTCATGTCGATACCTTCTGCGTCTGCACGATCGGATAGAGAGCGGGCTCGAGATCGAACGGCAACGTGCCGGCGATGGCCTCGAACCCCTCGAAGGCCGGTCCGATCGAACTGGAGATGCGCGTTGCGATCTCGTCATCGACGGGGACGCCGGCAATCTGCGCAATCGGCTTGATCTCTTTTGGTGTCGGTCTCGTCATGCGGTTTCCTTTGTCGGCGCGCGGCTGTGGCCTGAACCCGGGATCGCCATGTAGCACGCGGCCTCGTGGCCCAGTGTATCGACGGCCGTCAGCTTTGGTGCGGCATTTGCGCAGAGCGGCTCCGCAAACGCGCAGCGGGTGTGGAAGCGGCAGCCCGGCGGCGGATCAATCGGGTTGGGCGGGTCGCCGGAGATCGGCGGCTTCTCGGTGCGACGATCCGGGTCCGAGGACGGCATCGCCGCCAGCAGCGCGCGCGTATAGGGATGCGCGGGGCTGTCCCAGACCTGGTCGACCGGGCCGAGTTCGACGACCTCGCCGAGATACATCACCAGCACGCGGTCCGAGATGTAGCGGACGACGTTGAGGTCGTGGCTGATGAACAGATAGGTCAGGCCGAACTCGCGCTTGAGATCGGCAAGCAGATTGAGCACCTGCGCCTCGACGGATTTGTCGAGCGCGGAGACGGCTTCATCGAGGATTACCAGGCGCGGCGACAGCGCGAGCGCGCGGGCGATGTTGACGCGCTGGCGCTGGCCGCCCGAGATCTCGTGCGGATAGCGGTTGGCGAAATTTGCGGGGACCAGGCCCACCTTGCCGAGCAGTTCGCGCGCCAGTGCCCGTGCCGCGCCGTCCGCCATGCCGTGCACCTTCGGACCGAAGGCGATGGACTCCTCGATCGTGAGGCGCGGATTGAGCGAGGCGTAGGAGTCCTGGAACACCATCTGCATGCCGCGGCGAAGCTCGCGCAGGCTCAGCGACTGCCCGACGGTCATGCCGTCATAGATGATGTCGCCGGAATCGCGCGGCATCAGGTGCATCAGCAGCCGCGCGGTGGTGGACTTGCCGCAGCCGGACTCGCCGACGATGCCGACGGTCTCGCCCTTGGCGACGGAAAAGGAGACATTGTCGACGGCCCGCACCGTGCGCTTGGCGGCGAACAGCCCGCCACGCACCGGAAAATGCTTGGTCAGGCCATTGACCTGAAGCAGCGGCTGCGCGGCGCCGCCGAGGTCTTCGATCGGCTCCAGCATTTCGACCATTGTTGTGGTCTCGGTCATCGCGACGATCTCCCACCTCTCCCCACCGGGGAGAGGTCGCGCCGAAGGCGCGGGTGAGGGGGCGCGGCAAACTCGGTGGAGCGTAACCCCTCACCCGGATTGCATCTGGCGATGCAATCCGACCTCTCCCGTTGGGAGAGGTGGGGCACTGCCGACGCCGCGATCTGTGTGGCCCTCATCATCATCTCAGTTCCTGATGTCCATGGCGCTGCGCAGGCCGTCCGAGAGCAGGTTGAAGCAGATCGAGACCGCGAAGATCATCGCGCCCGGCAACGCCGCAACCCATGGATTGACGTAGATCGCGGTCCGCAGCGTGTTGAGCATCAGGCCCCATTCCGGTTCCGGCGGCTTGGTCCCGAGGCCGAGGAAGGACAGGCCGGCGGCCAGGATCATCGAGACCGAGATCAGGCTCGTCGCATAGACGAAGATCGAGCCGAGCACGTTGCCGAGGATATGCACGCGCATGATGGTGAAGGGGCCCGCGCCCGAGGCACGCGCAGCCTCGACGAAGTCCATGTTGCGCACGCCGGTGGTGACGCTTTCGGCGACGCGGGTGATCTGCGGCACGAACACGACGGTCAACGACACGATGGAGTTGACGATGCCGGCCCCCAGCGCGCCGGAGATCGCGATCGCCAGCAGCACGGAGGGGAACGCGTAGAACACGTCGATCGTGCGCATGATCGCGGTATTCAGCTTGCCGCCGACATAGCCGGCGACGAGGCCAAGCGATGTGCCGATGCAGAAGGCGAGGATGACAGGCAGGATGCCAATGACCAGCGACAGCCGCCCGCCATAGATCAGCCGCGCCAGCATGTCGCGGCCGAGCTCGTCGGTGCCGAGCGGGTAGCCGACCGTGCCGATATGGCGGAGGCGGCGGATCATCGAACCCTTGTAGGGATCTTCGAGTCCGAGCCAGGGCGCGAGGATCGCGGAGAGGAAGATCAGCAGCAGCACCAGCGCGCAGGCCATGCTGACCTTGTCGCGCGCGATGCGGCGGCCGACGGTCGCCCAATAGCCGCGCGCCCTGGTGGCGGGCGCGGCCTGGAGCGCGGCGTCAGCGGTCGCGGACAACGGAAGCTCGCTCATCCCGCTAGCCCCGCTTGATGCGCGGATCGATCGCGGCTTGCGCGATGTCGACCAGCAGGTTGAGGAAGACGAAGAACAGCGCGAGGATCAGGATCGTGCCCTGCAGCAGCGGCAGGTCGCGCTGGAAGATCGCCGAATTGAGCAGAAAGCCCGAGCCCGGCCAGGAGAACACGGTCTCGATCAGGATTGAGCCGCCCAGCATGTAACCGAGCTGAAGCCCCATCACCGCAAGCGCGGTGGGCGCGGCGTTCTTGATGACGTGGCGGAACACGCCGGTTTCGTGCAGTCCCTTGGCGCGCAGGGCTTCGACGAAGTCCTGGCTGAGAATGTCGCCGGTGAGCGCACGCACCGTGCGGGTGACGATGCCCATCGGGATCACCGAGGTCGTGATCGCCGGCAGCACCAGATATTTCAGATGCGCCCAGTCCCAGGCCCAGGAGTTGGAGCCGTTGGGCCCCGCGCCGACCGCGGGCAGCCAGTTGAGCTGCACCGAGAAGATGATGACCAGCACCATGCCGAGCCAGTAATGCGGCACCGAGACGCCGGCAATGGCGAAGGACGTCGCCACCTTGTCGATCCAGGTCTCGCGGAAATAGCCGGCGATCAGGCCGAGCAGGATGCCCATCGTGAAGCCGATGATGGCGGCCACGATCGCCAGCGTGACGGTGTTGCCGACCGCGCGCATGACCTCGGCGAGCACGGGACGCCCGGTCGCGATGGAATTGCCGAGGTCACCGTGAAGGGCACGGAGCAACCACAGACCGAACTGCACCGGCAGCGGCCGGTCGAAGCCATAGGCGGCACGGAGCTGCGCCGCGAGCTCCTGCGAGGCATCGGCGGGCAGCACGGCGACCAGCGGATCGCCCGGCGTGATGTGCACGAGCAGAAAGCACACCAGCGCCACGCTGATGACGATCGGGATGACGTAGACGATGCGTCTGGAGATATAGGCGAACACGTCGGATTCTTTCTTCCCTTCTCCCCTTGTGGGAGAAGGTGGCGCGCAAGCGCCGGATGAGGGCTTCTATCCGCAGATGAAATTGCATCTAATGAGAGGTCCGCATCCGCGGAGAGAGACCCCTCACCCGGCTTCGCTGACGCGAAGCCACCCTCTCCCACAAGGGGAGAGGGTGCACCGAGCAAATTGCTTGAACTACTGCATCGACACGAGCGAGAAGTCGATGAACCAGCTCTTCGGCTGCACGACACCCGTCACCTTCGGGCTGATGGCGCGAGGGCCGACGTCGTGGGCGACGTAGAGGAAGGCTGCGTCGTCGACGGAGGCTGCGTGCAGCTCGGCGAGCGCGGCGTCGCGCGCGGCGGGGTCGAACGTCTGCCGCGCCTTCTTCACCAGCTCGTCGAATTTGGGATCGTTGATGAAGCCCCAATTGTTCGAGACCGGCGGCGCCATGCTCGATTGCAGGAAGCGCACCAGCGCGAAGAACGGGTCCATGGCCGCATAGGTGACGTTGGTCGCGTTCGAGCCGTTCGCGCTGGGGTCCTTGGCACCGCGGCGCCAGTTGGTGAAGAGCGTGTTCCACTCGATGACGTCGAGCTTCACGTCGAAATAGCATTCGGCCAGCGCCTGCTGGAGATATTCGTTCATCGGCAGCGGCTGCATCTGGCCCGAGCCCGACGCCGACGTCTGGACCTTCACCGTCAGCTTCTTGTTCGGGCCGAAGCCGGCCTCCTGCATCAGCTTCTGGGCGGCCGCCTTGTCATACTTGATTTCGAAGGTCGGCTTGCCGCGCCAGGGATGGCCGGGCTCGAAGGTGCCGGTCGCCGGCACCATCAGGCCGGCGAGCAGGCCGTCCCTGAGGCCTTCGCGGTCGACGCAGAGATTTGCGGCCTTGCGCACGCGGATGTCGTTCCAGGGCGAGCCTTCGATGCGCGAGAACTGCCACGGCCAGACATGCGGCTGCTCGTTGGCGTAGAGCTTGAAACCGCGCTGCTTGAGCTCGGGCAGCGCGTCGGGCGCCGGTGCCTCGACCCAATCGACCTGCCCGGAGAGCAGCGCCGCGGTGCGGGCATTGGCTTCCGGCATCGGCAGCAGCACCATCTTGTCGACCTTGGGCACGCGCGCCTTGTCCCAATAATTCGCGTTCTTGACGAGCTCGAGGCGTTCGCGCGGCGTGAAGCTCGCCATCTTCCAGGGGCCGGTGCCCGCGGCGTCCTTGGCGAAGGCGGTCCATGCGGCCTGCGACTTCGCCTTGGCGTCGGCGCCTTCGGCCTTCTCGTAGAAGTGCTGCCACTTCGAAGGGCTCGCCATGAAGAGGTTGGTGAGGTTGATCGGCAGGAAGCTGTCGGGCTCCTTGGTGGTGAGCTCGACCGTCATGTCGTCGATCTTCTTCGCCGAGGCGAGCGTCGGCATGCGCGAGGCGGTGACGCCGACCTGGCTGGCATCGAACTGAGGCGCATCCTGCTTCAGCACCTTCTCGACGTTCCACACCACGGCGTCCGCGTTGAACGGCGAGCCGTCATGGAAGGTGACGCCGGGGCGCAGCTTGAAGATCCATTTGGTCTTGTCGGCATCGTCGACCTTCCACTCGGTGGCAAGGCCGGGAATCACCACGCTCGGCTTGTCGGCGGACGAAAGGTCCCAGCCGGTGAGCGCGTCATACATGGTGAGGCCAGTAAAGCGATTGCCTTCGAAACCCTGATCGGGCTGGCCCAGCGTGCGCGGAATATCGGCAGCGGTCATGCCGATGCGCAGCACGGTCTCGGCGCTGGCCACGCGCGGCCAGGCGGCCGCCGTCGTCAAAGCCAGCGCCGCAACCAGCGCCGCGCGTGTGGTCGTCTTGATCAGCATCGTCTCAATCCTTTTTCGGCTTCCGATGATTAATTTTGATGCAAACGTATGCAATGGCTATGCCAAAGAGAAACTTTTTCTGCAAATTCCCCCTGCGACGACAAGTCTTTGTGATTGAGCAAGGCCATCGGCGCCGGCGCTGCCTATTCTGGCATCAAGCTTGCAGGTTTGGCCCTGAATTCTCCCTCACTTTCATTTGGAGCCCTGGGCCATGCGTACCCGACTATCGAGTTGTCTCGCCGTGCTTGCGCTGGCGGTTTCCACAATCTCGGCGCGCGCCGAAACGATGGTGCGCTACGGCATCTCGATGGCGGACATTCCGCTGACGACGGGCCAGCCCGATCGCGGCGCCGGCGCCTATCAGTTCACCGCCTATACGATCTACGATCCGCTGGTGGCCTGGGAGATGGACGTCGCCGACCGTCCGGGCAAGCTGGTGCCGGGACTCGCGACCGAGTGGAAAGTGGATGACAAGGACAAGACGAAGTGGCGTTTCACGCTGCGCAAGGACGTGAAGTTCCACGACGGCAGCGATTTCAACGCCGACGCGGTGATCTGGAATCTCGACAAGGTGCTCAACGACAAGGCACCGCAATTCGACAAGCGCCAGAGCGCACAGGTGAAGACGCGGCTTCCGTCGGTCGCGAGCTACGCCAAAATCGACGATTCCACGGTTGAGATCACCACCAAGACCGTCGATTCCTTCTTTCCCTATCAGATGCTGTGGTTCCTGGTGTCGAGCCCGGCTCAATACGAGAAGCTCGGCAAGGATTGGGACAAATTCGCCAGCCAGCCCTCCGGCACCGGCCCGTTCAAGCTGACCAAGCTCGTGCCGCGCGAGCTTGCCGAGCTCACCAAGAATCCGGACTACTGGAACAAGAAGCGCATCCCGAAGGTCGACAAGATCGTGCTGGTACCGATGCCGGAAGCGCTGACCCGCACCAATGCGCTGCTTGCCGGACAAGTTGACCTGATCGAAACCCCGGCGCCGGATGCCGTGCCGCAGCTCAAGGCCGCCGGCATGAAGATCGTCGACAACGTCACGCCGCACGTCTGGAACTATCATCTCAGCGTGCTGCCGGGCTCGCCCTGGACCGACATCCGCCTGCGCAAGGCACTCAACCTCGCGATCGATCGCGAGGCCGTGGTCGGCCTGATGAATGGTCTGGCAAAACCCGCCAAGGGCCAGGTCGATCCGTCGAGCCCCTGGTTCGGCAAGCCGAGCTTCGAGCTGAAATATGACCTGGCCGCCGCGAAGAAACTGGTCGAGGAAGCCGGCTATTCGAAAGCCAAACCGCTGAAGGCCACATTCATCATCGCGCAGGGCGGCACCGGCCAGATGCTGTCGCTGCCGATGAACGAATTCCTGCAGCAGAGCTTCAAGGAGATCGGCATCGACATCGACTTCAAGGTGGTCGAGCTCGAGACGCTCTACACACATTGGCGCAAGGGCGCGGCCGACGAGATCAACGCCGGCATCACCGCCAACAACATCGCCTACGTCACCTCCGACCCGCTCTACGCCATCGTCCGCTTCTTCGCCTCCGACCAGATCGCGCCTGTCGGCGTCAACTGGGGCGGTTACAAGAACCCGAAGGTCGACGCGCTGATCAGCGAGGCCAAGCAGACGTTCGATACCGCAAAGCAGGACGACCTGATCGCGCAGGCGCACGCGTTGATCGTCGACGACGCCGCGCTGGTGTGGGTCGTCCACGACACCAACCCGCACGCGCTGTCGCCGAAAATCAAGCAGTTCGTGCAGGCGCAGCACTGGTTCCAGGACCTGACGACGATCGGGGTGGAGTGAGTTCCTCCTCGCGATGGCCGGGCGACGGCTTCACCGATGCGTGCCCGGCCTGTCATGGTTCGAGACGCCCGCCTCCGGCGGGCTCCTCACATGAGGTCTGACATTCGTCATCGCGCCCGCGATTCCACCTGATCTCGAAACGGCACGCCTCCGCCCCCATCGCCTGGCAGGCGATTTCGCTCACATGCGCGCGCGGATCGACCAGCCGTTTATAGAGGCGCTCGAACGTGCCCGCGTAGAAGTCGCAGAGCGGCCGCAGGGCGCGCTGCTTGCGGCAGAGCGGACAGTCTGCAATCGCAAAGATCGTCGACGGCCTGTGCTGCACCGAGAACTGCCCGGTGCCGGCGAAAGTCCAGGCGTTCTTCCCGATCGCCGCCGCAAGCAGGCGGCTTGCGAGCGGGGCCGGACAGCAACGCAACACCGTCTGGGCCGGTTTCGGAATGCGATGGGCTAGCAGATAGTCGGCGGTGAGTTCCCCGGCCCTGCGCGCGACCCTGGCGGCGCGGGGCTCGCCGAGATCGGCGCGCAACGCCTGGTGCAGGCGTGCGACGTCGGTCTCGGCGACCATCCCGGTCGGCGCCGCGCGCAAATGCGGCGAGAGGCCGGCGGCCCGGAAAACGCGACCGGTCGCCGGCGCGCCTTCGATCCCGGTCAGCGCCTCGATGAGGCGGATGATCGCATTCGGACCGATCCTTCCCGTGGCGCGGCCGTGATCGATCGCGGCCGCCGCATCCGTTCCGCCGCGCGCAGCCGCCGCGGTCATAGTACGGCGGCCTTGGCGTCGTCCATCTGCTCCTTGCCACCGCCGCAGGCCATGATCTCCGCCTGTTTGGGACCGCTGATGGCGCGGTTGTGACTGGTCTTCCATTCGACGCCGTTCGAATCGGCGCGCGTGCGCGAGGCATCGAAGCCGAAATCGACCTTGCCCTTGGATTGCGGCCCCCAATAATTGACGCGGCCGAGATCGTAGAATTTGCGTTCGAAGCCCGAGCGAAGGAACGCCTTGAGGCACCCCAGCAGATAGCGGCGGCGCTCGCCGGACCCCGCCCAGGGATAGGAGAACAGCGCCTTGTTCATGTAGAAGCGCCGGTAATTGTGCATGACGCGGTCGAGCAGCTCGGAGCGCTCCATCGCATCCGGCTTCATGATCGGCGTGACGAAATTGTACTTCTCGTAGTCGAAGATCTCGACCTTGTCGCCGAGTTCGCGGAACAGATCCGAGAACGGCCAGGGCGTGTACATGGCCCAGTTGGCGAGATCCGGCTTCCAGTCGCGCGCCATCCGGTAGGTTTCCTCCAGCGTCTCGCGCGTCTCGTTCTCGAGGCCGACGATGAATTGCGCCTCGACCACGATGCCGGCATCCCGGAGCAACTGGATCGCCTTCTTGTTCTGCGCGACCGTCGTCTCCTTGTTGAAGCGGTCGAGCTTGAGCTGCGCGGCGGCCTCGGTGCCGAGCGAGACGTGGATCAGCCCCGCTTTCCGATAGAGCGGCAGCAGCGCTTCGTCGCGCAGGATGTCGGTGACGCGGGTGTTGATGCCCCAGAGGATCCCGAGGTCGCGGCGGATCAATTCCTCGCAGAATGCGACGAACTTCTTCTTGTTGATGGTCGGCTCCTCGTCGGCGAGGATGAAGAAACCGACATTATGGTCGCGGATCAGGGTCTCGATTTCGTCGACCACTTTCTTGGGGTCGCGAATGCGATAGTCGCGCCAGAATTTCCATTGCGAGCAGAAGCTGCAGGTGAACGGGCAGCCCCGCGCCATGTTGGGAATGGCGACACGCTTGCCCATGGGAATGTAGATGTACTTGCTCCACTCCAGCACGCTCCAGTCCGGCGCGATCGCGTCCAGGTCCTTGATCGTCGGGGCCGCCGGCGTGGCGACGACCTTGTCGGCCTCGCGAAACGCAACGCCCTTGACGCCGTGCCTCGCTTCGGCCCATTGGCCGCCCTCCAGTGCGCGCAGCAGATTGACGAAGATCTCCTCGCCCTCGCCGCGCACGATGGCGTCGATCCACGGCGCCTCGGTCAGGACCTGCTGGTACATGAACGTGGCGTGGATGCCGCCGAGCACCGTCAGCGCCTGCGGATGAATCTCCTTGGCGAGTTGCAGAAGGCGCTCCGCCTTGTAGATCGAGGGCGTGATCGCGGTCGAGCCGATGACATCGGGCTTTTCGTCGATCAGGACCTGGCGGACCTGCTCCTCGGAGAGGTCGTTGGTCATGGCGTCGATGAAGCGGATGTCGTCGAAGCCGGCCTTGCGAAGCGCCCCCGCAATGTAGGCCGCCCAGGCCGGCGGCCAGTTTCCTGCGATCTCCGCACCGCCGGAATGATAGTTCGGGTGCAACAACAAGATCCGCATTACAGCCCCCCTGAATTGTCATGGAAGCTTGACATCAATTCAGATTGACAGATTTGATTTCAATCAAATCAAACGCGGTATCCGGAGACCACGACAGCCGGCGCGCGGGAGACTGACCTCCTCACTACTTGCTTGTCAGGGCAAAGGCCCCGTTCCAATTGTCCGGCGGCGGATTGAGCTGGAAATCCTTGATGCGGACTTCGTAGAGCTTGAACAATTTTTCCAGCGTGTCGGCATCCTCGCTGCGGCGGCCGCGTTCGATCGCGTCGAGCGCGCCCTGCCAGTCGCGGCTGCGGTAGCGGTCGAGCATCTCGATGGTGAGGTTGCGCAGGCGCTGGAACGGCGCGGACTGCATCACGTCCTGGCGGCCGGCGATGGCGTAGATCACCTCGGGCTCGGTCTTGCCCTTGACCATGATGAAATCGAGCTCGAGGATCGCGAACTTGTCCTTGGCCGCGAGCGCGGTCCGCGAGCCGACGATGATCGGGAAGCCGTACTCCTTCGACTGGCCTTCGAGACGCGAGGCGAGATTGACGCTGTCGCCCAGCACCGAATAGTTCTTCTTCAGGTCGGAGCCCATGTTGCCGACCACGCCGATGCCGGTGTTGAGGCCGATGCCGACATTGAGCGGGATGTAGACATGGCCGCCCTCCGTGGCCTCCTTCTCCCGCTCCTTGTTGACCAGGTCGATCTTCTCCAGCATCCGGATCGCGGCCTCGCAGGCGTTGATCTCGTGCTCGCCATCGTCGAGCGGCGCGTTCCAGAACGCCATGATGGCGTCGCCCATGTATTTGTCGATGTAGCCCTTGCGATCGATGATCACGTCGGTGAGCGGCGTCAGGAACCGGTTCATCAGCGCGATCAGTCCCTGCGGATCGTGTTTGTAGGTCTCCGAGATCGTGGTGAAGCCGCGCACGTCGGAGAACATGATCGTCATCACGCGCTCCTCGCCGCCGAGCACGAGCTTTTCCGGCGACTGCGCGAGTTGCTCGACCAGCACCGGCGACATGTATTGCGCGAACTGCCCGCGGATCTGCACCCGCTGGCGCTGCTCGCGCACGAAACTGGCGAAGATCAGCGTCAGGTAGATCGCGGTGGTCGAGAGCAGCGGATAGGTGAAATCGATGAGGTAGCGATACTGCGCGTAGAAGTACCAGGACACGCCGACCAGGATCGCGGCAAAGGTCGCGCCCGCGAGCACCAGCCGGACGGGGCCGAGATTCGGCGTGAAGGTGATGACGAGCAGGCCGATGATCAGCGCGGCGAGCAGTTCGACGCCGAGCGCGTAGTTCGGCTGCGAGATGACCGCGCCGGTCAGGACGCTCTCGATGACCTGGGCATGGATCTCGACACCCGGCATGGCCCGGGAGACGGGCGTGGTCTTGATGTCGTTCAGCCCGGCCGCGGAGGTGCCGATCAGCACCAATTTGCCGGCGATCTTGCTCGGCGGCACGGTGTTGTCGAGCACGTCTGCGGCGGAAACGTAGATCGAGGGGTCCTGAGGGGCATAATGGACCCAGAGCTGACCGTTCTTGTCGGTCGGGATCTCGACGCCCTTGAGGCGGATCGCCCGAATCCCGGTCTTGTCGGTGCGGAGCAGGAGCGTCGGCGTGCCGGTGACGACGCGCAGGATCTCGAGGCTGAGCGCGGGCATGATGTTGTCCTGGGCGCGCATGATCAACGGCACGCGGCGGATCAGACCATCGCGCTCCGTCCTGATGGAGAACAGGCCGCGGCCGGCGGCGACCTTCTCGACAACGGGCACGTTGCGCAGCAGACCGGGGAATTCGAACAGAAACTTTTCGGCGTTGTCTTCGCCGACCGTCGCGACACCCGTGAAGGGAAGCGTCTTGTCGAGTTCGGACCCGACGTTCGGCTGCCCGGTTTCGCCGAGAACGACGCGCGAGCGCCTGATCGCTTCGGCGAGGATCTGGTCGTTGCTCGGCAGCTCGCGCAACCTGGCGCGGGTGGCGTCGTCGAGATAGCGCATCTGGCCCGCCACCAGATCCGGGTTGAGCCGGTCGGCTTCCGAGAACACCACGTCGAAGCCGATCACCACTGCGCCATTGGTGGTGAGGCTCTGGATCATGTCCGCGATCCGCGTCCGCGGCCACGGCCATTGGCCGAACTTGGCGAGGCTCTTGTCGTCGATATCGACGATGGTAACCGGCCGCACGCCCTTCTTGTCGCGCGGGTCGATCAGTTGAAACATGTCGAAGGTGCGCAGCCGCAATTCCTGGATCGGCGGCGGATCCCACAGCCGCGCACCGGCGAACAGCACCAGCAGCGCCAGGCACATCAGCCGCGCAAAGCCGAACTTCCGCGAAAACCACCGCCGCAGGATCGTGGGACGTTTCATATCAATCGATTTCCTGCCGCGCCTCACATCCTGGGGACCGATCATGGCGTGTCGGCGCGCAATTGGCCATTACCTGAATGCCAAGGATTGTGGATTTTTGCCGCGGTCAAGACGAACGCACCTCAGCAGGAGCGCGGACGCGCCGCCAAATCTCAAACTCGTCAGGCGTGGAAGATGAAATCGCTGGACTTGAGCACTGCGGTCACGTTCTTCAGCAGCAGCTGCTCGTGCTCGGTGACCTCGCCGACCTGCTGCTGCCACGTGACCAGCGTATCGCCGGACTGCTGGGTGACGGCGAGATCGTTGAGGGTGTTGACACCCGAGAACTGGCGCAGATCGATCTTGTCCAGGCCCTCGACAAAATCGGCAATGGTGTGCGAGGCGTCGTTCCCGCCCTCATCCGGCGAAAACACGAATTGATCCTTGCCGCCCCCGCCGGTCAGGGTGTCGTTGGTGCCGGCCGAGAACATGACGTCCTTGCCGCTGGTTCCGGTTAGTGTCACCGGACTCTCGCCACCCTCGTTGAAGATGAAGTTGACGGTGTCGCTGGCACCGAAGCTGTCCGTGACCTTAAACGTGACCATGTCCGTCGCCGGCTTGTTCTCTCCCGGATCGTAGACGACGCCGTTATCTAAGAGGGTATTGATGTCATTTAGATTGCCGCTCCGCGTTTCCGGAGAAACGCTTGATCCCTCCGCTTGAGTCGAGGCGCTGAGCGTAAATTCTTCTGATGGCGCCGCGGGATCCTCGTCGGTGATTGCCACACCAAGGACGGAGGTCGTGCCGTCCGGATTTTCCGACACAGTGAAATGTGTCGTATCGATTTCGGGACTAGCGAGCGGATCGATCGTGACGGCGTGAGTCTGAGGTAAGGTCGTCGCGGAGGTATGGCTGCTGACGATGACGCTCGTTGCGGTCACCGTGAGGTTGAAGCTTCCGGCATAGCCGACCGGCGTCGTAAGCGTGAGGTTACCGCCGAGATCGGTGGCCTCGATGTGCCAAGTTTCGTTGCTCGCGTCGTATGCTCCGTAGTTGAATTCCGAACCGACGGGCGCACCTGCGATTGTAACGTAGGTGTCGTCAGGGTGCGTGCCGGTCGGAATAGTTACGGTAATCGGAACGTTTATCGGGGTGTGCTCGGCCCCTTCCGATTTGGCAATATCGGACAACTCGCCGGTATTAAGCCCTAGGAAGCCCTCGATCGAAGCTTGGTATGTAGGATACGAACTCAAAAACGCTTCGAAGTTCCCGTCAGTCGGGACAATTTGCGAGTTGCTTACATCGCTATGCGCGGTCGATACGATGACGACCTGACCGGTGACACTGGTGTCGCCGAAGCCATTCTCGAAGCTCTGCGCGACTTCGCCGTTCACGCGGATATTGTCGACGGCCAGGAAAGACGTAACCGCATAGTCCTTCTCGTTCATCACACCTGCGCCGAGGGCGTAAACACCGTCGGTCTGACTCGTATAGGTAAAGCTATGCCAGCCGGTCGAGCCATAGCTTCCAGTCGCTTGAATATCCGACAACAGGAACGCGGCGCCATTCACGCTGGCGAAGGCAAAATCGTTGAACGGCAGATAGTCATCAGTTGTGAAATTCCAATCCAACCTGACGATATCTCCGGCGTGCAGCGACAGCTGGGTCACAAGCGCTGCGCCATCCGTGGGATAGATGCTCGCATTCGGCGCAAGCGACAGGACCGGTGCGACGGCCATTTCAACCTCGGCCGGAGCCGTCACTTGCGTGCCAATCGAGGCAGCCTCGCTCGAAACCGGTGTCGAGCCGCCGTGGCCGGCACCGGAGATGTCGATCGAGACCGGGGAGCTGGTGGTGAAGTTGCCAGCATAGGTGTTATCGACGGCGTGGACGTCGAGCGTTCCGGGAGCACCGATGAACCCTTCATGAGGAACGAAACGCACCAGCGTATCGGTGCTGAGCACTAGCGCAGTGTCGTCGCCTACACCGGAAATATCGACCCACTGATCGGTGCCCGCAATCTCGTATTGCCAAGCGCCCTGGTCCGATGTGGCTTGGTCGGCGCTGACCGCGATCGCCTTGAAAGTCGCGCCTTCGTCGATGTCGTGGAACTTGCCCGCAAACAGATCACTGATTTTGCTTCCAGCCGGATCGCTGTCATTGCCGACGATGGAGCCCAATGTCGTGTTGTCGAGCGTCGGCGCATCGTTGGCGCCGGTGACGGTGACCGTGACGTCGGCCGTCGTGGTGTGGCCCTGGTGGTCATCGAGCGTGATGGTCGAGACCACTGTCGCGGTCTGGCCCTTGGCGAGGAAATCGAGCGCGTTGTCGGCGACCGAATAGTGCCAGGTGACGGTTCCGTTGTTCTTGCCGGTCTGCTGATAAGTCAGCGCGTTCTGCAACGCCGCGATCTCGCCTGGCGTCAGCGAGGCGGTGAGGTCGGTGGTGCCGTCTGCAGCAAGCGAAGTCGTGACCTGATGGACGTTCGTTACCGTCGGCAAGTCGGTCAGGTCCACGTCCTTGAAGTCGATCGAGCCGGTCGCGGCCGGCGTCGGGTCGAGTGTGGAGGCGTCGCCCGTGGTGTTCGGCTGTTCGGAGACGCTCGCGGTCAGCTTGGCTGTGGCGGTGTCGAACACGGGCGCATCGTCGTTCGCGTTGATCGTGATCAGCGTGTGGCCGCTGCCGTCATCGCTGCCGGCGAAATGATAATTGCTGTAGTCGGCACCCGTCAGGGTGAGGCTGATATGATTGCCATCGGCATCGGTGACGGTCAGCACACCGCCCGTAGCGGCATCGGCATTGGCGACATACACCGCGCTGGTGCCGAGCCCGTACTTGATGGTCGAGAGGTCGATCTTGTCGTTGGCAGACAGTTCCGCGATCGATCCGGCGAAGGTTGCGGTATCGATCTGAAGCGCGGCGCCGTCGCCATGAAGCGCGATCGTCTGCGAGACGGTGCCCTCGAGTTCCAGCAGAGCGCCGGCATCGACGGTCACGGAGCCCGTACCGGACAGCGAGCCGAACAGCGTCAGGGCCCCGTCATGGACCTCGATCGTCGCGGTGTTGACAACGGTACCGGAGATCGACGCCGTGCCGTAGCTGTTGATGTGGCTGTCGTTCTCGATGCTCAGTCCGGTTCCGGAAATCGAGGCCCCGTGCAGATCGATATCGCCGTGGTTGACGATCGATGACGCGTTGCCGAACACGCTGGTGCCGGCCACCGTCCAGGTGCCGCCAGCCTTGTTGTTGAAAGTGGCGGTCGCGACCGAGATATTGCCGTTGATCTCGCCGGTGTTGTTGATGGAGATGGCGCCGCCGCTCTCATAGATCGCGGAGGTCGTCGACACGACGGTACTGGAATCGTTGGGCCCGATCGTGCCGGAATTGTCGATCAGTGCGGAGCCGGTCGTGTTCTCCTGGATGTGGATCGCGGCCTGGCCATTGGCGCCCACGACCGAGCCGGTGTTGGTCACGTGTGTCGAGCCAGTCGCATTCGAAGCGTTCTGGGCGACCTCGATGCCGTAAGAGGCGGTGCCGGTGAGATCTCCGTCATTGACGATGGTGACATTGCCGCCGCCATTGGCGAAAGCAGACAGGCCGACCGACCCGGTCGCGGAGCCTTCATTGGTGACGCTGACATCGCCGTGGCCATGATCGAAGGCGGCGATCGCGATGCCGGCAGCGGTGATGTCCGAGGTCGCGCCGGCCGTCACGGTGACGCCGCCGATGCCCCAGGTGAAGGCCTCGATGCCATAGCCCGCATCCGCAGTGATCGTCGCATCGCTCTCCACGGTGACGTCGCCACGGACATGGTTGGAGAAGATGCTGTCGCCGTTCGGATTATAGCCGGCGACGATGCCGCCAGGCGTCGTGCCGCTGATGTTCGACGTCGAGCCCGAATGGATGGTGCCATGGGCGGTGACGTGGATCGTGCTGTTCACGCCGCTGGCAATGGCCACGGCCTCGTTGACCGCGATGATCCCCGAACTGCCCGATGTGATGGTGTCGCCAGAGGACAGCGTGACGCTGATATTGCCCTGATCGATGCTGTAGGCCTGCAGGCCATAGCCTGCCGTCCCCTTCACCGACGCGTTGGCGTCGAGCGAAATGCTGACATTTCCGGTCACACCGCTCAGCGCCAGGGCTCGAATGCCCATCTGGGCACCGGTGACGGTGGTGCCGGCGCCATCGCTCACCGTGACGTTCCCATTGCCGTAATTGTAGGCCTCGATTCCCTCGCCGCCGGCGGCAGTGATGTTGGCGTGGTTGTTGACGACGACGGTGCCGTCGACGTCGGTATTGGCGCTGGCCCCGGTCACGGCCCCGGTATAGCCGGCCTGGATGCCCGCGGGTGAATTGCCGCTCTGGTTCAGGCTGCTGCCGGAATTGATCGTACCGTAGGCATTGACGGTGATGGTGCTGTGGTTCGACGCATTGAGCGAGATCGCCCGGTTGACGGCGATGATGCCGGAGCTACCCGAGGTGACGACGCTGCCGGCCTCGGTCGTGACGGTCTCGCTGCCGCCACCATAGCTGCGCGCGCGGAGGCCGTAGATCGAGCTTCCCGTGATCGTGCCGCCGGCATCGATGGTGATGTCGCCATTGCCCTGCGTGGTCGCGTCGATACCGTAGGCCCCGCCAACAGCTCCGCCGAGTTGCGTGATGGAGATGTCGCCGCCATTTGCGTCGTTCAAATTCTCGACCAGGACACCGACCGAATTCGCGCCGGTGCCGGTTGCCTTGCCGGTGAGATCCTTGACCGTGATATCGCCGTAGCCGGTGGCGCTGTCGCGCAGCGTGATGCCGTTGCCGGCAAGACCCTTGATGTTGCCGGTCGCCGTCAGAGAGATATTGCCGACGCCGTTCTGGGTGACGACGACGCCATTGGCTGCGCCGGTCAGCGTTCCCGCCGGCGTCAGAACGATATCGGCGGGCGTGGCCAGCGACCCGCCCGAGGCCGTGAAGTCGAGCGCGTCGCCGCTCGAGGTCGTGATGTCGGCATCGCCCGTGATCGCAAACGTGCCGCCACCCGACGACTGGCCGGCGATGGTGCCGGTAAAGCTCTTGCCTGCGACCTTGTCGAGCTGGAGGGTATCGGTTCCGCCGGCGAAGGTCACGGTTTGCGCCGTCGCGCCCACCAGCTCGAGCGTGGCACCATCGTCGATGATCGCCAAGCCGCCGCCGCTGAGGCCGCCGGAGATGTTCAGCGTACCGGCTTGCACTTCGATGGTGCCGGTGTTGGTGACCGCAGCCGAGATCGTGTTGGGACCGGAGACGCCGTAGAGATTGCCCGAATTGTTCAGGCTGCCGCCGTTGACGGTCACGGCTGACAGATAAAGCCTCGACGTGGCGTCGACCGTGATGGTTCCGCCGCCGTTGGTGACGGTGAGGCTCGTAAATTTCAGCGTACCGCCGTTGATCGCCTTGATGTCGGCGGTGTTGACGACGTCTTCACTGACGAGGTCGAGCTCGCCGCCGCTGGCCTGGACCAGATAATGATTGGTGAAGGTGTGGAGCACGGCGGGATCGATCGTCAGTGCGCCGCTGGTGACCGTAATCGTGCCGGTATTGGTGATGTTGCTGTTATCGATGGCGCTAGTGCCGGTCGATTCCAGGATGCCCGCAATCGTCACCGTGCCGCCGTCGATGGTCGCGCCCTGCAGATCGAGCGTCGAGCCAGACTCGACCGAGACCGTGCCGACGGTGTTGGTCACAGTCATCCCGATCAGCTTCAGCGTGCCGTCATTGATCGCGGCCAGCGTGCCGGTGTTGGTGACGGCCTCGCCGTTGATGTCGAGCTCGGCGCCATTCGCCTGCAGCGTGCCGGCATTGGCGATGCTGGCGGAGGTCGTGGCGGCAAGCGTCAGCAGGCCGCCCATCGCCTCGATCAGGCCGTTGTTGGTGATCGACGCGTTGGTGACCGTGGTCGTGCCGGTCGAGTCCAAGGTACCGGCGACGGTGAGCGTTCCGCCGGTCAGGCTCGCGCCGTTCGCCGTCAGTTTCTTGCCTGTCTCGATCTTGACGGCGCCGTGATTTGTGATCGCGGCGCCCGCAACGGTCGCATCGCCGAAGGTCAGGGTGGTGGCGCTCTCGACCGTCACCGCACCCTGATTCAGCGTCGCGTTGCCGTCGATCTTGCTATCGCCGGTGACGTCGATCGCGCCGCCGAGGGCACCGCTGTAATTGTTGATGGTACCGCCCGAGATCTCCGTGCCGGACAGCGTCAGCGTCTGTCCGTCGTCGACCTTCACCGTGCCAGCATTGGTCACGACGTCGTTGAGCAGAGTCGCGGCGCCGGCGATTTCCAGCGTGCCGTTGTTGGTGATCGCACCGGGCGACGCCGCGGAGGCGCCCTGGATCGTCGCGCCGTCCTTGAGCTGAACGGTGTTGGCGAGCACAATGCCGGACTTGTCCGTGATCGTCGAACCCGACACCGTCATGCCGTCCAGCGTCAGCTGGGCATTGACGATGACGATGCTCGTGCTCAGTGTCGCGCCGCCGTCGATCTTGCTGGCCCCGGTGACGTCGATAGTGCCGCTGCCGTTGATGGTGCCGCCGGTGATCGTGGCATCGTCGAGCGTCAGCTTGCCGGTGGCATCAACGGTGAGGTTCCCGGTGTTGGTGACCACCGAGCTCTGGTCGATGATCAACGTGCCGTTCGCCAGAACCTCGATCGTGCCGGTCGCGGCGTTGGTAACCGCCTCATTGTCCAGCGCGTTGCCGGTGCCGCTCACCTTGACCGAGGCGTTGTTCTTCAGCGTGCCGCCGCTGAGAACGGCATTGCCGGTGAGGTCGATCTCGCCGTTGTCCGTGACCGTGCCCGCGCCGCTGATCGTGGCGCCGTTGACCGTCAGCTTGCCGGTCGCATCGACCGTGACATTGCCGGTGTTGGTGACCACCGAGCCCTGGTCGACAATCAGAGCGCCGTTCGCCAGAACCTCGATCGTGCCGGTCGCGGCGTTGGTGACCGCCTGATTGTCCAGCGCGTTGCCGGTGCCGCTAACCTTGACGGTCGCGTTGTTCTTCAGCGTGCCGCCGCTCAGAACGGCATTGCCGGTGAGGTCGATCTCGCCGTTGTCCGTAACCGTGCCCGCGCCGCTGATCGTCGCGCCGTTGACCGTCAGCTTGCCGGTCGCATCGACCGTGACGTTGCCGGTGTTGGTGACCACCGACCCCTGATCGATGATCAACGCGCCGTTGGCCAGCACTTCGATCGTGCCGGTCGGAATGTTGGTGACCGCCTCGTTATGGAGCGCATTTCCGGCACCGCTGACCTTGACGGTCGCGTTGTTCTTCAGCGTGCCGCCGCTGAGAATGGCATTGCCGGTGAGGTCGATCTCGCCGTTGTCCGTAACCGTGCCCGCGCCGCTGATCGTGGCGCCGTTGACCGTCAGCTTGCCGGTCGCATCGACCGTGACATTGCCGGTGTTGGTGACCACCGAGCCCTGGTCGACGATCAGAGCACCGTTCGCCAAAACCTCGATCGTGCCGGTCGCGGCGTTGGTAACCGACTCATTGTCCAGCGCGTTGCCGGTGCCGCTGACCTTGATGGTCGCGTTGTTCTTCAGCGTGCCGCCGCTGAGAACGGCATTGCCGGTGAGGTCGATCTCGCCGCCGTCCGTGACCGCACCCGCGCCGCTGATCGTCGCGCCGTTGACCGTCAGCTTGCCGGAGGCATCAACCGTGACGTTGCCGGTGTTGGTGACCA
Source organism: Bradyrhizobium diazoefficiens (assembly GCF_018129965.1). Taxonomy (GTDB): domain Bacteria; phylum Pseudomonadota; class Alphaproteobacteria; order Rhizobiales; family Xanthobacteraceae; genus Bradyrhizobium; species Bradyrhizobium diazoefficiens_A. The sequence continues at coordinate 28,177 of NZ_JAFCKW010000008.1, read as the reverse complement.
CCGACCCCTGGTCGATGATCAACGCGCCGTTGGCCAGCACTTCGATCGTGCCGGTCGCGGCGTTGGCGACCGACTCATTATGGAGCGCATTTCCGGCACCGTTGACCTTGAAGGTCGCATTGTTCTTCAGCGTGCCGCCGCTCAGAACGGCATTGCCGGTGAGGTCGATCTCGCCGTTGTCCGTAACTGTGCCCGCGCCGCTGATCGTCGCGCCGTTGACCGTCAGCTTGCCGGTCGCATCGACCGTGACGTTGCCGGTGTTGGTGACCACCGACCCCTGATCGATGATCAACGCGCCGTTGGCCAGCACTTCGATCGTGCCGGTCGAAATGTTGGCGACCGACTCGTTATGGAGCGCATTTCCGGCACCGTTGACCTTGAAGGTCGCGTTGTTCTTCAGCGTGCCGCCGCTCAGAACGGCATTGCCGGTGAGGTCGATCTCGCCGCCGTCCGTGACCGTGCCCGCGCCGCTGATCGTCGCGCCGTTGACCGTCAGCTTGCCGGTCGCATCGACCGTGACGTTGCCGGTGTTGGTGACCACCGACCCCTGATCGATGATCAACGCGCCGTTGGCCAGAACCTCGATCGTGCCGGTCGGAATGTTGGTGACCGCCTCGTTATGGAGCGCATTTCCGGCACCGCTGACCTTGACGGTCGCGTTGTTCTTCAGCGTGCCGCCGCTGAGAATGGCATTGCCGGTGAGGTCGATCTCGCCGTTGTCCGTGACCGTGCCCGCGCCGCTGATCGTCGCGCCGTTGACCGTCAGCTTGCCGGTCGCATCGACCGTGACATTGCCGGCGTTGGTGACGCCAGAACTTTTATCGATCGTCAGCCAGCCATTTGCCAGCACCTTGATCAGACCGGTCGCGGTGTTGGAGACGGTCTCGTGGGCGAATTCGGCCGTGCCCTTGACGTTGACCGTGCCGGAATTGTTCAGCGTGCCGTTTTCGATCAGACTGGTGCCGTCGAGTTCCAGGGTGCCCAGAATAGTGACGGTGCCACCGTCGACGGTCGCGGTATCGACGATCAACGTCGTGCCGGCGTCGGCCTTCAGCGTGCCGCCGGCATTGTGGATCGTGGCGAGCGTCTTCAGCGTGCCGCCGAACAGCTCGATGGTGCCGGAATTGGTGATTGTCGTACCGACAGCGAAATCACCGCCGCCCTGGAGCGTCAGATAGCCGGCATTGTTGAAGACGGCCGTATTCAGGATCTCGGCCTTGCCGCCGACCGACATCGTGCCGGATGCGGCGTTGAAAAAGATCGAATCGGCGCTCATGTTGAGCGCGCCAGAAATCGTCAGCGAGTTCTGGTTGATCACTTTCGGCGGCGGACCGCCAAAGTCGTTCATCGTGATCGACTTGGCGTAGGCGGCCGCGTTGATCGTCACCGGATAGGACGGCGTCAGGCCGTGCAACTGATCGGTGATGACGATGACGTCGTCGTTGATGGTCGGGACCGCGCCGGTTTCCCAGTTCGCCGCATCCGTCCAGAGCCCGCCCGAGGGCGCGCCGGCCTTGTCGGTCGCGATCCACACCACCGCAGGCGCGTCGGTTCCCTTGATCGTGACGGTGATGGTCTGCTGCGAGGTCGCACCTTGCGAATCCTTGAGCGTCACGGTGTAGACGAGCGTCAGCACTTCGCCCTTCGGAATGAAGTCCGCGAGATAGACCGGCAGATCGGCGAGCGACCAATTGATGGTGCCGGTGCCGTCCCCGGTGCTGTCGGCGCCCGCCGCGATCGCGACCGACATCGCGTTCTGGAACGCCGCGAGCGGGCCGGGCGGAACGGTGCCACCCGGCAGTGTCGCACTGGTCAGCGCCACCGACACGGTATGCGTGTCGGTGAGATCGACGTCGTCGAAGCTCAGCGTACCCGTCGTCGGCTCGTGGCTGGCGAGCGGGCCACCCGGCACGCTGGTGCCACCTTCGAAGCTGATGACCGGCACGCTGGTGGTGATCACCGGCTTGTCGTTCGTCCCCGTGATCGTGATCGTGATCGGGATGAACGTGGTCTCGGGGCTGACCGAGAAATTGTTGTCGACGCGGACCATGTAGGTCAGCGTCAGCGTTTCGCCGGCCGCGAGGAAGTCGAAGACGTTGTCCGGAATCGTATAGGTCCAGACCGCCGAGCCGTTGTTGTTGTTGGCGGCTTCCGGGACGACGTGGATCTGGATCTGAGTCGCGGCGATGTCCTGCTTCTGCAGATCGGTGAGCGAGCCGGTGACGTCCTGCTGGCCGGCGCTCTTGTAGACGTAGTTCGGCGCGCCGGCGAGATTGACGCTGACCGTCGGGCGATCGCCGATGTTTTGATCGACGAAGGTGATCCGGCCGGAGACCGTATCGGAATCCACGGTGTCGCCGGTCTTGTCCGCGCGCTCGGTCAGCGCGAATGCCGACGTCACGTGGCCGCTGGCATCGAGGCTGCGCGCATCGGGCGGGCCGGGAACGCGGTTGCTGGTCGACGGATTGTGGCCGGTATCCGATCCCTGCTGATTGGTGTTCGTGTAGACCGCGGTGGCGGTGTAGCCGCCCTGTGTCTTGAACACCAGACCGTCGCTGGTCGGCGTGATCGTGTCGGTGAAGTTCGTGGTCAGCTTGGTGTTGCTGTTGTTGTCGGTGAACTTCAGCGTGAAGACGTCGCTGATCAGCTTCTGAATGTCCGGCGACATCAGCGCATTGGTGATCGAGACGTTGCCGCCGCTGATCTGGATCATCTGGCCGGCCTGGTTGACCGTCGCGATCGGCAGCAGCGTGACCTTGTCGAACAGGATGTAGGAGCCGGTCGTGCCGTTCGGCTCGACCAGCACCTGGAAGCTCGCCTGCGGCTGCGGATCGCCGCCGCCGGCGGGAACGACGAAATTGATCTGGGTCAGCACCGCCGTGCCGCGGATGCCCATCGTGGCAACCGGCGTGTCGATCTTCATGTCGCCGTGCTTGGCGGTCTCGCCGGCGACGAAGGTGATGGTGCCGGCGACCAGGCTGAGCAGCGAGGAATTGCTCGACCCGTTGGGGTCGTAGACCATCTCGTTCAGCACCATCCGCGCATTGGAGGACAGGCCGAACACGGTGCCGTCGATGAAAGTGATGCCGAGCGTCGTGTCGCCGCCGGTCGAGACCACGTCGCCCTTCTCGACGTTGTCGCCGTTGTTCAGGATGACGGAGACGCCGTTGCGGACGGCCATCGCGCTGCCGGACAGCTTGGTGACGTGGCCGATGACCTGAGCGGCGGCGATGCCGCCGGCAGCCTGCGCATATTGCACATGACCGGTGAGCGCATTGACGATGTCGCCGGTGAGATGGGCGCCATCGGGCGATGCAAGCGCCGCGCGCTTGTCGCCCCTGAAATAATCGTGAACGACGAACTCGTGGCTGTCGTGAGACAGCACGAGATCGACACCTGCGCGCTTGAATGCGCCGTTGAAGATCAGGTTCGCGTCGGGAACGACGATCGCGCCGTCGGGGACATGCCCGTGTGCCTTCGCAGTAAAGGCATCGACATGGCCATCGGCAGGCGTGCGGAAACCCTGGCCATCCAAGGAGAGCGCGGCGTCAAATTTGCCAGCGTAATTCAACCTGAGCCCCGTAAAAGGGTTAAAATCTAAGTAAGTATCGCTCGCCTAAGCTTGCATAGCATTACCAAGTCCTTAGCGAAACCATCTATTGCTTGTGTGATTTCGCGTCACTTGGCGATGAAGGCCGTCACAAAGCCGGGCCCGTACAGTAAAGTTGGAGTAATAGTTCAAGTAAATTAATGTCGAATTCGACCATTTTTCGCGCATTTCCAGTCATCCAAAGTCATCTGGGGCACGTTTTAGACCACAGATACTTCTGTCATCTCTTGTTCGCAGAACCTCGCAGCATCCTGCGGCAAATACGGAGCTAAATCTGTGACCTAACTAACAGAACCCGTGAAATAGGCGGGCGTTAGCCATAGGCGCAGAATCGATTGCCCCACAACCTGCACCTGAATTTGGTGCTATTTCGCGGCAACTGGACACCGCCGGGCACCCGAATCGTAAAATTCTACGCAATTCAGGCAGGCCCGCTTCAGCCTGTCCCGCGGTTTTGGCCCCCCTGCCGCGCGCGTTAAGCAGAATAGAACGGGCGCTCTCGCACTATCTCCGCGAAAGCAACAAGCCCGGCACGTCGAGGTCGAAGGGGACCTGGCGAAGCCGGAAGGGGATGTCAGATGGAGACCGCTGCTCGCTCGCGCGCCTGGCGCGCAATCCTTGTGCTATGCGGAGTGATCCTGCTCGGATCGGCCGCCGAGCTTCGCGCCGGCACGCTGCTGTCGCCTGGCGCAGGTGTGCTCGTGCGCAAATCCGCCGAGCCGTTCGGCGTGTTCGCCTTCGCCATCTCGTCCGGCGGCCTTCAGCAGAAATGGTTCGCGCTGAAGCACCAGCTCGATGACGACATGGTGCAGCTGGCGCTGTGCGACGGCGACCGGGACAATTGCGCGTCGCCTGCGGCGCTGAAACTGCTCGCCATCGTCGACCAGGCCCGCGCCCGGGACGGCCGCGCGCGGCTGGGCGAGACCAACCGGGCCATCAATCTTGCCATCCGGGCCGCCAATGACGGCGATGAGGACGTCTGGAGTTCGCCGCTGGCGACCTTCGCGCGCGGCGCCGGCGACTGCGAAGACTATGCCATCGCCAAGCTGGCTGCGCTGCGTCTCGCGGGTATCGCCGCCGAGGATCTCCGCATCGTCGTGGTCCGCGACGTCAGGGCCGGCGAAGAGCACGCGGTCGCCGCGGCAAAGCTCGACGGCCGCTGGTTGATGCTGGACAACCGCCGCATGGCGATGGTCGAGGACGAGGCTGCGCAGACCTACCGGCCGCTGTTCGTTCTCTACCAGTCGGCCGTGATGAAATATGTCGAGGACCCAGCGCGGATATCGATTGCCGCGGCCGAGGCGCATTAGCTTCCTCAAAGCCCGGATGGAGCGCAGCGAAATCCGGGAAACTGGCCACGAGAACGGCCCCGGATTGCGCTGCGCTCCATCCGGTCGACAGACTGCAGGCTCTCACACCGACCACAAGCCCATTCCACCACGCGATCCGGGGCGCTAGCATGGCGCCGGCAATGCGGGGGCGAGTGGAATGCGGTTCATCATACTGACTGTGCTTGTGCTGCTGGCCTGGCCTGCGGCGCCGGTCTCCGCGCAATCCGACGCAACCGGCCAGTCCATCGCCGATAAGCTTCCGCTGTTCGTCAAGAACAACTGCCAGCAGATCCGCGACCCCGGCAATCAACTGTTCTGCGGTGACGCCGAGCTGGCTGCCGCCGCCGACAGGCTCGGCACGGCGATCGAGGCACGGCTGGCCCGCTTGCCCGATCGCCTGCCCGCGATCGAGGAAAATGCGATCTGGAACCGCCAGCGCAACCTCGGCTGCGGCATCATCGGCCAGACCGCGGTCCGCGCCGACGATGTCGAGCGGGTGAAGGCGTGCCTGCTCAAGGTCACCGAGGAGCGCGCCGCGATCCTGCGCAATCCGGATTTCGACTGTCTCGCCGCCAACACCGCGGCGGGCGCGCTGATCTGCGCCGACCCGTCGCTGGCGCTGGCCGAGACGGAACTCAACAGCCAGGTGCTCGGCCTGATCGGCAAGCTCGATCCGACCGCCGCACGCTTTGCCTTCGCCGAGTACGGACGGTGGACCCGGGAGCGCGATCGCAAATGCAATCTCGTCGGCAAGGAGAACGTGCCGCTTGCCGAACTGGAGTCGGCGGAAGACTGCCTCGCCGCCTATCTGAAGCAGAAGACCGACCATGTCGCGGCGGCCAAGGGCGATCCGAAGAAGGTATTCGGCCGGCAGGTCGCGGCCGACTCGCCCGATACCGATGCGGTCGACTTCTGCGCCGCGCGGATTCACGCTGCCAATTCCTGCGGCAATTTTCTGCGCATCAACCGCGTCTACGCGCTCGACAGCCAGGTCACCGACCAGGAGGCGCAGGTCACCGGCGAGATCGAAATGGTCGTGCTGGCGCCCTTCACCACGTGCAGCAAGGTCGCGGCCTCCTGCACCGGCACCTGCTGGGACGCCAGGACCGGACTTCCGCAGCCGGGCGTCGGCGGCCGAGAGCGCTCCGGAGACGCCTTCAACGTCACGCGCCGCATCAGGATCCAGCGCACATTCGCCTTCGTCAAAGCCGCCGACGGCTGGCGCTGCCGCGAGGACGAACTGACGCCGGTCATTTCGGGAACTGCGAGCGGGGGGTCGTAAGCAGACGAACCGCAGAATTGCGCCGGCGCGATTCATTGCACCGAAACATCTTCGGGGCATGGTCGCGAGTGACGCAGAACCGCAAGGTGTAGCCGCCATGAAGCCGGACAACTCGGCGCTCGAAGTCCGAGGGTTAACGAAGCGTTTTGACCGTTTGGCGGTCGACAGCCTCGATCTCACCATTCGCGCCGGCGAGTTCTATGCGCTGGTCGGCCCCAACGGTGCCGGCAAGACCACCACTTTACGCATGGTTACGGGCCTGCTCAGGCCCGATGCCGGCGCGGTGTCGATCTTCGGCATCGATGCGCTTGCAAATCCCGTCGCGGCCAAGCAGGTGATGGCGTGGGTTTCCGACGAGCCGATGATCTATGACAAGCTCACCCCGCTCGAATATCTCGAATTCGTCGCCGGCCTCTGGGGCCTTGCGCCGTCGGTCTCGCAACCGGTTGCCGAGGAACTGCTGAGCTCGCTCGGGCTCGAACCGCACCGGCATGAACGCTGCGAGGGCTTCTCCAAGGGCATGCGCCAGAAGGTGGCGCTGGCCGGCGCGCTGGTGCACGATCCACGCCTGATCATTCTCGACGAGCCGCTGACCGGGCTCGATGCGGTCTCTGCCCGCCACGTCAAGGGTCTGTTGAGCCAGCGCGTCGAGGCCGGCTGCACCATCATCATGACCACGCATATCCTCGAGGTTGCCGAGCGCATGGCCGACCGCATCGGCGTGATCGCCCAGGGGCGCCTGGTCGCGGAAGGAACGCTCAACGAATTGCGCCAGCAGAACGGCCATGCCGACACCAGCCTCGAAGATCTCTTCATCGCGCTGGTGACGCTCCAGGACGCGGCATGAGCTCGGCGACCGCGCTCTCCTGGTTTGCGCGCCACGAGCTACGCCTCGCCTGGCGCGAATGGTTCGCCATGATGACCGGCGGACGCCGCAAGCGGGCACGCGCTGCAATGATCGGCCTGCTGGTCTTCGCCGCATTGTTGCATGTGCCGGCCTGGGCCGTGATCGGCCGCTTCGCCGAGTTGCAGCTTCCGCTCGACAAATCCTCGCTGATCGTGATCACGGCGACGATCTTCCTGGCCTGGACGCTGATGCTGTCGCAGGCGATCGAATCGGTCACACGGGTGTTTTACGCCCGTGCCGATCTCGATCTCATCATGTCCTCGCCGGCGACGCTGGCAAATCTGTTCTCGGTGCGCATCGCGGCGATCGCGCTCACCGTCACGGCGCTGGCGCTGCTGTTTTCGACACCCTTCATCGACGTGCTCGTGCTCGCCGGCGGCGCGCGCTGGCTTGCAGCGTTCGGCGTCGTCGTTGCGATGGGCCTGTCGGCGGCGGCGGTCGCGATTGGGGTCACCATCCTGCTGTTCCGCCTGATCGGCCCGGCGCGGACGCGCTTCATAGCCCAGATCCTCGCCGCCATCATCGGCGCAGGCTTCGTGATCGCGCTGCAGGTCGCCGCGATCATGTCGTATGGCACGCTGTCGCGGTTCACCATCCTGACATCGGGCACCTTTGCCGAACATGCTCCCGGCGCCGACAGCATCCTATGGTGGCCGGCGCGCGCGGCGATGGGGGACAGCGAGGCGCTGCTGGCACTCCTCGCCATCGGGCTCGTGCTGCTCGGAAGCGTCATGGCGATCTTTTCGGGTCGCTTCGCAGACACCGCGATCGATGCCGCCGCCTACGGCAGGTCCGGCAGCAAGGGAACAAAGGAGCGCCCGTTCCGCCGCGGATCGCGGCAACAGGCGCTGCGGCGCAAGGAATTCATGCTGCTCTGGCGCGATCCCTGGCTGATCTCGCAAACCCTGATGCAGCTGCTCTATCTGGTGCCGCCGGCGCTGCTGCTGTGGCGCAGCTTCGCCGACAGCTCCGCGGCGGTGACACTGATCACGCCCGTCATCGTGATGGCGGCGGGACAGCTCGCCGGCGGGCTCGCCTGGCTGACGATCTCGGGCGAGGACGCGCCTGACCTGGTTGCGACCGCGCCGCTGACACCGTCCAGCGTGATCCGCGCCAAGATCGAGGTGGTGCTGATCGCAATCTCTGCCGTTTTCTGCCCGCTGATTGCCGCAATCGCTTTTGCGTCGGTGTATCAGGCCGCCATCAGCGCGTGTGCCGTCATCATCAGCGCGGCCTCCGCCACCGCGATCCAGCTCTGGTTCCGGGTGCAGGCAAGGCGCAGCCAGTTCCGCCGCCGCCAGACTTCCTCGCGGCTGGCGACCTTTGCCGAAGCCTTCTCCTCGATCGGCTGGGCCGCCAGCGCGGCGCTGCTGCTGACGCTGCCGATGGCCGGCCTCATCAGCGGCCTGATCACCACCGGCCTCGTCGCCATCACCTGGAAGTTCAGCCCAAGGCGGGAGTGACCGGGAGTGAAGCTGCGACACTGACGCGGCGTCGATCACGCCCTCTTGGCCTCGCGCTGCATTGCACGCTAGACTTGCCCTGGCGTCATTGGGGACGGTTTCATGTGGCGATTGGTTTCGGCGGCTCTGGCGCTGTTCGGCGCGCTCCTCTCGCCTGCCCTCGCCCAAGAGCCACAGCGCAGCGAATGCCTGGCGATGGCCGATGCCGCGCCTCGCGTGACGCCGGTGGCGTTCCGGCAGGCGGCCGCCGCGGCGGAGGTCACGATCACCTATGCCGGCCATTCCACCTATTTCATCGACACGCCCGGCGGCCTGCGCATCGCCACCGACTATAGCGGCGCCTATCAGGTCGGCCGGCTGCCCGATGTCGCCACCATGAACCGGGCCCACAGCACCCACTACACGATGTTTCCCGACAAGCGCATTCCCCATGTGCTGCATGGCTGGAGCGAGGACGGCAAGCCGGCCATCGTGTCGGAGCGTATCGGCGACACCTTTGTCCGCAACGTCACGACCGACATCCGCCGCTATGTCGGTGACGATGACGGCGCCAACATGATCCGCGACGGCAATTCGATTTTCATCTTCGAGGTCGCGGGCCTCTGCATCGGCCATCTCGGCCATCTCCACCACAAGCTCGGCGACAGCCACTTCGCCCAGATCGGGCGGCTCGACATCGTGATGGTGCCGATCGACGGCACCTACACGATGTCGCTCGGCGGCGTCGCCGACATCACCAGGCGGCTGCGCGCCTCCGTGGTGCTGCCGATGCACCGCTTCGCAACCCCGCTCGACGATTTCCTGCGCGGCATCGGCCAGCAATTCGAGATCGACCGCCGCAGCGAGCGCTCGTTCCGGATGTCGCGCGATGCGCTGCCGACGACGCCGACGGTGATCGTCCTCGACGGGGTGTGAGACGCTCGCTTACAGGCGACGAAGAAAGTGGATGCCCGGGACAAGCCCGGGCATGACGAATCCGTGAACACTTGAGACGCGGTCTGCTCGCGATGACGGGTGCGGTTGCGCAACGCGCGCTGCTGATTGATGAAATGAGGTGCTAGGCTCTCGCTGCAAAAAACATGAGGGAGCGAACGCCGATGGCTGCAAGCGGTCTGCCCGCCAACACGAGCGGGCTATTCGTCGAGCCGCGCGAGGACTGGCTCGCGCAATATCAGGAGGAGATCATCGATCCGGCGCGGCCGATCGTGGATCCTCATCACCATCTGTGGAATCGGGGACACCGCTATCTCATCGAGGAGATGGCGGCCGATATCGCTTCAGGCCACAACATCATCGCCACCGTCTATGTGGACTGCCGCTCGATGTACCGCGCGCGCGGACCGGAGGCATTCCGTCCCGTCGGCGAGGTCGAGTTCGCCAACGGCGTCGCCGCGATGAGCGCAAGCGGCGCTTACGGCACTGCCGCGATCTGCGCCGGAATCGTCAGCCACGCCAATCTGCTGCTGGGCGACGCCGCCAAGCCGGTGCTGGAGGCGGAGATCGCGGCAGGCAACGGCCGCTTCCGCGGCATCAGGCATTCCTCGGCCTGGGACGAAGACCCCGCCGTCGCCGGCATGTATGCGAACAGGCCGAAGGGATTGTTGCAGGACCCGGCCTTCCGCAAGGGCTTTGCATGCCTCGCGCCGCTGAACCTCAGCTTCGATGCCTGGCTGTTCCACCCGCAGATCGGCGAATTGACCGAACTCGCGCGCGCCTTCCCCGACACGAGGATCGTGCTCGACCATTGCGGCGGTCCGGCCGGCATCGGCCGCTTCGCCGGGCGGCGCGAAGAGGTGTTTCCGCAGTGGCGCGCCTCGATCCAGGAGATCGCGACATGCGAGAACGTCGTGGTCAAGCTCGGCGGACTCGCGATGTGCCTGCTCGGCTACGACTTTCATTTGCGCAAGACGCCGCCGTCGTCGGAGCAGCTTGCCGCGGCCTGGCGGCCCTATATCGAGACCTGCATCGAGGCCTTCGGCCCACGACGTGCGATGTTCGAAAGCAATTTCCCGCCCGACAAGGGCCAGTGCAGCTACCAGGTGATCTTCAACGCCTTCAAACGCATCGCAGCGCCGATGAGCGACGCCGAGAAGACCGCTCTGTTCTCGCAAACCGCGACCGAATTCTACCGGCTCGACTTGACGTCGTAGCAGGAATTGCCGTCATGACGAGAAGAGGGGCCGGGATGTTGGTCCCGACCCCTCCTCGCCGTGGCCGCTGGGAAGCGTCCTTGGAAAACTGGAAGCGCTCTAGCCTGCGCCGAGCAGCGAGGCGGCGCGGCGCTCGCCGGCGGGAACGAACATCCGCTTCAGCTTGTTGACGGCGCGGATCATGAAGCCGATCATGACCGGGTTGGTCTTGCGACAGAAAGCGATTTTCTTGACGTGGCCTTCGACATGCCATTTGGCATGCGCGCCGTCGCGGAAGAAGATGACGTCGCCGGGTCCGTAGCGCTTCGGCGGCATACCGTCGCTCTCGAGTACGATCGATCCTTCCATGATCATGATCGTCTCGTCGATGTCGTAGTACCAGTTGAAACGGCCCTCGGTGCAGTGCCAGATGATGGTGGAGGCCGTGCCGTCGTCGCTGGTGGAGAGGATGTGCGAGCGCGACACCGGGTTGCCCTCGATGATCCAGGACGGCTCGATCGGCCGCAGCTCCAGCTCGACGTTGCAACTACCGATTTCGATTAATGCGCGCGACATCTACTTCCCCGGGATATAATATGATGAGCCGGGTCTTGGCCCGGATTGTTTTGAAAGATCCCGGGAACGCTAGTGGCCGGTTTTTAATTCTTTCTTACGCAGGTCCCGACAATCAGCCGCAAGTTGCAGGAGCGAGGCGGCTGACGCAGCGATTCCCCTGCAAATTCGAGCACATGAACCCGTCCTGCCCGGGGTGCGACAAAGTGCGCGGATGTGACCATAAAGGAGCCATGCCGATGCCCCTGACCCCGGAGGTCCTGACAGCCAACAGCGATGTCGTCGCCTGGCTCGGTAGCCTCGACGTCTCATTCGCGCCGGACGACGAACTCTGGTTCACCATCGACGGCGTCGAAAGCCCGCGGCAGATCGGTGGAGACGGCTCCGGCGGCGCTTTCGTGCTGCTGCCGTCGCACAATGTGCTCTACGTCTCATTGGACGGCCGCGCAGGGATCATCGCCGAGACCTTCGAGGCATTCGTTCAGCTCGTCGCCGCCCGCCCGTACTGGCTGGATATTCTCAAATTCTCGGCCGGCGGTGATCTGCAGGAGATGCGGCGCGCAGCGCATGCGCTGGAAGCCACACTCGACGACGAGGACGAGGTCAACGAGGCCCGCGAGGAAATCCGCCGGGGTCTCGACCTGCCGGAGGCGGACGATCCCGTCGTTGCACTCTACGAGGCGATCGCCGCGTCCGACATCATCGTTCGGGCGACCGACGGCTGCCCCTTCACGACGCTGTTCAACCGCTTCAGCGTCGATCAAAATCCGATGCTGCGGAGCGCAGCAGCGTGAGAGCAGGTGACGCCAGCGTTCGGACCCGAACTTTCCACCGCGACATGGCCGGGCCTGTCCCGACCATCCACGCTTGACGGCACAAAGACCGTGGATGCCCGGGACAAGCCCGGGCATGACGAGCAGCAGGAGCTACTTCGCCCACTCGCCCTTGCGGAACACCGGCACCTTGCTGCCGTCGGCGAGAATACCGTCGATATCGGTCTCGGCGGAGCCGATCATCCAATCGATATGGATCAGGCTCTGGTTGCCGCCCTGTGCCGCAATCTGCTGCGGCGTGAGCTGGGCGCCATTGACGAAGCACTTCGAATAACACTGACCGAGCGCGATGTGCGAGGCCGCGTTCTCGTCGAACAGCGTGTTGTAGAACAACATTCCGCTCTGCGAGATCGGCGATGAATGCGGCACCAGCGCCACTTCGCCGAGCCGCCGCGCACCCTCGTCGGTGTCGAGCACCTTGTTCAGCACTTCCGCGCCGCGCGAGGCCTTGGCATCGACGATCCTGCCGTCCTCGAAGCGCACCGCGATGTTGTCGATCAGCGTGCCCTGGTAGGACAATGGCTTCGAACTCACGACATGGCCGTAGACTCGCCGGCAATGCGGCGTGGTGAAGACTTCTTCGGTCGGGATGTTGGCGTTGCAGCTGATGCCGTTCTTGGAGAGCGAGGCGCCGCCTTCCCATTCATGGCCGTCGGCGAGCCCGATGGTGAGATCGGTGCCTGGTCCGGAATATTGCAGCGCGCGGAAACGCTGGCCGTTGAGCCAGTTGGTACGCTCGCGCAGCACCGCGTTGTGGCTCGCCCAATTGGCCGTGGCGTCCTCGCGATCGACGCGGGACGCGGCGAAGATTGCGTCGGCGAGCTTGCCGACCGCGATCTCTTCGGGATCGTTCGGGAAGACCTGCTTCGCCCAGGACGTGCTGGGATAGGCGATGATGTTCCAGTTGGTGTCGAAATTGACGATCTTTTCCAGCGCCGGCTGATAGGCGATGGAATTCGCCTTGCTGGCGCGCGCGACCTTGGACGCATCTTCGCCCGAGAGCAGCATGGGGTTGTCGCCGACGATCGCAAGACGCGCGGTATTGTTTGCGAACGCTTTCGCCATGCCCTCGTAGAGCCAGTTGGCGGCGCGATCAAAGCTGCTGTCGTGACCGTTGCGATAGCGCGCCAGCGTCATCTCCTCGTCCGAGAGGATCGGCGTCACGATGCCGGCGCCCGCCTTGTAGGCGTGAACGGCGATCCGCCGCACCAGCGGCAGCGCGATCGCGGGCGCCGTCAAGAGCAGATCCTGCCCGGGCCGCAAGCCCAGACCCACTTTCACCGCGACTTCGGCCAGCCGGTCGAGCTTCACGGGGTCGATGGGAGTGGCGAAATTGCGGTGGTCGGTCATGCGAGGTCCTCTGCCGAAATCGTCCGTTTCAATCTAAGGCTAGCATCGCGGGGCACAAGTGCGCGAGCGCCCTGCGACGCATGAAAGATACGCAATTTCACGCATTTGGTTTTCAACGCGTTGCCGATTTCAGCACCCGGTCGACCATGGCGGGCGCAAGGCCCAGGTAATTTTTCGGTGAAGTCAGGGCCTCGATTGTGACACGGTCAATCCGGGTCGAGACGCGGGAGTCCGACGACAGGGCGTCCGCCAGCGTCAAACCTTTCTCGTTGGCGATCCGGCAGGCGTCATAGACGACGTCATGCGCCTCCTGCCGCCCGATCTGGGGCGCGAGCCCCATCATCACCGCTTCGGCCACGATCAGGCCGCGGCTGATGGCGAGATTGTCGCTCATCTTCGCCTCGTCCACGATCAGGCCGGCGAGGGCGAACCTGGCCTGATGCAGCGCGCCGGCGGCGAGCACGAAGCTTTCAGGGATCGCCATCCATTCGGCATGCCATGGTCCGGTGGCGCGCTCGAAATCCTGCACCATCGCATCCAGCATCAGGCCGGCGTGCTGGCGCACCGCCTTGCTTGCGGCGAGCATCAGTTCCGAGGAGATCGGGTTGCGCTTCTGCGGCATCGTCGAGGAGGCGCCGCGGCCCTTGACGAAGGGCTCGTAGACCTCGCCGAACTCGGTGGAGGCCATGATCATGATATCGAGCGCGATCTTGCCGAGCGAGCCGGTGACGAGCGCGAGAAAATTGATCGCTTCGGCGAAGCCGTCGCGGGCGACATGCCAGGTCGAGGCGGGAACGCCGAGCTTCAGCTCGGCGCAGAGCGCCTCCTGCACCTCGAACCCCTTGTTGCCGAGCGAGGCGAGCGTCCCGGCGGCACCGGCGAACTGGCCAACCAGCACGCGCGGCTTCAATTGCGTCAGACGCTCGGCATGGCGGTCGAACATCGCGAGCCAGATCGCGGTCTTGTAGCCGAAGGTTACCGGCAGCGCCTGCTGGAGATGGGTGCGGCCGGCCATCGGCGTGTCGCGATAGCGCCGCGACAGGTCAGCGAGGATCTTCCGCAATTCGGCGATGTCGCGCTCGACGAGTTCGAGCGCTGCGCGCAGTTGCAGCACCACGGCCGTATCCATGATGTCCTGGGTGGTTGCACCCCAATGCACGTAGCGGCCGGCCTCGCCGCATTGCTGCGCCATCTGGTGCACCAGCGGAAGGATCGGATAGCCGACGATGTCGGTCTCCTGCCGCAACACGTCGAAATCGAACGCGGCGACGTTGGTCCGCGCCGCGATCTGGTCGGCGGCGTCCTGCGGAATCACGCCGCATCGTGCTTCCGCCTTCGCCAGCGCCACCTCGACCTCGGCATAGCGGCCGACCAGCGCGACGTCGGAAAACACCGCGCGCATCTCGGGCGTGCCGAAGGCGTCGCGGAACAGCATGGAGTCGAGCACGGTGGTCGAGGCGGGGAAAGCGGGCATGGGCGTTTCTATATGTTTGGCGTTTCTGTGTGGGGCAGCTTACGCAAGGTGCGCTGTTCGGCAATGGACATTCGGACGTAGCCACACATTGGGTGGCGCACGATTCATCTAGTGCCCAGGCATTGAACTACCCGATCCGTCATCCTGAGTTGCCAGTGGCGCGACGCCAAGGCGCGCCGGGCAGCTGACAGTTGGACTCGTGGAGAGTCCCCCTCACCCGGATCGCATCTTCGATGCAATCCGGCCTCTCCCCGCAAGCGGGAAGAGGCGAAGAATGGACCCCCTACTCCTGCATCATCTCGCCGCTGCCGCCGAACTCCGCCGGAAAATCCTTCAGCTTGGGCAGGCCGTCGCGCATCGGCAGCACCGTCTCGGCATAGTTGACGTGGACGCCGGGCGCGAAGGCGAGCGTGGGGATGGTGGCGGAGAAGACGTCGATCAGGTCCAGCGGGGGATGGTTGGTCATAAGGTGACCGCCGCACTTCTTACAGAATTTGCGCTGGCTGAGCGGCGTCTTGGCGAAGGTCTCGACGTGCTCGGCGCCGCCGGTCACGCGCACCGCTTCGGGCTTCCACAGGCTGAAGGCGTTGACCGGTCCGCCCGACCACGAGCGGCAGGAGCGGCAATGGCAATAGCCCATCGCCGCCGGCTCGCCCGTGACTTCGATCGTAACGGCGCCACAGAAGCAATTTCCGACATGTTTCATTGGTCGTCTCCGTTGGTGAAGAATTGAATTCCTCTCTCCGCTCCTGTTCGCCGGAATGGCGGCGAGACGGATGGGGGCAGAGGCGTCGCGGCAGAGGGGGAATCACCCCCGGCAAGGATAGCGGAGGAAGCCGGCGAGGTCTGTTAAGTGCCACGGTTCCGTTGCGCGTCCTCCTTTCGGCGGACGCGACGCAAAGACGTCCGAGCTATACCGGCCTGCGCCCGGGAAGAAGCATCGACACCCGTTGTTTGATCACCGCCGCGAACAGCAGATGGCCCGCCGTCGTGACCGGCGCCGCCCAGAACGCGACGATCGAAATGGTTGATGATGAAGGTCGAGGGGAAGAGCAGCACCCAGCCGACGAGTGCCCTACTTTGCTTTCGCCTGCACAGGCTTCTGTGCCGGCACGGCCGCCCATTCCTTGTCGGCGCGCGGGCCGTTGAGATCGCCGGTGAGGCCGACGAGCTGGCCGGGCTGGACGTCTAGGGTCTGCTGCCAGGTCTGGGTCTGGCACAGCAGCTTGATCAGGCAGCCCTTGAGCTTGAGGCGGTCGGCGGAGTCGCGCCACAGCGCGACCGAATAGGACCTGCCGTCCTCGGCGTTGTAGATGTCGCCGGCGAAGCGACCGTCGGGCGTCGCCTGCAGGCCCATGATGAGCTGGTGACCAAGCAGCGCGCGGCCGCGCTTGTCGGGATCGGGATTTTCCTTGTCGCGATAGGGCTGGCCGCGCTTGTCGACCGGCTCCTTCATCCAGACGACGAAGCCGCAGATGCGATCGCGCGACGGCCCGCAACGCTCGAGCCGGATGCGGGCGCGTCCGTCCTCGACGAGCCATGTGCCGCTGGGATCGGCTGGCGCAGCGGCGCCGGCGCGGCCTCCGAGAGCCATCATCACGATCGTGATCGCAACCCGCAGCAGGAATTGGAGGATAAAATTCATCGGCAGCACCTTTCGTTGGAGGGGTCGCAGCGTCAGTTCAGTTGCGCCATCAGTGCATCGGCCCCTTTGTCGAGGCCGGCGGTGGCGGCCGCGAGCGCGCCGACACTGGCCTTGATGTCGTAGGCAGAGGGGTATTGCTTGGTGACGTAGGCGGAGAGCAGGCGGGAGGTCGCCGCGTCGAAGATATCGACGCTGTAAATGACGGAGCCGGTCATGGTGCCTTCGCCGTCGCGCGCGGCCTGCACGCCGTTGTAGACGGCGCCGGCGACGTCGAAACGCGAGAGTGTGCCGAGCACCGGCGTGTTGGTGACGGCGCCGGTCAGCGTCAATCTGATCCGCAGCGTGTTGGGTCCCCGCTCGCGCACCAGCGCGAAGCGAGCGCGAAGTCGCTCGGCGAAGCCATTCTGCATGTAGGCAGCGAGCGTCGCCTTGTCCTTGTCGGAGAGATCGCCGAACTGATGATCCTTGCCGCGATAAACCGTGACGGGATCGAGGATCACCTTGTTGTAGGCGCGCCAGTCGACCTGCGTGGAATAGCGGTAGGGCACGCGGCCGGATGCGTCGGACTTGTCCGGAGTCATGTAGGCCGAGGACGCCAACTCCGCATAGGGCACGGGTGATACCGAGGCGCAGCCGGCCGCGGCCAGGCCAAGCGCGAGCGTTCCCAGACCGCGCAGGGCGATCGAGCGATTCATTCCAGACTCCTCTTGCGGCGATTGGACGTCGAGGGCGACCCGCAGCCGCGTCCGGGACCAGACGCGGCTGCGGCGCTCACCCTCGCCGGCCCAAGGCATCGTCCGGGGCCATCACAAGAGCCTCGGGCCGTCCCAGTGCCTCCATTTATAAAACCGACTAGTTGGTTTGTAAAGTAGGAGGATCGCCGCCTGGAACATTTGGTCGCAGGCACGGATTGGGCAGCCGCAAGTGGGAATTCGTTGACGATGAATCAGGCGCGTTTGCGCGGGGTTGCCGCCTTCGGCGTGCCGGATTTTGCGGAACGCGGAGCGGCCGGCTGTTCGAGCGCGGTCCACTGCTTGTCGTCGAGCAGGCGGGCGAATAGCCGATCGTGCTCCGCCTTGCTGAGCGGAGACATGCCGAACAGGCCGCTCAGCAACAGCCCCCTCGCCGCCGCCCAGCGCAACAGGGCCAGATCCGGATCGGCGGCCTCGGCCTTGATCGCCGCGACCCGCTTCATCTCGCGCTCGCGCGGCAGCGACATCAGTTGCGGATTTTCGACCATGGCCGCGACCAGCGCCAGCGCCGCCGAATTCGGCGCACTGGCGGCTTCCCGCACGGTCGCGAGTTGGGTGGCCAGTTCGGGGTTTGCGGATATCGCGCCCGCCTTGGCGTGATACTGGTTCGAAAATTCCTCGAAATGCGCCATCTGGCGATCGAGCAATGCCTTCAGCACCGCTTCCTTGGTGCGGAATTGATGCATCACGCCGCCCTTGCTCAGGCCGCTTTCGCGCGCGATTGCATCCAGCGTCAGTCGTCCCGGCCCATCGCGCGCGATGATCACGATCGCCGCCTCGAGCGCGGCGTTACGGGAGCGTTCGGAGCGTGTGGCATTGTCCATGGCCGACTTGTCTCCGTGACCAGATCATGAATCAAGTAAAAACAGGACGCGCTGTACATTTTTTGTGCGAACGCTGTCGAGACTTTCATCTTGCGGCGCCGAACGAGACTGTGTGAGCCTCGACACTGGATGGGGACTGGGATGGGCCGGCCGTAGCTTTGCGCGCCATGACGTGCGAAGCATTTGCGGCTGGTCTCGCTTGAGAAAGATACGACATGCCGAAACGAGTGTTGCTTGGTGTGCTCCTGGCTTGCGGCCTCACGGCCTCGGCTCTTCAACCGGTTCTTGCGCAAGAGCCGAAAACGGGAGGGGTGATCAACGCGGTGATCCAGCCCGAGCCGCCCGGCCTGATGCTTGCGATGATCCAGAACGGTCCGACCCAGATGGTCTCGGGCAACATCTTCGAAGGCCTGCTGCGCTACAGTCCCAAGCTCGAGCCGCTGCCGGAGCTCGCCGAGAGCTGGAGCGTCAGCGAGGACGCCAAGACCTACACCTTCAAGCTCCGGAAGGGCGTCACCTGGCATGACGGCAAGCCCTTCACCGCCGCGGATGTGGTGTTCTCGATCGAGATGCTGAAGCAGACCCATGCGCGCGCCCGCAACAACCTCGTGCAGGTCGACAAGGTCGAGGCGCCCGACGATGACACGGTGGTGTTCACGCTGAAGCAGCCGTTCGGCCCGTTCCTCGGCATCTTCGAGGTCGGCTCCATGCCGATGGTGCCGAAGCATCTCTACGAGGGCACCGACTGGAAGACCAATCCCTACAACAACGCGCCGGTCGGCACCGGCCCCTTCATGTTCAAGGAATGGCAGAAGGGCTCGTTCATCCGCCTGGTCAAGAATCCGAACTACTACGAGAAGGGCAAGCCCTATATCGACGAGATCTACTGGCAGATCATCCCCGACGCCGCGGCGCGCTCGGTGGCTTATGAAACCGGCAAGGTCGACGTGTTGCCCGGCGGTTCGGTCGAGAATTTCGACGTGCCGCGGCTGTCGAAGCTGAAGGACACCTGCGTCACCGGCGCCGGCTGGGAATTCTTCTCGCCGCTGGCCTGGCTGTGGCTGAACAACCGCCAGGGTCCGCTCGCCGACAAGCGGGTGCGGCAGGCGATCATGTATGCGATCGACCGCGACTTCGCCAAGGATGTGATCTGGAACGGGCTCGGCAAGGTCGCGACCGGCCCGTCCGCCTCGACCATCAAGTACTACACCTCCGACGTGCCGAAATATCCGTACGATCCGGCCAAGGCCAAGGCGCTGCTGAAGGAGGCCGGCTACAAGGGCGAGAAGATCCGCATGTTGCCGCTTGCCTATGGCGAGACCTGGCAGCGCTGGGGTGAAGCCGTGAAGCAGAACCTCATGGACGTCGGCATGAACATCGAGACGATCGCCACCGACGTTGCCGGCGGCAACCAGAAGATCGGTGACTGGGACTACGACATCGCCTTCACCTATCTCTACCAGTACGGCGACCCCGCGCTCGGCGTCGGCCGCAACTACGTCTCCAGCGCCATCGCCAAGGGCCAGGTCTTCAACAACGTCGAAGGCTACTCCAACCCGGAGATCGACAAGCTGTTCGCCGACGGCGCGGTCGCAACGCCCGATTCCAAGCGCAAGGAGATCTACGAGAAGGCGCAGAAGATCCTGGTCGAGGACGTGCCGGTGGCCTGGATGCTCGAACTGCAATTCCCGACCATCATGCGCTGCAAGGTCAAAAACCTGATCACCACCGGGATCGGCGTCAATGACGGCTTCAAGGACGCATGGCTCGACAAGTGAGGAGCCATTCCTTCACCTCTCCCCGCTTGCGGGGAGAGGTCGAATGTGCGCCAGGCGCACATTCGGTTGAGGGGGAGTCTCCGCGAACTCACCTATCACCGGCCCCGTGGAGAGCCCCCCTCACCCCAACCCTCTCCCCGCAAGCGGGGCGAGGGAGTTCATCCGTCTCTGTGGCTTGAGGTCACATTACCATATGACTCCCTAGATGCTCTCCTTCGTCGCTCAGCGTGTCGTGAAGGGCGTGATCGTGCTGCTCGCGATCATCGTCCTCAATTTCTTCCTGATCCGGCTTGCGCCGGGCGACCCCGCGGTCGTGATGGCCGGCGAGGCCGGGGCCAGTGACCAGGTCTTTGTCAAGCAGCTCCGGGAAAAGTTCGGCCTCGACAAGCCGCTGCCCGAGCAGCTCTTCATCTACGTCAAGGGCGTCGTCACCCTCGACCTCGGCTTCTCGTTCCGCCAGCAGGCGCCGGTCGCGAAGCTGATCATGGAACGGCTGCCGGCGACGCTGCTGCTGACGCTGACGGCATTCGCGATCTCGCTGATGCTCGGTGTGCTGTTCGGCACCTTTGCCGCGCGGTTTGCCGGAACGGTCCTCGATACGGCCATCACCGTCTTTGCACTGATCTTCTATGCCATGCCGATCTTCTGGGTGGCGCTGATGGGCATCCTGTTGTTCTCGGTCACCATGGATTGGCTGCCGAGCTTCGGCTACGACACGGTCGGCGCCAACCTCACAGGCTTCGCCCATGTGGTCGACGTCGCAAGGCATCTGGTCATGCCGGCGATGACGCTCGGCCTGTTCTTCATGGCGACCTATACCCGCATGACGCGTGCCTCGATGCTGGAGGTGAAGCGGCTCGACTTCGTCAAGACGGCGCGCGCCAAAGGCCTCTCCAATGCCGTGATCCAGCGCCGCCATGTGCTGCGCAACGCGCTGCTGCCGGTCGTGACGCTCGCCGGCGTGCATGCCGGCACCCTGATCGGCGGCGCCGTCATCACCGAGACCGTGTTCGCCTGGCCCGGCATCGGGCGACTGATGTACGACGCGCTGCTGCAGCGCGACTACAATCTGCTGCTCGGCGTCTTCGTGACCTGCTCGGTCATGGTCCTGATCTTCAACCTCATCACCGACCTCGTCTATCGCCTGGTCGATCCGCGCATCGAATTCGCCTCATGAAACAGTTCTGGAAATCGATGTTGAAGAGCCCGAGCGGCGTCATCGGGCTCTTCATCCTGTTGCTCGCAATCTCGGTCGCGGTGTTCGGGCCGATGCTGTTTCCGAACTCGCCCTGGCGGATGGTGCAGCGGCCTTTCCTGCCGCCCTTCACGCTCTCGACCGTCCCGCTCGGCACCGACGCGCTCGGCCGAGACGTGTTCGCCGGCATGATCTTTGGTGCACGCGTGTCGCTGCTCGTGGGCCTCGTCTCGACGCTGGTCGCGCTCGTCGTCGGCGTGCCGATCGGCGCCATGGCCGGCTATTTCGGCGGCAAGGTCGACGATGCCCTGATGCGCTTCACCGAGTTCTTCCAGACCATCCCGAGCTTCGCGCTGGCCATCGTGCTGGTCGCGATCCTGCAGCCGTCGATCTATTCGATCGTCGCCTCGATCGCGGTGGTGAGCTGGCCGCCGGTCGCCCGCCTCGTCCGCGGCGAGGTTCTGTCGCTGCGCACGCGGGAATACGTCCAGGCGGCCGTCGTCACCGGCCAGAGCAACAGCTGGATCATCCTGCGCGAGATCCTGCCCAACGCATTGTCGCCGGTGATCGTGCTGGCCTCGCTGATGGTGGCGACAGCGATCCTGCTGGAGTCCTCGCTGGCCTTCCTCGGCCTCGGCGATCCCAATCTGATCTCCTGGGGCTACATGGTCGGCGCCGGCCGCACCGTGATCCGCCAGGCCTGGTGGATCACGGTGTTCCCCGGCGTCGCCATCCTGATTTCGGTGCTCGGTCTCAACCTGATCGGCGAGGGCCTCAACGACGCGCTTAACCCGCGCCTGTCGCGCGAGGGACGTTGATCATGACCGCGCCAGCGACAGTCTCGATCAAAAATGTGCAGATCGCGCTGCCCA
This sequence comes from Bradyrhizobium diazoefficiens, assembly GCF_018129965.1. Lineage (GTDB taxonomy): Bacteria > Pseudomonadota > Alphaproteobacteria > Rhizobiales > Xanthobacteraceae > Bradyrhizobium > Bradyrhizobium diazoefficiens_A. The sequence goes on along the minus strand of NZ_JAFCKW010000008.1, from coordinate 6,159 downwards.
AGGGCGCGGAGCGGCCGTTTGCCGTCGACGGCATCTCGCTCGACCTCAGGGCCGGCAAGATCGTCTGCGTGGTCGGCGAATCCGGCTCCGGCAAGTCGATGTGCGCGCATGCGCTGATGGGCCTGTTGCCCGACACGGTCTCCACCACCTCCGGCGAGATCATGTTCGAGGGCCGCGACCTTCTCAAGCTGAACGAAGACGGCTGGCGCGATCTGCGGGGCCGGCGGCTCGCGATGATCTTCCAGGAGCCGATGACCGCGCTCAATCCCTTGATGCGGATCGGCGACCAGATGGCGGAGATGTTCGAGGCCCACGGCCTGCTGACGCCAAGGGAGCGGCGCGCCAAGGCGCTGTCGCTGGCGCGCGAGGTCGGCCTGCCCGACCCCGAGCGGATCGTCCGCGCCTATCCGCACCAGCTCTCCGGCGGCCAGCGCCAGCGCGCCATGATCGCGATGGCGCTCGCGCTCGAGCCGGCCGTGCTGGTCGCAGACGAGCCGACCACCGCGCTCGACGTCACCACGCAGGCACAGATCCTCAAGCTGATCCGCAACCTGCAGCGCAATCGCAACATGGCGGTGATGTTCATCACCCATGATTTCGGCGTGGTTGCGGACATCGCCGATCAGGTCGTGGTGCTTCGCCATGGCAAGGTCGTGGAGGAAGGCCCAGCTGCGACGGTCTTCAACAATCCGCAGCACGATTACACCAAGGCGCTGCTCGCCGCCGTGCCTTCGATGGACCCGCCGGCGCGCGAGCCTATCGACGACCAGGCGAGGGCCGTCGAGGTGATCGGGCTGGACAAGACCTACGTCACCTCAGGCGGCTGGTTTCGCGAAGACCGCCGCGTCGATGCCGCGCGGCAAGTCAATTTCAACATCCTCAAGGGCGAGACGCTCGGCCTCGTCGGCGAATCCGGTTCGGGCAAATCGTCGGTCGCGCGTCTGGTGATGCGGCTGATCGAGGCCGACCGCGGCACGGTGCGGATCGGCCAGACCGATCTCACCGCGCTCTCGGGCCGCGCGCTGCGCGCAGAGCGCCATCGCATCCAGATGATCTTCCAGGATCCGTTCGCCTCGCTCAATCCGCGCCGCAAGGTCGGTCACATCATCGCCGATGGTCCGATTGCCGCCGGCGCCGATCCGAAGGTCGCCTTCGAGCGCGCCCGCGAGCTTCTGAAGCTGGTCGGGCTCGATGCCGGCGCACTCGATCGCTACCCGCATGAATTCTCCGGCGGCCAGCGCCAGCGCATTGGCATCGCGCGCGCCCTTGCGCTCGATCCCGAGATCATCGTCGCCGACGAAGCCGTCTCCGCGCTCGACGTCTCCGTGCAGGCGCAGGTGTTGCGGCTTCTCGAGGACCTCAAGGCCCGCCTTGGCCTGTCGATGCTGTTCATCACGCACGATTTGCGCGTCGCCGCGCAAATCTGTGATCGCATCGCGGTGATGCAGCGCGGTGCCATCGTCGAGCTGAAGCCGACCGCGCAGCTCTTCGCGGCGCCGGAGCATGCCTATACGCGGGAGCTGCTGGCGGCGGTCCCTGGCCGCAAGGCGCCTGCGCCCGCAGCGTGAGCTGATCGCGACGGCTACTTGGCCGGCGGATTGGTGTTTTTCCAGGTCGGGACCGCATTGGTCACGCCGACGGAGGGCTGGGTCGACGTTCCGACCGACGGCGCCGTCACCGTCCCGACGGTCTGCCCGGAACTTCCGATCGTGCCCTGCTGCACCGGCGCTCCGGGGGTGCTGTGCGTGCTGCCTTGCGCGCCCGTTCCCGACGTTTGCGCGCTTGCGGTTAAGGGGGATGCCGCAAATCCGGCGGCGGTCAGTAAGGCGATGAAACGTCTCGTTCTCGTCATGGCTGATCCTTTCGCAAGCGGTCCGGAAGTCGCGTCGCCGGTCGAACCGCTTGTGCTGACAACTCCACAGCCGCGAAAATGTGCCGACACATCGTCATGGCGATCTCCGGCATCATTGCGCCATGGGCGACGCCGGCAACCGGACGTGATTGAGATCATCGCGGATTGGTGTTGCTCCAGGTGGGAACCGCATTGGTGACGCCGACCGACGGCCAGTTGTACGTTCCAACCGACGGCGCCGTCACCGTGCCGACCGTCTGACCTGACGAGCCGTAAGACGGTCTTGGCTGCGCGGTCGGCGTTCCGACCCCGCCATAGGCCGGAGCCATGACGCCCGTGCTGTAGGTCCGGCTCGACCGGTGTTTCTTGGCGTCAGCCGCGAAGGGTGCGGCAAGCAAGCCTGCCATGATGAGCGCAGTAATGGCGAATTTGGCGCCAGTCATGGCCGATCCTTTCGTTCGCGAGGGGCTCGATACCCAGACGTCCATTCGCGGGAGAACGTCCATAGGTGTCCGATCATAACTCCGTGCACGGGCGAAGGTGCCAGGGCGCGTGGTGCACTCTGCCTTCGGATGGACCCGAATCAGCGCTAGTGAATTGCCTTCCGTAGCTCCCCCCGAAATGCGATCGACATGACCGGCCCCGAACTGAAGCAACTGCGCAACGACCTCTCCGATGCCCTCGGGCGTAACCTCACCGCCAGCGACATGGCGAGGCTTTGCGGATTGCCGGACAAGGGCGGCGCCGACACGATCCGGCGCTGGGAGGTAAGCGGTCCGACACCGTCTGCGACCAAGGTGCTGAGGGTGCTCGCGATGGCGAGCGAGCGCTATCCGATCATGGAGAAGTTCGACATCTTCGATCGTCACGACGTGCGCGAGGAAGACCGGCCCGCAAAGCGCGCGGCCTTCCGCGAGCAGATGCGCGATGAAGCGCTGCGGCGTCTTGGTTAACGGAAGGCCCGCGCAAGTTACCTGGGCGCTGCCAGATTAAGCCTTTCTTCACCACTTCTTAAGCCGCCATTAAGCACAAAAATCATTTACGGCCCAATAAGTTAGGTTGGCCGTCGCTGTGCCATGCATGTGACAGCATTTTCATCAAAAGCGAGCTATCTGCAAAACCAACGCGGCGTGGACAGCGCCTGCCGGGGACCTAAGTGTTGGAGTTCAAGACCATGAAGAAGATTCTGTTTGCGACCGTTGCGCTGCTCGTGGTGGGCGCTGCTGCGCCGGCGATCGGTGCCGATCTTGGCAGCCGCAACTACTACAAGGCGCCCGCGCCTGCCTATGCCGCGCCGATCTACAACTGGACCGGGTTCTACCTCGGTGCGCATCTCGGCGGCGCGTTCTCCAGCGACAACAATTTCAACGGACTTTCCACCGGCAACAACGGCAATGGCCGCTTCCTCGGCGGCGTGCAGGTCGGTGCGGACTGGCAGTTCAACCCGAACTTCGTGGTCGGCGTCGAAGGCCAGTATTCCTGGCTCTCCGGCAGCGTCGGCGCGGTGTTCCCGGGCGGCGTCGCCTACACCAACGACCAGCGTGGCCTCGGCTCGATCACCGGCCGCGTCGGCTACACCTGGGGTCCAGGCCTGCTCTATGTGAAGGGCGGCTACGCCTATTCCGACAACAATGAGAAGGTCACTGTCGGCGGCGTGCCGACCGCCTTCGTCATCACGGGCGATCACCGCAACGGCTACACCGTCGGCGCCGGCCTCGAATACATGTTCGCCCCGAACTGGTCGGCCAAGGCCGAATACCAGTACTACAATTTCGGCGACGCGAGCTTCACCGGGGGGCCGCTGACGGGCACCGGCAAATTCACCACCGACGACCACACCATCAAGGCGGGCGTCAACTACCGCTTCAACTGGGCCAATTCCGGGCTCGCGCGCTACTGATCACGCAGAAGAAAATCTCCTGCACCATCAAGGGCCGGCAGTTCTGCCGGCCCTTTCTTTTCCGCCATGCGGAAAAGGCGCAACTCTTTGCGCAACTTGCGATTTTTTAACCTGCCCCAGGGATACTCCACGGCGAAAATATAAAGATCACGCGTGGGGGAATTTCGATGGCGATCCGTCTGGGCCGGTTCCTTGCCCGTTTCAAGCCTCGCTTCAAGATGCCGAAATGGGGCGTGCGCGGCAGCCTGTTCGCCGCCTTCGCCTTGATCGCGGGCATGGGCCTCGTGATCGCAGCCGGTGCCGGCTTCGTCTTCAATCACCTCGGCTCGACCATGATGGATTTGAGCGGGCGCGACATTCCACGCCTCTCCGCCAGTCTTCAACTCGCCTCGCAGAGCGCGACGCTCGCGGCGCAGGGTCCGGGCCTGCTCGCTTCGCCTTCCGACGAGGCGCTGAACGAGCGCACCAAGAGCGTGAAGGACATCCAGCAACTCGCCATGGCCAAGCTCGGCGAGATCATCGAACTCGGCGCCGACAAACAGACCGCGACCGCGCTGCAAGACACCGCCAAGAGCATCGACGAGGCGACCCAGAGCCTGGTCTCGGCCGCACGTGAACGGCTCGACACCGGCGCGCTGCACGACAAGCAGTATGAAGCGCTGCGCAAGGCCCAGCTCGCCTTCGTCGACGCGGCCGGCCCCGCGATGCTCGATGCACAGACGCGCCTGAACGCGATCCTCGGCGCCGCCGAAGTCTCCGCCGACGATGCCACCGAAGCCGCGCGAACCGTCGCCCAGATCTCAACGATCTCGGCTAACGGCAATTTGATGGCCGCCGACATGATGGCGGCGCTCTCGGCGAACAACAGCGACACGCTGGAGGTGATCGAGAAGGAATTCAAGGCGACGCGCGACCGCGTCAAGTCGAACCTCGAGGATCTGCCGAAGATCCCCTCGATGCAGGCGATGCGCGACACCGTCCAGAAGCTGTTCGCGTTCGGCGAAGGCAAGACCGGCGTGTTCAAGATCCGCCAGAAGGAGCTCGACTCGATCGACTATGGCCAGACCATCCTGGACGAGACCCGCAAGCTCAATGTCGGCCTCGGCATCAGCGTGCAGCAGCTCGTCGACGGCGTGCAGAAGGAAACCAATGCGTCGACCTTCCAGGCGCGCCAGGAAATTTCGCTCGCCACCATCGCCATGCTGGCGCTGGGCGCGCTGATGCTGGTCGGCTCGGCGCTGTTCGTCTGGCTCTATGTCGGCCGCAACATTTTGCGCCGGATCGGCGCGCTGCATCAATCCATGCAGCTTCTCGCGAACGGCGACCTCGAGACCGAAACGTACCGCTCCAAGCATCACAATGACGAGATCTCGGTGATGGCGAACACCTTGCAGGTGTTCCGCGAAAGCATGATCGAGGCCCGCGCGATGGCGAGCGAGCAGGACAAGGACCGGGCGGCCAAGGCCGAGCGCGCCGCGCGCATGGAGGCGAGGATCGCCGAATTCGAGAGCACGGTGCGCAACGCGCTCGACAACCTCGCCCAGTCCGCCAATTCGATGCAGTCGACCGCGCAGAGCATGTCGAACACGGCCGACCAGTCCAACGCGCTGGTCAATGCGGTCGCTTCCGCCGCGGAGGAGACTTCGGTCAACGTTCAGACCGTGTCATCGGGCACCGAGCAGCTCTCGTCCTCGATCGAGGAGATCAGCAAGCAGGTCGTCACCTCGGCTGCGATCGCCAAGAAGGCGGTCGACGAAGCCGGTGCCACCGATGCCACGGTGCAGAGCCTGGCCGACAGCGCGAGCCGCATCAGCGTCGTCGTCGATCTGATTCAGACCATCGCCTCGCAGACCAATCTGCTGGCGCTCAACGCCACCATCGAGGCGGCGCGCGCGGGCGAAGCCGGCCGCGGCTTCGCGGTTGTCGCCTCCGAGGTGAAGAGCCTCGCGAGCCAGACCGCGAAGGCAACGGAAGAGATCCGCACCCAGATCGCCACCATGCAACAGGTCACGACCTCGGCGGTCGGCGCCATCCAGGGTATCGGTCGGATCATCGGCGAGATCGACGACGTCACAACGACCATCGCGGCCGCCGTCGAGGAACAGGGCGCGGCCACCCGCGAGATCGCCCGCAACATCCAGCATGCGGCCGGCGGAACCAGCGAGGTCTCCAGCAACATCGTCGGCGTCTCTACCGCTTCCGCCGAAGCCGGCGCGGCGGCCGGCGAGGTGCTGAGCGCCTCCGATGCACTGCGCCGCGAAGCCGACATGCTGCGCGGGGAAATCGACGCGTTCCTCAACAACATGCGGGCGGCGTAGGCTGCTGCCCCGGTAGATGGGGTAACGGGCCGGCCGCCCGCTCGCTACGGCGCGATTTGCAAGCGCGCTCGCGAGCGGCCTGTTGGTTG
>NZ_JAFCKW010000007.1 GCF_018129965.1 Bradyrhizobium diazoefficiens | reverse complement strand
GGGAAGGCCGAGTGATTTGGCTCCACCTGTATGCTGCTGTGCGGTTCCTTTGCGTGTGCTTTTCGCGCAGCGGACCGCGGGTGCGACGTCAGCACCCGGCCTTCCCTGCGCCCTCTTGGATTGGAGAGGGTCGCAAGACCAGGCAAAACTCGGGCAAAATGCGCCGCGAGGATGAGAAGCCGTGTTCGCAACCACACATTCGCTGTCATCGTCCGGCCGGTGCGCAATTGCGCACGAGGACCGGACGATCCATTATTCCAGAGATTGGTTGCGATTGAATCGAGAGGTCGAAGCGGCCTGGATTCCCCGCGCGCGTGGAGAATGACACTCGTACTTGGAGACGCAGCCGTCGCTGCGCTCGCAATGACGCTGTCGGGAGAGCATGCGCCTCACTCCCCGCGCGTGGCAAACACGAGTGGCTTTGCAGCAACGATGCTCTGGAGCGTAAACTGTCGATCTCGGCTAAATATTCGGCATTCGATCCAACCGGCACCGATGGACTTGACCGGCGCAATCCGGTTCAATGGGCGCAATTGAGGCCCTAGGCGACAACGATGTCGAAATATTTGCTGATCCTCCTTCTGATCGCCTCGCCGGCCGCGGCGCAGGTCAAGCCGACTCCAAAGACCTCGGCGGCGCATCCGGACCCCTGCGCCCCGATCGGGCGCACCGCGGACGGCAAGCTGGTCTATTCCATGAAATGCGAGACGCTGCCGGCGCCGCCTCCGCCCCTGCCGCAGGCGGAATTGAAGGAGGCGCCGCAGCCTGCAGCCGAGCCCGAGCCCGAGACGCGCCGGAGCGGGATTTTCGGCTGGTCCTACGACCGCAGGTGACGGGCGGCGCCACTTGCGCGAAGCCTTCTGGAATGCTCTTTGCTTGAAAATTCCCCGTGGGGCGACAGCCCCCGATCCAGTGAGATGAGATGAGCAAACTCGTTATCCGCACCGGTGACTTCACCTTCGATGCCCGCTTCGAGGAGCAGCTCGCGCCCAAGACCGTCGCGGCCTTCCGCAAGGCGCTGCCATTCGAGAGCCACATCATTCATGTTCGCTGGAGCGGCGAGGGTGTGTGGATGCCGCTCGGCGATCTCGATTTCGGCGTCGGCTACGAGAACCACACCAGCTATCCCGCGCCCGGCCAGATCATCCTCTATCCTGGTGGCATCAGCGAGACAGAGATTCTGCTGGCCTATGGCGGCGTGCATTTCGCGAGCAAGATGGGCCAGCTCGCCGGCAACCATTTCATCACGCTGACCTCGGGGCTGGAGAATCTGGCGACCCTCGGCAAGAGCGTGTTGTGGAAGGGCGCGCTGCCGATCCGCTTCGAGGAAGTCTGAGTGACCGGCACTCGCTACCCGCGCGATCTCCGCGGATACGGCCGCAACCCGCCGCATCCGCAATGGCCCGGCGATGCGCGGGTCGCGGTGCAGTTCGTCGTCAATTTCGAAGAGGGCGGCGAGAACAACATCCTTCATGGCGACCGTGCCTCGGAGGCGTTCCTGTCCGACGTGCTCGGCGCGCAGCCTTGGCCCGGCCAGCGTCATGCCAACATCGAGTCGATGTTCGAATACGGATCTCGCGCCGGCTTCTGGCGGCTGTGGCGGATGTTCGGTGAACGAAAGTGGCCGGCCACCGTATTCGGTGTCGCCACCGCGCTGAAGCGCAATCCCGAGATCGTCGCGGCGATGAAGGAATCCGGCTGGGACATCGCGAGCCACAGCCTGAAATGGATCGAGCACAAGGACATGACCGAGGCGCAGGAGCGCGCCGAGATCGCCCAGTCCATCCGCGTCCATACCGAGGCGACCGGCTCGCGGCCGCTCGGCTGGTATACCGGACGCTCCTCGATCAACACCAACCGTCTGCTGATGGAAGAGGGCGGCTTCCTCTATCTGTGCGACTCCTATGCCGACGACCTGCCCTATTGGATCAAGGGCGCGGGCGGCAAGCAGCTCGTGATTCCCTACACGCTGGACGCCAACGACATGCGCTTCATCAATCCGCAGGGCTTTGCCGAAGGCGAGCAGTTCTTCACCTATCTGAAGGATTCCTTCGACGTACTCTACGAGGAAGGGAAGACCGCGCCGAAGATGATGTCGGTGGGCCTGCACTGCCGTCTCGCCGGACGTCCCGGCCGTGCGGCCGGCCTGATCCGCTTCCTCGATTATATCGGCAAGCATGAGCGCGTCTGGGTGCCGACACGATTGCAGATCGCGCAGCACTGGCACGACAGGCACGCGCATCTCGCGGCCGACGCATTCGAGATCGGGTAAAACCATCATGTCGCAAATTTCACTCGCCGATCTCAATGCTGCAGGCGAGGCCGACTTCGTTGCCGCGCTCGCCAACGTCGTCGAGTACTCGCCCTGGATCGCCGAGCAGATCGCAGCGCAGCGGCCGTTTGCAGGCGTGAATCAGTTGCACGCCGCGCTGATGGCGGCGATCCAGAGCGCCGAACCTGACGTGCAGCTGGCACTGATCCGGGCACATCCCGATCTCGCCAACAAGACCCAGCGCGCCGCGGGCCTGACGGCGGAATCGACCGACGAGCAGAACAGTGCCGGCCTCGACCGGCTGTCGGATGCCGAATACGCCGCATTCGAGCGCGTCAACAACGCCTACCGCGAGAAATTTGGAATTCCCTATATCGTCTGCGTACGCCGTCACACCAGGGATTCGGTGCTGAGCGACTTCGAGGCGCGACTGGGCAACATCGCCAAGACCGAGACGCGGCGCGCGATCGAGGAGATCGGTCGCATCTCGGCGCTGCGGCTCGACCAGCTGGTCGTCGCCGACGACAGGCTGAAAGTGCACGGTCGGCTCTCGACCCATGTGCTGGACAACCACGCCGGCAAGCCGGCCCCCGGCATTCCGATCGAGCTGATCGAACTCGCAAGCCTCGGCGAGAGCCGCGTGATCACGCGCGCCGTGACCAATGCGGATGGCCGCACCGACCAGCCGCTGATCGGTGGCCGGCCGCTGCCGATCGGCCGCTACGAGCTTCGCTTCAGCGTCGCCAAATACTACGCCGCGGGCAACGTGCCGCTGTCGGATCCGCCGTTTCTCGACGAAATCCCGCTGCGCTTTGCGATCAGCGAACCGGAAAATCACTATCACGTGCCGCTCCTGGTCACGCCGTGGAGCTATTCGACCTATCGCGGCAGTTGAGCGGGCCGTGTGTTGCTGAATTGATGCGAGCCGAGAACTCGGATCACCTCTCCCATAGGGAGAAGTGACTAAGTTCGCCGAACTTTCACTCTCACTCTATAGCGGCGGCAGTCAGACATGTTGCGCGGATGAGGCGACCGCCGCGGCATCCGCCTCGGCCGCGGCTGCGCCGCTCACGCCGTTGAAGAAGGCATTGAGCAGCACCGAAACGACGGCGCAGAGCAGGATACCGGACTCCAGGAGCGGTTGAAGATCGTGCGGAAAATTCCTGAAGAAGCCTGGCGCTGCGAGCGGGATCATGCCGAAGCCGATCGAGATCGCGACGATGAAGAGATTGTAGCGATTGGTGCGGAAATCGACCGACGTGAGGATGCGCGCGCCTGTCGCCGCGACCATGCCGAACATCACGAGGCCGGCGCCGCCGAGCACGACCAGTGGCACCGCCTCGACCAGCGCGGCGAGCTTCGGTAGCAGGCCGAGCACCAGCATGATGCCGCCGCCCGTCACCGTCACCCAGCGCGAGCGCACGCCGGTGACCGAGACGAGGCCGACATTCTGCGAGAACGAGGTGTAGGGAAACGTGTTGAAGACGCCGCCGAGCAGCGTGCCGACTCCGTCGGCGCGCAGCCCCTTGGTCAACGCTTCGCGGTCGATCGATTTCCCAGTGATATCACCGAGCGCGAGGAACATGCCGAGCGACTCGATCATCACCACGATCATGACGATGCACATGGTCAGGATCGGCACCAGATGGAATTGCGGCATGCCGAAGCGGAACGGGATGACGATCGCGCCCCAGGACGCCGCGGCCACCTTGTCGAAATGCATCACGCCAAGCGCGCTCGCGAGCACGGCGCCGGCGATGATGCCGAGCAGCACGGAGACGTTGGCGAGAAAGCCGGTGCCCCATCTGATCAGGCCGAGAATCACCAGTAGCACGAACAGCGAGATGCCGAGCCCCTGCAACTGCCCATAGGCGGGATTGGGAAAGCTGCCGGCGACGCCGTCGACCACCTTCGTCAGCGTCGGCAATCCGCCGCCGGCCCAGTTGATGCCGACGCGCATCAGGGAGATGCCGATGACAAGGATGATGCTGCCGGTGACCACGGGCGGGAACAATGGTAGCAGCCGGCTGATGAAGGGGGCGGCCACGATGCCGAACAGGCCGGCTGTGATCACCGAACCGTAAATGCCGAGCAGGCCGATGTCGGGCGCGGCCGCCATCGACAGCATCGGGCCAACCGAGGCGAAGGTCACGCCCATCATCACGGGCAGGCGGATGCCGACGCCGGGGAAGCCCAGACATTGCACCAGCGTGGCAAGTCCGCAGGCGAACAGGTCGGCGCTGATCAGGAAGGCGACATCCTCGGGTGGCAGCTTCAGCGCGCGTCCGATGATTAGCGGCACCGCGACGGCACCGGCATACATCACCAGCACATGCTGAAGTCCGAGCGCGAGCAGGCGCGGGAGCGGCAAGACCTCGTCGACGGGATGCACCTCGCTGCTCATGGATCAATCTCCCGAAACATCTGGCTGGCCGAACTTGTCGTGCAGTGCCGGAAACAGCCGATCCGGCTTGAAGGGCGGTGCGGTGAAGCGAATGCCGGTGGCATCCGCGATCGCGTTGCCGAGCGCAGCGGCGACCGGATTATACGGGCTCTCGCTCATCGACTTGGCGCCGAGCGGCCCGATCGTGTCCGACGTCGCAGCAAAGTACACGTCGGTGCGCGGAACGTCGGCGAAGGAAGGCAAATGGTAATCGCGAAACTTCGGATTGGTGACGCGGCCGCCGGCGTCGATCACCATCTCCTCGTAGAGCGCCGCCCCGAGCGCCTGTGCGACGCCGCCTTCGACCTGGCCGCGGCACTGCATGGGATTGGCGACGACACCGGCATCCGCCGCCTGCACGCTGCGGAGGATCCGGAGCTCGCCGGTCCCCTTGTTGACGGCGACGCGAAAGCCATGGACGTTGAAACCGACCGAGCGCGGCGTGCCGCCGGAATTGCCGTGTGCTGCGAGCGGCTGGCCGCGTTCGCGTGCCAGCCTGGCGAGCTCTGCAAACGACATCCGCCGCACCCCGCTCACCACGGCCTCGCCTTCGAGCAGGCAGCTCTCGGCGTCGCAGAGCCAGGCGCCGGCCGCCGCGGCCTTCAGTTCGTTCGCAAGCAGCATGGCCGCTTCGTGCGTCGCCTTGCCGGCAACGAACGTGCCGGCACTGCCATAGGCGCCGGTGTCGTGGCCGCCATGGGCGGTGTCGGACTGGCGCAAGCGGATGCGGTCGACGGTGGTCGCAAGTGTCGTCGCGGCGATCTGCCGGTGCACGGTGCTGGTGCCATTGCCGAACTCGGCGGTGCCGACGGTGAGGTCGAAGCCGCCATCGTCGTTCAGCGAGATCGTCGCATCCGCGAAATGGCCAGCCGGAGGCACCGTGTCGATCATGGTCAGCGCGATGCCGTCTCCGATCAGCCATTCCGGCGACAGGTCCGGCTGCGGACCGTCCGCCTGCATCGCGCGCTCGACGAGGTCGAGGCACTGGTCGAGCCCGTAAGAGCCGTAGAGCACGTCATGATAGTCGGACGGCGGCGGCGACAGCATGGGATCGCCGGGCTTGACGATGTTGCGCCTCCGCATCTCGTAGGGGCTGATGCCAAGCTGCCTGGCCAGCTCGTCGATCGCGGCCTCCACCGCGATCAGTGTCTGCGGCAGGCCATAGCCGCGAAACGCGCCGGAAGGCACGGTGTTGGTGTAGACGGCGTAACCGTCCACGCGCTTGTTTGGGCAATTGTAGACGGAAATGGACTCGGACACCGCGTGGAACATCACCGGCCCGGCATGATTGCCGTAGGCGCCGGTGTTGGAGAGCACGTCGAGCTGAAGCGCAGTGAGCTTGCCGTCGGCGTCGGCGCCGGCCTTGATGTGCACCCGCATCGGATGCCGCGTCGAGGTTGCGATGAACTGCTCCTCGCGGGTCAGCTCCAGCTTCACCGGCCGTCCGGTCCTGAGCGCAGCGAGCGCCAGGATGTCCTCGACGAACATCTCCTGCTTGCCGCCGAAGCCGCCGCCGACGCGTTCGCAGAACACGCGGACCTTGTCCATGGGGAGCCCGAAGATATCGGACAGCGCGCGCCGTGTCAGGAACGGCACCTGCGTCGAGCTGCGGACGTTGAGCACGCCGGCCTCATCGAGCCAAGCGAGGCCGCCATGGGTCTCCAGCGCGGCATGCTGCACGCGATGACTGTGGAAGTTGCCCTCGTAGGTGACGGCGGAGGTGGCGAGTGCCGCCGCCACGTCGCCGAATTCGCCATGGGTCTCCGCGACGAGGTTGCGACGTGAATCGGCGACGCGGTTCGAAAGGGTGCGGTCAGGATGGATGACAGGGGCACCCGGCGCCATCGCCTGCTCCGGATCGATCAGCGCAGGTAGAATGTCGTAGCTGACCTTGAGCCGGCGGCACGCTTCCTCGGCGGCAGCCTCGCTCTCGGCGACGACGGCGGCAACCTTTTGTCCGATGAAGCGGACGACGTCGTCGAGGATGCGGGTATCCTCGGGATCCATCCAGTCCTTTTCGTGCCGCGCGGTCGAAAACAGGACTGGTGGTGCATCCTGATGCGTCAGCACAGCGCGCACGCCGGGGACGCGCATGGCTTGGGAGGCGTCGATCGCGACGATCCTGGCGTGGGCGTGAGGTGAACGAAGCAATTTGATATGCAGCAGGCCCTCAACCTCGGTGTCTAACGTGTAGCGTGCCTTGCCGCGCACGACGTCAGGGCCGGCGGGCGCCGGCAGGCTGCGACCAAACGCGGTGCCGGGTTCGATACCGTCCTCGACATTGGTCAAGCCGAGGACTGCATCCTCGATCGCGCGATAGCCGGTGCAGCGGCAGATGTTGCCCTTCAGCGCCGTTCCAAGATCGGTTCGCTGGGCCTGGTTCAGCGATGCGCAGGTGATGATCATGCCGGCCGTGCAGAAGCCGCACTGGAATCCCTGCGCGTCGAGGAAGGCCTGCTGCATCGGGTGTGCGCCGTGCTCGCCGCCAAGGCCTTCGATCGTGGTCACGGCGCGCCCCTCGGCGCGGAACGCGGGGATCAGGCAGCTATGAACGGGCTCGCCGTCCAGCAGGACGGTACAGGCACCGCAATCGCCGGCATCGCAGCCCTTTTTGACGCCGAAATGTCCGAGCTCGCGCAGGAACGTCCGCAGGCATTGCCCCGCGCGCGGCGCTTGCGGAAACTGCCTGCCGTTGATCTCCAGAGTCATGACGGGGATGCCCCCAGCAGTTCGCCACGAATCTCCTCGGCGAGCCGCAGCGTCATGTGCTTGCGCCACAGCGGCTTGCCGTGGAGATCGGTGTGGTAGACGTCGTCGGGAATCTGTTGCGAGATCGCCTCGGCAAGCGCGGTCGCGTCAGGTGGTGTCGGGAAAGATAGCCGGACGGGACGAACGGTCGATGCCGTGACGGTCAGTATCAAGGTGCCGTTCGCTTCAACACTGCCGATCACAAGCGCACCTGAGCGGCCGACCGGGGCCAGCGAGATCTGGCGAAATGCGGAGCGGCGCTTCAGCGCGGCGATCGGAATATCGATCTGCCGCAGCAGGTCGCCAGGCGTCAGGCGATTGCGCTGGTCGCCGGTGACGAAGTCGGCGACGGGAATGGTGTGCTCGCCGCCCTCGGCCTTCCAGATGGTGCAGACGCCATCCAGCGCGGCGGTGAGCGAGATCATCGGTCCTGCCGGCAGCGACATGCAGAGATTGCCGCCGACCGTCGCCGTCTTCCAGATCTTGAAGGAGGCGAGGAAGGCCCGGCAGCACTGGCCGATCAGCGGTGCTGCGAGCCAGTCGGCGGGGCAGGTGAGTGCATCGAGCTGTGCGATGGAGCAGGTGGCGGCGATGGTGAGGTGGGTCTCGGTGATCGCCAGTGGCGGCCAATTCAGATCGGCAAGATCAATCAGCCGTGTCAGGTGCGCTTGCGGTTCTGAGAACAGCCAAGTCCCGCCTGCGAGCCAAGCATCACCTGACGTCCAAACGGGCAGTTGGGAACGCGTTTGCGGATGAGCGACCGCTGTGATGGTATTCAAGTCCATGGCTGCGCCAACGCATGTTGTCCTGAGGGAAAGTCTTGCAAGACCAGCGCCAAGTGGCAACAACAAGTCGCAGCAATCTCGCGATCGGGCTGGCCTCCGCCTTGCAAGCCCGTCGTCGAAGGATCTGAGGAGACGCAGGCGATGAGCGACGCGAAGCCGATCTGGATCAAGGATCCACTTTCCATCCTCGCCGACGGTGCCGAACGCGGGATCGTAACCAGGGATGGCCGCATCGTCGAACTCGTGCCGTCCGGCGGCAAGCCCGCGATGGCGGATGTCGCTGTGTTCGACGCAAGCGACCATGTCGTGCTACCGGGCCTGATCAACACCCATCATCATTTCTACCAGACGCTGACGCGGGCGCTGCCGGCGGCGATGGACCGCGAGCTGTTTCCCTGGCTGCAGGCGCTCTATCCGGTGTGGGCGAAGCTGACGCCGGAGCGGCTGGAGCTCGGCGTCACCGTTGCGATGTCCGAACTGCTGCTCTCGGGCTGCACCACGACGACGGATCATCATTACGTGTTCCCGGCGGGGCTCGAGGAATCCGTCGACATCGAGGTCGAAGTTGCAAAACGGCTCGGCGTCCGCGTGCTGTTGACGCGCGGCTCGATGAACCTGTCGCAACGCGACGGCGGCCTGCCGCCCGACAGCGTCGTGCAGGACGAGGATACGATTCTCGCCGACAGCGCGCGCGTGGTCGCAAAGCATCACCAGCGCGGCGCGGATGCGATGGTGCAGATCGCGCTGGCGCCTTGCTCGCCCTTCTCGGTGACGACGTCGCTGATGCGCTCCACCGCCGATCTCGCCGCCAAGCTCGACGTGCGCCTGCACACCCATCTCGCCGAGACCGAGGACGAGAACAAATTCTGCCAGCAGATGTATGGCTGCCGGCCGCTCGACTATCTCGAGCAGTGCGGCTGGCTCAATGCCCGGACCTGGCTCGCGCACGGCATATTTTTCAATGCCGACGAAATGAAGCGGCTCGGCAAGGCGAAGACGACCATCAGTCATTGCGCCTGCAGCAACCAGATTCTCGCTTCCGGCTGCTGCCCCGTGTGCGAGATGGAGGAGGCCGGCGTCGGCATAGGGCTTGGCGTCGACGGGTCGGCCTCGAACGACGGATCGAACCTGATGCAGGAAGTGCGCGCCGCGTTCCTGCTGCAACGGGCGCGCTACGGGGTGGGCAAGGTCAGCCACAAGGACGCGCTGCGCTGGGCCACCAAGGGCTCGGCGGCCTGCGTCGGCCGGCCGGAACTCGGCGAGATCGCCGTCGGCAAGGCCGCCGACCTTGCGCTGTTCCGGCTCGATGAACTGCGCTTCTCCGGTCATGGCGATCCCTTGGCTGCGCTGGTGCTGTGCGGGGCGCATCGGGCTGACCGGGTGATGGTCGGTGGGAAATGGGCCGTGATCGACGGTGCGATCCCGGGCCTCGATGTCGCCAACCTGATCCGCCGCCACAGTTCCGCGGCGCGCGCCATGCAGGCGGGATAATTCCGACCAAAATAGAAGGAGGGGGCAACCACAAGTGCCGGGTGCTTCTGGCCACCCCCTCCAAACCTCCTCCGGGAGGAGCAGGTCATTCAGTCAAAGCAAGAAGCGTGCTACTTGCCCGGCAGTTTGTCGTCGATGCCCTTCACATAGAAATTCATCCCGAGAATCTGGCCGTCGTCGAGATTTGCACCGCCCTTGCACTCGACCGGCTTGCCGTCCTGCCCAACGATCGGGCACTTGAACGGATGCAACTTGCCCGCGGTGATCGCGGCCTGTGCATCCTCAGCCATTTTTTTCACGTCATCCGGCATGTTGGTGTACGGCGCCATCGCGAACATGTGGCTGTCGAGGCCGCCCCAGGTGTCTTCGGACTTCCAGGTGCCGGCCAGCTCCGCCTTGACGCGTTCGATGTAGTAGGGGCCCCAGGTGTCGAGGATCGAGGTCAGCTGGGTCTTCGGTCCGAACTTGATCATCTCGGAATCCTGGCCAAAGGCGAGCTTGCCGCGTTCGCTGGCAATCTGCATCGGCGCTGGTGAATCCGTGTGCTGCATGATGACGTCGGCACCCTGGTCGATCAGCGCCTTGGCGGCGTCGGCTTCCTTGCCCGGGTCGAACCAGGTGTTGGCCCAGATGACCTTGACCTTGATGTTCGGGTTGATGGTCTGCGCGGCGAGCATCGTCGCATTGATGCCGGAGACGACTTCCGGAATCGGGAACGAGCCGATATAGCCGAGCACGCCGGACTTCGACATCTTGGCCGCGATCAGGCCTTGAATGTAGCGTCCCTGGTACCACTTGGACGAGTAGGTCGACATGTTCGGGTTGCGCTTGTATCCGGTGGCGTGCTCGAAATGCACGTTCGGATATTTCTTGGCGACCTTCAGCGTCGGGTCCATGTAGCCGAACGACGTGGTGAAGATCAGCTTGTTGCCGGCGCGGACGAGCTGCTCGATGGAGCGCTCGGCGTCGGGACCTTCGGGCACGTTCTCCAGCGTGGTGGTCTCGATCTTGTCGCCGAGCTCCTTCACCAGCGCCAGGCGTCCCTGTTCGTGCTGGTAGGTCCAGCCGAGGTCGCCGACCGGACCGAGGTAAATGAAACCGACTTTCAGCTTGTCGGCGGCGGAGGCCGCACCGACGCTCCCGGCAAGCAAGAGCCCGGCAGCCAGCGCAAGAAGTGATTTCCTCATCGTCAATCTCCAAACAGTCGGGGAAAGCCACAATCCGCCGCGTGCGCGCCCCAATCGCGCACGCGGCGGAAATGAAATTCAGCGATCAGGTACGAACACGGTGCCGAGCGCGGCCGGTGCGGTCGAGCCGCCGGTGCGCGCGCGGGAGAGCAGGACCAGCACGATGACGGTCGCGAGGTAAGGCAGCGCCGACATGAACTGCGAGGGAATGCCGACGCCCCAGCCCTGCGCGTGCAGCTGGAGAATCGTCACCGCGCCGAACAGGTAAGCGCCGATGACGAGCCGGCCCGGCCGCCAGGACGAGAACACGACCAGCGCCAGCGCGATCCAGCCGCGGCCCGCGGTCATGCCGGGAATGAAGAACGGCGTATAGGCGAGCGGCAAATAAGCGCCCGCAAGGCCCGCGCAGGCGCCGCCGAACATCACGGCGAAGGTGCGGATGCGCAGCACGGGATAGCCGAGCGCATGCGCGGAGACGTGGTTGTCGCCGCAGGCGCGCAGGATCAATCCCGGCCGCGTGCGGTACAAGAACCACCAGACACCGATCACGAGTGCGACGGAGAAATAGACGAAGGCATCTTCGCCGAACAGGACTCGACCAATCAGCGGGATATCAGTGAGGCCCGGAATATAGAGATGGACCGCCGGGTTGATCCGCTCTCCGACAAAGCCGGCACCGATCAGGCCGGACAGTCCGACGCCGAGAATGGTCAGCGCGAGACCGGTTGCCACCTGGTTGACGGCGAGACCGAGCGCCATCAGCGCGAACACCAGCGACATCAGCGTGCCGGCGACGATGCCGAACAGCGCGCCGATGAAGATCGAACCAGTCAGCCACGCACCGGCGAAACCGCAGGCCGCCCCCACGATCATCATGCCCTCGACGCCGAGATTGAGCACGCCGGAGCGTTCGGTCACGAGCTCGCCGGTCGCTGCGATCAGCAGCGGGGTCGAGGCGGCGAGCACCGCAAGGATGATGGCTTCAACCAGCTCCACGGGCCACCTGTCGGTTCGGGAACACCAGCTTGAAGCGGTAGAGAATAAGGGAATCGCAGGCGAGAACGTAGAACAGCAGGATACCCTGGAAGACCTTGGTGACGTCCAACGGGATCTTCATCGCGATCTGCGCCTGCTCGCCGCCGATAAAGGTCAGTGCGAGGAAAAGGCCTGCAATTAATATTCCAAGCGGGTTGAGCCGGCCGAGGAAGGCGACGATGATTGCGGTAAAGCCATAGCCCGGCGAGATGCCGGGCTGGAGATGCCCGACGGGACCCGCGACCTCAATGATGCCGGCGAGGCCCGCAAGCGCGCCCGAGACCGCGAAGGTCAGGATGATCAACTGGTTGGCATTGAAGCCGCCGAACCGCGCGGCGCGGGGCGCGGCGCCGACCACGCGGATCTCGAATCCCTTGATGGTGCGCCCGAGCAGGATGGCCGCGGCCGCAACGACGATCAAAGCGATGATCGAGCCGAGATGCAGTCGGCCGCCTTCGATCAGCAGCGGCACCGTTGCCACCGGATCGAACTCCGCCGTGGTCGGGAAATTGAAGCCGTGCGGATCACGCCAGGGGCCGCGGACGAGATAGTCGAGGAAGAGATCGGCGACATAGACCAGCATCAGGCTGGTCAGGATCTCGCTGGCGCCGAATTTGACCTTGCAGATCGCGGGGATCAGCGCATAGAGCGCGCCTGCGGCCGCTGCCAGCACGAACATCGCGGGCAGCACCCAGGCGCCGGCGTCGGTGCCC
Organism: Bradyrhizobium diazoefficiens; assembly: GCF_018129965.1. Taxonomy (GTDB): domain Bacteria; phylum Pseudomonadota; class Alphaproteobacteria; order Rhizobiales; family Xanthobacteraceae; genus Bradyrhizobium; species Bradyrhizobium diazoefficiens_A. The sequence goes on along the minus strand of NZ_JAFCKW010000007.1, from coordinate 288,176 downwards.
TGCGTCTTCACTGCGATCCAGCTTCCCGCGACCGCCCCGACCAGGAATTGACCTTCGGCGCCGATGTTCCAGGCTTTGGCGAGATAGCAGAGCGACAGCCCGATCGCGATCATCACCAGCGGCGTCGCCTTCACCGCGATTTCCTGCAGCGAATAGCTGTCCGTGAGCGGAGCGATGAAATAGGCGTGGAGGGCGAGCAGCGGATTCTTGCCGAGGATTGCGAACAGGATGACCATGGTGACGATGGTGAGGCCAATCGCGATCAGCGGCGAGACCAGTGCGATCGTGTTGGAGCGCTCGGCGCGCTTCTCAAGCACCAACTGCATGCGCGGCCTCCTTCGGTTCGAGGCTGCTGCCGCCCATGAGAAGGCCGAGCTTTTCGCGGGTTGCGTCGCGTGTAGCGAGCGGCTCCGACAGGTGGCCGTGGAACATCACCGCGATGCGATCGGCGATCTCCGCGAGTTCGTCGAGGTCCTGGCTGGTCACGAGCACCGCTGCGCCTGCCGTTGCGAGATCCAGCAGAGCCTGACGGATGACCGCGGCAGCGCCCGCATCGACACCCCATGTCGGCTGGCTTACGACCAGCACCGCCGGATTGCGCAGGATCTCGCGGCCGACGATGAATTTTTGCAGATTGCCGCCGGACAGGGACGCTGCTTCCGGATCGCGTTTGGCCTTGCGGACGTCGAACGTCTCGGTCGCGCGGTCCACTGTCTTGAGCGTCGCCGAAGTGTCGATGAACCCGCGATTGACCATGCCGCTGGCGGCGTGACCGGTCAGCAGCGCGTTCTCCGACAGCTTCATGCGCGGTGCGGTGCCGTGGCCGAGCCGTTCCTCGGGCACGAAGGCGGCCCCAAGCTTGCGCCGCTGCGTGATCGAGAGATGGCCCGCGGCGATGCCCTCGATCACCACCGTGCCGGGGTCCTTCGAGAGCCTCTCGCCGGACAGCGCGGCGAACAGTTCGTCCTGGCCGTTGCCGGCAACGCCGGCAATGCCGAGGATCTCGCCGCCCTTCAGTTCGAATGAGATGTGCTCGAGCCGCACGCCATGCGCCTCGGCTGGTGCGAGCGAAAGATCATTGACGACGAGCCGCGGCACTGTTGTCTTCCGCCCGGAGGCGGACTTCACTTCCTTGATCTCTCCGCCGACCATCATGCGGGCCAGCGAGGCCGCGGTCTCGAGCCTGGGATTGCAAGTGTCGACCTTCTTGCCGCCGCGGAGGATGGTCGCGGTGTCGCAGAGCCTCTTCACCTCTTCCAGCTTGTGGCTGATGTAGAGCACGGCGCGTCCTTCGGCCTTGAGCCGCTCCAGCACGATGAAGAGCTGGTCGGCTTCCTGCGGCGTCAGCACCGCGGTCGGCTCGTCCAGGATCAGGAATTTCGGATCCTGCATCAGTGCGCGGACGATCTCGATGCGCTGGCGTTCGCCGACCGAGAGTTGCCAGACCTCGCGTTTGGGATCGAGCGGCAGGCCGTAGGTCTTCGACACCTGCTCCAGCCGCGCCGACATGTCCTTGAAGGACTCCTTGCCGTCGAGGCCGAGCGCGACGTTCTCGGCGACGGTGAGATTGTCGAATAGCGAGAAGTGCTGGAACACCATGCCGAGGCCGCGACTGCGGGCTTCCGACGGCCCGGATAGTGCGATCGGTGTCCCCTGCCAAAGAATCTTGCCGGCACTTGGCTGGATCAGCCCGTAGATCGACTTGACCAGGGTCGACTTGCCGGCGCCGTTCTCGCCGAGCAGCGCGTGGATTTCCTTCGGCCAGATGTCGATGTTGATAGAGTCGTTGGCGAGGAAATCGCCATAGCGCTTGGTGAGCCCGCGCGTTTGAAGCAGCGGGGACTCGCCTGAATGCAGGCCGTTAGGTGTCGGATCTAACATTCGCTGATGCGCTTGCATGGGAAGAATTGCCTCAATACTGGGCTAGTTTGAACCGCTGCGTAAGGTGTGAAAAAGCGTCATCCCTTGCTCAACGCTTCGGCAGGCGGTCGGCGTGCGAGTCGCGGTCCTTTTCCGCTGACGATGGTGCGCGACAGCCGCTCGGGCGCCAGCTGTTCGTCGCGCGTGTTGCAAAATTGTGACGGTTCAACCCAAATCGGAACCCACTATGCAGGCTTGACGTGAAGTTGAGCAAAAACGCGCCAGTCGCACGTATGCAATTTCAGAGCGAGCCAGGTGGGACGTCGTCAATGCCTTTCGCCGTGTCCGGTCGATGCAAAAATTAAACGAAATCAGATGGTAACGCCGTGCAACATTTGGTGGTGCGCTGCAGCGGCGGCGCAACAGATCAGCGGAAGAACCTCGCAGTTTTTTGCGGTGAAGCGCCGCCTGCTGCCAAAACATACGGCATGCCTTGAAAGAAGTTGAGGCTTCTCACTCCCGAAGATCAGCGCAAGTGTCGCACCCAAGGGCGTTCGTTTTTACGTGTCCAAACTCGGGGGTATTCAGGATGTTGTTTCGTTTCAAGGCAATTGCAGCCGCGGCGCTGTCACTTGCTACGCTCGCGACCGGTGGCCTGGCTCAGGCGGCGGATCTTCCAGTCAAGGCTGCGAAGAAGGCGCCCGACCTTCCGTTCTTCCTGGTCATCGACGACCGCGTGACCTTCTCCTACATCTTCAATGCAGCCCAACCCGGCGCCTTCACCAACACCAACGGTGTGATCAACGCGAAGACGACCAAGCAGGTCTATTCGTTCACCCACTTCGATGCCTGGGCTTACGGCACGAACTTCTTCACGATTTCGATGTACAAGTCGGACCATAATGATCCGGCAGCGCCATGTACGCAAACTGGTGGAATAGTTTCTCCGGCTGCGGGCTTTGCATTTTCACCCGCGGGCTGTGCCGGAGCGACTGAAATCTACGGATTATTCAGATCGGCTTTCGGTTGGAACCAAATCTTCGACACCAAGGCTTTTACTGCCGGGCCGCTGCACAATATCTCGTTTGAGGTTGGTATGGATGCCAACACAGAGAACCGCTATAATTCCGCAGCCAAGCGTTCTGTCGTCGGCGGACTAGAGTTTGCATTTGATCTTCCATACAAGGGCTACATCAACGTTTCGCCCATGGTGTATTGGGAGTTCGCAAACCATACTTCGTTTGCACAGTGCGGGGCCGGTTGGTCCGTTCCAGCTTCCGCCTGCATCTCGGACGGCAATACTTCTTACAAGCCGACGTGGACAGTTGAAGTCAACTACTACATGGACCTCGGCTTCCTGCCTGAAAATATGCAATACTTCGCGATCAGCGGCCGTGCTGGATGGATTGGCACGAAGGGATCCGACACCGAGCCTCTCCCCGCGAGCGTTGCCAACGGCGTCTATCCAACCAAGGTTGAGTTGAATTCGGAGCCAATTCGCCTGACTTTCGATGCCTCGAAAGCGGCTTGGGGCAACAAGTACTCTCACATGGTCGACGTCTGGGTTGCCTACCGCTACTGGCAGAACAAGTTCGGCCTCGATCACAACAATGCAGCGGCCTGCACCACTCTGGTCGGTGGGGCGAGGGTGAGCACAGGGTCCTGCACCGAGTCCTCGCTCTACTCCGGTATCACCGTGAAGTTCTGATAGGCCGCGATACCCAGGTTAAAACAGTGGCGCCGCGCAGAAATGCGCGGCGCCACTGGCGTTCGAAGCGCGGAGTCGTAGGTGAGTTGGCGCAGCGTAACCGACCTCTCTGCTGTCCGCGCGAGGCGAGAGGCGGTGGGTTGAGCTGCGCCAACCCACCCTACGAAAGACCACGGTGGAGTTGGCTACGTCGTCCAAACGCCGTCGTGCAGTGCCTCGGCTTCATCCTCGAGCAAGGGCCCTACGACCTCCGTCGATCGCTGGCCGCTGGCGAAGACCTGGCGGCAGGGCAGATCGAGGGTCGGGTTCTCCGGATGATCACCGGTCACGCCGCGGAGGCGGTGCTCGCTGAGGCCATAGACCACGCGGCCGATGCCGGCCCAGTAGATCGCGCCGGCGCACATTGCGCAGGGCTCGGCGGACGAGTAGAGGGTAGCTTTCGCCAACACGTCGCGGCTCAGCATGCGGCAGGCCTTGGTTGCTGCCAGGCGCTCGGCATGCGCGGTGCCGTCGTGGTCCGGCATGTAACCATTCTCCGTCTCGATCAACACCTTGCCGTCGGAATCGACGACGATGCAGCCGAACGGATGATTGCCATGGGTGAGCGAACGGCGGGCGACCGCGAAGGACAAACGCAAGAAGTGTTCGTCACGTTCGGCTGTGCCACTCATTGCTGCTCCCTGGTCAATGACCTGCCATATGCCGGCCGACCTCGGTAAGATCGGCTTGGCTGGTTCGCGCTTCATACACGAATTCGCCGTGGAACATCACCACCAGACGGTCGGAGAGTTCGAGAAGCTCGTCGAGATCTTCGCTGACCAGCAGCACCGCCGCACCACGATTGCGCGCGGCCATGATCTCGGCATGGATCTGCGCCACCGCTGCGAAGTCGAGACCGAAACAGGGATTGGCCGCGATCAGCACCTCGACATCGCTACCGAGCTCACGGGCGAGCACGGCGCGCTGGACGTTGCCGCCCGAGAGCGCCGAGATCGGCGTGTCGGGTGTGCGGGTCTTGATCTTGTACTGCCCGATCTTCTTCTTCGCATCCTCCCGGAAGGCGCCGCGGTTGAGCCACCAGCCACCGCTGGCGAACGGCGCGCGATCGAATTCCCGGAAGGCGATGTTGTCGGCGACGCTCATGCCGCCGACGCAGGCATTCTTGAGCGGCTCCTCGGGCAGGAGCGACATCCTGTGCCGGCGCATCTCCTCGCGGCTGGCGTGATAGGAATCGCCCGCGACGCGGATTTCGCCGCCCTCGGCCTCGCGCTGGCCAGCCAGCACCTCCACCAGCTGACGCTGGCCGTTGCCGGAGACGCCGGCAATGCCGACAATTTCGCCGGCACGTACCGTGAGGGAAACATCGTGCACGGCAACCGCACCGGCATCATCGAGCGCGCGCACCTTGGCCAGCTCCAGCCGGGCCTGGCCGGTCTCACCGGTGCGCGGCGGCTGAACGGTCAGTTCCTCGGCGCCGATCATGGTGCGGGCCATGGCGTCTGGGGTCAGCTCGGCGACCTTGCCAGCGCCGGCGAGCTTGCCGCGGCGCAGGATGGTGACGTCATCCGCGAAGGCCATGACCTCGCGGAATTTGTGCGTGATCATCAGGATGGTCAGCTCGCCCTTGACCACCATGTCGCGGAGCATGCCGAGAACTTCGTCCGCCTCCGCCGGTGTCAGCACCGAAGTCGGCTCGTCCAGGATCAGGAAGCGGCGCTTCAAATAGAGCTGCTTGAGAATTTCGCACTTCTGCCGTTCGCCGGCCGAGATGTCGGAGACCTTTGCGGAGAGGGGCACTTTGAACGGCATGCGGGCGAGGAACGCCTCGAGTTCCTTCATTTCCTGGGACCAGTTCACCACGGCCGGGACGTCGTCGCGTGCGAGCACGAGATTTTCGGCGACCGTCATCGCCGGCACCAGCGTAAAATGCTGGTAGACCATGCCGAGGCCGAGCGCATGGGCGTCCTTCGGATTGGCAATCGCCTGCTCGCGTCCGCCGACGATGATGTCGCCCTCGGTGGCGTGATAGTAGCCCATGATGCATTTGACGAGGGTCGACTTGCCGGCGCCGTTCTCGCCAAGCAGCGCGTGAAACGAGCCCGGCCGGACCTTCAGCTCGACATTGTCCAGCGCCAGAAAGTCGCCGAACCGCATGGTCATGGCGATGGCATCGACGCCAAAGGCGCCTGACGGCGGAGGGGTTTCGCCGATGATCACGAGATCGCTCCGATGAGGGCTTCCGAATTCGAGACCGCGCCGAACACGCCGCCCTGCATCTTGATCATCTTGAGCGCATGCTCGTGGTTGCCCTTGTCGGTCGCGCCGCAGCAATCGTGCAGCAGCACGCATTCGAAGCCGCGGTCGTTGGCCTCACGCATGGTGGTGTGGACGCAGACGTCGGTGGTGATGCCTGTAAGAACGATATTCTCGATGCCGCGGACGCGCAGGATCAGCTCAAGATCGGTGGCGCAGAACGAACCCTTGCCGGGCTTGTCGATGATGGGCTCTCCCGGTAGGGGAGCGAGCTCCTCGATGATCTCCCATCCGGGTTCACCGCGCACCAGGATGCGGCCGCACGGACCGGGATCGCCGATGCCGGCGCCGATCTGGCGCGAGCGCCAGCGTTTGTTGGCGGGAAGGTCGGAGAGATCGGGGCGATGGCCCTCGCGGGTATGGATGATATGAAAGCCCTGGGCGCGCATGGTGGCGAGCAGCTTCTTGATCGGCTCGATCGGCGCCCGCGTCAGCGAGAGGTCATAGCCCATCTTGTCGACATAGCCACCGATACCGCAGAAATCGGTCTGCATATCGATGATGACGAGCGCTGTATTCTCCGGGCGGAGATCGCCGTTGTAAGGCCAGGCGTAGGGCTCGGACTTGATGGTGCGCTGGGACATGACTTCGCTCGCTAGCGGGTGATCGACAATTCGGCCGGGGCTCCGGTCAGTGTGCGTTTCGGTGAGCAGGTGATGATCATGATCGCCAACGTCAGGATATAGGGCGCGGCGTTGAAGAGGTGATAGCCCGACGTGACGCCGACCGATTGCAGCGCCGGTCCCAGCGCCGCGGCGCCGCCAAAGGCGAGCGAGGCCCAGAGGCACAGCAGGGGATCCCAGCGCGCGAAGATTACCAGCGCCACGGCGGTGATGCCCTGACCCGAGGAGAGACCCTCGTTCCAGCTTCCGGGATAAAACAGTGACAGGAACGAGCCCCCGATGCCGGCGAGAAAGCCGCCGACCATGGTCGCACGCAGGCGGATCAGCAGCACGGAGTGCCCCATTGCGCGCGCCGCGTCCGAGCTTTCACCGGCGGTGCGGATTAATAGGCCCCATCGCGTCGTGCGAAAGGCCCAGTAAAGGATCGGGGCAAGCGCGGCGCCGATCAGGAAGAGGACGTTGACGCGCAACGCGGCGCGCACCTGCGGGATATCGCTCCACCAGCCGAAATCGATCGCGGGCAACCGCGGAGCGGTCGGCTCGATCAGGGGCTTGCCGAGATAGAAGGCAAGGCCGGTGCCGAACAGCATCAGCGCGATGCCGACCGCAACGTCGTTGACGCGCGGCAGCGAACAGATACCGGCATGCAGCGCACCCAGAAGCGCGCCGGTAATGCCGGCGGCGAGCACGCCGAGCCAGGGAGAGCCGGAGAGGTAGGAGATGCCGTAAGCGCTCATCGCGCCCATCACCAGTGTGCCTTCGAGGCCGAGATTGATGCGTCCCGAACGTTCTGTGATGCATTCGCCCAGGCTTACGAACAGAAACGGTGTCGAGACGCGAATGGCGCCGCCCAGTACGGCGAGTGGGACGGTCCAGAGCCCGATCGATCCGTCTGCCATCAGGATTTTCCTTTCAGGAATCCGATGCGGCCGTAGAGCGCATCGCTGGCCAGCACGAAGACGAAGATGATGCCCTGGAGCACCAGTACCGACGCGTCAGGCAATCCCAGGCGGCGCTGCAGCAGGCCGCCGCTGGCGCTGATGCCGCCGAGCAGGATCGCGACAGGGATGATCGCGAGCGGATTTTGCCGCGCGAGGAAGGCGACCAGGATGCCGGTGAAGCCGTAGCCCGCTGCGAGGTTGGCGTTGGTGCGCCCCTGCACTGCCGCGACCTCGACCATGCCCGCAAGACCCGCGGCGCCCCCTGCAAGGAAGCAGATGGTGAGAATGAGCTTGCTGACGCCCAGGCCGACGATCTTCGCGGCGCGGATGTTGCCGCCTGTGACGCGCGCGGCGAAGCCGAACACGGTGTGATAGATCAGAATGTAGGCGGCGATGGCGGCGATCAGGCCGAAGACGAGCCCCCAATGCACGTCTGTGCCGGGGATCGAGCTGATCATGTTTGCGGCGCCGATCTCGCGGGTCGATGGTTTGTTGAGGCTCGCGGGATCCCGCATCATGCCCTCGACGAGATGGTTGAGGATCGCGAGCGCGATGTAGACGAGCAAGAGGCTCGAGATGGTTTCGTTGACGCCGCGAAACTGCCGAAGTGCGCCTGACAGCATGATCCAGAGGCCGCCGCCGAACACGCCGGCGATGACCATCGCGATCTGAACGACAAGTGGCGGCATCCCGGGAAGCAACAGCGCCGCACTCGTTGCGGACAGTGCGCCTATCAGCAGCGCGCCTTCGCCGCCGATGATGACCATGCCGAGCTGCGCGGGCAGCGCGGTGCAGAGCGCGGTCAGGATCAGGGGGGCCGCACGCGTCAGCGTGTTCTGCCAGGAGAACCAGGTGCCGAACGCGCCGTAATACATGTAAAAATAGAGGTCGAGCGGGCTCTTGCCGAACATTGCGACGAAGATGCCGAAGACCATGAGCGCGCCGGCAAGCGCCGCGCCCGGGATCAGGATGTATTCAATCGTCGTGCCGTGGCGCTGGAGAAAGCCGGGATCGGCGGCCGGGGCAATCGTCCCGGCCGCTTCCGCGGAATCCGCTGTCTCCGATGTCACGAAGTGGCTCCGATCACGCCCTCCACGAGGTAGTCCATCTTCTCGAGTTCGGGATCCTTCTGGCCCCGATCGGTGCCGGCCGGGATGACCGTCTTGCCCTTGTTGTCCACGAGCCCGCCCTTGAAGATGGCGTAGCCATCGGCGGACAGGAATTTGGCCTTGATCTCGTCGGCATGCTTGCGCGCTTCGGCCGATACGGCCTCGCCGTAAGGCGAGGTCTTGACGATTTCTTCCTTGAGGCCGCCGCGGTAGAAGTTCGGGATGCTCTCGCCGGCGGCGATCATCTTCACGAACTTCGGATAGAGCGCTTCCCAATTCCACTCGGCGCCGGTGAGATAGGCTTTCGGCGCGAGCGGCGACTGGTTGACGTGGTAGCCGCAGACAAATGCACCGCGGCGCGCGGCATTCTCGACCATGGTCTTCGGTCCGTCGACGTGACAGGTGAGGACGTCGACGCCCTGGTCGATCAGGCTGTTGGTGGCCTCGGCTTCCTTGACCGGCATCGACCAGTCGCCAGTGAAGATCACCTGCGTGGTGGCCTTCGGGTTGGCGAGCCGGGCGCCAAGCGCAAAGGCGTTGATATTGCGCAGCACCTGCGGGATCGGCTTGGCGGCGACGAAGCCGAGCTTGCCGCTCTTGGAGGTGTAGCCGGCGACGATGCCGGAGATGTACTGGGCTTCATCGATATAGCCGAAATAGCTGCCGGCGTTCTTCGGGTCCTTGTCGCTCCACAGGCCGCCGCAATGTTCGAAGCGCAGCTTCGGGTATTTGTTGGCCATCTTGATCATGTGCGGATTGTAGTAGCCGAACGAGGTCGGGAAGAGCAGCGAGGCGCCGTCGAGATTGATCATGGACTCGATCGTCTTCTCGACCGCATCCGTCTCCGGCACCTTCTCTTCCTCGACGACCTTGAGACCGGCAATCTTCTTCAATGCCGCCGCGCCCTGCGCATGCGCCTGGTTGTAGCCGTAGTCGTCGCGCGAGCCGACATAGATGAAGCCGATGGTGGTCTCGGCCGCGAAGGCCGGGCGGAGGCCGGTCGCCGCGCCGAGGGTGAGGGCCGCGCCGCCCTGCAATACGTGACGTCGTGAAATCCTGCTAAAATTCATCGCTTGCTCCCCTGGGCGGATGCACCGCCTTGATCTCGTGGCCACCGTCGGTCTGGCGGTGCCTGGGGTGGGTCGTCGCAAGCTTTGTGCCAGAGGTTACAATTAGTGCAAATGCATATAAGATGTTGAAATAAATGACAAATAATATAATTGTAGATATTGATCAGGAAATCAGCAGTCTAAAATTAAGTCAGTATTGTAACGTTGTATGCAATTGAGTTGAGCACTGTTACCTCGCTCTCCGGTGTGTATGACGGGCCTCGGATGGTCGGCCGACAAGGCGCATTCATGCTAGCGACCCGCTTGTTGGGACGGGGCCGCGGCGTCATTTTCGCTGGCACCGAACTTGTATCGATCAATGAAAGGCCGCCCGCTGCCGCGGTCTCAAGAGATGGAAAGCTCGCCGAGATGGGTGCTGCCAACGCCGTTCAGGATGCATCGCTCGGCGAGGAGATCGTGCGTCGGATCAATGAACTCGGTGCGATCTCGGAAGACCCCGACAAGCTCACCCGCATCTATCTCAGCAAGGAACTCCGCACGGCCGCCGACCTGATCCTGGTCTGGATGCGCGAGGCCGGCATGAGCGCGCATCTCGACGCGATCGGCAATGTCTGCGGGCGCTTTGAAGCGGAGCGGCCGGGCGCGCCCTGCCTGATGCTCGGCTCCCACTACGATACCGTACGCGATGCCGGCAAATGGGACGGGCCGCTCGGGGTCATCACGGCGATCTCCTGCGTTGCCGATCTCAATCGCCGCGGCAAGCGCCTGCCATTCGCGATCGAAGTCGTCGGATTCGCCGATGAAGAAGGAGTCCGTTTTGCTTCGACGCTGCTCGGAAGCCGCGCGGTGGCTGGCACTTTTGACGAAAGCGTCCTGAACACCCGCGATCGCGATGGCGTCTCGATGCGCGAGGCGCTCGTGCAGTTCGGGCTCGATCCAGATCATATTGGCGCCGCCGCGCGGGCCCGGCGCGAGTTGCTGGCTTACATCGAACTGCATATCGAGCAGGGCCCGGTGCTGGAAGCGCAGAACCTGCCCGTTGGCGTGGTCACGGCGATTGCGGGTGCGACACGGCTTGCTGCAAGGCTGACCGGTATGGCCGGTCACGCCGGCACGGTACCGATGGCGCTGCGCCGCGATGCGCTCGCTGGCGCTGCCGAATGCATCGGCGCGATCGAGCAATTCTGCCGGACCGACGAGAGCGGGCTGGTCGGCACCGTCGGCTACATCCAGGCGCGGCCTGGCGCGACCAATGTCATTCCAGGCGAGGTGTCGTTCACCATCGACATGCGCGCGCCGACCGATATGCACCGCAAGCGCGCGGTTGCCGATATCGTGCGCCAGATCGAGGCGATCGCCAAGCGCCGGCAACTGGCGCTTCAACTGGACGTCACCCATGAGAACCGTACCGCACCGTGTGCCCCCTGGCTGAGGGACCAGATTGCGCGGGCGATTGACGGGGAAGGTCTCTCCGTGTTCGAACTGCCGAGCGGAGCAGGGCACGATGGCATGGCGATGATCGACATCGCCGACGTCGGGATGATCTTCGTCCGCTGCCGCGGCGGTGTCAGCCATCATCCGGACGAGCACGTCGAACTCATGGATGCTGACTTGGGCGCGCGCGTGCTGCTCCGGGTAATCGAGAATTTCCGCCCGCGGGAAGATCGTGCTGGAGCGATCTAACTGCCGCCAGCCGGCTGTCATCGGAGCGAGATACGAATCAGCCAAGCTCGAAATGGTGGCCGGCCAGCGCCGGGATCACCAAGACCAGGCGCCCATGAACAGCGATATTTCCTTGCCGTCACATCGCGAGAATCGATTTTACCAGGGCCTGGCTGCGACCTTTCTCGCCAACGCCCTTCAGGCAGTCAATTTTCTGGGTGATCGATTCCTGCGAGGATCGCATCATTCGTTTTCGGCCATCGAAGACCTCTACCGGCACTCGATGGACAGCGCTTTTTCGGTGACCGAGGCGTTCCTCGTCACGGGCGCGCCGCACGCTTCCGCTTACTACCCGCGCGATTTCGCCTGGTTCTATCCCGACGTCCTCGATCCCGAGACCATCATGGATTCGCAGGATGCGATCCGGCGGGTGCGTCTGCTCGAAAAGAGCGTTCGCCTGTTGCTGGAGGCGGTTCGCGCCGACGTCGTCACGACCACCATCGTCCCGGCGGGACGCGGCCGGTATCTCGGCGTGAACTATTTCTCGCGCCCGTCAGACACGCTGCTCGGCATTCTGGCCGGTCTGCAGCAGATGATCTCTGCGGAGGAGAGAGCATCGTCCTATCTGGCGATGTCACAATGCGCGCATGCCGGCCGGTTGTTGCTGGCCGAATACGGCATCGATCTGCGGCGCGCGGTTCTGCGGCTTGCGAGTGAGCTGGAGCCGTTCGATGAAGGCGGCGCCAGATATTTGCTGTGTGATGCCAAGGGGCCTCGTTCTGCGGCAACGGATACGCGTGCGGAGCGGCGGCGTTTCGTCACCAATGCCTGCGTCTACACGACGTTCGCGTGGAGTGTGCAGCTCGGAGTGGTCGCCGAGAACGAGCTGAAGCGGCTGCTCGGGCGCGATCTTGCGGAGTACAAAAGGGATCTCATCCGTCTGTTCGGCAAGGACGGCTATATCAGGCATTCCCTCGATGATCCCGCAGGGGCACCGGCGTCCTCGATTGCGCTGGACTTCGTCAGCGTGCATCGCGGCTTCTGGGACATGAGCGATGCGAACGAGCGTGCGCTGTTCGCGGCCACCACGGATCTTGTCCTTGCCGAACCGCGCTTCCGCATCCCCGGCACGTTCCATTTCCTGGTGTCCGCGGACAATCCGCTGAACAAGATGATTCACAAGATTGCGGCTCCGGCCTATCAGGGGCGTTCCTCCTGGCCGACGTTCAACGTCGAATTCGCGGATCGCATGCTCGATTACGGTGAATCTTCCGGCAGCGACACCTATCGGGCCTGCGCCCAGGGAATATTGAAGGACATTCGTACCGCGACCGAGGTCCATGGCGGATATCAGGAGCTGATCTCCGAGCAGGGCCTGAAATATCGCACCTGGGCCTATAAGGGTGCCGTGGCGCACTCCTGGTTTCCGCGTTTCCTGTCAGTGTGGAGGAGGGCGTATGGAACGCCGCTCCTCCAGTGGAATGGATGATCAGCGGGACTATCCCGCGGTCACGTCCACCAGCTCGCCGCCGTCGAGCACTTTTGCCGCCTTGGCGCGGTCGAGGTCACCTTCCCAGGCCGCGACCACCACGGTGGCCACGCAATTGCCGGTGAGGTTGCCGACGGCGCGCGCCATGCCGATGAACCAGTCGACCGACAGCACCAGCACGAGCCCGATTGCGGGTATGCTCGGCACCGCGTTCAGCGTCGCCGCCAGGATCACGATCGCCGAGCCCGGCACGCCGTGCGCGCCTTTTGACGTGATCAGGGACACGCCGAGCACCAGCAGGAGGTCGCCGAAGGACAGCGGCGTGTTGGTGGCCTGCGCGATGAAGACGACGGCCAGCGTCAGGTAGATCGAGAAGGCGTCGAGGTTGAAGGAATAGCCGGTGGGGATGACGAGCCCCACGACGGAATCCTTCACGCCCATCCGCTCCAGCTTCTTCATGATCTGGGGAAGCACGGCGTCGGAGGAGGCGGTCGCGAGCACGATGGTCAGCTCCTCGCGCAGGTAGGCAAGGAATTTGAGGATGTTGATTCCGGCCAGCGCCATCACGCCGCCGAGCACACCGAGCACGAAGATGCCGACGGAGACGTAGAACAATGCCACCAACGAAACGAGCTGCTTGAGCGAGCCGACGCCATATTTGCCCACGGTGTAGGCAACTGCGCCGAGCACGCCAAGCGGGGCAACACGAACGATGAGCCCCATGACGCGGAATAATACGGTCGAGGCAGCATCAATGATCGAGCTGACGAGCTTGCCTTTCTCGCCGCCGACCAATGCAAGGCCGACGCCGAACAGTACGGCGAAAAACAGCACCTGGAGGACGTCGTTGCGCGACAGCGCATCGAACGAGGTGGTCGGGATCACGTTGAGCAGGAAGGAGCCGATGCCGCCGCCCTGCAGCTTGTGGGCGTTCTCGGCGTAAGTATTGAGCGCCTTGGCATCGAGCGTCGAGGGATCGATATTCATGCCGTGGCCGGGGCCGAACAGGTAGGCCAGGATCAGACCTACCACGAGGGCGACGGTGGTCATGACCTCGAAATAGATCAACGCCTTGACGCCGACCCGGCCGACCTTCTTGAGATCGCCGGCGCCGGCAATGCCGTGGACGACGACGCAGAAGACGATGGGGGCCACGATCATCGAGATCAGCTTCAGGAAGGCGTCGCTGAGGATCTTGAGCCCGATGGCAAAGTCGGGGGCGACCATGCCGAGGACGATGCCGAGGATCAGCGCGGCAAGGACCTGGACGAACAGCGAGGTATAAAGCGGCTTCGGCTCGGCGGCGGGTGCCGCGGTAACGATCGACATGGTAGCTCCCCCGTTTCTGACGACGTCTTGATCGTCAAACAGGAGCAACTAACGTGCCAGATTGTCTCGGCTATTTCGTGCAACCCGGGCGGACCACCCCGTCACGCGACGAGATCCAGCAGCCGGCACGATCCGCGTACCAGCACCTTCCGTCCCGCCGGCGTCATCGCGGGCACGCCATCGTTGACGATGACGAGGCCGAGCTTGACCAGCCCTTCGATCAGATAGGCTTTCGAGAGGCGGCCGTTCGATGCCGGGTTGCGAAGCGTGCGCAGCGCTTCCCACTGGTCCGGTGAGAGATCGAAGTCGACGTCGTTGCTCATGTTGCCTCAAGCCATGGTGCTAGTTGCGCCCCTGTTAGCGGCGCAGCATGAAGACCTTGCGACGACAATGAGTCCGGAATTCGGTTAGCTGTTTAGAACGTATATCCACAGATTGCCGGACTTCGTTTCGTCACAGCAGTTAAGATCTTTTGGAAGCGAATATCGTCCCAATCTCCAATCACTAATTGATGATGTGCTCTTGATTTTGCGATGCACGCTACCGCAACGCACGGGAAGCGCCGCTGTCCCATTTTGCGTCGCGATATGCACAAGAATCGTGAGGCGACGCTTTCAGGACTCTGTTACAATCGTCCGCGGGCAAATGGCTTCACACGATAGGAGTGGAGTGCATGAACAGGCTGGTCGAAATTCGCGGTCAGGAATTCCTTTGCCGGGAGCGCGCTGCGCTGGATTTTGAGCGCCGCGTTTTCTGGCTCGCGCAAGCCCAGGAATGGGAGCAGCGCGCACTGGACGAAATTGCCTATCACTTCCGGGAGTGCAATGTCGCGCGGGCGGAGCTTGCGCGAAGCTGACGTCTGCAGTTCGGGCTTTATTGATAGGTGGCCACGATATCCGACACCGCGCGTTCGAGTTGCTGCGCGGTGGCGCATTGGCGCACGACGCTGCAGAACGTCGCGTAGCGCGGCATCTCGGAATCGCCAAAGCCCCAGGCGAGTCTCCCCTCGGGATTGAGCCAGACCAGCCGCTTCGAGCGCTCGGAGATGCGGCGGAGGATGTCGGCGCGCGGATCGAGATTGTTGCTCCGGGCGTCGCCGAGCACGATCACGGTGGTCCGTGGCGTCAGCGTGCTCATGAAGTCCTTCTCGAAATCGACCAGAGAGGAGCCGTAGTCCGACGAGCCAAAGCCGACCTTTGACATGATCTCGGCCATGGCCTCTTCGGGCGACTTTTTCTCCAGGATCTCGCTGACCTCGATCAGGTGCGACGAGAAGGCGAAGGAGTGGACGTCGTCGACCACCTCGTGCAGCGAGTGGATCAGGAGCAGGAAGAAATCGGAGACCTGCGCGACCGAGCCTGAGACGTCGCAGATCGCGACGATCCTGGGCCTATCGCGGTGCTTGCGTTTCCATGCCGTGAGGAAAGGCACGCCGCCCCAGGCCGCGTTGCGGCGGATCGTGCGGCGCACGTCGAGATGGCCGCGGCGCTGGCGCTTGCGCGTCTTGGAATAGCGCTCGCGCAGGCGCCGCGCGATCTGGCGGATGAGGGCGCGCATCTCGGCGACCTGTCGCCGTTCGATGCGGGCGAGCGGCGCGTTACGGAGAATATCGTTGCGGAGGTTTTCAGCCTCCTCGCGGGCATAGAGCGCAAGCCCTTGCGAGACGGTGTCGCGGACCGCCTCGCGCAGGGCGTCGAGGGCGTCGCGCAGGCGCTCGGCCAATGCCGGGTTGGTCGCGGTCAATTCGTCGAGATCGTCGCGCAGGCGCTGAAGGCCCATTGCGTCCAGGATGCGGCTGGAAAAGATGCCGCGCTGGGTGGAATAGCGAATGTCGGACAGGGAGGCCGTACCGGCTGCGCTGGCGATGGCGGCCGCAACCGCATTGCGGTCCTGAGACAGCAGCATCTGAGCCAGCGGGCCCAATCCTTCGGAAGGTTGACTTTCGCCGGCCTCACTGCTCGCGCCCGACGGAGATGACTGATCGGCGTCGTGCGAGCAATCATGGGTGTCGGATTCTGATTGATCCTGCCGCAGTTCCGGTTGACTGAAGAACAGATCAAAGCAGTCACCGAGCGCCAGTTTTTCGTCCTGCGACTTGGCGAGCGTCAGCAGCAATGCGTCGCGCAGGATGGTGCGGTCGGACAGGCCGACCTGCGCGACCGCGCGCATCGCGTCAATGCTCTCGGCAGGCGAGACATGAACGCCGGCGCCGCGTGCCGCCCGGAAAAAGCGATGGATGTTCTCGCGCATCGGCGTCAACCGAAGACGTTGGATCGCGCCGCCTTGGCAATGAAGGTCGTAATCTGCGGAGATGCGGCCTCGATGTCGGCCTCGTATTTCAGGAGCACATTGAGCGTGTCCTTGACGATCTCGGTATCGAGTTCGGACGCCTGCAACAGCACCAACACGCGCGCCCAGTCGATGGTCTCGCTGACCGACGGCAGCTTCTTCAGGTCGAGCGAACGGATTTCGTGGATGAAGCCGACCATCTGGCGGCGAAGCGTCTGCGAAATACCGGGCACGCGGCTCTCGACGATGCGCTCTTCCAGCCGCTGCTCCGGGAAACCGATATGCAGATGCAGGCAGCGCCGCTTGAGTGCGTCGCCGAGGTCGCGCTCGCTGTTCGAGGTGAGGATCACCGTCGGCGGCGTCACGGCGGAGACGGTACCGAGCTCGGGGATCGTGACCTGGAAGTCCGATAGGATCTCCAGCAGCAGCGACTCGAACTCGGCGTCCGACTTGTCGATCTCGTCGATCAGGAGCACGCAGCCGCCCGGCTGCTCGAGCGCCTGCAGCAGCGGTCGCGGCTCGACGAACTCCTTGGAGAAGAACACGTCGCCGAAATCGTGAAGCCGGGAGAGCGCTGCATGCAGCGTCTGCGCCCCGCCGAGCACTTCACCGAGCTTGTCCTTCAAGATCTGCGTGTAGAGCAGCTGCTTGGCGTATTTCCACTCGTAGAGCGCCTTGGCCTCATCGAGGCCTTCATAGCACTGCAGGCGGATCATCTTCATGCCGCGCCAGGCCGCAATCGCCTTGGCAAGCTCAGTCTTGCCGACGCCCGCAGGGCCCTCGACCAGAATCGGCTTCTCGATCTGTTGCGACAGATACACGGCCGTGGCGATCTGCCGGCTCGCGATATAGCCCTGCGCGGCGAGGCCGCTTTCCACTGCCTCGATCGCGGTCGAGGGCTTCTGTTCAGCCACGAATTGGCGCTCCCAAAGGTCTTGCTTGAGGCTTGTTCTGCCTGCGTTCACGGCAAAGAACAAGTCTCGTTTGGGCAGGAGCAGACCCCTGCGAGCGGCGTTTTTCCGCTGAGCGCAAATACTTGCGCGGTTCGCCGACCGCATTCAGGGCCGGTCACCCCAAGGCGGCCTATCGACTCTCCTGAACGGAGGCAGGGAGGCGGACGTTTGCCGTTCGCTGTGACATTGTCGCTATGTCTCTGTACTGTAACGGGCGGGGCAAATGCCTATTTCTCCGGCCTATCAGGTTTTCTGACCATCATTGCAAGATAAGGGAGCAACGCCCATGACGCACGCCATTCGCTTTCACAAGACCGGCGGTCCGGAAGTCCTGGTGTGGGAGGAGGTCAGTGTCGGCAAGCCCGGACCTGGCGAGGCGCGCATCCGCCACACCGCTGTCGGTCTCAACTTCGTCGATATCTACAACCGCTCGGGTGTATATCCGGCGCAATTGCCGAGCGGGCTCGGCAGCGAGGCGGCCGGTGTCGTGGAGGAGGTCGGCCCCGGTGTTTCCGATCTGAAGCCGGGCGACCACGTGGCCTATGGTGCTTCGCCACTCGGAGCCTATTCCGAGGCGCGGCTGATTCCGGCCGACCGTTTGTTGAAGCTGCCCGAAGGCGTCGATGACAAGACCGCTGCGGCGATGATGCTCAAGGGCCTCACCACGCAATACCTGATCCGGCAGACCTATCGTGTGAAGGCCGGCGATACCATTCTGTTGCATGCCGCAGCCGGTGGCGTCGGACTGATCCTGAGCCAATGGGCCAAACATCTCGGCGCGACCGTGATCGGCACGGTCAGCAGTGACGAGAAGGCCAAGCTCGCCAAGGCACATGGCTGCGACCATGTCATCATCTACACGCGCGAGGATTTCGTGAAGCGCGTGGACGAGATCACTGATGGCAAGAAGGTACCCGTGGTCTACGATTCCGTCGGCAAGGACACGTTCCTGAAATCGCTGGACTGCCTCGCGCCGCTCGGCGTGGCTGCGCTGTTCGGCGCGTCCTCCGGCGCTGTCGAGCCTCTCAATCTCGGCCTGCTCGCGCAGAAGGGTTCGCTTTACGTCACACGGCCGACGCTGTTCACCTACGCCGCCAAGCGCGAGAACCTGGTTGCAATGGCCAACGAACTGTTCGACGTCGTCAAGTCCGGCGCGGTCAAGATCGAGGTACACCAGACCTACCCGCTGAAGGACGCAGCCAAGGCCCACGCCGATCTCGCGGCGCGCAAGACCACGGGATCGACCGTGCTCACGGTATAATCCATGGTTGGCGATGGCGCAGGTCGGTAGAGGCCTGCGTCACGTCGGCTCGTGCTTACGCAGGTCGCGGGCGTGATCGAGGCGGATCGCCTGGAGTTCGACATCTTCCGGTGGAATTTGCGGGAGAGCGGCCTCGTTCAGGATGACCTCAGTCACGTCCTCGACCGAATTCTCGGCGATTTCGTGGATGAACGAGATATTCCGGTATTCACCCGAGGCGATGCGGGAAACCACCTCGCGCCGAGTGACTTCGGGGTCGACGATCGCCTCGCGGCCGCGCCGCCCGTAGTCGATCATCACAACGAAATACTGCATGAAAACAACTCTGCCGCGCTCAATGGCCGGGCGCGGCAGAGTATTTCCGAAAATCGAAATCAAGTCAAGAGAAAATTCCGAAAAACGGAAATTGGCGCCTACTTGCCCTTCTTGCGGGGGCGGGCCGATTTGGCACGCAGCCGCTCGAGCTGACCCTTGGGCATCGACAGGCAGATTTCCCCCACCCACTCGAGTTTCACGCCGACGATCGGCTTGGCGTTGAAACTGGTGAGATTGACGAGCGACGGGGACTTGCCCCGCTCGATGGTCTTGAGATAGCGCTCTCCGGTCTTGAGGCGAACCACCGCTTCTTCGCCGTAGAAACTGGACAGCGGATGGCGCTGGTCCTTGTAGACCACGATCACGTCGCCGCTTTCGTATTTCGGCAGCATCGAATCACCCACGATCTCGAAGGCCACGGTTTCTTCCATGATGGGGAAGGGCAGCGTGATATCGCCGAGACCTTCCGGCGGAACCTGTTCGTAATCCGGCTCGATCACGGCGCCGGCGCCTACCCGGCCCATGATCGGCGCGAGGTTGAGCTCGAGATATTCCATAATCGGGATGATTTCCGACGCTTTCACAAGGCGTTCGCCGCCGAGGATTTCCGACACCGCGCCGGGCCGTACGCCCATGGCTACAGCCAGCCCGCCCTTGCTTTTGCCCGTCTTCTCCAGGCCTCGCTCGATCATCGCAACGTCCAACATGGTGGTTCCCTCGCTTGCTCGCCGTCTTGCCTCTTGTAATCCGAAATTCGGAATTGATGCAATTATGAATATCAGAATTACGACTTGACATAATATTCGGAATACCGGAATGTGTATCCCGCCTTCCGGTCGTGCGACCGGCGAGGCCGACATCACGGGACAGCAAGCATGGAACCGAGCCATTGGTCGTCGGAGCACTCCGACGCGCTTCGCGACTATTTTTTCAAGGGGATGTCCTATGCGGAGATAGGACGGGTGATTAACGCAAGATTTGGAAAGGCTTACACGCGCGGTGCGGTGGTCGGCCGCGCCCAGCGGCTGGGCCTCGTTGCGCCCGCGCGGATGACGAGCCCGTCGATCGTGCCGTCCTTACCGGGGTACGATTCGACGCTTTCGCCGCGCCAATCGGCCTTGCCGCACCTGAACTCGCCGCCCAAGTCCGCGATGAAGCCCGCCGCGCCGGTCAAGTTGCGCTGTGTCGGCGTACAGGCGCGCTTGATCCCGCTGGTTGAACTCGCACCGGGCGACTGCCGCTATCCCTATGGCGGCGACAAGGATGGGGAGGAGATCGCGTTCTGCGGTCATCCGCGCCAGCCGGGCTCCAGCTATTGCACGCCGCATTTCGGCCTGACCCGCAAATCTGGAAGTGTGGACAGCCGTGCCACGGGTCCTGCGATTCTGAGACTGGTCTCGGCCGGATGAGAAGGGGCTGCTAGCTCGTTCAGTTGTTCATCTGCGACGTCAATTTAGCGAGGAGTATCCGAGTGGTACGTGCCAGGCGCAACAAGTCTTACAGATTGGCCGAAATCTACGACCGGCGGTCTCGCGAGGTGCCGTTCAATGCCGAGGTGGCGGAGGTCGAGGTCGACAATCCGCTGGCGCTCGATCCGGGCGAGAGGATCATCGCGGTCCGCTCGGTCCGTGGCGATCCGCTCGGCCGGCTGCACGCGCATCACCAGATCGACGAAGCGCAATATCGTGGTGGGCGCGCTTTCCAGAGCGATTGGGAGGCGGCGGAGCGCGGGCCTCAGGCGGTGGACCCGACCCGCGAATATGTCGATGGCGCGCGCTCGCGGGAGCCCTTTACCGACAGCCAGCGGCAGGCGGTGCTGCGCCTGAACCGGGTCGAGCGCGAACTCGGCACCGACGGCGCCGCGCTCGTGCACGACGTGCTGGTGCTCGGCCTGACGATGGACCAGATCGGACAGCGCCGCGCCGTCCGGACGCAACGCTGGAACGACTATTTCGCGCGCCGCTTTCGCGAATGCCTCGACCGGCTGGCGCTGGTCTACGGCTTCGCGACGGAGGGGGGCGATCGGCGCGCGGAAGCGCGTCGATGACGGCGGCGCGCCAGAGATCCCGGCGGACGGCGCCGGTTGGCTGCCTATGGGTGCGGCAGGATCGGGTAAGGCGTGGTAACGGATTCGACACGGAGTAAGGCATTTGCCAAGAGTCCGATCTTGACGGTCGGCGCCTGCTGCAATTCTCTGTTCAGGCCGCGATGCACATCGTACGGCCAGCCCCTGAGATTGCCATTCTGTGCGAGCGCATGTGCAACCGCGCTCGCATCATTGCCGCCACGCACCTTGAGTTCCTCTGCAGACATGGAGGCCGGCTGCTGGATCGACGTTCATGTGATCGACGATACAACCGCGAGGCAAGCCTCAACGATGACGTGTATACTCTGAAGAAACTTTGATCTGCGTTCGCCATTCTCCATTCACAGTGGAAACACGCCGAAACTCTGTGACGGTTGACAGCGATCGACGCGGTGTGCGTTGCTGCTTACTGGCGCAGCGGATGACAGGCCCCCCATGGTCCTGTTATCCGGAATTGGCGTGGGTGTGATGCAGACGAAGCATCGCTGGAGAGTTGCTTAGACTTGCCGGAGGGGTTGTTCCTTGACATAGTTGCAACCTGTCAGGTTGTGTTTACGTCCGGATATGTAGTTCTGCGTGCTGGCCGGCCGGTTGACCCCGGCAGAGATTTCGTCCGCGTCAGCGCGGACCGGTCATGGTGTTCGGCTTTCGAGACGGACCCCGATGTCTGATCTGGAAGACCGATGCCTGTGATGGGTGCGAGATGAAGAACCTCAATTTCGCGGCTGAACTGCACCTCAAGCTCGGCGCGCCTGCAAGCAGCACCGTTGAAAGTCTGCGCCTGCTCCGCGCGTTCCTGAAGCTTGCGCCGCGACAGCGCTTCGAGGTCATCAAGCTCGTCGAAGACCTCGCCACGGAAGAAGCTCTTCCCGAACCTCCCCTGTTCTGATCCGGGGCCGCCCACGGGCCCTACGTACGCCTATTCCCTCGTTTCTTGCGATCTTCCCGAGGCGGAGTTTGTCCCCCTCATATCCTTGGGGCTAGCCGATCCCTCAAATGTGGTATTCAATCGGGAAATGGGGAGGAGTGCGACCATGATCGAACCGAAACTCGAAGTTCCAGCCGAACTGCGCGACCTGGCCGAAAAGACGATCGACCAGGCCGAAAAGGCATTTGGCATGTTTTTCGAAGCCGCGACCAAGTCGATGACGTCTGTTCCCGGTGCGGGCACTGAGGTCTCGAAGCAGGCGCTCGCCTTCACCGAGCAGAACATGAAGTCGGCGTTCGACCATGCACGCAAGCTCGTGCAGGCGACCGACATTCAGGAGGCGCTACGGATCCAGTCCGATTTCCTGCGCAGCCAGTTCACCAGCGCCGGGGATCACATGCGCCAGATGACCGGCAGTTTGATGCAGCCCGGCAAGGGGAAATCCTGAATTTGGGCGTCGCCGCGACGTGCCCATAAATTGATCTTGCGTGGCGAGGAGTTCCGCACTTCCATGCTGGCGCAGGTCCATGATGGGCCACCGAGTGGGCTTCATTCGCCGTCCATCATCCTTTCTGCTGATCCCTGTCGGTCCTCCGGCAGGGATTTGCATTTGGGGTATGTGATGCGATCGATTGGCGTACTGCTAACGCAGTGATCCGATGTAGGCGGCGATGTCGCCAGCTTCGGTCCGGCTCAGGGGAAAGTTGGGCATCTTCGGATGCGGGTCGAGAAGGAAGAAGGCGAGCCTCTCCGGACTGAAATCCGGCCTGCGTGCGACCGACACGAAGGAGGGGACGTCGGCACTCGCCGTGGCCTGGCCGTTAGCCACGACGTGGCAGCTTGCACACCAGCGTTTGGCGAGATCGGCGCCGTGATCGGCATCGGCGGCCAGAGCGGACGACGTGCCAAAGCCGAAGGCGATGGCGATCAGCAGGCAAGTTCGTCTCATATACGCGCGCATTCGGCAATCCTCATGCATATGCCTGCACCAGTCGCAATCACCCGCAGCACGATCCCGGAAATTGCGACAGATCGATGCGGGCAATGATCGACCGGAGCAGCCGGCGGGTTGCGCGATAGACGTGTCTCAGGACTGTCGACGTCTTTGCCGTGGGCAGGCCGAGACTCCAAGCGACGCTCCCAGTATAGAGGTTCGCCGTATCAAGGCTTTCCGTATCGAGCCTTTCGATATACTGCGCCACGCGTGCCTCTCCGAGATAGCCAAGCCTTTTCTATCGTAGCCAGCCCGGGGCCTCCTTGATCTGCCGCAAGGCGCTCCCGGCTAATAGTCGCCGGGGTTCATGATCATCGGACTTTTCGTATCGGCCGGCGCGAGCGCGCTGCTGGCGCTGTCACGCAGGAAGCGGTCGAGCGTTGCCTGGATCTGCTCCTTCACCGCATCGGGACCGCGATCGCTCATCTCGGTATGCTGCGCACCGGTGTGGACGATGTCGATGCCCCGTGCCTTGGCCTCTTCCGGGGGCGGCAGCACGCCGGGATCGGTCTGGAAATGAGGATCCTTGGAACGAAAAGACAGGATCTTCATGTTGTCGTTGAGCACGAAGGGCACACGTAGATTGTCGAGCGTAATTACCTTCGATACCAGCTCCGGGTGTTGGTGGGCGACGTACATCGAGACGTCGCCGCCGTTGGAATGGCCGACGAGGGTGATGTGGTCGTAGTCCACGTTCTCCTGCTGCCTCTTCATTTCGGCCAGGGTGAACAGGATGTTGGCTTCGCAGCGGATATAGACTTCGCGCCGGCCGACATATTGCTGGCCCGGGTCTGTCATCAGAGGCGGATCACTCGGCAGGTCCTGCTGGATGCTGGCGACCAAATAGCCGCGCGCGGCGAGCACGTTGGCGAGAAAGGAATACTCGGTGGCCTTGACCGTGTTGCCGTTGCTGATGACGGCGAGCGGGAGCTTCCAGAGCCCAAGATTGGCCTTGGCCTCGTAGTCGCGCCGCACCGCGATTTCGACCGAGATTGGCCTCTGGCGCGAGGCATCGAACAGGGTCAAATTCTCATGGCGGATCGCGAAGCGGCTGACGACGATATATTGGCCGACGCCGAGGACGCAGAGAAAAGCCAGAATTGCAAAGACCCTCTTCATGGTTCCGTCTCAATCACTTTCAGCTGAACATGGTCATTGGGAGCCCCCTGATCGAGCGATCGTGAGCAGATTACGGGATTAAATTTCGGCAAGTCTGAGCGCAAGGCCGCAAAAGGCCCGCGCGCCGGTTTCGCAGAAACGAAGCTCGCTCGACTAGAGACAGCCACCCCTGCCGCGTTCGGGGCAAAGCCGGAACGCGCTCGACAGTGTGAAGAGGAAGCGCGGGCTGCGGCGCTCGTTGTCCGGTGCCCGGTAGCTCAGGGGGACGGCAACGCCGAGATCCAGCTGGAGATCGTCCGGCAGGAAGAACCTCACGCCCGCTCCGGCGGAGGTCAGAGAAAGACCGTCGCGCAGACGATATCCGTCGTTCCAGACTGCGCCGGCGTCGCCGAAGGCGTAGAACTGATAGCCTGTCCAGTAGCGGAAATTGAGCTTCTGGTCGAAGCGCAGTTCGATCGAGCCCGCAAGACCATTGTCCCCGCTGATTTCGGCTGCACCATAGCCGCGGCCGAACGCCGCGCCGCCGAGATAGAACTGCTGCGAGGTGAACAGCGGCCGCGATGCTGTCTGGCTTGCGGCCGAGAGCTTCACCGACCAAGTGTCGTTGAGCGCCTGGTAGCGCGTGAACCAGACGTTCAGTATCGAGACGTTCGAGGAGGCGCCAGCGCGCGACAACAGATCGTCGCCGAACTGCGAAGCCCCGAATATGTCGAGGCCCTGGCGGTAGGTCAGCGTCGCGAAATTGGTGCCGCCGAAGCGATCCTGGAGGCGGTAGTCGGCGGTCAGGCTCGCAGTCCTGATATGGTCGTTGTACCAGGCGCCGTAAATGTCATGCTCGGACACGTTGCTGAAGGTCCCGGCGACGGTGAGTGTCAGCCCCGAGGATTGCGACATGAAGGGCACGGTGCTGGCGCGCACCTCGAAAGCCTCGGTGGTCGTGATGTCGCTATCGAGGCGGCGGGCATCGCCCGGTCGGACCGCGCTGTACAGGACGGAAGCTCCGAGTCGCACGCCATCGACGCCGACGGGCGCATCGTAGGACAGCCGCGCAAAGCCGAGTTCGCGAGGATCGTTGCCGATGGTCGACAGGTTGACGGCCAGCGTGTCGCCCGGCGTGAGGTAGGAGTTGAATGCACCGGTCGCATAGGTCTGCCAAGGACCGACCGAGGACGAGCCGAGATTGTCCAGACCGAACGACGAGAAGACGTGCCAGGTCTTCAAATAGACGACGAGGCGGAAGCGACCGGTCGCGCCGCCAATCTCTTCCAGAGCAGTGTCGGTGATCCGGACGCCCGGCCTGCCGTTGACGAGGAAGAGTTGGCGTTCGAGCGTTGCCAGGCGCGACGGCTGCTCAGCCAGGACAGGCCCGAGCATTGACCGTACGCCGAACTGCTCGGCACCGTCGCCTTTAAGCTCGGCTTGCACGATCGCGCCCTCGATCACCTGGATCCGGACGCGGCCGTCGGCAATGTCCTGCGGCGGCACGATCGCCCGGCTCAGATGAAATCCGTCGGCGCGGTAAAGATCGCTGATGGACCCGGCAATCGCGGCGAGGTCTGCCTGCGAGACCTTCTTGCCGACATAGGATTGATAGACTGCGGCGATGCGGTCTTTCGCGATGGCGTGGGCGCCGCTGATATTGACGCCGCGCAGCACGAATTGAGGCTTGGTGTCGCCGACCGTGCTGGGCTGGCCGACCGCCGGCAGCTTGACCGGAGGACGGCTCAGCGTTTCCTGCTCGGATTGGTTCTCAAAGTATTTCTCGGGCTGGCGCGGATCGAAGCCCGGCTGGTTCGCCTGTTGCGCGAGGGCCTGCGAAATTCCCGCAAACGTAGGTGCCAGCAACACCAGCGCGGCGGCAAGGTACTTCCCAACGACGCCCTGCGCAGGCCGTTCTCCGTAGTTCGACGGAGAGGTTCCGTGGGGTGGGTAAGGAATCGTTAGCCGCATGATTTTTCTTAGTTTTTTATGGTCAATGAAAGGTTAATGCGGCTGTTCGATTTGCCACTTCCCGCTAATCGGATCTTGAGTGATTTCGGATACGCCTCATGTCCGGCTGTTAAGCGGACTGAGGATCGTCATGTTCGGCAAGATTGGACTGCTGCGTGCCTTGATGGCGGCGATGGTGCTGGGAGCAGCGTCCGCTGCTTCAGCCGCGGACGACGGCGAATGGTCGGTGAGCAAGAGCTCGGGCGATGTCTGGGTTGCAACCGACGGCGCCCAGCCTGTGTCGCTGAACCAGGACGGTGTGCTCAAGCCAGGCAATACCATTCGGACCGGGCGCAACGGGCGCGTGTTGCTCGTCCGCGGCGAGGAAACGATACTTGTCTCTCCCAACTCGGTGGTCGGCTTGCCGGCAGAGAAGAAAGAGGGGCTATCGACCACGATCATCCAGCAGGCGGGCTCGATCCTGCTCGAGGTCGAGAAGCGAAACGTCAAGCATTTCGAGGTCGAGACGCCCTATCTCGCGGCCGTGGTCAAAGGAACGCAGTTCAGCGTCACCGTTGGTGCTGGTAGCACCAAGGTCGGCGTGGTTCGCGGCCAGGTCGAGGTTTCCGACTTCAGGAGCGGGCAGATCGCCCAGGTCATGCCGGGCCAGTCGGCAACCGCCTTCGAGCACGGCAAGTCCGGTCTCAGCCTGAGCGGTGCGGGGACTTTCAATCCGATCGAGCACGGCAAACCGCGGGCCTCCACGATCGAGCGCATTCCGGTGCCGAAATCGGGGCTGTCTGCGCCGCGCAATGCGGCCAACGGTCATGCAATCCACGCGATCGGTCCGACCGACAAGGGGACAAAGGCAGCCGGCGCGCCGGCACAATCGCATCAGGCGGCAGGAGCCCCGGCATCCAAGGGCGGCGTCGTGCGCATATCGAGCTCGCTCGGCGAGGTCAAACTGAATGTCCACAAGGTCACGAATGGCCTCGCTCATGGTGCCGTTGCACCGGGTCGCGTGCGCAGCGCCAATGCCAGCAGCGGGGCCGAGACGGTCTGGAGCGATGCGAAAGCAAGCATGACCACCGCTGCAGCCAACAGCGCCAACGTCACGGCCGTCACGGTGAGCAGCAGTGCATCTGCGGCCAGCGCCGCATCGACATCGTCAACTGCGACGACGACTGTTGCGACCACTGCTGGTTCGACGAGCGATGGAAGCTCTGGAAGCGGAAGTAGCGGAACCGGCGCAACGGGTAACGGAAGCAGCGGCAACGGCGGCAACAGCGGCAATGGCGAAAACGGGAATAGCGGCAACCACGGCAACAATGGTCATCACTACGGTTGGTATTGGGGCAGAGGCCATCACTAGGATCGCACCATCGGCATAGGGGGCATCTGGCGGCACAGACCGCCGATGCAGGGGAGAAAAGTGAAGAGTTATCGGCCGCATATCCTTGTCGTGATCGCATTGGCGGTCGTGCTCTCGACGGGGTGGCATGGCTCTCTACGCAATGCGCTGACCGATCTGCGGTTTGCCTGGGGGTCGCGTGCGGCGAGCGGCAACATCGTTGTGGTCGCCATCGACGCGCCCTCGATCGACCAGATCGGGGTATGGCCATGGCCGCGTCGCCTGCATGCCGAGTTGTTGCACAGGCTCGAAGCCGCGGGTGCGCAGGACGTAGCCTTTGACGTCGATTTCAGCACGCCCTCGGATCCGGTCTCCGACGAGGCTTTCGCCACAGCGCTTCGCGACGTCGGTGGTTCCACGATTCTGCCTTCGTTCAAGCAGCCGGCTCCCAATGGTGGTGCGGCTCATATCAATCGTCCCCTGAGGCCGTTCAACAATCAGTCGTGGCCCGCCGTCGTCAATGTCGCGGTCGAATCCGACGGCCTCGTCCGCCGGTATCCCGTCGGTGAGAAGCTCGGCGACGCCTTGATGCCCTCGATGGCCGTCGTGCTGGCCGGACAGGACGCCAATCGGCGTCCGCCTTTCCTGATAGATTTTGGCATTCGCGCAGCTTCCATCCCGAGTGTCTCCTATTTTGACGTGCTGAGCGGCGATGCCGCGACGCTGGGCAAGTTGAGGGACAAGAAAGTCATCGTCGGTGCCACGGCTCTCGAGCTGGGCGACCGGTTCAGCGTTCCAAACGGCAAGATCATCTCGGGGCCTGTCCTGCAGGCGCTGGCGGCAGAATCGATCCT
This sequence comes from Bradyrhizobium diazoefficiens, assembly GCF_018129965.1. Lineage (GTDB taxonomy): Bacteria > Pseudomonadota > Alphaproteobacteria > Rhizobiales > Xanthobacteraceae > Bradyrhizobium > Bradyrhizobium diazoefficiens_A. The sequence goes on along the minus strand of NZ_JAFCKW010000007.1, from coordinate 259,993 downwards.
TCAGAACCGGATGCTGCGTTGGACCTCTGACGCCGGCATGATCGTTGGTCTCGGCCTGATCTGCCTGCTGATGATGTATGCGTGGCGCCGTCTTGCCCCGGGCGTTCGCGTCGCGATTCTGGTTACTGCGGGTGCGAGTATCGAATTGGCAGCGACCCTTGTGCAGGCAAAGTGGCCACTGATCATCGACACGTCACTGTTCCACATCGCCATCGTGGCTTATCTGACGGCGATCGCACTCGACGAGATCGACTTCCGTAGCCTGTTGGGACGCATTGCCGAGAGCCGCTTTCATCGCATCGCGATGTCTCTCGGCGATGGTCTGGTCTGCACTGACGAGGAGCACCGGATCACGGTCTGGAATCCCGGCGCCAGCGCGATCTTCGGCTATATGCCGACTGAAATGATCGGGCGTCCGCTCGAAACTCTCTGCGCCGAGCCCGCCACAGGTGGCGCAAGGCCGTTTGCCATGCGCGATGCCGCGCGCGAGGCGCTGCTGGTTCCCGGCGGCGCCGTCGTCGTCGAATTCGCAGGGCGTCGCAAAAACGGTGAGACGTTTCCGGTCGAGGCGAGCTTCTCCGGGTGGCAGGGAGCGGACGGTTTCCAGTACGGAGCTATCCTGCGCGATATATCTGTTCGCAAGCGCGAGGCCGAACGCGTACGCTATCTGGCCGAACATGACGCACTGACCGGCCTGGCGAACCGCAACATGCTGCATGCGGGACTGACCAATCTGATTGCCGCGGCGGAGAGGCGACCGTCCGAAGTCGCGCTGCTCGTGCTCGGGCTTGACGGCTTCCAGCAGATCAACGACATGCTCGGACATTCGATCGGTGACCTCGTGTTGTGTGCCGTGGCCGATCGGTTACAGACCGAAGTCGACGGCAAGGCGACCGTCGCCCGTCTGAGCGGCGACGAGTTTGCCATCGCGCTTGATTGTGCAAGGGCCTGTGAGCCGATGGCGGCATTTGCCGAGCGGATCGCCCGGGCGTTCGAAGTGCCGCTCGCCACAGGCGCGCGCCAGCACCGCGTCAAGATCAGTATCGGCGTTGCCATCTATCCCGACGGGGGAGAGAATGCCGATGAGCTCCTCAGCAATGGTCATCTCGCGCTGAGCCGCGCCAAGGCGACGCGGCGCGGCAGTCATGTGATCTTCGAGAGCGCGATCAGGCAGGAGCTGGAGAACCGGCTAACGCTGGAGAGTGAGCTCGGGCGTGCCGCGGATCGCGGCGAGTTCGAACTCTTCTACCAGCCGCAAGTTCGCCTCGTCGACGGTAGCCTGGTCGGGGCCGAAGCGCTGATCCGCTGGCGTCATCCCACGCGCGGCTATGTCTCGCCCGGTGAGTTCATGCCGGTGGTGAACACCTCCGCACTGTCCGAGCGGATCGCGAGCTGGGTGATGGAGACCGCCTGCCGTCAGGCGCGTGCCTGGGAATTGTCCGGCAACAGCGTGCGCGTCGCGATCAACCTGTCGCCGTCGCAACTGCACTCAGGTGATCTCGCGGATGCGGTTGCGACGCTACTTCAAGTGACGGGGCTCACCCCGTCACTGCTCGAGATCGAGGTCACGGAAGACATCCTACTGAACGACGAAAGCCGCGTGCTCGACATGTTCAAGCGGATTCAGCAACTGGGCGTCCGCGTCCTGTTTGACGATTTCGGAACAGGGTACGCAAGTCTAAGCTATCTCAAGAAGTTTCCACTCGACGGGCTCAAGATAGACCGGTCGTTCGTGCTTGATCTCCTCGCCGATTCCGACGACGCGGCAATCGTGGGCTCGACGATCGGCCTCAGCAAACAACTCGGGCTTATGGTCGTAGCGGAAGGTATCGAGAACCGTGCCACGGCCGATTTTCTGGTCAGTATGGGCTGCGAGGAGGGCCAAGGTTATTTCTTCGGACGCCCGATGCCGGCCGGGGCATTCGAGAAAGAGTTTCTGACGGCCCCACTTGAGGCTGTAAGCGCAGCCTGAGCAAGCTCGCTATCGTCGGCGCGCCACCGCCACGCCAAACAGGAAAGCGACAAACAGGCTAGCAAGGGGGGCCTCGCGCGTGATCGCCGCAACGGTCGCGAGAGGGCGGCCGGGCTTCCGGGCATCATCGATCGCGTCGGTCAGCCGATCGACGGCGGCGCGAAGGCCTCCGGCGACCTCTCCAATCGTGTGCGAGACGTCAGTCGCTACGTCAATGACACGCTCGGCCACTCCGGGCCGGGAAGCTGCTTGCGGCATTTCCATGTTCAAGTTCCCGCACTCCGCTTCTGACGTGAGAATGAGGCCGGCACCTTTGGCTATCCGCGCGTGCGCTCGTTTTGAACAGCGGGTCCGAAGACCTTTGGCTATCCGCGACATGCGCCGTTTTGAACGGCGGGTGCCGGCCTTGCAGTGAAAATGCGGCTCGCGGGGTTTGGTTCCGGCAGGATGCATTTGAATGAGATATCCCCTGAAACGACGGAGGCGAATCTCTGTTAGGCTGGTCCAGCCTTGCTAACCTCGGGAGATAGCCGTGACCGCACGGACCGTGACGGATCGCGCCCGGCGCATCGCCTTGCTGGGCGCGCCTATCGACATGGGCGCTTCGCAGCGAGGCACTCTGATGGGTCCTGCGGCGCTACGTACCGCCGGTCTTGCGACGGTTCTGGAGGGGCTGAATTTCGAGGTCGTCGACTATGGCGATCTCTCGAGCTCAGAGGTCCATGATCTTTCCGACCGTCCGCCGGACAAGGCCAATCACTATCGCGAAATCCAGCGTTGGACGCGTGTGCTCAGTCGCCGGGGGTATGAGATCGCGAATACGGGGGCCATCCCGATCTTTCTCGGCGGCGACCATACCTTGTCGATGGGTTCAGTGAATGCCATGGCCCGCCACTGGAAGGAGCGTGGACGCGAGCTGTTTGTGCTCTGGCTCGACGCTCATGCCGATTACAATACGCCAGAGACAACGATTACGGCCAACATGCACGGCATGTCGGCGGCGTTTCTCTGCGGTGAGCCCGGCCTCGACGGATTGCTCGGCGATGATCCACGTTCCTCGATCGATCCTGACAGGCTTGATTTGTTCGGCGCACGTTCGATCGACAAGCTCGAACAGGAGTTGATGCGTGCGCGCCGGATCAGGGTTGTCGACATGCGCCAGATCGACGAATTCGGCGTCGCCGTTTTGATCCGGCGTGTCATCGAACGGCTCAAGGCAAGCAACGGCGTGCTACATGTCAGCTTCGATGTCGATTTCCTCGATCCCAGCGTAGCCCCGGGCGTCGGCACGACGGTGCCGGGCGGTGCGACCTATCGCGAGGCTCATCTCATCATGGAACTGCTGCACGATTCAGGGGCGGTGGGATCGGTCGACATCGTCGAACTCAATCCATTCCTCGACGAGCGCGGTCGCACCGCGCGCACTGCAGTCGAACTGATCGGCAGCCTGTTCGGACAGCAGATCACCGATCGTACGACCCCGAGCAACGCGATCGCACCGGGCGAGTGACGACGCGATCCGGCGCGCTGCGGGGTGTAATTGCTTGCGATCCGGGGAAACGAAAGAAGATCGGATTCGTCGATCATGCGCGGCTGCTTTGCAGAACCGAGGGCGGGAAAGCTGTCGAGTCCCGCTCGTTGGCTCGCAATTTGCTTAACCGAAGGGCGGAACTCGTGGGTGGCGTTTGAATTGACTCGCGAGAGGTAAAAGATACGGGTCCCCGCATGGCAACTGATCGCTTCGCAAACTCCTTGTCCTCGGCGCTTCGTCATCCCGGCGTGATCGCGCTGATTGTGGCCGGCGTGACGATTGCGGCGATGCTGATCGTCGATCATGGGCCCTGGAGCCGTGCAAAGACGCAGCCGGCTCATGTTGCCATGTATGCGAACACGGGCGAGGCCGCGCGCGCTGCCGGTGCCAAGGTGCTACCGACCGAGCCGAAATCGTCGCTTGAGCCAGAGCGGCCGGGACCCACGACGTCGGCGACCGTGAATCCTGTGACGCCGTAAAAGGCGACTTCAGCCAAAGGCGACCTCAGCTCTTGCGGCCGTAGTTGAGAAGCCCGCCGCTTGTCTTTGGCGGGTGCGCGTGCATGGCCTCTTCGTTCGGCTCGGTACCCCAGCCGGGGCGCTCCGGAATAATCAGGTGCCCGTTCTGAATCTCTGGCTCGTGCGTGAAGAGCTCGCGGTCCCATGCGAGGCGGTCGATGTCGATCTCCATGATGCGCAGGTTTGAAACGGCGGCGCAAAAATGTGCGTTCATCATCGAACACAGATGGCCATAGAAATTATGGGGCGCGACATTGATCTCGAACGCTTCTGCGGCCGCTGCGATCTTCATCGATTGCCAGACGCCGTTCCAGGGCGTGTCGATGATCGCGACGTCCATCGCCTGTTCTTGAAAATAGGGGAGGAATTCACGCAGGCCTAACAGAGTCTCGCAGGACGAAATCGGATGCGGGCTTTGCCTGCGGATGTAGCCGAGTGCCTCGGGGTTGAAGCTGTCGATCTCGATCCAGAACATATCGAGGTCTGCGATGGTGCGCAGGATCTTCAAATAGCCTTCGGTCTTGGCGTTGAAATTGCAATCGAGCAGGATGTCGACGTCGGGGCCCGCGCCGTCGCGGATGGCCTCGAGATGCATGCGCAGGTCGCGCAGGATCTTGCGGTCGACATTGATCTCGGGCGCGAACGGCGATCCGAAGCCGGGCCGCCAGCCGGTCGGCTTGCCGTCGTCATAAGAGAAGATGTTGGTCTTGAGCGCAGTGAATTTCTTCTCGCGTACCTCTCGCCCGATTGCCTTGACGCCATCGAGGTTCTCGATCGGCGGCTGGTACCAGGAGGGGTGATTGATCCGCCAGGTGGCGCAATGAGACCAGTAGACCCTCACGCGGTCGCGGATCTTCCCTCCGAGCAACTCGTAGCAGGGCACGCCAAGAGACTTCGCCTTGGCGTCAAGCAGGGCGTTCTCGATCGCGCCGAGCGCTTGCGCCACAACGCCGCCTGCTGCGGGACGCGTGGCCGCGAACAGCTCTGCATAAATGCGCTCATGCTGGAACACGTTCTGTCCGATCACGCGAGCAGACAGGCGCTGGATGGCGGCGCCTACGCCCGGGGAGCCAAAGCCTTCGTCGAACTCGCTCCAGCCGACGATGCCGTCCTCCGTCGTCAGCTTGACGAAATGATAGTTTCTCCAGCCAGCGTCGCAGGCAAGGATTTCGAGGTTTGTTGCTTTTGATGATTTGGTCATGTGGCTCCCTGTCACCCCGCCGGGCCTTATTCTTTTCGAGTGCGGGCAAAAAGCCCGGGCTCAGCCACAATTGTTAGGCCAATGCGCGGTCGCCGGGAAGCCCGCGGGCGCGCCAGCATGTGGATCTCGCTCGCGAAATTCAGTGAACGCGGATGGTCATGATCTTTCTCGGGATCGTCCCGAAATCGCGCCAGTCTCTGACGTTTTTGGCCATAATCGGGATCGATGCTCTTTCCATGAAATTTCTGGCCATGGTTTCGATTTTGGCGCTGCTCACGATGAGCGGTGCCGCCGTTTCCGATCGGCTCATGACCGCCGATCAGCACGTCGCGCAAGGGGTGGAGTAACGCGGCGGGCGAGGTTGCTTCGTCTTTTGCAGGATATCTTGGGGGGATAGCGATGCTTTCGGTCGATCAGTTCTTGCGGTTCATCAGCGTGCCCGCCGTGTTCGCGGCTTTCATCATCGCCTCCCAGATCTCGGCGGCACTGGCGCCGGTCTAGTCGTTCCATGAACGGTTTGCCGACCGCGAAGGTCGAGCAGCTGGACGCACATCGGACTGCTGCTCTCGACCGGGACGTTTATCTGCTTTGAGGCGCCGTCCCCGTGCCGCGGCGCGCCGCGTTCGATGCGGGCGTCGGGACCGGCGACCAGTGGGCCGCGGGCTCGGCTGGCGCCATACCCTCGTTTATCTTGATGGCCTGGTGCAGCGGACCAGCCGCCCGCCGGATATCGGCGAGGTGTTCGTCCCCGGAGCATGATCAGGGCGGGCGGTTTTCCGAAAGCATCGCGCTGCGGCCAATGGGCGAAAATTCCGAACTGTGCGGAACGCCGGGTCCCGGCGCAGGTTGGTTTGACGGCGGCGGAATCTTCGCGAGGAGCGGGACAGTCACCATCGCGACGAGGACGGTGTCATGCCCGCCCTTGTCGCGGTCCGGCCGCTCTGACGTTTTCCCGTTCGAGCAAGCGAGGAGTTGGTCGATGGACAATCTGACGAAGCGCGAGCAGCCCGATCGCAGCAAGATCAACATGCACGAGGCGTTCGAGGTCAAGTACTGGACCCACGCGCTCGGCGTCTCGAAGGAAGACTTGCAGAAGGCCGTCGACAAGGTCGGCAACTCGGCCGCGACCGTCCGCAAGGAGCTCGGCCTTTGACGGCGTTGCGAACCGAAACGCTCACCGCCTACTTGATGCTGACGAACATGCCCCAGGCCGCGGCGAGCGCCGCGCCGGCGAAGACCATGACCGGATTGTCGCAGAACGCGCTGCCATAGCTGCACATGTTCGCGCCGAACTGGCCGAGTTCGTGATGGCTCGCGGAATAGAACAGTCCCGACAGCACCAGCAATGCAGCGGCGACGTAGTACATCGACGTCTCTCCATCTCGCCCATGCGCCCTCGCAAGGGACATGTCCCAGCGTGGCGCGAAAAGATTTCGATCCGCCGAATTGGCTTCAGTGCATTTGGATAAAATTCGACCCGTCGGTCAACGCAGCCGCAGGCTGACGTTCAGGCGACGGCGGCAGGCGCGATGGCTGCATGCTCGGTGAAAAAGCAATGTTCCATGCAATGGGCGCAGGCGGCATGGCCGTTCAGTTCGTTGCCTTTGGCGCACAGTTTGGCGGCTTCGCCGGCCAGCCACTGCCACTTCGCCGCCAGATCGATCATGTCCGACCGCGTCGACCGGTCGAGGCCGGGCGCCCGGGCCGCAGTCTCGGTCTCGTCTGCGATTCGTCGCAAGCGCGCAATTGCCTCGATCATGCGGGTTTCTCCTCGCGTGTGATGCAAGCTTTGCGGTCTTTTCCAATTCGATACAACTCCGGAGAAATGCGGAAGCGGCCGTCATGGTGAACGATCGGTGACCGGCGGGCGCGGGACCCCGGCGAGGTGGCGGCGATCGAACAGCCGGCTATTGCAGCGCCGTGTTGATCAGTCTTGCAAGCCTTGCCGCGGCCAGCGCCGCCTGGCTGCGCGCGATGTTTCGCGCGCCCGTTTCGTAGTCGCGGGAGAGCAGCACGGCATTGTCCCCCGTACTGACGGGCGGAACATAGGCGTATTGCTTCGCAAGCTCGAAGCTTTCGTCGATCCAGGCCTGCGGATCGGCGATCTGCGCGCTCGCCGCGTTCACCGACAGGCGCGACAGGCCGCCCTTATCGTCGGCATCGAACACGGCGCCGAAGGGCGAGACATAGCCGCCGAAGAAACTGTCCCAATAGGCGTGAAGCGCGATGGTTTCTCCGGTGGCGGGAATCACGAGCTCGGCATTGCCGCCGGAATCGCCGTTCGGAATTGGCCGGGTAAAGCGGCCGGTGGCATGAAGCGGCTGGTGCGCATCCCCGACCAGATGAAGGATCCAGACCAGATCGTAGGAGCGCACATCGTCCGGCGCGCCGGACGACGGCGGCAGTGCCGCGATCATCAACCTCAGCTGGGTGACGATGTCGACCGGATCGTCCGGCGGCAGCGGCGTGCCGTCGGGCGAGAAATTGGTGTCCTTGAAGTGCCAATAGGCGTGCTGATTGTGATCGGCATAGCCGATGTTCTGTCCCGCGGTCGGGCTGTCGGCCTTGTCGCGGGTGTAGTGGTAGTCCTCGGTCTTGATGTCGTCCGCCCAGGTCGCCGCATGAATGAAGGCATAGAGCCTGGCCGTCCGGTCGTCCGGGGCGCCGGCGGTCCACTTGGGATAATCCGGATTGAGGCGCAGCAGCGCGTCGACCTTGTCCTTCACGGGCGCGTCGAGCTGCTTGTAGGCGACATAGGCGATCTGCATGTGGCCGCCGTCCCACCAGGCGAGGGCCGGCTGCGCCAGCCCGAGGGCCCCCCCGACTGCACACAAGTGTGCAAGACGACGCATGGCCGTTGCCTCCCTGATCGGCCGGTTCAAGCCGGATGTGAGCAGCCAACACCCGCGTGGTGACGCCGCGATGACCATCGGCGGGCGTCCCCGAACGAGCCGGGATGCAAGCCCGTCACGCCGGCGCGCGCGCCGGCGAAACAGGCCTGAAACGATCCTGAAACACGATTGTCCTGAACGCGGCGTCCGCTGGCCCCGACCAACCCGGCGAAAGGGAGATCATCATGATCCAGGTCGGTTCGAAGGAAGAGGTCGCGTTGCTGCTGGCGCTGTTCGGCACCCACACCCAGCCGGTGAGACGGCCAAGGCCGGCATCGCAGCCGCGCTGAGGGCGGTGCGAGGCCGCGCTGGCCGGATGCCAGAGCCTGCTGTGAAGAGTAGCGGACGGGCCCGGATCGAGCACGTTTGACCTTCATCCGGTCATTTTCTGTTTATCGTAAGAAAAGGTTGACCCGTCGGGCAATACACCTGCATAATGGCATCATCGAAATCGTGCCCACCCGCGCGGACTTGTTCCGCTCGCGGGTCCGTTTGCGGGTTTGGCCCGCGGATCTGACGAAATCGTCACAGCGCCTGTCAAAGTGGACAGATGGAACTTCCGGCCGCTCCTAGAGTTGTGGCAACCGGGAAATTGGAGGACCGCGGCATGCAGCGTAAGCGGATCAAGCACGCCACCTCGTTCGAACAGCTGCTGGCTGAAGAGGCTCAGCAATTCAGGGAAGCCGCCGAAAAAGAGCCGCCTGGAAGCACAGCCCGCGACCTGCTGCTGCGCCGTGCGCGACAAGCCGAAACGGCCTCGCACATGAAGGAATGGCTGACCTCGCCCGGGCTGACCTCGCCGAAATGACCGGAGACCTGGTCTCGAATGCAACCGCGCGCGCGGAGGTGTGTAACACCCCGCGCGCCGCGGCCGGGCGGTCGTGACAACCGCCAAATTGCCGACCTACTTGCCCCCGGCGACGCCGGCCTTGCCCTGGCCGCCCTGCGTCGAGCTGCCGCCGCTCGGCGTGGTCGGCGCGCTGGCGCCGCCCGTGGAACTGCCGGAGTTCATTCCGGTGGTGCCTTCCCGGCTCATCGAGTTCTTGTCCATGCTGCCCTTGTCCGTCGTGCCGCTCGACATGCCGGGCTTGTTCATGGTGTCGGTCTGCGGGGTCGGGCCGGTGCCGCTCTGGGCAAAGGCTGCGCCGCACATCAGGGCGAGGGCGGCGGTGGTGGCGATCATGGTCTTCATGGATTTCCTCCTGGGGTTGGTTGTGCCGAGCCAACGGGACAGGAGGCGCGCCGTTCCTATGGTGAGCGTGCGCGCGCGAAGATGTTGGTTGTGGCGGCGCGCGCGCTGGCATTATTCGAAGTGCATCGCCACTCGGGATCTCGAATGCCGGGCCGCTCGGCGCCGGCGGGCGCGGCCTGCGCGTGCTGCAGCGCGATGCGCGCGACCAGCACGGCGTCGCGGTCGGCGTGCAGCGCTCGTTCGCCGAGACGGTGGATGCGTATAGCGCGCGCATGCTCGGGGAAGCGCAGGTCGAACGCGCCCGGATGGGCGGGGTCCGACCGTCGCACGGCCATATTTCTGTTTATCGTAAAAAAGGGTTGACCCGTCGGGCAATACACCTGCATAATGGCATCATCGAAATTGTGTCGGCCCGCACGGAGTTGTCCGCTGCGGGTTTTTTTGTGGCGTCAATGTTCGATTTTCAGTTCGGCGCTGTCATCAGTCTGCCGGCGCGGGTGTCTTGAACTCAGGCAAAAATCATGTTGACGATGTTCTTGTTTTGTTCAAAAATCCATCCTTGCAACCAGTAAGCGAGACCTGGATGGAAGGGGTCGTCGATGAGTAATTCCCTGCTTTCCCTTGTCTTGTTGGAGAAGCCGGCGACCCCGGACATGTTGCTGGTCGTGAAGGCGCTCCGGACGCGGCATCCTGAGTTGGCGGCTGAGGTGGTCGATGGCCGTGAAACCGCGGACGGTCACCGGCCTCCCTCGAGTTCGCCGCTGATCCGCTGTGGCGGCGAGTTGGTTGCCGTGATGTCGATGCCCGCGCCCATTCCGCAAGACAATGGCCTATGGTATCGCGCGGCCAGCACTTGGCCGGAGGGCGAGGCGATAGCTGCGCGCCATCGCGGTCATCTGATCGTCTCGGTACTTGGTCGGCACCTGCGGCCATTGCCGGCCGCCCGTCTGACGACTGCGGTGGTCGGCGCATTGATTGCCGTGATGCCGGAATGTTGTGCCGTAGTATGGGATACCAAAGTCGCGCGCCCTGCCAAGCTCTGGATGGAGATGTCGAGACAGTCCTTTTCGCCTTTCCCCGACTATCCCTTTTCATTGTGGGTCGACATTCTGCCGTTCCGTGAGCAGTCGAAGATAGGCGCCGTGACGATGGGGCTGTCGAAATTTGCCGAGCGCGAGATTGAATTCGTGACCGTCAAACTGACCCTTCGTGTGATGCTCGAGAAGGTGGCAAGCCTCGCCGCCTACCTGGTCGAGCACGGGGCGGTCGTCAAAGACGGCGACACCTTTGGTGGAGACGAGCAGGAACGCTTCACGGTTCGTTACAAGAATTCCGATCAATTCGGAGGCTTGCCTGTGTTCTACTGTACCGACGAGTTCGAATACAGGAAACTGAGAAGCTGAGTGCAGACGCGGAGGCAGCAGTATTTCATGATTACGTCCCGTACGCAGCGGCGAAAGCCAAAGGTACCAAAACTCTATCATGTCGGACCGGATTACAGAATTAGGACGCCACCCGGTTTGCGAATGGAGAACATTGCAGCCCTTGGTGCCGGCCCCTTGTTGCGCTCTCCGCCGGGCCAACGGGGCATCCCTGTGCTCGCCGAATCGCCACGGTTGCTTATCGACAAATCTCTCGGAAGGGCACCGGTCGACTGGGAACCCTTTCTCGACTTTTTGCTCGTATCCGCTCGAATGAAGAGCGTTCTGGAAACCTTGGATAGTGAAGGTGTGCAATTCGTGAGATGTGAGACGCGGTCGCTAAGTGGAGACGCTGCACCCGCTTATTGGCTTTGTGACATCGTTCGTTTGCTCGATGTCGTCGACGAAGAAAGGTCGAACATCGAAATCCTGGAGCCAGGGACAAAGTTCAGGAGATACAATTTGATGAATAATATCTGCCACGCTGTTTTTAGAGCGGAGGTCATCGGCTCGGCACATATTTTCCGGCCACGCTTTCTGGAATCCAGAATCTTTTGCAGCCAAGAAATGAGGAATGCCTGTACAGCCGCGGGTCTGAGAGGTTTTCGTTTCGCAGAAACCTCACGTAAATCCTCGTTCATGCAAATTTCTGTCGAGACGACAGAAGATATTGCCGGTGTCGGCCACCTGTAGGCTCTTGAGAAAGTAGCGCGCCTTCGCGCTATTTCAAGACGACAGCAATAAAGCGGACTGTCCCGATTAATTTTCAGATGTGCCAGTCGGCGGCGTCGCCACGCCGGTCGAGGGCACTGATCTTGAAGGCGTTTGCCTGCCGTCGGACGATGCCTGTTCAACGCGGCTGCATTGCAGCGCGCACACACTAGCCTGCTCCCATGGCGGCTAGTCCTCCAACAGACATTTCGGATTAGCAAAACCGGCTGCGAGCAGCTCGGACGTCGGCGCGCGCCAGAAGGCGGCTATTGCATGTTTTATATCCACCATATTTTGCCGCAGAAGTTCGCAAGCCACCCGGTCATTTATTTCCTGGCGAACCGGTTCAATCATGATGCGATTGGAAACCGCATGGCTTTGCCGTCCACGCAGGGGCTCGCAGCCGAGATTAGTTCGAGCCCACACACTGGGGGACATCTCGGAGAGTACTACGAAGGATTTCGCAAGTATCTTGACGACGTCCACACGTCTTTAAGACACGATGCGACTCTCGCAGGCGATGAGCGTGCGCTGGACGACGTCGTTGCCGACCTAAATGTGCTCTTAGCAGCTGCTAAGTACGCGCAAGCGAATGGTCATCTGTTCGCCAATACCCCCGAAGGAATGACGACTGAAGAGGCAAATGAAGCGACCAGGAAATGGTTCAATAACTGGAGAAGATATGCTACCGACAATGAGGTGCAAATCCGCCAGATGCAGGAGACAGTCGACCAACTGTACGACGCTGGTCGCGCGGATGCAGCCGAGTATTGGCCACTTCTCTCTCCAACCAGCCGTCTCGGCTTGGAAGAGAGAACTGATATCCTGCGGCGATTTCCAAAGGGCACTCCGATTTCGCTGCAGTTTGAGGCCGCATCCCCAGTTCCTGCTCTGCCCGGGCTTGCTCCTCCCTTCGTCGATACCCGCTTACCGGGCTTCCTTCCACCCCCTGTCGAGGTGCTAGGTCATCCGGAAGGATTTACGCCGAGCAATCCGCCCCTCATTGATGGGGTGCCGGGATTTCCAGTTTTCAATCCGGCTTTGCAAGGGCTCGGTCAATTACCTCCTAGCGCCGCCATGCCGCCCCTACCTCAGATGCTGCAATTCCATTCCGAGACAGGTAATCTGCTCAGGAGCTCTGATGGTTCGCCGTTGATGGGGCCGAACCCTTACAACATGCCCCACGACCCGGCCGATGGTCCTGCTATTTTGCGCGGATTGGCAATGTTCGGGGCCGCGACCGCAGCTCCCGTGTTGCTTCCCCTATTGCCGGCGTGGGCACCAATCGCGGTCGCTCTCGGTCTCGCCGGAGCTGCGGCGAGCTCTGCCGCTCGCGCGGATCCGACCGGCACAACAGATAATGGAGCATCCGCTGCAAGGGCGTTTGACCCCGCCGTTGGACAAGCAGTAAGTGATCAGGGCGCGATGCGCGCCGGCACATTTGCAGACCGTTTCGGAAACTGGATGGATACGCCAACCGGGACTACGCCAGCTTCAAGCCGGCCAGAAACGCCTTCTGATCCTGCCGCACAAGCCGCCGTCCTCGATGATGTTCGACGCCTTTCACGAGTGAACGAATCGAGCTCGGGCAGTGCCTTCACGATCGGAAGTGCGCCGATTCCATATCTGCCTTCCACGGAATTCAACGATCGGTATGGCAGTTGGCGTACCTCGAACGGAGATTGGGGAACACAGCAGGCGAGCAAACCCCTCGGCATGCTAGCGGATGAGCCAAGCTATTTCATCCCCCCGTCGATCTTCGACCCACATCCCGGCATCCATGCTGACGAATGGTTCTCGCGCTGGATACGTCCATTCCTTCGCCCGGACTGAAACCGCTTACGGCGCGTTGCGCTTGAGGGTCCGGGCTACTGGCTCTGTGATGTCGTCCGTGTTCTGGATGCGTTGGACGAAACGCAGTCACGCTTGGACGTTGGCATCTGTGATGATCCGAGATCCCGAAATTTCGGCAAGAAATATTACAGGATGGTGGTCCCGGGCGGAGCCAGGCTGATCTTTAGGGACGAACTGGTTGGAAGTGCGCACGCTTTCAGAATGGCCCACACGGGAAATGAAGGTCATCTACGATGACATTCTCAAGAGTGCGTGCAAGGAAGCCGGTCTTGCGGGCATCTGCCTCAGAGACGTGTTGAAGCTCTTCTAGGGTATGGTGCGCGCCATGAGGCATGCCGACGATCTTTTAGAAGTCGTTCGTTGACACGTCGGGCAATACACCTGCATAATGGCATCATCGAAAAGTTCGTAACGCCCGCGCGGAAACATCCGCCGCGGGTTTTTTCATGTCCATTCGAGATCGGACGGCGGGCGCGCATTGCGGCCACGCCTCGTTGAAACGCGTCTAGGGAGCGCCGATCGGCGCGCCGCCGTCCGTACCATTGCTGGCCGTGCACGCGCGAACGTGCCGGCCCGCGGCGCCGAGCCCGCTGCTCGCGCCGCTGCGGTCTCCGGAGACACGGAGATAGGGTTCGCGCCCGAAACGATCGCGCGTCGCCGCGCGATCTGCCGCGCATTTTCTTGTCGTGGGAGAGACGATGACCGCCTGTCTGATATCGCTCGCGCTCGCGGGTCTGGTTGCAATCGTGCTGTGGGAGGTGTTTGCGTGAACGAGGAGATGAAAATTGCGCTTGTGAGGGAGCCGGCTCCCCCGCGCGCGCGACAAAAGACGCCCAGGGCGCGCACCCTGACCGAGATCAGATCCGTCGCGCGCAGCCACACCAGGACGGCCATCCGCGTTCTCGCCGGCATCATGCTTAGCGAGGACGCGACGCCGGCCGCGCGCGTTACGTCCCGGACGAGGCCCTCGTCGCCTGGGGAGTCATCAAGCGACTTCCCGACCATGATTGCATCGGCTTCATCGAGGGCGAGGACCAGGCAGGGCCGTTCCTGACGTCGATGAAGTGCTCGCAGATCTCCTTTAACGAGGCGGCGGCGTCGCGTCGATGGACCCAATTCTATCGGGACAGGATTGCAGGTCCCGCCTTTACCGACCCGCCGGAGAGCAGATTTATCAGACGGACACTCATGAACCTCTACCGATCGACCGGTCAGTATCCCACCGTACTGTGGACCTGGAATCCTCGCTACCTCGGCAATGCGATCAAGACCAAGCTCGTCTATCAGCATTATCCCGACAGTCAGGAAGAGGTCGATGGGATCGCGAAGCGCTTGGGCCTGGCCTATCGCGTGATCTACGATCCATGAAATGCGAGCCTTTGAGCTCTTTCCGCGCCAGCGAAGGTCTTCAAGGCATTGTCTGCACCGCACGGCCATCGGCAGGTCGTGCACGATACGTTTCACCGTGAGAGCAAAGATGACACGATCATTCAGAGATCCGAACGGACGTATACCCAATTTCGGTATTGCAGGCGCGATGCCGAATCCGCTGCCATGGTGGGCAGATCCCGACCATTGGAGAATTGTCCCGCCGCTAACTCCTCCCTGGTCGGCGCCGCCGCCGCCTCAAGACTTTCCCGATACGTTCGGTGTCCCACCGCAAATGCCGGCTCCGTTGCGGCCGCGGTCGGACGAGAGGCAGGCTTCTGCCGCATCTGACCTGCTTGACCTGCTGTTCGGACGTCGCCGCGCGGACCCGGACTGGAGCGCGAGGCGGCTTCCGCCGGCGGCCGACATCGATGGTCCTGTCCGGGATCTGGTAGATCGGCACGAGTGGGAGCCGATCGAACCGAAACTCTGCTTGAAACCGCTGCCATTCGATTCGCGGCAGCTGGATATGTTGCGGCAACTCCGACCGGACGAACTGCTTCGTTTGACCGGAGATAAGTCCTCGCCGGGCAGGGCCGTCCAGCCGCCGATCTTTTTTCCGTTCGACTGACAGTTTCACATCTTTGCATCGCGGGCCCCGCCTTGGCTTCTGCTCGAGGGCTCGTCCCGACTCGCACAAATACTCAAATTCAAAGGAAACTCGTCCATGGGCGGACAATCAACTTCCACACAGACCGTGCAATCGCAATCGGCGCCATGGGCTGCCGCTCAGCCGGCGCTGCAAACGATGTTGAGTCAGATCGGTACCGGGCTCAACAACACCGGCCTGACGTCGACGGAAGGCTCGGCGCTCGACACGCTGAAGACCAACGCTGCGGCGGGCAATCCCTATGCGGGCCAGATCGCAGATTATGCGCAATCGCTGCTGGGTGGCGGCGGCGCCACCGCGCAGGCCACCAATGTGCAGGACAACCTCGCTGCCTACCGCAACTGGCTGACGCCCTATGCGAAAGGCAGCATGGTCGGCAACAATCCGGCGCTTGCCGCGCAGCTTGCGCAGATTCGGTCGGATGTCGGCAATGACGTCAACTCGCAGTTCGCCGCCGCGGGCCGCGACTTCAGCGGGGCCAGCCAAATGGCCTATGGACGAGGTGTCGCCGCGGCCGAGGCTCCGGTGATCGCCGCGCAATACAATCAGGATGTTGCGAACCAGCTTGCCGCGACAAATGCGTTGTATAACGCCGGCAACACTACGGCGAACACGCTGACCCAGATGCAGCAGAGCGATCTTGCCAATCGTGGCCAGGGTGTCACCGCCGCGCAGTCGGCGCTCGACGCACAGAACTACGGGGCCAATGCCACTCTGGCGGAGGAAGCGCAGCGGCGCGGCATTCCGGTCCAGGCGTTGAGCTTGCTCGCGCAGATCGGCGTGCCGATCGCCCAGCTTGGGACGCAGGGGAACAGCACGACGACGGGAACGCAGGAGAAGTCGGGAGTTGACCAATTTGCGACGATCGCCGGCGGGATCAACAGCCTGCTTACGCCCTTCAAGGGAAGATGGGGAGGCTAGCATGACGACCGAGGCCGAGAAAGAACTGACGGGTGCAGCCTTCGATTTAGCAAATGCAGGCTATTCGGAAATGCCCGACCCGGGCAGGGAGGACGCCCCCCTGTCGATCGACAGCGATAGTACCTCGCTACGCGAGGCCGCCGACCGGCGTGCCATCGCGCAGCCTGAAGTCGTTGTCAGGCAATATACAAATTCAGAAGGCAAGCCTGCCGCCGCGAACGAGTCTGTCACCCTCGCACGCGCTGCGCGGGATTATGCGAGCGCCACAGCCGGTGACAGGCAGGTCGCCGAAAGCGAGTCGTCGGAGGCGCTTGCTGCAAGCATCGATGCCCTGCGCGCGGAAGCAGCTGCCAACGATCCCGAGGCGCCGGAGTTCTACGGCTTCGAGCGACCCGAAGCCGGCACTGAGCGCAACGAGGACACCGAAGGCCCGACAAATGCCACGAAGGATCAAACGAAGCAATCTGCCGAGCTCGATCCCGATATCGCACGACTCATGTCGCACCCGCAGGTGCGTCTCGCGCTCGAGGAAAAGATAGGTGAGGTCGAACGCGCGCGGCGGAGCTATGCCGACGGGCTTGATGCCGCCATGCAGATTGCGCAAGTGAGCTTTGTCAGCCAATTCCCCGAATTGGCCGGGCTGCCGCCGGAGCGGCTTCCGGAAGCGCTTGCGCAAATCGCGCAACAGGATCCCGCAAAGCTGGCACGGATCCAGGCGATCGTCGCGGGCAGCGAGCAATTGCGTATTCGGCAGAGCGAAGAGGCGCGGCGGACGGCGGAAGCCTCGCGGCACCAGTTTCAGAACTATGCAAAGGCAGAAGACGCCCGGCTGGAAACGCTGCTCAAGGAAGAGACGCGAGACGTCAGGCAGGCCGTCGCGCACGAAATCATGTCGTCGGCCAAGGCCAGCGGTATCCAACCGGAGGAGCTGCGGCGCCTGTTCGATAGCGAACCGTTGATGCGCAATGCAACTTTCCAGCGGATGATGTACGACGCCGGAAAATATCGCCTGATGATGAAGGCGAGGGATGCGGCCGTCGCAAGATCAGTCCCGCCGGTGATGCGGCCGGGGATGGCCGCATCACGATCCGAAAGCGAGCAATCGGATATGCGTTCGCTCAGTGCCCGGCTCTCGAGCTCCGGCGATCTCAGGGACGCGGTGGCGCTCTATCAAGCCCGGAAGTCTGGCAGGCGTTGAGTGCGGCTCGAACATGGTGCAATCTTTTGCCGAAGGCAGGTCGTAGTGAATTTCTCGGTATCCCAGTGGTTAGCAGGAGGGCGTCTGACTCTTCTTGCTGATGATGAAGGCGGGGGAAGGTTGCAAGTGCGATACAGCCAGTGCGAAGGCCCCGGCTATATCAAGTAAGCCGTCGGGACCTAGCGCGCGAAGACGGCTGGGCGACGGTAATCGTGTCTTGTTTAGATCTTCGTCGGAATGAGACGCTGTGCGCGTACGAGAGGACATCTCATGCTGAGACGTATCTTGTCCGTGATGCTTGTCATGACAGGCGTTCTTCCGTCGGGTGTTGTATTTGCCGGTGATTATACCGTTTCCTACGCTTTCGACACGCTGGGGGCAACGAAGTTGCCGCCGGTGAAGCCAGTACGCTCAACGAGGCTGGAACTACGAGAGAGTGCTGGTATGAGAATATTGCAGCGTAAGCCTGCCCAAGGCAGATCTGACGAAAACGTTTGCCCTTCAGCGTTCGAGCCAACATGAGGTGGTCGTTCATGCTGATGGCGGTCGCAGCCGCAGTGCTGCCTCTTGCTTTTCTTCACGCGGCGAGAGGCGTGTTGCAGTCGACCTTACCCAGCCATTGCTTTACCTTCGCATCTACGAAGGGCATGCGCGCAAAAGAAACGAATTCATTCAAAATCGCCCTTTGGAGCTTCTCTATCTTCAATTTTCGGACTTGAGATAGTTCGGCGTTCCAGCGCGCTGTCATCTTCTTTGTTTGTTAGCCGAATCCTCTTTCGATCATTCGTCGATGGCAGGACAAGATGAGCTTGTGTCTGCAGAAACTCATCATGGCTTCCATTGAGCTGAAGTCCGTTCTCCTCGACTGATGGAGGTGCTGCGGGCAGCGGGACAACCAGGCCGCAGTGGCGAAGCCTGCCCCCTATGATCCTTCAATCCCGGGACATCCGCCCCTCGATTTATCCGCCGCTACTATCAGCTGATCAACGTCAATCTACGACAGGACAATACGCAGTGAGCGAAAACGAAAGAAATTTCATTGAACGAGCCGAATCCATCACCGGCAATCTCTATGGCGATCCGATGTCTCCGGAGATGATCGCCGAGAACTTCGCGCTCTATGGCTTGAAGAAGCGCGCGGCGGCACTGGAGAGGTTCGACGCAGAACTCGATGGCGATATCGATTCCAGTGCTCATAGCCTGCGCAAGCGCGTTCGGCTGGTCGATTTGCGCCGGCGTATGGGCGACCTCCACCAGGCGCTGCGCAACGCAAAGCGATGACCCATCCACTGCTCACGGCGCTTGCGCAGGCACGGCTGCGCGATGCGCCGATGTTCGTCAAATGGTGCGAGCTCAACGGCGTGACAGCCTGTCCGGCCACACCCGCATCTGTGGCGCGTTTTGTCACCGACTGTGCGTCGCTCGGCATGAGCCGGCTTTGGCCAGCCGTGCAGGAAATATCGCGGATGCATGCAGCGCTCGGTCTTGCCGACCCGACCCTCGGCGGCGCGGCGGCAAGTGCAATAAGCGCGATTGCGAATATCCAGCCGCCACGGTCCTGGCCGGCGCGGTTCAAGCAGCGCTTTGCCGCCTTACCGCACGACATCCAGCTTCATCTGGCGTCGCACGAAGCCCAGCGGGAGCGCGCGCTCCGACGTGCGCAGAATGAGGCCGCATCCGCCCGCCAGACAATGGCGGCATTCGAAGCCCGAAACAAGGACGAAAAGACCAATGGCAATGAAGCAGCAGCGCACGGCGAGGCTTGAGGATAGGATCGAGGAATTGCGTGCTGAGATCGACGACATCATCGACGCGCGCGTAGCGGCAATTTCGAGCGAAAACCCCGGCGTCCCCGGCGGCGTGATCCGCAACCTTCTCACGGCCCGGGCGCCATCCTGTCGCTGTGCGCAATACATCGAGCTATGCGGCAAGGAATCCAAAGTACCGGATTGACGGGCCGCGCAGTGACTCTCTCGAAAAACGCAGCGACGGCCCAGGACGTGGCCGCTCACATCAAGGATGCAGGATGACTCTGTACAAATGGTCTCAAACGGCCTCGGCCGACGCTACGGCGGATTCGACAATCAACTGGGCGGAGGGGCAGTCGCCCGCCAGCGTCAATGACTCGGCGCGAGCCATGATGGCCGCGATCGCGAAGTATAGAGACGACGTCGCCGGCGCGATCGTGACGATTGGAACCAGTACGGCCTATGCGGTCAACACCTATCAGGTGTATCAGTCGCTCGCACAGCTGAACGGCCAGATCGTCGCGTTCACGCCGCATGCGACGAACGGGGCGGTGGTCACCATCGATGTCGATGGTCTCGGCGCAAAGCCGCTCCGGTCTGCGCCCTCTGTCGAACTGCCGGCGGGCACAATTGTCCAGGGAACGCCCTATGTGGCGCTCTATAACAACAGCGATGCCGCGTTCTATTTGGCGGGTTTCTTCAACAACCCCTACAATGTCCCAATCGGCTCGTGCATCGACTTCTTCGGAACGACGGCGCCGAACAGCTCGTTCGTGCTCGCTTACGGGCAGGCGGTCTCGCGAACGGCGTATTCGACGCTGTTCTCTATGTTTGGTACAACATATGGGACCGGTGACGGATCGACTACCTTCAACGTTCCGGATCTTCGTGGGCGCGTTACAGCCGGCAGGGACGACATGGGCGGGGTCGCTGCATCGCGATTAACAAACACATATTTTGGTGCAAGTGCAACTGCGCTCGGTGCTGCAGGCGGTTCACAGAGCCACACCCTGACGCTTGGAGAACTACCGACCGGCATCACGGCTACGGGCGCTGGTAGCGCCAGTGTGGGAACTAGCGGTGGACTTGGATTGCCAGCCATTACTGGCGGCTGGCATTCGGTAGGTATCAATACCGGCGCGTCGTCGGACCAAGGCGCCGGATATAACGGTGTGCAATCTGTTCAAACTATCTCGGTGCTCTCTGGCATCGCCAGCGGTATCACCACAATCTCAAACAACACTAGCGGGAATGGTCACACAATCGTTCCTCCCACGATCATTGCCAACAAGCTACTAAGAATCATCTGAACGCGACAAACAAGCGATTATTTGATATCGATAGTTTTCAGGCTCTCGACTTCCCATAGCGCGAGCTGGCGGCGATCAAATGGTGGCACCCAGTCTTCTAGCACCCTAATGGGCGCTGGGAAATTATAAGGCGGCGCGCACAAGTCGATGGTGAAGAAGTCACCTGTGCTGATCGCGCGATTTAGGCCACCCGGGAAAGTCGTGGTTAGGAGATACTTGATGTTCGATCGGAGGATATTTTCGATCGCTCGAAAGATCATATCTTCGGATAGATGAATAAAGCAGTCCCTGCAAAGCAGTAGATCCGCTTCTGGAAGTGGATCTTTGCAGAGGTCGATCTGGAGGAATGAGCGATCCGGGCGGCTGTACTTTTCGGCCGTGCGCTTAACCAGTTCTGGGACAATGTCGCCACCAATATAGTGCGAAATTGGTAGTTCGATTTTCGACAGCCAATGTAAATCGCCGCACGGCAAGTCGAGCAGCGTCTTGATCTTAAGGTCGCGAATCAGGCCGGGCAAACTCTCTCGCACTCTCTGCGTGTTGTGCAGAGTCGAGCCGGCGCCCGAAGCTGTTTCTTTGTATCCCCAAATGTTGCGCCGATAGATCTCGCTGAACACCTCATTGGGAGTTCCTCGCAAATTGCGCACCATTTGCGTGCGAAGCCACATGAGAACAGTAGGCGGCATTGTCTGACGCGCGATATCCGCAGCGGTCGCGAACAAGGCCGTCTGACGTAGCCGATCTAGCAATGGTTCCAGCATATGCCCGTTATTTCAAACTATTTCTATAAGGCCTGAATACCACTCCACCCCCCAACCGAGTCAACCCATGGTAGACCTGAACGCCCTCACGCGGGCGAATGCGAAGCGCTGGGCGATTGCCAAGCCGACCCGTAAAGCCGAGGCCGACAAGGTGGCTCTGCGTCTTTATAAGGCCAGGCAGCGGTACCAAGCCGTGACGCGAGTGACCGGCGTTCCCTGGCCGGCGATTGCGGTCATTCACGAGCGGGAATCGTCCCAGGACTGGAGGGCGTCCCTGGCCCAGGGCGACCCCTGGGATCGCGTCTCCGTTCATGTCCCGGCTGGACGAGGTCCGTTCGCCTCATGGGAGACGGCTGCGATCGACGCGCTGGTGAGGTGTCCGCCCTTCCTCGCGCGTCACAAGGACTGGTCGATAGCCGCGGCGCTGACGGCGCTCGAGACATACAACGGCATCGGTTACGCGACGCGCGGCGTCCCGTCTCCGTATCTTTGGGCCGGCACCGACCAGTACCGCGCTGGGAAGTATGTGCGGGATGGCGTTTACGATCCCGGCAAGGTCGATCCGCAATTGGGATGCGCTGCGCTCTTGATCGCTCTCATGGAACTCGACCCCGGGATCAGTTTTGCCGGAGCGAGCATCACCAGAAGCCCGGCAGCCGTCGATTCAGCGAAACCGTCCCTGACGAACCCGTCGAAAGGCTCGATCGGCGCGTTTGTGGTCAATTTGGTCAGAGCCATTATTGGAAGGAAATGACTATGCAGACGATCCTTGACATCATTCTCTTCGCCGCCGGCTTTGCCATCTGTTGGTTTTGCAAGGACCCGGTCCTCCGCATCGTGACCGGCACCGACGCGCTGATCAAGTCGCTCGAGTCGAGGCTCGCCATCCTGCGGGCCAAACTCTAATGCTGGCAAGACTCAAGGCCGTCTGTCTGCACTCTGTCACTATCGCCTGGAGCTATTGCATCGCGTTGGCCGGCGCATTGGCTTCGACCATCGACGACCTCGCCGATGCGCTGGGCGATCCCGGCGTCAAGGATCAGATCAGTGCCGCGATCGGCGACGTCAAGACAACGGGGCGTATCATGCTCGTGATTTCCGTGGTGACGATCATCGCGCGCCTGCGAACCCTTCGGAGAAAAGATCAATGTGGATGACGCTCATCTCGTTTCTCGGCGGCCCTGTCGTCAAGGCCCTGATCGATGCCTATAGCGCGAAGCTGAAGGCCGAGAATGTCGACGCGAGGATCGCGGCGGATCTCGCCGCGGGCGAGATCGCGGCGCAGACGGCTGAAACGAAGGCTGTCATGCAATATAGAATAGCCGAGCTCGGATACTGGTACGAACCGGATAAACTGATCGGCTACTGCGTCACGATCTATTTTGCCAAGCTGCTCGTGTGGGACAAAGTCCTCGGCTTCGGAACCACAGATGCTCTGGCGGGGTTCGCGGCGATCACCGCCAATCTCGTGGTCTCTTTCTACTTCGCCAAGCGCGGATTCGAGAATGTTGCGAGGATCATCAAGCGGTGAGGATACAGGACGACGAAATCCGGGCCATTGTCGCCGAGACGTTGGCTGAGCAGCAGAGGCACCAGCAGGAGAGTATCGATGCGATCGTATTGAAGGCGGTGGCGTCGGTGCTGGCTTCTTTTGGAATCGAAGACGATGACCGGAGGGAGCTGAGGGCGGATTTCCAGCACCTGCGGCGGTGGCGGAAGAGCGTGGAGCAAGCGCAGAGTTACACCTTCAAGGCCGTGATTACGGTGCTCGCGACCGGCCTGATGGGTGCCGTTTGGCTCGGCGTCAAGGTCGTGCTGGGCAAGTGAGCCTTCACGGCTGCGGCAACGCTGTATTGCATTCACATCATCTTCTTCAACAGGCTGTCTCATGTACAGAATTCGCCTTGTCGATGCATCCGATGACGACATCGCCGACACATTGGCCGATCTGCATCAATCGACATTCTTCGATGCGGCTGCTTTGCCGCAGTTCGAGTTGGGGGCTTGGTGGCTTGCCTATCACGGCGCTGAGCCGATCGCTTTCGCCGGTGTTGTACCTTCAACGCATATCCGCAATGGCGGCTATTTCTCCAGGGTCGGAGTGTTGCAACGGCATTGGGGGCGTGGCCTTCAGCGCAGGCTGATGCGAGTCATCGAGGCGAGGGGACGGCGTGTTGGGTGGGACAGCATCGTATCGGATACGACATCCAACCCGGTGTCTGCCAATAATTTCGTCCGGGCGGGCTATCGGCTCTTTGAACCCCAGGCTCCATGGGCCTGGTCGCATACGCTTTATTGGCGAAAGTGGCTTCGCTGACAGAGCATAGGGGCGTCCGTGTGCCGGGCGCGATTGCCGCAAGGTAGAATACCGCGTGCCAGCCGAGGCGCAAGCACAATAGCCGGGGCCGGCAGCCTGACGGCTGCCGGCCCCTTTTTGCGTATTCAAGCGATCTGGCTCAAGTACTTGCGAACTCGGCGGCGGCGGGCTTTAAGTTTGCTCCTGCAGAAAGTCGGCGGCCATAAGCCGATGTAAGGGAGCGCTACCAATGCCCAACAAGCCTCAATTGCCGGAGCGCACGTCGCGAGCGGCGGGATCGCCGACCGCGCTGGATAGTCTGCTGGTCGTCGATTTCACACGCGTCGTGGCGGGGCCGGCCTGCACTCAGACGCTTGCCGATTTTGGCGCGCGCGTCATCAAGATCGAGAACCCGGACGGCGGGGACGACACGCGCGCCTATGAGCACGCCGACATTGGCGGCGAAAGCGCGGCCTATCTGAGCCTCAACCGCAACAAGCGCGGCATTGCGCTCGACCTGACTGTGCCGGAGGCCCGCGACATCGCGTTGGATCTGATCCGCAAAGCGGACGTGGTCGTGGAGAATTTTTCGAGCGGGGTCATGAAGAAATTCGGCCTCGACTATGAGACTGTCGCGCAACTCAATCCGCGTCTGGTCTATTGCTCGATCTCGGCCTACGGACGCACCGGCCCGTTCGCCTCGCGGCCAGGCTTCGATCCCATCACCCAGGCGGAGAGCGGCTTCATGTCGCTCAATGGGTTTGCCGACGGGCCGGCGGTTCGTACCGGCCCTCCCATCGTTGACATGGCGACGGGTATGTCGGCGTGCAATGCCATCCTGCTTGCCCTGCTGGCACGGGATCGGCTGGGCCGCGGTCAGCACGTCGAGGTCGCCCTGTTCGACATCGCCATGGGGATGACTGGCTTTTACGGGATGGCCTATCTGATCAACGGCGAGAACCCCGGCCGGTTCGGTAATTCACCGAGTGGATCTCCCACGGTCGGCGTCTATGAGGCCTCGGATGGGCCGCTCTACATGGCCTGCGCGAATGACCGGCTCTATCGCCGGCTGGTCGTCGAGGTGCTGAAACGGCCCGATCTGATTACCGACCCGCAGTTCGCCACGCGCAAATCGCGCTCCGAGAACAAGGAGCTCCTGCGGGCAGCCATTGCGGAGGTTTTCGCGAGCGATACCCTCGAGAACTGGATGGCCAAGATGAAGCTGGCCAATATTCCGGTCGGTTATCTCCGGACGGTTGAGGAGGGATTCAATGCGCCGGAGGCCCGGGAACGCAACCGCTTGAGCCGCATTCCGCATCGAACGGCAGAGTGGGTCCCCAATATCGAGCCGCCGATCAATATGAGCCTGACTAGCGCGATCGATCCCGTTGCCGCCCCCTTGTTGGGTGAGCACACCGAAGATGTCTTGCGTGACGTGCTGGGCTACGATTCGGGTCAGATCTTGAAGTTCGCGCAAAAAGGCGTCTTTGGATCAGGCAAGCCATCGGCACCGGCTTAAGTTCAGTTGGCTCTCTGGAGTTAGATGATGGCTGCATGGGGACAGCCTAGCTCTCACTGCCCAGCTTGATTTGGCGACGGTCCAGCCGCATAAATGAGTGAATGCGAGGGACACGAATGGCGCCTGGTCAAGAGCCGAGCATGGGGCAGCACACCGGGTCGGAAGCCGGCGAACGCGCTTATGCCGCAATGATTGCGAAGGCCGGGGCGCTCGCACCTCGGCTGCAGGAGCGGGCGGCGCGGACGGAGGAACTGCGGCATCTTCCACCCGAAACCGAGAAGGATCTCCACGACGCTGGCCTGTTCCGTATGCTCCAACCCGCACGCGTCGGCGGCGCCGAGCTCGATTATGTCGCCCTTGTCGACTGCGCTGAGCTGCTGGCGCGTGCAGATGCATCGGTGGCCTGGAATCTCGCCAACCTTGCTAGCCATCATTGGATGCTCGGCATGTTCGATCAGAGAGCGCAGGAGTTGGTCTGGGGCAGGGATCCGGACGCGCTGATTGCCTCCTCGTTCATTTTTCCCGCCGGACGCGCCACGAGAATGGAAGGCGGATACCGGTTGCACGGCAGCTGGCCGTTTTCATCCGGCGTCGCGTCCTGCGAATGGAACATGCTCGCCAGTGTCGTCAATTCTGACGACGAGGCGGATGGTATCGAGTATCGAATCTTCCTGCTGCCGAAAAGCGACTACAAGGTGCTCGATACCTGGAATGTGACGGGACTGCGCGGCACTGGTTCCTGCGACGTCGAAGTCAGGGATACCTTTGTACCGGACCATATGACGGTCGCCGTCGTTGAGCTTGCCGGCGGTCCAACGCCCGGTAGCAGGGTGAATCCCAATCCATCGTATAAGCTGCCGGTGTTTTCACTGTTTCCCTACGTCCTGTCGGGTGTTGCACTCGGGAACGCGCAAGCATGCCTCGACGATTATGCGGAGGTGGCGCGTCATCGCATCTCGACCTACAACCGCGCCAAACTGAGCGATTTTCAAAGCACCCAGATCAAGATCGCCGAAGCTTCGGCCAAGATCGACGCTGCGCGCCTGATCATGCGATCGGCTTGTATCGACGCCATGGGAGATGCCAGGCGAGGTCGCATTCCGGATATGGCGACCAAGACAAGATATCGGCGCGATGGAGCGTTCTCGGTCAATCTGTGCACGGATGCGGTCTCGATGCTGTTTGCCGCGAGCGGGGCGCGCGGCCTGTTCACGACAGGCGTGTTGCAGCGGCAGTTCCGCGACGCGCACGCGATCAATTCGCATCTTGCGTTCAACTTCGATGCGGCCGGAACCAATTACGGACGGGTGGCTCTGGGGCTGCCTTCCGAGAATCTCACGTTATGAGGTCGGCCGATGAATGATCTGCCGAAGCAGCCGGCCGTTTCCGATCCTGCCAACGAACTCGCGAGAGACAGTGCGCCGATCGATCCCCGGGATTTTCGCAACGCGCTTGGAACATACGGAACGGGCGTAACGATCATCACCGCCACGGCCGCCGATGGAAAGCCCTATGGCATCACCTGCAATTCGTTTGCATCGGTCTCCCTGAATCCTGCTCTGGTACTCTGGAGCCTCGGAATCTATTCCTCGAGCCTGGCTGTGTTTCAGAACGCCAGCCACTTCACTGTCCATGTGCTCGCCAATTCGCAGCAGGCGCTTGCGAACCGGTTTGCCAAATCGTCGGATGACAAGTTCGCAGGTATCGATTGGGCACCTGGCCTCGGTAACGCTCCGGTGCTAGCCGAGAGCGTCGCCAATTTTCAATGCCGGTCCGTCAATCGCTATTATGGCGGTGATCACGTGATCTTTCTCGGGGCGGTCGAAGCCTATGTCTATAATTCCGGCGAGGCACTACTGTTTGCGCGCGGAAAGTACGGGCGGTTCCTCGCCGATGACCAACGCGAGAATTCACCGTAGTGCACTGCAGTCCACGCCAGGCTGCTCAACGCTCCGCTGCTGAAAGCTTGTAGATCTCCAACGCATCCGCATCCGCGCCCCGCGCGGCCTTGGCAAGCCTGAATATCTGCCCGGCCAGTGAAGCCATCGGCACGGGTGTCGACGTCGCCTGCGCAACATCCGCGACCGTGTCGAGGTCCTTCAGCATGGTGGCGATGTGACCGAGCGGGGGTGAGTGAATGCCTTGAGCCATGCGGGGCACAAACAGCTGAAGCGGAATAGAATCTGCGAAACCGCCGGCGAGCGCTTCGGGCAATCGGCTGGCGTCAATTCCCGCATTCACTGCAAGGCGCGTGGCTTCTGCCAGGACGGCCATCGCGCATCCGACGATCACCTGGTTGCAGAGTTTTGTGGTCTGTCCGGCCCCCGTCGGACCCATGTGGGTGAATCTGCGTGCCATAGCCAGGACGTACGGCCGCACCCTCTGGATGTCGCCGGCATCTCCGCCTGCCATGATCGCAAGCGTGCCTTCTTCAGCGCCTTTGGTGCCGCCGGACACCGGTGCATCGATCCAGCCGGCGTCGTTCGCAGCCTTGAGCCGCTTTGCCAGATTGCGCGCGGCATCCGGATGGATCGACGAGAAGTCGACCACGAGCCTGCCTGCGCCAGGGGCCGCTGCAAGACCTTCGGTCCCGAAAATCACGTCCTCTACGGCGCCCGCGTCCGTCACGCACATGAAGACGATGTCCGAGTTGGCCAGAAGGTCGCGCGGCGTGGCTGCGGGCCTGGCGCCCTCCGCGACGAGCGGAGCTACCTTACCCTCGGAGCGATTCCAGACGCTGACTTGATAGCCTGCCTTGAGCAGGCGCCGTGTCATTGGGGTCCCCATCAGCCCAAGGCCAAGATAGCCGAGCCTCTCGACGACTTGCGGGTTTTCCTCGCTCGCCCCAGCCATAAGTTGCCTCCTTCTGTCGCTGCGCGACGCTGCTTTACCATACATTGCGGATCGGACGGCGAAACCACTCGGATCGCATGGCTTGCCTGATTGTTTGAACCATGAAACAATTTAACCAGCCGGGTTTGGTTGGCGTCGGGTTGGCGCCGTAGCAGCGGAGTGGGCACGATGCGAACCGTTTCGAAGTGGATCCTGGCTTTGGGGACGGCAGCGGCCGTGAGTGCAACTGCGGGCCCGTCATGGGCGCAGCAGACCATCCGCGTCGGCTGGACGATCCCGGCTGAGGAGTCCAAATACTGGATGATGCGCCGCCCGGCCGAATTTCCAAATATCGGCAAGACCTACAATATCGAATGGACCCAGTTTCAGGGCACGGCGCCGATGACGCAGGCTTTGGCTGCCGGTGCTCTCGATTGCGCGACGCAGGCACCGCTCTCGCTCGCCAACGGCGTGGTTGGCGGCAATCTCAAGGCCTACATCGTGGCGCAGCACGTCTTCGAAAAACCGGGCGGTTTCTCGGTCTACTGGGCTGTAATGGATGACTCGCCGATCAAGACCATTGCTGATCTCAAGGGCAAGACGGTCGGCATTTCCGTGATTGGCGGCGGCACGCAAGGTCCGTTCAATTTGCTTCTCAAGCAGAACGGCGTCGATCCGGCGAAAGATATCAAGCTGGTCGAGGTCGGCTTTGCGGTCTCCGAAGATGCGCTGCGTCAGGGCCGTGTCGATGTGGTCAACATGAACCAGCCGTTTGCCGCGCGCGCGGAGGCGAAGGGCGGCACGCGAAAGCTGTTCTCGCTGTCGCAGGCCATGCCGAACATCGTGCACATCCTGGAGGCCTGCCGCGCGGATTTCGTCGACAAGAACCCTGAACTCGTGAAGGCTTATGTCCGCGATATCACCTCAGGCATGAAGAAGGCGCTGGCCAACCGCGAAGAGACCTTGAAGGTCGTCAATGAAGTGCTGAAGGCGCCCATTCCGGTTCTTGAGACTTACCTGCTCAAGGACAACGATTTCGGGCGCGATCCCGGCGCAGCGCCGAACTTTCCCGCAATCCAGAAGATGCTGGACATCTACGCCGAGACGGGAATGTTGCCGAAACTGGATGCTGCGCAGTTCAAGCATCCGACGATCGTCGCACCGCTGGAGTAGGTGGCAGCACGCAACTATTCGAACAAGGAGATCGTAGCGTCCCGGGTGATCCGGGACGTTGCATGCAGAAGATGCAGGTATGAAGAAGTTGCGATCACGGATAACGACTGACGGCCTCGACCGGGCTCCTCACCGCGCTTTCATGCGTGCCATGGGTCTTGACGATGCGGCGATTGCCAAGCCGATGGTGGGGGTCGTCAGCATGAAGGGTGAGCAGACGCCCTGCAACATGACGCACGACTTCCAGGTGGCGGCGGCCAAGACGGGGATCGAGGAGGCGGGCGGCACCCCACGCGAATTTTCGACCGTGTCAGTCTCTGACGGCATCAGCATGAATCACGAGGGGATGAAGTTTTCCCTGTTTTCGCGTGAGCTGATCGCCGACTCGATCGAAGCGGTCGTGCATGGTCTGGCTTATGATGCTTTGATCGGCTACGGCGGATGCGACAAGACGTTGCCCGGTGTGATGATGGGCATGGTTCGATGCAACGTTCCTTCCATCTTCATCTACGGTGGCAGCTCGCTACCCGGGCGCGTGGACGGTCGGACCCTGACGGTGCTGGATTCCTATGAGGCCGTCGGCAGCTTCATGACCGGCGAGATCGACGGCCCCACGCTCGAGCGTATCGAGCGCGCCTGTCTGCCAACCATCGGCGCGTGCGCGGGGCAATTCACTGCGAATACGATGGGGATGGTGTCAGAGGCGATGGGCCTCACTATTCCCAATGTCTCGATGGTGCCCGGTGTCTATGCCGAACGGGCTCAGATCTCGCGACGTGCCGGCCGGCTCGTCATGGAGATGTTGCAACGTGGTGGTCCGCTGCCGCGCGACATCGTGACCCGGAAATCTCTGGAGAATGGCGCGGCGATCGTCGCTGCGACGGGCGGTTCGACCAACGCTGCGCTACATCTACCAGCGATTGCCAACGAGGCCGGTATTGCGTTTACGATCGACGATGTCGGCGACATTTTTTCCAGAACGCCTCTGATTGGAAATTTGCGACCTGGCGGCAAGTACACAGCGAAGGACGTCTACGATATCGGTGGTGCCGCCGTCGTAATCCGCGAACTGATCCAGAGTGGTCATATCGATGGTGGTTGCGTCACCATTACAGGCCGAACGCTTGCCGAGGAATACGGCGCGGCCAACGCGCCCGATGGCGAGATCGTCCACACGTCAAGTGCGCCGATCATGCCTGATGGCGGCGTGGCGGTTCTGAAGGGCAACCTCTGTCCGGACGGTGCCGTGATCAAGGTCGCAGGGTTGAAGAGCCAGTTCTTCGAGGGCGTTGCGCGCGTCTTCGAGGACGAGGAGGCGTGTGTCAGAGCGGTTCGTGATCGCAACTACAAAGCGGGCGAGGTTCTCATCATCCGCAATGAAGGTCCCGTCGGTGGCCCCGGCATGCGCGAGATGCTCGGCGTCACCGCGCTGATCTATGGGCAGGGCATGGGCGAAAAGGTGGCGCTGATCACCGATGGCCGATTCTCCGGCGCGACCCGCGGCATGTGCATCGGCTACGTGTCTCCCGAGGCATTTGTAGGCGGGCCTTTGGCGCTGGTCCGCGACGGCGACAGCATCCGGATCGATGCTGCAAACCGGCGGATGGACATGCTGGTCGACGAGCAGGAACTGTCGGCGCGGCGGCGCGATTGGAAGCCGCGGCCGCCACGTCACCGCGCAGGTGCACTTGGGAAATATGCGCGGCTCGTTGGCCAGGCGCCCGGCGGAGCTGTCACACACGAAGGTCCGGCAGATTGGCCATGGTTCGAATGACGCGCCGCACCCTTGCGAAAACGACGGCGGGTCTGGCAGGTTTCTTGCTAAGCTCAGGCCGCTGACTGAAGACATTCAGCAGCTTAACAACGCAGTCGGCGCACGCGAGCGAAGTGAGAGGCGGGATGAAGGTAATGCCTTCGAGATCGAGCGAATGGGTGAAACCGGTGACGTTACAAAGGCCGGCTTCCAAGATCATCGAGATCGACCGCGTTTCGCAGGTTTTTCAGACCTCGTCGCGCAAGCATCATTTGGCTCTATCGGACATCTCGCTGACGATCGAAGAGGGAGCCTTTGTCTCCATCCTCGGTCCGTCCGGCTGTGGTAAGTCGACACTGCTTTATATCGTCGGCGGCTTCGTTAGCCCGACGAGCGGCGTGGCCAAGATGAAGGGGCAGGCGATCACGGGGCCGGGTCCAGATCGCGGGCCGGTTTTCCAGGAGTTCGCACTATTTCCATGGAAGACCGTGCTGGGAAACGTGATGTATGGCCCGCGCCAGCAAGGTGTGCGTGCCACTGAGGCGGAAGCGCAGAGCCGAGCCCTGCTTGAAATGGTTGGTCTCAAAGGTTACGAGAACTTCTATCCCAAGGAGCTGTCAGGCGGGATGAAGCAGCGCGTGGCGCTCGCCCGGACGCTCGCCTACCATCCCGAAGTCCTGTTGATGGACGAGCCGTTCGGTGCGCTCGACGCGCACACCCGGACACGCCTGCAGAACGATCTCCTGAACATCTGGGAGCGTGACCGCAAGACGGTGTTGTTCGTCACCCACTCTGTCGACGAAGCAGTGTTCCTCTCCGACAAGGTGGTGATGATGTCAAAATCTCCCGGGCGCATTCGGCAGGTGATCGACATCGATCTGCCGCGGCCGCGTCGCCGCAATGAACTGCTGCTCGATCCACGCTATCAGAAATACGTCGTCGACATCGAGCGCATGTTCGACGAGGTCGATGAGGCAGGGGCACCGTCATG
Source organism: Bradyrhizobium diazoefficiens (assembly GCF_018129965.1). Taxonomy (GTDB): domain Bacteria; phylum Pseudomonadota; class Alphaproteobacteria; order Rhizobiales; family Xanthobacteraceae; genus Bradyrhizobium; species Bradyrhizobium diazoefficiens_A. The sequence continues at coordinate 228,162 of NZ_JAFCKW010000007.1, read as the reverse complement.
ACATCGCCGGCGGCCCTGACCAGGAATGCTGCCCCGGTGTTCGCTTGCATCGGGTTATTGGCCGTGTGGCAGGTTGCGTCGCTCGTGCTGAAGAACGACAGCTTTCCGACGGCGATCGAGGCGATCCGGGCGATTCCGGATATCCTCGGCGACAAGGAGTCGCTGATCAATATCCTGGCCTCACTCCGGCGCATGGCGATGGGGTTCGGCGTGGCCGTGCTTTTGTCCATTCCGCTTGGGCTGTTTATGGGCCGCAGCCGCGCCGTCGCAGCGTTTTTCAACCCGCTTCTAATGGTGGTCTACCCGGTGCCGAAAGCAGCGTTGATGCCGATCATCATGCTGTGGCTCGGTGTAGGCGACATCACGAAGACGCTGGTTATCTTTCTCGGCGTCAGCCTGCCCGTGATCTATCACAGCTTTGAGGGCGCAAAGGCTGTCGAAGAGAAGATGCTGTGGTCGGGAGCCGCTATGGGGCTTTCGCCCCTGCAACGTCTGGTCCGGATCGTGTTGCCCGCTGCACTGCCGGAGATTTTGACCGGATGCCGTACGGGGCTCGTGCTGGCGCTGATCACGATGATTACCAGCGAGATGATCGCTCGCCAGTCCGGTGCGGGCAATATCCTGTTCAACGCGCTCGATATGGGGCAATACGACACCGTCTTCGCCATGATCATCATCGTGGGGGCAATGGGAATCTGCCTCGATGCCATCTTCGAGCAGGTGCGCGCACGGCTGGTGCGCTGGTCTGAGCCTCAGTTTGACATGCCGCTGAGCTTCTCATGACATCACGCGTTATCCCATCAACCGTCCTTCTCGGGATTTCGCCACTCATTCTGGTGATTGCAGTCTGGCAAAGCCTTGTGTCATTTGGGTTTGCACCGGCTGTCTTGCTGCCGCCGCCCGGATTCGTTTTCATCCGGCTGCTCCAGCAACTCGTGACATGGACTTTTCAACAGGAGATCATGGCAACCCTGATCCGGTTGTTTGGGGGCTTTGGGATCGCCGTGGTGCTTGGCGTCAGCATCGGCATTGCGGCTGCGGCCAATCCCGCAATCAACGCGGTGGTCCGCCCGATCGTACGCGTGTTGGCGCCGCTGCCGAAGGTCGCGCTTTATCCGGCGCTATTGCTGCTGCTGGGCTTTGGCCATGGATCAAAGATCACGCTGGTGGCAGCGGACGCTCTCTTTCCGATCTTGCTGTCCACCTATTACGGCGCATCTACCGTCGAGCAGAAGCTGATCTGGTCGGCTATGGCCGCGGGAACGCCGCGCCTTGAAATCCTGTTCAAGGTGGTGCTGCCGGCGGCGATGCCGTCGATCCTGACTGGCTGCCGGATCGGCCTTGTCATTTCCTGCATCGTGGTGTTTCTGGCCGAGATGATCACATCGACGGACGGGCTCGGGCACGTTCTCGTGACGGCGGCCAGGACCTTTCAGGCCGTCGATATGTTCGTGCCATTGATTACGATCTCACTCCTGGGATTGATCCTGAACGGCTTGTTGGGCTTGCTGCGATCGTACCTCTTGCGGGGCTTCCCCGCGGCGTGATTTGACCGACAATAACCAGAATATCGGGAGTGGAGCATGCTGGCAGACCGCATCGAGGCGAAATGGATCGACGCATTTTGCGAGATATTCGAGCGGTGCGCCGTCAAGACCGGAGATACCGCAGCGATCCTCTCGGAAACCCAATCGCGCGCGCTGAATGTGCATTTGGCAGAACTTGCGCTGCTGCGCATGGGAGCGCGGCCGTTTCATGTGGTGATGCCGACACCGCGTAACCGAAACATCGTTCCGGTTCGCTCGACAGGAGCAAGCGAGGCGATCCAGCGGCTCGGCCCTGTCATCAGCGCGCTTCAGCAAGCCGGCTTCGTTGTTGATTGCACCATCGAAGGGCTCATGCACGCGGTGGAGACGCCTGAAATTCTCAAGGCCGGGGCGCGGATCCTGGTGATCTCCAACGAACATCCCGAGGCGCTGGAGCGGATGGTTCCGGATTCCGCGCTGGAGAAGCGAGTACGGGCGGCAGCGAAGATGTTGCGCGGAACCAAGCGCATGCGGGTCACCTCGAAGGCCGGAAGCTCGCTCGATGTGGACATGGTCGGGGCTTCTACGGTCGGCGTGTGGGGCTGGACCGACAAACCCGGCACGCTGGCGCACTGGCCCGGCGGTATCGTCGTCAGCTTTCCCAAGAGCGGAACGATCAACGGCACGCTGGTGATGGCGCCCGGCGACATCAACCTGACTTTCAAGCGTTATCTGACCTCGCCGGTGAAGATGACGTTGAAGGACGATTATGTCGTCGAGCTGGAAGGCGAGGGTGCGGATGCCGCGATGATGCGGGCTTACCTCGCCGCCTGGGGCGACCGAGAGGCCTATGCGGTGTCGCATGTCGGTTTCGGCATGAACCCGGGTGCCCGCTACGAGGCGCTGTCGATGTACGACCAGCGCGACACCAACGGCACGGAGATCCGCGCCGTCTCCGGGAATTTTCTGTTCTCGACCGGCGCCAATGAATTCGCGGGCCGTTACACGGCGGGCCATTTCGATCTCCCGATGATGGGAACAACGATCGAACTCGATGGCGTCGCGGTCGTTCGCGAAGGCGTTCTTCAGGATGTTTTCGGCTAGCTGCGATCGAGTACGGGTGGGCGGGCTAGGTCGAAATGCCGGAGCAGGTCGACCATGGCCTGAAGCCGCTTTGCCCGATAGGCATCGAGGTCGAGGCTTGAATAGTCAAGGAAGCCCGCGCCGGTTCGCAGGCCGATCCGGCCTTCGTGCATATTGCGTGAAATGACTTCCGGCGCGCGATAGCGGTCGCTTCCAAGTGCGCCCTCGAGATAGCGGCTGGCGTAGTATAAAATGTCGCCGCCGCCCCAGTCGATGAATTCGAGTAGCCCGAGCACGGCGTAGCGGAAACCAAAACCGTAGCGGATTGCCTTGTCGATCTCCTCTGCGCTCGCCACGCCTTCCTCGACCATGCGCGCAGCTTCGTTCATCGCCAGCGCCTGAATACGTGGGACGATGAAGCCTGGTGTCGCAGCGCAGACCACGGGCACCTTGCCAATGCCTTCGAGCAGCGCCTTGACCTCGTCGACGATGACGGGATCGGTGGCTTTGCCCGGAGAAACCTCTACCAGCGGAATCAGATAGGCCGGATTAAGCCAATGGACGTTGAGGAAGCGGCGCGGGCTTTCGATTACGCCTGAGAGGTCGTCGACGAGAATTGTTGATGTTGTCGATGCGATAATCGTGTCCGGGCCGACCTGCTTTGAAGCGGCGCCCAGCACCTCGCGTTTCAGCTCAACAACTTCGGGAACACCCTCGAAAACCAACCCGGCCTCGGACAGAACTGCGCCGCTTTGTCCAGTTGGCTCGACCGACACACGTGCGGCGAGAAGGTCGACATCTGCCTCGGCCAGCAGCCCGAGCCTCGACAGGTTGGCAAAGGTCGTACGTACTTCACCCAGTGCGTCGGCTGTTAGCTTGGCAAAGTCTTCCGTGGAACGTGGCTTGACGTCGATCATGGTGACACGATGGCCGGCGTAAGCGAACGCCACGGCGATGCCGCGACCCATGCGGCCTGCTCCAAGACACGCGATGTTGACGCGGCTAGCCATCGGTCAGAATCCCTTGCGAAGAAGCGTCTGCAGTTCCGCTTTATCGAGATTGCCAACTCCAAGCGTCTCGAGGGTTCGACCGCCTTGCGCGAAATCCTCCCCGCAGATTGTGCCCCCGATGGCCAGAAAAGCCTTGGCTAGCGGCGTGGCCACGCCCGCCAGGTCGGCAACGGAGACCAGCAGCGAGAGTCCGAGACGCAGATCCTCGCGCATATAGCGGTGCTCGGCCAGCACGATACGTTCACGCCAGTCGCCGGAATCGGTCAGCCGATCATGCGAGCCGCGGCCATACATCCAGATCTCGCCTTCCCTGGCGTAGTGGTGAGCGAGCGGAAAATGCGGGGCGCCATACCCCAGCGCCGTCCGTACCGCGATCCTCTCGGCGTCGAGCGCGTCGGTGACACGGCGGATTGAGGCCTGCGTGCCTTCCTTGTGAATATCCCATCGCTCAAAGTGCTCGATCGGGCCTGCATTCATCACGATCAGTGGCGGATGGATGATGGGGCCCGCATTCATCAATGCGCCGGACAGGGCGTCTCCACACGGCTCGATCGCATCTGGAAAGGCGCGTCCGATCACCTCGAACGCGTCCGGCGCCCGGTCGAGCGGGAATACGCCGACCGGCAACCGCTTGGCGCGGATCGTGATAGCGACCTCGAATGGTCCATGCTTGCGAGTCAGCCAAGGCAATGTGCCCGTCTCCGCAAAGCTCGCCCTGGCACGATTGCCGGCATCCCGCGCGGCTTGTGCGAAGATCATCGAGCCGAATGTGGCCGGCGGCAGAAACACGACTTGGCCATCCCGCAAATGTGGAGCCAGCAGGCGGGCAATGTCCGGCTGCGCGAATGCTGGGGCGGGACACAGGATCAGCTCGGTCCCGTTCACCGCCTCGGCGATATCTGTCGTCACCAGCGCCAGCTGTACGTCGTGACGGCCATTATGGTCTTTCAGCAGGATGCGTGAGCCGGCGGCGCGATGCGTTGCGACAGCTTCTGCATCGCGTCGCCAAAGCCGGACTTCATGCCCCGATAGCGCGAAATCGCCCGCGGCCGCGAAAGAGCCGTTTCCCCCACCCAGAACCGCGATCTTCAAGATGCTTCTCCTTGCGTGCGCGCCTGCGCATCAAGTTGCTTCAGCAGGAAATGCTGGACCTTGCCCAGCGCGGTGCGCGGCATGTCTGTAACGAAGACGATGTCGCGCGGGATCTTGTAGCGTGCGAGCTGTACCTGAAGATGGGCTCTCAGTTCGTCTGCCTCGACCAGGCACCCCGATCGCCGGATCACATAGGCGATCGGCACCTCGTCCCAGCGCGGATCCGGCCTGCCGATCACGGCGCACTCGCTGACATCGGGATGTTCGAGCAGGACGCGTTCGACCTCGGCCGGATAGATGTTTTCGCCACCTGAAATGATCATGTTCTTCTTGCGGTCGCGGACCCAGAAATAGCCGTCCGCGTCGCATAGGCCGATATCCCCGGTACGATACCAGCCGTCGTGCAGCGCATCGCGCGTGGCCTCCGCATTACCCCAATATTCAAAGAACACGTTGGGGCCCCGCACCGCGATCTCACCCGGCGTGCCCGCCGGCACTTCGGTCCCTGCCTGATCGATCACCTTTGCTTCACAGCACAGGCCTGGAAGTCCCGTTGATCCTTCGCGGGAAACATTGCCGCCTAGCCGCGTGTAGACCGCAATGGGGCAGGTTTCGGTCGAACCATAGACCTGGAGCACCGGCACTCCCCGGGCGACGATGCGATCGATCAGATGCGGTGGTACGATGGTCGAGCCGGTGGCAACGGCCTTGAGCGACGAGAGATCTGTGGTGGCCCAGGCGGGATGCTCGGTCACGGCCTGGATGATCGCCGGCACCATGACCGTCAGTGTCGGCCGTTCCTGAGCGATAGTTGTGAGCGCGGTGTCCGGCGTAAAGCGGGCATGGAGCGTTACGGTTGCGCCCAACTGAAGCGCCGGGGTGGTCTGGATGTTGAGGCCGCCGACATGAAAAAAAGGCAACACTGTCAGCACATGATCCTCAGAGGTCAGGTTGTGCATGTGCTGGCTCATGACGCCGTTCCAGAACAGCGCCTCCTGGCGAAGCACCGCGCCTTTCGGCCTCCCGGTCGTTCCGGACGTGTGGACGATGAGCAGGGGGCAAGAGAGGTCGTTGTGGGGATTGCGGCCGTTGCCTTCGCTGCGGGCCAACAAAGCCTCGAATGTGGCACCGCGAGGTGGTGTGAAATCGAACCCGATGACGGCCGTTCCCGGCGCGAGCCCGGCAAGAACTCCTTCGAATGCCTGCTCGAGCAGCAGCACCTTGGCGCCCGCGTCAGTGAGTATGAAGAGCTGCTCGGCAACGGCGAGCCGCCAGTTCAGCGGAACCAGCATCGCACCAAGTCGTGCGCATGCGTAAAGTAGAACCAGATAGTCCGGCCGATTTAAACTCAGGATTGCGACGCGGTCGCCTCGACCGACGCCGAGCTCCTCCTTTAGGGCCGTTGCAGTTTGCCCGATACGTGCTGCGAATTCAGCATAGCTCAACCGCTCCCCCTCAAAGGAAATGGCTGTCTTGTCTGGCGCGAAGGCCGCGTTGCGATCGATCAGACTGCAGAGATCCACCGTCAGTCGTCCGTTTCGCCGGTCTCGTACAGCGCCTCGCGTCCGATCCGGTCGAGGCAAAGCTCTGCCGTCCAGGGCAGCATCAACGAGCCGCAGCGGCTGTCGCGATAGATGCGCTCCAGCGGCAGTGACCGGAGCATCGCCTGACCGCCGCAGGTGCGGATCGCGAGCGCCGCGAGCTCGTTGGCGCCCTCCATCACCGAATATTGCGCGGCGTAAGCGCGCAGCACCTGTTCCTTGCTCGGATTCGCACAGGCTTCGGTGATGGCCTGGAACCAGATCGCCTTGATCTGCTCGAGCTTGATCTGCATCTGCGCGACCGCGATTTGCTTGGTCGGATACATCCGGCGCTTGACCGGCGGCATGCCCGGCACCTCGCCGCGCAGGTAACGAACCGTGAAATCGCAGGCGGCTTGCGCAAGGCCCATATAGGTCGGCGAAAGCGTCAGGAACATGTGCGGCCAGCGCATCGCGGCCTGGAAATAGACGCCGCGCGGCATCAGCGCAGAATCCGCCGGCACGAACACGTCCTTGAACAGCAGCGTCCGCGAGACCGTTCCGCGCATGCCGAGCGGATCCCAGTCGCCAACGACCGAGACGCCTTCCGATTTGGCGGAGATGGCGAGGTAAAGAGTGTTGCGGCGCGAGGCCTTCTCGCCCTGCTCGATCTCGGTGCAGAGCACGCCGTAATAGTCGGCGTGGCCGGACAGCGAGGCAAAGATCTTCTTGCCGTTGACGATCCAGCCTCCCTCGACCGGCCTTGCTTCCGTACCGAAAGCCACGCCGCCTGCGGCCGCAGCGCCGCCCTCCGAGAAGGGCTGAGAATAAATCGCGCCGTCCTCGACGATGCGCTTGTAGTGAATGGCGCGTCGTCGCTCGTGCTCGGCACGGGTGTCGACGTCCATGTCGAGATCGTCGGCAAGTGGGCCCGACCAAAGTGTCGAGCAGACATGCATGTTCCAGGTGAGCGCGGTTGCGCCGCAATAGCGGCCGATCTCGGCGGCCGCCAGCGCGTAAGTCTGGTAGTTGGCGCCGAAGCCGCCGTGCTTCTTTGGAATGGCTATGCCGAGCAGGCCGACGCGATGCAAGTCCTGATAGTTCTCGCTCGGGAAGACCGCCTCGCGATCGTAGGTCGCCGCCCGACCGGCGAACACGCTCTGACCGATCTCCCGAGCCCGCGTGATGATGCTGGCCTGCTCATCGCTCAGGCGGAATGCAACGGGATCGAAGATCGGTGCATCCAGTGGGACCTTGTCAGTCGTATTGATGTTCTTGCTGACTTGCATGGTCATTGCGCAGTCACCTTACGGTTTGGTCACGATGGAGTTCAGGAAGCGGCCGAGAGCCTCGTCAAAGGCATCGGGACGTTCGAGGTTGGCGAGGTGGCCGACGCCGGCGAGCTCTACATATTCGGCCGCCGGAATGTAGGTCGCGGTCTTCGCCATCATCGGTGCGGGCGCGTTGTTGTCCCTGGAGCCTGACAGCAGCAGCGTCGGCACGGAAATATCCTTGAGCGTGTTACGCTGGTCGAACCCGATCAAGGCGAGCATCATGGCGCGATAGCTTGCCTCGGGCACACTCGCCATGCACTCGCGCGCCAATTCCATTCCCTTCGGATCGGGATCGTCGCCGACCAGCTCACCGACCAGCGAATGTGCCAGCGACTTCATCGTCTCGCCACGATCGAGTGGTCCGAGCCTCGCCGCGATGAACGATTTCTGCCAGTCGCCGTCGGCCCTGCCAAAGGCCGGGCTGGTCTGTGCCAGTACGACTGCCCGTGAGAGCTCTGGCCATTGCACCAGCCATTTCTGGACGATCATGCCGCCGATCGAATGACCTACCAGAATAGGCCTCACAGCGCCGATTTGTCCGATGAATTGCTGAAGAGCATCGGCCAGGGCAGCTATGCTGACGCTGGCGAGCGGTGCAGAGCCGCCATAGCCCGGCATGTCCCAAGCGATCGCGCGGAAGCGGTCGCCGAATGTGGCAAGCTGCTGCCGCCAGGCCCGCGCCGCACCGCCGATGCCATGCAGGAAGATCAGAGGTGTCGCGCCCGGCTCGCCCGCAGCTTCATATGCGAAGCGTCCATCCTTTGTTATCATTGGCAGAGGCTGCGACACGCGACATCCTTTTGCTCGGCCCGGAAATGCTAACAGGCCTGCGGGCGTTGGGAAGGGATAATTTTATACTTAAAGCAATTTTCAGGCCGCTCGTCGGTGGATATTCGTTTGCAGTGGTCGAGCGGACACTTCATTGCAAAAGCTTGAAGTTTAAAATATATCGAACCGTAGACCCGCAACTGCGTCAGGGAGTCAGCGCATGTCCGGATTGCCGCATTCGCCGCACGCATTGGTGACCGGCGGCGGCCGCGGCATCGGTCGCGCGATCGCCGGGGCTTTGGTTGCAGCTGGCGCCACGGTTACAACGCTCGGGCGCAATCCAGCCACCCTTGAAGAGGCGATCAATGTTGGGGCGGCGCACTTCGCGGCCGTTGCCGACGTCTCTGACGAAGCTGCGGTAAAGGCAGCGGTGGTCGAAGCAAATGCGCGAAAGCCGATCGATATCCTGGTCGCCAACGCGGGCAGCGCCGAGTCCGCCCCGTTCTCAAAATCGGACAGTGCGCTGTTTGCGCGCATGATGGATGTCAATTTCATGGGCGTGGTCCATGCCGTCCATGCCGTCTTGCCGGCGATGAAGGATCGCCCCTATGGTCGCATCGTCGCCGTCGCGTCGACCGCCGGACTCAAGGGCTATGCCTATGTCAGCGCCTACAGTGCCGCAAAACACGCCGTGGTCGGCCTCGTGCGCTCGCTCGCACTCGAGATGGCGGGGAGCAATGTCACCGTGAATGCGGTGTGTCCCGGCTTCACCGATACGGATCTTGTCGCCGGCAGCATCGAAAATATCATGAAGAAGACGGGGCGAACCCGCGACCAGGCGATTGCCGAACTGGCCAAGCACAATCCGCAGGGACGGCTGATCACGCCTCAGGAGGTGGCGGACACGGTTCTTTGGTTGTGCGGCGTGGGTGCCGGCGCCATCACCGGGCAGGCCATTGCCGTGGCCGGTGGTGAAATCTAGCGCATACGGCGCGGGCACGGAAAATGGAAACCAAGGAGATCGCATGAGCAGACCAGCCAATCCCGTGACTTTGCCGATCGCGGACTATTCGTCGCAGCACTTCCTGCTCGCCGTTGTCGACAGTGTTGCCACTGTGACGCTCAATCGGCCCGAGCGCAAGAATCCGCTGACTTTCGAGAGTTATCGGGAACTGACGGATTTCTTCCGGGCCTGCGCGTTCGACGATGGGGTGAAGACCATCGTCATCACCGGCGCTGGCGGCAATTTCTCGTCTGGCGGCGATGTGTTCGAGATCATCGGTCCGCTCGTGAAGATGGATACCAAGGGACTGACGGCGTTCACGCGTATGACCGGCGACCTCGTCAAGGCGATGCGAGCCTGCCCGCAGCCGATCGTGGCTGCGGTCGAGGGCATTTGCGCTGGCGCTGGTGCGATCATTGCCATGGCTTCTGACATGCGCCTCGCCGCGACCGGCGCCAAGGTGGCGTTCCTTTTCAACAAGGTCGGTCTTGGCGGCTGCGACATGGGTGCTTGCGCTATCCTGCCAAGAATCATCGGACAGTCTCGCGCGTCCGAACTGCTCTACACTGGCCGGTTCATGACTGCGGAAGAAGGCGAGCGCTGGGGCTTCTTCAGCCGCATCGTCACGCCGGAACAGGTGTTGCCACAGGCGCAACTGCTGGCCAAACAGGTCGCAGACGGTCCGACCTTCGGCAACACCATGACCAAGCGCATGCTGGCCATGGAATGGGCGATGTCGGTGGAAGAGGCGATCGAGGCCGAAGCCGTTGCCCAAGCACTGTGCATGACGACGGCCGATTTCGAGCGCGCCTTCGAAGCGTTCGCCAACAAGGTCAAGCCGGTCTTCAGGGGCGACTGAGCCGGCGAGGCCATTTCAACGTGAGGCCGGCAACAGGGACTTGCGCGTAATTATTTTAGGGTTAAAATAATTGCTGCCGGGTCAATTGGCGAGGCTCCCATGAAAGTCGCGATCATCGGTGGTGGACCTGCGGGTCTCTACGCAGCGATTCTGCTCAAGAAGAAGCACCCGAGCGCTGACATCACCGTGTATGAGCGCAACCGCGCCGACGACACGTTTGGGTTCGGCGTCGTGTTCTCGGATGCGACGCTCGACAATTTCGAGAAGCATGATCCTCCGAGCTACCACCGCATTACCCAGGAGTTCGCTTACTGGGACGACATCGCCGTGCACTTTCGCGGCACCGTCCACCGGGTTGGCGGCAACGGCTTTTGTGGCTGCTCGCGGCAGAAGTTGCTCCTGATCCTGCAGGAGCGGGCTCGCGAGCTCGGCGTCAGCCTTCAATTCGTCGTTGATATTGACGACGAAACCCGTTTCGCCGATGCCGATCTCGTTCTGATCGCCGACGGTATCAACAGCCGCGTTCGCGAGAAGTATGTCGATCATTTCCAGCCCGAGGTCGATCTCCGCTCCAACAAATTTGCCTGGATGGGGTCGACCAAGCCGCTCGATGCCTTCACCTTCATTTTCCAGGAGACGGAGTGGGGCCCGTTCATCGCCCACGCCTATCAGTACGAGGCCGGGCACTCGACCTGGATCTTCGAGACCGATCCTGCGACGTTCGAACGCGCGGGGCTGACCGGGTTGAATGAGACGCAGTCGGCCGCGCGCATGGCCGACATCTTCGGCTGGTTCCTCGATGGGCATGATCTGCTCACCAACCGCTCGATGTGGCGTAATTTCCCGATGATTCGCAGCAAGCGCTGGGTCAAGGACAACATGGTGCTGCTCGGCGATGCCAAGGCGAGCGCACACTTCTCGATCGGCTCCGGCACCAAGCTCGCGATGGAAGACGCGATTGCGCTGGCCGAGGCGTTGGAGAAAGCGCCCGACATCAAGGCGGCGCTGGATCTATACGAGCATGGCCGCCGTGAGGAGGTCGAGAAGACGCAGCATGCTGCGGACGTCTCGCTGGTCTGGTTCGAGCATGTCGACCGCTTCTGGCAGTTCGATCCCGTGCAGTTCGCCTTCGGCGTGATGACACGCTCAAAGGCGATCACCTACGACAATCTCAAACTCCGCGCTCCTGACTTCGTGGCCGAGGTTGAGAAATCGTTTGCCAGGCAGGTTCGTAACAACAGCTTCGACGTCAACACCGACAAGCCGGTGGTGCCGCTGTTCCAGCCGTTCCGTTTGCGCGAGATGGAGATCGCCAATCGCGCGGTCGTCTCTCCGATGTGCATGTATTCCGCCAAAGAGGGCGTGCCGACGGACTTCCATCTCGTGCATTACGGCTCGCGTGCGATCGGCGGCGCTGGTCTGATGTTCACGGAAATGACCTGCGTCAGCCGCGACGCCCGGATCACGCCCGGTTGCGCTGGGCTTTGGAACGACGAGCAGGAGACTTCCTGGCGCCGCATCGTTGATTTCGTCCACGCCAACTCGGCGACGAAGATATGCCTGCAGCTGGGCCACGCCGGCCGAAAGGGTGCGACCAAGTTGATGTGGGATGGCATGGATCGTCCCCTCGACGAGGGCGGCTGGGAGGTGGTCTCCGCATCGCCCCTGCCGTATTTTCCAGACAGCCAGGTGCCGCGCGAGCTTGATCGCGCCGGTATGAATGCGGTGAGGGACTCCTTCGTCGCGGCGGCCGAGCGCGGTGAGCGCTGCGGCTTCGACATGCTCGAATTGCATTGCGCCCACGGCTATCTGCTCGCAAGCTTCATCTCGCCATTGACCAACAAACGCACGGACGACTACGGCGGGTCGCTCGCGAACCGCCTGCGTTTTCCGCTCGAGATCTTCGAGGCGATGCGCGCGGTGTGGCCATCGCACAAGCCGATGTCGGTTCGCATTTCCGCGACCGATTGGGCGGACGGCGGCATCACCTGTGACGACGCCGTGACCATCGCGCGCGCCTTTGCCGAGGCCGGCGTGGATCTGGTCGACGTATCGACCGGCCAGACCGTCCGCGATGCACAGCCGGTCTACGGGCGCATGTTCCAGACGCCATTTTCAGACCAGGTTCGCAATGAGGCGCGCGTCGCCACCATGTGCGTCGGCAACATCACGACGGCGGACCAGGCCAACACCATTTTGGCCGCCGGCCGGGCGGATCTCGTCGCGCTCGGGCGGCCGCATCTGGTCGATCCGTTCTTCACCATGAAGGCGGCCGCCTGGTATGGGGCGGACGGCGCGTTCTGCCCGCCGCAGTATCTTCCCGGAAAAGATCAGATTTTCCGCAACAGCGTGCGGGAAAGGCAGGATCTCGAGGAGCTGCGAATTAAGGCTAAGCCCAAGACCAGGGCCGAGCTCAAGGCGGAGGCGACAAAGCCGCTTGCGGCCGAGTGACCGCCCGTGCGACGTTAACCCATTGCCTGGCGTGTTTTGAGTGGAGTTGAGGGCGATGAAGGCGATTATCGTGGGTGGCGGCATCGGCGGGCTCACCACGGCTTTGATGCTGCGATCGCGTGGCATCGGTTGTGAAATCTTCGAGCAGGCGGACACTATTCGCGAGCTTGGCGTTGGCATCAACACGCTGCCGCATGCGATGCGCGAGCTTGCCGGTCTTGGGTTGCTCCAGCAGCTGGACGACGTCGCGATCCGTACCGACCAGCTTTACTACCTCAATCGCCATGGCCAGGAGGTCTGGCGCGAAGCCCGCGGCATCGACGCCGGCCATGACGTACCGCAATTCTCGATCCACCGTGGCCGCCTCCAGGGCGTGATACATCGTGCGGTCGAGGAGCGGCTCGGGTCGGATGCAATTCACACCGGTTGCCGCCTCGGTGCCTTCACGCAGGACGAGGGTGGCGTCACCGGCTATTTCTTCGATCGTGCCGGTGCGCACATTCACACCGCGCGCGGCGATATCCTGGTCGGCGCTGACGGCATCCATTCGCGTGTCCGTGACACACTGTTCCCGAACGAGGGGCCGCCGTGCTGGAACGGCCTGATGCTATGGCGGGGCGCGCGCGACTGGCCGCTGTTCCTCACCGGTAAATCTATGATCGTGGCCGGTGGCCTCAACGCCAAGGTGGTGATCTATCCGATCGCGGAAGGATCGAGCCCCGCGAGCCGTCTCACCAACTGGGCGGTGCTGGTAAAGGTCGGCGAAGGCAATGCGCCGCCGCCGCGGAAAGAGGACTGGTCGCGGCCGGGCCGGCGCGAGGAGCTGATGCCGCATGTGGCGCGCTTCTCGGTGCCTTACATCGACGTGAAGAGCCTGATCTCGGCGACGCCGGAATTCTACGAATATCCGACCTGCGACCGCGATCCCTTGCCCTATTGGTCGTCCGGCCGCGTCACGCTGCTCGGCGATGCCGCGCATCCGATGTATCCGGTCGGCTCGAACGGTGCATCGCAGGCGATCCTCGATGCACGTTGCCTTGCCGATGCCTTGGTGCGCGCTGAACATCCGCGCCAGGCGCTGGTCGAGTACGAGAAGAAGCGCCTGCCGATGACGGCAGATATCGTTCGCTCGAACCGGCGCGGCGGCCCTGAGGGCGTCATCGACGCCGTCGAGCAGCTCGCGCCCGACGGTTTCGACAATGTCGACAACGTCCTCACTTATTCCCAGCGCGAAGCGATCGTGCGCGGTTACGCGACCAAGGCGGGCTTCGCCGCAGTGCCAGGACTCGCGGCGGTACGCGCTTGAAAACCGCCTAGCCTCCGGGAGGCGGTGGCAGGAAGTGGATGTTGAACTCCGCGGCCAGCGCCACCACGTCCTCCGGCTTCTGCTCCTTCATGTTATGAAGGCCCCAGAACAGGTCGAACAGCTTGCGGGTTGGGGAGACCCAGAACAGCACTTTCGCGGTCTGCTCCGACTTGTTGAAGATGCCATGCGGCACGCCCATGCCGAGGCGGATCAGGTCGCCCGGGGTCGCCTGCGCCTCGGAATCGCCGAGCACGAAATCGAGCTTGCCCTCCAGCATGTAGAGATACTCATCCTGGTCGGGATGGATATGCGGCGGCACGAAGGTGCCTGGCGGCAACGTCGCGTGCCAAGAGAAGCTGTTCTCGCTATTGCTCTTAGGCACATAGGTCTGGCCGAGAATATTCCAGGAAATGCCCTGGATACCCTCGTTGGCCCGCGTGATGCCTGTGATTTCGCTCTTCATGATAGTCCTCCCGTACGCGATTCTGCTCAGTTGGCCGCCTTGCAGTCCTTGGCATAGCGGTCGCCGTAATTCTCAAAGACCTTCTGGACGATCTCGGTTTGGAACTTGCCGTCCGGACGCTTGGCCACCTTGGTCAGGTAGAAATCCTGGATCGGATAGCCGTTGGTGTTGAACTTGAAGGCGCCGCGCAGCGAAGTGAAGTCGGCTTTCTTCAAAGCGGCTGCGACCGCATCCTTGTTGGAGAGGTCTCCCTTGACGCCCTTGATGGCACTGTCGATCAGCATCGCAGCGTCGTAGGCCTGGAAGGCGTAGGTGCCGGGTACAACGTTATAGGCGGCCTCGTAGGCGGCAACGAACTTCTTGTTCTGAGGATTGTCGAGATTGGGCGCCCAGTTCGCGCCGCCGAACATGCCGACCGCGGCATCCTGCTGCGCCGGCAGTGTCGATTCATCCACGGTGAACGCCGAGAGCACCGGAATGCTGTCGGCGAGCCCCGCTTGCTTGTACTGCTTGACGAGGTTGACGCCGAGACCACCTGGCATGAACGTGAAGAGTGCATCGGGCTTCTGCGAGGAGATCTTCGAAAGCTCAGGCTGGAAGTCCAGCGTGTTCAGCGGCATGTAGGACTCTTCGACGATTTCGCCCTTGTAGTCGAGCTTGAAGCCGGCAACCGAATCCTTCCCGGCCTGATAGTTCGGCACCATCAGGTACATGCGCTTGTAACCACGATCCTGCGCGACCTTGCCGAGGATCTCGTGCACCTGGTCGTTCTGGTACGACGTCACATAAAAGAAAGGGTTGCAGTCCTTGCCGGCAAAGGTTGACGGGCCTGCATTGGGGCTGATCAGGAAGGTCTTCGATTCCGTGACAGGCCGGTGGATGGCCTGGAGGATGTTGGAGAAGATCGGGCCGACGACGAAGTCGACCTTGTCACGTTCCAGTAGCCCCTTGACCTTGGTGACCGCGGCATCTGGCTTGAGTTCGTCGTCGACCACGACGACCTCGACATCGCGGCCCCCCATCTTGCTGCCGAGATCCTTCACGCCAAGCGCAAAGCCGTCACGGACCTGCTGTCCGAGCGCGGCGGCGGGGCCGGACAGGGTCACGATCACACCCAGCTTGATTTTCTCCTGGGCGAGGGCAGGGTTCACCGCGGTGCCGAGCAGCAACGCGGCTGCGGCCAAGGTCAATTGCGTATTCATGATCTGTCCCCCGTGACATCAGGGCTTGCGTGGCAAGCCGCGTACTCCAATCCGAGCTTATGCCGATGATGGCTGCCGCGGCAAGCAAGGCTGCGGCACCGCGCCATCGCAGGCGGCATTCATGCAAGCACCGCGCCAATTGCTTGAAGCTTAAAGAAATCACCCTGGGTCGATTGTTGCAGCTTTGGGCTTGCGGCCGCCATGAATATATTTGAAGCTCAAAACGTTAGGGAATCCGTGGCGGCGCCAATGCCCGGCCGTGAGTGACTGCACCCATATGCTCGATTCCGAGACCAAAGCCGTCGAAACGCCGGAGGACCATGCCGAAGAGCTTCGGCTATGGTTGCGGTTGTTGACTTGCACGACCCTGATCGAAGGCGAAGTGCGGGGCCGGCTACGGCAGCGTTTCGACGTCACGCTGCCCCGTTTCGATCTGATGGCGCAGCTCGACAAGGCACCTGATGGCATGACGTTGTCCGACGTCTCCAAACGGATGATGGTGTCCAATGGCAACGTCACTGGCCTCGTCGAGCGGCTGGTTGAATCCGGCCATCTCGACCGGCGGACCTCGGAAACGGATCGCCGGGTCCAGGTGATCCGTCTTACAAAGCTCGGCCGCGCCGAGTTCCGCAGAATGGCTCTGGAGCACGAGACCTGGATCGCCGATCTGTTCGCTGATCTGACGCCGAAGGATGTGCGTGAATTGATGAGGCTCCTCGCCAAGACCAAGGCGTCGGCGCAAAAATCGGCTGCACGCCGCCGGTCCTGAGCGCGCCGGCGGGCCGCGCCGCCAATCCCGCCCTGCCGCAGGAAAATGCATGAGATGCCCAAAATCCACTATTGCGCCAAATTGCTTTAAGCCTAAAATGTTTTCCAGATAGTGCTGCCGGGTGCTTTCCATGCGCAAAGGAGCGTGCGATGGCCAACGCCGCGAAGGTTGAAGTCTCGGGCTCGCATGACGGCGATGCCGCAACTGCCCATGTCGATACGTTCGCGCGGCAGCACCTGCCGGCGCGGCAGTTGTGGCCCGAATTCATCTTTACGCGCCCGGAGCTGCAATATCCGCCACGACTGAACTGCGTGAGTTATTTCCTCGACCGCTGGGTCGAAGAGGGCCATGGCGATGCGCCCTGCGTCATGAGTCCTGCGGTCAGCTACACCTATCGGGAATTGCAGTCGCTCGTGAACCGTATCGCCAACGTGCTGGTCGGAAAACTGGGTCTCGTGGCCGGCGGCCGCGTGCTGCTGCGCTCTGCCAATAACCCGATGATGGTCGCGACCTATCTCGCGGTGATCAAGGCCGGAGGAATTTGCGTTGCGACAATGCCGCTGCTGCGCGCCAAGGAGCTTTCCTATCCGATACATAAGGCAGAGATCACGCTCGCTCTCTGCGACGGAAAGCTCTCGGAGGAAATGGAGAAGGCGAAGGCCGCCGCGCCTCGTCTGGAGCGTGTGGTCTATTGGGGCAATGACGCCGCCGACTCGCTGGAAGCTCTGATCGCCGACGTAAGTCCCGAGTTCACCGCTGTCGATACCGCCTCCGACGACATCTGCTTGATTGCGTTCACGTCGGGTACGACTGGCGATCCCAAGGGCACCATGCATTTCCACCGCGATATGCTCGCGGTCTGCGACGGTTATGCGCGCAACATCTTGCGTGCGGAGCAGAAGGATCGCTTCGTCGGCTCTGCACCGCTCGCCTTTACCTTTGGCTTCGGGGGCGTACTGTTCCCGATGCACATCGGCGCCTCCTTCGTCGTGCTGGAGAAGACGACGCCTGACGATATCCTGGCCGCGATCGAGCACTACAAGACGACGGTCTGCTTTACGGCGCCGACTGCGTACCGGGCCATGATCGGCAAGCTTCCCGGCCGCGACATTTCCTCGCTTCGCAAATGCGTCTCTGCCGGCGAGACCCTTCCCAAGCCGACCTTCGATGCCTGGCTCAAGGCCACCGGTATCAAGCTGATGGATGGCATCGGTTCGACCGAGATGCTGCACATCTTCATCAGTGCGACCGAGGACGAGATCCGTCCGGGCGCGACGGGCAAGCCTGTTCCGGGCTACGAGGCAAAGATCGTCGACGACGCCGGCGACGACATGCCTCCTGGCACGCTGGGTCGTCTCGCCGTGCGCGGGCCGACGGGCTGCCGCTATCTTGCCGATGACCGCCAGCGTAAATACGTCCAGAACGGCTGGAACATCACGGGCGATACCTATCTCATGGATGACGACGGCTATTTCTGGTACCAGTCGCGCTCCGACGACATGATCGTATCGGCCGGTTACAATATCGCAGGGACGGATGTCGAAGCGGCGCTGCTCACGCATCCTTCCGTCGTCGAGTGCGGCGTGGTTGGAGCCCCGGACGAGGCGCGCGGAATGATCGTGAAGGCCTATGTCGTCGCTGCGCCCGGGGTGACGCCCGACGCTCAGCTCGTGGCCGAGCTGCAGGACTATGTCAAACGCGAGATCGCGCCGTACAAATATCCGCGTGCGATCGAATTCGTGACGCAGCTCCCGAAGACCGAGACCGGCAAGCTGAAGCGCTTCGCCCTCCGGCAATTGGCGCAGGCCGCTCTGACGTCATCGGGCGTCGCAGCAGAATGAAGAGGATTGAGATTTGTCCGTGACGACGCCGAAAGGCCCGCAGCGTGCAGTGCTGCCGACCACAGCCGAGGATGGCATTCGCCCCGGGGCGCAGGTGCTGCAGCCTTCAGGCTGGCCCGTGCCGAAGGGCTATGCCAACGGGATGGTGGCTGAAGGGCGCATTGTCGTCACTGGCGGTGTGATCGGCTGGGACGCCGAGGAGCGTCTGGCGGACGGCTTCGTCGCGCAGGTGCGCCAGACCCTGAGCAACATTGCCGCGATTCTGGCCGAGGCCGGTGCTCGGCCAGAGCATCTCGTTCGCCTGACCTGGTATGTCGTCGACATGGACGAATATCTGGCGAATCTGAAGGAGCTAGGCAAAGTCTACCGCGCCATCTTCGGCACGCACTATCCCGCGATGGCGCTGCTTCAGGTGGTGCGTCTGGTCGAGAAGGCGGCGCGCGTCGAGATCGAGGCCACCGCCGTCATTTCCCACTGACGCAAAACTCAGCTGGCTTTGGCGAGTTCGTCGTCCTCGGGCGAGTTCAGGTAGACGCCCGACATGGTGTCGACCCAGCACAGATGGTCGTGCACCTTCTTTACGCCCTCGACATTCTCGGCCGCAACGACCGCAGCCTGCCGCGTGTGTTCTTCGGTAATGACGCCGCTGAGATGAACGATACCGTCGCGGACGATGACGTTCAATCCGAACGGACACCAGTCGTGCTTCTCCATGGCCTCGATAATGCGGCCGCGAATGTGATCGTCGTCCGCGGTCGGATCCGGCACCTCGCGGGCGAGACCCGCGACCGCCTGCAGCAGGTTGGCGCGAGAGACGAGCCCGACGACTTTGCTGCCGCGTACCACCGGGAGCCGTTTTACGTTGTTCCGCTCCATGAGATCCACGATCTCCTCGAGCGCGGTATCTTCTGTGATGGTGACCGGTGAGGCGGTCATCACTTCCGAAACCTTGCGGCCGTGCTCGTGAACGAAGTCGCTGGCGGACTTGCCGGGGCCAAGGATGAACCGCAGCCAGCGCCCGCGCTTGCGGCCGGTGCCGATTTCGCTACGACGGATGAAGTCTCCTTCCGAGACAACGCCGACCAGCTTGCCGGCTTCGTCAACCACGGTGAGGCCGCTGATATGCCTCTTCAACATGATGTTTGCCGCCTCGACAATGCTGGTGTCGGGGGTGACCGAGATGACCGACCGGGTCATGATCTGGTGGGCGCGCATGGGGAACTCCGCGGGTTTGACGAATTTGCTCGGAGAAGCCTATTTCAGGACCGGATGCCTGCGTTGACGCAGGTCAAGCCGGCAGCCGGTCGACGGCCTTGAAGCGACCGTGATCGACGGGCGAAATTGATGCAGCTCAAGGGCATTTGAGCAAGGCGCTATATCTTGGTGGGGCCCGAAACCGCAACGAGCGCAGGAAGATTCAGCTATGAGCGTCGTGCAGCTTGTCCCGAGAGCCGAGCAACCGGCAGAAGAGCCGTCCATGACGCCTGTCGCGAAATTTGGCTCTCCGACCGAAAATCGGGCGGCGGAATCAGACCCGGTGTCAGAGCCATATCCTCTCGACCGCGCGTTTCACGCGATGCTGGCGAAATACACGGGCGGGATTTCACCGGTAGCGCTTTCGCTCGCTTGGCTCGACTGGAGTTCGCATCTCGCTGCGGCGCCGCAGCGACAGACGGAGATCATCAGAAACGCCGTTCGCGACACCGGCCAGCTCGTTGAGGCCGCGTTGCACGCGACGTCGCCCGATCGGAAGCCGTGGTCGGTGATCCAGCCGCAGCGACGGGATCGCCGATTCAGGGAGCCGCAATGGGAGGCTGCGCCGTTCAACCTTATGGCGCAGGCTTTCCTGCTCGGAGAGCGCTGGTGGCACGATGCCACCACCGGGGTACGCGGTGTCGCGCCGGCGAATGAAGCCGTAGTCGAATTCGCGACCCGCCAGATGCTGGACATGTTCGCGCCATCGAATTTCGCAGCGACAAATCCAGAAGTGCTGGAAAAGGCCTTTCAGAGCGGCGGCGAGAACTTCGTATTCGGCTGGCAGAATTGGTGCAGCGATCTGATGCGATTGGCTGCCGACGCAAAACCCGCTGGCGAAGAACAATTCGTCGTCGGCAAGACCGTCGCGGCGTCTCCCGGGAAGGTCGTCTATCGTAACGAACTCATCGAACTGATCCAGTATTATCCGACAACAGCGCAGGTGCGGCCCGAGCCGATCCTGATCGTGCCTGCCTGGATCATGAAATATTACATTCTTGATCTATCACCGCACAATTCGCTGGTCCGCTATCTCACGGGGCAGGGCTTCACCGTGTTCGCGATTTCCTGGCGCAATCCGGATGCAAAGGATCGGGGTATTGCCTTCGATGACTATCGCAAGTCTGGCGTCATGGCCGCACTCGATACGATCAGCCGGATCATGCCGGGCCGAGCAACCCATGCGCTCGGCTATTGTCTGGGCGGCACATTGCTGTCGATCGCCGCCGCGGCCATGGCGCGCGACGACGACAAGCGATTTGGTACGATCACGCTGCTCGCCGCGCAGACTGATTTCACCGAGGCCGGCGAACTGACGCTCTTCATCAACGAGAGCCAGGTCGCCTTCCTCGAAGACATGATGTGGGAGCGGGGCTATCTCGATACTACCCAGATGGCTGGTGCGTTTGCGTTGCTACGCTCCAACGATCTGATCTGGTCGCGGCTATCGCACGACTATCTGATGGGTGAGGCATCCTCGGCGAGCGACCTGATGACCTGGAACGCGGACGCCACGCGATTGCCTTATCGGATGCACTCGGAATATCTGCGCAAGCTGTTCCTCAACAATGAACTGGCCGAGGGCCACTATGTTGTCGAGGGCAGGAATATCTCGCTCTCCGACATCCACGCGCCGATGTTCGTGGTCGGCACGCTCGCCGATCATGTGGCGCCGTGGAGATCGGTCTATAAGCTCCACTACCAAGTCGATGCTGATGTGACGTTCCTGCTGACCAGCGGCGGTCACAATGCCGGGGTGGTTGCTGCTCCGGAGGAGGGCGGCCACAGCTATCAGGTGATGACCAAAGCCGAGGATGGACCCTATCTCGGTCCGGACGAATGGGTGAAACTGGCCCCTCATGTCGAGGGATCGTGGTGGCCGGAGTGGAGCAAATGGCTCGCGGCCCGCTCGGGCGAGCCCTGCCAGCCACCGCAAATGGGGCTCGGAGACGACTCCAGCCTTCCCGACGCGCCCGGAGACTACGTCCACACTTAGAGCATCGTTGAGCGAAGCCTGTAGCGTTCGCATCAAGAAAACGCGTCAAAGCAGGAGGTTTGAGCCCCGTTCCGATTCAATCGGGAAGGGAAAGGCTCTAGTCTTCTGGCTCCGCATCCGGCGCGAGGTCCGTAGAGCGGAATGGCTTGGCCTTGTCCAGTTTGCGATAGGCTTCGGAGGCCGTTCTCAGCAGCTTCTTTTGCCGCGTGCGGTCGATGAAGCGGATGCCTGCCTCGGGGGCGGTCTTGTTCAACGACGCCGCCAGAACCTGCCCGCGCGCGTCGTCGTTCAACTGTCCGAGGGACTTTTGCGCCTTGCGCAATTGCTTGAGGATCGACTTCTGCTTCAGCAACGAGTCGCCGACGAACAAGTCTTCGAGCGACTCGATCGAATAGGTCAGACGCTTGTTGAGAAGCCGCAGCTTGTGCCGCTTTTCGACGTCGAGCTTGCGAAGCTTCCGCGCCCTCTTGAGTAGCTTCGTCTCCCAAGCGGCCAGTTGCGCCGTGGCGTGGTCGGCAAGGGAGCAACGCCGCAATCTGATCGCATCCTTGCTGCGCCGGGTCGACCAGGGACCGCTTTCGATCCAGGCCGAGGTCTGCTCGATCAGGCGCCGATAGCGCGAGGATTGGAGGGCACGTGCCAGCAGCCGATGGCTCTCGGCACGCTTCTCGTCCCAGTGCTGGAGCTCGGCAATCACGGCGAGCTCATCTCCGCTCTCTGCGACGACG
Source organism: Bradyrhizobium diazoefficiens (assembly GCF_018129965.1). Taxonomy (GTDB): domain Bacteria; phylum Pseudomonadota; class Alphaproteobacteria; order Rhizobiales; family Xanthobacteraceae; genus Bradyrhizobium; species Bradyrhizobium diazoefficiens_A. The sequence continues at coordinate 205,957 of NZ_JAFCKW010000007.1, read as the reverse complement.
CGTTCGATCGCCACGTCGAGGTCCCGCACCAGGCCAAGCTGGCTGTTCAGCCATTTGAGCTCTGCCCAGACCTCCGGTCGTCGTCCGTCGTCGACCATCGGGGAAAAGAAACGGATGGCGGCGCGCAGCTGCGTCAGGGCGATCCTGATCTGATGCAGCGCCTCATAGTCGCCGCGGCAGGTGCCGTCATGTTGGGCGAGGACGGCATCTAAATGACGCCGGGCGATGATCCGGAACGCGGTATCACAATGCATGCCGGGGCTGAGGCGGCCCGGCAGGGCATTGCGGCGTACCGCCGGATTGGTGCCGGCGGCCGCCGTCAGGCGCGTCGTGGGTCGCGACATCCTTGTCCGCGTCAATCAGATTGCCTTACCCGCCCTCAGCGATCGCGTCCCGGCAGCTCTGGAGCGTCTGCCCTGGTGTTCCGGATGCATCGATGGTCGCCCAACCGACGTGGCCGATATTATAGTGCTCTTGCAGCGCGGCAACCTCTTGCGTGGCGTCGGATGCGTCGTCACGCCGGCCGCCGATTCGCGCCTGGCGTGTCGAAAGGTCGGCAACCAGGAATAGTCCGTTGAGCGCCACACCGCAGGCCTGCGCCACGGCAGCCAGATCGTTCCGCTCGGATTCGCGCGCAAAGACAGCATCGACGATGACGGAATGGCCTTGCGCCAGCGCGTGCCGCGCGCGCTGCATCAGCATCTCGTAAACCCGTGCCGTCACGTCAGGCCGGTATGTGGAAGGTGGCAGCCGCTCGGTGTGCCCTACCTGAAACAATTGCTTGCGAATGACATCGCTGCGCAAAACGACAGCGCCCGGTTGCGGCGCTACGGTAGGAGCCAGCGCGCGGGCGAGCACAGACTTGCCGGTACCGGACAGTCCGCCAACCGCGATCAGGCGCGGGACGGGCGGATGAATCAAGGCAAGAGCAAGGTCGAAATAGCGGTGCGCCTCGTTGAGAATTTCGGGGCCGTCGGAATCATAACGTGTCAGTCTTGCCAGCGCGACCTGCGCACGGATCGCCGCGCGAATGGACATGAACAGTGGCAACGCGGCCAGGGCGTCAAGGGTCTCGGCGGGGGCGTCGATCAGATACTGGTTCAGGACCGCATTGGCAGCGACCGTCTGGCCGTAGCTGAGCAGGTCCATCAGTGTGAACGCGAGATCGTAGAGCACGTCCACGGTCGCCATCTGTGCGTCGAATTCGATCGCATCGAACAGGACAGGCTGCCGGTCGATCAGAACGATGTTGGCAAGATGCAGGTCGCCGTGGCAGCGGCGCACGAAACCGTGGTGAGCGCGTTCCTCGAGCTTAGCACGGACGCGCAGGAAGGCCCGGTGGCAGGCTTCGCCAAGCTGGTCGATTGCCGTCGCTTCGAAATGATTGCCTTGGCGCAAGCCGGCGCTGTTGCCGTCGATCAGGCCGGGAATGGAATGGATCCACGCTTTGCCGTCCGCAACCGGCGCATTGGCGTGCGACGATCCGATCGCATCCGCGATGGCCGAGGCCAGCTCTCCGTCCAAGGGGCCGGCCTTGGCCAGATGGTCGAGCGTCCGGCTTTCATCGAAGCGGGACATGTCGACCGCATACTCGACCGGCCGGCCGCGACCGTCGATCTTCATCGATCCATCCGGCTCCTCGGTGATCGCCACGACGCGATGATAGATTTGCGGGGCCAGCGGCTGGTTGATCCTGATCTCTCCCTCGCAAGCCGCCTTGCGCTTTTCGAGCGTCGAATAGTCGAGGAAGGGAAACTTGACGGCGCGCTTGATCTTCAGCGCGCGAGCGCCGTCCAGGAATACCGAAGCTCCATGCGTATCGATACGCACCACGCCGGTGTGCCCGGCCAGCGTCTGGAAAACCCGTTCCTGGGCCTCAGTTTGATCTGCCATCGAAGCCTGCATCCAAACCACCGTCAGGGTGTCAGCACGGCAGCACCGAGAATCCGGCCATCGCGCAGCATGCTCAGCACCTCGTTGGCCTGATTGAGCGGAAATGCCGTCGTCTCGGTGCGCACGCCGGCCTTCCGGGCGATCTTGAGGAAATCGAAGCCGTCCTGCCGAGTCAGATTGGCGACCGAGACCAGCTGCCGTTCCTCCCAGAGCAGATCATAGGGAAAGCTCGGAATATCGGTCATGTGAATGCCGGCGCACACGACGCGACCGCCTTTGCGCACGGCGCGCAACGCTGCCGGAACCAGTTCGCCGGCTGGCGCATAGATGATGGCAGCGTCGAGCGGCTCGTCGGGCGTTTCGTCGGAAGCCCCGGCCCAGACAGCGCCCAGACGACGTGCAAGGCCTTGTGCGGCGCCGTCGCCGCGCCGCGTGAAAGCATAGACGGATCGGCCCTGCCAAACCGCAATCTGCGCGATGATGTGGCCGGCGGCGCCGAAGCCAAACAGCCCCAACCTTGCCGCGTCGCCAGCCAGCACCAGGGAGCGCCAGCCGATCAGCCCTGCACATAGCAGAGGAGCCATCTCCACGTCATTGCCGGCTTCGCCCAGCGGAAATGCATAGCGTGCATCGGCGACGGTGTGTGTTGCGTAGCCGCCGTCACGCGTGTAGCCGGTGAACATCGGGCTGTCACACAGGTTTTCCATGCCGTCCCGGCAGAACCGACAGTGTCCGCAGGTGAAACCGAGCCAGGGGATGCCGACCCGGTCACCGGCAGCATGTGACGCAACATTGGGACCGACGAGATCGACCCGGCCAATGATCTCATGGCCGGGCACGATCGGGTAGCGGATATTGGGCAGCTCGGCGTCGACGACGTGCAGATCGGTCCGGCATACCCCGCAAGCGCTGATTTTCACCCGGATCTGTCCCTCGCCGGGTATTGGATCCGGTCGCTCCTCCATGCGGAGCCGCGCTCGTGGGGCCGTCAACACCATCGCATGCATAGGCCTCTCCCGGACGAAGCGATCCGACCGGATTATCCCTAGAACGGTCGAGCGGCCAGTCCTTGACCTCGCTCAACGCGCCGTGCGGTTAGTTCCACGGAGTTGCGAAGGCTTGAGGAGGATCAAGCGTTCCGAGGAGAGCCCTCTTATCCTGATCGGCGAGGAGAAGACCGATGCCCATCAAGGACCTGTTTCTGCCGCTTGTCGGACAGCCGCGCGGACAGTCGCTCGCTGCGATTGAGAAATGCGTGGCCGTGGCCGCCGATCTCGGCGCCAGGATCACGGCGCTCGCGCTCGAAGACGAGGTATTCGTGCGTCCGCAGGTGGCATTCCAGGTCGATCCGGAATCCGCCGAGGCGGGCACGCGCGAGTCGGGCGACATGCAAGAACTTCTGAACGCATTCACTCATGCGGCTACCTGCGCAAGCGTTCGTGCCCAAAGCAGGTCTGGCAAATTCCCGGCGGACCAAATCGCGTCGGTCTTGGCCGAGCATGCGCGCTTCAGCGATCTCACGCTGGTTCCCGTGAAGCCGCATGACAGCCGAACGGAGCATATCGTCGAAACGCTCATGTTCGAATCCGGGCGGCCGCTCCTGCTCTGTCCTGAAGAACATGTCGATGCGTTACGCCCCGAGTTCGAGAATGTGATGATCGCCTGGGATCACTCCGCCCGTGCCGCCCGTGCGGTCGGCGATGCCCTGCCCATTCTTCAGGCTGCGGCAGCTGTTTGGGTCATTACGGTTGCCGAGGAGCCGACCGATGCGATCATGCGATCGGGCAGGTCGCTCGTCGACCATCTGGGCGAACACGGGATCCACGCCTCGTTTGAAACGCTCAAAGGCGGTGGCAGCTCGATTGGTAAGGTGCTCGGAAGCTGGGCGAATTCCCATGCCATCGATGCCCTCGTCATGGGAGCCTACCATCATTCGCGCCTGAACGAGATCGTCTGGGGTGGTGTGACAAAGACTGTCATTGGCCAGCCACCGTGCTGGGTTATGATCTCCCACTAGGCACGTCCCCCGCCATCCGGCCTGACCCTCAATTATCGGAACCCGCCCCCAAGGGGCGTATTTGCTTTCATGTCCACCTATCGCCTGAAGAATCTCCTGTCGCCACGTTCGGTCGCGCTCGTCGGGGCGAGCGCCCGTCCGACCTCCGTGGGCCGCGCCGTGCTGGAGAACATCCGCAAGGCCGAATTCAACGGACAATTCGGCCTCGTCAACCCGCGTCACGCGGAGATCGGCGGCATTGCCGCGTTCAGGAGCCTCGACAGGCTGGACTTCGTGCCCGAACTCGTTGTCATCACGGCACCCGCGCAAGAGGTTCCCGACGTCATCGACCAGGCTGGCCGTCTTGGCTCGGCGGGTGCATTGATCGTCTCGGCGGGGCTTGGTCACGGCGCCGGGTCGCTGCAGGAGGCCGTTATCGCCGCGGCACGAAAATACGGCATGCGGGTGATCGGTCCAAATTGCCTCGGCATGATGATGCCCGGAGTGAACCTGAATGCGAGTTTTGCTGCGCATATGCCTGGCGCTGGAAATCTCGCGTTGATCTCGCAGTCCGGCGCGATCGCCGCCGGCATGGTCGATTGGGCTGCACAGCGCGGCGTCGGCTTCTCTGGCATCGTCTCGATCGGCGATCAGATCGATGTCGATATTGCCGACCTGCTCGATTATTTCGCGATGGATCAAAAGACCCGCGCAATTCTGCTCTACGTCGAGGCCATCAAGGACGCGCGCAAGTTCATGTCGGCAGCCCGCGCAGCGGCCCGCGTCAAGCCTGTCGTCGTGGTAAAATCCGGCCGCATGGCGCAGGGCGCACAGGCCGCAGCGACTCATACCGGTGCACTCGCGGGCGCCGACGCCGTCTATGACGCGGCGTTCCGTCGCGCCGGTGTTCTCAGGGTGTCGGATCTGCGTGAATTGTTCGATTGCGCAGAGACGCTCGGCCGGGTCGAATCACCGGCCGGAAAGCGTCTCGCGATCCTGACCAACGGCGGCGGTATCGGCGTTCTGGCTGTCGATCGGCTGGTCGAGCTTGGCGGAATTCCGGCGTCCATTTCGGCGGAGGCGCGCAAGAGTCTCGATGCTGCGCTACCTCCGACCTGGTCCGGCGCAAATCCCGTCGACATCGTGGGCGACGCGGACGCATCGCGATACGCAGCGGCGTTCGAGGTGCTGCTCGCCGATCCCGACAATGACGCGATTCTCGTCCTCAATGTGCAGACTGCGATCGCCTCAGCTGCCGACATCGCAACGACCCTGACGGAGCGAGTTGCCAAGTATCGCGAGAAGCAGCGCCGATGGGCGAAGCCTGTTCTCGCCGCCTGGATTGGAGCTGATCAGGAGATCATGACGGCGCTGTCCAGCGCCGGCATTCCGAACTACCCGACCGAAGACGACGCGGTGCGCGGTTTCATGTATCTCGTGAGGCATCGGGAAGTCGTGGAGGAACTCAGCCAGGTTCCACCGGCGATGCCCGATACGTTCTTGCCGGATGCCAAGGTTGCCCGGCAGATCATCTCGGCTGCCATCGCCGATGGGCGCAAATGGCTCGAGCCTGTCGAAATCAAGCAACTGCTCGAAGCTTACGACATCGCCATGGTACCGACTTACGCGGCGGCGGATGTCGAGCAGGCGGTGGCCTACGCGAACGAGATGTTCGCACAGGGCGCCACCGTCGTGCTGAAGATCATGTCGCGCGACATCGTGCACAAATCCGATGTCGGCGGTGTGGTGCTCAATCTGACCACGCCGGACGCGGTGCGAGCTGCAGCCTCCGACATTCTCGCACGGACGAGGAAACTGCGCCCCCAAGCCCGCATTGATGGCGTCCTCGTGCAGGCGATGGTCGTCAAGGCGAAAGCGCGCGAGCTAATCGTGGGTCTTGCCGACGATCCGACCTTCGGTACCGTCGTTGTTTTCGGCCGGGGCGGCACGGCGGTGGAGATCATCAATGACAAGGCCCTCGCGCTGCCGCCGCTCGATCTGCAGCTCGCCCGCGACCTCATCGACCGCACGCGCGTGTCACGGCTGCTGAAGGCTTACCGGGACGTTCCCGCTGTCAAGCAGGACGCAGTCGCCATGGTGCTGGTCAAGCTCGCGCAGATGGCGGCCGACATTCCCGAAATCCGCGAATTCGACATCAACCCGCTGCTGGCGGACGAAACCGGGGTGACGGCTGTCGACGCCCGCGTTGCGGTCGGGCCGATGCAGCGGAAATTTGCAGGCTCCGGCCCGGCCAATTTCGCCGTTCGGGCCTATCCGTCGCAATGGGAGCGCCGTCTGAAGCTCAAGGACGACTGGCGCATCCTGGTGCGGCCACTGCGCCCCGAGGACGAACCGACCATTCACGCGTTCCTGCATCACGTCACGCCGCACGACCTCCGCCTGCGCTTCTTTGCGCCGATGAAGGAGTTTACCCACGAGTTCATCGCGCGCCTGACCCAGCTCGACTACGCGCGCGCGATGGCCTTCATTGCCTTTGACGAGGCCACCGGCGAAATGGTCGGCGTGGTTCGGCTCCATTCCGACTCGATCTACGAGAGCGGCGAATACGCGATCCTGCTGCGGTCGGACCTCAAGGGCAGGGGGCTCGGATGGGCATTAATGCAGTTGATCATCGACTACGCACGATCCGAGGGCCTGAAAGGCATCTCCGGTGACGTTCTCAAGGAGAACACCGTCATGCTCGAGATGTGCCGGCAGCTCGGATTCGACGTAAAGCCGGATCCGGCCGAGCCTGACATCTGCGATGTGAGGCTCAAGCTCTGAGCTCCGACTACGAGCTCGCTTCGCGTGGTGTCGCCGCGGCGGGGTCCTTGGCCGGGTTCCGCAGGCTCTTGATGATGATCGCGATCAGTGGCAGCAGCACTGGCACGATCGTGCTGAGCGGATGGTGGACTGCGCCTGAAACTTGAGCCTGCAGCGCGCGCGCTTCGAGTTGCAGGGCCTCGATGGAGGCGCCATGAATTTCATTGGCAAGCTCGATGTCGCGGCCGGACGGAGGACGACCGGCGAAGATGAAGAGAATCCCCGCGATGGTAAAATTGACGGCGCCCAGGATCGCAGCCGCTGCGATGGCGCTCCAGATCTGGACCAGTGCGAAATAGGCCGACAGCTCCAGCATCAGAAGGCCGAATGCTGCGATCAGGGCTGCAAAGGCACGCAGACCAAAGCCGACGAGCAGATGGCGCAGCCTGATGTCCGCAATGATTCGATCGGTACGCCACAGCGCGCGCAGATGTTTGACGACATTCTCCGTATTCACCTAATGTCTCCTCAGCATGAAGCCGACGACCACGCCGAGGGCAAAGGCCGAGGCGAGCGACGTGATCGGGCGCTCCGCCATGATGCCCTGAAGCTGCGCCTGCTCGTCGCTGACGGTCTCGCCGAGCTCGGCCAGCGCGATCTTGATCTGCTCGGCTAGCGCCTCGGCCCTGTCTTTCGAGCTGTCGAACATCTCCTCGCCAGCGGTGCTCAGCAGGCGCGTGACATCCACCTTGAGGGTTCGCAATTCTTCGCTCATCCTTTCGCTGTCGAACATGAATGTGTTGCCTCCGTTATTGGCGACGAGCCTAGGGCCCGCAGCCGCAGCCACGCTTGATTTGTGTCAAGACGTGGCGCGGGCGTGGCCTTGAGACAGGTCAAGCCGGTCGCCACATGCTGGCCTAGAAGTGCCGTCTGAATGGGACGGATGATCCCGAAAAGGTGGAAAGCTTGAACTCCGAACCTCTGTTGCAAGCAACACCGTCCGGTGACGTGCTGAAATTGCGCCCGGAAGGGCCGTGGACCGCCGCCAATGTGTCGGTGCTCGAAACATTGTCGCGCTCGGTCGGGGCGGATGTGGGTCGATTCCGAGCCGTGACGCTCGATATGTCAGGCGTCAGCGCCCTCGATACGCTTGGCGCCTGGGTCCTGGAGAAGCTGTCGCGCAGGGCTTCGTCTTCCGGCCGTTCGGCGGAATTCGTCGGAGTTGCCGATCATTTCAGCGGTCTGCTGGACGAGGTGCGTGGGGTCAATCGCCACACGCCGGCGCTGGCTGCCGCACCCAATCCGATTTTGCTCAGGCTCTCCGATCTCGGCAAGGCCACGGTCGGTGCACGCGAAGACATCACGATCTTTCTTCAACTGCTCGGCGCATTGTCCATGGCCGTGATCGGCGTGTTGCGTCACCCGCGATCGATGCGGCTGACATCGATGGTCTATCAGCTCTACCGCATCGGCTGGCAGGCGATCCCCATTGTCGCGCTGATCACCTTCCTGATCGGTGCCATCATTGCCCAGCAGGGGTTCTTCCATTTCCGCAGGTTCGGTGCCGAGTCTTATACGGTCGACATGGTCGGCATTCTCGTGCTGCGCGAGCTTGGCGTTCTGATCGTCGCCATCATGGTCGCGGGACGTTCGGGGAGTGCCTACACCGCCGAGCTCGGCTCCATGAAGATGCGCGAGGAGATCGACGCGCTTTCGACCATGGGCCTCGATCCCGTCCACGTCCTTATTCTGCCGCGCGTAGCAGCCCTGGTGATCGCGTTGCCGATTCTGGCCTTCATCGGCTCGATTGCCGCACTCTATGGCGGCGGTCTGGTCGCGCAATTTTACGGCGGCATGGGGCCCGCAATCTACATTGCGCGGCTGCACGATGCGATCTCCGTCACCCATTTCGAGGTGGGGATCCTGAAGGCGCCGTTCATGGCGCTGGTGATCGGAATTGTTGCCTGTAGCGAGGGGCTTCGCGTGAAAGGTAGTGCGGAGTCGCTCGGACGGCAGACCACCACGTCGGTGGTGAAATCGATCTTCCTGGTGATTGTCCTCGACGGACTATTCGCGATCTTCTTCGCCTCGATCGGGATGTGACCATGTCCGAACCGCAAAAGGAGTTCGCGATCCGTGTCCGCGACCTCGTCGTTGGCTTCGGTCGCCAGACCGTGCTCGATCATCTGTCGCTCGATGTCCGTAAAGGCGAGATCCTCGGGCTGGTCGGGGCCTCCGGCGGCGGCAAGTCGGTGCTGATGCGAACCATCATCGGCCTCATCCCGCGCAGAGAGGGAACGATCGAAGTCATGGGACAGGCCATCGGCGGCCGCAGGCAAGGCGCGGCCTTGACATGGGGCATTCTTTTCCAGCAGGGCGCGCTCTTCTCCTCGCTAACGGTCCGCCAGAACGTCCAGTTTCCTCTGCGCGAAAATCTGGTGCTGTCGCAGGAGCTGATGGACGAGATCGCGATTGCCAAGCTCGAGATGGTCGGCCTGCTACCGGAGGACGGCGACAAATATCCGTCAGAGCTATCCGGCGGCATGACCAAGCGCGTGGCGCTGGCGCGTGCGCTCGCGCTCGATCCGCCGATCCTGTTCCTGGACGAGCCGACCTCCGGCCTGGATCCCATCGCCGCCGGCGATTTCGACGAGCTGATCAGCACGCTGCAAAAGACCTTGGGCCTGACCGTGTTCATGGTGACCCATGACCTTGCGAGCCTGACCACGGTCTGCGACCGCGTCGCAGCACTCGCTGACGGCAAGATCGTCGCGATCGGCCCTATGCACGAACTTCTGCAATCCGAGCATCCCTGGGTACGCGCTTATTTCCACGGCAAGCGCTCGCAAATGCTGCAACACGAGATGAGATAAGACATGGAAACCCGCGCTCCCTATGTGCTGATCGGCACCTTCGTGCTGGCTGCGATCCTCGCGGTGTTCGGCTTCGTCTATTGGCTCAACAATACCGGCGGCATCGGGCCACGTACCAATTACCACGTGCAATTCCAGGGGCCGGTGCCGGGGCTTCTGGTCGGCGCCGGCGTGCTGTTCAACGGCATCCGCGTGGGTGAGGTGACTCAGCTTGGACTTTCTCCGGACAACCCGCGCTTCGTCAATGCGACGGTCTCGGTTGCTACGACGACGCCGGTCCGCGCCGACACCAAGGTCGGGCTCGATTTCCAGGGGCTGACAGGCGTGCCGGTAGTGACTCTGGAGGGCGGCACGATCGTCGCCAAATCCGGTGAGTTGCCGGTCTTGATCGCCGAGCCCGGCGCAGGCCAGAGCATGACGCAGGCCGCGCGAGACGCGCTGCGGCGCGTGGACTCCGTTCTCCAGGACAATTCCGGCCCGCTGAAGGATACCATTGCCAATTTCAAGACGTTCTCCGACGGGCTCGCACGGAACACCGGTAAGGTCGACGGCATTCTCGCCGGCCTCGAGAAGATGACCGGCGGCGGGGCGCCGGCGCAGAAGATCACCTATGATCTGCGCACGCCACAGAATCTCGGGCCGGCCGGCAAGACGCTCTCGGCGTCGCTGGCCATTCCCGAGCCGACCGCGGTCGCGATGCTCCAGACCCAGCGCATGCTGTTCTCGCCGGTTGGCGACAATCCCGGCTTTGCAGAGTTCCTATGGGCCGACAGCATTCCCAAGCTCCTGCAGGCCCGGCTGATCGACAGTTTTGAGAATTATGACATCGCCCACGCTCCCTTGCGGACGAGCGATCTCGGGCAAGCCGACTTCCAGCTCTTGATCGACATCAGGCGCTTCCGGATTGCCACCGACGGTGATCCAAGGGTCGAGATTGGGCTCACGGCCCGCATCGTCGACAAGAACGGCAAGCTCGTCACTTCGCGGCTCATCGAGGCCAGCGAGAAGCTGGACAAGGTCGAGCCGGCTGCGGCAATCGCTGCGTTCGACGCGGCCTTTGCCCGCATCGCCAAGGAGCTGATCGGCTGGACGGTGCAGGCGGTATGACGCCGGCTATTCCAGTGTCTTCAGATAGGACAGCAGATCGTGAATCTGGTCCGGACTGAGCTCGAAGGCCGGCATGTCGGCGTGGCCGGTGTTGATGCCTTCGGCCAGCGCCTCCTCGAGGGCCTCGATCGGATAACGCAGGTGCAGCGTACGCAGGGGCGGTGCGATTGGCAGGGGGCTCTTCGAAACACGGTCGATCGCGTGGCAGCGTGCGCAATTGGCTCGCGCGAAGGCCTTGCCGCGCTGTTCTGGGGTCGGAGCTGCCAAGGCAGGCGTGATTAGTAGTAAGCCGATCAGGCCGTGACGGAACGCGCTTGGCAACATGGAAGGTGATCCCCTCAGGCTGTAAGCAGAATAGGGCGCAGAAGTCCGTCAAGATTGATCTGGGTCAACGGGCTTTGGCGCAATGCAGTAAAATGCAGCCCGCGCGATGGGCTTGGCCTGATGGGGGCAGCCGGCGCTTGGAGCGGTGATGAAGGGTTCCGGGGTGACGATCGAGCCGAACGGTCATTTCTGCAGCGATTGTGCTGTCCGTGATTTCGCGGTTTGTTCGTCGTTGGACCCTGCCGAGCTCCGCGAGTTCGAGCATCTGGGGCGCCGCGTCCAATTCAGCTCGGGGGAGACCGTGTTCTCCGAGGAAGACATCACGACTTCGTTCTACAATCTCCTCGAAGGCGTCATGCGGCTCTACAAGCTGCTGCCAGACGGCCGGCGGCAGATCGTTGGGTTCGCGTTACCTGGCGATTTCCTGGGGATGAATATTTCCGGACGCCACAATTTTTCGGCCGATGCGATCGGCGCGGTAACCGTGTGCCAGTTCGCGAAGTTGCCTTTCGGCCGCTTCATAGAGGACCGGCCGCATCTGCTGAGGCGAATCAATGAGCTGGCCATTCGCGAGTTGAGCCAGGCACGGGACCACATGGTCCTGCTCGGTCGCCGTTCGGCGGACGAGAAGATTGCTGCCTTTTTACTCTGCTGGCGAGAGCGCCTGGTCTCTCAGAAGGGGGTGTCAGACATGGTTCCGCTTCCGATGAGCCGCCAGGACATCGCCGACTATCTGGGCCTGACCATCGAGACCGTCAGTCGCACCTTCACCAAGCTGGAACGTCACGGGGCAATCGATATCGTTCATGGTGGCATCAACCTGCTCGATCCGGCGCGCGTGGAAGCGTTGGCCGCGGCCTGAGCCTCGATCCTAAGGCTCCGTTCCCCTCTTTTTGATCCCGATCAATGACGCCGGCCCGGTGCCGCCCATAATGCCCAAAACAATCAGGGAGGGTGTTATGCCGACTGACGCGCTGCTGGTGAGTGTCGTGGTTGTAGCTATTTTTATCGCATTTGCTGCAGCTTTGGCTTGGGCAGACCGGCAAACCAGTGCAGGTCGCCGTGGTTCCGGGGCCAAGCGCGCAAGCTCCTGAGATCACAGCCGCGAGCGCCTGACGGCCGGGGGGCGACTCCCGGCAGCGCCTCAACGCAACACGACTTGCCGCACGGCAACTCAGCATCGATCGGGACGCAATGGCGCGGCCCTCGGATGCCGGCTGCGGACCGCTCGCGGCATTTTCGCCGTATTTGCCTAAAAGCACACATGCATGCTTTCCGGTTGAAAAGCAGGGCAACACTGACTACGCAGGGACTCCAGTGCCTCGCAGTCTTAGGAGCCCAGCGGCGTGCCTCAGGACAAGACCGGCGATCCCCGACAAGCGACGGGCAACAAACTATCTGTCCTGCGCAAACACCCGATCTTTGCGGATCTGGAGCCGGAGGCTCTTGATCAGCTCTGCCGCTATGCCAAGCACACCACGGTGAAACGTGGTGCGACCATCGCCGCCAAGGGTGACCCCGGCAATAATTTGTTCGCGGTGATCGCGGGAACAGTAAAAATATCCTCTTCGTCACCCGATGGGCGGAACGCCATTCTCAACCTGATCGGTCCCGGAGAGATCTTTGGCGAGATTGCGGTTCTCGACGGTGCGCCGCGCTCGGCCGACGCGACCGCCAACACCAATTGCGAACTTTACATCATCGACCGCCGCGACTTCCTGCCGTTCGTGAAGAGTCAGCCGGCGCTTGCGATGAAATTCATCGAGCTGCTCTGCGCGCGCCTGCGCTGGACCAGCCAGCAGGTCGAGCAGGTGATCCTGCAGAATCTTCCGGGCCGGCTTGCAAGCGCGCTCCTCGGATTGACCGAAGCGCGTAATTTCGACTCCGGCAGCGGCACGCTCACCATCACGCAGCAGGAGCTCAGCGAGATGGTCGGGATGACGCGCGAGAGCATCAACAAGCAATTGCGCGCCTGGGCCGGACGCAACTGGGTTCGCCTCGAGCATGGCGCCATCGTCGTCCTCGATATCGAGGCGCTGCGCGAACTCGTCGAAAGCGGCCTGGACGGGAACTGACGGCGCGCGCCTGACGATCCATGACGGCGACAGCTCGGGTCCAGCCCGCCGAGGCGCGTTCGATCTTCACGAGGAAGCACGAGACCGTGAGTCCTGTTGCGCGCAGTTCGTCGCGATTGGGAGACTTCTCCGGATGGCAATAGTCGATGTGCCGCTCCTACTGAGGGCGAGTGCTGGACAATTCGGAAAAATGGCATAATTGGCCGATAGCCTCCCCGGCGCGTCGCCCGACCGATCGATGCAACTCTGGCATTGATCGATGCCGGATTTGGCTTGGACTCGGCATGCCGCTCGCCCTAGGGACGACAGTGGCGACACCGCGCTGACGCAGTGCGTTCGCGAAAGGGTGAGACGTTCGTCTCGTCCGCACTTCCAATCCGCAGGCAATAGCGGTCGAATAGAGCGAGAGGAGCGCCCATGGATACGACGAGCATCGTTACCTCGCATCGGGCACCGGCCCGTGGCGAGGCGGGACTACGGGATGCCGGCGCGCGCTTGCCTCCGAGGCACGGCACCGACGACGGCTCTGTCGCAAACCATCCAATTCAGCTCGACTTCGCCGCGCATCCCTATCAAGCTTCCGCGCTTGTAACGCTTGACTTTGCACCTGAAGTGGAGCGACCCAAGGCGGCCCTTGGCACCTTGCCGACAACGACATAATCAAATCAGGAGGAAAGCCCAGATGAAGACGCTCATTGGTATCATTGCAGCCGCAGCGCTGGCGGTCTCGGCGCCGATGGCGACCGCGCGCGATTTCCGTTCCGCCGACATCCATCCCGCTGATTATCCGACCGTCGAGGCCGTCAAGTTCATGGGCAAGCAACTCGCAACGGCGAGCGGCGGCAAGCTCGGCGTGAAGGTGTTTCCCAATGGAGCCCTCGGCTCCGAAAAGGACACGATCGAGCAACTCAAGATCGGCGCGCTCGACATGATGCGCATCAACGCATCGCCGTTGAACAACTTCGTGCCGGAAACCATCGCGTTGTGCCTGCCCTTCGTCTTCCGCGACACGCAGCACATGCGCACGGTCCTTGACGGGCCGATCGGCGACGAGATTCTGGCGGCCATGGAGCCTGCAGGCTTGGTCGGCCTTGCCTATTACGACAGCGGCGCCAGGTCCATCTACACGGTCAAGGCGCCGGTGAAGTCGCTCGCGGACCTCAAGGGCTTGAAGATCCGCGTGCAGCAATCCGACCTCTGGGTCGGCATGATCCAGAGCCTCGGAGCCAATCCGACGCCGATGCCGTATGGCGAGGTCTACACCGCCCTCAAGACCGGCCTGGTGGACGCTGCCGAGAACAACTGGCCCTCCTACGAGTCCTCGCGCCATTTCGAAGCGGCGAAGTTCTACAACGTGACCGAGCACTCGCTGGCACCCGAAGTTCTCGTGATGTCCAAAAAGGTCTGGGACACGCTGAGCAAGGAGGATCAGGCGATGGTCCGCAAGGCGGCCAAGGAGTCGGTGCCTGTCATGCGCAAGCTCTGGGACGAGCGCGAGCAGGCGGCCCGTAAGACCGTCGAGGCGGCCGGCGTTCAGGTCGTCACGATCGCCAACAAGGCGGAATTCGTCGACGCGATGAAGCCGGTCTACGACAAGTTCGCGGGTGACGAAAAGCTGAAGGGCCTCGTCAAGCGTATCCAGGACACCAAGTAAAAATCTGGCAGCGTCGGGTCCGGTTGCGCCGTGAGGTGAGACCGGATCCAGCGAAGGGAGCGCGAGGAGACCTGGATGACAGACCCACATGTCGCAAGCCACGAGCAGGACGTCGCCGGACGCCCGGCGACCGGCCTGCTGTCGCGGATCAACGCCGTCGTCGCGCGCGCGGGCATGTATGTGTCCGTGACCGGACTGCTCGTGATCGTCACCATCGTGTTCTACCAGGTGTTCGGACGTTATGTGCTCAATTCCAGCCCGACCTGGACGGAGAACCTGGCGCTGGTCCTGATCCTCTACGTTACGCTGATCGGCGCCGCCGTCGGTGTGCGCGACGCCGGTCACATCGGTATGGACAGTCTGCTGGTGATGCTTCCGGATCATGTGCGGGAAAAGATCGAGCTCGTGATCCACGTTCTTGTGGCCGTGTTCGGCATTGCAATGGCCTACAATGGCTGGATCCTCGGCGCGTCGGTCGGAACCGTGAAGATCCCTAATCTCGGCTTGCCCGAGGTGATCCGCTACGTGCCGCTGATCGCCTCCGGCGTCCTGATCGTCTCCTTCTCCATCGAACACATCATTGCTCTCCTGCGCGGCGAAGAGGTCGTCCCCTCATGGAATTGATCATTCTCGGCGCCTCCTTCTTCGGCTTCCTCGTTCTCGGCGTACCAGTCGCCTTCGCGATCGGCCTCTCGGCGATCTGCACCATCCTCTACGAAGGCCTGCCCGTCGCCGTCATCTTCCAGCAGATGATGTCGGGGATGAACATCTTCTCGTTTCTTGCCATCCCGTTCTTCGTCTTCAGCGGCGAATTGATGCTGCATGGCGGCGTTGCCGACAAGATCGTGCAACTCGCCAAGAATCTCGTCGGACATATCCGCGGCGGGCTCGGCATGTCGAACGTGGTCGCCTGCACGCTGTTCGGCGGCGTCTCCGGCTCGCCGGTCGCCGACGTTTCGGCGATGGGCGCGGTGATGATCCCGATGATGAAAAAGGAGGGCTTCGACACCGACTACGCCGTGAACGTCACCACCCATGCCTCGCTGGTCGGAGCGCTGATGCCGACCAGCCACAACATGATCATCTATGCGCTGGCCGCCGGCGGCAAGGTCTCGATCGGCGCGCTGATCGCCGCCGGCCTCCTCCCGGCGCTCGTGCTGATGGTGTGCATGCTGGTTGCCGCCTACGCCGTCGCGGTGAAGCGCGGCTATCCGGCCGGCAAGTTCCCGGGCTGGGCCGAGGTGTTCCGCTCGTTCGCGGCGGCATTGCCCGGCCTCCTGATCGTCGGCATCATCCTGGCGGGCATCCTGTCCGGCGTCTTCACGGCCACGGAATCCGCCGCTGTCGCGGTCACCTACACGATCCTGCTGACCTTTTTCATCTACCGCACCATGACCCTGCCGAACTTCCTGCGGGCCGCGGCCAAGGCGGTGAAGACGACGGGCGTCGTGCTGCTGCTGATCGGCGTCTCCACCATGTTCCAGTACCTGATGGGGCTCTACGAGGTGGCCGACTTCGCCGGCGACTTGATGAGCAAGGTGTCCTCGCAACCCTGGGTCATTTTCCTGCTGATCAACGTCATCCTGTTCGTGCTCGGCACCTTCATGGACATGGCGGCAACGATCCTGATCTGCACGCCGATCTTCCTGCCGATCGCGATGAAGGCGGGCATGGATCCGGTGCAGTTCGGCATGTTGATGCTGATCAACTGCGCCCTCGGGCTGAACACCCCGCCGGTCGGAACAACGCAGTTCGTGGGCTGCGCCATCGGCGGCATCTCGGTGGGCGCAGTGATGCGCACCATCCTGCCGTTCTATGCTGCCCTGATTGCAGCTCTGATGTTCGTAACCTACGTCCCTGCGTTCTCGCTGTGGCTGCCCCGCCTGCTGATGGGCTACAAGGGTTAGCACACCAGGGGGAATTCGTCCGTGACCGACTATCGCAAGCTCTTCGATCTCACCGGCAAGACGGCCGTGGTGCTCGGCGCCGCATCGGGCATCGGCAAATCGTCGGCCGAGGCGCTGGCCGGGCTCGGTGCCCGTGTCGTCTGCGCCGATCGTGCGCTCGAGGGGGCCGAAGCGACCGCCGCCGGCATTCGCGACAAGGGCGGCTGGGCGGAAGCAGCCAGCTGTGACGCCGCGAGCGCTGCGGACGTCAACGCGCTCGCCAGAACCGTGATGCAGAAAGTTTCGCGGCTCGACATCGCCGTGACGACGCCCGGTCTCAATATCCGCAAGACCATCCTCGATTACACCGAGGAGGATCTCGATCGCGTCCTCAATCTCAACGTCAAGGGCACGGTCTGGTTCTTCCAGGCCTTCGGCCGCATCATGGTCGAGCAGAAGGGCGGCAGCATCATTGCCTGCTCCTCGGTGCGTGCCGTGACCATCGAGCCCGGTCTTGGCGTCTACGGTTCGACCAAGGCGGCGATCGGCCTGCTGGTGAAGGGTTTTGCCTCCGAGGTCGGCCGCGCCGGCGTCCGTGTCAACGCGATTGCGCCGAGCATCGCCGAGACCGCGCTGACCGGTCCGTTCAAGCAGCGCCCGGACATCTACAATCTCTACGCCGGCCATACCGTGTTCAACCGCTGGAGCAGCGCAGACGAGGTCGCGACCGCCGTCGCCTACCTCGCGTCGGACGCCGCGGGCTATGTCAGCGGCAGCACGCTATTCGTCGATGGCGGCTGGACCGCCGTTGACGGCCCGCCGACCGGTCTCACCCAATTGCACAGATAGAGCTTGCCTCTAGCCGGCAAAGCCCACGCGCTGGCGCAGCGCCTTTTGGTCTGCGCCAGCGAGCAGAGCGACCAGCGCGGCGGCCTCTTTCGAATGTGCGGCCCCCGCGGTGACGCAGGCCGTGTACATCGTCACCAACTCGCATCCCGGCGGTAGCGATCCTGATAACGCGATGCCGTCGGTCGCGATGATCTCGGTTGCCTGCGTGCATCCGATCGGCCTCTGTGCCGTGGAGGCCGCAAGCTCCCGCATCGCGGTCGCGCCGTTCGGAAAGATCTTGAGCCGCGATGCGACCTCATAGGCGATCCCGATCTGGTCCAGCACCTTTGCGACGTGCTGCCCCGCGGTCGAGGCCTTGATATCAGGGACGAAGATCGCATCGGCACCGCGTAGCACGTCGCGCAAATCGGCTTCAGTCTTCACTGTCATCCTGGGATCCCGGCTGCGCACCGCCAGCGCGGTCTCGACCCGGCCAATGTCCGTAATCGAGGAGGGGATGACGAGCTTCTCCTCGGCGAGCTTGGCGAGCAACGCCTGCGTCAGGATGACCAGATCGGCCGGCGTGCCGCCGCGGAGCTTGTCGGCCATCACGCCGACAGCGCCGAACTCACCATCGATGCCGAGGCCGGTTTGCGCCTCGAAGGCCTCGATGAGGCCGCGCACCAGGCCTTGCGCGGCGCCGCCGCTCAGAATGTTGACTGTCGTCACGATGCAAGCTCCATGGCTGCGATAATCCTGTCGCGCGTGATCGGCAGGTCGCGCACGCGTACGCCGAGGCCATCATAGACCGCATTCGCGATTGCCGCCGTCACCGGGCCGTGGGCGGCTTCGCCGGCGCCGACCGGCGCGATGTCCGGCCGGTGGATGATCTCGACATCCACCACCGGAGCCTCGCTGAATGTCAGGATCGGATAGTCCGACCACGACGTCGATGTGATGCCGGTACGGTCGAAGCGAACACGTTCCTTCAGCACCCAGCTCGTTGCCTGGATGGCGCCGCCTTCGATCTGGTTGATGACGCCGTCCGGATTGATGGCTTCGCCGACATCGACCGCAAGCGTCAGCCGCCTCACGCGGATGTCGTCGGTGCCTTCGATCTCCGCAATCGCGGCACAATAGGCTCCTGTGTTCTTGTAGCGGGCAAAGCCGACGCCGTGTCCGACGCCGGGGCGCTTGGACGGTTTCCATTGCGCCCGTCGCGCCGCTACTCGGACGACCTCGCGTGCCCGCTCGTCGCGGAGATGTCGCAGACGGAACGCAATCGGGTCCTCGCCGCGCAGCGCAGCGATCTCGTCGAGCAGGGATTCGATCGCGAACACATTGCCTTGTGCGCCGAGGGTCCTCAGCGCCGAGGTGCGCACCGGCATGGTCAGCAGCCGGTGGCTCGTGATCGTCCAGGCCGGGAGGTCATAGACCGGAACGGAGTTGCGATCGCCGCCGCCGCCATTGGCGGTGGGCGGGTTCGTCGAGAGCATGCGCGGGGAGGGGTTTTCGATTTCGCTCGCCGCGAGCAAGGCCGGTTGCGCCGCGCGCCCCGGCCGCGCCGCATGGCCGTTGCTCCAGATATCGTGGCGCCAGCCGACAATGTTATTGTCTGGATCGAGATCGGCCGCGATCTCGATGGCCATGGCGGCGCCAAACGGCGCATGGGACATCTCGTCATGCCGCGACCATTGAACCCTGACGGGACGACCGCCGGCACCCTTCGCCAGCAGCACCGCATCCAGCGCAACGTCGTCGGCTGCATTGTGCCCATAGCAGCCGGCTCCCTCCATGTGCTCGACGACGATATTTTCGGCCGGTAGCTTGAGCACGATCGCGAGGTCGGCGCGCAGCAAATAGATGCCCTGGCTGTGCGTCCAGACATGGACACGATCGCCCTCCCATTGCGCCATGGCACAGGAAGGTGCGATCGAGGCATGCGCGATGTAGGGGCGGGTGTATTGCCGTCGAAGGGTACGCGCAGCCGTCTTCTTCGATGTCGCCGTCCGGCTGTCGATGACGGTGGTCTCGATCGGCTGGCTCCTCAGGAAGCCTGCCAGATCATCTTCGTCAGGCAGCGGCCCGCCGGCCGACCATGCTGCGCCCTTGCGCAAAGCCTTGAGCGCGGCGTCCGCCGCCGCTTCGCTATCAGCGACCACGCCGGCAAAGCCGCCGTCACGGACGATCGCAACGAGACCCGGAACGGCGCGCGCGGCGCCTTCGTCGAGCGCCATCAGCTTTGCGCCCGGGGCGTCCGGACGCAGCACGCGTCCATGCAGCAAGCCCGGCAGCAGGGAGTCGTGGATGAAGCGCGGCCGCCCGAAAACCTTGTCGGGAATGTCGACGCGCGAGACCGAATGTCCGGCGACGGCGCGCATCGCAGCGCTCTTTGCTATCGCGCCCTCGGTGGCATCGTGGTCGAGCGAGACGTCGCCGGCCAGTTCCCAATAGCTCGTCCTGACATTGCCGGGACCAGAGATCGTGCCGTCATCGATGTCGAGCCGCGATGAATCGACGCCGAGACGCTCCGAAGCGGCGGCGAGGAAGCGCTGACGCACCTCGGCGCAGACGTGCCGCAGCGCGCGGCCGGACTGCTGGACCGACAGGCTGCCCGAGGTGACGCCTTCGTTCGGACTTGATGCGGTCGAGGCGCGGATCATTTGGACCCTGGAAATGTCGACGTCTAGCTCGTCCGCTGCGATCTGGGCCAGCGCCGTGACGATACCCTGGCCGATCTCGACTTTGCCGGGCGAGATCGCCACGCGGCCTTCATCGGTAAACCTGACCCAGGACGACAGTCTTGGATTGGCCGCGAGGCTGACCGGCAGTTGAGAGGAAGGGGACGTCATCGGGTGGCCATGTCCGAGGCCGCCCGCAACACGGCGCGGACCATCCGATTGTGCGATCCGCAGCGGCACAGATTGCGATCGAGCGCCGTTCTGACCTCAGCCTCCGTCGGCGACGCATTGCGCCTCAGCAGCGCCGCCGCGCTGATGAGGATTCCCGAGGCGCAATAGCCGCATTGCATCGCCTGTTCGGCGATGAATGCGCGTTGCAGCGGATGCGGGCGCTCCGCCGTGCCGAGCCCTTCCACCGTGACGACCTCCTTGTCCGCGACCGACCACATCGGCATGTCGCAGGAGGCCATCGCGCGATCGCCGACCATGACATGACAGGCGCCGCAATCACCGGCGCCGCAGCCAAAGTGGGCGCTGGTGACGCCCAGCCGGCCGCGCAACGTGTCGAGCAGGGTATGATCGGGATCGGTATCCACCGTGATCGCCGTGCCGTTGAGCTGGAACTGAATGGTGGGCATGCTCGACCTATGGTCTCAGGATTTGTCGAACTTCTTGACGACATCGGCCCATTTATTGATGTCGCCACGCATAAACGTCTCGAACTCCTCCGGCGTCATGGACATGGGGACGGCGCCTTGCTCGGTCCAGAGCTTGACGATGTCGGGTCGCTTCACCATTGCCTTCACGGCGGCATTGAGCTTGTCGACGACAGGCCGTGGCGTGCTGGCCGGTGCCATCAGGCCGAGCCAGATCGTGGCCTCATAGCCGGATAAGCCGGCTTCGCCAGCGGTCGGAACGCCGGGCAAAACCGCCGAGCGCTGCTTGCCGGTGGTCGCGAGTGCGCGGACCTGGTTCTCGCCGATGTTCGGCGCCATCGCCGGTACGGCGTCGATCATCATCTGCACCTGACCTCCGATCACCCCGCTGCGTGCCTCGCCGCTGTTGCGATAGGGGACGTGGACGAGGTCGATGCCGGCCATCGCTTTGAACAGCTCGCCCGCCATGTGATAGGGCGTGCCCTGGCCCGATGAGGCGTAGTTCAGCTTGCCCGGTTCGGCTTTGGCGAGGGCGATGAACTCCTGCAGCGTCTTGGCCGGAACCTGCGGGTTCACCACGATGACGAGATCCGACGCGTTCACCGGTGCGATCGGCGCAAGGTCACGCATCAGCTCGTATTTGCGCTTGTCCGGCGTCAGCAGGGATTCGTTTGCGGTCTGGGTGTTGGACATCATCAGCAGCGTGTAGCCGTCGGCCGGCGATTTCGCCGCTTCAACCGTGCCGATGACACCGCCCGCACCGGTGCGGTTCTCGATCACGAAGGGCTGGCCAAAGCTTTCCTGGAGCGCATTGCCGATCAGCCGGGCCGCGACATCGGCCGGCCCGCCGGCGCCGAAGGGAACGATGATCCGCACCGCATGTGTGGGATAGTCCTGCGCCCGTGATGGCGCTGCGGCGAATGCGCCGAGCAGGCCGGCGGCCAGCGCCAGCGTAAATCTTGGAGCCGTCACGCCCACCTCCCTGATGTCGTTCTTGTTGGGAGGCACTGTAGCGGCAGGGGATGCGGACTGTCGACGCCTTACAAAGCCGATTGCGCCGGGAATAACGGGCGGATTCCGGTGTGGCCCTGCCGTCTTCCGCGGTCGCGGCAGGAACCGGCGGCGCGTGCGGATTGAGCAAATCGCATGGGCATTGCCGGGAAAATGCGCTCGGCGGGCCGGTTTTTTGGTGTTACGAATTTGCGTATGAACCAGCACGCCAAGATCGAAATCCGCCACTCGACCTGTCCGCATGATTGTCCGTCGGCCTGCGCCCTCGACGTCGAGGTGGTCGAAGGCCGCAGCATCGGCCGCGTCCGCGGTTCGAAGAAGCAGACTTATACGGCCGGCGTGGTCTGCGCCAAGGTGGCCCGCTATGCCGAGCGTATCCATCATCCCGAACGGCTGATGTATCCGATGCGTCGCACCGGGCCAAAGGGTTCCGGCCAGTTCGCGCGCATCTCGTGGGACGAGGCGCTGGACGAGATCGGACACCGCTTCAACGAGGCCGAGCGCGAGTTCGGCGCGGAATCGATCTGGCCCTATTACTACGCCGGCACGATGGGCCTGGTGATGCGGGACGGGCTCAACAGGCTCACGCATGTGAAGAAATATTCGCGCTTCTACCAGACCATCTGCGCCAATGTCGCGCGCATCGGGTTTGCCACCGGCACCGGCAAGATCGCCGGCGTCGATCCGCGCGAAATGGCTCTTTCCGACCTCGTGGTAATCTGGGGCACCAATCCCGTCAATACGCAGGTCAATGTGATGACGCATGCGGCGCGCGCGCGAAAGGAGCGCGGCGCCAGGATCGCGGCGATCGACATCTACGACAACGACACCATGAAGCAGGCGGACATCAAGATCCTCCTGCGGCCCGGCACCGATGGCGCCTTCGCCTGCGGCGTCATGCATGTACTGTTTCGCGACGGCTACGCCGATCGCGCCTATATGGACAAATACACCGACTGCCCCGCCGAGCTCGAGGCGCATCTGAGCACACGCACGCCGGAGTGGGCCTCGGCGATCTCTGGCGTGCCGGTGGCGGAGATCGAGGCGTTCGCCAGGGCGGTCGGCGAGACCCAGCGGACCTACTTCCGCCTCGGCTACGGTTTCACCCGTTCGCGCAACGGCGCGACCCAGATGCATGCGGCGCTTTGCATCCCCGCGGTGACCGGCGCATGGCAATATGAGGGCGGCGGCGCCTTCTTCAACAATTTCGGCCTGTGGCACTTCAACGAATCCCTCATCGAAGGCCACGACGCGATCGACAAGACCACACGTGCGCTCGACCAGTCGCAGATCGGCCGCGTCCTGACCGGCGATGCCGAAGCGCTGTTCGGCAAGGGACCGGTCAAGGCGATGCTGATCCAGAACACCAATCCGATGACGGTGGCGCCGGAGCAGGCGCTGGTCCGGCAGGGTTTTGCGCGCGAGGATCTGTTCGTGGCCGTGCACGAGCAGTTCATGACCGAGACGGCGCAGATGGCCGACATCGTGCTGCCGGCAACCATGTTCATGGAGCATGACGATCTCTATTACGGCGGCGGGCACCAGCATATTTCTGTCGGTCCCAGGCTGATCGACCCGCCCGGCGAATGTCGCTCCAATCATCAGGTCTTGCAGGCGCTGGCGCCGCGGCTCGGCGCGAAGCATCCGGGTTTCGAGATGACGCCGCGCGAATTGATCGACGCGACGCTCAAGCTCAGCAATCATGGCGATATCGCGGGCCTCGAAGCCGACCTCTGGCGCGACCTGCAGCCGGATTTCCGCACCTCGCATTATCTCGACGGTTTTGCTCATGCCGACAAGAAATTCCACTTCAAGGCCGATTGGGCGCATCCGCCTTTCGGCCAGACGATGGGCGATTTCGACAAGATGCCGTCGCTGCCGGACCATTGGGCAGTGATCGAGCATAGCGACCAGGCCCATCCGTTCCGCCTCGCGACCAGCCCCTCGCGCAGCTTTCTCAACACCACTTTCAACGAGACGCCGTCCTCGCAGGCGCGCGAGGGCAAGGCGAGCGTGATGATCCATCCAATGGATGCCGCTGCCCTCGACATCGCCGGCGGCGACGCGGTGACGCTCGGCAACAGCCGCGGTGAGACGACCCTGATCGCAATCCTGTTCGAGGGTGTGCGGCGGGGTGTGCTGATCGCCGAGTCCGTTCACCCCAACAAGGATCATATTGGTGGCCGGGGCATCAACATGCTGACGGGCGCGGACACCGTCGCGCCGATCGGCGGGGCTGCATTCCACGACAACAAGGTCTGGATCAAAAAGGCACCGACACTCTAGGGCACGCACTCCGAGACGCCGTAGCCGGCGAATTCCTTCGCGATGTTCGGGTTCATGGATTTTGCCTGTGCGATATCATTGGCGCCGTCGCCGCCGCTCCTGCGGGTGGCAATGCCGCGGCCGAACAGCGAGGATGAGGATCGCGGATTGCGCTGGATTGCGTCCGTATAGTCCTTGATGGCCTCGGGGTTCCGCCCGAGCTTGAGGTTGACCAGTCCGCGGCTGTCGAACGCATCACTCAATCCGGGGTTCATCTGCAGGGCCAGATTGCAGTCGGCCAGCGCACCTGGCAGGTCGCCGGTCGCAGCACGCGTCCAGCAGCGGTTGTTGAGCGCTTCGGCATCCCTGGGATCGCGGCGGATCACGCCGTCGAAATCCTGCATGGCGAGCGCGTAGGCGCGCTTGATCGCGTAGACCTGGCCGCGTTTGTAGCGCGAGACGGTGTCGTTGCCGTTGGCCGCGATCTTGCGGGTGAGGTCGGCAATGACGGGATCCCTTGCGAGATCGTCGGCACCTGGGGCCGGCTCTGCCTGCGGCACCTCGCAGGCAGGCTGCTGAACCCCGGGCTTCGTCTGCGTCTGGCTCGCGGGTTTGTTGTCCGGCGGCCCAGTCACCTGCCCCGCGAACGAAAACTCAGTGGTCAATGAGGATGACAGCCACGGTACCTGCTCCCGGTTGGTGGCGGCGACCACGCCGTTCCTGGTGTTGGCCAGCGCCTGTTCGGCGCCGATGTTCGGTGCGCGCATTTCGCGCAGCAACTCGGCGACGAACAGGCCACGATCGGTCTTGCCGCCCGCCGTGACCGCGCCGAGCGCGGCCGAGTAGAGCACCAGCGAGTTGTTCGGCGCGATCGCCGGCGCAAGGCCCGCCGAGTAGCGGCGGAACCGTCGTTCGAACGGGTTGCGTCGGGAAGCATCGATCAGTGCGATCTTGATCGCGGCGCCACGCGTATTCATCTCGGCGAGAATGGTATCGACGCTGAAGCCGTCGCGCGACACGTCCGGCTCGGTCCAGATCTGCGCATCGACCGGCAGCAGATAAGTCTGCCGGTTGGACTGGATGCCGAAGCCGTCGAAGAAGATCAGCGCGACCGCGCCGCGTTCGATACGGGCATAGAAGCGATCCAGCACTTGCCGCATGGTGTCGGCGGTGAGGTCGCTCTGCTGGTCGACGACAAAACCGTCGCGCTTCAATTCCTCGGCAACGGCGAGCGAATCGTTGGTCGCGTCATTCAGCACGAATTCGTTGTCGGGATATTTCGCGTTGCCGATCACGAGCGCGAGTTTCGCCGCATCGGCCGCGCGGCTTGCGGTGCCGCCGCACAGGACGATCGAGCCTGCCAGCAGCAATGCGAGGGGGGCGCGCATGAAAGGGCTCATCGGTGATAAAATCTCCAGTCAGGATAGTGGCCGTAGCCCACAATTCAATCGCGAAGCGAAGTTGCGCCCACACGCTACGGTGAGTGTGCGTCAATTTGCCCTTGCGCCTGCGGCCCGACCTGCCGCAAATGGCGACAAAACGGGAGCAGGGAAGCGAGCGCGCCATGACCGACAGCACAGCCGTGATCACCGAAAAACGTGGACAGGCATTCTGGATCACCATCAACCGGCCCGAGAAACGCAACGCGCTGAACGGCGATGTGATCGCCGGCATCACCAAGGGCTATCGCGATGCGCATGACGACAAGGACGTTCGCGTCATCGTGCTGACGGGCGCGGGCGACAAGGCGTTCTGCGCGGGCGCCGATCTGCAGAATTCCGGCGCCGCTTTCGCGATGGACCATTCCAAACCAAATGTCGACTATGCCGATCTGTTACGTTTGTCACAGAACGCCACCAAACCGGCCATTGCGCGGGTCGGCGGCGTCTGCATGGCCGGCGGCATGGGCCTGCTCTGCATGACCGATATGGCGATTGCGGCCGATCATGTCATCTTCGGCCTGCCGGAAGTGAAGGTCGGCGTGTTCCCGATGCAGGTGCTCGCCCTGTTGCAGCGCATCGCGCCGCCGCGGCTCGTCAACGAATGGGCGCTCACCGGCGAGCCGTTCGATGCAAAGGCCGCGCAAGCTGCGGGCCTTCTCAACTACGTCGTGCCGGCCGCCGAACTGAATGCGAAGGTCGACTGGCTGATCGGCCGCATCATTGATAAATCCCCGACCGCGATCCGCCGCGGCAAATACGCCATGCGCGCGATCGCCGCGATGTCGTTCGACGAGAGCATTGCCTACACCGAAAGCCAGATCGCGCTGCTCGCGATGACCGAGGATGCCAAGGAGGGGCTGAAGGCGTTCGGCGAGAAGCGCAAGCCGGTCTGGACGGGGCGCTGAGGGGGCATTGACGTGAGTCTCCTTGCCCAACTCTCCCGGATGTTCCGCAGCGAAACGCCACGCAGTCCACTTCGTCGGATCAATCGACTCGAGTTGCACGTGACCCATGCCTGCAATCTCGCCTGCGAGAGCTGCTCGCACTATTCGGACCAGGGGCATACTGGCAATCTCGATCTGGATGAGGCGGACCGATGGATGGGGGGCTGGGCCAATCGCGTTGCGATGGAGGAATTCTGCCTGCTCGGCGGCGAGCCGACGGTCCATCCGCGTCTGTCCGCGTTTGTGCCACTCGTGAGGCGGCATTGGCCCGATGCGCGCATAAGAATTATCACCAACGGCTTTCTGCTCCGCCGGCATCCTGACTTGCCGCTAGTGATGAAAGCCGCCGGCAACTGCGATATTGCGCTGTCGGTCCATCACGACTCAGCGGCCTATCGGGAGCGACTGCGCCCGAGCATCGATTTGCTCGAGCGCTGGCAAAAGGAGCACGGCACCGTCGTCCATCATTGGTTGTCCCACGGCGTGTGGACGCGTCGGTACATCGGTGCCGGGGCCGATATGATGCCATTCGAGGACGGCAATCCACGCCGGAGCTGGGAGATTTGTCCGGCAAGGCATTGCAAGCAGCTCTACGACGGCAAGATCTGGAAGTGTGCGCCCTTGGCGTATCTCGGTCTTCAGAAGGCAAAGTACGAGCTCTCAACGAAGTGGGATCCCTATCTAAGCTATGCGCCGCTGGATCCGACGTCGAGTGACGACGAACTCGACCAATTCCTCGCGCGGGAGGACGAGCCGGTGTGCGGAATGTGCTCGTCCGAACG
This sequence comes from Bradyrhizobium diazoefficiens, assembly GCF_018129965.1. Lineage (GTDB taxonomy): Bacteria > Pseudomonadota > Alphaproteobacteria > Rhizobiales > Xanthobacteraceae > Bradyrhizobium > Bradyrhizobium diazoefficiens_A. Next base: position 178,777 of record NZ_JAFCKW010000007.1, on the reverse strand, counting down.
CCGGCAATTCTCATTGCCAAATCCTCTGCGCGGCGTTTCGGAGCCGCTTCCGTAGGCCCCGCAACCGAGTGACCCCGGCGAACGCCAGCGGCAATTCCGCGTTCGCGGAGCTGATTGTGTTCTCCCATGTCGCGCGATCGGATGGGTGGCCTGTCGCGAAACCCAGGAATTCGTCGTTCGACATCAATTGCCAGGCGATCGAGTAATAAAGCTCGCTGCCGAGCAGGCGGATGAGATCTTCGTAGCGGGCCATCAGGACCTTGCAGGCGAGACCTTGTAGAACGCTCGTACGGACGGGCTCGTCCTGAACACTGTTCGCGGTCTGACCTCCGAAGACGGGATTGGTGGCCCAGACGTTCCTTCCGTGCCGACGGTAAGCTCCCTGGGTGGAGTCAATGACAAGGGTTCCGCCGACCGAATGGCCAAATCTTGCGAAATAACCGTCGACATTGAGCGGACCGTAGCCACTCAACTCGGCCTCACCCGGCGCCAGCGCCTGGATGATGCTGTTGCGAAACATCATCGCGCTGGTCGTTCCCCAGATCCAGCGGTCCTTGGGCCAACTGCTCCACCAGGCAGGCACGAAGCTGAGCGTGACAGCGGCGGCCCGGTCCGGGCATTGCGGCGATCTCGGCAGCCAGCTTCGCGCATTCGATATGTCGCACCAGGCATTCGCCGGGTCTTGCGCCCTCCATTTTTGGTGCCAGTGGCAGGTGCCGGCGAGCACCTGGCCGGTCGAGTCCACCTGGATCTGATCCGAGACGCTGACCGCGGCTGAATTGAGATCGTTCAAATGGGCCCGCACATGGGTGGAGACGAACTCGGGAAAAAGAAAATCGTCGGAGTCGAGGAAGTTGACGAATATGCCCTCGATCTGGTCGATCACCGAAAGGGCATTGGCGAGATGCCCGTGGTTGACATCCCGTTTGATGAACCGAAAGCGTGGATCGCTCTGGCGTTCGAGCGCGGTCTCGATCACCGATGCGGAACCATCGGTCGAAGCGCAGTCGAGGACCAGGCATTGAATGTTCTGGTAGTCTTGTGCGGCGACCGAGCGAATGCATTGATCGATGAATGCTGCGTAATTGTAGTTCACGACAATGATCGTGACGAGCGGCGGACGCGTATCGGCAGCGCGCGGCGCCGTTGCTAGTCCTTGGGGCATGTCGTTCAAAATCGGCACTCTCAGTCTTTATTGTTACTTGTCGCGCCTGCCGGCCGATAACTCCATTCGACAGCGTGCTCACGCATATGCTTCATCAGCGGGTTGGTGAAATCAATAGCAAAGGCGTTCGCGGCAGGCGCGCCTTCGCGTTCTCGCGGCGCGGTTCGCCCGAGTTTGCTGACCATGTCACGCCCTTTCAATGAAAGGGCGCAGGGAAGGCCGGGAGCCGGCTGGCTCCCATCGACCGCCATGCCATGAGTAGATTGCGCTACGCTGCACAGCGGGTAACAGGGCAACCGGAGCATCCCGGCCTTCCCTGCGCAGTGGTTTGACGGCGTATGTCGTGCTCTCCCCGGGGAGCGTTGCACTATTGCCCCCGTCGTGTCGCGGCTGACGATGCGCATATCCGGTCGGATAGCACGCATCACCGCAACCCTTGACGCCAGCCTGCGGGCGCCAGGACCACACGATTTGGCCGTACGCAGATCACGCCGGTCGTGTGCGCGCCGGCCTCGCTCACGGTTGCCCGCCCTGCGAAGCCCTTCGCGCCGACGTGATCCACGTCCACCGCCGTCCGGCCCGCGTTCGTGACGATCGCGATACGCCCCTCTTCCTTGGGCCGGAGTGCGCGCAATATCCGCCTATTCCGAATTTCTGTAAAGGCGAATATTTTTGCCGGTCGGTATCGACCCATGGATGGGGTGTTTTGCCCGTCGCCCAACGCAAGGGCTTGTGGCTTTCAAAGGCTTTCACCGTCATTCCGTAGCGCCGACGCAAGCCCTGAATCCATTTGTCTGCGTCGCCTGCCGGGCTTGACAGGTTTCCGATTGGCCGAAGCTGTTTTGCCTCCGCCAGCGTCAGCTGAATTCGACCGTCATCCCGAACAGCGGCAGGCCGAGGCGCCGCTCATTCGCCCCTGCAATGGCTGGCTCGACCAGTTCTGGCGCGATCACCAGGACATCGGCGATTCCGGACGAGGTGGAGGGCGTCTCGGCGCGCAGGACGATATCGCCGGAAGCATCGATTTCAATAGCCACCGGCTTGCCCCCGGGGATCACGCCCTGGAGGTGCCGTGACGTCAGTCCCGGTCGCAGGTGCCGCGTCTCGAGCTTCACGGTCACCCTGCGGCCTGCCGCGAGGCGCAGAAGACAAACAGGATGGGTCCAACGCAGCGCCGTGCCGCTCGCATATTCCAGCGTATGCAGGCCGATGATCGCGTGCCGTGTCATCACGACGGCCGGGATCGTCTGGTTTGCGAGGATCGGTGGCAGGGGATTGTCCAGCATCCACGCCAGCTGTTCGGCGCGGACGATGTCGCTGTGCGAGGCCCTGAAGCGGTGCCAGGCAATAGCTTGAGGGACCGGCAGGCGCATCACAAGAAAGGCGTCGAGCTTGATGCGCGCCGCGAGCCACGCTTGCCGCAGGGGAAGAGGCGCGAGCGACGGCACGAGCCGTACTGCCTGGCGCAGCAGGGCGATCGCACCCCGAGGCCGCCGCATGGCTGCCATCAGCACTCCAAGCATCATGTGGCGTGCTGGGCCGCCCGCCAGGATGGGGGCGGCTCCGTGGAACGGCGAGGGTCCGAAATAATTCTCGAAGAATTCCGGGTCTGCAGCTGCGGCGCGCGCGGTCAGCTCGCCTCGCGCGTAATTGGCGGTATCCTCGATGTGAACGACGATCTCGGACGCGTCATCATGCATGAGTCCTGACGTCGGCAAGGTCGAGACGGTGACACCGCCCTGATGCAGACGCGCCGAAAGCAGGGGCGGGCCGAATTGGCCAAAAGGCTCGATAGGGCCCAGTCTGTCGAAGACATCGCGGCGAAGCGCAAAGGCGGTGCGATGCAGGCGTGGCCAGGTCGTAGGCTTGATCCACTCCTGCTGGGTCTGCGCAAACCAGCGCTTCATCAGCCGGGCGACGCGAAAATGGTCGGGATTCCTGATCCGGAAATTGCAGGCACGCTTGTCGGGGTTGGCGTCAATCCATGCGATCAGTGTTGCGATCGCGTCGCTGTCCGGCCAGCCGTGAGCCTCGACGAACAGCAGCCAGTTCGCCCGCGCCGCGCCGGCGGCCGCGTTCCAGAGCTCGGTGTCCTGACACGCCTGCGGAACCCTGAGCAGAACGTCCCCGGGGCGCAGCACCTTCTGCAAGCCGGCTTCGTTGATTGGCGTGTCTGTGCTCGCGGCGACGACGATTTGGAAGCGCTCCGGCGCGACCTGCTGCTGGCGGTCGATCCAGTGGCGGAGATGATCGGCGACGTCGCCGCGGACATCGAAGACGGGATAGAGGATCGAGAGCAGCGGCGTGTCGTCCGGCACGGACGTGGTGAGCGAAGTCGCCGCCGACGCTGCGGGATCGACGACGTCGTCGATGAACCAGCAATGCGCCGAGGCGAGGAGGCGCCGCTTGTTGTCGAGGCCCACCGTCCAGTTGGCGTGGAGCATGAAGGGCTGAATTTCGCCCTCGAGCCTGACGGGAGGCATCCCATCCTGTTGCGCGGTGCGATAGCCGAGGCCGTTGACGAACAATGCCTCCGGCAGGAAGCAGATGTCCTTCAACCAGGCTGGGTCGCGGTCGATGAGTTGCTGGCATGCGGCCTGGTCGTCGATCAGCCCGCCGTGATCGTTTTCGCGGCTCTTCGCTAGCAGCGCGTCCAGGAATTCGATTGCGCGATCCGAGCGGCGCAACGATATGAACCCGCAACATAGGGCGGGCGGAAAGCGCGGCAATCCCTCGGTCTGGAACGCGATTGGATACCGGCTTGCGACCTGTGCAAGGTAGGGTAGCGGATCGCGCAGCCATCCGATGTCGAGATCGGCGTAGACGAGGTGATCATGCCGTTCGATCAGGCGGCGGATGAGGGCGATCTTGGCCCAGGAAATGACGCTGAAGCCCGGCGTGCCGAAGCCGACATATTGGTCCTCGGCGGTCGTGGGCAGCGACGCATCCACGAGCATGGCGATTTGCGGCGACTGACCGGTTGTTGCGCGTCGGACAGCGTCCTCGGCGTTCGATGGACAGGCGACGAGAATCTGGCCCGGCGCTACGCCCGCCCGCAACAGGCCCGATAGTGTATTTGACAGAAAGGTTTCCATCCCGCGCGTGCATAGCAGCGCGATGATGGATGTGCTTGGCGAGACTGTCTCGGCCGGTGAGATCATGGGGCCTGGGCACTCTCGGGATTGCAAGCCAGGCGCAGATCCCCTGCGCCGGCTATAGCGATAGCAGGATGGTCGGACTGAGTCTTCCCGCGCATTTCACGCCGATGCCCGGGGGTCACCCCGCGTTCGCCTTGAGCCCCGCCGCCTGGATACCCGCTACGGCGCTCGCCTCGTCATTGTCGGAGGTGTCGCCGGAGACGCCGACGGCGCCGAGCAGCGTCGTGCCGTCCATGATCAGCACGCCGCCGGGGACCGGCACAAGCGAGCCCCTTGCAAGCGTGTTCACCGCGTCGATGAAATAGGGCTGCTCCTGTGCCCGCTGGAACAACGCGCGCGAACCCATACCCATGGCGAGCGCGCCATAGGCCTTGCCGTGCGCGATTTCGGCGCGCATCAGGCTGGTGCCGTCCTGTGCCGCCGCCAGCTTGAGCACGCCGCGGGCGTCGAGGATGGTGACGACCAGCGGCTTGAGCTTCAGCTCGGCGGCCTTGGCAAAGGTCGCATCGAGGATCTTGCGGGCGGTGTCGAGGGAGAGGTCAGCCATGGGTAGGTTCCTTTGCGTCGGGATTGAGGGACAGGGTTTGGGCGCGATCGAGGCTCATGGCCAGCACGCGCGCGACATGAAGCGCCTCGCGCTTCGTGCCATCGTGGATCTGGTGCCGGCAGGAGGTGCCGTCGGCGACCACAAGCGTTGCCTCACCTGCGCGCCGCACGGCGGGCAGCAGCGACAGTTCGGCCATCTCGATCGATGCATCATAAGTCTCGGCGCCATAGCCGAAGGCGCCGGCCATGCCGCAGCAGCTCGACTCGATGGTCTCGACTTCAAGGCCGGGGACGAGGCGCAGCACCTGCTCGACCGGTTTGAAGGCGCCGAAGGATTTCTGATGGCAATGGCCGTGCACCACGGCCTTGTCGGCGATGGTGCCGAGCGGCAGTTGCAGCCGGCCCGCCTCGGCCTCGCGCACCAGAAATTCCTCGAAGGTCAGCGCATGGGCGCCGACGGCCTTGGCGTCGTCGTCCTTGCGCAGCGAGGCGAGTTCGTCGCGCAGCGTCAGCAGGCAGCTCGGCTCGAGGCCGACGATCGGTACGCCGCGTGCGGCGAAGGGCGCGAAGGCGGCCACCAGACGATCGAGCTCGGACCTGGCTTGATCGACGAGGCCTGCGGACAGGAAGGTGCGGCCGCAGCAGAGCGGGCGGCTGCCGTTCGCGGGCTTCGGCATGTGCACGCGATAGCCGCCGGCTGCGAGCACGCGTAGTGCAGCGTTGAGATTTTCGCGCTCGAAGATGCGATTGAATGTGTCGGCGAACAGCACGACCTCGCGGCCGGTCTGTGGACCCACGCTGTCCGACGGAGGGACGAACACGTCGCTGCGGAAGGCGGGGAGCGCCCGTCGCGCGCTGATGCCGGCAAAGCGCTCGAACAGTTTTCGCAATAGCGGGCTGTGGTTGCGCAGATTGGCGAGCGGTGCGAGGCGCGCGGCAAGGACGGCATAGCGCGGCAAGTAAGCGACCAGCCTGTCGCGCAGCGTCAGGCCGTGGGATGCGGCGCGTGCCGCGAGCACCTCGATCTTCATCTTGGCCATGTCGACGCCGGTCGGACATTCATGGCGGCAAGCCTTGCAGGAGACGCAGAGTTTCAGCGTCTCGATCATCTCGTCGGAAGAGAGCGCGCCTGCGCCGAGCTGGCCGGAGATCGCCAGACGCAGGGTGTTGGCGCGGCCGCGGGTGACGTCTTTTTCGTTGCGCGTCGCGCGATAGGACGGGCACATCACCCCGCCCTCGAGCTTGCGGCAGGCGCCGTTGTTATTGCACATCTCGACCGCGCCCTGGAAACCGCCGCCGGCGCCGGGATAAGCCGACCAGTCCAGCTTCGTCTTCAGCTCAGGAACGCGATAGTCCGGCCGGTAGCGGAACAGCGAGCGGTCATCCATCCTGGGCGCATCGATGATCTTGCCGGGATTGAGGACGCCGCCGGGATCGAAGCGCTGCTTCACCTGCCTGAAGTCTGCGACGAGGCGTTCGCCGAACATAATCTCGTGGAATTCCGAGCGGACCAGGCCGTCGCCATGCTCGCCGGAGTGCGAGCCCTTGTATTCGCGCACCATCGCGAAGGCTTCCTCCGCGATGGCCCGCATCGCCCTGACGTCCTTGTCCAGCTTCAGGTTCAGCACGGGGCGGACGTGCAGGCAGCCCTCGGAGGCGTGTGCGTACATCGTGCCGCTGGTGCCGTGCTTCGCAAACACCTCGTTCAGCCGCGCGGTGTAGTCGGCAAGATGCGGCAGCGGCACGGCGCAGTCCTCGACGAAGGAGACCGGCTTGCCCTCCTGCTTCATCGACATCATCACGTTGAGGCCGGCGGCGCGGAAATCGGCAATGCCGCCCTGAAGGGCCGGCTCGGTGATCTCCACCACGCCGCCCCATTTGCGCTTGTCGTTGGTCCAGCCGAAGCCGAGATCGCCCATCAGCTCGCCGAGCTGCCTGAGCCGCACGAGATTGTCCGCCTGGACTTCTTCCGCGAATTCGACCACGAGCACCGCATCCGGATCGCCCTTGATGGCGGCGGAGATGATGGGGCGGAACATCGCGATGTCGCGGCCGAGCGCGAGCATGGTGCGGTCGACCAGCTCGACCGCGATCGGCTTCAGCTTGACGAGGTGCTGGGCGGCATCCATCGCCTCGTAGAAGCTGCCGAAATGGCAGATGCCAAGCGCCTTGTTGCGGATGACGGGCCACAGCTTCAGCTCGACCTTGGTGGTGAAGGCGAGGGTGCCTTCCGAGCCGACCAGCAGATGCGCCATGTTGTTGGGCGCGTTGCGCGGCACCAGCGCATCGAGATTGTAGCCGCCGACGCGGCGCTGCACCTGTGGAAAACGCGCCATGATTTCGTCGGCTTCGCGGGCGCCGAGTTCGAGCATGTCGCGGAACAGGGCGCGGGTCGTGTCGTTTGCCTCGACCTCGGAGAGATCGCGCGGCACCTCGCCAAAGCGGGCCAGCGTGCCGTCGGCAAGGGCGGCCTCCATCGACAGCGTGTTGTCGCGCATGGTGCCGTAGCGAAGGCTGCGGCCGCCGCAGGAATTATTGCCAGCCATGCCACCGATGGTGGCGCGCGAGGCCGTCGAGACGTCGACCGGAAACCACAGGCCGTGCTTCTTGAGCTGGCGGTTGAGGTCGTCGAGCACGATGCCGGGTTCGACCACGCAGGTGCGGCCCTCGACGTCGAGCGACAGGATGCGGTTGAGGTGCTTCGAGAGGTCGACGACGAGGCCGTCATTGACGGTCTGGCCGCATTGCGAGGTGCCGCCGCCCCGCGGTGTGACCTTCAGTCCCTCGTCGCGGGCGATCGCCAGCGACCGCAAGGCTTCGTCCATGTTGCGCGGCACAACCACGCCCGCCGGCACGATCTGGTAGAACGAGGCGTCCGTGGCGTAGCGGCCACGGCTGAACCGGTCGAACAGGACGTCGCCGGTGATCTCCCGGGCCAAACGTGCAGCCAAGCCGTCCATTTTGGCCGATTCCCCTGATTTTCCGGCCACTTCAGTCGCCATGATCCGCTCTCGCCAGTTCGCCGCCCCCGTCTTGCCTAGGGTCGCGGCCCTTGGCAAGGCGAGCCCTGCTTCTGGTGCATTGACGGACCTCTATTGACGACGTTCCTGGGGCGAGGGACAAGCCCGGCGAATAATGATATGCGAACGGCTCGCCGGGGCTTGAGGCCTCAGGCCGACCGACGCAAGCCAAGAGACGCTAGCCAAGACAGGCTCAAAGACAGGTTCAAAGACCGGGAAGGACGCCGATGACCGTGCATACTGGAAGGCATTTCCTACAGATTCCAGGACCGACCAACGTCCCCGACCGCGTGCTGCGGGCGATGGACATGCCGACACTGGACCATCGCGGCCCCGAATTCGCCGAGCTCGGTTTCGGCGTGCTGGCCGGGATGCAGCGGGTGTTCCGCACCAAGCAACCCGTGGTCATCTTCCCCTCGTCCGGAACCGGCGCCTGGGAAGCAGCGATGGTCAATGTACTGGCGCCCGGCGACAAGGTGCTGATGTGCGAGACCGGGCAGTTCGCCGTGCTCTGGAAGGCCATCGCCGACAAGTTCAAGCTCGACGTCGACTTCATCCCGAGCGACTGGCGCCACGGCGCCGATCTCGCCGAGATCGAGAAGCGCCTCGTCGCCGACAAGCAGCACGCGATCAAGGCGGTCTGCGTCGTGCACAACGAGACCTCGACCGGCTGCGTGACGCCACCGCTGGAGGTGCGCAAACTGCTCGACCGCGTCAAGCATCCCGCGCTGCTGATGGTCGACACCATCTCCGGTCTCGGTTCGATGGAATATGAGCACGATGCCTGGGGCATCGACGTGTCCGTCGCAGGCTCGCAGAAGGGCCTGATGCTGCCGCCGGGCCTCGGCTTCAACGCAGTCTCCGAGAAGGCGCTCGCGGTGGCGAAGGCCAATGCCGGCATGCGCTCCTATTGGGATTGGCAGGAGGTCATCACTTTCAACAAGCTCGGCACCTTCCCCTATACGCCCGCGACCAACCTGCTCTACGGCCTGCGCGAAGCCGTCAAGATGCTGGAAGAAGAGGGACTGGAGAACGTCTGGACCCGCCACAAGCGCCACAGCGCCGCGACGCGCGCCGCGGTCAAGGTGTGGGGCCTGGAGACGCAGTGCGCCGATCCCGCCGCGCATTCGCCGGCGCTGACCGGCGTGCGCGTGCCCGACGGACACGACGCCGACGCCTTCCGCAAGGTGGTGCTGGAGAACTTCGACATGTCGCTCGGCACCGGGCTGAACAAGGTCAAGGGCAAGGTCTTCCGCATCGGCCATATCGGTCATTTCAACGATCTGATGCTGATGGGTACGCTCGCGGGCGTCGAGATGGGCCTGGATCTTGCGAAGATCCCGCACCGGAGTGGTGGCGTACTGGCGGCCATGGACGTCCTGAAGGGACGCGACGTGGTGCCGATGGCCAAGGCCCAGGTCGCGTAAAGCGACAAAAAAGGATCAGGTCGCGTCCGCGCGGCCTGTACCAACTCTGGAAAGTGAAGTGAGCGCGCGATGAACGCACCGACGACCACCAACGAAGACCTGCTCTACTCCGTCACGGACGGCATCGCGCGGATCACCTTCAACCGCCCCCAGGCGCGCAACGCCATGACCTTCGCCATGTATGACCGCATGGCGGAGATCTGTACCGAGATCAACGCCGACCGTTCGATCAAGGCACTGATCCTGACCGGCGCCGGCGACAAGGCGTTCGCCTCCGGCACCGACATTTCCCAGTTTCGCGCGTTCAAGACCGCGCAGGATGCGCTCGATTACGAGGCCCGGATCGACCGCGTGCTCGGCACGCTCGAACAGTGCCGCGTGCCCGTGATCGCGGCGATCGCCGGCGCCTGCACTGGCGGCGGCGCCGGTATCGCCGCCTGTTGCGATCTTCGCATCGGCACCGAGACGACGCGGATGGGCTTTCCGATCGCGCGGACCCTCGGCAATTGTCTGTCGATGTCCAACATCAGCCGTGTCGTCGCGCTGGTCGGTCCGGCGCGCACCAAGGACATGATCTTCAAGGCGCGGCTGGTCGAGGCGCCGGAAGCGTTGGCGCTCGGCCTGCTCACCGAGATCGTGCCGGACGTCGAGACGCTGCGGCGCCGTGCCGACGAAACCGCCAGGCTGGTCGCCAGCCACGCGCCGCTCACGCTGGAAGCGACCAAGGAGGCGGTGCGCCGCATCCGCCGCACGCTGTCGCGCGAGGAAGGCGAGGACCTGATCCTCAAGGCCTATATGAGCGAAGACTTTCGCGAGGGGATGGACGCCTTCCTCAACAAGCGCACGCCGATCTGGAAGGGCAAGTAGCGCGGCGGCATCCCGGTGTTTCGACGGCCAAAGCGGGCTCGCAAGACAAGCGCATCACCTCGCGGACTCCGCGGGGGTCAGCCGGGCCAGGGATATGCCCAGCGCAAGAGCAAATGTTCGCTCAACCAGCCGATCCAGATCGCCGGCGCCATGAAAAGTCCGAACGGCAGGAATGCGGTCGCCCGCAGTGGCCGCCTCCGCATGACCGTTCCCGCGACATAGGCGGCAATCGCTGAAAGCGCTGCCAGCTCGATCACCGCGGCCGCTGTCGGGAGTTCGAGCCAGGCACCGGCGACCGCGGCAAGCTTGACGTCGCCAAGTCCCAATCCCTCCCGGCCTCGCCAATGGCGATAGAACACCATGAGAAGCAACAACGGCAGAGCTACGGCAGAGGCGCGGAAGACCATCCAGAACAGGGATGATGCACCAGCATTGGGCGTGATGACTGCGGCGTGCAGGAAAGCAAGTCCGAAGGCCGCGGCGGTCAGCTCGTTGGGAATGAGGTAGTGACGGGCATCGTTGCACGCGATGGCCAGCATCAACATTGCGAGACATGCACCCAGCAGCCCGTCGGCGCCCGGCGCGATCAGAAGGCTTGTGACGACGGCCGCAATCATGACAGGCGGGACCAACAGAACGCTTCGGCTGTTCGTGGACTGCCCTGTGCTGGAGCGTCGATCGGAGTCGTGCATGGCTCCCCGGCGTGTGCGACCCAGAGCGAGCGAGAAGGTCATGTCTTGCAAAAGCACCAGAGCGAGGATCGATGGCGACCGATGCTTTCGGTTGCCTTCAAACTCTGTCCCACAGGAATGTGACAAGCATCTCTCGACCGACCCGGACGGGCGAATTTCTCGACAGATCATCTGCCATCGATGATCGAGAGTGCCGAACGCGTGAAGATGCCAGTCCGATCGCTACTGCTGGCATGCGGGGTTCTTCACCCGCATTGCAATCCACAGCAGGTAGGCGGCGAAAATAACCAATGGAAGCTGCAAGAGGTAGGCAGGCCAACCCATCCAGGGTCCGTAGTGGAGGAAGAACATCTGCTTCGGGAGTTCCGCGAGATCAGCATAGTCGTTGCCCTCCCATGGTGCGATGTTGAACTTGAGCCAGAGCTGCGTATTCAGGATCGTCAGGGCGCCAAACACGTATCCGAGGGACTTCGATACTCCGGATCTGTCCAGCGCGAGGGCGAGCCCCAAGACCAGAATGGGCCAGGCTCCGAGTATGAAGCGGGATTCAGTAACGAGTATCAGCGGCAAGGTAGCGGCGACGACGCCGACCGGACCAAGGCCGACCTTCCGCAGCTCGGCGCTGACGTCCTTCCATCGAAGCATCACGAGCAGGACGGCCGGCCCCCAAAGCAGCGTCGCGGCCAGGAAGGCCATCAGGAACTTGCCTCTGCCAGTCAACGGGAAGACGATCAACTTCAGAACATAAAATACGCCGCTTGGGTTCGGGACGTCCGGGTTTGACAATGCGGTGAATGCGATTTGGGGAATGAGCAATGCTGCTCCCGCAAGCAGAAAGCAATGCAAGGGCACGTCCGCAAGCATGGCGAAAGGAGAGCGCCTCAACAAGACGGGGCCGATGAGAATCCAGAGAGCGAATACGACGACAACGAGGGACGGCAGGCCCGTCAGAAAGATCGCGAGTTCGTGGAGCGCCGAGCCCGTCTTGAGGGCTGCGGCGAGTTGCGATAGCGCGATGATGGAGATCGTTGCCATGGCGATCGCGATAAACGCCCAAAAAGCGCGCGTCTCACGGTTTCCCCCGTAGAGAGTCTCGGCGGCCATTTGGACATCCCCGGTTTCTTGCGGTTTCAGGTGCAGAGAGATCAGCAAAATGGCTCCGTAGACTCCACTCAACTGCCAGACGAAAGACCCTGCGATCGTCGCGGCGAGGAGCAGCAGCGGCCATTTTTCAAGATAAAGCCAAATTAGAAGCAGGTTCACCAGCAGCGCGACGCCATCTGTCGTGACAGGAGCATATCGAAGATGCTTGGTCGCAAAGTAATTCAGGAACAGGCTGGCGAACCCGATCCATTGGCCGCTCGTCCTGATCGAGAGCAGATCCGCCATCCGCTTCCAAATCAGAGTGCCCAGAACCAGCGCTAGCAGGTTGAGCAGTTCGAAGCCGCGAATGATGTTCTGGTCGGAGAGGTCAGCCCCCGCGACTTCCAGCATCATCCGCACAATCAGCGAAGGAAGAAACCGCTGCGAATAGTATCGGCTGAGTTCGCCGTTGCTGATCATCGAGCCTAGTCGGCGCACCATATCGGCATAGGTGACGCCGTCCCATCCGAGCCCTCCGCCGGCCGGAACAAGCTCGCCAAACAGGAGATTGCAGATGCCAAGGACGACAACAATGAAGACCATGCAGACCAGCGTGATCGATGAGTGCGATCTCTGAAGGTATTCGTACATGTCATCTATTCTTCAGGGGTTGATCCGGCGTTCTCTGATTGTTCGGCTTCCATTGCAGGATTTCCCACAGTCATGAACTTAAAACAAGAAATGATCAGACCGCGCGGTCTGATGGAGCCGCGGCAACGAGGATGAACGGACTTCGACAGCGGGTGGGGTTGCTGGCCCCGGTTTCGCGAGGCGATTGCAAGCGCGCGCTTGCAATCGATCTTATTCCAAAGTCATAAGCGGGGCTGTACCGGCCCGGCTTGAACTGGCCGGCATTCGCCCGCACAATGCCATTCACACAAATCGTGAATATCCAGTCCAAACAATAACATAGGCGAAAAACAGGGAAGACGCGCGTGAGACATGGAATGAAGGCCGCGATGGCGCTGGCCGCTGCGCTTTGCGGCACGCCGGCTTATGCCGCCTGGGAGCCGACCAAACCGGTGGAGATCGTGGTGGCGGCCGGCGCCGGAGGCGCCTCCGACCAGATGGCGCGGATGATGCAGGCCGCGATCCAGAAGAACAGCCTGATGAAGCAGCCGATCGTCGTCTCGCTCAAGGGCGGCGCATCGGGCGCGGAAGCGCTGATGTACATGAAGTCCAGCGAGGGCGATCCGAACAAGGTCCTGATCGCCTATTCGCTGATCTACATGCTGCCGTTGTCGGCGAAGATCCCGTTCAACTGGCGCGAACTCACCCCGGTCTCGGTGATCGCGCTCGACCAGTTCGTGCTGTGGGACAACAGCGCAGGTCCCAAGACGGTGAAGGAATTCATCGACGCCGCCAAGGCGTCGAGCGCGCCGTTCAAGATGGGTGGCACCGGCTCCAAGCGCGAGGATCACGTGCTGACCGTCTTCCTCGAGCAGAAGACCGGTGCGAAATTCTCGTATCTGCCCTACAAGTCCGGCGGCGAGGCCGCGACCCAGCTCGTCGGCAACCACACCGAATCCAACGTCAACAATCCGTCCGAAAACCTCGAAGTCTGGCGCGCAGGCCAGGTACGTCCGCTCTGCGTCTTCGACAAGGAGCGGATCTCCTACTCCGGCAAGGTGACCGATACGCAGTCGTGGGCCGATATCCCGACCTGCAAGGAGGAGGGCGTCGATGTGCAGTATCTGATGCTGCGCGCGATGTTCCTGCCTGGCAAGGTCACGCCGGAGCAGCAGGCGTTCTATGTCGACCTGTTCCACAAGGTGACGCAGACCGCCGAGTACAAGGACTACATGGAAAAGCAGGCGTTGAAGCCGATCTTCCTCACCGGCAAGGACATGGTCCAATTCCTCGAGGAGGACGATGCCGTCAACAAGTCGCTGATGACGGACGCAGGTTTCGTCGCGAAGTAGTCGTCTTCTTCACCTCGACCCGATTGCGGGAGAGGTCGGATCGTATCGTAAGATGCGATCCGGGTGAGGGGACTCTCCGCGAGCTCAACTTTCACCGTCCCTGTCGAGACTCCCACTCACCCCAACCCTCTTCCCGCAAGCGGGACGAGGGGACCAGCCGCAGCGATTGTTGTCAGCTCATGTCCCAAACCGATCTCGAAATCGTCGTCGACGATCCGACCGCGCCTGAAGACGACTCGCCCTCGGTCGTCGCCTCCGGGACGATCGAGATCGTCGTGTGCCTCCTCCTGCTCGCGCTGGCCGCAACGCTCGGCTACGACAATTGGCGCACCGGCGCCTCCTGGGATTCGACGGGGCCCGAGCCCGGCTATTTTCCGTTCTATCTCTCCGTCATCCTCGCCAGTGGCAGCCTCTACGGCCTGATCACGGCGCTCGTGGCGCGGCGTGCATCGTCCGACAGTTTCGTCACGCGCGCGCAGGCGCGCCGCGTGATGGCGGTGTTCGTGCCGACGCTGCTGTTCTGCCTGGTGACGCAGTTCCTCGGCCTGTATGTCGCAAGCTTCCTGCTGATTGCGGGCTTCATGCGCGTGATCGGCAAGATCGCGCTGTGGAAGTCGCTGCTCACTGCCTTCCTGTTCACGGCGATCATGTTCGTCACCTTCGACATCGCCTTCGACGTCATCATGCCGAAAGGGCCGCTCGAAGCGGCCTTCGGCCATTAGGGCAGGCCCGCGATGGAAGCTTTCGGTCTCCTGCTTCACGGTTTTGCCGTCCTGCTGACATGGAAGACGCTCGTGCTGATGATGCTCGGCCTCGTGCTCGGCATCTTCGTCGGCGTGTTGCCGGGCCTCGGCGGCCCCAACGGCGTTGCGATCCTGCTGCCGCTGACCTTCACGATGGACCCGACCTCGGCGATCGTGATGCTGTCCTGCATCTACTGGGGTGCGCTGTTCGGCGGGGCCATCACGTCGATCCTGTTCAACATTCCCGGCGAAGCCTGGTCGGTCGCGACTACCTTCGACGGCTATCCGATGGCACAGCAGGGCAGGGCGGCGGAGGCGCTGACCGCGGCGTTCACCTCGTCCTTCATCGGCTCGCTGGTCGCGGTGCTCCTGATCACCTTCCTCGCGCCGATGATCTCGTCCTTTGCGCTGAAGTTCGGTCCGCCGGAGTTCTTCGCGGTTTACCTCCTGACGTTCTGTTCTTTCGTAGGCCTCGGACGCGAGGCCAAGCACAAGACGGTCATCTCGATGTCGCTCGGCCTCCTGCTCGCCGGCGTCGGCATGGACACGGTGTCGGGCCAGTTGCGCATGACCTTCGGTTCGTCCGAGCTGCTCCGCGGCATCAACTTCCTCGTCGCCGTCATCGGTCTGTTCGGCATCAGCGAAATCCTGCTGACGATGGAGGAGCGGCTGGCGTTGCGGGGACATGCGGCGAGCATCTCGCTCCGCGTCGTCCTCGGCGTCTGGAAAGACCTGCCGAAATACTGGGTGACGCTGCTGCGCTCGTCCTTCATCGGCTGCTGGCTCGGCATTACCCCGGGCGGTGCGATCGCCGCGTCCTTCATGGGTTACAATCTCGCCAAGCGCTTTTCGAAGGATCCCGAGAGCTTCGGCAAGGGCCGCATCGAGGGGGTGTTCGCGCCGGAAACGGCCGCGCATGCCTCCGGCACCGCGGCGCTGCTGCCGATGCTGGCGCTGGGCATTCCAGGTTCCGGCACTGCGGCGATCCTGCTCGGCGGCCTGATGGTATGGGGGCTCAATCCGGGCCCGCTCTTGTTCGTCGAGCACAAGGATTTCGTCTGGGGCCTGATCGCCTCGATGTATCTCGGCAACGTCGTCGGCCTCGTGCTGGTGCTGACCACGGTGCCGATCTTTGCCTCGATCCTGCGCGTGCCGTTCGCGGCGGTGGCGCCGATGATCGTGGTGTCGTGTGCGATCGGCGCCTATGCGATCCAGAACGCGATGTTCGACATCTGGCTGATGCTCGGCTTTGGCGTGGTCGGCTACGTCTTCAAGAAGATCGGCATTCCGCTTGCGCCGTTTACCCTGGCGCTCGTGCTCGGCAACCGCGCCGAGGATGCCTTCCGCCTGTCGATGATCGGCTCCGGGGGCACGCTGAAGGTGTTCTGGTCGAACGGCCTGGTCGGCTCGATCACGACCCTGGCGATCGTGCTGCTGTTCTGGCCGCTGATCGACCGGGTTTTTACGGGTCTGAGGCGAGGTCTCGAGGCGGCACACAATTGAGGAATACCTTACCGTCGGCGGTGCCGAGACACCGCTTCACGCCGGCGATTCGTCCGTTCAGCCGCGCTTTTGTCTCGTCGTGCAACGACCGGTTAACGGCAGAACCAACTTCAAGCGCGCGTTAACTTCTCGTACGTCGTAATGTTGCTGAATGTTGCCAGTGTTCAGCGCGTGGTCGGCGATATCCGACCTGCATCCCAGACCATGTTTCACGCAGGACGAGGCGATGAAGAACAAGTTTCTCGGTCAATTTGATTCCTTCGACGCGGCGCAGGAGATCTTCAGCGCATCCTTCGTGCCATGGTTTGTGGCGAAGACCGGCGCCAGCGCTCAACCGGCACCTGTGCAGGTCAACCAGGGGATCGCCCCGGCGCCCGGCGTGAGCACCGTCGGCTCGGCCACCGTCGTCTCGACCGGGGGGATCACGTTCGATCTGAACTTCACCGCCGCCGCAATGGCAGCGCCCGCGAGCTTCCGCGCCGGCATCGTGCAGGCCGCGACCATGTTGTCGAACGTCATCTCCGACAAGATCACGGTGAATTTCAAGATCGATTACAGCGGCACCGGCGGTGGCGCGGCGGCCGGCCCCGATGCCGGCTATTATGAAAGCTATTCGCTGATCCGGTCCGACCTGCTGAAGACTGCAGCCGCAGGCGACACGACCTTCAATTACCTGCCTGCTGCGACGGGGATTCAGGGATCATCGAACGTCGCGGTGTGGAACGCCGAACTGAAGCTGTTCGGTATCCTTGGTGCCAACGATACCACCACCGACGACGGCAGCGCCGTGTTCGCCACGGACATCAATCCGAACCTGCTCGTGGGTGTTGCGCTGCACGAACTGACCCACGCACTGGGACGCGTGCCTTACGGCTCGGCACCTGATATTTTCGATCTGTTCCGCTTTACCGCGCCCGGAGCTCGGTTGTTCCAGGGCGGATCCACCGCGCCCGCGAGCTATTTCTCGCTCGACGGCGGCGTCACCAAGCTTGCCGATTTCGGTCAGAGTTCGGATCCCAGCGACTTCCTCAACAGCGGCGTGCAGGGTTCGAACGACCCGTTCAACGAGTATTACAATGCAGCCACGAGCCAGAACCTGAGCAAGGTCGACCTCACACTGCTGCATTCGCTCGGCTATCACGTCAACACCCCGAGCACGCCACTGGCCGATCTGACGATCAGCAGCCTTGCCGTCACGGGCTCGACGGTCAATTTCGCGCTGAAGGACGTCGGCGCCGCCGCGGCTGGTGCGTCGGTCAGCGCTCTCTACCTGTCGACCCACACGACTGTCACGACATCCGACACTTTGATCGGCACCTATTCTGCGTCGAGTTTGCAGGCCGGAGCTACGCAGAGCGAGAGCATCGCATTCTCGCTCCCGTCGAACATCGCTGCCGGAACTTATTACCTCGGCGTGATTGCCGACGCCACCTCCAAGGTTGCCGAGAGCAACGAGACCAACAACGTGTCCAGCTCGATCCCCGTCGTGGTCGGCAATGCCGCGGCCAACACGATCTCGGGCAGCAATGCGATCATGGTCGGTCTCGCCGGCAATGACACGATCGTGAGCAATGGCGGCAACAACGTCATGGTCGGCGGCGCCGGCAACGATAATCTTTATGGCGGAGCCGGCAACGACCAGTTCGTCTTCAACGCGACGAGCGAGGGCCTCGACCAGATCTACAACTTTCACGCAGGCGACGCCATCGCCTTCGCATCCTCGGGCTTCGGGGCCCATCTGGCCGCGGCCGGCGCGAATACCGGTGTGCTGGACGCATCGCATTTCGTGGCCAACACGACCGGCCCCACCACCGCGGCGCAGGAGTTCTGGTTCAACACAGCGACGCACACGCTGTATTTCGATTCGAACGGTTCGGCGCCCGGCGGACAGACGGCCATGGCGCATTTGCAGAATTCCTATGTGTTGCACAACACGGATATCCTGATCGTCTGATTGCTGCGGCTTGCCGCAACAACCAGACGCGGAGCAGACCCGGTTCGATTCCAAAGCTCCGAGACGGTTTGAAGCCCGGCATGTGCCGGGCTTTGCCGTTTCTGTGGTCATCGGCTATCGCTGGCATGTCACGGATAGCATTTTGCGCTTCGGCGAGAACTATCGGTTCGGCGATCCGCCGGCTGGCAGGTGACAGGCGCCGTTTGACGAAAGGCACGTCTGGCTCATGCTGGCCGCGTAACCCCATGATCCTCGATGCGCCGTTGGTTGGCGACGGGGCTCGGCGGCAAAAGCTCATCCCAAGGCTTGTGTCAGGCGCACCGCGACGCTTGCATGTGGGCTTTCGGAGTGATCTAGTCCGCTCGAATTCCCATCATGAGTGTGGGCCGAAGCCGCTGCTTGGCGAAGTTGCGGCCTGTCCCTGGCCGCAGGATTTCGTAGTGAAGACCATCAGCATCGTCACTCCTTGCTTCAACGAGGAGCTGAACGTCAGGGATTGCTATGAAGCGATCCGGAATATATTCGACGATGAACTGAAAGGTTATCAGCGCGAGCACATCTTCTGTGACAACGCCTCCGATGACCGAACGGTCGAGATTCTGCGCGATATCGCGGCGCAGGATCCCTGGGTGAAGGTCATCGTCAACGCGCGTAATTTCGGGCCGTTGCGCAACACCTATAACGGCGTCATGGCGAGCACGGGCGACGCCGTTCTGCTGTTCATGCCGGCCGACCTTCAGGACCCCCCGGAACTGCTGCCCCAATTCGTCAAGCTATGGGAAGCCGGCAACGAGATCGTTTACGGGATCCGCGCCACCCGTGAAGAAAGCCGTCTGATGCGCGGACTTCGCAATGCCTATTATCGCGTGCTGACAAGATTTTCCGAGCTCAAAGTGCCTCCAGGCGTCGGTGACTTCCAGCTGGTCGACAGGCGTGTCGTCGAGGCCATGCGGCACGTCCGTGACGCCTATCCGTTCATGCGAATGATGACGTTCGAGTGCGGCGGTCGCATGGTCGGCGTGCCCTACACCTGGCGCGAGCGCAAGAAGGGATTTTCGAAGAACCGCGCCAGTGCGCTGATCGATCAGGGTATCAACGGGCTGGTGTCCTTCACCACGGCGCCGGTGCGCTTCGGACTGTTCGCGGGCTTTCTGATCTCTGCCGTGAGCATCGCATACGCGATCGTCAACTTCATCATCGGCCTGGTGCTCTATCAGAAGCTCGCCGAACCGGGCATTCTCACGCTCATCGTCGCCATGTTCTTCTTCGGCGGGGTACAGCTGTTCTTCATGGGCATGATCGGCGAATACGTGCTTGCGATCTACGGGCAGGTGCGCGAGAAGCCCGTGGTTTTCGAGCGCGAGCGCGTCAATTTCGGACCGCCTCCGCCTTCAGAGGCGTAATACGCGAGACGTCTCAGCGCTTGGCCAGCGACTGCTCGATCCGCGCGACGATCGCTGGCACCGACAGGCCGGCGGCGTCGAGCAACGCCTCGCGCGACCCTGCGATCGACGTCTTGCCGCCCTGTTCGGGAATGCCGATCCCTGCGATCGGCGGCCGCCGCGCATCGCCGGCAAACGCACTCGCCACGAGGCTGAACAGACCGCCGCGCAGGATGTGCTCTTCGAGCGTGACGATAAGAGATGCGTCACGCATGACGGCGCGGATGGCTGACTCGTCGAGTGGTTTCAGGCAGGACACACTGACCACGCCAACCTCCCTGCCGCGCAGGGCGAGTTCGCCGGCCGCCTCCAGCGCGCGCGAGGCGATCGGTCCAGACGCGAGGATGATGACGTCTCGTCCCTCACGCAGCGTCCGCGGCTTGCGCAGGTCACTCACGGCGGCCCCGAGATTTGGCTCGCCCTGCCGGCTGAGCCGCAAGTAAGACGGTTTGCCACTTGCTGCGATCAGTTGCGTCGCCGCGCGCACCTCCATGGGATCGCAGGGTACGAAAACCTCGATGCCCGGCAGCATCGACATGATTCCTGCGTCTTCCAGGGCATGGTGGGTATAGCCCTGGCTGCCATAGGCGTAGCCGGCCCCTACCGCCACGACTTTCACGTCGGCCCCGTGATAGCAGACGTCGTTGCGAAGCTGCTCGAGGCAGCGCAGCGTCGGGAAGTTGCCGATCGAATAGATGAAGACCGTCTTGCCCGACAGCGCGATGCCGGCGGCCATGCCCGCCATGTTCTGCTCGGCGACGCCGACATTGATGAAGCGATCGGGGAATTTCGCCGCAAAGGGCTCGAGCACGGAATAGCCGAGATCGCCGCAGAGCAGCCAGATGTCAGGGTTTTCGCTCGCAGCCTGCGACAGGCTCTCGATGAATGTCGTCCTCATGCGCCGACCTCGGCCAGCGCCTGCGCGAGCAGTTCATCGGACGGCGAACGGTAGTGCCATTCGAGCTTGTTCTCCATGAAGCTCACGCCCTTGCCCTTCACGGTGTGCGCGATCACCACGGTCGGCCGCCCCGAGGGGGCCGGCACCGCGCCCAGCACGCGCTCGAGCGCGACGACGTCGTGGCCGTCAATCTCCTCGACATGCCAGCCGAACGCCTTCCATTTCGCGGCGAACGGATCGAGGTTCAGCACCTCGGCAACCGAGCCGAAGCTCTGGATCTTGTTGAAATCGACGATGACGCAGAGATTGGAAAGCTTGTGATGGGGCGCAAACAGGATGCCTTCCCAGTTGGAGCCCTCGTCGCATTCACCGTCGCTGAGCAGGCAGAACACGCGGCTGCCGGCACTTCTTGAGCGCGCCGCGAGCGCCATGCCGATCGCGATCGGCAGGCCATGACCGAGTGAGCCCGTCGAGACCTCGACGCCGGGAACGGCGTGGCTGACGTGCCCGGTGAAGATCGATCCGTCGCGACAATAGGTGCCCAGTTCGTCCAGCGAGAAGAAGCCGCATTCGGCAAGCGTGGCGTACATGATCGCCGTGGCGTGACCTTTGCTGAGCACAAAACGGTCGCGTCCCGGACTTTGCGGCTCGGCGGGATCGATGCGCAGGATTCGCGTGTACAGCACCGCCAGGATGTCCGCCATCGAGAGACAGCCGCCGATATGCGAGGCCTTGGCGGCGTGCACCATGCGCAGCGCGTGCGCGCGAATGCGCCGCGCAAACTCGGTTGGTTCAGGACGATTTGCGGGAAGAGTTGGTCGTGTCATGCCAGTTTACCGTTTCGCGTAGTCCATCGTCCAACGACACTTCCGGCTTCCAGCCCAACGCGGTCATGCGCGAAACGTTCGCAGCCAGGATCATAACCTGATCGGGTCGGTACGCCAATTCGCCGAAGCCCAGGGTTGCGCCGGGGTCGACGAGATCGCGCAGCTTCGTCACCGTCTCGCGCAGCGGCGGCGCTTCCGGGCTGCCGACGTTGAAGATACCGCTCGCGTCGGGTTGGGTGGTCGCTAGCCGGAATGCCGCGGCGGCATCACGTGCGTGCAGGAATCCCCAGCGCTGCTCGCAGGCCGTCAGCGCCATGTGGTGTTTCGCGCGAAGGTTCCGGATCATGCTCGGGATCAGCCAGTAGTCGGCATCCTTCGGGCCGTAGGTCGAGAAGATCCGCAACCATGCCGCGCGCATTCCCCGCTCTTGGCAAAAGTGCATCGCCATCGATCCCGCCGCGAGCTTGGCCATGCCGTAGAGGGTCGTCGGACGCGGGGTGTCGTCCTCGTGGATCGCGCGATCATGGGGGCCATATTCGGCCTGCGAGCCGGCTCCGACGAAGATTTTGGCCCCGGCCTCGGCGGCCTGCTCGGCAAGTCCAACCGTATCGGCGATGTTCGCCGCCTGAACCGGGCTGTTGCGGTCGCTGCCTGCAACGCCGCGCCAGGCCATGTGGACGACCGCCTCCGGCCCAAAGGCCCCCAGAGCTCCGCGCAAACCCTCCAGATGCTCCAGGGCGCCAGGAATCACGTGCAGGCGGTCGTAGGTCTCGTCCAGACGCCGGCGATCGCTGTCCGGCCGCAACAGGACGGCCACCTCGTGGCCCCGCGCCAGCAGGTCTGCAACGAGATAGGAGCCCAGAAAACCGCTCGCGCCGGTCACAAAAACACGCATGCCCCCGGGTAGATCAGCCCGCTGGGTCGGTCAATGTCCAGCTTCGGCAGGGCATATCCCCGGGGCCGTGCTTCCGCTCCCGCCTGGGCCCGATCCGAACTTGATTATCCGGCCCATGCAGCTAAACGGGGGGCCAGAACAGTTGTTTGGCGACACAGGGGTAGATGCATGGGCGACTTCAGGCTGGCGATGGTTTCCGCGGGCTTCGAGCACGGTGGCAACGTCACCCACCGCCATTTCGACGGCCATCCCGATCTGCTCGTTTATCCGTTCGAATCTCAGCTCGGAAATCGCAACTTCAACGACTTCCTCGCCTCCGTGGAGCGTGTCCAGTACCGCTATCCCGAATTCCCGGAAGGCCTGACGGCGGTCGAGCTTTACGAGCAGATGATCGACGAGGAGCTGAAGACGTTCCTGCGCAAGCGAAATGGCTCCAAGTTTCGCGACGCCGATTGCGTCATGGACGAGAAGAAGCGCGTCGCCGAATTTGCGCGGATCGTGGGCGAACCGCCGATCTTTCGTCGCCAGGTGGTCGAAGCTTACTTCCGGTCGACCTTCGCGGCGTGGGAGAATTACTATACCAAGCCGCGCCCCGGCATGGTCCATGTCGGCTACTCGCCCGCGATCGGCATCGATGCGGACCGCATGGTGCGCGACTTCCCGAACATCCGGATCCTGCACATCGTGCGCAATCCGTTCTCGGCCTATCGCGACACCAAGCGTCGGCCGTTCCCGCAGCCGCTCTCGAAATATCTGATCACCTGGAACATCTATCACTCGACCGTCGAGATGTTCGCAAAGATGTATCCGGACAACGTGCGCATCTTCCGCTATGAGGACCTCGTCGAGGACAAGCGCAAGTTCATGACGGAAGCCGCCGGCTTCATCGGCGTGCCTTTCGCCGACAGCATGCTCTATCCGAGCTGGAACGGCGTCGAGATCAAGGATTCGATCGCGCCCTGGGGAACCGTGCTCAAGAGCACCAAGGACTACAACCAGGCCGTGATCCAGGAGCTCTCCGACGGGGAGCGCAAGCAGATCGCGCAGGGGACCGCGGCGCTGGCCCGCCATTTCGGCTACGACCAGATCGACTATCTGGGCCCGCTCTATCGTGCTGGGTAAGATCGGGTTCTTCGAAACCGGCGACCGTCCCGACATCGCCGCCGAGCGCGCGCGTATCCTGACTGCGCTAAGGCAGCAGCTCCATTCATCCGGCCGGGCCGTGAGCTTGACGCCGGCGCTCGGCGGTACGCTCGGTCTCTGCTTCGATGCGGAGATTTCGGGCGAGAAGCGGTTCCTGAAGACTCATCTTCCAGGCGCGGCCGCCCGGGCGGGCCTTGCCAGGGAAGTTGACGTACTTGCGCTGCTCTACGGCGACACCATCGTGCTCGACCGCTTCGAGGTCCCGCTTGCGGATGAAGCGGCCCGTCTCTGCCTGCTGATGCCCGCGCTACTGCCGCCGGCCGGCGCGATGCAGCCAGCCGAGGCGGCTGCACTCGCAGGCGCATGCCGCGAACGGTTCGGCGATTGGCGGCCGGACCATGCTCCCGTGTTTGAGCAATACCTTGCCTGTTCTGTCCGCGCGCTGGAGACGCTTTCGGATCGCGACTTGCTCGAACAGGCCACCGCGACCGAGACGCGCCGGCTCATCGCACGGCTCGCAGAATGTTTACCACAGCTGCCCGCAGCGCTCTGCCACGGCGATTTCGGGCCCAAAAACATCATGCTTGCGGGCACCGAGCCACGAATCATCGACTGGGAAGACGCGTTCGATGGAATCGCCGGCTACGACTATTTGTATTGGCTGACGTTCTTGGAGAATCGGTCGTTCCTGCGAACGGCAGCCTTTGGCCAAACCGGGCATTCGCCCGAGATCGAGCGCGCGATTCTCGCGCTCGTCGTCCTGCTGAAATCGTATCTGGCTGTCTGCTCGGGGGCGTATTTGAGGCACGCGGTCTCCCCGCAGGCGCGTATCGCGGAGATCCTGGAGTTGCGCTGATCACGCGATCTGACTGTCCCTAGAGGACTTGATCGAGCTGATCGAGCGAGAATTTGCGCAGATCCCGGCCCTCACGCAGGGCCTTGTACCAATCGACGGTGAGGCGAAGACCGTGCGACAGGTCGAACAGCGGCGTCCAGCCGAGTTCGCTCCGCGCCTTTGCGCAATCGAGCCTCAGATAGGCGGCCTCGTGCGGATGCGGGCCGGCATCGGACGTCCAGCGTGCACCATCGCCCCATAGTGCAATCAATTGCTCGACCACGGTTCCAACCGGCACCTCGCTTGCGGCATCAGGCCCGAAGTTCCAGCCGCCGACGAAGCGCTCGTCGCCTGCCAGCCGCTCGGCCAGCGTGAGATAGCCGAGCACCGGATCGAGCGCGTGCTGCCACGGCCGTACCGAACCGGGATTGCGGATGCGCAACGCATCGCCCGCCATGAAGGCCTGCATCGCGTCCGGCACCAGGCGATCGCGCGCGAAATCGCCGCCGCCAAACACGTTGCCGGCGCGCGCAGTCGCGACGCGCGGCGCACCCGGCGACTTGAAGAAGCTGTGACGATAGGAATGTGTCACGAGCTCGGCGCAGGCCTTGCTGTTGCTGTAGGGGTCATCGCCGCCGAGACGGTCGCCCTCGCGAAAGGCGGAGCCTGCGCCATTGTTCTCGTAACACTTGTCGCTGGTGACATTCAGGATCACCTGCACGCAAGCCAGCTGCCGTGCCGCTTCCAGCACGTGCACCGTACCCATCACATTGGTCGCGAACGTGTCGACCGGCTCCTCATAGGACGGCCGCACCAGGGCTTGCGCCGCCATGTGGATCACGATGTCGGGCTCGGCCTCCGCCATCGCGGTCCGCAAGGCGGAGAGATCGCGAATGTCGGCCATGCAATGCTTGATGTCGTCGGCAATACGGGCGGTCACGAACAGCGAAGATTGGTGCGTCGGCGGCAGTGCATAGCCATAGACGCTGGCTCCGAGGCGACGCAGCAGCAGCGAGGCCCATGCGCCCTTGAAACCGGTGTGGCCGGTCAGGAAGACCCGCTTGCCACGCCAGAAAGCAGGGTCCGTCACCAGACTCTCCATTTGGCGCGATGGCCCGCCCACTCGGCCTCGAGAAAGTTGCGATCGCGCAGCGAGTCCATCGGATGCCAGAAGCCTGGATGCACATAAGCGCGCAAATCGTCGCCGCGCACGAGCTGCTCCATCGGCTCGCGTTCCCAGATCGTCTTGTCGCCCGCGATCAGATCGCCGACTGACGGCGACAGCAGGAAGAATCCGCCGTTGATCCAGCCTCCGTCATCATTGGGCTTCTCCTCGAAATTGACGACCCGGTCGCCCTCGATCGCGACGGCGCCGAACCGCTTGGCGGGTCGCACCACCGAGACGGTGGCCCGCCGTCCATGCGCTTTGTGGAAGGCGATTTCGGCGGCAAGGTCGATGTCGGCGACGCCGTCGCCATAGGTCAACGCAAAGAACGGCTCGTCCGCGACGTAAGGCAGCACCCGCTTCAGTCGACCACCCGTCTGGGTATCCTCGCCGGTGTCGACCAGCGTCACCCGCCAGGGCTCGGCGGTTTCGCGATGCACCTCCATCCGATTCTCGGCGAGGTGGAACGTGACGTCGGACATGTGCAGGAAGTAGTTCGCGAAGTACTCCTTGATCATGTAGCCCTTGTAGCCAAGGCAGATCACGAAATCATTGAAGCCGTAATGGCTGTAGATCTTCATGATGTGCCACAGGATCGGCCGGCCGCCGATCTCGACCATCGGCTTCGGCCGGGTGCTGGTCTCCTCGGCGATCCGGGTGCCCAGCCCTCCTGCGAGGATTACGACTTTCATTCACTTGCTCCGAACGAGGAGGCACATCGCGTCAGCCTTCCACGTCTTGGCTTAGGTTCCATTTCACGTAACAAATCAAGCCCCACCGATCTGCTTTCAGATGGTGTCGCTGTCCGGGAGGAGCATGGGCCAGATCACACGACCCGGTCGTCTCTGAGTTTGGTGATCTCGGCGTCGCTGTATCCGAACTCGGCGAGAATTTCACTGGTGTGCTCGCCGAATTCCGGCGGCCGCGCGACCATCTTGCTCGGCGTGCGCGACAGCGTCACGGGCTGGCCGACAAGCCGGATGTGGCGATCCTCGTCGTTCGGCACGTCCTGCGCAATGCCGAGATGCTTGACCTGCGCGTCCTCGAACATCTGATCGATCGCATAGATCGGCCCGCAGGGCACACCCGCATCGTTCAATTCCCGGACCCAGGTCTCGGTCGATTTCGTCAAGGTCCGCTTCTCGATTTCGGCATTGAGCGCGTCGCGGTTTTTCGAGCGGGCCGGCGCCGTCGCATAGTCCGGATGGCTGTAGAGTTCCGGCGCGCCGATCGCCTGTGCGCAGCGCTCCCAGATCCGTCCGCCCGTGGTGGCGATGTTGATGTAGCCGTCCGAGGTCTTGAACACGCCGGTCGGAATGCTGGTCGGGTGGTTATTGCCGGCCTGTTTGGCAACCTCCTTCTCCATCAGCCAACGTGCGGCCTGGAAGTCGAGCATGAAGATCTGCGCCTGCAGCAGCGATGTCTGCACCCATTGTCCCTTGCCGGAGACCTCTCGCTCGAGCAGGGCGGTGAGGATGCCCATGGCGCAGAACAGGCCGGCGGTGAGATCGGCAACGGGGATGCCGACCCGCATCGGACCTTCGCCCGGCGCGCCGGTGATCGACATCAGCCCGCCCATGCCCTGCGCGATCTGATCGAAGCCCGGTCGCTTGTGGTACGGGCCGTCCTGGCCGAAGCCGGAGATGCTGCCATAGACGATGCGCGGGTTGATCTCGCGCAGGCTGTCATAGTCGATGCCGAGCTTCTTCTTCACGTCGGGCCGGAAATTCTCGACCACCACGTCAGCCTTGGCGGCAAGCCGCTTGAACACGGCGAGCCCGCGTTCGTCCTTCAGGTTCAGTGTCATCGCCCGCTTGTTACGGTGCAAATTCTGGAAGTCGGAGCCCCGCCGTGGTCCGCCCGGCTGCTCGCCGCCGGCATCCTCGGTGAGTGCGTCGATCTTGATCACGGTGGCGCCCCAGTCCGCCAGCTGCCGCACGCAGGTGGGCCCGGACCTGACACGGGTCAGATCGAGCACGGTGAAGCGCGACAGGGCTTCTGAGGCATGCGGAAAGGGCATTGTGAAGGGCTCCGTGACAAATTGCGAAGCCACCATAGTGCCGAAACATCAGGCGGCAAGTCTGGGCCGCCGCTGGGAAGGCAGCCAAATGCTATGATTGATTTGAATTGCTGCAGTGCAACAATGCGCGTGCAAGCGGCTTTTGAGCGCCGCTCGCGCCTGCTTGGCGAGCGGGCTGCTGCGGTCAGTCGCGGCAGCGTGGGAAGCTCCACATTGACGAACGGAGCTACGTCCGGCGCTCGCCGGGTCGCAAGCCATTGGCCGGCCTTCACCGGCGGCTGACATCACCTCACCTGGATGCGCCCCCGCTGCGGACGCAACGGAAGAAAGCCTTCAAAGTTGAAGGCCACCCTGGCATCGGATAAAAGCCCCCATCGTAACCGGAAGAGCCCATTGCCAGAGCAGGAGCAGAAGTCAGTCTGGCTCATTTTAGAGCTTGTGGTGCAAACTTCATGATGTCGCGGCAGGACCGGTATTTCGTCTGCGAACCGACACATCCGACTTCGACTCCAGGGGCTCAGTCTTGAACGAGGCGCCGATTGGGCAGGAGAATGCCGCCAACCCGGCTGTGCCCTGCGGCGGCACGCGCCTCCGGCGACTGATTCACGGCTGGTCCGCGACTTTGGTGCAGGTTCTGCTCGGTCTGACCCAGCAGCTCCTTCTCATTCCGGCCTTCCTGCACGTATGGACGGCCGATGTGCTGGCTGCCTGGCTCACCATCTATGCGGCTGGAAGCCTTGTCATTGTGGCCGATGCCGGACTGCAGTTGCGAGCGGTCAACCGCTTTCTCGCCTTCAAGTCCTGTGCCGATTGCGACGGAAGGACGGCAAGTTTCTATGCCGGCATGCTCCGGATCTATGTCTCGCTCGTCGTCGCGCTGGCCGTCGTTCTGACCGCGGGCGCGCTGCTCTGGCCGCCATCTGCGATGCTGGGATTTCACGCGACCGCCAACTTCGATTCCGCGCTCCTCGTCATGACACTGGGCATGCTGCTGACGGTGCCGGCCAACCTGGCTTCCGGCCTCTATCGCGTGCGCGGCCGCTACGGCCGAACGGTCTGGCTGCAGAACCTTGCGCTGCTGCTCGGCCAGATCGCCCAGGTCGTCGCGGTCTTCGTTTTCGGCAGCCTGCTTGCGGTGGCGATTGCCTTCGTTTCCACGCAAGTCGTCTTCGCGATTTTCCTTATCGGAATCGATGCGCCACGCCTCTATCCGTTTCTGCATCGGGGCGAGGCAGGGCGGCGGCGGAAACGATCGTGGCGCTGGGGAATCGGGCAGTTCGGTCTGGCGCTGCCTTTTGCAGCCGGGAGCATCACTGAACTGGCTCTGGTCAATTTGCCTGTCCTGTTGGTGAGCTCTCTCGTCGTCGATCGCATTGCGGTGGCGCAATGGGGGCTGACCCGGGTCATTGCGACGCTGCTGCGAGGGCTTTGCCAGCAGGCGAGTATGCCGCTCGCGGCCGAACTCGGCCACGACTACGCGATCGGAGACAAGGAGCGGCTGCGCCGGCTCTATGCTCGCGGATCCGTCTTCGTGACGGTGATCGCCAGCCTGATCGTCGGAGGACTGCTGCCGTTCTGGCAGGATTTCTTCACGCTATGGACGCGGGGCACGATTCCCTATGATGGTCCACTCGCGATCACCCTGTTGTTTGGTTCTGCCGCGGTTGCGCCCTCGCTGCTCGCGCTCGTCTTCGCCTATCACAGCAATCGCGGTGCGCTGCTGGCCCGCACCAAGCTGCTGCAGCTGGCCGTCTTCCTCGTATTGTCATTCGTCCTGATTCCTCGGCTCGGGCCGCTCGGAGCCGCTCTCGCCATTGTCGCAAGCGATCTCGCTGTCCAGTTCGGCCTGCTCGGGCTCCTGATCATGGGGCAGACCCTGCAACATCCGCTGCAGCATTTGGCCTTTCTCGTCGCGATCACGACCGCGATCGTGTCGGCGGGATGGGGCATCGGGCTGATGGTCGCGTCCCAGGTCGGTGGAAGCGGCCTTGCGCATTTTATCGCCGAATGCACGATCTGGCTGATTGTCGTAGGCGCAATTGCAAGTCCGCTGGCAAGCGGGACGGTTCGCGCCCGTCTGATGGCCATCATTCCGGCCTGACGCGCGAGGTCAGCGCGGCATCAGCGCGAGGCGGTGCTTGAGCCGTTCCAGATGCCGGGCGAACTGCTGCCGTCCGGCGACTGTTTCTTCCGCGAACTGTGCCAGCCGTCGTTCGCCGGCGGCGCGCAGTCGCTCGCGCGTGCCCTCGTCGCGAAGGCGGATGATCGCCTCCGCGAGCGAGCGCGGATCGTCATAATCGAACAGGATCGCGGCGTCGCCGGCCTGGGCCTTGAAGGCCTCGGGATAGATCACCGGCGTGCCGACGGCCCACGCTTCCAGCGGCGGAAGATTGGTCGGGCCGAAATAGCTCGGCATCACCAGCGCCGCGGCACCGCGATAGAGCGCGCCGAGCTCGGCTGACTCGACGAAGCCGATGATGGAGATCTGGTCCGACAATCCAAAGTGGCGGATCGCCGCATTGATCTTGTCCCGGCCGCCGCGATCCGAGCCGCACAGCACCAAGCGCTCGGTGATGCCGCGCGCGCGCAAGCTTGCGAGGGCGGAGAGCAGCGTCATGTGGTTCTTGTGCGGCCAGAACTGTGCCGGATAGAACAGATAGCCGGGCTCGATCCGGTATTTCGCAAGCACTGCCGCATCATGCGCGGCGTCGGGCGCGGACTGGTTGACATAGGCCGACGGCGAGAACGGGATGCAGACCGCGCGATCCCGTTCCATGGCGTAGCGGCGGCAGAGGTCATCGGTCAGCTCGGACGCATTGACGATCACCATCGCCGCCTTGGTGCTCGCAAGGCCGAACAGACGCTCGCGGCGCTCGAACTCGCCGAAAGTGCGGACCTCCGGAAACTCCGGAGCGTCTCGGTGGCAGCCGTCGAAGATCGTGATGATGAAGGGAAGTTCGTAGAGGAGCAGGTGCCGCTTCGACGTCGAGGTGAAATGCACGACGTCGATGCCGTCGCGGATTAGCGTGCGTTCGAATGGCGATTTCAGCTTCAGGGCGATCTGGACCAGATCGAACGGGCCGCAATATTTCAGGAAAAGAAAGACATAGTCGAGCGCGCCGAACTTGCGCAGGCGGCCCGCGACGCCGAACTCCTTCAGGATCTCCAGTGTCTGCGCATAGGGCGAGTACACCACGATCTCGTTGCCTGATTGGGCCGCCCACTCGCGCAGCCAGAGCAGGTCGTTGAGCGGCTGCTGGAAGCCGCCGCCGACCTCGAGCGCCTGCTCCAGCATGACTGCGAGCCGTAGCGGTCTCACGTGCCGTTCTTTCTGGCGACCGCGTAAGCCGCCCAGTTCTTCGTGTTCGGCGCGTGCCGCGTCAGCCACGCGGCGTGGGCCGCAGGCTGAAAGCCGCTTGCTTCGAGCGCCGAGTCAATCTCGAACGGAAACCAGTAGCGCATGTGGTGCGCTTCATCGACGCGCCGGATCGTGGCGCGATCGGTGTCCTCGCAGAACAGCGTGTAGTTCACGGTGACCGTCGCGGCCTGTTCGTCATGGTCGGATTGCGCGATACGCGTGAGCCGCAGCGGGGGCTGCTCGATCACCTTGACCCGCGTCTCGACACCCTGTGCGAGCACGGCGCCGCCATACCAATAGTCGAACAGGAACACGCCGCCTGGCTTCAACGCAGCATGCGCGGTGCGGAACATGGCGGCCAGCGCATTGCGGCTGGTCTGGTAGCTTGCGACATGGAACAGCGACACCACCGCATCGAAATCGCGCTCGGGGCCCGTCTCGCAGGCATTGCCCTGCCTGAACGGAATCGCCAGCCCGGCATCTGCAGCGCGGGCCTTTGCGCTTGCGATCATCTCATGGCTGAGATCGATGCCGGCAACGTGCCACCCCTGGCGCGCGAAGGCGAGCGCGTGCAGGCCGGTGCCGCAGCCGAGATCGAGCAGTTTGCCGGATGCGACGCCGTGCTCGCGCAGGCTCGCTTCGACGAACGCCGCCTCCGCCGAATAATCCTTGTCCCGGTAGAGGAGGTCATACCAGGGCGCGTATTCGGAGAATACCGTCACGCCAAGATCTCCTTCAGCGCCTCGGCCGAGCGAGCGATTTCGTCGTCGGTCAACGCCAGCCCGCTCGGAAGATAGAAACCGCGGCGGGCAATGTATTCCGCGTTCGGATGGGTTTCATCGAGCATCAGGCCCATCCGGCGCAGCACCGGCTGTTCGTGCATGCACCAGAAGAACGGTCGCGTCCCGATTCCCTTTTCGCCGAGACGGCGCATCGCCTCCTTGGCGTCGAACGGGACGTCGTCGTTCAGGACGATGCCATACACCCAATAGATATTGTCGGCGTAGTTGGTGCGCGCGACCGGGCGGCGGATGCGGTCGACGCCTCCGAGATGCTCGTCATAGAGTCGGCCGATCCGGCGCTTGATCTCGACGGTGCGCGGCAGGCGCTCGACCTGGGCGACGCCAAGCGCGGCCTGGAGATTGGTCATGCGCGCGTTCCAGCCGAGCTCCTCGTGGACGAAACGCTGCTGAGGCTGAAAGCAGAGATTGCGCAGACCCTGTAACCGATCCGACAGCGCGTCGTCGTCGGTCAGTATCATGCCGCCTTCACCGGTCGTGACGTGCTTGTTGGGGTAGAAGCTGAAGGTCGAGACGTCGCCAAAGCCGCCGCAAGGCGCGCCGCGATAGGTCTGGCCGTGCATCTCGGCGGCATCCTCGATCACCTTCAGATCACGCTTGCGGGCGAGTTCGAGGATCGGTGCGAGATCGACCGGCAGGCCGTAGATGTGAACCAGCATGATGGCGCGCGTGCGCGGGGTGATCGCGGCCTCAACGCCTTCGGCCGTCATGTTCCACGTCGCGGCGTCGCAGTCGACCCCGACGGGGACGAGGCCCGCCCGCACCAGGGCAGCGGCGCAGCTGATGATCGTGAAGGTCGGGATGATGACCTCGGAGCCTTCCTCGAGCCCAAGCGCGTGCACGGCAAGGTCGAGGGCGACGGAGCCGTTGGTCACCGCGATGCCGTGGCGCCGTCCTGCGATCTCGGCCATCGCCTGCTCGAAACGCTTGATGAAAGGCCCTTCCGAGGAGATCCATCCGGTGCGGATGCATTCGGCGAGATAATCGGCCTCGTTGCCATCGAGCAGCGGCGTGTTGACGGGGATGAACGACGCGGTCACTGGCCCGGACCCTTGATCCGGACTTCGGACGGAGCGACCTTGGCGAAGCGGGTCTTGTCGTTCTCGCCGGAATAGGGACCTTGTTTGATCTCGAACATCTCGAGCGGCTCGAGCACATGGAAGCCATGGGCGCCGCTGCACAACAGGATGATGTCGCCGGCGCCGAGCACGCGGCTTTCGAGATATTTCTCGTCCACCGTGTAGAAGTCCACCTGCAGTTTGCCCTTCTGGATCAGCAGGACTTCCTGCGTGTAGTGAACCTCGCGCGTCACCTTGTTGTGGCGGTGCGGTTCAATGCTCTTGCCCTGCGGGTGGCTCATATAGGCGAGTTGCTGCGACAGTTCCGGCGTCGAAAAGAAGTGAATTCCCGGCTCGCGAAACGAGGCGCGCACGATGATCGCGTAGAGCTGGTCGCCGAATCGAACATGTTCGACGTGTTCCATCGTAAGCCTCGAGAAAAAGCGCTGCAATTTGAGTGAGATAGCTGTCCCACAGCGCACTTTGGCCATTTTGGCGAGGACCGTCAAGGGCGGACCGGACGTGACGACCGGCGCGCTCTTGGCCGGTCATCAGCCGGCGAAGGCCAGGATCTGCGCGACACGGTCGCGGAAGGTATGGGCGGCAAATGTCCTCGCCTGTCCCGCCGCCGAAATCGACATGCGCGCCGCGTCGTCGGCGAGATAGCGCTCGATTTGCGCAAGGCAGTCCTCGACCGTGCGCCACGCCGCAACCTCGCGCCCGGGTGTGAACAGCGTGTGCAGATTGTCCTTGAAGTCGGTCAGCAGGAATGCACCGACCCCGGTTGCCTCGAACAGGCGCGCGTTGCCGGCTTCGCGGCCCGCCATGTCGATATGCGAGTTGAGTGTAATGCGCGAGGCGCGCAGCGCCTGGTACATCTCCGCGCCCCATACCTCGCCCTGGTAGCAGCGGTGCAGGGGCGATGAGGCGGGAAGGGTGTGCAGGCCGCTACCAAACAGTTTCAAATCGTAGCGCCGCGCAACCGCCTCGAGTTGTGCGACGCGGAGTTGGTGATCGGCCGAGATGGCGCCAACGAACGTGACGTCGAGATTTTGCGCAGGCGGCGGCGGCAAGACGTCGAGGATGCTCGGTTCGAAAGCGAGATGGATCAGCTCGGCACGCGCGCCGTGCTGGCGAAAGAAATCGACGACGGCCGCCATCTGCGAGATCATGAGGTCGTAGACCGACCAGTCCTCGCCGCGCGACGGCGAAATTCCGACCTGACCGATCAAGATCGGGCGACCGATCTGCTTGATCCGTCGCGCCAGGCGCGTGTCGACGTGAAACAGGTCCTGGTTGAGGACGAGGTCCGGCTTGAACTCCTCGATCTGCGCCAGCAGGATCTTTTCGGCTTCCGCATCGAGGCGCGGACTGAGGCCGACCTTGCGCGCGAGCGGCCGCAGCATCGGCTTGAACGGTGCCACAGTACGTTGCAGCCAGCCGGGAATGGCATCGCGTGAGGTCGGCGCGCCGGGGGGCGCCGGTTCGGTGACTGCGAGGCCGCGCTCGCGTGCCCACGCCGCCCGCATCCAGGGATTGTTGACATGGATGTCGGCGGCAACGTGTCCAAGGCCAACAAAATTGCGCGAGTAGAAATCGGCGACGCCGAACAGGCTCGCGTTTCGCGCTGCCATTTGCGCCGCATACGACTCGTGTCTCAGCCCCGGCTGCCGCCGGTAGAGCCACGAGAGAAAGCGAGGATAGTCGGCATTGAGAACGAGGACGCGCATCATTCAGGTCATTACGTTCGTGGCGGTCTCGGGATCAGTGCGGGCCGCTGACCTGGATGCGCTCCGATGGGGTTGCGATGGCCCTCGCGTATCAAGAAGAGGGCAGTGAGTTGCACCAAGGGGATGCAGATCTGATTTTTTTGGGAATGTGGTCGCCAGCTCCGAAAACTTTAGATAATTTATGTTTTGGGAGCAAGATCGGCTGGCCGGATTGCGGTCGGGCGAGACAAGGCGTCTTCTCTTTGAGTTGTATTTCTTCGATTGAATTCGTCGCACGCTGGCGAAGATTCCGCATCCGTCAGAGTGATGTATTTTCTGGGCGACGTTCCGGTTCCTGTCGATGTGGCCGCTCCTTCAGTAGACATTTGCGATTTGTTGGTGCATCCGGCTCGCTGCGTTGACCGGTGGATGAAACTCTGTAAAGGTCGAATCCATCTGAATTTTCAGGAGAAGTCTGCAGGTATGAAGGTCACGTTCACAGACTTCGACCGGCACGGCGATGAGCGTGGAATGTTGGTCGCTCTCGAGGAGCAGCGCAACATTCCCTTCACGATTCGCCGGGTCTATTACCTGTTCGACACCAAGCCCAACGTCCGTCGCGGTTACCATGCGCATCGCCAGTTGAAGCAGGTCATGATCGCGGTCTCGGGAAGCGTAAAGGTTCATCTGGACGACGGGTTTGAGACGACGGAGGTCTCGCTCGACAGCCCTTACCGCGGTCTACTGCTGGATAGCATGATCTGGCGCGAAATGTCCGAATTCAGCTCCGACTGCGTGCTGATGGTACTTGCAGACCGGCTCTATGATCCGGCCGATTATATTCGTGACTATCAGGAGTTCTGCACGCTAGCCAAGCAGGAGAGGAAATGATGAAGCGTCTCGTCCTCATCGGAGCGGGTGAGTTCGCTGAGATCGCATTCCAGTACTTCTCTCATGATTCCGACTATGAAGTTGCTGCTTTCTCTGTGGATGCCGAGTTCATCAAGAGCCCTGAACTGGAGGGGCTTCCGATAGTTCCCTATGGCGAGTTGCTGGACCGTTATCCGCCCTCGGATTACGACGTCTTCGTTGCGATTCCTTCCACGCAGCTCAATCGTTTGCGGACCCGCTTCTACAACGACGCCAAGCAGAAGGGGTACCGGTTCGCGACCTATGTCAGCTCGCGCGCTTTCGTCTGGCGCAACGCCAAGATCGGCGAGAACACCTTCATCTTCGAGAACAACGTCATTCAGCCTTTCGTGACCATCGGCAACAATTGCGTTCTGTGGAGCGGCAATCATGTCGGTCATCGCAGCGTCATCAGCGACAACGTATTCGTCACGTCTCATGCCGTCATCTCCGGTTATTGCAACATCGGGGAAAGCTCGTTCATCGGCGTCAACGCGACCATCAACGATCACGTCACGATTGGCGCGCGTTGCGTGATCGGATCTGGCTCGTTGATTGCGAGGGACACCGAGCCCGACAAGATTTACGCGACCGCTCCCGCGCGTGCGGTCCCTGGCAAGTCGAGCCAGGACGCTGAAACCTGAGCGGCCCGGATGTTCAGTTGGGAAAAACAAGGACTGATCTTCCGGACATCCGACCATTGCGTCGGAAGCTGGATGGCGAACTCTGCGCTGACGCCGACGCCGATGCGTCTGAATGACGACATCATTCGCGTCTATGCGGGATTCAGGGACGATGGGGGCGTAAGCCGCATCGGCTATGTCGATGTGCTTGCGGATGCGCCCGCCAGGATCGTCGGGGTCTCTCGGCGGCCGGCACTCGATATCGGCCGGGACGGCTGCTTCGACGATAACGGCGTCATTCTCGGTGATGTCGTCCCGGGACTTGACGGCATCTACATGTTCTATGTCGGATTTCAGCTCGTCGCCAAGGCGAAGTTCCTGGCTTTCACGGGGCTGGCAAGATCGACCGACGGCGGCGACAGCTTTTCCAGAGTGTCGGAAGCACCGATCCTCGACCGCGGTCCGGCCCAGACGACGATTGGCGCCGTGCATTCCGCAATGTTCGATCAGGGGCGATGGAAGCTCTGGTTTGCATGCGGCGATGGATGGGAGTACATGGGCGGCAAGCCCTATCCTCAGTATCACATTCGCTACGTTGAAAGCTCTGATCTGCTCGAGGTGCCTAGGCTCGGGCGCGAATGCCTCAAGCCAAGCGGCGACGAGTACCGGGTTGGACGGCCGCGTGTCTACAGGATCGGTGGCAAGTACGTCATGTACTTCACCTATGGAACCACATCGGGCTCGTACCTGCCCGGCATTGCTTGTTCAGTTGACGGAATCGAGTGGGTCCGCAAGGACGAGGATGTCGGCATCTCCCTGAGCTCTTCAGGCTGGGACTCTCGTACCCTATGCTATCCGGCGTTGATTCAACATCGCGATAGCATTCTGATGTTCTACAATGGGAATGACATGGGCGCCGACGGCTTCGGGCTGGCGCGTGCGAAGGGCGTGCTCGGCCAGGGCTGATGGACAGGAAGAATGATCAGCGTTCGATCATATTCGGCTCAGGACGAGGCTGCCTGGAATGGAATTGTCCTGCAGTCCAGAACCGG
Source organism: Bradyrhizobium diazoefficiens (assembly GCF_018129965.1). GTDB lineage: Bacteria > Pseudomonadota > Alphaproteobacteria > Rhizobiales > Xanthobacteraceae > Bradyrhizobium > Bradyrhizobium diazoefficiens_A. The sequence continues at coordinate 141,903 of NZ_JAFCKW010000007.1, read as the reverse complement.
TAATTTCCTGCACCTCCGCTCCTATATGGACTATCATTCGGATCGCTTCATCGATCAGTCGCTGATCGTTCTGCAGGATGATCAGCCTTGTGCCGTTTTTCCGGCAAGCTTGCACGGCGACACGATCAGCAGTCACGGGGGGCTGACCTATGGCGGACTGCTGGCAACCACGGAGCTGCGGGCCCAGTCGACGTTGGAAGCTTTCGAGAAGATAGCTGCGCACTATGCGTCCGCGGGCCGGGACAAGATGGTCTACAAGGCGGTTCCACACGTCTTTCATCGCTATCCGTCCGAGGAAGACTTGTACGCCCTTTTCCGGATGGGCGCGCGTTTGCAGCGTCGCGACATCTCGTCAGTCGTCGAGATCGGCAAGGCTCCAAAATACTCGAAAGGGCGGAAGTGGACGATCAACAAGGCCAGGAAAGCGAATCTCGTCGTGGCCGCGTCGGATCGTCTGGATGAGTTCCACGAATTGCTTTGCCGGCAGGCGAACGAGCGCGGCAGGCAGGTGGTTCACTCCCTCTCGGAGTTGCAACTGCTGAAGTCGCGGTTTCCGGATCGTATTGTCCTGTACGAAGCGCGGGCGGAGGGGCTGCTCCAGGCGGGGGCGCTCATCTACGATTTCGGCAGTACGGTGCACACGCAATATTTGGCCTCGAGCGATTTCGGTCGTGCGCACGGCGCGCTCGATCTCGTCATCTCGGAACTCGTCACCAACCAATATGGTGACAGGCGCTATTTTAGCTTCGGAATTTCCACCGAGCAGTCGGGACGCGTCCTCAACGAGGGACTGGTGGCGCAGAAGGAAGGCTTTGGAGGGCGCGGTGTCGTTCACGATTTTTACGAGATGGATCTGAAATGACCGTTCCGTTTCTCAGCCTCCAGGCGGCCAACGCGCCCTACATGGACGAGCTCAAGGCGGCTGCGTCCCGTGTGATCGAGTCGGGATGGTATATCCTCGGAGAGGAACTCAACTCTTTTGAGCGTGAATTCGCCGATTACTGCGGTACGCGTTTCTGCATCGGCGTGGGCAACGGGCTGGATGCCCTGATCCTGACGCTGCGTGCCTACATCGCGCTTGGCAGGATAGCCGAGGGTGACGAGATCATCGTGCCTGCCAATACCTTCATTGCGACGATTCTCGCGATCACACAGAACCGCCTGAAGCCGGTTCTTGTCGAGCCGGATCCGCGCACCTTCAACATCGATCCGGAGCGCGTCTCGCGGGCGATGGGTCCGAAGACGCGCGCCATCATGGCAGTTCATCTCTACGGACAGTTGGCGTCCATGCCGGAATTGGCGGCGATCGCGCGAGCACGCGATATCCTGCTGATCGAGGATGCCGCACAGGCCCATGGTGCGATGCACGGCGGCGTCAAGGCCGGCGCGTTCGGCGACGCCGCAGCCTTCAGCTTCTTCCCCACCAAGAACCTCGGTGCTCTCGGCGACGCGGGCGCGGTCCTGACGAATGATGACGTGTTGGCGGAGCGGCTCCGCGCGCTTCGAAACTACGGCTCGAAAGTCAAATACTATCACGAATGCGAAGGAATTAATTCGCGCCTGGACGAGATCCAGGCAGCCATGCTGCGCGTCAAGCTGAAATACATAGACGAGGAGATCGCATCGCGCCGGCGAATTGCCGCGACCTATCTGGACGGGATCAAGAATCCAAAAATCAGGCTCCCCTATCTGGCCGGCGATCCGTCCACCCACGTCTGGCATGTCTTCGTCGTGCAATGCGAGCAGCGCGAGGCGTTGCAGCGTCATCTCGCATCGCGCGATATTCAAACGCTGATTCACTATCCGGTCGCTCCACACCTGCAAAAGGCGTATTCGGGCCTGCATCACCAGCCGCTTCCGATCTCGGAGCGACTTCACCGCGAGGTTCTCAGCCTTCCACTCGGGCCAACCCTGCGGGACGATGAGGTCGCAAAAGTCATATCCGCATGCTGCGAGTTCTAGGTTCCTGGAATGACCTGATGTTCGGCTCGCTGAGGGCCGGTGCCTCTTCCGGTTCGGCACCAGCGCGATCGGGAGCCCTGCGGTGAACGAGGTGGTGCGCTATCCATCTTTCTATCTGGCGCTCCCGATCCTGCTTGCGGTGTCGGTGATGCTCCTCAGCTTCCAAGTTTCGGCGAGCATGCTGGGCGGCGTGCTTTTCTTCATGATGGCCGCCGTCGCCATCGTCATGCTGGACTTCATCCTCAATATTCATCTGCCGCCGCTGCAGTCATTTGCGGGAATGGATTTCACCGGAACGCGTCAGGGAGCGATCGCTGCCGCTCTTTGCTGGCTCGTTGTCGTGTTCTGCGTCATCGACTTGACCGTTTTTCCGATCCCTCTCATCGTCGATCCCACCTTGTACGCAACGTTCGACAACGGTCGCAATCACGTCCGCCACATCTCGAATTTGAGCTGGATTCTGCCGCCGCTCGCATTGCTGTGCTTTGAGGGCAAAGCCCTTCGGATCTCGCTGGTGGCGTTCGGTCTGATCTTCCCAATCCTGGTGATTGACCGGAATCGTCTGTTCGCGGCCATATTCTCGTTGGTGCTGACTTTTCTTCTGCAGCGGAAAAAATCAGCGCTGCTTTCCTGGACGGTCGTAGTGCCTCTCTTGTTTGGAGGATTAGCTGCCTTTTCACTGCTGGGCTCGGTTCGTTCGGGGACCTTGAACCATCTCGATCTGCCCTGGAGTACTTTGTTCGAAAAGTCTCCGGACGGTGCAAAGTGGCTGCTGCTCTATGTGAGCGCAGGCGTCTACAATTTCTCCTCGATCCTGGCCAAGAACTATCACAACGCTGCTTTCCTGGTCAGCCAGCTCGTTCCCTTCAGTGGCTCCGTGGAAACGCTCGGGACGGATATTCCCCTCGATGCGCCTAAGATTAATGTTGGTACGGAGTTCTTTCCATTCTTGATGGCTGCAGGATGGAGAGGCGCGTTTCTCAGCGTGCTGCTCCTCTATGGCATGCTGCTATGGAGCATCGTGCTTTTGCGCGGAAGTATCTCGGTGTGGCGCTTCTTGATTTTTCTCCGCATCGCCTATGTGTCCGTCATGTGCCCGTTTGCCCCTCAGGCCTTTACATGGACGAATTTCGGGTTCGTAGCGCTCTGTTTGATGATCCCGGTTGCCGGGCATTTTCTCCCTGATCGTGCGCCTGAATGGAGGAAGGGGGGCTGATTGAAGACGCGTCGGCCTCGTTATGGGGCTGACTGCGGGACTGGTGAGCGCCCTTCTGCGAGACTACGTTGTCAGGAAGCGGTCCCGACCATTTTCCGCCTAAGGGGCGGCCACGTCGCGCCGTGATCCGGCTGAATTGTGCCAGCCTCCCCGACAAGGGCGTGGAAAGGGTCAGTAAGATTTGGTACGCAGCGCGTCTTGGTTCGGGGCCTCGGTCCAGCTCTTGAGTGAATCCTCGGCGACCAGCACGCGAGCGGAATTCCAATTGTCCAAACACCCCAAAGTCACGATCCTGCTTGCGGCCCGGAATGGGGCCGAGTTCATTCGCCAGCAGCTCGAGTCCTATCGCGCCCAGACTTATCCGAACTGGGAACTCGTGGTATCCGACGACGGCTCGTCCGACGGCACCCTGGCGCTGGTCGACGAGTTCGCAAAAACCGTATCGCAGCCTGTGGTCATCCTTCGCGGACCGCAAAAGGGCTTCTGGCAGAATTTCGTGTCAATGGTCAGGAGTCCGGAAGTCTCGGGAGACTTGTTCGGCTACAGCGACCAGGACGACGTCTGGTTCGATCACAAGCTGGCGGATGCTGTCGCGTGGTTCGAGCAGATTCCGCAGGACGAGCCGGCGCTCTTCTGCACGCGTACCCAGCTCGTCACCCGGCAGGGAGAGCCGATGGGTTTTTCGCGAGAGTTCAAGCGAATGCCCTGTTTTGCCAATGCGCTGGTTCAAAATCTCGGCGGTGGCAACACCATGATCTTCAACGTGGCAAGCCGGCTGGCGCTCCAGAAAACGCCGATGGAAGCGCAGATGGTTGCACACGATTGGTGGACTTATCAGGTGATCACTGGAGTTGGGGGACGGGTGCACTACGATCCTCGGCCCAGCCTTGCCTACCGGCAGCACGGGGAGAACGTGTTCGGAAAGAATGTCGGCATCCAGGCGCGCCTTACGAGAGCGCTTGGTCTTATGTCCGGGCAAATGGCCCAATGGAACGAGATCAATGTAGAGCTGCTCAATCAGGTTCGCGACGAATTGCGTCCGGAGAACGTCGCAATCCTCGACATTTTCGCGAGGGCGCGAGCCGCTTGGTTGCCGAGACGAATGTCGCTATTTTGGCAGTCGGGGGTCTATCGGCAGACGGCCATTGAAAATCTCGCTCTCAATCTCGCGGCGGTGTTCGGGCGGATTTGACGATTTCGCCCGGAGCCACTGAACACGCTCAACCTTGCTGGACGGCACTCATGAAAATTGAACGTTTGAGCATCCCGGACGTCCTGCTGCTGACACCGCTGCGGCATGACGACCAACGTGGCTCGTTCTCGGAAACGTTTCGTGCCGACTTCCTTGCTGCACATGGCGTCGACGCGGCCTTCGTGCAGGACAATCACGTCGTGACGAAACGCAGGGGCAGCGTACGTGGCTTGCACTACCAGCTGGAACCTCGAGCGCAGGGGAAGCTCGTGAGGTGCTCGAGAGGGACGATTCTCGACGTCGCGGTGGACGTCCGCGAGAGGTCCCCGACCTTTGCGAAGCATATCGCCGTAGAGCTGTCCGAGGCGAACTGGCAGCAGCTCTGGGTGCCGCCGGGCTTCGCGCACGGCTATATCACGCTAGACGATAATTGCGAGGTGATCTATAAGACCACCGACTACTACTCGCCCGGTCATGAACGAGGGATCGCCTGGGACGATCCCGAGCTCCAGATTGATTGGGGCATTGCTTCGGCCGAGGCGATCTTGTCGGACAAGGATCGCAATCTTCCGCGCCTGGGCGAGCTGGTACGGCCCTCCAATTGAAGCTGTAGGTGATCATGAGGGTTCTTGTGACGGGCGGGGCCGGGTTCATCGGATCGGAAGTCTGCCGTCATTTCATCTCCCGTCTCGGGCTCGACGTGGTGGTGCTGGATAACCTGAGTTACGCTGGCAATCTGGCCTCCCTCGCTCCGGTCTCGAGCAGCCCGAGATACGCTTTCGAGAAGGGCGATATCTGCGACAGGGATACCGTTGAGTCCGTGTTTCGGACGTATGAGCCAGGCGCCGTCGTTCACCTGGCCGCCGAAACTCATGTCGACCGTTCGATCGGGCATGCAGAGGTTTTCGTGCGAACGAATCTTCTCGGGACCTTCACTTTGCTGGACGTGTCGCGTCGCTATGTCGAGCGCAATCCGGGCGTGGCCCAGTCTTTTCGCTTCGTGCATGTGTCCACCGACGAGGTCTACGGGTCTCTGGGCGCGGAGGGCGCCTTTACCGAGTCCACTCCCTACGATCCCAGCTCTCCTTATTCCGCGAGCAAGGCCGGCTCAGATCATCTGGCGAAGGCCTGGCACCGGACCTACGGTCTGCCGGTGATGGTTTCAAACTGCTCCAATAATTATGGGCCCTGCCAGTTTCCCGAGAAGCTGATCCCGCTGATGATCCTTAATGCGCTCGAAGGAAAAGCGCTGCCGATTTACGGTAACGGCTTGAATATTCGCGATTGGCTCTATGTGGAAGATCATGCGCGCGCACTCGCGACCATCCTCGCTAAGGGGCGACCGGGCGAGACCTACAACGTGGGTGGAGGCAACGAAAAGACCAACCTGGACGTGGTGCGGCAGATCTGCAGCCTGCTCGACCGTCTGCAACCGACCGACAAATCGTACGAGGAGCTTATCTCGTTCGTCGAGGATCGTCCCGGACACGACCAGCGCTACGCGATCGACGCATCGAAGCTGGAAGGCGAACTCGGCTGGCGCGCCAGTGAGACGTTCGAGACCGGAATCGAGAAGACGGTGCGCTGGTACATGGACCGCGCTGATTGGTGGCGTCCCCTGCGCGAAGGCGTCTATAGCGGCAAGCGCCTCGGTCTTATCGGGCAAGGCGTCGCGTGAGGCTCCTCGTTGTCGGTCGCGAAGGGCAGGTCGCCCGATCGTTGCGCGAAGCGGCTGCAGGCGAGAATGACCTCGTACTTCATTCTGTCGGCCGTTCCGATGCTGATCTGTTGCGGCCCGGAACGGTAACTGCGGCCATATCTCAATTCCACCCAGACATCGTCGTCAACGCAGCGGCATATACTGCTGTCGACAAGGCCGAAGACGAACCGGATTTCGCATTCGCGATCAATCGCGACGGTGCAGGCGAGGTTGCTGCTGCGGCAGCCAGCGAGCACGTCCCCGTGATTCACTTCTCGACTGATTACGTCTTCGATGGAAGGAAGTCCGGCCCCTACGAAGAACGAGACGAGCCCAATCCGCAGAACGTATATGGACGGTCGAAACTGGAGGGAGAGCGAGCCGTGATGCTGGCAAACTCCCGGCACATCGTTCTGAGGACATCCTGGGTGTATGCGCCGTTTGGCTCTAACTTCGTCCGGACGATCTGGCGCAAGCTTGTTGCAGGCGAACTTCTCAGGGTCGTCAATGATCAAACAGGCTGTCCGACCTATGCGCCGGATCTCGCTCGGGCTACCATCATAATGGCGCGCCAGGTGGTTCGGACGGGCTGGCGATCCGACTATTCCGGAATAACGCACATCGCGGGCCCCGATGCCCTTACCTGGTACGACTTCGCCCGTCTCATCGAAATGAAACGCGACGATCATCCCGCGGAAGCGAACGAGATCGTTCCGGTCGCGACTGCCGAATATCCGGTTGGCGCCATTCGTCCGAAAAACTCGTGCCTGTCGACCAAACGCCTGCATTCGGTTTTCGACATCCGGCTACCCGCGCTGCAGACGTCGCTCGACGACTGCCTCGCTCGGATCTCACAGGAGTAGGGAGGCTCATCTTGAGAGGAATCATTCTTGCCGGCGGCAGCGGGACGCGGCTGTATCCAATGACGTTGGTGACCTCGAAGCAGTTGCTGCCGGTCTACGACAAGCCCATGGTGTACTATCCCCTCACTACCCTGATGCTCGCGGGAATCCGTGATATCCTGATCATCACGACACCGCACGATCTGCCCCAGTTCCAGGCCCTTCTTGGAGACGGCAGTCGCTGGGGGTTGAATCTTTCCTATGCGCAGCAGCCGACCCCGGGGGGGCTCGCCCAAGCCTTCATCATCGGCGCTGATTTCGTCGCGGGCTCGCGCTCGGCACTCATCCTCGGAGACAACATATTCTTCGGCCACGGGCTCCATCAAATGTTGTCGAATGCCGCAGGCCGGACGACGGGAGCTACTGTTTTCGCGTACCAGGTGGCCGACCCAAACCGATATGGCGTGGTTGAATTCGACGAGGGACGAAAGGCTCGCTCGATTGAGGAGAAGCCGACGAAGCCGAAGTCGAACTTCGCAGTCACGGGTCTCTATTTCTACGACGAACAAGTAACGGATTTCGCGTCGAGCATCAGGCCCTCTGCCCGTGGCGAACTGGAAATCACCGATCTGAACAGGCTTTATCTCGAGCGCGACCAACTGCACGTCGAGCAGTTGGGACGCGGCTTCGCCTGGCTGGATGCGGGGACGCCGGAAAGCCTGCTCGATGCCGCGGAGTTCGTCGCGACGGTCGAGAAAAGGCAGGGCTTCCGTATCGCTTGTCCCGAGGAGGTTGCGTTCAACCAGGGCTACATAGACCGCGCTCAACTCCAGCGGTTGGCCACCGATATGGGAAAGGGCGACTACGCGCTCTACCTTCGCAACCTGGCAAATGCCTGAACGCGCTTTAACCGGGCCCGAAGCCTAACGTCCGTCTCATTCTAAGAACGACCAGACCTAGGTTCGATCGTTTTCTCCGGCCGGCCGCGGCGCCACCCACCATAGCGCGATCAGGAACACCAGGCCGTGCGTCAACAGCGACGTGGTCAGGGGCGTGTTGGTGAGGATTTGTGGCATCAAGCCGCTGGACAGCAGAATGAATCGGGGCGACAAACCGAACGAGGCGTAATTTGCGACGACAAAAACTCCGCCGCATGCCAGTGCCGAAATCGGCGCCAGCCATAGGCCGACCGATGCCACCCCTTCGGTCGCGAACAGCGACGAATTCATGTAGCCCAACGAATAGGTATTCTGCATCACGACCGAGAGAGGTTCGTCGTAAGGGCAGGCCATAACAGGTTTGAGGAGTGATATCTGACAGAAGTAAGTGTGCGGGTGTGTTGAAAAGAACGAATTATAGATGTCCAGCGCGCTCGCCTGGATGGCGAAGATCCGAAAGTTGATCAACTTGAAAAAGGTTTCCGTAAGCCCCGTCTGTTCAGGCGCCGTCAGGTAGGCCAGGACCAGGCCAGCCGCGAGAGGCAGCAGAAGGGACAGGATTGCGGCGATCCTCGCTTCGAAGATCGAGATCAGGATCAGAAGCCACACAAGGAGCGCAGGTGCAAACAGGGCAAGCTTGCTCAGCGTGATGGGATAGAAGAGGAGCATCATCAAGAGCGTGAGCCCGGCCCGTTTGGCCTCCCGGCGCTCCAGGCGGGATGCGAAGGCGAACGGCAGCAAGGCACTCAGCGAAATACTGATCGCATAGCGTATCGGCGCAGGAAAGTTAATATCCTGACGGAAGTCATAGATGTGATCGAGCGACACCAGGCGAAAGTTGTATCTTGATGCAGACAGAAGCGTGATGATCGCCAGGATTTCGATCCCCAGCAGGACCCATCGCGAGTCCCGTTCCGAAAGTTCAAATCTTGGCCTTTCTCGCGAGGGTGCGATGATCGCCATCGAGAGCAAGGCAAGGAAGGAGACTGCTGCGGAGAATCGCGCGAGTTGGTGATCGTAGGGGTATCGCGAGAAAGTGTTAATCCACAGGAAGCCGGCTACCAGAATGAAAAGGCTAAGTCCGACCACGTAGCCGAAGCTGAATCGCGTTGCCGCAAACAGCGCGATGACCACGCAAGAGAATACGGTTACGACGGTAACCGCCTCCAGAAGGCGTTCCTTGTCAAACCGGATGTAGTCAAAGCGTTTAGAGACTTCGACGAGCGACAGGCAACAGAGCGCTATCAGGAGCCCCAAAAGCAATACGATCAATGCCTGCCGCGTGAAGACGGGCCCTTTCAGCATTTGAGCAGTGATCACGCGCTGGTTCTTTCCGCCGACAAAAGCTTGCGGACAAATGTCTCGAGGTTGCCGCCCGGAAACAAAAATCCTCGCACACGGGCGGCCGCCGCCGCTTCGATATCGCTCGATTTGTCTCCGATCAAGAAGCTTCGGCTCACGTCGACCGGGTAGCGCTCGATGAGGTCGGTGATCATGCCAGGGGAGGGTTTGCGCCGCGGACTGGCTTGACGATATCGTTCCACGACGGCTTCGGGATGGTAGGGGCAATACTCGAACGCGTCGATGTGAGCTCCGCGCTTTTCAAGTTCCCCGGCCATCCAGTGGTGGAGTATGTCTATATGGCTCTCATCATAGAGGCCTTTGGCGACCCCGGCCTGGTTGGTCACGACAAAAGCGAAATATCCGGCATCATTGACGGCCTTGACGGCATTTGGAGCGCCGTCGATCCATCTGAGCTTGCTGATTTCGAAGACGTATCCGCTATCCTCATTGAGGACGCCGTCGCGATCAAAGAAAACGGCCGGCCTATTCAAATTCAGTCCTCGCGCTTTCTGTCGGAGCGGCGGCCCCGGATTGCAAAGATCCTATCGATTGTCACTGACAACCAACGCGAGTCAAGGCGGCTGCAGCATGGGTTCTTGCGGACTTTCCTCCGTAATCCTCGACCAGAAAGCTATAGGTCAAATGTCGCTTTTAGGCAGTCCATGATGGTGCGAACGAAGCGGAAATAGGTAAATTTCGCTGGCGAGTTAGGCCGGGCAAGGCTACTCCCTTGTCTATGCTGGACTTGGTTTCTATAGACGCGTGTCGAGGTCGATGTAAATGTATGTGATCGGGATTAGCTCTGGTATCAAGCACGGCCACCATGATGGAGCGGCAGTGCTGTTGCGCGATGGGGAATTGATCGCAGCGGCGGAGGAGGAGCGCTTCACCCTGGCCAAGCACGCCCGTGGCGAACTGCCGCGCGGGGCCATCGACTTCTGCCTGAAGCAGGCACGCATCTCGATGCGTGACGTCGACTGGATTTGCTCGCCACTGAAGACCTACACGAACTACGTGCAGCGCCTCACCGAATACTTCAGATATCAGTTTGGACACAGCCCCAAGATCGAGCTCTACGATCATCATCTTTGTCACGCCGCGAGCTCATTCTATGGTTCCGGATTTACCGAAGCAACCGTTGCCTGTTTCGACTTCTCAGGTGATTCCAGCGCCGGCCTCGTTGCGCATGCGCGCGGCAACGACTTCCGCGTGTTGACGCGATTCGCCCGCCATAACAGTCTCGGGCTGTATTACGGGATGCTGACCCAGTACCTTGGCTACCAGATGACCAACGACGAATACAAGGTCATGGGCCTGTCGTCGTATGGCAGTCCCGAATATCTCGACAAGTTCGCCAAGCTCCTGCGGCCCAACGGTATCGGTTATGAACTCGATCCCGAACTCGACAAGCGCCGGCGTGATGCCGAAATGTTCACCAGCGATTTCTCGACGCGCCAGGAGCGCATCTTCACCGAGAAGATGGAGGAGATTCTGGGGCCGCGGCGGCTTCGCGGCCAGCCGCTCGACCAGCGCCTGACCGACATCGCCGCGAGCGGTCAGAAGCAGCTGGAGATCGTCACCACACAAGTGATCCGATCGGCGATCCAGCAGACCGGCTGCGGCGACGTCTGCATCGCTGGCGGCGTTGGACTGAACTGTAAGATGAATATGGAGATCGCGGCCGAGCCGTCCGTCAATCGTCTCTATGTTCCGCCGGTGCCGCACGATGCCGGTGTGGCGCTCGGAGCCGCGATGATGAAATGTGCGGAGGCGGGATACGCGATTGCGCCGCTGACGCACGCCTACTGGGGTCCGGAGTATTCTAACGACACAATCAGGCAGACGCTGGACAAAATCGGCGCGAGGTTCGAGTTGCTCGACGATCCGGTGTCGCGCTGCGTCACTGATCTCACGGAGCAGAAGACGGTAGGCTGGTTTCAGGGGCGTATGGAGTACGGTCCGCGCGCCCTCGGCAATCGCTCGATTCTGGCCGATCCGCGGAATGCGGACATGAAGGACCGCATCAATCTCACCATCAAATACCGTGAGGAATTTCGGCCGTTTTGTCCGTCGGTGTTGTTTGAGCGTCAGGCTGACTACTTCGAAGATGCGTTCGACGCGCCCTTCATGGTGGTTACGTTTCCGGTCAACGAGAAAGTTGCAGGTGCCATGCCCGCCGTGGTCCATGTCGACAACACGGCGCGCATCCAGAGCGTCCATGCAGACAGTAACCCTCTCTACAGCCGACTGATCGGAGAGTTCGAAAAAGCGACTTCGCTGCCGGTCCTCATTAATACCAGCCTCAATATCAACGAGCAGCCGACGGTGAATGCGCCGCTGGAGGCGCTTCATACGTATTTCTGCTCGGGGCTCGACGTTCTGTACTTGGGGAACTACAGGCTGTCGAAGTCGTGATCTTCCGCGAGAGAGATTGCGTTCTCGGTTTTTCGTCCTATCGCTTCTCCTGCGGGACCTTCTTCGGTTCAACGGGGATGAGGGTGGATTTCCTGTAGTAACCGGCAATGCAGCTGATGTTGGCCGTCACGTCTGCGCTCATCAGAAGTGTAGGTGAGTGCTGGTGTGTTGGAACGGCGACGGTTGACTCGCTGCTCGTCGTCAGGAGCGCATCTCGCTCGACGCTTTCCCGATGGTAGTCGTAGAGTTCGTTTCTCTCCAGGCGGAGCAGAAATCCGGTCGAGCTGAAGTAAAGCGAAGCGGCTGTCAGCAATCCAAGCGTACACGGAAGAGCCGCTGAGTTGAGCTTCAGCACGGCGGCCGCGCCGAAGAGTGACTCCAATCTCGTGCGAAAAGCCTCAGTCAGGAACGACACAGCCAGGGTCGAACTAAAAAGAAGCAGGATGAGCGCCTGGTTCTGGGCTCTCTCGACAAGGCGAATACCGGTGGAATATTCGTGCGCGAAGTACTCGAAGTAGCAGCAGAACAGCGCTATCGCTCCGATACCGTAAGCGAGCTTTCGGTCGTCATCGCGTGCCGGACCGTCGCGCGTCGATGCGGCGAGCGTGAATAATGCCGTAACGAGCAGCCACCCGATGATTGCGGGTTCACGGAGAAAGCGTCCGAAACCCACCAGCGAAAAGCGCAGCGCTTCGTAGAGCGCCCGGCTGACATTGCCTGCGCCGCTGGCCTGCGCCGCCATACGCATGCTGTTGCCGGGGGCCAACACGACAACTGCCCAACTCACCAGGATGACAGCCGCGATCAGCAAGTGGTGTCCGGCCTGCAGCGGCTGGCGACGAGCGTAGCGTAGCAGGATCGAGCACACGAGGATCGTGATCAGCCAAATGGCAGTGAACTCGTTGCTCAGCGCGGCCATGGATCCCGCCACTGCCATGAGAATTGTCGCGGTCCGCGAGAAGCCAGTTCCGTCGCGCGCCGTCCTCGCGCACGTCCCGAGGATGAAAATGGTGCAGAGCGATGGCGGCACGTAGCAGGCCACGGCAGGAAGCCAGTAGAGCAGGTCGCGCACGCTTGGCGCGGCCCCGAGCACGCTGGCGGCAAAGCTGAGCGCCAGGAAGGTGCGGGGCAAGCCGCTGGCGCGCGGAAACACCAGTGATGCAGCCAGGAACAGTCCAGAGAATAAAATGGTCGCGACAATGGCAAGCGAGATCGAGTAGGCCGATAGCAATCCAATTCCAGTGCTCGTGGAAATGGCGCCGGGCACTTGAATGAGGAACAGCGGCAAGATCCGACCGGTCAATTCGCTGTAGAACTGTGCAACGGTCTTCACGAATCCCGAGCTGGCGTTCAGGTATGCAAAGCAAAAATCGTCGTGTTCAGGGGCTGCATAAAACACCAGCGCGAAGAGACCTGTCAGGAACACGCCCGGGGGGATGCTGGCCAGAAGCCATGCCGCCCGCGCGATTCGAGGCTTTGCCGGTAGTCTTTCTATTTTGATGGTTTCGTTCGGGAGCAACAATTTGGAGCCTTCTCTACTCACGGGCTACGGGACCATAGCTGAACGCGCTGATAGCGCATTTCACTGCGACTTGTCAGTCTTGGGATGGGCGCGCAGCCAAGTCGCAAAAGGCGGGCTGACGGTCTCCGATTGCCGATCGCGTCGGCATGGGCGGTGTATTCCGGGCTCTCGAAGCTGACGGCGACGTGGCGATGAAGACCTATTCAGGTGCGGAATTGGTCAACATCGGCAGCGGCGAGGACATCACGATCGCCGAATTCGCGCGTGTCGTGGCGGAGGTCGTCTGTTACAGCGGCGAGATCGCTTTCGACGCCTCGCGCCCCGCCGGCACCCCGCGCAAGCTGCTCGACGTCAGCCGCCTTGCAAAGCTCGGTTGGCGCGCCGTTACCTTGCTGCACGATGGCTTGAAGTGCGCCAATGAGGCGTACCGCCAGGCGATCGAATAGCGCACCGGCGCGTCATCCTACCGCTCATCCGCAATCACCTTGCCGTCGTTCGGCAGCGCACCCGGGCTGACCAGTTCGATACTGCCGCCGAGTTTGGTCACAGCGCGCAGGCTGCCCGCGATCTCCTCACGCAGGCTGTCGCTTGCGGCTGCAGTTTCCGCTCTCAGCGTCATCGCATCAGTTTCGCCCTGGCGCGTGACGACCAGCCGCAGTCTCCCGAGCGCGGAATGGCGCTTGCCGATCTCGGCGATCTGCTCGGGCCGGATGAACATGCCCTTGACCTTGGTGGTCTGATCGGCGCGGCCCATCCAGCCCTTGATGCGCATGTTGGTGCGGCCGCATGGGCTTGGGCCGGGCAGTGCGGCGGTCAGGTCGCCGAGTGCAAGGCGAATCCAGGGATGATGCGGGTCGAGCGAGGTCACGACGATTTCGCCGACGTCGCCTTCGGCAACGGGATCTCCGGTTCCGGGCTTGACGATCTCCAGGATCAGATCCTCGTTCACGACCATGCCGTCGCGCGCCGCGGTCTCGAAGGCGATGAGGCCGAGATCGGCGGTGCCGAAGGCCTGGTAGGCATCGATGCCGCGCGCCTTGATCTCGGCCTGGAGCGAGGGGGGAAAGGCAGCCCCCGAGACCAGCGCGCGCTTGATCGAGGAGATGTCGCGGCCGGCGGCCGCTGCGGCGTCGAGCAGGATCTTCAGGAAATCCGGTGTGCCGCTGTAGCCGACCGGGCGGTAGGCCTCGATCAGTTCGAATTGCTGCTCGGTATTGCCCGGTCCCGCGGGGATCACGGCGCAGCCGAGCGCGCGGGCCGAGGCATCGAAGATGAAGCCGCCCGGCGTGAGGTGGTAGCTGAAGGTGTTGAGCACGATATCCTCGGGACGGAACCCGGCCGCGAACAGTGCCCGGGCCCCGCGCCAGGGATCCGCCTGCCGCCCCTCCGGCTCGAAGATCGGCCCCGGCGAGGTGAACAGGCGCGCGAACGACCCGGGTGCGGCCGCCACGAAGCCGCCGAAAGGCGTGGAGGCCTTGTGCAGGGCCGGCAGCTCCGACTTGCGCAGCACCGGCAGGCCCGCCAGCGCCGACCTCGAGGTCACTGAGGCCGGATCGAGGCCCTTGAGCCGCTCCGCATAGGCGGGCGCTGCCAGCGCGCTCTGCAGCACCTCCGGCAGGCGGGAAAACAGCTCGGCCTCGCGCGCGGCCTGCTCGCGCGTCTCAAGAGCGTCGTAATGGGTGGTCATGGCTGGTCTTTCCGGGTTGGCATCCGTTGCACGCCGCCGCCGGCATGGGTACAGACGGCCAGGGGCGGGGCTTGAAGAGGACGCGATGGCGGACGAAGGAAGCATTGCGGCGGGCGAGGCGGCTGACGTCGTCGCGCGCCTGAAGCGCCGCATGGTCGACGATGCGCTGCCGCTGTGGTCCACGGTCGGCTGGGACGCTGCAACGGGCGGCTTCATCGACCGGCTGCATCGTGACGGTACGGCTGACGTGGCTGCGCCGCGGCGGGTGCTGGTGCAGGCCCGGCAGATCTACTGCTTCGCCAAGGCGGCGCAGATGGGCTGGTACCCTGAGGGGCGCGCCGTCGCGCTGAAGGGCCTCGAGTATCTGCTGGCACGCGCCAAGGCGCCCGACGGCCGGCCGGGCTACGTGCACCAGCTGACGCCTGATGGTGCGGTGCTGGATTCGCGGCGCGATGCCTACGACCACGCCTTCGTTCTGTTTGCGCTCGCGACGGTCTATACGCTCGACAAGGATGCGCAGGTCCGTGCCGAGATCGACGCGCTGCTGGCCTTCCTCGACGGCCACCTGCGCTCGCCGCATGGCGGCGTCCACGAAGGCCTGCCGGTTTCGTTGCCGCGGCGGCAGAATCCGCACATGCATCTGTTCGAGGCGATGATCGCGTGTTTCGATGCGACCCATGATCTGTCGTTCCAGAACCGCGCCGGCGAATTCTTCGCGCTGTTCCTCGCCAATCTCTACGACAAGCGGAAGCACATCCTGACGGAGTATTTCGAGGAGGACTGGTCGAAGATCGAGCCGGTCAGCGTCGAGCCCGGCCATCAGGCCGAATGGGTCTGGCTGCTGAAGGGATTTGAACGCATCACGGGCTGTCCGACCGGACAGCGGCGTGCCGAGCTGCTGGCGACCGCGCTGCGCTATCGCGACGCGGCAACCGGCTGCCTGGTCGACGAAGGCGATGCCGACGGCAACATCCGTCGTAGCACGCGCCGCCTGTGGCCGCAGACCGAGATGGCGAAGGCGTGGGTCGCCCAGGCCGAATCCGGCGAGGCGGGCGCAGCGGACGAGGCGCGCGCGGCGCTGGTGCGGCTCGAACGGTATTATCTCAGCCACCCCGTGCGGGGCGGCTGGTACGACCAGTTCGACCGCGACGGCAAATCGCTGGTCGATACCATTCCTGCGTCGTCGTTCTATCATGTGCTCTGTGCCGTCACGGAAGCGGAGCAGGTGCTCGAGAATTGAAGCCTTGGGTTCTTTGACGCATTGTCTTCATGCGAGCCGGTTCCCACTTCGCGTGAAAACGCTATAGCCACCGCTTGCGGCGCTTGAAGCTCTTGAGGTTCTTGAAGCTCTTGCGCTGGTCGCCGGCGCCGCCGAGGTAGAATTCCTTGACGTCCTCGTTGTCGCGCAATTCGTCCGCAGTGCCGTCGAGCACGACCTTGCCCTGCTCCATGATGTAGCCGTGGCTCGCCACCGACAGCGCGGCGCGCGCGTTCTGCTCGACCAGCAGGATGGTCACGCCGAGGTCGCGGTTGATCTTCTGGATGATCGCGAACACCTCTTTGACCAGCAGCGGCGACAGGCCCATCGACGGCTCGTCCATCAGGATCATCTTCGGCCGCGCCATCAGCGCGCGCCCGATCGCGAGCATCTGCTGCTCGCCGCCGGAGAGGTAGCCGGCAAGGCCGGTACGCTCCTTCAGACGCGGGAAATAGTTGAAGACCATATCGAGATCGGCATCGACCTCGCGGTCCCGGCGCGTGAAGGCGCCGAGCTTGAGGTTCTCCAGCGACGTCATGTCGGAGACGATGCGCCGGCCCTCCATCACCTGGAAGATGCCGCGGCGGACGATCTTGTCGGGGTCGATGCCATTGATCCGCTCGCCTTCGAACAGGATTTCGCCGCGCGTGACCTCGCCGTCCTCGGTCTTGAGCAACCCCGAGATCGCCTTCAGCGTGGTCGACTTGCCGGCGCCGTTGGCCCCCAGCAACGCCACGATCGCGCCCTTGGGCACGTCGAGGCTGAGCCCGCGCAGCACCAGGATGACGTCGTCATAGACCACCTCGATGTTGCGCACGCTGAGGAGGGCGGCGGGGGCTACGGCGGTGGGCGTGGGACGCGCTGTTTCGGTGATTTCGGTCATGCCTTACAAGTCTCCGCTGTCGTCGCCCGGCTTGACCGGGCGACCCAGTATTCCAGAGCCGCCTGACGTTCCTCGATAAGCCGCGGCGTACTGGATCCCTCGCTTTCGCGGGGGATGACGAGTGTGGGTGTGGTGAGAGCCGGGCTCACCAGCCCAGCAGTTCCGGCTTGCGCGGCAGCTCGACGGTCTTGACCTTTTCGAGCTTGATCGCGCCCTTGGCCATGAGGTCGTTGAGGTCGCCGTCGGTCGCACCGGTGATCTTGGTGCGGTAGAGATCGACCTTCAGCGTGCCGCGGTGATCCTTGTCGGTCCAGGTCGAGGGATTGCAGACGCCTTCCATGCCGGCCGGGACCCAATCCTTCTTCTGATAGAATCCCTTGCGGACGTTCTCGCCGGTGGCGCCGCCGTTCTGGGCGGCCCAGTCGAGCGCTTCCTTCATGTAGAGCGCCGAGCAGACGCCGGCGAGGTAGTGCACCGGGCGATAGACCTTGCCGGTCGGGTCGGACATCTTCGAAATCTCCATCACCGTCTTCATGCCGGGCGCGTTGCCACCCCAGCTCACCGCGGTGCGCAGCGGGAAGACGACGCCTTCGGCGGCATCGCCGGCGGTCTTGGCGGCGTTCTCGTCCATGCCCCAGACATTGCCGAGGAACTGCACCTCGGCCCCTGCGGTCTTGCAGGCCTTCATCACCGAGATGTTGGAGGCCGCGGTGTTGCCGAGATAGGCGTAATTGGCGCCCGAGGATTTCAGGCTCAGGCACTGCGCGCTGTAATCACCCGGCGCCAGCGCGAACACCAGCGGCGGCAGCACCTCGAAGCCGAGCTCGGTCGCCATGGCTTCGCCGGCGGCCTTCGGCGCGTTCGGATAGGGATGGTTGGCGCCCATGTGTACGAATTTCGGCTTGCCGGACTTGCCCTTGGCCTTCCAGTCCTCGGCCGCCCAGATCAGCATGGCGCGCAGCGAGTCCGAGTAGCTCGGGCCGTAGAAGAAATTGTAGGGCGCGGGCTTGGCCTTGCCGCTGACGCCTTCGGGATCGGTGAGGGCCGCGGCATAGGAGCCGGAGAGATCGGGGATCTTGTCCTGTGCGAGGAAGCCGGTCAGCGCCTCGGTGTCGGCGGTGCCCCAGCCCATGATCGCCGCGACCTTGGTGTCGGGCGCCGACCACTTCTTGTACAGCGCGATCGCGCGCGGCACCTGGTAGCCGTAGTCGTTGGTGTCGACATTGAGCTGCTTGCCGCCGACGCCGCCGTTCTTGTTGACCCAGGCGAAGGTGTCGGCGACAGCCTGGCCATAGGGGGTGCCGACGTCGGAGGTGCCGCCCGAGCGATCCTCGAGGTGGCCGACCGCGATCTGCGCCTGTGCGCCCACGGAAAAAGCCGCGATGAGAAGCGCGAGTGAGGCGGTGCTCAAAAGGGACTTGGTCTTCATCGGTTCGTTCCTCCTTTTATGGTTTTTAAGTGAAGTTGCCGCGCTCAATGCGAGAACGGGTAGAGTTTCCAGTAAGCCTTGATCTGCCGCCAGCGATGCGCAAGGCCATCAGGCTCGAACATCAGGAACGCGATGATGATCACCCCGATCGCGATCTCGCGCAGGAAGGTGAGGTTGTTGTTGAGCGACAGCGCCTTGTCGATCGCGCCGCCCTTCAGATAGCCGCTCAGGAATTCCATGGACTCCGGCAGCAGCACGACGAAAGCGGTGCCCATCAGCGTGCCCATGATCGAGCCGGTGCCGCCGATGATGATCATGGCGAGAAACAGGATCGACCGCTCGATGCCGAAACCTTCCTGCGACACCACGAGCTGGTAATGGGCGTAGAGCGCGCCGGCGATGCCGGCGAAGAAGGCGGCGAGACCGAACGAGAGCGTCCGATATTTGGTGAGGTTGATGCCCATGATCTCCGCCGAGAGATAATGGTCGCGGATCGCCACCAGCGCGCGGCCGTCGCGGGTGCGCATCAGATTGGTGACGAGGAGGTAGCTCGCGACCACATAGGCCAGCACGACGTAGAAATACTGGCGGTCGCCGCGCAGAGTGTAGCCGAAGATCGAGAACGGATTGGCGCTGGCCGGCACCGAGCCGCCGGTGAACCACTCGGCGCGGGAGAAGAAGTCGAGCAGAATGTATTGCGCGGCGAGCGTCGCGATGACGAGATACAGCCCCTTCAGCCGCGCCGCCGGAATGCCGAAGACCAGCCCGACCAGCGCGGTGATCACGCCCGCGAGCGGGATCGCGAAGAACACCGGGATCGGCGCGTTGTTGGAGATGTAAGCCGAGGTGAAGGCGCCGAGCAGGAAGAAGGCGGCATGCCCGATCGAGATCTGGCCGGTGAAGCCGACCAGGATGTTGAGCCCGAGCGCCGCGATCGAGAAGATGCCGATCTGGATCAGGACGCTGAGCCAGTAGCCGCTGAGGAGTTGCGGCAGGAGGGCGAGGGCCAGCACGCCGGCGATCGCGAAATTGCGGCTGGTCGTGGTCGGGAAGATCGTGGTGTCCGCCGCGTAGGAGGTGCGGAAATCACCAGCAGGAATGAGGGCAGGGCCGGCCATGATCAGATCCGCTCGATGTCGTGGGTGCCGAACAGGCCGTAAGGCTTGATCATCAGCACGATGATGAGGACGTAGAACGGCGCGATCTCGTAGAGATTGCCCCAGTGCAGATACTCGCTGTCGACATATTGCGCGATGTTCTCGAGCAGGCCGATGATGATGCCGCCGAGCACGGCGCCGCCTACGGAGTCGAGCCCGCCGAGGATGGCGGCCGGAAACACCTTGATGCCGTAGGCGGCAAGGCCCGACGACACGCCGTTCACGACGGCGACGACAACGCCTGCAACCGCAGACACCGTTGCCGAGATCGCCCAGGCCATTGCGAACACGCTCTTGACGGAAATGCCGAGCGACTGCGCCACCTGCTGGTTGAACGCGGTGGCGCGCATCGCAAGGCCGTATTTCGAGGCCCGGAAGAACCAGGCCATGCCGATCATCATCGCGATCGAGACCACGAGGCTCATGACATAGACGGTCTGGATCTGGAGCCCGAACAGGCTGACCGACTGGCTCTCGAACACGCGGGGGAACGGCTGCGGGTTGACGCCGAACATCCATTTCAGCGTGGCCTGCAGCACGGTGGAGAGGCCGATCGTCACCATGATCACGGAGATGATGGGTTCGCCGATCATCGGCCGCAGAATGAGGACCTGGATCGCGATGCCGAACACGAACATGAACACCAGCGTCATCGGCATGCCGATCCAGAACGGCACCTGGTATTTCGCAAGCAGCGCCCAGCACACCCAGGCGCCGACCAGCAGCAATTCACCTTGCGCGAAATTGACGACCTGCGTCGCCTTGTAGATCAGCACGAACGACATCGCGACCACGCCATAGAGCGTGCCGACCACGAGGCCGTTGACCAGGAGCTGGATGAGGAAGGCGTTGTTCATGAAGTGATGCTCGCTGAAAAATCAGGCGCGCTCTTCCCCTCTCCCCTTGTGGGAGAGGGTGGCTTCGCGAAGCGAAGACGGGTGAGGGGTTGTCTCGGCAGTAATGGTGCGGAGAGAGGACCCCTCACCCGAGTGAGGGTGTGGTCGATGGCGGAGATGCCCTCTCCCACAAGGGGAGAGGGCGCATCGACTCGCGGCGCTCTCTGCTGAAGCAAAGTCACTCCGCAGCCTCCGCCATGTGTCCATGCCCACCCAAATGCACCACGCGCAGCGTCGTGCGCACGCGCTGTGTGGTGCCGTCCTGGAAGCGGATCACGGTGTCGACGGGGATGGCGGTATCGCCGCGGTAGATCGCGTCGATGATGCCTTCGTATTTCTCGTTGATGACGCTGCGGCGTACCTTTCGGGTGCGGGTGAGCTCGCCGTCGTCGGCATCGAGTTCCTTGTAGAGCAGCAGGAAGCGGGAGATGCGCTGGGCCGACGGCAGCGTCGCGTTGACGGTCTCGACCTCCTTGCGAAGCAGCTCGTAGACCTCCGGCCGCGAGGCGAGGTCGCTGTAGGTCGTGAACGACAGGCGGTTCTTCTCCGCCCATTTCGAGATGATGGAATAGCGGATGCAGATCATGGCCGCGAGCGCGTCGCGGCCGGCACCCAGCACCACGGCTTCGGCGATGTAGGGCGAGAATTTCAGCTTGTTCTCGATGAACTGCGGCGAGAAACGCTCGCCGCGCGAGGTCTCGGCGAGATCCTTGATGCGGTCGATGACGACGAGCTGCCGGTTGGCGTTGAAATAGCCGGCATCGCCGGACAGCATCCAGCCGTCCTTGAGGTCGGCGACGCTGGCCTGCGGGTTCTTGTAGTAGCCCAGGAACATGTTGGGGTGCCGCACCACGATCTCGCCGACGCCGTGGACGTCGGCATTGTCGATGCGGATCTCGACGCTGTCGGCCATCGGCACGCCGGTCGTATCGGGGTCGACCTTGCCCTCGGGATGCAGCGTGTAGGCGCCAAGCAGCTCGGTCTGGCCGTAGAGCGTACGCAGCGGCACGCCCATGGCCTGGAAGAACTTGAAGGTATCGGGGCCGAGCGCCGCACCGCCGGTCGCGGCCGAGCGCAGGCGGGTAAAACCGAGGCGGTCGCGCAGCGCGCGGAACAGGATGGCGTCGGCAAAGCCCGAGCGCGTGCCCTGTGCGAGCGCGGCCAGACCCGCCTTCATGCCGATGTCGAACAGCCGTTGCTTGAAGGGCGTTGCGTCCATCACCCTGGCGCGGACGTCGGCGGCGATGGATTCCCAGACGCGCGGAGCGAACAGCACGAATGTCGGCGCGATCTCGCGCAGATCGTTCATCATCGTCTCCGGCTCTTCGACGAAGTTGATCTTCATCCGGCAGAGCAGGCCTTTGCCGAGTACATAGACCTGCTCCATGATCCAGGGCAGCGGCAGAACCGAGACATATTCGTCGTCGGGCCCCTTCGGATCGAAGGCGAGATAGGTCGCGCAATGGCCGAGCACGCGGCCGGCGGCGAGCATCGCGAGTTTAGGATGCGAAGTGGTGCCCGAGGTCGTGCAGAGGATCGCGACATCCTCGCCCTTGGTGGCATCGACGAGCTTATCGTAGAGCTCCGGCTCGCGCGCGGCGCGGGCGCGGCCGAGTTCGGCGAAGGCCTCCGCCGACATCAGGCGCGGATCGTCATATTTCCGCATCCCGCGCGGGTCGGAATAGATGATGTGCTTCAGTCGCGGCGCCCGTTCGGCCAGCACGAGCAGCTTGTCGACCTGCTCCTCGTCCTCGGCGAAGACGAGTTGGGCTTCGCCATAGTTGAGCAGGTACGAGGCCTCCTCGTCGAGCACGTCGCGGTAGAGCCCGAGACTGAGGCCGCCGACCGCATGGGTGGCGATTTCCGCCGCGACCCAGTCCGGCCGGTTGTCGCCGATGATGCCGATGACGTCGCCGCGGCCGAGACCGAGCTCGATGAGGCCAAGCGCGAAGTCGCGGACGCGGTCCTGGTAGTCGTTCCAGGTGAACGGGCGCCACAGGCCGAGATCCTTCTCGCGCAACCCGATCTCGTTGCCGTGCTCTTTCGCATTGAGCCGGAGCATCTTCGGATAGGTGTCGGCCTGCGCGACGCGGCCCGCATAATCTATCATGCCGCGCTCTCCTGCGCCGGCGGCGCATCGTCGGGATCGACCAGCGCTTCGTCCTCTTCGCCGAGATAGGCGCGTTTGACGTGGGGATCGGCGAGCACCGCGGCCGGATCGCCCTCGGCGATCTTGCGGCCGAAATCCAGCACCATGACGCGGTGGGAGATGTCCATCACCACGCCCATGTCGTGCTCGATCATCACGACGGTCATGCCGAACTCCTCGTTGAGGTCGACGATGTAGCGGGCCATGTCCTCCTTCTCCTCGAAGTTCATGCCGGCCATCGGCTCGTCGAGGAGGATGAGGCGCGGCTCCAGCGCCATGGCGCGGGCAAGCTCAACGCGCTTGCGCAGGCCGTAGGAGAGGGTGCCCGCGGGCGCCTTGCGCACCGACTGCAGGTCGAGGAAGTCGATGATCTCCTCGACCTTGCGGCGATGTTCGAGTTCTTCCTTGCGCGCACCGGTGAGCCAGTACAGCGAGCCCGTGAGGAAATTGTTCTTCAAGAGGTGATGGCGGCCGACCATGATGTTGTCGAGCACGCTCATATGATGGAACAGCGCGAGGTTCTGGAAGGTGCGGCCGATGCCGAGCGAGGGGCGTGCGTTCGGCGTCAGGCCGGTGATATCGCGTCCACCGTAGAAGAGCTGGCCCTCGGTGGGCTTGTAGCGGCCGGAAATGCAGTTCACGATCGAGGTCTTGCCGGCCCCGTTGGGGCCGATGATCGAGAACAGCTCGCCGTCCCTGATCGCGAAGCTGACATCGGTCAGCGCCCGGACGCCGCCGAATCGCAAGGACACGCCGCGCACTTCAAGACTGGTAGCCACCAAACAAATCCCTCCCGGTGATGGCGCGTTCAGAGGCGCTCTTCGTCGGTTCCTGCCGGGCAACCCTAGTACGGCTATGCCGGCGAGGCCATGCAGCAGATGGTCTCTACCGGAGCCGTACCGCTTTCATTCCTGTTCGGGATGAAAAGCCGCATCGCCCAAGGTGGCCCTCAATAGGGGAAAGCGCTATTTTGGAATGTCTCCCGGCTGACAATTCTGCGAGAAAGTTTGCGGATTTCTACGGACCTAGTCTTTCGTCGGGAGGCGTCGAGATGATCGTGTTGCGGTGCAGCAGAAGACTTGGGTGATGAAAGCTTGGGTGACGAAACCTTGGGTGACGAAACGGTGCGTCTGGCTTCGGGATCATGATTTCAGAAGATCAACTGAAGCGCGTCGCCGCCTGGTCGCGTGAGCTGACGCAGGCCGAGATCGAGGTCGCTCGCGCGGGCATCACGGAGCGGTCCTATGGCACCGGAGAGACCGTGTTCATGCGCGGCGACACGTTCGACTATTGGGCCGGCATGGTCTTCGGCCTCGCCCGCATGGGCGGCGTCTCGCGCGACGGCAAGGAGACCAGCCTTGCCGGTCTCACGGCGGGGGCCTGGTTCGGCGAGGGCAGCGTGCTGAAGAACGAGCCGCGCCGCTACGACGTGGTCGCGCTGCGGAATAGCCGCGTCGCGCTGATGGAGCGCAGCGCCTTCATGTGGCTGTTCGAGAACAGCGTCGGCTTCAACCGCTTCCTGGTGCGACAGCTCAACGAGCGGCTTGGCCAGTTCATCGGCATGCTCGAGGTCAACCGCACGCTCGATGCCACCGCACGCCTCGCCCGCAGCATCGCGTCGCTGTTCAACCCGATCCTCTATCCCGAGTCGACCGCGCATCTGGAGATCACCCAGGAGGAGATCGGCGCGCTCTCCGGCATGTCCCGCCAGAACGCCAACCGGGCGCTCAACCGGCTGGAGAAGGAAGGCCTGCTGCGGCTGGAATATGGCGGCGTCACCATCCTCGATGTCGAGAAGCTGCGCGGGTATGGGGACTAGGATCTACGGGCGTCCGCCAGCGCTGCGTTACAATCGGGCATCAAGCAGAAATGTCCGCTTACGATGGGCGTGCTTACATTGCAAATCGCGCAAGTCGTGTCGCGAGGCAATGAGGAGCCCAACAGAATGGTGGAACGTTTCACGCGACGAGGAGTCTTTGCGCTTCTTGCCGGCGCGGCAACTCTCGTCATGAGCCAGGCTGGTGCCGAGGCGCAGCCTTTTCCTCCGCCTCCACCCGGACCGCCTCCTCCTCCGCCGGGCATGCGGCGACCGCTACCACCTCCGCCGCGTCGACAGTGGCGTCGTCCGCTGCCGCCTCCGCCCCCGTATCCGCCGCCGCCATACCCGCCGCCGCCTTATCCGCCGCCGCCGCCTCCATTCCCGCCGCCGCTCCGGTGAGAGGCAAGGCAGGTCGGATCAGCAAGTGGCTGTCGGTGGTTTCAGCTCCGCAAGCGCGGAGGGCATCGCCGAGATCGTCCCGTCTTAATGGTTGCTACACGCCCTACCGCGCATTGGCAGGCGCATGCACCGGCCACAGGTCCGCGCGCCAGCGGATCGCGATCGCCAGCATCGCGATGAAACCCGCGGCGGCATAGAGAGAGCCCGTCGCGGAATAGCCGATGAGGTCGATCAGGCTGCCGGCCGCAAGCAAGCCGGGCGGCAGGCCGTAGATGACCATCATGCGTACGCCCATGACGCGGCCGCGCAGATGTGGGCTGGCCGTCTTCATCAGGATCACGGCCGCCGAGATCATCGACATGCTCTGGGCGATGCCGGCGAGCACGAGGCAGGCCATCGCCACCGGTATGGTCCTGATCTCGACGAACACCAGCAGCATGGCGTACCAGGCCAGCGTCGCGCCGATCAGCAGCCGGGCAATGCGCAGTCCGCCGACCAGGCTGAGCGTGATGGAGCCGATCAGCGAGCCGACGGCGAAGCTGGCCGAGAGATAGCCAAGGCCGGTCTGGTCGGTGTGAAAGATGTCGCGCGCGATGTAGGGCAATAGTCCGCTGGTGAAGGGAAACGCGGTGAGATTGGCCAGAAAGGCGACCGACAGCGCGGCGCCCATGCCCGGGCCATTCCAGGCGTAGACCATCCCTTCCTTGAGCTCTTCCAGCAATCGCGAGACCGCATGGCTGTTCGCCGGCAGATCGCTGGTCGTGACGGTCTTTTTCGGCCGGGTCAGGCAGACCATCAGAATCGCAGCGAGCAGATAGAGGCAGGCGACCGCCGCATAGACCAGTCCAATGCCGAGCACGGCAAACAGCCCGGCGCCGGTCAGCGCTCCCGCAATACGGGCGCTGTCCTGGGTCGTGCGTGACAGGCTGATCGCGCCGACCAGCAGCTCGGCCGGCATGATGCCGGCGAGCAATGCGCTGCGAAGGCCGAGATCGGAGGAGCGGATCAGGCCCATGATCGTCACGATGATCATGACCTTGAGCGGCCCGAGATGGCCCGTCAGCGCCATGACCATGATGGTCGAGGCGAGCACCGTATAGGTGAGGCGCAGCACGACCAGGAGATCGCGATGACCGATACGGTCGCCGACCATGCCGAGCACCGGTGCGACGAGGGTCCCGACATACTGAAGCGACCCCAGCACGGTGAGCAGCAGTACGGAGCCGGTCTCGACCAGGATGTACCAGCCGAGCACCAGCGTCTCGATCTCGAACGCCCAGGAGGTGAGCAGGTCGGACGGCCACTGGAAACGGTAGTTGCGGATGCGGAATGGCGCGAGCGCCGAAGGCCGTGCGGCTGTGTTCACAGCGCGATGACTCGTATCACGGCGATTCCTTGCCCTTGGTGTTTCTTGTGACCGTCGGCAAACTATCGCCGGCGGTGCTCGTGTCAATTGGAGCTGCCGCAGGCCGCCCTTGCGCTCGGCTCTTAGCTCGCAATGGTTCTCGGCTTGCGCGCCGCCAGCGCCGCGGCCATGGCCGAGATCAGCGGACGCATGAAATAGGCGTCATCCGCCGGCGAGACGTCGGTGCGCAAGCCATGCGCGGCAAGCTCGCCCGACACGGCCGGTCCGACCGAAGCGATCAGCGTCCGCTCCAGACCTGCGCGCAGCTTCGCCTCGCTGCCATGCGCCTTGGCGGCCTCGATCAGCCGGCGGACCTGGCCGAGATTGGTCAGCGCGATGGAGTCGATGCGCCCCTCTGCCATCTCGTCGATGGCGGTGATGATGTTGGCGTCGGCGGCCTTGGAATCGTAGACATAGGGCAGCACGCTGTCGACATCGGCGCCCTGCGCGGCGAGCGCAGCAGTCAGCGGGCCGTGATCCTTGTCCGGATAGAGCTGCAGGCCGATGCGCCGTCCCTTCAGGTCGAGCTTGCCGAGCATCTCGATCACGCCCTCGGTGGTCGGCTTCTCGGTGGTTTGCTGCGCCTCGAGGCCGATCTCGCGCAGCGCCTTGCCGGGCTTCGGCCCGCGGGTGAATGTTCGCGATTTGGCAAGCGCCGCCACGAACGCTTGGTCGAGCCCGCGGGCGACGGCGAGCTTCATGATCCGCCGCAGGCCTTCGCCGGTCATCAGCACGAGGTCGTCGAACGGCTTGTCGATGGCGCGGCGGATCCAGGCCTCGATCGGGGCGGGGTCCGGCGCGTCGTGGATGGTGAACATCGGGCATTGCACGACATCGGCGCCCTGTTCGGCCAGCAGCCTGGAAAACTGGGCTTCCTCGCGCGTTTCCAGGATCAGGATGCGGGTGCCGTTCAAACGGTCGGCCATGGGCGTCTCCGGTCAGTCAATCGCAAGGCTCCGTTCATCCTGACTCCGGCGTCGGGATTGGCGCAAGGCCGGCGTCGGTGCTAGAGCAGGGACCAAATCGCGTCGCGTCCCGCGTCCTTGCACAAACCGTCATCAAGAGCCAGTTCTTCAAAGACCATGCCCGATCATCAATATGTGCTGACCCTGTCCTGCCCGGATCGCCCCGGCATCGTGTCTGCGGTGTCGACCTTCCTGGCGAATTCCGGACAGAACATCCTCGACGCCCAGCAGTTCGACGACACCGAGACCAACAAGTTCTTCATGCGGGTGGTGTTCGCCGCGGCCGACCTTGCCGTGGAACTGTCCGCGCTGCAGACCGGCTTTGCCGCGATCGCCGAGCGCTTCGGCATGGATTGGCAGATGCGCGACCGCGCCGCGCACCGCAAGGTGATGCTGCTGGTGTCGAAGTCCGACCATTGCCTGGTCGACATCCTCTATCGCTGGCGCACCGGTGAGCTGGCGATGGTTCCGACCGCGATCGTCTCCAACCATCCGCGCGAGGTCTATGGCGGGCTCGATTTCGGCGGGATCCCGTTCCACTATCTGCCTGTCACCAAGGAGACCAAGCGCGAGCAGGAGGGGCAGATTCTCGACCTCGTCGCCAAGACCGGGACGGATCTCGTCGTGCTCGCCCGCTACATGCAGATCCTGTCCGACGATCTGTCAGCAAAGCTCTCGGGCCGCTGCATCAACATCCACCACTCGTTTCTGCCCGGCTTCAAGGGCGCCAAGCCCTATCACCAGGCCCATGAGCGCGGCGTCAAGCTGATCGGCGCCACCGCGCATTACGTCACGCGCGATCTCGACGAAGGCCCGATCGTCGACCAGGACGTCGAGCGCATCAGCCATCGCGATACGCCCGAGGATCTCGTGCGCAAGGGCCGCGACATCGAGCGCCGCGTGCTCGCCCGCGCGATCCGCTATCACCTGGACGATCGCGTCATCCTCAACGGCCGCAAGACCGTGGTGTTCGTGGATTGATCATCAGTCGTTCCGGAGCGCGCGACGCGCGAATCCGGAACCTCGAGATTCCGGTTTCGCCTCTGCGAGGCGCCCCGGAATGACGGCGTGTATTTCAGCGTATCGCGCCGCCGGACGTCGACCCAGTCGCGCCCTTTTCGGCCTGCTCTTCCTTCTCGCGTTCGGCTGCCGGCATCAGGCGCTTGCGCTCACGCTCTTTCATGTAGGCGTCGTATTGCGGCGTGCCCGCGCGGGGCGGAGCGTCCGCCGGCAGGCCGCCGGCCCATTGCGGGACGTAGTCGCCCATGCCGGCCGACAGTCTTTCGTTGACGGTGCCGCAGCCGGACAGCCCCACCGAGAGAGCTGCAAGAATCAAAAGGAGTGGGAAAGGCTTGGGCATTGCGTGCGCGAGTTCCGTCGTGGGAGGCCAGTCAAACCGGCGCCGGAAGAGTAGCCTTCAACAAGGTAAAAGAGACTTATTCGAGATAGGTAATAAGTTACCTTATATGCGCTTCCGCGATGTTTGAATCCTGCAAAAGAAGGACGGAAATCTCCATCCACCCGCGCGGTCGCGTTTCTAGACTGTGGCGTCGGCGCGCTAAACATGGGCCGGACGGCCGAAGGGCTTTTTCGTTGACAGGTCCATTTTGTTTGTACAATCGTACAAATCATCGTTTATCCTGATCGGGGGCTCTGGTTACTCCAGCGTAACCGCGGCGTCGCTCCTTGCCGTCGGCAACCGGATCGCTCGGCTTGCGCCGAATGGTCGCCAAACGTCCGATTGACAACGAGGGCGCGGAAGACGCCATGTGGCGCGCGACATCACCCGCGTGTGAGTTAAAATGAGCTAAGGACCGGGCACTCGGTCTGGCGCACAAGAGGTCAGGAATGAAGGGGAGGGACATCTGATGTTCGAACGCAAAGAGTTTTCCTGGGCTGCGATGGCGGCCATCGCGGGCCTTCTGGCCGTTGCGCCGGCCAGGGCCGAGGACACCGTCAAGGTCGGCCTGATCCTGCCGATGACCGGAGGCCAGGCCTCGACCGGCAAGCAGATCGAGAACGCGATCAAGCTCTACATGCAGCAGAAGGGCGATACCGTCGCCGGCAAGAAGATCGAGATCATCCTCAAGGACGATGCTGCGATTCCGGACAAGACCAAGACCGCCGCGCAGGAACTCATCGTCAACGACAAGGTCAATTTCATCGCCGGCTTCGGCGTGACGCCGGCAGCCCTCGCCGCCGCGCCGCTCGCAACGCAAGCCAAGATCCCGGAAGTCGTGATGGCGGCGGGCACCTCCATCATCACGGAGCGCTCGCCCTACATCGTGCGCACCAGCTTCACGCTGGCGCAGTCCTCGACCATCATCGGCGACTGGGCGGTCAAGAATGGCATCAAGAAGGTCGCGACGCTGACCTCGGACTACGCGCCGGGCAACGACGCGCTCAACTTCTTCAAGGAGCACTTCATCGCCGGCGGCGGTGAGGTGGTCGAGGAGGTCAAGACGCCGCTCGCCAACCCCGATTTCGCGCCGTTCCTTCAGCGCATGAAGGACGCCAAGCCTGACGCGATCTTCGTGTTCGTGCCGGCCGGCCAGGGCGGCAACTTCATGAAGCAATATGCCGAGCGCGGCCTCGACAAGGCCGGCATCAAGGTGATCGGGCCGGGCGATGTCACCGACGACGATTTGCTCAACAACATGGGCGACGCGGTGCTCGGCACGGTCACCGCGCATCTGTACTCCGCGGCGCATCCCTCGCAGATGAACAAGGATTTCGTCGCGGCTTACAGGAAGGCCTACGGCAACCGTCCGGGCTTCATGGCGGTGAGCGGGTATGACGGCATCCACCTGATCTACGAGGCTCTGAAGAAGACGGGCGGCGACACCGACGGCACCAAGCTGATCGAGGCCATGAAGGGTCAGAAGTGGGAGAGCCCGCGCGGCCCGATCTCGATCGACCCCGAGACCCGCGACATCGTGCAGAACATCTACATCCGCAAGGTCGAGAAGGTCGACGGCGAACTCTACAACGTCGAGTTCGCCACGTTCGAGGCCGTGAAGGATCTCGGCAAGACCAAGAAGTGACGCGCGAAAGCGCGTCATCCCCGAGCGCGCTTAGCGCGCATCGGCGATCTCGCCAGCCACCCTCTGCGTCATGCCCGGGCCTGCCCCGGGCATCCACGCGAGAGCCGAAACAACAACGTGGATGGCCGGGACAAGCCCGGCCATGACAAATATCACCAAGCTGAGACGATGACCTCCATCCTCACCAATTTGTTCGATGGCGTTGCCTACGGCATGCTGCTGTTCGTGCTGGCCTGCGGGCTCGCGGTCACGCTGGGCCTGATGAACTTCGTCAATTTGGCGCATGGCGCCTTCGCCATGGCGGGCGGCTATGTGTGCATGGTGCTGGTCAACCGGATGGGCTGGCCGTTCTTCGCCGCGCTGCCGCTCGCCTTCGTCTCTGCGGCGGCGATCGGCATCCTGCTCGAGCGGACGCTCTACCGCCATCTCTACACGCGCAGCCATCTCGACCAGGTGCTGTTCACCATCGGCCTGACCTTCATGTCGGTGGCGGCGGTCGACTACATCCAGGGCTCCTCGCGGGTCTTCATCAATCTGCCGGCCGCGCTGCAGGGCCAGTTCGACCTGTTCGGCGTCGGCATCGGCCGCTACAGGCTGACGATCATTGTGATCTGCGGCCTGCTCACCATCGGTCTGCAGATGGTGCTGGCCAAGACACGCTTCGGCAGCCGCCTGCGCGCCGCGGTCGACGATCCCCGCGCCGCGAGCGGCCTCGGCATCAACGTGCCGCAGGTGTTCGCCTTCACGTTCGCATTTGGCTGTGGCCTGGCCGGCCTCGGCGGCGCGCTCAGCGCCGAGATCCTCGGCCTCGATCCGTACTTCCCGCTGAAGTTCATGATCTACTTCCTGATCGTGGTCACTGTCGGCGGCTCCTCCTCGATCACCGGCCCGTTCCTGGCATCGCTCCTGCTCGGCATCGGCGATGTCGCCGGCAAGTACTACGTGCCGAAGATGGGCCCCTTCGTGATCTACACCATGATGATCGTGATCCTGATCTGGCGCCCGAACGGCCTGTTCGGCCGCACGGCCGCGCGTTGAGTTCGCCGATGAACGCTTCTTCCGACGTCGGTTATCACGCCCAGCGCCAGGCGCGCTGGCACTACGGCGAGGTCGCCTTCTGGCTGATCGTGCTGGCCTGCGGCTTCGCATTTCCCACCCGCTATCTGATCATGACCGACATCCTGCGGCTGGCGCTGTTTGCGATGTCGCTCGATCTGATCCTCGGCTATGCCGGCATCGTCTCGCTCGGTCATGCCGCCTTCTTCGGCGTCGGCGCCTATGCCGCGGGACTGCTGGCGCTCCACGGAATCGTCAACGAGCCCGTGCTCGCGCTGCTCGTTGCCGGCCTTGCCGCGATGGTGCTCGGCTTTGCCACCAGCTTCCTGGTCATCCGCGGCGTCGACCTGACACGCCTGATGGTGACGCTCGGAATCGCGCTGCTGCTGGAAGCGCTGGCAGAGCGTTTCTCGGGGATCACCGGCGGCACCGACGGCCTGCAGGGCATCGAGATGCAGCCGATCTTCGGTCAGCTTCCGTTCGACATGTTCGGCAAGACCGGCTTCTTCTATTCGCTGGCCGTGTTGTTCGTACTGTTCCTGCTGGCCCGCCGCCTCGTGCATTCGCCATTCGGCCTGTCACTGCGCGCGATCAAGAACAATCCGCTGCGCGCGGCCGCCATCGGCATTCCCGTCAACCGCCGCCTGATCGCGATCTACACCCTCGCGGCGTTCTATGCCGGCATCGCAGGCGCGCTGTTCACCCAGACCACCGCCATCGCCTCGCTCGACGTGTTCGCCTTCGAGCGCTCGGCCGACCTCATGCTGGTGCTCGTGATCGGCGGCACCGGCTATCTCTATGGCGGGCTGATCGGCGCGGTGATCTTCCGCATGCTCCAGGAATTGTTCTCGACCATCACACCGCAATACTGGCAGTTCTGGATCGGCCTCGTGCTGGTCGTGATCGTGCTGATCGGGCGGCAGCGTCTGCACCGCTGGGTGCTGTATGTGCCCAATTTGATCATCAGGCAGTTTGCCGGACGCAAGGCTGTCGTCGCCGTGCCGGAGAGCGACGCATGACCATCGCGCTCGAAACCCGCAACCTCGAAAAGCAGTTCGGCGGCCTGCGCGTCACCCGCGATCTCTCCCTGAAGATCGAGCAGGGGGCCCGCCATGCGCTGATCGGCCCGAACGGCGCCGGCAAGACCACGGTCATCAATCAGCTCACCGGCGTGCTCAGGCCGAATTCGGGTCGCATCCTGCTCGAAGGCCAGGACATCACCGATCTTGCCGTGCACAAGCGCGTGCTGCGCGGCCTGTCGCGCACCTTCCAGATCAACCAGCTCTATCCCGACCTTACCCCGCTGGAGACCATCGGCCTTGCCGTCTCCGAGCGCCTCGGCCATGGCGGCGACTGGTGGCGGCAGATGGGCACGCGGAGCGACGTCAACGGCGAGATCGCCGACCTCCTGACGCGATTCCATCTGCTCGACGTCATGAACGAGGCGACCGTCACGCTGCCTTACGGCAAGCAGCGCCTGCTCGAGATCGCGGTCGCGATCGCGGCCAAGCCGCGCGTGCTGCTGCTGGACGAGCCCGCTGCCGGCGTGCCCGAGAGCGAGCGCCACGACATCCTCGCCGTCGTCGGCAGCCTGCCGCGCGACGTCACGGTGCTGCTGATCGAGCACGACATGGACCTCGTGTTCTCCTTCGCCGACCGTATTTCGGTGCTGGTCTCCGGCGGGCTGCTGACAGAGGGGCCGCCCGACCAGGTCGCGCGCGATCCGCAGGTCAAGGCGGTCTATCTCGGCGAGGAGGCGGTCAATGTCTGACCTGCTCGCGATCGATTCCTTGCGCGCCGGTTACGGCGAGGCGGTGGTGCTGCCCAACATGTCCCTGCGCCTCGCCGAAGGGCAGGTGCTGGCGCTGCTGGGGCGCAACGGCACCGGCAAGACCACGCTGATCAACTCCATCGTCGGCGTCACCCGTCGATTCTCCGGCAGCGTCGCACTCGCCGGCACCGACGTCACCGCGTTGCGGCCGGACCAGCGCGCCCGCGCCGGCATCGGCTGGGTGCCGCAGGAGCGCAACATCTTCCGCTCGCTCACGGTGGAAGAGAACATGACCGCGGTCGCACAGCCCGGCCCATGGACGGTCGAGAAGGTCTACGAGATGTTCCCGCGGCTGAAGGAGCGGCGGAGCAATTTCGGCAATCAGCTCTCCGGCGGCGAGCAGCAGATGCTGGCGATCGGTCGCGCGCTGACCCTCAACCCGAAGGTCCTGCTGCTGGACGAGCCGACCGAGGGGCTTGCTCCCATCATCGTCGAGGAGCTTCTGAAGGCCATCGGCGCGATCACCCAGGCAGGGGGCATCTGCTCCATTATCGTCGAGCAGAATGCTCAAAAGATTCTGGGGCTCGCCGACCGGGTTGTGATATTGGAGCGCGGAACGATCGTCCACGACGCAACGAGCGCCGCGCTGAAGGCCGACCCGTCGGTCCTGGAGCGGCATCTCGGTGTCGCAGGGGCGGCGGCCCACTAGAATCTCGGGAGAGACAAATGCAACGATCCAAAGCCCCCTTCCGCGCCGACGAGGTCGGCAGCCTCCTGCGCCCGGCCAAGATCAAGGAAGCCCGCATCAAGCTGGAGGATGGCGAGATCTCGGCCGACGATCTGCGCAAGATCGAGGACATGGAGATCGAGAAGGTCGTGCACAAGCAGGCCTCGGTGGGCCTGAAGCTCGCGACCGACGGCGAATTCCGCCGCTCCTGGTGGCATTTCGATTTCCTGGCCAAGCTGACCGGTTGCGAGCTGTTTCATCCCGATGCCGGCATCCAGTTCGCGGGCGTGCAGACCCGCCATGACGCGGTGCGCGTGATCGGCAAGCTCGACTTCCCTGACGACCATCCGATGCTCGATCACTTCCGCTTTCTGAAGAAGTGCGCCGACCAGGCCCACGTCACCGCCAAGATGACGATCCCCTCGCCGGCGGTGTTGCACTTCCGCGGCGGCCGCAAGGCGATCTCCAAGGAGGTCTATCCCGATCTCGATGTTTTCTACGAGGACCTGGGCAAGACCTACCGCAAGGCCGTGAAGGCGTTCTACGACGCCGGCTGCCGCTATCTTCAGTTCGACGACACCGTGTGGGCCTATCTCTGCTCGCCCGACGAATTGCAGAAGGCGCGCGAGCGCGGCGACAATCCGGACGGCCTGCAGCAGATCTATGCGCGAATCATTAATTATGCGCTGGCCGAGAAGCCCGCCGACATGGTGGTGACCACGCATGTCTGCCGCGGCAATTTCCGCTCGACCTGGATTTCTTCGGGCGGCTACGAGCCGGTCGCCGAGACCATGCTGGCCGGCACAAACTACGACGGCTATTTCCTCGAATACGACAGCGACCGCGCCGGTGGCTTCGAGCCGCTGCGCTTCCTGCCCAAGGGCAACAAGATCGTCGTTGTCGGCGTCATCACCTCGAAGTTCGGCGAGCTCGAGAAGAAGGACGACATCAAGCGTCGCCTGGAAGAAGCCTCCAAATTCGCGCCGCTGGAGCAGCTTGCGCTCTCCCCGCAATGCGGGTTTGCCTCGACGGAAGAAGGCAACATCCTTTCCGAGGACGAGCAGTGGGCCAAGCTTAGCCTCGCGGTCGAGATCGCGAAGGAAGTGTGGGGCAACTGAGTGCTACGCGGCTGCCGTCATTCCCAGCGAAAGCGAGGAATCCAGCACGCCTTGGCTTCTCCGTACCACACTGCCGTCTCTGGAATACCGGATCGCCCGGTCAAGGCCGGGCGATGACACCGAGTGTGGGGTTGGTACCCCTGCGCTGCGGCCGGTAAAGGCACACACCCAACCTCAATTTCTCCGCGCGATAGACCTCGCGTAGCAGCGACGGGTTCGACCGCTGCACCTGATTGCCCTTCGTGCTCGAGGCCACGATCGCCCGCGCGCGCGTCACCATCTGCTGAACTGCGACTCCGGGCGTGCCGAGACGGCGGGGACCGGGCCGTGCCTTGCCAGGCGCGTTGGCGCCTTTGCCGATCACCGCCGCCCTTCGCGTGCGGAGGGCCACGGACATGCCGCGCCTGCCGGCGGCGTCGCCGGCGAGGGTGCATCGCGGGCCATCTGAGCTGCTGCGTCCAGCGGGAGCGCTGGTTTGTTGCCTAATGGGGCGTTGCGGTTCACGGCCCCGTCATCGCGATGGGATTAAATCGGCCGAGCTATTCCCCTAGTGGGCAGATTTTGTTAGTGGTTGGGTCCCAACAGTTCTGCCCACTGCATTCCCACCTCATGAAGAACGACGAAATCCTCAGCCAAATCACCGAGTTCTGCCGCAAGGCGGACATGGCGGAGTCGACGTTCGGCCGGCGTGCGGTGAACGATGGGAAGCTCGTCCATCGCCTGCGCGAAGGCAAGCGCATCACGGTCGACACGCTGGAGCGGATCCAGGGCTACATCGCCGCATCCACGACCGGCGGCCTGCCGCCGCCCCGGGGGCTTCAGGTGCCGCCGGAAAAGCGCGATCCGCGCAGCAATTTCCGCTTCTTCGAGAACCGGCAGAAATACCTTCTGTTTGTCCACACCTGCAGCGAGAAGCGCGTGGTCGCGGAGCGCGTGGCGCTCGAGCTCGCCAGCATCCATCCCCGGCCTCCGGCGCTGCGTGTGTTCGATGCCGGCGTCGGCGACGGCTCGGTGCTCGCGCGCGTGCTGCGCTCGATGCACCAGCGCTTTCCTCACATGCCGTTCTACGTCGCCGGCAAGGAGCTCAGCCTGGAAGACGTCCGGCTGACGCTGGACAAGGTCCCGGACCGGCTGTTCGAGCATCCGGCCTCGGTGTTCGTTTTCACCAACATGCATTATGCCGAGGCGCCCTGGCTGACGCCGGGCTCACCTGCGGCTGCTGCCGCCACCGTATGGCACGACGTGCCGCTCAGGGGCGCCTCATCCGGCGACTTCGAGACGCAGATCGCCGAGCTGAAGCCGTTCTTGGAGCAGAACTGGCGGGCCGCGATCAGTCCGCGCACGGGCATGCCCTTGTACGAGCGGCCGGTCGTGCTGGTGCTCTACCGCGAGGACCAGAGGTTCCTGCTGGATTCGACTATTCCAAGGCCCGGACAGGCCGAGGCCAATTTCGACCTCGTCATCGCTTCCCAGCCCTACCGCGCCCTGTCCTCGGTCAATTTCAGGGCAAAACGGATCATTGCGCCGCTGGCAAGGGCGCTGCGGCCCGGCGGCCGCCTGATCGGGATCCACTCCCACGGCCATGATCCCGGCATGGAAATGATCCAGGCGATCTGGCCTGGAGAAAATCCTTTCTCCGTGAGCCGTCATGAACTATTGCGCGCAGTGAAGTATGAGCTGGGGTCGTTGGGCCGCGACCTGAATTTTAATGTTTATGCGGACAATCGCTCGATCTTCAGGTATGACATGGAAGCGCTGCCCAACGAGGTCACGGGAACGATCGGGACCTCCACGGCCTTTGCAGCGTGGAATGCGGCAGTGTATGTCGCCCAGATCGAGGACGACCGGTTGGCTGATATGACTCAAAACGGCCGTACTCTGGACGCCGCCCGGGACGTGCTGCGCAAGTACAACGGGCTCTGGTTTCTCGACGAATCCTACGTCATCTCGCGACGGCGTGATTGACATAAACCAAGGCTAAACATCGCAAACGCCCGCCGGCTTAGCGGCGGAACTAAGGGGTTACTGATGCGCGCGTCCTATCTCTTCACCAGCGAGTCCGTGTCCGAGGGGCATCCCGACAAGGTCTGCGACCGGATCTCCGATGAGATCGTCGACCTGTTCTATCGCGAAGGGCCGAAGGCTGGCATCGATCCCTGGGCCATCCGCGCCGCCTGCGAGACGCTGGCGACCACTAACAAGGTGGTGATCGCGGGAGAGACCCGCGGCCCCGCATCGGTCACCAATGAGCAGATCGAGGGCGTCGTGCGCGCCGCGATCAAGGACATCGGCTACGAGCAGGAAGGTTTCCACTGGAAGACCGCCGATATCGAGATCCTGCTGCATCCGCAGTCGGCCGACATCGCGCAAGGCGTCGATGCGCTGCAGCCGGGCGAGGTCAAGGAAGAGGGCGCTGGCGACCAGGGCATCATGTTCGGATACGCCACCAACGAGACGCCCGACCTGATGCCGGCGCCGATCTTCTATGCCCACAAGATCCTGCGCCTGATCTCCGAAGCGCGCCACTCCGGCAAGGAGAAGGTGCTCGGCCCGGATTCCAAGAGCCAGGTCACCGTGCAGTACGAGAACGGCAAGCCGGTCGGCGTGCGCGAGATCGTTGTGTCGCACCAGCATCTGGTCGAGGACCTCACCTCCAAGCAGGTTCGCGACATCGTCGAGCCCTATGTGCGCGAGGCGCTGCCGAAGGACTGGATCACGCCGAAGACCATCTGGCACATCAATCCGACCGGCAAGTTCTACATCGGTGGTCCGGACGGTGACTCCGGCCTGACCGGCCGCAAGATCATCGTCGACACCTACGGTGGTGCGGCCCCGCATGGCGGCGGCGCATTCTCCGGCAAGGACCCGACCAAGGTCGACCGTTCCGCGGCCTATGCCGCGCGCTACGTCGCCAAGAACATCGTCGCGGCCGGGCTTGCCGACCGCTGCACGCTGCAGCTCGCCTACGCCATCGGCGTGGCGCGTCCGCTGTCGATCTACATCGACACCCACGGCACCGGCAAGGTGCCGGAGGAGCAGCTGGAGAAGGCGGCGGCGCAGGCCATGGATCTGACGCCCCGCGGCATCCGCAGCCATCTCGACCTCAACCGCCCGATCTATGCGCGCACGTCGGCCTATGGCCATTTCGGCCGTACGCCGGACAACGAGGGCGGCTTCTCCTGGGAGAAGACTGACTTGGTCGAACCGCTGAAGCGCGCACTCTGAGGCCTGTAGTATCCCGGGGGTCGCTCGCGTGAGTGATCCCCGACACCTTATCTATCGTTATGAAGGTTCCGGGGTCGTCTGAGCGCTCCGGAACGACGATCCCAACAACAGGATGCCCGCAATGAACGCCAAGCCCGGCTTCACCGACTACATCGTCAAGGACATTTCGCTCGCCGATTTCGGCCGCAAGGAGCTCTCGCTCGCCGAGACCGAGATGCCCGGCCTGATGGCGACGCGCGAGGAATACGGCCCGAAGCAGCCGCTGAAGGGCGCGCGCATCGCGGGCTCCCTGCACATGACCATCCAGACCGGCGTGCTGATCGAGACGCTGGCCGCGCTCGGCGCCGACATCCGCTGGGTCTCCTGCAACATCTATTCGACGCAGGACCATGCGGCTGCCGCGATCGCAGCCGCCGGCATTCCGGTGTTCGCGGTCAAGGGCGAGACGCTGACCGAATACTGGGACTACACCGCCAAGCTGTTCGACTGGCATGGCGGCGGCCACCCGAACATGATCCTCGACGACGGCGGCGATGCCACCATGTACGTCCATCTCGGCCTGCGCGCCGAGAACGGCGACACCGCCTTCCTGGACAAGCCGGGTTCGGAGGAGGAGGAAGTGTTCTTCGCGCTGCTGAAAAAGCAGCTCAAGGAAAAGCCGAAAGGCTACTTCGCCGGGATCGCGAGCAGCATCAAGGGCGTCTCCGAAGAGACCACCACGGGCGTGCATCGTCTCTATGACATGCAGAAGGCTGGCACGCTGCTGTGGCCGGCGATCAACGTCAACGACAGCGTCACCAAGTCGAAGTTCGACAATCTCTATGGCTGCCGTGAATCGCTGGTCGACGGCATCCGCCGCGGAACCGACGTGATGATGTCGGGCAAGGTCGCGATGGTCGCCGGATTCGGCGACGTCGGCAAGGGTTCGGCCGCGTCGCTGCGCCAGGCCGGCTGCCGCGTCATGGTCTCCGAAGTCGATCCGATCTGCGCGCTCCAGGCCGCGATGGAAGGCTACGAGGTCGTGACGATGGAAGACGCCGCGCCCCGCGCCGACATCTTCGTCACCGCGACCGGCAACAAGGACATCATCACGATCGAGCACATGCGCGCGATGAAGGATCGCGCCATCGTCTGCAACATCGGCCACTTCGACAACGAGATCCAGATCGCGGGTCTGCGTAACCTGAAGTGGACCAACATCAAGCCGCAGGTCGACGAGATCGAATTCCCGGACAAGCACCGCATTGTCCTGCTGTCGGAAGGCCGCCTCGTGAACCTAGGCAATGCGATGGGCCATCCGTCCTTCGTGATGTCCGCCTCCTTCACCAACCAGACGCTGGCGCAGATCGAGCTGTTCGCCAACAACAAGGACGGCAAGTACAAGAAGGAAGTCTACGTGCTGCCGAAGTCGCTGGACGAGAAGGTGGCGCGGCTGCATCTCGCCAAGATCGGCGTCAAGCTGACCGAGCTGCGCAAGGACCAGGCCGACTATATCGGCGTCAAGCCGGAAGGCCCGTTCAAGTCGGATCATTACCGCTACTGAGATCGCACTCAGTTACGACACGAAAGCCCCGGAGCGATCCGGGGCTTTTTTTGTGGCCATTCCCCATGCTACGCTTCCAGGTAGAGCCAAAACAAGCCTGCCACTTCCCGAGCGGTCGGCCGCCTTTCCCACGTTCATCGTCAGAATGCCTATGGAGGGAATGCGATGTCCAGCGAAGCCAACGTTCAATTGTTGAAGGACGCCTATCGCCGGTGGGGCGACAGCAAGGGCGCCAGCGTGGATTTCTGGTTCGACAGTGTCATCGGCCCCAAGATCAAGTTCGGGTCGATTCCGCGCGGCGCCGTGCCACTGGCGTTTGCAACGGACTATGATGATCGAACGGAGCTTCGCGGCTATTTCGACGCGCTGCTGTCCAATTGGACCATGGAGTATTTCACGATGGACGAGTATGTCGCGCAGGGCGATGTCGTCGTCGCGCGCGGCTCTTGCAAGTGGATCAACAAGCAGACCCTCAAGCCGGCCGAGACGCCGAAGATCGACTTCTGGCGCTTCAAGGACGGGAAAGTGATCGAGTTCTACGAGTACTTCGACACCGCCTGCGCGGCAGCGGCAGCGACCCCCTGACGGTTGCAATTCGGCGTGGCGCCGCCCATGCTGTGGGGAGGGAGAACGCCATGGCCGAAGCCAAAGAACATTTCGACGTGCTGATCGTCGGTGCCGGTCTGTCCGGCATCGGCGCGGGGTATCATCTCCAGACCAGGTGCCCGGGCAAGAGCTACGTCATTCTGGAGGGCCGCGACTGCATCGGCGGCACCTGGGACCTGTTCCGCTACCCCGGCATCCGCTCCGACAGCGATATGTTCACGCTCGGCTATTCCTTCAAGCCGTGGACCGATCCAAAGGCGATCGCCGACGGGCCGCAGATCCTGAACTATGTGCGCGAGACCGCGGCCGAGAACGGCATCGACAAGCACATCCGCTATCGTCATCGCGTCCAGCGCGCGGCGTGGTCGACGCCGGATGCGCGATGGACCATCGAGGCTGAGCGAACGACAGGCGAGGGCGCGACCGAACTCGTGCGCTTCACCTGCAATTTCCTGTTCATGTGCGCTGGCTATTACAAATACGAGGCGGGCTACACGCCGGAGTTCAAGGGCTCGGCGGATTTCGCCGGCCGGATCGTGCATCCGCAGAAATGGACCGAAGACATCGACTATGCCGGCAAGCGCGTCGTCGTGATCGGCTCGGGCGCGACCGCGGTGACGTTGGTGCCGGAGCTTGCCAAGACGGCGGCGCAGGTCACCATGCTCCAGCGTTCGCCGACCTACGTGGTGTCGCGTCCGGCGCAGGACCCCGTCGCCAACAAGCTGCGCCGTAACCTGCCGACGCGGCTTGCCTATTATCTGATCCGCTGGCGGAACGTGATGTGGGGGATGTTCTTCTTCCAGCTCAGCCGGCGCCGCCCGGCGAAAGTCAAGGAACTGGTCCTCAAGGGCGTGCAGATGGCGCTCGGCCCCGACTACGACGTCGCGACCCATTTCACGCCGCGCTACAATCCGTGGGACCAGCGGCTCTGCCTCGTGCCCGATGGCGATCTGTTCAAGGCGATCCGCGAGCAGCGTGCGTCCGTCGTCACCAACGAGATCGACACCTTCACGCGCGGCGGCATTCGTCTGAAGGATGGCAGCGAGCTTGCCGCCGATATCATCGTGACGGCGACGGGACTGGTGCTCCAGGTCGTCGGCGGTCTCGAGGTCAGCGTCGACGGCCGTGCCGTCGATTTCGCGAGCACGCTGACCTACAAGGGGATGATGTATGCCGACGTGCCGAACATGGCCTCGGCCTTCGGCTACACGAACGCGTCCTGGACGCTGAAATGCGATCTCACCTGCGCGTATGTCTGCCGGCTCATCAACTACATGGACCGGCACCATTTCCGCCAGTGCATGCCGCACAATGACGATCCTGATGTCACCGCACAGCCGTCGCTCGACTTCACCTCCGGCTACGTGCAGCGCTCGGTCGCCAGGATGCCGAAGCAGGGCTCGAAGCGGCCGTGGCGGCTCTATCAGAACTATGCGTTCGATATTGTCACCCTGCGCTTCGGCCGGATCGACGACGGGGTGATGCGGTATTCGTGAGCGTCCGGCCGGTCCGCGTCGCAGCGAGCCTGCTATGGTTCCGGCCGGCGGGTGAGATCGGCCTCCGCCTTGGTTGTGTGGCGCGTCTGCGTTCTTGCGCGGTGCCTAGCGCGAGCCTGCTCGATGTCCCAAAGCGCGATGACGATGCATGTTCCGAGGCAGAGCGACAGCGCCATGAGCAGCGCCGTCTGCTCCAGAACGGTGAGCTGGCGGACTCCACCGTCGATCGCAGGGGACAGCGACGCGAAGCTGAGAACGCATCGGATGGTGATAGCGCTGGTCATCATGAGCCTGGCGGCTCGAAAACGCACACGACCGGCGGATATTCGCCCACCCCGACGCAAACATGCCAGCGATTGTCCAGCGACTGCCTTCGAGAGAGCTGCGAGCCGATGAAGAGCGTCATGCCATCCTCTGTCGTCATGAGGAAGCCGTCCCGAAGCGATCGAACGCGCATGACCGGACGGCAATCTCCATCATGGCAACACTCGTGCGGATACCAGCTGACTCTCCCGGCCGCGCTCTGATGCTCGTGAGCGACAGCAGGGAAATATGCCGCTGATACGATCGTCACAGGCGAGAAAGGCGGAAGGATCGTGACGGTCAGGGCGAGCAGCGATTTTCGCATGTCGTCTCACACGCTGGGTTGCTTTACGGACCCGGTTTGAGAGGGCCGTAGCCGGGCTGCTGAAGACATCAGTCGCACGCATAGTCTGACGATGATCGGAAGAGCGAGCACTGGAATGACGCAAGCGGCCACATATCCCTCCGCCAGCGAAGGGAGACCGAAGCAGGCCGCTGCCCATGCCAGCGTGACATTGCGGTTGCCGCTCAACAGCCCGATGGTCCCCGCGGTCTGCAGGCCCAGGCCGGAAAAAATGACGGTTCCGATTGCGCAGAGCCCGAGGTTGATGGCGAAAGCCGCCACGAGCATTTCCTCGAACATCAAGCGATTGGTCATCCACTGCGTTCGCACACCGTCGGACGTGGCAAGACCTACCGCCACCAAACCCAGAACGGCAATTCCCGTGGCGGCGTGCTGATCAGGCAGAAGAGGCGCGAATCGCCGCCGGAACCTGATCAGCAGATACGCAACCAGGGCTGCCGTGCCGATGATGCCAAACAGGCGTAGCGCCAACTGGCCCATGTCGAATGCGATGCCCAATCCGAGAACGTTGGCGAAGAGCGGTATCGAGATTGGGGCCATCACCGTCAGCGCCAGCGAGACGAACAGTGCAAGTCGCGGTTTCAATCCCAGCATCGCGGCAATCGCAGCTGCGCTTCCGACCGGCGGTGCAAGCAAGGATAGCATGACGCCGGCATGCAGCGACGGATCGAGAGCAAGTCTGGACAGCAGTGCGGCGCCTGCGAGCGGAAGTGCGAAGCCCACCCATGCCAGCACAAGGCCCAGCCGGGAAAGCCGAACGCGGGCCTCTGACGTCGCGAGGCCAGCCGTCAGGAACGATCCCAGAGTCAGCAGGAACGCAGATGCGGGCAAGATGCTGTAGCCGAAGTGAGCAAGAGGATTGATCGCAGCACCTGCCACAAGCGATATCACCAAAAGAGCAGGTCCGTGCGCACCGAGCGCCGACAGTAATTTGCCTATCATCCGCATCCGCGGCCTCGCTACGATTGCTCAAATGGCCGACGTCAACGACGCCAGACCGGAATTGTGAAATGGCTCACATTCGTCCGCTATCAGTCAGACAGATGCGACGTGTCTCGAACGAATTTCATTTCGTGCAGACGCAACCAATTGAATATTTGGAATCGCCCGGCCAGTTCGGCCGCGGCCTGTCGAGAAAAATGCCACGATCGAAAATCAACAAAGCGAAGGATGCATCAAAGTCGCTTCCGCACGCCGTTAATTCGTCGTGAAAATGGATGGGTCACGCGGGACCCTCGCGTCGCGATTTTTATGAGCTGATGACGAAACTTCGCGCCAATCCGGAGCATCCTCGCCACATAATGCGGCAGGGTTGAACCACTCAACGACTGGATTGACTCATGATTGCACGCCTCGTGCGCAAGTCGCGCGTCGGTGCGTGACTACGGTGCCCATTGGTCATGCACGCGATTTGAGCTTTTGTCTCGCGAACAAAGCGTCCATTATTGGATCTGCCCGTTTGTCGCGCGCGCAGTGAGACAGGGCCTGTTGGAGATCTCATCTCGTCTTGGGTCGGAGCCAATATGAGTTTCATCCGC
Source organism: Bradyrhizobium diazoefficiens (assembly GCF_018129965.1). Lineage (GTDB taxonomy): Bacteria > Pseudomonadota > Alphaproteobacteria > Rhizobiales > Xanthobacteraceae > Bradyrhizobium > Bradyrhizobium diazoefficiens_A. The sequence goes on along the minus strand of NZ_JAFCKW010000007.1, from coordinate 97,935 downwards.
CTGCGCCTGATGGGGCGTTTTTCCGCGCATGATGCCGACGGGCGCGCCGTGGCTGTCGCCAGCCTGAAGGGCCGTCTTCTGCTCGCTTGTCTCGCCATTCGCCCCGAGACTGAACGTACGCGCAAGCGACTTTCCGCATTTCTCTGGGAGGACAGACCGCAAGAGCAGGCGCAGGTCAGTCTCCGCCAGGAATTCGCGCGGTTGCGCATGGCGTTAAATCTCCCCGAGGCTCCACAATGGAGCCGCGACGGAGTTCCGACATTGCCGGACCGGATCACGGTTGACGTCCTGGACCTTCTGGTTGCGCTGGAGATCAACGATCCGCTCAAGATTGCAGAACTCTATTCGGGTGAGTTTCTCGAAGGCGCCGAGCCGCGCGAGCCGAAGCTGATGGCGTGGGTCGTGGATACCCGCCATGACCTGCGCCGGCGCGTTCTTTCGATCCTGCAGGCGGCGCTTTGGTCGCGCCCGGATTTCGAGCCCAACGAGGTCGAACAGATTGCCGCGATGGTCACGCGCCTCGATCCATCCTGTGAGACGGCTCACATCAAGCTGATCGAGGCGTTTGCCGCGCAGCGAAAATCGGCGCGGGCGATTGACCAGTTCAAGATTCTCGCCGCTGTCCTGAAGGAGGCGGGACGCAACCTTTCGAGCCGGGCAGAGGCGGCGCTTGCGCAGGTTCTCAACAATTCGCCCGATCCGGCTTCGGCGAGCGATCAAGCGCCATCGGACCTCGATTGGGTCAACGAAATCAACAGTCAGCACCATGTGGCGGCGCCGCCGGCCCCCCGGCCGCATTCGCCCCCCTCAGACCGGCCGTCCCTCGGCGTATTGCCGTTTCGCGACGTGACGCCGCAAGCGCGGGCGTTCGCGGGTTTCGAGGATGGGTTGACCGAAGAGGTCACGACCGCTTTTGCACGCTGGCCAGATCTGTTCGTCACCGCAAGCCACTCTGCGATGGTCTACAAGTCGGAGCCCAAGGATATCAGACAAGTCGCCGTCGAGCTCGGCGTGAATTATCTGGTCGAGGGCAGCATCGAGTTGCGCGGTGGCTCGCTGCGCGTCAACGCCCATCTTGTCGACGGGGCCAGCGGCACGACCATCTGGGCCGAGGCGTTGGGCGCCGACGCAGCCAATTTCCTGTCCGTCCGTGACAGGATCGTGACTGAAATCGTTGGCCGGCTCGTTCCGTCCATGGTGAAGCAGGAGGTCGAACGCGCCTTCGGCCTTCCGACCAGCGATTTGAACGCCTGGACTCATCTGCAGCGGGCGCGAGGTCATCTACTGTATGGACGCAGCCCTGATCGCCTGTCGGCTGCCGTGACCGAACTCAGGTCGGCTCTGCGGTACGACAGGAAATTCGCGGTCGCGAAGGCCGTGCTGGCATGGGCCTATGCGATGCGCGCTCTGTGGGGCCAGGACGAGAGTGCGGCGGCGGAGAAGCAAAGGGCAATGCGTCTGTCGCGATCGGCGCTCAGACTGGAGCCCGACAACCCGACCGTTCTCGTCAACTGTGCCGATACGGCTCTGTATGCTGCCGGTGACATTGACGGCTCATTGAGCCTGCTTCAGCGCGCGATCGCTCAAAACGCGGCCGACGCCCACGGGCTCGCGTTGTTCGCCAACGTCAATCGCTGCGCAGGCGGCAACACCGATCGGAGCATCGAATATCTCTCCCGGGCGATGCGGCTGTCACCCCGCGACCCCCGCACGCACCGCTGGTACCATTACTCGGCGTGGGCTTACTGGAAGCAGCACAATTTTCGGGACATGGAGCAGGCGGCACGGCAGGCCGTGAGCTTGTACAGCGATGCTCCGGCCCAGTGGATTGCCCTGACCTGCAGCCTGGGCCTTCAGGGCAAGCGCGACGAAGCGACCAGAACTGGCGCCATCGTGAAGCGCCTGCTTCCGTCCTTCACGTCTCGATCGTTCTACGCGGTCGCGCAAGGTTTCTACGGCAAACGCTTTGCGGCCGAGGAGGAGCACTACCGGCAGCTTTGCAGCATTCTCGAGGACGCCTTGCCCTGATGCGGCAGGCTGGTTGCAATGCGTTGTTTTGCGTATACGGCTGCCCGGGTGAATCAGCGATGCTGCCGGAACGGTTAACGCCGGATTAACTGATGAGTCCTAGCCTGTCTCGGCCGGGGTTACTCGCAAGGCCGAGGTGAGCCCAATGGAAGCCCAGAAGATCGCGGTCGACGCCGTCGTCGCGTTGACCGATTGCGACCGAGACGCCGTCATCGCCTTCATCCGACGCCTCTATCTGGCCGGCGTCACGGATCCGAAGCGCCTGACCTTCAAGGGCCTCCAGGCGCTGTCCCGGGCGTGATTCGGCTCGTTTCGCCCGGCTCTTAGCTCAGATTCCCTAAGGCCGCTCTCCCCAGCGTGATCGCCGCCCAGCGGTGGATATCTTGCCGCATGGGCCGGCTCGGAGTAGATCACGTTCCCGGCTGGGTTACTCGGGATTTGGGGAAATGCTGAAGCAGCTTTTTGCGCCGCAACTTGTCGTTCTGTATGTGCTTGCGGCATCGACGATTTACGTTCATTTCCGCGGCAAGCAGCGGCTGCGCTTTGCGCGCCAGCTCGGCGATCACTCGACCTACCTCGCCCCCTACAATGTGCTGATGTATGCCGGCTCGGCAGTGCCGAACGAGCCGGTGATTCCGGTCGAGCAGTTTCCGGAACTGAAACCCCTGAGCGAGAACTGGGAGACCATCCGCGACGAGGCCGTGCGCCTGTTCGACGAGGGTTTTATTCGTGCCGCCGCCAAGAACAACGACTGGGGTTTCTACTCGTTCTTCAAGAGCGGCTGGAAGCGCTTTTACCTGAAATGGTACGACGACTTCCTGCCGTCGGCGAACACGTTGTGCCCGAAGACGGTGGAACTGCTCAAGTCGATCCCGAGCGTGCATGGCGCCATGTTCGCGATGCTGCCGCCCGGCGGCAAGCTGGGTGCGCACCGCGATCCCTTCGCCGGCTCGCTGCGCTATCACCTCGGCCTGGTCACGCCGAACTCGAACAAGTGCCGCATCCTGGTCGACGGCGTCGAATGCGTCTGGCGTGACGGCGAGGCGTTCATGTTCGACGAGACGTTCATTCACAGCGCCGAGAATGCCACCGACGTCAACCGCATCATCCTCTTCTGCGACGTCGAACGCCCGATGAAGTACGGTTTCATGACCGCGATCAACCGCTGGGTCAGCCACCACATCGTCAAGGCATCGGCGACCCAGAACGTCGATGGCGAGCATGTCGGCGCGCTCAACAAGGTGTTCGGCAAGCTCTACGAAATCCACCTCGGCAGCCGCAAGGTCAAGGAGTGGAATCGCAACGTCTACTACACGCTGAAATATTCGCTGACGGCGGTGATCCTCGGCGCGATCGTCTGGTCGGCGTTGCGGTGAGCGTCAATCAGCAATCCTGAATTGAAAAACCCCGGAGCTTGCTCCGGGGTTTTTCGTGTCCGAGCGCGTGGCCGAGATTATTCCGGCTGGCCGATCGACACCTTCAGCGTGCCGATGCCGTCAACGCCGCATTCGAGCTTGTCGCCGGGCTGGAGCTGCGACACGCCGGCCGGCGTGCCCGTCATGATGATGTCGCCGGCGGCGAGCTTCACCTGCTGCGAGAGCTGCCAGATCGTCTCCGGCACGTTCCAGATCATCTGCTCGAGGTCGCCCGTCTGGGCCTCCTTGCCGTTCACCGTGAGCCAGATCCTGCCCTTGGAGGGATGGCCGATCTTCGACGCCGGCTGCAGAGCCGAGGCGGGCGCGGAGCCGTCGAACGACTTGCCGATCTCCCACGGACGCTCCTTCTTGCGCGAGGCGATCTGGAGGTCGCGGCGGGTGAGGTCGATGCCGACGGCATAGCCATAGACATGGTCCAGCGCCTTGTCGGCGGGAATGTTGAGGCCGCCGCTCTTCAGCGCGACGATCAGTTCGACCTCGTGATGCAGATCCTTGGTCAGCGGCGGATACGGAATGGTGGCGCCGTCGGGCACCAGCATGTCGGCATGCTTGGCGAAGAAGAACGGCGGCGCACGCTCGTCATTGCCCATCTCGCGGATGTGCTCGAGATAGTTGCGGCCGACGCACCAGATGCGGCGGACCGGATAACGGCCGCTTTCCCCAACGACGGGGAGCGAAGCCTGGGGCGGAAGCGGGATGACGTAGGAGGCGGCGTTCATGGAGCGGTCTCGCTGCTCTTGAGGTTGACGAGGAATTCTATGCCGTTGCGCTGATCGGCGCCAGAGCGCCGGCGTCGTGATGTTGCAGGCGGAAGAACGAGGCGTAGCGGCCCGAGCGGCGCAGCAGATCGTCATGCTGGCCCTGCTCGACGATCTCGCCGCCCTCGACCACCAGGATGCTGTCCGCGTGCACGATGGTGTGCAGGCGATGCGCGATTACGATGGTGGTGCGGTTCTGGCAGAGATGTTCGATGGCCTCCTGCACCTGCCGCTCGGATTCCGAATCGAGCGCGGCGGTGGCCTCGTCCAGCAGGATGATCGGCGCGTCCTTGAGCAGGGCGCGCGCCACCGCGATGCGCTGGCGCTGGCCTCCCGACACCTGGGTGCCGTGCTCGCCGACCGGCGTGTCGTAGCCGAGCGGGAAGCCCATGATGAAATCATGCGCGCAGGCCGCCTTGGCGGCGTCGATGATCTCGGTCTCGGTCGCGCCCGGCTTGCCGAAGGCGATGTTGTTGCGGATGGTGTCGCGGAACAGATAGACGTCCTGGCCGACATAGGCGGTCTGCGCCCGCAGCGACTTGCGCGAGACCGCGCCGATCGACTGGCCGTCGATCACGATGTCGCCCTGCGTCACCTCGTAGAAGCGCAGCAGCAGCGCCAGCACCGTCGACTTGCCGCCGCCGGAGGGGCCGACCAGCGCGGTGACCTTGCCGGGCTCGGCCACGAAACTCATTCGGTTGAGGACGGTCTCGCCGGTGCGGTAGGAAAAGCTGACGTCGCGCAGCTCGATCCGCGCGTCCGACAGTTTCAGCGCGGGCTTGTCGTCGTCGGATTGCTCGCTGGCCGGGCTGTCGACGACTTCAAGCAGCATGCGCGCGCCGACGAGCTGGCTGTTGAGGTCGATGTTGAGCCGCGCCAGCCGCTTGGCCGGCTCGGTCGCCATCAGGAAGGCGGTCATGAAGGAGAAGAACGCACCGGGCGTGGCATTGAGCGCGACCACGCTGTAGCCGCCATAGAGCAGGCAGCCTGCCACCGCGAAGCCGCCGAGCATCTCCATCAGCGGGTTGGAGCGGTTGGCGACGCGGGCCATCTTGTTGGCGTTGCGCTCGACGATCGCGATGTTCTCGTCGATGCGCTTCTGCATCGCCTCTTCGAGTGTGAACGCCTTGACGGTGCGGATGCCCTGCAGCGATTCCTGCATCGTCTCCATGATGTCGGCGGTGCCGGTAAACTGGTTGAAGGCGAGGCCCTTGATGCGCTTGACCAGCTTGCGCAGCACCAGCATCGCCGGCGGCACCACGACGAGGCCGATGAACGACATCACGGGGTCCTGCCACACCATCACGCCGATCATGGCGAGCAGCATCATGAGGTCGCGTCCGATGGCGTTGACCAGCATGTTGAGGACGTCGGTGATCGATTTGGCGCCGGCCGTCAGACGCGCCAAAAATTCCGACGAGTGCCTTTCGGAGAAGAAGCCGACGCTCTCGCGCATCAGCTTGGCGAACAGCTGCCGCTGGTTGGTGGCAAGGATGGCGTTGGAGATCTTGGTCAGGATCACCATGTGGCCGTAGGTCGCCACGCCCTTGATGAAGAGCAGAATCACCGTGATGCCCGAGAACATCGCGATGCCCGGGATGTTCTTGTCGACATAGGCCTGGTTGATGACCTGGCCGAGCACGTAGGTCGCGCCCGCGGTCGATCCGGCGGCAAGCGCCATCAGCGCGAAGGCGACGAGATAGCGTCGCCAGTAGACGATCCCCTGTTCCGTGACAAGGCGGCGAACGAGGGCCATCGCCGCATAGGGATCGTCCGTAATCTTTTTTGGAAACTGGGCCATCCGCTTTCCATTGACGGCGCAGCGGCAAAGCTGCCCGCGCGTCAGGGATCGAGTGGCCTCTGTGCCCGCTCAGCCACGGTTTTTCAAGCCCAATTAAGGGCTTGCACCCGGATGGAATCTAGGCCGATGCGGCGTGGCGGAGCTCGCCGTGGCGCTCGCGGAACAGCTTCTCCTCCCAGGCCAGGGCGTGGGCGGCGATGGTCTCGAGGTCGTCGTATTGCGGCTTCCAGTCGAGCAGACCGCGGATGCGGCTGGTGTCGGCCACCATGGTCATGATGTCGCCGGGCCGGCGCGGGGCGTATTGCACGGCGAAGCTGCGGCCCGAAACCCGGCGCACCGCGTCGATGGTCTCCAGCACCGAATAGCCGCGGCCATAGCCGCAATTGAGCGTCGTCGAGGCGCCGCCATTGCGCAAATAGGCCAGCGCCGAGCGATGCGCCTGCGAGAGGTCCGTGACGTGGATGAAGTCGCGGATGCAGCTGCCGTCCGCCGTCGGATAGTCGGTGCCGAATACGTCGATCTTGGCGCGCTGGCCGGTCGCGGCCTCCACCGCGATCTTGAGCAGATGCGTGGCGCCGACGGTGGCGAGCCCGATGCGGGCGTGCGGATCGGCACCGGCGACGTTGAAATAGCGCAGGGTCACATATTGCATGCCGTAGGCGGCCGCGACGTCGTGCAGCATGATCTCGGTCATCAGCTTCGATGAGCCGTAGGGCGACAGCGGCCGCGTCGGCGCGTGCTCCGGCACCGGCACGAGGTCCGGATTGCCGTAGACGGCGGCGGTCGACGAGAAGATGAAGCGGCCAATGCCGCGCTTGACCGCAACGTTGAGCAGATTGCGCGCGGTCATGAAATTGTTGCGGTAGTAGCCGAGCGGATCGCGCATCGAGTCCGGCACGACCACCGAGCCCGCGAAATGGATGATGCTCTCGATATTGTGCTGGGCGATGACGCCTTCGAGCAGGTTCTCGTCGCCGGCATCGCCGATGAACAGCGGCACGCCTTCCGGCAAATACGCGGAAAAGCCGGTCGAGAGATCGTCGATCACGACCACGTCCTCGCCGGCTTCCGCCAGCGCCAGAACCGTGTGACTTCCGATATAGCCGGCGCCGCCGGTGACTAGCACAGTCATGATCTCACCCGTCTTCAATCCAGGCCGATGCTAACGTTTCGGCGGTGAAGACGGTGTTTCGGCGCGGCTGAACTGGTCACTATGCTTAATGTTGCGTATAGGGACTTTTCGAAACGGAGCATGACGTGGCGAATTTTCGCGGTGATCTGCAGGTGATCGTGCCAAATCTGCACAGGCGCTATTCCGGGGTCACCGCGACAAACCGGATGGTGGCGCCGCGACTGGCGAAGCTGTATCGCGCCGCGTGGTTCGGCTCCGACGCGCCGGCGGGGATTGCGCGGTTGGGAGGCGCCGATCTGCTCAAGCTATGGCGCCGCAAGACGCCGCTGATCTGGCACGCGCGGCGCAACAACGAGATGATCGCCGGCGTCGTCCTGCGCGCACTCGGCTGGCCGCTGAAACTCGTGTTCACCTCGGCGGCGCAGCGCCATCACAGCTGGATCACGCGCTGGCTGATCCGGCAGATGGACGCGATCATCGCGACGTCGGAGATCTCGGCCTCGTTCCTGAAAGTGAACGCGACGGTGATCCCGCATGGCGTCGACACGGACGTCTACGCGCCGCCGGCCGATCGTGCCGCCGCGTTCGCGGAAGTCGCGCTGCCGGGCCGCTATGCGATCGGCTGCTTCGGTCGCGTCCGCGCGCAGAAGGGCACCGACGTGTTCGTCGACGCGATGTGCAGGCTTTTGCCGCGCTATCCGGATTTCACGGCGGTCATCGTCGGTCAGGTCACGCCCGAGCAAACGCCTTTTGCGAACGAGCTGAAGAAGCGGATCGAGGCGGCCAACCTGCAATCGCGCATCGTCATCACCGGCGAACTGCCGATCGAAGCGGTGCAGCGTTGGTATCAGCGGCTGACGATCTACGCCTTCACCTCGCGCAACGAGGGCTTTGGCCTGACGCTGATCGAGGCGATGGCGGCGGGCAGTGCGCTCGTCGCCGCGCGTGCCGGCGCGGCCGAACTCGTGGTCGAGGATGGCGTCACCGGCGTGCTGACCCCAACGGGTGATGCCGAGGCGCTGGCGGCAGCGCTGGAGCCTTTGATGCGCGATGTGGCTGTCGCGAACGCCATGGGCGAGCGGGGGCGGGCCCGGGTGCTTGCGAAGTTCAGCCTCGATGCGGAGGCGGCGCGGATCGGCGAGGTCTATCGGCGGCTGGTTTGAGAAGCGCCTTCGGGCGCTGAAACAAAAAATGCGAAAACAACCCCATGCACAGTAGCCGAGGTAGCAAAATCAATGGCTTGGCGCCGGGTGAGATTTTTTTACTGATTTTACGAAATGGATTTGACTCGTCGGGCAATACACCGGCATGATGTCACAATCGGCAGGTGCCTCGACGCTCAGGTCTCCGCCCTTGCCCCTGCTTCCCCCAGCACCCGCTCTGCAATCGCCACCACCTCGCTCGCCGCGATATCGCGCATGCAGCGGTGGTCGTTCATCTTGCAGATCGTGCTCTGGCACGGTTGGCAGGAGAGCTTGCTCTTGTCCTGGACCACGGTGGCGGCGAGGCCGTTGAGAGGAGCCCAGAGATAGGGGCTGGTCGGGCCGAAAATGCCCATGGTGGGCGTGCCGAGCGCGGCGGCGATGTGCATCAGCCCCGAATCGTTGGAGATGGCGACGCCGGCCGCAGCCATGGCGAGGACGCCGTTGCGCAGATCATTGCCTGTGAGGTCCCGCACGCCCGGGCCGCCCGCGGCGACGATCTCCTGAGCGAGGCCCTTTTCAGCGGGGCCGCCGGCCACCCAGACCTCGAGGCCCCGTTCGACCAGCAGGCGGGCCGCCTCGGGGTAATAGGTCCAGCGCTTCGACACGCCGACGGAGCCGGGGGCTAGCGCCACGGCGGCGCCGGCGCTGAGGCCATTGGCCTGCCGCCAGCGGGCGATGTCGTCGGCCGGGACCCGCAGTTGCGGCACCGGCCATTCCGGGGGCAGGGGCGCACCGTCGGGTTGGGCCAGGGCGGCGTTCTTGTCGATGAAGCGGGGCAGTTTCTTCTCGCCCCAGCGCCAGCGGTTGAGCAGGCCGAACCGGAACTCGCCGACGAACCCGACCCGTTCGGGGATGCCGGCCAGCGCGGGTGCAATGGCGGCCTTCCAGGTCCGCGGCAGCACCAGGGCGGTGCCGTAGTTCCGCTCGCGCAGGAGCCTGGCGAGGCCGATCTGGCGGCCCACCGCCAGCCGGCCGCGCGGCAGGTCCCAGACGATCCCAGAGCGCACGCCGGGCATGTAATCGACCAGCGGAGCGCACAGGGAGGTGGTCAGCAGATCGACGGGACGGTTGGGCCAGCGCTGCTTCAGGACGCGCACCACGGTGTGATTCCGGACGAAATCGCCGATCCACATATAGGGGACGATCAGGATCGGGCGGGTGTCGCTCAGGTCCTCATCTCCACTAAGTTGCGAATCTTTGTTCATTAATTGATGCGCCGGGTCTGCTGGGATGTGCCGGTTCGGTTAGCTGCTCCGGGCCGGCAGGTAAAGCTACCCGTCGCCCGACCCCAAAACCGCTTACACTTTGCCGGATCATGCGCTAGGGCAGGACCGGATCGCAAAACTCGGGCAAGGACGTTGGAATGTTGCTGGTGACCGGCGGGGCCGGTTTTATCGGATCGAATGTCGTCGCCGCGCTGAACGAGGCCGGCCGGAGCGACGTCGTGGTCTGCGACCTGCTCGGCACCGAGGGCAAGTGGCGCAATCTCGCCAAGCGGCAGCTTGTGGATATCGTGCCACCGGCCGAGCTCATCGATTGGCTGAAGGGCCGCAAGCTCGATGCCGTGATCCATCTCGGGGCGATTTCCGAGACCACCGCGACCGACGGCGATCTCGTGATCGAGACCAATTTCCGCTTCTCCATGCGCCTGCTGGACTGGTGCACGGCCAATGCCGTGCCGCTAATCTACGCCTCGTCGGCGGCGACCTATGGTGATGGCGAGGCCGGCTTTGACGACGACGCCTCGCTGCCGGCCCTGAAGCAGCTCCGGCCGATGAATCTCTACGGCTGGAGCAAGCATCTGTTCGATCTCGCGGTCGCCGGGCGCGCCGCGAATGGTGACCCGCTGCCGCCGCAATGGGCGGGCCTGAAGTTCTTCAACGTGTTCGGCCCCAACGAGTACCACAAGGGCACGATGATGAGCGTGCTCGCGCGCCGCTTCGACGACGTCAAGGCGGGCCGTGTGGTGCAATTGTTCAAGTCGCATCGCGAGGGCATCGCCGACGGCGATCAGCGCCGCGATTTCATCTATGTCGACGACGTCGTGCGCGTGATGATGTGGTTGCTGGCCACGCCCGCGGTGTCGGGTCTGTTCAATGTCGGCACCGGCAAGGCGCGCAGCTTCAGGGATCTGATGCTGGCGGCCTATGCCGCGCTCGGCACCAGGCCCAACATCGAATACATCGACATGCCCGAGCAGATCCGCGGCAGCTATCAATACTACACCCAGAGCAAGGTCGATCGGCTCCACCGCGCCGGCTATAATGGCGGCTTCACGACGCTCGAGGACGCGGTGAAGGCCTATGTCGGGGATTATCTCGACCGGCCCGACCGCTTCCGCTGAGGCTCCAGAATCATGCCGACGCCCATTCTCGATTTCGACGCTCTTGCGAAAGCCATCTCGGGGCGCACCGTGCTCTGCATCGGCGACATCATGCTGGATGAGTTCGTCTATGGAGAGGTGTCGCGCATATCGCCGGAGGCCCCGACGCCCGTCATCGCTGCCCAGCGCAGCGAGATTCATATCGGCGGGGCCGGCAATGTCGCGCGCAATATCGCTTCGCTCGGCGCGCGCTGCATCTTCGTCGGCCTCGTCGGCCAGGATGATACCGGTGCGCGACTGAGGGACGCCCTCGGTGCGCAGGACGGCATCGAAAGCGCTCTGGTTTGCGATCCGTCGCGACCGACCACGCGCAAGGTCCGTTTCGTGTCCGAGCACTTCTCCACGCACATGCTGCGCGCGGATTGGGAGCAGGCGGCGCCTGCCTCTGACGAGATCGAGACCGAGCTGATCGAGGCCATCCTGCCGCAGATCGCGCGCGCCGATATCGTCCTGCTGTCCGACTACGCCAAGGGAGTGCTCACGGCGCGGGTGATCCGGCATACGATCGATGCGGCGCGAACATCCGGCAAGCCGGTGATCGTCGATCCCAAGAGCCTGAACTGGGCGATCTATCGCGGCGCCACGCTGCTCACGCCGAACCGCAAGGAATTCTCGGAAGCCACGCGCAGCCGCGCCGATACCGTGCAGAGCATCGTCGATGCCGGCGAGGACGTGATGCGGCTCGCCGATTGCGAGGCGATCCTGGTCACGCAGGGCGAGCAGGGCATGACGCTGGTGCCGCGCAGCGGCGATGCCGTTCATGTTCCGGCGGTCCCCGTGAAAGTGCGTGACGTTTCGGGGGCCGGTGACACCGTCGCGGCCGCGCTCGCGGTCTCGCTCGCTGCGGGCGCGGATTGGGATACCGCCCTCCGCATGGCGAGTGCCGCGGCCGCCGTCGCGGTCGGCAAGCAGGGCACCGCCACCGTGAGCGCCGCCGAGTTGCGGCGAAAGATCCTGCCGCATGCCTATCTGGCGGCCGAGGAGAAGATCGTGCTGGAGCCAGGGGCGCTCGACGCGCAACTCGCCGAATGGACGCGGCAAGGCCAGCGCGTCGGCTTTACCAATGGTTGCTTCGACATCCTGCATCCCGGCCACGTCAAGGTGCTGACCGCGGCGCGCTCCGCCTGCGATCGCCTGATCGTCGGGCTCAACAGCGATGCCTCGGTGCGGCGGCTGAAGGGGCCGGAGCGTCCGGTGCAGGACGAACGCGCGCGCGCGGAAGTGCTGGCGGCGCTGGAAGCGGTCGACCTCGTCGTCATTTTCGAGGAGGACACGCCCATCGACCTGATCACGCGGATCAAGCCGAGCGCGCTGGTAAAGGGGGGCGACTACACCCGCGAGCAGGTGGTCGGCCACGAAATTGTCGAGGCCGCCGGCGGCAAGGTCGTGATCGTCGACATCCTGCAGGGCTTCAGCACCACCGCGCTGGTCCATCGCGCGCGGAGCGGCGGCAAGTGACGGCGCTCGCCAGCGAGACCACCGCCCGGACGCTGTGGCGGCGCCTGCGCAGCCCGGCGGCCTGGAGCGAGACGGTCGATCTGTTCGCGATCCTCACCGTGGCGTCGCTGCCCTGGTCGACCTCGCTCGTGGCGATCTTCAATGCCGCGTTCCTGCTCTGCATGGTGCCGTTCCTCGACGTCAAGGCATTCCTGCAATCGCTGAAGCGCCCGATCTGCGCGGCGCCGATCGCGCTGTTCCTGCTGGCGCTGCTGGGAACGCTGTGGTCGGACGCGGCCTGGGGGGCTCGCCTCTATGCCGTCGGTCCAACCGTCAAGCTGCTGGTGCTTCCCGCTCTGCTCTACCATTTCGAGCGCTCGCCGCGTGGCAACTGGATGTTCATCGCGTTCCTGGTGTCGTGCGCATTGCTGTCGGTGATGTCGTGGCTGGTCGCCTTCTATCCCGGCCTGTCGCTGCGACCCTATGATCCGCTCGAGCGCGGAGTCTTCGTCAAGAACTACATCGACCAGAGCCAGGAATTCACCCTGTGTGCGGTCGCGCTCGCCTATCCCGTCTTGATGCTGCTGCGCGAGAAGCGCTACTGGCTGGCCGGCTTGCTGACGGCGCTGGCGCTGAGCTTCCTGGTCAACATGGCGTTCGTGGTGGTCTCGCGCACCGCGCTCGTGACCGTTCCCATCATGCTCGCCGTGTTCGCGCTGCTTCATTTGAGGTGGCGCAGCATCGCCATCATCTTCGCGGTCCTGATCGCCGGCGCCGCCATCGCCTGGCAGGCCTCGCCGCAATTGCGCAAGACCGCCGACACGTTCTCGCGTGACTATCGGCTCTATATGCAGGAAGGCGTCCCGACCTCCATGGGCGAGCGCCTCGAATATTGGCGGCACTCCATCCAGTTCTTCGTGGCTGCGCCGCTTGCGGGCCACGGGACCGGCTCCTCGCAGGGACTGTTCGAGCGAGCCGCGAAAGAACCCTCATGGGTGCAGGGCGTCAGGGTCTTTCCGAACCCGCATAACCAGACTCTTAACGTCGCCGTGCAGTGGGGTGTCATCGGAATCGTTGTTCTCTACGCCATCTGGATCTGTCACTTGCTGCTGTTTCGCGGCGACGGCTTCGCCAGGTGGATCGGCCTGCTTGTCGTGGTCCAGAACGTCTTCACGTCGCTGTTCAACTCCCACCTGTTCGATTTCCACGAGGGCTGGATGTACGTCATCGGCGTCGGCGTCGCCGGCGGCATGGTGCTCCGGACACAAAAGGCGCCCGTGAAGCCCGAATCGGGTTCCTGAGCGGTCGCGGCCGGCCACTCCCATGCCGGCGTGCTGTGCCGGCAAGTCTGGTGCTGGCAGTTCTGGCCGAGATGGGCTATCAGCGCGGTCAGCTAGCACCTCATTGGATATTCATCGGTCGGCGGATGACGCGTCTTTCGCATCTCACCCTGCGCAACTTCCTGATCGCGCTCCACGACCTGCTGGCGACCACGGCGGCGCTGTTTGCCGCCTTCTACCTGCGGTTCGAGGGCGGCGAGGGCTTCTATGACCGCTTGCCACTGCTGTTCCAGATCCTGCCTTACTTCCTCGCGTTCAGCGTGGTCGTGTTTTTCTTCTTCAACCTGACCACGACCAAGTGGCGCTTCATCTCGCTGCCGGACGCGATGAACATCATCCGCGTCGCGACCGCGCTGACGGTCGCGCTGCTCGTGCTCGACTACATCTTCGTCGCCCCCAACGTTCGCGGCGCCTTCTTCCTCGGCAAGGTGACGATCGTCCTCTACTGGTTCCTCGAGATCGCCTTTCTCAGCGCGTTGCGTATGGCCTACCGTTACTTCCGCTATACGCGGGTGCGGCATCATGCCCGCACGGAGGACGCCGCACCGACGCTTCTGATCGGCCGCGCCGCGGATGCCGAGGTGCTGCTCCGCGGCATCGAGAGCGGGGCGATCAAGCGCATCTGGCCGGTGGGCGTGCTGTCGCCGTCGAACTCGGATCGCGGCCAATTCATCCGAAACGTGCCGGTGCTTGGCGACATCGACGACATCGAGGACGTCATCGCCGACTTCGCCAAGCGCAGCAAGCCGATCGCGCGCATCATCATGACGCCGTCGGCGTTCGAGCCCGACGCGCGTCCGGAATCGATCCTGATGCGGGCGCGCAAGCTCGGGGTGATCGTCAACCGCATGCCCTCGCTCGAGAGCGGCGATAATCCGCGTCTCACGGCCGTCGCGGTCGAGGACCTGCTGCTGCGCCCGAGCGAGAAGATCGACTATGCGCGCCTCGAAGCACTGATCAGGGGCAAGGCAGTGATCGTCACCGGCGGTGGCGGCTCGATCGGCTCCGAGATCTGCGAGCGCGTCGTCGCCTTCGGCGCCGCGCGCCTCCTGATCGTGGAGAACTCCGAGCCCGCGCTCTATGCCGTCACGGAAGCGCTCGCAGGTCATGGTGCGGCAGCGACGATCGAGGGGCGGATCGCCGACATCCGCGACCGCGAGCGCATCATGCGCCTGATGACCGAGTTCAAGCCGGACATCGTATTCCATGCCGCAGCCCTCAAGCACGTGCCGATCCTCGAGCGCGACTGGAGCGAGGGCGTCAAAACCAACATCTTCGGCTCGATCAACGTGGCCGATGCGGCGCACAGTGCCGGCGCCGAAGCCATGGTGATGATCTCGACAGACAAGGCGATCGAGCCGGTATCGATGCTCGGCCTCACCAAACGCTTCGCCGAGATGTACTGCCAGGCGCTCGATCACGACCTCGCAACAGGCAGCGGCGGCGCGAGGCCGCCGATGCGGCTGATCTCCGTGCGCTTCGGCAACGTGCTGGCATCGAACGGCTCGGTGGTGCCGAAGTTCAAGGCCCAGATCGAGGCCGGCGGCCCCGTGACGGTGACGCACCCCGACATGGTCCGTTACTTCATGACGATCCGTGAGGCCTGCGATCTCGTTATCACCGCGGCGACGCACGCGCTCGGCACGCAGCGTCCGGACGTCTCGGTTTATGTGCTCAACATGGGCCAGCCGGTCAAGATCGTCGATCTTGCCGAACGCATGATTCGCCTCTCCGGCCTGCAGCCCGGTTACGACATCGAGATCGTGTTCACCGGCATGCGGCCGGGCGAGCGCCTGCACGAGATGCTGTTCGCGTCCGAGGAGCCGACGCGCGAGATCGGCGTCGCCGGGATCATGGCGGCGCAGCCGAACGAGCCGCCGATGCAGACGCTGCGCAAGTGGATCGCCGCGCTGGAGCAGGCGATTGCGCGCGACGACCGGGCCACGATCAGGACGATCCTGAAGGATGCCGTTCCGGAATTCGGGTCGACCGCGGCCTGACCATGCAGTCCCAGGACAAGATCGCTGGCAAGATCGTCGTTGCAAGCCAGCATTATCCGCCGGATACGAGCACGACCGCCACAATCATGGCCGATATCGCCTGTCGTCTTTCCGAGCAGCACGAGGTCGTCGTGCTGTCGGGCTGGCCGGGTGCGCTCCCGGCCGCGCAGAGCGGTCCCGGCAAGCCGCGCGTCATTGCGATCAGGAACCGGATGGCGGGCAAGGCGGCGCTGGTGCGGCGCGGCGCCGCCGAGCTGCTGTTTGCGGCGCGCACGTTCGTCGCGTTGATCCGGCAGCTGAAGGCGGGGGATGTCGTGCTCACCGTCACCGCGCCCTTCATGCTGCCTTATGCCGTTGCCTGGGCGGCAAAACTCAAGGGCGCGCGCTCGGCGCTGATCCTGCACGACCTGTTCCCCGACGTGCTGGTGATGGCGGGTCTCCTGAAGCAGGGGTCGATCGTGACGAGAACGATGCGAGCCGCCAACGACCGGATGTTCCGCGCGCTCAACGCCGTCGTCACCATCGGCCGCGATGCGGAGGGGCCGCTGCTGAGCTATGCGGGCATGACACGCAACAAGATCCGCTTCATTCCGAACTGGGCGACGCTCACACCCGGTGCGCGTCCGCTGTCTCCGGACAATCCGTTCCGCAAGGACATCCCCGCGCGTTTCGTCGTCGGCCTGTCGGGCAATCTCGGCTTCACCCATGATCCGGAGATCGTGTTCGAGGCGGCGCAGCTCCTCAGGGACGAGAACGACATCCACTTCCTGCTGTCAGGCTGGGGCATCGGCTTCGAGCGGTTGAAACAGTTGCAGGCCGAAAAGAACCTCCCCAATGTCTCCTTCGTGGCGCGCGTCGCGGATGCCGAGCTCGAGGCATTCCTGGCGTCGGCCAATTTCTGGATCATTCCCTACCGGAAGGACGTGGCGGGGGTGTCGGTGCCGAGCCGGTTCTATAATCTGCTGGCGGTCGGCCGCCCCGTGCTGCTGGTTTCCGAGCCCGAGGCCGAGGCAGCCTTGACGGTGGTCGAGAACGGGCTGGGCTGGGTCGTGACGCCGGGCCGTGCCGATCAGCTCGCCGACGCAATCCGTGCGGCAGCCCGTTCCGACGCCGCTGCGATCGCAACACGCGCGGTGAAGGCCGCAGCGCGATATGACCGGGCCGTTGCGATGGAGGCCTATGCCGGCCTGATCGACGAATTGTTGTGCAACCCGGACCTTTCGGAGCGACCATGAGCGAGCGCAAACCGGTCGTGCTGGTGACGGGAGCGAGCGGGTTCGTCGGCCGTCACGTTGCGCCCGCGCTGGCGCGCGAGGGCTGGTCGGTCCGCCGGGCGGTTCGCAGTCCGGAAGGCCTCGACGACGAGGTTGTGATCAAGACGATCGGTTCGGAGACGGATTGGACCGCCGCGCTCGATGGCGTCGAGGCGGTCGTCCATCTCGCCGCGCGCGTGCATCACAAGCAAGAGGAGCACGCGGTCCAGCTCTACCGCAACGTCAACATCGCCGGCACGCTGCATCTGGCGCGGTCCGCGGTGGCGGCCAGTGTGCGTCAGTTCATCTTCGTCAGCACCGTCCTCGTGCACGGCCGCAGCAATGAAGGCCGTCCGGCGTTCAGCGAGGACGACGTTCTGACGCCGCGCGGCCTCTACGGCATGTCCAAGGCTGCGGCAGAGGCGGGACTGAAGACGCTGGCGCGCGCCGGCGACATGAAGATCTCGGTGATCCGGCCGCCGCTGGTCTATGGCGCGGGCGCCAAGGGCAATTTTGCGCTGCTGGCGCGCGCGCTGAGCCTCGGACTGCCATTACCCTTTGGCGCGATCCGCAATCAGCGCGCCTTCCTCGCCGTGCAGAACCTCTCTTCGTTCATCGCGCACCGGCTGGCGCATCCCGACCCTGCGAGCAATTTCGAGATCTTCCTTGTGGCCGACAGGGAGCAGGTCTCGACGCCTGAGTTCGTCGAGCGGCTGGCCAGGGCATCCGGCAAGAGCCCGCGATTGTTCGCCATGCCACCGGACCTGCTCGGTGCGCTGCTGAACCTGATGGGGCGGCGGGACACCCATGACAGCCTGATCGGCTCCCTGGAGCTCAATCTCTCCAAGGCGATTGCAACCGGATGGCAGCCGCAGGTCACTCTCGACGAGGGACTGCGTCTCGCGCTGTCGGTTCAGGACGCCTGAGGACACGAGAATCGTCGCAGCACAAACGCAATCGCGATCGCGCCGGCGAGCGTCGCGACGATCGCGCTCGCCAGCGAGCCGGCGCGGACGGTGACGAGGGCGAGTACCGCCAGCAACAAATTGAGCACGAACACCTCGCCGATCACGCGCAGGACTGTGAAGCCGTTGTCGGTGGCGCGCTGGTAGAAATGCGAGCGGTGCGCCGACCAGAACGGCTCGCGCCTGACGATGCGGCGAAACAGCGTGAGGGTGGCATCGGCAAGGTAATAGCCGGGCAGCAGCAGGGCCGCGGCCGGCTGTCCGTGCCAGGCGAGGTCGAGCAGGCACCAGCCGAGCAACAGCCCGATCGGCAGGCTACCGACGTCGCCCAAGAACACTTTTGCCACCGGCTTGTTGAACGGGACAAAGCCGAGCATGGCGCCGCACAGTGCAGTGGCGAGTAGCACGGCCGGCCATGACAAGTCTGCAAGCCATCCGAGCAGCAGCAGCGCCGCCGTGACCGGCACCACTTCCGCCACCGTCATCAGGTCGAGCCCGTCCATGAAATTGACGAGGTTCACGAACCAGACACCCGCGAGCAGGATGAGGCCGCGCTCCAGGGCGAGCGGCAGCGCCGGCACGATGCGCGCAGTCTCGGGCGCGTTGAATATCACCGCGCCGACGCAGGCTGCCTGCAGCACGAGCCGCACCAGCACCGGCAGCGATACGATGTCGTCGGCAAATCCCACCAGCGCGATCACGATCGTCGCCATCACCAGCGCCGGAGGGATCGCGACGTTGGCCCATGCCGCCCAGAGGGATGCGACCAGCAGCGTCGCTGAAATCACCGCGATGCCGGCGCCTTGAGGGGTCGGGACACGATGCGAGGACCGCGCATTGGGGCGCGCCAGCGCGTAGCGCTGGAGCAAAGGGCGGCTGGTCCAGATGATGACGGCCGAGATCAGCGCGGCGATCGCAACGGCAATCAGCGCAGGTCCGATCGCGACGGCAGCGCCGGCCGTGTTCACTCCGGTACCCCGAGCGGCGCCGAGCCCTGTGCGGCTTTCTCCGCGCTGAGGATCCAGACCAGACCGCCGAATGCGCCGACGATGAACGAGACCGCGCCGTACAGCAGCGAGATGTTGACGCCTTCGTTGGCGGCGAGGCCGGCGAAGCCGAACGCCAGGCCCATCGTCGCCTCGCGCACGCCCCAGCCGGCGATCGAAATCGGCATCATTGTGATCAGCATCACCGGCGGAAGCAGCTGGAAGATCTGGCCGAAGCTGACCGGCGCAGCGATCGACTGCACCACGCACCACGCGATCACGACGGCGAGTACGTGAACGAGGAATGACAGGATCGCGATGATGGGCCCGCGCCTCGCGTTGAAGATCACGCGGTTGGCGATCACGGCGCAGGCGTGGATGTGATGGGTGGCCCACCAGGTCTTCAGCCACGGCCATTGCAGCGCGCCGAAGATCAGGAAGCCGAGGCCGCCCGCGAGGGCAGCGAAGTCGACGAGCAGCAGCGCCGAGCGGCCGTGCCGATCGGTGATGAGCGCGTAACTCCAGGGCAGGCTCGCGATGATGAGGATCGCGAGGGCGACGAGGCCGATCGCGCGGTCGACGAAGATGGAGTAGGTGGCCGCCCGCCATCCGGCGCCGGCACGCGCGACCAGCCACAGCCGGACCGCATCGCCGCCGATCGCGGATGGCAGCGTCTGGTTGAAGAACGATCCGATCACGTTGTAGCGCATGGCCTGGCCAAGCCGCAGCGGCGCGCCGCATGCGGCGCTGATCTCACGCCAGCGCAGCACGCCAACGAAGATCTGCAGGAAGGTGACCGCGATCGCCATCGCGATCCAGAACAGGCTGGACGCGGTGAAGCGCGAGAACAGCTCGGTCAGATCGACCTTGCGCAACGCCAGATAGAGCAGCGCCGCGGAAATCAGGATCTTGGCCGTCGACAGCAGGATTCGGCGCATCTCGCCCGCATGAACAGGGGTTGGGAGGATCTTGGGTCGCCGGACACGGGGCGGCCAATTCGGCCGCTGTGGTATGGTTTTGGCGCCGATCTTGCAATACCTCTTATGTCACCGCTTATGAAGAGCGGCACTTGCGGGCTACGCGATGCGGCGGCTAAACAGGCGCCGCGGGCATAGGATCGGGTTTGGGTGCCTTGGGAACAGGATGACGGATCAGGCGATTTTGGTCACGGGGGCCGCCGGCTTCATCGGCTTCCACGTCGCCCGGCAGCTGCTCGCCGAAGGCCGGACCGTCGTCGGGCTCGACAATCTCAACAGCTATTACGATCCGGCGCTGAAACAGGCCCGTCTGGACCTGTTGCGCGCGGAGTCCCGCTTTTCGTTCGTCAAGGCCGATCTCGCCGACCGTGGAGCCACTGCGGCGCTGTTCGCGCGGCATCGGTTTGCCAAGGTCGTGCATCTTGCGGCGCAGGCCGGCGTGCGCTTCTCGATCGAGCAGCCGCAGGCTTACGCCGATTCCAATCTCCAGGGTTTTCTCAACGTGCTGGAGGGATGCCGCCACAATGGCTGTCGTCATCTCGTCTACGCCTCGTCATCCTCCGTATATGGCGCCAATACTAAACTGCCCTTTGCCGTGCAGGACCGGACCGACCATCCTGTGAGCTTCTATGCCGCGACCAAGAAGGCGAACGAGGTGATGGCGCAGTCCTACAGCCATCTTTACCGGCTGCCGGTCACGGGTTTGCGCTTCTTCACCATTTACGGCCCGTGGGGACGGCCCGATATGGCCCTGTTTCTGTTCGCGAACGCCATTCTGGCGGGCGAGCCGATCCGGCTCTTTAACCATGGCCGGATGCGCCGCGACTTCACCTATATTGACGACGTCACCCGCGTCGTGTCCAAGTTGGTCGATCGGGTGCCCGCCGACGACCCGGCTGCCGCAAATGCGCCCTCTAAGGTCTACAATGTCGGCAACCACCATCCGGAAGAGCTGATGCACGTCGTCGGACTTCTGGAACAGGAGCTGGGTCGGACGGCGGTCAAACAATTGCTGCCGATGCAGCCGGGAGACGTCTTGGAAACGTTCGCGGATGTCGAGGATCTGATGCGCGATACCGGCTTTGCACCGTCAACGCCGATCGCACACGGTGTTCGTAATTTTGTTACCTGGTATCGGGACTACTTCAAGGTTTGAAATGACGATGGACAAACGCATTATCCCCCTGATTATGTGCGGTGGTGCCGGCACGCGGCTGTGGCCGGCCTCGCGCGAGGTGCGCCCCAAGCAATTCCTGCCGCTGTTCGGCGCCCGCTCGACCTTTCAGGACACGCTCACGCGTGTCTCGGACGCCTCGCTATTCGAACGTCCGATCGTCATCACCAACGCGTCCTACCGCTTCATGGTGCTGGAGCAGCTCGCCGAGATCGGCATCGAGGCCGACGTGATCCTCGAGCCGATGCGGCGCGATTCCGGCCCCGCGATCGCGGCGGGTGCGGTCTTCGCGCAGAACCGCGCCAGTGACGCCATCGTGCTCGCGCTCGCCGCCGACCACGTGGTGCAGGACAATGCCGCCTTCGTCGCCGCGTGCCGCGAGGGCCTCACCGCCGCGAGCGCCGGGCGCATCGTGACCTTCGGCGTCAAACCGGAACGGCCGGCGACCGAATACGGCTATATCAGCCCGGGCGAGGTGATCTCCGGCGCGGTGCGCGCCGTCGCGCGCTTCGTCGAGAAGCCGGACGCGGTGACGGCCGCCGATTACGTCAGTTCGGGCTATCTGTGGAACAGCGGCAACTTCATGTTCCCGGCCACGCTTCTGCTCGACGAATATCGCAAGGTGGATGCGGCAAGCGTGGAGGCGGTCTCCAATGCTGTCGCCAATGCCGGCCGCGATCTCGGCTTCGTCACGCTGGAGCCGCAGGCGTTCGGCGCGGCGAAGGCGATCTCGATCGACTACGCCGTGATGGAGAAGACCTCGCGCGCAGCCGTCGTGCCGGTGTCCTGCGGCTGGTCCGATGTCGGCTCCTGGCACGCCGTGTGGGAGCTGTCGGACAAGGACGCGCAAGGCAACGCCGCACATGGCACCGCCGTGTTCGAGGATTCCCGCAATTGCAACGTCACGACCGACTCTGCACTGGTGGCGCTCGAAGGCGTCGACGACCTCATCGTGGTTGCCACCGCGGATGCCGTCCTCGTGTCGCGGCAGAAGGATGCCAACGGCCTCAAGCGTCTCGTGACGCAGCTCAAGACGATCGCGCCGAAGGTCACCGAGGAGCATCTGAAGGTGCATCGGCC
Source organism: Bradyrhizobium diazoefficiens (assembly GCF_018129965.1). Classification (GTDB taxonomy): domain Bacteria; phylum Pseudomonadota; class Alphaproteobacteria; order Rhizobiales; family Xanthobacteraceae; genus Bradyrhizobium; species Bradyrhizobium diazoefficiens_A. The sequence goes on along the minus strand of NZ_JAFCKW010000007.1, from coordinate 75,980 downwards.
CTGGGGCAGCTACCAGTCGGTCGACAACGGCGAGCGCCATCAGGTCAAGCGCATCGTGGTCAAGCCGGGCGGGCGGCTGTCGCTCCAGAAGCACCATCATCGCGCCGAGCACTGGATCGTGGTCCGCGGCGCCGCACGCGTCACCGTCAACGAGACCGTCAAGACGGTGCATGAGAACGAGTCGATCTACATCCCGATGGGCGCCGTCCACCGGATGGAGAACCCCGGCAAGATCATGCTGGAACTGATCGAGGTCCAGACCGGGAGTTATCTCGGGGAAGACGACATCATCCGGATTGAAGACGACTATCAAAGGTCGTAACCAGCACACTCCGAATCGCGCGGTCCGGGCCTAAATGGCTGTATCTTTCAGCCACTTAAGGCCCGGGACGCGTGTAACTTTTTGAATCAAATCGTGTCCGGTCGATCAGGCCGGCATTCGCCACAAATGTGGCGTCCGTGCTAGAAGCAGCTCGGGGATTTGCGTTGAATCGGGGTATGCTCTCATGAGTTCCAAAGTGTCTGCACCGGCCAAGGCCGGCTTGCGCGTCGGCGTCATTGGCGCGGGCGTGATGGGCAGCAACCACGCGCGCGTGCTTGCGGGTCTTCCGGGCGTCAGTCTGGTCGGCGTCGTCGATCCCTCGCCGGTGCACCTTGCGCGCACCTCCGAGCTTGCGAACTGCCAGGGTTTCGAGACGCTCGACCAGCTCCTTGCCGCCGGCGTCGATGCCGTCACCATCGCCGCGCCGACCCATCTGCATCACGAGGTTGCGCTCGCCTGCATCGCCAGGAACGTCCACGTGCTGGTCGAGAAGCCGATCGCCTCAACCGTCGCCGAAGGCCGCGAGATCGTCGCAGCCGCACAAAAGGCCGGCGTGACGCTGATGGTCGGCCATGTCGAGCGCTTCAATCCCGCCGTCGCCGCCGTCAAGCAGGCGATCGCGGGCGAGGACATCCTCTCCATCGCGATCACGCGTGTCGGCCCGTTCCCGCCGCGCATGTCCAATGTCGGCGTCGTCATCGACCTTGCCGTGCACGACATCGATTTGATCCGCTGGTTCACCGAATCCGACATCGTCGAGGTGCAGCCGCAATTGTCGAGCGCGATCGCCGAGCGCGAGGACATCGCGCTGTTGCAGTTCCGCACCGCCAACGGCGTGCTCGCCCACATCAACACCAACTGGCTGACGCCGTTCAAGGCGCGCAGCGTCACGGTCGCGACCCGCGGCAAATATGTGATGGGCGATCTCTTGACGCGCCAGGTCACCGAGTGCTTCGGCTTCAAGCCTGACGGCAGCTATTCGATGCGGCATCTGCCGGTCGGCCATGACGAGCCGCTGCGTGCCGAACTGATCGCCTTCCTCAAGGCCGTGCGCAGCGGTGAGACGCCGGCGGTCACAGGCGACGAGGGCGTCGCCAGCCTCGAGATCGCGACGCAGTGCCTGGAGACGCCGTCGCGGCCCGCAGCCAATTCGGCTGCCCGCAAGGGCCCGCGCCGCGTCGTCGGCTGATCCCGCTCCATGTCGACCTCTCAAAATTCGCAAGGCGCCAAGAGTCAGGCCATGAACCAGCATCTGCGCTCCGATCCCATTCCCTTCATCGACGTCGCCTCGCAGCGCCGCCGGCTCGGCGACTCGCTCGATGCCGCCGTCAAGCGCGTGCTCGACCATTGCCAGTTCGTCAACGGCCCTGAAGTCACCGAGCTCGAAAAGCAGCTCGCGGCCTATTGCGGCGCCAGGCATGTCGTGGCCTGCGCCAGCGGCACCGATGCGCTGCTGATGGTGCTGATGGCGAAGAATGTTGGCCCGGGCGACGCCGTTTTGTGCCCGTCCTTCACCTTCATCGCGACCGCCTCTCCGGCGGCGCGGACCGGCGCCACGCCCGTCTACGTCGATGTGGATGAAGCCACCTTCAACATGAGCCCGGAATCGCTCAAGCGCGGCATCGCGACTGCGCGGAAGGCCGGCTTGCGGCCCGTCGCAGTGGTCCCCGTCGATCTGTTCGGACAACCGGCCGATCACGATGCCATCGCCGAAATCGCCAGGGCCGAGGGCATGTTCGTGCTCGACGACGCCGCCCAGAGTTTTGGCGCGAGCTACAAGGGCCGCAAGCTCGGCACCTTCGGGCTCGCCACCACGACCAGCTTCTTCCCCGCCAAGCCGCTCGGCTGCTTCGGCGACGGCGGCGCGATTCTGACCGATGACGACGAACTGGCCGCCACGCTGCGCAGCATCCGCGTGCACGGGCAGGGCGTCGACAAATACGACAACGTCCGCCTCGGCCTGACCGGCCGGCTCGACACCATGCAGGCCGCGATCCTTCTCGAGAAGCTCAAGATATTCGACGACGAGATCGCCGCCCGCAACAGGGTCGCCGAGCGCTATGCGCGGGGCCTTTCGAACGTCGTCACCGTGCCGCGCCTCAGCCCCGGCAATACTTCGGTCTGGGCGCAGTACACGATCCGGCTTCCGAAGGGCACCGACCGCGACGGCTTCGCCGCCGCACTGAAGGCCCAGGGCGTGCCGACCGCGATCTATTACGGCAAGTCGATGCACCAGCAGACCGCCTACAAGCAGTATCCGGTCGCGGACGGCGGCCTGCCGGCTTGCGAAAGCCTGTCGCAGGACGTCATCAGCCTGCCGATGCACGCCTATCTGACCGAAGCCGACCAGGAACGTATCATCGCCGCCATGCGCGGCGCTCTCGCGGGCTGATCTTGCTTTCTTCCCCTCTCCCCCTGTGGGAGAGGGTGGATCGCCGCGTAGCGGCGAGACGGGTGAGGGGTCTCTCTCCACTCGGAAAGCGCGGAGAGAAACCCCTCACCCCAATGAGCTTGTGTCTGCTTGCGGAGCTGCCCTCTCCCACAAGGGGAGAGGGCACATCAATGCGCATCGCAAGATGCAATCGACCTCCGTCCGATTAGCCTCTAAAACATCCGCATGCTCGGACGCATCTTCACAGTTGGCGGCTACACGCTGCTCTCACGGCTGACGGGATTTGCCCGCGACATCATGCTCGCGGCGATCCTCGGCGCCGGCCCGGTGGCCGACGCCTTTTTCGTGGCGCTGCGGCTGCCCAACCATTTCCGCGCGATCTTTGCCGAGGGCGCCTTCAACGCCGCCTGGGTGCCGGCCTATGCGCATGTCCATGGCGAGAAAGGCGAGGGGGCGGCACGGCTGTTCGCCGACCGCATCTTCACGCTGCTGCTGGCCTCTCAAGTTGTGCTGCTGATCGTCGCCTGGCTGTTCATGCCGCAGGCCATGAGCATTTTGGCGCCCGGCTTCAGCGAGGATGCCGAGCAGCGCAAGCTCGCGATCGAGCTGACCCGGATCACCTTTCCCTATCTGCTGCTGATCACGCTGGTGACGCTCTATGGCGGCATGCTCAACGTGATGCAGCGCTTTGCCAGCGCCGCGGCGGCGTCGATCTTTCTCAACGTCGCGATGATGATGACGCTGGCGGTCGCGGTCTGGTTTCCGACCGCGGGCCACGCCGCGGCCTGGGGCGTCCTGATCTCCGGCTTCCTGCAATATTTCCTGCTCGCCGGCGATCTCGCCCGTCACGGCGGCCTGCCGCGCTTTGCGCCGCTGAGGCTCGACGAAGACATCCGCGGTTTCTTCAGGGCACTTGGGCCGGCGACGCTGGGCTCGATGGGCACGCAGGTCGCGCTGTTCGCCGACACCATCATCGCGACGTTCCTGCCCGCCGGCGCGCTGTCGGCGCTGTATTACGCCGACCGCCTCAACCAGCTGCCGATCGGCGTCATCGGGATCGCCATCGGCACCGTGCTGCTGCCGGAGATGTCGCGGCGGATCACCGCCAACGACCACGACGGCGCGATGAAGGCGCAGCGCCGCGCCTTCGACTTCACGCTAATGTTCTCGATCCCGTTCGTCGCGGCCTTCCTCACCGTGCCCGATGAGATCATGCGCGCGCTGTTCGCCCGCGGCGCGTTTTCCAAGGCCGATGCGGCTTCCGCAGGCGCCACGCTCGCAGCCTATGCGATCGGCCTGATCCCCTTCGTGCTGATCCGCAGCGCGGTCGCGACCTTCTATGCCCGCAAGGACACCGCGACGCCGGTACGGGCCTCGCTGACCGGCATCGCCGTCAACGTCGCGCTGAAAGTCGCGCTGATGGGATCGCTGGCCCAGATCGGCCTCGCGCTTGCGACCGCCGTCGGCGTCTGGACCAATCTTTTGCTGGTGCTGTTCTTCGCCGTGCGGCGCGGATTTCTCGTGCTCGACCGCGCCTGGGTGATGTCGCTCGCGAAATTCCTCGTAACCGGACTGGTCCTCGCTGCCACCTTCTGGCTGATCGCGCGGTTCGGCAAATCTTGGCTCGGCGCGATGCACTTCCGGGATGAAGTGACTTTGGTGCTGTTGGCCGTCGGGGGCACGATCGTCTATGCGATCGCGATCCTCATTCTGTTCGGCCGCCGCTGGCTGGTCTCGCTGGTGCGGGGCTAGGTTCTAAGAAGTGCTCGCCTCCAGGATGTAGTCGGCGTCTACGCATCCCTTGATTTTTCACTGTTGTCGTGCTACGGGCAGTTCATGATTAAATCGTCGCGCAAACTCAACTGCATTCGCATGACCCGCTTCGGCTGGGCCGTGGAAGGAGTCGCGCGCTAGAATTCGACGACGACATCTTTTCCACCAGGCCCCGCCGGCATCGGACGGGGCCTTTTGTTTGGCCACGCGTCCCTGCCAGCATGACAGCAGGAGCGTGCGATGCCACCTCAACAGACGAACATTTCACCCGGGATTGGGGACGATGCCGCTCGGCGCGGCCTCAACCTCTCCATCGCGTCGGCGAAGAGCGCGGTCGATCAGGCGTTGGCAGCACGTCTCAAGGCGTCCGCTGCCGCGTTGGACGACGCCTTGTCGGAAAAGGATGCTGCCGGACCGCCGGCCGCATCGACGCGAAGCATCTTGAGTTTACTCAGGCGATCTTGGAACGCGTTTCGGGAGCAACGCCAGAGCCCTGCAGTCGGCTTGCAGGACCTGACTAACAGTGAGCTGATGGATATCGGCCTGACACGCGACGAGATCGACTACATCACGCCTGAACGTGTGATCGATAAACTCAGAGATCGCGCGATGCAGACATGGGGCCAAGGCGTGTTGTGAGCGATCATCTTTCCCTGCCCATAAGATACCCCGCCTTGCCAACAGAAGGACGCCGATCATGACGTCAGATGCGACCATTGCCCCGGCGGACCTGGAAATCCGGCGACTGACCGTCGACGATCTGGACGCCTTTCGCGAGATTCGCGCGGGGGCGCTTCGGGTCTACCCTGAGATGTTTGGATCGCCCGAAGAGGACGAGGGCGGCGATGCCATGTTTGCGGCCTATCGCCACTGGCTCGGCGGCACCATGCTCGGCGCATTCGGATACGGCAGCCTGATCGGAATCGCCGGCTTTTATGTATCGGCGGACATGAGAACAAAACACAGGGGGCAGATCTACACGGTCTACGTCAGGGAGAATTGTCGCGGCAGAGGTGTCGGAGATCGGCTGATCAGGGACCTTCTTGCTCATGCCGAGTCCTGTGTCGAACAGGTGCATCTTGCCGTGTTGGTGAAATCAACCGCCGCCATCAAGACCTACAAGCGCAACGGGTTCGAGGTCTACGGGACGGATCCGCGTGCCGTTCGCATCGGTGACGCCGTGTACGACAAATTTCTTATGATAAAGAGGTTTGTTCATTGAGCTCCGTTTGGCACGGCCGCATTTATCGATGAACCCGTCTTGGACAGCCCCTCATGGACGATACCGATCCCAAATATTGGCCGACCCAATTGCAGGAAATCTTTGCTGCGGTTGGCCGCGCTATGGAAGGAAATCGATTGACGCCTGAAACTCTGAAACTGGTTCGGATGCCCAACGATCAATTCATGATTTCACATGTCGCGCGCAACGACGTCAGTCGAAAGACTGGCTACTACCAGATTTCCACATATGGTGGTCGGTGGACGTTCCGATCGGGAAAATTGGAGAAGCTTTGTCGCGCTGCTGCAAGGGTGGCGCTTGGCCAGCGACGACCGACCTGCACAGGGAAATGAGGGAGCTGCGTCCTTTCCTCACAATTTCGCTGTGACAGGTGCGCGCCGCTTTTCCCGCCCACGACCAACGTCCCGCCTAATCCCCGTTTGCCTTGCCCCTCTTTCCACGGCAATATGCCGGCAAAACAACCATAGGACGGGACAAGACCATGGCGGCTCCCATCAAGTTCGGCGTTGGCCAAAGCGTGCTGCGCAAGGAGGATGACGCGCTCATCCGCGGCAAGGGCCGCTATACCGACGATTACGCGCCGCAGGCCGCGCTGCGCGCCCTGATGCTGCGCTCGCCGCATGCGCATGCCAAATTCACCATCGATGCGAGCCACGCCCGCACGCTGCCTGGTGTTGCGCTGGTGCTGACCGCCGCCGAGGTCGCCGATCTCGGCGATCTGCCCTGCCTGTTCAATCTCGAGACCGAGCCGTTCAAGGGGCCGCCTTACCCGATCCTGGCCAAGGACGAGGTGCGTCATGTCGGCGATGCCGTCGCCTTCGTGGTCGCCGAGACCATCGATCAGGCACGCGATGCGATCGAGGCGATCGACGTCAAATGGTCGCCGCTGCCGGCGGTGACCGGCCTCGTCAACGCCGTGAAGAAGGGCGCGCCGCAGGTCTGGCCGGACAAGCCGGGCAATGTGCTGTTCGATGTTTCGATCGGCGACAAGAAGGCGACCGAAGCTGCCTTCGCCAAGGCGCATGCGGTGGCTGAAATCGCCATCGTCAATCCGCGCGTCGTTGCAAGCTTCATGGAGACGCGCGCGGCCGTCGCCGAGTACGATTCCAAGAACGATCACCTGACCCTGACGATCGGCAGCCAGGGCAGCCATCGCCTGCGCGACATCCTCTGCCAGAACGTGCTCAAGATCCCCACCGACAAGATGCGGGTGATCTGCCCCGATGTCGGCGGCGGGTTCGGCACGAAGCTGTTTCCGTATCGCGAATACGCCTTGCTCGCGGTCGCGGCCAAGAAACTGAAGAAGTCGGTCAAATGGGCGGCCGACCGCACCGAGCATTTCATGGGCGATGCGCAGGGCCGCGACAACGTCACCACCGCAAAGATGGCGCTCGCCGAGGACGGCAAGTTCCTCGCGATGGATTGCGACCTGATGGGCGACATGGGCGCGTATCTGTCGACCTTCGGCCCCTACATCCCTCACGGCGGCGCCGGCATGCTGCCGGGCCTCTACGACATCCAGGCCTTCCACTGCCGGGTGCGGACCGTATTCACCAACAGCGTGCCGGTCGATGCCTATCGCGGCGCGGGCCGGCCCGAGGCGGCCTACGTCATCGAGCGCCTCGTCGACGCCTGTGCGCGCAAACTCGACATGACGCCGGACGCCATCCGCCGCAAGAACTTCATCCAGCCGAAGGCGCTGCCCTACAAGACGGCCACCGGCAAGGTTTATGACTCCGGCGACTTCGCCGCGCATCTCAAGCGCGCAATGGACATCGCCGAGTGGAAGGAGTTTCCCAAGCGCGCCAAGCTCGCCAAGAAACACGGACTGATCCGCGGCATTGGGCTGGCGAGCTATGTCGAGGTCTGCGGCACCATGGGCGAGGAGACCGCCCATGTGCGGATGGACCCCAATGGCGATATCACGGTTCTGATCGGCACGCAGTCGAGCGGCCAGGGGCACCAGACCGCCTATGCCCAGATCGTTGCCGAGCAGTTCGGCGTCGCGCCCGAACGCGTGCACGTCCACCAGGGCGACACCGCCGAGATCGCCACGGGCCTTGGCACCGGCGGTTCGGCCTCGATTCCCTCGGGCGGCGTCAGTGTCGAGCGCGCCACGCGCGAACTCGGGAAGAAGCTGAAGGAGATCGCGGCGCAGGCGCTCGAGGCAAGCGCAGGCGATCTCGAGATCACGGATGGCATCGTGCGGATCGCCGGCACCGACCGTTCGATCTCGTTCGCCGATCTTGCCAAGCGGCCGGACGCCGATCCCTCGAAGCTGAATGCGAGCGCGACCTTCGCCAGCGCCGACGGCACCTATCCGAACGGCACCCATGTCGCGGAGGTCGAGATCGATCCGGCCACCGGCATCATCAAGATCGTCAATTACGTGATCGTCGACGATTTCGGCAAGACGCTCAATCCGCTGCTGCTCGAAGGCCAGGTGCATGGCGGCGCCATGCAGGGCATCGGCCAGGCCTTGATGGAGCAGGTGGTCTATGGCCCCGGCGACGGCCAGCTCATCACCGCGACCTACATGGACTACGCGCTGCCGCGTGCGGCGGATGGCCCGACCTTCGTGTTCGAGACCCACAACATCCCCTGCACGACCAATCCGATGGGCGTGAAGGGGGCGGGCGAGGCCGGTGCGATCGGCTCCTGTCCGGCGATCGTCAACGCCATCGTCGACGGGCTTTGGCGCGAATACAAGATCGACCACATCGACATGCCGGCGACGCCGGAGCGCGTGTGGATCGCCATCAACGAGCACCATCGGCGCCACAGCCTGTGAGCCCCGGTTCCCGCGGCGGGAATAAATGCCCGCCGCCGGGTTCTAGTCATGGACGGCCTATTCCCCAAGACCTTCCCGAGCCGGAGAACAAGTCAATGAAGCGGACGATGATTGTTGCGGGCACCCTGCTGCTGGGTGCTGGCGCCGTAATGGCGCAGCAGGAGATTGCGGTCCAGCAGGACAATCTGATGCGCTCGATCGCCAAGAACCAGTATGGCGTCATCCTGAAGATGACGAAGGGCGATATCCCCTACGATCAGAAGGCCGTCGACGAGGCCATTGCCAGCATCGAGGCCGACGTCGGCAAGATCGCCAAGACCTTCGAGGTCAATCCCAAGCAGGACGTGGTGAATGCGACCTACGGCTCTTCGCCGAAGATCTGGCAGAACAAGGCCGATTTCGATTCGAAGATCCCGCCGGTGCAGAAGGCGATCGCCGACGTCAAGGGCAAGATCACCGACGCAGCAAGCCTCAAGGCCGCCTACACCGCGATCAACGACCGCTGCAACGATTGCCACGAGACGTATCGCGTGAAGCTGAAATAGTCGGTCGCAGGACCGGCGGATCCATTTGACCGGAATCAAAAAGGCCGGGCGCGCATCCACGCGACCGGCCTTGATCGCAACGAAGCGGCCCGGAGCCTACTTCGTCACCTGTCCGCGAATTTCGCCGCCCGGATTGGCCGCGGTGTGGACGTTGACATAGAGCTTGCCGGCGAGCAGGTCGGCGGCCTGTGCGTCGGTCAGGGTCGCGGAGCCTTCGACCGGGCTGGAGGTCGCATTCGGGATTGCGACCGCGACACCGGCGTTCTTGCCGGCCTCGGCGGGGCCGTGGAAGTGGGCGGCGGTCGCGGGGCCGGAGAGGCCGGAATAAGTCAGCTTCCAGGAGAGCTTCTTGGTGGCGGCGTCATAGTCCAGATCGGCGGTTCCGGTGCCGCTGCTGGTGTTGGCGGGCACCTCGGACTTGCCGTCCAGCGTCGCCTTCAGTTTCTCCGCGCTGGCGGGGCTGGCGAATGCGACGGCGGCGCCAAGGGCCAACGTGGCAAAAAGGACTTTGTTCATGGGTCTCTCCCGGTTGAAATCTGATTGCGCTCAAATCAGCAAACAGTGCGCCTTGCACTTTATTCCCGAAGCCCGATCAAACCATCTAAATTATTCGTGGCTGGAGCGATTGCGGCATGATCCGTAAGTTCATGCCGCAATCGATGGAACCACACCATGCTGCGACGAACAATTCCTGCCGTGCTGATCGCCGCCGCAGCGGCTTTCTGCTGCTATTGGTGGCTGACCGCGCCGTCGGCATTGGCCTTGCCGGCGCGAACGCGCGCGCCCGATCTCGCCAATGGACAGGAACTGTTCAACACAGGCGGCTGCTCGTCCTGCCATGCCGTGCCGAACCAGCCCGATCGCCTGCTGCTCGGCGGCGGCCTGCCGCTGGGCTCGCCGTTCGGAACGTTCTACGCGCCCAATATCTCTCCTGATCCCACCGACGGGATCGGGAGATGGAGTGAGAGCGATTTCGTCAATGCGGTGAACCGGGGCATTTCGCCTGAAGGCACGCACTATTTTCCGGCATTTCCCTACACTTCCTACCACATCGCCGATGTCGACGACGTCCGCGATATCTTCGCCTATCTCAAGACGCTGCCTTCCGTGCAGGGCAAGGCACCCGATCACGATGTTCCCTTTCCTTTCAGCATCCGCCGCAATGTCGGCATCTGGAAGCTGCTGTTCATGGATCGCAAGCCGTTTGCACCGGATGCATCGCGCTCGCCGCAATGGAACCGCGGCGCCTATCTCGTCAACGGGTTCGGCCATTGCGCCGAATGCCACAGCCCGCGCAATGTTCTCGGCGGCATCGTCACCTCGCAGCGTTTTGCCGGCGGGCCCAATCCGGACGGCGAGGGGTGGGTGCCGAACATCACCCAGAAGGGGATCGGCTCATGGAGCGAGAAGGATATTGCCGACTTCCTCGAAACCGGAGACATGCCCGAGGGCGACAGCGCGTCGGGCGCGATGCGCCCTGTGATCAAGAACACGGCGCTGCTCAAGCCCGAGGATCGCGCCGCGATGGCGGCCTATCTGAAGTCGCTGCCGCCGGTGGACGGCCCAACGCCGCCCAAGCGCAAGCCGGGCGGAGGCTGAGGTCCGTTCGATTGACAACCGCGGGTGCCGCCCTATTCTCGCCGCTTGATTTCCTTCGATTGATTGTGCGTGCCCAAGATAGTTCCAGTGACCGCGAGGGCCCCGGCGACGTCAGCCTGGATGGCAAAAGGATTGCTCGGTCTCGTGGTGGGCTTGGGTCTGCTGCAAAGCCTGTTTGCTGCGATCTACGCGCGTGGGCTGTTTCAGGACGGCGTCTATTATCTCTACCGGATTGCGGTCAGTAACGGCTTTCAGCTGGTTGAACCTGCAAGGGTGTCCGTCAATGCCGTCAGGCAGGCGCCGATCGTGGCGCTCACCCGCTTCACCGACATGTCGCTGTTTCAGCGCGGCCAGGTCTTCACATTCGTGCTTCTGTTCCTGCCAGTTCTGACATGCGCGGCCTGCTGGTTGATCGCGCCCCGCAGCCGGAAGGGATGGATCATCTTTCCCCTGCTGCACGTGACCGTCGGCTGGGCTGCGACATCCTTCAATGCGATCGGGGAGTCGGCACTGGCCACCAGCTTCTGGTGGTGTCTGCTGTTCATGCTGGTGTTCCGGACCCGAGACATCGTTTCGCAAATTCTGTTCCTTGCGGTATGCGCGGTCGCATTCAGCATGCACGAGGGCGCGTTTCCGCTGATGGCGGTGCTGCTGGTCGCGTGCGCGGTGCGCTACCGGACAGCCGCGAATTCCCTGGAGAAGGTATTCCTGATCCTTTGCGTCCCGATCATCCTGGCGATCCTGACCCGCGAAGTGTGGTGGGTCGTCAATCCGCGCGTTCCCTCCGATCGCGCGATGGTCCTTGACGGCCTCGCCAGCCTCGCCTTCGTGTATGTCGACGGCCATGTCAATCTGCCTCTAGTGACCGGGTTGATCGGCTGCCTTGCCATGGCTGGCCTGGTGCTGGCGGATAGCGGCCTGCCGCCCGCGCGCGCGATGGTTGCGAAGCGAGCCGTGTTGCTGACGTTTTGCCTCGTGTGGCTGCTTGCGCTCGTTGCGCTGGGACAGGAGTGGAGCTTCTCGCCGGGCTCTCAGGTCCTCGCGCGGTACCAACCCGTGTTCCTCAGCTTCGTGCTCGGTCTGGTCATGCTCGGCTTCGTCGTGTGGGATGTCCCGGAGCGGATCTGGCTCCAGCGCGGCGTCCTTGCCATCATGGTGATGCTCATCCTGGCGCATACGGGCGCGGATATCGCGGCGACGCTCAGATGGCGCGCCTATGTGGCGGATCTTCAGTCGCGCCTTTCGTCCGGTCAGGGGCTCGTGCGCTGGAACGATACGCTCGTGACGGGCGACGCCGAGAAGGACATGAACTGGCGCCTGATGAGCATGGAATGGGTGATTCCGCTGATCAGCATTGCCTTTGCCAAGGACGGGGTCGTTCGCATGATGATCGACCCGCGACCGAACATCACATTCAGGCCGGTCGATCCGAACAAGCCCGATCAATTGCCGGTCCTGCGCGGAATTGATTTTGCGCCCTATCGCGCTGCGCTGAAAGGCAATTAGGGCACTCATGCCGCTGTTCCCATCCATATTGGAGCCACGCCAGCTGATGTTTCTGCGGGCCGCCCTGGGACCTGCTCCCGTGGCCGAACAGGCCTACAGGACCTGGCGCGCCACGGAGAAATTCGAGAACACGGACGATCTGGCCTATCGCATGATGCCCCTCCTCGCCGCGACCGCGGACCGGGCCGGTCTTCAGGACAACGATAGCGGGCGCATGCGCGGGGTCGTCAAGCATATCTGGCTCTCGAACATGGTTCGTCTGCGCGATCTGATCGAGGCGAAGCAGGCGCTCGAGCGCGCGGGCATCCCTGTCCTCCTGTTCAAGGGTGGGGCGTTGTTCGCGCGCGACAAACAGTTGGCCGCGCTGCGGACCGCGGGCGATTACGATCTGCTGGTCCGGCGCAGGGATGCGCGCCGGAGCGTCGATGCGCTGATCCAGCAGGGTTTCCATAGCCTCGGAATGCGTATCGAGCTTTTCGCCGAGTCGGATTTCGACATGGATACCCACGCCGTCGCGATGACCAAGTCCGACGGCAGCAAGGCGATCGATCTGCATTGGCGCGCAATGAGCGGCGTTCGGCGCGAAGGTCTCGTCGAAGAGCTGTTTGCAAGTGCGGAAGCTTCCGAACTTTTCGGACACAAGGTGATGATACCAGGCCTCGCTGAGCACCTGCTCGTGGCCGCAATCCGTCCGGAGCCCTGGGAGCAGCAAGAGATCCTGTTGCGCATCATCGAGATCAGCCTGCTGCTTCGACATTGCGGGGGCGAACTCGACTGGCAACGTTTCGAGACGCTGGTCGCGCGTTATGGCGACAGCTTGGTCACGGCGCCGCTGCTGGCACTTGCCCGTGAGGAGACGCATGCGCCGATACCGGCGGATCTGATCGACCGGATCTGGCAAGCGGCGGAGCCGGCGCAGTCGAATGAACTTTCTATCTGCAAGGTGCCACCGTCGAACCGCAGCCTGCGGCAGAACCTGCTGCTCGCCGCGATCAGATCGCTGCGCGGGCGCGTTCGTCCCTTTTCGTGGTCCGCCGCGCTGACGCCGCAGGTGCTTCGCGCGGTCCTGATGGATTGCGCCGAACTCAGCAGGTTCCGCCGCAACTTGATGCTGACGCGGCTGTGGCAGCAGATCCGTGACGCCCCTGCGGTTGCAAGCGACGAGGTCTGCTTTCGACGGGGCTTCTCGGTTCCCGAATCGGAGGGACGCTGGTCCGAGCAGGAGTTCGCCGTCCTCGAAGCTCCGGTGGCCGATGCCGGGGCCAGGGTCGCGAGGCTCACGCTGGAAGTCGTGCCTTTCATGCGACCGTGGAGGCGGCGCGTGGTGGTCTATTGCTACGCGGGCATCGGTCGGCCGGTCAGACTAGCGCTCAAGCCGTCGCGGACGAAGCCGGCGCTGCTGGAGGTCGATGCGGCCGTGTGCGGATCGCCGGAAAGGGTGATCCTCGCCTTGCGCATACCGGGCCGCATCAGCCCGCACGACCTCGGCATGTCGGCCGATCATCGCCGTCTCGGCCTGTTCGTACGATCTGTCCGGATCGGCGACAAACTGGTGTTCAATCCGGCGGCCGCGAGCGCTTGATCGCCTGCCGCAAGGCCATCAGCGTCTCGATGTTCTGCGCATCCGTGTTGGTGCGTCCGCCATTGGCGAGATGAAGCCGCCGCCGCGCGATGGTGTCGTCGACGTAACGATGGTTCAGCCCCATGCGCTTGGCGCGGCCAAGCCACTCGATGAAAAAGGTCGCCGGCAGTGCTTCGTCGAAAGGACCGATACGATCGAGCGCCGCGCGGCGCACCAGCATGGTGAGCTTGGCTTCTCCCCGGACGATCGGGTTGGGCGGCTGCAATCGCGCCCGGTGCTGTTCGGGAACGTCCGGGCTCACGAATTGCTCCACCTGGCCGAAGACGGCATCGATCTCGGGAAACCGGTCGAGCAGGGCAATTTGCAAGGCCAGCTTCTGCGGCATCCAGACATCGTCGGCATCGCAGAACGACAATGCATCGCCGCTGGCGGTCGCGAGCGCGCGGTTGACGGCGGCTGCCTGGCCCCGGTTCGGCTGCGAGAGGCAGGCGATGTGACCGCCGAATCGGTCGAGCACGGCCCTGGTGCGGTCGGTCGAGCCGTCGTTCACCACGATCACCTCGTCCGGCGCGCGGGTCTGGCCGAGCACGCTCTCGACGGCTTCGGCGATATAGGCTTCGGCGTTGTAGGCCGCGATGATCACGGATATGCGCATGTTACGCCGTACCACCGCCGGCATTGCGTTTGCGCATGCGCTTGATGCGGCGGAGCAGAACGTCGTTCATGCCGCGCTCCATGGCGTGCAAATCATTCGAGCAGTTCGACGCGTGCCGGCGGTAGAGCAATCCGTCGGTCTCACATGTCTCGATCTGCATTCCGGACTCGACGAGACGGAGATAGAAATCGACGTCCTCGCCAAAATGCAGGTCCTCGTCGAACCCGGTGACACGATCGACGATGCGCTTGCGGAATAAGCCCGTGCCGACGCTGGCAACGCCGACATGCCGGCCATCCATCGCCGCCATCCGTTCATTGAGCTGCGAGCCCTGTTCGAATTTCACGCGCATGCGACCGAAGACGGCGTCGATCTCGGGCCGGTCGCGCAAAATTCCGGACATGACAGCATGACGTTCGGCCGGCCAGGCGTCGTCGTGATCGAGGAATGCGATGTAGTCGCGCGTCGCGATGGAAATGCCGACGTTGCGAGCCGCCGACACGCCGCGACCGCCGCTCTCAACCAGCGTGATCCGGGGATCTCCGATGCTCGCGACCACGGCCCGCGTTTGATCGGTCGAGCCATCATCGACCACGATCATCTCGTCGCCCGGATCGAGCTGCGCAAGCGCCGATGCCATCGCTTCGCCGATGAAGCCGGCGCCGTTACGGACCGGAATGATGACGCTGGTGGAGGCTTGCTGCACTGCCGGTCAAATCCTTTCCAACTGATCCGCGAATGCGGCGGGGATGGCCATCGGATCGGTGCCGGTGTCGACGAAGAAGATCGGGAGCCGGTCGATGGCAGCCACGATCTTCTCGGCCGTCACTTTGGGCCACCCCGGCAGCTCGATCGTCGTGGCGGTCAGCAGCGCCTGGAAAGCATCGGCGCGGCGAGCCGGCGTGAATTCGGGATATTTTGCACCCTGCCTGCGTGGCAGGAAGATGGCCGCGATCCGGCCGCCGCGAAGCCTGTCGCCGAACCCGGCCAGGCTGAGTTCATGGCGCTGCTCCCCATCGATGTCCGAAACAGCGGGCTGTCCGCCGATCAGGTCGCGAAATGATGCGGCCAGATCGACCCGCAGCCGGGCGGAGCAATACAGGGGCTCGACGCGCTTGCTGTGCGGATCGACCAGGACATAGTCGTCGCCGGCGTAAAGCCAGCCGGCCTTCGCGCAGGCCAGTGACGCGGTCGTCTTGCCGCTGCGGCCCTTGCCTGCGAGCAGCGCAAAGCGGTCGCCCCGGCCGACGGCCCCGCCGTGCAGGGCGGTCCAGGGCGTCTCGATCGAAAGGGCATGGATCAGTGCCAGGGCCGGCCGGCTGCGCACCCAGGCCGGCGCTTGGCCGGTTGAAAGCCACACGATCCCGCGCCTCGCCTGCCGGTCGAGCGCAAAGAGAACCGGGAACGTGCCGGATTGCCACACCGAATAGATGCCGCCTTCCACGAGCAGACGCGGTTGTTCCGCCGCCTCCGGCACCAGTGACGAAAGATCGTGCTGGTCGGCGGTGCTGAACAGAATCTCGAGGTCGGCGACCCCCGCCGCTGCCCGGATGTAGGCCGGCAGGAATTCCTCTGCCAGCCGCTCGGATGCGAAAGTCAGCGCCAGCAGGAACGGGCCGCATCTGGCATGCGCACGGGACAGCGGAGAGACCGCCGTAGCGGTGAATACGCGGTCGATGGCTTGCCTGATCCTGTCGCTAGGATTCATTGCCACCGCGAAGCGGCCAGCCGGCCTCGCCCGCATCGTGCACGGGATCCATCAGCAGCAGATCGCGAAGGTCATCGTAGCGCTGCAGCGCAGGCGAGGCGAACTGTCCGCGGGTTGTCGGGGTCCAGTCGGGCTCGGGCAATTCGGGAGCGCCCGGAAGTACGATTCCTTCCGCGATGAGCCGATCGACGAAACCGCGGACCTGCGGATCGATGGCGGCGATCTGGCCGCCCGTTTTGTCGGCGA
Source organism: Bradyrhizobium diazoefficiens (assembly GCF_018129965.1). Classification (GTDB taxonomy): domain Bacteria; phylum Pseudomonadota; class Alphaproteobacteria; order Rhizobiales; family Xanthobacteraceae; genus Bradyrhizobium; species Bradyrhizobium diazoefficiens_A. The sequence goes on along the minus strand of NZ_JAFCKW010000007.1, from coordinate 59,618 downwards.
AAAGCCTCACCATCTCATCGACGGATTTCCCTGCCTTGAGCCCAAGCCAGATCTGGGCCCCGGTGCCGTCGAGGTTGTAGTAGATGCCGCTCTGATAGTTGGCGAGCACGACTTCGTCGTCGAACTGCTTGCTGATGAGCATCGGTACCGATGTCGTAAGCGTCATATCGTTTCCGGATTCGGTTTGGAAGAATTCATCGTTCTTGGTCAGCGGCTGGACGTCCGGACTACCACGCCCGGTTGCCGGCGGCCCTAGCTGGCGCCAAAGGCCTTGAAAGTGATGATGGTGAGCGTGTCCTGGATGCCCGGCAGCACCTGCACCTTCTCGTTGATGAAATGGCCGATGTCGGTGTCGTTGGGGACGTAGAACTTCACCAGCAGGTCGTAATGGCCGGCCGTGGAGTAGATTTCGGAGGCGATCTCGGCTTCGGCGAGCGCATTGGCGACCGTATAGGACTGGCCGAGCTTGCATTTGATCTGGACGAAAAAGGGAACCATTGCAGTCACTCCGAAGGCAAATCTGGCCGCTACTAGGCCAAAACCGGCCGGATTTAGCAAGCGAACTTGCTGTCCGCCTTGTCGCCCCGGGGGCGGCGCGCTAGGACGGTTCATGGCCCGGAAACATCGGAAAATCGCCTCATGACGACGCCCGTGGCGCTCACCATCGCCGGCTCCGATTCGAGCGGCGGCGCCGGCATCCAGGCCGACCTGAAGACCTTTGCCGCGCTCGGCGTCTACGGCGCTTCCGCCATCACGGCGCTGACGGCGCAGAACACGCGCGGCGTGACCGGGATTCACGCGGTGCCGGCCGAGTTCGTCACCGCGCAAATCGATGCGGTGTTCTCCGATCTCGAGGTCGGTGCGGTGAAGATCGGCATGGTGGCGCAGCCCGCCAGCATCGATGCGATCGCGGCCGCGCTGTCGCGCTGGGCTCCTCGCCACATCGTGCTCGACCCGGTGATGGTCGCAACCTCGGGCGACCGCCTGTTGGCGTCGGAGGCCGTCGAAGCGCTTCGCAGGAAGCTGATGCCGCTCGCGTCGGTGATCACGCCCAATCTGCCGGAAGCCGCTGCGCTGCTCGACGAGGCGGTTGCGGCAAGCGAGGCCGAGATCGAGAGCCAGGGGCGCCGCCTGCTCGCGCTCGGCTGCCGCGCGGTGCTGATCAAGGGCGGGCACGGGGCGGGCGCCGAGAGCACCGACTATCTCCTTGATTCGGAAAAAACGATTAACTTTGCCGCCCCGCGCATCACGACCCGGAACACCCACGGCACGGGGTGTTCACTGTCCTCGGCCGTCGCTGCGGGGCTTGCCAGGGGCGAGGATCTGGAGGGCGCCGTACGCAACGCCAAGGCGTGGATCAGTGCGGCGATCGCGGCGGCTGATCGCTTCAGCGTCGGCCACGGTCACGGGCCGATCCATCATTTCCACAAGTTTTACTGACGCCGGTTTCGCGCGGCGCGGCGGCCTCCGCCTTTAACCGATTCAGCCATGTATTTCCGACCTTTGCGGACGGCCGTGCGGCGGCGTGTCGCCTGATTGTCGCATGCGACTGATATTCGCGGGGAGGGCGAGGCGAGGTTTGATTCGTATCCGAGGGTGCCTCAAAGGTTCAATGGTCATCCCCCTGTCACGGGATATTGCTACGGGCTTTTCGCATGGGAAGTTACGATGTGAGTGACGAGAGCCCTGAGAGGCGCTTTCGCACCTTGTTCATCTCCGACGTTCATCTCGGGGCCCGCGGCTCTCAGGCCGACCTTCTGCTCGACTTCCTGCGCTACCATGATGCCGACACGATCTATCTCGTCGGCGACATCGTCGACGGCTGGGCGCTGAAATCGAGCTGGCACTGGCCGCAGTCGCATAACGACCTCGTCCAGAAGCTGCTGCGCAAGGCGCGCAAGGGCGCCAAGATCATTTACATCCCCGGCAATCACGACGAATTCCTGCGCAACTATTACGGCACGCATTTCGGCGGCATCGACGTCGTCGAGAACACCGTCCATACCGGCGTGGACGGCAAGCGCTATCTCGTCATCCACGGTGACATCTTCGATCTCGTGGTGCAGAACGCGCGCTGGCTCGCCCATCTCGGCGACAAGGCCTACGACTTCGCGATCCAGATGAATCGCTTCGTCAACTTCTTCCGGCGCATGTTCAAGGTGCCGTATTGGTCGCTGTCGCAATGGGCCAAGCAGAAGGTCAAGAACGCCGTCAACTACATCGGTGCGTTCGAACAGGCGCTCGCGGCAGAAGCGCGCCGCCACGACGCCGACGGCGTGATCTGCGGCCACATCCACTACGCCGTCATCCGCGACGAGGCCGGCATCCGCTACATGAATTGCGGCGACTGGGTCGAGAGCTGCACCGCGCTGGTCGAGCACGACGACGGCCATTTCGAGATCATCACCTGGGCGGATCACGCGCAAAAGCCTGCCGCCGTTCCCCAGGTGGCGGCCAGAGCCGCATGACAGAGACAGCCTGATGCGCATCCTGGTCGCGACCGACGCCTGGCACCCGCAAGTCAACGGTGTGGTTCGGACGCTGACCAAGCTTTCCGACGCGGCCGCAGCGCTCGGTGTTGAATTCACGTTCCTGACGCCGCAATCGTTCCGCACCTTTGCGATGCCGAGCTATCGCGACGTGCGGCTGGCCATGCCGCGCCCGGCGCGAATTGCCAAGCTGATCGCGGAAGCGCGCCCCGACAGCATCCATATCGCGACCGAGGGGCCGATCGGCCTGATGGTTCGCCGCTATTGTCGCCAGCGCAAGCTGCCGTTCACGACCAGCTTCCATACGCGCTTCCCCGAATACATCCGCGCCAGGGTCCCGGTGCCGGAATCTCTGATCTGGCGGGCGCTGCGCCGCTTCCATGCGCCCAGCCGCGCCGTGATGGCGGCCACGCCGGCGCTCGCCCGCGAACTCGGCGAGCGCGGCTTTGCCAATGTGGTGCTGTGGCCGCGCGGCGTCGACACCAGCCTGTTCCACCCCCGCCCGATCGATCTCTGCTTCCCGGCGCCGGTGTTCCTCTCGGTCGGCCGGGTCGCGGTCGAGAAAAATCTCGAGGCGTTCCTCGATCTCGACCTGCCCGGGACCAAGGTGATCGTCGGCGACGGCCCGGCGCGCGCCGCGCTGGAGGAAGCCTATCCGGACGCGATCTTCCTGGGCGAAAAGCACGGCGTGGAACTGGCGGACATCTATGCCGCGGCCGACGTGTTCGTGTTCCCCAGCAAGACCGACACTTTCGGCCTGGTCCTGCTTGAAGCGCTCGCCAGCGGCCTGCCGGTGGCGGCCTTTCCGGTGAAGGGCCCCCGCGACGTGATCGGCGATGCGCCGGTCGGCGCCCTCGATGCCGATCTTCGCAACGCCTGCTTCGCCGCGCTCGATATCTCCCGGCAGGACTGCGTCGAGTTTGCCTCCAATTACACCTGGGAGGCCTCGGCGCGGGCGTTTGTCGACAGCATCAAGGCGGTGGGCGCCGTCCTGCCCGGCGGGAGCGGCGGGGAACAGCCACGCTTCGTCGCCTGAGGGGCAAGTCCCCTTGCGGATGTGTCTTCCCACCCGTCATGGGCCGGGATACAAATTGCTGATGACAGAACAGCCCCTTCCGGTCAGCTCTGCTGACATCGATGCCGCAGCGCGCGTGATCGCGCCTTTTGCCATCCGCACGCCGCTGCTGTCCTTTCCCGTGCTCAACGAGCGCGTCGGCGCCAAGGTCTTCCTGAAGCCGGAGATGCTCCAGCGCACCGGCTCCTTCAAGTTCCGCGGCGCTTTCAACAAGGTCGCCTCGATCCCGCAGGACAAGCGCGCCGGCGGCGTAGTCGCGTTTTCCTCCGGCAATCACGCCCAGGGCGTGGCGGCGGCCGCCAAGATCCTCGACATGCAGGCCACCATCGTGATGCCCGCGGATGCGCCGCTGTCGAAGCGCGAGCGCACCAAGTCCTACGGCGCCGAGGTCGTGCTGTACGACCGCTACAACGACGACCGCGAGGCGATCTCGCGCGGGATCGCCGAGAAGCGCGGTGCGACGCTGGTCAGGCCCTATGACGATCCGTTCGTGATCGCGGGGCAGGGCACCGCCGGCCGCGAGATCGCGGAGGACATGGCTGCGCTGGGTCTCAGCCCCGATATCGTGGTCGCCCCGGCCTCCGGCGGCGGCCTGATCGCGGGCGTCGCAACGGCGGTGAAGGCGCGCTATCCGCTCGCCGAGATCGTGGTGGCCGAGCCCGAGGCCTTCGACGATCACGGCCTGTCGCTGACCGCCGGCCATCGCGAGCCGCATGCGCCCGCGGGCCGCACCATCTGCGATGCGCTGATGGCGCTGATCCCCGGCGAGATGACCTTTGCTATCAACAGCAAGCTGCTCGCACGCGGCGTGACCGCGTCCGACAAGGAAGTCGGCGCGGCCGTTGCGTTTGCCTATCGCGAGCTCAAGCTCGTGGTCGAGCCGGGCGGCGCGGTCGGCCTTGCCGCACTGCTGGCTGGGCGCCTCGACGTCGCCGGCAAGAACGTCGTCATCGTGCTGTCCGGCGGCAATGTGGATGCGGATCTGTTTTCCGAACTGGTGGCGTGATTCCGATTGAATAGCGCGAGCGATGGGCTCGATCCACCTCTCCCTTCGGGAGAGGTGGATCGAGCCCAGCCAACGGCACATGGTCCCGCCAAGTTGTATCCTCTGACATAAAGTGAGAGCAGAGCGCCACCGCTCTGCCCCTCTGTCGTGTGTGCGCTGCCCGTGCGATCAGTGCATGAAGCCGCCGCGGTGATTGTTGCCGCCACCGTTCATGCCGGGCGACTGGTTCATCGACTGGCGGAAGTTGTTTCCGTTATTGTTGACGATGCGGTTGGTCGTGTTGAACTGCGGACGGCTGTTCTGAACCTGAACCTTGTTCACCGGATCACTGGCGATCTTGACGCCGTTGTTGATGCGGATCGGGTTGGTCTGCGTCTGAACGTTGACCGGCTTCGTCTCGATCGTCGAACCGCCCTTGCCGATGTTCACCGGCATGCTGACGATCTTGCCGGGAGCGCCGTTGGTCGTGCCGGCATTGTTGCCGCCATTCTGGTTGTTGTTGGTCGCGGGCAGCGTCACGATCTTGCCGATGCCGCCATTGGTGTTGGTCGTGTTGGTCGGCGCAGGCAAGGTGACGATCTTGCCCGGGTTCGGCGACGGCGTGCCGTTCTGCGGGTTCGGCTGGTTGTTGCCCGCCGGCAAATGGACGATCGGGCCACCATTGCCCTGCTGCATCAGCGGGATGTACTTGGGCTGGCCGAGATTGCCGATCTTGAAGGTCGGATTGATGTTCTGCGGCGCGAGGAAATGCGTCGCCTGCATCAGGGGGATCTGCTTCGGCTGCGCCTCGAGCTTCAGCGCGACCTGCGCATAGGGGGTGTTGCTATAGCTGTCGTAGAAGCTCTTGTAGCCGAGCGGCGAGTTCGCCAGCACCGCATTGTGCCAGGCCTGCGTGAGCAGCAGGTTGTTGAGCAGCCAGCGGACGTGGTCGCTCAGCGGGTCGTGCGGATACATCTGGATGAACTCCTGGTAGTATTCCGGCCGCGCCTCGGACACGACGTAGTCATAGGCCTGCCGTGTCGAGCGGCTCGGCAGGTTGGAGGCCATCTGCACCACCGGCGCATTCACCGGCGCGCGGGTCGCCGCAACGGCGGTGTCGCCGAAGAAGGTGAAGTCGGAGGTCAGGGACGAGCTTTCCCACGGGATCTGCGCGCCGAGCGTGGTCTGGTTCACCTGAAGGCGCACGCGCTTGAACAGCTGCTCGATCGGCACGTTGGGCTCGCGCGCGATGGTCAGGAAGGCCTGCGTGTAGGGGCTGTGGCCACCGGTGCCGTCCTCGGCTTCGGCGCCTGGCGCGGTCGAATAGCCGACGATCGATCCGTTCGGCGCATCGACGATGGCAAGGCCGCGGCCGGCGTCGTTGACATCGGGGAACGGATTGTTGCGGCAGGCATCGAGAATGACGATGCGCATCCGGCTCGGGATCGTCTCCAGCGTCGACATCACGTCGACGAGGCGCACCGAGTTGTTGAAGAGCTCGGTCGGATTCGAGACTTTCGCGTCGACGGGAACGAGATAATTTTCGCCGGCGAGCTGCACGCCGTGGCCGGCATAGTAGACCATCGCCACGGTATTGGGACCGTGCGCGGATACTCTGGCCGAAAAATCCTGAACCACGCGCAGCATGTCGTTCTGGCCGAGATCGGTCGCGGCGACCACTTCGAAGCCGGCGGAGTTCAGGAACTGCGCCATCGACTGTGCGTCGTTGTCGGGATTGGCGAGCTGCGGCGCGTTCTGGTAGTGCGAATTGCCGATCACCAGCGCCACCCGCTGTTCCGGGCCTTGCAGCGCGGTGGGGGCGGGCTCGACAGGGGCCACTTGCGCGAAAGCAGGACCGCAGGCGAAGCCGAACAGGCTTCCCAGCAGGCCGGCCGTCATCAGGAAGGGCTTTAGGCGGAACATGGCGTGCTCCTCTGGCACTGATCTCGATGCGAGATTGGTTGCGGGCAAGCCTGGCCGCGTTCGAGCCTGTGGTCCGTGATCGCCATCACCATGGAACGCTGCGTGATCTGAATCACGCCTGGAACCTGCTATGATGAACCGCCGGCGGTGCCGGCCAACAACATGCCTTCGGGGGACATGCCGTCACATGCTCAAATCGATCGATCCCATTCTCACGCCCGACCTGCTCTGGCTGCTGGCCTCCATGGGCCACGGCGACGATCTCGTTTTCGTCGATGCCAATCACCCTGCAACGCGCATCGCGCAGAGCACCACGTCGCGGCGGCTGATCCAGCTGCCGGGCCTGCGCATGGAGACCGCCATCCGCGCCATCATGTCGGTCTACCCGCTCGACGATTTCGATCCCGATCCGGTGCGTGTGATGATGCCCGTCGACGATCCCGACCGCGTACCCGACGTGCAGCGCGCGGTGCTTGCGGAGATCGAACGCGCCGCCGGCCGCCCGGTCACGCCAGGCAAGCTCTCGCGACCGGATTTCTATCAGGCCGCGGCTGCAGGTTTTGGAGTCGTGCAGGTCGGTGACAGCAGGGGCTATGGCTGCTTCCTGCTCCGGAAGGGCGTGATCGGTTAGTGGGAGCTGCGATGGTGTCCCCTGGCAAACGCAGCAAGCTTCTACGATCAGCACCGCACTCGAATTTGAGTGGCCTCGCTGTAATCGACTGGCTATGGTCTCTCCATGTCTCGCTTCATGTGTCTAATTGTTGCTGTCATCCTGTCTCTGCTGCCCGCTGTCGCGCCGGCCGAGCCCGTTCAAAAGCGCCCCAAGCAGGCCTTTCACGGCTACGGCTTCCTGCCGGGCTATCGTCAGCCGCTGAGCAACAGCATTCCGCTCTACAAGCAGAAAGAGGCGATGCGGCGGATGTCGCCCAGCGACCGCCGCCACTGGTACATCGATCCGGTTCCGCAATATTACGGCTGGGATGGCGAGTGGCGCTATTTCGGCCGGCCCGGCTTCGGCGGCGGTGGCCGCTACAACGGCGGCAGTTTTGGCCCGTGCTGGACGCGAACGCCGATCGGCGCGGTGTGGAATTGCGGGTGATCGGCTGATCGCGCTTCCGTTGATGCGGACAGAGCCTGCGTCGTATCTCTGACTCGTGCCCCGGACGCAGCGCAGCGCTTCTTCAACGGTGCGCTGCTGAGCCGGGGCCCATGCTGCAAAGTCGGCTGCGGCTGCTGGGTCCCGGATCTGCGCTTCGCTTCTCCGGGACACGTGAGTGAGTGCGCCGCGCGCCTTACGAGAAAAACGCGATCTTCTCGGCCTGGGTCATGCGGCGGATCGGCGCGAGCGGGTCGTTGGCCGCGCGGGGCTTCTGCAAGATGCCGCTGGCGAGGATGCTGGCGCCGAGCGAGGCATTGGACAAGGGCGAGGGCATCGGCAGCGTCGCGCTCGGTGCTGCGCCAAATGTTGCCGTTGCGGCCATGGCCGGCTGCTCGATGACTTCAGCCGCAGCTTCGGCAATGGCGTCGGTGAGACGCGCCAGCGAATCCATCGCGATCGGCGCATCTTCGACCGGCTGCGGCGCGACCGGTTCTGCAAGCTCCGCTGCGATCGGCGCAGCGACCTCCGCCACCACCGGCTCCGGAATGGCTGCGGCCATCTCGACCGGGTCGGTGATCCCGATCTCGGCTTGCCCGATGATGCCGATCTCGGCTTGCCCGATGATCCCGATCTCGTCTGGCTCGATGATCTCGTCGAATTCCGGATCGGGAGCGGCCATCTCCAGCGCGATCGCTTCGAGCACGGCTTCGTCCTCGGCTTCGAACGCGTCGGTGACTTGTGCGAAGGCAGCGGGCTCCTGGACCGGCTCTTCAAGAGCGACGTCTTCAACCGCAGAGACTTCAAGCGCGATGTTGCTTGCGGCAGCGACCTCCGGCTCGACCGCGGCGTCCATGGCCTCGGGCTCAGCAACCTCCGGAGTCTCTTGCGGCGCCTCCGTAAAAACCACGGGTGCTTCACTGGCCATCGCGGCGGGTGTGGCATCAGAAGCAGCGACAGGCGCCTCCTGCACCGGTGCGGGACGCGCTGCGGCCGCTTGCGGCGCCGTGTCGCCGTCGGCATCGAGCCGTTCGACCCGATCCCTGAGCAGATCGAAAGCGGCCTTGAGTTCGACGCGGGGGTCGATCGTGGACACGCGCGCGCAGGCCGTCTCGATCGAGGCGAGCTGCGAATCGATGAGGTCGCAGATTCGCCCGTCGGCGCCGATCTCGCGCCAACGCCAGGAGATCTCCTTGATGATGCGCACGCCGCGCGGGATCGCGGCGAGGCTTGCCTCGAGCGCTACCGGATCGAACGCCGCGAGCGCGAGCGCCTCCGCCTCGTGGACCGCGCGGCGGATCTCGACCAGCGCCTCGGGCAGGCGGTCCTCGACGACGGGTTGTCGCTGTGCCGCAAGGGTTTCTTCGATTTTCGCGACCGCATCGAGGACCATGCGGGTGTCCGCATTGCGGTTGCGCTTGGCGTATTCGCCAAGGAACCAGCGGCCCCGCGCGGTCTCCATGAAGGCTTCGCGAATCGCGTCGTAATCCTGCTCGTTCGGCTCGGCCGCGCGGGCAGACATAGGCGATAGGGCGAATGCTTCGTTGGCCATGTCAATCTCGTCGCGCAAATCACCGCGCGTTACTGTAACGATCACCACGATATCGACCGAATCGCAATTGGTTTGATGCCGACCGAATCACAAATCCCCATGCCAGCATCGGTGAAGCGGCGATTCGCCGTGAGCCTCGCTTTGTTCTACGCGGCCATCTTTGCGGTCTCGGGCACGCATATGCCGTTCTTCCCGCTGTGGCTGAAGGCAATCGGAATCGATGCCGGCTGGATCGGCCTCATCAACGCGCTGCCGTCGATCACGCGCTTCACCATCCTGCCGCAGATCACGGGGCTGGCCGAGAAGCGGCACGCCATTCGCTCCGCCATGATGCTGTCGGTGCTGGTGACCGCGATTGGCCTCGCGGCGGCCGGCCTGCAGCAGCAGCCGCTGGCATTGTTCCTGATCTATGCGCTGACCTGCATGATGTGGACCTCGACCATGCCGCTCACCGACGCCTACGCGCTGCGCGGCGTCGCCCGCTACGGGCTCGACTACGGGCCCCTGAGGCTGTGGGGGTCGGCGGCCTTCGCCACCGGCTCGCTTGCCTGCGGCTATCTCGTCGACAGCATCGCCGCGCGCAACCTGATCTGGGTGATCGTCGCATGGGCGGTGGTTGCGGTCCTCGCCAGCCTGCTGCTGCAGCCGCTCGACGATGTCAGGCGAAGGGCCGCCGGCACGCCTGCGGGCAAGGCGCTGCTGCGCGATGTCGGCTTCTGGGCCGTGATCGTTTCGGCCGCGCTGATCCAGAGCAGTCACATCGCCTTCTACACTTTTTCGGCCATCAGCTGGCAGCTTCACGGTCTCGGCGGTCTGACGATCGCCGGCCTGTGGACGCTGGGTGTGATCGCCGAGATCGTCGTGTTCGCGCTCTCGCCGCGCTTCTCGCTGCATCCGTCCACGCTGATGGCGATCGGCGGTGCGAGCGCGGTGCTGCGCTGGGTCGCGACCGCGCAGGAGCCGCCGCTGCCGCTGCTCGCAATCGCCCAGCTCGGTCACGGTCTGACCTTCGGCATGACCATCCTCGGCACCATGAGCCTGCTGGCGAAGCGCGTGCCCTCGCATCAGATGGCGCGGGGGCAGGGCTACTATGCCGCCTCCACCGGGCTGCTGGGGGCTGCGACGTCGATCGCGTCAGGTGCGATCTATGCCCGTATCGGCGACGGCCTGTATTACGTCATGGCCGCGATGGCGGCGGCCGGCGCGCTGCTGATCTGGTCGGCGCGGCACCGGCTGAACGCTCAGCCCCAGAGTGAAGCATCCGGTGGATAGACCAGGCTGTCGTCGTAGCGCAGGGCGTGGTCGCGGTCGCGCGCCAGCAGCAGCGGGCCGTCGAGATCGACGAAGCGCGCCTGCGGCGTCACCAGCATGGCGGGGGCCATCGACAAGGATGTCGCGACCATGCAGCCGATCATGATCTCGAAGCCGAGCGCCTGCGCGGCATCGGCCATGGCGAGGGCCTCGGTGAGGCCGCCGGTCTTGTCGAGCTTGATGTTCACGGCGTCGTAGCGTTCGCGCAGGGGCGCCAGCGAAGAGCGGTCGTGCACGCTCTCGTCGGCGCAGACCGCGAGCGGCCGCTTGACCCGCGCCAGCGCGTCGTCCTTGCCTGCCGGCAGCGGCTGCTCCACCAGGGTGACGCCGACGGCGTCGCAGGCGGCGAGATTGTATTCCAGATTTTCCTCGGTCCAGGACTCGTTGGCGTCCACGATCAGTTCGGATTCGGGGGCGGCCTTGCGGACCGCCGCGATCCGCTCCGGATCGCCGTTGCCGCCGAGCTTGATCTTGAGCAACGGCCGGTGCGCCGCCCTGGCGGTCGCGGCCGCCATGGAATCGGGCGTGCCCAGCGAGATCGTATAGGCGGTGGTGCGCTCGCCCGGGACCGGGCGCTCCAAGAGGTTCCAGGCCCGCAGGCGGGCCGCCTTGGCCTCGAGGTCGATCAGGGCGCAATCCAAGGCGTTGCGGGCGGCCCCCGGGGGTATGGCGGCCTGCAGCGCCTGCCGCGTCATCCCGTCCGCCACGGCCGCCTGCATGGCCCCTATGGCCGCCAGGGTTGCCTCCGGGGTCTCGCCATAGCGAGAATAGGGCACGCATTCGCCGCGCCCGGTCAGGCCGCTCCGGCTCACTTCGGCCACAACCGTAACGGCTTCTGTCTTGGCGCCGCGGCTGATGGTGAAACTGCCCGCGATGGGAAAGCGCTCGATTCGCGCCCGAAGTAGCGGAACTTTGCTGGAAGTCATTTTGAACTCTGGCGAAATCTGAACCTGCTAGTTACCTCTTGCAACTAACATTAACCATTTGGGGATAGCTTCTCCGGGTAAGGGCGTGTGTGCAACCATCTGATTTTCTCCGCCCCCGGACGGGAGCGGACATCTTGAGCGGCGATCCGAAACTGGAACGGATTGCGAAAGGCAACGCGCTGGCCCTCTGCGCCACCGGAACCTGGACCGCGAGCTTCGCGCCGGTGCTGGAGCGTATGGTGGCCGACGCGGAGAAGCTCGCGGGTGGTTCGCAAAACATCTTCATCGACGTCTCGAGGGTCGGCAAGCTCGACACTTTCGGCGCCTGGCTGATCGAGCGGCTGCGCCGGAGCCTGACCCAGGGCGCGGTCGAGACGCAGATCGCGGGGCTCTCCGCCAACTATGCGAGCCTCGTCGACGAGGTGCGCCGGGTCCGGGCAACGCCCGTGATCGAGAGCAGCACCATCACCATCACCGGCATGCTGGAGCAGATCGGCCGGGCCGTGGCCGGCGTGGCCGGCACGGTCGCCGGCCTGATCGACATGCTCGGTGCGGTGCTCGCGGCAGGCTTCCGCATCCTGATCCACCCGCGCTCGTTCCGCCTGACCTCGACCGTGCACCACCTCGAGCAGGTCTGCTGGCGCGCCGTGCCGATCGTGGTGCTGATCACCTTCCTGATCGGCTGCATCATCGCGCAACAGGGCATCTTCCATTTCCGCCGCTTCGGCGCCGACATCTTCGTGGTCGACATGCTGGGCGTGCTGGTGCTGCGCGAGATCGGCGTGCTGCTGGTCGCGATCATGGTCGCGGGCCGGTCGGGCAGTGCCTACACCGCCGAACTCGGTTCGATGAAGATGCGCGAGGAGATCGACGCGCTGCGCACCATGGGCTTCGACCCGATCGAGGTCCTGGTGCTGCCGCGCATGCTGGCCCTGGTGCTGGCGCTGCCGATCCTCGCCTTCCTCGGTGCCATGGCCGCGCTTTACGGCGGCGGGCTCGTGGCGTGGCTCTATGGCGGCGTCGATCCCGAGGCCTTCCTGCTGCGTCTGCGCGACGCCATCTCGATCGACCATTTCATCGTCGGCATCGTCAAGGCGCCGGTGATGGCCGCCGTGATCGGCATCGTCGCCTGCGTCGAGGGCCTCGCCGTGCAGGGCAGCGCGGAATCGCTCGGACAGCACACGACGGCATCCGTGGTGAAGGGCATCTTCTTCGTCATCGTCATGGACGGCGTGTTCGCCATCTTCTTCGCCTCGATCGGGATGTAGCGATGACTCCCGAAAGCCCCATCATCCGCGTCCGCGACATCACCGTGCAGTTCGGCACGACGCGCGTGCTCGACGGCCTCAATCTCGACGTCAAGCGCGGCGAGATCCTGGGCTTCGTCGGTCCGTCCGGTGCCGGCAAGTCGGTGCTGACGCGCACCATCATCGGCCTCGTGCCCAAGATCGCCGGCAGCATCGAGGTGTTCGGCGTCGACCTCGATGCCTCCAATACATCGCAGCGCCGCAGCGTGGAGCGGCGCTGGGGCGTGCTGTTCCAGCAGGGCGCGCTGTTCTCGTCGCTGACGGTGCGGCAGAACATCCAGTTTCCGATGCGCGAATATCTGCGCGTCTCGCAGCGGCTGATGGACGAGATCACCATGGCCAAGCTGACCATGGTCGGCCTCAAGCCCGAAGTGGCCGAGCGGTTTCCCTCGGAACTGTCCGGCGGCATGATCAAGCGCGTCGCACTTGCCCGCGCGCTGTCGCTCGATCCGGACCTCGTGTTCCTCGACGAGCCAACCTCGGGCCTCGATCCGATCGGCGCCGGCGATTTCGACGAGCTGGTCAGGACGCTCCAGCGCACTTTGGGGCTGACCGTTTTCATGGTAACGCACGACCTCGACAGCCTTTACACAGCATGTGACCGCATCGCCGTTTTAGGCAACGGTAAGATCATTGCGGCGGGGTCGATCGCCGACATGCAGGCCTCGCAGCATCCCTGGCTGAGGCAATATTTCCATGGCAAGCGCGCTCGCGCGGTGATGGGCTGAGGTGCCGGAGTAGCTGATGGAAACGCGCGCAAATTACGTCTTGATCGGGTCGTTCACGCTGGCGGTCATCGCCGCCGCGATCGGCTTCGTGCTGTGGTTCCAGTCGCTGCATACCACCAAGCAGCGCAGCCCCTTCCGCGTGGTGTTCGAGGGGCCGGCAGCGGGACTTCGCAACGGCGGCAGCGTCAATTTCAACGGTATCCGAGTGGGCGAAGTGGTCTCGGTGAAGCTGGACAACCCGCGGCGGGTTGTCGCACTCGCCATGATCGAGAACAACACGCCGCTGCGCAAGGACACCTTGGTCGGGCTCGAATTCCAGGGCCTCACGGGCGTTGCCGCCATCTCGCTCAAGGGCGGTGAGGAGGCGGCGCCCCCGCCGCCGCTCGACGAGGACGGCATCCCGACGCTGACGGCGGATCCGAACAAGCTCCAGGACGTCACCGAGGCGATCCGCGGCACGCTCCAGAACATCAACAGGATCGTCGCCGACAACCAGGAATCGGTGAAGAACTCGCTCAAGAACCTCGAAACCTTCACCAACTCGCTCGCCCGCAACTCCGAAAAGATCGACGGCGTGATGGTCAAGGTCGACGGCGTGATGCTCAAGGCCGACAACCTCATGCTCGGCCTCAACACGCTGGCCGGTGGCAAGGATGGCGGCGAGCTGTTCCAAGCGGTGAAGTCGATCCGCGAACTCGCCGACGATTTCGACAAGCGCTCCGGAGCGCTGATGGCCGACGGCCGCCGCACCCTCGGCGACATCAGCCGCGCCGTGAACAATTTCGACCGCAACCCGACCCGCGTGCTTTTCGGCGCCAGCAACAGCGCCCCGGCCGCAGCTCCGCCGCCACCGCCCGAGCCTCCGAAGCCTGCGGCGACGCCCGCGCCGCGGCGGCAGTAGGGACCGCTCTCTTCATCGTCATTGAAAGCGAAGCGAAGTAATCCAGACTGTCTGCGCCGAAACTGTCTGCATTGCTTCGTCGCAAGGTTCGCAATGATGGTGTTTGGGGGAGGCGCCTCAATTCTCAATGCACAGCGTGCTATTGGCGCCATGACGCCCAAAACAGAACGGAGCCCGCGAGGGCTCCGTTCTTCATTCGCTGTCTGCTATCCGCGTCTTACCCCAGCCGGCCCGCCGCATGCGCGAGCAGCGTGTACACCAGCCCCGTCTCCGAGGTCAGGTGGTTGCGCAGCTCCTGCGGGCCGCGGCCGTCGCGGGCGACTTCGTCGAGCAGGCGCTCGAACTCGGCCACGTAGCGGTCGACCGTGCCCTTGAAGTTGCGGTCGGCGCGATACTTGCGCGCGACCTCGTCGAAGGCTTTCTGGCCGGCCGGCGTGTAGAGGCGCTTGGTGAAGGCCTTGCTCTCGCCGCGCTGGTAGCGGTCCCACATCTCGGCCGCGAGGTTGCGGTCCATCAGTCGGCCGATGTCGAGCGACAGCGATTCCAGCGGATTGGCGCTACCCTGCTGCGGGGCCTGCGGCGCCGGTCCAGCCTGGCGGCCGCGCGGAGCTTCACGCCCGGTGGGCGCACCCTGGTTGGCGTCGGTGCGGTTCAGCAGGTCCGACAGCCAGCCATCGCGGCCCTGATCGCTGCCCGCAGGCGCGACCGGCGGCGCGTCGGTGCGGCGCGAGGCGGCGGGCATGCCGAGGTCCGGCGGCGGCAGCGTCGAGGCACTGCCGGTGTCGCGCACCCGCGCCTCGGCGCCACGACCGCCCGCCGCTACCATCATCGGCTCGTCCTGGCGCTGGACCGCGACAGACGCGCGGCCCGCAGTGGAGACGTCGAGGCCACGGCCATGCTGGGCCACGATGCGGTTAAGCTCGGCGAGGGCCTCGATCTGGTCGACGATCACCTTGCGCATCTGCGCAGTGCTCTCGGCGGCCTCCTGCGGCATCTCGAGCACGCCGCGGCGCAGCTCGTTTCGGGTGGCTTCGAGCTCGTTGTGCATCTCGTACGCCATCTGCTTCATGCTGGCGACGAGGTTGCCGAACTTCTCGGCCGACTGCTTGAACATCGCATCCGCTTCGTCCGTGGTCTGGCGGTAGATGTCCTGCATCGACTCGATGGTCTGGCGATGCTCCTCCTCGGACGCAACCCGCACCGCCTCGAACTGGCGGGTGATTGCGGCCGAGCCTGCGCCGGCGGTCTCCGCGACGACGCGGGCGATGTCGCGGGCGCGCTCTTCGGCGGCGGCCAGCGATTCATCGAGCAGGCCGGTGAAGCGCGAGAGGCGCTGGTCGAGATCGGTCGTGCGCAGATCGATCGTGGTGACGAGAGACTCCAGCGCCAGCTTGCGTTCGGCCAGCGAGGCGGTGGTGTTCTTGTTGCTCTGCTCGACGACCTGGGCGGCCTCGACGAGCGCCTTGCCGTGCTCGTCGAACTGGGTCGACAGCTCGCCGAGGTCCTGGAGCGCCCGCGTGGTCTTCGTGTTGAAGATGTTGAGCTGGTCTTCCAGGGTCTGCGTCGCAGCGCCGTTGCGCGAGGTAACGTCGTTCATCGCCGAGACGAAGTCGGCGACACGCGTCACCAGCGCCCGCTCGAGCGAGTTGAGGTTGTCGTGTGCGCCGGTCAGCACCTCCTGAAGGAGGATGTTGCCTTCGCGCAGACGCTCGAACAGGGCGACCGTGTCGGTGCGCAGGATCTTGCTGGTTTCCTGCATCTCCGTGACGGCCGCGATCGAGACCTGGCGCGACTGGTCGATCGCCGCGCGCGAGGCCTGCTCGAGATCCTTGAGCGACTTGCTCACCGCGCCGGTTGCCATCTCGCTCGCCGCGTTGATGGTGCGGGCGACTTCCGAGCCGTTGCCCATCATGGTCTGCGAGAACGCGTGGCCGCGGGTCTCGATCGACTTCAGCGCGTCGGAGGTGACGCGGTCGATGTCGAGCGTGAGTTGGCTGGTCTTCGAGCCGATCGCGTCCACGAGCGAGCCGCGCTTGGCGTCGATCATGTTCGACAGGCGGTCGGCCTGCTGCTGCACATAGGTGACGATCTCGTCGGTCTTGCCGGTCATGGCCTGGCCGAAGCTGCTGCTGGCGGCGAGCACCGAGCGCTCGACGTCGGCCGAGCTCGACTTGACCCGCGAACTCGCCTCGTTGGAGGCGTTGATCAGCGCATTCTGGGCGTTGAGCGCGCTGGTCTGGATGTCGTTGGTCGCGTTGGCCGTGGCGGTGCTGAGCGTGCGCTCGATCTCGGTCGAGATCGTGCGGATCTGGCTCGCGGCATCCGCCGACGTCGAGGTCAGCGACGTCTGGGCCTCACGCGCGCTGTTGAGGATCGTCGAGGCGGTGTCGGCGCCGACCGCGGTCAGCGTGCGCTCGATATCCGTAGTCAGAGACTTGATCTGGCTCGCAGCGTCCGTCGAGGCGGAGATCAGGGTGCCCTGGGCCTCGCGCACGCCGCTGGTGAGAGCCTCGATGGTGGCGCCGCCGGCCGTCGCCAGCGCGCGCTGCATCTCGGCCGCCAGCGAACGGACCTGGCCGGTCTGTTCTGCGGAGACCGCGAGCAGGGTGCTCTGGGCGTCGCGGGCGCTGGCGGTGATCGTCTCGGCGGTCGACTGGCCGACCTGCGAGAGCGAACGATGCACTTCGGCCGCGAGCGACTTGACCTGGCTCGCCGCTTCCGAAGATGCCGTGACCAGCGTGTTCTGGGCTTCGCGGGCGCCGGCCGTGATGGTCTCGGCCGTCGCGGTGCCCGCCATCGAGAGCGAGCGCTGCACGTCGGAGGACAGCGCCTTGATCTGGCTGGCGGTCTCGCTCGAGGCTGCGATCAGCGCGCTCTGCGCATCGCGGGCGCCGGCGGTGATCGATTCCGCCGTGGTGGTGCCGGCCAGCGACAGCGAGCGCTGCACGTCGGCGGTGAGGCTCTTGACGTGGTTGGCCGCATCCGAGGACGCGGTGACGAGCGTGGTCTGCACCTCGCGGGCACCGGCCAGGATCGAGGCCGCGGTCGCAGAGCCGGCCGCCGACAGCGTACGTTCGACGTCCGCCGACAGCGACTTGATCTGGTTGGAGGCATCGCCGGAGGCGGCAACCAGCGTCGACTGCGCTTCGCGGGCGCTGGTCAGGATCGAGTTGGCGGCGCCGGTGCCGACCGCAGTCAGCGCGCGCTCGACCTCGGCAGAGGTCATCTTGAGCTGGGCGCTGACGTCGGAGGACACCGTCATCAGCGACTGCTGGGCGGTGCGCGCGCCGGTCTGGATCGTCTCGCTGGTGTTGACCACGAGGTTGGTGAGCGAGCGCTCGGCGTCCTCGACATGCGAGCGGATCGCGGTCGAGATCATCTCGGCGCGGGACATCATGTCCTCGCTGGCCTGGCGGCCGCTGCTTTCGATACGGCCGGCGACGGCCTCGACGCGCGAGCCGAGCAGGTCCTCGAACTGCGCCACGCGCACGTCGATGTCGTTGGCGACCGAGCCGATCTTGGTCTCGATGGCCTGATGGATGTCCTGGAAACGCGCAGTGACCGTGTGGGTCAGATGCGTGCTGCGGCTGTCGATGATCTCGGTGACGCCGGTGATGCGGCGGTCGACCGCGTCGATCGCCTGCGCGGTGCCGTCGGTGAGCGTCGACGTCAGCAGGGTAAGGCGCGAGTCGATCGACTGCACGGCCTGCGAGGCGCCGTTGGTCACCTCCGTGGCCAGGTAGGTGAGGCG
This sequence comes from Bradyrhizobium diazoefficiens, assembly GCF_018129965.1. Lineage (GTDB taxonomy): Bacteria > Pseudomonadota > Alphaproteobacteria > Rhizobiales > Xanthobacteraceae > Bradyrhizobium > Bradyrhizobium diazoefficiens_A. Next base: position 41,574 of record NZ_JAFCKW010000007.1, on the reverse strand, counting down.
GGAGTCGATGGATTCGAGCGCCTGCGACGCACCGCCGGTGAGGGTGGTGGTCAGATGCGTCAGCCGCGTATCGATCGTCTGGATGGCCTGCGAGGCGCCATCGGTCAGCGTCGTCGTCAGGTTGGTGAGACGGGAGTCGATCGACTGGATCGCCTGCGAGGCGCCTTCGGTCAGCGACGTCGCGAGCGTATTGAGGCGGCCGTCGATGGTCTCGGTGACGGACCTGGCGCGGGTGTCGAACGATTCCTCGAGCGAGCTGATGCGGCCGCCGAGGCGCTCGTCGAAGGTCTTGATGTGGCCTTCGATCGTGCCGTCGAGGTTGGCGATCTTGCCGTTCAGCGAGGCATCGATATTGGTGACGCGTTCGCCGACCGTGGTCTCGAACTGCATCAGGCGCTGGTCCAGCGCGGCCGTGATCTGGCCGCCGCTCGAGGTGAAGCGGCTGTCGAAATTGTCGACATAGGTCTTCAGCGTCTCGGCGATGTCCTGGGTGCGCTGGCCCATGCGATCGACGATCTCGCCGCCGAATGTCTTCACGGTGCGGTCGAATTCCGAGATGTGGCGCGTGATCAGCGCGCCCAGCGTGCCGGAGTCGCGGGCGAATTTCTCGACCAGCTCGGTGCCCTGGTTCTTCACCAGCTCGTCGAACGCGCTCATCTGCAGCGACAGCGAATCGTGCGCGGTCTCGGTCTGGCTGACGACCTTGGCGACGAGGGTATTGACGGTGGCGTCGAGCGCCTCGCTCGCCTTGTCTCCCGAGGTGATGATGTGGCTGGCGAGGCGGTTGCCGGCGTCGTCGATCTTGGCCGAGAGGTCGTTGGAGCGCAGCTCGAGTTCGAGCAGCAGCGAGTCCGACGAATTCTTCAGGCTGTCGTGCACCTGCTCGGTGCGCTGGGAAATGCCGTCGACGATGGCGGCGGAACGCTGCTCGAACTCGCCGGTGATGCGGTCGATGCGCTCGTTCAGCATCTCGTGGACGCGGTCGGCGAGGTCGATGAACTCGTCGTGGACATGGCCGGTCTTGAAGTTGAGGCTGGTGGTCAGCCGCTCGCTGGCGTCGAGCACCGCGCGCGTGGTCTCGTTGCTGGCTTCCTCGAGGCGGTCGAGCAGGTCGCCGCCGCGCTCGCCGAGCGCCAGGATCATGTTGTCGCCGGCGTTGCTCAATGCGCCGGTGATGTGGGCGCCGCGCTCTTCCAGCGCGCCGGTGATGGACTTGGCGACTTCGTCGACGCGGGAGGCGATCGCATCGGAGATCAGTGCGATGTCGTGGCGCAGATCGATCTGCACGCCCGAGATGGCGCTGCGGACCTGCTCGGCCTGGCCGACCAGGTTGTCGCGCTGGTGCGCGATGTCCTGGAGCAGGGCGCGGATGCGCACTTCGTTATCGGAATAGGCGCGTTCGAGCGCCGCGACCTCGTTGGCGACCAGCGTTTCGAGTTCGCCGGCGCGCGCGATGGCGCGCTCGATGCCGTCGCCCATCGCCGCGACCTCGCGGCGGATGGCCTGGCCGACGGTGACCATGGAATCGGAGGCCGAGCCTTCCGGCTCGGAGAAGCGAATCGCCACCTGCGCCATCGCCTGCGCGATCATGCGCATTTCCTGGCCGCGCCAGACGAGGCTGGCGAGAAAGTAGAACAGCATGATCGGCGCGAAGAACAGCGCGACGAGGCCCGCGAGCACCAGCACGCCGCTGCTCTGGCCCATGGCGGCCTGGATCGAGGGCAGGAAGCCGACGGTCAGCGCGGCGCAGGCCGCGAGCCAGACGCCGGCGAAGACGGTTGCGAAGGTGTAGACGCTGCGGGCAGGGCGGCCCTTCTGAAGCGCCTGGAGCAACTGGCCGATGGTCTCGCGGTCGTCATTGGCGGCGCGGCGCGGCGCGCGCTGCTCCTCGATCGGGTCGAACACGGCACGCTCGTTGGCGGCCGGGCGCGGTTCGAAGCTCGGCTCGTCGAACATCGGGGGAGACGGGGGCGCCATGGACGGCGCCGGTTCGCTGCGCATCGACGCGTTCCTGCTGGTATCGGCCGCGGTATCGCTGATGTTCAGGGCTTCCTGGATCGCAGAAAGCGCAACTTCTGTGGGATCTTTGACCTTTTTCGGAGTGTTTGCCATGTTCAGTCCGAGCCCTCGTTACTTGTACGCGTCTCCGCGAGCCGCGCGCGCTGCGCAAGCCCACAGACCGGATCATGCCGCTTTGCGCGGATCTCCGAGCCATCCCCACCCGGACGGCTTGTCCGCCAATTTCCGAAACATCCTATTGGCAGAGCATCGCGAATGAAATGCCTGCGATTAAGACAATCTTAATCATCGTTAACAGGATCGCGCCGTAACGCCTTAGCAATAAATGTAATTCTCCACCGAACTTGGCGGATTGCGGCAACTTTTCGTCAATAAACCGGCAGAATCAGGCAAACCACTGCAAACATTTCGTTAACCATTTTCGTGGTTGGGTGGGCCGGAACCTGACCGCCGGACCGGCGGACTCGTGATGCCGGGGCCTGTGCCATGACGCCTGAACTGCAACGGATGGAATGGATGCCCTCGCCCCCGCTTGCACCCATCGACAGCCCCCTCGACCTCGACCATCTCTCCCGCATGACGCTCGGCGACGCCGAACTGGAGCAGGAAGTGCTCGCGATGTTTGCCGAGCAGGCGGTCCGCCTGATCGCGGCGATGGCGGCGTTGCCCGCCGAGGCCGGCGCGCTTGCGCACAAGCTCAAGGGGTCGGCGCGCGGAATCGGCGCCTTCGCGGTGGCCGATGCCGCTGCGAGCCTGGAGATCGCGATCCGGACCGGCCACAACCGGCCCGACGCCTTCGCCGCGCTGAAAGAGGCGGTGTCCGAGGTCCGCGCCGCCATCGAGGCGATCTTGAAGCACTAGGCTGGCCCCCATGAATATAGGGGGTTCGAGTGATTTGTTCTGGTGCGTTTTCTGGATGCGAGCCGAGGACCCACTTCGCTCGAAAACGCTATGGCGCCCGCCTGACCGACCCGTTATAGGACAGCCCGGACATTCTTTTTTTCCCAGATCGCGGCAGCACGAGCACACATGGCCAAAATTCACTTTGTCGACCACAAGGGCGAAACCCGTACGGTGGAAATCGAGAACGGCGCAACCGTGATGGAAGCCGCCATCCGCAACAGCATTCCCGGCATCGAAGCCGAATGCGGCGGTGCCTGTGCCTGCGCCACCTGCCACGTCTATGTCGACGAAGCCTGGCGCGAGAAGGTCGGCAGCCCGACGCCGATGGAAGAAGACATGCTCGATTTCGGCTTCGACGTCCGCCCGAACTCGCGCCTGTCCTGCCAGATCAAGGTCTCCGACGATCTCGACGGGCTCGTCGTGGCGACGCCGGAACGCCAGGCCTGACCTTCTTGCGCCTTACTTGCCCGGCGGCGCGACCTCGATGCCGCGCTTTTGCCAAGGCCTGAGCTTCTCGAGCACTTCCGCAGTCAGCGGCGTGGGCCGCCTCGTCGCCTCGTCGAGCAGCACGCCGACCGACGTCGCTGACGCGATGCACTTTCCCCTCGAGAACACGACCTGTTCGAAGGTCACCGACGTTCGCCCCAGCTTCACCACACCAAGGCCAAGCTCTATCGTGTTGGGCCAATGCAGCTCGGCGCGGAAATGCATGTCGAGCCGCACCATAATCCAGGCGAGTCCGGGCGGGGTCAGCCCGTATTCGGGAAGCTTCATCAGCGTGACCCGCCCGGTTTCAAAATAGGTGGCGTAGACCGCGTTGTTGACGTGCTGGTTCGGATCGAGGTCGCCGAACCGCACATTGTCACTGAGGCGGAAAGGAAAGTCCTCGAGGCGCGGCGTCGTATCGAGGCGGCTTGGTGCGTTCACCGGTTGATCTCCGTCATATCGCAATCTGTTACAGCCCAGTTATCCTGACCCGGCAAGTGGGTGCGGCGGCGGGGCGCTACCGCTTTTATGCCTTCCCTGATCCATCCCCGTTGGCTAGACAGGCAGGGTCACCTCTGCCCGCCGGGCGCCGTCCAACCGATGAAGAGACGACATGAGCGACGCGATCAAAACCGATGTGCTGATTATTGGCGCCGGCCCCTGCGGTCTGTTCGCCGCCTTCGAGCTCGGCCTTCTCGACATGAAGGTGCATTTCGTCGACATCCTCGACAAGGTCGGTGGTCAGTGCGCCGAGCTCTATCCGGAAAAGCCGATCTACGACATTCCCGGCATTCCGCAGGTGTCGGGCCAGGGCCTCACCGATGCGCTGATGGAGCAGATCAAGCCGTTCCATCCGACCTTCCATCTCGGCGAGATGATCGAGACGGTGGAGAAGATCGGCGATCCCGGATTCCGCTGCACCACCGATTCCGGCAAGGTGTTCGAATGCAAGGTGGTGGTGATCGCGGCCGGCGGCGGCTCGTTCCAGCCGAAGCGTCCGCCGGTGCCGGGGATCGAGACCTTTGAAGGCACCTCGGTGCACTATGCCGTGCGCAAGATGGAAAATTTCCGCGATAAGAACGTGCTGATCGTCGGCGGCGGCGATTCCGCGCTCGACTGGACGCTCAACCTGCATCCGCTCGCCAGGCGCATCACGCTGCTGCACCGTCGCGACGATTTTCGTGCCGCGCCCCACAGCGTCGAGCAGATGCGCGCGCTGGTCGCGGGCGGCAAGATGGACCTGCGGCTCGGCCAGGTCACCGCGCTGTCAGGCAGTGAGGGCAAGCTGACCGGCGCCACCGTCAAGGGCAACGACAACAGCGTGACCGAGATTTCCTGCGATACCATGCTGCCGTTCTTCGGGCTGACGATGAAGCTCGGTCCGGTCGCGAACTGGGGCATTGCGCTGGAGAACAATCTGGTTCCGGTGGAGACGTCCGCATTCGAGACCAACGTGCCGGGCATCTTCGCGATCGGCGACATCAATACCTATCCCGGCAAGATCAAGCTGATCCTGTGCGGTTTTCACGAGGGCGCGCTGATGTCGCAAAAGGCCCATCGCTACGTCTATCCGGAGAAGCGGCTCGTGTTCCAGTACACGACCTCCTCGTCCAGTCTGCAAAAAAAGCTCGGTGTCAACTGACGGCACCGGGAACGGGATGCGATGCCCCATGTTTCTGGTGCTGGAACCGTTCGCGAAATCGCCGTAGTCTGCGGCCATTGCGGCGGTGGCTCAGCAAGGTGATCATAATGCGGAATTTCATTTTCAGCTTTCGGCTGCTCTCGCTCCTCGCGCTCGCACTATCGTGCAGTGCGGTGAGGCCGTCTGCGGCGCAGGCACCGGCTGCAACGTCGGCCCAGCCAACCGCTGCGGGGCTGTGGCAGAAGGTCGAAGACGGCAAGACCGTGGGATGGTTCCTCTTCATCGACCACAACGGGATCTTCGAAGGCGTAATCGCGAAGACGTTTCCGCGCCCCGGCGACGATCCGAACGAGATCTGCTCCAAATGCACCGACGACCGCAAGAACGCGCCGGTGCTCGGGCTCTCCTTCATCCGCGATATGAAGCGCGACGGCTTGAAGTATGACGGCGGCAACGTGGTCAATCCGCGCGACGGCAACATCTGGAAGGCCAAGATGACGGTGAGCCCCGATGGCCAGACGCTGACCATGCGCGGCTTCCTCGGCATTTCGCTGTTCGGCAAGGACGAGACCTGGACGCGTCTGCCCGATGCCAACATCGCCCAGGTCGATCCCGCCATCGTGGCCAAATATCTTCCCGCACAGGCGACCGCCGCGACGACGACCAAGCCTGCGCCCGCAGCGAAGAAGGGCGGCGGCATGATGATGGCGCCTGCGCCGAAGCAATAGGCGGCTTGCGATCCGCGGAACGTCAGTACGTCGGCGCTTTCTTGCAGGGCGCATAGAACGTGCCGTTGCCGGCGACGACCTTCTCCAGGCATTGCCGGGGATCGGTGATGTCGCCGTCGACCTGGAATAATAGGCCTGCGTGCCGAGGCTAAGGACGTCATGTCCCGGCGTGAGCTGGAGCCCTGAATCCCCGGTGTGAAGCTGGTACATTTCATGGCGGCGTAGCGGCTGTCCGCCGCGCGTGTTGCTCCGCGCCAGTAGTTCCCCGGGATGCGCGTTGGCGCTCGATTTGCATAGCTGTCGCAAAGCAAATCGGAGGAACGAGTCGTCGGCGCCGCGCGCGTTCCTCCGCTCGGAGCACGCGTGGCTTTTTCCTCCGCCACGATGATCTCGATCCGCGGGAACACGATATGAGAGCTTCAAGACTATGCGCAGCGCCGCTGCTTGGGCTTACGGTACTGCTGGCGACGTCGGCGCTGGCGCGCGACGACGGACGTTATGTCAACTCGCCGCTAAAACCCTGGTTCGAGAGCCTGCACAGCGAATACGGACAATGCTGCTCGGATGCCGACGGCTATGTGGTCGCCGATGTCGACTGGGAATCCGACAAGGGCCGCTATCGCGTGCATCTCGACGATGAATGGGTCGTCGTGCCCGAGGGCGCCGTCATCACCGAGCCGAACAAGATCGGCCGTACCATGGTGTGGAAGCACTATATCGACGGCCATCCGCGCGTCCGCTGCTTCATGCCCGGCAGCATGACGTGAGCGTCACGTCACCGGCGCCGGGTTGAACAGCGTCAGATCGTTGTGGATGCCCCAGCGGTCCGACCATGGCCTGGTACGGCCGCTGGCGACGTCGAGGATCAGGCGGAACAGGTCCCAGCCGGTTTCCTCGATAGTCTTCTCGCCGGTGGCGATGCCGCCCGCGTCGAAATCGATCAGGTCCTTCCAGCGGCGGGCAAGCTCGGTGCGCGTCGCGACCTTGATCACAGGGGCCGCCGCCAGGCCGTAAGGCGTACCGCGGCCGGTGGTGAACACCTGCAGCGTCATGCCGGAGGCGAGCTGGAGCGTGCCGCAGATGAAGTCGGAGGCGGGGGTCGCGGCGAACAGCATGCCTTTCTGCGTCGCCTTCTCGCCGGGGGCGAGCACGCCCGTGATGGCGCTCGATCCGGACTTGACGATCGAGCCCAATGACTTCTCGACGATGTTGGCGAGGCCGCCCTTCTTGTTGCCGGGCGTGGTGTTGGCGCTGCGGTCGGCGCCGCCGCGGGCCAGATAAGAGTCATACCACGCCATCTCGCGCACCAGCGCGCGGCCGACATCCGCGTTGATGGCGCGGCGGGTGAGCAGCTGGATCGCGTCGCGCACCTCGGTGACCTCGGAGAACATCACGGTGGCGCCGGCGCGCACCAGGAGGTCGGCGGCGAAGCCGACGGCGGGGTTGGCGGTGACGCCGGAGAAGGCGTCGCTGCCGCCGCATTGCAGGCCGATGACGAGAGCGGAGGCCGGACAGGTCTCGCGGGTGCGCTTGTTGAGGATCTTCAGGCGAGCCTCGGCCTGGGTCATGATGGCATCGACGATGGCGCCAAAGCCGTCGAAGGCTTCGTCCTGCATCCGCACGATGGCGTCGCTGACGCCTTCGGGCACCAGCCGTTCGGGCGCGAGCTTTTCGCAGCCCAGGCTGATGACCAGAATCTCGCCGCCGAAATTCGGGTTCTGCGCGATGTTCTGCAGGGTGCGGATCGGAACGATCGCATCGGGGGCATTGATGGCGACACCGCAGCCATAGGCATGGGTCAGCGGCACGACGTCGTCGACGTTCGGATACTTCGGCAGCAGTTCGGCGCGGATGCGCTTGACCGCATATTCCATCGTGCCCTTGACGCATTGCACGGAGGAGGAAATGCCGAGGATGTTCTTGGTGCCGACCGAGCCGTCGGTGTTGCGGAAGCCCTCGAAGGTGAAACCTTCGAGCGGCGGCAGCGGCGCGGGGACGGCGGTGGAGATTTCCAGCTTGTCGAGGTCGGGCGCCTCCGGCATACGGATGCGCGCTTCGTCCACCCAGTCGCCGGCGAGGATCGGGGACAGTGCGTGCCCGATCACCTCGCCATAGCGGACGATCGGCGCGCCTTCCGCGATGTCGACCAGCGCCGTCTTGTGCCCCTGCGGCACGAAGGCGCGCAGCGTCAGGCCGCTGGCAAAGCGGGAGCCGGCGGGAAGCCCGAAATCATTGATAACGATCGCGACGTTGTCGCGCTCGTTGAGCTTGATGTAGCGGGGCTGCTCTTTCGCTGCGACGTCCTGGTCCATATGGACTCCGGTGATTTGTAGGGTGGGTTAGCGCAGAAGCCGAATTCGTAGGGTGGGCAAAGGCGCAACGCGCCGTGCCCACCATGTCTCGCGTCAAACGGTGCGGTGGGCACGCTTCGCTTTGCCCACCCTCCGGGGTCTCACCCCGGAAACGTATAGGCCGTCTTCACCGTGGTGTAGAACTCGCGCGCATAGGAGCCCTGCTCGCGGGCGCCGTAGCTCGAGCCCTTCCGGCCGCCGAACGGTACGTGATAATCGACGCCTGCGGTCGGCAGATTGACCATCACCATGCCGGACTCGCTGTTGCGCTTGTAGTGCGAGGCGTATTTGAGGCTCGACGTGCAGATGCCGGAAGCGAGGCCGAACTCGGTGTCGTTGGAGATCGCCAGCGCCTCTTCGTAGTTCTTGGCGCGGATGACGGCGGCGACGGGGCCGAAGATTTCCTCACGTGCAATGCGCATGTTGTTGTTGGCTTCGGTGAACAGCGCCGGCTGCAGGTAATGGCCTGGCGTCTCGCGCTTGAGCAGTTCGCCGCCGAAGGCGAGCTTGGCACCCTCGTCCTGGCCGATCTTGATGTAGCGCAGGTCCTGGTCGAGCTGGCTCTGGTCGACCACCGGGCCGATATGCACGCCGGCCTTGAGCGCGTCGTCCACCGTCAGGCCCTTCAGACGGTCGGCCATCGCCGCGACGAAACGGTCGTGGATGCCTTCGGTGACGATCAGGCGGGAGGAGGCCGTGCAGCGCTGCCCGGTCGAGAAATAGGCGCCGTTCACGGCGACCTCGACGGCGGTCTTGAGGTCGGCGTCGTCGAGCACGACCAGCGGGTTCTTGCCGCCCATCTCGAGCTGGAACTTCTTCATCGGGTTCGACAGCACGCAGGCCTGCGCGATCTTGCGGCCGGTCTGCACCGAGCCGGTGAAGGAGATCGCGGCAACATCGGGATGATCGAGCAGGGTCTGGCCGACGACTGAGCCTGAGCCGACCACGAGATTGAACACGCCCGCGGGAATACCGGAGCGGGTGATGATCTCCGACAGCGCATGCGCGGAGCCCGGCACCAGCTCGGCCGGCTTGAACACTACGGTGTTGCCGTAGCAGAGCGCGGGCGCGATCTTCCAGGCCGGGATCGCGATCGGGAAATTCCAGGGCGTGATCATGCCGATGACGCCGACCGGCTCGCGGGTGAGCTCGACGTCGAGGCCGGGACGGACGGAGGCGCCCTTTTCGCCGATCAGCCGCAGCGCTTCGCCAGCGAAGAACGCAAAGATCTGGCCGGCACGCGCGACTTCGCCGACGCCCTCGGGCAGCGTCTTGCCTTCCTCGCGGGCGAGCAGGCGGCCGAGCTCGTCCTTGCGGGCGAGAATTTCGAGCGAGATCTTGTTGAGCGCGTCAAAGCGCTGCTGTGGCGTCGATTGGGCCCAGGCGGGGAAGGCGGCCTTGGCCGCCGCGATCGCCTTCTCGGTCTGCGCCTTGTCGGCCTTGGCGTATTCGCCGACGACGTCGTTGGTGTTGGAGGGATTGATGTTCCTGGTGACGCCGGAGCCATCGACCCATTCGCCGCCGATGAAGTTCTTCAGGATCGCAGTCATCTGTCTTGCTCCTTATTCAAGAGGCATGATCCTGACCGGAAAACCGGTGTCCACTATTCCGGGATCATGCCTGAATTTCTAACGCACGAGGCACGGGCGCTTGTCGTCGAACGTCCAGCCGGGGATCAGGTCCTGCATGGCAATAGCGTCATCACGGGCGCCAAGTCCATGCCGTTTGTAGAGCTCATGCGCGGCCTCGATGGCGGCGCGGTCGATCTCGATGCCGAGGCCCGGACGCTCCGGCACCGCGATCTTGCCGCCCTTGATCCGGAGCGGCTCCTTCGTCAGCGCCTGGCCATCCTGCCAGATCCAGTGGGTGTCGATCGCCGTGACCTTGCCGGGAGCGGCGGCACCGACATGTGTGAACATCGCGAGTGAAATGTCGAAATGGTTGTTGGAGTGCGAGCCCCAGGTCAGGCCGTTGTCACGGCAGGTCTGGGCGACGCGCACGGAGCCTTGCATGGTCCAGAAGTGGGGGTCGGCGAGCGGAATGTCCACCGCCCCGAGCCGCAGCGCATGCGAGAGCTGGCGCCAGTCGGTCGCGATCATGTTGGTCGCGGTCGGCAGGCCCGTGGCGCGGCGGAACTCGGCCATGATCTCGCGGCCGGAGAAGCCGGCTTCTGCGCCGCAGGGGTCCTCGGCATAAGCTAGGATGCCATGCATGTCCTTGCAAAGCCGGATGGCCTCGTCGAGCGACCACGCGCCGTTCGGGTCCAGCGTCACGCGGGCGTTGGGAAAGCGTTTCGCAATCGCGGTGACCGCCTCGATCTCTTGCTCACCGCACAGCACGCCGCCCTTGAGCTTGAAGTCGGCGAAGCCGTAGTGATCGTGGCTGGCTTCGGCGAGCCGTACCACCGTCTCCGGCGTCATCGCCTCCTGGTGACGGAGGTTGAACCATTCTGCCTTGCCGGTCTCGCCCTCGATGTAGTGGAGCTTGCTCTTCCGGCGGTCACCGACGAAGAAGAGATAGCCGAGCGTCTCGACGCTGTTGCGCTGCTGGCCTTCGCCGAGCAGGGCGGCGACCGGCAGGTTGAGATGCTGGCCGAGCAGGTCGAGCAGCGCGGATTCGATTCCCGTCACCGCATGGATCGTGACGCGGAGGTCGAAGGTCTGCTTGCCGCGGCCGCCCGCATCGCGGTCGGCGAAGGCGGCGCGGATGTCGGCGAGGATGTTGTTCATCGCGCCGACGGTCTTGCCGATCACGAGATCGCGGGCATCCTGGAGCGTCTGCCGGATCTTCTCGCCCCCCGGCACCTCGCCGACGCCGGTGTGGCCGGCATTGTCGGTGAGGATGACGATGTTGCGGGTGAAGAACGGCGCGTGTGCGCCGCTCAGATTGAGGAGCATGCTGTCGCGGCCTGCGACTGGAACCACCTGCATCGCTGTGACGATTGGTGCGCCAGTGATGTCGGTCTGGGCCATCGCACGCTCCTCCCTGTTGTGTCGCTATTCTGCAGCCTGTTGTGACGATCGGATGGCGGGCAGCTTCTCCACCAGCGCGGTCAGTTCCGCGATTTCCCGCTCGGTGAGATCGGTCAGCGGCGGACGGACCGGACCGGAGTCACGGCCGATCACCTTCATGCCGGCCTTGATGATCGAGACCGCATAGCCCTTTTTGCGGTTGCGGATCGCGATCAGGGGCAGGATGAAGTCCTTCAGCCCGGCGTGGATCGTCGCATGGTCGCGCTTGCGCACGGCAGCGTAGAAGTTGGTGGCGAATTCCGGAACGAAGTTGAACACCGCCGAAGAATACGTGGTCACGCCCATGTCGAGATAAGGCAGCGCAAACGTCTCCGCCGTCGGCAGGCCGCCGATATAGGTCAGGCGATCGCCGAGCTTGGTGTAGACGCGGGTCATCAGCTCGATGTCGCCGATGCCGTCCTTGTAGCCGACGAGGTTCGGGCAGCGCTCGGCAAGACGGGCGAGCGTGTCGGGCTGAAGGATGGCGTTGTCGCGGTTGTAGACGATCACGCCGATCTTCACGGAGGCGCAAACCGCCTCGACATGGGCGGCAAGGCCGTCCTGCTCGGAATGGGTGAGATAGGGCGGCAGCAGCAACAGGCCGTCGGCGCCGGCCTTCTCCGCGCCGACAGCGATCTCACGCGCGGTGGCGGTGCCGTAGCCGGTGCCGGCGAGCACGGGCACGCGGCCCTTGGTCTCGTCGACGGCGATCTTGACGATCTCGGGCACTTCGCTCGCCGTCAGCGAGAAGAATTCGCCCGTGCCGCCCGCGGCGAACAGACCTGCGACATCGTAGCCGCACAGCCAGTCCATGTTGGCACGGTAGGTCGCTTCGTCGAAGGAGTAGTCCGCCCCGAACGGCGTGACGGGGAAGGACAGCAGGCCCGATCCGATCTTCTGGGCCATTTCCTGCGGGGTCATCTTGCTCATATGGGCGCGGCTCCCTTGTCGCGTGTCGAGAAGGACGCAACGAAAGTCCGCGCGTCCATGCGCCGTGGTTTAGGAGACCGTTCGATACGCGTCCAAGCCAAAGCCTATATCGACCGATACGGTTTAAGCATCAATCTTCCATCGCCTCCGCGCAGGACAATTCACCGGCGATTTTGACCAGAGCCGACAGCAGCGGATTTTCATCGTCGCGGCGCCAGACCATGAACAGCTCGGCGGGAATGCGCGTGCGCAGCTTCAGGGGCCGCAGGCGAACGTCGGAGATCTTCAGGCCGGCAGCTGCGGCCGGCACGATGGCAAGGCCGAGTCCGGCGCGGACCATGGCGAGGATCGAATGAATCTGGCTGAGATGCTGGACGTAGCGCGGCAGCACGTCGGCGCGGGTGAACAGCGCGACCAGGAGATCGTGGAAGTAGCGGCTCTCATAGGGCGAATACATCACGAAGGGCTGGCCGTCGAAATCCTTGATGGTGATGCTCTCGGCAGTCGCCAGCGGGTGCTTCCGGGGGATCGCGGCGAGCAGGGGCTCGGCGACGACGCGGCGGCTGGCCACTTCCGGGCGCGCGATCGGTGGCCGGAGCAGGCCGGCATCGATCTGGCCGGAGGTCAGCGCTTCGAACTGGTCGCCAGACACCATCTCCTTCAGCGAGAAGTCCACCTCGGGCAATCTGGCCCGGCAGGCTGCGACGAGTTCGGGTAGGAAGCCGTAGGCGGCCGCGGCCGTAAAGCCGATCTTCAACGAGCCGGTCTTGCCGAGCGCGATGCGGCGGGCGACCTGCGATGCGCTTTCGGCCAGTTTCAAGATGCGCCGCGCTTCGGGCAGGAAACTGCGTCCGGCCGGCGTCAGCCGCACCGAGCGGCTGGTGCGCTCCAGCAGCGGCGCATCGATGATGTGCTCGAGTACCTGGATCTGCCGCGACAGCGGCGGCTGGGTCATGTTCAGCCGCACGGCAGCGCGGCCGAAGTGCAATTCTTCCGCCACCGTGACGAAGCAGCGGAGCTGGTTGAGGTCGAACATTGATACATGCCTTAGATGGATAAGGCGCTTCTCCGGCACTTCTAGCATCGATCATCCCCAAAACAAAGACGGCGGCCTTTTGAGCCGCCGTTGAGTTGCCTGTCCCGCTCCGATCACTTCGGAGCGCTCAGGAGGAAGGTTTGAGCACCACCCGCTCGATCTTGCCGGCCACCACGAGATAGGCGAACGCGGCCACCAGCGCATTGGCGCCGACAAACACCAGCGCGCCGTTGAAGGAGCCGGTCGCCGCCAGGATGTAGCCGATCACGATCGGGGTGCTGATCGAGGAGAGGTTGCCGAAGGTGTTGAATAGGCCGCCGGAGACGCCGCCGGCTTCCTTCGGCGAAGTGTCGGAGACGACCGCCCAGCCGAGCGCACCGATGCCCTTGCCGAAGAAGGCGAGCGCCATGAAGCCGACCACCAGCGCCTGTCCGTCGACATAGTTGCAGGCGATGATCGACATCGACAGCAGCATGCCGCCGACGATCGGAATCTTGCGTGCCAGGGTCAGCGAGCCGGTCCGGCGCAGGATCGTGTCGGAGATGACGCCGCCGAGCACGCCGCCGATGAAGCCGCACAGCGCCGGCAGCGTCGCGACGAAGCCCGCTTGCAGGATCGACAGGCCGCGTTCCTTGACGAGGTAGACCGGGAACCAGGTCAGGAAGAAATAGGTCAGCGTGTTGATGCAGTACTGGCCGAGATAGACGCCGAGCATCATGCGGTTGGAGAGCAATTGGCGGATGTGATCCCAGCGCGGCCCGGAGTCCGGCGCACGCTCGTCTTTGGGTGCGTCGATGTCGACCAGCGCGCCGCCGTCCTTGATGTAGTCGAACTCGGCCTCGTTGATGCCGGGGTGCTCTTTCGGGCCGTAGATGGTCTTGATCCAGACGAGACCCATGATCACGCCGAGCGCGCCCATCACGAAGAACACGTAGCGCCAGCCGTAATCGTGTGCGATCCAGCCCATCAGCGGCGCGAAGATGACGGTCGCGAAATACTGCCCGGAGTTGAAGAAGGCCGACGCGGTGCCGCGCTCGCTGCCGGGAAACCAGGCCGCGACGATGCGGGCGTTAGCTGGAAAGGAGGGCGCTTCCGCAATCCCGACCAGGAAGCGCAAGCCGAACAGCACGGCGATGGCGGTGCCGGCGCTAAAGAAGCCGACCCAGCCCTGCATCATCGTGAACAGCGACCAGATGACGATGCTGAAGGCATAGACGACGCGCGACCCGTAACGGTCGAGCAGCCATCCGCCCGGCACCTGCGCGATCACGTAGGACCAGCCGAACGCCGAGAAGACCCAGCCCATGGCGACGGGATCGAGATGCAGTTCCTTGGAGAGCGCGGGACCGGCAATCGAGAGCGTGGCGCGGTCGGCATAGTTCACGGTCGTGACCAGGAACAGCATGGTCACGATCAACAGCCTAACGCGAGACCTCCTCACGTCCGCTGCGGACACAACTGCGCTCATCCGGCGCCTCCCTGGACTTCGAAACGTTTCCTCACTACGACTCCTAGAGGCGGGCGCGGCAGCGTGTCCAAGTTGAAGGGAGTATCGATCGATGCCGTTTTTGGATTGATGAAGCGGCAACCGCCGGCTTTTTTACTGACAGCGCAGGGCGGGCGGCGTGTCGCCCATCTCGGCAGCGGCGGCTAGACCAAGGCCAAATTGGTCGGGTGTACGCCTGCAAATATGCGCTGAATGCTCTCGTTGCCCAATCCAAAGACGTGACCGAACAGGTCGGCAAACAGAGCGCGATAATCGGTCAAGACCGGATAGTCGCGGTTCTGGAACAGATGCGGCTGTTCGACCTTGACCTGCTCGCCGAGAATGCGGCCGCCGTTGATGCCGCCGCCGAGCACCCAATAGACGCTGCCATGGCCGTGATCGGTGCCGCGGTCGCCATTCTCGCGGAAGGTGCGTCCGAATTCGGAGATCACGACCACCACCGTATCCCGCCACGCTACGGGCCCGACTTCCTCGGAGAAGCCGGCCAGAGCGCGCCCGAGTTCACCAAGCCGGTCGGCAAGATAACCGTTGGCAGCGCCCTGGTTGACATGCGTGTCCCAGCCGCCGACGTCGACGAAACCGAGGTTGAACTGTTCGCGCATCAACCGGCCGATGCGCCGTGCCGACAATTCGAAGCCGCGCGGCGAGACGGCGCCGCGGTTCGCGGCATTCATCTCCTCGGAGACCGAGCGGTAGACGTCGTCGCGCACGCGAAAACCCTCCGATACCGAGGATGCCAGGTTCGACTGCGCGTACATCTTCCTGATCAGATCGGCCTGTCGATCATCGACGCCTGGCTTGGCGACGTTGTTGATGCCGGTGTTGGGCACCTGTGATTTGCCACGGAAGATCAGCGGGAACTGGTCGGTGAACGCGATTGGCTTGACGCGCGTCAGTTCGGCGGCGAGGCGGCTCATGAAGCCCGAGCGGTAGTCGCGCGAACCTCCGACCGACTGGCCGAGTTCGATCGTGTCCTGGGTCTCGAAGTGGCTCCGGGTCAGGTCGTCGCTGGTGCCGGCGAAGGGAATGAACGCGATCTCGCGCTTGGCCCAGAGCGGATAGATGCTGTCGCGCAATGCCGGATGCAGTCCCCAATCCGCATCGAGTGCGAGCGCGGCGTTCGGATTGCCGGCATCGGGCCTCGCGATCGCAAGCGTCGGCCGCGACGTGCGATAGAAGTCACTGGAGACCGGTACGACGACATTGGCCGCGTCATAGGCGCCGCGCAGGAACACCACCAGCATGCGGGCGTCAGTCGCCGGTGCGGCCCAGACGCGGCCGGCGACCGTGAGCGGAGCGAGGGCGGCAAAGGTCTTGATCAGTTCGCGACGGTTCATGGCAGTCTCCGTAGCTCAGTGCATGAATTCCGGTGACGACAGGAACAGCGTGTTCCAATCCTGCGGTGAAATCGCCCTGTCGAGCGATGCCAGCGTCGCCGGGCCGAGGGTGTTGCGAAGGCCGTTGAAGTAGAGTGCATTCTGCAGCAGCGGGAACGCAGGCTGCTCGACCGGATTGGGCCCTTCGGGTTTGAACAGGCCGGAGGAGCCGGATCCGATCTGGCGGGCGATTTCGAAGCGAACCATCATTTGCCCGGGGCCGTTCCACGATGCCGAGGTCAGCGCGTAGCCGTCCGGCGTCTCGTGGTTGAACAAGCCCTCGCCGAGCCGATTGATCCAGCCCTGGATCGGCGCCGTATTCAGGATCACCCTGTCATCATAGGCGAGACGCACCGCGGACAGCACGTATTGAACGGGATCCTTGAAGCGCGTGCCGGGCTTCAGCGCCGCCTCGAACTCGCTCGAATGGATCATCGTGCCGAGGACGCTGGCGATGTCTCCATCGGTCGATTTGAAGGTTTGCGCCATCCTTTGCAGCAGTGCCTCGGGCGGATTGTCCGAGACGAAGTAGGTCGCGATCTTGCGTGACAGATGGCTTGCAGTTGCCGGATGATGGACGAGGATATCGATGGCCTCGTCGACCTCGGCGAGCCCGCGCCCCTTGATAGCGTGACCGAGAAAGGTCTTGTCGCTGTAGTCGTGACGGGACGGGTTGAATTCGAACGCGCCTTCGCGCACGAGCTGGGATTGCAATTCCGGCTTCAGCTTGGGGTCTTCCGGCTTGGTGTCGATGCCGACCCCGGTGAGGATCTTCGCCAGCGCCTCGACGTCGGCCTGCGTGTAGCCGGAGCCGACGCCCATAGTGTGCAGTTCCATGATCTCGCGGGCGTAGTTCTCGTTCAGATGGCCGGCGGCGTTGTCGGCATTGTCGAGATAGCGCAGCATCGCGGGATGGCGAACGGTCGCAGCCAGCAGGTCGCGAAACTTGCCGAGCGAGTTCGGGCGAATAGCGTGATCGACGTAGTCGCCGACCAGCACGCGTAGGTTCGATTTGTACTGGTGGACGTTGAAATGATTGAACCAGAACCAGACCATGCGCTCGCGCAGTTGGTCGGGCGCGTAGAGCGCGCGCAGGACAGTGCGGGCCGCCGCCTGCCTGGCGCGGTCGTTCATGGCCTGCTGAAAGACCTGCTGCGCCGCCTTTTTCTGCTCGGGATCGGTCACCTGATTGGCGCTCTTGGATTGCTGCTCGAAGGCGACCGCGATGTCGAACGGGAAGCTGTGGACGTCCGGCATCGCTTCGATCTGCGCTTTTGCCGCGCTCGGCAACGCCGTGTCGGCGGCCGGATGCAACTGCTCCTGCAGCCAGCGCTGGGCGCCGATGCTGCGCAGATGCGCGGCGCTGGAGGGGCTGACGCCCCAGGTCAGCCGATCGAGCAGAGCAAGGTCGTGCGGACTGAGATCGTCGGCCCAGCAGGCGCTGGCGGTCAGGCCTGCGGCGAGCGCGACAAGCGCCGCAAGGCTGCAGGATATCAACCGGCGATAGGTATTTCTGCTCACCAATTTCGTTCCCGGCTGGCTGGGACTGAGGCAGGACGCCTGCTCCAAAGACGCCCATCATGATGTCCCGGATCGGCTGAACATGCTCTGAACAGAATGGCTCAAATCATGGCAGCGCCATCAAATTCCAGCGAGTGAAGCCTCTTCGGGGTCCAATCCAGCGCCAGAGTTACTGCCGCGCGCCCGGCAGCAGCGGCGCCAGCAGTCCGCGTGTGACGCCGGGCGGCACGGCGTCCAGCCCGAGCACCGCGCTTGCGGCCGGCAGCGTCGCATCCGCCATCGCGGCGTGGCCTTCGGCGCTCGGATGCACGGCGCCGCCATAGACGGCGGAAAGCACGCCCCAGGTCGCATCGTGGATGTCGCTGGGCTGGCTCGCGGCCGGCAGGCCTTGCGGGTAGGTCATCGCAGCGAAATAGCTGTCATTGGCGTCGCGGATCCAGCGCGCGCGCGGCAGGTAGGCGCGATACTCCGAGGCGCCGCGGCCGCACAGCATCGGCTGGCTCGCCGCGCTGACGATATCGGGATTGAAGCTCTGGCCGTTCTCGGCAAAACAGGTGCGGTCGAACTCGGGGTCATTGCCGGCATGGGCGCAGAAGCCGTGATCGGCGAAGGCCGCCTGATGCGAATCCACGAAGGTCATGCGATCGGCTTCCGGATCGCGGCACAGCGCGCCACGGGTGCAGGTGGCGAGCGCCTTCAGCTGCGGCAGGAATTCGGTGTCGACGAAGGTCGAGACGCGGGCGAGGCGCTGCGGGTCGGCGTTGAAGGAGGGGTGGATGTCGAAGCCGCCGCGGCCGCCGCGGCAGGGCACGCCCCCATCGGCGAGCGCGGGGTTGGCGTAGGAGACGTAGACCACATGGGAGAGGTCGCCGCCGACCAGCGGCTTCAGCGCCTCGCGCAGCTTGACGAAATTCTGCGGAAGCTCGCGCTGCAGCGCATCGCGGGAATCGTCGACGCTGGCCATGACACCTGAGCGGCGGAATAGGGTGCGCTCGGTCGCGGTATCGACGATAACGTCGGCGACGAGGCCGGAGAAGTAGACGTCGTTGGCGCCGACCGAGAGCAGAACGAGATCGAGGTTGCGGTCGGGCTGGCGTTTTCTGGCTGCGCTGAGCGCTTCGCGCAGCTCGGCGATCTGCGCGTTCACGCTGGTCTGGCAGGCGCCGTTCTTGCCGGGCTGGCATTCGCGGGCGCGCTGCGAGCCGAGCAGCCCGTCGCTGATGCTGGCGCCGGTGCAGGCGAGCGGCAGAAAAGTCACCGCGATGTGGGTGTAGCGGACCGCGAGCGCGAGCGCGGTGCGGGCCTGGTAGCTGTAGAGCGAACGGTGGCAGGGCGAGTTCAGCCAGAGCGCGCCGTAGCGCTGCCAGTTGGCGAGCGTGTCCGGCGCCTCGCAGGCACGGCCGCCCTTGTAGCCGGCGCGGCTCGGCCGGTAGTACTGCGCGCCGGCGGTGCCGAGATAGGAGCGGAAACAGAAACCTTCGTCGGACAACGCCAGCGGCCGGTCCGGATTGCCTTCGCCCGAGGCGATGCTGTCGCCAAGGCCGGCGACGAAGATGTCGCGGACCTGGATCTCGGTCTGGACGCGCTGGGTGGGATCGGAGCCCGAGGAGACGTCGACGGTCGCGACGGTCTGCCTGCCGTAGCGGACGCGCAGATTGATCGGCTCGGCGCAGTCGAAGGTCGAGGTCTGCGGCCCGTCGCCGTCGTCGAACGACCAGGCGCAGGTGGCGCCCACCGGCACCGCGCCGGTCAGCCGCACCGTGACGGGATGGTCGATCGGGGTGATGTAGTTCTCTTTGACGTTGTCGCGGGTGCAGGGCTGGTTGACCCGGCCCTGCAGGTCGATACAGAGCCGGTTGACCATGTTGCGGGCCCAGCCGCGGCCCTCGCTCTGGAGCTCCAGCGATTGCTCGGCGGCGAGGATGCTGCGGTTACGCGCGTTCTCGACATGGAGCAGGAAGTCGCGCTCTTCGCGGAACAGGCGAAAGCGGTTGCGTACCTCCCAATTGATCTGCAGGCCGCCGGCGTCCTGCGCGGCGGCGCGTGGGAGCGGCAAAGACGTCAAGAGTCCGACAAGCAGCAGTGCGCCTGCGGAGAGGGTGCGAAAGGATACAGGGATCATGGCCCGCGTGTTCAACGGCAAAGTTGAGGCGGAAATAAGAGAGCATTGCTCTTCCGCCCGCAACCTTTGTCTGGGCCGTCGTCCCGCGCCTTAACGCTTGCTGGCCTGCCGCAGCGACCGCTCGCGCTCCATCGCTGCCACCTGCTTGGGCAGGTTGGCCTGGGCGCAGGCCTCTGCCAGCCTTCGACGCTCCTGCCAGGGCTCGACCACGTTCATCCAGAGCTCGCGTGTGCCCATGATGGAGATGGCGAGGCCGAACGGGATCATGAAGTAGAGGATGCGGAACACCAGCAGGGTCGCCAGCAACTGCTCGCGCCCATATTCGGGCAGGGCCACCAGCATGGCGGCGTCGAACACGCCGAGCGAGCCGGGAGCGTGGCTGGCAAAGCCGAGCAGCGTCGCCAGGATGAACACGACGGCGAGCGACAGGAAATCGATATGGGGATTGGCCGGCACCAGCAGGTACATCGCCAGGGCGCAGAAGCCCAGATCGACCACGCCGATCATGATCTGCACCAGCGTCAGCGGCGCCGACGGCAGCATCACCTTCCAGCCCTTCTGGCCGAGCTCGCGGCGTTTCTCGCCCATGCACAGCCAGGTCAGATAGGCGCCGATCGAGGCAAGGCCTCCCAGCCCGATCAGCCGGTTGATCGACGGCGGGAGCTGATCCATGTAGGTGGCCGCATCCGGATGGATGACCATGCCGATCGAGAGCACGAAGATGTTACCGAGCCAGAAGGTCAGGCCGGACAGGAAGCAGATCTTGGCGACGTCGATCGCATTCAGCCCGTAATCCGAATAGATCCGGAAGCGGATCGCGCCGCCGGTGAAAACAGTGGCGCCGATGTTGTGGCCGATCGAATAGGACGTGAAGCTGGACAGTGCTGCAATGCGATAGGGCACGTGTTTCTTGCCGATCGTTCGCAGTGCAAAAAAATCGTAGAAGGTCAGCGTACAGAACGCGAAGACGACGCAGATCGCCGCCAGCCCGATATTGGCGCGGGGGATTTCGGTCAGCGCGGTCAGGATGACGCCGGTATCGATGCCCTTGAGGGTCCGCACCAGAGTGGTGACGGCAAAGGCGATGATGAAGACGCTCGCGGCAATACCGAGCCGTCGCCAGCCAACCCATCTCTTGAAGCCGCGTTTCAGCGCGGGCAGCGGTCCGTGCATTCATCCTCCCGGCGGGGGGCAAAACCGACGAGACCAGACATTGGCCAGTCGGGTACGATCACTGCCCGAACAGGGCGTCGATCGCCAGACATCATATAGTTCATTTAAGGCAAAAACAGCGGGTTGTGCAGCCCTTGACAAGGATAGGATCTGCGCTGGACCGGCTCGTGTTGTCACATGTGGTTCACACCGGTCGCGTTAAGCATATGAGTCGTGATCCGCCGACTGATCATGTGGCCATGATCTCAAATCCGCCCGCCAACGGCATTGTTCCAGCGCAAGCGTTTGCAAGGCATTTTGGAACGTCGGTGCGCCGCGCCGGTTAGCGCCTCATCAGCAATCGAACACAGCGGAATATGCGGCTTTTTTCGTCAGCCGTGCCCGCCGTGTTCCCGAAACCCGAAAGGATCGGAACGATGGGACTGTTCACGAAGGACATCAAGACGATGGACGATTTGTTCGTTCACCAGCTGCAGGACATCTATTACGCCGAGCAGCAGCTCACCAAGGCCCTGCCGAAAATGGCGGACAAGGCGACCGATCCGCAGCTCAAGCAGGGCTTTTTGACGCACCTCGAGGAAACCCGGCAGCACGTCAAGCGGCTCGAGGAGGTGTTCAAGATGCACGGGACCGAGGTCAAGGCGGTGGATTGCCCGGCGATCGACGGCATCATCGAGGAAGCCGAAGAGACGGCCGGCGAAGTCGCCGACAAGGCGGTGCTCGACGCGGCGCTGATCAACGCGGCGCAGGCCGCGGAACACTACGAGATCGTCCGCTACGGCAGCCTGATCGCCTGGGCCAAGCAGCTCGGCCGCACCGATTGCGCCGCGCTGCTCGCCAAGACGCTCGAGGAGGAGAAGGCGACCGATAGCAAGCTGACCAAGCTCGCCGAGAGCAAGGTGAACCTGCGCGCCGCGAGCTGAGACGACGCTCGGCCAAGCGTGATCCTGAACAGCGCCGCGCGGTCATCCGTGCGGCGCTTTCTTTTGTCCGGAAGCTAGCCGCGGCGCAGCGCGAAATGCGCGCCGCAGAACGCCATCACCGCGCCGAGGCACAGCGCGGCCAGCCCGGCGAGCACGCCCGACACGCTGGGAATCGGGCTGGGCGCCGAGGCGACCTGGCCTGCCCCCGCAAGCAGCAGCACGCCGACCGCGATCAGGAACTGCCGCATACGCTGCGGGATCTGTCCGTCGACGGCGCTCTGCATCAATGTCGCCGTGAAATAGCCGCCCGAGAAGCCGACCGAGGCGATCAGCCACCAGGCGATCGCCGCGCCGGCGGGAATGAACTCATGCGAATCTGAATGCCAGAGGCCGCCGAGGTCGAGCCCGTAACGCGCGCCCAGCATGTGCACCGCGAGCGCGAGCAGCACACCGGAGATCGCGGCGGCGCCGAGGATCAGGCGGCGCGGAAAAAAGGTCGTCTCAGCCATAGCCCGCTTGTAGGATGGGCGAGGGCGATCGTGCAAGCGGATCGCGGATGCGATGGCGCGGACGGGAATGAGATGCTGATTTCGGAAGCCGAGGCGCCTGCGGGCGAGAGCTACGCCTACAAGGCGTCGCTGATCGGCTCGGCGCATCGCTTCGAGCTGACCGAGGAGGGGCTGTCCTGGCACATTTCCGGCCGTTCCGGCCTGTGGCGCTATGACGAGATCAGCGCCGTCAGGTTGTCGTTCCGCCCGGTGTCGATGCAGCAGCACCGCTTTCGCGCCGATGTCCGCCACGCCGGCGGCGGCCGCATCAGGATCCTGTCGACGAGCTGGCAGTCCCCGGCGCTGGTGGCGCCACAGGACAATGGATTTCGCGATTTCATCCTCGCGCTGCACGCGCGGATGGCGAAGGCCGGCAGCCGTGCGGTGCTGACGGCGGGCCTCGGCCGCCAGACCTATGCCGCGGTGCTGGCGTTCCTGGCCGTGCTGGCGGTGGCGATGACGGGGCTCATGATCCGCGCCATCATGATCGGCGAGGTCGCCGGCGCGCTGTTCATCCTCGGTTTTGCCGCGCTGTTCACCTGGCAGGTCGGCGGCTTCGTCCGGCGCAACCAGCCCCAGAGCTACAGCTTCGATCGCGTGCCCAGGGCCTTGTTGCCGTAAGGCCTTGTTGCCCTAGCGCTACTCCGTCGAGTCGAAATCCTCTTCCTTGGTGCCGAGCAGCGAGACGAGGGTGCGCAGGCCGGAATCGAGTTGCTCGGGCGAGGGCGGGGCGAGCGCGAGCCGCACCGCATTCGGTGCATGTCCGTGCGCGACCGCAAAGGTCGAGGACGGGGTCAGTGCAATGCCGCGCCTTGCAGCGGCGGCGACGAAGGTCTGCGAGCGCCAGTGCGCCGGCAGCGTCAGCCACAGATGATAGGAGCGCGGGTCGGCCGCGAACTGGTAGCCGGCGAGCAGCCGAGCCGCGGTATGCTGGCGGCGCGCGGCGTCGATCCGTTTCAGCCGCGTCAGTTCGGCGACGGTGCCGTCGGCCATCAGCCGCTGTCCTGAGGCGAGCGCGTGTCCGGAAGCGATCCAGCCGCCGGTGCGGACCGCGCTCATCACGCTCTCGCGCAGATGCGGCGGCGCGACGAGGATTCCGAGTGCAAGTCCCGGCGCCACCTTCTTGGACAGGCTGTCGATCACGATGCAGCGGTCGGGCCCGAGCGCCGCGAGCGGCGTGTCGTCGGCGAGGAAGCCGTAGACGGCGTCCTCGATGATGGTGAGATCGAGCTTCTCGGCAACGCGCATGATGTCGGCGCGCCGGGTCGCGTTCATGGTGACGCCGAGCGGATTCTGGATGATGGGCTGAAGGTACAGCGCGGACAGATGCGCTTCGCGATGCGCCTTCTGGATCGCATCGGGCCGCGCGCCGAATTCGTCCATCGGGATCGGGACGAGCGTCACGCCGAGCCGCGCCGCGATGCTCTTGACGTACGGATAGGTCAGCGCCTCGACGCCGCAGCGGCCGCCGGTGGGCACGAGGGCCGCAAGCGCTGCCGCGAGCGATTGCTTGCCGTTGGCGGTGAAGACGATCTGCTCGGCCTGCGGGTTGAAATCCTTGCGCGCGAGATAGGCGGCAGCGGCGTTGCGCGCGCTCTTGGTGCCGGTGCTGGTCGAGACGCGCAGCGCGGATTCGAGCGCGTCGACGCGTTCGAGTCCGGCGAGGCTCTTGGCGATCATCGCCCATTGCTGCGGCAATAACGGATAATTGACCTCGAAGTCGATCCGCGCGTCGCGCGGCTCGCTCAGCGCCTCGACCTCGCGCCTGATGTCGCCGGAGATGAACGTGCCGCGGCCGACTTCGCCGACGACGAGGCCGCGGCGGAGCAGTTCCGTATAAACACGGCTCGCGGTCGAGACGGCGATACCGCGATCGTAAGCAAAATTTCGCTGTGGCGGCAGACGGTCGCCGGGCCTTAACGTCCCGTTAGAAATATCCGAGGCTATTGCGTCGGCAAGCTTCACGTACTCGAACTTGGACATTATTGCACCGAGAGCAATGTTTCACTTGCTCCGAGTAATGTACTGGAGCATTTAAGTTCCATCAAGGCCCGCGATTGAGCCGAGGAGAGCGAGAGCAATCCGACGGCAAATGAGGTGCAAACGCTCAGGCGTCTGCGCCAACGGCATCCGCTTCGCCGCGTGGACCACAGGCCGGAGAAGAAACATGACCACGATTTCCCAAGCTGCCGGGCGGAGCTTGCGCCCCTCCTCGTCGGGCGGATTTTTCAGCGCGCTCGTCAACGCCGCCTATGCCCTGTTCGATCGCCTCGAGCGCCGCACGGCCGTCAAGACGCTGAACGACCTCGACGACCGCGCCCTGCGCGACATCGGGATCAACCGCAGCCAGATCGAGGATGCGGTGTACGGCCAGTTCAAGGCCGAACTGACGCGGTATCTGTAAGAGGATACGGTCCTCGCGTGTCCCGGACGCGCTGCAACGCTCTTGGCGTTGCTGTGCAGAGCCGGGACCCGGCAGGCGACGCGGTTCGCCGCGACACAGGCCCCGGCTCTGCAGCGCACCGTCGAAGGGACGCTGCGCTGCGTCCGGGGCACCAGACCGTTGTTCATGGATAGACGTAGCTGTTCAGCCTCGCGGCTTGTTTCGCCCGAGCTTTGCTCAATCGCCTTGCCCTCGTGAAAGAGGGCGCAGGGAAGACCGGGTGCCGGCCGGGCACCCACGGTCCACTGTGCGAAAGGTGGCAACAAGATTTGCACAGCGGCATACAGGTGAAGCCAAACATCCGGCCTTCCCTGCGCAGTGGGTTTACGGCTTATGTCGCGCTCTCCCCGGGGAGCGTTGCACTGTTGCCCCCGTCGCCTTGCGGCTGACGATGCGCGCGCCCGGTTGGACAGCACGCATCACCGCAAACCTTGACGCCAGCCTGCGGGCGCCAGGACCACACGATTTTGCCGTACGCCGATCACACCGGTCGTGCGCGCGACGCATCTCGCTCACGGTTGCCCGCCCTGCGATGGCTTTCGCGCCGATGTGACCCACGTCCACCGCCGTCCGGCCCGCGTTCGTGACGATCGCGATACGCCCCTCTTCAATGGGCCGGAGTGCGCGTTACATACGATATTTCCGAAATTCGGTAAAGTGGAATATTTTAGGCGGCGCGGATTGACCGATCGCTTGGGTGTATTGCCCGTCGGGCAACGCGATATCTTGTAGCTTGGGCTCCCGTGTCCCAGAGGCGCTGCAACGCCCCATAGCGCATCGAAGACGCGCGTAAACGCGCTTTAGGCGTTGCTGCGCAGAGCCGGGATCCAGCAGGCCTCGGTATTCGCTGATGCATGGGCTCCGGCTCTGCAGCGCATCGCTGAAGGAGCGCTGCGCTGCGTCCGGGGCACGAGAGCCGAGTTTGCTCCGAACTCAGTGCCTGACCACCAGCACCGAGCACTTGGCGTAACGCACCACATGCCCGGCGTTGGAGCCGAGGAAATAGGTGCGCATCGCCGGCCGGTGCGAGGTCATCACGATCAAATCGGCCTTCATGTGCACCGCTTCCTCGAGGATCTCGTGGTAGATGCCGCCCTGGCGCACCACGCTAGAAATGCGCGATGCGTCGATGCCGGATTCGCGCGCGACGATGGCGAGGGCTTCCTCGGAGGTCTGGCGCTGCTGTTCGTCGAAATCGGCCGGCACGTATTCGGCGAGCATCACCGGCGTCATCGGCAGCACGTTGAGCAGACGCACCGTGCCGCTCCAGGTCTGCGACAGCGTTGCCGCGGTCGCGATCGCCGGCTTGGCGAGGTCGGTGTCGGCGAGGTCGATGGGCACGAGGATGGACTTGAACATCTGCGCCTCCAAATCTTCCAGTCAGGACGCCTTGCCGGCTCGACGCGCGATCAACCGGGCCGAAGCAGCTTGGGGCTGACGAACAGCAGCAATTGGCCGCGGCGGTAGCCCACGTCGCTCCAATCCTCGACGTCAAAGTCGAAGATCGCAAGCCCTGCGGTCGGCAGGTTCTCGGATAGCGCCTTGGCGCCGGCCGGATCGCCGCCCGCCATCAGCATCAGGGCGATCTCGTGCAGGCCGGGATTGTGGGCGACCAGCAGCAACTGCTTCGGGTCGCTCGGGGCGGTTGCAGTGCGAATGGTTTCCAGGATCTGCGCGGGGTCGGCGCCGTAGAGTTCCGGCAGGATTTCGACCTGAGGCTCCGCGACGCGGTCCTTCATCGCCTCCCAGGCGATGTCCCAGGTCTGCCGGGCCCGGACGGCGTGCGACACCAGCACCGTCTCGGGGAAGGGCGGATTGGTGGCGAGCCAGTCCCCGATCTGCGCGGCATCCTTGTGGCCGCGGTCGTCGAGGCGGCGATCCTGGTCACGGCCGCTCGGCGCGTCAGTCTCGGTCTTGGCGTGACGCAGCAGCATCAAACGGCGCATGGCATTCTCGAATCGTTACAAGCCCAAAATCGTCCAAAGGGATCATCTACAGGCGCCGGCCGAGGACAAGGTGACAACGGCCCGCACGGTCCCCAAAGCGCGACGAGATTAGGACAAATCCGCGTTGCGCCTTAAATTTTTGTTTGGAGCATGATCTTTTCGGAAAACCGCTGCACACTTTTCCGGATCATGCTCTAAGAAAACGACATGAGCGAGACTTTCACAAGCGTAGCCCAGGAAGAAGCTGGCTTTCGCGACCGCACGCGGCTGTCGTTCGATCTCGATGCCGATATCTGCGTCATCGGGGCCGGGCTCGCCGGGCTCTCGGTCGCGCTGGAGGCGGCCCGGCTCGGGGCCAGCGTCGCCGTGCTCGAGGGCCGCCATATCGGCTGGAACGCCTCCGGCAACCAGCTCGGCACCGTGATGCCGGGCTTTGCGCTGCCGCTCACCGATCTGATCGAGCGCATCGGCTTCGAGGATGCGCGCGAATTGTGGGCGCTGTCGAAGGAGGGGGCCGAGTTCGTCCGGTCCAACGCCACCGAGGCGAACATGCCGGGGATCGCGCTCAGCGAGGGGGTCATCGAGGTCTCCAATGTCGATGCCGGCGACCGGCTGATCAGCCGGCTGCAGATGCTTCATGAGGATTTCGACACCGAGGTCGAGGGCTGGCAGGTCGATCGCGTCCGCGCGGCGCTCAAGACCGACCACTACTTCCACGGCGTCCATTATCCCCGGGCCTTTCAAGTCGACGGCCGCAAATATGTCCACGGCCTCGCGGCGCTGGCGCGGCGGGCCGGCGCGCGCATCTTCGAGGATACGCCGGTCGTCAGTATCGATCATTCCGGCATCCGCAAGCGCATCGTCACGCCCTCGGCGCGGCTGCGCGCAAGCCATATCGTGCTGGCCGGGAACGTCCATCTCGGTGCGCCGCTGCGGCGGCTGTCGGAGACGCTGCTGCCGGTGTGGCGCTATGCCGGCATCACGGCGCCGCTCGGCGAGCGCCTGAACGAGATCATCGCCTTCAAGGGCTCGGTGATGGATTCCGACGGCGTCGACCATTTCCGCATCGTCGATGGCGACCGGCTGATGTGGGAAAGCCCCGAGACCACCTGGGCGGCGCGTCCGCAGCGCTTCGCAGGCAGCGTCAGGCGGCGGATCCGGTCGATTTTCCCAGAGCTTGGGCCTGTCGACATCACCGAGACGTTCGGCGGCGCCACCGGCCAGACCGTGCATGGCATGCCCCAGATCGGCCAGTTGCGCAAAGGCCTGTGGGTGGCAAGCGGGTTCGGCCGCCAAGGCATGAACACCTCGGCCATGGCCGGACAGCTCATCGCGCGCAGCATTTTGTGGGGCGACGAGCGCTGGAAGCTGTTCTCGCCATTCGAACTGGTCTGGGCCGGGGGCGCGACCGGACGGGTTGCGGGCCAATTGGTGGGGGTCTGGGGCAGGGCGAGTTCCGCCGCCGCAGGTTCGCTCGCCCGCTACCGCGAGCGGGCCCGGGCCAAGGACCGGGAACGCGAGGCGCGGCTGGCCGAAGCCAACCGGGCCGCCGGCACCGGTCCGCGCCGTCCGCCGGCCAATGTCAGCCCAGCTGTGCGGCCGAGCGTGCCGCCGGGCGCCAGGCCGCGTCCGGCCCCGCCGCCGCAACCTGCTTCCGGGGAGGTGGAACCGGCTCCGCATGACGGCGGCGTCTCGCAATAATGTGAGAAAAACTCCGCCCGGACATGTAACGTCAGCCGTTAAAGCCCGTATCTCAGGACGTGGGGATCCCCGCGCACGGAGAATGAGATGTTTGACCGCCGCATCCTGCTGACGACTGTTGCCGGCCTGTTCGGCCTTTCCGCCTTCCGCTGGCTGAGAGCAACGCCTGCCGAGGCGGGCGAGAAGGCCACGAAGAAGTTCGAGATCGAGAAGACCGATGCCGAGTGGCGTGCCCAGCTCACTCCGCAGCAATACGAGATCCTGCGGAAGGAGGGCACCGAACGGCCGGGCTCCAGCCCGCTGCTGAAGGAGCATCGCAAGGGCATCTTCGCCTGCGCCGGCTGCGACCTGCCGCTGTTTGCGTCCGAGACCAAGTTCGAGAGCGGCACCGGCTGGCCGAGCTTCTACCAGCCGATCGAGGGCAATGTCGGCAAGACCGAGGACCGCACCTTTGGCATGCTCCGCACCGAGGTGCATTGCCGGCGCTGCGGCGGCCATCTCGGCCACGTCTTCGACGACGGCCCGAAGCCGACCGGACTACGCTACTGCATCGACGGTTTCGGGCTGGTGTTTCATCCGGCCGACGCGTCGGCAACGTGAGGCTCTTTATTCGACGCGTTTTCTTCACGCGAACCGGTCCCCACTTCGCTCGAAAACGCTATGGCGGCCCGGCAATTGTTGCCGGCCCGGCAATTGTGCCCCGGTCATCAGGCCGGGGTCTGTCTATTTAAGTCATTGATTTCCTGAGAAGACCTGCATTGGCATAGCCCTTGCGAATGTCTCCCCCGACTGCGGCCATGGTCGACCGGCTGCCGGAATCGGATTTGGAGACAAAGTTATGGGTATCTTCGATGCAATGAACACCTCGGTGGGTGGCCTGCAGGCGCAGTCCTACGCGCTGCAGAACATTTCCGGCAATATCGCGAACTCATCCACCACCGCCTACAAGGGCATCGGCACCAGCTTCGTCGATCTCATTCCGGACGCCTCGGTGCCAAGCAAGCAGGTCGCCGGCGGCGTGACGGCCAACGCCAAGGCCACCATCACGACGCAAGGCACGATCTCGTCCTCCAGCGTCGCCACCAACATGGCGATCACCGGCGACGGCTTCTTCTCGATCCAGAAGGCGACCGGCGTTGTCGACAACGTGCCGGTGTTCAGCGGCGTCACCTATTACACAAGGCGCGGCGACTTCCAGCTCAACGCCAACGGCAACCTCGTCAACGGCGCCGGCTACTATCTGATGGGCACCACGGTCGATCCGAAGACCGGCAACCCGACCGGCAACGTTGCGACCGTCTTGAAATTCCAGAACAACTTCATCCCGGCGCAGGCGACGACCTCGATCCAGTACGCGGCGAACCTGCCGAGCGTGCCGAACACGGCGGCGAGCTCGAGCGCGGCGAGCGGCACGCTGCTGGCGGCCGGCGGCCTCAATCCATCCGATTTTGCAGCCAACCCGCTGATCGTCGGCACGCCGCCGCCGCCCTATACGAATGCGACGGTCTCCGGCGCAGCGGCCACTGGCAATCTCCGCTCCGCCTATACGTCAACAACTGCGACGTCCTCAGTTGCGCTGCAGGACAGCGCATCGGCAGTGGCAGGTACGGGTACATCGCTCAATCCGTCGGCGATTCCCCATCTCAGCGTTCTCAGCTCGCTGTCTGGCAACACGCTGACGATCAACGGCACCCACACGATCTATTTCGATCCCACCGCCACAGGCGTTACGGCGACCGGCAACAGCACTGTGATCGGTGTGAAGACCGGCAGCACGGCGACGGTTCAAGACATCCTGGATGCGATCGCACTAGCCGGCGGCACCGGCGTCAGCGCCTCGCTCAGCGGCACCGGCAACATCCAGATATCGACCGGCACGAGCACCGACGTATCGATCGGCAGCGGCACGGTTGCAACCGCGCTCGGCATCAGCACCGTGTCGCGTGGCGGCAACGTGCTGTCGACGCCCGCGACCACCGGGTCAACCGTGCTGGGTGGCGCTGCGACGGCAGGTGGCGCGGAAGTCCTCTCGACGCCCTTCGTGGCCGGCGACAAGATCTATGTTAATGGCACGGGTGCCGCCAACACGATCACCTTCGTGGCCTCCGGCGCAACCCCGCCGAACCAGATCAATATCGGCGACAACATCTCGCAATTGCTCTACCAGATCGACCAGCTCAGCGGCACGACAGGCTCCTCGATCAGCAATGGCGTGATCACACTGAATACCGGTACCGCCAACCCCACTCTGACGGTGTCGAGCAGTAACTCCAACGCCTTCGCCGCGCTCGGCTTCACCTCGTCGGTCACCAAGGCCCGCGGCGGCGGCGGCACAGCCGGTACCGGCACAGTGATCGGCAACGACATTGCCACCTTCACCAAGGAATCGATCAGCGGCGGTGCGGTGACCGCCTACAACGCGGCCGGTACCCCGGTGAATCTGCAATTGCGCTGGGCCAAGACCGACAGTGCCTCGCTCGGCAACGGTCATGCCGACTCCTGGAACTTGTTCTACCAGACCGACCCGTCTGCAACCGGCACGACGGTCGGCTGGTTGAACGCGGGACAGTCCTTCACCTTCGCAGCCGATGGCTCGCTGACCTCGCCAAGCGGCTCGGGGATCACGATCCCCAACGTCACCGTCGGCGGTCAGGCGCTCGGCTCCGTCTCCTTCAACATCTCCTCGGGTGGGCTGACGCAATATGCCAGCACCAGCGGCGCGGTGACCATCAACACCATCACCCAGAACGGCTACGCCGCAGGTCAGCTCCGTTCGGTCGCTGTCAACAACAGCGGCCTCGTCGTCGGAACCTTCTCCAACGGCCAGAACCTCGATCTCGCCCAAGTGACGCTGTCGCATTTCAACGGCACCAACTACCTGAAGGCGCTTGACGGCGGCGCGTATTCCGCCACGGAACAGTCCGGACCTGCCATCGACGGCGCGTCGGGCAGCATCAGCGGCTCGTCGCTGGAAGGCTCGAACACTGACATCGCCGACGAGTTCACCAAGCTGATCGTGACCCAGCAGGCCTATTCGGCCAACACCAAGGTGATCACGACAGCAAATTCGATGGTGCAGGACCTCCTGAACGTATTGCGCTGACCGGCGCGCGCGACGTAACCAAAGGCGGTAGTTTCACATGGGTTTGAGTTCAGCCCTTGCCAGTGCGATGAGCGGACTGCGTGCCAACCAGGCCGCGCTCTCGATCGTCTCGTCGAACGTCGCCAACTCGCAGACGCCGGGTTACGTCGTCCAGACGCCGAACCAGATCGAGGTCACCACCGGCGATTTCGGCTCGACGGCGATGACGACCGGCGTCAGCCGGGAGCTCGACACCTATGTGCAGAACCAGCTGCGTACCGAGACCGGTGGCAGCGGCTACGCCGACCAGATGGCCAACATCCTGAAGCAGCTTCAGAATGTCTATGGCACGCCGGGCAACAGCGGGACGCTCGAAACCGCGCTGAACAATTTCACCACCGCGCTGCAGGCGCTGTCGACCAGTGCGGGATCTTCGTCGGCGCAAACGGTTGCCGTCGGTGCGGCGCAGGGCCTGGCGCAGCAGCTCAACGTCACAACCAAAGGTATCCAGTCGCTACGGTCCAATGTCGAGCAGGATCTCGGCACCTCGGGGCAACAAGCCAATGCGGCGATGCAGAAGATCGCCGACATCAATACCAAGCTTCAGGGCCTGTCGGCGAACGATCCGTCCGCTGCCACGCTGATGGACCAGCGCGACCAGGCCATCAACACGCTGTCGAAATTTGTCGACGTCCGCGCCACCGTCGACGGGTCGAACCAGGCCAATATCTATACCACCACCGGCTTCCAGCTGGTCGGCGCGGGGCTGGCCTCGCAATTCTCCTTTGCCTCCGCCGGAGCGCTGACGGCGACCTCGCTCTACAACAGCGATCCGAGCAAGTCCGGCGTCGGCGCACTCAATCTCAAGCTTCCGAACGGCTCCATGGTCGACGTCGTCGCCAACAACGTGGTGTCCTCCGGTCAGATCGCGGCCGATCTTAAGCTGCGCGACCAGACGCTGGTGCAGGCGCAGACCCAGATCGACCAGCTCGCCGCCACGATGTCGAGCGCGCTATCCGACAAGACCACGGCCGATAGCACGGTCTCCGGTCCGCCGGCCGGCTTCGACATCGATCTAGCCGGAGCGCAGCCGGGCAACACCGTCAACATCAGCTATACCGACAAGACGAGCAACACCCAGCGCCAGATCACGCTCGTCAACGTGACCGATCCGGCCGCGCTGCCGCTGCAGAACGCCACCAACGCCAACCCGATGCAGATCGGCGTGAATTTCAACGGCGGCATGGGCGCGATCGCCTCCGCGCTCAATACCGCGCTGTTGGGTTCACATCTGACCTTCGCCGCTGCGCCGTCGCCGGCCACCGCCACGACGCTGCGCGTCACCGACGACAACAGCGGCCTCGCCAAGGTCAATTCGGCCTCGAGCACCAAGACGATCTCGTCGCTGACCTCGGGCAATCCGCAGCTGCCTTTGTTCACCGATGGCGGGCAGGCGCTCTACACCGGCGCGATCACGGCGTCGGGCTCGCAGATGACCGGCCTTGCCGGCCGCATCGCCGTGAACACGCAGCTTTCCGCCGATCCGACCCGGCTGTCGGTCTACAACACTTCGCCGGTGACGCCCGCGGGCGATACCACGCGCTCGGACTTTCTCTATTCGCGGCTCACCAACACGGTGTTCTCCTATTCGCCGACGACCGGCCTCGGCTCGGCGAGCCAGCCTTTCACCGGCAGCGTCTCGAACTACCTCCAGCAGTTCCTGAGCGTCCAGGGCAATGCGGCGACGCAGGCGACCCAGCTCCAGCAGGGCCAGAGCGTCGTGGTCTCGACGCTCCAGGCGAAGTTCAACTCGACGTCCAGCGTCAATCTCGACTCGGAGATGTCGAACCTGATCCAGCTCCAGAATGCCTATGCCGCCAACGCCCACGTCATGACGGTGGTGCAGAGCATGATGACCACGTTGCTCCAGGCGCAAGCGTAACCAGTACAGGGCCCTGACACATGTCGATCGCCAGCATCAACTACTCTTCGTCGGTTCTCGGCTCCCAGATCCGCAACATCAACCAGCAGCTCACCGACCTGTCGACGCAGCTCTCGACCGGCAAGCTGTCGCAGAACTATTCCGGCATGGGCACCAACGAGGGCTTTGCGATCGCCGGGCGCGCGCAGCTCTCCAACATCGCCGCCTATACCGATACGATCACCAACGTCAACGTCAACATCAACCTCGCCAACACCGCGCTGCAGTCGCTGACCACGATCCGCAACACGGTGCAGACCGGCTCCGCCACCACGGCGCAGGATCTCAACGTCAACGGACAGACGGTCGCGCAGAACACCGCCGCGGCGCAATTCGGCTCGATGGTCGGCGTGCTCAACACGCAGTCGGGCAACCGCTATCTGTTCTCGGGAACGGCGTTCAACACCCAGTCGGTCGCCAATGCCGGCGACATCATCAACGGCACCACGACGCAAGCGGGACTGAAAACGGTGATGGCGGAGCGCCAGGCCGCCGATCTCGGCGCCAACGGCCTGGGCCGGCTGGTGCAAACGCAAACGGCAGGCGTGATCAGCGTGGCGGAAGATTCCGCGACCTCGCCGTTCGGGTTGAAGATCGCAGCGGTCTCCTCGACGTTGACCGGCGCAACCGTGACTGGACCGAGCGGATCGCCGGTATCGTTCTCGGTCAATCTCAACGGCGTCAATCCGAAGAACGGCGACAAGCTCAGCGTCCAGTTCACGCTGCCGGACGGGTCGACCGAGCAGATCGACCTGACCGCCTCGACCGCGACGCCGACGCCGGCCGGCAGCTTCGCGATCGATCCCGGCAATCCCAATGCCGTTCCGGCGGTGGCGCCGAACCCGGCGATCACGACGTCGAACCTCAACACCGCGCTGAACACCGCGATCACCAAGCTCGCCAACACCTCGCTGGTGGCGGCATCCGCGGTCACCGCGGGCGACAATTTCTTCAACACCGACAGTTCTGCGATCGGCGCCGCCAAGACCAACCAGGCGACCCCGGCGGCACCTATCAGCGGTACCACCGCGCTGTCGGGCACGGCGCCCTCGGACTCGATTGCGCCCGGCTTCTCCGCTGGCGACAGCATCACCGTCAACGGCACCACGCTGAGCTTCGTCGCCTCGGGCGCAACCGGCAACCAGCTCAACGTCACCGACAGCATCCAGACCCTGATGAGCAAGATCGACGCCATCACGGGCACCTCGAAGCCGTCGACGGTTCACGGCGGCGCGATCACGATCAGGACGGACGATGCGGCGAGCCTGAGTATCTCCGGCTCGACTCCGGGCGCGACGGCCGCCCTCGGCGCACTCGGTTTCAGTTCGACGCCGATCACCGCGACGCAGCCGCCGCTGCGCGTCGGCTCGTCGCCGGCGAGCTCGGCGACGACGCTGGTGAACGGTACGGCCAATACGGTGAAATGGTACACCGGCAATGACGGGCCGGGCTCGGCGCGCTCGACCGCGGTGGCGCGGGTCGACGATTCGGTCACGGTGCAATACGGCGCGCAGGCGGACGAGGACGCCATCCGCAAGCAGCTGCAGGCGATCGCCGTGTTCGGGACGTTCTCGACCTCGCCCACCGGACAATATGCCGGCGGGCAGGTCGCGGCACTGAGCCTGCGTACGACCCAGGCGCTCACCCAGCAGCCGGGCCAGCAGCGCATCGAGGATATCCAGACCGACATCGCGATGGCGCAGAACACCATGAAGGACGCAAGCACGCGTCAGACCCAGGCCAAGGCGCAGCTCCAGTCCATCATCGACCAGGCGGAGTCGGCCTCGCCGGACCAGGTGGCGAGCGAGATCCTGTCGCTCCAGAATGCGCTGCAGGCCTCCTACTCGGTTACCTCGAAGCTGGCAGACCTGTCGCTGGTCAAATACCTGTAGGCGCGCATTAAGGCGCCGTTAACCATGCCTGTTTACCTCTTGGTGAGGATTTGAGCGGGGGCGGAGCCGTCGATGTCGGACAAGATGCAGCTGGTGGTGGCGACGCCTTGCTTCGGCGGGCAGGTCTCGAGCATTTACGCGAGCTCGATCTTCGCGCTCCAGCGCGCCGTGCACGGCATGTCCAATCTCGAACTCACGGTGCTGCTGCGCGACGGTGATGCGCTGATCACGCGGGCGCGGGCCAATCTGGCCGCGATGTTTCTGGACGATCCCAAGGCGACGCACTTCCTGTTCATCGACGCCGACATCGGCTTCAAGCCCGAGCAGGTCTTCCGTCTGATCGAGAGCGGCGCCGATGTCGTCGCCGGCTGCTATCCGATCAAGCGGGTGAACTGGGACAAGGCGAAGCGGGCGATCCAGACCGGCCGCGCCGACGTGCCGGCCGCTTCGCTCGACTACGTGCTCGAGATCGAGGACCCCGACCGTATCGTCGTGGTCAACGGCTTTACCCGCGTGCGCTACGCCGGCACCGGATTCCTGATGATCCGCCGCCACGTGCTCGAGGCGATGTGCCGGCATCCGAACCATGCAAACCTGCAGTTCTTCCGTGAGCATTCGCACGATACGCTCGCCGCGAGCCAGAACCGTTTCGCGCTGTTCGAATGCATGATCGATCCGGCGACGGGAACCTATCTGTCCGAGGACTTCGCCTTCTGCAAGCGCTGGACCGACATGGGCGGCGAGATCTGGGCGGACATCCAGAGCCCGCTGGACCACGTCGGGCCCTCGGTCTTCCACGGCGACATCGCTTCGCAATTCGCAGCCGCGCCCGCGGCGGCGGCCGATGCGGCGTGAGCGTCCACGGATGGGCGCCGGGGCGTCGGATCTGTCGGCGCTCGAGTACTCGATCGAAGGCGGCTCGCGCTACCGCCTGCGCGATCTCTTCACGCCGCTGGATACGCTGCTCGCCTCCGGCGGAGATCCGCGGCTGGCGCTCGATCCCAGGCAGCGCGTCAACGCCTATGGATGTTCCGCCTCGCCGGAGCCGGAGCTCTGGAACTTCGCCTCGTCGACCGCATCGACGATCTCGCAGGCGGCCTATGACCGCGCCGCGCTGGCGCGCGAGGAATTGGTTCACAAGTGCCTGTTCGACGAGGTCGAGTTCGCCTTCGATGCGCGCTGCGAGGGCATGCGCGAGGCGTTGCGCGGCCATCTCCAGCTCTCGCCGCGCGTCGAGATCGTGTTCTCGCCGTCGGGCACGGACTCCCAGCTCCACGCGCAGTTCCTGGCGCGCGCGGTGCTCGGCGCCGCTCCGGTGACGATCGTTGTCGGCGCCGACCAGACCGGCAGCGGCACGGTCCACACCGCGCGCGGCCATCATTTCAGCTCGCTCACGGCGAGCGGTGTCGCCGTGCGCAAGGACGGCGCGGTCGCAGGTCTCGCCGGCGAAAGCATCGCGGTGCCGCTGCTCGACGGCGCCTCCGGCCTGGCGATGCGCTCCGATGCGGATGCCGCGGTCATGGGCGCAATCGAGGCCAGCCTCGCGCAAGGCCGGCGGGTTCTGTTGCACATCATGGATTCGTCAAAACTCGGCTGGCGTGCCCCAAGCGAGGCTTGCCTCGACGAGATCGCCAAACGCTGGTACGGAAAGGTGCAGGTTGTCGTCGATGCCTGCCAGATGCGGCTCGGGCGCCGGCGTCTGCGCGCCTATCTCGATCGCGGCTACATGGTGCTGATGACAGGCTCGAAGTTTTTCGGCGGCCCGGCCTTCAGTGGCGCGCTGCTGGTGCCCAAGGGATTGTCTCGCGTCGTGGATCGGCCGGGTGAGATTGCTCAGGGCTTGTTCGACTATGCCGGCCGGTGCGACTGGCCGATGGCCTGGACGGCGCTGCGCTCCCGCTTCGAACGCCGGCCCAACTTCGGCCAATGGCTGCGCTGGGAGGCGGCACTGGCCGAGATCGGTAGCTATTACGCGGTGCCTGGCGCTTTCCGCACCAGCGCGGTCGCCGAGCTTGCTGCAGGCATCGAGCGCATGATTGCATTGTCGCCATCGCTTCGCCCCGTTGCAAACGCAATCTGGACGAGCGGCGCTGACGACGAGGAATTCGCGAAACCCACCATCTTTCCCTTCACGCTGCTGCGCGACGGCAAGCCGGTCTCGATCGCCGAGACCGCCGCCGTTCACCGTGCGCTGGCGCGTGACGTGAACGAGGAAATCGGCGGCAGCGCGGCAGACCGGCAGGTCGCCGCGCAGCGCTGCCGGATCGGCCAGCCGGTCCGGCTCGCGCCGCAGGATGCGGCGCCGCAGGCGGCGCTGCGCCTCTGCGTCGGTGCCCGGCTCGTGACGGATGCCTGGTCGCCGGATCCGGTGCTGGCGCAACGCAATTTACAGCACATTCTCGAACGCATCGCCCATGTCGTGGCGAAAATCGAA
The DNA here is from genome assembly GCF_018129965.1 of Bradyrhizobium diazoefficiens. GTDB lineage: Bacteria > Pseudomonadota > Alphaproteobacteria > Rhizobiales > Xanthobacteraceae > Bradyrhizobium > Bradyrhizobium diazoefficiens_A. The sequence goes on along the minus strand of NZ_JAFCKW010000007.1, from coordinate 3,819 downwards.
CTGCTGCTGGATCGTGCCACGGCTGTGCCGGGGACGTTTGTGCTCGAGGCTTGAGATGCTGCATCCTGTTTCCCCGCCCGACGGCGTGACCGCGCCACCCTATTCCGACCGCATCGGCTTTGCGCAATTGACGCGCCGTGCCTTCGAGGGCGGCGATCTGCATCCGCTCCGCGAGCACCTGCTGGCACGGATCGCCGAGGGAACGGCGGAGGCGGGCGAAGGCCTGGATCTGTCGCTGGTTGCCCAGCTTCTCGGTGAGAAGGAGGCCGGGCTCGTGATCCAGAGCGAGGTGCTGTCCTTCCATCAATTGTTTCGGACGCCTTGCGCGGTTTCGAAACCCCGCCTGCGCGTGCTAGCGCTCGCGGCCGATATCGACATGGGCGGCAACACCCCGATCGAGTTCCTGCTCGAAGGTTCCGACATCGAACTGCTGACGCTCTATGTGGTCAAGGGCGTCGGCCTTCCCGAAACACTGCCCGATCACGATGTCGCCATCGTGGTCGCATCCGATTCCGAGGAGTGCCGCGAGACGCTCGCGGTCATCGCAGAGGCCGCACCGCGCTGGCCCCGGCCGCTGCTCAATCGCCCGGAGCTCATCGGCAATCTCGATCGCGACAAGCTGTACCGGTTGCTGGCAGACATCTCCGGTCTCGACATTCCTGTGACCGCGCACGCGACGCGCGCGCAATTGTCCGAGCTTTCGGAAGGCAGGATCGCCTGCGAAAGCATCACCGGCGAGCTGCGCTTTCCGATGATCGTGCGGCCGCGCGGTACGCATGCCGGCGTCGGGCTCGCCAAGATCGACGATGCTGAGGCGCTCGAGGCCTATCTCGCCGAGCGGCAGGAGGAGAACTTCTTCGTCGCGCGCTTCGTCGACTATGCAAGCCCGGACGGGCTCTACCGCAAATATCGTCTCACCATGGTCGACGGCAGGCCTTATGCCTGCCACATGGCGATCGCCGACCGCTGGGACATCTGGTATCTCAACGCGTATATGGCGTTCAGCGAAGAAAAGCGCGCTGAAGAAGCCGCCTTCATGCTCGACTTCGACGATGCTTTCGCCGCACGTCATCGCGCCGCGCTCGACGAGATGAGCAGGCGCGTCGGTCTCGACTATTTCATCGTCGACTGCGCCGAAAACCAGAACGGCGAACTGCTTGTGTTCGAGGCCGACAACACGGCCGTCGTACACAATATGGATCCGCCGTCCGTGTTTCCCTATAAGCCGCCGCAGATGCGCAAGATCTTTGCCGCGTTCACGGCGATGCTGTCGCGGCACGCCGAGGCCGGCAAGGGGCGCGAAGCATGAACGAGATCATCCGCAACGCGCAAAGCGCCGTCACGCATACCTCGCTCGACCCGCAGGACTGGAGCGAGTTTCGCGCGCTTGCGCATCGCATGCTGGACGAGGCGATCGACGGCATCGCCAATGTTCGTGCGCGTCCCGTGTGGCAGCCGATCCCCGACGACGTCCGCGCAGCGATGAAGGCCGACGTGCCGCGCGAGGCGAGCGACCTTGCAGATGTCTATCGCGAGTTCGCCGAGCATGTCGCACCCTACGCGACCGGCAATGTTCACCCAGGTTTCATGGGTTGGGTGCATGGCGGCGGCACCGCGGTCGGCATGATCGCCGAGATGCTCGCAGCCGGCCTCAACGCCAATCTCGGCGGGCGCGACCACATGCCGATCGAGGTCGAGCGCCAGATCGTCGCCTGGATGCGCGATCTGTTCGCTTTCCCTGAAAGTGCCAGCGGCATCTTCGTCACGGGTACGTCGATGGCCAATCTGATGGCCGTGCTGGTGGCACGCACGAGCGCGCTCGGCGCGCCGGCGCGGCAGCACGGCATCGGCAATGATGGCGCGCTGCTGACGGCTTACACGTCGCGAGCCGCGCATGGTTGTGTGTCCCGGGCGATGGACATAGCCGGGCTCGGCAGCGACGCGCTGCGCAGGATCGACGTCGATTCCGATCACCGTATCGACGCTCCCGCGCTGCGTGCACAGATCGCGGCCGATCGCGCGGCCGGCTTCACACCGTTCCTGGTGGTTGCCTCGGCCGGCACGGTCGATACAGGCGCGATCGACGATCTCAAGGCGATCGCAGAGCTGTGCCGCGAGGAAGGGATCTGGTTTCACGTCGATGGCGCCTTCGGTGCGCTCGCGATTCTCTCGCCTGAGCTTGCGCCACTGCTCGGCGGTATTGAGCTTGCCGATTCCATTGCGCTCGACTTCCACAAATGGGGACAGGTGCCCTACGACGCCGGCTTCCTGATGGTGCGGGACGGCGAGCGGCATCGGCAGGCCTTTGCACAGCCCGCGGCGTATCTGAGCCGCGAGGCGAGGGGGCTCGCAGCCGGCGCGGTCTGGCCCTGCGACCTCGGTCCCGATCTGTCGCGCGGCTTCCGTGCGCTGAAAACCTGGTTCACACTGAAGACGTTCGGGACCGCGCGGCTGGGCGCTGTGATCGCGCGAAGCTGTGCGCTGGCGAAATATCTGGAGGCGCGCGTGCTGGCCGAACCGCGGCTCGAGCTGCTCGCGCCGGTCAATCTGAACATCGTCTGCTTTCGCTACCGCGCGGACGATACGGTCAATCGCGAGATCGTCGCCGATGTCCAGGAGTCCGGCATCGCGGCGCCCTCGAGCACGACGCTGGATGGCAGATTCGCGATCCGCGCGGCAATCGTCAACCACCGCACCGACGAGCGGGACGTCGACGCGCTACTGGCTGCGGTGCTGGAGTTCGGCGGACGTCGCAATGCAGGAGCGGTGATCGAGGTCGAGGCGCCGCCGCTCGCAGCGCAGTGACATCGGCACTTGTTTTGACAAGGTGAAAACGAAAACGCCCCGGACCTGGTCCGGGGCGCTTTCGGCTTAGACGTGCGAGGCGCTCAGGCGGCCGAGCTGACCTCTTCCTTGACGTCGGGCTTTGCGGCGGTCTTGGGATTGTTGGCCTCGAACTGCTCGCGCAGCTTGTCTTCGTAGCCGATCAGCTTGCGGGCATCCTTCAGAGCCCGGTAGAGGTCGCCGCTCATGATATTGTTGTTGATGCTCTCGATGATCGGCCATGAGCTCGGCACGGCGGTGACGATGTCACGCACCAGATTGAAATAGGTGCCGTGCTGGCTCTGCGGATCCGGCGAGATGTACATCAACTGCACCGCCAGATAGACGAGCTTTGCGGGTGTATCGGCGGTTTCCGGCGTCAGGATGTCCCGCTCGCGCAGGATCGGCACGTTATCGCCGTCGATCAGAAGGCGGGCGCGCTGGTCGGTGTTGGTTATCACGCAGTTGCCGACGATGATGCGTTCGTGCGGTCTCAGCTCGACCTTGAGGGCCATGCCTGTTCTCCATCAACGCTTTCGTAACCGAGCGTGTGTTGCGGCGGATCAGGCCGCAATACTCCACCCGGACTAGTTAACGAGTTGTGAATCTCGGAGTCCTGCGGGAGAAATCGCAATCATTTCAATGCTTGAATCGTGCGGCAGCGCAGCGGCAGGCCGCACTCATCGGCCGAATCACGCAGCGACTCAGCAAAAGCGCGTGTTTCATTTCATGCTTCGTTAGATTCTCAAGGCCACGGTCCGCCGGTCGCTGGGTCAATCTCGATCCAAGCAGACGCGTAACAGTAGCGTCGTTTACCAGAAAGGTAACACCCAATGTCCGGTATCGTTCTCTCCGCATCGGTTCGTCAGAACCTGCTCTCCCTCCAGTCCACCGCCGATCTTCTCGCCACCACGCAGAACCGCCTGTCGACCGGCAAGTCGGTCAACTCGGCCCTGGACAATCCGACCAACTTCTTCACGGCACAGTCGCTCGACA
>NZ_JAFCKW010000006.1 GCF_018129965.1 Bradyrhizobium diazoefficiens | reverse complement strand
CAACCAACAGGCCGCTCGCGAGCGCGCTTGCAAATCGCGCCGTAGCGAGCGGGCGGCCGGCCCGTTACCCCATCTACTCAGTCGCAACGCTACTTCAGCGTCGCGCTCAGCGCTTCCGAAAACGCCTCATTGGTGCGATCGAGCCTGAGCGGTGTCACCGAGACGTAGCGCTCGCGCAGCGCTGCCAGATCGGTGCCTTCAGCCGGCATATCCATCATCGCGGCGCGCTCGAACCCGATCCAGAAATAGGGATTGTTGCGGCCGTCTCTGCGCTCGTCGACCCGGAGGAATCCGAGATTGCGCTTGCCCTGGCGCGTGACGCGAATGCCGAGCACGTCTTCCGGCGCGCAGGATGGGAAATTGACGTTGATGACGGTGTCCTTCGGGATGCCGGCGGCGATCACCTTGCGCAGGATGTCGGGCCCGAACCTGCGCGCAGTGTCCCACTGCGGACGGTCGCGGGTCTCGACGCTGAACTCCTGTGACAGCGCAAATGACGGCAGCCCCAGAATGGTGCCCTCCAGCGCGCCCGCGATGGTGCCGGAATAGACCACGTCCTCGGCGACGTTGCGGCCCTTGTTGACGCCGGACAGGACGAGGTTCGGCGGCTGGCTGCCGAGAATATGGCGCGCGCCCATGATGACGCAGTCGGTCGGCGTGCCGCGCACGGCAAAGTGCCGCGGACCGACCTCGCGCAGCCGCAGGGGATCGTTCAGCGAGAGCGAATGCGACACGCCGGACTGGTCGAGCTCGGGTGCAACCACCCAGACGTCGTCGGACAGCGCCTTGGCGATCTCCTCCACGACCTTGAGGCCGGGAGCGTGAATGCCGTCGTCATTGGTGCAGAGAATGCGCATATCGCGGCTCGATTCCTTGGCTCGTTCCCGGCTGGTCTTATCCGGCTCTGACCGATCAGGCAAACTGACGCGGGCTCGGTCGAACGACCGTCATCGGCGAATCCGCCACTGCGGCAGGAACCGGGCAAGCCTGCCCTCCGTATGCAGGACGAAGGCGGGCGGAACCGGAGGACGCGCCGGGAGCGGCTCGATGGCAGGAGGCGGCGCCGGCAGCAGATCGGCCACCCTAGCGATCGGTTCGCACGGAAAGCGCATCCGCGCCGCCGTCAATGCCCGGTCGAAATCCTCGATATTGACGCCGGGCTTGGCGCGCCGGCTCTGCACGAGCGCGTCGTCCCAGAGGCGCGCGACATCGATGTCCAGCACGCCGCGCAAACGCTGATCGATGGCCTGGATGCCCGCACCGGTCACCGACCATTGTCTGCCGACCCAGAAGATGTCGCGGTGTAAGGCCATGCACGGTGGTTCGCGTTGTCGGGTGGCCAGCAGGATAACCGGCCGCCCGATCTTCGCAACCAAACGTTTCCACGTTTCAGACCGGCAACGCGATCAGTCGCGCGCAACTACCTTGAGCCCGCCCATATAGGGCTGCAGCACGCTGGGGACCGCGATCGAACCGTCCTCCTGCTGATAGGTCTCCATCACCGCAATCAGCGCGCGACCCACAGCGGTCCCGGAGCCGTTCAGCGTATGCACGAAGCGCGGCTTGCCGTCCGGCCCGCGCGAGCGCGCGTCCATGCGGCGCGCCTGGAAATCGCCGCAGACCGAGCAGCTCGAGATCTCGCGGAACATGCCGCCATCGCCCTGCCCGGGCATCCAGACCTCGATATCGTAGGTTTTTTGCGACGAGAAGCCCATATCTCCTGCGCACAGCGTCATCACGCGATAATGCAGGTCGAGCTTCTGCAACACCTGTTCGGCACAGGAGAGCATGCGCTCCAGTTCGTCCCTGCTGGCCTCCGGCGTCGTGATCGAGACCAGTTCGACCTTGGTGAACTGGTGCTGGCGGATCATGCCACGGGTGTCGCGCCCGGCCGCGCCCGCCTCGGCACGGAAGCACGGCGTCAGCGCGGTGAGCCGCATCGGCAATTGCTTCTCGTCGAGAATGGATTCGCGGACCAGGTTGGTGAGCGAGACTTCGGCGGTCGGGATCAGACCGAGGCGTTCGGTCTTCAGCCGTTCCTGATCCGGCGCCGCGAGCAATTCACCCTTGATGGCCCAGAACTGATCGTCCTCGAATTTCGGCAATTGCCCGGTGCCGAACATCACCTCGTTGCGCACCAGCAGCGGCGGGTTGATCTCGGTGTAGCCGTGCTCGTTCGTGTGCAGGTCGAGCATGAACTGGCCAATCGCACGCTCGAGCCGCGCCAGCCCCTTTTTCAGCACGACGAAGCGTGCGCCGGAGAGTTTTGCCGCCGCCTCGAAATCCATGTAGCCGAGCGCGGTGCCGAGATCGTCATGGAGCTTGGGCGCAAAACCGTAATTGCGCTTGTTGCCGAACACATGGTGCTGCACGTTGCCGTGCTCGTCGACGCCATCAGGCACCTCGTCGAACGGAATGTTCGGGATCGCCGACAGCTCCTTCGCCAACTCCTCGTCGGCTGCTTTCGCGGCGGCCTCGAGCTCCGGCATCGTGGTCTTGAGCTCGGCGACTTCGGCCATCAGGCTGGCCGCACGCGCCTCGTCCTTTGCCTTCTTGGCGTCGCCGATCTCCTTCGAGGCGGCGTTGCGCCGCGCCTGCGCCTGCTCCGAGGCCAGGATCGCCACACGCCGCTTTTCGTCGATCGCCAGCAGCGAGGCCGACAACGGCTTCAGGCCGCGCCGGGCGAGGCCGGCGTCGAAGGCTTGCGGATTGTCGCGGATCGATTTGATGTCGTGCATGGCCGTCGTCCTGGGGCTGATTGCAAGCCTGCAAATCTGGATTTGCATCTGTGCAAATGGCTGCTCCCCCTAGCACAGCTGTGATCGCCCGCGAAAGCGGCGATCCAGTATTCCAAAGACGGTGGTGATTCCCGGAGCGGCCACGGCGTACTGGATTCCCCGCCTTCGCGGGGAATGGCAGCGGATCAAGCCGCCCTACTCCGCCGGATTGGCCGGGGTCGATGCGTCGGTGCCGGTGGAGACCCGCGCGGCAGCCGCCTTCTTCTCCACCATCGCCACCGCGATAATCGAGCCCTCGTACAGTGCCATCAGCGGGATCGCGAGCGAGCACTGGCTAATCACGTCGGGCGGCGTCAACACCGCGGCGATGACGAAGGCGATCACGATGAAATAGCGCCGCTTCTCGCGCAGCATCTTCGAGCTGACGATGCCGATCCGCCCGAGCAGGGTCAGGATCACGGGAAGCTGGAAGGCAATGCCGAAGGCGAAGATCAGCGACATCATCAGCGACAGATATTCGCCGACCTTCGGCAAGAGCTCGATCTTTGCGGTCTCGTCGCTGCCGAGCTGCTGCATGCCGAGCGAGAAGCGCGCCAGCATCGGGAAGACGACGAAATAGACCAGCGCCGCCCCCAGCACGAAAAAGAACGGCGTCGCGACCAGATAAGGCAAGAAGGCCTGCTTCTCGTGCTTGTAGAGCCCGGGCGCCACGAACATGTAGATCTGCCCCGCGACGATCGGGAACGAGATGAAAGCCGCGCCAAACATCGCCAGCTTCAGTTGGGTCAGGAAATATTCCAGGAACGCCGTGTAAATCAGCTTGGCGTTGCCGGGATCGCCGACGGCCATGACATATGGCCATACCAACACGTTGAAAATCTGCTTGGCGAAGAAGAAGCACAAGATGAACGCCAAGCCGAAACCGACCAGCGCCTTGATCAGCCGCGACCGCAGCTCGATCAGATGGTCCATCAATGGGGCCTTGCTGGCCTCGATATCGGCGTCGCTCATGACGCTTTGACGTCCTTGATCGCTTCGGCTGGCGCGGTGTCCTGGGCGACCTCGGCCTGCCCGACCTCACGCGTGATTGCGAGCGGCTCGTTCACCGCCGCATGCGCCTCGGCTTCGACGAAGGTTTCCGGCGTCGGAGCTTCCGGGGTGGTGGGCGTTACCGGCGCGTCAATTGAAGTCGCCAGCGCTTCACTTGAAGTCGCAGGCGGTTCGACGACAGTGGATGCGGATGTCCCGGCCGGCCTGTCCAGCGCATCGACGCGGAGCGCGTCGCTGACGTCCTTCTGGAGTGAGGTCATCAGATTGTTGCCGGCGAAACCGGAGGCGGCTTCCTTGACCTCGTCGAAGCTCTTCTTGAGGTCGGCCATCTCGGCCTCGCGCATCGCTTCCTGAAACTGCCCCTGGAATTCGGCGGCCATCTTGCGGGCCTTGCCCATCCACTGCCCGACCATGCGCAGTACGCCCGGCAGTTCTTTCGGGCCGATGGCGACCAGGGCCACGACCCCGATCAGGACCAGTTCACTCCACCCGATGTCGAACATGAGGTCTTCCGTTCAGGCCAGCCGCAAACGGCCCAATCCTCTCCACGCAGGATCGGGACCGCCCGCGTCCGTCCGCTCTCTGGCTCAGACGGCCTTGCTGCCGACGTCGGACCGTGCCGCAGTCGGCGCGGCCGTGTGCTCGATGGACTTGGCCGGCTCGGGCTTGTCGGCAACCTTGTCGTCGTCCTGCATGCCCTTCTTGAAGGCCTTGATGCCCTGCGCCACGTCGCCCATCAGATCCGAAATCTTGCCGCGGCCGAACAGCAGCAGGACGACTGCGATCACCAGGATCCAGTGCCAAATGCTAAGCGAACCCATCCTGCAACCCTCCAAACACCCATGGCCGGGGAGCCGGCCGATCTTCACCGAAACCTAGGCTTGGCAGGTGTCAAAAACAAGGACCAAGGCAGCGCCAATTCGCTGTTGGCGCTACGTAATCTTGCTAGTGTTAACCTGTCGCGGGCCGCTCGCAAAAGGCTGGAACGTCAGTCCTCGCTGACGCCCTCGCCGCCCTCATTGCCGGCTTCGGGAGCCTCCTCGGGCTCGACTGCAGGCGCCAGCGCCAGATCGAGCTCCTCGCCGGGTTCCAGCGGATCCTCGTCCTCGCGAAGCTGCGGATCATCCGACGGCGTCGGCACGCTGAAGCCGGTCGGCAGGCGCGAATCCAGGAGACCGGTGCCCTTCAGCTCCTCCAGCCCCGGCAGATCGCCCAGCTGTTCCAGAGAGAACTGGGACAGGAAGTCCTCGGTGGTTCCGAAGGTCAGGGGACGGCCCGGCGTCTTGCGACGGCCGCGCGGCTTGATCCACCCGGTCTCCAGCAGCACGTCGAGCGTGCCCTTCGAGGTCACCACGCCGCGAATCTCCTCGATCTCGGCGCGCGTCACCGGCTGGTGATAGGCGATGATCGCCAGCACCTCGATCGCGGCGCGCGACAGGCGGCGGGTCTCGGTGCTCTCCCGCGTCATCAGCCAGGCGAGATCGCCGGCGGTACGGAAGGTCCATTTGTTGGCGACCCGCACGAGATTCACGCCGCGCAAGGCATAGTCGGCCTGCAGCTGCTCCAGCGCGGCCTTGACGTCCACCCCCTCCGGCATGCGCTTGGCCAGCGTCGCGGTATCCAGCGGTTCGCTCGAGGCAAACAGCAGCGCTTCGAGCAGCCGCAGCTCTTCGGGACGCGCCTGGGTTTCGTTCTCCATCGGCTCGGCCTCGTCCACCCGCACTTCAGCCAGGCTTGCCATGGTAGCTTCTCCTTCTTGCACTTAAGCGACCGGCGCGTCGGGCGCGGGAGCTGCGTCCGGAACCGGTTTGGGACGGCCCTTGCGAAAATAGATCGGCGCAAACGCCGCTTTCTGGTTCAACTCGAGCTGACCTTCACGCACCAGTTCGAGCGCGGCGGCGAAGCTCGAGGCAAACACCGTCGCGCGCTGGGTCGGATCGGCGACGTGCCGGATCAGGAAATCGTCGAGCACGCCCCAATCATCCTGTTCGCTGATGCTGCCGACCAGCCGCTCCAACGTGGCGCGCGCCTCAGCGAGCGACCACACCGTTCGCTTGGCCAGATGCACGCTTGCGAGCACGCGCGACTGGCGCTGCGAGGCGTAGGCCGTGAGCAGGTCGTAGAGCGTGGCGGTATATTTCGGATGCTTGATCTCGGCGATCTGCTCGGGCTCGCCGCGCGGGAAGATGTCGCGCAGCAATTGCTGCCGGTTCATCAGCCGGTTGGCGGCTTCGCGAATGGCTTCCAGCCGGCGGAGCCGGTTGGCGAGCGCGGTGGCCATCTGTTCCGCGCTCGGACCTTCCGCGCTCGGCGGCTCCGGCAGCAGCAGGCGCGACTTCAGGAAGGCGAGCCAGGCCGCCATCACGAGATAATCGGCGGCGAGCTCCAGGCGGATCTTTCGCGCGGCCTCGATGAAGTGGAGATATTGGTCGGCCAGCGCCAGAATCGAGATCTTGGCGAGATCCACCTTCTGTTGCCGCGCCAGCGCGAGCAGCAGGTCGAGCGGGCCCTCATAGCCCTCGACGTCCACAACCAACGCCGGCTCCCCCTCGGAAAGCTCGGCGGGCCGCCCGGTTTCAAACGATAGAATTTCTGCGGTCATGCGGATGCCGTGTTTGCCCGTGCGATCAATGCGTCCAGTTCGGCGCGTGCGGCAGCCCGGTCGAACGGCTGCGGCGCCTTGCGTGCGGCGAGCGCCGCGTTCGCCCGCTCCAGCGCCTTGCCGGAGAGTTCAGGCGTTTGGGCGGCAACCTCACGCATTTCCTCGATGTCGCCATTGCAATGCAGGGCGACGTCGCAACCGGCCGCGAAGATGGCGCGGGTCCGCTCGGCGATATTCCCCGACAGCGCGTTCATCGACACGTCATCACTCATTAACAAACCCTGGAACCCGATCGCACCGCGAATCACCTGAGCGATCATTGTCGCAGAAGTCGTCGCCGGATGGGCGGGGTCGACGGCGCTAAACACAACATGTGCAGTCATGGCCATCGGCAGGTCCGCCAACGGCTTGAACGCGGCGAAGTCGGTCCGATCAAGTTCGTCCCGGGGCGTATCGACCGTCGGCAGCTTGAAATGGGTGTCTGCGGTAGCCCGGCCATGACCGGGGATGTGCTTGAGCACCGGCAGCACGCCGCCCTGCTCCAGGCCCTCGGTGACTGCGCGGGCAATCGCCGCGACCTTGCCTGGCTCGGTGCCGTAAGCCCGGTTCCCGATGACGCCATCGGCCCCCGGCACCGGCACGTCAGCCAGCGGCAAGCAATCCACGGTAATGCCGAGGTCGGCGAGATCGGCCGCGATCAACCGGGCGCTGAGGCGCGCCGCGGCGAGGCCGAGCACCGAATCAATGTCGTACAAGGTCGCGAAAATGGCGCCCGGCGGATACGCCGGCCAGTGCGGCGGACCCAGCCGCTGCACCCGCCCGCCTTCCTGGTCGATCAGGACGGGCGCATCAACGGCGCCTGCAACTGCCCGCAATTCCGCAACCAATCCAGCGACTTGACCCGGCGTCACGACATTGCGCTTGAACAGGATGAAGCCCCATGGGCGTTCGGCACGGATAAACTCCCGCTCGGCGGCGGTCAGTTCTGTTCCGGATACGCCGGTAATGAAGGCCCGCGTGCTCATAAGGGCCGATTAACCCTGCCCCGCGAGGGGGTCAAGGAAACGGCCGTTAATTCCTCTGGACGAAGCAGGCCGACAGGCCGGCGGACTTGAGGCTGTTGCACGCCTGCGTCGCCTCCTCGGCCGAGCCATAGGGCCCGGCGAAGGCGCGGTAGACGATCCCCTTGCCCTTGTCGGTGAGGTCGACCCGCTTGATGACGGGAGAGCGGGAGCCGAGCACGCTGCCATATTTGCTCTGGAGCACGCGGTAGGAGGCTGCCGCACTGTCCTCGCTCTGCTGCGATGAGACCTGCACGACGTAGCCGCCACCGCCGCCGCTGGCCGGGGCGATCTGGGTCGGGTTGGTCGCGGCGATCCGCTGCGGGGGCTCAGCCGCGGGCGCCGATTGCGGGGCCAGCGAGAGCGGCTGATTGGCGCTGGCATTGGCCGAGGCCGGTGGATTGCGTGGCGCGACAGGCGCAGCGACCGCCTTCGGCGCAGCAGCCGGCTTGGCGGCGGCCGATTGCGGCACGGCGCTGTCGGTCTGGTCGCCTTTCACAGCCACGGTCCTGATCGGGCGCGGCGAATTATTCGGCAATGTGCCGTTGCTCGGCAGCGGACCTGCGCTCGGCGGCGGCGCTGCGGACGGCGAGACGCTCGAGACCGACGGCGGGTTCGCATTCTGGTTCAGCGGCGGAAACACCACGCGCGGACCGCTTGCCCTGGCGTTGACGTCGACGGGCGCCTCTTCGCGCGGCACGATCTTTTCGGAGCCGTCGCCGCTCACCATCCGATCCGGCACCTTGGCGGAGGAGTCCGTCGGCACCGGCACGATCTTGGTTGGCGTGTTGTCGGCCCTGATGATCGGCGGCTCGCCGCTGCGGGGCGAACCGACATAGGTCTTGTAGGCGAAGGCCGCACCTGTGCCGACCACGGCAAGCGCGAGGATCGCCGCGACCGTCATCATGCCGCCGCGCGGCTTCTTCGGCTCGTCGAGATCGGCCTCGGGATAGTCGCTCTGGAAGGCGTAGGGATCATCGGGAAAAGCAGGATCGCGCTGATAGTCCTGCTCGCCCGCCTCCAGACGTCCGTACAGTTGATCGTCATAGCGCGCCGGATCAGGCTGCTGATACGGCTCCTGATAGGCCGGTTCCTGGTAAGCCTGATCCTGCGGCTGGAGAGAGTGGCCTTGATACGCTTGATCCTGATACGCGCTGTCCTGGTAGGCTTGCGGCTGGTGAAAATCAGGCTCGGGCGCGGTCGGCTGGGCCGAATAACGATGCAACGGATGAACCGGGGTCACGGCGACGGGATAGTCGGGCTCGGGCGCCGGAGGCTGCACGTTGGCGCGCCGCATCCATGAGGGCGGCCCGGGCTGCGAGGGGGCCTGCCCGGCGTAATCCTGCCGATCACCGTCCTGCGGATCATCGTGGTCCTGATGGCGGGTGGGTGCCGGAGCAGCCAGCGGCCGCGCACTCGGCCGCCCCTGCGCTGCGAACGGATCGGTCTGTCCGATCAGGCGAGCGAGCTCGGCCAGGGGATCGGTCTCCGTCCTGCCATGCGGGTCGCCACCGCGACCATGGTCATCGGAGGGAAACGGTCTGTCCTGATATCGTTCGGCCATCGTGATGATGCGTCCCTTCGGGAAAGCCGTGCGCCCCTCGACCAAGGCACGGCTTCCGACCCACAAGGCTTTCAGCCAAATCTAAGCGATCCGGCTTCTGCCGGTTACCCCCAAAATCCCCTTAAGTAGTTCGCCCCAAACTACCGCATCTCGTCCGGAGCATGGACGCCGAGGATGGCGAGGCCCGATGCCAGGACGGAGACGACGCCCTGGACCATGGCCAGCCGCGCCTTCGTAAGCTCTGCATCATTATTGATAATGAAGCGTAAATAGGGCAAATCGCGCCCCTTCGTCCAAAGCGCATGAAATTCGCTCGCTAACTCATAGAGATAGAAAGCAATTCGGTGCGGCTCATGGGCCGCGGCGGCAGCTTCCAGCAGGCGCGGATAAATTGCGAGGCGCTTGAGCAGATCAAGCTCGACCGGATCCGACAACCGTTCCACGGCCGACTCCCGGAGCCAGGCAATCCGCTTCCCGGACTCCTCCGGCAAGTCCGGGAACATCTCGGTCCGCGCGTTGCGGAAGATCGAGTGGCCGCGGGCATGGCCGTACTGCACATAGAACACCGGATTGTCGCGCGACTGTTCCATCACCTTGGCGAGGTCGAAGTCGAGCACCGCATCGTTCTTGCGGTAGAGCATCATGAAGCGGACGGCGTCCTGCCCGACCTCATCCACCACCTCACGCAAGGTGACGAAGTCCCCGCTCCGCTTCGACATTTTCACGGGCTCGCCATTGCGCAGCAACTTCACGAGCTGGACGATCTTGACGTCGAGGGCGCCCTTGCCCGACGTCGTCGCCTTCACCGCCGCCTGCATGCGCTTGATGTAGCCGCCATGGTCGGCGCCCCAGACGTCGATCATCTCCGCAAAGCCACGGTCGAACTTGTTCTTGTGGTAGGCGATGTCGGAGGCGAAGTAGGTATAGGAATTGTCCGACTTGATCAGCGGACGATCGACGTCGTCGCCGTAGGCGGTCGCCTTGAACAGCAACTGCTCGCGGTCTTCCCAGTCCTCGACCGGCGCGCCCTTCGGCGGCGGCAGGCGGCCCTCATAGATGTCGCCCTTGGCCTTAAGGAAATCGATGGTCTCGGCGACCTTGTTGTTGCCGCCCTCGATCAGAGAGCGCTCCGAGAAGAAGACGTCGTGACGGATGTTGAGGGCGGCGAGATCGTCCTTGATCATGTCCATCATCATCGCGATCGCCGTGGCACGCACCGTCGGCAGCCATTGCGCCTCGCTCATCGCGAGCAGCTTGTCGCCATGCGCCTTCGCCAGCGCCAAACCGACCGGCTTCAGATAGTCGCCGGGATAGAGCCCTTCCGGAATGGCGCCGATATCCTCGCCCAGCGTCTCGCGATACCGCAGGAAGGCGGAACGCGCGAGCACGTCGACCTGGGCGCCGGCATCGTTGATGTAATACTCGCGGGTGACGTCGTGACCGCCGAACTGCAGCAGGCTGGCCAGCGCATCGCCGAACACGGCGCCGCGGCAATGGCCGACATGCATTGGTCCGGTCGGATTGGCCGAGACGTATTCGACATTGACTTTGGAGCCGCCGCGGACGCGGCCGTAATCGGCGCCCTCGCGCAGCACTGTGCGCAGCGCCTCGGCCCAGGCGGCCGGCTTGAGCGTCAGGTTGATGAAGCCGGGACCGGCGACGTCGACCTTGGCGATCAGCGCGTCGGCACGGAGCCGCTCGGCGATCTGCTCGGCGAGCTCGCGCGGCTTTGCCTTTGCCTCTTTCGCAAGCACCATCGCGGCGTTGGTCGCCATGTCGCCATGGGAGGCATCGCGCGGCGGCTCGACCACCACGCGCGCAAAATCGATGCCCTCGGGCCAGCTGGCGTCTTTCGCCAGCGCGCGGCAGGCGGCGTGCACGCGTGCGAGCACGTCGGCGAACAAATGCAGGGATGAGGATGTGTCGGGCATGGCCGCCGCCTAACGCAAATCGGGGGTCGAGTCAAAGAGCCGCTGGTGTTCGGTCAGGGCGAAACGATCGGTCATTCCGGCAATGAAATTGCCGATCCGCCGGGCCCGATCACCGTCATCGTCCGCCTCTGCCCCCGCCAGCCATTCCGGCGGCAGCTCGGCCGGGACTTTGAGGTATTTCGCGAACAGGTCGAACAGGATCTGCTCGGCCTCTCCCATCACCCGCATCACCCGCTTGTGACGGTACATGTGCTGGTAGAGGAAGCGCTTGATGGCGGCCTCCTCCTCGGCGACCTCGGCCGGGAACGCGATCAGCGCCCGGCTCTGCCGGCGCACGTCCTGGGCCGATTGCGGCTTCACCGCGGCGAGGTTTTTCTGCGCCTCCGCGAACACGGCGCCGATCAGGTGTGAGATCAGCTCACGCACCAGCTCGGCACCGCGCCTGACGTCTTCGAGATCAGGGTAATGCGCCGAGGTCTCGGCGATGATCTCCGCGGTGAGCGGCATCACCTTGAGGTCGTCGAGATGGAACAGGCCGGCCCGCAGTCCGTCGTCGATGTCGTGGGCGTCATAGGCAATATCGTCGGCGATCGCGGCGACCTGGGCTTCGAGCGAGGCAAAGCTCCAGAGCTCGAGGTCGTAGGTCGCGGTGTAGTCGGCGATGCCGACGGGAATGCCGTGCTCGCGGTAGCGCCCGACCGGTGCGCCGCTGCGGTCGGTCAGCGGGCCGTTGTGCTTGACGATACCCTCCAGCGACTCCCAGGTCAGGTTGAGCCCGTCGAACTCGGGATAGCGGTGCTCCAGCGCCGCGACGACGCGCAAGGTCTGGGCGTTGTGGTCGAAGCCGCCAAAATCCTTCAGGCAGGCGTCCAGCGCCCGCTCGCCCGCATGGCCGAACGGCGGATGGCCGAGATCATGGGCGAGCGCCAGCGTCTCGGTGAGGTCCTCGTCCAGCCCAAGCTGGCGGGCCAGCGCCCGGGCGATCTGGGCCACCTCCAGCGAATGGGTCAGCCGGGTCCGGTAATGGTCGCCCTCGTGGAACACGAACACCTGGGTCTTGTACTTCAGGCGGCGGAACGCGGTGGAATGGATCACCCGGTCGCAATCCCGCCGGAACGGGCTGCGGGTGCGGCTAGGCGGCTCCGCGACCAGCCGGCCGCGGCTGCGATCGGGGTCACAGGCATAGGGCGCGCGGGGGGCTGCCATTCCGACGGACACGGCGAATTTAGTCTCTATCCATTTGATTCTGCGTATGATGCCACTTAACTATGCCGCACGCGGGATACCAAATGAATTGGGTATGACGCGCCGGACGATCGGAGACCAGACATGACGACTGCCGTGACCATCAGTGACAGCGCCGCACGCCGGATCGGGGAGATCCTCAAGGGCGAAGGCACCGGCGCGATGCTGCGGATCTCCGTCGAGGGCGGCGGCTGCTCCGGCTTCCAGTACAAGTTCGACATCGACCGTGCCCGCACCGACGACGATCTCGTGATCGAGCGGGATAACGCCGTGGTGCTGGTCGATTCCGCCTCGCAACCGTTCCTGGCGGGCTCGCAGGTCGATTTCGTCGACGACCTGATCGGCGCCTCGTTCCGCGTCAACAATCCGAACGCGACGGCGTCCTGCGGCTGCGGGACCAGCTTCTCGATCTGACCCTGTTCAAAAGTTGAAAAACAACCCCATGCACAGTAGCCGGGATGCCGGCGCGACGCGCTTCGGCTTTTACGAAATCTATTTGACGCGTCGGGCAATACAGGGGTAAGGTGGGATCATGGCGAGGTCCCCAAGGGGACGTTCGACCGGACACACACTCGGCGGGCTCGCTCAGCGCCGAAGCGCCCCCTCCCCGCGGTCCATGGTAGCGTCAAATTCCGGACAAGACGGAGTCCGGCCGCGCGAAGCGAGTCAATTGGCGCACCATGAATCTTCGTTGGCCCATATGATCTGATACGCTCCCTGTCGAGCATGGAGATTTGATTCGGATGGCGGACATTACTTACAACTTGAACGGCGGATTTAAGCCAACCACCAAACGATTTGCTGATCTCAACGGTCCTGATTTTTTTCCAACACCACGTTGGGCCACTTTCGCTTTGATCGAAAACGAACAGTTTAATGGAGAAATCTGGGAGAGCGCGTGCGGCGATGGCAGTATGTCTCGGGTTCTCGAAGAAACTGGTCAGCGCGTCAGAAGCTCCGACTTATACGATCGCGGCTATGGCGAGGTCGGCTTTGACTTTCTTGAGCCGAAATGGTCAGCCGAAAACATAGTTACAAATCCGCCATACAATTGCGCCGAAGGCTTCGTCGCAAGCGGCGTCAAGCATTCGAAGCGCAAGTTCGCGCTGCTCTTGCGGTTGGCATTTTTAGAAGGCGCGAACCGAGCCAATACTATCTTTGCTGATAGTCCGCCTGCCCGCGTATGGGTTTTCAGCGAGCGCATTACCTTCTATCCGAGCGGCGTCGAGCCGAAGGGCAGCGGAACAACAGCTTATGCTTGGTTTGTTTGGGATAAAGATGCGCCGGGCCGAACCGAATTAAAGTGGTTCAAGCCCGGCTATCGAGCACGTTACGCCGCTGCGTGACGCTCAACCAACTTACGGCCCATCGGAGTCACGCGATACCCGACACGCGGAACATGAGTGAGGTACCCTTCATAGATGAAGTTGCCTTCGGCCTCGTGGTGAGACTTGATGTTTCTGATCTTTTGCTCCCACATCTTTTCACGCGGGCGCTTTTTCGATTGGATCAGATCCATAGCGGACAATCGGTGCCGCATCGGTACTTCCTTGCGCAATGCCGAGTAGGAAGCGATGCCGTCTGATCGGGCCGCGCCGATTGAGACTGCGATCATCGCGACTTCGTATTCGGTAATTTCACCAATCTTGCTAGCCATTGCTGTAGGTCCTTGTTAGGCCCAACAGCGTGAAACCAAATGTTCACTTGACAGTTCTACATTCGTAGCTACATATCGCCTTGTGATCACAAAGTTTCCCGCCGTCAGGATGGGATAAAGGCCCGGTCGGCGTCCAACCGCCTTCCGGGCCGCTCTGTTTCTGGCGAGTGCCAGACCGTAGTTAGATGGGAAGCTTCGTTCCAAGATTCAATACATTTTGAAACGTTTTTTCTGGTCAGACCCCATTTATGGTCGTGCCTCTTCCATCCGCGCCAACCCGACGGCGTCTTGCGGCTGCGGGACCAGCTTCTCGATCTGAGCGCTTACGCGCCCGTCATCTGCCTTTCCTCATCCGTCCATTCGACGTCAGCGGGCGCCAACTCCGGCTGAAGCGGCGCTTCCTCGGGAGCGACGGCCACGTAGCCGTCCAGCGCGCGCAGCAGGGCCGCGACCAGCGTGGGCTTGCGCAGTGGCTTTGCCATGAAGTCCGACATGCCTGCTTCGCGGCAGATCTTGACGTCCTCGGGAAAGGCGTTGGCGGTCAGCGCAATGATCGGCAGGGTGTCGAAGCGCCCGCCTCGCGCGCGGATCGCGCGGGTGGCGGCAAGGCCGTCCATGCCGGGCATGCGCACATCCATCAGCACGAGGTCGTGCTCGCCCTCGGAGGCCGCCGCGACCGCCGCGATGCCGTCGGCAACGACCTGAAGCTCGACGTCGAAGGCCCCGAGCATCTTGCTCACGACCATGCGGTTGACGGCATCGTCCTCGGCGACCAGGACCTTGAGCGGCCGGCCGAGTTCGACGATCCGCGCTTTCAGCTCGTCGGCCTCGTCGCGGCCTGCAGTCTGGTCGGATGCCTGCGCCTGGCTCCAGGGCAGCACGAGCGTGAAGTGGAATGTCGAACCCTTGCCCGGCGTCGAGGTGACGCCGATGGTGCCGCCCATCTGCTCGATGATGCGCCGGGAGATCGCAAGGCCAAGCCCGGTGCCGCCGAAGCGGCGGCTGATCGAGGCGTCGGCCTGGGCGAAGTCGCTGAAGAGCTGCCCGACCTTGTCGGGGGCGATACCGATGCCACTGTCGGTCACGGTCCATTCGACGGTGGCGAGCAGATCGCGGCGCGCCCGGCAGGTCGCCGATATCGTGACCTCGCCGGCATCGGTGAACTTCACAGCGTTGGACACGAGGTTGAGCAGCACCTGGCGGATGCGCGCGACGTCGCCGCGCAGCGTCGGCGGCAGGTTCGGGTCGAGCACGACCTTGACCTCGAGCCCCCTGCTCCTGGCCCCCGCACGCACGACGCTCGCGACCGTTTCGACGAGCGCATGCGGCGCGAAATCGACCGCCTCGAACGTGAAGCGGCCGGCCTCCAGCTTGGACAGATCGAGGATATCGTTGAGAATGCGGTGGAGATTGTCGCCGGACTCGCGGATCGTGGTGACGGCTTCGCGCTGTTCCGGATCGAGGTTGGTTTCGAGCAGCATGCTGGCGAGACCCAGCACGCCGTTCATGGGCGTGCGGATCTCGTGGCTCATCACCGCGAGGAAATCCGACTTGGCGCGGCTCTCGGCCTCGGCCTTTTCGGCGCGCCAGCGCTCGGTGACGTCGCGGCCGAAGCCGCGATAGCCGAGGAACTGGCCGTCACGGTCATAGGCCGGCTTTGCGGTGAACGACCACAGCCGCGCCTCGCCGCCGGCAACGACCTTGAGGTTCATCTCATGCAGCGGTTCGGCGTGCTCCATCAGGCCGACGATGTTGTAGGCCGCACTCTTGTCCTCGGGGCAGAGCATGTCGAGCACGTCCGCGAACAGAGATCCCTTCAGCAGCGGAAGCGGCAGCTGCGCCACATCGGCGAAGCGCGGGGGCACGTCGACCAGATGACCTTCGGCATCGGTCTGCCACAGCCAGTCGCTGGCATTTTCCTGAAAATCCTTCAGCAGCAGCGAGATGATCTCGGTCTGCCGTTCGAGTTCGAGCTGGGCCTTGAGATTGCCGAGGAAAAGGTTGCCTTGCGAGACGATGTTGCGCGCCATGAAGAACGCGAACAGCAGCAGGAATAGCGAGGTCACGAGATAGGGCCCGGTGCCGCACTGGAGCAGCGCACCGGCGCAGCCGACCGTCATCGTGGCGAGATAGACGAGGCCCGCGCGCGGGAACGTCGACAGCGTGAAGGCGCCGCCGGACATCATGCCGACCATCAGGCAGGCCAGGATCAACTGGCTGGTCGGATCCACGCGGCTGAACAGTGCGAGCGGCAGCACGCCCCAGATCGCAGCAAGGAAGAAGGCCTGGCGCAGCATGTGCCGCGTCGCGCGCTGCGAAGCCTCCTGCGGCGGATTCTTGTGCGACCGGCGCCAGGAGCGCACCGCGAGCAAGGCGCCGGCCGCAAGCGTCAGACCCCAGATCGCGAGGAAATCGTTCCAGCCCTTGCCCCAGAACAGGACCAGCACGATGGAGACGTTGAGCAGGGTGACACCCATCGTCACCGGGATCAGCCGCGTGACCGCGTCGATCTGCTTGGCGCGGATGCGACGCATCTCGCGCTCGCTGAGACCGGCGGTCAGTCCATCCTCGATCTCGTAGCCGCCGAGCCAATACAGGAACGCGCCAATCAGACCGTCGCGCGGCTCGGTTCGCTGGATGGATTTAACAGGCCAGATCATTCGAAAACCCCTTGGGTATCAATGACCCGGCGCCTGCTTAGACGGGGTTAATTTTGTGGGAGATTCTGCGGCGTCCTTGACGGGCGCGTTTGCAGTTTGTTCTAACCAAGCCCCCTGTCCGGAGCCGCCCATGACCATCAGAGTTGCCACCTGGAACGTGAACTCGGTCCGGCAGCGGATCGATCTGCTCGTGACCTGGCTGAAAGAATGCCAGCCGGACATCGTCTGCCTCCAGGAAATCAAATGCGTCGACGAGGCGTTTCCGCGGCTGGAGATCGAGGCGCTGGGCTACAACGTGGTCACGCACGGGCAGAAGACCTTCAACGGGGTCGCCCTGCTCTCCAAGCTGAAGTTCGACGAGACGAAGTCGGGGCTGGCCGGCGACGACGAGGATGCCCATGCCCGTTTCCTCGAAGGCGTGGTGACGCTGAAGCGCGGCGTGCTGCGTATCGCCTGTCTCTATTTGCCCAATGGCAACCCGGTCGGAACCGAAAAATATCCCTACAAACTCAAATGGATGTCGCGGCTTCTTGAGTACTCGAAGGAGCGCCTGAAGACCGAGGAGCCGCTGATCCTGGCAGGCGACTTCAACGTCATCCCGCACGCCCGCGACGTCCATAACCCGGACGCCTGGACCGAGGACGCCCTGTTCAAGCCGGAGACGCGGGAGAGTTTCCAGTCCCTGCTCGGCCTCGGGCTGACCGACGCCCTGCGCGCCGTCACCGACGAGCCCGGGCTCTATACCTTCTGGGACTACCAGGCCGGCGCCTGGCAGAAGAACCACGGCCTGCGCATCGACCATCTGCTGCTGTCGCCGCAGGCCAGCGACAAGCTCGCCAATGTCGGGATCGACAGCTATGTGCGGGCCTGGGAGAAACCGTCGGACCACGTGCCGGTCTGGGCGGATCTGGATCTCGAGGCGGCGTAGGTTTTCAGACCCATTCCGGGGCGGCTTGCAGCGATTACTCGCGGCGGCCCTGCACCCACTGCTCCAGCATCTGCAGGCACATGGCGCGGTCGTCGTCGGAGGCCTTGGCAAAGGCGCGGCTGTAGCTTTCCTTGATCCAGGCCTCTTCGGCACCGGCGCTGTCACGCGCCAGCGTCAGCCACATCAGGCCGCGCGCGGCCTGCCGCGGCAGGCGATCGCCGTTGAACAGCATCTGGCCGAGCATGGCCTGAGCCTCGTGCTGGCCCTTCTGGGCAGCAAGGCCGAGCCAGCGCGCGCCATAGCGGAAATCCTCGCGCGAAGCGTCCGGTGTCTTCAGGTACAGCCGGGCGAGATCGTACTGGGCGTCCGCGTTGCCGAAATAGGAGGCCGCATAGGAGAACATCTCCCGCGCCCGGTCCTGGTCCGGCTTGATCTTCGAGTTCGGGATGCCGCTGAGATAATAGCGGCCGAGCGCGACGAAGGCGTTGGCGACGATCTGCGCCTGCGGCGCCGACGGGCTGTCCTCGGCATGGGCATTGGCGATGCGGCTGAAATATTCGAAGGCGCGCACATCGTCCTGGGCCACGCCGTCGCCATTGGCGTACATGCGGCCGAGTTTCCACTGCGCGATCGGATGGCCGCCCTCGGCGGCATATTGGAGGGCGCTCAGTGAGGTTTCCTGGGTCGCCGGAGGTACTTTGCTACGGACCGTCCCCGCCGTGCCGGGCAAGGTGGTCACGACCGGGATGGTGGCATCCTTGGTATTGGCCGGCGAGCCGTCAAAGGCAAACGCCGGGGCGGCCAGCACACTGGCCCCCAACACAAACGCGACAATGGCACGCCTAGATGTCCGCATAGCACTGTTTCTCGTGCGCGCCGCCCGGATGGGTCACTGCCCCCCCGACCGCTGGTCCAACCTGCTGAGCATATTTCCAGAGCGCGCCCGTCGTGTGGTTGGTCGCGCGAGCGGTCCATCTGGTCTTGCGCTGGGCAAGCTCCTGGTCGCTCAATTTTACGTTAAGGGTACCGGCGACGGCGTCGATCTCGATGATGTCGCCATCCTCGAGCAGCCCGATGGGGCCGCCAACGGCCGCTTCCGGCCCGACATGGCCGATGCAGAAGCCGCGGGTCGCACCGGAGAAACGGCCGTCGGTGATGAGCGCGATCTTGCCGCCCATGCCCTGGCCGGTCAGCGCCGCCGTGGTCTGGAGCATTTCCCGCATGCCGGGACCGCCCTTGGGGCCCTCGTAGCGGATCACGATGACTTCGCCCTCGCGGTAGGTGCGCTGCTGGACCGCCTCGAACGCATCCTCCTCGCGGTCGAAGCATCGCGCCGGACCGGTGAACCTGAGGTTGGACATGCCCGCGACTTTCACGATCGCACCTTCTGGCGCCAGATTGCCCTTCAGACCGACCACACCGCCGGTGACGGTGATCGGCTTGTCCGCCGGGTGCACCACATCCTGGTGCGGATTCCATTTCACGCTTTTGAGGTTTTCGGCGATCGTTCGACCGGTGACCGTAATGCAGTCGCCGTGGAGAAATCCGTTGTCGAGCAGCGTCTTCATCAGAAGCGGGATGCCACCTACTTCAAACATGTCTTTGGCGACATAACGGCCACCCGGCTTCAAATCCGCGACATAAGGTGTCTTTTTGAAGATTTCGGCAACATCGAACAGGTCGAACTTGATGCCGCACTCATGCGCGATCGCCGGCAGGTGCAGCGCAGCATTGGTCGAGCCGCCGGAGGCCGCGACAACCGCTGCCGCATTCTCCAACGCCTTGCGGGTCACGATGTCGCGCGGCCGGATGTTCTGGGCGATCAGCTCCATGACCTTCTCGCCCGCGGTCATGCAGAAGGCGTCGCGGATTTCATAAGGCGCCGGCGCACCGGCCGAGTAAGGCAGCGCCAGACCGATCGCTTCGGAAACCGTCGCCATGGTGTTGGCGGTGAACTGCGCGCCGCAGGCGCCCGCCGAGGGGCACGCCACGCGCTCGATTTCGTCGAGGTCCTCGTCCGACATCGCGCCGACCGAGTGCTTGCCGACGGCCTCGAACATGTCCTGCACGGTCACCTGCTGCCCGCGGAAATTGCCGGGCAGGATCGAGCCGCCGTAAATGAAGATCGAGGGCACGTTGAGGCGGACCATGGCCATCATCATGCCCGGCAGCGACTTGTCGCAGCCGGCGAGCCCGACCAGGGCGTCATAGGCATGGCCGCGGACGGTCAGTTCGACGGAATCGGCGATGCATTCGCGCGATGGCAGCGAGGATCGCATGCCGTCATGGCCCATGGCGATGCCGTCGGTGACGGTGATGGTGCAGAATTCACGCGGGGTACCGCCCGCTGATGCCACGCCCTTCTTCACCGCCTGCGCCTGGCGCATCAGGGAGATGTTGCAGGGAGCTGCCTCGTTCCAGCACGAGGCCACACCGACGAAGGGCTGGTGGATCTGCTCGGTGGTCAGACCCATGGCATAGAAGTAGGACCGGTGGGGCGCGCGCGTCGGGCCTTCCGTCACGTGACGGCTCGGCAGCCTCTGCTTGATGTTGGTCTTCGCGTCCATCGCGACCAGTTTCCTTGGCTAACCCTTGTCAGACCCGGAACATCAGACCCAAGATTTGAATCGACCTTTGGGATGTTCATTCGCTGGCATGGCGCACCGCTGCCCTCAACATTTCGAGCGATTTTATTCATGTTCAGGTGTGGCCAAAAAGCGGCGTCGATGCGGGCGGACTGCGATAACGGTTAAATCGCCAGGGACTGTTGCCTGAACGGCACAATGGTGGCCCGAAGGACACGGGCCTGACTACTTTGATACCTCGTCAAAGTGACGGATTACACTTTAGATTTTTTAAATTAGGCTACACACCCGGCTTTGGTTCGCTGGCAATGCGGCCGGGAGGTGAGTCGGCACCAACAAAGCCTCCCTCGTGTCCCGGACAAGCTGCAACGCGCTAGCGTTGCGGCTTAGAGCCCGCCCCAGAGGAAAAGGTGGACGCGGATAGATGGGCCGCGGCTCAGCAGCGCACCACTTCACCGGACGATGCTTCACATCGCAGGGGAAGCGCTGCGCTGCGTCCGGAGCACGAGAGCGGAGCGTGAGGCAATGGCTTCTTCGCAGAACACGACTGTCATTCCCCGCCCCCGGTTCTCGTCTTCGGCGAGCCTGATGACAGGATCCGGCGGGGAGTCCAGTACGACGCGGCCTCTCGGCTCAGCCACAACTGTCAGGGATTACTGGATCGTCCGGTCAAGCCGGTTTGTTTGCAAACACGCCGTGGCTTCGCCGCGACGGTGTGGACGTCGGCCGCGCGGCGCAGATGGCTCAGCGCGCGCCCTTGAGGGTGCAGGACGTCGAGCAGGTAACGGTGTTGCCGTGGTCGCACGCCTTGCAGGCGGCAACGCACTGGTTCATGTCGCGGGGATTGTACGAGCTGTAGTTCCGCAACGCGCAGACCGGCGTCGAGCCGGTGATGTCGTGCTCCTGATTGCAGGCCGCCGTCGTGAGCGCGAGGATGACAACAGCAAGAAGACGCATGGGATAGCCCTGCAACAACACCGCCAAAGCGACGGCAACGAGTCTCGCCGCAAGGCGACGGACCCAAGCATTCCCATCGTGATCAACGACGCCACGAATCATGCCGTCATCGTACCGAAGAGAATGCGCGCCAAACGTTAAAAACGGCTTTCTGTCGCGCGTGGACTCGGCGCCGCGATGGTTCTGCGCATCATGCCGCGGCTTGCCTGTCCGAGGCTTGCGCCACTATTTCTGCTCGAGCCGCCAGGCGCCGTCCCATCCCTCGCCCGGCGGATTGGCCCCGAACTGCACGATGCGCGCGAGCAGCGCACGTGACGGGCCGTCGCCGGGGACGGCTTCGAGCGCGGCATTGAAGGCGGCGCGCGCCTCGTCGAAGCGGCGGGCGCGATAGGCGGCGAGGCCTTCGGCATAATGGGCACGCAGACTCTGCTGCGGCACGCTGAGCCCGCCCGCCTTGCTCATCACCTCGAAAATGGCTTGCGATACGCTCTGGCCGGCGACCGTCAGGCGGTCGATCTCGCGCAGTTCGCACGCCGCCCCGATCGCATCCGCCGTCGCCTGCGAGATCAGGATACGGGTGCCGTAGATCTTGTTGACCGCTTCGAGGCGCGAGGCGAGGTTCGCCGCGTCGCCCATCACGGTAAAGCTCATCATCAGCTCGGAGCCGATGCTGCCGGTCAGCACGTCGCCGGTCGCGATTCCGACGCGCAGGTCGCATGGCGCCGGCATGGTGCGGATTCCGAGCAGATCGGGCAATTGCTGCTGCAGCGCGGGCACCTGGTCGGCCATCTCGAGGGCGGCGAAGCAGGCGAGCAGCGCCGGCTCGTCCTCATCGATGAAGGGCGGGCCCCAATAGGCCATGACGGCATCGCCGATATATTTGTCGATCACGCCGCGATGCGTCCTGATCGGAGCGGACATCACGGTGAAATAGTGGTTCATCACCTTGACGAGGCCGCGCGGGGTCATGCCCTCGCTCATCGAGGTGAAGCCGCTCATGTCGGCGAACATGATGGTCATGACCCGGCGCTGGCCGTCGACGGCGACCTCGGGCCGGTCGATCAGCCCCTGCGCCACCTTGGGATCGATGTAGCGGCCGAAGGTCTCGCGGATGCGCTCGTTGTGCCGCAGCTGCTCGATCATGCGGTTGAAGGCGGCCGCGAGTTCGCCGATCTCGTCCTGTGTCGAGACGGTGATGGTCTTGTCGAAGCGGCCCGCCTCGACCTCGCGGGTGCCGGCGAGCAACAGCCGAACCGGCCGCGTGATGCCGCTGGACACCAGGAGCGCGAAGACAAATCCGACCACCGCGGCAAGCAGGGTCACGACTCCCGACACGATGATCGCCTGGTATTGCCGGCTGATGACCTGCGAGGTCGAGAAGAAGACCTGCGTCAGCATGTCGGCGCGGATCGCATCGACCTTGCGGTTGAACGCATCGCGCAGCGTATCGAGCTGTTCGAGCGTGCTGCGGGCCGCGGCCATGTCGTTCGTTTCGACCTGCTTGAGCAGTTTCGCACTGCCTGCGTCCAGATCGTGCCGCAGCTCGGTGACGGCGCCCTCGATCCGAACGTCGAGCCGCGCCAGTGCGGCGTTGTCGGAATACGTCCTGGAATCGTCGATGATGGCGTTGATGAGCTTGCGCGCATTCTCGGCGTCCTCCTCGAACTGGCGGTCCAATGCCTCGAAGTCGCGCCGCCGCGCCGCAATAGCCTGCTCGTCGGAGGACGAATCCATCCGGGTCATGATCATCCGCCGCAGCGCCAGCGCGCGCTCCAGCGAACGGATGTTGGCGCGGGCAAGATGGCTGTACGCCGGGATGTAGCGGTTGCTCAGCTCGTCCAGGAGGACGCCGACCTGGCTCGACATCACCATCGACAGGATCGAGGTGACGAGCATCAGGACGATCAATCCGAGGGCGATGCCGACGATCTTGCGCCGGATCGACTGATTGAAAAGCGGCATGAGGGGCGGGGCAAAGGCTGACGGGAGACTTCAGGGAACTCAATACACGGATTCTGCCGCCAGAACACGCGCAATCGGGGTCGCCGCGGCGCTGCGAGCCGTGCGCAACCGTCGCGCGAGCCCTGCTCGTTAACAAAGGTTAAAGCCGCACGGCCATTTCGGAAGTTCCCGATTCCCCTTCTGTTTTTTGCCGCATTGTTGGAACAGCGTGAGAAATACGAAACGATGCCGTGGCATCGTCAGGTTGTCGTCGTGATTCGAGCCGCATGTCGTCGCGGACTTTGGTTTGTACTGGTTTCGCAAGGGGGACCACGGAATGAACCAGTGCCTACGCTTGCTCCCGTGTATTGCTGCCTTCGCCGCTCTGGCTTTCATCCCGACCGAACTGGCAGCCAAGAGCCGTCACACATCGTCCGCGTCGAAGAAGACGCATGAGGCGAAAGCCGGCAAGCAGCGCCATGCCGCCGCGAAGTCGCACCGTGGCAAACACGCAGACGCCAAGTCCAGGTCGCAGATGGAAGACGACGCCCCGTCGGACAAGCCGGCGGCGCCGCCGCTCACCGGCGACCTTGCCGCGCTCAAGGACGCGATCGATCTTGCGCGCAAGGGCAAGACCGAGGACGCGAGCGCGGCGCGCGACCGCATTGCCGATCCCGTCGGGCAGAAGCTCGCCGACTGGTTCATGCTGCGCCATTCCGAGAGCACCGCGAATTTCAAGCGTTACGCCGCCTTCCTCGCCGCCAATCCGGACTGGCCGAGCGCTGCCCTGCTCCGCCGACGCGCCGAGGTACGGTTGTGGCAGGAGAAGAGCGATGCTGCCATCGTGCACAAATTCACCATGGACCGGCCGACCAGCGCCAAGGGCAAGTTCGCACTCGCCCGCGTGCTGCTCGCCGAAGGCGACGGCGACAGGGCCGCGCCTCTCGTCCGCGAGGCCTGGCGCAGCGACGAATTGTCCGAGCGCAGCGAGGAGGAAACCTTTGAGGCGTTCCGCGATCTGCTCACCGCCGACGATCATCGCGCCCGCATGGACAAGCGCCTCGGCGCCAAAGACTATGCCGGTGCGCGGCGCGCCGCCAAGCGCCTCGGCGAAGATGCGCTCGCGATCGTCAAGGCCTGCGCGGCGGTCACCGGCAAGGCCAACAAGGCCAAGGATGCTCTCGAGGACGTCCCGGCCGAAGCACGCCGCGATCTCGGCTATGTCCTGTGCCGCGCGCAATGGCACCTGCAGAACGACCGCATCGACGACGCCGCCGAGGCGATCCTGGCCGCCGCGCCCGACACGATGGCAGCGCAGGACACCGACGCCTGGTGGCGCGAGCGGCGCCTGCTCGCGCGCAAGCTGCTCGACCAGGGCAAAAGCAAGACCGCTTACGACGTCGTGCGTACCGCGGCCGTGCCGGCGATGGAAGTCTACCGTGTCGACCATCACTTCATGTGCGGCTGGATCGCGCTGCGCTTTCTCGACGATCCCAGGGCGGCGATGGTGCACTTCGCCGCGATCGACGAAGGCTCCGCCAATCCGCTCGCGCTGTCGCGCGCGCATTACTGGCGCGGCCGCGCGGCCGAGGCGATGAATGCGACCGCGGATGCGCAGCTGAGCTATCAGGCGGCGGCGCGCTATCCGACCGCCTATTACGGCCAGCTGGCCCGCGCCAGGCTCGGCCTCGACCGTATCGAGCTGCGTCCGCCCTCGCCCGGAGCGGCCGCTGCGGATACGCCTGATGCGGACGAGCGCGTGCGTGCGGCCGAGATGCTCTACGGCATCGGCGAGCGCGATCTGGTGTTCTCCTATGCCGAGGATTTCGCGAAGGAGAGCACCGACGTCACAGCGCTCGAAGCGCTCGGCGAACTCGCCAGCCGGCGGAACGATGCGCGCGTGATGCTGGAGGTCGGCAAGTCGGCGCTGGCGCGCGGGCTCGCGCTGGACCATTACGCCTTCCCGACCATCGGCATCCCCGAGCACAAGCAGGTCGCGCCGGCGATCGAGACCAGCGTGATCTATTCGGTGGCGCGCACTGAAAGCTCGTTCGACCAGCGCGACAAGTCCGCCGCCAACGCCGTCGGCCTGATGCAGGTGACGCCGGAGGCGGGCCGCGACACCGCAAAACGCTTCGGCCTCACCTATGACTGGGACAGGATGGTCTCCGATCCCGTCTACAACACGCAGATGGGCGCGGCCGAGCTCAGCGCGCTGATGTCGGAATATCGCGGCAACCAGATCATGACCTTCGCCGGCTACAATGCCGGCCGCGGCCGTGTCCGCGAATGGGTGCAGGCGCGCGGCGATCCCCGCGATGCCAAGGTCGATCCGGTCGACTGGGTCGAGCGCATCCCGCTGTCGGAGACGCGCAACTACGTCCAGCGCGTGATGGAAAACGTGCAGGTCTACCGCGCGCGGTTCGAGGGCAGCGGCATCGTCGCGGGCAAGAGCGGCGAGCGCGTGGTGGCGAAGGATGCCGCGGCCGTCGCGACGCCGGTGGGGTTTACGGGAGCGCAGTAAGCGCCAGCGCGCCGTCTCACTCCACCTTGATGTTCGCCGCCTTGATGATCGGCCACCATTTGGCGATCTCGGCCTTCTGGCGCGCGCCGAGGGCTTCGGGCGTCAACTGGTCCTGCGGCGTCATCTCGAGGCCGAGGCCTTCGAGTTGCTTCTTCACGGCCGGATCGCTCAGCGCCTCGACGGCGGCGGCGTTGAGCCTCGTGACGATCTCCTTCGGCGTGCCCCTGGGCACCCAGAGGCCCGACCACAGCGTCATGTTGAAGCCCTTGAGCCCGGCCTCCTCCGCAGTCGGAATCTCGGACGCGGAGGCGAGGCGCTTGTCGTCGGTGATGGCGTAGGCGCGGATGGTGCCGGCGCGGACCTGGGTGATGGAGTTGGAGGTCTGGTCGATGATGACGTCGATCTGGCCGGCGATGAGGTCGTTCAGCGCAGGCGCCGTGCCGCGATACGGGACGTATTGCAGCTTGATGCCGGAGACGCTTTCGAAATAGACGCCGGCGATGTGGCTGCCGGAACCTGCCCCGGCGGTGCCTGCCGTCGCAGGCGACGGACGGGATTTCAACCATTCGATCAGCTCTTTCAGCGAAGTCGCGGGCACCGCGGTCTTGCTGACGACGATCATCGGGTTACTCGGCAGCAGCACCACCGGTTCGAGGTCGGCGACCAGATCGTATTTGAGCTGGTAGACCGCGCCGTTGGCGACGTGGGTGCCGAGATGGCCGAACGAGATGGTGTAGCCGTCCGGCGGCGACTGCACGGCGCGGCCGACGCCGATCGAGCCACCCGCACCGGTGACGTTCTCGATCACCAGCGGCTGACCGAGTGACATCCGCATCCGCTCGCCAAGCACACGCGCCATCGCATCCGACGGGCCACCGGCCGCGAACGGCACGATGATGGTGATGGGGCGGGACGGATAAGTGTCCGCCGCGGCCACCGGCGCAAAGCCCGGACCTCCGACAACAAAACTCCCGGCAACAAGCGCCATCAGCAATGCACGCATCGTTCCTCCCGCATTCCACCCATCGACCGGTTTGCGACATCAAGGTCGCGCCCGTTTTGAATCCCTTCCATATCACGCGAACGGCAATAGACACATCACTGCGAAGGACCTATTTCGTCGCCGGGCAGCATGAGGCTGCGGCTGAGTTGTGATCGGCTATCCCGCGGATGTTCGGGGGTGCGGTCGACACGATCGGCGACAGATCGTTACGACGGCCCTGAATGCAAGCTTATGCGCGCCCGATGCGGTGGATTCACTGGATCACCGCCCTCCTCTTCATCACTGCCGCACTGATCGGCTTCTATTGCGGACTGCAGCCGGCCGGGACGTCCCCGCGGCGCGAACTGCTCGAAGTGCACAAATCGCTCGGTGTGACGGTTCTCGTCATCTCGATCCTGCGTCTGTTGGTGCGGGCCATCGTCAAGGCGCCGCCGCAGCCTCACACATCCAGTCTCTTCATCAGACTGGCGAGCGGACTGAACCATCTCGGCCTCTACGTCCTGCTCCTGGCCATGCCCGTGACCGGATATCTGTTCTCGTCTGCCGGCAATTATCGGCTGAGATATTTCGGAACCTTCGAGCTGCCGCGCGTGTTCGCGGGACAGGAGGGGGTCGCCCATTTCGGCGAGGTGAGCCATGACCTGCTCGCCTGGGTCGTCTATGTCGCCGTCGCCATGCATGTCCTGGCGACGATCTGGCACGTGGTCGTCCTCAAGGACGGCACCCTGGACCGCATGTGGCCACGGCGGTCAGGATCAGGATCCGCGCAGGGCGGATCCTGATCGGCACGATCGTCGGAACACCCGCCCTCAGAACTGGACGTAATCGATCGGCTTGTGGCGATCGAGCGTGCGGGTCACCGGCGGCAGCGGATATTTCAGGCCGATGGCGCAGTTGAACAGCATCACGCGGTCGGTCTTGCTGACGCGGCCGTCGGCGAGGCTGTCCTTGTAGGCGGCGTAGGTCGCGGCGCCCTCGGGGCACAGCAAGAGCCCCTCCTCGCGCGCGACCTCGTTCAGCGCCGCCGAAATCCTGTCGTCGTCGACCGCAATGGCAAAGCCGTTGCTCTGCCGCACCGCGCGCAGGATGAGGAAGTCGCCGATCGCCTGCGGCACGCGGATGCCGGACGCGATGGTGTGGGCGTCCTCCCAGCGCGTCGCATGCTCGGTGCCGGCCTCATAGGCCCGCACCATCGGCGCGCAGCCGGACGCCTGCACCGCAACCATGCGCGGGCGCTTTGAGCCGATGAAGCCGATCTTTTCCAGCTCGTCGAACGCCTTCCACATGCCGATCAGGCCGGTGCCGCCGCCGGTCGGATAGAAGATCACGTCGGGCACATCCCAGCCGAGCTGCTCGGCGAGTTCCAGACCCATCGTCTTCTTGCCCTCGATGCGGTACGGCTCCTTCAAGGTCGAGGTGTCGAACCAGCCGACCTTGGCCTTGCCCTCGCCGACGATCTTGCCGCAATCGTCGATATAGCCGTTGACGCGGTAGACGGTCGCGCCCTGCAGCTCGATCTCGCTGACATTCACTTCGGGCGTGTCGGCCGGGCAGAAGATCGTGGTCTTGATGCCGCAGGACGTCGCATAGGCCGCGAGCGCGGCGCCGGCATTGCCGTTGGTCGGCATCGCCATGTGCTTGATGCCGAGCGCCTTGCCCATCGACACCGCCATCACGAGTCCGCGCGCCTTGAACGATCCGGTTGGCAGGCGCCCCTCGTCCTTGACGATGATCTCGCCGCCGCCGAGCTTCTTGGCGAGCTTCGGCAGCCGGATCAGCGGCGTCGTGACCTCGCCGAGCGAGACGATGTCCTGGCATTTGCGCACCGGCAAGAGCTCGCGATAGCGCCACATGTCGGCGGGGCGCTGGCTGAGCGCCTCTTTGGTCAGCGCCTGCTTCACACCTGCGAGGTCGTAGCGCACCAGCAGCGGCTTGCCGGCCTTGGAGAGATTGTGGACCTGGTCCGCGGCGTAGTGGTCGCCCTCCATCGCACATTCGAGATGGGTGACGAAGGTCGGGCGTTCGATGGTGATGTTGTCGTTGTCGTGCATGGGTGTTTCCCTGTTCTTGTTCTCGTGTTCGCTGTGAAATCCATCACCCTGAGGCACTCTTCATGCGGCGCAACGCGCCGTATGAAGGGCCTCGAAGGGCGACGGCCCTGCCGTATCCCGGCCGTACATCCTTCGAGGCTCGCCGAAGGGGCGAGCGCCTCAGGATGACGGGTTTAGATATTCAACACACGTCCATATGCATCCAGCACCGCTTCCTTCATCATCTCCGACAGCGTCGGATGCGGGAACACCGTGTGCATCAGCTCTTCTTCCGTGGTCTCCAGATTCATGGCGACGACGTAGCCCTGGATCAGCTCGGTGACTTCGGCGCCGACCATGTGGGCGCCGAGGAGCTGGCCGGTTGTCTTGTCAAAGATGACCTTGACCAGGCCCTGATCCTCGCCGAGCGCGATCGCCTTGCCGTTGCCGACGAAGGGGAAGCGGCCGACGCGGATTTCGCGGCCGTTCTCTTTTGCCTTGGCTTCGGTCAGCCCCACCGAAGCGACCTGCGGATTGCAATAGGTGCAGCCGGGGATCAGCAGCTTGTCCATGGGATGCGGATGCAGACCCTTGATCGCCTCCACGCAGATCACGCCCTCATGCTCGGCCTTGTGGGCGAGCATGGGCGGACCTGCGACGTCGCCGATGGCGTAGATGCCGGGCACGTTGGTCTTGCCATAGCCGTCGATCACGATGCAGCCGCGGTCGGTTTTCACCCCGAGCTTTTCGAGGCCGAGGTTTTCGATGTTGCCGACGACGCCGACCGCCGAGATCACCCGATCGAACTCGGTGGTGACGGGCTTGCCCTTGCCGTCGTCGATGGTGGCGACGACGCTGTCGGCCTTCTTCTCGAGCTTCGTCACCTTGGTCGAGGACATGATCTTGATGCCCTGCTTCTCCAGCCGCTTGCGTGCAAACCCCGCGATCTCGGCGTCCTCGACGGGCAGGATCTGCGGCAGCACCTCGACCACGGTGACGTCGGAGCCCATGGTCTTGAAGAACGATGCGAACTCGATACCGATCGCGCCGGAGCCGACGACCAGCAGCGACTTCGGCATTTTCTCCGGCACCATCGCCTCGAAATAGGTCCAGATCAGCTTCTTGTCGGGCTCGAGCCCCGGCAAGACGCGCGGCCGCGCGCCGGTCGCGACGATGATGTGCTTGGCCTGATAGCTGCCCTCGCCCAGCACGCCCTTGGGCGCCTCGACGTCGGATTTTTTCACCGTGATCTTGCCGGGCGCGTCGATCGAGGCCGCGCCCCAGATCACGCTGACCTTGTTCTTCTTCATCAGGAAGCCGACGCCGTCGTTCAACCGCTTCGAGACGCCGCGCGAGCGCTGCACCACGGCCTTCGGATCGTAGGAGATGTTGTCGGCCGAGAGGCCGTAATCCCCGGCGTGCTGCATGTAGTGATAGATCTCGGCTGAGCGTAAGAGCGCCTTGGTCGGGATGCAGCCCCAGTTCAGGCAAATGCCGCCGAGATAGGATTTTTCGACGATCGCGGTCTTGAGGCCGAGCTGCGCGGCGCGGATCGCAGCGACGTAGCCGCCGGGGCCGGAGCCGATGATGATGACGTCGAAGGATGTGTCGGCCATAGAGGCTCCCATTCAACTGAACTTCGCAGGGTGAGCAAAGCGAAGCGTGCCCACCGCCTTTCAACGCTATGAAACAAGGTGAGCACGGCGCCTTGCGCCTTTGCCCACCCTACGCATTCACCGTTCCTGGCTCACACCATCATCATGACGGGGTTTTCGATCAGCTGCTTGAAGGCGCCAATCAACTCGGCGCCGAGCGCACCGTCGATGGCGCGGTGGTCGCAGGACAGGGTCACGCTCATCATGTGCGCGATCTCGATCTTGCCAGCGCGCACCACGGGCCGCTCCTCGCTGGTACCGACCGCCAGAATGGTCGCATGCGGCGGGTTGATCACGGCGGTAAAGTGGCTGATGCCGTACATGCCGAGGTTGGAAACTGCGGTGGTGCCGCCCTGGTATTCCTCGGGCTTCAATTTGCGAGACCGCGCGCGCGCGGCGAAATCCTTCATCTCGTTGGAGATGGTCGAAAGCGTCTTGGTCTCGGCCTTCCGGATGATCGGCGTGATCAGGCCGCCGGGCATCGCAACGGCGACCCCGACATCGGAATGGTGGTGCTTGACCATGCCGCTTTCGGTCCAGCTCACATTGCAGTTCGGAATTTTCTGCAGCGCAACCGCCATCGCCTTGATGACGAAGTCGTTGACCGAGATCTTGTAGAGCGGCTTCTTCTCCTTGTCCTTCGGCGCAGCCGCGTTGATCTCCTCGCGCGCGGCGAGCAGCTTGCCGATGTCGCAGTCCATCGTGAGATAGAAGTGGGGGACGTTCTGGATCGACGCGGTCAGGCGCTGCGCGATCGTGCGGCGCATGCCGTCATGCGGGACCACCTCGTAGGAGCCGGGCTCGAACAGCGACAGGATCTGCTTGTCGGACATGGTGGGTGCGATCGAGGGCGCACCTGATGTCGGCGCCGCCGCGGGCGCCTTGAGGCCCTTGCCCGACTTGGCCTGCTCGACGTCGCGGGCGACCACGCGGCCGTGCGGGCCCGTGCCCGTCACCATCGACACGTCGATGCCGGCGTCCTTGGCAAGACGGCGGGCGAGCGGCGAGGAGAACACGCGGCCGCCAAGGCCGTTGCTCTGCGCGGCGGGAGCCGCGGCCTGCAGGGCCGGAGCCGCAGCGGGCGGCGGAGCCGCCTTGGGTGCGGCAGGCGCAGCAGCCGGAGCCGACGCAGCAGCGGGCGTCTCAGCAGGCTTGTCGGCCGCCTTATCAGCAGCTTTGGGCGGTGCGGCCGACGCGCCGGGCCTGGCGCTCCCCGCGGCCTTCACGTCCTCACCCTCGCCCGCAAGGACCGCGATCACGTCATTGACGGGAACGTCCTGCGTCCCCTCCGGCACCAGGATCTTGGCAATCGTGCCTTCGTCGATGGCCTCCACCTCCATGGTGGCCTTGTCGGTCTCGATCTCGGCGATGACGTCGCCGGCTTTGACCTTGTCGCCTTCCTTCTTCAGCCACTTGGCGAGGTTGCCCTTCTCCATCGTCGGCGAGAGAGCGGGCATCAGGATGTTGATGGGCATGCTGACCTCAAGACAAACTTTTCAAAAATTCGTCCCCGGAAGCGAGGACGAACAGGACGTAGATTCAGTTGCCGATGTCGCCCTGCCACAGGCGATCATTGGCCGGGACGGAACGCCGGTTCTTCATCATGGCGCTGGAGCGGTCGTCGGCACGATCGATCCAGGGACTGCCGAAATGGTGGGTTTCGATCGCCACGGTCAGTGCCCCTTCCCGCGCGATGTCGTTGTGCCGGTGTCGGTGGGACGCTCGATCTCGGCCTGGAACATCTCGAGGATCCGGTTCAGGGCGTCTTCCTCGGTATATTCGCTCTCGCGCGCATAGGCGCGCGCTGCGTGGCGGGCGAGATCGACCAGCAGCAGGCCCCACATGTCGGGCTCCTCGAAGGCGCGCTGGAACGCCATCGACAACCCGCCGTCCAGCACGAAGACGCGCAGGATCTCGACCGCGTCATCGCGGGTCATGACGTCGGGCGGCAGCGGCTGCTCCTTCGGGCCCGCCATGGTCTACCTGTAGCAGACGGCTTTGGCGGCCTCGACGACTTCCGCTACCGATGGCAGCGCGAGCTTCTCCAGGTTGGCGGCATAGGGCATCGGCACGTCCTTGCCCGAAACGCGCGCAACCGGCGCATCCAGATAGTCGAAGGCGTTTTCCATGATGCGCGCGGCGATCTCGGCGCCCACGCCGCTCTGGGCCCAGCCCTCCTCCACCGTGACGGCACGCCCGGTCTTCTTGACGGAGTTGATGAAGGTCTCGGTATCCATCGGACGCAGCGTACGCAGGTCGATCACCTCGGCCTCGATGCCCTCCTTGGCAAGCTCCTCGGCCGCCTTGAGCGCATAGGTCATGCCATTCGACCAGGAGATGATGCTGACATGGCTGCCGGCGCGCGCGATGCGCGCCTTGCCGATCGGGATGATGAAATCGTCGAGCTTGGGCACCTCGCCGGTGTGACCGTAGAGCACCTCGTTCTCGAGGAAGATCACCGGATTGGGATCGCGGATCGCGGCCTTGAGCAGGCCCTTGTAGTCGGCGGCCGAGAACGGTGCGACGACCTTGAGACCCGGAATGTTCGAGTACCAGGACGAATAATCCTGGCTGTGCTGGGCGGCGACGCGCGCGGCGGCGCCGTTGGGCCCGCGGAACACGATCGAGCAGCCCATCTGGCCGCCGGACATGTAGAGCGTCTTGGCGGCGGAGTTGATGATCTGGTCGATCGCCTGCATGGCGAAGTTGAAGGTCATGAATTCGACGATCGGCTTCAGGCCGGTCATGGCGGCGCCGACGCCGACGCCGGCAAAACCGTGTTCGGTGATCGGGGTGTCGATCACGCGCTTGGGGCCGAATTCCTGCAGCAGGCCCTGGGTGACCTTGTAGGCACCCTGATATTCGGCGACTTCCTCGCCCATTACGAAGACGTCGGCGTCGCGGCGCATCTCTTCAGCCATGGCATCGCGCAGCGCTTCGCGGATGGTCTGCGTCACCATCTCGGTGCCCGCGGGCACTTCCGGATCGGGCTCGGCGGCAGCCTGCGGCGCCGGCGCAGCCTTGGGCGCGGCCGCAGCCTTGGGCGCGGGCGCTTCGGCCTTTGCAGTGGCGGGCGGAGCGGACTCGACCGCCTTCTCCTGCCTGGCCGGCGCAGGCGCCTTGGCAAGATCGGCGGCGCTCTCGCCATCGGAAAGAATGGTCGCGATCGGCGTGTTCACGGCGACGTCGGCAGTGCCTTCGGGGATCAGGATCTTGCCGAGCGTGCCCTCGTCGGTCGCCTCGACCTCCATGGTGGCCTTGTCGGTTTCGATCTCGGCGATGACATCGCCGGACTTGATCGCCTCACCCTCTTTTTTGAGCCATTTGGAAAGGTTGCCCTTCTCCATCGTGGGCGACAACGCGGGCATCAGCACTTGAATTGGCATATCGACTCCAAGAGAAAGCTTGCGCGCGTTCAGCGGTAAATGTCGGTCCAGAGCTCGGCTGCATCCGGCTCGGGATCGTGCTGGGCAAAGTCGGCAGACGCGTTGACGATGTCGCGCACCTCGGCGTCGATCGCCTTGAGATCGGCCTCGGTGACCTTGGCGGCCAGCAGGCGGTTGCGCACCTGCTCGATCGGGTCCTGGTCGTGGCGGACCTTCTCGACCTCTTCGCGCGTCCGGTATTTTGCCGGGTCCGACATCGAGTGACCGCGATAGCGGTAGGTCTGCATTTCCAGAATCATCGGCCCCTTGCCGGAGCGGCACCAGGCCACGGCTTCATCGCCGGCGGCCTTCACGGCACGGACATCCATGCCGTCGACCTGCAGTCCGGGGATGTTGAAGGACACACCACGCCGGGAGAAGTCCTGCTGCGCCGAAGCGCGCGAGACCGCGGTGCCCATGGCGTAGCGGTTGTTCTCGATGACGTAGATCACCGGCAGCTTCCAGAGCTCCGCCATGTTGAAGCTCTCATAGACCTGGCCCTGGTTGGCCGCGCCATCGCCAAAATAGGTGACGCTGACATTGTCGTTACCGCGATAGTTGTTGGCGAAGGCAAGCCCGGTGCCGAGCGAGACCTGGGCACCGACGATGCCGTGGCCGCCGTAGAAGTGCTTCTCCTTGCTGAACATGTGCATGGAGCCGCCCTTGCCCTTGGAATAGCCGCCGCGGCGTCCCGTGAGTTCGGCCATGACGCCGTTGGCGTCCATGCCGGTGGCGAGCATATGGCCGTGATCGCGGTAGCCGGTGATGACCTGGTCGCCCGGCTTCAGGGCCATCTGCATGCCGACCACCACGGCTTCCTGGCCGATATAGAGATGGCAGAAGCCACCGATCGCGCCCATGCCGTAGAGCTGGCCGGCCTTTTCCTCGAACCGCCGGATCAGGAGCATATCGCGGAACGCCTTGAGCTCCTGCTCCTTGGTGAATTCCGGGGGCGAACCGCCGTTGGTCTTGTCGTGAGGTTTGTCTTGGGGCTTGTCTTGGAGCTTGTCTTGGGTGGTGCTTGCGGCGGCTTTCTTGGGTGCGGCCATAGGAATTCCGGGTCAGAGAAAACTTTCGACCTCTCTAACCCAGTTCAAACGCGCGCGAAAGCACCGCAGCGATGCAGCGCAAGTTTCGTTATGCCGCACTGCAACGTGATCGAAATATTGCACAATGTTTGGCTCCGATCGGGCAACATTCGCTCTGCTCGCTCACGCGAAGGTGTTGGGAATGCAGAGATCGCGGACTTGTCCGCGTCGCCGGCACGACGGCAACGCGCCCTGCGCATGTCTCGGTCGAAGCCGAGCGATGGAATCAGTGACAGGCAGTTGGGCGCGCGGACGGCGGAGGCCTCGGCGGCGCATCACTTCGCCGGGATCATCCGAATGAGATCGTGCGGATTGGCGTAGTCGAGCTGGAAGCGCGCCCGTTCGTCCAGCATGTCGGGGTCGATTCTTTCGGTGCGCAGCAGCGAGACGCGTTGCTCGCTCCTGGCGCGCTCGCGCTTGAGCTGGGCCAGCTCGCTGGTCAGCGCGATGATCTCCTGATCGAGCTCCTGGCGGGCGTTGAGCCCGTATTTGCCGGTATAGGCGTTGACGCCAAAATAGCCGACGATGGCGGCCGCCATCGCATAGAGGGCAAGGCCGGTGAGGATCGATTTCAGGCGGGCGCGGGAGACCATTTTGGGAAGATGAGACAGGTTGGTTAAGGGCGAGCTAATGGCTCCCTGCCCGGTCGCTGGCCGAGCGCAATAGACGGGCCCTGCCTCACCAGGCGTCATGCCCGGTCTTGTGCCGGGCATCCCCATTCTTCATCTAAGCAAGCACGTGGATGGCTGGGACATCCAGCGCGAAGACGCGCTTCGCGCTTTTGCCCGGCCGTGACGGAGGACCTCAGCCGTGATGCTTGGCCACGTGAGCCGCGAAGGCGTCGATATAGGCCTTGAGGACGTCCTTCAGCGAGTCCTTCACCAGATTGCCGTCGGCATCGAAGGCATCGCCGACTGCGTTGAGGTAGGTCTCCGGCTGCTGCATGATCGGGCCGGCAATGCCGGGCAGGATGTGCTGCAGCGATTTGGCGGCGCTGACGCCACCCTGCGGGCCCGGCGAGTTGGAGATGATGCCGACCGGCTTGCCGTTGAACGAGCTCTTGCCATAGGGACGCGAGGCGATGTCGATGGCGTTCTTCAGAACGCCGGGGATCGCGCGGTTGTATTCGGGCGTGATGAAGAGGACGCCGTCCGACTTCTGGAGCTTGTCTCGGAAGGCCAGCCAGTCCGCCGGGGGCGCGGCCTCAAGGTCCTGGTTGAAGAACGAGATACCCGCGGGCGTGATGACTTCGAGCTTGAGCGAGGCCGGCGCGAGTTTGGCCAGCGCATGGCCGATCTTCAGCGAGAAGCTGTCCTTGCGCAGGCTGCCGGCGATCGTGACGATGTTGTAGGCCATGGATTGTCCTTGTGGTCTGGAGCGGGAGTGCCGGGCCGGCACTTAAACGATCCGGGGCAATGGATGCAAGTGCATGAACTGGTCCGGTTTGGAAACACTGTGTTTCTGGATGCGGCCCCGGATTGCGCTTCGCTCCTTCCGGGCTACGCTCCAAAACAATCAGGCCGCCCAGCGGCGGCCTGATCTCTCGCACAAATCTGCCAATCCGCTCAGATCGTCGGATTCCAGGCCGACGGGATCAGGCGGTACTTCGCGCCGTCCTTCTCGACATGGCCGACCGAGGGGAACGTGAAGTGGAATCCGATCACGGTCGCCTTCTCGGCGGCCGCCATGTCGTAGAATTTGTGGCGGGTTTCCTGGGCCAGCGCGGCATCGGTGTCGAACACGACATGCCAGTCCGGATTGCGCAGGAAGAATTCCGGAATGTTGGTGACGTCCGACTGGATCAGTACCTTGGCGTCGCCCGAGGCGACCGCGAAGGAGGTGTGACCCGGGGTGTGGCCGGGTGTCGCGATCGAGGTGATGCCCGGAGCAACCTCCTTGCCCCACTCGTACTTGGTCACCTTGGACTCGAGGCCGGCAAAGGTCTTCTTCACGTTGGCAAAGTAGTTCTTCATCATCCCGTTGGACTCGGCCTTGGCCGCGTTGTCCTCGCTGGTCCAGAATTCCCAGTCCTTGCCCGGCACCATGATCTCGGCGTTCGGGAACGCGAGCGCGCCGTCGGCGAGCCGAATGCCGTTGGTATGGTCGGGATGCAGATGCGAGAGCAGCACGACGTCGATGCTCTTGGGGTCGACGCCGGCGGCGGCGAGGTTCTGCAGGGTGCGGCCGACCGCGCCCTTGCTCGGCTCGAGATTGGCGACGCCGTTACCGGCATCGATCAGCACGAGCTTGGATCCGGTGTTGATGAGCTGCGGATTAAACGGCACCGTGACCATGCCCTTGGGCATGTAGGACGCCTCGCCGGCGGCCAGCGCCTCGTCCTTCGGCACGTTGACGACGAACTTGTCGGGCATCGGGAAGGTGCGCGCACCGTCATTAATCGAGGTGCACTCGTAAGCGCCGACCTTGTAGCGGTAGAAGCCCGGCACCTGCGTCCCGGCTTGCGGCACTGCGGCACTGGAGGCGGTCGGCCGGAGGCCGGTCATGGCGGCCGCACCGAAGGCTGCGGCGCCTGCGAGCAAATGGCGGCGATTGAGATCGGTCATGGAGAGGTCCCCTTCTGAGCGCCTGCGGTTTTTCCGCTTACAAATGGCGGCGGAATAATCTCCCGCTTCGCTCAGAAGGCAAGACCTTCTTTGGGTGATGTGCCGTCGCACTTCACGATTATTTATTTGGGGCGATGAGGAATTTTTCGCCGGTGGCGCGTTTGGCGTAGACCGCGATATTGGCGGGATCGAGCGCCTCGGCAAGCGACACCACCTTGGTGTAGTGGCTGGCGAAGGTGGTCTTCAATTCGTCGACCACGCGCTGGCGCAGCCGGGCCCCGTCCGCCGGTCCGATCTTCATCAGGAACGGAAACAGCAGCCAGCCGCCGACACCCCAGGCCATGCCGAAGCCGCGCGGCAGCTCGATCGGGCGGACGTCGAGCGCGCCGTAGACATAGACCTGCTTGTGCACGTTGGAACCGTAGCGGCTGTATTCCTTCGCGGTCTTGTTGATCGCAACTTCCATGCAGTTGAGAATGTCGCCGGCCAGCTTGCCGCCGCCGATCGCATCGAAGGCGATGGTGGCGCCGGTCTCGACCAGCGCCTGGGTGAGATCGGCATGGAAGCTCGGCGCCGTGGAATCAACGACGTATTTGGCGCCGATCTTGTGCAGGATGTCGGCCTGCTCCTTGCTGCGCACGATGTTGACCAGCGGGATGCCGTCCTTGATGCAGATCTTGTTCAGCATCTGCCCGAGATTGGAGGCAGCGGCGGTGTGCACCAGCGCCTTGTGGCCTTCGCGCCGCATCGTCTCGGTCATGCCGAGCGCGGTGAGCGGATTGACGAAGCAGGAGGCGCCTTCAGCCGGCGTCGTGCCCTCGGGCAACGGCAGGCACTCGCGGACTTTCAAGGTGCGGTACTGCGCATACATGGCGCCGCCGATCATCGCGACGGTCTTGCCCATCAGTGCCTTCGCGGCATCCGACGAGCCGGTCTTGATGACCACGCCCGCGCCTTCGTTGCCGACCGGCATGGATTCGTCGAGCCGGCCCGCCATCGCCCGCATCGCGCCGTCAGGCACCTTCGCGGTGATGACCGGCGCGTCCTTCGTGCCGGAGGTCTTCGCCGTGCTCATGTCGGCAGCGCCGATCAGGAGGCCGAGGTCGGACGGGTTGATCGGGGCCGCCTCGACGCGGACGACGACCTCGTCCGGGCCGGGCTCGGGGGTCGGCACGTCGAGCAGCGAGATCTCGAGCTCGCCGCTCTTCCTGATCAGCGAACGCAGTTGCAGGCCGGTGTTGCCGTCGCTCATGTCGATCCTCCCCTCATCGTTGCCAGGCGCCGGCTTATGCCAGCGCCTTCAGTGCCGCCTTGCCGCCGTACAGCGCCTGCTTGCCGAGCTGCTGCTCGATGCGCAGGAGCTGGTTGTATTTGGCAGTGCGATCGGACCGCGCAAGGGAGCCGGTCTTGATCTGTCCGCAATTGGTGGCGACCGCGAGATCGGCGATGGTGGAATCCTCGGTCTCGCCGGAGCGGTGCGACATCACGGAGGTGTAGCCCCATTTGTGCGCCAGCTCGACGGCGGCGAGCGTCTCGGTCAGCGTGCCGATCTGGTTGACCTTGATCAGGATCGAGTTGGCGCGGCCGGCCTTGATGCCTTCGGCGAGGCGCTTGACGTTGGTGACGAAGAGGTCGTCGCCGACGAGCTGGCACTTCTTGCCGATCAGGTCCGTGAGCTCCTTCCAGCCGTCCATGTCGTCTTCGGACATGCCGTCCTCGATGGTGACGATCGGATAGCGGCCGACGAGGTCGGCGAGATATTTGGCCTGCTCGGAGATCGAACGGGTCTTGCCCTCGCCTTCATAGACGTATTTGCCTTCCTTGAAGAACTCGGTGGAGGCGCAGTCGAGGCCGATCACGATGTCGGTGCCTGCCTTGTAGCCGGCCTTGCCGATCGCGTTCATGACGAATTCCAGCGCGGCATCCGCCGACGGCAGGTTCGGGGCAAAGCCGCCCTCGTCGCCGACATTGGTGTTGTGGCCGGCCTTCTTCAATTCGGACTTCAGGGTGTGGAACACTTCCGCGCCATAGCGCAGGCCTTCGGCGAAGGACGGGGCGCCGACGGGCAGGATCATGAACTCCTGGAAGTCGATCGGGTTGTCGGCATGCACGCCGCCATTGATGATATTCATCATCGGCACCGGCAAGAGCCGCGCCGAGGTGCCGCCGACGTAGCGATAGAGCGGCATGTCGAGCGAGTTCGCGGCTGCCTTGGCGCAGGCGAGCGAGACGCCGAGGATGGCGTTGGCGCCCAGCCGGCTCTTGTTCGGCGTGCCGTCGAGATCGATCATGATCTGGTCGATCTGGGCCTGCTGCTCGACATCGAGGCCGCTCAGGGCGTCGAAGATCTCGCCGTTGACGGCGCCGACCGCCTTGGTGACGCCCTTGCCGAGATAGCGGGACTTGTCGCCGTCGCGCAGTTCCACGGCTTCATGGGCGCCG
The DNA here is from genome assembly GCF_018129965.1 of Bradyrhizobium diazoefficiens. Lineage (GTDB taxonomy): Bacteria > Pseudomonadota > Alphaproteobacteria > Rhizobiales > Xanthobacteraceae > Bradyrhizobium > Bradyrhizobium diazoefficiens_A. The sequence goes on along the minus strand of NZ_JAFCKW010000006.1, from coordinate 282,135 downwards.
GTGGAGGCGCCGGACGGCACGGCGGCACGGCCCAGCGCACCGTCTTCCAGCACGACATCGACCTCGACGGTGGGATTGCCGCGGCTATCCAGGATTTCGCGTCCGATGATGTCGATGATGGCGGTCATGAGGGCCTCTTTTCGGGGAACAGGGGGGCAGTTGGCGGTGCTTCTACCGCAATGCATCGAAGCGGAAAAGGCCGGGTGACGGCCATCGCATGATTGGCTAAGAGGGCGCCACGGAGGCGGATCGATGTCGAAAACACCCAGCAAAGCGAAGAACTCCCCTGACCTGCAGCTCGGCCGCGCGGTGGAATGGCCTGATACGCCCGAGAAGGCCAAGCTCGACCGCGTGCCCAATCCACAAGCCGGCACCGATTATCTGGTCCGGTTCACCGTGCCGGAATTCACCTCGCTCTGCCCGGTGACGGGCCAGCCGGATTTCGCCCATCTGATGATCGACTATGCGCCCGGCCAATGGCTGCTGGAGTCGAAATCGCTGAAACTCTACATCGCAAGCTTCCGCAATCACGGCGCCTTCCACGAGGACTGCACCGTGATGATCGGCAAGCGCATCGCCGCCGAGATCAAGCCGAAATGGCTGCGCATCGGCGGCTACTGGTATCCGCGCGGCGGCATCCCGATCGACGTGTTCTGGCAGACCGGACGGGTGCCGAAGGGCCTCTGGGTGCCCGAGCAAGGCGTCGCGCCGTATCGCGGGCGTGGTTAAACGGAGACAAGAAACGATGACATCGATGTCGGCAAAGATCCGCAACCTTGCGCTGGGCGTTCTGAGCGTCGTGTGGCTGACCGGCCCGTCCAGCGCGGCCGAAGTCCGGGTGATGATCTCTGGCGGCCTGACGGCGGCCTACAAGGCGCTCGTCCCCGAGTTCGAGAAAGCCACCGGCAACAAGGTGCTCACGGAATATGGGCCCTCGATGGGGACCACCGCGAATGCAATCCCTGTCAGGCTCGAGCGCGGCGAACCAGCCGACGTCCTGATCATGGTGGGCTATGCCCTCAGCGACCTCGCCAGCAAGGGCAAGGTTGTTGCCGGCAGCCAAATCGACCTGACCCGATCGCCGATCGGCGTTGCCGTCAAGGCCGGGGCGCCGAAGCCGGACATCAGTTCGGTGGAGGCGGTCAAGCGCACGCTGCTGGCGGCGAAGACGATCGCCTATTCCGACAGCGCCAGCGGCGTCTATGTCTCGACCGAGATGTTCGAGAAGCTCGGCATCGCCGACGTCATGAAGGACAAGGCCCGCAAGATTCCGGCGACGCCGGTCGGCGAGATCGTCGCGCACGGAGAGGCCGAGATCGGCTTTCAGCAGATCAGCGAGCTGAAGCCGGTCAGGGGCATCGACATCGTCGGACCGCTGCCGAACGAGCTGCAGAAGATCACGATCTTCTCCGCGGGCATCGCGACCGGTTCGAAAGAACCGGAGGCCGGCCGGGCCTTGATCAAGTTCCTGGCCTCCCCCGCCGCGCGTGATGCGATCATCGCCAGCGGCATGGAACCGATCCCGTCTGGCGACGCGAAGTGACGCAGCCCTTCTCCTGGGCGGGTCCTAATACGCGCTCAGGAGATCCACCTTCGCATTCGCCAGCACCAGCCGCCGCGCCAGAATGGCCGCGAGATTGCGCATGATCTTCAGCGACGCCTCGGGATGCACCCGCCGATAGTCGGCAAAGCTGTCGAGCGGCAGTTCGAGACAGGCGACGGGCGTATCGGCAAAGACGTCGGCGCTGCGCGTTTGCTCCAGAATGGCCATCTCGCCGAACGCCATGCCGGGGCCGAAAGACGCCAGCCGCACGCCACTGCGCAGCTTGACGCTGACCATGCCGCTCTGGAGGAAGAACAGCGAATTGGCGGGCTCGCCGGCGGCAATGATGCGCTGGCCGGCGCCGTAACGCCGCGTGGTGGACAGACTGACGATGGCGGCGATTTCGCCCGCGTCGAGCTCGGCCAGCAGCGCCTGCTCGCCGAGATGCGCGTTCTCCTTGGCGTCCGTGAAACCGCCGAACCGGTAGATCACCTGGTCTTCCGCCCATTCGATGGCATCGTCTAGCAACGCAAAGCGCCGCAGCCGGCGAGGATCGGCCGTGCGCGCGGCGATCACAGCCCACACCGCCGAAGTCTCCTCGAAACCCGACAGGATGGTGGTGACGCCGATATTGCCGAGCGCAGTCAGTGTTTCGCCAAGCAGTTCCGCGCCGGCCGCGGTGAGATCCGGAACGCGACGGAAATCGATGATCAGGAGCGGCGCGTTCGGCGGCTCGCTGGCGAGCCGGCGCGTGACATAATCGATGGTGCCGAAGTTCATCGCGCCGACCAGCTCGAGCACGCGGATATCGCTGTGGCGCTCGTCGAGTATCTGCTGCTCGTGCGGCTGGCGGCTGCGGCGGGAGGAGATGCCGTAGATGTCGTAATCCGCCATGATACTGGTGCGGACGTCGGCATTGCGATTGAGCATGTGCAGGTCGAACCGCGCCGACAGCGCCTCGCAGACCTTCAGGCCGCGTACGCTGTTGAAATGATCATCCAGCCGCGGCGAAAAGGTGCCGAGCCCGAGCTGCGAGGGCAGCGCAGCGACGATGCCGCCGCCGACGCCGCTCTTGGCGGGAATGCCGACGCGGTAGGTCCACTCCCCGGCATAATCGTACATGCCCGAACTCGTCATCACCGAGAGCGTGCGCGCGACGACGTGCGGCGTGATCACCTCCCCGCCCGTCACCGGGTTGATGCCGCGATTGGCGAGCGTCGCCGCCATTACCGCGAGGTCGCGCGCGGTGACGAGGATCGCGCATTGGCGGAAATAGACGTCGAGGACGGCGTCGACGTCATCAGGCAGGACCGCATAATTCCGCAGCAGCCAGGCGATGGCGCGGTTGCGGTGGCCGGTCGCAGCTTCCGACGCATGCACGGCCTCGTCGACCCCCAGCTCGCGGCCGGCGAACTGGCTGAGCTTTGAGCGGACGCGCTCGAAGGCGCCCTTCCCGTCCTCCGCGTAGATCAGGCCCGAGCAGGCGATCGCGCCGGCATTGACCATGGGGTTGAAGGGACGGTTGTCGTTGGTGAGCCGGATCGAGTTGAAGGCCTCGCCGCTCGGCTCGACGCCGATGGTGGCCGCGACCCGCTCCTCGCCCACCATCTCCAGCGCCAGTGCGAAGACAAAGGCCTTCGAGACCGACTGGATCGTGAACGGCACCGCGCTGTCGCCGACCTCGTAGACATGGCCGTCAATGGTGACGAGCGCGATGCCGAAATGGTCGGGGTTAGCGCGCTTCAGCTCGGGAATGTAGTCGGCCAGCTCGCCGGAATGATCGACCCGGAATTCCTCATAGCAATCGGTCAGGAAACGCCGAAGCGGTGGCCTGGTAGGGTATCCGGTCGAGATCGCACCGGCGGCACTGGAACGGTTGGTCTGGGCGTCCAAGATCACACCTCGATTTGCCTAAAATCAAAGCAATCCTCGTGCCATGTATACCGGCAAGGTTCGTCTCCCGTGAAAGGTACGTCCGTCAGGCCCGTGCGTCGGACGGTGCGCGCGGCTTGAGCAGCCGGGAGCAGACGAGCCCCAGCACAACCATGATCGCGGCGCTTGCAAGCAGGGTCGGCACCTTGCCGCCATGCTGGATGCCAAGGCCATAGGCGATCGGGCCGACCGTCTGCCCCATGAAGAAGAAGAACGAGTGCAGCGACATCGCCGTCGCCCTTGCCCCGATCGAGAGCTCGCTGGCGAACACCTGCAGGCAGCCATGGATCATGTAGAAGCCCCAGCCCATCGCCAGCATGCTGGCGAATTGCAGCTTCCAGCCGGGACCGAAAGCAAGCGCACCGAGTTGCAGCGCGACGAGGCAGCCGCCTGCGATCATCATGCCCTTGACGCCGAGCCGCGGCAGCATGCGCGAGACGGTGAAGGTGTAGAACAGCCCGCCGACCGCAAAACCCGCGATCACGATGCCCGCGATCGACAAGGATCTTTCGCCGAGATCGAACAGGAACGCGGCGATGAACGGAAACAGGCCGAACACGCAGCAGCCTTCGACGAAGACGGCGGAGTAGCAGTAGCGCGTGTTGGGATTGGCGAAGATGGTGCGATAGCCCTGCCGCAGGGTCTTCAGGTCGGTCTTCGGCGGCGCAGTCAGCGCAGCGCCGCGAAAACCCGCCGCGACCGCGATGGCTGCGATCAGGCCGAGCGCACCGAGGATCACGAGCACGCCCCGCCAGCCGATGAAATCGCCGATGATTCCGGCGGCGGACGCGCCGAGCAGATTGCCCGTCATCGAACCCGCCATGGTGCGCCCGATCGCGACCTGCCGCTTGGCGGGCGCGACGAGATCGGCCGTGAGGCCAAGCGCCACCGGAAACACGCCGCCGGAGGCGATGCCGGCCAGGATGCGGGTCGCAAACAGGGCCGAGAAACTCGTCGTGAGCGCCCCCATAATGGAGGCGACGCCGAGCAGCGCCAGGCACGCCGTCATCAGGCGGGCCTTGCCGAACAGATCCGCGGCCGCTCCGATCGCCGGCTGAACCAGAGCGTAGATCAAGGCAAAGCCGGCCGCGATGCTCGCGGCCGTCGTGATGCTGATCGAAAAATCCTCCGCGACATGCGGCAGCACCGGATCGAGCGCCCGCGTCGACAACGCCGCCGAGAAGCCGGCGAGCGCGATGATGTTGATCGCGGGCGGAAACTTCTGGTCCGAAGGCGGCCCGGTCACAGGCTGGTGCATCAGCGCGTGGTGCTCTTTGACGTGCTGTTGGACATGCTCTTGGCCAGCGCGTCGAACCCCATCAGGTTGCGGATCAGCGCTTCGAACTCGCGCAGCGGCACCATGTTGGGGCCGTCCGAGGGGGCCCGATCGGGATCCGGGTGAGTCTCGATGAAGACGCCGGCAACCCCGACCGCGACGGCCGCGCGCGCCAGCACAGGCACGAACTCTCGCTCGCCGCCGGAGGAGGTCCCCTTCCCGCCCGGCTGCTGCACCGAATGGGTGGCGTCGAAGATCACGGGCGCCCCGGTGGTGCGCGCCAGGATCGGCAGCGCGCGCATGTCGGAGACCAGCGTGTTGTAGCCGAACGACACGCCGCGCTCGGTGACGAGCACATTGGGATTGTTCGCACCGGTGATCTTGGTCACGACATTGGCCATGTCCCAGGGCGCGAGGAACTGACCCTTCTTGACGTTGACGACCTTGCCGGTCGCGGCGGCCGCCAGCAGCAGGTCGGTCTGCCGGCACAGGAAGGCCGGGATCTGCAGGATGTCCACCGCCTGCGCCACCTCGGCGCATTGCGCGGCATCGTGCACGTCGGTCAGCACCGGCAGGCCGAGCGAAGAACGGATCTCGGCGAAGATCGGCAGCGACTGCGCAAGGCCAAGACCGCGCGCCGCGGATGCGCTGGTGCGGTTGGCCTTGTCGAACGAGGTCTTGTAGACGAGGCCGACCTTCAGCCGCGCGGCGATCTCTTTCAGCGCGGAGGCCACCTCCAGAGCATGCTGGCGGCTTTCGAGCTGGCAGGGTCCTGCAATGATCGAGATCGGCAGATCATTGCCGAATTCGACCGTGCCGATGGTGACGACCGGCGCCGCCGATGCTGGAGAGCTCAAGGCAAATTCCCTCGTTCCGCCGCGACCATAGCGGTGATGAGGGGCGGATCAACCCCATTCGGCCCGGGCCGTCAGAATATCAGGGTTGCGCCGGGAGCCCCGCGGCCCCCGGTCGCCGAGAGCCGCTACTTGACCGACGAGAAGGCGGTCGGCGTCAGGAGCTGGCTGACGATGTTGCCGACGATCTGGCCGTCCTCTTCGGTTTTCGCCCGTGCGGAGATCCAGTCCGGATCGCTCTGGAACGCCGCCCACTTCTTCTCGCGGTCGGCGAGCGAGTCCCATGCGAGGAAATAGGTCAGCTCCTGGTTGGATTCACCGATCAGCGTGGTGAAGAAGCCGGCCTGCTTGATGCCGTGCTTGTCCCACAGCTTCAGCGTCACCGTCTCGAACCGCTTCAGGAGCGCCGGAAGGCGGCCGGGCAGGCAGCGGTAGATGCGCATTTCATAGATCATCGATGGTCTCCCTGATTTTGTCGTGCGGCCATCTGGCGCGGCCGGGTGAGTGCACGCAAGCGCCTGAACGCCAACCAGTCACCGTCGTGACATGCATCGGAAATATTCTCAAGGGGCTGGGCCTGGGACGTCTTCACCGTGCAGAGAGGGCGCCCTCAGGTCCCGGCCATCGCAAATTCCGTCACGGGGACACCGGATGAATCGCAGTGAGCGCCGGTCTGCGGCCAAGCGCGGGCAAATTTTGCCCGGCCAGGCAACGAGCTTCGCTGGCGCGATCAGCACCAGCGCCGCCGAACAGTTCGAGGCCGGGATGTGGCATCACCAGGCGGGCCGTCTCGCGGAGGCGGAAGCCTGCTATCAAAGCACGCTCGCCGCGCAGCCCAATCATCCGGACGCACTGTATCATCTGGCCCTGCTTGCACGACAGGTCGGCCGCGCCGACATCGCGCTCGACCTGTTCGGCAGGGCTATCAAGCTCAAGCGCACCGATCCGCTGTACTTTCTGTACCAAGCGACCACGCTGCAGGAACTGGAGCGCTATGGCGAAGCGCTGGCGAGCTACGACAAGGCGCTGGCGTTGCTGCCGGAGCATGCGGAGATCTTCTATAATCGCGGTCTGGTCCTGAAAGCCCTCGGCCGGTTCGATGACGCGCTCGGCAGCTTTGCAAGGGCGCAGGCGCTCAAGCCCGATTTCGCCGAGGCCTGGAACAATTGCGGCGTGCTCCAGCAGCAGATGCGGATGTTCGATCGCGCTCTCGCCAGCCTCGACCGGGCGGTGGCGCTCAATCCGTCTTATGCCGAGGCCTTCCACAACCGCGGCGTCACGCTTCAGGAACTGGGACGGCTCGACGAAGCCCTCGCCGACTACGACCGGGCGCTGGCGCTCGCGCCCGACTTTGCCGAGGCCCACAATTATCGCGGCGTGGCGCTGCACGGGCTGCGGCGGCTCGATGAAGCCGTCGCGAGCTTCGATACCGCGCTGGCGCTCCGGCCCGATCATGCCGACACCCACAACAATCGCGCCATCGCGCTGCTGGAGATGAGGCGGCATGAGGAGGTGCTGGCAAACCTGACCCGCGCCGTGGCGATCGCCCCCGGTTTCGTCGAGGCGCATCACAACATCGGCTGCGTGCTGATGGAGCAGAAGAAATTCAGGCAGGCGCTGGCGAGCCTCGACCGGGCCGTCGCGCTCAAGCCTGACTATATCGACGCGCTCAACAGCCGCGGCGTCGCGCTTCAGGAGCTGAAGCAGTTCGAACCGGCATTGGAGAGTTTTTCGCGTGCGCATGCGCTGGCGCCGGATCATCCCAATGCCTTGAGCGGCATGATGCTGTGCGCCGGCGCGCTCTGCGACTGGGACCGCAAGAGCGAACTCGCGGATGCCGCCATAGCGCGTGTGAGAGAGGGTAAGAGCGGAGTGATGCCCTTCACCCTGCTCGGCTATACCGCCGACATGGACCTGCAGTTCCGAAGCACACGAGACCTCGTGCCGCCGGAACCGCCGCTCCGGACCGGCGCGCTTCCCCCGCACGACCGCATCCGCGTCGCGTATCTGTCGGCCGACTTCCACAACCACGCCACGGCGCACCTGATGGCCGGATTGTTCGAACGGCACGACCGTTCGCGGTTCGAGATCATCGCGGTCTCGTCGGGTCCGGATGACGGCAGCGCCTACCGGCAGCGTCTGGCCGCGGCCTTCGATCGCTTCTGCGATATCAGGGCGATGAGCGATGCGGCGGTCGCACGCATGCTGCACGGGATGGAGATCGACATCCTCGTCGACCTCAAGGGGCATACCAAGGATGCCAGGCTCGAGATCCTCGCGCACCGCCCTGCGCCGGTTCAGGTCAGTTATCTCGGCTATCCCGGCACAACCGGCGTCGACTTCATCGATTATGTCATTGCCGACGAGACGGTCGCGCCGCTGGCGCACCAGGCGTTCTATACGGAAAAGTTCGTCCACCTGCCTTATTCCTATCAGGTCAACGACAACGCGCGCAGCATCGCTGCACAGACGTTGACGCGGCACGACGCCGGGTTGCCTGAGCAGGACTTCGTGTTCTGCTGTTTCAATCAGAGCTGGAAACTCGGCCCCGAGATCTTCGACGTCTGGATGCGGCTGCTCGACGCAGTTCAGGGCAGCGTGTTGTGGCTGCTCAGCGACCACGCGCCGACGATGCAGAATCTTCGCCGCGAAGCCGCCAAGCGTGGCATCGATCCCGCGCGTCTCGTCTTTGCGCAGCCGTTACCGCCCGAGGATCATCTGGCACGGCATCGGCTGGCGGACCTGTTTCTCGACACCCTGCCCTACAACGCCCACACCACGGCGAGCGATGCGCTCTGGGCCGGTCTGCCTGTCCTCACGCAACTCGGTGAAAGCTTTGCCGGCCGGGTTGGCGCAAGCCTGCTGCGGGCTGTCGGACTTCCCGAACTGGTGACAGAGAATGCCGCTGACTACGAGGCGCTGGCCTTGCAGCTTGCCAGCAATCCCGTGCGCCTCGGCGAACTGCGCGACCGGCTCGCCGCCAACCGCCTCACCCATCCGCTGTTCGACACCGACCGCTTTCGCCGCGACATCGAGGCGGCCTACCTGCAGATGCTGGCAATCGCGCAGCGCGGCGAGCCGCCGCGGAGCTTTGCGGTTGGGGCCGATGAGGGCACCATGGCGCATGAAGGGCGCTTGATCACACCAGCCGGCTCTGCACCATCGCCGCCTGAATGAACGAGGCGAACAGCGGGTGCGGCTCGAAGGGGCGCGACTTCAGTTCGGGGTGAAACTGGACGCCGATGAACCAGGGGTGATCCTCGTACTCGACGATCTCGGGCAGCACGCCGTCCGGCGAGAGCCCCGAGAATTTCAGGCCGTGCTGCTCCAGCCGGTCCTTGTAGGCGGTGTTCACTTCGTAGCGGTGGCGGTGACGCTCGGAAATCTCGGTCGCGCCGCCATAGACCTGCGACACGCGGCTGCCGCGGCTCAGTGCCGCGGGATACGCACCGAGGCGCATCGTGCCGCCGAGATCGCCGGCCTGCGAGCGCTTTTCGAGCTCGTTGCCGCGCAGCCATTCCGTCATCAGGCCGACCAGCGGCTCCTGGGTCGGGCCGAATTCGGTGGAGTTGGCATTCTCGATGCCGACGAGGTTTCGCGCAGCCTCGATCACCGCCATCTGCATGCCGAAGCAGATGCCGAAATAGGGCACGTCGCGCTCGCGCGCGAACCGCGCCGCGCGGATCTTGCCTTCCGCGCCGCGCTGGCCAAAGCCGCCGGGCACCAGAATGCCGTTGACGTGTTCGAGGAACGGCGCAGGATCTTCCTTCTCGAAGATCTCGCTCTCGATCCAGTCGAGATTGACCTTCACCTTGTTGGCGATTCCGCCATGCGAGAGCGCCTCGATCAGCGATTTGTACGCATCTTTCATGCCGGTGTACTTGCCGACGATGGCGATGGTGACCTGGCCCTCGGGATTGCGGATGCGCTCGTTGATCTGCTGCCAGCTCTTGAGCACCGGCGGAATTCGCGATTCGATGCCGAAGGCGGCGAGCACTTCGTCGTCGAGACCGGCGACGTGATAGGCCTCGGGCACCGCGTAGATGCTGTCGGCGTCGCGCGCCTCGATCACGGCGCTCTCGCGCACGTTACAGAACAGGCCGAGCTTGCGCCGCTCTTCCTTTGGAATCTCTCGATCGGTGCGGCAGAGCAGGATGTCCGGCTGGATGCCGATCGAGCGCAGCTCCTTCACCGAGTGCTGCGTCGGCTTGGTCTTCAACTCGCCGGCGCTCGGGATGTAGGGCAGCAGCGTGAGGTGGATGTAGATGGCGTGGTCGCGCGGCAGCTCGTTCTTGAGCTGGCGGATCGCCTCGAAGAACGGCAGGCCCTCGATGTCGCCGACGGTGCCGCCGATCTCGACCAGGACGAAGTCGTAATCGTCGTTGCCGGAGAGAACGAATTCCTTGATCGCGTTGGTGACGTGCGGCACCACCTGGATGGTCGCGCCGAGGTAATCGCCGCGGCGCTCCTTGGAGATGATGTCCTGGTAGATGCGCCCCGTGGTGATGTTGTCCTGCTTGGTCGCAGGCCGGCCGGTGAAGCGCTCGTAGTGACCGAGATCGAGATCGGTCTCCGCGCCGTCATCGGTCACGAACACCTCGCCGTGCTGATACGGCGACATCGTTCCGGGATCGAGGTTGAGATAGGGATCGAGCTTGCGGAGGCGGACCTTGTAGCCCCGGGCTTGCAACAGGGCACCGAGTGCCGCTGAAGCCAGACCCTTGCCGAGCGAAGAAACCACGCCGCCGGTGATGAATATGTACCGCGCCATGGGGCTTAACCTCTAATCCCTCGAATTCGATTCGCCAAAGCGATTCGTATTCCGCCCGAAAGATTTTGCGGGCCTGTGGGTGAGCCAGAACTAAGAGTGGTGACAGTGCCTTGATGGGGATTGTTGATGCAGGACGGTAGCAGCCGCCCTGCATGGCCCCCCTGCTTTATTGCGAGCGCGGGACCTGTGGGCCGCTTGGGGCCGGCGCCTGCTGCTGTTCGTCCGCCTTCTTCAGCGAATCCAGAATGCCGCCCGACGTCGGCGGCGCGATCGGCGCCCCGCCTGCCGGCTGGCCCTGCGATGCCGGCGCGCCGATGATCGACGACGGCGCTCGGCTATAGCCGGCGTACCAGGACAGGAACAGGCTGGTGAGGAAAAAGCCCGCGGCCAGGACCGCGGTGGTTCGCGTCAGGAGATTAGCGGTCCCGCGGCTCGACATGAAGCCGGCGCCGCCGCCCATGCCGAGGCCGCCGCCTTCCGACTTCTGGAGCAGGACGGCGCCGATCATAACGGCGACGATCATAAGGTGGATGACGATGACAACAGTCTGCATAGTGCCCTTCCGTCACAAGCGGGCGGCGCCTGACGGCGGCCGGTCGCGCTTCGCGGGTTTTCCTGAAGTTGCGCGGTGTTACACGATCGGAAACGGCATTGCCACCCCCGATCGGCCGAGACGAATGGTTTGAATGAGCTAGGCACAGCCCTTGGCGATCGCAAGGAAATCGGCCGCCTTCAGGCTGGCGCCGCCCACCAGCGCGCCGTTGACGTTCTTGACGGCCATCAGCTCGGCCGCGTTCGAGGGCTTGACCGAGCCGCCATAGAGGATCCGCATCCTGGCACCATCGGCCTTGAACCGGGAGGTCAGGAGCTCCCGGATAAAGCCATGAATCTGCTCAACATCCCGGGCCGTGGGAGTGAGACCGGTGCCGATCGCCCAGACCGGCTCATAGGCCACGACCAGATTGGCGGCGATCGAGCCGTCCGGCAGCGAGCCGTCGAGCTGGCGGCGCAGGATATCGAGGGTCTGGCCGGCATCGCGCTGACCCTGGGTCTCGCCGATACAGACGATCGCGGTGACCCCGGCGCGCCAGGCGGCCTCGGCCTTCTGCCTGATAAGGGCGTCCCCCTCGCCATGGTCGGCACGGCGCTCCGAATGTCCGACAATGATGGCCACGGCGCCCGCATCCGCGAGCATTTCGGCCGAGATATCGCCGGTATGGGCGCCGGAGGCCTTGGGGTGGCAATCCTGGGCTCCGACCGCAACCTTCTGGCCGCGCGCCTTGTCCGCGAAGGCCGCGATCAGGGTCGCCGGCGGGCAGACCAGAAGATCGGCTTTCCCGGCCACCTCTGCCGCACCGTTGAGCATGGCGTCGAATTCGGCAGCCGCGCCCTTCAGGCCATTCATTTTCCAGTTGCCGGCAATCAGTGGTCGGATGGCGTCGGTCATGTCAATGTCCAGCAAAATGAGGTTTGCGCATGCGCTAGCAGAGCCGCCGCGGCAGTTCCAGATTCTTGTTTTGACGCGTTTTCCTGACGCGAACCGGGGCCCACTTCGCTCGAAGACGCTTTGAGGCCTTTAACCGCAGGTTCGAGCCGCCGCGTGACCTGAGGTTGCGGGGGGAAAGCCGCCACTTTATGATGATTGATCAATTTGGTGACGCGCTTTTGCGGAATCTGCATTAAGACGCGCTCCCGTTCCCCTTCCTGCCAAACAAGTTGGACCAAATGCTTCGAGGAATGCGCAAGGCCTCATCAAACTGGGTCGGCAAGACCATCATGGCCATCGTGATGGGCGTGTTGATCATCAGTTTCGGTGTCTGGGGTATCGCCGATATCTTCAGGGGCTTCGGGCAATCCACGGTCGCCAAGGTGGGCGGCACCGAGATTTCGCTGAACGAGTTCCGCCAGATCTACACCGACCGCCTGCAACAGATCGGCCGCCAGGTCGGCCGGCCGCTGACACCGGATCAGGCGCGTGCCTTCGGCCTCGACCGCCAGGTGCTCCAGCAGACCATCGCCGAAGCCGCGCTCGATGAAGAAGCGCGCCGGCTCGGGCTCGGCCAGTCCGACGAGCAGATCCGCCAGTTCATCATGAGTGACCCCAACTTCAAGGGCGTGAACGGCACCTTCGATGCCAACCGCTTCCAGGCCGTGATCCGCAATTTCGGCTATACCGAGCAGCGCTACGTCTCCGAGCAGCGCAAGGTGTCGCTGCGCCGCCAGATCACCGGCACCATCGGCGCCGGCCTCGAGCCGCCGAAGGCCATGCTCGACGTGCTGACGCGCTTCCAGAACGAGCAGCGCGCGATCGAATTCGTCAAGCTCGATGCCGCCCAGGCCGGCACCATCGAGGCGCCCTCGCCCGAGGCGCTTGCCGCCTATTTCGAGGATCACAAGGTCCAGTTCCGTGCGCCCGAATACCGCAAGATCTCCTTCGTCGTGGTCTCGCCGGAAGAGATCGGCAAATGGAACGATGTCTCCGACGAGGACGCCAAGAAGGTGTTCGAGCAGCGCAAGGACCGGCTCGGCACGCCTGAGAAGCGCCAGATCCAGCAGCTCGTGTTCCCCACCCCCGCAGAAGCTGCGACCGCGCGCGAGCGCCTCGTCGGCGGCACCTCGTTCGAGGACCTCGGCAAGGAGCGCGGCCTCGGCGCCTCCGACGTCGACCTTGGCCTCGTTACGAAATCGGCACTCGACCTCGCGGTCGGCAATGCTGCCTTCGCGCTCCCGGCCGGTGAAATCAGCCAGCCGATCCAGGGTGCGCTCGGCACCTCCATCGTCAAGGTCGACAAGATCGAGCCGGGCAATGAGGCGAACTACGCCAGCCTCGCCGGCGACATCAAGCGCGAGATCGCCACCGAGCGGGCGCGCATCAAGGTCGCCGATCTCCGCGACAAGATGGAAGACGAGCGCGGCGGCGGCGCTAGCGTGATCGACGCGGCGCAGAAGCTTGGCCTCACGGCCGTGACCGTCGATGCCGTCGACCGCTCCGGTCGGGCTCCGAACGGCCAGCCGGTCGCCAGCATCCCGGCGGGGCTCGACGTGGTGTCACAGGCCTTCAACACCGATGTCGGCGTCGACAACGACTCGATCTCGTTCAAGGGCGGCTATGTCTGGTACGACGTGCTTGCGATCACGCCCTCGCGCGACCGCAATCTCGACGAGGTCCGCGACCAGGTCGAGGCGCGCTGGCGCCAGGACCAGATCGCCGTCAGGCTGAGAGCCAAGGCGACCGAGATGGTGCAGAAGCTCGAACAGGGCGGCAAGCTCGCCGACGAGGCCGCCGCCGTCGGCGCCAAGGTCGAAACCGCGACCGGCTTCAAGCGCGACGACTCGCCGGCCGGCGTGCCCGCGGCCGTGGTTGCGGCCGCATTCCGCACCGCCAAGGACGGCGTTGCACAGACCGCCGCGAACGGCGGCAGCGAAGTGATCGTGTTGCGCGTCACCGACGTCGTCGATCCCGCGGTCGACGCCGCCTCCGACGCGGTGAAGAAGCTGAAGGACAGTCTCGACCGTGCGCTCACCGACGAGCAGGTCGCCTCCTATGTCGGCAAGCTTCAGACCGACATCGGAACCACCATCAATCAGGCCGCCTTCGCGCAGGTGACCGGCGCGAACCAGTGAGTTGAAAGCACGCGATGGACGACCTGAAATCGATCATTGGAAAAGTGGCGACCGGCGCCAGCCTGTCGCGTGACGAAGCGGCGTCCGCCTTCGACGCCATGATGTCTGGCGAGGCCACGCCCTCGCAGATGGGCGGCCTCCTGATGGCGCTGCGGGTCCGCGGCGAGACCGTGGACGAGATCACCGGCGCGGTCTCGGCGATGCGCTCTAAGATGCTGGGCGTGACGGCGCCGTCCGATGCCGTCGACATCGTCGGCACCGGCGGCGACGGCTCCGGCTCGGTCAACGTCTCGACCTGCGCCTCCTTCATCGTCGCGGGCGCCGGCGTGCCGGTGGCCAAGCACGGCAATCGCGCGCTGTCGTCGCGCTCGGGCGCCGCCGACGTGCTGGCCTCGCTCGGGGTCAGGATCGACCTCAGGCCCGAGCAGGTCGGCCGCTGCGTGCGCGAATGCGGCATCGGCTTCATGTTCGCCCCCGCCCACCATCCCGCGATGAAGAACGTCGGCCCAACCCGGGTCGAACTCGCGACGCGCACCATCTTCAATCTGCTCGGCCCGCTGTCGAATCCGGCCGGCGTGACGCGGCAGATGGTCGGCGTGTTCTCGCGGCAATGGGTGCAGCCGCTGGCGCAAGTGCTCAGAAACCTCGGCTCGGACTCCGCCTGGGTGGTGCACGGCTCCGACGGCCTCGACGAGATCACCCTCACCGGGCCGACCTTCGTCTCCGCGCTCCACAATGGCGAGATCAGGAATTTCGAGGTGACGCCCGAGGACGCGGGACTACCGCGCTGCGAGCCCGGCGCGCTCAAGGGCGGCGATGCCGATGCCAACGCGATTGCGCTGCAGAGCGTGCTCGACGGCAAGCCGAGCCCCTATCGCGACGTGGCGCTGATCAATGCGGCCGCCGCACTGGTCGTGGCCGGACGCGCCAAGGACCTCAAGGAGGGCGTCACCATGGGCGCCCGGTCGCTCGACAGCGGCGCGGCCAGCGCGCGGCTGAAGCATCTGATCGCGGTCTCGAACGGCTGAGCCTGACATGTCGGACATCCTGACCAAGATCGAAGCCTACAAGCGCGAGGAAATCGCCGCCGCCAAGCGCGCGCAGCCGCTCTCGGCGCTCGAGCCGAAGGCCAGGGCGCAAACCGCACCGCGCGGCTTCGTGCGCGCGATCAAGGCGAAGCACGCCAGGGGCGATTACGCCCTGATCGCGGAGGTGAAGAAGGCCTCGCCGTCGAAGGGGCTGATCCGCGCCGATTTCGATCCGCCGCAGTTGGCCAGGGCCTATGAGGCCGGCGGTGCCGCATGTCTGTCGGTGCTGACCGACACGCCCTCGTTCCAGGGCCATCTTGACTTCATGGTGGCCGCGCGCGCGGCGACTTCGCTGCCGGTGCTGCGCAAGGATTTCATGTTCGACACCTATCAGGTGGTCGAGGCGCGCGCGCATGGCGCGGACTGCATCCTGATCATCATGGCCGCGCTCGACGATGCGACCGCCGGGGATCTCGAGGACGCCGCGCTCGCCCATGGCATGGACGTGCTGATCGAAATCCACGACCGCGCCGAACTCGATCGCGCGCTGAAACTGCGGTCGCCGATGATCGGCGTCAACAACCGCAATCTGCGCACCTTCGAGACCACGCTTGCGACCAGCGAGGCGCTGGCGCCCCTGATCCCCGCGGACAGGCTGATGGTCGGCGAGAGCGGCATCTTCACGCCCGCCGACCTTGCGCGGCTCGAACGCGTCGGCATGTCGACCTTTCTGGTCGGCGAGAGCCTGATGCGGCAGGCCGACGTCACCGCCGCCACGCGCACGCTGCTCGCCCGCGAGGATACGGCGCGCGCGACCGGTACACGCTGACATGACCCGCAGGCCCGCCAGAACTCAACCAGCGAAGTCCAAGCCAGCCGGGTCGAAGCTCGGCCAGACAGGATCCGGCACCGCCCTCACCCATATCGGCGCCTCCGGCGAGGCGCGCATGGTGGACGTCTCGGAAAAGCCTGCGACCGAGCGGCTCGCGGTCGCCGAAGGACGCGTCCTCATGACCCGTGCGACGCTCGACCTGATCGTCTCGGGCAATGCCAAGAAGGGCGACGTGCTCGGCACGGCGCGTATCGCCGGCATCATGGCCGCCAAGCGCACCTCAGAACTGATCCCGCTCTGCCATCCCCTCGCCTTGTCCAAGGTGACTGTCGACATCGAGCCCGACGCCAACTTGCCGGGCTGCCTCGTCCGCGCCAGCGTGAAGGTGACGGGACCGACCGGCGTCGAGATGGAGGCGCTCACGGCCGTTACGGTCGCCTGCCTCACCATCTACGACATGATCAAGGCGGTGGAGCGGGGCGTGCATATCGAGGGGATCCATCTCGTCGAGAAGCTCGGCGGCAAGTCCGGCCACTACCGCGCCTGATCGCGCCTCACTTCAGCGACGTGCTGATCGATGCGAATTTCGTGTTGAGCCGGCTGCCCATGCCGTTGATGACGGTGATGATCGCCAGCGCGATTCCCGCGGCGATCAGTCCGTATTCGATGGCGGTCGCAGCGGACTCGTCGGCGAGAAATCGATTCAGCTCTTTTTTCATTGTCGCATCCTCTCTGTCCTTGGCGGGCTTGTTCGCAAATCGCGTGCCAATGCCGGGTTGAGGATCGCCAGCATGTTAGATGGTTAAGCCTTGCTTGATCGCCGCGCGACCCGGCAGGAATGGACCAGCACCGCGACCCTCTCCGGCAAATTCTGCATCCCCTGCTCCGCGCCCCGGTCGCATTTGCGCGCTGCCGTTCATGTTGCATTAACCGCGCTTCCTAACTTTACCTCCACACCGCTTCCGTAAACCAACGGATGTTTGGGGATCAAGAGCTGATCCTGACGTGTGCACGACAGCGATCGATCATGACGAACTACGGCAGCCGCCTCTTCGACCAGGCCTTCTCGCGCAACGGCCCCATCCGCTGGCTCGTGGTGGGCGGTGCGCTGCTGATCGCAGCCATCGCCATCGGCTCGGTCCTGATGGCACAGAATTTTCGCGAACGCGCGCTGCGCAACAGCGCGCGCGAGCTCGAAAACACCGTGCTGATGCTCGCGCATCATTTCGATCAGCAATTGCAGGATTTCGCGGTCATCCAGAAGGATTTCGTCGACCACGTCCGCGCGGCCGGCATCAACACCGCAGAGGACTATCGCAAGCGTCTTTCCGGTCAGGACATCCACCGGATGCTGCGCGCGAAGATCGAAGCGCTGCCCTACATGGGCGGCGTCAACGTCGTCGATGCCGACGGCAACCTGATCAACACATCGACGGCCTGGCCGGCACCGAAAATCAACGTGGCGGACCGTCCATACTTCCGCACGTTTCGTTACGATCCCAATTCCCCCGAGGTGCTGATCGAGCCGCTGCACAGCCGCATCTCCGGCGCCTGGACCATCCTGATCGTACGCAAGATCGTCGGGCCGAACGGCGAATTCATGGGCGTGGTCGGGCGTGGCATCGAACCGGCCAATTTCGAGAAATTCTTCGAGACCGTCTTGCTCGGCGAAAGCGCGACGATCACGATGCTGCATCGGGACGGCACCTTGCTCGCCCGCTATCCTCATTCCAGCGAACTAATGGGACGGAATTTCAGGAACGGCTCGTTCGAGCAGCAGCGCATCTTCGGCCTCGACCATTTCGCCGGCAGCCTCGCAAGCCCCATCAACGGCGAGGACCTGCTGGTCTCCGCACGCGCCCTGCCCCATTTCCCGATCCTGATGACCGCCATCATGAC
This sequence comes from Bradyrhizobium diazoefficiens, assembly GCF_018129965.1. Lineage (GTDB taxonomy): Bacteria > Pseudomonadota > Alphaproteobacteria > Rhizobiales > Xanthobacteraceae > Bradyrhizobium > Bradyrhizobium diazoefficiens_A. The sequence goes on along the minus strand of NZ_JAFCKW010000006.1, from coordinate 264,376 downwards.
GCGCGCGGCGGCGCTGGCGGACTGGCGCGAGCAGATCGGCATCCTGATCTCGGTCGCCGGCGCATCCGTGCTGGCCATCGCGGGCGTGCTGATCGCGATCGTGCGCAAGCTGCTGGAACAGCATCGCGCCTCAAGGGAACGGCTGACGCTGGAGAAGCTGCGTCTCGACCGCGCCGTCAACAACATGACACAGGGTCTGCTGCTGTTCGACGCCGGGCAGCGGCTCGTAGTGTGCAACCAGCGCTATATCGAAATGTACAGCCTCTCGGCCGACGTGGTGAAGCCCGGCTGCAGCTTCCACGACATCATTGTCCATCGCAAGGCCACCGGTTCCTTCAACGGCGACATCGACGATTATGTCGGCCGCGTGCTGCGCGACATCCATATGCGCAACTCCATGGTGATCGAGACCGCCAACGGCCGCTCGATCCAGATTCTCAACGAGCCGCTCGCGGACGGCGGCTGGGTGGCGACGCATGAGGACATCACCGAGCGTCGGCGCACCGAGGAACGCATCACCCACCTTGCCCATTACGACGCACTGACAGACCTGCCCAACCGCACAATGTTCCACGAACATTTGCGCGAGAAGCTGGCCACCATCGTCGATGGCGAGGAACTTGCGGTGCACTATATCGACATCGACGAATTCAAGGGCGTCAACGACGCGCTTGGCCATCTCGTCGGCGACGAACTCCTGAAGTCTGTCGCGGCAAGCCTCAGCCGGTGTGCAGGCCCGGCCGATTTCGTGGCGCGGCTCGGCGGCGACGAATTCGCCATCGTGCAGAGCGCGGTGACCTCACTGGACCAGGTCAACGATCTCGTTGCGCGGGTCTTCGATGCCATCCGTACGCCGTTCGACTGCATGGGCCACCATCTCACCGCCGACGCCAGCATCGGCATCGCGCTCGCGCCGGGACACGGGACTGCGCTGGACCAGATCCTGAAGAACGCGGACATGGCGATGTACGCCGCCAAGGCCTCGGGACGCCGCACCTATCGCTTCTTCGAACCGGAGATGGACGCAAAGGTCCACGAGCGGCGGCAGCTCGAGATCGACCTGCGCCACGCCATCGCCAAAGGCGGTCGCGAAGGCGGCCTCGAAGTCTACTACCAGCCCTGCCTCAGCCTGAAGGACGATCGCATTACCGGCTGCGAGGCCCTGGTGCGCTGGCGCCATCCCGAGCGCGGCATGGTCTCGCCCGCGGAATTCATCCCGATCGCCGAGGATACCGGCCTGATCAACGAGATCGGCGAATGGGTGCTGGCCACCGCCTGCCGCGATGCCGCCGCCTGGCCCGACGACATTCGCCTCGCCGTCAACGTCTCGCCGGTGCAGTTCAAGAGCGGCACACTGGCGCTGAAGATCATGTCGGCGCTGGCCAACTCCAATTTGCCGGCGAGCCGGCTCGAGCTCGAGATCACCGAGGCGGTGCTGATCCGCGACGACGATGCTGCGCTCGCGATCCTGCACCAGCTCCGTGCCATCGGTGTGCGCATCGCACTCGACGATTTCGGCACCGGCTACTCGTCGCTGAGCTATCTGCACCGCTTCCCGTTCGACAAGATCAAGATCGACCGCTGCTTCGTGAGCGACATCGCCGGCCCCGACGGCTCCGCCAGCATCGTCCAGGCCGTCGTCAACCTGGCCGCCGCCCGGCGCATGACCACCACGGCCGAGGGCGTCGAGACCGAGGAGCAGCAGCGCCTGCTCCGCACTCTCGGCTGCTCCGAGATGCAGGGCTATTTGTTCAGCGCCGCAAAGCCCGCCGACAAGATGCTCGATCTGTTCGCGCTGCATCGCAGCCGGCTCGCCCAGCGCGACGGCGCGGAAAGCCGCCGCCGCGAGGCTGGCTAGCAAGGCCTAATCGTTCCCAGGTGGATCGTTCGTCGTTCATGGGATGGGCAAAGCGAAGCGTGCCCACCCATTCTCCCGCAGCCGATAAAGAACGGTGGGCACGCCCCTGACGCGCCTTTGCCCACGCTACAAAACTCTCGATACGCGAAGTCAGCTAGTTCGGCACTGAAGCCTTCGGTGCGGGCTTCGCTGCGACCGCATTCGCGGTGACGCCGTGCAGGAAGTCGTAGGCCGCGTGCAGCGCCTTGTCGTCCCTCTCTTCCGGCGGGACATAGGACTGCGATCCGGTCTGCTCGGTGCCGTCGGCAGCCGACAGATGGCCGCGCATCTGGGACTCCGCCATCGTGTCCATCCGGCCCTTCAGCTCGGGCGGCACGTCCTGGAGGATCTCGATGTCGGGCGCGATGCCCTGGGCCTGGATCGAGCGGCCCGACGGCGTGTAGTAGCGCGCCGTCGTCAGCGCCAGCGCCCCGTTGCCGGCACCGAGCGGAATGATGGTCTGCACCGAGCCCTTGCCGAACGAACGCGTGCCGATGATCGTCGCGCGCTTGTGGTCATGCAGCGCGCCGGCCACGATCTCCGAAGCCGAGGCCGAGCCGCCGTTGACCAGCACCACCAGGGGCTTGCCCTTGATCAGATCGCCGCCATGGGCGGTAAAGCGCTGGGTCTCTTCCGGATTGCGGCCGCGGGTCGAGACGACCTCGCCGCGCTGCAGGAACGCGCTCGACACCGAGACGGCCTGGTCGAGCAGCCCTCCCGGATTGTTGCGCAGATCCATCACGTAGCCGACCAGCTTCTCCTGAGGGACGTCCCTCGAGATCGCGGCAATCGCCTTCTTCAGGCCGTCGGTGGTCTGCTCGTTGAACGAGGTGACGCGGATGTAGCCGATGTCGCCGTTCTCGACATGGAAGCGCACCGGGCGGACATGGATGATCTCGCGCTTGATCGCGACATCGAGCGGGGCGTCGGCCCCCTTGCGCACGATACTGAGCTTGGTCTGGGTGTCGACCGGCCCCTTCATCTTGTTGACGGCCTGCTCCAGCGTCATGCCCTGCACGGCCTCGCCGTCGATCTTGCTGATGAGATCGCCCGACATGATACCGGCCTTTGAGGCCGGCGTGTCGTCGATTGGCGAGACGACCTTGACCAGGCCCTCCTCCATCGTGACCTCGATGCCGAGTCCGCCGAACTCGCCGGAGGTGGTCTCCTGCATCTCGGTCCAGGCCTTGTCGTTCATGTAGCGCGAATGCGGGTCGAGCGAGGTCACCATGCCGGTGATGGCGCCTTCGATCAGCTTGGCATTGTCGGGCTTCTCGACGTAGCTCGCCTTCACCCGCTCGAACACTTCGCCGAACAGATTGAGCTGGGAATAGGCATCATCCGCGCTTGCCGCCGCCCGTGCCGCCCAGACGCCCCCGTGCGGACTGGCTACCAGAAGAGTCAGACACGCTCCGGTGAGCGCGCCCACGGGGAACAGCAGGGATTTCCGCATGGATCAGGGTGCCTTTTTGCTTCGCCGTTATGGCAGTTCACTTTTTGGTGCAGTTCACTTCTGCAGCAGTTCACTTCTGGAGCAGTTCACTTCTGGAGCAGTTCACCTGGGCCCTGTCAGCCGCCATGCAAATGGCGATCCAGGCCGTGTCACACAATACCATTCTGGTTTCTTCAAGGCCGGGCTCCAGGCCGCCCCGTAAACCTGCAAAATATCGCTTCGCGCGGACCTGAACTTTTGGCAACGTTCCGAGACCGTTTCGCGCCAGGCGGGAATCGGTCGGCCGGCCCGCGCCTCGCAGCTATGCGATTTTAGGATGGTTTTGGAGGGCCGAACGAGATAGGCGATGACAATAACGCTTCAAATTCTCGGGAGGACAACCAATGAACGACGCGCCCCGCATCCGGCCGGAAAGGAATGTCGAACTCGGCTCCAGCGACGAGCCGTTCCAGAACCTGCACGAATTCCTCCGCAAGGCGCGCGCCAACCTCAACCAGAACGCCTGGGACTACATCGTCGGCGCCGCCGAGACCGAGACCACGATGCGTCGCAACCGCATGGCTCTGGATGAGATCGCCTTCCGACCGCGGGTGCTCCGCGACGTCCGCAAGGTCGACGGCTCGGTCGAGCAGTTCGGCCGCAGGATGCGGCTGCCGGTGGTGCTCGCCCCCGTCGGCGCACTGGAAATCTTCGACCCGCATGGCGCAGCCAGCGTCGCGCGCGCCTGCGGTACCTTCGGCGCGGCGCACATGCTAAGCTCGGTGTCGGAGCCTGGCCTGGAAAAGACCGCCGAAGCCGCCCCCGATGCGCTGCGGCTCTACCAGCTCTATGTGCGCGGCGACGACGCCTTCGTCGCCGACGTCGTCAGCCGGACCGAGAAGAACGGCTATGCGGCCTTCTGCCTGACCGTCGACACCGCCCATTACAGCCGTCGCGAGCGTGACATCGCCAAGCGCTATGTTCGCGAAAGCCGCCTGCGCGCCACCGGCGGCGACTACCAGAAGGGCCTGGAGTGGCGGACGGTGAAGATGGTCAAGGACAAATTCAGGATCCCGCTGATCCTCAAGGGCATCGCCACCGCCGAGGACGCCCGGATCGCGATCGATCATGGTGTCGACTGGATCTACGTCTCCAACCATGGCGGCCGCCAGCTCGATCACGGCCGCGGCGCCATGCACGTTCTTCCGGAGATCGTCGATGCCGTGAAGGGCCGCGCGAAGATCATGGTCGACGGCGGATTTTGCCGCGGCACCGACATCGTCAAGGCGATCGCAGCGGGCGCCGACATGGTCGGCATCGGCCGGCTGCAATGCTGGGCGCTGGCTGCGGCGGGCGAAGCCGGCGTGACGCGGATGCTGGAACTGCTGGAGGACGAGGTGCTGCGCTGCCTCGGTCTGCTCGGCGCAACCTCGTTCGCCGAAGTCGACAAGTCCTGCCTGCACCAGGCCACGGCAACCAACGCGCCGAGCGTGTTCAGCGCGTTCCCGCTGTTCGACCACGACCCGTATCGCTACTGAGTGACAGGATGCAGGTGAACTGGCAGGTGAACTCGCTCTCTCCCGGCAGCGCGGACGCGCTGCTGTTCGACCTCGGGCGCGTGGTGCTCGACATCGACTTCTCCCGGGCGATCGCCTGCTGGGCGGGGCATGCCGGCTGCAAGCCCGAAGCCCTCGTCGCGCGCTATGTGCGCGACGAGGCCTACCGCCTGCACGAGGTCGGCAAGATCAGCGACGAGGAGTACTTCGCCACGCTGCGCAGCTCGCTCGGGATCGGCATTTCGGATGCGCAGTTCCTGGAAGGCTGGAACGCGATCTTTGCCGGCGAGATGCCCGACATCGCCGAGTTGCTGCCGCGCGCGGCGAAGCAGATCCCGCTCTACGCCTTCTCCAACACCAACCGGCCGCATGTCGACTATTTCTCGAAGGAATACGCTGGCCTGCTCGGCCATTTCCGCGAGGTGTACCTGTCGTCAAGCATCGGCCTGCGCAAGCCCGATGCGGAGGCCTTCGACCATGTCGTGGCCGCGATCGGCGTGCCGGCGGAGCGAATCGTGTTCTTCGATGACCTCGCCGAGAACGTCGAAGGCGCGCGGGCGCGCGGACTGACGGCGGTGCATGTCACCTCGCCCGGCGATGTCGGACACGCGCTGCGCGCGCTCGGGATCTGAGGGCGCCAAATAGGCCAATTCCCGAAAAACTCAGCCGGGATCAAGCAAGATTCGTTGCGAGTTCTAGCGGACGACGCGAGATAGCGCGCGCAATCACTTTTTTGCCTCCACGCCTGCACTCGGCTAGAACTCCCGCCGACGAACTGTCCGCAGGAGTCTGACCCGTGGCCTTGATGCCCGTATCCAATGCGCTTGCCTCCGTGCTGGCCGGTGCAGAGCCTCTGGCCGAGGAAGCGGTCGCACTCGAGGACGCCTTCCACCGCGTGCTCGCGCGCGATGTCGCGGCGCTCCGCACGCAGCCGCCGCAGGCCATGTCGGCGATGGATGGCTACGCATTGCGCGCGGCCGACGCTGACAAGATCGGTTCGCGGCTGACCGTGATCGGCGAGGTCGCCGCGGGCCGGCCATTCGCGGGAACGGTCGGCGCCGGCGAAGCCGTGCGCATCTTCACCGGCGGCGTCGTTCCCGGCGGGGCCGACGCCGTCGTGATCCAGGAGGACACGATTGCCGAGGGCAAGCACATCACCGTCAAGGAGGCCGCCGCGACCGGACGACACGTCCGCCCCGCCGGCGTCGACTTCGCGGAAGGAGCCGTGCTCCTGCGCATGGGAACGCGGCTGACCGATCGCGACCTCGCGCTTGCTGCCGCCATGAACCATCCGCATCTGCCCGTCCGCTCGCGCCCGAAGGTCGCCATCCTCGCCACCGGCGACGAACTGGTCATGCCGGGCATCACGCCCGGTCCCGGCCAGATCGTCTACTCCAACGGCTATGCCCTGCACGCGCTGGCGCGGAGCGAGGGCGCCGAGACCATCGATCTCGGCATCGCCGCCGACACGCTGGAGGCCACCGCAGCCGGGATCCGCCGCGCCCGCGATCTAGGCGCCGACATCCTCATCACGACCGGCGGCGCCTCGGTCGGCGACCATGATCTGGTCCAGCAGGCGCTCAGGGACGAGGGCGTCGCGATGGCGTTCTGGAAAATCGCGATGCGGCCGGGCAAGCCGATGATGAACGGGCGGCTCGGGGCGATGCGCGTGCTCGGCCTGCCCGGCAATCCCGTGTCATCCTACGTTTGCGGTTTCCTCTTCATGGTGCCTCTGATTCGTGCGCTGTCGGGCCGTTCGGTGATCCATCATCACCGCGAACGCGCCGTGCTCGGGGCCAGTGTTGGCGGCAACGACCAGCGCGAGGATTATCTGCGCGCGCGCCTCGAATTGCGTGACGACGGAACGCTGGTTGCCTTTCCCGTCAATCACCAGGATTCCTCGCTGCTGTCGAATCTCGCTGCAGCACAGGCACTTCTCGTGCGCGCGCCGTTCGCGACGAAGGCCGAGGCCGGCACTCCCTGCGACGTGCTGCGACTGCCCGTGTGACCACCTCGTCCGCACGCGCCAACCCACGCTTGTGACATTCACAATAAATTAAGCAGTTGCGGAACATGTATCGAACATATAGTGTCCGTTCATGATTTGTTTCGAGTATTTAGCGGCTTAGTGTCGCCTTCAAAGTCTCGAAATCGAACGACATCAACCGGGGGATTTTGGTCGAGATGCTAACACGCAAACAATACGAGCTCCTGCGGTTCATCAGCGAACGGTTGAAGGAAAGCGGCGTACCGCCCTCCTTCGACGAGATGAAGGACGCGCTCGATCTGCGCTCGAAATCAGGCATCCATCGCCTGATCACGGCGCTCGAGGAGCGAGGCTTCATCCGCCGCCTGCCCAATCGCGCCCGCGCCATCGAGGTGATCAAGCTGCCCGAGCTCCAGGCGGCCGCCGGCAGCCGCCGCGGCTTCACGCCAAGCGTGATCGAGGGCAATCTCGGCAAAGTGCGCACGACCTCGAGCCCGCCTGCGGACGAGGGCGAACGTCCCGTCGCGGTACCGGTCATGGGCCGGATCGCGGCCGGCACGCCGATCGAGGCGTTGCAGACCCGCAGCCATACCATCAGCGTTCCGCCCGACATGCTCGGCTCGGGCGAGCATTACGCGCTGGAAGTGCGCGGTGATTCCATGGTCGAAGCCGGCATCCTCGACGGCGACATGGCGCTGATCCAGCGCAACGAGAGCGCCGACACCGGCGATATCGTCGTGGCCCTGATCGACGACGAGGAAGCGACGCTCAAGCGCTTCCGCCGCCGCGGCGCCTCGATCGCGCTCGAACCGGCCAATGCGGCCTATGAAGTGCGAATCCTGCCGCCCAACCGGGTGAAGATCCAGGGCAAGCTGATCGGGCTTTACCGCAAGTACTGAGCCTGGCGCGCTGCCGCCGATCGGCCGCAGCCGCGCCTCGACGATTGGAGCGGACGATCGTCCGCTCCCGCTGGATCGTCTTTCTGGTTTCGCGCAGATTATCCCGCCCCTCTTCGGCTGATCGGTGCCATCAGCTGCTGAATGACGCGGCCGCTATGCATGCAAGCATGCTCTGTCCCCGAGGATGCCGGGAAAGATAATGTGATCGCAGGCTGCGGCTCCGGGCCCTAGATTTGCCCACAACGCAGCAGACGCTCGAATGCTTCCACTCTGATAGAGGCCTGCGCCTCCGAAAGAGACGCGGGTTGCTATCTCCGCATGAGGAGCACCCGATGTGTGACTATAGTCTGCATGCCGTTGCCTCCCGCCCCGCCCAGGTCGGCGAGACGATCGTCACGACCATCTTCCGCGGGACCTCGACGCGCGGCTTTGCGTCCGCGGCCGATCCGAGCGTGGCGGTCTGCCTGCTGCCGGGAACCGAACTCGCCTTTGCCGACAATGTCCGCTACGACAACCGCTGGATTTGGACGCGCAGCGTCAATTCCCGCGTCGGCAAGTTCGGCAAGATCGATCCGCACATTCCTGACCGGCATCACGACGCGATCGAATTCCCCGACGGCAAGCATGTGCTGGTGACACAGCTCGTCGAAGGCCAGCGCGCGACCGTGCTCCAGCTGCCGGTGACGCAGGTTTCCGGCGAGCACAAGCCGCAGATCCATGCCACGGGCAGCCGGCCGTCGATCACCCGCATGCCGACCGGCTGACAGGCTCGATTTCAGTCCTCGTCACCAAGGTCGGTTTCCGAAGGCGTTGCGTCCCTGGCGCGGGGGGCGGCTGGCCGTGGCGTGAGAGTGAGTTCGGCATCTCCATCGCCGGCGACAGCCGGCGACCAGGGGCGATTTGCGCCCCTCGTTTTGACCGCCTCGACAGCAAAACCGTCGCCGATCCGTGTCAGCGCGAGGGCACCCTGGCGCGCCAGACGCCGCCGGTCGATCACCATCGCCGCGCAATCCGGCGGTGCCGGTCGCGCCGTCACCACCAGCGCGGCGCGGGCGCAGTCGTCGGCCAGCGCGTCGATGCGCAGCGCCAGCGCCACGATGCGGCCGTCGGCGAGCGGTGTCACGCAGCCCTGCTCGTCGCACGACACGCCCTCGCTGAGCGCCGCACTGCCGGCCTGCCGGGAATCGGCGTCGGCCGCGAGCCACTCCTTGGCCAGGAAGGCGTCCTTGCGCTGTGCGATCAGATGGAGCTGTCCGTCCTTGCCGCGTACCGCGACGCTCTGGCCGTCGCCGGCGATCAGCACATCGGGTTGGCGCACGCCCATCGCCCAGAGAATCGCGCCGGCCAATACGAGCGCGCCCGCCCAGCGCAACGGCGTGCGCAAGAGGCCCATCAGGATGATCCCGAGGCTCGCTGCGATCAGCGGCGCGATCCCGAACGCCGGGATGTGGCCGACCGCGCCCGGCAGTGCCGCCACCCAGCGCGAGACCGCGACCATCCAATCGATGCCGATCCCCATCAGCCACCAGAACACGCCGTCGAGGCCGAACGGGGCGGCGAGCAAGCCGAGCAGTCCCGCCGGCATCACCAGCGCCGAGACCACCGGCATCGCCCCGAGATTGGCGAGCACGCCGAACGGCGTGACGCGGTGGAAATGGAACGCGGCATAGGGCGTGGTCGCAAGCCCCGCGACCAGCGAGGCCAAGAACAGCATCGCGATCTCGCGGCCGCCCCACATCGCGATGCGCGCGGTGGCGGAATGATCTGGCGATGCAAACAGGTTCGGCATGCCGACCTGCACCAGCGCCACGAGCCCGAGCGTTGCCGCGAAAGACATCTGGAAGCTCGGATGCACCAGGGCCTCGGGCGCCGCCGCTAGCACGATCAGCGCGGCCACAGCGAGGGTGCGGAACGTGATGGCGCGGCGATCGACCATGACCGCGATCAGCACCACCGCGGTCATGAAGAACGAGCGCTGCGTTGCGACCTCCGCCCCCGACAGCATCAGATAGAACGCGGCCGCCGCCAGGGCGGCCGCCGCCGACCATTTCTTGATGGCGAATCCGGCCGCCAGTCCCGGAATCAAGGCGAGCAGCGCGCGCACCGCGAAGAAGACGACGCCGGCGACGACCGCCATGTGATAGCCGGAGATCGACAGCACATGGCCGAGACCCGAAATGAACATCGCGTCGTTGACCGGCGTCGTGATCGCATCGCGCCGTCCGGTCAGCAGCGCCGTGGCGATCGCGCGGTTGTCGCCGTCGAGCGTGGCGCGGATGCGCGCGTCGATCGCGTCGCGCAGGCCCTGCATGACGGCGGCATAGCGCAGCCGCAAACCGCCGGCATCCGGCGGCACCGAGGCCGCGATTGCGCCCATCACGAAGCCGGACGCGCCGATGCCCTGGAAGAACATGTCGCGGGAGAAATCATAGCTGCCGGGCCGCAGAGGCGAGAGCGGCGGCATCAGCCGCGCCTTCAATTGCACGAAGCTGCCGACCTCGGGCGCGGTCCCCTTGCGCACCGACAGGCGCACGCGCTCGAGCTTGACGTCGCTGCGCTGTGCCTCCATCGCGGTGACGCGCAGCACGAAACGGTCGGTGCGCTCGCGAATGTCGCGGGCCTCGACGAAGCCCGACAGCGCGACGGAATACAGCGGCTTTGCCAGCACCGGATGCGCGATACGTGCCGTGTTCCAGGTCGCCACGGCAAAGCCGCCCGCGACCGCAGCTATGATGATGGCGGGCGCAAACAGGGCGCTCCGCCGCAACAGACCCGCGCCAAGCGCGAGAGCGATGGCGGTCGTGGCGACAACCCAGAGCACTGGCTCGTGATCGGCAGAAAAGTAGAGCGCAACGCCACCGCCGAAGGCCACCGGCACCCACGGCAGCAGGCGTCCCGGGCCAGCCTCGGCGCGGCCCCATTCGCGCAACCTCTGGACGATCGCCGGCCAGAGGCCGAAACCCGCCGGCGCAAGGCCGCCGGCAGACGCGGATCGGCCGACGGGCCAAGTCCCCGCGATACCCTGAGACCGAACGGGCCGACCAGGCTCCGCCATTCCCTGCACCCTGCGATACGCGACAGTGGCAGAGGCTACCGGAACGTGCAGGCGGCCGAATAGCGGTACGGATCAGGAACGGACGGGCGCGCGCCCTACTTTTCCTCTTCCATGGTCACGGCCACGTCCGCGTTGGCAGAGAGCCGCACCTTCTGGCCTTCCACTTCGGCGACGAGGCCCTTGTCGATGAAATGGTGATGGCCCTTGTGGCTGCCCTCGCCGCTGTCCTTCTTGGTCAGCTTGATGCTATGGCCCTCGACCTTGTCGACGGTGCCGATGTGGACGCCGTCGGCGCCGATGACTTCCATATGTTCTGCGATGTTCTGCATGGTGTGATCCTCTTCTGGACCCACACAACGCGCGGGAGCGGTGTTTGTTGCCTGCCGCCGTCATTCCGGGGCGCGCCGCTTGGCGCGAGCCCGGAATTCATATCCACCAGCCGGGTTTATGGATTCAGGGCCTGGCCCTTGGGGCCATCCTGAAACGACGAAACTGATGGATTTGCGCGCCCGCTAGACCAGCGGCGCCTTCGCCGAGGCGTGGTGGTTGACGATCTTCCACTCGCCGTCCTCGCGGATGATGACCCAGCTCATCTTGACGACGAGATCCGGGCGCTCGCCGGCAAGATCGAACGTGATGGTCGCCCCCATGTTGATCAGATCAGGGCCGGCCTGGGCGGCCTGCACCTCGGAGAACACCGCGGCTGGCTTGCGCCAGCGCGGCAGGCCGTTGACGTAATCGGCGACGCCGTCCCTGCCCCGGTACAGTCTTGGGTTGGAGCCGAAGAAGAACGCGTTCTGCGCATAGAGCGACGACAGCGCGGCGGCATCGAGCGCCGCAAAGCCGGCGCACCATTTCGCGATGATGGCGGAAACGATGGCGTCGGCTTCGCTGCTCACAATACCCAACCCTCAACTCAACCCTTGGCGACTTCCTTCGCGAACGTGTCGCGCAGGCCGATGGTGCGCGAGAATACCGGCTTGCCCGGCGTCGAATCCTTGTCGCGCACGAAATAGCCCTGGCGCTCGAACTGCATCGGCTCGGTCGCATTGCTCTCTGCAACCGATGCCTCGATCCGGGCGTCACTGAGGATCTCCAGCGACTGCGGATTGAGGTCGGCTGCGAAATTCGCGGCGTCCGGGCTCGGATTGGCGAACAGCTGGTTGTAGATGCGGATCTCTGCGGGCCTGGACGTTGCCGCCGGCAGCCAGTGCATGGTGGCCTTGACCTTGCGGCCGTCGGGCGCATTGCCGCCTTTGGTCGCCGGATCATAGGTGCAGCGCAGCTCCACCACCTCGCCCGCATCGTTCTTGATCACGCCGGTGCACTTGACGAAATAGGCATAGCGCAGCCGCACCTCGTTGCCCGGCGACAGGCGGAAGAACTTCTTGGGCGGGTTCTCCATGAAGTCGTCCTGCTCGATATAGAGCTCGCGGCCGAAATTGATTTTGCGCGTGCCGGCGCTGGGATCGTCGGGATGGTTGATCGCCTCGAGCTCCTCGGTCTGCCCTTCCGGATAGTTCTCGATCACGACCTTGAGCGGCTTGAGCACCGCCATGCGGCGCTGCGAGGTCCGGTTCAGCTCCTCGCGGATGCAGAATTCGAGCATGCCGACATCGACCACGCTGTTGGCCTTGGCGACGCCGATGCGCTTGACGAATTCGCGCAAAGCCGCAGGCGGCACGCCGCGGCGGCGCATGCCTGCCATGGTCGGCATCCGCGGATCGTCCCAGCCCGCGACATGCCCCTCGCGCACGAGCTGGGTCAGCACGCGCTTGGAGAGCAGCGTGTAGGTCAGGTTGAGCCGCGCGAACTCGTACTGGTGCGGCTTGGACGGCACCGGCAGTTTCTCGATGAACCAGTCGTAGAGCGGCCGATGGTCCTCGAATTCCAGCGTGCAGATCGAGTGCGTGATGCCTTCGATGGCGTCCGACTGGCCGTGGGCATAATCGTAGCTCGGATAGATGCTCCACTTGGTACCGGTGCGCGGATGGTGCGCATGCAGGATGCGGTACAGCACCGGATCGCGCAGATTGATGTTGCCCGCGGCCATGTCGATCTTGGCGCGCAGCACGCGCGCGCCGTTCGGGAATTCGCCAGCCTTCATGCGGCGGAACAGGTCGAGGTTCTCCTCGACCGAGCGGTCCCGGAACGGCGAGTTCTTCCCGGGCTCCGTCAACGTGCCGCGCGAGAGCCGGATCTCCTCCTGGGTCTGGTCATCGACATACGCAAGCCCGTCGCGGATCAGCTTCTCGGCCCATTCATACAGCCGGTCGAAATAGTCCGAGGCATAGAACAGGTTCTTGCCCCAATCGTAACCGAGCCAGCGCACGTCGGCCTGGATGGAATCGATGTATTCCTGCTCTTCCTTGACCGGATTGGTGTCGTCGAAGCGCAGGTGGCAGCGGCCCGGAAATTCCTGGGCGATGCCGAAATTGAGCGCGATCGACTTGGCGTGGCCGATATGCAGGTAACCGTTCGGCTCCGGCGGGAACCGGGTCACGATCTCCTTGTACTTGGCCTGGTCGAGATCGGCCTGGATGATGTCACGAATGAAATCGCGCCCAACCTCAGTCGCCACCGGTTCTGTGCTCATCCTGGAATCCTGTAGGGAAATCAGCGGTCCTTCTGCCAAATTCGCTTGGCTGAGCCAAGGGCTTAGCGGTCCGCCGCCGGGCTTTAGTTATGCGCCGGTCCTGTTATATACCACCGCCTCCAATGCATAGGCTCCACCAAGAATGACCGATTCCGTCGTCACACGCTTTGCTCCCTCCCCGACCGGCTTCCTTCATATCGGGGGCGCCCGCACGGCGCTGTTCAACTGGCTCTATGCGAAGAAGCACGGCGGCAAGATGCTGCTCCGGATCGAGGACACCGACCGGGAGCGCTCCACCGAGGCCGCGATCGGCGCCATCCTCGACGGCTTGAAGTGGCTGGAGCTCGGCTGGGATGGCGACGTCATCTACCAATTCAGCCGCGCCGCCCGTCACCGCGAGGTCGCCGAGCAATTGCTGGCCGACGGCAAGGCCTACCGCTGCTACGCCACGGCGGAGGAGCTCACCGCGATGCGCGAGAAGGCGCGCGCCGAGGGCCGCACCCGGCTCTATGACGGCATGTGGCGCGACCGCGACCCGGCAACCGCCCCGTCAGACGTCAAGCCCACCATCCGCCTGCGGGCGCCGCAGACCGGCGAGACCGTGATCGAGGACCAGGTCCAGGGCCGCGTGGTCTGGCAGAACGAGAACCTCGACGATCTCGTCCTGCTGCGCGGCGACGGTAACCCGACCTACATGCTCGCGGTGGTCGTGGACGACCACGACATGGGCGTCACCCACGTCATCCGCGGCGACGACCATCTGATCAACGCCGCCCGCCAGAAGCAGATCTACGACGCGATGGGCTGGGCGCTGCCGAACATGTCCCACATCCCGCTGATCCACGGCCCGGACGGCTCGAAGCTCTCCAAGCGCCACGGCGCGCTCGGCGTCGACGCCTACCGCGCCATGGGGTACCTGCCGGCCGCGCTCCGCAACTACCTCGTCCGGCTCGGCTGGAGCCATGGCGACCAGGAGATCTTTTCGACCGAGGAGATGATCGCCGCGTTCGACCTCGCCTCCGTCGGCCGTGCCGCCGCCCGCTTCGATTTCGCCAAGCTGGAAAGCCTCAACGGGCATTACATCCGCCACGCCGACGATCAATCACTCGTGAAGATGTTCGAGGACGTGCTCGACCACGTCGTGCCCAGCCGCAACGAGCTTAAGGCCAAGTTAAACGACGGCACGCGGGCTCAGCTGCTCAAGGCGATGCCGGCCCTGAAGGAACGCGCCAAGACGCTGATCGAGCTGATCGACAGCGCCTATTTCATCTTCGCCGACCGCCCGCTGGAGCTCGATCCCAAGGCGGCGGCGCTGCTGACGGCCGAAAACCGCAAGCTGATCGGCCAGTTGCATTCCGCGCTGGAGAAAGTCGAGACCTGGAACGGCGCCACGACGGAAGCCGCGCTCCGTAGTTTTGCCGAGGAAAACAGTCTCAAGCTCGGCGCGGTCGCGCAGCCGCTGCGGGCGGCGCTGACGGGACGGTCCACATCGCCTGGTATTTTTGAGGTTTTGGACGTGCTGGGACGCCAGGAGAGTTTGGACCGGCTTAAGGATCAATCGACGACGTAAGTCGACCATGCGTGCGGCGATCTTGCAGCGCACACAGCAATAATATACCCATCATCTCGTACATTCTGGAACATCCGGCCTGCCCCACCATGTCTTCGGGGCCTTCCGGGTCCGGCCCGTTTCACCATACATCGGGGACCTCTGATGGACGCAAAAGCAAGCAATAAGACCGCCACGCTGACGGTCGGAAACAAGAACTACGAGCTCCCGATCCATAGCGGCAGCGTCGGTCCTGACGTCATCGATATCGGCAAGCTCTATGGCCAGTCCGGCCTGTTCACCTACGATCCCGGCTTCACCTCGACCGCAAGCTGCCAGTCCAAGATCACCTATATCGATGGTGACGCGGGCGTCCTCGAATACCGGGGCTATCCCATCGAGCAGCTCGCCGAGAGCGGCGACTTCCTCGAGACCTGCTATCTGCTGCTGTTCGGTGAGCTGCCGACTTCTGAGCAGAAGAAGGATTTCGACGACCGCGTGATCCATCACACGATGGTGCACGAGCAGATGGCCCGCTTCTTCCAGGGCTTCCGCCGCGACGCGCATCCGATGGCGATCATGGTGGCCGCGGTCGGCGCACTGGCCGCGTTCTATCACGACTCCACCGACATCAACGATCCCAAGCAGCGCATGATCGCTTCCATGCGCATGATCGCGAAGATCCCGACGCTGGCCGCGATGGCCTACAAGTACACGGTCGGCCAGCCCTTCGTGTACCCGAAGAACTCGCTCAAGTTCGCCGAGAACTTCCTGAACATGTGCTTCGCCGTGCCGTGCGAGGACTACAAGATCAATCCGGTGCTCGCTGAAGCGCTCGACAAGATCTTCATCCTCCATGCCGACCACGAGCAGAACGCCTCGACCTCGACGGTGCGTATCGCCGGCTCCTCCGGCGCCAACCCGTTCGCCTGCATCGCCGCCGGCATCGCCTGCCTGTGGGGCCCGGCGCATGGCGGCGCCAACGAAGCCGCTCTGGCGATGCTCGCCGAGATCGGCACCGTGGACAAGATCCCCGACTTCATCGCCAAGGTGAAGGACAAGAACAGCGAAGTCCGCCTGATGGGCTTCGGCCATCGCGTCTACAAGAATTACGATCCGCGCGCCAAGATCATGCAGAAGATGTGTCACGCCGTGCTCAAGGAGACCGGCCATGGCGACGATCCGATGCTGAAGGTGGCGCTGGAGCTCGAGCGCATCGCGCTCAGCGACCAGTACTTCATCGACCGCAAGCTGTACCCGAACGTCGACTTCTATTCGGGCATCACGCTGAAGGCGATGGGCTTCCCGGTCTCGATGTTCACCGTGCTGTTCGCGGTCGCCCGCACCGTCGGCTGGATCAGCCAGTGGAGCGAGATGATCGAGGATCCCCAGCAGAAGATCGGCCGTCCGCGCCAGCTCTACACCGGCGTCACCAAGCGCGACTATGTGAAGATCGGCGATCGGAAGTAAGTTTCGGTCATCACGACTTTCGAACGGCGCCATCTTGCGATGGCGCCGTTTTGATTTGTGGGATCCTGTAGGGTGGGCAAAGCGAAAGCGTCCCACCATCTCGCAACGACAGCTGAACAAATTGGTGGGCACGCTTTCGCTTTGCCCACCCTACGGCTCCGTGCGTCCTACCGCCGCCCCTTGCGCATCGTCGCGAGCACGATGTCGGCGGCGAGCACGCTCGGCGATCTGTTGCCGGTCGACAGAATCTGATCGAGCTGCGCGAAGGCTTCGACCTGCTGCCGGCGCCGCGGAGAATCCGTAAGCACCTCGGACAGGACCGGCGCCAGCTTCTCCGGTGAGCAGTCCTCCTGCAAAAACTCCGGAATGACCTCCCTGCCGATCACGAGATTGGCGAGGATTACGGAAGAGACCTTGACCGCGCGGCGCAGGATGAAGGCTTCGATCGCGCCGACGCGATAGGCCGTCACCATCGGAATGCCGGCCAAAGCCAGTTCCAGCGTCACCGTGCCGGATTTCGCCAGCGCCGCGTGGGCGATCCGGAAGGCGGCGCGCTTCTCGATCTCGCCGACCACGATCTGCGGCTTGACCGGCCAGTTCGCCACGCCCGCGCGGATGGTGGCTTCGAGATGCGGCATGGTGGGCAGGATCAGTTCGAAGGCGCGGCCGTCGGCCTGAAGCCGCCCGAGCGTTGCGCCGAACATCTCGAGGTGATGCCTGATCTCGCTGCGGCGGCTGCCGGGCAGCACCAGCAAAACCGGAGGCTCGGCATCGCGTCGGGTCTGCTCCCCGGCATTCGGCCGCAGCGACGGCAATTGCTCGACAAGGGGATGGCCGACATAGCTGCACGGCGGACCGCCGAGCTTGCGGTATGCTTCCGGCTCGAATGGCAGCAGGCCGAGCACGTGGTCGACATAGGCGAGCATGGCGCGCGCGCGGCCTGGCCGCCAGGCCCAGACCGACGGCGAGACATAATCGACAATCGGAATCGCGGGATTGTTCGCGCGCACGCGGCGGGCGACTCGATGGGTGAAATCGGGACTGTCGATGATCACGAGCGCGTCGGGCGCGGCCTGCAGCACGGCGTCCGCGGTCCTGCGGATCAGCCGCAGGATCTTGGGTAGTTGCTGCACCACTGCGGCAAAGCCGACGATCGACAGTTCCTCGATCGGAAACAGCGTCTCGAGCCCCTCGCGCGCCATAGTGCGGCCACCGACGCCGACGAACTGCACGCCGTCGCCGAGCCGCTGGCGCAGCACCTTCATCAAGGCGCTGCCGAGCCGGTCGCCGGATTCCTCCGTCGCGATCAGAAAGATCTTCCGCTTGGGATCGCGCGCTTGCATCACGCCGCCAGGCCGACCACGAAGAGGTATTTGGCGTCGGCGAACGTGATCATCGCCTGCGGTTCGGCCGCGATGGTGTTGCCGGCGATCACGGCAATGCCGGCAAGCCCGGCCTTGGCGACGCCTTCGAGCGTGCGCGGGCCGATCGTCGGCAGGTCGAAGCGCAGGTCCTGACCACTCTTGGGCGCCTTCACCAGCACGCCACGGCCGGTCGCGGCGCGGATGCGGCCCTCCTCGCGCAGGCGCGCCACGCGCTCCAACAGCGCGTCGGTCCCCTCAATGTCCTCCACCGCCACCACATGGCCGTCGATCACCACCACGGCCTGGCCGATGTCGAATGGACCGAGCGCGGTCAGCACCGCGCGGCCGCGCTCGATGTCGGCCTTGCTGTTGTCGCTCGGCCAGGCACGGCTGATGCAGCCCTCGGGCATCAGGAGATCGGGCGCGACATCCTTGATGCCGACCATGCGAAAGCCGCCCTGCTCGAGGATGCGGCCGACACCGGACAGCAGATGGTCGTCGCCGCCGCGGAAGGCGCGGATGACGTTACCGAGCAAACGAAGCGTCGTGATATCGAACCGGATCTCCGACAATGCCGGCCGCACCAAAGTGCCGATGAAGACCAGGTCGCGGCAGCCTTCCTCGCGGAACAGCCGCATGGCGCGGCCGAGCTGGCCGACCGAAATCCAGCGATGGCGGAACCTCTCCACACGCGCCGGATCGCAGGCGCCGCGCAGCGGGAACAGGATCGGCGTGATGCCGTGCGCGGCGAGCGAGTCGGCGACCGCGAACGGCATGGCGCCGCCGCCTGCGACGACGCCGACCGGCGATGAAATCCCGGAAGCCGCCGATGTCATCTCCGCGGCCATCCCGGACTCACTTCTCGATGGCGGGAAGACAGAGCGGGCGCTTGCCCTTGCCGATGAAGCCGAGAATCTCGGCGATCGCCGGATCTTCCCCGGCGAGAGGCATAGACGCTTCAAGCCGCTCGGCAAAGGTGCCTGGGCCGTGGAAGAGCTTTTGATAGAACGCGCGCACGGTCGCAAGGCGCTGCCTGGTGAACTTGCGCCGCTTCATGCCGATGAGGTTCAGGCTCTCCAGAACCGCGTACTGGCCGTTCACCAGCCCATACGGGATGACGTCGTCGCGCACGCCGCAGACCCCGCCGACCATCACATAGGGGCCGATGCGCGTGAACTGATGCACCGCAGACAGGCCGCCGATATAGACGGCGTCGCCGATCTCGCAGTGGCCGCCGAGCGTCGCCGAGGTCGCGAAGATCACGTTGTTGCCCACCATGCAGTCATGCCCGACATGGCTGTTGTTCATGAAATAGCCGTCGTTGCCGACGCGCGTCAGACCGCCGCCCTTGATGGTGCCGACGTTCATCGTCGCGCCTTCGCGGATGGTGCAGCCCGAACCGATCTCGAGCCTGGTCGGCTCGCCCTTGTAGCTGAGATCCTGGGGCGCGCCGCCCAGCACTGCGAATGGCGAGATCACGCAACCGTCGCCAACGGAGGTGTGGCCGATGATCGTCACCTGCCCGATCAGCTTGCAGTTCGCACCGATCACGGCATTCGGGCCGATGATGCAGAAGGGGCCGATCTCGGTGCCCTCGCCGATGACGGCGCCGTCCGCGACCCGTGCGGTGGGATCAATCTTACTCATCAAGCAATCTGACTCATCAAGAAGGTCTGGTTAGGTATTGAAGTCGCTTGGTTTTCAGGTGGTTAGCGCGACTGCGCCCGATCTGTCCAGTGACGTATCATAACGACCTGTTTCATCGGCCGGATCAGGCAGCCTTTCCGTCCCATCCCGATGCTCATGTGCAGCTTGAGCTCTCGTGGTCAGAGCCTTGGTGGCCGCGCACCTCTTCGGCGCACCGTTTATGGGCCGGCTCTTCAACCAGAATCTGAAGCGGGATGCAGCGTCGGGACGCGAGGCCCGCCTCAGTCCGTCAGCATGGCGCCGACGTCGGCTTCCGCGACGACCTGCCCGTTGACTTTGGCGTCACCGTGAAACCACCACATCGCCTTGCGGCGGCCGATCGAACGCATGTGATATTCGATGGTGTCGCCAGGCAGCACCGGCTTGCGGAACTTGCACTTGTCGATGGTGAGGAAATACACCGCGCGCGGCTTCTCGGTGCCCTCGACCGAGGTGATGCCGATCACGCCGGCGGTCTGCGCCATCGCTTCGATCATCATCACGCCGGGATAGACCGGGCGCTCCGGAAAATGTCCCTGGAAGGCCGGCTCGTTGAAGGTGACGTTCTTGATGCCGATGCCGCTGTAGTCGGCCCGGATGTTGATGACCCGATCGATCAGCAACATGGGGAAACGATGCGGCAACGTCCGGAGGATCGCATTGATATCCACCAGTTCGAACTTGATGGGTGATTCCGCCGTCATTCCCGTCCCTCGTTCTTCGGATCGGCCTTGCTGTCGCGTACCAGGCGCTCCACCGCGATAATTTCCTTGAACCACTGCTTGGTCGGCTTGGCAAAAAAGCCACCCCAGCGTCCGCCCGGCGGGATGTCGTCCTTGACCCCGCTCATCGCGGTGACCTGGGCCCCGTCGCCGATCTTGAGATGATTGTTGATGCCAACCTTTGCTCCCAGCGCCACGTTGTCGCCGATCGTCAGGCTGCCGGCGAGCCCGATCTGGGCTGCCAGCAGGCAATTCCGGCCGATCGTCACATTGTGGCCGATCTGGACCTGATTGTCGATTTTGGTGCCCTCCCCGATCACGGTATCGCGCAGCGATCCGCGATCGATGGTGGTGCCGGCGCCGACTTCCACGTTGTTCTGGATCAGCACACGGCCGGTCTGGGGCACCTTCAGATGTCCCTCCGGACCGAAGAAGATGAAGCCATAGCCGTCCTGGCCGATCGAACAGCCGGGGTGGATGAGCACGTCATTGCCGATCAGCGAACACTGGATGGCGGTCCGGGCCCCGACATTGCAGTCCCGGCCGATCTTGACGCCGGGGCCGATGACGGCGCCGGCACCGATCACGGTGCCGCTGCCGATCTCGACATCCGGGCCGATCACGGCGAGCGGATCGACGATGACGTCGTCTTCCAGCCGCGCGGAGGGATCGATGATGGCCGAGGGCGCGATGCCGGAATTGCCGACCCAGGACTGAGGCCGCAGGGCATCGCCGTGCCATTGCCGGGCGATCCCGACAAAAGCCCGGAACGGCTGCGACACCCGCAAGACGGCCACGTGAGCCGGCACCTGGGCCTCGAAGCGCGGGCTCACCAGGCAGGCTCCCGCCCTGGTCTTCTTCAGGCCATCGGCATATTTCAGATTGTCGAAGAACGTCAGGTGCATCGGGCCGGCTTCGTCGAGCGAAGCCAGACCCGTGATGACGTGGCCGCTCCTCGCGGGATCCACCAGTTGCGCCTTTGTCAGCGCGGCGATGTCAGCCAGCGCTGAGGCCGGCGGTTTATTGAAGAAGGTCGGCTGCGCCATTCCACCCCGTCGCGGTCCGGCTTCGGCATGAAGCGGTCAGGCCGCATCATGCCTCATCTCTTGAAGTCGCACGATCCCTTTTGGAAGCCGGCTCCGCTGACCCGGCTCGTGCGGTGCTGATCGAATTAGAACGAGGTGCCGCCGCCGAACCTGAACTCCTGCGTACGGTCGTACTTGCCCTTGGTGAGCGGCACGGCGTAGTCGAAGCGCAGCGGTCCGAATGGCGACTGCCAGATCAGGCCCACGCCCACCGACGAGCGGATAACCTTGCTGTCGTCGTAGACGAGACCGGTACAGGTGCCAGCCGTCGCCGGATTGATGGTCGACGGGATACAGCCGGGCACGTTCACTTCATTGGTGGCAGTCCAGCTGGTCGGTCCCTTGTAGTCATACAGGCCGCCGGCATCGGCATAGACCGCGCCCTTCAGACCCACTTCCTTCGGCAGGAACCAGAAGGGCATCTGCAGTTCGGCCGAGGCGCCCCAATATTTGGTGCCGCCCAGCGCGTCCTGCGTGCCGTAGGGGTTCAGATCGCGCGGACCGATGCCGTTCGGAGCGAAGCCGCGAACCAGGTTCGGACCCATCTGGAAGTGATCGAGCATGCGCAGATCCTGGCTGCCGATCTTGTTCAGCATACCGCCCTGCATGCGGATGACGCCAACGATGTCGGACACCAGCGGAGTGTAGTACTTCGCGTCGACCACCGACTTCAGGTAGGAGACGTCCCCGCCGACGCCGGCGAAGTCCTGCCGGAAGTCGACGATCAGGCCGTCGGTGGGGTTCTTGTTGTTGTCCAGCGTGTTGTAGCTCAGCGTATAGCCGAGCGCCGAGGTCAGCGTCTTGCCGTTCGCAAGCTCCTTGCGCACCGGCAGCGAGGCTTCGCCGTCGCTGTAGCAGCCGAGACCGTTGGTACCAGCGTTGAGCGGAACGCCTGTCGCGTTGGAGAAGGCCGGGCTCGGGTTGAACGCCGGATTCGGCGTCACGCCGTCAGCCAAGAACTGCACGTTGTTACAGTTCGCCAGATAGTACGGCAGCGTGATTTCCTGCCGATAGATCGAGTAGCGCAGCTGCAGCGACAGATCTTCACGCAGGGAGAAGCCGAGGCGCGGCGAGAAGCCCAGCGTCTTGGTGCCGTAGGAGATGTAGCTGTTGGACTTCTGTTCGCGTTGATAGAAATCGAGGCCAAGCGCGACGCGGTAGTCGAGCAGATAAGGCTCGACGAAGGACAGCGAGTAGCCGCGCGCATACTGACCATAGGTCACCGCCGCCTTGGCGAACAGGCCACGGCCGAGCAGGTTGCGCTCGGAGACCGAAACTTCGGCCAGCGCGCCGTCCGTGGTGGAGTAGCCGCCCGAGATCGAGAAGTCGCCGGTCGATTTTTCTTCGAGATCGACGATCAGGACCACGCGGTCGCTCGACGAGCCGGGCTCGGTCGTGATCTTCACGCTCTTGAAATAGTCGAGGTTCTTCAGGCGGCGCTCGGCACGGTCGACCAGCGCACGGTTGTAGGCATCGCCCTCGGAGATGTCGAACTCGCGGCGGATGACGTAGTCGCGCGTGCGGGTGTTGCCGCGGACATTGATGCGCTCGATATAGGTGCGCGGGCCCTCGTCGATGTTGAACACGACGGAGACGGTGTGCGCCTCGAAGTTGCGGTCGCCGCCGGGACGGACCACGGCGAAGGCAAAGCCGCGACGCGACGCCTCGATCTGCATTTCCTCGACCGATTTCTCGACCGATTCGACATTGTAGAGAGCGCCGACATTGACGCGCGAATAGGCGCGCATCGAGGTCGGGTCGAAGTTCGCGATGGACGACCGGAAGTCGACGGAGCCGACGCGGTATTGCGAGCCTTCCTCGATCTTGAAGGTGACGTTGAAGCCCTTCTTCTCGGGATCGTATTCGGTCAGCGCGGCGACGACCTGGACGTCGGCGAAACCGTTCTTGAGATAAAAGCGGCGAATCAGGTCGCGGTCGGCTTCGACGCGATCCGGATCATAGATATCGCTGCTGGCGAGGAAGCTCAGCAGGTTCGACTCGTGCGTCTTGATGACGTCGCGCAGGCGATAGGACGAGAAGGCATTGTTGCCGACGAACTCGATCGACTTGACGCCGGTCTTGGCGCCCTCCTCGACCGTGAAGATCAAGTCGACGCGGTTGTTCGGCTGCTCGATGATCTCGGGCGTGACGCGCACGTCGTAGCGGCCGGACCGCCGATAGATTTCGGCGATTCGCAGCGTGTCGGACTGCACCATGGCGCGGGAGAACGTGCCGCGCGCCTTGGACTGGACCTCCGCGGTCAGCTGCTCGTCCTTGATCTTCTTGTTGCCTTCGAAGGCAACGCGACCGATCACCGCGTTCTCGACCACGGAGACGATGATCTGGCCACCGGGGCCGCGGTTGATCTTCACGTCCTGGAACAGGCCGGTCTCGATCAACGCCTTCAGGCCGTCATCGATGGCGCCCTGATCCAGGCGGCCACCCGGGCCCGGTTTGAAGTAGGAGCGGATCGTCTCCACCTCGACACGGCGATTTCCCTCGACGGAAATCGACTGAACGGTCTGAGCAAGCACAGACGAAGACACCAAAGCAGCCCCGACCGGAGCAAGCACCGGCGCGCCGAACATGATCAGGGTTGCAATCAAGCCACCCCGGAGTCGCAGTCCAAACTTCATGCGCAACGCGCCCTTATCATTCCGTACCAGACCCAACCCCAAAGCCGGTCTGGGAGATTCCCCAAGTTCAACGCCGCTTGTAGCCAATTTCCCCGATGTCGCAAACGGCAGCTGACACCGTAATATCATTTCATTCCAAGACGTTGCTGATCAGCAACGCCACTCAGCAACGCCACAAAAAAGCCCCTATCAGGACGCCGCCATCCGCAGGATGTCGTTGTAGGTGGCGAAGACCATCAGCATCAGCACCAGACCGAGCCCGATTCGGAAGCCCATCTCCTGGGTTCGCTCGGACAAGGGCCGGCCGCGAACCAGCTCTGCCGCATAGAACATGAGGTGTCCGCCATCCAGCAGCGGGATCGGGAACAGGTTCAGCAGGCCGATCGACACCGACAGCACCGCGCAGAGATTGATCACGAACTGAAACCCGGCGCTGGCCGCCTGCCCCGACATCTTGGCAATGCCGAGCACGCCGCTGACCTCGTTGGGATTGCCCTGTCCGACGAACAGCGAGCCCAGGAACTTGAAGGTGCTGGTGATGATGAACCAGACCTGTTCGACCCCGATCTTGAGCGCCTCGAGAACGCCGACCGGCGCGGTCGAGGCCTCGCCGGCCTGAGCCTTGTGCTCGACCCCGAGCACGCCGAGACGGTGGCTGTTGCCGAAGGGATCCTTGCGCTCAAGCAGCGCCGGCGTCGCGGTCAGCGCGACGATGGCGCCGTCCCGCTTGACCTGGAATGCAAGCGCCGAACCGGCGTTCATCGCAACGATTCGCTGCATGTCGGCAAAGCTCTCGATCGGCTTGCCGTCGATCTGCACCACGATGTCGCCGATCTTGAAGCCCGCCGCAGCGGCCACGCCGTCGGCCACGACGCCATCGACGCGGGCGATGGTGCTGGGCTTGCCGTAGTACAGCGCCATGCCGGCGAAGATCAGCGCGCCCAGGATGAAATTGGCGATCGGTCCGGCCGCAACGATGGCCGCGCGCGGGCCGACCTTCTTGTGGTGGAAGCTGCCGGCGCGCTCCTCGGCCGTCATGGCCGCGAGCGTCTGAGACGACGGCGTCGAGGCTTCGCTCTCGTCCCCGAAGAACTTGACGTAGCCGCCGAGCGGGATCGCCGAAATCTTCCAGCGGGTGCCATGGCGGTCGTTGAAACCCACCAGTTCAGGTCCGAAGCCGAGTGAAAAGGTTAAGACACGAACGCCCGCCCAGCGCGCGACCAGGAAATGGCCGAGCTCATGGAAGAACACGACGATCGTCAGCACGAACAAAAAGGGAACTGCGTAACCCAGGAGCCCATGGCTCAACGTATTGAAACTATGGACGAAAAAGTCGATCATCGAATCCCCTCATCCAGCGCCGCAAGGCCCTGGCCCCGAACCATCTAGGATGCCTTTAAGGCAATTTGAGGCAATAGGGCGGCAGCTCTATTTCGTGCAACATGGTCAACAGAGATTGCGTCGTCAGCGGACGTCAGGGGAGCCTGGTTCCCGCCGCGGATCCAGTCGTCCAGCGTCGCCTCGACCAGCCGCGCGATCGCGCCGAACCGGATCTTGCCGGCAATGAAGGCGGCGACCGCAACCTCGTTGGCGGCGTTGTAGACGGTGGTCGCCCCCTTCCCGGTCCGGAGCGAATCGTAGGCCAGACGCAAGCCGGGGAAGCGCTCGAAATCCGGCGCCTCGAAGGTCAGCTGGCCGATCTTGGCAAGGTCCAGCTTGGCCGCCGGCCCCTTGATCCGGTCCGGCCAGCCGAGGCAGTGCGCGATCGGGGTGCGCATGTCAGGAGCGCCGAGCTGGGCCATGACCGAGCAGTCGGAGAACTCGACCATGCCGTGGATAATCGACTGCGGATGAACCAGCACGTCGATCTCGTCCAGGCTCAGCGCAAACAGATAGGACGCCTCGATCACCTCGAGGCCCTTGTTCATCATCGAGGCCGAATCGATCGTGATCTTCTGGCCCATGCTCCAGTTCGGGTGCTTCAGCGCTTGGGCCAGCGTGGCCTGCTCGATATCGGCCGGTTTCCAGGTCCGGAACGGGCCGCCCGAGGCCGTGATGATGACGCGGACGAGTTCGTCGCGATTGCCCGAGGCGAGCGCCTGGAACAGCGCGTTGTGCTCGGAATCGGCCGGCAGGATGCAGGCCCCTGCCTTGGCCGCGCGCTGCATGAAGAAATCACCGGCGCAGACGAGGCATTCCTTGTTGGCGAGCGCGACATGCGCGCCTCGATCGACCGCAGCCAGGGCCGGCTTCAATCCGGCAGCGCCGCTGACGGCCGCCATCACCCAGTCGGCAGGACGCGCGCCGGCCTCGATCACCGCGCTTTCGCCGGCGCCGCATTCGGTGCTGGTTCCGGCCAGGGCGGCCTTCAATTCGGCGAGCCTGGTAGTATCGGCGATCGCTACGAAACGCGCGGAAAACTCTTTCGCGAGCTTTGCCAGCGCCTCGACATTGCTGTTCGCCGTCAGCGCCTCGACGCGATAGCGCTCGGGAGACGCGCGCAGCAGATCCATCGTGCTGTCGCCGATCGAGCCGGTGGCGCCGAGAACCGTGACGCTGCGGACGGCGGTCGCCGCAGCCTTGTTGTTACGCAATGGAACCGCGCTCATATCCTCACCAAACCATAAGACCGCTTCCGGCGCTATGCACACCATGGCGGAGGAAGCCGATAATCCATGCCATCAGGATGGCGGCGACAAAACCGTCCAGCCGGTCCATCAGACCGCCATGACCGGGAATTAAGTGACTGGAATCCTTGACATCGAAGCGCCGTTTCACGGCGGATTCGAACAGGTCGCCCAGGGCCGAGACCACTGACAGGACGGCGCTGACCAGCAGCAGGGGAACCGCTTTCCCGAACCCGCAGGCCGCAAAGCCACCCGCCACGGCAAGGCTCGCGACGAAGCCGCCGAGGGCGCCGGCCCAGGTCTTCTTCGGGCTCACGCGCGGCCATAGTTTTGGCCCGCCAATGCTGCGGCCGGCGAAATAGCCGCCGATGTCGGTCGCCCACACGACGAGCAACACGAACATCAGCGCAGCAAAGCCGTTGACCGGATCCTGCCGCACCAGGATCGAGGCCAGCAACGCGGCCGATGCATAGGCAAAGCCGGTGGCCGCCCACACGAACTTGCCCCGCGCGATCAGCGTCACGATCGCACCGCCGACGACCCCGGTGATGACCGCGGTCTTCAGCGCGCCGAACGCCACGCAGAATCCCATGGAGGCGATGACGACCGTCCCGGCCGCGGTCAGCGCGGCGGAGCCCGCGCCCACCACCATCAGCCATTCCGCGAAAAGCCCAATCGACACCAGGGTGACGAGAAACGCCCAGAGCCAGCCGCCGGCATAGGCCACCGCAATCGCGAGCGGCGCGAGCACCAGCGCTGCGAGGATCCGCATCACCAGATTGCTCGGAGCCGGCGGCGCGCCCGCCGGTGCGGTGTCGGGTTCGCTCACGAGGCGGTTTTCGCCACGAGACCGCCGAAGCGGCGCTCGCGCCTTGCGAATTCAGCAATCGCGCCTTCCAGCGCCGTCTTGTCGAAATCGGGCCAGTGAACCGGCACGAAGACGAGTTCGCTATAGGCGGCCTGCCACATCAGGAAGTTTGACAGGCGCTGCTCGCCGCTGGTGCGGATGATGAGATCGGGATCCGGAATGTCAGGCGCATCCAGATGCGCCCCCAGCGTCTCGGCATCGATCGTTTCGGGATCGCGCCTGCCCTCGGCGACCTCCCGCGCAAGCTTCTGCGCCGCCTTCGCGATCTCGTGGCGCGAGCCGTAGTTGAAGGCGACGACGAGCGTGAGACGCGTATTGTCGCGCGTGAGCTCCTCGGCCTCCTTGAGCAGCGCGCAGATGTCGCCCTCCAGCCCGTCGCGCTCGCCGATGATGCGGACCCTGACGCCGTCGCGATGCAAACTTGCCAAATCGTTGCGGATGAAGCGCCGCAACAGGCCGAAGAGATCGCCGATCTCGGTCGCCGGGCGCGACCAGTTTTCCGACGAAAACGAGAAGATGGTGAGGTAGCGAATGCCCAGTTCGTGCGAGGCCCGCACCACGCGGCGCAAGGCCTCGACACCGCGGCGATGGCCTTCGGCCCGCGGCAAGCCGCGCGCGGCCGCCCAACGCCCGTTGCCATCCATGATGATGGCGACATGCGCAGGCGCGTCGGACCGGTCGGGTCCTTCCGTGGCGGGCGCGGCGGCGTTGGACATGGAGGCGGCCCTAAAGCACGATCCGGACCCGAAGGGCCCCATGAGCGCTGAGTGCGAAGCGGTTTTCCGAAACAATCATGGCAAACAACAAGCTGAAGCGCGATCGCGCGTCAGACGGTGAGAATTTCTTTTTCCTTGGCGGCCAGCAACTGGTCGATCTCGGTGATCGTGCCGTCGGTCACCTTCTGCACCTCGTCGGCGTGACGCTTCTGATCGTCCTCGGACATCTCGTGATTCTTCTCGAGCTTCTTGAGAACGTCGAGGCCGTCGCGGCGGACGTGGCGCGCGGCGACCTTGGCGGCTTCCGCGTATTTGTGCGCGACCTTGACCAGTTCCTTGCGGCGCTCCTCGTTGAGTTCGGGGATGCGCAGGCGCAGCACCTGGCCCTCGGTCGCGGGCGACAGGCCGAGGTTGGAATCGACGATCGCCTTCTCCACCGCCTTGACCATCGACTTGTCCCAGACCTGCACCGAGATCATGCGCGGCTCCGGCACGCTGACGGTGGCGAGCTGGTTGAGCGGCATATGGCTGCCGTAAGCCTCGACCTGCACGGGATCGAGCATCGAGCCCGACGCGCGGCCCGTGCGCAGCCCGCCAAGCTCGTGCTTGAGGGACTGAACGGCGCCCTGCATGCGGCGCTTCACTTCGTTGAGGTCGAAATTACCCGTGGCCATCACGTTTCTCCTTCAAAATCCCGGTGACCTCTCCGCACCCTTCCCTTCAGGGCGCTCCGGATGAGCCGTCAGCCGGCGACAATGGTTCCGTGGCCGCCGCCACTCAGAATCGCGCCGATCGAACCCGGCTCCGCGATCGAGAACACGATGATAGGCAGCGACGTCTCGCGGGCAAGCGCGAAGGCGGTCGCGTCCATCACCTTGTAGCCGCCCTCGATGGCCTGCGAATGGGTCAGCCGGTCGAACCGCGTCGCGGTCGGATCCTTCTTCGGGTCGGCCGAATAGACGCCGTCGACATTGGTCGCCTTCAGGACGGCCTGGGCGCCGATCTCGGCGGCGCGCAGCACGGCGGTCGTGTCGGTCGTAAAGAACGGATTGCCGGTTCCGCCGCCGAGCAGCACGATCCGGCCTTCGGCGAGATATGTGTGTGCCGCGGTGCGGGTGAACAGCTCGGAAATCTCGGGCATGACGAAGGCCGACAGCGTGCGCGCCGGCATGCCCTTGCGCTCGATCGTGGCTTCCAGCGCAAGGCAGTTCATCATGGTCGCGAGCATGCCCATGGTGTCGCCGGTCGGGCGCGAGACGCCGCGCGAGGAGACTTCGACGCCGCGAAAGAGGTTGCCGCCGCCGATCACAACGGCGACTTCCGTACCGAGCTGGCGGGCCGCGATGAGATCGTCGGCAACCCGGTCGATGGTCGCCTGATCAATGCCGAAACCCTGCGGTCCGGCGAGATATTCGCCGGACAGCTTGATCACCACGCGACGGTAAGCCGGATCAGTCATGAGCACTTTCCTCGTCCGGGCACCGCTTCCGGCGGCACGCCGGAAGGAACGTTCCGGCGCTTACTTCTTGCCGCTGGCCGCCGCGACCTCGGCCGCGAAGTCGCTTTCCTGCTTCTCGATTCCCTCGCCGAGAGCATAGCGCACGAAGCCCGCGATCTTCACGGCGCCGCCGACCTTGCCTTCGGCTTCCTTCACTGCCTGCGCCACCGACTTGCCGGTGTCGTGGATGAAGGCCTGCTCGAGCAGGCACACTTCCTTGTAATAGGTCTTGAGGCCGGACTCGACGATCTTCTCGATGACGTTTTCCGGCTTGCCCTGCTGGCGATATTTGTCGGCGAGCACGTCCTTCTCCCGCTTGACGACCGCCGGGTCGAGGCCGGACGGATCGAGCGCGAGCGGGTTCGTGGCCGCGATATGCATCGCGATCTGGCGGCCGAGCGTCGCCAGTTCGTCGGCCTTGCCGGACGATTCCAGCGCAACGATCACGCCCATCTTGCCGGCGCCCTCGACGACGGCGCCGTGGACGTAGCTCGACACCACGCCCTGGCTCACCTCGAGGGAAGCTGCGCGGCGCAACGACATGTTCTCGCCGATGGTCGCGATCGCGTCATTGATGGCGGCTTCCACCGTGACGTCGCCGACCTTGGCGGCCTTGATCTTCTCGACGTCGGCGCCGACGTCGAAGGCGACCTGGGCGACCATCTTCACCAGGCCCTGGAACTGGCCGTTGCGCGCGACGAAGTCGGTCTCGGAGTTGACCTCGACCACGACGCCCTTGTTGCCCTTGGTGAGCGCGCCGATCAGGCCCTCGGCCGCGACGCGGCCCGACTTCTTGGCGGCCTTGGACAGGCCCTTCTTGCGGAGCCAGTCCTGCGCCGCCTCCATGTCGCCTGCGGTCTCGGTGAGCGCGGCCTTGCAGTCCATCATGCCCGCGCCGGTCGACTCGCGCAGGTCCTTGACCATCGCAGCTGTGATCGTTGCCATCGTTGAAAATCCTTTTTGCCTGCCGGTTTGCCGCGGCGTGGCATCAAACTGCCGCGCCGCGGTCCATCTCAGGAATTCGCGCCAACTGAAATGGTGGCCGGAGCTTATCCGGCCAACCCATCGCTCTGTTTGACTATTCCGCTTCCGCGGTCAGCGCCTTGGCCTTGGCGACCCACGCATCGGCGCGGCTCGGCAGACCGACTTCTTCGCCGATCTTGTGCGCGGTGTCGTGATCGAGCTCGGCGAGCTGCCAGAAGTGGAAGATGCCGAGATCGTTGAACTTCTTCTCGATCGCACCGGAGACGCCCGGAAGCTTCTTGAGGTCGTCGGCGGTGCCGCGGGGACCCGCGAGACCCTGGAAGCCGCTCGAGGAGGCCGCCGGAAGCTCTTCGACCATCGGACGGGTGGAGGCACCGACGTCGATTCCCGAATCGCCCTGGGCGCGCGAGATGCCGTCGATCGCGGCACGGGCGACCAGATCGCAATACAGCGAGATGGCGCGGCCGGCGTCGTCATTGCCCGGCACCACGTAGGTGATGCCCTTCGGATCGGAGTTGGTATCGACGATCGCGGCGACCGGGATGTTGAGCCGCTGGGCCTCCTGGATCGCGATGTCTTCCTTGTTGGTGTCGATCACGAAGATCAGGTCGGGCAGACCGCCCATGTCCTTGATGCCGCCGAGCGAACGATCGAGCTTGTCGCGCTCGCGCTGAAGCGTCAGGCGCTCCTTCTTCGTGTAGGAATTGGCCTCGCCGCCGGAGAGCACCTCATCGAGGTGACGCAGGCGCTTGATCGAGGCCGAGATCGTCTTCCAGTTGGTCAGCGTGCCGCCGAGCCAACGCGAATTGACGAAATACTGCGCGCAGCGCTTGGCGGCGTCCGCGACGCCGTCCTGCGCCTGGCGCTTGGTACCGACGAACAGGATGCGGCCGCCCTTGGCGACGGTGTCGCTGACGGCCTGCAGGGCCGTGTGCAGCAGCGGCACGGTCTGGGCGAGGTCAACGATGTGGATGTTGTTGCGAGCGCCGAAAATGAACGGCGCCATTTTCGGATTCCAGCGGTGAGACTGGTGACCAAAGTGCACGCCAGCCTCGAGGAGCTGACGCATAGTGAAATCGGGAAGTGCCATCGTTCTAATTCTCCGGTTGGTTCCTCCGGAAACGTGTGAGCAAAACGGAGCGTTCGCGCCCCGGCTGCCACCGGACGGCCTTGTGAGCCATGTTTCCGTGTGAGATGGCGCGCTGTATAGCGCCATTTCGGCCAGAAGCAAGAAAATAAGGGCCTTTCGGGGCTTCTACCGCCCGCGAAAGGCCCATTCCGGCATTTCCGCCCTGCCCGCTAGCACTTTGGCTGGTTGGGCGGACATTTTTTGGGGGCCGCGGGGCGCGGCGGCGGGGCTGGCCGCGGCGGGGCCGCAGCCACCCGGGGGGGCGGCGCAGGACGGGCCGCTGGCGGCGGCGCGGGGCGCGGTGCCACGGCTCGTGGCGGAGGCGGAGGCGGAGGCGCCGGCCGCGCGACGGCCTGAGGGCGCGGCGCCGCCGGCTTTGGGGACTGTGGCGGCGGTGTCGCGGCCCGCTGATTCTGCGGCCTGACCGGCTCGCGCGCAGCGACTGGCGGCGGTGATGTCGGCTTTATGGACGTCACGGCCGGCTTGCGCGCCGTGGTCGTGGTCGGCGGGGTGACAGCCGGCTCATGCGCCAGCGATTTGTTACGCTGCTCCGGCCCCCCGACTGGCGGTGTTTGCCCCGCCGCCGGCTTTGACGGCGGAGTGGTCGCGGCATTGGCTGGAGCAGTCTCCGCATTGGGACGAACTTGCGGCAAGCCATTTGCGGGTGTCGTTGCCGAGAGCGACGGCCGATTCGGCGCTGTCTGCGACCCGGGGCCCCCGGCCGGTGCGACCGTGGTTCCAGGGGCCGGAAGCGTGTGACCGGCCGGCGTATTTGTCTGTGGCGTAACATTGACCGGCTTCACGAGCATGGAGGCCGGCTTGGCCGTCGGGTTGCTGACGAGGGCTTGCTGGCTCGGCTTGAGAGTCTGGTTCGGATTGGCCTGGATTTGCTGCGCCTGCTGCTTCACGGGCGCCGGCACCTGCGTCATTGCGCTCGGACGCCCAGGTCCGTTCGCGGCCATGGCTGCGGCCGCGGCAGCATTGCCGGCTGGCAGCACGGGAGGCGGCTGGTTGATCACGGTGTTGATGACCGTGGTGTTATGGATGTTGTTGAAGATGATGTTGTTCGGCGGCGGCGCGACATAGAGCGGCGGCCTGACGAACACCGGGATCGGCACGAACACCGGCTGCGGCAGCACGAACAGCCCGACGACGGCGAGCGGCGGCGCCAGCACCACGAAATCCGGTGGCGGCGGCGGCAGATAATAGACCGGCGGCGGCGGCGGCGGGGCGAAGCCGAAATCGGGGTCGCTGAAATAGAGCACGGGGCGGTCGACATAGACCACCTCCGCCGGCGGCGGCGGCGGCACGTCGTACTCCATCATCGCGAAGGTCGGCGGTGGCTCGAGCGGCGCGGTCAGGATGGCAAGTCTGCGCCGCGCATCACCCGCGTGCGGGCCGCGCGGATAGCGGCGCAGATAAGACCAATAGGCGTCCGGCGTATCGGCGCGATAGGTCCGCCGCCACGTGATCGCCTCGCGGCGTGCCGCCACGATGGCCATCACGCGCTTGGCAAGCGGATCACCGGGATAGGCGGCGAGGAACTCCTCATAGGCCGGCAGCGTGTCGCGCTCGAGTGCGGCGGCATAGGCGTCCTGGACGCCGAGATCGCGGATCGGCTTGTTGCGGATCGCGGCGACCTGCTCGGGCGTTGATTGCGGCGGCGGCGCGTCCGGGGCGCGATCGAAGAAGAAAAACGGCGCAGCGACCTTCTGGTCGTCCCAGGGCACTTGCGCGCCCTTGGAGGCTTCGTTGACGCGCAGGCGAACGCGGTTGAACACCTCCGGCAACGACAGGCCGCCGGTGCGGATCATCTCGGCGAGCGATTGCGCATAGATGCCATAGGGTCCAGGTTCCTCGGGCGCCACCGTACCGGGGGCGGCATTGAAGGCGATCAGCATGTTGGGATCCGGCTCGACCAGCGCCAGACCGCTCGCGATCGGCTGTCCGCCCTCGATGAAGGGCTGCGCACGCGCCGCGTCGAACACGACGATGTTGGCCTTGAGCGGGATGGCGGCGAGCTGGCGGATGTAGTCGCTGAGGCGCAAGCCTTCCGTCGGAATGTCGGTATCGCGCGTGATGCTGGAATCGACCGGGATGAAATAGTTCTCGCCGGCAAGCTGGACGCCATAGCCGGCGAGATAGACCATCGCGACCGTACCGGGACCCGAGGCCTGCGCCTTCTGGATGAAATCGCGAAGACTCTTGCGCAGCGTCTCGCCGTCGAGATCGCGTGCGCCGACCACGTCGAAGCCGGCCGCCTGCAGCGTCTGCGCGATCAGCCCGGCGTCGTTGGCGGTGGTCGCCAGCGGCGATTTGGAATAGGCGCCGTTGCCGACCACGAGCGCGATACGCTTTTCCTGCTGCTGGGCGCGCACGGGCGTGAGCGCACCGGCCACGAACAGGATCGGCAGAAGAAAGTAGATGAAGGCCTTGTATGTCCCGCGCATGGCTTGCTGCCCGTTATTGTCGTTGAGGTATCACCACGCATGAAACGCGCTGCCGGCTGAACGGCAGTTGAACGAAAAGCCCGGATTGAGGCGGCGGAATGGCATGCGGGGCACGGGCCCGCCGCACGCGTTCCCGGCCATGGCATGGCTGACTGCGGGGTGACCGGCCTCTGCAGGACAGAGGCTGGACCACCCGGCCGGGAATTCCGGTCAGCTTTGGGCGAGCAACTCGACGGCTCCGGTGCGCAATCGATAGATGCCGCCGAGCACCTTGAGCTTGCCCTGCTCGACCGCTGCGTTGAGGATCGGCGCTGCCGATTTCAGCTTGGCGACGTTGTCGACGACGTTCTGGCGAATGGCGTTTTCGAGCGCATCCCCGCTCTGCTGAGCCGCGGTTTTCACCGCCGGCGCGATCGCGGACACGAGCGAGGGGATGTGGCCCGGCAGCGGCTTGTCGTCCTTCAGCGACTTGATGGTCGCATCGACGGCGCCGCAATTGTCGTGGCCGAGCACCAGGATCAACGGCGTGCCGAGCACCGCGACCGTGTATTCCATGCTGGCGACGGTTTCTTCGCCGGCAAAGTTTCCGGCGACACGGCACACGAACAGGTCTCCGCGCCCGCTGTCGAACGCATATTCGGGTGCGATCCGCGAATCGGCGCAGCTCAAGATGGCCGCGTAGGGGTTTTGACCGCCGACCAGAGCCTCGCGCTCATGGGTAAAGTCGTGACGGCGCGAAACGCCCGCCACGTAGCGCGCATTGCCGGCCATCAGCTGCTTGAGCGCCGCTTCGGGCGACAGCACGTTCTGCGGTTTGGGCGGCGCCTTCGCGTCCTTGGCGAACGCGGTCCCGCCAAGCGCCAAGCCGAGCGTCGAGGCGGCAAAAAACATCATCGAGCGCCGCGACGGAGCAAGCGAATGATGAGGATTTTCAGAGCATTTGTCGCACATGGTTGTTTTCTCCCTGACTTCCCGTCCGGTCGGACCGATCCGGAAAAACAACTCATAGCTGTGCGCGACAGGCTTCGAAACCAGGCATCAACCGGATGGTTAAGCTTTGGTTGGCGGCAATCCAGGCACGTCAGAGCTGCTGCACGTCGACCACGCCCGCAACCGCCTTGATCGCGCCGGCGATCTGCGGCGAGACCTTGAAGCGTCCGGGCAGCTTCATCTCGACCTCGGTCTCGAGGTCGAGCATCATCACCAGCGAGACCTCGCCGTCACCATTGGAGCGCGGCGCAAGACCGGGACTGCCGATCTTCGGCGCAGCGCCGTTCGACGCTGCAATGTCGGGTCCGGCCAATCGCTTGGCGATCGAGTCCAGCGGCTTGGTATCGCGCACGAAGATGCGCAGGCCCTTCTGCGTCTTGGCGGCGGCATCATCCAGCGGCTCGGCATGCAGCACGCGGGCCCGGACGTCCTCGCCCTGCAATTCCGCGCCGAGCTGGAGCAGCACCGCGGCGCCGGGCTCGAGCACGTCGCGATATTGCGCGAGGCCCTCCGAGAACAGCACCGCCTCGAAATGGCCGGTCGGATCGGACAGGCCCATGATGCCCATCTTGTTGCCGGTCTTGGTGCGCCGCTCCATGCGCGACACCACGGTGGCAGCGACCTTGCCGGCGGTCGCACCGGTCTTCACCGCGCGCGAGAATTCGGCCCAGCTCTGTACCCGCAGCCGCTTCAGCACCGTGGCGTAATCGTCGAGCGGGTGGCCGGAGAGGAAGAAGCCGACGGCGTCGTATTCGCGGCGGAGCTTTTCGGCCGGCAGCCAAGGCTCGACCTGCGGCAGCATGATCGTCGGCGCGTCGGCCGCGCCGCCGAACATGTCGTTCTGGCCGATCGTCGCCGCCTCGTGGGCGCGCTGACAGGCGGCGAGCACCGCATCCGCGCCGGCGAAGACACGGGCGCGGTTCGGCTCCAGCGTGTCGAAGGCGCCGGCGGCGGCGAGGCTCTCGATGATGCGCTTGTTGATCGCCCGCGGATTGACGCGCGCGGCGAAGTCGGCGAGCGAGGTGAACAGACCCCGCTTCGTGCGCTCCTCGATGATCTGGTCGATGGCCTGGATGCCGACGCCCTTCAGCGCGGCGAGCGCGTAGTAGATGGTCTTGTCGCCGACCTCGAAGGTCGCCCCGGACCGGTTGATGTTCGGCGGCTCGACCTTGATGCCGAGGCGCTGGGCCTCGGCACGGAATTCGGACAGCTTGTCTGTGTTGTTCAGATCCAGCGTCATCGACGCCGCGATGAACTCGACCGGATAATGCGCCTTCATGTAGGCGGTGTGGTAGGACACCAGCGCATAGGCCGCCGCGTGGCTCTTGTTGAAGCCGTAGTCGGCGAATTTGGCGAGCAGCTCGAAGATGGTCTCGGCCTGCCCCTTCGGCACGCCGTTCTTCACCGCACCGGCGACGAAGATGTCGCGCTGCTTGTCCATCTCGGCGCGGATCTTCTTGCCCATGGCGCGGCGGAGCAGATCGGCGTCGCCGAGCGAATAGCCCGACATCACCTGCGCGATCTGCATCACCTGTTCCTGGTAGATGATGACGCCGAAGGTCTCCTTGAGGATCTGCTCCAGCACCGGGTGGAGATATTCCGGCTCCTCGTCGCCATGCTTGCGCGCGCAATAGGTCGGGATGTTCGCCATCGGGCCCGGGCGATAGAGCGCGACCAGCGCGATGATGTCCTCGAAACGGTCGGGGCGCATGTCGATCAGCGCGCGCCGCATGCCCTGGCTTTCAACCTGGAACACGCCGACCACGTCGCCGCGCGCCAGCATCTGGTAGCTCTCGGCATCGTCGATCGGCAGCGTGGCGAGATCGACGTGGATGCCCCGCGGCTTGAGCAGCTTGATCGCGACGTCGAGCACGGTCAGCGTCTTCAGGCCGAGGAAGTCGAATTTCACGAGGCCCGCCGGCTCGACCCATTTCATGTTGAACTGGGTGACCGGCATGTCCGACTTGGGATCGCGGTACATCGGCACGAGCTCGCTGAGCGGGCGATCGCCGATCACGATGCCGGCCGCGTGCGTCGAGGCGTGGCGGGTCAGGCCTTCGAGACGCTGGGCGATGTCGAAGGCGCGCGCCACCACCGGATCTTCGTCGCGGAACGCCTGCAGCTTCGGCTCGCTCTCGATCGCGGCCGCCAGCGTCACTGGTGCTGCGGGATTCTGCGGCACCAGCTTGGTCAGCTTGTCGACCTGGCCGTAAGGCATCTGCAGCACGCGGCCGACGTCGCGCAGCACGCCGCGCGCCTGCAGCGTGCCGAAGGTGATGATCTGCGCGACCTGGTCGCGGCCGTAGCGTTCCTGCACGTATTTGATGACCTCGCCGCGGCGGTCCTGGCAGAAGTCGATGTCGAAGTCCGGCATCGAGACGCGTTCCGGATTGAGGAAGCGCTCGAACAGCAGGCCGAACTTGATCGGATCAAGGTCGGTGATCGTCAGCGCCCAGGCCACCAGCGAGCCGGCGCCGGAGCCGCGGCCCGGTCCGACCGGGATGCCCTGGCTCTTCGCCCATTTGATGAAGTCGGACACGATCAGGAAGTAGCCCGCGTACTTCATGCGCATGATGACGTCGAGCTCGAACGCCAGGCGCTTGTTGTAGTCCTCCTCCGTCGTGCCCTGCGACAGGCCGTGCACGCGCAGGCGGTTGGCGAGCCCCTCCTCCGCCTGCCGCTTCAATTCGGCCGCCTCGACCGATGCGGCATCGGAGCTTGCGGCGGCGCCAACCGTGAAGAACGGCAGGATCGGCTTGCGCGTCATCGGGCGGAACGAGCAGCGCTCGGCGATCTCCACCGTCGAGGCCAGCGCCTCCGGAATGTCGGCGAACAGCACCGCCATCTCGGCGCGAGTCTTGAAGCGATGATCGGGCGTGAGCTGCACCCGGTCGGTCTCGGCAATCAGCCGTCCGCCTGCGATGCACAGCAGCGCGTCATGCGCCTCGTAATCGTCGGTGGAAGCGAAATACGGCTCGTTGGTCGCGACCAGCGGCAGACCCTTGGCATAGGCGATGTCGATCAGGCCGCTTTCGACGCGCCGCTCTCTGTCGATATTGTGGCGCTGCAATTCGACGTAGAGGCGGTCGCCGAACAGATTGGCCAGTCGCTCGCAACGCAGGCCGGCAAGCTCGGTCTGTCCCGCCGACAGCGCCAGCGAGATCGGCCCGTCAGGTCCGCCCGTCAGCACGATCAGGCCTTCGGCCTCGCCTTCTATCCAATCGAATTTGATGAAGGGCGCGTGGCTGTCGGGCGATTCCAGGAACGCCCGCGAGTTCAGCCGCATCAGGCTGCGGTAGCCGCGCTCCTGTGCCGCCAGCAGCACCACGCGCGAGGGCGCAAGCGCGTTGCGCGCGTTGGGATCCTGGTCGCCGAAATCGATCGCAAGCTCGCAGCCGACGATCGGCTGGATGCCGGAGCCCGCCATCTTGTCGGAGAACTCCAGCGCGCCGAACATGTTGTCGGTGTCGGTCAGCGCCAGGGCGGGCTGGTGATCCTTCTTCGCGAGCTCGGCGAGCTTGGCGATCTTGATCGAGCCCTTGAGCAGCGAATAGGCCGAGTGAACGTGAAGGTGGACAAATCCGGCGCTCGGCATGGTCGCGTGACGGCCTCTTGCAGATGAGTTGGAGCGCGCGCCGGCTCCGGAGGGATCATCGGAGCATTCTGCACCCGTCCGGCCGACTCGCCGGACAATGGTGCGGCGTCACCACGTCAGAGTCCACGCCGGAGCGACCAATCGGCCGCATCGTCCCGCTTTTCCCCAGGCCGGCGCCTTTAGGGCCTGCGGCCTGGTTCCCGGGCATCGGTCGCTAGAGCTGCGGAATCACCTGGGCCCAGATTGCGATCATCCCGACGAACAGCGAGATCGAGGCGAGTGCGGCGGCTTCTTCCACGAAAATCCTGAACATGGCTTGCTCCATCACCAGAACGTATGCAGAACATTGTTCTCATTTCGTTCCAAGGAGTCAAGCATTCTCGGCCAGCGCCAAATGTGATGGTTAACTCGCTGAATTCGCGCAACAAAAAAGCCCCGGCGCGAGGCCGGGGCTTTTCGACGACAGCTTCTTGCGAAGCGACGCGTCTTAGTAGCGGGCGACGAGCGGGCCGCCGAACTTGTAGTTCAGGCGGACGAGGCCCATGTCGACGTCCTGCTTGATGCGCTCGGTGCCGGCGAAGCCAGCAAAGGTCACGTCCTTGTCGGACAGGAAGATGTGGTTGTACTCGACGCCAACCGACCAGTTCGGAGCGAAGCCGTACTCGAGGCCGGCGCCGACCGTGCCACCCCAACGGGTGTCGCTGGTCGAGGCCTGCAGCGGGCCGCCGAGCGCGTAGACCTCGTACTTGTCGCTGACCACGGCGGCACCGCCCTTGACGTAGAGCAGGACGTTGTTCCAGGCGTAGCCGACCTGGCCGGTGATCAGACCGAACGAATCGATCTTGGTGCGGTTGCGCGTGTTGAACAGCGCGCTGGCGTTGTCGCCCGAGAAGTCGGCCCAGTTGCCCTGGCCTTCGACGCCGAACACGAACTGGCCGGACTGCCAGCGATAGCCGACCTGGCCACCGACCGTGCCGCCCGTCGCGTCGTGCGAGCCTTCGCGGCCGACGCCGATGAAGTCCCAGGTCGTGTGCGACGAACCGCCGCCGCCGTTGATGCCGATGTAGAAGCCGCTCCAGTCATAGATGGTGGCGACCATCGCCGGGGCCTTGGTGTAAGGCCGCGCAGCAAGGTCAGCAGCCAGCGCCGGCGCAGTCGCGCTGAGCGCAACGAGGCTGACCGCAGCAAGCAACAAATTCTTGTTCATTTGAATCCCGTTCCAGTTTCTTCAGAAGGCCCCCGGGCCATGGCAGTGGTCATAACAGTGATCGGCGGAATTGCTGTAACCGGGACGCAACAGTCGCAGCCAAAGGCCAGCGCTACGTTAATGAATGTTTAGCAGAGCGCGCGCGAAACCCTATGAAACAAGAGTTTTCCTGAGTTCCCTTGTCGATCACACGACTTGAGCGGCATGTGCAGGTACACACTGACGCATGCACAATCCCGTGATTGGAGATTCGAAATGCGTGGACGTTGTATCCTCCCCATTGCCGCCACAGTTTCGCTCGCAATCGCCACATTTGCTGTGAGTTCCAACACGCCGGCGCGGGCATTCGGCACGCATCACGCCTTCTGCCTCACCGGCGATGAATGGCCGGGCCTGAGCAATTGCACGTTCGACTCTTACGCGCAGTGTCAGGCGAGTTCGTCGGGCCGCGCGCTCACCTGCATGGCGAATCCGTATTTCGCCGGTCAGAGCGATGATCCCTATGCCTATCAGAATCGTCCGCGCGCGCAGACGCCGGGCTTTTTGCCTGGCGCCTATCCGCCGCGTTGAGCCGCAGCGTCGGTCGAAACGCGTCGACCGGATCGACTGACGCCGATCGGGACGCTGATATGCGGTCGGCTCTGCAAAGGTGCTCCGGTGTTGACGCCGGAGTGTCGCGGTTTAAGTACAGCGGATAAATCTTGCAGGGGGTGGCGACGTCGCTGGGCTGGTTCCCGTTGACGCCACCAATGCAGGACACATGACGACATCGTCACAAGCGACCTCGCCTCGCGCGACATCGGCCCGCACCTCCGCGCCCCCTCACCTCGCCATCGTGCTGATCTCGCTCGCGATGGGCGGCTTTGCGATCGGAACCACCGAATTCGCATCGATGAGCCTGCTGCCGTTTTTCGCCGCCGACCTCCACATCGACGAGCCGACCGCGGGACACGCGATCAGTGCCTACGCGCTCGGCGTGGTGCTGGGCGCACCGCTGATCGCCGTGCTGGGCGCGCGCTTCGCCCGGCGCACGCAGTTGCTGGTCCTGATGATCGTGTTCGCGCTCGGCAATGCGCTCACCGCGCTTGCGCCGGGCTTTGGCTGGATGATCGCGGCCCGCTTTCTCGCAGGATTGCCGCATGGCGCCTATTTCGGCGTCGCCGCACTGGTCGCAGCCTCGCTGGTCCCGCAACATCGCCGTTCTCAGGCGATCGGCCAGGTCATGCTCGGATTGACCTGCGCGACCATCATCGGCGTACCGCTGGCCAATCTGATTGGTCAGGCGGTCGGCTGGCGCGCGAGCTTCGGACTCGTGTCGGTGCTGGCGTTGCTCACGGTGCTGCTGTGCGCGCTGTTCGCGCCGCGCGACCAGGCGGGCCGGTCCGATCCGCTGCGGGAGCTCGGCGCCCTCAAAAGCGGCCGCGTCTGGATCACGCTCGCGATCGGCGCCATCGGCTTCGGCGGCATGTTCGCCGTCTACACCTATCTTGCGACGACGCTGATCGAGGTCACCAGGGTCAGCCCTGCGGTGATCCCGTTCTTTCTCGCCGTGTTCGGCGTCGGTGCGACGCTCGGCAATCTGTTCGTGCCGCGCTTTGCGGACCGTGCGCTGATGCCGACGGCGGGCGTCATCCTGCTGTCTTCGGCGGTTGCGCTGCTGCTGTTTCCTCTGGCGGCCCATGATCCCTGGCTGCTCGCCGCAGATGTCTTCGCGATCGGCACAGGCGTCTCGCTCGGGGCCATCCTGCAGACGCGGCTGATGGACGTCGCGGGAGACGCGCAGGCGCTCGCAGCGGCGCTGAACCATTCGGCCTTCAACACCGCCAATGCGCTCGGCCCTTTCCTGGGCGGCCTCGCCATTCGCGAGGGGTTGGGCTGGACCTCGACCGGCCCCGTCGGCGCCGGGCTCGCGCTAATGGGATTCCTGATCTGGATCGTCGCCTGGCGCGACTCCCGCGCGGCGCCCGACGAGGTTGCTCCGGGCACGTGGGCTGCTGCGTCGGGGAACGCGCCAAAAAGACCGGCGTTACCCCTTGGCAAAGGATGACGAGAACCGTTCGAACTCCGTCAGCGATACGGTGGCGTGACGTGAGATCGCCTTCCTGCGCCAACACGCACGCGCTTGAGGATTGCTGATCCACCGGCTCGCGGAAAGCGTATACTGCTGTGAATCCAAGCCCGGAGCGCCAGATGACCTATTTGATCGGCTATATCGCCATACTGCTGCCGTTTGGTGCAGTCGACGCCGTCTGGCTCAGCCTGATGGGTCCTCGCCTCTACAAGCCGACGCTTGGGGACATTCTGCTGACCGATGTCCGCATCGGGCCGGCGATCGCGTTCTATCTGCTCTATCCGATCGGGCTTCTGGTCTTCGCCGTGCTGCCCGGATTGAAATCCGGCTCTCCCGTCGCAGTCATCGGACATGGCGCGCTGTTCGGAGCCCTCGCCTACGCCACCTACGACCTGACCAATTTCGCAACGCTTCGCAACTGGACGCTGCAGCTCACTGTGCTGGACATCGTCTATGGCGCCGCAGCGTCCGCTATCGCGGCGCTCGTCAGCTTTCTGGCCGTTCGCGCTTTTTCGAACGCCTGAGCTTCACGCCGGGCGCGACGGCGACAGCAGGTAATGGCTGACGCCCCACTCGTCGCCATCGGCATGACCGAACAGGCCGGCCGTGGCGAGGAAAAATAAACGCCATCGCCGCTGCCAGAGGCGCGCGTCCTTGCCGTAGACCTGCCTGAGCACCTGGAAGATTTCCGAGCGGTTTCGGTCGTAATTGGCCAGCCAGTGCCGGGCAGTCTTCTCATAGTGCCGGCCGTTCCACTGCCACTCCTCGTCCACGCCGAAAATATCGCCGAACTGCCGGATCAGCCCATGGCTCGGCATGATGCCGCCGGTGAAGAAATGCTGCGCGATCCAGTCCGCGCGGTTGTCCGGAGAGAATCGGTAAGAGCCGGACTTGTGGGTGAAGATGTGCAGGAACAGCAGGCCGTCGGCGCGCAACGCGGCGCGCATGCGCGTCAGCAGCGGCCGCCAATTGACCATGTGCTCGAACATCTCCACGGAGACGACACGGTCGAAACTGCCCTGGGGCACGAACTCGTTCATGTCGGCCGTGATGACGGACAGGTTGCGGAGGTTCGCCGCCTCGGCCTTGCGAAGGATGAAGTCGCGCTGCGACGCCGAGTTGGAGACGGAGGTGATGCGTGAGCGCGGATAGTGCCGCGCCATCCACAGCGATAGGGAGCCCCAGCCGCACCCCAGTTCGAGAACATCCTGCCCATCCGCCAGTTTCGCGTGCCCGGCCGTGATCTCCAGCGCGCGCGCTTCGGCCTGCGCCAGGCTCTCGCGATCGTCGGCATAGAAGCAGCAGGAGTACTTGCGCTGCGGGCCGAGGATCATCTCGAAGAACCGCGCGGGGATCTCGTAATGCTGGCTGTTGGCCTCGGCCGTGTTGATCGCGATCGGCAGCGCCGCGATATCGCGCGCAAAACTGGCGTCAGAGCCGCTGCCGGATTGCGCCAAGGTGCGGCGCGTGCGTTCGACCAGGCGGCCGATGACGGCCGCGCTGACGCGATCTGGCCATGGCAGCGCCTCGCCCAGCCGGATCGCCGTCTCTGCCAGGATCATCGCTGGCCTCCCATGGATGTCTTCGGCGGCCATGGAAAGAAGACATTCGTCCTCATCTGGTACTTCCGAAAAGCATCGCCCCTGGCTGCCAGCATATGTTCCTCAAGCGGAGGGATGCCGGAGACATAGACGAGCAGCCAATACATGCAGAGCGGGGCTGCCAGCGCGAGATAGCCCCAGAGGTTCTGTCCGCCGAGGTCGATGGCGAGCACGGGATAGGCGAACCAGCCGAGCCACTCGAAGAAGTAGTTGGGGTGACGCGACCAACTCCACAGCCCGATGTCGCAGATCTTCCCCTTGTTGGCCGGGTCCCGGCGAAACCGCCGAAGCTGCTCGTCTGCCAGTCCCTCGCCTGCGACAGCCACGACGAAAATCAGGATCGCGACAGCGGCTTGCGCGACAGGGGCCGGACCCGGGGCATTCGCCGCAAGCCACATCGACAGGGCGAGCGGAATGCTGACGATCGCCTGCTTCTGTAACAGCCAGAACATGCCCGATGATGCGTTCGCTCCCCAGTCCCGGATCAGCTTGGCATAGCGCGGATCATCGGTGATGCCCTGCGTGCGCAGCGCGATGTGCGACCCGAGCCGAATCGCCCAGATGGCCGCCATCGCGGCGACCAGGACGCCGCGAAGCTGCAGCGGTGCGG
Organism: Bradyrhizobium diazoefficiens; assembly: GCF_018129965.1. Taxonomy (GTDB): domain Bacteria; phylum Pseudomonadota; class Alphaproteobacteria; order Rhizobiales; family Xanthobacteraceae; genus Bradyrhizobium; species Bradyrhizobium diazoefficiens_A. Next base: position 220,096 of record NZ_JAFCKW010000006.1, on the reverse strand, counting down.
CCGTCAAGGCGCCGACACATCCGACGAGGCCAAGACCGAAGGTCCAGATGGTGTCCACCCACCCCGAATTTCGCGACGCGCGCCAGACCAGCCAGGCGATGGACATGATGGCGCAGAGCGCTGCCGAGACGCAGGCCAGGCCGAGGATGAATGTGGACGCGGTCAATCAGACCCCCTTGCAAGTGGTGATCGGGGACTGGCCCATCATGGCACAGGGCCGAGGGCCCATGACCGGCGCCTCTGCCTCCGGGACTGGCGGCGCTCCGCGGGACCCGGGCCTCGCCGCTGCACTGGTGGTTTGCATACAACATGATACGCATACGGAGGGGCCTTGGATCACCGCGGGTGGACCTGATCCAAAGCCCCTTCTCATCCGTATCAATCTGGATGAGCAGATCAGCGAATTGGCGCAAGTAAAAACGAGGGCGGGGGGCGGATGCAGGGTGAAATCGGACCGCGGAAGCGGATTGCGGTCGTTGGAACCGGCATCTCCGGAATGTCCGTGGCGTGGCTGCTGAGCCAACGTCATGACGTGACCGTCTATGAACGGGACGGACGGCTGGGCGGTCACTCCAACACCGTCGAGGTCGATACGCCCGACGGCGTCGTTCCGGTCGATACCGGATTCATCGTCTACAACGAGAAAACCTATCCCAACCTCACGGCGCTGTTCGCCCATCTCGATGTGCCGACGCACCCCTCCGAGATGTCGTTCGCCGTCTCCCTCAAGGAAGGCGAGCTGGAATATTCGGGAAGCAGCCTGAACGGGCTGTTTGCCCAACGCCGCAATGTCTTTCGGCCGAGATTCTGGTCGATGCTTGGCGATCTCTGGCGCTTCTATCGCGACGCGCCACGGGATCTGTCGTCGCTCGACGACCTCTCCTCGCTGGAGCAATATCTCGACGCCGGCACTTACGGCGAGGTCTTCCGCAGCGACCATTTGCTGCCGATGGCCGCTGCGATCTGGTCGTCCTCGCCGAGGCTGATGCTGCAATATCCTGCAGCCTCCTTCATTCGCTTTCACGACAATCATGGCCTGCTGCGCCTGCGCAACCGGCCGCAATGGCGGACGGTCGTGGGCGGCAGCCGCACCTATGTCGATGCCTTGACCCATCGCTTCAGGGACCGCATTCGTCTCGCCCGGGGTGTGGACGCAATCCGGCGCCGCCAGGACGGCGTCGAGGTCAGGGACAGCAGTGGCCAGGCGGATCATTTCGACGAGGTCGTGATCGCGGCCCATGCCGACCAGGCGCTTGCGATGCTGGATGAGCCCACCGGCGAGGAGCGGAGCCTGCTCGGGGCATTCCGCTACAGCCAGAATCGCGCCGTTCTCCATAGCGATCCGGTGCTGATGCCGCAGCGCAGGGCGGCCTGGGCGAGCTGGAACTATATCGGAGGCCGAGGCACCACGGACGTTCCCACCGTGACCTACTGGATGAACGCGCTTCAACGCCTGTCGACCGCGCAGAACCTGTTCGTGACGCTCAATCCACAGGTCGAGCCGCAACAGATCCTGCGCGAGGAAAGCTACGAGCACCCGATCTTCGACGCGGCGGCCATGAGCGCCCAGCGCCGGTTGTGGTCGCTGCAAGGCCGGGATCGGCTGTGGTTCTGCGGCTCCTATTTCGGCGCCGGCTTCCATGAGGACGGGCTGCAGTCGGGGCTCGCTGTGGCCGAACAGCTCGGCGGCGTCAGGCGGCCATGGCGTGTTGAAAACGAATCCGGTCGCATCTACATTGATGATGCGAGCTTTGATCAGAGCGGACGACTTGCCGCATGACGTTTTCTTCGTGCCTATATGCTGGTCAGGTTGTTCACCGCCGCTTTTCGCCCCGCGCGCATCGCCTGCGCTACCGGGTGTTCTGGATGTTGCTCGATCTGAACGAGGTGGATAGCCTTTCGAGCAAGCTGACATTCTTTTCCCGGAACCGGTTCAACCTCACCAGCTTCCACGACCGCGACCATGGCGACGGCAGCGACGTCCCGCTTGAGAAGCAGGCTCACGCCTTGCTTCGACAGGCCGGATGCCAGACGGACCAGCTTGCGATCAAGCTGCTCTGCATGCCCCGTATCCTCGGCTATGTTTTCAATCCGCTGAGCGTCTATTTTTGCAACCGGCAGGACGGCGCGCTCGAGGCGATCATCTACCAGGTCCACAACACCTTCGGCGAGCGGCACAATTACGTGATGCCGGTCCATGCGCAGATCGAGAACGGCTCGGAGATCGTCGAGCAGCATTGCCCCAAGGGATTCTACGTCTCGCCCTTCCTCGGCATGGACATGTCCTACGGATTTCGCGTCCGGCCTCCGGCCGCGCAGGTGGAGGTGTCCATCCACGGCAAGGAGGACGACAAAACCGTCATTGCGGCATCGCTTTCGGGAACCCGTCACGAATTGACCGACGCCACCCTGATCAAGGCTTTGGCCGGCCACCCCTTGCTGACCGTGAAAGTCATCGCGGGTATCCATTGGCATGCGTTGCGGATGGTGCTTAAGGGTTTTCGTTTTCATCCACGTCTGCCGGCGCACGGCGCGGTCAAAATCGTCAATGGTCGAGGTATGCAGTCTTGAGGTCGGTTTCCTCCTTGATACCCTTCAACGTCGTCTCCGGGCCCTCGCGGCTCGCAACCCGGATGATTGAAAGGCTGCTCCCCCAGGTTCAATCGGGCCACCTGCGGATCGCGCTGCCCAATGGCCGGCATCTCGATTTCGGGACTCGCGATCTCGGCAGCGAACTGACCATCACGGTGCATCGCTGGCGGGCGCTGCGGCGCATCTGGGTCTCCGGCGAGGCCGGCTTCTCCGATGGCTATATTGCCGGTGATTGGTCGACCAACAACCTCGTCGGCGTGCTGGACTTCCTCATTCGAAACGAGACGGTCTTTGCCGGCGTCGGCAGCTCTCGCACGGCCCGCTTCTTCGATTGGATCCGGCACCGCGCCAACGAAAACACCAGGACCGGCAGCCGGAAGAACATCGCGGCCCATTACGACCTCGGGAACGAGTTCTATCGCCACTGGCTCGATCAGGGCATGAACTATTCCTCCGCCATCTACGACAATGAGCTTTCGCTGGAAGCTGCGCAGCGCAACAAGCTCGAACGGGTGTCCGGCCATCTCGGCCTCAAGGGCGGCGAGCGCGTTCTCGAGATCGGGTGCGGATGGGGATCGCTCGCCGAGCACCTCGTTCGTGGCTATGATGCCGCGGTCACCGGCGTCACCCTCTCCAGGTCGCAACTGGACTACGCCCGCAAGCGCCTCGCGGCGGAAATCGAGGCCGGCAAGGCCTCCATTCTGTTCCAGGACTATCGCGATATCGTCGGACGTTTCGATCGTATCGTCTCGATCGAGATGTTCGAGGCCGTCGGCGAGCGGTACTGGCCACTCTATTTCGAAAAGCTGCGGTCGAGCCTCGTCAAGGGCGGCGTGGCCGTGCTGCAGATCATCACGATCGCGCCGTCACGCTTCGATGCCTATCGCACCTGTCCGGACTTCATCCAGCGCCACATCTTCCCGGGCGGCATGCTACCGACTGCCGAGATCGTGGAGGAGCATGCCGCCAACGCCATGCTCACGGTCACGGAGCGGGAATCCTTCGGCCTGAGCTATGCCCGCACGCTTCGCGACTGGCGCGATCGCTTCCTCGGATCGTGGCCTGAAATCGAATCTCTCGGCTTCGACGCGAAATTCCGCCGGATGTGGGAATATTATCTCGCCTATTGCGAAACCGGATTCCGGCACAACGCCATCGACGTCAGCATCTTCAAGCTGACGCGGTGAGCCCTTCGAACACCTGTACGCTCCCACAATACGTCGACACGGCCGGGCTTGTCCCGGACATCCAAGTTCTTTGAAGGCTCATGGATAGACGGGACAAGCCCAGCCATGACGCTACGGAAACTTCAGGTCGCCAACCGTCTGGTGTCTCATGCAATTGGCACTGACCTATACAGGCGTATAAATCACCAGCTTCAGCGCAGGATCGTCATTGGCCTGAAAGCTCGTGTGCTCGAAATGCAGCACGCCGAGGGTCGGGTGTGACATGGTCTTCAGGCCTGACGAGGTGCTGCGGATCTCGTGGGCTTCCCACCATTTGACGAATTCCGGGCTGCCCTGCTGGAGGCGCGTCAGAAGTTCCGCGAAGGCGGGATCGCCGGCCCAGACGTCGTGCGTGACGCGAAACATCGCGACCATGCGCTTGGCGACCTCCGCCCAGCCGGCGCCGTAGGCCTTGCGCGTCTGCTTGTTGGTCATCATCAGCAGCATCGTGTTGCGATCCTGCTCCGGCAATCGCCCGAACGCGAAGACCTTCTCGGCGGCCTCGTTCCAGGCCAGCACGTCCCAGCGCCGCCCGGTGATATAGGCCGGATTCGGCAGGCTCTCGACCAGCCGCTGGATCGGCGGCGGCACGATCTCGCGCGTGAACGCGCGCCTGTCGCCGTCGCGCGCCAGCGCCTTCAGATGGGCATGCTCGGTCTTGCTGAGGCGCAGCGCGCGGGCCAGCGCGTCAACGGTGGTGACGGAGGGGCTGACGGTGCGGCCCTGCTCGAGCCGGATGTACCAGTCCACACCGATGCCGGCGAGCTGGGCGACCTCCTCGCGGCGCAGCCCCGTGGTGCGGCGCCGGCTGCCCGCGGGCAGCCCGACGATCTTCGGCGTCAGCTTTTCGCGGCGGGACCGCAGGAAGTCGCCGAATTCGACGCGGCGTGGGTCGGCCATGATGTCGCTCCCGTGATGGAGGGCCCAAGGGATACTAGGATAATACTACGCCTTCCCGCTCCTGCAAAGACGGCGCATATCCGCATCACCCGACCTCGAGGTGAGATCATGAAAGCTGCCGTACTCAAATCCTTTGGATCGCCGCTCGTCATCAAGGACGTTCCCGAACCAACCATCGGCACCGGCGAGGTCATCGTCGACGTCGTCGCTACGCGCGTGCTGTCCTATGCCAACGAAGTGTTCAGCGGCGAGCGCAAATATCTGCTCGACCTGCCCGTCATCCCGGGTTCAGGCGGCATTGGTCGTGTCCGGCGGATCGGACCCGACGCGACGCACCTGGCGGTTGGCGACTGGGTACTGTGCGATCCGACGGTGCGCTCGCGCGACGAGGTGCAGGCGCCCGACATCACGCTTCAGGGCTGGAGCGCCCGCGGCGAAGGAGGGATAAAACTGCAAAAGCACTTCCGGCACGGCTCGTTCGCCCAGCAGATCATGGTGCCAACCGAGAATGTCAAACGTCTCGGCGAGATCACGCCGGCAGAGGCCACGCAATGGTGCGCCATCGGGACCATGCTGGTGGCCTATGGCGGCTTCCTCGCCGCCAGGCTGCAGCCCGGCGAGATCGTGCTGGTGAGCGGCGCCACCGGCAATTTCGGAAGCGCGGCCGTAGCTGTGGCACTCGCGATGGGCGCGGCCTGCGTGGTGGCGCCGGGCCGCAACGAGACGATTTTGGCCGACCTCGTCCGCCGCTTTGGGAGCCGCGTCAGGCCGGTCAAGCTCACCGGCAATGAGGACGAGGACCGCGAGCGAATGAAGCGCGCTTCCCCCGGGCCGATCGACTGCGTGTTCGACATCATGCCGCCCTCGGTGAGCCCGACCGTCGTGCGCGCGGCGATCATGACCGTCCGCCCCTACGGGCGCGTCGTGCTGATGGGCGGTGTCGGCATGCTCGGCGGCCCCGGCCTCGAGCTGCCCTACAACTGGATCATGCGCGACTGCATCACGATCCACGGCGTCTGGATGTATCCACCGGACGCTGCGACGCGCCTGATCGCGCTGGTGCGTTCGGGCCTGCTGCGGCTGGATCACACGGAAGCGACCGAGTTCGACCTCGACCACGCCAACGAGGCGGTCGCACATGCAGCGGCCAATGCCGGTCCGTTCAAGATGACGGTGATCAGGCCGTAATTGCCCTGCCCGCTGCGGCGAAACGCTGTCGCGGCGGGTTTGCCTGACATGTCAAAGGACTGGAAGGCGTCACCCCGCGCAAAGCCGACAACGGCCGGCTACTGTGCATGGGGTTGTTTTCGGGTTTTGCTATTCGAGCTCGACGACCTGGCCGCCCGACAGCGACACGCGCCGGTCCATGCGGGCGGCGAGCTCCATGTTGTGGGTCGCGATCAGCATCGAGACCTGGGTCGCCTTGACGAGTTGCATCAGCGCCTGGAACACGTGGTCCGCAGTGTGCGGGTCAAGGTTGCCGGTCGGCTCGTCCGCGAACAGCACCCGCGGTGCGTTGGCAACCGCCCTCGCGATCGCGACGCGCTGCTGCTCGCCGCCAGACAGCTCGGCCGGGCGATGGGTGATGCGGTCGCCGAGACCGAGATAGCCGAGAATCTCCTTGGCGCGCTTGACGCTCTCGGACTTCTTCAGGCCGCGGATCATCTGCGGCATCATCACGTTCTCCAGCGCCGAGAACTCCGGCAGCAGCCGGTGCGACTGGTAGACGAAGCCGATGTCGGTGCGGCGGAGCTGGGTACGCTCGATGTCAGGCAATTGCGAGGTCGGCGCGCCGTTGACGTAGACCTCGCCGGAATCGGGAGCTTCGAGCAGACCCGCAATGTGCAGCAGCGTCGACTTGCCCGAGCCCGATGGCGCCACCAGCGCCACGGACTGGCCCGCCCACAACGCAAGCTTGGCGCCGTCCAGAATCGTCAGAGGCACCTCGCCCTGCAGGTACTGCCGCTTTATCTCGTGGAGATAAATGACCGGTACATCTTCCGCCCCCTGGCTCTCCATCAGCCCCTCACTCGTACCGGAGCGCTTCGACGGGATCGAGGCGCGCGGCGCGCCACGACGGGTAGAGCGTCGCGAGGAACGACAGCGTCAGCGCCATGATGACGACGGCCGTGGTCTCGCCGACGTCGATATCGGCGGGCAGCTTGGACAGGAAGTAGAGTTCCGGCGAGAACAGCTCGGTGCTGGTGAGCCAGGACAGGAATTGCCGGATCGACTCGATGTTGAGGCAGATCACGAGGCCGACGATGAAGCCGACCAACGTGCCGACCACGCCGATCGAGGCGCCCGTGATCAGGAAGATGCGCATGATCGAGCCTTGCGAGGCGCCCATGGTACGCAGGATCGCGATGTCGCTGCCCTTGTCCTTCACCAGCATGATCAGGCCGGAGACGATGTTGAGCGCCGCGACCAGTACGATCATGGTCAGGATCAGGAACATCACGTTGCGCTCGACCTGGAGCGCGTTGAAGAAGGTCGAGTTGCGCTGCCGCCAGTCGACCAGGAACACCGGGCGGCCCGCGGCATCCGTCACGGCCTTTCGGAACGCGACGATCCGATCGGGATTGGTGGTGAAAACCTCGATCGAGGTGACGTCGTTGCTGCGGTTGAAATAGGCCTGCGCCTCCGCAAGCGGCATGAACACGAAGCCGAGATCGTATTCGGACATGCCGATCTCGAACACCGCGACGATCTTGTAGGGCTTGATGCGCGGCGTCGTGCCCATCGGCGTCACCGCGCCCTTTGGCGCCACCAGCGTGATGCTGTCGCCGGCATGCAGGGACAGCTGGTCGGCGAGACGCCGGCCGATCGCGACCCCCTGCCCGTCGTCAAAACCCTCGAGCGAGCCCTGCTTGATGTTCTTGGCGATCGAGGTGAGGTTGTTGAGGTCGTCGGAGCGGATACCGCGCACCAGCACGCCCGAGGCGTTCCACGGCGAGGATGCCAGCGCCTGGCCGTCGACGACCGGGGCGGCCAGCCGGATGCCCTGGACCTGGCTGAGGCGGTCGGCGACGTCCTTCCAGTCGGTCAGCGGCGATTCCAGCGGCTGCACCAGGATGTGGCCGTTGAGCCCCAGAATCTTGTCGAGCAGCTCCTTGCGGAAGCCGTTCATGACCGCCATCACGATGATCAGCGTCGCCACGCCCAGCATGATGCCGAGAAAGGAGAACCCGGCGATGACCGAGATGAATCCCTCTTTGCGCCGCGCCCGCAAATAGCGCGCCGACAGCATCCACTCGAAGGGCGCGAAAGGCGCGGTTTGCACAGTCTCGGTCATGGTCTCATCCATCGCTTGATAATCCCATGATTCGGGGTCAATTGTGGCCGGATTGCCGGCCCATCATCGCGCGATGAACACTATTCAGCCGACCAGCCGGGCAACCGCATCGGCCGGAGACATCGTCTCGCGCGAACCGTCGCTGCGCCGCTTCAGCTCGACCTTGCCGTCGGCAAGCCCTTTCGGGCCGATCATGATCTGCCAGGGGATGCCGATCAGGTCGGCGGCCGCGAATTTCGCGCCGGCGCGCTGGTCGGTGTCGTCATAGAGCACATCGACGCCCTTGGCGGCCAGCTCCGCATAGAGCTTCTCGCAAGCCGCATCGACCACCGCGTCGCCCTGCTTGAGGTTCAGCACCACGGCGCGGAACGGGGCCACCGCTTCGGGCCATTTGATGCCGGCATCGTCGTGGCAGGCCTCGATGATGGCGCCGAGCAGGCGCGAGACGCCGACCCCGTAGGAGCCGCCATGGATCGGCACGTCGACGCCGTCGGGCCCGGCCACCAGCGCCTTCATGGCGTCGGAATATTTGGTGCCGAAATAGAAGATCTGTCCGACCTCGATGCCGCGGGTGTTCACCCGCTTGTCGGCGGGCACTTCCTGCTCGAAGCGCGCGGCGTCGTGGACGTCCTCGGTGGCGGCATAGACCGACGTCCATTGCTTGATGATCGGCGTCAGGTCGCCGTCGTAATCGACGTCCTCGCCCGGCACCGGCAGGTCGAGCACGTCGCGATTGATGAAGACGCCGGATTCACCTGTTTCGGCCAGCACGATGAACTCGTGGCTGAGATCGCCGCCGATCGGGCCGGTCTCGGCGCGCATCGGGATCGCCTTCAGCCCCATCCGCGCGAAGGTGCGCAAATAGGCGACGAACATCTTGTTGTAGGCGACGCGCGCCGCGGCCTCGTTGAGGTCGAACGAATAGGCGTCCTTCATCAGGAACTCGCGGCCGCGCATCACGCCGAAACGCGGACGCTGCTCGTCGCGGAATTTCCATTGGATATGATAGAGATTGAGCGGCAGGCTCTTGTAGGACTTCACATAGGCGCGGAAGATCTCGGTGATCATTTCCTCGTTGGTCGGCCCATACAGCAGCTCGCGCTTGTGTCGGTCGGCGATGCGCAGCATCTCCGGGCCATAGGCGTCGTAGCGGCCGCTCTCGCGCCAGAGATCGGCGAGCTGCAGCGTCGGCATCAATAGCTCCAGCGCACCGGCGCGGTCCTGCTCCTCGCGCACGATCTGCTCGATCTTCTTCAACACGCGAAAGCCGAGCGGTAGCCAGGCATAGATGCCGGCCGCCTCCTGGCGGATCATGCCGGCGCGCAGCATCAGCCGATGCGAGACGATTTCCGCCTCTTTCGGATTTTCCTTCAGAATGGGCAGAAAAAACCGCGACAACCGCATGGCGTTACTCTGTGAATCAGTGATCGGCTGCAGTGAAACCGGATTGGGAGCAAAAACACAAGACCGGGAATGAGGAAAAGCCGCTAAGGCGACGGAATTCCTGTCATTTTTCCGTTGGCTTGAGGTTCAGCTTGAGCGCGATGGAGCGTCTTGAGGGCGACGCAACGTCGACCTCGTCCTCCAGCGTGATCTTCTCGAAATCGCTGACCAGCGCATCGATCCGCAAGTGCCAGCGGCCGGCAAAGGGCAGCTCGACCTTGCGCACATGCCAGTAGCCATCCGGCCCCAGTGAGGCATCGCGATCCATCGGCTCGATACCGCGCTCGGGCAGGCTGAGCGTCAGCGTCACCTCCTTCGCCGTCAGCGGGGCGGCATCGCCGGTCATCAGCTGAAGCACGAAATCGTCGACGCCCACCTTCCCCGGCGCGACCAGCACCTGGAACATCGCCTTGTCGCCGTGGATGTGGATCGCCAGCGGCGTATCCGGAATGATGGTGCGTGGCGGCGGTGTGAAGCGCCAGCCGGCGACGAGGGCAAGGATCGCCAGCGCGATAACGCATTCCAGCAGGATCGAGCGCCTGAGGGCGGGCGCGGCTTTTTCATCCCGGGCCAGCGCCGGCGTCAGCCGGAACCGGTTGAGCGCTGCAAGTCCCAGCAGCAGGACGACCAGCGCGAGCTTGATCGAGAGGATCAGGCCGTAGCGGGTCTCGACCAGTGCAGACGGCTTTTCAAGCTGGACGATCGCAAGCGCAAGGCCGGTGAAGGCCAGCACGCCGACCGCCGGCGCGGCGATCCGGGAAAAGCGGTTCACGACGGGAAGCGTCGCGATCGTCGGCTTCGACACCAGCGCGACCAGCGGCGCGAGCGCACCGATCCAGATGGTGACGCCGAGGCCGTGGAGAAAGATCGCCGGCCGCATAAACATTTCGGGCGGCGCGGTCGCGGCGTGGCCGGTCAAAGCGAGCGACAGGCCGACGCCGACGAATCCAATGGCCGATAAAGCGCGCGCGTACCACACGCTGCGTAGCGCCAGGAGAGCGAGCAGCATCGCGACCACCGCGGCCAGAAGCGCCGGCCCCGCGCTGGTCGCGAATGCAATCTTCCAGGGCGCAACGGTCGCGAACGCCGCCAGCGGCTGGCCGAGGAGATCGAGGCCCAACATTCCGAGAGAGACGACCGCACTCGGAAGGCCGATGGCGAGCGCGACGCGCGGCACCGTCATGCCGGTCAACGCCCCCGCCACCCATCTGGCAAAGAACACACCGCCGACGCCGACGAACAGGCCGATATAGAGGCCGACCCGCGCCAGCCAGATCAGCGCATTCAACCCGCCGTCGGCATTTTCCGGCGGTTGCGTCCCCGTGGGCATGCCGATCGAGAAAATCACCGATCCCGCGACGGGATGGCCGTCCTGCGAGATCACGCGATAGCTGAGGACCGCGGTTCCTAGCGGCAGGTCCGGCGGCATCGCAACCGAGATGGTCTCGCCCGATGATGTGACGCGTGCGTCGTCCCGCGCCCTGCCCGCGCCGTCGATCAGTCGGATCGCGCCCGGCGTCACGACCTCGTTGAAGCGCAGCTCCACCGCCTTCGGCGCGCTCGCAAGCATGCTGCCGCTCGTCGGCTCGACCGAGAGCAGCGCCGCATGCGCGGACGCCTGGGTCGCAAAGCCGATAGCGAACAGCAGCGTCGCGAGCGCGGCGAGCAGGCGCATCAGGGCTTTGGCAGGAGCTTCACACCGGGTGCCGGCGACTTGCTCTCGTCATGAGAGTGGCCCGCACCTTCCGCCGGGATGTCGATCCAGCGGCTGACGCCGGTCTCGCATTCCTGCACGACGGGGAAATACAGGGTCGTGTTCGGCTTCAGCGTGTCCGTCAGGAAGGTCTGCATCACGAACTCATCGTAGTGCTTGTCCTCGAGCTTGCCACCGCTCCAGACCACCTCCTTGGCACCCGATGAGATCTTGTTGCCGTGGAGTTGATATTCCGCCGAATACTTGCCTTCCACGACGTCGACGGTCCACCCCACCTTCGGCATCGGCTTGATGGAGATGACACCCTCGGGGACCTGCACCCTGACTTTGATCGTCGCGGAGCCCTTGCAGCCGTGCGGGACGGCGAAGACGGCCTTGTAATACGAGCCTAGCGACGCCTGCTTGGTCTCGAGCGTGATATGCGCCGCGGCGGGCGATGCGGCGAGCGCGGCAATGACGAACAGGCAGGATTTTTTCGACATGGGTGTCCTCTTGAACATCGTCATTTGATCAGGATGGGAGATTCAATGCTGACATGATCGGCCTCGGAGATCGAAATTCCGAGACCCAGCATCCAGCGTCCGGGCGTCAGTTGCGCGACCTTCACGTGCCAGCTGTCCTCGCCGTCACGCGACGCCTCGACCGGCAAGAGGGTCCTGCCGGTCTGCGACTCCACGAGCGTCACCGAGACGGCCTTGGCCGTCAGCGGCGCCTCGTCAGTCGTCTCGAGCTGAATGGCGATCTCGACCGGTCCAGCGCGTCCCGGCGACACCGTGACATTGGCCATCGCCTTGTCGGTGTGCAGGTGGGTGAAGAAGCTGTCGTCGTCGGTGGCTGCCGCCAGCGGTGTCGCCGCGACCAAGAGCCACGCGGCGGTTACGAGCGCAAGGCCCGAGATGGCCCGACGCGAGGTCATGAGAGTCGTGATCGGCATCATCACATCTTCATTCCCGAATGATCCGGCATTTTCTTCATGTCCATCTGGCCGGAATGTCCGGCATCGCCGGGTACTTGGGCGCCGACACCCTGCACGTCGAGGGAGACGGTAACCTTGCCGGCCTTTTCGAACTGGAGCGTCACCGGCACCTTGTCGCCTTGCTTGAACGCGCCCTTCAGCTCCTGGAGCATCAGATGGTAGCCGCCGGGGGCAAGCTTCAACGTCTTGCCGGGGTCGATCACGAGCCCCTTGTCGAGCGGGCGCATCTTCATCACGCCATTGTCCATCGCCATCTCGTGGACTTCGGCCTTCCCCGCGATATCGGCGGACACGCCGACCAGCTTGTCGGCCGCAGCCCCCTTGTTCTCGATGGTGAGATAGCCTCCTGCGACCTTGGCGCCGCCCGGCGTCGCACGGCTCCACGCCTGCGAGATGACGAGATCGCCGGCCTTGACGTCGTCGGCGCGTACGGGGGCCGCGCTGGCGCTCAGCAGCATGGCGATAGCTAGGATTGTTTGCTTGGTCCGGTTCATTTTGGTTCCCTCGTCGTTAATCTGACCGACCGCGTACGGTCGTTGTCGTCTCGGCAGTCCTGTGCGCCTACCATCGATACCTCATTCCGGTGTAGACCGCCCGGCCGGTGCCCGGCTCGAACAGCGCCGATGTCGCCGTTGCCCGATCGATGATGCTGGCGCTGGCGATATAAGTGCGGTTCGTCAGGTTCCGGCCCTCGACATAGGCGGAGAACGGACCGCCATTGTCGAAACCGGCTTTAAACCCGAGCAGCGCGTAAGGCTCCGTCGTCAACGTGTTCGCGCTGTCGACGAAATAGGCTTGCGGCACCCATTCGACGTTCGGGCCGGCATAGAGACCGGTCGGATGCTTGTAGAGCAGCTCGGCACGCAGATAGTGACGCGGAGCACCGGGCAACTGGTTGTTGCCGAACGCCGCGTCGTTGTCGAAACGGAAGTCGTTGTAGGTATAAGCAAGGTTGAGCCACACCTTGTCAGGCGCACTTCCGGTCACGAAGATGTCGCGAAGGATCGCGGCCCCTGCCCCCGCCTCGATGCCCTGGTGGATGGTTCGGTCGGCATTGGTCACGTTGCAATTGCCGAAGGCGCTGTAGAGGCAGAGCAGCTCGTCACGAATGTTGGCCCGATAGGCCGTCAGTTCCCAGGTGTAGTCCGGCCTCCTCATGCGCGTTCCGACCTCGTAGGTCGTCGCGATCTGCGGCTGGATGCTGGTGAAGGGAATTGTCGGAATCCCAGGACCGCTCGCGCTCTCGCCGAAGCTCGGCACCTCGGCGCTCCGCGAGATATTGGCGAAGGCCTGCCAGGTCGGATCGATCTGCCACAGCAGGCCTGCTTTCGGCGACCACAGATCGAAGCGGGTTGCCCCCGATTGATCGCCGTCGCTGAGAAAGCGGTCCTGTCGATTGCGCGTTGCGTGGAGGAATTGCGTACCCGCGATCGCGGCAACATTCGGCAAGAAGTAGAAGCTGTCCTCGACGTAGACCGACGTGTTCTCCGACCGGTCGATCGACGACGACAGCAACGCGCCCTTCTGTCCGGAAAGGTTAGCAAATTGCTGGTTGTCGATGCTGCCGTTCAACACATTGACGCCGGCGACCAGCACGTTGCGGAAGCCGCCGATAGTCCGGTCGTCCGTGAGCTTCGCGAAGCCGCCATAGTCCTTGTAGCGATAGTCGAGCCACTGGAAGATCGGATGCATCAGGTGGCGGTCTACACCGAAGGCTCCGAACTCGAGTTTGGTGTCGTCGAATCGGATCGTTGTCTTGTTTGCCAGCCTGACCGTGTCGATATTGCGCTGCTGGTCCATCGCGACGTTGGCGGGGGCTGCAGCTTCGGGATTGGTCAAGGCAGACGTCTTGGTGACGGATCCGGGAATGCGTTGCCGCACTTCATTGGCGTTGAGATAGAACCGGGTCTCTAAGTCCGGGGAGAATTGGTAGCCGACGTTTGCGCTCAGGCGGTTGCTCGAGCCGAAGCTGTGATCGCGAAACCCGTCCGCGTCCTGCGTCGAGGCGGTGACGTATCCGTCCCATGGCCCGTTGGCGCCGCCCGCGTTCGCCTGCACCCGCTTGAAGCCGAAAGCTCCCACGTCGACCGAGACGCCGTTCGGAAAACGGTCGCGGCCCGTCGGCGTCACGAAGTTGATCGCGCCGCCAAGGGAATTGGCGCCGAACTGGAGCGCGTTGCCACCCTTGTAGACCTCGACATATTTGTAGGCGGTGGCATCGATCTCCTGGAAATCGCCGTAACCGTCCGCCGTGTTGATCGGGATGCCGTCCATGTAGAGCTGCACGCCCCGCAGGTGGAAATTGCGCGACAAGCCGGATCCGCGGATCGAAAGCCGGGTATCATCGCCCCATTTGGGCTGGGCGAACACGCCAGGCACATAATCCAGCACGTCCTTGACGGTGTTGGCGGGAGTCGAATTGCGATAGGCGTCGGCCGTGACCAGTGCCACGCCTCCCGGCGTCTGGTTGATTTGGGCAAGTGCCTGCTGGGCGGTCAGAACCGTCAGCGCCCCCGGGACGCCGGCCCCTTCCGGACTCGTTGCCTGTTGCGAAGGTGTCGCGGCCGGCACGCTGCGGGCACGCGTCGATCGTGCCCCGGATCGCTGAGGCCGGGTTGGTGAGGCGCGCTTCTCCCGCGAAGAATCAACAACAGTGACGGCAGGAAGCTCGCGCCCGCTTTCTTGCGCGATCGCGATAGGAGGCAGAGCGAGAGTCGATACGGAGACAAACAAAATTCCGCGCGTGGAAACGCTTCGAAGAATACCTGAACGAGGCATAGAATGATTCCTGATGCCGGCAAGAGCCGGTGCATTGCGAGTCCCCCGCACGGCCAAGCCAGCCGCCGGGGCAGATGTGTCGCGGGATCAGGAAATGCGAGGTGGCGCGCGGGCCTGGGCGATTGAGCCCCTGTGCGTGGCGGCTGAAGATAGATCCGCCAGGACCCACACCACGCGCGCGGCGTGGCGGAAGGGAACGGAGAGCGCCACATAGGGTGGCGGATCGAGTGATGCGCTGGCCTGTGCCAGGCAACACAACGCGCAGGCAGCGCCATGGGCAGAGGGCGCACCGGTCTGGTCGGTCGGGCCGCCCTGCTCGGTCGGATTGTGGCAGATGACGGCCGCAGACAGTGGATCGGACACGGCCTGTCCGGCCGCCAGGCAGGCGGCGATCGGCGCCAGCACCTGCATCGCCAAGGCGAGCAGGACCAGGGGGAGGAATTTTTGCAGCCGTGCGCGCATCCGCCAAACCAGTCGTTCGCCGGCGATCTAAACACCTCTGTGAAGCCCGAGTCGAGGTCAGTTCCGCCCGCTTCTGGATCGAGCGCAGATTCCTCGAAACCTGTGGTCTGGCGGCCGCACCGGCGGCGCGTCCGGCATTTAAGGCAGTCCCGAAACCAGGCCCGTCCACAGATTTCTTCGAATTGTCATATACTTACAGGATCAACAGCCCGATCATTTCGTTCAATGCTCGAATTTTGAACAATCGTTGCCGAAAATGATGACAAGTGAGAAAAGTTGATCTAGCATCTCCTTGCTCAGGCGAACCGCGAGGTCAAAGCCTGGTGGTCCAAGTCTCGGGAGGAGCCCTTGGCGCGCAAAACGCAGCGTCGCCCCGTCAATCAAGAGCAAATCTTAGAATCGGGGATAATAGGGTCGACACAATTTTCGAGCGGGGCTAGGGCCCCGCTCTTTTTTTGTCTGCGCGGCTGAGGCGCTGATGAATCCTTCTCCCGACCTGATCGACCTGAGCTTTGAACTCGCGGCCTCGCGCTGCGCAGATCTGACGCCGCTCGTCTACCAACGGCTGTTCACAACGCATCCCGAAACGCAGGCGATGTTTCGCTCGCAAGGCAGCGAACTCGTGAAGGGGTCCATGCTTGCTCTGACGATTGAGGCGATCCTCGATTTCGCGGGCGAGCGTCGCGGGCCGTTCCGGCTGATCGCCTGCGAGGTCGTCTCGCATGATGGCTATGGCACGCCGCGCGAGCTCTTCATCACGTTCTTCGCCGTGATCAGGGATACGCTGCGCGAGTTGCTCGGCGATGAATGGTCTCCCGCGATCGCGCAGGCCTGGGACGCATTGCTCGCCGAGATCGATGCCTTCGCAGCCATCGCAGCGTAGTGCCACGATGATTTTCGCGACTACTCCCGCTCCAGAAAGCTCGAGCCGACCTCGCCCTTTCTTTTGATCGGATCGTAATCGCAATAGACGCCGTCCGCCACCAGCGTGTAGCTGGCGCTGACGTTGTATTTGTCCAGCTTGACCGAGTTCAGCCCGATCACCGAGGTGCTCTTGCCCCCGTTCCACTTGAACGGCGTCGAACTCTTGGCCTGCTCGCAGGCCATCACGGCTTCATTGAAGACGTAGCCCTCGACGAACGCCTTCATTGTCCGCGCCTGAACGGCCATCTTCCACTCGACATAACCGACGGCCCCGAGACCGGCGATGATGAGCACCAGAAGCGCGATGACGATCCTCTGAAAAGTCATTGTTCTCCCCGACAAAATTCCACGAACACAAAATCAAACAGCGTCAAAATCCGGCGTCGCCGACTGCCGGTATTGCACCTCTCCTCCACGGGATAGGTGAAGCTAGAACGGCATGCCCATCAGTTTCGACAGGCGTTCGATCGAGAGATAGCCGGCCTGGTAGGCCACCATGGCAAGACCGTAGATGACAGCGGAAATAATGGTGGTCCAGATCAGCTTGCGGCCCATCCGCGTCAGAATGGGCGCGCCGGGATCGGTGCCGGGCGCGCCGGTGCCATCCTCGTGCTGGCTGCGCACGCCGAACGGCAGCGTCAGGAACAGCGCGATCCACCAGATGACGAAGTAGATCGCGAGCGCTGTGGAAATCTGGATGGCCATGGGTGCGGCCTTACGCCTGCTCGATTTCGACCAGTGCGCCGGAAAAGTCCTTCGGGTGCAGGAACAGCACCGGCTTGCCGTGGGCCCCGATCTTCGGCACGCCGTCGCCAAGCACCCGGGCGCCCTCCTTCACCAGCGTGTCGCGGGAGGCAATGATGTCGACGACCTCGTAGCAGACATGGTGGATACCGCCGTCGGCATTGCGTTCGAGGAATTTTGCGATCGGAGAGCTCTCGCCGAGCGGCTCGATGAACTCGATCTTGGTGTTGGGCAGCGTCGCGAACACGGTGATGACGCCATGTTCGGGCAGCGGCACGGCGTCCGAAATCTGGGCGCCGAATGCCGCCCCGTAGATCCTCGCGGCCTTGACGGCGTCCTTAGTCGCGATCGCGACATGGTTGAGGCGACCCAGCATGTTTCTTCTCCCTCAGCGCATGATCCGGAGGAGCAGCATTGCGCCCTCCCGGAAGGCCATGCGAATACAGTTACACCGTCAGGACATGTACCAGACAGGGGGGCTTTTTGCCCCAATGTTCGTTGATGACGGACCGGACGGCGCGTCGTACCGACTCGGCCAAAGCGTCCGGATCGCGGCGGCGCGCCTTCGGCAGGCCCTCGATGGTGGAGACCACGGCATCGAACACGAGATCGTCGAAGGGCTCGCCCTCCCGGGTCTTCTCGGGAATGCCGACGAGATCGACCTCGGGATCATCGGCCAGTTCGCCCTGCTCGGTCATCGCGACGGCGACGAAGGCGCAGCCGGAAAACGCCAGCTTGCGCCGCTCAGCCACCGCGCGGGACTTTGAATCCTCCAGGATGGTGCCGTCCTTGTAGAGGCGGCCCGAGGGCACCTCGCCGACCACGCCGGGATCGCCGGGGCCGAGCTTGACCAGATCGCCGTTGCGGACGACCAGCACGCGGGGCACGCCCGCGGCGCGCGCGAGCTTGGCATGCTCGTGCAGATGCAGGGCCTCACCATGGACGGGGATCAGGAGTTGCGGCCTGACCCAGGAGATCATGTCGCGCAGCTCGTCGCGGCGCGGATGGCCGGAAACGTGGACCAGATGATCGCGGTCGGTAATGACCTCGACGCCCTGCAGCACCAGATTGTTGATGATCGCCCCGACCGCCTTCTCGTTTCCGGGAATGGTGCGCGAGGAGAAGATCACGCAGTCGCCGCGGTTGAGCGTGATCTCGGGATGGTCGTCATTGGCGATGCGCGCCAGCGCGGCGCGGGCCTCGCCCTGGCTTCCGGTGCAGAGCGCCAACACCTTGTCCTGCGGCAGATGGCCGTAGACATCGGTCGAGCGGAAGTTCTGCACGCCGTCGAAATAGCCGGTCTCGCGCGCGACCTGCGACACACGCTCCATGGCGCGGCCGACCACGACGACCTCGCGGTCGGCAGCGCGCGCCGCATCGGCGACGGCCTTGAGGCGCGCGACGTTGGAGGCAAAGGTGGTGACCGCAACTCGGCCCTTGGCGGCCTTGACCAGTTCGGTGATGGTTTTGGCGACCTCGGCCTCGGACGGCGAGCGGCCGTCGCGCACGGCATTGGTGGAATCGCCGATCAAGGCAAGCACGCCCTCGTCGCCGAGTTCGCGCAGCCGCTTTTCGTCGGTCGGACGACCGATGATCGGGGTCGGGTCGATCTTCCAGTCGCCGGTATGCAGCACGATGCCGGCGCTGGTGTGGATCGCCAGCGCGTGCGACTCCGGAATCGAATGCGCGACCGGAATGAACTCGACGTTGAACGGGCCGATATCGACGCGCCCGCCCGACGGCACCACCGTCACAGGAATCTTCGGGGCGTTCCGCTCGGCCGCAAGCTTGGCCTCGAACAGCGCCGCGCTGAACTGGGTCGCATAGATCGGGCATTTCAGCTTCGGCCAGAGGTCGATGATGGCGCCGAAATGGTCCTCATGGGCGTGCGTCAGGACGAGGCCCATCAGGTTCTTGCGTTCCTTCACGAGGAAGCTGATGTCGGGCATGATCAGGTCGATGCCCGGCAGGTGCTCCTCGTCGCCGAAGGAGACGCCGAGATCGACCGCGAGCCAGGACCGCTGCTGGCGGTTGCCGAGGCCATAGATCGACAAATTCATGCCGATTTCGCCGACGCCGCCAAGCGGCGCAAATACCAGTTCGTCAGGCTTCGCCATCACGCAGCTCCCACGGAGGCGGCCGAGCCGAAGAACACCTCGCCGGCCGCCACCGGCAGGCGTCGGCCGTCAGCGGTGCGCACGATCAGGCAACCGGTGTCGTCGATGGTCTCGAAAATGCCGTCCAGCGTCATCGTCCCCGTGTTGATCGCGACCCGCTCGCCGAGGCCAGCCGCCCGGTCCAGCCAGAGCTTGCGGATCTCGGCAAAGCCGCGGCCATTGTCCCAGATGCCGCGGAATTCGACCCAGGCATCCGAGAGCGCGAAGAACAGCTCTTCAGCACTGATCTGGACGCCAAGGGCGGCGAGCGACACGGCCGGAGTCGGCGTGCCCTCCGGCGCCGCCACGACATTGGTGCCGATACCGACGACAATAGCAAGGCGATCGCCGATGGCTTCAGCCTCCAGGCCAATGCCGACCAGCTTACGCCCGTTCGCGAGCACGTCGTTGGGCCATTTCAGGGCGTATCTCGGCCGGTCCGGGCCAAGACGAAGCACGGCCTCGAGACTGACCTTCTCAAGGGCGGCCTCTTCCGCAAGCCCCGCCGCAAAACCGATGGTCGCCGCGACGCCCGGCGTGATGTCCAGCACCTCGAGCACGCTGGCGGCCAGATTGCCGCGCGGCGCGATCCAGGCGCGCTGGCGGCGGCCGCGGCCGGCGGTCTGCTCCGTCGTGACGAACCACATCGGGCCGCGTTCGCCGGCCCGCGCATGCTCGATTGCGTCGGTATTGGTCGAGCCGGTCCGGTCGAAAGCTGCAAGCTTGTAGCCCGCCTGGAGGGCGCGAGGACCGAGCGCGAATCCCATCCTAGAACAGCGACTTGGCCGCCGCGGAGGCCACGGTCACGACCGGGCCCGCAAACAGCGCAAACAGGATGTTGAAGAGGCCAAAGACGGCCAGCACAGCCCTCACCTCGACGCGCACCGGATCGACCTGCCCGGCCGGCTCGTCGAAATACATCGTCTTGACGATGGAGAGATAATAGTAGGCACCCACCACGCTGGTCAGCACGCCGATGACGGCCAGCGTGAACAGATTGGCCTTGATGGCGGCGACGAAGACGTACCATTTGCCGAAGAATCCGGCGAGCGGCGGCACGCCTGCCAGCGAGAACAGCAGCATCGCGAACATGAAGGCGAGCAGCGGATTGGTCCGCGACAGGCCTGCGAAGTCGCTGATCTTCTCAACGGCCTGACCGTTGCGCTTCATGGCGAGGATGATCGAGAACGAGCCCAGCGTCATCGCGACATAGATCACGATGTACATCACCACGCCCTGCGCGCCTTCCAGCGTGCCGGCGGCAAGCCCGACCAGGGCGAAGCCCATATGGCCGATCGACGAATAGGCCATCAGGCGCTTGATGTTGGTCTGGCCGATCGCGGCGAAGGAGCCGAGCGCCATCGAGGCGATCGCCACGAACACCAGGATCTGCTGCCATTGCGAGACGATGCCGGGGAACGCGGTCAGGGTGACGCGTGTGAAGACGGCGAGCGCGGCGACCTTCGGCGCGGAGGCGAAGAAGGCGGTGACCGGCGTCGGGGCGCCCTCGTACACGTCGGGCGTCCACATGTGGAACGGCACGGCCGAGACCTTGAAGCAGAGGCCGGCGAGCAGGAAGACGAGGCCGAAGATGAGGCCGACGTTAGCAGCCGTCGCGGCAGTCGCGATGCCGGTGAAGGTCACCGTTCCGGTGAAGCCGTAGATCAGCGAGGCGCCGTAGAGCAGCATGCCCGACGACAGCGCGCCGAGCACGAAATACTTCAGGCCGGCTTCGGTCGACTTGGCGTTGTCGCGGTTCGAGGCCGCCACGACGTAGAGCGCGAGCGACATCAGCTCGAGGCCGAGATACAGCGCGATCAGATCGCCGGCCGAGATCAGCACCATCATGCCGAGGGTCGAGAGCAGCACGAGGATCGCGTATTCGAAGATGCGGCGCGACGGGTCGGACAGGAATTCGGTCGACAGGATCAGCGTCACCGCCGAGCCGACGAGGGCCACGATCTTCATGAAGCGGGCGAAGTCGTCGACGATGAAGCTGCCGCCGAAGGTCACCTGCTTGCCCGCGGGCACCATGTATTCGAGCACGCCGACCACGACCAGCAGCACGACCGCGAGCGCGGTGACCGCCCTGGTGGTCTCCTGCCCGCGATAGGCGCCCAGCATCAGCAGCGCCATGGCGCCGATCGCGAGCACGAGCTCGGGCAGCACCGGCGCCAGTTGATAACCTGCAGTCTCAAAGCTCATGGCGATATCCTGACCTGCCTGCTCACGGGAGCAGCGCGGCGGCCTTCACGGCCGTCACAGCGGTGTTGTAATTATTGACGAGTTGCTGGACCGAGGCGGCCGACATGTCGAGCACCGGCTTCGGCCAGACGCCGAACAGGATCGTCAGCACGATCAGCGGGAACAGCGTCACGCACTCACGGAAGGTGAGATCCTTCATGCTCATCATCGACGGCTTGACCAGCGCGCCGAACACCACCTTGCGGTAGAGCCACAGCGCGTAGCAGGCCGAGAAGATCACGCCTGTCGTGGCGAAGAAGGCTGTCGGGATCGAGACCTTGAAGGTGCCGAGCAGCGTCATGAACTCGCCGACGAAGCCGCTGGTGCCGGGCAGACCGACATTGGCCATGGTGAAGACCATGAAGACCAGCGCGTAGAGCGGCATCCGGTTGACGAGGCCGCCATAGGCCGCGATCTCGCGGGTGTGCATGCGGTCGTAGACGACGCCGACGCAGAGGAACAGCGCGCCGGAGACGATGCCGTGCGAGACCATCTGGAACACGCCGCCGGCGACGCCCTGCATGGTGCCGGCGAAGATGCCCATGGTGACGAAGCCCATATGCGCGACCGAGGAGTACGCGATCAGCTTCTTCATGTCCTCCTGCATCAACGCCACCAGCGAGGTGTAGATGATGGCGATCGCCGAGAGCGTGAACATCAGCGGCGCGAAGTCGTGCGAAGCCAGCGGGAACATCGGCAGCGAGAAGCGCAGGAAGCCATAGCCGCCCATCTTCAGCATGATCGCGGCCAGGACCACCGAGCCCGCCGTCGGAGCCTCGACGTGTGCGTCGGGAAGCCAGGTGTGCACAGGCCACATCGGCATCTTCACCGCGAACGAGGCGAAGAAGGCCAGCCACGCCCAGGTCTGCAAGGATCGCGGCACGGCCGTGTGCATCAGGGTCGGGATGTCGGTGGTGCCGCCGTTCCAGTACAGCGCCATGATGGCAAGCAGCATCAGGACCGAGCCGAGGAACGTGTAGAGGAAGAACTTGAACGAGGCGTAGACCCGGCGCGGACCACCCCAGATGCCGATGATCAGGAACATCGGGATCAGGCCGCCCTCGAAGAACAGGTAGAACAGCACGAGATCGAGCGCCGAGAAGGTGCCGATCATCAGCGTTTCCAGGATCAGGAACGCCATCATGTATTCGCGGACCCGGTTCTTGACCGACTTCCAGCTCGCGATGATGCAGAACGGCATGATCGCGGTGGTCAGGATCACCAGCGGCAGCGAGATGCCGTCCACGCCCATGTGGTAGGTGATGCCGGTCGCCAGCCAGTTCGCCTTCTCGACGAACTGGAAGTCCGGGTTGGACGGATCGAAGCGCAGCACCAGGATCACCGACACCGCGAAGGTGATCAGCGTAGTCCAGAGCGCGATCCAGCACGCATTGCGCCGCGCCGCCTCGTCATCGCCGCGGCTGAGATAGACGATCAGCGCGCCGACCAACGGCAGGAACGTCGTGACCGAGAGAATGGGCCAGGTCGTCATTTACTGGCCTCCAAAGCCGAACATGAACCAGGTGATCAGGCCGGCGGCGCCGATCAACATGGCAAAGGCGTAGTGATAGAGATAGCCGGTCTGGATCTTCACGACGTTGCGGGTGAGGTCCAGCACGCGGGCGGAGACGCCGTCGGGGCCGAGACCGTCGATGATGAAGCCGTCGCCCTTCTTCCAGAGCTGGTAGCCGATCCACTTCGCCGGACGGACGAAGATGAAGTGGTAGAGCTCGTCGAAGTACCACTTGTTGAGCAGGAAATTGTAAAGCAGCGGCTGCGTGGTCGCGAGTTCGACCGGCAAATATGGCCGGCGGATGTAGAACAGGTACGACACCAGGAAGCCCAGCACCATCATCACCGTCGGCAGGAAGGCGATGTGCTCGGGGATGTGGTGCATCTCCTCGATGATGTGCGGGTTCATCTTGATGGACTCGCGGAAAAACTCCTCGATGCCGTGACCGGCGAACAGTTCCTTGAACGGCAGGCCCGCAACGAAGGACCCGACCGCGAGTACGCCGATCGGGATCAGCATCCAGATCGGTGCCTCATGCGCAGCCTCGTAGTGATGCTCGTCGTGCGGCTCGCCGTGGAAGGTCTTGAAGATCAGGCGCCAGGAGTAGAACGAGGTCAGGCCGGCGGCGACGATCGTCATTAGGAAGCCGTAGGTCGCAAACGGATTGTGCGAGGCATAGGCCGCTTCGATGATCGCGTCCTTGGAGAAGTAGCCGGCGGTGAGCGGGAAGCCGGTCAGCGCCAGGGTGCCGACCACCATCACCGCATAAGTGTAGGGGATCTTCTTCCAGAGGCCGCCCATGTTGCGGATGTCCTGCTCGTGGTGCATCGCGTAGATCACCGAGCCGGAGCCCAGGAACAGCAGCGCCTTGAAGAAGGCGTGCGTGAAGAGATGGAACATGCCGACCGAATAGGCCCCTGCTCCCATCGCCACGAACATGTAGCCGAGCTGCGAACAGGTCGAGTAGGCGACGATGCGCTTGATGTCGTTCTGGACGAGGCCGATCGTCGCCGCGAAGAACGCGGTGGTGGCGCCGAAGAACATCACCACGGCCTGGGCGTTCGGGGCGAGCTCGAACAGCGGCGACAGGCGCGCGACCATGAAGACGCCGGCCGTGACCATGGTGGCGGCATGAATCAGCGCCGACACAGGGGTCGGGCCTTCCATCGCGTCCGGCAACCAGGTGTGCAGCAGGAACTGCGCCGACTTGCCCATCGCGCCCATGAACAGGAACAGGCAGGTCAGCGTCAGCGCGTCGGCATGCCAGCCGAACAGGTCGATGGTTTTGCCGGTCAGGCTCGGTGCCTGGTGGAAGATGGTCTCGAAGTCCGTCGAACTCGTCAGGTAGAAGATCGCGAAGATGCCGAGCGCAAACCCGAAGTCGCCGACCCGGTTGACCACGAAGGCCTTGATCGCCGCGGCGTTCGCCGACGGCTTCTGGTACCAGAAGCCGATCAGCAGGTAGCTGGCGAGACCCACGCCCTCCCAGCCGAAGAACAGCTGCACGAGGTTGTCCGCGGTCACCAGCATCAGCATGGCGAAGGTGAACAGGCTGAGATAGCCGAAGAAGCGCGGCCGGTTCGGGTCTTCGTCCATGTAGCCGATGGAATAGAGGTGCACGAGCGAGGAGACCGTGGTCACCACCACCAGCATCACGGCCGTGAGCGTGTCGACGCGCAGCGTCCACCAGACCTGGAGGTCGCCCGAGAAGATCCAGGGCAGCAGCTGAATGCGGGAGTCATGGTGCATGAATCCGACATCGACCAGCGTCATCCAGGACAGCGCCGCCGAGACGAACAGCAGCGCAGTGGTGATCAGCTCGGCGCCGCGCGAGCCCGCCGCCGGCGGCTCGGCCGGACCATGGCCGTGATCGTCGTGGCCGTGGTCGTCATGCCCATGATCGTCGTGAGCGGCAGCCGCGTGGGCGTGGCCATGACCGTGGTCGTCGTGATGCTCGACCGTGTCGCCCGAGGGGTTGCGGCCATGCGCGCCGAACAGCGCGATCAGGCCAGCCAGAACGGCGCCCAGCAGAGGCAGGAATACGATAGCCTGAACCATGACTGCGCTCAGCCCTTCATCAGATTGACGTCCTCAACCGCGATCGAGCCGCGGTTGCGGAAATAGACCACCAGGATGGCGAGACCGATCGCCGCTTCAGCGGCGGCAACGGTCAGGACCAGCAGCGCAAAGACCTGGCCGACGATGTCGCCGAGGAAGGTCGAGAACGCGACGAGGTTGATGTTGACCGCGAGCAGGATCAGCTCGATCGACATCAGGATGACGATGATGTTCTTGCGGTTCAGGAAGATGCCGAGGATCCCGAGCGTGAACAGGATCGCGGCGACCGCAAGGTAGTGTCCGAGCCCGATCGTCATTTCACCCACTCCGCCGCGTCCGAGTCCTGGAGCCCCTGCCCCGGCGCCACCTTGCGCATCGCCATCGCCATGTCCGGCGTGCGCGCGTTCTGAACGTTGATGTCCTGGCGCTTCACGCTCGCCTTGTGGCGCAGCGTCAGCACGATCGCGCCGATCATGGCGACCAGCAGCACCATGCCCGAAAGCTGGAAGTAGTGGATGTACTTCGTATAGAGCACGAGGCCGAGCGCCTCGGTGTTGCTGACATTGGTCGGGATCGGCGCCGTGATGGTCTTGGCGACGCCGGGGTTGATGACCCAAACGCCGACGGTGAGCAGCAGCTCGAACAGGAAGATGCCGCCGATCACCAGACCAACCGGCAGGTACTGGATGAAGCCCTCGCGCAGCTCGATGAAGTCGACGTCGAGCATCATGATCACGAACAGGAACAGCACCGCGACCGCGCCGACATAGACGACGATCAGGATCATCGCCAGGAATTCGGCGCCCATCAGCACGAACAGGCCAGAGGCGTTGACGAAGGCCAGGATCAGATACAGCACGGAGTGCACGGGATTGCGCGAGACAATCACCATCACCGCCGAGGCGACGCAGACGCCGGCGAAGAGATAGAAGAACAGCGCGGGAAGGATCATGCTCTCATCTCACCGGTACGGCGCGTCGAGCTCGATCGCTTTTGCGATCTCGCGTTCCCAGCGATCGCCATTGGCGAGCAGCTTGGCCTTGTCATAGAACAGTTCCTCGCGGGTCTCGGTCGCGAACTCGAAGTTCGGACCTTCGACGATGGCGTCGACCGGGCAGGCCTCCTGGCAGAGGCCGCAATAGATGCACTTCACCATGTCGATGTCGTAGCGCACCGTGCGGCGCGTGCCGTCGTTGCGGCGCGGGCCGGCCTCGATGGTGATCGCCTGCGCCGGGCACACGGCTTCGCACAGCTTGCAGGCGATGCAGCGTTCCTCGCCGTTCGGATAGCGGCGCAGCGCATGCTCGCCGCGGAAGCGCGGCGAGATCGGGCCCTTCTCAAACGGATAGTTCAGCGTCGGCTTCGGCTGGAAGAAATAGCGCATGGCGAGGAAGAACGCCGAAACGAATTCCGACAGCAGAAGCGAGCGCGCGGTGGCGTTGATGTTGATACCCATGACGGCCCTCACTTCGGCGCGATGTCGGCGAAATGCAGCACGCCGGCCACCACGATCACCATCGCCAGCGACAGCGGCAGGAACACCTTCCAGCCGAGGCGCATCAGTTGATCGTAGCGGTAGCGCGGCACGATCGCCTTTGCCATCGCGAACAGGAAGAACATGAAGAAGACTTTGAGCGAGAACCAGATGATCCCCGGCACCCAGTTGAACGGCGGCAGGTCCACCGGCGGCAGCCAGCCCCCGAGGAACAGGATCGTGGCCATCGCGCACATCGTGACGATCGCGACGTACTCGCCGAGCATGAACAGCAGGTACGGCGTCGAGCCGTATTCGACCATGAAGCCGGCGACGAGCTCGGATTCCGCTTCGACGAGGTCGAAGGGCGGACGGTTGGTTTCCGCCAGCGCCGAGACGTAGAAGATCACGAACATCGGGAACAGCGGCCAGACGTACCAGTTCAGGATGGTCAGCTGCGGCAGCCCGATCAGGCTGGCAAGGCCGCGCGCATGCTGGGCCTCGACCACGGCCGACAGGTTCAGCGTGCCGGCGCAGAGCAGCACGGTGATGATGACGAAGCCGATCGAGACTTCATACGAGACCATCTGCGCCGCCGAGCGGAGCGCGGCCAGGAACGGATATTTCGAGTTCGACGACCAGCCGGCCATGATGATGCCGTAGATCGACAGCGACGAGATCGCGAAGATGAAGAGGATGCCGACATTGATGTCGGAGATCACCCAGCCAAGATTGGTCGGGATCACCGCCCAGGCGGCGAGCGCGAGCACGCACGAGACCAGCGGTGCCAGCAGGAACACGCCCTTGTTGGCGCCGGCCGGGATGATCGGCTCCTTGAGCACGAACTTCAGAAGGTCGGCGAAGGATTGCAGCAGGCCCCAGGGGCCGACCACGTTCGGGCCGCGGCGGATCTGCACCGCCGCCCAGATCTTGCGGTCGGCGAGCAGAATGTAGGCGATGGCGATCAGCAGGACGACGAGCACCAGGACGCTCTCCGCGATCATGATGATCAGCGGCCAGAGAAACCCGGTCCAGAATGCGCTTGCGAAGAATTCCATTCTAGCTCACTCCGCTGCGGTCAGCATCTGCCCGGAGGCAAGCCGCGAACATTCCGCCATCACGGCGGACGCACGCGCGATGGGGTTGGTCAAATAGAAGTCCTCGATCACTGGCTTGAACGGCGCCTTCTCGGGCGAGCCGCCCTTCCCTGCCAGCGTCCTGATCTGGTCGGCGGAGCCGGCCTCGATCTGGTCGAGACGGATCAAATGCGGCACGGCCTTGAAGATCGCCTGTCGCAGCGCCGACAACGAGTCATAGCCGAGCTTCTTGCCGAGCGCCTCGGACAATGCGCGGACGATCGCCCAGTCCTCGCGGGCTTCGCCCGGCGGGAATGCGGCCCGTCCGGTCATCTGCACACGGCCTTCGGTGTTGACGTAGATCGCGGACTTCTCGGTGTAGGCGGCCGCCGGCAGGATCACGTCGGCGCGATGCGCGCCGCGGTCACCATGGGTGCCGATATAGACGACGAAGGTGCCGTCCGGCGCCTTGATCTCGTCGGCGCCGAGCAGGAACAGGAGGTCCAGCGTTCCGAAGGTCGTCATCTGCGCCGCGTTCAGGCCACCAGCGCCGGCGGCGAACCCGATATCGAGCGCACCGACCCGCGAGGCGGTCTCGTGCAACACGCCAAAGCCGTTCCAGCCGTCCTTCACCGCGCCGATATCGAGCGCGAGCTTGGCGGCAGCGGCGAGAATGGCGGCGCCATCGTGACGGGAGGTGGCGCCCGCGCCGACCAGGATGATCGGATTCTTGGCGCCCTTCAGCACGTCCATGAAAGAGTGCTTGCCGGACGAAAGTTCGCCGAGCGTGTCGGTGCCCGCGCCGAGATGATCGTAGTCATAGGTCAGATCGACCTTGGCGCCGATTACGCCGACCTTGAAGCCACCGGCGCGCCAGCGCTTGCGGATGCGGGCGTTGAACACGGCCGCCTCCTTGCGCGGATTGGCGCCGACGATGAGCAGCGCATCGGCCTGCTCGACGCCGGCCAGCGTCGGATTGAAGATGTAGGAGCCGCGGCCGAGCGCGGGATCGAAGGCGTCGCCGCCCTGCACCGCCAGATTGCTTGAACCGTACCTGGACAGCAGGTCCTTCAGCGCGAACATTTCCTCGACCCCGGCGAGGTCGCCGGCGATCGCGCCGATGCGCTTGCCGTCGGTGCGTGCCGCTTTCGCGGCGATCGCGGCAAAGGCCTCGGGCCAACTCGCAGCGCGAAGCTTGCCGGCCTCGCGGATATAGGGCCGGTCGAGGCGCTGGGTGCGCAGGCCGTCGATGATGTGGCGGGTCTTGTCCGAGATCCACTCCTCGTTCACGGCCTCGTTGATGCGCGGCAGCACGCGCATCACCTCGCGGCCGCGGGTATCGACGCGGATTGCCGATCCCACACCGTCCATGACGTCGATCGACTGGGTCTTGCCGAGCTCCCACGGGCGTGCCGCGAAGGCATAGGGCTTCGAGGTCAGTGCGCCGACCGGGCAGATGTCGACGAGGTTGCCCTGCAATTCGGACGTCAACGCATGCTGGAGATAGGTCGTGATCTCCATGTCCTCGCCGCGGCCGGTGGCGCCCATCTCAGGGGCGCCGGCGACTTCCGCCGAGAAACGGACGCAGCGCGTGCACTGGATGCAGCGGTTCATCGAGGTCTTGACCAGCGCGCCGAGGTACTTGTCCTCGACCGCGCGCTTGTTCTCGGCGAAGCGGCTGGTGTCGACACCATAGCCCATCGCCTGGTCCTGCAGATCGCACTCGCCGCCCTGGTCACAGATCGGGCAGTCCAGCGGATGGTTGATGAGAAGGAATTCCATCACGCCTTCGCGTGCCTTCTTCACCATCGGCGAACGGGTGGAGATTTCCGGCGGCTCGCCCTTCGGGCCAGGACGGCAGTCGCGCACGCCCCAGGCGCAGCTTGCGACCGGCTTGGGGCCGCCCTTCACTTCAACGAGGCACATCCGGCAATTGCCGGCGATCGACAGCCGCTCGTGGTAGCAGAAGCGCGGAATCTCGGCGCCGGCCGCTTCGCACGCCTGCAGCAGCGTGTACTCGGCGGGGACATCGATCTCTTTGCCGTCGATGATGAGCTTGGTCATGCTTCCTACTCCGCCGCGACCATGTTCACGGGATCGCGGACGCCGATATCGTCAATGTCGGCCTTGTGCGAATACTGGTCGATGCGCGCTTCGATCTCGTGACGGAAATGCGCGATCAGGCCCTGAATCGGCCAGGCAGCTGCGTCGCCGAGCGCGCAGATGGTGTGGCCTTCGACCTGCTTGGTGACTTCCAGCAGCATGTCGATCTCGCGCTTGTGGGCGCGGCCATCGGCCATGCGGGTCAGGACGCGCCACATCCAGCCGGTGCCTTCGCGGCACGGCGTGCACTGGCCGCAGCTCTCGTGCTTGTAGAAATAGGAGATGCGGGCGATGGCGCGGATCAGATCGGTGGACTTGTCCATCACGATCACCGCCGCGGTGCCGAGGCCCGAGCGCAGCTTGCTCAAGGAGTCGAAGTCCATCGGCGTATCGATGATCTGCTCGGCCGGCACCATGCGCACCGACGAACCGCCGGGAATCACGGCCTTGAGATTGTCCCAGCCGCCGCGGATGCCGCCGCAATGCTTGTCGATCAGCTCACGGAACGGAATGCCCATGGCCTCTTCGACGTTGCAGGGCCGCTCGACATGGCCGGAGATGCAGAACAGTTTTGTGCCGACATTGTTCGGACGGCCGATGCCGGCGAACCAGGACGCGCCACGACGGAGAATGTCCGGCGCAACCGCGATGGACTCGACGTTGTTGACGGTGGTCGGGCAGCCGTACAGGCCGACATTGGCCGGGAACGGCGGCTTCAGGCGCGGCTGGCCCTTCTTGCCTTCGAGGCTTTCGAGCAGCGCGGTTTCCTCGCCGCAGATATAGGCGCCGGCGCCGTGCGCGACGTAGATGTCGAACGGCCAGCCGTTGACGTTGTCCTTGCCGACCAGCTTGGCCTCATAGGCCTGGTCGATCGCGGCCTGGAGATGCTCGCGCTCGCGGATGAACTCGCCGCGGACATAGATGTAGCAGGCATGCGCGTTCATCGCGCAGCTTGCGATCAGGCAGCCCTCGATCAAGAGATGCGGATCGTGCCGCATGATCTCGCGATCCTTGCAGGTGCCGGGCTCGGATTCGTCGGCGTTGACGACGAGATAGCTGGGCCGACCGTCGGTGGATTCCTTCGGCATGAAGGACCATTTCAGGCCGGTCGGGAAACCGGCGCCGCCACGGCCGCGCAGGCCGGACGCTTTCATCTCGTTGATGATCCAGTCGCGGCCCTTGTCGATGATGTTCTTCGTACCATCCCAGGCGCCGCGACGCCGCGCGCCCTCGAGCCCCCAATCGTGGAGGCCGTAGAGGTTCTTGAAGATGCGATCCTTGTCCTCGAGCATATCAGTGCTTTCCGATCAACGAATGGACTGCTTGTAGGCAAGTCCGGCGGCGCAGACGGCGAAAATCAGCGCCCAGAGCAGACTGGTTTCCTGCGTCGCGTTCAGGAAGAAGCGCTGCAGCAGGAACATGAAAGCGGCCGCGATCGCGGCGTGCATGGCGACGAAGCCCCATTTCTTCACGGCTTCGTTCCCTCCGATGGCGAGGAGATCGCCCATCAGGTGCTCTCCTTCAGCGTGGTCGGTCCGCCCAACGGTGCGGAGAACTGGCGGCCGTTCTGCGGGCCGGGCTTGGGCGGATTGCCGGAGGCGAAGCCGTCGAGAACCTTGCCGAAGCTCTCCTTGGTCAGGTCCTCATAAGTGTCCTTGCCGATCATCACCATCGGCGCGTTCACGCAGGAGCCGAGACACTCCACCTCTTCCCAGCTGAAATTGCCGTCCTTGGAGAGATGGAAGGGATTGTGATGGATCCGGCTCTCGCAGACGTGGATCAGATCCTCGGCGCCGCGCAGGCGGCACGGCGTCGTGCCGCAGACCTGGACGTGGGCCTTCTTGCCGACGGGAGCAAGCTGGAACATGGTGTAGAAGGTCGCGACCTCGAGCACGCGGATATAGGGCATGTCGAGCATGTCGGCGATGACGCGGATCGCGGCTTCCGACACCCAGCCGTCATGCTGCTCCTGCGCCCGCCAGAGGATGGCGATCACCGCGGAGGCCTGGCGGCCGGCCGGATATTTCGCGATCTGCTGCTTGGCAAATGCGAGGTTCTCGTCCGTGAACGCGAAGCTCGCGGGCTGGACTTCCTTCGGTGCTAATCGGCGGACGGACATCTCTCAATCTCTCACTGCATGCGGCGCGCGGTTTTCGCATTCAGGGCATTGATCCTGTCCTGCCAGAATGCGCTAGCGGTGCCGAAAACGTTGTAGCCAACGTGGGTCGAGACCTTGATGCGATCGAGGATCGACAACTCGGTCACGGTCTCCATCCGGTTGCTGCGCGGATCGAACACGATCAGCTTCAGCGGGGTCTGTTCGAGGATGTAGCGCGACACCGCATGAGAGCGGTCGCTGCCGTGCTCCTCGCACATGATGACGCTGTCAGTCTGCAGCAAACGGGCACCGCCCTTGATCGCCTCGATCTCGACGCCTTCGACGTCGAGCTTGATCAGATACTTGCCGGTGGCTGCGACCTTGCCGTCGTCGATCAGATTGTCGAGCGCGAGAACCGGCACTTCTTCTCCGCCCGCGGCTACGTCGCCGGCGATGCTGAAGGCCTCGTGCTTTGTGCCCGACAGCCGCGCGGTACCGCGGGCCGCCCCGATCGCGCATTTCATGGTTTCGAAGCGGCCAGCGTTCACGCGGGCGTTATTGGCAAGCTTCGGATAGTTCTGCCCCGACGGCTCGATCGCGATCGCCTTGTGCGCGCCGAAAGGCCTGCTCGAGACCAGCACCGACCAGTAGCCGTAGTTGGCGCCGCAATCGAGCAGCGTGTAGTCGACGTCGATCGAGTCGGCGAACAGCAATTGCAGTTCGTGTTCGTAATGATAGGTGCGGTCGAGCAGCTTGCTCCAGTAGCCGTCCCCGTAGGGAAATTCGAACACGGCGTCGGGATTGAGTCTGATCGCGATGTTGCGCTCGGGCAGCGTCTTGCGCAGCAGATTGGCACAGGCGATGTAGCCCATGTGCGAGAAATGCGACGAGATCTTCGCCCCCGTCGCCAGCGCCAAGGCAGCCGTCCGCTCCCACGGGCCGGCCCCTTCCAGGGTCCCCGAGGCGCGGTCAAACTGGATGGGCGCCTGCGCCATCACCGATCGACCTCTCCGAACACGATGTCGAGCGAGCCGAGGATCGCCGAGACGTCGGCGAGCAGATGACCGCGGCAGATGTGGTCCATTGCCTGCAGATGGGCAAAGCCTGGCGCGCGGATCTTGCACTTGTAGGGCTTGTTCGTGCCGTCGGCGACGAGATAGACGCCGAACTCGCCCTTGGGCGCCTCGACCGCGGCGTAGACTTCGCCGGCCGGCACATGGACGCCTTCGGTGTAGAGCTTGAAGTGGTGGATCAGCGCTTCCATCGAGCGCTTCATGTCGCCGCGGCGCGGCGGTGCGACCTTGTTGTCGGCGACGACGACGGGGCCCTTGCCGTCAGGTGCATTCAGCTTCTGGATGCACTGCTTCATGATGCGCACGGATTGGCGCATCTCTTCCATGCGGATCAGATAGCGATCGTAGCAATCGCCGTTCTTGCCGATTGGAATGTCGAAATCCAGTTCGGCATAGCACTCATAGGGCTGCGACTTGCGCAGGTCCCAGGCTGCACCCGAACCGCGCACCATCACGCCCGAGAAACCCCACGCCCAGGCCTCCTTCAGCGGGACCACGCCGATGTCGACGTTGCGCTGCTTGAAGATGCGGTTGGCGGTGAGCAGGCGGTCGAGGTCGTCGACCACCTTGAGGAACGGATCGCACCAGGCTTCGATGTCGTCGACCAGCTTCTGCGGCAGGTCCTGATGCACGCCGCCGACGCGGAAGAAGGCTGCATGCATGCGGCTGCCAGAGGCGCGCTCGTAGAACACCATCAGCTTCTCGCGCTCTTCGAAGCCCCACAGCGGAGGGGTCAGCGCGCCGACGTCCATCGCCTGCGTGGTGACGTTGAGCAGATGCGAGAGGATACGGCCGATCTCGCAATAGAGCACGCGGATCAGCTGGCCGCGGCGCGGCACCTCGATGCCGAGCAGCTTCTCGGCGGCGAGGCAGAAGGCGTGCTCCTGGTTCATCGGCGCGACGTAATCGAGCCGGTCGAAATACGGGATCGCCTGCAGATAGGTCTTCTGCTCGATCAACTTCTCGGTACCGCGGTGAAGCAGGCCGATATGGGGATCGACGCGCGCTACGACTTCGCCGTCGAGTTCCAGAACCAGACGCAGCACGCCATGCGCGGCCGGATGCTGCGGACCGAAATTGATCGTAAAGTTGCGAAGCTGTTCGGATTGCTCGTTCATGATCAGACCTTCGGCCCTGCTTTTTCATCACCCGGAAGGACCGGATAGTCGGCTCCCTCCCACGGCGACAAAAAGTCGAACTTGCGGAATTCCTGGTTGAGCCTGACAGGCTCATACACCACGCGCTTCTCCTGATCGTCGTAGCGGACCTCGAGGAAGCCGGTGGTCGGGAAATCCTTGCGCAGCGGGTGGCCCTCGAAACCGTAATCGGTGAGCAGACGGCGCATGTCGGGATGGCCGACGAAGATCACGCCATAGAGGTCGTAGGCCTCGCGCTCGAACCAGTCGGCGCCGGGGAACACCTCGATCAGCGACGGCACCTGGGTGTTTTCGTCGGCATGGGCCCTGAGCCGGATCCGCGTGTTCAGCGTCGGAGACAGGAAATGATAGATCACGTCGAAACGCTTCTCGCGGTCCGGGTAATCCACCGCCGTGATGTCGGTGAAGTTGACGAAGCGGCAGCTGGGGTCATCGCGGAGGTACTTGACCACCTCGACGATCCTGGCGGCCTCGACATCGACCGTGAGCTGGTTGAAGGCAACCGCATGACCGATGGCGGCGCCCGGAAGCGCGCTCACGATCGTCTGCCCCAGGGCGTCGAGCTTGGCGTCATCCATGACGTAAAACCTTAGCGTTCAATGGTGCCGGTGCGGCGAATCTTCTTCTGCAGCAGCAGCACGCCATAGAGCAGCGCTTCCGCCGTAGGCGGGCAGCCCGGCACGTAGATGTCGATCGGCACGATGCGGTCGCAGCCGCGCACGACCGAATAGGAATAGTGATAGTAGCCGCCGCCGTTGGCGCAGGAGCCCATCGAGATGACGTAGCGCGGCTCGGGCATCTGGTCGTAGACCTTGCGCAGCGCCGGCGCCATCTTGTTGGTCAGCGTGCCCGCGACGATCATCACGTCGGACTGGCGCGGCGAGGCGCGCGGCGCGAAGCCGAAGCGCTCGACGTCGTAGCGCGGCATCGACACCTGCATCATCTCGACGGCGCAGCAGGCAAGACCGAAGGTCATCCACATCAGCGAACCGGTGCGCGCCCAGGTGATGAGGTCGTCGGTCGCGGCCACGAAGAAGCCCTTGTCGGACAACTCGGAATTGACCTCGAGGAAGAACGGATCATTGGCTCCGACCGGCTTGCCGGTCGACGGATCCAGAATGCCCTTGGGGGCCGGCGCGAGGACCGGACCGGCCGATGGTGCAGGGTTCAATCCCATTCGAGGGCGCCTTTCTTCCATTCGTAGGCGAACCCGACCGTCAGCACGCCAAGGAACACCACCATGGACCAGAAGCCGGTCGCGCCAAGCTTGCCGAACGCCACGGCCCAGGGAAACAGGAACGCCACCTCGAGGTCGAAGATGATGAAGAGAATGGCGACAAGGTAGAAGCGGACGTCGAACTTCATGCGGGCATCGTCGAACGCGTTGAAGCCGCACTCATACGCCGACAATTTTTCCGGATCCGGCTGCTGGAACGCCACGATGAAAGGCGCAATCAGCAACACGAGGCCGATGATGCCTGCCACCGCGATAAAGACGACGAGTGGGAGATAGTTCTGCAGAATGCCGCCCATTAGCGAGCCCTTTTCCCCGCAAGCCTTGGGGAAGCCGCGGATTCGTTCCGATTTGGAATTATTCTGAGCCTTAGCGCAGTGCACCAATGGGCGCAAGACACGCTCTTTTCAGGCCCTTTGCCGCCACGCAATCGGTGGAAAATCCCGGAATCACCCCGCGCTGGTATGAAGCAGATCGCCAAAGCCAGCAAGGGCGGCCAGGGTCTGACGCAGCGGCAGTTCACAGACGCCGCCTTGCAGATCGCGGCGATCGGCCACCGAGCGCTGGAAGCGCGCAAAATGCCCGTTGTTTTACGGACAGGGAACGCCAAGCCCGACACATTCAGCCGACTGGCGGCGCTCGCCGTCATGCAGGCGACATATCGGACGGTGCGGCCCGCGGCGGCAATCGCCAGGCGGATTGTCGGCAACGGTTCGAAGATCCGGATCGATCACGATCCAGATACGCAAAAGAATGGCTTGGAGCCATGCAACAGGACGGGACTGGGGCTCGTTTAGAGAATGCGTCGAGGCGAGGATGGCCTGATGCGCCGCATTTGCATCGTAAGAGATCCGGCGCGGATAAGTCCCTGCATGGAGTTCAGGCGACGTCCCGGACGCCGGGCGGCCTCAGCGC
Organism: Bradyrhizobium diazoefficiens; assembly: GCF_018129965.1. Lineage (GTDB taxonomy): Bacteria > Pseudomonadota > Alphaproteobacteria > Rhizobiales > Xanthobacteraceae > Bradyrhizobium > Bradyrhizobium diazoefficiens_A. Next base: position 183,941 of record NZ_JAFCKW010000006.1, on the reverse strand, counting down.
GCGCCCTTCTCGGCTTCGAGCATCTTCTCGGCCGCCGCCGTCAGGCGATCGATCTGCGCCATCAGCGTCTCGAACTCGCCCGCGCTCAACTGCTCCCGCAATTGCCGATTGCGGTCCTGCGCCCCCTGCACGATCGCATCATGGGCGGCGAGTCCTGCCGGGGTCAGCGAGACAAGAACCTCCCGGCTATCTTTCGGATTTGCCGCCTTCGCGATCAGCTTGCGCGAGACGAGCCCGGCCAGCGCGCGGCTGATCTGTCCCTTGTCCTGACCGACGGCTTCGGCGAGCCGGGCCACGCTCATCGGCGGCCGCCGGCCGAGCGAGGCGACGAGACCGAACTCGACCGAAGACAATCCGGCGAGGCGCTTGTAGCGCAGGATCGCGCCGCGCTTGAGCAGATTGGCCAGCACCATCAGCCGTGACGACAGCATCACGGTGATCGGCGCCGGTGAGTGGCTTTCGTCCGCGTCGGACGACGCGCGCCCGTCCGTGCTCGGTGTCTGGCTCATGATCCACCTCTGCCAAGAAAGCCGGGGCGTGCCAAGCCCGGTTGTCCCGCGCAGGTGCGACTATCCAGATACAACTCAGAAGTGTCTTGAAGTTCGTTGACATTGTCATCGAATTATCTTTCATTGGGTCAACAAACCAGACGAGCGGGCTGTGCTGATGGTCCGCGATGGGAGGACCAGTATGACGATGACCCAGCGGGATCGTGATCTCGGCACGGCCTATGCGATGAAGCCGGCGACGACGCGCACCGAACTCACCTCGGTCGTACGCGGCACACCGATGGGCGAGCTGCTGCGCCGCTACTGGCATCCAGTCGGCCTTTGCAGCGATGCTTCGGACACGCCGAGGAAGGTCCGTGTGCTCGGCGAGGATCTGATCCTGTTTCGTGACAGGCATGGCCGCGCCGGCCTGTTGCACGCTCGCTGCTGCCACCGCGGCACCACGCTCTATTACGGCAAGGTCGAGGACGACGGCATCCGCTGCTGCTATCACGGCTGGAAGTTCGACACCGAGGGCCATTGCCTGGAGCAACCCTGCGAGCCCGATGGCGGCGCGTTCAAGGACAAGGTGCGCCAGCCCTGGTATCCGGTCGAGGAACGCTATGGGCTGATCTTCGCTTATATGGGCCCTGCCGCGAAACGCCCTGTCCTGCCGCGCTATGAGTGCCTCGAAAACATGGATGACGGAGAGTTCGTCGAGGCCGACGATTCCTCGATCGGCGGCGGCGGCCCTGCGGTCATCCCCTGCAACTGGCTGCAGCATTTCGAGAACGTGGTTGATCCCTATCACGTGCCGGTGCTGCACGGATCGTTCTCGGGACCCCAGTTCACCAATATGATGGCCTCGATGCCGGAGGTGAAGTTCGACAGGACGCCGCGCGGCATCGCCGTGCGATCGATCCGCAAGCAGGACGACGGCAAAGTGTTCTACCGCGTCACCGAAGCCGCCCTCCCCACCCTGCGCGTCGTGCCCAATCCGCGCGTAGCGCAATTCGCCCGCGTCGAGTCGATCGGCTGGACGCTGCCGATCGACGACACCTCGTTCCGCATCTACGTCGCCGGCCGCGTCAAGACCTCCGGCGACATCGGGCGGATGCGATCGAAGTTCAACGGCAAATTCTGGTGGGATATGACCGAGCAGGAACACCAGCAATTCCCCGGCGATTACGAGGCGCAGGTCGGCCAGGGCGAAGTGACGGTTCATTCCGAGGAGCATTTCGGCCAGAGCGACCGCGGCATCCTGATGATCCGGCGTATGCTAAGCGAGCAACTGGAAGCGATGGACGCAGATCGCGACCCGATCGGCGTGTCGTTCGATGCGAGCGCGCCGCCGGTCGAATTCGAAGCGGGGAATTACATCCGCGAAGGCTGATCGGCCCGCTCCGACAGGGGCTGGACCGACAACGACAACAAGGACAAATTGGGGGGATGCGATGGTCGATGTGACGTCACAGATGTCGGTGCAGGCGGCCGCCGCGGCAAAGCCCTCGGCGCGGCGCTATTACGTGCTGGGCCTGCTCACCATCATCTACGCACTGAACTTCCTCGACCGCACGATCTTCAACGTCCTGATCGAGCCGATCAAGAAGGAGTTTGCCCTCAGCGACACCATGATGGGCCTGCTCGCGGGCTTCGGCTTCGCGCTGTTCTATTCCCTGCTCGGCATCCCCATCGCCCGCGTCGCCGACCGTCTCAACCGTCGCAACATCGTCGCGCTGGCGTTTGCGTTCTGGAGCGCGATGACGGCGCTGTGCGGCGCGGCCTCGAGCGTGACCTCGCTGGCGCTGGCGCGCATCGGCGTCGGCATCGGCGAATCCGCGGGCTCGCCGGCCTCGCAGTCGATCGTGGCCGATCTCTTCACCAAGAACGAGCGTCCGCGCGCGCTCGGCGTCTACGCCATCGGCACCTATCTCGGCGTCTTCCTCGGTTATTTCGTCGGCGGCTACGTCAACCAGCACTATGGCTGGCGGTCGGCGTTCTATGTCGCGGGCGTGCCGGGCATCCTGCTTGCGCTCGTGCTGTGGCTGACGATCTCCGAGCCGAAGCGCGGCGCGATGCAGGAAAGCTTCGTGCCCGAGCCGCTCGGGCCGACGCTGCGCTTCCTCGCCTCGCAGAAGAGCTTCATCATCGTGCTGGTCGGCTTCTGCCTCACCACCTACACGAATTACGCGACCGCGGCCTGGATCCCGCCCTTCCTTGCGCGCGTGCACCATCTGTCGAGCGCCGAGATCGGCACCTATGCCGGCACCTTCAAGGGGCTCGCCGGCATGGCCGGCACCCTGCTCGGCGGCTTCGTGGTGGCCGCCATCAGCCGCCGCGACGACCGCTGGAAGCTGTGGGCCCCCGCAATCACCTCGGGCCTTGCCGGCCCCGTGTTCGCGCTGTGCATGTTGACGCAGGATTTCGCGATGATGGTCGCCATGCTGGCGCTGACCTCGTTCCTCGTCGGGTTCCATCTCGGGCCGATCTTCGCGATCGCACAGACCGTCGCCAGGCCCAGCATGCGGGCGCTCGCCTCGGCCCTGATCGCGCTCACCGCCACCTGCTTCGGCCAGGGCGTCGGCCCGCTCGCCGTGGGCGTGGTCAACGACGCCCTGAAGAACAGCTTCGGCAATGACGCCGTGCGCTATTCCCTGCTCTCGGCGGCGCTGACGACCATTCTGGGCGCCCTGCTGTTCGTCTGGGCGGCGCGCACCATACGGGACGACATCGGCCGGGCCGCCGCCTGAAGCCGACCCGGCCGCAAGCCCGGCGCAACCAAACGGGCGCAGACATGAAACCATTTTGCCGTACCCGCGAAACGATCCGGAAACAGATGGTCCTTAAGACATGAGCCCGTAGACGGCGGCAAAGCCCGTCGGGAGGCTCACATGAACCACTCCATTCACTCTGCTGATCGTGGGACCCACCTCAAGATCGTGGTGGTGGCACTGGTGGCCGGCATTGCAGTGGCCGGATTCGGGATCGCAGCCCGCACCAATGCCGACTACAGCCAAACCGCCCAGTCCAGCCACGTGATCAAGGCCGGCAAGCCGGTGGCGGTAACGAGCGCTGGAACGTCCGAGATTCGCTGACAAGCCCCATCACGGGACAGACGAATGGCCGCCGTCCGGGCGGCCTTTTCGTTTTCCAAAGCAATACTTAGCCGGGACGCCCCGGCGGAGCGCAACGTCCTTGACTTCACCAAGTCCGGCCTTTAAGTCCCCCCTCGTTCCGCGCGCTTTGAGCGAACCACGCGGGAGTAGCTCAGTTGGTTAGAGCGCCGGCCTGTCACGCCGGAGGTCGCGGGTTCGAGCCCCGTCTCTCGCGCCACTTTATGGCGGAATATCAATAGCTTAGGCTGCACCGTCGAACCAGACTGTCGACCCTGACCGACTTGGTCCGGTTTCGATCACGCTTACCGATTCAACCATCGCGCAAGGCACGTTCCCGTGGCATTGAGCCCGCCCCCCCCTGGTCGACCGCCCTGCCTCGAAAACCAGATCGAAGCCGATCGCAGCAAGCACCGAGCTTGCTATCTCCACGCGCGGGCCTGTGCGAACGCAGTCCGCCCGGCATAGGCCGCCAGGTTGAGAGCCATGCGGATTGGCTGGCGCCTGAGATAGGCAATCTTCGCGGCCACCAGGCTGGACTGCGCACGAAGAAAGGATCGATCCGGCTCGGCAAAATCCGGAACATGCCGCAGCGCGGTCACGGCGAAGTCCTGGAGGTTGCGGATCCGGCGCTCCGTCTGCCTTGTGCGGCTCATGTTTCCGCCATGCACGCGATAAACGCCGACTGTCGCGTCAACGAATCCCAGTGCATCGCGCGAAGCAAGTCGCAGGTAAAAGCTCCAGTCTTCCACCCGGAGGTCCTCGCTCCAGCCCTTGACCGCCAGAAGTGCCTCTTTCCGCAACATCATTGTCGGCCCCGCCAACGACCAGCGGCGGATGAGCTCACGCCGCAAGCCGGCATCGGTCGCGAAGTTCTTCTTGCGAGCCCGGTTCAGCTGCGAGAGTGAGCTTGTTGCTGTGACGGCGTCCTCGTCGTCCACCACGATCGCGTCGCCGAACACGGCGAGCTTGGACGGATTCGCAGTCAGATATCCGGCGAGCACGGCATTGCCGCCCGGAAGGAGATAATCGTCGCTCGCTCCGACGCGCAGAAAGTCACCATCGGCGATGGCCGCCATTTCGTTCATCGTCGCCGAGATGCCGCGGTTCTCACGGTTGATGTACTGAACCGCGACATCCTGCCGATGCGCGGCAAGCCAGTCGCTGATGACCTCATGCGTCCCATCGCTCGACCCATCGTTGATGATCACAAGCTGGGTATTGGGATAGGAATCCTCCAGCACGCTGTCGAGGAAGCGCTTGACGTAACGCGCATGATTGTACGCAGGAAGCAGAACCGAGACACGAGGACTAGATCGCGTAAGCGACAAGGTCAGCTCCGTCGATTCCATGGTTGCGCAGCCAGACCTTGTAACCCAACGCACGGAGCAGATTCGGTATCTCGAATATTTCGAAGGGGGCGTGGTACACGCTCACAGCGAGTGCTGGACGACGTGTCCTCAAAACATCCACCGAGGCATCGAGGACCGATCGTTCAGCACCTTCGATATCGAATTTGACATAGAGAGGATCGTAGGGAAGTGCAGCCATCAGTTCCGTGAGCGTCGTCACCGGTACGGTGATATTGCCTCCGGCGTCGAAGCTTGCCGACATGTCTCCGGTTGCGCGAAATGTCAACGCACCCTTTTCGGCGCCGACGGCAACGTTGAGACACTGAACCTGGAATGGCAGGTCCGCCGCAAACCGCTCCATCACTACGAAGTTCTTCGGGTCCGGCTCGATCGCAATTGCGGCGCGCGGGCGGGCCGCGCGAGCTGCGAACATCGCCAGCGTGTCGCCATCATACGCGCCAGCGTCGATAAAGCTGACGGGCTGAGACAATGGAAGAGGAACGTCGTCCGGAAAATAGGGATCCGGGTCGGTCTTGAGACAGGACCAGTCGAGCCGAACCCTGAACGCCAGTTGCTCCACCAGGCACTGACGGCTCCGCTCATCCTCGAGGCCATCATAGAGAACGGCAATCTCGTCCGAGTGCTCGAAATAGCTCAAAGGATTCGTTGCATGCAGAAAGTCGGAGCCGGACAGAAGCCAGGGCAGATGCATGAAGGACAGCACATTCCCGCCCAGGCGCGCCACGGACGATGGATGATGGTGCCTGGGATTATGCACAGTCACGATTGCGGTAGTATCGGCCGGTCTGTCGGCAACGGGCAAAATCGGAACCCCTTCGATCCGAGTGCCCTGTTTGGCAAGAGTATCGTCGAGCACCGCCAGAGGTCGGATGCCATGGGCTGCAAGCAGGCGTAAGGCGTCCCTGCACACATTGCCTGCCCCGAAGAGTACGAGCCGGTCCGCCCTGACGGTTTCCAGTGTGGAACCGAGGCGGCGTTCAACAGACCCCCGCGATTCCGACAGGAGCTCCTCGAGATCAGACATTAAGCGCGTCAATCCGAGACTGCCGCCATTCGTCGGCACTCGGAGAAGGCTCCTGACCAACACCGAAGAAGCGTCGTTCGGCATCACTTTTCAGGCGACCGGCGAGCATATTCGGAAAGCTGTATTGCTGGCGGATGATCGGCGGAACGATGATGTGGTTGATACCTCGGCGGGTGATCTTCGACGAGTTCTGCCCAGTCCGGTGGAACAGCATGCTGTCGAACACGATCCAGTCTCCGGGTGCGGCACAAACCACCACCTGGTTCTCCAGAACGTACCGATCGGACGGAAACGCCTCCGAATGCTGACTGCCCGGAAGGACATAGGTTCCGCCGGTAACTTCATTAAAGGGATCCACGCAAAGCAAGGCGCTAAGTCCGAGGGATCGGCTCGAGGTCCAATGCTGATAATTGAGATCGCGGTGCCACGTAAACTGGTAATGATCTGTGCCGGGAATGTTGATCACGGCGTTCTGGTTCTGAAGGATCCAGTAGGGGCCAAGGACGAGTTCGCAGATCTCCTGCAAAACCGGATCCATCGCCACGGCGATAAATCGATCGTCCAGGCTACAAGGTGCGCGGACAATATGCGCATCACTGATCTTCACCAGATTCGCCTCGCCGCCGTGCAGTTTGCACTGAGCATCATAGGTCGAATCAATGGCGGTTGAAATTTCTTCGATAAATTCCGGTGCGAAAGAGCTTCGGATGACGGCAAAGCCGCGCAGCCTGAGATTTTCGCGAACAAACTCCGCTGGCGACGTGTAAGGGGTTCGCTCGCGAACGCCGTGCACTACGATGTTTTGATCAAGACCCATTCACGTTCGCTCTAGGTTCAGCATATTCAAATGGCTGCATCGGCACTTAGATACACCTTCATTCTTCGTCCACAGAGTGCGTCAAGCGCCCCGCCGCAATGCCGCCATTTGCCGCACAAGCAAGTGCTCCGCAGGAAGTGCAACCAAATTTGTCGATACCCGCAAGTTTCAGCGCGCGATCGCGCGGACGAAGTGCGCCGGGAGCTACCAGATCGTCCAGTAGCAACCAGAATGCGCCTGCCGATAAAGTTCCTGCCCCACTCAATGAAGCCATCAATCGCGTTAGTCAGCAACACAACGCAAGTGGCAGCCCCCGGGCAGACCCAATCAAGGCGCATATTTCCGACAGCGAAAAATACCGCGCCCGTCGTTGCTCCACTCTTTCCACAACCCAAGTGCGGTGCATATTTTAACTGCCCTCCATACGTTTAACAATCCTTGGTCGCCGATACCCTGGGCTTTGCTTTTGCGGGCTGCTCGCATTGATCGCGTCCTGTTTCTTACAAGCGAAAATCCAGCGCGCGAGGCAGCGCCCGCGGGGCTCGCCTGGGCCGGCACGGTCTTGGGGTTTTCCTTTGGTTTGGTCGGCCGCAGGCCGGCAACGAAACAGCTGAAGTCATCGACCCCGCCTTGATCGAGACGCCGTCCCGCAGCGTAGGCAGCCTGCGTCCGAATCGTCTACGTCTTCATTGACTTGAAGGGATCCCCACGCTTCCCCAGCTTTTCGCGGGCTTCCCTGTCATCGAGGAGGCCAGATATGGCGAAAAAGGACCCGGCGAGGAAAGACCCGGCCAAGAAGGATTCTGCCAAGAAGGCATCCGCGCCGGCCACCATCACGCTCAAGCACCTTGCCGCTGACATTGCGGACAGCCAGGACCTGTCCAAGAAGCACGCCGAGGCTATCCTCACCGATATGGTCGAGCTGATCACCAAGCACCTGAAAAAGGGCGACCGTGTCAGGATCGTCGGGCTTGGCATCCTGCAGGTCCGAAGGCGCGCCGCCCGCACCGGCCGCAATCCCGGCACCGGCGAGGCGATCCACATCAAGGCCAGCAAGAAGGTCACCTTCCGCCCGGTCAAGGAACTGAAAGAGGCGATCTGAGCGACTTACGTTTCGTTAAGCCTGATCCACGCGGTTCCGGCCGCAACGCGGCCCGTTTTTCTGGTATACCGCTAGCTCCCCTGACCCCGGCGGTTTGACCAGACATGTCCTCCCTCACCTTCACGCATACCGTGACCGAGCGCTTCCTGCGCTACGTCACCATCGACACACAGTCCGATCCGGAATCCCCTCGCTCCCCGTCCACCGAGAAGCAGAAGGACCTCGGCCGCGTGCTCGTCGCCGAGCTGAAGGCCATCGGCGTCGCGGACGCCCATCTCGACGATTACGGCTATGTCTATGCGACGATCCCGGCCAACACCGACAAGAAGGTGCCGGTGATCTGCTTCTGCTCGCACATGGACACCTCGCCCGACGTCACCGGCAAGGACGTCAAGCCGCAAATCGTGAAGAACTATCGCGGCGGCGACATCACGCTGCCGGGCGATCCCAGCCAGGTGATCCGCTTCGCCGAACATCCCGCGCTGAAGAACCAGATCGGTAACGACATCATCACCACCGACGGCACCACGCTGCTCGGCGCCGACAACAAGGCCGGCGTCGCCGAGATCATGGATGCCGCGGATTTCTTCATCAACAACCCCGATGTGAAGCACGGTACCATTAAGATCCTGTTCACGCCCGATGAGGAAATCGGCCGCGGCGTCGACAATGTCGACATCAAGAAGCTCGGCGCCGATTTCGGCTACACCATGGACGGCGAGAGCGCAGGCTCCGTCGAGGACGAGACCTTCTCGGCCGATGGTGCCACGATCGTCATCAACGGCGTCAGTGCCCATCCCGGCTATGCCAAGGGCAAGATGGAACACGCGATCAAGATCGCGGCCGCCATCATCGAGCGACTGCCCAAGGACGGTTGCTCGCCCGAGACGACGTCAGGCAAGCAGGGCTTCCTGCACCCGATCGGCATCGAGGGCGCGCTGGAGCAGGCGACGCTCTCCTTCATCGTGCGCGACTTCACCGAGGAAGGGCTGAAGGAGAAGGAGGCCCTGCTCGAAGGCATCGTCAAGGACGTGATGAAGGACTATCCGCGCTCGACCTACACGTTCGAGGTGAAAGAGCAGTACCGCAACATGAAGCAGGTGATCGACCGTCACCCGCACATCCTCGAATACGCCATCGAGGCGATTCGCCGCGCCGGTCTGCGTCCGATGCGCACCGCGATCCGCGGCGGCACCGACGGCTCACGCCTGTCCTTCATGGGCCTGCCCTGCCCCAACATCTTCGCCGGTGAACATGCGTTTCATTCGCGGTTGGAATGGGTCAGCCGGCAGGACATGGAAAAGGCGGTACAGACCATCGTCCATCTGGCGATGATCTGGGAGGAGAAGGCCGGCCATTGAATCGATCCCACGGATCCGTCCGGCCAAAGCGGCAGCGAGACCCGTCATTTTATCGTCTCTGAGCGCCCAATCGGCGGGCAGCGCGGTCAATTGGACCGCTGCCATCTCACCTGCCCTCGGAACGACCCGGGTTAAGCTCGAAGCCATCGTCGCGGAATGGCGCGCGCGATATCAGGCGTGACTGGAATGGCATCTCGTTCAACGGCGGAAGCCGGCTTCTCACGAAATGTGCCTTTTCGTCCGAAGACTTCGTTGTGATGATGCCCTGAGGTATGACTTGCGCAGACCGCGGCCGCGCACGATGGCCCGCACCGCCGTCGCGGTCTCAGAGATCATTCCACGTTGTCAGACGGTGTCCGCTTGCGACCGCAAGGGCCGCAAATTCGACGATGCCGTTCCACTCCATCTTTCGCCAGGTCTCGTCATGGCCGGGATGAACACCGATCTCGATGCAATCTCCTGACAGCCTCTCCAGGAGCCTTGGCGCCCATCCGGCATGTTCACCGCTGCTGGTCGGCATGAAGAAATGATCCGTTGTTTTGTAGTTCCGAGCAATTTCACGGCCCCAGTATCGTCCGAACCAGTAGGTCGGGCTGGTGTAGGGTCTTTTCAGATAGACGTCCTGAACGGCGCGAACCTTGCGGATCCCGAAGCGCGGCAATACCGTGGCCAGCGCGCGCCGGAACGGAGCGAATTTGTGGAGGTGGCCATGGGAATCGACATGGGACACAGGCACCCCCATGTCGCGTAGCCGGCTGATCTGCGCCTCAGCCTCGATCGCGATCTCCTGGCGCGGGATGCGCCCCTGCAATGCGAGAATACGGATCGTTGAGGTTGGCCGCAACCGGCCGTCCGGATAAGCGATAGTTGGCAACAGGCGCGGATCGGAAACGGCGGTTTCGTTGGACCCTCCGGCTTCTGCCGCAAAAGTGAGGTGGACGCCGAAACTGAACTCGCGGTGCGCTCGCGCGAACGAGATGGCTGATGCCGATCCCGGCATTTTTACCATGATCGTCGCACTCGTCAATGCGCCGGCCTTGAAGCACGCGATGGTGGCGGCAACCGTTTCGTCGGATTGGCCGAAATCGTCGGCGTTGGTGATGATCTTCACTCCCGACGCTCCTAATCACATGAGGGTTCAGCGCCCTCTTTCGGGAACGCGATCTCTTGTCCGGTGATTTTGCCGAGCATCCGGATCCGGTCGTGGGGATCGGTGATGTTGCCGATCGACCTTTCAAATTCCAGCACCTTCGCGGCGACCAGGAAGCGATACCATAATCCCTGCAAAAAATGGTAAGTGAGCGCCTTTCGTCCGTCAAGGAAGCCAAGCAACAGGACGTAGCGATACAAGAAATACGAGATTGGCCCCATCCAAAGCGGCATTCGGTTGTACAACTTGTCCCGCAGCAGTCGTTTCAGTATTTTCTGCCGGCTCATGATCTTTCGGGTCGTCGCGACATTCGGCCTCGCGGCCGCGTGGCGATCAAGCAGGAGTTGGAGCGCCTCGCGTGTCGCATAGCCGTTGTGCTTCCGGACGAAACTGGTCAGGTCCTTGAGATTGTGATCGAACATTTCTCCTGAAAAAGTTACGATGCGGCCGCTTCTCACCACCAGATGCTCGTCCATCCAGCGCGGTTCGACATGAGCGTGCCCCCTGCGCACGAGACGCAGCAGACGCAGCCGCCGGCCACCGAAATTTATCTTCTGGTTCTGGAATATATAACCAAGCTTCAGGACGATGCCCGTCACGTCGGCAGGCAACAAAGGTAGCCGGCGCGCGATCTCCGCGACAAGCCCGGGCGTCAGCACCTCGTCGGCATCAAGGCGCAGGATCCAGTCGCTGCGGATCGGCAGATCATCGAGTGCCCACTGAAATTGATCCGCCTGGTTGATGAATGGATGGTCCTCGACAATGGCGCCCATCTTGCGCGCAATCTCGACGGTTCGATCCGTCGAGCCGGAATCGACGACAAAAATCTGCTCTGCGATATTCCCGATCGAATGAATGGCTCGCGCCAGGTGAGGCTCTTCATTCAATGTCAGAATGATGACCGATAAGGAAATGGGGTACACACTCATTGACGCAGCACCGCCCTCGTCAATTCAAAAATATGAAATTAAAAAAATCCGTTTTTGGCCTTGCCCGCAGCGATCTTTGACGCCGCAGCTTCAACGAAAAACACGTCGAAGAGTCGAATACCTTCACAAGAAGCGAGTCGCCCGAATATACCCACTCTGCCTCAAGCAGACGACGTTGCTGTTACACGTACTGGATGAGTTGTCCTGAAGACGCATTATCTTTAATTGTTCGGAGACACAAAAGGCTCATCCGCTGATTTGGGGGCAAAGACAGACATCCCATGACGGGTTGAAGTGACCTATGCCACGAAGACATGTTGGCCGCCGGTACGGGGGTGCTCCACCCTCGGACGGTCTGTCTGACCTTCGCTCGACCTGATCGACGCGAACCACACGAGCAGAAGATGACAGGTCAACAAATGCGACGAAGCAGCACTCGCCGCCTACCGGCGCGACAGGCCGATTTCTGCCCCCTCAAACCTTGTCGACAAAAGGCAAGTTCCCCACACGTAACAATGTTGCGGGTCGACACTGTTCTTTGCACCATGCTACGGCAACCGAACCGAAAACCTGAGTGACCTCGTGACCTCGCTCCGCCAGCCTTGCAGATTTGACCAACGGCGCAACTGGCGCGGGCTGTTGGCAATGCTCGTCGCGGTCCTTTATCTGCTGTCGGGCGCGCTCCATGGCGCTCACGACATCGATGTCACGAGCCCAGCGGGCGGCTCCGAGATCGCCTCGATCCTCGACGCCGGCTCTGACGGCCACGGTGATCACAAGGCCGCCGGCGGCCATCACTGCCATGGCTGTTTCTCGATCGCCGTTGCACAACCGCTGCAATCGGCAGCGGTGTCCGAACTCGTTGCCGCGCCGCCGATGCCGCATCAGCCGGTTTTCGCCGGTATTGCGCCTGATACGGACTCCCCGCCTCCCAAACACCCGGCCTGAACGGATCAGCCGGGCGCAGCTTGCGCCCATCTCGTCTCTTTCACGGGTTCTCTTCATGTCCTGCAGGCGAACGGCCGCGCGCATCGCATGCGCGTTGGCTATTCTCATCAGCCCATCCCTGGTGCTGTCGTCCCACGCCCAGACCTTGACCATGCGCGCGGCGCTGTCGCGCGCGCTGGCCGCGAGCCCGCGCCTGACGGCGGCGGAACGCGATATCGGCATCGCCACGGGACAGCGCGTCCAGGCGGGCGCGCTGCTCAATCCGGAATTGTCCTATGAACAGGACAACTCCCTCGGCTCGGGCATCTATCGCGGCACGAAGTCGGCCGAGACCACGCTCCAGATCAGCCAGGCTTTCGAGCTGTTCGGCAAGCGCGATGCGCGGATCGCGGCCGGTGTCGCCGGCATCGAGGTCGCGGCGATCCAGCGCCAGGCCGTCAGGCTGGAGGTGCTGTCGGAGACCGCGATCGCCTTCCTCAGCGTGCTCGGCGCGCAGCGGCGCATCCAGATCCTCGACGAGCAGATCGCCGCGATCGACAAGCTGACGCCGCTGCTGCGCCGCCGCGTCGAGGCCGGCGCCTCCTCGCCGGCCGAAACCGGCCGCGCCGAAGTCGCATCCGCCCTGGTGAAGGCCGACCGCGAACGCTTCAAGGCGACGCTTGCCAGCGCCCGGCGCGAGCTTGCGGTGCTGATGGGCGATCCGACCGCCAAATTCGGCGAGGTCTACGGCCGGCTCGACACCATGGGACGGCCGCCGACATTCCAGTCGGTCGTCGCCGCCATCGACGCCAATCCGCAACTGGTGCGCTGGACCGCGGTCTATGCCCAGCGCAATGCCGAGCTGTTGATGGCGCGGCTGCGCCCCTATCCCGACGTGCGCGTCGCCGCCGGCTGGCGCCATTTCAACGAAACCAATGACGACGCGCTGCGGCTTTCGGTCTCGGTGCCGATCCCCGTGTTCGACCAGAACCAGGGCAACATCCTGTCGGCACAGGAAAGCCTCGCCAAGACCAAGGCCGAGCGCGAGGCCAATCGCAACACGCTGATCGTCATCGCCGGCCGTGCCTACGATTCGCTGCAGGGCTCGCTACGCGAACTCGCGGTGCTGCGCGAGACCGCGATTCCCAAGGCGAGCGAAGCCGCCGAAGCGATCTTGCAAGGCTACGGACAGGGCCGCTTCACCCTGCTCGAAGTGCTGGACGCCCAGGCGAGCGTGTCACAGGCGCGGCTGCGCGAGCAAGAGGCGCTACAGAACTTCCACGCCGGCGTCGCCACCATCGAAGGCCTCGTCGGCAATCCCTTCGCGCTGGCCCGGGAGAGCGCACGATGAAGACATCCTCCACCATTCTCGTCGCCATCCTTGCCGCCGCGCTCGGCGCTTACGGCTATTCCCTACTCAGCCCGCCCAAGATCGCGCCGACCGAGCATGCCGCGGCGAAGAAACCAGAGAAACCGAACGAGCATGTCGAGCAGGACGAGCACGGCGCCGACCGCATCCGCATCTCCGACGTCAAGCTGGCGGCGGCCGGCGTCACGCTGGCCGAGGCCGCGAGCGCCACGCTGACCGATACGCTCGCCTTCAATGGTATCCTGCGCGCCAACCAGGAAGCGGTCGTTCAGGTCACGCCCCGCTTCCCCGGCATTGCCAAGTCGATCCAGAAGCGGATCGGCGACAAGGTCGGCAAGGACGACCTGCTCGCCACCATCGAGAGCAACCAGAGCCTCACCGTCTACGAGCTGAAGGCGCCGCTGGCGGGCACCGTCATCGAGCGGCAGATCTCGCTCGGCGAATACGCCTCCGAGCAGAAGCCGGGCTTCGTCGTCGCCGATCTCTCCACCATCTGGGTCGAGCTGTCGATCTACCGACAGGACATCAGGCGCGTTCACCTCAATGACGAGGTGCTGATCGAGCCGGACGACGGCCGCGGCGAGATCAAGGGCACGATCTCCTACATCGCGCCGATCGGCTCCAGCGAGACCCAGACCGCGCTGGCCCGCGTCGTGCTGCCAAATCCCGATGGCCGCCTGCGTCCCGGTCTGTTCGTCACGGCGCGGCTGATCCTGGCCGCCCGCAACGTCGCGGTGGCCGTGCGCCGCAGCGCGATCCAGACGTTGGAGAACAGGACCATCGTGTTCGTCCGCGAGGACGGCGACAAGATCGAGGCGCGACCGGTCGAGCTTGGCGATGTCGATCCGAAATTCGTCGAGATCCGCGCCGGGCTCTCGGCCGGCGAGCGCTACGTCGCCGAGAACAGCTTCGTCGTGAAGGCGGAGATGGGCAAGGGAGACGCCGACCATGATTGACGCACTACTTGCCTTGTCGGTGCGGCATCGCTGGCTGGTGGTGCTGCTCGCGCTTTCGGCCGGTGCCTTCGGCGCCTGGAATTTCACGCGCCTGCCGATCGACGCCGTCCCCGACGTCACCAACGTCCAGGTCCAGATCAATACGCGCGCGCCCGGCTTGTCGCCGCTCGAAGCCGAGCAGCGCATCACCTTCCCGATCGAGACCGCGATGGGCGGCCTGCCCAGGCTCGACTACACCCGCTCGATCTCGCGCTATGGGCTGAGCCAGGTCACGGTGGTGTTCGAGGACGGCACCGACATCTACTTCGCGCGGCAGCTCGTCAACGAGCGCATCCAGCAGGCCAGGGACCAGCTCCCTGCCGGCACCGAGGTGGCGATGGGGCCGATCTCGACCGGGCTCGGCGAGATCTACGTCTACTCGGTCGAGGCCAAGGCCGGCGCGAAGTCGCCTGCAGGTAACGAGTTCACGCCGACGGAACTGCGCACGATCCAGGACTGGATCATCAAGCCGCAGCTGCGCACCGTTCCCGGCG
The DNA here is from genome assembly GCF_018129965.1 of Bradyrhizobium diazoefficiens. Taxonomy (GTDB): domain Bacteria; phylum Pseudomonadota; class Alphaproteobacteria; order Rhizobiales; family Xanthobacteraceae; genus Bradyrhizobium; species Bradyrhizobium diazoefficiens_A. Next base: position 168,799 of record NZ_JAFCKW010000006.1, on the reverse strand, counting down.
TGATCGAGGTCAACTCGATCGGCGGCTACGAGCGGCAATTTCACGTTCTGCCGGTCCCGGGCCGGCTGATGGCCTACAAGCTCGGCTTCCGCGACATCATGACGGCGCTCGCCGCCAACAATGCCAATGTCGGCGCGGGCTATATCGAGCGCAACGGCGAGCAATATCTCGTCCGCGCCCCCGGCCAGGTCGCTGGCATTCAGGACATCGAGGACATCGTGATCGGTTCGCGCGGCGGCGTCCCGGTGCGAATCCGCGACGTCGCCGAGGTCCGCGAGGGCCACGACCTGCGCACGGGCGCTGCGACCACCAACGGCAACGAGACCGTGCTCGGCACGGCCATGCTGCTGATCGGCGAGAACAGCCGCAGCGTGGCGCAGCGCGTAGCCGCACGCCTCAAGGACATCTCCAAATCGCTGCCCGACGGCGTGATCGCGCGCGCAGTCTACGACCGCACGCATCTGGTGGAAGCCACCATCCAGACCGTCGAGAAGAACCTCGTCGAGGGTGCCGCGCTGGTGATCGCGGTGCTGTTCCTGATCCTCGGCAACATCCGCGCCGCGCTGATCACCGCCTGCGTGATTCCGCTCTCCATGCTGTTCACGATCACGGGCATGGTCGAGAGCAAGGTCAGCGCCAATCTGATGAGTCTCGGCGCGATCGATTTCGGCATCATCGTCGATGGCGCGGTCATCATCGTCGAGAACTGCCTGCGGCTGCTCGCCGTCGAACAGCACCGCCGCGGGCGGCTGCTGTCGCTGGCGGAGCGGCTCGAGACCATCCGCGCCGGCAGCAGCGAGGTGATCAAGCCGAGCCTGTTCGGCACGCTCATCATCGCCGTCGTGTACCTGCCCGTCCTCACCCTGACCGGGACCGAGGGTAAGATGTTCACGCCGATGGCGCTAACGGTACTGATGGCGCTCGCCGGCGCCGCGCTGCTCTCGGTGACCTTCGTGCCGGCCGCGATCGCGATCGTCGTCACCGGCAAGGTCTCGGAGACCGAGAACATCTTCATGCGGGCAGCCAAGCGGGTCTACGTGCCGCTGCTCGACCGCACCATCCACTATCGCCGCAGCGTGGCGCTCGCCGCCGTCCTGTTTGTTGCCGGCAGCCTGTTTGCTGCCACGCGCATGGGCGGCGAGTTCATCCCGAGCCTGGACGAAGGTGACATCACCATCGAGACGATCCGCATCCCCGGCACCAGCCTGACCCAGAGCGTCGACATGCAGCTCCGCCTGGAGAAGGCGGTCAGGCAGGTCCCGGAAGTGGCGACCATCTTCTCCAAGATCGGCACCGCCGAGATCGCCAACGATCCGATGCCGCCGAACGTCGCCGACACCTATGTCACGCTGAAGCCGCGTGCCGAATGGCCGGACCCGGCCAGACCCAAGGACGAGGTGGTCGCCGAACTCGAGCGCGCCGCGAACACCCTGCCCGGCACCGCCTATGGCATGACCCAGCCGATCCAGATGCGATTCAACGAATTGATCGCCGGCATCCGCAGCGACGTCGGCGTCAAGATCTTCGGCGACGATCTCGAATTGCTCGCCGGCATCGCCCAGCAGGTCAACGGCGTGGTGCGCGGCATCGCGGGCGCCGCCGACGTCAAGACCGAGCAGATCGCGGGCCTGCCGATCCTCACCGTCAAGCTCGATCGCCAGGCGCTGTCGCGCTACGGCCTCAGCCTCGGCGACGTGCAGAACCTCGTCGAGATCGCGATCGGCGGCAAGCCGGCCGGAAAGCTGTTCGAGGGCGATCGCCGCTTCGACATCGTGGTGCGCCTGCCCGAAAGCCAGCGCGCCGATCCCGACGCGATCAAGTCGCTGCCGATCCCGCTGCCGCCGGGCGAGGATGTGGCGACCGTCACGAAAACCGCATGGCCGGGCGCGAACGCGCCGCTGCGCTACGTTCCGCTGTCCTCCGTCGCGACGATCGAGGTCGCGCCGGGGCCGAACCAGATCAGCCGCGAGAACGGCAAGCGCCGCGTCGTGGTGATGGCCAACGTCAGGGGCCGCGACCTGCGCTCCTTCGTGGCCGAGACGCAAGCCGCCGTCGCCGAGAAGGTCAAGCTGCCGCCGGGCTACTGGATCGGTTGGGGCGGACAGTTCGAGCAGCTGGTCTCCGCGACCAAGCGTCTGACGATCGTGGTGCCGGTGGCGCTGCTGCTGGTATTCCTGCTGCTGTTCATGGGGATGGGATCGCTGGCCGATGCGGCGCTGGTGTTCTCCGGCGTGCCGCTGGCGCTGACCGGCGGCGTCGCGGCGCTGCTGCTGCGTGGGATTCCACTGTCGATCAGCGCCGGCGTCGGCTTCATCGCGCTGTCGGGCGTTGCCGTGCTCAACGGCCTCGTCATCATCGCCTTCATACAGCGGCTGCGCAGCGAGGGGCGGCCCGTCACGGATGCCGTGCGCGAAGGTGCGCTGACCCGGCTGCGGCCGGTTCTGATGACGGCCCTGGTGGCGTCCCTCGGCTTCGTGCCGATGGCGCTCGCGACCGGAGCCGGCGCCGAGGTGCAGCGGCCGCTCGCCACCGTGGTGATAGGTGGCATCATCTCCTCGACGATCCTGACACTCTTGGTGCTGCCGGCGCTCTATCTGCTGTTCCGCCGTGACGGCGCTGTCGAAACGCCTACAATGACGCCTGATTTGGCCGCATCCGGGAGCGCTAGAAGTGGGTAGCCACGACCATCACGACCATGACGATGCCGACCATGCGCATGATCATGGGCACGGCCACGATCACAGCCACGGGCATGTCCATGCGCCCGCCAGTTTCGGCCGGGCGTTTGCGATCGGCATCACCCTCAACACCGCGCTGGTGGTGGCCGAGGCGGTCTATGGCTATATCGGCAACTCCACCGCCCTGCTCGCCGACGCCGGCCATAACCTGTCCGACGTGCTCGGCCTGGTCGTGGCCTGGGGCGCATCGATTGCGGCACGGCGGGCGCCGAGCGGCCGTTTCACCTACGGCTTTCGCGCCTCCACCATCCTCGCCGCACTCGCCAACGCCGTGTTCCTGTTGGTCGCGACCGGCGCGATCGGCTGGGAGGCGATCTTGCGGCTGCGCGAGCCGGAGCCGATCGCGGGCGTGACCGTAATGGTGGTCGCCGGCATCGGCATCCTCATCAACGGCTTCACCGCCCTGCTGTTCGCCCGCGGCCGCAAGGACGACATCAACATCGAAGGCGCCTATCTGCACATGGCGGCGGACGCCGCGGTCTCGCTCGGGGTCGTGGTCTCGGCGGCGCTGATCATCTGGACCGGCTGGCTCTGGCTCGATCCCCTCACCAGCCTCGTGATCTGCGTCACCATCCTCTGGGGCACCACCAGCCTGCTGCGCGGCTCGATCGACATGTCGATGGCGGCCGCGCCGAGGGGCACCGACCTTGCCGCGATCAAGCTGTTCCTGCTGAAACGGCCGGGCGTGTCAGCCATCCACGATCTCCATGTCTGGCCGATCTCGACCACCGAAACGGCGCTGACCTGTCATCTCGTGATGCCCGCGGGAGCGGCCGACGCATTCCTGATGGAGACCGCGCAGCTGCTGACGGCGTCGTTCCGTATCGGCCACGCCACGCTGCAGATCGAGACGAACCCCGACAATGGCTGCGCGCTGGCGCCGGATGATGTGGTGTAGAGGCTGCTGAGCACTCCAATCTCCACCGTCATCCCGGACAAGCGAAGCGCAGATCCGGGATCCATAACCACAGGGAGTGGTTTGGCAAAGACTCGGAGTGACCAGCTTTTCGCCGCAACTTCTCCCTGTGTTTATGGATCCCCGCCTTCGCGGGGATGACACCGAGGGTGTGACAGCGACGACGTACGCGCCAACGGCGTTGAGCTACCCCGCCTTCGCCGTCACGATCCAGATCGCGCCCTGCAGCGCCACGCTCTGCCCTTTCAGGAACGGCGCGAGCGTGTCGCGGATTGAGGCTCTGGCCGCCGCGTAGGTTTCCGGCGGATGGCCCTGCAGCGCGCGGCTGGCGGGGCCGATCTGGAGCGAGCCCTCGACCGCAGCATCGAGCCCGCCGCCGATGGCGATGTCCATCGGAAGATTGTGCGGCTCCAGCGAAACGTCGGCGAAACCCGCGCCCTTCAGGATGCGCGTCACACGCTCCTCCGACGCAAAGGCGAACGGGCCTGGCTCCTCGGGACCAACCGGCGGCATCTTCGGAACGTGTTTGTAGACCGCCATCAGCGGCGCCATCATCCACGGATTGTCCTTCGGCTCGCGCCAGCAGGCAAACGCCACTCGACCGGACGGCTTCAGCGCGCGGCGCAGATTGGTGAAGGATGCGATGGGATCGGCGAAGAACATCACGCCGAAGCGCGAGACCAAGAGGTCGAAGCTCGCCGGCTCGAACGCATGCACCGTCGCGTCCGCCAGCACGAAATCGAGCGGAAGCCCCTTCGGCGAAAACGCACGCGCCTGCGACAGCATCGGTTCGGAGACGTCAAGGCCGAGCGCGAAGCCTTCAGGCGCCACCGCTTTGGCGAACGCAAACGTCGTCGCGCCGGAGCCGCAGCCGACATCGAGCACGCGCTCGCCGGCCTTCGGCCTCGCACGGTCGATCAGCGCGTCGGCAATGGGTCCAAGCAGCTTTTCCTGCGCTGCATGGCGATCGGCCCAGCGCTGTCCGCTCGGCCCGTTCCAATAGGCGATCTGGTCGGCGTTTTGCTCGTGTCCGGTTGGCTGTTGCATCAGGCTCTCCCATACAGCTATGCGCCGGGCTGGCCTGCCAAGCCGAAGCTCGCAACACGAGCGCAGGCTGGTGGGCGGTCACGGATTCGAACCGCGGACCCTCTCGGTGTAAACGAGATGCTCTAACCAGCTGAGCTAACCGCCCCACGGCGTCTCTTTATCCCTACCCGCCCTTGCTCGGCAAGACCGGAACATCAATCCTCGCCTGGCCCGGCTACCAGCCCGCCGTCGGCTTGGGTACCGATCGCGGTCGCTCCGGACGGCCTGATGCAGCTCTGCAACAGAGCGGCGCGAAACGGACGGACTGCACAACGTGCGGCAGCCGTCTCAACCCAACGGCTGATGTCGCGTCCGCCCATGCTGGATAACTCCGGCTCTATCACTTTTCAGCATGGAGCCCTGGAATGAACTTGAAGATTGCGAGCCTGGCGATTGTCCTCACAGGTGCGGCCTCAGCGGCCTTGGGCGCCGATCTGTCGGTCAAGGCTCCCTATGCCGCGCCGGTGTCGACGTTCTCGTGGTCGGGCTTCTACGCCGGCCTGCACGCCGGCTATGGCTGGGGCAAAAACGACTGGGCCGGCGGCGTTGTCGGAGACCCGACGACGACCGTTTCGCCGCTCTCGCCGAAGACCAAAGGCGTGCTCGGAGGCGTCCAGGCGGGTGCGAACTACCAGACCGGCAACTGGGTTGTCGGCGTCGAGTGGGAATTCGATCTCACGGCGCGAAGGGCAAATGCCGACGGCAACGTCGCCCAGGCGGGTGCCCTGGTCCTGAATACGACGGCAACCTCAAGCATCGAATGGCTCACCCAGTTTACGGGACGCGCCGGCTTCGCTGTTGACCATACCCTGCTCTACCTCAAGGCTGGCATCGCGGCGGGCGAAGCGAAGGACGGAATCGTCTTCGGTGCGCCGGGCGTCCCGGTTGCCTTCGACGCAGGGACCAAGTCCAATCTTCTGGTGGGCTGGATCGGCGGCGCTGGCGTCGAGCATTATTTCGCGCCGAACTGGTCGGCCAAGGTCGAATATAACTACGTCGACCTCGGATCGACGACCGAGAGTTACAGCGTTCCCGTCAACACGGTGTTCCGCGAGACCGTCAGCCACAAGCTCCAGATCGTGAAGGTCGGCGCGAACTACAAGTTCTGACGCACGCGAGGCACCTCCTGAGACAAAAACGGCGCCCGAAGGCGCCGTTTTCATTTTCTGTCCTTGAAGCCTCAGTGAGCGGTCAGGCCGCCGGCTGCTTCGTCGCCGTCCGGCTTCACCGTCACCTTGGTGTCCTCTTCCCAGACGATTGGGACCGGCTTCTTGACCAGCGCCTTGGCGACGACGTCGTCGAGGCGCGAGACCGGGATGATCTCCATGCCGCCCTTGATCGCATCGGAAATCTCCGTGAGATCCTTGGCATTGTCCTCGGGGATCAGCACCGTCTTGATGCCGCCGCGGGCCGCAGCCAGCAGCTTCTCCTTCAGACCGCCGATCGGCAGCACGCGGCCGCGCAGCGTGATCTCGCCGGTCATCGCGACATCGTGGCGGACCGGAATGCCGGTCATGACCGAGATAATCGCGGTGGCCATGGCAACGCCCGCCGACGGGCCGTCCTTCGGCGTCGCGCCTTCCGGCACGTGCACGTGGATGTCGCGGCGATCGAACAGCGGCGGCTCGATGCCATAGACGATCGCGCGCGAGCGGACATATGACGCCGCAGCCGAAATCGACTCCTTCATCACGTCGCGCAGATTGCCCGTGACCGTCATCTTGCCCTTGCCGGGCATCATGACGCCCTCGATCGTCAGCAACTCCCCGCCGACGTCGGTCCAGGCAAGGCCGGTGACGATGCCGACCTGCGGCTCGCTCTCGATCTCGCCGTAACGGTACTTCGGCACGCCGAGCAGCTCTTCGAGAGTCTTCTCGGTGACCTTGACCGTCTTCTTCTTGGAGATCATCAGCTCCTTCACCGCCTTGCGGGCGAGTGTGGAGAGCTCACGCTCCAAGTTACGCACGCCCGCTTCGCGGGTGTAGCGCCGGATCAGAAGCAGCAGCGCGTCGTCGTCGATCGAGAACTCCTTGGAGTCCAGGCCGTGCTTGGACACCGCGTTCGGGATCAGGTGCTTGCGCGCGATCTCGACCTTCTCGTTCTCGGTGTAGCCGGCGATCCGGATGATCTCCATGCGGTCCATCAGCGGGCCGGGAATATTGAGCGTATTCGCGGTTGTGATGAACATGACGTTCGACAGATCGTAGTCGACCTCCAGATAGTGGTCGGCGAACGTCCCGTTCTGCTCGGGGTCGAGGACCTCGAGCAGAGCCGAGGACGGATCGCCGCGGAAATCGGCGCCCATCTTGTCGATCTCGTCGAGCAAGAACAGCGGATTGGACGACTTCGCCTTGCGCATCGACTGGATGATCTTGCCGGGCATCGAGCCGATATAGGTGCGGCGGTGACCGCGGATCTCGGCCTCGTCGCGCACGCCGCCGAGCGAGACGCGCACGAATTCGCGCCCCGTCGCCTTTGCGATCGACTTGCCGAGCGAGGTCTTGCCGACGCCGGGAGGTCCGACGAGGCACAGGATCGGGCCCGTCAGCTTGTTGGCGCGCGACTGCACGGCCAAGTACTCGACAATGCGTTCCTTGACCTTCTCAAGCCCGTAATGATCAGCATCCAGGACCGCCTGCGCGGCTTCCAGATCCTTTTTCACCTTGGACTTCTTGTTCCACGGAATCGACAGCAGCCAATCCAGATAGTTGCGCACGACGGTCGCTTCCGCGGACATCGGCGACATCTGGCGCAGCTTCTTCAGCTCGTGCTGCGCCTTCTCGCGCGCTTCCTTGGAAAGCTTGGTCTTGGAGATCTTCTCTTCGAGATCGGCGAGCTCGTCGCGACCATCGTCGTCGCCGAGTTCCTTCTGGATCGCCTTCATCTGCTCGTTGAGATAATACTCGCGCTGGGTCTTCTCCATCTGGCGCTTAACGCGAGAACGAATCCGCTTCTCAACCTGCAGCACCGAGATCTCGCTCTCCATCAGGCCCAGCACCTTCTCGAGGCGCGTGGTGACGGATAGCGTCTCCAGGATGCCCTGGCGGTCCGCGATCTTGACGGCGAGATGCGAGGCAACGGTGTCGGCGAGCTTGGCGAAATCGGTGATCGCCTGCACGACGCCGACGACCTCGGCCGAGATCTTCTTGTTGAGCTTCACGTAGCTCTCGAAGTCGGACACGACCGAGCGCGACAGCGCTTCTGCCTCGACCGACTTCGCATCGGTGTCGGCGAGCGCAATGGCGGTCGCTTCATAGTACTCGCTGCGATCGGTGTATTTCTGCACGCGCGCACGCTCGAGCCCTTCGACCAGCACCTTCACGGTGCCGTCGGGAAGCTTCAGGAGCTGGAGCACGCTGGCGAGCGTACCGGTCTCGTAAATGGCATCCGGCGCCGGATCGTCGTCGGACGCGTTCTTCTGCGTCGCGAGCATGATCAGCGCGTCGTTCTTCATGACCTCTTCGAGCGCGCGGATCGATTTCTCGCGGCCGACGAAGAGCGGAACGATCATGTGCGGGAAAACGACGATGTCCCGCAGCGGCAGCACGGGATAAGCGTGTGTTTCGCCATGGACAATGGTTGGCCGGGGTTTTGGATTCGTCATGGCCTTTTCCTTTTGCTTTGCCCCCTTGCACGCAGCCCGCCATGCTCACGCGCAACCGCCACAAGGTGCCGATGTGATCCGCAAAACCAGCCATCCATTCGAGGGATGAACCGGGCTTGCCGGATCGAAATTGAGGCGAATCCTGAACGGATGTCTCGGCTCGCCATCGACATTAGGTGGCTATCGACCGGGGGGGTGTCAAGTCATTGAAAGACGCGCGCCATCAGGCGCTTACGCACGCAAATATGTGACGCAACACTGGCTGCGGAGATCACTCCGCAGCCCTTCTTCACTGATGAAACGAGTGGAGCCGTTCCAGCGCCGCAAATCAGGCGCTGGCGTTCTCGACGGCGCGATCGGACCGATCGGCGTAGATGTAAAGCGGACGGGCCGTTCCTTCCACGACTTCGCGCGAAATCACGACTTCTTCCACACCTTCGAGACCCGGCAGGTCGAACATGGTCTCGAGCAGGATCGCCTCGAGGATCGAACGCAGACCACGCGCGCCGGTCTTGCGCTCGATCGCCTTGCGGGCGACCGCGCCAAGCGCCTCGTCGGCGAAGGTCAGCTCGATGTTCTCCATCTCGAAGAGCCGCTGATACTGCTTCACCAGCGCGTTCTTCGGCTCGGTGAGAATCTTCTTCAGCGAGGTCTCGTCGAGATCCTCGAGCGTCGCCACGACCGGCAGACGGCCGACGAACTCGGGAATGAGACCGTACTTCAGCAGATCCTCGGGCTCGACGTGACGGAAGATCTCACCGGTCCGGCGATCCTCCGGTGCGAGCACCTGGGCAGCGAAGCCGATCGAGGTCGACCGGCCACGCGCCGAGATGATCTTCTCGAGGCCGGCGAACGCACCGCCGCAGATAAACAGGATGTTGGTGGTATCCACCTGCAGGAACTCCTGCTGGGGATGCTTGCGGCCGCCCTGCGGCGGGACCGAAGCCACCGTGCCTTCCATGATCTTCAGCAGAGCCTGCTGCACGCCCTCACCCGACACGTCGCGCGTGATCGAGGGATTGTCGGACTTGCGGCTGATCTTGTCGATTTCGTCGATGTAGACGATGCCGCGCTGGGCGCGCTCGACGTTGTAGTCGGCGGCCTGGAGCAGCTTCAGGATGATGTTCTCGACGTCCTCGCCGACATAGCCGGCCTCGGTCAGCGTCGTCGCATCAGCCATCGTGAACGGCACGTCCAGGATGCGGGCGAGCGTCTGCGCGAGCAGCGTCTTACCCGAGCCGGTCGGACCGATCAGCAGGATGTTCGACTTCGCAAGCTCGACGTCGTTATGCTTGGTCTGGTGGTTGAGGCGCTTGTAGTGGTTATGCACCGCAACCGACAGGACCTTCTTGGCATGGCTCTGGCCGATCACGTAATCGTCCAGGACCTTGCAGATTTCCTTCGGCGTCGGAATCCCGTCGCGCGACTTCACCAGCGAGGATTTGTTTTCCTCGCGAATGATGTCCATGCAGAGCTCGACGCACTCATCGCAGATGAAGACCGTGGGACCCGCGATCAGTTTGCGGACTTCGTGCTGGCTCTTGCCGCAGAACGAGCAATATAGCGTGTTCTTGGAGTCGCTCGTGCCGACCTTACTCATTCATGTCTCCGTCCGCGGTTCGATCTCGTCCGCTCGATCGCCCATTCCGACACAGTAGCCGGCATGGGACTCAAATAGAGCAAATTCCGTACCAAAAAAGACCCTACGCGTTACATGCCGTGCGAATCACGGGTCACTCGATTCTCCGCGATCTTAGCCGATCAATCGTAGCCAACCATGCTGTCACCCGACTATCAAGAATTCGCTAATCGGGGAGCCGCCGGCTACCCGTGACAATACCGTGATTTCACGTCTTGGCACGGGAGAACTGATCAAAATCGCGGCTGCGTGGCTGGATTGCCACGAAAAACAAGCACGAAAGCGGAACTTTCTGCCTGCCGCAGGGCGCAAAATTGCTTCTGCGCGACCCGTGACCGCGTCCTTAGCATGAACGCCGCCCTGACGATCCCCCGCAATGCCGGGGATCGCCGTTGCAGTCCCGGTAAGGCTTACGGGGCCTTCGTGCCCGTCGGCTCCTCGGCGCGCTTGTCGATGACCCGGTCCACCAGACCGAACTCCTTGGCGTCGTTCGCGGTCAGGAACTTGTCGCGTTCCAGCGCGTCCTCGATCGTCTTGTAGGTCTGGCCGGTGTGCTTCACGTAGATCTCGTTCAGCCGCTTCTTCAGGTTCAGGATTTCCTGGGCGTGCAGCATGATGTCGGTGGCCTGACCCTGGAAGCCGCCGGAGGGCTGATGCACCATGATGCGCGCGTTCGGCAGCGAGAAGCGCATGTCCTTCTCGCCGGCGCAGAGCAGCAGCGAGCCCATCGAGGCCGCCTGGCCCGTGCACAGCGTCGAGACCGGCGGACGGATGAATTGCATGGTGTCGTAGATCGCAAGGCCCGACGTCACCACGCCGCCCGGCGAGTTGATGTACATCGAGATTTCCTTCTTCGGATTTTCCGCCTCGAGGAACAGGAGCTGCGCGACGATCAGCGTCGACATGCCGTCCTCTACCGGTCCGGTCAGGAAGATGATGCGCTCCTTCAGAAGGCGCGAGAAAATGTCGTAGGCGCGCTCGCCACGGTTGGTCTGCTCGACCACCATGGGCACGAGGTTCATGTAGGTTTCAACCGGATCGCGCATGAGTCACCTGGGGTTTTAGGAGGCGGACATCGGCAGTGCCGGAAGGCCAATGCGCCCGTGATGCAGGAAGATGGTCGAGGTAGAACGCTGTGTTACTGGATGTACCGACAGATATAGCCCAATTCGCACCAGACAAGTGCGGAGCGAATTAAGGCTTAATCCAAGCGGCACTTGAAGCTGATTCTCGCAGAAAGGCCCAGCCAGCCACATGGCTAGCCGGGCCCGATCCTTGATCATCCTTAATAGAAGACTGCCACAAGCCACTCAGGCTGCGGTCTTTTCCGCCTCGTCGTCCTTGTAGAGTTCATCGCGCGAGACCTTCTTCTCGGTCACGTTGGCGAGTTCGAGGATGAAGTCGACCACCTTGTCCTCGTAGATCGGCGCACGAAGCTGGGCCAGCGCCTGGGCGTTGCTGCGGTAATAGTCCCAGACCTCCTTCTCGCGGCCGGGCATCGAGCGCGCCCGCTCGATCACGGCGCGGCCGACCTCGTCGTCGGTCACGGTGATCTTGTTCTTCTCGCCGATCTCCGAGAGCACGAGGCCGAGCCGCACGCGGCGGTCGGCGATCTTGCGGTACTCTTCCTTGGCGGCGTCTTCGGTGGTGTTCTCGTCGGCAAAGGTCTTGGCCGCGGAGTCCATCTCGGCCTTGACCGAGTTCCACATCAGATTGAACTCCTCGTCGACGAGCGAGGGCGGGGCCTCGAAGCGATGGGCCTCGTCAAGCCGGTCGAGCAGCGCGCGCTTGACGCGCTGGCGCGTGGCGGTCGCGAACTCGGCGACCAGCCGCTCGCGCGCGGCTTCCTTGAGCTTGTCCAGCGATTCGAGGCCGAGCGTCTTGGCGAACTCGTCGTCGATCGCGATATCCTGCGGCGCCTCGATCGTGGTCGCCGTGGTCTCGAATTCGGCCGGCTGGCCGGCGAGCTTGTCGTTCATGTAGTTCTTCGGGAACGACACTTTCAGCGTGCGGGTCTCGCCCGCACCGATGCCAATGAGCTGCTCCTCGAAGCCGGGGATGAAGGTGTTGGAGCCGATCACGACCTGGATGCCCTCACCGGTGCCGCCCTCGAAGGCTTCGCCGTTGATGGTGCCCTTGAAGTTGATGGTGACGCGGTCGCCCGACTCGGCCTTGGCGCCATCCGCCTTGGCGGCATAGCCGCGGTTGCTGTCGGCGATGCGCTTGATCGCCTCGTCGACATCGGCGTCGGACACGTCGGCAACGGGCTTCTCGACTTCGAAGGTCTTGAAGTCGGCGAGCGCGATCGACGGCACCACCTCGATCGCGACCGTGTAGGTCAGATCGGTCTTGCCGTTCAGCAGTTCCTCGACCTCGGCCTGCTCGCTCGGCATGGTGATCTTCGGCTCGGTCGCAAGGCGGAAGCCGCGCTCGGAGAACAGCTGCGTGTTGGTGTCGCGGATGGTCTGGTCGATGGTCTCGGCCATCACCGAGCGGCCATAGACCTTCTTCAGGTGAGAGACCGGCACCTTGCCGGGACGGAAGCCGTTGATGCGGACCTTGTCCTTGAGGTCGACGAGCTTGGCACCGGCCTTGGCGTCGAGATCAGACGCGGGAACGCTGATCTTGAACTCGTGCTTCAAACCTTCCGAGAGGGTTTCTGTGACCTGCATGGCGTCCAATCTTCTTCTCGTTCGGTCCCGGCACGCTATCGCGTCGGGACGCTGTCATTAATCGATCCGGCGCGAGGCGAACGCCTCAATGCCGGCGGTTGATCGGACCGCTTCCACCGGAAACACTCCGTGAGGAAGCAGCCCTTGGGTAATCCGTGCAAACGCTGAAAGCGCTTGGTGCGGGCGGAGGGACTCGAACCCCCACAACTTTCGTCACTGGAACCTAAATCCAGCGCGTCTACCAGTTCCGCCACGCCCGCGTAATTTGCATCAAGACCGGCCGCGATGCCGCGGGCGGCGGGCTTATAACATGTGCCCGCCTGTTCGCAGCAAAAAAATGGCCTGATCGAGGCAGGGTCGAAGTACGCGTCAAGTCGACGGGATGGCTGGACTTATCCAGCCCGGCATGGTCCGGATCGCCCGCATGAAACCGCGGATCTTCGACCCCACAAGGCGGCAGGTTCTGGCCGGACTTGGCGCCTCGCTGGGAGCCTCGGCGGCCGGGTTGACGTCCGGCAGCGCAGGCCCGCTCGTGACCACCCGGCTCCCGCTCCAGGCCCGAGTCGCGACCCTGGCTCTGAAGCCTGGGCAACCGCCTGCAGCCATCTGGGAGCTTGCCGCGTTAAGCCACACCAGTGGCGTCCGTTTCCGCCGCGGCGACCGCTGCGAGGTGGTCTTCCGGAACGACCTGCCTGTGCCGCTTGCGCCAGTCTGGTACGGACTGAATGCCGCGGCCGCGGCCGATCCGCTGCGGGGGCGCGCGCCGACGGCACCAGGCGAAACCGAAACGTCAATTATTTCAATGGCAAACGCCGGGACCCTACTGGCAGACTTCCGCCTTTTTGAGGACGGTCTCAAGCAGCCCTCACGCCCGCTTCCGATCATCGTCGACGAAACAACGCCCGTCGCCGTCGATCGCGACGAGGTCCTGCTGATCGAGGAATGGCGCCTTCGTCAGGACGGAGCTGCGCTCCCCCCGGGCCATGACGCAAGGGACACGACACCGCTCCATACGATCAACGGGCAGACTTCATTCGAACTCTCAGCCAGGGCTGGAGAGCGATTGCGGCTGCGCTTCATCAACGGCTCGGAACGCTCTGTCCTGGCAATCAAATTGGAAAACCACGACGTCCGCGTGGTGGCCCTCGACGGGCAGCCGGCCGAGCCGTTCCCGGCCCGCAACGGCGCCCTGGTGCTGGCGCCCGGCGCGCGCGCCGACGCGGTCGTCGATGCAGCCGCATCGGCCGCGTTCCTGCTTCATGATGGCAAGGAGGCGCGCCAAATCGGAAGCCTCGCGGTATCAGGCAGACTGGAGCGGCGCGCGCCTCTGCCGCCGCTCCAGCGGCTTCCGCCGAACGACTTGCCCGCGAGCCTCGACCTGAGAGGCGCCCTGCGGTTCGATGTCGCGCTCGGCTCGCCCGAGCCCGGCTGGACGCGGCCTGCAGGCATCTCCGTCACCTCAGCCCCGGCCTTCCGCGCCAAGCCCGGCCGCACCGTCGTGCTGGCCCTGAAGAACCCCGGACCAGCCACCAGCGTCTTCCACCTGCACGGCCATCATTTCCGCCTGCTCGACAGGCTCGACGATGGCTGGAAGCCCTATTGGCTCGACACGCTCGCGATCGAACCCGGCCAGACCCAGCGCATCGCCTTCGCCGCGACCTCCCCCGGACGCTGGCTGATCGAATCCGTCGCGGCGGACTGGGCCGCACCGCGGCTGGTGCGCTGGTATGCGGTGGGGTGACTTATCGACCTGCACGCGTCCACAGGTAGCGCGCGTCCGGCTCCTTCTCCTCGTTCCGCGCCCCGTCGGTCTGTTCGACCAGCACGAATCCGCGCGCTTCATAGAAGCGTCGTGCCCGCGCATTGCGCTGGAACGTCCAGAGCTCCAACCGGCCACAGGCGCCCTTGGCGATGTCGAGGAGTTCGGTGCCGACGCCGCGGCCGTGCGCGGCGGGGACCACGTAGAGCTGTTCGATCCACCCGTCATTGAAGTCATTGAAGGCGATGAGCCCGCTGAGCTGATCATGGTCGAAACGTCCCCACACGCGGCACGTCGTGAAAACATGCTCGCGGTAGAACCAGCGGTCCTCGTCGGGCGTATAAAGCCCGGCGAGCCGAGGCATCGCATGGTCAAATGCAACCCGATGGAGCCGCGCCGCCGCGTCCATGTCGGCGAGCGCGAGCTGCCTGAGCATCAGTACTCCACCCCGAGTGCGCCATAGATCCGCCGGTGCACCGCCGGCAGCGTCTCCGTCAGGTCTTCCGCGATCAGGCCGGGCCCCGCCTCGCTCGCCGCCTCGCCGTGCATCCAGACGCCGATGCTGGCGGCTTCGAAGGCCGGCACGCCCTGCGCCAGAAGCCCGGCGATGATGCCGGCGAGCACGTCGCCGGCGCCGGCGGTGGCGAGCCAGGGCGGCGCGTTGGCGGCAATGGTGGCGCGGCCGTCGGGCGCGGAGATCGTGGTGTCGGCGCCCTTCAACAGCACGACCGCGCCGGACCGCTCGGCCGCGGCGCGGACGCGCTCCAGCTTGGACCGGCCCGGAGATTTGTTGCTGAGGTCGGAGAACAGGCGCGGAAACTCGCCCTCGTGCGGCGTCAGCACCACCCGCGCATCAGGCGACGATTTGATCGATTCGAACAGGCGCTCGGGCCTGGCGGCAAAGCTCGTCAACGCATCCGCATCGAGCACCAGATGCCGCTGCGCGCCGAGCGCGGTGTGGACGAGATCGCAGGTGCGTTCGCCGACGCCGGTGCCGGGACCGATCACGCAGGTGTTGTAGCGCTTGTCGCCGAGCAGCTCGCCGAACTCGATCGCAGTGTCGACGGGACGAACCATCACCGCGGTCAGTGCGCCGGCATTGATCACGAGCGCATCGCGCGGGGTCGCCAGCGTCACGAGACCCGCGCCGGCGCGCAGCGCCGCGCGCGCGGCCAGCCGCGCCGCGCCGGTCGCAGCCATGTCGCCGCAGACCGTCAGCACATGGCCGCGCGCATATTTATGGCCGTCGATGCGCGGCACCGGAAAGGCGGCGCCCCAGAAATCCGGATCGTTCTCGAAGATCCGCGGCGCGATTTCGTCCAGCACCTGCGCATCGATCCCGATGTCGGCGACGCGCACATGGCCGCAATGCATGCGGCCGGGCAGCAGCAGATGCGCCGGCTTCTTGCGGAAGAAGGTCACGGTCTCGGTGGCGTTCACAGCCACCCCCATCACGGCCGCGCTGGTGCCGTTGATGCCGCTCGGCAGGTCGACCGCGAGTACGGGCGCGCCGTTGGCGTTGATCGCCTCGATCATGGCTCGCGCCTCGCCGGCGACGGGACGGCTGAGGCCCGCGCCGAACAGCGCATCGATGATCAGCGCCGGCCTTCCGATCGCCTGCGGATTGAATGGAAGCAAAGGATGCTTCCAGCCGCGCGCGGCGGAGGCCGCATCGCCCTGGAGCTGGTCGCGCTCGCACATCAGGATCACCGAGACCTCGCGCCCCTGGGCGGCGAGTTCGGCGGCCGCGACAAAGCCGTCGCCGCCATTGTTGCCGGGGCCGGCCACGATCAGGATCGGCCCCTCCTCCGCCAGGGCGCTGGCGGCTTCGGCGATGGCCTGGCCCGCGCTCAGCATCAGCTTGAAGCCGGGTGTCCCTGCCGCGATCGAGAGCTGGTCGGCGCGCTGCATCTCAGCGCTGGTCAGAACTTCCATGCCACTTCCCTGTACAAACGCCTGTTCAACGGGCATCTTTCGTGCTGACTCACCCGGCGGAACGCGGGTTTGCACACAGATTGAACCGTTTGCCTATTTTGTAGCCTTTGGTATTTTCAGCCAATCGGCTCCACCTAACAGAGATGCTCGTTAAAAGGCTGATAACGCTCCAATAATCAGGGCATTTCCAACTTGGCATAGACCCTGCTTTCGAGGAAGCCGCTTCGGTTTGTCGTGCTCACTGGCATTCTATAGGGTGTGGCCGGCCGTTGTTGCCGGAAGGGTCGGGATCCCGGCATAACGAAGACAAGATCGTGCGTGACACAAGCGCATCCTGACGAAGACGTTGCTAATTGATCGAAAGGCCGGGAGGCGCGCAGTGAAGAAAATCGAAGCCATCATCAAGCCATTCAAGCTCGACGAGGTGAAGGAAGCGCTTCAGGAAGTCGGCCTGCAAGGCATTACCGTCACCGAAGCCAAGGGCTTTGGCCGCCAAAAGGGTCACGCCGAGCTTTATCGCGGCGCGGAATACATCGTCGACTTCCTGCCCAAGGTGAAGATCGAGATCGTGATCGGCGACGATCTGGTCGAGCGCGCGATCGACGCAATCCGCCGCGCCGCGCAGACCGGGCGCATCGGCGACGGCAAGATCTTCGTCTCCAACATCGAAGAGGCGATCCGCATCCGGACCGGCGAATCCGGGCTGGACGCTATCTGAGCCGGGTGCTATCCCGCAGCCTGCGACGCTCTGAAAAGAAATAAGGCTGCTTCGGCGGCCCGATTTCGTTTGTGCGGTCGCGCAATACTCGCCCGAGCGAGAATAATTTTGCTCATCTGGAAACCGTCCCGCAGAGCCAAAAGGGGTATGCATGAAGACCGCCAAAGACGTCCTGAAATCGATCAAGGACAACGACGTCAAGTACGTCGACCTGCGCTTCACCGATCCGCGCGGCAAGTGGCAGCATGTGACGTTCGACGTCAGCATGATCGACGAGGACATTTTCGCTGAAGGGACGATGTTCGACGGCTCCTCGATCGCCGGCTGGAAGGCGATCAACGAGTCCGACATGTGCCTGATGCCCGATCCGGTGACCGCGACGATCGATCCGTTCTTCGCCGAGACCACCATGGTCATCACCTGCGACGTGCTCGAGCCGACCACCGGCGAGCCCTACAACCGCGACCCCCGCGGCATCGCCAAGAAGGCGGAAGCCATGGTGAAGTCGATGGGCGTAGGCGACAGCGTCTTCGTCGGTCCCGAGGCCGAGTTCTTCGTGTTCGACGACGTCCGCTTCTCCAGCGGTCCCTACAACACCGGCTTCCGTCTCGACTCCTCGGAGCTGCCGACCAACTCCGACACCGAATATGAAGGCGGCAATCTCGGCCACCGCATCCGCACCAAGGGCGGCTATTTCCCAGTCCCGCCGCAGGACTCGGTGCAGGACATGCGCTCCGAAATGCTCGGCGCCATGGCCAAGATGGGCGTCAAGGTCGAGAAGCACCATCACGAGGTCGCCTCGGCCCAGCACGAGCTCGGCATGAAGTTCGACACGCTGACGCTGATGGCCGACCACATGCAGATCTACAAATACTGCATCCACCAGGTCGCGCACATCTACGGCAAGACCGCCACTTTCATGCCGAAGCCGATCTATGGCGACAACGGCTCGGGCATGCACGTGCACCAGTCGATCTGGAAGGACGGCAAGCCGGTGTTCGCCGGCAACAAGTACGCCGACCTGTCGGAAACCTGCCTCCACTACATCGGCGGCATCATCAAGCACGCCAAGGCGATCAACGCCTTCACCAACCCGTCGACCAACTCCTACAAGCGTCTGGTCCCGGGCTATGAGGCCCCCGTGCTGCTCGCCTACTCCGCGCGCAACCGCTCGGCCTCCTGCCGCATTCCCTACACGTCGTCGCCGAAGGCCAAGCGTGTCGAGGTGCGCTTCCCCGATCCGCTCGCCAATCCCTATCTCGGCTTCGCCGCGATGCTGATGGCCGGTCTCGACGGCATCAAGAACAAGATCGATCCGGGTCCGGCGATGGACAAGGACCTCTACGACCTGCCGAAAGAAGAGCTGAAACAGATCCCGACCGTCTGCGGTTCGCTCCGCGAGGCGCTGGAAAACCTCGACAAGGACCGCGGCTTCCTCAAGAACGGCGGCGTGTTCGACGACGACTTCATCGACGCCTACATCGAGCTGAAGATGACCGAAGTCGCCCGCTTCGAAATGACCCCGCACCCGGTCGAGTTCGACATGTACTATTCGGGCTGATCGGCCCGACCAAAACGAGACTGGCAAAAGGCGCTTCCGAAAGGAGGCGCCTTTTCGCTTCCGTGAACTATCCTCGGTGTTTGGTTTTACGTTCCAGGCGCGCATCGCCTTTCGTTCTGCATCTGACTCCACTTCGTTCCCGGAGAACAAATCGGAATCGAAAAAATCGAAGCCCAGCAATTCTTGCTGATTGGTTTATTCCGCGCGCGATATTGGGAGTCCGTCGGGCGGACGAGCGCCAGCGGCATCGGCCATCGCGATCTGCAACATCGCCAGCGCCTGCGCAATCGCGGCGCCGGCGGTCATCATCTAGACGAGTTGGAGCCCCCGCTCACGCCAGCAGCGGCAAGGCACCCTTCAGCACATCCTCGCCCCACTCCTGCACGAAGTGTCCGGCTGCGGCGAGTTCGACCGGCGGCGGGCAGTTGCGGATGGTCTGGCGCATATCCTCCATGACGGCCGGACCCAGGACGGGATCGGTCATGCCGATCACCATCGCCGTCCTGCCGCTGTAGTCGTTGCGCCACCAGTCGCGGGCCTTGGCCGAGATCGCGGCGCCGCCGGCATCTGGCCGGTCAGGCACGAGGTTCGGGAAGCGCCGCACGCCGGACTTGTAGGTGGCGTCGGGAAACGGCGCATCATAGGCCGCGGCCTCCGCGGGCGAGAGCTGCGGGCAGGCGCGCGCCATCAGCTTGCCGACCGCCATGTCCGGATTGGCGTTGTTCCAGGCGCGCCAGTCGAGGAAGCCCTTCGTCAGCGGGCGGTCGCCGCTGGCGAGCGTGGTGTTCATGATCAGCAGCGCCTCGAACCGCTCGGTCATCTCCATCGGAATGGTGAGACCGAGGAGACCGCCCCAGTCCTGGCAAACCAGCGTGATGCGATGAAGATCGAGCGCGCGGATCAGCGCCATCAGGCTCTCGCGGTGGAAGTCGAAACTATAGACCGCCTCCTCGACCGGCTTGTCGGAGCGACCGAACCCGAACATGTCCGGCGCGATCACCCGATAGCCGGCGGCGACGAAGCCGCCGATCATCTTGCGGTAGAGATAGCTCCAGGTCGGCTGGCCATGAAGGCAGAGCGCGACGCGGGCGTTGCGCGTACCTTCGTCGAGATAGTGCATGCGCAGCCCGGCATAACCGAGAAGATCGTCCCGGTAATGCGGCGCGAACGAATAGCCGGGAAGACCGTCAAAGCGCGCATCGGGAGTCCGCAAAGCCTTGATCGCCATGGTCGAAACCTCCCTCGCTGTCGACGCGCCGTGCGCCGGCTTCTGTCGTCATTTGTTCATTCGCGGAAACTATAGCTCACATCCGGCGCCGACAATGGCGTTCACCTACGGTGAGGTTGAACATGAGCAGCGATCATCCGGAGCTCGACGACCTTCAAGCCGCCTACAAGAACGCGGTCGAAAGCTGGATTTCCGCCATTCGACGCGAAGAAGCCCTCGCCTCCGCCGCCGACCATTCCGTCGCCGAACTCGACCAATGGGAGAAGGCGCACTTCGACGAGGAGGATGCGCGCACAAGAGCCAAGGCGGCAAAGGCGGACTACGAAGCTGGGCTGCGTGCCGAATTCTTCGGCTTCTGATCAATGTCGCGTAGCGCAAGCACAGCGCGGGCGGTCGTCGTGACCGCTATGCCGGCGCGCGCTGGCGTTGGACTAGGGCTTGGCCGAACGCCTCGAACAGTTTTCGGTTGACCGGATTCTGTTGCGGATCGTATTCGGCGTGCCATTGCACGCCGAGCGCGAAGCTCGGGGCATCCGCGATGCGGATCGCCTCGATGGTACCGTCCTCGGCAACGCCTTCGATCAGCACGCGCTGCCCGGGATCGAGGATGCCCTGCCCGTGCAGCGAATTGACCCTGATCTTCTCACAGCCGAGAATCCTGGCGAAAGCCCCGCCCGGCGTGAGGTCGACGTCGTGACGGTCGGCGAACACCACGGTCGGATCGGGATGAATCTCCCCGTTCTCGAGCCTCGGCATGCGGTGGTTCATGCGGCCGGGAATTTCTCGGATCTCCGGGTGCAGCGAGCCGCCGAAGGCGACGTTCATCTCCTGCAGGCCGCGGCAGATGCCGAACAATGGGATGCCGCGCGCCACGCAGGCGACCGACAGCGCCAGCGCAACCTCGTCGCGATGAATGTCGTAAGGCTCGTGCGCCGCGCAGGGATCGACGTTGAAACGGGTCGGATGGACGTTGGCGCGGGCTCCGGTCAGCACGATCCCGTCGACGGTGTCGAGCAGCGCACCGATGTCGGTGATGTCAGGCGCGCCCGCGAACATCACCGGGAGACCGCCGGACACCTCGGCCACAGCGCGAAGGTTGCGCTCGCCGACCATCTGAACCTGAAATCGATTTTCGACGCGATGGCTATTCCCGATCACGCCGACGACCGGCTTTCTCATCTAGCGTTCCAACCTCCCGCCGAACAATATTCCCCAAACATGCCCCTCGTATGGAACAAATTCAACATGGGGGTACGCGGGACGGCAATGCTATTTTCGCGCAAAGGCCTCACGGGCCTCGATGGCGCTCCCGACGGGCAGGCCGGCGGCGTTCAGCGCCGTTTCCGCCGGCTCGCCGGGCGCGGTCAGCCAGGGCAGCTTCGCCTCGATTCCGCGCGTCACGGGCTCTCCGAGCGCGCCACCGAAATCGATGGGCCAGAGGCCATTGGGCACAACTTCGGCGGAGAGGCCACGGATAGCGTAGCCGTCGCCCAAAACCGCCTCCGAATGGTCGGTAGCGACAAGACGCGCGCTCCGGGGGTCCTTGGGGTCGCCAAAGCTCACGAGGACCGGAACGAGGTCTCCCTGCACCGGGACGATGCCGGTCTGCCGGTTGAGCTCATTGAACGAGACGCGGTTGCCGCGCGCGGCGCCATAGGCGCGGAGCGCGACATAATTGATGTCGTCGAGGACCAGCTTTGCACCCTGCTGATGGGCCAGCAAGGCCACGAGGTTCTTTCCCTGGCCGAGGTCGACGAACACAGCCTCCCCGCGCATCGTGGTCCGGCCGCCGCGACTGTAGCCGCGATCCGGCACGACCGTCAGAACCCCGGAGCCGGTCTTGGTTCCGTCGGGTGTGGTCACCTCGACAGTGAGGCGATATTTGTGGCCGGGCCGGTTGATTCGGATCTGGTCGCCGATCACGAGCACCGCCAGAAGCCCGATCAGACCGGCCCACTTGCTGATGAAACTCAAGCTGACCCCACCTGTTCTCTCCCCCCATCGCTCTGCACCGTTCGCCAGGCAGCGTCAAACCAGCCCGTTGACGCGGCCTTGATCCGCAGCGCGTTTGTCGAAAGAGTGCGGCTGCCCGCAGCCGCCGAAAAGGACATGATGTGACCATCCCCAGAGATGAACAGCCCCGGAACCGCACTGCTCAGGCTTCAAATCAAGCCTGGGACCAGGCCTGGGCGATTTCGGTCGGGGGGATCGGTGTCGTGCTGTTCACCGCGCTGCTGGTCTTCACCTGGTATTTTGCCGCCACGCTGCTGCTGATCTTTGCCGGCATGCTGTTCGGCGTCGCCCTCAATGCGCTGACCAACGCGCTCGGCCGCCGCGTGCACCTGCCGCACACGCTGCGGCTTGCGATCGTCTGCATCGCGCTCGCCCTGATGCTGGCGGGCGTCGCCTATCTCGGCGGCGCCACCATCGCCGATCAGGCCTCGCTGCTGAGCAAGACCATCAAGTCGCAAATCACCAACGTGAAGTCCTTCCTCGACAGCCACGGCGTCGACACCAGCTTCTTCGATCTCGGCGGCGCGGCGCCCGCCTCTGCGGACGCGACGCCGGCCGAGTCCGGCCCCCCGACGGGTCCGCCCCAGAAAAACGGATTGTCGGGTGCGGGCGCTCTCGCCTCCAGCGGCGGCGCCATCGTGAGCCAGACCTTCAAGCTGTTGCTCGGCACCATCAGTGCCGTCGGCAACATCTTCATCGTGCTGTTTCTCGGGCTGGCCTTCGCCGCACAGCCGAGCGCCTATCACGATGGGCTGCTGTTCCTCGTGCCGGCCAGGCATCGGACGCGCGCCACGCTGATCATCGACCGCATCAGCGAAACGCTGGAGCGCTGGCTGATCGCCCAGATCATCGTGATGCTTGCGGTCGGCGCCGTGACCTGGATCGGGCTCGCCCTGATCGGCATCCCCGGCTCGTTCATCCTGGGTATTCAGGCCGGGCTGCTCGCCTTCATCCCGACGGTCGGCGCCATCATCGCAGGTGTCGTCGTGGTGCTGGCGAGCCTCGCCTCGGGCTGGGTCGCCACGCTGTCGGCCTTCCTGCTATTCCTCGGCGTCCACGCCATGGAGAGCTATGTGCTGACGCCGTTGCTCCAGCGTCAGGCCCTCGATATCCCGCCGGCAACGCTGTTCGCGTTCCAGATCCTGCTCGGGGTCGTTTTCGGAATCTGGGGCCTTGCGCTGGCGCTGCCACTGGTCGCCATCGCCAAGGTCATGATCGACCATTTCAAGACGTATGAGGCGCCGCCTCTGGCAGAGGCGGCGTAATGCCTCGCAAAACCGCTCAGGTGGTCAGCACGGTCTCGGTGTGCTCGACCTCCGGGGGCGCGGCAAAATACTGGCCGACCAGGCCGCGCCATTCGGTGAAATTCTCGGAGCCGCGGAAGTCGACCGTGTGGTTTTCCAGCGTCGCCCACTGCACCATCAGCCGGTAGCGCTGCGGCTTCTCGACCGACTTGTGGAGCTCGAAGCCGTGAAACCCCTTGGCGCGGCCGAAGGCGGCCTTGGCCTTGGCGACGGCGGCCTCGAAATCCTTCTCGCTGCCCGGCTTGACGTCGATTTGCGCGATCTCGGTGATCATGGCTTCCACCCTCTTTTGCCTGTTCGGCGTGTCTACCGCAGCCGGCAAGAAAGAAAAAGGCGCCCGAACGGCGCCCTGACCGGTTGAAAATGCGGGGGCTCTCAGGCGAACAACAGAGCGGTTCCAGCAACGATGAGCGCACAACCGCCAAACAGTACGAATGGCCAATAGCTGCGGCTCTGCGTGTATCGCCCTTGCGCGCGGCGCTCGGCGATCAGCGCACGCTCAAATTCGTCCGCGGTGGAGAACATGCAGGCGAAACCGCCGCGTGCCGAAGCCGCAGCGGCTTCGAGCGACATCAGGGCAGCCTGCGGATTCTGTCGACGGATCGATTCCATGACCGCGATGGTAGGGATCGAATGGTAAACAAGAGATTACCGCAAGCCGTTTGGTCCCTCAGGCCGTGACCGGACGTGCCTGCGACACACCCAGCCGCGCGGCGCTCTGGCGGCGCCAGTTCTCCAGCGACAGCGGCAGCTCCTCGGCCGCCTCGACGCGGTTACGGCCGCTGCGCTTGGCCTGGTAGAGCGCGGTGTCGGCGGAGGCCAGCAGCACCTCGAGTTCGGTGCCGGCGGGACCACCCGCAACGCCGATGCTGACGGTGGTATCGACCGGCCCCTCGTCCACGACGACGCCGGAGGTCTCGAACGCTTCGCGCACGCGCTCGGCGACCAGCACGCCCTCCTCCAGCGAACATGGCAGGAGGGCTGCGAACTCCTCGCCGCCGATACGGCCCGACATGTCGGTGATGCGCAGATTGTTGACCACCACGGTCGAGAACAGTTTCAGCATCTCGTCGCCGGCGGGGTGGCCGAAGCGGTCGTTGATCGACTTGAAATGGTCGATGTCGAAGATCATCACGGTGACAGGACGCCCGGCTTTGGCCTCGCGCTCGATCAGGCGCCCGCAAGCTTCCGAGAAGCCGCGGCGGTTGAGCATGCCGGTCAGGGGATCGGTCGATGCGGCGGTCCGGTGCGCCGTCACCGTGCGCTCCGACACCAGCATGAAGATTACGAACACCGTGCCGACGGCATAGAGTACGAGTTCGACCGCGAACACGGTCACCCAGATGCTGCTGGAGAAGCCCGCATCGTTGGGACGGAGGAAGCTGCCGAGCAGGATCGGCAGCATCAACACGCAGCCGTGCATCACCGGCACCACGAAGGCCGGCCAGCGCCGCTGCAGGCTCTTGCGCCGCTCGACCCAGAGCTCGCTCGCGGTTAGCGCCGCGTAGACCGAGACGATGCCGGCGCCGACGATCATGCGCAGCATCGCGGCGGCGGGATCGAGCAGCGTGACCGTGGCGGCCCAGGCGAGCGCGCCGAGCACGAGGCCGGGCCAGTTCGGCTTGCGGCCATGGAAGACACGCGCCGCGTTCCAGACCATGCCGCAGGCCACGAAGCCGACCGCGTTCAGCGCGAGATAGAGATGCGGCCCGAGCTTGTCGCTGGCCGCAGTCCACAGCGCGACCGAAGTCGCGCCCAGCAGATATGCGGTGCCCCACCATTTCAGCGCGGGACTGTTCTCCTGCCGGCCGAAAAACACCATCATGGCGCCGAGCAATGCGGCGATCATGGTGGCAACCAAATAGAGCGTGATGCTATCGAGCGACATCATGTCGGCCCCCTCTGGATCATAGCAGTTACGCGATCGGCCCAGCCGACTTGCGCGCCCTTCCGGATGCGACGCTATGTCCCGCGGGTTTGATTTAGGTTTGCGCGCGTGCCCAAGTTTTCGGGAAACTCGTCATCAATTTGCGTACAAACGAACAGCAAAAAGGGCGCTGAATTCAGCGCCCTTTTGCATCTCATTGAAGCCGCTTTCGCGGCGAATGTGACCGAAGCGATTAACGCTTCGAGAACTGGAAGGAGCGGCGGGCCTTGGCCTTGCCGTACTTCTTGCGCTCGACCACACGCGAGTCGCGGGTGAGGAAGCCGCCCTTCTTGAGCACGCCACGCAGCTCCGGCTCGAAATAGGTGAGCGCCTTGGAGATACCGTGACGAACCGCACCGGCCTGGCCGGACAGACCGCCGCCGGCGACCGTGCAGACCACGTCGTACTGGCCGGCACGCGCGGCGACGACGAAGGGCTGCTCGATCATCATGCGCAGCACGGGACGGGCGAAATAGACCTCGACCTCACGCGCGTTGACCGTGACCTTGCCGGCGCCCGGCTTGATCCAGACACGGGCGACCGCGTCCTTGCGCTTGCCGGTGGCGTAGGCGCGGTTGAACTTGTCGACCTTCTTCTCGTGCTTGGGCGCATCGGGCGCCACCGTCTTGAGCTGCGAGAGCTGGTCGAGAGACTGAATGGATTCGGCCATGATTATGCGGCCCTCGTGTTCTTGCGGTTCAACTTGGCGATGTCGAGCTTCTCGGGCGTCTGCGCCTCGTGCGGATGATCGGCGCCGCCGTAGACGCGCAGGTTACCCATCTGGACGCGACCGAGCGGACCACGCGGAATCATGCGCTCGACGGCCTTTTCGAGCACGCGCTCGGGATGCTTGCCCTCGAGGATCTGGCGCGCGGTGCGCTCCTTGACGTGGCCGACATAGCCGGTGTGCTTGTAATAGGTCTTCTGCTCGCGCTTGCGACCGGTGAGGACCGCATGCTGCGCGTTGATGATGATGACGTTGTCGCCGCAATCAACATGCGGGGTGTAGGTCGGGAGGTGCTTGCCGCGCAGGCGCATGGCGACGATGGTGGCGAGGCGGCCGACGACCAGACCCTTGGCGTCGATCAGTACCCACTTCTTCGTCACCTCAGCCGGCTTTGCCGAAAAGGTTTTCATGTCGGAGTTTCCGTAGACGGGAGATATCGGCGCGAACACCGCACCGGACTGCGCGGTTTCTAGAGAAGAGACGCGCCACGGTCAATGCCCCAAGGCGCAAATTAGTCAATTAAAATCAGAGGCTTATAAATACGGTGCTATAATACCCCGAAAAAGCTCAAACATTTGGAATGGAATAGGTCGAGGTGACATGGGCAATCGGATCGGGCGAGGTGCCGGACAGCAGGTTCACTTCCCCGACCGCCAGCCGCTTGCCGAGCTTGAGCAGGCGGGCCTCCGCGAGCACGTCCTGCCCCGGCTGGCCCTTGCGCAGGAAATTGATGTTCAGATTGGTGGTCACAGCGAGCCCGATCGGGCCAATCGCGGACAGGAGCACCACGTACATCGCGAAATCCGCCAGCGCCATCAGCGTCGGCCCGGACACGGTTCCGCCCGGACGCAGCATCCTTTCGCTGAAGCGCTGGCGCAGCAGGCAGGTCTGGCCGTCGGCGCTCTCGATCGTGATGTCGTCGCCCCCGAAGGCCTGGGGAAACTCGTCGCGGAGAAATTTCTCGACCTCGGCCACGCTCATTTTCGCTAACGCCATGCCACGCCTTACCCTCGCTTCACATCCCCTGTTACATTAAGTTCTCTGTGTCATCCAATTGCAAGAATCCATCTTGCAAGCCCCACCGGAAACGCTTCAATGTCCGCTCAGGCCGCCCGCGCCCCCTCCCCGCAACCGCCGATTTTGCTCCGCGAAACAATCGGCAGCATCGCGGTCCTGACGCTCAACCGTCCGGCCGCGCGCAACAGCCTGTCCGCGGCGATGATTGCAGGCCTGCACGCCGCGCTGAACGAGATCCGCGACGACAAGGCGATCCGCGGCGTGGTGATCGCCGCCAACGGCCCCGCCTTCTCCGCCGGCCACGACATGAAGGAAATGACCGCCCGCCGCGCCGATCCCGATCGCGGCCGCGCGTTCTTTGCCGAGATGATGACCGCCTGCAGCGCGATGATGCAAGCCATCGTGCGCCTTCCCAAGCCCGTGGTCGCTTCCGTCCAGGGCATCGCGACCGCGGCCGGCTGCCAGCTCGTGGCGAGCTGCGATCTTGCGATCGCTTCGGAGGCGGCCAGCTTCGCCACGCCCGGCGTCGACATCGGCCTGTTCTGCTCGACGCCGATGGTGGCGCTGTCGCGCAACGTGCCGCGCAAGCAGGCGATGGAGATGCTGCTCACCGGCGAGCCGGTGCCGGCCGCCCGCGCGCGCGAGATCGGCCTGATCAATCGCGTGGTCGCCGCCGGCACCGAGCGCGATGCTGCGATCGCGCTGGCGGAAAAAGTGGCATTGAAATCGGCCTATACGATCAAGCTCGGCAAGGAGGCGTTCTATCGCCAGGCCGAGATGAACCTTGCGGACGCCTACCGCTATGCGGCAGAGGTGATGACCGAGAACATGATGGCGCGCGACGCCGAGGAAGGCATCAAGGCTTTCATCGAGAAGCGCGCACCGACATGGCGGGATGAGTAATTGCTCCTCATCCTGAGGAGCCGCGGAACGCGGAGTCTCGAAGGATAGAGGCCCGGCTGGGGCTTCATGGTTCGAGACACGCGTGCCGCGCTCCTCACCTTGAGGATCAGAGAAAGAAGATGATGAACCACGACGCCTATCCCGACAATTACATCCGCGGCATCCTCAACGGCGTGAAGTCGATCGCGATGGTCGGCGCCTCGCCGGTCAATGTGCGGCCGAGCTATTTCGCCTTCAAATATCTGGCCCAGCGCGGCTACGACATGATTCCGGTCAATCCCGGCCATGTCGGCAAGGAACTGCTCGGAAAGCCCTTCGTCGCCTCGCTGTCCGATATCGGACGGCCCGTCGACATGATCGACATTTTCCGCAATTCCAGCCACATCATGCCTGTCGTCGAGGAAGCGCTCGCACTCGACCCGCTGCCGAAGGTGATCTGGATGCAGCTCGGTGCTCGCGACGACGTGGCCGCGGCGAAGGCGGAATCGGTCGGCATCAAGGTCGTGATGAACCGTTGCCCCAAGATCGAGTATGGCCGCTTGTCGTCCGAGATTTCCTGGATGGGCGTCAATTCGCGCACGCTGAGTTCCAAGCGCGCGCCGGCGCCGACGCAAGGCATGCGCCTGTCCCTCAATCGGATGAGTGTGGGCGGCGGCGATACGGCAGCTTCCGATCGCGCCGCCAAGAACAAGAGCGAGCAAAGCTGACGCATTTGCGAAAGATTCGTTTCGCGAACGCGGCAATGCGTAGCACGATCGCTCCGATGTGATGCGGCGCCTTGACGGCGGGCGCGGCGCCGATCAGCATGCCGCGCGATTTCAGGCCACGAGAACAGGACGCCCACAATGAGCGATCGCCTTCCGGGATTTTCGACCCTCGCCGTGCATGCCGGTGCACAGCCCGATCCCACCACCGGTGCGCGCGCGACTCCGATCTATCAGACGACGTCTTTCGTCTTCAACGACGCCGACCACGCCGCCTCGCTGTTCGGCCTGCAGGCATTTGGCAACATTTATACCCGCATCGGCAATCCCACCAACGCGGTGTTGGAAGAGCGCGTGGCCGCGCTCGAAGGCGGCACGGCCGCCCTTGCAGTCGCGTCGGGCCATGCCGCGCAGGTCGTGGTGCTGCAGCAATTGCTGCTGCCCGGCGACGAATTCATCGCCGCGCGAAAACTCTATGGCGGCTCGATCAACCAGTTCACGCACGCCTTCAAGAGTTTTGGCTGGAACGTCGTGTGGGCCGATTCCGACGACATCGCGAGCTTCGAGCGTGCGGTGACCCCGCGCACCAAAGCCATCTTCATCGAGTCCATCGCCAATCCCGGCGGCAGCATCACCGACATCGAGGCGATCTCGACGGTGGCGCGCAAAGCCGGCGTGCCGCTGATCGTCGACAACACGCTCGCCTCGCCCTATTTGATCCGCCCGATCGACCACGGCGCCGACATCGTCGTGCACTCGCTGACGAAGTTTCTCGGCGGCCACGGCAATTCGCTCGGCGGCATCATCGTCGATGCCGGGACGTTCGACTGGTCCACGGGCGGCAAATATCCGATGCTCTCCGAGCCGCGGCCGGAATATCACGGCATCAAGCTCCAGGAGACGTTCGGCAATTTCGCCTTCGCGATCGCCTGCCGCGTGCTGGGCCTGCGCGACCTTGGTCCCGCGCTCTCGCCGTTCAATGCCTTCATGATCCTGACCGGCATCGAGACGCTGCCGCTGCGCATGCAGAGGCACTGCGACAACGCCAAGGCCGTCGCCGAATTCCTTGCCGGCCATCCGGCGGTGGCCTCGGTCAGCTATGCCGGCCTTGCCAGCGACAAGTACAACCAGCTCGCGCGCAAATACGCGCCGAAAGGCGCGGGCGCCGTGTTCACCTTCAGCTTGAAGGGCGGCTACGACGCCGGCGTCAGCCTGGTGTCGAAACTGCAGCTGTTCTCGCACCTCGCCAATGTCGGCGACACCCGTTCGCTGGTGATCCACCCGGCCTCGACCACGCACAGCCAGCTTGACGACGCCGCCAAGATCAAGTCCGGCGCCGGCCCCGACGTGGTCAGGCTCTCGATCGGCATCGAGGACAAAGAAGATCTGATCGCCGACCTGGAACAGGCACTGGGAGCGTAGCTTCCCGTCGTTCCGGGGCGGTGCGCAGCACCGAACAATGGTGCGCACCTGAGAACCTCGAGATTCCGGGTTCGCGCTCACGCGCGCCCCGGAATGACGATTCTGATTAACAGTCATTAACCATATTGCCCGCATACATGGTTCTTGGATCGCCCTTTCTGATTCGGAGCCGACGATGTTGCGCTGGATGGTGCCTGCCATGGCAGTGATGCTGACGGTCTCAAGCGCGCTCGCCGCCGATCTGCCGGCGACGCCGAGGCGACGGGCCGCGGTGCCGCCGCAGGAGCCGCCGAAAGTCTATGTCGAGACCGATCCGGACGCGCTGATCTCGCCGGCCTATGGCATCGGCAGCTACATCCGCAATCTGCCGGGCACACCGCTGTTGCCCGGCTCGCACACGCTGCCGGGCTATTATGGTCGCCCCTGGGATTACGACTATCAGGGCTCGTATTACGGCGGGAAGCAGGTCGACTATTTCTGGCGCCTGCCTTACTCCTGCGGCATCTACGGCTATTGCTGATCAGCCAGCGAGTGCAACCACGCGCGGCTGCGCCTCCACGACCTGCCGTGATGCAAGCCGCTCCATCTGCATGACCGCGAGCGTCAGCACCACGATCGCCACCGCCTGGTGTCCAAGCGCAAGGTCGATCGGAACCTGGTTGAGCAGCGTCAGGATGCCGAGCACGGCCTGCAGGCTCACCGCCGCGAACAGCCATAGCGCGCCGCCAGCCGCGGCACCTGCGCGCGACCGCAGAGCGTCGATCGCGTGCAGCCCCGCCAGCACGAACAGCGCATAGGCGGTCATGCGGTGCTCGAACTGCACCGTGAGCACATTGTCGAACATGTTGCGCCACCACGGCGTCTCGAACCAAAGTCGGTCCACCGAGGGAATCAGCGCGCCGTCGATCTGCGGCCAGGTGTTGTAGGCGCGTCCGGCGCGCAGGCCCGCGACCAGCGCGCCGAAATAGATCTGCACGAAGGTCAGGGCGAGAAGCAGCGCGCTGGTGAAGCGCAGCCTTGCGGGTGCGGCGATCTGCGGCCGATCGGCGAGCCGTCGCACCGTCCAGACGATGCCGGAAAAGATCAGCAGCGCGAGCACCAGATGCGTCGCCAGCCGATATTGCGACACCTCGACCCGCTCCGTCAGGCCCGAAACCACCATCCACCAGCCGACCGCGCCCTGGAGGCCGCCGAGCGCGAACAGCAGCCACAGCCGCCGTTTCAATTCACCGGACAGTCCGCCGCGCCACAGGAAGAACAGGAACGGCAAGAGATAGGCGACGCCGATGAACCGGCCGAGCAGCCGGTGGCCCCATTCCCACCAGAAAATCTGCTTGAACTCGGGCAGGCTCATGCCTGCGTTGAGCTCGCGATATTGCGGAATCGTCTTGTAAGCCTCGAAGGCTTCGGTCCACTGCGCGTCCGAGAACGGCGGCAAACTGCCCGTGACCGGCTTCCACTCGACGATCGAGAGCCCGGATTCGGTCAGCCGCGTCGCGCCGCCGACCAGCACCATCAGCGCGATCAGCGAGGCCACCGAGATCAGCCACCAGCGCACGGCGCGATGCGGGTTGTCGGAGCCGGAAATCGTCGTCATCGGGGGCGAAACCAGGACTTGAGCTATTGAGGCTTGAACCGGACTGCGTGCCCCTTATAGTCCCCCGCTCCCGCAGCGCAAGACACGCGAAAGCCGCAGCATTCCGTCATGACGATCCGCACCCGCAAGTTCCTCGGAACCATCCTGCTCCTGGTGCTCGCCACAGTCTGGGCCCTGCTCGGCATGGCGCTCGCACAGATGCCCTGGATTGCCGAATCCGGCTGGCGGCAGGCTATCTATTACGTCGTGGTGGGCATGGGCTGGGTCTTGCCGGCGATGCCGATCGTGAGCTGGATGCAGCGCCCCGACCGCATCAAATCTAGTCCGTAGCGCTGCCCGTCGGCTTCACCGGCGCAAAGGCAATTCCCGACGCCAGCGCGCGCAGCATCCGCAGCGAGCGGATCCGGCCGTCCCAGGAAATCCGCGGCAGCGCGCGCAGATTGGTGCGCCCTTCCGCCTCCACGATGCCCGAAATCGCCGACACCGCGCTGGCAAAGCCGGCTTCTTCCGCCATCACGACATGGCTGCGCCGGAACGAGGCCCGATCGCCGAACGGAAAGGCGAGATGCCTGATCTCGCGACGGAAGGCGGCTTCCGCCACCGCCTTGCCCATCGTCATCTCGCGCAGCGCGGCGGCATCCTTCATGTTGGCAAGAATGGGATAGTTCACGGTCGCGCTCCCGATGGTGACGAGCGGATCGGCGGCCAGCCGCGCCAGGTCCTCCCAATCCATCGATGCTTCGCGCGACAGCGCCGCAAGGTCGATCCGATAGCGCGTGCAGAGATCGGCGATCGCAGCCGACACATCCACCGCCGGCAGCGTGCGCAGCCAGCTCTCGAGATGCAAAAACAGCGCCTTTTTCTCGGACTTGCCGGTGACGACGAAGCGCTGCTCTTTCTCGCCCATCATCAGGCTGATGCGGCTCTCGCGCGCGATTACCTGCTCAAGCCCGAGCCACCAGGCCTCTCCGACGCCATCGGGAAACGCGGTCGGCACATAGATCGTGAACGGCACCGCGTGGCGCGCCAGCACCGGATAGGCGAAGCGGATGAGGTCCTTGCTGGCACCATCGAAGGTGAGCGCGACGAAGCGCCGCTTCTCCGGCAGCGTCACCGCGCGCCGGCAGACGTCGTCCATGCCGAGAAGTTCATAACCCCACCGCTTCAGCGCGCGAATGGCCCGGTCGAGAAACTCCGGTGTGATCTCGTTCTCGCGCAGCGGCTGAAACGCGTCCCGCCGCCGCGGCCGCACGTGCGAAAATCGCAGGATGACACCGGCGCCACGGCTGCGCAGCGCGGCCTCGCCGCTGAACCAGGCCAGTTCGAGGCGCAGCCGCTCCAGCCATCTGTCGTTGGATGCCAATATCCCACCTTCGGGTTCGCCGGCGGCTCGTTTGCTTGCCCATTGTCCTTACCCTTTGTTGACCTTTCTTTGCAAAGGTCGGCAACAGTCCGACATACGCATATCTTCGTTTCTCGACAGGTTTCGTGAATGACCATGGCTGCGGCGATGCAAAGCCGGACGGCAGACCAGCCAGCGCGGTCTAGAGCGAGCCGTATCGCGCAAGTCGATATCGTCGGCGACCTCGGCGAGGCCGAGGCGGTCTGGCGCGCGTGCGAGGACAGCGACTACCTGTTCACGCCCTATCAGCGCTTCGACCTGCTCGGCCCCTGGCAGCGGCTGGCCGGCGGCTGCGACGGCGCTCGTCCCCTCATCGTCATTGCCCGAGATGCCGACCATCGGCCGCTCGTGCTGCTGCCGCTCTCGCTGCGCCAGAGCCACGGCGTGCGCACGGCCTGCTTCATGGGCGGCAAGCACACCACCTTCAACATGGGCCTCTGGGACGCCGGATTCGCGGCGCAGGCCACCATGGCCGATCTCGACGCGCTGCTTGCGCCGCTCGGTGAGCATCTCGACGTGCTGTCGCTGACACAGCAGCCGCTGCGCTGGAACAACCAACAGAACCCGTTCGCGGCTCTGCCGCGACAGAGCGCGATCAACGGCTGTCCGCTGCTGATGATGGAGCCCGGCGGTCCGCCCGCATCGCGCATCAGCAATTCCTTCCGCCGCCGCCTCAAGAGCAAGGAAAAGAAGCTCCAGGCGCTCGCTGGCTATCGCTATCATCTTGCCACCACGGACGCGGACGTCACCCGTCTCCTCGACTGGTTCTTCCGCGTCAAGCCGGCCCGGATGGCCGAGCAGAAGCTGCCGAACGTCTTCGCCGAGCCCGGTGTCGAGCAGTTCATCCGCAGCGCGTGCCTGGCGTCACGCGGCGAAGGCCGGGTCATCGACATCCACGCGCTCGAATGCGCCGAGGAAGTGATCGCGATCTTCGCCGGGGTCGCCGACGACCAGCGCTTCTCGATGATGTTCAACACCTACACGATGTCTGAGCACGCCCGCTACAGCCCCGGGCTGATCCTGATGCGCTACATCATCGATCGCTACGCCGAGCGCGGCTATCGCTCGCTCGACCTCGGCATCGGCTCGGACGATTACAAGCGGATGTTCTGCAAGCACGACGAAGTCATTTTTGACAGCTTCGTGCCCCTCACCTCCCGCGGCAAGCTCGCGGCGATGGCGATGTCGTCATTGAACCATGGCAAGCGGCTGGTGAAGCAGAATCCGATGCTGTTCGACCTCGCGCAGAGACTGCGGCGGGCGTTCGGGTAGCTCGCTCGATCTATACGATATCGTAGGGTAGGCAAAGCGAAGCGTGCCCACCGCGTCTCTCGCAATCGTCGAAAAATGGTGGGCACGGCGCAGTTGCGCCTTTGCCCACCCTACCATTCCTGCAAAATCAATCGAACGAAGACGCAACAACCTACGCCGCTACCACGCGTGGCGCTTCCGCCGCATTCGACGGCTGCACCGGCTTGCGCAGCATCGTCACCTCGCTGAAGCCGACAGCGCTCAGTTGTTCGCACATCAGCGTGCGCGCCTCCGGCGTCATCGACGCATCGGGCACCACGACGGCGCGGGCACTCGCCGTCAGCAGTTCCGCCGGAAGATCCGAGGCGCTGCCGGCATCGAGCAGCACGTTGTCGTAGGCACGGAGCAGGGCATCGACCGCCAGCGTCACGCGCGGCGATTGCAGCAGGCTGCGGTCGAAGCCGGGACGGCCGGCCATCACCAGATGCAGCCGGGAGAGCCGGTCCCGGGTGATCACCTGCGCGAAGGAAGCCTCGCCCTGCATCAGTTCGGCAAGCCCCGGCGCGGAGGCATCGACGGCAACGGCCGGGATGGTCGGCGAAGAAGCAGCAAGATCGACCACGACGACACGGGCCTCCCGCGCCAGATGCCGGGCGAGCGTCAGGGTCGACAGCGTGATGGCCTCGCCCGGCGCGGTGCCGAGCACCGTGATTTTCCTGGCGGCCGGACCTGCGGCACGCAGTCTGTCGGCAAGCCGTTCGATCTCGGTGAATTCGGTCACATCGGCATCCGCGGTCATCGCCGGCTGGAGCGAGGCAGGCTCGGCCATGACCGGATCGACGAACGGATCGACGATCGGCTCGCGCACCGTCCTGACGACTGCCTCGACGATGGGCGCCTCGCGAACGCGTGCCTGCGCCGGCGCTGGCGAGAACACCGCCGCAGCGCGCGGCGCGGTCTGGCGCAACAGCTCGCCGGTGACGACGAGGCCGGCGGAGAGCAGCAGCGTCGCGATCGTCGCGATCAGAACGATCGGCAGCTTCTTCGGATAGGCCGGCGTGTTCGAGACGATGGCACGCGAGATCATCCGGCCATCCGTCGGCGCGGTATCGATGGTCTCGCGGGTGTTGGCCTCGCGGTACTTGGCGAGATAGGTCTCGAGCAGGTCGCGCTGCGCCTTGGCCTCGCGCTCGAGTGCACGGAGCTGCACGTCCTGGCCGTTGGTCGATGTCGCCTGCTTCTTCAGTTGTTCGAGGCTCAACGTCAATTCCTGCACGCGTCCGCTGGCGAAGCGCGCGTCGTTTTCCAGCGAACGGGCGATCTTGGCGGCTTCATCGCGAATCTGGGTGTCGAGATCCGCGAGCTGCGCCTTCAATTCCTTGATGCGCGGATGATTGCCGAGCAGCGTCGAGGATTGCTCGGCCAGCTGGGCCCGCAACGCCACGCGCTGCTGGGACGGGGTGCGCATCGATTCGGAGTTCAGTACTTCCGACGACTCGATCGGCTTGCCGCTCTGGAGCATCTCGCGGATCAGACGCGCCTTGGATTCGGCGTCGGCCTTGATCGAGCGCGCATTGTTGAGCTGGGTGTTGACCTCGCCCATCTGCTGGTTCGACAGCGTGGTGTTGTTGGTGCCGACGAACAGGCTCGACTTCGAGCGGAAATCCTCCACCCGCGCCTCGGCCTCGGAGACTTTCTTGCGCAAGCTGTCGATCTCGCCGGAGAGCCACTGGCTCGCATTCTTGGCCTGGTCCTGACGGGCATTCTGCTGCAGCACCAGATAACCGTCGGCGATCGAATTGGCGACGCGCGCGGCCAGATCGGGATCAGCGGACTGGAATTCGACGACGATCACGCGCGACTTGTCGACGGCGTAGGCCTGGAGCCGGTCGTAATAGGCGTCGAGCACGCGCTCTTCCGGCGTCATCGAGAACGGGTCGCGCCCGATACCGACCATCGCCGCCAGCGACTTCAGCGGCGAAACGCCCTGCAGTACCGGATCGAACTCGGGCCGCTCGGCAAGCTTGTTCTTCTTGATGATCTCGCGCGCGAGATCGCGCGACAGCACGAGCTGCACCTGGCTGGTGACGGCCTCGGGGTCCAGCGCCTGCCGCTCCTCGGTGCGGTCGCTGTTCGGCCGCAGGAACACGTTCTCGCGGCCGTCGATCAGGATGCGGGATTCCGACTTGTAGCGCGGCGTGACGAGATTGACGGCCGCAACGGATGCGACGAGCGCAAGCACCGTCGGCACCAGGATCCAGCCGCGCTTGCGGGCTAGCGCCGCGCCGAGCGCGTGCAGATCGATGTCGCCGGATTCGCCTCGCGCCTGCACCGCTGCAACGGGATCTGCCTTGGTATCTGCCTTGGGCTCTACCTTGGCTTCAACCTCGCGCATGGCTTCGGCATCGGGCTTCGAAACCGCCCGCTCCACCACAGCCTTGTCCTTGCCGGCACGCCAGAACGCTAAACGCATCGAACACTCCCGCAGGGCAACGCTGCGACTCTACCTCAACCACGGTGATTACACTCCATTAAGGTTGCTGCTCGGTTAATTGCATCACGCCGCGAGCAACCCGCATAGCAGCAACACCGTTTGTTAACCACGAGGGCCCTTAATCCATCTCGATATTTCGAGAATAGTTCGCGCATTCGCCGCCGAGCGCTGGTTCTGATCATGCCCCCCTCTCCCGACCGGCCGCTCCGCATCCTGCACGCCGTACGTGCTCCCGTAGGCGGCATCATCAGGCACATCCTCGATCTCGCCAACGGCCAGGTCGATCGCGGCCATCACGTCGGAATTCTCGCCGACAGCCTCACCGGAGGCGAGCGCGCGGACAAGGCGCTCGCCGAACTCGCGCCGCGGCTGAAGCTCGGCGTGCACCGGTTGGCGATCCGCCGCGAACCCTCGCCCGACGATTTCCTGGTGTGGCTGCGGATGCGTCGCCTTATCGGCGCGCTCGAGCCCGACGTGATGCACGGCCACGGCGCCAAGGCCGGCGCCTTCGTCCGCATGCGGCGGCGCTCTGACGACGCCATCCGCATCTACACTCCGCATGGCGGTTCGCTGCACTATCCGCTCAACACCTTGAAGGGCGAGTTCTACGCGCGGCTCGAGCGGACGCTGATGGACGCGACCGACCTGTTCCTGTTCGAAAGCGCCTTTGCCCGCGACACCTATCAGCGCATCGTCGGCACGCCCAAGGGCGTGGTGCATTGCGTCTTCAACGGCGTGACGCCTGAAGAGTTCGAACCCGTGACCCTCGCGGACGACGCCACCGACCTCGCCTATGTCGGCGAGTTCCGGCACATCAAGGGCGCGGACCTGCTGGTCGATGCGGTGGCGCGCCTGCACCAGGGCGGGAAACATGTTACGCTCACGCTCGGCGGCGACGGCGAGGAAATGGCAGCGCTCAAGGCGCAGGTCGAGAGGCTCGGCCTCTCCGGCGCCATCCGTTTCATCGGCCACGTCAAGGCACGCTACGGCTTCTCGAAGGGGCGGCTGCTGGTCGTGCCTTCGCGCGGCGATTCCATGCCCTATGTCGTGATCGAGGCCGGGGCTGCCGGCATTCCCATGATCGCGGCTAGGGTCGGCGGCATTCCCGAGATCTTCGGACCGGAAAGCCCGGCCTTGTTCGCGGCGAGCAACGCCGAGGCCATGGCGGAGGCGATCGCGGCCGCGCTCGACGATCCCCAGGCAACGGCGCAGCGCGCATGCTGGCTGCGCGAGCGTATCTCGGCGCACTTCTCCCAGCAGGCGATGGTGGACGGCGTGCTCGCGGGCTACCGCGACGCGTTTGCCAATCATTAACCACACTCAGGGCCGCTTTAGAGAATCTTCCGATTTGTCCGTTATCCGATGGACCCAGGGGATACTCGCCCGGCGTGCAAGGCCGCACCCGGGCTTGGAATGGACGTGGACATCCGTGGAACCGCTCAACGCACGCTCGATGCTCGACGCCGCGACCAGCGCCGCGGCCGCGCCGGCTGCCCAGCCTTTCGTGGAGCGCCGCCGCCGACTCTCGCCCGCAGCGCTGGACGTCGTCAACCAGAAGGTCGCCCGCGCCTATTCGCCGATCGTGATCACCGGCTTCGTGCGCGTGACCGACTTCATTCTGCTCAGCCTGGTGGGTATCACGCTCTATGTCGGCTACGTCTTGCCGCTTTCCGACTTTGGCTGGTCTTATCCCGCGCAGATCGTCGCCGTCGCGGTCGCCGCCGTGATCTGCTTCCAGGCCGCCGACATCTATCAGGTCCAGCTGTTCCGCGGACAGCTCCGGCAGATGACGCGGATGATCTCGTCCTGGTCGTTCGTCTTCCTGCTGTTCATCGGCATTTCCTTCTTTGCAAAATTCGGCTCCGAGGTGTCGCGGTTGTGGCTTGCCGCGTTCTTCTTCCTCGGGCTCGCAGCGCTCATCTGCGAACGCCTGATTCTCCGCTCGCTGGTCCGCCGCTGGGCCCGTCAGGGCCGGCTCGACCGCCGCACCATCATCGTCGGCTCCGACAGCAACGGCGAGCAGCTGGTCGAGGCGCTCAAGGGCCAGGAAGATTCCGACATCCACGTGCTCGGCGTGTTCGACGACCGCAACGACAGCCGCGCGCTCGACACCTGCGCCGGCGCGCGCAAGCTCGGCAAGGTCGACGACATCGTCGAGTTCGCCCGCCGCACCCGCGTCGACCTCGTGCTGTTCGCGCTGCCGATCTCGGCGGAGACGCGCATCCTGGAGATGCTGAAGAAGCTCTGGGTGCTGCCGGTGGACATTCGCCTGTCCGCCCACACCAACAAGCTGCGCTTCCGTCCCCGCTCCTATTCTTATATCGGCGAGGTGCCGACGCTCGACGTGTTCGAGGCGCCGATCACCGACTGGGATCTGGTGATGAAATGGCTGTTCGACCGCGTTGTCGGTAGCCTGGCGTTGCTCGCAGCGCTCCCCGTCATGGCT
Source organism: Bradyrhizobium diazoefficiens (assembly GCF_018129965.1). Taxonomy (GTDB): domain Bacteria; phylum Pseudomonadota; class Alphaproteobacteria; order Rhizobiales; family Xanthobacteraceae; genus Bradyrhizobium; species Bradyrhizobium diazoefficiens_A. Next base: position 129,736 of record NZ_JAFCKW010000006.1, on the reverse strand, counting down.
CTGGTGGCGATCGCGATCAAGCTCGACAGTCCCGGCCCGGTGCTGTTCCGCCAGAAGCGCTTCGGCTTCAACAACGAGCGCATCGACGTCTACAAGTTCCGCTCGATGTATCATCATCAAGCCGATCCGACCGCGTCCAAGGTCGTGACCAGGAACGATCCACGCGTGACCCGTGTCGGCCGCTTCATCCGCAAGACCAGCCTCGACGAGCTGCCGCAGCTCTTCAACGTGCTGTTCTCCGGCAATCTCTCCCTGGTCGGTCCGCGCCCGCATGCGGTGCAGGGCAAGCTGCAGAGCCGCCTGTTCGACGAAGCCGTCGACGGCTATTTCGCCCGCCACCGCGTCAAGCCCGGCATTACCGGCTGGGCCCAGATCAATGGCTGGCGGGGCGAGATCGACAACGAAGAGAAGATCCAGAAGCGCGTCGAGTTCGACCTCTATTACATCGAGAACTGGTCGGTGCTGTTCGACCTCGTCATTCTCCTGAAGACGCCGATCTCGCTGCTGACCAAGAACGAGAACGCGTATTGAGTTGGTGGTGCCAGAGCCACACTGTCATCGCCGGCTTGACCGGGCGATCCAGTCATCGCCGGCAGCCGAGACTGCCACGAACGGCTCGGAGTACTGGATGCCCCGCTGACGCGGGGCATGACGACGGACGTTGTGAGTACTAGTAGCGTTGGGCTTGTGAGCGTATGATGGCGTATGCGGCGACAGTCGGGGACGTGAATGCAGCGGGTCGGGCTGCGCCCGGCGTATTGGCCGTGCAGCGCGCGCTGGTGTGGCTGGTCGGCGCGTCCGGCGCGATCGTCTTCATCGAGCCCAGCCCCTACGAAATCGTGACGCTGCTTGCCGCCGTCACCTTCTTCGCCACCGGCCTGCGGCTGCGGCTCGCGCTGATGCCGCTGGTGCTGATGCTGGTGCTGCTCAATGTCGGCTACACCATCAGCGCGATCCCGCTCTACGAACAGCCCGAGGTGGTGAGCTGGATCGCGACCTCCTGGTACATGGCGGTGACCGTGGTGTTCTTCGCCATGGTCACGTCCGAAGACACCGCAGCCCGGCTCGACATGCTCCGCCGCGGCCTCGTGGTCGGCGCGATGGTCGCCTCGCTGTCGGCAATCGCAGGCTATTTCCACCTGGTTCCCGGCGGAGACGACCTGCTCACGCTCTATGGACGCGCGCGCGGCACGTTCAAGGACCCGAACGTGCTCGGCGCCTTCCTGATCCTGCCGGCGCTGTTCTCGCTGCAGAGCGTGGTCTCGGACAAGCTCGGCAAGGCGCTGCGAAACGTCATCGCCTTCGGCATCATGTCGCTGGCGATCCTGCTCGCCTTCTCCCGCGCGGCCTGGGGCGGTCTGGTCCTGACCTCCGCCTTTATGCTGGCGCTGATGGTCCTGAGCAGCCGCACCAACGCGCAGCGCTCGCGCATCATCATCATGGCGATCGTCGCCGCGGTGCTGGGCCTTGCGCTGATCGCGGTGCTGATGTCGTTCGAGTCCACCGCCGAGATGTTCAAGCAGCGCGCGAGCTTCGACCAGAGCTATGACGAAGGCCGCTTCGGCCGGTTCGGCCGGCACATCCTGGGTGCGGAGATGGCGCTCGACCTGCCGTTCGGCATCGGCCCGCTGCAATTCCACCGCTTCTTTCCCGAGGACACCCACAACTCCTATCTCAACGCGTTCATGTCCGGCGGCTGGCTCTCAGGCGTCTGCTATCCTGCGCTGGTCTTCACCACCGTGATCATGGGCATCAGGCACGTCTTCGTCCGTGTGCCCTGGCAGCGTGCCTATCTCGCCGTGTTCTCGGCATTCATCGGCACGGTCGGCGAAAGCTTCGTGATCGACACCGACCACTGGCGGCATTTCTGGATGATGCTGGGCGCGATGTGGGGCATGATCGTCGCCGCGCAGGCTTACAAGGTCAGGGCAACAGGAGACGCGGAACTCCCGTAGGGTGGGCAAAGGCGCGTAAGCGCCGTGCCCACCATCTCCCTACAATGACGACAGAAGTGAAGCTACGCCTTATGCTTCGACCTTGAACGTCAGCCCCGCATTCTCCACCAGGCGCTTGATGAGCTTGTGCTGCATCGCCGCGCCGGGCGTCCAGAAGCCGGCCGGCACGTCCGTGACGTCGCGCAGCATGCACATCGCGCATTCGGAGATCATCTTCGAGGTCGAGCCGTAGCCGGGATCGCGGTCGCCGGTGACGCCGGCACGGACCGTGCGGCCGTCCGGTGCGATCGCGACATAGAGCAGGTCGAACAGGCCGTTCTCGCGCTCTTCCTTCGACGGCCCCTCGCCCGGTTTCGGCGCGTCGGGGCCGGTTTTGCCCGCATTGGCGGCCATCACGCGCTTGGCGTTGGCCTCGCCCTTCTCGCCGGGACCGGTCAGCACCATCTCGTCGTAGACGAAATCTTGGCCGTAGGGAAAGCCCATCAGCATGTTGGAGCGGTGGACGTTGCGGGTGTTGATCAGCGCCATCATGAACGGCGCGGCCCAGGATTGCAGGTCGTCCTCGAAGAACGGCTTGTTGCCCTTCGGCTGCTTCGGGCCGGTGAAGCCGGGCGTCAGCGCGAAGTGATCGTTGAGAATCGCGACGAGGCTGAGATCCTTGGCCACGGCGTCGAAGGTCGCCTTTGCGCTCGCGGCGGTTCCGCCCGAGAGCGTGCCGCGCATGTCGCGCACGCGCCCCTTCACGCGGGGGGCCGGCGCACCGAAGACGCGCCTCGCCTCCTCCTGCACAAAGAACGTGCCGAGTTCGAACGGCACGGAATCGTAGCCGCAGGAGAACACGATGCGCGCGCCGCTCTCCTTCGCTTCGGCTTCGTACTTGTCGATCATCTGCCGCATCCACACCGGCTCACCACAAAGGTCGAAATAATCCGTGCCGGTGGCGACGCAAGCCGCGAGCAGTTCCTCGCCGTAGAACTGATACGGGCCGACGGTGGTGATCACCGACATCGTCTGCTCCGCCATCGCCTTCAGCGAGGCCGCATCCGACGCGTCCGCGACGATCAGCGGCGTATTGCCCGGCGCGCCGATCGCGTCGCGCACCGATTTGAGCTTGCCGAGGCTGCGACCTGCCATCGCCCATTTGAGCCCGTGGTCGCCCTTGTACTGCTGGGTCAGATATTCGGCGACGAGCTGACCGGTGAAACCGGTCGCGCCGTAGACGATGATGTCGTATTTCGCAGAGCTCATGGTCGGCCTTTATGTCTTTGCGTAACTCACGCCCATGCCGGCACGGACGTCGCTTTGAATACCATAGGGCGGGATCGGATAGCGCAGGCCGTTCTTCGCCAGCGCCTTCATGCCTTCGATGGCCTTGGCGAGATGTTCTGGCTTCAATGCCATCAGCATCTCCTCGTCCGGCACGCCGCCATAGCGCCGTTCGGCATAGCATGGCAAGGACAGGCTGGGCTCACCGCTTTTCAGCGCCCTTCCCCAGGAATCCGCGCAGGCGGTCTCACCGACCACGCCCCATTCGAACTTCCTGTAGCCGGTATATTGCAGCCCGTTGATCAGGATGATCATCTGCCCCGGGGTCGCGTAGACGAGGCAGATGTCGGGCGGATTCAGCCGGCCGCTGGCGAGCGGACTGACCGCGAGGGCCTGATACTGTCCGAAGGGAACCACGTCGAGCGCCTCCTGGCGCTTGCGCGCGTCCTCCGCCGTGCCGTGCCAGACGCCGACATAGTTTTCGCCGGCAAGCCATTTTTCGTCCTGCGGCGCTAGCCCGATCACCGCGCGGCACTGCGCGCCGACGAGATCCTCGCCGGTGATTCCGACGGTCCAACCCAGCCGCGAGGCCATGCTGACGATCTGGTCGGTGGTGTGGACCGCGTTCGGCCGCCGGATTTTCGGGATCGCCTCCATGTCCGCAACGCGCGCGAACAGCTTCATACCGATCACCGTCGTCTTCAGCCGCAGCAGGCTGTTGAGATCGGCGACGAGCCCGGCAAGATCGATCCGATCTGCGCTCTGTTGCTGCATGGCATCCTCCCGCCGGCGATCAGGCGCCGGTGCTGTGTTCTTGTTTGACCGTCTTCGTTCTAGTCCTTGCCCGGTCCCGGAAGCAACTCGCCGGTCCGTCCCATGACACGGTATGCCAGAAGGCCGATCCATTCGCGCACCGCGACCTCTGTCTTTTCGAGCCCCTCCTTGCCCAGACGCGTGAACGCGAAGAGCTCATCGCGTCCGCCCATCCGCCAGTCCACCGGATAGGGCTCGACATCGAACCCGGCCTTGCGGAAGATTCCCATCGAGCGCGGCATGTGGAAGGCCGAGGTGACGAGGAGCCAGCGCTCGCCCGGTTTTAGCGTCACCAGTTTCTTCGTGAAGATCGCGTTCTCCCAGGTGTTGCGGGAGTCGCGCTCGATGATCAGCCGCTCCTTCGGGATACCGAGGCTATCCAGGATCGGCACCGCGTAATCGGCCTCCCTCGCATCGGTCGCGATCAGGTTCGCCGAGCCGCCGGTGAAGACGATGCGCGCATTGGGATAGCGGCGAGCAAGCTCGGCCGGTGCGATCAAGCGATCGGCCGCATACGCAACCACCGGCGTGCGGTGCGCCGCCGACAGGTCGGAATCGACGGAGCCGCCGAGCACGATGATGCCGTCGGGGGCGCCCCGCGAGGGGTCCCACGCGGGAAAGCGCGACTCCAGCGGATAAAGCAGCAGATTGCCGAGCGGCGAGAACGCAGACAGCGCCAGCAGGACCAGCGTGACCACGGCGAGCTTGCGGCCGAGCGCGGCAAAACGGCTCGCCATCAGCAGCAGCGACAGGATGCCGAGTTCGACCAGCAGGTTGATCGGCAGCAGCGCGGTACCGACCGTCTTGGATAGAACGAAATACAGGGGAGCCTCGCTGGACTGATCGTGCCGGGCTTGACCGGCCCGTCCCTCTTCAGAAATCTTCTTGAAAGAGGATCGATCGCCGGGTCAAGCCCGGGCATAACAGGTTCTCATGACGAGTTCTGATGCAACCGATTGGACGCGGCAAATGACCCACCACCACCTGCATTCCAGCCCCGAAACCTGTCATTGGGGCTTCTTCGAGGCCGCGCTGAAGCCGGTGCTGACGGTCAGGAGTGGCGATGAGGTGACGGTCGACACCATCAGCGGCGGCCCGGACATGCTGCCCGACCGCAACACATTTCACATTCCGCCGGAGATGTACGAGGTCCACGCCGAGAACGAGCGCATGCTGCCCGGCCACATCCTCACCGGCCCGATCGCTGTCGAGGGCGCCGAGCCCGGCGACGTGCTCGCGGTCGAGATCCTCGACGTCCAGCTCCGGCAGGACTGGGGCTGGAACATGATCAAGCCGCTCTCGGGCACCCTGCCCGACGATTTTCACCAGACGCGCATCCTCAACATCCCGCTCGACCGTTCCCGCATGGTCGGCCGCATGCCGTGGGGTTTGGACTTGCCGCTGAAGCCGTTCTTCGGCGTGATGGGCGTGTCGCCGCCGCCAGCCTGGGGGCGCATCTCTTCGCTGGTTCCGCGCGCGATGGGCGGCAATCTCGACAACAAGGAGCTCGGCGCAGGTGCGACGCTGTACCTGCCCGTGTTCGTTCCGGGCGCGCTGTTCTCCTGCGGCGACGGCCATGGCGTGCAGGGCGACGGCGAGGTCTGCGTCACCGCGATCGAGACCGCGCTGCAGGGCCGCTTCCGCCTGACCTTGCGCAAGGATTTGCGCCTCGACTATCCGCGCGCCGAAACGGCGACGCATTACATGACCATGGCGATGGATCCCGACCTCGACCAGTGCGCCGTGCGCGCGCTGCGCGACATGATCGTGCTGCTCGGCGAGAAGCGAAGCCTGTCGCGCGAGGATGCCTACACGCTATGCAGCCTCGCCGCCGATCTGCGGGTGACCCAGACCGTCAACGGCTCCAAGGGCATCCATTGCATGATCGAAAAGGCGATCGTGCACGGCTGAGCCCGCCCCTTCCCTCGCGTGTCGACGCCACGCCGCCGCCCGGAGTTCCGGGCGGCGCACTGCGTTGCGTCAATTTTTTTCATTATTTCAATGGCCTGAGCGACACGCCCAGCCGGCATTTGACTTCTGCCATCAAACCTAAATAGACTCTTAATCGTTACTTTTATGTACCCGAGTAAGAGGCTAGCGTTCGGCCATGGCCACCGAAAAAGCCGAGACTGACCGCATTCCCGTCACCCTGGCGCTCTCGACCATCACCTACCTGGAGAAGCTGGTGAGACAGGGCACCCACGGCACCAGCGTCCCCGGCGTCGCACGTACCCTGATCGAGGAAGGCATCCGTCTCGCCATCAAGGACGGGCTTTTGTCGATTCGCGACAATGGCAGGACGTGAGCGCGCGCCGGACGTGAGGCGGACGGATCTTGCGATGCGGATGGCCGACATCTGCAACCTGGGACCGCGACACATGCCTGTTCTCTCACCCACCTGGACCAACGAACGAATCGAACTTCTGAAACAGCACTTCGAGGCCGGCCTGTCCTGCCGCGAGATCGCCGCCGACATCGGCGTCAGCCGCAACGCCGTGATCGGCAAATTGTCACGGCTGAACCTCACGCGCGGCCGGACGGTCCACGACCGCAAGTCTCAGGACAGGAGCGCGGCGCCGGCGCGCGCGGCGCGCACCGTGCCACGGCTGCAATACCAGATGCTCGCCACCATCTACGGCGAGACCCATCCGCCGGTGGCGCTTGGCCCCATCGAGGAAGCCAATCGCTGTTCGCTGCTGGAACTGTCCGAGAACCGCTGCCGCTGGCCGATCTCGACGCCGGGCGCGGAGGATTTCTGCTTCTGCGGCAACAGCGCGCCCGATGGTCAGTCCTATTGCGCCGGCCACGGCCGCCTCGCCTACCGGCCGAACTCGCGCGCCCGCATGATGCGCGGCTGAAGAGGCGTTCCCCAACAGAAAAACCTCCGGCAGGGCACTACCGGAGGTTTCTGGAGGCTTAGCCAGAAGCTAAGAGCGCTACTTTCGTAAACACTGACAGCGATATAGCTGATTAACTCAGGTAAGTAAATAAGTTTGCAGGCAATCGAATCGCATGGCTCGTCTTCGCTGCCTGCACAGGACGCCGGATTTTCCGAAGCCCGCATTGAAAAAAGGCCCCGGCGGTGTCCCGCCGGGGCCTCGTCGCATTCGAAACCCGAAAGCTTACCAGTTGCGCTGGGCGCGCAGCAGCAGGCTGTAGGTGTCCTGGTCCTTCAGCTCGTAGGTCGCTGCAGGCTTGCCGACGCTCGTCAGTGCACCGGTCGTGATCACGCCGGAATACTTCTGGTCGAGGTGGCTGTAGGTGAAGTCAGCCGAGAAGGTCAGGTTCTTCACTGGGGTCCAGCGGGTGATGACGCCCACCTGGCCGATGTTGAAGTCCGGGTTGCAGGTGCCGGTCAGGGTCGCGAACGCAGCGCTGCTGCAGATCATGCTCTTGGCCGTACCGCTGTAGTTGACCGCGGCCCACGCGCCGTAGAGCGCCGTGTTCCAGTACTGGTTCCAGTTGTGGGTGTAGGCACCACGGAAACCGTAGGTCTTGGTCAGCTCGAGGCCGCCGCCGGGACCGAACACCGCGTCAGACACGCCGGCAAAGCCGATGCTCTGATACGCGCCGCTCGAGCTGCCGAACATCGAGTAGCTGGTCGCAGCCAGCTCCTGGAAGTTGTAGCGGCTCGCACCCTCGGTGTAGACGCCCGAGACGTTGATCACGTCGCCGGCACCGGTCGGGATGTTCTTGATTTGCAGGGCGAGCTGAACGGCCCAGCCCCACTTGTCCTCGGGATGCCCCGTGGTCTCGGTCGCGCCGTAGTAGGCGACGTGGTTGTCGTGCGCGGCAACCGACGCCTGGAACAGGCCCCAGGCCTGGTCGACGCGAACGGCACCGACGATGTCGGGCGCGCGGCTGCCGCCGAGATCGTTGGTGCCGTAGGCGCCACCGAGCACGCCGGTGGTGGACATGCCCGCGGTGTTCCAGATGTTGGTCTGGAAGACCTGCGTCTGGTCCTGCGCCGAGATCGTCGCCGTCACGCCCTGGCCGAAGTCAGCGGTGTAGGTGGCCTGCACGACGCCGTTGGTGGTGCCGCTGCCGCCGACCAGCTGGTCGAAGTTGTTGCCGGGGTAGTTGATCCAGGGCGCGTCGAACTGCGACACGGCCTTACCCAGGGTGAAGCCGGCGAACTGGATGAAGGCGTAGTACACGCCGAGCGAGCCGCCCGAGATGGTGCCGTCGGTGGCGTTGACGGCGCCGCTGTTCGAGCCGACCAGGCCCGTGCCCGCCGCGTTGAGGCCGAGCGTGCCGCTGTACTGGGTCGCGCCCGTGCCCGAACCGGTGCCGACATAGTTGCCGGTCGTCCAGCTGAAGACCGCATCGAAGTAGGTGCGGACGACGCCGTATTCGGTCGCGGTACGCGTGTCGATGTTGAGGTCTTCACGCGCGCGCATCGAGTAGTAGTTGTTCAGGCGGTTGTTGGCCGCGAACACGCCGCTGTACTGGGCGCTGTAGTTGCCGCCGGCATTGAGCGCGACTTCGGCACGCAGATAGCCGCCGAGCTTGATGCAGGTATCGGTGCCCGGGATGTAGTAGAAGCCCGCGCCATACAGCGAGCAGATCTTGACGTACTCGACCGCCTTGGCCTTGACCGGAAGATCGGCCGCCTGGGCTCCACCAACGGCGATCAGACCCGCCGCAGTTCCGAGCAAAAGGCTCTTCACCACTCTCATATAAAACCTCCAAGTTGCTCATTTTGCGGAGACCGGACCGTGAGGCCCCCCAGATCCCCGTCTCTTCAAATCCGCTCGGCCGCTGTGCGCTTTCGGACACACCCGCTTGAAACGCGAGGGACGTGAGCCAACCACCTGCAACGGGACGATCGAGAACCCCCCACCGTCACGGACCAATATGCCTGTGTCATTCTGCTAATCAAAATAGTTTATTAGATAAGCTTTGTGGTTTCGCCAAACCTGTGCCCCGCGCGCAACACTGCCGGGCGGGGCAACATACTGAGTGGCTCATCTTTGTAATTTTGGTGACAAAATTACCCTGCTCTGCACTTGCGTCAGGGCAGACTTGCGTGGACTATGCCCCTGCACGACGCCGCCGGTATGAATATGATGACGGGGAGTGACGCTGTGTCAGCGACGAGGAAAGAAGGGGCGCGCCTCCGCTCCATCGGCAATCTGGATATCATCAGGCGATTCACCTGGGAGATATCGTCGATCAACATGTATCTGGAGGAGTTGCGCCAGTTCTGGGCGAGGACGCTGGGCATCAGCGGACCGCAATGGCTGATCCTGATGGCGATTTCCGACCTCGACAAGGACGACGGCGTGCCCGTCAACGTGGTCTCCAAGTTGCTCCACGTTGATCCCTCCTTCGTCACCACCCAGTCCAAGTTGCTGGAGAAGAAGGGCCTGCTGCGCCGCCGGCCCTCGCCGACCGATGCCCGCGTGGTGCGGCTGTCGCTAGTCGAGAAGACCCAGAAGCACATCGCCAGCCTCAACGAGCAGTACCGGTCGATTCGCGAATTCGTCTTCCAGGAGTTCGACGAGGAAGAGCTCGCGGAATTCACCACCAAGCTCGCGACGCTGAAGAACCGCCTGGAAAAGGCCTGCGTCAGGATATCGCTGGAATACTAGAGCGTTTTCGAGGGAAGTGGATACCGGTTCGCGTGAAGAAGACGCGTCAAAACAAGAGTCGAGAGCTTCGGTTCTGATTCAATCAGAACCGAGAAAGCTCCAGGCGGCGTTCAGATCCGCCGGCCAGCGCCGCCGAGCTGCGATTCCAGCCAGTCGAAGATGTACTCGTTGGCAAGGCTCGGATTGTCGGCGTGGGCTTGTGCCGCACCGGTCTCCGCCGCCGTAAACACCTTCAGGACGATATCCGAGCTGCCGATTCGCGACTTCTGGACGAGCTGGCGCGCCCGTTCGGCCTTGAGCCAGCCATCCTCGCCGAGCGTGATCAGCACCGGGCAGTCGGCGCTGGAGGCCATCAGCGGCGCCGACGGCACCGGCACGATGCTGAGATCGTTCATGGCAAAGCGGCTGGCGAAGAAGGATCGTTCATGCAGATCCCACAGGCCGCCGTCGCAGACGGCTGCGGCCAGCCGCGGCTCCTGCACCACTGCGCGCGCGACGAAGGAGGAGCCCCACCCATCCGCCACGATCGCGACGCGATCGAAATCGACATCGGGGCGGGTTTCCAGGTAGTCCATGACGCTGCCGATCGCGCTCTCCAGATCGCGGCGCTGCAGCAGCTTATCGGCATAGTCGTCGCGGCGGTCGCCGAGCAGGTCCAGCGCGAGCATGGACAAGCCGCGCTCGCGCGCATGCGGCGCGAGCTTGAACAGGAACTCCTCCTTGCGGTGTCCTGGCTCGCCGATGCAGATCACGGTCGGAGCGCGCCCGCTCGCCGCGGCCGCAGGCAGGAAATAGCCTTGCAGCGCGTGTCCGTCGTCGGCCCAGGGAATCGTCACGACGTCGCCGGCCGGACTGCGCGCGGCGAGGAAGCGGCGTGCGCAATCCTGCATGGCGAGCACCGCCACCCAGCGGCGCTCGTCGGCGTGGTCCAGCGGCATCGCAGCCGCGCTATAGTAGTTCATCGCCCGCAGCCAGTTGCGCTGCGCGGTCGCCAGATGGCCTTCGGCGAAGGCCGACTCGGCGCGTTGCCTGTTGGCTTGCGCGAGCTTCTTCCACTCGCGGTGCCAGGATTGCTCGCCGCCCTGCTTGAGCTGCCGCGCGATCATGAGGCATTCGGCGATGGTGGCGCCGCCCTCCTGCGCCGCGGTGAGAAGCCGCGTGAATTCAGCAGAGATATCCTCTCTCTCCGGGCAGAGGATCCAGTCGTCGGAGAGGCAAGCGGGTATCATCGGAGCTGTGCGTTGTGATGGCGTTACCCTGATTGACTAAACTATTTTAGTTCGTCAACCAAGCGGCGCTGCACCGGATGAGACCCGTTTGCCATCACCATCGCTTGAACAATTCGGGAGCGACGGTGATGTCGCATGCGTGACATTCCAATTCGTCATAAGGCACTGCGGATCGGCAAGAGGTGGCGCGCAAACCGACCGCCTCGCCTCTTGCCATGATGATCATCATACCTTTTTCAGCGCTGCTTCGTTGACAGTCTCAGCCAAGTGATCCACCCGGAGAAACTTCAACCAAGCCGCCAGCCGACCTCCTGCGCAAAACTGTCATAGAAGGCGCGGTCATAGGCCTGCTCCGGTGTGGCGCGCACGCGCTCGTCGAGGCGCCTCGCATCCTCGCCCACGAGAATGCGCCAGCGCTCGGCCTTCACGCCGTCGAGGATGATTGTTGCAGCCTGCGCCGCCGTTGTCGGCGCATCCTCGAGGAAGCTGCGGGCGCGCTCGGCGAACACCGCCTGAATGTCCTCGTCCGACATCTTGTCGGCGTCCGGTACGCCGTTCGCGACCATGCGCTTGCGCGTCAGCACGACCTCGTCGGGATTGAGGCGTTCCGATCCGTCGGTGCTCTGCACCTTGCGCGAGTTGGAGACGATCGAGGTGCCGATATGACCGGGCATCACCACCGAGCATTTGACATGCGGCGCGTGCAGCCGAAGGTCGTTGATGAGCGCTTCGGTAAATCCTTTCACCGCGAACTTGGCCGAGCTGTAGGCGGTGTGCGCCTGTCCCATGCCGATCGAGGCCCAGAAGCCGTTGACGCTTGCGGTGTTGACGATGTGCGCCTCGTCGGCGGCCACCAGCATCGGCAGGAAGGTGCGCACGCCGAGATAGACGCCGCCCCAGCAGATGTTGAAGGTGCGCTCCCACTGCTCGCGCGTGTTGGTGAAGAGGCTGCCGCCGCCGCCGATGCCGGCGTTGTTGAACAGCAGATGGATCCTGTCGGTCTTCTGCTGCTCGGCGACTTCGTCGCGAAAGCGCTTGAGATGATCCTCGATCGAGACGTCGGCAACGTGCGTCGTGACCTGCAGTCCCTGCGGCAGCTTCTCGATCTCGCAGAGCCGTTTGGTTTCGGCCATCGCGGCCTCCGAGACGTCGCACATCGCGACATTGCAGCCCTCGGCGACGAGCTGTCGTGCGAGCTCACGCCCCATTCCCGTGCCGCCGCCGGTGATGACGGCGATCTTTCCTGCGAAATCCTTCATGAGACTTTCGGCCCTCCCTTGTCGGTCTGTTTCTTGACAGCGCGCGCGGCTGGCGCGAGCACGCGCGAAATGTAGCAGCGCCGCATCCGAAGGTAAAAGCGGATCGGCGCTGCCGTTCAACATCGGTTATTTCAGCGGACGGACTATTCCGCCGCCTCGATGTGCTGTCCGCTGAGCGCGCCCAGCGCCTCCAGCGCCTTGCGCGTGGCGGCCTGCTGCGCGGGCGAGGCCTCCGGCATCGGCGCGCGCGGAAAAGTCCTTGGCAGGCCCTGCAGCGTCTGGGCGTAGCGCGTGCAGGCCGGCAGATTGTCTGCAATGATCGCGTTCCACAGCGTCAACAGCTTCTGGTGCAGCTCGAGCGCGCGCGGATGATCGCCCGCCTTCACCGCATCCCACAGCGCCACGGAGGCATGCGGCGCCGCGGTCAGGATCGCGGCGATCGAGCCATGGGCCCCAAGCGTGTAGGACGGATACATCAGCGCATCGACCGCGCTGTAGATCAGCTTGTCAGGCGCCATCATCATGAGATCGGCAAACAGCTTCAGATCGCCCGCGCTCTGCTTGACGCCGACCACCAGCGGCACCTCGGTCATAATCCGCGTCAGAAGCGCCGGCGACAGATACGACCACGGCACCACGTTGTAGATGATGATGGGCATGCCGGTCTCGTCGGCCATGGCGCGGAAATGCGCCACCATGGCCTCGTCATCCGGCTTGAACAAATAGTGCACCGGTGTGACCTGGAGGGCTGCGACATTCATGTCGCGCACGAGCTTTCCGCGTCGGATCGCATCGCGCGTGGAATCCACGATGATGCCGGCAATGACGGGGATGCGCCCGTTCACCGCCTCGACGGTTGCGTCTATCAGGTCACGATATTCCTCGTGATCGAGCGTATGCCCCTCGCCGGTCGAGCCGCCGGCGGCGACGCCATGCGCGCCCGCGCCGATCATCCAGTCGACCTGGGGCGCCACGAGCTTCAAGTCGATCTCGCCGTCCTTGCGGAACGGCGTCGTCATCGGCGGGATCACGCCGGTCGGTCGTGCCTTCATGGTGTAGCCTCGCGTTTCCAGAACCCTTGAGGCGGTCCTGCTCTGCTGGCGAGGATCCGCACGCCTTCAAGCGTAACGGCCAGGCAGGCCTTGTGAAGGCCCGCCGGCGCGGCGCAGCCCCCATAATCGATCATTCCTCCGTATCTCCCCGGATCTCCCCCCGTAATTGTCCTGCTTCGGTTTTAGAGCATTTTTTTACAATCCGAATCGTCCAATGGGGGTTGGGACGCCGGGAGCGAATCGGCGCGGCCAGCGTGTTGTCTCAGTCACAGGCGCTGGCACTCCGCTTGCATCTTCTTGGTGGTCAGAAACGACCGATGAGGTGACTGGAATGTTCGTGACCGTCGTTGCCGTGCTCTGCCGGCTCAGCGCAGCCAGTTCAGGCAGTTGCGTCGAGGAAATCGTGACCGACAGCAACATGACGCCCGAGATTTCGATGATGCAATGTGCGGTCGGCGCACAGGCACCGCTTGCGAAATGGATGGGCGAGCACCCGATCTATCACGCCAACTGGCGTCTCGAGCGCTACAAATGCGTGCCGGGTCACTACGAGATCAAGGGCCACGCGTAAAGCGGCCCGCAAAACGACTGACGACAAGAGGAGACGCCCGGCGCCGCCTTGTCCCTCCGGCTTGCAGCGCCAGACCGATTGAGGTGGCGCGCACTGTGACGGCGGTCACAACTCCCCAGTAAGCCACCGTCCGCAAAAAATCATCCCGCGTTCGCTGCCGCTGCGGTGTCGGGATCATGCATGCCGGAACTCTGAAGCAGCCGCTCATCGTCGCCGTGTGCGGCCATCACAACGAGGACCCCAGCGGAGACAGCTTTGGCAATCAGGGTGCCAACCAGTTCCCAGGGATTCGCTGTCAGGAGGCAGTCACTTCGCACCAGTCGCAAGAATTTCTGAAAGGCTACGCATCATCGTAGGGCCCTCCTCGGGCAAGAGGCCCTTGGGCAGGTACCATTTGTGCCAATCATCTGTGCTCGGAAACATGGAATTGCCTATCCCGATGTCATTGATTGCCGCACTGCGCCCATCGTAGCCAAGGTAGACACCTCGTTGCCTCGCTGGGAAGCGGTCCCGTGCCTTCGCTACGTCGATTGGGAGGGGGCCGACCGCCTCAATCTCGTTGAAGCTGAATTTGCGAGCAGAGCATGTCTTCGGACTGTCCAGTTGCCACCACAAATCGTCTTCGGCCTGCGAGATCAGAGGTTTTTCTTGCACAGGCTTCTTGGATACGAGGGGCTGGTACCATGCGAGAAATTCGAAGGCGCGTCCTCTATTGAGAATCACGAATTGGCGCCAGCCATCAGGAATCCAGATCGATCCATCGGGGTACTTCCGAACGACACGGGCCCCGCTGCCCATCACGGGACATGCGTAGAGAATATTCGTTTCGAAGACAAACGGCTCCGGCGCCTTGATCGTCTTGCGCGGCTTCGAGGTCGATGGCGCTGCCACCAGACGTGATCGCAGTTCGGAGAGCATAGCGCCTCGCTTGCGTAGATCAGCGGGCTTCATGCCACGCTTCTCCATCATCTTGAGATCGCTCTCACCGTCTATGATCTCCAACGCCTTGCTGAGGGTCTGAGAGTGCGCAACGCCATGCCTTTCGAACTGGTGAGCGAGGACAAGCCAGAAAACAGTGTGATCTTCATCGTTCGGATTGTCCGCGGCGGCCTGCTCGTTCTCGCGCAAGATCTCGACGATACGATCTTCATCAAACGGCAAACGCAGGACGGCTTTGATCGACGACCTCATGTCGCCAGCCATGTCGTTTGAATAGAGTCCCGAACCCCATGTTCCCATGATTTGACCGCCCAGGCGCTTGGTTCGCAGTGTCAGGGGATGCAGCCTAGAGACAATCACTTTTCAATGTTTGAATGCCCGGCAACGCCCCCTTGTCGCGTCAAGCTGCTGATCCCCGACGTCCGCGATCCGGTCGCGACCGGCACCCAGCGGACATGAGCGAGGCGAACGGTTTGGCCGATGTGGTCGGACGGTAAAATTACCGGCCTTTGCCGAATGTCGATAGGCTTCGTATTCAATCGTTAAATGATCACCGCAATACTACGGGAATTCATTTAGCTATTGGAAACCAAAGCATGTCGGAAGTCGTGGAGCTTTTTCCCGGTAAACGAAACGCGCAAAAAGATTGCTCTCACCCGGCAGTACGCCGGCTACACGGAATTGCGCGGTCGATGGCGACCATGGACGTGTCTAAGCTGCGGACGCACGAAGAGATGATGCACGCGGTATGGGTCCTCGATCTTGCCAATCAGTGCATTCGGATCGTCCTCGCCGATTTTCGCGGAGATCCGGCGACAGATCACCTGGTTCTACTCGCCGAAAAACTGATTGCGTCGATCGAGCAAGTGCGTCGCGCATTGACGTCATTACGCTCGGCGTTCGATGACGTGGCCGCTGTCGGTGTTCGCTGAATCCAAAAATCCTGCAGGGACCGAAGGATGACAACGAGCGCGGAACCTGCATGCCAACCGCGATCCACACCGATCTCGTGGAAGCGCTCCTGGCGAGAATCGACTGCAATTCATTCAACAGAGGCAGCGCGGCCGCTTGGCCCTAGGCCGAGAGCGAGACCATGGGTGTGCTCGCCGCGGGCGGCAAAACCGCCCCGATATCCATCTGTTTTCCTGATAAAATGGTCGGAGCGAGAGGATTTGAACCTCCGACCCCTAGTCTCCCAGACTAGTGCGCTAACCGGGCTGCGCCACGCTCCGAACGTCGTTCCATTAGCTAGGATCGCCGCGTTGCGCAAGGCGAGCGACACCATTTTGGTATCGCCGTCCCAGGGGCGGGGAACCGGCCCCAAAGACCGCCGAATGCGGCGCCTTACCCGTCGTTCAGCGCCTGATCGAGCATGGCCCGGCAGGCGACGAGGTCGGCGAGCGCCCGCGCCAGCCGTTCCCGGTCCAGCGCGCTGGGGCCGGACGGGGCGGCCTGGGTGCCGGCCTTGCGGAAGGTGGTGAGGATGTCCTCGTCGTCGACCTCGGTGAAGCGGAAGTCGATGCCTTCCTCTTCGTCGCCCTGATAGTCGTCCTCGTCGGCCTCGGTGACGCCCTTGATGGGCGCCTCGTCGTCCGGCTCCATCAGGCTGGCGCCGATGGCGTCCTCGATGGCGCCGAACGAGACCGCGGCCGCGCCGTCAGCGAGGCCCTGTACCGATTTGACGCCGTGTTCCTTCAGGATCCGCTGCACCCCGCGGATGGTGTAACCCTCCCCGTAGAGCAGACGGCGGATGCCCTTGAGCAAATCGACGTCATCGGGGCGATAGTAGCGGCGGCCGCCGCTGCGCTTCATCGGCTTGATCTGGGAGAATCGGGTCTCCCAGAACCGCAGAACGTGCTGCGGAATGTCGAGTTCCTGCGCTACTTCGCTGATGGTTCGGAACGCATCCGGCGCCTTGTCCAAATGCCACATCCTTCGCGCGAGGCGGCTTTACGCCTCGGGTTGCGCCTTGCTGGCGTCGCCATTGGTGCGATGCTGGGTGTTGATCCTCTGCTTCAGGATCGCCGACGGCTTGAACACCATCACCCGGCGCGGCGAGATCGGCACCTCGGTGCCGGTCTTCGGATTGCGGCCGATGCGCTGCCCCTTCTTGCGGACCATAAAAGAGCCGAATGAGGACAATTTCACCGTCTCGCCCTTTTCGAGGCAGTCGGTGATCTCCTTCAGCACCAGTTCCACGAACGCAGAGGATTCTGTCCGCGACAGGCCCACCTTCTGGTAGACGGCCTCGCACAAATCGACACGCGTTACGGTTTTACTTTGATCAGTCATCGCCCTGCCCCACATCACGGCGAACAATTGTTGTCTGAAATTATGAGGTTACGGCACGGCGGTCAACAGCGCTAATCAATGCAGACGCATCGATAATGGCGCGGATTCCGGCAAAATTTGATCGATTGCGGCTCTACCAGCGCAGCAGCGCCGAGCCCCAGGTGAAGCCGCCGCCCATCGCCTCCAGCAGAACGAGGTCGCCGCGCTTGATGCGGCCGTCCTTGCGCGCCACCGACAAAGCCAGCGGAATCGAGGCCGCCGAAGTGTTGCCGTGACGGTCCACCGTCAGCACCACCTTTTCCGGCGCGATGTGCAGCTTGTGGGCGGAGGCGTCGATGATTCGCTTGTTGGCCTGGTGCGGCACGAACCAGTCGATGCTGTCGGCATTGAGCCCGGTGGCCTCGAAGGCATCGACGATCACGTCGGTGATCATGCCGACGGCATGCTTGAAGACCTCGCGGCCCTCCATGCGCAGATGGCCGACGGTCTGGGTGGAGGACGGCCCGCCGTCGACGAACAGCTTGGCCTTGTGGCGGCCGTCGGAGCGCAAATGCGTGGTGACGATGCCGCGGTCGGTCGCGGCATTGCCGGGTTGCTCCTGCGCCTCCAGCACGACCGCGCCGGCGCCGTCGCCGAACAGCACGCAGGTGCCGCGGTCGTTCCAGTCGAGGATGCGGGAGAAGGTTTCCGCTCCGATCACCAGCGCGCGCTTGAAGGCGCCGGTGCGCAGGAAGTTGTCGGCCGTGGCGAGCGCGAACACGAAGCCCGAGCACACCGCCTGCAGGTCGAACGCCGCGCCATGGTTGATGCCGAGCCCGTGCTGCACGGCGACCGCGCTCGCGGGAAAGGTGTTGTCGGGCGTCGAGGTCGCCAGCACGATCAGGTCGATCGACTGCGCGTCGAGGCCGGCATCGCTGAGCGCGGCCTGCGCCGCCTTGATCGCCAGATGCGAGGTGAACTCGCCCTCGGCCGCGATGTGCCGCTCGCGAATGCCGGTGCGCTGGACGATCCAGTCGTCCGAGGTGTCGATGCGAGCCGCCAGTTGGGCGTTGGTCACCACCTGCTCCGGCAAATACGAGCCGCAGCCCAGCACGACCGAACGAATTTTGGTCACGAAACAGCCTCCTGCGCGGTCTGCACGGAATTGAGTGCACCACCCTCGCGGTTGAGCATCTGATTGATCTTGTTCAGGAGATCGTAGTGGGCCATCTCATAGCCAACATCGATCGCATAGGCAAAGCCTTCGGCGCTGGTTCCGCCATGGCTCTTCACCACGAGGCCGTTCAGCCCCAGGAAAACGCCGCCATTGGACTTGTTCGGGTCCATCTTGTTGCGCAGGGCCTGGAAGGCGCTGCGGGCGAAGAGATAGCCGAGCTTGGACAGCCAGCTCCGCTGCATCTCGCTGCGGAGCAACTCCGCCATCTGCCGCGCGGTGCCCTCGGCGGCCTTCAGGGCGATATTGCCGCTGAAACCCTCGGTGACGATGACATCGGCGAGCCCCTTGCCGATACCGTCGCCTTCCACGAAGCCGATATACTCAAGCTCCGGCAGGTTTCTGGCACGCAGGATCTCTCCGGCCTCGCGGATCTCCTCGTGCCCCTTGATCTCTTCGGTGCCGATATTGAGCAGTCCGACCGTGGGCCGCTTCTTGTCGAAGAGCACGCTGGCCATCGCCGCGCCCATCAGCGCCAGCGCCACCAGATGGTGCGCGTCGCCGCCGATGGTGGCGCCGAGGTCGAGCACGGCGGACTCGCCGCGCCGGGTCGGCCATATCCCCGTGATCGCCGGGCGGTCGATCCCCTTCAGCGTGCGCAAATGAAAGCGCGACATCGCCATCAGCGCGCCGGTGTTGCCGGCGGAGACCGCGACATCCGCCTCGCCCTTCTTGACCGCATCGATCGCCAGCCACATCGAGGAGGTCTTGCGGCCGCGCCGGAGCGCCTGGCTCGGCTTGTCCGAGCCGCTGACGGCGACGTCGGTATGAATGATGGTCGAGGCGGCCCGGAGCTGCGGATAGCGGGCAAGCTCGGGCTCGATCCTGGCGCGGTCCCCGACCAGCAGGAACTCGGTGTCGCGATGCCTGCCAAGCGAGATGGCGGCGCCTGGAATGACCACGGCGGCGCCAGCGTCGCCCCCCATGGCGTCCAGCGCGATGCGAACCTTGCTTGGCATAAAAGTCCTGGAAAACCTGATCTGGTGCGGTCTTGAACGAGCGGGGCCGCGGGGATGGGCGCGCCATGGACATGGCGGCCGGTCGGGCGCCACGCCGCACCCCGACCGGCGCGCGACAATAGCGTTTTGCGATCCCGAAACAACCTCTTGCCCCCAGCCTTTTGCAGCCGGGGCGATCTTCGGGCACGGGCGCGATTTCAAAAGAAATATATTGAAATCAGAGAGATGAGCCGGTCTTTCAACCCAATCCCGCAAACCCCTCGCGCCCCATGGCAAAGCGGGCCCGGCGTAGAATGCCCAGCTATTTGCCCTTCTTGCCGTCGTGAAGTGCCTTGAGCGCTGCGAACGGGTGGTCCTCCGGATCGGGGGCGATCACCTCGGCCTCGAACACGGCCCCCTCCTTGCGCGGATAGGGATCGACCGCAAGGTAGAGCGCATCGGTGGCGATCCGTCCCAGGTCGATGATTCCATTCACGATCGGTTCCGGCGGGTCGGCCACCTCCGGCGGCTCCGAATTGTCCTCGCACTCCTCGATCAGGTCAGCCATTCGCCGAACCTCGGCCTCGGGAGCGAACACCAAATCCACTTCCTCGTCGATGTCGCTCTCGATCGGATCGAGCGTGACCACGCAGGTCTGACCGATCCGGGCGCGGACGCGGCCGGTGACCTCGACTCGGCCGCCGCTCCTGGGCACGACGTCGAAGCTTGCCTCGGCGGAAATGACCTCCCGCAGGCCTCCAACTTCGGCGATGGCCTGCAACTCGTCAGCCGATGCCTCGAGCTTGCGATGCAGCCCGGTGTCCGGAAGCTGCGCGACGATGACGGGAGACCGCCAGGGATCGGGTCTGGATTCGGCGTTCGGTCGGCTCATCGTGTCGTGTCCTCAGTGAGCGCGGGGGGAAACCGGAAGGAGGCGTTCAACAGCGCGGCCTCGTCGGCACGGCCGAGGTCGGCCTCGGTGGCCTCGGCGTAGGCCGCGAGCTGCCGCGCCTGCGCCAGGCCGGCTCCGTTCAGGATATTCTTGCAGATGGCCAGCGCCAGCGCCTCGCTGCCGGACTCCATAGCCCGGTCATAGGCCTGCACGCGGCCGTAGAAAGCCTCGCCAAACGCCTGCATCCGCTTCGGCACGCTCTGGTCGCCCACCCCCATCTCGCGCAGATTGTCGTCCATGTCCTCGCAGAAGCGGTCGAACAATGCCTGCGACAGCCAGGTGGCGCCGCTTTGCGTGGCGCCTTGATTAGCGCCTTGGACCGTGCGCAGGCGACGCAGCAGCAGCCAGAGATGAAGCAGCAACAGGTCGAAACGCCCGTTAACCGTATCCGGGACCCCCAAGTCGCGGTAAAATATGGGTTCTCGCGCCTGCGTCACGATCATGCCATAGATGGCTTCAATGGTGCCGCGCGGGGCTTGCCGGGGTTTCCTGAAGTGATTGAACGGCCAAACCATTGTGGGTTCCGCAAGCGGGCGTGCGCGTGTTGCAATTGCAGCCTCCGCCCGGTACTTCAGCGCCTCGCGCGACGCAAGGGGACGGAATCAGTTCCGCTATGACGATAACGAACCAGACCACCCGGCGCGCGCACAAGCTGCGCGGCTTTCACGCACGCTGGCGTGACCTTAAAACATGCTGGCGCGCCTTGCGACTGTTCGCGGCCATGGCTCTGGTCGGCGCTGCGCTTGCGGGCTGCACCGGCGAGCAGTTCCAGAAGGGCTATATCCTGCCGCCCGGCGCGCTGGAGCAGATTCCGATCGGCGCGAGCCAGGACCAGGTGCTGATCGTGATGGGCACGCCCTCCACGGTCGCAACCCTCGACGGCGAGGTGTTCTACTATATCTCGCAGCGCTCCGAGCGCGTGGTCGCCTTCATGAACCAGAGGGTGGTCGACCAGCGCGTCATCGCTGTCTATTTCGACAAGAACCGGCGCGTGCGCCGGCTGGCGAATTACGGTCTCCAGGACGGCAAGATCTTCGACTTCATCAGCCGGACCACGCCGACGTCGGGCCAGGAAATGAGTTACCTCGCGCCGCTGTTCAAGCTGCTCAGTTTCAACTGAGCATTCACAGCGTTTTCGGGCGAAGCGGATTCCGGTTCGCGTCAAGGCAACGCGTCGTGACCGGAATCCAGCCTGCGGCGTCGTGCCGCCTGCACCGCGGCCTTTGACGTTGCGCGCCACTTGCCGTTGCGCGCCGTGTTCCATACGCTCTCCGCAAAGCAAGAAGCAGGGAGTGGATTCGTGCACAAGAAACTATCCAGCAAACGCGAGACGAAATTCCTGTCCCGCCGCCAGCTACTCGCCGGCGCCGCCGGCCTCTCGGCCGCAGCGATCCTGCCGCGATCGAGCCTGGCGGACTGGAAGCCGACCGAAACCGTCCGCGTGATCGTGCCGGCCGCGGCCGGCGGCTCGACCGACGTCATGGGCCGGCTTCTTGCCGCGCATCTGCAAACCGCATGGGGCCAAACGGCCGTCGTCGAGAATCGCTCCGGCGGCGGCGGCACGATCGGCACCGCCGAAGTGGTCCGCTCAAAGCCCGACGGACACACCATCCTGATCGGCAATCCCGGTCCGAATGCCATCGCCTACAGCATCTTCAAGAACCTCACCTACAAGCCGGACCAGTTGCAGCCGGTCACCAACATGATCCGGATCCCGAATATCGTCTCGGCGCATCCGAAGACCGGCATCAAATCGGTCGCTGAGTTGATCGCCTACTTGAAGGCCAATCCAGACAAGCTCAGCTACGCCTCCTCCGGCGTCGGCCAGAGCCCTCACCTCACCGGAGCCTGGTTTCTCCAGCTCACCGGGTTGAAGATGACGCATATCCCGTTCCGCGGCGCCGGGCCGGCGCTGCAGGCCGCGCTCGCCGGCGACATCCAGATCCTGTTCGACAATCTCTATCCGAGCCTGCCGCAGGTGCAGAACGGCACGCTCACCGGGCTCTGCGTCACCACGGCCGAGCGCAGCGACCTCGCCAAGGACCTGCCGACCATGCGCGAGAGCGCGCCGGAACTCGCGAACTTCGACGTGTCCTCGTGGTTCTCGGTGTTCCTGCCCAAGGGTGTGCAGCCCGCCGTCCTCGAAGCGCTCAACCTTCAGGTCAAGGCCATGCTCGAGCGCGACGACGTCAAGAAGAACATCGCCGCGATGGGCGCCAGAGCCGACTACAGCACCCCCGAGCAGTTCGCCGCCTTCGTGGACGCCGAGACGACGAAGTTCGCCGGCATCATCCAGAAGGAAGGACTGCAGATGGATGTGCAGTAGGCGTTGGCGCGCAGATAGAGACAGCATCCACCGATGTCATTCCCCGCAAAGGCGGGGAATCCAGTACGCCGCGGCTTCTCCGCATGACGTCGAGGTCTGTGGAATACTGGATCGTCCGCCTTCGCGGACGATGACAGCGAGGGTGAGGCTGCCCTCGCAAAGACCGGTGAGGCTGTCCCACCCGCCAAACAAAAAACCCCGCGGCTTTCGCCGCGGGGTTTTGTCGTTGGTCGTCGACGCCGCTCAGTGCGCCAGGATCGCCAGCAGCAGCAAGGCCACGATGTTGGTGATCTTGATCATCGGGTTCACCGCAGGTCCCGCCGTATCCTTGTAGGGATCGCCGACTGTGTCGCCGGTGACGGCGGACTTGTGGGCATCGGAGCCCTTGCCGCCGTAATGGCCGTCCTCGATGTACTTCTTGGCGTTGTCCCAGGCGCCGCCGCCCGAGGTCATCGAGATCGCGACGAACAGGCCCGTCACGATCACGCCGAGCAGCATCGCGCCGACCGCGGAGAACGCCGCCGACTTGCCGGCCGCGCCACCGCCGGCGATGAAGTAGATCAGGAAGTAGACCACGATCGGCGAGAGTACCGGCAGCAGCGAGGGGATGATCATCTCCTTGATCGCCGCCTTGGTCAGCAGGTCGACCGCCCTGCCGTAGTCCGGCTTGTCGGTGCCCTGCATGATGCCCGGCTTCTCGCGGAACTGCCGGCGAACCTCCTCGACGATCGCGCTGGCTGCACGGCCCACGGCCGTCATGCCCATCGCGCCGAACAGATACGGCAGCAGGCCACCGAACAGCAGGCCCACGACCACATAGGGATTGTTCAGCGAGAAGTCCGGATTGACGCCCTTGAAGTAGACGTGGTTTGCGGAGTCCGCGATGAAGAACTTCAGGTCCTGGTTGTACGCCGCGAACAGCACGAGAGCGCCGAGACCGGCGGAGCCGATCGCGTAGCCCTTGGTTACCGCCTTGGTGGTGTTGCCGACCGCGTCGAGCGCGTCGGTCGACTTGCGCACCTCCTTAGGGAGGCCCGCCATCTCGGCAATGCCGCCGGCATTGTCGGTGACGGGGCCGAAGGCGTCGAGCGCGACGATCATGCCGGCCAGCGCCAGCATGGTGGCGGTCGCGATCGCGATGCCGAACAGGCCGGCCAGGCTGTAGGTGACGAGGATGCCGGCGATGATGACGAGCGCGGGTAGCGCGGTCGCCTCCATCGAGATCGCCAGCCCCTGGATCACGTTGGTGCCGTGACCGGTCACCGACGCGGCCGCGATCGACTTCACCGGACGGTAGTCCGTGCCGGTGTAGTATTCGGTGATCCAGATGATCAGCGCGGTGACGACGAGTCCGACGATGCCGCATTCGAACAGCGCCATGCCGGTATAGTCGACGCCGTCGAGCTTGCCGAAGCCGATCAGGAAGTAGATCACGCCGGCGATGCCGACCAGCGACAGGACGCCGGTTGCGATCAGGCCCTTGTAGAGCGCACCCATGATCGACTGGCTCGGCCCGAGCTTCACGAAGAAGGTGCCGATGATCGAGGTGATGATGCAGATGCCGCCGATGGCCAGCGGCAGCGTCATCATGTTGGAGAGGATCGGCGTCTTGGCGAAGAAGATCGCCGCGAGCACCATCGTGGCGACCGCGGTCACCGCATAGGTCTCGAACAGGTCGGCGGCCATGCCGGCGCAGTCGCCGACATTGTCGCCGACGTTGTCGGCGATGGTGGCCGGGTTGCGCGGATCATCCTCGGGGATGCCGGCCTCGACCTTGCCGACGAGATCGCCGCCGACGTCTGCACCCTTGGTGAAGATGCCGCCGCCGAGACGGGCGAAGATCGAGATCAGCGACGCGCCGAAGCCGAGCGCCACCAGGGCGTCGACAACGACACGGCTATCGGGCGCAAGCTTGAGCGAGTGCACCAGAAAGCCGAAATAGAGCGTAACGCCGAGCAGGGCCAGACCCGCCACCAGCATGCCGGTGATGGCGCCTGCCTTGAAGGCGAGCTCGAGACCGCCGGCGAGCGAAGTGGTCGCCGCCTGCGCGGTCCGCACATTGGCACGGACCGAGACGTTCATGCCGATGAAGCCGGCCGCCCCCGACAGGATGGCGCCGATGGCAAAACCAATCGCGACATAAACACCGAGGAAATAGACGAGCAGCACGAAGATGACGATGCCGACGATACCGATCGTGGTGTACTGGCGCCGGAGATATGCCTGCGCGCCTTCGCGCACCGCTCCCGCGATCTCCTGCATGCGCGGCGACCCCGCATCCGCACTCAACACCGAAGACGTCGCCCAGATCGCGTAGACGACGGAAAGCACTCCGCAGAGCACTATCAACAATAATGCTGTCATGTGATTTTCTGCCTCAGATCCTTGATGTGTCCCCGGCGCCTTTTATTGTCCGTCTTGCGGTGCGGCGCCTTGATTTTGAACAAGGCCGCCCTCAGGGCAACCTCAGTCGGCCGCGAGACTGCCAAAATCGCAATGAGGGCGCAACGCCGGAAGCGGCCGAAACGGCGAACTCGGCAGGTATTTAGGTCGTAGACGCCGGCTGTGCGGACATGCCTCCAGGCGCCTGTTCGGCACACTGGTTTGCCGCAATCCCGCCTCTGCCTCAGGCGGCGGACTTGACGGGATGACGGGACATCGACGCCGTCTCCAGGGTCTGCCCGTCGACAGTGGTGCGCCGGGTGACGATCTTGACATCATAGACGCCGCCGCCCGGACCTGTCTCCTGCGTCACCGAAACGACCTGATCGGGCTTGAGGACGCCGAGCGGCACATCCTGGTCGGGCAGAATGAGCGTCGCCACCTCATTGACGAGGACCACCACGAGATGGCCTTGCGCCATGTTGGTCTTCGACAACCCGCGCAACTGGTCGTGATAAGGGGTCCGGGTCCAGGCCGATGGCAGGCCAGGATCAACCACGACATGGATGTTGTTGGTCTCCGGGTGCAAGGTGAGCACCATCTTCGATTGATCGGGCTTCCATTGCATCGACATCGACGGCATGGTTTTCCAGAGACAATTGAACGCCGCGCATTCGTTTGGCAGCGTGTCGTGGATCGTGCAGCCTCGGCCGGGCTTGCAATGCAAGCACCATTTGCCGGCGGCCTTGCCGAGCTCAACCACGTTGTAGACCTTGCAACAGAGCGTGCAGCTGCCGCACTCCCTCCCCGGGACAACCTTCGCCTCGCCCGCGCTCGAAACGGCCGCCGTCATCGAATCAAACCCATTGGCTGCGTATGCATCAAGGGCGCTGATACAGGCGCTGGCTTACGCCGGGGTTGCGAGAACCGGCGATCGCGCAAAGCCGCAGGCGGATGGATTCGATGCGGCGTTGAGTTCAGAAGTGGCTGTAGGACAGGCGCTTGAGGACCAATTCCTGGCCCTGCCCGTCCAGGAAGCGCGGCCGTTCATGGCCCGCGACGATCGTGCCGATGATCGTGACGGCAACGCCAGCCGCCTGCCCCGCGGCGATCAACGCATCGCATTGCGCCGGCGGCACTGTGCACAGCACCTCGTAATCGTCGCCGCCCGCAAGCAGCGTCTCGACGCAACTGACATTGCGCCCGATCAACCCGGCCGCCGCGGCTGACAGGGGCACGCGCGTCACGTCGACCGTGGCCGAAACACTTGACGCCGCACAGAGCTTCGTCAGATCGCCGGCGAGCCCGTCGGAGACATCCATCGCGGCGGAGGCATGGTCGCGCACGGCCTGCGCCACAGCGTTACGCGGCTGCGGGATGCGATAGCGAGAGACGAGAGCGTCCCTTGCGACGGGATCGGACGTGAGCGCCCTCGCTGCTGTGCCGCCGGTGAGCACGTCGAGGCCGAGCGCGGCATCGCCGATCGTTCCCGTCACCAGGATGCGATCGCCCGGCCTCGCACCGGTGCGACCGACCATCCGTCCCTTGGGCACGCGGCCGAAGGCGGTGATCGAGATCATCTGCGGTCCCGGCGTCGACACCGTGTCGCCGCCGAGCAGCGGGCACGCGAAGGTTCTTGCATCCTCGCCGAGCGAATCGGCGAACGGTCTGAGCCAGGAATCGTCCTTGCTGCGCAGCGCCAGCGTCAGCACGAAGCCGGCGGGGGCCGCGCCCTTGGCGGCGAGATCCGACAGGTTCACCCGCAGCGCCTTGCGCGCGACGGTGTCGGGCGGGTCGGTGGCAAGATAGTGCACGCCCTCGACGATGGCGTCGGTGGTGACCACGATATCGTCGCCGGACGCGGCCAGCACCGCGGCATCATCGACCAGCCCGAACGCGCCGGGATCGGTCGCCAGCGGCTTGAAATAGCGCGCGATGAGGGAGTCTTCGGCGGAGGGATTGTTTGCCATCAGCGTAAACCCCGCCAATCGCTGTCATCGCCCGGCTTGACCGGGCGATCCAGTATTCCAGAGACGGCAGTGTCAGATTGATAAGCTGCGGCGTACTGGATCACCTGCCTTCGCGGGTGATGACAGCGGAGCATGGGGCAGCCGTCTCGCATCAATTCACCGCCCTCGCGAGAATTCACCCCCGCCCGAACTCGTCGCCGCGAAACTGGCGGCCGATCTGGTCGAGCACGGCGTTGACCATGCCGGTCTCCTCACGGTCGACGAAGGCATTGGCGACATCGACATATTCGGAGATCACGACACGGCCCGGCACGTCCTTGCGATGCTCCAATTCGTAGGCCCCCGCCCGCAACACCGCGCGCAGGATGGCCTCGATCCGCTTCAACGGCCAGCCCTGTGAGAGCGCCTCGTCGATCAGGGGATCGAGCTTCTTCTGGTCGCGCACGACGCCGGAGACGACATCGCGGAAGAAGGCTGCTTCTGCGGGCAGATAGGTATCGCCCTCGACCTCGTTGCCGAGCCAGTGACTCTCGAACTCGGCGAAGATGTCGTTGATGCCGGCGCCGGCGATATCCATCTGGTACAGCGCCTGCACGGCGGCGAGCCGCGCCGCACCGCGCCGGTTCGCTTTCTTCTCGGTGCCAGCGGGC
The DNA here is from genome assembly GCF_018129965.1 of Bradyrhizobium diazoefficiens. GTDB lineage: Bacteria > Pseudomonadota > Alphaproteobacteria > Rhizobiales > Xanthobacteraceae > Bradyrhizobium > Bradyrhizobium diazoefficiens_A. Next base: position 102,335 of record NZ_JAFCKW010000006.1, on the reverse strand, counting down.
GGCTTCTTGTTGTTGTCGGCCATGATCAAGCCCGCGCCAGCCGGCGCTTGATGCGCAGCATCGCGATCGCCGCGCGGGCGGCATCGCCACCCTTGTTGAGGTCGCTGGCGCGCGCCCGCGCCCAGGCCTGGTCCTCATTGTTGACGGTGAGGATGCCGTTGCCGAGCGGCAGCTGGCGCGCCACCGCAAGGTCCATCAGCGCGCGCGAGGATTCCTGCGAGACGATCTCGAAATGGATTGTGTCGCCGCGGATCACGCAGCCGAGCGCGATCGCCGCGTCATAGGGTTTGCCGCTGGCGGCGGCCGCATCGACGGCGATGGCGATCGCAGCCGGGATCTCCAGCGCACCGGGAACCGTGATGATGTCATGCGTCATGCCGGCCGCCTTCAGCTCGGCTACGGCGCCTTCGAGCATCGCGTCCTGGAGATCATCATAGAACCGCGCCTCGACGATCAGCGCGCGTGCGCCGGAAACGTCAGTCTGGTCCTTCAGGGGTGCGCGCCGCGCGTCTGCCATGGTCAACCTATTCTGTCATTGCCGGGCTTGCCCCGGCAATCCATCGGGCAAGCACCTCTTAAGAGGATGGATGCGCGGGTCAAGCCCGCGCATGACGAACCTGATGCGCCGTCACTTCATTTCCGTCAGCCGCGCTGCGTAGCGGGCCATCAGATCGACCTCGATATTGATCTCGGATCCCGCCCTCCAGCCGCCGATCGTCGTGACCGTCAGCGTATGCGGGATGATCAGCACCGAAAACGTCACGTCATTCACCGTATTGACCGTCAGCGAGACGCCGTCGAGCGTGATCGAGCCCTTGGTGGCGATGAACCGTGCCAGCTCCCGCGTGGTCGAAAGCTCGAACCGCGCCATGTCGGGCAGGTCCTCGCGGCTGACGAGCGTCGCGATCCCGTCGGCATGGCCGGCGACGATATGGCCGCCGAGCTCATCGCCGATCTTCAGCGCGCGCTCGAGGTTGAGCAGCGTGCCGACCTTCCAGTGCTTCGCAGTCGTCATCGCCAGCGTCTCGGCGGCAGCATCGACCTCATACCAGGTTCTGCCGCCTGCGACGCCGGAAGCAACCACCGTGAGGCACACGCCGTTGCTGGCGATCGAGGCGCCGTCTGCAATGGTGGCCTGATCGTAGTTGCAGGCGATGCGCAGCCGGTGCAGCTGGCCCTGCGCCTTCGGCGTGAGGGCGACGATCTCGCCGATATCGGTGACAATGCCCGTGAACATGTTAGGCGCGCTCGTAGATGGTGAGAGTATCCTTGCCGAACGTCTCGCTAGCATGAACCTTGTACGCCTGCGACTGCGTGATTTTCGACAGGGGCAATGCATCGAGCGCATCCACCCCGTCGGCGCCAACCGCCTCCGCGCCGCGGAACAGCCAGATCTCGTCGACGAGGTCGGCTGCCACGAAAGATGCCGCAACGCGGCTGCCGCCCTCGACCATCAGCCGCGAGATGCCTTTTTCGGCCAGAGCCTGCAGCACCGCCGGAAGATCGAGCCCGGAGGCGCTCCCTGGCGGTATGCGGATGACCTGCGTGCCGGCAGCGCCAAGGCGGGTCGCCGCGGCCGCTTCGGCGAGTTCGGAGCTGACGACCCAGAGCGGCGTCTCGCGCGCGGAATGCACTAGCCGGCTCGTGGCCGGAATACGCAGATTTTGGTCGAGCACGACCCGCACCGGAGAACGCGCTTCCATGCCCGGCAGGCGGCAGTTGAGTTGCGGATCGTCCGCCAGCACCGTGCCGATGCCGACCAGGATGGCGTCGCTCTGCGCGCGCAAGAGATGCACGCGGTTGCGCACGGCCTCGCCGGTGATCGCGAGCGGCTTGCCACCGACCGAGCCGATCTTGCCGTCGGGCGAGACCGCGAGCTTCAGGATCACGTGCGGGCGGTGATCGCGAATGCGGCGGAAATGGCCGGCATGGTCGAAGGCGGCCTCTGCTGCGCACAGACCGACATCCACCGTGATGCCGGCGGCGCGCAGGCGCGCGTGGCCCTGGCCGGCGACCTCCGGGTTGGGATCCTCGATCGCCGAGACAACGCGCGTGATGCCGGCCGCGATCACCGCATCGGCGCAGGGCGGCGATTTGCCGAAATGCGAGCACGGCTCCAGCGTGACGTACAGCGTGGCGCCGCGCGCAGCCTCACCGGCCCGCCGCAGCGCTTCGGGCTCGCCATGGGGCCGCCCGCCTGCTTGCGTCCAGCCGCGGCCGACGATGATTCCGTCCTTGACGATGACCGCACCGACAGCCGGATTGGGCCAGGTCCGCCCCTGCCCGCGCCTACCCAGCGCCAGGGCCAGCTGCATGAAGCGGCGATCGGCGTCCTTGGCGTCGCGGATTTTCCGGGCGAACTGATCTTCCAGGATACGGAAGATCATTTGCGGATCGCGGCAAGCCGCGCTTCCTCCTCGCCGGAGAGTTCGCCGAGCACGTCGGCAAAATCCTTGGCCTCGCGGAAATTGCGATAGACGGAGGCGAAGCGCACATAGGCGACGTCGTCGAGCGTACGCAGATGCTCCATCACGGTCTCGCCGATCACCTCGGAGGAGATTTCGGCCTCGCCGCCGGTCTCGAGCTCGCGGACGATGGTGGACACCATCTTCTCGACCCGCTCCGGCTCGACCTGCCGCTTGCGCAAGGAGATCGACACCGAGCGCATCAGCTTGTCGCGGTCGAACGGCACGCGGCGGCCGTTGCGCTTGATCACCGTGAGTTCGCGCAGCTGCACGCGCTCGAACGTGGTGAAGCGGAAATTGCAGGCGACGCACACGCGCCGCCTGCGGATGACGGAAGAGTCCTCGGTCGGACGCGAGTCCTTTACCTGCGTATCGAGACTGTTGCAGTTCGGGCAGCGCATCCGTTGAACCTGACTCTACTGATAGATCGGGAAGCGGTCGGTGAGCGCCTTGACCCGTTCCTTGATCGCGGCCTCGACCAGCGGCGCCTTGCCGTCGTCGGATTGCGCGATCGCGTTCAGGACCTCGGCGATCATGCCGCCGACCTGCTGGAATTCAGCCACGCCAAAGCCGCGGGTGGTCGCCGCGGGGGTGCCGAGCCGAATACCGGACGTGACGAACGGCGACTGCGGATCGAAGGGAATGCCGTTCTTGTTGCAGGTGATGGCGGCGCGAACCAGCGCCTTCTCCGAGACGTTGCCCTTCAGGCCCTTCGGCCGGAGGTCGACCAGCATCAGATGGTTGTCGGTGCCGCCGGAGACGATATCGAAGCCGTGGCTCTTCAGCGTCTCGGCCAGCGCCTTGGCGTTCTCGACGACGTTCTTCGCGTAGATCTTGAAGTCCGGGCGCAGCGCCTCGCCAAAGGCGACCGCCTTCGCCGCGATGACGTGCATCAGCGGGCCGCCCTGCAGGCCCGGGAAGATCGCCGAGTTGAACTTCTTGGTCAGCGCCTCGTCGTTCCACAGCATCAGGCCGCCGCGCGGTCCGCGCAGCGATTTGTGCGTCGTGGTGGTGGTGATGTGGGCATACGGCACCGGCGAAGCATGCACGCCGCCGGCGACGAGGCCCGCGAAGTGCGCCATGTCGACCAGCAGATACGCGCCGACGCTGTCGGCGATCTCGCGGAAACGCTTGAAATCCCAAGGCCGCGAATAGGCAGAGCCGCCGGCGACGATCAGCTTCGGCTTGACCTCTTCGGCCTGCTTCGCGACCGCATCCATGTCGATCAGCTGGTCCTCGCGGCGCACGGTGTAGTGCGCGGCCTTGAACCATTTGCCGCTCATGTTGACGGGCGAGCCGTGGGTGAGATGGCCGCCGGCCGCAAGATCGAGGCCCATGAAGGTGTCGCCGGGCTGCAGCAGCGCCAGGAACACCGCCTGGTTCATCTGGCTGCCGGAGTTCGGCTGCACATTGGCGAAATTGGCGCCGAACAGCTTCTTGGCGCGGTCGATCGCGAGGGTCTCGGCGACGTCGACCCACTCGCAACCGCCGTAATAGCGCGCGCCCGGATAACCCTCCGCGTATTTGTTCGTCATCACCGAACCCTGCGCTTCCAGCACGGCACGGCTGACGATGTTCTCGGAGGCGATGAGCTCGACCTCATGGCGCTGCCGGCCGAGTTCGCCCTTGATGGCGGCGGCGATTTCCGGGTCGGCCTGGTCCAGCGTGGCGGTGAAAAACGAGTCGGGCGCGGAGGCGGTTTGGGCGAGGGTCATCTTGCGAATATCTCCACCGCCGCAGCCTCTTGGCGGGCTACGGACGGGTCTGGTGTGGCGATCGGAAGCTGCGAGCGCGATCTACCACATCGGCCGCAACAGGCCAAGTGGTTGCGGGTCGGGCCTGATATTTGTGCAAGATATGGTGGGATTGGGGGATTTCCAGCCGCCCGCCCGCTTACGGGCCGGTTCGCCCGGCCGACGGGGGCTGATCGTTAACCAAATAGCCCGGGGCGCGAGTCGATCGGCGGCTAATCCGGGAATTGCAGCTTCCAGAGCGGACCAGCCGCCCTTCTCACAACCCCGTATAGCCCGCCTTGACCTGGTCCACGCTGCCGTCGAGCTGACGCAGGTAAGTCAAGCCGTACACCGTCAGCCTGTGCGCGTCCTTTTCCCCGGCCTCGAACAGCGTCCTGACGTAGTTTGTGACCTTCTCCCTTGCCTCTGCGCTCGCGGCGGAGGTGCGGTTGGCGAGCAAGTCATAGGTCTGCATGATGCGGTCGATGGCAGCGTCCATGGCACCCTCTGTCTGGGATTGGCTGATCGAGGATTGATTTTCAGACACGGGATCAGGCAACCGCGCGGGTGCCGGACTGGGCCTGGAACTTGGCGATCGCCTTGTTGGCGAGCCTGATCTTGTTGGGCTCGTCGTGCTGGATCATCTTGACGATGATCTCGAGCAGGCGCTCGTTGGTCACCAGCGTGTCGGGAATGGCACCGGAGCGACGGAGATAGTTCGCAGCGATAGCATAGGCCTCGCTCACGACTTCGACGTTCATCGCCTGCAGACCGCGTTCGACCAGCATTACACCCTCCGACTCCGGCGAGATAACCGCGCGGCCGGGAACTGGTTCCGCAGGCGCGTCCGATTTTTCGTAACCGCGAGACGACAAAACGCACCGGTCCGGGCAATGCCGGGCCGATGCGCTTGGGGGGAAGTCAGGCACGTTCGAGAGGGCTTGCCGGTCTTGTTAAGGGCCGGCTTGGCCATCCCTCGGAAAAATCAGAGGCGATACAGGATCTGGTCGGTCCAGAACCGCTCCAGGCGGTGCAGCGACTTGTTGAGGGTCGAGAACTCCTCGCCGGAGATGCCGCCGACCTGCTCCACCGTCTTGACGTGCTTCTGGTAGAGGGAGTCGACGATGCGGCGCACTTCCTGGCCCTGCGGGGTCAGGCGGATGCGCACCGAGCGGCGATCGACACGCGAGCGCTGATGATCGAGGAAGCCGAGCTCGACGAGCTTCTTCAGATTGTAGGAGACGTTGGAGCCGAGATAGTAACCGCGCGTGCGCAGTTCGCCAGCGGTCAGCTCCTTGTCGCCGATGTTGTAGAGCAGGAGAGCCTGCACCGAGTTGATGTCCGCGCGGCCGCGGCGATCGAACTCGTCCTTGATGACGTCGAGCAGCCGGCGATGCAGCCGCTCCACCAGCGTCAAGGCTTCCAGATAGAGCGACTGCACCGAACCCTGCTGGCCGGAAACGCGCTCCGCGGTATCTGCCGCAGTTGCGACGGCTTTCATCATGACACTTCCCCTGTTGTCGTTTTTATCGACACTTATTCGACGAAACTTTTGTCCCGTCTGATAGGTGCAACTTAAGGGGGGCGTTTGAAGATCGGCTTAAATAAGAGAATAAAGAGATCATGAATTTAAGACAGTGAATTGCTGATTAAGCCTGTGCCACAAGGGCTTTTCGCAACCGTCTGTTGACCCTCGCAAGGTCCTGTTCACCCTCCGTCCGCCCCGATTGTCGCATTCCAGAACAGCCCCGCCCCGTTTCGAAACGGACGCGTAACGGCTGTGGCGAAACGGGCTGGTTAGCGAAGAGTTACGGCAAATTTTACGCAACGCGTGGTCAACCAAGCGCGCACAACTCAGCTCGCGTGTGGCGGACGAGCGCGGCGCAGATCCGGGCTCCAGAAGCCACAAGCGAGATTGCGGAAAGATGGGCCCAGGCTCTGCAACGCATCACGCCTCACTGGACGATGCTTCGCATCGCCAGGGACGCGCTGCATTGCGTCCGGGGCACGAGAGAGTCGGCACGCTATGGCGGTCGCTCGCGCGCGGCCATCCAGGCGAGCGCGAGATAGGCGGCGAGCATCGAGGCTTCGACACCGACCACGATCAGGCTGCCGCCATAGATGCCAGGGAACATCAGTTCGATCACGGCCATCGACACCACGGTCGTCAGCCACACCACCGCGCCCCAGGGCGTTGCCAGCCACAGGCCGACCGCCGCAACGAGCTCGATCACGGCGAAGTAGATGGTCGAGGCCTGCCAGGCCATCGACTGGTTCTCGAACGCCTCGTCCTCGCCGCCGACGAAGCCGGTCACCTGGGCCCAATGGTAGAGGCCCTTGAGGATCGAGAGCAGCGCCATCACCCGCAGGAACAGCACCAGCCTTCGGGTCCAGACATTGTCGTCGGACTCCTGGCGCTCCGAGGAGATCGCCGCCACCGACATTGCGCTTTCGCGGGCATTGTCTCTGGCAGCGTCCCTGGCCAGGGCGCCGTCGCGGGCCGCATCGCGGGAGGAGATCTCGGACATGGCCCCCTTCTGGCTGGTTCGCCCCGCAAAATCAATCGGCTGCCATCTCTTGCGGCAGGTCAAGCCGCGGTGACGGGAACCGTGAAAGCTGGTATAAGAATAATTCCAGACGGAGGAAGAGTGATGGCGATCAAATACGGACGTCCGATCGAACTGCGCGAGGTCTCGCGCCAGGATGGTGCCGCCGCCTCCCCTGCCCTCGATCTGACCGTCCGGCCGCGCCGCAACCGCAAGGCCGAATGGGCCCGGCGCATGGTGCGCGAGAACGTGCTCACCACCGACGATCTGATCTGGCCGCTGTTCCTGATCGACGGGAATAACAAGCGCCAGCCGGTCGCCTCGATGCCGGGCGTCGACCGCCTCAGCGTCGACCAGGCCGTGCGCGAGGCCGAGCGCGCCATGAAGCTCACCATCCCCTGCATCGCGCTGTTTCCCTACACGGAGCCGTCCCTGCGCGACGAGGGAGGCTCGGAGGCGACCAATCCGAACAATCTGGTCTGCCAGGCCGTGCGCGCGATCAAGAAGGAATTTCCGGAGATCGGCGTCCTCTGCGACGTCGCGCTCGATCCCTTCACCAGCCATGGCCATGATGGCCTGATCACCGACGGCAAGATCCTGAACGACGAGACGGTCGCGGTGCTGGTGCGTCAGGCGCTGGTGCAGGCCGAAGCCGGCTGCGACATCATCGCGCCCTCCGACATGATGGACGGCCGCGTCGCCGCGATCCGCGAAGGCCTGGACCGGTCGGGCCTGCTCGACGTGCAGATCATGGCCTATGCGGCCAAATACGCCTCCGCCTTCTATGGTCCGTTCCGTGACGCCATCGGCTCGGCCAAGACGCTGACCGGCGACAAGCGCACCTACCAGATGGACAGCGCCAACACCGACGAAGCCCTGCGCGAGGTCGAGCTCGACATCGCCGAGGGCGCCGACATGGTAATGGTGAAGCCGGGCATGCCTTACCTCGACGTGGTCCGCCGTGTGAAGGACACGTTCGCGATGCCGACCTTCGCCTACCAGGTGTCCGGCGAATACGCGATGATCGCGGCCGCCGCGGGCAATGGCTGGCTCGACGGCGAGCGCGCGATGATGGAGAGCCTGCTCGCCTTCAAGCGCGCCGGCGCCGACGGCGTGCTCAGCTATTTCGCGCCCAAGGCGGCGGAGAAGCTGCGGGCGCAGGTGTAGTTTTCTTAGGGTGGGCAAAGCGTAGCGTGCCCACCGTACCGCCTTCTCATCGAGAAAAGATGGTGGGGACGGCGCTAACGCGCCTCTACCCACTCTACGGCAGTTGCCCGAGCGGCCTCCTCGCCCCCGAATCGCCGGAATATTTCGGCTAATTAATCCCAGCGCGCCCTTGGCACGGAGATGGCTTGTTCCCATCTCCCGCCACGGGAGTTTTCCCTGGGAGGTCGGACCATGTCGTATTCGGACTCAGGCAATTCAGGCAACGCCTGGCGCAATGACGGCGGGGTACGGCCGCACGCCTATGATCCCTATGTCCATCCGGAGCTGTTCCGCGGCGTCGCGACGCGGCGGGTGTTCGCCTTCCTGGTCGACATGGTCGTGATCTCCGTGCCGGTGATCCTCGGCTACCTCTTCATCGCCCTGTTCGGTGTGGTCACGCTCGGCATCGGCTGGGCGCTGTTCTGGCTGGCCTGGCCGGCCTCCGTGATCTGGGCCATCGTCTATTACGGCGCCTGCATCGGCGGTCCGTCGTCGGCAACGATCGGCATGCGCCTGATGGACCTCGAATTGCGCACCTGGTACGGCGCCCCCGGCTATTTCGTGCTCGGCGCCACCCACGCCGTGCTGTTCTGGGTGACGGTGTCGTTCCTGACGCCCTTCGTGGTGCTGATCGGGCTGTTCAATGGCCGCCGGCGCCTGCTGCACGATTTCGTGCTGGGGACGGTCGTCATCAACAATTCGGTCCGGGCGCCCGTGTCCCAGGCGGCAAGGACCTGGTGAGAGCCGGGTGATCAAGGACCTGTCAACCGGGATCCGCTAACCTGACTGATCTGATCTGCCGAGCTGACCGATTGACCGGAGGCTTTCGCAGCGCGATGCTGACACATAATTCGGAGGCCCACGACGTCCCTTGACCCAGCACTCGCGCGACACCCCCCAATTTTACCTGACGGCGCCATCCCCCTGCCCGTATCTGCCGGGCCGGCATGAGCGCAAGGTGTTTACGCACCTGGTGGGCGAGCGCGCCGGCGACCTCAACGACCTCCTGACCCATGGCGGCTTCCGCCGCAGCCAGTCGATCGCCTACCGGCCCGCCTGCGACCAGTGCCGCGCCTGCGTCTCGGTTAGGGTGGTCGCCAACGAGTTCCGGCCCTCCCGCAACTTCCGGAAGGTCATCGCGCGCAACGCCGACATCATCGGCGAGCAGCGCAGCGCCGTGCCGACCTCCGAGCAATATTCGGTCTTCCGCGCCTATCTCGACTCCCGCCACCGCCATGGCGGCATGGCCGACATGACCGTACTGGACTACGCCATGATGGTCGAGGACAGCCATGTCGAGACCCGCATCATCGAGTACCGCAAGCGCGGCCCCGACAGCGGTATCACCGGCCGCGGCGAGGAGTTGATTGCCGTCGCACTCACCGACGTGCTCAGCGACGGCCTGTCGATGGTCTATTCGTTCTTCGAGCCGAGCCAGGTCAGCCGCTCGATGGGCACCTTCATGATCCTCGACCACATCGCCCGGGCGCGACGTCAGGGACTTCCTTACGTCTATCTCGGCTACTGGATCGAAGGCTCCAAGAAGATGGACTACAAGGCCCGCTTCCTGCCGCAGCAGCGTCTCGCGCCGTCGGGCTGGCTGCGCATCGACGCGCAGGGCGATGCGGCGTCCGAGCCGCAGGATTAGCTGACGCACGCGCACTCTCTCGTCATGCCCCGCGAAGGCGGGGGCATCCAGTACGCCGCAGCTTCTCAGTTCTATCGCAGGCGTCTCGGAATACTGGATCGCCCGCCTTCGCGGGCGATGACAAGAGTATGTTGGCCGGCGCTCACCCGAACAGAATATCCACCAGCAACTTCACGTTCAGAACCACGATCACGCCGGCGACGATCCACGCGATCGCGGCGACCCATGTGGGAATCGCGAACTGGCCCATCTTGCGGCGGTCGGAGACGAAGCGCACCAATGGGATCACGGCGAAGGGGAGCTGCATCGACAGCACGACCTGGCTGAACACCAGCAGATCCGCCGTGCCGCGCTCGCCATAGATCGCGGCGACCGCGATCACCGGAATGATTGCGATGCCGCGCGTCAGCAGCCGCCGCGCCCAGCTCGGCAGGCGCAGATCGAGAAAACCTTCCATCACGATCTGGCCGGCGAGCGTTGCTGTGACGGTCGAGTTCAGGCCCGAGGCGAGCAGTGCGACCGCGAACAGCGTGGAGGCGATGCCGAGTCCGAGCAGCGGCGACAGCAGCTCGAAGGCCTGGCCGATCTCGGCGACGTCCGCGTGGCCGCTCTTGTGGAAGGTAGCGGCGGCCACCACCAGGATGGCGCCGTTGATGAACAGCGCCAGCATCAGGGCGATGGTCGAGTCCGTCGTCGCCCATTTGATCGCATCGCGACGCCCGGTGTCGTTGCGCTCATAGGCGCGCGTCTGCACGATCGAGGAGTGCAGATAGAGATTGTGCGGCATCACGGTCGCGCCGATGATTCCGATCGCGATGTAGAGCATTTCAGGATTGCTGACGATCTCGGTCGTCGGCAGGAAGCCGCGCAGCACGTCCGCGACCGGCGGAGCCGCCGCCACGATCTGGACCGCGAAGCAGATCGCGATCACCGCGAGCAGCGCCATCACGAACGCTTCGAGAAAGCGGAAGCCGCGGTTCATCAGGAGCAGCAGCAGGACGGCATCGAGCGCTGCGAGCAGCGCCCCGCCGACCAGGGGAATGCCGAACAGCAGCTTCAGCGCGATCGCGGTGCCGATGACTTCGGCGAGATCGCAGGCGATGATCGCCGCCTCGCAGGCAATCCAGAGCATGAAGTTGGTTGCGGGCGAATAGGTCGCGCGGCAGGCCTGCGCAAGATCGCGGTCGGTGACGATGCCGAGCCGCGCCGCCAGCGATTGTAGCAGGATCGCCATCAGGTTCGAAAGCAGGATGACCGCGAGCAGCGCGTAGCCGAACTTCGAGCCACCGGCGAGGTCCGTGGCCCAGTTGCCGGGGTCCATATAGCCGACCGAGACCATGTAGCCCGGTCCGACGAAGGCGAGCAGCCGGCGCCACCACACGCCCGCGACCGGGACGGCGACCGAGGCGTTCACCTCGGCAAGGCTCCTTGTGCTCGGCGCATCCGTGCGCCAGCCGGCGGCATCTCGGGGGATTTTTTCGGTCAGATCGGGCGATCGAGCGTCCATAGGGCGAGAATACCGAAGATCGGCTTTAATGCAACTCATTTGCAACTGCATCTAGACGCCGAGGCTCGCGCCCGATGCGGTGACCCGGCCTTGTCGGGAACCGGGTGGGTTGGGGCCCGAAGACAGGGATAGTGGCGCCAATCCAACCTCGCAGGACATGAGCCATGTCAAATCGCACCCGCCTCCCCGACACATTCAGCCGCCTCGCCTGGTCCAATCTGGCAGCACAGTCGGCCGAGCAGATCGCGCTGGCTGCGGCTCCCATTGTCGCAGTGCTGACGCTCGGGGTCGCCGAAGGCCAGACCGGCCTGCTCCAGACCGCGCTCACCCTGCCCTTCGTACTCTTCGCGATTCCCGCCGGCCTGCTCGCCGACCGCATCTCGCGCCGCGCGCTGATGGCCGGCGCCGAGGCACTCCGCGCGGTCGCGCTCGGGACAATCGTATTGCTGCTCGCGCTCGGCGCGCTCAATCTGCCACTGCTGGCGCTGCTCGGCTTTGCAGCGGTGTGCGGCACCGTCGTCTACAGCGTGGCCGCGCCGGCGCTGGTGCCCTCGCTGGTGAGCGCGGACCTCTTGCCCGCCGCGAATGCGCGGATCGAGCTTGCACGCACCATCGCTTTCGCCAGCGGCCCTGCACTCGGCGGCGCGCTGGTGGGCTGGTGGGGCGCGAGCCCCGCTTTCGGCTTTGCCGCTGCCCTTTCGGCCATCGCGGTCGTACTGCTCTCGGGCATCTACGAGCCCGCGCGCGCACTCGCGCCGCGCCGCCATCCATTCCAGGACATCCGCGAGGGCGCGTCCTTTGTGTTTCACCATCCGCTGCTGCGGCCGGTGTTCATCACCCAGTTCATCTTCAACACCGGATGGTTCCTGCAGGTCGCGGTCTTCGTACCCTACGCCGTGCGTCATCTCGGCCTGACGGCGGCTTGTGTCGGCAGCGTGCTGACGATGTATGGTGTGGGCATGGTGATCGGCGCGCTGCTCGCGACGCGCGTGATGAATCGCATCGCCTTCGGCGTGGTGGTCGGCCTCGGCCCCGTCACCGGATTCGCCGCCGCCCTGGTGCTGGCGCTGACGGTGCTGGTGCCCTCGCCCTGGCTCGCGGGCCTCAGCTTCTTCCTGCTCGGCGTCGGGCCGATCCTGTGGGTGATCTCGACCACCACGCTGCGCCAGTCCGTGACACCGCCGCACCTGCTCGGCCGCGTCTCCGCCATCAACATCATGAGCTACGGCGCCCGCCCGCTCGGCTCGGCGCTGGGCGCCATCGTCGGCGGATTTTGGAGCGCCGAAGCCTGCCTCTATCTGGCGGCCGCCGTGTTCGGCGTGCAGGCGCTGGTGATCTGGCTCTCGCCCGCGGTCGCGCTGGATCGGCAGCCGGCCATGGTGGAGGATGGTGCGACGGCGGCGTGCTAATGTCGCCTAATTCGCCAGATAGCGCTCGTAGCTCCCCGCCACCGGCTCGCTTGCATCGACCTCGGGATCGAGCGTGTAGAGATCCTGGGCGCGGCCAATTCCGCGCAGCGCGTAGCGGCCGGTAGAGACCAGATAGCGGCGGCCGGCGGCGTCCAGCCCCTTGTAGAACTCGGATGACACCAGCAGTTCGCGATCGACCGAGCGGCTCATCGAGGCGATGCGGCTCACTTCGTTGACGGTCGGCCCCACCACCGTGAAGTCGAGCCGGTCCTCGCTGCCGATATTGCCGTAGAAGACCTCGCCGACATGCAGGCCGATATAGGCCGACGTGGTGGGGCGGCCCTCCGCCTGCCGCCGCGCATTCAGCGCCGCGACGTTGTTGCGGAACAGGTGCTCGGCGCGCAGCGCGGCGCGGCGGGCATCCGCCATGTCATCGCTGGTGAACATCGCCAGCACGCCGTCGCCGATCAGCTTCAGCACGTCGCCGCCGGCATCGTGGATCGCGTCGATCACGGCCTGCGCATAGTCGTTGAGGAACGGGATGATCTCGTCGGGACCGATGCTCTCGCTGATCCCGGTCGAGCCGCGCAGATCCGAATACCAGAGCACGGCGTTGATGCGCTCGGTGACGCCGCGCGAGATGCGTCCACCGAGCACCTGTTCGGAGGCTCCGCGGCCGAGATAGACGCGGCCGAGCGTGCGCGCGATGTCGACCTGCTGCGCCGACTTGATGGCGAGCCCCAGCACCGGCACGAGGTCGCGCAGCGCAGCCAACTCGTCCGCGTCGAAACCGTCATCGCGCCGCGTGGTCCAGCAGGAATAGAGGCAGTCCATCAGGCCGAGCGCGCCGTTCTCGCCGAAGCGGTGCACGAAGGCGAGATAGTGCTTGTGGCCCTTTTCGGCGAGTTCGCCGATCTGCGAGAAATCCATCGATGGCGCATCGGCGAGATCGATCACCATCTCCTCATGGCCATGCTCGAGCATGTGGAAGAACACCGAGCGGCGCCAGCTTGCGGCCGCATCGCCCTCGGCGCTCGAGCCGTATTCGAACGCATCGCTCTCGTTGCTGGCTCGGTCGCTCCAGCGGAAGCCGCGCCCCTCATAGATAGGATGCAGCGTGTCGATGACGACGAGCCCGCGCGACAGTTCCAGGCCCTCGGCACAGCAGCGCTCGCAGAAGCCGCGAAGCAGGTCGATTTCGGGCAGGCCCGTGAGGCCCTGGCCGGTCAGCCAGTTCATCAGCGCAAGGCGCGAGGTCAATTGCATGCACGCCATTATGGCGTGCATTCGTGACGAGCGAAAGGCCGCGCGCGGCCGGTGCACCAAGGCTCCAGCCCGCAACAGGTCGCCTATGTCGCGGAAGCTGTTGACCCGCTCCGGTTGCGGGCCGCAAATGCAACCGATGACATCGCCGCCGAGCAAGACCACCGTGACATGAGCCAGCGCCAGCTTCCGATCATCCTGGCGCTCGGCAGCACGCAGACCCTGGCCTGGGCCTCCAGTTACTATCTGCCGGCCCTGCTCGCCGATCCCATGGCGCGCGACCTCGGCGTCTCCTCCAACTGGATTTTTGGTGCGTTCTCCGCTTCGCTCGTGATCTCCGCGATGCTTGGACCCCGCATCGGTCGGCAGATCGATCTCGTCGGCGGACGGCAGGTGCTGTCAGCCTCGAACCTGACCATCGCCGCCGGCCTTGCGCTGCTCGGCCTGTCGCAATCGGTGGCGGTGATGGCGATCGCCTGGCTCGTGCTCGGCATCGGCATGGCGATGGGGCTCTATGACGCCGCCTTCGCCGCGCTCGGCCGCATCTACGGCACCGAGGCACGCCGGTCGATCACCGGCATCACGCTGATGGCGGGCTTTGCCTCGACCGTCGGCTGGCCGCTCACTGCCTGGGGCCTGTCCCATATCGGCTGGCGCGACACCTGTTTCGCCTGGGCCGCCGCCAACATCCTGATCGGCCTGCCGCTCAATTTCTTGATGATGCCGGCGATCAAGGGCGCCAGGCAGGCGGCAGTATCGGCCGAGAAACCGCGCCTGCCGCTCGATCGCACCATGATCCTGCTCGCCTTCATCTTCGCCGCGGTCTGGACCGTCACCGGCGCGATGGCGGTGCATTTCCCCCGCATCCTGGAGACCATGGGCGCGACGCATGTCGAGGCGATCGCGGCCGGCGCGCTGATCGGCCCGGCGCAAGTGGTGGCACGCGTTCTCGAAGCGAGCGTCCTCAGTCGCTTCCATCCGCTGTGGTCGACGCGGCTTGCCTGCCTCACCCATCCGATCGGCGCCGCCGTCGTCACCATCTTCGGATCCGCCGCCGCCAGCGCATTCGCGCTACTGCACGGCTCCGGCAACGGCATTCTGACCATTGCGCGCGGTACGCTGCCGCTCTCGATCTTCGGCCCCAAGGACTTCGGCTACCGCCTCGGCATCATCGGCGCGCCGGCGCGCATGGCGCAGGCAGTGGCGCCGCTGGCGTTCGGCCTGCTGATCGACGTCATGGGCGCCCGGGTGCTGATCGTCTCGTCGGCGCTGAGCCTCTCGGCGCTGGCCGCCCTGTTCCTGATCCGCGCCGCGCCACGGCCGGATTGACCGGCTAGCGGCTTTCGCGCACAAGCGATCCATGACGAATGACAACCGCCCGCCCCGCGACCTCAAAGGCCTCCTGCGCTGGGCGATCACGCCGCCGCAAGCATGGGGCGTCTATCTCCTCGCCATCATCCTGGTCTGGCTGGTCTCGTTCTATGCCGGCTCGCTGAAGCCGAAGAAGGCGCCGGACGGGGGCCCGCCTGCCGTCACCGCGCCGAAGGGCTGATCCGCCTCAGTCGTAGAACTCCGGCGACATCTTCTGGCCATCGCGCTGGGCTTTGTCGTGATTGATCCAGAGCTGCGCCTTCTCCTTGTCGAGCGTATCGGCGATCTTCTGCATCGAGGCCGTGCTCAGCTCCTTGCTGGTGTTCATGGCGGGCACACGGCGGTTGTCCCAATTATCCCTGAAGTGCACGGCATCGCCGGACAGCACCACCGCACCGGTCTTCGGCAGCTTCACCAGCAAGGACTGATGTCCCGGCGTGTGGCCGGGCGTCGAGAGGATGGTCACGCTGCCGTCGCCGAACACGTCCTTGTCGCCCGCGAGCAGTTCGACTGGATGCGACGGCTTGAAGCGCGGCTCGTTGTTGGCGCCGGGCCAGTCATATTCGGACTTCTGCACGTAGAGGGTGGCCTGCGGGAACAGTTCGACATTGCCGCTATGGTCGGGGTGGGTGTGCGAGACCGCCATGGCCTTGACGTCATCCGGCTTGAGACCAAGTTGGTCGAGCTGGGCCGCGAGCGTCTTCGGCCGGCGCCAGGTCACCGCCTTGGGATCGGCCGGTACGAGGCCATTGGGCATCGCCGCGACGGCATCGGCGATGCCGGTGTCCCACAGGAACCAGTCCTTGCCGTGCTTGATCAGATAGCAGGTGTCGACGAAGTCCATCGTCTTGCCCTCGTTCAACCCCGGCGTCCAGCGCGAGATGTCGCCGGCGGTGCCCTCCCCGCAATTGAGCACGTAGAGCTTTTCGGCGCCGGTCTTCTCCGTTTGTGCAACGGCTGCAGGTCCCGACAGGGCGAAGGCGGCAGCGGCGAGAGCAAACTTGATCCTGGACATCATCCCTCGTCCCTCCTTGCAGCATCTTGTCCGGCTGCGACCAAGGACAAACACCGGCCCGTCCATGAAATTCCGCCTCAACCGCTCACGTCAATGCGGGCAGGTCTCGACCTCGACCGTCACGTGGCTCAGCCCTTTCAGCCCGGCAAGCCGCCGCTTGTACACGGACGGCTGCTTCGGCGTGTCCGACACCACGGACAGCAGGACCGCGAAATGACCGGGGCCGACCTGCCAGAGATGCAGGTCGGTGACGCGATCGTCGCCGGCCTCCAGGCGCGCCCGGATCACCCGCTCGAGCTTCTCGTCGGCGCGCACATCGAGCAGCACCGCGCCCGACGACTTGATCAGGCCGAACGCCCAGCTCGCGATCACGGCGCTGCCGACAAGGCCGACGGCCGGGTCAGCCCAGGCCCATCCCGAAGACATCGCGACGACGAGCGCACCGATCGCCAGCACCGAAGTGGCGGCATCCGCCATGACGTGGATGTAGGCCGCGCGCAGATTGTTGTCGTGATGATGGTCGTGATGGTGGTGATGGTCATGATGATCGTGGTCATGATCGTCGTGATCATGTTCGTCGTGGTCGTCATGCGCATGATCATGGCCATGACCATGATGGTGGTCATGGCTGTCCCGCAGCAGCCACGCGCTGGCGAGGTTGACGCAGAGCCCGAGCGCGGCCACCGCGATCGCCTCGCGGTAATCGATCGGCACCGGCGTGAACAGCCGCAATACGCTCTCATAGGCGATCTCGACCGCGATCAGGCCGAGAATGATGGCGCTGGAGAAGGCGGCGAGATCGCCGAACTTGCCGGTGCCGAAGGTGAAATGCGCATTGCCGAGGTGCCGCCGCGCGAAACGGTAGGCGAAGGCGGCGATGCCGAGCGCGGCCGCATGGGTGCCCATGTGCCAGCCGTCGGCGAGCAGCGCCATCGAGCCGAACAGCGATCCGGCGACGATCTCGCCGGCCAT
The DNA here is from genome assembly GCF_018129965.1 of Bradyrhizobium diazoefficiens. Taxonomy (GTDB): domain Bacteria; phylum Pseudomonadota; class Alphaproteobacteria; order Rhizobiales; family Xanthobacteraceae; genus Bradyrhizobium; species Bradyrhizobium diazoefficiens_A. The sequence goes on along the minus strand of NZ_JAFCKW010000006.1, from coordinate 85,200 downwards.
CATGACCAGCGTCAGAACGACCACGAGCCAGGTGCGCCGCTCGTTTTCCTCGTGCTTGTCGCCGAGAAAGGCGTGGTCATGGGTCCATTGCTCGATGGAATGGGAATGCATCGGGTCCAGCTCCGGGAACAGATTCCTCTGTCCAATATAGGCCGTTGCAGGCGATCTTTCTAACGCTCATTGCCCGAGAAACCGGCGATTGACAGCTTCCCGCGGTTTCGCTGTAATGAAGCCTATGGGGACTTGAGCGATCTCCCCACGAGGCGACAAGCCCAAGCATCGCGTCCCGTTCATTCTTGCGAGGACGCACCATGTCATCCTTCACGACCATATCATCCGACAAGCTGGCGCGCCTGATCGGCACGCCCAACACCCCGGCCCTGATCGATGTCAGGACCGACGAGGATTTTGCCGCCGACCCCAGGCTGATCCCCGGCTCCATCAAGCTCAGCCACGCCAATGTTCCCGACTGGGGCGGCAACTTCGCCGGCCGCCCCACCATCGTCTCCTGCCTGCGCGGCGCGAAACTCGCGCAGGGCACCGCAGCCTGGCTCAGGCAGCTCGGTGTTTCCGCAGAAACGCTGGACGGCGGCTTCGAGGCCTGGAAGGCGGCAAAACTTCCGCTGGTCGACGCGTCAAAAGTGCCGCCGCGCGACGCCAGGGGACGCACTGTCTGGGTGACGCGGGCACGGCCCAAGGTCGACCGCATCGCCTGCCCCTGGCTGATCCGCCGCTTCGTCGATCCGAACGCAGTGGTCCTGTTCGTCGCACCGTCCGAGGTCGTCGCCGTCGGCGAACGCTTTGGCGCGGCGCCCTTCGACATCGAGAACGTGTTCTGGAGCCACCGCGGCGAACTCTGCACGTTCGACGTCATGATCGAGGAATTCGGGATTGCCACCCCGGCCCTGCTCCGGCTGGCAACGCTGGTGCGCGGCGCCGACACCGCGCGGCCGGACCTGGCGCCGGAAGCACCCGGCCTGCTCGCGGCCTCGCTCGGACTGTCGCGGATGTACGATGACGACCTCGCACAGCTCGAGGCCGGGATGCTGCTCTACGACGCCTTCTACCGCTGGTGCCGCGATGCCACCGGCGAGACCCACAACTGGCCGACCAAGAAGGTGAAGGCGTAATGGACACCCGCGTCGATCAAAACGGAGCTGATGCCGGTCACGGCATCAGCTTCAACGAAGCCTTTCGCGTCTGGCTCCGCGTCGCCTGCCTAAGTTTCGGCGGACCCGCGGGCCAGATCGCGGTGATGCACCGCATCCTGGTCGAGGAGAAGAACTGGATCTCCGAAGCCCGCTTCCTGCATGCGCTGAACTATTGCATGCTGCTGCCGGGGCCGGAGGCGCAGCAGCTTGCGACCTATATCGGCTGGCTGATGCACCGCACCGCCGGCGGGCTGGTGGCGGGCGGGCTGTTCATTCTGCCCGGCATTATCGCCATCATGGGCCTCAGCTACATCTATGCCGCCTTCGGCAATGTCGGCTTCGTCGAGGCCTTGTTCTTCGGCCTGAAGGCTGCCGTGCTCACCATCGTCGTCGAGGCCGTGGTGCGCGTCGGCAAGCGCGCGCTGAAGAACCGCATCATGATTGCGCTCGCCGCAATCGCCTTCGTCGCGATCTTCTTCTTCGCGGTCCCCTTCCCGGTCATCATCATCGCCGCCGGCCTGATCGGCTATATCGGCGCCAGAACCGGCCGGCCGGAATTTGCCGGCGGCGGACATGGCGACGCCAAAAGCACCGCGGCGATCGACAGCATGCTCGGCGACGCCGTCCCCGACCACGTCCGTCCCGACATCGGGCGCGCGATCAGGGTCGGCGCGTTGTGGCTGGCGCTCTGGCTGGTGCCGGTCATCGCGCTGCTCGCGGTCTTCGGACAGGCCAACGTGTTCAGCCAGATCGCGCTGTTCTTCTCGAAGATGGCACTCGTCACCTTCGGCGGCGCCTATGCGGTGCTGGCCTATGTCGCCCAGCAGGCGGTCGAGCATTATCACTGGCTCAAGCCGCACGAAATGCTCGACGGCCTCGGCATGGCCGAAACCACGCCGGGCCCGCTCATCATGGTGCTCCAGTTCGTGGGCTTCATGGCCGCCTATCGCGATCCCGGCGGCCTGTCGCCGATGCTGGCAGCGACGCTCGGCGGACTGCTCGCGACCTGGATCACCTTCACGCCCTGCTTCCTCTGGATTTTTGTGGGCGCGCCCTACATCGAGCGCCTGCGCGGCAACACAGGTCTCGCCGGCGCGCTCAGCGCGATCACCGCAGCCGTGGTCGGCGTGATCCTCAACCTCTCGATCTGGTTCGCGCTGCATACGCTGTTCCGCGAGACCGTGCCGGTGCACGCCTTCCCGCTGGATTTCGACAGGCCGGTGCTGACCAGCGTCGACATCCCAGCACTGCTGCTGTCGATCGCGGCGGCGATTGCGATCTTCCGGTTCAAGCTGGGGATGCTGACGGTGCTGGCGGGGAGCTGCGCCGCGGGTGTGGCGCTGAGGTTGGCGGGATTGATCTAGTAGGATATCTGCTGACGTTGCTATCGGAAGGCGACGTTGAAGCCGACAGGTCTGCCTTGGGCCTGTCGCAGACCTCGTGTGAACGCGTCCAATGTCAGGTATGGGCCAGAAGCGGCCTTTAAAGCATCAGTTCTGCGCGATGCTACGGGCTCAGCCTCAAAACGGTTTGCTCCATGTCGGTGTTCCCATGAACTGTTCCAACTGATTCCATTCAAAAACGAGGTGTGATGCTCCGTAAACCACCAGAACTCTATTGTGCTTATCAAGCGCTTGCTGAATTGCTGTAACGACACTTTCGTCACGCATAGCCAAATCGATTCTCGTTAGAGTATTCAACAACGTCGGCTTCCGTCCGTGAGATCCTGGTCCTGTGTCGTTGGTTGTGATAGTAAGATAATTCGCGGGACCGGGTTCGTACTTCGCATACCAAGCAATAAAATCATCCGGCGAAAACGACACAGAGATTCCAAGTTTCCTTTGCGCATCCTTAGCGACTTTCTGCTCGAAGGCAGCAAACGTTTCTGGACTCAATGGCGCGTGGTTGTTTTGTACAGGAATCATTCGCATGATGTAGTAGGCAAGAACATCTTGAGCGACGTATCCTTGCTTTTCAAAATAAGCCAACACTGAAGCCCCTGGCGGCTCCCCCGTATACACCACGGCGCCTATGCCTGTCGCAAGGTCGGCAGCAAATGCAGGCTCATTGCAAAGTTTTTCGGGCAGGCTGTAGTTTGCAGCCGCACAGCTTCTCGCAGACTGAAGAAATCTGCTCAAGTCTGGAGGATCTACTCCCTCAACGATCACCGCATCCGGTGGAGTTTGCGCGAAAACTTGAGCGATGGTTTTAAACGTTGGGTCGGTCATGACATTCGGGTACTTCAACGACGAATGATGAACGACGGCCAAGTAAATCAGCTCTTTATCGCTCTTCTTATAAGTTTCAATGAACGGGGCATTGATTGTAGATGGCGGTGAACCAGCCAAGCAGACAGGTGACGATGCAAACAAAAATATGACGATGAGAAATCTATTCATGATCCATCCCAATCGCAAACGCCGGGTAATGCACTCCGATGTGACCGCTCGATATAGAATTTTGGTTGTATGCACTCAATCCGTCAACCTGTCATTACTCGCGCCACATTTTTTTGGATAAGCGATGACACGTCCGCTATGGGTCATAAGCCGCCGATGACGGTGCGCTCGGCGAATTCCCGCTTTGCCATCGCAAGCTGACGCTCATACCTTAAACGGCTGTCACCTCCCCGCCGACCCGACCCGTCGGGCAATACACCCGCGCAAATTCTCCGCCTCGCGTGTCAACCCTCCTCAGCGAAAATATTCCACTTTACCGAAATTCTGATTTGTCGTACACACGAAACACCCTGGCCCGTCACAAGGGGCGGATCGCGATCGTCACGAACCGCGGGTTGGGCAGCGATGGACGCGACGGCGTCGGGCGTGATTGGCCTTTGCAGGGCGGCTTTGGCCGTGAGCAATGGTCTTCGCGCGCACGACACGACGCTGACAGCGTCTTCGCATGGCTTCGGGAGCGAGCACACGCCACCTTCCGGATTCCCAGCGAAGGCGTGCGCGGACGGAGAAGTCGTGTGGTCCTGACGCCCGCAGGCTGGCGTCAAGTCTCGCGGTGATGCGGCGGCCGACCGGCGCGCGCATCGACCATCTGCGAGGCGACGGGGGCAATAGTGCAACGCTCCCCGAGGAGAGCGCGAAGGACACCGTTAAAACCATTGCGCAGGGAAGGCCGGGCGATCCGGCGAGACCTGTGATCCACCCCGTGTGCGTTTTCTGGCGCACGGATCTGCGGGTGCCAGCCGGCGCCCGGCCTTCCCTGCGCCCTTGTCACGATGAGGGCGAGACGAGAAGCAAAGCTCGGGCGAGTCGCGCCGCGAGATCGCGAATTCTCGCCCGCTGTTTGAAACGTGTAACGGCGCGAAGCGTGCTGGATGCCGCGGTGCCGTCTCCGCCAGAGCTTCGGCGAAGTCGGCAAGCCGGGCATGGCAGCTGTATCTACTCGGGCAGTAACCGCGAGAACCGGAAATCGCAGTGGCTGGCGCCGCCAGCCAGCGTTTGCGTCCGCTCCAGACGGATGCCGCGCGCAGCATAGGCATCGAAATCGAGCCCGCAGATGTTCGGCAGAATTTCTCTATCTCCGTGGCGAGCGGCGAATTTGCAGAAGCCGCAAGCCTTGTAGTTGATGCCGAACTCAAAATCGTCGCCCGGGCCGGGCGCGACGAAATCGTAGACGAAGTCTCCAGGAAACGCGTCCTGATGGCTGCTTGTGACGCTTTGCGCGGCCTGCTCGCGCAGCAAGGCCTGGTTCTCAGGCGACATGAACTGGCGTCCGGAGGCGAGACGTTCCGTTTCTGGCACGGTGAGCAATTGGGCCTTGTAGGTTTCCCGTTCGATCTCACCGATCACGGGGAGCGGCACGCCGTGTCGCCGCAGCACACGGCTGATTGCCATGAAGCCCATGAGACGCATGAAGAAATCGCTCATGCGGCTCGCCGTGCCTCCGACATAGGGCATTTGGGTCAGCACGATCTCGAATTGGTCCATCACTTCCTGCCTGATCCGGTCAATATCGGGCAGATGCGCGCGCTCGCGCAACATCGCGTCGGCAAGGTCGAGGCGCTGGTGCATGGCGGCCTCCATGACGCCGCGATGCGCTTCGTAAAAGGGGTGGATCATCTCGGCCATAGGACACCTGAGATAATTGGCCCATTGCAAGGTCGGTGAGAGCGGGATTCATTCCGCGACAATCGCCTCGATCTCCAGCGGCCATTTGCTGTCGACGGGCTTCGAAGAACCATGTCAGCCTGCCTCCTGTCCGACGAATTCCAGCGCCAGACCATGCGTGGACGGATGCACGCCTGTGGGCGTGAGGTTGAAGCCAAGCTTCCGCCAATCCAGCGCAGCCCGTTCCAGGTCGTGGACGCAAATGACGAGATGATCCAGTCGGCGGGGCATGGGGTTCTCCGGATTGCGGTTCGACCGTATCCGGCAACATCGTCGCGGCGCAAAGCATCATTCCTGCGGTCCAGCGCAAGAAAATCTATTGCAAGGCCGCAAGTGATCAGTGTCAAACTGAGGCGCGATGACCTACGCCCTCCCACCACTCAACGCGCTCCGGGCTTTCGAGGCCGCGGCGCGGCATCTCAGCTTCAAGCTCGCCGCGCACGAGCTGCACGTGACGCCCGCCGCTGTGGGGCAGCAGGTGAAAGCGCTGGAGGCACGCCTCGGCGTGCAGCTGTTCGAGCGACTGCATAAGCAGCTCATTCTGACCGCGGCCGGGCTGGCCTATTTGCCCGGGGTCTCCGAGGGCTTTCGCCACATTGCGGATGCGACCTCGCAGTTGAAGCCGGCGGGCGCAGTGCTGCTCCAGCTGGGGGTCCACGGCAGCTTCGACCTGCGGCGCCTCGCCTTGGCGGAGTTTCGCAGCGCGCATGCGGAGATCGGTTTGCGGGTGCTGCAACCCGCCAGCCTGCACGAACTGGTCGAGGGCAAGGTCGACCTATTGATTGCTCGCGGCCTAGGCCACCATCCGGGCTATCGCTGCGACCGGGTCAGTGAAGGAACCGGTCTCGGCGATTGGCTGATTGCGCCTGACGGCACCGCGGATTGCCCTGAAATCGTCAGCTTCCGCGAATGGCTGCGCGTGCTGCTGGCCGGGACGTCGCGCGCAAATCGCCGCCCTCGCCTGGTCGGCACCGGTGGCAGTTGAGGTGCCCCGCGGAGCCGACGCTCATCGCATCATCATCCGCGCGATCGCTTCGCCAATCACCACCGTCGTGAAATGGGTGTTGGCGCGGCAATCCGACGGCATGATCGAGGCATCCGCGACGCGCAGGCCGCTGATCCCCTTCACGCTGCCATCCGGATTGACCACGCCCTCGGCGTCGTTGACGCCGCTCATGCGGCAGGTGCCGGCGGCGTGCTGGATGTCGCCGGTCTCGCGGCGCAGCAGCGCGTCGAGCTCGTGATCCGGCAGGCTGGCTGCCTGCGGCAGCGTCAGGTCGGTGTCGGCGAGCCTGATCCAGTCGGCGATGCCGGCGAGCGCCGGCTGGGTGGTGATCACCGCGAGCCGCCTCACCGCATCCATCATGCGCAGCATGTCGCGCGGATCGGCCAGCATGTTCTCGTCGACGATGGGATCGATCGACGGATCGGTCGAGGCCAGCTTCAGTGTGCCGCGCGAATAGGCATTGAACAGCCCTGCTCCGATCGCGCCTGGCACGCCGATGCCACGGTGGTTGAAGGCGATCAGGATCATGTCGCGCTTGCCGCCATTGGCGAGGCCCGAGGAATAGGTCACGCAGCAATTGGTGTGGCGGGTGTCGGGATCGGTGGGACGGATGTCCTCGTGGAGCTGAATGGTCGCGCGAAACAGCGGATGGTCGAAGAAGTGACGCCCGACTGGCAGATCGCGCTCGACCGCGATCCCCATCGCCTTCAACTCCTCGGCAGGCCCGACGCCCGAACGCAGCAAGATCGCCGGGCTGTGGATGGCGCCGGCGCAAAGCACGATCTGGCGGGCGCTGATGTCCTCCATGCCCTGCCCCTCGATGTGGACGCGCAGGCCGGTCGCCCGTCCGTCGCTGATCAGCACGCGATCGACCAGCGCATGGCCGCGGATCTCGAGATTGGATCGCCCGCGCGCGGGCTCGAGATAGCCTTCATTGGTGGTGATGCGGCGGAAGTTGCGGCTGTTGATAGGATAGCAGGCGACGCCCTCGCCATCGAGGCCGTTGACGTCGTCACACCAGGGATAGCCGCTCGCCAGCGCTGCATCGCGCAAACCGCGATCGATCGGGCCCCATGTCTCCGGCGGCGCCCGATAGACCGGCAGCGGCCCGCCACGGCCGTGGCCCTCGGTGTCGCCGAATGCGAGGTCATCCTCGATCACCGAGAACAGCGGCATCACGTCCTTCGCCGACCAGCCGGTGCAGCCATTGGCGGCCCATTCGTCGAAGGCATCGGCAACACCGCGGATTGCGATCTGGCCGTTCATCATCGATGAACCGCCGAGCCCCTTGCCGCGCCAGTAGAAGCGCGGCTCCTGCTCCGCCACCCGGCGCGTCAGCAGATGCGGCCACTGCCACTTCTCCTGATATTCGCGCTTGTGAATGATCGGGATCGGGTTCGGCGTACGCACTTCCCAGGGCGCCTCGTCGGCGCGCCAGTCGAGACCCGCCTCTAACAGCAGCACGCGGCGCGTAGGATCCTCGGACAGCCGTGCCGCAACGGCGGCGCCGGCAGAGCCGCCGCCGACAACAATGACATCGTACATCGCGTTACTTCTCAACGTTCCAGAACACGGGGATGGCGGACGGTATCAGACCCTTCAGGCTGGCGCGATAGGCGGCCGGCTGTGCGAACTGGCCCCATGGGATGCCCGGCGCCTGATCATACATCACCGCCTGGATCTCGCCCGCGATTCTCTTGCGGTCCGCCTCGGCGGGCGCCTTGGCGAAGGCTTCCATCAAGGGCGTGATCCGCTGATCGCACTGCCATCCCGTGAAGTCGGCGCAGTTGAAGGCAACCATGACGTTGGTCAGCGGCGAGCCGAGGTCGAAACCACCGGCGTGAACGCCATAGACGCTCCAGCCCTCCTTCTTGGCGCGGCGGGCCAGCACGCTCGCCCAGTCCATCACCTGCAGATCGACGTTGAATCCGGCCTGCTTCAGCCGCTCGGCGAGCACCTGCGCGGAAACGCGCGGGGCTTCGAGATCATTGGCCTCCAGGACGACGACGGGCTCGCCGGCATATTTCGTCGCCTTCAACGCGGCCTTCGCCGCTTCGATCGACGGGTTGGCGGCGGCCTCAATGCCAGCCTTGCTCTCATAAGTCGTCCCGCAGGTGAAATAGGTCGCGCAGGGCGTGGCGTATTTGGCATCGAGGCCGAGCGCATCAAGCACCTCGCGCTGATCGACCAGCTTCCACAGCACGCGCCGGATCGCGGGATCGTCGAACGGCTTGGAAGCTGCGTTGAGGCGATAGGCGCCCGCGAACATATTTCCGCCGGTGAAATTCACCAGCTTAACGCGCGAATTCTTCTCGAGCTGCGGCAGCAGATCGAACGGCGCGTATTGCATGAAGTCGATCTCGCCGGCCTGCAGCGCGGACGCCGCGGTCGAGCCGTCGGGAATGACGCGGATCTCCAGCGTGTCGACGTTGACGCGCTTGCCGCCGGCCAGGAAGTCGGCGGGCTCCGCGCGCGGCACGTAGTCGGCGAACTTCTTCAGGATCATGCGGTCGCCGGTGCGGTGATCGGCCTTGCTGTAGACGAACGGCCCGGAGCCGACGATCTCGGTGATGCGCTGGTCGCCGGGCGTCCTGGCAATGCGCTCCGGCATCATGAAGGCGACCGGGCTGACGGGATTGGCGAGCGCGTCGATGACGAGGCCGGACGGCTCCTTCAGCGTCAGCACGAAGGTCTTGGCATCGGTCGGCTCCAGCGACACCGTGATCGCGAAGATGCGGCGGCCGAGCGCGCTGCGGGTGCCCCAGCGGCGCAGCGAGGCGACGCAGTCGGCCGCCGTGACCGGCTGGCCGTCATGCCACTTCAGGCCGTCGCGCAGCGTGAAGCTGTAGGTCAAGCCATCGGCCGAGACCTTCCAGTCCTGCACCATCTGCGGCTTGATCTCGCCCTTGGAATCCTTCGCAAACAGCGTGTCGAACACCATGTAGCCGAAGGTGCGCGAGATATAGGCCGTGGAGAAATGCGGATCGAGCGTCACGATCTCGGCTTCGAGCACCGCGACGAGATTGCCCGCCGCATGCGCCGGCGAAGCGACAATCGCGAGCCCGAGCAGCGCTGGAATGAAAGATTTCAGTTTGAACATTGGTTTCTTATTGCCTTTCAACGAGACGTTTGAAGTCTCCGGGAAAAAGCAATGTTTGTGCCCGTTCAAGACGAACACGTATGCGCTCACGACTATCTGCCACGCGTTTGCGCGCCACGCCCTCGGTGCCATCGCCCGGCCCCGACCGGGCGATCCATTATTCCAGAGACCGTGCGGGATACGGAGGCGCTGCGGCGTACTGTATGCCCCGGCCAAGGCCGGGGCATGACATCAATGTCGTGCCAGCCGCCCTACCCGATCGCCTTGCCGAACTTGTTCGACTTCGGGAAACCCTTCGGCGGCAGGCGGCCGGCGTCGGCGCGGGTGCCCTTCCACTCCGCGAGCTCCTTCATGCTCGCGGAGAATTCGCGGCCCGCGGAATCCTTCCAGGTCAGGCCCGCCTTGGCATCGAACACCGCGACGTCCGACAGGCCGCCGTCCTTGTATTTCTGCAGGCGGACGCCGCGGCCGCGCGCCATCTCCGGCACCTCGCTGAGCGGGAAGATCAGCATCTTGCGATTGTCGCCGATCACGGCGACGGTGTCGCCGATCACCTCGGTGACCACGCGCGCCTCGTTCGGCATGTCGACATTGAGGACCTGCTTGCCCTTCTTGGTGGTGCCGACACAGTCGTCCTCGTTGACGACGAAGCCCTGGCCCTCGTGGCTCGCGACCAGGAATTTGCGTCCGCCCTTGTGCACGAACAGCGCGACGGGAGCCGCCTCCTGCTCGAGATCGATGAACAGGCGGATCGGCTCGCCATGACCGCGGCCGCCCGGCAGCTTTGCGACATCGAGCGAGTAGAACTTGCCGTTGGTCGCGAACAGCAGCAGCTTCGAGGTGGTCTCGGCAAAGAACGCAAAGCCGAGCTTGTCGTCCTGCTTGAAGGCGAGGCCCGAGAGGTCCTCGACGTGGCCCTTCATGGTGCGGATCCAGCCCTTGTCGGAGACGACGACGGTGACCGGCTCGCGCTCGACGAGGGCTTCCTCCATCGCGGCGAGATCGTGCTCGGGCGCATCCGCAAACGTGGTGCGGCGCTTGCCGAGCGGCGTCTTCGGCCCGAACATGTCGCGGACCTTACCGACCTGCTCGCTGACCTTCTTCCACTGCTCGGGCTCGGACGCCAGCACCGCATTGATGCCCTTGAGCTCGTTGCGGAGATTCTTGTCCTCGGTGCGGATCTCCATTTCCTCGAGCTTGCGCAGCGAACGCAGGCGCATGTTGAGGATGGCTTCGGCCTGCACCTCGGTGAGCTTGAAAGCCTTGATCAGCGCCGGCTTCGGCTCGTCCTCGGTACGGATGATCCTGATCACCTCGTCGAGGTTCAGATAGGCGATCAGAAGCCCGCCGAGAACTTCCAGCCGGTTCTCGATCTGGGCCTTGCGATGGTTGGTCCGGCGGATCAGCACGTCGCGCAGATGGTCGAGCCATTCGCGCAGGCACTCCGCGAGCCCCACCACCTTGGGGATACGGCCTTTGATCAGCACGTTCAAATTCAGCGGAATCTTGTTCTCGAGCTCGGTCAGCCGGAACAGCGATTCCATCATCAGGGCGGGATCGACGTTCTTCGACTTCGGCTCGATGACGATGCGGACGTCCTCGGCCGACTCGTCCCTGATGTCGCCGACCAGCGGCAGCTTCTTCTGGTCCAGAAGCTCGGCGACCTTCTCGATCAGGCGCGACTTCTGCACCAGGAAGGGAATCTCGGTGACCACGACGACCCAGGCGCCACGCGCGCCCTCTTCCTGCTCCCACCTGGCGCGGACGCGGAACGAGCCGCGGCCGGTCGTGTAGGCTTCCGCAATGGCCTGCTTGGAATCGACGCAGATGCCGCCGGTCGGGAAGTCCGGTCCCTTGACCCACTTCAAGAGCGCCTTCGACTTCGCGTCGGGCTTCTCGATCAGATGCAAGGCGGCGTCGCAAAGCTCGGCGGCATTGTGCGGCGGGATCGAGGTCGCCATGCCGACGGCGATGCCTTGCGCGCCGTTGGCGAGCAGGTTCGGGAAGCCGCCCGGCAGAACCACCGGCTCCTTGGACTGGCCGTCGTAGTTGGGACGGAATTCGACGCCGTCCTCGTCGATGCCCTCGAGCAGGAGCCGCGCGACATCGGTCATGCGCGCTTCGGTGTAGCGGTAGGCGGCGGGATTATCGCCGTCGATATTGCCGAAATTGCCCTGGCCGTCGACCAGCGGATAGCGCGAGGAGAAATCCTGCGCGAGGCGCACCATGGCGTCGTAGATCGCCTGGTCGCCATGCGGATGGAACGAGCCCATCACGTCGCCAACGATCTTGGCGGATTTCTTGAAAGCCGTGCCGGGGTCGAGCCGGAGCAGGCGCATGCCGTAGAGGATGCGCCGGTGCACCGGCTTCAGGCCGTCGCGCGCATCCGGCAGCGCACGGTGCATGATGGTCGAGAGCGCATAAGCGAGATAGCGCTCTTCCAGCGCCTCACGCAGCGGCACCTCGTGAATTTCGGCCGGGTCTTCCGGCGGAATCAATCGTTTTCCCATGCCGCCCGGTTAAACCTTGGAAGCGAATCGGGCAAGCCACGAATCAGCCCTGCGGGCCAGCTCGCGCGGCGGATATGGCGGAAAACGCCGGGAAAACCACCGGACGACCGATCAGGGCGCCGGCAGCGACGCCGCCGCCTGCTGACGAATCAAGGCGTTGATAAAGCCGGCCCGCGCGTCGGAATGGCCCTGCCCCCGCGGCTCCAGCACATAGCGCAGCAGGAACAGTCCCGTGAGCCGAAAGCCGTCCTGGAGATCCTCGTCGGAGAGTTCGCCCTGAACCTCGCCCTGTCGCAGGAACGGCGGCAGGCGCAACAGGCGATCGCGCCAGGGCTCGCCCGCGCCGCGCGACACCGCGCCGCCGGATTTGGGCGAGACGTAGATCAGATCCGTGGTCTCCCCGGTCGCCGCGCAATTGTCCAGCGCCAGCCCGAAGCCGAGTTCGGCGAGCATCGCCAGTTCGAAGTGGATGACGTGCACGGCGGCGCTGCCGATATCGTCGAAATCGTCGAGCGAATGCTCGAGCATCGCAAAGATCTCTTCGTGCGGATCGCGCTCCGGCAGCAGCCGCGCGATCGAGGCCAGGTGGGTGACGCCGTAGACGCCGTGGGAGGACTCCAGCAGCGTCGCCGCGCGCAGCTTCAGGCCTTCGATCGCATAGGTGCCGAGATGCTCATCGAGCCGCGCCCGCCAGACCACGCTGACACTGTTGCCGGGCTGGAGCAGCGGCCGCATCCGCGAGCCGGCGCCGCCGCGCACGAGGCCGAGATGCCGGCCATGCGCACGGGTCAGCAGTTCGACGATGGCGCTGCTCTCGCCATGCCGCCGCACGCCCAGCACGATACCTTCGTCGGTCCATTCCATCGCGGGAAGTCTAGCGCATTTACTGCAGCGCGCGAAATCTCACGCGTTGAACCAGCCCTTCGCATCCCCGGTGAAGGAGAAATACAGGCCCGCCGCCGTCAGCACGCAGGAGACGACCTCGATGGCGCTGTCGAGTTCCATGCCCTTCTCGCCGACGATCTGCCCGAGCGAGATCACCGACAGGGCCAGCGCCACCCCCAGCACCCAGCGCGGCCAGTTCTTGCGCCAATGCGCGGCCAGCCAGACGAAATAGACCAGCAGCAGGATCATGCCGCCGGCGAGCAGCGTCGCCGTCATGATCATCTGCTCGGTCATCTCGGCATTGGGCGTGCGGTCCTGCACCGCGACCGAGAGGGCATCCAGCATCAACGATGCATAGAGCAGCGCTTCGAAGCGCCTGACGTTGCTGGGTACGCTCATCGGGGACCGATCTTTTCTTGGTTATTCCCTGGGAAATTCCAGGCCCATCTCGCGATAGCGATCGGGATCGTCACCCCAGTTCTCGCGCACTTTCACGAACAGGAACAAGTGCACCGGCACACCCAGGATTTCGCCGATCTCCTTGCGCGAGTCCGCGCCGATCGACTTGATAGTCGCGCCGCCGGCGCCGAGCACGATCTTGCGCTGGCTCTCGCGCTCGACGAAGATCGTCTGCTCGATCCGCACCGACTTGTCCTTGCGCTCCTCCCACTTGTCGGTCTCGACCGTGGACTGGTACGGCAGTTCCTGGTGCAGCCTGCGATAGATCTTTTCGCGGGTGATCTCGGCCGCCAGATGCCGCATCGGCGCGTCCGACATCTGGTCCTCGGGATAGAGGAACGGTCCCGGAGGCACCATCTCCGCAAGCGCCTGCCTGAGATCGTCGACGCCGTCGCCCGAGATCGCCGCGATCATGAAGGTCTTCTTGAACGCCATGCGCTCGTTGGCGGCCTGCGCCAGCGCCAGCAGCTTCTCGCGCGGGACCAGATCGACCTTGTTGATCACCAGGATCTTGTCGTGATTGACGCTCGCGACCTTGGTCAGGATCGCCTCGGCCTCCTCGTCGATCCCGGCCTTGGCATCGATCAGCACGCAGACGAGATCGGCATCATGCGCCCCGCTCCAGGCGGTCGAGACCATGGCGCGGTCGAGCCGTCGCTTGGGCAGGAAGATGCCGGGCGTGTCGACCAGGATGATCTGCGCGTTGTTCTCGATCACGATGCCGCGGATCAGCGCGCGCGTGGTCTGCACCTTGCGCGAGACGATCGTGACCTTGGCCCCGACCAGCGCATTGACCAGCGTGGATTTGCCGACATTCGGCGCGCCGATGAGCGCGACGAAGCCGCAGCGCGTCGCAGTGGGCGCCTCGCCGCTTGCTTCAGCCGTCATTGCCGCCGCCAACGCCTTCACGTTCGATCATCACGGATGCCGCCACCTTCTCTGCCGCGCGTTTGCTGCCGCCGATGCCTTCGGCCGGCGCCAATCCCGGCAGGTCCACCGCGACGCGGAACTGCGGGTCGTGGTGCGGGCCGGTGCGCTCGACCTCGCGATAGACCGGGGTCGGCAATCCCTTGCCCTGCGCCCATTCCTGCAGCACGGTCTTGGGATCGCGCAGCGGACGCCGCGGCTTGTGCATGCGCTCGGTCCAGTTGCGCTTGACGAAGTCGGACGCCGCCGCGTGGCCGCCGTCGAGGAAGATCGCGCCGATGACGGCCTCGCAGATGTCGCCAAGGATGGATTTGCGCAGGCGGCCGTCGGCGGCGGGGCCGACCGAGCCGAGCTTGATGTCGTCGAGCAGTCCGAGCGACTTGGCGACGTCGGCGCAGCTCTCCTTGCGCACGAGTTCGGCAAGGCGCTTGGACAGTTCGCCCTCGTCGGCGTTCGGGAAGGCATGATAGAGCATGTCGGAAACGACGAGCCCGAGCACGTGGTCGCCGAGGAATTCGAGCCGCTGGTAGCTGTCGCCGCGCTTGCGCCCGGACTTCAGCGCCGAGACGTGCGTGATCGCCTGGATCAACTGGTTGGGATCCGCAAATTTGTAGCCGATGCGGGCCTCGAGCGCCGCGTTCGCGTCGATCGCCTTGGCCTTGGCTTTCCGCACGCGCTTCTTCTTCGCAAGCGTCTTCGCTGCAGCTTCGCCCTCGGGGACGGCTTGCGCCTCGATTGGTTGGGTCGCGATATCCTTGGCTTCGTCTTTCATCGGACGATTTTGAAGAACCGATTCCAGCGCACCGCCCACGGCCAGCGCCAGAGCATCCAGGCGTGCTCGCCTTCGGCGATGGAGAAAAAGATCATCTGGGCCCGGCCGATCAGGTTCTCCTGCGGCACGTAGCCGACCTGGCCGAGGAAGCGGCTGTCGGTGGAATTGTCGCGGTTGTCGCCCATCATGAAAAAATGGCCGGGCGGCACGTTGTAGACGTTGGTGTTGTCCATGTAGCCGTTGTCGGCGCAGTCCAGCGTCTCATAGGACACGCCGTTGGGCAGCGTTTCCTTCCAGCGCTTCACCCGGGAGATCCCGCCGCCTTCGGAGCCGCAGGGATCCTCGCCGACGAATTCGCTCATGCGCTGCCGCTCGACCGGGGTGTCGTTGATGTAGAGAAGGCCGTCCTTCATCTGGATGCGATCGCCGGGAAGGCCGATCACGCGCTTGATGTAGTCGGTGGAATCGTCTTTCGGCAGCCGGAACACTACGATGTCGCCGCGGTTCGGATCCGAGCCCCAGATCCGGCCCGAGAACAGCGGCGGCGAGAACG
This sequence comes from Bradyrhizobium diazoefficiens, assembly GCF_018129965.1. Lineage (GTDB taxonomy): Bacteria > Pseudomonadota > Alphaproteobacteria > Rhizobiales > Xanthobacteraceae > Bradyrhizobium > Bradyrhizobium diazoefficiens_A. Next base: position 69,713 of record NZ_JAFCKW010000006.1, on the reverse strand, counting down.
GGATCGAGTAATGGCTATAGCCGTAGGAATATTTCGAGACGAACAGATAGTCGCCGACCAGCAGCGTCGCCTTCATCGAGCCGGAGGGGATGTTGAACGGCTGGAACAGGAAGGTGCGGATCACGAGCGCGATCAGGAGCGCGTGGATCACGACCCGGATCGTCTCGCCGACGCCGCTCTCAGTCTTTGTTCCTGAAGTCACGCTCATTGCTCTCTCAATTCCGGCCGGCGGTCACAGAGCGCCCCCCTCGCGCGAACAGCCCATCGCTCGCGTCCCAAGGAGATTGTCCTGATTCTGATAATGAGGGCCAATTCCGGCGTAAAGCCGAATTCGCCCAGCCTGATTTGCGTCGGCGGACTTTTAGACGTTTGTCGGGGTCCACGCAATCAAGGATCGCGTCAAATCTTCGTAAGATATTGATTTTTATTATGAATTATAAAATTTACCGGTGATGGTCAGGGCTTGGCCTGCGGCTCGGCGGAAATGATGACGAAGGCCTGTGCCAGCGGCCAGTCATCGGTGATCGACAGATCGATCCGGGCCTCGAACCCCTCCGGCGTCAGGGCCTGGAGCCGGGCGAGCGCCCCGCCCGTCAATTGCATGGTCGGACGGCCTCCCGGCAGGTTGACGACCCCCATGTCGCGCCACCAGACGCCGCGCCGGATGCCCGTGCCGAGCGCCTTGGAGCAGGCCTCCTTGGCCGCGAAGCGCTTGGCGTAGGTCGCGACCACCATCTTCTCGTTCTTGGCCCGGCGTTCCGCCTTGGCCCGCTCGGCCGGGGTGAAGATGCGGTCGAGAAAACGCTCGCCATGACGCTCGATCACCTTGGCCACGCGGGTAATGTCGATCAGGTCGGAGCCGATGCCGATGATCATGCCCGGCTCCGGCCGCGATCCATCGCTGCGCGCATGTTGCGGACGGTCTCGGCGAGACCGACGAACAGCGCTTCTCCGATCATGTAGTAACCGATGTTGAGCTCCATGATCTCGGGCAGGCCTGCAATCGTCTCCGCCGTCGCGTAGTCGAGCCCGTGCCCGGCATGAACCTCCAGCCCGGCGGCCTTGGCCAGCTTCACCCCAGCCACGATCCGCTTCCACTCGGCATCGGCCTTGTCGGCGTGGCCGTCGACCACGGCGTCGCACCAGGCGCCGGTGTGGATCTCGATCACGGGCGCGCGCAGCCGCGCCGCCATCTCGATCTGGGCCGGATCGGCGGCGATGAACAGCGAGACGCGGATGCCGGCATCGTTGAGCCGCGCGATATAGGGCGCGAGAGCATTTTGTTGGCCGACCACGTCGAGCCCGCCTTCGGTCGTCACCTCCTGTCGGCGCTCCGGCACCAGGCACACCGCATGCGGCCTGGTGGCGAGCGAGATGCGCATCATGTCACCGGTCGCCGCCATCTCGAAATTGAGCGGTTTCGAGATCTCGGCCTTGAGCCGCGCCATGTCCTCGTCGCGGATGTGCCGGCGATCCTCGCGCAAATGGGCGGTGATGCCGTCGGCGCCGGCCTCGATCGCGAGCAGCGCCGCGCGGACCGGATCGGGATGACGACCGCCGCGCGCGTTACGCACGGTTGCCACGTGATCGATATTGACGCCGAGGCGGAGCGGAGAAGCAGGCATTTGAGGACTCACGAAGGTGGCATTTTTCGAGCCGTCATGCGCGGGCGCGACCCGCGCATCCATGCTCTTTGGAGAGATGGGTTGCCGGGTCGAGCCCGGCAACGGCGAAGTTCATCCATTAACACGTTCGACGCGGGCGACGACGGCCTTGGCGCGCAACTGGGCCAGGATCGCGCTCAAATGCTTGAGATCGTAGACTTCGAGGTCGATCGTCGTCTCCGTGAAATCGGGCGAGCGTCGCTGCATGCTGATATTGTCGATGTTACCGTCATGCTCGGCGATCACGGTCGCGATCTGCGCCAGCGCGCCGGGCTCGTTGACGTTCTCGACCCTGATCCGGGCCGGGAAGCGCTGCGGCACGGAGTCCTCGATGTCCCAGCGGACGTCGAGCCAGCGCTCCGGCTCCTCCTCGAAATCCTTCAGGGCCGGCGCCTGGATCGGGTAGATCGTGATGCCCTCGCCCGGCGTCACGATGCCGACAATGCGGTCGCCGGGTACGGCCCCCCCGTTGGGCGCGAACTTCACCGGCAGGTCCGAATTGATGCCGCCGATCGGAATCGCCACCGGGCTGCGCGGCGACTCCGACGACTTCTCCTTGAGCTTGGCGGCGAGCCCCTTCTTGACGCCGTAGCGCGCGACACGCTCCTCCTTGTAGTCGGGATACATCGCGCGCGCGACGTGCGAGGCCTTGATCTCGCCGCGGCCGACCGCCGCCATGACGTCCTCGATCGAGGTGCGCGCGAGCCGCGGCAGCGCGCCCTTGAGCTTGTCGTCGGCGTATTCGATCTTGGCGCGCTCGAACAGGCGCTCAACGATGCGCCGGCCGAGGCCGACATATTGATCGCGCACGGCGGTGCGGGTGGCACGGCGGATGGCGGCGCGCGCCTTGCCGGTGACCGCGAGCGTTTCCCAGGCCGAGGGCGGCGCCGCCTGCGCCTCCGAGGTCAGCACCTCGACCTCGTCGCCGTTCTGGAGCTCGGACGACAGCGGCGCGAACTTGCCGTTGATCTTGCAGCCGACCGCGCTGTTGCCGACGTCGGTATGCACGGCATAGGCGAAGTCGATCACGTTGGCATGGCGCGGCAGCGCGATCAGCTTGCCCTTCGGGGTGAAGCAGAACACCTGGTCGTGGAACAGCTCGAGCTTGGTATGTTCGAGGAATTCCTCGGGATTGGCGCTCTCCGAGAGGATGCCGATGGTGTGGCGCAGCCAGGCGAACGCATTGGACTCGCGCTTGAGGAATTCTGTCGGCGAGCCCGCGCCTTCCTTGTAGAACGCGTGCGCGGCGATGCCGCGCTCGGCGATCTGGTCCATCGCCTCGGTGCGGATCTGAAGCTCGACGCGCTGGTTGCCGGGACCGATCACGGTGGTGTGGATCGATCGATAGTCGTTCTGCTTCGGCGTGGAGATGTAATCCTTGAAACGCCCGGGCACCACCGGCCAGGTGGTGTGGACGATCCCGAGCGCGCGATAGCAGGACTCGATGTCGTTGACGACGACGCGGAAGCCGAAGATGTCGGACAATTGCTCGAAACCGACCGACTTGCGCTCCATCTTGGTCCAGATCGAAAACGGCTTCTTGCGGCGGCCATAGACCCGCGCCCCGAGACCCCGGTGGCGCAGATTGTTGGAGAGCTGGTCCTCGATCTCGCCGATCAGGTTGCGGTTGCGCTCGGCGAGCGCGTCGAGCCGCTGCATCACCACCGAATAGGCTTCGGGATCGAGGGTGCGGAAGGACAGATCCTCCAGCTCCTCGCGCATTTCCTGCATGCCCATGCGACCGGCCAGCGGAGCATAGATGTCGAGCGTCTCCTCGGCAATGCGACGCCGCGACTCCGTCGGCACGAATTCCAGCGTGCGCATGTTGTGCAGGCGGTCGGCGAGCTTCACCAGAAGCACGCGGACATCGTCGGCAATGGCCAGCAACAATTTGCGGAGGTTCTCGGCCTGCTTGGCCTCGCGCGACACCAGCTCCAGGCGCTTCAGCTTGGTCAGGCCCTCGACCAGCGCACCGATCTCCGGCCCGAATATCTGGTCGATCTCGGAACGCGTCGCTTCGGTGTCCTCGATCGTGTCGTGGAGCAGCGCGGCCACGATGGTGGCATCGTCGAGCTTCAGATCGGTGAGAATCGCCGCCACTTCGAGCGGGTGCGAAAAATACGGGTCGCCCGAGGCGCGGGTCTGCGACCCATGCGCCTTCATCGCGTAGACATAGGCACGGTTCAGCAGGTCTTCGTTGGTGTTGGGATTGTAGGACCTGACGCGCTCGACGAGGTCATATTGACGCATCATGCGCGCACGCGGCTTGGCCGGGCGGGCCACCGGCGCAGTCGGAGCCACGGCAACCGAGTCGGTTGCGGCCAGCATCTGCGTTGGTTTCCAGGGCCGATACACCATGCCATCCTGCCTTCGAACGAGCCTCGATACGACCCGTTGCATACATCTTAGCTCCGATCGCGGGCGCGTCCGATCAATTCGATGACAGGTGCGCGGCGCGAACCGGCAACGCTATGGTAACCACGAAAACGGCAGCAAAAGCAAAGGCCCGAACGCGGGTTCGGGCCTTTGACAAGATCACGGGAAATCGAGAGGTGCGATGGGACGATTTACTCGTCCTCCTCGGGCTGCTCTTCCGGCGGCGCGAGGCCCTCGAGGCCCTTCAGGAGCTCCTCTTCGGTCATGCGTTCGACAGCGACCTCGGTATCGTCAGCATCGACGCTCGCGCCTGCGGAACCGATCAACGGCACCGTGTCGGGCTCAGGTTCGTCAACCTCGACAAACTTCTGGAGCGAGTGCACCAGCTCCTCGCGGAGGTCCTCCGGCGAAATGGTCGTGTCGGCAATCTCGCGCAAAGACACAACAGGGTTCTTGTCGTTATCGCGGTCAACCGTTAGTTGTGAACCGGACGAAATCATGCGGGCCCGGTGGGCGGCCAGCAGGACCAGGTCAAACCGGTTGTCGACCTTGTCGATACAATCTTCTACGGTGACGCGAGCCATGGACAGTCGCTCCGTTGTGGGTGAGACGAAATATGTGGATGATCGGGGCTAGTTATAGGGGCCGGGCCGATTTCGCAAGGCCAATTTGTGATTTGGCCTCGCCAAACGGCTCTGCTACCCCCACATTGGGGCTGGGATGGGTGGTTTCCCGGATTGCCGTTGTGGGCGGCTCCGGGAGTATGAAAGTCTGCCATAACTATACCTTGATTGCCCCGGCTTCTCCGGATGTGCGGTTTTGACGGGTTTCGGCAGGACTTTGAACTGCGCGGCTGGCTACAGCTGCGCCAACAATAAACGATTTATCACGAACACTACGCGAGCAAACTGAATGTCACCTTCCCCTACCAACAAGATCGCGCTCTTCATCGACGGGGCCAATCTTTACGCGACGGCAAAAACGCTGGGCTTCGACATCGACTACAAGCGCCTGTTGAAGGAGTTTCAGAGCCGCGGGACGCTGTTGCGGGCGTTCTACTACACCGCGATCATCGAGGATCAGGAATACTCCTCGATCCGCCCGCTGATCGACTGGCTCGACTACAACGGCTACACCGTCGTGACCAAGGCGACCAAGGAGTTCATCGACGCCTCCGGCCGCCGCAAGGTCAAGGGCAACATGGACATCGAGCTTGCCGTGGACGCCATGGAGCTTGCCGAACACATCGACCAGATGGTCCTGTTCTCGGGTGACGGCGACTTCCGCTCTCTGGTCGAAGCGGTACAGCGCCGCGGCGTGCGGGTCACCGTGATTTCAACCATCGCGAGCCAGCCGCCGATGATCGCCGACGAGCTGCGCCGCCAGGCCGACGTCTTCACCGATCTCGTCGAGCTGCAATCCAAGCTCGGCCGCGACCCGTCCGAACGTCCGGCCCCGCGCGACCGCGGCGAACGTGAGGCACGCCATCACGCCCCGCAGTTCCTCCAGCGCGCGACCACGATGGCGCCGGCCAGGGGCGATGACGACTTCGAGGAGTGAGGCGGCGCGGTCAAGCCACCAGGCCTCGCCCACCCTCGTCCCCGACCGTGACTGTCCGCTCTGTCCGCGCCTGGTCGCCTTTCGCGAGGCGAACCGCGCGCGGGAGCCGTCTTGGCACAATGCGCCGGTTGCGCCCTTTGGCGACATCAAGGCGCGGCTTCTCATCGTCGGTCTTGCTCCGGGTATGCAAGGCGCCAACCGAACCGGCCGCCCCTTCACCGGCGATTATGCCGGCGACCTGCTCTACGCCACGCTGCTCGAATACGGCTTTGCCAGGGGCACCTATCAGGCGCGCCCGGACGACGGCCTGAAGCTGGTCGACTGCCGCATCGCCAATGCCGTGCATTGCGTGCCACCGCAGAACAAGCCGCTGCCGGTCGAGATCAACACCTGCCGCCAGTTTCTCGTCGCGAATCTCGAGACGATGCCAAAGCTGCGCGCGATCGTCGCGCTCGGGCGGATTGCGCACGACAGCGTGCTCAAGCCGCTGAAGCTGAAGGCCTCGCAGGCCCCCTTCGGCCACGGCGCGGTGCATCAGGCCGGCGCATTCAGGCTCTACGACAGCTACCACTGCTCGCGCTACAACACGAACACCGGCGTCCTGACGCCGGACATGTTCCGCAGTGTCTTCGCCAGGATAAAGGCCGACCTCGACTAGGCGGGTTTGATGGCAGGATCGGCCTTGAGCCAGTCCAGCACGTCGCCGGCATTCCGGTCGGGCGGAAACACCGGGTAGAACACATGTGTGATCTCGGCATCGTCAATGATCAGCGCGAGGCGCTTGATCAAAGTCAGGCCCGCGACCTCCATGGTCGGCAATTTCAAAGCGCGGGTGAGCGCCAGCTTCTCGTCCGACAGCACGGGGAACGGCAGATGCAGCCGCGAGGCCATCTCGGTCTGGTAAGCATTGCTCTGGGTCGAGAGACCGAATACCTGCGCGGCGCCGGCGGCCTTGAGTTCGGCATACAGATCGCGAAACGCGCAAGTCTGCGGCGTACAACCGCGCGCGCCGGGGATCATGTCCCAATCGTCGACCAGCGCGATCTTGCCCGGCTCGCCGGTGCGTGGATAGGCGAACACCACGGTTCTGCCGCGCAGCGAAGACAGCGTCACCGATGTATCGTCGGTGGCAAGCAGGCTGATCGCCGGCAACGCCATGCCCTTCAGATGCGCCGCACCGCCATCATCTGAGGGCGCAGGAATCTGGCTCCAATCCACCTCAAGCAGGTTCCGTTGATTCATCGCGCTATCCCCTCGCCCGCATCAGCCGGCCCTTCTCCCGGCTCCAGTCGCGCTTCTTCTCGGTCTCGCGCTTGTCGTGCAGCTTCTTGCCTTTTGCAACCGCAAGCTGCAATTTGGCGCGACCTCTCTCATTGAAATAGAGCTTGAGCGGGATCAGCGTCATGCCCTCGCGATCGACGGCGCCCATCAGCTTGTTGATCTGCCGGCGATGCAGCAGCAGCTTTCGCGGCCGCTTGGGCTCGTGGTTGAAGCGGTTGCCCTGAAGATATTCCGGAATGGTGGCGTTGATCAGCCAGATCTCGCCGTTCTTGGAATCCGCGTAAGACTCCGCAATCGTGCTCTTGCCGTTGCGGATCGACTTCACCTCGGTTCCGGTCAGTGCAATGCCCGCCTCGATCGTGTCCTCGATGGCATAGTTGAAGCGGGCCTTGCGGTTTTCCGCCATGACCTTGATCGGACGTTCGTTCTTGTCGGCCATGGAAGACAAACCTGATCGGGATGCGCGCTGAATCTACCAGTTTGGATGAAGCGCGCGCGTCACTTCTTGAGGAGATCGCGGATCTCGGTCAGCAATACGACCTCGGCCGACGGCTTCGGCGGCTCCGCGGGCTTGGCCTCTTCCTTGCGCTTGATCCTGTTCATGGCGCGGATCACCAGGAACAGCACGAAGGCGACGATGATGAAGTTGATCGTCAGCGTGAGAAAGCTACCCCAAGCGAGTACGGCGCCTTGTTTTTTCGCATCGGCCAGATTGGTGGCGGTCACCGCCTTGGACAAGGGGGTGAAGTAGTTCGAGAAGTCGAGCCCACCGGTGATGGAACCGATGATCGGCATGATGACGTCGCCGACCAGCGAATTGACGATGGCGCCGAAGGCTGCGCCGATGATGACGCCGACGGCGAGATCCACGACGTTGCCCTTCATGGCAAAATCGCGGAACTCGCTGAGCATCCGCCTGCTTTTTTCGTCGACTGCAATCATGAAATTCGCCCCAGGTGGAAATTATGTCAATTGATCAGCCCAGCATGGACCATGGCGCTGCGCACGGCAACGCGCGTCGGCTCGGTGACCGGCACCATCGGCAGCCGCAGCGTTTCGTCCAGCTTGCCGAGCAGCGACAGCGCGTACTTGATCGGGGCCGGATTGCTCTCGATGAAGAGGTTGTTGTGCAGCGGCATCAGCTTGTCGTGAATCTTCAGCGCGGTGGCATGATCACCCTTCTGCCAGGCCGCATGGAACTCCGAGCACAGCCGCGGCGCAACGTTCGAGGTCACCGAGATGCAGCCATGGCCGCCATGCGCCATGTAGCCGATGATGGTGGCGTCCTCGCCGGAGAGCTGGTTGAATTCCTCGCCCATCGCCGCACGCTGCTGCGACACGCGCACCATGCTTGCGGTGGCGTCCTTGACGCCGGCGATGTTCTTCAGCTCCCACAGCCGCTTCATGGTGTCGACCGACATGTCGATCACCGAGCGCGGCGGGATGTTGTAGATGATGATCGGAATCCCGATCGCATCGTTGATCGCCTTGAAGTGCTGGTACATGCCTTCCTGGGTCGGCTTGTTGTAATAGGGCGTCACCACCAGCACGGCGTCCGCGCCTGCCTTCTCGGCATGCTCGGCGAGTTCGATCGCCTCCTTGGTGGAATTGGAGCCGGCCCCCGCGATAACAGGCACGCGGCCCTTGGCCTCGGCGATGCACCATTCGACGACCTTCTTGTGCTCGTCATGGCTGAGCGTCGGGCTCTCGCCGGTGGTGCCGACCGGGACAAGGCCGTTGGTGCCTTCGGCGATCTGCCAGTTGACCAGGGAGCGGAATGCCGCCTCGTCGAGCGCGCCATTCTTGAACGGTGTGACCAAGGCAGTGAAAGAACCCCGGAATTTCGTCTTGGCTGCCATGGACTTCCTCCGTACGCGGCGATCTTGTGGGCAAGCCCCATTCATACCGGGTCTATTCAGGCGGTAAAAGGGCCGCGTCCGTGGGACGCACCGTTTAGGCCGCGATTTTGCCGCGGTGCTGGTGCAAACCCGCCAGAAGTAAGCGGCTGTTGGTATTTCGTCCGCATATTCAATCAAATACAGCCAGATCTTGTACAGACAGGTCTTGAGCCGGTTGACTGATTCGGGGCGACGAAACGCCGTGACTTCCTTTCCTCGTGCCGCGTGGCGATCCGCGGGTCTGGTTTTGAGCCTGATGGCAGGGCTATCGGTCGGCTGCGCCGCCCTCGCCAAGTCAGATGAGACCCCCGCAGAAACGGCCAAAGACCCTGCCAAGCCCGCCGCCGCAGCATCAAAAGGCTCCACCAAGGGAACCGGCAAAGACATATCGAAGGACGCCGCCAAGGGGGCGACCAAGGGATTGACCAAGGGTGCGGCTGGCGCCGCGGCCAAGGATGGGGCAAAGAAACCGGGCACGGATGCCGGCAAGGACACTGGCAAGAGCGCCGGGAAAGACGCCGCCAAGGACAAGTCCAAACTCGGCGCAACCAAACCTGGCGCCGCCAAGCCTGCGGCAGCGGCGCCCGCGGCAAAGCCAGCGCCGGCCGCCAACACTTCGCCCCCCAAAGCCGCCGCAGCGCCAACCTCCACGGCGACCGTCAGGACGACCGCACCGGCGCCCATCAAGCCGGTCGCAGCTCCCATGCTCGCACCTGCGACCCGCCAGCACGCTGCGCCGCGCAAACCCGTGACGCCGGCCGCGGTCGCGGCGACCTCGTCGACGCCGCAAGCCGACAAGGACACGCTGGAGAGCGTCATCGAGCTCGTGCGCAAGCGCAAGGCGGGTGACGCCAGCGACGCCGCAGCCTCGATTTCGGATCCCGTCGCACGAAAGCTCGCGGAGTGGATCATCCTGCGCAGCGACGACAATGGCGCGACCGTGGAACGCTATCGCGCCTTCCTCTCCGCCAATCCGAGCTGGCCATCGCAGACCTTCCTGCGCCGCCGGCTCGAAGCTGCGATGTGGGATGACCGGCGCGACGATTCCGTGGCGTGGTCGTGGTTCGAGAACGAATCTCCGGTGTCCGCCAAGGGCCGCTTCACGCTCGCCAAGGCGATGCTGGCGCGCGGCGACCGCGCCAATGCGGAGCGGATGGTGCGCGAGGCCTGGCGCAGCGATCCGATGTCGGAGGAGACCGAGAACAACGCGCTCGACCAGTTCGGCGCGCTGCTGACGCCGGGCGACCAGAAGGCGCGGATGGACACGCTGCTCTACGGCAGCGAGAACGAAGCCGCGCTGCGCGCCGCAAAGCGTCTTGGCGCCGGCTATGTCGCGCTCGCGAGGGCCCGCATCGCGTCGCTCAAGAAAGCGCCGAACGCGCGTGCGCTGCTGGAGGCCGTGCCGCGCGAGCTGCACGGCGATCCAGGCTTCATCTTCAGCAAGATCCAGCTTCTGCGCCGCGAGGAGAAGTTTACCGAAGCCGCCGAGCTCATGCTGTCGGCGCCGAAGGATCCGAACCGGCTCTACAATCTCGACGAATGGTGGATCGAGCGGCGCCTTCTGGCGCGCAAGATGATCGACACCGAGGAATTCCGCAGCGCCTATCTGATCGCGCGCGATGCGGCCCTGCCCTCGCGCGACATCTACAAGACCGAGCAGGAATTCACCGCGGGCTGGATCGCACTGCGCTTCCTCAACGATCCCGCGACGGCCGCGCAGCATTTCGCCCGCATCGGTATCGGCAGCGTCAACCCGACCGCGCTGGCGCGCGCCGGCTATTGGCAGGGCCGCGCGGCGGAAGCGGCCGGCCGCCAGCAGGAGGCGCGCAACGCCTACGCACGGGCCGCCGAGCAATCCACCAGCTATTACGGCCAGCTTGCGCGCGCCAAGCTCGGCCTGCCGCAGATCGAGCTCAACAGCCCACCGCGCAGCCGCGGCGCCGAGCGGCTCGAGATCGTGCGCGCCGCCCAGCTGCTCTACGAACTCGACGAGCGCGAGATGGCAGTGCCGATGCTTGCCGACATGGGCGAGAACGGCGATCCGGAAGCCCTCGCCGGCCTCGGCGAGCTCACCCAGCGCTACAACGACGCGCGGGGCATGCTGCTGGTCGGCAAGGCTGCGCTCAACCGCGGCCTGCCGTTCGACTTCTACGCCTATCCCGTCAACGGCATTCCGCAGTTCACGCCGATCGGCCCCGAGGTCGAGCGCAGCATCGTCTACGCGATCGCGCGGCAGGAGAGCGCGTTCAACCCCTCGGTGGTCTCGCCGGCGCAGGCCTACGGCCTGATGCAGGTGACGCCGGATGCGGCGCGCTACGTCTGCAAGCGGCATGGCGCGACCTACGATCTCGGACGGCTGAAGAACGATTCCGTCTACAACGCCACGCTCGGCTCGGCCGAGCTCGGCGGCCTGCTCGAGGATTATCGCGGCTCCTACATCATGACGTTCGCCGCCTACAATGCCGGCCGCGGCAGCGTGAAGAAGTGGGTCGACCGCTACGGCGATCCGCGCGACCCCAAGGTCGATGCGGTCGACTGGGTCGAGCTCATTCCGTTCTCCGAGACGCGCAACTACGTGCAGCGCATTATGGAAAACCTTCAGGTCTACCGCGCCCGCTTCGGCGGCGGCACGCGGTTGCAGATCGAGGCCGACTTGCGCCGCGGCGCAGCCGGCAGCGTGGAATAAGGCGCGCCACAGTCACAATGCCCGTAACGCCGGCAGGCACGACAGCCACCTTTGATTGAATTAATTGTTTGCCAAAAACGCCAAGCGGTTTACGCTGGCGTGGCCTCGGCGCGCGCGTTTTTAGCGTCGTGAAGCGATCTGATTTCGGAACCACCCGTGGAAAACAAAATGATCGAGAAAAAACTCGATTGCGCGATTACCGATTTCATCTGGAATGTTTTCGAAATTCACTCCCAGTTGGAAGATATCCACGCCAGTTGGGCCGGACTGATTGGCATTACCGAGCCGCAATGGCTGATCCTGATGGCCATCACTGACCTCGACGAGGGACAAGGCGTCGCGGGAATCGATGTTGCCAGGAAGCTGCGGGTCCACCCGACCTTCGTCACCAACCAGACCAAGGCCCTCGAAAGAGGCGGCTTCCTGTTGCGGAAAGCCGCGGCAGACGACGGGCGCTATGTGCTGATGTCGCTGACGCCCAAGGCGAAATCGGACATTGAAAAATTGTCCAAGCGGAAGCTTGCCTTGAACGCGACCATGTTCAGCGAACTCGACGACAAGACCCTCGCCGATCTGAACGTTGCGCTCGCCGCCATCGCCAAGAATGCCCGCCTTGCTGCCCGGCTGCTGGCTATCGACGTTTCCTGAAAGTTCGCCGCCCGGCTCTCGAGGAGAGCGCCGGGCATGACCACGCTCGTCACGGCGGACTTTAGGCCGCGCGTTGCGTTGAGCATCCTCATCCGCGACCGCCCCGCATGAAAGAACTGCATTGAAAACGATCGCTTCGCTCCGGATGCAGGCCCAGGTCCGGCGCTCATAGAAAAGCCCCCGGCGGTCTCCCGCCGGGGGCCTGGTAGACTAGATCGTTAGACCGAACTTACCAGTTGCGCTGAGCGCGGAGGAGCAGGGTCAGAGTGTCCTGGTCCTTGAGCTGGTAGGTCGCGGCAGGCTTGCCAGCGCCTGCGACGATTGCACCCGCAACGTTGTTCTGTGGGTTCGGCAAGGTAACCGTCCCATCATACTTCTGGTCGAGATGCGTCCAGGTCAGGTCGGCCGAGAACGTCAGATTCTTCACCGGGGTCCAGCGGGTGATCAAACCGAGCTGGGCAACGTTGAAGTCCGGGTTACAACCAGCAAGGCCAGCCGACGGGGCAATACCCGTTATGGCAGACCCCGAGGTGAACGCAGCGCAGATGTTGGTCTTCTGGTTCGCCGAGTACGACACGCCAGCGTAGGCGCCGTAGATCGCGGTGTTCCAGTACGGATCCCAATTGTGGGTATAAGCACCGCGGAAGCCCCAGGTCTTGACGTTCTCCTGAGCCGTACCGGTGGTGTAGGTGGTGTCGGGTGCGAAGGCGAAGCCGACGCTACCGTAAGTACCCGCACCGCCATTGGCACCCCACATCGAGAACGAGCTGCCCGCGAGGTTCTGGAAGTTGTAGCGGGTGGCACCCTCGGTGTAGACGCCCGACAGGTTGATCACGTCACCCGCGCCAGTCGGGATGTTCTTGATCGAGAGAGCGAGTTGAGCAGCCCAACCCCACTTGTCGTCGGGATGGCCGGTAGTCTCATTTGCACCATAGTAGGCAACGTGGTTGTCATGCGCGGCAATCGACGCCTGGAAGAGGCCCCAAGCCTGGTCGACACGAACCATGGCAACCAGGTTCGGCGAGCGAGAGCCACCGATGCCGTTGTTGGTGGTGCCGAAGCTGCCACCGACGAGGCCGATGCCCGACGTGCCAGACAGGTTGACGTTGCCAGCCTGCATGTACGAGGTCGGATCTTCCGCCGAGAACGCCGCCGTGATTCCCTGACCGAAGTCAGCGGTGTAGGTGAACTGGTTGATACCAGTGACCGTGCCGCTGCCGCCGACGAGACCGTCGAAGTTGTTGCCGGGATAGTTGGTCCAGGGCGCGTCGAACTGCGACACGGCCTTACCCATCGTGAAGCCAGCGAACTGGATGAAGGCGTAGTACACGCCGAGCGAACCGCCCGAGGTGTTGCCGTCGGTCGAGTTAACGCTGCCCGAACCGGAACCATAGAGGCCGACAGAGTTGAACGCGCTTGTGCCCGTTGCGGCGGGACCAGTAGCCAGCGTACCAGAGTAGGCAGTGCCGCCCGTGGTGCTGTTGGTTCCGACATAGTTGCCAGTCGTCCAGGAGAACACGCCGTCGAAGAAGGTGCGGACGACGCCGTATTCGGTGGCGGTGCGCGTGTCGATGTTGAGATCTTCACGAGCGCGCATGGTGTAGTAGTTCGTCAAACGGTTGCGTGCACCGTTGGCGCCCTGGCTCGAGACGTTGTACTGGCCGCTGTAGTCCGAGTTGGTATTCAGCGCGACTTCAGCGCGCAGATAACCACCCAGCTTGATGCAGGTGTCAGTGCCCGGGATGTAGTAGAATCCGGCACCGTACAGGGAGCAGATCTTCACGTACTCGACCGCTTTGGCCTTCACGGGGAGATCGGCTGCCTGAGCTCCGCCAACGGCGATCAAACCCGCCGCTGAACCGAGCAAAAGGCTCTTAACCAACTTCATGTCAAACCTCCAAGTTTGCTCTATAGGGAAGGTTCCGGATCCGCTGGGTGAAGACACCCGAGGTTGGTTCCCTTGTCCCTTTAACTCACCGCTTAGTCGCTTCGCGCCTTCGGACACACCCGCTGAACGCGAGGGACTTAAGCGAACCACCTAAAACGGGACGACCTCGGGATGCCCCCCTCCGTCGCTCATTCACAATTACCGAACGTCCTTGCACACACAACAACAGAACGCTCGGAAACGGACCAATGAAGCTCGTTTTCCGAAGGGTGTTGCACAAATAACACGCAGATGTGATCAAATCGCATCTGCAAGGCATTGATTTAAAAGATCTTTTTAGAAGAGTTCCATTTGCCCTTGGAATCTACGGGGGCCAGGTGCTGCAGTCGGCACAACATGCAGCCGCGGTCAGAACGTCTCCGAATCGTGGAGTCGGGCGCGCCATCAGCCGATCGAGAATCGACCGGGATCGGTCGCAACCCATGATCTTGCGACGGAGGAGAGAGAGCAGCGTGGAATAACGGAGCTGCCACCTGGTGCCGAGATCCTCGGGCGCGAGGCGGAGCCAGACACGGAATAAAGCGGTCGGCAGATCGGCTGGCCGGCTGATGGCGTGGCCGCACCGGGTCAGGCAGGCATCCTTTACGCCTGAATCTCGATGTGCTCCGGCGGCAAGCCGGCTTGATGCCGTCGGTGCATTGCCTCGTAGGCTGCTTCCAGACGCTTGACGTAGCGCGCCATATCGAACAGCAGCGACCTTGAACGGTTCTCTTGCAGCTTCTGGCGAATGACCTGGAGCTTTTGCCTGTCCAGCGCCAGGTCGATCGCAAGGGCTTCATAGTCGTGACGCGTTCGCGCAATCAATTCAGGCAAGCCAACGGCGCTGAGCAGGCTCGCCGCGACGCGCCCCGCAAAACTCTCTCCGATTTGGGTGACGATCGGCAGGCCGGCCCATAACGCGTCGCTCGCCGTCGTATGAGCATTATAGGGAAGCGTGTCCAAAAATAGGTCCGCAAGCCGGTGGCGCGCGATATGCTCGGCCAGTGACGAAACATGCTTTGCGAACACCAGGCGATCAGGATCCACGCCGGCCTTTTTGGCCTCCCGTCGCAAGTTCGATTTTGCGGTGTCCCCCATCCCCGACAACCACAGCACCGAATGATCCACTTTCTTCAGGATGTTCATCCAGCTGGCGAAGAGAGGCGGATTGATTTTGTAGGCATTGTTGAAGCAGCAGAACACGATCCAGTCCGGTCGCAGATCATGATCCGCCCGATCGACGACGACCCCGTCGATGGCCTGACCTTTGGTATCGCGCGGCATGAAACTGCCCGGCAAACGAACGACCTTCTCTTCGAAATAGTGGCTGTTTGAATCGGGCAGGACCACGTGATCGGCAATGATGTAATCCGACAGGCCCTTGCTCCCGAGCGTCCCCGCGAAGCCAAGAAAATTGACCGCGACACGAGCCGGGCGCGCGGCAAAGAGCGAGGGCCTCGCATTCTGTGTGTGGCCCGCAAGATCGACCAGAATATCTATTTGCGCCTGTTTGATCTCCTGCAGAACCTCACCATCACTCTTGCCGTGGCAATCGACAAAGCGGTGAAAGGCCCCTTGCAGCCGTCTGCGGGTGCTGCTGTCGTCGTCCGGACCGATCGAGAAAGCATAGGTCTCGAACCGGTTGGGATCGTGGTTTTCGAACATCTCGGCAGTGAGGTATCCGACCGGATGCTCACGCAGATCGGGTGAGACATATCCCAACCGTATCTTGCCGTGATCATAGGTCGGACCTGGCGAACCCGCCGCTCTCGCCAATAGCGGGTGCCTGGCAGCTACCCAGACCCTGGCGCATCTGAGCTGTTCATCAGGAGAATCCGTCACTGAGAGCAGTGTAAAGGGGGAGCTGTTGGGTTTCCCGGCACCTATCGCTTGGTTCAGATGAACGGCTTCTTCCTCCAGGTTGGTCCAATCGCACAAATTCATCTTTGCATGAAGACGCGCGCCTTCGAGCCCCTCGAGGTCCGGCTCGATCGACCATGCCTTGTCATAGGCCGCAAAGGCATCGTCATAGCGCCTGAGATCGGAGAACACATTGCCTCGCCCGAGCCATGCCCCCTCGAAGTCGGGATTGAGCGACAGGGTCCGGTCGTATAACGCGAGAGCCTGCTCGTAGCGCTTCAAGCTCCAAAGGACGTTGCCTCGACCGACCCATGCCTCCACAAGATCGGGCCTGATCGATAGCGCCTGCTCATACGCAGCAAGCGCCTCGTCCAGGCGCTTCATCTCGGCGAAGACGTTTCCGCCGCCAAGACGCGCTTCCGCCAGATCAGGCTTGATCGATAGCGCCCTCTCGAAATTGGCCAATGCTTCGTCGTGACGCTTGAGATCGAAGCAGGCGTTGGCGCGCCCCAGCCACGCAGTCTCCAGATCCGGCTTGATGGATAACGCCCGGTCAAACGCTTCGAGCGCCTCCTGATGGCGCTTGAGCTTCCAGTGGACATTGCCTTTACCGAGCCAGGCCTCCGCGAGATCGGGCCTGATCGAAAGCGCCTTGTCATACGCATCGGACGCTGCATCGTAGCGCTTCAGGTCGCAGCACACATTGCCCAGGCCAAGCCATGCGGTCTCCAGACCAGGGTTGATCGACAAGGCCCGGTCGTAGGCCTCCGCCGCTTCGTCGTAGCGCTTGCGGATCCAGTCGAGATTGCCGCGTGCGACCCAGCCGGTGTCGCTGTCGGCCTTGATAGCCAGCGCCTTCTCGTAAGCCGCGGACGCGTCATCGTAGCGCTTGAGGTCCGTCAGAACATCACCACGACCGATCCACGCATCGGCGAAATCCGGCTTGATTGACAGTGCCCTGTCATAGGTCGCGAAGGCTTCATCGTGGCGACCGAGATTCCGGAGCGAATTGCCGCGACCGAGCACCGCAATCTCCAGATCGGGCCGGATCGACAAGGCCTTGTCATAGGCAACGAGCGCGTCCTCGAACCGCCTGAGCTTCTCGAGACAATTGCCCTTGCTTGCATAGGCATCGGCAAAATTGGGATTGTAGAGGATCGCCTTGTCGAACTGGTCGATCGCTTCCGGATAGTTCCGCGCGGCCTCGGCCAGGATCGAGCCCCTGTTGTGATATGAAAGGGAATTGCGCGGGTTCACCGCCACGGCCCGCGTGAAAAACGCCAGCGCCTCCTGGGGCCTGTTCAGGGATTTGAGCGCGTAGCCGTAGTTGCTCAGCGCCTCGTCACTGTTTCCATTCAGGCCGACCGCGGCGCGCAGATAAATCTCGGCGTCCGCAAACCGGCCCTGGACCAGCTTGATGACGCCCAGCAGATGCTCGACATCGAAGATATCAGGGGCGGATTTCCGGATCTGCTGAAGGATCTTTTCCGCTTTCGCCAGGTCCCTGGCTTGAAAGGCTTCGACAGCACGGCGAAATTTGGCCTGCAACTCGTTCGCCAAGCCCGTTCCTCCCCCACTTTATCCCCTCGACCATAGCAACCGGTCCGGCCAAGGCATAGTAACGGCCCGCGTTCGGTCGACAGGCGCCTCCCGATTGACGTGGCAAGCGGCGATTATTATTTAATATCAGATACTTAATCGATAAATCGGCCCCTCCCAGCGGGCCAGACCTGCCAGCTCTGCAGCAGCCCGATGCTCGTTCATCAGACAGCAAACCACCGCGTTCTGAAAATCGCTGGGAATATTCGAGCGCAAACACGCGCTTCCAAATTGACCAGCCCAAGCAAATAGATGCATAAGGCTCGCACCGGAGAGGTGGCCGAGTGGCTGAAGGCAACGCTTTGCTAAAGCGTCATACGGTCTCAAGCTGTATCGAGGGTTCGAATCCCTCCCTCTCCGCCACCAAGCAGCAGAATCAAGGTCTGTGCGATAGTTGGGGCGGCCGGCGCGGAAGCCTGGCGTAACGATCGGCGCGGCCGAGCCCGGCCCGGTTCGCGCTCTCCTCATCATTTCACGTGCGCCGAACCGCGCGATCCATCGATCCGGAGGCGATGTCAGCACCACCTCCCCTGTCGAGGCCCGGACTGGCTATCCAGGAACTCCACCGGCACGGAACCGGCTCGCCGGTTCGCCCATCGGGTCTGAGGCATTTCTCAGCTTAATGAGCGGAGATCCACGCCCTCGCCTCGCGCTGCGCGGCCGAGATCTCTGCGTCGGACATCTGCCCGGCGACTTCCTGGCGCAGCGCCACCGCGTCCTTGCGGCCCTTCAGGGCGGCGAGGTTGAACCATTTATGCGCGGCGACGAGATCGACGAGGCCGGAGCGACCGCTCGCCCAGTAGATCCCGCGCTCGAACAGCACGTCCGACAGCGCGCTTGCATCGATCGGCGTCGCCGTATCGAGATCGAAAGTACCCTGAAACATAACGCATCCCCTTTTTCTTATGCCGGCTCGTTCCCTCAGAGCGCGGCGCCCGTCCAATCACTGTTCAACTCATCCCATGCCGTTTGCCGGCTTGTTGGAGGCGATGATGGCGGGCAAATTTGAATGGCAGTTTAAGTATCGCGATGAAGCAGACGTAAACGCGCCGGACCGCAGCCAGCGCGGAAAATTCAAAAACCCGCTGCTTTGCAGGCACTTCTGCAATTCGTCAGATTCGGTTTACCCTGGGATTTTCGCCGAATGATAACCATCGTGCGTCGTGGCGCGAACTTCGGGCTTTGGCGCGTCGATTGTCGTGACCCGCACCCGACGACGTCAGGACTTCAACGGAGTTTCGCTGCTGGACCGCGGAAGCTTCAGCGACAGCTGGTGTCATGCGATGGTCGGGAGACGGCAATGATCTCACCAGACGCCGCGACGGGCTTGGCCGCCGGGTCGGTGCCGGGCGCTGGCACTGAGAGCCGGGCAAACCCAGCGCGAACGACGAGCTCGCCTGCCCAAGGCTGTGCGGCCGAGTCGCGATCAGATCAGCAATGTCGGGAAAGGGAATGCCGGCAATACCCCGGCCTCAAGGCAACGAGGGCGTCGGCGAACACGTCAGGACCAGATTCCACTTCGACCGCAAGGCCACTCGTGAAATTGCAGAACCGGCAAACCGGCACCGCACCGAACGAAGAAAACTCGTTTCTTCTGCCGGACCGGACTTTGGCGAGCGAACCCGCGAAAGAGAACGATCCGACCGTTGACCTGATGTCTCGCCGACACCCTCTATCGTCGACCAGAACCTCTGGAAGGCGCTGATGACGTGCCGGCTCTCAGGGAGCCGGCAACTTCAGAAGTCGAAGTTACTTCTTCTTCGCGACCTTGCGGGTCTTCTTCGCAGTCTTCTTCACTGCGCTCTTCGCCTTCTTTACCTTCTTCGCCTTCTTCGCTTTCTTGGCCATGTTGCCCTCCGATGTGTGAGATGGCTGTAATCGCTGCATGCAGTCGGGGATCGAATGCACACTCATCCCGAATACACCAACACGACGAAAAAAACAGCTTCTCGCTTAAAGAAGTGTTGACGCCGAAAGGCACGTGCGCTTGGCGAGCGCGATGCAATCGCACTGCATGAGGTGTTCTCTCGATCGCAGAGAGTGCGCGCATCGTCGTCGTTCGCAGCAGCAATGATTGCGAGAAAACACTATGCAGAAAGTATTTTCCTGCACTCGCGCATCGCGCATGATCGACACGATGACGCATGCTGCGATGGACGGGATCGGCTTGCAAAGGCGCTTCGCGGACTCTGAGTCGCAAGTTTTGGCAACGAAAATATTTTCATGATTAACGGCGCAAGCGCTCGCCGGAGCGTGTGGAAGGCGCCTTTTTGCGCGAATCGCGCGACGGCGATTCGGCCGTCGCAACGCAGTCGATCGGGATGAAGTTTGCCGCCGGCGACGCGCGCGCGTCGCATCACGAAATGAAAACGAGGTGACGGCGCTTGCATCACCTCGTTCGAACGCGTGAGATCAGACGCCGAGCTTGGACTTGAGCAGGTCGTTGACGCTCTGCGGGTTGGCCTTGCCGCCGGACGCCTTCATCACCTGGCCGACGAACCAGCCGAGCGATTGCGGCTTGTCCTTGACCTGCGCGGCCTTGTCGGGATTGGCCGCGATGATGTCGTCGACCACCTTTTCGATCGCCGAA
Source organism: Bradyrhizobium diazoefficiens (assembly GCF_018129965.1). GTDB lineage: Bacteria > Pseudomonadota > Alphaproteobacteria > Rhizobiales > Xanthobacteraceae > Bradyrhizobium > Bradyrhizobium diazoefficiens_A. The sequence goes on along the minus strand of NZ_JAFCKW010000006.1, from coordinate 49,624 downwards.
AGATCGGTCACCTGCTTCATGCCGCGGCTTTCCACCAGCGCGCGGGGGTCGCCGCCTTCCTGCCAGACGATCTCGAACAGATCCTTGGCGATCTTGCCGGAGATCGTGCCCTCGCCGATCAGATCGACGATCGCGGCAAGCTGCTCCGGGCTGACGGGCGAACCCGCAATGTCCCGGCCTTCCTTGTTGAGACGGCCGAACAGCTCGTTGATCACCCAGTTTGCCGCCATCTTGCCGTCGCGGGAGCGGTTGCCGAGCTTGTCGAGCACGGTTTCATAGAACACCGCGCTCTCGCGCTCGGCGACCAGGACACTGGCATCATAGGCCGAAAGCCCGAGAGCCGCGACGAAGCGCGTCTTCTTCTGGTCCGGCAGTTCGGGGAGCGCGGCTTTCAACTCGTCGACGTACTCTTGCGAGAACTCCAGGGGCAGCAGATCCGGATCGGGGAAATAGCGATAGTCGTGCGCCTCTTCCTTGGAGCGCATCGAGCGCGTCTCGCCCTTGCTGGGGTCGTAGAGCCGCGTTTCCTGATCGATCTTGCCGCCGTCCTCGAGGATGTCGATCTGGCGTCGCGCCTCGTACTCGATCGCCTGCCCGATGAAGGTAATCGAGTTCAGGTTCTTGATCTCGCAGCGGGTGCCGAGCGGCGCGCCGGGCTTGCGCACGGAGACGTTGACGTCGGCGCGCAAGGAACCCTTCTCCATGTCGCCATCGCAGGTGCCGAGATAGCGCATGATCGAGCGCAGCTTGGTCACATAGGCCTTGGCCTGTTCGGCATCGCGGATGTCGGGCTTCGACACGATCTCCATCAGCGCCACGCCGCAGCGGTTGAGATCGATCAGGGACTGCGACGGCAATTTGTCGTGCAGCATTTTGGCCGGGTCCTGCTCCAGATGCAGCCGCTCGATGCCGATGGTGGCGGTCCTGCCGCCTTCGAGCTCGATGATCACCTCGCCCTCGCCCACCACCGGCGACTTGTACTGGCTGATCTGGTAGCCCTGCGGCAGGTCAGGATAGAAATAGTTCTTCCGGTCGAACACCGATCGGAGATTGATCTTCGCGTTGAGCCCGAGGCCGGTCCGCACCGCCTGCTTGACGCATTCCTCGTTGAGGACGGGCAGCATGCCCGGCATCGCGGCGTCGACCAGCGAGACCTGGCTGTTCGGCTCGCCGCCGAACGCGGTCGAGGCGCCCGAGAACAGTTTTGACTTCGAGGTCACCTGGGCATGGATCTCCATGCCGATGACCATCTCCCAGTCGCCGGTTGCGCCCTTGAGAAGCTTGTGGGTGGCCGTGCTCATGTCGTGCTCCCGAGCAGCGTGGCAGCGATCCGCTCCCACTCCGCCTTCAATGAATCCTTTGCCGCCGGCTGGCCGGCCTGGCGATACCAATAGCCGGCATTGCCGAGGTCGCCTTCGGCGCGGTGCAGATAGGCGTGCACCCAGGCTGCATCGCGGCTGCTCTCGTCCTGGACGATCCCGTGCGCCCGGTCCCAGTCGCCCTTGCCGGCCCACCAGAGACCGGCGAGCGGCGCGTTCAGCTCAGGCGCAGGCGCCGCGCCGTCGAGGCTCGCGATGAAATCAGCGGCATTCACCACCACCTCGCGGGCGTGAAGCGGCCGGCGGCCTGCTCGATCACCTCGCCGAGTGAGAACAGCGTCTCCTCGTCGAACGGACGGCCGATCAGCTGCAGGCCGAGCGGCAGCCCCTGTGCGTCCTTGCCGGCAGGCACGGCGATGCCCGGCAGGCCCGCCATGTTCACGGTCACCGTGAAGATGTCGTTGAGATACATCTCGACCGGGTCGGCGCCACCCTTCTCGCCGATGCCGAAGGCGGCCGACGGCGTCGCCGGGGTGAGGATCGCGTGGACGCCCTTGGCGAAGCAATCCTCAAAATCCTTCTTGATCAGCGTACGCACCTTCTGGGCACGCAGGTAATAGGCATCGTAGTAGCCGGCCGACAGCACATAGGTTCCGATCATGATGCGGCGGCGCACCTCCGCCCCGAAACCTTCGGCGCGGGTGTTTTCGTAGAGCTCGGTGATGTTCTTGGCCTGCTCGCGCAGGCCGTAGCGGACGCCGTCATAGCGCGCGAGGTTGGAAGACGCCTCCGCCGGCGCCACGATGTAATAGGCCGGCAGCGCATATTTCGTGTGCGGCAGCGAGACCTCGACGAGCTCGGCGCCGGCCGCCTTCAGCCACGAGGCGCCCTCGCTCCAGAGCTTCTCGATCTCGGCCGGCATGCCGTCGAGGCGATATTCCCTGGGGATGCCGATCCTGAGGCCCCTCACGGATTTGCCGATCGCCGCCTCGTAGTCCGGCACGGGAACGTCGACCGACGTCGTGTCCTTCGGGTCGTATCCGGCCATCGAGCGCAACAGCATCGCCGCATCGCGCGTCGTGCGCGCGATCGGGCCGGCTTGGTCGAGCGAGGAGGCAAAGGCCACGATGCCCCAGCGCGAGCAGCGGCCATAGGTCGGCTTGATGCCGACGGTCGCGGTGAACGCTGCCGGCTGGCGGATCGAGCCGCCGGTGTCGGTCGCGGTCGCGCCCATGCACAAGAGCGCCGCGACGGCCGAGGCCGAACCGCCGGACGATCCGCCCGGCACCAGCGTCGTGTTGGAGCCGTCGCGCCGCCAGGGATTGCCGACGGGGCCGAAGCACGAGGTCTCGTTCGCCGAGCCCATCGCGAACTCATCGTTGTTGAGCTTGCCGAGCATCACCGCGCCGTCGCGCCACAGCTGCGACGTCACGGTCGACTCGTAGGTCGGCACGAAATTGCCGAGGATCTTGGAACAGGCCGTGGTGCGCACGCCCTTGGTCGCGAACAGATCCTTGATGCCGAGCGGGATGCCGGCGAGCGGGCCGGCGTCCCCCTTGGCGAGCTTGCCGTCCGCCTCGCGCGCCATGGCGCGCGCCTGGTCCGGCGTCTCCATCACGAAGGCGTTGAGCACGCGCGCGGCTTCGATCGCGCTCAGATGCGCGTCGGTGAGCTCGCGCGACGTGAAAGTCTTGGCCGCGAGGCCCTTGCGGGCCTCGGCGAGCGTCAGCGATGTCAAATCGGTCATTTATTGATCGGGCTGCAGAAGAACGGGGACAGGGTCTTGTCGTTGGCCGGGTCGTCTTTTGTCCTGGCGGCGGCGTTCGCAGCGGCCTCCATCTCGTCGAGCACGGCATTGACGGCGACATTGGGGTCGGCAGCCCTGCCCTGCCGCTCCATCTTGTCGAGATAGTTCATGTAGGCCTGATAGGCCTTCTCGTCGTCGCAAAGCATGCACATCGGACAGCGTCCCGAACTTGAGAGATCTACTCGACGACCTTCGGCACCAGGAAGAAGTGACCTTCGGTCGCGGGCGCGTTGGCGACGATATCGTCGGCAATCCCGCCGTCATTGACCACGTCGAGCCGCTTCTTCATCTGCATCGGGGTGACCGAGGTCATAGGCTCCACGCCCTCGACATCGACCTCCGAAAGCTGCTCGACAAAGGCGAGCATGGCGTTGAGCTCGCCCTGCAGATGCGGAACCTCGCCCTCGGAAACCGCAATGCGCGCCAGATGCGCGATGCGGCGGACGGTAGCGGCGTCGACGGACATTATATAAGGCCTCTTGCGGCGAAATCTAACCGCCGTATAGCAGAGGCCGCTTTTGCGCCGCAACCGGCGCCGGGCACCTATCCAGCGAGCGCCTTCATCCGGGCCAGGGCGGATTTGGCCAGATCCCGGGTCAATTCAGCCGCCGGGACCTCGCGGCCGAGGGCAATGGCCTGCCCGGCCCAGAGGTTGGTGAAGTCCACCCTGCCCTGCTTTTCCGCCGCTGCCTTGAGCGGCCCCAGCGCGTTCGCGGCATGGGGAAACGGCGGCGCATCCGCCGAGATCGGCCCGACCTCGCGCATCAGGCGGTTCTGCACGCCCCGTGCCGGCCGCCCCGTCATGACGTTGGTGATGACGGTGGAATCGTCCCGCCCCTCGGCAAGCGCGGCGCGGCCCGCCGCACTCACCCTGGATTCCGGACAGCGCAGATAGGCACTGCCGATCTGCACGCCGGCCGCACCGAGCGCGAAGGCGGCGGCGATGCCGCGCCCGTCGGCGATGCCGCCGGCCGCGATCACGGGCACCTTCACGGCATCGACGACCTGCGGCACCAGCGCAAACGTGCCGGGCTGCTCGGCGATCTTGTCGGTCAGGAACATGCCGCGATGACCGCCGGCCTCGGCGCCTTGCGCGATCACGGCATCGACGCCGTGCTGCTCGAGCCAGACCGCTTCCTTCACGGTGGTCGCGGAGGAGATGACGAGGCAGCCGGCCGCCTGGACGCGCCTGAGCAGCGCCGGCTCCGGCAGGCCGAAATGGAAGCTGACGATCTCCGGTTTCAGCTCTTCCACGACCTCGCAGAAGGCGGCGTCGAACGGCGCACGGTTGGCGAAGCTGACAGGCGCAGCCGGATCGAGACCGAGCTCGGCGTAGTAGCCGGCGAGCCGCTGTTTCCAGCGCGCTTCAGCCTCGGGGGTGAGCTCGACCGGCTTGTGACAGAAGAAGTTCATGTTGACCGGCGCCGAGATGCGCTGGCGCAGGATGTTGACCTGCTCGCGCGCCTTCTCCGCCGACACCATCGCGCAGGCCAGCGAGCCCAATCCTCCGCCCTCCGCGACGGCGATCGCGAGGTCCTGATCCGTCACGCCGGCCATCGGCGCCAGCACGATCGGGAATTCGGTCTTGAAGAGATCGATCAGTCGACGGTCCGGCCACATGGTGTGTCTCTCTCTCGCTCTTCCCCTCTCCCCTTGTGGGAGAGGGTGGATCGCCGCATAGCGGCGAGACGGGTGAGGGGTTTGTATCCGCGGACATAGACCTCACAGATTTGACTTTATTCTTCGCGGATAGACCCCCTCATCCGGCGCTACGCGCCACCTTCTCCCACAAGGGGAGAAGGGATTGAAAAACCGGAATTCCGCCGCCCAGCCAGCAATTGCTCAGCTTCGGTCGCGATCCGCTCGACGATCTCGGCCGCCGGTGGAATATCATGGATGAGGCCGACCGCCTCGCCCGCGATCACGGCGGCGACGTCGAAATTGCCGGCCGCTTTTGCCGCGGCATAGTCGGCCGCGACAGCGGCGACATTCTGCATCAGTTCGACCTCGCGCCCGATCCAGCGCCTCGCGTGATCGTTGACCAGGCACCGTCCGGTGAACGGCGCCGGCCAGACATTGTTGCGGGACAGATCGAAGATGATGCCCCGCACGGTCGCGCCGCTGTTTGCCGCGCAGATGCGCCGCTTGGCCTCCTCGGCGCCGTCGGCCTCCTCGCTCGCATAGAAGCGCGTGCCGAGCAGCACGCCGCTCGCGCCCAGCATCATCATGGCGGCGAGCCCGCGCCCGTGGGCGATGCCGCCCGCCGCGACCACCGGCACGCGGCCTGCGGCAAGATCGACGATCGCCGGCACGAGATCGATGCTTGTACGGGACGCCCCATGACCGCCCGCCTCCGTCCCCTGCGCGATCAGGATGTCGGCGCCTGCATCGAGCGCCTGCTTTGCCATCGTCTCGTCCTGCACCTGGCAGATCAGGCGCGCACCGGCAGACCTGATCCGCGCTGCGAACGGCGCGGGATCGCCGAACGACAGCATGATCGCCGATGGTTTGGCCGCGAGCGCGATGTCGAGCAGCTCGGGCCGCCTGGCGAGGCTCCAGGTGATGAAGCCGATGCCGAACGGCGCGGACAAGCCGGCGAGCTTCGCGGTCTCCCGCTCCAGCCATTGCCTCTCGCCATAGCCGCCGCCCAGAATGCCAAAGCCACCGGCACGGCTCACGGCCGCCGCCAGACGGCTGCCGGCAATGACATCCATCGGCGCCAGCAGGATCGGATGCGTGATCCCCAGCAGCTGTGTCATCGGCGTCGTGATCGGCATCGCTCCTCCCGTCTGGACAGCGAGACTAGGCGCGACTAGCATTCTCGAAAAATGAATTCTTACGAACGCTATCATCACAAAAACGAAACGACGCCATGGAACTGAGCGACATCCAGACCTTTGCTGCGGTCGCCCGCACCGGCGGCATCACCCGCGCCGCGGAAGAGCTGAACACGGTGCAATCCAACGTCACCCAGCGCGTGAAGGCGCTGGAGGCCGAGATCGGCACGCCGCTGTTCGATCGCCATAGCCGCGGCATGACGCTGACCGGCGCCGGCAAGCGGCTGCTGCCTTACGCGCAGCGGATGGCGGCGCTGTCACGCGAGGCCGTGCTCGCCGCGCGCGACGATGGCGAGCCGAAGGGGCCGCTGGCGATCGGCTCGATGGAGACCACCGCAGCCGTGCGGCTGCCGCCGCTGCTGGCCGATTTCCACCGCCGCTTCCCGGCCGTGCGGCTCTCCTTGCGCACCGCAACCACCGCCGACCTCGTCGCCGGCGTGCTCGATGGCACGCTCGACGGCGCCTTCGTCGCAGGCCCCATCGCGCATGCCGACATCGTCGCAACCAGCGCCTTCCGCGAAGAGCTGGTGCTGGTCAGCGCGCGGCGCTGGAGTTCGCTTGCCGAACTGCGTGCCGGCACGCCGGACTCCGGCCCCACGGCGCTGGTGTTCCGCACCGGCTGTACCTATCGCCAGCGGATCGAACAGATCTTCGTCGAGTTCGGCTGGCCGTCGGCATCACGCTTCGAACTCGGCACGCTCGACGGCATGATCGGCTGCGTCGCCGCCGACATGGGCGTGACCCTCCTGCCGCGCGCCGTCGTCGAGCGCAGTGCGACGACCGACAGCGTCTCGATCCACACGCTGAGCCCGGCGCACGCGCGCGTCGAGACGCTCTTCATCCAGCGCCGCGCCGGACATCAATACAACGCGCTCAGCGGTTTTACGTCCTGCCTCAAGACGGACGACGACGTTATTGCAGCTTGATACGCTGCAGCAACCGCTCCCGGGTCGGGCGCGAGGCGGCTGACTGGCGGGCCGCTAGGCACACAAGGTTGATCTGAAATAGGAGATAGTTCGCTCGAGTCCGACTTCCAGGGATGCCTTCGGCTCCCAACCCAGCACTTTGCGGGCCAAGTCAATATTGGGACGACGGCGCTTGGGATCGTCCTCCGGCAGAGCTGCGAACTGCAGCTCCGATTTCGATCCCGTCATTTGCAATATTTTTTCCGCAAGCTCCCTGATCGTAAACTCGCCCGGGTTGCCGATGTTCAATGGACCGGTGACGTCAGCCGGCGTCTCCATGAGTCTGACCATCCCCTCGATCAGATCGTCGACATAGCAGAAGGATCGCGTCTGTGAGCCGTCGCCATAGATCGTGATCGGCTCACCCTGCAAGGCTTGCACGATGAAGTTCGATACGACGCGTCCATCGTTAGGCAGCATGCGCGGTCCGTATGTGTTGAAAATCCGCATGACCTTGATCGATAATTTGTGTTGGCGATGGTAATCGAAAAACAGCGTTTCTGCACAACGCTTTCCTTCATCGTAGCAGGCGCGAGGACCAATCGGATTCACATTCCCCCAATAACCCTCGTGCTGCTCCGCAACAGCCGGGTCGCCATATACCTCGCTCGTCGAAGCCTGCAATATCCGCGCCCGCAGCCGCTTTGCCAGCCCGAGCATGTTGATCGCGCCGTGGACAGATACCTTCGTCGTCTGCACAGGATCGGATTGATAATGGATCGGAGAAGCCGGGCAAGCCAAATTGTAGATTTGATCGACCTCAATGAAGAGCGGAAACGTGATGTCGTGCCTCAGGACTTCGAACCTCGGATTCTGCAAGAGATGGGCGATGTTCTGGCGTCTCCCCGTAAAATAGTTGTCGACGCATAGAACATCGTGACCATCGGCAAGCAACCGTTCGCATAAATGCGACCCCAGGAACCCGGCACCGCCAGTTACAAGAACACGGTACTTTGGCGCTTGCTTCATGGTGCCCTTCCCGACCAGGAGAATGTGCGATCGAACTTAGTCATCGAATTGTTTTGAAGGATTGAAGGTGGAATGCTTCCGCTTTCGTGCTGCCACCAACTAGCGTCGTCGAAATGCAATCTCAAAGCCATGTTCCGTCAGTTGAGCAGGCGTTAGTGAAGCGAGCCGCTGTTTCAGCCCCGCGGACAGTAGTTGTTCGCCCTCATAGGAGATGTTGAATTTGAGCACTTCGATGTCGGGGCGCGCTCGGAACTCGTCGAGTCCGTATTCGCTGAGAAACAAGCCATTGACGTGATCGCGGGTGAGCATCCCCCGAACATACGCTTCTGCGCTGATCCCAAGATCGTTTTCGATCCTGTCATCAAGGCCCTCCCGCTTTGCGAGAGCCAGGATTTCCTCAGTGGAGTGCGTCAAGTGGACCCAGGGGTGATCACCGAAGTACGCAAACATGTGATGTCCGAAGGGTGAATGATAGAGCGGCCCCGCTTGCACGTAGGCGAAACCGCCCCGCTTCGTCACGCGCAAAATCTCACTGAGGACCTTCGCTGGATCGGAGACGTGCTCGAGTGTCGCGATTGAATAGACGAGATCGAAACACTCATCAGGGAACGTCATCGCCTCCGCGCTCATGCGATGATAGGAGTGCCCGGGAAACACCGCTCCGGTCGTTTCCATGACGTCGATGCCGGTCACGCTCCCAGCACCGCAAGCAGCAACCAGATCGCACACCATCCCGTCGCTACACCCCACCTCCAGGACCTTCTGCCCCTTCGGAAGAGGAACAGAGTGAAACATGCTGCTCAGGTAGGCCTTGTTGTAAATCAGCCGATGCAGCATCTCGCCGGAGTACTCTCGGTCTCCTCCGCCGCTGATCAGGACGCGAACCCGGTTTGCAATACCCGCCGCTGCAACCTCGAGGGAATTGCCGGTCCAGCATTCATCGAGAGACCATGGCAGAATTGCGCATTCCCGCTTGGGCTGCCCCAGTGAAGAAGGCGGCAGCGCTCCTGTTCGCGACCAATCGAGGAGCGAATCGCTCTGACAGATATGGAGCTTTGACGTCGGGATTCCGGGGGGCGCGTCAGTCGAAGGGACCAGGAATTCACAATCGTCAATGTTCACACCCGAATCTGACAGTAGAGACTTAATGCTGGCAATGGGCATTGTGGCGAAGACCAGAGGAGGTTCAACGCGAGCCGCATCTCCCTCGAGACGCACGATCAACTGACGCGCCTCGTCGAGCGTGTTCGCAATAAACAAGTTGTTGGCCGCGGGTGCACGGCACCGCTGCACGATCTCGTCGGGGGGCAAAGTTGCGGTTGCCCCGTGAAACACGAAATACCGATGGTCGTAGCGGATGACATCGTAGCCGCTCAGCGTTGCTACAACGATCGGATCACGCGCTGACCCAGCAGCTCTGTTGAGCGGCTCGTCCAAATTGCGTCGGTGTAGACGAAGCGAGCCGATGCTATCGTTCTTCTTTGGGCCCGGCTCTTGCTGGGGAGGGCGTCCCCGACGGACGGACGCGATCAAAGGCAAGACTGCAGAAGGGATCCATTTCTTGGCTCGTCGCTTGATGCGCGGCAGTATCGCGCCCTTACCTATGCGCTTCACGAGTTCTTCAACAGATTCACCCACCATGGCTTCCCGGTAGGAGCCGGACCTCAGTCGTTGCCAATCGATCGGGCCCAGGCTCTGCGGGATCGCGTAAAGCTTGCCGCATCGCACGATGTTGTAGCCATTCACCCCCTCGCGAACCAGCTTCGGCTCGAGCACGTCTGGGCGCTGGCCCGCATCGATGCCGACTGAAGCGGACCTTCCTAGAAGGAGACCTCTTTCGAGCCGTTCCCTCAGTCCAGCAAGGGATGTCGAGGACAGCGTCGGCTCGATTGCGCTCGCGCCCAACTCTTCTCTGCTCGGAACAGAGTGCCGTGTTGGCACGGCATAAAACATCAATCCACTCAGGTAGATGTCGAACCCTTTGCAATCCTTGCTGATCAACGTCGGCGCACCACCGATCCCATAAAGCAGCATCAGGTGCCCGAGATCAGGATCGTGAACACTGACGAACTGCCCATCGCAAGCCTCCACGACCTTGTCCTGGATGAACTGCATGAGTGCAGGCACCGAGTCGGATGCCGCCAACTTCGGGATCGCATCAGCGAGAAATTCATCGACGCTGCGCCTCGATGCAGGCCTGATCAGCGCATCAAGCGTGGCCGGAAACTCCTCGTATTTCCTGAGCGAGGCCACTTTCTCCCAGCGGCTCTTCTGCAGATCCGCCATTCGACCCGTCGCAGCCCATTTGCGCAACCACGTCCTTCGCTGGGTTTCAAAGAGGTGATTTGATGTTTGCCCCCCCTGCGTCAACGTGGCTCCCGCCAGATGCGTACAGGCGCAGTTCGAGTCGATGACAACACCAAAGCCCTCTTCCCAGACACGGAGGCCATAATCGATGTCCAAAAAGTACTTGCTGAACGATTCATCCACCCGGATGTGTCCAACCTTGGTCATATCGAGCAGCATGATCGCACTGCACAGGGTCTGGATCGGCTGGGGAGTCGCGGGCACTTTGTAGTCGTGGCTATGATGCCCCGATAGATCGGGACGCATCACAACTCCGCAGTAAGTTATGCGTCCATCTGGGCCGCGATGCATTGGAGTCACCACGCCCACATCCGGCGACAAGCACGCCAACAGGCTGTCCAGCCAGCCCGGCGTCACCCAGACGTCGTCATCCATCAAGACGAGATAATCCGCCCGGCAGGCATCGATGATCCGGTTCATTTCCCGCGCATGGTTGAACCCGGGCCCCCGATTGTTATCGAGGAGAATCAGATCGAAACTGCGCGTATGCTTCTTGAGCAGCGACAGACATATCTGCGCGTGGTCATTGTCCATATTGGCGCTGACGACGCCGATCGCAACGCGTGGTCGCTCCGGCTTGCCGCCCGGCATGACCCGGACGAGCTCCGGCAGCCGCATCGAGACTGAATCTTCAAACAATGCGAGCACATGGCTACGCGTTCGCGAGACTTCAGATCGCCTGAAATCATCGATGTGCTCCGCCAGCCGCACGGCAAAGGACTTGCGGCCTTCAAACATCGCGTCGAAAGCCTTGGTATCCTGCGCGTGAATTGAGGGGTTGGGCACATAAACGATCTGCCCGGCCTCGTTCAATGTATGATTATGATGCTCGAAAACGATGTCGGGGCGATAAACAATTCGCTTGTGTCCGATCAGCCCGAGGCAATTGAAAACGTTGTAAATGTGATCATCGATACGATAACGAGCATAGTCCGTGGGGCAAATGCCTTTCGCAAGCTCACAGTAAGCTCGCGTCAAAAATGGAAACGTACAGAGCTTATCCTCAAAGATGGTATCGTTCGTGTGCACGAGCACAATGCCGTCGGGAAAAGCAGCGAAGGATTCGCGTACTTTTTCATCCCAGCGCAAAGTTTTGACGATCACATCGTCATTGTTCAGCATCAGATAGGTGCCGGAACTCGCTTCATAGCCGGCCATATTGAGGGCGCCCATCGTCAGTCCCGCCGGGACGACAACTTTGATCAGCCTCAGGCCGGAGAACTCTATTCGTTGCGAGGCATCGTCATCCTCGTCGACCACCATGACAACTTCGATCGAGTCCGGGTTGGCGGCCGTCTGCCGAACGCTTTCCAGAAATGACTTCATACCGAGCGCATTATTGCGAGTGGGTACGATCAACGAAATTTCGGGACGCTGCATTTCTGTATCTTATCTCCGTATCGACGCATCATCGGCGAACGCGCGATTTGAAAAATCGCCCGATCAGATTCGATGGTGCCTCCAAGCTTCGCAGCCGCCGGTCAAGCAAGTCGAGTTCCGAGCTGAAATGATCGCGAAGTCGGCGCGCGGCAACGTCGATCGCATTGTTTCTTCGCTCCAATTCCGGCACATGAGTCTGCTGGCCCTCGTGGTTGGCCGCCAACTTTGCACTGTGCGTCTCCAGAGCATTGAACGCATCGGAGCGCGCGCTCAATGCGGAATTGCTCAGTAAGGCCGAAAAATTTTCGATATCTTTGGTCCGCTGCGCGAACTCATCGGACAAGGCCTTAAAGTCCGCCATGGCCCGAATTAACGAGCTTCGCAAACCTTCATTTTGCGCTCGAACTTTACGAACGAGATAGGCTTGATCAATAAGATCCCGAGCCAGAGCAACGTCGGTGGCAATAACGATCTTGTCCGAACCGAACTGACGAACCAGGCCGCCCGGATCAGCCGGGATATCGATTGGACCGAGCGCCCGATCGAGACACACGATCAAGTCACGATGCTGAACCAGGTTAAACTCCCGATGCGATCCGACCAGCAGGGTCTCGGGACGTACTACACGGACAAAGCCGGCCTCTTGCGGCGAAGTCGCCTGTGACGCCACCTTCCCGCGCAACCCCTCCAGGGTCGCATCGAAATAGAACACACCTTCAATATCGACCTGAAGATCGCTATTCGCGATCTCGATCGACTGGTCGCTGCGCAGGGCAATGAAACCATCGCGTGTCGTGAGCACTCTGAAATCATCGAGCGTTTCGATGTGGGTGGGTTTTTCTGCAAGCTCCAACGCGCGCTGGATGTGCAGCGGGAGTGAAGCGACAGGAAGATCCGGCTCGACCGGACGGAAGACCGCACCATCCCAAGTCGTCGCCCAGAAGCCGTCCCAAACCGATACGCGACCTAACTCGAGAGCAACTGCCTTCGTCACTCCAGGATGATAGCCACTTCCCAGTTTGCTGCTCGAAACGTAGTCGCAGTTTTCCGCAACCATTTGATCGAGTTCGTCGGCGGGCACTTCCTCCGACTGGAGTTCCAAGTCGTCACCACACAGAATTCCGCCAGGCTTCAGCAACCGCCTGGCTTCTGACAGGTCGAAAAGGACATCCGCGAACTGATGCGACCCGTCGATATAGATCAGGTCGTAGCTTGCCACCGGCAGACTCGGCAACTGCTGACGACTGGTCCCCCTCAGGACCTTGACAAAGCCGTCGACCCCTTCTGCACGAAGGTTGTGGTGGAACAGCCGGAATATGGCGTCGTCAACACAGGCGGCATTCATGCGCCGATAGTGCAAAGCGGCATCCACCCCGATATCGAAGTATGCCTGCCACGGATCAACGCAGTCGACGCTTACCCGATAGCCAAGATCTATGAATGCCCTGCACCAGCTTACTGTCGAGGCACCAGCCCAACTGCCGATTTCGAGGATGCGGACGGGTGCTTCAGCATTGAAGTTCGAGCGGGCCGCAAGAGGAGAAAAGAAGGCGTGTCGGGCCGGGTTCCCCTGGAGCGCAGCAAACTGAATTCCAAAGTACGATCGACCTTCGAGAAGCGCCGAGATCAGGTTTTGCTGTGACGTCATAATGAGGGAACAGTTGCGCTGTGCTGGCTCATCCGTAAGTAACGGAAGTCGAGCCAATCAACTGCATCTAGCAGTTGCGTTTGCAACAAGCATCTAATTTCGACGCGCACGAAATTTTTCATTGCGTCCCTGTTCAGGCTTGCATAGCCATCGGCTATCTGGCATGAACCACGCTCCATAGTTGTAGTCAACAATGGATGCTCGGTAAAAATGCCGTGCGCCCAAGATAGGCACGACCGTGATCCAAGTGCGCGCCGTAAGGGGTGCGGTTGCCGCTCCCGCCGTTGTCCAGAGCGGAGCTAGGCCAGCAGAAGACCGGTCGCAGGCATAGGCCGCCGACACGCAGCCGACCAGCACGGTCGCGACGATGTTTGCATCAAGGCCATATTGCGCTCAGCCGTCGCAGCGAAGCATCTCGAAAAGCTTTGAAGCGCGCTGCCGTTCTACGTTAGGATGCGTCACTGGCCAGCAAACCATAACGAAACCAAAGCAACAAAGCCAAAACATCGGGAGGACTTATCGATGCGCAATACGCTCGTGTTGTGCTGTGTCGCCGCGTTGTCGGCGATCTCAGGAACTGCAAGCGCACAGGACTGGACCAAATCGAAATGGGGACCGACCGACGAGATCGGCGCCGCGAACTACATGACGCCCGAACTCGTGCTGAAGGCCGCGTCCCTGGTGAAGACCGGAAAGACCTACGCTCTCGGCATTCCCGTCGATTCCAAGACCCCGGCCTATCCGCCGCGCAGCTTCAAGATCACCGTGGTGCAGCCGGGACAGGCGGGCAACGCCGGTCTCGGGCCGAACAAGGCCACCTATAATGACGACATCCTGGATACGTGGGTCGGCATCGGCAGCCAGCTCGACGGTCTCGGCCATCTCGGCGTCGAACACGTCTACTACAATGGCAACAAGCTCGCCGATTTCGCCGATCCGACCGGGCTGAAGAAGCTCGGCATCTAGAAAGTTCCGCCGATCGTGACCCGCGGCGTGCTGCTCGACATGGCGGCCTATTACAACACCGACATCGTCAAGGAAGGCACCGCCTTCAACGTCAAGGAGATCGAGGAAGTCGCGAAGAATCAAGGCGTCGAGATCCGCCAGGGCGACGTCGTCATCTTCCACACCGGTTGGCTCAGCCTGATCGGCAAGGACGACAAGCGCTACTCGGCCGGCGAACCGGGCCTCGGCGTCGAAGGGGCGAAGTATCTCACCGGCAAGGGCGTCGTCGCCATCGGCGCCGACACCTGGGCGCTCGAGGTGCTGCCGTTCGAATCCAAGAACATTTTCGAGGTGCACCAGATCCTGCTCGCGATGAACGGGACCTACATCCTCGAAAACATGGATACGGCCGCGCTGGCCCGCGACAAGGGCTATGAATTCCTGTTCGTGCTGGGACAACCGCGCTGGACCGGCGGCGTCCAGGCGATGATCAACCCGATCGCGATCCGTTGATCCTAAACACCGGGCGAGGATCCGTCATCGACGGCCCCTCGCCCGGACTATGTCCGCGGCCGCAGATGCCACCGCCGCACCGCAACCAGAGCCCAGACCGCCTCGACCAATCCGAACGGCCAGGCGCCCTGCAGGAAGCCGTAGGCCGAGCCGAGCGCACACGAGACAGCGAACAGCAGCACGAACCAGTGGCTGCGATCCTCCAGGGTGTAAGTGACCAGCATCGCTGTGACGGCGAACAGGCCGAATAATGTGAGTGCATCCATGTTCCCGGTTCACTCCGCAGCGCGGCGCGTGATAAGCGCTAGTCCCATGCCGGCTCTTATCCTGCCCCTGATCGATGCTGCAACCCACTGGCCCGAACGCGGCGGGTTGGTCGGCCTTGATCTCGGCACAAAAACCATTGGCGTTGCCGTGTCCAATCCGGACCGGCGGCTGGCGACCGGCGTCGAGACGATCCAGCGCAAGGCTTTCAAGCAGGATGCCGCCCGGCTGCTCGCCATCGCCGCGGAGCGCAAGGCCGTCGGCTTCGTGCTCGGCCTGCCCATCAACATGGACGGCAGCGAAGGCCCGCGCGCGCAATCGACCCGGGCCTTTGCCCGCAATCTCGCCGGACTGACCGCGCTCCCCATCGGCCTCTGGGACGAGCGTCTGTCGACCGCGGCGGTCGAACGCGAGCTGATCGGCATGGACGTCAGCCGCGCCAAGCGCGCCGAAGTGATCGACGAGCACGCCGCGATCTTCATCCTGCAAGGCGCGCTCGACCGGCTGGCCAATCTTCGCGCCAGCCCGGGGACCGGCTGATCCATGGCCGTCGTGATCGCGGCGCTGCTGCCGGTGTTCATCCTCATCGTGCTGGGCGTGGTGCTTCGGCACAGCCTGATGCGGCTGGACACCCAATGGCACGGGCTGGAGCGGCTGACCTACTTCGTGCTGTTTCCGATGCTGCTGATCCAGACGCTGGTGAAGGCCGACCTTTCGAAAGTGCCGGTCGCCGGCGTCGGCGGCGCGCTGCTGCTGTCGGCGCTGGTGATGTCGCTGCTGTGCCTTGCGCTGCGCCCGGCGCTCGCCAGGCTCGACATCGACGGTCCCGCCTTCACCTCGATCTTCCAGGGCGCGACGCGCTGGCAGACCTATGTGGCGCTCTCGGTCTGCGCCAACATGTTCGGCGATGTCGGGCTGGCGCTGGCGTCGGTGGCGATGGTCGCGATCATTCCGCTGGTCAACGTGTTCAGCGTTGCCGTGCTCGCGCATTATGCCTCCCCCGAGAAGCAGTCCGCGCGCGCCATCGTCATGACGGTGATCCGCAATCCCCTGATCTGGGCCTGCGCCATCGGCCTCGTCATCAACCTCATCCATCTGCCGCTGCCGAAAATCTGGCACGAGGTCGCCGACGCGCTCGGCCGCTCCTCGCTGGCCATCGGCCTCCTCGTCACCGGCGCCGGCCTGCAGCTCAAGGGCCTGTTCCGCCCGAGCGTGAGCGCGACGCTCGGCGTGGCGTTCAAGCTGGTGCTGATGCCCGTGCTCGCGCTGGCGCTCGCCGCGTGGTTCGGGCTCTCCGGCGACAGCCTCGTCATCGTCGCGATCTGCGCGGCGGTGCCGACCTCACCCAGCGCCTATGTGCTGGCCCGCCAGATGGGCGGCGACGCGCCGCTGCTGGCGCAGATCATCACGCTGCAGACGATGTTCGCCGCGATCACGATGCCGATTGCGATCGCGCTGGTGCGATAGAGCGTTTTCAAGCGAAGTGGATACCGGTTCGCGTCAAGAAAACGCGTCAAAACAAGAATCCAGAGCCCCGTTCCGATTTAATCGGAACGGGAACGGCGCTAGCCTCAGCTTCCCAGCCACATCGTCAGCACAACCGCCGTCATGTTGTTCAACGCATGCAGGATGATCGTGAGCCAGAGCGAGTTCGCGCGGTAGCGCATGTAGCCGAACCACACGCCGATGGCGAAGACCTCGGCGAGGAAATACAGGTCGTATTGCAGATGCACGACAGTCCACAGCAGCGACGACAGGATGATCGCGCCCGGTACGCGCAGGAAGCTCGCCGACCAGCCGCGATAGAGGAAGCCGCGCGCGAGCACCTCCTCCGACATCGGCGCGGCCACGCTGAACGCGAACAGCAGCAACAGCGCCGCGCCCTTGTCACGGCCCGTTTTCAGCAGATCGGTCATGAAGCCCGGCGTCGCCTCGCGGCCAAGGCTGCGCGAGACGATCTCCCAGGCCAGCACGATCAGGATCAGCCCGACCGCGCCGAGCAGGATCTGTTTCAGGGACGGCCAATGCAGGGCGAGATAGTCGGCGAACGAAGCCTTCTTGATGCGGATGGCGAGCCACGCCGCCGCCAGCGTCGCCGGCAGGCCCATGGTCACCGACAGCGCCAGCGCCTGCGGTTCGCGGCCGACGGCCTGCACTGACTCGAGGTCCAGCGGCAGACCGCGCAGCGCGACCAGCAGGACGACGCCGCCGATCTGCCCGACGAACATCGCGGCAAAGATGAAGAGACCCCAGAGCGCCGTGCCCCAGAATTTCCAGACGCGCGGGGTTGCCGGCGTCACGGTGAGCGGCGGCAGGTCGGGATCGAGGGAGTCCATCAGGAAGCTTTCGGAAGATGCAGGACCATGGCGGCGCCGTCAGTTCCGCCGCGATGCAATCGGAAAATCATAGGCCGCCTCACCCGCCCCCGGCAGGGAAAAATGCCACCACTCTTTCGCATAGTTCACAAAGCCTTGCTTCGCCATCGCAGCCACCAGCCGCCTGCGCCAGGCGCGCTGCTCCGGCGTGATCGACGCCGCCGCGGTGTGTCCTTTCGCGTCGGTGCAATCGTAGCCGGTGCCCATATCGACGCTGCCCTCCGGCAATCGCGCCTCGACCGGCGCCGTGCAGTCGGCATAGGCCTTGGATGGATCGGGTTTGGCGGAATTATCCGCCTTCAGGTCGACCAGTGTCAGATCCAGCGCCGCGCCGGTGGAATGCTGCGAGCGGCTCGCGATGTAGCCGAGGCGGAACAGCTCGGTCTTGGGAATCCTGGGATTGTAGCGCCGTTCGGCGACGGTCTCGTGGCCGTTCTGCGACCATTTCACCATGTCGAGCGAGGCCCGCGCCGGCCGGTAGCAGTCGAACATCTTCAGCGACAGGTTTTGTACCGCAAGGTCCTGCTGAACCGCCTTCAGCCGCAGCCCCACCTCGCGTTTCACCACGCATTCGCCGGCGCCATAGCCCGCGAGCGGCCGGCCGACGAAATTGTTGGGAGTGGCGTAGCGGATGTCCTGGATGATGGTGGGATCGATGTCGCGCAAATAGACGAAGCCGCCGGGGAGCGACTGGGCGTGGGCGGATGACACGATGGTTAGCGCTGTGGCGACAAATAGAAGTGATTTCACGAGATGCCTCCGCATCGTCATGGCCGGGCTTGTCCCGGCCATCCACGCCCTTTTGCGGCGGCAGCGTAAGAACGTGGATGCCCGGGACAAGCCCGGGCATGACGGAGGGAGGAGCACTATCAGGGGATAACTCCCCGCCCCGGCATTGCCCCTTGCTCCCCCCGCCGTCCCCGCCTATAGCTCTCGCTTTAATGACATCCAAATCGACCTTCGTCCTCGGCCACCGGCATTTGCTGGGCATCGAGGGCCTTTCCGCGGCCGACATCGCCGGCCTGCTCGACCTGTCCGAAGAATATGTCGAGCTCAACCGCCAGGTTGACAAGAAGCGCACCGTCCTGCGTGGACGGACGCAGGTAAACCTGTTCTTCGAGGCCTCGACCCGGACCCAGTCCTCGTTCGAGCTCGCGGGAAAACGCCTTGGCGCCGACGTCATGAACATGTCGGTGTCCTCATCGTCCATCAAGAAGGGCGAGACGCTGGTCGATACCGCGATGACACTCAACGCCATGCACCCGGATATCCTGGTGGTCCGGCATCACGCCTCCGGCGCAGTGGAACTCCTGGCCCGCAAGGTTGACGGTTCCGTGATCAATGCCGGCGACGGCGCGCACGAGCATCCGACCCAGGCGCTGCTCGACGCGCTCACCATCCGCCGCAACAAGGGCCGGATCGAGGGCCTCGTGGTCGCGATCTGCGGCGACGTGCTGCATTCGCGCGTCGCGCGCTCCAACATCATCCTGCTCAACACCATGGGCGCCCGCGTCCGTGTGGTCGGCCCCTCCACCCTGCTGCCGCCCGGCATCGAGCGGATGGGCGTCGAGGTGGCGCGCGACATGCGCGAGGGCCTCAACGGCGCCGACATCGTCATGATGCTGCGGCTGCAGCGCGAGCGCATGAACGGCTCCTTCGTGCCGTCCACGTCCGAATATTTCCACTATTTCGGGCTCGACCAGAAGAAGCTCGCCTTCGCCAAGCCCGACGCGCTCGTGATGCATCCCGGCCCGATGAACCGCGGCGTCGAGATCGACACAGCGGTTGCCGACGGCGCGCAATCGCTGATCCGCGAACAGGTCGAGATGGGCGTGGCCGTGCGCATGGCCGTGCTCGAAGCGCTCGCCCGCAATCTGCCGAACGCGTGATGCTCATGCTGACTGACCGCCGCCCCCTCCTGCTTGCCAACGCCCGCGTCGTCGATCCCTCCAGGGATTTCGACGGCCCCGGCGACGTCCTGATCGCCGACGGCGTCATCCGCGAGACCCGCCGCGGCATTGGTGCGGCCGGCGTCCCCGAGGGCACCGACGTCGTCAACTGCGCCGGCAAGATCGTGGCCCCGGGCCTGATCGACATGCGCGCCTTCGTCGGCGAGCCCGGCTTCAGCCACCGCGAGACCTTTGCCTCCGCGAGCCAGGCGGCCGCGACCGGCGGCATCACCACCATCATCTGCCAGCCCGACACCTTGCCGGTCATCGACAATTCGGCGACCGTCGACTTCGTGATGCGCCGTGCCCGCGACACCGCGATCGTCAACATCCAGCCGATGGCGGCGCTGACCAAGGGCATGCACGGCGAGGAGATGACCGAGTTCGGCCTGCTCAAGGCCGCCGGCGCGATCGCCTTCAGCGACAGCGACAAGAGCGTCACCAATGCGCAGGTGATGCGCCGCGCGCTGACTTACGCGCGCGATTTCGACGCGTTGATCGTGCATTACACCGAGGATCCCGATCTCGTCGGCGAAGGCGTGATGAACGAGGGCGAATTCGCCTCGCGGCTCGGCCTGATGGGCATCCCGAATGCCGCCGAGGCCGTGATGCTGGAGCGCGACATGCGCCTCGTCGCGCTCACCGGCGGCCGCTACCACGCGGCCTCGCTGACCTGCATCGACTCGCTCGACGTGCTCAAGCGCGCCCGCGACGCCGGCCTTGCCGTCACCGCCTCGGCCTCGATCAACCATCTCGCGCTGAACGAGAACGACATCGGCCCCTACCGCTCGTTCCTGAAGCTGTCGCCGCCGCTCCGCACCGAGGACGACCGCCGCGCGCTGGTCGCCGCCGTGGCCTCCGGCCTGATCGACGTCATCATGTCCGACCACAATCCGCAGGACGTCGAGGTCAAGCGCCTGCCGTTCGCGGAAGCCGCCCCCGGCGCCATCGGCCTCGAGACCATGCTGCCGGCGGGCCTGCGCCTCGTGCACAATGACGAGCTCAGCCTGAAGACGCTGATCCGGGCGATGTCGACCCGGCCGGCCGAGATCCTGGGCCTGCCTGGCGGAACGCTGCGCAACGGTGCTCCGGCCGACGTCATCGTGATCGATCCTGACGTGCCCTGGGTGGTCGATCCCGCCGACCTCAAATCGCCCTGCAAGAACACCCCGTTCGACGACGCCCGCTTTACCGGCCGCGTGGTGCGCACCATCGTCGGTGGACGGACGGTCTATGAGCATGTTTGACGTAAGAACCTGCTGCCAGGGCATTTGCAGACAAGGAATTTGCAGACATGGCGCTTGAATTGTTTCTGCCGGTGGCCTTCGTCATCGGCTATCTCCTCGGCTCGATTCCGTTTGGGCTGATTCTCACGAGGCTCGCCGGCACGCAGGACATCCGCTCGATCGGCTCCGGCAGCATCGGCGCCACCAACGTGCTGCGCACCGGACGCAAGAGCCTCGCCGCCGGCACCCTGCTGCTCGACGCACTCAAGGGCACCCTGGCCGTGGTGATCTCCGGCTATATCGGCGGCCCCAATGCCGCGATGCTGGCCGGGCTCGGCGCCTTCCTCGGCCATCTCTTCCCGGTCTGGCTCAGATTCAAGGGTGGCAAGGGCGTCGCCGTCTACATCGGCATCCTGCTCGGGCTGTTCTGGCCGGCCGCATTGGTGTTCTGCCTGCTCTGGCTCGCGACCGCGTTCACCACGCGCTATTCCTCGCTCTCGGCGTTGGTGGCGTCCTTCATCACGCCGATGTTCCTGTGGTGGTTCGGTCATCTCGCCCTCTCCGCGCTCGCGGCGGTGATGACGCTGATGCTGTTCTACGCGCATCGCGAGAACATCATGCGGCTGCAATCGGGCAAGGAAAGCCGGATCGGCGAGAAGGCGTAGAGCGTTTTCAAGCGAAGTGCCGGTTCGCGTCAATAAAATGCGTCAAGACAAGAATCCGAAGCCGGGCATCTACGGATATCCCCGCGCAGCCTTCACGGTGTATGCCAAACCTGTTCGCAACTCACCGCCGGCTCGCGGCCGGAGTGGCGAACGGGATCCATGCCTGTTATCATGATAGCGGAATGGCGTAACGCGGTTGCTCAGAATGAGCGAGAAGATTGTCGGCACGCATATCGACGGTGGCTCGCAGCGTGCTGCGCGCACCGTGGCGAGCCAGTTGCTCTCGGCAACCAATATCTGGTCCGATGCGCCTTCGTCGCCTCAGCTCCCCGAGCCTGATCCCGTCCCTTCACTGGCGCCGCCGGCCAAGTCGATGAAAGCCGCAGCTCCGGTCGAAATCGCCATCCCGGATGCGCCGGTCGCGCCCGCGCGCGCTCGCTCCGCACCATGGCCGCCGCGAAAGCTGTCGCTGGCGCTGCAGGGCGGCGGCACCTTTGCCGCCTTCACCTGGGGCGTGCTGGAGCGGCTGCTGGAGGACTCCTCGATCGAGATCGACACCATCAGCGGCGCGAGTGCCGGCGCCATCAACGCGTTGCTGTGTGCCTGCGGCCTCGCCGAGGGCGGCCGCGAAGGCGCGCGCGCAAGGCTGGCCCGATTCTGGGTCCGGCTGATGCATGAGGCCTCGTTCCGATCGCTGATGCTGGTTGGCGGGTTCTCGCCGGCGGGAAGCTCGGTCGCGTTCGGGCCGACGCTGCGCTCCGGCCAGTTCGATCCGTTCGATCTCGATCCGCTGCGGCGGGCGCTGTCGCGGGACATCGATTTTGCGAAGCTGCGCGACGCAAGGTGCCCCAAACTGCTGATCGCGGCGACGCGGATCCGCGACGGGCAGCAGCACATCTTCCGCAACGACGCCCTCACAGCCGATGTCGCGCTGGCCTCGACCTGCCCGCCTCTGGTTCACTGCGCCGTCGAGATCGATGGCGAGGCCTATTGGGACGGCGGCTATGGCGGCAATCCGCCGCTGGTGAAACTCTTGCAGGAAACGGCGGCGACGGATCTGCTGCTGGTCCAGGTCACCCCGTCCCGCGACAGCTACGTGCCGATCACGCTCGCCGCGATCGACCGCCGGCTCGACCAGATTGCGGCCAATGCCGTCCTCAACGCCGAGATCGCGGCGATCGCATGGGCGCAGTCGCAGGCAGCCTCATCGCCGCGGTTCTCCAGGATCGCAGCCGAAGACTCCGTGGATGGCCTCGCGCAGCGCTCGTCCACCGATCTCGGCCGCGGCTTCATCCGCCTGCTGCACCGGAGCGGCCGCGAGGCCGCCGAACGCTGGCTCGGACAGAGCGACGTCGCGACGCAAGGCGCCGCGCCTCGCGCAGCCGAGCCTGCGCTAGAGCTTTTCGGTTCTGATTAAATCAGAACCGAAGCTCAAGTTTCTAGTTTTGACGCGTTTTCTTCACGCGAACCAGTATCCACTTCGCTCGAAAACGCTCTAACCTGACTTCGCCAGCGCGTCCTCCAGGAACCACGCGGCTGCCAGCGCGCCCGGATCGTTGCCGAAGCGCGCGATCACCTGCACGCCGATCGGCAGGCCGCCGACCTTCATGACGGGCACGTTGACGCAAGGATTGCCCATCAGCGTCCACAGCCGGTTGTAGCGGGGCGAGCCGGTCGAGGCGAGCGCCTTGGCCGGTGCGGTGCCGGGCGCCGAATAGGTCAGGAGCACGTCGAAGCCCTCGAACAATTCGCCGAGCTCGCGACGGCCACGACGGGCGACGCGGCGCGCATCATCATATTCCTGCGGCGTCAGTCCGACGGTCTCATCGAGGCTGGCGCGCAGCATCGGCGCGATCTCGTCGTGATGCTCCGAAAACTCCCAGGCGAGCGCGCGGTGCGCCTCGAAATCCTGGATGATGGGGTGGATGCGCCAGGCCTCCTGCACCGACTGAGGCAGATCGATGGTCTTTACGCTGGCGCCGGCTTTCTCGGCCGCCTTGATCGCGGCCTGAAGGCCCTCTTCGGCCGCAGGCTCAACGGCTTCCGCAAACTCCTGCCTGACCACCCCGATGCGCGGCGCCTTGGCCGGGACGATGCCGGAAAATTCGCTGCGGCCGGTCATCGCCAGCAATCCGCGCGCGAGGTCCTCGGCGCGCGCGCCGAACAGGCCGACCGTGTCGAGCGCCCACGAATAGCACTTCACGCCGATGGTCGGCAGCATCCGGAACGACGGCTTGATCGCGGCAGCCCCGCAATAGGCGGCGGGCCGGATCACCGAGCCGCCGGTCTGGGTGCCCAGCGCCAGCGGGATCATGCCGGCGCCGACCGCCGCCGCCGAACCCGAGGACGAGCCGCCCGGCGTATGGCCCGGGTTGTGCGGATTGAGCGTCTGCGTCGGATCGCGCGAGGCGAACGCCGTGGTCGTGGTCTTGCCGATGATGGTGGCCCCTGCCCGCTTGAGCATCATCACGACCGGCGCATCGGCGCGCGGCTGCCAGCCGCGATAGATCTCCGAGCCCATTTCGGTCGGCATGTTGGCGGTGTCGATGATGTCCTTGATGCCGACGGCGATGCCGCGCAGCGGGCCGGAGGCTTGCGCCTTCGCGGATTTGTCGTGACGGACGAAGGCGCGAACGTCCTTCTCCCGCGCCTCGATCGCGGCGTGCGACTGGGCGATGGCGTCATCGGGCGAAAGCTCGCCAGCTTCGATGCGGCGCTGGAGATCGGCAAATGAGATCATGACAAAATCCTTCTTATTGGCATCGCTTTTAGCATCAGGGCGAGGTCGCGCAAGCGCACGAAGCCGTTGCCCACGCGCTCAGGTTGTTCCATTCTCCGCCTGCAAGGAGATGCCGTGGACGCCATCAATCCAAGCGTGGAGCTGACCGAGGCCGACCGGATAGACCGGCTGCGGCTGATCCGGTCCGACAATGTCGGGCCGCGCACGTTTCGCTCGCTGGTCGATCATTTCGGCACCGCGCGCGCCGCGCTGGAGCGGCTGCCTGATCTGGCGCGTCGCGGCGGCGCGGCGCGATCGGCGCGGATCTGCAGCGCCGATGAGGCCAGGGCCGAACTCTCAGCAAGCCGCAAGTTCGGCATCGCCTGGCTTGCGCCCGGCGAGGACGGCTATCCGGCACGGCTGGCGATGATCGACGATGCGCCGCCGCTGCTCGCCGTGCGCGGCGACACCACGACCTTGATGCGACCGATGATCGCCATCGTCGGTTCGCGCAATGCTTCCGGCGCCGGACTGAAATTCGCCGGCCAGCTCGCCCGCGAGCTAGGCGAAGCCGGCTTTGTCGTCATCTCGGGCCTTGCCCGCGGCGTCGATCAGGCCGCGCATCGCGCCAGCGTCGCAAGCGGCACCATCGCCGTGCTCGCCGGCGGCCATGATTGCATCTATCCGCCCGAGCATGGCGATCTGCTCGCATCGATCCTCGATCACGAGGGCGCCGCGATCTCCGAGATGCCGCTCGGCCACGAGCCGCGCGCCCGCGATTTTCCCCGCCGCAACCGGCTGATCTCGGGCGCCTCGCTCGGCGTCGTCGTGGTGGAAGCCGCGCACCGCTCGGGCTCGCTGATCACGGCGCGCATGGCGGCCGAACAGGGCCGCGAAGTGTTCGCGGTGCCGGGCTCGCCGCTCGACCCGCGCGCGGCCGGCGCCAACGATCTGATCAAGCAGGGCGCAACGCTCGTCACCGAAGCTGCCGACATCATCAACGCCGTTGCACCGATCATGGAGCGGCCGCTGCTGCATTCCGCCGATGAGCCCGGCAGCGAGCCGTTCGAAAGCGATCCGCAAGGGCACGACCGCGACCAGATCACCGGCCTGCTCGGCCCGTCACCCATCTCGATCGACGACCTCGTACGGATGTCCGGCGCCTCCCCCGCGATCGTGCGCACGGTGCTGCTCGAACTTGAGCTCGCCGGCCGGCTCGAACGCCACGGCGGCGGCTTGGTGTCGTTGCTCTGAGTGATGAGGTCAGGTTCGTTCGGCGGGCGAGGTCACCTCTCCCCGCGGGAGAGGTGTTCGGAGTTTTCGGCTCGCATCTAATCAATCAAAACTCATCCGCTTCAGCCGTCGTTGCGCTGATCGAATTTTTTCCGCGCGCCCTCGATCTCGGGCAGATGCGCGAACGCCCATTTGCCGAGCGCCTGCACGGGGTCGGCGAGCCCGCGGCCGAGTTCGGTCAATTCATAATCGACCCGCGGCGGAATGGTTGGAAACACCGTCCGTGTTACCAGCCCGTCCCGCTCGAGCCCGCGCAAGGTCAGGGTCAGCATCCGCTGCGAGATGCCGTCGATGATGCGCTTGAGTTCGTTGAAGCGCTTCGGCCCGTCACCCAGCGTCATGATGACGAACACGCTCCATTTGTCGCCGACGCGCGAGAGCACCGAGGCGACGCCGCGACAGCCGGCATCGTTACGGTCCGGCAGCGTCGACGGGCTAGGCAAATCGGTGTGCGCAGGTTTCAAGGATGTGCCCATGGCTCAAAAAAGTGCGTTCTTGCGGGGAATTCGACGGTCACTCATGTAGCTCTGGTTACAAACATATACCATGGGTGACCCCAATGAAACTCCTCCATATCGACTCCAGCGTGCTCGGCCCCCACTCCGTGTCCAGGCAGGTGTCCGCCGCCATCGTCGACCGTCTCAGGGCGGCGACGCCGTCGCTCGACATCATCTATCGCGACCTGACCCACATCCCGCTCGCCCATCTCTCCGGCTCGCATCTCGCGGCCGCGCAAGGCGCGCCCGCCCCCGCTGAACTCGGTCCCGATCTCGCCGCGAGCGCGGCGGTACTGAACGAGTTTCTCGATGCCGACATCGTCGTGATCGGCGCGCCGATGTACAATTTCACCATTCCGAGCCAGCTCAAGGCCTGGATCGACCGCGTGCTCGTGGCAGGAAAGACGTTCAAGTACGGCGCGAACGGCCCGGAGGGGCTCGTTGGCAACAAGCGCGTGATCGTGGCGGTGTCGCGCGGCGGCTATTACGGCGCGGGCTCCCCGGCCGCATCGCTGGAGCACCTCGAAACCTATTTGCGCGGTGTGCTCGCCTTCATCGGCATCACGAGCCCCGAATTCATTGTCGCCGACGGCATCCAGACTGGCCCCGAGAATCGCGACAAGGCGCTCGCGAGCGCGCTTCAGGCCGCAACCAACCTGCGCGCGGCGTAAGTCTCACGCCGACATCAGCCGCTGCCGGACCCCGGCGGCGGCTGAGAGTTCGCTCGATCTAAAACCAGGCGCCCTGGACGCCTAGGATGACGGCAACGATCGAAATCAACAGCCCGATGCCGGCAAAGATAGCCACGCCGATGAACTCCGACGTATCGGAGCGCCTGGCGCGAATGGCGGAATCGTCGGTGGAAATACGCAGTGCTGAAATCGTCGAGACAATACGAGCTGCCTTCGGCATCACGGGCTCCCTGAAAATGAGTCGTATGACCCTCTGCCCGTAAGAGGGTCTTGCCAGCGCAAGCGAAGGTTCAACAGCTCACGCAAGGTTCAGGGAATTACATCTCGCAGGACGCAGGAACCGGCCGGTGGAACCGCAGAAGCTGCGCCGGCCGGCTCGATCTTCATTTCACTGCGTCAGCCGCGATAGATCGGCGCACCGCTCGGCGAGGCCACCGCACCGCCGTCGACGAAGATCTCCTGGCCTTGAATATGTGCAGCATCATCCGAGGCGAGGAACAGCACCGTCTTCGAGATGTGATGTGTTTCACCCATGCGGCCGAGCGGCGTGGTCAGCGCGATGCGCTGCTCGAACGCCTTTTCGGCCTCGGGCGTCGCGACGGCCGCGCCCCAGATCGGCGTGCGGACCGCGCCGGGCGCGACCACGTTGACGCGGATGCCGCGCGGCGACAGTTCCGACGCCATGGTCCGCGCCATCGACCGCACGCCGGCCTTGGCGGCGCCATAGGCCGAATAGCCGGGGATGCCGAGCACGGAGATCACCGAGCCGTTGAGGATGATCGAGGCGTTGTCGTTCAGATGAGGCAGCGCGGACTGGACGGTGAAGAACACGCCGGTGAGATTGGTGCTGATCACCTTCGCGAACGCCTCCAGCGTGGTCGAGCCCAGCGGCGTGCCCCCGGCGATGCCGGCATTGGCGAACACGATGTCGAACTTGCCGAAAGTCTCGGCGCCCTTCTTGATCGCAGCATCCGTCGCGGCGATGTCCGTCGCATCCGCGACAAGTGCGAGCGCGTTGTGCCCGAGTTCCTTCGCGGCAGCGTCCAGGGTTTCCTTGTTGCGCCCGGTGATGACCACCTTGGCGCCTTCGGCGACGAACAGCTTTGCCGTCGCCAGGCCGATACCGCTATTGCCGCCGGTAATCAGGGCCGTCTTGTTCTTCAGTCTCACGCTCGCCTCCTTTAGTTGCATCATAAAACCATATTGCCATTTAGGGCATATGGTTTTATGATGCAACCACACAAGCCCGTGATCGGCGCCGCAATCGGGCGAATGCGAAAGGAGCGGGGCGATGGTGAAACGAACCAGCTTCGCAGGAGATGCCTGCCCGATCGCACGGTCGCTGGAGGCGATCGGCGACTGGTGGTCGCTCCTGGTGATCCGCGAGGCGCTATTCGGCGTGCGCCGCTTCGGCGAATTCCAGAGCAGGCTCGGCATGGCCAAGAACATCTTGTCCGCGCGCCTGCGATCACTGGTCGACCACGGCATCCTGGCAACCGCCCCCGCCTCCGACGGCAGCGCCTATTCCGAATATGTGCTGACGGCGAAGGGCCGCGGCACCTTTCCGATCCTGGTCGCGCTGCGGCAATGGAGCGAGGAGTTCGACGATCACCCGGAGGAGATCGCAACCATTCTGGTCGATCGCGAAAAAGGCCGCCCGGTGAAGAAGCTGGAAATGCGCGCGGAGGACGGGCGACTGCTCACGCCGGCTGAGACCACGCTGAAGCCGCGGCCGGCACCGCGAAGGCGCTCGGCTTGAGAGCGCGAGACTGCCGCCTCGCTGTCAGGGCACCGCGCGCTCCTAAAACGGCGTCGCCGTTGTCGCTGACGTGCTCGCGCCTCAGGATGACGGAACCAGCATTTAGCGCGTCGCCTCACGACAGTTTGCGCTTGCTCCGCAGACGCAGATGCTCGTCCGCCTCGAGCTTGGTCATGCCAAGCAGATAATGCAGCACGTCGAGCTTGTGCCGCTCGGCGAGCTTGCGCAAGGCCGTCACCTGCTCGGCGATGAAGGCGACGGCTTCATCGACGCCGCCCTCCCCCGGTTCCTCATTGCGCAAGCTCCCCCGCGCGCCAGACGCGGCGCGCGCTCGTTTCTTCCCTGGCTTTGTCACCAGACCCCACCCGAATCCATGCCCCGCCCAAACTTTACGCCGACATCGGCCGCAACTCCAAGGTGGTAGTTTGCAACTTTTTCGATATGAAACTTTTCTTCCCCAAGGCGCCTTCAAAACCCCTCGATTTGACAGCGGAGGCCTCACCACCCATGTTCGGGTCGAAACGGCCGACCCGAATCTGCTCGAACGCGGCCCAAAATTTCCCCATAAGTTACTGGAACTACATGAATATCGTCATTGTGGAGTCGCCGGCGAAAGCCAAGACGATCAACAAGTATCTGGGCTCGTCCTACGAGGTTCTGGCCTCGTTCGGCCATGTCCGGGACTTGCCGGCGAAGAACGGTTCCGTCGATCCCGACGCCAATTTCAAGATGATCTGGGAGGTCGACCCCAAGGCCGCCGGCCGCCTGAACGATATCGCCAAGTCGTTGAAGAACGCCGACCGCCTGATTCTCGCCACCGACCCTGATCGCGAGGGCGAAGCCATCTCCTGGCATGTGCTGGAGGTGTTGAAGGAAAAGCGCGCGCTGAAGGACCAGAAGATCGAGCGCGTGGTGTTCAACGCCATCACCAAGCAGGCGGTCACGGACGCGATGAAGCATCCGCGCCAGATCGACGGTGCGCTGGTCGACGCCTATATGGCGCGCCGCGCGCTGGACTATCTGGTCGGCTTCACCCTCTCCCCCGTGCTCTGGCGCAAGCTGCCGGGCGCCCGCTCGGCCGGCCGCGTGCAGTCGGTGGCGCTGCGCCTCGTCTGCGACCGCGAGCTCGAGATCGAGAAGTTCGTCGCCCGCGAATACTGGTCGCTGGTCGCAACACTGCTGACGCCCCGCGGCGACGCCTTCGAGGCGCGCCTGGTCGGCGCCGACGGCAAGAAGATCCAGCGCCTCGACATCGGCACCGGCGCGGAAGCCGAGGACTTCAAGAAGGCGCTGGAAACCGCCAGCTACGCCGTCAGCGCGGTGGATGCGAAGCCGGCGCGTCGCAATCCGCAGGCGCCCTTCACCACCTCGACGCTGCAGCAGGAAGCCAGCCGCAAATACGGCTTTGCGCCGGCCCACACCATGCGCATCGCCCAGCGCCTCTATGAAGGCATCGACATCGGCGGCGAGACCACCGGACTCATTACTTATATGCGGACCGACGGCGTGCAGATCGATCCGTCCGCGATCACCCAGGCGCGCAAGGTGATCGGCGAGGATTACGGCAACGCCTATGTGCCGGAGGCCCCGCGCCAGTACCAGGCCAAGGCCAAGAACGCGCAGGAAGCGCACGAAGCGATCCGCCCGACCGATCTGTCGCGCCGCCCGGACAGCATGAGCCGCAAGCTCGATGCCGATCAGGCCCGGCTCTACGAGCTGATCTGGAAGCGCACCATCGCGAGCCAGATGGAATCGGCCGAACTCGAGCGCACCACCGTCGACATCGCAGCGAAGGCCGGCTCCCGCACGCTGGAGCTGCGCGCCACCGGCCAGGTCGTCAAGTTCGACGGCTTCCTCGCCCTGTATCAGGAGGGCCGCGACGACGAGGAGGACGAGGATTCCCGCCGCCTCCCCGCGATGAGCCCGAACGATGCTCTCAAGCGGCAGTCGCTCGCCGTCACCCAGCATTTCACCGAGCCGCCGCCGCGCTTCTCCGAGGCCTCGCTGGTCAAGCGCATGGAGGAGCTCGGCATCGGCCGGCCCTCGACCTACGCCTCGATCCTCCAGGTCCTGAAGGACCGCGGCTACGTCAAGCTGGAGAAGAAGCGCCTGCACGGCGAGGACAAGGGCCGCGTCGTGGTTGCGTTCCTGGAAAGCTTCTTTGCCCGCTATGTCGAATACGACTTCACGGCCAATCTGGAAGAGCAGCTCGACCGCATCTCCAACAACGAGATCTCCTGGCAGCAGGTGCTGAAGGATTTCTGGACCGGCTTCATCGGCGCCGTCGACGAGATCAAGGATCTTCGCGTGGCGCAGGTGCTGGACGTGCTCGACGACATGCTCGGACAGCACATCTATCCGCCGCGCACCGATGGCGGCGACATCAGGCAGTGCCCGAGCTGCGGCAACGGCCGGCTGAATCTGAAGGCCGGCAAGTTCGGCGCCTTCGTCGGCTGCTCGAACTATCCGGAATGCCGCTACACCCGTCAGCTCGCCGCCGACAGCGAGACAACCGCCGACCGCTCTCTCGGCCAGGATCCCGAGACCGGCCGCGACGTCTGGGTCAAGGCCGGCCGCTTCGGCCCCTATATCCAGCTCGGCGAGGCCAAGGACTATGCGGAGGGCGAGAAGCCGAAGCGTGCAGGCATCCCCAAGGGCACCTCGCCCGCCGATGTCGAGCTCGAGCTTGCCTTGAAGCTGTTGTCGCTGCCGCGCGAGATCGGCAAGCATCCGGAGACCGGCGAGCCGATCACCGCCGGCCTCGGCCGCTTCGGGCCGTTCGTCAAGCACGAGAAGACCTATGCCAGCCTCGAGGCCGGCGACGAGGTGTTCGACATCGGCCTCAACCGCGCGGTCACGCTGATCGCCGAGAAGGTCGCCAAGGGCCCGAGCCGCCGCTTCGGCGCCGATCCCGGCAAGGCGATCGGCGATCACCCGACGCTCGGCACGATCACCGTCAAGAGCGGCCGTTACGGCGCCTATGTCACCGCCGGCGGCGTCAACGCGACGATCCCGAGCGACATCGAGAAAGACGCGGTCACGCTGCCGCAGGCGATCGCGCTGATCGACGAGCGCGCCGCCAAGGGAGGCGGCAAGCCGAAGAAGGCGCCGGCCAAGAAGGCGAAGGCCGCCAAGTCCGCCGATGCCGCAGACGCCGCGTCAAAACCGAAGAAGCCGGCCGCGAAGAAGGCCGCGGCCAAGAAAGCCGCAACCAACACCAAATCCGATTCCACCAGCAAGGCGCGCGCCGCCGTGTCGTCGACGGCCAAAACGTCGCCGACCAAGGCGGCCGGTGCCAAGGCTCCGGCCAAGAAGAGTGCCGGCACGACTTAAGAGGTTCAGTGAAACGCAACAATGACCGTGGCTTTCCCGACCGGGCAGCCATCGTCGCCTTCATCAAGGCAAATCCCGGAAAGGTCGGGACCCGCGAAATTGCGCGCGAGTTCGGCCTGAAGAACGCCGATCGCGTCGAGCTCAAGCGCATGCTGCGCGAGCTCGCCGACGACGGCCTCGTCAAGAAGAAGCGCCGGACGATTTCCGAGCCGGACACCCTGCCGTCGACGCTGGTCGCCGACATCACCGGACGCGACGCCGATGGCGAGCTGATCGCCGCCCCCACCGAATGGGACGAGGTCGAGAGCGGCGAACCGCCAAAGATCCTGATCATATTGCCGCGCCGGCCGAAGCCCGGCACCGCGGCCGGAAGCGGCGACCGCGTGCTGCTGCGCGTCGAGCGCCTGGACGAGGCCGAGGGCCCGGCCTATCGCGGCCACATCATCAAGGTGTTCGACAAGACCAGGAGCCGCATCCTCGGCGTGTTCCGCGAGCTGCCCGAAGGCGGCGGGCGGCTGATCCCGGTCGACAAGAAGGCGGCCGATCGCGAGCTGAACATTGCGCCAGGCGACGCGCACGGTGCCAGGGACGGCGACCTCGTCAGCGTCGACATCATCCGCTCGCGCGGTTTTGGCCTCGCCTCGGGCCGCGTCAAGGAGAAGCTCGGCTCGGTCAAGTCCGAGAAGGCGATCAGCCTGATCGCGATCTATGCGCACGACATCCCCCTGCAATTCCGCCCCGCGGCCGAGCACGAAGCCGAAGCCGCGGAGCCCGCCAATCTGAAGGGCCGCGAGGACTGGCGCGACGTCCCGCTCGTCACCATCGATCCGCCCGATGCGAAGGATCACGACGACGCGGTGCATGCGCAAGCCGATCCCGATCCGAACAACAAGGGCGGCTTCATCGTCGATGTCGCCATCGCGGATGTGAGTTTCTACGTCCGGCCGGGCACCGCGCTCGACCGCGACGCGCTCGAGCGCGGCAACTCGGTCTATTTCCCCGACCGCGTCGTGCCGATGCTGCCCGAGCGAATCTCTAACAATCTCTGCTCGCTGGTGCCGGGCGAGCCGCGCGGCGCGCTCGCGGTGCGGATGATCATCGCGCCCGACGGGCGCAAGCGCTCGCACAGCTTCCATCGCATCCTGATGCGATCGGCCGCGAAACTGAGCTACGCGCAGGCACAGGCCGCGATCGACGGGAGGCCGGACGACACCACCGGCCCCCTGCTCGATCCGATCCTGAAGCCGCTCTATGCGGCTTACGCCTGCGTCAAGCGCGCCCGCGACGAGCGCGATCCGCTCAATCTCGACCTGCCCGAGCGCAAGATCCTCCTGAAGAGCGACGGCACCGTCGATCGCGTCATCGTCCCCGACCGGCTGGACGCGCACAAGCTGATCGAGGAGTTCATGATCCTCGCCAACGTCGCGGCGGCGGAGATGCTCGAGAAGAAATCGCTGCCGCTGATCTACCGCGTGCATGACGAGCCGACGCTGGAGAAGGTCCACGCGCTCCAGGAATTTTTGAAGACGCTCGACGTGCCCTTTGCGAAATCAGGCGCGCTGCGCCCGGCATTGTTCAACCGCGTGCTGGCCCAGCTCGAAGGCCACGACCACTTCCCGCTGGTCAGCGAAGTCGTGCTGCGCGCCCAGGCGCAGGCCGAATATTCCTCGGAGAATTACGGTCATTTCGGCCTGAACTTGCGCCGCTATGCGCATTTCACCTCGCCGATCCGCCGCTATGCCGACCTCGTCGTGCACCGCGCGCTGGTCCGCGCGCTCGGCCTCGGCGAAGGCGCCCTGCCCGACACCGAGACCACCGAAACCCTGAGCGAGGTCGCCGCCCACATCTCGGTGACCGAACGCCGCGCGATGAAGGCGGAGCGCGAGACCGTCGACCGCCTGATCGCCCATCATCTGGCCGACCGTATCGGCGCGACCTTCCAGGGCCGCGTCTCCGGCGTCACCCGCGCCGGCCTGTTCGTCAAGCTCGCCGAGACCGGCGCCGACGGCCTGATCCCGATCCGGTCCCTCGGCACGGAATATTTCAACTATGACGAAGGCCGCCACGCTCTCGTCGGCACGCGCAGCCGCACCATGTATCAGCTCGGCGACGTCGTCGACGTCCGTCTGATCGAGGCTGCCCCTGTCGCCGGCGCCTTGCGCTTCGAACTGCTGTCGTCCTCCAGCGAGACCGCGCCCGGCGGCCGCAGGCCATCCGGTCCGCAGCGCCGCCCCTCGTTCAAGGCGGCGCATCCCGGACGCAGCCCGGACAGAAAACGCAAGCCGGCGAAGCCGAAATCCGGCAAGCCAAAGAAGAACAAAAGCAAGAACAAGGGCAAGGGCGGGGGTCAGAAAGGCAAGGCGTGGTAAAAGCCATGGTAGCAACGAGCACAGTTCCAAAGATTTGGACGCGCGAGACCGGCCTCGTCGAGAAGCGCGACGTCTGGACCGCGATGAAGCGCGGCTTCCGTGGCCGCTGCCCGCGCTGCGGCGAGGGAAAACTGTTCCGCGCCTTCCTGAAGACGGCGGACCATTGCTCGGTCTGCGGCCTCGACTTCACCCCGCATCGCGCCGACGATCTGCCGGCCTATCTCGTCATCGTCATCGTCGGCCACATCACCGTGCCGGCCA
This sequence comes from Bradyrhizobium diazoefficiens, assembly GCF_018129965.1. Classification (GTDB taxonomy): domain Bacteria; phylum Pseudomonadota; class Alphaproteobacteria; order Rhizobiales; family Xanthobacteraceae; genus Bradyrhizobium; species Bradyrhizobium diazoefficiens_A. Next base: position 15,472 of record NZ_JAFCKW010000006.1, on the reverse strand, counting down.
TTCTCTGGATCGAGACCAATTACACCACGCCGGTCTGGATCAGTTTCGCGGCCTATCTGCCCTTCACGTTCCTTGCCTCGCTGGGATTGCTGCAGCCGGTAAAGGGAGCCGTGGTCGGCTTGCAATGGGCTCTGCGCATGCACGGCTTTGACGACAACCCGCCGGATGGTATTCCGCCGGTGTAAGCAAGATAAAAAGCAGTTGGGTGAGGACATGACGGACACGGCGCAGGCAGAGAAGACCAGGATTCACGAGGGCAAGGAAGCCGATCACCATCCCTATTTTCGTCCCAAGGACGCGGCGACGCTGATCCTGGTCGATCGCAGCGGCAGCACGCCGAAAGTCCTGGTAGGCAAGCGCCACGACAAGGTGGTGTTCATGCCCGGCAAGTTCGTCTTCCCCGGCGGCCGCGTCGACAAGGACGATTATCGCGTTCCGGTCGCGGCTCCCATCACCCCCGAGCTGGAAGCCAATCTCGCCAAGGGCAGTCCGAAGACGCCGGCCTCCCGCGCCAAGTCGCTGGCCATCGCCGCGATCCGTGAAGCCTGCGAGGAGACAGGTCTCTGTCTCGGCCGCAAGGCGGATGTCAAAGCCAGGCTCGAAGGCCCCTGGCAGCCATTCGCGGATGCGGGCCTGCTGCCTGATCCCTCCAGCCTGTTTCTGATCGCGCGCGCCATCACCCCGCCCGGCCGCGTCAAGCGGTTCGACACCCGCTTCTTCACCGCGGACGCCTCCGCGATCACCCACCGCGTCGACGGCGTGATCCATGCCGATGCCGAACTGGTCGAACTGGTCTGGGTCGAGCTCGGCTCCAAACCGCTCGCCGATCTGCATCCGATGACGCGCAACGTGCTCAACGAGCTCGACTCGCGCCTTGCCACCGGCCCGCTCCGCCACGACGCACCGGTGCCGTTCTTCCATTTCTACGGCGGCAAGATGCAGAAGGATATTTTGGGCTGATTGTCATTTCCGCTGGTCAATCACATTCGATCACCCAACGACGTCGTCATGCCCGGGCTTGTCCCGGGCATCCACGTTATTCACGCGCGAAGGCGAGGCGTGGATGGCCGGGACAAGCCCGGCCATGACTGTGGAAGCATCTGCGCCCCGGAATGAGGGGATTGTGCTGAGTGCTCACCGAAAAACAAAATAATCTTCCCGCCTCACCCGATGGCAGAGTTCCACCGCGTCCCTATGTCTTCTGCAACGACACCCAGGACGGATACGGGGCGATGGCACAACGGCAACTCAAGCTTGGCGCGTTCATGCGCCCGATCAGCATCCACACCGGCGCCTGGCGCTATCCCGGGGCCTGGCCCGACGCCAATTTCAACTTCGGGCACATCAAGACGCTGATCCGGAAGCTCGAGGCCGGCAAGTTCGACGCCTTCTTCATGGCCGATCACCTCGCCGTGCTGAACATGCCGATCAATGCGCTCAAGCGCAGCCACACGGTGACATCGTTCGAACCGTTCACGCTGCTGTCGGCGCTCTCCGCCGTCACCGAACGGATCGGCCTGATCGCGACCGGCTCGACCACCTTCGACGAGCCCTACCATGTGGCGCGGCGCTTCGCCTCGCTCGACCATCTCAGCGGCGGCCGCGCCGGCTGGAACATCGTCACCACCTCGAACCCCGACGCCGCGCTGAATTTCGGCCTCGACGACCACATGGAGCACGCCGAGCGCTACAAGCGCGCCCGCGAATTCTACGACGTGGTCACGGGTCTCTGGGATTCCTTCGCCGACGACGCCTTCGTGCGCGATGTCGAGAGCGGCCTGTTCGTCGATCCCGCCAAGATGCACACGCTCGACCACAAGGGCAAATATCTGAAGGTTCGCGGTCCCCTCAACATCGCCCGTCCCGTGCAGGGCTGGCCGGTGATCGTGCAGGCCGGCGCCTCCGAGGACGGCAGGCAGCTCGCGGCGGAGACGGCGGAGGCCGTGTTCACCGGCGGCGGCAGCCTCGCCGACGGGCAGAAACTCTACGCCGACATCAAGGGCCGCATGGAGAAGGTCGGTCGCGATCCCGAACATCTCAAGATCCTGCCCGGCGCCTTCGTCGTGGTCGGGGACAGCGTCGACGAGGCCAAGGAGAAGCGCGCGCTGCTCGACAGCCGCGTGCATGACGACAGCGCCATCGCCTCGCTCTCGGTCATCCTCGGCACCGATGCCTCCGGCTTCGACCCGGACGGCCCGCTCCCCGACATTCCCGAGACTAACGCCAGCAAGAGCGGCCGCCAGCGCATGGTCGACCTCGCCGCGCGCGAGAAACTCACCGTTCGCCAGCTCGCCCAGCGCGTCGGCGGCTATGGCGGACTATCCTTCGTCGGCACGGCAAAAACCATCGCCGACCAGATGGAGGAATGGCTTGAGGGGCGCGGCTCGGACGGCTTCAACATCATGTTCCCGTTCCTGCCCACCGGTCTCGACGATTTCGTCGACAAGGTGGTCCCGGAGCTGCAGCGCCGCGGGATATTCCGGAAAGGATACGAAGGGCCGACGTTGCGGGACAATCTGGGCCTGCCGCGGCCGAAAAACCGGTACTTCGAGGGTTAATTGGCCCGATTCGGCACCTTTTCGTGCCCGAAAACCTTGACATCAGGTCGTTTCCGGCTAGGTTGCCGGCCAACGCGGGCCGTTTGGCCGGCTCCAGATTCCCTTCATTCCTGAGGTTCTGAACATGGCCAAAGCGGTCACCATCAAGGTCAAGCTCGTGTCCTCGGCCGACACCGGCTTTTTCTACACTGCCAAGAAGAATTCGCGCACCATGACCGACAAGCTGGTCAAGAAGAAGTACGATCCCGTTGCGCGCAAGCACGTGGAATTCCGCGAAGCCAAGATCAAGTAAGATCGCGGACGTTACGGACTTTGACGGGGCCTTCGCGGGCCCCGTTTTTATTTGGCCTCTCGTCTCGTGTCCCGGACGCGCTGCAGCGTGAAACGCTGCTGCGCAGAGCCGGGACCCAGGATGCCGCGCAGGCTCGTACTACGGAGGCATGGGCCCCGGCTCTGCAACGCAACGTTTAAGTGACGCTGCGCTGCGTCCGGGGCTAGGAACGCTCGTCCGGATCGCAGCGAACCAAGTGTGACCAACCTCGCAGAGCGGCACCGCCCAACGCCCTATCTTCAGCGGGATCGTTCCCATGAATCTGGTCCATTCCCGTGAAGAGCCATTTGCCGTTGCTGGATCCGCTGCGCTTCGCCGCTGCCCTCGGAGTCGCCATTTTCCACCAGATGTTCTGGTCCTGGGCCTGGGTCTCGTTCGGCGTCCCCGGCTTCGAGCGCACCGTCGCCGCCGATGTCATTTATCCGTCCGCCGCGCCCTACACATGGTTCGGCTGGGCCGGCGTCGAAATCTTCTTCGTCATCTCCGGTTTCGTCATCGCCAATTCCGCGTGCCAGTCTTCTCCGGGCGAATTTCTTCTCGGCCGCGCCCTCAGGCTCTATCCGGCCGTCTGGGTGTGTGCCACCGCGACCTTCCTCGTCCTGGTCCTCTTCGGAAGCGGGCCGGCATCCGAGTTCATCCTGCCCTACATCCACGCCATGCTGATGGTCCCCAAGGGCGTCACGGGCGAATGGCTTGACGAGGTCTACTGGACGCTCGCCGCGGAGACCGCGTTCTATGGACTCGTGTTCTGCGCGATGCTCACCAAGAGGATCACCCTGCGGCACCTCGCCTTCGGCCTCACCATCTACAGCGCCATCTTCAACGCGATCTCCCTGCTGGTGATGTCCTGCACGACGCCGTCCGACCTGCCCTACCTGATCATCCTGATGTTCCGGGTGCCGTGCGCGGCCTTCCTGCTGACGCATGGCTGCTTCTTCGCGCTCGGCATCTGGCTGTTCATTTCCGCGAACAGGGAATTGACGGCGCTCGAGCAGCTTGCCGTCGCCGTCACCTGCCTGTCGGGCGCCGCGGAGATCTATTTCTTTGCCTCGTTTTTTCTGGAGTCCATCCCCGCCATCGCGGATCAGTCAGCCCTCGTGCCGATCATGGTCTGGGCGGCTGCGGTGCTCCTCCTTGCCGTTGCCGCGAAGCGAAGCCGGCACGCCACAGGCATCGCTGCCTCCGAAGCACCATCGTATCTGAGAACGCTCGGGCTGATCACCTATCCGCTCTATCTCACCCACAACGTCATCGGCGCGGCGATCATTCGTGCGCTCGTGGAGGCCGGCCTGGACGCCACCTCGGCCCTCTGGATCGCGCTGGGCCTGCTCGTGCTGGTCTGCTGGTTCATTTGCGCGAAGATCGAGCCGGCGGTCAGAGGCGCGCTGATGCAGACCGTCGCGCATTTCGGCAAGCTGCCGAAGCGGCGGCCGAAGTCGAGACGCCCGGCGCTGGCGCGGGGACTGCGGCTTCCGCTGCCCGTATCGGTGAAGGTGAAGGTCGCAGCGTCCTAGCGGCCAGCAAGGCCAAGCGCCGAGCCGATCCGTTTCCGTCATCCTGAGGTGCGAGTGGCGCGATGCAAAGCATCGCGCCGGGAGCCTTGAGGATGAACGGCCGAGATGCAGCCGGGCCGTCGCCCTTCGAGGGCCGCTGAAGAAGCGGCCACCTCAGGGTGACGGTACGAGATATCTAGCCCGGATGCTTCAAGCCGTCCGTAACACCGGCGCCGGCGGTTGCGACGGCCGGATCAGCGCGAACGCGACCTGCACGATGCCGCCGGCAAGCCCCAGCGCCACACCGATGCGCCACGCCATCGTGTAAGAGCCGAGCGCGTCATAGAGCACCCCTCCTCCGTAAGCGCCGAGGAAGCTGCCAATCTGGTGGCTCATGAAGGCGAGGCCCTGGATCATCGCCTGCCAGCGCAGGCCGAACATCTCGGCGACGGCGCCTGCGACCAGCGGGCCGACGCCCATCCACAGGAAGCCCATGATTGCGCCGAACAGCAGCGTCGAGAACGGCGTCGCCGGCAGCATGAAATACCAGGCGAGCGCGAGCGAGCGGAAGACATAGATGCCCCCGAGCAGCGCGAGCTTGTTCCAGCGCTGGCCGGCCCAGCCGAAGAACAACGAGCCTAGCACGTTGAAGCCGCCGATCATGCCGAGCGTCTGCGCGCTGAGCATCGGGTCGAGGCCGCAGATGGCCAGATAGGACGGCAGATGCGTGGTGAGGAACACCAGTTGCATGCCGCAGACGAGATAGGCGCAGGTCATCACCACGAAGGATGCGTTGCCGAATGCGGTCTTCGCGGCCATCGCGGCGGTGGCATCGCCGATATCGTCGGCCGTGGGCTTGGGCAGCGGAATCCTGTCGACGCGGCCGGCATACCAGGCCGCGGGAATCATCAGCACCGACATCACCACGAAACCGGCGAGGCCGGCGCGCCAGCCGAAGCCTTCGTTGAGCATCTGCCCGAGCGGCGCCGACAGCAGCGCGCCGAGCGAGCCCGCGCCGGAGACGATGCCAAGCACGGTGGAGCGCACCGTCGCGGGCACCGCACGCGCCGCCACCGACATCGCGATCGCGGCCGCGGTGCAGGCGAGCGAGGTACCGATCAGCACGCCGGCGCCGATCATGATGGCGACGAGCCCGTTCGCGGTCGCCATGAGGATCAGGCCCGCGATGTACATCAGCGAACCCGCGATCATGATCGGGCGGAAGCCGTAACGCACCGTCATCGCGCCGGCGAGCGGCTGCAGAAAGCCCCAGGCGAGGTTCTGCACGGCCAGCGCGAGGGTGTAATCCGAGATCGAAATGTGGATGTCGTGCGTCAGCGGCTGCATGAAGATGCCGAGCGACTGCCGCAGCCCCATGCTCAGCGTCAGCATGATCGAGGCGCCGATCAGGATCGGCAATGTCGGACGCAGGACCTGCAACAGAGGCATTTCATTCTCCCGCTTGGGCGCGGCGCGCGCGCCGGCGTCTGCAATTGGCCTTGATTTTGGTTACACAGACCTGTGTACTTAGGCTATGGATGTCAGGTGCTGTCAAGCCAACAGGATGCGCGCTCTCGCATGGCTCCCCCGCCGCCCCCACAGACCATGAAGGAGCGGATCCTCGAGACCGCCGACAAGTTGTTCTATCTGCAGGGCATTCGCGCCATCGGCGTCGACACCATCGCGGCCGAGATCGGCATCTCCAAGCGCACGCTCTACAACCATTTCCCCTCCAAGGACGCGCTGATCGCGGCCTATCTCGAACGCCGCTTCGTGCACGCCCGCCCGTCCGACAAGCCGCCGGCCGAACAGATTCTCAGCACCTTCGATTCGCTGGAGCGGCGCTTTGCCGCCAAGGATTTTCGCGGCTGCCCGTTCGTGAATGCGGTCGCCGAGCTCGGCCCCACGGACCGCGCGGTGAAGACAATCGCCATCGCCTTCACGGAAAGCCGCCGCGTCTGGTTTCGCGACCGGCTGACCGAGCTCGGCGTGGTGGATGCGGACGCGCTGGCGACGCAGCTCGTGCTGCTGGTCGACGGCTCGATCGCGCAGGACCTCGTCCGCGACGATCCCGCAATGGCGCGCGCGGCAAAGGACGCGGCGAAGGTGCTGCTGCGGAATGCTGGGGTTGATGTGAATGGTGGTGCGAAAGCGATTGTGACGCGAGGCAAGCCCGCGCCTCAATAACCTCTGTCGTCACGGACAAGCGAAGCGCAGATCCGGGACCCATAACCACAGGAAGATGTTTGACGAAGACTCGTGGTGACCAGCTTGCGCGACAACCCCTCCCTGGGGTTATGGGTCCCCGCCTGCGCGGGGACGACAGCTGGGGTTTGGGCGACAACGTTCATTCACGCACCGCCCGATCCTACAATAATGCTCCTGTATTGCCCGACGTGTCAAACGGGCGCGCCAACCGCGCAAACGATTTTTGCGACCCGCAAGCCCTTGATCCGACTGGCGCGGCTACTGTGCATGGGGTTGTTTTCGAGTTTTTGTGCGCAGGCAGCCTCACGCCGCGTGCGACACCACCCGGTTCCGCCCGTCGTGCTTGGCCCGATACAGCGCGGTGTCGGCGCGCTTGAGGACGTCGGCGACCGCCTCGCCCTTCTGCTCCAGCGTGGTCAGGCCGACCGAGATCGTGACCTCGATGCGCTTGGTGCCCTTGTGCACCGAGAACGGCTCGCCCGCGATCGAGCGGCGCAGCCGCTCGGCGACCATGCCGGCGACGTGCAGATCGGTCTCCGGCATCACGATGACGAACTCCTCACCGCCGTAGCGGCAGGCCAGATCGATGCCACGGATGGACTTGCGCACGCGCACCGCGAACTCGCGCAGCACGTCGTCGCCGGCGTCGTGGCCGTAATTGTCGTTGATCGACTTGAAATAGTCGATGTCGAGGATCATCAGCGCCAGCGGCTTGCCGCGGGTTGAGGCCTGCTCGGCGAGCGTCGCCAGATGGCTTTCCATGTAGCGGCGGTTGTGCAGCCCGGTCAGCGCGTCGGTGATCGCCATCTCGATCGAGTTCTGCACGTTGTCGCGCAAATGATCGGTGTAGCGGCGGCGGCGGATCTGGGTGCGGGCGCGCGCCAGAAGCTCGGTCTTGTCGATGGGACGCAGCAGATAGTCGTTGACGCCGATCTCGAGGCCGCGGAGCAGCCGTGTCGAGTTCTCGGGATCCGCGATCGCCAGGATCGGCACGTGGCGCGTGCGCTCCAGCGAACGCGCCTGGCTGCAGAGCCTGAGGCCGTCGAAATTGTTGAGGTCGAGCGAGACGATCAGCAGGTCGTAATTGCCCTCGGCGGCGTGGAACAGAGCCTCGGTCGGGTTCGGCTCGACGTCGATGGTGTGCTCGGTCGCGAGGATCGTCGCCAGCCGCTCGTAGGACGACTGGCGGTCGTCGACCAGCAGGATGCGGCCGCCCTTGCCGGTGTCGGAGACGGCGCTGCGCTCGGGGGCCTGCATGCCGATCTCCAGCGAGGTGATGGCGCGCATGCGCAATTCGTCCGTCATCATCTTCAGACGCGTCAGCGAGCGCACGCGGGCGATCAGGACCACGTCGGAAACGGGCTTGGTCAGGAAGTCGTCGGCGCCGGCTTCCAGCCCGCGATTGCGGTCAGAGGGGCTGTCGAGCGCGGTGACCATCACGACGGGGATGTGATGCGTGGCCGGATTGGTCTTCAGGCGGCGGCAGACCTCGAAGCCGTCCATGTCGGGCATCATGACGTCGAGCAGGATGATGTCGCATTCGGCGCGGGCGCAGATCGCAAGCGCCTCGGTGCCGTTCGAGGCGGTCATCACGTCGAAATATTCGGCGGACAGGCGGGCCTCTAGCAGCTTGACGTTGGCAGGAACGTCGTCGACGACGAGAATACGCGCGGACACCTTGAGCTCACTTCCTATCCGATAAAACGCCGGACCGTCTCTATGAATTTGCCGACCGAGATCGGCTTGGACAAATATGCTTCGCAGCCGCCCTCGCGGATGCGCTCTTCGTCGCCCTTCATCGCAAAGGCCGTGACCGCGACGACGGGAATGGAACGCAGCTCCGGATCGTCCTTGATCCAGCGCGTCACCTCGAGTCCCGAGACCTGCGGCAATTGGATATCCATCAGCACGAGGTCGGGCCGCATCTTGCGAACGAGGTCGAGCGCCTCATATCCGTTGCTGGTGCCCGTGGTCTGATAGCCGTGCGCCTCCAACAGGTCGCGGAAGAGCTTCATGTTGAGCTCGTTGTCTTCCACGATCAGGACGGTCTTAGCCATCCCGCCCTCCTGTTTGGTCCGAAAGACCGGTACATGTGACGCCTCAGGCGCCGCTCTCCGGCGCTTCGAAAACTGGATTCAAACTAGCCTCAGATTCGCTTGAGTTTCGTTAAACCCGAGGGCCCACATTCTGAGATGTGGTTTCCAGTTGCTTGTCGAGGGTCCCGAGACTCGGTCTCAAGACTCGGGCATGATGGTTTCAAAGTAGACACCGAAAGTTAACGGAAAGGCAAACTGGCCCGTTGAAAAAGCCTGTTCACAACCCCCGCGAAGTCGCTGAAATCGTTGCGATTCAAGCATTGTCCTTTGTCGCGGGCGATCCCGAGCGGCTGGGCCTGTTCCTGGCCGAGACAGGTGTCGGCCCGGGGTCCTTGCGGAACGCCGCCTCGGATCCCGGTTTCCTGCTCAGCGTGCTCGATTTCGTGATGAGGGACGATGCCACCGTGACGGCCTTTGCCAGCTCGGCGGAACTGCACCCCACCAACGTGGCGGCGGCCCGGCAGGTCCTCGGCGATGCGCTGGGCGACCGGACCTGGGAGCGCGACGTGCCGTGACCGCGCCCGATCCGGCCGGGCCCCGCTGCTTCTGCCGGGATTGTCTGGCCGATCTGGATATGAGCGTGCGGCGCTGTTCCGCCTGCGGTTCCCCTCGCCTCGTCCGCCACCGCGCGCTTGCGGGCCTGACCATCGCCCATATCGACTGCGACGCCTTCTATGCCACGGTCGAGAAGCGAGACAATCCTGACATCGCCGACAAGCCCGTCATCATCGGCGGAGGGAAACGCGGCGTGGTGTCGGCCGCGTGCTACATCGCCCGCACCTACGGCGTGCGCTCCGCCATGCCGATGTACAAGGCGCTGGACGCCTGCCCGCATGCGACCGTGATCCGGCCAGACATGGCGAAATATGTCCGCGTCGGCCGCGAGGTGCGGCAGGCCATGCAGGCGCTGACGCCGCTGGTCGAACCGCTCTCGATCGACGAGGCTTTTCTCGACCTCTCCGGCACCGAGCGCGTCCACGGCATGATCCCGGCCAAGGTGCTGGCGCGCTTTGCCCGCGATATCGAGCGCGACATCGGCATCAGCGTCTCGGTCGGCCTGTCCTGCAACAAGTTCCTCGCCAAGATCGCCTCCGACCTCGACAAGCCGCGCGGCTTTGCCGCGCTCGATCAGGAAGAAGCCCGTTTGATGCTGGCCGACAAGCCGGTCGGTTTCATCTTCGGTGTCGGCCCCGCGACGCAGGAGCGCTTGGCGCAGCGCGGCTTTCGCATCATCGCCGATCTGCAGAAAGCCGACGAGATCGAGATGATGCGGCAATTTCCAAGCGACGGCCGCAGGCTGTGGCGGCTCGCGCGCGGCATCGACGACCGCCGCGTCGAGCCTGATCGCGGCGCCAAGACGATTTCCAGCGAAACCACCTTCGAGACCGACATCCGCGATTTCGCGTCACTGGAGAAGATCCTGTGGCGGCTCTGCGAGAAGACGTCGTCACGGCTCAAAAGCAGCGAGCTGGCCGGTTCGACCGTCACGCTGAAGCTGAAGACCGCCGATTTCCGCCAGCGCACGCGCTCGCAGTCGATCGCAGCCCCGACGCAGCTCGCCGCCAAGATTTTCTCGATCTGCCGCGAGATGCTGGCAAAGGAGATCGACGGCACCGCCTTCCGCCTGATGGGCGCCGGCGTCAGCGCGCTGCGCGAGGGCTCGCCCGCCGACGACACCGACATGCTCGACCGCCGCGCCGCCCACGCCGAGCGCGCGGTGGACAGTCTACGCAAGAAGTTCGGCAGCGCCGCTGTGATCCGCGGCATTGCGTATGACGGGCCGGAGAAGACACAGCAGTGAGGGATGCTATGCTGACATCCCCGTAGCCCGGATTTCGCTTCGCTCCATCAGGGCTACAGACCTACAGACATCAATCCGCGACCGCGATCGCCTCGATCTCGATCAGCCATTCCGGGGCCGCGAGTGCGGAGACGCCGACGAGCGTGGACGCCGGCGGCTCCAGGCCTTCGAAGAACACGGAGCGGGCCTTGCCGATGATCGGGCGAAGCTCAGGCTTGTAGTTCACCACGAAGGTCGTGATCTTGACGATGTTGGTATAGCTCGCGCCGGCCGCCTTCAGCGCATGGCCGAGATTCTGCATCACCTGCGTGGTCTGCGCGGCGATATCGCCCTCGCCGACGATCCGGCCCTCCTCATCGGTCGAAACCTGCCCGGAGATGTAGATCGTGCGTGCACCCGTTGCGGTGACGACATGGGAATAGGCCGGATTGTTGTGAAGGCCGCTGGGGCGGAGATGGTCGAGCTTGGGCATGGTTTGCTCCCGGAGGTCAGAGGGTTTCGAGCAAGCCTAGCCGCAGAGTGCGACAGGAGCTAGATGCAACGAGCACAACTGATGCCCCGTCATCCTGAGGTGCGCGCCATACGACGCGAAGCGGCGTATGGGAAGCCTCGAAGGATGCGCGGCCGTGCGACTAGATCCGGGCCGTCGCCCTTCGAGGCTCGCCCTGCGGCGAACCGCAGGACGAGCTCCTCAAAATGACAGGGATGGAGTAAGGTGTGCGGATATGCAGCGCTGGCGCGCCCTCAATTGCAGGGCTTGCTGTCCTTCACGTCGAACTTGCCCATCGCGCCTGAAATGACGAAATCGTTGTAGTCGAGCACGAGCTGGCGCGAGACGCCGTTTTCGTAGAGTTCGAACGCCATCGCGTAGACCGGCGTTTGCTCGCCCTCTTTCTGCTGGACGTCGCGGTCGAAATAGCTGACGGAGACGGGCCAGCGCTTGAGCGATTTCATGTGCTCGTCCGACGTCGACGCATCGGGCGAAGCCGTGCGGTCGGCGGGGATCGGCTGACCGATCACGGTCAGGGTGTTGTAGACCTTCTGGCCGTCGTCGGAGCCGTCATAGACGGAGAGCTCGAGCAGCGACTTGCCGTCCCTGGCGGCAGCGATGATGCGCTGGATCTGCTCGGTCGGGAACACGACCTTGCCGTCGAGCGTGAAGCTCTTTGGCGCCGGCAGCTTCAGCTTGACGTTGATGTGGTCGCCGTCTCGCTCGGCCGAGCCGTCGACCTGGCCGGCATCGGCCTCGTTCATCCGCGTCTCGATCTTGAAGCGGTAGCTTTTCCCCGCGGCATCCTCCCAGGAATTGGAGCGGAGGTCGCTCAGCGTGATCTTGCCCTCGCCGCTGTCGAGCTCGGAGACCTGGCGGAATTCGGCAGTGTAGCCCTCGCACGCGCTTCCGGTGAAATTATAGAGAATGCGCCCGCGCGCGCTGTTGACCGAATTGGAGCGCGATTTCACCAGGCTGAGGTCATACAGCGCCTGATGGGCGAGGAACGGACCACTGGCAGCCTGTGCTCCGCCGCCGGGGCCGAAGGCAGCCGCCGCGAGCGCCATAACACCGAGCGAAGTCCGGAAAAGGTGCACCATGTGGGATCCCTGGGGAAAGCGCAGATTCGACAGTTTAGTGACCGTTCCATTGCGTCGCAACTGAGGCCATTTCACGTAAAGTTGCGGCCCGCGCCCTGAACCTCCTGCCCTGCCTCAACTAAATGCATTCCAGCAGGTTGCTTGCATGTGGCGGCACGATGGGCGAAACAGGTTCCGCCCGGCCGCCAATGGACGCGCCCGGGCAGATCATTTTCCGGACAACGAGGTCGAACATGGCGGGCACGGTCGAGCAGAAACTGGCGGAACTGGGCATCAAGCTGCACGAGGCCCCGACCCCCGTTGCCAACTACGTGCCGTTCGTGCGCACCGGTAATTTGCTGTTCGTTTCCGGACAGGTCTGCTTTGCCCCTGACGGCAAGCTGATCGCAAAAGGCAAGCTCGGCGCCGGCGTCTCCATCGACGAGGGCGCCGCGGCGGCGCGCGGCTGCGCTGTCAACCTGCTGGCCCAGGTCAAGGCGGCGCTTGGCGACCTCGACAAGGTCGTGCGCGTGGTCCGCCTCGGCGGCTTCATCAACTCGGCGCCGGACTTCCTGGACGGACCCAAGGTGCTCAACGGCGCCTCCGACCTGATGGTCGCCGCCTTCGGTGACAAGGGCCGCCACGCCCGCACCACGGTCGGCGTCGCCTCGCTGCCCGCAGATGCTGCGGTCGAGGTCGAAGGCGTGTTCGAGGTCGCCTGACGCGCATGCGCGCTCCGGATTGGCTGACAGCCCGGCCGGTCGCCCATCGCGGCCTGCACGACATCTCCCGCGGTATCGTCGAGAATATGCCAGGCGCGGTGCAGGCTGCGATCGCAGGCAATTTCTCGATCGAGGTCGACATCCAGCTCTCCGCCGACGGCGAGGCGATGGTGCACCACGACCATGCGCTCGGCCGCCTCACCGAGGCCACCGGTGCGCTGGTTTCGAAGACGGCCGCGGAACTGAAAGCCCTCAAGTTCAAGGACACGGACGAGCGGATGATGTCGCTCTCCGACCTCTGCGCCATGGTCGCCGGCCGCGTGCCGCTGGTGATCGAGGTCAAGAGCCATTTCGACGGCGACCGGAAGCTGGTGAAACGGATGGCCGAGGTGCTGGCCTCCTATCAGGGTCGCGCCGTCGGCATGTCGTTCGATCCCGACCAGGTGCTGGCGCTGCGCGAGCTGCTGCCGTCGCGTCCACGCGGCATCGTCGCCCAGCGGAGCTATGAAGACGACTACTGGGCCTACCTGAACCAGGCGCAGCGCGACAGCATGCTGTACCTGCGCCATGGCTTGAAGACCCAGCCCCATTTCGTCGCCTTCAAGGTCGATCATCTCCCGGCCCCCGCCCCCTGGATCGCCCGCAACCTGTTCGGCTGCGCCCTGCTCGGCTGGACCGTCCGCACCGCCGAGCAGCGGACGCGGGTCGGGCAATATGCGGACCAGATGATTTTTGAGGGGTTAGTGCCGTAGGCTGAGCGATCGGCCACTGCTATGCATCGCGCCGCTCTGCGCTGCAATGCGTCCGGGGCAAGAGAGAGCTCGGTTCGCGCCTCTTGAAGTCGCTGCTGCAATGCACGATCTTGGACGCGATGGGATCATCCGAAATCACGCTCGAAGCCGTTCCTTCCGTTGCGGAGGTGTCCGTTCAGGACTGGGACGCCTGCGCCAATCCCGGCGGCCGGTGCGATGGCGGTGGCAACGGAAACTCACCCGCACTTCCAGGCGATTCTCACGGCCTCTCAAAACCCGCCTATAACCCGTTCGTCTCGCACGCATTTCTCTCCGCCGTGGAGAAATCGGGTTCAGCCACCGTCCGCACCGGTTGGGGGCCGCGACACCTCGTGGCCAAGCTCGACGGCCGCGTCGCGGGGGTCGTGCCCTGCTATCTGAAATCGCACTCGCAGGGCGAATACGTCTTCGACCGCGGCTGGGCCGATGCCTATGAGCGCGCTGGCGGGCGCTACTACCCGAAACTTCAGGTCTCGGTTCCCTTCACCCCGGCCACGGGACCGCGGCTGCTGGTTCGCGACGATGTCGACCGCGAGCGCATCGCCGAAGCGCTGGCGGGCGGGCTGGTGGCGCTGTGCGGCGTCAGCAAGGCCTCCTCGGTCCACGTCACCTTTGCGCGCGAGGCGGAGTGGAAGCTGCTCGCCGAGCACGGCTTCCTCCAGCGCACCGACCAGCAATTCCACTGGCATAACGAGGGTTTCTCGAGCTTCGACGATTTCCTCGCCACTCTCAATTCGCGCCACCGCAAGTCGATCAAGCGCGAGCGCCGCGACGCGCTTGCCGCCGGCATCACCATCCATCGCCTCACCGGCAAGGACATCACCGAGGATGCCTGGGACGCCTTCTTCGAGTTCTACATGGAGACCGGCTCGCGCAAATGGGGCCGGCCGTACCTCACACGCGAATTCTTCTCGCTGATCGGCGAGACCATGAGCGAGGACGTGCTCCTGGTGATGGCCCGCCGCAACGACCGCTGGATCGCGGGTGCGATCAACTTCATCGGCTCGGACACGCTGTTCGGCCGCAACTGGGGCGCGGTCGAGCATCATCCCTTTCTGCATTTCGAGGTCTGCTACTATCAGGCGATCGATTTCGCCGTCGAGCGCGGCTTGCGACATGTCGAGGCCGGCGCGCAGGGCGAGCACAAGATCGCGCGCGGTTACCTGCCGCGAACCACCTACTCCGCCCATTACATCGCCGATCCGGGCCTGCGCCGCGCCATCGACGATTACCTCAAGCGCGAACGCGCCTACGTCGCCAAGGCCGGGCGGGAGCTTGCCGAACTCGGCCCGTTCCGCAAGGACGCCGACGAGGCGCCTTGACGGTTCGCCGGCGCTGGTGCCAGTAAGCGCGAAATTCCAAGCGTAAGTTCCTGGGAGCCGCCGCCATGACCGCCTACGACCCCAACAACATCTTCGCAAAAATTCTGCGCGGCGAATTTCCCTGCCACAAGGTCTATGAAGACGAGCATGTGCTGGCCTTCCTCGACATCATGCCGCGGGTCCCGGGTCACACGCTGGTGATTCCGAAGGCCCCTGCCCGCAACATCCTGGATATCAAGCCGGACGATTACGCCCATGTCGCCCGTGGCGCGCACAGGATCGCCGCAGCCGCGGTGAAGGCATTCAACGCCGACGGCATCACCGTGCAGCAGTTCAGCGAAGCCGCCGGCGGACAGGTGGTTTTTCACCTCCACATGCACGTGATGCCGCGCCACGACGGCGTCGCGATGTTGCCGCCGGCCAGCCGCAAGGAAGACGTCAAGGTGCTGGAGGAGAACGCGACCAAGCTGATCGCGGCGTTGAAGGCGGACTAGTGTCAGCCATGTAGATGGGGTAACGGGCCGGCCGCCCGCTCGCTACGGCGCGATTTGCAAGCGCGCTCGCGAGCGGCCTGTTGGTTG
>NZ_JAFCKW010000054.1 GCF_018129965.1 Bradyrhizobium diazoefficiens | reverse complement strand
GCGCCGGGCGTCGCCGCATCCTTGAAGCTGATGACGTGACCGTCGACGTTCAGCGTCGAGCCGGCCTGCACGAACGAGTTCAGGCTGCCCGCGCTGGTGGTGCGGAACGCCTGCACAGTGGCATTGCCGGCGCCGGTCGCCGTGGTCAGACCGAGCGCGGCCAGGGCGTCAGCCTTGCCCGTGAGGGTCAGATCCTGACCGGTCGAGCTCTGCAGCGAGATCTTGCCGCTGGTGATCGACGAGGCGGTCTGGCCGGAGGCGGTCGACAGCGTCGCAGCGCCGGAGCTGATGCTCGCGGTCTGCACGCCGCTGGCGAGGTCGAAGGCGTTCAGGAAGTCGCCGACCGTGGTGGCGGCGTTCAGGTAGACCGTGGAATTGCCGGCACCGTCGGTGACGAGGTTGCCGCTGACACCGCTCGATCCGGTGGCAAGGCTCGCCGAGGTCGGGGTCGTCGCCGCCTTCACGGTGACGGTCTTGCCGTTGACGGTGAAGGTGTCGCCGTCGGCAAACTTGGTATTGGCCAGCGTGGTCAGGGCGGCAGACGCACCGTAGATCAGCGTGCCGGTGGAGATCGGAGCCGGGGTGGCGGCGTTGTCGTTGACGACCGTGCCGGTGACGGCGCCCGAGCTGCCGCCCAGCGTCTTGGCCGAGGTCGCAGCGGTGGTGCCGCCGGCATTGCCGGTATAGAGCACGCCACCGACCGCCGTGCTGCTGGCATAGGTCGTGGTGCCGCGCAGATCGGCCGCAGTGGCGCCCGAGATCGTGGTCGAGACGCTGGACTTGGAGGAATAGCCGACGGTGGTCTGCAGCGCCTGGTTGGCGATCGACTTGGCGCTATCGATCAGCTTCTGCAGCGAGGTGATGCCGGTGTTGGCAGCCTGCAGCACCTGGACGCCGTTGCCGATGTTGTCGAGCAGGTTGTTGATGTCGCTGGCGCGGTTGTCGAGCGACTGTGCCGTGAAGAAGTTGGTCGGATTGTCCAGGGCCGAGTTGACCGACTTGCCGGTCGACAGGCGG
>NZ_JAFCKW010000053.1 GCF_018129965.1 Bradyrhizobium diazoefficiens | reverse complement strand
CTAGAGCATTTCCTGGCTAAATTGAATCGGAGGGATTCCGGTTTTTGGCGGATTGTGATTCAAGATGCTGGCTGGATTGGAGGCCAGCATCGCATGACCCGACCTCTGTCCCTGGATCTTCGCGAACGCGTTGTGGCGTCGGTTTTGGCTGGCGAGAGCTGCCGATCCGTTGCGCAACGGTTTAATATTGCGGTCTCGTCAGTGGTGAAGTGGTCACAGCGGCAGCGAGCGACCGGTTCGGCCGCGCCTGGCAAGATGGGCGGTCACCGTAAGCCCGTACTTGATCCCCATCGCGCCTTCATCGTCGAGCGGATCACGCAGATGCCGCACCTGACGCTCCATGGCCTGAAGGCGGAACTGGCAGCTCGCGGGATCAATGTCTCGCATAATACGGTTTGGCTGTTCCTGCGCCGGGAAGGGCTGCGGTTCAAAAAAAACACTGTTCGCCCTTGAACAAGCACGCGCCGACGTCTCACGTAGGCGGCAGCGCTGGCAATCCTGGCAAGCTGGCCTCGATCCCAAGCGGCTCGTCTTCATCGACGAGACCTGGATCAAGACCAACATGGCCCCTTTGCGGGGCTGGGGCCCGAAAAGCGCACGCCTGCGCGGCTTCGCCCCGCACGGTCACTGGCGCACCCTCACATTCCTCGGCGCGCTCCGCCATGACCAACTCACTGCACCCTGCGTCTTCGATGGTCCGATCAACGGCGAATGCTTCTGCGCTTATGTGAAGCACCTTCTCCTGCCGACCCTGCGTGAGGGTGACATCGTCATTCTCGACAATCTCGCAAGCCACAAGTCGAAAGCTGTCAGGCAAATGATCAAGGCTGCTGGCGCCAGGCTCTGGTACCTGCCGCCATACTCGCCCGACCTCAACCCGATCGAACAGGCCTTCTCCAAGATCAAACACTGGATGCGGCAAGCTCAGAAGCGCACCGTCGAGGACACATGGCGCCACATCGGTCACCTCATCCAGGACATCCAGCCTCGCGAGTGCGCCAACTACTTCGCCAACGCAGGTTATGCTTCCGTCAAAATGTGAAACGCTCTA
>NZ_JAFCKW010000052.1 GCF_018129965.1 Bradyrhizobium diazoefficiens | reverse complement strand
GTAGATGGGGTAACGGGCCGGCCGCCCGCTCGCTACGGCGCGATTTGCAAGCGCGCTCGCGAGCGGCCTGTTGGTTGGCAGGCGGTCGTCCCTCAATCTGATGGTGTTCAACGGAGTCGGGCAAGCCCGCTCCAAGCATCATGAAGGGACGACCATGTACCATTATGCAGGAATTGACGTGTCCTTGGAATGCTCGAGCATCTGCCTTGTCGATGGGACAGGCAAGATTTTGCGCGAGACGAAGGTCTCCAGCGAGCCGGAAGCGCTGATCGCCTGGTTCGGTTCGTTGGGGGTGACGTTGGATCGGATCGGGCTGGAGGCGGGCCCATTGTCGCAATGGCTCTATGCGGCTCTGCGGGACGCTGGTCTTGCGGTCGAGCTTCTGGAGACGCGGCACGTTCGCGATGCCTTCAAGGCGATGCCAGTCAAGTCGGACCGCAACGATGCACGCGGGATAGCTCAGCTGATGCGCCTCGGCTGGTTCCGGCCGGTGCATTGCAAGTCGATCGGGGCACAGGAGACGCGGGCCATTCTGACGACCCGCAAGCTGCTGCAATCCAAGCTCCACGACATCGAGAACAGCCTTCGCGGAGTGCTTCGCGGCTTTGGGCTGAAGGTCGGCAAGACTACCGAGCGTACCTTCGCCGAACGCATCCGAGAACTCGTTGCAGGCCATCCTGGACTTAAGGTCGTGGCGAAGGCGCTGCTCGAAGCCCATGCCGTGTTGCGGCGCGAGTTCAACAGTCTGGACAAGCAAGTGGCACGGCTCGCCAGATCACACCCGCAGGCCAGTCTTTTGATGACGACGCCGTCGGTCGGCCCGATTGTGGCGCTGACTTATGCCTCGGCGATCGACGACCCGATGCGCTTCCGCTCGTCGAAGGCGACAGGAGCGCATTTTGGCCTCACTCCGAAGAAGTACCAATCGGGTGAGACCGACTACACCGGCCGTATCAGCAAGATCGGCGATGCTTCGGTGCGGGAGGCGCTTTATCAGGCGGCCCACGTCATGCTGACCAAGCCGGTCAGGAATTGCGCGGCGCTAAAGGGCTGGGCAATGCGGATCGCCAGACGCGCAGGCATGCGCAAGGCCAAGGTCGCCTTGGCGCGCAAGCTCGCGGTGATCCTGCATCGCATGCTCGCCGACGCCAAGCCGTTCAATCCGATGGCCAAAGCCATGGCAGGCTAAGCGAAGGAGTATCGATCGGTTCCGGGCGGGCCACGACACCAGGCTCATCCGTGTGAGGTCCCTTCGCTGGGACGATGGATCCGGTCAGGCCGCCATCCGGGAAGTGGATCACAACCACGCTTCCGTAGATTGGCCGACCGGCTCCTTATGCACCCCATGAGGCGACGGCCTTCGCGCCGATCCCGTACAGAAGCAAGTGCCCAGCGATTGGATCAGGCAAAAAGGGATTGACTTACTGAGGCCCGTTACAGAAGCCCGGATG
>NZ_JAFCKW010000051.1 GCF_018129965.1 Bradyrhizobium diazoefficiens | reverse complement strand
TTCAAGCCTCCCTTCCGTTGAGAAGCTTGAATCACAATCCAATTTCAGATGGAATCCCTATTGAGTACAGACCCTAGCGCAATGCCGGTCTTGATCGCGGGACCTGAACTCGTCGCACCGCTGCAATTGCGGGGGTGACCGCCGAAGATCACGGACGAGCGTGGTCCTGCCGATGACCATCAGCCCCAGGTTGTTCCGATGTCAAGCGATCGGCTCACAATGATCATCCGGAATTGCGCGCCGCCGGACGGGAGACGTTCTCTGATCGTCGGTGTCAGGCCGGATGCGGGACCGCGGCCGCTTCGATCGTCGCCGCCGGAATCGCGGCCTGATCGTCCAGTTCAGCCAAACGCAGATCGATGGCCTCGATGACCTTGCGCGAATACGGTCCGAGATGCGCATAGGCCGCGATCATCTGCACCGCGATCCGAGCCGACGACGTGTCGCGCTTGGCGCAGTTCAGGAAGGTCTGCCAGAGCGGCCCGCGCGCCTCGGGAAGCGCGGTCACGACGCGATGCACGGTCTCCATCGCGCCAACCCGCGCACGGATATCGCCTTCGGCGAGTTCGTGGCGCTGTTTGGAGCGGTCGAGCAGCGTCATCAGGCGATCGACGCGGCCGGCATAGGCCGCCGGGCTGTAGACTCGCTCCAGCACCGTCCTGTAATCGGACAGAATGTCGCGCAACGGACGCACCGGATCGAAATTGATCCCGTCCGTACATTGATCGCCGCCGATGGTCGGCGCTAGATCATGCCCTGGATGTAACCTGCCCTCCTTCTCGAGGCGCCGCGTGAGCTGTGTGTTGGGCAACGCGTAGAGCAGTCCTACCATGGCGACCGGGATGGCTGCTTCCTCGATGAAATCGATCATCGCCTCCGCCATCGAGACCTTCTCGTTGTCGAAGCCGACGATGAAGCCGGCGGTGACGAGCATGCCCGCAGCATAGATCTTGTGGATGCTCTCGGCGATGTTGCGCCGCGTGTTCTGCTTCTTCCGCATCGCGACGAGGGTTGCGGGATCCGGACTCTCGATGCCGACGAAGATGCCGAAGAAATTGGCCGCGCCCATCATGTCGAGCAACTCGGGGTCGTCCGCCAGATTGACCGAGGCTTCGGTCGACAATTCGAAAGGGTAGCCGTGCGCGCGCTGCCATTCGGCGAGCTGCGGCAGAAACAGGCGGAGCGACTTCTTGTTGCCGATGAAATTGTCGTCGACGAAATCGAGATGGCCGCGATAGCCCATCTGGTAGAGCCGATCGAGCTCGACCAGCATCTGCTCGTTCGTCTTGGTCCGCGGCACGCGTCCGTAGAGCTCGATGATGTCGCAAAACTCGCAGGTGAACGGGCAGCCCCGGGAGTACTGGACGCCGAGATAGAGGTAGTCCTCGAAATTGAGCAGGTCGAAGCGCGGCACCGGCGTCCGGGTGACGTCGGCCTGGAATTTCGGCGCCGTGAAGACGCCGGCCCGTACGCCGCTCTCCCAGGCTGAGATGAACTCGTCGATGACGCTTTCGGCCTCCCCGAGCACACGGAAATCGGCGCGCTCGTAGACATGCGGACTCGATGTCGCATCGGGACCGCCGACCACGACCGGCTTGCCAGCCGCGCGGCAGAGCTCGATCAGCCGCAGCGTGTCGGCCTGCTGGGGCAGCATGCCACCGGTAAAGACGACGTCAGCCCAGTCAAGGTCGTCGTCACCGAACGACGCCGTGTTGCAATCGATCAGACGGACGGTCCAGCTCTCGGGCAGCATCGCGGCGACCGTGATCAGGCCGAGCGGCGCGGCAGGGCGCTTCACGCCCATCAATTTGCAGGATTCGCCAAAGCTCCAGAATGATTCCGCCGTGAACTGCGGATAGAGCATCAATACGTTGCAGGTGCGTGCGGCGTTCATGGAACTCCTTGCGGCTTTGACCCAGTGTAGCAGAGCGCCCTGGTCTTGCATCCATGCAAAAGAGACAAACTGTCGCTCAATCATGGACGTCGCGCCAGGCTACGGAACTAACGTTCAGGGCTGCGGTTCGGGCCTGGGAGTCTTCCGCAAGGAGGGCATAACCCCGTCCGGTCCATATTCTTCCCGCGCGCGCCGAAATCTTCGGTAGCCACCCGCAGAGTATTGATTTGAACAGTTCCAATTTGCCGGACACATTGCGCCCCTGAGTCCATTCGGTGGATTGGGCCAATCAGGGGACTTGCGATGGCAAACCTTACAATCAACGGGAAGATCTTCACGCTCGACGTCGAGCCGGATACGCCGCTGCTCTGGGCGATTCGTGAGAATGCCGGCCTGACCGGAACCAAATATGGTTGCGGCATTGCACAATGCGGCGCCTGCACCGTTCACATGGACGGCGTCGCCACCCGGTCCTGCGGCGTTTCGGTCGCCGAGGCCGAGGGCAAGAAAATCACCACGATCGAGGGACTGGCGTCCGGCGACACGCTGCACAAGGTGCAGGCAGCCTGGATCGCGAAGGATGTTCCGCAATGCGGCTATTGCCAGAGCGGCATGATCATGGCCGTGGCGGCGCTGCTGAGCGAGAAGCCGAAGCCGACCGACGCCGATATCGACGAGGCCATCACCAATATCTGCCGCTGCGGCACCTTCCAGCAGGTGCGCGAAGCGATCCACACGATCGCCGCCGCGTAAGGAGCCGCTCATGAACAAACACGTCTCTCCCAGGATGAACCGCCGCGCCTTCGTCATAGGAACCGCCGCCGCCGGCGCGGGCCTCGCCATCGGCCTCGATATCCCCTTTGGCGGCCCCGCCGTCGTGCGCGCGGCCGACGGCTCGCCCGAGGTCAACGCCTGGGTCGTGATCAGGCCCGACGACACCGTGGTGATCCGCATCGCCCGCTCCGAGATGGGCCAGGGCTCGCTCACTGGCCTTGCCCAGCTCGTCGCCGAGGAACTCGAATGCGACTGGTCGAAGGTGACCACCGAATATCCGACACCCGGCCAGAGCGTCGCCCGCAAGCGGGTCTGGGGCGACTTCTCGACCGGCGGCAGCCGCGGCATCCGCTCGTCGCATGACTATGTCCGCAAAGGCGGAGCCACAGCGCGCGTGATGCTGATCGAGGCTGCCGCGAACGAGTGGAACGTGCCGGCCTCCGAATGCACCGTCGCCAGGGGCGTCATCACGCACAAGGCATCGGGCAAGACGACGACCTACGGCAAGGTCGCCGAAGCGGCTGCCAAGCTGACGCCGCCGGCCGAGGTCAAGCTCAAGGACCCCAAGGACTGGACAATCATCGGCAAGGGCCTGCTGCGGCTCGACACCGCGGACAAGACCACCGGCACGATGGTCTATGGCATCGACGTCAAGCTGCCGGGCATGCTGAACGCCGCGATCAAGGACTGCCCGGTGTTCGGCGGCAAGCTAAAGAGCTATGACGAAGCCAAGGTCGCCGGCATGAAAGGCGTCAAGAAGGTCGTCAAGGTTGGCGATACCGCGGTTGCGGTGGTCGCCGATACCTGGTGGCACGCCAAGACCGCGCTCGACGCGCTGCCGATCGTCTGGGACGAGGGCGACAACGCCAAGGTCTCAAGCGAGTCGATCGCGAAATGGCTGGCCGAAGGCCTCGACAACGACCAGCCGGCCTATGTCGGAAACAAGAACGGCGACGCCAAGGCCGCGATTGCCGGCGCGGCCAGGAAGATCGAGGCCGTCTACAGCTATCCCTATCAGAACCACGCCACGATGGAGCCGATGAACGCGACCGCGCTCTACACGGCAGACAGATGCGAGGTCTGGTGCGGCACGCAGAACGGCGAGGCCGCCTTCGCCGCGACGCTGGAAGCCTCCGGCCTGCCGGCGGACAAGTGCGACGTGCACAAGGTGATGCCCGGCGGCGGCTTTGGCCGGCGCGGCCAGACCGATTATGTCCGCCAGGCGGTCATGATCGCCAAGCAGATGCCGGGCACACCGATCAAGCTGGTGTGGTCGCGCGAGGAGGACATGGCGCACGGCCGGTATCACCCGATCACCCAGTGCAAGATGACCGGCGCGTTCGACGCCGACAACAATCTGATCGCATTGCACTACCGCCTGTCCGGGCAGTCGATCCTGTTCTCGCTGCGCCCCGAAGCGCTGCAGAACGGCATGGATCCGGCCGCATTCCAGGGCGTCGCCCAGTCCGGCGAGGCCGCGTTGGGTTACTCCGTACCAAATCTCCTGGTCGAGCATGCGATGCGCAACCCGCACGTTCCGCCCGGCTTCTGGCGCGGGGTCAACGTCAATCACAACGCGATCTACATGGAATGCTTCATGGACGAGCTGGCCCAGGCCGCTGGCCAGGACCCGCTCGAATTCCGCCGCAAGCTGATGGGCAACCATCCCAAGCATCTGGCTGTGCTCAATGCCGTGGCCGAGAAGATCGGCTGGACCACGCCGGCACCAAAGGGCGTCTATCGCGGCATCGCGCAGGTGATGGGCTATGGCAGCTACGTGGCCGGCGCCGCCGAAATATCGGTGACCGACGGCAACAAGATCAAGGTGCATCGCATCGTCGCCTCCACCGATCCCGGCTACGTCGTCAATCCGGCCCAGGTGGATCGGCAGATCGCCGGCTCCTTCGTCTACGGCCTGTCCGCGCTGTTCTATGGCGGCTGTACCGTCAAGGACGGCAAGATCGAGCAAACCAACTTCGACACCTACAACTCGATGCGCATCAACGAGATGCCGAAGGTGGAATCGGTGATGGTGCCGAGCGGCGGATTCTGGGGCGGCGTCGGCGAGCCGACCATCGGAGTTGCGGCACCGGCGGTGCTCAACGCCTATTTCGCGGCGACGGGCAAGCGAATCCGCTCGGTGCCGCTGCGCGACCAGAACATCACCTTCGCGTAAAGGACGCTGCGGCGGCCATATCGGCCGCCGCAGTATTTTCCGGACAAGACTCATGAATATTCCGGTGACACGGCGGAATGCCCTTGTCGGCATGACCGCTGTGGCCACATCCTTCGCCACTCCTTCAATCCTGCGCGCGCAATCGGCAGGCCGCATCGTCGTGGTCGGCGGCGGCTTCGGCGGCGCAGCCTGCGCGCGTGCGCTCAAGCGTGCGCAGGCCAATTTGCAGGTCATCCTGATCGAACCCAACGCGGTCTTCACCTCCTGCCCCTTCAGCAACGAGGTGATCGCGGGCCTGCGCGATATCGACGCACAGCAGTTCGGCTATGACAGACTTGCCGCCGAAGGCATCATCGTGATCGGCGAAGCCGTGACCACGATCAGATCGCAGCAGCGCAGCGTCATGACGGCTGATGGCGTTGCGCTGCCGTACGACCGTCTCGTGCTCTCGCCGGGCATCGACTTCAACTTCGACGTCCTCCCCGGCTATGATGGGCCCGCATCGGAGAAGATGCCGCACGCCTGGAAGGCCGGCCCGCAGACCCTGCTGCTGCGCAGGCAACTGGAGGCGATGGACGATGGCGGCACGGTCGCCATCGCAATCCCCGCCAACCCCTCGCGCTGTCCGCCTGCACCTTACGAGCGCGCCAGCCTGATCGCGCATTACCTGAAGACGAAGAAGCCGCGCTCGAAGGTGCTGATTCTCGATGCCAAGGACAGTTTCTCGCAGCAGCGATTGTTCGAGCAGGCGTGGAAGGACCTCTATGGCGACATGATCGAGCGCGTGGGACTGTCGCAGGGCGGCCGCGTCACCTCGGTCGATCCTTCGACCGGGACGATCATCTCCGAATTCGGCAACTACACGCCCGACGTCGCCAATGTCATCCCGCCGCAGCGTGCCGGCCACATCGCGGAGGTCGCCGGCGCTGCGGATGCGACCGGCTGGTGCCCGATTGATCCCATGACCTTTGAGTCAAAGCTGGTCCCAAACATCCATGTCATCGGCGATGCCTGTCTCGGCGGCGGGATTCCCAAATCGGCGTCGGCCGCGAGCGCACAAGGCAAGGCTTGCGCCGCCGCCATCATCCACCTGCTCGCGGGCCGCGCGCCCGAGACGCCGCGCCTGACCGGCGTCTGCTACAACATGGCTGCCCCCGGTTACGGCTTTTCGCTCGCCGGCAATTATCAGCCCAAAGGCGATATCTTTGCCGAAGTCGAGGGCGGCGCGACCAGTCCGGTCGACGCACCACGCGAAACGCGCGCCCGCGAAGCGGTCGAGGCGGAGCGGTGGTTTCAAACCATCACGGCGGACACCTTTGGGTAGGACGATGAGGCAGATCTGTCGCCGCGGAGACAGTGCGCTCCCTCACCCGCCTGCGGGGGAGGGCTGGGGAGAGGGTGTCTCCGCTGGGGAGACTCTCCAAGAGGAAAGAGCCCTCACCCGCCGCTGCGCGGAGACCTCACCCGCAAGCGAGAGCTTTGCGTAATTGGATGAGGGAGATTGATTGCCGCTGGCGGGCTTTTTTTGAGTCGCGTCGGGCGGTCGC
>NZ_JAFCKW010000050.1 GCF_018129965.1 Bradyrhizobium diazoefficiens | reverse complement strand
ACAGAAGCAAGTGCCCAGCGATTGGATCAGGCAAAAAGGGATTGACTTACTGAGGCCCGTTACAGAAGCCCGGATGGAGCGCAGCGTAATCCGGGATTCATGCCACGCGCGCGACAGTCCCGGATTGCGCTGCGCTCCATCCGGGTTACGGAATTACACCCGGAAGTGCTTGCTCAGCTTCAGGCCCTGCGCCTGGTAATTCGAGCCGATGCGCTGGCCGTACATTGCGTCGGGGCGAGCGAGCATCTTCTCGTAGACGAGACGGCCGACGATCTGGCCGTGCTCGAGAATGAACGGCACTTCGCGCGAACGCACCTCTAACACCGCGCGGGAACCTTGTCCGCCGGCACCGGCATAGCCGAAGCCGGGGTCGAAGAATCCAGCATAATGCACGCGGAATTCGCCGACCAGCGGATCGAACGGCACCATCTCCGCGGCGAAATCGGGCGGCACCTGCACGGCCTCTTTCGAGGCGAGGATGTAGAACTCGCCGGGATCGAGGATCAGGCTGCCGTCGGGGCGCGCCGACATCGGCTCCCAGAAATCCTGGACCGCGTAACCTGCGCGGCGA
This sequence comes from Bradyrhizobium diazoefficiens, assembly GCF_018129965.1. Lineage (GTDB taxonomy): Bacteria > Pseudomonadota > Alphaproteobacteria > Rhizobiales > Xanthobacteraceae > Bradyrhizobium > Bradyrhizobium diazoefficiens_A. Next base: position 6,365 of record NZ_JAFCKW010000050.1, on the reverse strand, counting down.
TCGACATCGACGACGCCGGTGTGGCGCTTGGCGCGGTAGCCGACGAAGCCTGAGCCTTTCTCGCCGGCGAGATCGACGGAGACGGCAACGCCGCCGGAGAGATCGGCATCGTCGATGTCGACGAGACGCTCGGCGGCGTGCAGGCTTTCGAGCGCATCGGCATTGAGGATGGCGTCGCCGGTGCGGAAACGCACCTGCGACAGGCGCGAGCCCTCGCGCACCAGCACCGGAAACGTCTTCGGGCTGATCTCGGCATAGAGCGGACCGTGATAGCCGGCGCCGATCATGTCGAAGCGGCGGGTGCCGTCGGCGATCACGCGGGTGAAGACGTCGAGCCGGCCGGTCGAGCTCTTCGGATTCGCCGCCGCGACGATTTCCGGCGGCAGCGCGAGGCTCTCGAGCAGCGGCACGATGTAGACGCAGTTGGTCTCCAGCACCGCGCCGTCGGCGAGGCTGAACTCGTGCAGCTTCAACTCGTCGATGCGCTCCGCGACGGTGGCGCCGGGCCCGGGCAGGAAGCTGGCGCGAACCCGATAGGCGATGTCGCCGAGGCGAAGATCGAGGCTGGCCGGCTGGATCTGGCTTTCGACGAAGTCGTAGGCAGGCAGGATGAGACCCGCTTCCGCCATCGCCGCGATCATGCGGTCGGGCAGGATACCATTGGCGTCGGCGGCGACCGTGAACGTCAAACGCGGGTCCTCATCAGGGGCGGATGTATCCGGATATACGGAAAATATAGCATTTTACGGCTATCCGATGGACGTCTTGACGGAAAGGGCATTGCGGAATAAGAGCATGACTTATCCCGTGGTGATTTGAGCCGGCCGGCTTGCAGCCACGTTAAATAAGTCGCTAAACAGGCCGGGGACCTCTGTGATCCCGGCCCGTGGAGATATCCAGGCCGGTTTTTTTGTGACCATTTTGATGGTCACGCAGGAGGTCCTATGTCGAAGTCCCCGGCGTCCACCGCGCAATATCGTCCCGAAACCCGCCTGGTCCATTCCGGCACCCTGCGCTCGCAATATGGCGAGACGTCGGAGGCGCTGTTCCTGACCCAGGGCTACGTCTACAACAGCGCCGAGGAGTGCGAGGCGCGGTTCAAGGGCGAGGACCCCGGCTTCATCTATTCGCGCTATTCCAACCCGACCATCGCGATGTTCGAGCGCCGCATGATCGAGCTCGAAGGCGCCGAGGCCGCCCGCTCGGCCGCGACCGGCATGGCCGCGGTGACGACCGCGATCCTGGCGCCGTTGAAGGCCGGCGATCACGTCGTCGCCTCCCGCGCCCTGTTCGGCTCGTGTCTCTATGTGGTGCAGGACCTGCTGCCGCGCTACGGCATCGAAACCACGCTGGTCGACGGCCTCGATCTGGACCAGTGGCAGCGCGCCTTGCGTCCGAATACCAAGACGTTCTTCCTGGAGAGCCCGACCAATCCGACCCTCGACGTACTCGACATTCCCGGGATCGCCGAGATCGCGCACAGCGGCGGCGCACGGCTCGTCGTCGACAACGTGTTCGCGACGCCGATCTGGCAGAGCCCGCTCGCACTCGGCGCCGACGTCGTGGTCTATTCCGCGACCAAGCACATCGACGGCCAGGGCCGGTGTCTCGGCGGCATCATCCTGTCGTCGGAAGCCTTCGTCGCCGAGCATCTCCACAATTTCATGCGCCAGACCGGACCGTCGATCTCGCCGTTCAACGCCTGGGTCCTGCTGAAGGGCCTGGAGACGCTGGCCGTGCGCGTGCGCGCGCAGACCGACACTGCGGGGCGGATCGCCGACGTGCTGGCGGGCCATCCGAAGATTTCGCGGCTGGTCTATCCCGGCCGCGCCGATCATCCGCAGGCGGCCCTCGTGAAGAAGCAGATGCGCGGCGGCTCGACGCTGGTCGGCTTCGAGGTCAAGGGCGGCAAGCCAGCTGCCTTCCGCATGCTCAACGAACTCAAGCTTGCGAGGATTTCCAACAATCTCGGTGACGCCAAGAGCCTCGTGACGCATCCGGCGACCACGACGCATCAGCGGCTGAAGCCGGAAGACCGCGCTGCGCTCGGCATCAGCGAAGGCTTCATCCGCTTCTCGGCGGGCCTCGAGCATGCGGATGATCTGATCGAGGATCTGACCGCGGCGCTGGAGAAGGCGTGAGGTAAGGGAGATCTCGTAGGGTGGACAAAGCGAAGCGTGCCCACCACTCACGATCACACTGCCGATAGATGGTGGGCACGGCGCGCGAAGTGCGCGCCTTTGCCCACCCTACGACAGCGAATTACATCGGCCGATAGGCGCGCACGTTTCCGGGGACGTTCACCCCGATCTTGATCTGGCCGACCGAGCGGATGATGTCGTCGCCGAGCAGCTGGGCGAAGCAGGCGTAGCCCCAATCGTTCATGTGCAGGCCGTCGGCGATGACGAAGTTCTCGACCGGGATCGATTGATTCTCGTGCCAGTCGCGCATCACCTCGAAGCGTGGGAAGATGCCGACGTGACGGAGCTCGGCCACCTTGCCCAGCAGCTGGACCATCTTGCCCGCGCTTTCCTTGCGCTGGTTGACGGCCGGCGAATATTGCGGATCGACCAGCACGATGTCGGCGTCGCCGGCCGCCTGGATGCTGGTGATGCCGTCCTCGACGAGCTTGGCGGTGTCGGCGGGATCGAGATTGCGCAGCACGGCGTTGGTGCCGACCTGCCAGATCACGAGATCCGGATGCACGTCGATCACCTGCGTCTGCAGCCGCTTCATCATCTCGGGCGCGTCCTCGCCGCCGACGCCGGCATTGATGACGGTGATGTCGGCGGTCGGATATTGCCGGCGCAGCTGCGCGGCGAGACGGTTCGGATAATTGAAATCGGGCGAACTCGCACCATAGCCGGCCGTCGACGACGAGCCGAACGCGACGATCACGACCGGCAGGCCGGCGACGAGCTTGCCCGCGACATGCGGCAGCGAGCCCATCGTCTTTGAAACGCCTTTCGGCGCGAGGCACGGCACGCGGCTGAAGATGTCGCCGGCGGATTTGGCGACCTGCTTCACCTTGTCGATCGCACGTGCGGTGATGCCGCGCTGCTCGGCGGACGGGTGGGTGGCGGCCATCGTGGTCTGGGAGGGCGAGGTTGGCGCGGGATTAGCCGACTGTGCCGGGGAAGGCGCAGCCTGGGCGGCCTGTGCTCGGGCAGGCACCTGCGACACCGGCGTCAGCAGCAGCAAAGCTGCAGCCGACACGGCCAGCCATGCCTTCAGGCGAAAAGGGCGAAGAGAACTCATTAACGCTAGACCTCAATTTTGCTGCTGGGTCGGCCCCAGATGGGCTGCGTCGATCACGAACTGTGCCAACGCCCGACCCAGGCAATCATGGACCTGCTTCGCCAACTCAGGCCCGCGGGACGGGCTGAACAGGTCGAACTGGCCCTGATCATTCCACTGCCGCATGATCGCGAAGCGATCGAACAGCGGAACGTCATGCTCCTGCGCCACCACGCGCATATTATCGAGATAGGGCGGCACCGAGATCATGGTTTCGGTACGCGGGCTGTACTGCAAGTTCATCAACACGACGTCAGCCCCTGCATCTTGCAGCGCGACAACCCCTTCGGTCACGGCGCCGCGAAAATCATCGGGATCGATGGCTCGGATAGCATCCACGGTCCCGGTCTGCCAGATGACCAAAGTAGGCCTTTTTGCTTCCATCAGCTTAACGAAGCCGGCGGCCGCCTCCTCGGCCGTTTTCTTGCTCTGTAGTTCTACGGAGACGTGCACTGCCTCCGAAGGCGGCAGCTTGTCCTTCAAAATGGCCTGCATGCGCGCTGGATATGAGGCGTCCTCGGAGGCCGGAATCGTGGTCGAGCGGCTGCCGATGACCAGGATCTCGAGTGGTTTGCCGGCCTTGACGGCATCGGCGACCTTGGGAAGCTGGCTTTCGCTGCTCAACAGATAGGACGGCAATTCACAGGCTGGCGGTGCGGCAGGAGCAGCCGAGGGAGCAACAGCAGGAGCCGCGGCAGGCGCGACATCGTCCGCACGCGCCAGTGGCGCGGCGAGGCCACCGCACAGCAGGATCAGGCTCAGGAAAACCTTCGCCTTCATCAGCCCCCTCCCGCCAGATCGGCGCTGCCGACGGCGCTTTTGGATTTCGAGCCACTCTTGTCAGCCACGCGTTTGTACCATGAAATCACCCAGGCCACGCCCCACATGATCAGGATTCCGGAGAGACTAATTAGCGCATGCATGGCCGGCCCGCCGGAGACTTCGGCGAGGATGAAGTGGCCGGCAAAGGCCAGGAAGACGCCGAGACAGAAGATCTCCAGGGAATGCGAGCCGCACAGGATCAGCGGCCGCAGCCAGGGCGATTTCAGACCCGGCCAGTCGCGCGGCAGGAAGCGCACGGTGAGCGCGGCCAGCGCCAGGAAATGCGTGAAACGCAGCACGTCGAGGTTGGTCTTGTCGATCGGATACATCCACTGCTCGATCCGCTTCGGCATCACGTGAGGCACCTGCGGAACGTACCAGGTCAGCGTCACGTAGAACGCCGCCACGATATAGGCGATCGAGATCCACAACGTCACCGGTGAAGCCAGAATACGCGACATGCGCCGCGCACCTCCGAGCGCACACCATGCACCGAAGACGAAAAGCAATTGCCAGGCCAGCGGATTGAACGCCCAGAAACCGTTCGGATAGGCGGAGAAATAGAGGTCGTATTCCCAGGTGGCGGCGTAGAGCAGGACAGAGAAGCCGAGCGTCAGATCGGGCTTCCACTTCATGGACCACAGGATCAGGGGCAAGGCCAGCATCAGCACGATATAGAGCGGCAGCACGTCCATGTTGACGGGACGGAAGCGGAGCAGCAGCGCCTGCACGATGGTGACATCGGGCTGCTTGAGGAAGTCCATGATGCCCATTTCTTCCGTGTAGAGCGGGTTCTCGAAGCTGGTCGCGACGTAGGAGATTTCGGCCAGGAAGATCGTGAACAGGAAGACGTGGGCGACGTAGATCTGCCAGACCCGCCGCAGGATGCGCGCGGTGGCGATTACGAAGCCGGACTCCAGCATCGCCCGGCCGTAGACGAAGGCCGCGGTATAGCCGGAGATGAAGATGAATATCTCGGTGGCGTCGCTGAAGCCGTAATTGCGGATCGTGAACCAGGTCAGCAGGCTTGGCGGCAGATGGTCGATGAAGATCAGCCACAGCGCCAGACCGCGGAACAGATCGAGCCGGAGTTCGCGCTCGCCGACGGCGGGCAGCGAGATGGCCGGCGCGGCGGCGCGCGGCTTTGCCCCCACGGGCTTGGCCTCCGCAGGATTGGCGGTTCCCGGGAGCGTCGATCCCGTCACCTGGTCGGCAATGCTCATCGGGCCAGAAACCCTCTCGCAAATCGCGACGTTGAATGGAGTGTACCGGTCCGGCCGTCGTCTCGCAAAGCGGCCAGATCACATCAGGCAATATTTTCTCGGGGTGTATTTCCTCGCAAATTCGGGCGGGACGATGTCGCCATGGCCGTCCGGAGCGTTTGGCTCCCGGGCGGATTTGGGTATGATGACAGCCATGTACCGCGCCGTGACCCGCCAGATCGAAGTAACCGTCGAGCCGAACTTTGTTCCGGAGCAGTCCGCGGCCGACCGTTCCCGCTTTTTCTGGTCCTACACCGTCATCATCACCAATTCCGGCGACGAGACCGTGCAGCTCAAGACGCGGCACTGGATCATCACCGACGCCACCGGCCGGCAGCAGGAGGTGAGGGGCGAAGGCGTGGTGGGCGAGCAGCCGACCCTCGCCCCCGGCGAGCGCTTCGAATACACCTCCGGCGTCCCGCTCACGACCGCCTCGGGCTTCATGACCGGCCGCTACCAGATGGTCAGCGAAAGCGGCGAACGCTTCGAGATCGAGGTGCCGACCTTCTCGCTGGACAGCCCGGATAACAAGCGGGTGCTGAATTAGGGGCGCGACGTGGGGTGGGCAAAGCGAAGCGTGCCCACCAAACACCATCGCAATTGCTGCGACGCGGTGGGCACGGCGCGTTGCGCCTTTGCCCACCCTACGATTCTGCGCCTCCTAATCGATGGCTCCGGCGACGAATCCAGTACGCCGCAGCCTCTCGATCAATCGCGGCGCCTCTGGAGTACTGGATCGTCCGGTCCTCGTACGCAATTGCGCACTGGCCGGACGATGACAATGAGTGTGTGGTTGCAGACATGCCTTCTCATTCTCGCGGCGCGTTTCGCCCGAGTGTCGCCCGGTCTTGCGACCCTCTCCGATCCAAGAGGGCGCAGGGAAGGCCGGGTGCTGACATCGCACCCACGGTCCGCTGCGCGAAAAGCACACGCAAAGGAACCGCACAGCAGCATACAGGTGGAGCCAAATCACTCGGCCTTCCC
>NZ_JAFCKW010000005.1 GCF_018129965.1 Bradyrhizobium diazoefficiens | reverse complement strand
CAACCAACAGGCCGCTCGCGAGCGCGCTTGCAAATCGCGCCGTAGCGAGCGGGCGGCCGGCCCGTTACCCCATCTACAAGATATCGCGCAGCCCGACGGGCAATACACCAAAGCGATCGGTCAATCCGCCCGCATCAAAATATTCGCCTTTACAGAAATTCGGAATTGGCGGATAGTGCGCGCACTCCGGCCCAAGGAAGAGGGGCGTATCGCGATCGTCACGAACGCGGGCCGGACGGCGGTGGACGTGGGTCACATCGGCGCGAAAGGCATCGCAGGGCGGGCAACCGTGAGCGAGATGCGTCGCGCGCACGACCGGTGTGATCGGCGTACGGCAAAATCGTGTGGTCCTGGCGCCCGCAGGCTGGCGTCAAGGTTTGCGGTGATGCGTGCTGTCCAACCGGGCATGCGCATCGATCATCCGCAAGGCGACGGGGGCAAGAGTGCATCGCTCCCCGGGGAGAGCGCGACATAAGCCGTAAACCCACTGCGCAGGGAAGGCCGGATGTTTGGCTTCACCTGTATGCCGCTGTGCAAATTCTTGTTGCCACCTTTCGCACAGTGGACCGTGGGTGCCCGGCCGGCACCCGGTCTTCCCTGCGCCCTCTTTCCATCGAGGGTGACGCGATGAGGCAAAGCTCGGGCGAAATGCGCCGCGAGAGCGTGAAGGCGTGTCCAATATTTCAGAAGTCGAATGCCGCGGCGAGCACATGCCCATCACCGTCACCCCTGCGCAACGGCGTAGCCGTTGTCGCTGGAGGTGCTCGCCTCTTCGGCGAGCCTAGAAGGGCGACGGCCCGGCTGCATCTCGGCCATTCATCCTTCAAGGCTCCCGGCGCGATGCTTAGCGTCGCGCCACTCGCACCTCAGGATGACGGAAATGACGTTGTCGCCGCGCGAGATTCTGGCTGCACTCACAATGACGAGTCCGTGAGCGCTAGCCCCCTCCCCAGCCCTCTTGCATCCGTTGCCGGCCTTGTAACAAAACTGTCATGCAGCGAAACTAAACGATGCCCGGGGGCCGCGACCGCGGCCATTCGCCTCACCGCAGGAGAGACTTGATGCGCCGTTCACTGGTGATGCTGTCCGTCGGACTGACAGTGCTGTCCACCGGATTTGCCGCCGCCCAGAACAACACGCCACGTAACCTGATCCTGTTCATTCCTGACGGACTGCGCGCGCTGAAGGTCACCCCCGAAACGGCCCCCGCAATGGCGGAAATTCGCGACAAGGGCGTCAACTTCAAGAACCCGCACTCGCTGTTCCCCACCTTCACCATGGCAAACGGCTCGGCGATGTCGACCGGCCACTATCTCGGCGACACCGGCGTGTTCTCCAACACGATCTGGACCAACTACACCTCGGTCCCGGCCGGCGATACCGTGGTCCCCTTCATCGAGAACGACGCCGTCCTCGGCGACATCGACGAGCATTTCAAGGGCGATTACCTGAACGAAGAGACCATTCTGAAGATGGCTCGCGACAAGGGGTTCAGCACCGCGGCGATCGGCAAGGTCGGCCCGACCTTCCAGTTCGACCACACCGACAAGCCCGAGAAGCCCGGCCTGCATTCGGTCGTGTTCGACGACTCCACCGGCAGCAAGAACGGTGTGGCGCTCTCGGACGAGGTGAAGGCGGCGCTGACGCAGGCCGGCCTGCCCCTCGCCGCTCCGCCGCGCGGCGATAACGGCAAGGCGGGCGATGCCAAGACGCCCGGCACCACCGTCGCCAACGTCGCGCAGCAGGCCTATTTCGCCGACGTCGCCGCCAAGGTGGTGCTGCCGATGTTCAAGGCGCGCAACAAGCCGTTCGTGCTGGTGTTCTGGTCGCGCGATCCCGATGGCACCCAGCATAATCAGGGCGACAGCCTCAACCAGATCATGCCGGGCATCAACGGCCCGAGCACGATGGCGAGCATCAAGAACGCCGACAACAACCTCGCCCAGCTCCGCAAGGCGCTGGACGAACTCGGCCTTGCCGCCAACACCAACATCATGGTCCAGGCCGACCACGGCTTCTCGACCATCTCCAAGGACAGCAAGACCAGCCCCTCGGCCAAGCTGAGCTATGACGACACGCCGAAGGACTTCCTGCCGATGGGCTTCCTGGCGATCGATCTGGCCAAGGCGCTCGACCTGCCGCTGTTCGATCCCAACGACAAGAACGCGAAGATCGAAGGCAACAAGCATCCGAAGGCCGGCAATGGCGTGCTCGGCAAGGATCCGGAGAAGCCCGATCTGGTCGTCGCCACCAATGGCGGCTCCGACCTGATCTACCTGCCCAGCAAGGACAAGAAGCTGGCGGCGAAAACGATCAACGCGCTGCTCGAGCAGGATTACGTCTCCGGCCTGTTCGTCGATGACTCGCTCGGCCGCTTCCCCGGCACGCTGCCGCTGTCGAGCATCAATCTGCGCGGCAAGTCCGCGACGCCGACGCCGGCGATCGTCGTCAACTTCCGCTCCTATGCCAGCGATTGCGGCGAAGCGCCGACCAACTGCTCGGTTCAGGTCGCCGACACCGTGCTGCGCCAGGGCCAGGGCATGCATGGCAGCTTCAGCCGCGGCGACACCATGAATTTCATGGCCGCCATCGGCCCGGACTTCAAGGCCGGCTATGTCAGCGAGCTTCCGGTCAGCAATGCGGACGTCGGGATGACCGCCGCCCAGCTGCTCGGCCTGCGTGCTGCGCAGAACGGCGGCCTCGTCGGCCGCGTGATCTCGGAGGCCCTGCCCAACGGCATCGTGCCGAAGGCGTACAAGAGCGTGGAGCGGTCGAAGAAGAAGTCCGAAAACGGTCTGGAGACCGTGCTCAACGTGCAGCGCGTCGGCAGCCAGCGTTACTTCGACGCCGCCGGCTTCCCGGGCCGCACGCTCGGCCTCGAGCCGGACGCCGGCAAACAAAAAACGGCGGGGAAATAACCCCGCCGCTTGCGCGCGCGCCCCGCAAGGGGCGCGACGACCTCCTCGAATTCTTACATGCCGATGTCGAACACGTTCGGCAATTGGCCAGCCAGAGGCAGCGCGGTGGCGCCCAGGAAGGTCGCCACCATCGCCATCAGGCGACGGTTGTTGTGACGTTTGCCGCGCATCTGGCCGGCAATCCACTCCAGCATCTCGCTGTTGACCTTGGAGGCGTAGGACGGAGCCCAGCTCTCGATGTCGGACTCGGCCGACAGCGCGACGCTGCGTGCCGGCACCTTCAGGCCCGAGGCGCTGGCGGCATAGTGGGCGACAGCCTTGGCAAGCAGGTCGTCGAACCGGCCGCCATCGTTGCGCTCGGTCGCGGCCTCGTTGATCTCGAACAGGGCTTCGGCCTCGGCACGGCTAACCGGTTGTTCGTTGACGGCGGTGGCCGTCAGGATGCGCATGCACCAGGCGGTATCGTCGGCATCGAGCGAGCGGGAGAAGTGGACCCGGCCCTTGGTGGTTGGGCCTTCGCCCGTGATCACGCCGTCGCGCACGATGGAGAGGGCATAAGCCGCGGTATCGCGGCAGGACGGTTCGAGGGACGGCGACTCAACAGACTTATGTGCAGCGGCGGACATTAGTTCACTTCCAGATTTCTTCTGATCGACCAGCATTTTCATGCGGGCGTAAAGGGGTGGTTAATGATTCGATACGGGGATCGCGACTTTTTTCGATGGTTGCCAATTGGTCGCTATCAGGAGCGTTTCGGTTCCATCAAACGTCGGGCCAGCGTGATGCAAGTCATAAAAGGCTTTATCGGGGCAATGAAGTCCGTGTGGCTCCGGTGTAGCTGTTCCGTCGCAGGCGCCGCTGTAACAGAAAGGTGCTGTGAAATCGGCCCTTTGGAGAAGGAATTCACATTTTACTTGAAGCGGTTCACTTGACGTTCACTTGGCCTCGCCAAGCCCCTATATTGAGCACGACGGTCGAAAACGAATTCTGCAGTGAATTCAATGCGATGAGGTAAAACAATGACACTTCCGATCGGCGCCACCGCCCCTGACTTCGAAGCCGAGACCACCGAAGGCAAGATCAAGTTTCACGACTGGATCGGCAACAGCTGGGCACTGCTGTTCTCGCATCCGAAGGACTTCACGCCGGTGTGTACGACGGAGCTCGGCGCGCTCGCCCGGTTGAAGCCGGAATTCGACAAGCGTGGCGTCAAGCTGATGGGCCTCTCGGTCGATCCGGTCGATCGCCATGCGAAATGGTCGGAGGACATCAAGGAGACGCAAGGCGCAGCGCCGAACTTCCCGATGATCGCCGACACCGATTACAACGTGTCAAAATTATACGGCATGCTGCCGGCCGCCATCTCGGGCGACCCCCTCGTCCGCACCGCAGCCGACAACCAGACCGTTCGCAACGTCTTCGTCATCGGGCCGGACAAGAAGATCAAGCTGGTGCTGGTCTATCCGATGACCACGGGCCGTAACTTCCAGGAAATCCTGCGCGTCATCGACTCGCTCCAGCTCACTGCCAAGCATCGTGTCGCGACGCCGGCCGACTGGTCGCAGGGCGAGGACGTGATCATCGCGGGCTCGGTCTCCAACGACGAGGCCAAGACGATCTATCCGCAGGGCTGGAAAGAGCCGAAGCCCTACATCCGGATCGTGCCGCAGCCGAAGTGATCATTGGCTGAAGCAACAGCCAGGCATGATCCCGGGGCAGATCCCCGGGATCATGACCTGCGGAGGAAACTCTGCCACTGTGTCCCGTATATTGAGAACCTGCTCAACGAGACACGCCCTCGATCATGCCAAGCCCACAGCCGATCATCGTCTGGTTCCGCGATGACCTCCGCCTGTCCGACCATCCTGCCCTCCACGCTGCCGCGAAGTCCGGCGCGCCGGTCGTTTGCCTCTATGTGCTGGATGATGCGGCGGGGCGTGCACCGGGCGGCGCGGCGCGCTGGTGGCTGGCGCAATCGCTGCGGGCGCTCGGTGCCGACATTGCCACGCGGGGCGGATCGCTGATCCTGCGCAAGGGCCCGGCCGCCAAAGTCATCCCCGAGGTCGTTCGCGAGAGCGGCGCCGCCGCGGTCTACTGGAACGGGATCGCGCAGGCATCGCATCAGGCGGTCGAGAAAGCGCTCGAAGCAGCGCTGGCAAAGCTCGGCGCCTCATCGCAAATCTTCCCCGGCGACCTCCTGGTCGCGCCCTCGGAGATCCGCAACAAGGAAGGCCGCGGCCTGCGCGTCTTCACGCCGTTCTGGCGCCGGGTGCTGTCGCTCGGCGACCCGCCGAAGCCATTGCCCGCTCCGAAAGTGCTGCAGGCGGGTCCGAATATCCCTGGAGATACGCTGGAGAGCTGGAAGCTCGAGCCGGGCAAGCCCGATTGGGCCGGCGGCCTGCGCGAGCGCTGGACGCCCGGCGAGGCGTCCGCGCGCACGGGCCTGCGCGACTTCCTCAAGCATACCGTGCGCAGCTATGCCGCAGATCGCGACCGCCCGGACCGGGATTGCACTTCTGGCCTCTCCCCGCATTTGAGGTTCGGCGAGCTCAGCCCGCGCCAGGTCTGGCACGCCGCGCGGTTCGCTGCGGCGGAGGACCACGCGACTGGCCCCGGCGTCGACAAATTCCTGAGCGAGCTCGGCTGGCGCGAGTTCTGCCGCCACCTGCTCCACGACCATCCCGATCTCGCCACCGAGAACCTGCAGGCAAATTTCGACGGCTTCCCCTGGAAGCCCGACGACGCAGCGCTCGCCGCCTGGCAGCGTGGACGCACCGGCTATCCCATCGTCGATGCGGGCCTGCGCGAGCTCTGGCACACAGGCGTGATGCACAACCGGGTCCGGATGGTGGTGGCGTCCTTCCTGGTCAAGCATCTGCTGATCGACTGGCGCGACGGCGAGAGCTGGTTCTGGGACACGCTGGTCGATGCGGATGCCGGCAGCAATCCCGCCAACTGGCAATGGGTCGCCGGCTGCGGCGCCGACGCCGCGCCCTATTTCCGCGTGTTCAATCCGCAGCTGCAGGGCGAGAAGTTCGACCCCGACGGAAGCTATGTCCGGCGCTGGGTGCCCGAGTTGAAGGACATGCCGGCCAAGCTGATCCATCAGCCCTGGCAGGCGACGCCGCTCGAGCTTGCGAGCGCAGGCGTGACGCTCGGCAAGACCTATCCGCAACCGATCGTCGATCACGCCAAGGGACGCGAGCGCGCGCTCGCCGCCTACGCAAAGATCCGCAAAGGTTGAGCGCTACTTTGACACAATTTTGAAACCCGCTATCGTCACCGCTCGATGCAAACCGTGGGGGACGATATGGACGACGAGAAGACGATCACCGAACAGGGGCAGGAGCCGATCACCGCCGCCGTGGAGCCGACCAAGGACGCCGCTGTCACCGCTGCCAAGAAGGTCGCGAAGAAAGCCGCGCCGAAGAAGGCCAGGAAGGCTTCCAAGAAGAAGGCCGCCAAGAAATCATCGAAGAAGGCAGCCAAAAAGTCGGCGAAGAAATCCGTGAAGAAGGCCGTCAAGAAGGCCCCCAAGAAATCGGCAAAGAAAGCCGCCAAAAACAAAAAGAAGAAAGCCAGGAAGGCCAAGCGCTGATCACAGTACGGGGGCTGGCCAGAGCAAGCCTCCGGGTGCGAACGCCCGGAGGCTTGCTGTAGGGCGCCCTACCGCCGCTTCCGGGCCGCCCGCCGGCCGGCGTGATGCTCGCCTTGCGGATCGCGGAATTCGCTGCGATGGCCGCGCCGGTCTTCCTTGGCGAAACGCCGCCGCTTCTCGGGCGAGCCGAACTGCTTGATCACCTTCCTGCCGTTGACCTTCTTGATGACGTAGCCCCCCTCGGTCATCGAAAACGGCGCCTTCAGCGATCCCATATGGTCGAATTTGGTGCCGCGGGGATGCTTGAACGGCTCGAACCAGGACGGATAGACGAAGTTCGACATCGCAAAGCCGTTGACGAGGAAGGAGTCCTCCTCCACGGCGTCGCAGACTTCATAGGCGTATTGCGTGCTGCGGTTCTTGTCGGCCCAGAGATTGGCCATGGGGTCGAGCACCATCTCGAACAGCTCATGCGATGCCGCGAGGCTGACCGGATCGTCCTCGCCGAGCGCCTTGAGGAAGATTTTCGAGATCGGCTGGCCGCGATGCGTCAGCTCGTGCCGCCCCAGGAAGTTCTTGTTGGTGGCGTCGTCGAAATAGACCAGCTGCCAGTCCGTGGGTTTCGGCTTCCGCGTGACGTCGAGATCAACGGGATAGCCCCAAACAGGCAGGAAATGCTCGTCGTAGCATTTCTGCAGCGCCGCAGTGAGCCGGCCCATCATTCGGTCGCTCATCATCTCCTCGGCGTAGTTGATGCAGGCAATCCGGACCGGCTTCAGGGACCTGCCGAGCAATGCGCGCCGCGCCTTCTTCATGGAAATCATCGTCTCGAAAGGGAAACTGAAATGCCTGCAGCCTAACACGAACCTGCCCTGCACGTCAGGGATGTCGTCCGGCCATCTGATCTTCCGGTCTAGAATCGCCGGTTGACCACGAACACTGCGGCCGCGCACATCCCCATGCCGGCAATCGCCAAGGCGTCGAGCCTCTCCCCGAACAGCAGATAGGCCATCAGCGCGGTGACGGCAGGCACCAGATAGAACAGGCTCGCAACCGACGTTGCCGCGGCATGGCGGATCAGCCAGTACAACAGCCCGATTGATCCGATCGAAAGCGCCACGGCGAGCCAGGTCAGCGCGAGCACGAACTCCCGCGTCCAGTGGACCACGCGATCCTCGAACAGGAAGGCGCCGATCGTAAAGAAGATCGTGACGGAGACGTACTGGACGAGATTGCCCGCGCGCCAGTCGATGTGATTGCAAAAGCGGCGCTGATAGAGCGTGCCGAGCGTGATCGAGATCAGCGAGACCACCGAGGCGATCCAGCCGAGCCCGGCCTCGCCGGTCATCGGGCGGTTGTGCAGGATCAGCACCACGCCGCCGAGGCCAAGCACGAGGCCCGCCCATTGCACCGGCGTCACCTTCTCGCCGAGCCAGCGGTTGGCGATGGTCGAGGTCAGGATCGGCTGCAAGCCCGGAATCAGCGCCGAGAGCCCGGCCGGAATCGAATGTGCAATCGCGATCGCGGTGCCGCCGAGATAGAAGCCATGGACGAGAATGCCGGCCACGGCACTGTGCGCGATGCCGATGCGATCAGGCCATTTCGGCCGCGTAATTGCCGCGATGAGCGCCATCAGACCGACCACGACAGCCATGCGGATGGCGAGATAGGTTAGGGGATCGGCGTTGTTGATGACGTATTTGGTGCCGATGAATCCCGTGCTCCAGAGCAGCACGAACAGGATCGGCGCGGCACGCGCGGTGAGGCCTTCTTGATTATGGTTCATTGCCGCCCTCATTGCCCCAGCGGGGCCTATGCGGCAATGCGAATTTCTCGCCTGACGATGCTGCGCCGCGGCAGAGCGCGGCAGCGGTGGATCAGCTCAGGGTCTCACCATTCTTCCGGACAGGGATCGATGATCTTCCAGAGCTCGACGCCGTTCTTGATCTTCTTCATGTCAGTCGTGAGCCCGCCATTGCGGCGGATCCAGTCCTTCACCGTGTCGGGGTAGTAGGACATCAGGTCGGATGTCCCCTCAGCGCTGGTGACCTTGATGCCGAAGGTGAAGGCCTTGTCGTAATAGGCCTGGTGGAAGCCGAGGCTGGCGCGCGGCGTCACGCAGATTTTGTTCATCGGCACGATGCCGAGCACCAGGGTGCAGGCCGAGTTGCAGATGCCGTCGATGATGACGCGCTCGCCCTTCTCGCGGACGCGCTTGTACCTCGCCTTGTACTCCTCGACGTAACCGCCGTGGTCGCGGGTGATGTGCAGCTCGGCCCGCGCCGGGTTGGCGACGGCGGCAATGCAGAGCAACAGCAGGCTCAGAAGCGGGATGCGCATGGCGGGGTGACGGCGGAAGCCTTCAGCAATGAACCGGCCTGGACGGACCCCCAAAGGAATATCCGAGGGCCGGAAACAGGATTCTCAACGGGATTCTCTTTGGTCATACTTGTGTGGGGAATTCGTTAAGCATCCCGAAAAGGCCAAAAATGGGCAGGCCTGGCGCGATCATTCCGGCAATTCTGTCACACCCACCCCGGAATCGGCAGGATTGGCCCTGATTTGCTGCCGGTGGATGGGTGCCCAGACAGCCCGAAATGGCTATAAGCGGCTAACCTATTCGTGCGGGTTCCGGAGAATCGAGATGAGCAAGTTGAAGCTTGTAGCCGCGGTTGCTGCCCTGTCGGCCGCAATCCTAGCCCCCAGCCTTGCGGAGGCACGGGGACATCATCGGTACCACCGCTACGCCAGCCCGCTGCCCTACCCGATCAGCTACGTGCACAATTACGGGCCCGGCTACACCCCCGGCACCTTCGCCTTGTACGACGGCCCATCAACCAACCATTGCTACCAGAGCGCCGCCGCCTATGTGGGCCAGGACCGCCGCCGACACCCCTGCTACTGAGGAGGCCGGCGCGTCCAAGGCTCCCCC
This sequence comes from Bradyrhizobium diazoefficiens, assembly GCF_018129965.1. GTDB lineage: Bacteria > Pseudomonadota > Alphaproteobacteria > Rhizobiales > Xanthobacteraceae > Bradyrhizobium > Bradyrhizobium diazoefficiens_A. Next base: position 400,802 of record NZ_JAFCKW010000005.1, on the reverse strand, counting down.
CTATTTGGCGGCGCCCGACAGCAGCAACTGCTTCTCGATCTCGTAGACCGGCAGCTTGACGAGGTCCTTTCCGACCTCGCCCTGAAGCGCCTTGCGCACCACGTCTGAATAATCGGCGCGGATCATGCCGAGCGCACGCGGTGAGGCCACCATGGTCAGGGCCGTGGTCTCGCCCGCACAGACAGCTGCATCAAGCCGGCCGGCCAAATTCCGCAGGAAGGCACGCTCGGCCTCATCGTGCCAGTCGGTCTGCTCGACCGAACTGCGCGCGCCGCTGGCGGCATGAAGGCGGCCCGGCGCATCCGCCCCTTGCGCGCTGGTCGGAGGGTTCGGCTGCTCGTGCACCTCCTTTGTGTGGAGGTTCGGATAGATCTCGTCGCCGCGATTCTCCAGAATGAGCGCCTTGCGCCCGTCGCACACAATCAGCCAGTCACACTTGTCCAATCTCATCTTGTCCATCGCACCACTCCAGGCAATCCGTGAACCTGACCTTCGATTCCGCGAAAGACCGGCTCACGGCGACAAGACTAGGGAGGAAGCCGCGCCGGCGAATTGCGCAGGATCAAGGATCGCGGCGATGTCCTGCGGACAGCGCTGGGCTGGCATTGGTCACACGCTCAAACCTGGGCTACTCTGCCGGGGCCAAGGGTCAGTCGCGCGGCGGACGGGCTCAAGATCCGTTCATCAGCATTACATTTGGGTTCCGCCACAATTTGATCAGAACAACTTCGATATCCTGGACTGCGTTAGCGGAGGAAGACATCATGAATCTCAAAATTGGCCTCGTCGCCGCATCCTTGTTCGGTGCCATCGCGGCATCGCCGGCGGCGTTCGCCATGCCCATCGCACCTGCGCCTGTGACGCCGCAGGCGGCCGACGTCGAGCAGGTCCGATGGGTCTGTGACCCCTGGGGGCGCTGTTTCTGGCGTCCGAACTATTATGGGTATTACGGCCCGCGGCCGTATTATGGGCCCCGGTATTACGGGCCGCGCTATTATGGTCCCCGCCCCTATTACGGGCCCCGCTACTACCGCGGCTGGTGACATCACGAGGGGCCCCCCGGGCCCCCTCGCTTTTGCGATATCTCGAAGGACGACGGCACAATCTAGACCGTCTCAAAAACTGATCTAGATCAAAGACGGTGCGCGCCGTCCCGGCATGCTGTTTTGATGGTGGATTTGATCGTTTTCCGGTGCCCCCAGACGGGCATGAATGTGCAGACGCATTTGGAAAAGAAGCAGAGATCTGAAGGTCGTAGCTTCGAATCCATTGCCTGCCCCGCCTGCACGCGGCTTCATTTCATCGACCTTGCCTCCGGCCAGCCCATGAACCGGGATCGTTGACGGAGGGGCATCCGTCCTCCCCGTCACGTGGCATGATGTCCGCAATACTACGGCCCCGAATCCGGTTTACTGAATCGTCGTGTTTGGCCAATGATGGCGATGTACCGACGTTCATTTGATCATCGCATTTCAGCATCCGGCCGGACGCATGTTTTTCGACACGCTCGCTCCCTCCTCCGCTCTCCAGTTGGTCCGGTTTGCCGACGTCGATATGTTTCGACCGGCCGAGACGCTGGAAGACGCCCGGAGCATTCCACTCGACGTCACCAATTTTTCGGCGGCCCGCGCTGTCGTGAACCTGCCGGGGTGTCGGATCATCGTGACAAAGTCGTTTGCGCGCATCCTTGATACCGCCTATCGCGCGCCGGGCGGCATGGTGATCCTGCCGATGACCGACGATCTGCGGGCAACCTCGAGCGGTCTGAATCTCGACGCACGCTTCTTCATGGCCCTGCGCGGCAATCATGACTGCCATTTCGTAGAGCCCCAGATCAATTATCACGCGCTGATCATCTTCTCACCCCATCTGCGGGATCGCGGCTGGTTCGATCGTGCCGACAAATTGCAGGCTCGGATCGCGGACCATGCCGCCCTTCTCCACGCCCGCCATCTCGTGCTCGACATCCTGCGTACCGCCTCGGTCGAACCACACATGTTCGAAACGACGGAGGTCGCCGGCCATCTGCAGGAGGGCCTGCTGCTCGCCTTCGATGATATGTTTCGCATCGACCCGCTGTCGGGCAGCGGCGCCCCGATTGCTGGCACGAGGTCCGCAAAGCTCGTGCAGCAGATCGACGATTACGTCGCAGCCTATCCGAACGCACCGATCTACACCGCCGATCTTGCCGGTGCATTCGGAGTTTCGGTACGGACTCTCGGCGGCGCGGTGACCAAGGTGCGCGGCATGAGCCTGCACCAATACATCCGCCTGAAGCGGCTATGGGCGACCCGCGCGCAGCTCCTCCGGAACAGTGGCGCATCGGTCGCCACATGCGCACGCGCCCAGGGCTTTCACCACCTCGGCGAGTTTGCCGCCGCCTACCGCGCGACCTTTCACGAAGCTCCGTCCGCCACGCTGGCGAGGGGCCGGCAAAGCATGCTTTCCGCGAACTGACGTTCCAAGCTGGGCCGCGTGTTGCGTGACCTGATAAGCCTGTCCGGCCGTGATGGAACAAGTTCCTTCGAACCGCGTTACCTCCCAGGAACCCCGCGAACCACACGCGGGGTTTTTCTCGCCGTTATCAAACCCGGTTCAAGGAAGCGAATGTCCATCAGCCGCAATGTGTTGTTTCTGATTATCGGCGCTCTGGTCGTCACCGCGGGCGTGCTTGGCTACAATCTCTATCAGGAGAAAAAGCAGCCCGACGGCGTGCAGATCAATCTCGGCCCCAACGGGCTGAAGATCCAGGGGAAGTAAGCTCTATGCAGGGGCTCGCCGATCGCGTCGCCCGAGGCCGAAAAGCCCCTGAACAATGGCGCGCTCGGAGAGATTCGAACTCCCGACCCTCGGAATCGAAATCCGATGCTCTATCCAGCTGAGCTACGAGCGCCTGGACCCTGCCCTGGGCCGCAACCGAAAAGCCACGGACAATGGCTGGAATGCCAAGACGCCGAGGCTTTTGGACCAGCTCGAATTAGCAGAGAGGCCGAACAATAAAAAGGCCCTCCCGCCTCGTTTCGCGAGAGGTCAGCGGCGTTGTCACCAGGTCGTGTTGAAAAGGCCGAAATGGGGCTGCTGTGCCACCAGCATCATCGGCCGGCCGGGCTGCGGCGCCGGATTGCTCCGGGCAAGCTTTCGCTTGGGCTGAGCCTGGATCTGATGACCCTGAGTTTTAGGAGCTTGCGCCAGGACTTCCGCTTGCGGCTTGGCCTCCGGCTTCCTCCCCGCGACGGCATCAACCCTCGGAGCCGGTGTGAATTGGGCAAAGGTCTCGCGTACCCTTGCCTTGGCCGACATGTCGGCCAAGGCATCCGCCTGCACGGGCTGCGGCGCGACAACGGCGGCCGTCTTGAGCGGGGGCGCTATGATCGTCGGCTGGGAGGTATCGAGGACAACCCGTTCCGGCAGGTGGCGATCTGATCTGATCCGGATCAAAGGCTGATCGTTGCTTGCGGTGGCGATCGCTCCGGCGACGGGCGTCGTCGGGCAAACGAAGTCCGCCACGAACAGCAGAGCGAGCAAGGCCCCGCCGACGAAGATGAAATACCGAAAAATGGGCATAGGTGACGCTCCGCCCACCGCATCCCCGGGTGGGCTCTCCGCCTTAACAGGCGATACTCTGATTGGTTCCTGCACCTCGCCCCTGGGTTCAAATGGCAACCCGTCGATTTTGACCAAGGGCAAAAACGGTAACTTTCCCGCTACCGGAACACGGCGCCTTTCAGGCGCGCCGAGCCGCAATCAGCGAACACTTCGCCTGATCGGCATTAACGTTGATGACGCCGACAGCCACCAGCGGAAACGTTTTGCGGCTCTTCATGTTGACGGTGTCGGACAGCACGCGGCTGCGGTCGGTCAGATGGGTGCCATCGCGTCGTGCAAACGCGCAAACGATTTCCAGATCCCTGACGGCATAGTCATTGTCGTTTCGCAACGTCAACGTCACCAGCGCCTTCGAGCCGAGCCCGCCGCGCCGCCAGGTCTGCGATGAAATTTTGAGATGTTCGAGATCTGCCGCAGGTGATGCCTGGGCCATCGGCGGGACCGCGGTTGCCGCTTCGCCTGGGGCAGACGGTTCGACCATCACCATGCCGGACCCCACCGGCTCGGCGCTGTTGCCTTTCGAGAGGGGCAGCAGCATCCAGATGCCGGATGCGACGACAAGGGCCACCAGCCCACAGCGCCGGCCTTGACCGAACGAGATGCGCGCGGCCTTCACAGCCCGGCACAGTCTCCCGCCGTTGGCGGCAAAACTTCCAGGCCCGGTCCGGTGAAGCCTCGCGTTCATGGATATCTTGCCGATTTGGCCAAATCCTTACCTAACGTGAGGAGACCAACTAAGGTTCCCACGCCGATGCGAATCGGCGGCAGCGGTGGCGATCACCAGTTTCCGCCCCTAACATGAACATGCACTGCAACATCGAAGCCCCCGTTGGGAGAACATGAAATGCCCATCGTCGTCACCTGGGATCACGTCCATCTGCGCAGCCCCGATCCGGAGGCCACGGCAAACTGGCTGCAGGATATTCTCGGCGGCGAGGTCGTGCGCGCACCGGGACGGATCGACGTGAACCTCGGCGGTGCAAAGATCTTCATCGCGCCGCTGGAAGGCGACAACGTCGTCAATCCGCCGCCCCCGCACCCGCATCAGGGCCTCGACCATTTCGGTCTCACGGTGAAAGACATCGATGCAGTCGCGGCCGAGATCAAGGCCAAGGGTGTCACCTTCACGCGCGAGCCGACGACGATCCGGCCCGGCGTGCGCATCTGCTTCATCCGCGGCCCCGAAGGCATCTCCATCGAGCTGCTCGAGCGCGACAAGAAATATACCTGATGCAGCCGCATCAGGCATCGACCCGAGGCCGGACGCAGCGCCGTCCGGCTAAGTCATGCTACCGGGCATAAAGCAGCGGATGGTCACGCCCGTGTAGCCGTAGATCGGCCAGACCATCGTCCGGCCGACCCGGTTCGGCTCCGAGATGACGGCCTCCTCCGGAACATCGACCCAGACGAGTTCCTGCTGCTCGCCGTCGAGCACATAGCCCAGACGCGGGACGCGGACGCGGAAATGTCCGTCCTTGCTTTCCCAGTCGGCGTCAGAGAGCGCCGAGCCGTCGGCATCGGAGCAGCATGGTCCCTTGCCGCTCCGCAATCCGTCGAACCAGGCCTTCAAATCCGCATTGGTGCTGACGAACTGGCCACGGTCGCGCGCGTGCCCGACAGGGACCGCGAGCGCAATCAGGGCCGAAGCGCAAGCGAGGCTCGCCACGCGTCGCCAGCGTGTCGTGCCGCCAGTTCTCCGGTATTCACTTTTGCAATTCGTGGAACGCGCACTGTACGGACGCGGCTCATGGCCGCCGGCATCGATCCAGTTGGTCACGTTGCTCTTGCTCCAGCACCCCGCGGCTAGTGCAACATTGGTTATGCATTTCGCGGGCCAGTTTTGAGTCGCAACGGCTGGCCCCGCTTCATGATCAAACGGTCATGGCGGTGACATAGACAAGCCGGGACAACTACGGCTTCCGGTTGCGGGCTGGCCAACTGACGCGTTGCGCGCGGAGGTGCGCTTTGGCATAAATACCCGACCGGTTACGCGATTGGGCGATGGCGGCCGGGCTGCGGTACGTTATGAAGAACGGCCTCTATTCGATTCACGTGAAGCTGCTCGATGGCCGGGTGGGCAAGGGCAGCGGCGTGATCGTTTTCCGCGACGGCAAGATCCTTGGCGGCGATGCCTATCTCTATTACACCGGCAGCTACGTGGTGAAGGACAACACCTTCAAGGGCGAGGTGCTGGTGCAGCGCCACACGTCCCCGCGCGGCGATGACAATCCCCTGTTCGGCGGTCCTGTGGCGGTCGGCATCGGCCTCACCGGCACGTTTACCGATACACGCGGGGACATGACGGGCACGGCGCTGGTCGGAAAGGCCAGCCAGATTTTCGGCGCGACGCTCCACAAGCTTGCAGACGCCGATTAGCTACTCAGCAGCCTGCTCGAGCGGCGCGATGCGCGGCAGGATGATCTGGATGCGTGTCCCCTCGCCCTGCTCGGAATCCAGTTCAAGCCGGCCGCCGAGCCTGTTGGTGACGATGCTGTAGACGATGTGCAGGCCAAGGCCGGTGCCGCCCTGGTCGCGCCGCGTCGTGAAGAACGGATCGAAGGCCCGGCGGCGCACGTCGAGCGACATGCCGCAGCCGTTGTCGGCGAAGATGATCTCGACATTGTCCTTGCCGGACTCGCGCACCTGGATGTCGATGATCCCCGGCCGTCCGTCCGGAAAAGCGTGTGCCACCGAATTGAGAAACAGGTTTGTCAGCACCTGGCCATAGGGGCCGGGATAGCTGTTCATGGTCAGGTTGGGCTGGCACTCGACGTTGAGCGTCAGATTGTGCTTGCGCAGGCCCGGCCGCAGGCTCATCACCACCTGCTCGGTGAGGTCGCCGAGATCGAAGCTGCGCTGGTCGGAATAGTTGCGATCGGCGGCGACCTGCTTGAACGACTGGATCAGCTCGGCGGCCCGGTTGAGATTGGAAACCAGCTGCGAGGACGCATCGCGGCTGGTGTTCAGGAACTCGTTGAGCGTGGAGCGGCGGAGCTCGCCGCGCTCGACCTCGGCGGTGAACAGCGCGGTCTTGCGCTCCAGCGCGGAGGCCACCGTAAGGCTGATGCCGACGGGATTGTTGACCTCGTGCGCGACGCCGGCGACCAGCCGTCCGAGCGCGGCGAGCTTCTCCGCCTCGATCAGCGAGGCCTGGGTCTCGCGCAGATTGCGCAGCGCGGTCTCGGCGGCTTCCTTGGCCTTCCGCATCTCCTGTTCGCCGCGCTTGCGCTCGCCGATATCGAGCGCCACCGTGACGATCCGCTCGATCTCGCCCTCAGCATCGAGCAGCGGTAGCTTGTTGACCAGCCATTGCCGCATGTTGCCCGCCGAATCCTTGTACTCCTCCTCGTAGAAGCCGAGGCCCCTGCGCAGATGCAGCACTTGCTTGTCGTTCTCGTCGGTCTTGGCCGCGCCGTAGCGCGACATCAGATCGGCGGTGGTGCGTCCGAGCGCATCGCCGGGCTCGATGCCGAAGATACCGGCCATGTAACGGTTCATCAGCACGTAGCGCAGGTCGCGGTCCTTGACGTTGATGACCGCGGGCACGGTGTCGATGACCTGCTGGAGCAAGCGCCGGCCTTCGGCGATGGCGTCTTCCGCCCGCTTCTGGTCGGTGATGTCGCGCAGCGTGCCCTCATAGCGCACGATGTTGCCTGCCTCGTCACGCACGCCCGTGGCGCTGTCGGACAGCCACAGGATGTTGCCGCTGCGCTGGCGCACCTGGTATTCGAATTCGCGCACCATCCCGTCGCGCGTCATCAGCCGCTGATATTCGACGCGCGCCTCGGGATGGAGGTAGATCGTATGGGCGATGTCGTTGATGCTGTCGATGAGCTGCTCAGGGCTGTCATAGCCCATCATCCGCGCCAGCGCCGGATTGGCGTTGAGAAGGTCGCCGGCCGGCGTCGTGACGTAGATGCCGTCGACCGAGCCCTCGAACAGCTTTCGATAGCTCTCCTCGGCGAGCCGCTGCTCGGTGAGCGCGCGCACCGCCGCCTCGCGCGCCGTGTCGGCCTCCTCCAGCGCACGGCGGAAGACTTCGGCCGCGCGCGCGATGTCGCCGATCTCGTTGTCGAGGTCGGCCGACGGGATCGAGGTATCCTTTTCGCCGGCGGCGAGTGCTCGTATCGACCTTGCGATCTTTGCCAGCGGCCGCACGGTCCGCCGCACCACAAAGCCCGCCGCCAGAATCCCGATCAGCACGCCGATGGTGCCGAACACGATGCTCTGCCAGCGCGCCTCCGTCAGCGTCCGGGCAAAATCGCGCGACAGCACGTGCCCGCGCCGTGCGCTGACCTCGCGCAGCAGTTCGGTGACGCGGCCGATCAGCCGGCCCTCGGTGCCCAGCACCTCGCGATCGATATCGGCGATCTGCCGTTCCCGGACCGCGACCGCGATGATGGCTTCTGCATAGTCGCTCACCGCCGCCTTCAACCCGGCATCCGCGATGTTCATGGTCCGCATGCTCTGCGCGGCCTGCTCCGCCGCGGACGGGTTGCGGGCGAGCAGCCCGAGCGCGATCCGGCTCTGCGCCTCGGACAGGCGGGAGGCCAGTTCGCGGTCTGCGGCCCCTCCGACAGCCGTATCGAACCGGTCACGCAGCGGTGGCAGTCCCGCCAGCAGCTGGGCACGGCGGTCGATCAGGGTCGAGATTCGCTCGAGGCCGTTGCGATAGGTCGCAAGGCGCTCGGTGACCCCGTCGATCATGTCCTGCTGCTCGGGAGCGAGCTCGATGCGGGTTTTCTTCAGGATATCGCTCAGCGTCGAGGCCGCTTCGCCCACCTGCTTGAACTGGATTCCGGCGCCGGGATCGGTGACGAAGTCACGCGCGGCAAGGCGCAACTCGTTCATGCGGCGGTCGATATCCTCGGCGAGGTCGCCGACGCTCTGGAGCCGCTGCAGCTCGGCGAAAGTCGTGTCGATATGGCGGATCGCGATCACGCTCGCTGTCGAGGTGACGATGATCACCGCCAGCACCAGGAGGAAGCTGCCGAAGGTGAGCTGGCCGATGGATAGCGAGAATGTTCGCTTCTTCTCGGGGATCGGCGTCAATTCGGCTGACATTGGAGCGTTTGAGGACCAGGCTGCTGGAGGCCCAATATACGACGTAATGCACCCCCGGGGAAACATGCCTCGGCCGGCGGATATCCTTAATATCCGGGGGCCGCCTCCGTCACGATCATGACGTCTTGACGCTGGCCGGCCTGCGCGCCGGGATCGTCATGGCGGCAACGCCGAGCACAACGCAGGCAAGCCCGATCCAGGCGGTCCGGCTCAGGGTTTCACCGAGGAATGTGACGCTGATGGCGACCCCGATGGGAACGCGAAGATAGGCCTGTGCGGTGGTGCCGACCGAGCCGAGGGTCTGGATCAGGCGGAAATGGATCGCAAAGGCCGCCGCGGTCGAAAACACCGACAGGGCCAGCAGCGCCAGCAAGGATTCGCGCGAGGGGGACACCGTCCAGGGGTGCTCGACGATCAGGGCGGCCGGGATCAGGGCCGCCGCCCCCGCCAGCAGCGAGCCGGCCGCTGGCGCCATGGGATCGAGGCCCTGGAAGCTGCGGCCGAAGATCGCCGCGCAGGCGTAGCAGATGGTGGCGGCGACGATGGCGGCTTCCGCGATCAGGCCGCTGCCGAACTGATGGAACGCGTCGACGCCGACGATCAGCAGGATCCCGGCCATGCCGGCGACGACGCCGAATAGCTTTCGCGGCGTTGTGGCCTCGTGACGGGTGACGACCGCTGTCAGCAGGAACGTGAAGATCGGTCCGGCCGAGTTGAGGATGGTGGCGAGCGCGGCATCGACGTGGAACTCGCCCCAGGCGATCAGCGTCCATGGGATGACGCTGTTGAGCACGGCCTGGAACGCAAAGCGCTGCCAGGTCGCAGCGTCGGTCGGCATCCGGATGCCCCGCGCCCACATCACGGCGAGCAGCAGCAGGCCGGCGATCGCCGTGCGCGCCGCGATCAGCGTGATCGGCGGAATGGTGGCGACGCCGAGCTTTATGAAGGTGTAGGAGCCGCCCCAGAGCGTTGCGAGTGCGACCAGCAGCGCCAGTTCGACGGCGATGTTGGTGTCCTGCCGGTTGATCATGGTGCTCGTACCGTCTCGCTGTCAGGGGACGGACCATACAGCGGCGACGGGCGCGATAGTTCGTCGCGTATCGAAGTGTGTTAGACGGCGCCGACCTCGAACACCTCGCCGTCGTAACCGGCCTCGCGGGGAATGCGGAGCTGGCGGCCGGTTTCGGTCCTGGTCATGACCGGCATCACCGTCACGATCGACATGCTGCGGGCATGATCCAGAGCGGCGCTGACGCTATCCTGCTTGGCGAGCCTGATCAGGTTGCGCGTGGTTGGAAACGGCAGTTTGAAACGGCCGCTCTCGCCGCCCTCCACCGCCTCGCGCGGCGACACCCAGATCGAGTCGGTGGACTCCCGGCCGTCATGCGCGCCGATCTGGTCGGGCGGCGCGGCGGCAAGGAAGAACCAGGTGTCGAAGCGCTTCGGCATCCCCTCCGGCGTGATCCAGTGCGCGTAGGGCACGAGCGTGTCGAGCGCGAGCTGGAGGCCGTTGTCGGCGAGGATGCTGAGAAAGCTGATCTTGTGCTCGTTGAGAGCGACACGATGCGCATCCGCGATCTCGCCCGCGCGTTTGGCATCGATCGGCGTGCCCGTCTCCTTCGCGCGCGCCAGCAGGATGCCGCTCTCCTCGAAGGTCTCGCGGATCGCGGCGATCCGAAACCCGCGGTCCTCTTCGCTGAGGCCCTCGCCGCCCGAATAGAGATCGGCGCGGGCGACGATCTCCTTGTCGCCGGCATCGACACTGCCGCCCGGAAACACCAGCGCGCCCGAGTTGAACTCGATCTGATGATGGCGGACCATCATGAAGACTTCGATTTCTTTTGCACCATCGCGGAGCAGGAGAATCGTCGAGGCTGGGCGTGACGCTGATGTCTCGGTCATTCAGTTAACCTGCGGCGCTGGATTGCGGGCCGAGATTGGCGCGCTTGTCGACACGGGCAACGCGCGACAGCAGGTACTCGACCTCCGCCTTCGCCGCTGCCGTGATGGTCGCGCCCGGCTTGCGCTGGGCGCTGGAGGCGATGACGCCGCGCTTCTGCAGCACATATTTGCGCACGGCAAGGCCGGCGCCCGGCTGCTGCTCGTAGCGGATCAGCGGCAGATGCGCGTCGAACAGATCGTGCGCGGCGTCGCGCTTGCCGGCCTTGGAGAGGTTCACGACGTCGATCAGCAGCTCGGGGAAGGCATAACCGGTCATGGCGCCGTCGGCGCCGCGCTCCATCTCGAAATCGAGAAACAGACCGCCATTGCCGCACAGAATCGAGAGCGGACGGAGCGAACCATCCTTCTGGAAATTGCGAAGCGCCGAGATCTTTTCGAGACCCGGCCAGTCCTCATGCTTGAGCATCACGCAATTCGGATTGTCGGTGACGATCTTGCGGATCACCGCGGGGGTGAAGATCACCGAGAGCGTGAGCGGATAGTCCTGGAGCACCCAGGGCACGTCGGGGCCGATCGCCTCGGCCGCCTGCTTGAAATAGCCGATGATCTGGTCGTCGGTGCGCAAGCTCGGCGGCGGCGCGATCATGACGCCGGCCGCACCCGCATCCATCGAGGCCCTGGCCAGCGCGCGCATGGTGGCAAAGCCTGCCGCGGAGACGCCGACGATGACCTGCATCTTCTTGGCGCGCTTGACGAAGCGCACCGCGACCTGCTCGGCCTCGGCGGCGTCGAGCTTCGGCGCTTCGCCCATGATGCCGAGCACCGTGACGCCGTCGCAGCCGACCTCTTCATAGAAATCGGTCAGGCGGTCAATCGAGCGTTCGTCGATCCGGCCGTCATCGTGGAACGGCGTCGGCGCGATTGCGAAGGTGCCCTTGGCGTCGGCGGTCAGTTTCATCAGTCCTTTATCCTCTATTCGTCATTCCGGGGCGGCTCGAAGAGCCGAACCCGGAATATCGAGGTTCCGGGTTCACGCTTCGCGTACCGCGGAACGACAACAACAGCTAAAACCTCCGCGCCCCCATCTTGATCTGCTCCTCGGAGAAGAAGATCTCCTTGGCATGCTCAGCGATGTCCTGGGCTTTCCAGCCCGAGTGCGGCGGTTTCCAGCCTTCCATTTCCATCATCCGCATTTCGCGCACGCCGCGGGGCCCGGACACGCCCAGCACCTTGCCGGTCTGGTCGCCCGACAAATCGCTAACCATGTATAGCACGGCCGGCGCGATGCCGTCCGGCCCCAGCGCCGCCGAGGGGTTCTCCTTATAGCGGGGCAGGTCTGCGGTCATGCGGGTCAGGGCCCCCGGCGCCAGCGTCCAGATCCGGATGTTGTACTTCCGGCCCTCGATCGCCAGCACGTTGGACAGGCCCCAGATGCCGCCCTTGGCGGCACCGTAATTGGACTGGCCGAAATTGCCGATCAGCCCCGATGTCGAGGAGGTGTTGACGATGACGCCGCCGCCGTTTTCCCGCATCCAGCGAAACACCGGCATGGTGCAACAAAAGGTACCCTTCAGATGGACCTTGATGACCTTGTCCCAGTCGGATTCGGAGGCCTTTGCGAAGGTCTGGTCGCGCAGGATGCCGGCATTGTTGACGAGGATGTCGGCCCGGCCGAAATGCTTGATGGCGTCGTCAAACACCGACTGGCCGCCCTCCATGGTGGAGATATCGGCGCCGTTGGCGACTGCCTTGCCGCCCTCGGCCTTGATCGCATCCACCACTTGCTGCGCCATCGACGTGTCGGCGCCGGAGCCGTCGCGCGGGCCGCCGAGATCGTTGACCACGACCGAGGCCCCTTCCCGTGCGAATAGTTTGGCGTAGGCCTCACCGAGCCCCCCGCCCGCGCCGGTGATCAGCGCAACCTTGCCGTCGAGCAATCCCATGGTGGCTTCTCCCTGTTTTTCGTTTTTTGCTCCGTCATGGCCGGGCTTGTCCCGGCCATCCACGAACTTGCTCGCCAACTACGAGAAAGAACGCGGATGTCCGGGACAAGCCCGGGCATGACGAGATAGCTCAGCGCAGCGCAAATGGCCCGCCTAACCCAGCACCGTCTTGCCGTTCTTGATCACGGTGACGCCGCGCGACTTCACCTTGGCTTCGAACGAGATCACGTTGCCGTCCTTCCAGAGGTCCATGGTCACGGTCTCGCCGGGATAGACCGGCGAGGAAAACCGCGCGACATGCTGGCGGAAGGCGGAGGCGTCATAGTCGGCATAGGTCTGGAGCACGCCGCGGCAGGTGATGCCGTAGGTGCACATGCCGTGCAGGATCGGGCGCGGAAAGCCGGCCTTCTTCGCAAACTCCGGATCGCTGTGCAGCGGGTTGCGGTCGCCGCAGAGGCGATAGACCAGCGCCTGGTCGGGACGCGTGACGATATCAATGGTCTTGTCGGGGCTGCGCGATGGAATCTTGTGCGGATCGGGCTGGGTCAGGTTCGGTCCGCCGAAGCCGCCGTCGCCGCGGGCGAAGCGCGAGGCAACCAGTGTCGCCAGCTTCTCGCCCTTCTCGTTCTTCAGCACGGTCTGGTGCGCGATGACGACGCCCTTGTCCTTGCCCTTGTCGTAGACCTCGACGACGGAGGAATCGGCCGTGATGTTGGCGGCGACCGGCAGCGGCTGGTGGAAGGTGATGTCGCGCTCACCATCTACCACCATCACGCGGTTGAGGTTCATCTCGCCGGGCCCCGCGCCCCAGGCCGCAACGGAGGCAAAGGTCGGCACCACCTTGAGCGGCCGCGGCGTCAGCGTGCCCTCGTTGACGAAGGCGAGCTCTTTCTCGTCCATGGGATCGGCGCCAAGCCCGATGCCATAGGCGTAGAGCATCACGTCGCGATCAGTGTAGGCGTATTTCTGGCCGAGGTTCTTGAGGCTTTTGAGTTCTTCGTATCTGGCGGACATTTTCTGGTTTCCTCCCGCGTATCGCCGGCGCTTATTGATGCGCCCTCTCCCCCTGTGGGAGAGGGCAACGAGATATCGGCCAGGTTCTCATTTGGGTGAGGGGTTTTCTCCGCATTGAGAGTCTCTCCGCCGAGCGATACCCCTCATCCGGCGCTTCGCGCCACCTTCCCCCACAAGGGGGGAAGGAAGAAGTCAGGCCGGCGTGAAGAACGGCAGCGGCGCGCCGTCGGTCGGTTTGAACACCACCTTCACCTTCTGGCCGATCTTCAGCTTTTCCAGGTCGCAATCGACGAAATTGGTCTGCACCGACGGGCCTTCTTTCAGCGTCACATAGCCGATCGCATAGGGACCGGTCGGCGATTTGCGCATCAGGCTCCAGGTGTAGATCGTGCCCTCGCCCGACGCTTCCTCCCACACCGTCTTATCCGAATAGCAGAACGGACAGATCGAGCGCGGGAAGTAATGGGCTTCGCCGCAGGCGGTGCAGCGCTTGATCATGAACTTGCCCTGCTTGGCCGCGTCCCAGAAAGCCGCGGTCTCGGGATTCGTGACGGGAGCTGGATATTTCTTGGCTTCAGTCATCACACGCGCTCCAGAATGGCCGTCGAGGCGGCGTGGCGAACGCCCAGCAGGCCGCCGGTGCCGTGGGCGATGGCGAGATCGCAATTGGGAACCTGTACCTTCGGATGCGCCTCGCCGCGCAACTGCCTGACGGCTTCGAGGATCTTGGTCATGCCGCCGCGGTTGACGGGGTGGTTGCTGCAGAGACCGCCGCCGTCGGTGTTGAACGGCAGCTTGCCGACGCCCGAGATGAGGTTGCCGTCGGCGACGAACTTGCCGCCCTCGCCCTTCTTGCAGAAGCCGAGGTCTTCCAGCTGCATCAGCACCGTGATGGTGAAGCTGTCATAGATCGAGGCGTATTTGATGTCCTTCGGCGTGATGCCGGCTTCCTCGAACGCGCGCGGGCCGGACCAGATGCCGGCGGAATAGGTGAGATCGAGATCCTTGCCGCCGCGCGGGCCCTTCATCGCCTCGCCATGGCCGATCAGGCGAACCTGCGGCTTCTTCAGGCTCTTGGCGATCTCGGGCGTGGTCACGATCAGCGCACCGCCGCCGTCGGAGACGACGCAGCAATCCATGCGATGCAGGGGATCCGAGATCATCGGCGAGTTCAGCACGTCCTCGACGGTGACGACGTCCTTGAGCATCGCATGCGGATTGTATTGCGCGTGGTGCGAGGCCGCGACCTTGATCCAGGCGAGTTGCTCTGAGGTGGTGCCATAGTCGTGCATATGGCGCATGGCACACATGCCATAGGCATTGTGTGTGGTCGCGCCGTAAGCGGTTTCGAAATCGGCTTCGGCGCCCTGGGCCCGCGGCGGCATCGCGCCGGTGCGCGGCTTGCCGGCGAGCGTGATCAGCGCGATCGAGCACTTGCCCGCCGCGATGGCTTCGGCGGCGTGGCCGAGATGGATGATGTAGGAGCAGCCGCCGGTCTCGGTGGAATCGACGTGACGGAGCTTCTTGGTGTTGAGGCCGAGGTAATCGACCATCGGCCAGGCGCCGCCCGGCGCATCGCCCGCGCAGAAATAGGCGTCGATGTCGTCCTTGCTGATCCCGGCATCCTCGATCGCGCCCTTGGCGACCTCGGCGTGGAGCTGGGCGGTGGATTTGTCCGGCGCATGCCGGGTCGGGTGTTCGTAGATCCCGGCAATGTAGGCCTTGCCCTTGATGGTCAAAACAGAGGTCTCCGATCGCGTTTCTTCTTGGCGCTTTTTTCTGAACCGAGGTGGCCTGATTGGCAAGCGGGGAAATATTCCGCCCTGCGAGAGGGTAGCGGCTCGGCGCAAGTGCGGGCGATGCCCTCGTGTCCCGGACGCGCTGCAACGCTTCAGCGTTGCTGCGCAGAGGACCCAAGCGGCCGCGGACCCGGTGCGACATGGGCCCCGGCTCTGCAGCGCACCGCACCGGACGATGCTTCGCATCGCCTGCAGCGCTGCGCTGCGTCCGGGGCACGAGAACTCGCTGAGCAGACACACCCCCGCATCCTCGCGGCATGTTCTGCCCGAGCCATGCGTCCGTCGTGCTCCTCTGTCGGAACAGAGGGCGCAGGGAAGACCGGGTGCCGGCCGGGCACCCACGGTCCACTGTGCGAGATTTGCGCTACAAGAGGCTGCACAGCGGCATACAGGTGAAGCCAAACATCCGGCCTTCCCTGCGCAGTGGCTTTACGGCTTATGTCGCGCTCTCCCCGGGGAGCGATGCACTATTGCCCCCGTCGCCTTTGCGAACGATCACAAGACTTGACGCCAGACCCCGGGCGTCAGGACCACACGATTTTGCCGTACGCGACCTGCGCCCGTCGTGCACGCGAGACAATGTCCCGTGCGACGCAGCCCGCGTCCACCGCCGCTCACCCCGCGTTTCGTGACGATCGCGATACGCCCCTCCGAGAGGGATGAGGTGACGGACGAATACGATATTTCCGAATTTCGGTAAAGTGGAATGTTTTTGCCCCGGTGGGTTGACCCACGGCATGGGTGTCTTGCCCGACGGGCAGCACAACGGATGGTGCCGTAGGGTGGATTAGCCGAAGGCGTAATCCACCGTCCCTCCGAGGATTCCGATGGACACTGGTGGGTTACGCCTTTCGACTGCGCTTCGCACAGTCGAAAGGCTAACCTACCTACGAGACCACCCTACTCCGCCGCGATCTGCCGCGGCGCCGGCGGCGGATTCGCCAGATCGGCCGCGAGCTGGGCGTAGCGGGCCTTGGCGTCCGCGACGGCCTTCTCCTTCACCGGGCCGTAGCCGCGGATGCGGTCGGGCAGCGACAGCAATTCCACCGCGGTGTCGATGGTGAGCGGCGACAACAGGCCGAGCACGGTGGCGACGTCCTTCTCGTAGCCGGTAATCAGATCACGTTCGAGCTTGCGATCGGCGCTGCGGCCGAACAGGTCGAGCGGCGTACCACGCAGGACTTTGAACTTTGCGAGCACGCGGAACGCAGAAAGCATCCACGGGCCGAAGGTGCGCTTCTTCGGGCGTCCCAGTGCATCGAGGCCGCTGCTGAGGATCGGCGGCGCCAGGTTGAAGTTGAACGTGAACTCGCCCTCGAACTGCTCGCGGAGCTGCTTTTCGAAGCTGCCATCGGTGTAGAGGCGCGCGACTTCGTATTCGTCCTTGTAGGTCAGCAGCTTGGCGTAGTTGATTGCCACCGCGCGCGGCAGCGCGTCGTCATAACCGCCCTGCTTCGCCGCATCGCGGACCTGATCGACCAGCTTGCGATAGCGTTTGGCGAGACGGCCGTTCTGATAGGCGGTCAGGTGCTTCGCGCGATGCTCGATGACCTCGTCGAGCGTCATCGTGTCCAGAGATTTCGGCGCAACCACCTCGTCGGTGCCCTTCAACATGCCGGCGAGGCGCGCGGGATCGGCCACGGCAAGACGGCCGAGGCGGAAGGCCTCCTTGTTCATCTTGATCGAGACGCCGTTGACCTCGATCGCCTGCTCGATGGCCTCGGCGGACAGCGGCAACAGGCCCTTCTGATAGGCATAGCCCATCATCATCATGTTGGTGGCGATGCTGTCCCCGAGCAGCTGCTCCGCCGGTTTGGTGAAGTCGAAGAAGACGGAGTCCTTGTGCAGCGCGGTTTCCAAGAGGCCGTTCAGCTTGCGGGTCTGGAAGTTAAAGTCACGGTTGAGGACGAAATCGGCGGTCGGGATGACGTGGCTGTTGATGATGCCGCGGGTGCGGCTGGTGTCGCAGAGCGAGATCGTGTCCTTGGCGACCGCGACCACCTCGTCGGCGGCGAGCACGACGTCGGCGGTGCCGGTGACGATGCGCGAGCAGGTCACTTCGGCCGGATGGTCCGACAGGCGGACATGGCTGAGCACCGCGCCACCCTTTTGCGCGAGACCCGACATGTCGAGGATCATCGAGGCCTTGCCCTCGATATGGGCGGCCATGCCGAGCAACGCGCCGATGGTGAGCACGCCGGTGCCACCGACACCGCCGACGGCGATGTTGTAGGGCTTGTCGAGCGTCGGGCGCGAGGCCGGCTCGGGCAGTGCGCCGATGTCGCCGAGATCGGCCGGCGCGCGATGGCGCGGCTTGCCGCCGTCGACGGTGACGAAGGACGGGCAAAACCCCTTTAGGCAGGAATAGTCCTTGTTGCAGGACGACTGGTTGATGGCGCGCTTGCGGCCGAACTCGGTCTCCAGCGGCTCGACCGAAATGCAGTTCGACTGCACCGAGCAGTCACCGCAGCCTTCGCAGACGGCCGGGTTGATCATGACGCGGCGCGCCGGATCCTCCAGCAGGCCGCGCTTGCGGCGGCGGCGCTTCTCGGCGGCGCAGGTCTGCACGAACACGATGGCCGACGTGCCCTGGTGCTCCCGGCACATCTTCATGACGCTGTCGAGCGCGTCGCGATGATACAGCTTCACGCCGGGCGCGATGCTGTCGGCGGGATAGGCATCGGGCGTTTCGGAGACGAGGTAGATCTCGCGGATGCCTTCGGCGTGGAGCTGGAAGGTGATCTGCTGCGGCGAGAGATCGCCGTCATGGCGCTGGCCGCCGGTCATGGCGACGGCGTCGTTGTAGAGGATCTTGTAGGTGATGTTGGTCTTGGACGCCACCGCCTGGCGGATCGCGAGCAGCCCGGAGTGGAAGTAAGTGCCGTCGCCGAGATTGGCGAAGATGTGGTTCTCGTTGGTGAAGGGCGCGATGCCGACCCACGGCACCCCCTCGCCACCCATATGGGTAAAGGTCTCGGTCGAGCGGTCCATCCACAGCGCCATGAAATGGCAACCGATGCCGGCCAGCGCGCGGCTGCCTTCAGGGACCTTGGTCGAGGTGTTGTGCGGACAGCCGGAGCAGAAATACGGCGTGCGGGAGACGGGCGCGACCGCCTGCATCTGGGTCGCCTGACGGCCGTTGAACCAGTCGGCCTTGGCGCGAAGCATCTCCTTGATCTCTGGGTTGAGATCGAGCTTGAGAAGCCGCTCGGTCAGCGAAGTCGCGAGCGAGGCGACACTGAGTTCGGCGGAGAAGGTCAGGAAGCGCTTGTCGTGCTCGTCCATCTTGCCGACGATGCGCGGGCGGACATCGTCGCGCCAGTTGAACAGCTCCTGCTTGACCTGGTTCTCGACGATCTCGCGGCGTTCCTCGATGATGAAGATCTCCTCGAGCCCAACCGCGAACTGGCGCACGCCTTCCGGCTCTAGCGGCCAGGGCATGCCGATCTTGTAGAGCCTGAGGCCGATCCTGGCGGCGACCTCCTCGGTGATGCCGAGTTCGCGCAGCGCCTGGCGGACGTCCTCATAGCTCTTGCCGGACGCCATGATGCCGAAACGGGCGTTCGGCGAATCCATGGTGATGCGGTTGACCTTGTTGGCGCGCGCAAAGGCGATGGCGGCAAAGCCCTTGTAGTCCTGCAGGCGGCGGTCCTGCTCGAAGCGGTCGTCGGGCCAGCGCAAATTGAGGCCACCGGGCGGCATCTCGAAATCGGTGGGAATGATGAAGGGCTTCATCTCGTCGGTGAGGTCGATCTCGGCGGTGGTCTCCACCGTCTCGGTGATCACCTTCATGCCGACCCAGCAGCCCGAATAGCGCGACATCGCGATGCCGAGCAGGCCCATCTCGATCATCTCGTGGATGCTCGAGGGATAAAGATAGGGCATCAGCGCCGACATGAAGGCGTGGTCGGACTGATGCGGAACGGTCGAGGATTTGGCGCCGTGGTCGTCGCCGGCCAGACACAGCACGCCGCCGTTCTTGGCGGAGCCCGCCGCGTTGCCATGGCGGAACACGTCGCCGCAGCGGTCGACGCCGGGGCCCTTGCCGTACCAGATGCCGACCACGCCATCATATTTGGCGCCGGGCGAGAGGTTGAGCTGCTGCGAGCCCCAGACGGCGGTCGCCGCGAGGTCCTCGTTCACGCCGGGCTGGAACTTGATGTTGTACTGTTCGAGATGCTTGCGGGCGGCAAACAGCTGCTGGTCGTAGCCGCCGAGCGGCGAGCCACGATAGCCGGAGATGAAGCCTGCGGTGTTCAACCCCGCGGCGCGGTCGCGGCGGATCTGAGCCATGGGCAGGCGGACCAGCGCCTGGATGCCGGTCGTGAAGATATGGCCGGTGTCCTGGGTGTATTTCTGATCGAGACTGATCGGACCCTGGTTGATGCCCATTCTCGTCCTCTTCCGCCCTTTTGAGAGCCTGGCTGCTTAAGCCGTTGCCTGCCCGTCGTTTTCAGCTAGGGCGCGCCGACCATTCGCGCCACTCTATGTCGGATATTTAAAGCTCCGCATCACAAATCTGGACCAAAGCAAGCGCCGGGTTAAAATCGCAATTTCGTGGCTGCAAGGCATCGGCGATTTTCAATTTGTGTCACGATACCCCGGCCGTCGCGAAACGACGTGACGCCCGTTTGAAAGGCGCACGGGATGATTGGTCGCAGGAGACCTTGCGGATGCGGACGATTCTGGCTGTTGTGCTTTTGTGCAGTGCGGCTGCAAGCGTGGCCTGCGCCGCCGGGCCTTCGCCGGAGCTGATCGCCTCCGGCAAGGCGCTGGCCGAGGCCGGCGACTGCGCGGGATGCCACACCGCCGATCCAGCACGCCCCTTCGCCGGCGGCAGGCGCATCGACACCCCCTTTGGCGCGATCTACGCGCCGAACCTGACGCCGGATCGCGAGACCGGGATCGGCGCCTGGAGCGATGCCGATTTCACCCGCGCGCTGCGCACCGGCATCGCGCCTGACGGCTCGAACTACTATCCGGCATTCCCCTACCCCTACCTCACCAAGATGACAAAGGACGACACGCTGGCGATCCGCGCCTATCTCGGCACGCTGGCGCCGGTCGTCAGCCGCAACAAGCCGCCGGAGTTGCGCTGGCCATTCGGCTATCGCGGACTGATGCGGGCCTGGAACTATCTGTTCTTCAAGCCCGGCCTGTTCGAGCCGGACCAGAGCCAGAGTGCGGCGTGGAACCGAGGCGGCTATCTCGTCACTGGACTGGGCCATTGCGCCGCCTGCCACACGCCGAAGAACTATTTCGGCGCGGACAAGCAGACGCCGCTCGCGGGCAGCGAGATCGGCGGCTGGTTCGCGCCGCGGCTCGATGGCGCCGCGCGCACCGGACTGAAATCGTGGAGCGCGGAGGACATCGTCGAATATCTGCAGAGCGGGCGCAACGCCAGGAGCCATGCCAGCGGGCCGATGGCCGAGGTGGTCGTGGGCTCGACCTCGCAGATGAGCGATGCCGATGTACGCGCGATCGCGGTCTATTTGAAGAGCCTGCCGTCGTCACGACGCGAGACCATCGTGACGCCGCCGGGCGAGGCCGAGATGAAGGCCGGCCAGACCGTCTACGCAAAGCTCTGCATCGCCTGCCATGAGGCCGACGGCTCGGGCTCGCCGCGCATCTATCCACCCCTGCCGGGCAATGCGCTGCTGCAATCGATCAATCCGTCCTCCACCCTGCGCATCATCCTGGACGGCGCCCACACCGTGACGACGCCGCGCGCGCCGAATACCGGCGAGATGCCGGGCTATGCCAAACAATTGTCCGACGACGAGATCGCGGCGGTTGCAAACTACATCCGCAATTCCTGGGGCAATGCAGGCCTGCTGGTGACGTCGGCGCAGGTGGCGAAGGCGCGGAAGCTGCACTGACATTACACCTTTCTCAGAATGCGTCATGCCCGGGCTTGTCCCGCCTGCGCGGCCGAAGCCGCTTCGGCGAGGCGAAGGCCCGGGCATCCACGTTCCTGTTGCGGCAATCAAGACGTGAATGGCCGGGTCAAGCCCGGCCATGACGCCGTGGGAACCGGTGAGTGTGTACGCTATCGCTCCTCATCCCCCGTGAACACGAATTTCGGCATCTCCCATTTGTAGCGTACCGCCAGCAGGCGGAAGCTGATCCCGAGGACGAATGTCAGGACGGTCCAGAGTTCGGCGTTGAGATTGAAACCGAAGGCGGTGGCGTAGAACAGGCCGGTAGCCACCGAAACGGTGGCGTAGAGTTCCGAACGAAACAGCAGCGGTACGTCGTTGCAGAGCACTTCGCGCAGCACGCCGCCGGCGCAGCCCGTCACCATGCCGGAGACGATGACGATCGGCAGCGTGGCATCCATCTGCCAGGCGATGTCGCAGCCCGCCATGGTGAAGACGACGAGGCCGATCGCATCGAGCACGATGAAGGCGACCCTGAGCCGATGCACGAGGCGCGCGGTCAGGATGGTGAGGAAGGCCGCCCCTCCGGCGAGCGCCAGATAGATCGGGCTCTGCACCCAGGCCAGCGGGTAATGCCCGAGAAACAGATCGCGCAACGTGCCGCCGCCGAGCGCGGTGATGCAGCCGAGGAAGCAGACGCCGAAC
Organism: Bradyrhizobium diazoefficiens; assembly: GCF_018129965.1. Taxonomy (GTDB): domain Bacteria; phylum Pseudomonadota; class Alphaproteobacteria; order Rhizobiales; family Xanthobacteraceae; genus Bradyrhizobium; species Bradyrhizobium diazoefficiens_A. Next base: position 378,890 of record NZ_JAFCKW010000005.1, on the reverse strand, counting down.
CAGTCCATGCTGCGCCTGCCTGCAGCAAGCGCCGCGGTCATGCCTTGCGCGGCGACGGCGATCAGCGACAGGACATGCAGCACGCTGTCGCTCGGCGGCAGGCCCCACATCGCCTCGCTCCCATCCTTGTGTCTGGAACCCGACAGGTTCCCGATTCCCGGCGCAGGAGCAATATGCGACGAAAGCACGGGCGGCGGGATCCGCAAGTTCCCGCCGCTTTTCGTTCAGCTGAACATCCTGTTGAGCTCGCCGCCGGGATAGCCATGGGCAAGCTCGGTGAACGTCCCCTGCTCCGCCATCTCCTTTGCGGCACGCATGAAGCCGCCCCAGGCGGCACGGGCAAGCGAGCCGCCGACGCTGATGCGACGCACGCCAAGATCTTCGGCCTCCTTGAGCGACAGTCCGGACGCGCCGATCAAGAGGTTGAACGGCTTCGGGTGCACCGCCTTCACCACCGCGGCGATGTCTTCGCGGGTCTTCAGGCCCGGCGCATAGAGGCAGTCGGCGCCGGCATCCGCATACGCGGTCAGCCTGTCGATGACGAGCTTGAGGTCGGTGACGCCCCACAGATAAGCCTCGCAGCGGCCGACCAGCATGGTGTTGCTGTCGCCGATCGCCTTGCGCGAGGCCGCCATGCGCTCGACCGCGAGCGCGCGCTCGTAGATCGGCCTGTCCTTGTCGCCGCTGGAATCCTCGATCGAGAGCGCTGCGACGCCGGTGCGCACGCAGCGCTCGACATGATCGGCCACCATGTCGGGCTCGACCGCGAAGCCGCCCTCGAAATCCGCGTTCACGGGGATGTCGACTGCCGAGCACAAGGCTGCCAGATGCTGACAGACTTCCTCGACGGTGACGCGGTTGTCGGCCTTGCCGATGGTCCAGGCAAAGCCCGCGCTGGATGACGCCAGCGCCTTGAAGCCGAGATGCTGCAACGCCTTGGCGCTGCCGACGTCGACTGGATTGGGCAGGATGAAACAGCCGCTCTCGTGCATCTTCCGGAATGTCGCGCGCTTGTCGGCGGTGGTCACGTGCATGGTTTTCTCCCTGTCTGGCCGCGCTACACTACCACCTTGCGCAGGAAAGTGCGGTCCTCGGCCAGGATCAATTTCTCCGCTTCGGCGAAATTGAAATTCGCAATGCCGTCGAGATCGACACGCAGCCGGGCGCGATAGGCCTCGTAGGCCGCGAGATTCGAGAACGAGATCAGGCCGAACGCGACGTTGTTGGTGCCCTCATGCGGCATGAAATAGCCGATCAGCTCCCCGCCCGATCGCGGAATGATGGTGAGCCAGCGCTTCGCATATTCCTCGAACTGCACGCGCTTGAAGGGATCGATCTGGTAGCGGATGAAGACGGTGACGGACATGACATGCTTCCCTGTTTCTTGCGTCATCGCGAGCGCCATCTCGTAGGCTGGGCAAAGCGAAGCGTGCCCACCCTGCTTCTCCGCAACGATGGTTGGTGGGCACGTCGCTACGCTCCTACGGCGGCCTTCAATGACGACGTATTGAAAGCCTACGCTCTTGCCCGACCACAATGCTTCGGCTACCATCGAAGCATGAAAGCAGGCCCTGATATCGCCATGGTCGCCTCGCTGGTCGGCGACCCCGCCCGCGCCAACATGCTCACGGCGCTGATGAACGGCCGCGCGCTCACGGCGAGCGAGCTGGCGCAGGAGGCCGGCATCACGCCGCAGACCGCGAGTTCGCATCTTGCGAAGCTCGAAGCCGGCGGCCTGATCGAACCGGAAAAACAGGGCCGCCACCGCTACTACCGTCTCACCGACGACGACGTCGCCTTCGTGCTCGAGGGACTTGCGGGGCTTGCCGCGCGCACCGGCCACATGCGCGTGCGAACAGGCCCGAAGGATCCGGCGCTGCGGCGCGCGCGGATCTGCTACGATCACCTCGCCGGGGATATCGGTGTGCAGATGCTGGACAGCCTGCGCACGCGACACCTGATCAGGCAGAAGAAGCAGGACATCGAGCTGACGCCGGACGGCGAGCGCTTCCTGGCCAAACATCTGCAGATCTCGCCCTACATGCTCGCCCACCCGCGCCGCCCGGTATGCAAGGCCTGCCTCGACTGGAGCGAACGGCGCCACCATCTCGCCGGCACGCTCGGTGCCGCCATGATGCAGCGCTTTGCCGAGCTGAAATGGGCCGCACGCGATGCGACGCCGGGCAGCCGCGTGGTGAATTTCACCCGCACCGGCGAGAAGCAGTTCGCCGCGCTGTTCGGGAACGGGAAGGATTGATCACGCGAGCCGGTTGGCGGCACACAATCGCGTGTGAGCTCCCACGCTCGTCATGGCCGGGCTTGACCCGGCCATCCACGTCGTTAATGCGACCCGCAGCATCGTACTCCCGAGAGCCTCATCTTATGAACCGCATTCTGCCGGCTGCGTTCGCCGCCGCCCTCCTCGCCGCCCCGTTCATCGCCGCCCGCGCCGCCGACACCGCCCCGCGCGAACCCTACGGCATCGCGCTTGAAGGCTTGGCCTATCCCTATCCCGTGCAGCTGCTGTCTGTCCTCAACGACGGCGAGCAACTCAGCATGGCCTATATGGACGTCGCGCCTGCACAGCCGAACGGCCGTACCGTGGTGCTGCTGCACGGACGCAATTTTCCGTCGAGCTATTGGGCGCCCGTGATCAAGATGCTGAGCGAGGCCGGTTTCCGCGTCGTGGTGCCGGACCAGATCGGCTTCGGCAAATCCTCCAAGCCGCAAGGCGAACTGCATTTCGACACGCTGGCGCGCAACACCATCGCGCTGCTCGATCATCTCAAGATCGACAAGGCCGAAATCGTCGCCCATTCGCTCGGCGGCATGCTGGGCGTGCGCATCGCCCGCGCCTATCCAGAGCGTGTCGCCCATCTGGTGCTGACCGCGCCGATCGGGTTGGAAGACTACCGCCTCTATGTGCCGCCGACGCCGACCGAAACGATCATCGTAAGCGAGGACAAGCTCACCGCCGACGGCTACCGAAAGCAGCTCCAGACCAACTACGCGGTCAAGCTGCCGCCTGAGGCGATCACGCCGTTCATCGACGCCCGCTTCAACATCAAGGGCAGCCCCGACTATCCGCGCTGGCTGCGCGCCTTCGTCAGCTCCGGCCAGATGATCTATCGCGAGCCGGTTGCGCACGAGATTCCGCTCATCGCGCTTCCGACCCTGTTCATCATGGGCGCTGACGACCACAACGCGCCGGGGCGGCCACTCGCGCCCGAGGCGCTGCGCGCGAAGATGGGACAGAACGCCGAACTGGCGAAGACACTCGCCGCGAAAATGCCGAACGCGCGGGCCGAGGTGATCCCCGACACCGGCCACCTCGTCTTCCTGGAAGCGCCGGAGACATACAAGGAGCTGGTGCTCGGCTTTCTCGGCCGCTAGCACCGCGTCTGTGTCGCCGGAAGCTGCGTGCGGGGAACATTCATGCCGCATTCAGGTCATGATTGGCAGGATTGGATCGTGACGTGTCGGCATGTTGGAAATTTAACATGTCGAATCGTGCCTTTTGATTCATTGTGCGCCACAAGCGCCTGCGCGAAAAACACGCCCTCGAGGACGAGAAGGAAGACCACATGAAATATCTGTTCGCAGCTGCGATGCTCGCCAGTGCGGTTGTCGGTTTCAGCGAGGCGGCGAGTGCTGCACAAGGCTGCGGTCCCGGCTGGTATCGCGGCCCCTATGGCAATTGCCGTCCGATGGCGGCCCGTGGTCCGGTCGTCGTCGTAGCGCCCGCCCCGCCTCCGGTCGTCGTGGTGCGTCCGCGCGTGTGCCCCTATGGCTTCCGCTGGTACGCCGGCCGCTGCCGTCCGTTCTGATCTGATCTTTTCGCATCGCAAGATGGCCGCGCGGGTTCAGCCTGCGCGGCCATTTTCCTTTTCAGTTCCTGATATCGAGGCGGCGCAGCAAAACGGGGACCGCAATCGCGATCCCCGTCCCCAAGCTGGCGTGCAAAGACTGGAGTCCAAAGGCTGGATTGCGCGAAGCTTACCAGTGACGGCGATGCCAGCGCCGGCGGCGCCAACCCCAGTGGCGGTGATGGCGGCGCCAATGCACCTGCTCGGGCTTGAGCTGAGCGGCTTCCTCGCTGGTGGTGACCGCGGGGTGGGCGTCCGGATTGCCTTTCGGCCCCCCTTGCGGCCCCATGACATCACCGAGCGGCTGCGGCGCCAGCGGCGCGGCCTGTACGGCGGTGGTGAACGCAGCGGCTCCCGCCGCGACACCGAATGCGAGTTTCAGAAAATTGCGGCGTTCCATGGCATGTCCTCTCGGCTATCGCTCAGGTGATGCGAAGCGAAGTGTCGCGGTCGGGACATGAACTGCGGCTGAATCGCGCGTTCAGGTTCATTGCAAATCCGGGAACGAACGCGTCCTAGGTTCCAAACGCCTGCGCCAGCACCAGCGTCTCGCGGGTGCGCGTGACCTCCGGCCAGTCGCGGTTGAAATCGGCGACCAGTTTGGTCAGCGCGTCGCCCTTCAGCATCGCATCAAGCTTGGCCTCGTCGTCGAATTGGTACATGGCCTGATGCAGCGAGGGATCGTCCAGGCTCCAGAAACGCCAGGCTTTGCTAACGCCGAACGCCTTGACCGCATCGGGCACGTGCTCGGTCTCATACCATCTGTCGAAGGCGGCGCGCTTCGAGGGATCGGCGACGGTGGCGCGGACGACGAAATAGGCGGCGGGCATTGTTGGTTTCCTCCTGCGGTTTGACGTCAGCATAGACCGGACCGGCCCCGGCGACAAAAGAGTTGGCGGCGGTGTCGGAACGCGCGCGCGTCGCCCGTCCTATGCCCAGATAGCACGGAGACATCGCATGGCCGACCTCATCCTCAACACCTTCAACTGGGTTCCAGAAATCGTGCGCGGCTTCGTGCGCGACCTTCGCGTGCGCTGGGCGCTGGAAGAGGCCGCCTTGCCCTATCGCGTGGCCAGCGTGCCGTTCGACGATCGCGGCGCCGCGCATCTGGCGCACCAGCCGTTCGGCCAGGTGCCGTGGTTAACCGACGGAGACCTCTCGATCTTCGAGACCGGCGCGATCCTGCTGCATCTGGGAAATCTCAGCCCCAAGCTGATCCCATCAGATCCGCGCGGCCGCGTCGAAGCGACGCAATGGCTTTTCGCCGCGCTCAATTCGGTGGAGATGGCCAGCCTTCCCTGGTCGCTGTCGAAATTCATGGGCCATCCAAGCGGCACGGCGGCGGCGAAATCCATCGACGATTTTCTCAAGCTTCGCCTCAAGCATCTCGAGCCGGTGCTTGCGGGGCGCGAATGGCTGGCGGGATCTTTCTCGGCCGCGGACATCCTGATGTCGGACGTGCTGCGCGTCGTCGATGGTTTCGGCGGGCTGGCCGACAATCCCGCCTGCCGCGACTATGTCGCCCGCGCCACCGCCCGCCCCGCCTTCATCAAGGCCCGCGCCGACCAGATCGCGCATTTCGCCGCGGCGGATGCAGCGCGCGGAGCGTGACGGACCGCACAGTCTTAACCCGTTGTTAGCCCTAGGCTGATGGTCATCGGAACCAAGCAATTTGCTTCAAATTATCCCGGCGGAAGGTGACACATGGCCCGCATTGACTATCTTAGAGAGCAGCTTGCCCGCGCCGAGCGGCTGGCGAAAGCGATCCTCGACCAGAAGACCGCAGAGCGGCTTCAAACTTTTGCGGCCGAATGCCGCGGAGAACTGCAGGTCCTGAGCCGCAGGACTGCTGCGTAAGGCGTCCCGGCACGCGCCGGCCGCCGCGTCACACCAGCTTCAGCGGTGTATCGGCGACCACGCGCAGATCGATCCTGCCGATCAGCCGCGCGCGAAGCGTCTCAGCAGCCTGGATGGTCTCTTCCGTCTGCCGCAACGTGCTAACGTTTGAGCCGAGCGAGACGATCCCGCCGAGGATCAAGGCGATCGATCCGAGCGCGGCGGTCTGCCCCATCCCGAACAGCCCGAGGATCGTGACCAGCAGCAGCGCGCTACCGCTGCCGACGGCGATCTTCGACGCAAGAATGTATTTGCGGCAGCGCTCGGCAATCTCGGCGAGCGCCTCGATCCGATCTTCGATCTGTGAAACCTCGTCGGTCGGATCGGCTTCGGTCATGGGATGTCGGTCGAGGATGCCAAATCAGAAACTGAACCAGCGCTGGCGCGAGCGTCGACACTTGGACGTTTAGCGAAGAACCCGGATTTCGCTACGCGCTATCCGGGCTACGCTCCCCCTCACAACGGCAAATTGTCGTGCTTCTTCGCCGGCGTTTCCACCTTCTTGTCCTTCAGCATCGACAGCGCCCTTGCGATCCGCTTGCGCGTCGAGTGCGGCATGATGACGTCGTCGATATAGCCCCGCTCGGCGGCGATGAAGGGCGACAGGAAGCGGTCTTCGTATTCCTTGGTGCGGGCGGCGATCTTGTCGGGGTCGCCGATATCGCTCCGGAAGATGATCTCGACAGCGCCCTTGGCGCCCATCACCGCGATCTGGGCGGTCGGCCAGGCATAGTTCATGTCGGCGCCGATTTCCTTGGAGGCCATGACGTCGAAGGCGCCGCCATAGGCCTTGCGGGTGATGATGGTCACCAGCGGCACGGTGGACTGCGAATAGGCGAACAGCAGCTTCGCGCCATGCTTGATCAGGCCACCATATTCCTGCGCGGTGCCCGGCAGGAAGCCCGGCACGTCGACGAAGGTGACGATCGGGATGTTGAAGGCATCGCAGAAGCGGACGAAACGCGCCGCTTTTCGCGAGGCATCGCTGTCGAGCACGCCGGCCAGCACCATCGGCTGGTTGGCGACGAAGCCGACGGTGCGGCCGGCGATCCGGCCGAAGCCCGTGACGATGTTCTTGGCGAACAGATCCGCGATCTCGAAGAAATCGCCCTCGTCCACGACCTTCAGGATCAGCTCCTTCATGTCGTAGGGCTTGTTCGGATTGTCGGGGATCAGCGTGTCCAAGGACATGTCGACGCGGCCGATGTCGTCGAAGCTCGGCCATTCCGGCACGCCGTCGGTGTTGTTGGCCGGCAGGAAGTCGATCAGGCGACGCATCTGCAGCAGCGTCTCGACGTCGTTCTCGAACGCGCCGTCGGCGATCGAGGAGCGCGTGGCGTGCACCGAGGCGCCGCCGAGCTCCTCGGCGGTGACGACCTCGTTGGTGACGGTCTTCACCACGTCGGGGCCGGTGACGAACATGTAGCTGGTGTTCTTCACCATGAAGATGAAATCGGTCATGGCAGGCGAATAGACGTCGCCGCCGGCGCAGGGGCCCATGATCACGGAGATCTGCGGGATCACGCCCGAGGCCTGCACGTTGCGGCGGAACACGTAGGAATAGCCGGCGAGTGCGGCGACGCCTTCCTGGATGCGGGCGCCGCCCGCGTCATAGAGGCCGATGATGGGCGCCCGCGCCTTCATCGCCATGTCCTGGAGCTTGGTGATTTTCAGCGCGTGCGTTTCGGAGAGCGAGCCGCCGAACACCGTGAAGTCCTTGGCGAAGACGAACGTCTTGCGGCCATTCACCGTGCCCCAGCCGGTGACGACGCCGTCGCCGGGAACCTTGTTCTTGTCCATGCCGAACTCGGTGGAGCGGTGCTCGACGAACATGTCGAACTCCTCGAACGATCCCTTGTCGAGCAGCAGCTCGATGCGCTCGCGGGCGGTCAGCTTGCCGCGGGCGTGCTGCGCCTCGATGCGCTTCTCCCCGCCGCCGAGCTTTGCGCCGGCACGACGATCTTCAAGGGCGTCCAGGATGTTCTTCATTTGCTCCCGCCAGTTCTTAGCCTCAATGCGATTGCCGGGGGTTCTAACACGGCATTTTGCGGACCGGGAAGCGGCTTTCGGCGCGGCAGAGCTGCCTTGCCGCAGCGCCAAAGCGCAAGGAATTACAGAGGATTGCCTAAGAGGCGGCCGCCTCCAGCTCCAGGACGCCGCTGACGCTGGGATTGGGCCTCGACCGGGCGCTGGGCTATGGCCTGAAATATTCGGCCGGGTTCGGTTTCACCCATCCGGGACGGATCGGGCGGCGGAAGGACGCCTGACCCTGCGCCCTTTGGCGGCGGGATGACCGCGATTTGACCCTGCAGGTCGGTTGACCCGGCCGGGCGATTCAGGCTTGCTCCACTCTTGCGATCAGGCCGCCGAATGTGGCGTGAGGCCCAGTCGGTACGGCGGTGATCATTACGCCTGGCTCAAGCATCACCTCATGTCCGCGACGGTCGCGCCCCTGCCGCCGAACCCATCGTCCGAAACCACCGACTTCCTGCGCCGCATGGCGAGCATGGTGTCGGGGCGGAACGGCGAGATGCTGCTGCGTGCCGTCGCACTGATCGAATCGCTGGCGCAGCGGGCGATGACGGCCGAGCGGCTGTTTCACCAGCAACAGGAAGACCACACGCGCAGCATCGAGCTGCGCGAGGCCGCCGAGCTCGCCTCGGACGCCATGGTCAGCCAGATCGAGGCGCTGCGGGCGCAACTGGCGGAGGTGACGGCGGCGGCCGCCGCCGAACGCGCCGCGTTCGATGCCGATCGCGAGAAGCTGCTCGGCCTGATGCAGCATGCCGAGAGCCATATCCTCAAGCTCACCACCGAGCTCGACAGCCTGCGCGCCTCCGTCGACAGCTTCAATGAGACCGCGATCTCCGTGCCGATCGAGGTGCTGCGGCTGGCCCGCACCCAGTTCGAGGTCCTCTCCCAGGGCTTCGCCCGCAACGGCGACGTAATCTCGCAGGCCATGAGCGAGATCGGCGGCTTTGCCATCGACCAGGCGCTGACGGTGCAGAAGAAAGATACCGCCTGACCGGCTTTTCCGTGTCCCGGACGCGCCGCAGCGCGCTCGCGCTGCTGCGCAGAGCCGGGACCCAGCTCGCGACACGGTTCGCTACTCATGGGCCCCGGCTCTGCAGCGCATCACTTCGTGCTGCGCCGCGTCCGGGGCACGAGGGCGTTTTTCGACCGCCCTATGGCTCGCCCGGCTTGAACGGCTCCTGCTTGTCCGGCGGCACGGTCTCTTCCGCCATCGCCAGCAGCATCGCCACCATCACGTAGTTGCCGGACACCGCGGTGAGATCGACGATCTGCTGGTCGTTGAAGACCTTCTTGGCGCGCGCATAAGTCTCCTCGCTGACCTTCTTGGTCGTGGTGAGCTCGGTGACGAAGTCGTAGACCACCGCCTCGTCCTCGGCCATGTTCGACGGCCGCTTGTTGGCCTTCAGCTCCGCGATGATATCGGGCGAGAGGCCCGCCTTGGCCGCCAGCGGCGCGTGGGCGAACCATTCGACCTGCGAGCGCCATTGCCGCCCGATGATCAGGATCGCGAACTCGTTGAGCTTGGTCGGGACCGAGGTTTCCCAGCGCAGATAATAGAACAGGTCGAACAGGCGCTGGCCGAGCACCGGGCTGCGGATCATGGGATTGTAGGGCCCGCCGATGCCGACGCTCGACACCTTCATGATCTGCTCACCGAGCGGCTTCTGCTTGGCATCGAGCTGATCCATGGTGAGCTGCGGGAAGCGCGGCTCCTTGCTGGTGGCGGGCGCTGCAAACATGGTGGCGGCGAGCCAGCCGCCGGCTGCGGCAAGCGTGAGTGACGACAGCCAGAGTGGCGTTGAGTTCATTGGTTTCCTCCCGACCTTTTTTGCCTGGTCGGAAGGATGCTAGTCGAGGGGTTTCCGTTGCGCCAGTGCAGTGACGTCAGATCGCGCTGATCTCGACAAGGCAGGCTTGCGTCAGCGGCATACGCTCGCCGACGAGGCGCGGTTCGGTGCAATCCATGTTGAGCGCGAACACCGTACGCGCCTCACCCTTCTCGGCCCACCCGACCATCCATCCGAGCGAGCCCTGCTCACGTCCGGTCAATCCCGACTTGGCGCGGATGATGCTGTCGCCGACCTTGGTCACCGGCAGGATGTCGGCGACGAGATCCTGGCTGCGCTTGCTGATCGGCAGCGCGCGGCGGCGCAGCCGGTCGACGAAATCGATCTGCTCGATCGGATCGATACGCAAATTCCCGGTGAGCCAGAACTGGTCGATGCCGCCGCCGATGTCGCGATTGCCGTAGTCGAACAGATCGACGTAATTCTGCATGCGCTCCTGGCCGATGCGGCGCGCGATTTCCTGATAGACCGGCAGCGCGCTCACCGCGATCGCGCTGCGCAGCGTGTGATCCTTGTTCCAGGCCTCGATCGGGCGTTTCACGCCGTCCCACGGAAACAAATCCTTGTCGGGATCGGCGACGGCGCCGGTCTCAAGCGCGATCAGCGAGTTCGGGATCTTGAAAGTCGAGGCCGGCAGCTTGCCCTCGCCCGAGCGCTCCTTGTCGCTGGCGACGATCAGGTAGTCATCGACCTTGTAGCCGACGAAGGTGCCTGACGTGCCGAGGTCGGTGAAGCGTTTCGCCAGGCTCTCGCGGATCTCGTTGCGCGGCGGCGCGACATGCGCGAACGCGCGCTGCGGCAGGATCGAAGCTGCGGCGAGAAGGCCGAGGGTGGAACGGCGGGTAAGCAAGGGCGGAGTCCGTTGGGCGTTGGATTTGGCGACGACCATGCAGCCGCTTTCGTGGTGAAACGATGACAGTGCCCTCAGCGCCGCCCCGACAGCCGCAGCACGAACACCAGCACCTCGGCGACGGCCTTGTAGAGGTCGGGCGGGATCTCCTCACCGAGTTCGACCTTGGACAGCGCGCCGGCCAATATCTCGTTCTCCTCGATCGGGATGTCGTTGGCCCTGGCAATCTCGACGATCTTCTCACCGATCGTACCCCTGCCCTTGGCGACGACGACGGGCGCGTTGCTGCCCTTCTCGTAATGCAGCGCAATGGCGAGCCTGGATGGATCGCTCATGTGGCGCGATCCAGGAAGTGGCCGGCGCGTGGCGGTGCCGGCTGCGGCGGCGTGCCGTCGCGGACCAGGATATCGCCGGGCTTGAGCTCGGCGCGCGTCAGCGCCTGGTTGAGCTCACCGATGCCGGCACGGAGCTGCTGCGCGGTCGCCGGCCGCTCCGCCCACATTCGCACGAAGGTCTTGTCGCCATTCAGCGTGATCAGCGCATGCACGGGGCCGGCCGGCTCGACATTGAGCGTGAAGCGAGCGCGCCAGGCGCGCTGGGCGGGATCGGCGGATTCGCCAGCGCCGTCGCGCGAGATTTCGAATTGCGCCATCGCGGTGCCCTGCGGCGTCGCGAACGGAATCTCGAAATTCCACTGCGGCGCGCTGGGATCGATGCGGTGGCCGCTGGCGTCGGTGCGATCGGGCAGCGAGGCGACCTGCAACAGCGTCTGCCGCGCGATTGCGGCATCGGTATCGTCGAGCAGGCGATGCACCGATGCGGCAAGCGGCGTATCCGGCGCGAGCGTTGGCGAGGCAATCGCTTGCGGCGCCGGCAATGCGCCGCGAAAAGGTGGTGGCGTCGCGCGCGTGGCGGCCTCGAAGATGTGGCCGTCAGGCACGGCCTTGTTCGAGCCCGGCACATTGCCGGTCAGGCGCGGCAGGTTTTGCGCGACCTCCTGCAAAAGGCTTGCAGCAAGACCGGCGGGCATCGTACGCGGAATCGGGACCTGAGGATTGTCGCCGGTGATGTCGGCGAGCACGGCGGCCGCGAGATTGGCGTTGCGCGACGCTTGCGGCTGTTGGGCGATCTCGGGACCGGCAGGTGACGCAGCCTCGCCTGCCGCCGCCTGAGCCGGCGCGGCAACGGCCTGTGTCCCAGTGGTGGCAGTTGGAAGCGTGACACCCTGCGCCTGCGGCGCGGTCTCGAGCGTGGCCAGCGTTTGCCGCAGCACCAGCAGCGCGGCCTTCAGATCCGGCGTGGCACCGGAAGCTGGCGTCGCCCCTGCGGCCAGCGAAGCCTCCAGGAACAGGCCGGATTTCTGGAAGGCGGATTCGATATCGCCGCCATCCAGAGCGGTATTGAGCGGCGTCTGCTGCGCCAGCACGTCCAGCACCGCCTGCTTCAGCCCTGCCGGCAGATCGCTGCCGGTGACGACGGAGGCCAGATTGGCAAACAGCGGCGCCTGGCTGCCCTGTTTTGTGACCGCCTCGCTAGAGGCCACGCTCACGGCAATCTGTTCCGACGGCGTCAGGGTGTTGCGTGCCGCGCCCGCGCTCGGCACGAGCGGCGGGCTATCCACCAGCGAGGCCGCGCGCGGCGTCAGATTGATCTGATCCGACGTCGCCTCGCCTGCCCCGTTCATCACCGCGAGCCGGATGGTGCCGTCGTTCTGCGAGACCGCGAGCTGGAGATTTTGCCCCGGTGTCAGCGACACCTCCGACATCACGTCCATCGACAGATTGGCGATCGCGATCCGCACCAGATTGTCGGCCATGACGCTGACGACCCTCGCATCGACGACGCTGCCGGCCGAAAGCACGAGATCGGGCGTCACCGCATCAGCCACAGGGCTGGCGGCACTGACGGGAGCGATCGAGCTTATCGGCGTCGGCATGTTGGGGCGGCCCGGGCGGAAGCTGACCCACCCTAAGGCCGTCCTCGTAAACCTCTCGTTAAGGACCTTTGGTTGCCGCGGGCTTTACGGCGGCCAGGACCGCCACGGCGGCCTCGAAGTCCCGCAGGCGAGTGGCCCGGCGAGCTGCGGCCTCCTCGTCCACGCCCCATTTCTCGGCGTTCCAGTCCTCGTCCACATGGGCGGCGGCCCAGACCTGGCCGGCATCGTGCACGCCATGAGCAAGTGCCAGCGCCAGCAGCGCCGAGCCGGTCAGGGTCGTCACCACATGGAGCGCGGCGACCGACCAGGCATCCCCGGGCAGCGCGTTGCGCGCGGCCTCGATGGCCTCGTCCGGCTGCTTCACATGCATGACGCCCTCCGACAGGATGAAATGCGCGCCCAGAGTCTCCGCCGCCCAGAACAGCGGGGGGTCCCAATGCGCGGCCTCGCGGGCCACCAGCCCTTGCGGATGTCCGGCGCGATAGAACAGCAGGTCGGATTCGAAGTATTTGGCGAGGTCCTCGGTGACGAGCTCGACGCGATCGACGACCCCCTCGACCACGCTGTTGGCGATGCGCGTCAGCGGCATGGTGACGGGATCGATGGTCTCGCCCTGGGCGGCCCATTCCGCAGCGACCGCATCGGCCAGTGCGCGCGACGGGATCACCACCTGGCGGCCGGACGGCGTGCGGATGGGCTTGCCGTCGAGCGTGATGGCAAAGCCGCCCTCGGCTTCGGCGACGCCGGCCTCCTTGTAGAAGCGTTTGCGCAGCGGCGTGCGCGCGGACTGGCGGGCCGCTTCCCTGGGATCGCGGGCGGATTGCACCGCCCCTTCATCGAACAATTCGCGCATCTTGAGTTTTCGGTCTCCGCCGCTGAATACTAGGCTTTTAAGGTAAGATCGGCAGCCGATAAAGCGAGCGGCGGGCATGAGGGAACTTGCGTGCATCGTGGCCCTGTTCGCCGGGCTTTGGCTGACCGTGGCGGAGGCCGGCTTTCGCACACCGGAATCGCTGGTCCGCAACGTCTATGCCCATTACGGCGAAGGCGCGCCGGAGCTGTCCCGGGGCCTGCCGCGGGATGCCGCGACCGCACGGCAATTCTTCGATCCCGCCTTGCGCAAGGCGTGGTCGGCGCCGCGGACCGAACCCTATGATTTCCTCGTCCAGAGCCCGAGCTGGAAGCTCGGCCCCATCACGATCGCGGTCGTCCGCAGGCAATACGACAAGACTTATGTCACGGCGAATTTCGACAATCGCGGCCGGCGGGTGGTGCTGAACTTCATCCTGGTCAATGGGCCCGACGGCTGGCTCATCACCGACATCGAGAGCCCGCACGACTCCTTGCGGATGTTCCTGGAGCAGTTCCGGAATTGATGTGTGTGGTTGCCGGTGATACGCGCAATCCCCGCTGTCATGCCCCGGCTTGACCGGGGCATCCACTACACCAGGGCTTCTCGATTCAATCACTATTGTCTCTGGAATACTGGGTCGCCCAGTACAGCCAGGCGACGACCGCAGAGGACGCCCTACTCTTCCGGCGCGTTCTCGATCGGATCGAACCGGCTCGCATCGAGCCCGAGCAGATTCCACGACTGCTGCATGTGCGGCGGCAGCGGCGCGGTGGCGTCGATCACGCCGCCGCGGGGATGCGGAATGACGATGCGGCGCGCGAGCAGATGCAGCCGGTTCTGCAGGCCGCCCGGCAATTGCCAGTTCTCGATGTTGAAATATTTGGGATCGCCGACGATGGGATGGCCGATATGCTCCATATGCGCGCGGAGCTGGTGGGTGCGGCCCGTCACGGGCTTCAGCGACACCCAGGTCAGCTTGTTGCCGGCGGTCTCGACCACCGCGTAATAGGTCACCGCGTGGCTGGCGCCCTCGTCGCCATGCTGGGCGATGCGCATGATGGTGTCGTCCTCGCTCTCTTCCTTGGCAAGGAAGGTCGAGATGCGGCCCTGTTTCGGCTTCGGCAGGCCCGGCACCAGCGCCCAATAGGTTTTCCGCGCCGACCGCGAGCGGAACTCCCCGGTCAGATACGAGGCCGCAAAACGCGTCTTGGCGATCAGCAGACAGCCCGACGTCTCGCGATCAATTCGGTGCACGAGGCGCGGCTTCTGGCCCTTGGCATCGCGCATCACCTCCAGCATCTGGTCGATGTGCCGCGTCATGCCCGAGCCGCCCTGAACGGCAAGGCCGGCGGGCTTGTTCAGCACGAGGACGTCGTCGTCCTCGTAGATGGTCATCTCCTTCAGCGCCTTGAGCGTCTTCTGCGCGGCCTCCGAGAGTTCGCTGACGGCCTTCGGCGCATCGAGCTTGAGCGGCGGAATGCGGACGCTCTGCCCTTCCTCCAGACGGTCCTTGCTGTCGACGCGCTTGCCGTCGACACGCAACTCGCCTTTGCGCACGACGCGCTGGATGTGGGAGAACGACAGGCCGGGAAAGCGCGCCTCGAGGAAGCGATCGACCCGCATGTTGTTCTCGTCCGCCGTCACCTTGACGGTCTGCACCTTGGTCGGCAGCAACGCCTCGACCGGCTTTGCCGGCGCAGGCGTTTCCGGCGCGGCAGCTTTGGGCGCACGCCGCTCGGCGCGCTCACCCGCAAAGCGCGGCGGCTTCGCCCCCGTCTTGGCCCCTGGCCGCGTACCCGCTGTTTTCGCGCCCCTTGACTTGAAAGGACGCGAATCGTCGCGCTCGTCACGCGAACGAGGCTTCGGGTTCATTCTCTTGATGCGGCGGCTCATGGCTGTCTGCCTAGCCCAAAAGCGGCCTCGCGTCACGGCGAAATGGCGACTTTGACCTCAGCCGCCTCGCTCCTTGCGCAGCTTGGCCCAGTAATCCAGCCGTTTCCGGATCTCGCGCTCGAAGCCCCGCTCCGGCGGGTCGTAGAAGGTCTGGCGGCCCAGGACCTCCGGGAAATAGTCCTGTCCCGAGAAGGCCTCGGGGGTATCGTGGTCGTATTCGTAGGCTGCGCCGTAGCCCTCCGATTTCATCAGCTTGGTCGGCGAATTCAGGATGTGCTTGGGCGGCAGCAGCGAGCCGGCCTGTTTGGCAACCTGCATCGCCGCCTTGAAGGCCGTGTAGACCGCGTTCGATTTCGGCGCGGTGGCGAGATAGACGACGGCTTGCGCGATCGCGAGTTCGCCTTCGGGGTGGCCGAGAAAGTCGAAGGCGTCCTTGGCGGCATTGGCGATGACGAGCGCCTGCGGATCGGCAAGGCCGATATCCTCCACCGCCATGCGCACGACCCGTCGGGCCAGGAACAGCGGGTCCTCGCCGGCATCGAGCATGCGGCAGAGATAATACAGCGCAGCATCGGGATCGGAGCCGCGCACCGATTTATGCAGCGCCGAGATCAGGTTGTAGTGGCCGTCGGCCGACTTGTCGTAGATCGGCGCACGGCGCTGCAGGATGTCCTGCAACTGCGCGGCATTGAAAATCTCGTCCGCCCGGGCCGAACGCCAGACCTCTTCGGCCAGCGTCAGCGACGCCCGTCCGTCGCCGTCGGCCATGCGCACCAGAACGGCACGCGCCTCGTCATCGAGCGGCAGCTTCCGGCCCTCGACCTCCTCGGCATGCGCGAACAGCTTTTCGATCGCGGCCGCATCGAGCGAACGAAACACCAGCACGCGCGCACGGGACAGAAGCGCCGCGTTGAGCTCGAAGGACGGGTTTTCGGTGGTGGCGCCGACCATCACCACCGTGCCGTCTTCCATCACGGGCAGAAACGAATCCTGCTGGGCACGGTTGAAGCGATGCACCTCATCGACAAACAGCAGCGTGCCCTTGCCCATCTCGCGGCGGGCGCGCGCGGCGTCGAAGGCCTTCTTCAGGTCGGCGACGCCGGAGAACACCGCGGAGATCTGCTCGAAGTGCAGGTCGGTGGCATCCGCGAGCAGCCGTGCCACGGTGGTCTTGCCGGTGCCGGGCGGGCCCCAGAACACCAGCGATCCCAGCGTGCGCGTCTCCAGCATGCGCGTCAGAGCGCCGTCGGGTCCAAGGATGTGATCCTGGCCGACGACCTCCGACAACGCACGGGGACGAAGCCGGTCCGGCAGCGGATGTGGAGCCTCGTGGTCGAGCCCCGCCGCGGCAAACAGAGTTGGCGTCTCCTGTGGTCGCTTCGGACTCATCCGCCCAGCGTGACGTTGATCTGCTGGCCCCCACGCACCAATGTAATGCGCCAGATTCGCGGGCGCTCGCCCGCGGCCTTTTCGAGGTCGCCGGTCCTGCTGATCTTCTGGTTGTTCACCGCCAGGATGATGTCGCCCTTCTGGAAGCCGACATTCGCCGCCGCGCTGTCGCCGCCGAGATCGGTGATCACGACGCCTTCGGTGTCGGCGTCCAGATGCAGTTCGTCGGCAACCGCCGGCGTGATGGTCGAGACCCTGGCACCCTGGAACGGCGAACGCGCGGTGACGACGAGTTCGTTGCGGCCGCTGTCGGGCGCGGTCTCCAGCGCCACCGCCAGCTTGACCTGCTTGCCGCCGCGTTGCACGTCGATCTGCGCCGTGCCGCCGAGCGGGCGCGTCGCGAAACGGTAGTCGAAGGCATTGGGATCATCCACGGTCTGGCCGTCGATGCCGATGATGAGATCGGAGGATTTCAGGCCGGCCTTGGCCGCGGGACCGTTCGAGACCACGCTCGCCACCAGGGCGCCGGTCGGCGAGCGCAGGCCGAGGCTCTCGGCGATCTCCGGCGTCACCGCCTGCAACTTCGCGCCCAGCCAGGGACGCTTCACCGCCTTGCCGCCGCTCTTGGCGGAGGCGACGACGACGCGCACCATGTTGGCCGGGATTGCAAAGCCGATGCCCTGCGAGCCGCCGGAGCGCGAATAGATCGCCGTGTTGATGCCGGCGAGCTTGCCGTTCATGTCGACCAGCGCGCCGCCGGAATTGCCGGGATTGATCGCCGCATCGGTCTGGATGAAGAACTGATAGTCGGTGATGCCGACCTGCGTGCGCGCCAGCGCCGAGATGATGCCGTGGGTCACGGTCTGCCCTACGCCGAAGGGATTGCCGATCGCGAGCACGACGTCGCCGACCAGCAGTTCGTCGGAATTGGTGAAGTCGAGCGCCGGAAACTTCTCCTTGGTATCCTTCAGACGCAGCACCGCCAGATCGCTGCGGGAGTCCTTCAGCACGATCTCGGCCTCGAACTCGCGCTTGTCCGACAGCGAGACCTTCACCTGGTCCGCGCCCTCGATGACATGGACGTTGGTGACGACCAGCCCGGCCGCGTCGACGATCACGCCAGAGCCGAGCGAGCGCTGCACCTGTTCCTGCTGCTGGCCCGGCACGCCGAAGAAGCGGCGGAAGATCGGGTCGTCGAGCAGCGGATTGCGGTTCTGCACCACCTTGGCGGCATAGACGTTGACGACCGCCGGCTGCACCCGCTGCACGATCGGCGCATAGGACAGCCGCAACTCGGCCGGCGACGACGGAACGCGGCGGTCCTGAGCGGCGGCCGGATCGAGGCGGCCCAGCATGGCAATACAGATCGTCGAAAGGACGGCGGCGCGGATCGGTCGAAACATTCCTACCTCTTTAAAAAGATGCGGGAATATAGGCGCGTTCGCGCGCCAATAGAAGGGCGGTTCCAGCCAATATTCGCCCTCCTCCGGCCCCTTATCGCAATGGCACGGTTCCGTAGTGCCCCCGGATTGGCATGACGATTCTCATCCTACAAGCTCAGCGAGCGCGATTCGATAGCGACGAAATGGCATCAGTCGGAACCCTGCGTCTGTCGCGGCAGGGTCATCTAGCAACTTTACGATTCTGCTGAGCCGGGACTTGATCAATCCTCCGACGGAGTCGACGACATGACACGACGCATCTCGGCTGCAGCGATTGGCATCGCGTTAGCGCTTGCTGCTTCGCAGGCCAACGCGGAATCGACAGGCAGCGAACAGGAGATCGCTCTCCTGAAAGCGCAGTTGAAAATGCTGGAGCAGAAACTCGACAAGCTCCAGAGTCAGACAGCGGCAAACACAGCCGCCACAGCCAAGGCCCGCGCCGAAGCGAAAGCCGAGGCGAAAGCCGAAGCACGCTCCGAGGCAAAGGCAGTCGTCGCCAATGCCAATGCAGCAATCCCGCTCAAGGGACCGGCACCCGCGTCCGGCGTCGTCGTGACGATGCCGAACAACCGGCCGACGATCTGCACCGCCGATCAGGCCAACTGCGTCGCGATCACCGGCCGCGTGCATTACGATGTCGGCGGCTACGACTATCGTCCCAATACAGCGGCGACCGTGCCTCAGGCTCTCGACAGCGGCGAGAATGTCCGCCGCGCGCGGATCGGCCTCGCCGGAAAATTCTTCAACGACTGGAATTTTGCGCTGGTCTACGATTTCGGCGGATCCTCCGACGGATTTGGCGGCGCAGCTCCAGGGTCGCTGTCCGGCGGCGGCACCTCCGGGATTGAGAACGCCTTTCTCAGCTATACCGGGCTGAAGCCGTTCGGCGGCAGGATGGCCGTCGAAATCGGCATCATGGACCTGCCCTACACGTTGGACGAGGCCACGAGCTCCAACGACATCCTGTTCATGGAGCGCGCCTCGGCCGGAGTCATCGCCACCAACATCGCCGCCGGCGACTTCCGTTCCGCCGTCGGCACGCGCTGGTACAACGACCAGCTCTGGATCGGCGGCTATGTCACGGGGCCATCGACCGGCGCGATCCATTCCGCCTCGAGCGCGGCACCGGTTGGCACCAGCGAGCAATATGGCGCGGTGGCGCGTATTGCCGGGAACCCGGTCAGCGGCAACGATTATTCGGTGCATATCGGCGCCGACGCGCAATGGCTGATCCAGCCGCCGCGCAACCTGATCGCCAACACGCAGACGGTCACGCTGAGCGACCGGCCCGAGTTGCGTCTCGACCCGACCACGCTGATCTCGACCAGTGCGATCGCCAATGCCTCGGGTGCACAGGTCTACAGCGTCGAAGCCGCGGCGACCTACGGGCCGCTGATCGTTCAGGGTGAATACTTCTGGTACAATGTCGACCGCACAGCCAACACAAGCGTGCCGCTGGTCGGCGCGCCGAACCTGAAATTCCAGGGCGGCTATGCGCAGGCCGGCTACGTTCTGACGGGCGAAGGCCGCAGCTACAATGCGGCGAACGCGGCCTACAACGGCGTGAAGCCGGCGCATCCGTTCTCGCTCGATGGCGGCGGCTGGGGCGCCTGGGAAATCGCGGGACGCTTCTCGACGATCGATCTCAACAACCAGTTGGGAACGGCGACCGGCGTCGCCGGAGGCCGGCAAACCGTCTACACGGCGGCGCTGAACTGGTACGTCAACGGCAATGTCCGCTTCATGCTCGACTATCTGCACGGCACGGTGTCGAAGCAGGCCTCGCCCGTCTCCACTGCCGATGTCGGCTCGAAGTTCGACGCGGTCGCGATGCGCACGCAGTTCGCATTCTGACCTTTCTATCGTCCCGGGGCGCGCGCAAGCGCGGACCCGGGACCCATCACCACAGGGAGCGGTTTGGCGAAGGCTCGGAGTTACCAGTTCGCGCTATGACTCCGCCCTGTGGCTCTGGATCCCCACGTTCGCGGGGATGACACCGAGGGTGCGGCACCACTTTCGCGAGACATCACGCCGCCCGCTTCGGCTTCCTCACGACCACCGGCGGCGGTGCGCAAGACAGACTTTGCTGGTGGTTCTCTCCCCAGGCTTTCAGCACCTCGATCACCGGCCGCAGGCTCTCGCCGAGTTCGGAGAGGCAATACTCCACGCGCGGCGGCACCTCGGCGTAGACCTTGCGGACGATCAGCTTGTCCTCCTCCAGCGCGCGAAGCTGCTTTGTGAGCATGCGCTGGGTGATGCCCGGCATCCGGCGACGCAATTCGCCGAAGCGCTGGGTGCCGTCCTGGAGGTGGTAGAGGATTACGCCCTTCCACTTGCCGTCGATCAGATCCAGCGTCGCCTCGACCGAGCAGCCTGGACGCCGGGCAAAATCCCGCCGTTTCATGCGTGTTTTCCCAATAGTATCCAAACAGGGACTATATCCCCGAATTTACAGTACTTGCCAAATGGGGGCTGGCGGGACAGTTACAACGGCGGGCGCACATCACAAGCTTTCGCGCCATCTGATGGAGACAAGCCATGAAGGCCGTCGGCTACAAGAAGTCGCTTCCGATCGAAGATGCGAACTCCCTGATTGATTTCGAAACCGCCAAACCCGAGCCCAAGGGACGCGACATCCGCGTCACAGTGAAGGCGATCTCGGTCAATCCGGTCGATACCAAGGTGCGCAAGCGCGCTGCGCCACCCGAGGGCGACACCAAGATCCTCGGTTATGACGCGGCCGGCGTGGTCGACGCCGTCGGGCCCGACGTCACGCTGTTCAAGCCCGGCGACGAAGTGTTCTACGCCGGCTCGATCCTGCGCCAGGGCACCAATGCCGAATTGCATCTCGTCGACGAGCGCATCGCCGGCAACAAGCCGAGATCGCTCTCGTTCGCGCAGGCCGCCGCCCTGCCCCTCACCTCCATCACCGCATGGGAATTGCTGTTCGACCGTCTCGGCGCGGTGCCCGGCCGAAGTCTCGATCCGCGCACGCTGCTGATCACGGGCGGCGCCGGCGGCGTCGGCTCGATCCTGATCCAGCTCGCACGCCGCCTCACGGGTCTCACGGTGCTCGCGACCGCAACGCGGCCGGAGTCGCAGAAATGGTGCCTCGATCTCGGCGCCCATGCGGTGATCGACCACGGCCAGCCGATGAAAGAGCAGATCGAGAAGCTCAAGCTGCCGCCGGTCGCGCTGGTGGCGAGCCTGACCTTCACCGACCAGCACTACAAGGCGATCGCCGACCTCATGGCGCCGCAGGGCAAGTTCGGCCTGATCGACGATCCCGCGGAGTTCACCATGAGCGCCTTCAAGGGCAAGGCGATCTCGGTGCACTGGGAGTCGATGTTCACGCGCTCCTCGTTCCAGACGCCCGACATGATCGCGCAGCATCATCTGCTCAACGACGTCGCCGACCTCATCGACAAGGGCGTGCTGCGCACCACGCTCGACCAGAGCTTCGGCACGATCAACGCGGCCAATCTCAAGCGCGCGCATGCGCTGATCGAGAGCGGCAAGTCGCGCGGCAAGATCGTGCTGGAGGGGTGGTAGGAGCTACAGACTCCGTCATGCCCAGGCTTGTCCCGGGCATCCACGTCCGTTTTCATACGCGGCGATGCGTGGATGGCCGGGACAAGCCCGGCCATGACGGACATTCCTCGGCCACGTCAGTGTGCAGATTCCTCGCCTACGCAATCGTATTGACGATGCCGCCTTCGGCCCGCAGCGCCGCGCCGTTGGTCGCGGATGCCTCCTTCGACGCGACGTAGACGACCATGTTGGCGATCTCATCGACGCTGGCGAAGCGCTGGATCAGCGAGCTCGGACGATGCTGCCTGACGAAATTGGCGGCGGCTTCGTCCAGCGACTGGCCGTTCTGCTTTGCGAGATCCTTCACGAAAGTCTCGACGCCCTCCGACATGGTCGGCCCCGGCAGCACGGAATTGACGGTAACGCCGGTGCCACGGGTCAGCTGCGCGAGGCCGCGCGCGACCGAGAGCTGGGCCGTCTTGCTCATGCCGTAGTGGATCATCTCGACGGGAATGTTGAGCCCGGACTCCGAGGAGATGAAGACGATGCGGCCCCAATTGCGCTCGAGCATGCCCCGCATGTAGGCACGCGACAGCCGCACGCCGCTCATGACGTTGACCTCGAAGAAGCGCGTCCAGTCCTCGTCCGGGATCTCGAAAAAGTCCTTCGGCTCGAAGATGCCGGCATTGTTGATGAGAATGTCGACATCCGGCAGCGCCGCGACCAGCGCCTTGCAGCCCGCGGCGGTCGAGACGTCGGCCGCGATGCCGCGGACCTTGGCGCCCGTCCCTTCCAGCTTGCGCACGGCGGCATCGACCTTGTCCTGGCCGCGCCCGTTGATCACCACGCCGGCGCCGGAGGCGGCAAGGCCCTTTGCAATCGCGTGGCCGATGCCGGCGGTCGAGCCGGTGACGAGGGCGGTCTTTCCGGAAAGGTCGATGTTCATGGCATCATCTCCATTGCTGTTGACGGAGATATCGTGCGCTGCACAAGCAGCTGCAATCGTGCCTCACCGACGCGTGACGATCTGGTCGCAGGCGCGTGGCGTCCAGAGACAGGCGACGACGGCATCGAGATCCTGCGCCGTCATGTTGATGCTGACAGCATAAACCACCGGCGGCTTGAACGTGTGGCCGCTGCGCACAATGCCTTGCGCAATCGCACGTTTATTTCGTCATCGCTACTTCCGGCTGCGGGATCCGGCGGTGATGTTGGCGTCGCCAGGCGATCCGGAGGCAAGCGACATGGCCGCGCCCATAAAAAAGCGGCACCCGAAGGCGCCGCTTTCCTGAAATCAAATACCGGGCGGCTTACGCCGCTTCGGCTTCCTTCTCCTGCACCGGACCGGAATCCTGGCCCTTGGCATCGACGTCGCGATCGACGAACTCGATCACGGCCATCGCGGCATTATCGCCGTAGCGAAAGCCGGCCTTGATGATGCGGGTGTAGCCGCCCTGGCGGTCCTTGTAGCGGGGCGCCAGCACGTCGAACAGCTTCTTGACCTGGTCCTTGTCGCGCATCTCGGAGATGGCCTGGCGGCGCATGGAGAGCCCGCCCTTCTTGCCGAGGGTGATCAGCTTCTCCACGATCGGGCGCAATTCCTTCGCCTTCGGGAGCGTGGTGACGATCTGCTCGTGCTTGATCAGCGCGGCGCACATGTTGGCGAACATCGCGCGGCGATGTTCGGCGGTGCGGTTGAGCTTACGATGAACCTTGCCGTGACGCATTTTGGTAGTCCTTTTATTCCATTCGTCGCGACGGTTCGTCGGACTTGTTGCTCAGGTGGGCTGCCTGCGTTCGCCCGCGAAAACGCAAATGCGATTTCGCTCTTTTGTCAGAGCATGATCCTTGTCGGAAAACCGCTTCGCACTTTTCCGGGATCATGCCGTCATTCCGGACGGCGCGAAGCGTCGATCCGGAATCTCGGGATTCCGGGTTCGGTCCTGCGGACCGCCCCGGAATGACGAAATACTCAGTAATGATCCTCGAAGCGCTTGGCGAGCTCGTCGATGTTCTCCGGCGGCCAGCCCGGCACTTCCATGCCAAGATGCAGACCCATCTGGGCCAGCACTTCCTTGATCTCGTTCAGCGACTTGCGGCCGAAGTTCGGGGTGCGGAGCATTTCCGCTTCCGACTTCTGCACGAGGTCGCCGATATAGACGATGTTGTCGTTCTTCAAGCAGTTGGCCGAACGCACCGAGAGTTCGAGCTCGTCCACCTTCTTGAGGAAGGCCGGGTTGAAGGCGAGGTCCGGGATGATCTCCTGGGCGACTTCCTTGCGCGGCTCTTCGAAGTTGACGAACACGTTGAGCTGATCCTGCAGGATGCGGGCAGCGTAAGCCACCGAGTCATCCGGCGAGATCGCGCCGTTGGTCTCGATCGTCATGGTCAGCTTGTCGTAGTCGAGGATCTGGCCCTCGCGGGTGTTCTCGACCTTGTAGGACACCTTGCGGACCGGCGAGTACAGGCTGTCGACCGGGATCAGGCCGATCGGCGCGTCCTCGGGACGGTTGCGCTCGGCGGGCACGTAGCCCTTGCCGGTGGCGACAGTGAACTCCATGCGGATCTCGGCGCCC
The DNA here is from genome assembly GCF_018129965.1 of Bradyrhizobium diazoefficiens. Classification (GTDB taxonomy): domain Bacteria; phylum Pseudomonadota; class Alphaproteobacteria; order Rhizobiales; family Xanthobacteraceae; genus Bradyrhizobium; species Bradyrhizobium diazoefficiens_A. The sequence goes on along the minus strand of NZ_JAFCKW010000005.1, from coordinate 354,777 downwards.
TCGTCGAGGGTGCAGATCTGCAGGTCCGGGTTGAGCACCACGACGTCACCCACGGTCTGGATGTCGCCGGCGGTGACGACGCCCGGGCCGGACTTCTTCACGACCATGCGCTTGGGGCCTTCGCCCTGCATCTTGATCGAGATATCCTTGATGTTGAGCACGATGTCGGTGACGTCCTCACGGACGCCCGCGATCGAGGAGAACTCGTGCAGCACGCCGTCGATGTGCACCGACTGCACTGCCGCGCCCTGGAGCGAGGAAAGCAGGATGCGACGCAGCGCGTTGCCCAGCGTCTGGCCGAAGCCGCGCTCGAGCGGCTCGGCGACGATGGTCGCGAAACGGTTCGAATCGCTGCCAGGCGTGACCTGCAGCTTGTTCGGTCGAATCAGTTCTTGCCAATTTTTCTGGATCGTCACTGTTTCACCCATACAGGCCAGTCGAACTGCCGTTGCAGCCACTGGCGTTGGAGAAAGGCCGCAGGTCGCACCTGCGGCTTCATGCAAAAGTCATCGCGGGCGCCGATGCGCCCGCAACCAAGATATCAAACGCGCCGACGCTTGCGGGGACGGCAACCGTTGTGCGGGATCGTGGTCACGTCGCGGATCGAGGTGACGGTGAAGCCCGCGGCCTGCAGCGCGCGCAGAGCCGATTCGCGGCCCGAACCGGGACCGGCGACTTCGACTTCCAGCGTACGCATGCCGTGCTCCTGCGCCTTCTTGGACACGTCCTCGGCGGCGACCTGCGCGGCGTACGGGGTCGACTTGCGCGAGCCCTTGAAGCCCATCGTGCCGGCGGACGACCAGGCGATCGTGTTGCCCTGCGCGTCGGTGATGGTGATGGTCGTGTTGTTGAACGAGGAGTTCACGTGAGCAACGCCGGAGGCGATGTTCTTGCGTTCACGACGGCGAACGCGGGTGGCTTCCTTACCCATTGAGTACCTTTCCTGGAGATCTCGAACGCCGCCGTAATGCCAGCGGCTACACCTGTGGAACGAAAGGCGCGTGGCGACGGGTCATCCCCGGTTCGCCACACGCCGTGATCTTGATTCGAAAACTTACTTCTTCTTGCCGGCGATGGCCTTGGCCGGACCCTTGCGCGTGCGCGCATTGGTGTGGGTCCGCTGACCGCGCACCGGCAGGCCGCGACGATGGCGCAGGCCGCGATAGCAGCCGAGGTCCATCAGACGCTTGATGTTGATACCGACCTCGCGACGCAGATCACCCTCGACGAGATAGTCGCGGTCGATCACTTCGCGGATCTGGAGAACTTCGGCGTCGCTGAGCTGATTGACGCGGCGATCCGCAGGAATTTTCACCTTCTCGAGGATCTCGCCGGCAATCTTCTGGCCGATGCCATGGATGTACTGGAGCGCGATGAGAACGCGCTTGTTGGTCGGAATGTTCACGCCGGCAATACGGGCCACGGCTCTCTCTCCTGTTGCCGATCCCTCGTCAGGAACCGGTCTTTAAGTGCTTGGTTTCTCGGGCAGGTGTTCACAAACGCGAACACGACGCCCACCCCTGGTCTTCCTGGGGCCCGGCATCGTTTGAAACTATCCGACTTGGATGCTGGGCTTATTAGGGGATTCTGGGGGCTTTCGTCAACTGCCGCTAACGTTTGGCTCGCTTCTTCGTGACCTTTTTTGCGGCCTTTTTGGCACCCTTCCTGAAAGCCTTCTTCGCGGCCTTCTTGGCAGCCTTTCTCACCGCTTTGCTGGCGGTCTTCTTGGCAGCCTTCTTCGTACCCTTCACGGGCTTCTTGGTGGCCTTCTTGGCAGATTTGGCCGGCTTTTTGGCCGTTTTGGCAGCTTTCTTGGCTTGTTTGGCCTTCGACGTACCCGGCTTGGACCCCTTTTTTGCCGGCGCTGCCCTGGCTGCGCTCTTGGCGCGCGCCTTGGGCTCCGTGGCCCCGAGGGCCACCAGCTGGCGATGGATGGCGGCGGTGACCTCGTCGATCGCCATCATGCCATCGATGGTGGAGAGCTTCCGCCGTTCGGAATAATAGTGAATCAGCGGTTCCGTCTGGCTGCGGTAGCTGGCAAGCCGCTTGGTCAGGACCTCCGGGGTATCGTCGATCCGGACCTCCTCGCCGCGCTCCCGCATCTGCGCGACGCGTGTCTCGACACGACTGAGCAGCGCGCTCTCGTTAACGCGCAGTTCGATCACGGCGTCGAGCTTGAGGTGCTTCTGCTTGAGCAGCTCGTCCAGCGCTTCGGCCTGCGGCACGGTGCGCGGAAAGCCGTCGAGAATGAAACCGTTGCCGGCGTCCGGCTGGTCGATGCGGTCGGAGATGATCCCCACGACAACCTCGTCGGGCACGAGCCCGCCACTGGCCATGATTTCCTTGGCCTTGAGGCCCACCGGCGTTCCCGCCGCGACGGCCGCGCGCAACATCTCGCCGGTCGAGAGCTGGACGATACCGTAGCGCTGCACCATCAGCTGCGCCTGGGTCCCCTTGCCCGACCCCGGCGGTCCCAGAAGTATAATTCTCATCGGCGTACGCCCCCCGGATTGGTGAGCGATACGTCGCGCACCTGTGTTTGAAGTTCGACAACAGTGCAAATCACAATCGGCCCCGCACTGCCACCCATATCATAGGGGAGCAAATGCCCTGGCGCCAAGAACCCCTTTGAAATCAGTGATTGCGTCGCGGTCAGAGCAGTTCTGCCAATGCGATCGAACGGTTGCTCCTGCGCCTCGCTGACGCCGCGCGGCTGCGCGCGCGGCGAATCGGCGATGCGTGTCGGAAGCCCGCCGGGACCGCCGCGCTTAGCGGCGGCGGCCGCGCAGCTTCGACTTGCGGATCAGGCCTTCGTACTGATGGGCCAGCAGATAGCCCTGCACCTGAGCCACCGTGTCCATGGTGACACTGACGACGATCAGCAGCGAGGTGCCGCCGAAGTAGAAGGGCACCGAAGCGTAGGAGATCAGGATCTCCGGGATCAAGCAGACGATCGCCAGATAGATCGCGCCGAGCACGGTGATGCGCGACAGCACGTAGTCGATATATTCCGCGGTGCGCTCGCCCGGACGGATGCCCGGAATGAAGCCGCCATGCTTCTTCAGATTGTCCGCGGTCTCGGTCGGGTTGAACACGATCGCGGTGTAGAAGAAGGCGAAGAACACGATCAGCGCGAGATACAGCACGAGGAACAGTGGACGGCCGTGGCCGAGCTGCGTGGTGATCCACTGGAACCACTCCGGCCCGCGCCCCGCGTTGAAATTGGCAACCGTGGTCGGCAGCAGCAGCAGCGATGACGCGAAGATCGGCGGGATCACGCCCGAGGTGTTGAGCTTGAGCGGCAGATGCGAGGACTGGCCCTCGAACATCTTGTTGCCGACCTGGCGCTTCGGATACTGGATCAGCAGCCGGCGCTGCGCGCGCTCCACGAACACGATGAAGGCGATCACGGCGACCGCCATGACGATCACGACCAGGATCAGGCCGGTCGACATCGCGCCCTGGCGGCCGAGCTCGAGCATGTTGGCGAGCGCCGCGGGAAGCTCGGCGACGATGCCGGAGAGAATGATCAGCGAAATACCGTTGCCGATGCCGCGCGAGGTGATCTGCTCGCCGAGCCACATCAGGAACATGGTGCCGCCGGTCAGCGTGATCGCGGTCGAGAGGCGGAAGAACAGGCCGGGATCGCTGACGACGTTGCCGGCGCCCTCGAGGCCCACCGCGATGCCGTAGGACTGGAACGCGGCCAGGATGACCGTCAGATAGCGGGTGTACTGGTTGAGCAGCTTGCGGCCGGCCTCACCCTCCTTCTTCAGCGCCTCGAGTTGCGGCGAGACGGTGGTCAGGAGCTGGATGATGATCGAGGCCGAGATGTACGGCATGATGTTCAGCGCGAAGATCGCCATGCGGTGGATGCCGCCGCCGGCGAACATGTTGAACATGCCGAGGATGCCGCCCGCCTGGGACCGGAACACCTGCTCCCAGATGTTGGGATCGATGCCGGGCAGCGGGATATAGGTCCCGAGCCGGTAAACCAGCAGCGCACCCAGGGTGAACCAGATGCGCTTTTTCAGTTCGTCCGCCTTGGCGAACGCACCGAAATTGAGATTGGCTGCAAGTTGTTCCGCTGCAGAGGCCATCTTGGACTTTCTCCCGCCGCCTATTGCGCCGTCATGCCCGCGGCCGGGCTACTGTATAGCGGACGCCGGACATTATCTGGGGCTCGGCTTCGATAAGTCCACGTCCCTCATGCGTAAAGGCCCGCGAGCCGCGGGCCAATGACGCAGTTGTTACGCCGCCTCGCCTTCTTCCTTGGCAGGGGCGAGGATCTTCACCGAGCCGCCGGCGTTCTCCACCGCTTCGATCGCGGCCTTGGTGGCACCGTGGACTTCGATGTTGAGCTTGGACTTGAGCGCGCCGCGGCCGAGCAGCCGCAGGCCGCCCTTGGCACGGCGCAGCACGCCGCTCTTCACCAGCGCCTCGACGTTCACCACGCTGCCGGCGTCGATCTTCTTGGCATCGACCGCCTCCTGGAGCCGGTCGAGATTGATCTCGGCGAACTCGACGCGGAAGATGTTGTTGAAGCCGCGCTTGGGCAGACGGCGATGCAACGGCATCTGGCCGCCTTCGAAACCCTTGATGCGAACGCCCGAACGCGCGGTCTGGCCCTTGCCGCCGCGGCCGGACTGCTTGCCCTTGCCCGAACCGATGCCACGGCCGACGCGCATGCGCTTCTTGCGCGAGCCTGCATTGTCGGCGATATCGCTGAGCTTCATCGCCCTGCTCCTTGTTTCTTGCGCACGATCTTCACCGAACACGGGTCTCCGCGGTTCGGGATCCTGCGCCTTTGCTTACTTCTCGTCGACGATGCGAACGAGATGGTGAACCTTCTCGATCATGCCGCGGACCGCCGGGGTATCAGGCAGTTCGCTGGTGCGACCGATCTTGTTGAGCTTGAGCCCGATCAGCGTGGAACGCTGCGAGTGATGGCGGCGGATCGCGCTGCCGGTCTGCTCGAGCTTGATCGTCTTTGCGGCCTTGGCCATCATGGTCTACTCCGAAAGCTTCGGTTAGTCGGCAGCCGCCTCGGCGTCACCGCCGATGCGACGGGACTGGAGGGTGGACACCTTGATGTTGCGGCGGGCTGCGACCGAGCGCGGCGAATCCTGATGCTTCAGCGCGTCGAAGGTGGCGCGAACCATGTTGTAGGGGTTCGACGAGCCGATCGACTTCGCGACCACGTCCTGGACGCCCAGCGTCTCGAACACGGCGCGCATCGGGCCGCCCGCGATGATGCCGGTACCGGCCGGAGCAGCACGCAGGTACACGCGACCCGCGCCATGACGGCCGGCGATGTCGTGATGCAGCGTGCGACCCTCCCGCAGCGACACGCGGGTCAGGTTGCGCTTGGCGGACTCGGTGGCCTTGCGGATCGCTTCAGGCACTTCGCGCGCCTTGCCGTGACCGAAGCCGGCGCGGCCCTTCTGGTCGCCGATCACGACCAGCGCGGCGAAACCGAAGCGCTTGCCGCCCTTGACGACCTTGGCCACGCGGTTGATGTGGACCAGCTTGTCGACGAACTCGCTGTCGCGCTCCTCGCGCTGCTGGCGGTCACGTCCGCCGCGTTGATCGCGTCCACCACGTTGTTCGCGTTCTGCCATTTTTCCAATCCTTCAGAGGCTTACGCCTCAATCCTCAAATTCTGTTAGAAGCTCAGCCCGCTCTCACGCGCCGCGTCGGCCAAAGCCTTGACGCGCCCGTGATAGAGGTAGCTGCCGCGATCGAACACGACTTCCTTGACGCCCTTCTCGGCAGCGCGCTCGGCGAGCAGCTTGCCGACCGCCTTCGCCGCATCGATGTCGGCGCCGGTCTTGCCGCCGTCGCGCATCGACTTCTCGAGCGAGGAGGCAGAGGCCAGCGTCTCGCCCTTCAGGTCGTCGATGACCTGGGCGTAGATGTGCTTGGACGAGCGGAACACAGACAGACGCGGACGGCCGCCACCGGAGCGGCGCAGCTTCAGCCGCACACTCCGCTTGCGCCGGGCATTCGTAACCTTGGCTTTCGACATGACCGGCTCCGTTACTTCTTCTTGCCTTCCTTGCGGAAGATGAATTCGCCAACATACTTCACGCCCTTGCCCTTGTAGGGCTCCGGCGGACGATAAGAGCGAATCTCGGCGGCGACCTGGCCGACGCGCTGGATGTCGCTGCCGGTCACCGTGATCTCGGTCGGCTTCGGCACGGTGATCGTGATCCCTTCCGGGATCGCGTAGACCACGTCGTGGCTGTAGCCGAGCGCGAGCTGCAGGTTCTTGCCCTGCATCGCGGCGCGGTAACCGACGCCGGTGATTTCGAGCTTCTTCTCGAAGCCCTTGGTGACGCCTTCGACCAGATTCGCGACCTGGGCGCGAGCGGTACCATACAGCGCCCGCGCGCGATTGGTCTCGAACCGCGGGTTCACCTTCACCTGGCCGTTCTCGAGCTTCACCTCGACGTCGTCATGGACGACGAACTGAAGCTGGCCCTTCGGCCCCTTCATCTTGACGGTCTGCCCATCGACGGTCGCGGTCACACCCGACGGAACCGGAACAGGCCTCTTGCCAACTCGTGACATGGATCAAAAATCCTTCTCAGAACACCGTGAAGAGAACTTCGCCGCCCACGTTCGCTTCACGCGCACTGTGGTCGGCCATGATTCCCTTCGGCGTCGACAAAACCGAAATGCCGAGTCCGTTGTTAACCCGCGGCAGGTTCTTCACCGAGGCGTAGACGCGACGCCCGGGCTTGGAAACGCGTTCGATCTCGCGGATGACGGGCTCGCCGTCGAAATACTTCAGCTCGATCTCGATCTCGCTGCGGCCCGAGGAATGCTCGAGCGTGGCGTAACCGCGGATGTAGCCCTCGCTCTTGAGGACCTCGAGCACGTTCTCGCGCATCTTCGAACCGGGCGTGGAGACCTTGCTCTTGGAGCGCATTTGCGCGTTGCGGATACGGGTGATCAGATCGCTGATTGGATCGTGCGTAGACATCTAAACGACCCTCCTTACCAGCTGGACTTGACGAGGCCCGGGACCATGCCCTTGGAGCCAAGTTCGCGCATCGCGATGCGCGACAGTTTGGTCTTGCGGTAGTTCGAACGCGAACGGCCCGACAGCTCGCAACGCAAACGGATGCGGGTCGCCGACGAGTTGCGCGGCATTTCAGCAAGCTTCAGGGTGGCGGCGAACCGCTCCTCCATCGGCAGCGTCTTGTCGGCGATGATCGCCTTCAACCGGGCGCGCTTCGGAGCGGCGTTCTTCGTCATCCGCTTGCGCCGGTTGTTCTTCTCGATTGAACTCTTCTTTGCCATGCTTGGCTCCTGGGTATCCGCGTTTGAGAGGCTTTAGCTCAGCGTCTCACTGCCGGAACGGGAAATTGAAAGCGGTCAACAAGGCCCTCGCCTCTTCGTCGGTCTTGGCCGTGGTGCAGACGGTGATGTCCATACCGCGGGCTTCCGTGACCTTGTCGAAGTCGATCTCGGGGAAAATGATGTGCTCCTTGATGCCGAGCGAGTAGTTGCCGCGGCCGTCGAAGCTCTTCGGGTTCAGGCCGCGGAAGTCGCGGACGCGCGGCAGCGCGACCGTCACCAGGCGATCGATGAACTCGTACATACGGGCCTTGCGCAGCGTGACCTTGCAGCCGATCGGCTGGTTCTCACGCAGCTTGAAGGTCGCGATCGCGATCCGCGAATAGGTCACGATCGCCTTCTGGCCGGCGATCTGGGTCAGCTCGGCGGCGGCGGTCTCGGCCTTCTTGCGGTCGTTGACGGAATCGCCAACGCCCATGTTCAGAACGACCTTGTCCAGGCGCGGAACCTGCATCACGTTCTCATAACCGAACTTCTCGGTCATTTCCGTGCGGATCTTTGCGTCGTATTCCGCGCGCAGGCGCGGGGTGTAAGCGGCCTCAGCCATCGATCTCAGCTCCCGAGCTCTTGGCGATGCGGACCTTCTTGCCGTCCGCCAGAATCTTGAATCCGACGCGGGTCGGCTTTCCGTCCTTGCCGACATACGCGATGTTGGACAGTTGGATCGGCGCCTCTTTCGAGATGATGCCGCCCTCCTGGGCCTGGGTCTGCTTCTGGTGACGCTTGACCAGGTTGATGCCGCGCACCAGCGCCGTGCCGGCGTCGGGACGCACTTCGAATACCTCGCCGGTGCGACCCTTGTCGCGACCGGTCAGCACGACGACCTTGTCGCCCTTGCGGATCTTCGCGGCCATCACAGCACCTCCGGCGCGAGCGAAATGATCTTCATGTGGTTCTTGGCGCGCAGCTCACGCGGCACGGGCCCGAAGATACGGGTGCCGACCGGCTCGGACTGATTGTTGATCAGGACGGCGGCGTTGCGGTCGAAGCGGATGACCGAACCGTCGGCGCGGCGGATGTCCTTGCGGACGCGCACCACGACGGCCTTCATCACGTCGCCCTTCTTCACCTTGCCACGCGGAATCGCTTCCTTGATCGAGACGACGATGATGTCGCCGATCGTGGCGTAGCGGCGCTTGGAGCCTCCGAGCACCTTGATACACATGACACGGCGTGCGCCAGAATTGTCGGCCACGTCGAGGTTGGTCTGCATCTGAATCATTGATGCACCTCGTCCTCTTCTCTCTTGCGCCAGCCCAGCCGGCGCTCAACATTTACCTGAAGTCAGTCGGCCGGGGCCAACAGATCAGGCGCTTTTCTTGTGTTCGCCCCGGATCACGACCCAGCGCTTCAACTTCGAAATCGGCTTCGATTCCTCGATCCACACCACGTCGCCCGGCTTGAACTCGTTGCTCTCGTCGTGCGCGTGATAGTTCTTCGAACGGCGGATCGTCTTCTTGTAGATCGGGTGCGTGAAGCGGCGATCGACGCGCACCACGATGGTCTTGGCTTGCTTGTCGCTGACGACCACGCCTTGCAGAGTACGTTTCGGCATATTCGTGAGACCCTTACTTCTCTTTCGCGCGCTTCTGCGCGGCGATGGTCTTGATGCGGGCGATGTCGCGGCGAGCTTCGCGCAGGCGCGAGGTGTTCTCGAGCTGCCCGGTGGCGCGCTGGAAGCGCAGATTGAAGCGTTCCTTCTTCAGGTTCAGGATGGCGTCATCCTGCTGGTCGGGGCTCATCGCGCGGATGTCTTCGATCTTCATCTGGGCCATGGCCATTACTCCGCAATGCGCTCGACGAAGCGCGTCTTGATCGGCAGCTTGGCGGCCGCCAGGGTCAGGGCTTCGCGCGCCGTCTGGGTGTTGACGCCGTCGATCTCGAACAGCACACGGCCCGGCTTGACGCGGGCGACCCACAGTTCCGGCGAACCCTTGCCGGAGCCCATGCGGACTTCGGCCGGCTTCTTCGACACCGGAACGTCGGGGAACACGCGGATCCAGACCCGGCCGGCGCGCTTCATGTGGCGGGTCAGCGCGCGGCGGGCGGCTTCGATCTGGCGCGCGGTGACGCGCTCAGGCTCGGTCGCCTTCAGGCCGAACTGGCCGAACGCCAACGTCGCGCCCGAAGACGCAACGCCGTGGATGCGGCCCTTATGCGCCTTCCGGAACTTCGTTTTCTTAGGTTGCATCATGGCTTCAAGCCCTCAAATTCTTGCTGCAGCTCAGGCTGCAGCGTTGTCGCGGCGCCCACGGCCACCACGATCACCACTGCCGCTGCTCTCGCCTTCGGCCATTCTCTTGTCCTGGGCCATCGGATCGTGCTCGAGGATCTCGCCCTTGAAGATCCAGACCTTGACGCCGCAGGTGCCGAAGGTCGTGAACGCGGTCGCAACGCCGTAGTCGATGTCGGCGCGCAGCGTGTGCAGCGGCACGCGACCTTCGCGGTACCACTCCATGCGCGCGATTTCCGCACCGCCCAGACGACCCGAGCAGTTGATGCGGATGCCTTCCGCGCCCAGACGCATCGCCGACTGAACGGCGCGCTTCATGGCGCGGCGGAACGCAACGCGGCGCTCGAGCTGCTGCGCGATCGATTCGGCCACCAGCGTCGCGTCGAGCTCCGGCTTGCGGATTTCGACGATGTTGATGACGACGTCGGACGAGGTGATGTCCGCGACGCGCTTGCGCAGCTTGTCGATGTCGGCGCCCTTCTTGCCGATCACCACGCCCGGACGAGCCGAGTGGATGGTGACGCGGCACTTCTTGTGCGGACGCTCGATCACGATGCGGGCGACAGCCGCCTGCTTGAGCTCCTTGTGCAGGATCTCGCGGATCTTGACGTCTTCATGCAGCAGCTTGCCGTATTCCTGCTTGCCGGCGAACCAGCGGGAATCCCAGGTCCGGTTGATGCCGAGACGCAGACCGATCGGATTGATCTTTTGACCCATCGTGTGCTCCTGCGTCCCTTAGGCCGCTGCTTCGGCTTCGACCTGACGAACGATGATCGTCAGCTGCGAAAATGGTTTGTAGACACGGCCCGAACGACCACGGCCACGGGCGGCGAAACGCTTCATCACCAGACCGTTGCCGACGAAGGCCTGCGCCACGACGAGATCGTCCACGTCGAGGTCATGGTTGTTCTCGGCGTTGGCGATGGCCGATTCCAGGCACTTCTTCACGTCGACCGCGATCCGCTTGCGCGAAAACTGCAGGTCCGCGAGCGCAGCAGCTGCCTTCCGGCCGCGAATGAGCTGGGCGACCAGGTTGAGCTTCTGCGGGCTCACCCGCAGCATCCGGGCGACCGCCTTGGCCTCGTTCTCGGCAAGGCTCCGTTCGCGCTTAGGTTTGCTCATCGTTTAATCCTCAAGCCTTCTTGGCTTTCTTGTCACCGGAGTGGCCATGGAAGGTCCGTGTCGGCGAGAACTCGCCGAACTTGTGACCGACCATTTCCTCGTTGACGGCCACCGGCACGTGCTTCTGACCATTGTAGACACCGAAGGTCAGGCCGACGAACTGCGGCAGGATCGTCGAGCGACGGCTCCAGATCTTGATGACGTCGTGACGGCCGGACGCGCGGGCGGCATCTGCCTTCTTGAGCAGAGAACCCTCGACGAACGGGCCTTTCCAGACTGAACGAACCATGTCCGGCGTTCCTTACTTCTTCCGCTTGTGGCGGCTTAGGAGAATGAATTTGTTGGTCGACTTGTTGCTGCGGGTCTTCTTGCCCTTGGTCGGCTTGCCCCACGGGGTGACCGGGTGGCGACCGCCCGAGGTGCGACCTTCACCACCGCCGTGCGGATGGTCGATCGGGTTCATCGAAACACCGCGGTTGTGCGGGCGACGGCCCATCCAGCGCTTGCGACCGGCCTTGCCGATCGAGGTGTTCATGTGATCCGGGTTCGACACCGCACCGATCGTGCCGCGACAACGACCGTGCACCAGGCGCTGCTCGCCCGAGTTCAGGCGGATGATCACGTAGTCCTGGTCGCGACCGACGAGCTGGGCATAGGTGCCCGCGGAACGGGCGAGCTGGCCGCCCTTCCCGATCTTGACCTCGATGTTGTGGATGATGGTGCCGACCGGCATGTTGCCGAGCGGCATGACGTTGCCCGGCTTCACGTCGACGTAGTTGCCGGCAACGACGGAGTCACCGACGGCCAGGCGCTGCGGCGCCAGGATATAGGCCTGGGTGCCGTCCTCGTACTTGACCAGAGCGATGAACGCGGTGCGGTTCGGATCGTATTCCAGACGCTCGACCTTCGCCGGCGCGTCGACCTTGTCGCGCTTGAAGTCGACCGTGCGCAAGGTTCGCTTGTGACCGCCGCCGCGGAAGCGCACGGTGATGCGACCGGTGTTGTTGCGACCGCCCGAGGAGTGCTTGCCTTCGGTGAGCGCCTTGACCGGCTTGCCCTTGTAGAGGGCCGAACGATCGACCATCACCAGCTGGCGCTGGCCGGGCGTCGTGGGATTGAATGTCTTCAGTGCCATCGTCGTACGACCTTACAGACCGGTGGTGACGTCGATCCTGTGGCCCTCTTCGAGGGTCACGATCGCGCGCTTGGTGTTCGACTGCGAACCGAGATTGCCGCGGAAGACCTTGGTCTTGCCCTTGCGGACCAGCGTGTTGACGCTCTTGACCTTGACGTCGAACAGCTTCTCGATCGCTTCCTTGATCTGCGGCTTGGTCGCCTTCGCGGCCACCTTGAACAGGACCTTGTTGTGCTCGGACGCCAGCGTCGCCTTTTCGGTGACGACCGGGGCGACGATCACGTCGTAATGGCGAGGCTCGATGTTCTTCGTCATTTGAAGCGCGCCTCCAGCGCATCGATGGCGGCCTTGGTCAGAACGAGCTTCTGACGGCGCAGGATGTCATAAACGTTGATGCCCTGGATCGGCAGCACGTCCATGTTCGGGATGTTGCGGGCCGCAGCGGCGAAGCCGTTGTGCAGCTCGGCACCATCGATGATCAGCGCGTTGGTCAGGCCGAGGCCCGAGAAGTGCCCGAGCAGCGCCTTGGTCTTGGCGGCTTCCAGCGCGGCCTTGTCGATCACCAGCAGGTCGCCGTCCTTGGCCTTGGCCGACAGCGCATGCTTGAGAGCAAGCGCGCGAACCTTCTTCGGCAGGTCGGTGGCGTGCGAACGCACCACCGGACCGAAGGCACGACCGCCGCCGCGGAACTGCGGCACGCGGGCCGAGCCGTGACGAGCACCGCCGGTGCCCTTCTGCTTGTACATCTTCTTGCCGGTGCGCCAGATCTCGGCGCGGCCCTTCGCCTTGTGGGTGCCGGCCTGGCGCTTGTTGAGCTGCCACTGCACGCAGCGTGCAATGATGTCCTGGCGCGGCTCGAGACCGAAAATGGCGTCGGACAGCTGGACCGAGCCGGCTTCCTTGCCTTCGAGGGTGGTGACTTTCAATTCCATCTCAAGCCTCCTGCGCAGCCGGGACGGCTTCCGCATCGCCAGCAACCTTGAACTTGCCGGGCTTCGGAGCTTCCTTGGGCAGCGGCTTCTTGACGGCATCGCGCACGCGGATCCAGCCGCCCTTGGAGCCGGGAACGGCACCTTCGACGAGGATCAGGCCACGCTCGACATCGAGCTGAACGACTCGAAGGTTGAGCGTGGTGATGCGATCGACGCCCATGTGACCGGGCATCTTCTTGTTCTTCCAGGTCTTGCCGGGATCCTGACGACCACCGGTCGAACCGATCGAACGATGCGAAATCGACACACCGTGCGTGGCGCGAAGACCACCGAAATTCCAGCGCTTCATACCGCCGGCGAAGCCCTTACCGACCGAGGTGCCGGTGACATCGACGAACTGGCCGACGACGAAGTGGTCGGCGAGGATCTCGGCGCCCACGGGGATCATGGCGTCCGCGGACACGCGGAACTCCTCGACCTGCCGCTTCGGCTCGACCTTGGCGACCGCGAACTGGCCGCGCTCAGCCTTGGGCAGATACACGGTCTTGCGGCTGCCAGAACCAAGCTGGAGCGCGACGTAACCGTTCTTCTCTTCAGTGCGGTGGCCTACGACCTGGCAATTGCCGAGCTTCAGCACGGTCACGGGGATATGTTCACCGGCCTCCGTAAAGACCCGCGTCATCCCGACCTTTTGTGCGATCACTCCGGAGCGCATCGGCGTGCTTCCTGTTCTTTCTGTCCGCAAAGTCGCGAACGTGATCCAAAAATCTTAGAGCTTGATCTCGACGTCGACACCGGCGGCCAGGTCGAGCTTCATCAAAGCATCGACAGTCTGCGGGGTCGGATCGACGATATCGAGCAGGCGCTTGTGGGTGCGCATCTCGAACTGCTCGCGGCTCTTCTTGTCGACGTGCGGCGAACGGTTGACGGTGAACTTCTCGATGCGGGTGGGCAGCGGAATGGGTCCGCGGACCTGCGCGCCGGTGCGCTTCGCCGTGTTCACGATCTCGCGGGTCGACGTATCGAGGATACGATGGTCGAACGCCTTGAGACGGATGCGAATATTTTGGCCGTTCATTGCCGTGGTCTCTCTTCGTTGGGTGGCGAATAGCGAATAGCGAATGGAACCATTCGCTACTCGCCGATCCCTATTCTCGTAATTACTCGATGATCGAAGCGACGACGCCGGCGCCGACGGTGCGGCCACCTTCGCGGATCGCGAAGCGGAGCTTTTCTTCCATCGCGATCGGCACGATCAGGTGCACTTCCATCGCGATGTTGTCGCCCGGCATCACCATCTCGGTACCTTCCGGCAGATGCACGACACCGGTCACGTCGGTGGTGCGGAAGTAGAACTGCGGACGGTAGTTGGTGAAGAACGGGGTGTGGCGGCCGCCCTCTTCCTTGGTGAGGATATACGCCTCAGCCTTGAACTTGGTGTGCGGCTTGACCGAACCCGGCTTGCACAGCACCTGGCCGCGCTCGACGTCTTCACGCTTGGTACCGCGGAGCAGCGCACCGATGTTGTCGCCGGCCTGGCCCTGATCGAGCAGCTTGCGGAACATTTCGACGCCGGTGACGGTGGTCTTCTGGGTGGCACGGAGACCGACGATCTCGATTTCCTCGCCGACCTTGACGATACCGCGCTCGACACGACCGGTCACGACGGTGCCGCGGCCCGAGATCGAGAACACGTCTTCGACCGGCATCAGGAACGGCTGGTCGATCGGACGCTCCGGCTGCGGGATGTATTCGTCGACGTTCTTCATCAGCTCGAGGATGGCGTCATGGCCGAGCTTCTTGTCGCTGTCTTCGAGAGCGGCGAGCGCCGAACCCTTGATGATCGGGATCTTGTCGCCCGGGAAGTCGTACTTCGAGAGCAGCTCGCGGACTTCGAGCTCGACGAGCTCGAGCAGTTCCGGATCGTCGACCATGTCGCACTTGTTGAGGAACACGACCAGCGCGGGAACGCCGACCTGACGGGCGAGCAGGATGTGCTCACGGGTCTGCGGCATCGGGCCGTCAGCGGCCGACACGACCAGGATCGCACCGTCCATCTGGGCGGCGCCGGTGATCATGTTCTTCACGTAGTCGGCGTGGCCGGGGCAGTCGACGTGGGCGTAGTGGCGGTTCGGCGTCTCGTACTCGACGTGTGCGGTCGAGATGGTGATGCCGCGAGCCTTCTCTTCCGGCGCCTTGTCGATCTGGTCGTACGCGGTGAACGTCGCGCCGCCGGCTTCGGCGAGGACCTTGGTGATCGCCGCGGTCAGCGACGTCTTGCCATGGTCGACGTGACCGATGGTGCCGATGTTGCAGTGCGGCTTGTTACGTTCAAACTTTGCTTTGGCCATTTGACTCTCCGTTCAATCGTCAGCTTTCAACCGACGACAATCAGGCAAACTTCTTCTGGACTTCTGCCGACACGTTGGCCGGCGCTTCTGCGTAGTGGTCGAACTGCATCGTGAAGGTCGCGCGACCCTGGCTCATCGAGCGCAGGTTATTCACATAACCGAACATGTTCATGAGCGGCACCATCGCGTTGATGACGTTGGCATTGCCGCGCATGTCCTGCCCCTGGATCTGACCGCGCCGCGAATTCAGGTCGCCGATGACCGAGCCGGTGTAGTCTTCCGGGGTCACCACTTCGACCTTCATGATCGGCTCGAGCAGGACGGACTTGCCCTTCTGCAGCGCTTCGCGGAATGCCGCGCGCGATGCGATTTCGAAGGCGAGCGCCGACGAGTCGACGTCGTGATACTTGCCGTCGACGAGCTGAACCTTGACGTCGACCACGGGGAAGCCCGCGACCACGCCAGAGCTCATCACGCTGTTGAGGCCCTTTTCGACGCCGGGGATGTATTCCTTCGGAACCGCACCACCGACGATCTTGGACTCGAACTCGTAGCCCTTGCCGGGCTCGTTCGGCTCGACCACGATCGACACTTCCGCGAACTGACCGGTACCGCCGGTCTGCTTCTTGTGGGTGTACTTGACCTCGGCCTTCTTGGTGACACGCTCACGGAACGCCACCTGCGGCGCGCCGATGTTGGCGTCGACCTTGTAGGTACGACGGAGGATGTCGACCTTGATGTCGAGATGGAGTTCGCCCATGCCCTTGAGAATGGTCTGGCCGGACTCCTGGTCGGTCGAGACGCGGAAGGACGGATCCTCCGCGGCGAGCTTGGCGAGCGCCACGCCCAGCTTTTCCTGGTCGGCCTTGGACTTCGGCTCGATCGCGATCTCGATGACCGGCTCGGGGAATTCCATCTTCTCGAGGATCACCTGCTTGTCGGGATCGCACAGCGTGTCACCGGTGCGCGCTTCCTTCAGGCCGGCCAGCGCGACGATGTCGCCGGCATAGGCTTCCTTGATGTCTTCGCGATTGTTCGCATGCATCAGCAGCATGCGCCCGATGCGCTCCTTCTTCTCACGCGTCGAGTTCACGACACCGGTGCCGCTCTGCAACACGCCGGAATAGATGCGGCAGAAGGTGATGGTGCCGACGAACGGGTCGTCCATGATCTTGAACGCGAGCAGCGCGAGCGGCTCCTTGTCGTCGGCCTTGCGCACGACCTCGTTGCCGGAATCGTCGGTGCCCTTGATGGCGGGCACGTCGATCGGCGACGGCAAATAGTCGACGACGGCGTCGAGCAGCGGCTGCACGCCCTTGTTCTTGAAAGCCGAGCCGCACAGCACGGGATAGAACGCACCGGTCAGCACCGCCTTGCGGATCAGCCGCTTCAGGGTCGCCTCGTCCGGCTCGTTGCCGTCGAGATAGGCAGCCATGGCGTCGTCGTCGAGCTCGACGGCGGCCTCCACCATCTTCTCGCGGTATTCCTTGGCCTGCTCGACCAGATCTTCCGGAATGTCGACGTAGTCGAACTTGGCGCCGAGGGATTCATCATTCCAGACGATGCCCTTCATCTTCACGAGGTCGACGAGACCCTTGAAGTTGTTCTCGGCACCGATCGGGAGCTGGATCGCGATCGGCTTGGCGCCGAGGCGGTCGACGATGTCGGCCAGGCACTTAAAGAAGTCGGCGCCGGTCTTGTCCATCTTGTTGGCGAAGACGATGCGCGGAACCTTGTACTTGTCGCCCTGGCGCCAGACGGTCTCGGTCTGGGGCTCGACGCCCTGGTTGGAGTCGAGCACGCAGACGGCGCCGTCAAGCACGCGCAGCGAACGCTCGACTTCGATGGTGAAGTCGACATGGCCGGGAGTGTCGATGATGTTCAGGCGCTTGCCGGCCCAGAAGGCGGTGGTCGCAGCCGAGGTGATCGTGATGCCACGCTCCTGCTCCTGCTCCATCCAGTCCATCGTCGCGGCACCTTCGTGCACTTCGCCGATCTTGTGGCTCTTGCCGGTGTAATAGAGGATGCGCTCGGTCGTCGTGGTCTTGCCGGCGTCGATATGCGCCATAATACCGAAGTTACGGTAGTCTTCGATGGCATGTTGGCGGGGCATGGGCGTTCCTTGCGAGTCCGGGTGTGTCGCCGTTACCAGCGATAGTGCGAGAAGGCACGGTTGGCTTCCGCCATCCGGTGCACGTCTTCACGCTTCTTGACGGCATTGCCACGGTTGTTAGACGCGTCCAGGAGCTCAGCGGAGAGCCGCTCGGTCATCGTCTTCTCGTTGCGCTCGCGCGCGGCCGAGATCAGCCAACGGATACCCAGAGCCTGACGGCGTGTCGAGCGAACCTCGACCGGCACCTGGTAGGTCGCACCGCCGACGCGGCGTGAGCGCACTTCGATCGTCGGCATGACGTTCTCGAGCGCCTGCTCGAAAACGCCGAGCGGGTTCTGCTTGGTCTTGGTTTCGATGATACCGAGCGCACCATAGACGATGCCTTCGGCGACCGACTTCTTGCCGGCGTACATCACCGAGTTCATGAACTTAGTGATGATGATGTTCCCGAACTTCGGATCCGGCAGAACTTCGCGCTTTTCCGCTGAGTGGCGACGAGACATAGGCTTGGTTCCCGCTTACTTCGGACGCTTGGCGCCGTACTTCGAACGACGCTGCTTACGGTTCTTGACGCCCTGGGTATCCAGAACGCCGCGGAGGATGTGGTAGCGAACGCCGGGCAAATCCTTGACGCGACCGCCGCGGATCATGACCACCGAGTGCTCCTGGAGGTTATGGCCCTCGCCGGGGATGTAGCCGATCACCTCGAAGCCGTTGGTCAGGCGCACCTTGGCAACCTTACGAAGCGCCGAGTTCGGCTTCTTCGGGGTCGTGGTGTAGACGCGCGTGCAAACACCACGCTTCTGCGGCGACTGCTGCAGCGCCGGCACCTTCTTGCGCGACTTCTGCACTTCCCGCGGTTGAGCGATCAGCTGGTTGATCGTCGGCATTCTGGCCTTCACCCTTTTTCTGCCGCGTCCCCTTCCGGGTCCGCAAATTCTTTCGAGCTCCCTGCCCGATGAGGCCGCCCGGCGCGGAACAAACCGCACAAAGCGAAATTGCGCCAACCACTCAGTCACTGAGCGGAAAGCGTTACGACGCCACAGAGGACCGCAGTTTTCAGGCCGATCAGCGTAAAGCTGCGGCCTGCGCACCGAGGTCATGCATCCGAGTTTGGTCTCTAGAGAGCTTGCTCGAGAGAACTAAAATCGCACTGGCATTGCCTAGCTATGATCGACAGCGTTTGAGCGGCATTCGTCGAGGTTGGTGCCTGTCTTCAGCGATCCCGTGGGATCCGATCCCGGGGGATCAACAGGTGGCCCGTTCCGACGCTGGCGATGCTCACCGCCTGTCGTTAAGTGAGGCGCTTTCTATAAGTGGGAATCGATCAAGTCAAGGCGAAACGACAGTCACAAAGCGCTTCTCGCGCCTATGGAATTTGCCGTGGGCCCCACCGATTACGCCCTCCCCATATGGCGACGGTGCCCCGCCTGCGCCATCCCGACGGGTATTTATACCCGGATTAAATATACTTTTATATCAGTTGCTAAGGCTTTCTTGTCTGTTCATGCGGCAATCTGCCACCTTCGGCAGGGACTCACCCGATGCGCTACACCGACATTGCCATCATCGGCGGGGGCTTGTCCGGCTCGACCGCAGCCGCAATGCTCGGCCGCGCCGGCATTTCGGCGGTGCTGATCGATCCGCATGAGAGGTATCCGGCCGATTTCCGGGTCGAAAAACTCAGCGGGCATGTCCAGGTCGAGCGATTCCTGAAGACCGGGATCGGAGAATCAGTGCTGCGCCGCGCGACTTTCGCCGGCGAGAACTGGATCGCGCGATTCGGTCGCCTGCTGGACAAGGCGCCGAGCCGTCAGTTCAACATCCTCTATGATTCCCTCGTCAACGCGGTCCGCGACGAAATCCCTACTGCGGTCGAGCGCATCTGTGCGAAGGCGATCACGGTCGAGACGAGCCCGGAACGGCAACGGGTCACGCTCTCCAACGACGAGACCGTCTCGGCCCGCCTCGTCGTGCTCGCCAACGGCCTCAATGTCGGCCTGCGCCACCAGCTCGGTATCGCACGGAACATCATCAGCGCCTGCCATTCGATCTCGATCGGGTTCGATGTGGCGCCGGCGGGACGAAATTCGTTCGATTTCCCCGCGCTAACTTATTTCTCGGAGCGGCCGAGCGACCGCATCCCCTACATCACACTGTTTCCGGTGGGATCGCGGATGCGGGCCAATTTGTTCGTCTATCGCGGCTTCGACGATCCCTGGCTGCGCGAGCTGCGCCGTGCTCCCGCCGAGACGCTGAACGCCGCCCTGCCCCGGCTCAAGCGCATCACCGGCACCTTCGACATTTCAAGCGAGTTGAAGATCCGCCCGGTCGATCTCTATGTGAACGACGCAAGCGGCCTGCCGGGCGTCGCGCTGGTGGGCGATGCCTTCGCGACCTCCTGCCCCGCCGCCGGCACCGGTTGCGACAAGGTCTTCACCGACGTCGAGCGGCTCTGCAACGTGTACATCCCGCAATGGCTCGCGTCGGACGGGATGGATGCGGACAAGATCGCTGCCTTCTACGCCGATCCCGTCAAACGAGCCTGCGACGAATGGGCCGCCGCGAAGGCATTTGCCTTCCGCTCGGTCTCGCTCGGCACCAGCCCCTACTGGACGGCGCAGCGCTGGGCACGCTTCATCGCCTGGTCGGTTCAGGGCCTCGCACGTCCGCTCGGAGGGGTGCTGAATATCGAGCCGAACTTCCTCGGTCACTCCTCCTCGTCGTCGTCCTCCTCCTCGTCCTCATCATCCTCGATCTCATCGTCGTCGCTATCGTCATCGGCCTGAGGCGCCGCGCCATGCGGCTGATGGATCTGGTCGTTCCATAGCTTGCGATAGGTACCGTTCTTGGCGAGCAGCTCGGCATGCGAACCGCGTTCGATCGCCCGGCCCCCTGAGATCACGATGATCTCGTCCATCTCGACCACCGACGTCAGGCGGTGAGTCGACCAGATCATGGTGCGGCCCTTGGCAACCTTCAGCAGCGTGCGGTTGATCGCGGCTTCCGTGGTCTGGTCGAGCGCCGAGGTGGCCTCGTCCAGCAGCAGCACGGACGGATTGCGGATCACCGCGCGCGCGATCGCGATGCGCTGACGCTGGCCGCCGGACAGCGTATCGCCGCGCTCGCCGACCGGCGTGTCGTAGCGTTGCGGCAGGCTCATGATGTAGCGGTGAATTTCGGCCTTCTTCGCCGCCTCCTCCACCTCCTCGTCGGTCGCGCCTTCCTTGCCGAGCCGGATATTCTCGCGGATCGACATGTTGAACAGCATGTTCTCCTGGAACACCACCGCCATGCTCCGGCGCAGCGAATCCAGCGTCACCTTGCGGACATCGACGCCGTCGATGGTGACGCGCCCCTCGTCGGGCACGTAGAGCCGCAGGATCAGATTGAGCAGCGTGCTCTTGCCGGAGCCCGAGGGGCCGACGATGGCGATGCGCTTGCCGACGTCGAGCCTGAGGCTGAGATTGTCCAGCACCGGCGTCTGGCTGCCTTCGTACTGGAAGCTGACGCGGTCGAAAGTAATGTCGTGGGTCACGCGCGGCAGATCGGGTGCACCGGGCCGATCGGCGCTGCGCGTCGGCTCGTCCAGGAGTTCCTGGATGTGCCGGATCGCAGCGGCCGCGGAGATCGACACCGGAACGAAGTGCATCACGTGGGCGATGTTGTAGGAGACCTCCCAGAACGCGCTTTCGAAGGTCACGAAGGTGCCGATGGTGATCTGCCCCTTGGTCGCCAGATAGGCGCCGATCGCGAGCACCACGAGGTGCAGCAGCAACACCGAGATGGTGACCGTCCGCTCCACCATGGTGGATAGGAACGCAGCCGAGGCCATCCTGCTGCGGGTCTCGTCGTTGCGGAAGGTGAAGAAGCCGAACATCCGGCGCTGCAGGCTGAACGCCTTGATCACCGCCTGCGCGGCGACGTTTTCCTGCACCATGCCGAGCAGCGTGCTCTCGTTCAGCTTCTGCTCGTAATTGGCCTGCACCGCCTTCGGCGTGAGCATGCGCGGGCCGATCAGCGTGATCGGAAACACCAGCAGCGAAACCACGGCAAGCTGCCAGTTCAGGAACAGCATCAGGATGATGCCTGCGATCAACTCCAGGAACGGCAGCGCCGCGCTGTTGGAGAAGGTCTTCACCGACCCCTCGAAGGCCGCAAGGTCGACGGAAAAGCGCGACAGGATCTCGCCGCGCTTGGTCCGCCCGAAATAGGCCGCCGGCAGATCCTGGACATGCTCGAACAGGCGCCTGCGGACGTCGGAAATGATGCAGGCAGCCAGCCGCGCGTCCCAGCGCTCGTACCAGACCGCGACGATGGAGGTGAAGATGCCGGCGACCGCGAGCACGCCGAGGATCTTGTACAGCGCCTGAAAGTCTTCCTCGCCGAGCGCGTCGTCGATCAGGTACTTCAGGCTGAGCGGCATGATGACGTTGAACAGCGTCTCGACGACGACGCCGAACGCCACGAATGACAGCATCCGCTTGTAGTTGGTCAGAAAGGGCTTGACGAAGCCGAGGATGGTCGCGAGCGCGCCGGCGGCCTCGCGCGCTGTGAAGACGACGAGGTCCTCGTCTTCGTCGTCGTCATCGAGATCAAGCTCGTCATCCTCCCCGTCTTCGTCCTCCTCGTCATCGAGGTCCGGCTTGACGGGGGCAAGCTTCTTGTCGAGCTCGGCCGCCTCTTCCGCAGCGAGCTTCTGTTTGTCGGGCGAGGGAGGCTTGGACGCCATGAAACCAACCGATGCTGACGGCCGGCAGGACCGCAGAGAAAGGACATAGCGGCAACCGCTATCGCATCGATTCTAAGCGATCACGACGCATTGGGCAAAGCAATTGGCGAATCTCGACCGGTCCCCCGGAGGCTAGTCGTCTTCCTCCTCGACCTTGTCGAAGAACGAATAACGCAAGCTGTCGGCGTCGGCGTACCATTGGCCCGGGCCCTTGTTGGCCGCAAGCGTCGCCTCCCAGAGCGCATCCGTGCAGTCCTTGCGGTGCATCGACAGATCGAAGCCGTTGCTGAAGAACAGCTCGGACCATTCCCACCAGGTGCCGAGCTTCTTGACACCGCGCAGCAGGTCGTAGCGGTCGATCAGGGCCGAGGCCATGTCTGAGGTGACCGAGCCGAATACCAGACCGGTCTTGACCACGCGGTTGAGCTCGCGAATCGCGCGGACCACCTGCTTCGGGGAAACATGGCAGAGGCTGGTCTCGAACACGAAGTCGAACGAGCCGTCCTTGAACGGCATGTCGAGGATCGATCCGAGCTTGTTGTACTTCTTCAACGCCTTCGGCGTCTTGGCGTGAATGGCGCGGTTGTTCTCGATGCCCCAGGCATCGATGCCGCGCTCGCGCAGCGCGCCGACCAGCTCGCCGCTGGCCGAGCCCGCGACCAACAGTTTGGCGCCCTTGGCCTTGCCCCAGACGATGCCGATCAGCTTGGTGAGGTAGCCGGGATCCGTGAAATGCCGCCACGCCTCGCTGTAGGGGCCGACGCCGCGATAGTTCTCGAAGTACTCACGATCGATCTTGTCCGAGAGCGGCTTGCCGTCCTGCGCACGCTCGCGGCGCAGTCGCACCATCTCGGTCAGGATGATGTCGGTCGCCGCATCCGAGGAGTCGAGCAGACCGTTCAGCGTCGAATCGAACAGATAGTCGCCGACGACCACGATGCCCGGATGGTCCTTCGGCTCGGGCCGGTGGTTGGTCATGACGTCGCGCACGGGCAGACCGCCGGGAATCGCATTTACCGACGACAGCCAGCGGTGGATCTTGCCTTCCCTGAAATGCGCGCGCGCATCGCCGAGCGAGGCCGGCAGCGATTTGAGCGCAGCGTCGATCAGTTCCTGGTCCGAGAGATTGGCGAAGGCGAGCGCATCGGAACCGGGAATCAGCCAGTTCAGGACGCCGTGCTTGCCGACGTCGTGACGCGCGCCTTCGTTGTAGACGCAGCAGCCGCCGAAGGCCTCCGACATGAACCAGGCGCCGGGAATCTTCTCGCCCCAGAACGGCGTGTCGAACAGGATCGACACGCGCAGATAATGCGCCGGACGATCGAAGTACGAGACGTGCTTGACCATCGACTTGCGCAGCTGCTCGCCTTCCCAGCCCATGGTGGCGAGCCAGGAATGCGGCAGGCAGACCAGCACGAGATCGAAGTCGCGCGTCTCCGGCCCCTTGCCGTTCATCATCTTGAGCTGGTAGCGGCCGGTCGGAGCCTTGCCGACGGTGAGCACGCGATGATTGAGCTGGATGTCGGCGTTGACCTCCGACTGCAGGCACTCGATCAGTTGCTCATTGCCGTTCTGGATGGAATAGAGGCCGATATAGCCGTCGACATCCATCAGATAGTTCTTCAGCGCGTTGAGGCCGTTGGTGTTGTGGCTTTCGGTCGCGATGTCCGAACGCGCCATCACCTTGAAGAAGCGCTTTGCGGTCTCGTCCTCGACCTCCTCGTCGAGCACCTGCTCGGCGGTCTTGTAGGCCCAGGGGTTCTCATTGTCGTGGGCGCCGACGCCCTCGTAATACTCGACCGGCGACAGCGCCTCGGCGCAACGCTTGCGGAACGCCTCGATCGCGGCCGCGGTCTTGGCGCCGTATTTGCGGCGCATGCCCGCGACGTCGTTCAGCAGCTCGCCGCCGAACTGGACCTGCTCGGCGTCCATCGGAATGGTCTGAAGGCCGAAATGCTGGATCAACTCGCGCAGCGGATCCGGGCCGGTCATCGAGTAATCGTAGATCTCGGCAACGCCGGCTTCGTACATCGCGGGCGCCGAATCGAACTTGCGCGTGAGGATCTTGCCGCCGAGCCGGTCCGAGGCCTCATAGATGGTGACACGGCAGAGGTCACCGAGCTTACGCTTCAGATACCAGGCGCTCATCAGCCCGCCGGGGCCGCCGCCTACGATTGCGAGATCAAGCATGTCCGTTCCGTGGTCTCCGGCCCTGCCCCCGTCACGGGACCACCGGTCTAAGCTCTCCTAACAAAAGCGCTTTTGCGCCTGAAGGAAAGATGAACAAAGGTTGATCCTGCACCGCAACAGGGAAACAAAGCAGCAAAAAGGCCGGCTTGCGCCGGCCTTTTCAATGTCCTCAGTATTCCTACGGATGAGCCATTATTCCGCAGGCGGGAGCGCGGGAAGTTCAGCTTCCGGAGCGGGCGACACGACGGCCGCCTGCTTCTCGCGCTCGTCCAGGATCATCTTGTCGCGCTTCATTGCGACTTCGCGGATCTTGGCCATGGAGGCGCCAGTGCCCGCCGGGATCAGCCGGCCGACGATGACGTTCTCCTTGAGGCCTTCGAGCGGATCGACCTTGCCGTTGACCGCCGCTTCCGTGAGGACGCGGGTGGTCTCCTGGAACGAGGCTGCCGAGAAGAAGGAGCGGGTCTGGAGGCTCGCCTTGGTGATGCCGAGCAGAACCGGCGTCCCCGTAGCGATCTTCTTGCCCTCTTCCTTGGCCTTCTCGTTCAGCGCGTCGAACTCGATCTTGTCGACCTGCTCGCCGGAGATCATGTCCGTGTCGCCCTGGTCGGTGATTTCCACCTTCTGGAGCATCTGACGGACAATCACCTCGATGTGCTTGTCGTTGATGAGCACGCCCTGGAGCCGGTAGACCTCCTGGATCTCGTTGACCAGATAGGCCGCGAGTTCCTCGATACCCTTGACCGCGAGAATGTCGTGCGGCGCCGGGTTGCCTTCCACGATGAAGTCGCCCTTTTCGACGACGTCGCCGTCCTGAAGGTGGATGTGCTTGCCCTTCGGGATCAGGTACTCGCGTGCCTCGTCGGTCTTGTCCATCGGCTCGATCGAGATGCGACGCTTGTTCTTGTAGTCGCGCCCGAACCGGATGGTGCCCGCGATTTCGGCGATGATCGCCGCATCCTTCGGACGCCGAGCCTCGAACAGTTCCGCCACCCGCGGCAGACCGCCGGTGATGTCACGCGTCTTGGCGCTTTCGGTCGAAACACGGGCGAGGATGTCACCCGTATTCACCTTGGCACCGACGTCGACCGAGAGAATGGCGTCGACCGACAGCATGTAGCGGGCATCGCCGCCACGGGCGAGCTTGAGCACCTTGCCGTCCTTGCCCTTGACCACGATGGCCGGACGCAGGTCCGCGCCGCCGCGGGTCGAGCGCCAGTCGATGACCACGCGCTTGGCGATGCCGGTGGCCTCGTCCAGCGTTTCCGAGATCGACTGCCCTTCGACCAGATCCTCGAAGCCGATCGTACCCTCGACTTCGGTGAGCAGCGGACGGGTGTAGGGATCCCACTCGACGATGCGCTGGCCACGCTTGACCGTGTCGCCGTCGTCGACGTGCAGGCGCGAGCCGTACTGAATACGGTGCGTCGCACGCTCGGTCCCGTCGGCATCGACGATCGCCACCACCATGTTGCGCACCATCGCGACCAGGTGACCTTCGCTGTTACGGGCGATGGCCTTGTTCCTGATCACGATTTTGCCGTCGAAATTGGATTCGACGAACGACTGCTCGTTGAGCTGCGCCGCACCACCGATGTGGAAGGTGCGCATGGTGAGCTGGGTGCCCGGCTCGCCGATCGACTGCGCCGCGATGACGCCGACCGCTTCGCCGTGGTTGACCGGCGTGCCGCGGGCGAGGTCGCGGCCGTAGCACTTGCCGCAGATGCCGTTGACGAGTTCGCAGGTCAGTGCCGAGCGGATCTTCACCTCCTGCACGCCACCCTGGTGGATGGCGTCCAGATGGCTCTCTTCCATCAGCGTATCGCGCTTGATGATCACCTTGCCGGAGCTGTCGCGGATGTCTTCACAGGCCGTGCGTCCGAGGATGCGCGAGCCGAGCGAAGCGACCACGGTGCCGGCATCGACGATGGCGCGCATCTTGATGCCGAGCTTGGTGCCGCAGTCGTCCTGCGTGATGATGCAGTCCTGCGCCACGTCGACGAGACGACGGGTCAGGTAACCGGAGTTCGCGGTCTTCAACGCGGTGTCCGCGAGGCCCTTGCGGGCGCCGTGGGTCGAGTTGAAGTACTCGAGCACCGAGAGGCCTTCCTTGAAGTTCGAGATGATCGGCGTCTCGATGATCTCGCCCGACGGCTTGGCCATCAGGCCGCGCATGCCGGCGAGCTGGCGCATCTGGGCCGGCGAACCGCGCGCACCGGAATGCGCCATCATGTAGATCGAGTTGATGTCGGCATCCGCCCCGCTCGCCGTCTTCTTGGTCGAGGAGATCTCCTTCATCATCGCCTTGGCGATTTCCTCGGTCGCCTTCGACCAGGCGTCGACGACCTTGTTGTACTTTTCGCCGTGGGTGATCAGGCCGTCGTTGTACTGCTGCTCGAAATCCTTCGCCAGCGTACGGGTGGTGTCGACGATCTTCCACTTGGAGTTCGGCACGACCATGTCGTCCTTGCCGAACGAGATGCCGGCCTTGAACGCGTTGTAGAAGCCGAGCGCCATGATGCGATCGCAGAAAATCACCGTCTCCTTCTGGCCGCAGTGGCGATAGACCTGGTCGATCACGCCCGAGATTTCGCGCTTGGTCATCAGCTTGTTGATGATCTCGTACGAAATGCGCGGGTTCTTCGGCAGCAGGTTGCCGAGCATGACGCGGCCGGCGGTGGTCTCGATCCAGCGCGTCGAAACCTTGCCGGTCTCATCCATCCCCTGCCAGCGATACTTGATCTTGGTGTGGAGGTGGATGACCTTCGCATGCAGCGCGTGCTCGAGCTCGGCCATTTCGCCGAAGATCTTGCCCTCGCCGGGCAGGCCTTCGCGCATGATCGAGACGTAGTAGAGACCGAGCACGATGTCCTGCGACGGCACGATGATCGGCTGGCCGTTCGCGGGATGCAGGATGTTGTTGGTCGACATCATCAGGACGCGCGCTTCCAGCTGCGCTTCGAGCGACAGCGGAACGTGCACGGCCATCTGGTCGCCGTCGAAGTCGGCGTTGAACGCGGCGCAGACCAGCGGGTGGAGCTGGATCGCCTTGCCTTCGATCAGCACGGGCTCGAACGCCTGAATGCCGAGGCGATGCAGCGTCGGCGCGCGGTTGAGCAGCACGGGATGCTCGCGGATGACCTCGTCCAGGATGTCCCAGACCTCGGGCCGCTCCTTCTCGACCAGCTTCTTGGCCTGCTTCACCGTGGTGGACAGGCCCTTGGCGTCAAGTCGCGAATAGATGAACGGCTTGAACAGCTCGAGCGCCATCTTCTTCGGCAGGCCGCACTGGTGAAGGCGCAGCTCGGGACCGACGACGATCACCGAACGGCCCGAATAGTCGACGCGCTTGCCGAGCAGGTTCTGGCGGAACCGGCCCTGCTTGCCCTTCAGCATGTCGGCGAGCGACTTCAGCGGGCGCTTGTTGGCGCCGGTGATGACGCGGCCACGGCGGCCGTTGTCGAACAGGGCATCGACCGCTTCCTGAAGCATGCGCTTCTCGTTGCGGATGATGATGTCCGGCGCGCGCAGCTCCATCAGCCGCTTCAGGCGGTTGTTGCGGTTGATGACGCGGCGGTAGAGATCGTTGAGGTCGGAGGTCGCGAAGCGGCCGCCGTCCAACGGCACCAGCGGACGCAGGTCCGGCGGGATCACCGGAACCACGGTCATGATCATCCATTCCGGCTTGTTGCCGGAGTGGCGGAACGCTTCCACGATCTTCAGGCGCTTGGCGAGCTTCTTGTGCTTGATGTCGGAGTCGGTCTCCTGCATCTCGACGCGCAGGGAGGCTTCGAGCTTCTCGAGGTCCATGCCCTTGAGCAGTTCGCGGATCGCCTCGGCGCCGATCATGGCGGTGAAGGAATCCTGGCCGTACTCGTCCTGCGCCTTCAGATACTCGTCTTCGGACAGCAGCTGGCGGTCCTTCAGCGCGGTCAGACCCGGCTCGAGAACGACGTAATATTCGAAATACAGGATCCGCTCGAGATCCTTCAGCGTCATATCCAGCAGAAGGCCGATGCGCGAGGGCAGCGACTTCAGGAACCAGATGTGGGCAACGGGGGCCGCGAGCTCGATATGGCCCATGCGCTCGCGCCGGACGCGCGACAGCGTGACCTCGACCGAGCACTTTTCGCAGATGATGCCCTTGTACTTCATGCGCTTGTACTTGCCGCACAAGCACTCGTAGTCCTTGATCGGCCCGAAGATGCGGGCGCAGAACAGGCCGTCGCGCTCGGGCTTGAAGGTACGGTAGTTGATGGTCTCCGGCTTCTTGATCTCGCCGTAGGACCAGGACAGAATCTTCTCGGGGCTCGCGATCGAGATCCGGATCTGGTCGAAGACCTGAGCCGGAGTCGTCGGGTTGAAGAGATTCATAATTTCTTGGTTCATCGTCTTCTCCTCGCGTGCCGGTCGCCTACGGCCGCAAATTCGAAAATCACTCAATCGGGGCGCCCTGCCCTCAAGGCCTCGGGAGGGGCGCCAATGCCCGGCCGTGACGGCCGGGCATGAAAGGTCGCGTTACTCGGCCGCTTCCGACGTCGGCGCCGGACCTACCTTGGAATTGTGCAGGTCGACGTTGAGGCCGAGCGAGCGCATTTCCTTGACCAGCACGTTGAACGATTCCGGAATACCGGCCTCGAACGTGTCGTCGCCGCGCACGATCGCCTCGTACACCTTGGTACGGCCGGCGACGTCGTCCGACTTCACCGTCAGCATCTCCTGGAGCGTGTATGCCGCGCCGTAAGCCTCGAGCGCCCACACCTCCATTTCGCCGAAGCGCTGGCCGCCGAACTGCGCCTTGCCTCCCAGCGGCTGCTGGGTGACGAGCGAGTACGGACCGATCGAACGCGCGTGGATCTTGTCGTCGACCAGATGGTGCAGCTTGAGCATGTAGATGTAGCCCACCGTCACCTTGCGATCGAAGGCATCGCCGGTGCGGCCGTCATAGACGGTCGACTGACCCGAAGCATCCAGACCGGCAAGCTTCAGCATTTCCTCGATGTCGGCTTCCTTGGCGCCGTCGAACACCGGCGTGGCGATCGGCACGCCGCGGCTCAGGTTCTGGCCGAGTTCGATCAGTTCGTTGTCGTTGAGCGACTTGATCGTCTCGTCCTCGCCATAGACCTTCTTCAAGGTTTCCTTCAGCGGCTTGATGTCCTGCTTCGACAGGTACGCATCGACCGTCTGGCCGATCCGCTTGCCGAGGCCGGCGCAGGCCCAGCCGAGATGGGTCTCCAGGATCTGTCCGACGTTCATGCGCGAGGGCACGCCCAGCGGATTGAGCACGATGTCGGCATGCGTGCCGTCTTCGAGGAACGGCATGTCCTCGATCGGCACGATCTTCGACACCACACCCTTGTTGCCGTGGCGGCCGGCCATCTTGTCGCCGGGCTGGATCTTGCGCTTCACCGCGACGAAGACCTTGACCATCTTCATCACGCCGGGCGGCAATTCGTCACCGCGCTGAAGCTTCTCGACCTTGTCGAGGAAGCGCTGCTCGAGCCCCTTCTTCGACTCGTCGTACTGCTTCCGCATGGCCTCGATCTCGGCCATCAGCTTGTCGTTCGGCGAAGCGAACAGCCACCACTGCGACTTCGGGTACTCCTCGAGCACCGCACGGGTGATCTTGGTGTCCTTCTTGAAACCCTTCGGACCGGCAATGCCCTGCCGCCCTTCGAGCAGCTCGGCAAGACGGTTGTAGACGTTGCGGTCTAGGATCGCCTGCTCGTCGTCGCGGTCCTTGGCCAGACGCTCGATCTCTTCCCGTTCGATCGCCAGCGCACGCTCGTCCTTGTCGACGCCGTGCCGGTTGAACACGCGCACTTCCACGATCGTGCCCTGCACGCCCGGAGGAACGCGCAGCGAGGTGTCGCGAACGTCGGACGCCTTTTCGCCGAAGATGGCGCGCAGCAGCTTTTCTTCCGGCGTCATCGGGCTTTCGCCCTTCGGCGTGATCTTGCCGACCAGGATGTCGCCGGCGCGCACTTCTGCGCCGATGTAGACGATACCGGCTTCGTCGAGGTTCTTCAGCGCTTCTTCCGAAACGTTCGGAATGTCGCGGGTGATTTCCTCGGGTCCGAGCTTGGTGTCGCGAGCCATCACCTCGAACTCCTCGATGTGAATCGAGGTGAAGACGTCTTCCTTCACGATCCGCTCGGAGAGCAGGATCGAGTCTTCGAAGTTGTAGCCGTTCCACGGCATGAACGCGACGAGCACGTTCCGGCCGAGCGCGAGCTCACCGAGATCGGTCGACGGACCGTCCGCGATGATGTCGCCCTTCTTGACGATGTCGCCGACCTTCACCAGCGGACGCTGGTTGATGCAGGTCGACTGGTTGGAGCGCTGGTACTTCATGAGACGGTAGATATCGACGCCCGACTTGGTCGGATCGAGATCTTCGGTGGCGCGGATGACGACGCGGGTCGCGTCGATCTGGTCGATCACGCCCGAACGGCGTGCCGCGATCGCGGCACCCGAGTCGCGCGCAACGACGCCTTCCATGCCGGTGCCCACGAACGGCGCCTCGGCGCGAACCAGCGGCACCGCCTGGCGCTGCATGTTCGAGCCCATCAGCGCTCGGTTGGCGTCGTCGTTCTCAAGGAACGGGATCAAGGCGGCCGCGACCGAAACGAGCTGCTTCGGCGACACGTCCATGTAGTCGACCTTGTCGGGCGTCATCGGCACGACGTCGCGGGTGCCGCTCGAGCGGCAGACCACGAGATCTTCGGTGAAACGGCCCTTGGCGTCGATCGGCACGTTGGCCTGCGCGACCGAGTAACGGCCTTCCTCCATCGCCGAGAGGTACACGACCTCGTCGGTGACGCGGCCGTCCTTCACCTTGCGATAAGGCGTCTCGACGAAGCCGTACTTGTTCACGCGCGCGAAGGTGGCGAGCGAGTTGATCAGGCCGATGTTCGGGCCTTCCGGCGTCTCAATCGGACAGATGCGGCCGTAATGCGTCGGATGCACGTCGCGCACCTCGAAGCCGGCACGCTCGCGGGTCAGACCGCCCGGTCCAAGCGCCGACAGACGGCGCTTGTGGGTGATCTCCGACAGCGGGTTGGTCTGGTCCATGAACTGCGAGAGCTGCGAGGAGCCAAAGAACTCGCGCACGGCCGCAGCCGCCGGCTTGGCGTTGATCAGGTCCTGCGGCATGACCGTGTCGATGTCGACCGAGGACATGCGCTCCTTGATCGCGCGCTCCATGCGCAGGAGGCCGATGCGGTACTGGTTCTCCATGAGTTCGCCGACCGAACGCACGCGGCGATTGCCGAGATGGTCGATGTCGTCGATCTCGCCCTTGCCGTCGCGCAGGTCCACCAGCGTCTTGATGACGGAGAGGATGTCTTCCTTGCGCAGCGTGCGCTGGGTGTCGGGCGCATCGAGGTCGAGGCGCATGTTCATCTTGACGCGGCCGACCGCGGAGAGGTCGTAACGCTCGGCGTCGAAGAACAGCGACTGGAACATCGCCTGCGCCGAATCCAGCGTCGGCGGCTCGCCCGGGCGCATCACGCGGTAGATGTCGAACAGCGCGTCCTCACGCGTCATGTTCTTGTCCGCCGCGAGCGTGTTGCGGATGTAGGCGCCGACATTGACGTGGTCGATGTCGAGCAGCGGCAGTTCCTTGTAGCCGTGCTCGTTCAGCGCCTTCATGGACTTTTCGGTGATCTCTTCGCCGGCTTCGGCGTGGATCTCGCCGGTCTTCGGATTGACGAGGTCCTCGGCGAGATAGTTGCCGACGAGTTCCTCATCCGACAGGCGCAGCGCCTTCAGGCCCTTCTCCTGCATCTGACGCGCACCGCGCACGGTGAGCTTCTTGCCGGCCTCGAGAACGACCTTGCCGGTATCGGCGTCGATCAGGTCGTTGATGGTCGAGTAGCCGCGGAAACGGTTGGCGTCGAACGGAACGCGCCAGCCTTCCTTGGTCCGCTTGTAGAGAATCTTCTTGTAGAACGTCGACAGGATCGCCTCGCCGTCGAGGCCGAGGGCGAACATCAGCGACGTCACCGGAATCTTGCGGCGACGATCGATACGCGCATAGACGATGTCCTTGGCGTCAAACTCGATGTCGAGCCAGGAGCCGCGATACGGAATGACGCGGGCGGCGAACAGCAGCTTGCCCGAGGAATGGGTCTTGCCCTTGTCGTGGTCGAAGAACACGCCGGGCGAACGGTGCATCTGGGAGACGATGACGCGCTCGGTGCCGTTGACGATGAAGGTGCCGTTCATCGTCATGAGCGGGATATCGCCCATGTAGACGTCCTGCTCCTTGATGTCCTTCACCGATTTCGCGCCAGTTTCCTCGTCGATATCGAACACGATGAGGCGCAGCGTCACCTTGAGGGGGGCCGCGAAGGTCATGCCGCGCTGGCGGCACTCGTCGACGTCGTATTTCGGCTGTTCGAACTCGTAGCGGACGAATTCCAGCATCGAGGTGCCCGAAAAGTCCGAGATCGGGAACACCGAGCGGAATACCGCCTGCAGACCCTCATCAAGGCGTCCGCCCACGGGTTCGTCGACCATCAGGAACTGGTCGTAAGACGCCTTCTGAACCTCAATGAGGTTCGGCATCTCGGCGACTTCCTTGATGTGTCCGAAGAACTTGCGAACGCGTTTGCGACCGGTGAATGTCTGCTGCGCCATCGTGGCCTCTCATTTCGTCGCCCGCTCGGGGCGCGTCGTCCAGGACGCGGCTGCCACCGCTCCCCGGGTTGAATTTTTCGAACCCGTTTTGGGGACCAAAAATCCAGTTTCAGGCCGTCATGTCCTGAATCTGTTCTTCAGACCTTCAAAACGCAAAACGACGCGCGGGGCGCATAGGCACGCCCGCCCGTCACAACGATCGTCTTCACGGACTGCAAAAGCCCGAAATAGCTTGCTCTCCCAACGGCTTACAGGGAAATCCGACACCCCTGCCCACCGCGCTTTCGTGCTGTCGAACCGATATGGTGCGACAATAGTAGAGATTCGAGAGACAAACCCTCAAATCCCCACACTTTTTCGTGTTCGGCCTGCGTCGGGACGTTCCGTCGCATGCCTTTTGCATCAACTCCATCCCTCCCGGGATGGACCGAGGCCCCGGTTTGCTGATGCTCGCCGGGGCCTCGCGCCAGTAAGCGTTGCTTACTTGAGCTCGACCTTCGCGCCAGCCTTCTCGAGCTGGACTTTGATCTTCTCGGCTTCGTCCTTGTTCACGCCTTCCTTGACAGGCTTCGGCGCGCCCTCGACGAGGTCCTTTGCTTCCTTCAGGCCCAGGCCGGTGATGGCGCGGACTTCCTTGATGACCTCGATCTTCTTGTCGCCGGCGCTGGCGAGAACGACCGTGAACTCGGTCTTCTCTTCCGCCGGAGCGGCGGCAGCGCCACCACCAGCCGGGCCGGCCACGGCAACAGCCGCGGCAGCCGAAACGCCCCACTTCTCTTCGAGGAGCTTCGCGAGTTCGGCAGCTTCGAGCACGGTCAGGCTCGAGAGGTCGTCAACGATCTTCTGCAGGTCAGCCATTGTTCAGTTTCCTTGAATGTAATCTGGTTCGGGTTTGAGTTTTGCGAAGGGCGTCAGGCCGCTTCGCCCTTTGAGGCATGAGCCTGGATGACGCGCGCGAGCTTGCCCGCAGGCGCATTGGCGAGCTGAGCGAGCTTGGTCGCCGGGGCCACGAGAAGGCCGACGATCTTTCCGCGCAGTTCGTCAAGCGACGGCAGCGAGGCAAGCGCCTTCACGCCGTCGACATTCAGGACGGTCTTCCCCATCGAGCCGCCGATGATGACGAACTTTTCGTTCGCCTTGGCGAATTCGATGGCGACCTTCGGCGCCGCTACCGGATCGTTCGAAGTGGCGATCACGGTCGGTCCCTTCAGCATGGGACCGATGGCAACGACGTCGGTGCCTTCAAGAGCAATTTTGGCGAGACGGTTCTTCGAGACCTTCACCGAGGCACCAGCCTGCTTCATCTGCGTCCGCAGCTTCTGCATCTGGGCAACGGTCAGGCCGGAATATTGGGCAACGACCGCGACGCTCGTGGTCTTGAAGACCCCATTGAGCTGTTCGACCGCTTCCTTTTTTGCCGCTCGTTCCACAGCAAGCTCTTTCCGGTTGGCGGTCATCGCAAAAGCGGGACCGCCGGGTTGCACCCATCGTCCCGCCCAAACCTGAACCTCAGGGCTAAAACCCATCGGACACGCGGGGGCAAGACGACAATTCAAAGCCTGCCCTCCGGGAGCCCGCTAAGGCCCACGGCGTGTCGAGGTCCGAACCAGACCCGTTCCGCAACCACCCTGAGGTGGAAGCCGAAGTGAAATCCGGTCTTCACCCGTCTATGCAGGCCATGCGATTAAGCCGTTGAGAAACCGAAATTTCCCGCAGGCGCCTGCAGTCTTGGACAGGACAAGGCCAGACGGCGAACCGCCCGACCCCTGCCCGCACTCCACCAAACGACGGGTTTTCCTTCCTGTTCGGGCAAATCCTCGCGGACGTCCTGAAAAGGAATGATCTCCTGTCTGTCGAGTTTTCGGAATACGTGCACGAACGCGCTAGCCGAGGCCGGCACGTCCGGAGGCGGTTCTTTAACCGCTCTCTGCCCGCTTGCCAAGAGCAAAATTCGCACCAGTTCCCGAGGGGTGCACGCATTCGCCGTACCGGCAACCATTCCGCCGAAAATTACTGTGGCGCAGGAAGCTTAGCTGCCTTCTCACACGGAACCGCCCGAGCAATGATTTGAAATGATTCGCGATGCTCGATCACTGCGTCCTGACGGGAGAGGTGCCAATTGACACAGGCCGAGCCAGGGCGAACTGCCGCCAAGACATATCAATACAGACCCATTCCGTTCGGATCGGCTGGTGCCGCCACCCAATGGCGACGGCCGGTCGCGCGTTTGGCATTCGTGGCCTTATGTGCGTGCGCCCTGCTCTTCTCGATGGTGATCGAAGCCAATGCCGACGGCGGCGGCGCCGGTGGCAGTGTCGGAGGGGGGACCGGCGGCAGTTCGGGGAGCGTTGGCGGCGCCGGTTCCAACGGCGGTGGCGCCAACAGCGGTGGCTCGGGCGGCAATGGCGGCGCCAGCGGACTAACGAGCCCAGGCTCGCTGGTCGTCAATACCAACACGGCAGGCGGCAACGGCTCTGACGGTGGCATGGGTGCGGAAGGACATCCCTTTGCAGGTGGCGGCGGAGGTGGCGGCGCCGGGGGTTACGGCCTCCTGGTCACCGGCGCGGGCACTATCGTGAACAACGCAACGATTGTAGGCGGCCGAGGAGGCAGAGGCGGCGATGGCGGTAACTTGTTGTCTTTTCTCGGAGGCTGCGGCGTTTGCGGGGCAGGCAATGGCGGCGATGGCGGCGATGGCGGAACTGGAATCAAGTTCAATGCGTCGGGTTCCGTACTGACCAACAACGGCACAATTCAGGGCGGCTTGGGTGGGCACAGAGGCAATCCCGGCGGGCCGATGTGTTGTGTTTTTCCTTTTCCAGGCAACGAGGGCAATGTTGGAACAGGGGTGATTGGTTACGGCCTGACCCTTGTCAACAGCGGCCTGATCTCCGGCAGTAACGCCGTCGTATTCAGCGGCGGCAGCAATACGCTGACAACGAGCGGCGGCGGGAGCCTCCTCGGCAATATCGCAATCGCCTCCGGTTCGCTGACGCTGCTGCAATTGAGCCAAAGCGCTGCTTACGCGAACACGATCACGGGCGCGGGCGCCGTCACCGTCACGACCGGGCCGACCTACTCAGTGACGCTTTCGGGCGCGAACACCTATAGTGGCGGCACCACGGTCTCCGCCGGCAGCACCCTGATCGTCGGAAACTCCCAGGCGCTTGGAACCGGCGCGGTCGCCTTTCAGAGCTCCGCGTCACTGGTTGCCAATGTCGACGGACTGAACATCGCAAACCAGCTGACCGGCGCTGGCGCCGTTACAGTGACGACCAGCGCGGCGGGAGCGGTCACCCTCTCTGGTGCCAACAGCTTTGGCGGCGGCACCACAGTCTCTGCCGGCAGCACCTTGATCCTCGGGAATTCGCAAGCGCTCGGAACCGGCATTGCGACGCTGCAGGGCGGTGCCGCACTGGTTTTCGGAAGCGGGTTGACGATCGGCAACTCCGTCGTCCTGAACGGAAGCGACACTTTCTCCGTCGGCGGCGTCGCGACCTACACCGGTGCAATCACCAGCGGGGGACCCGCAAGCCTGACCAAGGCCGGCAACGGCACCCTGATCATCACCGGTCTCGGCAACACCGTCGCCGGGTCCGTCATCGTCAACGCCGGAACGCTGGAAGTCGACGGCTCACTCCAGGCGACGGCACCGGTCGCCGTCAATGCGGCAGCAACGCTCGCTGGCTTCGGCCAAATCAACGGCAGCGTCCAGATCAACAGCGGGGGGTTCTGGGCGCCCTCCTCCGCGATGCGCATCGCAGGCGATCTGACGCTGCAAGCCGGCAGTATCTTTGCCCCGGTCATCGGCGCCGTTTGGGCGGCGCCATCAGTGACCGGCAATGCCACGCTGACGGGAAGCACCTTTGCGCCCGTCCTGGCGGCGGGAGGCTATCTCAGGAATCAGACACTCGTCTTGAGGGCGACAACGGTCAGCGGAACCTTCTCGACGCTCAATATGCCGCTCGGATACCATGGCGTGCTGAACTATGCGGGCGGGAATGTCTATCTGGATTTGACCGCGAACCTGTTTGGCAGCAATGCGCTGGCGCGGAATCATGCGCTGGTCGCAAGCGTCCATGACAGCTACTTCAACAGCGGCGGCGCGATCCCGACACGCCTCGCGATGGTGGCAGGACTTTCCGGATCGAGCCTCAACTTCGCACTAAACCAGATTTCGGGCGAGACGCCGACCGGCGCCCAGCAGTCCAGCTTCGAAGCCATGACGGGTTTCATGGGCATCATGACCGACATGTCGATCGACGGACGCGGCGGCAGCGCCCCTGACGTGTCTGCCAACGTCAGCGCTTATGCCGCCACGGGCCGTCGTACCGACGCCGAACGCGACGCCTACGCTGCGATGACGAGGACCATGCCGGAGTTTTCACAGCGCTGGAGCGTTTGGGCGGCGGGGTTCGGCGGCTCGCAGAAGACCGACGGCGATACGGCCGTAGGCTCGAACAACACCAGCAGCCGCGTCTATGGTACGGCCGTCGGCGCTGACTATGCCCCTTCGCCGGACCTGCGCCTCGGCTTCGCTCTCGCCGGTGGCGGCACCACTTTCGGCGTCGTCAACGGCGGCACGGGCCGTTCCGACCTGTTCCAGGCCGGCGCATATCTGAAGCGCTCCGCCGGCCCGACATACTTCATCGCGACCGTCGCCTATGGCTGGCAGGACCTGACCACCGATCGCACCATCACCGTCGCGGGCACCGATCAACTCCGGGCGCAGTTCGACGCCAACGCCTGGTCGGGTCGCGTTGAGGGCGGTTATCGCTGGGTCGCGCCATGGGCGGGCGGCATCGGCATCACACCCTACGCGGGCCTCCAGGCCATCATCTTCGATCTGCCTGCCTATACCGAGCGCACCGTCGTCGGCGACAACAGTTTCGCGCTGAACTATGACGCAAAGCGCGCGACCGATGTCCGCAGCGAACTCGGGCTGCGTACCGACAAATCCTTCGCCCTCATGGACGCGACGACGTTTACGCTGCGCGGCCGCGTCGCCTGGGCCCGCGACTTCACGCCTGATCGCTCCGTCAACGCGACGTTCCAGTCGATGCCCGGCATATCTTCCTTCGTCGTCAACGGAGCATCGCGCGCCGGCAACGCCGCCCTCACCACCTTGTCGGCCGAAGCGAAATGGCCGAGAGGCTTTTCCGTCGCCTCGAGTCTGGATGGTGAGTTCTCCAACGTGACACGTGCCTATAACGGCAAGCTTGTCGCGCGGTATCAGTGGTAAGCTATCAGGCTGATTTGACCGCATAAGGCAGCGGCTTGCCCTCGAAAAACGCGGCCAGGTTCGCCAGCACGCAGTTCTGCATGGCGACGTGCGATTCGAGGGTGTGGCCGCCGATATGGGGGGCGAACACCACGTTCGGCAGCGCGGTCAGCGCGTCGGGGGCGTGCGGTTCCTTCTCGAAGACGTCGAGGCCGGCACCGGCGATGGTCTTGTCGGTCAGGGCCGCCACGAGCGCCTTCTCGTCGATGACCGAGCCGCGTGAGATGTTGACGACATAGCCGTCCGCCCCCAGCCGCCTCAGGATATCGGCATTGACGACATGCTGGGTGTCGGCCCCTGCACGGACCGCGATCATCAGGACGCTGCACCAGTCGGCCAGCGCCTCCAGGGTCGGAAAATATTTGTAGGGCAGATCATATTTGCTGCGGCTGAAATAGCCGATCTCGCTCTCGAAGGCCGCGCAGCGCGCGGCAATCTTGCGGCCGATCTCGCCCATGCCGTAAACGCCGATGCGGCGGCCGGGCATGCCGGCCTGCGGGCGCATCATCGGCGACTGTTTCGACGCCGCCCAGTCGCCGCTGCGGACATACTGGTCCGCGACCAGGATTCGCCGCGTCGTCGCCAGCATCAGGGTCATCGCGATATCGGCGACCGAGGCCGCATTGGCCCCTGGACTGTGTCCGACCGCGATATTGCGTGCGGCGGCCGCCTTCAGGTCGACGCCGTCATAGCCGGTGCCGTAGCAGATAATGGCGCCGAGCCTCGGAAACTGGTCCATCGCTTCCGCGCCGAGCGGCTGGGCGCCGCCGGTCAGGATCGCGCGGATGCCGCCGAGATCCTCTGCCGGAAAGACCTCCCTTGCAGGCTTCCCGACAGTGTCGAGCAGTTCGAACCGCTCGGCGAAACGCGCCATCATCGTCTTGGGGAAGCGCGAGTAGATCAGGACCTTGTCAGCCATTGTTCTTGTTTCCGATGAGCGACGACACAAACGACGAGGGGCGGAATCGGTTGCCCGATTCCGCCCCTCGCCTCATGCAATTCTCGAACCTTAGCCGAGGCAAGCCTTAACCGAGAATGGTGCCCGGCTCGACCTTCACGCCGGGGCCCATCGTCGAGGACACCGCAACGCGCTGGATGTAGGTTCCCTTGGAGCCGGCGGGCTTGGCCTTGGAGACCGCGTCCGCGAGCGCCTTGATGTTCTCGACCAGCTTTTCCTCGGAGAACGAGGCCTTGCCGACGCCGGCCTGCAGGATGCCGGCCTTCTCGACCCGGAACTCGACCGAGCCGCCCTTGGCACCCTTCACCGCACCGGTGACGTCCATGGTCACGGTGCCGATCTTCGGGTTCGGCATCAGGCCGCGCGGGCCAAGCACCTTACCGAGACGGCCGACCAGCGGCATCATGTCGGGGGTGGCGATGCAGCGGTCGAAATCGATCGCGCCGTTCTGCACCTTCTCGACCAGGTCCTCGGCGCCGACGACGTCGGCACCTGCAGCCTTGGCTTCGTCGGCCTTGGCGCCGCGGGCGAACACGCCGACGCGGAGCGTACGGCCGGTGCCGTTCGGCAGAGTCACGACACCGCGGACCATCTGGTCGGCGTGACGCGGATCGACGCCGAGATTGATCGCGACCTCGATGGTCTCGTCGAACTTCGCCTTGGCGCGTTCCTTGACCATCTTGATGGCGTCCGCGAGCGGGTAAAGCTTTTCGCGATCAACACCTTCGCGAGCTTTGTTCAAACGCTTTCCGATTGCCATAGCCGCTTACCCCGCCACTTCCAGACCCATCGAGCGGGCAGAGCCCTCGACCATCTTCATGGCCGACTCGATCGAGTCGCAATTCAGATCCTTCATCTTCTTCTCGGCGATCTCGCGCACCTGCGCCTTGGTCACCTTGCCGGCCTTGTCACGGCCCGGCGCCTTCGAGCCGGACTGGATCTTGGCGGCCTGCTTGAGGAAGAACGACATCGGGGGCGTCTTCATCTCGAACGTGAACGAACGATCGGCGTAGATCGTGATCACGACGGGAATCGGGGTGTTCTTCTCTTCCTTCTGGGTCTGGGCGTTGAACGCCTTGCAGAACTCCATGATGTTGAGACCGCGCTGACCAAGCGCGGGACCGATCGGGGGCGAGGGATTCGCCGCACCGGCCGGGACCTGAAGCTTCAGGTATCCGGTCACTTTCTTTGCCATGTAACACTCCTGTTGTGCCGGCAGATCGCCGGCGGTTTCAGGTTCGTGGTCTGGGTCGGAGCGGCTGGCAACCGCCCTCTCCCTCCCACGGCCTCTTATCGCGTGAGGCCAGAAGCCTCACGCCTCAAACGATCAGACCTTCTCGACCTGACCGAATTCCAGCTCGACCGGCGTGGCGCGACCGAAGATCGACACCGCGACCTTCACGCGCGAACGCGCCTCGTCGATTTCCTCGACCACACCCGAGAACGAGGCGAACGGGCCGTCGGCCACGCGCACGTTCTCGCCGATCTCGAACGACACCGATGCCTTCGGCCGCTCAACGCCTTCCTGCACCTGGTGCAGGATGCGCATGGCTTCCGATTCGGAAATCGGCATCGGCTTGTTTTCGGCGCCGAGGAAGCCCGTGACCTTCGGCGTGTTCTTGATCAGATGAAACGCCTCGTCGGTCAGCTTCATCTTCACCAGCACGTAGCCCGGGAAGAACTTGCGCTCGGCGTCGATCTTGCGGCCGCGGCGCACTTCCGTGACCTTCTCGGTCGGAACCAGCACCAGCTCGAACAGCTCCTCCAGCCCGCGCTGCTTGGCCTGCTCGCGGATGGATTCGGCGACCTTCTTCTCGAAGTTCGAATAGGCGTGGACGATGTACCAGCGCTTGTCGGTCGATTGGGTTGCAGCGGCTGTAGCCATCAGTGAATGCCCAAAAGGAAAGTGATGAGGACGCGGATGATCTGGTCGGCGGCGAAGAAGAAGATCGAGGCCACCGCGACCATGACGAACACCATGATGGTGGTAATCGTGGTCTCACGACGGGTCGGCCAGGTGACCTTGGCGGTCTCCGAGCGCACTTCCTGCAAGAACTTGAACGGGCTGACTGCCATCGTTTGAATGTCCAACGTCCGTCGCCGGACGCCAATGAATTTCAGGGATCCGAACAGCCGCCGTTGGCCCAGCCCTCTATTTCGAAGGATGAGCCGGATACCGGGCTCGATTGTTCGGGGATTTCAAAGCCGCGCCGGAGATCCGCGTTTAACGGGCCGGCTGCGAGTGCGGGGTAGATACTGCGGATGCGGTCAAAGGTCAAGGTGCGAGCCAGCCGGGATACGCACGGCCCTGGCTTGTGGACCTGATCCGGATCAAGGGCTTACCCCGTTCCCATCACCCCCGGTCCGAGCTTTCGGCTCCGCCGCTGTCCTGCCTGTCGATCCTCATTGTCGGATTAGCTGGCAGGAGTGGCAGGGCTCGAACCTGCGACCCCCGGTTTTGGAGACCGGTGCTCTACCAATTGAGCTACACTCCTACGGACCCTCACGTCACCGCGCGGATCAGGGCCGCTTTCAAGCACAGGGGGCGGCTGGATTGCAAGACCGGATTGCAAGGGTGAGGCGCGCTGGCTTCGCTTGTTTGTGCAACGCCTTCTGGGCCACAGTTCGGCCCCGACAATAATGAGCCCCCGGGAGTGAACATGACCGCCGCAACCGCCCCTCATGCCGCAGCAACACCGCCCTTGCCCGAGGCGAGGCCCGAAACACTGGGCCTGTCGCGTCCTCGCCTGCAGGCGATGTCGGATGCCTTCAAGCGCGAGATCGACAAGGGAACCATCCCCGGCATCACCGTGCTGGTGGCCCGGCGCGGCCAGATCGGCTGGTTCGAGGCCCTCGGCAAGCAGAGCCCGACCGGGTCCGCGCCGATGGCGCTCGATTCGATCTTTCGCATCTTCTCGATGACCAAGCCGATCGTATCGGTCGGCATCATGGCGCTGGTCGAGGACGGCCATCTGCTGCTCGGTGATCCCGTCGCCAAGTTCATTCCGGAGTTCGCGAACCAAAAGGTCGGCGTCGTCGGCGACGGCAAGCTGGAACTGGTGCCGCCAAAGCGGCCGATGACGGTGCAGGACCTGCTCCGCCATACCTCCGGCCTGACCTACGAACACCAGGGCGACGGCCCCGTGCACAAGATCTACCAGGACTCGCGGGTACGCAGCCGCAAGATCACCAATGCCGAGCACGCGGCGCTGGTGGCGAGCTTTCCGCTGGTCTGCCACCCCGGCGACGAATTCAACTACAGCCGCTCCACCGACATCCTCGGCCGCATCATCGAGGTCGTCAGCGGCAAGTCGCTCGGCGCCTTCCTGAATGAGCGCATCATCGCGCCCTTGCAGATGACCGAGACCGGCTTCTCGACAGCCGAGACCAATGCCGGCCGGCTCGCCGAGCCGTTCGCGGCCGATCCCTGGACCGGCGACAAGGTCGCGCTGTTCAGTCCGCTGGAAAAGCCGATCATGGAGTCCGGCGGCGGCGGTCTCGTCTCGACCACGATGGATTACGCCCGCTTCGCGCTG
This sequence comes from Bradyrhizobium diazoefficiens, assembly GCF_018129965.1. Taxonomy (GTDB): domain Bacteria; phylum Pseudomonadota; class Alphaproteobacteria; order Rhizobiales; family Xanthobacteraceae; genus Bradyrhizobium; species Bradyrhizobium diazoefficiens_A. Next base: position 312,186 of record NZ_JAFCKW010000005.1, on the reverse strand, counting down.
ATGCTGCGCAATGGCGGCACGCTCGACGGCAACAGGATCATCGGCCGCAAGACGCTGGAGCTGATGGCGTCCGACCATCTCGGGCCTGATGTCGTGACCAACGGCACGCTGCTGTCGCCCGGCCACGGCTTCGGTCTCGGCTTCGCCGTCCGCCGCGAGGCCGGCATCGCGCCCTTCCCCGGCAGCGTCGGCAATTACTTCTGGAGCGGGATCGCGGGGACGTTCTTCTGGATCGATCCGAAGGAGGATCTGTTCACGGTGCTCATGAGCCAGGGCCCGGGCCAGCGTGACCATACCCGGACCTTGGTGAGGGACCTCGTTTACGCGGCGGTGGAGTAGCCTTCAGGCCAGCGCCAACACGGCCGGCTCCGCAACCGACGGCGTGGAGCCGTGCTGGCCTTGCGCCATGGCGACGACGATCTGCGCCGCCTCGCGCAGCGACGTCGCAAACAGATCGGCCTTTGCCGTCTCACGCAGCTCGTCGATGTTCGGGACATCTTCCGCCCAGCATCCCACCATGATGGACGCCTGCGGCAGCTTGCGGCGAAGCCGGCGCACCGCGTAGCGCAAATGCGCCGGGCTGGTGATGCCGACATAGCTCAGGCAGACCAGAGCCACGCCAGATGTCTCCAGACGGAAGATGTTGGCGGTCGACAAGGCCTCCGGCCCTTCGACACGGCTGCCGACACCATGCGCGCGGCACAGCTGCGCCAGCATGATGGCGCCGGCCTCGTCGAGCATGGTCCGGCCACCAATACAGAGCACGGGATTCTCGCCACGAAACGGCTCGGCGAGTTTCGCTGCATTCAGCACGGGAATGTCCGGCTGGTCGTTGGCCGGGGCGACGGTTTCAACGGCATCGACCGCTTCGGCATCCTCGGTCCGCTCATCTGATGCAGGACCGCCATCCCCCTGGTCGGAGAGATCGTCGACGAATTCCACCACGGTATCGCGGATGCGAGCGAGCCGTGTCTGGTCCAGCGCCGCGCGATCGAGGTCCGACTGGGCCAGTTGCATGCCCTTCAGCGCGACTTCATCGTAATAGGCCGCAAGCGACCTCTCCTTGAGGAACTGCTCGGCCTTCTCGGCGGCCTCGGTCGGATCGCCCGCCAGCATGCGCTGATAGAAAATCTCCGGCGGCGACAGCGCCGGGCGGTCGCCGAACATGACGTCCAGGAAGGACAGCCTTTCGACGTGGCGGCCCAGCACGACGAGACATACGGTCAGCGGTGTTGCGAGCACCAGACCGATCGGCCCCCACAGCGCCGTCCAGAACGTCGCGGAGACAACGACGGCGACGGGCGAAAGGCCCGTGGTGCGGCCATACAACAGCGGCTCGACCACCTGCCCGACCAAGGGTTCGATCACGAAGAACAGCGCCGCGGTCCAGGCCAGCATCCACCAGCCGGGATCGACGGCGACCGCGAGCGCGAGCGGGAACGCTGCCGCGATGATGGAGCCGATATAGGGCACGAAGCGCAGCACGGCGGCCAGAATGCCCCACAGCGCCGCGCTGGGAATCCCGATCAGCCACAGGCCGGTGCCGATCAACACGCCGAAGCCGGTGTTGAGCATGAGCTGGTTGAGGAAAAGCCGGCTCAGCCGCGCCGCGGCGTCATCGAGCGCCGCGGTGGTGCGCTGCAAATCGTGTGAGCCGGCCAGCCTGATGAGGCGGTTTCGCAGATCCTCGCGCTGGATCAGGATGAAGATCACGAAAATGACGATGATCCCCGTCGTCGCCAGCGGCGACACCAGCGGCGCGATCAACGAGCGCAAGCTCTCCAGCGCGCCCGGATCGGGCTGCAGCACCTCGACCGGCACCGGCTTCACGCCGGTCTTGCCAACCGGGCCCGAGGTCAGCGGATTGGCGGGCGCGACGGACTTGGGCTTGTCCAGCTCCTTGCCGAGGTCCTGAAGCATCTCGGCGGCACGCTCGAGCGTGGAACTGCCGCCGGCCACGCCGCGCACTGATTGGATCTTGGACAGGATCGTCGCCTGGTATTTCGGCAGATCGCCCGCGAGGCCATTGAGCTGCGTCGCGATCACGCTCCCCAGCGCGAAAATGATCGCGAAGGCGAACAGCACCACACCCACCACCGCCAGCGCCCGCGGGGCGTGAAGCCGCTGTATCAGCCTGACTGGAGCTGCGAGCACGAAGCTCAGCAGGATGGCGAGCGCGACGGGAACGAAGATTTCACGCCCGAGATAAAGCGCCGCGACGATGATGATGCTGAGGATCGCCGCGCCCACCGTGACGATCATCGCGGAGACGTCGTCGGACGATTGCGGCTTGATCACCGTGGGGATCATCTGACTCGCTCTTAGCCCTCGCCTCCCATGCCGGTCGACGATGAATGCGCGGGCTAACGAGCCGGAAAGTGGTTGGTTCCTCCAACCACCTTCCCTTCAGGTAGGCGAGATCAGCTGATCGTCGCGCCGCCGTCGATCACCATGGTCTGGCCGGTCATGAAGTCGCCGGCCTTCGAGCCCAGGAACACGGCGGCGCCGGCGATCTCGTCGGGGATGCCGATGCGGAGCAGCGGAGAGCGCGATGTCGACGCCTTCAGGTTCTCCGGATTGTCCCACAGCGCCTTGGCGAAATCGGTCTTGATCAGACCGGGCGCGATGCAGTTCACGCGGATGTTGTGCGGGCCGTATTCGCAGGCGAGGTTGCGCGCGAGCTGCATGTCGGCGGCCTTCGAGATCGCGTAGGCGCCGAGGATGGTCGAGCCCTTGAGGCCGCCGATCGAGGAAACGATGATGATCGAGCCGTCCTTGCGCTCGATCATCTGCGGCACCACCATCGAGATCAGCCAGTTGTTGGCGACGATGTTGTTGTCGAGGATCTTCCGGAACTGGTCGTCGGAGATGCCGGCGAGCGGACCGTAATACGGGTTCGACGCGGCGTTGCAGACCAGCACGTCGATCTTGCCGAAGACGCGGTTGCTCTCGTCGATCAGGTTCTGCAGGTTTTCCTTCGACGAGATGTTCGCGGCGATCGCGACCGCCGTGCCCTTGCCGAACCTGTCGTTGATCCCCTTGGCGACCTGGTCGCAGACGTCGGCCTTGCGCGAGGAGATCACGACCTTGGCGCCGTGCTCGGCCATGCGCTCGGCGATCGCAAGCCCGATTCCGCGCGTCGAGCCGGTGATGACGGCAACTTTGCCCTTCATGTCGAACAAGGTCATGTTTCTCTCCCAGATTGATCTTCGTGTTCAATGTCATTCCGGGACGATGCAAAGCATCGGACCCGGAATCTCGAGATTCCGGGTCCGATCATTTGGACCGTCCCGGAATGACGGCTTAACTCAGGCGAGCTTCTTGACTTCCGGTCCCGCAAGTTGATGCATCGCCGCATGGGCATCGTCGGCGATCCAGGGCTGCTGGTTCACCATCGGCAAGCGCCAGACCGTGCGTTCGGGGCTCGCAAAATGATCGATGCGCGTGATCGAGCAATTGTCGATGTCGAATGACAGCGCCCTTTCCAGCTGCCCCTCGAGCGCGAGGCCGAGCGCGGCTTTGATGGTGCCGCCATGGGCGACGGCGATGATGTCCCGTCCGGCCGCCTCGGCGTTGATCCGCTCGATGGTGCGGCGCGTGCGGTTGTAGAGGTCCATGAAGCTTTCGCCGCCGGGCGCAGGCTCGTTGATGTCGGCGAACCAGCTCGACCCCACCGGGCGGCTGGCGACGAACTGGGCGCGGTTCATGCCCTGCCAGCGGCCGAGGTTCTGCTCGGCGAGGTCCGCCTCCCACTTCATCGAGTCGGGCCTCGGAAAGCCGGCCGCCCAGATCGCTTCGGCGGTCTGATGCGTCCGCATCAGATTGCTCGAATACCAGACCGCCTTGCGCGGTAGCACCTTGGCAACGGCATTGAACACGTAGGTGTCGCTGGTGTCGCAGGGAAGATCGCTCTGTCCGTAGATGTTGCCGCCGTCGTTGCGCACCGGCGCGTGCCGGACCCACCACCACCGTGTCGTGACCACATTCGGCTTGTCTGCGGCTGCCATGATCCCCTTCCATCCCGTGTGATGTCGCTGTACGTCAGGAGCGAACCCGTCTCAAGACACTTTACCGTTTGAAATCTTGTTTGAAATTCCGCTGCGCGGCAAGCGTCGCGCAGGAGCCAAAGGGAGACACGCATGGGCCGTCTGCAAGGCAAATCCGTCATCATCACCGGCGCCGGCAGCGGCATCGGTCGCGCCGCCGCGCTGCTGTTCACCCGCGAAGGCGCCAAGCTGATCGCGGTCGATCGCACTGAAGCGGTGAAGGAGACGGTCGACGAGGTGAAGAAGGCCGGCGGTGTCGCCGAGGCCATGATTGCGGATGCCGGTTCCGAAAAGGATGTCATCGCCGTGATCGACAAGGCGGTGAAGACGCACGGCCGGCTCGACGTGATCTGGGCCAATGCCGGCGTCTCCGGCGGACTCGTGCCGCTCGGCGAGCAGACCGTGGAACAGTGGCAGGAGGTCCTGCGCGTCAACCTGATCGGACCGTTCCTCGCGGTGAAGCATGCGATGCCGCACATGGTGAAGCAGCAGTCCGGCGCAATCGTGCTGACGGCGTCGGTTGCGGGCCTGAAAGCGGGCGCGAGCGGTCATCCCTATGCGGCGAGCAAGGCCGGCGTGATCAGCCTGGTGCAGACCACGGCCTACTCGCTCTCCGGCACCGGCGTTCGCATCAACGCGGTATGCCCCGGCCTGATCGAGACCGGCATGACCAAGCCGATCTTCGACCGCGCCAAGGAGCGCGGCACCCAGGACAAGATCGGTCAGCTCAATCCGCTCAAGCGTCCCGGCCAGCCGCACGAGCTCGCGGCGATGGGATTGTTCCTGGCCAGTGACGAGGCGTCGTATGTGAACGGACAGGCGTTCCCGGTGGACGGCGGCCTGACGGCGTCGATGCCGTATGCGGGCAAGCCGGTTTAGGACAAGCATTCGTGTGTCCCGGACGCGGTGCGGCACGCAGTGACGCTCCGCAGAGCCGGGACCCAGCAGGCCACGGCGCTCGCTGAAACATGGGCCCCGGCTCTGCAGCGCACCATCGAAGCGACGCTGCGATGCGTCCGGGGCACGAGACCGACGATCGACATGGCGGCTCATCCTCGCGGCTTGTTTCGCCCGAGCTTTGCATCTCGCGTCACCCCCCAAAATGAAAGAGGGCGCAGGGAAGACCGGGTGCCGGCTGGCACCCGCGGTCCACTGTGCGAAGTCGTAGTGAGCATTTGCACAGCGGCATACAGGTGTAGCCAGGACATCCGGCCTTCCCTGCGCAGTGGCTTGACGGCTTATGTCGCGCTCTCCCCGGGGAGCGATGCACTGTTGCCCCCGTCGCCTTGCGGCTGACGATGCGCCTATCCGGTTGGACAGCACGCATCACCGCAACACTTGACGCCAGCCTGCGGGCGCCAGGACCACACGATTTTGCCGTACGCCGATCACACCGGTCGTGCACGCGACGCATCTCGCTCACGGTTTCCCGCCCTGCGATGCCCTTCGCGCCGACGTGACCCACGTCCACCGCCGTCCGGCCCGCGTTCGTGACGATCGCGATACGCCCCTCTTCCTTGGGCCGGAGTGCGCGCACTATCCGCCAATTCCGAATTTCTGTAAAGTCGAATATTTTTGGCGGCCTGCGTTGACCCACGGCTTGGGTGTATTGCCCGTCGGGCAACGCAAGGATTTGTGGAGGGGGAGCCCAAGAGGGATCAGGAGCGCCGCGAGAATGTCATCTGGCCCAAGGACCGGGGCCGGAGCGTAATCCCGTAGTCGAAGCCGACGGCCTCGCTCTCGTTCGTGGTCTTGAACCCGCGAACAAAAGCTTTCAATCCTTCGCGCAACTCGAGACGCGCTAGCCTGGCGCCGCCGCACATGCGAGGTCCGGCGAGGAACGGCAGGAACGAACGGCGGTCGTAGGTGTCGGTCAGGAATTCCTTGCGCGAACCGTCGAACACATGTGCATCGCCCCACGCGCGGGGATCATGGTGCAATCCGACGATCGAAATCAGGAAAGCCTGTCCCCTGGCCAGAACGGCGCCGCCGAGCCGGGTATCCTCCACGGCGTCTCTCACGACGAACGGAACGGTGGGAAAATAGCGCAGCGTCTCGTTGATGAAGCAGTTCAGATAGAAGTCAGTCCCCTTCAGGATCTCATCGTGAAGGCGATCCTGCGCGGCGACGCTGAGACCCAGCCTGTCGATGGCAAAGCAGAGCGTGGCGGCTGTCGTCTCGATGGCCGCGAAGAAGTTCATCAGGAGTTCGTGGTACGGATCAAACCCGGCAACGCCCTGGGCCGCGGTATCAAAGGACGCGACCAATTTCAGGAGCGTCGGGGATTGCCCGACGATGTTCTGAAACGAGCGCGTGATCGCATCGGCCTCCTCGCGCAGCGCATCGCGTTCGGATGCCGAAGGGGCTTGCCAGGTGAAGAATTGCAGCCGCTTGACGTGTGGGCGGGCGCGATCAAAGACCTCCAGCAATGCAACAAGGTCGGCCTCGCAATCGAATGCCGCCAGAAACGTCTCGGATGCAGCCAGCATCAGGGCGCGCTGGATGCCGTCCAGGGAGAGCTCCGCCGTCGCCAGTCTCGCCTGGTAGATCGTCCCAACCGCGCGCGCATTCTGCTCTGCGCCGGCCGACAGATAGGCCCTTTGCGTCAGCGCACGACGCACGTCCCATTCCGCACCTTTGGCATTGAACCGGCTATTGCCCCAGGCGCCCAGCAAACCCAGCGATTTTACAAATCGCGCCGGATCACCCAGCACGGCGTGGACGGAGCCGGAATCCGACAGGACGGGTATTGGAAACCGACGGCCCCCGCCATCCGCTCTTGCCATCTCGTAGAGGCTGCGAACGATATTGCTCAGAAACTGGTCAATGGTGGCGCCCGGAGGTGGATCTTGGTGCATCAACAGGATCAATCGTTACGCCAGCGATGAAAGCTCCACCGGGACAGGCCGCTCTATGTCTCCCTGTAGCAACACCTGCCCAGCAATCGGAATCTGGCATTTGTCATCCAGAGATCATGATGTTACCACTCGTCGAATATTTAGGAATGCATGAAATGACGATCTCGCGGGCCACAACGGTTTCGGCATTGCTCGCCTCGGCCGCCGCAGCCAGTCCAATCGACCAGGCTGCCGCACAATTCGCGCCTGCAGTCCCGGGAACGATGACTTACTCCGTCGAAGGCGGGTTCGCTTTCTCGCACCTGTCGAGCACCGCCTTTCCAGGCGGAGCCGTGCCCTACATTCCGGCATCGTTCGACAAGACCGGGCTTCCCGCGCAGTCGTCAGGTGGATCGCATGACGGGTGGGTCGGCGGCTGGTACGGCGCGTTTTCCGCGACCCGCAACATCGATCCGGTCAATGACTGGAGATTTTCGGCCGCGTTCTATTTGCTCGGCGCGAAGACGACGAACTCGGGGTCGGCGACCCAGGAATTCACCGGTCTCTTCTTCGACGCCGTCAATTCCGCCAGCTTTGCCGAGCGCAACAGGTTTGCGCTTTACACTGCGGATTTCGACTTCGGACGGTCGTTCAACGCGGGCGTGTTTCAGGTTCGCGCCTTCTCGGGATTGCGCGCCGCCTACATGCGGGACGGATACGACAGCTCACTGCATACCGAAGGCGGCGATTTCTTCAATGGCATCACGATCGCCGATACGTTCTCCTGGGGTCGATCGTCGTTCTACGGGATCGGACCGCGGATCGGTTTCGACTACTTTACCGGCTCGACCATCGGACTGGTCGGCGGCCTGTCTGGCGCGGTTCTCGGTGGATACCGGGAGGCCAGCTTCACCACCAGCCTTTCGTCCGCGACCGATGGCACTGCGGCGCCCCTCGCGGTCTCGTACCGGAACCAGAACCAGTTCAGCTACGTCGCAAACCTGTCGGGAAACATCGGCGTTGCCTGGCAATTTGCCCCGAATGGTCAGCTCGTCGTCGGCTACAAGCTGGATCAATGGTGGAATGCGCGCTCGAGCTTCGATTTTGCCGGTCTCGACCGCAGCGAAGATCTCCTGATTCACACCGCCTTCGTCCGGGTGACGGTCCGTCACTAGTTTTCCAGTGCTCAAACTCGCGGCCTTTCCTGCTTCACCTGTCTCGCTCGGCCTGATCTGCGATTTCGTCTCGCGTTTCCCGCCGTTCGATGCGTTCGAGTTCCGCCAGATGACGGTGACGTTACGCCATCAGCTGGAGGCGCGGTGTCATCTCGTCGCCGGGCTTGACGACGACATCGTCGCCTATCTCGGCTGGATCCGCACCAGCAAGGACATCGTCGAGGCCTGGATGGCAAATCAGGGTCCCCTCACGACCGTCGCGCACGACGCCTCCGCCATCGCCGTGACGGTTCTGGTCGCAACGGATCGGAAATACGTGCTGCCGCTGATCAGGAAGGCCAAGGCCGAGAATCCCGGCCTCTCCGTCTACTGGAAGCGACAGCGTCCCGACGAGGCAAGAACGGCGAAGCGCAGCGTACGCAAGAAAGCCGATTGATGCAGCAGCACGACGAACTGCTGGTCCGGTTCGGCGATGCCTTTGCAACGTTGCATGTCCGTCTCTGGCGCGCGAACAAGCCTCGCGGCACCGTGTTCTGCGTGCACGGCTTCGACGGCAACGGCAGCGATTTCGATTTTCTCGCCGCGCATCTGCAGGAGCGCGATTTCACCGTCGTCTGCCCCGACATGCTCGGACGCGGCAAGAGCACATTCTTCCATGATGCCGCCAGGTACGATTTCCGCATCTACGGCAACTGCATGGCGGCGGTGTCGAAGTACGCCGGCACCAGCAACCATTTCGTCGGCACGTCCTGGGGCGGCGCGATCCTGATCGCCATGCTGGGCGGGACGCCGATCAAGGTGGACAGGCTGGTCCTCAACGACGTCAGCCTCAGAGGCAATCCCGCCGCCGACGACGTCGCGAGATTCCTTCGCCAGGAATCGTCCATGACCTTCGAGCGCATCGAGGACGCCTATGCGCATGTGCGCCACACCCGACGCTGCCTCGGAGAGCTGTCGGAAGACGCATGGTCCAGCTTCCTGCGCAACCGCATCCGCAAGGACGGCGAGCGATACCGGCTTGCCTACGATCCGTTCGCCGTCCCCGCGTTCAGGCAGGAGCGGTTCGACCGCGTGCCGCTGTTGAGACGCATCAGGGCCGACATTCTCCTGATGTACGGGGCGGAGAGCGGCTTTCTCGATCCGGATGCGATCGCGGACGCCCAAGCGGATCGGCAGAATATTTCGTTCGTGCGCGTGGACGGCGCCGGTCATCCCGTATCGCTGATGACGCCCGAGCAGGCCGACATGGTCTGCAATTTCCTGGCCTGAGGGCCGGGCCGCCCCGACGCCGTTTGCATCCCCGACACCCGCACTGGTATGGTTCATGCAGGCGTCGGAGCCTATCATCCTCCATCACATGATTGAACAATGCCAGATTCAAGACCCGACCGGATTCGCAAGCTGCTCGCCGACCTCGTCGGCTTCGACACCATCAGCGATCGCACCAACCTGCCCTTGATCGCCCATATCGAAAGCTACCTCGAAGCGCTCGGTGTGAAGAGCGAGCGCATTGTCGATGACACAGGGCAGAAGGCCTCGCTGTGGGTCACGATCGGCCCTGAGGATCGTCCCGGCCTTGTGTTGTCAGGCCATACCGACGTCGTTCCGATCGTAGGCCAGGACTGGAGCCACGATCCGTTCAAGCTGGTCGAGCGCGACGGCAAGCTCTACGGCCGCGGCACCACCGATATGAAGGGTTTCGTGGCGGTGTGCCTTGCCATGGTGCCGGAGATGCTGGAGGCGAAGCTATCCACGCCGATCCATCTCGCCATCTCCTATGACGAGGAGATCGGCTGCGTCGGCGTCCGGCCGATGCTGCGCGAGGTCGCCAGGAAACGGGTGAAACCGCTCGGCGCCTTCATCGGCGAGCCGACCGAGATGAAGGTCATCATCGGCCACAAGGGCAAGCACGGCGTGCGCGCCACATTCCACGGCCTCGCCCGCCACTCCTCGATCGCGCCTGACGGCGTCAATGCGATCGAATATGCCGCCGAGCTGATTGTCGAGATTCGCCGACGTGCCGTGGCGCTCGCGGCGGTGCGAGCAAGCGACAGCCTCTATGACGTCCCGCACTCGACGCTGCTCACCAGTATCGTGCATGGCGGCGCCGCGCTCAACATCGTGCCCGACACCTGCACCGTCGATTTCGAATGCCGCGGCATCGGCATCACCGAGTCGCGCGAGGTGACGGATGCGATCGTGGCCTGGGCCAAGGCCGAGCTCGAGCCCGCGATGAAGGCGCGGCATCCGGACTGCGGCATCGATTTCGAGGAGATCCTCGACTATCCGGCACTCGACACCGCCGCCGATGCCGCGATCGTCACGCTCGCCAAGAGCCTTGCCGGGCGCAACGACCACGCCAAGGTCGCCTTCGGCACCGAGGCGAGCCTGTTTGCCAGCATGGCGGATATCCCGTCAGTGGTGATCGGGCCGGGCTCGATCGCGCAGGCGCATACGCCGGACGAGTTCGTGGAGATGGCCGAGCTGGAGAAATGCGCAGGCTTCGTGGCGCGGCTGATCGCGCATTGCGCGAACTAGCGGCATGATTTGATCGATCACCAACCCGGCAGTTGCCGGCCGGTCAGAAGCAGCAAGATAGCGTCGATCCGACCGTAACAATCAGAGACAGTATTTTCACGGCCCCACACTTTAAGGGATTCTCAGCCACATACCGCCAGCATTAACCTCAACAAATCCTTTGATCCCATGCGCAAGGGCGTTTCCGCGCCCCGGCAAATGGGCGGCGTCACGCTGCGCGACGACTTGGCAAACGGAATTCCCGATGAATTTTCGCATTGCAACGGTCCTGCCGGTTGTCATCGCCGGCCTTGTCGTGATGGCGGTCCTCTCATCCGGACTGACGGCTTATCGCGCCTTTCAGGTTCGACAAGGCTCGCTTTCGTTTCTCGAAACCAACCAGATCGCCCTCCTCTTGCTCCGCAGCGGCGGCCAATGGGCCAGCGAACGCGGCTTGACGAACACGGCGCTGAAGGCCCCAGAACCGATTTCGGCGGACCGTCACGCGGACATCGTGAAGTTCCGAGCCGCGGCGGATGACGCCTTCGGCAATGCCATCCGCTTGATGAAGCAAATGCCGGATCTCGACACGGCAAGGCCGTCGATCGACGAAGCCGAGCGAACGTTGAGGTTGGTGCAGGACCTGCGGGCGCGCGCCGATGAAAATCTCGCAAAGCCTGCCGCGCAGCGCGATGCCCAGGTTGTAAACGGTTGGGTGCCGGCGCTGGTCAAGCTGGTGGACGTCGGGGCGACCAAGCTCCGGCTCAAGCTGGAAAGCCTTTCGATCCCGCCGAACGCCATACTCACCCAATATGTGAACGTCCGCCACCAGGCTGCCATGATGGCCGAACAGGCCGGACAGGAGCGCGCCTTCCTCGCCGGCACCATTGCGTCCCGCAGCAAACTGTCCAGCGAAGGGGTCCGAAGAATTTCCGAGGCTCGGGGCCAGGTCCGCCTCGCTTGGGAGACGCTGCTGCCGGTCTTACAGAGGGCCGATACTCCCAACCCCGTCCGCAACGCCGTATCGGCCGTCGAAAACAGCTACTTCGGCAGCTTCGACAAGATCCGCGACCAGGTCATCGCGGCGGGCGCGACGGGCGATTATCAGATCAGCAGCAAGGACTTCTTTGCGCAGGCCACTACCGGCATCGACGCAATCCTAGCGCTTGCCAACGCCGTCAGTTCGACCGCCGACTCGATCATGGAGGCAGAGGCCCGGGAGAGTCTGCAGAACCTGCTGATGTCCGCGGCGCTGCTGATCGCGTGTATCGCGCTGGCTGTGATCGGCTTTCGGGTGGCGTGGTCGAAGATCGCATGGCCTCTTTCAGCGCTGACAGCCGCCATGAAGGAGGTCTCCGCAGGCGATCTCGACGTCGCCGTCCCGAACCTCAATCGAAAGGACGAGGTCGGAGACATGGCCCAGGCTCTCGAGGTGTTCCGGCAAGCCCTCCTGGCCAAGAAGGCCGGCGAAGAGAATGCCAGGCTGGAAGCTTCGGAGAAGCTCGATCGGGCCCGGAGAGTGGATGAACTCACGCGCGATTTCGAGACCGCAATGGCTCAGATCGTCGAGACCGTGTCGTCGGCTTCGGTCGAACTCGAAGCGTCCGCGCAGACCCTCACATCGACCGCCGACCGCTCGCGTCAACTTGCAAACGTGGTTTCTGCCGCGTCCGAGGAGGCATCGACGAATGTGCAATCGGTCGCATCCGCAACGGAAGAACTCTCCGCCTCCGTCACCGAGATAAGCCGACAGATTCAGGAATCGGCGCGCGTCGCCGACGAGGCGGTCGGCCAGGCCCGGGCCACCAACGACCGTGTTGGAGAACTCTCCACGGCCGCGGCACGCATCGGTGACGTCGTCGATCTCATCACGACGATCGCCGGCCAGACCAACCTCCTCGCCCTCAACGCCACGATCGAGGCCGCACGCGCAGGCGAGTCGGGCCGCGGATTTGCAGTCGTCGCGTCTGAGGTCAAACAACTCGCCGAACAGACCGCGAAGGCCACGGACGAGATCAGTCAGCACATCTCCGCCATTCAAGGCGCGACGCAGGATTCGGTGAACGCCATCAAGAACATCAGCGGCACCATTCACAAACTGGCGGAGATATCCTCGACGATCTCGGCGGCGGTCGAACAGCAAGGCGCCGCCACCCGGGAAATCTCCCGCAACGTACAGCAAGCCGCGCAGGGAACCGTCGAGGTCTCGGCCAACATTTCCGATGTCGCCAATGGCGCAAACGAGACCGGACATGCGTCTACACAGGTGCTGTCGGCCGCCAAGGCGCTCTCCGGCGACAGCGTCAATCTCAAAACGACGGTTTCGCGATTTCTCACCGCCGTCAGGGCTGCGTAAGGTCTCAGTCCAGGTCAGGCCCGGACTACACCGCGCCCGCCTTCTGCGCGTACTCCCACGACGCCTTCGACAGCGGCACGGTGCGCTTGGCCGATTCCAGCGCCTTGGCATTCGCTGCGGTGCCGTCGCGGACGCGGCCGGCGATTCCTTGCGTGATGCCGGCGAGGCGGAAGAGGTTGTAGGCGAAGTACCAGTTGAGATCGGGCACCGTCATCTTGGTGACGTTGCAATAGATCTGCGCGGCCTCTTCCACGGTCGGGATGTTGAGCGCCTTGAGGTCGGCGCCCTCGAGGCCCGGCATGATCCACTGCATCAGGAGATAGGTGAAGTCGGCCATGGGATCGCCGAGCGTCGACAATTCCCAATCCAGCACGGCCTGCACGCGCGGTTCCGTCTTGTGGAAAATCATGTTGTCGAGGCGGTAGTCGCCGTGGACGATCGAGACGCGCGCCTGCTCCGGCACGGTCTTCGGCAGCCATTCGGCGACCTTCTCGAACTCCGGAATGTGCTGGGTCTCGGACGCCCGGTACTGCTTGGTCCAGCGATCGATCTGCCGCGCGAAATAATTGCCAGGCTTGCCGAACTCGCCAAGGCCGATCGCGACGGGATCGTACATGTGGAGCTTGGCCAGCGTCTCGATCTTGCTGGTGAAGATCTTGCGGCGATCCTCCGCCGCCTGGCTCGGCAGCGTCGGATCCCAGAACACGCGGCCGTCTTCCATCGACATGATGTAGAAAGCCGAACCGATGACGCCATCGTCCTGGCAGAGCGCATAGGCGCGCGCGACCGGGAAACCTTGTTTCCCGAGGGCTGCGATGACGCGATATTCGCGGTCGACCGCATGCGCCGACGGCAGCAGCTTGCCGAACGGCTTCCTGCGCATCACGTAGGAGCGCTTCGGCGTATCGAGCCGGTAGGTCGGGTTGGACTGGCCGCCCTTGAACTGCAGCACGACCAGCGGGCCTTCATAGCCTTCGACGTTCTCGCGCATCCAGGCCTCGAGCCGCATCTCGTCGATGCGATGACGCTCCTCGACCGGCTTGGTGCCTGAAAACTCTTCGTCTTTCCTGACGCCGTCAGCCACGTGACGCTCCCTCTTCAGTCCTGACCATTGACGGTCGAAGCATGATCCTAATCGGTAACCGCTGACGCACTTGCGTCAAGCGGTCATTCCCGATGCGGATCATGCCCCTGTCGTTTCTTCACGTCGGAAGCGCCGCCCGGCGCTTCCTCCTCTTAGTGCTTGGGTGAGTTGGCATACTTCCGAACTTCGAGCCTTGCAATGGCGCGATTGTGCACCTCGTCCGGACCGTCGGCGAGCCGCAGCGTGCGGATGCCGGCGTAGTCCTTGGCCAGACCCGCCTCGTCCGAGACACCCGCGCCGCCGAACGCCTGGATCGCCTCGTCGATGATCTTCAGCGCCATGTTGGGGGCTGCGACCTTGATCATGGCGATCTCGGCCTGCGCGGTCTTGTTGCCGACCTTGTCCATCATGTCGGCGGCCTTCAGACAAAGCAGACGCGTCATCTCGATGTTGGTGCGGGCCTCGCCGATGCGCTGCTCCCACACAGAGTGCTCGACGATCTTCTTGCCGAAGGCGGTGCGCGACATCAGGCGCTTGACCATCTTCTCCAGCGCTTCCTCGGCCTTGCCGATGGTGCGCATGCAGTGATGGATACGGCCGGGACCGAGGCGGCCCTGCGCGATCTCGAAGCCGCGGCCCTCGCCGAGCAGGATGTTCTCCTTCGGCACGCGCACGTTCTCGAGCAACACCTGGGCGTGGCCGTGCGGCGCGTCGTCGAAGCCGAACACGGGAAGCATCTTCTCGACCTTGATGCCGGGGGTGTCGAGCGGAACCAGGATCTGCGACTGCTGCTGGTGCTTGGCCGCGTTGAAGTCGGTCTTGCCCATCAGGATCGCGATCTTGCAGCGGGGATCGCCGACGCCGGACGACCACCATTTGCGGCCGTTGATGACGTAATGGTCGCCGTCGCGGACGATGCTGGTCTCGATGTTGGTCGCATCCGACGAGGCCACGGCGGGTTCCGTCATCAGGAACGCCGAGCGGATCTCGCCGTCCATCAGCGGACGCAGCCATTTGCGCTTCTGCTCTTTGGAGCCGTAGCGCATGAACACTTCCATGTTGCCGGTGTCGGGCGCCGAACAGTTGAAGACCTCCGAGGCCCAGGAGATGTGGCCCATCTGCTCCGACAGCAGCGCGTATTCGAGATTGGTCAATCCCGCGCCGCGGAATTCGTCATCCTCATGCTCGTTCGGCGGCATGAACATGTTCCAGAGGCCTTCGGCCTTCGCCTTCTTCTTCAGGTCTTCCAGGATCGGGATGACCTTCCAGCGCTCGCCGGTCTTGTCCTGCTCGTTGTAGATCGGCACCGCCGGGCGCACGTGCTTGGTCATGAACGACTGCACGCGGTCGAGCCATTCCTTCTGCTTGGGGGACAGATCGAAATCCATGGGACGCTCCTCGGTCTTGCTTTGCAAAGCTGTTTTGACCGGACTGTCCTCCCGCCGCGCGCGGCCCGCAAGCGCGAATGCGCGCCCTTTGCGAGCCTTCCGAACACGTTCGCGAGTTGCGAACGGGTTGCGATTGCGGATTGACTTTCTCCGGCCTTCAAACGATAGTTTCATACAAGTGTTTGAATTGCAACTCCCATCCCTAGAGGGCTTCCATGGCCAGCGATCATACGAGGTCTGCCATTCTCGCCGCTGCCGAACGGCTCTACGCCGATCGCGGCTTCGGCGACGTGACGCTGCGCGACATCGTCGCGGAGGCCAATGTCAACCTCGCGGCGGTGAATTATCATTTCGGCTCGAAGGACGAGCTGATCGCGGAATTGTTCGTCACCCGCTCGATCGCGACCAACCGCGAGCGCCTTCGCGAGTTGAAGGCGGCGGAAGAGCAAGGCGGCGGCCGCGCGCCCATCGAGGTGATTTTGCGCGCGTTGGTCGGCCCCACCTTGCGCGGTTGCCTCGGCCCCGAGAACCAGCGCTCGACCGCGGCGCGCTTCATGATCCGCGCCTCGATCGAATCGGTGCCGCCGATCCGCCGCATCAAGAACCGCGAGATCGACCATTTGCGCAAGTTCGCCGGCGCGATGCGACGGGCCCTGCCCGACCGCAGCGACGTCGATATCTACTGGGGCCTCAACTTCGCGCTCGCCATGGCGCACCACACCATCCGCGAAAGCGAGCGGCTGACGAAGCTGTCGGAAGGCCAATGCGATCTCGACGACGTCGAGGACGTGGTCGCGCGCGTCGTCAGCGTGGCGACGATGGCGCTGACGCAGGGACGGACGGAGACGAAGGCAGCGCCGAAGGTTGCTGCGCGCTAACGCGATTGCCCGGACGTCGAAAAAAGGCCCGGCCGAAGGCCGGGCTGAGTTGGGATGAATTTTCCGCGCGGTCAGTCGATCCGCGCGGCGCCGCCGAACTTGTAGCTGAAGCCGACCCGTCCGATGTCGTAGTGCTGGCTGCGGGACCACGATGCGCCGCACGGCCCGCCGCCGGCGCAGTTTACGGAAGCCAGATTGAGCGTCTCGGAGACCGAACCGACGTCGACATGCAGATATTCTGACCGCACGATCCAGTTCTGCGACAGCATCAGTTCAGCACCGACGCCTGCCACCCAGCCGCTCTTGACGGTGGAGAACTTCATCGCCGTCAGATTTTCACTGCCGGAGCTGCCGCACCCTGCGACCCGACAATCCAGCGTTATGGTGTCGCGCAGATCAGCGAAGGCGACGCCGCCGGTACCGTAAACCAGAACCCGGTCAAACGCGTAACCGAGGCGCCCGCGCACGGTTCCAATACCCCTGATCTGGTTCTGGACATCGACAAACCCTCGGCCATCGTCACGACAGGGGGGACCGTCATCGGTTTCGCGGCAGAAAGAGGACCTGGCCTGCGTCCACTGGAAATCACCCTCCACGCCCAGAACCCAATGCGAGAGCTGCCAATTGTATCCGAGATGAAAGCCGCCGATGACGCCCGAAGATGACGGCGCCTGTGACTGCAGATTGCTTGCGATAGCTCCCTGCTGGAAGTAATTCGAACGTCCATTTGCCGCGGCTTGACTTGCTCCGCCGACATCGGCGCCGACATAAAAACCGGACCAGTTCCACACCGCACTCGTCGCCGCGGCCGGTGCCTTCACATCATGCGGGGCGATGTCCGCGGCGCGAGCACCGGCAAGAGCGGCGGAAAAAAGGGACGCTAATGCGACAAGCCACGCCAGCGGCTGCCTGAGGGGAATTCGACAAGACATCATCCGGGATTCGCCTTTCCATCGTTCGACCCGCGCAGGGCGCGAGCAGATAACCGGTGGATGACGATTAGGAGCAACGCGCGCCTGGCGCGTCATTCGTCCGGAGGAGCGTCCGTATCGCGATGGAAAGTGTTGCCGATCTGCAATATGCGGGACGCGCCAAGACTCATGGTCGGACGCTAGGCGCCCCTTACACCATCGCGATGCAGTCGACCTCGACGTCGAACGGGCCGAACCATTCCGGTGTGCAGACGAAGATCCGCGCCGGCGGATCGGCCGGAAAGTAACGCGCATAGACCGCGTTGAACGCGGCGAAATGCCTGGTCGTGGTGCAGTAGACGTTGCACTTCATGACGTTGTCGAGGCTGGCGCCGGCCGTCTCCAGGCACAGCTTCATCTGCTCCATGACGATCTCGCTCTGCCGCTCGATCGGCACCTCCGCGATCTCGCCCGTCTCCGGGTCGAACGGCGGCAGGCCGGCGACGAAAATCATGTTGCCGGCGCGCGTCACCGGCGAAACCGGCGCGTTGCGACGGTCGAGAAAGGACGAGATCGGCTCGACGCGGAGCGCTTCGCGCTTCATGGCGGGTCACCTTCGGTTAAAGCGGGAGTGACGCCTGACTACATCATGTCGCAGCCAGCATGCTTCGCTTCTGATCGAAGTGTGATCGCGGGAGCGGGATCATGCCCGCTGCGGCATTTCCTCGGCTTCTTCCTTGGCGAGCAGCAGCAGCATTTCGACGCCCATCTCGCCTTCCTGCGCCGAACTGATGAGCGTGATCTCATCGACCCTCTCCATCAGCGCGGCCACGATTGCGATCGCCTGATTGGCCGTCGCCGCCTGCACAGCCGAAGAGCCCGCATCGTCCCTCAACCGAAATCCGATCGTATACGCCATCGCCCGCTCCATGCCGAAATCCGGTCATCCCCGATCGGACCAGAGTGGCGGGCATCGGAAAACCCGGTTGGCTACGGAGAATGCCCCCGCCAGGACCGGCTCATTCGCGCCATGCTTTCCAAAAGCCTAACGGCCGCCGCGGTCCCCGGACGCGCGAGGAGTGACCACACCTTGTTGAATCAGGCACGCTTCGCTTCTGATCGACGTATGATCGCGGGGGCGGGATCAGGCCCGCTGCGGCATCTCCTCGGCCTCTTCCTTGGCGAGCAGGAGCAGCATCTCGATGCCCATCTCGCCTTCCTGCGGCGAGCGGATGAACTTTATTTCATCGGCGCTTTGCCGCAGCGCGGCAATGATGGCGACGGCCTGATTGGCCGTTGCCGCCTCGGTTGCCAGAACGGCCTTCTGGTTCTTGGCCTGAAACCCGATCGTGTACGACATTCGCTCTCTCCCAACCCGGTGAAGAGATCGAATCTGACTCGCGCGCGAAGCGGAAGCCTGTATCTGTACGGATAGGGTTCGTCTGGGGATTGCGCGCAAGCTTCGCATAAGGCTGCGGCTGCGTCCTGCCGACGTCACGATCCATCCGATGCCGATCAGCCAAGCCCCAGCATCGCACGCGCCTCGGCCGCGGTGGCAACGCCCGCGCCCAGACTCTTCAAGATATCCGCCGCATGCGCGACCAGTTCGGCATTGGTCTTCGCCAGCACGCCCCTCGACATATAGAGATTGTCCTCCATGCCGACGCGAACGTGGCCGCCCAGCAACCAGGCCTGCGCCACCATCGGGAATTCGGCGCGGCCGATGCCGAAGCCGGACCAGATTGCGCCCGCCGGCAGCAGGCTGCGGGCATAGAACATCGTCTCCGGCGTGGCGGAGAAGCCGTATTTCACCCCGAGCACGAGCGAAAACAGGCCGGGGCCCTTCAGCGTGCCGTCGGCGAACAGGTCGCGCGCCAGATGGCAATCGCCGGAATCGAACAGCTCGATTTCCGGCAGCACGCCCGCCGCCTTCATCCGCTCGGCCATGATGCGGACGTTGCGCGGCGTGTTGATCACGACCTCGCCGCCGGAATTCATGGTGTTCAGATCGAGCGTGCAGATGTCGGGCTTGAGCAGTTCGATATGCTCGACGCGCTTTTCGGGGGGCAGCAGCGTGGTGCCGGGACCGGCGACGCGGGGATCCTCGACCGAGGGCACGAACCGTCCGCCGGGACCGGTGGTGAGGTTGATGACGAGGCTCTTGTTGCGGGCGCGGATCAGTTCGACCACCTCGCGGTAGAGGTCGATCGACATGGAAGGCCGCCCTGTGGCGGGATCGCGCACGTGGATGTGAGCGATGGCGGCGCCGGCTTCGGCCGCCTCCAGCGCAGAGGTCGATATCTGCTCGGGCGTGATGGGCAGATAGGGCGACTGCTCGGGCTTGGTCAGATTGCCCGTGATCGCGCAGGTGATGATGGTTTTGCCTGATGTCATGAAAGCCGCCTCGCCTTGGGTCCCTGCCCGGCCGCGACACGCCACGGCCTGAATGACTTTCGGCGAACTCCCGCTGCCGGGCAAGCACCGTTCGGCACAGGCCAGATCAGAGTTGGTGGCGATCGACCGCGGCGGCAGGCCTTTGACGCGGCAGTCCCGGATAGAGCTTCCGGATCCGGGCAGCGGTCGTGCGCCCCACCACGAACACCTCGGCGCAGCCGTCGAGCCTGAGCCGCACGGTATCGCGATCGATCGTCTCGATTTCGCGTAGCCTGTCCATGTTGACGATCAGGGAGCGATGAATCCGCAGAAAGGGCGGCGCGGGCACCTGTGCCTCGCATTTGCCGAGCGATTGGTTGACCAGGATGGGTGGGCCGTTGGCCACGAACACGCGGGTATAGTCGCCGTCGGCCCGCATGGCCGCGACGGCATCGATCCGCTGGATCACCGTCCGTGCCCCGGTCCTTAGCCGCAAGGTCGGCGTCTGGCTCTTGAGCAGGGCCTGCCTTGCGGCTCGCGCCGATTCCAGTTTGGCGATCGCCGCCGCCAGACGCTCCGGATCGACCGGCTTCAGGAGATAGTCGAGCACGGAGAAATCATAGGCTTTGACCGCATAGCGATCATGGGCGGTGACGAAGACGACGTCGGGCGCGTTCTCGAGATCCCGCAGGACATCGAAGCCGCTTTCGCCGTGCATCTCGATATCGAGGAACACGGCGTCGGGCCTTTCGGCGCGGATCAGATCGACGGCCGGCTTGGCCGAGGCGGCCTCGCCGATCACCTTGATCTGCTCGTGCTTCTCGAGCAGTCGCCGCATGCCCCGCCGGGCCAGCGCTTCGTCGTCGACGATGGCTACACGGAGCACGGCTCCCCCCTCAGTCGCAATGTGGCGACCACGCGCTCGCCGATCTGGCGAAGGATGAAGTCGTGCCGGTCGGGATAATGCAATTGCAGGCGCCTGCTCAGGACCGACAGGCCCACGCCGGGATCGCCGGCGCGCTCCCAGTCGGGCCTGAGCACGCCGGGACTCGATACACGGATCTGCAACTGCGCCTCGTTCGCCTCCGCTTCGATCGCGATCTCCACGGGTGTCTGGCCCGTCTTCAGGCCGTGCTTCACCGCGTTCTCCACCAGCGGCTGCAGCAGAAAGCTCGGAGCCATCCAGCGACGCGACGGCTCGTCCGTGACCAAGGTGTAGTCGAGCTCGGCACCAAAACGGGCCTTCTGCAATTCGAGGTAGGAGCGCGCCACATCGAACACCGATGCGACCGAGGTCACGGTCCGGTCGCGCTGGTCGAGCGAATAGCGCAAATAAGCTGCGAGCTCGCGCACCATGCCCACAGCCGCATCCGGGTGATCCTGGATCTCGACGATAATCCCGTTCAGCGCGTTGAACAGGAAATGCGGGTCGAGCTGATTCCTGAGGTGGCGAAGCTCGGCCTTGAGCGCTTCGGCTTCCGCCGCGGCCGCGCGCTGCTTCTCGCCATGCACCGCAAGCTCCGCCGCGCTCCAGAATTGTGCGAACCGCCAGCCCGCGAACACGATGCAATAATAGATCCACGGCACCGCCCACGACTGCAGCGTTCCCCAGTTCGGAACCGACCAGCCGGTCATGCCGGTCACCAGCCTGACCCAGCAGGTCAGCATAAACGCGGCGGCGATACACAGCAGGCCGTTGAGGAGAAAGATCCACAACACCTGGACGCCGGACTCGAAATGCCGCCGCAAGGCCACCGGCCGCAGCGCGAGCACGATCGGCAGCGTCAGCGGATCGACCAGAACGCTGATCACGAAGGCGCGCGGGAAATCCTGGAAATGGGCCATGCGCACGAGCGTGCCGAGCGCCGTCAGCAGGCACATGCCACCAAGTCGGAGAAGCCAGGAGCTCCGGTCTCCCGTCACGTTCAGCCGATCGATCAAGCGCATCCCGATCATGTACCCCCTTCAGGCCCCGGAAGATATCGCCGCCCGGCCGCCTTGTCCCCATGGACCCGCCCGTTTCATCGGCGATCCCGCCCGGTTCGTCGAATCCCGATAGCGACGCTGCAGCCGATGTTGTGTTGTCGCCTCCGATTCAACCGGCCGGCCGCAGGCCGTCCGGTGCCATGGGATGACGGGGAAGAGACGTGCTGGAATATAAACATAAAGGCTTGCGCTTCCGGCCCACCGGCGCGCTGCTGTCGATGACGGCGCTGGCGACGATCTGGAGCGCCAGCCCGGCTGCGGCCAATTGCGACATCACCTCCACCCCCAACGGCGTGTCGTGCAGCGCCGACACCGTGACCGTCCACAACACCAACACCGACGCCGCCACGGCGTCGTCGAACGACGACACCCAGCAATTCACCACCGGCGGCAACATCACCGGCCAGATCGCCAGCGGCGTCACCGTCGGCGGCTACGGTCTTGCGATCACCACCTCGGAAACCGGCGCGGGCATCACATTCACGAACAACGGTGCCATCAATCAGACCTCCAACGCCGTCACCGGCGCGCTTTCACTTCAAACCGACAACGGGTCGATCACCTACAACAGCGCCAGCGGGGCCACGATCGACGGCACCGGCGTCGCCTCGCTGATGCTGTTCTCGCAGAGTACGTCGCCGACGGGCGATCTCACCGCGCATGTCAACGGCAACGTCTCAAATACCGGCTCAGTCGGCTCAAGTGTCGGCGTCGCTCTGACCTCCTACGGCCCCGCCAATATCCTGCTCGACGGGACCGGAAACATTTCTGGCGGCACCGGTGTCGAGGTGAACACCCAGAATGCGACCACCGGCACAGGCAACGTCACTATCAGCGGCAGCGGCAACATCGTGTACACGAAGACCGACGGCTACGGCATCCAGATCGATCAGGGGGCCAATGCGGGCACCGTGACCGTGAATCGCACCGGCTCCATCACCGGCCCCGGCTCGGGTGTCGGAAACAATATCGGCATCTCGGTCAGGACAGCCGGCACCGGCGGCGTATTCATCACCGGTGTCGGCGCCATCAGCAATGTACGCTGGGGCATCGTGGTTTCCGGCAGCACCGATTTCACGATCGCCCCGGGGGCGAGCATCAATTCCGAAGCCACCGGCATCTACACGCAGCAGAACGGCGCGGGAACGGTCAACATTACATCCGGGTTTGACATTACCTCCGCCAGCAGCGACGCGATCGCGACCAGCGGTTTCGGAAGCGGCAACCAGACGGTGACGGTCACCGGTGGAACAGTCTCCGGCTCTTCGACGGCGGTTTCGCTCTACGGCAGCGGTTCGGGCAACCTCGTCTTCAACATGAGCGGCGGCACCCTGCTCACGTCGGCCAGTTCCGGAGCGACCGGTGTCTATCTGTCTCAGCAGAGCACGGGCAACGCCACCGTGAACCAGACTGGCGGTTCGATCGGGCTCGCCGCCACGCCGATCGCCGGTACCGGCGTTTTCGTCATGACCAGCGCCGGCAACATCGACGTCACGACGGCTGACGTCTATTCGGCGTTTATCGGCATCCGCACGATCGCAGGCGGCAACGGCAGCGTCACGATCACGAACTACGGCACGGTGCGCTCGACGAACGACGACGCCCTCGGCAGCACCGCCGGCTCCGGGTCCACGACCATCACCAATCATGGCTCGCTGCTCGGCAGCGGTCCTGACCCCGTCATGGGGGCGGTCTCGACGAGCGGAACGATCTCGATCGACAACGCCGCCGGCGCCCTCATCAGCAGCACGCTTGCCGCGCCGGAAACGCGCTGGGCCATCATGACCAGCGGCGGCGCAAGTACCATCACGAACAGCGGCACCCTCTACGGCCGCATCACGCTCGGGAATGGGTCCAATACGATCACCAATGACGGGACGTGGAGCACCACCGGCGCCAACTCTTTCGGAACCGGCAGCACCACCCTCTCCAATACCGGCATCCTGAACGCCGGCAACGGCACCGTCTTCAACGGCAGTGCGCTGGCCTTCACCAGCACGGGCACTTTCGCTCCCACCGGCACCGTCACGGTGAACGGAAGCCTCAGCCTCGGCGGCATCTACCAGGTGGGCCTCGCCGGCGGCAGCGCCGACAAGACCATCGTCAACGGCACGGCGACACTGACCGGCGGCCTCGCGCGCGCGGTCCAGCTCGGCGGCGGCTTCGTGGTGGGGCAGAGCCTCGTGATCCTGACGGCGACAGGCGGCCTCAGCGGCACCTTCAGCAGCCTCGACCTCACCGGATCGATCAAGGCCCATCTCGGCTACGACGCGAACGACGCCTATATCGTCGTCGATCAGGCGGCGCTGGCCGACTCGCTCGTCAACGGGACTATCAACCAGCGCAATGTGGCGAGCAGCATCGACGCCGCGCTGAACGGCGGCGCGGCCTCCGGCAATTTCGCCGCGATCTTCTCGCTGTCCGGCGCAGCTCTCGCCTCCGCGCTCGACAGCCTGTCCGGCGAGGTCGCGACCGGCGCGGCGACGACCGCGTTCCAGTCGATGAACGGTTTCGTCTCGCTGCTCACCAACACCGGTCACGCCGCCTTCGGCGGCCAGGCCGCGAACGGCGGCGCCATGGGTTACGCCGAAGAGAGCCGCCTGCCGCCGGCATTTGCGTCGGCCTATGCGGCGACCTCCCCGGCCCGCGCTGGGCGCGACGAGTCCGTGCTCGACCGGCGCTGGGGCGTGTGGGGTGGCAGCTATGGCAGCGCCGGCAAGGTCAACGGCGAAAGCGTCGTGCTCGGCTCACATGATGTGACGCCGCGAACCTATGGGATCGTCGCCGGCGCCGATTACCGGGCCAGCGCCGACACCGTGCTGGGATTCGCGCTCGCTGGCGGCGGCACCAATTGGAGCCTGAGCAATGGCCTTGGCAACGGCCGCAGCGACGTGTTCCAGATCGGCGCCTATGGCATCCATAGGGCCGGAGCGGCCTATCTGTCCGGCGCTTTAGCCTATGCCTGGAACGGCATCAGCACCAGCCGCACCGTCAATCTCGCCGGCGTCGATCAGCTCAATGCGCGCGTCGAAGGCCAGACTTTTGCCGGACGCATCGAGGCGGGCTACCGGGTGCCGATGCAGTTCGTCGCCATCACCCCTTATGCCGCCCTGCAGGGACAGAACTTCTATACGCCGGCCTATAGCGAGAGCGCGGCCTCGGGAACGGGCGCCTTCGCACTCAACTACGGCTCGCGCAGCACCGCCACACTGCGGACCGAGCTCGGCAGCCGCTTCGACCAGACCGTCGCCGCCGGCAACGATGCGACATTGTCGTTCCGCTCACAGCTCGCCTGGGTGCACGACACCAACACCGACCGGCCCATGAGCGCGGAGTTTCAGGCGCTGCCCGGATCGGCCTTCACCGTTTACGGTGCGGCCGCGCCGAAGGATTCCGCCCTGCTCTCCTCCGGCGCCGAGCTGCGCTTCGTCAACAACGTCACGCTCGGCGCAAGGGTGACCGGAGAACTGGCAGGAGGCGCGCGCGGCGTCTCCGCCCAGGGATCGCTGCGCTACGCCTGGTAGCGCAGCATCGGGCTATCAAAAATATCCTAGATGATGCCCTGCTGCTTCAGCGCCGCGATCTTGTCGGCATCGTAGCCGAGCTTGCCGCCGAGGACTTCCTGTGTGTGCTCGCCGAGCAGCGGCGGAGCGCGGTAGTCCTTGATCGGGGTGCCCGAGAGCGTCACTGCGTTGCGGATCAGCGAAAGATTAGGCTCGAAGGGATGGTCGACCCTCACCCGCATGCCCCGCGACTGGACGTGCGGATCGGCAAACACCTGCTCGAAATTGTTGATCGGGCCTGACGGCACGCCGGCCTCCTCCAGCTTCTCCAGCCAGTAGGATACCTTCTGCTTCAGGAACAGGCCGGCGAAGATTGCCATGATCTCTTTGCCGTGCACGACGCGGTCGTTGTTCTTGACGAAGCGAGGATCGTTCGCGAGGTCCGGCTCGCCGAGGACCGCGCAGGTCTTGCGAAACTGGCCGTCATTGCCGACCACCAGCATCAGTTCGCCATCGGTGCAGCGGAACACGCCGGCGGGCATTCCGCCATTGCCCCAGGTGCCGCGGCGCGGCGGTGTCTTGCCGTTGACGAGGAAGATCTGCAGCCAGTGCGAGAGCGATGCGATGACGGTGTCGAACAGGCAGACGTCGATGTGCTGGCCCTCGCCGCCATTGGCATCGCGATGGTAGAGCGCCGAGAGAATCCCGATCGAGGTGTTCATGCCGGTCATGTAGTCGACGATCGACGGTCCGACCTTCATCGGGCCCTCGCCGGGCTCGCCGTCCATATGGCCGGTGACGCTCATCAGGCCGCCCATCGCCTGCAGGATGGCGTCATAGCCGGCGCGCGGCGCGTAGGGCCCGGTCTGGCCGAAGCCGGTGACCGAGCAATAGATGATGTCGGGGTTGATCGCCTTGATGGTCTCGTAGTCGAGGCCGTAGCGCTTGAGATCGCCGACCTTGTAATTCTCCATGAAGACGTCGGCGTCCTTGGCAAGCTCGCGGATGATCGCCTGCCCCTCGGGTTTGGCGATGTTCACCGTGACCGACTTCTTGTTGCGGTTGGCGCAGAGGTAGAACGAGTTGTTGTTGTTGGCCTTGCCTTCGGGATCGGTGAGGTAAGGCGGGCCGAAGGCGCGCGCGTCGTCGCCCGTGCCCGGCCGCTCGATCTTGATCACCTCCGCGCCGAGATCGCCCAGCATCTGGGCCGACAGGGGCCCGGCAAGCACACGGGTGAGGTCAAGGATCTTGATGCCTGAGAGCGGCAAGGCCGACATGTCGATTTCCTCCGGGAAACGGGATCTTGGAACTGATCTTGGCGCGGCGGCGAGATCGCGACACGCGCTGCCTGCGGATACACCATTTTCGCGCCGTGAGCACTGCAAGCCGGGCATACGGCCATCCCCCCTCCTGCAGCGCAGGCCGCCTGCGGGCGGCGAATTCCGCGCTGCGAAGATTTCCGGCTTCACTTAGGCGGCGACCG
Source organism: Bradyrhizobium diazoefficiens (assembly GCF_018129965.1). Lineage (GTDB taxonomy): Bacteria > Pseudomonadota > Alphaproteobacteria > Rhizobiales > Xanthobacteraceae > Bradyrhizobium > Bradyrhizobium diazoefficiens_A. Next base: position 285,649 of record NZ_JAFCKW010000005.1, on the reverse strand, counting down.
CCGCAGCCACCCGTGGACGGCGGCGGCCGAGCAGGACCAGGATCAGCACCGTCGCGCAGGAGAAGACGAGAGTGAGACCCAGCGCGCCGCGGCTGCCGAACTGGGTGAGCAGGCCGGCCAGTAGCGGCGGCGAGATGGCGGAGGCGAGGTTCAGCGGCAGCGCGATCATCGACATCGCCTTGGCGAACTCGGCTTGGTCGTAGAACACCAGCGGGATCGTCGCCCGCGCCACCGCCATGGCGCCGCTGCCCGCGCCATAGAGCAGGATGAAGACCGCGACCGCCCAGGTCGCGCCCTCGCTGATCATCAGCAGCAGCATGGCCACAGGCAGCGCGGCACCCGCGACGAGCCCGGTCGTGATGCCGTCCCATCGCCCGCCGCCAAGGAAATCGAGCCCGCGGGCGCTGACCTGGATCACGCCGAGCATCGAGCCGAACGCGATCGCCTGTGCCGGCGACAGGCCCTCTGCCCGCAACAGTTCGATCAGCACGGCGCCGAGGCCGAACTGGACGAAGGCGTTGAGCGTGATCGCGCAGACCACGAGGACGAAGGTGCTTCGCGGAAGCGTAGACGCCCTGGAAATCCTGGATGGCGTGACGGCCGGTGCGGCTTCCCCCCTCGACACACGCCGGCGCGGCGCGCCAAAGGCCAGCAGCGGCAGCGAGATCAGCAACAGCATCGCCGCATACGCGAGGCATGTGATGCGCCAGCCGAAATGATCGCTCAGAAACGACGTGGTCGGCCAGAAAATGCTGCTCGACAGGCCCGACACCAGCATCAAGGCTCCGATGGCGCTCTTGGCCTGCCGTCCGGCAATCTCGTTGAGCATGATATAGGCCCCGGTCGACAGCGTGGCGCTGCCGCCCATGCCGAGAAGAACCCAGCCGGCGAAATACAGCAGCGGATCACGCGCCAAGGACAGGACGATATAGCCCGGCACCGTGACGACCGTACCCACCATCATCACCTTGCGGGCGCCGTGCCGTGTAAAAACCTTGCCGAGCCATGGCGCGCAAAGACCCATGGTGACATAAAACACCGAATTGCCCGCGAACACCGCCGGCAGGCTCAGGCCGAGATCGGCCGCAAACTCGCGGCCGACGACGGCCGGGAGGGTGATCGTCGCCCATCCGATGAGCTGGGTGATCGCGAGAACCAGCAGGACGCCGATCATCCCGCTGCCAGATTTCAGAAACCGCATTCCAAACGTCGCCTGCCCGGCAGGCGCGGATCACGCCTGTGGGACATGTCTTAGCCCGAGACCGGGGGGCCGAGGAATGTTGGTTCGGAATGGCATGGGGACGCTGTCCGCAGGGCGGTGGTTGGCATCATCATGTTGACTTGGACCACTTTCAGGTCAATTTAAGAAAACGCTTAGAGAGCAATGAGATGCGGGTCTCCGTCAGCGACGCCAAGGGACAATTGACCGAGCTTGTACGCCGCGCCGGAGGCCGGCGACGAGGTGATCCTGACACGACATGGACACGCCGCGGTTCGGCTTGTCCCGGTCAAGCTTCCATCGGACCAGACCACACGCCGGTCACTTCTTGAAGCGGCGCGCTTGAGCGGTGCGGCCAAGGCAAGTCGAGGCCCGGGCGCGGCGCGCAGCCAGGACTTTCTCTATGGTGACGACGGCCTACCCGAATGATCGCGGTCGACACGTCGGCGCTCATGGCGATCATCCTTGATGGACAGCAAGCCGTTGCGTGCATCGCTGCGCTCGAAACTGCCGACGAAATCGTGATATCGGCTGCGACCGTGGCCGAATGCCTGATCGTCGCATCGCGGCGTGGCGTCGGCGCGGAGATGACGAGTTTGTCGATCACCTCGGCTTGAACGTCATACCGGTGACACAGGCATCGGCTCAACGCGTCGCGCAGGCCTATTCGCGTTGGGGCAAGGGCATCCATCCTGCGGGCCTCAACCTCGGCGACTGCTTCGCATATGACGTAGCCCGGGAACACGGCTGCGCACTGCTTTATGTCGGCAATAATTTTGCGAAGACGGATATTGAACCTGCAGCGTAGCTAGCCCTCTGCGACCGTATCAACCTGGCTCGCGAGAGCGACCGCGTTGCCGTCGTCACGGCGCGGCATCAGACCGATCGTCCCGTTCGCTGCAGCAGGGCCGAGACCAGCGGGTTCGGAAAGCGGCGATGCTGGGTGATGGAGAAGAACTGCTCCTTCAGGTCCTTCACCCGGCATCGCTCGACGAGCACGCCGGTGCGCAACTCGTCGACGACCACGACCGGCGGCACCAGCGTCACCCCCGGACTCTCGCGCGCCATCAGGCGCAACATCGCCATGTCATCGACTTCGGCGAAGATCAGGGGGCGGATGCCGGCCCGTCCGACCAGGGAATCAAATGCCGAGCGCAGCGAACTGCCACGACCGGGTAGCACCACCGGAGTTTCGGCGAGGCTCTCAGGAAACCGGAAACGGCTGCGGCTTTTCGAGGGACGTCCGACCAGACTGACCGGCTGCTCGGCGAGCAACGTGTTGTCGAACGACGTCTCGGAATCCGGGGCGGCCGGATGATTGGCAAGCACGAGGTCGAGCTTGTGGGCGTCGAGCTGATCGAGCAGGTCGGCGAGCACGCCCGAGCGTATCACGAGTTCGACATCCTCGCGGCCCACCAGCGGCCTCAGCAGGCCGATCAGGAAGTTTCGCGACAGCGTCGCCGCCGCGCCGACCCGCAGGGTCTGCCGCCCGGGACGAAGCCCCGCCATGGCCTCGATCAGCTCATGTCCCGATTGAAACACCGTGTTGGCGTAGTCGAGCGCGATACGGCCTGCCTCCGTCAGCTGCAGGCTCTTGCCGCGCCTGTCGAACAGCTGCTGGTCGAGCTGGTCCTCCAGCGCCTTGAGTTGCACCGACAGCGACGATGGCGACACGTTGAGGCGCTTGGCGGCGCGGCTCATGCTGCCTTCGCTGGCGATGACCCAGAAATAGCGGAGGTGGTGGTAGTTGAGATGCGGCATCGGACTATTCTATTTAAACTAACAAAAGCATTCAATATTTGAATTTTTATAAATCAGCGAACGGTTCTACCCCTTCGGCAGCACGCGTCCCCCACCGCCGGAGAAATCGATGGCCGCCTCGCTTTGCGCACTTGCCGTTCTGGCGCCCCTCACGCTCGTCGCCACGGCGCTGGCTGGCGCGCGGCTTGCGGGGACCCCGCGCGGATTTGCCGGTCTGGCAATTACCGCGGCCTCCGTCGCGCTGGCTCTTGCCGCGCTGTCCGCACTGGGCGTCGCGATCCTCGGCCCGGTTCGTTCGCCCCTGCTGGGGGCCGGCGGGGTGGGGCTCTCGATCAGTCTCGACCAACTCGCCGTGACGATGCTGCTGCTCGTCAGCTTCGTTGGGCTCGTCGTGGTGCGCTACAGCCGCAACTATTTGGACGGCGATGCGGGCCACGCCAAATTCACCACCTGGCTCCTGTTGACGCTGGCATCGGTCCAGACCTTGCTGATCTCCGGCAATCTGGCGCTGCTGCTGCTCGCCTGGATCGCGACCAGCCTCGCGCTCAACAAGCTGTTGCTCTTCTACGCCGACAGGCCCGCGGCGCGGCGCGCTGCCAGCAAGAAATTCGTCGCCAGCCGGATCGGAGATCTCTGCCTGCTATCGGCGATCGTCCTGATCTATGCGCGGTTCGGCACGCTGGACATCGCCGATCTCAACGCGGCCGCCCGCGCGGGTCACGTGGACGGGGCCACTGTGCCCATCACCCTCGCCGCGCTGCTGATCGTCTTCACCGCCATGCTCAAATCGGCGCAATTGCCGCTGCATGGCTGGCTCATCGAGGTGATGGAAACACCGACGCCGGTATCGGCGCTGCTGCATGCCGGCATCATCAATGCGGGCGGCTTCCTGATCCTGCGCCTCGCCGACCTTCTTCTGCTCGCGTCACCGGCGCTCAACGTGCTCGCGGTCGTCGGCGGCGCGACCGCGCTGTTCGGTTCGCTCGTCATGCTGACGCAGACCTCGGTCAAGGTGCAGCTGGCTTATTCGACCATCGCGCAGATGGGCTTCATGCTGCTCCAGTGCGGCCTCGGCGCCTTCTCGTCCGCGCTGCTCCACATCCTCGCGCATTCGCTCTACAAGGCGCATGCCTTCCTGTCCTCCGGCAGCGTCATGGACCTCGCCCGGGCGTCGTGGACGCCGAGCCCGGGCGGACAGCCGCATCCCGGCCGCCTGCTGCTCGCGCTCGCGGCGGTGACCGGCCTGACCTTCGCAGCCGCCGCCGCCTTCGGCATCACGCTGCAAACCAATCCCGCCCAGATCGCGTTCGGCCTGATCCTCCTGATGGGCCTCGTCCACCTGATGGCGAACGCGATCGACGAACGTCCGAGCGCATTCGTGATCGGCCGCGCCGGCGCAACGGCGGTCGGGGTCGCAGTCGTCTACTTCGCGCTGCAGGCCGGCATGACCGTGCTCGTGGGCGGCAGCCTTCCCAGCCACGCCGGCGTGGCCGGGCCGCTTTCCACCACGATCGCCGCGTTCGTCGTCGTATCCTTCGCGGCGGTGACGCTGTTTCAGAACCAGATGATGCGGCGCGCCGAGGCGCCGTTCTGGATCGCGGCCTACGTCCATCTCCGCCAGGGCCTCTATCTCAATACGATCGCCAACCGGCTTGTGCTGTCGTTCTGGCCGCGCCGCCAGGCATGATCGAGCCGATCAACCGTCCCCGTCGTTCCAGGAAAGCCGCTCCCATGACCGCACTCGCACGCGCCGCTCTCGACGACATCGACCAGACCCAAGACGCCAACCCCGACGCAGACCTGATCGCCTCGATCAATGCCGCCTGCAAGCGGATCGCCCCGCTCTGGCCATTGAAGCACTTCGTCGCGGTCAATCCGTTCCTCGGCTTCACCGACCAGTCCTTTGCCGCGACATGCGCGGCCTTCAATCGCATCGCGCGAACGCGCATGCTGATGCCGCGCAGCTTCTATCGCGATGCGATCGCGCAGGGATTGATCGACGACGACGCACTCCAGGCGGCGCTCGCCATCCATCCCTTGGAGGACATGGACCTTGCGCGGCTGAAGCAGGCCGCACGGCAGGAAGCGGACCCATCATCGAAACCTCCGGCTGTGGTCGCGACCATCGCCGAGGTTCTCGACCGGCTCGCCGAAGGCGACCGGCAGGTGTCGCTGGTCGCCTTCATGATCGACGAAATCTCTTCGTTCTGCGCCGCTTATTTCGACGGCGGCCAGGCGAACTGGCCCATGCCTGTCCGCACCTTGAAACCCTATGCGGCATGGCGCGCGCTCGCGCGGTTCGACCGCAATCCAGAGGCGATGGGAATTTCGGGCTTCAGGGCCACGGTGCGCGAATTGCCGGGCGATCCCCTCGCCTGCATCGCGGCTGTGATCCAGCGTCTCGGCATTCCCGGGCGAGCGATCGAGGACTATCTGTTTCGCGCGCTGTTCGACATCGGCGGCTGGTCGGCCTATGCTCGCTATGCGGGATGGGATGCCGAGCTGGACGGCAAGACCGACGATACACTGATTGAGCTGCTTGCGATCCGGCTGGCATGGGGGTTCGCGCTGTTCAACGCGCGTTCCGACGCGAGATTTCGCGCGGCCTGGCACGAGGCCATGCGCGATGCCGCGCAGCTTCCGGCGGATCACAGGCTCGATGAAACACCCGAGCTCGGCGTCGATCTGCTGCTCCAGGAAGCCTACGAGATCGCCTTCCGCCGGCGGCTGTCCCGGACGCTGCTCGACAACGCCGGCCGCAAGCGGGCCGAGTCCGCCGTCATTGCTCCACCGGTGCAAGCGGCGTTCTGCATCGACGTGCGTTCGGAAATCTTCCGGCGCGCGCTGGAGACCGCCTATCCCGAGGTCGAGACCATCGGTTTTGCGGGCTTCTTCGGCTTCCCGATCGAATATGTGCCGATCGGGCAAGCGCGCGGCGGAGCGCAATGCCCGGTTCTGCTGAAACCGGCCTTTGTGGTCTGCGAGGCCGTCAAAGGCGCCGACGCGGCCGAGGAAGGCAGGATCCTCGGGCTGCGACTGCTCAGGCGGCGCGCCGCCAAGGCCTGGAAGTCGTTCAAGGTCTCGGCCGTGTCCTCATTCTCGTTCGTGGAGACGGCAGGGCTCGGATTCGCTGCCAAGATCGTGACCGACAGTGCCGGTCTCACGCGGCCCGTCCCGTCCCCAAGCCTCGACGGACTGGATGATGCGGTGTCGGCGCGGGTCGGCCCGCGCCTCAGGCCAGCGGAGGTCGCAGGCCGGGCGACCGGCTTTACGCCCGCGCAGCGGGTTGCAATGGCGGAGGCGGTGCTGAAGGCGATGTCGCTGACCGGACCGTTCGCGCGACTTGTCCTGCTTGCAGGGCATGGCAGCACCACGGTCAACAATCCGCACGCCTCGGGTCTCGACTGCGGCGCCTGCGGCGGCCACACCGGCGAAGCCAACGCACGGGTCGCAGCGTCCATCCTCAATGACGCAGAGGTCCGCAAGGGCCTCGCCGACAAGGGGATCGCCATTCCCTCCCACACCTGGTTTTTGGGCGCCCTGCACGACACCACCACGGACGATGTCAGGATCTTCGACGTCGAGCAGCTGCCGCAGGACCTGGCGCCGGACCTCGCCTTGCTCAAGGAGCGGCTCGCCAAGGCGGCCGGTCTTGCCCGGCTGGAGCGCAGCGCGCTGCTTGGCCTGGAAGAGCGCACGAACATCGACGCCCGCGTGATCGCGCGCAGCCGCGACTGGTCGCAGGTCCGTCCCGAATGGGGCCTTGCCGGCAACGCGGCGTTCATTGCCGCCCCCCGGGCGCTGACGCGCGGCATCGATTTCGCCGGACGGGCGTTCCTGCACAGCTACGAACATGAGCGGGATGACAACGACCGGGTGCTGGAGCTGATCATGACCGCGCCCATGGTGGTCGCGAGCTGGATCAACCTGCAATATTTCGGCTCGACCGTGAACAATTCGGCGTTCGGCGCCGGCAACAAGGTGCTTCACAACATCGTCGGCCAGCTTGGCGTCATCGAGGGCAATGCCGGCGATCTGCGCGTCGGGCTGCCCTTGCAATCGGTGCATGACGGCGAGCGCCCGGTGCACGAGCCGATCCGTCTCAACGTCTTCATCGCCGCACCGGAAGCGGCCATGGGTGCCGTCATGGAGCGCCATCAGACCGTGCGCGACCTCGTCGCCAATGGCTGGGTCATGCTGCACTCGCTCAGCCCGGATGGCCGCATCATTCGCCGCTGCGTGTCGCCCCGGGTCTGGGAGAGCGCATGACGGCCCTCTGCCGGGTACAGCCGAACCATCCCTATCGAGGGCTGTGGGCCGCGGTCGCCACCATGCACGGCAAGGAGCGCGCCATCGCGCCGCCCCTTTGCCAGTGGTTCGGCATCACACTCACCACGGCGCCTGCCGTCGACACCGATGCACTCGGCACGTTCACGGGCGAGGTCCCGCGCGTCGGCACCGTGGTCGAGGCCGCGCGGTTGAAAGCCCGGCTTGCGATCGAGACCACCGGAGCCGATCTCGGCATCGGCAGCGAAGGCGCGTTCGGCCCGCACCCGCATGCGCCCTTTACGGCCGCGGGCCTCGAGGTGCTGGTGCTCTGCGAAGCAGCCGGCAGCCACGACATCGTGGTCCAGCGGCGCACCACCACGAACCTGGGCCACATCAGCCTCGGGCCGCTCGACGGAATCGAGACCTTTCTGCAGCGCGCAGGTTTTCCAAGCCATGCGCTGGTGGTGCAAAGGGACAATCCGGCGCGAACCATGATCGCGAAGGGCATTGCGGATGCAGCCTCGCTCCGGGCCGCATTGACCAAGGCCTTCGCGACCGGGGATCGCGCTCTTGCGACCACCGACATGCGCGCCCATGTTAACCCGACGCGGATGTCCTCCATCGCGCGCCTTGCGCGACATCTGGCGCTCCGCACGGCGCGTTTGTGCTCATGTTGCGGACGGCCCGGCTTCGGACTGGTCGATGTCGAGCGCGGCCTGCCCTGCCGCGACTGCGAGCAGCCGACGCGGCGGATCCGCGCAGAGATCTACGGCTGCACAACCTGCGGCCACCGAATGCAGCGGAAAATCAGGCCGCCACGCTTGAGTTCCGATCCGATGTGGTGTGAGGTTTGCAATCCATGACGACCACAGGGGCGCCTGTCGAGGATGCCGCGAGGAGAGGCAGAAAGCGCACGGCAATGCTCTGGCTCCTCGCGATCCTCGTCGTTTGCGTCGTCGCCGCCATTGCCGCGGGACCCATCATGAGCCGGGTCGAGCAGCCGAAATATGACGTCGTGAAGCAGGACGGCGCGATCGAGGTCCGCGATTACGGCGCGATGATCGTAGCCGAAGCCGAGGTCGAAGGGGAGCGCAAGCCTGCGATCGAACAGGGTTTCAGGCTGATCGCGGCTTACATCTTCGGCGCCAACACGCCGAACACCAAGATCGCGATGACCGCGCCGGTGCAGCAGCAGGCCAGTTCGAAGATCGCCATGACCGCACCGGTCACGCAACAGGCCGGAGCAAGCGACCGTTGGACCGTCCGCTTCGTGATGCCCTCGGACTGGACACTCGACAAATTGCCCGCGCCGAAGGATCCGCGCGTCACCCTCCATCCCCAGGCGGCCAGGCGCATGCTCGCGATCGGTTTTTTGGGCCTCGCCTCCGACGAGGTCATCAAGGCCAAGACGCTCGAGCTGCGCGACTATGCCGCCCGCCACAGCATCGCAACCACGGGCGAGCCGCTGCTCGCTTTCTACAATCCGCCGTGGACGCTGCCGATTTTCCGTCGCAACGAGATCATGCTAGATATTTCGCCGCCCACCTGAGCGGCGCGTCCAAGATCGTCGCCGGACGTGTCCCGGCCGGCTCCAGGCACGAACACAACGCGCCCGCGACCTAAGCGGATGATATGAATAACATATAACCGGACGGCATCGGCGCCTGCGCGCACGCCGCGCCGATCCCGTGTTGCAATTGTGTATTATTTCTTCGTTAGAGATAACGCGATGAGCGTGATGGACCCGATCTGGCGGCGCGGCTGGCGCGTGCGTCGAGGCCGCGGTCACGCCGTTTCCTCACAAGCTGCCGGTCCGACCCGTTCATGCCGTCGCCGTCCGTGCGGCGGGATGGATTGAGTAACATGTGCCGGCCGTGCCAGGCGCCGAGGATCTGATCGACGATGGATATGCTGGTGCGCAGAACACATGTCGACCACGGGCGGGACGACGCCTCGGGCTCGATGTCGGCCCTGATCGACCAGGTGACCGGACTCGCCCGGCGTCAATACCGGGTATTTCTGATCGCGCCCGCCGTGGCGCTTGCGATCGGAGTTCTCTATCTGCTGGTCACACCGGCGCAATACACCGCCACCACCACGCTGCTGATCGACAGCACCACGCTGCGGGTGCTGCAGAACCAGCTCCAGCCGCAGGGCGACATCCCGCTCGACACGCTTCAGGTGGGCTCGCAGGTCGAGATCCTGGCCTCGCGCAAGCTTGGCCTCGCCGTCGTCAAGGACCTGCATCTTGCCGACGATCCCGAGTTTTCGGGAACGAGCAGCTGGAACCCGTTCGCCTCCCCCGCCGCGGGCAGTGCGGACGAGCGCGAGCAGCGGGCGCTCGACGAGTTTCTCGCCCATCGCAGCATCGCGCGCGCTGACAAGACCTATGCGCTGAACATCTCGTACACGGCAAAGAGCGCCGCGACCGCGGCAAAGGTCGCCAACGCCATCGCGGAGGCCTATATCGACGACCAGCTCGGCGCCAAATACCAGACTGTGACACGCGCAGGCGCGTGGCTGCAGGACCGCATCAACGAGCTGAAGTCGAAGGCGGCGGCGGCGGACCGCGCCGTGCTGGACTTCAAGGAAAAGAACAACATCGTCGATCTCGGCGGCGCCAGCGCCTCGTCGACGGCCGGCGCCAGCACGTTCAGCCGGCTGATCGGCGAGCAGCAGCTCTACGAGCTGAACAGCCAGCTTGCGACCGCACGCGGCGCAACCAGCGAGGCCAAGGCGCGCCTTGACCGGATCGAGCAGGTCCAGAAACTGGACGTGAGCGAAGGCGCGGTCGCAGACACGCTGAAGAACGACGTCATCACCCGGCTGCGCAACCAGTATATCGACCTATCCGCGCGCGAGGCCAACATCTCCAGCCGCTACGGCGCCGACCATTCTGCGGCGGCCAATCTGCGCGACCAGATGGAAGAGATCCGCCGCAACATCCGCTCCGAGCTCGGGCGGATCGCGGGCAGCTACAGAAGCGACTACGAGATCGCCCGCACGCGCCAGGAAAGCATGGAACGGTCGCTGGCCGCGCTGGTGTCGGAAGGACAGCTCACCAACCGCGACCGGCTCGGCCTTGCCGAGCTCGAGAGCTCTGCCAAGGTCTATCACACGCTGTTCGACAATTTCCTCCAGCGCTACATGGAGGCGATCCAGCAGCAATCGTTCCCGATCACCGACGCGCGCATCATCAGCCCGGCGGTCGCGCCGACCAGGAAAAGCAGGCCGGTGACGTCGCTGGTGCTCGCCATTTCGCTCTCGCTGGGGCTGATGGCCGGGATCGGCATCGCGGCGCTGCGCGAGGCCGTCGACGGCGTGTTCCGTACGGCGCGGCAGGTCGAACAGGAGCTCGGCGCGCGCTGCCTGTCCGTGATCCCGCTGGCCTCCGCGTCGGCCGCGCCGGTGCTGCCGCGATCCGGTGCCATCATGGCGGCCGATCCCGGCGATCTCGCCGCTCTTCCGCCGCCGCAAGCAACGACGGACCATGTCGCGCTGAAGCCTGCGCCGGCGCAGCAGCCACGCTACGCTTTCAGCGATTCCCTGAAACGGCGCGCGGTCGACGATCCCATTTCGGTGTTCACCGAGGCATTCCGCGCCATCAAGGTGAGCGCGTGGCTGCAGGCCAATGTCCGCGAGACCAAGGTCATCGGCATCACCTCCACCCTCCCCAGCGAAGGCAAGTCCACCGTCGCCGCCAACCTTGCGGCGCTGATGGCCGACGCCGGCCGGCGCGTGGTGCTGATCGACGCCGATCTGCGCAACCCGACGCTGGCGCGGTCACTGACGCCGCGGCCGCAGGCCGGATGGCTCGAGGTCATGAACGGCAAGCTCGACCTTGCCAAGGCCACCGGCCTGGAGCCGAGCACGGGACTTGCCTTGCTGCCGCTGTTGCTCACCGAGGCCCCGGTCCACTCGGACGAGGTCTTGGCCTCGCAAGGGTTTCGCGACCTCCTGGAGCGGCTACGCCAGAGCTACGATTACATCATCGTCGACCTGCCGCCGCTGGCGCCGGTCGTCGACGTCCGGGCGATCGTTCCGGCGATCGATTCTTTCGTCTTCGTCGTGGAATGGGGCGCCACCAGCATCAAGACGGTGCGCCGTCACCTGCTCGCCGAGACAGAGTTGCACGACCGCCTGCTCGGTATCGTCCTGAACAAGGCCAACCTGAAGCTGCTCGAAAGGTTCGAGCAGCCCGGCATCTACCAGAACGGATACTATATGAGGGGAGCCTAGCTTAGCCGTTATCCGGCCGACGGATCCGCGAGCCCTGACGCGCCCGCAATTCCTCTTCGTATTTCAGCTTTTCGAGCAGCATGTCGGTGACGAGACGGCGCAATTGCGCATTCTCGAGTTCCAGCCGCTTGATCGTCTCTTCGGAGCTGCCGTCCGCCGCCGTCGCCGGGCGCGACGTGCTTTCGACAAGGCGATTCCCATGATCCACGGCCGGTGAAGATTTGAGCATCTTCTTCCAGCGATGATAAGTCATGATGCTGACGCCAAGCGCCTTGGAGATCTCGCGCTGGGTCTTGCCTTTGGCCGCGAGTTCGTTGGCCTGCGCCAGCTTGGCCGAAATCTCGTCGGAGGCATGCCTCTTGCCAACCATAATGGGTCCCCTCAGGCCCGAATTGCCCCAGCCCGGGTCTTAGTAAGCGCGAATCGTGAACCTTTTCAATAGGCGCACGGAATCTCCTGTAGCCATGATTACCGGCACCGGCAATCGAGGGCCGCACCGACCAGCAGGAACGGTCCGGCGGACGGACAAATGAATCAATGTTAACTATTTGAGCCGTTTCGGAACGCGATCCGCCCCGTGACGGTTCCCATCAGTAGGCGTTGCGCGGCCGTATCAACTCGAAAGCCGTCCGGAACATGATATAGATATCGAGCATAAGGCTCCAATTATCAATATACCATAAATCGAGCGAGATGCGCTGCTTCATCAGTTCGAGCTGCGGCGTGCCGCCACGGTAGCCGTGCACCTGGGCCCAGCCGGTGATGCCCGGCTTGACGTGGTGGCGGTAGGCGTAGTTCGCGATCATGGCGCCGTACTCGTAATCATGCACCAGCGCATGCGGGCGCGGCCCGACGATCGACATGTGGCCCCGGAGCACGTTGAGCAGTTGCGGCAGTTCGTCGATACTGGTCTGGCGCAGCAGACGCCCGAGACGGGTCACGCGCGGATCCTGCTTGGTCGCCTGCACCACCGCGCCGCCGTCCTCCTGCACATGCATGCTGCGCAGCTTGTAGATCACGAACGGCTTGCCGTTGAAGCCGTGGCGGCGCTGCCGGAAGATCACCGGCCCTTTCGACTCCAGCTTGATTGCGACCGCCGCGAGGATCAGCAGAGGCATCAGCACAACCAGCGACGTCGCCGCAACGACGATGTCGAGCAGTCGCTTGGTCAGGCGATCGAGCGCCGACAACGGCGCCGGTTGCACCTCCACCATGTAGAGTCGTTGCGGCATCGAGGTCTGGCGACGCAGCACCGTCGACACCGCGCGATCGGGCAGCAGGCGCACGGGAAGCGGGATCACGCGCAGCCGCGCGAGCAGGGCTTCGATCTCCTGCGGGCCGGCCCATGACAGCGCCAGCACGATCTCTTCGGCCGCAGCGTCCCTGATCCGCTTCATCAGCGCGTCATCGTGCTGCAGCGAACCCGGCGCGGAGAGCTTTGCCGCGCCCTCCCGCGGCAGGGTGATGCGATCGGCCTCGTGCAGGCCGAACCTGGCGAGCAGATCGGCCTTGGCGAACTGGGCGAGCTCACCTTGCGTCCCGATCACCACGGCGCGGCGGCCGCGGATCGTGCCCGCGACGAGCGCCGAACGGAGGCCACGCTTTCCCAGCCAACGCGCCACGAGGAGGCCGGCGCCGCCGATCGCAAAGAAGCAGAGCACCGAGCCGCGCGAGGCGTCGTCGCCCGATTTGAACAGGAACAACACGACCGCAAGCACGAGCACGGCAAGGCACCAGCCGGCCCAGACCCGTCCGCCGTCCCGCTCGTCGTCGAGGAGCTGGTTCATCCGGTAGAGGCCGAGGGAGTGCGCGACCAGCACATAGGCGAGGCTCGCGACCAGGCCGAGACCGGCATAGAAGAACGCATCCTCGGCAGTGCCGCCGAGCGCGCGCTGATAGGCGATGCCGCCGATGGCGCCGGCCGCGACGATGATCGCGCAATCGAGCACCGCGAACAAGGGTTCGATCAGGCTGAACGGGACGGCCAGACGGAGCCGCGATCGGCTCGCGAATACCGAAGTGGATTCACCCGCATTGGTCAGGTCGGTCATGTCGCCCCCGGGATCGGTGTCGTGACCCGGATAGCACACGCATTGTACCATAATTATGATACTTTTACCGACGATTAACTATTGTATCATCCCCGGATGACGGCGTCCCGGCCGTCATCAAATGGACATCACTCTGTCGTCTTCCGCGCTAGCGCGACGGCGTGGCGTCGGATCGGGATTCGAGCAACTTCGATAGCGCGATCTCGTTGACCACCGGCGGCGTCTGTTTGAGAAGCTCGGCGACATAGGCACGTCGGTTGGCCTCCACGCGCTCGGCCCGCATGCGCTGCACGATTGCGTCCCTCACCTCCGCCAGCGGCCGCGTATGCGAGGCCTCGGTATCGACCAGCTTCAGGATGTGCCAACCGTCCTCGAGCCGGATCGGATCGCTGATTCCGGATTTCGGCAGGCCGGTGACCTGACTGCGGATCTCGGTGCGCATGTCGGGCTCTGCGACCCAGCCGATCTCCCCTTCCCGCCCGGCGGTCGCCGCGTCTTCGGACGAGGTCTTCGCGATCGCGCCGAACTCGGCGCCAGGCTGCTTGAGCTTACGAACGATGTCGTCGAGCTTCCTGCGCGCGGTGTCCTCGGCCGCCTTGTCGGCGTCCTTGGCGAGGTTGACCACGATCTGCGCCAGGCGGAAGCGGCGCGGAACCAGGAACGCGCTGGCGTTGGCCTCGTAGACGCTTCGGATGTCGGCTTCGCCAGGATAGCTGTCGCCGACCGCCGTGACCGATTGCAGATAGGTCTCGACGATCAGGGCGTCGCGGGCACGCGCGAGCTGCGTCACCACGGCGGGCTGCTGGTCCCATTTCTTGGCCGCGGCTTCTTTCAGAACCAGGCGGTTGGCGAGGATCGCACGCACGGTCTGGCTCAACAGCGCTGGATCGCGCGCCAACGCCGCCTGCTGGCGGGCATCGAGCAACTGGATGGTGGCCCGCACTTCCTCTGCCGTGACATCGCTGTCGCCGACGCGGGCGATGATCTCGCCGCCCTTCCCGGCCGTCGTCTCCTGCGCCGCGGGCGCCGGCTGAGTTGCCACGGGAGCTGGTTGCGCAGACGTGGCGCGCGGGGCCGCGGGCTGCGGCGGAGTGCGCGTCTGCGCCACGAGCGGCGACGACGCGGCGACGCCGAACGCGCCAGCGAGCAGCGCGTGCCTGAAGATTTTCCCGGTGATGAAATGGTTCACGGCTTGGCCTTCTGTTCGATGATCTGGTCGCGAAGATCCTGCGCGGCGTTCTGGTGCTCGACCCGCTTGAACCCGATCACGGGATCGTGGTGGAGCACCTTCTCCAGCGGATCCATCTTCTCGTATTGCTTGACGGCGTCGTCGGCGATCCTGACGAGCTTCGAATTCCTCGCCTCGCACGCCTTGGCGCTCGCCTTCCAGGTGGTCGCTTCGCCCTCGAATTTGGCGCGCTCGGCATCCTTGGTGCGCGCCACGCCGGCGGCCTCGCCATAGGCGCTCTTCCACTTCTCCAGGGACTCGTCGCGCTCGGCGATGCGGTCGTTGAAGTCCTTCACCGCCTGGCGGTAGGACTGCTCGGCCTCCTTGACCTGGGCGCGATAGGCCTCGGTTTGCTTGCGCAGGCGGTCGCGCTCCTGCTCGGCCGCGGTCAGCTTGGCCTGGACCGCCGCGCGCTGGTCCTCGGCGGTGCGCGCCTGGGCGGTCGCGCTGCGCAGCGCCTCGCGCAGGCGATCGGTTTCCTGGTCGGCATGGGCGGCCGTTGAGATCATCACGGCCAAGAGAGCTGTAGACGACAGACGAAGCAGCCGCATGATCAGAACCTCACGTTGAGATCGAGCTGCACGATATCGACGGCGTAAGGCAGGCCGGCGATCTGGTTCGCGCTCATCCAGCGCACCGAGGCCCAGATGTTCTCGCCAAGGCCGACATTGCCGCCGATGAAGTAGCCCTTGAGGTTGGTGCCGCCGAGGCCGAAGTCGGAATCGACGAACGCATCCACCGTCGCGTCGGACTCGAGGTATTTGTAGCCAACATGCGCGTTCCAGTCCCAGAGATGCTTGATCTCCTTGTTACCGACGGTCATGCGCGCCATCCAACCCTGGTTGCCGCCATTGTAGGGGCCTTGCACGCCCCTGGTTAGAGATGGCGCGAAGTTGTTGGGCCACACCGCCACGGCGGCGACAGCCGAACGATTGAACGCGGTGTTCCAGACATATTCAGCATCGAGGATGATGTGGATCGGATTGAACTGCGCGAGATCAAGCTGCGCGCTCGCGACTACCGGTCGGAAGTCGCTTGCAAGGCCATAATACTGGAAGAGTGTGGTCTGGCCCTGGATATAAGGAATGTTGCGCAAGCGCATATATGTGTTGCCCTTTTGCGCAAAGGACGGACGCAGTAAATCCGTATCGCAGATATCGACAGCGCTGGCCACGAGACACTGGCTGGAGAGCTTGCCCTTCACATTGGTAAAGTCGTAATAGGCAAAGGCCATGGTCAGATTGGTTTCAGGGTCGAGCCGCGCGCCAAAGCCGCCCTGCGCACCGAACAGCCACTTGTCGCGGCTCGCGAGTTTCACAGGCCCATTACTATCGACGGTGTTAAGTCCCGCGTTGAGGTCGGTGTTGAAGATCGGGAAGGCGCCACCGACGAAGAACGGCGTGAAGCCTTCTGCAATTTCCTGCTTGGCCTGGATTGCAAAGCCGTCGAAGCCGAGATCCTTGTACCAGACGAGATCCGTCGGCGACCAGAACGGGTTGTCGAAACGGCCCACGGAACCGATGAAGTCCTGCACCGGCTGGTACTTGATGAAGGCGCGATCGAGCCACAACGCGTATTTCGAGAAATTACCGCCGTTGCCGCCGAAAGTCTGGTTGGTCGAAACCGGCGAACTGCTGTCTCCCGTTGCGATTCTCAAGCCCGCAGTGAAACCCTCGGTGAGATCGATGTCGGCACCGAGCCGAGCCCGAAAGCGGAAACGGTTGCGATCCTGCGTGGCGTTGTAGGCCGGCGGGAGGTATGCGTTCAGATTCGGATCCTCATTGAACGGAGAACCCGTGTTGATCGCATTGAAATTCTCGAATAATGCGGAATTTCCAGCCGGGAAATGATCACCTTCATACCGGGCGCGCATGTCGCCGTAGAACTTGATCCGCTGCGCCCATTCCGGATATTGGCCCGGCGAGGCCCAGCCCTCCTTGTGCGCGCGGTCCATCACCTCGGCCCGGATCTCTTCGCGGAGCTGCTTCTTGACGATCTCGGGCACGTAGGTGACGCGCTTGGTGCCGGGCGGTGACGTCGCGTCGGCGGCGCTGGTCGCCTTCTTCTCGGCGCCTTCGGCCTTGGCCGCGGCGTCGCGCGTCGCCTGGCGGGCGACATAGGCTTCGTCGTCGGCCTGCTTGACCAGCACGGCCGCCTGCTCCTCGCTGAGCGTGCCCTGCTTGACGAGGAGGTTGATCAGATTGACCGTCGCATTGGACGATGGCGGCGCGTCGCGCGACACGGTCGGACGCTTGCCCTGCGGCATGCCGTCGTCCTGCGCCGCGGCGGGGGCCGCGCAGGCGATCAGCATCAAGGCCGTCGCAGTCAGCTCTCGCGTTTTCATTTCACGCCACATGACGTCACCTCTTCTGCTCTCAACTCACTCATCGTCACTCGCATCACCCTGCCTACATCACCCTTGCCGGCTGCGTGCCGTGATACGGGTGATGATCGGCATCGGCATGTCCCTAGGCGGCGGCTCGCGCATGCGCATGCCGCCGATCACCTGATCGCGAATGGTCGCATCGAGCGCGCCGTCGCCGGTCGACGGCGACAGCTGCACGCGGCTGACCTTGCCCGAACTGTCGAGCCAGACCCGTATCACCGCCTGCATCGAGGCGTAGCGGGTCTTCTCGTTGGCCTGGAGTGCGGCCTCCATCTGCGACTGCACGATGCTGGCGTACCAGCCGAAGCGGCTGTTGCCGCCGCCTCCACCGCCGCCGCGCCCCTTGCCCTGCGCAAGACCGCCGCTGCCCGGTCCGTTGCCGAGACCGAGATCCGGCGGGCCCGGCGTCGGATCGGGTCCGGCATCGGGCGGCGCGTCCTTGGGAATGTCGACCTGCTTCTCCTCGACGACGTCCTTGACCGGCGTCTGCTCCATCACCTTCTGCTCGGGCTGCTGTTCCGGCTGCTGCTCGGGCGGCGGCGGCGGTGGTGGCGGAGGCGGCGGCGGCGGAAGCACCATCGTCACCTGGAGCTCGTTGACCTTGCGCGGCGGGTCCTTGTCGCCGCTCATCACCATGACGACGACGCCGGCCGTCAGCGCGATCACGACCAGCGCCGAGACGCCGAGCAGCAGATAGCGCCGCCATGCCGGCCCACCGTCCTCGTCGTTGCTGTCGTCGTCCCACGCCATCATCCCGACTCATCGCGCCGAAGGCTTGGTCGCCATGCCGACCTGGGTGAAGTTCAGGCGGCCGAGCAGATCGAGCACGTCGACGACGTTCTGGTACGAGGTCTGGCTGTCGCCGCGCACGACGATCGGAAACTCCGGCGTCAATGCGCGCTGCTGCACCAGGCGCTGCTCGAGTTCGGGCAGCGTCACCGGAATCGTGTCGAGGAACAGCTTGCCGTCGCTGGCGACCGTGATCGCCTTGGTGGTCTGCTGCGCGAGACTCGGCGCAGCGCTCGCCTTCGGCAGGTTCACCTTCATGCCCTGCACGGTCGCCGTGGTCATGATGATGAAGATCACCAGCAGCACATAGGCGAGATCGAGCATCGGCGTGATGTTGATGTCGTCGTACGGCTTGCTCTCGGACTGGACTTGCATCTAGCTACTCCGCCGCCTGCTTCACCGGCTCGTCCGGCACGTCGTAGGATTCCGCGATGCGCGTGACGAACTCGTCCAGGAAGACCTGCATCTCGCTGCTGACGTCCTTGATGCGGATCGTCAGGTAGTTGTAGGCAAACAGCGAGGGGATCGCGACGCCGAGGCCGGCGACGGTGGCGACCAACGCCGCGGCGATGCCCGGCGCGATCGCGTTGACGTTGACGTCGCCGCTGGCCGCGATCGCGGCGAAGGTGATCATGACGCCGACGACGGTGCCGAGCAGGCCGAGGAACGGGCCACCGGAGATCGCGATGGTGAGCATCACCATCAGGCGGTTGAGGCGCTGGCTCTCGCGCACGAAACCGCTGTCGAGCACGGCGCGGATCGACTGGATCGCCTGCGGCGAAAGCCTGCGGAAGCCGCCACCGGCGAAGCGCCGCCGGATTTCCTGCGCGCCGGCGGCGAACAGCCGGTACAACGGCGAGGCATGGATCGCCTTGCGCTGCTTCTTGCCGAGCTCGCCGCCAAAGCCCGGATCGTTCTCCTCGGCGT
This sequence comes from Bradyrhizobium diazoefficiens, assembly GCF_018129965.1. GTDB lineage: Bacteria > Pseudomonadota > Alphaproteobacteria > Rhizobiales > Xanthobacteraceae > Bradyrhizobium > Bradyrhizobium diazoefficiens_A. The sequence continues at coordinate 266,780 of NZ_JAFCKW010000005.1, read as the reverse complement.
CGAGCGCGAGCAGGCCGCCGATGTCTGTCGAGGTCTCGCGGAAATGCTTCAGGAAGATCGTGTTGCCGGCGGAGACACGGTTCAGATAGGAGATGCGATCGACCATGACGTACCAGCTGATCACCGCCATGATCGCCAGCAGGCCGATGACGACCCAGCCGTCGAGCGTCACCGAGCGAAGGATCACGCCGAAATAGCCGCCGCTGAACCAGCCCGCGTTTTCCTCGTCGACGCTGAACGCCATCAGCTTGGCCTGGTCGGGGCCCTGCCCGATCGCACCGAGCTTGATGAAGCCGGCCGAGCGCGCGACCTTGGCAATCTGAAACTCGTCGATGTCGCCGGCAAAGCCAGCGGCAGCGCCGGCCGGTGCGGCCGCGGCCGGAGCCGCTTGAGCCGCATCGGCGGCGGGCGCGGCCGCATCCGCTGCCGGAGCAGATGCGGCACGGCCGAGCTGCGCCGCGCCGGTCATGGTGGGCAGGCCGGCGGCCAGGGTCGCGGCCTGATTGCCGTCGACGTAGAGGATGATCTGCGCGCCCTTGGCCGTGAAGGCGATCTGGTGCCAGGTCCCGGCCGCGATCGCTGCGCCGCCGGCACTGCGCTGCGTGTTGCCAGCGTTGGTGACTTCCACGAAGGCGACGCCGTTGTCCAATCCGACCGTGAGCCCGTTCGCCCCTTCGGCGCGCGAAAACAGCACGGCGCCTGGCTGCGGCGCGGTCATCTTGATCCAGAGCGACCAGGTGAGCTCGCCGTTCTCGGCGACCACCAGCGAAGGCGAGCCGGGAAGCGTCAGCGCGGTCTGGCCGTCGAGCCGCGCACCCTGGCCGATGATGGCCCCTTCGGCGCCCGGTACCGCGTTCTGCGCGGTGTTCGCCCAGGCGGTGACGTCCTGCGCCGGCGTCGACCGGTCGTTGAAGTGATAGACCAGCAGCGTGTCGGGATCGTAGGTGCCCTTGGCGTCGACCGCGGCCGGCGTCTTCTGGTTTCCGTAGTAAAGCCAGATGTCGTTCTTGGCGCCCGGCTTCAGGTCGGGAACACCGACCCAGACCAGCGCCTCGCCGAGCAGCGAGTCGTATTTCTCGACATGGTGCTTGAGCGGGGTCTTGTCGTCGGCGGCGACGAAGCGAAGATCGCCGCCATCCTCCTTGGCCGCGCCGAAGCGGAAATTGCCGACATGCAGACGCACCAGCACCGGCGTCGCGCCGATCGCATCGCTGATGCCGGCGCCCGACGGGCCGGTGTCGATGGTGATCTTCTTGCGCAGCGTCCACTGCTCGTTCCACCACGCCGAGGCCGGACTGGGCCATAGCGCAGCGAGGAACAGCATAGCGAGAAGCACCGGCGCGCCCAGTCGAAATCCGGGTCGTGATCCGAAGCGAAGGAGCGACATCTAGAATTCTCCCCAGAGCCGAAAGCTGAAACGCGGGTGATTGGCGAGGGTGGTCTGCTGGCTGGTCAGCGGCACACCGACGAACACGATGCTGTTGAGATAGCGCAGGGTCTTCATGCGCATGCCGACGCCGTAGCTCGCGAGGTCGAAATGCGATTGCTGGTCGGTCAGCGGCTTGTGGATCCGGGCATTGCCGCCGTCGACGAAGGCAAAGAAGCGCATATCGTCGAAGGCGTTGTACTTGATGGGCTCGCCGACCGGATTGGGCAGCTTCTGCTCGAGATATTGCGCGAGGTTCGGCGTGCGCAGCTCGAACGTGCCGGCGACGCCGTAATCGCCGAGCACCTCGGATTCGAGATACCCGCGCACGGTGTCCTGGCCGCCGAGGCTGAACTGCTCGCTGGAGACCAGCGGCTGGTCCGCCGCCTGGCCCTGCAGTTTGGCGTAGAGCTGGAATCCTTCGGCGAAATCCTGGGTGTGCGAGATGTCGGCATGCAGCGTGATGAAGCTCGCGGTCGCGTCGAAACGCTTGGCGTCGAACTCGTCACGGCTGGAGCCGATACCGCGCATGCCGGCGGTGATCGTGGCGTTGAGCTGGGTCAGCCGACCCTCGCCCTGCCAGGTCGCACCGTAGGTCCCGACCAGCGGCACGTAGGTCACGGGCGAGCTGAACGCGTCGGAGCCGAGCTTGAGCGTCTGCTTGAAATCCTTGTAGTCGACGCCAAGCGACAGCGTCTGGAACAAGTCGCCCTTCGAGGGCAGGGTCAACACCGCGCGGCCGCCGACGACCTGACCGGGTCCGACGACGTTGGCTCCACCGACGGTCGCGACCGAGCTGTCCGATGTCAGACCGTAGACGAGGACGCTGAGCCAGTCGATTTCGGTTCGCGCCAGATAAGAGCCGGACACGACCGTCGCGTCCTTCGGATTCATCGGCGCGAACTGGTAGGTCCAGGTCATGGAATGACCGAGCTGCCACAGATCTTCGTAGCGCATCGAGATGCTGGTGCGCAGCGCAGTGGTGCTCGGGCTCTGCTTGTTGTTGAGCTCGATGCTGCCGTGGAGCGGAAGCGTGTCCTCGACGTTGAGGTCGACGTCGACCGTGCCGGGCGCAACACCGGCCCGCAGCGCCGGCGTGATGCGACGGTCCGGCCACCTGTTCAGCGCGACGATGTCCTTCGTGACGTCCTGGAAATTCGGCAGCGCTCCTTCCTTCAGCGACGGCGCGCCCCCCTTGATGTTGTCGAGATCGAAATAGCGCGAGCCCTTGACCCTGAGACGGCCGACCTTGTTCTCGGTGACCTTGAGCACGACGAAGCCGCGCTGCGCATCCTGCTCCGGCACTGCGACGCTGACGGTCTGCAGGCCCTTGTCGTGATAGGCCTTCTCCACCGCCGCGCGCGCCTTCTCGACGTCCTGCGCGCTCTTGCCCGGGCCGAGGAACGGATAGACCGCGGCCTCGACCTCGATCTGCGGCAGATTGTCCGCGCCTTCGACACGATACTCGTCGATGTCGAAACGCGCCTCCGGCGCCGCCGGCTTGGCGGCATCCGGCGCACTCTTCTGTTCGGCACCCTTGCCCGGCTTCGCGCCTGCGGGCGCGGCAGCGGCAGGCTTTGCGCCCGGCTTGACGCCCCCGGCCTCGGGCGTCGCGGCGGCCGGTGTCGTACAGATCGCGCAAACGATCAGACCGCAGACGACGAGGCGAGAGGCGCAGGCAGCGCCAGCCCTGCCGCTCCGCAACGTGCGCAGCAGCCGCGGCGCACGGCGACGCGCGCCGTTATGATACAGACCACGCGAATTCACCTCTGCCTCGATATCATTCTCTCATTGCAGCCGGCTCATGCCCGCCGCAGCATTCTTCGGACAGCCCGAACCGACCGAAACGTGCCGGTCCGCGGGGCCTTATCCCGTAGACGCTGCTCGCGCAGCCGCTGCGAAAACTTTTCTTCGCGGCGCGCGAAATGCCGCGCCAGCATCCATGTGATGATTTCGCGCAACATAACGCGACTAACGCACCACGATCGTTATTGGCTAACAGTTCGTCACATTACCGTTGTGCGGCATTACTACCGTCCCGCCGTCAAATGGGACTGAGTGAGTGGGGCGTACATGACCATCGACAGCATCAGCAGCTTGCGGACTCTTCTGCTGGCCGAATATGTCGACTTCGACCGGAGATTGACGCGCCGTCTCGGCTCGCCGGACCTGGCCTCCGAAGCGCTCAACGAGACCTATCTCCGCCTCGAAGCCGCGCGCGAACTCGGGCCGGTGCGCAGCCCGAAGGCCTATCTGTTCCGCATCGCGCTGAACATCGCCGCCGACCGTCGCCGCGCCGAACGCCGCCGCCTCACCTCCGACGAGGTCGATGCGCTGCTCGAGATTCCCGACGACCAGCCGGACGCAGCCCGCGTGATCGAGGATCGCTCCGAGGTCAACCTCCTGCGCCATGCGATCGCCGAACTGCCCGAGCGCCGCCGGCGTGTCCTGACGCTCTCGCGCATCGACGGCATGCCGAACCGCGAGATCGCGGCCCTGCTCGGTGTCACCGTCCGCACCGTCGAGACCGACCTCAAGCAGGCGGTCGAACATTGCGCAGATCGTCTCAAACGTCCTGTCCGCGGCAAATTCGGTTTTCAGCGTCCCGCGTCGTCTTACGTACATAGATATGTCGACCGGGAGCATCCGCTCGCGGCCGGCGTGTGCGGGAAAGCGCCGGATCGTGACGAAGCGAAGCCAACAGGTCGATCAACTGGATCCCTTAATCCGTGAAGCCCTCTCATGGATCACCCGCCTCAAATCGGGCGAGGCGACGCTGGCTGATGCCGAGCAACTGATGGACTGGCGCGGGCGCAGCACCGCGCATGAGAATGCCTTCCGCGAAGCCGTGAAATGCTGGCGTGCCATCGGCCAGGCGCTTGCGACCGGGCGGCCGGCGCCGGCGAGCCGGCGGCGACGCGTGCCCAAGAGCAAGACGCGCGCGTGAGGCGCTGCACCTGACCAGCAGGCCTCGGCCTCGCGCGTGCTAGCATCAATCAGCGCAGATCCGACGGGGCCTTTCGCTCGACCACGACCCGCAGCCGCGTGTTGAGGGCGGCAAAATTGAGCGCGGCCCCCGCGGTTACGACGCGGCTGCCGCGGGCGGGTCCGCCACCACCGGCAGGCCTTCCGAACGTCGGCTGAGGAACGGAGCCGGTGACGGCAACGCCGTTCGCCGCCAGATGCGCGCGGACGCGGGTGCAGTACTCCACCGACAGATAGGAAAAGCGCGTCTCGCCATGGCCGGCGCGATATTTCATCGTGGCGGTGCAGAGATCGCCGTTGGCGCGGCGCCAGGCCCCGGCGAGATAGCGCACGCCGTAATGCACATTGACCTCGGGCGCGGCGAGTTCGGCCGGCGTGCCGGAAAAACCCATCATCCGCGCGGTCGGCAACATCACCTGCATCAACCCGACCTCGCCGTCCATGCCGACGACACCGGGATTGTAACGGCTCTCGACCGCCATCACCGCATCGACCAGCGCCGGCGGCAGGCCGATAGCGAGCGATTCACGCTCGATCAGCTCACGGTATTCGGCCCGTCCGGCGCGCCAGTCGCGGCCGAAGATCGCGCTGCTGCGATAGGTGGAGTTGCCCAATAGCGGATTGGCGGGAGGAAAGTCGGCGGCGGTGAGCGGCCGCGGCGCGAAGCGTTCGAGCGCGAGGGGTGGCACCCCGCCGTCATCAATATCGTCGGCCGACGCGGCGACACTGGCCGTCCCGGCCTTGCCGCCGCCCTCGTCCTCCTGCGCCCACCCCTCGCCGCCAATCACGAGCATCAGACACAAGGCTGTGACCGGCCACGACCAGCGCGCAGCTCGGGTGCGCCTTTCCATTGAGTTCGATGCGGAGATCATCGATGCGGTGGAACGTTGACGACCGACGAAGGCCGGAACGGAACGGCCGACCGGCCGTAATTGGAGCCGTATTGCTGCCGGACCGCGGCCTCGTTCACGTTGCCGACGCGCACGTCGGACGAGCGCGCATCCACCGGCGGCAGGTTGAGCGACGGATTGACCTTGTCCACCTCGCGGCGGAGCTTCTGGTTGAGACAGCCGAACGCGCCGTCGTTTCCGATCTGCACGTCGAGGCAGCGTTCGAAGCTGCCGGTCGGTTTGCCGCCGATGATCGTACCTTGCCGCTCCGCCGGCGGTGGATTGATCGGACCGGGACCGGGTGACTGCGCCGCGGCAGCTCCAGCGAGCGCGACGAGCCCAATGGCCATAATCCACCCGCCGACATTTCCGAACCCATGCAAAGCGTGGCTCATGGCCCGTTCCTTCGCTCGCCGGATTACCCCGTCGGCAGGCCCGCCACCTGCCTTAACATAACACGATACGGACGCATCCGGTATCGCGCGATGAGTAACATTTACGGACGTGCAGTCAAGCCGCGATGCGCGCATCTCTCTCATCGCGGACACCTGCCCTCACGGTCCGCTGGCGCTGATCGTGGTCGACGAGGTCGTCGATCCCGGGAAGCGGATGTTGTTGACGAGGCTGACGCCGTTCTCGGCGGTGACGAGCGTGGTGTTGATGAAGTTCAGGACCTTGGTAATGTCGACCTGCGGCGCATTGGCGGCATAGACCACGTCGAAAGGACGCATCGACATCTTGGTGGCGATGAAATAGCCGGCCGGGTCCTGGAAGTTGACGTTGAAGACGATCGGCACCGATTCACCGTCGAATTTCGAGCAGTCGACGCCGAGGCGTTGCGCCACTTCGCGCGGCTCGCGGCGATAGAGGAACACAGAGGCGGGATCGGCCTGGAGATCGAGCAGGCCGCGGGCCTTGGCGACCGCCTGCGTCAGATTGATACGCCAGGCGTCGAAATTGAATTCTCCCTGCTGGCCGGTGGCGCCGAACGCGATGAATTTCATCGGCTCGCGATAGAGATAGATGCGGTCGCCGGGCTGCACGAAGACGTTGCTGTTTGGGAAATAGACGAGATTGCCGAACGGCACGGTGGCGCGCTTGCCGGCACGCTCGAGCACGACCCAGGTCTCCCAGCCGGCGCCGCTGATGCCGCCTGCCCGCGTGATCGCGTCGGTGATGCGGTCCTGCGCGCCCGCCGCCGGCATCGGGAAGCGCACCGGCGTCCTGACCTCGCCGAACACGCTGACCATCGAGGAGCGCTGCTGGCTGGAGGTGACCACGACCTGCGGATCGATCGCGCGCTTCTTGATCTGCGCGAGAATGTCGTCCTGGACCTGCACGTTGGTGCGGCCCGCAGCACGGATCCGGCCGGCATAGGGCACTGTGATATTGCCGTCATTGTCGACGGCCTGGTCGGGCAGGTTCACGAAATTGCCGGGCCGAACGCCGGCCTCCAGCGGCACGTAGAGACCGCCGGCAGAGGCCTCGAAGATGGTGACGCTGATGATGTCGCCGATGCCGAACTTGATGCTGGAGGGCGGACGCGTGTCGGTGAGGAATCCCGGCAATCCGTTCGGCTCGAACGTCTCGAGCATCTGGACAACCTCGGGATTGAGCTTGACCACCGCGAACGGCAGCGTGGTGGTGTTCTCGTTCCTGACGTCGAGGCTCGCCGGGCCCGCCATTGGAATGAAACCGCAGCCGCCCAGAATGACCGACAAGATCAGGCCGCATGCGATCGACAGAGACTTTCCAAATCGCATGACGTTCGTTTCACACCAAGCTGGGCACACATGGACAGGCATGCAGCACGCCTCGCGGCAGCGGCATGGCCCCCGCGCCGGCGGCGCGGGCGATGGGCGGTTCCTGCTGAATAGACGCTGCGCGCACCGCGTTTGCGAAAACAGTCGCGACGACCGGCGCCAACTTCGCTCACGCGCCTTGTGAGACGCGGCTCGGCGTTCGCGCGCGCAGCCGCCGCGGCAGGCTCGGCACAGCCAGGCCGCCGCAGCTACCGCGCGGGATCACCTGTCGTTCGAACGAATGACTGGAGAGGCGCGAGCTGCGGCCGAAGAAAGACGGCCGCCGGATCGCATCAGTTCGACGTCAACAGCTCGCGCAGCTGAGCAATCTCGATCTGGGTCTCCGTCACCATGCGCATCAGCAGCGCATTCTCGTGCTCGAGATCCCTGATGCGGCGAAGCCGGCTGCTTTCGTCCTGCCTGAGGCCGAGATCGTAGACATTGGCTTTGACATCGACCTTGGATGTTGCGAGCGCAGACTCTGGGCAGACCGGTTCGATCGGATTTGTCGCGCGCATTTCAACCCCCAAACACAAATTCAAATAGACAGGCTCGTCACATTTGTCAGGACAGCAGCCCACTGCCCTTGTCCACGAAGCCTATTGCCGTCCTTGTAGGTCTGTTTCTTATCGTTGCTGTGACCGATCCTCAACAAGACGTCAGATTTCTGGAGGGAATGCGGTCATCCGGAGGATGTCGTATTTTGCACGCCAGAATACGGATTGATTTCGAATAACGCCCCTTTACATCTCAGGTCGGAACGGTTTCTAGCAGGATCCGGGCGCGATGCCTCGACCGTCGCGTGAGCCCTTATTGCCCGACACGCGGCAATTGCGCGACCGAATGGCGCGACCTCGACCAGATCGCACCGGCCAAACCTCCGGCGTCATGGCTTACAGTCGCCGGACGACGTCGTATCGCACTGCTTCTTGTCCTCAGACTGTTCGCCCTGGCCCTGGCCCTGGCTTTGACCATCGCCGCCGCCATAGCCGATCACCTCGACGATGAATATCGAGGCCGGCTTGCTGTTGCCGCCCGCGGTCGGTGTGTCCGCCGTCTTGGCCGCGGCGCCCGCCGTGTTGGAGCCCGCAGTCAGCGCACCGATGTTGGGAACGGAAACGGTGGGAACGCCAGTCGTCGAGCCCTGAACCGAGGAATTGCCGTAATTGGCGACCACCGGCGCGACGATGATCGCATTGCCCGAGGACTGCACGCCGGCGGTGCCGAAGTCGATCGTCCCGCGCGGCGCGAGAAGATAGAGATCGGACGCGACCGCGACGCTGGAGGCCTTGAGCGTGCCGATGCCCGCGCCGGTCACGAAGCCGCCGAGATCGATCGACTGATAATCGTCCTGGTCGTACAGCACCTGCAGAGCCGGCGCCGACAGCGTCGTCTTGGAGCCGCGGCCGGCGTCGAGATTGCCGTTCGAGCTCCACATCGTGACGTCGCCGCCCTGCGTGGTGAGCACGCGACTGGAATTCACCAGCACGTTTGCGTCGGTGAAGGTGTTGATCGCGCCGCCGCCCAGGGTGAGGATGCCGATGTCGCGCAGCTTCAGCGCGGTGTTGGACTCGGCGGCCAGCGAGCCGACGATCAGGCTCCCACCCGGACCGAAGATCGAGACATCGCCGCCGAGCTTGGTCTGGACGGTCGCGTGCAGCAGGTTCATGTCACCGGTCTTGACGAGCTGGCTGGCGCCGTTCGCACCGCCGCCGAGCGCATTGGCCGTGTAGCCGAACTTCGCCGGGAACATCGTGTCGATCATCGCATAGCCGAAGGAGGTCTTATAGGTACCCTTGCCGACCTCTTTCAGGACCCCGAAGAAGGCCTCATCCACCAGCACGTGCTGGAGGTCCGTTGGCAGGCTCTTGAATTGCTCGAGAGTCAGCGGAACCTTTTCGCCCGTGACGGGGTCTGTCGTTTTGACGGTGGCGAGGAACGTCGGGCTGGCGGGATCGAAATACTTGCTGATCATCGCGTCATAGTCGATGCCGAATTTGACGCCGAACAGCACGTCGATGCTGGCTCCCTGCCTGGTGCCGGCGGCCTCGGTCAAGGCCGCGTTGCGCCGCTGGTTGTTCCGGGGGCCGAGCAGCGACTCGTTGTAGATGCCGATCGAGCCGGCTGATGCACCACTGCTTGCGATGTAGACATTGCCGACAGGATTCGCGCTCGAATTGCCGACCGAAACGATGCCCTCCTGCACCGGGGCCTGGGTCGCATTGTCGAACGCCGCGGGCAGGAACGGACCGATGTCGCCGCCCGCCTGCACCATGAGGTGACCGGGCCCGGCGACCTGGATGCCGCCACCATTGGCATAGCCGGTATAGGTGATGTCCCCGCCGGCCACGATCTTGCTGACGTCGTTGACGTGGATGTTCTGCACGATGATGTTGAGATCGACGATCTTGCCGCCGGCATAGATGCTGGCGGGCCGGTTGATCTCGATGCGCTGGTAGACTTGGGGATCAACGTTGAGAGTTTCGTTCGACGTGCGGAGGCCGAATCGTCCCGTGGCCGTGATGTTGCCGGAAGCTGCGTAGATCCTGGCAGTGGTGTCGCGGCCCTCAGCGGCATCGTCAGCATGTGCCAGAACGGCGCGGCTGGAGGATTCGCTGTTGCCGCTATTGGGCCGGTACGGATCGAACGCGGCGTCGAACAAGGCGGGTCCGGCCGAGATCACCGGACGGGGTGTTTCCAACAGGCTGCTCGATTGTTGCGGATAGCCGAACGTCAGGTCGATGTTCCCCGCCGCCAGCAGGTCGAACGTTCCGTGATCGGACGCGCTGAGCACAATGCCGGGCGCGGGAATGACGAAACCCGGGACGCTCTGGTTGCGAATATCGCTGATGCCGGTGGTGATCAGATTGCCCTGCAGCGCGATGGCCTCGAAGCTTGCCGGATAGGCGGCAGCGGCGCCAGGCGCGATATCTGTTTTTATGGTGGGAGACGACAAGCCGATCGTCACGTCGCCCGACTTGGCGAGAAGGCTGACTTTGCTGTCGGGTCCGTACGTGTCGAAGTAGAGCGATGAATTGACGCCGCCCGTCAGGGGGTTTGCCGCGCTCGGCGGCTGCGCGTGCAGCGCCGCCGGATTGACGACGCCCGCCACCGCGACCGATCCGCCGGCCACGAGGATCATCTGTCCCGTATCGACCGCAAGCTGCGGCAGATCCGGAAGCTTCAGCTTGCTGCTGGCATAGCGGTAAATAGTGCCGTTGTCGCGGATGTCGCCAGCGGCTTCGATCCGGGCATGACCGGAGCCCTCGTAGAACGCGCCGCCGAGGATGTCGCCACCAGCGCGCACGATCATGTTACCGCTGCCGTAGACATGCGTGACCGGCGTGCTGCCTGCGGCGAGGCCGCCGGTGACGCGCCCCGTCGTCGGCGCCGACACCGAGACGTCGACGAGGTCGTGCCCGGCCAACACGCTGATATTGCCCCCGGCGCTGAGGAAGCCCTGCTGGAAGCTGCCGTACTGGAGCCACCAAGCGGTCTGGGACGCGATCGAGCCTCCCACGGGAGCGAACACCCCGGCCCCCACGATCGCCGCACTGCCGCTCGGCGAGATCGCGGCGTTGGAGAGCAACCAGGGTTGATAATATTGAGGGACTTTCTTGTCGACCGTGACGTTGCCGATGACGTCGCGCTGCGCATCGATGACGACATCGCCGCCCTTCTCGGGGAACGCGGCCGCGGTCGGCGGACCATAATAGAGGTCGGGAGCATCCTTGGCGGCAGCATTGCCATAGCCCAGCACGCGGGGCTCATAGAAGCCGTCGGGATCCGTCACGACGATCGTCGTCGTCCCATTGGTAGTCTGGACGGTGTAGGGACTGGCGTAAGTCGCCGTGTTGACGCCGGCCGCATAGATCACGCCCGGCGCGCTGGTGTCCTTGAGGATCACGTCCTGCGCTGCTGCGATGTTGATGTTGCCGGTCCCGGTGCGGATCATGGTCGGGATGTGGACAGTCGCGGTCAACGTGGTCACTGCCGTGTCGCTCACCAGCGTCTGCGTGTAGCTGGCGTGCTTGTCGACGATGACGTCGCCGATGCCGTTGGCAAGCGAGACGCGTGAGCCAACATTCGCGCTGGATACATCGGCCCCCGCAGTGAACTTGTACGACCAGGACGACGGCGTCGTGATCGTCTTGATGTTGGCGGCGCTGCAATCGGTGGTGCAGGCCAGGAGGCTGTGCGGGAACAGGTCTGCGGCGGCGAGATCCAGGCTAGTCGGACTAATGCCGTTCGCCGCGGCGTTATAGGGCGCCGTCAGCGACTCGTTGCCAGGTGTATTCAGATAATAGGTATATGCGCCTGTCGACCGAGTTATCGTGTTCTCATCGAAATAGCGGCCGGAGGCGTCCGCTGTGCCCAGATAATTGCCGAACTGGAAGAAGCCGTCAGAGATCGAGGCATTCACGTTGATGTTGCCGGTCGCGCGCAGCGTCAGCGCGCCGGCATCGAGACCACCCCATGGCGTGGCAAGCCGGTACTTGAAATTGATGTAGCTCGAGTTCAGGTCAAAGATGCCGTTCTTGAGCCCGCCTGCAATGCCGGCAGCCAGATTCCAGTTGCTGTTGACGGTGATGTCGCCGTTTGAATTGACGAGATCGACTCCGGGCTGCACGTGCACGACATCGGCGCCGAGACTGGTCACAAGCGGCGCAAGGCGCGTGAACAGGTTGCTGAAGCCGTAGCTCTGCCCGTTGTAGCTCCAGGGTCCCTTGTCGGAGATCGTGCTGATCTGCGAGACGATGTCTCCGAAGAAGACGCTCCCGGTGCCGGCGCCGCCGGTGAAGGAGGCAATGCCTGCGGTGCCCTGGGTGGCCGGGTTGAAAGGATCGTAGACCCCGCTCGACTTCAACGGAATGAAGTTGGGTGTATCGGGAGCAAATTTCGTTGTTCCATCAGACGACACGACGGTTTGGCCCGAGAAATTAGACCGCTGTACGAAGGAAAGGACCTGAACACCTCCTGCGCCGACGATCGTGACGTTCGATGGCGTGCCGCCACTGTAGCCCGCGAAGCCATCCACCAGGTTGATCTGAGCGGATAAGATCTTGAGGCTTGACCGGGTCGGCGTGACTCTCACGGTCTGGCCGTCGGGCCTCGTGATATCCGCCCAGGTTGGCGTTGTTGTATAGCCGCTGCCCGGGTTCGTGATGACGATATTCAGAAAACCTCCGAACGCCAGGGTCGTGACTGTCCCCTGCGCGCCCCCTTCGAAACTGATCTTGTAGGTGGTGCTGCCGTCGAACACGAACCCGGGATCGGACGGCGGCAAGGCGCTGAACCCGTTGAGCCCCATCACATATCCATTGATGGTTGCGATGACCTGACCCGTGCTGTCCCTGACGCTCGCGGGGGTCGTTGGCACTCCCGAGAACCCGGCAAAGACGCTGCTTGGATTCAACGTGAACCCGCTCACATTGGTCCACGAACCAGTCGTCGCGGGGATGAGGTTGCCGTTGGTATCAACGCCCTTATACCAGCCGGACGTATCGATCGTGCCAAACCAGCCGAGGCTCGATCCATCGATGCCGTTCTTGCCGCCCTTGGTGTCGAACGCGATGAAGCCATTGACCGCGACCGAGCGTGCCCCGACGATACTCGTCCGGGTGCGATCGTTGACGTTGTTAGTCGCATCGAGCACGGGTAGTTCGTCATACGTCTTGGCGCCGTCGGCATAGAAGCTGCTGCCGTGCGTACCCGCGGAATTGGCGACATTGCTGATCGCAGCGATCTTGACGTCGTTGTTGCCGTCCAGCGGCGCGCGGAACGTCACGGTGCCGCCGCTCAGGCCGCCCTTGGTCCCACCCGAGACATTGATCTGCGTGCCCTGTTGCAGCCAGATCTTCGAGTTGGCCGACCAGCCGATTCCGATGGTGACGTCGCCGCCGCGCTCGTCGGTATGCGTGGTCGAGGCGTCGATCACGCCACTGCTGGCCAGGAACACCGAATTGGCGCCATAGAGCGCGACCTGTCCGCCGGCCTGCCCGGTTCCGTCGGCAGTCGTGCCGCCGTAGCCGGTCGCATCGACGAGACCACGGATCTTGACCTGCCCGAACTGCTTGCTGGCATCACCGCTGTCCCAGGCCGCATCGTCGGCCGTCAGCGTGATGGCGTTGGCCTTGAGCGTGTGGCCCTGCTGAAGTTCGAGATTGCCGGTGCGGGTGTGGATATCGATGGAGCCGGTGAGACCGCCCGCAATCAGAGTATCCGCCAGTGCGGTCAGATCGGCCGCGTCCTTGGTGTCGAGCTTGAAGCGGCCGCCAAGGCCAGCACTGCCGGCGCCGCGCAGGCTGCCGGCGATCGTTGCACCACCGCGCAGCGCGTTGACGTCGATCTCGCCGCCATAGCCGAGACCTCCGGCGGGCTGCGCCACGTCGATGACGCTGCGAGCATCGACCAGCACCCGGCCCGCGCCTGGGACCAATGGCAGGAACGACGTGCCGATATCCGCATTGAGCAGGACCTTGCCGCCGGGCGCGTAGGTGTCGACGTCGACCAGCGTCTTCTTGTAGCCGCCGGCCGCCAGATAGGCGCCGGACTTCAACTCGAGATTGCCGGCGACGGCATTGAGCGTGATGGTGCCGCCCTGCGCCTGAATCGTGCTCGCGACCGTGATGTTCGAGGCCGTGATCTGCAGGCTGCCGCCGACCTCGGTGCTGTCGGCGGGCCGATCGGTGACGCCGTCGCGCACGAAGCTGTCCTGGATGGTGACGTTGCCGGCGTAACCGGTGATGCCGAAGCTTTGCGATTTGGCGCCGCTGGCGCCCGCCACCAGCACGCTCGGCGTCGTGACGGTGAGATCGACCTTTTCGGTGTTGCTGACGCCGAGCGTCAGCATGCCCGGGCCCTTGACCAGAACGCGATCGGTCGCGGTGAGGCCGACATTGGAATAGCCGGCAATGGTCATGTAGGTCGCCGGCGCAACGCCGTTCACGACGCCGCTGCCGAGATCGATTTCCTTGGCGGCGAATTGCAGGCTGTTGCCGTTCGCGGCCGTGTTGCCGCTGAAGGCCGGGCCGGCGGTGTTCGTGAGCGAGATGGTGCCGCTGGCGCTGATCCTGGCGTCCTGCGCAGCGCCGCCGTCGAGGCCGAGCGCGATGCCGTTGGCATCGAGCGTGAGGTTGCGCGTGCCGGAATTGAAGTCGCCATAGACCGTGATCGGACCCGCGAACGCGCGCAAGGCGAGCGTCTGCACGTCGGCGAACTGGGCGCTGTTGGCCTGCACGACAAGGCTCTGGCTGGACACCGCGTTGGCGGTGCCGATGCCGATGGTGGGCGCGACGAGATTGACCAGGCTGGCGTGGAGGTCCGTGGTGTTGACGGCGATGGCATTGTTGGATGCAGTGCCTTGCAGCGTCAGCGTATTCGTCGTGATCCTGGCGCCGTCCGCGACGACAACCCGGCCGTTGGCGCTCGTGTCACCCCCCGCCAGGTTCAGGCTTCCGCTGACCTGATTGGCCCCGACATTGGCGAACTTGATGGTGAGCGCCGGCGTCGACACACCGGTCTTGGTCGGTCCCGTGATCTGCAGGCTCGGGTCGTTGCTCGCGACGAACAGCGCCCCGCGGCCGGGCTGCTGCGGACCGCCATTGGCGTAATACGCGAGGGCCTGCAGCGCGGCGCTGTCGGCTCCCGTGAGTTTCGTCAGATCGGCGCCCAGGATCTCGGTTCCCGAGAGCGTTCCACCCAGCGCCGCGGCGAGGCTCGCTGCGGTGACAGGCGCCTGCCCATCCGACACCACGACATAGTTGCGTCCGAGCTTGCTGTGAACGGCGCCCGTGGTTTCGATGATGCTTCCGGACTTGACGGTGACCGTACCGCTGCCGTCGACGGGAACATAGACCGGGAGGTTCAGCGTGACGGAACTCGACCCGACCGTCACTTGTTGCTTGAGCTCCTGCCATTCGCCGACCTTGGCGACGAGCAGGATCTCCGGCGCGGTGAACGCCTCGCCCCGCGTGTCGACCACGACGTTGGAGGCCGTCGGCGTGATCAGCGTGCCGTTGGCGAAATCGCTGCGGCTGCCGCCGATCAGGACGCTCTCGAAACCATTGAGCTGGGTGACATCGAGGCCGACATAGCCGGCCGGAACGTCGTTGTCGACGTATCCGGCATGGCCGACCACCGCAAGCTTGGGCGCGCTGATGTCGAGTTCGCCGCCGCGCCCGGTGTTGCCGCTGCTGTCGAGGCCGGGCTGCGTCAGCGCCATGCCGTTCAGCACGATGGTCTCCAGCGCGGAGACCGAGAGACGGCCGGCATCCATCGGCAGCCGCGGCGCGGCGGTGTTCTGCTTGGCCGCGAGCTGGGTATAGTAGCTGTTCGCGCCGGTGAAGCTGTACTCGCTGTATTGCTGCCAGACCGCGCTGGTCTGCACCGCGAACACGGTCTGGCCCGATGACTGCTTGCCGGGCGCGGTCGACTGCGTGTAGTTGCCGGTCACCAGCACCGTGCCGTCGGGCAATTTTGTGCCCGACGTCACATGCTTGGTGTTGTTGTCGCTGGCATAGACCGTGACGCGCATCGCACCGGGCAGCGTCGCGTAGTGCGCAGGATAGAGCGTGTAGGTTCCGGCCGGAATGCCGTTGCCGCCGTCGATCGTGATCTGCTGGCCCACGAGCGGAACGCTGTCGCCCGCGGTGATGGTCGCGCCATTGTCGGCGCTGCGCGCGGTGGCAAAATGGATGTCGTAGGCCGCGACCGTGTCGCCTCGCGTCGGCACCAGCGCGTAGACGTTCTGGCCGGCCAGCACGTCGTGCGATCCGCCCTTGCCCTGGATAAACTCGATGGCCTGGAGGTCGCCGCCGCCGCGCAGGTCGATCGTCGAGCCGTCCGAACGCGTCACGTTGGAGCCGGCCAGGATCAGGCCCTTCGACGGCGGTGCCGAGAGCGGCTTCAGGTTGGCGTTGTAATACCAGTCGGTGCCATCCGATGTCGCGCCATAGGGAACGGTGGTGTCGGCGAGCGATACCGAGGTAAGGCTTCCCGGCGCGAGCACGACCGACTGGGTGATGATGGTCGAGACCGAGCTGTCGGTGCTGCCGAGCGTGATGGTGCCGAGCGGCGCGAACAGATTGCCCGCCTGCTCGATCGTCTTGGCATGGACCGTGATGCCTCCGCCGGCCGACAGCGGAATGGTCGTGTCGCTGCCCGCGGGCGCGGCGAATTTGACGTTGCCGGGGGTTTCGATTCCGAAGGTGACGGCGGTCACCGGATAGATGCGCTGGGCGGAGAACAGGAGATCGGCGGCGGTGACGAGGTTGCCGGTGAACGCCGATTGCTCGGCGGTCGGGGTCGTATCCGCGTTACTGGTCTTCAGGCCGTCGGCCACCTTCAGCGTGCCGAGCCGGATGTCGCCGCTGGCGATCAGGTTGACCTGGCTGAAGCCCGAGAAATCGAGACCCTTGACGGGATCGCCGGCCTTTGTCGGGTTCGGCGCGCCCTGCAGGTCGATGGTCTGCGCGTTGACTGTCAGTGTGCTGGTGCCGGCCACCCGCGCGCTGTCGCTGCCGGCAAGCAGGACGTAGGCCGCCGAGATGTGGGCATCGACCGCGCCGGATGTCGGCGCGTTGAATGCGCCTGCCGCGATCTCCAGGCGGTTGGTCACGGTCCAGTTCAACGGCCCCGTGATGAAAAGCCCTCCCCAGCCCACAGTGGCCTCGCCATAGATAGTGCCCGGCAGGTCGGTGAAGATGCGCGCCGCGCCGCCTTGCGCGCTCGCGGCATAGAGATAGACGTTGTCGAATGGCGCGAGCTGATCGGCGGACACGACGAGTGCACCTGGCGCAGATCCCGCGCGATAAGCCGCCAATGCATTGGACACGTCGGTGGTATCCTGCCGCAGCAGCATGCCTCCACCGCCAAGCAGGATCGTACCGCCATTGGCGCGCGCATCCGACTGCACACTGCCGTCGGCCGCACCGTAGCGACCGCCGGCCGCGGCAAAACTGCCGCCCCACGCAAAGCCGGAGACGTCAGCGCTCACCGTGCCAGCATCGCTCCACGACCATTGCGACGACACGGCGCCGCGCGCATTGGCAATCTGGATGGTGCCGGCGGCGCCGGACACGTCGACCGATGCACCGGCATCGGCGACGAGATAGCCCGAGGGCGTGGAATAAGCGTAGTAGGTCTGGCCGTTGACGATCGCGAGCGTCCCGGCTTCGACCGTGAACGAGCCACCTGCGATGTAACTGCCACTCGTCGTCGGCCCGTTGACGGTGCCGAACAGATCATTGGCGACGAAAGTTCCGGACAGGTCGACCTTCGCCTCGGACGAAAGATGCGTGCTCTTGGAATTGATGAAGACCGAGCCGCCGTGATCGATGATGGTGCCGCGCAGTTCGACCGACTGGGAAGCGACCGTCCAGAGTGCGTCAGTTGGTTTGAGCCCGTTGCGATTGCTTATCACCGCCGCCAAAGTAATGTTTGCCTTGGGATCGGTAACGATCTTAGAGCCCGTATCGAGCAGGATGTTGTCGGCCTTCAGCGTGAGATCGACGGCCTTGCGCTGGTTATCGGGTAGCAACGCGACCTGCACATTGGCCTGCTGGCCAAGCTTCGTGCCGGTCGATACCGCCGTATAGTCGGCGAGAGTCACAAAATTCTGTTGCTGGAGTGTGAGGCTCGTTCCAGCCGAGACGATAACATTCGAGGTTGCGCCAGACCACTGGTCTGTAACAGCCTCGATCGTATACGAACCAAAGCCGCCGCCCGTCAGCAGTGACTGAGGCAACGTGCTCGCGGATCCGCCAATCCGGATCGTGTTCACGCCGGCGAGCCTCAGGCTGCCGTTGCTCTCGAAGCCATAACCACGCAGAGTGCCGTCAAGCTTGATGACGGCCGGGGTAGCGACACCCGGCGTTGGGTGGTGCGGTCCCTGCGTGTCCTCCCACTGCCCGTGACTATAAAGCGCCAGCGAGATACTCCCCGCCTTGCCTTCCATGACACCGCTGCTGACGGTTCTGGCTTTACCCTGCGGCGAGATATAACCACCGCTGGACACGTCGAGGAGACTGCCCTTTGCCAGCAAGATGCTCCCGGTCGTATCGATGTAACCGCCAGAGACAGATGCGCTGTCGAAGGTGGTGGCCATCGAAATCTTTCCGCCATTGATAAAGGCGGGGCCACTCGCATCAACCGCGGCTACGCGACCGATGTCGTTGACAAAGCGGCCGCTGACATCGATCGCGCCTTCGACGAAGATGTTCGCTGCGGTCGTGCCGCCCGATTTGTTTGTCGGCGGCTTGAACCAGGCAGTCCCACCAACCGCGATTTGGTCAGTCGTGAGGCTGACGCTTCCTCCTGCCGCCGATACCGTCCCGGCGATATCGATCGCGCCCGCCGTGACGGAAAGGCTACCGCCAGCCGCCAGATTGAGCGTGCTACCGCTCGACAGCACGAAATCGTTGGCCGTCAACGACAGCGAACTCAGGCCATAGCTCGACAGGATCTCGTCCGACAAGTTCGTCGTATAGGAGCTCGCCGTCGTGTAATTCGCAGATGCCGCCGCACCGATCTGGACGCTGGACGGCGTCGTCAGCGCGAGCGAGCCCTGCAATGGCAATTGTCCGTTGCTGATCTGCCGCTCGCCTGCTGTCGAGCCGAAATACATCGTGCCCAGCAATGACGGATTGACCGTCACCAGGCTGACGCTGCCGGCGTCGTGGCCTTCGGTGTAGCCGGTCGAATAGACCTTGCTCTGCGAGGACCAATATTCGGTGACGCCCCAGCGCGAATGATTGACGACGTACTGGCCGGCGATCCCGACATAGGTCATGTTCGGATCGGCCTTGGAGATGTCGTAGATCCGGCCGTCGCTGCCGATCAGGCGCGTGGTGTTGACCATGCCTGACTGGAACTTGACGCTGCCGCCGGCGACATTCATGACCGAGCCGGCGGTCTGGACCCCGCCGCCGCCGTGGTCGGTGGTGAGATCGGTGTTGAGGCTCATGCTGCCGCCAACCGTCATCAACTGGTAGATGCTGCGCGGCACCTTGGCGACATAGCCGCTGGCGTCCGCGAGCGGCGTTCCCACCCATGTCGTGCCGTCGCTGCGCGTGCCGGTGTTGCGGATGTCGATCCACAGCGTCTGGCCGTACACGACGCCGGTTCCGTCGGCGTTCACGGTGGCATAGGGAGGGCGCTGCAGCGGCGAGTCCGCGAACTCCGACTGAAGCTTGACGGCGATGACATTGTAGCTTGCCGGCAGCTCGACGTTTTGCAGACCCGCGACGTCGATCGTCGCGCCGGGTGCGAGCAGGACGGACTGAGGATCCTGAGAATTGGAGGCGACGCCGTTCGAGTTGCCTCCAGTGCCTGCGTCGCTCATGCCCTGTTGAAAGAGACCCGGAGGTAGCTTTTTCTCGACGAATGCCGGCAACGCCTTGGCATTGAGCGAGACTTGCGCCGATGGCGCCGAGACCAGGCCGGTCGCCCCGACCGTGACATTGGTTTGCGCCGAGGCCTCGATATAGGCCGGCGTGAAGCTCTGGGTGCTGGGCAATCCCGCCGCGCCGTCGTCGACCGGCAGGCTCGAGATCACGCCGTTCATGGTGACGCTGGTGGCCGCGCGCAGCAGCACGAAGCTGTTGCGGTCGATGCTGGTGTCGACGGAGATCACGCCCTGGAGGAGTTTTCCGGCACTGTCGGTCAGAGCATGACCGTTCGCATCGGTGGGATTGCCGACGGTGACGGTGTCACCGTTCATCACCACGATACCGCGGGCGGCGTCGATCACGCCGTCATGAAAGACGGCGCCGGTGCCCGACAGATATTTGTTGGCAATAGGGTAGCCCAAAGGCCGCGTCGTATCATCCGTTCTCGTTTGATACGACGCGGCAAACTGCGACAGCCTGAACTCCCGGCCGACGAACGGAATGGTTTTTCCGCTGCTGTCCTTGCCCAACACGTTGTCCGGAAACACCGAATACCCGTTCGGCACGACATCGATGGTACGCGCCGCGACCATCGCGACTTCGCCGCCGTTCGCCGTGATCGAGCCGGAATTGGTGACGTTGGCGCCAAACAGATAGACCGAGCCGGGCGAGCCGAGCGAGACCTGGTCGGACAGGATGTTGCCGGTGATGGACGCGCCGCGCTCGACCTTGACGTCGCCGGCGATCAGATTGGTCGCCGCGCCGCCGTCCTTGTCGTAGATCGAGAAGGAGTTCAGGTTGGCGATGCCCTGGTCCTTGAAGAACTTGTCGCGGTCCTCGAGCGAGTCGCCGAGCTTGCCGACGTCGAGGCTGGAGGCGATCAGGGTGTGGACGTTCACCTGCGAGCCGGCGCCAAAGATGATGCCGTTGCGGTTGATCAGGTAGACCCCGCCCATGGCGTTGATCTGGCCGAGGATGCGGCTCGGCGAAGCGCTCGGATCCTGCACCCGGTTGAGCGCGATCCAGTCGGACGCCGATTGCTGGAAATTGACGGTGGTGTTGGCGCCGACGTTGAACGTGTCCCAGTACAGGATGCTCTTCTGCTGGGTCTGCTGGATATTGACCGTGACATTCGAGCCGCTGGACGTCTGCACCGGCGCATTGGCGCCGGTCCATTTCGACGGATCGACCTTGATTCCCGCCAGCGGATCGCTGCTTGTGCCCCCGTAAGGCATCAAGCCGCCCGTAACCAGCCCGTTCGGGACGGACGAGCCCGCGGCCCGTGCGGCGGCGGCCGCATCCGTCTGCAGTTTTCGCGCGGCAGCGAGCGCGGCGGCCGCACGGACCAGCGAGGCTTCAGCCTGGCTGGCCGCGCCGGCGGACTGAAGCGCGGCCTGGATCGCGGCCTGCTGTGCCGCCGCGGTCGGCGCCACGGAACTGTCGCCCGGCGTCAGATTGCGCGCATGACCGAAGCCGCTCGCCAGCGACAACGCCACAAGGCTGACGCCGCACAGCAGAGAGCGCTCGAAGGCGCGCCGCATCCCCGGGGGTTTCAAACCTTGGACAGTCTCAACGATATTGCGATGGGGCACGCCGCAGCACTTTCAGATTGAATGGTTCCAGCCGGGCAACCGCACGGCCGCGTGCTGCATTTACCTCTCGTTTACTAACATTGATATGTCAAAAATATATCATGGGCGACAGACGGCACCGGCATTACGCTATTGAATAACATAGTGAATGACGCGGACAGGCCGCCGCCTGCGCCGTCCGGTCGCAGGGACGCCACCGGCGGCATTAGCAGGACCGATCGCGCCCCTGCCGCGGGGTCAGCGCGGGCCCTGATTGGCGAGCGGACTGGCGAAACCGGGCGGCAATCGCAGATTGGCAGGCATGGCCCGGCCGATCGGCAGGTTCATGTTGGCGCCGGGATGAATATAGGTGCCCCCGTTGGCCGCAACAGGCGGCGGCAGGGTCGGTGCGGCGGGCATCGCCGGCGGCGCGGCCGGCATCGGCGGCGGTCCCGCGAGCATGGGTCCGGCCGGCCCGCTGCCTTTCATGTCCGGCGACGGAATATCCAGCACGACATGGTCGAGCCCCCGCGCCAGTTCCGCCTGCCGTCGTTCGACGGCGCGCAGCGTCCAGCCATTATGATTGTCGCCAGCCTTGAGCCGCACCACCGACTTGCTCGCCGAATCCATGAAGAGCCCGATCTTTTCACTGCCGATGATGGTGCCGAGCAACGACAATTGCGGCTTTTCAGGTTCGGGTGGCTTCGGCGGCGGTCCGGCCTTGACGGGCGCAGGCATCGCGACGGGCACCGGCGCCGGCGGGCGCCGCGTCGGTGCGAACAGCGGCCGTTCGCGGGTATTCGTGAGGCGGCTCAGGGGGATCGCCCATAGCGGATTGTCGCTGAGCACGCGTTGCGTCGGCGGAGTTGCCGGCGTCTTGTCAGCAGCGGCCGGCGCGTTCGCGGCCGGGATTGGTGCAGGCGCGACGGCCGGAGCGGGATCGGCCGGCTTCGATGCAAACAGATCCTCGGCGGGCGCTGGCGCGATGACATCCGTCGCCGACGGAGCACCGACGGCCACAGCCCCCATGGCGAGGACGCCTGCAAACGACATGACAAAAAAGCGCAGCGACATGGCAGAGACGGTCCTTGCTCGGCCTTGAGCGATAACGTTGCGTCTTATCACCCATGTGACGCCATGTGAAACTGTTATCACCCGGCGGCAGCGGTGGCCTGTCTCGCGATTTCCCTGCCATGCGAGGCCCAAAAAAAATGCACCCGGCGCGAGCCGGGTGCAAAGATGTTGTCGATCGTCGATCGGCCGAAGCCCGAGCAATGATCAGTAAGCGCCGACCTTGCCGGAGCAGCCGCTGCCCTGGAGACCGTTGGTCGAGTCGTTGAGCAGTGTGTAGATTTCGGTCTGCCAGATGGCCGGGACCTGAGCGAAGGCGTTGCTGTTGAAGATCGGGGCTGCGCCCGTGCCGTACACGAAGTCGAGCCAGGTCTTCGTCCAGATATAGGCGTTGTTGGTGTTGGCGTGGGTCTGGTAGCACTGATACAGGAAGATCCACGAGAAACCGGAGATCGGGTACGCGCCCGAAACCACCGGGTTCGGGTTCACGCCCTGCAGGCTCCAGGTCAGCGGGTTCGAACGGGTCGTGGCGTCCATCTGAGGGATGGCGGACGACATCGCCTTCTGCGCACCGGCCGGGGTCGGCGGCTGGAACTTGCCGGTCGAAGCGGTGATATCCCACTGCGACTGCAGGTTCGCGGTCTTCAAACCACCAACCTTGGCGGGCAGCCAGAAGTCGGCGGAGGCATAACCGATCGCACCGTTAGTCGAGGTGACGAGCGAGACGAGCGCGCCGCTGCCCGAAGCGTTGGTGAAGGTGCCGCCGCCGGTGTTGGCAACTGCCGTGCCGCACTGGTCGGTCGGGAACTGATCCGGCCAGTTGAGCTGGTTCGCACCGCGTGCCAGCAGCGGGGTGGTGCAGGCCTGCGAGTGATCGGTCCAGGGGAACGCGTAGGAGACGACGGTCGCGTCGCTCTCGTTGTTCGGGCCGAACTCGTAGCGGCACTGCTCGACCATGGCATTGGAGAACAGGAAGGTGGAGCCGCTGCCGTCCTGGCGATGCACGACGGTGATGTTGCCGGTGCCCAGCACGCCGCCGTTGAGCGCCGTCAGGATCGAATTGTTCCACTTGGTGATATGACCCGACGCGATGCCGCAGAACGCGTTGCGCGACAGGTTGAGGCCGGAGCTGCCGCCGGTCGGCGTGGCCGGCAGGATGTTCAGCGCCGCACCGGTGCCGTCCTTGCCGTTGAAGCCGAGCCCGATCGCGCCGATGACCGCCGGGATCGCGATGATGTTGCCGAACTTCGACTGCGGGCTGGTGGTGCCGCCGGTGTTCCAGAGGGAGACGTCCGACGCGGTGATGACGTCGTCGCTGCCGACGAACTGCACGCCGTCATAGTCGGCCGTGCCGTTCACGCCCCAGTTCGAGCTGGTGTAGGCCGGAGCCGACGACGAGGGAGTCCCGATCTGGGTCTTGTCGTTGGTGCGATAAACCAGCTTGCCGTTGCCGGACCCGGTCGCAGCGTACAGAAGAACGCCGCCGAAGCCGCTGGTGTTGAAGCCGGAGCAGCCAGTCGCCAATGGCGACGGACCCGGCTTGCCGGAGCTGCCCTGGGCCTGGCTGTACACGCAATCCGCCAGCTGACGATAGAGGACTTGCGGGAACGTCGCGCCAGCGCCGAACGCGAGCGACTGTGCCTGTGCGGATTCGGAAGCGACGCCCATCGCGGCGATCGCAACCGATCCCATAAGTAGAGCCTTCATGTTTCGCATAGTACTGCTCTCCCTGTTTGGATCCCCCTGGCTGCCAACCCTGGCAGCTGGGTCCCGGAGCGCCGCGGAAGCTAGCCGCGATATGTGAGACTTTCATTGTTATTTTGTGAATTATGATATTGTTACTCTCGCAGCATCATGAGATCGAACCGGTAAGCACAAAGAAAACACGAAACAAATCGCGGCCGGATCGCGCGCGATAAAAATGTTATTCACAGGCTGCAACTTCGCGCGCCGCATATGCCATCACGATAACCATCGAGATTCGACAATCACCGCGCGTAACTCGCGCATCCTTTGCGCGATCGAGTCTCGATTGCAGCGTGTGGATCGCGAACAGCGTGACTTCACACACATGTCTTGCCGGCATCACATCACCGTCAATGTCATGCCGCTACAAAGCGGCCCCGCAAGCGATCGCGCGCCAGCATGCAGCCTCGACGAGATCGGGTGCATGACGAATTGCGCGACCGGCAACGACCATTCCACGAGAGGAAGTGACATGAGCATCTCGTCTGCCATCCCGATGGCTCGCCCCTTCGACAAGGCACGTGCGGGTGCCGCGGGTTTCTGGCTTGCCGTGCTGCTCGGTGTCGCAGCACCGGCTCACGCCGAGACTCAAACGCCGGATTCCGTCGTTGCCATCGTGAACGGTCAGAAGATCCTCGAAAGCGATATCAAGACGGCAGATGACATTCTCGGTCGTAACATCCCCTCCAGCGAACCTCTCGAGCGCCGCGACTCGATCGTGAGGTTCGTGATCGATGGGGTGCTGCTGGCCCAGGCCGCCAAGGATCGCAACATCGTGGACGAAGCGGACCTGCAACGTCGTACCACTTACGCCCGAAACCAGGGACTCGCCGAGCATTTGCTCGCGGTCGTCGGCCAGCAGGCGGTGACCGAAGAGGCGATGCGAAAGGCCTATGAGGAAGTCGTCGTGAAGGGCGCGCCGACCGAACCGGAGCTGCATCTGCGACATATCCTCTTCATGATTCCGCCACCTGCGGACGATGCCGCGGTCAAGGCGGCGGAGCAGAAGGCCCAGGCCGCGATCGCACGGATCAACAAGGGCGAAGACTTCGCGGTGGTGGTCTCCGAAATGTCCGACGATCCGGTGACCAAGAGCCGGGGCGGTGATTACGACTGGCGGCTGCGCGGCGAGATGGGCAAGGAATACGCTGATGTTGCCTTCAAGTTGAAGAAGGGCGAGGTTTCCGCGCCTTTCAAGACGGCCGTCGGCTGGCACATCCTGAAGCTCGAAGACATGCGGACGCGAAAGCCCGTGGAGTATGAAAAGATTCGCGACCGTATCGCCGCGGTCGTCGCGAACGCTGCGCAATTGCAACTCGTGGACAAGGTTCGTTCCGAGGCGAAGATTGAGCATGTCAACCAGCCGCAGCCGGAGGACAAGGAAACCGTTGGTCGCAAATAGCGCGCAGCGATGACCGCGTCACCGGCTCCCGCGCGCCCTGAGACGCGCCGCCAGAGTTCAGACCTGAGCCGGCTTGCGCTGGCAATCCTGCTCCAGTGCCTCTGGAGCGCGGCGGCAGACGCGCAGCCCGCGATGTTCTGGTTCAACGATCCCGTCGGTCCCGACCAGACCGTGCTCGTCACCGGAGCCGATCTCGACCAGGTGACATCCGTAACCGTCGCCCGGATCGGCGACGCACAAGTCCGCGAGCCCGGAGCGCCGACGATCGTTCCAATCCTCCAGGCCAACCCCCTCTCCCTCAAATTCGTGATTCCGGAGAACTTCAAGCCGGGCATCTACCGTTTCGCGCTGACGCATGGGCAAGGCTCCCTCGATGGCCGGATCAACCTACCGACGATCTATTGGCTGCAGGGCAATCTCGGCGACGAGGCATCGCCCGACGGCTGGCTCCAGGTGTTCGGCCGCAACATCGTTCGCGAGACAAGCCGCGCGCAACTGTCGATGCTGCCCGAGACCGGCAATACCGAGACCAAGGCCGTCCTGACCAAGGGCGATCTGTGGCGCGGTACGTTCCGTATCCCCGCCCAGATCCCGCCCGGCCGCTACCGGCTTCGTCTCTCCAATGGTGACGGCGGCGATGGAGAATGGGTCGATGCCGGCTCCATCACGCTGCGTGCGCCCGCGCCTGCGTCGTCGTCATCCTTCGACGTCCGCGCTTATGGCGCCAACGGTGACGGCAGGTTCGATAGCACCCGCGCGGTCCGGGCTGCGGTCGACGCGGCGAAGGAGGCCGGCGGCGGCACCGTCTACTTTCCGCGCGGACGCTACCTGATCTCGGACATGATCAGCATCCCGCCGGGCATCACGCTCCAGGGCGAACGGATCGATCTCGTCAATCTCGTGTGGCCGGAGCTGGAAAGTCCGCCGATGGCGCTGATCCAGGGCACGTCGCGGTTCGCGGTCGAGGATATGACCATCTACGCGTCGAACCATCCGCATATCATTTCGGGCGGGTTCCAGTTCGGCGACACGCAGGCGCCGGGCGCCGGTGACATCGCCATCCGGCGTGTCCGCATCCGCGGCTCCGCCTTTCGCGGCCTGATGGAGCCCGATGCGACCGTGCGGCGCATGAACGAATTCCACCGCGCCTACGTCGCGGCCGCGCCCGACACCATTCGTTTGAGCGGAAACCGTATCGAAGTCACCGACTGCGACGTGCTCGGATCCGGGCATTCGCTGCGCCTCTTCAAGGTGGCCAACGCGGTCGTCTCGAACAACATTCTCAGCAACGGACGCTACGGCGCCTATTCCCTGGTCGGGTCGCGCCGAGTGATTTTCGAGACCAACACCGTGACGTCGGCGGACCTGCAGGGCAGCGGCGGCGGCATTACGACGCTGTCGAAAGCGGTCAGCGCATCCGAGAACATCTTCATCGGCGGCAACAGCTTCAAGGCGATCTACGGCCTCGACCGCGAAGCCATGACGACGGACGGACCGGGCGGCTATTATTTCGGCCATGCGCAGACGCTTGCGCCTGATCGCCTGTCCCTGCCCGACGCGCCCAATCCCTATCCGTCGAGCCTCGACTGGACCGGCGCCGCCGTCATGGTGGTGAACGGCCGCGGTGCCGGCCAAGATGCAAGGCTCAAGACTCTGGACAACAAGGCGGCGCCGGCTTCGATCACGCTCGACCGGCCGTTGGCGGTGGCGCTGGACCAGAGCTCTGAGATCACGATCACCCAGGCGCAGCAGAACTACCTCGTCATCGACAACGTCTTCGAGGACACCGGCGTCGCCGTCCAGGCCTACGGAACGGCGATCGATCATGTCATCGCCGGCAATCGTTCCACAAGGAGCAGTGGCTTTGCCGCGTTCGGCCTGTCCTATGAGCAATTCCAGCCGGTATGGCGGACGCAATTCCTGGGCAATCACATCCTCGAGGGGAACGTCTACCGTGCCGGCCCCGAGCGGACCGTCTTCTCCAACGAGGCCTCCATCCTCGTCCGCGGCAACCAGACCGCGACCGGCGCGGGTCGCCCGCCGATGGTCCAGGCCGTGATCATCAGGGGCAACCGTCTCGATCAGGACGCTCATATCGAGATCAAGGGTTTTGCCGCGGCCTCCCCGGGCGTGCGCGACGTCGTCGTCGAGGAGAACACGACCGGAGCTTCGCGGGAGGGACTGACGATCGATCGCGGCGTGGCGTGGTGGCTCGCCCGCAAGAACGTCGAAGAGCGGCGCATCCAGAAATAGCGTTGTCGTCGCGCCGGGAGGCCAGTCACCTAAATGATAAGTTCAGTTGTTAGTTACGTTTCCAGTCCGGTTTCGATCTCATTCAGCTAACACAAAAGCATCTTCCGACGTCTGCGTCACAACCTGAAAGACCATTCCGATGACCGCTATTCTCGGCCTCAACCTCAACCATCCTGATGCCTCCGCGGCGCTCATCCTCGATGGCAAGGTGGTCGCCGCGGCCGCCGAGGAGCGCTTCGGTCAGCGCATCAAGCACGATCCCTCGTTCCCGCAGCACGCAATTCAGGCCGTGCTCGCCTCGGGAGGGATCTCGGCGAAGGATCTGGACTTCATCTCGGTGGCGCGGGATCCGTCGCGAAATCGCGCAGCCCAGGTCTCCTATGTCCTGCGCAATCCCATCTCCGGCGGCATGGCGGCGATGGAGCACATGCGTCGCGCACGGGTCGATCTCGGGATCGGCGACATGGTGGCCGAAGCAACCGGCCATGCGCCGGATGCCGTCAAGGCCAGGATCGTGAATGTCGAACATCACCTGTCGCACATCGCGAGCTCCTATTACTGCTCGCCGTTCGAGGGACTGACCGCCGGCTTCTCCTATGACGGCAGCGGCGATTTCACCAGCATGATGGCGGCGCGCTGCGAAGGCACGCAGATCGAGGTGGTCGACCGCGTTCACCTGCCGAGCAGTCTCGGCTTCTTCTACACGGCATGCTGCCAGTTCATCGGCTTCGATGGCTTCGGCGAGGAATACAAGGTCATGGGGCTCGCCCCCTACGGCACCGACGCCTATGTCGGCGAGATGCGCGAACTCGTCCAGACGCGGCCGGACGGATGGTTCAAGCTGACCGACGGCTATTTCGGGATGCATCGCGGCGGCGAAGGCGGGGCCATGGACGAGAACCACCGCATCGACATGCTGCGCCTGTTCACCGACAAATGGACCGGGCGATTTGGCGCGCCGCGCCAGCGCGGCGAGGCGATGACGCAGCGGGACAAGGACATCGCGCGCTCGTGCCAGATCCGTTTCGAGGAAGTCGCGTTGCACTGTTTCAAGCGGTTGCACGATCTGGTACCGACCTCGCAGGTCGCCTATGCGGGCGGCTGCGCGCTCAACGGCGTCATGAATGCGCGCCTGCTGCGCGAGACGCCTTTCCAGCAAACCTATATGCAGCCGGCGTCGTCGGATGACGGTCTGTGCGTCGGCGCGGGCCTGTGGACCTGGCACAACGTCGCGGGCGGACGCGAGCGCTTCCACATGACCCATGCCTATTGGGGGCCGTCGCACGCGGACGACGCGATGCGGCGCGCGGCGGAATCGGCCCAGTGTCCGATGCGGGAATTGTCTTCCGGCAACGTCCCCAAGGCCGTCGCAGCGCTGCTGCATGCCGGCCTGGTCGTTGGCTGGTATCAGGGACGCTCCGAATGGGGCCCACGCGCGCTCGGCAACCGGTCGATCCTTGCGGACCCGACGCGGACCAACATGAAGGACGTGATCAACGCCAAGATCAAGCGGCGCGAGAGCTTCCGTCCGTTCGCGCCGAGCGTCCTCCAGCCGGCGGTGTCGACCTATTTCGAGCAGGACGTGTTCAGCCCGTTCATGATGCACGTCGTCAAGCTGCGCCCGGAATGGCGGGAGAAGCTTCCGGCCATCACCCATGTCGACGGTACCGGCCGCCTGCAGAGCATCGCCCGCGACACCAATCCGCTCTACTACGAACTGATCGAAAGCTTCGGTCAGCTGTCAGGAATTCCGATCGTCCTGAACACCAGCTTCAACGAGAACGAGCCGATCGTCGACACGCCCGAGCAGGCCATGAGCTGCTTCCTGCGCACCGGGCTCGATGCCATCTGCCTCGGCCGCTATCTCGTCGTGAAAGGCGAGCACGCCGCGCTGCTGCCGGATGCCTAGGCCGCCAGATACGCCTCATAGGCGCGCTTCAAGCCATCGCGCAGCGAGGTGGTGGCGCGCCAGCCGAGCTTTGCAAGACGGCTGACGTCGAGCAGCTTGCGCGGGGTGCCGTCGGGGCGCGAACTGTCGAAAGCAATCTCGCCGCTGTAACCGACGACCTCCGCCACGACACGCGCAAATTCAGCGATCGTGATGTCCTCGCCGCTGCCGACATTGACCAGTTCCGCGCCGGAATAGGTCTTCATCAGGTGCACGCAGGCATCCGCCATGTCGTCGACATAGAGGAATTCGCGCCGCGGCGTACCGGTGCCCCAGACCACAACTTTTTCGGCGCCCGAGACCTTCGCCTCGTGGAAACGGCGGATCAGGGCGGCAACGACATGGCTCAGTTCGGGGTGATAATTGTCGCCGGGGCCGTAGAGATTGGTCGGCATCACGCTGATGAAATCGCTGCCATACTGGCTACGATAGGCCTCCGCCATCTTGATGCCGGCGATCTTTGCTATGGCGTAGGGCTCGTTGGTCGGCTCCAGCGGACCGGTCAGCATGGAGTCCTCGCGCAGCGGCTGGGCGGCGAGCTTCGGATAGATGCAGGAAGAGCCGAGGAACATCAGCTTCGCGGTACCGCTCTGATGCGCGGCGTGGATCACGTTGGATGCGATCGCGATGTTGTCGTAGATGAACTCGGCGCGCAGCGTGTTGTTGGCGACGATGCCGCCGACCTTGGCGGCGGCCATGAACACGACCTGCGGCCGCATCTTCGCGAACCAGTCGAACACGGCGGCCTGGTTGCAGAGATCGAGCTCGCGCCGGTCCACCGTCACGAGTTCGACGTCTTCCCGCGCGAGCCGGCGCACGATCGCGCTGCCGACCATGCCGCGATGGCCGGCGACGTAGACGCGCCTGCCCTTCAGCTCAAACGCTGCGCTTGCCACTGGCCGCATCCCGCTTTGCCTCGGCCAGATCGCTCGCCATCATCTCCTGGACGAGTTCGGCAAACGTCCGCTTCGGCTTCCAGCCGAGCACCTCGCGCGCCTTGCTGGCGTCGCCGATGAGGAGATCCACCTCGGTGGGGCGGAAATAGGTCGGATCGATCTTCACGACCGTCTTGCCGCTCCCGGTGTCGATGCCGGTCTCCTCGACGCCCCTGCCGCGCCATTCGATCCGGCGGCCGACCTGGGCGAAGGACAGCTCGACCATCTCGCGCACCGAGCGCGTCTCGCCGGTGGCGAGCACGAAATCGTCGGGCTTGTCGGCCTGCAGGATCATGTGCATGCCCTCGACATAGTCGCGCGCATGCCCCCAATCGCGCTTGGCCTCGAGATTGCCGAGATAGAGCGTGTTCTCCAGCCCGACCTCGATCCGGGCGACGCTGCGGGTGATCTTGCGGGTGACGAAGGTCTCGCCGCGGATCGGGCTCTCGTGGTTGAACAGGATGCCGTTGGCGGCGAACATCCCGTAGGCTTCGCGGTAGTTCACGGTGATCCAGTAGCCGTAGAGCTTTGCCACGCCATAGGGCGAGCGCGGATAGAACGGCGTGGTCTCCTTCTGCGGGATCTCCTGC
Source organism: Bradyrhizobium diazoefficiens (assembly GCF_018129965.1). Lineage (GTDB taxonomy): Bacteria > Pseudomonadota > Alphaproteobacteria > Rhizobiales > Xanthobacteraceae > Bradyrhizobium > Bradyrhizobium diazoefficiens_A. The sequence goes on along the minus strand of NZ_JAFCKW010000005.1, from coordinate 235,772 downwards.
ACGAGGCCGTAGAGCTCGGAGGTCGAGGCCTGGTAGAAGCGCGTCTCCTTCTCCATGCCGAGGATGCGGATCGCCTCCAGCAGGCGCAGCACGCCGATCGCGTCGGCGTTGGCAGTATATTCCGGGCTCTCGAAGCTGACGGCGACATGGCTCTGCGCCGCGAGATTGTAGATCTCGGTTGGCCTGATCTGCTGCACCAGGCGGATCAGATTGGTCGAGTCCGTCATATCGCCGTAATGCATCAGGAACGGCACGTCCCCGACATGCGGGTCCTGATAGAGATGATCGACCCGCGCCGTGTTAAAGGAGGACGAGCGACGCTTGATGCCGTGCACGACATAGCCGAGCGACAACAGGTGCTCGGCGAGATAGGCGCCGTCCTGCCCGGTGATGCCGGTGATGAGCGCGATGCGCTTACTCATGTATGACCTACTCCGCAGCAAAACGACGACGGGACTGCCTCGAACCCGCCTTTCTTTGACATATCAGCCGACCGGGTCAACCCAATACGGCGTCACGATGGTGATTTTTTCCGAAATTGGCGCAAAACGCCTTCAGAACTGAAAGTAGATGAACTCCGCATGCCCGAAAATGCCGAACAGGATGATGTAGTACGCGATTGCAACGCCTGCGCCGGTCGACACCCATCGCATGCTGCCCAGCGCAACAAGCCGCTGCGGCCGGAATGCCAGATGGAAATCGACGATGAGCAGGATCATGAGCGAGACGGCGAGCATGACCAGTTCGACGCTGGCGAGGCCAAGCATCTTCAGTGTGAAGTAGGAGACAGGACCGAGATCGACCAGGCTCCGCAGCGTCATGATGGCATTCGTCACGCTCGTGGAGCGGAAGAATATCCAGCCGATCAGCACGATTGACATCATCCACAGCCATCCGAGCAGCCGGCGCGGCATCTCGCCGAGCCATGCTTCGGGTCGAACCAGGCGCTCAAATATCCGCTCGATCACCAGGCCGGCACCGTGCAGCACGCCCCAGGCGACGAACGTCCAGGCTGCGCCGTGCCAGATGCCGCTCACCGAGAATACGATCATGAGATTGCGTGCGGTGCTGCGCTCGCTGCCGCGGCTACCGCCAAGCGGAATGAACAGGTAGTCGCGAAACCAGGTCGACAGCGAAATATGCCAGCAGCGCCAGAATTCATTCAGGCTGGTGGCAAAATAGGGTTGCCGGAAGTTGATCATGAGATCGAACCCCATGATACGCGCCGTTCCCCGGGCGATATCCGAATATCCCGAGAAGTCACAATAGATCTGGATCGCGAACAGCACCGCGGCGAGCAGTTGATAACCGCCGGAATATTGCGCCGGGCTGGCATAGATCCCGTTGACGACCGGCGCGACGACGTCGGCGATACACATCTTCTTGAAGAGGCCGTAGCCAACGAGGAACAGGCCGGACGTGACGTTCCGGTAGGTGAGCCGATGCACGATACGAAACTGCGGCAGCATGTGCGCCGCGCGCTCGATCGGCCCGGCGATCAATTGAGGAAAGAAGCTGACATATTGCGCATAGGTGAGGAAGTCCCGCTCGGCCTCGACCTTGCGGTTGTAGACGTCGAGCGTGTAGCCGACCGACTGGAACGTGTAGAACGAGATGCCGAGCGGCAGTATCAGGCCCAGCGCGTAATCCGGGATCACGTAACCGAACAGCCCGGCCGCGCCGATCACGTTGGCGATCAGGAAATCCAGATATTTGACCGTGCCCAGCACGCCAAGGTTGATCGCGAGCGCGACGATCATCGCGGCCTTGCGGCCTGCCTCGGTGCGCGAACGCGCCATCATCAACGCGGTCGTGTAGTCCACCACCGTCGTCAGGCCGAGCAGCAGGCCAAACGACGGCCGCCAGCTCATGTAGAAGACGTAGCTCGCGATCAGCAGCACGATCGGCTGGGCCCGTGGCGGCAGCGCAAAAAACACCGCCAGGAACATCAGGAAGAACGCGAGAAACTCGAAGGAGTTGAAGAGCATCAGTCGAACGCTCCGCTGGCCTTCAGCAGCCGGGCGATATCCGCGGTATAGACGAGCGCACCGGTCGGATTCATATGTTGCGGATCGGCAAACAGCGACGGCGGATAGGTGAAGTAATCCGGACCGATGACGCGGATGAGCGGGAGCTCCGAGATCGTGCTCGGCTTGATGCGATCCGTCGCCGGCCAGGGAGCCACCTCACCCGCCCGAAAGAACGCCGGAACGAAGAGCACTTGAAAGCCGTACTGACGCGCCAGCTGCTCGAGACGTTCGCGAACCAGCGATCTTTCCGGAATCACGCGCGGCTCGGTACGCGCCGGATGGTCTGTCGGAAGCGCATAGTCGTCAGGTAACCGGTCGCCCGGATAGTGGCTCTGCGATTTGATGAAATACCAGCCGCGGTCGTCCAGCATGGTCAGGCGTTGAGCGTCCACGTCGCGAACGGCGTCCCGCAGCCGGTTTCTGTTCTGAACCAGAAACAGCGCCGCGTCTCGCGGCAGCGTGCGAAAAGGAAACAGTTTGCCGGCCAGCATGTTGTCGTCGTGGAAGATGGCGGTCGGACCATCGGCTTCGCGCTTGCCGTCCCAGGGGATGGTCAGCAACACGTGGGTCGGGATATTGCCGGCCGCCAACGCGGCTTCCAGAATGGGAAGAAAGCGCACGTCGCCCGGCAGGCCCAAATTGTAAGAGCGAAAGCCGGGTCCGAGTGCGGCATCGAGATCGCGCGGGCGCAGCGCCGACAGGATCTTGCTGTAGCCGAACATCATCACGCGATGCCGGTCCTGCGGGCCGAACATCGGCTGCTTCACCAGGGTGTCGAATTTCGCGTCGGCAATGACCACCGAGCCCGGCCTGAGAAAAGGCAGTCGCGCATAGGCCGCATAGAGGGTGATCCAGACCGCCGCGAACAGCAGGATGAACGCAGCGACCGGCTTCAGCCAAGCGGTCGTCGTCGGTCTGCCTTCCTCCTCCCGCACGTCCGACGTGGCGCGGGCTGAATCGATCGTTTGCGCCGTCCGCTCTGGGACATGCGAGACCAGCGAGATCCGATCTGAGGCTTGGCGCCGGCGCGGCTTCGACATGGACAGTGCAACTCACGGGACAAAGCGTTGGGGAAAATCAGATGCCGGCTGATGCGACGAAAGAACCGCTCTTTTCGATCTGCAGGCCGCGCACCATCCGGCCCGGAGGAGATCGAAGCGGACACGGCCGGGCCCTGTTATCATTCTGTTATGTCCACTCAGCGAGTAGCAAAAGAACATTACAGTTTGAAGATAACGATTGTTCGCATTGACGCGTTGCGATGAACGATAACATTGGATAGACAAACGCGTCCGCGGCGGGACCGATGGACGGGTCCTCAGGCGATGAGAGTTCGGGGCACGGAAATGCGGCAACCGTCACGTCATCACCGGCAACCGGCGGCAGTACGCGCATGCTGACGTCCTTCGCCGATGCGGGTGAAATCGGCGGCTGCGACGTCTGCGTGGTGGGCGCAGGCCCGGCCGGCATCGCGCTGGCACTCGCCTGCGAGCAGCATGGCCTGACTGTTCTGCTGCTCGAATCCGGACACGAGGGTCACGATGCCTTTGCGGCATCCCTGACCGCGGGACATGTCGTCGACGAGCAACGCCATGTAGCCACCGGGATCGCGATCCGCCGTGGGCTCGGCGGCACGTCGCGCTGGTGGGGCGGTCGTTGCGTTCCGCTAGACGATGTCGATTTTGCACGCCGGCCACATTCGCCGCAAAGTGCATGGCCCATCCCGCATCAGGATATCGCGCGCTGGTACGATGCCGCGGCCGATTTCTTCGGCATCGGTCCTGCCCGATTCACCACGGCGCCGGCCGCCCCCGCTCTCGGCGACATCAGGACCGATCAACTCGAGCGTTGGACGCCGGACATCGATGCCGGACGCCGGCACAGCGCGCATCTTGCCCGTTCCCGGCTGATCACGGTCCTCAAGGGCGCGACCGTGACAGAGCTCCTGGTGTCGGACGACGGCCGCCGCATCACCGGGCTCGTCGCGGGCAATGCAAATAGAACGTGCCGGATCGTCCCGCGCCGGACCGTCCTTGCCTGCGGCGGCCTCGAAACCACCAGGATGCTGCTGTGGACACAACAGAAACGGCCGGACCTGTTCGGCGGCGCCGGTGGCGCGCTCGGCCGTTTCTACATGGGGCATGCTTCCGGCAAGATCGCGGACCTCGTACTCGCCGATCCCGCGGCCGTCGTCGCCTATGATTTCTTCTGCGATGACTGCGCCTACGTGCGGCGTCGCTTTACGCTCACGCGCGATGCCCAATTGCGCGAAGAGCTCCTGAACATCGCCTTCTGGCTCGACAATCCGCCGTTCCATCAGTCTGGCCATCGCAATGGCGTACTGTCGCTGGTCTGGATGGCGCTCGCGATCCCGCCGATCGGCCGGCAGCTGGTGTCGGAGGCGATCCGGATCATCCACCTCGGCGAAAAACCGCATCGCTGGCGCAGCCATCTGCGTAACGTGTTGATGTCGCCCATCGCGACGCTGCGCAACATCGCAGCGATCGCGCAAGCGCGCTTTCTAACCAAGCCGCGCCAACCGGGCTTCCTGATCAGGAGCGCGGAGGGCCGCTACGCCCTGCATTTCCATGCGGAGCAGACGCCCATCCGCGAGTCCCGCATTGCGCTGTCGGATCGCAAGGATGCACTCGGCGTGCCCTTCCTGGATATCGATCTGCGTTATTGCGAAGCCGACGCGCGCTCGGTGTTGCGCGCCCATGAGATCCTCGACCAGTCGCTCCGCAGCGCCGGATACGGCCGCCTCGACTACAGCGTGCCGCCGGAGATGCGGCTGACGAGCATCCTGCAACAGGCCAGAGACGGGTTTCACCAGATCGGAACGGCCCGCATGGGGCTCAGCCCAGACGACAGCGTGGTCGATGGCAGTTGCCGCGTCCACGGCATCGAGAACCTCTACATATCATCGAGCGCAGTGTTCGCGTCGTCAGGTCAGGCCAATCCCACCTTCGCCGCCGTGGCGCTTGCGTTTCGACTGGCCGCACACCTCGCGGAGAAGGCAAAGACTGCAGCGGTCGGGGTTGCCGCATGAGAATGGTGCGTATTCCCAGGCTCGGCCGCGACGTCTCAGCGATCGGCTTCGGCTGCGCCTCGCTCGGATCGCGCATTTCCGCCGCGGACGGACACCACGCAATCGCCCGCGCACGCGAACTCGGCGTGAGCTGGTTCGACGTCGCACCGCCCTATGGCGACGGGCACGCGGAAGCCCTGCTCGGTAAGGCCTTGCGCGGAAGCCGCGACAAAATCGTCATCTGCACCAAGTTCGGCATTGCCGCGCCGCAAGTCTCGCTCGCGGCGCGATTGATCCGGCCCGCGGCCCGGCAGGCCGTTGCGACCTTCCCGTCCCTTCGGCGCGTGGTATCCAGGGCGCGACCGACCGGCGCGCGCGCGCCGATCGATCCTGCGACGATCGAGGCGTCCGTGACCAACAGCCTGCGATCGCTCGGCACCGACTATATCGATGTCCTGGCGATGCATGATCCGGCGCCGGGCGATACAGAGAACGACGCAATCTTCGACGTCCTCGGCCGGCTGATGGACAAGGGATATGTCCGGGCCGTTTCCATCGCCGGCGCGCCGGATCATATCCTGGCGGCTATTAGCAGCGCGAAGCCGATCGACATCGCGCAATTTCCCGATACGCCGCTGATGCGCGCGGCCCCGCTTCTGCGGTCACGGCTGCCGGCACCGCCGACGTTCGTGACGCACGGCGTGTTCGGCTCCGATGCCGCAGCGGCCGTCGCGCGCCGCGATGGCGCGGGGCAGGATCGGATCGTCGCCATCGCCAGACACTACGGGATCGATGCGTCGGAAACGCCGAACGACCTGCTGCTGCGCTTCGCATTCTCGAACAATCCCGACGGCGTGGTGATCGTCTCGATGTTCAACACGGCACACATCGAGCGCAACATCGCAGCCGCCGCAGCGCAGCCCATACCCGGCTTTGCCGCCGCCTTGCGCGACGCGCTGGCGCCAGCACCATCCCTCGTGGGGACGCCGTGATGAAGCCCCACGCCAACATGCCGATCTCGACGGTGGAAGACTGAACCATGTGCGGAATCAACGGCGCCTTCGCTTACCGCGCGGATGCCCCCCCCATCAACCGGGCCGAACTGCTGCGCGTGCGTGATGCGATGACCGCGCGCGGGCCGGATGCTGCTGGCCTTTGGGTCTCCGACGACGGCCGCGCCGGCTTCGGGCACCGGCGCCTTGCCATCATCGACCTCAGCGAGGGCGGCGCGCAGCCCATGCTTGATCCCGACACCGGCAACTGGATCTGCTTCAACGGCGAGATCTACAATCATCAGGCGCTCCGCGCGTGCCTCAACCGCAACGGTGTCGTGACGCGCACCCAGTCCGACACCGAGGTCCTGCTCAAGCTCTACGCCCAGCGCGGCGAGGACATGTTCGCCGATTTGCGCGGCATGTACGCCTTCGCGCTCTGGGACGCGCGGCGCCGCGAAATGCTGCTGGCCCGCGATCCCTTCGGCATCAAGCCGCTCTACATCGCCGACGACGGCGCCACCCTGCGGTTCGCATCGCAGGTCAAGCCACTGCTGCGAGCATCGATCGACCACCGTCCCGAGCCGGCGGGCCACGCCGGCTTCCTGATGTGGGGGTCGGTGCCTGAGCCCTATACGCTCTATCGCGGCATCCGGTCGCTGCCGCCCGGGCACTGGCAGCGCTTTGCGGATGGACGCGCTGCGAAGCCGGTCCGTTTTGCAAGCATCGTCGATGCGCTCGGCCACCTGCCCTCCGCGGCCGGCGGCAAGACCGACGATGCGCTCGATCAGATCGCCACGGCGGTCAAGGACAGCGTCGCCGCGCATATGGTCGCCGACGTGCCGGTCGGCGTCTTCCTCTCGGCCGGCCTCGACTCCACGATGCTCGCGGCCTGTGCGGCGAGCGCCGGCGAGTTGCGCACGCTGACCCTCGGCTTCAGCGAATATGCCGGCAGCCCCCATGATGAGGCCGAGCTTGCCGGCGAAGTCGCCGGCCTGCTCCACGCCAGGCACGCGCTGCACCGGATCTCGGCACGGGATTTTGAGGCCGACCGTGACAAGCTGATCGATGCGATGGATCAGCCGTCGATCGATGGTATCAACGTCTGGTTCGTCTCCAAGGCCGCCGCCGCGCAAGGCTTGAAAGTTGCCATCTCCGGCCTCGGTGGCGACGAGCTGTTCGGCTCCTATCCGAGCTTCCACCAGGTACCGCGGCTGGTGAAGCTGATGCGGCGCGCGCCGCTCGGCGAACGCGCCGGCATTCTGCTGCGTCATCTCGCCCAACCGTTCGCCGCGCATCTGCCATCGCCGAAATATGCCGGCCTCGCCGAATACGGCCATAGCCTGTCGGGCGCCTATCTGCTCCGCCGGGCCCTGCACATGCCGTGGGAGCTCGGCCGGCTAATGGAGCCCGCGATGGTCAGGGATGGCCTGGAGGAGCTCGCGACCATGAACCGCCTCGATGCCAGCATCGACGGGCTGGACAGCGACCGCCTCGCGGTCTCCGCACTCGAGATGCAATGGTATATGCGCAACCAGCTGCTGCGCGACGCCGACTGGGCCGGTATGGCGCATTCGCTCGAAATCCGTGTGCCGCTGGTCGATCTGCAATTGCTCAGGAATTTCATCGAGCTGCCGGATCTCGACGCGGCCAGCGAGAAACGCACCATCGTCAGGCGCGTGGCTCCCGGGTTGCCCGAGAGTGTGCTGAACCGGCCCAAGACCGGCTTTTCCGTGCCGATCCACCAATGGCTCAATCCGGGCACAGCCAGCGGCGTGATGCGGCATCGCGACTGGGCCGGGCAGCTCTACCGGCAATTCGCGGCGGCATGAGGTCACGGCCATGAAGCTTCTGCACGTCGTCTCCTCCGTCGATCGCCGGTTCGGCGGGCCTATCGAGGGGGTACTTCAGCGCGGATTGCGGCTGCGCGAGATGGGCCATCAGATCGAAGTGGCCTCCTCCGACGATCCCGGCGCGGCGCATGTGCAGGCATTCCCGCTCCCCGTTCATGCGCTGGGTCCGCCCAGACGTGGCGGTTACTACTATGCGGCGTCCCTCCGCCCGTGGCTAAGCGCCCATGCCGGCAGCTACGACGCCGTCATCGTCAACGGTCTGTGGCAATATCACAGCCTTGCCGCCTGGCAGGTGATGCGCGAGTTGCGGCGTCCCTATGTCGTGTTCACGCACGGCATGCTCGATCCCTGGTTCAACCGCGCCTATCCGCTCAAGCGTCTCAAGAAGGCGCTGTACTGGCCATGGGCCGAATACCGGGTGTTGCGCGATGCCGCCGCCGTGCTGTTCACCAGCGAGGACGAACGGCTGCTGGCGCGTCGCTCATTCTGGCCCTACCAGGCGCGCGAGCGCGTCGTCGCCTATGGCACGCGCCTGCCGCCGCAGGACGCAGCCCCGTTGCGCGACGCCTTCCTCGGTTCTCATCCCGAACTGCGCGGCAAGCGCGTGCTGCTGTTTCTCGGGCGGCTCCATGCCAAGAAGGGCTGCGACCTCATGGTCGAGGCCTTCGCGCGCGTGGCCGCCGAGCAGCCGGACCTGCATTTGCTCATGGCCGGCCCGGATCAGACCGGCTGGGTCAGCGACCTCAAGGCACGGGCGCGCGCCCTCGGACTGGCCGACCGGATCACCTGGCCAGGCATGCTGGAGGGCGATGCCAAATGGGGCGCGTTTTATTCCAGCGAAGCCTTCATGCTGCCATCACATCAAGAAAATTTCGGAATCTCGGTCGCCGAAGCCCTGGGCTGCGGCCTGCCGGTGCTGATCTCCGACAAGGTCAACATCTGGCGCGAGGTCATGGCCGCACAGGCCGGCTTCGTCGCCGAGGACACCGAGGCCGGCACGCTCGAGAACCTGAGGGCATGGCTGACGCTACCCACGGCTGACAGGGCCGCCATGAGCCAGCGGACACACGAACTGTTCGCGGACCGGTTCAGCGTCGATCGGATGGCGACAGCGCTGATCGACGTCGTAACCGCAGTCCAGGCGACCGCACGCGCCTGATCGGGCAACACATCTCGGCACGTGACATATCGTTCCACCGCGGATCCGGGGTCCGGGGTCCGCCGGATATCTGTTTTCCCCGCATTTCGCAGCCCCATAACGATATATAGCCAGCTCATTGTTACTTGTCGTATCGTTATAGTGATACTGTCACACGTTGAATGATATCAGGCACGCTATCATGCAGAAGGGAACGCGCCGAGGTGGATCCCAACCAGGATCATCCCGGCCCCGGTTTCACCTGCAGTCGCCATGACCGATCCCCTCACCGGCTCGGCAGGCCGGAATTTGTCGGGCCGATCGAAGCTTTGCGCTTCGGCGGCGGAAATGAGGGCGATCATGCGGGTCTTGGTGGTTGGGATCAATTACGCCCCTGATCTGATCGGCGTTGCGAAATACACCACAGAGCTCTGCGAGAGTCTGGCGGACTGGGGCCACGAGGTGCGCGTGGTGACGGCGCCGCCCTACTATCCCGACTGGAACGTTCCTGCGGCATATCGTTCGGCATGGTACCGTCGTGAACGCGTGAACGAGGTCGATGTCATCAGGGCCCCCATCTACGTGCCGAACCGGCCGTCCGGCGCGAAGCGCCTGCTTCACCACGCCTCGTTCTTGCTCTCGGCAGCCGCGCCGATGCTGGCGAGCGCGCTGTGGTGGCGTCCCGATATCGTATTCGTGGTCGCGCCGTCGCTGTTGTCCGCACCGATAGCGGCTCTCGCCGCCCAGATATCAGGCGCGTCGTCCTGGGTTCACGTTCAGGATCTCGAGGTCGATGCCGCTTTCGAGGTCGGCCTCCTGCGCAGCGGTGTTTCCCGCCGTTTGATGGCGACCGTCGAGCGGTGGATCCTGCAGGCGTTCCATCGGGTCTCGACCATCTCGCCGCAGATGATGGGCCGTCTCGAACACAAGGGCATCGTGCGCGCCCGGCTCCGCGAATTCCGTAACTGGATCGACACCAGCCGCGTCGTCCCGGGTGACAACCAGACCCGGCTTCGTTCTGAGCTAAAGCTGGCGCCGGGCGACATCGTGGCGCTCTATTCAGGCGCGATGTCGAACAAGCAGGGCCTGGAGCTGATCATCGAGGCCGCGGTGTCACTCAAGGACAGCCATCCCGCGGTCAAATTCGTCCTGTGCGGCAATGGCCCGGTCAAGCTGGCGCTGATGCAGATGGCCGAGGGGCTCCACAACGTCCACTTCCTCGACCTCCAGCCGCTCGATCGCGTCTGCGAGCTTCTGAGCACCGCCGACATTCAGTTGCTGCCGCAGAAATCCGAGATTTCGGACCTAGTGTTGCCATCCAAGCTCGCCGGCATGCTGGCCTCGGGCCGTCCGCTGATTGCGATGGCCGATCCCGGCACCGGCGTCGCGACCGAGGTCGATGGCGCCGGTCTTGTCATTACGCCTGGCGATGCCTGCGCGCTCGCGGCCGCCGTCGTGACGCTTGCCGGGGATGCAGCCTTGCGCGCCAGCCTCGGGGCGGTCGCACGCGCCCGCGCCGAGCAGAAATGGGACCGCATCTCGATCATCCGATCGCTCGAACGCGAGTTCCTTGCACTTCCGCAGCGCGCCGCCGCGACCGCCGAGCGTGCCCCGCAGCCGGCGATCCCGGTGCGTTCGATCGAGCACGTCGCGACCGGTAGCCGTCGGCGACCGGATGCACCGGGTCGGCTCTTGTCCAGGAACCTTATGCGTCCCCAGGCACGGGGCATCAGTTCCGGGAAGGAATGAGAACTCCGCGAAGCGGATCGGCCAGGCGTTAGACTAGCGGCGCAGATATCGATATCCGACGTACAGCGTCGTCAGGTTCACCACCGCTTCCGCGGCCACGAACGCAAAGACACCGAGCAGCGAAACCAGCAGATAGCTCGCCAGGACACCCGCGGCAGCGCCGATGGCGAGCGCCCGGGCCGCAGCCACGTAGGCGCCAAGGGCCGCCATGCCCTGCCACATCATCAGCACCATCGCCATGGTGATGATCGTCGGTGCGAAGCTGGCAATGACGATTGCCGCCCGATGCAGGCCGGCATCCGTAACCACCGCCGCGATACCGGCCACGGCCGTCACGCCGAGCGAAAACATCAACGCGGAAAGAAGGGTCATCTTCTGCGCGCCAAACATCGCGGCAAGGCTCGGCTTTGTCGCGACCGACAATCTCTCGACCAGGCTCGGGAATTCCACCCGCAGGACGAAACCCAGAATCTGATTGGCCGCAGACAGGATCTGTTTGGCGTAGACGAACAAGGCGGTCATTTCCGCGCCGAGATAGCCGGCGCTCAACACCAATTGAACACGCATGACGATCTGCCCCGGCACGATCTGGAATGCGAGCGCGGCGCCGTCCTTGATGGCGCGCATCAGCCCCGCCCGTGTCAGTCGATGGAAGCGCGGATGCCAGCCTCTGCGCGCCAGCGCCGCCCATTGCGCGACCACCGTCAGCAGATACCCGATCGAAAAGGCCCCGCCGAGGATCGCACCGGCGTTCTCATGCGGCCCGTACATCGCCACCATCAGGCCGGCCGCATTGATGATATAGGCGGCGGCACCCGTTATCCCGCTGATGCCGCTCAGCCTCAAGCCGTCGAGCAGGCCGACGCCGTTGACGGCCCACAGCAGCAACCCCGGAAAGGCCAGCGACAGATACCATGTCGAAAATCCATCGGGAGAAAACGCCACGATATACGTCGCGCCGGCCACACCTATCAGCAACGCCGTCAGCAGCCTGATCGCACTCGTATCGCAAAAGAGCTGCCACACCGCCGCTTGCGGCCTGCTCTCGGCCCTCATTCCAGCGACGGCCCGTGCCAGCGTGATATTCGCACCGGCGTCCACGACGATGATGCCGAGAATGGCAAAGGAATAATGCGTGCCGAATTCGGCCAGGAGATCGTATCTGCCGGCCGCCATCAGCGCGGTCTGGACCAGGAAGATGGACCCCTGACCGAGCGCAAGGCCTGCGATCAGCATGCCGATGTTGACGATCTGCGACGACCGCTGCCGGATGAGCCTCAGTTGCGCGGCGAACCAGCCTCCGGCAAGCGGCGACGACGCGACGGTTTCGGCTGGGCTGGAACTCGCGGTACTGGTTTCAGGCATGGCACCTTCAGAACAACCGCGTCCCATTCGTCAGGCCGCCAGCAGGCAATCCGGATATGGCCCAAGACAAGATATGGATTGATACGGTCACAGGCGTATAACAGAACCTGCGATATCTTCAGTAAGAGAAAAGGCTTCCCGCCCAGCCTCGCCAGCACCAGGGCATGTCACAGTCCTGTACAGTTCGGCCCTTAGACGAAGCGGATCATTTTGGATCGGTTGCGATCCCGTATGACAAATCGACGTCATCGGCGCCAGCGGTGATCAAAGCGAGTGGGTTCATGAGCCTTGCCGTCGTCATCCTGACCTACAATGAAGAGCGCCACATCGCACGCGCCATTGCCTCGATTTCCGGCATAGCGACACAAATCTTTGTCGTCGACAGCTTCTCGACCGACCGGACGGTCGAGCTGGCGCGGAGTCACGGCGCAACCGTGCTGCAGAACAAGTTCGTCAATCAAGCCAAGCAATTCCAGTGGGCGCTCGACAATGCGCCGATCACGGCCGACTGGATCATGCGGCTCGATGCCGACGAGGTGATCGAAGCCGATCTGGCAGCCAGGATCGAAGACGAACTGCCGAACCTCGAAAAGGACATCGTCGGGGTCAATCTCAAGCGCAAGCATATTTTCCTCGGCCGCTGGATCCGCCATGGCGGACGCTATCCGCTGTTGATGTTGCGGATCTGGCGGCGCGGCCACGGCCGCGTCGAAGATCGCTGGATGGACGAGCACGTCGTCGTATGGGGCGGGCGCACCGTGACGTTCGAGGGCGGCTTCGCCGACCACAATCTCTTCGACCTGACGTCCTTCACCGACAAGCACAACAAATATGCCACGCGCGAGGCGATCGAGGTCCTCAACGGGCGCTACAAGCTGTTCAAGAGCGACGTCGAACTGACGGCCAAGGAGGCGTCACGTCAGGCTGCCGTCAAGCGCTGGATCAAGGAGCGTCTGTACAACCGGATTCCCTATCAGATCAGCGCTCCCTCCTACTTTCTCTATCGCATGATCTTCCAGCTCGGATTTCTCGACGGCAAGCAAGGCCTCGTCTATCACGGATTGCAGGGCCTCTGGTATCGCTTCCTGGTCGGCGCCAAGGTGGCCGAATTCGAAGCGGCCATCGTCCGAATCGAGGATCGCGCGGACATGCGCGCCGAACTCCGCCGTCTTACCGGCTTCGACCTCTGACGCTTGCTACAGCTTCCTGAAATACCCGTTGATGAACATGCCCTTGTCCATTAGGGACGACACTCCCAGAAACCCTTTCAGGGCAAGCGACGGCACCAGCGACAGCGATCCGAACCTCTTCCTGAATTTTCGATAGTCGAACTTGCTGACCGTCTCGCATTTCAAGGTCTGAAATCCACGGCTTGCGAACGCCGCGTTCAGCCCTTTGACCGTAAAGAAGTTCAGATGCTCCGGCGGAACGATAAACATGTCGCTCCTGCCCTGAACGATCGACAGGTAGGACCGGAAATGCGGGATTGCGATCGCGCAAATTCCGCCTGTCCTGAGCAGGTCGTTCAAGCTCTTGATCGGATCCGAATCCATCGGCAGGTGCTCGAGAACCTGCGAAAGCAGGACCGCGTCGTAGGTTCCAGCATTCCTGCGCGCGAAATCCGCATTGAAGGGCTCCGCTTTCGGCTCGAAACCGGTCATCCGGGCATGGATCTTTCGCGAAGCCTCTCCCAACTCGATCGCGTCGACGGCGAAGCCGGCATCCATGAGCGCTTTGGAGAAAAAGCCGTATCCGCTGCCGACGTCCAGAACTCTTGTGCCCGGTGCCAGGCGTTTCAGGTTCTCGGCGATCCGCTTTGCATCGACCGTGGAGTTCGGAAACTCGGTCTCTTCCCTGATCGCCTGATCGTACAGTTGCAGCGGATCTCTGTCGCCGAGGCCGACTTCCAGCGCGCTCTGCGTGCCGGAGTAGAATTCATGCAACTCCTGTTCACTAGGAACGGGAAACACGAAGGCGCCTCCACAACTCGAGCAACTGAAGAGCGAATACGGCCTCCCGTTGTGCTTCGATTGCTTCGAGAACCAGTAACCTGGCTTTGGATGCTGACAAAACAAGCATTTGTCGGGGACATCCGACCGGTTCGGTTTGCTTCGCGGGTCTTGCGGGGCAAGCATGTGTTGGATTCCCAATGACGACCGAAAGCGCGATCAGACCGACCTTGATGCGAAGATGTGCGAGGCGTCGGTCCAGCTCAGTTTGAACCCACTGCGGCTGAGGATTGCCTCGATCCGCTGTGGGTCGTCGGCCCGGCCGCTGCGATCGAGAATGCCGAAATGCACTTCGACGAAGACGTTGCGCAGGCGCTTGTTGGCAAGAGCGCCCTGAAGCCCTGAGAGCACCGACAGTTCGTGCCCTTCGACGTCGACCTTGATGATATCGGGTAGCTCAGCCTTTCCGCTCTGGATGGCGTCGTCGCCGGTCAGCAACTGCACCTCGACGGCGCCAGGAGGAACGGACTCGCCGGGCTGAAGCACCCGCGACGTCGTGCCGTCACCGCCGTCACCCAGAAACGTCCTGCGCTCGGTTCTGTCCGACAGGCCGAACGGACGGATCTCGACATTCGCCCGCCCGCCACACGCGGCTCGCAGCTTGGGCAGGTTCATCGCGTCGGGTTCGAAGGCGAAGACCTTGCCGGAAAGGCCGACCCAGTCCGCGAAACTGGCCGTGTAGAGGCCGACGTTGGCGCCGACGTCCCATACGACGTCGCCCTGGCGGCAGGCCAGCATGAGCTGCTTCGAAAACGGACTTTCATAGTCCCTGGTGAAGCGGCCGAGCATCCGCGGTACGCCGGCGGCACGCGCCACGCGACGGAGTTGAAGGACATACCTATTGGACATCAACGACACGGCCGCCTCCCAACCAAATGCGCCGCGCAGGCTCATAACAGAACGCGGGACAGATGCAACGTAGCGCGTGCGCCTATTATGTTAACAGCGTCTCGTTCGAACCGTCGTCATCTTTCTGTTGTGTGAACGATGCGAAAATCATCTCGTGTCGTGTCACAGTCCTGTGCCATTGGCGCCGTAGAGGACGGGGTCGGCTTGGTCGAACCGCCGGAAGAAACCCTGACTGCCCCATGCGTGACGAAGCACAAATTCTTGATCGCGCACTCTCCCTGCATGACAAGGGGGATATCGCCGGCGCGGCGAGGCTTTACCAGCGTATCATCAGGACCAATCCGAACAATCTCCATGCCCTGCATTTCCTCGGCCTCACCGAGGCTGAGTCCGGAAACATGGCACGCGCGAAGCTTCTGATGCAGCGATCGGTGGAGGCGTCGCCGGCCAATCTGCAGTACATCGAGAACTACGCCGCCGTGCTGCATCGGGCCGGCGACCATGACGAGCTCATCCGGCTATGTCAGCGCGGCCTGCAATTGTCGCCTGATAGCCTCCAGCTCCTGCACGCCGCCGGAGCCGGCTATCTCGCGCTAGGCCGTTTCGCCGAGGCGATCGAGCGGCTGACGCGCCTCGTGGCGCATCATCCCCGTCATTTTCCGGCCTACTTCATGCTTGGCTCTGCGCTGGCCAAGACCCGGCAGTACGAGCCCGCGCTCGCGGCCTATGAACGCGCGTTGCGCTTGCGGCCGGAACTGGCCGAAGCCCATCTCGATATCGGAACGATCCATTTCACCAATGGCCGCCATGGCGAAGCGCTGCTCTCCTACGACCGCGCTCTCGCGCTCCGGCCTGATCTCGTCGACGCTTCGCTCGGCCGTTGCTATGCGCTGATCCAGCTCGGCCGGCGCGAGGACGCGCTCGCCGCGGCGGACCACGCCCTGAAGCTCCGGGACGATCTCGCCGAGGCGTGGGTCGCCCGCGGCAATGCACTGCTCGATCTCGATCGCAACGACGAGGCTGAGATAGCCTATGATCGCGCGCTCGCTATCCGTCCGGAGTTCGCAGCCGGCTTGAGCGGCATGGGTAACATCTTCCTTCGCTCCGGCCGCCAGCGCGATGCCGAACTCGCATTCAACCGCGCCATCGCTGCGAATCCAGACTTCGCCGAGGCCTGGCTCGGCCGCGGCACCCTGGCCCTCTCGCTCGGCCGTTACGTCGATGCACACACCGCGCTCGACCGGGCCACAGCTCTGAACCCGAACCTTGCAGGCGCCTGGCTGGCCAAGGGCCAGGTCGCCTATCTCGACAAGCGCTACGACGACGCGCTGGCCGCCTGGGACCGGACCCTCACGCTCAATCCGGATCAACCTTCCGTCGCAGCGGCCTGCCTGCGCGTGAAGATGCATCGGTGCGACTGGTCCGGCTTCGAGGCGGCTTGCAACTCGCTGCGGACCTCTGTCCAGGGCGGCAAGATCATTTCGCCCTTCATGTTCGTGGCGGTACGGTCGACGCCGACCGAGCAGCTTCAATGCGCCCGTACGTGGATCACACACAATTTTTCCAAGTCCGCCCCACCAATCCGGAGCAGATACGGTCACGACCGCATCCGGCTCGCCTATCTCTCCGCCGATTTTCATCAGCACGCGACATCGCAGCTGATGGCGGGCGTGTTCGAACATCATGACAGGGCGCGCTTCGAGGTTACCGCGATTTCAATTGGACCCGACGACGGCTCGGATATGCGCCGGCGGATCGAAGCCGCCTTCGACCGCTTCGTCGATGCCAGGCCGCGCGCAGACGGCGAAATCGCCGACTTGGCAAAGAGCCTCGAGATCGACATTCTGGTCGACCTGAAAGGATACACCCAGGATGCCAGGACCGGCATCCTGGCGAGGAGGCCAGCTCCGATCCAGGTCAACTATCTCGGCTTTCCCGGCACGATCGGCGCCGACTTCATCGACTACATTGTCGCCGACCGGCACGTCATTCCCGAGCACGACGTCTCGGCCTATGCGGAAAAAGTCGTCTGGCTTCCCGAAAGCTATCAGGCCAACGATCGCCACCGCGCCATCGCGGATGTGCCGGCCGTTCGCTCGGCGCATGGCCTTGCCGACGACGCGTTCGTCTTCTGCTGCTTCAACGACAATTACAAGATCACTCCGGACGTCTTCTCATCGTGGATGCGAATCCTGAGCGCCGTGGACAACAGCGTACTCTGGCTGTTCGAGGACAATCCGGCAGCCGCGGACAATCTGCGGCGTGAGGCGGCGGCGCGCGGTATCGCGCCGCAACGTCTGGTCTTCGCCGGCCGATTGCCGACGCCGGAGCATCTGGCGCGGCACCGCTGTGCTGATCTCTTTCTCGATACGCTTCCCTACGGGGCTCACACCACGGCGAGTGATGCGCTCTGGACCTGCCTGCCCGTCCTCACCTGCCTCGGTGAGACCTTCGCCGGCCGCGTCGGCGCGAGCCTGCTCCATGCCATCGGCCTGCCGGAACTCGTGACGGCGACGCCCGCCGCCTACGAAGAATTGGCGATCGACCTCGCACACGACACTCACAGGCTCGCAACCGTCCGAGCAAAGCTGGCCCTCAATCGGTTGCGGACGCCGCTGTATGATACGGCGCGATACACCCACGACCTCGAGGCGGCCTACGCCGCCATGATGGAGCGGCATTTGGCCGGCTTGCCTCCGGACCACATCCGGGGGCTTGGAACGGCCGAATGACGATCAGCGCCACGATGGCAAATCCGAACGCCAGCCGCCCCCAGACGGTGGCGGTACTTGTCGCCTTCTGGGCCTGGTGCGTCCTGTTGAGCTTTCCCATGATCGGTATGACCGAGGATTTCGCCGACGTTCCGACCGCATTCGGCTCGGGCGGCGGTGTACTGCTCGGCCAGATCGCCGGACTCGTACTGTTCGTCCTGACACTGGCTCTGGCACGGCCGGTCCAGCTCCTGTCGAGCCTGGGTCGAACGAGCCTGCCGCAGGCCGCGATCATCGTCATCATCTATCTGTCGATGGTCCTGCAGTTGCAGGGAGAGGAAGGATCGACGCTTATCGGGATATTCTACACGACCCTGCTCCTCGTCACGGCCCTGACGCTTTCAGCCGTGTGGACCCTGCAACTACCCGATCTGGAGACGGGCTTTGGCGTAGCCTCCGTCATCTTCTGCCTGTTTGGCATCTCGGCTCTTGTGATCCTCGGGTTGCCGGAGAACCGCAACGTCGGCGGCATCCAACCCAATCTGTTCGCCGCACCTTTGCTGATGGCGTTCATCTTCTCCCTGTTCCGAGCCGGCGTGATCAGCATCGGCGTCAGGATCGCCTGTTTTGCGATGATCGCGCTGGTCAGCTCGCGCTTCGCGATGATCGGCTGCGTGACCGCTTTCGCCGTGTATACGACGGCGTTCAAACGGCTCGACTCATGGAAGATCGCAACATTGGTTGTCGCATTGATGGTCGCCATCCCGCTTTGGCCGCACATCGTCACCATCCTGGCACTCGACGACCCGAACCGGGACTTGTCATCCGGCTTCACGGGACGCGATGAATATTGGTACAGCGCGCTGTCGACAATTTCGAATCATCCGCTCGGCATCGGCTTCAAGCGTGCGACAGCCTTTGAATCCGGGCATAACGGCTATCTCAAGACCCTCGTGGAATTCGGTCTCGTCGGGGGCGGATTGATCATCTTCCTGTTTGCCGTGACCATCGCCAGCGCGGGCGTCGATGCGGCGAGATCAACTGAGCGCGCCTCACGCGAGCGCCGCTTTGCCTGCGCGCGCCTGGCAGGGCTGGTCGCTCTCGCCTTCGGAGCCTTCTTCCAGCCGCAACTGCTGAGCCTCGGCGACGCGTTCGGCGTGACGCTCCTGCTGCTGCTGTTCAGACCTCGGACGACCCCTGCCCCGCATGGCGCGCCGGCGACGGAGTTGCACGCGCCGGCGATCCCGGGCTGAGCACTCACTTCGTCCCTTGCCGCTGCGCCGAGATCCCGAGCACGAGCCGCATCCTGTCGGTGCTGCTCGCGGCGGGCTGCACCACCAATTCGTCGATGAAAAGGAAGGGCATGCCCGCCTCCAGATCATAGAGCAGCGGCTGAAGCGAGGCGGAGGGAAGCTCGATGTTGAACGTCGCCGAGACGAAGCCGGACTTGGCGAAAGGCCCCTGCACGTCGACCTGCGACGACAGCGTGTTGCCGTTCACCCGCCTGGCGGCCCCGAGTACGCGCTGAAGCAGCATGGCGCTTGCGACCGAGGCCGTCTGGCCTTCGAGGAATGCGGACCCGATGGGCACGCTCACGTCGCTCTTCGCCGCCGAACGCTGTGCCGGTCGCCGGGCTTCCAGCGTCTGGAGGATGTCCGCAGCGGAGGCCGCAGCATCGCGGCTGCCAAGGATTTCAACGACGGTCTGTACCGTCGTGAACGCAAACAGCACCACCAGCGCCACATAGGCCGCGACCGCGGCAACCGGGAAGCGCGTGAGATAGCCCTCGAACTTCTGCATGGAGATCATGTGCCCGACCCGAATTGCGGTTTGATCCTGGTCTCGATGTGGAAGCGCTCTCCGGTCTCGTTGGCAGCGCGTGTCGTCGGGGCGAAGAATCCGGCGCTGCCGAATTGCGGTGACTGCTCCAGGATCTGGATCAGCGATGGCGCGTCATGGGTGAAGCCGGTGATCTGGAGCTTGTCGCCCTCGATCCGCAGTTCGGTCGCATAGGTATGGTCGGGCAGAATACCCGACAGTTCCTCAAGCACCATCACGGCCGACGGCATCGTCTGCTTGCGCCGCGCCAGCAGTTCGAGCGCCGAGCCGCCCGGACCGCCCTGGCCGCCGCGCGCAATCGCGCGCCGCTCGGAGATCCGGCGCTGGATCTGCTGCTGCTCGGTATCGTAGGAATCGGTCGCGATCCCGCCGAGGCCGAGCGACAGCATCGCCAACACGCCCGATGTCGCGAGCACCGCGATCAGCGCAACGCGAATGCGGTTTGAGCCTGTCTGTCCCCCGACGCGCTGGTGGTGGACGGCGACCGACTCCATCCCCGGCCGCGCCGTCGAGATATCGACTGCTGCGGCACCAAGATCGAGCAGAGCTTGCGACAACGACGCCACGGCGGCCCGCGCCGTCGCCACCACCGTCAGTTCGACATGGTCGTCGCCGATCGCTTGTGGCGGCGTCCAGTGAAACACCGCCTCCGCCGGGCTCCATGGCGTCAGCCGGTCGATCTGGGCGCGGATGATCCCGTCGAGGAATTCGACGGCGCGGCCCGGCAGCTCCAGCGGACGAAACACGAAGCGCGAGGGCTGAAGCACGAGATCGACCATCGCTCCCCTCATTGCCGCTGACCATTCCGGCGGCAGCGGCGCGCCGATGGCGCCGTCGACGATGCCGATACGGACCGGTGGCAGATCCGCGTCCTTGCTGGCCTTCGAGACAAGGCGCAACATGAGAGCGCCCTCCTCGTCCTCGCTGATCGCGATCCGCCGCGCGCCGCGCGCGCGATCGATCTGCGCGCTCATCGTGCGAGCAACGCTGTCGATCCAGAGTGACAAGGCAGTTGCGATTTGACCAGGAATGCTCATCTGACCTCTCGCGGCCGCGGCCGCCCTCCCCGCTCCGGATCGACCTCGTCTGTCCACGCCAGCACGCGGAACGCTTCCTTCTCGCCCGGCCCCGGAATCTGGATCACCGCCTCCGGCATCCGTTGCCGGCCATCCGGCAGCGTGATCCGCATGCGCACGCGATAGGCGTCGCTGGCGGATATGGTCGCGCCCGGCTGTTTGCCACCGAGCGCGCCAATGACGAACTGCGGATTATCGGGCGGCAGATCTGCGCGCTGGTTGAGGAAGGCATCGAGCCTTGCCGGGCTCATGTCCGGCAAGGCGGCGATCACTTCCGGCGCGGCATCGAGCACGTTCACCTCGGCCATGCCGCTGAAGACCGTCACGAATGGCATCGCGCGCTCGACCAGCGCGGCCGGCAAGCCGAGCACGAGCCACAGTTCATCGACGCTGCTCAGCGGGGCCTGCCTCGGCACATAGGCGAGCCCTGCCGCCTGATAGGCCGCCGGTTCCACATTCTGCCGGTCCGATCGTGGTGGGCGCCGCCACGCGATGACGCGCGCGGCATATTCGTCGGCCGCTTCGGCCGGCGCGCCGAGCGCCCTGAACAGGCCGGAGATCATTGCGCGCGGCGCCATGTTGAGATTGATCCGCGCCGATTCCGACATGTATTCGACGCGCACGGACGCACCCGCGAGACGAAAACCAAATCCGCCATGGCTCGGACGGCGCACCGTCGCGGGCGCCGACAATTGATAAGCGGCGAGTTCGACGCCGGCCGAGCTCAACATGTCCCATTGCGTCGCCGCGTCCAGCGCCGAGAGCGCATTGGCGGATTGCGCGATGTAGACCGACGCGACGGTCGCAAGTGCAGCCAGTCCCGCCAGTAGCCACAGGGTTGCGACGACGATGAAGCCGTCCTGCGCCGAAAGCTTGCGTCGGAGCCGGGAGGCCGGACCGGTCATCATGTCGGCCCTTCCTTGGCTTGCGGCTGCGCTTCTTCCTGCTCGGTCGACGGGTCGGGCCGCGCAGCGCCGCGCTCGACATGGATCCGCGCCGCGCTCGAAATCACGGTGCCGCGCTCGACGTCCCTGATGTCGAAGCGGACCGCGCTCGGCAACTCGCCCGTCTCTTGCCAGCGGCCGCTCCATTTGGCGTCGAGACCGGCATAGGCGAAGCTGATGCGGTAGGGCATGCGTAGCAGCACGACAGGATCGGCGAACTGGAGCTGGTCCGCCTGGGGATCGCCGGGCTGCAGCAGCACAAAGGGCGCGCGCATGCGGACCAGCACCGCGCCGCGATTGTCGTTGATCTCAGAGATGCGGACGATCTCCAGTCCCGGGCGGCCGTTCGGACCGAGTACGGAGCGGACGAACATCACGCTCTGCTCCAGACCGCGAAACAGCGGCAGATTGTCCGACCGGGTCGCGTAATCCGCTGCCGACAGATCGGCCGTCAGCCGGTCGAGCGCGACTGCGACCTGCTCGTTGCGCTGGGCGCGAATGATGCCGCGATTCCAGCTCGGCAGCCATTGCGCGGTGACCGAGGCCAGCGCGCCCATGATCAGCCCCATCAGCGCCAGCGCGACCAGCGCCTCGACCAGCGTGAAGCCGTCCTCATTGCGCGATTTTCGGACGGAACTCATCGACCCGCGCCCCTGCTCTGCAGGCGGATCGTCTCGAACGATATGATGGCCCCGCCCGGCGCCTGCACGCGCAACTCGACTCGCTGCGGGACGAACTGCGAGTCCGGCACGGCCTGCACATCATCGAGGAACGGCGTCACGCGCATCTGCCAGCGATGGCCGGCGACCTGTCCGCGCAGATCGTCGGGCATCGCCGCGCCCGCCCGCGGCAAGGTCGACACGACGACGCGCGCGGCATTGACCAGCGCGGCATGCTGCTCGAGCTTCCAGGCGCCGCGGGAATTGGTCGCGACCAGCGTTCCGATCGCGGCCAGCACGATCGTCACCAGCGCGAGCGCCACGACGGCCTCGATCATGGTGAAGCCGGCCTCGCCCCGGCGGCTAGAGGACGTCTTGCGCGACAATGTCCACGCCTCCCGTCAACCAGTTGACGCGGACCTCGACGGCATTGCCGAGCCGCGTCAGGCGGATGGTTCCGCCGCATGACATGCCGCTGGCAAAGAAGCTGATGGTCGAGAGCGCCGGCCGGCCGTTGCAGCGCTGCGGCAGCAGCGCATCGAACACCACGTCGTCCGGCACCCGGACCACCCAAGGTCCCGATCCCGACCGTACGGTGCGCGAGCGCGCGTCGACTACGGCATTGACCGCGCCATAGCGCGACAGCGCGGCGCTGCGGTCGGCCTTCAGCAAGGCCGCGACCTCGATCGCATAGGCTTCAAGCCGCGGCCGCGACGTGTCCGACGGGAACCGCGGCAGCAGCACCGCCGCGAGCATGGCGACGATGGCGAGCACGCAGACCATTTCGAGCAACGTAAAGCCGGCCTCGCCCGCGTCAGTTCTGCCCTGAGACGAGATCGGCCGACGTTCCTGTTCCGCCTTCCTGCCCGTCGGAGCCGAGCGAGCGGATTTCGTAGGGCGCGCGTTCTGCGGGCTGCTTGTAGACATAGGGATTGCCCCAGGGGTCGTTGGGAACGTTGCCGCCCTTGAGGTAAGGGCCATTCCAGGAGGTCACGCCGCTGACCGGATGCGCGAGCGCGGCGAGCCCCTCCGAACTGGTCGGAAAGCGGCCGGCGTCGAGATAGAAGAGATCGAGCGCGCTGCTGAAGCTCTGGATCTGGATCTTGGCGGCCTTGACGCGGGACTCGCTGAGATAGTTCAGCACCCGCGGGCCGACCAGCGCCATGATCATGCCGATGATGGTGATGACGACCAGCATCTCCACCAGCGTGAAGCCATCCTCGCCGCGTCGCCGGCGGCGGCGCCCCGGCGGAGCGAACAGGGCTTTCCTTGGCAAGCGGATCATGTGAACCCTCCCCTTCTCAACCGACGACCTGTGTCACCGACAGCAGCGCCGTCATGACCGACACGATCAGGCCGCCGACGACGACGCTGATCAGAATGATGGCGGCGGGCCCGATGATGGCGACGATGCGATCGAGCTGCCGCTGCAGCTTTTCCTCGTAGAACTCGGCGACCCGGCCGGATAACGTCGGCAACTGGCCGGTCTCCTCGCCGAGCCTGAGCATCCGCACCGCGACGGGCGGCAGCACGGCGGAGGCGGTCAACGCCTCGGCGAGCCTGCCGCCATGGCGCACCCGATCGGCCATGGCCGCCCAGGCCGGCGCATTGCCGGTCGCGGTCATGATGTCGATCAGGATCCGCAGCGTGGCCGTCAGCGTCACGCCGCTGCCGAGCAGGATGCCGAGGTTGCGCGAGAACAGCGCGGCACGATGGAATTCGACAACGGTCGAGATGACCGGCAGCCGAGCGATCTGGGTCACGATGCTCGCCCGAACCGCGGGCCTGCGCCACGCCAGCCAGCTGCCGATGACGGCGATGGCGACCCCAGCGCCGACCTCGAAGCCGTGACCGCGCAGGATGTCCGAGAGCGTCAGAAAGACCTCGATGACGGGATCGGTCTTCGCGTTGAAGTCACGCAGCACCGCCGAGAACTGTGGCAGCACGAATGTCACGAAGAAGATCAGCACGCCGCCGGCCGCGAGCAGCACGAAGGCGGGATATTGCAGGGCGCCGGTGACCTTGCGGCGCAGCGCCTCGGCCCGCACCCGCTCGGTCCCGATCGTCTCCAGGATGTGGTCGAGGCCGCCCGACATTTCCCCGACCCTGACCAGCGCGATATACATCGGCGGAAACAGCATCGGCTCGCGCGCGAGCGCCTCGGCGAAACTCTCGCCGGACAGGATCGCGGTCTTGATGGTATTGACCACCGGACGAAGCCGGCTCACATCCATGTCCCCGGCGAGCAGTTCGAGCGCATCGTTCAGCCGGGCCCCAGCCTTCAGCAGCAGCGCCAGATCGCGTGTGAAGATGGTCACGTCGGAAGGCCCGGGCTTCGACAGCGACAGCGATAGCGACGCCAGCGACAACGACCAGCCCTTGGTTTCCTGTTCCGGGCCGGCATCGATCGCGACGAGGCCGAGATATTCGATACGCTGCGCCACCTCGGCAAGGTTGGCCGCAGCGATCGACCCGGAGACCACCTCACCCTTCTGCGTCAGCGCGCGATAGCGGAAGTTCGGCATCTCGTCACCGCACGGTGGTTACGCGCAGGATCTCGGCGGCCGAAGTCATGCCCGACAGGCATTTGGCGAGGCCGTCCTCGATCATCGTCGTCATGCCGTTGCGAATGGCGACCTTGTCGATGGACTCCCAGTCGGATTGCTCCTCGACCAGCGCGCGGACGTCCTCGTTCATCTCCAGCACCTCGAACACGCCGATACGGCCGCGATAACCGACATTGCCGCAGCGTTCGCAGCCGACCGGTTCGAAGATGACATTGCCGACGCGAAGGCCGACCGCCGTGTAGCGCGGATCGGCCTCGACGTCGGCATGGGTCAGGGGCCGGCTGCCCTTGCAGCGGTCGCAGAGCTGGCGCACCAGGCGCTGCGCGATCACCGCGCGCAAGGTCGAGCGCAGCAGGAACGCTTCGACGCCGAGATCGAGCAGGCGCGGCACGGCGGCGGCCGCCGTCTCGGTGTGCAGGGTGGTCAGCACGAGATGGCCGGTCAGCGCTGCGTGCACCGCGACATGGGCCGTCTCGGAATCGCGGACCTCGCCGACCATGATGACGTCGGGGTCCTGGCGCACGAAGGAGCGCAGCGCAGTCGCAAAGGTCAGGCCGATCGAGGGCTTGGCCTGGGACTGGGAGACCCCTGGAATTTCGTACTCGACGGGATCCTCGATGGTTAGGATCTTTCGTGTCGGCTCGTTGAGCAGCGACAGCACCGTTGCGAGCGTCGTCGTCTTGCCGCTGCCGGTCGGGCCGGTGACGATGATCATGCCGTGCGGCAGCGCCAGCATGCGCCGCAATTTGCTCTGGTCGCCGGCCAGGAAGCCGAGCTTGTCGACCGAGAGCAGCGCCCGGTCGCGCGGCAGCAGTCGGATGACGGCGGACTCGCCATGTTGCGTCGGCATGATTGCGACGCGCACGTCGAGTTCCGATCGCGCCGCCCGCACCCGCGCGCCGCCGTCCTGCGGCAACCGGCGCTCGGCGATGTTGAGGCCGGCCAAAATCTTGATACGCGAAATCACGGCCGCCGGAGGAACGCTCGTCGGCGTCGCGGCGATGCGCAACAGGCCGTCGACACGCATTCGTATCACCAGCGAGGTCCGCCCCGGTTCGATGTGGATGTCACTGGCGCGCAGTTCGACCGCCGTCTCGAACATGTCGTTGACGGCGCGGACCACGGGCGCACCGCTGGCGAGGTCGCGCAGATTGTCGATATCGTCATCCTGCACCGTCGCGCTGACGGTGCTCCCGGCGCTGGCGCTCTCCTCGTCGCCGAGGCGCTGGTCGAGCGCGGTGGCGATGTCCTCGAACGAGGCCACTTTGACGAGGGGCGCAATTCCAAGGACGATCCCCGCGGCCTGGATGGATGCGCGGTCGGTCGGATCAGCCATCACCAGCGTCGGCGCTCCGCCGCCGGGCTGACAGGGAAACACCGCCATCTCGCGCAGGAACCGGCGCGAGAACTGCTGCACCCGGGATTCCGCCGCCATCATCTCCTGTAGGGTGACGCGCGGCAGCTCGAAGAAGAGCGCGATCTCGTCGGCGAACTCGCTCGCCGACAATTCACTCATCTCCCACAGCTTGCGCAGGCCGCCCTCGTTTGGGCCCGCCCCGTTCAGCCTGCCGGCCTTGTCAGCGTCCGCCTTCAGACCGGCCTTCTGGCTGAAACGAGCTGCGAACTCGTGCGCATTGGGTGAGGCCATGAACGTCTACCGCAGTCACTCTAATGGCCGCAGGGCGGCGAGCGCGCCGTTTACCTCGGCTTTCCAATTGGAAATGTGACGTCATGATCGACCACAACATCATCCCCAGGCTATTCACATCTCGGGCTCAACCCACGCCGTTGATATTTCGCGACAATTCCGGCGACGTCGCAACGAGATAACATTGCGACACGAGATCGATACGCAATGACCATCATTGATAACACACGACTGTCATATGAGAGGGATAAGCAAGCCCCATTCGGCCCGCCCCCGTCTCGACGGAACGACAGCGGGCGTTGCGTGAGTGAGGTCGACAGTGAGCCGAGCAGCATTCAGGATCGGCTTGGTTGTCAAGTGCGCCGTCATCTGCGTCTTGCTGGGATCGTGCAATACGGTGAGCGGCATTGCGGATGCCGACACCAAGGATCCGGATGTTTTCGACAAGGTCCGCTCGGTCGACCTGTTGCCGCGCTATCCGAACCAGTTGCCGCAGCGCGAGCTCTCCACGGGCCCCCGCGCCAAGACCGCGATCTACACGGCCGTGGCCAGCGATGATGCACCCGCCACCGCGTCCTCGCAGCAGGCGACCGTCAGTGCCGAGCGGTTCGAGCTCAATTTCGACAATTCACCGGTCGCCTCCGTCGCCAAGGTCGTGCTCGGCGATATCCTCGGCGTCGGCTATGTCATCGATCCCCGCGTCCAGGGTAACATCAGCCTCTCCTCCGGTCGGCCGATCCCCAAATCCGACGTCGTGTTCGCGCTCGAAAACGCGTTGCGGATCGGCGGTATCGCCCTCGTTCGTGACGATACGGGCTACCGGCTGATGCCGCAGGGCGACGCCGTCGGCAGCGGGATAGCCGATGCCTCCGATCGCATGACGCCCGGCTACGGCGTCACGGTCGTGCCGTTGCAATATGTCTCGGCGCAAACCGTGCTCAAGCTGGTCGACAGTTTCGCCACCAAGCAAGGCATGATCCGCGCAGATACCAACCGCAATCTGATCCTGATCCAGGGCTCAGGTAGCGAGCGCCGCAATGCGGTCGACCTGGTGCTGAGCTTCGATGCGGACTTCCTCAAGGGACAATCGGTCGGCATCTTCCCGGTGCAGAACAGCAATCCGGGGCCGATCATCGCGGAGCTCGAGAAGATCGTCGATTCCGGCGAAGGCGGCATGACGCAGGGCCTCGTCAAATTCCAGTCGATCGCCCGCATGAACGCCGTGCTGGCGGTGACGCGCAAGCCGGAGCTGCTCAACCGTGTCGAGACCTGGATCCGCCGCCTCGATACCACCAACACCGGCCGCTCCGCGGTCCATGTCTACCGCGTGAAGTTCGGCGACGCCCGGCAGATCGCACGCGTTCTCAACGACGTCTTCGGTGCAGGCAGTTCGTCCGGCTCGTCGTCCTCCTCGCTCGACAGCCCGGGCGGACAGGTCGCGCCGGGATCTGGCCTTGCCTCGAGTTCGAGCGGCGGCTCCGCGCTCAATCGCCTGTCGGCCGGTCCCAACCAGTCGAGCAGCGGCTTTGGCGCCAATGCGAGCGGACGGGCCGGCAGCTCCGGCGTTGCCGACGCGTCCTCCGGGAGCCAGCCCGCCTATGGCGCATCCTCCGCATCGCAAGGCGGCGGCAGCCTGTTCGACAGCTCTGCGACCGGACAGAATTCGGGCCGCGGCGGCGCAGGTCCGGGCAACGTCCTCGACGGCGTCCGCATCACCGCCGACAGCGTCAACAACACGCTGCTGATCTATGCGAGCCAGGAGCAGTACCGGATCATCGAGCAGACCATCAGGGAGGTCGATCAGCCGCAGCTCCAGGTCGCGATCGACGCCACGATCGCCGAGGTGACGCTGACCGACGATCTCCAATACGGCATCCAGTCCTACATCATGAGCCGCGATGTCGGCCTCAAGCCCAACACCGGCTCCGTCGGATTCAACGGCGCGACCTCCGTCGCCGCCGCGGCCGCCGACGTCGTGCTCCAGCGCGCCATCCCCGGCTTCAACTTCCTGGTCGGCTCCGCGCAGACGCCGCGCGCCGTGCTGAACGCACTGCATGCGATTACCGACGTCAAGGTGCTGTCGAACCCGTCCGTCGTCGTGATCGACAACCAGGTCGCGACCCTCCAGGTCGGCGACGAGATCCCGATCCAGACCGGAAGCGCGACCGTGCTGACCGGCAGCAATACCATCGCCAATACCACCGACTATCGCAGCACCGGCATCATCCTGCGCGTGGTGCCGCGGATCAATGCCAACGGCAATGTCCGGCTCGACGTCGAGCAGGAGATCAGCAATCCCGTCGCCAATTCGTCGTCGGGCTCTTCCTCGACGTCGACCAACTCGCTGACGCCGACGGTATCGACCCGCAAGGTGCGCAGCTCGGTCGCGGTCGCCAGCGGGCAGACCGTGCTACTGGCGGGCCTGATCAGCGACTCCCAGACCAAGACCCGCACCGGCATTCCCGGGCTCGACCAGATTCCCGGCCTCGGCGAGGCCGTGTTCGGCCAGACCGACAAGCAGGTCAAGCGCACCGAGCTGATCATCTTCATCCGCCCCCAGATCATCCGGGACGGAGCGGATGCGCACTTCGTCGCCGAGGAACTGCGCACCAAGCTGCGCGGCACGATCAACGCGGTCGGACCGAAGCAGACGGCGCCGACGACTTACCGATGAGACGAGCAGGCACGGTTCACATGGTCAGGTCCGGCATCATTTTCGTCGTCGCCCTCGTGCTGGGACTGGCCGCGACGGACATCGCTCGCGCCGATGCGCTCGGTGCCGGAACGGGCGCCTTCAACCGCGGCGACTACAACACCGCCGCCCGCCTGCTGTTGCCCCAGGCCGAGCGCGGGAATGCCCGCGCGCAAGGCATGGTCGGCTTCATGTACGCGACCGGCCAAGGCTTGCCGCAGGCGTATGATGCCGCGACCTACTGGTACCGGCTCGCCGCCGAGCAAGGCGACACCACCTCACAATATCTGCTCGGCCTTGCCTACGACAAGGGCCAGGGCGTGCCGCAGGACGACGTCGCCGCCTACAAATGGCTGAACCTTGCGGCCGCCCACGCGCCGAAGAAGACGCGCGAGAATTTCGCCAAGCTGCGCAATGCCGTGGCCTCGAAGATGAGCCGCGGCCAGATCGCGGCCGGACAATGGCATGCGCTGCGCTGGCCGGCGGACTCCCCGTTCTGATCAAGGGCGATGAGCGGGACTGCTTTCCGATCATGGAAATGACGGCATAACGCCGGCCTTAACAGAAATCACACCATGGGCGCCGTCGCCCCGGTCGCGAAGAGCCAGATCCGTACAATTTGAAGCAATGGCTTAGGCGGATCGCGAACTGTCTCTGCCAACGTCCCACGCGTAGGGAGCGTCGGGGGACGACATGGCGGAATTTCGCAGCACCAGGCAGACACGCGGGACGCTGGCGGCAGCAGCCGGCCTGGTCGCGGCCTGCCTGTCGATGGCGCAGCCGGCCTGCGCTTTCCTGGTCCGCCCGACCCTGTCCGCCGCAGTCGGCGCCGCCACCAAGGCGCCCTCCGGCTGGCAACAGTTTTGCGCCGAGAATGCCGAAGAATGCCGCCCCGGCGCCGATCAGGCCCGGGATGTCGTGCTGACACCCGAACTGCTGCAGCAACTCTACGAGATCAACAAATACGTCAACGATCGCGTCACCTGGACCAGCGATGACGTTCTCTACGGCAAGGCAGAACGCTGGACGCTCCCGCTCGATCGCGGCGATTGCGAGGACATCGTCCTGCTCAAGCGCAAGATGTTGGCCAGGGCGGGATGGCCGCAGGGCTCGCTCCTGATCACGACGGTCGAGGAGCCCGCTCCGACCAGGGGGCGTCACGCCGTGCTGACGGTCCGCTCCGACCGCGGCGAGATGATCCTCGACAACCAGACGCCGGAAATCCTGTTCTGGTACGAGACCAAATACCGGTATCTGTCGCGGCAAAGCGCCGGCGACCCCAATGTCTGGGTTTCCTTCGGCGCCGAGCAGCCAAAGCCGCCGGCCCTTTCCCTCGATCGCTAGACGAGCCCGGCACCGCCGTATCGATCGGCCTTGCGGCACGACGCCCGGATTCCGTGCGTCCGCTGCCCGCCCGCGACCGTCGTGTCAGGGGGCGACCGGTATCCGGCGTTTCGCCGCACCTTCGATCGCAGCAACGTCATAACATAAATCCGACAATATGATACAATATATACCATCCGAGATGGAATGATTCCCATTTCGAGTTGTATCACCATCGCGACCCGGTCTTTTCATCGCGACCCAACCCCTTAGCGCTCATTTGAGGCATCAATGACCACTCAAGTCGTATTTGGCGGCCCGACGACGGTCTCCGCCCCCACCACCACGACCTACATCGTGCTCTCGGGCACGCTCAACGTCGCCAGCGGCGGCGCCGTATCCGGCGCCACCGCGGTCGGCCCCGGCAGCGTCATCATGATCGAAGCCGGCGGCACCGCCAACAACTCGACCGTCGTCGGCGGCGTGCAGTTCAACTACGGCACCGCCAACGGCGTCGTCATCTCCAATGGCGGCACCCAGCACGTCTATGGCGGCACCGCCAGCAACGTCGTGGTCAGCGCCGGCAGCTACCAGGACGTCATGAACGCCACGGTCAGCGGGACGACGCTGGCCGGCTCGCAGCAGGTCCATGTCGGTGGCGTGACCTATGCAACCGTCATCGTCAACGGCGGCAATGATTTCGTGGCGGCCGGCGGCACCACCAACGGGACCATCATCTCCTCGGGCGGCCTGCAATATGTCGGTACGGACGGTACCGCCAACGGCACCGAAATCAACAATGGCGGCTATCAGTACGTGCTCGGCACCGGCAACGACAGCATCGTGTTCGGCGGCGGCATCCAGGAGGTGGCCGGCACCACCAACAAAACCACCGTCAACAGCGGCGGCATTCAGCACGTCGTCCTGAACGGCAATGCGATCACGACCACTGTCCAGGCCGGCGGCTTCCAGCAGGTTATCAGCGGCAGCGTCCAGGGCAGCCAGGTCAGCGGCGGCCTCCAGGTTCTCGGCACCGGCACGTCGACCGATACCGTGATCCTCGCTGGCGGCAGCGAATATATCGGCTCCGGCGGCTCGGCGACGGGATCGACGGTCAATGCCGGCGGCCTGCAATATGTCGATGTCGGCGGCTCGGCAAACTCCACCGCCGTCAACGGCGGCTTCGTGTTCGTGGCCGGCTCGGCCTCGGGCGCGACCGTCAACAACGGCGAGTTGGATGTGGCTGGCACGGCCAGCAATACGCATCTGGCGGGCGGCGCCGAATATGTCTACGCCGGCGGTGTCCAGAACGGCGTCGATTTCGCAGGCTCGGCTTCGACGCTCTATCTCGAAGACGCATCCGGCCTGACCGGCACGATCTCGAATTTCGAGGTCGGCGACGTCATCGACTTCCGCAACCTCGCGGTGACCGATTACGCGTTCGACGGCACGACGCTCACGCTGACCACGGGCAACGGCGCCCTCGCCTATCATTTTGCAGGCGTCGAGGCCGGCACCGCGCTGAACGTGAGTTCGGACGGCCATGGCGGTACCTCGGTCTCGTTGTCGCTGCTCTCGCAGTTCTCGGCGAGCCTGGTGCCGAACGCGGGCGAAGGCGCGATCACACCGCAGGGGTCCGATCCCACGAGCAACTCGCTCGTTCACGCCCAGAGCTAAACTGAAACGACATCGCCGTACCGGGACGCGTGCCCGGTACGGCCTCCCTCGCCGTCAGAGCCGCGCTCAGGCCAGGGCCATCGGGCGAACGCCCCTCCCGCTTTTCCTGCCAAATAGCCATAGCATCAGGTCGCGTGCCGCCGGTCGGCAACGCGCGTACCGGGGCGCCCGCAGCAATGATGGCGCCGCTCATTGCCTTCGCATGCGGCAGGCACACGGCGCATGAACTCGCAGGTCGACCGCAACGCAAGCCGCGGCTGCGCCCATCGGGCCTTTTATATCATTGATATAACATAAGGCCGGGCAAAATGCCGCATGCTGCGCAAAAATATATCATAAAATATCATTAACTGACCGCTAACAGCGCATGCAGGCTTGGCTCTCGCCTTCTGACCGCGGCAGCGAAGCGGAAACCGCCCTTTCAGCGCTCATTCAACATCACTCGAGGTTAAGTTATGACCACCGTCGTAAAAATAGGTACCGAATTCCAGGTCAATAGCCAGACGAGCGGCGGCCAGTGGTATCCCTCCGTCACCGGTCTTTCCAATGGCGGCTTCGTCGTCACCTGGCAGGACGGTCTCGCCGGCTACAACGGCAGCGGCAGCGGCACGCTCGGCGACACCAGCGGCTCCTCCGTCAAGGCCCAGCTCTATGCGGCCGACGGCAGCAAGGTCGGCGGCGAATTCCTGGTCAACACCCAGACCACCGGTTCGCAGGCCTCTCCGGTCGTGACCAGCCTCAGCAACGGCGGCTTCGTCGTCTCCTGGCAGGACCAGAACTCCACCAACGGCGACATCAAGGCGCAGATCTACAGCGCGAGCGGCGCGCCGGTCGGCACCGAGTTCCTGATCAACTCCGTCACAGCCAACAACCAGAACACCCCCGCCATCACCGGCCTGCCCAATGGCGGCTTCGTGGTCGCCTGGACCAACCAGGGTTCGTCGGCTCCCGACGTCAAGGCCCAGGTCTATAACGCGAGCGGCGCCAAGGTCGGCTCCGAATTCCTCGTCAACTCCGCCAGCGTCTACGATCAGGAACGCGCCTCGATCGCCACGCTCTCCAATGGCGACTTCATCGTGACGTGGAACGACTTCCGCACCGGCAATTGGGAAGTCCGCGGCCAGGTGTTCCACCCGACCGCGAGCGGCGCGAGCAAGGTCGGCTCGGAATTCACCGTCGACACCGCCTTCTACAACAGCCGCATGGTTGCCGGCGTGACCGGTCTTGCCAACGGCAATTTCGTCATCAGCTTCGAGGACACCAGCGGCGAAATCCGCGCGCAGGTCTTCACCGCCGGCGGCGTCAAGGTTGGCTCGGAATTCCAGGTCAATACCCAGACCAGCGGCAACCAGGGCTTCTCCAGCATCACCGCACTGACCAGCGGGGGCTTCGTCGTGACATGGTCGGACGAAGGCACCGGCGACGGCAGCGGCCCCGCCATCAAGGCGCAGGTCTACGATGCGGCCGGCGGCAAGATCGGCGGTGAGTATGTCGTCAATTCGCAGATCAACAGCAACCAGCTCTATCCGAACGTCGCGGCCCTCGCCAACGGCGGCTTCGTGATCAGTTGGACCGACTTCAGCCAGGCGCTCGGCGACACCTCCGCCTACGGCATCACCGCCCAGATCTTCAACCTGTCGAACGCCCCCGCCGCGCCGACCATCGTCTCGGTCACCGACGACGTCTCGCCGAACACCGGCGTGCTCGTGAGCGGTGCCAGCACCAACGACACCGACCTCACCGTCCGCATCGCCACCGGCAGCAATTTTGCCGGCGACGTTTTGCAGCTGTTCGACGGCCAGAATGCGATCGGCACCGCGGTGACGCTCACACTCGCCGACGTCGCGCGCGGCTACGTCGACATCCAGACCGGCGTGCTCGGCAACGCGGCCCATGCCATCACGGCGAAGGTCACCGACACGACCGGCGCGGTGAGCAATGCCGCCACTGCGATCAACGTGATCGTCGACACCGTTGCGCCGGCCGTCGGCGTCACCGGCGTCACGCTGAACACCGCCAACCTGCCCACCTTCACCGTGAGCGGCAGCACCGAAGCCGGTCTTCTGGTCTCGGTCTATGACGGTGCGACCCTGGTCGGCACCACCACGGCCGGCGCCGACGGCTCCTGGAGCCTTGCCGGCGTGACGCTGGTCGAAGGCGACAACAACCTGACCGCCAGGACCGCCGATGCGGCCGGCAATGCCGGCACCTCGACCGTCTTCGCGGCGCCCACGCTGGTCTCGACCGGCCCGGTCTCGGTCACTTCGGCGACGGCGACCTCGCAGGGCTATGTCGTGCTCGGCGGCGGCACGCTCGATGTCGTCACCGGCGGCAACGTCTCCGGCCAGATCACGGTCGGCAATGGCGGTGTCGTCGACGTCCTGACCGGCGCGACCGCTCAGCACACCGACATCCTGAGCGGCGGCGTCCAGTACGACTACGGCACCGCGGGCGACACGACCGTTCATGCGGGCGGCCAGCAGCACGTCTATTTCGGTGGCAATGCGACCGGCACGACGGTGCAGGCCGGCGGCTACCAGGACGTCTATTCGAGCTCGACGGTCACCGGCGTCAGCCTCAGCGGCCAGCAGCAGGTTCTGGCGGGCGGCACCGCGATCGACACCATCGTCCGGAACGGCGGCTACCAGTATGTCGGCAACGGCGGCCACACCGAGGGCTCGGTGATCAACACCGGCGGCCTCCAATATGTCGACACCGGCGCGAGCGCGGATGACACCGTCATCAATGGCGGCTTCCAGTTCGTCAACGGCTCGGCGAGCGGCGGCTCGGTCGAGGGCGGTCAAGCCCAGACCGGCGGCGTTGCGACCAACGTGACGGTCAGGAACGGCGGCGCCCAGCACGTCTACAACGGCGGCAGCGCCTCGGGCACGGCGGTCGAGGCAGGCGCCTTCCAGGACGTCTTCCACGGTGCGGTCACCGGCACGAACCTCTCGGGCTCGCAGCAGGTGCTGGACGGCGCCACTGCCGACCAGACCGTGATCCAGAGCGGCGGCAACGCCTATGTGGGCACGGGCGGTGCGGTGACCGCCACCACGGTCAACGCGGGCGGCCTGCTCTATGTCGACGCCGGCGGTTCGGCCACCGGTTCGACCATCGACGGCGGCTTCGCCTGGGTTGCGGGCACGGCCTCGAACACGACGCTGAGCAGCGGCGAGCTCGACGTCACGGGCTCGGCCTCCGGCACGCATCTTGCGGGCGGCGTCGAGCATGTGCTTGCGGGCGGCGTTCAGAACGGCGTCGACTTTGCCGGCGCGGCGGCGACGCTGACGCTCGAGAACGCGGCCGGCCTCACCGGCACGGTCTCGAACTTCGAAGTCGGCGACACGATCGACCTGCTCCATACGTCGGTCTCCTCGTTCGCCTTCGACGGTTCGACCCTGACGCTCACCACGAACGCGGGCAATGTTGCCTATCAGTTCGCGGGTGTGCAGTCCGGCACCGAGCTCAACGTCACCGACGACGGCCATGGCGGCACCGCGATCTCGCTGTCGCTGCTGGTGCAGCAGTCGGCGAGCATCGTTCCGGATGCCGGTCACGAGACCAGCCTGGTGTCGCCGGACACCACGCAGCAGCAGCCGACGCTGGCCACCCAGAGCTGATCCGGCCGATACCAGACCTGCGCACCGGGGTACGCCCCGGTGCGCGCGACCTGTGATCGCTCCGCGGACTGCCGGACAGGGCCGTTATGTGATTGATCTGACATAGTTATCAAACCGTAACATAGCCGCGTTAGCTATCGGCCGCCCTGCCGTCCGGCGGGACACCTGTCCGTGAGATCGTCCGGACCCGACCCGCGGAAATGTACTGCCGATGAACCCGAACGAGACCATGTCGCGGGACCCCGACGTAAAGGAGCCGCCCGTGCAGGCCGTTCCGAAGCCGCCGGCCGATCCCGGCCTGACCGCGCTCGTCATGATGCTGCAGTTTCTCGGCGTCCCCGCCGAACCGGAGCAGCTCCGCCATCAGCTCGGCGTCACTGTGATCGGCACCACCGAGATGCTGCGCTGTACCCGGCAGTTCAACATCAAGTCCCGCGTGGTGAAGACGAGCTGGGACCGGCTCGACAAGACGCCGCTGCCGGCCATCGTCCCCTTGCGCGACGGCGGATTCCTGATCCTCGGCAAGGCCGGCGACGGCAAGGCCATCGTGCAATATCCCGGCTCGCCGCGCCCGCAGATGCTGACCAAGGCGCAGTTCGAGGTGATCTGGGACGGCCGCATCGTGCTGATGACCCGGCGCGCGGGCCTTGCCGATCTGTCGCGGCGCTTCGACATCACCTGGTTCATGGGCGCGATCAACCGCTATCGCGGTCTGCTCGGCGAAGTCCTGCTCGCCTCGTTCTTCCTCCAGATCTTCGCGCTGGTCTCGCCGCTGTTCTTCCAGGTGGTGATTGACAAGGTGCTGGTGCACCGCAGCCTCGGTACGCTGGACGTGCTGGTCGCAGGCATCGTCGCGATCTCGATCTTCGAGGTCGTGCTCGGGGCCTTGCGCACCTATCTGTTCTCGCACACCACCAACCGCATCGACGTCGAGCTCGGCGCGCGGCTGTTCCACCATCTGCTGGCGCTGCCGCTGTCCTATTTCCAGGCGCGCCGGGTCGGCGACACCGTCGCGCGGGTGCGGGAGCTGGAAAATTTGCGCAATTTCATCACTGGCTCGGCGCTGACGCTGGTGATCGATCTGTTCTTCACTTTCGTCTTCCTCGGCCTGATGGCGTTCTACTCGCCGCTTCTGACCGCGATCGTGCTGGCCTCGTTCCCGCTCTACATCGTGATCTCGGCCGGCGCCACGCCGCTGTTCCGCTACCGGCTCGACGAGAAGTTCAAGCGCGGCGCGGAGAACCAGTCGTTCCTGGTCGAGAGCGTCACCGGCGTCGAAGCGCTGAAGGCGATGGCGGTCGAGCCGCAGATGCAGAAGCGCTGGGAGGAGCAGCTCGCAGGCTACGTCGCCTCCAGCTTCCGTGTCGTCAATCTCGGCAATGTCGCGAGCCAGGCGGTGCAGTTCGTCAGCAAGATCAACATGGCGGTGCTGCTCTATTTCGGCGCCAAGCTGGTGATCGACGGCAGTCTAACGGTCGGCGAGCTCGTCGCCTTCAACATGCTGTCGGGCCGCGTCACCGCGCCGGTGCTGCGGCTCGCCCAGCTCTGGCAGGATTTCCACCAGGCCCGGCTGTCGGTCGAGCGGCTCGGCGACATTCTCAACACCACGCCCGAACCGAGCCACCGTCCCGGGCGCGCGGCGCTGCCGGCCATCCGCGGCGACATCACGTTCGAGCATGTCGGCTTTCGCTACCGCGTCGACGGACCGCAGATCCTCAGCGACATCACCCTCAAAATTCCCGCCGGCCAGATCGTCGGCATCGTCGGCACCTCCGGCTCCGGCAAGAGCACGCTCGGCAAGCTGATCCAGCGGCTGTATCTGCCGGAGAGCGGCCGCGTGCTGGTCGACGGCAACGATCTTGCCGCGGTCGATCCCACCTGGCTGCGCCGGCAGGTCGGCGTCGTGCTGCAGGAAAACATGCTGTTCAACCGCTCGGTGCGCGACAACATCGCGCTGGCCGACCCCGCGCTGCCGATGGAGCGCGTGGTGGCCGCGGCCAAGCTCGCCGGCGCGCACGAGTTCATCCTCGAGCTGCAGGACGGCTACGATACCGTGATCGGCGAGCGCGGCAGCACGCTGTCCGGCGGCCAGCGTCAGCGCATCGCGATCGCGCGGGCGTTGACGACCAATCCGCGCGTCCTCATCTTCGACGAGGCGACGTCCGCGCTCGACTATGAGAGCGAGCGCGTGATCCAGCAGAACATGCGCGAGATCACCGCGGGCCGCACCGTGCTGATCATCGCCCACCGCCTCTCGACGGTTCGCACCGCCGACCGCATCATCACCGTGGAGCGCGGCCGCATCGTCGAGGACGGCTCGCACGACCAGTTGATCCGCAGCGGCGGCCGCTACGCAACGCTGCACCGTGTCCAGGCAGGCATCCATGAAGTCGGCTAAGACCATGATCGCCGCGCTGCGACGCCCGACGCGCACGCGCGACGAGCTGGCATTCCTCCCCGCCGCGCTCGAGATCGTGGAGACCCCGCCTTCGCCGATCGGCCGCGCCATCTCCGCGTCGATCTCCGCGCTGTTCCTGATCGCGCTGGTGTGGGCCTCGATCGGCACCGTCGACATCATCGCGACCGCGACCGGCAAGATCGTCCCCGACGGCCGCACCAAGGTGATCCAGCCGTTCGAGACCGCGGTGGTGCGCGCCATCCACGTGCAGGACGGCCAGCGCGTCAAGGCGGGCGACCTCCTGATCGAGCTCGATCCCACCATGAGCCAGGCCGAGCTCGGCCATCTCCAGAGCGATCTGCTGGCGAGCGAGCTCGATATCGCCCGCCTGCGCGCCGCGCTCGCCGGCGGCGATCCCGCCAAATTCATCCCCCCCGCGCAAGCGACCACTGAGCAGATCCGCACCGCCAAACGCTTTTTGGCGTCGCAGGCCGCCGAGCAGGCCTCCAAGATCAGCTCGCTCGAATGGCAGGGCACGCAGAAGAAGGCCGAGCGGTCGACCACCGAGGCAACGATCGGCAAGATCAGCGCGCTGATCCCGATCATGCAGCAGCGGGTCGACGTACGAAAATATCTCGTCGACCGCGAGTTCGGCTCGAAGCTGCAATATCTCACGGAAACCCAGGACCTGGTCGCGCAGCAGCAGGAGTTGCTGGTCCAGAAGAGCCATTACGCCGAGGCCGATGCCGCCGTCGGCAACATCGAGGAGACGCTGCGACGCACCGAGGCGGAATATCAGCGCGGCCTGTTCGACGAGCTCGCCAAGGTCGAGCAGAAGGCGGCGGGCCTGCGCCAGGACATCGTCAAGGCCGAGCAGCGCACCAGCCTGCTCCGCCTCACCGCGCAGGAGGACGGCATCGTCCAGCAGCTCGCGGTGCATTCGGTCGGCGGCGTCGTGACCCCCGCCCAGACGCTGATGGTGGTGGTGCCGACCAGCGGCGGCCTCGAGATCGAGGCGATGATCTCCAACAAGGACATCGGCTTCGTGCAGCCCGGCGAGGAAGCCGCGATCAAGATCGACACATTCAGCTTCACCCGCTACGGCCTGCGCAGCGGCAAGGTGCTCAGCGTCTCCCAGGACGCCATCGTGCGCCAGAAGCCGCCAGAAAAACCCGGCGACACACCCGCGGGCACCGACACCGCCTCCAGCGAGCCCAAGGGCCAGGAGCTGGTCTACTCCGCCCGCGTCTCGCTCGACCGCTCGCAGATGGACATCGACGGCCGCACGGTCAACCTCGCCCCCGGCATGGCCGTGACGGTCGAGATCAAGACCGGCACGCGAAAGATCATCAGCTACGTGGTGTCGCCGCTGATCCGCTACGGGCAGGAGAGTTTGCGGGAGCGGTGAGGAACCAGACGATTGCCCCGCCAAAGGCGCTGGGCTGCTCAGGCCAGCACAGCGCTGGAGCGGGTAATGGGCTCGAACCCTCGCATTCAGCTGCTTATGATATGTCGAAAACTGCCCAGTGACATCAATGACTCGGTGATTTCGTGTGCCGGGGATGTTCTGGTCAGTGGTCAGGCCCCCCAGCGCAGATCACAGCCGACGTCGTTGCGGAGGACGCTGCGCAATAGCTGACGCGGGCAATCGACCGGCGGGGACGCCTGCCGGATCGGTCGTGACAGGTGCCAACCCGGGCGGGCGCTGAGCGCTTTTGTACGACGCGCGACCGGGGGCATGGGCAAGTTCGCAGAAACTTTCTGCAACAGAATCTCATTGACGACAACGAGAGTCCATGCTTGGCTGCAACTTTTAGTAAGGATTATTAATGGAACAGACGGAAGTCAATTCCTGGCTTCAACGCATGGACGCCAAGGAATCTCTTCTCGTTGCCCGAAGGGCTGTAAGGTTGGCTATCATTTCAGTCGGTGTAGCTTCGGGCGCTATTGGAATCACGATCGCCAACCTCCTACTGCGTTGAGACTGCGTCGGCCTCAAGCGCGCCCGATCGGCGGCACGCTTGCGGCACAGCGGAAAATGACGGCCCGAACTGGGCTGATTGAAATTGCGGTCCGGATTTCTCCTAGGCTGTTGCTGCGAGCATCGCTTGCCCCGGCGCAAGTCCCCCAAGTGTCTCGAAGGCGCGAACGTCCATCGAACACCGCAAGAGGTTTCATGTGCCGAGCGTGTCACAAGGACCAGATGGGATTGCTACCATAATGCTGCGCGGAACGGATGATAACGCTTGTAAAAACTAGGATGTTTAGCGGCGCTGCTATTGCTCGAAGGCACACGGAACCGGCCGAAATTCGCCAATAAGCTAATGGAAAAATTTGGAGCGGGTGAAGCGCTTCGACTTAAATTTTTCTTGCAATTTTTTCGAGCAATACCAATGCCTTAGGACTCCGGGCAATTTTCGTTGTTGGACGTTTTGTTGGACGTTTCATTGGACACTCCTTTGCCGCTCAACTTGGCTCGTGTGCCACTCAAGACCCGTCTCCGGCTCTATGGAAATCCGTGAAGTATTGGTGGCAACGCCTGTATCAGCAACACTGCGCTTCCACCCAACGCGCTGGCACCTACGACGAGCAGGGACAGGACGCGCTTCCAAAGCATCTCGTTGCTTGCGACATCATTTGAATTTGGCATCTGTGTGCACCCACTTTTCGTGCGACGAAGACGTCATAGACTGAGTCGCGAAGTCGCCGAGCGGCGAAATT
Organism: Bradyrhizobium diazoefficiens; assembly: GCF_018129965.1. Taxonomy (GTDB): domain Bacteria; phylum Pseudomonadota; class Alphaproteobacteria; order Rhizobiales; family Xanthobacteraceae; genus Bradyrhizobium; species Bradyrhizobium diazoefficiens_A. The sequence goes on along the minus strand of NZ_JAFCKW010000005.1, from coordinate 194,884 downwards.
TGCTGGAAAGTTAACTCCTGATTCACCGACTCGGACGCCCTGCCCGATTGGTGCTGGTGTCGGTTTGGACTCCCTCTGATTCGCTCCTGATCTGGCATCCTACAACGACACCATCGAGCGACATCCAAGATGGAAAGGATCAGAACTTTAGAATCCTTAATCCGGGTCCGCTTTCAAGTCGACCGCATCAGCTCACGACCGAACGCGGATGTCATTTCAGATTCATCGTCCTGACGGAACCCATGGCTCGACGGGCGTCTAGCATCTCAGCTCTATTGCAGGGGCTCGCAACCGCCGATACCGACGTCGCTGATCGTGGCCGTTTGCTGCGGACGGCCCCTGCGTCCCGAACGCAGTGGGTGTCTTCTAAGTTGTTGATTTTTCTTATCGTGGCAGGTGTTCCCGCCACGTTTTGTTCACGGTCATATCACCCAAATCGTTGCGATTTCGTTGCGGCATTCTTAAGGAGAACGGCGCTCGCTGCCGCCATGGTTTGTTTGCCTTAGAAGCGCGCGTCTTTGGACGCGCGGTGTGCTTGCCGGCTCAGACCTAAGATCCACCGTTTGTCAGAATGACTCGCGCCGCCTCGCGAGAGCGACTGTAGGGTGTCTTAAAGACTCGCAAACTGGCGCCCTAGTAAACGAGTTCCTTGTCAGCTGAGGGGATTCGAGTCAGGAAAGGGACGCGAACTCCCGACCCCAGGATTATGAAGCAATTTCTCGCGATCCGTGTCGGGGTACTTCGCTCGCCCCCTTATGGCTCGCCATGCTCCATCGCCTGGATGCCGAGCCGACGAAACAGCCGCGCATCGTGGTCTTCGCCGGGATTGTCGGCCGTCAGCAGCGTGTCGCCGACGAAGATCGAATTGGCGCCGGCGAAGAAACACAAGGCCTGCATCTCATCGGTCATGGCGGTGCGGCCCGCCGAAAGGCGGACATAGGATTTCGGCATCATCATGCGCGCGAGCGCGATCGTGCGGACGAACGCGATCGGATCGATCGGATCGACCTTTGCCAGCGGCGTGCCCTCTATCGGGATAAGCATGTTGATGGGCACGCTTTCCGGATGCTCCGGCAAGTTGGCCAGCGTCACCAGCATATCGACGCGGTCGATCGCCTCTTCGCCCATGCCGACGATGCCGCCGCAACAAACTTTGATACCGGATTGCCGGACATGGGCCAGCGTTTCCAGACGGTCGGCAAAACTGTGCGTGGAGATGACCTTGCCGTAGTAGCGTTCGGACGTATCGATGTTGTGGTTGTAATAATCCAGACCGGCCCTCCCCAGGCGCACGGCCTGCTCGCTATCGAGCATGCCGAGCGTCATGCAGGTCTCCATGCCAAGTGCCTTGACACCCTCGACCATGGCGACGACGGCGTCCATATCACGATCCTTGGGGCTGCGCCATGCGGCGCCCATGCAATACCGGGTCGCGCCGGCGTCGCGGGCCTTGCGCGCTTCGGCGACGACGCGTTCCACCTCCATCAGCCTGGAAGCCTTGAGGCCCGAATCATGATGGGTCGACTGGCTGCAATAGCCGCAATCCTCGGGACAACCACCGGTCTTGATGCTGAGAAGCCGGCTGAGCTGCACCTTGTTGGGATCGAAATGTTTGCGATGGACCTTCTGCGCCTGAAATAGCAGATTATTAAAGGGAGCCGTGTAGAGAGCCAAGGCTTCTTCCTTCGTCCAATCCCTACGGATGTCGCGGGTCGGCGTCGCCAACGACGGCTCGTTTGAACGCGATGCAAGTGTCATATGCCCTCCCGACAAGGCCATGCTGCATGAGGCCCACTCCAGAAAGAAACCAGCAGGGACCCTATCGCATGCTCGGCTAGAGTAAAGCTGATTTGACCGCACTCGTCGCTGTCAACGTCTAGCAGTTTGCCGAAGAACCCTCGCCATGACGGCGAAGTGATGATTCACTTTTGTATCACGAATCGGCGGGGGTGAGGATGCGAGGGACATTTCAAGATCAGGGCGGGCTGCTTTCCTACATATCGCCGGACGCGCGTGTGCCGACGAACCATCCGTTGAGGAAGATCCGCGATCTGGTGCGAGAAGTGCTGGTAGAGTTGAACCGCAGCTTCGGAAGGCTTTACGCGAGCGAAGGGCGCCCTTCGGTTCCACCGGAACAATTGCTGAGCGCGCTGTTGATCCAGGTGTTTTACGGCATCCGGTCGGAACGGCAGTTGATGGAGCAACTGGACTACAATCTTTTGTACCGCTGGTTCGTGGGGCTTTCGCCGGACGATCCGGTCTGGGACCCGACCACCTTCACGAAGAACCGCGATCGGCTGCAGAACGGAGAGGTGTTTGCGAAGTTCATGATCAGGCTTCTGAACCACCCGCAGGTCAAGCCGTTGTTGTCGGACGAGCATTTTTCGGTGGACGGAACGCTGATCGAGGCCTGGGCCTCACAGAAGAGCTTTCGCCCAAAGGGTGGTGACGACGACGGCGGTGCGAACTTCCATGGCCAGAAGCGCAAGAACGATACGCATGCCAGCAGCACCGATCCCGACAGCCGGCTTTACCGCAAGGCGGCTGGGCGAGAGGCGAAGCTTTGCTATATGGGTCACGCCACCATGGAGAACCGGAACGGGCTTGCCGTAGCCGGCATGGTCACGCAGGCCACCGGCACAGCCGAGCGCTGTGCTTCGGAGAAAATGCTCAAGGCCAGGAGCAAAGCCGCAGGCGGACGTATCACGGCCGGTGAGGACAAGGCTTGTGACACCGCCAATCATGTGGCCAAACTTCGAGCCCTCAACGTGACGCCGCATGTGACGCAGAACAATGGCGTCACCAAAACCGGCAAGACCCGAACCAGCGCCATCGACGGCCGCACCACGCGGCACCAAGGCTATGGCATGTCGCAATCGCGCCGCGCCATGATCGAGTGTATCTTCGGCTAGCGCAAGCAGCACGGAACGATGCGCAAGACCAAACTTCGAGGTCTCGCCTGCGTCACTGCCACCTTCATGCTCAATCTGATCGGCTACAACCTGATCCGCATTCCAAAGCTGATCGCAGCCTAGAAAATGCCAGCGTTCAGGACATCAAGTGCGTGGGATAATCAACACATCATCCGGGCTGTGGATCGGAAAGAGCGAAAACCCTCTCAGTTTCCAAGTTTTTCAGCAAACTGCTAGAGCTTTTGATTTCTCTCATTGACGAAGACGACGCGCGGTTGAAAGCTGCGCGCTTCAGCATCATTGAAATTCGCATAGGCAACGATGATGACCTTGTCGCCCACCATCGCCAGCCGTGCGGCCGCGCCGTTCAGACCGATGATGCCGGAGCCTGCGGGCGCTTCGATGACGTAGGTCGAAAAACGCGCGCCGGTGTCAATATTGTAAATGTCGACACGCTCGTTCACCAGAAGACCGGCAGCATCGATCAGCACGCGATCGATCGAGATCGAACCTTCATAGTGCAAATCCGCTTGCGTCACCTGCGCGCGGTGGATCTTGCCTTTCATCAGGGTGACTTGCATCCAGGGTGTCCTGTTGGAGTTGCGAGACAATTGCACATGCGGTTAACGAGCGGCTCAACTCCGTGACAATGTCGTTGATCGACGAAAGACACAAAGGAACGATTATGCAAATGTTCCTTCGAAAATAGAAGAACCTTTCTCCTAACGCCGCGGAAAAGGAACGTCCGTTTTCTGTCTGCCCTCGCAGCAAGGCTTTCGCCGCTGAAGAGGCAAGCCCCACTTAAACCAACGATACGCCCAGCGATTCAAGCGGATATGCAATTTCCCTTCGCATGGATTTTGCCAGCGTTGCACGTGACTCCCAAAAAGTGATACGCGAAACCATCGTCATGGCCCGGCCGACCGTCGATATCGACGGCCCGGCCAACGGCGTGAATGCGATCGCCGGCGGCTTCGTGCCGACCACGCGGTCGCCTTCGCGTTTCACCCGATCGCGGTCGCCATTCCCGTCGATGGAGTTTAGTCATGTCCATTCAGTCGGTTACCAAGCGCAAGACCGCGCCAGACATTCGCGCGCGCAAGGGCGGCGAGCCGATAGTGATGCTGACCTCGTATCACGCGCGCACCGCGGCTCTGGTCGATCGCTATTGCGACATCATTCTGGTTGGTGACTCGCTCGGCAATGTGATGCACGGCTTCGAGACGACCGTGCCTGTGACGCTCGAAATGATGGTGCTACAGGGCCAAGCGGTGATGCGAGGTTCGCAGCATGCACTCGTCGTGGTAGACATGCCGTTTGGGTCGTATGAGTCTTCAAAGGAGCAGGCGTTTTATTCCGCGGCGCGGATCCTCAAGGAGACCCATTGCGGCGCGGTGAAGCTGGAGGGCGGCGCCCGGATGGCGGAGACTATCGCGTTTCTCTCCGAGCGAGGCGTCCCTGTGATGGGACATATCGGGCTCACGCCGCAGTCGATCAACACGCTGGGTTCGTTCCGCGCCCATGGCCGCGAGGAGGGCTCGTGGGAGCCGATCGAGAACGACGCCAAAGCGATTGCGCAGGCGGGTGCATTCTCGGTCGTGATCGAAGCGGTCGCAGAGCCGCTAGCGCGGAAGATCACCGAGACGATCGCCATTCCTACCATCGGCATCGGCGCCAGCGCGACCTGCGATGGTCAGGTCCTGGTGCTGGATGACATGCTGGGGTTGTCGCCACGGACACCCAAATTCGTGCGCCGATACGGCAATCTCGGCCCGATGATCGAGGCCGCAATTGAAAGTTACGCCGCCGACGTCCGGTCGCGCTCGTTTCCGGGACCGGAGCATGTCTACGGCATGAAAGCGCAGCTTTCTGGGCATTGAGAACACTACGGAATTTCTCTTTGTCAGAACGGCGAGCGATGTCCGTCGCCTGGTCGCCATCGGGGAAAAATTAGCAACGCTGGGATCGTGCTGCCGCGCTGTTGGTTCAAATTTTGACATCGCAGGAAGCGCCCCGCCCGGGTCGAACCTTCTCCGCGCAATCCAGCGTATTCAATCGAATTCGACCGGAAGGGTTCGGACAATGCCGTCGCAGCCGCCCGCCCGGCCGATAGGAAATGACCAACCGACCGGTTTGGGTCAAGCCCCTGTAAGGGTGATCAGAACTGTAACGAGTTGAAGGCGTTCGCAAACCGGCGCGCGCATGACCGAAATTTGACCCACGAGTAAATTAATGTATCCTGTCGTAAATAGCATGCCGCGACTCTGCGGCCTTAATTGCGGATGGGATGCGACCATGAACAAGCATTTCAGCGATACCGGTTCGGAGCCGTTCTTGTCAGAACAGCAGCGCATGGTTCGCAACACAGCCCGCAAACTCGGACGCGATGTGCTTGTCCCGACGGCCGCCGAGCGGGACCGCACGTCGGCATGGCCGACGCAGGAGCTGAAAGTCCTTGCGGCCCAAGGCTTCATGGGAATGACCGTTCCCGAGGAATATGGCGGATCGGGAGCCGGGTTTCTCGCCTACTGCCTCGCGATCGAGGAGTTATCGGGCGCCGATGCCGGGGTCGGAACGATCGTCCATGTTCACAATCTCGGCGCAGCGCATGTCATTGCAAAAAACGGCACGGCCAAGCAGAAGCAACGCCTGCTTCCGGCGCTGGCCTCCGGCGAAAAAATCGGCGCCTTCATGATTACCGAGCCCCAGGCTGGCTCTGAAACATCGGCACTTCGAACCTCGGCGCGCCGCGACGGCGACGATTTCGTGATCAACGGGACCAAGCAGTTCATCTCAAACGGCAGCGAGGCCGGCGTTGCAATCATCGTCGCACGCACCAATCCAGACGCCGGCAAGCGCGGCTTCACTACGTTCCTAGTCGAGCCGCCTGCCAAAGGTTACGTCGTCAGTCGCGTCGAGGACAAGCTCGGGCAACGGACCGCGCATACCGCCCAAATCCAGCTTGAGGAGCTCCGCGTTCCCAAGGAAAACATCCTCGGCACGCTCGATGGCGGCTACGGCATCATGATGTCAGGTCTTTCCGACGGGCGTATCGCCGTCGCGGCGCAGGCAGTCGGAATTGCGCAGGCGGCACTCGAAGCAGCCATACATTATGCGCGCGAACGTGAGGTCGCAGGCAAACCGATCATGGAGCTGCAGGGCGTCAGCTTCGCTCTCGCCGACATGGCGGCGCAGGTCGATATCGCCCGACAATACTATATTCATGCCGCGCGCCTGCTCGAGGCCGGTCTGCCCTGCATGAAGGAGGCTGCCATCGCGAAGCTTTTCGCCAGCGAAATGGCCGAAAAAGTGTGCTCCGAGGCGCTGCAGATTCACGGTGGATACGGCTATCTGCGGGATTTCCCGGTGGAGCGTTACTGTCGCGATGTCCGCGTCTGCAAGATCTACGAGGGCACCAGCAACATCCAGAAACTCATCATCGCCCGCAATCTTTGACTTGCGATGGGTATTCGCGTTGATAAAAGCTGGCCGAATCAGCTCAATTGTGCCGGGATCAGCGCTGCTGTTCTCGCAATGAAATTCTAGGAGTGGTGGTGTCTGGCCGTGACCGTCAGCTTGCCGCGTGGAACGACACCGTTCAGACCCGCGACCAGCAATTCAATCTGAAGCGAACCGCCTTGCTGAAAGAGGCGGCGCGCGCATTCAGCTCGCAAGGATATCAGGCGACGTCTCTCGACGATGTCGCCAAGACGCTCGGAGTGACCAAGCCCGCGCTCTATTATTACATCAAGAACAAGCAGGAAATCCTGTTCGAGTGCCATATGCTGTCGCAGGATCTCGGCGATCGTGCGTTCGAGCACGCGTACAAGACCGGCAGGAACGGCCGTGAAATCCTGCTTTCGTTTGCGAAGGAATTCATCGAGTCGCACAACAGCGAGATCGGCGATTGCGCCGTCCTCGTCGAATTCCAGGCGCTCGATCCCGCCAACCGCAAGATCGTCGCCGCGCGCCGTGACAAGGCGCAGCATCAGATGCAGGCGATTATCGAGAAGGGCATGGCCGACGGCAGCATACGGCAGGTCGATCCAAAATTGACCGTGTTTTTCTTCATGGGTGCGGTCAACTGGATGGCGCGGTGGTTCGATAAGGACGGACCGAAAAGCGGCGCGGAGATCGCGAAGGTTTTTACAGACCTTCTCGACCACGCCGTTTCGCCCTAGCCTAAGAGCGTATCCCGCGATTGCTGGATATTGCGTATATCCGTGGGATCGGCCCCTACCTTGAGCCGTTAAGGCAAGAGCGGACGAGAGCCGTCCCGCGAGCTATTGACTGCCGACTGAAGCGAACCTGCGCGCGGCCCGTTGCTGGCTTGCTGCGCGCGCCGCATCGTAATCATGCGTCATGCGGTCGATCACGCCCGCAGCCGGCTCGACACGCTCGACATCGCCAACGCCCTGCCCCGCGCTCCAGATATCCCGCCATGCCTTCAGCGTCTCGATCTCCTTGAGGAGATTGAAACCGTCATGCTTCGGCTCCGGCCTGAAGCCGCTGCGTTCGAGGCTTTTGCGGAGCATGTTGGCGGGTATGCCAGTGACTTCGGCCGTCAGCTGAATGTCGTCGGCGTTGCTGTCGATCAGCATTTGCCGGTAATCATCCGCCGCCATGCTCTCCGTCGCCGCGATAAAGGGCGTACCGACATAGGCGAAGTCGGCGCCGAGCTCTTCTGCAACATGGATCAGGCGGCCGTTCGAGATCGCCCCGGCGAGAACAAGGGGGCCGGAGAAGAATTTACGAACGGCGGTGACGAATGCGAAGGGGTTGAGCCAACCGGTGTTGCCGCCGGAGCCGCCACACAACAAAATCAGACCATCAACGCCGGTTTCCGCCGCGCGTTGGGCGTGTTTGAGCGAGGCGACGTCGGAGAAAACCAAGCCGCCGTAGCTCTTTACCGCGGCAACAACACGACCCGGATTTCCGACGCTGGCGATCACCAGCGGCGACTTGTATTTGACGACCAGATCGACGTCTTCAGCCAGCCTGGTGTTGGTTGGATGGACGATCAGGTTCGCCGCATAGGGAGCCGCGTCCGGCTTTAACTCGGCCGTGATCCTCGCGAGCCATTGATCCAGGATTGCCGTGGTGCGCGCATTAAGGGTCGGAAACGAGCCCGCGACACCGGCCTGCGAACAAGCGATGACAAGGTCGGGACCCGATACGAGAAACATCGGCCCAATCAGAACGGGCAATTTGAACTGCGTACGCAGTTTCGCAGCAAGATTGGGGTCACCGAGCATCTGTTCACACCGTGAATTGGTCGCACGACAGGCGCCAAAATTCCATTTGACTTGCAAGTAAATTGTATGTCTGATTGGTCATAACGCAAGAAAAAATGACAGCTCGCGCGCTTTTGCACGACGATGGAGGAGACATGAGCGCCGAAACGGCGACCCATGCGGCGCCCAGCATGAGCGGCATGCGGCCGATTCTGACCGCAAACTGCTTGCGAATGTCGTTCGGCGGTGTCGTCGCCCTGAATGAGGTGTCGATCGAAATCCGGCGCGACGAACTGATCGCGATCATCGGCCCCAATGGCGCCGGCAAAACCTCGCTGATGAACTGCATGAGCGGCTTCTACCGTCCTCAGCAGGGCCAGATCGTCTTCAATGGCCAGCAGATTGTCGGCCGAAGCGTTCATCAAATCGCGCGATCCGGGTTGGCGCGGACATTTCAGGGAACGCACATCTTTCCCGGCATGACCGTCATCGAGAATATCCTGATCGGACGGCACATGCATATGCGCAGCTCGATCTTGCAGGCCTTCGTGCATTTTCACTGGGCCCAAAACGAAGAAACGCAGCACCGCGAGGTCGTCGAGGAAATAATTGAATTGCTGGAAATCGAATCGATCCGCCATCAGCCGGTCGGAACGCTGGGTTACGGCCTGCGCAAGCGGGTCGACCTCGGCCGCGCGCTCGCGCAGGAACCGAAAATTCTGCTGATGGACGAGCCGATGGCCGGGATGAACAACGAGGAAAAGGAAGACCTCGCCCGTTTCATTCTCGACGTACGTGAGGCGCGCGGCATCCCGGTAGTGATCGTCGAGCACGATATGGGTGTGGTCATGGACCTCGCGGACCGCATCTACGTGCTGGATTTCGGGAAGATGATCGCGACCGGATCGCCAGCGCATATCCAGCGCGATCCTTTGGTCATGAAGGCTTACCTGGGCGAAAAATGACCTTAGCCGCCGGAACAATGAAAACATTGCCGCAGGCATTCGTTGCGCGGGCCACTGCGGAGCCGCACCGGCTGATCGCGCGTCACAAATGTCGAGGCATCTGGCGCGAGTTCCGTTACGGCGACGTGCTGGAGCGCGTCCGCAATCTCGCGGTTGGCTTGCAATCGATGTCGTTTGCGCGTGGCGAGACGGTCGCCATCATCGGCGAGAACGAGCCCGAGAATTTCTGGGTCGAATTGGCCGTGCTCTCGCTCGGCGGCAAGGTCGTCTCGCTCTACCCCGACCTCACTGTCGGTGAAATCGAATACCTCCTGAACGATAGTCAGGCGGTTTACTTCGTGGGCCAGGATCAGGAGCAGATCGACAAGGGCCTCGCGGTACTCGGCAGCGTCCCGACGCTGCGCCGGCTGATCTACTGGGATGATACCGGCATGTGGTCTTACAGGCAGCCGAGCCTCATGAAGCTCGAGCAAATGGAAGACGAGGGACGCAAACGCAACGCTGCCGAGCCGGGGTTGTTCAATAGCCTTGTTGAATTTGGCCAGCCAGACGACATCGCCATCCTGTCCTACACATCCGGCACGACAGGGCGTCCCAAAGGCGTCGTCATCACGCACCGGTATCTGATCGACAACGCGCATCGATTGGTAAATGGCACCGACCTGCAGCCGGGCATGGATTATCTCACCTACATTGCGCCGGCCTGGGTCACCGAACAATTGTTCGGCGTTACGATCGGCGTCACCTTGCCCCTGGTGGTCAACTTCCCGGAGTCGCCGGAGCAGGTTTTGGCCAATCTGCGCGAACTCGCAGTCGAGGCAATGGTGTTCGCCCCGCGGCAATGGGAGAGCCTGGCGTCGACGATCCAGGCAAAGATGCTCGACGCGGGACCCATCCGCCGTCGCATTTACGAATGGGGCGTCGAGATCGGACGCAAGGTCAACGTCGCGCGGCTCGACGGCAAGCCGGTGCCGTTGGCAGCCCGCTTGGCATTTCCGATCGCGGAGGCTTTGGTTCTGAAGCCGTTGCGCGACAAGCTCGGCCTGACGCGCCTGAAGGTTGCGCTCAGCGGCGGATCCACCATGGCGCCCGATGTGTTCCGGCTGTTTCACGCCATCGGCGTGCCGTTGCGCAATATTTACGGTTCGACCGAGATAGGCATCATGACGATTCACAAGGGCGAACGCTACGACCTCGAAACCGTCGGCCACTGGCTTGAAGCGCACCCCGAGACAGCGGCGCTGGAATGGAAGGTTTCACCGGCCGGCGAGTTGCTGGTACGCGGCGGCTCCTTCTTTCAGGGCTATTTCGGCAAGCCCGAGAAGACCGCCGAACGAATAGATGGCGGGTGGTACCGCACCGGCGACGCTGTTTCCGTCACCACCTCCGGCGAACTGGTTTTCCTCGAGCGAATCGAAGACCTCGCCAAGCTGAGTTCCGGTCAAAGCTATCCACCGCAATTTATCGAAACGCGGCTGCGATTCAGTCCGTTCATCAAGGACATCATGACGCTTGGCGACGCGTCGCGGGACTACATCGGAGCATTGATCAATATCGACATGGGCGTCGTGTCGCGATGGGCGGAGGAACGCAGGCTGGCTTATTCGACCTTCGCCGATCTGTCGCAAATGACGGCGGTGGCCGATCTCATTCGCCAGGAAATCGCCCGCATCAACAAATTCCTGCCGGCTCACGCCCAGGTCCGACGCTTTGCGAACTTTCCCAAGGAACTCGATCCGGACGAGGGCGAATTGACCCGGACGCGCAAGCTACGACGTGAATTTCTGGTGGAGCGCTATGCAGAGTTGATTGACGGCCTCTACACCGGCAAGGATCGCGTGGCGCTTTCGATCCCGGTCACCTACCAGGATGGCCGCCGCGGGACGATGGCAGCCAACGTACTGGTTCATTCCGTGGATGCCGCACCTCTGGCCGTCGCGGCGGTCCAGCCGCGACGCAAAATAACCGGGGTGTCATAATGTTCGACACGATCGACTTTCTGAATTACCTGGTCAACGGTTCGCTGGTAGGGCTCCTTTACGCCCTTATCGCGATGGGCTTCATTGTCATCTACCGCGCGTCGAAGGTGTTCAACTTTGCGCAAGGCGAGCTCGTCGTGTTCGGCGGCTTCATCGTCTGGTGGATGGTCATCCAAACCGGACTGCCACTGTTCGTGGCGCTTCCGCTGGCGATGGCGGTATCGGCGATTTTCGGACTTATCATCGAGCGCATCTTTTTTTCGCGTCTCGTCGGCGAGTCCAGTTTCGCGATGGTGATGGTGACGATCGGCCTGCTGATTCTCATCAGGGGCCTCATCCTGTTGATATTCGGACCGCAGGTCCGGCCGTTTCCGATCATCTTCGCGTTGAAGCCGGTGATCATCGGCGACATCCTGATTCCGCGATCACTGCTGATCGGCGCCGTGATCACGGTGATCGTCGGACTGGGCCTGTCGTGGTTCTTCAACAACACCCGCGCCGGACTCAAAATGACCGCGGTCGCCGAGGATCATCAGGTCGCGTTGTCGATGGGAATCTCGGTGAAACGCTCCATCGCTTTCGCCTGGGCGCTGGGCGCCGTATTGTCGACCCTCGGCGCGATCATCTACCTCAGCGGCAAGTCGCTGAATTTCCTGGCGTCGGATATCGGGCTTTCGGCGCTGCCGGTGGCCCTGCTCGCCGGATTCGAGTCGATCGCCGGAGTCTTGTTGGCCGGTCTGATCGTCGGCGCCGTGCAGGGACTCGTGACGGCCTATGTCGACCCGGTGGTCGGCGGAGCGGTTGGCTCGGTATTCCCGTTCGTGATCATGCTTGTCATCTTGTTTATCCGCCCGACCGGAATGTTCGGGTGGAGAACGATCGAGAGGGTTTGAGCGATGGATCCGGCCGGCATTTTCGCCACCAGTTTTGCGCGCGATGCGGCGTTGGTGCGGACGCGTCCGCAGCAGATTGCCCTAGCCTTGTTTCTGATTTTCCTGCTGGCGCTGCCGATCCTGTTCGGACCGCGGCTGCTCGCCATCTCGACACTGATATTGATCTCGTCGGTGATCGTCCTCGGCCTTCAGGTCACCACCGGTTATGCCGGCCAGATCAATCTGGGACAGGCCGCCTTTATGGGCGTCGGCGCCTACACGACCGGTTTTCTGGCCACGAAACTGGGGTTTCCGTTCTGGTTGACCATCCCGCTCGGGGGGTGTTCCGCGGCTGTGTTCGGCTTCATCTTCGGATTGTCGGCGGTGCGCATCAAGGGGTTCTACTTGGCGCTGACGACGATCGCCGCCCAGGCGCTGTTTCATTTCTTCGTTCTGAACCTGCCATGGTTTGGCGGTTCGAACGGCCTGACGCTCGACCCTGCCAGCCTGTTCGGATTTGCGTTCGCGACGGATATCTCGATCTATTATCTCTGTCTCGCCGTCGCGGCGCTCATGACCTTTGGCGCTTACGGCATCGTGCGGGGCCGGTACGGACGCGCTTTCGTGGCGGTGCGCGACGACGACGTCGCAGCCGGCATTATGGGCATTGATGTCGTGGCCATCAAGGCGACCGCATTTCTGGTGGGCGCATTCTATGCCGGCGTCGGCGGCGGATTGTGGGCTTATTTCGTTCGCTTTGTCGCGGTCGATCAGTTCACGCTGTTCAATTCGATATGGTTTATTGCCATGATAATCGTCGGCGGAATGGGGTCGATCACGGGCGCTCTCGTCGGCGTCGTCGTCATCAAATGCATTCAGGAGGCCTTCGTGTCGCTCGGGCCATCCGTCGTCTCGCAATTCCCCTCGATCGGCGGCGATGTCGTATTTTCCCTGATGAATGTGTTTCTCGGCAGCGTCATTGCAGCATTTCTTATCTTCGAGCCGCGCGGTCTGATGCATCGCTGGAATATCCTGAAGCGGTCGTATCGGACATGGCCGTTTCCATACTGAACGTAGCGAAGCCGCCGCAGGGCGGTGTCCATGAAACATAACAGAACCGGGAGGACGTAGAGATGAAGAGCAGACGTTTTAAATGGATCGCAGGCGCCGCGGCAGTGGCGGTCGTCACACTCGCGCTGCCCGCTTCGGCGCAGACAACCTACAATATTGCCTCGATCGCCGACTTTACCGGACCCTACGCCGACATCATGAAGGACCTTGTCGGCGCCCGTCGCGCCACTGTCGATTGGTGGAACGAAGAAGTCGGCAAGGGAATGGGCATCAAGATCGGGATGAAGGACTTTGACGGCCGCTACGACGCGGCGCAGACTGCGAGCCTTTGGCCCGGCATCAAGGCCGAACTCAATCCGGTGGCCGTACTCGGCGTCGGGGGACCTGACGTCGCCGCGCTGCAAGGTCGGCTTCCGGCGGACAAGGTGCCCATGTTGATGTCGACGGCCGGTTACGGGTTCGCTTGGAAAGGCGATCCCTGGATCTTCAACCCGCGGCCAACTTATGGCCATGAGGCTGCCGGGTTCTTCGAATGGTTCCGCAGCACCCGCGGCATCAAGGGGCCGCTGAAAGTCGGCATCATTTCCTCGGAAGCCTCACCGGCTTATGTCGATATTGCCAAGGGCGCGGAGAAATTCGCCAAGGACAACCCGGACAAGGCTGAAATCGTCGAGACCATTTTTACCGAAGTTCAGCCGACCGATCTGACCACCCAGGTTGGCCGCCTAATCCGCAAGGGCGTGCAAGTTATCGATATCCAGACCAACACGGCCGCGGTTGTGGCGACCAAGCGTGCGCTGCAGGCGCTCGGCAAGGCCGATATTCCGATCATGATGAGTTCGCATAACGGCCTGATTGCCTCAGGTAAGGCCGTTGGCGGCATGAAGGACCTGGAAGGCGACTATGAAGTCTACGGCATGGCCGTGCCGACTGAGCAAAAGACCAAAGCCCACGACTTCCACCAGATGGTCGTCGCAAAATACAAGTCGCAGGCGACATGGTCCGTCGCGAGCGTCATGGGCTACAATCAGACGCTGGTCGCACTCCGGGCGATCGAAGCGGCTGCGCGTAAGGTCGGCGCCGACAAAGTCACTGGCGAGGCGGTTCGCACCGCGCTGCTGACGACACCGATTTCGGCCGATCAGACTTTCAGCATTCTGCCGAACCTGACTTACACGAATGAGGCGCCATTCCCGGTCAAGGGCCTGACCGTCAACGTCGCGACCATCAAGGATGGTAAATATGTTATCGCTGCTGAAAACGTGCCGGTTCCCACGATTGCGAAGTGGTAACCCGGCTGAATCAGCCGGAGCGCGACAGCGCTCCGGCCGCGGAGTTGTCGATGCTTGAGGTCAGCAATGTCGAGGTTATCTACAGCGACGTCATCCTTGCGGTGAAGGGCATTACGCTCGTCGTGCCCAAGGGGTCTTGCGTCACGCTCTTGGGCGGCAACGGAGCTGGCAAGTCGACCACGCTCAAATCGATCTCGAACCTCCTCATGACCGAGGACGGCAAGGTGACGTCGGGGGCGATTTCGTTCGAAGGCTTGCGTATCGACGGCGGCGATCCGGCCAGGATCGTCCGCGACGGGATCGTCCATGTCATGGAGGGCCGCCGCGTCCTCAGTCATCTGACCGTTGAGCAAAACCTGATTGCCGGCGGTCATATGGAACCTTCGGCGCCGGCGATGCGGCGGCGGCTCGATGGCGTTTACGACCGGATCAAGCGCCTTGCCTTGCTGAAGTCGCGCACGACCGGTTATTTGTCCGGCGGTGAACAGCAGATGGTGGTGATCGGCCGCGCGCTGATGGCCAATCCGAAGCTCATGATGATCGACGAGCCGTCGTTGGGGCTGGCGCCGATGATGGTCGATGAGGTGTTCGGCGTTCTCCGCTCATTGAAGGACGATGGCCTGACGCTGCTCATCGTCGAACAGAACACCCGCGTCGCGCTGGACCTCGCCGATTTCGGATACGTCATGGAAGACGGACGCATCGTACTGGAAGGTAACGCGGCCGACCTTCGCGCCAACGAGGACATCCGCGAATTCTATCTCGGCCTCAACCTCGAAGGCGAGCGCAAGAGCTATCGCAGCATCAAGCACTATCGGCGCCGCAAGCGATGGCTCGGATAATTCAGACGCAGAAAGCGTTTCAGCGGCCGATGAATGACGGCTTGCGCTTTTGCTCGAATGCGGCAAGTCCCTCTTTCATATCGTGGCTATGGGCGTGGACTTCGCTTGCGAGCAATTCGAGCCTGAGAGCAACGTCCTTTGGTTGCTCAAGTCCGTCGGTGACCAGCGCCTTCATGCGGCGGAGCACCAGCGAGCTCTTGGACCCGAGCTTGGCGACTAGGCGCTCGACGGCCGCCGTCAGTTCGGCGTCATCGACGACCTCGTTGACGAGACCGCAGGCAACCAGATCGTCGGCCGGCACGAAATCGCCAGTAAACAGCAGATATTTCGCACGGGTCGGACCGATTTTTCGAGGCAGTCGCACCGAACTGCCGCCGCCCGGCAGCAGACCGAAATTGGCATGCGCGTCACCAAGCTTCGCTGACCGCGCTGCGATAACCAGATCGCAGCACAGCACCAATTCCAGGCCGCCCGCCAGGGCCAACCCATTGACTGCGGCGATGACCGGCCGCGGACAGGTCTCCAGTCGTGCCATCATGTCGAGGACGGCGTCGAGGAACCGCGTCGCGGCGGGTGCATCGCCCTGCGTCGCGCTATTGACGTATTTCAAATCGGCTCCGGCGCAAAAGGCACGCCCGGTGCCCATCAGCACCACGGCCTTGATCGCCGGATCGTCGGCATGCGTTAGAGCGGCGGTAATTCCCGCCACCATGTCGGGCGTAATTGCGTTGAGCGCCGTCGGCCGATTGAGCGTGATCCATACCGCATCGGCACGAACTTCGACCAGAACGCTTTGCTCCGGCTTGATCTTTTTAGACGTCGTCACTGTTCTCACCTCGACAACAAGTATTTGACTTTTGGGTCAATTAATAATTTAGTCAGTAAAATTATAGACCAACGAATAAAATCTGCAAGCTTAGGCTCTGCACATCCGGGGAAGAGACATCGTCATGTTGCAGCTCGAGGGTATTCGTATTGTCAGCCTGGCTGAGCAATATCCCGGGCCCTACGCGACGCTTCTGATGGCCGATCTTGGGGCCGACGTCATCCTCGTCGAGCGTCCGGGCATCGGAGATCCCGCGCGGCAGTTTCCGGCGTTCCATGCCGCGCTCAATCGCAATAAGCGCTCGGTGGCGCTCGATCTCAAGGCGGACGGCGACAAGCAGCGGTTCCGGGATCTCGTCGCTTCTGCCGACGTCCTGCTGGAAGGGTTTCGGCCCGGCACCATGCAGCGGCTGGGGCTGGGTTATGAGGCGATGGCCTCGATCAATCCCAGTTTGGTCTATGCGTCGATCTCCGGCTTCGGACAGACCGGCCCTTACCGCGACCGGCCCGCCCATGATCTCTCCTACCAGGCCCTCGCCGGATTCCTGCACGCCCAGGCCGCAACGCGTTCGACGCAGCTTCCGAGCGATATCGCGGTTGGCGACCTTTCATCGGGGATGTTTGCGGCGCTCGGCGTGCTTGCGGCGCTGCTGGCGCGCGCGCGCATGGGAAAGGGGGCGTATATCGACGTGTCGATGACCGACGGGCTGGTATCGTGGATGTCGGTCATGGTTGGCCCGGCGATGAACGGCGAGCCGCTCGCCGACATCGCGGCAGAGCCCGCTTATGGTCTGTTCGAATGCCAGGACGGCAAGCTGCTGTCGCTGTCGATCGCGCATGAGGACTGGTTCTGGCGGCCGCTTTGCACGCTGATCGGCATGGAGGACGTCGCTGATCTGAAACGCGCGCAACGAACCCGACGGGAAGTCGAACTGGTTGCGCGCATCGGCAAGGCTATCGCCGCCGCGCCACGCGCCCAATGGGCCGACAAGCTTGACGCCGCGGGGATCCCCTGGGGTCCCGTCAGCGCAATTGACGAAGTCGCGGCCGACCCGCACTTCATCGAACGAGGGCTGTTCGGCGAGGTGGCCGACAGCGATGGCAGGCGTCGCCGCTATGTCGCGCAACCCTTGATTATTGACGGCCACCATCCGGGACCGACGCGGGGCGTGCCTGGCCTCGGCGAACACACGGAGGAAGTGCTGTCCGAACTGTCGCTAAGGGCACAGAATAAAACCTGAGAATGGGAGCCGCCGCCATGGAAGACGTATACGTCGTGGGAGTGGGCATGACGCCGTTTGGCCGCATGCTCGACAAGGACATCAAGACGATGACGAAGGAGGCGGTCAACGCAGCGCTCGCGGATGCCGACCTCGAGACCACGGCATTGGAAGCCGCCTACTTCGCCAACGCGTCGCAGGGGCACATGGAAAAGCAGCACATGGTGCGCGGCCAGATCGCGCTGCGGTCCATGGGGATTGGCCAGATCCCGGTCGTCAACGTCGAGAACGCGTGCGCAAGCGGGAGCTCGGCATTGAACCTGGCCGTCAACTTCCTGAAAGCAGGCGAAGGAGACATCGCGCTTGCGGTTGGCGCTGAGAAGATGTTCTCGATGGATCGCGAGCTGATGTTCGGATCATTCGACAGCGCCTGGGACATCAGCCGCAAGGACGAAATCGGCGAGCGGCTGATGCAGCTCGGCGAAGGCATCGATCCGCCGCCTGGCACTACGTCGGACAAACCCTACAGCGTATTCATGGACGTCTATGCGGCGTTCTCGCGCTATCACATGGCGCGTTTCGGAACGACGCAGCGCCAGATCGCCGCGGTCGCAGCCAAGAATCACCGACACTCTGTTGAGAATCCGCTGTCGCAGTTTCGCACGCCCTATTCCATTGACGAGGTGCTGGGCGCGCCGCCGATTACGTATCCTTTGACGCTGCCGATGTGCTCGCCGGTGTCGGACGGCGCAGCGGCGGTTGTGGTGGCAACTGCAGCGGGCCTCAAGCGCTACGGCATCGATCGGTCGCGCGCGATCCGGGTGCTGGCATCCGTGGTCCAGACCGGCAGCGACCGTGACCCGTCGGACGTCGAAAACCATTGCACCGCACGCGCCGCCAGGCGCGCTTACGAAAAGGCGGGCGTCGGTCCGGGCGATATCTCGGTTGCCGAAGTGCATGATGCCACCGCCATGGGTGAGATCATCCAGATCGAAAATCTCGGCCTGTGCGCCTTCGGCGACGGCGGCGCCATCAGCGAACGCGGCGAAACCGCCATCGGCGGGCGCGTCCCGGTCAATCCGTCGGGAGGGCTGGAGTCGAAGGGGCATCCGGTCGGCGCCACCGGCCTCGCGCAGGTCCACGAACTTGTCGCGCAACTGCGTCACGAGGCCGGGGCCCGCCAAGTCGACGGCGCGCGGATCGCGATCGCAGAAAATGGCGGCGGACTGCACGGTATCGAAGAAGCGGTAGCGTGCGTGACCATCCTGAGCAAATAGTAGACAACGAGGATAATTTCATGGAGCTTCATGGCAAGATTGCCGTAGTGACCGGCGCGGCCTCTGGACTGGGGCTCGCGACCTGCAAGCAGCTCGCCGTGGCCGGCGCGCGGATCGCCGGGTTCGATCGCGACGAAAAAAAGCTGCAGGCACTCAAATCGGACCTCGGCGATGCCTGCCTGACGCGCGTCGTCGATGTCGCTGACGAGACCAGTGTGAAAGACGGGATAGCGGCGGTCGCCGCCGCGTTCGGCGGTGTTCATGTCGCAGTAAATTGCGCCGGGGTTGCCGATGCTGCCAAGACCGTATCAAAGGGCGAACCGTTCCCGATCGCAACATGGAACAAGGTGATCGCGATCAACCTGACCGGTACCTTCAATGTCATCAGATTCGCTGCGCTTGCCATGACCAGGAACGCTCCTGACGCCGACGGCGGCGAGCGCGGCGTCATCGTCAACACGGCTTCGGGTGCCGCGTCCCAGGGGCAGATCGGTCAAGCCGCCTACAGCGCCAGCAAGGCGGGCGTGATCGGTCTGACGCTTCCCGTGGCGCGCGACCTTGCGCCGCAAGGTATCCGCGTCGTCTCGATCGCGCCGGGGCTGTTCGATACCGCAATGGTCGCAGGCATACCGGACAATGTCTCTCAGTCGATTGTCGATCGTATGATCCTGTACCCGAACCGGATGGGGCAACCGCGGGAATTTGCCCGGCTGGTGCAACATATCGTCGAGAACTCGTACCTGAACGCGACCACGCTCAATCTGGATGCAGGCGCGCGCATGCAGTCGCGCTGAACCACGTTTCCTCTGGCAATCGGCATCCGATATGCTACCTGATCGACTGCGATGGCATCTCAAAATCCCGGTGATGGCGGCGCCAATGTTCCTCGTCTCGGGACCGGATCTGGTCGTGGAAGCCTGTCAGGCCGGTGTGCTCGGCACATTTCCGGTCCTCAACCAGCGTACGACCGAGGGTTTCGAAGCGTGGCTGGCCGACATACGCGGCCGGCTCGCCGGGCAACATTGCGCGCCTTTTGGTGCGCAATTCGTCGTTCACTCCACCAATCCTCGGCACGCGGCAGACTTCGCCGCGGCCATCCGTCATGAGGTTCCCATCGTCATCACGACGCTCGGAATTACGCGAGAGCTGACCGACGCCATACATGGCTATGGCGGGCTGGTGTTCCACGACGCGACCACGATGAAGCATGCCAAGAAGGCGCTTGACGCCAACGTGGACGGCATCATCGCGGTCTGCGGCGGGGCCGGCGGCCACGCCGGCACGTACAACCCGTTCGCATTCATCACGGAACTGAGGCAGATCGCCGGTGACAAGACGATCATTCTTGCCGGGGCCGTCAGCAACGGTCAGTCCGTTGCCGGCGCCATCGCGGCCGGCGCCGATCTCGTCTCGATCGGCACCCGCTTCATTTCAACGAAGGAAAGCATGGCGCCGCTCGAGCAAAAGACCATGATCTGCGAGTCTGACATCGACGATATCGTTTACACGGCGGAAGTCTCCGGCATCGGCGCAAGCTTTCTCGCCCAGACGCTGAACCGCCCGTACGACAACCCGAAGGACCATAGCGGCTTCAACGTCGCGCGCGAGATCAGCCCGAAACTGTGGAAGGATATCTGGACCGCGGGACAGGGAGTCGGCGGCGTCAACGACATCATTCCGGTCGCAGAACTCTGCGCGCGGCTACAGCGGGAATGGCGCGATGGTATTCGCCGCCTCTCTGCCGCGGTCGGATGAGGCGGCCCGTCGCGGCGGGTTACTTTTGCCGCTACGTCTGCCCGTGCGCTGATTTAACAGCAGCCCGATCGAGGTCGCCCCCGCAGTCCTCGGAAGTTTATCGACCAACACAACGTGCTTCGGCCGTTTGTAGCGAGCGATTTGTCCGCCTACGAAGTCGATGATTTCGCCGGCCGGCTTCGCGCGGTCATCGCCATGGACGACCGTGATGCTGCGCCAAAACAGCGGCCGGCCCGCGGATTTCGGACGGTCGCGATACGGCGAAAGCATCGCCAAGCCCGAGGTTTCGGATTGACCGAACGTCGCCCAGAAAGTTGCATTCGGATACTCGGTCTCGAAACGCTCTATGGTTGCGGGGGTGGGGTATCCAGTCCTGTCAGAGCACGCAGCGATGCAAGCAGTTCGCGATCCGGTCCTGACTCGGAGATGCGGTGGGTTTCCATCAAGTAGCCGCATTCCCCCCAAGAAACGCCTCGACGACACTCGGATCATTCAAGAGATCTGCGCCTGCGCCGCGCAGAGTGATTTGCCCCAGAGAGAGCACGCAGGCGTGGTCTGCGATACGCAGCGCTGCCTCGGCATTTTGCTCAACGAGAAGTATCCCAAGTCCCAATTCGTGTCGCATGCGCAAGATCAGGCGCAATATTTCAGCAACGACCTGAGGTGCGAGCCCCATCGACGGCTCATCAAGCATCAGCACCCTTGGTTGAGCCGCCAGGGCCCTGCGAGCCGTTGCGATACTTTCAGCGCGCGCGCATGAATTTCGGCGTAATTGGTGCGATGAATGGGACCTTCGACCGACCGCGTGACAACCTCTTGCGTACCGTGATACTTCGCCGCGTGTTCGATAATCCGATGGCAAAGCAAAGGCTAGTCTTGCATCAATCCGAGCATACGCACTTCCCTCCGATGGTTTGTTTGTTGCCGCACGATCCGCGAACGTTACGGGCGGATCGGGGTTGAGTTTCGTGGACAGGATTGATCCGTCCTGTCCGATGCGAAAGCGCTGAGAGCGTCGGATGTAGGCTCCCCATCGGAGCCCGCCCGATTGCGGTCACCCCTCCCGGATCAACATCATTTGTGGGGTGGCAGCCTCGGCGGAATTACTGCGATTTTTCAGGCTTGCAAATGGATGTTCCCCAAAATCATGTCAGCGGCATTTTCTGCGATCATCATGGTCGGCGCATTGGTGTTGCCCGCTACCAACGTCGGCATGATCGAGGCGTCGATCACCCGTAGCCCCTCGATACCGCGCACCCGAAGCTGCGGATCGACCACCGACGCCGGGTCGGCGCCCATCCGGCAGGTTCCGACCGGGTGATAGATCGTCTCAGCCCGCTTGCGGATATCGGCGGCGATCTCGTCATCGCTCTGAACCGCGGGACCGGGCAAAACCTCGCGCCGGGAATGAACAGCCATGGCAGGCGCGTCGAAGATGCGCCTGCCGATCTTGACCCCGGCGATCATGGTTTTCATGTCCTCCGGGTCCTCGAGGTATTGCGGGTCGATCAGCGGATCATCCAGGGGATCGGGGCTTTTCAGACCGATCCTGCCCCGGCTTTTCGGCAGCAGGTCGCAGATGTGCAGGGTATAGCCATAACCATAGGTGATCTTGCGTCCATGGTCGTTCAGATAGGTCGGGAGGAAGTGGAATTGCAGGTTCGGCCGGTCGCGCTCGGGTGTGCTTTTGACGAAGCCGCCCGATTCCGCGACGTTGCTGGTCAGAAACCCCTTGCGGCGGAAGATGTAGGAAAACAGCCCCGCCACCCCACGCGGCAGGAAGCTCAACGCCACTCCGATCGGTTTGCGCGAAGTGGCCGCGTTCATCAGCGTGATGTCCAGATGGTCCTGCAGGTTCTTGCCCACGGCGGGCAGGTCATGCACCACCGGAATGCCATGTTCCTTCAGCTCCTCCGCCGCGCCGATGCCTGAAAGCATCAACATCTGCGGCGAGTTCACCGCGCCGCCGGACAGCAGGACCTCGCCCCCGGGGTTCAGCCGCGCCTGCTTGTATTCGTTGCCCCGCCTGTAGGACACGCCGGTCGCGCGCCGACCGTCCATCACCACGCGGGTCACCCGCGCATCGGTGACGACCTCCAGGTTCGACCGATCCAGCGCGCTTTCCAGAAACGCCTTGGCCGAGCTCCAGCGCCGCCCGCGGTTCTGCGTAACCTGATAAAGGCCGACCCCTTCCTGACGCTCGCCGTTGAAATCATCGTTATGCTGGATCTGCAGTTCACGCCCCGCCTTGACGAAGGATCGGCTGAGCGGGTTGACCGTCTGCAATTCGCTGACGAACAGTTCACCGCCCGCCCCGTGATATTCGGAACTTCCGAACCGTTGATTGTTTTCCAGTCGCTTGAACAGGGCGCGGACACGGTCCCAGCCCCAGACCGAGGTGTCAGAGGCAGCTTCCCAACCGTCGTAATCCGCCTCGTGGCCGCGCATATAGACCATGGCGTTGATCGAACTGGACCCGCCCAGCGTCTTGCCGCGCGGCCAGAACAGACGGCGGGCGTTCAGATGCCGCTGGGGTTCGGTATTGAAGGCCCAGTTCAGTTTCTTGCTGTTGGCCAGCAGCGCGATGCCGATCGGCGTATGGATCAGCGCGCTTTTGTCTCGCGGTCCCGCCTCCAGCAAGAGGATGCGCTTCGTGGGATCTGCGGACAGCCTATTTGCAAGCACGCAGCCCGCCGAACCGGCTCCCACGATGATGTAGTCGTACATTCCGTGACTTTCTGATCGTTGTTCCATCGAACCGGTCACCCCAGCACCTTGACGACAAGGCTGATGAGCCGCTTCACGAAACCCGTATAGGGCGGGAACAGCATGTGGACGATCGAGTACCGGTCCTGCAGGACGGCCTTTTCATGCGAAAATGCCCGAAAGCCATAGATTCCGTGCGCCGCACCGATGCCCGAGTTGTTCACCCCGCCAAAGGGCAGGTTGGGATGCAGGAAATGCACGACCGTCAGGTTGATCCCCACCGCGCCCGAACTGGTGCGCGTGATGATGTCCTCGGCAAAAGCCCGGCTATTGTCGAAGACATAAAGCGCCAACGGTTTCGGGTTGGCGTTGATCTGATCAATCACCTTGTCGATATCGTCATATTCGATGATCGGCAGGATCGGGCCGAACAGCTCCTCGCGCGAAATCGCCATCTCGAGGGTGATCTGGCTGATCAGCGTGGGCGCCACGAATTTCTGCGCCGCGTCCGTCTGCCCGCCCAGCAGGATCCGCGCGCTCTTGGCACGGGCATCCTCGATCAGGCCGGCAACTCGGTTGAAATGCCGGTCGTTCACAATACGGCAATAATCGGGTGTCATCTTCTGCGCCTCGGGCGTCTTGCCATAGACGCGGCCGATTTCCGCCACCACCGTCTCGTTGAACTTCTGCGCGATGTCGCGGTGCACGAACACGTGGTCGGGCGCGATGCAGGTCTGGCCGTTGTTGGCAAACTTGCCCCAAACAATATTGCGCGCGGCCTTTTTCAGGTTGGCGGTGGGGCCGACGATGGTGGGCGACTTGCCTCCCAGTTCTAGGGTAACCGAGGCCAGCGATTTCGCCGCCGCCTCCATCACCAGCTTGCCCACCTGCGGGCTGCCGGTGAAGAAGATGTGGTCGAACGGCAGCGCCAGCAATTCCTGCGAGACCGCAGCATCGCCCTCGACCACCGCCACCAGATCTGGCGAAAACGTCTCGGCCACGATATCTGCAATCAGGGCAGAGGTCGCGAGCGTCAGTTCCGACGGCTTGATGATCGCGCTGTTGCCCGCCGCCAGTGCCGAGACCAGCGGCCCGAACGCCAGGTTCAACGGATAGTTCCAGGGCGCAATAATCAGGCAGACACCCTTCGGCTCGGGCCGGATCCTGGCCTTGGTGCCCAGAACACCCAGTGTGGCCGCCGCCCGGCGTGGTCGCATCCAGCCCTTCAGGTGGCGTTTGGTGTGCGCGATCTCCTGCAGCACCGGCAAGATTTCGGTCAGCCTCACCTCGCTCTCGGGCTTGCGGAAATCCGCATGGAGAGCCGCGATGATGTCCGCCTCGCGCCGCTGCAGGACTTCCCTCAGCCGGTTCAGCGCCGCGATGCGTGCCTTGCGGTCGAAATCCGAGCGCCGCGCCCAGCCTGCCCTGCGTTGCTTCACAAAAACATCCGCAAGGGATGATCTGGTATCGCCCAACGATATGTCGTTCGGATGAGCGTGAATATTCACGGTTGACCTCCATAGCAGGCCTGATCGGCCCGATACACTTTGCCGACACGGATTGACTAAGTTTCCTGGCAAAGAACGTAGTCTTTTTTCGTTGCGCCGCAGTCCGGGCAACACCAATCGTCAGGAATATCCTCGAACCGCGTCCCAGCGGCGAAGCCATCGGACGCATCACCAAGCGCCTCGTCATAGATATGGCCGCAGGTGATGCATATCCATTTCGCAAAGGGCTTGCAGCCAGCAGAGGGGGACTTGCCGTCCATGACGACCGCTTCGGATTGCATAGCCTCCGGGGCCGAGGCCACGGCCCGCAGGACGCCTGTCGTTCGCACTGCCGGTTCCGACATCGGGCTGGCGGGCTTCTCGATCACTGCGGTGTCAGTGACCGTTACGGCGCTATGTGCCGCCGCGGCAACCTCGACGGCCTGAGTAGCCGACGTGGTAGCGGCGGGCGATCCGCCGATTAATTCGAAATCGACCTTGTCGCGCACTGCGCAATCGGGGCAAGCCCATTCGTCGGGCACGTTGGCCCAAGCAGTGCCTGCAGGAAATCCTTCATGCGGATGGCCCAGCGTTTCGTCATAGGTGTATTTACAATCGGGACACTGGTACCTGGCCATGTTCCTATTTCCTCCCTTTTCCGCCGATCCGGTTTTGCCGGGCCGAATGGCAGCTATCTCTGGTCTTCTCCGTGATCGGCGCGCGGCCCCCTATCCTATCGCACGGCCTGACCGCCCCACATGGCCAGCCGCTGCCGCTCGACGATTGAAACGAGTCGTGCGGCTCGGGGCTGTGGTGTCGGGTGTCCATGCCGCTCGGCAAGCCAGAGCGGCGCGGAAGATGGCGCTTCACTCGGCAGCAACCAGGCCGGGCTTAGCGTCGGTGCCGACCGTGCCAAACTTGCGTTCGTAAAACGCTTGCTTGCCATCCTCGATCTGAATCTTGCTCAGATCGCCATGGGCCCAATCTACCACGCGCGAGTCCATAGCCGACCTGAACCAGCCCGGGATCAGCGCGATGAAGAACATGCCCGGATAGCCCGAGGGCAGCGTCGGCAGATCCTTGAAGTCGCGCAGCGATTGGTAGGACCGCGTCGGATGCGCGTGGTGATCCGAATGGCGCTGCAAATGGAACAGGATCAGGTTCGACACGATGTGGTTCGAGTTCCACGAGTGGTGCGGTTTCTGGTGCTCGTAGCGGCCATTGGGCAGCTTCTCACGCAGCAGGCCATAATGCTCGATGTAGTTGGCGCTAGTCAGCTGCCACCACCCGAACGCCATCTGGATCGGAAGGAAGACCAGCATCAGGGGGCCGAAAAAGGCCAGCAGGCCCGCATAGAGCGCGAAGGTGATCAGCATCGGCTGCAAAATCTCGTTCTCCAGGCTCCAAACGCTTTTGCCCCGGCGCGACAGACGCTCTTCCTCGAGTGCCCAGGCGCGGCGGAAGGCACCGGGGATCTCGCGGGTGGAGAATTGGTAGATACTTTCGCCCATTCGTGAGGTCGCGGGATCCATCGGGGTGGCAACGTCGCGGTGATGGCCCTTGTTGTGCTCGATGAAGAAATGACCGTAACCCGCAACCGCAAGCACCAGCTTGGCCAACCAGCGGTCGAAAGTCTCCTTCTTGTGCCCGAGCTCATGCCCGGTGTTCAGCGCGAGGCCGTTCACGATTCCCAGCGAGAGCGCCAAGGTTATGATTTCGGGCCAAGACATC
Organism: Bradyrhizobium diazoefficiens; assembly: GCF_018129965.1. GTDB lineage: Bacteria > Pseudomonadota > Alphaproteobacteria > Rhizobiales > Xanthobacteraceae > Bradyrhizobium > Bradyrhizobium diazoefficiens_A. Next base: position 168,716 of record NZ_JAFCKW010000005.1, on the reverse strand, counting down.
GCATGGGTACTGACCCACCAGGCCGACACCAGAAGGGCTGCATAATGGATCGGCACGGTCAGATAGGTTAGGACGCGATAGTATCGGTCCTTCTCGAGCATCTCGACGGCCTCTTCCGGCGGGTTGTTGAAATCCTCGCCGAACATCGCGTCCAGAAGCGGCACCATCCCGTACCAGATGATCAGGACCAGGGCGTACCAGATGCTCCAACCGGTCTGCGCCACCAGCCACAGCCCGATCATCGGCGTTGCCGGCCACAGGGTGGACAGCATCCAGAGATAGCGCTTGTGGTCAACGTACCCCACGGTTGAAGCGGATTGTTCTGGCGTATTGATCATTCGGCATATCCTCCCTTGACCCCACCATTCATCGCGCGGCAGGTGACACCAGTACGCCCTTCCCGGTTCCCGAGCGGGCGACCGAGCAAGCGGAGATCATTGCGTCAGGATCCACAACTACACTTAGGTGTAGTTCTTGTGTTCCAAACAAGTATCCTACGCTCATTCGTGCGTGCTTTGAGACGTCGATGACCATGGATACCAGCGACGACCCGATACATTCGGGACGGCTGCTTGCCGCCCGCATTTCCGCGCGTCTGGAGACGATCGCCAAGGGCTGTATCGCGCGGCCCAGATTTACGTTTTCAGGCCAACCGGAGCTCCGGACACTGATCCTGCGCGCAACGCAGGGTTATGGAAAATCAGTCGTTCTGGCGCAGAACTGGTTGGCCTTCAGGGCGGCTGGAAACAACGCGGCCTGGGTGTCTTTGCGCGACGGATGCGGAACGGAAGGCGCGCTGGCAGAGGCCATCTGCAGCCAACTGCTCGACGCAGCGCCCCGCGAAAACCGGGCGGTCCCGGCGGATCTGGCCGAGTTGGTGTCCACGCTATGGGAAGAATTCGGCGCTGAGCGGCCGGCCAAGGTAATCTGCATCGACGACATCGAACACGCACCCGCTCTGCTGCACGCACTGGAAACCTTCGCGCTGGAAAGTCCGCCGAATGTCCGATTCGCTATCGCCGGGGATACCCGGCGCGGTTTTGCCCGGCTTGGGCTCGAAAGCGGAGTGCGGGAGGTCTATGCCCGCGATCTGGCCTTTACCTTGGATGATGCCGAAGCGTTCTTGAAGGTGCACCCGGTCCCCAACGTAACGGCGCAGCAGATGATCGCGGAGACGCAGGGCTGGCCCGCGCTCTGCCACATCATGTGCCGGACCGAATTGCCGGTCCGGCCCGCGGCAAACTGGCCTGAAACGGTAACCTTCCTCCACGAGGAGATCGAGAGGCGCCTGTCGCGCCAGCAGCTTGAGTTCGTTGAAAACGCAGCGATGATCGACCCGATTTCGGCGGAAAGCTACAATTACGCCTACAAGTCCACCAACGCCGCCGCGCTGATCGAGGAGATCAACCTCGATCATTTGCTGTTTCGCCCGGCCGAAAGCGGCCCGACGCTATTCTCGTTGCACCCGGTTCTACGCGACTACCTTCAGCATCGGTTTTTGGCGCGCAGTGCCGAGCGAAAATCCTATGTCCTGAAACGCGCGGCCTTCTGGCACTGGCGGAGGCGCGAGTTCCAGAGGGCGGTAAACCTTGCGCTGCGGGCGGGCGACCACCGCTGGGCGCTGGGACTGAGCGAGGACATCATGCTCGATCTCGCCCTGCGCCAGGGCGAGATCGAGGCGTTGCGCGAATGGCTTGGCCGTTTCCCAGCCCGCGAGTTGCGCAAGCATCCGATCATCTGCCTCAGCTACGCCTGGACCATGTATTTCAGCCAGCAGGCCGACAAAGCCGAAAAGCTGCTGGCCTATCTGCCCGCCCCGCGCACGCCGTCCGGCGCGCATCCTGACCGCGGCTGGCTGCAACTGGTCCGCGCGATTGGTGCTGCTACCCATGACGAACTGCAATTGAGCGAACGGCTGTGCAACGACTGGATCCAAAACTTCGGCGACGATAATTCCGTCGGTAAGGGTGCGGCACTCACCTGTCTGGCCTTCATGCTGGCCAGTGAATACCGGTTTGACGAACTGAAGCAGGCCCTGATCATGGCCCATTCGGTCAACAGCGCCGCGCGCCAGCGCTATGCTTTTGGCTGGCTTTATGCGGCCGAGATCCACGCGGCTCTCGCCCGGGGCGACATGCGCGCCGCATTGCAGCTTATCGATACCGCCCGCAATGACAGCGATGTTGAGGTGACACGTACATCCTTTTCGTCAAAGATGCTGATCGCTCTGGAACTTGAGACGCTGTTCGAGCAACGGCGGCTGGATTTCGACGAGAATTCCATCGCCGGCTTGCTTGACTTCATCTTCAACTACGGCGTCACCGACGTGTTCTACGGTGTGAGCCGCGTCATCGCGACATGGCATCGGGCCAAGGGCAATATCAGGGGCGCCGCGGCGTTGCTGGAACGGGCACGCGCGCTTGCGGCGGAAAGGTCGTTGCCGCGACTGGGAGTGCTGATCGAGTTGGAACTTGCCGAACTGGCCCTCTTCAGCGGTACGCACGACGTCGACCACCTGCTGCCGAGGGACTCTGGTGAGGTCCTGTCCGGGCCCCATGCAAGACCCATGCGTGCTCAAATATCGCTGTTGCGCGCGATGGAAGCCATCCCCAAGCGGCAGCACAGCCTCGCCCGCCGCAATGCCGAGGCGGCTGCCAAGATCGCCCGGTCGATCGGCGCTGGTCGATTGGAAGTGCGCGCGCTGATGTGCGAAGCCGCGGCCCATGCCGCCGCCGGAGCGCTGACACCCGCACGACGAAAGGCGGTCAATGCCTTCGAACTCATCAAGCAGTTGGGATGCTATCGGACTGGGCTAGACACGCGGGATCTGTTGCTGGCCCTGACCCCGGCATCCGCCGATGCCTTTGTCACGTTCGATTTCGACGGGATCGCCAGGCCAAGGCCAAGGACTGAGCGGCCCTCGCTCCCCCCCGAGCTTACCACGCTGTCCGTCCGGCAGATCAGCGTCCTGCGACTTGCCCGCGATGGACTTTCGAACAAGCGGATCGCCGACCAGCTCCTGGTCAGCGAAGACACGGTGAAATGGCATATGCGCAAGATTTTCGCTGACCTGAAAGCACGCAACCGCGTGCAGGCCATCAGCGAGGCCGAGCGTCGCAATCTGATCTGACGGGGTATTTCGGGACTTTGGCCGGAACAGAAAAGGATGCGCTAATGGAGGAGAGTATCGTCATCGTCGGAGCTGGAACCGCCGGCGTCTACGCCGCGTCCTGGCTGCGGCAACACAGCTTTGAAGGCCGAGTCACGCTGCTGAGCGCGGAAACTGTGGCGCCCTATCAGCGGCCACCACTTTCAAAGGCATTTCTTGCCACCGGGGCGCGGCGACCCGGCTGAAGCCGGAGCCGTTCTTCGAACAGAACCGAATCCAGCTCGAGACCGGCGCCAAGGTTGTCGAGATCGACCGCGCCCGCAGCAGAGTCGTCACCAGGGAGGCAGGGCGTATCCCTATGAGGCGCTGATCCTGGCAACCGGATCCAGCGCACTGCGCGGGGGCCGGCCTGAACGGCGTCTGCTATCTGCGCAGCCTTTCCGATGCGCGGGGCCTGAAGGAAGCGCTCGCCGGCTGCACCTCGCTTCCCATTCTAGGCGGCGGGGTGATCGGATTGGAGATCGCGTCGGCGGCTGTCGAATAGGGCAAGCGGGTCACGGTGATCGAGGCTGCCGGCCGCGTCATGGCGCGGGTCGCGACGCCCTCTGCTTCCAACCTTGTGACAAAGCGGCTCCGAACCGAGGGTGTGGATATCCGGCTCAACACCCGGCTGAGCTCGATCGCGGGCAGCGATGGCAGGGTCAGCGCCTGCATCCTGGACAGCGGCGAGGCGTTTGCGGCGGATCTGGTCATCGTCGGGATCGGCGCGGTGCCCAATCACGGACTGGCGGTCAGGTGGGTCTGACCTGCACGAACGGCATCGTCGTGGACAGCCACATGCGCAGTTCCGCCCCGAAGATCTATGCCATCGGCGATTGCACCGCCGCGGATAACCCCTACCTTGGCGGGCGCTTCCGGATCGAGACGATCCACAATGCCACGTCGCAGGCCCAGATCGCCGCGCGCAGCCTCTGTGGCCTCAAGGCGCCGGCGCCGACTGCGGCGCCTTCATAGATAACGATCATGTAGTCGCGCATTAAGGGAATGTTCGCTTCCTGGTCAGGATAGTGATACCCTTTGAGCGTTAGGCCGCTCCAGCCAAGGTGAGAACTGTCCACGATCTTCTCGCCGGGGATCCAGTTTGGGATCAGATCCGGCGGCACAAGCTCTGTCATTCTGTCCTCCCATACTCGGCGCGCGACCCTCTAACGGGTTCTCTCAGAGCAAATCGCAGATGAACGATGCAGCTACCCTTCTGAATACGGTATTTGTGGCTAACAATTACAATTAAGCGCATCGCGCGGCGCTGGAAATGGGCAATGTCTGGGCCTGCCTTGCGTCTCTCGGCTCGACCAGAATAGCTTCAAGGTCACGGGTTTCGCCCCGAGCGTCCGAGCGGTATAGACATGATGCAGTGCATCAAAGATACGGCCCGTCGGCAACTCAATCTTGCGGGCCAAGTGAGCGCTGCTTCGCAAACGCCGTGCCGGATCATGACCGCCATTCGCGTGGACCGGCATCATAGGCAACAGCGAGATTCGTGCAGCAGACGAATGGTTAGACCATGACGCCGGATATCTTCCGAAAGTTGGCCAGCTTGCAGAGTTCCTTGCCGCATCCCCAGCGAGCTGACGGATTCGAAAAATCGCAATATTTCGTTTTGCAACGGCGGCCAGTCCTTATGAGAACCGCCGCCCTCACAGTAAATCGTGGTCCCGTTGGGCGCGCAACCCTGGAAGGCGAGGCACCCATTGTCTTGCGACACAGGCAATCTTCTAATGTTACAGGCATTGCAGCGCGCCCACCACAGGGCGGCTTCCTTTCCCCAGCCCGGAAAATGTGTGTCCTGCTTGCCGTGCATGACCATCACCGGAATGGGCTTCGGGCATCGAAAGGCTTCGAGGTCTTTCCGAGAGAAGCCCGCGGCGCTCGGAGCAATTGCCGACACGGTGCCTGTAGTCTCTTCCAGAACGGCGAGCGCAATGGACACCGTTCCGCCATCGGAGTGGCCGGTCGCATACACTCGATTTGGATCGACGCACCAAACGGCGGCAACTTCTTTAGGTAGCTGCGCAAGTTTTTCTATCGTCTTCACCGATAGAGGACGGCTACCGACATAAACCACGACGAAGCCGCTGCGGGTTGCCTCGGTGGTGAGGCGGGTGAGGGATTCGCTCTGTTTCGCATCATAGCCCGCCGGCGCATAGACGACGAGCAGCGGATGCGCATAGGTCGGATCGAGGTTTGCAGGTGCCCTCACGTTATAATGAAAGCCATCGCGCGATGTGAGGCCGTCGGTGGCACCTGCTCCGGCCGGCTTGCTGCCGGGGGAACAGGAGCCGCGGCGCACAGCGTGCGCATAGTCGAAGCTGACGACCGAAGTCCCCTCCGGCGGCTCCGATGATCCGGAGCATCCAGAACACGATGCCACCACAAGCGCAATTACAACGCGCATCCTCAGCTTCGCCTCGCCGGTCGCGCTAGCTCTCCTAGCGAGCTTGGCGGCAAGGCCCGTTCCCCCTCCTGGCCAAACAATCACCGGCCTTATCCCAGCTAGTTTGGTGGTATACTTAGGCGGGTGTCCAATTTCTTTCTGACACGTGCCGAATAACGATATAAGGCAAATCCTACCAATGGAACTACGATGAAAAGCAGGTATTTCTCGTAGAACGACTTTCCAGAAGCCACACTGAAGGGAAACCGTGAGACGTATTCGCCCTTTGCGCCCGCGGTAACCAGTCCGATAAATTTTCCAGCCTTGTCGAACGTATATTCCAAGGCAATGCTGCCAGAGGGGTAAACTTTGGGCTGCAGGTGCACAACGGTGATGGTCTCCAAATTGCTGTTGTCTCCCGTATCCCGCACGATTCGCACCTCGATCGGGATGTCGCGCAGAGCCTCATCAACCGCGTCCAGCACCACCACGGTTTTGCCGGTCTCCGGAATGTCTTCGCAGAACTCCCTGCTGCCGGTTGCTTGCGGCTGGTACCCGGTAAAGTGCATGATGTATGCTCCCAATCGGAGCCTACACACGTCATTTTCCATACTGACGCCACCGTGGGAAGAGGCCGGCTGGGACGACAAAACCAGCAGAGGCACTGCAAACGAAAGGCCGCGCAATGCCGATCTGGAGTACCTCCTGATCGTGAGCTTATCGACCATCGCGCAGCTTCGTCCTATTAAACCTGGCTTCAGATCGTCTTTTTGAAGACTGGAACAATGGGCCCGTATACTTCGCTCATGGAGCGGTTGCCTTTCCCGTCATAGAAAAACAGCAATCCGCCCATTCTACTGTCAACGTTAGAAAGAAAGCTCACCAGACGTTCTACTTCCCATGCCGCATCCGTTGTATCCAGGTTCACCAGACGGCTTTCACCAGGTGCAAGCGGCTCCGGATTGTCGATGACAAGGCCGTTCCGGGGGACCAGCTCCTTCGGAAATTTCGAACTGACTGCCGCCACCGCCGCAGGAAGACTCTTATTTATGAAACGCAGGTTAGCGGTGGTGAACTCGCCAACGCTCACGGGTTGATCGGACGTATTGGTCATCTCTACGCTCAAGCGCATGGACCGACCGGGAACGTCGTACTCGGCCCTCTTGAACTTGACTTCAACCGCGTGGGGCGGCTTGGGCAGTGGCGGCGCGGAGAGAGACCCCGATTGAAGCGGAACCAGTTCCGGAAACTCGGACGTCGTTCTGGTGTATCCGACCAGCACCACCATCGCCAAGAGGACCAGCAGCCCCGCCGCAACCTTGTCGTCCATTGGAGTGATGAGAAGGTTCTCTCGCCCCTTCTGGACCACGAGCCAGCGCGAAATGATGAGGGGCCTGCGCAGCCACCATAGGATCCACACCGCGGCAATCAGCCCGAACCCAAACTGCCACATCTGCACGCGTGAAACGCCAAACGTTTGCAGATCGTCGATCTTGTTTCCAGTCAAGGTCGTGAGCGGATCCTTGAAATCCGCTTCGTTGCCGCTGACAGTTATCCATTCTCCCGGCCCAACGACCGCCCCGGCCCCATGGATGTTCATGACCGGATGAAGGTGCCACTGTCCCACCTTACGCGCCTTCATAACGAGTTTGAAGTCATAATCCCGTCCGATGATCAAACCCTTGGTGGACTGCCGTGCGGGAATTTCGTTGATGTACGATTCTACGCGGGTCATGACGGCGCCGGGCGAGCCGTTGGAAAGGAACACCAGATTGGGCAGACTCACCGAATCCGGCCAATCGTTCAATAAGTGAAACTTGCCCTGGACGGTTACTGTGTCGTTGACGTTAAGCGCATCGGTTGACCAAGTGACGTCATACCAATGCACAGTGCGCGTTCTGATGTAAGGCTCGGTCGCCCGCTCGCCGTGCGCGAATGCGGCCTGATCCATAAGGGAAAATAGCAATGTCGTCGCGGCCAAAACGAGCAACGTCGCCTTTTTCAATATCTTGCTCATACGGCACCCGCATCGATTTTAGCGCCATAAAGCTCCTTGAAGCGGTATCCCACCGGTATGTATTTGGGTGTGCAAGCGGCCACACCCATCAACCAGAACACCGAGTAGGCGAATATGCAAACGAACGCAGAAAAGAATGCTGAGACCCAGTTTGCGGAGTCGCCGAACGTGCGCAAGGTTCCGCGTTCGATAATTCTTATGTATTCAGGCGTGCCTGAACGAGGAAAGACGTAGCCGATGATATCGGCAACAGACGCCATCTCACCCATATGCTCTGCTGGCTGGAAATATGGCGCCAGATAAATCCAGTTTGTCGGAAAGAACGAGAGACCATAAATAACGCCGCCGAACACGGCCGTTATAACCCAGCTTCGGCTCAGCACGAGGATGCAGTCGAGCGCCATCGCTCCGACTAGACCGGTCGCTGGAACAACGAGACTGAGCGGGAAGTAGGCCATGCCTTCCCAACTATGGTATCTGACAATCCAGACGCCGATCAGGAACAGAAGTGCGCTAGCTGTCGCTCCGATTGGCAGGCGAAATAGAGACCAGAAAATCGCCTGAAATGCCGCGGCCGACATTATGGAGACTATCGGCGTTATCAGAATCCAATACTGTCTGTCTTTCCAGTCAATAAAAAAATCCCAGTCCCCAGCGAAAAGGAGAAAATGGATGTGCGTAACAGACCATACAAGGAAGGCAGCTATGACGACAATCAGGTAGTCGAAAGTTCGTGAATAGCGCGCTATTCTTGGCGACATTTCTGCCGCAGCTAAAATTGCCTGATCGTTGTCAGTCATGCTCCCCCCGGTAATTCGTATTCTTATGATTAGGCAACGGTTCTTTGCCGAAGGCGGTGTCCTACCTGTCAGTCAGTCGATTCAGCAGAGACACCGCCTACATTCGCATTGTCCACCATCGCCGGCATCAGCCAAGGCGTCAGGCTTTCGCCAAGTTTGCGCCATCGATCTCTTTGAAAAGCTCCGCCATCCTCATGGTCGCCTGAAGAAGGACGCCGCCAAGAGCAAAGCCGGTCCACCCAAGAACCGGGAAGCCCCAATGGAGCGGATGGCTGAAGATTTCTTCAGTGAGCCAGAACGCGTGGCCCCACTCGTTATAGCCAAGGTTCGGCAGAATGAGCCCGGGCCCGAGCACAGCCATGATGAGCGGCACCGAATAGCCTTTTGAGAATTTGGGAATCCGCGTGGTAGCATATAGAAGGCTGCTAACGCCCAAGATGATATACAGTGGAATACAAGCGTAAAATACGACGATATGGCTGGGAGTAAGCGCGGTGTCGCGAATCACGGTTTGATGCCAACTAGCATCGCTCTCACCAAAGAAGCTAGCAATCCACAGAAAAGAAAACGTATACAGCAAAAACCACGCGACGAGGCTAAAGTAGCGGCGCAGTTCCGTTTCGGCGTCGATCTTGTCGAGGTTCTTATCCCGGGTGAGCCAAAGGTAGGCCCAAATGGCGAAGCCCACCCCGAAAATAAGCGGTACCTCGACTTTGAACAGCGTCAGCCAGTAGGTCGCAAATTCGGGGGATGTCGAATCCAGGCCGTACTTGAACGCAAATGCCTGCTGGTAAAGCCGAAGCCCTACGTAGATGGCGAGCAGCACTCCCCAGGAGATGGCCACCGGCACGAGATTGATCATCTTTTTCGTTTTTTGCGGGTCAGCCGCCCGCGGCTCAGATTCCAAGATGGCATGCATAGTCCCGCCTCCTCTCGCTGATGATAACTTAGTCAACTATTGTCCTATGACTTGGGATACGGTCCTTTAGTATTAGGGTCCCACCTGCCCGCGGTCGTTGCTGAAGCGCCTGACGGACCTATCCGACTGGCGTCCGGCCCAAGGGCCTGATCCCGAAAAGTGGATTCCGGTATCTTGGCCTCGTCACTGTAGAGTGACAGGCGAAGCAGACAGCTCGTTGGATTCCTGGCCGCGGGCGCGGTCGTAGCCCGGCAACGGCGTCTGCGTCGGGTCTCTCGATCGAACAGTCGCAAGGACGGCGGCCTGGCGCTGCAAGTCGGCATACAAGTCTAATCCATGACAGCAGCCTCGTTCGCGCAGCAAGCGCCTTCGCTTACCATCGCCGATGGCATCCGCAGGCTCCGGCACGAGGGTGTTAGCCGCCTCATGTTGGAGGCGATCGGCATCGTTAATCCGCGCCGCATCAAGGCCTTCCGCGAGACCGAGGGGCGGCGCGCCAAGACCGACAGGCTGGACGCGCGGCTGATTGCGCGCTTCGCTCTTGTCATGATCGACGAGATCCGCCCGCTGTCTTCCGCCGAACAGCAAGCCCTGAAGGCGCTGTCGCCAGTCGACCGAGATGGTCGCGATAGAGAAGACGCGGCTCAAGCAGGCGGTCGAGCCCATGCTGTTGGCAAGCCACCGCACCCTTTACTCGATGAGGTTTGCGAGAGGATAAGAAGAGATGCAGGATCGGTCTTACCGGCGCATGCGACACTGGTGACCCAAATGGCCCGTTGAGGCCTGTCCATAATGAGATCGCACGCGCGCGCGCTGATATCCATATTGGTCCGGAGCAAAACTCGCTCCAATCAGAGACCGGATACATTGATACAAGACCGCTGACGCCAGCTCGACGAAAACCTCTTGCGACGCGCGGCCGGAGGCGCCACGAAGGTTGTGCGCGCCTGAACCCTGCAATCTCAAACCCGCAAGCGAGCCAAAAACTGACTCGCGCTCAATGGCTTAGAAATTTTTCACGCACGACTTTGTATGTCGTCGTCTATCAACTCAATGGCAGGGTGTTGCCGTGACAACGGCTGGCGTCTGCTTCGCTAATGTTTGCATCGACGACGAAGGCTTCGCCCTTGATCAGGCCGGCATCCATGCATGCCGTACAGTCTCAAAAATGTATCGGAGAATGTCACTATCGCGGAATCGAAGTTCAACCCACGCTCAAGCGACATCGACCATGACAGAGTTTCTCAACATCAACATCACAGCTTCGCTTGCCGGCCGTGGCGGGCTGAACAAATATCCCTGCATTTCGGTGCAACCCTCGGCACAAAGGCGGTCGAACTGTTCCTGTGTTTCGACCCCTTCCGCCGTCGTCGTGATGCCAAGACTCGTTCCAAGGCCGGCAACCGCGCGGACGATTGCCATGCAATCCGGCCGTTCCGTGAGCTCGCGCACGAACGATTGATCGATCTTGATCTTGTCGAACGGGAAACTGCGCAGATAGCTTAGCGAAGAATAGCCGGTGCCGAAGTCGTCCATCGAAATGTGCACGCCGAGTTCGCGCAGTTGATGGAGGGTGGCCAAATTCGCGTCGGTGTCGCCTAGAAGCACGGTTTCGGTGATCTCCAGCTCCAGCCGCCCGGGCGGCAGCCGCGAATAAGCCAGCGCGGTCAGAACAGCCTGGACCAGATTGCGGCTCTTGAACTGGACTGGCGAAAGATTTACGGCCACTTTAATGGGGAGCGGCCAGGTGATCGCTTCGGCGCAGGCTTTGCGCAAGACCCATTCGCCCAGCGGAATAATGAGGCCTGTCTCTTCGGCGAGAGGAATGAACTCGGCTGGCGAAACCATGCCGCGCTCGGGATTATGCCATCGCAGCAAGGCCTCGAAGCCGCTGACGTCGCCACTTCGCAAATTGACCACCGGCTGATAGTAGAGTTCAAACTCGCCGTTGCTCAAGGCTTTGCGAAGCTCGAGCTCGAGCGTCCGCCGCGCCTGGATACGCCGATCCATTTCCGGCTCAAAAAAGCTAAAACGCCCGCGGCCATCCACCTTGGCACGGTACAAGGCAATGTCTGAATTGCGCAGCAACCCCTCGGTGGCATCGCCATCGCGTGGTGCAATCGCGATGCCTATGCTGGCCCCGACAATGATCTCTTGCCCCTGGATTTCGTAAGGGGAACCCAGAACATCAATCAGCTTGCGCGCCAGCCCTTCGGCGTCGCGATCTCCATCTATTATCGGCATGATAACCGCGAACTCGTCGCCGCCGAAGCGCGCGACGACATCGGTGTCGCGCAAACAATTGCTGAGCCGTTCCGCCACCATTTTGAGCAGCACGTCCCCGACCGGGTGACCGAGCGTATCGTTGACATTCTTGAAGTGGTCGAGGTCGAGACATAGCACGGCGAGATTGCCACCGCGGGCGATGCGCGCGAGTTCTTCGCCCAGGCGTTTATGAAACAGCACGCGATTTGGCAGTTCGGTCAACGCGTCGTGATGGGCCATGTGTTCGATGCGGGCTTCATTGCGGCGCCGTTCTGTCACGTCGATATATGTTGTGACGAACCCGCCGCCTTCGACCGGAGCGCCCCGGACCTCGATGGTAATCCCGTCGGGACGTTGGCGTTCGAATACGTGAGGCTTTCGCGCCTTCGCCAGTTCTATTCGGGCCGAAACCTGTTGTTCGACGTCGCCGGGTCCGTATTCGCCGCGGCGTGCGTTGAAGCGGAATATTTCTTCGAGAAAGGGCGGATCACCGACAAACATGCTGTCCGGCAGATCGAGAACTCGGCGCGCCGCCGGATTGGCAAAGATGATGCGCAGGTCGCAATCCATGACCGAGATCCCGCCGGGGAAATTGTCAAGGATGGCTTGCAGCAAATAGTTTTGATCCGAACGCACGACAGTATCCCCAGACGGTATTTATCCCCGCTCGAATACAAGCCTGATCTCGATGTATCCTTCGTGCATACGAGACCTGCGCGGTTGTTAAAACATAACGATGGTAAGCATTTCGTGAATTTCTGCGGTTAATAGGCAGGCGGAAGGCAGCGGCCCGAGGCGGCGGCTTCACTATAAGTCGTCCAGCTTGGCAGGTTGGTCCAAACCGCAGGCTCAACCCAGCCCCATCCCGCAGCCAGATCCCGCCGTCCCTGCCCGACCCGCGTCCTCCGCACACAGATTGACCTTGCGTCACGGCAGTTCAACCCGGCTGGCCCGCACTGGGCCTGATCGTTACCTTCACGTCAAAGGAAAGCCTCTCAATTTCTCCGCGGATAGCACCAAGCCGACCGTCTTGAGCTCATCGACGAATTGGTCGCGCCAAGATGGCCGCCTTAGTCCGTGTCGAGCCGGGAACGGAGTTTGTCTCACGCGACCTCGATCTGTGGGCCTGTCAACGAAGCGTCACGCTGGACTTCAGCCGGTTAGGCAAGCCGACGCGACAACGCGTTCATCAAAACCTTCAACGGGTCCATCCGCGCGGAGTGTCTGATACATCACTCGGCAACTTGACGCCGCACGAGTTCGCACAACAGACTCAAACAGCCCGAGAAATTGCCTAGCGCTACTTTGGCAGATTTTTTGGTTTGATCGGCGCAACTGGATTCCCGAATCAGGTTTTCAATGATCCATGGGTGGTCGGCTTTTGGACGGCCGACCATGTTGGAAACACAGTCGAGGTGGGAAGAAGAGCTTGCGCGCTGGCTTGAGCCGTTCCTGGATTGCCTGGGTCACAGGGCGCGCCGGGCGATCGCAAGAGCGTCCAGCCTATGGCGGCGCGGCTGGCGCCGGGCGACTATGACCAGTTGCACCATTTCATCGCTGATGGCGTCTGGGATGCGGCGCCGTTGGAGTCGGAACTGTTGATTCAGGCCGACCGCCTCGTCGGCGGCAAATATGCGGTGCCGGTCATCAATGACACAGCGATTCCGAAGAAGGGCGTTCGTTCGGTTGGTGTCGCTCCGCAACATGTCTCATCTTTCGGCAAGATGGCCAATTGCCAAACATTGGTGTCGCTGACGCCAATGGTGGCATTACGTCTCTTCGTTCCCGGGAGCTGGACGAGCAATCCGGTGCGTTTGAAGCGTGCGGGCGTTCCAGTCTAGCACCGCGCGGCACGACCCCTTAGTTAGCAGGCCAGTCACCGGCGATCGCAATCGGAAGAAGCACCGTCAGAAGATATGGATGGCGGCCTTTGAGCAGTTCCGCCTGCAGGGCAACCTGCCGAGTTTTGTTGCATATTCTTGCGGCGGTCGGAAGAAAGCCCTATCATCGAAAGAAAAACGCCTTGGCAACGCACCAAGGCTGACGAGAGAGGGATCAACCAGGTGGGTAGGACCGATCACCGGTTCAGCAATGAATCTGGCGTCGCCGTCGTCCAGGCGAAAGCGTCGTCGGCAGTCGAGGCGGCGGCGGAGATTGCTCGGCAACTGCCCAGGGACGGACTGGCGATTGTTATCGTCTTTTGTTCGCCTTGCTACGATCCGCACGAGTTTGCCGCTGAAATCGCTGAAATCTATGGACCCATTCCGGTCTATGGCTGCACGACTGCTGGCGAACTTGCGCCCGGAGGCTGGGATGACAACAGCGTTGTCGCGCTGGGATTTAGCGCGCAGGACTTTAGCGCAGTCGCGAGGCCATTACTCGATCTCGCCCAATTTCGGGTCGAGGATGGCCGCAGAATTGGCGCCGAGCTGCGGCAAGAATTTACACGATGTTCGCCAGAAGTAGCGGATCGACAATCCTTTGGACTTTTGCTGATTGATGGCATGTGCAAACGCGAGGATGTGGTGATGTCGGCGCTCTACGCGTCGCTCGATAATATTCACGTCGTTGGAGGATCCGCGGGCGACGGTCTGCGTTTTGGACAGACGTGGGTCTTTTGCGACGGCCAGGCCCATACCGACGCCGCGGTGCTGATCATTCTGACAACGTCACTGCCCTTTCGCCTATTCAAATGCGATAACTTCGAGCCGACATCGACAAAGATGGTGGTAACCGAAGCTGATATAGAATTGCGCGTTGTCAAGGAGCTGAATGCGGAGCCGGCTGCCCAGGAATATTCGCGTGCAGTTGGAATCGGTGACACCCACCTTGATATGTTTTCGTTTGCTTCTCATCCCGTTCTTGTCCGGGCCGGCGGCACGTACTATGCACGCTCGATCCAGCGGGTAAATCCTGACGACGGATCTCTCAATTTTTACTGCGCTATCGATGAAGGAATGGTCCTCACCGTAGCGAAAGCCCGTAATCCGATCGGAGCAATGCTCGAGCTGTTTGCTGAAACACGGGCAGAGATCGGCGAGGTCTCGCTCTATATCGGCTTTGAATGTCTGTTTCGGCGGCTGGATGCGGAACAGCATCAATTCGCCCGCGACATGTCTGAACTTTATCGCGAAAATCGGGTGGTCGGGTTTCACACCTACGGCGAACAGTACCGCGCAATGCACCTGAACCAGACATTGACCGGAGTTGCGATCGGCAAGAGGCCGGTTTCGCCATGATGCCGCAAGATCAAGATTCCGTAGAGGCGCTGCAACGGGAGACCACGAAACTCAGGAAGATCAACGCCGCGCTGATGTCACGCGTGGAACGGTCGATGGATCAGCAATCCAATGCGTTTTCATTGTTCGAGACGGCTATCGCGCTGGATCATCAGGTTCGCAGCCGAACCCAACAATTGCAGGAGGCGTTACGTTCGATTGAGCGCACCAACGGCTATCTCTATCGTGCCAAACAGCAGGCCGAGGCGGCCAGTTCGCTGAAATCTTCCGTGTTGATTTCCGTAACCCACGATCTCCTACAGCCGTTAAATGCGGCGAGGCTGACGCTCTCGGCGTTCGCAGAGATGGCTGTTTCGGAACAGGGAACCGCGCTCATCGAGCAAGTTGACCGGTCCTTGCTTACGCTTGAGGATTTGCTAAGAACACTGCTCGATATTTCCAAGCTCGACGTTGGCGTTTTGAAGCCGGAACCGCGTCCGCTATTGATTTCGTCCTTGTTCGACCCGCTTAAACAGGAATTCGCGCCGTTTGCCGCGAAGCGAGGCTTGTCATTGACGATTCAGCCGTCGTCCCACGCGGTGATTTCAGACCCGATGATGCTTCGCCGGATTTTGCAGAATCTGTTGGCCAACGCCCTCAGGTACACTCAGAAAGGCAGAGTCCTGATGGGTTGCCGGCAGAAGGGCGACAAACTCCAGATACAAGTTCATGATACCGGACCTGGTATACCCGAAGGCCAACGGCAAGCGATCTTTCTGGAATTCCAGCGCGGTGAAGCAGGCGACGGAGATGAAGCCGGTTTCGGGCTTGGTCTATCGATCGTGCGCCGCTTCGCGACGGCTCTCGGCCATGAAATTCATCTTGCTTCGCGCGTAGGTCACGGCTCGTCCTTTTCTGTCACCCTGCCTCGTACAGAACTCGAGGCGTACCCGGAGACGGGGCGCGAGCTTCAATATGTCGACTTCCAATACAGCGGACTCGAAGGTGCAAAAATACTGCTCGTTGAAAACGATTCATCGAGCGCGGAGGCGATGGCCTTCCTGCTTGAAGAATGGGGATGCGACGTCGCCAAGACGATATCCGCAGCAGATGCGTTGGAGCGAATCGGAGCACTCGGCGGCGCGCCTGATGCGATCATCGCGGATCTTCATCTAGACGGCAATGAAAGCGGTCTGGAGGCCATCAGTGCGGTACGCCAGCAGGTCAGGATCGAAATTCCCGCCATGATAGTCACTGCGGACTATTCGGTAGAGGCAGCGAGGGAGGCTTCGATCTACGGCATTGAACTCCTTAAGAAGCCTGTCAAACCCGCTGAGATGCGATCTCTGTTATCATTCCTGTTGGCTTGAGATGGGCTCATTCGAATCGCGTTGTATCGGTCGATCAAGCGGCCGCAAGGCCTATTACGTCTCGATACGCTCAGATACCTGATGCTTGACCGGAGGAGAACAGATCAGACTCGCAAAATCGATTTTCGAGATTTCTATGATGGCATTGGTACGGCTAAATACGTTCAATTTGCGTAAAATATCCGACACATGAACCTTGACCGTAGTTTCGCAAATCTTAAGTTCATAAGCAATTTGCTTGTTCTGTAGACCCCTGCGCAACATGTCCAGTACACGCAGTTGCTGCGGCGTCAGATCGTGAAGGCTCTTAAGAAGCTCCCGATTGTCGACCTTGGGGCGTCGCGTTCTTGCCGCTTCCCGATAGCGCTTGGGAAGATAGATGGTTCCTCGCAATACTTCACCAATGGAGTCCGTGAGTTCGCGCTTCGATGTCGATTTGGGAATGTAACCGGAGACCCCGAGCGCGAGAACGCTCTGGACAATTTCCAAATCCTCGTAGCCTGAAACGATCACGATGGGACTCTTCGGAAATGCTTTCCGAATGCGCATGACACCCGAAAGCCCGATGGTGCCGGGCATCGAAAGATCGAGCAGGACAAGGTCTATTTGATGGGTCGAAGAAAGCACTTCCAATGCCTCGTCGATCGACGCTGCTTGGAAGATTTCCGCGTCGGGTATGGCGACGCAAACGGCACTTTCCAGCGCTTCGCGAAACAAGGGATGGTCTTCGACAATCAAAAATCGCGTCACGTTGCAACGATCCTTGTATCGGTCGCAATATAACCGGAACGAAATAATGCGGAACGTTCCTCCATATAGCCGGTTGCGACCTTTGGCGGAAGTCGCTTTTTGGAGCTGGCCGTAAGCTGCGAACCATTGTTTGCCGGGGCCGTCCGAGGCCATTGATTGATGCAGGACGGCATTCGCGACCTACTACCAAGTAGTCCTTGCGTCACGGTAAGTTTTGTAGATCACAAAGGAAAATCCCCGCAGGCGGGGGAAATACTCTGGTGCCGATTTACGATTTGGAGGCTGGACAGGAGGGTTTGCCGCACTGCGAGAGCCGCAGCGGAACTTGCCCCCGAAAACACCCAGGTAGCGCACGCTTGCACGGTTTTTGCCCAGCCGTTGGCGCGATCCTTCTGGGGGGACCTACGTATGTCTTGGCGCGCAACCCTTGCAAATCAAGATCGGCTATCTTCATGCAGTGCCGTCGAAGAATAGAATATCTGTCAACGGCGGAGAGAATCTTGGCCAGTGCGGCGGAGTAAAAGCAGGCGAGTGAGGCGGGGATCCGCCAGCATGCAAAGGGGCCTGATCGGACCCCTTTGCATGCCGGCGTCGAGAATTGTTCTGAGACTACCGGGTGACGCCCCTGCGTATCAGCGGCCTGAACGACGAGCCAACCCTTGTCGAGCGGCCCGCCCGCGATGGACAGCGTGCGGCCCTTGAGGTCCGCGATGTCATGAATCGGCGAATCCCTTCCGATCATGATCGCGCCGACAGACTGGAATAAGGGTAGAATTTTATTTTTGTTCCAAGCGCGCCCCCACGCGCGACCCAGAGCCAATCAACGATCGCCAGATCGACCGAACCAGAATTGAGCGCGAGCTTGCCCGCATCCGGCGAGGCGAATTCCTCGCTGGTCAAATCCAGGTTCGCGGCGCCGGCAAGATGATGGCGACGGATAACGTCCAGTTGTCAGGCAAACGTACCGGTTTTTTGCAAACCGATTCGCCATTGAACGGCCGCGAACGTCTGAGAAGCGCCAACGATAAGAAAAGCCGCGATGAGAACCTGGAGCATTCTGTCATTCCCGGGGAAAATCCTCCCTCAACTCGAGGCGGGCCGGCGATTGCGGCGATAGTTTGAAGGTCCGTTCGCTTGAGAAGAACATCCGGTTTGTCTGCCGTCAGGGCTCATCATGTCGGCTTCGCGATCAAGCCGAGAGGCTTGCTGTTTCGGATCCGACAAATTGATCTTGCCAATCTCGATGATGGCCTTGTTGCGGCTGAAGAGCTTCAGCTTGCGCAAAATCTCCGTAACATGTCCCTTGACGGTCGATTCTGCGAGTTTGAGTTCGACGGCGATGTGCTTGTTCTGAAATCCGCACCGGATCAGATCCAGCACGCGAAGCTGCTGGGGGGTTAGTTCCCGCAGCCGCGCGCGCAGAACCTGCGCGAAATCTGCGTCGCATCGCTCGTTTCGAATCACAAAATTTTTCGGAACGGAAATCGAACCGCTGAGCACGCGCGCGATGGAGAGGGCCAATTCACTCTTTGACGTCGATTTCGGTATATATCCGGCAGCACCGAGCGAAAGAGCTTCACGAACGATTTTCTGGTCCTCGTCGCTCGATACGATCGCGACAGGCAATCGAGGATAGGTTTCGCGCAGGCGCAAAAAGCCCGAAAATCCTGCGGCATCCGGAAGGCAAAGGTCGAGCAGGGCGAGGTCGATTCCTTGTTCAGACGAAAGTATATCGAGCGCACCCTTGATCGACATCGACTCGAGGATCCGGGCATCCGTATGAGCCAGACGCACTGCGTTGCCCAGGGCTTCGCGAAACAGTGGATGATCGTCGATAATCAGAAAGCTCGTCATCTCCTTGCCTCGGCCCTCAGGAGAAACCTGCCAGTCGCCACAATGCTTTGCCCTTGCCTTAAGATGGATACGAATAAGCCTCTCAACCTAGTGAGCTTCCGACACCTGTTCGCAGCGTCAAATTCAGTTCAGGTTATTCCGCGGGGCTTTGTATGGTCATCAGATAAGCGTACACGTTGTTAAGCTGGTTATCTTTGAATACTTCGTTCCATGCGGGCATCCCCTTCGCCGGGCGTCCCTCGTGAACGGTCTTCCAATACGTATTGCGCATGTTATCGCCATACCGAACTCGTAGCCGTCGAAGGTCGATGCGACGTTCGCTCTGTACGGCGTCAGGACCGTGGCAGTGTGCGCACGTACCATTGAAAATTTCGCGCCCCTCGCTCACCGCTTCAGGAGTTGCTACGGGCGTCGCGGCTGCTGAATTGGCCGCCGTAAGGGTGGCTGTCGCCTGTGCCAGAACGACGGGTAGCGCCGGTGTGTCCAAGGCGGCATGCATGACCGCCGGCTGCGCGACTGCGCTCAGCTTGATTGGGATGTCGGTCGGAAAGCCATACTTGGCCGAGAGGTCGGGAATCAGTGCTGCCAGCCCGGGGATCTGCGCATCAACCTGATCCCGCAATTCCGTTGAGCCTTTTGCAAAGCCAATCGCCACGGGCCACAGCAGGCCGTCGCCATCGGTGCTCTGGATATCGTAGCGGCCGCCATATTCGGTCTTGTTGAGCCAGCCTGCGACGGGACCCCAGATGAACGTGACATCGACCTTGCCCTCGTCGAGCGCCCTCATGCCTTCTTCGGGGCTAAGTACGGTTTTCTTTTCTATATCATCGCGCAGCGCAAGAATATTTTGGGGCGTCGATTGATATTGCACCGCCACGCGAAGTTGTTTGAGATCGTCGATGCTGGAAACCTTGCGTCCCTTTGCGGTCACCAGCGCATAACCTTCCTTGATGATCGGCTTCGAGAAGATGACCGCCGGCCCCATGAAATCCTCGCTGGGCGTCAGGCCGATCATGGCATCGCATTGTTTACCCAGCAGCGTGACGCGTACTGTGCGTTTGCCGAAATAGGATTTGTACCAGTCATAGCTGACCGGACGCCCCAGCGCCTTGCCGAGAGCCTGCCCAATTTCCAGGTAGACGCCCGGCATCGAGGGATTATCGCTTGAAAATGGCAGATTGGTCGGATCGGCGCAAAGCCGCAGCGGCTGCGCGTCGTCGGCGCCGGCCTGTGAAGCCGGCGCCAGAAGCGTGAGAACGACAACAACAGCGGGGATACTCGCGTGGACACAAGCGTTGCATTTGTCGCTGGACGATCCACGTGTGCCCAGTAGCTTTGCTAGCATCCTCAACTCCCTGTCGTTTAGTTTTTATTGAACCGCAAAGACGAACAATGCGCCGCCTTCTGGCGCGGCGGCAGTCATTTTCTTGCCCACATCTCCGAGGAACGCCGGAAGAGATGCGGTACGGCCAACGACCACGGCTACATATTGCTTGCCGTCCACCGAATAGGTGACCGGACCAGCGCCGATACCAGAACCGAGGTTTTTCTTCCAGAGAATCTTACCATTTTTCGCATCGATCGCGTGGAAGTCGCCGTGCAGGTTGCCGTAAAATACAAGGTTGCCTCCGGTCGCCAATGTACCGCCGTTAAAGGGCAGGTCCTGCTTGATCGACCAGACCTTCTTGCTGTTCACCGGATCCCAAGCTACGAGTTCGCCAAGGAATCCGCCGGGGCCTTCCTTGGTCGGAAATTCGGCGCCGAGGTAGAAGACGCCGCGCTTGTAGGAGACATCGCTCACCGACCAATCCATGCAGACGTTGTTGGTCGGAATATAGACGAGGCCGGTTTCCGGACTGAATGACATCGGCTGCCAGTTCTTGCCGCCGATCAGGTTTGGACAGATGTCCTTGGCGGGATGGCCGGGACCTGGGCGCTTGTCAGGATCCTCGACCGCTCGCATTGTGGTTACGTCCCATTTCTTGGCCCAGTTGGTCGAAGCGACGAATTTTTCCGCCGAAAGAACCTTTCCGGTATCGCGATTGGCGACGAAGAAGAAGCCGTTGCGATCCGCCTTCATTAACGCCGGAACTTCCTTTCCATCCATTTTCAGGTTGGCAAGGACAAGTTCGTTCACGCCGTCATAATCCCAAGCGTCAGCGGGAGTCTGCTGAATGTGCCACTTGATCTTGCCGGTGTTGGGATCGAGCGCAAGCGTCGACGCCGTGTAGAGGTTTGTCAGCTTGCCGAAATTGCCATCGCCAGTGGACCGAACGCCAGTGTTCCAGGGGCCTGGATTGCTGGTACCCCAGTAAACCGTATCGGATTTGGCATCATAAGAGCCGACCAGCCATGCTGCACCACCACCATGCAGCCCGGTGTCGCCCTTCCATGTATCGCTGCCATCCTCGCCCGGCGCCGGAACCGTAAAAGTCTGCCAGACCTGCTTGCCGGTGGCGATATCGAACGCCTGAAGCGATCCGCGAACACCATATTCGCCGCCGCCAAAGCCGGTGATGACCTTATCGCGCACCACCAACGGCGGCGATGTGATGACCGATCCCTGCTTGTAATCGACAACGGTCGTGGTCCAGATCGCTTTGCCTGTCGCGGCATCAAGCGCCGTCAGCTTGCCGTCAAGGCGCCCGACGAACAGCTTGCCATCGGCATACGATACGCCCCGATTATTCACGTCGCAGCAGGCGTATTGCAGCACGTCATCGGGAATTTCCGGCTCATAGGTCCACTTGCGCGCGCCAGTCGCGGCATCGAGCGCATAAACGTATTTCGGACCCCACGATGTCGTCACATAAAGCGTATTGCCGATGACGAGCGGCGAAGACTCATTCGAGCGCAATGATGCGAGTGAGAACGAATACACCAGCGACAGCTTGCCGACATTCTCGGTGTTGATTTGCTTAAGCGGGCTGAAGCGTGTGTTGGCGTAATCGTGCCCTGCGACGGCCCACTGATTAGAATCGGAAACTGCTTTGACGACCGAGTCGTTGGCGCTTACGCCAAACGTCCCGGCAACCAGACTGGCGACGATGGACACGCCGGCCAAAAATCCCCTGCTCCTCAACGTCATCTGTATCCTCCCGATATGATTTGCCGCGTTCGCAACTCGATGAACTGGGTTCGCGGGGTGTTTGTGCTAAGCTTCGACGTGCACGCTTGCGGCGCGCCGTCGCGCCGGAATTACAGCATCGGAATTTGGTACATCGTATAGGCAGAAGGTAGTAGTCCCGATTATATCGGGAATTGTTAGAGGAGAAGCTTGCGCGCGGTTGCTTTTTGATAGTGCAGTGCAGCAAGATGAAGCCTGAAGCGCGAATTGTTGCCTCCTTACCATCGCTTCGGATTCATCGCGTTGGTGTTGTTCGTGCTCCCCCCGGCAACCGGTAAGGCCGATGGCTTCGACACCGAGCATCTGTTCGGATTTACAATCGGAACCGACGTCGGAAATGTTGGCGAGAGGGAGGTCAAGGGATCAACGACGGTGCGTTTGGCAAAACAACCGGTTCGTATGGTAGCGCTGTGTCCCAGACGATCTCCGCAGAATTCGTACCTTTCGAGAAATTCCGGACCGAATTTTGAGCAGCGATCAATCCTCGCGATATTGCGGGCGTAAGCGGGCTCGAAGACCGGCGACAGGTTGCCTTCGGCGGCTTTTCCGCCGACTTTAGGTACTGGCTTCTCGACCGCGCGACTGCGGCATTCGGATTGGCTGTCGGTGCGGAGTCGCATTCGGGAGCCGCGCCATAGCGAGCAACTGTTGCACGAGTCGGCCGGTTTCGATCGACGGACGCGACAATATGACGAAGCGCCCTCTTCTCTTGCCATTGGGCGGCTCAACCTTGGGCCCTTGACGGTCGCTATAGCCACTCTACCGAGAAATGGAACGCAGTGGACAAGCTTGCGGCACTTGTGGGGCTCATTCTCAATCCCATTGTTGACAACATCGTAGAGTTTAAGGGCGAGCGAATGTGAGGTAAGCCACCTGATAGCGGAATTAAAATAGGCGAGGTGCTATTCTTTGGTCCTGGTTGCATCGGATGCTGGGCCTTGCTATCTGCCGAATACTTAAAGTTTTACTCTCACATTCTCAACCGACAATGTCGTCTTCGCTGATGGCAATCGCGAGCATGAAATCCCGCGCATCCTGCGCGAGATTGCACAGCGCATCAAACTGCGCCTCATTGAACGCGTCACGGACAATGTCACCAACCTATGCCCGCAGTGCAGCGACACTGCTAATGGCTGAGCTGATGCCCAAAGCGGGTGACGATGCCGCGCTTGCACGACCGATCAGCCTGCATTGTCCTGGGCTAGACCTATGCCGGCGGCACGTAGTGACTTTGATGCCAATTGACGTTTCGACGACGCTTTTCGGCAGCGTCTGGTTCGCCCGCATGCGTACAGAGAAACCACAATACCGGTGGAGAAGAATGAGATGTCGCTTCGTACTCTCCTGACCGTCGCTGCTTTTGCAGTATGGCCCAACTGGGCGTTTGCCCATGCCGCGCTGGTTGGATCGAGTCCTGGCAGCAGGGCTGTGGTCACTCACATGCCCGATCATATCGATCTTTGTTTCAATGAGCCTGTCGAGGTCAAGTTCTCCACCGTGCAGATCACAGATGAAAAGGGCACGACCATACCTATTTCGGAGCTTAAGCACGGCGCCGACCCCAAGTGTCTTAGCGCTACCGTCCCGCCAGCGGCTGCAGGGATTTATACAGTGAAGTACCGCGTGCTCTCTCAGGACGGTCATGTGGTTAAATACGGCTTCCAGTTCACGGTGAGGGAAAGACAGCCTGTACCGTGACAATCGTTGCCTTCATCGCAGTTTGGAGGACTTTAGGAACCCTGTGCCTTGCGTGGTTGATCGGCGGGCCCGTTTTCGTCTGGTTGAGCGGACGCTCCAAAGAAAAGGTCATTTTGTCATGGCGTTCTGTTGTCAGAAGAAGCTTTCCGTGGGCAGTGCCCCTGTTCATTCTGTCAATCATTTTTGTCTTATTTGCTGAGGCTGCGTCGACAGCTGAGCTATCTCTTATAGAGACTCTTGCCCGCCCCGATGTGCTGAGGACTTTCGCATTTCAAACACGGGTAGGCCAGTTGTCTATGTTCAGACTGATCGCAGGTATGGCGTTGTTTGCGCCGACGATGTTTCTGGCAAAAGCCGCGACCGACCACGCAGAAGAGACCGGGCTGTTTTTGGTGCTGGTGGTCGCCGCCGTGGTCTGCGCAATGGGGCCGTTGACCGGACACGCTGGTGCGGACATCGGATGGTCAACAGCCTGTCGTATCATTCACGTATGCGCCGTCAGCATATGGATTGGGGGCCTGCCTGGTTGGCTAGGGCTCGTATTTTTGGTCGCAACGGCTCCAGACATACACCGTTGTGCCTACGCCTTCTCCGCGATGCTCAAATTCTCTCGTTTGGCGGTCATCTGCATGGCTACGACGATCATTTCGGGGGCATTCATCGCTTCTGAATATGTTGGCAGCCAGGGCGATCTTTTGGGCACCCCTTATGGGCTCGCGATTTGCGGCAAAGTGCTGCTATTGCTTGGCGTATTGGTCATTGCGAACCACGTCCGCGCGGTGCTGCTGCCGCAGCTTCGGTGCGCTGAGCCAACGACTGCCTTTCATATGACGGCGGTACGCTGGGTAACTCTCGAATTTACATTGGCGGTGGGTATTGTCGGCTTGGCCAGCCTTCTCTCGCAACTGACGCCTGCGCTCCATGATCAGCCGTATTGGTGGTTACCGCTGCGTATATCGATTGCCGCAACTTGGCCAGTCTCTTCTACTCAGATGTTTGTTGCGGGAGGGCTGCTGATTGCGGTCGCCGGATCTTTGATTGCGTGCCGTTACTTCGCGCCTGGCCTCTGGCGGCGCTCCGCGTTAGGTGTCTCCGTATTGGCAGGGGGCGCCGTGGCTCTGCCGCAACTCGCCGTGCCGAGTTTTCCAGATACATTTCGCCGATCTGAAGTTCCTTACCTGACATTGTCCATTTTCAGGGGAAAACAACTCTTCGAAGATAATTGCACTGTCTGTCATGGAATGGGCGGCCGCGGCGACGGACCAGGTGGAAAGTCGTTGAGGCGACCACCAGCCGATCTCACTGCGCCGCATACGGCGCTTCATACTGCGGGAGACATGTTCTGGTGGATCTCCAATGGAATACCAGAAAGCGGAATGCCGGGATTTTCCACGGCCTTTACGGAGCTGGACCGCTGGGATGTGATCAACTTCATGCGCGCATTTTCGCAAGGCTTCGAGGCACGCGTGCTTTCGCCTTCTATTATACCATTGCGCCCCTGGGTCGGTGCACCGAACTTTTACTTCGAAAGAGTTGGAGGCGAACCAAAGGCGCTGAGTGATTATCGGGACCACACCAATGTGCTTCTTGTGTTCTTTTCCCCCGAGAATAAACAAGATCTTGAAAGGTTGCACACCTTGGAATCGGTGCGGGTTAAGCTGCTTGCTGAGGGGCTGGAAATACTCGTTGTTGCTCGTAGCGAGAAGCCATTTCCGAACAATGGCCTTACGGTGGTCGACGACTCAACTGGGGAGGTGCGGGAGAGCTATTACCTTTTTGCTAGGACCTTGCAAGATCAGGGCGATGGAGAATCAATAGAGATGAAAAAGGACCGCATTGAGTTTCTCATCGATCGGTTTGGTTACATCCGGGCTCGATGGATTCCCCAAGACGAAAAAGAAGGGTGGTTCAATACCGAGCGTTTGAGGGAGGAAATCGCCAAACTAAATACGGAGCCGCGCATATTACCGCCGCCCGACGATCATGTCCATTGAAGGCTGTATCTAACCCAGCAAAAGGAAGAGTCATCATGAAAACCCAGCTGAAAATTGTTATTGGTCTCTGTTTGTTCGCTACTAACCCGATGCAGGGGTCCTTTGCGCTTGCACAGGGTCATCGGCATGAGGGCTCCCCCACCATTCCGGTGCAAGGCGCGCTCCCCCGACAGACCTCGCCGTTGAAAATCTTGCTGCCTCGAACCGGCGACGAAGTCGGAACCCGACTTGCAATCATCTTCGAGACGTCCGCGAACTTGACGGCGAGCACTGAGTTAGCAAACGGACAGCACCTTCACATCGAATCTGACGACACCATGATGATGCCCGTCGCCGATCAGTTGATTCGGCTTGGGAAGGATCGTTATCTCTTCGTGTTTGAGCTGCCAGTCAAGCCCGGCAAGAGGGACTTGCGCATCTACTGGGCAGACGCCGAGCACCAGCCCATAGAATCTTCCGAACAAAAAGTCGAAGTGACCGTTACTAAGTAAGTAATCGTCCGTTAAAGAGCTGGATTGAGAGCTGATCGGCTGATCGAG
Organism: Bradyrhizobium diazoefficiens; assembly: GCF_018129965.1. GTDB lineage: Bacteria > Pseudomonadota > Alphaproteobacteria > Rhizobiales > Xanthobacteraceae > Bradyrhizobium > Bradyrhizobium diazoefficiens_A. The sequence continues at coordinate 142,622 of NZ_JAFCKW010000005.1, read as the reverse complement.
AGGCGCAAGAGCGCGATCAGGATTCGGCGCAAAAGAACCTCAGCCGTGCGAGGACTCGGCGGAAGTAGCCGACCGAAGAGAGAATGGCGTTGGCGGCGTCGCAGTTCGCGCTTGATGGTGCCGAAGACGCCGCGCTTCTGGCCGGAGATGAAGACGCAGTGCGGATTTTGCGCATCGTGACCGCGGTATCCCTTGTCGACATAGCCACGTTCGATCTCGCAGCCAGTACGCTTTTGGGTATCCTCGATGACGTCACGCGGGGTGTGACCGTCATAGGGATTGCCGGGCAGCGGCCCTGGCGTGCAGCACGAACTGACCGCCCGGGGCGCGGGCACGGCGGCGTCTGCTGTTAAAATCTTTGCTTTCGTTGAGCGCTTGGTTGGGCCCCAAGCTTGAGGAAAATAGACGCGATGGAATTGCGTGGGAGCCAAGATAAATCATACGATTGGCTTGAAAACATCTACTACCAAGATCGCGGTTACAAAGTCTTCCAGTGATGGTTTTATTGAGTTTAGACTAACTAAAAATGTCCGGGAGGTAACGCGCGTGTCTACAGTCAAGCTGACGGTGAACGGCAAGACGGTCTCGGCTGACGTCGAGGACCGGACGCTTCTTGTCCATCTCTTACGCGATCATCTGAATTTGACCGGCACCCATATCGGCTGCGACACCAGCCAGTGCGGCGCCTGTATCGTGCATATCGACGGGCGGGCGGTCAAATCCTGCACGGTGCTGGTTGGACAAGCCAACGACGCCAATGTCACCACCATTGAGGGTATCGCGAAGGGCGACGAGTTGCACCCGATGCAGGCCGCGTTCCGCGACAATCACGGTCTGCAATGCGGCTACTGCACGCCGGGCATGATCATGTCGGCGATCGACATCGTCCATCGATACGGCGGCAAGCTCGACGAGGCAACCGTGCGACACGAACTGGAAGGCAATATTTGCCGCTGCACCGGCTACCACAACATCGTCAAATCGGTGCTCGACGCCGCCGGCCGCATGAAGGTCGCGCAAGCCGCGGAATAATCCTGGTCCGCCAGGTCAGGGTTTCAAGAAATCGAAAACCGGCTGCGATCGGCGTCTTTTGCGAATTTGCGCAGGTCATGCGGTCCGACAGGGAGAAATGCAATGGGTGTTGAAGGTATTGGCGCCAGCGTGGTGCGCAAGGAAGACCGGCGTTTCATCACCGGCAAGGGTCGCTATGTCGACGACATCAAGCTGCAGGGCATGACCCACGCCCATTTCGTCCGCAGCCCGCACGCCCATGCCAAGGTAATGAGCATCGACTCTTCGGCTGCGATGAAGATGCCGGGCGTGGTCGGCGTGCTGACCGGACAGCAAATCGTCGATGACAAGGTCGGCAATCTCATTTGCGGCTGGGCGATTACCTCCAAGGACGGCACGCCGATGAAGATGGGCGCGTGGCCGGCGATGGCCCCGGAGACGGTGCGCTTCGTCGGCCAGGCCGTCGCAGTCGTGATCGCCGAGACCAAGAACCAGGCCAAGGATGCGGCGGAAGCCGTCGTCGTCAACTACCAGGAACTTCCCGCCGCCGCCGATATTCGCGCGGCGATCAAGCCGGGCGCGCCGCAGCTCCACCCGGAGGCACCGGGAAATGTGATCTTCGACTGGACGATCGGTGACGAGGCCGCCGTCAAGGACGCCTTCAGCAAGGCGGCCAATGTGGTTTCGCTCGAACTCACCAATAACCGCCTGGTTCCCAACGCGATGGAGCCGCGCGCGGCGATCGCGGAATACAACGAGGCGGAAGAACATTTCACGCTGTACACCACGTCGCAGAATCCGCATGTCGCGCGCCTCGTGCTGTCGGCATTCTACAACATCGCGCAGGAGCACAAGCTGCGGGTGATCGCGCCGGACGTCGGCGGCGGTTTCGGCTCGAAGATCTACATCTATCCGGAAGAGATGGTGGCGCTGTGGGCCTCCAAGAAGGTGCGGCGCCCGGTGAAGTGGACCGGCGATCGCTCCGAGGCCTTTCTTACCGACGCCCACGGCCGCGATCACATCAGCAAGGCCGAGATGGCGTTCGACAAGGACGACAGGATTCTGGGCCTGCGGGTGACGACCCACGCCAATCTCGGCGCCTACATGTCGCTGTTCTCGTCCGCGGTGCCGACCTATCTCTATGCGACGCTGCTGTCGGGCCAGTACAATATCCCGGCCATCCATGCCGAGGTGATCACGGTCTACACCAACACCGTGCCGGTCGATGCCTATCGCGGCGCCGGCCGCCCCGAGGCAAGCTTTCTGGTCGAACGCCTGATGGAGACCGCGGCACGGCAGTTGAAGGTGGATCCCGCGGAATTGCGCCGCAAGAATTTCATCACGCAATTTCCGCATCAGACGCCCGTGATCATGGCCTACGACATCGGCGATTTCGGTGCGTCGCTTGACGCCGCGTTGAAGGCGATCGATTACGCCGGCTTCCCTGCCCGCAAGGCAAAGGCCAAGTCCGAGGGCAAGCTGCGCGGCATTGGGTTCTCCTGCTACATCGAGGCCTGCGGCATCGCGCCGTCGAAGGCGGTCGGCAGCCTGGGCGCCGGCGTCGGCCTGTGGGAATCCGCCGAGGTTCGCGTCAATCCGGTCGGCACCATCGAAGTCCTGACGGGTTCGCACAGCCACGGCCAGGGCCATGAGACCACTTTCGCGCAGCTGGTTTCAGAACGTCTCGGCGTTCCGATCAGCCAGGTGCAGATCGTTCACGGCGACACCGACAAGGTGCAGTTCGGCATGGGCACATATGGCTCACGCTCACTCGCAGTCGGAGGCACTGCGATCATCAAGGCGATGGAGAAGGTCGAAGCCAAGGGCAAGAAAATCGCGGCGCATCTGTTGGAGGCGTCCGAGGGCGACATCGTCATCGAGAACGGCGAGTTCAAGGTCACGGGCACCGACAAATCGATCGCGCTGCCGATGGTCGCGCTCGCCGCCTATACCGCGCACAATCTGCCCGACGGCATGGAGCCCGGCTTGAAGGAAACCGCGTTTTACGATCCCACCAACTTCACCTTCCCGGCGGGCGCCTATATCTGCGAACTCGAGGTCGATCCCGGTACCGGCAAGACCTCTTTCGTCAATTTCGTCGCGGCCGACGATTTCGGCCGGCTGATCAATCCGATGATTGTCGAAGGTCAGGTCCATGGCGGTCTGGCGCAGGGAATCGGCCAGGCCCTGCTTGAAGGCGCGGTCTATGACAGCTCTGGCCAGCTCGTGACCGCGTCTTTCATGGACTACACCATGCCGCGTGCGGACGATCTGCCGTCGTTCAAATTGAACCACACCCCGACGCTGTGTCCGGGCAATCCGCTCGGCGTCAAGGGTTGCGGCGAGGCCGGCGCGATCGGCGCATCCGCCGCCGTCATCAACGCCATCACCGACGCGATCGGCAACAACAAGCTTGAGATGCCGGCCACACCGGACCGGGTGTGGCACGCGATCCACGGCAACGCAGCATAAGAGGGAACACGTATCATGTACGAGACAACTTACCATCGCCCCTCCAGCATCGACGAGGCTGCGGCGCTGTTCGCAAAGGGCAAGGACGCGAAATATCTTGCCGGCGGTCACACCCTCATTCCCGTGATGAAGCAGCGCCTGGCCGGGCCGTCCGACGTAATCGACCTCGGGAAGATCAAGGATCTCGTCGGCGTCGAGGTTTCCGCCGACGCGGTGACAATCAAAGCGGCGACAACCCATTACGACGTGGCCGGAAGCGGACCTGTGCAGAAGGCGATTCCGGCGCTGGCCCACCTCGCCTCGCTGATCGGCGATCCGGCCGTGCGCTATCGCGGCACCATCGGCGGCTCGATCGCCAACAACGATCCCGCCGCGGACTATCCGGCGGCAGTGCTCGCGCTCGGCGCAACGATCAAGACCAACAAGCGCTCGATCGCGGCGGATGATTTCTTCAAAGGCCTGTTTGCGACAGCGCTCCAGGGCGGCGAGATCATCACCGCCGTGTCCTTCCGGATCCCGGCCAAGGCGGGATATGCCAAGTTTCCGCATCCGGCCTCGCGCTTCGCGCTGACCGGGGTGTTCGTCGCCAGAACCAAATCCGGCGACGTCCGCGTCGCCGCCACCGGCGCATCCTCGAGCGGCGTCATGCGGGTGCCGGCCATCGAGGCGGCGCTGAAGGCGAACTGGTCGCCGGGCGCGCTCGACGGCGTCAGGATTGCCGCCGACGGGCTATTGACGGATATCCAAGGATCGTCGGCCTATCGCGCCAATCTGATCAAGGTGATGGCACAACGCGCTGTCGAACATGCAGGGTGAAGAAGAATTTGAGCACCACTAACGCAGATGTCGGCAAACTTCCGCGATGACAATACAGGGTCGTCCTTACTAAAGCGGTTCCCGCCGGACTTTAATCGGCGGGATTCCCAAAGGGTTAAGGATGAGCGAATCTTGGCGCATTGATTCTCCTATGCGGGGGCGGGCGATGCCGAAGTCCTATTCTGGTGATCTGCGGGAACGGGTAATCGGAGCTGTTGAAAGCGGTGCGTCGCGGCGCGAGACGGCTTGAACGTTTCGAGGTGAGCGTGAGTTCGGCGGTAAAGTGGGTGCAGCGCTGGCACGAGAGCAAGAGCGCTGCGCCGAAGCCACGTGGAGGAAGCGTTTCTCCGCTGGAAGAGTTCGCAGAGCAGATACTCGATCTGATTGCCGAACAGCCGGACCTGACTTTGGTGGAGACCGTCGCGGAGCTGCGCAAGCGACGGATTCGAACCAGCCGTAGCTCGCTCTGGCGTTTTCTCGATCGCCACGGAATCACGCTTAAAAAAAAGCCTGCAAGCTGCCGAACGGCAGCGAGCGGATGTGGCGCGAGCACGCCGACGTTGGATCCGAGAGCAAGGTATGCTTGATCCCGCCCGGCTGGTGTTTATCGACGAGACCGCGGTCAGCACAAACTTGGCGCGGGTCAGGGGGCGTGCTCCGAGAGGCGTCAGGGTGATCGGCACCGTGCCGCTTGGAGCATGGGAGACGATCACCTTCGTGGCTGCCTTGCGCCACAATAAAATGACCGCCCCAATGGTGGTCGAAGGTGCCATGACTGGAGAGATGATCCTCGCCTATGTCGAGCAGTGCTTGGTTCCCACGCTCCGGCGCAACGATATCGTCGTGATGGATAACTGCCGCGTCCACATGGGACCCGCCATTCGGGAAGCGCTTGAGAAAGCGCATGCGACGCTGCGCTAGCCGAAATACTCGCCCGACCTAAATCCAATCGAACTGCCTTACAGCAAATTCAAGACGTTCCTCCGTAAGGTCGCGGCAAGAACCGTTCCGCGCCTCACTCGAGCAATTCGATCGTTCGTCCCACAACTCAGTCCGCGCGAATGTGCCAACTATTTCAGGCATGCAGGCTATGCTTCAATATGACCGGAATCCGCTTTAGTCGGACGAGAAGGTGCTGACGAAGGTGCAGGAGATAGTGCTGCCCGCGATCTAGCGGCACGGGCCGATCGAGGCATGGATCATCGACGACACGGGCTTTCCCAAGAAGGGCACGCATTCGGTGGGGGTGGCGCGGCAATATTGCGGTCAACTCGGCAAGCAAGACAATTGCCAGGTCGCGGTATCGCTGTCGTTGGCCAACAGGCATGCGAGCCTGCCGGTGGCCTATCGTTTGTATCTGCCGGAGGCATGGGCCTCTGACGCCGCCCGCCGTAAGAAGACCGGTGTGCCTGAGGAGATCGCGTTCAAGACCAAGCCCGAGATCGCGCTCGAACAGATCCGTGCGGCCTGCGCGGCGGGCTTGCCGCGTGGCGTGGTGCTGATGGACGCTGGCTACGGCACCCACAGCGATCTGCGCACAGCCGTCACGGCGCTTGAACTGCCTTATGTCGCCGGCATTCTGTCCAATACCACGGTCTGGGCGCCCGGCACCGGGCCGTTGCCACCCAAGACCTGGAAGCCGGGCCATGGGCGGCCGACCAAGCGCCTGCGCCGCGATGCGGCGCATCAGCCGGTCAAGGCCAAGGACCTCGCCTTCAGTCTCCCGGCAAAGGCTTGGCGGACGATCACTTGGCGCGAGGGAACGAATGTCCCGCTCAGGTCGCGCTTTGCGCGCCTGCGTCTTCGTATAGCACGGCGTGACTTCGATCGTAGCGAACCCTGGCCGGAAGAATGGCTCATGATCGAATGGCCCAAGGAGGAAAAGGAGCCCACAAAATACTGGCTTTCGAGCCTGCCGGACGACATTGGGTTCAGCCGTCTTGTCGATCTCGCCAAATTGCGCTGGCGCATCGAGCGGGACTATCAGGAGCTCAAGCGAGAGGTCGGGCTCGGCCATTTTGAAGGGCGCGGCTGGCGCGGTTTCCATCATCATGCGAGCCTCTGCATCGCCGCGTACGGATTCCTGATCTCCGAGCAGGAGACGATTCCCCCTTCAGAACCGCGTTCCTCCATGCACTTCCAAGCGCCTCGCCTTCCCGAAGGTTATCGACCCCGCGGCGCCGCCGCTCAGGACTGAGCGCCACATTCCGAACTCGATCGCCACTCTGCGGCGAAGACTGACGGCAGCCATCGTCCGGCGCTTGTCGCGATGTCCATGTTGCGCGCGGACCATCAAACCATCGCAAAGGAACTTGTGACACAGTAAGACTAGAGCAGATTCCTCTTAATCCAAGCCGTATCCGGCGTGAGCGAAGAAATTTATGCATTCGTCGGGTTTGAACTGTTGCAACGCATTGGCGGCGGCTCGCTCAAGGGCATCGATGGTTCGCGCGGCGGACTTGCGCACATGGGCCTTGAGCTTGGCGAAGGCGTTTTCGATCGGATTGAAGTCGGGACTGTAGGGCGGCAGATAGCGGAGCTCGGCGCCGCAGGCTTCAATAGCTTGCCTGACGCCCGCTACCTTGTGGGCGGCCAGTTTGTCTATGACGACGATGTCGGCAGGGCGCAAAGTTGACGCCAACATCTGCTCGACCCAGGCCAGGAAGGATTCTCCGTCCATCGGTCCGTCGAGAAGCATCGGCGCAACGAAGCCTGCAAGCGTGAGGCCGCCGACAAAAGTGGTGGTCTTCCAATGACCGTGCGGAATTGCGGCGCGGCAACGCTCGCCTTTGGGCGCCCAGCCACGAAGCCGTGCCATCTTCGTCGAAAGGCCGCTCTCATCGATGAAAATCAGCCGTTCGGGGTCAAGATCGCCTTGGCCGTCCAACCAATTCTCGCGCGCCGCCTTCACATCTGCGCGCGCTTGCTCGCTGGCATGGGCGGTCTTTTTTTGTACGTCTGGCCGTGCCGGTCGAGAAGCTTCCACACCGCGGTCCTCACAACCGTGACCGCGCGTTCGTCCCGCAACCGCTCGACCATCTCGTCAAGCGTCGTGTCAGGCGCCTCGGCAAGCACGCTCAGAATGAAATTCGCATGCGCATCAAGCACAGCGCCCTTCGGCTGGCCCTGTTTGGCAGGGCGAACCGCCCCCGTCGCGCGCTTCAGCCGTGCCCATGTTCCGGCCGTCGCAATCCCGATCGCAAACTGCGCTGCCACCTGACGCGTCGATAACCCTCTTTCGATCGCCCCAACCATAGGATCGCGTGGTGCTCCTCCCGGGTTGGGCGGCTGCATCTATCGGCTGCGAACCGATGTCGCCGGCTTGTCGCGTATCCCGCTATCGAGTTGATGCGCATGACAAGCTGCTGCTGGTTTTATAGATCCCAAGTGTGCGGTGTTTCATGAAACCGAAGTGGGTTCATGCGGAAACGAAAATTCGCCTTATTGACGGCCGACCCGGTAGTTTTGCATGATGGCTGCGTCAGTACGCCGTATGGCGTGGTGGCACAAACGGATTGAATCGGCGCGAGTCTCCAACTTTAGCCTAGCGCTTGCGCCAATTCCGGAATCGCCTGATACAGATCCGCGACCAGGCCGTAATCGGCGACCTGGAAAATCGGCGCGTCCTCATCCTTGTTGATCGCAACGATCACCTTGGAGTCCTTCATGCCGGCGAGATGCTGGATCGCGCCGGAAATACCGACCGCGATGTAGAGTTCCGGCGCCACCACCTTGCCGGTCTGTCCGACCTGCCAGTCGTTCGGCGCATAGCCGGCATCGACCGCGGCGCGCGACGCGCCGACGGCGGCGCCGAGCTTGTCGGCCAGCGGCTCGATATATTTGGCGAAATTCTCGCGGCTCTGCATGGCGCGGCCGCCGGAGACGATGATCTTCGCCGATGTCAGTTCGGGACGATCGCTCTTGGCGACTTCCTCGCCGACGAAGCTGGAGAGGCCGGGATCGGCCGCCGTCGCCGCATTTTCCACCGGCGCGCTGCCGCCGGCTCCGGCCGCGGCGAAGGTAGAGGTCCGCACCGTGATGACCTTCTTGGCATCCTTCGATTTCACCGTCTGGATCGCATTGCCGGCGTAGATCGGCCGCTCGAAGGTGTCGGGCGAGACCACCTTGATGATTTCCGACACCTGCATGACGTCGAGCAGCGCAGCAACGCGCGGCATCACATTCTTGAAGCGCGAGGTCGCGGGCGCGACGAAGGCGTCATAGGAAGGCGCCAGCGCCACGATCAGCGCGGCCAGCGGCTCGGCGAGATCGTGGGCATAGGCGGAGTTGTCCGCGAGCAGCACCTTTTTGACGCCGGCGAGCTTGGCCGCGGCGTCGGCCGCGGCCTTGGCGTTTTCGCCGGCGACCAGCACATGCACTTCGCCGCCCAGCGCAACAGCGGCCGTCAGCGCCTTGTTGGTGGAGTCCTTGACCGACGCATTGTCGTGTTCAGCAATCAACAGCGTAGTCATCAGATAACCCCGGCTTCATTCTTGAGTTTCGACACCAGCTCGGCGACGTCCTTGACCTTGACGCCTCCCTTGCGGCCCGGTGGTTCGGATGTCTTGAGGATTTCGAGATGGGCGGTGAGATCGACACCGTAATCGGCAGCACTCTTGTCGGCGATCGGCTTCTTCTTCGCCTTCATGATGTTGGGCAGGCTGGCGTAGCGCGGCTCGTTCAGCCGCAGGTCGGTCGTTACGATCGTCGGTCCCTTCAGCTTGACGGTCTGCAGGCCGCCGTCGACTTCGCGCGTCACCTTGAAATCGGTTCCATCGACCTCGAGCTTGGAAGCGAAAGTAGCCTGCGACCATCCAAGCAGCGCCGCCAGCATCTGGCCGGTCTGGTTAGAGTCGTCGTCGATCGCCTGCTTGCCGAGAATAATAAGGCCGGGCTTCTCTTCGTCGGCAATGGCTTTCAGAATTTTCGCCACCGCGAGCGGTTCGACATTGCCCTCCGCCTTGACCAGAATGCCGCGATCGGCGCCCATGGCGAGCCCGGTCCGGATGGTTTCGGCCGCCTGCGCGGGACCGATCGAGACCACCACGACTTCCGTCGCCTTGCCGGCCTCTTTCAGCCGCAGGGCCTCCTCGACGGCGATTTCATCGAACGGATTCATCGACATCTTGACGTTGGACAGTTCGACGCCCGATCCATCGCTCTTGACGCGGACCTTGACGTTGTAATCGACCACCCGCTTTACCGGTACCAGGACCTTCACGCTTATTAAAGCCCTCTTTTTTAGATTTTAACTAACGACCGTTCGATATCCGATCTGGTCGAAAAGGCGGTTGCTTGTCAAGGTTTACATAGGCCGTCTCAAGCGGTCAGGTCACAGTGATCCCACCGCTGCCTAGCCGATGCTGCCAAATACCATCGCTGTCCCATCTGGTCGATGCCGCGTTCACACTATGATTTCGGCCGGGTCAACCCGACGCTCAAAGGCTGGAGTTCGTTCAGCCAAAACGGGTTGCTTCGCACGGGATCTCTGCTCCTGGATAGAGCAGCAGAGAATCTGGAGCGTTCTATGAGGCCGCGCTCACGCGAGGGCGCGGCAGGCGCTTATGACGCGACCTCATTGGAGCCGGACTGAACACGAAGGGTGCGGGAGTATATGCGCGGTTTTGCAGCTATGGTCATTGTTCGAGATCGCAAGGCCCGATCTGCTGGCTCAGCGCGTAACACAGAGACACGAGATGTACGCATCGGGGAAGAGTTGAGGTCAGACGCGCTTCGCCGGAGAACGCGGTTGACTTTCTGCTACATCGAATGGTTGTCGCTCCTCTGTGTGGCCGCACGGATTTGGGAATGTTCGCGATGATCGAGACTCTGGGAGCGGAATGACGAATGATGATCGTCGTGCAAAGCATGAGCTGGCTCGCGATGTGTCGCATCGGAACGGCGATGTTCGAGGGCTGGCGCGGCTAAAGCTGTGTCGAAAGCGCTCGATGATGCGCATGACGCCACCACAATCAGGAGAGGCGGGAACCTCGGCCCAGGTCTGAGCGCTCGAATCCACGTGCAACGGCTCGCTATTGTTTTGCGCTGTCCGCTCATGATTAAGAATGGAGCGGCAAAGGGCAAGCTTGGCGGCGCGGTGGCGGTTGGCCATGAAGCCGAAGTGGCGGATGCGGTGGAACCCGTCGGGCAGCGTATGAAGAAGGAAGCGGCGAATGAACTCGTCGGGCCTGAGCTTCATGATTTTTGTTGCGCTGTTTTGGCGATAGTCCTTCCAGGTAAAGGCGACATGATCGTCGTCGAAAGCGACGAGCCGGCTGTAGGCGATCGCAACGCGATGGGTGTAGCGGACGAGATAGGCCAGGACCTGTGTGGGGTCGCCGAAGGGTCGCTTGGCGTAGATGACCCAGTTGATGCGTTGCATGGCAGTGATGCAACCCCTGAAGGCATCGAGCGCGGCCAGAGACCCAAGGTCACCGAAGAACGTAAGGCGCCGACGCTGAAGGCTGCTGACAGACGTTTGAGGAAAAGTGTGCGAAACAGTCTGAACAGCGGTTTGACGGCCAGGAAGAAGTTTCACCCGCAGCCGTCCTAGGCTCAACACGGAGATGATAACATGAGCGCAATCGGCTTTCAGCTTCCCGAAGACGTGGTTGCGGTGCGCGATGGGGTCATGCGGTTTGTCGAAGCCGAGGTTCTCCCGCGCCTGGAGCGCAACCACGCGCTGCTCAATGATCCGCGCCTCACCTATGCTGCCGACGGGCGTTATGCGCCGGAGGTGCGCGCGCTGATCCGCGAGGTGCGCATGGCGTCCGCCGCGGCAGGTTACTACGCGATGTGTGCGCCAGCCGCGATTGGCGGCGGCGGGCTCGGACATCTTGCCTATTACGTCGCCTGGGAGGCTGTCTACCGACGAATCGGCGGCCATTCGATCCTGACGCCCTGGGTGATCGCTCATTGGGCCTTTGGGCCGAGCGCAATGCTGACGCAGGCGACGTCGGAGGCGCAGGCGCGCTGTCTCGACGCAATGGTCACGGGACGCACCTCGATGTGTTTCGGACTGTCGGAACCAGGCGCGGGCTCGGACGCCAGCATGATAAAGACCCGCGCGGTGAACGATGGAGACGGCTGGCGCATCACCGGCCGGAAACTCTGGACCACGAACTCGCCCACCGCGGAATGGTGCATCGTGTTTGCCGTCACCGATCCGGGCAAGGCGCAGCGAAAAGCCGGCGGGATCAGCGGCTTTCTGGTGCCTACCGACGCCGAGGGTTTTGAAGTTGAAAGCGTGGTGCGGCTCTTCGGTCATCCCGGCGGTCATGAAGGCGCGCTGGTGCTTGAGAACATCAGGGTTGAACCATGGCAACTCGTCGGCACGCTCGACGATGGCTTCAAGCTCGCGCTTTATGGCGTTTCGCTCGGGCGGATCTATAACTCGGCGCGTGCGGTTGGTCAGGGCCGCTGGGCGCTCGAGAAGGCGCTCGACTATGTGAAGCAGCGTGAGGCGTTCGGCGCCAAGATCGCCGAGTATCAGGGCGTCTCGTTCCCGCTCGCGCGCGCCGCCACTGAACTTCACGCCGCGCATCTGATGGGACTCAACGCCGCGATGCTGCTCGATCATGGCGAGCGGGCTGTGAAGGAGTTGTCGATGGCCAAAGCCTACGCCGTACAGGTGGGCTATCGGGCCGTCGATCAGGCGATACAGGCCCACGGCGCCATGGGCCTCACCAACGAGGTGGGCCTCGTCCATTCCTTGCAGGATTTGCGAATCATCAACATTGCCGACGGCACCAACGAAATCCTGGCACGCACCATCGCCCAGCGGCTGCTGGCCGGCGATATCGAGTTGTAGCCGGCCAGACCAATGGGACAAGGCCCGGCTCGCTTGCAAGAGGCCGATCCGTCTATTACGGTCGGATCGTCATGATGTATCGTCCGAGGTTCGAGTCGTTCTCTGGCCGCCCATTGAAAGTAGTTTCAGAGCTTCGCAATGTTGCCCGAACAGCCTTGTTGGTCTATTACAAGGGCTTACTCATCTGGTGCAAAAGCTGGGCTTTGTACGGTGATGCCATTCGGGTTTAAGCGAGCAAGATTTGAAATCTTCATCGGGAATGAAGCGGGTTGCCAAGCGCGAGCCCAAGCGTAAAAAAGTCGCACTTTCCGTGCCGCCGAAATCGCAGGTTTCACGTGACCTTATCCTTCGGGTCGCAGCACAGCTTTTTCGGCAGCAGGGCTATTCCGCAACCACACTTCGACAGATCGCTGACAAGGCGGGAATGAAGGCAGGCAGCATCTATTACCACTTTGATTCGAAAACCGCGATATTGGACGAAATCCTCGAACTCGGGTTGCAACGCATATTCGATGCAGTAAAGGCAAGCGTGAATGACCTTGGCAAGGGGTCGCACCGGAACAAGATCAGCGCCGCGATCAAAGCTCATCTCGTCACCCTGCTGCAAGAGAGCGACTATACCTCCGCCAATATGCGTGTCTACGGGCAGTTGCCCGAACGCATCAAGAAGCGACATCGTCCACTGCGCCGCGCCTATGGCAAATATTGGGATGACATGCTGGTGGATGCGCAGCGTGCCGGCGAAATCCGCCCGGAGATATTGATTGTTCCCCTACGCAGGTTTATTCTTGGTGCTATGAATTGGACAGTTGAGTGGTTTGATGCGCGAAAAAATAGCTCGGTGCAAGACTTGGCGGACCGCACCACGTTGTTAATCTTCAATGGTATTTTGCCACACTAACGACCGATTGTGTGCGGCTTTAACGCATTCGCTTGGCAACCTCCTCCAGCATCACCTCGGTGGCACCGCCACCGATCGACTGAACGCGCGCGTCGCGTGACATTCGCTCGATCGTACTCTCGCGCATGTAACCCATGCCGCCATGAAACTGCAGGCATGTGTACATCACCTCGTTGACGAGCTCGCCGCAATAAGCCTTGACCATCGATACTTCCTTGGTGGCATCGATCCCCTGCGTTACCAGCCATGCTGCGTGATAGACAAGTTGCCGTCCTGCCTCGACCTTGGCCGCCAGCATCGCCAGCCGATGACGGATAGCTTGCCTGGACCATAGCGGCGCGCCAAAGGTCTGCCGCTGCGTAACCCAGTCCAATGTAATCTCAATCGCAGCTAGTGCTTCGCCCATCGCCATCGCGCCGATCACGATCCGCTCGTTCTGAAAATTTCGCATGATCGCGTAGAAGCCGCGCCCTTCCTCGCCAAGCAGGTTCGTGGCGGGAATCCGGCAATCCTCGAACAGCAACTCCGCCGTGTCGGATGACCGCCACCCCTTCTTGTCCAGGGCACGTCCGACACGAAGCCCAGGCGCTCCCTTCTCCACGAGCAACATTGACAAGCGCTGCGAGGGCCGCATGTCGGGATTGGTAATCGCGGCGATGCAGTAGAGATCGGCGTGCACACCGTTAGTGATGAACATCTTGGCGCCATTGAGCACGTAGCTATCGCCTTCGCGGCGCGCGGTGGTGCGAATGCCCTTCACGTCGGAGCCCGCGCCAGGTTCGGTGACGCCGACCGCGACGATCTTCTTCCCCGCAATGACATCCGGCATGAAGCGGTCCTTCAATGCCTGCGAGCCGGCGTTGTAGAGGTGCACCGACGCCATATCAGTATGAACCAGAACCGTGATCGCCACTCCCGAAAACGTTGACCGTCCCAGTTCCTCGGCCAAAACAACGGTGGCCAACGTGTTCATGTCGGAGCCGCCATACTCCGCTGAATAGCGGATACCGAGAAAGCCAAGCTCGCCCATGCGCCGCAGCACGTCGCGCGGCACCATACCATCCTGCTCCCATTGAAGCGCGTGTGGCTTGATCTCCTCTTCAACGAAACGCCGTAGCTGGGCTCTCAGCAATTCATGTTCTTCGCCGAAATAAGCCGAGCGATTCGGGGTGCCGGCGTGGTGTGTGCTCATCGTTGACCTTGCGGGCTAAGGAAAAATTGTCGGAAGGATTGGTATCCGCTATCGACTTGAAAGCATGAAAGCGGATATCATTCGGCACAATCCTCATCTGCCTTGCCTTATTTACCTTGCCACACCGGTTTGCGTTTCTCGGCAAAGGCTCTCGGGCCTTCAATGGCATCGAGGCTTGCGTAGGTTTCGACATGAAGCCGGTTGGCCTCAACGAGTCCCTTCTCGCAGCCGAGGTCCATCGCGGCCAACACGCTGGCCTTGGCCGCCCTCACCGACAATGGTGCGCCTTCCACAATCTTGCGCGCAAGCTGCAATGCACTCGCACGAACAGCGTCGGGTGTTTCTTCCAGATAATTGACGAAGCCATATTCCGCGAGCCGCTCGATCGGCAGGGTCTCGCCGGTCAAGACGAGTTCCATCAGCACCGGTTGCGGCAACATCCAGAGCAGCGGCACCGCCCACGGCGATCCCCGCCCCATCTTGACCTCGGTAATCCCGGCTCGTGTTCCGCGTAAGCCTATCCTAAGGTCGCACTTAAGCGCCAGCAGCATCCCGCCCGCCATCAGCGACCCAGTCATCGCCGCGATGATTGGCTTTGAAACGGTGCGCATGGCCGTTTGCATCGGATCGCGCATCAGGGTCAGTATATCGACACCGTCACGCGCCCTGATCTCGGCTGCCTGCCTGAGGTCCAGACCGGCGGAGAATACGCCGCAGTCAGCCGAGGTCAGGATCACCACCCTCGCCTGGGAATCCCGTTCGACACGCTCCCAGGCATTGGTCAAACCGTTCATCGCCTCAACCGACAAGGCGTTCTTACGCGCGGGCCGATCGATGGTAATCGTCGCGATGCCATCCTCGACCGAGTAACGAATAGGTTCATTGTCTGACATCGATCTGCCTTTTTATGTATTCTAACGTATGTTAGAATATCCTAAACCTGACCGAACGCAAAAGCATTTTCAGGCATGGGATTGGTGATGCACGAAAGTCCTTCAAAAACGCGCTTCGCGCCGGACCTTCTCAAGGGTCAGGTCGCACTCGTCACCGGCGGCGGCACAGGAATGGGCCGCGCCACGGCCATTGAGATGGCGCGCTGCGGGGCCCGCATCGCCGTTCTCGGCCGCCGCATCGATCCGATAGAGAGCACCGCAAAGGTAATCCGCGACGCGGGTGGCGAGGCCTTTGCCGTGTCGGCGGACATTCGCGAGCCCGACCTGATCGAACGCGCGATGCAGAAGATCAAAGCCGAGTTCGGCGGGCTCAATATCCTCGTCAATAATGCCGGCGGACAATTCGTGACGCCAGCCCGCGAACTCAGCAACAAGGGCTTTGAGACCGTGATCCGCAACAACCTGATCGGCTCGTGGCAGGTAACCAAGGCTGCCGCGGACCATTTCATGTTGGCGCATGGCGGATCGATTGTGTTCGTAACCGCCTGTATCCGCAGCGGCCTTGGCGGCTTCGTGCATACTGCGGCAGCGCGCGGCGGCGTTACTGCGATGATGCGAACGCTCGCCTACGAGTGGGCCGAGTTCGGTATTCGCCTAAACTGCGTCGCACCCGGAACCATCAAAACTGAGGCGCTTGGCCGCTATCCGATACCGCCGGACGACTGGGTCAGGCTCAACCGTAACGTGCTGGGACGCATGGGCAGCGTCGAGGATATTTCTGCAGCAATCATTTTTCTGTCCTCGTCGCTCGGTCAATTCGTCACCGGCGAGGACTGGTACATCGATGGCGGCGAGACGCTACACCTTGCCCACGACGCCCGCGACATGATCGACGCCGTTAAATTTGCCAAACGCGAACGCGGCGATGCAGGATTGTAGTAGCGGTCAGAATCGCTAACGCTGTGGTGGCATATCGAATATTCGATTTCGGGAGCTTGTTTACGTCTGACCAATGCGAAAATATTCCGGACGTCCGGCAGGCCACGGATCGCCCCACATTTGCTGCCCGCCGTCTACCGAAAGCGTTTCGCCCGTGATGAATTTCCCGGACGGCGCCGCGAGATAAACGCAGGCCTCGGCGATATCCCAGGCGTCGCCGTGCCGTTTCATGGGATTCGCTTCCTTGTAGGTCGCGGAGCCTTCCGGAACATAGCGGCCAAATGCCGTGGTTTCATTGACGCCCGGCGCGACACAGTTCACCCGGATGCCGTGCGGCGCCCATTCGACCGCGACGGTCTTGGACGCATAAATCACGCCGGCGCGCGCCGCGACAGTGTGCGCCATCCCTGGCAGGCCTCGCCAGATCAACGCGACAATATTGACGATATTACCGGTCTTGCCGCGATCGATCCATTCGCGCGCCGCGGCTTGCATCATCCACCACGATCCATTCAAATTGGTGTCGATCACTGCGTTCCAGCCCTTTGGCTTGAAGTCAATGGCCATCTGGGCGAACTGTCCACCAGCATTGTTGACCATCACATCGAGACGGCCGAAATGATCCCAGACGTCTTTGACGAATTCGTTGACTTGATCGGGATCGCGGATCGTGAGACTTCTGCTGAAGACGCGGGCGCCGAGGCCCTCTAGAACCGGTATGACGCGGGCGAGCTTCTCAGCATCGCGCCCGCAGATTGCCAGATTGGCGCCAAGCCTCGCAAACAGGAATGCGATCGCCTTCCCGAGTCCGCTCCCCGCGCCGCTGACGATGATGGTCTGGCCGGCGAACAGATCGGGTCGGTACACTGTCGGGATCGTGGAGAGCTCGTCGTCGGTGAACCCGTAACTCGGCCGGCTACTTTGCGAACTCATCTCAGGCTCCCACCCCCTTCAAAGCGCTTGCGCGATCCGCGCGCCCTCCTCGACCGCGCGCATCGCGTCGAGTTCGAAAGCTTCCTTGGCGCCGCCGATGACATGCGTCTCGATTCCGGTCTCGAGCAGTTCGGCAAGCATGTCGCGGTTGGATACTTGGCCGGCGCAAATTACGATCGTATCGACGGCGAGCGTACTTGGCTCGCCGTCGACCACGAAATGCAACCCGAGATCATCGATTCGCTGATAGGTCACCCCTCCGACAATCTTGACTCCGCGTTTTTCAAGACTGCTACGCAGGATCCAACCCGTCGAGACGCCGAGACCGAGGCCAGGCCGCGTCTTCTTGCGCTGCAGCATCGTAATTTCGCGCGGACTTGGCTTTGGCGCCAGCGGATCGCCCGATAGCCCTCCAGCTTTCGTAAGGCTGGCATCGACATTCCACTCCTGCTGAAACTCACGAATATCCATCGCCCGTGATTTTGGCGGTTCATCAGGCTGCGAATGGCAGAGGTATTCCGCGACATCGAAACCGATACCTCCAGCGCCGATGATGGCCACTCGCCGCCCCGCGTGGCGTTTGCCACTCAATAGATCGTTATAAAATATCACCTTCGAATGATTGATGCCTTGAATCTCCGGGACGCGAGGATGGACACCACAGGCGACAACGACGGCATCGAACCGTGCATCTTTCAGGTCAATGACCGCCGGCGCCGAATTCAGCCGGAGATCGACGCCGCCATCGGCGATTTGGCCGCTGTAATAACTCAGCATTTCGTCGAACTCGACCTTGCCCGGGACTGCTCGGGCAAGGTTGAGTTGCCCGCCTATGCGATCAGCGGCCTCAAACAGGGTTACCTTGTGCCCGCGTCGGCTGGCTTCCGCGGCAGCTGCGAGACCGCCCGCGCCTGCGCCAATCACTGCGATCCTGCGCGAGGTCTGAGCCGGGCCGTCCTCAAACTCAGTCTCGCGGCAGGCACGCGGATTAACCAGGCAACTCGCGGTCCGCTCGGAAAAGATCAGGTCGAGGCAGGCCTGATTGCAGGCAATGCAGATGTTGATTTTGCCGGCGTTGCCCTCCCGCACCTTCCTGGCGAAGTGCGGATCGGCCAGCATCGGGCGGGCCATCGATATTAGGTCGCTATCCCCCGCCGCTAGAATTTCTTCTGCGGTATCCGGCGTATTAATGCGATTTGATGCCACTACCGGAATCCTGATCGCTTTCTTCAGACGCGATGCCGCAAAACGCCATGCGCCGCGCGGAATGACGTAAGCGATCGTGGGAACGCGCGCTTCATGCCAGCCGATACCGGTGTTGAGAATGTCGGCGCCCGCGGCCTCGACCCGTTGGGCAAGCCGATCGATCTCCTCGCCGGTTGCACCTCCTTCGACGAGGTCCAACGCCGAGATTCGGTAGACAATGATGAAGTCGTCGCCGGTGGCGCTTCGCGAGCGTTTGACGAGTTCCACCGCGAGCCGATGGCGGTTCTCCTCCGATCCGCCCCACTCGTCGGTACGGTTGTTGGTTCGCAGCACCGCGAACTGATTGATGAGGTAACCTTCCGACCCCATGATCTCAATGCCATCGAACCCGGCCTCCTTGGCGAGCAGCGCGCAGCGCACGTAATCCGAGATCGTCTGTTCAATCTCTGCCCCAGTCATCGCGCGCGGGGGAAACCGATTGATGCGGGTCGGGATGTCGGAAGGACCGACGCAGTCCTGTTGCTTGGAATATCGGCCCGAATGCAGCACCTGCATGCAGATTTTGCCGCCGTGCTGATGAACGGCATCGGTGATGCGGCGAAGTTCAAGTGCTTGCGCACGTTCGGTCAACATCGGTCCCCCAGGCTCGATCAGACCCGCGGTGTTGGGCGCATAGCCACCGGTGATGATGAGTCCGACCTCCCCCTTGGCGCGCTCGGCAAGGAAAACCGCCATCTTGTGCACGCCGTTCTCCTCCATATCGAGGCGGGTGTGCATCGACCCCATGATCATGCGGTTACGCAACGTGGTTCGCCCGACCTTCAGCGGAGATAGCAAATGAGGATAAAGCGGTATTCCGGGATCGGTTGGCGTCAGCATGGACTTGGCTCCGTGGCTGGTTGTTAAATTTCTAACAGTTGTTAGACTGAATGCAAGAACTCAAGATCACCTAGATGGGAGAGGTCGCGATGGATTACGCACTCAGCGAGCAGCAGCAGGCTTTCCAGGAAACCGCGAAGCGTTTCGCCAAGGACAAGCTGGGCCCCCACTATCAGAGGCGGGCAAGGGAACACCGCATCGATCGTGCCATGCTGAAACAAATGGGGTCACTCGGCCTGATCGGCGCCGATCTGCCGGAAAAATACGGCGGCCTTGGCGAAAGCAGCGTGACGGCAGGCATTATTGTCGAGCAGATCGCTTATGGAGACTTCAACGCCAGCTACGTCCAGCTCCTGGCGTCACTGCTCGGCGGGATGCTCGCAGAGCACGCCTCGCCCGAAATCGCTCAGGAGTGGCTTCCGCAGGTGGCCCGCGGTGAGAAGATCATCGGCCTCGGCCTGACCGAGCCGCGGGGCGGTTCGGACGCGGCCAATCTTATTCTGCGAGCCGAAAAATCAGGAAATGGCTATCGCCTCAACGGTGAAAAGACATCGATGAGCTTCTCGGATCAATGCGACGCAGCAATCATCTTCGCGCGCACTGGGAAGGTCGAAGACGGCGCACGTGGCGTCAGCGCATTCTTTGTCGATCTGGCGCAGAGCGGAATTACGCGTACTCACTTCGACGATATCGGGACTAAGCCTGTCGGTCGCGGCTCGGTGTTCTTCGACGACGTCTTCATTCCGGCCGAGTGCCTGATGGCAGAGGAGAACAAGGGCTTCTCCAAAATCATGTCGGGCTTCGACTATAGCCGTGCCTTGATCGGCCTTGAGTGCATCGGACCGGCGCAGGCGTCGGTCGACGAAGCATGGCAATACTCGACGGAAAGAACCGCCTTCGAGCGGCCGATCGCGCAGTTTCAAGGCGTGAGCTTTCCGCTCGCGGAAGCTGAGACCCAGCTCACCATGATGCGGCAGCTTTGTTACTATACGCTTTCGCTCAGAGATCGCGGGCTTGCACACACCGCGGAAGCTGCGATGTGCAAATGGTATGTTCCGAAGGTGACCTGCGAGATCATCCACCAGTGCCTGCTGACCCACGGCCACTACGGTTACACCACCGATCTGCCGTTTCATCAGCGTTACCTCGATGTCATGGGTCTACAAATCGGTGACGGGACCGCACAAATTCAGAAACTTGTCATCGCGCGCGAAAAGGTCGGACGTGTCGCTGTTCAATACGCCAAGCAGCCTTCCGAATTGCGGCATGCCTCAAAATGAGCGTACCTATCGCCGCCGTTGCCATCTCTCGGCGAAACCTGTGCCGCCGTGCGTAGATTTTCGGGCTGGGCCAAATGGATGATGCCGACCGCGCCATCGATAAACTGCGCGCCCAGGGTGTCGTATTCAGCTCGCACCTGGGTTCGGGTAGTCAGATCCCGTGGTTTCGTTCGCTCCGGCCTACTCCCCTGATTGAGGCGCTCCGAAGGCAGCGTCATCTATTGAGACACCACCAGTATTCAATGTCACCAGCGCGGGATATGCAATGCGGAAGTCCTCAAGCATCTTGCCTATCGGAGCGTCGGCGAACCAACCTCGGTCATTGACATACTCCATATGGCGATGATCGCTCGTATCGAACTCGTGAAACAAGGCGTCGGCCGTACCGTCGAAGATAAGAGGTCGAACTCCAAATCGTTCACATAGCTCCATGTTGAACGCGGGCGTAACTTTGAACATCTTCCCATCGAGCCAAAGCGCGACGTAGCCGTGATAAATGAAGAGATCAGTCCCCATTAACTCCGTCAGCTTGGGGGAATTCAGATGGTTGCGAACGTCTGCAAAGCCGATCGCGGCGGGGATTCCCGCTGCGCGCATGGCGGCCGTCAACAATATTGCCTTCGGAACACAAAACGCCGAAGGCATTTTGAGAATCTCGCTGGCGCGATAATCGGCTTCGGACAAACTCACCGCGTAGGGGTCGTATCTGATCTGGTCTCGTACCGCGTTAAATAGGAGGATTGCCTTCTCGGCGGCCGGCCGGTCTTGTTTGTCGCCAGCCACACGCGAGACAAACTCTCTAATCGCAGGTGAGTCGCAATCCACGTAATGCGTTGAAGCGAGAAATTCCGCGAGGTCCGGGTTGATTGTCACTTGCGCCTCGATTGGTACTTGCACTCACCTAACAGACGTTAGAAATTGAGGCAAGTCAAATCGGGTCGCGACCGGCGCCCAAAGATGGATACCTCATTTGTTGTTCCATACGAATAGATTTATCAAACGATTGTTAGAATCGATTGAACTCGCAAGACGAGAGCGTTAGCATTAGCCGTCCAGGCTGGACACATGCTTATCGGGCGGGCCTGTCCACCGTCTCGTGTTCGATCGGGCATGCGTTCCTAATCGGCCGGTAAGTCAATCTCGAATTGAACTTGACTGCAAATCAGGGAACGTAGTCGATGAATAATCCAACGTCCTATGCATGGACACCTCCGCCGGAGCTAATTGCAGCAAGCAATCTGACCGCTTTCCTGCGAGCAACCGAATATGACGATTACGATCACCTCGCGTCGAAGGCTGAGGCCGATCCGGCATGGCTAATGGAGGAAGTCTTTAAGTTCTGCGATGTTCGATTCTATCGCAGTTACGACCAGATGTTGGATTTGTCGCGCGGGCAGCCATGGGCACGCTGGTGCGTCGGCGGGACCACCAACGTCGTGCTGAACTGCATCGACAAGCATCGCAGCACGCCCGTATGGGACCAGACATTTTTGGTCTGGGAGGGTGAAGACAAGCGCGAACAGCGCGCGCTTACCTATCGCGAATTGGACCGCGGCGTCGGACGGCTTGCGCAGGGACTGCGTAATCTCGGCGTCGGTAAGGGCGATGTGGTCGCTCTCTATTTGCCGAACCTGCCGGAAACCTTTATCGCGTTTTTCGCGGTGCTGAAATTGGGCGCGATCCTGATGCCGCTGTTCTCCGGCTTCGGTCCAGCTCCCATACAAACCCGGCTTAACCATGGCGGCGCCAAGGCCGTCATCACCGCGAGCGGGACCTGGCGACGCGGCGTGCCGTCACCGCTCAAATCGATCCTCGACGTCGCGCTGGAATCTTCGCCCACGGTGCAGCACGTGATCGTCATCGATCGCGATGGCCTTAAGATCGAAACCCCGATGCGGGAGGGCCGCGATCACTGGTGGCACGATATCTTTCTCGGCACGGAAGGCTCGATCGCGACCGTCGAAACGAATGCGGAAGATCCCGCGATTCTGCTGTACACCTCCGGAACTACCGGCGAACCGAAGGGTTGCGTTTGGACCCATATCAGCTTCATCGGTTCTATGGTCACACGCGACATGATCATCTGCGCCGATTTCAAATCGTCGGACCGTTTTTTCTTCCTCAGTGACATGGGCTGGATGGTCGGCGCGATGTGCGCGTGTATTCCCAGTTTCGCCGGCGCGAGCCTTCTGATCGCCGAAGGCACGCCGGATTTTCCGGACACTGGACGATTCTGGCGGCTGATCCAGGATCATCGCGTCAGCTATCTCGGAGTATCGCCCACCATAGTCCGTAGTTTGATGCGCTATGGAACGCAGGACGTCGAGCGCCACGATCTGTCGAGCCTGCGTATGACCGCGTCGGGCGGCGAGGCATGGACCAACGCACCGTGGCAATGGTTCTTCGAGTATGTCTGCAAGAGAAAGCTTCCGATCATCAACATTTCCGGCGGCACCGAGGTTGGAGGTTGCATCTTCACGGGGACGCCGAACCATCCGATGAACCCCGGTTCGTTCTCCCGTCCGGCGCTCGGTGTCGGCGCGGACATCGTAGATATGTCCGGCAAAAGTTTGCCACCGGGCGAAGTCGGCGAACTGGTGCTCCGCCATGCGTCGATCGGGTTGACCAAGAGCTTGTGGAAGGCCGATGCGCGCTATATCGAAAGCTACTGGAGCACGCTTCCCGGCCTGTGGGTGCATGGCGATTTTGCGATGCGCGGACATGATGGGCTTTACTATATTCTCGGGCGCTCCGACGACACCATCAAGATTTCAGGCAAGCGGACCGGGCCGTCCGAGCTCGAAGGCATTTTGATCGACACCGGCAAGGTCTCCGAGGCGGCGGTGTTCGGTATTCCGCACCCGGTAAAGGGTTCGGCGATCGTGTGTGCCTGCGTGCTCATGCCAGGTACGAACGTCGAGAGTGAAATTGTCAACGAGCTCTCATCCGCTATCGTAAGTGGCATGGGAGCATCGTACCGGCCGGAGAAGATAATTTTTGTAGATGATCTGCCTCGAACCCGCAACATGAAGATCATGCGCCGGGTACTGCGAGCAGTGTTCGAAAGCAAGGATCCCGGCGATCTTTCCGCACTCGCCAATCCCGAAGCAGTTGACAGGCTCCGCGAGAAACTTGGCGCCGCATAAACCACGAAGGAAATGGCGAGCTGTCGGGCGAGATGGAAGCGGACCTTTCCCTGGGCCCCGACCTCGGTGCTCCAAGGATTTCATAAGGAGAGGCGTACAATGGCGATGGATCCGATCTTGTCAGATCAACGCAAGCAAGCGATGCGGGCCGCTGGATTCTGGAGCGATCAAACCTTGCTCGAGTTTTTTTCGAGGCATGCCAGAAACGATCCAGGGCGGCTCGCGGTTGTTGGCTACGAAGCTGCGTCCAACCGACGTACGGCGCTGACATACGGCGAACTGCAGCAAGCTGCCGAGCGAATCGCGGCTAATTTGTTGCGGCTTGGTGTCAAGCCTGGCGAAGTGGTGTCGTATCAGTTGCCGAATTGGTGGCAATTCATGGCTCTTCACCTCGCACTGCTGCGGATCGGCGCGGTCACAAATCCCATCATGCCAATTTTCCGCGATCGCGAAATGGAATTCATGCTGACCTTGGCCGAGACGCGCGTGCTGATCGTTCCACAGCGATTTCGCGATTTCGATCACGCCGCAATGGCGGACCGCCTCAAGGCCAAGGTGCCCACACTTGAGCACGTCGTCATTATCGGTTCGGGCGACAATCGAGACTTCGAGACCGTGCTGAATTCGCCGGGAAAGCGGGTTGAGGCAGCGACCGCTGCCTCGGCCGATGATGTCGTGCAATTGCTTTATACGTCGGGCACAACAGGTGAGCCCAAGGGGGTGATGCATACGGGCAATACGTTGCTGAACAGCGTGCGATATTTTGAGGATCGCATCCGTCTCACAGCCAACGATGTCGTGCTGATGGCCTCGCCGATGGCCCATCAGACCGGTTTTCTCGTCGGCCTGCTTCTGTCGCTGTATCTGGGAGGGCGGGTTGTTCTTCAGGACATCTGGAATCCGGCCAAGGCGGTCGACATCATCGAGACAGAGGGCGTGACGATGACCATGGCGTCGACGCCGTTTCTGGCGGATTTGACTGCGGAGGCGGAGCGGCGGCCTGAAGCGCTGCGTTCGCTGCGCACTTTCGTATCGGCAGGCGCCCCAATTCCTCGTGTCTTAGTGCGCCAGGCCACACAGAATCTTGGTGCGCACATCGTCTCGGGATGGGGGATGACGGAAAACGGGCTGGTGACGACCACCAAGCTCGACGATCCACCGGAAAAGGTCTTCGAGACCGACGGTTGCCCAAGCCAGGGTATGGAAGTCAGGATCGTCGATGGCGGGGGCAAAGTCCTGCCTCACGATGAAGAGGGGCGTCTACAAGCGAGGGGCCCCGGCACCTTTGTGGGCTACCTCAAGCGGCCGCATCTCTATGCCGTCGATCAGGATGGCTGGTTCGAGACCGGCGACCTCGCCCGCAAGGACAAGGACGGCTACATTCGTATCACGGGGCGCACCAAGGACATCGTCATCCGCGGCGGCGAGAACGTTCCCGTGATCGAGATTGAAGAGCTGATGTATCGCCATCCAGCCGTCCGGGAAGTCGCAATCGTCGGAGTGCCAGATGAACGCTTGGGCGAGCGGGCCTGTGCCTGTGTCGTGCTGCGCGAGGGAGCATTACTGACGTTAGCTGACTTGATGGCGTATATGGCGGAGAACGCTGTAGCCAAGAACTACTGGCCGGAGCGCATTGAGGTGCTCGAAGCCTTGCCGAAAACGCCGAGCGGCAAAGTGCAGAAATTCAGGCTTCGCGAGATCGTTAATTCGATGAAATAATTCTCGGCTAACGGCTGCCGCAAGAAGAAGGCCGGGTGAAATTCCGGCCCCCTTCTGAGATGACCGTCGCGCGCATGGATCAGAGCGGGCAATCCTGTGGAAACACCGGCTTGCGTTTTTCGAGATGCGACGCCAATCCCTCGCGCGCCTCCGCGCCGGTGAAACCCAAAATCTCAAGCGCGGTCGAGGTATCGAACAGCGGACCATTGACACGCAGCCAGTTGTTAAGAGCGTACTTGGTCCAACGGATCGCGCTCTGCGCGCCGTTGGAAAGCTCCTCGGCCGTCTCGATTGCTATCCTCTGCAGGTCCGCGTCTTCGACGCATAGCGACACCAGACCGATCCGCTCGGCTTCTTCGCCGGACAGCGGCTTGCAGGTCAGCAGGTAGTACTTTGCTTTTGCAAGGCCGCACAATAACGGCCAGATGATGCAAGCGACATCGCCCGCCGCGACGCCAAGCCGCGTATGACCATCGACGATGCGCGCGGACTTTCCACAAATCGAGATATCGGCCAGGATTCCGACGACGAGACCTGCACCGACGGCGACGCCGTTGATCGCCGAGATGATCGGCTTGTTGCAATTGATAACGTTATAAACGAGATCCTTGGCCTCCTTCCAGGTCGACATCCGTGCGACCGGGTTGTCGAGAATACTCTTGATCAGCTCGAAATCGCCCCCCGCCGAAAAGGCTTTGCCAGCTCCGGTCACGATGATCGCGTTGATATCCGGATCGTCGTTGATGTCACGCCAGATATTGGTGAGCTGAGTGTGGGTCTCGGCGTCGACCGAATTGTAGGTCTCGGGCCGGTCGAATGTGAGCCGGAGAACCCGCTTGGACGGATAGTCGAGCTTCAATTTGGTATAAGCAGCATAACGATTGGACATCGGCTTCCCTTCTGGACACTTGGTTGATTTGCTTGGTCGGGTTAAATCTTACAGGGGATGACGATGCATATCGCAGTCAGCAGATTTCTCCTGCTTTCCGATACGTCCTCGCCACGAACCTGCTATGAATTCATTCGAACAGATGTTAGAATTTAAAACCGATCGGGAAAGGCTGCAAGCTTATACTTTCAGTTGAGGCCGTCGTCAGGGGCGGCGAGAGCAAGACTCGGAGGATTTGCCGTGACGGACGCACACGAAAAAGCTCTGACAACGAGGGCGGGCGCCAGTCCCACGATTGGCGAGCTGTTTCGCGCGAGAGCGCTGATCCATAAATCTTCGGTGGCGATCGAATACCAGGAAAGACATGTCAGCTATGGGCAACTCCTCGACCGTGTGCATCGCGCAACCTCGATGCTGGCGAGCCAGGGTCTTCGCCGAGGCGACCGCGTGGCATTGCTTTCACGCAACCGACCGGAATATCTCGAAGTAGAGCTGGCGGCCGCCAATCTCGGGGTCATCACGGCTTGCCTGAACTGGCGATTGTCGCAGCGGGAACTCGCCTATTGTATCGATCTGGTTTCACCGAAGCTCTTGATTATTGAAGAAGAACTGGCCGGAGATTTCGAGCTTTCTCCCGTAGGGGACCGCAAGATCATCAAGATCGGCCCGCAATACGAGCATATATTGCAAGAACAAAACGGTCATGCGCTGCCCATTGCAGCGGAGTCCGAAGACGGCCTGGTGATCCTTTACACCAGTGGGACCACCGGCCAGCCCAAAGGGGCCGTCATTTCGCATCGGGCGATGATCATGCGGGCGCTGGTGTTCAGCTCCGAGCTGAACATTTCGCATCGCGATACCTTTGTGGCCTGGGCGCCGCTGTTTCACATGGCATCCACGGACCACAGTCTCGCGACACTCTTGCGTGGCGGAACGGTCGTCGTGGTCGACGGCTTCCAGATCGAGCCGTTATTGTCTGCTTTGGAGCGCCATCGGATCGGCTGGTTCGTCTTGATCCCGGGCATGATTGAAGCATTCATCGCCGGCTTCAAGGCGCGGAACACGACCGTAAAGGGCGTTGGTGTTTGCGGCGCGATGGCCGACCTGGTCCCTCCGCATGTCATCGCCGAGGTCACTGACCTGCTGCGAGCTCCCTACGTCAACAGTTTTGGTTCGACCGAGACCGGCTTGCCGCCGGCAACCAGATCATTGATCCCGGTAGGCGAAATACCTGCCAGCCTGGCGAAGCAACAAAGCGCGTTCTGCGACATCAAGCTCGTCGATTCTGCCGACAAGGAGGTTCCGATTGGCGCACCGGGAGAGTTGGCTATTCGCAGCCCAACTTTGTTCTCCGGCTATTGGAAAGCTGATGATACCAACGCACGCGACTTTCGCGGCGGGTGGTTTCACATGGGCGACGTGTTTCGACGCAATGACGACGGCTCGCTCGATTTCGTCGATCGCGCCAAGTACATGATCAAGACCGGCGGCGAAAACGTTTATCCAGCCGAGATCGAGCGTGTTTTGATGAGTGATGCAGGGATCACCGAGGCCGCGGTCGTGCGTGCTCTCGATGTGAAATGGGGTGAGGTTCCCGTGGCATTCGTGTCGCGCCGCGACACCACGATCACAGAGGCGGACCTGCTTGCTCTGTGCCGGCGCGATCTTGCCGGATACAAATGTCCCCGGCAGTTCCGGTTCATCGATTTTTCGGAATTTCCGCGGTCCACCAGCGGCAAGGTTCAGCGCCACGAGCTCGAAGCCAGGCTGGCGGGCGAAAGGCAACGGGTAAACAGCTAATACGGACACGCCCATTAGCTCTTGGCGTCGCAATTTTCGTCGAACGAAAACTGCTCGCGGCAAGGCACCGCAATCGGAGACGGAAACATGAATGTCGAAGAAGCCATTTTGACGCGGCGCTCGGTCAGGCGATTTCTTCCCAAGCCGGTTCCGGAACCGGTCGTGCGAAAAATCATTGAGGTCTCGGCGCGTGCGCCAAGTGGCCACAACATCCAGCCGTGGAAGGTCTACGCGATCGCGGGCAAGGTGAAGGATCGGCTCTGCGCGGACATCCTGAAAGCTGCCGAAACCGAACCGGACAAGCATCGGCCGGAATATGAGTATTATCCGACCGAATGGCACGAGCCCTATATCGGGCGCCGGCGCGAACTCGGCTACGACCTTTACGCAAAGCTTGGTATTGCCCGCGAAGACATTGCCGCGCGCGCATCGCAGATGAACCGCAACTATCTTTTTTTCGACGCCCCGGTCGGACTTTTCGTGACGATGGACCGCCGCTTGAACACCGGCAGCTATATCGACATGGGTATGTTCTTGCAGAACATCCTGCTCGCCGCGCGCGGTCATGGCCTGCACACCTGTGGCCAGGCCGCGTTCACCTGGTATCACGACATCATCCGCAAGCAACTTTCGTTTGACGACACCGAAATCCTGATTTGTGGCGTGGCGCTGGGTTACGAGGACACGGCTGCGCCCGAAAACAAGCTCGTCACCAAGCGGGTGCCGGTCGACACCTACGCCAAGTTCTTCGGATTCTCCGGCAGCAGTACGGGCGCCGCTTCGGCGCGCACGACGGCTGGAAGCTGACCTTCACGCACAACGCCGAGCGGAGACCAAATGCCTTTCATTCGTAAACAAACGCTACGCGGCAAGGTCGCGGTAATCGGCATCGGGATGTCGCCGGTTGGCAAGGTGCCGGGAAAGAGCCCGTTATGGCTCGCCGCCGACGCCGCGAAGAAGGCGCTGGCCGATGCCGGCATCGGGAAAAGCGAGATCGACGGCGTGCTGTCGAGCCATGCCTTCGCTTCTCCCTTCCATCGCTTCAGCGTTGCGTTCAGCGAGTATTTAGGTATTCAGCCGACCTTTTCGAACACGCTTCAGGTGTCCGGCGCGACGGCGGCGACGATGTTCAATATTGGCGCCGCTGCCATTCATGGCGGCCTCGCCGAGGTCGTACTCGTGGTCGGCGGCGACAGCCTGCTGACCGGCCTGACGCCGGATCTGGCGCTGCGCTCGATGACGGAAAGCCGTGATCAGCAATACGAGATGCCGTTCGGCATTCCTGTCGCGAACACCTTTGCCATGACGGCACACCGGCATATGAAGGCTTTCGGCACCACACCGGAACAGTTGGCGGAAGTCGCCGTGGTCCAGCGGCGTCACGCGATGCGCACGCCCGGCGCGCAGCAGACTACCCCGATCACGGTGGACGACGTGCTAAGCTCAGGCATGGTGACGACGCCGTATCACAAGCTTGACTGTTCGCTGATATCGGATGGCGGCGCGGCATTCATTCTGACATCGGCCGAACATGCCAAGGCGCTCGGCATCAAAAGCCCGATTTACATTCTTGGCGGCGGCGAGTGTTACACCCACGAACATATTTTCCTGATGCCGTCGCTGACGACCACCGGCGCGGTCGAGTCGAGCCGCAGGGCTTACGAGATGGCGGGATATGGCCCGAAAGATATGGACCTTGCCGGCGTATACGACTGCTTCACCGGTACCGTTATCATGATGCTGGAAGATCTCGGTTTCTGCCCCAAGGGCGAGGGCGGCCGCTTCGTTGAAGACGGACAGATGACCTATGGCGGACAAATTCCTTCGAACACGCACGGCGGCTTGTTGTCATTCGCGCATTCGGGAGTACCTGGATCGCTGTTTCATTTTCATGAGGTGATCGCGCAGTTGCGCGGCCAGTGCGGCGAACGCCAGGTGCCGGGTGCGGAGCTCGGGCTGGTTCACAGCCTCGGTGCCGGTTTTGCAACTAACGCCACCACCATCCTGGGAACGGAGAACACGCTGTGATCTCGTCCGAAGACGCCATGAAGAAACCGGTGCCGGTGCCCGACGCGGATTCCGCCGCCTTGTGGCACGGCCTGCGCGACGGCATGCTGCTACTGCAGCACTGCGCCGATTGCGGCCACGTGCAATACTACCAGCAGGCGATGTGCCGGCAGTGCGGCGGCGAAAATCTCTCCCATCGTCCGGCAAGCGGGCGCGGCAAGATTCATTCCTTCAGCGTGGTGCACCGCGCACCGGGCCCCGCATTCAAGGCCGATACCCCTTACGCTGTCTTGCTGATCGATCTGGAAGAAGGACCGCGGATAATCAGTACCTACACCGGCGGCAAGCCCGAAGATGTCGTGTTCGACATGGAGGTCATGCTCGTCTGCGAAAAGGTCAATGACGAGATCACACTGCCCCGCTTCAGGAAGGCCTGACTTAAGACCCGCATTGGCTACATCCGGAATACGCCGAACTTCGTTTTCTTCGCGGGCGTCCGCCCGGCGAGATCCAGCAGCAGCGCCATGACGTCGCGGGTCTCGACCGGGTCGATCACCATGTCGCACCATAGATTGCGGGCAAAATTGTAGGGATCGGCGAACGCCTCGAAATCCCTACGGATCGGTTGCTTGAATTCCTCGCGCTGCTCGTCGGTCCAGGAGGTGCCCTCGCGCCGGTGAATGTTGTCGCGCACCATCGCGAGCGTTGTCGCCGCCTGCTCCGGTCCCATCAGGGCGGCGTGGGCGCTCGGCCACATCAGCGTGGCGTTCGGTTTGAACGCGCGGCCAAGCATTGCGAAATAGGCCGCCGCGTATGAACCGCCGGTAATGATGGTGTATTTCGGAACGTCGGCGCACGCCATTGCAGTCATGAACTTGGCGCCATGCTTGGCGATGCCCTGCCGCTCGACGGCGGACCCGACCATAAAGCCGGAGACGTCGACCAGGAACAGCAGCGGGATATCGCGCTTGCAGCATAATTGGATGAAGTGCGCGCCCTTGATCGCGCTTTCCGAGAACAGCACGCCGTTGTTGGCCAGAATGCCTATCTCAAAGCCATTGATGCGGGCGAACCCGCACATCATGGTTTCGCCGTGAAGATGCTTGAACTCCTGAAAGCGGCTGCCGTCGATGAGACGTGCGACGATCTCCCGGTTGTCCGTCGGGATGCGCCGGTTGGCGCTGACGATTCCATAGATTTCCTCGATCGCATGGCAAGGCGGTTCACCCTGCTCGACCGTCCAGCGCAATCGCGGCGGCTCTCCCAGGTTGGCGACGATGTTGCGCACGATCGCCAGCGCGTGGCTGTCATTCTCGGCGATATGGTCGGTGACGCCGCTGATCCGGCTGTGCATCTCCGCGCCGCCGAGCGGTTCGACCTCGATGGTCTCACCGGTCGCGGCAAATACCAGTTGCGGGCTGCCAAGAAACATCGCCCCCTGATTGCGCACGATCACCACCTCGTCGCACAGCGCCGGAATGTAGGCGCCGCCCGCAGTTGACGGGCCGTGAACGACGGCGATCTGCGCGATATTCTCGGCCGACATCTTTACCTGATTGTACATGATCGATCCGGCCTGCCCTTCGTCCGGAAAGATATTGGCAATGTCCGGCAGGAAGCCACCGCCTGACTGCACCATGGTGATGCAGGGCAGCCGGTGTTGCCACGCAAACAACTGGGCGCGGGTATGCTTCTTCGTTGTCATGCCGAACAGCGTCCCGCCCTTCACGGTGGCGTCGTTGGCAATGAGCATGCAACCGCGGCCGCAGACCTGTCCGACGCCCGTGATGATCGTCGCGCCCGGCGGCACGCCGTCGTACATCCCCTCGCCCGCCAGGCGACCGAACTCGAGAAACGGCGAACCGGGATCGATCAGCGCCGCGATGCGTTCGCGCGGCAGCAGCTGTCCGCGCGATTTATGCAGGGCACGAGCCTTGGCGGAACCGCCTTGGTTGGCATCCATTCGGCGCTTCTGAAGATCAGCGATCCGTTCCAGATAATGCGCGCGATTGAGCTTGAACTCGTCCGACCCGGTCGCGACAGCGGATTTCATCGCGGTCAATTGGCTGTCCCCAAAACTGATCGCAAGCCAATAAATGCGGGCTTGACGGTCTTCATTATTTTCTAACATTTGTTCGTTTTCGAACGATTGTTAGGTTGAAATCCTAGCCGCTTCTGCCTAAAGATAGCAAGCAATTGATGCTGCCGACCGACAGCCGGCCGCCTCGCAAACAACAAACTCGACGGCGTTCCCGAGAGGGTTTCCAATTCTCAACTTAGAACAACGCGGGTTTCGGCCGGCGGCGGAGTTCCGACATGGACTTTGATCTTACGCACGAGCAGCGGCAAATCTACGAATACGGCGATATGGTTGCGAAGCAATTCGATCGCAAATACTGGATGGAATGCGCCGACAAGCACGTATTCCCCCAAGCCCTTTACAGCAAGGTTGCGGAGGATGGCTTCGTCGGAACGATGGTGCCTGAGGAATACGGCGGCTCGGGACAAGGCATGGTCGAGATGCACCTGTTCCTTGAGGGCTTGTCAAACAATGGCATTCCACTGCTAAACCTCGTCGTCGGCGCGGCAATGAGTTTGGGATTCATAGCCAAATACGGCAGCGAAGCGCAGAAATTGCGCTATCTGCCCGATGCGTGTGGCGGCAAGACGCGCTTTTGCTTCGCGATCACCGAGCCTGACGCAGGAACCAACACGATTCGTACTTCCACGATAGCAAAGAAGCGTGGCAATCGCTTCGCGCTGACCGGTCAGAAGACATTTATCACCGACGCCGATGGCGCGGATTACGCGCTGGTGGTGACGCGAACGACAGCGCATACCGAGGTTCAGAAGAAAACCGATGGCTTCACCCTGTTTGTGGTCGACCTGAAAGCCAAGGGTGTGGAGAAGCAATATATTCCGGTGAGCATTCCGGCGCCGGAAACACAATGGCAGGTCTTCTTCGATGACGTCGATCTTGGGCCGGAGGACATTGTCGGCGAAGTTGACAAGGGATTCGGCATCCTGTTCAAGAGCCTCAACCCCGAACGCATCCTCGTCGGTTCGATTTCCTGCGGTCTCGGCCGCTATGCCCTGAACCGCGCGGTCGAATACGCCAAGGAACGGCGGGTTTTCAACAACGTGCCGATCGGATCTTATCAGGGCTTGCAGCATCCCCTGGCCAGCGCCCGCACCGATGTTGAGCTGGCATCGCTGATGACACTAAAAGCCGCCTGGATCTTCGATCAGGGCCGCGAAGCCGGCGAATTCTCCAACATGGCAAAACTTGCCGCAGCCGACGCCGGCATCAAGGCCGTGGACACCGCGCTGCAATGCTTCGGCGGCAACGGGTTCACCAAGGAGTACGGCATCTTCGATATCTATCCGCTGGTGCGGCTGTTGAAGACCGCGCCGCTCAATCGCGAAATGATCCTCAACTACATCGGCGAGCACGTGATGGGCTTGCCTCGCAGTTATTAGAGCAAGACCCGGAACGGTGAGGCGCGGTTCTACCGGCGATTCGTCTTCAATTATTCAGAGATCACCCCCCAAAGAACGAGGTTGTCTGCAATGGCTCTCATGAAGTCCGATGTGTCCGCTGCGAGCGAAGAGTATCGCCGCAACCGGGACGCTTACGGCTTGAGAATCGCCGATCTGCATGAGCGCCGCGCAGCTGCAATGGTCGGCGGTCCGGAACGGGCGCGGCTGCTGCACAAGGAGCGCAAGCAATTACTGCCTCGCGAACGGATCGCTGCGCTGCTCGATCCCGGCTCGCCGTTCCTCGAATTTTGCCAGTTCGCGGGCGAAGGCATATATGACGGCGTGCCGCCCGGCGGCAGCATCGTCACCGGCGTTGGAATGGTGTCGGGCCGCGCCTGCATGCTGATCGCCAACGACGCCACGGTCAAAGGCGGCACCTACTACGGGATCACCTGCAAGAAGCACGTCCGCGCACAGAAATTCGCCTGGCAACACCGCCTCCCCTGCGTCACCATGGTGCAATCCGGCGGCGCCAACCTGCCGGACCAGCCCAACATTTTTCCCGACGACGGGCAGTTCGGCTCGATCTTTTACAACCAGATCCGGATGTCGAGCGAGGGTATCGCGCAGATCGCAATCGTCCACGGACCCTCGACCGCCGGCGGCGCTTACATGCCGGCGCTCTGCGACGAGACCGTCATCATCCGCAATCAGGGCGCCATGTTCCTGGGCGGACCGCAACTGGTCTATGCCGCGACCAAGGAAGAGGTCGGCGTCGAAGCCCTCGGCGGCGGTGAAATGCATAGCCGCGTCAGCGGCGTCACCGACCATCTGGCGGAAAGCGACAGCCACGCGATCGCGATTACCCGCGATATCGTCGCCAATCTCGGTGACATTCCCATGCAACGGTGGAACGTGGCGCCACCGCGTGAGCCGCGCTTCGACCCCAGGGATATTTATGGGCTGATCAGCACGGACCCGCGTATTCCCACCAACAATCGAGAGATTGTTGCGCGGCTGGTCGATGGCAGCGAGTTTCACGAATTCAAGCCGCTATATGGCGAGACGCTGATCACCGGCTTTGGCCGCATAATGGGCTTCGAGATCGGGATTCTCTGTAACAACGGCGTGCTGTTTTCCGAATGCGCGCTGAAGGCGACCCACTTCATCGACCTCTGCTGCAAGCGCAATATCCCGCTGCTGTTCATGGCCGATGTCACCGGCTTCATGGTCGGGCGCGAGGCGGAAGAAGGCGGCATCGCCAAGCACGGCGCCAAGATGATCACCGCAATGGCCAGCGCCAACGTGCCGAAATACACGCTGATCATCGGGAATTCCTACGGAGCCGGCTATCTGGCGATGTGCGGTCGTGCCTTCAAACCTCATGCGATGATGATGTGGCCGCACGGGCGCTCCGCGATCATGGGGCCGGATCAGGCCGCCAACACGCTCGCGATGGTCAAGGACGATATCCACAAGCGCGACGGTACGAACTGGACCGACGAAGAGCGCGAGGCTTATCGCGCTCCGGTTCGCAAGACTTTTGAGGATTTCGCGAACGCCTACAACTTCGCACGCAACACCTGGTGTGACATGGTGATCGATCCGCTCGAGACCCGCGACGTGATGGCCCTCTTGCTTGATCTCGCCGGCCGTCTGCCACAGCAGGAAACAGACTTCGGCGTGTTCAGGATGTGATGACAGAGGATATCGTTCCGTGTTCAAGAAAATCCTGATTGCCAATCGCGGCGAGATCGCCTGCCGGATCGCGCGAACCTGCCATCGGCTCGGGGTCGCGGTTGCCGGCATTCACTCCACGGCCGACGCCGACGCCTTGCATGTGAAGATGATCGGCGAATCCATCGAGATTGGAGGCGCCGCCGCGTCCGACAGCTACCTGCGGATCGATGCGGTGATTGCCGCAGCGCAAGCGGCCGGCGCCCAGGCCATCCATCCCGGCTTTGGCTTCCTCGCGGAGAATGCCACGTTCGCCCGTGCAGTCGAGGCGGCAGGTCTGGTTTTTATCGGGCCGACACCGGATGTGATCGAACGGCTCGGCGACAAGGCCGCTGCCAAGAAGGAGGCTGAGGCGGCCGACGTGCCGATCATCCCCGGCAGCAAGACGCCCAGTGAGGACGCCGCCGAGATCACCCGGATCGTGCAGGAAGTCGGGCTTCCGGTGATGCTGAAAGCGGCGGCCGGCGGCGGCGGCAAGGGTATGCGTGCCGTTTCCGATCTCGATGGCCTTGCCAATGAGATCGAATCGGCCATGCGTGAGGCGAAGAATTCGTTCGGCTATCCCGGGCTGATCGTCGAAAAACTGGTCGAACGCGGGCGCCATATCGAAGTGCAGATCGCCGGCGATGGCAAAGGCAACGTGCTTCACCTGTTCGAGCGTGAATGTTCCCTGCAGCGCCGTCACCAGAAGCTCATCGAGGAAGCCCCTGCCGCCAATCTCGCCGCAACGCTTCGCGACAAAATGGCCGCCGACGCGGTGCGGCTCGGCAAGCGCCTGAACTATCGCGGGGTCGGCACTGTCGAATTCATCCTGAGCGGAGACACCTATTATTTTCTGGAAGTAAACCCACGTCTCCAGGTCGAGCACCCCGTGACCGAGATGGTCACCGGCATCGATATTGTCGAGGTGATGCTCCGCATCGCCGCCGGAGAAGGGCTGCCGTTTACGCAAAATGCGGTGACATGTAGCGGGCATGCCGTCGAGGTGCGCATCTGTGCGGAGGATCCGGCAAATAATTTTCTCCCTTGCACGGGAGACCTCGCTTACGTCAAATTTCCCGCCGACGGCGTTCGCGTCGAGACGGGCGTCGAAAGCGGGTCGGTAGTCACGCCGTATTACGACTCGATGCTGGCAAAACTCATCGCCCACGCCGAAACGCGCAATGAGGCGCTCGACAAACTCGACCGGGCTCTCGACGAGACCTCGATTTTCGGAATTACGACCAATCAGGGATTTCTCAAGCGCTTGCTCGCCCTGCCAGCGACGCGCAGTGCCACCTTTTACACACGCCTGATCGACGAGCAAATCGACCAGTTGGTCGACAAGGCAAAAGATTTGGACGCCGAGGCGTTGGCGTTGGGCGCCTACTTCTGGATGATCCGGCAACGACAGCCCCTCGCAAGGGGGCCGTGGCAGTCGCGCGAAATGACTGGATGGCACATGGCCGCGGGTGGCGACGGATTGTCACCGATTCCGATCCTGCACCTCGAAACCGCGGGCGCAAGCGCGGAGATCCGATTCGCACCGCTCAAGGCCGACGGCTCGATGATTGTCGGCGTCAACGACGAGAAGCTACCGGTCAGACTCATCCCGCTCAAAGACGACACCTTCACAGCGATTGTCGGCGCGCGGCGTGAGACGGTGCGCATTTATCAAGAAAACCAGACGATCTTCGTCCACGATCGCCGCGGCGTCCATACGCTGACGGCTATTCCCTATCTCACCTACATCAGCGCGGTCGCCGAAACCAGCGGCGAGCTGCGTGCGCCCATGATGGGCATGATCCTGAAGGTCAACGTCGCAGTCGGCGATACGATCAAGGCGGGCGATGTCGCAGCCGTACTGGAATCGATGAAGATGGAGTTGCGGATCAATTGCGAAATCGATGGCGTGGTCACGGCAGTCAACTGCCGGCCAGGCGAAACCGTCGAGCGCAACGCGGTTGTAGTGGTGGTGGAGGTCGATCAGCAACCATAATTCAATGACAGAACAGGGAGTGGCGAATATGGATTTCAATCTGAAGGGCAAATCGGTCGTCGTCACTGGCGGCGGCTCCAATATCGGCCGGGCCATCGTACTCGGGTTTGCGGTTGAGGGCGCCAACATCACGATTGGCGATCTCGACCAAGCGCAAGCCGAGAAGGTTGCCGAACTTGCGCGCAAGAACGGCGCTGCCAGCGTCCAGGTCGTCAAGACCGACGTGACCGACTTCGATCAGGTCAAAGCCATGTTCGAGGCGGCTACCGCCCAGCATGGCACCGTCGACGTGCTCGTCAATAACGTCGGCTGGGATCAACTGATGTTCTTTACACAAACAACGCCCGAGTTCTGGGACAAGATCATCAAGATCAACTACGTCGGCGTGCTTAACTGCACCAAATGTGCGCTCGATATCATGATTCCGAAGGGGGCCGGCGCTATCGTGTCGATCAGTTCCGACGCAAGCCGCTCGGGCGAGCCGCGCGAGGCGGTCTATGGTGGCGTCAAGGCCGCCGTTAATTCTTTCATGAAGACCATTGCCAAAGAGAACGGCCGCTATGGCATCCGCTGCAACGTCGTTTGTCCTGGCGTCACTGTTCCCGTGGATACGGAAGAAGTTGGCGCCAACAGCATGTGGACAAAACCAGACTCAATGTTCACGGCGGAGCAATTCGAGAAAGTTGCCAAGGCGCTGCCGCTGCGCAAGCTGGGTCGCCCAAACGATATTGCCAATGCCGCAGTGTTTCTCTCGTCCGCCGCCGCAGGTCATGTCACCGGCCAGGTCCTGTCGGTGTCAGGCGGATACACCATGATCGGCTGAGGTCGGCCGTTAATTTCGCCAAAACAAAATGGAGTTCCATCGTGTCCGAAAAAGAGATCATGTACGACGTCAAGGACTACGTCGCGACCGTCACCATCAATCGGCCAAAGACCCTCAACGCCTTTACCGGCGATAACATCGTAGAGATGGAGCGGCTGATCCTCGAGGCAACCGCAGACAAGAAAGTTGGCGTCATCGTCCTCACCGGCTCCGGCGAGCGCGCGTTCTGCGTCGGCGGCGACGTCAACTGGGAGAAGGATGCCGGCGGCAAGAGCGGGCTCGAAGGACTGAAATTCAACTTTAACCGCCACATCGTCGAATGCCCAAAACCGGTGATCGCGCGTGTCAACGGTTACGCGATTGGCGGCGGACACCACATCGCCTATTTCTGCGATTTCACCATCGCCGCGGAGCATGCGATCTTTGGCCAGAACGGTCCACGTGTCGGCTCCCCGGCCGGAGGCTACATCGTCTCGCACAGCGCCAATGTGCTTGGCCACAAGCGCGCGCGAGAGCTCTGGATGCTGGCGCGACGCTACACCGCCAAACAGGCACTCGACTGGGGACTGGCCAATTCCGTCGTTCCGATGGCCGAACTTGACGTCGAGGTGCGGAAGTATTGCGACGAACTCCTGGCTTTGAGCCCCACTTGCCTGAAGATTCTCAAGCGCTCATTCTACTATCACATGGCGCCGATCATGGAGCGCGACATGGATGACCTCGTCCGCGAGGTCGCACCCGCCTATTTCACGACACAAGAACAGCAGGAAGGCGCCAATGCATTCCTCGAGAAGCGCAAGCCGGATTTCAGCGCGTTTCGCTAAAGACAGGGCGCCATAACGTAAGGGAGACTGCGATGAGACTAGGCAGCGTCAACTATGAAACCAAAGGGAAGATCGCCATCCTTACGCTGGACGAGCCGGGCAAGCTTAACGCACTCAGCACAGGCATCCGTGAGGGTATTCTGGATGGCCTGAAGAAAGTGGATGCAGACGACAACGTCCGCGTCGCCATCATCACCGGCAACGGGGACAAGGCATTTTGCGCGGGCGCCGATATTAGCGGCTTCAACTTTGATCCGGACAAAGTACGCAAGTTTATGATCGAGGCTTTGGCGGTATTAGCGGCACCGGAAAATTGCCGCAAACCCGTAATCTCTGCCGTCAATGGTATTGCGTTCGGCGGTGGCTTTGAACTCGCGATCGCTTCAGACTTTATCATCGCATCGGATCGCGCACGCTTCGCGGTACCGGAGATCAAGCTCGGACTACTGCCCGGTTTTGCGATTGTACGCCTGCACGATATGGTCGGCCGCGCCAAGGCCAAAGAAATGAGTATCCTCGGCGATCCAATCAGCGCGGATGAGGCATTCAGACTAGGCCTCGTACTACGTGTGGTTCCTCACGGCGATCTGCTCACGGACGCCCTGGCATTTGCCGAACGAATTGCATCAAAACCAAAGCTTGCGGTGCAGATGGCCAAATCGTTTTACAACCGCGGCCTCGGTGGCGATGAGATACGGCACGCCATCGATGGTTTTCCGCTCCTATTCATGCATCGAGACGCACAGGAAGGTATCGCTGCCTTTCTCGAAAAACGTGAGCCAAAATTCGAGAGTTGACAAAGCGCGCTGCGAGCGACGGCTTCGAAGACCTTCTTCGAGTGGAGCACTTTGCGGTAGATAGATCGTGCATAACATCGAGGACTCGATGCCCCTGAAAGAATTTACTTTCCTCGACGTGTACCGCCGCAATGCGGAATTTTTTCCCGGCCGCACCGCGTTCGTTTTTGAAGGCCAGCGCATCACCCATCGTGAATATCTGAAAAGGGTCGAGCGGCTGGCGGCGGGCCTAGCACGCGAGGGCGTAAAATCCGGTGACCGCGTCGCCATCCTTTCGCAAAACTCGCTCGAAATGATCGATGTGATCGGAGCGGTCGCACGGCTCGGCGCGATCCTGCTGCCGGTTAATTTCCGGCTCAACGCCGAAGAAATCGGCTACGTCCTCGCCGACGGTGCGCCGGTGCTGGTTGTGGCGGGGGCAGAATACCAGGAGATTATCGCGGCTCTAAAACCGTCGCTACCTTCGGTCCGGAGCTATTTTGGCATCGGCAAGCACACTGCGCCGTTTGCGCCGCTCGCAAATCTTGCGGCTTCGGACGCGTCGATGTCTGACGTGAACTTCAGCGCCGATGATGGCTTCGTAATCATTCACACCGCCGCCGTCGGCGGGCGGCCGCGCGGCGCGCTGTTGTCGCAAGCCAACCTTCTAACGGCGCACAGCTCGCTGGTGCAGGCCTGGAGCCTGACCGAGCGCGACGTCAATCTTGGTGTGCTGCCGCTGTTCCACGTCGCCGGCCTTGGCCTGATGCTGACGGTACAGCAGGCTGGCGGCGCCAGCGTCATCGCTTCGAAATTCGACCCGCAACAGGCGGTTTGCGACATTGCCGCCGAGAGGGTGACCGTCATGTCGGAGTTCGCGCCGATGCTGGCGGGCCTGATGGATCAGGCCAAGGGCGACGAATTGAAGACGTTGCGCGCTGTGACCGGACTGGATACCCCGGCGACGATTGAACGCTTCGAGAAAGCCTGCCCCCACGCGGTATTCTGGGCAGCCTTCGGACAGTCCGAGACATCGGGCCTCGCAACGCTGTCGCCCTACCGCAACCGGCCAGGATCAGCTGGGCGCCCCCTGTTCTGGCGCACCATTACGGTCGTCGACAGCGCCGACAAGCCAAGGCCCACCGGACAAACCGGCGAGATCGTGGTGCGTGGTCCCACCGTTTTTAAAGGCTACTGGAATAACGACGCCGATACCGCCCACACCTTCCGTAATGGCTGGCATCACACCGGCGACATCGGCTATTTCGATGCCGATGGCTATCTCTGGTATGCCGGCCGTGCTCCCGAGAAAGAGCTGATCAAGACGGGTGGGGAGAACGTCTACCCGGCGGAGGTTGAAAACGCGATTCTCCAACATCCAGATATCGCCGACGTCGTGGTCATCGGCGTGCCTGATCCCCAGTGGAGCGAAGCCATCAAAGCGATCTGCGTGCGCCGAACTGGCGCGAATGTCACCGCCGACGAGCTCATCGACTTCGTCGCCGGAAAGATCGCACGCTACAAGAAGCCAAAGCACATTGTGTTCGTCGATCAACTGCCGAAGACCGACAAGGGCGAAATCGATCGCGCCGCAGTCAAATTCGACAACTCTTAGAGAGGACTTGGCGATTGCCAGGTGTTGGGCGTTATTTCGAGGTGCCGTTTCAACAAGGAACAACTTGAGCGCGGTGTGACGATAGTTGAGGACGCAAGTGAAAAAACAGAAGATTTTTTGCGGGGCTCAGGGACACGCGATTGTAGCCGACGTGTTTGGTGAGGGTTCGCCGATTTTGCTGGCGCACGGAGGGGGCCAGACCCGCTTGGCGTGGACTCGAACTGCACGGGCCTTGATGCAGGCCGGATATAGTGCAATTGCGATGGATTTGCGTGGCCACGGGGAAAGTGCATGGTCGCCATCGGGCTCTTACCAACTCGACGACTTTGCGATGGATCTCCTTGCGATGTCTGATCAACTGGACGAGAAACCAGCTCTCGTCGGCGCTTCCCTCGGCGGCCTGGCGGGCTTGATAGCCGAAGGTGAACTTCGCTCAGGATCCTTCACTTCGCTTACGCTTGTAGATATTACACCAAATATGGAGCCGGTCGGCGTTGCGCACGTCCTGGATTTCATGAGGGCACATTTGGCGGACGGTTTCGCCTCGACCGATGAAGCCGCAGATGCGATCGCCAACTATTTGCCAAATCGACGGCAACGGAAAGGCTCGGAGAGCCTCGACCGCTATTTGAGACGATGCGATGACGGACGTCTTCGCTGGCATTGGGATCCACGCTTCATAACTTCTGTGACAAATGGCAAAGTGGGCCAGTCCGAAAACCGGCTGGCCGACGCTGCCAAAACACTTAAGCTACCGATTCACCTGATACGTGGAGGATCAAGCAATTTGGTAAGCGTGGATGCTGCGCAAGAGTTTCTTCGACTTGCTCCCCACTCTACGTACACCGATATTGCCGGCGCGGGTCATATGGTCGTTGGCGATCGAAATGATGCATTTACTGAAGCCGTCGTCAGTTTCTTTCGAGAACCGCAGATATCACAACGTAATGGCGATACACGCGACGATTAGCCCCGCAATCGAAGTCGACCCATTTTGTGAGAGCTTTGTCGAAGGAATGAACCAATGACCGCAGCTAGTGACAGATCAGTGCCTGATTGCTGAAAGAATATACATAGGAGCGAAC
The DNA here is from genome assembly GCF_018129965.1 of Bradyrhizobium diazoefficiens. Taxonomy (GTDB): domain Bacteria; phylum Pseudomonadota; class Alphaproteobacteria; order Rhizobiales; family Xanthobacteraceae; genus Bradyrhizobium; species Bradyrhizobium diazoefficiens_A. Next base: position 100,411 of record NZ_JAFCKW010000005.1, on the reverse strand, counting down.
GAGTGAATGAGACTGGATCCTGCAACGAAGAGACTATTGCTGAATTTCAAAAGGCGTTGATGATTTCGCCGTTCCACCGGTGGCTGGGATTGAAAGCCGTCATGGTCGCTCGTGAACAAATCGAAATTTCTCTACCTTGGCGCGAGGAATTTGTTGCCAATACTGCAATCGAAGCAACTCACGGTGGAATCCTGGCAGCCCTGATCGATTTAACAGGCCTTTACGCCGTTCGCGCAGCCGGGGTTATTGTAAGTGCTACGGCAGATCTTCGGGTCGATTATCATCGGCCGGCCACCCGCGGGACAGTTCTCGCTCGCGGCATGGTGGTCAAACTGGGGCGCCGGATAAGCACTGCCGACGTACGCGTGACCGATACTAGCCAAGTTCTCTTAGCCAGTGGGCGGGGCGCATATCTCGCACAATGAGGCGTGTACGGTCGTTTGGCCAATTGCAACGCACCACACTCTTCAGTTGCCCAAATGCCTAACAGGCGTTAGATTTGGAAACTGAAAGTGTTCTTAACAGATTGACCTTCAAACGGGATTCAAGTTGACCCTCAAGGATCGCGGCGGCGACGCCCCAGTACTCGAATGCCGGTCTGTCGAGCGACGCTTTAGCGGCATTGTCGCGCTGAACGGAATCGATATGTGCATCGAGCGCGGCGAGATATTCGGCCTTGTCGGCCCCAACGGATGCGGCAAGACCACCCTCACCAACGCAATCACCGGATTTTATCCGCCACAGCGTGGACGCATTCTGCTGAACGGCCGGGACATCACGGGCCTGGCGCCACACTATGTCGCGACGTTGGGAGTTGCCCGCACCTTCCAGAACCTGGCGCTCTTCAATGGTATGAGCGTACTCGATAACATCCTTCTGGGCCGTCACATTCACATGAAACCCAGTGTAGGACGTACGGCGCTCTATTGGTGGCTTGCCCGCAGCGACGAGACGTTGAACCGCGCCGCGGTCGAAGACGTGATCGATTTTCTGCAGCTTGAAGGCGTGCGCGACGAATTGGTCGACGGGATTCCGATCGGCCTGAAGAAGCGGGTCGAATTGGCGCGCGCCTTGGCCGCCGAGCCCAGCTTCCTGATCCTCGACGAGCCGATGGCGGGGATGAACCAGGAAGAAAAGGAATACATGGCGCGGTTCATCCTGGATGCACGCGATGAGCGCAACGTCACCGTGCTGCTGATTGAGCACCACATGGACGTCATCACGGGCATTTGCGATCGCATGCTGGCGTTGAATTATGGCGAAATGATCGGCAGCGGCGTGCCGGCCGACGTCGTCGCCGACCCAAGGGTGGTCGAGGCATACATCGGGGGTGCGCATGTCGCGCGCTGAACCGGCCTTGGCCTGGAATTTCGAAACCGATACCACGCTGATCCGTGTGCTGGCGCGGAATGCCGAAGTCTTTCCCGATCGTGTCGCGATGCGCGAGAAAAGCAAGGGCATCTGGAAGCAGACGACGTGGCAGGAGCTGTTTGATATCGTACTTTGCTGCGCCGCGGGTCTCGAAGGACTGGCTTTCAAGGCAGGCGACGTCATGCTGGTGCTCGGCGACAACCGGCCTCGACTTTACGCCGGGATGCTGGCCGCCGGCGCGCTTGCCGGATACGCAATGCCGGCGTTTCCGGATGCAACCCTCGATGAAATTCGCCACTTCGTTCACGAGGCGGGCGCGCGTTTCGCGCTGGCCGAAGACCAGGAACAAGTGGACAAAATACTCGATCTGCGCGAGCAAGGCGCGACGATCGAGCATATTATCTACGACGATCCGCGTGGACTGGCCGCTTACGCCAATCCGGGCCTGATCTCATGGGACACGCTTCAGGCAAAGGGCGCGGAGCTAGTCATCCGCAACCCCAATCTCCGAAACGAGCTGATCGCCCGCGCGCAGCCCGAGGGCCCGGCCGTGTTCGTGCATTCCTCCGGGAGCACCGGCAAGCCCAAGGGGGTGGTGCTGTCGCATCGTAACCTGTTGGCCGGCGTTCGAAATGCCTATCGAGGCGGAGCGTTCCAGTTCGGCGAGAGCATTCTGGCCTATCTGCCGATGGCCTGGGTCGGCGACTTCGCGGTGACGATGGGCGCCGGAATCGCACTGCACTTCACGATCAATATTCCGGAGCGGCAGGAGACCGTGCTGCAAAACCTGCGCGAGATTGCGCCGACTTTCTATCTGGCCGCACCGCGCAGCTGGGACAACCTGTTGACCACCATCCAGGTGCGCATGGAAGACTCCTCGTGGCTGAAGAAGCTGGTCTACAAGTTTTTTATGGCGTCGGCCATTTCAGCCGAAAAACGCAAGCTCGAAGGCCGTCAGCCGACACTCAAGCAGCGGTTGTTGAGCCCAATAGGCGAGTGGCTGGTCTATGGACCGATCAAGGACCAATTCGGCCTGACCCGGCTGCGTGGCGCCTTCACCGGCGGTGAAGCGATGGGCGAGGATACGTTCGTCTTTTACCGCGCGCTTGGCATCAAACTGCGCCAACTCTATGGTCAGACTGAAACCAGTGCCTACAATGCCATCCAGGATCTCAACGAGGTAAGGCTCCACACCGTCGGACGACCCCTGCCGGGCGTCGATATCCGGATAAGCGACGCCGGCGAAATCCTGGTCCGCTCGGGCAGCGTGTTCAGCGGATATTTCAAACAGGACGAGGCCACGCGCGAAAGCCTCGAAGACGGCTGGTTACACACCGGAGACGCCGGTTACCTCGAACCTGACGGGCACCTCGTGGTGCTGGGGCGCCTGTCGGACGTCGTGCACACTGCGAAGGGCGAGCGCTATATTCCCAACTATATTGAGAACCGGCTCAAGTTCAGTCCGTACATCAAGGATGCTGCGGTACTCGGAAGCGGCCGCGATACGCTGTCAGCCATCATTTGCATCGACAAGGAAGCTGTCGGCCTTTGGGCCGAACTGCGCGGCATTTCCTACATCTCCTATGCCGACCTGTCGCAGAAGCCGCAGGTCATCGCCCTGATCGCCGCCGCGGTGAAGCACGTTAACAGTGCACTGCCGCACGGATTGCAGTTGCGGAAATTCGTCTGCCTGCACAAGGAATTCGATGCCGACGACGGCGAAATCACCAGAACCCGGAAAATCCGCCGTAACGTCGTGGAGGAGCGCTACAAACCGATCATCGACGCCATCTACGGGCATGAAAACACAGTGCTGATGAAAGCAAAGGTCAGCTACGAGTCAGGCGAAGTCGGCGTCATCGAACGCACACTGTCGGTACAGGAGGCCTGAAGCATGGACGCGATATCGTTGATGGAATCTGCTGCCAACGGCGCGCTTATTGGCTTGATGTATTCACTTGTCGCGATGGGAATTGTCCTGATCTACAAATCGTCATCGGTGCCCAATCTTGCACAGGGCTCGATGACGATGCTGGCCGCCTATGTCGTGCTCGCATTCGCCAACAGCGCGGGCGCACCGATCTGGGCGGCGATTTCGCTGGCGATCATAACAATGTTTATCATCGGGTTGGCCATCGAACGGGTGGCGCTGCGGCGCCTCGCCGGCCGCCCCATCATCATGATCCTGATGATGACGCTTGGCCTGGAGATTTTCCTGCGAGCCGGCTCGATGACCATTTGGGGCGGTACCACGCGCCCCATGAATCTGGGCATCAGCGATGCCCCGCTTTTTCTCGGTCCATTATTGATCAATCGCGCTTACGCTTTTGGAGCGGTGGTCACAATTGCGATGTTCGGTTTTTTCGTGATGTTCTTCCGGAGCCGGGTGGGTGTGGTTTTGCGTGCGATTTCCGATGATTATACGGCGGCCTGGTCGGTCGGCATTTCGGTCGAGCGCGGCGTCGCGCTGTCTTGGGCCATGTCGGCGGTGGTCGCGACGATTGCCGGTGTGCTCTGGAGTTCGGTACAGGGCGTCGATCAATCGCTCGCGCAACTGCTGCTCAAGGGCGTGACCGTAGCCGTTTTGGGCGGACTGGACAGTATAGGAGGCGCGTTGCTCGCCGGCGTCCTGCTCGGCGTCGTCGAGGGAATTGCATCCAGCGTTCTCGACCCCCTGCTGGGTGGCGCGAGTCGCGATCTTGTCGATGCGGCAATGCTGATCCTGACCATCTTGATCCGACCGCACGGACTTTTCGGTCGCCACGACATCGAGAGGGTTTAGGAACATGCTATTCCGTCAAGCCGGGATTTTTCATGCGGATTATAGCGCCGACCGCGCGCTATTTCCGATCCCTGCCGATCGATGGATGATCGGTATTCTGCTGTTGCTGGCGCTGGCCGCGCCGATCTACATGAACACGCTTTATCTCAGCAGTTATTTGCTGCCTTGGCTTATCTGGACTGCGGGCGCGCTCGGTCTCAATTTGATCCTCGGATGGGCGGGGCAATTTCATCTAGGCTACGCAGCGGTGATGGGAATCGGCGCCTACGCTGCGGTTCATGCCACCAGGGCAGGCATACCATGGGAGATTGCCATCGTCCTCGCGGGAATAACAGCATCGGTTATCGGAAGTGTGTTCGCTTTTGCCGCACTGCGAGTGAAAGGCCTATATTTGGCGCTCAGCACGCTTGCCTTGCAGTTCGTGATGGATTGGACGATTTCGCACGTGCCCGCGATCAGCGGTGGTACACAGGCCACGTTGCAGGCACCTGACATCCGCCTGCTGGGTCGGGCTGTCACCTCCGATGCAGGACTCTATTACGTCGCCCTCGTCTGGTGCGTGCTGGTTACGTCCTTCATGCTCAATCTGCGGCGCACCGCGCTCGGCCGCGCTCTGGTCGCTGTTCGGGAGAAAGATTACGCAGCCGCGGTCATCGGCGTGAACAGCTTCTACTTCAAACTGGTGGCGTTCGCGACATCCTCGTTCATCGGTGGCGTGAGCGGAGCCATCCTGATCGGTACATTTTACCATGCCGTAACCCCCGAGCAGTTTTCCGTCGACGTCTCAATTCAGGCGTTGGCGATGGTCATCGTGGGCGGGTTGGGCAGCATCATCGGCAGTTATTTCGGCGCCGCGTTCATTCTGCTGATGCCGGGCGTGATGAACAGTTTCATCTCCTGGGCGACGACCAAGTTCGGGTTCTCGCTAGGTATCGAAACTCTGGCTCATCTACCCCAAGCTTTCTATGGCGCGCTTATTATCGGGTTTCTCCTGATTGAACCGCTGGGGCTTGGGAAGATCTACAACAACATTCGGGACTATCTTCTGGTATGGCCTTTCGGCTACACGAAGAAATAGCGGGAAGCACGAACGCCATGAACGCACCGATTACCGCTAAGATACTGTCCCTCAACAATATTGAGGTCGTCTACGACCACGTCTCACTTGCGATCAAGGGTGTTTCGATCGATGTGCCCGAGGGCGGAATGGTGGCCCTGCTCGGCGCCAATGGCGCGGGAAAGAGTACGACGCTGAAATCGATCAGCGGTTTGCTCACGGCCGAGCGGGGTGAGGTGCGGCGGGGCGAATTGCAGTTCCGCGGCCAAAGCATTGGCGGCCTGATGCCGCAGGACCGCGTCAAGCTGGGGATCGCCCACGTGCTCGAAGGGCGCCGGGTGTTCGAACATCTCACGCCCGACGAAAACTTGATCGCGGCTTCGGCGTTGCATAGCCGCCAGGACATGAACCGCAACAAGGACCGGGTTTACAGTTATTTCCCACGTCTGCACGAGCGCCGGACCGTCGCGTCGGGTTATCTCTCCGGCGGCGAACAGCAAATGCTCGCAATCGGCCGTGCTTTGATGACCCAGCCAAAACTATTGATGCTCGACGAACCCAGCCTGGGACTGGCTCCTTTTCTTGTCGCTGAAATCTTCCAGATCCTCGGCCGCATCAACCGCGATGAAGGACTTTCGATATTGCTGGTTGAGCAGAACGCCATTGCCGCGCTCGAAATTGTCTCCCACGGCTATCTCATCGAAAGCGGCCGCATCGTGATGCACGACAGTGCGGCTGCATTGAAGAAAAATCCCGACATTCAGGAGTTCTACCTGGGAGGCGCGGAAAACAAGAACTTTCGCGACATCAAACATTATAGCCGGCGGAAACGTTGGCTGACCTGACGATCGCCAGATGTACGCCGTTCGATAAAAGCTGGAATCATTAAAATTTGCTCAGTTCACTCAGTCAACCAGGGGAGGATCGGTAAAATGAAATTACTATCTATACTAGCCGGACTAGCGTTGGCGTTGTTCAACGTCGTGCCTGCTGCCGCGGCCGATCCGGTCCGCTTCGCTCTGTGCTATGACCTGAGTAAAGCCTATACGTTCGTCACGCCGCAGATTGCCCAGGCTGTGCGCGACTATGCCGACCTTCTCAATGCGAAGGGCGGTCTCGAAGGCCATCCGATCGAACTGATCGTTCAGGACCATGGCAACGAGCCGCAACGCGGCATCGAATGCTACGAACGCCTGAAACGCGAAGGCGTGATGGTGTTCGACATGTTGTCGACGCCGGTATCGCGCGCGGTCCTTCCGCGCATCATGAAGGATGGCAACATCCTGATCCAGTCACTGGTCGGTCGCGGGGATGCGGTCGATGGCAACGTGTTCAAATGGGTATTTCCGATCGGACCGACCTACTGGGGTCAGGCCGCCAATGACATCGAATACATCAAACAGAAGTCCGGCGGAACTCTGAAGGGCGTCAAGGTCGCGTTCTTTTATATCGATTATCCGTTCGGACAGGAACCGATCGGCATCTTAAAGACGCTGGCGCAGAAGGAAGGTTTCGAGTTGCAACTCGTGCCGTATCCGCTGCCGGGCAACGATCAGGCCTCGGCATGGACGCAGATCCGTCGTCTCAACCCGGACTGGATTGTGAGCTGGAGCCTGTCGAATATGCATGTGATCGCGTCGCGCGAGATGAAGCGCAACGGGATCTCGATTGAAAAGTATATCGCCGTTAATTGGCTCAACGAGGTCGACATCAAGAATATTGGGCCCGATGTCGCTAAGGGATTGAAACGCGGCACCAACGTCGCCGGCGGCTCAAATCAGCCGTTGGTTCAGCAGATTATCAAAGAGCTTTACGACAAAGGCAAAGGCAACGGTGACCGTAAATTTACCGAGGACGTCTACTACAACACTGGTCTTGCGATCTACTCGATCGCATTCGAAGGCGCCCGCCTTGCGATCAAGAATGGCGGTTGGCCGCTAACACCCGACAAAATTAAGGCTGGTCTTGAGAGTCTGAAAAATTACGATGCTAACGGGCTGATTGCACCTATTACAGTCACGGCACAGGATCATGGCGGCGGCGGCAAGACACGCATTGAAATGTGGGACGGAGGTAAATGGGTCCCGCAAACCGATTGGATCGCCGGCTTTCAAGACGACGTCTGGAGCGTCGTGAAAGAGCAGTCGGCGGATTATGCCAAGTCTGAAACTCAAAAATGAATTGCCTCTGGCCGGCAAAGTCGATTTACCGACGTTGCCGGCCAGGTTGGTGCTGATTCCATTCCATTGCAAATATCTCCGATGCCGTCCGCCTGCGGCATATAGCTAGCCAGCTCTGCGTTTAGATCCGCCATGTACCAGCTTCGGCCACTGGTGCATTGCCCTGCCCGCCTACCAAAATATAAAAATCAGGAATTAATAGGCGAGCCGGCGTACGAGATGAATTTCTCAGGCTTTATTTGCGAACCCTTTGGCGCCTGCGGAGAAAGAGCTTTATCTCGATTAGCTTCGTCGACCTGCAAGGAGACGACACGAGCCATGATTGCCGACACCACAACGCGACAAGAGCGCCCAGGCGAAATGGGAACAGTTTTCGACGCTGTTATCGTGGGTGCGGGCTTTGCGGGGATGTACATGCTGCATCGCCTGCGCGGGCTTAGCTTTTCGGCACGGGTCTTCGAGGCCGGCAGTGGCGTGGGTGGCACCTGGTATTGGAACCGCTATCCAGGTGCACGCTGCGACGTCGAGAGTATGCAGTACTCATTCTCCTTCTCCGAGGAGCTGGACCAGGAGTGGAACTGGTCGGAGAAATACGCGCCGCAGGCCGAGATCCTTTCCTACGCCAACCACGTTGCCGATCGTTTCGACCTGCGCCGGGATATCGTGTTCGACACGCGCGTCACCGCGGCAACGTTCGATGAAGACGCCAAATGCTGGCTGATCGAGACCGACCGCGGCGACAGGGTTTTGGCGAGGTTCTGCATCATGGCCGTCGGCTGCCTGTCGGCGCCGAACCGGCCGAGCTTCAGGGGTCTCGAGGACTTTCGCGGACCGATCTATCACACCGGCGAATGGCCGCAGGAGGGTGTCGACTTCACCGGACTGCGTGTCGGCGTCATCGGGACCGGCTCCTCGGCAATCCAGTCGATTCCGATCATCGCGCAGCAGGCCGCAAGCCTCACGGTATTCCAGCGCACCGCGACCTGGTCGGTGCCGGCCCGGAACGAGGAACTGACGCCGGAATACCTGAAGGCGGCCAAGGCCGAGTATCCGGCGCTGCGGGCAAAGGCGCGCGGCCGCCCGACCGGCTTCTATTTTCCTTTCAACACCAGGCCGGCGCTGGAAGCGAGCCCGGAAGAGCGTGAACAGCAGTACGAGGAAGCCTGGGCCCGCGGCGGTCTGCCCTTTCTCGGCGCCTACGGCGATCTTCTGTTCGAAACGGCCGCCAACGACACCATCGCCGACTTCGCCCGGCGCAAGATCCGCAGCATCGTGAAAGACCCGGCGACGGCGGACCTGCTGTCCCCGGACAATGTGTTCGGCTGCAAGCGGCTCTGCGTCGATACCGGCTACTTCGAGACGTACAATTTGCCTCACGTCAAGCTGGTCGACGTGTCCCGGACGCCGATCGAGCGCTTCACCGCCGATGGCATCGAGGTCGACGGTGTCGAGTACGGACTGGACGCCGTCGTCTGCGCCACCGGCTTTGCCGCGATGACGGGATCGTTCGACAAAATCAGGATCACCGGCCGCAACGGCCTGACGCTGGCCGAGAAATGGCGGGCGGGCCCCCGCGCCTATCTCGGTATCGCATCGGCAGGCTTCCCGAATCTGTTCACGATCACCGGTCCCGGCAGCCCCTCGGTGCTCGCCAGCATGATCCAGGCGATCGAGCAGCATGTCGACTGGCTGGCGGACTGCATGGCCCACCTGCGCGACGTCGGGGCCGCGACCATCGAGCCCGTTCTGAAAGATGAGGACGCCTGGGTCGAGCACGTCAACGACGTATCGACGGTCTCGCTGCGGTCGACCTGCAGTTCCTGGTATGTCGGCGCCAACATCCCCGGCCGGCCGCGCGTCTTCATGCCCTATATCGGCGGATTCCCCGTCTATGTGCAGAAATGCAACGAGGTCATGAGCGGCGGCTTCGATGGCTTTGTGCTGGAAGGCGCGCCAGCCAGCAACGCGCCGCCGCAGGTGCGCTACACCGAACGCTGGCGTGTGCCGATCGATATCGACGTCATTTCACCGGCCGCCGTCGCCGCCAAACGTGTCCCAGTAGTCTGAAGAGTGATCAACACATGGCTGCTATGTGGGTTGGAAGCAGTTATCGTCAATGTCCACTTTTCCGCGATTGATTCCCGGGTCATCTCCGTGATTTCTAATGGAATGCGCCGCATGTTTTCCGCTGAACAACCGATGCTTGGCGCCACGATCCAGTCGCGCGCAATCACGTTGGACGGCCTCATCGCAATCGCCGCGCCGGCGCAACAGTAGAATCGCTCAATCGATCCGCGGCGATAGCCACGCTAGGAATTATCAAACTCACTCATAATCAGCCGAGATAGTGCTTGTGGCCGTTCCATTGGAAGAAAATGGCTATTCTCCTGAAAATTGAATACGCGAGTTTGAGGTGCAAGTTCGACAATCTTCTTCGCATCGGCATCACTTACAGTGCTAAATCGCGAGCCGTAGGCCAACAATAACTTGCCTTTGTAGCGAGGAAGAATGTCCCAAAAATCGGTCGTCGCGGCCTGGAAGGTTGCAGCTTCCCAGGATGGATCACATGCTAACCGGATTTGATCGTTTGCTAGAAACACCAACCCGCCCTCAAGATAATCTTCAAGAAATCCGTCTTGCCAGGTGGCGAACATTGCTTTCTTTGCATAAGACTCGCGAATCTCCGGCAGGGACGCCCATGTCGATCGGCGCTTGCGCGCCTGGATTGCAATATCGAAATCCACGATGCGCCCCTCCCGCCGCTCGCTCGCAACTCGATACGCCCTCTCGAATGGGACAAATGACGGCTCGAGCAGGCCCACACCGAGCACCAAGTCTGGCCGTCGGGCCGCCAGCATCACACTGACGGTTGCACCGATCGAATGACCCACGAGGAAGGCAGGCTCCTTGTAAACGCCAAGAAGCTCCTCAAGGTCCGATTCATAGGTCTCCCAACTTGTTAGCCTTTCCGGAATTGCTGGCAATGTGGTGCGTCCATGTCCACGCGCGTCGGACGCGACGACACGGAATCTTGCTGATAGCTGCTCCAGCAAGCGTCGATACGTTTCCGCATTGAAGCCGGTCGCATGTGCGAAATGCAGAAGCGGAGCGCCGCTATTCACGTTGTCCGACGTCAACGTTGCAATTTTGCCAACCCTAGAAGCGATCATTCTCAAATTGCCCGTCCCGCGCTCTTTTGATCCCACTCGTCGGCCGCACGATCTACACTCGCGGGTTGCGCCATGAGCAGCCGTAGCTGAGCCTGAAGGATCGCCAGATCGTCTATCGTGAAGTCAACCCACATGGCTGCTTAAACATCATCGGCTTTGCGGCGGAGCTTCTTTAAGCTAACGCGCGCTTCGGGGCATAACTGCTTACACAGAAGCGAGGATTGGCCACAATCATTGATATCCGTCAAAACAACTTTTGCATTAACCATTGTTCTCACGCGTATCGTATTGTGACTTCCATGGCGATGGTTCCCTCCGGTGTGAGGGCCCACAGCTCCGCTCCTTTTTCGCCGTCAACGGCGCGGCCAACGACGCTGAAAGGCGCCGTGTCGAACAGTGGTGCACGGGCGCGCTGCGTAAACGATTTTAGCGTTTTTTCCGGAGCGTGATCGCGCGCAAGGTCGATCAGGCACTGCTGCGAGTAGGGTCCATGCACGACAAGGCCGGGATAACCTTCGACGCGCATCGCATAGTCCCGGTCGTAATGAATGCGGTGCGGGTTGAAAGTCAGCGCGGAATAGCGGAACAAGGAAACCGGGTCCGTCGTAATCGCCCGGCGCCACGGTGTATCGGCTGGCGGCTTGTTCCTTTTCGGTGTGGCGCTCTTCTCTCCAGGCTTCACTTCTTCGCGGAACACGGTGTGGCTCTGTTCTACGAGCGCGAGCCCGCGCGGCGTGAAAATGCGGCGGGTCTGGGTTGCGAAGATCAATGTGCCCGTAGCCCCCGACCGCAGCGAGATATCGCTGCACTCGGTCTCGCGCGTCAGCGCATCGCCGACGCGAAGCGGATCGTGGAAGCTCAGTTCGGTTCCCGCATACATGCGCCGTGGAAACGGCATCGGCGGCAGAACGCCGCCAGATGTCGGCAATCCATCGTCGCCGAGGCTCGCCTTGGGCGACAGAGCCGCGAAATACACCAGATGCCACCCGGGCGGGATCGCTTCCCCGGTTGCGGGAATTCGCTCCTCCCGATCGAAGGTCACCGCGAGTCCCCGGAGCGGGGCCTGGGTGGCGACATCCTGCTCGACGATTTTCGTCCCGATATGCTTGCGTAGCGCGTCAACGTCGATGGTCATGCTGATGCCGGTCCGGTTAGGAGATGGTCACGAGGCGATTACGCAGGCGGGAGTCACCAGGTCGGGCCTGGCCTGTTCGAAAATGATGCGAACCGGCAGTCCGAGTTTGACGTCGGCCGCTCCGGCGCCGCGCAGGGGGACTTGCATCCGCACGCCTTCGTCGAGGTCGACAGTCACCAGGATGTACGGGACTTCGAGCTTGAATCCGGGATTGAAGGCGTGATGGGTGATCGTCCAGCTATGGACCGTTCCCCGGCCGGAGGCCTCAATCCAGTTCACCTCGAACGAATAACAGGCGTCGCAAACCGGTCGCGGATAGTGACGGATCTTGCCGCATTGCCCGCATTTCTGAAGCAGCAGCCGTCCGCTTTTCAGTCCATGCCAATAAGGCCGGGACTCATGGGTCGGCTCGGGAACGGGCTTGAGGTAGGCCTCGGCGGTCATGGCGCTCACCCCCTACGCATGATCGCGACGGACCCGTCGCCCATGTCGCCGTAACCCGTCACCAGGCCGATCCCGGCGCCCTTGACCTGGGCCTTGCCGGCTTCGCCCCTGAGTTGACGGACAAGTTCGACAATATGGTTCATGCCGACCATATGCGCCTGAGAAAGCAGGCCGCCGTGGGTGTTGACCGGCAATTTTCCGCCAAGCCGAATGGCTCCGCTCGCGACAAACGGGCCGCCCTCGCCTTTCTTGCAAAAGCCGAGGTCTTCGAGCTGACACAGAACGATGTAGGTGAAGCAGTCGTAGATCTCGGCCACGTCGATATCCCCGGGCGACACGCCGGCCATGGCGAAGGCCTTGGGCGCCGCCTTGGCGATTCCAAGCCGCGTCAAATCCGGGCGTTGCGTGATGACGCTCGGGGAATCCGGGTGCCCCTCGGCGGCCCCCATGATGTAAACCGGTGGCTTGCGAAGATCGCTTGCCCGGTCTGCGCCGCTGACCACGATCGCCGCGCCGCCGTCGCTTTCCAGGCTGCAGTCATAGAGCCTCAAGGGATCGGAGATCATGCGAGAGGCCTGATGATCCTCGATCGTCAGGGGCTTCGTCATCATCCCATGGCCGTTGAGAATGGCATTGTGACGGGTAGAGACCGCGATTTCGCCAAGCTGCAAACTCGTCGTGCCGAACAGCTCCATGTGGCGACGCGCCATCGGCGCATAGAGTTGTGCCGGGGCGATCGCGCCCACCGGCATCTCGTACTCGCCCACCACCTTGAACTGGGGCATTTGCTGAACCCGCGTGCCGATGCGGCCTGCGGACGAGCCGTTACGCCCGATCGGTATCAGCACGTGATTGCAGACGCCGCCGCTGATCGCCAGCAGCGCACATTGTATGGCCGCGACGCAGCTGGCTCCGCCGAGCGGCGCAGTGGCCGAAAAGCGCAGGTCGGATATACCGAAATTTGTGACGAAGTCTTCGGCTACGACCGGCGAGTTCGAGTATGGAATAATGCCGTCGATTTCCTTGGGACTGAGCCCCGCATCCGCAATCGCATTCAACGAAGCCTCGAGCTGAAGCGCAAGTACGCTCTTGCCCGACATGCGCGTGTACTCGGTCTCTCCCACGCCAGTGATGGCGGCCTTTTCTTTCAGTGACATGAGGCAAAGCTCCCACGGAGGCTCGCAACGCCTGAACGATTTCCGTGACGAAGGAACAATCGTTCAAGCTTTCTACTTGACGCCGGTCACCTAAGGCACGACTATTTCGAACAGATGTTAGATTTAATCCGTAGCGCGGTCAATCGACCGTGGCTCGTCCTTTCCGTGTAGAGCAACAGGCACAAACCGCGCCTGGGAAAGCGCATCTCTATGGACCTCCGCTACAGCGCCCGACATCGCGCCCTCCAGGAGGAAGCGCGCGGCTTCGTAAAGAAATACGGCCACCTTTCGCCGAAAACGGGGGGTGGACGGAAGCGGCCTGACGCGAGAGCCCTGGATTGGCAGAAGCTTCTGCTGGAGCGCGGCTATTTTTCGCGCAACATTCCCAGCGAATATGGCGGCTTCGGCCTGCCGGTCGACATCATGGAACTGGCCATCATCGCCGAAGAGTTCTCGAACGCGGGCGTGTCTCCAGGCATCATGAACCAGGGCATTTCCATGCTGGTGCCGACATTGCTCGAGGTCGGAACGAAGGAGCAGTGCATTCGATGGATCGGGCCTACCATCCGCGGTGACATCATTTGGTGCCAGGGCTATTCGGAGCCCGGTTCGGGCTCCGACCTTGCCGCCGCCAAAACCAGCGCCCGTGTCGAGGACGGCCAATTCATCGTCAACGGCCAGAAAATCTGGACGAGTTCTGCCCATTACGCCGACATGATGTTCCTTCTTTGTCGCACAGAGTCCGACAAGAGCAAGCACGATGGGCTGTCCTATCTTCTTGTCCCCATGAATGCGCCTGGCATTGAGGTGCGCCCATTGGTCACAATGACCGGCCGCGCCGAGTTCAACGAGACGTTCTTCACGGATGTCCGCGTGCCAACCGACCAGATTGTGATGGGACGCGGCGACGGCTGGCATGTCGCCAATGTCACCTTAAAGTACGAACGGATGCTGCTCGGCGACGCCAACAAGTTGACCTACCGTCTGGCAAGGGCTGTCGAATTGATGAAAAAAACGACGCTCGATGGCTGCCGATTCATCGACATCCCCGAGTATCGCGAGCGCTTGCTGAAACTCCAGGGCGAGGTGATGGCCTCGAAATACCACGGTCTTCGACTAATGACCGAGCAGGCGAAGGGAGAGGATTCGGGGGTCAAGCGCTTGATCGTCAAGTTGAACGGGACGATGATTGCGTATCGGCTGTCATCGCTGGTCGTCGACGTGCTCGGTGCGGCGGGCCTCGCTTACGAACCGGTCGGCGAAGCGGCGGAAGACGACGAAGCCACCACCTGGCAAATCGATAACATGTACGACATCGGCCTCATCATCGGTGGTGGCTCATCGAATATTCAGAAGAACATCATCGGCGAGCGCGGGCTGGGCCTGCCGCGCGAGCCGAAGTCCGTCCCACCAGCCGTGAGAGGGTGAGCATGGAGTTCGGTCTCAGCGAAGAGCAATTAATGCTCACGGAGTCCTTGCGCGGCTTTCTGGACGAAAGACTGCCCATGAACAAGTTGCGCGAGATTGCCGAGGGCGGCTTGGGCTTCGATGGTGAACTATGGTCGGGCCTTGCCGAGCAAGGCATCATGGGCATCATGGTCCCCGAGGACTTTGGGGGTCTGGGCCTCTCGCTGCTTGATGCAGCTGTTGCCGCGGAGGCACTCGGGTATCACGCAGCACCAACGCCATTCACGGCTGCGCTGGTCATGGCCCCCCTCACCCTGATTGCAAGTGGAGACCGCGCCCAGCAAAAAGCATGGCTGCCGCGGATCGCAAGCGGCGAAGTCCGGATCGGGGTCGGGTTCGCCGGCATGTCGGGCCAGACCGGCGAAGCAGTCGCCCGCCTTGACGGAAATAAACTGTCCGGATGCATAACGGGTGTGCTCGATGGCGGAGATGCGACGCATTTCATCGTTTATTTGGGTGACGGCCGTGCTGCCCTGTTCGCTGCGGTCGAGGAACCCGGTGTCAGCGTAAGCACGCATCGCAGCTTGGATCGCACGCGACCGGTAACGGCTTTGGTATTGCATGATGCGAGGGCTGCGATCCTTGGTGCCGCCAACGACCCGAAGGCAGCGGCGACCGCCGTGCTCGACGCAGGTCGCGTCATGCTCGCAGGCGACACGCTGGGGGCGGCGCAGTCCATGTTTGACAAGGCGCTGCTCTATTCCAAAGAGCGGGTTCAGTTCAATCGTGTGATTGGTTCGTTTCAAGCCGTCAAGCATACGCTTGCCGACATTATCACCATGCTCGAGCCGTGCCGCTCGTTGGTCTGGTACGCGGCTCACGCTCAGGACGGGCCTGCCGAGGAAGCGCGCGCTGCCGCGCTGCAGGCAAAGGCGCACCTGGGCGATGCCGGACGCGAAATCGCCCGGCTTGCGACCGAGATTCATGGCGGCATGGGATTTACGGACCTGCTCGGCCTTCATTACTGGTTCAAGCGCATTGCGTTCAACCGGCAGCTTCTTGGGGCTCCCGAGCGCTGCAGGCACGAGGCCGCCGTCGCGCAAGAATGGGTGAGTTGAAGCGTCCTCTAGTGGCACGAATGTTCAGTAGTGGCAAGAATGGTCAGCGAACATAATCCCATAGAACACTTAGTCGTAATCGAACGTCCGACGTCGATCTGCAGAATATTCGATACGCTGTGGCAGCAGCGGGTCACGGGAGCTTTCGGCGCGCGTCCGAAGTATTGTTGCTTCGGCAATCCACGCTTAGCCGTTGCATTAGCCAGCTCGAACATTCACTCGGTATGACCGTCTTCGAGCGATCCAGCGGCGGGGTGCGAGCAACGATGGCTGGACGAGATTTTCTCCGAACTGCTCGATCAATCCTGGAACAGATGGATTCGCTGGCGAAGAGCACGCACCACGTCGGCCGTGGCGAAGCGGGACGGCTGTCCCTTGGCTTCTATACATCGATTTCCGCCAGGAATCTGCGGGCAACGCTCGTGGATTTCCAGAAACGGTCGCATCGAAATTTGCCGGTTCGAGCAATACTCTGCCTTGTCTGGAGCGCCGTGACTCGGCTGCTCACGGAGTAAGCCGCATCATCTTACAACCAAAAATTGTCTTAATGTTTTACACGATCCAACTCGGCGCAACTTAAGCATGATGGTGTCGCTCATATGGACAATACGAATTTTGCCGGCCTGTCCGTCGGGGGACGACGCTCAACCGTTCTCTTCAGTCAACTTCAACACGCAGTCGCTGCAGCAGATTACGGGAGCTTTCGACAAGCCGCCCATGCATTGTCGATAAAGCAATCGACACTCAGTCGTTCTGTCCAGCTACTTGAGCACTCGATTGGCGTCGTCATCTTCGAGCGGTCAAGTGGTGGCGTTCGCGCAACGCCAGCAGGTCGTCACTTTCTGCGCATGACGCGCTCGATACTGGAACAAATCGAGGCGCTGATCGCATCGACAAGAGCGAGTGGATCTGGCGAAGCAGGTCGTCTCGTCATCGGGTTCTGTACTTCGCTGACGGCAGGCAATCTGCGCGCGACATTGCTCGATTTTAAAAAGCTATTCCCGCAGGTCGAACTTGTAACCGTCGAGAGATCGAGAACGCGGCTCGCAACGTCGCTCCGCAACGGCGTCATCGACGTGAGCATCATAACCGGCGATCCGCAAGCCTTCGATACCAAAACCACTCCACTCTGGAGTGAACGGATTCTGGTCGTTCTGCCGAGTGATCATCCTTTGGCCGCGCGCGAAGTCATTTACTGGACGGATCTGCGGGATCAGACTGTTCTGCTCAGTCAATATGATCCAGGCCGCGAGCTTGAGGATCTCTTGAATGCAAAGCTGACCTCCCCTGGTGATCGGCCACGGATCGAACGTCATGATGTGAGCCGTGGGGTCATCAAAAGCTTGATCGCAGTGGGATTTGGCATCAGTCTTGTACTGGAATCCGATATTGGCGCCAACTTTTCCGGTCTGGTCTATCGGGAGTTGCGCGACGGGACGGGGCCAAGCCGCATCGGCTTTTCAGCGGTCTGGTGGGCGGACAACGAGAATCCTGCCCTCCAAAACCTCCTTAAGTTACTTGCCGAGCGCTATCCCTTCGGTCCGGTGGCCCCGTGAGACGCCCTTCGGGATCTTGCAAAACCGCGGTCAGTCGCCATGAAACGCGCCAACATTGGTGCGATCAGCTATGCCGGATCATCACGGATTGGCCACTGTCGCGCGCGAGGATTTCGCGTAGGCAATCAAGTCGCGATGAATGCCGGTGGGCAATTTAATCGACAAGGTCACTGGCTTGTCATCTTCAATGGCACTAATCTTCGTCACAAGCATTACCCCTTGTAGGGTTCGAGCACTAGATCGCGATTGACGATCACCCTCACCGGAAATCCCCGTTTGATCGTCAGTGTGGGTTGAATATTGAGGTTTCTTCGAACAACCTGTTGACCGGTCTGATTCAGCGAATTCGCTGCGCTCAAGCGGAACGCCTGAATAATATCCGTGTTGCCACCTGTATCCGCACCCGACCCAAGCTCCGCTCCAACGCCGAGGATGGTCGACAGCATCGCAGCCTTGAACAGCTCGACCCAGTGATTGTCGACCTCATCCTCGAGACCGGAATATCCGCCCGCGTCCGCTCCCTGTTGACGTTCCAACACGATGGAGCGACCGTTCGGCATGATTAGACGCGTCCATACCAGCAACACCCGCGATTGGCCGAATGCGATCTGGCTGTCGTAAATGCCTATCAATCTGGCGCCCTGCGGCACAAGCTTGGCGCGGCCGGTCGGCGAATCAAAAATGTTCTCGGTAACTTGCGCAGTGATTTGTCCCGGCAGGTCGGAGCGCAAGCCTGTGATCAAGGCCGCCGGAATGATCGTTCCTGCCTGGATGACAAAGGGAGAAGCGGGACGTGAAAGCCTGTCAGGTGCTGTCGTCCGTCGATCAACAGGAGCATTGACGAACAATAGTTTGCGATCTTGGCCGTTCTGGGCGAAGGTTTCATCTGAAGATGACGCAGTGCCGGTACCGGTTTCCTGAGATGCGGCATGCGGCGGCGTAACGGGCGCAGTGGTCGAAGCAAACACCTTGCTGGTGCGCGCGGCCTCGGTTTCCTGGTTGGCGCGCTGTTGTTCAGCATCAAGGCCGATCGGTCCTGATTGGCCTTCTGCCGTAAGGATAGGGCGTCCCAGATCACTTGGCGATGGTGGCCCGAGCTGTGGGGCGTTGCGGGCAATGACAGCATAGTCCTTTGGCAACGTCGTCAGGCCCTCTGCGACGTTGTGATGATCCGTGCTGTAGAGTTCGTCGGGGGCGGGATTGTGCGAATGGTTGCTCCTGAGCGCCCACAGAACGGCCCCGGAGACCAGCAGCAATGCCAGGGCGCTGCCGCTCGCAAGGATTTTCCGGGAAACTCGCGTGATCCTTGGGCGCTCCGCACCCAGTCGCAAGACCTGCGCGTTACCAGAAGGTGATTGCCTTGTTCCAGATACAGGATTGGTGCTCTCGCCTGCGCCATTGTCCGTCACAGCCGTCTCCCGTCATTCCTGACAATTCGGACCTTCTGCTGTTTCTCTCCGCCGAGCCGCAGCTCGGCCGCGGCGAACAGACGGTCGGCAATCAGGACATTCCTGTAGACTCGATAGTTCACCAACTCCGGCTTGCCGTCCTGGCCGATCACGAACAGCGGCGGCATTTCGCCCTGCGCAATCCCGGGTGAGAACTCGATATAGACCTTGCGGCCATCATCATAGGCGTTCACTGGCCGCCAGGGAGGGCTGTCACCTTCAATGACATAGCGGTAGCGGCGCTCACTCACCTCCGGGATGAACGGTGTTAGAGGCAGAGGCTTGGAGCGTCCACCTCGGTCTTCCGGGTAGAACCAGGCCACCGAGGGCATGTACAGCCTTTGGCGAGAGCGGAGTTCGATCAAGTAGGTTCTTCGATCCGTGTTGACGACAAGGTTCGTCTCGATGGCAGGTCTCGTCGGCTTCACCATGATATGAACGCGCCTGGTCTCGCCGTTGCCACTTTCGGTATCGCCGACGATCCAGCGCACAGTATCGCCCGCGGCCAGCGGACCCGAACCTGTCAATTGCTCGCCCGGTTCGAGTGCGATGTCGGTGATCTGTCCTGGTGAAGCATAGACCTGATAGAGCGCGCCGGGACTATAGGGAAAGACCTGGACGGCATTGTAGTATCCCGCGCGCCGGGGCTGGACCCGCGCGACATCGTTGGCCATCTCGATGCGATCGGTCGGGTCCTTTGCCTCTTCGTCACCCTTCTTACCGCCGCGGGCCGGTGTCCAAGGTGGTGGTACGTGTAGTGGACGCGCGTGGTCATCCACCGGCAGGGGCAGATCGGGTGACGGCGCCACCTCGTCATCGTAAGTGATCTGTGGTGGCTTGAAGGTTGTACAGCCGGAGAGCGCGACCGTAAAAAGAAGGACGAGACACACGGACGTGCCGTTGCGCTTTAGACCAACCGACGACGGTGCAGGCTTTTTCACTAGCCAAGCTCCTTCGACCAGTTGATGGAATTGATGTAGACCCCAAGCGGGTTCTTGCGCAGGCGATCAGCATCGCGCGGCGTTTCAATCACGACGGACAGGATCGCGGTCCAGCGCTCGGTCGCGGCGAGTTGGCCGCTATCGTAGCGGCGTTCGGTCCACGCGATCCGAAAGCTTTCCGGCGAGGCGCGGATGACGCTGGAGATTTCGACCGCAACCTGCGTGCTGCCGAGTTTGGCGAAGGGATCATTTGTCCGCGCATAATCGTTCAGCGCCGCCGCTCCGCGATCAGTCGTGAAGTCATAGGCGCGGAGCCAATCCTGACGCAACACAATGGCATCGGTCGGCAGCCCTCGGACGTCTTCAATGAAGCGCGCGAGATGAAAGGCAATTTGCGGATCGGTCGGCTGATAGAAGGGACTCGCAGGCGCGACCGCCTCGGCCTGACCGAGATGGTCCACTTCCACGACCCACGGCGTGATCGTGCCTTGCGTGGATTGCCAGACGAGACCGGCGGCAAGCCCAGCTGCGAGGGCAAGAGATCCAAATGCCATCAGGCGCCAATTCCGGGCCTGGACTCGCGCCGAGCCGATGCGATCGTCCCAAACCTGCGCAGCCTTCTGGTAGGGCGTCACCGGTTCCGGCGTACGGCCATAATGAACGGACGGTCGCTTGAACATCACTGCCCTCCCTCGGACAGATCGACCGAGGCTCCGCCACCAGCGCTATCGCCGCTGCGGACAGCGTGTGTGGCAGCAGACACGCCCTGGTTGACTGCCTGCGCACGCTTCATGCGGCGCGCCCAGGCCGGAGGCGCATCTGCCGTTGGCGAACCGCTTGCAAACCTCGCAGCCATTCGGCGCAACGGACTTGTGATCGCCGAGCCGCCGGCGCTCGCGACACCGCTCAAGCCTCCTGCCCGGTAGGCACTTGCTGTCCCGCTCGCGGCCGTGGCTGCCCCGCGGGCGCCGCCCAGGAGCGCGCCACCGGCTAGTCCGACGCCACCGGCTGCGAGACCCGCACCTGCAACGATGGCGCCTCCAGCGGCCAAGCCGGTTCCGGCCGCAGCGCCGGCGCCGAGTTGCGGTCCGCCGGATACAATGCCGTTGGCAATGCCGGGTCCGAAAATACCAAGGCCGAGAAGGGAAAGTGCTCCCAGCACCAGCGCCATAGCTTGATCGATCGTCGGCTGATTACCACCGAAGCCCGAAGTGAATTGCGCAAACAACGTCGATCCGATGCCGACGATGACGGCTAGCACCAGAACCTTGATCCCGGACGAAATCACGTTGCCCAGCACGCGCTCGGCGGCAAAAGCGGTCTTCCCGAACAGCCCGAACGGAATCAGCACGAAACCAGCGAGTGTCGTCAGCTTGAACTCGATGAGGGTGATGAAGAGCTGAACCGCCAGAATAAAGAAGGCCAGCAGCACGACGATCCAGGCAAATAGCAAAATCGCGATCTGCGCAAAGTTCTCGACAATCCCGACATAGCCCATCATGCCCCAAATCGACTTGAGGAGCGGTCGTCCAGCATCGAGCCCGACCTGGGCAATCTTACCGGGCCTCAAAAAATCAGCCGAGGAAAGACCAGTGCCTGAGGCTTTCAGACCCAGACCGGCAAAACTCTCGAAGATGACGCGCGCCAAACTGTTCCAGTTGCCGATCAGGAAAGCGAAGACACCAACAAACAAGGTCTTCCTGACAAGACGCGCGAGAATGTCCTCATCCGCTCCCCAGGCCCAGAACAGGCCGGCCAGTGTGACATCGATTGCCGCCAGCGTCGTGGCTAGATACCCGACTTCGCCTCCGAGCAATCCAAAGCCGGAATCGATGTACCGGGTGAACGTCTCCAGGAACTGATCGATAATGCCAGTACCAGCCATCGACTACTCCTTCCCGGACTGCTGAATCGAAGGGTAGCCAGACGGCAGGCGATCTTCGTCCTTTGGCTGTACGAACAATGACGAGCCTCCCTGAGCGGCCCCTTTGTCAGATGATGAAGATGGAGACTTTGCGAGGAATTGCCGGCGTTTCTCGGCCCACGCCTTGCGGCATTCGGACAGCGCGTCCTTCTGCTCATAGGTCACTGAGCGGCACTCCG
This sequence comes from Bradyrhizobium diazoefficiens, assembly GCF_018129965.1. Lineage (GTDB taxonomy): Bacteria > Pseudomonadota > Alphaproteobacteria > Rhizobiales > Xanthobacteraceae > Bradyrhizobium > Bradyrhizobium diazoefficiens_A. Next base: position 78,542 of record NZ_JAFCKW010000005.1, on the reverse strand, counting down.
CGAGCTTTGCCGCCAACGGATCGGATGTCTCGGCAGCGGGTATAGCGGGCGGTGTCTGGTTTTCGTCATCACGCAGCCGAATTGTGCAGGCCGCGACAATCAGGATGACCAGCAGCATGGCGGCTGCCATTGGCAATCTATCGAGCTTTGTTTTCTTCATCAGTGAAACATCTGCACGGTTGTGGGTTGATAGCCTTGGCTGGGGGTGATGAACCGGCGCAGTTGCTCCCTGACCTGGTCCTGAGCGGCAGCATGCTGGGCTGATTCAAGATTTTGTGCGCGCCCATGAGCCGCGACGACGGCGGTGAGATCCGCGAGTTGCTGTGCCGCCAGCGCCAGGAGCTGATTGCCGGCTTGACTTGCCTGCAAGGCACCGGTCGCCCCTTGACTGGAGGTGACAAGCGCGGACATCTGCGTACGGTTGGTATCGAGGTTGCCAACGACCGTGGCCTGTGTTCGCATGGCGTCCTGGAAACCCGACATCGCGTTCTGCCAACGCGATTGAGCATTTGCGATCAACGCCTGGTCGGAGACGCTGGATGATGCGGGTGCATAGGTCGTCGAGAACGCACGATCGATCTGTTGGATGTCGTAGGCGATGCGCTGGGCCTGGGCGAGAAGCTGCTGGGTCCGCAGGATCGACTGCTCCAATTGCAGCAACGACGAGAACGGCAACGTGGCCAGGTTCCTTGCCTGGTTAATCAGCATCTGCGCCTGATTTTGTAGAGAGACGATCTGGTTGTTGATCTGCTGCAGGGCGCGAGCTGCAGTCAGGACGTTCTGCGCATAATTGTTGGGATCGAATACAACCAACTGTGCCGAAGAAGGCTTGAAGTCGACGGCGACGGTGATCGCGATAATGCTCGCGAAGGCGAGACGGCGGAGGCGGTTCATTTGAGCGCCTCCAACTCAGGCAGATGGGGAATGAGGTCGGTCGCCCAGGCGATGTCGCGCGCCTTCAGCCAACCGGACACGAAGCCGTCGCGGCCATGATCGGTAAGGACCTGTTCGATCAAGAGTTGGTCGGCCTTTGAGGAAGTCGCAGTAAAGGCGAGCGCGACCTCGCCAAGACCGAGCTCGAATAGTCGATTGCCGCGACGTGACTGGCAGTAGTAGTCGCGCTTTGGGGTGGCGCGAGCGAGGATCTCGATTTGGCGGTCATTCAACCCAAATCGCCGGTAAATCGCCATGATCTGTGGTTCGACGGCGCGGTCGTTTGGGAGTAGAATTCGCGTCGGACAGCTCTCGATGATTGTCGGCGCGATTGCCGATCCGTCGATATCCGCAAGCGATTGGGTTGCGAAAATGACCGAGGCGTTCTTCTTGCGAAGCGTCTTCAGCCATTCCCGCAGTTGACCAGCAAACTCTCGGTCATCAAGCGCCAGCCACCCTTCATCAATGACGAGCAGGGTTGGCCGACCGTCAAACCGTCCCTCGATGCGATGGAAAAGATAGGAAAGGACGGCTGGCGCAACTGCCGTTCCAATCAATCCATCGGTTTCAAAGACCTGAACGGAGCCTTCACCAAGACGCTCGAATTCGGCATCAAGAAGCTGGCCGTAGGGCCCACCGAGGCAGTAGGGCTGGAGCGCGCGCTTGAGCACATTCGACTGCAGAAGAGCACAAAGACCGGTCAAAGTCCGCTCCGGAATTGGCGCGGAGGCCAACGAGGTCAATGCCGACCAAAGATGCTCCCGTGCTTCCGGCGTGACTTCGATTCTCTCGCGGCCAAGGATCGCGCCGATCCAGTCGGCCGCCCACGCACGCTCGGATGAATCATCGATTGCGGCTAGCGGCTGAAGCTCCACGAATTCCGTCGATTCGCCCGAGAGCACACCGCCGATGTCATGCCAGTCGCCACCCATGGCGATGGTGGCGGCACGCACGGAGCAACCAAAGTCAAAGGCGAAGATCTGGGCGTTTGGATAGCGGCGAAACTGCAGCGCCATCAGCGCCAGCAATACGGATTTTCCGGCGCCGGTTGGTCCCACGATCAGCGTATGTCCGACATCGCCGACGTGGAGCGAGAAGCGAAACGGAGTCGATCCTTCTGTCTTGGCCAGAAACAGAGGCGGGGCCTTGAAATGATGGTCCCTCGCCTCCCCGGCCCATACCGCGGACAGCGGAATCATGTGCGCCAGGTTCAAAGTGGAGATCGGCGGCTGGCGGACGTTAGCGTAGACATGTCCGGGGATGCTACCGAGCCAAGCCTCGACCGCATTGACCGTCTCCGTCATGCAGGTGAAATCCCGACCCTGGATCACCTTTTCGACGAGGCGGAGCTTCTCGTCGGCAGTGGCAGGATCGCCATCCCACACTGAGATTGTCGCCGTAACGAATGCTTCTCCAATCTGGTCAGAGCCCAATTCCTGTAGCGCCGCGTCGGCATCCACGGCTTTGTTGTGGGCATCGGTGTCAAGAAGTGCGGAAGCCTCATTGGTCATGACCTCTTTGAGGATCGCGGCCACCGATTTCCGCTTGGCGAACCATTGCCGCCTGATCCGGGTCAGGAGCTTTGTTGCGTCCGTCTTGTCGAGCATGATGGCGCGCGTCGACCAACGGTAGGCGAACGGAAGGCGGTTCAGGTCGTCCAGAATCCCAGGCGTCGTCGCCGTTGGAAAACCGACGATGGTCAGGATGCGCAGATGGGATGACCCGAGCATTGGCTCGAGGCCTCCGACCAACGGCTGATCTGCCAGCAGCGCGTCGAGATACATGGGAATTTCGGGTACCCTGACCCGGTGCCGCTTCGTCGAGACCGTCGAATGCAGATAAGTGAGGGTCTCTTCATCATCGAGCCAGGAGCATTCCGGCATGAAGCCTTCGACGAGCTGCAGGACGCGGCTGGTACGATCGACAAACCCGCGGAGAATCTCGCGCGCATCAGCGTCGGCGGTGCGGTTGCTACCCTCGTAAAGCAGCCGTTCCGCCTTCGCGGTCCCTTCGGCCGGCGGCAGATAGAGAAATGTCAGAAAATAGCTCGACTCGTAGTGGGTACCGGCCTCCTCGAACTGCGCTTTTCGTTCAGCATCGACCAGAGAGGAAGCCACGTCGGGGAACGTGTCGGGTGGATAGGTTCCTGCCGAATGACGTTGCGCCTCGACAAAGATCGCCCAGCCGGATTCCAGGCGCCGCAATGCGTTGTTGAGACGGCCCGCAACGGCAACGAGTTCGGCCGGCACGGCGCTGTCAAGGTCCGGTCCCCGAAATTTTGCCGTCCGCTGGAACGACCCATCCTTGTTCAGGACGATGCCATCGTCGACCAGAGCCGCCCACGGTAGAAAATCGGCAAGTCGGGTATTGGAACGTCGGTATTCGGCGAGATTCATCATGAGAGTGCTCACGTGTTGAGATGACCGGGGATGCGGAGATGTCGGCGAACGACCTCGACGAACTCAGAGTCGCGTTTGGCCGCCCAGACGGCGGCCATGTGGCCGACAAACCAAAGGAGAAGACCGGCGATCCAGAGGCGCAGACCAATGCCAAGCGCCGCGGCCAGCGTACCGTTGAGAATCGCGATAGAGCGCGGCGCACCGCCCATCAGGATCGGCTCGGTCAGCGCGCGATGAACGGGCGCCTCAAAGCCTGGGATCTGCGAATCCATCAGATCACCACCCCGCCGCCAAACGAGAAGAACGACAGGAAGAAACTCGACGCGGCGAACGCGATCGACAGACCGAATACGATCTGGATCAACCGCCGAAAGCCACCCGACGTGTCGCCGAACGCGAGCGATAGCCCGGTTGTGATGATGATGATGACCGCGATGATCTTGGCGACCGGGCCTTCGACCGATTGCAGTATCTGGTTGAGCGGCTGCTCCCATGGCATGTTGGAGCCGGCGGCGAACGCGGGACTGACCGCGAGACAGGCGGTGATCAACACACCAATGGAAACGAGCTTTCGCTCAGAGGAAGAAATAACATTCATGGCTTGCTCCCCATTGCTGTCAGGCTGTAGTCGCCGGAAGATCCGAGGCCTGCGACACTGGCGAGTTCAGCCAGGCGGCGATCGGCGCCGCGCCCTGAAAGGACGGCGATGACGTTGATGGTTTCGGCAATCAGGGCACGCGGGACGGTGACGACGGCTTCCTGGATCAGCTGCTCGAGCCGGCGCAATGCTCCGAGCGCGGTGCCCGCATGGATGGTGCCGATGCCACCCGGATGTCCGGTGCCCCAGGCTTTGAGCAGGTCGAGAGCCTCCGCACCGCGCACTTCCCCGATTGGAATGCGATCGGGTCGAAGACGCAGCGATGAGCGGACCAAATCCGATAGCGAGATCACGCCGTCCTTCGTGCGCAGCGCCACGAGATTCGGTGCCTTGCACTGAAGCTCTCGGGTGTCCTCGATAAGGACGACCCGATCGGAGGTCTTGGCAACCTCGGCCAGCAGCGCATTGGTCAGCGTCGTCTTGCCGCTGGAAGTTCCGCCAGCCACAAGAACATTCTGGCGCGTTTCGACCGCGCCTTTCAAAGCGCTGGCTTGGTCCGACGACATGATGCCGGCGGCGACATAGTCGTCCAAAGTGAACACGGTGACCGCCGGCTTGCGGATAGCAAAGGCTGGGGCCGCGACCACCGGCGGCAACAGGCCCTCGAAACGTTCCCCCGTCTCGGGCAACTCGGCCGAGATGCGCGGGCTCGCCGCATGGACTTCGGCACCCACGTGATGCGCGACCAATCGAACGATGCGCTCTCCGTCCGGGGCAGACAGCATTTCTCCGGTATCTGCCAAGCCGCTCGATAGCCGGTCGATCCACAACCGGCCATCCGGGTTGAGCATCACCTCAACGACGGTCGGATCCTCGAGGAAGCGGGCGATCGTCGGTCCAAACGCCGTGCGCAGCATGCGCGCGCCACGCGAGATCGCTTCCGACTGAAAGGAATGGATTGCCACCGCCGTCCCCCAAGAGCCGAGGCACACTTCAGGTGGCCTCGGATGGGGATGATTAGAAAAGGCAGAAAGCGGCTTCGCGCAACAAGTGGCTGACCTTGTTCGCAGCGTGGCGTACGAAAAGAAAGGTTGGGATCTACCGTAGACTCTGGCGTAACGATTCCGCCGCACGGACCGCGGCATGTGAACCGCGTGAACCACTTCCCCCATGGGTTAGCGTCTATTGCTTGAGCAAACAACCACGCAGCGTGGCGTCATGAGCTTGACTTGCTCCGATGTCCGCGTGTCGGATAGGACGGAAAGCCCCAATGCGCCTCGCACAGCGCACGTCCACGCAGGCGTAGCTCGGCGCAGCCGGACCTCTGGCATCGTTGGGACGAAAAGCCACAATGGGCTATAAGCAACAGAAATCGCTTTGCTTCCTCAACTTCAAGGAGAAGAGGTTTAGTTGGTCGTCTCCAACTTCGTAAGGCGACAACTGGTGACGATTCAGGTTCAAGCTCGACGTACCATGCCCGGTCAAAGGTCGCGCAGGGGTCCTGAAGGCGAACATTTTGCCGCATTCAGCGTCTGGGCCAACGTCTCCGGACGATAAACAGCAATCGAGATTGCAGGTTTTGCTCCTGTTCTACCATTCGATTCCTTGAGACGGCTCAAGGACAGATTCCTCGGCGACCGCGGCAGGCGCGAGTACTGCCCGGCCATTCGCTGGAACAAAGATGACTCTGGCAAAGCTCCGGAGCCAAGGTACTGCGAACCATAACAGAGCAGCGAACTGAAGCGCGAGACCGAAGCTAAATGCAGTCTGATAGGCGTCTAACGGATAATGTCCGTCTTGCTGTGTCCATTGGTTGACGATCAGTCCGATCCCGTATTGAACTGCGAATGCCCAACCGAAATGCAACAGATTCAGAGCGCCATTGGCACGAGCGGCGATTTCGACGGGAAAGTAGTCCGCGATGATCGCATAGCTCAGTACGGTAGCTGCTCCAACAACTGATACGATGGACCAGGGCAAGATCGATGGCAGTGGCAAGCGCATAATCAGGGCGAGCTCGGCCAACATGAATAGCGCGCCAAACACTGCCAATAGAACTTCAGTCGCTATACCACGTTTGCGCAGACGATCTGCCAGTGTTCCCAGCAGCAATGCGCCTAGGCTGATTCCAATGGCCATCGTGAAGAGCTGATTGATCACGCCTTGTCGGTCGAAACCTTCGACGTCAGCGAGCCAGGATGCAGCCCACAACGAATGCATCGCCCAGGACGATCCGATGCAGGTTGCGGAGAGAGGGGCAATTCTCAGAAAACGCGGATCCGAAAAGATGGAGCGCAGTGTAAGCGGTTTGCCAGACGGAACAGAGCGTTTGGGACCCTCGTTAGATTCAGGCACGGCAAAATAGATCAGGCCTGCGACCACTAGCGTCGCGATGGTCAGGAGTTCGAACAGGCTCCGCCAGCCCAACCAAGTCAGCAACCAATCTGTCGGCGCCGTAGCCGTGACGGCTCCCAGCGAGCCCAACATGATCATGCCGCCATTGACGAAGGCCACTCGATTTCTCGGAAACCACATGACAATCGCTTTAAGCCCGGCCATCAATGAAGCGGCAACACCTAACCCAATCATGGCGCGGCCGACGAGAAGCTCAGCAAAACTATCAGCATTACCGAACAGTGAGGTCCCGCCGACCGCAATCACCAGCAAGACGCTCTGGACTCGCCGTGGTCCGTATCGATCAAGTAGGACGCCGATAGGGATCTGGGCGCCGGCAAAGACAAGGAAATAGACCGACGCAAGCAACCCCGTTTCGGCCGCACCGAGCCCAAAATCGGATACCAGAAATGGCGAAATCGACGCATTGATCGTTCGAAACAGGAAAGAGAGATAATAGCCAGCAGCAAAGGGAAGAAAGACAGAGAGGATCATCCGCCATTTTGACAGCGGCTTCTCATTCGCAGCCTCCAACCTCGCTGTTGCTGATTTTGGATCGGTATTTTGTGTGACGCGCGGGTTTAACTCTTCATCGGAGGTGTTGGCCCGGCTCGTCACCTTCGGATGCTGGGCAAAGGTCGGATTGCCACGCGCCGTCTTGGCTGACGCGGGCGGCGTCTGCTCGAGGTCAACGCCTCCAGGGAAGGCATTCGGATTCTTGCGGGCTCGCTCCGAATTTTGCCCAGATCGCTCGCCCGTTCTCGGCCCTGGTCCTTCCCGTTCCGCGGAGTTTAGGTGATTGATGGTCTCCTGCATGAGAGGCTGACCGAGACGAACACGTCGATCGACCTGCTCGGCCAAGACCTTGAAGCGCTCGTCGCCGAGAACGACCGCCTCGCGTTGTCGCGACTCCGGAAGCGGCGGGACAACGGTGAGATGATAGCGAGCGTGCAGCGCGACGGTCTCGCTAATCATTCGCATGTCGCGTTCCAGGTCGTCGAATCTGGCGTGTATGCCGTCGAGACACTCGCGCAGCAATGCTTCGACCGATGGCGTGGGATTCAAGAAATGCTCAAGAGCGGCTTCAACGAGCATGCTCTTGCCAACACCCGGTCGGTCGCTTGCGACGTCGAGCCGACCGCAGACACCTTCACTCAGCCGAACCGTGACTTTGCGACGCTCCGAGGTTTTTCGCCTGGGCTGTGGTCGAACTTCAAGGCGATCGGCTTGCGCCTCGGCTACCTGTTGCATTTTCGGATAGTCCCCCAAGACCCGACGATCGAGACCGCTGCGTCGCGACACGATTGATGAGGTGAACCAAGCTCACGGGAATTACAGAAAGAACAGGCGGAGCATGGCTTCAACAGCGCAAATCTGCCTGCCCTACGCTGGCGTATAAAAAGAAAGAAGATGCGGAGTCGCGCTGTCCGGACTCAGCTTTGGCGCAACGGCAAACGCATGGACGACGCGCGAAACCCTATGGCGCGCCTTCATCAAATTCGACGCCAACTTATTGAGAGCCTTCGATCCGATAGAGAGATGCCAAGCGGACCAGCGTTTTTGCGAAAGAAGCCCAGCCGGCTTTGTTTTCGAACGGCTAACGATGCTGGACGTAGTCTAGCGTGGCAAAATGGATGATTGGCGAGCGCTATCGCGCCGAAGCTTCCTCGCTCGATTATTTGCCTTGCGGCTCGGCGTCCAACGATATCTCTTTTGCGAGACTCTGGCCCTTGGCGAGCCTTTTTCCCAGAGCCTCGACAAACCGCTCGTAGCGTTCTCGGCCTTTGGCTTGCGCCGCGGGGAGTGCGGCGTCAGGTACAGGTGACGTCGCAGTCAACCAGAACCGCACGAATAGGGCGAGCGCCTCATTGGAGATCGTGACATGACGTTCAAGGCGCTCGACCTGGCGCGTGAGCCGGTCCAGCCGTTTCCCGAGTGCCGCCTCCATTCTTTCGGAACTATCCGGCGACAGAAAGGAGGTTAGCGCCGTCTCGACGACGAATGCCTGATGCAGGCGCTTACGACCGGCATAGTCGGCAAGTTGCCTCGCAAGCTCGGGCGGCAGGCGAAATGTATGCTTGGTCCGCATCGCTCAGCTCAAAGGCCCAGACCGTCGTTGGGATCCATCGCGGCTTGACGCGCAAGGTTGGCCGCTTGCCTTCTCAAGGTGGTTGCGCGCTGGACCTCGTCATCGGGTTCTTCGTCGGCGAACTGGAACTCCGGCCTCGCCGGAGCGCGCTCCGGTATGACCTCTTCATGCTGGAGCAGCTCAGGTTCCCGCCGAATGCCGCTGTTGGCGTGATCGTCAGCGGATTTGCCGTTCCGGAGACTGTCCGTTGTACCGACTTCTTTGACGACGGCCGTGGCCGTATCGAGCCCGCTCCAGTCATTTTGCCGATCGCCGGCTCCTGCGATGCCGCCGAGTTTGGCAGGCGGTATCACGCGTTCGCGGAAACGCTCATCCTCGAAATACCGCGCCTTCTTCGCCCGGATCGGCGAGCAACCGGAAATCAGGACCAATTCGTCGTCGGGTGGCAATTGCATGACTTCGCCTGGGGTAAGCAAAGGTCGGGCGGTTTCTTGTCTTGATACCATCAGGTGCCCCAACCACGGGCTAAGCCTGTGACCGGCGTAGTTTTTCATGGCGCGCAGTTCTGTCGCCATTCCGAGCGCATCCGAAACCCGCCTGGCGGTCCGTTCGTCATTGGTCGCGAAGCAAACGCGGACGTGGCAATTATCGAGGATCGAGTTATTCGGACCGTAGGCCTTTTCGATCTGGTTGAGGGATTGGGCGATCAGGAAGCTTTTCAGGCCATAACCCGCCATAAACGCCAGCGCCGATTCGAAGAAGTCGAGCCTCCCCAGGGCGGGAAACTCGTCCAGCATCAATAGCAGCCGATGCCGGTGCTTTTGAGCATCGAGATTTTCTGTCAACCGCCGCCCGATCTGGTTGAGGATCAGGCGGATCAGCGGCTTGGTTCGGCTGATATCGGACGGCGGCACGACCAGATACAACGAGGCCGGCTGCCTGCCTTCGACTAGGTCGATGATGCGCCAGTCACTTCGTCGCGTGACCTGCGCGATGACGGGATCGCGATAGAGGCCAAGGAACGACATTGCCGTCGACAATACGCCAGAGCGCTCGTTCTCGCTCTTGTTGAGGAGTTCGCGCGCGGCCGAAGCAATGACAGGATGTGGGCCGGAACGGCCAAGATGCGATGTCGTCATCATGGCGTCTAGGGTAGCTTCGATTGTCCGCTTGGGGTCGGACAGAAAATTTGCGACGCCAGCGAGAGTCTTATCTTCCTCAGCGTAAAGCACATGAAGGATAGCGCCTACCAGGAGGGAGTGGCTCGTCTTTTCCCAGTGATTGCGCTTTTCTAAGGCGCCCTCGGGATCGACGAGCACGTCCGCGATGTTCTGGACGTCGCGCACCTCCCATTCCCCGCGGCGAACCTCCAGCAGCGGATTATAGGCGGCAGACCTTTGGTTGGTCGGGTCAAACAGCAGTACGCGGCCATGCAGGGCGCGGAAGCCCGACGTCAGATTCCAGTTCTCCCCTTTGATGTCGTGAACGATACAGCTGCCCGGCCAGGTCAGAAGGGTTGGAACGACGAGGCCAACGCCCTTGCCAGACCGCGTCGGCGCAAAACAAAGCACATGCTCTGGTCCATTATGGCGCAGGTACGGGCGTCCGAATCTGCCGAGCACGACGCCGTCGGGACCCATCAGCTGCGCAGTCCGGACCTCAGACGCTGTAGCCCAACGCGCCGAGCCGTAGGTCGCGGCCGTCCTCGCCTCGCGCGCCCGCCAAATCGACATAACGAAGGCGACCAGCATTGAGAGAGTGCCGCCCGACGCCGCGATGCAGGCGCCCTGCATGAATATTTTCGGCGCGTAGACGTCATAGACTAGCCACCACCAAAAAAAAGCTGGTGGATAGTAAACGGGTAGCCCACCGATCAGTACAAACCAAGGCGGCCCCAACTGCGGCTGAAATCCTAGCTTCCAGGCAACCCATTGTGTCGCCGCCCACATCGTGACGAGCACGATGCCGAGAGCAGCGCAAATTTGACCCCAAAGGACCCTGGTCGAGGACATAAGCGTAAGTTGCGGAGTCCTCGGCACACTGCAAGACGGATTCGCTTGCGGTAGTAGAACATGTGGTCCTGGCGTAGAAATCGGACAAGCGTTCGCGGCCGATCAGCGACTAGGTGTCAAACAGGGCAGTCAAGTTCTGGAGCAAGACGATCTCATCATTGACGGCTATGAACCGCTAGACTGCTCGCATTTTTCAAAACCGGATTTACAGTCCCAACCCGCGTTTCCTTCCGAAGTGCCAATCGATGCCGCCGCTGTCTCGCTGAATGCCGCTCATAAATTGGCCGATGCGGTTTTCGAGAATGGGTTGCCAAGGCACAAGCCGGAAACCCAATCCATCTTCAATCATGGCAAAGCGTCCGCTGGCAAGAGAGGCAACACCGGTGAGACGGCCACTGACATAATCGCCCGTTTTGCTGGCCGTGAAGGTCAAGCCTCGCTCGGCAGCCATCTGACGACCGACGCGATCCACCTCCCGCTGCTCAAGAGTTGCGACGGTATGGGACGGAATCCGGACCGTGCCCTCTCTGACGGTGGCATAGCCCATTTCAACGAGGCGCTCGGTGCGGCGTTGGAGTGCGTTACTGACGTCCCGGCCGAAGCCAGAATCAGCGATAACCTGAGGCTCGCGAGCCGTCAGCTCACGATCGAGCCAGGTGGCGCCCTCAGTTGCAATCTGTCGCTCGAGTTTTTCCGACGAAAGGATCTTAATCCTCGGCCCATCACCGCCTCTCGTGCGATCGTAGGCCTGACCACGTTCTAGGATATCTCCGGGGATTTTCCAATGGTCGTCATCGATCCGTTCGACGTGTCCCGCGCGACGCAAGGCCTCCAACCTACGGACATGCGAGCGGACAAACGACTCAGGATCCTTGAGCTCTCGTTCGAACTGCTGGCGGATGCGTTCCAAGTGCCGGCTCGGCCGGTAGATTCCATCGTTCTCGCCGGTGTTGAGCGCGATATTGCGATCGGCGGCTCGCGGTCCGGAGGCGGCTGGACCCACCTCGACGATCGTGTCCCGTCCAATATCCTTCAGATACGAGCCATCAGAGAATTCAACGTGATGGACACGGCCGTCGACCCCGTCGATCACCAAATAGACGCGCTCGCCCATCTCATCGCCGGCCAACCCTTTGGCCAGGACCCGGCCTGCAACCTTCTCGTCCGGCCGAGCGCCGTGGCGGACATATTGGTCGATCCCGCGTTCTTCTTCTAGCCCGTGGGCTGCAAGCGCCCGATGCATGGTTTTGATGATATCATTGCGATCGGAGAGCTCCTTCAAGGTGGCTTCGGCACGATCCGGGATCACCCATTGCCCGGTCTCAACCTCGCTCGACAAGCCATAGCGTTCCAAGAATTTCACCCGGCCGATCATGGCCCCGCGGTTCTCACGAAAAGCATAGGTCGCCCCTTCTCCCGGCCGCAGGTCAATCACTCCCCTCTCGTGCTGCTCGGTCACGAGCATCTTGTCGAGCCGGGTCCACCGCTCCGCCTCGACCTCCGTCTTCAACTTGGCCTGAAGTTCGAGCTCGCTCTGGTGTCCGAGTTCCAGGGTTACCAGTTCGGAAGCACGATAACGGATGCCATGGGCGATGTAGTCTCCGGCGATATTGAGGATACCACCTTGATCCAGCACCCCGCGGACGATGATGTGGGTATGGGGATGGCCGGTGTTGTAGTGATCGATCGCGATCCAGTCGAGGCGCGTTTCCAGGTCCTTCTCCACCTGCCGCATAAGGTCGCGCGTGAAGCCTCTCAGATCGGTCATTTCATTGGAGTCTTCGGGCGCCACGATAAAACGGAACTGATGCCGATCATCTCGACTCCGCTCGACAAAGGCTTTGCCGTCAGCTTCGTTCTCAAGAGCCGCATAGGCCTTCCCTCTCTGCCCGTCCCGATCGACCCCATCGCGTTCAAGGTAGCGAAGGTGGGCATCGACCGACTTGCTCGCCGCCTTCGCCCTCGCAGCGCCATGCTGCTGCTTCTTTCCCTGCGGATTGAGCTTGATGATCCTCACCTTGACAGCGACGCGACGTGACCGGAAGCGTCCGCTAGAGTCCTGCTGCCACCCACCGTCGCGCCCCTCACGAAGAAACAAAGGAACAACTTTTGCACCGCGTCCCCGCGCGTTGAACCGGCCGCTTAACCCTCTCTCGCGTCCGGCACCGGGACCAGGCTCGCGGCCAATCCTATTTGGGTCACCGCCGGCCCTCCTCACGGCCACCTGTACCTGCTTCAGGAACGGCTGGGACCGAAGGTCGCCCCGTGGATTGATCCGGGTCCCGCGACTGCCCACGCGCCCAGGCCGCACATGAAAATCGTCGCCTTGATCTTGCGCCATGAACCGACGATCCTCATCGCTTGCGCCTCGCGCAAGAGCTGCGACGGGTCGATCGCATAAAATCGTAACCACGCGCACGAGATCGAAACAAAATGCGGGGACCTTAAAATGAAGTCGGCGAGCGCCATCGGCTGGCGTATTGAAATTGCTCGGAAAGCTTGAACGGCGCCAGCCGGCCTGGGCTAAACGTGGTCTGAGCGCCAGTCGTCGCGTTTTTAAAAACCAATGTGCAGACAAAGGCTTCGCGATCGCTGACGAGCGGCGAGTTCGCGAACGCCAGTTCGCTTTATCTTGCCCTCCTTGCCCTCCTTGCCCTCCTCGGTCGCTCCTCAGCTAAGACACTCTCCAACCAAACAGCGAAGACCAGGCAGAGCGCAATCGCGATTGACGTCTGTTGCAACCATACTGCCTGATGGTCCATAGTTGCGATGCGACAGGGATAAAGAAATGACGCCGTCTTCCCGAAACGAAGGTGATGACAAGCTGCTTGCCGAAGCCATTGCCGCGCTTCGGGAGCTGGTCGCACGCGCGCGTGAAACCAACGATCGATCATTCGACGATGGCCATGCGGTTGATGAATGGAAGAGCGATGAGCTCAGGGCCGCGATAGCGCGTGCCGAAGCCGTGATCGAGAAAGCGGAGGCTCCAATTGCTGAGCCTTCTCCGAGGTAAGAAGTCGCCCGCGAGCGTCGAAACTGACGATTCATGTCAAGAGCCGCCCGATGTGCAGACCGCCGGACGGTTACCGCTCCTCCTCAGCGCCCAATTTCCGATTCTTAAGCTCCCAGGGCTCTCAGCGGCTTGGGACAGAATGCAATTGCGGTCATTGCAGAAGATCCTTGCTTAACGGTCATGGGACAGCCCGGGCAGACGTCAGTTCGGCGCGGAAGACCTGCCGTGAGCTGACCGATGATTTGCGATGTCGCTCCATGGCGGATGCGCACGCTTCGTTTAGTTGCGTGCATCCGCACGGTCGATAAACAGTGGAGCCTCCCGCCAAGGAACTGCACGCCTGGTGCGCACTGCGGTGAGTTCGCCTTGCTCTTCGGCGAGCACTGAGGTGACCGCCGCAACGTAAGCGATGGTATCCTGCGGAAGCGATTTTCCTGTCGTGAGGTGCTGTTCATACCGCGCCGGACCGGCGTGGTAGGCCGCAAGGAAGCCTACCGATCCGAAGCGGGCGTGCATTTCTTTGAGATAGGCCGCGCCGGCCAATACGTTGTCGCTGGGATCGAAGGGATCCAAACCAAGTTCGTAGCGAACGCTGAGTTCAACCCAGGTGCCAGGCATCAGTTGCATCAAGCCCATTGCGCCACGAGGCGATGTCGCACGTTCATCTCCTCCGCTCTCAACCTGCATCACAGCGCGGATCCAGCTTGCCGGGACGGCGAAGCGAGTAGATGCTTGCGCGATGAATCCGGCGAACCGATTGATGGGCTCGTAACGTGTCGCAGTTTGTGCGCGCGCGCCCAACTCAAGGGCTGTCGAGGCGGCCATCTGGCATACAAGCGGTGCGATCACCACGATGATGCGTGCAATCGCTGCGAGCGAACGGAGCCGCACAGTTTGGCGTGCCCATGCACGGGTATGGCACTTGCGTTGCAGACGGCGCGAACATTCTGCATTCTTTGGACTGTCCCGGTAAGGAAAGATCAGAGTGTGCTCGGACGAGCTGAAGTCAGTCGAAGGAGTGACAACGTCCTGCATGCTCACTCCTCGTCAGTCCACACAGGCACCGCTCTGCCGATAACGGCGGATGCAGGCAGTGGTCCGAAGTATCGACCGTCGAGCGAGTACGCGGACTGCCAATTCATGACAAAGACATCACCATCGGCAACGATTCGGCATCCGTGCCAGACCGGAAGCGGACGGCCTCGCCCGTCGCGTTCGCGTGCGTCTCCGACGTCGATGCCATCGACAGCGATCGTCAGGCCGTTTCTGCAGACCGTTTGCCCGGGAAGCGCCAACACGCGTTTGAGCATGGGGACGCCGATCGGCAAGTAGCCATTGAGATCAAGGAAGGCAGCGAGAAGATCGGGCGGCTGTACGGCCACGAGTTCGGTAACGGCTAACTGTGTTGCAGGTTGAACGCGATAAAGGCCGATCGGAACGCTGTTTGATGCGTTCCATATGTAGAGCGGTGTTGTCGCTCCGAGCGTCGAGAGGAGGAGACTAGCTGCTGCAATTGTCGTGAAAACTGTCGCACACCGAGCGCTCATGAGGTGGCTCTCCGCCGATGGAGCCACGCCTGGTGACGGGACCGGGTGTATGGTCGAGGTATTTCGTTGACCGACAATCGGTTATGAACGTGGTGCCAATAATCCGGTGCTGCGTCGGCCGGATCGATATCGAGCGCCTCGACCGCATCGATCAGTTGCAGAACCCGTTCGACCTTCGGCCAGCCGGATAGGCGCAACAGACTTTCACCGCCCGGGGTGATCCAGGGGACGGTCGAATAGCGCTGTCCCGGTATCGCTGCGCGCAAGATATCGATGCGGGACAGGACCGTCCCGAAGTCGTTGGATGTCCAACGCACGAAAGCGAAGATACTGCCGGGAGCGAACGATAGGACACGCCGGTTGCCGTCCAGAATCCTCTCCGAAACGGGACGACCGAACCGAACGCGGTTTTCGATTCGTTTTGCGAGCCACAGGAGTTCGACCGTCGTGAGGCTGCTCGAGACCTCTTCCCTTGAATGGCTCTCGGGGGTGTAGGCTTGCCTCTTCATGGATCAGCGCCGCTCTTTTCCCGCATAAGGGATGGCGGCGTGCCGTTTTGCTGGGAGAACGGTGCCAGCACCTGGATCGGAGGTCGATTTCTTTTTGCCTAGCTTGGCCCACGCGTTCAGGTCTTCTTCGGTGTAGACGACGCGGCCGCCGATCTTGTGATATTCCGGACCGGTGCCGTATATTCGATGCTTCTCCAACGTGCGGGGAGACAAGGTGAGATGGCGTGCGGCTTCGGACGTGCGCAAATATCGCTGCGGTGATTCCGTGTTCGAATCGGGCATGCGGAAGAGCCCCGTGATGGTCTGGAGTACCGACGAAATCGCCGGCGCGTCGGCGGACACCATGGCGGAAGAAAACCTCAAAGCGAGAGGGCGAAGACTGGGGGGTGTATTTTCGCCCGCCTGACAAACGGTCTATTTTTTTCGGGAGGGCGGTCTTAGCAAAGCGCGGTAGCCGCCCTGCACAAGAGCGAATCCAGTCTTGACCAGGCGTTTGATCCGATCCCGCACCTCGTGCGTTCCCCAGTCCCGTTTGGGAATGCGTTGGGCGGGCAACAGAACTTCGGCGATTTCGCGATGAGTGGCGCCGTCGCTTCGTGCATCCGACGCACGCAAGGCAAGCGCAATTCGCCGCCGGCGATGCGCTGAGATCGCGTGCGGAGGCGCTCCCTGGGGCCGGCCGTTGAGCCCCCGCCACAATCGTCTGCTCGCATCCGCCCTGAATTCGAAGTCACGGTCGAGCGGGAGTTCGACGGTGTAGGTAGCGGCGACGATCGGCGCTTCTTTGAACCAAATACGATGTTCTACGCTGCGCAAATATAATACGGCGTGCCAACCATCCGGACCTTGCCGGAATTGGCTTTCGTTCAGCTCGTTCAGATCCAGCCTGACGTGTGTGCGAGAGTCGACGAGCAATGCCGGGCGGACCGGCACAATCGTCGGCACGGCCTCGGGAGCCCAGAAGATTGTCTGCTCGAAGAAAGATCGATCGAGGTCAGCTGCGAAAAACCAACCCCCAATGCTGACGGAATCCGTCGTCTATGGTTCGGCCTGATGATAAGATCGCCTGGTATTCTTCCTCGAATGGCGCGTTGCGGCGCAGGCATTCCCACGCAATTCCCGTCATTTCCGCTTTCTCGACGTGATCGTAGTAAGCGTCGTCTAACGATCTCCAGTTGAACTTTGGCATGTACTCGTCCCCAAAACTGAGCTGCCGCGCTGGCGGCGCCATAATTCTGAGAACCTCTGGTTGCAACTAGTCCCTAATCGCGCATCGCGTGATGCAGCAGATCGAATTTGTGAAGGGAAGAAAAATTCTTCTGCGAAAAGACCTAAAGATTGGGATTTGACGCTCCGCCGCGGAGCAAATGCCGATAGCCGTGCTCTGTCATCCACTTTGCGCGGGTCAGGTGCGTATCGAATGCATGTTTTGCGCGATCATGCTCGAGCTCCGGATTAATGTGCAGCACGATTTGCGCCACCTCGCGCCAGTCTGCCCCCTCCTTATCCGCATCGAGCATACGCAGATAAGTGATGATATGCTCCTCGTCGTAGACCGTGAGCACGGGATCCGTTGGTGCAGCATCGGCAACGTCTGGATCTCGGGGTGGTTTTTTCATGCGTGCGTCACAAAACGAATGATTCTTAGTTTCTGCCAACCACAACGATCCAGCGGACTTACTTTAGCCCCTTTTTTGAACCTGTCAGCAGATTTCGCTGACATCTCGCTCGCACGCAAGGCCGCTTTCTAGGTTCGCCTTCGGACTGGCTTGCGAGCAACCTCCGGCTTATGGACCAGCATCACGCCTTCGCCACGCTCCGATGCCAGAAACATGATTCCAGATGCCTCAAGGGCAGCACGAACGCGATCGCGCGTGTCCTCACGCACCTGGAGTCCGTTTTCGGACTCAAAGCGCTTCAGCGCTGTTAAAGCGACCAAGGCCTTGTCAGCGAGCGTCTCCTGGGTCCAACCGAGAAGCGCGCGTGCGGCCCGCACTTGGCGGGATGTGATCATGCATGATCACATCCACAGCATGCGGACAGAACGCTATGAAAACGACTATAATAGTCGTCTTAGGCCGATGTCCAGCCTCTTTTCGTGCAGTAATAGCCGACGTTAAGGTCGCCTTCCCCGAGGCGTGAGTCGGCCATAGTGGACTCAGCGTTGTTGAAGTCCGGCCGAGAGCTGGTCCGGTCTTATCGAAAGCCCCGCCCGATTTGTTCGGGCGGGGCCTCGGCGAGCCTTACTCGCCGTTCTTGCGCGGCCGCGACCACAGCAGGGTGTAGCCTTCGCCACCCTCGTCGTCGAACAGGTTGGCGTAGATGGGCGCCGTGAACGAGGGATCGTCGAGCTTGAGCGAGAGGTAGTCGCGGCCTTCCTCGGAGCGCTTCGACCAGGCGGCGCCTATCTCGGCGCGACCCACGAAGATTCGGTGGCTCGGAGCTTTGTCGTTGGAGGGGCTGGATTCCGCGACGATGCGGACGCCTTTGGCCTGCAGGCTCAGGGTGATGATCTCGCCCTGGAAATCGTTTCCGACCTTCTTGAACGAACCGATGGTAGCCATGTCACTTCTCCTGTTTGTGTTTCGAGCCCGCGACCACCGCGGCCTCGATGGCGATCTACAGGCCGAAGACGATCGGCGACGCACCCGAAGGGCCGAAGCGCAGCGGAGGATGCTGTCGACGCGACTTTCTTGCCTCGCGAGGAATGGGCGTTAGCCCAGGGGAAGAAAGTCGCGTCGACAGCGTTGCGGCTCAGACGATCGAGGCGCAGCCGGTCTTTGGTCAGATCGAGCCATCAAAGAGGCCACGTGCGTCGCGTGCTGAACCACAAGTCCGGGAGAAGATGGCGGGCTTCGGTTAGCCTCGGCAAGAGGTCGAAATGATTCAGCGTAGGAAAAGAAACGAAGGAAGGCAAAAGGCGATATCGTCAGCACAAAGCCAACCGCCAACGAACGGCTCTAGCGCCGCATCTATGTGCACCGGACGCGGTCACTGCCATCTCATCGAAGTGTTCCGAGGAAGGTCGCGACTGGCCTTAGCTCAAGCTCGATGACCCACCCTCGGCGCGCGGCTGTAGTCGACAAGTTCGACCGGCAGATGGCACAGGATCATTGCTGATGCACTGCGGCTGAGAGAACTGGTTGAGGATCATTCCTGGCCTCCCTGCCCGAATCGAGCGGGCGGGACTCCGTGAAGATGGTCAACCGAGTCCACGCCGTGCCGCCAATAAAGA
The DNA here is from genome assembly GCF_018129965.1 of Bradyrhizobium diazoefficiens. Lineage (GTDB taxonomy): Bacteria > Pseudomonadota > Alphaproteobacteria > Rhizobiales > Xanthobacteraceae > Bradyrhizobium > Bradyrhizobium diazoefficiens_A. The sequence goes on along the minus strand of NZ_JAFCKW010000005.1, from coordinate 59,813 downwards.
TCGCGCCGAGACAGGCGAAAATCTCACGCCAGGCCAATGACGGCACGCCGATTTGCGACATCGCAAATACGACTTGATAGCCAGCAAGTGTCGCCGGGACAGCAAACAGGGCGGCAATGATGGCACGGGTGATCAATGACCGTGTCATTGCGAAGGCCGTTTGACCGATTGCAAGAGTCAGCCCGCCGGCAGCAATGCCAACAATCGGCGCTCCGAGGATGCCGGCACCGCCGTGCAATGCCATCGTGAAGACGTACAGTCCGACAAAGAACGGCAAGGCGTATACTGCCAACGTGAAGATCAGCCAGCAGAACAGACCAATGCCAGCGAAGTTCAGGAGAAGTCCAAGGGCGAGCATGGTGGTGGCTCCATATGCAAAGGGCTATGGTTGCGCCTTCCACCACCACCACGGCGCAAATTCGAAGATGAAGTCGAAACGAGGCGAAGTTGCGGCGATGTAACTCCACCTCGGTGGTGTGGAAGATGGCAGGTCGGCGCTCACGAGGCGCCAAATTTCCAAACGGAGATGCCGAGGCGCTTCGCCTTGTCGGCGAGGTTGTCCTGGATTCCCGTGCCCGGGAAATGCATGACGCCGATCGGCAGTAGTTCAAGCATGGCGTCGTTGCGTCTGAACGGCGCTGCCTTAGCGTGCTTCGTCCAGTCCGGCTTGAAAGCGATCTGCGGTACCTTGCGGTTGATCGCCCATTTGGAGGCGATCAGCTCGGCGCCCTTTGGCGAACCGCCGTGGATGAGGACCATGTCGGGATGCTTGGAGTGCACCTTGTCGAGGCGATCCCAGATCAGGTGGTGGTCATTGAAGTCGAGGCCACCGGTAAGAGCGACCTTCGGTCCAGCCGGCAACATGACCTCGGTCTCGGCGCGGCGCTTGGCTGCGATGAACTCCCGAGAGTCGATCATGGCCGCAGTGAGCGTGCGATGGTTGACAAGCGATCCCGACCGGGGGCGCCAGGACGAACCAGTGTGGACCTCAAAGCGTTCGATGGCCTGATCGCGGAAGAGTTCGAGACAGTTACGACGTTCGATCAAAGTGATGCCTTCGGCCGTCAGGCGCTCAAGTTCGACCGACTGCACCTCCGAGCCGTTCTGCTCGCGCTGGCTTTTGCGCTGCGCCTGTTCGTTGTCGTCGAGCTGGCGTCCGATGCGGTCGGTGGCACGATGGAAGAGGTTGACCGTTGACCAGAGCAAGTCCTCAAGGTCCGGTTCGAGCCGGGTGTCGCTCAGAGTGGCGACCAGCGCGTCGAAGATGTCGGCCACCGCGCCAGTGATCATCTTGCCTTCGGGGAGCGGTCTGGGATCGGGCTGATCGTCGAATGGACGGTAGCCAAAGAGCTGCAGTTCGGACAGGACGTGCTCGGTCGGAGATACGCCGTGCACTGGCTCGATGTCGTCATGGTCGGTCATGGGTTAAGTCCTTTTGCCGGTTCGGCCGCGCCCATCGCGGCCTTCGTAGCGATCACTCAGACGGCGGGCGGGACGGGCCAGAACCCGGAGCGGTAGCGGAGGGCCGCAGCGACAGCGGAGGATGGCAGAGGTGCGGCTATTTTGCTTCGCGATGCAAAGCGCGCCATCGCCCCATTTATAATGTGAGCGTGCCTTCGGCGGCGCGCGGCGGAAAATAGCCGCACCTCTGCCATTGCCGGCCCGGGCCGCTTGCCGTCCGATCGCCCTCTAGAAGGCCGTGGTCGCGGCCTTTGCCGGCATTGGATGCGCCCGCGACGAAACAATTGACGTCGATGGAAGGCAAACGTAGCTATCCGGGCGCTGTGGAGGGCAAGAGGAAGCGGTCTATGTCCTCAGGTGCGAGCTGAATCCGCAACGCTGCTCGGAGAGCGTCAAGGCCGAAGACGTGCAGATCTTCGTTGAAGTCGCCCAGCCGTGGCGACAATGCAATCGCCTCGATACCTGCGGCTCCTGCGCGCTGCGACAGAACGGCTTGTACCGCGCATCCGGCGGCATCGGCGTCGCGGGCGATATAGAGGCGACGCAAACTCGACGACAGCGCCATGGCTGAGAGGTGATTGGCCGACAGTGCAGCGGCCATCGGCAGGGTCGGAAGGATACAGCGCAGCGACAGCATGGTCTCAATGCCTTCGCCGGCCACAAGCACATCGTCGTCCGCCACGCCAAAACGAACGGCGTTGCCAAGCAGGTCGCCCATCGCACGTCGCGGCGTGTCGATCGGCGCTTTGCCGAGCCGAATCCGGTCAAATCCATCCGGATCGAGCCATGTCCGATGCACACCGGTGATTAGCCCATCGAGGTTTGTGACGCGGGCAATCATCGCCGGCCAGGTCTCGCTCGGAAGGTGCTCGTCAGGTCGATAGTAGCAGCGCGGATGGAAGCGCAGGCTGCCACCATGGTGCACGCGGGTTATTCCCCGATGCTGCAAATAGGCTTCGACCACGGTGCCCTCGATCGGTTGCGATATTGCAAATAGGCGTCTTGCCGCCTCTTGCGATCCTCCGCTTGCTGGCGGATGTATCGGTTTCAAGGCCGGCTGTGGTTTAGCACGAGGTAGGTTCAGGAATCGCCGCGCTTCCTCCGCGACCTCGCGGAAGTCGCGAAGCCCAAGGCTTTCTCTGATGACGTCGAGCAAATCGCCGTGCTCGGAGGTCGCGGCGTCTGTCCACTTGCCGGCAGGTCCCTTCGGGGAGTCCTGGAGCCGCACGAACATCGAGCGGCCCGGACTATTGTGGACATCGCCAACCAGCCAATACCGCCCTTCGCGCCTACCGTTGGAGAGATAGTGGCGGCACACGGCTTCGGCCTCACGCGCGAGACGGCGTGCCAGATCGGAAGCGTCGCGGAACATCACGCAGCCTCCCGTTCACCGACTCGTTCGAGCGGGTAGCATTCGAGCACCTTTGCCAGCACGCCGACGCCAGTGGCGTCAGTCGGAACGAACATCCGCAGCTTCCAGGAGATGATCTCCCCGAGGAGCCCATAAGCCCGCAGGCGGTCCCGCATGCCCTCAGTGAAATCAGACAGTTCGATGCGATGTGTGCCCATCACGCGCACGCGCCGAAGCTTCAGCCCTTCGGCCAGCTCAAGAACCGCGCGACCTTCGAGCAGCGCGGCGAAGGCGGCGTCCGGCGTCAGCGCCGGTGCGTCGCCAGCCAGCGTAGTCGCCACCCAGGCTGGCGAGACCTTGCGGCCGATGATGCGTTCACCGGCATCCGTCTGAAGCCGATAGACGCGGGTCGACTCGTTCGGCAGCCGCTTCCAGATCGGCAGAAGCAAGCCTGCCACGACATGGATGGTGCTGTCGGCGAACGCGGGCACTTCGGCGAGCTCGGCCTGCCAAGCCACGGCGAAGCGTTCGCGGTCGGCTTCCGCCCAATGGCTTTCCGCCATCATCTTCAGCGGAAGGCTGGTATGCTCCATCGGTCGGATCAGCCGCACGCGGCGCTCGATCTCGCCGTCATCAAGCAGGAGGCTCGGCGCCGGCGCCTGAATGGCGGCGCGGCCAGAACGCTCGTTGATCAGCAGGACGGACTCGGAGAGCCGATCGAGCGCCTGCTCCAGCGTCACGGGATGATTGCGCCGGCGTTCGGTGATGGTGAGCAGCCGGGTTTCTGCTCCGGTGCCGGGATGGGTGTAGATGACGCGCCGGTCAGCGACGACGAAGCTCTCGGCCCGAAGTGTCTCCAGGCCGGCATCGTAGGTGCCGGACGCGATGGCGCCTTCGATGCGGGCTGTAAGCAACTGCTCGAACGCCGTGAAGAGCACGTTCTGCAGGTCGATGGTGAGCGCCAGCAACCTGTTCAAGAACGTGGTGATCGGCGGAAGCTCGTCCTTGATGCCGTTGGCATCCATCAGCTTCAGGCCCGTCGCATCCTCGAAGACCTGAAGCGAGCAGCCCTCGACCTTGCCGCGAACGAGCAGATGATAGAGCTGACGCAGCGCGTCACGACCGTAATGGCTTTCAAGGTTGTCCTCGGGACGGAACAGGCCCTGCCCGCCGGTCTGGCGCTGGCCTCGGGTGATGGCTCCCAGCGTGTCGAGCCGGCGCGCGATCGTGGAGAGGAAGCGCTTCTCCGCCTTAACGTCGGTCGCGATGGGGCGGAACAGCGGCGGCTGCGCCTGGTTGGTGCGGTTTGTGCGACCCAAACCCTGAATGGCCGCATCGGCCTTCCATCCGGGCTCAAGCAGGTAATGAACCCGTAAGCGGCGATTCCGCGCCGACAGTTCGGCATGGTATGAACGGCCAGTGCCGCCGGCATCGCTGAAGACAAGGATGCGCTTGGCGTCATCCATGAAGGCGGCGGTCTCTGCGAGGTTTGCCGATGCGGCGCGGTTCTCAACGATGAGGCGGCCTGCCTTACGGACGACGCGGCGAGAGCGTCCCGTAACCTCGGCGACCATGTCCGCGCCGAACCGCTGGACAATCTGGTCGAGCGCGCCCGGCACGGGCGGAAGCGAGGCGAGCTTCTCGATCAGACGGTCACGACGGGTGACGGCTTCTCGGCTCTCAACCGGCTGGCCGTCGCGATAGACAGGTCGTGAACAGAGATTGCCCTCGGAATCGGTGAATGGCTCGTAGAGCTGGACCGGGAAGGAATGGGCGAGATAATCGAGGACATATTCGCGCGGGGTGATGTCGACCTGGACATCGCCCCAGTCCTCGGTTGGGATCTCCGCGAGCCGGCGCTCCAACAGCGCCTCACCGGTCGAGACGATCTGGATGACGGCGGCATGGCCGGCGTCGAGATCGCGCTCGATCGAGCGGGTCAGCGAGAGTGTCTTCATCGAGGTGAGCAGATGGCTGAAGAAGCGCTGCTTGGCGCTCTCGAAGGCGGAACGCGCGGCGGACTTGGCCTGCGTGTTGAGCGTGCCGGTCTCGCCGGTGATGTTCGCCGCGCGCATCGCCGCGTCGAGGTTGTTGTGTATGATCGAGAACGCACCGGCGTAGGCGTCGTAGATGCGGATTTGTTCCGGCGTGAGCTGGTGTTCGACCAGCTCGTATTCGATGCCCTCGTAGGACAGCGAGCGGGCAGCGTAGAGGCCGAGCGCCTTGAGATCGCGGGCCAGCACTTCCATGGCCGCGACGCCGCCCTGCTCGATCGCCTCGACAAACTCGGCGCGCGTCGCAAACGGGAAGTCCTCGCCGCCCCATAGTCCCAGCCGCTGGGCATAAGCAAGATTGTGCACGGCAGTTGCGCCGGTCGCCGAGACATACACCACGCGAGCGTTCGGCAGGGCATGCTGCAGCCTCAGGCCCGCGCGCCCCTGTTGAGAGGCCGCCTGGTCGCCGCGTTCGCCCTTGCCACCAACCGCATTCTGCATCGCGTGGCTCTCGTCGAAAACGATCACTCCGTCGAAATCGGGGCCCAACCATTCGACGATCTGCCGGACGCGCGAAAGCTTTTCGCCGCGCTCGTCGGTGCGCAGCGTAGCGTAGGTCGTAAATAGGACGCCTTCTCCAAGTCGGATCGGCGTGCCCTGCCGGAAGCGCGAAAGCGGCGTAACGAGCAGCCGCTCCATCCCCAGCGCCGACCAATCGCGCTGCGCATCCTCGATCAGCTTGTCAGACTTGCTGATCCAGACCGCACGACGGCGGCCCTTGAGCCAGTTGTCGAGCAGGATACCCGCGACCTGCCGTCCCTTGCCCGCGCCCGTGCCGTCGCCGAGGAACCAGCCGCGGCGAAAGCGAACGGCATTCTCCGCGTCATCACGCGCGGCCGCGACGACGTCGAAAGTCGCATCGACCGTCCAGGAGCCTGCGAGAAACTCGGAATGCGCCTCGCCGGCGTAGATGACGCTTTCGAGCTGCGCGTCCGAGAGGATGCCATCCGCTATGACATTGGCCGGCAAATGCGGCCGGTAGGATGGTTTTGGCGATGCGACCGAAGCCATTGCGGCCGACTGCACGAGCTCGGTGGGATGGGCGTGCGCGCCCGGAATGCGGATCGACTGCAACGCGTAGGATTCATAAAGCGCGTCCGTGATCTTGCTGGTATCGGCGGGCGCCCAGTCGATAGGCTCATAGGCGACTTCCGTCGCCACGAGCTCGGATGCTGGCGCCGTCGTCACGGGCTGGCGCTGGGCAACGTAGGCGCGGACTGTTCGGGGCGTGGAAGGGCTGGCAATTGCTGGCACTGCCGCCACCGCAGCGCCCACGATAGGGCGACGTGCTGGCACGCACCGGGTGACCCAGCCGAGCAAAGTCGGCAGGTCAGGCGCGATGCCGGCGTATGCTGGCAATGACCCGGTGTCGCCCGCCGGCGCTCGATCGATAACGGTCAGGCGGGTGTCGATGGTGGTACCGTGCTTGGCATAGACAGCGCCGTCAATCGCCGCCGAGAACACGACCCGGCCCTGTTCCTGAAGCCGCTTGAAGGAGTCAGTCCACACGGGATTGTCGGGCGCGACGTTTGCGCCGGTTATGGTGACCAGCCGTCCGCCTTCCGGAAGACGGGCCAACGCCGAGCCAACGTGCCGTATCGCCGCGTCCGCCATCCGGCGATCGACATGAACCGCGGCCGAGAACGGCGGGTTCATCAGCACGACGCTGGGCACGATGCGCGCATCGAGGTGATCGTTGATGTGTGCGGCGTCAAACCGCGTGATGGAGACGGTGGGAAAGATCTGCCCGAGAATGCCGGCGCGGCTCTCGGCGAACTCGTTGAGGACGAGGGAGGCGCCGGCGAGTTCTGCGAGGATGGCGAGATGGCCGGTGCCGGCCGACGGCTCCAGTACGACATCGGCCGACGTGATCGCGGCGGCAACGCTCGCGACATACGCCAATCCGATCGGTGTCGAGAACTGCTGGAGGGATTCGCTTTCGTCGGACCGGCGTGTCTGGGTCAGAAGGAGAGCGGCGATCCTCATCAGCATCGACAGCATGGCCGCCGGCGACGCCGCCTTGGCGCGCATGGCGGCGCCATGCCGCCGCAGGAACAGGACGGTCGCCGCCTCGCAGGCGTCGTAAGCGGTCTTCCAGTTCCAGGTCCCGGTCGCATCGGAGGTGCCGAACGCCGCCTGCATGGCGTTGCGCAGAACAGCGGCATCGATGCGACGTCCCTGTTCGAGATCGGTCAAAAGCTGTCGTGCGGCGCTAACAATCGCGGACGCGACGACTGCGGTGGCACGCATCGAGAGCGGCGCGGCGCTGGCGCCGCCGACGAGAGATTCGGTCATGGCAGGATGTCTTTCGGAGAGCGGGGAATGGGCCGAACCGCCCGGCGCTCTCCTGACACCGCCACGGCTCGAACCCTTCCCGGCCCACCTCTCCCTCTTGATATCGGCCATAAAGAAAGGGCCCGGCGCTGGACGCCGGACCCTTTGAGCGAACTATCCGAAGCGACGATCACTTGTTGGAATCGTGGTCATCATTGAGCAGAACGAATGTAATGCCCTCGTCGGCGGCGTAGTTCTTGGCGAGGTTGATCGCCCAGCATCGCGCTTCCAACAGTTCGCCATAGTAGGGTTCCCACTTATCGCCGACGCGGGCGCAGCCGTCCGCGATGAGACGCGGCAGATCGGGATGATCGGCGATCTCTTGACGCGCCTGTTCGAGCGTATCCTCAACGGTGAGGACAAGCAGCGGATGCCAACCTGCCGGATAGCGGCAGTCGAGCATCAATCGCTGCGCCTCGTCCGCGGAAAGCCGTCCAGCACCATAACGCCAGGCTCGCGTCCATCGACCGAGGCTGACGGCGCAGCGATAGCGGTGGCGGCGTGTCCACGACGCAACGGCGGCAGTGCGGCGGCGGATGACGTCAAACATGGCACACCTCGTGGATCCAATGCGCGAGTTCGCCGGGCCTGTTGAGCAGGTCGAGCGACGCGAAGTTGTTCGGACCGCCGACAAAATCTTTTCGACTCTTGCAAGTCCGAAACAGAATGCCGCTGTGGTAGCCCATCGCCGATTGGGAAACCTGCACGTAGAGATGATCGCCGTGGAGGATAATTTCGCCGGAAACGGCAATGCCGGCCTGGTTGGAGCGGAGGTCGTAGAAACCGGGCGCAAGACCCAGCGCCGTCGCAATGCGGCGGAGCTGGGATCTCGCACGGCTGTGGAAGAGGCGCTTGGCCTCAGCGTCGTAGGCGACGGGCTTTCGAAAATCGAAGGCACTAGATGTCCTGGACATGCGGGAGACTCCGAGAGCGGGCAAACCATCCCGGCGGCTCGCTCTCGCCGCACGCCGGGCTCGCCTTAGCTCCCGGCCGTCCTCTCGCTCTCATGCCGCGGCCTTGACGGCGCGCCACCATGCGACGCGCATCTCGCGCGTGGCATTGGCGAGCCGCAGCAGCAGATCGCCGTGGCACGGCCGCGGCGCGCAGAAACACACGAGATCGCGTCCGCGCAGTTCATCGAGCGCACGCAGCAGATGGTGCTGGTCCGCCATCCATCGCTCGTACTTGGCGATGACGGCCGCGCGGTCGCCGTCGCGGCCGATCCGGAATGGATTGCCCCATTTGCTGCCGCGCCCGATGTAGGTGGCGGCTGCCGGAATGCCCGCGTGATGCTTGTTGAGAACCCTGCACATTTTGCTGCCTCCAGACCTTCGCGTTGCGGTGGACTGGCAACGGGGCGCGGTCCAGCATCGGATGTCACGCAAGGCGGCTCGGCCGCAGCGGAAACGGCTTGCCCGTTGACATCAGATGCGCCGCGCCCAGACAGGACAAGCCGCAACGCTGATCGGGAGGCGCGAACGAGTGTCGGGCTCTCAACAAGCATCACGCGCCGCAGCCGGCGCCGTGCATCGGAAACACGATGAAAGGTGCTTCTCCGGAGACCCTGATAGCGAACGACGCTTCGCCCGCCGAGCTATGGGTCAGCTAGCGCTTGAGGGCGCGACCTGCTCGATGAACTCCTCGAGAAGATCGTTGGTGGACTTGCCGAGGATGCTGTCCGCCGAGATGACAACGACGGCGCCGCCGAAGCCGTCAGAGCGCATCCGTGAACATGTGAACGACGACACCGCCGACACGTATTTGAGTGTCGACGAACGCCGGACAATATCCTGAAAGATGAACTCCCAGGAGGTTTCGCTGAGATCAAGGTCCAGGTAGCGCCCCTGAAGCTCTTCGTCCTTCAGGCCTGCCAGCAGCTTCCTGACGAAGGTGTTGGCGGTGTTGTCGACATCAAGCTCGGACGCGGCGAGCACGGTCTCCAGTGCCGCGCGCTCGACCAGAAACATTTCGGCTGGTCCCGAATCTGAAAAGAAATACCAGCGATCTCCGTCGCGCTCAGACTCAAAGATGTGGAATAGCAGCAGTCGTTCGAGCGGGGTCATGTCCGCCTCAGCTATCGTCTGCTGGATCACGGTCGGGGCATAGTAGTCGGCCATTTTGGCTCTCCTGTAGATGCGACGGCCCGGCGCTCCTTCGCCAGGAGCCGGGCCGAGATGAGGTGGATGAGAGAGATCGCCCGATGGAGGACGTGTCAGTGCCGCCAGGTCAGCGCGATGGTCTGGGCCTGCCGGTGATAGTCGAGCATCTGGCGGTAGAACTGCTTACGTGCGGTCTGGCGTGCCGGATCGCGCAACGCTTGCCGGGTGAGCTTGCGGGATGCCGCACGAACGACGGCCCGCCAGCCGTCATGCAGGGTGATGTCGAGCCTCGAATAGGTGCCGTACATGGTCAGGCTCCTTCCACAACCCCGGTCGGAGAGAGTGGATCGACTTCGTGCTCGATGCGCCGAGTGCGGCCCATCCAGGGTTCCGGGCGGATGCACCTCACCCAATCGGCGAAGGAGGGGATGAAGCCCAGATCCTCGATCACATGCTGCTCACCGACCCAGCGCGTTGGAATAATGCGGCTGGACGACAACGTGATGGTCGGACCGAAGATGGTCTCGGCCATGAAGATGCCTTCGGCGTGATGGCGGAGCGCGCGGTGCCGGAAGTCCGCCGTGATTTGCTTGCTGGCATCGAACCAGCTATGGATCGCCAGATAGTCGTCGACCGCCCCGCCCCACTTCTTCACCGAGGAGAGCGCGTGGTGATAGGGATGTGCCATCGCTTCCTCCTTCAGAACACATGCTGGGTGAGTTCGGAGGTTTCGATCCGCTCATTGAAGTTGAGCGTGATCGTGCGCTCGGCGACGTCGAAGAGGAAGTCGCCGTAGGCGCCCTGGTTGTCCTTCCATCCAGAGTAGGTCTGCTGAAGGAGATCGTAGACGAGCTTCTCGATCGCGTCCTTTACCGAGAGGGTTTGGCGAGTGACCCTTTGGCTGGCCCATTCGACCCGCACAATCTCGACGTTGATGCTGTGGAGATCCGTGAGAGCACCCTCTCCGTCCGTGACAGCGCCGTCGATCTGTCCTTCGTCGGCATAGCCGTTGAATGTGACCTCCACGGTGTCGATGCGCGCAGTGGCGAGCACGTCGAATAACGCTGTCTTGTTGTCCAAGAGAGTGGCCTTGCATAGTCTGACAAATTCCTGGTCTCGCAGGAGCCAGGAAGCAGATTCGAAATCCGAGCCGGGTGTTGAGGTATCGTCGGTCATGATGGTTCTCCCAAAACGATGAAGCCCGGCGCAACCGCCGGGCTGAAAGATGAGGCGAATGTGGCGAAGAACTGCGGGGCGGCAGACGCCGCCCCGCAGTGGTCGATCACTCGGCCGCGATGGCGTGCGGCGGCTCACTCGCCTCGCTCTTGCTCGATTCCTCCTCCTCGCCGGAGAGGAATTCGGGAAGCGGTTCGAGCGGCGCGTCGGAGCCGTCGGAAGGCGAAACCACGGCGGCAAAGCGCAACGGCTCGGGGAGCCAGCCGGTACCTTCGAGCAGGCGTTCGGCTTCCTTCGCCATCTCCGACTTCTTGAGATGGTCGATGAGCTGGGCCGAGGACTCGCCCCTCGCCTCGCGGACAGCCTCCAGGATGCGGCCCTTGGTGACACGGCCGAAATAGCTATCGACCGTCGGACGCCAGCCAGCCTCCCCCATGTCGAGATCAACCGCGCGTGCCATCCGATCCGCTTGATCGAGGCGGCGAGTGAGGCCGTGGGCGGTAATGCCGGACCCACCATGGCGATCAACCTTCTCGAACAGCGCATTGATGCCGTTCGAGACGCAGTAGGCGAGCAGCGCCAACCGGCTAGCGTCATCGAGCGCGACCAGCCAATCCCACAACGCGGCCTCGTCGGCGGGGATATCGGCCCTCCAGGCCTCATGGCGAGCGGCAATCGACTTGGCGGATGCACTCTCTTTCAAATTCGGCGCCTGGACGGGAAGCTGCACATGACGCACGCCGGCCTCAAGGCAGTGACCGTAGGTCCGATGGAAGGCGTCGGCACAGAGCTTGTGCAAAAGGGCGGTCATCGCGACGTGCGGGTGGGCCGCAACCGCGTCCTGCAGCGCGAGCGTCCGGTGCGCGGTGAGCTCCATGACGAGCCGGTCGGGCAAGGGCCGGATGGCATCGTCCTCTTCCTCATCCGGCGCTGCCTGCCCGGCCATGGTGATCACGCTACCCTGGACGACGGGTGCGCCTTGGTCGCCATCATCGGATCCAGACGTTACCGCGGCGGCTTCGGGATCGGACTCAGCAGTTGCCGCAACGAACGCCGTTTCGTCCTCGCGGCGGACATAGCCGCGCTCGACGTGCAACGTCCCTTCAATATCGATGCTGACGAAGGCGCCGGCGTGCGGGATGGCGGCCGCGTCAAAGATATGCGGCCGGTCCTCGAAGGCTGCGAGGGCCTGCTCGAGCTCGCCGAGGCGCGTGTCCACTTCGTCGGGCATTTCGTCGGCATCCTCGTACTTCTCCTGAAGCGCCGTGTACTCGGCTTGGAGCGCATCAAGGCTCGCCTGCTCCTCGGTGGAGAGATCGGCCGGTTCGCCTTCGAGCCGGCGGAGCCCATGATCATGACCGTAGGGGAAACTTGGGGCGACCTCGATCCACTTCCAGCCTTCGGTGGCGATCGTCTCGGCTTCGGTGCGCAGTTTCTCGGCGAAAAGACGCTCGAGCAGAGCGATGTCTTCGAGCCAGCCGCCGCCGTCCTCCTCGAAGAGATCGCGCAGTACGTTGCCGCCGGCTGTCTCATAGGCCGCGACGCCGACGAAGCGGGCGCGCTTGTCGGAGGCCCGCACCGCACGCTCGGTCAGAACGCGCCTGATCTGGTACGGCTCGTCATAGCCCGATTTGTTGACGCCCTCCCAGACCTGTTCCTGTCGGGCATGATCGGCCGTAACGGAGAACGCCATCAACTGCTCGAGCGACATGCCGTCATCGGCGTAGATGTCGAGCAGCTTCGGGGAGACGGTCGCGAGCCGGAGCCGCTGCTTCACCACATTGAGCGAGACGAAGAAGATGGCCGCGATATCCTCCTCGGAACGACCTTGCTCGCGCAACGTCTGAAATGCCCGAAACTGGTCGAGTGGATGAAGCGCGACGCGATGCACGTTCTCGGCAAGCGAGTCTTCTTCCGCAGAAATTTCATCACCCGCCTCGCCGACAATGCAGGGGATCGGCGCGGTCTTGGCGAGGCGCTTCTGCTTCACCAAGAGTTCGAGCGCGCGATAGCGGCGGCCGCCAGCCGGTACTTCGAACATGCCGGTATCCTGGCCATCGCCATCGAGAATCGGCCGCACGTAGAGGCTTTGCAATAGCTTTTCCCGGCGGGAAATGTCTTCAGCGAGATCCTCGATCGAGATGCCGGCCTTGATCCGGCGGACGTTGGACTGCGAGAGCACCAGCTTGTTGAACGCGATGTCGCGCGATGGTGACAGCTTGATCTTCTGAACGGCCTTTGCCATGTCAGTTTCTCCGGAACGGCCGGCCGAAAGCCTCTCTCTCGGCCTCCAAGCCGTTCACGGAGCGAAGCGCCGCCCTCTTGCTCCAAGAGGGCAGCGCCACGGAATAGGCAAAACGGACATGTGCCGGAGACACGCGAAATTGCCTTCTGTGGCTTCGCGAGAGTCAGGCGGCGCGATCCAGGAGCTTCTTTGCCTTCGCTTCCATGTCCAGGCGGGCATCCTGATGCGGCTTGTCGCGCGCGACGGCGGTGATGCCCTGCACGAAATCGAAGATGCTTTCAGGCGGGCGGCCCTCCTCCGCCAGCACCGTTTCTATCACCTTGGCTGTCTCGGCCTTGGAGAAGCCGCGGCGACGCAGAAAGTCGGTGCGATCCTCGTCGCTGCGTGCCACGATCCGCTCGCGGGCGGCCTTGATGCCGTTGACGAAGGGTGTGGCTGAGGAGTTGGCGAAGTTCAGCAGCGCCGGGGCCGCCTCGTGCGCAAAGCGGGAGGCTGCGTATTTGGAATGGCGGATGATGATCTCCTCGAAATCTTCTACGCCCCACAGATTGCGATTTTGGCACACTGCGCGGAGATAGAAGCTCGCCATGCCGAGCGTTTTCGCTCCGACTTCCGAATTCCAGCAGTAGAAGCCGCGGAAATAGAGGTCGGGCGAGCCATCCCGGAGGCGGCCAGCTTCGATCGGGTTCAGGTCGTCGACCAGGAAGAGGAAAACGTCCCTGTCCGATGCATAGAGGGTCGTCGTGTCCTTTGAAATGTCGACACGGGGATTGTAGATCCCGGTCGACCAGTCGAGCACGCCCGGCACCTTCCAACGCGTATCGCCCGTGCCGTTGCCAGCGATGCGCTGCACGGCCTCAACCAGCTCATGGTCAAAGATCCGGCCATAGTCTGGGCTGGTGACGGCGCGAAGCTCAACGCGGCCGCCGTCGGTCTCGAGCGTTTTGATCTGTTCGGCGCGATTGGCAGTCAGGCCATATTGCAGGTTGATGCCTGCGAGCGCCGCGGGGAGCTGCCGCAGGTAAGCGGCCGGAGCGCCGACCTGGCTTGCAAGCTGGCCGAAGCTCCAGTGGGTCGGCGCAACCGGCGTGTCCGAGCCGGGCAGCATCAGGGCCAAACGCTCGGGGTCGGCGCGGTTTGCTTCCACATGGATGAGCGCGCTTTCGACCACGCGCGTCCGGCTGCGGTCCGCACGATTGCGCACCGACCGGGCGAGTTCGTTGAGCGACAGGTAGCGCTCATCTGCCGGACGCGAGAACCACTCCGAGGACACCCGACCGACGCGTTCGCCGCGACTCACATCCACTCTGTAACCGCCACTGGCGTCGCGGCGGGCATCAAGAACCTGCATATTCATGGGACCAATCTCCATGACGGGCGCCGGAAGACTCTCCTCCGGTCCTCAACCCGTCATGCCAACGCCGCCCCACTCTGCCTCTCCTGCACCTATCGCGCGCGGTCCACGGTGTCGGGGAATATCTCTGCTCGCCGCCCCTCCCCGTCAGGGATGGAAGCCCGAAGGGTGAAAACCCGGCTTAAGCCGGGGTTTCAGCGCCAGCCGACAGCCCGGCCCCGAGGGAGACGGCCCTAAGCTCGCGAAAATGACGTCTTGACCTTGCGCGCGCCAGACTCACGACAGCTCGACTTCCTCGCGAGTCTTTGTCTGCGCGTCATAGATTCTGATCTGGAGCATGGGAAAACGTTTCTTCAGCTCTTCGGCGCCCGTCTTGGCTCCGTCCCTGGTCGCAAACTCGGCCTTTAGTCGGCCGTCGACTTCGAGCGCATAACCTGAAGCCGGCAAGTCACGGGCAGCAGCAACCATCCTATTCCCTTTGCGCAGTGAGGAGATGACAGCGACTGCGTAGCGCGAGTCGCACAGATCGCACCAGCTCACTCCGACGTTCTCAACTGTTGAAGCTCCGAGTCGCTGCGTGAAGGCCCGTTCAAGGATGTGCGTTTGCATCATCCGAACAGCTGGTCGGAGTACCACCCGCCTTGATGCAGCCGCGAAACAGCCACGGCTCGACATAGCTGCCCGCCCACATCCCGCGCCCCGAACGATCGGCCTCGCGCTGGGCGGAGGCGTACTTGCCTTTCGAATATTGCGGCCAATCCAGCGCGAGACCATTGCGCACAAGCCATTCTCCGATATCGGCACCGCCGACGGAACAGGTTGCCACAGTCCGCCCATATTGATCTTCGGCGACCGGCGCACAATTGACCGGCCGCCGCGCGATGAAGGTATCGAGCTCATTCGCAGCTCTTGCGCCGCAGTGATACAGGTTGCTGTCCGCAGCTCGGCATAGCTGGCTGCTCTCGGGGACGGACTGGAGGCTGCCGTCGATCAGGCCATCGCGGCATGTGATGGCGACATGCGGTCCACGATCCGCGCGTTGATTGTTGCGAATGAATTTCTGGAGTCTGAGGTGGGTGAACTGATGAAGGCCGTCTCTCACGCCTATGTGCGCGGGAGATTTTATACCTATTCCGGCTAGGAGCGGACCATGGCGGAAGTAACCTACTTCGTGGCGCTGCCCTTTGTCGCTGCCGACGACGGCATAGCGGCCGGCGAACCGACCGAATGCTTCAACCCGGTCGCGGTCGTCATGCGCGCGGAAGCACTATCGCGCAGGCCGGGACGTGTGGGAGCCGTGGCATTCAGTCGGACCGGAGATCCGGCCACCGGCGATTTCATCAAGAAGTTCGGCGACGTGCCGGACGATCTGAGTACGTTGTAGAGGGGCGGACCATGGCGGAAGACGAAGAAACAGCGACGGCGCGCTAGATCGCCAGCAATGTATCCACGCAAATGATGCTGAAAACGATGTTCGAATTCTGGGGCGACCTTTGCATCTATCCAGCAATTTGCTCCCTTACAGACATACAAATTCAAGTGAAAACAGTCTGTTAGGCATTTGTGCTAGGTTGGCTGATGGAACAGAAGTCGCGCTGGAAAGTCGTCAAAAGGCGGGGTTTGCTATTCCCGAATCGCCGTACGAAGATGACTATAGGAAACCGATGAACGCAGCACTTCTTGCAAAATCTGATGACGGTCCTGCCGTCGCGCCGATCTCGCCTCTATGTGAGCTCGGTGCGTACGAAGAGCTTTGGCTTCAAAAAGGTGCGACGTTCAAATCGATAGCTGACAAGTTCGCCGCCGATCCAACGGCGGTGCCCTCCGACTTTGTGTCGCCGACCGTGGCTCACGGACGTGCTCGAGAGGTTGTGCGGCATCTGTCGAAGGCTGGCGTTTCCCGTTTCGGCGTTCGAATACATCATGCAGGCAATTATCCGCAGAAACTGCGTGATGCTCGATACCCGATTGAGATGCTGTATTTCCAAGGCACGTGGGAGCTTACCGAAACCCGCTCTGTTGCTGTTGTCGGTAGTCGCGATGCAACTGAAGAAGGGAAACGTCGCGCCGGCAGAATTGCACGCGAACTCGTGGCCAAAGGGTTCACAGTCGTTTCTGGGCTCGCAAATGGGATTGACACTGCAGCGCATACCGCGGCGATCGAAGCAGGCGGCCGCACGATCGCAGTGATCGGAACTCCGATCGGCGTCTCATACCCAAGAGAGAACGAAGATCTACAACGTCGAATTGCGACAGACCATCTTCTGATCTCGCAAGTGCCAGTATTGCGGTATGCAAATCAGCATGTACCTCAGAACAAGCTCTTTTTTCCCGCGCGCAATGTCACCATGAGCGCTCTCACAGAGGCGACGGTGATAGTAGAAGCAAGTGACACCAGCGGCACACTCACGCAGGCGCGAGCTGCGTTGCAGCAAGGACGCAAGCTATTCATTCTCGATTCTTGTTTTGCGAGGAATGACATTTCCTGGCCTACCAATTACGAGAGCAAAGGCGCGATCCGCGTTAAAGAACCGTCAGATATTTGGAAGGCCCTCGGTGCCAACGGTCCGCTTTCGAAAGATTGATGATACGAATCTACCGGACCACTACTACCTGACGTCTGACGACGTTTGCTTCTTTTTGTATGAATACACCGCGGGCGCTGGCTATGACGGAGAAGCCAACCAACTCATCTACAATCTGAAAAAGAAAAGGGGTGCCGGCGGTTATCAATATAAGGCAGGCGCCATCGAGCGCTGCGCCGCAGATATGGGGCCAGCACTCAATCCGAAATGGATGGAAGAGGCGGTGCTGGTGCCAACACCGCCATCGAAGATAAAAACCGATCCTGCATATGACGATCGCATAACGCGTATTTGCAACGCGATAAAATCAACAGCAAAGGTCGATGTCCGCGAGCTTGTTGTTCAGACCCAATCAACCGACGCTGTTCACGATGGTGAGCGGCTGACGCCCGACCAATTAAAAGCGATCTACCAGATCGACGAATCCTTATGCGGGCCCAACGACCCAAAGTACATTGGCGTCGTGGATGACATGCTAACGGCTGGTGCCCATTTCAGGGCGATGAAGGACACGCTCCAGGCGCGCTTCCCCACAACCAGGATCTCCGGCATCTTTGTGACGCGTCGAGCTATTCCGAATCCGTTTGAAGATGTGAGCATTGAAGACTTGCTGAAATAGGCCGGTGTCAACCGACCCCCTCGACACGCGACGTCCCGCTTGGGGCCGCTGATTCCAGCGCGGCGATGATGCGGCGGGTTTAAACCACGTCGGTACCCTTTTTGTGTTGAAAGCTATGGGTTTTCGAAGGTGCTCATTGACGCCCTCCACGCCGTCTGAAGCAATCCTTGGCACGAGCATCTCGCAAATTAAGTACCGAGTTGCATTTCTGGCAAAACACAATTTTTTGTTGTGTCCTTATTTCGGCGTAGGCGCTAGAGTTGGATCGGGGTGGGATGTGACGGGCGCTGCAAAAAGCAACCAGACGGCGGTAGCCGCCGCAAATGACGTGCGAGCCGCGCTCAGGTCGGCGATCGCTGGCATTGAGGCATCTTTCAATTCCATCGAGAAGTTGCAGCCCCGTACGCGGCTCTCGCTCGCCTTGTCGCTGCTGGATGGCTTTTCGCAAACCGGCACGAAATTCGCCAAAGCGACGGCAAATCTCTCGCAGGTGCTCGCCCTTATCGACATTGACGAGAGGCACTACTGGATCAGCACGTTCTACACCCTGCTTATCCACACTTCCTTGCGGCGAGAAAAGGCGACCTATTTCACCCCGCCGGCAATCGTTCGTCATCTTATTCAAAGGTCTGAGCTGGCTGGGCTCGATCTCACGAAGGCCCGAATAATCGACCCGGCCGCGGGAGGAGCGGCCTTCGTATCCAGCATTGCCGGGAGAATGGTCGAGCTTGGCTGTCACGTTCGGGACATACGGACGCGTCTCACCGGAATCGAGATCGATCCGCATCTCGCGCTCCTGGGAGACGCCCTCGTCTGCGACCGCCTCGGCGAACCGTTCGACCGCAAAGCTCAAAAAGCCATATTGAGGGTCGGAGACTCGCTGCGGTTGGGCCAAAATCCGATCCGACATGATGCGGTTTTCGTCAACCCGCCCTACGGCAGGATTCTAAATGCAAACTCCGAATTCGTACCCGACTGGGACGCCGTCTCCGCTCCCGGACACATAAATCGCTACGCTCTTTTCATCGACCTCGCATTCCGTCTCGTGAAGCCAGGAGGGTTGGTCGCGGTCGTCTCACCATCGAGCTTCCTCTCCGGCGGCTTGTTCGGGCGTTTGCGGGAAAGCATCAGGTCGCGGGCCGAGGTGCTGCGTGTCGATATCCTCGAAAGACAGGACGTCTTCCACGATGTCCAACAGGATACATGCGTGTCGCTCTTCCGGGCAAAGGCGCCTGGCGCTGCTAAGCTTTTTGCTCCGTCATGCGGTCGGATAGACAGCGAATGGCGGTTCAGCGAATGTGGAATAATCTCCGCGCCGGGCACGGCACAGACCTCTCCATGGATTATACCGGATCAGACCGGAGACGACCGCGGCGCAATGGACAGATGCGTGTCGCGGTTGTCCGACTACGGCGTAACGCCAAGGGCTGGATACTTCGTCTGGAACCGCGAGGAGCACCGTCTCAGTCGCGGAGCCAGAAAGCCTGGCGCCTATCCGCTCTTCTGGGCGAAGAACATACGCCCCGGAAAGCAGTGCCATCCCACCAGCAAGACCCATCGCGGCGTCGATTTCGTAACTTTTGAAGTGCCCACCGCCGGCATTGTCCGGACGCCGTCGATAATTCTTCAGCGAACAACCAACAGCAAACAGGCCAAAAGACTGGTTGCCGCCGTCATTCCCAGGAAGGTCGTCAAGAAGTATCGCGGCTTTGTAACAGAGAACCATACTATCCTGCTGACACCCAACGGCGGACGTCCCGCGCTCAAGCTGCTGTGCAAACTCCTGAACAGTGCCGCCGTCGACCGACGCTATCGTCGTATTGGCGGCTCGACGAGCATCTCAGTTGGTTCGCTGAAGAACCTGCCGTTGCCGGATCCGCGCTGCCTCCAAACCGCCCTGAGCCGCCTCGCGGACTTTGAGGAGGCCGTCGAGTTGGCATACGCGTTGTCCGCCGCCGCCTCAATGCGAGCGAAGGCTGCAGCGTGAAGAACCATCGTATCAATTCCCCCGGTCCGGGCACTCGAAGTCTGGATCCCGCCGAGAGGCAGGCCCAGCAGAGAGCTCATGCCGATCGAGCCCGTACCCTGCTCGCGGCCGCGAGCAAGAAAGCCCGGGAAACGCCCACGCTGGAGCGGCCGGGAATTTCCACGGCGACTCGCACGCGTTTCGCCATCCGCGCGAAGCCGTCGGAATGGCTTTTCGCAGACGCGGGCCGCGCGGTGATCGATGCTATCTTTGAATGCATCAAGGACGGAAGCGACCGGGTCGTTATGACGTGGCCAGAGCCGCCGGGCGGCGCATTCGTCGCGGCGTGCGTCGCGCTTCGCGAAGCCCGTGGGATGGGTCATCTCGCGCACGCCAGCTTCGCATACTGGCCGTGGCGCGATGGGGCGACTTGGGCCGCACGGCTGGTCCTTGTCAATCCTTCTGACATCGCAGCGGCAGCGAGATCTGCAATCAACGACGCGCATTCCAACGACTGGAAAAGAACCGATATCGCCCACAACTCGCTCGAAATGATCGAGATAAGGCTGCGCGATCTGGACTTGCAGATGGCGGCCTCGCCTGGACGCCCGCTTTCGGACACCAGCATCATCGTGAGAAGTCCGACGGTCCTTGAGACGACCGCGGTCTTCGCACCCGTAACGTCCAAGGCCGCTCCGCCCTACGGACCGTCGGCGGACAAAATCCTGCGGCGAGTCCGCCGGCATACGTTCCTCGGGGAGAGGAATGCGGGGCTGGGCGACCGTTTCGATCATGTGGGCGATCCGATGAAAACGCCATTCGCGCTTCTCGGTCTACCTCCTGCAAAGCGCGCCGAAGAACTTGCCCGCTTCGTACAAAGCGAGCGTGCCCGCACTTTTGGAATGGACGTCGTCATCGTTGACCTCACGAGACCGGGCCGGTCCGAACTGCCCGACCAATGGGAGCCGAGGCTCGAAGCGCTCCTTAAATCTTTCGACGTCGCGACCGGAAGGCGACCTGCCGCGCTTGTCCTTACCGAAGATGCCTTCACCTTCCGGCGCGCGACCAGAGTGATGAAGGCGTCCGCGGCAGTCCGCCGACCCAAGGGGCGCGTGTACGAGATCGGTGCCTATTTGGATCATCGCGGTCTTCTTGGACCGGCCGCGAAGCTGCCCTCCGAGATGCCGGCCATCGCCTTTCAAGCCGATATCAAAGACGCCGCTCTCGCGCCGCTGCGCGACCGGCTCGTTGTCTTGGGTCGGGCGCTACGAGAGGACGCGCACGCCGGCGCCGCCGTGGTATCGAGAACGCTGTCGTTCCTGCGACGCTCCGCATCGCTCCCGATCGGACTTTCCGAGGCGCGGGGGATCGCCGACATCCTGTATGACGCAGACGACGAGGTGGATTCGAACGTCCGGGCGATGTTCAGGCCGAAGATGGCGCTCGGAGCCCTGCTCGCCGTTGCTGAAATTGCGCCCGCATATTCGTCCGAAATCCGGTCGCTCGTCGAGGCGGTCGGCTCGAAGGTCGGCGAGTGGGAATCAGAAACTCCCGTCTCCCTCAAGCTGGCGAGCCTTCTCGAGCAATCGGCATGGAACGCTGCGAGTACCGTCATTGCCTTTCCGGACCGAAGGATCGCCGAAACCTACCTGGCTTCGGATCGCGCCGTGCGTTGCGACTGTACGATCATCGACCATAAGGGCATCGCGGACCTCAGCGAAGCGGCACAGGTCCGACGAATAGTCGTCATCGGTCCCGGACCGCAGGCGATCCGTGCGCTTCTGACGACGAAACTCGCGCCGGAGACGGTGCTGCTCCTCGGCGACGCCGCGGGAAGCGCCCTTCTGTCCGCAGAACTCGCCCCGCTCGGCCGAATCGCTGCCTTCGCGTCGATCGCAGCGCGAGCAAAGGCCATCACCGAGGCCCTCAGGCGCGGCGGCACGAATGAAGCGCTGGATCTCGCCGAGGCAGAATTCCGGATCGTGGTAACGGACCAGGAAGAACGCATCGATCTCACTCAGGCGAACGAGGCGTACCGAGGCCCGGTGGTCGAGATCCGTACGCAGAGAGGTCAGATACTTCGCTACCGGCCGACGAGCGACGTGTTGCTGCTGTCGCCGGGCGAAGCTCGCCCCTTCGAACGCGTGGTTGCGCGCGAAATTGAAGCGGGGGATAGCATTCTCGTGTTGAAGAACGACGTCCGGGAGCTCATCCGAAGGGCGATAGCCGGATCACGGCGAAGTCTCGCCGAACTCGGCCTTTACCATCAGGCGATCGCCGGAATACGCCGAGAGACCCCGGGCACAATGGTCAGGGACAAGGCGCGGCATGTACTGCGGAGCATGCAAGGGATGAACGGATCCGTGCCGGATTCCGAACTCCATAACATCACGCGCTGGCTGAGCGCCGACGACGCCCCGATGAAAATCGACGGCGCAAGGCAACCCGGCGCGGCCCGCGATTGGCCCCGTTTCCTTCTGTTTATGCACGCCGTCGGAATCCAGGATACGCTCGCAAAGGCCTATTGGGACGCGGCGATCACGCCCTCCCGGTCGTATCGCGCCCAGGAGGGCCACCTGTTCAATCAGCGCGTCGTGCAATTCATCCTCGACCCCGAGGCGACGACCGCTTGGGCATCGATGCGCGACGTCTGGCAAGAGGTCCTCGAGGGCGTGGACGCGGTGGTCGATGTCGTTACATCGAATGAGGGCGGACGAAATGGCTGATCCCATCTCTCTCGACGGCATGTCCTCCGACGAACGACAGGAACTGAAGGAAGCAGTGTGCGATGCCGTTCTGGAGCGCACCCGGCGTGTTGTGTCAGGGGATGGTGCGTACGGGGCCGTCATTGTCGGTGCGAAACCTTCCTACAAGCTCTCCAGCGGATTCATTCTGCCGAGGAACAATCAGAACAACGACGATGAGTCGAGCGACATCCGGATCCCGTCGCACGGGCTCGATTTCAGGGTACGCGCGGGCACGCATGGTGCTTTGCGTGTTATTCCCGACCTCAGCGTCTATCTGCGCGGGCTTCCGACCTCGGACGAGCTTTTCGCGCGCGACGGATGGCTGATACCTCGTGCGGATTTCAGCGACGCTGGTCGGGACCAGATAAAGAACGCCATCAACCAGCGCGCGACGGCCGAGATTCCAGCCGACACCCCCACAACACGAAAGGCGCAGCTTCGCGCGGAGATATCGCGCGCCGTTCACATCGCGCTGGGTGTTGTTGTGCCAGAACGCGCGATCTTGCCGGCGGGGGACGACCGAACAGTGGACGACGCCGGAGGCGAAATCGACTCCACGCCTCCAACGACGGGACGCCTGCGTATCCCTGACCGTCTTTCCCGCCGCTACGAGACTCCGCTCAAGTGGATACGGGTATCGGTCGAGGCACCCATCCTGGAGCTTCCCCTCCCCTGCGATCCGACCGCCTGGGAACGCCTCGCCGCAACTTATTCAGCCACGCTCTGTGCAAGTATCCACGACGCGTGTCGGGTGTGGTTGACTTCGCCCGAAGGCGGCGAAAGCGCATGGCGAAGAATGCGACCGGCTTCGGAAGCGTTCTGGGACCGAGAAGGTTGGGAGCGCTTTCTCGCCGCAGCGAGGGCGGAGGCGCCGGTATACCGCGACGTCGTTCCAGTTTTCGACGTCCAGCTTCTCGTCCAACCCGTTCCCGACCCGCTGGAAGCCGGCTCCCACTCCGTGCGCATCGCGATCGAGAACCTGCGTGAAGACAACGAGCGGATGGAATGCGGACTTTTCAACGTTTCCATCCGGCTCGAACTGCCTGAACACGCGCTGGGCCCCCTCCGGCTGGAGCGGGTGAAACGGAGCTACCATCTCGCGGGCTTCATGACGATGCCGGCCATCGGGGTAAACGGCGGTGTCGTGGACCTTGGCGCCTCTACAGGTATCCGGGCGCTTAGAACCACATGGATGCCGCGTTATGTTCTGCCGCGCATCGCCGCGACGGAAATTCCGTCCGTGCCCAACAGCTATGCCGTCCTCGCCGCTGAGACAACCAACGTCGCCGACCTCTTCGCGCTGACCGACGCAATGGACGCCTGGATCGCGCAAGTGGCGGCTCTTACAGAAATCGTTCAACCCGGCGAAGAAGGCACTCAAGCCGACGAGGCCTTGCAGCGTACGCGTTTCGAAAGCGACCTCGCAAGCTGGCGGAGGGAGAAGGACAGGATTCGAAAGGGACTTGACCTGCTTGAACGATCCTACCGGTCATTTCAGGCGGTCCCGACGGCTGCGGAAGCCCTCCCCTATCGAGCGTGGCTGCTTCTCAATCGAACGTTCGCGCGTGCGAATCCAGAGCGTCCAGACTTGAGGCCTGGTTGGCGCCTGTTTCAGCTTGCCTTCATTGTAGCGCACATTCCGACGCTGGCATCCAGGGTTGACGAGTTCACATCGGATTTCGACGCAGAGTTCGACGAAGAATCCGCAAGTTTGCTCTACATGGCCACTGGCGGTGGCAAGACAGAGGCGTTCTTTGGCGTCTTAACTTTCGCGCTCTTTCTAGACCGGCTACGCGGAAAACATCGCGGCGTGACCGCCATGATGCACTATCCGCTGCGGCTTTTGACTGTGCAGCAGGCCCAGCGTCTCGCTAGATTGTTGGCCCATGCGGAAATGGTTCGCCGTCAGTCTTCGCTAGATGGTGCCCCCTTCGAAATCGGCTTCTGGGTGGGCGGCAGCAATACTCCGAACAGTACGCAGAGGGGAACCTCCGTCGCTGAGCCGCTGCGCTGCATTCCGACGTGGAATAGCGCCCGCGCAGAATCGGAAGATAGGTTGCTATCGAGCGCCGAACCCGAAGACCGCGCTTACGCCGTCGCCAAACAATCTTGGAATAAGCTTCCGATCTGCCCCTTCTGCAACCATATCGACGGAACGACGCTCCGTCTGTTTCCAGAGCGTGAGCACCGGCTCGGCATCGTATGCGATAATGGACGTTGCGACTGGAATCGCGAACATCGCGGACGGGACCGGGCGCCGGAGCCGTTGCCCTTCCTGCTCGTTGACACAGATATCTACCGCGCGGCTCCTTCGATCCTGCTGGGTACGATCGACAAACTCGCGCTGCTCGGCCAGAACACGAATACGATCGACAAGATCGGTGGAATGTTTGGGATGGCAAGACTGCTGCAGGGCGGTCCCAACGGACTATTCCACATGGTTGACGGCGCCGCCGCCTCTGCCGCACCACCCCAGGACTTCGAGCGAGTCAGGCCATCCTATTCCGATGGCGTCGAGGCGTTCTTCGATCCCTTTCCCAGCATCATCGTCCAGGACGAGATGCATCTCCTAGAGGAAAGCCTTGGCACCTTTGGAGGCATCTTCGAGACGACGCTGTTCGCGTGGCTCCGTCGCTTGGCTCCGCTGCTGGGCAACAGGGTCCGACGCTTTCCCGACGACCAGAACATTCCCCGTCTGCCGCACGTCATCGGCGCAACCGCCACCGCGGCGGACGTCGCCAAACACACGGGCGCCTTGTACCAGAAGCGCGTCGTACAGTTTCCCCATCCGGGCCCCTCCCTCCATGGCGGCTTCTACACGCGCATGGCAGCCTTCACGCCGGGAGGGGAAGCGGAACGCGCCAGGTCCTCCGCAGGAACGAGCCCCGCTGGCCGAGAGGCGGCGGCTCCCTGGGGACGAATCTACGCAAGCCTCATGACTAACGGGCGTCTGCACACCGTCACCACGCTTTCGGTACTGGCCGCTCACGCGACGACCATCACGCGCTGGCAACGAGATCTTTCCGCAGCGGATCCGGTCCGCAATGCCCGAGCCGCCACCGAAATCGAGACATGCGTGTCTGACGCGCGCTGGTCCGACCGGCGTCGCGGAGCCATAGCCGCAGCGTCGGCTAACCGCCGTTACGACCGGTTGAACGACCTGCTTGATCTCCATCGGATCGAACTGACCTACGTTACGAACAAGAAGGGCGGCGATCAGATACTTTCGGCACTGGAATCCGAATTTCAAGAGGCTCACGCGGCAATGGGCGATGACTACGCCGTTGAATCATTCGCCATGGAGTTGATTTCGGGCGGCGTCGATATCGGCGGAATTCAGTCAGTCATCCGTCGGGCGGAGGAGCCGTTCGATCCAAAAACCGACGAGATAGCGACCGCGCTTCGCGGGATAGTCGCGACGTCGGCGATCTCGCACGGAGTCGACGTGGAGTCGTTCAACGCGATGGCATTCGCCGGCATGCCCTCCGATATCGCGGAGTACATCCAGGCCTCGTCCCGCGTCGGACGCACGCATGTCGGGTTCTCGCTGCTGATACCGACGCCGCAGACGAGGCGCGACCGGTTCGTCGTCGAAGTGCACGAATCGTTCCACCGCCTTTTGGAACGCATGATTTCACCGCCGGCGGTAGAGAGATGGGCGGACAAGGCCGTCGGCCGTACCATCCCCTCCTTGGTGCAGACGTGGGTCGCGGGCGTGCGTCACAATGAAGCTTTCGTGCGTGCTTCGGAGGCGAGAAAGGGCGCCGTTCTGCTGCCCACGCGAATTGATCAATTCGCGCGGGTATTCAACGATCCGGCCGCTTTCGCCGACTGCATCGCCTTTGTCGCAACCGCGATTGGTGTGGATGCCTCAGTCGCCATGCCGAACAATCCTGCCCACTACGCCGAACTTGTCCGCGCGGCGGCGGAAAGGATCGAGCGGGAGGCTGAAAGCGGCGACTTCACCGGCTCGCTGAACGACTTCTGGAACAACCCCCTCGCCGGACTTCCACGACCGATGACGAGCCTTAGGGATGTCGATGCCCATGGTACTATCGTCGGCTCGCCGCGAAGTCAGTTGAACCGTCGACTGACCTCCGAACAGGTCGGCGATGCGATGGCCGTGATCCGAAATCGTGGCGTGTCGCGTCGGCGCGGGCGTCGAGCTGCCGGCAGCGAACTCGATGTGGAGACCGGCCTATGACCACCGCTCCTCCGATGCAACGGTCCAGAACCCAACTGGCATCGGCCTATGCCCCCAACAGCTTGTTCACATTCGAGGGCGGTGCCGGCGCCTGCATGGCCATCTCGTTCTCGGGAAATCGAGCGGCCGACGACGATCTGCGGACCGTGACGCGCAGGTTGATCGGAGAGCAGATCCAGGAATATTTCGACGCCTGGATGTCGCGCGCAACCAGAGGCGTCGGCCTGCTCCATCCAGTTCCCAATTCGCTCGCCGTCGACAACCGCGTGTTGAGGGACGACGTCGTCGACGTGGCCCTCGGCGATCTTGCTTTCCAGGTGCCCGACAGAGTGGGCTACGTGCCCTTCCCGCTCGCGTTCGTCTGCGGCCGATGCGGTCTTCACCGCGAATGCGACAGGGTCGAATCTCTTGTCTCCGAAGCCGAGCGCTTCCGCGATTTCTGTCCGGGAGGCAGAGACCAATGCGCCGACGACTGGCAGCAGCTCGACGTCGTGATGGCGCACTGGTCCGGCGAAGTCGAACCGATATCTCCCCGGTACAGGTACTGGTCGACCACGGGGGAGATTCATACCATCCGTAGATGCGCGTCCTGCGATTCCGAGCGTTTCTACCTTCGACGCCCGCCCGGCCCCTTCTCGGGCTGGCACTTCGAGTGCGTGGCTTGCCGCACACCCCGTCAACTGCTGCAGCGGGACCGCTGGACGCTGGGAATACTCGGACCGCTCACGACGCAGACCGAGCCGCAGGATCGGGCCGTGTTCGCTGAAATCAACATGGAGCCGATCTCCTACCGGGCATCGGCCGTTCATTATACCCACGGCGATCGACTACTTGTCTTCAACGAGGATCGCTACCTCCAGCTTCTCGCGGGGGCCCGCGAGGCCGAACTCGCGACATTCCTCGCTGGGAACTTCGGATACCCCGCCACGACCTTCACGGATCAAGAGAAAGAATCGCTCCTGCGGGACGCCGGTCGGGGCAACGAGTGGTCGAACTACGCCCAGCTCCGGTTGGTGGCACAGATGCTGCTAGGAAACCCAGCGACGCCGCGAGCGATGATCGACGCGCAGCTTGCAACGATCGCGAGGATGGATGCCGACTGGAACGCGACCGTGTTCGCGCAGCATCGTCAGGCAGAGCCGGGAATCGTCAACGCCTGCGCGGCGCGGCACGAATTCGTGCGCCGTTTCGATCCCATCCGGATGGCCGTCGAACACAGGACGCTCGCCGAGGAAAAGCTCCACGGCGGCCAGCTTGCCGACGGCAAACAGATCTCCGTCGACGTGACGGTCCTGGACGAATTCCTCTTTCCGGACGAAGTAACCGAAGAAGCAGAAAGGGAGCAGATCCGTTCCGCCTCGCGCCGACGGCTGGATCTCCTTGGAATTGCCGAGATGCGATTGGTGCGAGACGTTCAGGTCTGCGAATACACCTTCGGGTTCACGCGGACGTCGGCGACGCCCACCGTGCGGCGCGACAAGGCTGGACAGGGAGAGATGCCGGTCCGCCTAAGGCTGTTCGACCGGGTGATGGTCGGTGAGGCGCCTCGACATCCGGTCCTCTGCCTGATGCAATCGAACGAGGGCTTCTACGTTCGGCTGGACGAAGCGAACGTGCTGCGCTGGCTGTCCGTGAACGAGATTCCTCTCAGTCCGGCTCCTGACGGAGTGCGCCTGGGTGGAAGTCTTATCGAAGAATTCGCCCTCATCCAAGGCAACGACGACGTCAGGTTCTCCCGCTTTTTGGACGAGTATCGTCGGGAACGAAGCGTTGTCAGGCATGCTTACCCGTTCGTATATACGCTCCTGCACACGATGGCCCATCACCTGATCGACGTATCAGCGTCGATGTCAGGACTGGACCTTGGTTCTTTCGGCGAGCACATCTTCGCTCCGGACCTAGCCTTCCTTGTCTACCGACGGGGCATGACCATGGATCTCGGAAACCTTTCCTCGATGTGGAGGGAACGGGGAGACCACAACTTCGGAAACGAAGTCTTGAACAGGATGGTCGATCCCACCAGTCTGCGCTGCGGCTCGGAAAGCATCTGCAACCACCGTGGTGGTGCATGTCCCGACTGCATCCTCATCCCCGAGAGCGCCTGTTTGACCCGCAACGAACTGCTGTCGCGGTCCGTGTTGATCGGACGCGGTAAACCCCGCTGGGACGCCGGGACGAACGCCATTCGAGGCTATTACGAGGTCTCGCGCGACAGTCTCGGCGGCAACCCTTCAGACTAGGGCGAGTGGACTCATTAGCGCCTAACCAGAGCTTGGCGGACCCCGCACCCCATTGCCGAAGAATTGGTGCTGGCCAGCAGGCTCTTCTGGTTCGTTCGCTCCTGAGCGGAAGGTACATCATGCGCACACTTCAGGAGCTTCTGGAAAAAGAATTGAGGAATGTCCCGCGGCAGATCCTCGAAAAGCGGCTCGCCGAAAAGTTCAAGGCGGCAGGCCTCAGGGCAACCAAGGCCAGAACCAAAAGGCTGGCGGAATACATACTGGCTGGAAGCACCGGGGACATCGCGATCGCCAAGGACGGTCGCGACGCGTCCATCATCGTCACCGACGAGGATCTCGATCACGTGTTAAAGGACACGGAGCGCTCTTTCGGCGAGCAGTACGAACAGATCGTGCGGGACGCCGCCGAGAACATCGCCGATCTGCTCCACAAATTCCTGACTGCGAGTTGGCCTGGTGAATACAAAGCCGAGGAAGCCGAGGTCGCCGCGTTCAGGGGCCGACTCGGAGGGCGCTGGGGCAAGGCCTTAGCCAAATTGAGGATGCTTCTTACGATCGCGCGGGAGTGGACGGGAGGCGCGTACGAGCGCAGGCAGCACGCGAAGGCCGCGGGCCATAAATCTCATCTGGCGGACGTGATGTTGCGTTTGCTCGTTCGGGCTTGTCAGGTGACCAACGAAATCCTCGTGCTGCTTGAGAACGGGTTCGCAGACGCGGCCATGGCGCGGTGGCGGACCCTGCACGAAATCGCGATCGTGTCGGCCGTTATCGCAAAGTATGGCGAACAGATCGCCGAGCGCTATGTGTATTACCAGATCGTCGAATCGTGGTCTGCCATCAAGGCGTATGAGCGTGATCACAAGGACCTCGGATTTCGGCCGATCCCGAAGCGGTTAAAGGAAAAGGTCCGAAGAGACTACGATAAGGCCGTCAAGCGGTTCGGGAAGAGGTTCAAGGACGAGAACGGTTGGGCGGCACACCATCTGAAAGTAACCGAAAAAGAGATTGTCAAGTTCGCCAGGTTGGAACTGGAAGCCGGCGAGCAGTATATGCGGTCTCCCTACAAGCTCGCGAGCTACAACGTTCACTCCAGCCCCGAAACTCGGCAGCCTGAACGGTCCGGAGACGTATCTGGCGGGCAGGTGCAACGCCGGATTCGCCGACCCAGGGCAGCATGCGGCAGTCAGTCTTTCCCTGATCGTGCAAATCAACATCGGAGACAGCTTGATCTTCGACGACCTTGTCACCGCAAGCATCGTCGACCGGCTGAAGTTCGAAATCCCTCGGGAGTTCGGGAAAGCGCACGGCAAACTGCGGCGTGACGATCGCGAGTATCGCGGGAAAGGCTAGTCATCGTCAGTGATACTCTACCACTTCACACACCCCAATAATTTCCCCTCCATCATGCGAGACGGCCTTGTGCCGTCAGATTGGCGCCTGTCCGACCAATCGATTGATCGGGCGTGCGTGTGGCTATTTGATACGCCCGAAACGCGCGATTATATGGATGACCGCTACCGCTGCCTTATAGTCCGCGTCGAGCGAGATCAGGTGGTCAACTATGCTGAGTACCGCGACGCTCATCCCGGGCTAATGCCATGGGGAAGCAAATTGGATCTTGACCACATGTGGGTGGCGTTCGAAGTCATCCCGCCGAAACGAATTACCTTTCCATCGGATAGCTAAGGGAAGCGCCTTGACCCGACCGCTACAAAAACGGCGAGAGCGTATCTTTGTCGAGGAAGCCGCTCGGCTTCTCGATAGGCCTTGGGACATAGGCAACGATCGTGAGCACCCCGATTTTATCGTCTCTGAAAGAGGACAGCGGTTTGGCCTTGAAGTCACGCAGATATTTATTGGACGACAAGACTACACCGGCTCTTCGTTGAAGGCCGCTGAATCGAAGGTGCAACGCACGCTGAGTGCACTTCAGCGAGAATATGAGGCGATCGAGAATATTTCTCTCGTCGTCAAGTTCGTCGGCAACATGGAGGCCAGCAACTTGGCGACCGTCATTCCCGCCCTTTTGGCACAGGACCTTCGCACGAAGCCGGTTTGCTACCGCTTTGTCCATGACACCACAGTTGCGAACCCTGCCCGCGCACGGCTTCGTGTGCACGTCACCAAGGCGCTTCATCCTGATTGGTACAGCGTGAATGATCGCGTTGGCTTCGTGAACCTCAATCCGCATGGGATTATCGCTGACGCGATCATGAAGAAAGCCGACCAATTGCCAGGCTACAAGCAAATTGCCGGCATCGACGTTCGGCTTTTGCTCGTTGCGGATCGAATCAGCAATAGCGGCAAGTTGATGTTGGGTAAGGGCGCGCAATTTGATCTTCGTGGTTTCAATACGGTCTACCTGTTCCCCTACCCCGAAGATGTAATTATCTTGGAAAGCGCAAGCGGCTCGACGCCGTCACCTTGAAATTCCGCTACGATGACGAGCATGGCGCACTGACTTTAATCGGCGTGGGCCCGACGCCGATCGGCGAGCCAAGCCATTGCTATACCAAACGATGGAAGGGTCAATTTTGGACGCTTGTTTAAGTGACCATGACGAGCAGACCCTCATCACACATCGGCGCCAGATAGTAGTGAGGAATTCCGAAGCCGTTAAGATCGCGGGTTCGCACGAACCCTCGCGCCCGGGCAAACACGACCGCCCGCCCCTCGGCGATAGCTTGGACTCGCCGGCCAGCCCTCGTGCCTCCGCGCGGTCCCAATCCCGTTGCGCATCTTTTAAGTTTTGGCGGGGTTGAAGGGGAATCGAGCATTCCTCCTCTTTCCGTGTCGGGCCGGCCTTGTCGGCCTGGGCTCCATTCTGCATGGTTGTCGAAAAATGGCCTCAAGGTTGAGAATCATAGCCAACGAATGCTCACAGATACCGGCGTTCCAAAAGACTTCGGCATCATTTCGTGGTTTATGAGTATCTCGCTGTGCGGCGATGTCTGACTTGGGATGCAGGTCCAACACATCGCCGCTGTGGAGATCGGCATTAAAACGGACGAAATGATCAAGCGCGGCGAGGCGCTTTGACGACACTATGAAGTGCCGAGCGGGCCCCCCTATCCAATCGCGTCGCGGCTCGTCATGCCGGTGAATGCTGCCAAAAATGGGTTGTCAAAGCCGCATCGAGAGACTTCCAAGATTGACTTGCGGCGCCTCAACGAGACCGCCAAGCGTCGCCATTTCCGGCGCGCCGAGCTCGACCTGAAGAAAGATCGGCGCGGCCTGCAAGGAAGCGAGCCGGATCGCCTGCGCGATGACGATCGCGCCCGTGGCGGCGCCGACGAAGGGCACCGCGACGCTCGCTTCTGCGAAGCTCACTTTGCCGCACTCGCCGACATGCTGCTCCAGCTCCTGATAGGCCGGGCGATTTAGCAGGCTCTTGGTTGCTTCGTCGGCAACCTCGGCCCGGGCTGGCGCGCCCCACAGGTTCTCCGGCGGCTTACCGCTGACGATGGTGCGAACTTGAATTCCCTCAAAATCGCCCGGTCCGTGCCCAATCCCGGCATCGATCATGTAAGGGAAGCCATGCTTGGCGAGAACGAGCCGCGGCTTGAGGCGATCGAGACCCGAAAGCAGGATGGGCGGATCGTCGTCGACCAACGCAATGTCGCCAACATGGCGGCGTTCGATCAAGCTCGTGTCCCAGCCCGCGCGCTTGAGCCAGACATCCGCGACACGGACTTTTTTCTCATCTAGTTCCTCATCACCGGGAAGTACCAGCAGGCTCGTGGCTTCGTTTTCTTCGCTGATGGTCTGGTCGTCCTGCAGGACCGCAAGACGCTCGCCCTCAACGCTCAGAAAGCAGAGATTCCAGACAAAGGCCTGGCCAAGGTGGCCAAGACCAAGCAGCCAAAGCTTGTCTGGGACGTCGAAGCGCTCCGGCCCGATCTTGTCCATCTTCAAAGGTTCCCAAGGCGTCCAGAGCGAGACCGCCGTGTCACGCGGGCGAATATCGCGGCCCGCCAGAACGCAAGCAAAGATCTGTCGCACGGCAATGGCGCCCGCGAAGATGCCGGCGAGCGGATGCCGACTATCCCCGAGCGGATCGTCATCGAACACGCGCGTGCCCGCCAGCCAGCGATCCCACCAGCAGCAAACACTCCAGTTCGAGACCTCCGGGACATGGCCGATACGGATCGTGTGTGTCGCAAGCTTGCTCGCTTGCGTGTCGATACGAGCCCCCAAACGCTGCGCCGCCGCGCTGACCGTGTCGCCGATCGGCAAACCCGCGAGCAGACGCGCGTCGTTCTCTAACACCAGTGTCACACGGCCGAAGCATTTGCGGGCCGTCGCTACCGCGGTCAAGGCCGCCGCCTGCCCGGCTACGGTCACGGCCTGATCGGGACCCAGCACCACATCAACGCGCACCGCGTTCAGCCGGGCTTCGGCTTCCTCGAAAGAACCGGCGCGCCCGCCGTCGGTCAGCGCCTTCGTAACGCGCGAGCGCTTCCAGAACTGGCTCATGGCTAACCTCCCACCTGAAAGAATTTGCGGCCTTTACCGCTGTGCACGGCCCACTGCCCGTTGCCGAGGAACTCGAAGATGCCGATCGCGCCGGGGCGCGGGCCGTTGCGCGCAAAGTGAGGAAGGATCAGCGCGATGTGCCCGGCACGTGGCATGACGGGGTTTGCCATGTCCGATTCACTCTGGCCGTACCCACCTGGGTGCACGTGAACGTCGGCTACGACGCCGTAGCCGCGCTGGCGGCAGATTTCCCATAAGCGCGGCAACGCCGTCTGGCGGATCGTCACGATGCCGGTGCTGAGCGCTTCGGGGTCGATGTCGTCGTAATAGATGAAGTCAAGAACATCGCGGCTGCCATCGCTCCGATGCCGCCCCAGAAGATAAGCGCCGCTTTCGCGCCGCCCACCCAGCGTGCGCCGGGCGAGTTCCTGCACACCTTCATCCCAGATCGCGGCGCGGCAGCGCAGCCTAGGCGGCGCAAGACCGAGCCAGCCAAGCAGCGTGCTCAGAAACGAGTGCATAGAGATGCTCCATGATGAAGGTGATGTGCCGGTCGCGCCGCCAGACCTCGTCCGGGCGTTTTGCCGCCCAGCCGTTATGCAGCGCGGCATACCGTTGCCATGCGCGATAGATTCCGCCGTGCTCCTGGGTGCCATCGCGCGTCCAATCTTTCAGCGCATCGAAGACGCCCGGTGACGTGGGGCCGTTGGCTGGTGCGGGTGGCCGCGTTTGAGCGGCGTGATCCCAGCGCTGCACAAAAGGCCCTGCGGCAGGAAAATTGTCGCACACCAACTGGAAATCCAGGCTGGCCGTCTTGCCGCTGTAAGGCTCGCGCCCCGTCACCCGCACCTCAAGAACGGGGAACGCGTAACGCAGGACTTTCCAGCGTCCCTCTTCGACGCCGCACTGGAAGCGCACTGAGTTGAGCTGCGCTTCCAGCGAGCGCTGCGAGGCCGAGATGGTCTCGTCAGCCATTGGTGAAGTCCTTCAGCGTCAGATCCACCACCAGCGTGCAGTGGTCGCCCTTCACGTGCTTGCCGAGAACATCTTCGCGCGGCAGCGGCTGGTCGGCGCCGGGCAAGATCAGGTTCGCCTTCGCCGCCGCCATCGGGTCGAGGTTGAACCCGTGCTTGCTCACTGCCCACTGCAAGGCGCGGAATACCGTCGCCGAGGGCGGAAAGTGATGATGCTTGGTGTCGTGCTCGTAGCGAACTTCCAGCTTCACCTGATGGCAGCGGTGGCCGACGACGCGGACATGCTTGCGGCCATGCGGGTGATGATGAAACGGCTCGTCGCGGTCGCGCTCGAAGAAGTGCATGTCGCCCGCCACCTCCAGCTTGGTGCGGATGACCTCCACCAACACCATGCCTTCGGTGACCGGGACGACCAGCAACTCGACGCGGTCCTCGATCTCGACCTCGACGTGGACCACCTCATCGTGAGGCTGGCCCTCCTGACCTTCGGGTTTATGGACATTCATGACGGAAACTCCTTGTTTTCCTGTGATTCTATGACGATTTGGCTTGTAAAAGTCGACTTCGTCGCCTATATTCTTGACGAAGTCGTCAAGTTCGGGGCCCGAAAAAAGGGCCCTTCGCCCCTGTACTACACCGTCAACAATCAACTATACGATATCGTCATGCAGCCGTCAAGGCCCACGCCTGCCCCGTCGACCATTTTCCCGGAACGTCTGAAGGCCGCGCGCAATCTGCGCGGGCTCAATCAAGATCAGCTCGCCGAGCGCTCGGGCCTAAAGTCTTCCGCCATTTCTCATTTCGAGACCGCGAACCGAAAACCTTCGTTCGACAATTTAAGGCGTCTCGCCGACGCCCTTGGCGTCACGACCGACTATCTTCTCGGCCGCGCCGACGACCCCGAAGGCTACGCCGCCACCAGCGATCCTCTCTATCGCGATGTTCAGCGCCTCAACAAAAAGAACCGCGACCTCGCCAGCCAGATCATCCGATCGCTCGCGTTTCCTTCCGAGGATGAAGGCTGATGGCGCGGCGGGAGCCCTACGCTTTCGCCACCGCCTTCGCCGAGAAGCTGCTTCGCGACGAATTCAAAATCGACACATTGCCAATTGATCCGATGGCGTTGGCGCGAAGCCGGGGAATCCGCGTCATCGCCATGCCGCACAATCATAACGGCGTGTCCGGGATGTTCATCCACGCGCACGGCAAGTCCGCGATCGCCTACGCAACCCATATCGACAACAAGGGCTTTCAACACTTCAGCGTCGCCCATGAAATCGGCCATTGTTTTTTGCCGGGGCATATCGACGCCATTCTGCCCAACGGCGCGACCGAACACCTTTCGCGAAGCGGTTTCGTTTCCGACGATCGTTACGAGCTGGAAGCCGACCACTTCGCCGCCGGGTTGCTGATGCCGGCGCGGTTGTTCACGCGAGCCATGGAGACGGCGGGCGATGGGCTGGATGCCACCGAGCGCCTCGCCAGCCGGTGCAAGACGTCCTTGACTGCGACCGCCATCCGTTATCAGCAGCTCACGCAGGAAGCCGTCGCGATCATCCAATCGCGTGGAAGCCGCATTGAGTTCTGTTTCATGTCGAACGCCCTTCTCGCGCTCAAGCCCGGCCGCTGGCCGCACAAGGGCGAACCCGTTCCGCGGCGCTCCGTCACCCATCGCTTCAATGCAGACCCGGAACGCGTGGCAAAAGCCGAGCGCGACGCGGATGAGGTTCAGGGCGTCGACTGGTTCGGCGCCTTTCCCGATGTTGAGCTCTATGAAGAGGTGGTCGGCCTTGGGCGGTATGGCCGAACCTTGACCGTCATCACCACGGTGGACGCGTTGCCGGACGAGGAAGACGACAGCGCCGATTCTGACCATGATGGGCGCTGGGAGCCTCGCTTTTAGCCACAACGCCGTCACATTAGTCCACCAAAATACACTATCTTCCTGTTGATATTACAAGATATTTTTTTGTAATGGACTAGTTTGGTCGTTTTAATTGCGAATTAGCCCACTCTGTATTACATTCTCCGTCTAGCCCTCATACTGGTAGGACCATGGCGGAACGAACAAAACAAATAACCGGCGATTTCGTCGACCTGGCGCGGCTTGCGCTGACCGGGAGGCCCCAGGACGTGCAGCTGCTCGTCCACCGGGCCGTCAAACGTTACCAACCCGACTTCCCTGAAATGGCGGCCCATCTGGCCGCGCTCCTGCGCGAGTCGCCCACCCGGGCGTCGCCCCTCCGCCGCCAATCGGAGGTCCCCCTTCCGGTCGATGCGGATTCGCGGCTTCATCTTCTGCGCGTTGAGAATTCTATTTCCCTTGATCATGAGATGGTCTTGGCCGCTGACATTCAAGCCAGCCTCAAGCAGCTCGTCGTCGAACGGCGCGAGCCCGAGGCGTTGCAGAACGCAGGCTTGCATCCGACCCGCACAATTCTTTTCACCGGGCCTCCCGGCGTCGGGAAAACCATGGCGGCGCGATGGCTTGCGCGCGAGTTGAACCGCCCTCTTCTCATCCTTGACCTCGCCGCCGTGATGAGCAGCTTCCTCGGACGCACCGGCAGCAACCTCCGCCATGTGCTCGATTATGCCAAAAGCATCGAAGGCGTCCTGCTTCTGGATGAACTCGACGCGCTCGCCAAGCGCCGGGACGACCGCAGCGAAATCGGCGAGCTTAAGCGGCTCGTCACGGTGTTGCTGCAGGAAGTGGACGATTGGCCGGCCAGCGGCATCCTCGTCGCCGCCACAAACCATGCCGAACTTCTGGACCCCGCCGTCTGGCGCCGGTTCGAAATGGCCGTGGCTTTCAACGTGCCGAACCCGCCTGAAATCGAGCAGCTGGTGAAGACATTGCTTGCCCCGCATTTTGGCGATGCCGACAAATGGAGCCAGATCCTCTCGCTCGCGCTCAAGGGAAAATCCCACAACGATATTGAGCGCGCGATCACGCTTGCGCGGCGGTCGGCCGTCACCTCCGGCGCGCCGCTGGACGAGCAACTCAAGGCGCTAGTGCGGGCGGGTGATCAGTTGACGCGGGCCGAGCGCATCGACCTTGCACGCCTTCTGGAGCAGTCCGGCATTACCTCGCAGCGGGAAGCGCAACGCATCACCGGCGTGTCCCGCGACACCATCCGCAAAGACAGCCCGGCGACGAGCCGCACCCGCCGTCCAAAGGTGACCGCATGAAAAATCGCAATTTCCTGTTGGCGCGAGGCGAACGCCTCGCGCACCCCATCGAGATCAAGTCGGGCGGCGGGGAGAAGCAGCACCCCTACACGTTCGCCGAAGCCCGATCCCGGATCGCGCCGATGCTCGCCGCCGTCGCGCAAAAGCTGGACGCGCTGCCTGCGGCGGCCTGCCCGAACGACCAGGCGGTCGCCACCGTGACCTTGAACCCGGAATACATCGCCAAATCGTATTTTCCGGGCGACCTGTTGCGCTCGGTCGGACTTACCTCGGTCGGCAGCCGACCCAAGCGGATCACGCCGCAAAAGCGCAGCGGCGGCCGCGAGCCTGCCGAGACCGTCACCACCGAGCTATTCTTGATGGGCTCGCGGCGCGCGTTCCGCCGTTGGTCGCAGCAGGTCGCGGGCTGGCACGCCGATACCGACGGCGCCAAGCAATTGCCGACGATCGAAGAGGTCAACGTCCCGGCAGCCGCCGAAAAACTGATCCACATTGAGGAAGCCGGTAAGATTGGCGTCTTTGAAGTTGTCCTTCATGCCAACGAGGACGAAGGCGAGGACGATTACGTCCCGCTGTTCCAGAAATATCTGCAATCCCTCGGGCTTCAGCCGCCGCTCGACAAGCGGTTTTACGCCGGTGGCCTTTGCTTCCTCGAACTCGAAGCGCCGCGCAGCAAGATGAAGGACGTCGCCGCCTTCAGCCTTGTTCGCGCGGTCCGCCCGATGCCGCCGCTTCGGATGCTGCGGCCAACCATCCGAACCGCCGGTGTCGGCTCTGACTCCGTGATCCTACCCAATGAAGGCCCGATCGATCCCAAGATCCGCGCCGCGATCTTTGATGGAGGGATTCCGGCCAAGCATCCACTCACCAAATGGGCAACCCCCATCGACGCGCCCGGTGTAGGCGTTCCCGAAGACACCCTTCTCCGCCACGGCGTCGGCGTCACATCGGCGTTCCTGTTCGGCCACCTCCAACCCAACAAGCCTGCGCCGCGTCCGTTCGCGCCCGTGCACCACTACCGCGTCGTCGATACGGCTCCCGGCCAGAATCCCTACGAGCTCTATGAGGTGCTCGACCGCATCAAGAACGTCTTGGCCAGCACCAAATACGACTTCATCAATTTGAGCTTGGGCCCTGAACTCCCGATCGACGACAACGAAGTTCACGCCTGGACAGCTGTGTTCGATGATTTCCTGTCCAAGGGCGAGTGCCTCGCCGTCGTGGCGGCCGGCAATGGCGGCGAAGGCGATGAGATGATCGGCGCCAACCGCGTCCAAGTTCCCGCCGATTGCGTCAACGCCTTGGCGGTTGGCGCGGCCGATAGCCCGGACGCCGAATGGGAGCGTGCCGGTTACAGTTCGGTTGGTCCCGGCCGCAGCCCGGGTATCGTTAAGCCCGATCTCGTGGCGTTCGGCGGATCGACGGCGCGGCCGTTCCTTGTTTTGCGCACCAAGGACGCCCCGAAGATCGAGCCGACCGGCGGCACGAGCTTCGCCGCCCCATCGGTCTTGCGCATGGGATCAGGTGTTCGCGCGCATCTTGGTCCGCTCCTTAGCCCGCTCGCGATCCGCGCGCTCCTGGTCCACTGCGTCGAAGGCGCGGATATTCCGCACGCCGAAATCGGCTGGGGCCGCCTGCCAAGTCATCTCGACGACATCGTCGTTTGCAACGACGACACCGTGCGCGTGGTCTATCAGGGCACAGTCACCGCTTCGAAATACGTTCGCGCCCCGATCCCGATGCCGGACGAAGAACTCAAAGGCATGGTCAAGGTCAGAGCGACGCTTTGCTACACGACCGAGGTCGACCCCCATCACCCGAGCAATTACACGCGCGCAGGGCTCGACGTCGTTTTCCGCCCCAACAAGACAGTGTTCAAGGACGATGAAGCCGCGCACGCGACCAGCAAGCCGTTCTTCGGCAAGAACCGGCCGCAAGTAACCGAAGAAGAACTACGCCGCGATGCCTGGAAG
Organism: Bradyrhizobium diazoefficiens; assembly: GCF_018129965.1. GTDB lineage: Bacteria > Pseudomonadota > Alphaproteobacteria > Rhizobiales > Xanthobacteraceae > Bradyrhizobium > Bradyrhizobium diazoefficiens_A. The sequence continues at coordinate 20,766 of NZ_JAFCKW010000005.1, read as the reverse complement.
TGGGAAAACTGCCTCCATGGCGAAGGCAATTTCCGCGGCCGATCGCTCGACGGTCCTGTCTTCGACATTCACTATAACGCCCGCGCCGAGGGTCATGGCATCCGCCAGTCGCAGGAGCTAAAGTATGCCCTGGTCGTGTCCGTGACCGCGCGCCGCGTCGCCGATCTTTACGCGCGCATTGTCCGGCGCTATCGCGGGCAACTCGAAGCCCTCGTCCCGCTGGTCGAGATTCCTGTGCGCGTCCAAAACGAGGATGAGCCGGAATAGTAAGTCTTTGTGCTCGCTTGTCCCTGCCCTGGTGACGGCGAACGAGACGGCCGCGCTTAGGCCCTGCGCGCGTTCACGCTCAATGCGCCCGCACCGAAATGAACGATCTGCAGTAAACCGCCGGCTAACATGACCTTATCTATCCGTTCCTTAGTCATGCGGGACGCCGAGAAGGAAGACAGATGACTTGGGTTATCGGCGCTTCCTCAATCTTCGGCTATGGCGCGATCATGGCCGACGTCCGCATCACGTTTTCGGACGGCAGCGAGCGTGACATGCTGCAAAAGGCCTATCCGCTCGGCCCCTACATCATCGGTGGTTTTGCAGGGTCGGTGAAGATCGGTTTCGAGCTTCTGCACTCGCTCCAATACGGCATGGCGCCTCCTGCTTCCGCGGGCCCGCCGGACTCGGTTTGGACGTGGGAGCCGGTGGGCGTCGCGCATGAATGGCAGCCGATTGCCAAAACCATCTTCGCCAACGCCGAGCCGGCCGAGCGGGCCTTGCAGTCGCAGATCCTTATCGTCGGTATCAGTCACGAAGACCTCACCTCCGATGTGGTTAAAGCGCCGAACGTTATCCAACGGCCGCGCGCCATCATCATCCGCATGAAGTCGCCCGAATTTGAGCCCCTCTTCACGAGCAAACCCTTATCAATCGACATATCGGCAGCGGCGCATTCGTCGACAAATACGTCGATCTGATGAAACACTATTTCGATCCGATGTCCGGCACACTGCAAGCCAAAACGGCTGCTTTTGGTATGTGGCCAAAGATGCTCGCGCGGGGCGTCCGCCAGGCGGTTAGCGATGATCCCGTGAGTGGCATAAGCCCACACGTTCACATTTTAGTTTGCCGGAGCGGTCAGATGTTCATGATGAGCAATGACACGACGATCGTTCCTAAGGGCAAAGATCCGATCGAATTCAAAATGCCGAAGGTCGCGCAAAGTTACGCCGAATTCCTAGCCATGTGCAGCGCAACGGGAATCACCGCGGCTGGTGCACAAGCGGCGCCGATTGCCGATGGGCGTTGTCGCCGATCGAGCCTTCACGTCCGGAAGTACTTTACAGCGGATCGAGGTGGGTGATCCCCGCGTTCGAGTGGGCATCTACGCCGCGACCCTCCAAGCTCCGGGGCTACTGGACGGCCTCACCGCGCTTGCCGATCTCGAGCGAGATTGCGTCTGGCAGGCTCTTGTCACAACCGAGCTTCCAAAGCGCGCTCATCTCAAGAGAAAAACGAATTCCAATACCTGATCTCGAGGTTCACAGCGATATAGACGGCGCAGCGAACGGCCAGTAGATCGAAAAGGGTGCGCCACTTACGGATCAGCGTGTTACGCTTTCTCACGAAAGGAGCGCCAGATGCACGCTGAACTACGCAGCTCTTCGCCGAACTGCAGGCGATCATTGTGCGGTACAACTTTTGGTACAACATTGGATGTGGCGATCGCTTTAAGTACTTATTGCGCTTTCGATTTTGAGATGTCCGGCTGCAGCCATCGTGGGACGAATGGTTTCGGTGCGCGATCCCTCTGATCCAGCCATCCGGCTCGTTTTATCTCTCAACAAATTTGTGTAGCCGGCCGGATGGCCAACGTTCCGATTAGAGCCGGGTCAAATGTTGGACCGGGCGACGGACATGCCTAGCGCGCGACGTTCTATCCGTTTCTTCGACGCCGTTTGTTCGGCTCTTCACTTCGCGAAAAGAATGGACTTCATCGATCGGTGCGGATCATTCGGTGCGGTCTTAAAGACCGCTGAGAAGTGCAGCGGGGATGACGAAACGAGTGGAACAGCTCCCGCTCACCGTTGAGCGGCTGGAAAGAGCGCTTGTGCTGCTCGCCTACTTCATTGAGCTTGATGGCGACGTGCACTTGTCGATGTACGAAAAGTTCGAGGCCGAGCTCGGCGAATTGAAAACAAAAGAAGCTATCAAATTTCGCGCGCGGCAGCGCCTGGAGTCCTATCTCAACGAGGGGGGCGGCTTAAAAGCAATTCGCTGAAGGTACTTCAGCTTCAACTCAAGAGAAGGTCCTTTGCCATATTTCGGCTTGTAGGTGTCATGACCCATCAGACTATCGATCAAGCTATCTTGGGCTTCGGCTGCGATGAGTCGATCCTTGAAGCTGTGCCTGAGCGAATAGACCGTGTGCTCTTCTGTCGGACGCAATCCGTTTTCCAGCAGAAACTTGTTGGCCGTCGCGGAGAATGTGGAGGAATTGTCACGATATCGGGGGAACCCCTCCGGTTTCGCTTTTAGGGCCGCCAGCGCCGCGCCGACGAGAGGAATTTCGCGTAAACTGTCGTCTGTCTTTAGCCGCCGACCATCAGGAAGCACGCTGACGTACGGGATCTTAGCGCTGAGGTGGATCGTCTTCCTGTTAAGGTTCACAACCTCGGAGGGCCGAAGTCCCGTGTCCGCGATAACATAGATGATACAGCGAGCGTCCTCATTCAGCCCATCTAGCGCGCCGTCAGCCAAGAGGCGATTTTGGATGAATTTGTTCTCGTAAGGGGTCGGCTCCTTATCGACTTCACCCTTTAGGCGCAGGCCTCTGAACAGATCAGGGAGGCCCAAGCGGCGCAGAATATTCAATTCCTTGATCATACCGCTCAGCTGGCCAATCTCCCGATTGGCGCTCTTTGCAGCTATCCCTTCTTGAACAATGCGATCCCGCCAAAAGTTGCGGAAATCGATGGCATCATCGATTGTGAGCTCCGTGATGAACTTATCGCTGACAACATCTACGAAACTCTTGACCACTCGTTTTCGGGCATTGCGCCATATCCTGAGTTGATCCGGCGAGAGATCTAAAACCTGATCTTTTGTCTCCGCCTCGTACTCTTCGAAGATCTTCGATATTTTGAAGACCGGTTTCTTTTTCAAGCCGAGGACTGCCTCTCTGGCGCCCTCGTCATTGACGAGGTCCTTAGCCACTAGAGTTTCAAGACGCTCTAGCCGTTCGGCAGCCGGTCCAGCGACGAGCTGCGCATTCTCGATGTAGTCGAAGCCGAGTTGGCGCGCTCGCCTCCTCGCTTCATTGTAACTGTCCACACCCTCTTTTGAGTCGCGGTCCGCGAGCACTCGCCAGTGTTGCTCGAGGCTGCTGTTGAACTTTTCAGCGACGTGTGACGCACGAACTGCTGCGCGGTCTGAAGCGATCCGAATCTTGGTTGAGTGCTTCACAACACCGCGGCGATCGAGATGCGCAAACTCGGTCGGGACTCGACGTGCGAAGTGCCAAGTGCCGTTTCGTCTCGTCAAAAAATCGGGCATGAGCGCGAACGTGTTGGACGTTTTGTTGGACGAAATGTTGGACGTTATTTCTGTCAAAAATACGGATTCTGTCCGTAATTTCAATAAGTAGCGGAGATCGTTTGGGAAAGTTATTGGGGGATGGAGCGGGTGAAGGGAATCGAACCCTCGTATTCAGCTTGGAAGGCTGCTGCTCTACCATTGAGCTACACCCGCGTCACGGGCTCCCTAACACGGCCGGGCGGCGGTCTCAACTGTCCCAAACGCGGCGTTCGGGGCGTTTGGTCCCTCGCGCACAGCCCGGTTCCACCCCTCCCCGCCTCCCCTTAACAGCGGCGGCGTCCCGGCCTATAGTGCCGGCTTCCGTAACCAACGAAAGGAGGTGATCCAGTGTCTCTTACCAAGCGCTGTCACCTCGCTGGGATCGCCCGCTAAGTTCTGAGAAGAGCTTGGCATCGGGGCGCTCTCAGCCCTGGACCAGCGAGCAAGAAATCGGGCGCGACGGGGTTCTCCCGCCGCGCCTTTTCTTTTGGGAATTGCCCTGATCGGGCGGGCCGGCGCACCAGACCGTGGCCGCCCGGTGCGGCGCATCGCCGAGCAGCACGGTGAAGATGCTCGCGAGCCGGGGACGGTTTCGTCGCCGGGGCGCGCGGTGCAATATTGTGCCCCCCATTGTCGGAGGCGGCCACGGTGATACGTCCTTGGTGCGCGCGCAGCGAAAATCAACGAGGTGACGATGCTCTACGCCATCCTGGCCTATCACGTCGAAGACGAGCTCCTGGCCTGGACGCCGGAGCAGGACGAAGCGGTGGTGGTCAAGGTCATCGCGGTTCAGGCGCCGCTGCGGGCCAGCCGACATTTCGGGCCGGCCGCGCGTCTGGACGCGACTGCAAAGGCCCGCACCTTGCGGGGGCCCGGCGCGGGCATCGTGCTCGACGGCCCCTTCGCCGAGACCAAGGAGCAGCTGCTCGGCTTTCACCTCGTGGACTACGACACCGAGGAAGAGGCGATCGCAGCGGCGCGAAAGCTGCGCGAGGTCAATCCGACCGCGGTCTACGAAATCCGCCCGGTCAAGCTTTACGTGCCAGCCGAAGGGTTCGGCGCGACCGAAGGCTGAGGCGCGGCCCTACGCGCCCGGCCCGGTCCGCCCGCGATAGAAACGCTGGATCAGGCGCCCGCCGAAGGCGAGGAACCAGAGAAAGGGCGCGGCCTGCGGCGCGAAGGCCGCCACGATCGTGCCCGGAACGAACACCAGCAGCGGAAACAGCGAGGCCATGTTCTCATGGCTCCAGCCGCCCAGGATCGTCCACCAGAGCCAGGCGTTGAGCCCGGCGATCACGCTCAGATGCGCGCCATAGAGCACGGCGACCGCGCTGCTCATGGGATAGTTGGTGTAGAGGCCGTTGGTCACCGGCAGCAGCACGATCGACAGCAGGAAAAACAGATTGAGCATCACCGCGCCGCGGCTGCCCACCGGTTGCCGCGCCAGCCGCCGGTGATGGCTGATCCAGAACACGCCGGCGATGATGAAGCTGAGCGCAAACCCGATCATCTTGCCCGAATAGACCCGGGCCAGATCGTTCCAGTCGGGCACGCCGGTGAACACGGCCGCCTTCGGCAGGTCGTAGGCGAGCAGCGTCATGGCGACGCCGAAGATGGTGTTGCTGAGCGATTCCAGCCGCCGCATCTCGAACTGCTCGGGCTTGGGCTCGGGCTCAAAGGTGGGCTCGGTCATGCCAGGGCGCGCTTTTCAGGCTGGAACTCGGGGCCGCCTGTTCCCTAGGTGTTAAATCGAGTTCCGTCCAGCCGCATTGCGATCCGCGACCAGATCGCCGACTCTTGCCGTTTCACCGGGGCGATTCGTGGCGACATATCTGGATACGCTCAATGCGGAGCAGCGCCGCGCCGTCGAGCATGGCGTGGCGGATGGAGCGACCGTGGGCGCGCCCCTGCTCGTCATTGCCGGCGCCGGCTCCGGCAAGACCAACACGCTGGCGCACCGCGTCGCCCATCTGATCGTCGCGGGCGCTGATCCGCGCCGCATCCTGCTGATGACGTTCTCCCGCCGCGCCGCCGCCGAGATGGCCGGCCGGGTCGAGCGCATCGCCCGAAAGGTGCTCGGCGAGACCAATGCCGCGATCATGCGCGATGCCCTCGGTTGGGCCGGCACGTTCCACGGCATCGGCGCGCGGCTGCTGCGCGAATATGCCGAGCGGATCGGCGTCGATCCGTCCTTCACCATTCACGACCGCGAGGATTCCGCCGATCTGATGAATCTGGTGCGGCACGAGCGCGGCCTGTCGAGGACCGAGAGCCGCTTTCCGGCCAAGGGCACGTGCCTGTCGATCTACTCGCGCTGCGTCAATGCCGAGACGGAGATCGAGAAGGTGCTGGGGGCGCACTATCCCTGGTGCGCGGGATGGGCGGCCGAGCTCAAGGGCCTGTTCGCGGCTTACGTCGAGGCCAAGCAGGCCCAGCACGTGCTCGATTACGACGACCTCCTGCTCTACTGGTCGCAGATGATGAGCGATGCGCTGATCGCGGACGAAATCGGCGGCCGCTTCGACCACGTGCTGGTCGACGAATATCAGGACACCAACCGCCTGCAATCCTCGATCCTGCTGGCGCTCAAGCCCGACGGCCGCGGCCTCACCGTGGTCGGGGACGACGCGCAGTCGATCTACTCGTTCCGCGCCGCCACCGTGCGCAACATCCTGGATTTTCCGCAGAGCTTTTCGCCGCGCGCGGAGATGATCACGCTCGATCGCAACTACCGCTCGACGCAAGCCGTGCTGGCGGCCGCCAACGGCGTCATCGGCCTTGCCCGGGAGCGCTTCACCAAGAACCTCTGGACCGACCGCACCGGCTCGCAGAAGCCGCAGCTCGTCACCGTGCACGACGAGGCCGACCAGGCCCGCTACATCGTCGAGGAGGTGCTGGCGAGCCGCGAGCAAGGCGCGCTACTCAAGCACCAGGCCGTGCTGTTCCGCACCTCCTCGCATTCCGGCCCGCTGGAGATCGAACTCACCCGCCGCAACATCCCCTTCGTGAAGTTCGGCGGATTGAAATTTCTCGACGCCGCGCACGTCAAGGACGTGCTGGCGCTGCTGCGCTTCGCCGAGAATCCGCGCGACCGCGTCGCCGGCTTCCGCATCCTGCATCTGTTGCCGGGCATCGGGCCTGCCACCGCACAGCGCGTACTCGACCAGATGGCGGAAAGCAGCGATCCCCTGGCCGCGCTCGTCCAGCTGCCGGTGCCGCCGCGCACCGGCGCCGACTGGACCGATTTCGTCCGCACGGTCGAAAATCTCCGCTATTCGGAATGGCCTGTCGATCTCGAGCGCGTCCGACTCTGGTACGAACCGCATCTCGATCGCATCCACGAGGAGTCCGAGACCCGGCGCGCCGACCTGATGCAGCTCGAGCAGATCGCCAGCGGCTATCCCAGCCGCGAAAAATTCCTGACCGAGCTCACGCTCGATCCGCCGGATGCGACCAGCGACAAGTCCGGGCCACCCTTGCGCGACGAGGACTATCTGATCCTCTCCACCATTCATTCGGCCAAGGGCCAGGAGTGGAAGTCGGTGTTCGTGCTCAACATCGTCGACGGCTGCATGCCCTCCGACCTCGGCGCCGGCACCTCGGCCGAGCTCGAGGAGGAGCGCCGCCTGCTCTATGTCGCGATGACGCGCGCCAAGGACGATCTGCACCTCGTCGTTCCCCAGCGCTTCTTCGTCCATGGCCAGGCCGCCAAAGGCGACCGTCACGTCTACGCCTCGCGCACCCGCTTCATTCCGGAGTCCCTCGTCTATCTGTTCGACCGCACCGCGTGGCCGAAGGCCGGCGCCGGCGCGGCGCGCGCCGCTGCGCAGGGCCCCAAGGTGGACATCGGCGCGCGGATGCGGGGGATGTGGCGGTAGACGCAAGAGACTGCTGTCGGGGCCTGTCAGGATAGAAGAAACCACTGAGGCCGGACATGAAAGCCGTCGTCGTCGAGCAATACGCCCCCATCGACCAGATTGAACTGAAGGACGTTTCGTCTCCGCGTATTGAGCCCGGACAGTTGCGCATCAAGGTCGAGGCGGCAGGGATCGGATTCGTCGACGGCTTGAAGATCCAGGGTCTCTACCAGACCAAAGATCCCCTGCCCTTCATTCCGGGAACGGAGTTCGCGGGTGTTGTGGCGGAGGCTCCGGGTGAGCCGGCAGGCTATCGGCCCGGCATGCGCGTGATGGGCATGACGCGATCGGGCGCGCTGGCCGAAGAGATCGTCGTCAAGCCCGAAGCGCTCTACCCGCTGCCCGATGGCGTTGCAGCCGAGGTCGCCGCCTCGTTTCGTGCCAACTATTTAACTGCACTCTATGCGCTGAGCGCGCGGGCGGCGATCGTCGCGGGCGAGCACTTGCTCGTGCTGGGCGCGGCCGGCGGCACCGGGACGGCAGCGGTCCAGATCGGCAAGCTGCTCGGCGCCCGCGTGATCGCCGCAGCGTCGACACCGGAAAAGCGCGAATTTGCCCGAGCGCATGGTGCCGACGCAGTGATCGACTACACGCAGGCGGGCTGGCGCGACGAGCTCAAGGAATTGACGAAGGGACACGGTGCCGACGTGATCTTCGATCCCGTCGGCGGCGACATCTCGGTGCAGGCGTTCCGGTCGATCGCCTGGCGCGGACGCCATCTCGTGGTCGGCTTTGCCGGCGGCGCCATTCCCGCGCTGCCGTTCAATCTGCCGCTGCTGAAAGGCGGCGCCCTGCTCGGCGTCGACCTCGCGCAAATCCCCGTACGTGAGCCCGAGATTCAGCAGCGGCTGATGGCACGACTGATCGGCTGGCTGGCCGAAGGCAAGATGAAGCCCGCAATCGGCCGCGTCTTCGCGCTGCAAGATTTTCGCGAGGCGTTCAGGACGATGCAGACGCGCGCGGCGCTCGGCAAGATGGTCGTGCGAATCTGGAGATAGGATCCACAATCGGAAACCGAGCATTTCCGTGCGCGCCCTTGTGGCTTCGCAGCGGTTCATTAGATCTGGTCGATCATCCCCACAGAGACCTGATCGATGACCGCACCGCTTCAATTCGGACTGGATACCTTTGGCGACGTCACCAGGGATACCTCGGGCGCCATGCTTCCGCATGCGCAGGCGATCCGCAACGTCGTCGACGAAGCGGTACTGGCGGACGAGATCGGCCTCGACTTCATCGGCCTCGGCGAACACCACCGGGCCGATTTTGCGATCTCTTCGCCCGAGACCGTGCTGGCCGCGATCGCCGCGCGAACAAAACGCATCCATCTCGGCTCGGCCGTCACGGTACTCTCCTCGGACGATCCGATCCGCGTGTTCCAGCGGTTTGCGACGCTGGATGCCCTCTCCAACGGGCGAGCCGAGGTGATCCTCGGCCGCGGCTCGTTCACCGAATCCTTTCCGCTGTTCGGCTTCGACCTGCGCAAGTACGAAGACCTCTTCGAGGAGAAGCTCGACCTGTTCACCGCGCTGCTGTCGCAGAAGCCGGTGACCTGGCAGGGCAAGCTGCGTCCGCCGTTGAAGGACCAGCTGGTCTATCCTCCTGTCGAGAACGGCACGCTGAAGACCTGGATCGGCGTCGGCGGCAGCCCGCAATCGGTGGTGCGCGCGGCACATTACGATCTGCCCCTGATGCTCGCGATCATCGGCGGCGATCCCGCGCGCTTTGCGCCCTTCGTCGATCTCCATCACCGCGCCTACAAGGAGTTCGGCCGCACCGCACAGCCGATCGGCGTGCACTCGCCCGGCTACGTCGCCGAGACCGATGCGCAGGCGCGCGAAGAGCTGTGGCCCGACTACAAGGCGATGCGCGACCGCATCGGCAAGGAGCGCGGCTGGCCACCGATGGGCCGCGACGAGTTCGTCAGCGAAGCCGAGCACGGTTCGCTCTATGTCGGCTCGCCGGAGACGGTCGCACGCAAGATTGCGAAGACCGCAAAGACACTCGGCATCTCGCGCTTCCAACTGAAATACTCGGCGGGGCCATTGCCGCACGAGAAGCTGATGACGAGCATCGAGCTTTATGGGCGCAAGGTGGTACCGATGGTCAGGGAGATGATGGGGTAAATCGGCAGCCGCTTCGCAGCAAGAACCATCCGGGGAGAACAGGTACTGTGAGCTGAATCACAGAGCAAAACGCAATGCGGTTTTTTATGCCGTAATTTGCGATTATGCTGGACGACATGATGCGTGTCCTCACTGCGATCCTGCTGGTCGTTTGCGCGATCGGCCTGTTCTGCGAACCTGCCTTCGCCGATCGGCGGATTGCGCTGGTCATCGGCAACTCCGCCTATGAGCGGGCTCCGCCACTGCCGAATCCCGTCAACGACGCCGCGGCGATGGCAGACATGTTCAAGAAGGCGGGCTTCGATAACGTCATGCTCAAGCTCGACCTCAAGGCCGTCGAAATGCGTCGCGCTTTGCGCGATTTCGTCGACGTGGTGCGCGAGGCCGATCTGGCCATCATCTACTATGCGGGCCACGGTCTCGAGATCGACGGCGCCAATTACCTCGTTCCGGTCGATGCCGTCCTCGAACGCGACATCGATGCCTATGACGAGGCCATCCCGCTGGATCGGCTGCTGGCGGTCGTCGAACCGGCAAAGCGGCTGCGGATGGTCATTCTCGACGCCTGCCGCGACAATCCGTTCGCAAAACGCATCAAGCGCCCGGTCGCTTCGCGTTCGCTCCAGCGCGGACTGGTGATGGTCGAGCCGAACAGTCCGAACACGCTGGTCGCCTTCGCCGCCAAGGCCGGTTCGACCGCCGAGGACGGCGACACCAGGAACAGTCCTTTCACGACCGCGCTGATCAAATATCTTCCCACCCCCGACCTCGACGTCAGGAAGGCGTTCGGCTTCGTGCGCGACGATGTCCTGAAGGTCACGAACAACAAGCAGGAGCCATTCATCTATGGCTCGCTCGGCGGCGAAGATGTGCCGCTGGTGTCCGCGCCCCCCGCGCCGAAGATCGATCCGGCCATTGCGGCGCGCGCGGACTACGAGCTCGCCTCGCAAGTCAATGTCGTAGCAGCCTGGGACGCCTTTCTCGCCAAGCATCCGACTGGCTTCTACAGCGATCTTGCGCGCGCACAGCGCGACAAGTCGATCGCAGCCAGGGACCTCGAACAGGCCCGCCTCGCGGCGGAGAAAAAGAGTTTCGAAGTCGCGGCCAAAGCGGCGGAGGACGCGCGGATTGCGGCTGCGAGAGCCAAGGCCGCCGAAGAGGCAAAGGCCGCGAAAGCGGCTGAAGACATGAAGGCCGCGAAGGCCGCCGAAGAGGCCAGGGCAGCGGACGCCGCGCGGGCAAAGGCGGCCCAAGCCGCACCTGGCCAGCAGCTGGCCGCGGTGCTGCCCGGAGATGCTAGGCTTGGCGCCGAGGTCAGCAAGGCCCCGCCGCGCGCGCCGGCCGGCTGCGCAGGCACGGAGCTGCAGGCGGTGTCCCTGACGGGTGATGCCGCGCAGCCTCTGTCGCTGCCGCAAGAATGCGGCCTGAAGCCGAAACAGAGTTTTCGGGAATGTGCGAACTGTCCCGAGATGGTGGTGGTCGCCGCGGGTGACTTCATGATGGGCTCGCCTGCCGGCGAGATCGACAAGGGACTGGCTGCCGCCAACGAGGCACCGCAGCACAAGGTCGTCGTCAAGGACAGGATTGCAATCGGCCGCTTCGAGGTGACCCGTGATCAGTTTGCGGCCTTTGCCACCGCCACGGGCCATCAGGGCAGCGGCCGCTGCTTCACCTTCGAACAGAATTTGCCGAGAGAGCGCGAGAACCGCTCCTATCTGATGCCGGGCTATGCCCAGGATGGCAGTCATCCGGCGGTCTGCATCAGCTGGAATGACGCGCAGGCCTATGTCGACTGGCTGTCGAAATCCACCGGCAAGCCTTATCGGCTGCTGTCGGAAGCCGAGTTCGAATACGCGGCGCGTGCGGGCGGCACCCTGCCCTATGGCTTCACCGACAATGCCGCGGATCTGTGCCGCTTCGTCAACGGGGCCGACCAGTCGGCAAGGATCGCGGGCCTGCCCGAGGATGCGCGCTATATGGCGTGCAGCGACGGCTATCCCTTCACCGCGCCGGTCGGCTCGCTGAAGGCAAACGGCTTCGGGCTCCATGATTTGATCGGCAATGTCTGGGAATGGACGGCCGATTGCTTTGCCGATGACTACCGCGGCGCAGGCTCCGACAGCGCGCCGCGTTCGCAAGCGGGCTGCACGGAGCGAACCGTGCGGGGCGGCGACTGGTTTTCAGCCGCATCGTCGCTGCGGCCCGCCGTCCGTGCCAAGGCCGGGCCCGACGCGCATCACGACGATATCGGCTTCCGGGTGGCGCGCACGCTTGCTCCTTGAAACGAGCCGGCTGCGCGAAACGAATATCCCGGCCCTGCATCGACAGAGCCGGGATATCAGAAAGAAGAGGTTCAGATCAGGTCGACCGTCCGCCGGGCGCACCGCCGCAGGGCGAGACCTTGAACTCGACACGGCGATCGAGCGCATCGCTGGCATCGTCCCTGCCGGTGCCGACGATCATCTCGCGCGAGCCCCGGCCGGTCGCGATCAGCCGGCCGTGCAGCGTCGTCTGATCGTCCTCGAGGCGGTCCTTGATGTAGTCGGCCCGCAGGGCCGACAGCCGGTCGTTGACCGCCGGCAGGCCGGTGGCACTGGTATGGCCGACCACTTCGAGGCAACCCTGCTTGGCCGCGGTGCGCTCCGCGATCTTCTGGAGCCAGGAATCGTAAGGCGCCCGGAGGCTGCGATCGTTGACGAACAGGGTCGAGCCCGGCTTGAACAGGAATTTCACCGCGAGCTTGTCGCTGGCGAGCCCGTAATCGACCACCTTGCCGAAGGCATCCATCGCGGCGCGGGTGCGACGCAGCCTGGTGTTGGCGAGATAGATGCCGTTGAGCACGCGCAGCTGCTCGCCGCCCGGCGTCTTCAGCGCGCTCTGATACGCGTCGAGCGCGTCGCGGTAGCGTCCCGCGTCATAAGCCTCGATGCCATCATTGACCAGCGAGGCCACCACGATGCGGTCGGCATAGGCCTGGTCGACGTTGTCGCCGACCTTGGTGCCCTGGCAGGTCTTGACGTAGCTGTCGGTCGATGAATCCCTGGCGAAGACCGGGCTGTCGTTGAAGAACGCCGCCGGCGTCGGGTCGATTCCCTCGGGCAGCGCGCGCGCCACGCCCTTGGAGATGATGGTCTTGGTCTTCATGTCCGCGAGCGCGAGACAGATGCGATAGGCATCTTTCGCCCCGCCGGCGACACCGGCATTGTTGACCGCAGTGAAGGTGCCGATCAGGACGACCGGACCCTTGGCAAGCGTCTCGGCAGAGAAACGCGCGACCTGGAATCGCGGGTAGCTGCTCTTGACGAGATCCGCGATGCGCTTCTCTTCCAGATGGGTCGCCTTGGACTGCGCGCCGGTGACGCCATCGATGAGCGGATCGATGACGACGGTCACCTTGTCGGGTGCACCGTTGAGATTGGCCTTGGAGAAGAGATCATTGGCCGCCTTCAGCAGAGCATCGTCAAAGGGGATGGGTGTCGGCGGCGGCGGTGCAGCCGCGGCTGCCGGCGGCGTCGGAGCCGGTGCTGCCGTTTGCGCCAAGGCGACACCGGGCAGAGCGCCGCAAGTGACGCACAAGACCAATCGGAGAAAACACTGGGGCATTTGCATCGTTGGACCTCCCATTGAAACGCGTGCTTGTAGCAGGCGTCTTTGACGAATGATGGTGATCCATTTCACTGTTTCACGAAGTCATGCGTGTAACGAGACCTCGCACTATGCCAATGGCGACAAACGGCGCTGATGTTGACGCCGACAGCAGCGCCGCTCATTTCATCCAGGTCAAGCCTCATGATCGGAGTCTCCTGGTCGGGCGAGCCAACGTGGTCCACGAACGCGACGAGCACGGGAGATAGGGCGCGAAAGCGATCAGGCCGATTGCGCAGCCTTCAGACGATTCGGTACATGCCGGGCGCTAACGTTCGGGTGCCGGCTTGCCAAGCCATAGCTCGCGCCGCGAGCGAAGGCTGGTGGGGGAGGCAGGACTCGAACCTGCGAAGCCATAAGGCGGCTGATTTACAGTCAGCTCCCTTTGCCACTCGGGACACTCCCCCGCTCGACGGCAGCACAATCGGACCGGACCTTGCCGGCGACCGAAGACGGCCATGGAACGTGAAGGCCGCGACAGCCCGGATGGGGGCGCGACCGGGCGCGGTTATCGGCGAAGCGGTAGGGCAAAGTCAACCGCGGCGAACAGCTAAAATCGCCCGTCCAGGCATCCAAATTGCCATATTCGGGGACCCGTGACACAAGCGAGCCCATGAAGGATCGAAAATTCACCCCGAGGGGGCCCCGCGGCGGGGCTAAGCCCTTCAACAGACCCGGAAAATCGGCCGGCCGGCCCGCCCGGCGCGAGCGCGATTCGCACCCCGACGGACCCGTCATCCTGTATGGCTGGCACACCGTCACCATGGCGCTCGCCAACCCGGCGCGGCAGATCCGCAAGCTGACGCTGACCGAGAACGCGGCAAGGCGGCTGGCGGACGAAAACATCGCCACCCGCGTCCCTCCCGAGATCGTCCGGCCCCAGGACATCGACCGGCTGCTGTCGCCCGACGCCGTGCACCAGGGCCTGCTCGCCGAGGCCGATCCCCTGCCCTCGCCCGACATCGAGGACCTCGCGCAGGAGGGCATCGTGCTGGTGCTCGACCAGATCACCGATCCGCACAACGTCGGCGCCATCCTGCGCTCCGCCGCGGCGTTCGCGGTGAAGGCGATCGTCACAACCGCGCGCCACAGTCCGGAGGCCACCGGCGTGCTGGCCAAGGCCGCCTCGGGTGCGCTCGAGCTGGTGTCGATGGTGACCGTACCCAATCTCGCGCGCGCGCTCACCGAACTGAACGAACTGGGCTTCCTGACCGTCGGCCTCGACAGTGAAGGCAGCGAGGACCTCAGCGAGGTCCCGCTGCGCGAGCCGCTCGCGCTGGTGCTCGGGGCCGAAGGCAAGGGCCTGCGGCAACTGACCCGCGAGACCTGCAGCGTCGTGGCGCGGCTCGACATGCCCGGCGAGATCAAGAGCCTCAACGTCTCGAACGCAGCCGTGCTCTCGCTCTATGTCGGCGCGAGCCGGCTCGGGCTGATGAAGCGATAGTTGCGGCGGCGACGGAGATGCGCTCCCTCGCCCCGCTTGCGGGGAGAGGCGAAGAAAAAGCAAAACGGCCGCCCGCATGATGCGGACGGGCGTTTCGTCGGATCAACCGATCAGAGATCAGTAATAGCGGCGCAGCACGCGATGGCCGCCGTAATACGGCGCGGGTGCGTAGCGATGGGCATAGCCGTAGCGCGGAGCGTAGCCGTAATGCGGACGCGGCAGATAGCCGGTGCGCGGGCCGTAGCCGTAGTGGTACGGACGGTAGTACGGACGACGATAGGGATAGGCGGCCGGCGCTTCGACGGCGGCAGCGCGATAGCCATAGCCGTAGCCGTAATTGGCGGGGGCAACCACCGCGTCCTCACGATAGGTCGGATACGGCGCGAAGGCGCCCGGGCCGGTATAGGTCGGGCCCTGGTTGACGTAGTAATACTGCGTGGTGGGCTCGGCGAGACGCTCGTAGGCGCCGTAGCCATAACCACCGCAACCGGTGTTGCAGCCGGAATAGACCGGCGCAACCGGCTGGCACGGATTGAAGCCGCAGGCCGCAGCCGGCGCGGCTCCGACGAACATCACGGCAGCCGCCGCGACCAGTCCCGAAATCATCTGACGCATTACTATCTCCTGTTGATTTCCGTTTGTTGGATTTTGACGTTTCTTAAAACCCGGCGGCCAGCCGGGCACTTCAGCGCGGCTGACGGTACCGCGGAGTGTCGTTGAACTCAGGTGCAAGGATCACCGCCGGCGGATTGACGGGGACGTCCATCTGCGCCGGCAATGGTGCGGATCGCGCGCTCCAGCTCTCGTGATAGCTCTCGGCCGGCTTCGGCAATTTGCGGTTCGCGGGCGGCTCGACCTCGAGCCGGCCATAGCCAGGCCGCAAGCCGAGCGTCGGGTAATAATGTCCGACATCGTCGGGCTGCCGATCGGCGATATAACGCCCGCCATAGATTGTGGGCTGGACCTGAATGTTCTTGCCGAGGCCCCAGACACCTTCGACGACGCTGTAGGACGCGTCGATATTGTTGATGATGATCGGCACGCCGGGTCGGCCGGGAACAACGATGTCGAAGCCGCCGCCGGCAAACGCCGTCGCGGGCAGTCCGATCAGAAAGGCAGCGAGCCCAAATGCACGCATGAGAACATCCCGGTTATCCCGTCCACAACCTAACCGATCACGGCGGACAGAGGGTTAAGGCCGCCTCACCAAATGCCGGTAAGCCTAACATGGACGCAGCGCAGGCCGCTCAAATGCGGCAAAGCGCCTGAGCGAAGCGTTAACGGGTCCTGCGGGCGGGACCACGCTCGCTCACATCGGTTTGACCCGCTGCGGGAATAATCGAGCCGTTCCACCGGAACATCCGCCGCCTGCGGCATTTAAACTCCCATCAATCACACGGGAGACAACAATGACGAAGATGAAGCTGCTCGGCGCCGTCGCGCTCGCATCGACCATGCTGGCCGGCTCGGCCATGGCGCAGGCTGTGGTGACGAATCCGGCCCGCTGCTCGGCCCAATTCCCCAATGCCAATTGCCAGAACCTCGGCCCCGGCAATCCCTATACCGACGGCGGCACCCGCCAGCGCCGCGCGGCCTATCGCCAGAACAATGGTGACTGGAATAACGACTGGAACCAGGGCCGCACCGGCTTCTGGCCCACCGACGTTGCCGCCGGCGTTGCCGGAGCCGCCGTCGGCACCGCGGCTGCAATCGCAACCGCCCCTGCCCGCGCCTGGGATAACAGCTACGCCTATTACGACAGCTGGGATCATCGTGGTTGGGACAACCGCGGCTGGGATAACCGCACCTATGGCCAGCGCAACGGCTTCGTCTGCACGCCCGGCACCTATTTCAGGGGCGAAAACGGCCGACCGCATCTCTGCCAGTAAGCAGACATGATCTGAGCGAAACAGAACAGGCGGTCCTTCGGGCCGCCTGTTTCTTGTCGTGATCCCTCCCCGGGTTCTGGCACTTTCCAACCAAGTCTGATATTGCGACGCGCACGGGCGGACACCCCGGCAAATGCCGGCCCTTGCCCCGCATTCCAGCGTCGCCGGCTTAGCTCAGCGGTAGAGCAGCGGTTTTGTAAACCGAAGGTCGGGGGTTCAATCCCCTCAGCCGGCACCAGCGCTCGACGCACATCCCTCAAGCGCCGCTTCCCTGATCGGGCAATTCGTCCAGCCGCCACAGCCCGAGGCTCTTGTCGCGCCAGCCACCATCGCCCTCCACGCAACGTTCGTTGATCAGCGCGCGCGGCGCCGGCCAGTTGAACGGCGCTCGCTCCATGTTCAGCGCGCGCCAGTCGCCGTCCTCACAATCGCGATTTGCATCCCATTGGGGAAACGTGGTGGCCAGAAGAAAGCGCGCGCCGCTGTCGGCAAAGCGGGCGACGCACCGGGCGATGTTCTCGAAGCTCAGATGAACCAGACAATCCCGGCAGAGAATGACATCCGCGCGCGGCAGCGCGTCGCGCGTGATGTCGGCGACGAGAAAACGGCCGGACAGTTCGCCGTCCGCGACCCGCCGGCGATTGGCCTCTATCAGTGACGGCACGATGTCGATGCCGGTATAGTCGCAGCCGAGTTCGACGCGGCCGATCCAGCCGGCATCGCCGCAGGGCGCATCGAGCAGCGCGCGTGCGCCGAGTCGCTGCAGCAGGGACGGAAGCTCCTCCCGGATCGCTGCCGTCGCCAGATGCTCCGAGCCGAGGCCCGAGATCGAACTGGCGGCGCCCCAGAGGTTCGTCGTCTCGATCCGTTTGAACCGCGCGGCAAGATCGAGGCCGGCGAAGTTCTCGCGGTCGGCGACGAAGCGGTCGTGGGCGAGCACGGGCGGACGATTGGCGGCCATCGGGCGGACCTGGCGCGGGATTTCCGCGACGACGCACTGTACAGCCGGAGGGACCTCGTTGAAACTGTCTGGCGCGAAATCGCTCGCGTCAATAATCCGGTTAGTGTCCGATGCGCTCGACCACGCCCAGACAGAAGGCCCAAATCATCGCTGCGGCGGCAACGGCCGTCGTCATGACGGCCGTGCTGTTCGTGTTCGCGCTTGGTTTTCTGCTCGCGGGATAGATCGCAGGTTCGCGGCGGGCGGCTGCCGCCGCGTTCGGCTCAGGCCGCGCGCACCGTGCGGAGGAATTTTCCGACTTCGTCCTTCAGCCTTGTGCTGTCGGACGCCAGCATCTTCGCGGTCGAGAGCACCTGCGAGGACGCCGAGCCGGTTTCGGCCGCCCCGCGCTGCACGTCGGTGATGTTCGACGAGACCTGCTGCGTGCCCTGGGCGGCCTGCTGCACGTTGCGCGAGATCTCCTGGGTCGCGGCGCCCTGCTCCTCGACGGCCGCCGCAATGGTCGACGACACCTCGGACAGCCGCTCGATCGTCGCGGAGATGTCGCGGATCGCATTGACCGATTCCTGGGTCGCGGACTGGATCCCGGAAATCTGCTGGCTGATCTCGCCGGTCGCCTTCGCGGTCTGCTCGGCCAGCGTCTTCACTTCGGCTGCGACGACGGCAAAGCCGCGGCCGGCCTCGCCGGCGCGCGCCGCCTCGATCGTGGCATTCAGCGCCAGCAGATTGGTCTGGCCGGCAATGGTGTTGATCAGCTCGACGACGTCGCCGATGCGCGTGGCCGCGACCGAGAGCTCGCTGACCCGCTCGGTCGTGGTGCGGGCCTGGCTGACCGCCTCGCCCGCCATCCGCGCCGATTCCTGCACCTGGCGGCTGATCTCGTTGACCGAGGAGGACAGCTCTTCCGTGGCGGTGGCGACCGACTGCACATTGCCGGTGGCTTCACCCGAGGCGGTCACCACGACCGAGGTCAATTCCTGCGCGCGCTGCGCGGTGGTGGCGAGCGTCGAGGACGACGCCTCGAGTTCGGTAGATGCCGACCCCACCGTCTCGATGATCTCGCCGACCGCACGCTCGAAGCCGTCTGCGAGGTTGACCATATCGCGGCGGCGCTGTTCGGCAGCCTGCTTCTCCGCCTCGACCTGGGCCGCCTTGAGGCGCTCGACCTCGAGCGCGTTGGTCTTGAAGACCTCGACGGTCTTGGCCATGTCGCCGATCTCGTCGCGGCGATCCTTCTCGGGCACCTCGGTCGTGAGATCGTTGCGGGCAAGGCCCTCCATCGCCAGCTTGAGCCGGGCGATCGGCCGGGACATTGCGTTGAGGCCGATGAAGAGTGCGATGACCACGCCGAGAATCAGGCCTGCTCCGCTGACACCGACCACGGTCCACATGGCCGACCTCGCGGCCTGCACGATTGCCTGCTTCCGCTGTCCGACCGAAGTGGCGGTCTCGCTGGCAAATCTGAGAATTCGCAGCAAGGCCGCATCCATTACCGGATCGCATTCCTTGTGCGCACGCTCAGCCACCCTGGCGTTGTCCTCCGGCGTGCTCGCCTTCGCGCCGGCCTCGAGAACCGGATCGCAGCTGACGAAAACTCCCTTGAGCTGCTGCCCGATGCTCTTGAGGTCGCTTGCATGGGAGGCGTCCTCCGCCACCGCGGCATCAAGGAATTTCATGATCTCGTCTCGGTTCTCGGCCGCGACCTTGAGGCGCTTGGCGTTGCCCTCGTCGGTCGTCTCGGTCAAAACCGCATAGAGCGCCGCATGATATGTCTCGGCACGGCGCTGGGCACGGGTCAGGTTGAGCGCGCCGGCCTGTGCGGCCGACAAATCGGCGAATTCATCGACGGTGGAGGAGAGCTCCAGCGCGCTGAAGGCAGCAACGCCAAGCATGGTGCAACCGAGCACGGCTACGATCAGGCCGACCTTCCAGACGATTTTCAGATTGTTCAAAAAGCTCATCGCACCCGTCCAATGATAATTGTCGGTAAACTCGACCCGAGCTTGGGCTGATGACCGACAATCTGGACGGCGAAGTTAAAAAATCGGTGTCAAATGCCGCACGTAATACTACGGCATGGATGGCTGTTTGGCCTCCCCGTAAGCTTCACGTCAGTTTTCTTGCGGAGCCAACCGCCGGCTGAAATCTCCGGAGAGCAACGGCCGTCGTCATGACGGCCGCGCCGTTCGTATGCGCACCCCTGGTGTGTCGGTCGTGCGCTGGATCGCGGCGGACGGCCGCCGCGAATGCTTACGCCGCGCGCACCGTGCGGAGGAATTTTCCGACTTCGTCCTTCAGCCTTGTGCTGTCGGACGCCAGCATCTTCGCGGTCGAGAGCACCTGCGAGGACGCCGAGCCGGTTTCGGCCGCCCCGCGCTGCACGTCGGTGATGTTCGACGAGACCTGCTGCGTGCCCTGGGCGGCCTGCTGCACGTTGCGCGAGATCTCCTGGGTCGCGGCGCCCTGCTCCTCGACGGCCGCCGCAATGGTCGACGACACCTCGGACAGCCGCTCGATCGTCGCGGAGATGTCGCGGATCGCATTGACCGATTCCTGGGTCGCGGACTGGATCCCGGAAATCTGCTGGCTGATCTCGCCGGTCGCCTTCGCGGTCTGCTCGGCCAGCGTCTTCACTTCGGCTGCGACGACGGCAAAGCCGCGGCCGGCCTCGCCGGCGCGCGCCGCCTCGATCGTGGCATTCAGCGCCAGCAGATTGGTCTGGCCGGCAATGGTGTTGATCAGCTCGACGACGTCGCCGATGCGCGTGGCCGCGACCGAGAGCTCGCTGACCCGCTCGGTCGTGGTGCGGGCCTGGCTGACCGCCTCGCCCGCCATCCGCGCCGATTCCTGCACCTGGCGGCTGATCTCGTTGACCGAGGAGGACAGCTCTTCCGTGGCGGTGGCGACCGACTGCACATTGCCGGTGGCTTCACCCGAGGCGGTCACCACGACCGAGGTCAATTCCTGCGCGCGCTGCGCGGTGGTGGCGAGCGTCGAGGACGACGCCTCGAGTTCGGTAGATGCCGACCCCACCGTCTCGATGATCTCGCCGACCGCACGCTCGAAGCCGTCTGCGAGGTTGACCATATCGCGGCGGCGCTGTTCGGCAGCCTGCTTCTCCGCCTCGACCTGGGCCGCCTTGAGGCGCTCGACCTCGAGCGCGTTGG
The DNA here is from genome assembly GCF_018129965.1 of Bradyrhizobium diazoefficiens. Taxonomy (GTDB): domain Bacteria; phylum Pseudomonadota; class Alphaproteobacteria; order Rhizobiales; family Xanthobacteraceae; genus Bradyrhizobium; species Bradyrhizobium diazoefficiens_A. The sequence goes on along the minus strand of NZ_JAFCKW010000005.1, from coordinate 50 downwards.
TCTTGAAGACCTCGACGGTCTTGGCCATGTCGCCGATCTCGTCGCGGCGA
>NZ_JAFCKW010000049.1 GCF_018129965.1 Bradyrhizobium diazoefficiens | reverse complement strand
CAACCAACAGGCCGCTCGCGAGCGCGCTTGCAAATCGCGCCGTAGCGAGCGGGCGGCCGGCCCGTTACCCCATCTACATGGCCGCGTCTCACACCAGGCTCGATTTGCCGCGGCTCAGCACCTCGCCCGCGCCCTTGTCACCGACGATCCTGCCCTGCTCGTACACGACGCGGCCGCGCGCGATGGTGGTGACGGGCCAGCCCGTCACGTCGAAGCCTTCCCAGGGCGTATAATCCGAGCCGTGATGCAGATCGGCCTGCTGGATTGTCTTCTTCAGCTTCGGGTCCCACAGGGCGATGTCGGCGTCGAAGCCGACGCCGATCGAGCCCTTGCGCGGGTAGAGGCCGTAGATGCGCGCGTGATTTGTCGCGGTCAGCTCGACGAATTTCTGCAGGCTGATCCGCCCCTTCGAGACGCCTTCCGAGAACAGGATCGGCAGCCGGGTTTCGACGCCGGGAATGCCGTTCGGCACCCATCGGAACGAGGTGCGCGCGTTCGGCGTCAGCTTGCCCTTGGGGTCGTCGTAGCGGAACGGGCAGTGGTCGGACGAGAAGGTCTGGAATACGCCCGTGGTGATGCCTTCCCAGATCGCCTGCTGGCTCTCGGCATCGCGCGGCGGCGGCGAACAGACATATTTCGCGCCCGTGATATCCATGTTGAGGCCCTTCATGTCGTCGGCCGTCAGCGTGATGTATTGCGGACAGGTCTCGGCATGCACCGGCAGTCCGCGTTGCTGGGCCCAGCGCACCTGCTCCATCGCCTCGCGTCCGGAGACGTGCACGATCATGATGGGCACGCCGATCACCTCGGCATGGCTGATGGCGCGATGCGTCGCCTCGCGCTCGACGGCCTGGGGCCGCGAGGTGCCGTGGTAATAGGGCGCGATATGGCCCTCGCGCTCCAGCTTACTGGTCAGGAAGCGGATCGCGTCGTAGCCCTCGCAATGGACCATCACCAGCGCCTCCTCGCGGCGCGCCACGTCGAACACTTCGAGCAGCTGCTTGTCGCTGAGCACGAGGTCGTCATAGGTCATGAACACCTTGAACGAGGTGTAGCCGTCCTTCACCAGCGCCGGCAGTTCCTGCCCGAGCACGACCGCGGTCGGGTCGGAGATGATGAGGTGGAACGCGGTGTCGATGTAGCACTCGCCCTCGGCCAGCTTCCGGTAGTTCTCGACGCAGGTTCGTAGCGAGGTGCCCTTTTCCTGGAGCGCGAAGGGCAGCACCATGGTGTTGCCGCCGGCCGCGGCCGCGCGCGTCGCCGAGGCAAAGTCGTCGGCCATGACGACATCGGGACCCGACGGCTGCGAGATGTGGACGTGGCTGTCGATCCCGCCCGGCAGCGCCAGCAGGCCGGTCGCATCGATCTCGCGCGCCGCGCCCTCGACAGAATCGGCAATGCTGACGATGCGACCGTCGCGAATGCCGATATCGGCGCGAAACTCGTCGCTGGCCGTCACGATGGTGCCGCCGCGAATGGCGAGATCAAGCTGCGTCACTGGAATCTCCGTCACCTGATGACCGGCATTGTCTGGAATATCCGGCCCCATTGCGCAAGGGCGGCGATGTCGCCGCCGGCAAGCTCCAGCGTCCGCCACAGCGTGACCGCGACCGAGTCGAGCACGGCGACATTCAATTCCCGTTCGAGCGAGGCCGCAAGCGCGGCGCCGTCGAGATTGGTGCAGAGGATGACGACGGCGTCGGCGCCGTCGGATGCGACGGCGCGGATCATGTCCGCGATCGTCGCGGGCGTGACCTCGCCGAAGGAGAAATTGTCCCGCAGGCCCAAATGCCGCTCGGCATGCGGCGCGATGCCCGCCTCGGCCCAGACGTGGCCGATCCGCCGCTGCACGTCGTCGGTATAGGGCGAGACCAGGCCGACGCGCCGGGCGCCGAGCGCTCGGGCTGCATCGATACAGGCGAGCGACGACGTCGTCGCGGGGATACCTGTGCGCGTCCTGATCGCCTCGCAAAGGCTGTTGTCGCGGCCGATGCCGAGCCAGCTCGCCGAGGTGCCGTTCCAGGCGATGGCATCGACCTTGGCATCGGCGAGCAGATCCGCGGCCGGCAGCATCACGGACGGGTCGAATTGGTTCAACGCAGCTTGATCGAGCGCAATCTCGGTGACGCGGAAGCGCGAAAAATGGGCGGTGACATCGGTCACCCCATGCAGCATGGCGCTGGTGACGGGCTCCAGCACCGAGTTGGAAGATGGCGTGATCATGCCGAGGCGTTTGCGCATGGCCTCAACCTTACGACGCCTGCGCGAGGCGCGTCGACTCCTCCCGGATCAGGGACAGGATGCGGCGCTTGGCGTCGTTGAATTCGGGGCTGGTGATGTCCCGCGGCCGCGGCAGGTCGAAATTGACGGCTTCGCGGATGCGGCCGGGCCGTTTCGTCATCACCACGATCCTGTTGCCGAGCACCAGCGCCTCGTCGACGCTGTGGGTGACGAACACGATGGTGCAGCGGCGCTTCTGCCAGATCGCCACCAGCTCTTCCTGCATTTCGAGCTTGGTCTGGGCATCCAGCGCCGCGAATGGTTCGTCCATCAGGATGACGCTGGGGTTCATCAGCAAAGCCCGGGCGATGCCGACACGCTGGTTCATACCGCCGGACATTTCGGAGGGATGATGATGCTCGAAGCCACGCAGGCCGACGAGATCGATGAACTCCATGGCGCGATCGTAGCGTTCCGCCTTGGCGACGCCCTTGAGCTTGAGGTGGAAGGCGATGTTGTCGATCGCCGTCAGCCACGGCATCAGGGTCGGCTGCTGGAACACCACGCCGCGGTCGGATCCCGGCCGTTCCACCTGCCTGCCGTCCACCAGCGTACGCCCGGAGGTGGCCTGCTCGAATCCCGCGATGATGTTGAGGAGGGTCGACTTGCCGCAGCCGGACGGGCCGAGCAGGCAGACGAAGTCATTGGCCTCGATGTCGAGATTGATGTTGTCCAAGGTCAGCAGGTCGCGGCCGCGCCGCTTGTCTGAGAACACCTTGACGATGTTGCGAAGCTCGATTGCCGCCATCAGCCCGCCCTGCCCTGCACGGTGGTTGTCTGCTGCCAGCGCAGCGTCCGCGCCATGATCGCCTTGAGGCCGAGGTCGGAGAGATAGCCGAGCAGCCCGATCGAGATCATTGCTGCGAGTACGATGTCGTAGCGCAGGAAGTAATAGGAATCCCACAAGACGTAGCCTAGGCCGCTTTTCACCGCGACCATCTCGGCGGTGACCGTCAGCATCCAGGCCGAGCCGACCGCGATGCGCAAGCCCGCGAAGATCGAGGGCAGCGCCGCCGGCAGCACGATGTCGGTCAGCATCTGTCTTTGGCTTGCGCCCATCATCGCCCCGGCCCGCACCAGATTATGGTCCACGGTCTTCACGCCATGAATGGTGTTCATCAGCACCGGAAAGAAAGCGCCGAGGAAAACCAAAAAGATCGCCGGCTTGTCGGCGATGCCGAACCAGATGATCGCGAGCGGGATCCAGGACACTGGCGGGATCGGCCGCAGCATCTGGAGCGTCGGCTCCAGCGTCTTTTCGAACAGACGCGACCAGCCGATGGCGACACCGGCGAGAATACCGAGCAGGCTTGCCAGCGCAAATCCACCGAACACGCGCAAGGCGCTGGCGAGCGCGTCGCGAAGCCAGTGACCGGAATAGGTCTGCGTGGTCTCGTCGAAGCCGAACACCCAGTCGCCGAGCGCATGCAGCACCGCGCTCGGCGCCGGCAGCAGCGCCGGTGGCAGCATGCCACTGCGAGCGAAAGCTTCCCAGCCCGCGATCAGCAACGCTGGAACGATGACGCGCTCGAGCCCCTGGACCGCGCGCGTCAGCCGAAACGCCGGCTTTGCCGCCGCGACGTCAGTAACCGAGGTCATTCTTGGGTTTTCCCGTGGCCTGCTCCAGGAACGAATAGTCCATGTTCTTCTCCGCTTCGGCGGATACGTCCTTCTGGATGTATTTGAGGTCGCGCATCATCGCGGCGATCGCGAGCGTCTGCGAACGATGGATCGCCGGATCGGGCGAAGCATTGTTCAGCGCCTCGGTCGCAACCGTCTTGTCGAGGCCGGTCAGCTTGTTGATGACCTCGATCCAGGGCGTCTTGTCGGCGGTCAGCTTGTTGTCGAGCTCGACCACGGCGCTGACGACGCCCTGGACGCCGGCGCGCTGGCTGGCGATGACGTCCGAGCGCGTCACGATCAGGTTGGTCAGATTGCCGGCGGCCTGGTCGTAAGGCAGCACGAAGTGCTTGCCGGCGCCAGCGAGCCGGATCTGCGAGGCGAACGGCTCCACCGAGCAGATCATATCGACCTCGCCGCGCTGCAGCGCCGCCAGATGGTCGGACGGATTGGGAATGTTGATGAACTGGATATCCTTGTTGGGATCGACGCCCTGCTTGAGAAACGCACCACGCATGTGGATGTCCTGCGCGTTGCCGCGGGAGGCCGCGACCTTCAGCAACTGACCGTCGCTCTTGCCTTTGGCAACGATGGCCTTGAACGCGGTCCAATCGTCGGGCGGCAAGTCCAGCTTCGCGGAGGAGAGACATTCCGAGCCGCCGTTGATCTGGCCGGACACGGCGACGACGTCAAAGCCCTTGTCGAGCGCCGTGATGTAATGGAGGTAGGTGACCTGCGCGACGTCGATGCTCTTCGAGATCAGCGCGGTCAGCACGTCATTGCCCGAGTTGAAGCCGGTGGCCTCGATCTCGACACCCTTCGCCATGCCTGCAATCAGCGACATCGGCAGGCAGTGTGCGCATTTGGCGTAACCGAGCTTGATCTTCGGGGCTTGCGCGGAGGCAAGATCGCTTCCGCCGAACATCGCCGCCATCACCACGAGGCCCAATTGCAAACTCGTCCGCATCGCTCACTCCGTGTCGGAAAGCGCGAGATCCCGCGCATAGTACGAGATCATCGGCCGGCCTTCGCGGCAGCGCAATCCGGTTTTTGCATGCTGCATACAATTTACGCGATATGCCATTGTTTTCAGCTAAATGCGTCGGTAATTTGAGCAAGCAAGAAGTCCGGAAGTGGCTAGGATGAATGGAAGCAACGAGGCGCACGTGCAGCAGAAGTCGGAAACCCCGAAGGGCCGAAAATCGCCCAAACTCAAGAGGATGGGCCTGCACGAGCGTGCCGCCGCGCGGATGCGCACCATGATCATCCGCGGCGAGCTACCGCCGGGATCGCAGACCCAGGAGACCAGACTGTCGAAGGAGCTCGGCGTGTCGCGCACGCCGCTGCGCGAAGCGATGAAGGTGCTGGCGGCGGAAGGCTTGATCGAGCTTCGCCCCAACCGCAGCCCGCGCATTGCGGGTCTCGCGGTCGAGGGCATCTGGGAATTATTCGAGGCGCTGGCCGGGATCGAGCGGCTGGCTGCCGAACTTGCGGCGGTGCGCGCGACCGAGCGCGACCTCGCCCGCCTGCGTACGCTGCAGACGCGGATGGAGGGCCACCACCGCAACGGCAAGCTCGACGATTACTTCGCCATCAATGGCGAGATTCACAACACCATCGTCCGCATGGCGCGCAACACGCCGCTGCGCGAGGCGCACGAGACGCTGATCTCCCGCGCCAAGCGCGCGCGTTATCTCGCGCTGGGCGCCGACCGGCGCTGGAGCAATTCGGTCGACGAGCATGCAAGTATCCTCGCGGCCCTGGAGGCGCGCGACAGCGAAGCCGCAGGGCGCCTGCTCGGCGCCCATGTCCGCCAGACCGGCATTGCTCTGCTTGAGACTCTCGCCCCCAAACCCAAGCTGAGCGCGGCCTGACCATGAAGCTGCTGCTGCTCAACCCCAACACCAGCACCGCTGTCACCGAGCTGATGACGGATGTCGGGCAGCGCGCAGCGTCCCCGGGCACCGAGCTGATCCCCTGCACCGCGACGCGCGGGGTGCCCTATATCTCGACGCGCACCGAGGCGCAGATCGGCGGCGCCATCGCACTGGAAATGCTGGCCGAGCAGCACACCAGGGTCGACGCCGCGATCATTGCCGCCTTCGGCGACCCCGGCCTGTTCGCCGCACGCGAAACCTTCGACATTCCCGTGATCGGCATGGCGGAAGCTGCGATGTTGACGGCGTGCATGGCCGGACGGCGTTTTGCGATCGTCACCTTCGCCCAGGCGCTCGGACCCTGGTACGAGGAATGCGTCCGCGACCACGGATTGCGTGAGCGCTGCGCCGGCATTCGCATGCTCGACACGCCATTCCAGGCCATCTCCGAGGTCGGAACCGAGAAAGAGGATGTGCTCGTCGAACTCGCCCAGCGCGCGATCGTCGAGGACGAGGCCGACGTGCTGATTTTCGCGGGCGCTCCGTTGTCCGGCCTCGCCGCGCGCGTCGCGGGCCGAATACCCGTCCCTGTTGTCGATCAGGTCGTCGCCGCCGTGAAGCAGGCGGAGGCACTGGTGGCGCTTAAGCTGCGCAAGGCAACCGCCGGCACGTTCCGCCGACCCGCCGCCAAACCCACCACCGGTCTTGCCGGAGCACTCGCCGCCTGGCTCGAACATCGCGACAGCTGATCAGAGAGGTGGCCGGCGATGCGAAAAACCCAATTCGTGTTCGATGCTACGGCCGAAGGTAAACAGGCGGGATTCACACCCCGGCGGCGCGATGATCTGGATGCCGAAGGGCAGATCGTTGTCCCCTCGCCGCACCGGCAGGGTGAGGACGGGGAAGCCGACCAGCGAGACGATGAAGGTCACTGCGAGATAATCGATCGGCGTCTCCAACGCTATGCCGTGGATCGCGGTTACATCGCTGATCTCGTTCGGCCATGGGAAAACGGACGCCGCCGTCGCCACCAGAAAATCGACGCGCGTGAACAGCTCGCGAAAGCTGCGATAGATCGCAGTGCGGCGACGCTCGGCGTTGAGATAATCTTCGGCGGAGAGCCTTGCGCCCGCTTCGATGTTCCAGATCACGGTCGGCGTGAGCTCGCCCCGGCGCGTCCTCAGCAGTTCGCCGAAACTGTTGGCGATGTGCGCGGCGCGCAGCGTACGGAAGGTCTCGATCGCGCCGCCGCAATCGGGCGCGGATGCAACGACATCGGCGATTCCGGCGAGCGCGTCGCAGGCGGCGGCAAAACGCGCACGCACATCGCGCGCAACCGGCGCGACACCGAAATCGAGCGTCACTGCGATTCTGGGACGTCGGGCGACCGGCCGATCGTCGCTGACGAATCCGGCCGAGAGCGGATCGTTTGCGTCGCCTCCCCCACAGACCGACAGCGCGAGCTCGAGATCGTCGGCATCGCGGGCGAGGAAGCCGTGGGTGGCGAGCATGTCCCAGCCGAGCGGGCGACGCGGCGACGGGATGCGGCCGGGCGTCGGCCGAATCGAGGCGACGCCGCAGAAGCTTGCGGGCGTGCGCACGGAGCCGCCGAAATCGGTGCCGTGCGCCAGCGGCACCATGCCGGCCGCGACCGCGGAGCCGCCGGACGATCCGCCCGAGGTCAGCGCGGGATCGAACGGATTGCGCGTCGGCCCGCAGAGCTTGTTGGTGCAGACCGCTCCGAAGCCGAATTCAGCCGTGTTGGTCTTGCCCAGAATGATCGCGCCGGCGCGCCGCAGACGCGCGACCACGAGATCGTCCACGACCGGGACGTGATTGCGAAACAGAACCGAACCGTAGCTGGTCGCAATCCCCGCGGTGTCGGTGAGATCCTTGATCGCGACGGGCACACCATGCAGTGGGCCTTTGGACACAGTTGCCGCATCGCAGATGTCGGCGGCACGACGGGCGCCCTCCGCATCGACAGTCACGAACGCCGCCAATTGCCCGTCCCGCTGCGCAATCCGCGCCAGATGCGCCTCGACGGCGTCGCGCGAGGACAGCTCGCCCTTCGCAATGTCGCGCGCAAGGGTTGCAGCGGTGAGGTCGCAAATCGATTGATCCGTGGTCATCGCATGACAATGCCAAAACGCGCCGCAAAAAGCGACCGCGCCGGGCACGGGACTTGCTTTCTCCCTTGGGGCAACGGGAGGCAACATCATGGCTGAAGCGCAAGGCGGCCGATCGCTCGTCGTCGACGCCGTCACGCACCGCTATCCGAGCGGCGCGCTCGCGGTCGAGAACATCAATCTCGACATCAAGGGCGGCGAGATCATCGCCCTGCTCGGCCCGTCCGGCTGCGGCAAGACCACCCTGCTGCGGATCATCGCCGGCTTCATCGCGCAGACGCAGGGGCGGATCATCATCGGCGACGATATCGTCGATGCGCTGCCGCCGAACCGTCGCGCCGTCGGCATCGTGTTCCAGAACTACGCGCTGTTCCCACATCTCTCCATCAGCGAGAACGTCGCTTACGGGCTCGCCGCCCGGGGCATCGACAAGGCGGCGCGTCAGCGCGAGGCACAGCGCCTGCTGGAGTTGGTCCAGCTGCCGATGATGGCCGATCGACTGCCTCGGCAGCTCTCCGGCGGCCAGCAGCAGCGCGTTGCACTGGCCCGCGCACTCGCGATCAAGCCGTCGATCCTGCTGCTCGATGAGCCCTTTGCGGCGCTCGACAAGAATTTGCGCCTCGACATGCAGATCGAGGTCAAGCGGCTGCAGCGCGTCTCCGGCATCACGACGCTGATCGTGACGCACGACCAGGAGGAGGCGCTGTCAATGGCCGATCGCGTCGCCGTGCTCAGCCAGGGCAAGCTCGAGCAGTTCGGATCGCCGTCCGACGTCTACGACCGGCCACAAACTCTGTTCGTGAACACTTTCGTCGGCTCCAGCAATCGCATGTCCGGCGTGGTCGTCTCGGCCGACCGCACAGCCGCGAAAGTTCGCCTCGATGCCGGTGCGGAGGTCATCGCACGGCCGGCTGGCGGCACCCTCACCGAGGGCGGACGCGTCACCGTTTGCATCCGCCCCGAGCATCTGCAATTCGTCGGCGACGAGACCGGCTTTGCCGGCGTGGTCGGGATGTCGTTGCCGCTGGGCGCCACCGTCGTCCACGAAGTCACCACCGCCGACGGCTCCGGCGTCAAGGTCTCCCAGGCACGCATCGGCGAGACGCGCACGCTCGAGAGCGGCGCCGCGGTGCGCCTCGCCCCGCTCGCCCCATCGCTCGCCAACGCATTTCCGGCACCGCTTTAGAACCAGTCCAGAGGGAGTTCGACCATGATCATGAATCGCCGCAGCCTGATGACGACCGCGCTGACACTCGGCGCCATGAAGGCGTTTCCGGGCTTGAGCTACGCCCAGGCCCGTCCGCTGGTGTTTGCGACCTTCACCGGAAGCTGGGAGGAGGCGCACAAGGCGGTGCTGGTGCCGGCGTTTCGGAGGGCGAATGCAGACGCGGCGATCGTGCTCGACCCCATGCTCTCGGTCGACCAGATCGCCAAGGTCAATGCCGCCAAGGCCAATCCGCCGATCGACGTCATGCTGCACGATCCCGGTCCGGCCCTCGTCGCGATCGGACAGGACCTGGTCGAGCCCTATCCGGTCGAGAAGAGCGCCTATTACAAGGACCTGATCTCCGAGGCGCAGGAGCCGATGGGTCCTGCCCCGTTCTTCCAGGTCGTCGGCCTCACCTACAATCCGGAAGCCGTCAAGACACCACCGACCTCCTGGGCCGATCTCTGGAAACCGGAGTTCAAGGGCCGCGTCGGCATCACCAACCTCAACTCGACACTCGGCACCGGCTGGCTAGTCGAGATCGCCAAGATGCGCGGCGGATCGGAAGCCAATGTCGATCCCGGCTTCAAAGCGATCGAGGAGCTGAAGCCCAATCTCGCCGCGGTCGCCGCCAATCCCGGCGCGCTCGCGACCCTGTTCCAGCAGGGCCAGATCGACATCTCGCCCGGCAATTTCAACGCCATCCAGATTCTCAAGGCCCGCGGCGTGCCGGTCGAGTTCGTGGCGCCCAAGGAAGGCGCCATCGCCTTCAAGACCACGATCCACATCGTCAAGAACTCGCCCAACCGCGAACTCGCCTTCAAGCTGATCGAGGCGGCGCTGACGCCGGAGGTGCAGACCACGCTGATGAACCCGCCTTACCTGATCGTGCCGACCAATTCCAAGGTGACGATGGGCGGCGAGATCGCGCGCGTGCTCGCCAAGGACACCGCCGAGCTGAAGCAGAAATTCGTGTTCCAGGACTGGAAGAAGATCAACGAGCAGCGCTCGGCCTGGATCGAGCGCTTCAACCGCGAGATCAAGATCTAAAATGGAAAGGCACCAGATTCAATCGCAAGAACTGCCACGGGCTTGCTCGGCCTCTCCCGCTTGCGAGAGCTTTGCGTAATTGGATGAGGGAGATTGATTGCCGCTGGCGGGCTTTTTTTGAGTCGCGTCGGGCGGTCGC
>NZ_JAFCKW010000048.1 GCF_018129965.1 Bradyrhizobium diazoefficiens | reverse complement strand
AGGACATCCAGCCTCGCGAGTGCGCCAACTACTTCGCCAACGCAGGTTATGCTTCCGTCAAAATGTGAAACGCTCTAAGAACGGGGCGAGGGAGCGAGAGAGAGTCGCTCGCCTCACTGCACCACCCGCGCCGCCTCCAGCAGCCGCTCGCTCGCGCTGGCCGTGGCCAGCACCATGCCGTCTTCCGCCATCAGCCGGGCCTCGACGAACGCGATCGTCTTGCCGAGCTGCGTCACCTTGGCCTCGCCGATGATCGGGCCTGCCCTCGCGGGGCTGAGGAAATTCACGGTCATGCTGATGGTGGTCGTGTGGAGCCGGCCCTCGCTCATCACCAGCACCGCCGGCCCCATCGTGTCGTCGAGCATAGCCGAAAGCATGCCGCCCTGGATGAAACCCGCCGGGTTGCAGAATTCCGTCTTGCCCTCGAAGGCGATCCTGATCCAGCCTGCCTCCGGGCTGGCGTCCAGCAGGCGCCAACCGAGCAATTCGGCGCAAGGCGGCCTGCGGAAATTGTCGAGCGCGGTCCTTACCATTCATCCCCCCTTTTAAGATGGTTCCATAGCGCGCGCCTGCTGCCAGCATGGTGTCAGCAAGCGACACACCAATCTCCGCAAGCGGAGGATTTATGGAACTCGGCGGAACCGGCTGCTCATCAGAGGTGCTTGCCCGACAGATTCACGACCCGTTCAATATGATCTCGAATGGACAGTGCGCTGGTAAGCGGTTGGCAGCTACCACATGGCATGAGCGACGGTGTAACCGGAGCATATCCATGCGAGCCCTTTTGCAGCAGGTCACGAACCGCCTGCACGCGATTGAAAACCATCTCACCGTGAGGACGCAGATCGCGGCAGCCGTGGCCGTCATGTCCATCGTGCTCGTGGGAACGCTCGCGGCCGGGGCGGCCCTTATCAGCTACAGAAACACTGCGGCCTTGATCGAAAATAGCCTCACGGGAACAGCGTCCACGGCCTCCGGCCGGCTCGATCGTTTCATGGCGACCCGCCAGCAGGAGATGAAGCTGTTCGCTGAGCTGCAGCCGATGCAAACACAGTGGCAAGGTGATCCGGCCGCCTTGCGCAGTTCGCTCGAGGACTTCCAGCGCTCATTCTCCGAATTCGCATGGATTGGTTTCGCCGACGCAGACGGCCGCGTTGTCGCTTCCTCCGGCGGCCTGCTTGAAGGCAAGTCGGTAGCCGCACGCCCCTGGTTCAAGCAGGGGCTTGATCGAATGGCCGTCGGCGACGTCCATGAGGCCGTGATGCTGTCATCACTGCTGGCTCAACGCGCCAACAACGAACCCTACCGCTTCGTCGACATCGCCGTTCCGGTGCGTGACACCAATGGCGATCTGCTCGGTGTGCTGGGCGGTCATCTGAACTGGGACTGGGCGGCCAATCTGATCAGGGACGTCGAAGCCAATGACGGCAACGCCGACGCGACGCTGTCCATTCTCAGCAAGGGTGGCATGGTCCTATTGGGCGCGAACAAGGAGGCCATTCGTTACGGCGGCGATGAGCTCGCGCGCATCGTGAAAGCCGGAGCCGGCACGTTCAGGGAAACCGAGAACGGACAGCAGATGCTGATTGCGTTTCACGTCGGCAAAGGTCACCGAGATTATCAGGGTTTGAACTGGATCGTGACAGCGAGCCGGCCGGCGAGCGTAGCGCTCGCCGCGGCGATCTCGTCGGCACAGGCGATTCTGGCGATTGGTGCCGCCACCGCCCTGCTCGCGCTGTCCCTGGCCGTGCTGGTATCGCGGCGGATCGCCGCTCCGATCATCGCCTTCACCCGGGAGGCCGACCGCATCGGACGCGCCCACGGGCCAACCATGCTGGCGCGTCAGAGCGGCTCGGCCGAGGTGGTCCAGCTCTCGCGCGCGCTGCGCTCGCTGCTCCGTCGCATCGGCCTTGCCGAGGAACGCACCAAGGAAGCAGAACTGCGCGCGACCGAGAACGCGACGCAACTCCAGGAAGACATGTTGAAGCTGCGCCGGCTGGCCGACACGGACTTCATGACCGGCCTGATGAACCGGCGCTCCTTTCTCGCCGTTGCCGACGACGCCGTGGCGTACTGCCGCCGTTACGATCGCAACATGGCGACGTTGATGATTGACATCGACAATTTCAAGAGGATCAACGATAGCCACGGCCATGCCGCCGGTGACGAGTCCATCAAGCGCATCGCGGAAATTCTGAGCCAGTCGATCCGAACCACCGACAAGGCCGCCCGCTTCGGCGGCGAGGAGTTCGTGGTGCTTCTGCGCGAGATCGATCAGGAAACGGCGGTGCTGCTTGCAGAACGCATCAGAACCTCGATCGAGGGCGCGAGAGTGACCTATGGCAACGCCGTCATCCCCATCACCGTTTCGGTCGGCCTCGCACTGTTCGACCAGAACGACCGCGACGTACAGGATGTGATCGAGCGTGCCGACCAGGGCCTTTATGTCGCGAAGACGAACGGGCGCAACCGTACCTTCCTGATGCAGGCAGAGGACGAGCGCGCCGCACGCGCCGCCTGACGATTTCAATCGAGCGCGTGGGCGATCACCTTGCGCATGACGTTGGGCAGCGCCTCATCGGCGAGCGTCGCGATCGGCACCCAGCGCATGCCCGCAGGTGCGCGCGTGCGGGCTTCGGCCTTCGCCGTGTAGACAACCAGCTCCAGCGGGAAATGCGTGAAGACGTGGGTGACGACGCCGACCTTGCGCTGCCAGCGCGACAGCCCTTTCAACGCCGGCGCCTGCTGTTTCGCCGCTGCGTCCTCTTGTCCGGCGAGCCAGTCCGAGCCCGGCACTTCCGTCATGCCGCCGAGCAGGCCCCTGTCGGGACGGGATCGAACCAGCAGCTCGTCGCCGCGCGTGACGACGAAGGCCGCACCGCGGCGCAGCGTTCCGCTCTTCTTCGGCGCCTTGCGCGGGAATGTCTCCTGCGTGCCTTGCGCACGCGCGGTGCAATCCTCTTTCAGAGGGCACAGCGCGCAGGCCGGCTTCTTCGGCGTACAGATCGAAGAGCCCAGATCCATCAGCGCCTGGGCACTATCGCCAGCGCGAGACTTCCCGTCGCCGGCGCGCGTATCGGCGAGCAACGTTGCCGCCAGTTGCTGGATCACCGGTTTGGCCTGCGGCAACTCCTGCTCGACCGAAAACAGCCGCGACACCACCCGCTCGATATTGCCGTCGACCGGCATGGTGCGGCGGTCGAAGGCGATCGCGGCAATGGCCGCCGCCGTATACGGCCCGATTCCCGGCAGCGCGCGCAGGCCATCCTCGGTGTCGGGAAACATGCCGCCATGCTCGCGCGTCACCGCGACCGCGCAGGCGTGGAGGTTTCGCGCGCGCGAGTAGTAGCCGAGCCCGGCCCACATCCGCAGCACCTCGTCCTGCGAGGCCCGCCCGAGCGCCGAGACGTCAGGCCAGCGCGCGACGAATTTTTCAAAATAGGGACCGACCGCTTTCACCGTGGTCTGCTGCAGCATGATCTCCGACAGCCAGACGCGGTAAGGGTCCGACGTCTCGCCGGGCGCGGCCCGCCAGGGCAACCGGCGGCGGTGGCGGTCGTACCATTGGAGGAGCGCGCGCGGGCGCGTCGAGGCCTCCACCTGACCGGGTTCCAATTTTGCCTTCAGCGCTGATTTGGAGCTCATTCTTGTACTGTAGCGATGTCGCTCCGATCTCTCCACGTCATGCCCGCGCTCGTCACGGGCATCCACGTCTTTCTTCACGGAAGAACGTGGATGGCCGGGACAAGCCCGGCCATGACGGCCGAGAGTTGGGCGATCCGCCGCCCGAAGTGCTATAACGCGCCCATGTCCAAATCCGGTCCCATCTACAAGCCCGGTCCCATCAGCGCCAAGCCGCTGGCGATCCTGCTCAACGACGTCTTTGCCGAGGCCTATGCCAAGCAGGGGTTTGCCTCGCGCGAGTTGGTGACGCGGTGGGCGCAGATTGCCGGGCCCGAGATCGCGGCCCATGCCGAACCGCTCAAGATGCAATGGCCGCGGCCGGTGGAGGGCCAGCCGCAGGAACCGGCGACGCTGGTGCTGCGGGTCGAAGGTCCCATGGCGCTGGAGATCCAGCATTCGGCCGACGTGATCCTGGAACGGGTCAACCGCTTCTTCGGCTGGAGCGCGGTCGGCAAGCTTGCCTTCCGCCAGGCGCCCCTCTCTCGGCCGCGAGCCCGGAAGCGGCCCGGCCCGCCGGACCCGAAGACCGTCGCCAAGGTGGCGGAGAGCCTCGCCGACATCCAGGATGACGACCTGAAGACGGCACTGGCGCGGCTCGGGGCCGCCATCAAGCGAAATTGAGCCTTATTTCGCGGCCAAACTGGACCCCGCCTTGTGGCGCGCCATTGCCACAAACCACGTTTCAAGCTAGCGACAGGCCGCCTGAGCCGGAACCTCGGGCGACACCACGCCAATCCGGGAGCCGACCTTGATCATCACCCGCCGCGCCTTCAACACGATGCTGTCGCTGACCGGCCTCGCCGCGATCGCAGGGTTCTCGCCGCTCAGGTTCATCTCCGACGCGATGGCTCAGGCCGCTGGTGATGTCGCCAAGCCGGTGTCGCTGCCCGACATGGCGCTCGGCCCGAAGGACGCGGCCGTCACCATCACCGAATTCGCCTCGATGACCTGCCCGCATTGCGCGGCGTTCAACGAGCAGGTGTTCCCCAAGATCAAGTCGGAATACATCGACACCGGCAAGGTGCGGTACATCTTCCGCGAGTTCCCGCTCGACATCAAAGCCGCCGCCGGCTCGATGCTGTCGCGCTGCATCGCCAAGGACGACGCGCCGAAATACTTCGCCGTCACCGACATGCTGTTCCGCCAGCAGAACGACTGGGTGCTGAAGAACACCACCGAAACCCTGACGCGGATCGGCAAGCAGGCCGGCCTCACCCAGAGCCAGGTCGAGGCCTGCCTGAAGGATCAGGCGCTGCTCGACAAGATCGCCGCCGACCAGAAATATGCCAGCGACGTTCTGAAGGTGGATTCGACGCCGACCTTCTTCATCAACGGCGAGAAGATCAAGGGCGAGGCCAAGTTCGAGGAATTCGCCAAGAAGATCGATCCGCTGCTGAAGAGCTGATTCGCGCGTCAAGACTCTGATTCGCATCTCGAAAGCCGTAGCTTTCCCGTCATAAATCCCTTGGGAAAAGCGGCTTTCGCCGGTTGCCCTCGCGGCGCACCGCGGCCATTGTCCAGCCGCATGAGGCGCCTCGCGCGACTCGCCCGGATAGCGACATTGCCTTCCACGGTATTGTCCCGGCAGGAGGATTTGTGCCTGCCAACAGAGATGCGTGCTTATGAAAATCACTCGCCTGCGCCTTCACGGCTTCAAGTCCTTCGTTGAGGCCACCGACTTCGTCATCGAGCCCGGCCTGACCGGCGTGGTCGGCCCCAACGGTTGCGGCAAGTCGAATCTCGTCGAAGCGCTGCGCTGGGCGATGGGCGAGACCTCTTACAAGAGCCTGCGCGCCGCCGACATGGACGCGGTGATCTTCGCCGGCTCCGGCAACCGTCCGGCGCGCAACCATGCCGAAGTGACGATGACGATCGACAATTCCGATCGCACCGCGCCGGCGGCGATGAACGACAGCCAGCTGCTGGAAATCTCCCGGCGCATCGAGCGCGAGGCCGGCTCGGTCTATCGCATCAACGGCCGCGACGTGCGCGCCCGCGACGTGCAGATCCTGTTCGCCGACGCCGCCACCGGCGCGCGCTCGCCCGCCCTCGTCCACCAGGGCAAGATCGGCGAGATCATCCAGGCCAAGCCCGAGCAGCGCCGCCGCGTGCTGGAAGACGCCGCCGGCGTCGCCGGCCTGCACGCCCGCCGCCACGAGGCCGAGCTGCGGCTCAAGGCCGCCGAAACCAACCTCACCCGCGTCGAGGACGTGATCGGCCAGCTCGCGGGGCAAATGGAAGGCCTGAAGAAGCAGGCCCGCCAGGCCGTGCGCTATCGCGAGGTCGCGGCCAAGGTCCGCAAGGCCGAAGCCACGCTGTTCCACCTGCGCTGGATCGGCGCCCATGCCGATGTCAACGAATCCGGCCAGACCCATGATCTGGCCGTGCGCGAGATGGCCGAGCGCACCCAGCACCAGGCCGAAGCCGCCCGCATCCAGGCGATCCGCGCGGCCGAGATGCCGGCGCTGCGCGACGCCGAGGCGCGTGCTGCCGCAGGACTTCAGCGCCTGACCAATGCCCGCGAGGTGCTCGACCGCGAGGAAGAGCGCGCCAAGGAGCGCGTCGCCGAGCTCGAGCGTCGTCTGGCGCAGTTCGAAGGCGACATTTCCCGTGCTCAGCAACAGACGATGGACGCCGACGTCGCGCTGCAGCGGCTCGACGCCGAGGACGCCGAGCTGAAGGAAGAGATCAAGTCGCGCGTCGAGAAGCGCTCCGGCGTCGACGAGCGCGTCGGCGAAGCCGAGGCGGTGCTGACCGAGACCGAGCAGCAGTTCGCCGAGCTCACCACCGCGCTCGCCGACCTCACCGCCAAGCGCAACCAGCTCGAGGCCAACGTTCGCACCCACCGCGACAAGCTCGCGCGCCTCGACCAGGAAATCGCCAACGTCGCGGCCGAAGAGCAGAAGCTTGCCGCCGACACCGGCGGCTTCGGCGACCTCGACGAGCTGACCGCAGCAGTCGAAACCGCCGAGCAGACGCTGGCCGCGTCCGAAGCCGCCGCGCAGGCGAGCGAAGCTGCGCATGTGGCCGCCCGCCAGACGCTGGAATCCTCGCGCTCGCCGCTGGTCGAAGCCGACAAGCGCGTGCAGCGCCTCGACACCGAGGCGCGCACGATCTCCAAGATCGTCAACGGCGAGACCAAGAATCTGTGGCCGCCGATCATCGACGGCATCACCGTCGACAAGGGTTTCGAAAAGGCGATCGGCGCCGCGCTCGGCGACGATCTCGATGCGCCGATCGATCCCTCGGCGCCGATGCGCTGGACCAATGTCGGCATCACCGACGGCGATCCGGAGCTGCCCGAAGGTGCCACCCCGCTGTCCAACCACGTTCAGGCGCCGGCCGAGCTGACGCGCCGCCTGGCGCAGATCGGCGTGGTGCCGCGCGAGCGCGGTGCCGAGCTGGTCTCGCAGCTCAAGACCGGCCAGCGGCTGGTCTCGCCCGAAGGCGACGTCTGGCGCTGGGACGGCTTCGTTGCCGCCGCTCACGCCCCCACCGGCGCGGCACGGCGGCTCGCCGAGCGCGCCCGCCTCGTCGACATCGAGAACGAACTGGAGCAGGCCCGCATCGACGCGCAGATCAAGCGTCAGGCGCTGGAGAATGCCGAGTCCGAATTGCAGATGGCGGCCAGCACCGAAGGTGCCAGCCGCGAAGCCATGCGCGCCGCGCAGCGCGAGCTCAACACCGCGCGTGAGCGCCATGCCACCGCCGAGCGCGAGATCAGCCGTCACGCCGCACGCAAGGCGACGCTGTCGGAAGCCCACAGTCGTCTCGCCGCGGACCGCGCCGAGGCCGAGGCCGCCTACGAATACGCCTTGGCCGGGATTACCGAACTGCCGTCGAGCGAGGACACCGAAACCCGTCTCGCCGCCGTCCGCAGCGACATCGAAGCCCATCGCCGCATGGCAGCCCAGGTCCGCGCCGAGGCACAGGCGCTGGCGCGCGAGGCCGAGTTGGCCGACCGCCGCGTGCAGGCGATCCTCGCCGAACGCACCGAATGGCAGAACCGCAAGGAGAGCGCGGCCTCCCACATCGACACCATCCAGACCCGCATTACCGAGGTCTCGATCGAGCGCAGCGACCTCGAAAACGCGCCGCAAGTGTTCGCCGAGAAGCGCAGCGCGCTGATCACGGAGATCGAATACGCCGAGAACGACCGCCGCATGGCCGCCGACGCGCTCGCGACGGCGGAAGCCGCGATGGCCGAGACCGATCGCGTCGCCAAGCTGACCCTGGAGGCCCTCTCCAGCTCCCGCGAGGCGACCGCCCGCGCGGAAGAGCGCATGGAAGGCGCACGGCGCCGGCTCGAGGACATCGAGCGCGAGATCCGCGACATGCTCGAAGTCGAGCCGCAGGCCGTTGCCGGCCTCGCCGAGATCGAGCCCGGCGCCGAATTGCCGCCGCTGCACGATATCGAGGAAGACCTCGAAAAGATGCGCCGCGACCGCGAACGCCTGGGCGCGGTGAACCTGCGCGCCGAGGAAGAGCTGCGCGAGGTCGAGACCCAGCACACCGGCCTGGTCACCGAGCGCGACGATCTGGTTGAGGCCATCAAGCGGCTGCGCCAGGGCATCCAGAGCCTCAACAAGGAGGCGCGCGAGCGCCTGCTGACCTCGTTCGAGGTCGTCAACAACCACTTCAAGCGCCTGTTCGTCGAGCTGTTCGGCGGCGGCGAAGCCGCGCTGCACCTGATCGAGAGCGACGACCCGCTGGAAGCCGGCCTCGAAATCATCGCCAAGCCGCCGGGCAAGAAGCCGCAGACGCTCTCGCTGCTGTCGGGCGGCGAGCAGGCGCTGACCGCGATGGCGCTGATCTTCGCGGTGTTCCTCACCAACCCCTCGCCGATCTGCGTGCTGGACGAAGTCGACGCGCCGCTCGACGACCACAACGTCGAACGGTACTGCAACCTCCTGCACGAGATGACCGGCTCGACCGACACGCGCTTCATCATCATCACGCACAATCCGATCACGATGGCGCGGATGAACCGGCTGTTCGGCGTCACCATGGCCGAGCGCGGCGTCTCCCAGCTTGTCTCGGTGAGCCTGTCCGAGGCCGTGGACATTCTCGACCAGAACGTGGCGTGACGATTTTGGCCGTCATTCCGGGGCGATGCGCAGCATCGAACCCGGAATCTCGCCCGACAATCTCGAACTTCCGGATTCGCGCTACGCGCGCCCCGGAATGAGGTGGGTTGATCAATGATCGCTCCCACGCTCCCTCCTGAACTCAAGGCCGCCCTGGACAGCAAGCTCCAGGGCTTTTCCCGCACCGACGCCGCGCAGCGCTCGCAGAAAATCTCGACCACCTATCGCGCCGGCGGCGGCTCCGGCACGATCAAATCGGATGCCGATGCGCTGGCCTATGCGCTGGCGCGGATGCCGGCGACCTACGCGGCGGTGGCCGCAAGCCTGAACGCGCTGACCGAGATCGCACCAAGCTTCGCCCCCGAGACGCTGCTCGACGTCGGCGCGGGCCCGGGCACCGCGAGTTGGGCCGCCGCGGAGGCGTTTCCCTCGCTGCAGGATTTTACCCTGCTCGATGCCAACGCCACGCTGAGCCGGCTCGCGCTCGAACTCGCCCGCGACAGCACGCGCCTCGCCGAATGCCGCTATCTTCCCGGCGATGCCGGCGGCAACCTCGCCGCGGTCTCGCAAGCCGATCTCGTCGTCGCCAGCTACATCATCGGCGAACTCGGTGAAGCCGATCAGCGCAAGCTCGCCGAGGCCATGTGGGCGAAAGCCCGCCATGCGCTGATCGTGATCGAGCCAGGTACGCCGGCCGGCACCGCCCGCATCCTCGCGGTACGACAGCACCTGATCGCAGCAGGTGCCTACGTCGCCGCGCCCTGCCCGCATGAGAAGCCCTGCCCGCTCACCGCGCCCGACTGGTGCCATTTCAACCAGCGCCTGCCGCGCTCCCAGGCCCACCGCCAGATCAAGGGCGCCGACGCGCCATTCGAGGACGAACGCTTCATCTATGTCGCCCTGACCCGCAAGCCGCCCTGCTCGCGCGCGACCCGTGTGCTGGCGCCACCGGACATCGGCAAGGCCGAGATCACGGCCAAGCTCTGCACCGAACGAGGTGTCGAGCAGGCCAAGATCCCGCGACGCGACAAGGTCGCCTATGCAGGCGCCCGCCGGTGGCGCTGGGGCGATGCGGTCATTGCCGAAAGTTAACCCCGCGCGACCTATTTGCCTTGAACTCGGATGGCTCCCAAACCGACCAAATCTGAGCTTCTCTCCGCGCCGGGGCTCTCGCTCCGCGCCAATCTGGTCTACCCTAGCGTCCGCCTTCTTCCCCCTCAGGAGTTCTCCATGTCGACCGGCTGGATCGTTCTCGGCGTCATCGTCGTTCTCGTGTTCCTGGCGTTCAGCGCCTACAACCGCCTGGTGGCGCTCGGCCAGCGCGTCGGCCAGGCCTTTGCCGATATCGATGTGCAGCTCAAGCAGCGCCACGACCTGATCCCGAACCTGGTCGAGACCGTGAAGGGCTATGCCTCGCACGAGCGCGGCACGCTCGACGACGTCATCAAGGCGCGCAATTCGGCGATGTCGGCGCAGGGCCCGGCGCAGGTGTCCGCCGCCGAGAACCAGCTCTCCGGCGCGCTCGGCCGGCTGATCGCGCTGTCGGAGGCCTATCCCGACCTCAAGGCCAACGCCAACTTCCAACAGCTCGCATCCGAGCTGTCCGACCTCGAGAACAAGATCGCCGCGAGCCGCCGCTTCTTCAACAGCGCGGTCCAGGAGTACAACACCGGCATCCAGCAGATGCCCGCCGCCCTGTTCGCCGGCATGTTCGGCTTCACGAAGAAGGACTTCTTCGATCTCGGCGCCAGCCGCAGCGAGGTCGAGGCGACGCCGCAGGTGAAGTTCTGATTTCTGCGTGAGCGACCTCTCACCTTCGTCATTCCGGGGCGCGTCGAAGACGCGAACCCGGAATCTCGACCGAGACACTAAGCTCTGGATTCCCGGGACAGGCCTGCGGCCTGCCCCGGAATGACGAGAGTTAACGGAAGCAGCCATGGCCGCGTATGGTCTCTACACGCACATCGCCTCGAACAGGTTTCGTTCGATGCTGTTGCTCGCCGGCCTGTTCGCGCTGGTCTACGTGCTGGTCTATGCCGGCGCGCTGGTCGCCGAAGTCGTCATCGACGGCAACGAGACCGTCGCCTATTACCTGAGCCGCGCGCTTGGTGACCTGAAAGTCGCCGCGCCGGTTGCGACGATCGTGGCGGCGGTCTGGATCGTGATCGCCTATTTCTTCCACCAGTCGATGATCGATGCCGTCACCGGCGGCCATGACGTCACCCGGCAGGAGGAGCCGCGGCTCTACAATTTGCTCGAAAATCTCTGCATCTCGCGCGGCATCACCATGCCGAAGCTGAAGATCATGGAGAGCCCGGCGCTGAACGCGTTCGCAACCGGCCTCAACCCGCGGCAATATGCGATCACCGTCACCACCGGCCTCCTCCATGCACTTGATGACAGGGAGATCGAGGCGGTGCTGGGCCACGAGCTGACCCACATCAGGAACGGCGACGTGCAACTGATGGTGGTCGCCGTCATCATCGCCGGCGTGGTCGGCTTCTTCGGCGAATTGTTCTTCCGCCTGTTCACCAATTTCAGCTGGAGCGGCGGATCGTGGTCATCGGGCTCCTCGTCGTCGTCGCGGTCGTCCTCGTCGAGCGACAGCAAGAATTCAGGCGGCGGCGCGGTGATCGTGATCATCATCGCCGTCGTGCTGATCGTGGTGGCCTGGCTGATGTCGCAGGTGGTCAAGCTGGCGCTGTCGCGGTCGCGCGAATATCTCGCGGACGCCGGCTCGGTCGAACTGACCAAGGACCCCGACGCCATGATCTCGGCGCTGCGCAAGATCGAGAACCGCGGCGAGCTGCCGGGCGCGACCTCGGCGGTGATGGAGCTCTGCGTCGACAATCCGCGCGAGGGCTTTGCCGATCTGTTCGCGACCCACCCCTCGGTGCAATCCCGCGTCGACGCCCTGGTCAAGTTCGCCGGGGGCCGCGATCCCGGCCCGCTCCCGCCGCCCGCGGAGGAGACCGAACAGCCGGAGCTGCAAACCGACCAGCAGGACGCTCCTCCGCCCTTGACGAAGGGACCGTGGAACGACGCGGGTGGCTCGGCCAGTCCGCCGCCCGTGCCCGGCCCCGCCGGAACCGCAGCAGGCAACCCCATCAATCCGGTGGGCCCCTGGGGCCGGCATTGAGCGCGTGATTTACCGCCGGTCTGCGGCGGGTTTCGCGGCGACGGGGAAAAACCCCGGGAATTGCCGGAGCAGGCCGCTAGAGATTTGAATTCTCCCTTGTTTCTGCCATGTTCGCGCCCAACAGCAGACTCGGGACACCGATTTTTGGCCCGGCCGATGGCAGTTGCGATCGGGGGCGCGTGAGGGGACAGCAATGGCAAAGCCGGCAGTGGTTGTGGTGGGCGCGGACAAGGGCGGGGTCGGCAAGACCACGGTATCGCGCACCCTGCTCGATTATTTTTCCGCCAATAACGTGCCGACGCGCGCGTTCGACACGGAGTCGCCGCGCGGAACGCTGAAGCGCTTCCACCCCGACATCACCGAGATCGTCGACATGACGACAACGGCCGACCAGATGAAGATCTTCGACACGCTCAACGCGACGAGCCCGTCGGTCACCGTGATCGACGTCCGCGCCGGCCTGCTGTCTCCCGCGCTCGCCTCGCTGCGCGACATCGGATTCCTCGACGCCGCCAAGGCCGGCCAGATCACCTTCGCGGTGTTCCACATCCTGGGGCCCTCGATCGCTTCGCTGGACGAGATCGCCGAGACGGCCGGCTTCATGGGCGGGGCCAAATATTTCCTGGTGAAGAACTTCATCAACGACACCCAGTTCTTCCAGTGGGACCAGGCGACCTACCAATCGTATTTCAACCGCATCAAGGACGCGACCGAGCTGACTATCCCCAAGCTCAACGAAATGGCCTACGAACAGGTCGAGGTGTCCTCTGTCCCGTTCCTGAAATTCGTCGCCAACAAGGGTATCCACGACGAAGCCGCGAACTATTCGTTCGTGCTGCGCGGTTATGTCCGGCACTGGCTGGCCAATGTCTGGAGCGAGTTCGACCGCATCCACCTGACCGACATCGTCGGTGCGAAGCCCGGCCGCAACAGCGAAAAATAGTTGCGCTGACCGGGCGGATGCGGCTGGATTGCGCGGTCAATCCGCTCAGATATAGCTATCGATGTCCGCGACGCCCCTCTACATCATCTGTTCGCCCCGCCCGCAGGTCGGCAAGACGCTGCTGGCGCGGCTTTTGACCGAGTTTCTGCTGCTCAAGAACGGCGACGTCGCGGCCTTCGATGTCAATCTGAAGGAGCCGTCGCTGCTCGACTTCCTGCCGAAGGTCACCGAAACGGCCGATGTGATCGACACCTTCGGCAAGATGCAGCTGATGGACCGCGTCATCCTCGATGACGGCCTTGCCAAGGTGATCGACCTCGGCTTCCACGCCTTCGACGAGTTCTTCAAGATGACCGAGGAGATCGGCCTGCTCAAGGAGGCGGCACGCCGCCACGTCGCGCCGATGATCCTGTTCATGGCGGACACCGACCGCGTCTCGGCCCGCGCCCATGAGATGCTGCGCGACCGGATCCCGCGGATCAACCTGATCACGGTGGACAATGAATTCATCATTCGCGGCGAGCTGCCGCTTGCGATGGCGGGCGGCCGGCTGTTCCGTCTGCCGGCGCTGCCCGGCTTCCTGAAGACCTATATCGACCGGCTGAACTTCTCCTTCACCGGCTACCTTCGCCAGGAGAGGGATTCCTCGACCGAGCTGCACCAGTGGATCCGGCGCAACTACCTCGCCTTCCGCGAACTCGAGCTCAGCCTGATCCTGCAGCGATCCTAGGCAGTTATTTTACCCGTATAATATCTACCCCGAGAAGCTGACCATGCTCGTCGAGAGGCCTAATACCCCTCATCGGCAACGGTCCTCCCCGTGAGCATGGACCGGGGAAAGCAGCCATTGCCGCCGACAAGGAGCCCATGCTGCACTCGCGGGCCGAGCTGAAGGCCGAGGCGATCTGACGCTCTCAGTGGCCCTCGAACGTCATCAGCGTGCGCACCGGCACGTCCATGGCCCGCAGCTTGGCAGCGCCGCCGAGGTCGGGCAGGTCGATGATAAAGCAGGCCGCGACCACATTGGCGCCGATCTGCCGCAGCAGCTTGACCGCGCCTTCTGCGGTGCCGCCGGTGGCGATGAGGTCGTCGACCAGGATCACGCGCTCGCCGGGCTGGATGGCATCGACATGCATCTCCATCTCGTCGATGCCGTATTCGAGCGAGTAGGCGATCCGCACCGTGGTGTGCGGCAGCTTGCCTTTCTTGCGGATCGGAACGAAGCCGGCCGAGAGCTGGTGCGCTACCGCGCCGCCGATGATGAAGCCGCGCGCCTCCATGCCGGCGACCTTGTCGATCTTGTTGCCGGCCCAGGGATTGACGAGCTCGTCCACCGCGCGGCGGAACGCGCGCGCGTCGGCGAGAAGCGTGGTGATATCGCGGAACAGGATCCCCGGCTTGGGATAATCGGGGATGGTGCGAACGCTCGCCTTCAGATCAAAGGTCATTCGTGCCTCTCAATTGACCGGCGCATCGAGCCGGAACGCATTCTCGACAATACGCAAGCCGACCTCGTTGCCGAGGGACATCAGCGATTCCGGATGGAATTGCACGCCCGCGACCGGCAGGGTCTTGTGCTCGATCGCCATCGCGACGCCGTCCTCGGTACTGGCGGTGACGCTCAACACCTCCGGCATGCTGTCGCGCTCGACGAAGAGCGAGTGATAGCGGCCGATGACGATCTCGTTCGGCAGATTGCGCATCAGTCGCCCACCGCGCACCTGCACCCGCGAGGGCCGGCCATGAGCGGGATGGGTGAGCTGCCCGAGCTCGCCGCCGAAATATTCGCCGATCGCCTGCACGCCGAGGCAGACGCCGAACACCGGCAGCTTGTTCGCAAGCGCCGCGTCGATGGTCTTCCTGATGCCGAAATCCTCCGGGCGCCCCGGACCGGGCGACAGCACCAGCAAATCCCACCGCTTCTGCTTGAGCATGTCGAGCGCATGCACGTGCCGGACCACGGTGACGCTGGCGCCGACCTGGCGGAAATAATCGGCGAGCATGTGCACGAAACTATCGTCGTGGTCGATCAGCAGCACCCGCTTGCCCGAGCCCGTGGCGTCGGGCGCGAAGGCCGACAGCGGCTTCGGCGGATCACCACGCAGCGCCTGGAACAGCGCGGCGGCCTTGACCTGGCATTCGCGGTCTTCCGCGGCAGGATCCGAATCGAACAGGCAGGTGGCGCCGACACGGACTTCGGCGAGACCGTCCTTCATGCGGATGGTGCGGATGGTGAGACCGGTATTGATGCTGCCGTCGAAATTCACCGCGCCGATCGCGCCGGCATACCAGCGCCGGGCCGAGCGTTCGTGATCCTCGACGAACTGCATCGCCCAGAGCTTTGGCGCACCGGTGACGGTGACGGCCCAGGCATGGGTGAGGAAGGCATCGAGCGCATCGAAGCCGGGACGCAGCATGCCCTCGACATGATCGACGGTGTGGAACAGTTTTGAGTAGGTTTCGATCTGCCGGCGCGCCAAAACCTTGATCGTGCCGGGGACGCAGACGCGCGCCTTGTCGTTGCGGTCGACGTCGGTGCACATGTTCAGCTCGAACTCGTCCTTCTCCGAGTTCAGGAGCTGGCGGATCTGTTCGGCGTCGCCGATCGCATCGGAACCGCGCGCGATCGTGCCCGAGATCGGGCAAGTCTCGACGCGGCGCCCGTCGGAGCGCACGAACATTTCCGGCGATGCCGAGACGAGAAACTCGCCCTCACCGAGATTCATCAGCGCGCCGTAGGGCGACGGGTTGATGACGCAGAGGCGCTGGAACACTTCGGCCGGCGAGCGGTCGCAGGGCTCGGCGAAGAGCTGGCCCGGCACGGCTTCGAACAGATCGCCGCGCGCGAAGGCCGCGCGCGCGGTCTCGACGGTGGCCTGATATTCGCCGGGCGCGTGATCGGCAAAGCCCTGGCGCTGCGTCTTCTGGTAGGGGCTGTCGGCCGTCTCGTGCGGCAGGCCGGCGGTGGACTTGCCCTTCCACGCGAAATCATAGGTCAGCACCACGCCGCGGCCGGTGGCGCGGTCATAGGCCAGCAGGCGATCGGGGACGTAGAGCACGATATCGCGCTGGTCCTGCTCGCGCGGGCGCTTCTGCACGAGGTCCTCGATCTGGAACACGAGGTCGTAGGCGAAGGCACCGAACAGGCCGAGCAGCCCGTCGTCATTGGCGGCGAAGGCGGCGACGATGGCGCGCACCAGCGACATCACGCTGGCGCGGCGCGTGCGCTGGTCTTCCTCGACCGGCGCATCGCCGCGGACGATGTGGCCCGCGAGCCGCGTCGCGGTCGTCTCGGAGATGACGACACAGGGCTCGCGCAGCACATCGGCAAGGAAGGCGATCAGCACCTCCCCGCGCGCGTTCAGTGCGTCCAGCCTGAAATTGACGCCAACCGTCTCGAGCTTGAGCGGCGGGTCGGAGAAGCCGAGGTCGAAGCTCTCGTAGCGGCCTGGCACGGTCGTACCCGAGGACAGCACCACGCCGCGGCGGCGGTCGAGCAGGCTGACGAGGTCGTCGAGCCGATTGGCGCCGCCGGTAAACTGCTCCGCCACACGCGTGATCGCGAGGCCTGCGCGCGTCAAATAGTCGGATCGAGCCGGGAGGGCAAAGACTGTCCTGTTCATGGGGTCCTCTTACGAAACTTGCCGAGGAAACGCCACACAGGACAAACGATCAGGACGCCGCACTGCGTGGCGACCTCAGACGATTTTGGATAGGAAAATCGCACCGGCCACCTCTTCAGGAGGTGCGCCACCAAAGACGGGTTGGGCAGACAGCGGTGCTCATGGTCAGATAATCACCATGGCGCGGGGACGGCGTCAAGGGAGCCGCCAGCGCCGTAGCCCGGATTGCGCTTTGCTCCATCCGGGCTTCTGTAACGGGCCTCAGTAAGTCAATCCCTTTTTGCCTGATCCAATCGCTGGGCACTTGCTTCTGT
>NZ_JAFCKW010000047.1 GCF_018129965.1 Bradyrhizobium diazoefficiens | reverse complement strand
TCAAGCCTCCCTTCCGTTGAGAAGCTTGAATCACAATCCAATTTCAGATGGAATCCCTATTGAGTACAGACCCTAGTCCTAACATGAGCGGATTGGCGCGAAGATCAGATGCATTCGATGCGGTTTGCCGCAGGAAGTCTTGGGCGTACTGCGACGACTCTGCTTCAGTACGCTCGCCCACTACTTTGAAAAATTTCGTTAGGTAGTTAAGTATCTCATTCTCATCAAAGCGCTCGAGCACGAGCTCCTCAAATTCTCCGGTCAGGGGAGCCGAATCGTAGCCAACGAGACGGGATGTGACCACCACTGGGCAAAGAGGGTACTGATTGCAAAATGATAGGACAAGATCCACAAATTCGCGGCGTTGTGCCGTAGCAAGAATCTCGTCAAGCCCATCGAAAGCAAGAACAGCGGCGCCTGTCGTGAGCAGATAAAGCACAGCCTCACGAAGCTCTTCAAAATCAAGAGAGACGTGATTCATCAAATCACGAATAATGAAATCGAAGAGGCTTAGCTGAGTATTTACCGTGCGAGCCTTCTCGAATGCGCGCAAGACAACTCGGATCGGAAATTTTTGTAGTTGCGCCGACGGTTTATGCGCTGCCACGAGGGCGCCTGCCGCCTGCTTGGCAAGGTCAAAACAAAGATTCTGACAGATCGTGCTTTTCCCACCGCCTGGGTCTCCCAAAATCACGACTCTCGAAAATGAAAGCTTAAGGTCCCCGTAACCGATAGTATTCAATGACGTCGGATCGACCCGCCACTCGACCAACTCCGATGCATCCAAGCGTTGCCTTTTTGCACGGACGACCGAAACTGCGTTGCTTATCAAATCCGCGTTCTTAGCAGTGTCGCGGTATTTGAGCTTTGGCGGGATGTAGATTTTGGAGATATCAACTGATCTCGCACCTTTGTTTGTCTCAATGCGCACTTGCTTTGTGACGGCTTGCAACCCTCGTACGAGCTTGAGCAGCGCCGGCTGCATTCCTTGGACAGAGCTATGCTGCACTCTAGGAAGCTGTTTGTTGAGGGCTTGGAGTGCCGAATCGACTTGATCGAACCTTGATGCGACGTTGCGGCTGATGAGTTGCAAAACGGCGTGCGTATTCTTATCTTTCGACAGCTCTCTAAATGTGATGGTAAATGAAACCATCATCTTCTCATAAAGCGAGGTCGCGTCATCCTCGTTTGGATTGATTACTCTTGCGTGCAGCAACACGAACGCTTTACGAACCTCTTCGGATTTTCGGTCGACCAAGGCATTTTCGACCATCGCTGTAATGAGGCCGCTGCGCTCCAGCTCTTCAAGAAACTTACTCAACTGTTCGGTATATTCGCCGTATCGATTTCCGATCAGCGTAATGAAGTCGTCCGATGCAGATTTAACCTGCGGATTCCTCAGCGGAATGCCTTTTAAGGTGTGCTCGATGCGGGAGATGCGCATCGCTTTTTGAAAGGTAAGCGTGCCAACTCTCTGCAAGCCGGATGTCAACAATCGGCCAGCAATGCTCGTGGCCATTACCCCGAATGAAAACGCAGCCATTTTCCTACCCCCGCATATTTTGTTGCACCGCACCTTTAGCGTTGCTCAATTTTAAGTCGTACGAAGTCAACGGAGGTGCCTTGCGAACGAAAACCCGCCTCCGCTCGCTCTAACTTTAATGTGCGCGACGCCATTGCATGTTAGGCGGCGCAAATAGGTCGGGTCTATCAGTAAGATGCTGAGAAAGCGGAGTTATCCGCACCGCTGGTACAGTTGGGTGGGCTCGAACCACCGACCTCCTGTTCCACAGACACATGGCAGGCTGTTTTGGACGCTTTCACGATGCGTCACTAAGTCCAGCAAAAATCTAGATTCTATATTGAAATCAAATCATTGGGCCCCTTATGGTGCATCCCGATGCATCAGCACGCATCAGCATCAATCAACATATTGGTGGGGCTCAGAGTGGGGCTCAGGAAGTGGGACCAATGAGAAAGCCGCTATCTGCGAAGGCAATCGCCAATGCCGAACCCAAGGCCAAGCGCTACGCGCTGCCGGATGTGGGACATCCCGGGTTGCGGGTTCTGGTTCAGCCTTCGGGCGCAAAGTCGTTCGTCTACCGTTTCAAGCGCGAGAACGGGCAGGACGTGACCATCACGCTAGGCCCGGCGGAAGGGCCTGGCGCGCTTACGCTTGCGCAGGCCCGTGAGGCGGCCGGCGATGCACGCCGGCAGCGTGCCCTTGGCTCGGACCCGGCGGATCAGAGGCGCGCTACGCGCAGGGCGGAAGCTGCACGTATCGCGGCTGAGGAGAAGGAAGCGCGACGCAAGGATGACATCGTGGAGCGCGTCCTAGACCGCTATTACCGGGACAAGGTCAACGCGATGAAGTCCGCTAAGGAACTCAAACGGCTTCTGAGCAAGGAATTGACCCCATGGGCGAAGCGCAGAGTCGACGACATCGCACGCGCTGATGCCATCAAACTAGTCGACGCAATCAAGGAAAAAGGCAGGCCCGTGCTGGCCAACCGGACGCGCGCCGCCGCCCGGACGTTCTTCGGATGGTGTATCGACAAGGCCCTCATTGAGGACAACCCATTCGAGCGCACAAAGCCTGTGGCGGTTGAAAAGGCGCGGGAACGCGCCCTCTCCGACGGAGATCTACGCGTGCTGTCGCTGGCGCTCGACCGAATGGACTGGATATGGCGGGCGTTCTATTGGCTCTTGGTCCTGACGGGACAGCGCCGGGACGAGGTTGCGGACATGGCTTGGGCAGAGCTCAAGGACCTGGACGGACCCGCCCCGCTTTGGGTGCTGCCCGCCAAGCGGACGAAGAATGGTCGGGAACATGTTATCCCACTTTCGCCAGCCGTCGTCGAGATTCTGCGCGCCATTCCAAGGGTTCAGGTCAGGGCGACGTTCAAGGGTGCCGAGCGATTGGAGGACTCCCCCCTTGTTCTGACCACGACCGGAACAACACCGATCTCGGGCTTTTCCAAAGCCAAAGTTCATCTGGACAAGGCCCTGATGGAAGTCGCACGGGAGGAAGCAGAGAAGAGTGGCGACGATCCTGTCATTATTGAGCCGTGGCGGATTCACGACCTGAGGCGAACGATGGTATCAGGTATGGCGAGCCTGGGCGTTAGTGTGGCTGTCGTCGAAAAGGTAGTGAACCACGTATCAGGAACATTCGGCGGCATCGTCGGCGTTTACCAGCGCCATGACTATCTTGCCGAGAAGCGCCACGCTCTCAACCTTTGGGCCGATCACGTCGCGAGCCTGACCGTTGAACGACCATCCAATGTCGTTTCGATCAAGGCCGGAGCGTAACCGATGGCACCGCTTCCCTCCCCTCAAGAGCTTGAATTGACCGAACTCGCCGGCGTCTTCCATGCGACACACAACCCCGCAGCCGCGTGGCTCGCGTTTCATCTGGCAAAGAAGCACAATCTGCCAGTGCCTGAGATCGTGGCAAATGAGATTGAGCGCTTTGCCGCAGAAGTATCAAAACCGCTGATCGCGGCTTGGGACGGTGATGGTCGGGCAAGGATCACCACCAAGGACATCACCACGGCATGGGGTTGCGGGCGAGGCACCAAGCTCGCGCAGGCCTTGCGGCTGAGTCGTCGCGCCGCATCTATCGTCGGCGAGTATTGGGAGAAGATAACGAGCGGAGTTAGGTCCACCGACGCACTCTCGGCGCTCATGGATGGCCACAACCTAAGTGACAAGGCCGTCGAGGAGATCCTTACGGCGGCGCGAAAGAAGCGCGACATGGATACCCCGACGTTTTGACGGATCATCCGTCGCTAATCCGGCTTTAAAACGTCTGGTGAAATCAACGTTTTGAATAGGTGGAAGCGACGTCAGCCGTCGCGCTACCTCTTGGCGCATCAACACGCACCAAGAGGAAGTGACAGTGACTAGGAGACTTATTAAGACCGCACCGCTGCTGGAAAAGCTCGGTGGTATCTCGCGCTCGACGCTTGATCGCACGATCAACGCCCCCGACCAGAACTTCCCCAAGCCGATCTATATGGGCCGCACCCGGTTTTTCGACGTTGACGCCATCGACGCATGGCTGGCGACTCAGTCGAATAAGCACCCTGACAAGCGCGCGGCGTGACCATGTTGGATGACAACGACCCAAGGAGCGCGTTGCTTCTTCGTGCTGGGAGGGAAGCGAAGAAGCCTTGACGCTCTATTTGCTAATCCAGCTTTCGCGAAAGGTACGACGAATAGATCCAGACGGGCCTTCCTACGTCACGATAGCAACACGTTGCACACGATCTCGATAGGTCCAATCGACAAGAAGAGACTTGGCACCTTAGGACCCATGTTTGAGAAATTCCCAGAGCTAAAATTCCCTTGCTCGATCGTTACGCGGCGCTCAGCGCCGTTTCCAGAGCATACTAGTCTCGATGGATATCAGGTCTATGTCTGGGAGATCTCGTCGCTAGGCAACCGGAGCACCTTCTTAGGAAGGGACATGGAAAATCGCTTTTCTTATTGACGCGATGTGAACAAATCTTCAACGCGAAAGCCGCGAGGTGAGGACTACCCGTGGAACAGATCGCAAGCGAGAAGAGCGTTCGTGGGCGTCTGCTCGTGAACAGGTCCGTCGATCCCTCGCATCGTAGTTGATCAAAACGACCGAGGCAGCTCTCGCCCTGAACCGAAACATCTTCAGCGTCATGATTGCGCAGGCTACCGTCGGTGTGCGGACAATGCCTCGCCCTGGCTTTTAGCAGCGGCCCTGACCCACAGCAGGCGTTCGCGTCACGTAGTGCAGTTTGCTAGGCTCGGCTCAGAGCCGTTTCGCTTTGTTAAAGCTCATCGGCGAGATGTTGGCGCTACTTCTTATCCATTGCGATCGTTAGAAGCTTATTTAGCGGCCCGTGGTTCCCCCAATTCGTCCTTGCATTCTGCCTCTCTACCTTCGCCCACTTGCGCGACGAGAAATAGATGGCGCTCTGAATGTAGGGGGGCGACATAGTGTAGACCCCCTGTAAGGTGATCCGTCGGGAATGATCCCCATAACGTCCGACGAAGATCGCCGCCACTGCCCGGAGAGTCTCGTGCCGATGGGCGTCCTGAAGGATATCAAGCGCGGTTTTAACGCACGCATCGTCGTATTTGTCCGCTTGAGAAAGCGCCGCAAGAATCCACATCTTCTGCCAGTCGGTCAGCTCCGAATCCACGAGCAGGGCAAAGAGGGCGTCGAAAACGCCGTCGTGTTTCAGGAACTTGGCAACGTACGATGCATATATCTGAGCCATTGATGGACGCTTCTTGAATGACTCCAGCACATGCTGACGGCATGCAGCAGGCGCTGGACTACGCCGTCACGCTCGATATCCCCTACGTGTTCACCTCGAACGGTGACGGATTTGTCTTTCACGACCGCACCGGCGAAAGCACGCCGCGCGAAGTGAACCTTGATCTCACAGCCTTCCCGTCGCCGGCCGATCTGTGGGCGCGCTACCGCGTCTGGAAGGGCCTCGACGCTGACGCCGAAAGTATTGTTCTTCAGGACTACTTCGACGACGGCAGCGGCAAGGTTCCGCGCTACTATCAGGTCAACGCCGTCAATGCTGCGATCGAGGCAATCGCCAAGGGCCGCGACCGAGCGCTGCTCGTCATGGCGACCGGCACCGGCAAGACCTATACAGCTTTCCAGATCATCTGGCGGCTGTGGAAGGCTGGACGCAAGAAGCGCATTCTGTTCCTCGCCGACAGAAACGTGTTGATCGACCAGACGATGGTGAATGATTTCCGCCCGTTCGGCGCGGTAATGGCGAAGCTGTCGACCAACGCCAAGACCATTGAGCGACAGGATGGCACGACCGTCGAACTACCGCTCGCGCTCGATAGGAAGCGGCGCATTGACACAGCCTTCGAGGTCTATCTCGGGCTCTATCAGGCGATCACGGGGCCGGAGGAACGTCAGAAACTCTATCGCGAGTTCTCGCCCGGCTTCTTCGACCTGATCGTGATCGACGAATGCCATCGCGGCAGCGCGGCCGAGGATTCTGCCTGGCGGGAAATCCTTACGCACTTTTCAGGCGCGACACAGATTGGCCTCACCGCCACGCCGAAAGAAACCGAATATGTTTCCAACACCGACTATTTCGGCGAGCCGGTCTATACCTATTCGTTGAAGCAGGGGATCAGCGATGGCTTCCTCGCACCTTACAAAGTCATCAAGGTACATATCGACCGCGACGTGGAAGGCTATCGCCCGGAACTCGGCAAACTCGACCGAGACGGAAACGAAGTAGAAGACCGCATTTACAACGCCAACGATTTCGACCGGAACATCGTGCTCGACGATCGCACGGTCTTGATTGCAAAGAAGATCACCGAGTTTCTCAAGGAAAGCGGCGACCGTTTCCAGAAGACCATCGTGTTCTGTGTCGATGAGGAGCACGCGGCGCGCATGCGGCAGGCGCTCGTCAACGAAAATGCCGATATGGTCGCTGAGAACCAGCGCTACGTTATGCGCATCACTGGCAGCGACAAGGAGGGCCAGGACCAGCTCGGCAACTTTATTGATCCGGAATCGAAATATCCCGTACTGGTGACGACCTCGCGGCTTCTCTCGACCGGCGTTGATGCGCAGACTTGTCGGCTGATCGTGCTAGACCGCGCAGTCGGCTCCATGACCGAGTTTAAGCAGATCGTCGGGCGCGGCACCCGTGTTCACGAGGACACAAAGAAGTTCTTCTTCACGTTGTTCGATTTTCGCGGCGCGACTAGCCATTTCGCCGATCCGGATTTCGACGGCGATCCGGTGCAGATTTACGAGCCGGGTGACGGCGATCCGATCGCTCCGCCCGACGAGGCGCCGCAGGGTGGCGATGCTATCCCACCAGCCCCGGGCGAGGACGAAATAATAGTCGATCAACCCGGCTTGCCGCTGCCGCCCGGTGATGTTGGTGGACGAAAGGTTTATGTCGATGGCGTCGGCGCCCGCATCGTTGCCGAACGCGTCGAATATCTCGACGAGAACGGCAAACTTGTCACCGAATCTCTGCGTGATTTCACCAAGACGGCACTGAAGAAGCGCTTCGCCAGTCTCGACGATTTCTTGAAACGCTGGAGATCGGCCGAACGCAAGCAGGCGATCATCGAAGAGCTGGAAGCCGAAGGTCTTGCGCTTGACGCGATTGCCGATGAACTCGGTAAGAACCTTGATCCATTTGATCTGATCTGCCATGTCGCGTTCGACAAGAAGCCGCTGACGCGGCGCGAACGGGCCGAGAACGTCAAGAAGCGCGACGTTTTCACAAAGTACGGCCCACAAGCCCGAGCCGTGCTCGATGCCTTGCTGGCAAAGTATCGGGACGATGGAATGCTCAATCTCGATGACACCAATGTTCTGAAGGTGACGCCATTTACTACGATGGGCAGCGTCGTCCAACTCATCAAGGCGTTCGGCGGCAAGGAAGGCTTCGAGAAAGCCGTCCATGAAATGCAGGATGCGATCTATCAGGAAAGTGCTTAGTCAATGCCCATTGCTGCGCTCAATGATCAGATTGTTTTTGTACGCCTTGAATTGTCGCCTGCCGAAATTCCGGGGCTACTTGAAAGGCACGCCAAGAAATATCCCGGTGCGGCTGCACTCGAACAACGTGGTGCCGCACTCATTGGAGCGGGCATTCAGGTCGTTGAAGCTGGGGAGTTCGTCGAGGCTGTGGTTCGTTGGGGGCGCGGACAACGTTTTGTTGGGCGGCTGCTCAACCAAAACACAGCCGAGCAAATTGCGAGTGCGCTCCAAGAATCAGGCGCTCTGTTGAAGGTCGGGCGGGCGGCCGCCGCAGTCTCTCGGCTTCAACAGCTGAAATACCTCGGGCAATCATTTGCTTCGAAAGTCGCACGGTTTATGAATCCCGCCGCCGCCGTGATTCTTGATGAGGTGATACGTGGCGCGTTAGGTTACCGAGAAAATCAAGACGGCTACCAAGAGTTCCTCGACGATTGCCAGGCCAGTCTGGCACTACTGGCACCCCATCATTCTCAACTTCGGGTTTGCGACGTTGAGGCTGCTATCTTTGCGAAAATCCAAGGTTACTGAATGATCGTCCGCACCACCGTCAAATCGATTCAGGATATTATGCGCCAAGATGTGGGCGTCGACGGCGATGCGCAGCGCATCAGCCAGCTCACCTGGCTCTTCTTTCTTAAGATCATAGACGATCAGGATCAAGAGCTCGAGCTGACCAAGGACGGCTACCGCTCGCCGATACCGAGGAAATTTCAGTGGCGCAACTGGGCGGCGGACCCGGAGGGCATCACCGGACAGGGGCTACTCGATTTCGTCAATGACGAGCTATTCCCGACGCTCAAGGATCTGAAGCCCACCGGCAAGCCTGGAGACCGCCGCCTCGTGGTGCGCGACGTTTTCGAGGATGCCTACAACTACATGAAATCTGGCCACCTCATCCGGCAAGTGATCAACAAGATTAGCCAGATCGATTTTAACAACCTCGACGAGCGACGGCACTTCGGCGAGTTCTATGAACAATTGCTCAACGATCTGCAATCGGCCGGTAATGCGGGCGAATATTATACGCCCCGCGCGGTCACCGCCTTCATGGTCGATCGCATCGACCCGCATCCGGGCGACATCCTGTTCGATCCCGCCTGCGGCACGGGAGGCTTCCTGTCCTGCGCCATCCGCCACATGGAGAGCAAGAACTACGTCCGTACGCCAAAACAGCGCGAGAAAATGGAAGGGGCTTTGCGCGCAGTGGAGAAGAAGCAGCTCCCGCACATGCTTTGCGTAACCAACATGCTGCTGCACGGCATCGAGGACCCGAGCTTCGTGCGCCACGACAATACGTTGGCTCGGCCGCTGATTTCGTGGAGCAAGGACGAGCGCGTCGATATTGTGGTGTCTAACCCACCCTTTGGGGGACGCGAGGAAGACGGCATCGAGAACAATTTTCCGACCTTCCGGACGAAGGAAACTGCGGATTTGTTCCTCGCGCTCATCGTCCGTCTGTTGAAGTCGGACGGGCGCGCAGCCGTGGTGCTGCCCGATGGCACACTGTTTGGAGAGGGGATCAAAACGCGGCTCAAGGAGCATCTGATGGAGGAGTGCAACCTCCACACCATCGTCCGCCTGCCCAATTCCGTTTTCAAGCCCTATGCCTCGATCGGTACGAATCTTCTTTTCTTCGAGAAGGGCACGCCTACTAAGGAAATCTGGTTCTACGAGCACCGCGTGCCTGAGGCCCAGAAGGCCTATTCAATGACCAAGCCTATCCGGCTGGAGCATTTCCAGGGCTGCATCGACTGGTGGGGCGGTAAGGACCGTAAGGGCCGCGAGGAAACCCCGCAGGCATGGCGCGTCACCGCCGAGGAGGTTAAAGCACGCGGCTACAATCTCGACATCAAGAACCCACACACGGTAGCCGACGATCACGGCAACCCGGAAACGCTGCTGGGCGACCTTGCAGCCGCCGAAGCCGAGACGGGCGCCCTGCGCGACCGTTTGAAAGCGATACTTGCCGAGGCGCTCGCCCGATGAACGCAGAACGCCTTCTGACGCATTACGAGCAGATCGCTGACGCGCCCGACGCGATTGCCCGGCTTCGCCGATTCATTCTCGATCTCGCTGTCCGCGGCAAGCTGGTGCAGCAAGAGCCGAGCGACGAGCCTGCGACGAAATTGCTGAAGCGTATAGCCGCCGAGAAGGAACGGCTGGGGAAGGCCGGGAAGATCAAGGTTCGAAATATCGCTGCAAGAGGCCGTGATGAACCGATTGCGTTTGATTGCCCTCCAGGTTGGGCGCTTGCCGAGCTTGGAGAAGTCTCGCTAAAGATCACCGACGGTGCACACAAAACTCCGACATATGTCGAAAAGGGTGTGCCATTCATTAGTGTGAAGGATTTCAGCGGAGGAAAACTCGACCTCTCGAATACGCGTTTCATTCCGGAAGCTGAGCACCAGATCCTATATCAGCGCTGCGATCCGCGTCGAGGCGACATTTTGATTGGTCGCATTGGGACGCTCGGCAAGGCAGTGCTAGTCGATACAGATGTCGAGTTTAGTCTGTTTGTTAGTGTCGGCCTGATCCGTTTCGACCACGAGAGCTTGAATCCTGTCTTCTTCCGCTTGCTCTTGAACTCACCATTCGTCGAGGCCGAGTTTGATCGGATCAAGATCGGAGGTGGCACGCATACACATAAGCTAAACCTCGGTGACCTTCACACAGTCGTGCTTCCCCTACCACCCCTCGCCGAACAGCGCCGCATCGTAGTCAAGGTGGATGAGTTGATGGCGTTGTGCGACCAGCTCGAGGCGGCGCGGGCAAGCCGCGAAACGGTGCGTGATCGGCTGGCGGCGGCGAGCCTCGCTCGCCTTAACGCCCCTGATCCTGAAACATTTCAGGCCGATGCCCGCTTCGCGCTCGACACGCTGCCGGCGCTTACCGCGCGTCCCGACCAGATCAAGCAACTGCGCCAGACCATCCTCAACCTCGCCGTCCGCGGCAAACTGGTGGCGCAGGACCAGAACGACGAACCGGCGTCGGTGTTGGCTAGGCGTCTTCTCGATCAACCGTGGAAAAAGAAGCGGAATCTAGAAGACGTCTGGCCGGACAAATCGGCAATCGAAAATGCATTTCCCTTGCCACGGACTTGGGAATGGGCGTCAGTTAACCTCCTAGTGAGGCCGAACGAAACTGTCACCTACGGCATCTTGAAGCCAGAATGGGTTTCCGAAGGCGTGCCCACGGTTCGGGTGACTGAAATGAAAACGGGCACCATCGACTTGGCTGCACTGCCGAAGTGCGATCCTGCGCGCGCCGCCAAGTTTAGCAAGACCACCTTAGCGTCTGGCGATCTCCTGGTCTCAAAAGATGGCACCATCGGAAGGACGGCTTTCGTCCCGCCAGAACTTGAAGGGGGCAACATCACGCAGCACATGTTGCGCTTTCCCATCACTCCCTTAGCGAACCGCCATTTCGTTCGTCTCGCGATAGACTCGCCATTTTGTCAATCATGGATGGCCGGCGAGACAAAAGGTATTGCCCTTCAGGGCGTAAACGTTGGTGACTTTAGGCGGATGCCAATTCCCCTCCCACCATTCGCGGAACAACACCGCATTGTCGCCAAGGTCGATGCATTGATGGCGCTCTGTGACCGGTTGGAAGCGAACCTCACGGCCACCGTTGCCATCCGTCGCCGCTTGCTCGACGCGCTGCTGGCCGAAGTTCTTACGCAAGCCGACGATCGCGAACTGGAGGCGGCAGAATGAGCCGCGTATCGGATATGCAGGTAGTTGATCGCCTCAATCCCGAAAAAGTGGCCTACTG
Source organism: Bradyrhizobium diazoefficiens (assembly GCF_018129965.1). Lineage (GTDB taxonomy): Bacteria > Pseudomonadota > Alphaproteobacteria > Rhizobiales > Xanthobacteraceae > Bradyrhizobium > Bradyrhizobium diazoefficiens_A. The sequence continues at coordinate 6,139 of NZ_JAFCKW010000047.1, read as the reverse complement.
GTATTTCCGCTTGAATGGCTTCTTGCAGATCGAGAACTTTGTCGTTCATCCGGAGCGGCGCGGGTCCCAGCGGACGGATGCCGACCTATTGGCGGTTCGATTTCCGTTTCGTGCCGAGCGGTTATTCGATGATCCGAACGACATCATGGCGGACGATGTACAACAGCTCGCGCTCTCCGGCGATCTGGTCGATATCGTCATTGCAGAGGTGAAGACAAATCAACCTTGCACCTTGAACGGGCCATGGACCCGGCGAGATCGGCAGAACGTCCATCGCGTACTGGCAGCGATCGGATGCCTGCCATCCGGCCGGATCGAAGCTGCGGCGGCCGATATTTATCGGGCGGGCTTCCACCGTAGCGCCGCGCTTCGTATTCGTCTTGTGGCGGTGGGGCGCGATCGAAGCGATGACATTACGAAGGCGTATCCCGACGTCACGCAATTGTGCTGGACGGGAATGCTGGCGTTTATCTGGGAGCGATTTCATCGATATCGACGCCAGAAGGCGCAGGTGGATCAATGGGACTCGGAGGGCCTCAAGATCAAAGAGCTCGCCGATCGGTCGGATAGCCCGGTAGATTTTATGAGAGATGCATTGCGCCTCATGGGGATAGAAGGACAATGACGCTTGCCGTTGCAGAGGCCGAAGCAACTCTGAGGGCACGGCTAGGCGAGCCCGCCAAGCCGCCCACGGACTATGTGATCGGCTTCACGACGCCAAGCGGCAAGGTCTTGGCGATCCACCGCGAGGCCGCTGAGACACGCATCTGGTTTCAGCCACCGGCACCACCGGCTCTCGATGGCATCCGGTTGATGGACACCCCCTCAAACGGAAACTCTAACATCAACGGTCCGCTTCAACCCCTTCGGTCGCCAACTACGCTGCGTGTCGAAGTCGATAGTTCCGGCGCTTTGGACAGGTTTCTCGATTGGTATGCCGGTCCCGAAAGCGCGCCTCGGCCGATCATGGCCGCATCCATTGATCCGTCCGCCTTCCGTGAAGCGTTCGTGCGCTTTCAAAACCTTGTTACGGCAAGGTCCGGTCATCCGTTCAGCGGGTTTCAGGAGGGCCTGGTTGCCGTCTGGGAGAGCTACAAGCCGCGTCTCCGCGATCATGCAATCGGTTTGCTTCGAGCAGGCGAATGGATGGAAGGCGACATCGGTTCGGGCGTGATCTTGGAACGCGTGATCGATGCTATCGAGATTCAGGACAGCTCCCGCAATCTGACGAATAATCTCGTGTTCTGGCAAAACATTTATGGGCACGCCAACCGCGACCATCGCGAGCTATTGGAAGCGCGAGCGAAGCCGAAGCTTCGTCATGAACTCGAAGGTCTGTTTTTTGGGCTCTATCGAGGTGGCGCGGACGAGGGCGCAACGTTTAACCGGTTGAGAGATCTGACTGGCCGCAAGTACCCGTTGTTGGCCTATCTCTTCTTTCTCAAAGATATGGATCGTTTTATGCCGATCCAGCCCACCGGATTCGACCGCGCATTTTGGGCACTCAACATTTATTTTTCGACCATCCTCCAGTGCGGCTGGGGCAACTATTCGACATACAATGGGACACTGGCTGCGTTGCGGCCGCTTATTGAGCAAACCGCCGGCCTGAAAAACGTCCGCCTTATCGATGCGCATACCTTCTGCTGGGTCTTCTCGAAACTGATAAAACTTGAATCGGAAGGCTCTGTCAGCAAAGCGACGAGCGGCAGGGATGATGGGCGCATTCTCGGTGGACGGGAAAGGTCCATCATTGAAATGCGCCTCTCCGTGGAGAACACGGTCAGGAACGCAAACGGACAAGAAGTCAAACGTACTGTGAAGAACAAGGAATTGCGGATGACCACGGTTGAGCTGGAGAGGCTCATCGGTTCTCTGCTTGACCTACAGGAGAACCGCTGCGCTTTGAGTGGCATTTCCTTCCATTTTTCCGGTCCTGAAGCAGACAGGAACCTGCTGCCATCGCTTGATCGGATCGACAGCGGGGGGCACTACGAAGTGGGTAATCTTCAGGTTGTCTGCCAGTTTATCAACTTCTGGAAAAGCGACAGTAACGATCTGGAGTTCCGCCGGCTCCTGGGATTGGTGAGGGGCCAGGAGGAAGTTGCCTAAGAACACTATCTCCAATTCGAAGTGCCTTTTGAAGAGCATCTGGAGTGCGGCGCAACGAAGCTCTGACAGGAAGTGACCATGTTGAAAGCTACTGAAGAGGAGATCCAGGAGGTCCGAGAATACTTCGAATGGCAAGCGCCCGACCTCAAAGTGACCTTCATGCAGAAGGTCTATTCTGAAGTGGTCGTGAATACCCATCACGACGTCTGGGATATTCACACCAACAGAGATCGTTGGTGGGTCATTACCGGCGGCACGAACCTTTATTCTCAGGAGCAATTTCCAAACATGGACCTTGCTCTAACCTTCCATATTGGTCTGATCCTCCGCATGCCGCGCACGGAAGAACAGAAGGAAGACGATCTACGCATTCTCCCATTTGGTTCAGTTTACCAGAAGGTTGAGGAAGCTGGCACCGCCGTGACCCAAGCGCAAAGCCTATCTGGATATCAGGCGGTTGGCGTCCGCTGCCGCGAAGCGCTTCTTGAACTGATCAGCGTTGCGCAGGACGCTGCAATTTGGACCGACGTTCCGCCGCAGCGAGCTAACTTCCGCGCATGGGTGGAGATCATATGCAATCAGATATTGCCGAGCGACACCAACAAGGAGCGTCGAGGGGTTCTCAAAAGTGCGCTCGAGTCCGCCTGGACGTTCACCAACTGGTTGACGCATTCGAAGTCGGCGACTTGGACCGACGCCGACTTGGCTCACTTATCGATCCAGCACGCCATCAGCATGACGACCGGAGCCATTCTTCGCGTGTTGCGCGGCGTACCAGAGGAATGCCCCAAGTGCGGATCACCTCAACTTGCCCCGGAACAGGGCGAAAACTCCGCCGCACCGGGCATTCTCTGGGAGCGACCTCGCTGCGTTGATTGCGGATGGACCGGCAGGCCCCTTCCGATCTTCGACCGCGAGGATGGGCGGCCAATCATTACTCGCGAAGGCCAGGAGTCCGACGAGCACGGAATGCTTGCGATTCCGATGCGTAACATCCGCAGGCCGGGTGACTCGCCTGTTGAACAGCTACACAAAGTAGAGACACGGCCACCGGAGTTGGCCGTTTATTTTGCTTACGGGCCGAATATGTCGACTGCGCGGCTGACCAAGCTATTGCCGAGCTGCAAGCCGCTAGGTGCTGCAATCTTACCAAGGCACACGCTTCGCTTCCATAAGCGTAGCACCAATGGGTTCGGAGAGTGCAACGCATTTCCCAGTGACGAGAATAACGTGGTCGTTGGGGTCCTCTTCGGCTTCGACCCAGCCGAGCGCGCCAAGCTAGATGAAGTTGAAGGAGTCGGCGACGGCTATGAACATTCGATCGTGACCATCATCAACGAGAAAGGTCGCAGGCAGAAGGTCCTCGCCTACTTGGCCGTTCCCGAATACATAGACGAAAGCCTCAAGCCCAGTGGCGAGTATAAGGACCAAGTTCTTGCGGGCGCTAGTGAACACGGCCTTCCGTCCGAATACGTCACAAAATACATTCAGCCGGTTGAGGCAGCGGCTAAGTCAACCGGATGACGCTAACGCTCGGAGACAGGCGCACGCTAGGGCGCGCAAGCTGATATGGTTGGATTGTAGCGCGGGTTGGGGTGGATGTGAATTACGCAAAGCTCTTAGCGCGCGGCGTGGGCGCGTGGGTTGAATATGAACGGGCCTGCGACCACAGTGGTCTGTTTAGCGAGAAATATTTGGCCCAGCCGATCGGACATATCCTGGCGGGGCAGTCAAAGAACCGCGCGAGCGCGGAATACACGCACTCGGTCCTTTCTGGCCATATGAAGGGGCCTGGGAAGCGGCCGGCCGTCGATTTCGTCGTCTTTGGCAAATATCCCAAAGTCGAAATTGCTGTTGAGTCTAAGTGGCTCGGGAAAACAAGCGTAGCAATCGCAGACATCGTCTGGGACTTGGTACGCTTAGAGCTGCTCGCAAACGAAAAATCGGCTCGGCCGCATACCTTCGCCTGCTCGCAGACTGTCTTGACGGCCAAGAGGAAGTGATCCTCGGGCCGACCGACCACAAGTTTTGCGCGATGAGCTTACGGGCACTCGCCGACCTGACCGAAACGAACTTGGCTTAACCCTCGGCGCGCCAGGGCGCACACAACTCCCGACAATTCACGCTTTCCGACGCGCGGCATTCTCCGTGCGATCGGGAGCTTTTGCCCTCGCGCAAGAAGAATTTCAGTAAGAGAGATCAAACCGACCCCACGGCAAGTGACAACGTCTGCCAAACTCCGACCACCCGAAACAATCCGAGGCAAGTCATGACCAATGACGATTTTCTTTTTACCGAGGCTGAGTTCGCCGACTTCGTCGGCAAGTCAGTGTCGTGGGCGCGACTTCTGCGGCGACAAGCGTGCAATCATGCGACTTGAAGCCCGCGCCAATCATCTCGTCACCGAGCTTCCGAACGTGATCGCGGCTGAGGAAGCCGCCGCGAAGGTCGCCGCCGACGACGCACTGCGCCAGCGCGCAGAAGCCGCGCGGAAGGCGAACACCAAGGAAGCTGCCGAGCTGCTCGCAGACTATGCCGTCCATGCTGCTCGGGTTGCAGAAGTAATCGCGAAGCTCGAAGCGATCGACATCGAAACGGCGGCCGTCAACGCCGCGCTGCGTTTTAATCCCGTCGCCGAAAGTATCGCGGGATACGACGCAAGGTGCCGATAAGGAAGACTTGAGTCGGATCAAGCATGCATGGAATCCGTCGCCAACTAGGGGTTGAAATATCACCAGCGGGGCCGCATCCTACCGCGATACGGAGCGGTCAGTATGTCGGACAAAATACCTTTCGGCCTAGACGGGGCGGTGATCGCGAGAATCGATTGGCAACTCGCGCTCAAGCGGATTATCCACGACCTTCGATCCGACTTCATCTACGCGCCGCACATTGGCTTCATCTATGCAAAAGCGGGCGATGAACTCATCCAGGAGGTGAGGTCGGCGTTATCCAACGGCGCATACAGCCCCGGCCTGCCTATCACGATCGAAGTCCCAAAGTCGTTTCGCATACAAGTCGCGGTGAACCCAGTGCGATTGGGGCCGAGCTTCTCGCGCCCAGGAAGCATCCTTCTTCCCCACGATCGGTTGCTCTATCAGGTTTTGGCAGACCAAGCAGCCCCTATTGTTCAGATGAAAACGGACCATTCACGCTCGTTCAGTCACCAACTTGCGGCGCTGGATAACCCCGCGATGTTCATGCCTACCAGGACTTGCTGGAGCGCTTGGCAGAGCGAGCTGGCGAGGCTTTCGCAGGAACAGGGGATCAAATACATCCTAAAGATCGACGTTGCCAACTATTTCGGCTCGTTGAATCTTCACACGCTGATTAACGTGCTGAACGACTCTGGATACGCGAGTGAGCTACTGAAACGGCTAGAGACCGTTTTGATCAGCTACACAAGCAACCGCTCCTCGCGCGGCATACTGCAGGGAATGTTTCCATCGGATCTATTTGGAAATTTCTACATGGAGCCAATTGATCGTTTTTTGAAGGATCATGGCGTCCTGGCAGCTCGCTACGTCGATGATCTCTACGTTTTCATCGAGAGCGTCGAGGCTGCGGAGAGTTTGCTGCGACAACTTATCCCTCGGCTGCGCAGCTATGATCTCGTCCTGAATGAGGCTAAGTGCAAGATCATTCCGAAAAATCAGCTTCATTCCGAAGAGCCAGACTTGCAGGAGTTATTCGACGAAGCCGTCGAGGAGATCCGTGAACAGCTGAACGATGATGACTTCGACGCCGATTACGGCTTTCAGTCCGAATGGGAAGAGGAAGAGGAAGAGGAGGACGACGAGGACGAACTCAGTCTGGAGGCTACGAAGCAGCTCTTCGATTCCATCGGAACATATCTCGGGCAAGAGGAGAACATTGAGCGGTTCTGCCTGCCTTTACTCGCCAAAGCTGAGTCAGACCACGCACTTCACCGACGCTATGAGAATTGTCCTTAACCGCTTCAACCGCTGGAGCCGGCAGGGGATTTGGACGGGCATCTTCTACGCCCTGACCGGATCGACCGGCATGT
>NZ_JAFCKW010000046.1 GCF_018129965.1 Bradyrhizobium diazoefficiens | reverse complement strand
ACAGAAGCAAGTGCCCAGCGATTGGATCAGGCAAAAAGGGATTGACTTACTGAGGCCCGTTACAGAAGCCCGGATGGAGCGCAGCGTAATCCGGGAAGGTCCATCCGCGGGGCGAGACCCCCGGATTTCGCTTTCGCTGCATGCGGGCTACGACTTCTCCGTTACGCGTGCAGTTTCTGCAATTCCTTCAGGATCGCTTCGCCCATCTGAGTGGTCGAAGCGGCCGTGGTGCCTTCCGACTTGATGTCGGCTGTGCGCAGGCCGCTGGCGAGCACCGCGGCGATCGCGGCATCGACCTTGTCGGCGAGTGCGCCCATGTCGAAGGAATAGCGCAGCGCCATGCCGAACGACGAGATCATCGCGATCGGATTGGCGAGGCCCTTGCCGGCGATGTCGGGCGCCGAGCCGTGCACGGGCTCGTACAGCGCCTTGCGCTTCCTGCTCTTGACGTCGACCTCGCCGAGCGAGGCCGAGGGCAGCATGCCGAGCGAGCCGGTCAGCATCGCCGCGATGTCGGACAGCATGTCGCCGAACAGATTGTCGGTGACGATGACGTCGAACTGCTTCGGCGCCTTCACCAGCATCATGCCGCCGGAATCGGCGAGCTGGTGCTCGAGCGTGACATCGGGATATTCGCGCTTGTGGACCGCCGTCATGACCTCGTTCCAGAGCACGCCCGACTTCATGACGTTGCGCTTCTCCATCGACGTCACCTTGTTCTTGCGCTTCCGGGCAAGCTCGAAGGCGACGCGGCCGATGCGCTCGATTTCATAGGTGTCGTAGACCTGGGTATCGACGGCGCGCTTCTGGCCGTTGCCGAGATCGGTGATGGTCTTGGGCTCGCCGAAATAGACACCGCCGGTGAGCTCGCGCACGATCATGATGTCGAGACCCTCGACCGCCTCGCGCTTCAGGCTCGAGGCGTCGGCGAGCGCCGGATAGCAGACGGCAGGGCGGAGGTTGGCGAACAGGGCGAGGTCCTTGCGCAGGCGGAGCAGGCCGGCTTCCGGGCGAACCTCATAGGGCACCGCATCCCATTTCGGACCGCCGACCGCGCCGAAGATGATGGCGTCGGCGGCCAGCGCCTTGGCCATGTCGCCCTCGGAGATCGAGACCTTGTGCGCGTCATAGGCGGAGCCGCCGACGAGACCGGTGTCGGTCTCGAATTTGGCGATCCCGGCCGCATTGAGCCAGTCGATCAGCCGCTTCACCTCGCCCATCACCTCCGGGCCGATACCGTCGCCGGGGAGCAGCAGCAGTTTGTGGGTCGCCATGGTCAGGTCCTCAGGTTTTTCCTCGTCATTGCCGGGCTTGACCCGGCAATCCAGCCTCCTGCGAAGATGACGGATGCCCGGGTCAAGCCCGGGCATGACGAGCTCATGAATTTCGGCCGGAGTGCTAGAGCGGCGTTGCGCGCTTGGCAAGACACCATTGCCGCGGCGCGGCTGTGCAAGGCGGGCGGGGCCTGCCACACTGCGCAGGCCGGAGTACCCCTTGCACGCACCTGACCGCCCCCTGCCCGACGCCCATCCCGCGCGGTTGATCCTGACCCTGTCGCTGGCGGCGACGGTCGGGCTCGGCATCGGCCGCTTTGCCTATGCGCTGGTGCTGCCCGACATGCGGGAGGATCTCGGCTGGTCCTATTCGGCGGCGGGCTTCATGAACACCATCAACGCCGTCGGCTATCTCGTCGGCGCGCTGGTGGCGTCCCGGCTGATCCGGAGGTTCGGCTGGTCGGCCGCGATCCGCGGCGGAACACTGGTTTGCCTTGCCGCGCTCGCCACTTGCGCGCTGACCGGTAATTTTGTCGCACTGAGCCTGGCGCGGCTGGTGCTGGGCATCGGCGCCGCCGTCGCCTTCGTTGCCGGCGGCGCGCTGGCCGCAACCATCGCCCAGTCCCACCCCGAGCGTGCCAATTTCCTGCTGAGCCTGTTCTATGCCGGTCCGGGCATCGGCATTCTCTCCTCCGGGATCATCGCGCCCTTCACGCTGCAATGGTTCGGCCCGGGCTCGTGGTGGATCGTGTGGTGGGCGCTGACGCTGCTCTCGCTGGTGATGGCAGCGCCGCTCTTCCTGCTTCGCATCGAGAGCAAGACGCGCTTCGCTGAAGCAAGCCGTTCCTCCTTTGCGATTGGTCCGGTGCTGATCTATCTCGCCGGCTACTTCCTGTTCGGCGCGGGCTACATCGCCTACATGACCTTCATGATCGCCTATGTGCGCGACGGCGGCGGCGATGCGTCGGCGCAGGCCGCGTTCTGGGGCCTGATCGGCGTCAGCGCCTTCGTCACACCCTGGGTCTGGCGCGGCGTGCTCGCGCTCGACCGCGGCGGGCTCGCGACCGCCATCATCCTCGGCACCAACGCCATCGGCGCCGGCCTGCCGATGCTGGGACACTCGACGGCGTGGCTGGCCGTTTCCGCGATCGTGTTCGGCATCGGCTTCTTCGCCGTCGTCAATTCGACCACAGCCTTCGTGCGCTTCAACTATCCCCACGAGGTGTGGCCGACGGCGATCGCGGCGATGACGATCTCGTTCGGCATCGGCCAGACGCTGGGGCCGATCGCGGTCGGCGCGATCACGGATGCGCTGGGGAGCCTGAGTTACGCGCTGAATGTCTCGGCGGGGTTGCTGGCGCTCGGCGCGGTGCTGGCGTTGTGCCAGCGGAAGGTGGGGACAGCGAAATCATCGGTGCCGTAGTGCTGTAGGGTGGGTCAAAGGCGCGAAGCGCCGTGCCCACCATCATTCATCGACATCGACAGAGATCGGTGGGCACGCTGCGCTTTGCCCACCCTACGGCAGCTACAAATGCCTCAGCTCCCGCTGAACGAATTGTAGCCCTGGTCTTCCCAATATCCGCCCTTGTACTCGTTGGTGATTTCCATCGAGACCACGTATTTCGGGTTCTTGAAGCCGAGCTTGGTCGGCACGCGGATCTTCATCGGGAAACCGTAGGCGCGCGGCAGGATCTCGTTCGCATATTTGAACGTCATCTGGGTCTGCGGATGCAGCGCGGTGCGCATGTCGAGCGGTGAATTGTAGCCGTCCTTGTCGGCGCACTGGAACCAGACGTATTTGGCACGGGTGTCGGCGCCGACCAGCTTGAGGAAGTCGCGCAAGGGCGTGCCGGTCCAGCTGCCGATCGCGCTCCAGCCCTCGACGCAGATGTGGCGGGTGATCTGCGTCACCTGCGGCAGCTTGTAGAGCTCGGGGAGCGTCCACGACTTCTTGTTGTCGACGAGGCCGCGCACTTCCAGCTTCCAGTCGTTGCCGTCGACCGTCGGCGCGTCGTCGAGATCGTAATAGGCGTTGAACGGGAACGGCTTGGTGATCGCGCTCTCCGCGAAGGTCGGCGCCAGCGCGTCAGGATTGAAGATGAAATCCTGCACCGCGTCGTTGAATTTCGAGACCCGCTTCAGCATCTCCTCGGCCGAGGACGAGTCGACCACGTCGCAGCCTGTGAGCAACGTCAGCGCGCCGAGGCTGGCGCCGCCCGCGATGAAGCGGCGGCGGCTGAGATCCGGCATGGTCTTGATGGAGTCCTCGATCAGCAGCCGCTTGTCGACGCCGGGGATCAGGAATGAGCGCTTGGCCATGATGATTCTCCCTCAGCGGCCGATGATCATCGCGCGCAGGCTCTTCGGCACCAGCAGCGCGAGGACGACGTGAATGACGAGAAAGGCGCAGATTGCGGCCATGCAGAAGAAATGGACGTAGCGCGCGGTCGGATAATCGCCGAACAGGGACACCAGCCAATGCAGCTGGACCGGCTTCCACATTCCGAGGCCCGACAGCACGATCACCACGCCGACCAGGATGATGCCGGCATAAAGCGTACGCTGGACGTAATTATAGACGGTGAGATCGTCATGGCCGAGCTTGAAGGTCAGCGCCGCCTTGACGTCGTGGAGCACGCCGGACGGCGTGATCGGCAGCAGTTTCCTGCGGAAGCGGCCCGTGGCGAAACCGGTGACGAGATAGGCGAGGCCGTTGATCATCAGGAGCCACATCGCCGCAAAGTGCCAGAGAAGCCCGCCACCGAGCCAGCCGCCCAGCGTGTATTCGCGCGGAAAGCTGAAGCCGAACAGCGGCGAGGCATTGTAGATCTGCCAGCCCGACAGGATCATCAGGACCATGGCAATGGCATTGGTCCAGTGCATGGCCCGAACCCAGCCCGGCTGGATCACCTTGGCCGTGGTGGCGCTGACCTGTTCGTCAGTGGCTATGAGGCTCGACATGGCGGTTCCGTCCTGTGAGATCGCGTTGACGAGTATACGCCATCGGTTCCCCGTTCGTTACGCCTATCCATCGTCGAATCTGGTGCGTCTGGCGGGGAGCTTCTCACAAAAAAGCGAGCCGGAGGTATCCCCCGGCTCGCCTTTCCGCATAATCCCTGTCAGGGGGACTAAACAGGGTTGCGCGGTGTTACGACGCCGGCATCAGCACGGTGTCGACCACGTGGATCACGCCGTTCGACTGGTTGACGTTGGGGATCGTGACGGTCGAGGAGCCGCCCTTGGCATCGACGATCATGACAGAGTTGCCGGACTTCTTGACGGTCAGCTCTTCGCCCTCGACGGTCTTGAGCTTCTTGCCGTCGGTGAGGTCGGAGGCCTCGAGCTTGCCGGGAACGACATGGTAGGTCAGGATCTTGGTCAGGGTCGCCTTGTTCTCCGGCTTGACCAGGGTATCGACGGTGCCCGCCGGCAGCTTGCCGAAGGCGGCGTTGGTCGGCGCGAACACCGTGAACGGACCCTTGCCTTCCAGCGTCGGCACGAGACCGGCGGCCTTCACCGCCGCAACCAGCGTGGTGTGGTCTTTCGAGTTGACCGCGTTCTGAACGATGTTCTTGGACGGGAACATCGCGGCGCCGCCGACCATGACGGTCTTTTCCTCGGCGCGGGCGGGCGCGACGACGGCTGCGGTGATGGCCAGGGCGCTGAAGGCTGCGGCGGTGAGATAGGCAATGCGCTTCGACATGGAGAAACTCCCGATTGAATTGTGACCGGCGATGGCCGGTTGCGTTGGCAACAACGGCGCCTGCGACAGTTTGACGTGAAGCAACAGCGCGTCGTTGGTCCGAGTTACGGGAGCGGTCGCGAAGGAGTTTCGAACAAAAACTCTTTGTGATGCGTGAAACTATGAGTGGGTGAGTTCGTGGGCCCAAGTGCCCCACGCTCCACCGTCCTCCCGGACAAGCGCAGCGCAGACCCGGGATCCATAGCCACAGGGAGTGGTTTGACGAAGACTCGGAGTGACCGTCTGGCGCGACAACTTGTCCCTGTGGTTATGGGTCCCGGGCGCGCGACTGCGTCGCGCCCCGGGACGACGAGGAGAGATTGCGGTGCGCGTTACGCCTCAATCTCTGTTGCTCGGCGTCTGGATGAAACCGCGATTATGCGTCGGGCTGATCAGGAGTTCGTTGATGCAGACACGCGGCGGCATCGAGGCGATGAAGGCAATGGTGCGGCCAAGGTCTTCGGATTGCAGCATCTTGGCCTGCTCCGCCTCGCTCGGCACCACCGGGCGGAGTTTCAGGATCGGCGTTGCCACCTCGCCCGGCATCAGGCAGCAGGCGCGCAGGCCGTTGACGCATTCATCCATGTTGAAGGAATGGGTCAGTGCCAGCACCGCATGTTTGGTGGTGGTGTAGGCCGGGCCCGGCATCTTCGAGACGTGGCGGCCGGCCCAGGACGAGACGTTGATGATCGAGCCGTCCTGCTGCTTGCGCATCGTCGGCAGCACCGCGCGCATGCAATAGAGCACGCCGTTGAGATTGACCTGGACGAGCTTGTCCCAGCCGTCCAGTTCCATGTCCTTCCAGCTCCGCTTGGGGACGTTGATGCCGGCATTGTTCACGAGCAGGTCGATCCGGCCGTGCTTTGCGACGATCTGATCGGCCGCCTTCTGGGCCTCGGCGGCGCTCGACACGTCCAGCGCGATGGCCTCGGCCACCCCGCCCGCCCCTGCGATCCTGGCAACCACGGTATCCAGGGCGGCCTTGCGGCGGCCGGACACCACCACCGTCCAGCCGTCGGCCGCCAGCGCCTCGGCACCGGCTTCTCCGATCCCGCTGCCGCCGCCCGTGACCCAGGCCACGCGTTTCCCGTTCTTGGTCATGCAAACTGTCTCCGTTGCTTCATCTGGGCGGTTTTTGCTAATGCAGCCCTCGGTTTTGACCGGCCCTGTCCGACAAGCCGTGTCGTACAGGCCTCGTTGTCCAGGCCCTGCGGTCGAGGAAATCTTGCATGAACCAAGCTGCCAACGCCAATTTGTTTTCCCGCCTGTTCGACGGCCTTGACAACCCGGCGCGCCTTGCGATCGAGACGCAGGACGGCGCCCATATCAGTTATGGCGACCTGATCGCGCGGGCCGGGCAGATGGCGAACGTGCTGGTCGCGCGCGGCGTCAAGCCCGGTGACCGCGTCGCGGTGCAGGTGGAAAAATCCGTCGCCAACATCGTGCTGTATCTCGGCACGGTGCGGGCCGGCGCAGTCTATCTGCCGCTCAACACCGCCTACACGCTCAACGAACTCGACTACTTCATCGGCGATGCCGAGCCCTCGCTCGTGATCTGCGATCCCGCCAAGGCGGAGGGCCTCGCCCCCATCGCCGCCAAGGTCAAGGCCAGGGTCGAGACGCTCGGGCCCGACGGCAAGGGCTCGCTGACGGAGGCCGCCGACAAGGCCAGCACCGAATTCGCGACCGTGGCGCGCGCGAACGACGATCTTGCCGCGATCCTCTACACGTCCGGCACGACGGGCCGCTCCAAGGGCGCGATGCTCACCCACGACAATCTGGCGTCGAACTCGCTCTCGCTCGTCGGCTACTGGCGCTTCACCGACAAGGACGTGCTGATCCACGCGCTGCCGATCTACCATACGCACGGCCTGTTCGTGGCGACCAACGTCACGCTGTTCGCGCGCGCGTCGATGATCTTCCTGCCGAAGCTCGATCCGGACCTGATCATCAAGCTGATGGCGCGCGCCACAGTGCTGATGGGCGTGCCGACGTTCTATACGCGGCTGCTTCAGAACCCCGCGCTGTCCCGCGACACCACGAAACACATGCGGCTGTTCATCTCCGGCTCGGCGCCGCTGCTGGCCGAGACCCATCGCGAATGGTCGGCGCGCACGGGACATGCGGTGCTCGAGCGCTACGGCATGACCGAGACCAATATGAACACGTCGAATCCCTATGACGGCGAGCGCGTGCCCGGCGCGGTCGGCTTTCCGCTGCCCGGCGTCTCCGTGCGCGTGACCGAGCCCGAGACCGGCAAGGAATTGCCGCGAGAGGAAATCGGCATGATCGAGGTGAAGGGCCCGAACGTGTTCAAGGGCTATTGGCGCATGCCGGAGAAGACCAAGTCGGAATTTCGGCCCGACGGTTTCTTCATCACCGGCGACCTCGGCAAGATCGACGACAAGGGCTATGTCCACATCCTCGGCCGCGGCAAGGATCTCGTGATCTCGGGCGGCTTCAATGTCTACCCCAAGGAAATCGAGAGCGAGATCGACGCCATGCCGGGCGTGATCGAATCCGCCGTGATCGGCGTGCCGCATGCCGATTTCGGCGAGGGCGTCACCGCGGTTCTCGTTTGCAACAAGGGCGCCGACGTGAGCGAAGCCGCGGTGCTGAAGGCGCTCGACGGTCGCCTGGCCAAGTTCAAGATGCCCAAGCGCGTGTTCGTCGTCGACGAACTGCCGCGCAACACCATGGGCAAGGTGCAGAAGAACGTACTGCGCGATACGTACAAGGATATCTACGCGAAAAAATAGGGGTAAATGCTCCGGGGGCGGGGACATGAACCGAGAGCAAGCTAAGAAGATTCATAAGCACCTGCTCGATGCTGCCGCGGCATTCCGACGAGCGGAAGCCGCGATCGTCGATGTTGGCGATGACGGCAGAAAGCTGTTCGCAGAACCGCTCGTAACGGCGGTTTTCCATTTGCGATTCAAGCTTCTGCGACTGATCTACAACCAATTCCCGGATCTTGAACCGCCGGGACCACCTGCCACCATCGACAGCACACTCCGGTGGGAAGACGTTTCACTTCCGCCCTCTGTGCTGGAGACCGATTTGTATCGCGTCATTTTCTCCGTCATGAAGTCACGATGGCAGAAGGTCGCAATGGTCCTGTACCGCGCGGTTGAGAGAGTCGAAAAAGAAGAAGCGCTAGCGGCTCCCGTCGATTTTGAGGCCTTTGCAGCCCGCATTCAGGCATTGGTCGAGGCCGATCTTCTGGAAGCGCAAGGCAATCTTCAAATATGGGGACACAGCGAAGTGAGATTGAAGGACCGGTCCGTCAATTAGTGCTGATCGCCGCCTCCCAATTCACCCGGTGCAGCGCACGATCTCTTTCCCTGTCGTTGCGACGAGCCGTTGCGACGAAGCAATCAACTCCGCGGCCGCGTCGGCCACTCGAGGCCGGTTACAACTCGCAATGACGGAGGTTGTAACGACTATTGTCCGCCCAACAGGCTCATCACGAACCTACTTCCCACTATAAACAGATAGCACCCGAACGCGACCTCCAGCGTCCGCTTCGACATCGCATGCGCAGCCCTCACACCCAGTGGCGCCGTCACGAGGCTCATCGGCATCACCAGCACGGCGCCGATCAGCGAGACGTAGCCGAGCGCGAATGGGATCTGCAGCGCGGCGACGGCCGGATAGTTCTCCGCCGCCGGCCAGCCTGCATAGATGTAGCCGAGCGCGCCCGGAATCGAGATCAGCACCGCCAGCGCCGACGAGGTCGCGACCGCCTGGTGGATCGGTCGGCCGTAGAAGGTCATCAGCAGGTTCGAGAACAACCCACCGCCGATGCCCATCAGGGTCGAGAGAATGCCGACACCGAAGCCGTAAACGCGCATCAGCGGCCCTTTCGGCAGATCATCGCCGAGCTTCCAGGTGTCGCGTGCGAAGATCAGCCGCACGGCGGCCGACCAGGCGACGCAGACGAACACGATCTTGAAAAGCCGCTCCGGGGCGTAGCGCGCGACCACGCTGCCGACAATGACGCCGATCAGGATCGGCAGCCACCAGACGCGCAGAATAGCCAGGTCGACGGCGCCGCGCCTGTAGTGCGCCTGGAACGACCGGATCGAGGTTGGAATGATCACCGCGAGCGAGGTGCCGACGCAAAGCGGCATCCGCACTTCGAGCGGCACACCGGCGATGCGAAAGCATTCGTAGAACACCGGCACCAGGATTGCGCCGCCGCCGATGCCGAACACGCCGGCCAGGAAACCGGAGCGCGCACCCGTTGCGATCAGTAGCAGCGCGAGTTCGGCGATCTCCTTGATATCAAGACCTGCCATCACCTCGAACTGCACCGGCGACCTGTCGCAATCTCTCCGACCCACTGGCGCGGAAGACTTCCAGCGGTGGTTTAGGCGATCTGATTCGCGCGGTCGACGTTCCGTGCCTTCCGGCTGGGGGGCATTGCAGGATGCGCATATCCGCAAGCCGCCGGACGAGGAGCGATTGAGCGGCCGGACAGCGCGCTTTTGAGCGGGCGACCGGGGCAGGCCTGACGCTTCGGGCCGCCTGGACGATATGGTCCGTTTAGAGGCGTTCCAATAGTGATTTCAAGGGATCCAAGGAGCGGCAAAATGATGAATGCATATTCAATTTTTCGCTGGCGGATCGGCATGCTGGTATACCAAGCCCCTGATTGGGCTTGGTTCATCAAGGGTAAAGAGATGAATCGCCGTTCGATTTAAGGCGAATTGGTGATTGCGCAGGTGAAATCGACTCCGTAAATAGAGCCCACCTTTCGCGATCCCCGCGTGCCCCATGTTGGGCCGCAATAAACATCAAAAGCACATGACCGCACGGATCGAACGACCGCTTTCACCTCACATTCAAGTCTATCGCTGGACGCTGACGATGGCCCTGTCCATCGTCCATCGTGCCACCGGTATCGCTCTTTATGCCGGAACCCTGCTGCTGGTCTGGTGGCTGGTCGCGGCCGCCTCGGGCCCTGCGGCTTACGCCAACGTCCAGGCCTTCACCGGCAGCATCATCGGCCGGCTGATCGTGTTCGGCTACACCTGGGCGCTGATGCACCATATGCTGAGCGGCGTCCGGCACTTCTTTTGGGACCTCGGCTACGGCTTCAAGGCCAATGAGCGCGAGGCGCTCACCTGGGGCGCCGCGATCGGCGGCATCGTGCTGACGGTGCTGATCTGGATCGTCGCCTATGCGATCGGAGGTGGACGATGAGCACAGCCGGTACGTCGAAGCGCAGCATGCGCACCCCGCTCGGCCGCGTCCGCAACCTCGGAGCCGCGCATTCGGGCACGTCAGACTTCTGGCGCCAGCGCCTCACCGCCGTCGCCATGCTGCTGCTGATGATCCCGGTGCTGGTGATCGTCATGATGCTGCTTGGCCGTAACCACGCCGGCGCCGCGCAGATTCTCAGCTCGCTTCCGGTCGCCCTGATCCTGCTGCTCTTCATCTTCGCCAGTGCCTGGCACATGAAGATCGGCATGCAGGTCGTGATCGAGGACTATGTCCATAACGAGAAGCTGAAGCTCGTTTCGGTCATGCTCAACAATTTCTTCTCGGTCGCCGTGGCGCTCGCCTCGACCTACGCGATTTTGAAGCTTTCATCCGGAGTATAACCCATGGCCACAGCGACGAATGGCAAGGGCAACGGCGCTCCTGCCACCAACGGCAAAGCCTACCCCATCGAAGACCACACCTATGACGTTGTCGTGGTCGGCGCCGGCGGCGCCGGCCTGCGCGCCACCGTCGGCTGCAGCGAGGCCGGTCTGAAAACGGCCTGCATCACCAAGGTGTTTCCGACCCGCTCGCACACCGTGGCGGCGCAGGGCGGCATCTCCGCCTCGCTCGGCAACATGCACCAGGACGACTGGCGCTGGCACATGTACGACACCGTGAAGGGGTCGGACTGGCTCGGGGACCAGGACGCGATCGAATACATGGTGCGCAACGCGCCCGACGCGGTCTACGAACTCGAGCATTGGGGTGTTCCGTTCTCGCGCACTGAGGACGGCAAGATCTACCAGCGTCCGTTCGGCGGCATGACCATGGACTACGGCAAGGGCCAGGCGCAGCGCACCTGCGCCGCCGCCGACCGCACCGGCCACGCCATGCTGCACACGATGTACGGCCAGTCGCTGCGTCACGCGGCCGAGTTCTTCATCGAATTCTTCGCCATCGACCTGATCATGGACGACGAGGGCACCTGCCGCGGCGTCATCGCGCTCAAGCTCGACGACGGCACGCTGCACCGCTTCCGCGCCCAGACCGTGATTCTCGCGACCGGCGGCTACGGCCGCGCCTACGCCTCCTGCACCTCGGCGCATACCTGCACCGGTGACGGCGGCGGCATGGTGCTTCGCGCCGGCCTGCCGCTGCAGGACATGGAGTTCGTGCAGTTTCACCCGACCGGCATCTATGGTTCGGGCTGTCTCGTCACCGAAGGCGCGCGCGGCGAAGGCGGCTATCTCGTCAACTCCGAGGGCGAGCGCTTCATGGAGCGTTATGCGCCCTCCGCCAAGGACCTCGCCTCGCGCGACGTCGTCTCGCGCGCGATGACCATCGAGATCCGCGAAGGCCGCGGCGTCGGCAAGAAGAAGGACCACATCTTCCTTCATCTCGACCATCTCGATCCCGCAGTGCTGGCCGAGCGCCTTCCCGGCATCTCCGAATCCGCCAAGATCTTCGCCAATGTCGACGTGACGCGCGAGCCGATCCCGATCGTACCGACCGTGCACTACAACATGGGCGGCATCCCGACGAATTATCACGGCGAAGTCCTCACCAAGAAGAACGGCGAAGACAATGCCGTGATCCCGGGCCTGATGGCGATCGGCGAAGCCGCCTGCGTGTCCGTGCACGGTGCCAACCGCCTCGGCTCCAACTCGCTGATCGATCTCGTGGTGTTCGGCCGTGCCGCGGCGCTGCGCCTCGCCGAAAAGCTCACGCCGAACGCCAAGCAGCCGGAACTGCCGTCGAACTCGTCCGAGCTCGCGCTCGGCCGCCTCGATCATTATCGCTACGCCTCGGGCGGCACGCCGACCGCGAAGCTGCGCGAAGGCATGCAGCACGTGATGCAGACCAATTGCGCGGTGTTCCGTACCGGCGAGGTCCTGACCGAAGGCCAGAACCTGATCGAGAAGGTCCACAGCGGCATCACCGACATCGCCGTGTCCGACCGTTCGCTGGTGTGGAATTCGGATCTCATCGAGACGCTGGAGTTCGACAATCTGATCTCGCAGGCGGTGGTGACGATGAACTCCGCCGCCAACCGCACCGAGAGCCGCGGCGCCCATGCCCGCGAGGACTTCTCCGAGCGCGACGACAAGAACTGGATGAAGCACACGCTGGCCTGGCTGGATGATTCCGGCAAGGTCAAGATCGAGTACCGACCCGTTCACGACTACACCATGACCAACGACGTGCAGTACATCCCGCCCAAGGCGCGCGTGTACTGATCAAGGGAGCCGTCATTTCGGGGCGACGCGCAGCATCGAACTATGGTGCGCAATCGCGCACCTGAGAATCTCGAGATTCCGGGTCTGGTCCTTCGGACCATCCCGGAATGACGAAAGGTTAGAGCAATGGTTGAATTCGCACTTCCGAAGAACTCCAAGATCACCGGCGGCAAGACCTGGCCGAAGCCCGCGGGCGCGACAGAACTTCGCGAATTCCGCGTCTATCGCTGGAATCCGGACGACGGCAAGACTCCGAGCGTCGACACTTACTACGTCGACACGCACGATTGCGGTCCGATGGTGCTGGACGGCCTGATCTGGATCAAGAACCACATCGATCCGTCGCTGACCTTCCGCCGCTCCTGCCGCGAAGGCGTCTGCGGCTCCTGCGCCATGAATATCGACGGCCAGAACACGCTGGCCTGCACCCGCTCGATGCACGACGTGAAGGACGGCGCGGTCAAGATCAATCCGCTGCCGCACCAGCCGGTGGTGAAGGACCTCGTTCCCGATCTGACCAATTTCTACGCGCAATATGCCTCGGTCGAGCCGTGGCTGAAGACGACCTCGCCGACGCCGCAAAAGGAATGGCGCCAGAGCCACGAGGACCGCGAGAAGCTCGACGGCCTCTACGAATGCATCCTCTGCGCCTGCTGCTCGACCTCGTGCCCGAGCTATTGGTGGAACAGCGACCGTTATCTCGGCCCCGCTGCGCTGCTCCAGGCCAACCGCTGGGTCTCGGATTCGCGCGACGAAGCGACCGGCGAGCGTCTCGACAATCTCGAGGATCCGTTCCGGCTGTATCGCTGCCACACCATCATGAACTGCGCCAAGGCCTGCCCGAAGGGCCTGAATCCGGCCGAAGCCATCGCCGAGCTCAAGCTCAAGATGGTCGAGCGGCAGATTTAAGCCTGTCGAATCAACGCTGGAACCGCAAGGGAACCGTTTGATTTCCCTTGCGTTATCCGGCCATGCAAAAGCTGGCCGATAAGCGCGAACAGGGCAGGAAACCGCCCATCGTTGAAATCAGGGGTGAGGACGGCGACGAGATCACGCCCCCGCCGCCCGAGCTGGTCGAGCCTGACCCGGAGCTTTCGCCCGAGGAGGCCGAACAGGCGCGCAAGAATTACCTGCTGACGCGCTTCTGGATCAGCGCACGCGGCTTCTGGGGCCGCAATGGCGATCGCCTCGCCTGGCCGTTCTCGATCGGCCTCGTCGTGCTGATCGTCCTCACGGTCGCCTTTCAGTACGGCATCAATGTCTGGAATCGCGCGATCTTCGACGCGATCGAGAAGCGCGATGCGTCCACCGTCTTCCATCTCACGGCCGTGTTCTTCCCGCTCGCCATCGGCAGCATCGTGCTCGGCGTCGCGCAGGTGTTTGCACGCATGGGCATCCAGCGGCGCTGGCGCGCCTGGCTGACCAACAGCGTGCTGACGCGCTGGCTCAAAAACGGAAGGTACTACCAGCTCAACCTCGTTGGCGGCGACCACAAGAATCCCGAATACCGGATCGCCGAGGATCTGCGGATCTCGACTGACTCGCCGATCGATTTCCTCGCCGGCGTCACCTCGGCCATGTTGTCGGCCGCGACCTTCATTGTGGTGCTCTGGACCATCGGCGGCGCGCTCACCGTCACGCTCGGCGGATCGAGCATCACCATTCCCGGCTTCCTGGTAATTGCCGCGGTCCTCTATGCCGCGATCGCCTCCGGCTCGATCCTGGTGATCGGCCGTCAATTCGTGCAGGTCTCCGAGGACAAGAACCAGGCCGAAGCGGACTTCCGCTACACGCTGACGCGCGTGCGCGAGAACGGCGAGAGCATCGCGCTGCTCGGCGGCGAGGAGGAAGAGCGCGAGGGCATCGATCGCAATTTTACCAGCGTGCTCAGGCAATGGGCGCGACTCGCCGGCCAGCACATGCGCACCACGCTGGTGTCGCAGGGATCGAGCCTGGTCGCGCCGGTGGTGCCGCTGCTGCTCTGCGCACCGAAATTCCTCGACGGCAGCATGACGCTCGGACAGGTGATGCAGGCGGCCTCCGCCTTCACCATCGTGCAGAGCGCGTTCGGCTGGCTGGTCGACAATTATCCGCGGCTGGCGGACTGGAACGCCTGCGCGCGCCGCATCGCCTCGCTGATGATGTCGCTCGACGGTCTCGAGCGCGCCGAGCAGGGCGACGGCCTGGGCCGCATCAAGCGCGGCGAGACCAGCAACGAGACGATGCTGGAGCTGAAAGATCTTTCCGTCACGCTCGACGACGGCACCGCGGTGGTCGGCGAGACCGAAGTCGCGATCGAGCCCGGCGAGCGGCTGCTGGTCGCCGGCGAATCCGGCACCGGCAAGAGCACGCTGGTGCGCGCCATTGCCGGCCTCTGGCCGTGGGGCGGCGGCAGTGTCAATTTCCATCCCGACCGGCGGCTGTTCATGCTGCCGCAGCGGCCTTACGTGCCCTCCGGGTCCTTGCGCCGCGCGGTCGCCTATCCCGGCGCCGAGGACGACTGGACCGTCGAGCAGATCGGCGAGGCCCTGCACAAGGTCGGGCTCGATCATCTCAAGGAGAAGATCGAGGAAGAAGCGCCTTGGGACCAGACGCTGTCCGGCGGCGAGAAACAACGCCTCGCCTTCGCGCGGCTCCTGCTGCACAGCCCCGACATCATCGTGCTCGACGAGGCGACATCGGCGCTCGACGAGAAGAGCCAGGACAAGATGATGAAGATGGTCACCGACGAGCTATCGAAGGCGACCATCGTCAGCGTCGCGCACCGCGTCGAACTCGAGGCCTTCCACAGCCGCAAGATCGTGCTGGAGCGGCGCAAGGGCGGCGCCAAGCTCGTCAGTGACATCGACCTGATCCCGCGCAAGGGCAAGCGCAAGCTGCTCGGGCGATTCCTGAGGCAGCGGAAAGCACCGCCGAACAAGGCGGAGTGAGGCTTTATCCGTCGTCCCGGACAAGCGCAGCGCAGATCCGGGATCCATACCCACAGCGAGAAATTTGACGAAGACTCGGAGCGGGGCATCTCATGTCACACTCCTGCCTGGGATTATGGGTCCCGGATTCGCTTCGCGCCCCGGGACGACAGTAAGATTGGAGTTCCCGGCAAAACCGGCTATGCATGCGCCGCTTGCAACGAGGACCGCCTGCTTGACGCCCGACAACGCCCCTTCGCCCGCGCCATTCGGCGCATTTGCGCCGAATGCGGCGCAGGCTGCGATCATTCGTCTTGCGCAACGCTCGGGGCTGAAGCGCGGGGCATTCCGTCCGTGGATGTCGCGGCTGGTCGATCTGCTGCGCGGCGGTCCGGTCGATGTGCAGTATCAGGGCGCCTCGTTTCGCTTCTATCACCAGGGCAGCGCGACCGAGCGCGGCGCATTGTTCAATCCCGACTACAATCTCGACGAGCTCGATTTCCTGCGCCAGCACACGAAGGCAGGCGGCAGCTTCGTCGACGTCGGCGCCAATGTCGGTACTTTCGCCCTGGTGATGGCACGGCATGTCGGGCCCACCGGCAAGGTGGTCGCGATCGAGCCGCATCCGCTGACGTTCGGACGTCTGTCGTTCAATCACGCCGCATCCAAGGCGGCGCAGGTGCGCCTGGTGCAGGCCGCGGCCGGCGACAGCGATGGCGAGCTGATGATCGAAGGCGGCGACAGCAATCTCGGCGCCACCCATGTCGTCACCGGCACCGCCGGCAGCGATGCCATCAGGGTGCCGTCGCTGCGTCTGACGCGCATCCTCGACGAGGCCGAGGTGACACAGGTCGACTCGCTCAAGATCGACGTCGAGGGATTCGAGGATCGCGTGCTGATCGGCTTCTTCCGCGATGCCCCACAATCGCTATGGCCGCGCGCGGTGGTGATCGAGCATCTGTCACAGAATGAGTGGCAGCAGGATTGCATTGCCGACATGGTAGCCCGCGGCTTTCAGATCACGCGCAAGACGCGGAGTAATACGTTCCTGTCACGCTGACGACGCTCCCACGCGCAATATTGCGCGATGCGGTGGCCAACTGCCGCACCCTGGAATTTTCTGTTTCCAATGCCCGAAGGGAACATCGTCCAACGGACGCCGTTGTTCCTGCTTGCAAGAGCAGGAGAATGATATGGCCCATGACGATACGCGCGATGTGGAACGCGCCTGGGAACTGATGAAGAAAATCGGGTTCGCGATGCTGGTGACGCGCGACGGCGACAAGCTGCGCGCCCGGCCGATGAGCGCCTATCTCGACCGAGATGCCAACACGATCTTCTTCCTCACAGACGCACGGCGGCACAAGGACGAGGAGATCGAATGCAATCCATCGGTCAATCTGTCGTTCGCCGATGCGAGCAGCCAGAAATACGTGTCGCTGACGGGCACCGCGGTGGTCTCCAACGACCGCGCCAAGATCAAGGAGCTGTTCTCGACGCCGGCCAAGGCGTGGTGGGACTCTGCGGAAGATCCTAACATCCGCGTTCTCAAGATCACACCTGATGACGCCGAGTTCTGGGATTCGCCGGGAACGGTGATCTCCTATGTCAAGATGGCGGCAGCGGCGGTGACGAACACGCGTCCCGATCTCGGCGAGAACCGCAAAGTGTCGCTGTAATGCCGATCGAACCGCCCGAGATTCCGCCGTCGACGCCGGGCACTCCGACCGAGCCGCCGGCTGGAATTCCACCGGGCAGTCCGCAGCCTGAGATCGCGCCGCCGGTGCGCGAGCCCGGCGAATCACCGCGGCCCGAAGAACTGCCGGGCCGCGGGCCGGACGAGATTCCGTCGCGCGGGCCGAACGGGCCGTTGACGCCGAATCCTGCGACAGGCTCCGAATTGTCGCAGCGGCGTGCGTGAGGCGATTGCAAGATGCACGTGAATGCGTAATGAACATTGATGTTTTGAATCACTACGAGTGAAGAAATAAATCGAGCAGCGTCGCGTCCCACCGCCACAATCCGGCCTAACGCGTATCAGTTCATCGCCGAACGACCATTCACCCGACTTCGTTCAAGAACCTTCCGGGGATCCATTCTCATGACTCATCTTCGCTTCGTGCTGCTTGCCACCACGGCTCTTACCGCGACGCCGTTCGCAAGCTCCGTATCGCATGCACAAAGCACAGCGCCCATCGTGATCGCGCAGGCCGCGCCGGCCGGCGAAGTCGGCCCTGACGGAAAACCGAAGCAGCCGCCGAAGGGACCGGCGGCCCCGCAGCCGCCCGCGGCCAAGCCTCCGGCTCCGCCGCCCGCTGCAGCTCCGCCGCCGCGTCCCGCCGCGCCGCCGCCCGAGGCCGCACGCCCCCCGCGCCCGGTCGCGCCGCCCCCGCCGCCGCCTGCGCCGTCACGTCCAACGCCGCCGCCACCGCCGCCCGCGACGCATCAGGCACCTCCGCCGCCGCCCCCCGCGGCTGCACCGAAGGCGCCGACTCCGCCTCCGGTGGAAGCCCCGCAGCATCATGCACCGACGCCGCCTCCGCCGCCGCCGGCACCGGCGGCGCGCGTTGCTCCGACGCCCACACCTTCAGCTCCGCCCCCGCCGCCTCCGGCCGCGCGCGCAACTCCGAGTCCGACTCCGACGCCACCCCCGCCGCCGGCTTCATCGCCGACGGGACGAATGCAGGTTGCGCCGACACCGGCACCGAGTGGCACGCCAACACCGGCTCCAGGAGCTCAGTCGACCACACCGCCTGGCCACTCCGGTCCGCCGCCCGCCGCTGGCGCTCAGACGACCGTTCCAGGCGCGACGCCCTTGCCGACCGGCACCCCTCCGGCTGGCGCTGGCGGACCTCCGCCACGTCCCGGCCAGCAGCCGGCTCCAGGCGCCTCGCCGACGCCCGCACCAACAGGCACGCCGCCCACAGGTGGTGCTCCGACCCCGCTACCGGGACGTCAGGGTGGCCCCGGTGGTCCGGGTGCGCCCGGCGGACCCGCCGCCGGTGGCCCCGCAGGCGGTTCTGCTGCGGGCCTGCCGCCCCGGCCGCCAGCGCCCCCCGCTGGCGCCGCCGCGCCATCGATCATCCCAGGCTCGGCAGCGGCCACCGTTCCGGCCGACCGGGCGCAGAACGCTCCGCCAACGGTCTCGTCGGCCTTCCGCGCTGCGCCCACGACCACGACTCCGCTGCCGCCGCCGCCGCGTCCGCAGCAGCGTGACCTGACACCGCTTGCGTTCGGCGCTGGCGTCGTGGCCGGTGCCGTGATCGGCGCCACCATCGCCGACTATCGCAATCAGCGGCAGGAGGTGGTCGAAGGCGGCCGCACCATCTACACCGAGCCGGATCGCATCATCATCCGCGACCCCGGTGGACAGGAATATGTCCGCGGCAACGATCTCTATCGCTTCCGCTACGGCGCCCGCGACATCCGCACCGAAACCGTCGGCGGCGAGACCCGCACCGTCGTGATCCGTCCCGATGGCAGCGAGGTGATCACCGTCGTCGGTCCGGACGGTTCGCTGCTGCGCCGTATCCGCCGGGATCCCGGCGGGCGCGAGATCGTCATCATCGACAACAGCTATCGCGATCCGCGCGCGGTCGGCGGCTTCTATGTCGACGTCCCCCCGCCGGTCGTGACCATTCCCTACGATCGCTACATCGTCGACGCGCAGGAGGCGTCGCCGGATGTGATCTATGAGACCATGGAGGCACCGCCGGTCCAGCGAATCGACCGGCGCTACTCGCTCGACGAGATCCGCTACAGCCCGAACGTCCGCATGCAGATGCCGAGCATCGACGTCAACACGATCAACTTCGACCTGGGATCGTGGACCATTCCGCCGGACCAGGCGGCACGGCTGCAGGTGATCGCCGATGGTCTCAACCGCGCCATCCAGCGCAACCCGCGTGAGGTGTTCCTGATCGAGGGACATACCGACGCGACCGGAAATGACGTCGACAATCTGTCGCTGTCGGATCGCCGCGCGCAGTCCGCGGCCGAATTGCTGACCCAGCAGTTCGGTGTTCCCGCGGAGAACCTGACCTCGCAGGGTTACGGCAAGCAGTACCTGAAGGAGCAGACGGACGGACCGAGCCGGATCAACCGGCGCGTCACCATCCGTCGCATCACGCCGCTGCTCAACGGCGGCCAGGCCTCGCTGCCGCCGCCCCCGCCCGGCATCGCGCCGCCGCGCTGAGGCGACAGGCATGAACGCAAAATGGCCGGGAGCGATCCCGGCCATTTTTGTTTTCGCTTTGGACGTTCGTAGATGGGGTAACGGGCCGGCCGCCCGCTCGCTACGGCGCGATTTGCAAGCGCGCTCGCGAGCGGCCTGTTGGTTG
>NZ_JAFCKW010000045.1 GCF_018129965.1 Bradyrhizobium diazoefficiens | reverse complement strand
AGGACATCCAGCCTCGCGAGTGCGCCAACTACTTCGCCAACGCAGGTTATGCTTCCGTCAAAATGTGAAACGCTCTAGTCGGAGACGCTGGGCGACTGCATATGGTCGCCCATCATCCTTGCTGAATCGACGAGGACGTTTCGTCCGAGTCTTACTCCGCCGCAGGGGGCACGATGCTCTTTGGCATCGGCACGGCTCCCGCCGGCGCCGCGCCGACGGGCGGGGCGGCGTGGTGGGCGCCGGTCTCGGCGTCCTCGCTGTGCACGATCAGGCGCTTGCCGAAGCGCCAGATCAGGGCGCCGAGATCGTCCATCACCATGAACATCGCGGGCACGAATACCAGCGACAGGATGGTCGAGAAGATCAGGCCGCCGATCACCGCGAGCGCCATCGGCGAGCGGAACTCGCCGCCGGCGCCGACCGCGAGCGCGCTCGGCATCATGCCGGCGGCCATCGCGATCGTGGTCATCACGATCGGGCGGGCGCGCTTCATGCCGGCATCGATCATGGCCTCGTCGCGCGGCTTGCCGGCGTGAATGGATTCGATGGCGAATTCCACCAGCATGATCGCGTTCTTGGTGACGATGCCCATCAGCAT
The DNA here is from genome assembly GCF_018129965.1 of Bradyrhizobium diazoefficiens. GTDB lineage: Bacteria > Pseudomonadota > Alphaproteobacteria > Rhizobiales > Xanthobacteraceae > Bradyrhizobium > Bradyrhizobium diazoefficiens_A. The sequence continues at coordinate 22,545 of NZ_JAFCKW010000045.1, read as the reverse complement.
CAGGATGCCGATCCAGACCGGCGTGGTGAGCTGCTTGCCGGTCACGAGCAGGGCCGCGATGGCGCCGCCGATCGACAGCGGCAGCGAGAACAGGATGGTGATCGGCTGCAGGAAAGTGCCGAACAACAGCACCAGCACCGCATAGACCATCATCAGGCCGGCAGTGATCGCGGTCGCGAACCCACCCGACAACTCGGCCAGGCTTTCGGCGTCGCCGGAGGGACTGACCTTCACGCCCGGGGGCAGGCTCTTCTTCACCGGCAGATCGTCGATCATCCTGGTGGCATCGCCGAGCGCTGCGGAGCCGACGAGGTCGGCGGCCACGGTGGCCTGCCGCTCACGGTCGTAGCGGTTGATGCTGGTCGGACCCTGGTCGAGCTTGACGTCGGCGATGACGGAGAGCGGCACGCCACCCTTCTCGCCATGTTCGCCGAGCGGCACGCGCAACTGTTCGAGCGTCTTGAGATTGCCGCGTGCGGCATCCTCGAGCTGGACGCGGATCGGCACCAGGCGGTCGCCGACGTCGAACTTGGCGAGCGCGGGGCCGACATCGCCGATGGTGGCGACGCGGATGGTCTGTGACAGGCTTTCGGTCGAGACGCCGAGCCGCGCGGCGAGATCGGCGCGCGGTTCGACGCGCAGCTCCGGGCGTTCCAGCGAGATTTCCGAGATCACGTTGGAGATCGTCGGAATCCGCTTCATCTGCGTCGCAAGCTCGCTCGCGACATTGTTGACGATGTTGGCATCGGCGCCGGTGACCACGAGCGCGATTGCGCGCAGTCCGTTCTCGTCGAGGAACCAGAAGCGGACGTCCGGGACGTTCTCCAGCTCCTTGCTGATCGAGAATTCAAGCTCGCGCTGGGTGATGTCGCGGTCGGCTTTGGGGACGTAGTTGATGATCAGGGCGGCGCGCCGGACTTCCTGGGTGCCCGGCGGCACGCGCCCGCCGTCGACGAAGATGCTCTTGACCTCGGACCGCTTGCGCAGGCGCGCGACGATGTCCTCGGTGACCTTTTCGGTGTAGGCGAGCTGGGTCCCGGGCGGAAGCTCGATCGCGAGCAGCGAGCGCGCGCTGTCCTGCGCGGGCAGGAAGCCCTGCGGCAGCAGCGTGATGCTCCAGATCGAGGCGGCGAAGACGCCGAAGCCGATCAGCACCGTGATGAAATAGTGCTTCACCGACCAGGTGACGAGGCTGTGATAGGTTCGCAGCACGCGGCCGGGGGGCGGCTCCTGGTGCGTATGGTGCTTGAGGAAATAGGCCGCCAGCACCGGCGTGACGAAGCGTGCCGCGAGCAGCGAGAAGAACACCTGCACCGAGACGGTGATGCCGAATTGCTTGAAGAACTGTCCGGCGATGCCGGACATGAAGCTCGCGGGCGCGAAGATCGCGATGATGGTCAGCGAGATCGCGATAACCGCAAGGCCGATCTCGTCGGCGGCCTCGAGCGCGGCACGGTAGGGCGACTTGCCCATGTTCATGTGCCGGACGATGTTCTCGATCTCGACGATGGCATCGTCGACGAGAATGCCCGTCGAGAGCGTGATGGCGAGGAAGCTGACGAGGTTGAGCGAGAAGCCGAGGATGTCCATCGCCCAGAAGGCCGGGAAGATCGACAATGGCAGCGAGATCGCGGCGATGATGGTGGCGCGCAAATCGCGCAGGAACAGCAGCACGATGACGACGGCGAGGATGGCGCCTTCGAACAGGGTCGAGATCGCCGCCTCGTAATTGCCCTTGGTGTATTCGACCGAGGTGTCGATCAGCTTGAGATCGACGTCGGGATAGGCCGCCTTGAGCGCGTCGATCCGCTTCTGCACGGCGGCGGCGACCACCACGTCGCTGGCGCCCTTGGATCGCTTGATGCCGAGCGCGACGATCGGCTCGCCGTTGAAGCGGGCGAAGGTGCGGCGATCGGCGATGGTGTCGGTGACGGTGCCGAGATCGTCGATCCGGACCTCGCCGCCGCCGAACAGCGGGATCATGGTGCCGGCGAGGTCGCTCAAGGTCTTGGCGCCCGCCAGCGTGCGGATCGCCTGGTCGTTCTTGCCGATTTCGGCGCGGCCGCCGGCGACGTCGACATTGGTGCCGCGCAGGCTCTGGCTGACGTTGACGGCGGTCAGGCCCATCGCCTGCAGGCGGTCGGGATCGAGCGACACCAGGATCTCGCGCTCGACACCGCCGATGCGCTCGACCTGGGCGACGCCGCGCACGCCCTGCAGCGCGCGCTTGACCACGTCGTCGACGAAATAGGACAGTTGCTCCGGCGTCTTGCCGGGCGAGATCGCGGCATAGGTGACGATCGGCAGGCCGATGACGTCGACGCGCTGGATCAGCGGCTCGGTGACGTTCTGCGGCAGGTTGGAGCGTACGCGCGTCACCGCGTCCTTGACGTCGTTGAGCGCACGGTCGGTATTGGTCTCCAGCGCGAACTGGATGGTGGTGACCGAGAGGCCGTCGGTGATCTGCGAGGTGATATGCCTGACGCCTTCGACGCCGGAGACCGCGTCTTCAACCGTCTTGGTGACCTGCGATTCGAGTTCGGCGGGCGCCGCGCCGAACTGCGACACCGCGACCGAGATCACGGGAATGTCGGCCGATGGCAGCCGCGTCACCGCCAGCTTGGTGAACGACACCCAGCCGAGGATCAGGAGGATGATCGAAAAGACGACCGACGGCAGCGGATTGCGGATCGACCATGCCGAGATATTGAGAGCCATCAGCGTACCCGCGTGCGATCGAGTTCATCGGCGAACATGGTCTTGATCTGATCGCCGTCATGGAGCGAAGAGCCGGCGTCGGCGACGACGATTTCGCCGACGTCGAGCCCCTCGAGGATTTCCGTTGCGCTGTCGGACGACAGTCCGACCCGCACCTTGCGCGTCTCGATCGTGTTGCCTTTGACGACCTGTACGATGAGATGGTCGATCGCGGTCTTCGGGACCGCGACGCCGCAGCTTCGCTTGGCGTCGATGGAAGCGCGGGCGAACACGCCGACCTTCAGAGACGGATTGTTGGTGACGGCGATGCGGACGCGGCCGAGCTGCGTGGCGCGGTCGATTTCCGGGGCAACCAGCCGCACCCGCCCGATCAAATCGGGCGCGTCGTCGCGGCTGATGCGCACGGTGGCGCCGGCACTGAGCTTGGGCATGTGTACCGCCGGGACCTGGGCGTCGAGCTCGATCTCGTTGTTGACGGCGATGCGGAACATGGGGCCGGCCTGCGGCGAGGCGGGCGCGCCGACGATGGTGCGGACCTCGGTCACGAGGCCCGGCGCGGGTGCCTTCAGCGACACCGGGCCTTGCGCGCCGGGACGCTGCGGCTGGCCCGGGATCTGCGGCGGCGCCGTCAGGCGCGCCAGCTCCTGATTGTCGGTGACCATCGCGCCCTCCGTGACGAAGAGGTCGGTGACCCTGGAGCCTTCCTGGTCGGCGACGACCACGGCCTCGCGACGCGGCAAGAAGAAGCCGGTGACCCTTACGAGGTCGGAGAAGCAGGCATTGGTCGATTTCGTCACGATGACGAGCGCCTCGCCGGGCGTTTCCTTCGCCTCGGGGCGATGCCGATGCTCGAACAAATAATAGCCGACGCCGAGCGCGATGACGAACACCACGGTTCCGGCTGGCTTGAGGTATTCGGAGACGTTCATCGCCGGATTGTCCTGGCCTGGCTCACGGCCATCCGTACGAGGCCTGCTGAGAGCGTTTCCCTGAAATGAAGCGGCGTCCCGCAAGGCTGCGGGACGCGGTTTGGAAGCGAGACTTTACACCACATCACGACTTGTGACTTCGCTGGGATTGCGTCGTGCTTTATTTCGATGCGGTGGTCTTGTTTTCCATGTTGACGACCTGCACGCGGCGGTTGACCTCCGACATCGGCTGGCTCGGGTCCTTCAGCTTGCTCTTGCCGTAACCGACGGTGACGAGATCGGTCGCGGAGATGCTGTACTTGTCGACGAGGTAGCGCTTGATCGCATCCGCGCGGCGCTCCGACAGGTCCTGATTGTAGGACTCGCCACCGGCGGCGTCGGTGTGACCCGCGACCACGAAGGTCGAACCCTTCAGGTCCGGGCTGGTCAGCGCACGGCCGAGCGCCTGCACCGACGCCAGCGACTTGGCGCTGATATCGGCCGAATTGTAGTCGAAGGTGATCTCGAGATCGATGTTCGGCTTGTCCTTGGCGACCGACGCGATCTCCTCGCGCTCGGTCGACGACAACGAGCGCGTCGAACGGCCGCGCACGGCCTGGATCAGCTTGGTCTCGGCTACGCTCGGCGCGGGGTCGGCCTGCGGGGCAACCGAGAGGCCGCGGGTGAGCGGCTTTTTCGGCTGCGGCGCCAGCGCACGGACGATCTCGTCCTCGGTGACGTTCTTGCTGTTGCCGTCATCGCCGGCGAATGCGGGCGAGGCCGGCAGCGACAACGCGGCGCCGATGGCCATGATGGATAGGATTGCGGTAAGTCCTTTTGCAGCCAGTCTCATTGCCAGTCCCTCCTGCGCAGCTGATCTGCGGTGTTCCAAAATCCTGCAATAGGCCCCCGGAAAAGGCCGCCTGCGGCATCCAGAAATTAGTATTCGCTGGGCCGCCGAGGGTTCGAGGCGCCGTCTGCCTCAATTCAAAAAAGTATCAACGTACTCCGTAACTTGCGAATTCCTGCACGATGTTCGGGTCCATCGCCTTGGCATTGGCGATGTCGAGCGCGCCCTCCTGGGCGGAGCCGTTGCGCTGCTTGGCGATTCCCCGTCCAAACAGCGAGGAGGTCAGGCGCGGGTTGATCCTCAAAGCCGCGTCGAAATCGGCAATGGCGTTCTTGACCGCGCCCGATTTCAGATTGACGAGCCCCCGGCTGTCCAGCGCATCGACGAAATTCGGGCGCAGCCGCAGGGCCTCGTTGCAATCCTTCAATGCGCCCTGGAGGTCGCCGATCACGGTGCGGGTCCAGCAGCGGTTATTGAGCGCCTCGACGTCCTTCGAATTGATCCGGAGCGTGTCGTCGAAATCCCGGATGGCGAGGCTATAGGCGCCCTTGCTGGCGTAGACCTGACCGCGCCGGTACAGCGCATTCACGTCGTCCGGGTTGGCCGCGATCTTGGCCGTCAGCCCCTTGATCGTCGGGTCCTCCGCCAGCGCAGCGGCACTTGGCCCGCTATCCATGCTCGGCGCGGGGGGGCTGTCGGCCGGTTTCGCCGGCGGCGGCAGGGCGGCTTCGACCTGCGGTTTCGGTGGCGGGGCGGGCACTGCTGGAGGTGCAGGCGGAGGCATCGGAGCGGCCACCGTATCGGACGGTTTCGGCAGCGGGGGCGGTGCGGGCGGAGCCGGAGGCGGATTGTTGGCGACCACCGGCGGCGGGGGAGGCGGCGACATCTTCGCCTGCGGGCGTGATCCCGCGGCGCCCGGAATGAAGGAAAAATCTTCCGCGAGCGACGAGGATATCCACGGCACCTGCTCGCCGCGCGAGGCACGGGTGACGCCCATCTTGGTGCGGTTCAGCGTCTCCTCGGCCATCAGGTCGGGGACGCGGATTTCCTTGAGCAGTTCCTGGACGAACAGGCTGTGGTCGCCGCCAGCGTCGGATACGACAGAGGCCAGCGCCGCCGAATACATCACCAGCGTGCCATTCGGCGCGATGACCGGGGTGAGGCCGGCCGAGAAGCTGCGGAACCGGCGCTCGAACGGATTGCGTCTAGAGGCGTCGATCAGTGCGATCTTGACCCCGGCGCCGCGGGTGTTGAGCTCGCCGAGCACGGTTTCGAGACTGACGCCGTCGCGGCGCACGTCGGATTCGGTCCAGATCTGCGCATCCACCGGCAGCATGTAGCTCTGGCGCGCCGATTGTATGCCGAAGCCGCTGAAGAACACCAGCGCCACCGAGCCCGGCTTGATCTTGCCGTAGAGCTTGTCGAAGGCGCGGCGCATGCCGTCGCCCGTCAGATTTTCGCCGACCTCGACGGAAAATCCGTCACGCTTGAGCTCGTCAGCGACGTCGCGCGCATCGTTGAGCGGTTCCTTCAGCGGGGCGTCCGCATCCGGATACTTGGCATTGCCGATGACCAGCGCAAAACGGTCCCCGGCTGCCAGGGATGGCGTGGCCGGGACAAGCGAAACGAGCAAGGGCAGGAGAAGAAGGAAGCGAATTTTCATAATGAGCGCGGTCCAGCCAAAAAGGCGCCGTTACCAGCTTGCGCCGCGGCGACCTTAACTTACGCAAAGTGCATTATCAAACCGGGGAAGGAGGGCGTCAACCGCTTGGAGATTCGGCATTATCGCAACAATTGACCGCGATATATGGAACGGCCGCGAGGGGCATAAACGAATGGTCACGGTTGCGCTCGACATGATCTGGATCGGGAGTTCTGGTCATCATGTTAGGACGTCGATCGCGACAACAGTGTGATTGGTCTCACATTGTGGACAGTCCCGGTCGCCAGGTTGCCGTGTTTGACGTTTGCGGCGGACGATGGCTTGGTGGACGCGATCATCCCGCAGGATTCAACTTCAGAAAAAGCAAGACCATGGGAAACACCTACGAAATCTACGCCCTGCGCTATGCGACGATGACGCCGCGCACCCTCCATATGAATTTCCTCCAGCCCGATCCGCATGACAGCGCGGCGCAGGACCTCGATTACTTCGTCTGGCTGATCCGCGGCAATGGCCGCGACATCCTGGTCGACACCGGCTTCAATGCCGAGGAGGCGAGCGTGCGGGCGCGCAAGCTGACGCTCAATCCGGTCGACGCGCTGGAGCGCTTCGGCGTCGCGGTGTCAGGCATTCGCGACATTATCGTGACGCATCTGCACTACGATCACGCCGGCAATCTCGATCGCTTCCCCAACGCCCGCTTTCATCTCCAGGAACGCGAGATGGCTTACGCGACCGGGCGCTGCATGTGTAATGGACTGCTGCGACATCCGTTCTCGGTCGAGCACGTCACGCAGATGGTGCGCCATGTCTATGGCGAGCGCGTCAACTTCTATTCCGGCGACGGTGAGGTCGCGCCCGGCGTCACCGTGCACCGTGTCGGCGGCCATTCGGACGGCTTGCAGGTGGTCAAGGTCGAGACCGCGCGCGGACCGGTAGTACTGGCGTCCGACGCCGCACATTACTACGCCAATCTGCAGCGCAGGAGCCCGTTTCCGATCGTCCTCGATATCGGCGACATGGCGCGGGGCTGGGAGACGATCGAACGCCTCGCGGGGCATCCCGACAGGTTCATTCCCGGCCATGATCCGATCGTGACGGAGATCTATCCGCGCGCCAGCGACAAGGTCGACGCCTTCGCGCTGCACCTGCCGCCGTCGCGTTCGTTTGCGAAATAGGAGTTGTCATTCCGGGGCGCGTATAGCGCGAGGCCGGAATCCATCGATCCTCGTAACTTGCTGCCTCATGGATTCCGGGCTCGCCGCTTTGCGGCGCCCCGGAATGACGGCGGAGGCTAATACGCCTGCTTGGCGTCGGCCTCTTCGCTGGTCTGGATCAAATCGAGACTGTCCTCGATCTTGCCGAGCAGCGCCGAGAGCTGCTTGCGCTCCTGCGCGGAGAGGCAGGCGAGAATCTCGTCTTCCCGCCGCAGCAATTGCGGGAAAAGCTCTTCGTAGAGCGCGCGGCCCTTCGCCGTCATTTGTAGCCGGAATTCGCGCCGGTCGGCCTCGTTCTCGACCCGCTCGATCAGCTTTTCGTACAGCAGCGTGGTGACCGCGCGGCTGATGGTGGACTTATGCGTGCGGGTGCATTGCGAGATGAATTGCGCGCTGCAGGCTTCGTTGCGGAATCCGAGCGTCGCGATCACGCGCCAGGCCGGAATGTCGAGGCCGTGACGTTCCTGATATTCGACCGCGAGCGCGGCGCTCACCTCCGCGGCGAGCCGGTTGAGGCGGAACGGCACGAACTTGAACAGATCGAGCCTCGTCTTCGGACGCGATGAAGCCTCGCGGGCCGGCTGTGTCTTCAGCGCGATGTCGCGCGATGTCCTCGCCAAGCAGAGCGCTCCGAATTCCAGTTGACGGCCGACCGGCTCCGGTCCAAAATAGTTGCACGTGAGACTATCTAGCAGATCAGTCGTCTTCTGACCAGAGCCGAGGTTAGTGTATGGCGCCGGCCAATACGCATCAGGCCAAGACCCAGTTCGGCTATCGCCGCCATCCCGACCAGGACCGTTCCGGCCAAAACCCGGCGGAGCATCCGGTCGTGATTGTCGGCGCAGGGCCCGTCGGGCTTTCGCTCGCGATCGATCTCGCCCAGCGGGGCCAGCACGTCGTTCTCCTGGATGACGCCGACCGCATCGGCGAAGGCTCGCGCGCGATCTGCTTCTCGAAGCGTTCGCTGGAATATTGGGACCGGCTCGGCGTCGGCGATCGCATGGTCGACAAGGGCGTGGTGTGGAGCGTCGGCCGCATCTTTCACGGTGAGTCGCAACTCTACCAGTTCAACCTTCTGCCGGAAGATGGCCACAAGCGGCCGGCCTTCATCAATCTCCAGCAATATTACGCCGAGGCGTATCTGGTCGATCGCATCAGTGATCTGCCTGCGATCGACCTGCGCTGGCGCAACAAGGTGACGGGGATCGAGCAGCGCAACGATTCCGTGGCGCTGACCATCGAGACGCCGGAGGGCGCCTATCGCCTGCACGGGCAATATGTCATCGCCTGCGACGGCGCGCGTTCCTCGCTGCGGCAGATGGTCGGCGCCGAATTCGCGGGACAGGTGTTCGAAGACCAGTTCTTGATCGCCGACGTCAAGATGACGGCGGAATTCCCGACCGAGCGCTGGTTCTGGTTCGACCCGCCGTTCCATGCGGGGCGTTCGGCGCTGCTGCATCGCCAGCCTGACGACGTCTGGCGCATCGACCTCCAGCTCAATCGCTACGCCGATCCCGTGGTCGAGAAGAAGCCGGAGAACGTGCGGCCGCGGATCGCGCGCATGCTCGGCCACGACAAGTTCGAATTCGAGTGGATCTCGCTCTACAAATTCCAGTGCCGGCGGATGGACCGTTTCATCCACGGCCGCGTGATCTTCGCAGGCGATTCCGCGCATCAGGTCTCGCCGTTTGGCGCGCGTGGTGCGAACTCGGGTCTGGAGGACGCCGAAAACCTGTCCTGGAAGCTCGATCGCGTGCTGCGCCGTACGTCTCCTGCGAGCCTGCTGGAGAGCTACCATGTCGAGCGCAGCATGGCGGCCGACGAGAACATTCGCGAATCCACCCGCTCGACCGATTTCATGGCGCCGAACTCGCATCAGGAGGCGCGTCTGCGCAAGGCGGTACTGTCGCTGGCCAGGGAGACCGAGTTCGGCAAGCGGATGGTCAATGGTGGCCGGCTGTCGGTGCCGTGCAGCTATGATTCACCGCTGTCATCGCCCGATGCGGATGCGTGGCGCGGTGGACCGTTGCCCGGACGTTCGATGCTCGATGCGCCGATCGCGGGCGGGAGCTCCTATTTGACGGATGCCTTCCGCAAGGATGGAACGGCCTTCACCTTGCTGTCGTTCGACCATGGTGCGCCGACCGAGGCGCCGGCTGGCGTGAAGCAAATTCGCATCGGTGAGGGCGGGCTCGCCGATCCCAACGGGATCGTCGCAAAGCGCTATGATGCCGAAGCCGGCTCAGCCTACCTGCTCAGGCCGGACGGATATGTCGCAGCGCGCTTCCGACATCCGACGCGCGACGGTGTCGCGGCGGCGCTGTCGCGTGCGCAAGGCCTGAATTGAGGTTTGTCATGCCGCTCTCCACAAACTCCAACTTCGCGCGACCTGATGACGCCTTTCGCGCCATCGTCGAAGCGCATCGCGGCCTGACGGACGAACAGAGCGCCGATTTCGACGCGGCCCTGGTGCTGATCCTCGCCAACCATATCGGCGACATCGACGTGCTCCGCGAGGCGATCGGGCTTGCCAAACGGCGGATGGTCGACAGCCAGCAACAACAACAGCAACAACAATAACCTCTGACTTCAAGGACGAAATGATGGCGAAGAACTTCGCATCCACCGGCGATCTCTCCGAAAAGAAGATCACTTTCTCCGAGATCGGCCCCGATCTCTACGCCTTCACGGCCGAGGGCGATCCGAACACCGCGATCATCGTCGGTGACGACGGCTGCCTCGTGTTCGATGCGCAGTCGACGCCGGCAATGGCGGGCAAGGTGATCGAGCGCGTCCGCACCGTCACCGACAAGCCGATCAAATATGTGGTGCTGTCGCACTATCACGCCGTGCGCGTGTTGGGCGCGTCCGCCTACAAGGCGCAAGGCATCGTGGCCTCGCAGGAGACTTACCGTCTCATTGAAGAGCGCGGCCAGCAGGACTGGGATTCCGAATACGGCCGCTTTCCGCGCCTGTTCCAGGATGCCGCCAGCATCCCCGGCCTGACCTGGCCGACGCTGACATTCGAAGGCGAGATGTCGATCTTCCTTGGAAAGCGCGAAGTGCGGCTGATGCAACTGGGCGCGGGCCACACCTCCGGCGACATCGTCGCCTGGGTGCCGGATGCCGAGGTCATGTTCTCCGGCGACCTCATCGAGTATCACTCGGCCTGCTATTGCGGCGACGCGCATTTGCGCGAATGGCCGATGACGCTGAACGAGATCCGCAACTTCAATCCCAAGGCGATCGCGCCGGGCCGCGGCGATGCGCTCAAGGGCACAGCTACCGTGCGCGAAGCCATCGCGATGACGCGCGACTTCGTCACCTCGCTCTACGGCGCCGCCGAGATCTCCGTCGCAAAGGGGCGCACGCTGAAGGAGACGATGGCGGCGACGCGCGAGGTGATGGACCCGAAATTCCACAGCTTCGCCATCTACGAGCACTGCCTTCCGTTCAACGTGTCGCGCGCCTATGACGAAGCGTCGGGGATCGATGATCCCGTGATCTGGACCGACAAGCGCGACCAGGAGATGTGGGCCGCTTTGCAAGGAGGAGGATAGTCATGAACATCAATACCTCGCCGGATCAGATCATCCGCAGCTCGGCCCAGGTCACGCCGGGCTACATGTCCGGCTTCGGCAACAGCTTCGAGACCGAGGCGCTGCCGGGCGCGCTGCCGATCGGGCGCAACTCGCCGCAGCGTTGCGCCTACGGCCTTTATGCCGAGCAGCTCTCGGGCTCGCCCTTCACCGCGCCGCGCGGCACCAACGAGCGCTCCTGGCTCTATCGCATTCGCCCGTCGGTCAAGCATTCCGGTCGGTTCGAGAAGGCCGATGCCGGGCTGTGGCGCTCGGCACCCTGCCATGAATACGACCTGCCGATCGCGCAATTGCGCTGGGACCCGGCGCCGATCCCGAAGGAGGATACGACCTTCCTGCAGGGCGTGCAGACCATGACGACGGCCGGTGACGTCAACACGCAGGCCGGCATGGCCGCGCATGTCTATCTCATCACCAAATCGATGGTGGACCAGCATTTCTACAATGCCGATGGCGAATTGATGTTCGTGCTCCAGCACGGGGATCTGCGCCTCGTCACCGAATTCGGCCGGATCGACGCCGAGCCCGGCGAGATCGTGGTGATCCCGCGCGGCGTCAAATTCCGCGTCGAAATTCCGAACGGCCCGGCGCGCGGCTATCTCTGCGAAAACTACGGCGGCGCCTTCACGCTGCCGGAGCGCGGGCCGATCGGTGCCAATTGTCTGGCCAATGCGCGCGACTTCCTCACGCCGGTTGCCTATTACGAGGACAAGGACACGCCGACCGAGCTCTACGTGAAGTGGGGCGGCGCGCTGTTCAAGACCACGCTGCCGCATTCACCGATCGACGTGGTCGCCTGGCACGGCAATTACGCGCCGTACAAATACGATCTGCGCACCTTCTCTCCGGTCGGCGCGATCGGCTTCGACCATCCCGATCCCTCGATCTTCACGGTGCTGACCTCGCCGTCGGAGACGGCGGGCACCGCGAATATCGACTTCGTGATTTTTCCGGAGCGCTGGATGGTCGCCGACAACACGTTCCGCCCGCCCTGGTATCACATGAACATCATGAGCGAGTTCATGGGTCTGATCTACGGCGTCTACGACGCCAAGCCGCAGGGCTTCGTCCCCGGCGGCGCCAGCCTGCATAATTGCATGCTGCCGCATGGCCCGGATCGCGACGCCTTCGAGCATGCCAGTAATGGCGAGCTGAAGCCGGTGAAGCTGACCGGCACGATGGCCTTCATGTTCGAGACCCGCTATGCGCAGCGCGTCACCGCGCACGCCGCGAAGTCGTCCACGCTTCAGGACGATTACGCGGATTGCTGGAAGGGGCTGGAGAAGCGGTTCGACCCGAACCGGCCGTAGTTTTTCTGCTCGTCATCGCCGGGCTTGACCCGGCGATCCATCCTTTTGAGAGGATGGATGCCCGGGTCAAGCCCGGGCATGACGATTTTCCGACTGGAGAATCCCGTGTCTCACCCCAACGATCCCAGCCTACGCTCCTTCATCGACGTCGATCCGGCCTCCGACTTTCCGATCCAGAACCTGCCCTATGGTGTGTTCTCAACCGCGGCCAATCCGGCGCCGCGCGTCGGCGTCGCCATCGGCGATTACGTGCTCGATCTCTGGGCGCTGGAGCAGGACTCCCGCCTCGATGTCGGTCCGCTTGGTGTGTTCGCCACGCCTTCGCTCAATCCGTTCATGGCACTGGGGCCGAAAGTGTGGGCGAAGACGCGGGCGCGGATCAGCGAGCTGCTGCGTTACGATCATCCCGAGTTGCGCGACAATGAAGGGCTGCGCGCTGCAGCACTGGTGCCGATGCGGGATGCAAAACTGCATCTACCCTTCGCGGTGTCTGGCTACACGGACTTCTACTCGTCCAAGGAGCACGCCACCAATGTCGGCGTGATGTTCCGTGGCAAGGACAATGCCCTGCAGCCGAATTGGCTGCATATGCCGATCGCTTATAATGGCCGCGCCTCCACCGTCGTGGTGTCTGGCACAAAGGTGAAGCGGCCGCGCGGGCAGCTCAAGCCGCCGAACGTGGAGGTGCCGAGCTTCGCGCCCTGCAAGCGGCTCGACTTCGAACTGGAAATGGGTGTCGTGATCGGCCAGCCCTCGCCGATGGGCGGCATGCTTACCGAGCAACAGGCCGAGGAGATGATCTTCGGCTTCGTGCTGCTCAACGACTGGAGCGCGCGCGACATCCAGCAATGGGAATATGTGCCGCTCGGGCCGTTCCTCGCCAAGGTATTCGCAACCTCGATCAGCCCGTGGGTGGTGACGCGCGAGGCGCTCGAGCCGTTTCGCCTGAAGGGACCGGAGCAGGAGCCGGTGCCGCTCGACTACCTCAAACAGGCGAGGCCGCAGAATTACAACGTCGAACTCGACGTCTCCTTGCGTCCCGGCGGCGCGAATGCGCCAAAAAGCATCAGCCGCACCAATTTCAAATACATGTACTGGTCTTCGGTGCAGCAATTGATGCACCACGCCTCCTCGGGCTGCGCCATGAATGTCGGCGATCTCCTTGGCAGCGGGACCATCTCCGGTCCGGAGAAGAACCAGCGCGGCAGCCTTTTGGAGATCAGCTGGAACGGCACCGAGCCGGTCGAACTCCCCGGCGGCGTCAAGCGTTCGTTCCTGGAAGATGGCGACAGCCTCGTCATGCGCGGCTGGTGCCAGGGCGAGGGCTATCGTGTCGGCTTCGGCGAGGTCGAGGGGACGATTCTGGCGGCGGAGTAGGGCGCCACACACTCGGTCTGGTAGAGTGGGCAAAAGGCGCATCGGCACCGTGCCCACCGTTGTCTCCGTGATCGCTGAAGCGTGGTGGGCACGCTTCGCTTTGCCCACTCTACGAGACCCTCATTACGGGAAGAGAGTCTATCGCCTCTCAGGCGGGACGTCGCGAATCCGTGCGCAATGCGCCGCGACGTCCTCCACGCTGCATTTCAGATGCACCCGCTTGTCGGACGGCGTCTGCTTCACCGCGCACACGCCCGGTCGCCATTCCTGCGTTGGCCTGATCGGGCGCGGAGCAAAGCCGCCGCCGCAGTTCGGGCAGACGTTGGAGAGTTTTGTCTCCACGCAATCCGCGCAGAACGTGCATTCGTAGGAGCAGATCCGCGCATCCATTGCATCATGAGGCAGGTCGCGGTCGCAATATTCGCAGTTCGGTCGAAGCTGGAGTGCCATGGCTGAATCTCCGCAAGATGCCCCGATCATCGCAGACGGTGCGTGACGCGCGAAGGCCGTAGTTCCCTCGATTTCAGCCAGCCTTCAAATCCTTCAGCGGCAGCTTTGAACTTTCCTTGAGACGATCGAGCACGATCGATGAGCGCACATGCGCCACGCTCTGGTGCGGCATCAGAACGTCGTTGACGAGGTTGGAGAGGCCTTTGAGATCGCGCAGCACGGCCTTCAGCACATAGTCTGCGTCGCCCGTCAGCGAATAGGCCTCCTGGATCTCGTCAATGCGGTTGACCAGCGCGCGAAACCGCTTGGAATTGTCCGGCGAATGGGTCGCGAGCCCGACCTGGATGAAGGCGATGACGCCGAAGCCGAGCACCTCGCTGGAGAGGTCGGCATGGTAGCCCGAGATCACCTTTTCCTCCTCCAGCCGCATCCGCCGCCGCGAGCATTGTGAAGCGGAGAGGCCTGCGATGTCGGCAAGCTCCTGATTGGTGAGGCGGCCGTCGTCCTGGAGTGCGGTCAGAATCTTGAGGTCGAAGGCGTCAACCGGAATCATGCGTCATTCGTCCATCTGGTGCACGGATCGTGCGTAGAATAGCCAAATTGCGTCCCCTTTGCACGCTCCGTGCGCGCCCGATGAAGGATAGTTCATGACAGCAGCAATCTGGAGCACGCCATGGGTCCGTTTCCGCACGATGCACCGCCGGCCACCATCACCGCCGACAATCCGATGGGCACTGACGGGTTCGAGTTCGTCGAATACGCCCATCCCAATCCGGAAGAGCTGCACGCACTGTTCAAGCTGATGGGCTATGCGCCGGTCGCGCGCCACAAGAGCAAGAAGATCACCGTCTATCGCCAGGGCGACATCAACTACCTCGTCAACGAGGAGCCCGGCACCCACGGCCATGATTTCGTCGCCGCGCACGGCCCCTGCGCCCCGTCGATGGCGTTCCGCGTCGTCGATGCGACGGCGGCCTACGACCGTGCGATCTCGCTCGGCGCCGAGCCCGCCGGTGTGTCATCGGCGCAGAAGACGCTCGATGTCCCTGCGATCAAGGGCATCGGCGGCAGCCTGCTCTATTTCGTCGATCGCTACGGCGCCAAGGGCTCGGCCTATGATGCCGAGTTCGAATGGCTGGGCGCGCACGATCCTCGTCCCGCCGGCGCCGGCCTGTTCTATCTCGATCACCTCACCCACAACGTCCATCGCGGCCGCATGGACGTGTGGACCGGCTTCTACCAGAAGCTTTTCAATTTCCGCCAGATCCGCTTCTTCGACATCGAAGGCCGCGCCTCGGGCCTGTTCTCGCGCGCGCTGACCAGCCCGGACGGCAAGATCCGGATTCCGATCAACGAGGACGCCGGCGATTCCGGCCAGATCGAGGAATATCTGAACATCTATCGCGGCGAAGGCATTCAGCACATCGCCTGCGGCTGCCGCGACATCTACGGTACGATCGAAGGCCTGCGCAAGGCCGGCCTGCCCTTCATGCCGTCACCGCCCGCGACCTATTTCGAACGCATCGACGCGCGCCTGCCCGGTCACGGCGAGGACATTGCGCGGCTTCAGAGCAACGGCATCCTGATCGACGGCGAAGGCGTGGTCGGCGGCGGCCAGACCAAGGTGCTGCTGCAGATCTTCTCGGCGAACGCGATCGGCCCGATCTTCTTCGAGTTCATCCAGCGCAAGGGCGACGACGGCTTTGGCGAGGGCAATTTCAAGGCCCTGTTCGAGTCGATCGAGGAGGACCAGATCCGGCGCGGAGTGTTGAAGGTGGAGACGGCGGCGTAAGCGGCCGTAGGGTGGGCAAAGCGAAGCGTGCCCACCGTTTCTGTTGCGATCCTGGAGGAATGGTGGGCACGGCGCTTCGCGCCTTTGCCCACCCTACCAAATCCTTGCCGCGCCTATCGCTTCCAGGCGGCCGTCACGGCGCCGATCTCTGCGCCCTCCGGCTCACGCACCATCGACGGCGTGCGTGAGAATCTCGGCGCGGGCGCGGGCTGTTTCACGCCGTGGCGCTCGACGAAGACGTTGCGGGCGACCATGTGCGGATGCTGGGTGGCCTCCGACATGGTCAGCACCGGCGCGAAGCAGATGTCGGTGCCTTCCATGATCTTGCACCAGTCCTGGCGCGTCTTGCTCTTGAAGACGGCCTTCAACTTCTCCTTCAGCGCGGGCCAGGCCTTGGGGTCCATCTGGGCGTCGAAATCGGCGTCGGTGAGACCCGCATGCTCGCGCAGCAGCGCGTAGAACTGCGGTTCGATCGAGCCGATCGAAATGAAGTGCCCGCAGGCGCATTCATAGACGCCGTAGAAGTGAGCGCCGCCGTCGAGGAAGTTCTGGTCGCGTCCTTCGGTCCAGCGACCGAGCGTCTTCATGTCGAAGAAGAACGACATCAGCGAGGCTGCGCCGTCGCACATCGCGGCATCGACGACCTGGCCCTTGCCGGACTTCTGGGCTTCCAGCAGCGCTGCGAGCACGCCGACGACCAGATAGAGCGCGCCGCCGCCGAAATCGCCGACCAGGTTGAGCGGCGGCACCGGGGCCTCTTTGGTGCCGATCGCGGCGAGCGCGCCGGTGATCGAGATGTAGTTGATGTCGTGGCCGGCGGCGTTGGCCAGCGGGCCTTCCTGGCCCCAGCCGGTCATGCGGCCGTAGACGAGTTTCGGGTTGCGCGCGAGCACGACATCGGGGCCGAGACCGAGCCGCTCCATCACGCCGGGGCGAAAGCCTTCGACCAGCGCGTCGGCATTTGCCAGCAGATCGAGCACCTGCGCGATCGCCGCCTTGTCCTTGAGGTCGAGTTCGATGACCTTGCGGCCGCGGCCCGCCACCGACTTCATGCTCTTCTTCGCGCCCACGCGGTCGAGCGTGACGACGTCGGCTCCCATGTCGGCCAGCATCATACAGGCGAACGGACCGGGACCGATGCCGGCGAATTCGACGACGCGGAAGCCCGAGAGCGGGCCGGACGTGCGGACGGATGTGTTCTGGGCTGGTTTATCGAGCACGTTGTTGTTTCCTCGGGTCGCGGGCGGATACCGGTGGTCCGGCAAATGCCACGGACGTTCCTCTGTGGGGCGAGTTAATTGACTGATTAACTTTTCCCGCCTTCACGTCAGCGAGGCAAGCGCTTTTCATGCATGGGCGCATAATAAAAGCGGCGCGCATTGCTGCGCGCCGCGGAAGATTTGTGTTGAGGCGCTAGGGCCGCGACGCTCCGTCGCGCTTGAGTTGCGAGGTCAGCCGGCGGCCTTCACCGCGCGCTGTGCCATCACCTTGATCAGGTTTGCGCGATATTCTGCCGTGCCGTGGATGTCGGCCAGCAGATTGCTTGCCGAAATGCTGACGCCATCGATCGCCGACGGCGACCAGTTCGCCTTCAGCGCGGCTTCGATCGCGGGCACACGCATGACTCCGCTTTGCGAGGCGCCGGTGGCTGCCACCCGGATCTCGCCCGATTTCGTCTTTGCGACGAACACGCCGGTGAGCGCGAAGCGCGAAGCCGGATGCCGCATTTTTTCGTAGCCGGCTTTCTCCGGGACCGGGAACGACACGGCGGTGATGATCTCGCCGTCTTCGAGGGCGGTCGTGAACAGGCCCTGGAAGAAGTTCTCCGCCGCAATCGAACGCTTGTGGGTTTTCACCGTGGCGCCGAGTGCCAGCAGGGCGGCGGGAAAATCCGCGGCGGGATCGTTGTTGGCGATCGAGCCGCCGATCGTGCCGCGATAACGCACGGCGGGGTCACCGAGCACTGAGGTAAGATGGGCGATCGCAGGGATCGCCTTCTTCACGTCGCCGCTCTGCATGATGTCGAAATAGGTCGTGCCGGCCTTGATGGTCAGCACATCTCCCGAGAGCTCGACACCCTGCAACTCCTTGATCTTGCCGAGGTCGATCACGTCCGAGGGACTTGCGAGGCGCTGCTTCATCACCGGCAGCAGCGTCTGGCCGCCGGCGAGGAATTTTGCTTCGTTGCCCTTGGCGAACAGGCTGGCCGCTTCGTCGACGGAGGACGCGCGATGATAAGTGGTCTGGTACATCTTCTTGCTCCTCTCAGGCCGCGTGGATCGTGCGCCACACCCGGTCAGGGGTCGCGGGCATTTCCAGATTGTTCTTGCCGATCGCATCCGTGATCGCGTTGATCACGGCCGCAGAGGCACCGATCGCGCCGGCCTCACCGCAGCCCTTGATGCCGAGCGGGTTGCCCGGGCACAGCGTCGTGGTGTGGGAGAGGTTGAACGACGGCACATCGTCGGCGCGCGGCATGGCGTAGTCCATGAACGAGGCCGTCACCGGCTGGCCGCTGGCGTCGTAGATCGCATGTTCCAGAAGCGCCTGGCCGATGCCTTGCACGAGGCCGCCGTGAACCTGGCCTTCCACGATCATCGGGTTGATCAGCCGGCCGAAATCATCGGCCGCGACGAAGTTGACGAAGGAAGTCTTGCCGGTGCCGGGATCGACCTCGAGTTCGCAGATATATGTGCCCGCCGGGAAGGTGAAGTTGGTCGGGTCATAGAAGGCGCTTTCCTTCAGGCCCGGCTCCATCCCGTCAGGCAGATTGTGCGCGGTGTAGGCCGCGAGCGCGACCATCGGAAGCGCGATCGCCTTGTCGGTGCCGGTGACCTTGAACTCGCCGTTCTCGATGACGATGTCGGCCTCCGAGGCTTCCAGTGCATGCGCGGCGATCTTCTTGGCCTTGGATTCCATCTTCTCCATCGCCTTCAGGATCGCGGTGAGGCCGACGGCCGCCGAGCGCGAGCCGTAGGTGCCCATGCCGAACTGCACCTTGTCGGTGTCGCCGTGGACGATCGAAACCTGGCTGATGGGAATGCCGAGGCGCTCCGCGACGAGCTGGCAGAACGTGGTCTCGTGACCCTGGCCGTGGCTGTGCGAGCCCGTGAGGATCTCGATGGTGCCGACCGGGTTGACCCGCACCTCCGCGGATTCCCACAGGCCGACGCCGGCGCCCAAACTGCCGACAGCCTTGGACGGCGCGATGCCGCAGGCCTCGATGTAGCAGGATACGCCGATACCGCGCAGCTTGCCGTCGGCCTTCGCCTTGGCCTTGCGATCGGCGAAGCCGGCATAGTCGATCGCCTTCATCGCCGCGTCCAGCGAGGCATTAAAGTCGCCGACATCATAGGCCATGATCACCGGCGTCTGATGCGGGAACTCCGTGATGAAGTTGGCACGGCGCAGTGCGGCCGGATCGACCTTGAGCTGCCGCGCCGCCGTCTCCATCAGCCGCTCGATCAGATAGCTCGCCTCGGGCCGGCCCGCGCCGCGATAGGCGTCGACCGGCGTGGTGTTGGTGTAGACCCCGATCACCTCGGCATGGATCGCCGGAATGTTGTACTGGCCCGACAGCAGCGTCGCGTAGAGGTAGGTCGGGACCGACGACGAGAACAGCGACATGTAGGCGCCGAAATTGGCGTAGGTCTTCACCTTCAGGCCGGTGATCTTATTGTTGGCGTCGAACGCCATTTCGGCATGGGTCACATGGTCGCGGCCGTGTGCGTCGGTAAGGAACGCCTCGGTGCGGTCGCCGGTCCACTTCACGGGACGGCCGACCTTCTTCGACGCCCACAGCGCCACCATCTCCTCGGGATAGATGAAGATCTTGGAGCCGAAACCGCCGCCGACGTCGGGTGCGATCACCCGCAGCTTGTGCTCGGGAGCGATGTTGTAGAACGCCGACAGCACGAGGCGGGCGACGTGCGGGTTCTGCGAGGTCGTGTAGAGCGTGAAGTGCTCTTCCGCCGAGTCGTAATCGGCGATCGCCGCGCGCGGCTCCATCGCGTTCGGCGCGAGGCGGTTGTTGGTGACGTCGAGCTTCACGACGTTGGCGGCCTTGGCGAAGGCGGCATCCGTCCCGCCTTCGTCGCCGATCACCCAGTCATAGACCTGGTTGCCGGGCGCCTCAGGATGAAGCTGCACCGCGCCAGCCTTGATCGCGGCGTGAACGTCGGCGACCGCCGGGAGCTCTTCATAATCGACGACGACCGCTTCTGCCGCATCACGCGCCAGATTCTTGCTCTCTGCGATCACGACCGCGACGGCCTGGCCGACGAAGCGCACGGTCTCCGGCGCCATCGCCGGCCATGCGCCCATCTTCATCGGGCTGCCATCCTTGGACGTGATGGCCCAGCCGCAGATGAGGTTGCCGACCTTGTCGTCGACGATCTGCTGCCCGGTCAGCACCGCGACCACGCCCGGCATCTTCAGCGCGGCGGACGAGTCGATCCCCTTCACCTTGGCGTGCGCGTGCGGACTGCGGATGAAATGGGCATGGGTCATGCCCTGCAATTTGATGTCGTCGACGTAGCGGCCCTTGCCGGTAATGAAACGCTTGTCTTCCTTGCGCACGACGCGCGCGCCGATGCCTTCAACACCCATTGTCTGGTCCTCCCGACCGGAATTGTCTTGACTGCGCTTTCCCTCGAAAGCCGCAGCGATGGTTCTTTTCGAGGCGGAGCCGCTTTATTCGGCCGCCTGCGAGACCTTCATGCGGCCGGCCGCGTCCAGCACCGACTTGACGATGTTGTGGTAGCCGGTGCAGCGGCAGATATTGCCTTCGAGCTCCTGGCGAACGGTGGTCTCGTCGAGATTGCCACCATGGCGGTGCACGATGTCGATCGCGGACATGATCATGCCCGGCGTGCAATAGCCGCACTGCAGGCCGTGATTATCGCGGAAAGCGGCCTGCATCGGGTGCAACTCGTCGCCCTTGGCGATGCCTTCGATGGTGGTGACGTTGGCGCCGTCGGCCTGGCCCGCCAGCATGGTGCAGGACTTCACCGTCTTGCCGTCCACGTGGACGACGCAGGCGCCGCACTGGCTGGTGTCGCAGCCGACATGGGTCCCGGTCAGGTTGAGGTTGTCGCGCAGGAGCTGGACCAGCAGCGTGCGGTCCTCGACATCGACGGCAACGGCCTTGCCGTTCACCGTCAGTTTGACTGTAGACACGGAATGTACCTCCCGGGGATTGATTTTGATTGTTTCTAATTAGAGACCGCGGCCCCCGGACTTTGCAACTAGGATTTTGGTCGCCCCGGTCATCGAAAGGTCATTGATCCGGTTTCGGGTACAATGATTAGTCCCGGACTTGTGCGCCGGCAGGATCCGCGGGCGTGGGATGCCAGCCACCCGCCCAACCGGTCGGCCTTTGGCCGATGAAGCCCTGGATTGAACGGGCAAGCCGAATTTACGGCCCTTTATCCATTGTGCCCTAGTTTTGCGCAACCGGGTTTGGCGGCGGGGCGCCCCTGACTACGGCTGAATAGAATAAATGGGGGTTGGGAATGTCCGGGCGTATCGCACCGCCGTCGAAGCGTACCATATTTCCGACCCTCCGGTTCCGCGCCAAGATCATTCTGGGCTTTGCCGCAGTGCTGGTCATCTCCGCCGGCAGCATGGCCTTTGCCTATTTCGGCTTCGAGCGGGTCTCGGCCGGGGTCGGGTCCTACCGCAGCAGCGTTTCGGAGGCCGACCTCGCCCGCAACATCGACCGTGAGTTGCTGGCCTATCGCTCGGCCGTGAAATATTTCGTCGTCACCGGCAAGGAGGACGACGCCAAGGCGGCACAGGACGCCCAGGCCAGCCTGAAGAACGCCATCGATGAGGCCATCAAGGGCGCCAAGCAGCCGGCGCGGCAGGAGGGCCTCAACAAGCTCGCCAGGGAGTTCTCCAACTTCTCCACGACCTTTGCGAAGGTGCTCCAGGCCAAGCGCGACAGCGCGCTGCTGGTGCAGAACCAGCTGACGCGCAATGCGAACCTCCTCAAATACAAGCTCGACGACATCGGTAACAACGCCTCCGATTCCGAGGCGCAGTCGATCGAGTTCGGCACCAAGCAGGTCAACGCCCAGTTCCAGACCGCGAGCGCCGCGGCGACCAATTTCGTGCTGACGTCCGATCAGACGATCGCGACCAGCGCGCTGGCGCGGCTGAAATTCGTCGAGAACTCGCTCGGCGCGGTCTACTCGATGGACGACAAGATCGTCGCCGGTCTGAAAGACGCCAAGGCGCTGCTTGTCGCCTATCGCGAATCGCTGGAGAAGCTGATCGCAAATGCCAAGATGGTCGACGAGCTCGTCACCGAGATGACCGGTTCGGCCGGGGCGATCCTCCAGGGCGCCACCGCCATGAAGGCGGACCTGGTCGCCGAGCAACAGCGGCTGGATTCCGAATCGGAAGCGACCATCGGGAAGACCGAGCAATTGGTGCTGATGCTGGCCTTTGGCGGCACGCTGCTCGGCGCGGTGCTCGCCTTCCTGCTCGGCACCGGCATCTCGCGTCCGATGATCGCGATGTGCAAGGCGATGCGCGAGCTCGCCTCGGGCAATTTCGACGTCGTACTGCCCGGCCTCGGCCGCAGGGACGAGATCGGCGAGATGGCCGGCGCGGTGGAGGAATTCAAGGTTCAGGCCGTCGCGAAGGCCGAGCGTGA
>NZ_JAFCKW010000044.1 GCF_018129965.1 Bradyrhizobium diazoefficiens | reverse complement strand
ACAGAAGCAAGTGCCCAGCGATTGGATCAGGCAAAAAGGGATTGACTTACTGAGGCCCGTTACAGAAGCCCGGATGGAGCGGAGCGTAATCCGGGCTACGGAAAACCACCCGGAATGACCGCTATGCGGGCGGACCTCGCGCCCTTTTTCGGCTGGCGCACCGCCCGCGCCGGGTTTAATCGGGTAGCATGAACACGAAAACCGACACCATGCCGTCTTCGGCCGAGGCCCTGCGTTACCCCTGGGACCAGCATCCCGGCCATGAGGAGGTCGTGGAGGTCAGGCCCGGCGTGTTGTGGGCGCGGCTGAAGCTGCCCTTCCGCCTCAACCATGTGAACATCTATCTGCTCGCCGACGGCGACGGCTATGCGATGATCGATGCCGGCTTCGGCAACGAGGAGACCATCGAGGCCTGGACGAAACTGTTCGAGGGGCCGCTGAAGGGCGTCAACATCACGCGCCTGATCGTCACCCATTCGCATCCTGACCATGTCGGCCTTGCGGGCTGGATT
Source organism: Bradyrhizobium diazoefficiens (assembly GCF_018129965.1). GTDB lineage: Bacteria > Pseudomonadota > Alphaproteobacteria > Rhizobiales > Xanthobacteraceae > Bradyrhizobium > Bradyrhizobium diazoefficiens_A. The sequence continues at coordinate 22,718 of NZ_JAFCKW010000044.1, read as the reverse complement.
GTCGACAGGTTCAACTGCCCGCTGGTGATGTCGCAGGTCGAATATCTGCAATCGGTCTATCACCAGAACCGCGGCACCGAGGAGCGGCGCGAGGCGCAGCGGCAGTTCTTCCGCCGCCACGGCATGGACGAGTCGCTCACCGAAAAGCTGCTCGGCCGCGGCCAGGACTATCTCAAGCGCGTCTCGGTGCTGCCGCCGTCCTACCGCCGCATCTCGCATGGCGACGAGGTCGTGATCGGCACGCGCCGCTTCAAAGTCATCACCGGCGGCGGCCACGCGCTCGACCAGGTGATGCTGTATTGCGCCGACGACAAGCTGTTCCTCTCCGCCGACCAGGTGCTGAGCAAGATCTCGCCCAATGTCAGCGTTTGGGCAGTCGAGCCCGACCAGAACTCGCTCGGCGAATATCTGGCCTCGCTCGCAAGCCTCACTACCACCCTGCCCTATGATCTGCTCGTGCTGCCCGGCCACGGCGTTCCGTTCTATGGCCTCAAGACCCGCATCAAGCAGCTCGCCGATCATCACGAAGAGCGCTGCCGCCTGATCGCGGACGCGTGCCGCGACGTGCCGCAGACCTCGCGCGCGCTGGTGCCCGTCGTGTTCAACAAGCATGTGCTGGACGAGCACCAGATGGGCTTTGCCGCCGGCGAACTCGTCGCCCACGTCAATTACATGATCGTCGAGGGGCGGCTGACGGCGGAGACCAGGGACGGCGTGCTCCAGTTCAAGACGACGTGAGCTTCGCCGTCCACACCCCCGTAGGAATGCGGAGCGCCGCATGGTGCAGAGCAACATTTCAGCTCGCGCGGACTTGATCCGGATCAAGTTTCAAATTGCACGATAGGGCATTTTGGCCAGATGCCCCTCACGGCCAGATGTGGGATACCGCATAGACATTAGAGCTGGAAAAGCTCTAGAAAGATGCGGCCCTTTGGCCCGGTTCCGCTGCAGGTTTCGCCGATGGATTACGCCCAGTTCTTCAATTCCGCCCTCGATCGCCTCCATAGCGAACGGCGCTACCGCGTCTTCGCCGACCTGGAGCGCCTGGCCGGGCGTTTCCCGCACGCGCTCTGGCATTCGCCCAAGGGCAAGCGCGATGTCGTGATCTGGTGCTCCAACGATTATCTCGGCATGGGCCAGCACCCGAAAGTGGTCGGCGCCATGGTCGAGACCGCGACGCGCGTCGGCACCGGCGCAGGCGGCACCCGCAACATCGCCGGCACGCATCATCCGCTGGTGCAGCTCGAGGCCGAGCTCGCCGATCTCCACGGCAAGGAAGCGTCGCTGCTGTTCACCTCGGGCTACGTCTCGAACCAGACCGGCATCGCGACCATCGCAAAGCTCATTCCGAACTGCCTCATTCTTTCGGACGAGCTCAACCACAATTCGATGATCGAAGGCATCCGCCAGTCCGGCTGCGAGCGCGTCGTGTTCCGCCACAACGATGTCACGCATCTCGAGGAATTGCTGAAGGCGGCCGGCCCGAACCGGCCGAAGCTGATCGCCTGCGAGAGCCTCTATTCCATGGACGGCGACGTCGCCCCGCTCGCGAAGATCTGCGATCTCGCCGAGACGTACAATGCGATGACCTATGTCGACGAAGTGCATGCCGTCGGCATGTACGGCCCGCGCGGCGGCGGCATCGCCGAGCGCGACGGCGTCATGCATCGCATCGACATTCTCGAAGGCACGCTGGCGAAAGCGTTCGGCTGCCTCGGCGGCTACATCGCCGCCAACGGCCAGATCATCGACGCCGTGCGCTCCTACGCGCCGGGCTTCATCTTCACCACCGCGCTGCCGCCGGCGATCTGCTCGGCCGCAACGGCGGCGATCAGGCATCTGAAGACCTCGAACTGGGAGCGCGAGCGCCACCAGGACCGCGCCGCCCGCGTCAAGGCGATCCTCAACGCAGCCGGTCTGCCGGTGATGTCGAACCACACCCACATCGTGCCGCTGTTCATCGGCGATGCCGAGAAGTGCAAGCAGGCCTCCGACCTGCTGCTGGAAGAGCACGGCATCTACATCCAGCCGATCAACTATCCGACCGTCGCCAAGGGCACCGAACGCCTGCGCATCACGCCCTCGCCGTATCACGACGACGGCCTGATCGATCAGCTCGCCGAAGCCCTGCTGCAGGTGTGGGACCGCCTCGGTCTGCCGCTGCAACAGAAGTCGATGGCCGCGGAGTAGGGCTCGCTTTTACCCTCTCCTGGAGGGGAATTATATACTTTACAAGTACATGAATGCCGCCGCTATCATCGCGAAGGCAATCCAGTAACCAAATTCTCGGTTGATGAACGTGCCTATTGGCCAACCAGCAGCGGTAGCGAGCAATATACCTATGCCACCTTCGGTCTTATATCGCATTAGGTCCAATGGAACCTTCACATAGTTGGGCTCAGTGAGCTTCCGCCGAACATAGATCGGCCCAACAATCAGATAGGCCCCGATCAATGCCAAAATGAGTTTCATTGCCCCTTACGCGGCTCCGGCTTCTTGGCTGCAAGCCGCCGCATTAGTTCGTCGGCTGCCGACTTCTTTTCATCCGCGCCGATCTCCTTGGCCTTCTCAATGAAGGCTTTCGATTGTTCGGGGTCATCCTTCGGGGTGCGCTTCTGGTGCGGGCTTTTCGGCATTCAGTTGCTCCAGTAGTGGCGCTGGCGGCCCATAGTCGGGCTTGCATATCTTCAGCGGTTCGCCTGTGGGCTTTTTCAAAAGCCCATCCAAATCCAACAATCTGCCGTCGAAGGTGTGAAGCTCCTCGACGCTCGGCGATAGAAGTGCAGTAGCAAGATGAATGGCGTCGGGTGGCTTCAGTCCGGCATAGCCTCCCATCATCAGTTCGCGGGCCTTTTCTCCGACGGCAGTATCGACGTTGATTACGAAAATAAAGTCGCGCTCGAAGAACGCTGCAACTTTGTCGGACGTTTGCGTCTTCACTAAACCGGGGTTCTTGCAAACCTCCGCCAAACAAAGCGCGGATGTTAAAATTTCGACATTGCCCTTCTTTGCCGCTTCGATAACGCCGCGACACATCTGATCTCTGTCTTCGATCTTGCCACCCGGCTTCGGAATCTTTTCTTTTTGAATCAGTGCGATCCAAGCGCAAGCATCCCAATAGACACGCTTAAGAGAGCTCGCCATCACGCAGTCTCTTCAAATACTCCTCGGAGGACAGTCCTCCGGTGAAATCTTCATCAAGAATATCTTCAACGTCAGGCAAATCAGATCTATCGCGGAAAAACTTGATTTGGGTCCCGTCTACTTGATTCAGCTTACCCCTGCCTTTGAAGTGCAGCGTGCCGAACACGCGAAGACGACGGCTCTGCCAAACCTCTTTGATCTGATGCTCGCCTAGCTCTTCCTCGGCTTCTCCAGTCAGGATACATTTTACATCCTCGCCAGTGAGGCGTTCGCGAAGCCACATCACAAGACGGCGGTGGCCGTCTCGCCCTATGGTTCGCGGCGTCCCTTCAACAGAGCCGATTTCTTTGTACGGCTTATCTGGCGGCTTCAGTGCAGAGCGCACGTTTGCTGCCGCCTCCCTCGCTATCCTGGGAGTGATATCCAGGTCCGGCAAGTGGTCATCAGCGTAGGCGATCTTGGTTTCATCCAAGCCGTTTGTGACGCGCTCAAAGAACCGTTCGGCCTTGAGCATTACCTTGTCATTGAAGTAGGGCGGACGCTCTCCGCGCAGCCTCAACAATTGCAAGCCGGTCGCAGTGTATCGTGTTGTCAACTCTGCACGGCGCGCGACATCGACCGCAAACGTCTTTGCAGACGCTTCGGCAGTCACTTGAATCGGGCTATTCTTGGTCGCATTTACGATGCGCCATTGGATGGCGCTGGTGCCATCCTCTGCAAGGGCTTCTTCGACCCCCTTGAGAATGTCGAAATAATCCCGCAGCTGATCAAGCAAATCTTCCACGGTCGGGGAATCGGTATCTCCCCGCGCCTTTATGCTCAGCGTTATCCGTGTACTCATGGCGATGGCTCGCGTTAGCCGGTGCCCGGAGACGAGTCCCGATAGGTCAACCGTTTACCAATAATACCACGAAGAGCCTTCACCGTTCGAGCTTCGTCAGTCACGCCAAGGGCCATCCGTTCGTTGTACCTGAAGTCAAATTCAGCCAAATACCGCTTCAAGTGCTGCGGGCTTACGTGGTGATAGGTGCCCGTAATTCCGCGCTTCAGGATAGAGAAATATCCCTCAATTGTGTTCGTATGAACCTCGCCACGGACATACTCGCCGATGCTATGGTTAACCGTCTGGTGCGTAGCAAACATCCGGCCGACCCGCGCTCCGCCGTCATCGCTCATGACGCTGGTTGCTTCGTCCAGTTGCTCACGCAGGATCGGACCAAGGGTCTTTGCGCTGACGTTGGCAACGTGGGGGCTGCGAACTTTGCCGCCGCGCTCGACTAGAGCGAACACTGGCTCCTTACCCATGCCGCCGATGTTCTTTTTGTTCCGCTTGCCCTTGTGCTTATTGGCCTCTTTGCCGCCGACGTAGGTTTCGTCGATCTCGACCGTTTTGCCTTCCCCGCCCATAACTTTGAAGTGGCCGTCGCGCATGGCTTCACGCAGCCGATGTTCCATGAACCAAGCGGTCTTATAGGTCACTTTCAGTGTGCGGTGCAGCTGATGGGCGCTAATACCCTTCTTGCTGGACGCCATTAGATGGGCGGCTTGAAACCAGATGTGCAGTTTTACGTGGCTGCGTTCGAAAATGGTGCCAACCGTGACCGTGAATTCGCGCTTGCACGGACCGCAACGGCGCAGGCCCAACCGGCCACCCTTGACCGGCGTAATGCGGTCAAAGCCGCCGCATTTCGGGCAATAGGGACCCTCAGGCCAAACAATCGCCTCCAGCCGGGCGATTGCAGCTTCTTCGTTATGGAAATGCGGCTGGGACAAAACGGACATTGGTCAACTCCCCTTAGGGTTGACTCTACCCAAGAACGCCCGTACTTGTCAAGTATATAATTCCCCCCTGGAGGGGGAGGGTAAGTGCAGGCAGCTCGCCCTGTAGCTTAACGACAACCCCGGTTCCCCGCCCCGCACGGGATTTCGCTGTCGCTTGCGCGCGTCCAACGCGCTAGATTTGAACGGAAAGCGACATCGGGCGCTGCCGCGCCCTGGGAGAAGCACGCTCGCCATGCTGCACGATTGGGGCGTGATCGCAGCCGCCTTCGGCTATATCGGCTTTCTGTTCCTGGTGGCGAGCCATGGCGACCGCCGTTCGCCGGCCGGGCCCGGCCGCGTGTCCGGGCTGATCTATCCGCTGTCGCTGGCGATCTACTGCACCTCCTGGACCTTCTTCGGCTCGGTCGGCTTCGCCACCCGCACCTCGACCGACTTCCTGGCGATCTATGTCGGCCCGATCCTGATGATCGGGCTCGGGGCCGGCGTGCTCCGCCGCGTGATCCAGCTCGCCAAGGCCCATAACATCACCTCGATCGCCGACTTCATCGGCGCGCGCTACGGCAAGAGCCAGGCGGTGGCGGCCACCGTGGCGCTGATCGCGATCATCGGCTCGGTGCCCTACATCGCGCTGCAACTGAAGGCCGTCGCATCCTCGCTCGAAACCATCCTCAGCGAGGACCAGGCCTTCTCCCACATCCCGATCGTCGGCGACGTGGCGCTGATGGTGACGCTGGCGATGGCGGCGTTCGCCGTGCTGTTCGGCACGCGGCAGACCGACGCCACCGAGCACCAGCACGGCCTGATGCTGGCGGTGGCGACCGAATCCATCATCAAGCTGGTCGCCTTCCTCGCCGCCGGCATCTTCGTCACCTTCTGGATGTTCTCGCCGCATGAATTGATCGAGCGCGCGATGAAGACGCCGGAGGCGGTGCGCGCCATCAACTATGCGCCGTCGATCGGCAATTTCCTGACCATGACGCTGCTGTCGCTGTGCGCGATCATGCTGCTGCCGCGCCAGTTCCACGTCAGTGTGGTCGAGAATTCCTCGGACGCCGAGGTCGGCCGCGCGCGCTGGCTGTTTCCGCTCTATCTCGTCGCCATCAACCTGTTCGTGATTCCGATCGCGCTCGCCGGCCTCGTCAGCTTCCCGTTCGGCGCCGCCGACCCGGATATGTACGTGCTGGCGCTGCCGATGGAAGGCGGCGCGGACCTGCTCAGCGTCGCCATCTTCGTCGGCGGCCTGTCCGCGGCGACCGCGATGGTGATCGTCGAATGCGTTGCGCTCTCCATCATGGTCTCGAACGACCTCGTCGTGCCGCTGGTGCTGCAGCGGCGGCCGGAGGGACGCACCGGCGGCGCCGATTTCAGCGACTTCCTGCTGCGCTCGCGACGGCTCGCGATCTTTGCCATCATGGTGATGGCCTATTTCTACTACCGCGCGCTCGGCAACACCCAGCTTGCCGCGATCGGCCTGCTCTCCTTTGCCGCCATCGCGCAGCTTGCACCGAGCTTCTTCGGCGGATTGCTGTGGCGGCGGGCGACCGCGCGCGGCGCCATCGGCGGCATGCTGGTCGGCTTTGCGGTGTGGCTCTATACTTTGTTCATCCCGAGCTTCATGGACTCCTCGACGTCTGGCATCCTGCTGCTCCAGCACGGCCCGTTCGGGATCGAGGCGCTGCGGCCGCAGGCGCTGTTCGGCGCCGACCTGCCGCCGCTGATGCACGGCGTGATCTGGTCGCTGTCGCTCAACATCCTCACCTATGTGCTGCTATCGCTGGCGCGCCGGCCGTCGTCGATCGAACTGGTGCAGGCCGATCTGTTCGTGCCCAACACGCTGGCGCCGATCTCGCCGAACTTCCGGCGCTGGCGCACCACCGTCACGGTGCAGGACATCCAGACCACGGTCGCGCAATATCTCGGGCCCGACCGGGCGCGGCATTCGTTCGAGGCCTTCTCGGCGCGGCGCAATGTGCGGCTCGAGCCGGGCGCACCGGCTGATTTCGAGCTGCTGCAGCACGCCGAGCATCTGATCGCCTCCTCGATCGGAGCCGCGTCCTCGCGCCTCGTGATGTCGCTGCTGCTGCGCAAGCGCACGGTGTCGGCAAAAGCCGCGCTGAAGCTGCTCGACGATTCCCATGCAGCGCTGCACTTCAACCGCGAGATCCTGCAGACCGCGCTCAACCATGTGCGCCAGGGCATCGCGGTGTTCGACGCCGACCTGATGCTGATCTGCTCCAACCGGCAGTTCGGCGACCTCCTCAACGTGCCCCCGCATGTCATCCAGTTCGGCACGCCGCTCCGCGAGATCCTGGAATTCATGGGCGTGAGCGATCCGGACGATCCGGCCGGGCGCGAGGCCGCGCTGGAACGGCGGCTCGCGGCCTACACCACCGACGGCGAGCCCTATCTGGAACGCCTGCCCGACCGCCACATGGTGATCGAGGTGCTCACCAACCGCATGCCCGGCGGCGGCTTCGTCATCACCTTCACCGACGTCACGCCCAGCTTCGAGGCCGCCGAAGCGCTGGAGCGCGCCAATGCGACGCTGGAAAAGCGCGTGCGCGACCGTACCGAGGAATTGACTCGGCTGAACTCCGAGCTGGCGCTGGCCAAGAGCGCGGCGGAAGACGCCAGCATCTCCAAGACGCGGTTCCTCGCCGCCGCCAGCCACGACATTCTCCAGCCGCTGAACGCGGCGCGGCTCTATGTTACCAGCCTGGTCGAGCGCCAGCACAGCGGCGAGGAGACCCGGCTGGTCGAGAACATCGACGAATCGCTCCAGGCCATCGAGGAGATCCTCGGCGCGCTGCTCGATATCTCGAGGCTCGATGCCGGCGCGATGGCGACCTCGATCTCGAGCTTCAAGATGGCCGATCTGATGCGCTCGCTGGAGATCGAGTTCGCGCCGAGCGCGCGCGCCAAGAATCTGGAACTCGCCTTCGTGCCCTGCTCGCTCCCGGTCGAATCCGACCGCCTGCTGCTGCGGCGCCTCCTGCAGAACCTGATCTCCAACGCGATCAAATACACCCCGCGCGGCCGCGTGCTGGTCGGCTGCCGCCGCCAGGGCCCCTCGCTCAAGATCTGCGTCTACGACACCGGCGTCGGCATCCCCCCGGTCAAGCGCGGCGAGATCTTCAAGGAATTCCATCGCCTCGAGCAGGGCGCGCGGATCGCGCGCGGCCTCGGCCTCGGGCTCTCGATCGTCGAGCGTCTCGCGCGCGTGCTCAATCACGGCATCGCCATCGACTCCAATGCCGGCGGCGGCTCGGTGTTTTCCGTGACGGTGCCGACGGCGAAGGCGATCACCCACACTGCCGCGGTGACCAGCGCGACGCCGCTGGCGCGCACGCCGATCTCGGGTGCTCTCATTGTCTGCATCGAGAACGATGCTGCGATCCTCGACGGCATGCGCACGCTGATGAAGGCGTGGGACGCCGAGGTGATCGCGGTTGCCGATCCCGAAAGCGCCATGGCGGCCATGGAGGCCGCCGGCCGCCGCGTCACCGGCCTGCTGGTCGACTATCATCTCGACCGCGGCAACGGCATCGCCGCGATCCGCGACATCCGCCGCCGCTTCGGCGACGGCATCCCCGCGATCCTGATCACCGCCGATCGCAGCCCCGCCGTTCAGGTCGCCGCGCGCGACGAGAAGATCGCGGTGCTCAACAAGCCGGTGAAGCCGGCCTCGCTGCGCGCACTGCTCGGGCAGTGGCGTACGCAGCAGATGGTGGCGGCGGAGTAGGGACGCCTCGTCGGAGACGATCGCGCAGCGTTCCGGGTCATGAGAATTGGCGCACGCTTCCTCCACACTCGTGGGGCGGCAAGCTTTTTCGCCAACCACCGCTGTCATTCCCGCGAAGGAAGGAATCCAGTACGCCGCGGCGTCTCGATTCGCTCACAGGCGTCTCTGGAATACTGGATCGTCCGCCTGGCGGACGATGACACCGAGAGTGGGGCGAGACATGCGCTCACTTTCCCGCGGCGCCTTGGCTTCACGCCCTACCCCGTCGGCGTGCCCTGCTTCCACTGGCCGCCGGCGATCTTCGCCGCAGCGATTACCGCCTGCGTGCGGCTCTCGACGCCGAGCTTTTGCAGGATCGCCGAGACATGCGCCTTGATGGTCGCTTCTGAGACGCCGAGCTCGTAGGCGATCTGCTTGTTGAGCAGACCTTCCGACAGCATCATCAGCACCCGGACCTGCTGCGGCGTCAGCGTGACCAGACGGTCGCGCAGACGGGTCATGTCAGGGTCGGCTACGGCCGACAGGTCGATGTCGGCAGGAACCCAGACGTCGCCCTCCATGACCTTGAGGATGGCGTCGCGCAGCGTCTCGACGCCGAACCGCTTGGGGATGAAGCCGGAGGCGCCGAAATCGAGCGAACGGCGGATGGTGGCGCCGTCGTCGGAGGCCGAGACGATCACCACCGGGATCGCCGGATATTGCGCGCGCAGATAGATCAGGCCGGAAAAGCCGGAAATGCCGGGCATCGAGAGGTCGAGGAGGATCAGATCGACGCCGGAGGTCTGCTCCAGGAACTTGGTCAGATCTTCGAACGAGCCGACCTCGTCGATCCTGGCCGAGGTCAGGACGCCCGACACGGCCTGCCGCAACGCGTCGCGAAACAGCGGATGATCATCGGCAATGACGAGATGGGTCGAAGGAGCGTTCATCGTTCTCTTGCTGGCAATCGAACCGGGCCAGTCAACCGGCGCGGGCCTTGGTCAATTCTTTCCCGCCCAGTGCTGGCATGCAAGCGGACATTATCCCTTTGCGGGAACGGGGTTAATCCCCGAGCCGGCATTATGTTGCCGGATGTCGGCCCGTTGCGTCAGGCGCACGTCAGTGCGCAAGGCCGAAAGTCGTATTGGGGCGGGTTTCACGCCGATGTTACCTTGGAGCCAAGACCTGGATTGATCCGGCACGACCGGAGGTCCGGGGCGTGAGGAAACGTAGTTCGGGGAGCTACTCAACATGTCGACAATCGCTGTATCTCAAACACGCGAGGGAGGGATGACGAAGGACGAACGTTTCGTCATTCTCGCCTCCTCGCTCGGTACCGTCTTCGAGTGGTACGATTTCTATCTCTACGGGTCGCTGGCCGGCATCATCGGCGCGCAGTTCTTCTCGGCCTATCCGCCGGCAACGCGCGACATCTTCGCGCTGCTGGCCTTCGCCGCCGGCTTCCTGGTCCGTCCGTTCGGCGCCATCGTGTTCGGCCGCGTCGGCGACATCGTCGGCCGCAAATACACCTTCCTCGTCACCATCCTGATCATGGGTCTGTCGACCTTCATCGTCGGCATGCTGCCCAACGCGGCCACCATCGGCATCGCGGCACCGATCATCCTGATCGGGCTGCGCCTCGCCCAGGGCCTGGCGCTCGGCGGTGAATATGGCGGTGCAGCGACCTATGTCGCGGAGCATGCGCCGGACGGCAAGCGCGGCTATTACACCTCCTTCATTCAGACGACGGCCACGCTCGGCCTGTTCCTGTCGCTGTTGGTGATCCTGTTCACCCGCTCCGCAATCGGCGAGACCGAGTTCGCGGCCTGGGGCTGGCGCATTCCGTTCCTGGTCTCGGTGCTGCTGCTCGGCGTTTCGGTCTGGATCCGGCTGCGGCTGAATGAATCACCGATCTTCCAGAAGATGAAGGACGAGGGCAAGAGCTCGAAGGCCCCGCTGACGGAAGCCTTCGGCAACTGGCAGAACGGCAAGCTCGTGCTGCTCGCGCTGCTCGGCGGCGTCATGGGCCAGGGCGTGGTCTGGTACACCGGCCAGTTCTACGCGCTGTTCTTCCTGCAATCGATCCTGAAGGTCGACGGCTATACGGCCAACCTGCTGATCGCCTGGTCGCTGCTGCTCGGCACCGGCTTCTTCGTCGTGTTCGGCATGCTCTCCGACAAGATCGGCCGCAAGCCGATCATCCTCGGCGGCTGCCTGATCGCGGCGCTGACCTTCTTCCCGATCTTCAAGATGATCACCACCAACGCCAACCCGGCGCTGGAAAAGGCGATCGAGTCGGTCAAGGTCGAGGTGGTGGCGGATCCCGCCGGTTGCGGCGATCTGTTCAACCCGGTCGGCACCCGCGTCTTCACCGCGCCTTGCGACACCGCACGCGCCTACCTCGCCCAGTCGTCGGTCCGGTACACGACCTCTGCCGGCGCAGCAGGCTCGGGCGTCAAGGTGACGGTCAACGGCAAGGACGTCGCCTACGCCAACGCCAAGGACGGCAACCCGGCAGTTCTCGCCGCCGTGCAGGCCGCCGGCTATCCGAAGACCGGGGACGCCGGCATCGTGAAGATGGCGCATCCGTTCGACATCTTCCGTCCGCAGGTGGCCGCGACCGTGGGACTGCTGTTCATCCTGGTGATCTTCGTCACCATGGTGTACGGCCCGATCGCCGCGATGCTGGTCGAACTGTTCCCGACCCGCATCCGCTACACCTCGATGTCGCTGCCCTACCACATCGGTAACGGCTGGTTCGGTGGCCTGTTGCCCGCGACCGCCTTCGCCATCGTGGCCTCCACGGGCGATATCTATGCGGGTCTCTGGTATCCGGTCATCTTCGCTTCCATCACGGTCGTGATCGGCTTCTTCCTGCTGCCCGAGACCAAGGACGTCGACATCAAGGCGACCTGATCGACAGCAGCGATCGACACCATCAACCGGCCGCGGTCTCCGCGGCCGGTTTTGTTTTGGGACTTATTGATTACCGCCGATGAACTGCAGCACCACCTCGCGCCGGTGCGGGCGGGCACGGTGCTCGATCAGATAGATCGCCTGCCAGGTCCCGAGCGCAAGCCTGCCGTTCAGCACCGGTACCTGAAGCGAGGTTTGCGTGAGCATGGTCTTGACGTGCGCCGGCATATCGTCAGGGCCTTCGGTATCGTGCGTCCATCCAACATTTTCAGGCGCGAGCCGCGACAGCGCCGTGGTGAGATCGACGAGCACCGACGGGTCGGCGTTCTCCTGGATCGTCAGCGAGGCCGAGGTGTGACGGATGAACAGCGTCAGCGCGCCTTCGCGCGCGCCAACCTCCTTGATGAATTTCGCAGCCTCGCCGGTGAGATCGGTGAAGCCGCGGCCCTGGGTCTGCACGGTGAGCAGCGACGATGCGATGATGGTGGCCTGCACCGACGATGGCGCCGAGCGCGTGACGGATTTGCCTGATGTCATGAATGGTCTCGCTATATCGAACACTGCCGTAGTCTTTGCAAAGCGACTTGTCCGCCGTAGCTCGAAGAGCGAAGGCGGAAGCGTGCCCACCATTTCCGTCTGTATATGGATAGGTGGTGGGCACGGGATAAGAACGCCTTTGCCCACCCGACGGCAGCTCAACGCATCGATCGCGCGAAGGGGCGTCAAATCTTCCCCGACACGTCCTTCTGCACGCGGTTGGCCATGTCGATCAGCCGGCGCCAGGCTTTTTCCAGGAAGGACATCACGCGATCGACGTCCTGGTCGCTCGGCAGCGGGATCTCGATCCTGCGCTCGCCCTCGGCGACCTTCGGCTCCGCCTTCTTCAGCGGATCCGATTTCGCCATCGGCTCGTCGATCTTGCCGGACACGGTCGGCCCCGCCGCGAGTTGCCCCTTCAGCTTCTCGACCTCGGCCTGAAGCCGGCCGATCTCGGCGTCGAGCGCGGTCCGTTCGTCGGGCACCGCATAGCAGGCCCAGCCCGCGCCGTTCCTGGTGCAGGTCGACACCGTGCCGGTGCGGGTGTCGAGCCGCAGCACGCCGTCGGGGATGGGCGTCATGCTGTAGCGGCCGTTCTCGGTGTCGGGCGCCGATTGCGCGGCCACGAGGCCACCACTGGTGGCCATCGCCGCGGCAAGCGCCGCTGCCGCAAGCCATGTTGCTTTGGATGATGTCGCAGGTCTCATCGCGCTCTCCGCCACGACGCGCAGGTCGCACGTCCGGATTCTACACGCCGCCAGGACAATCCGCCGCCAAAAACGCGCGACTGACATCGACGATCGCATCGGCCGGTTTGATCCCGGCAGCACGGCGAAATCGCGGCCGCGTTCGCCGATCGTGACCAGAGCTGCTGCGGTGCGGCGTCACGCTGTGTGCAGCGCTGCCGCACACGCCAATATCATCAGGAAAATCAGCCACATAATAGAAGGCGACGCAATCGTGACTTGGCTTGACTTGATTATGGGCCATCAGTATGGTCCGCGCGGCTTTTGAGGGTGGCGGGCGTAATTTCCATTCAGCCGCGGCGTTTCGGGTCTTCGTTGCATGACACAAGGCACGGGACACGGCGGGGATGGAGATCGCGATAGATCGTCCGAGGAAGCTGCGCTTTCCGAACGGCTCGGAAGTCTTGATCAGCGGTTGTCCGAACTTCGCGACCGCCACATCAAGACCGAGCAACCCGCAGGTGACGGTGAAGACAGAGCGGCCAGAGCCTCGGCGATGGCGCTTGGTTTCCGGTTATCCTCCGAGTTGGTCGCCGGTGTCGCTGTCGGAGCGGGGATTGGCTGGGGTTTCGACCGCTTGCTGTCGACGTCGCCTTTCGGGTTTATCGTGTTCCTGTTGCTGGGCTTCGTGGCCGGCGTGGTGAATGTGGTGAGATCGGCGGGCGCGGGTCATAACAGGCGCGGTGGTTCCTAAGCGATCCGCACAGGAGAGGAATGATCGTACCGGTCCCGCCGGTACGGGCCGGCCCGGCCGGCAGACCGAGACCCGCCGGCTTTTGCCCGGCAGACAAGAGATGCCGCGCTGATGAAAATCGACCCGATCCACCAGTTCAACATCGAGCCGCTCTTCACGCTTGGCCATATCGGCAATCAGACGATCGCCTTTACCAATTCCTCGCTCTACATGCTGATCGCCGTGGCGATCATCTCGCTGCTGATGCTGGCGAGCGGCGCCCAGCTGGTTCCGGGGCGGCTGCAGTCGGTCGCCGAAATCTCCTACGAGTTCGTGGCGTCGACCATCCGTTCGACCGCCGGCTCGGAAGGCATGAAGTTCTTCCCGCTGATCTTCTCGCTGTTCATGTTCATCTGCGTCTCGAACCTGATCGGCATCATTCCCTACACCTTCACCATTTCGAGCCATCTGATCGTGACGGCGGCCCTGGCGCTGCTGGTGTTCTTCACGGTCCTGATCTACGGCGTTGCCAAGAACGGCCTGAAATTCTTCTCGATTTTCGTGCCCCACGGTGTCCCGGGCTACATCCTGCCGCTGGTGATGTTCATCGAGGTCCTGTCGTTCTTCCTGCGGCCGGTCTCGCACAGCGTCCGTCTGTTCGCCAACATGCTGGCCGGCCACATCGCGCTGAAGGTGTTCGCGGGCTTCGTCGCCATGCTCGGCTTCTCGCTCGGCGCGCTGGGCTGGGTCGGCGGCGTGCTGCCGCTGGCGCTGACAGTCGCACTGTACGCCCTCGAGATCCTGGTCGCGTTCCTGCAAGCCTATGTGTTTGCGATCCTGACCTGCATCTACCTCAACGACGCCATTCATCCGGGACACTGAGCGGTCCGGGGAATTTCCACCCACAACCCAATCTTTCTTCCAAGGAGTCTAAAATGGATCCGGCAGCAGCAAAACTTATCGGCGCGGGCATCGCATGCATCGGCATGGGCGGCGCGGGCGTCGGCGTGGGCGTGATTTTCGGCAACTACCTCGCCGCAGCCGTTCGCAACCCCTCGGCCGCTCAGGGCCAGTTCGGCAACCTGATCTTCGGCTTCGCCGTGACCGAAGCGCTCGGCATCTTCTCGCTGCTGATCGCACTGCTGCTGCTGTTCGTTCCGCTCTGAGGACGACGTTCTTCGCGCCGCTTCGACCGAAGCGGCGCGCCTGACAGCAACAGGAGTACTCCATGGCTGAGAGTCATGGCGGGGCGAAGGGTCCGGCGGCAGCCGCCCATACCGAGGCTGACGGTGGTCACCACGGTGGCGGCTTCCCGCCGTTCGAGAGCAGCACCTATGCTTCGCAGCTGGTGTCGCTCGGCATCTTCTTCGTCGTGCTTTACGTGGTCGTGTCCAAGCTCGCTCTGCCGAAGGTCGGCGGTGCGATCGAGGCGCGTCAGAACAAGATCGAGGGCGACCTCGCCGAAGCGCAGAAGCTGAAGGATCAGTCAGAAGCGGCGCTGAAGGCCTACGAAAGCGAGCTCGCTGCGGCGCGCGCGCGTGCGCAGGCGATCGGCAACGAATCCCGCGACAAGGCGAATGCGCAGGCGGACGCCGAGCGCAAGGCGCTGGAAGAACAATTGGCGGCCAAGCTCGCCGGGGCGGAGAAGACCATCGCCTCGACCCGCGCCACCGCCATGAGCAACGTCCGCGCCATCGCGGCCGATTCGGCAGCCCAGATCGTGCAGCAGCTCACGGGCGTCGTTCCGGATGCAGCGTCGGTCAATGCCGCCGTTGATGCGTCCTTGAAGGGTTAGTCGATATGTTCTTCGATCCTGAAACCTGGGTCGCCATTGCCTTCGTGATCCTGATGGTCCTGTTCGGCTATCTCGGGGTCTTCAAGAAGGCGATGGCTGCGCTCGACCATCGCGCCGACCGCATCAAGGCCGAACTGGACGACGCGACGCGTCTGAAGCAGGAAGCCGCCAAGGTGCTGGCCGACTACAAGGCACGCACCGCCTCGGCCGAACGTGAGGCTGCCGACATCATCGCCAACGCCAGGAGCGAAGCCGAGCGCATCGCAACCGAAGCCAAGGCCAAGGTGGAAGACTTCGTCGCCCGGAGAACCAAGACCGCGGAGGGCAAGATCGCGCTCGCCGAGGCCCAGGCGCTGGCGGATGTCCGCGCCGCAGCCGCGGAAGCCGCCGTCCAGGCCGCCTCCACGATCCTGTCGCAGACGGTCAAGGGCCAGGTCGCCGACGATCTGCTCGCCAAGGGCATCACCGAGGTCCGGCAGAAGCTGAACTGAGGGCACTGCCTCATCTCAATCAAAAAAGCCGGCGCGATGAGCGCCGGCTTTTTTGTTGGGCAGGATGCTTCCGCGCCGTCATGGCCGGGCTTGTCCCGGCCATCCACGTTCTTTCCCGGTGTCGCCAAGACGTGGATGCCCGGGACAAGCCCGGGCACGACGACGGAGTTCGTAGCTGCCCCTACTTCTTCTTCGGCTTGGCCTTCGGCTCCGGCGTGAGCGCCTGCGGGTCGAAGCCGACATAGAAGATGTAGGAATCGGCGACGGCCGCCGACGGCACCGGATAGGCCAGATCCTCGGCGATGAAGGTGAAGGGCACGCTGCCGCCTTCCGCCATGCCCACCGTGGTCCGGTAAGCCTTCGAGGCGATCACTTTTTCACCGACGCCGCCCTGTACGACGGCGATGCGCAAGGGCACGTCGACCGTGTTGGGCGCACCGGCGGGACCGGCGATGACGCGGCCCTGGATGCCGATCCGCGCCGTGATATCGCCGCCGCTGCGGAAGCATTCCCGCGCCATCTTGGTGATGGTGGCCTGGAAACGGACCTCGTTGCCAGTGGCCGGCTTTCCGGTAGCTCCGACTGCATAGGTCGAGGCTCCGGCGCGCACCGTGACCTGCGGGCAATCGACGTCGTCATCCGCCGCCGGCTGGCCGGGCGCGGGGGCCGGCTTGGGCTGGGCCGGCTCGTCGGACTTGCCGCCAAACAAGCCCTTGAAACGGTCGGTCAGCGACTGCGCCGGGGCCGGCGAGACCGTCGCAAGCGACACCGAGAGCGCCAGTACGATCAGCGGGCCCTGCCGCAGCACGCGCCGCAATGATCGAAGCTGCTTCACCATCAACGCCTCTACTCCATCACAACATCCGGCCGATCGCGGCCGGACATGCGCGTTATATCGTCAAAATCGGCGAACCCAAGGCAGGGACAACAAGGCAGGAGAACAAGGCAAGGAAAACGAGGCAAGGAAAACGAGGCAACCCCGCTGGGACCCTCGCCCTGCGGATGAGCGGGCTCAGCCGCGGAAATCCTCGTGCAGCAAACCGAACAGCAGATGGTCCTGCCAGACCCCGTTGATGCAGAGATACCGGCGCGCCAGCCCCTCGCGGGAGAAACCGCACTTCTCCAGCACCCGGATCGACGGCGCATTGGTCGGGATGCAGGCGGCCTCGACCCGGTGCAGATTGAGCTCGCCGAACAGCGTCGGCAGCAGCACCCGGAGCGCGGCCGTCATGTAGCCGCGATGGGCATGGGGCTTGCCGACCCAATAGCCGATGGTGCCCGCCTGCACGATGCCGCGCCGGACATTGGCGAGGGTGATGCCGCCGACCATGGCGCCGTCAAGCTCACGGAAGACCAGAAAGGGATAGGAACGGTCCGCCGCGATGTCCTCGGAATAACGGCGCAGACGGCGGCGGAAACCGGAGCGGGTGAGGTCGTCCGACGGCCAGATCGGCTCCCAGGGCGTGAGATATTCGCGGCTGGATTCGCGCAGATGCGCCCATTGCATGAAGTCCGACATCTGCGGGGCGCGCAGCAACAGCCCGTTGCCGCGCGGCGCGAGGGCAGCGGGTCCACTGGATGGCAGGCGAAAGAGGGCCATGGCGATGCTTTCTGGGGCATATCAGCCGGTGCGCCGCTCCTAATGCAGCCGCGCCTTGGCTCGTACCCGGGTCAATCCTTCCGCAAAAGACACCGCCGTGTCCAGACCCCTGCCACTGCCTAATGCGACAACCGCAGGCCGGCTCCGCGACAGCAGTGCCCGCGCCGCGTCCCGGGTCGATTCGACGCTGACGGCGTCGATCCGGGCCACCAGTTCCTCCACGGTCTGCGGCCGGCCGTAGGCCAGAACGTGGCGGGCGAGTTGCTCGGCGCGGGACGAACAGCTCTCCAGCGCCATCAGGAGGCCGGCCTTCATCTGCGCCTTGGCCCGCGCGATCTCGGCCTCGGTCAGCGTCTCCACCGAATCGTTCATGATGTCGACCACGACCTCCATCATCTCCGGCGCGTCGGCGGGATCGGTGCCGGTGTAGAGGCCGAAGAAGCCGGTGTCGCTGTAGGGCGCGTGGAACGTGTAGATCGAATAGCAGAGCCCGCGCTTCTCGCGGACCTCCTGGAACAGCCGCGACGACATCCCGCCGCCGAGGATGTTGGTGAAGACCTGGAGCGAGAACAGCGACAGATCGCCTTGCGGCACGCCTTCCAGCGCCAGCGTCAGATGCGCCTGCTCGAGCTCGCGATGCACCACCTTGGCGCCGCCCTTGCCGAACATGGCGGATTGCGGCTTTGGCCCCGGCGTTCCCTCGAAACTGGCAAAGCGCCGCTCGACCTCGGCAACCACCTGCTCGTGATCGACCGCGCCGGCCGCGGCGACCACCATGTCGGGCCCGCGATAATGCGTCGAGAGGTAGCCGCGCAGCATGTCGCGGTTGAAGGCGCCGAGCGTCTTGGCCGTGCCGAGCAGCGAGCGGCCCATCGGCTGGTCGGGATAGCAGAGCTCGTTGAGGTGCTCGAACACGACGTCGTCGGGGGTGTCCTGCGCGGCGCCGATCTCCTGGACGATGACGTTCTTCTCGCGCTCCAGCTCCTCCGGCTCGAAGGCGGGATTGGCCAGGATGTCGGCGAGCACGTCGAGCGCCAGCGGCACGTCGGCCTTGAGCACGCGCGCATAATAGGACGTCGTCTCGGTCGATGTGCCGGCATTGAGGTCGCCGCCGACCGCCTCGATTTCCTCGACGATCTCGCGCGAGGAGCGCTGGGTCGTGCCCTTGAACGCCATATGTTCCAGGAGGTGCGAGATACCGTGCTCGTTCGGCTTCTCGTCGCGTCCGCCGACGCCGGCCCAGACGCCGAGCGCCGCAGTCTCCAGATGAGGCATTTTGTCGGTGACGACGGTCAGGCCGGACGAAAGCTTGGAGATCTCGACACTCATCCGGCAACTCCCTGTTTCGCGGCGCGGCTGACCGACAGCACGAACCGCTCGACCTCGCCCTGCTCGTTCTTCATCACCTTCATGTGTTCGGATTTGGTCATCAGACCTTCGAGCCAGGCGGGCAGTTGCGGCCGCTGGCCGCAGGCCGCCTCGACCGCATCGGGGAATTTGGCCGGATGGGCGGTGGAGAGCACGATGCTGGGGACTGTCGTGTCGGTGGTGTCGCGGTCCGCGACCGCGAGCGCGACCGCGGTATGGGGGTCGACCAGTTCGCCCGCCTCGCGCCAGGCGGCGCGGATGGCAGCCGCGGTCTCGGTCTCGTCGGCGCGTCCCGCGTCGAACTCCTCGCGGATCGCAGCGAGCGTCGCATCAGGCAGCACGAACCGCCCGGACTGCTTCAACTGGTCCATCAGGCGGCGCACGCCAGCGGCGTCGCGCAGGCCGGCTTCGAACATCAGCCGCTCGAAATTCGAGGAGATCTGGATGTCCATTGACGGCGAGGCGGTGGCGTGCACCTCGCGCACCTCGTAGATCCCGGTCTTCAGCGTCCGCGCCAGGATGTCGTTGACATTGGCGGCGATCCGCAGGGTCCGCACCGGCAGACCCATGCGCTTGGCGACATAGCCGGCGAAGATGTCGCCGAAATTGCCGGTCGGCACGACGAAGTCCACCGCGCGCGCCGGCGCACCGACGGCAACGGCGGATGTGAAGTAATAGACGACCTGCGCGACGATGCGCGCCCAGTTGATGGAATTGACGCCGGAGAGCGAGGTCGCATCGCGGAAGCGATGGTTGTTGAACATCCCCTTCACGAGCGCCTGGCAATCGTCGAAATTACCCTCGATGGCAAGCGCATGGACGTTGGCCGCGGCCGTCGTCGTCATCATGCGCCGCTGCACGTCGGAGATGCGGCCGTGCGGGAACAGCACGATGAGATCGACATTCTCGAGGCCGGCAAAGGCATCGACAGCCGCGCCGCCGGTGTCACCGGAGGTCGCGACCACGATGGTGGTGCGCTGGCCGCGCTTGGCGAGCACGTGGTCCATCAGCCGCGAGATCAGCTGCATCGCCACGTCCTTGAACGCGAGCGTCGGACCGTGGAACAGCTCCATCACGAACTGGTGCGGCGACATCTGGCGCAGCGGCACCACCGCAGGGTGACGGAAGGTCGCATAGGCCTCGTTGGCCATGCGTCCGAGGTCGGCGTCCGAAATCTCGCCGCCGACGAAGGGACGGATCACATCGACCGCGACCTCCCAATAGGCGCGGCCGAAGAAGCCGGCGATGGTCTCGGCCGAGAGCTGCGGCCAGGTGGCCGGCACATACAGGCCGCCGTCGCGGGCAAGCCCGGTCAGCATTACGTCGCAGAAGCCGAGTTCGGGGGCCTCGCCCCGGGTCGAGATATAACGAGTCAAACTGCCCTCCAAAGGCCGGCCAAGCCAGAGCTTAATCCGTAAGCCTTTGATTTTACGAAATTACTTGTTAACAGCCAGAGGCTTCAGGCTACCTTAAAGTGTTTTGCTGCGTCGGGAAACCGCTTACGGCCCGTCCCCTCTCCAACGAAAAAGGGCTGCGGTGATCCCGCAGCCCTCTCTTGGAAGGTCTGTCGTTGATGTGTGCAGACCCAGTTTGCCCGTGCGGGTCGAGGACCCGCGAAAATCATAGGTGCCAGCTTTCGTCGCCTGTCACGATACCGTCAAGGGCGAAAACGACCAATCGAAGCGGATGCTCCTATTTTTCCCGATGAATGTTATCCCGGTTCGCTTGGCAGCTGCGAAGGCTGGATTGGCATTGCTGTTCTTTCCCGAACCTTTTCCCGCCGCCTCGGGCTCGCGGCACGATCGCCGGCTCCATGCCGGTTCAGTTCATTCCGATTTCCACGGCAATCCGGATCAGGTCGGAATGGTTCTTGGCGCCCAGCTTCTGCTTGAGCAAAGACGTCGTATTGGCGACGGTCTTGTAGGAGATGCCGAGTGCCTCGGCGACCTCGACGATCTTGTCGCCACGCCCGAGCAGCCGGAGAATTTCGAGCTCCCGCGGCGTCATCTGCGAGGCCGGATTGGCCTTGATCGCAGCGCCGGAGAAGGTCACGGCCTCCGCGAGCTGCGGCGAGATGAAATTGTCGCCTGCAACGACCTTGCGCACCGCCTTGAGCAGAATCCGGGGATCATCGCCCTTGGAGACATAGCCCTGCGCCCCCAGTTCGACCGCCCGCACCACAAAAGCCGGATCATCGTTCATGCTGAACATGATGATCTTGGCCTCGGGATCGTCCTTGCGGATCCGCCGCATCAGCTCGAAGCCGGAGACGTCGGGCAGGCTGATGTCGATGACGGTGACATCCGGCCGCTTGCTGATATAGGCGCGATGCCCGGATTTGGCGTCGATCGCCTCGTCGATCCGGATCGAATTGTCGGAGGCGAAAAGGGTGCGGCAACCGGACAGCACCACGGGGTGGTCGTCGACGATCAGGACCTTGGTCGCCGGCTTGGCAATATCTTGCATTCGCGCGCTCTCTTGTTTTTCGACTCATAGACCGGCGGGAACAAATGGAAAGAGCAAATCCCCTCGTTGCGCGTTAGAATTGACCTAATGTGGCAACGACTGTCCTTCAGAACGCAACTGTTCCTCCCGTTCGGCCTGAGTTTCATCGCCGCGCTGGCCATGGGCGGCGTGCTGCTGCAATCCTTCTCGACCGGCCAGCTCGCCGACGAGAACGAGCCGGGACGGCGCTCGACCCGGACGGTCGCCGGGGCGCTCAACGACACCCTGAGCACCTCGAACGATCCCCAGAAGACGCTCGACGCTTTCGTCCATTCCCTGGGCACCTCCTCGGATATCCAATTCCGGTCAGTGGACGCGGGTCCTGGGCCTTCCAGGAAGAACGGCCTGCGTGGACTGCATAGCGTGCCGCAATGGTTCGTCGATTTGATCGCCATGCCGGACACGGAGGCCGCCTTTCCGGTGGTCATCGACGGCAGGCACGTCGGCGATCTCGTTTTCCTGCCCGACATGTCGGCCGACCTGTTCGAGAAATGGATCGGCTTTCTGGCACTGACCACCCTGATCGCCGTCCTGATGGGGCTGACCGGCGTGATCGCCTATCTGTTCGCGGGCTCGGCGCTGCGTCCTCTGCAAAATCTCGGCGCGGGCCTCACGCGCATGCAGCGCGGCGACTATGTGACGCCGATCCCGGTGGCGGGGCCGCCGGAAATCCGGCAGGGCTGCGAGGAAGCCAATGCACTGGCCGCGACGCTCGCCCAATTGAGCCGGGACAATCGCGACCTGCTGCACCGCCTGGTGTCACTCCAGGACGACGAGCGGCGCGATCTGGCCCGTGAACTGCACGACGAGCTCGGGCCATTGCTGTTCGGCATCCGCGCCGGCACCATCGCGCTGATCGAAGCCTCGCCCCCGGTGGGAAGCCTCGGCCATGCGGCGCAGGAGGTGATGCGATCGGTCGAAGCGCTCCAGCAGACCAACCGCCGCATCCTCGACCGGCTGCGGCCGCTCTATATCGAGGAATTGGGACTGGAGAGCAGCGTGCAGACGCTGCTCTCTAATTTTCGCAAGCAGGCGCCACAGATCGCCCTGACGGCAACGCTCGACCCCGATCTGAGCGCGATCGATGGACCGTTGGCCCAGACCGTCTACCGCGTCATCCAGGAAGCGTTGACCAACGTGCTGCGTCACGCCGGAGCCGGCAAGGCCGATGTGCAGGTCGTCATCGCCGGCAACGTAATCACCATCGAGATCGCCGACGACGGCGGCGGCTTTCCAGCGGACAATGTGTTCGGCCGGGGCCTGACAGGGATGCACGAGCGCGTGCGCGCGCTGACCGGATCGCTCTCGCTGCTGCGGGCGGACGAACGGACTTATGTGCGATGCCGCCTGCCGCTTCCGGAGTCTAGAGCATTTCCTGGCTAAATTGAATCGGAGGGATTCCGGTTTTTGGCGGATTGTGATTCAAGATGCTGGCTGGAT
>NZ_JAFCKW010000043.1 GCF_018129965.1 Bradyrhizobium diazoefficiens | reverse complement strand
GCGCGCAGACATCTTCCTGTCTGCAATCCTGTTGGCAGCCGCAGTCTCATGGTGGACTAATTGAGTCCGGACCCTAGTCGAACATGGTTGAAGTTCCCCGTCGGCAAAATAGCAGTCCACTCCAAAATCAAACTGCGGTGGTGGCGGAACCATTCCTGTCACGGTCCTTATCGGACTAAAGCGGGCTTGTGTTGCCTCCATCAGCGCAGACGTGAACACCGGTACGTCCTTCACGAGACTGTCCACGCCTTCCACGAGGTTCAACCGATCGCCTTCATTTTGCGATTGGAGATATTGCTCCTGATATACGGACAGCATCAAGCTCCCGCAGATAGCGTACGAGGCAATGCCATCGAGGCGAAGTCTTACAGCTTGACCGACGCCGATTACAGTCTCTCGATGTAGGTCACCGAGTAACTGATCCCGCGGCGCGTTGTAGTAATCCAAGAACAAGCGGTGCAGACTCTTTGCGGTTGAAAAGAGCTTTTCGCGCTCATTGTCAGCTATCGCACGGCGAACAATCCCGTCCACCTGTCTTGCGAACTCTCTCGCAAGACCGTCGATATCCACGGAATTGTTTCCGCCGAGCGCTGCGCCAAATGCGCGCGCGCCAAGCGCACCTATGACATTAGTTGCAACCGCAAATCCCAAGCTTCCCCAAGTTATGGTCGCGGCGTCGAGACCGATCGTTGCCGCCCCGTCGAATTTTAGATTTAGGTCGAGAGCTTCGGCAGGATCAGTTGGAAATTGCGCCGCTGTAGCAACGACGGAACAGCCGACGATTAACGCACGTCTAGAAAATTCCTTTTCCATGGACGCCTCTCTCAAACAACAAGTGGCAGTTTCAGCTGCGAAATGTTGCGGACACATGGACGCTTCATTAATTTTGTGACGCATTGCATCAACGGAACACGCTAAAGTGACGATTAAATAGGCAGGCCGCTGTTAGCAGCTTGTACGGCGTCACCGATAGTTACTCGCTTTCCAGGTAAGCGCGGCGCCGGTTTGCTCTTCCAGCAATACCGCAATGGCATCAAGGGTCCATTCTCGCCCTGGTTTGCGGGTACACTATTGAAAAACCAGCTGATCTTCAGGACTCTTAATCAGCGGGTCCCAGGTTCGAGCCCTGGTGCGCCCACCATTCAAGTCAAACAGGCCACATCAAATACGCCGTGGTTTGATCACGCGGCAGAACCCGCATTCTACAGACGCGTTTGCAATTCTGTTCCTGCTTCGGGTGTTATCACGTCCGCGTCAGCACTCTGGCAGCAGAGGCGCCTCGTGTGCGCCTCGGCCGGGTTTCGCCAGTGACGGCCCCTAGAAGACCTCGACGCCGGAATCCTTGATGACCTTGCCCCAGCGGGCGTAGTCGGCCTTTATGGTGTCCGCGAAGCCCTCGGGCGTCGAGGTGGTCACGAGCAGGCCCTGGGCTTCCAGGCGAGCGCGGACATCGGGCTCGGCTCCGATGCGGACAATCTCGGCATTCAGGCGCTGGATGATGTCGGCCGGCGTCCCTGCGGGCGCGACCAGGCCGAACCAGGAATCCACGACGAAATCCGACACGCCGGCTTCGGCGGCGGTCGGCACGTCGGGAAGCTGCGGCGACCGCGCGCGGCTGGTGACGAGAAGGCCCTTCACCTTGCCGTCGCGGATCTGCGGCGCCAGCACGGTGAACGTGTCGAACGAGAGGTTGACGACGTTGCCCAGCAGCGCGTTCACCGCCGGAGCGCTGCCCTTGAACGGCACGTGCAGCAGCTTCGTTCCGGTCTGGCTCTGGAACAACTCGCCGCTCAGATGGCAGAGCGTTCCGGGACCGCAGGACGAATAGGTCAGCTTGCCGGGATCCTTGATCGCCGCAGCAACGAGCTCCTTGGCCGTCGACACCGGCGTGTCCGGGCTGGCTGCGAGCACGTAAGGGACCGTTGCGAGATTCGATACCGGCACGAAGCTCTTGAAAGGATCGTACCTGATTTCCTTGTTGATGTGCGGCAGGATGGTGAGCTGGCCGGCGGGAGCGAGCGACAGCGTATAGCCATCGGGATCTGCACTGGCGACGGCTTCGGCGGCAATGGCGGTGCCTGCGCCGGCCTTGTTCTCGATCACGACGGGCTGCTTGAGCGCCTCGCTCAGCTTGTCGGCGTAGACGCGGGCAACGGTATCCGCAGCGCCGCCGGGCGGAAACGGCACGACCAGCTTGATCGATCGGCTCGGCCAGCCGCCGGCACTCGCGCCGCCCGCGCCCATCAGCAATGATGCGGTCAAAACGGAGGCGGCGAAGACGCGAAGAGATCGGACGAAGCGCACGGCAGGAATCCTCAAATGGTGTTCGGCGACTCTCTCCCGCGCGTTCCTTTTGCCGGAACCTCGCTGGCAACATCTCGCCACGGAGAGCACTGCATAAATGCTATTTGGCCGAACGCGGGGCAATGGAACCGCGTTGCAAATGCGTAGCGGTCGATAGATGATTGTTTCTGTCCGGTCCCCGGTGGCGAGAAGAAACGCCCCGCGGGCCGCGGCGAACTCGCGGCGTCCCGGGCTTTGTGTCAGAAAGCGCATTGATCTCTTACGGAGAGAACCGATTCCACAACTCGTATTCGGCCTGATCTACCTGCTGCTGCTGACCCGCTTCCTGTGGCCGCTGGATTTGCCGCTCTTCGCCAAGATCGTCGCGGCCGTGCTCGCTCTGGTCGCGTTGCAGTTTCACCGGTGGAGCGAGCTGTCGTCCGGCTCGGTCTTTTCTCCCGAATTTCCGCGACCGGTGGTCGCCGTTTTCAACTGGGCATTCGGCGCCATCGTACTGCTGGCGTTGCTGCAACTGGCGCTCGATGCCGGGCTTCTGCTCGCAATCCCCTTCAAGGGTGGCGGCGTCGGCGTGCCCGACGAGGTCCGCTACGGGCTGGCTGCACTAGCCGCCGTCGCGGCCGCGATCGGCGTCCAGCAGGCCATGCGCATTCCGCCGCTGAAGGACATCGAAGTCGGGATCAGCGGGCTTCCGCAGCAATTCGACGGTTACACGATTCTGCAACTGACCGATCTTCACATCAGCCGATTGTTTCCCGCGTCGTGGGCACGCAACGTCGTCGAACGATCGAACAAGCTCGATGTCGATTTGATCGCGATCACGGGCGATCTGATCGACGGCACGCTCGATGCGCGACGCGCCGACATCGAGCCGTTGCGGGATTTGAGGGCGGCCGATGGCGTCTACGTGATCTCGGGCAATCACGAATACATCTTCGGCTACAGCGGGTGGATGGCGCACTTCGCAGCGCTCGGTCTGCTGTCGCTCGAAAACAGGCACATCGTCATCGAGCGGGAGGGGGGCAAGCTGGTCCTCGCGGGCCTCACCGACCGGGCATCTCGCCGGGCAGGGCATCCCGTGCGCGATCTCGACGCGGTCCTCCACGGCATTCCCGAGAACGGCCCTGTGATCCTGCTCGATCACCAGCCGAGCGATGCGCGGCATGCCGCCGAACGCGGCGTCGCTCTGCAACTGTCGGGGCATACACATGGAGGCCTGATCTGGGGCATCGATCGATTGGCCGCACCTGCAAATGGCGGCTTCGTCTCGGGTCGTTACGATGTCGGCGGGATGACGCTCTACGTGAACAATGGCACCGCGCTGTGGCCGGGCTTTGCGCTGCGGCTGGGGCGTCCTTCCGAGTTGACCCGGATCACGCTGCGCCAGGTCGCAGCCGGCTGACTGTGGAACGAGCAGACGACCGAAACGAGCGACGAGGGGACGTGCCGGACGTGATTGAACAGGACTACGACACGATCATCATCGGCGGAGGCTCCGCCGGCGCCACGCTGGCGGCGCGCCTCAGCGAAGATCCCTCGCATCGTGTGCTGCTGCTGGAAGCGGGGCAGGATCTGCGCACCGCGACCACGCCCGAGCACATCCGCATTCCCAACCCGATGCGCGCCATCGGGGATGACGATTTCCGCTGGCCCAAGCTGCTCGCGCGACGCACCGAGCGGCAGCAGCCGCTGCTGCTCTGGCGCGGCCGCGCCATGGGCGGCAGTTCGACGATCAACGGCCAGATCGCGATCCGCGCCGTTCCCGACGATCTCGATCGCTGGGCGGCCGCGGGCTGCGCCGGCTGGTCGTGGGACGAGATGCTGCCCTATTTCCGCAAGCTCGAAACCGACAGGAATTTCCCCGACGAGCCCTATCATGGCGATCGCGGCCCGATCCCGGTGTATCGGGCTCCGGTGCCCGACTGGGGCAATGTCGACCGGGCGCTTCGCGAATCCGCGCTCGCCCTGGGCTATGGCTGGTGCGAGGATCACAACGCGCCTCGAGGCACCGGCGTCTCGCCTTATGCGATCAACAGCGAGGGCGGCCTGCGGATCTCGACCAATGACGGTTATCTGGAGCCGGCGCGCGGCCGCGCGAACCTTCACATCGTCGGCCATGCCCTGGTCGATATGATCACCTTCGAAGGCAACCGGCTCCACGCCAGCGGCGTCGGGGTCCGCGTGAACGGCCAAACCTTCACGCCGCGCGCGACGCGCGAGGTCATCCTCTGCGCGGGCGCCATCCATTCGCCGGCGATCCTGCAACGCTCCGGCATCGGGCCCGCGGCCCTGCTGGAGCGGCTCGGCATCCCGGTTCGCGCCGATTTGCCGGTGGGCGAGAACCTGCTCGACCATCCCATCGTCAACGCGCTGCTGCATCTGCGCGACGGCAGCCAGGTCAGCACGCTGATGCACCGGCACACCAATTGCTGCCTGCGCTATTCGTCCGGCCTCGCCGGCGCCGGCGAGAACGACATGATCATGATCGCCGGCAATCTTGCCCGCTCGCAGCGATCGGTGGTGGAGGTGACGCTGGGACGCATCGCCGTCTCCGTCTATCAGGCCTTCAGCCAGGGCCATGTCCGCATCACGACGACCGACCCTGAGGTCGATCCGGCGGTCGAGGAGCGGATGCTGTCCGACCCTCGCGATCTGGTGCGTCTGCGCGACGGCGTCCGCCGCCTGCGGGAAATCTGCCTGCAACCCGCGGTGACCGAGATTGCTTCGCGAGTCGATTACGGCGCCAGCGGACTCGCGATGGACGAGGCGCTCAGCGACGCGGAGCTGGATGACTGGCTGTTCGCCGAGTGCAGCGACGCCCAGCATGCGAGCGGCACCTGCCGCATGGGCGCGGCGGACGATGCGCGTTCGGTCGTCGATCCCGACTGCCGGGTGATCGGGTGCACGGGATTGCGGGTGATCGACGCCTCGATCATGCCAGAAGTCCCGCGCGCCAATACGCATCTCACGACGGTCGCCGTCGCCGAACGCATGGCGGATCGGTTGAAGGGCGCCGGGTGAGGGCGCCTCAACGCCGGCCGCTCAATGCTGTCCCGATTTCCAGTCGCGCTTGATCTTCTTGGCCAGCGACCATTTGTGGACTTCGGTCGGACCATCATAGATGCGGAAGGCGCGGATCTCGCGGAAGGCCTGCTCGACGATGGTCTCCGTCGAGACGCCGGTCCCGCCCATCACCTGGACGCAGCGATCGGCGACGCGCATCAACGCTTCCGACACCGCGACCTTGGCCATGGAGCTCTCGGTCGTGCCGAGCGAGCCGGTGTCGAGCACGCCCGCGCACCAGTCGATCATCAGCTCCGACTGCTTGAGATCGATCATGTTCTCCGCCAGCATGAAGCCGACGCCTTCGTGGTCGACCAGCGGCTTTCCGAACGCGTGACGGCGGCAGGCGTAGTCGGTGGCGATCTCGTTAGCGCGGATCGCGAGGCCCAGCCAGCGCATGCAGTGCGACAAGCGGGCGGGACTTAAGCGGATCTGCGCATATTTGAAACCGTCGCCGGATGCGCCGAGCATCTGGTCGGCGGAGACGCGCAGATTCTCGATCTCGATCTCGGCATGTCCGCCGGGCATCGAACTGTCGATCGTATCCAGCACGCGCAGCGTGCGGATCGCGGGATTCGGCAGATCGACCAGGAACATGCATGCGCCATCGGCCGACTTCGCCATGACGATGCCGACCTCGGCACCCTCGGCGCCGGTGATGAACTTCTTCCGCCCGTTGATGACCCAGTGATTGCCGTCCAGCCTGCACGTGGTCTGCATCATCGACGGGTCCGATCCGGCGCCGCCTTCATCCGCCGGCTCGGTCATGAAGAACGCCGACCGCGCCTTGCCCGACACCAGCGGCTCCAGGAATCGCGCCTTCTGCTCGGCGCTTCCGACCTTGCCGAGCAGGTACATGTTGCCCTCGTCGGGCGCCATGGTGTTGCAGGCCAGCGGTCCAAGCGGCGACAGGCCGGTCTTGATCAGGGCCACCGCGGTCTCGCGCTGCGTCAGATGAGATCCATCCGGCAGGATGTGCGGCGTCAGAACGCCGGCCTTGCGGGCCTTGGCGCGCAATTCCTGCACGAGTTCGTCGCTGGGGCCGTGCGGACCCGTCCGCTTGTCCTTCTCGTAGGGGATCACCTCGGTGCGGATGAAGGCCTCGATCTTCGCGGCAATGCTCTCGGCTCGGTCGGTCATTGATGCAGATACTCCGTTTAGCGAATCCGGGCGGCGATGGCGGTCATCTCGAGTTTGACGCCGGGCCCGAGATCGGCGACGCCGATCGCGGCGCGCGCCGGCAGATGGGCTTCCGCAAAGTGGGCCTTCCAGGCTGCGTTGAACGCCGCCTTCTCCTTGAGGTCCGTCATGTAGATGGTCACCTGCAGGACGTTGGCGAGATCCGAGCCGAGCGTCTCCAGCAGGCGGGCGAGCTGTCCGAGCACGTCACTGGCCTGGCCCGACATGTCGAGGCTGGCGTCCTCGGGGACGATGCCGCCGATGTAGAGCATTCCATCATGCTCGACCACTTCGTGGAGCAGTCCTTCGTAGGGCAAGATGCGCTTGATCATGATCAGTCCGATGTTCTGTGGGCCGGCCGTTCGAGCAGCCTGTCGTCGTCAACTGCCGCGGATTCCGAATTGAGTAACATCGCCGATGCGCGGATGGAACTCGTAAACTTGCATGGGCCGCGCTCGCAATGCTGTGCTGCGCCCGGGCGAGCCTGATCACGATGACATCGGGATGTGGATTAGTATACTGCCGTTCGCGCCGTGGAAATTGCCCTGAGCGGGCTCGAACAGGATCAGAAGATGGACGATATGATTGGCTTCCCCGACCCCGGCCTCGACCTGTCCGACGGCTTCAAGCCGCACACCTCGCATTGGGGCGTATTCTCAGCACGTCAAGGCGATGCCGGACTCGAGGTCAGGGCCTATGCGGGCGATCCCGATCCGAACGGCATCATCGACAACTTCCCCGGCGCGCTGCGCCACCAGGCGCGCATTGCCCAGCCGGCGATTCGCCGCGGCTGGCTCGAGCGCGGCCCGGGTCCGGATCATCGCCGCGGCCGCGACGAATTCGTCCCGGTGAGCTGGGAGAAGGCGCTCGACCTGCTCGGCGACGAGCTTTCCCGCATCCGCAACACGCGCGGCCCGGGCGCCGTGTTCGGCGGCTCCTATGGCTGGTCGAGCGCGGGCCGCTTCCATCACGCGCAAAGCCAGGTGCATCGCTTCCTCAACATCGCGATGGGCGGCTATGTGCGCTCGGTGAACTCCTATTCCTCGGGCGCGTCCTCGGTGCTGCTGCCGCAGATCCTGGCGGGCTACGAGGACATCACCAGGCGCAACGTCACCTGGGAGCAGATCGTCGCCGACACCGGGATCGTGCTGGCGTTCGGCGGCATGGCGCTGAAGAACTCGATGGTGGCCGGCGGCTCGATCAGCAAGCATGTCGAGCGCGACGCCATGGCAGCGGCGCGCCGGCGCGGCTGCGAATTCATCCTGGTCAGTCCGTTGCGTGAAGATCTGCCGGTCGAGGCCGGGGCCGAATGGATGACATGCATTCCCGGCACCGACACCGCGCTGATGCTCGGTATCGTTCATACGCTGGTCGCGGAAAAGCTGCACGACCAGGCCTTCCTCGATCGCTACACCGAGGGCTGGCCCGTCTTCCTGCGTTATCTCACCGGCGAGAGCGATGGGCAGCCGAAGAGCGCCGTATGGGCCGCCGCGATCTCGGGTGTCGGTGCCGACACGATCCGTAACCTCGCGCGCCGCCTTGCCGGAAAGCGCGCGCTCATCACCGTCTCGCATTCGCTGCAGCGCGCCGAACATGGCGAGCAGCCGGTGTGGATGGGCATGGTGCTGGCGGCGGCGCTCGGCCAGATCGGCTTGCCCGGCGGTGGCTATGGCTATTCGCTCGGGGCGATCGGCTATTACGGCCGCCGCGTCAACGACGTGCCGGGACCGACATTGGGCCAGGGCCGCAACGGCGTCCGCGATTTCATTCCGGTGGCGCGCATCGCCGACATGCTGCTCAATCCCGGCAGCACCTATCGCTACAATGGCGAGACACGGACCTATCCGGATATCCGCCTGGTCTATTGGGCCGGCGGCAATCCGTTCCATCACCATCAGGACATCAACCGCCTGCGCAAGGCGTTCGCGCAGGTCGATACGCTGGTCGTGCACGAGCTCGCCTGGACCGCGACGGCGCGGCACGCCGATATCGTTCTGCCCTCGACGATGACGCTGGAGCGCGAGGACATCGGCTATTCCAGCAACGATCCCCTGATGGTCGCGATGCACCGGATCGCCGAGCCGTTCGGGCTTGCGCGCGACGACTACGAGATCTTCGCCGATCTCGCCGAACGTCTTGGTGCGCGCGAACCCTTCACCGAAGGGCGCACGTCGCGGGGATGGCTCGAACATCTCTACGAGCCGACCCGCGCCTCGCTCGCGGCGCGCGGCCTGGAGGCGCCGAACTTCGAGGAGTTCTGGCGGCGCGGTAGCCTCGTATTGCCGCAGCAGCCCGACGACGGCGGCCGGCTGCGCAGCTTTCGCGACGATCCGGTCAAGCATCCGCTATCGACGCCGAGCGGACGCATCGAGATCTTTTCCGCGAAGATCGCAGGCCATGGCGACGCGGATTGTCCCGGCCATCCGGTCTGGCTCGACAAGACCGAGATGCCTAATCCCGACGCGCCATACTTCCTCGTCGCAAACCAGCCGGCGAGGCGCCTGCACAGCCAGCTCGATTTCGGCGGCCATTCGCTGGCCGCAAAACATCGTGGCCGCGAGGTCGCGCGCATCAACCCGGTCGATGCAAAGGCGCGCGGCATCGAGGACGGCGACATCATCCGCCTGTTCAACGAACGCGGCGCGTGCCTCGCCGCGGTGAATGTCACCGATGGCATCGCGCCCGGCGTCGTCCAGCTTCCGACCGGCGCCTGGTACGATCCGATGGACCCCGAGGACGACGCGCCGCTCTGCGTCCATGGCAATCCGAATGTGCTGACGCGCGATATCGGCACCTCGTCCTTCGCGCAGGGCTGCACCGGACAGCTGACGACGGTGGGCGTGGAGAAGTTCACGGGGAATCTGCCGCCGATCCGGGCGTTCGATCCGGTGTAGGGAGGCGTCCACTCCCCTATCACCGTCACCCTGAGGTGCTCGCCTCTTCGGCGGGCCTCGAAGGGCGGCGGCCCGGCTGCATCTCGGCCGTGCATCCTTCGAGGCTCCCGGCGCGATTCTGTGCATCGCGCCGCTCGCACCTCAGGATGACGGAACCACCCGTGCGAATTCGAAAACGCCCCCGCAAGGCGAAAGAATCCTCCCGCGCCGCACTGCTAAGGCTGGTGACCTCATCAAAGGACACCAGACATGACCAAGGCAGACCTCCAGAGCCCGACCGATCTCGGCGCCAATGCGAACCGGGACATTCCCGCCGCGCTGCGTGCACTGCTCGCCGACGTCTTCGCGCTCTATCTGAAGACCAAGAACTTCCACTGGCACATGTCCGGCAGCCATTTCCGCGACTATCATCTGCTGCTGGACGAGCAGGCCGACCAGATATTCGCGATGACCGACGCCATCGCCGAGCGTGCGCGCAAGATCGGCGGCACCACGCTGCGCTCGATCGGCCATATCGCGCGCGAGCAGCGTATCCTCGACAACGATGCGGACTATGTCGATCCCCAGGACATGCTGGCGGAGCTGCGCAGCGACAACCAGCAGCTGACCCGGGAGATGCGGCGCGTGCACGAACTGTGCGACGAATATGGCGATGTCGCCACCGCAAGCCTGATCGAGAACTGGATCGACGAGTCCGAGCGCCGGATCTGGTTCCTGTACGAGTCCGGCCGCACCAAGCCGCATGCCTGACGCCGCGCGTCGCGCGGAAAGAAAAGTGGGGCCGTCCTGTGTGGTGCAGGACGGCCCCAGGAGGCTCGCTGGCCCGGGAGGAGGAGGGCTCGAGCCGGCGCAAATGACGGCAGTTGCGCCAAAGCATGAGGCCTACGCGGCCGCGCCGACCATCCAGCCCTTATCGGGCTCAGGACGGCGCCGCGCCAGCATGTCTGTCGCCGGCCGCTCGCTCTTGCAGGCCATGCGCCAGCGCGCCGGAGATTGGCCACTGATGCGCTTGAACACGGTGGAGAAGTGCGCCTGGGTGCTGAAGCCGACGGCGAGCGCGATTTCGGCCAAAGGTTGCCCGCTGGTTGCCAGCATCGTCTTCGCGCGCTCGATGCGGTGATGGAGCAGATATTCGCGCGGGCGATAGCCGGTCGCGGCGCGGAACTGTGCCGCAAAGTGCATCCTGGAGAGACCCGCGACATGGGCGAGCTCGGGCAGGCTGATGCAGCGGTCGAAATGATCGGCGATGTATTGCTCGACGCGCCGCAGCCGCCATTTCGGCAAGGCATTGACCCTGGCGCGCGGCAGCTCCAGGCGCGCAAGATGCATCGCGAGGGTCTGGCCGATGCAGCGCGCGAATTCGTGGTCGGTTTCGCCGCCATGCTCCATCAGCGCTTTCGCAAGCTCGGTGGCGAGCGGATCGCGCAGCAGGACGAGGTCCTGCAAGGCCTCCGCGGCGGGCGCTGCGAAATGATCCGCGGAGATGTGGACGTGCAGGAAGGCGCAGGGGCCCTGGAACTGGACGCTGAGCGGCGTCGAAGGTGCGCTGACATACAGCGTGCCCGCCGGCATCGCGCCGTCGTGGATGGTCTGGCGGTCCCGGGTCAGCTTTGCCCGCGTGGTCTTCAGGGCGATGCCGACGAAATAGCAATTTTCGGGCGTCGTCGCTGCGTGCGACGAAGTGTCCCGGGCTTCTTCCCATTGCGAGATCGTGATGTCGCTCTGCGCGCCGCGGTCGACCTGTCGCCATCCGCTCTCCCGCACGATGAGGTGCGTCTCGTGCGAGACCTCGCTGTCATGCCGGCTGGCCGGAAGTTCAATCCAGGCATGCGCCGCTTGCAAGTCCGTCAACATCGCTCGTCCTTTCAAGCCGAATGCTTTCGATGGTCAGAGGCTAAGCGCGAACTCGGCAACAAGCTCGTTAGGGGTGATGAGGAGGTGTTAGATTCTGTGCGCGCTCTCGCTCGTGTGACAGCCCGCCGCACCCGCGACCGCTACTCGAACACGGCGTCGAAAATCTCGACGTCCATCAGCACCGGTTTTGCGATCACGGTTCCGTCGGGCCGCAGCGTCTGCGCGCGTCGCAGCGTCGGCACGACGATGCCGCCGAAATTGTCATGGGCCCAGGAGTAGTGCGCGACTTTCATTCCGAAGAGATCGTGATCGGTGCGCCGTTGCAGGGCGTTCTGGTCGAAATAGAAGATCTGCTCGGGCGCCAGCGTGATCACGCTCGGCGGAAACTGCGCCCGCAGCCGCCGCCATGTTTCGTTGTTCTCGTGCCACGGCGTCAGTTCCTGCACCACGACATCGGGGTGCGCGAGCAGGAATGGACTGGTCAGATAATTCCAGATCGCGACGCCGCAGAAGAAGACGAGGGACAGTTCGTCCGCCAGCAAAGCAGGGTCGGCATCGGGAAACGAAAGATTCGGGTTGCGCCAGGTCCGCAGGACTTCGCCCTCGAGGCTCTCGATCGTGATCGCGTCGGGCTGGAAGCAGCCGGAGTACTCGCCTCCCGTGATTCCGGTGAAGCGGACCGATTGCGTCCGGATCGAACCCTCCGCGGTCACGTCCTTGAATTCGCCGGCATGCCCGGCGCTTGAGAACAGCGTTCCGGCAACGGAGAGATGGAGGGTGAACCGGCTCAGGCTGTTCCAGCGGGCGATACCGCCGCTGGCATCGATTACGTCGTCAAGAAGCGCCATGTCCCGCCATTTCCACCATGAAGTGTGACCACCATGGCGGGGTAGATGCATCTTGGCGTGTTAGAAGTTGTTAGGAGTTGCGAGCGGGGATTCTGGCGGTATCTCGTTGAAGATGCTATCAATTCTGCGCGCCATGGCTCTTCCGGTGCCGCGCGGCAGGAGGCGCATGCGGAGCGCCTGTCGCGCCGGCTGATCGGGCCGCGTGGCCGTGGTGGCGTCCCGGGCATAACAAGATCTTGCAACGTCTAACGAGCAAAGCAGCTGCCGGGCATCCACTATGAGCCTCGAGTTAGGTCCATCTCCAAGGGGGAGGCTATCATGTCCGCTACCGGCTCCATGCCCAACGACGACGCTGTGAGATCCCAATATCTCGCCAGTCTCGATGAACAGTCGCGTGACTGGGAGCTCGTGCTGCGGGAATCCCACCATCGGATGAAGAACACGCTGACGCTGCTGGGGGCGTCAGTTCGCCGCGATTTCACGCGGGCCGGCAACGGGGACGTGTCGATGGCGGTGGACCGCTTCGAGCAGCGCCTCGTCGCCTTCGGCAGGCTCTATCAACTCTTGTCCGACAGCGACAATCCATCCCCCGTCTCCGTCGAGGCCTTCTTCGAAAGCCTGTGCGGAGCGCTCTCCGCGGCGGTGCTCGAGCCGGTGGGTATCCGTTGCGAGGCTGCGATCGAAAGCGGCACGCTGTCGGCGTCGCAATGTCATCGGCTCGCATTGATGCTGACCGAACTGGTGACCAATGCGGCCAAGCACGCTTTCCCGACCAGGAATGGTGCACTGATCCGCATCGCGGTCAGCTATCGCGACGCTGCCTGGTTCTGCATGGTGACCGACAACGGCATCGGCGCGACCGGTCCGCTTCAGGGCACCGGCAGCCGCATCCTCGAAGGGCTCGCCCGCAGCATCCAGGCACGGCTTCATGGCGAGGCCGGGCCAGGCGGCACGCGGGTGACCATCATGATGCCGGCCGCTGCCTGACGACGCGCAGGACGGAACCGCCTCGGTGCTCGACCGGTTGGAAGGGGGACGAGGGTGATGTCGACGTCACTTTCCACCGTCACGCCGCGGTGGCGTCATAACAATGGAGAGACGAGATGATCCGCAAGGCAACAGCAGTCTGGAAGGGCACCGGTCGCGATGGCACCGGCCATTTGTCGAGTGAATCCGGTGTGCTCGCCAGCACGCCCTATTCGTTCAAGACCCGTTTCGAGAACGAGAAGGGCACCAATCCCGAGGAATTGATCGCGGCGGCCCATGCCGGCTGCTTTACCATGGCACTCGCTTTCGGCCTCCAGATGGCCGGTTTCACGCCCGACGAACTCTCGACCGAGGCGGCCGTCACGCTCGAGCCCGAGGGCAAGGGTTTCAAGATCAGCAAATCCGCGCTGACCTTGCGCGCCAAGGTGCCGAATCTGGATCAAGAGGGGTTCGCCAGGATCGCCGGCGAGGCCGAGAAGAACTGTCCGGTCTCGAAAGTGCTCAACGCCGCGATCACGCTGGACGCCAAGCTGGGCTGACCCGCGTGACTGCGACCGCTGTCCATCCGGTTCCCGGACCGGATGGACAAGCACGGGACGGCCCAGCGGCTTTCAGCCGGGCGGCCGACACCCTATATTGCGCGGATGCAGGGCGAGACATCGGGAGCGGATAGATGACGACAGAGCGTGCAGTTTTGGCCGGGGGCTGTTTCTGGGGCATGCAGGATCTGATCCGCAGGCAGCCCGGCGTGATCTCGACCCGGGTGGGGTACACCGGCGGGCACGTCAAGAACGCCACCTATCGCAATCACGACGGCCACGCTGAAGCGATCGAGATCATCTTCGATCCCGCCAAGACCAGCTTCCGGACCATGCTGGAGTTCTTCTTCCAGATCCATGATCCGACCACGCTGAACCGCCAGGGCAATGATCTCGGCACCAGCTATCGTTCGGCGATCTTCTATACGAGCGACGAGCAGAAGCGGATCGCGAAAGATACCATCGCCGACGTCGAGGCGTCCGGCCTGTGGCCGGGCAAGGTGGTGACCGAGGTCGCGCCCGCAGCCGAGTTCTGGGAAGCGGAGCCCGAGCATCAGGATTATCTCGAACGCTATCCCGACGGCTACACCTGCCACTTCATCCGCCCCGGCTGGAAGCTGCCGCACCGCGCGGCGGTGGCGGGAGGTTAGCCCGGATCCGTGATGCGGGGCGCAGTTCACCTCTCCCTGTCGGGAAGGGCAATCGCATATGGTGTGCACGATGCGGCGGCATTGGTCGTCGGCTCCCGCCCCCGCTTGCGGGGGAGGGCTGGGGAGAGGGTTGTCTCCGCAATGGGGTCGTCAAGAATTGCCGAGAAAATCCCAAAGTGGGGAGAACCCTCACCCGCCACGCTCTGCGAGCGCGTCGGCCTCTCCCGCAAGCAAGCGGGAGAGGCCGGAGCAAGCCCGCGGTCCTCGTGAATCCATATTCGATTGCCCTGCCCCGCTGGGGAGAGGTGAAACAGGACGCCGGCACTGACCGAATTATTCTCCGGGAGGTTCACTCCAACGGAGTGAACCTCGGATTGTAACCCCTGGAATTATACAAAGGGTCTTTCAGCTAGATCCGGCCAGTCGCTTCGAGGATCAGAGCTGTGATCGTGTCGGGTTGCGATATCATGGAAAGGTGGCTCGCCTTCACCTCGATTGTCTTGGCGCCCATGCGTTTTGCCATGAAGCGCTCGAGATCGGGATTGATCGTCCGGTCTTCCGTCGAAACAGCATAGAAACTTGGCTTCGAGCGCCATGCCGCGTGGGTCGTTCTTCCCGTGAGCAGCGTTTTTTGAAACGGCTGCTGGACCGCAAAGAGAACCTTCGCCGTCGCTTCGGGCAGGTCGCCGGCAAAGTCTCGCAGGAACGCCGCCTCGTCGAGACGCCCCTCATCGCCGTCGAATACAATTCCTGCCGAGGCAGGAGGCGTCGGAAATGTCTTGGCCAGCGCCGTATAGTCCTCGCCCGCATCAGGGGCCCGCGCCGCGACATAAACCAGGGCTGATACGTTCGAATGCATCCCGGCTTCGGTAACGATCATTCCGGAGAAGGAATGCCCAACCAGAACCGTCGGACCATCCTGCCGCCCCAGCACGCGCTCGGTCGACGCTACCGCGTCAGGCAGCGTTGTCAGCGGGTTTTGCACGGCCGTGGCCTTGAGGCCCGCCGCTTGCAATCGTGCAATCACTTGTGTCCAGCACGATCCGTCCGCAAAAAGTCCGTGTACGAGGACGACGTTACGAGCCTTCGGCGCAGGCTGTGCCGCCGTCGTGCCCTGAAAAAGGGTACTCGCAGCCCCGGCCGCTGCCATGCTCATGACTGTGCGTCGATTCATCAGGTGTCTGCTGTGAGAATTGTCCGTGCTATTCACCCGAACTCTCTTTCCTCGAGGGTTTGACCGATGTGAGCGTAGGTTTGCAAGCTTCGTCCGATGAGGTGGCTAACCTTTGACAACGGGTGCGGGCGGTACCGGCAGAATGATCTCGGAAGCGACTTTCCAATCCTTTCCGACGCGAAGCCAATTGATGATCATGAGAAATGGCCGGGCTGTTCCATCCTGCCCCGCATAGGAGACCGTGATGTTCATTGGCACATAGGACTCGGCGACGTCCTGCGTCAGGCCGACGACCCTGAGCTTCGAATAATCCGGCTCGAGCACGACAGGACCGGAACTGCCGATATCATGCAGCTTTTGATCAATTGCCTCGTTGCCCCAAAAGCCGGCCCAGTTCCCTTCCGACGGGATCGCACTCTTGGCGACCAACAGCGCCGAAGGCGATTGCCAGAACATCTCGTGCAGGGCCTTGAAATCGTGCTTGTTTGCAAATTCCATCAGCATGCCGAATTTCGATTTGATCGCGCTGAGCGTTGCAGCATCCAGTGGCTCCTTGCTGGCGGCGGGAGCAGACACGACAGACCCTGTGGAAAGAGCCAATGCCGCGAGAGTGACTAGAAGTATCTTGTACATGCAGGAATTTTCCTTCTGGTGTCCGGCTCGCGTCGCGACATACGCGCCCCGCGTTGCGTGATTGGTATCAATTGTCCATCGGAAGAAGATGTCACCAGGACGCATCAGCCCGCACATTCGCTCAGCAAGGATATGATTTTCGCATCAAGATGCCGAGCGACTGCAAGCGCTTCCGGGCTGCCATAATGCAGCAGATAGCTCTCCATTTTGTCATAGGAGACGTGCACGCCATCAGGACGCTCATCAATGAGCAGCGTGACCGGAGCGTAAGATCCAGCATCTGGCACGTGCTTGACCATTTCTTTCATGATCAGTGGATTGCCGACCACAAGCCTCGTGATCCTGGGTGTTCTGGCTCCGGTTTCGCGACGCAGAATGTCGCCCAGGTCGAATTCCGCGAACAGCATGAGGTCCGTCCGGCCGAGGCCGCGTCGCACGACGCGTTCCAGATCCGCGAAGGAATTCGTCGCCCGCGTCTCCTTGAAAAATTCGACCATGTCGGGTTGCCCGACCGCCGACTTCAACGCGGCGACAACAGCGTCGAATGGCTTCGAACTCGTGAGGCTGAAGCGCTCGACTTCGACTTTGGCGATTGTCATTTGTCCTCCGTAACAGCCGTCGGCCGTGCATCCAGGAAAGTTCGGACGTGGCCGACGAACGTCTCGTGGTGCTGAAACAGGGCGCCATGTCCTGAATCGGGATAGAGGATCAGCTGAGCGTTGCTGAGTTCCCTGGACATGACGTAGGCGTTGCTTGCGGGCAGCATGGTGTCGTGGCTGCCGCTGACGACGAGAGTGGGTTGGCGGATGGCGCGCAGAAGCGCGTGGCCGGGATCAGGTGTAGCACACCAGGTGATCAGCGCCTTGGCTTGCGGATCGGTGACCGCGCTGCCGTTATCAGTGTCGCGATCATCCTTGCGAACCTTCGTCCGCTTCAGGAACGCCAGGCCGGACGATCGGCTGGCGGATGAATTTGTGAAGAATAGTGGTAGCCGTGGGTCCGGCGCATCGGTTTGGGAAAATGCCTGCTGCAGAACCGCCAGCAGGTGTTCCTCTCCGCCTTTCGGAGCTGTACCGACGAGGATGAGCTTGCGGATGAGCCGGTGGTGCTCTGCGGCGATCTGTTGGGCGACGCAACCGCCGAGGGAAAAGCCCAGCAAGTCGACTTCGGAAAGGCCGAGCAGATCGATGAAGGCGACTGCATCTCTCGCCATCTGCGCGATGTTGTCAGGCGTTTGCCCCGACGACCGACCGACCCCGGCGTTGTCGAATGCGATGACGGGGCGATCGGTGGCGAGAGCGTTGACGACGGCGGGATCCCATGCGTCGATATTGCCCGAGAAGTGCTGCAGGAGAACAAGCGGCGTTCCCGTGGTGGGTCCGAGGCGACGATAGGCGAAGCGGATTCCGTGGCCTTCGATGTAACGGGTCGGCGCCGTTTCGAGTGTGGCGGCGTCCTGTCTCGCGATGTCGAGTTGAGTCATGTCATCCTCCGGATGATTGGCATGAAATGATCGAGTGATGCGTACACGCTCCCGGCGCGAAGGCGCCGGGAGCGATACCGTCACTTTGTGAGCGCGGCCTTCTCGATCACCTCGGCGACCTGCTTGGCATGGACGACGAGCGAGGCATGGCTGCCGGCGACTTCGCTCGTCTGAGCCTTTATCCTCGTTGCGAACGACTTCTGGGCCTCGGGCGCGAGGACCTTGTCCTTCGTGCTGATGACGTAGAACGTCGGCTTGTCGTGCCAGGCCGCAACGTCGACCGGGGCTTCGAACGCAACGTGGTTCAACGGAAGCTGCGAGTTGGCGAGGTGGGTGGCGATCTCCGGAGGAAGGTCAGCCGCGACGGCCGACGGAAACACCTTGGGATCGATGTACAAATTACCCTTTGCGTCGGGATGGATCGCATTGCCGCCTTCGGTCGGCGGGCCGGCCTTGGCCAGCGACGCCAGGGATTCACCGACCTCCGGCGCAAAGGCGGACACATAGACCAGCGCCGCAACCTTGGGATCGTTGCCGGCTTGCGTGATCACCACGCCGCCCCATGAGTGCCCGACCAGCACCGTTTTGCCATCCTGCTTCGCGAGCGCCTGCTTGGTGGCATCGACGTCGGCGGCGAGCGAAGTGAGCGGATTTTCCACGAGCGTGACGTGGTAGCCCTTCTTCGTGAGAATATCGGCAACGGGCTGCCAACTCGTCTGGTCCACGAAAGCGCCGTGCACGAGTACGATGTTGCGGGCTGCTCCCTTGGGCGGTTCGGCGGAATGGGCGGAGCCGACCAATGTCGTTCCGGCCAGGAGCACGGTGGCGGCTGAAAGTAGGAGATGTCGCATTGATTCTTCCTGTGGGCAGTCGGACGGCATAAGGTCCGGGGAATGGACAGGCGTTTCCGGCAGGTCGCGGTCTTTCCATCCGCCGTTGGCGAAATGGTTGCCGCACTGACGTCGGCCCGCCGCGACATCACCTAGTTCGCGGACCTTCCGGACGATAGGGATCGATCGTCCGGATGTTGTGTCCGATCGTCCACCGGACTAGCTTGGCGGCATGGATATCCTCGCCCAAGTGCTCGATCGCGTTCGCCTCGGTGGGACCTTGCTCTTCCATTTCGAGCTCGGTCATCCCTGGAATTTGGCGCTACCGGCGCGTCCCTATGCGCTGTTTCACTATCTCAGCCGGGGCTCCGCGACGCTCGCGCTCGAGCAGGGAGAGGAAATCCAAATGACCGAGGGCGATTTTGTCGTGATCACGCGCGGCGAGCCGCATGTGTTTTATTCCGACCGCCGGGCCAAGCCCTTGCAGATCATGGATATCGATCGATCGTCGCCACGTCTGGGCGTCGTTCGTCACGGCGGCCGTGCAAAGCCGTTCTCGACGATGATCTGCGGCAATTTCACGGCTTCGCGGCCCTTTTACAGCAGCGTGCTGGAGCTGCTTCCGCCCGTGCTCCTGCTGAAGCCGACGGTGGACGGTGGTTGGCTTGAAGCCATCCTGCGCCGCATGGTCAGCGAGTCCGCGCATCAGCGTCCCGGCCAAAGCGTCGCGCTCTCACGATTGACGGAAGTGCTGTTTGTCGAGGTGCTCCGAAGCTGGATTGCCTCGCTCAGTCCCGGACAAGGCGGCTGGCTCGGGGCAATATCGGACCCGCATATAGGCCCGGCGCTCAAGCTGATCCACGAAAACCCGGAGCGGCCCTGGACTTTGAGCGAGCTTGGTCATCGCGTGGGGCTTGGCCGCTCGGTATTTTCGGCGCGCTTTACCAAGCTCGTCGGCCAGTCCATGCACCGCTATGTGATCGAACGCCGGATGGCGGAAGCGGCTTTCCTGCTCGAAACCAGCGACGAGCCGATCGCACGGATTGCGAGTTCGGTCGGTTACGAGACAGCGGCAGCGTTTTCAAAACTGTTCCAACGGCATCATGGCTTGTCGCCCGGCCGCTACCGGGCTGCCCGGCAAGTTGAGCGAAGCTACTCGCAGCTGGACCGCTCGGCAGTGCAAGTATCTGATTGACCTCAATCAGGCGCGCCGTCGGCATGCATAGGCCCCGTGCCTCCGGTGCTTCAGCGCACGGTCAGTTTCGCAATTGAGCCATCAAATCGCGCGCGATGCGCATGTCGGCGATATCGGCGCCCTCGGTCAACGCGCCGCAGGCAGTGTCGAGAACGGTCCGGGCTTCCGCGTGCCGGCCATCGCCGATCATCAGCCGCGCGAGGCTGGTGGCACACCGCAGCTGCCAGAAGCGCGCGCCCTGCTGGGCCGCGATGTCCATGGCTTCGCGAAAGCGCGGTTCGGCGTCGCCGGAATGGCGCGCGCTTTTGAGCATCAACTCGCCCTTGATGCGGATCAGCTCCGGCAGATACCAGAGCTCCTGCCGGTCGTTGCAGCGGGTCAGCACGTCCTCGATCACGTCAAGGCCGCGGTCGACCTGATCGGCCTCGCCGGAGCATGCGGCGAGCTCGCCGAGCAGCGGCAGAAAGCGCGGCAGGAAGCGCGCATCGCCGGCGCGATTGAGTTCTTCGCGCAGCAGCGGCAGGCCGGTCTCGAGGTCGCCGCGCCGCGCGACGACCGCGGCGTTGAAGGCCCGCGCCCACAGGCCCCAGAGACGGATGGCGTGGCGCTCGGTGTGTTCGAGGAGCTCGAGGCCGTGGCGCTCCGCGGCGACGTAATCGCCGGCCCAGAACGCGATCGGGCAGGCGGCCTGTCCGAGCACGCTGCTGAAGGTCAGCGCGTGGCCGTTGGCGCGGCCTTCCTCGATGTTTCTGGCGGCGAGCGCCTGGGCCTGGTCGGCGAGGCCCTGCAGCCACAGGATGCGGGCGCGAAAATATTGCGTCGAAATTCTGAGGTCGAGCGGGAAGATCTTCGGCTTCTCCGCCAGTAGATGCAGCGAGGCATTCACCCTGTCGATGCGCAGCCGGGCCTCGCTCTGGTCCCCGAGGAAGTGGAGCGCCACCGCCATCAGCCGGTCGCCCAGCATGATGTCGGTGCGATCGGGCGAGTTCGCGGCGGCGCTGGCAAAGCGATCGGCCAGCGCGCGTGCGTTGCCGAACTGCCCGTTGTTGAACTGGTCGATCGACAGGCCCCACAGCGCGCGCAGGCGAAAGTCCTTGTCGTCGAGCTTGTCCGCGAGGTCGAATGTCGTCTCGAGGATCGGGCGCGCTTCGCGGGCGCGGCCCTCGCCATACATC
The DNA here is from genome assembly GCF_018129965.1 of Bradyrhizobium diazoefficiens. Lineage (GTDB taxonomy): Bacteria > Pseudomonadota > Alphaproteobacteria > Rhizobiales > Xanthobacteraceae > Bradyrhizobium > Bradyrhizobium diazoefficiens_A. Next base: position 10,186 of record NZ_JAFCKW010000043.1, on the reverse strand, counting down.
AGCGACCAGCCGAGCGCCGACAGAAGCTGCATGCGGGTGCGCTCGTCGCCGTCGTCGCCGAGTGCGGCGAGCGCCGTCCTGGTGCGCTCGCGGCATTCGGCGAACAGCGACAGGCGAACCCACAACGTGACCGCGGCGACCGTCAATGCCACGCCAAGCGCGGCGTCGCCGTCGGGTGCGAAGGCCCAGTCCAGCGCCGCGCGCACATTGTCCAGCTCCGCGCCATAGATGCCGAGCCATTCGGGCAGCGGCGTCGAAATGTCGGCTTCGGCGCGCGCGAACAGCTCGCGAAAATGTTCCGCATGACGCCGCGCGACCTGCCTGGTTTCACCGCGCTCGTTCAGCTTGGCGCGCGCATAGGTGCGCGTGGTGTCGAGCAGCCGGTAGCGCAGCGTCCGCGCGCCCGACGGCGAGATCAGGGATTTGGCGACGAGGCTGTCGATCGCCTCCAGCGTGTCCGATGGGCTGAGCCCGTCGGCGGCGGCGATCGTCGCCGCCGCGTCCGGCGCGAAGGGCCCGGCGAACACCGAGAGCCGCCGCAGGGTCGCGCTCTCGGCCGCAGACAGCAGGTCGTAGCTCCAGTCGAGCGCCGCGGCGAGCGTCTGGTGGCGCGGCACGGCGGTGCGCCGTCCCCGCCATTGCAGCGAGAAACGGCTGTCGAGCATGGATGCGGTGCCTGCGATGCCGTAGGCGTTGACGCGGCCTGCAGCGAGCTCGATCGCGAGCGCGATGCCGTCGAGGCGCCGGCAGATGCTGGCGACGAGCGGTGCCTCTTCGGCGCTGAGCTGGAACGCGCCGGAATTCTGCGCGATACGCTCCACGAAAAGCTGCGCCGCGGGGTAGGCAAGCACTTCGGCGACATCAAGCGCGCTGTTTTCCGGCGGACAGTCCAGCGGAAACAGCCGGAAGATGCGCTCGCCCTCGCTCCGGAACGACTCGCGGCTGGTGGCGAGCACGCGAAGCTGCGGCGCTTCGCGAACGATGCGCTCGACCAGCGGCGCCAGCGCGTCCAGCACGTGTTCGCAACTGTCGAGGATCACCAGAGCCGGACCGCTCTTCAGGAATGTCAGCAGGGCCGGCGTCGGGTCTTCCGCGCTGATGGTCAGACCGAGCGAGGAGGCGATGGTGGTCGCGATATGGCTGGCATCCCTCAGCGGACCGAAATCGACGAAGAAGACGCGCCCGCCGAAATCGGGGGAACGGCGATGCCCGACGGTGACGGCGACGGCGGTCTTGCCGATGCCACCGGGGCCGACCACGCTGATGAAGCGGTGGAGCGACAATCCGTTCGCGATCTTCTCGACGATCTCCTCCCGCCCGACCATCTTCGCGAGCGGTGCGGGAAGCGAGCGCGGCGGCAGGATGTCGACGGTCGGCTGCGTGGCGGCCGCGGCCGGCTGAGCGAACGATGCGACGAAGCAATATCCGCGCCCGGGCACGTTGACGACGTAGCGGGCGGATTTGCCGGTATCGCCCAGCACCTTGCGCAGCGCCGCGACGTGGAAGCGCAGGCTGCCCTCGTCGACATTGACGTCGGCCCAGATGCGCTTGACCAGCTCCCGCTTGTCGACGACTTCGCCGGGACGCTCGGCGAGGAAAATCAGGATATCGAGGGCGCGGCCGCCGACATGGAGCGGCACGCCCTCCTTCTCCAAGAGCCGGGACCTCGGAAACAGTCGAAAGGGCCCAAAGGAAATGGCCGGGTTGTCGTTCTGCTCTGGCACGCGACATTGCCCCAGCAACGGGAGTAGAAAAGGTATTGCGTTCTGGTCTATCAGAACAATGCGTACAGTAAACTGGCCGAAAGCAGTGGACAGGGACGGCAGCCCTGCGTGCACGGCTTGGGTGGGATGGTCCACCCAATTCATACTGGAAACGGAATAGGTTAGGCGCGCGTGACGGCCTCGACGGTGAGCTGCGATTGGCGGACTTCGAACATGCTTTCCTGCTCGCGGCGACAATTTGTCCATGCGCTGCCCGGCGCCGCGGCGCTTGCCCTGCTGCCGCGCAGCTCAAATGGTGCCGATTATCCCACCCGCCCCATTCACCTGGTGCATCCCTACGGCGCGGGCGGAGCGGGCGACCAGATCGGGCGCCCCTGGGTGGACAAGATGTCGTCGCTGCTCGGGCCGACTGTCGTCGACTATATCGGCGGTGCCGGCGGCGCGATCGGCACGGCCCTGGTGGCCCGCGAGGCGCCCGATGGCTACTCGCTGCTGCTCGGCAATGGCTCGACGCAGGTGATCATTCCCCTGACCACGGCCAATCCCGGCTATTCTGCCGATGATTTCCGCGCCATCTATCGCCTGATCAGCAGCGCGCTGGTTTTCGCCGTGCATCCGTCGCTGCCGGTCACGAACCTGCGCGAGTTGATCACCTACGCCAGGGCCAATCCGGGAAAGCTCTCCTACGGCACACCCGGCATCGCCACCGGAAACCATCTGGTCGGCGAATCCTTCAAGCAGCAGGCCGGCGGGCTGGATATCGTCCATGTGCCCTATCGGGGGATGTCGCAGGCGGCCAACGATCTCGTCAGCGGCCAGATCTCGCTCATCATCGGCGTGATGTCCGTTCAGTTGAAGGAGCTGGGCGAGGCCGGCAAGGTCAGGCTGCTGGCGGTCACAACCGAGAAGCGGCTCTCGGGCGCGCCGGAGATTCCGACCGCCGTCGAATCCGGCATGCCGGATCTTCGCTACGAGGGATGGTTCGGCATCTTTGCGCCCCGGCGCACCGACGATGCGATCATCGACCGGATCGCGCAGGCGACGCGGCTGGCGATGTCCGATCCGGCGCTGCTGGCGAGCTACCGCGCCCAGGGCCTCGAGCCCGACAGCGATTCTGGCCCGGACAAATTCCAGCGCATCGTCGAGGCGACCACGGCGAGCCTCGCGCCGGTCATCAAATCGATCGGCCTGAGCAAGCTGTGACGCCGCGCCGGTAACGGCGACATGTCCTCAGATGCGGGCCGCGCTCGAACTGTCGCGGTCCGCCTTGGCGAGCTGCAAGCGAACGCGCAGGCCGGCAGGCTCGTTGTCGAGCAAGTGAAGCGTTCCCTCATGCGCGGTCACGATCGCCTGCGCGATCGACAGGCCAAGCCCAAAGCCGGCGGACTCGTCCATGGTGCGCGCCTCTTCGCCGCGGACGAACGGCTCGAGCATCGCCGCCTTCCTGTCGTCGGGAATGCCGGGGCCGTCGTCGGCGACGTCGATGACGATCCGATCTCCCGCGGTCGACAGCGTGACGTCGATCTTGGTCCCGAAGCGCGTGGCGTTCTGGACGAGGTTGGTGACCGCCCGGATGATCTCGTCCGGCCGCAACACGAACGCGGCCCGGTCGGGGCCGGAATAGGTCACGGCATATCCGGAATCGGAAAACTGCTCGCACACCATCTGCAGCAGCGCAGCGACGTCGACCAGCGTCGGCTTGACCGGGCTCTCGTTGCGCAGCAGCGACAGCACCGATTCCAGCATCGACTGCATCTGGTCGAGGTCGCGCACGGTCTGCATGCGCTGCGCAGGATCCTCGATATATTCCGAGCGCAGCCGCAGCCGCGTGATCGGGGTACGCAGATCGTGGCTGATGGCCGCGAGCATGCGCGTCCTGTCGTTCATCAGCGTGGTGATGCGCTCGCGCATCCGGTTGAGCGCACGTGCGGCGGACCTGATCTCCTCGGGACCGTTTTCGGGCAGCGGCGCCGAGGACCGGTTCAGGCTGAAGTTCTCCGCCGCGCGGGCGAACGCCGACAGGGGCGAGGAGAGCGCGCGGCCGGCCCACAGGCCGAGCAGCGTCATGCTCGCCACCAGGAACAGCAGGGTCGAGGTCCACAGGCCGCTGGCGAAGGCCGGCATCTTGGGTGATCCGATCGTGGCCTCGAGCACGTCGTCGCCGGCGAGGTAGTACCAGATGCGATCGCCCTCGGCCGCGGAGTCGCGAATGACATCGATCTTGCCGTCGAACGAGGTCGGGATTTTCAGAGGCGTCCGCTTCGGCAGCGGCTTGATGGAGCTGGACACGTTGTTGAGCAAGTGCAGCTTCAGCGCGGGATAGGTCCGGCTGATGCTGTCGATGACGACGGCGCGGTCCGCCTTCGGCGTGTTGTCGATGATCTGCGTGATCAATTCGAGCTGTTCGATCGGCCTGTCCGCCAGCAGCTTCGGCCGGATGAGCAGGAAATAGCCGCCGATCAGCACGTGGATCAGGATCAGCGAGACCAGGATCAGCGCGGCGATCTGGCCGCTGATCCGCCTGAAGCTGAACAGCGCGAGGATCTCCCGGGCGCGGCTCATGCTTCCTCGACCATCGGCGTGAAGATGTAGCCGCCGGTGCGGACGGTTCGGATCACGGACGTGCCCTCGGTCCGGTCCAGCTTGCGGCGCAGCCGGCTGACCAGCACGTCGATGCTGCGGCCAAAGCCGCCGCCCGGACGGCCGCGCGTCATGTTGAGAAGGCTGTCGCGGGTGAGAATGCGGCCGGCCCGTTCGCAGAAGGCCTGCAGCAGGTCGAACTCGGCGCTGGTCAGCGGCACATGCGCGCCTTCGGGGTCGCGCAACTCCCGCATCCTGAGATCGATCGTCCAGCCCTGGAACGTCAGGCGCGTTGCGGCAGCCCCGGCGGCGAGCCCGCCCGACTGCCGGCGCATGATGGCGTTGATCCTGGCCAGAAGCTCGCGCGGGTTGAACGGCTTCGGCAGATAGTCGTCGGCGCCCATTTCGAGGCCGAGGATCCGGTCGAGATCCTCGCCCTTGGCGGTGAGGATGATGATCGGCGTCGTTGATTCCGCTCGCAGCCTGCGGCAGAGGCTGAGGCCGTCCTCGCCCGGCAGCATCAGGTCGAGCACGATCAGGTCGACCCGGTTCTGCGACAGATAGCGGTCCATCTCCTTGCCGCTCGTGACCGCGCCGACCGCAAACGAATGCTCGCGCAGATAGCGCGCGATGAGATCGCGGGTCTGCTGGTCGTCTTCGACGACCAGGACGGTCTGTGTGGTCTGGGTCATCACTGAAATCGCATCGGGGGTACCGATCGTTGATCCATTTGCGGACGATTGTCTCGTCCGAAGAACTACGGTCATGGTGCAATCCTACGGTCAGTCACGGCTCAAGGCCACTACGGGGTCGAGGAAGGCGGCGCGGCGAGCCGGGAAAAAGCCGAAGGCGATCCCGATCCCGGTCGAGGTCAGGAACGCCGCGCCGATTGAGAACATGGAATAGCTGACCTGGAAGCCCGGCACGGCGAGGTTGATGGCGACACCGAGCAGGACCGCGATCAGGATGCCGGCGATGCCGCCGATCGACGAGATCAGGGTCGCTTCCACCAGGAACTGCTGGAGAATGTCGCTGCGCCGGGCGCCGACCGCCATGCGGACGCCGATCTCGCTGATCCGTTCGGTCACCGACACCAGCATGATGTTCATCACGCCGATGCCGCCGACGAGCAGCGAGATCACGGCGATCGCGGCCACCAGGAAGGCGAGGGTCTGCGTGGTGCTGGTGATGGTCCGGCGGATGTCGTCGGTGTTGAGGATGACGAAGTCCCTGGTGTTGTGCCGCTGCGTCAGCAGCGTCGTCACCGCGTCCTGCGCCAGCGTTGTCGAGACCTCGTCGCTGATCCGCAGCAGGACGCTGCGCAGCGCGTGGTCGCCGGTGAACTGGGCCTGCACGGTGGTGTAGGGCAGGTAGACCGACAGGTTCTGGTTGGAGCCGAATCCGCCCTGCTGCTGGGCGATCACGCCGACGATGCGGCAGGGCACCTTGCCGAGCCAGATCACGCGGCCGATGCCGGAGGTCTGGTCGTCGGCGAAGAACGTCTTGCGGGTGTTGTCGTCGATGACGGCCTGCCGCTCGATGTTGCGGACGGCGTCGGCGTCGAACAGGCGGCCCTTGGCGAGCTTGGCGCCCTTGACCTGGAAATAGCTCTCGCCGACGCCGTTCACCAGCACGTTGGATTCGTTGCCGCGATAGCGGACCGTCGTGCTGGTCGAGACCGTCGGCGTGACCCCGGCGATGAAACTCTGCCGGTCGAGCGCGCGGGCATCGTCGACCACGAGTGTCTTGATCTTGCCGGCGCGTGCGTCGCCGAAATCCTTGCCGGGGAACACCTCGATCGTATTGGTGCCGAGGCTGGAAATATCCGACAGTACCTTGCGCTGGGAGGCATTGCCGAGCGCGACGACGGACGACACCGCGGCAATGCCGATGATGATACCGAGCATGGTCAGGAAGGCCCGCAGCCGGTGTGCGGCCATTGCGGCCAACGCCATTCGCGATGCCTCCCGCAGGCGTCCTATCGCGCTGAACCAGTCGGCACCGCTGTCCCGCGCGGATCGGGAGACCTTGGTGGCCGGTACTGCCGTGGCATCGGTTTCGGTGCGGCGGTCGGAAGCGATCTTGCCGTCCCGCAATTCGATGATGCGTTCGGCCCGTGCGGCGACATCGGCGTCATGCGTGACGATGATGATCGTACGCCCCTCGCGATGCAGCTCCTTCAGGATCTTCAGGACCTCCTCGCCGCTGCGCCGGTCGAGCGCGCCGGTCGGCTCGTCCGCCAGGATCACCTCGGCGCCGTTGATCAACGCCCGCGCGATCGAGACACGCTGCTGCTGGCCGCCGGAAAGCTGGTTCGGGCGATGGCCGCTTCGGGTCGCCACGCCAAGTCGTTCGAGCAGTTCGTTTGCGCGTGTCCGGCGCTCGCGCGCATTGATGCCGGCATAGACGGCGGGGATCTCGACATTGGCGCCTGCCGAGAGGTCGCCGAGCAAGTGATAGCGCTGGAAGATGAAGCCAAAATGCTCGCGGCGCAGCGCCGCCAGTTGGTCCGCGTCGAGCTCGGAGACGTTCTTGCCGGCGACGCGATAGGTGCCGGATGTCGGGCGGTCGAGGCAGCCGAAGATGTTGAGGAGCGTCGATTTGCCCGAGCCGGACGAACCGATGATCGCGGTCATCTCGCCGGGCTGGATGCTCAGCGAGAGATCGTCGAGCGCAACCACGCGGCTATCGCCGGTCGTGAACTCCCGCCGGACATTTTCGAGCGCAATGATCGGATCGGCCAAAGCAGCGATCAATTCAGGGACCTCCCCCTCCGGGCGGGCCGCCGCCCGGCATGCCGCGCGGTGCGGTCTGCTCGTTCGCCTCCCCGGTGATGACGCGCTCGCCCTCGTCGAGGCCGGACTTGATCTCGACGGTGCTGCGATCGTTGAGGCCGGTCTTGACCTCGCGCTCGCTGACGTCGCCGGACGCGGTGAGGGTGCGGACCGTGCTGCGGCCGTCGGACTTCCGCATCACCGCCAGCGATGGAATGACCTTTACGCGCCTGGCTTCCCCCGTGATGATGTGCACCTCCGCCGTCATGTAGGTTCGCAGCGCATAGTCCCTGTTTGGGACATTGAAGACGCCGATGTAGTAGATCGCGGTGCTGGTCGAGCTCGATGAGCTCGATGAACTCGTGCTCGAGGTGGTGGACGAAGAGAAGCTGGCGTCGGTCTTGATCGATTCGGGAGCCGGCTCGATCTGGTCCAGGCGCGCTTCATAGCGATGGTCCTGGTCGCCGAGGATGGTGAAGTAGAGCGACTGCCCCGGCTTGACCTTGACGATGTCGGCCTCGGAAATCTCCGCGCGCACGGTCATCGTCTCGAGCTGCCCCAGCACGACGATGGTCGGCGCGGACTGAACCGCGTTGACGGTCTGGCCTTGCTGCACCACGGTGGCCAGCACCGTGCCGTCGATCGGAGCGGTGATGCGGGTGTATTCGAGATTGACCCTGGCTGTTTCGACGCTGGCCTCCGCCCCCACGATCAGGGCCTCCAGGGCGGCGATCTGGGCGCGCGTCTGCCGCACGGTGGATTCGGCGCTGTCGAAATCGCTGCGCGACGTGGCGCGCTGCGCCAGGGTTGCCTGCTGGCGGGCCAGGTTTGCCTCGGCCAGCACGAGCGCCGCGTCTTTTTCGTCCTTCTGCGCGCGATAGTTCTTTAGCGACGCTTCGGAGTTGCGCAAATCGTTCTGCTTGGTGACCGGGTCGATCTGGGCGATGACATCGCCGGCCTTGACGGTGTCGCCGACGCGCACGTTCAGAGCGGTGATCAGCCCCGACACCTGCGAACCGACCGCCGTCAGCCGCGCCGGTTTCAGCGTGCCGCTCGCGAGCACCTCTTCGCGCAGGTCGCTGATCGTGACCGGCGCGGTGATGTAGGACTGGCCCTTGCCCGAGGCGCCCCGCCATCGCGTGACCGCGACCAGGGCGATCGCCACGACGGCGACCAGGACGACGGCGATCTTCACGCGCCGCGTGGTGATGATGGTAGTCACTGGGATATCTCCCGCCAGTGCGGACCGGTGTTGGAATCCACGATGATCGGCGTCGACGTGTCGACCGGATCGGACCAGCCGCCGCCGAGCGCCTTAGCCAGTGCAATGTAATCCTTGGCCGCCGACACCTTGCTCTGGATCAGCGAATCCTCGGCCGAATAGAGCGAGCGTTCGGCGTCCAGCACGTCGATGAAGCTGGCGCTTCCGGTCTCGAACAGCGATCGCGACAGCCGTGCGGCCTCGCGGTAGTTCTTCGCCGCCTCGGTCAGCTTGATCGCGCGCACGCGCTCCTGCGACAGCGAGACCAGCGCGTTCTCGACATCCTCGAACGCGGTGAGCAGGGTCGAATGGAACGTCGCGAACGCCTGGTCGCGTTGCGCTTCGGCGATCCGGACGGTCGCAAGGCGCTTGCCAGCGTCGAACACCGGCACGGTGACCGATGGCCCGACCGACCAGCTCACGCTGGAATATTTGGCGAGGTCGCCGGCGCGCAGCGCCGAGGTGCCGACGGAGCCTGTCAACGACACCGCCGGATAGCGATCGGCTTCGGCCGCACCAATTTTGGCAGTTGCCTGCGCCAGCTTGCGTTCGGCGCTGGCGACATCGGGACGGCTCAGGATGAGATCGGCAGGCAGTCCCGTTGGCAGCGGCATCCGTGGTGCCGGCACGGGCGCGGACCGCGCCATCAGCGACGCCACGCTGTCGGGCGGTCGGCCGAGCAGGATCCCGAGCCGATGGATGTCAGCGGCGAGCGCGGCCTCGTAGGTCGGAACATTTGCCTCGGTGCTGGCGGCCTGCGCGGTCGCCTTGGCGAGGTCGACCGCATTGCCGCTGCCGGCGTCGTATTTGCTGCGAGTCAGCTTTTCGGTGTCGCGCTGCGAGACCGACGTCCGCTGCGCCAGCGCGATCCGCGCCTGGTAACCGCGCGCATCGACGTAATACGACGCGACGTCTCCGATCAACGTGACCAGGCTGTCGCGCAAATCCGCCTCGGCCGATTCCGCGCCGCGTACCGCTGCCTCGATGTTCCGCTGCGTGCCGCCGAACAGGTCGAGCTCCCAACTGGAATCGAAGCTGCCTTGATGGAGCGTATAGGGCGCGCTGTCGACCGCGGACGAGGTCGACCCCGAGCTGGTCTTGTTGTCGGTCACGGACGCCGTGCCGCTGACGGACGGAAACAGGCCTGCGCTGGTCTGCTGGACCGTTGCGCGCGCCTCGCGCACAACCGCCTTGGCCTTGACGACACTGGGATTGGCGTCCACGGCCTGTTCGATCAGCCGGTTGAGCAGGGGATCGCGCAGGCGCAGCCACCAGCGGTCCAGTGTGCCGGTCTGCCGCCGGGACGTCTGCCTGCCGCTCCACTGCGCCGGCATTTCCAGCCCGGGGGGGCCGGCGTAATCGGGACCAACCGCGCAGCCGGCCAGCATGCTTCCCAGCATCAGCGCGACGCAGGCTGCCCCGGCCCGCAACTGCGTGGGCGTTCGATGACAATTCTCCTTTGCGGATGGCAGGGGGAGTGCGACGAACAAGTGTGACGGCATCAAATCGGCTGGGATCCATTGACCGGGCTCCGGCAGGGGCGCCTATGGCCCTCGGAGGTGCAGGACGAGGCGGGAACCATTAGCCGGGCGATCGTGGCCTTTCGGCAGCCCGAATGTTGCTGGATGTGAACAGATGTTGCGGGCCGTCTCGGCGATTGCGGCAAGGCGGCCGTCGGGCGGGGGCATCGGCCCTGTTTCGCCGGCACGTCAACCCCTCCGAGTGAAAATATTCCACTTTACCGAAATTCGGAATTGTCGTATGTATCGCCCATCCCGGCTCATCCTTGAGGGGCGATCGTACGTCGTCACGACTTGCGAGCCGGGCCTGCGGTGGACGCGGCGGCG
>NZ_JAFCKW010000042.1 GCF_018129965.1 Bradyrhizobium diazoefficiens | reverse complement strand
ATGGCAAAGCTCGCCGGCGGCGTCCACCGCCTCGACGGACAGCTCATGGTCGTGCTCGACGTCGATCGCGTCCTCGAACTCAAGACCGAAGTGCAATTGGCTGCCTGAACCAACAAAAACAGATTTTTGAAGGAGAAGAAAAATGAAGACATGTTTGGTCGTCGACGATTCCAGCATCGTACGCAAGGTTGCGCGCCGTATCGTCGAGGCGTTGGGCTTCCACGTTCTCGAAGCGGAAGACGGCGTCGAAGCGCTGGTCCACTGCAAGCGGGCCATGCCGGAAGCCATCCTGCTCGACTGGAACATGCCCGTCATGGACGGTTTCCAGTTCCTCGGCACGCTGCGCCGCATGCCCGGCGGCGACGAGCCGAAGGTGGTTTTCTGCACCACGGAGACCGGCATCGATCACATCACGCGCGCGATGGGCGGCGGTGCGAACGAGTACATCATGAAGCCCTTCGACAAGGACATCGTGACGGCCAAGTTCCAGGAAGTGGGGCTGATCGAGCTCAGCGAAGAGACGGCTGCCTGAAGCTCATTCGCTAACCCAAGAGGTCTTCCGTGAACCCCACCGAGTATGAGTACCTGCGTAAGTTTCTGAAAGATAGTTCCGGACTCGACCTGTCTGCAGACAAGCAGTATCTGATCGAAAGCCGCTTGCTGCCACTCGCACGCAAGGCCGGACTCCCCGGCATTGGCGAACTCGTCCAGAAGCTTCAGTCCGGCTCGACCGCGCTGATCGCCAGCGTGGTCGAAGCCATGACCACGAACGAAACCTTCTTCTTCCGCGACAAGGTTCCGTTCGATCATTTCCGCGAGACCATCATGCCGGAGGTCATCAAGGCGCGCGCCGGCAAACGCAGCTTGCGCATCTGGTGTGCCGCCGGTTCGACCGGTCAGGAGCCCTATTCGCTGGCGATGTGCCTGAAGGAGATGGGCGCGGCCCTCACCGGCTGGCGCGTCGAGATCATCGCGACCGATCTGTCGCAGGAGGTGCTGGAGAAGGCCAAGTCCGGCATCTACAGCCAGTTCGAAGTGCAGCGCGGCCTGCCAATCCAGATGCTGATGAAATATTTCAAGCAGAACGGAGAGACCTGGCAGATCAATCCCGAGCTGCGGGCGATGATCCAGCACCGGCAGCTCAACCTGCTGCATGATTTCGCCCAGCTCGGCACGTTCGACGTCATCTTCTGCCGCAACGTGCTGATCTATTTCGACCAGGACACCAAGATCAACATCTTCAACCGTCTGGCACGCCAGATCGAGCCCGACGGCTTTCTGGTGCTTGGCGCGGCCGAGACCGTGGTCGGCCTGACCGATACGTTCCGGCCGATCCCGGAAAAGCGCGGCGTCTACAGGCCGAACGACCCGCGTGCGGCCGCAGCCAAGCCGGCGGCCGCCGGCGCGGCAATGCCGCGCGCGGCGGTCATGGCAGGTCGATAGGCATGGCCGAGGATGGCAAGGGTGCGGAGCGCGTCACGTTCAGTCGAGGCTATGATGTCTGCATCATGGCGATCGACGGCACGTGGCGGCGCGACTGCACGCTCAACGCGATCTCCGATACCGACGCCGTCCTCACGGTGGAAGGCTCGATCCAGGGATTGAACCTGAAGGAGTTCTTCCTGCTGCTGTCGTCGACGGGGCTCGCCTATCGCCGCTGCGAACTGGTGCGAGTCAACGGTGCCGAAATGGACATCCAGTTCCTGCGCGGCAAGAATCGTAAGAAGCGTGCGGCCGGTGGCCGTGACGAAGCGGCGTGATCTCGACCTGTCTCTCGCCGCGTTTTCCGGGACTTTGGTTCACATTTGCTGAAAGTTACAGGTGAATTCGCCCCGCCGGCTTTACGTGGCCTCAGTATGAGCCGTGTATCCATGCCAGGTCTCAACCTCAGGATACTGCAATGCCCAGAAGCTCCCTCTCTCCCATCCCGTCAAATCTGCCCGACGCCGCCGAGCGCCGCGCGCTTCAGCTCCTGGTCGTCGACGACGACGCCACGCAACGCAGCCTGATCACGGTCGCCGCCAAGCAGGCGGGCCATGAGGTGACGGTGGCGCCATCCGTCGCGGAGGCGATCGAAAAGCTCCGCGCCTCGCGCTTCGACTGCGTGACGCTCGATCTCGTGCTGGAGGACGGCGACGGCATCGAGGTGCTGGGCGAGATGGCGAAGGCGAAGTTCGCTGGCGCGGTGATCGTCATCAGCGGCATGGACGGCAAGCGACGCAGCGCCGCCCGCAGCTTCGCCCGCTCGGTCGGCATCGAGCTTCAGAGCCTTCCGAAGCCGCTGGATCTTGCGGCCCTGCGCATCAGCCTCGCCAATCTCGGCAAGACGGCAATGGGCCTTCCGGCGATCCACACCTGGGGTGGTGTCGCCACCGACGAGATCGTGGCCCGCCACCGGGCCTGACGCGCGGATCTGACACGCAATCGGATGCGGCAGGGAGCCGCGCTGATCGCGGCTCGACCGGATTTGCTGAATTCCGATAATTGCTGCAGGGTGTGTCCAAGGTACGCCCGGCAGACGTTGAGCGTCGCACTCGCCGTCGCATGGCGGGGTGTCGTCTCGTCGTGCACGAAGACACCGACGCTGTCGGCATCTTCCGGTTCCATGTCCGCCTCGACCAGACACAGGCTGCCATCGATGCGTGCGATCAGCTGGCGCAGCTTTGCTGCAACCAGTCGAAGGTTGTCGGTTGCGGGAGGCGCGACGAGCGGGGTGAGCCGGCGAAATTTAGCAAGGATATTCTCCGTAGCCCGCCGTTGGGCCCCCTGCCGCTACTTGTGCGTTAAGTGCATGTCCCGTACAAATACGGGTGGGCCGAATCTTCGCCAAACGCCATAACGAAAGGCGCGGACGCGAGTCCTTTAATGTCGAATGGACATGGCACATGGCCGAACAAAGCTCCCGTGGTGAGATCTTCGTGGTCGATGACGACCCTGCCGTTCGCGACACCTTGTCGATGGTGTTGAAGGCGGCGGGCTATGAAGTGATCTGTTTTGCTGATGGCGCGGCGCTGCTCTCCGTTGCGCGAAGTCGCACGCCGGCGGCGATCCTGCTGGACGTGCACATCCCCGGAAAGTCGGGGCTCGACATTCTCAAGGAACTGCAAGGCGAGGACTATCCGGCGCCGATCTTCATGATCTCGGGGCAAGGCGATATCTCGATGGCTGTGGGCGCCATCAAGAGCGGCGCGCTCGATTTCATCGAGAAGCCGTTCCGCGGCAGCGAGATCGTCGGCCGGCTCGACGAGGCGATCGGAGCTTATGCACGCCGGCAGGCAGCGAACGCATCGCCGAAATTCAGCTCGCTGCATTTCCCCGGACGTGAGCCCTTGACGCGGCGTGAACGGGAGGTGCTCGAGCAGTTCGCTTCCGGTGCGTCCAACAAGGAGGCGGGCCGCACGCTCGGCATCAGCCCGCGTACCATCGAGGATCATCGCGCCAACATCATGAAGAAGCTCGGCGCGCGCAACGCCGCCGATCTGATCCGCATCGTGATGACCGCGGCCCAGCGCGCGTCCTGAGCGCACTGGCTCGTCTCTCGTTCCCCCGACGCGGCGCATCACGCAAGGATGCACTGAGTCGGGCGGCCGCATTTGCAATTCAAGGAGAGTAGCTCCGGGTCCCGGCCTTGCGCGGCCGCGCAGCGCCTTGCGCTGCGGTGCGTCCGAAACACCAGGGCGAGACGCTAGCCGTTCAGCGCCTTGCGGATGATCCGTGCCAGATCCGACTTGCGATACGGCTTCGCCAGCAGCAGAACGCCCGAATCCAGCCGGCCGTGATGGATGATCGCGTTCTCGGTATAGCCAGAGGTGTAGACCACGCTGAGGTCGGGACGCGTCTTCAAGAGCTCGTCTGCGAGCTGGCGTCCGTTCATCTTGCCGGGCATGATGACGTCGGTGAACAGCAGGTCGAACGGCTGTCCCGTGGCCACGATCGCGAGCGCTTCCTCAGCATTCGCGGCCTGCAAGGTGACGTAGCCGAGCGAATCCAGCTGCGCCAGCACGTACTCGCGCACCAATCGGTCGTCCTCGACGACGAGGATCGTCTCGTGTCCGCCCTCTCCCGTCGCCGGCGTCACGCCATCGCCGATCTTCGTGGGCGTCTTGCCCGGCGGCAGGTACATCTTGATCGTGGTGCCGTGGCCTTCCTCGCTGTAGATCTTGATGTGGCCCGCGGACTGCTTGATGAAGCCGTAGACCATCGAGAGCCCGAGCCCGGTCCCCTTGCCGGGTCCCTTCGAGGTGAAGAAGGGATCGAACACCCTGGCCAGCATGTTGGCGGGAATGCCGGTGCCGGTGTCGCTCACGGCTATCAGCACATAATGGCCCGGCAGGACATCGTTGACACTGGCATAGACCTCGTCAAGATAGGCGGCGCCCGTCTCCACGATCAGCTTGCCGCCTCCGGACATGGCGTCGCGTGCATTGAGTGCGAGGTTGAGGAGCGCGGTGGTGAGCTGGGTGGGGTCGACGATCGCGACGCAGCTTTCGTCCTCGAAGACCAATTCGATGTGGATCTGCTCGCCCAGCGTCGGCCGCAGCAGCTTCCCGGTGTCGATGATCAGCGAATTGATGTCGATCTCGCGCGGCTGAAGCGGCTGCTTGCGCGCGAAGGCGAGCAGGTGCTGGGTCAGCTCCGCACCGCGTCCCGCAGCCTCGTCGATCATCTTCGTGATGGCCGCGAGCTCCGGCTGCTTCGCGACGGCATCGGCTAGAATCTCGATCGTCCCGGTGATGACCGTGAGGATGTTGTTGAAGTCGTGCGCCACGCCGCCGGTGAGCTGGCCGACCGCCTCCATCTTCTCGGCGTGGCGGATGCGTTCCTCGGCTGCGATCTTGTCGGTGAGGTCGCGGTAGAACACGTTGAACAGCACGCCCTCGCGTCGCCGCAGCGCGGTGAGGCTGAGCTCGGCCTTGAAGTCCCCACCGTCGCGGCGGCGGCATACGAGCTCGCGCCGGCGATTGAGTGTCTCTTCCTCCTCCGATTCGAGGAACCGCTCCAGGCCGATCCTGACCCTTTCGCGCTCGCCCTCGGCGACTATCAGGTCGATCGAATTCCTGCCCAGCGCCTCGTCGCGCCGCCAGCCGAACAGTTCTTCGGCTCGTGAGCTCCAGTTCAGGATGACGCCGCGGTCGTCGGTCTGGACGAAGGCGTCGAGCGCGGTCTCGACGATGTTGCGCGCGAGCAGTTCGCTTTCGCGCAAGGACTCTTCCGCCAGCCGCGCCTCGGTCATGTCGCGGCCGACGAAGAAGAACCGCTTGGCCTGATCCGACCAGCTGCCGAGCCAGGACAGCCAGACCGCGTGTCCGTCCTTGTGGAAGCAGCGCGTGTCCGCAATCCTCGTCCCCTCACCGCGCCGGAGCGCGCGCATCTCGATGCGGGACTGTTCGAGATGGTCGGGATGAATGAAATCCTCGCCGCTGCGGCCGGTCATCTCCTCCGGCCTGTAACCGAGAATGGCTTCGCTGCTCGGGCTGATCTGCACGATATGGCCGTGCGAATTCATGACCATGATGAGGTCTTGAGATGTTTCGAATATCTGCCGCCGCTCTTCGAGCTGCTGTCGCAGCGCACGTTCGGTCCTGCGAGCCTCGGTCAGGCTGCGTGCCGAGCCGGACGCGCCGATTATCTCGCCCGAGGGGCCTCTGATCGGCGAGAGGCTCACGGAGAGTTCGACCGGGCTGCCATCCTTGCGCAGGCGTACGGTCTCGAAATTCTCGACAAACTCGCCACGTCCGATCCGCTGCAGATAGTCCCTGGCTTCTTCCTCGCGATCGGGGGGGCGTATGATCGACATGGATTGGCCGACAGCTTCCTCGGCGGAATAGCCGAACAGCCGTTCGGCCGCGGGATTCCAGCCCATGATGGTGCCGTCGAGCGCATGCATGATGATGCAATCGTCGGAGGATTCGACCGCCGCGCTGAACAAGCGCTCGCGCGAGGCGTGATGGTCGCGCGCGGCCTCGGTCCGGCGACGTTCCTGGACCTCGCGTTCGAGGGCTGCCGTCTTGGTCCTGGTTTCATGGATCATGCGCGCGAAGGCCCTGGCCAGCACGCCGGTCTCGCCCGGCGCGTCGGTGGGAATCGCAACGGTATCGTCCTGCGCCGCAGACTCGACGGCCGCGGTCAATGCCGTGATCGGCCGGGTGAGTGTGCGTGCCAGCAGCACGGCCAACACGGCCGCGACGAGGACCGCGACGAGTCCAATCGTGACGCTGCTGCGCTGGATCACCGAGGTGGGAGACGCGAAGGCGGAATGGGGCGCGACGCGTATGACGCCGACCCATTGCTCCTCGGCCAGGATCGCGGGCGAGATCGCGGCGCCTCCAGGCCTGCCGTCGTGTCCGTCCACGACCTCCGCTGCCCTGGTGGTGGAGCCGGTCAGCGCGGCGAAATAGGGAAAATCGTCCTGCCACCGCCCCGGCCGGCCCAATTGCGAGCCGAATTCTCGGGAACGTTCCGGGTGCAGCAGATAGTCGCCATTGCGCCCCACGACATAGACCTCTTCGCCGGGGCGGACCGCTTCCCGCAAACGGTCGAACGCCCTGCGCATGTCGACATCGATGACGACGATGCCGAACAGCCGGTGATCGGAGCTGAAGACTGCTCCTGCGACGTGCATGATCGGAACATGGGGAGTCTGGATGACGCCGCCCTCGGCGTTCAGCTTGACCTCGGACACGTAGATCTGGTCTTCGACAAGCTTGAATGCGTCCTGAAAGGACGGGCGTACATCGGTGGTTCGCAAGGAATCGTCGGGGACGATGTGCACCGCCCCGTCGAGGCTGGAGCGGTCGATCCGCAGATACTCGGTCCCGTCAACGCCGAGGAGGCGAAAGCTCGTGCAGGCCTGTCTGGCCGCGATATCGGCCGCGAGACGCGTCAGCAGGCGTTCGCGCCACGACATTTCGGCGATATTGTCGACCGGATCAATTCCGCCGTTGAAATGGGCCGCGACCATGCTGCGAGTCGAGACGAGGGAGCGGAATGTCGCGATATTCGCGCGCGCGCCGTTGGCGAAGGTCTCAAGCTCGGTCGCGAGCTGCCGTGAGTGGCCTTCGATGCGATCAAGCGCGCGCGGCAGCAGGGCCTGCTGCAGATTGTAGGAGCCCAGCCATCCGACTGCGGTGACCGCCGCTGCGACCAGCAGGATCATTGTGATGGCAAGCCGGGTCGTGAGACTCATGATCCGCTTCGTTGTGCGTCGCAGCTGGCGAGGCCGCTTTGCTCACGGTGTTGCAAGGAGCCCTTCGTCAAGGTCCGGGCATGCTGGCATCGACCGCAGTGCTACATCTGGGCCAATCAAGTCTCGCCCGAATTCCCTTCGGTCTGCAAGTACTTCCACGCCCTTTTCCCGGGCGGCGCCGCTGGACCGGTCTGCCATGGACGCTGTAAGGACGTTGTGGCGCAATACGGACATGCCAGTCGACTGGCGTGATTTGCGCTGCGAGCGCAGGAGTTGCGCCGCGAAACGACGTCCACAGCCCGTCTTGCCGAAATCCGGCAGTCAGGTATCACCGGCGGGATCGGTGTCCGAAACGGAAAGCAGCCAATGAAAAAGACCAAAAGCCCGCAAACGCTCCGCAGCGCGCGCTGGTTCGCGCCCGACGATCTCCGCTCGTTCGGCCACCGCTCCCGCGCCATGCAGATGGGCTACGCCCCCGAGGAGTGGAAGGACCGCCCGATCATCGCGATCCTCAACACCTGGTCGGATGCCCAGCCCTGCCACATGCACTTCAAGTCGCGCGTCGATGATGTCAAGCGCGGCGTGCTGATGGCCGGCGGCCTGCCGCTGGAACTGCCAGCGCTGTCGCTGTCGGAATCGCTGCTGAAACCGACCACCATGCTCTACCGCAATCTGCTGGCGATGGACGCGGAGGAGCTGTTGCGCAGCCATCCGGTCGACGGCGTGGTGCTGATGGGCGGCTGCGACAAGACCACGCCGGCGCTGCTGCTGGGCGCGACCTCGATGAACATCCCGGCGATCTATCTGCCGGCAGGTCCGATGCTGCGCGGCAACTGGAAGGGCAAGACGCTCGGGTCCGGCTCGGACGGCTGGAAATACTGGGACGAGCGGCGCGCCGGAAAGATCTCCGAGAAGGACTGGCTCGACATCGAGGCCGGCATCGCCCGTAGCTACGGCACCTGCATGACCATGGGCACGGCCTCGACCATGACGGCCATCGCCGAAGCGATCGGCATGACGCTGCCCGGGGCCTCGTCGATCCCTGCGGCGGATGCCAACCATATCCGCATGGCATCCGAATGTGGCCGCCGCATCGTCGAGATGGTCTGGGAGGATCTGACGCCGAAGATGATCCAGACCCGCAAGGCGTTCGAGAACGCCATCGCGGTCGCGATGGCGATGGGCTGTTCGACCAACGCGATCATCCATCTGATCGCGCAGGCCCGCCGCGCAGGCCAGGATATCGGCCTTGACGATTTCGAGATCGCGAGCCGCAAAGTGCCCGTGATCGCCAATGTGCGGCCGAGCGGCGATGCCTATCTGATGGAGGATTTCTTCTACGCCGGCGGCCTGCCGGCGCTGATGAGCCAGATCAAGCCGCATCTGCATCTCGACTGCGTCACGGTCAGCGGAAAGACCGTCGGCGAGAACATCGACGGCGCCGAGGTCCACAATGCCGACGTGATCCGCTCGGTCGACAATCCGATCTACAAGGAAGGCGCGCTCGCCGTGCTCAAGGGCAATCTCGCGCCCGACGGCTGCGTCATCAAGCCCTCCGCCTGCGCGCCGCGTTTCCTCAGGCACACCGGGCCGGCGCTGGTGTTCGACGACTATCCTTCGATGAAGAAGGCCGTCGAAGATCCCGATCTCGATGTCACCGAGGATCACATCCTGATCCTGCGCAATGCCGGGCCGCAGGGCGGGCCGGGCATGCCGGAATGGGGCATGCTGCCGATCCCGACCAAGCTCGTGAAGCAGGGCGTGCGCGACATGGTGCGGATCTCGGACGCGCGCATGAGCGGCACCAGTTATGGCGCGTGCATCCTGCACGTTTCCCCGGAGTCCTATATCGGCGGCCCGCTGGCGCTGGTGCGGAACGGCGACCGGATCACCCTCGATGTCGCCGCGCGGACCATCAATCTCGACGTCTCCGAAGCCGAGCTCGACAAGCGCCGCGCCGCCTGGACGCAGCCCGAGCGCCGCTTCGAGCGCGGCTATGGCTGGATGTTCACCAGGCACATCAAGCAGGCCAATGACGGCTGCGACTTCGACTTCCTCGAGACCGATTTCGGCGCGCCGATCGGCGAGCCGTCCATCTATTAGCAACCTGCCATTCCGGGGCATCGCGAAGCGATGAGCCCGGAATCCATTGTGCCGCAGTCCATGTCGCCTGATGGATTCCGGGCTCGATGCTTCGCATCGCCTCGGAATGACGAACGAGAGAGCACCATGTCAAAACTC
The DNA here is from genome assembly GCF_018129965.1 of Bradyrhizobium diazoefficiens. GTDB lineage: Bacteria > Pseudomonadota > Alphaproteobacteria > Rhizobiales > Xanthobacteraceae > Bradyrhizobium > Bradyrhizobium diazoefficiens_A. The sequence continues at coordinate 26,529 of NZ_JAFCKW010000042.1, read as the reverse complement.
AGCGAAGCCACCCGCACCAAGCTCAAATCCGTCTCCACCGCCACCGTCGCCACCGCTCTGTTCAAGCGCGGCCTGCGCATCCAGATGATTCACGATGTGCACCCGCTCGGCGCGGACCAGCCGACCATGGTCGGGGAAGCCTTCACGCTGCGCTACATGCCGGCGCGCGAGGATCTGAATACGATTGACGTTTTCAAGGACCGCTCGCATCCGCAGCGCAAGGCGGTCGAGGACTGCCCGCCGGGTGCCGTGCTGGTGATGGACAGCCGCAAGGACGCGCGCGCGGCGTCCGCCGGCGCGATCCTGGTGACACGGTTGATGAAACGCGGCGTTGCCGGTGTCGTCACGGACGGCGGCTTTCGCGATTCCGCCGAGATCGCAAAGCTCGGCATTCCCGCCTACCACCATCGTCCCTCGGCGCCGACCAACCTGACGCTGCATCAGGCGATCGAGATCAACGTGCCGATCGGCTGCGGCGATGCACCGGTGTTTCCCGGCGACGTCATCCTCGGCGATGCCGACGGCGTCATCGTGATCCCCGCGCATCTCGCCGACGAGATCGCCAACGAAGCTTTCGAGATGACCGCGTTCGAGGATTTCGTTACCGAGGAAGTCGGCAAGGGTCGCGGCATCTTCGGCCTCTATCCGGCCACCGATCCGCAGACGCTGATCGATTTCGCGGAGTGGCGGAAGAAGAACGGAAGGTAGCGCTGCGCCCTCCCGTAGCCCGGATGGAGCAGCGCGCAATCCGGGAACGCTCTTGCTGCCGGCACGAATCCCGGATTTCGCTGCGCTCCATCCGGCCTACGGCTCTTACACCCCGGCCTCCGCCATCCCCGCCGCCCACAGCGCGAACGCATAGACGATCGCGACCTCATCGAGACGGTCGAAGCGACCCGACGCGCCGCCGTGGCCGGCGCCCATGTTGGTGCGCAACAGCACCGGGCCGCCGCCGCTCATGGTGGCGCGCAGGCGCGCGATCCATTTGGCGGGCTCCCAATAGGTAACGCGCGGATCGGTCAGCCCGCCCATCGCCAGGATCGCGGGATAGTCCTTCGCGGCGACGTTGTCGTAGGGCGAGTAGGACAGGATGGTGCGAAAATCCGTCTCGCTCTCGTTCGGGTTGCCCCATTCCGGCCATTCCGGCGGCGTCAGCGGCAGCGTGTCGTCGAGCATGGTGTTGAGCACGTCGACGAACGGCACCTCGGCGACGATGCCGGCGAATAATTCGCCGGCGCGGTTAGCCACCGCGCCCATCAGCATGCCGCCGGCCGAGCCGCCATGGCCGACGATGCGCTTGGCGCTGGTGTATTTCGCATCGATCAGCGCGCGGGCGCTGGCCGCAAGATCGTCGAAGCTGTTGGTCTTCTTCTCGCGCTTGCCGTCCAGATACCAGCCCCAGCCCTTGTCGGCGCCGCCGCGGATATGGGCGATGGCGTAGACGAAACCGCGGTCGACCAGCGACAGGCGGTTGGCATTGAAGGAGGCCGGCATCGCCATGCCGTAGGACCCGTAGCCGTACAGCAACAGCGGCGCCGAGCCGTCGAGCTTCAGGCCGCGGCGATACAGGATCGAGACCGGCACCTCGGCGCCGTCCTGCGCCTTGGCCATGATGCGCGTGGTGACGTAGTCGGACGCATTGTGGCCCGACGGGATCTCCTGTCGCTTGCGCATGGTGCGCGTCCGCGTGGCCATGTCGTAGTCGTAGACTTCCGACGGCGTCGTCATCGACGAATAGGCAAAGCGCAAATTCGTCGTCTCGAACTCGTAGGAGCCCATCGTATCGAGCGAATAGGCGGCTTCGTCGAAGGCGATCGCGTGCTCGTCTTTCGTCTTGAGATCGCGGATCACGATCGACGGCAGCGCGTTGGCGCGCTCCAGCCGCACCAGATGACCGGCATAGAGGTCGAGATCGATGATGTAGATGCCCGGGCGATACGGGATCAGGTCGCGCCAGTTCTTGCGCTCCGGCTGGCTCAGCGGCGCGGTGACGATCTTGAAGTCGATGGCGTCATCGGCATTGGTGAGGATGAAGAGCTCGTCGCCGCGGTCGGCGAGCGAATATTGCACGCCCTCCTCGCGCGCCGCGACCAGCCGCGGCGGCGCATCCGGATTCGCAAGATCGATCAGGCGCTGCTCCGACGTCTCGTGGTCGCCGCCGGCGATCACGCAGAAGCGGCCGCTGGTGCTCTCGTGCAGATGGGTGAACCAGCCGGAATCCTGCTCTTCATAGACCAGCGTGTCGTCGGCCTGCCTGGTGCCGAGCCGGTGCCGCCACACCTGCATCGGACGGTGATTGTCATCGAGCTTCACATAGAAGAAGGACTTGGCGTCCGCGGCCCAGACCACGCCGCCATCGGTCTCCTCGACGACGTCGTCGAGATCCCGGCCCGTGGCCCAGTCACGCACGCGGATCGAAAAATATTCGGAACCCTTGGTGTCCGCGCTCCAGGCCTGCAGCTTGTGATCGTTCGAATGGCGGCTGCCGCCGAACCTGAAATATTTGTGGTCCTTGGCCAGCGCGTCGCCGTCGAGAACGATATGACCCTCGCCGCCGTCGCGCGGCATCCGGCCGAACAATTCGTGCTGTCCGCCTTCCCGGAACCTGCGGAAATAGGCGAACGTTCCGTCCGGCGAGGGCACGCTGGAATCGTCCTCCTTGATCCGCCCGCGCATCTCCCCCACCAGCGTCTTCTGCAGGGCCCCGGTATGGCCGAGCAGGCTCTCGGTGTAGACGTTCTCGTCATCGAGATATTTGCGAATGTCGGGATCGAGCACTTTGGGGTCGCGCAGCACCTCCTGCCATTTGTCGTCCTTGAGCCAGGCATAGTCGTCGGTCACGGTGATCCCGTGCCGCGTGAAGGAATGCGGCCGGCGGGGGGCGACGGGGGGCTGGGACGATGTCTTGGTCTGGGTCACGCGATCCTCGTTGCGTCTGACCAGCCCCCATCTCGTCATGCGCGGGCCTGACCCGCGCATCCATCAAAAGTGATGTTCCGAGTGATGGATTGCCGGGTCAAGCCCGGCAATGACGACCGTAGAGGGCTGCGGGTCGCTCATAATATGGCGACAAGCGTACCAATTACCAGCGCGGCCGCCAGCGACTGCGCGACGTCACCGGGTTGTTGACCGGCCCCGTGTGTGCTTTAGGGGCGATACCCCCCGCCGCCGGTCCAGCCTGATGCTGTTCAACTCCTATCCGTTCATCCTGCTGTTCCTGCCGGTCGTGCTGGCCGGCTATTTCTGGCTCGGGCGGCGCAGCAACCTGACCCCGGTGATCTGGCTGGCGGTGGCTTCGCTGGCCTTCTACGCCATCGGCAACTGGCAGTTCGTCGCTTTGCTGTTGCTGTCGATCGCCTTCAATTACGGCGTCGGCCATCTCCTTGTCATGGCGAAGCTCAGCCCGCCGCAGCGAAAGGCCGCGCTCGCCCTCGGTGTGGCCTTCGATCTCCTGGTGCTCGGCGTCTTCAAATATGCCGGCTTCGCAGCCGAGAACATCAACGCTTTGTTCGGCACGCATGCTTCTGTCCACATCCTGCTGCCGGTCGGAATCTCCTTCTACACGTTCACGCAGATCGCCTTCCTGGTCGATGCGTATCGCGGCCAGGTCGCGCGCTACGCCCTGCCGCATTACGCGCTGTTCGTGACTTATTTCCCGCATCTGATCGCCGGGCCGATCCTCCACCACAAAGACATGATTCCGCAATTCGAGCGGGAGGAGTCCAAGCATCCGGACGCGCATCTGATCCTGTGCGGAACCATCATCTTCGCCATCGGCCTGTTCAAGAAGACCTGCCTTGCCGACGGCATCCAGCCGCTGGTCGCGCTGGCCTTCGACGCGCGCGCGCCGAGCTTCGATCAGGCCTGGTGTGGCGCGCTCGCCTACACGTTCCAGCTCTATTTCGACTTCTCCGGCTATTCCGACATGGCGATCGGGATCTCGCTGATGTTCGGCATCTTCCTGCCGGTCAATTTCAACTCGCCCTACAAGGCCACCAGCATCGTCGAGTTCTGGCGGCGTTGGCACATGACCTTGTCGCAATTCCTGCGCGACTATCTCTACATCCCGCTCGGCGGCAACCGTCGCGGCCGCGTGCTGCGCTATGTCAATTTGCTGCTCACGATGTTGCTCGGCGGCCTCTGGCACGGCGCGGCCTGGACTTTCGTCATCTGGGGCGCGCTGCACGGCGCCTATCTCTGCGTCAATCACGCCTTCAATGCTCTGGTGCCGAATATCCCCGCGCTGCTAGCGCGTCCGGTTCGTATCGCCGGTGCCGTGCTGACCTTTCTCGCCGTCGTCGTCGCCTGGGTGTTCTTCCGCGCCGAGCGGGTCGATTGGGCGATGCGGATCCTCCACGCCATGGCGGATCCGTCGAACATCGTGTTCGGCCGCGAGGAGATCGCGGCACTCGTGATGGTCTCGATCTACGCGGCGCTGGTGTGGCTGGCTCCGAACACGCAAGCGATCATGGGATACGATCACGGCCATCGCAAGGTCGGCGAGGCCTTGCGGGCAGGACGCATGCGGCCGCTCGTCCTCTATGGTGCCTCGCTGGTGCTCGCATTCGGCATTCTGGGCATCCAGAGTCACAGCGAATTCATCTATTTCCGGTTCTGATGCGCGCGCCCTTCGCCAGTCTGAAGCGTCTCATCCTCGCCAGCATCGCCTGCGTGCTCGGTGCGGCCGCGCTCACCTTCGCCGTCGATCCCCTGCAGCTGTTCCGTCCCGCGCGTCTCCTCGCGGCCGGTTACTCCGAAGACACGCGGGTGCAGAATGCCGGGCTGATCCGCAGCCAGTCCTTCGATACCGCCTTCATGGGCACCTCGCTCGCGATCCATTTCCGCCAGAGCGACATCGACAGCGCGCTCGGCGTTCGCTCGCTCAAGCTGGCGATGACCGGCTCGAATTCGCGCCAGCAGGGCTTTGTGCTGGCGCAGGCGATCGACCACGGCGCCCGGCGCGTGATCTGGGCGATGGACGATTTCAGCTTTATCGATGCGGCCGATATCGAAGCCGATCCGTATCTGTCCGTCGATCTCTATCGCAGGACGGCCAAGGGGATCGCGTCCTATCTGTTCAACGCGACGATGGCAAAGGAATCCCTGTTCGAGCTGTTTCGATCTATCCCGCCGCTGCGGCAGACGCTGACCAAGGTCGCGCCCTATCTCCCCGTCAAGTTTGCGCTCTCCGACGTCGACGACATCTACGCGCTACCGCGGAATTTCGATGTCACGGGCACCTACAACGCGGGTCGGACGCTCGTCTCCTTCGCCTATATCACCGATCCTGCCCGCAGCCGTTTCCTCGGCGAAGGCTACGGCACCGATGCCATGGTGCGGCATTTCGAGCACGATGCCGTGGCTCTGATCACGCGCCATCCGGACGTGAGCTTCGACATCTACTTCCCGCCCTATTCGATCCTGCAATGGGTCGCGATGCGCGACGCCTCGCCGGCGACGCTGAAGATCGTTTACGACGTCACCGCGCACATCGCGCAGCGCCTGACGCTGCTTCCCAATGTCCGGCTCCACGACTTTCGCGCGATCAGGGACGTGACGCACGACCTCGATAATTACACCGACGTCATCCACCATTCGCCGGTGGTCGATGCGAAGATTTTGACGTGGCTGGCGCGCGGAGAATATCGCGTCGACCCGAATTCGCCGCTTGCGTCACTGGAGGAGTTGAAGGTGCAGGTCGAGGCTTATCGCGTGCCGAAACCGTAGCCGAACACTCCGTTGTCGTCCCGGACAAGCGCAGCGCAGATCCGGGACCCATAACCACAGGCAGGAGTTATCGCGCGAGCCGGCAACTCCGAATCTTCGCCAAACCACTCCCTGTGGTTATGGGTCCCGGGTTCGCGCTATGCGCGCCCCGGGACGACGGCGGAGTTTGGAGCGCGGACTTTTCGTCCTACGCCGCCACCTCGTCGCCGAGATAGGCGACCGCGGCCTCTAGCCCGCCCTTGCCGTGCGGGATCTTCAGCGCGTTCAGGCCGACCTCGATCACCCCCAGCGTGCCGAGCAGCATCGGCGCATTGACGTGGCCCATATGGGCGATGCGGAACGCCTGGCCCGAGAGATCGCCGATGCCGGTGCCGAGCACGACGCCGCACTTCTCCTTGCAATAGCGCTGCAGGATAGCCGGATCATGCCCGTTGCTCATGGTCACCGTGGTCACGGTGTTGGAGCGCTCGCTGGCTTCGGCGATGTTGAAGCCGAGCACCTGGCCTTCCGACCACGCGGAGACCGCGCGGCGCGTGGCTTCGCCGAGCAGGCTGTGGCGGCGGAAGGCGTTGTCCACCCCTTCCTCGTGCAGCAGGTCGATCGCCTGGCGCAATGCGAACAACAGATGCACCGGCGCGGTGCCGGCGTATTTTCGATAGTGCTCGGTGCCTTCGCGCTCGCTCCAGCTCCAATAGGGCGTGTTCATGTTGGCGGTCTTCTGCACCTCGAGCGCGCGCGCATTGGCGGCGACGAAGCCGAGGCCGGGCGGTGTCATCAGGCCCTTCTGCGAGCCGGACATGGCGACGTCGACGCCCCATTTGTCCATCTCGAACGGCATGCAGCCGAGCGAGGCCACGGTGTCGACCATGTAGAGGGCGGGGTGGCCGCTCGCCTTGATCGCCTTGCCGATCGCCTCGATGTCGTTCTGCACGCCCGACGCGGTGTCGACCTGGACGACGACGACGGCCTTGATCGTGTGCTCCTTGTCGCGGCGCAGGCGCTCCTCGACCTCGTGCGGCCGCACCGCGCGGCGCCAGTCGCCCTTGAGCACCTCGACCTCGGCGCCCATCAGTTCTGCCGCATGGCCCCAGCCGATCGCGAAGCGTCCGCTCTCCAGCACCAGCACCTTGTCGCCGCGCGACAGCACGTTGCTCAGCGCGGCTTCCCAGGCGCCATGGCCGTTGGCGATATAGATGTAGGACTTGCCCTTGGTGGCAAACAGGCCCGAGATGTCGCGGAGCAGGCTCTCGGTCAGGTCCGTCATCTGTTTGGAGTAGATGTCGATCGCCGGACGATGCATCGCCTGCAGCACGGCGTCGGGCATCGTGGTGGGCCCGGGGATGGCCAGAAATTCCCGGCCCGCGCGAACGGTCATTGCTGTCAGTCCTTGTTGCTTGAGAACATGGGAGTAGGTTGCTATTCAGCTTTTACGCCGCGCTGCAATGCAAGAAAAGGCCGGAAAACGCAGGTCTGGCGTGGCCTAACTCTTGGGTTATCTCTTCGTCTCGCGGCAACCCGCAGCTTCCGCTTCCTCGACCGAGCAGAACCATCGGGTGCCCTTGCTGATCCGCATCTTGATCTGGGTGTACCAGCGGCTGCTCGGCTGGTGAAAGATGCACTCGCCGGCGCTGTTGACGTTGCCCTTGATGGTGCAGTCGGGCGAGGGCGCGACCGGGCCGGAGGCCGAGGCGAGCAGGATCGAATGGGTGCCATCGGGCGGCTTGGTGGCGCCCAGGATCGTCGTCTTCTTGTTGCGCACGCGCCAGTCCCAGGGCGCGATGAACGCGCCCTGCCACATGCCGGCCTTTGCCTCGCGTGCGGCGGCCTCGTCGGCGTCGTAATCGTGGGAGACGCGGGTGTACGACAGCGCCCAGCCGCTGCGCACCAGCCATTTCTGGATGTCCTCGCCGCCGACCTCGCAGCGCGCCACGGTGCGGCCGCGCCGGTCGATCGCACGGCTATGGCAGAGCCAGGTCTTGCCCTCGGCATATTTGGCGAGTTCGTCGCGCGCTGCGATGCCGCAGGTCCAGCGCTCGCCTTTGGTGTTGAGGCAGAGCTGGTCGGAAGACGGCGCGTCGATGCCGCCGAGCCTGATCCGGTTGTTGCCGATCACGACGGAATCGCCGTCGCGGACCTTGGCCGTGCCGGTGATGTCGGCAGCCTCGGCCAGCGACGGGAGAGCGAGCAATGACAGCGCAATCAGGAGTTTTCGCAACATGCCGGTCCGCGTGTGAAGGACAATCTCGATAGACGTCGCAATTGTGGTCGGCTTTTGTCCGCGCGGCCAGCGCCTGCCTAACAGATGGGCTTTCAACTTCCTGTCATTGGGCCCGCTTCTCGTGTCCCGGACGCGCTGCAGCGTGAAACGCTGCTGCGCAGAGCCGGAACCCAGAAATCGCGGTGGAGTTTGTGGCGGTATGGGCCCCGGCTCTGTAGCGCACCGTCTCGCGCTGCGCCCCGTCCGGGGCACGCGACCGTCTCACCCCCGCCCGGCCATCGCTCGTTTCGCCACCGCCAGCCCCATCAGCACGAAGGCCGACGTCACCTCGGGACCTCCCACCAGAATCCGCGTCGGCGTCTTCATCTTGTTCCACTCATAGGCGCGGAACGGGCCGCGGCGGCCGCCTTCGCCGATCGCATCGACGATCACGTTCAGCGCCGGCGCGAACGCACGCGGATCGGCGCCGAGATGGCCGAGCGCGATCAGCGCCAGCGCGGCGTCGAACACGTTCATCTCGGCGGCCATCAGCTGGCCCTTGACGTAGGAGAGCACCCGGTGGCGGATGAAGTCGAAATCGCCGTCGGGGTCGATCACGGCCTGCGCCGCCAGCGGCAGCGCCAGGAAGGCCGCATAGCAGCGGCCGAAATAGGCGCAGTAGAGCTCCGGCAGATAATAGATGTGCGAGCGCGGATGGGCGAAGGCGCCGCTCGCCGCCAGCCGTTTCTGGAAGCCGATGATGCGGTGCACCGTCGCCAGCCGCGCCGGCGTCTCCAGGATCTTCCAGCGCGCAAGATTGCGAAAGCTGACCTCGAGAATGTCGAGATTGAGCGTCGGATCGAGATCGTTGCCATAGGGCCGCTCGCCCTTGAGATTATCGATCCAGGTCGCGACCCCGCCCTCATAGTCGATATTGTCGTTGATCGGCACGGTCACGCGCGGCTCGTTGACGCCGGCGCGCACCTGGTAGCCCGAATAGAAATCCAGCAATGGCTGATCGATGATCGGATCTGTGCAGCCGGCCTGCGTCGCCGCCGAGATCGAGCACGCCGTGGTGTCGCAATCCGGCACGTAGACGCCGAAGCCGAGGTCCTGCTTGATCTGCGCGAAGAAGCGCGAAAACCGCGGATGCGGCGCCGGCGCCAGCGCGGTGATGACGTTGAACCGGGTGCCGTCGGCGCCCTCGACCTCCTCGCGGCTGATATTGACGCAGAAATCCACCATGTCGGCGATGGCGCGCTCTGCCGCGATCTTGTCGGCCGGCGAGGCGAGGCCGGTCTCGGAATAGCTCAGCAGCGCCTCGATGAAGAAGGCGTCGTAATAGGCCGAGCGGTGCCGGATCTGCACCGGCTCCCACATCGGCTCGGCAATGCCGGTCCAGGGCGGATTGATCACGGCCGCGGCCTTCGAGCGCGCGATGAAGACACGGGCGAGATTGAACAGCAGCGAAGAGTTCTTGTAGCCGCGCGCATTCAGCCCGGTGAGCGCCATGGTCAGCTCGCGCCCGCGGAAGTCAGGGTCGCCGATCAAATTGAACGCGGCATAGGTCGGCAGAAAGCCGTTTCGGCGATACGAGCCGAGCAGATGCTGCGCGCAGTCGCGGATCACCCCGTCGATTCTCGCCTGCGGCGGCGCCGAGCCGGTGAAGATCGCCGGCGGCGGTTTCGGATGCTCGAGCGCGATGCTGTCGACGAGATCGGCGACGGGCTGGCTGACTGCCGCCCAGTCCGGCTCGGCCTCGTCGCGCGCATGGACAAGCGCCGCGCGCACTTTGCCGAGCTTCGCCGCGTCACGCAGCTCGGGCAGGCCCGCACGCCGCAGCAGCATCCGCAATGCGGGATTGCCGAGCGCGGTCTTGTAGAATTTGGTCAGATGCGGATCGCCGCTGGTGGTCCCGGACAATACGGGATCGCAGACGTCGTAAAGAGAGGGGCCGTCCTTCGGCGCCAGCAGTGCCCGGCAGGCGGCGCCGGCAAAATAATGAAAGCTCATGAAATACCTGGTCGCGGGGCCTCGGCCGGGGGCCGGCCGGCACGCTCCCACCTGCGTGCCACCCCCTGCAAGTATTTGAAAAGGCTACCCGGATTCGCAGGAAATACAAATGTGACAGACGTCACGGAAAAAGCCGGCATGAGGGCTGCATAACTCCGTCCCGCACGGCTGCGGGGGCGGGAAAAACATGCAGGTTTGGTTTGGTCGATTAACTAGTCAATTCAGCGACTTAGCCCAAATTTTGGGCAATGTCTTGCCGGGGAGCCGATATCCGGTTAAGGGTTTGTTTGGTGCGGTGCCGCAAATTGCGCGCAATTCGGGGGCACACCCCGGGCCAATCCCTCAAACCTGAAGACGCCATCGCGCTACTGAAACTGTGTGCGCGCGCTTGGCTGGTCTTTGGCACTGACAGGAATGAAGCGAGATGAATGTAAAGCAGCTCGACATTTCCCGACGCACGATCGCGGTGGCCGCAGCCCTCATCGGGACGGCCTCGCTCGTGATCGGCGCCCATGCTGCTCTCAACATGCGTGCGCTTGATGCCGCCAAGGCCGTGACGACCGACCAGGTCACCGGCTCGATCGGCCAGGCCTCGCGCCTCGCCCTCGTAATCGGCAATGGACATTATCCCGACGCCGGCGCGCCGCTGACGCAGTCGATCAACGACGCCCGCGCGCTGTCGTCGAGCCTTCGCAGGAATGGCTATGACGTCGACATGGTGGAAGACGCGACCAGGGACGACATGGTCCGCGCCGTCAATCGCCTGAAGTCCCGGATCAAGCACGACACCGTCGTCATGCTGTTCTTCGGCGGCTTCGGCGTCCAGGCCGGACGCCAGAGCTACATGCTGCCGGTCGATGCCGTGATCTGGAAGGAAAGCGACGTCCGCCGCCAGGGCGTCTCCATCGACGGCGTGCTCGACATGATGAAAGAGCAGGGCGCCAAGGCCAAGCTCGTCGTCGTCGATGCCTCGCGCCGCAATCCTTACGAGCGCCGCTTCCGCTCCTACAGCCACGGCCTCGCCCCGATCAATGCGCCGGACAATGCGCTGATCCTCACCTCGGCTGCGCCCGGCAAGGTCGCCGACGACGGCAAGGGCGAGCACAGCACGCTGGTCAGCGAACTGCTCGGCCATCTCAACGCGCAGGGCAGCGCCGAAAGCGTGTTCAACAAGACCCGCCTCGCCATCTCCCGCGCCTCCGAAGGCGACCAGGTCCCGACCGTCTCCTCCTCGCTGCTCGAAGACGTCCGTTTCGACGCAGCCGGCGGCTAGCCGCAGATTGCAGGGTGGGAAAAGGCGCAACGCGCCGCGCCCACCATCTCTCCACGGTATGATCTAGGCTGGTGGGCACGCTTCGTTCTGCCCACCCTGCGCAGCAACCAGGTTTTCCAAAGTCCGAGGTCTGTCGTGCCCGGACGCGGCGCATCATGCAATGATGCGACGCTGAGCCGGGCCCCAGTTTTCTAGACGGTTGCTGTGTGTCGAGATGGGTCCCGGCTCTGCGCGGCAGCGTTGTACGCTGCACGCGTCCGGGACACGAGAACCTGCTACTTCGCCGCTTCCGCAGCCATCACCGGACGCACCGGATCGCCTTCGCGGAGCAGCGCGCCGGCGCGGGCGACGACGATGTCGCCTTCGTTGAGGCCTTCGCGCACCTCGATATTGCCGCCCGACATCAACCCGGTCTCGACGCGCTTGGTCTCGACGCGGTTGCGGCGGATCACCTGCACCACGGTGCCGGCGGAGGAATATTGCACCGAGGTCAGCGGCACCGCGACGTTGCAGCTCTGCCCGGTCTTGATCAGCGCACGCCCGCTCGCGTTCAGCAGCAGCCGCTTCTGCGAGGAAATGGCGATGTAGACGAGGCCCTGCTGGATGTTGGGCTCCACGGTCGGCCCGATGCGGCGCACCTTGCCGTCGATGTCGCCGGCACCTGCGAAGCGCACGGTCGCCGGCTGGTTGATCGCAAGCCGCTTGATGTCGCTGGTCGCCACCATGCCGACGAGATCGTATTCGCTGCGGGCCACGATCGTGAACAGCGCTTCGCCCTTGGCCGAGGCGAGATTGCCGATCTGCGCCGTCGAGGTGGCGATCACACCCGCCACGGGGGCCGTGACCTGCAGCGAGCCGCCTTCCGGCAGGGCCAGCCGCGCCAGCACCTGGCCGGCCGTGGTGGTGTCGCCGGCTTCCGCCAGCACGTCCGTGACCTTCAGGCCGGGACGCTCCGGCCGCACCGAGGTCTCCTCGCGCGCGATGATCGTGCCGGTCGCCTCGACGATGTCCGAGAAGCAGGATTTTGCGACCTTCAGCACCGTGACCGCCGGCCCCTTGGGCGCGTCGTCATCGGCGGCGAGCACGGGCTGGGCGCACAGCAGCAGCCCGGTGAGCGCAACGCAATGTCGGGAAAGGGAACGCGCAGGCAATGGACGCATCGGTCATTCCGGTTGGGGCCTCGACGGCCTCATCGTTAGCAGAAGCCGCCGCGAGGGGCCAAGGCCAGGTGATGGGTCCGGCCGGATGAGAAATGCCGCAGCGCAGGCGGCGCGATGCCGCCCGTTGAATGAGTCGCCGCAAGGAGAAAAAGGTTCGCTGGCAGCCCCGCGAACTCGTCATGGCCGGGCTTGTCCCGGCCATCCACGCCTCAGCCACGCGGAAAGAAGAACGTGGATGCCTAGGCCTTCGCCTCGCCGAAGCGGCTTCGGCCGCGCAGGCGGGAAAAGCCCGGGCATGACGATGGCTCCGTGGATGCAATCCCTCACGGCAAATTCAAGAACTCCACCCAGTTCGGCTTCTTCCCGGTCGGATAGGACTTCAGCGCGGTCAGCGCGCCGCTATCCTGGTCGATGGCATAGACCGTCATGCTGTTCGAGATCTCGCCGACCGCGGCGAGGTAGCGGCCGGAGGGGTCGATGTGGAAGCCGCGCGGCTGCTTCTCGGTCGCAACGCTGCCGATCGTGGTCAGCCTGCCGCTGGTCCCGTCGACCCTGTAGCCGGTGAGCGTGTTGCTGGTGCGCTCGGAGGCGTAGAGGAAGCGCCCGTCCGGGGTGATGTGGATGTCGGCGGCCCAAGGCTTATGACCAGCGTCTTTCTGGCCGGAAAATCCTTCCGGCAGCGCGGTGGTGCGCTGGATCTCGTTCCACGCGCCGCTCCTCGCCTCATAGCCGAACACCGCGACATCGCCGTTCAACTCGTGGATCAGATAGACGAAGCTGCCATTGGGGTGGAACACGAAGTGCCGCGGCCCGGATTTCTCCGGCACCTTGATGGCGGGCGGATCGTTCGGCGTCAGCGTGCCGGCGGTCGCATCGAACGCGAAGCTCAGCACCTGGTCGGAGCCGAGATTGGTCGCGAACACGAAGCGGTTGTCGGGCGAGGGCAGGAACGCGTGCGCGTTGAGCCCGGTCGGGATCACCTGCTTCGGCTCGGCCACGACGCCGTTTGCCTGAAGCGGATTGAGCGCGACCTTGTTGCCGCCATAGGAGGCGCTGAACAGCACCTTGCCGCTGTGGTCGGTTGCGATGTTCGCCATGCTGTCGGCGAGCGGCCCGTTGCCGATATGGCTGAGCTGGCCCGTTGTGGGATCGATGGCAAAGCTCACCGCGAGGAACGGCTGCGAGCGCACGCCGGCGATCAGCACGCGATGGTCGGGGGTGATCGCGAGCGGCGTCGAAGAGCCGGGCTTCTCGACGCCGGGGAAGGCTGCGGTCTGCACCAGGGTCATCTCGCCGGTCCCGGCCATCCTGAACACGCTGATGTCGTTGCTGTCGGCGTTGCCGACATAGGCGAAGGTGTCAGCCATGGCGGCGGGGACTCCGGGAACGAGGGCAAGCAACGCGAGGGTCGCGGCGAACGCAGCGCGCAAGGCGGTGCGGCGTGTTGGTCTGAACATGGGCATCCTCCTACAGCCGGTCCGGCCTTGTTGTTTTGCCGCGGAGGATAGCGGCATGCGTGCCGCCGCACCAAATTCCAATGGGGATCGATCGATGCCGAAATCGTATCGGTGGCAAGAGCGTTTTTGAGCGAAGTGGAGACCGGTTCGCGTGAAGAAAACGCGTCAAAGCGAAACTCTAGAGCTTCGGTTCTGATCCAATCAGAACGAAAAAGCTCTAGCGCACCGCCGCGGTCAGGTCGCGAAACGGCAGATGCGGGCCGGTCGGCTCGGGCGGGCCAAGCACGGTCCACACGGCCACTGCAACCAGGACGGACGTCAGGATGGTCCAGGCGACGAGTTGTTTCCGCATCAGGCCAAAATCCACGGGTCGATCGTTGCATGCGCCGGTGCGCTGCAAACCATCGTGCACTGCAAACAACGACGATCCTATGAACTCGTTCACAGGCGAAAACAGCGGCACATTCGCGAACCAATCCCGCGCCGGCGCATTGACTTGGCATGTCCCGTGACAACGATCTCGTCGGCAAGCCCGACATGGGCGGCAAGCATGGCGGCCAGGCCGGCCAGCCCAAGCCGCCGCCGCGTCCGCGCGAAGGCGAGCAGGACGAAGACGTCGTGGCAAAGCGCCACACCGGTCACACCGATCGCAACGACCCACAGACCAACACAAAATAGCGCTGCGCTTTGCCGCACCTTGCCGTGCCGCAATCGGCGGGAACGGCAGCCGTGTCCTGCCGTTAGCTTGAGCCCCGCAGGCGGTGGCGATCGAACGGAGGCTGGCAGATGTTCTGGATTTGTTGGAATACCGCGTGGTCGCTGATCATCAGCGGCATCATGGTCGCCACCATCGTCAGCCATCCCGACGCCGAATTCGCCGAAGTGAGCGCCGCAAAGCGGCGGCTGATGTGACGAAGGTCCGGACCTGCTGAGACGCAAGCCGGCCGATCGCGGGCCTCGCTGTCATCCAGACGTCACGATCCGGGGTCCGCTTTGGATTCGCCTCGATGTTCGCGCCTAGTCATGCCGGCGTGATACCGCCCATGCGGCACGCTTGATCCAGATCATCCGCAGACGATCGATTTTGATGGAGAAGCCCTCGAAACCAGAGAGGTTCACGTGTCCATTGATCGTTCGCGCATCGCGTCTTCTGCCTATCGTTCCAAGATCATGTCGGCCGATGATGCCGCCGCGCTGGTGCCGCACGGCGCGAATGTG
Organism: Bradyrhizobium diazoefficiens; assembly: GCF_018129965.1. GTDB lineage: Bacteria > Pseudomonadota > Alphaproteobacteria > Rhizobiales > Xanthobacteraceae > Bradyrhizobium > Bradyrhizobium diazoefficiens_A. The sequence continues at coordinate 11,484 of NZ_JAFCKW010000042.1, read as the reverse complement.
GGGATGAGCGGCTTCACCGGATCGGGGCACCCGAAGGCGGTGCCGACGGCGCTGGCACGGCGGATCGACGAGGCGCATGCGCGCGGCGAGCAGTTCCGGATCGGCGTGTGGACCGGCGCATCGACCGCGCCCGAGCTCGACGGCGCGCTCGCCAAGGTCAACGGCGTCCAGCTGCGCTTGCCCTACCAGTCCGATCCGGTCACGCGCGAGCGCATCAATGCCGGCGCGATGGACTATGTCGACATCCACCTCAGCCATGTCGCGCAATATGTCTGGTTCGGCTTTCTCGGGCATCTGGATGTCGCGCTGATCGAGGTCACCGCCATCCTGCCGGACGGCAGCCTCGTGCCCTCGAAATCCGTCGGCAACAACAAGACCTGGCTGGACCAGGCCGATCACATCATTCTCGAGGTCAATTCGGGGATGAGCCCGGCACTGCAAGGCATGCACGACGTCTATTACGGCACAAGGCTGCCGCCGCACCGCAAGCCCATTCCCATCATCGCGCCTGGCGACAGGATCGGCGAGACCAGGTTTCGCTGCGATCCCGCCAAAGTCATCGCCGTGGTCGAGACCCATGCGCCGGATCGCGATACCAGCTTCGCTGCACCCGATGCGACCTCCGAGGCGATCGCCGGCCACATCCTCGAATTTCTGGGACACGAGGTTCGCCGCGGCAGGCTGCCGCCGGAATTGCTGCCGATCCAGTCCGGCGTCGGCAATGTCGCCAATGCCGTGATGGCGGGCCTCGCGAACGGCCCTTTCTCCGGGCTGACCGCCTATACCGAGGTGCTGCAGGACGGCATGCTGAATCTCGTTCGTTCCGGCCGGATGGTGCTCGCCTCCGCCACCGCGCTCTCGCTCAGCGCCGGGGCGACGGCGCAATTCGATCGCGAGATCGAAAGTCTCAAGAGCAAGGTCGTGCTGCGCACGCAGGAAATCTCCAACCATCCAGAGGTGATCCGGCGGCTCGGCGTGATCGCGATGAACGGAATGATCGAGGCCGACATCTACGGCAACGTCAACTCGACCCATATTCGCGGCACCACCATCATGAACGGCATCGGCGGCTCCGGCGATTTCGCTCGCAATGCCTATCTGTCGATCTTCATGACGCCATCGACCGCCAGGGGCGGATCGATCTCGGCGATCGTGCCGATGGTGACGCATGTCGATCACACCGAGCACGACGTGCAGATCATCGTCACGGAGCACGGCCTTGCCGATTTGCGCGGCCTGTCGCCGAAACAGCGCGCCGCCGTCGTGATCGGCAATGCGGCGCACCCCTCGTTCCGGCCGGCCCTGAAGGACTATTTCGACCGCGCGTGCCGGCTCTCGCCCGGAAAGCACACCCCGCATCTGCTGGATGAGGCTTTCCATATGGTCGAGCCCTCGCGCTGAGCGCGAGGAACGCCTCGCGTTCAGCTCGCGGGTCTGGCGTTGATCTGCGGCAGGCCAGGCTTGCGCTCCGGAAGCTTCTTTTTCGGCGGCGCGGGCAGCAGGCCTTCCCGGATCATCTGCTTGCGCGCCAGCTTGCGGGCGCGGCGAATCGCCTCGCCCTTCTCGCGTGTCTTCTTCTCGGACGGCTTCTCGTAGGACCGCCGCTGCTTCATCTCGCGAAACACACCTTCGCGCTGCATCTTCTTCTTCAGAACACGGAGCGCCTGATCGATATTGTTGTCGCGGACGAGGACCTGCAATGGAGATTCCTTCTGGGCTGCGAAAGGAGGCAGTCCTGCACGCAGCCGATTGCGCAGGAGTTTCATTGCGATCGTGAGGGTGACAGCAACGGCGATTGAGTCCGCCGGCCTCGAACACGCGAGCAAGATGGCGTCGCGATAAAGTTCGGGGGGCGACGTGAACATTCCCTTGCCTCCGTGTCAATCGATAAGGCGTCCCTGAGGCCTGCGGCGACGTCTCAGCGCCGGATTTCCCATGTCAGCGCCTCGGCGTTGCCCTTCGCGAACATCTCCGGCACGTCGAAGGTTCCGGTCTTGAGGTCATAGCGGCAGCGCCAGTCGGCGAGGCCCTTCACCGCGACGTTTTTCGGATGCTTGTCCATCTCGCCCGACAGCGAGATCACGAGGTAGCGGTTGGCGGGCCAGCTGGCGCCGAGATCGCGATAGGCGTCCTCGACGCCTTTCACGAGGTTGGCGGCGATATGGTAGTCGAGCTTCATCTTCCGCGTGTCGGGGCGGCCATGGAAATAGGCCCAGGCGAGGTCGCTGAGCGATCTCTTCGTAGCGTTGACGAAGGCGCCGTTCTCGAGATGATAGAGATAGAGGTCCTGCTCGCCGGAGCCGGTCTTCTGCATCCGCACCAGCCATTGCGAATCCGGGGTGAAGCGGAAGCCGGCGCCTTAGCCCTGCTCCGGCTTCAGCTCGGTCATCTGCGCGCCGCGCCGCGCCCAGGCCTGCCATTTGACGTCCCAATCGCCGCCGTCCTTCATGTACTGCCTGATCTCGGTGGCGCCGTCGGGCGAGGTGAAGGCGAGATCGGCATTGTCGGTGAGGACGTAGCCCGGCGGCGGCCCGGATGCGGCAAGCGCGGGGGCGGCTGCGAGCATCAGGGCCAGCACCAGGAGCGCGGGGCGGCAAGATGTGTTCACGGGGGCGTCCTCGAACAACATGCCGCAATGCGGCCTCGGTGATTTGACGCCAACGGGGCCTTGCCGGTTCATCGGGCGCGCGCGGGAACACGGCGCCGGTCGATCGACCGTCTTGCTGCCGTAGCCAAATCGGCGCAGTTTGCAGCCATCGGCTGATTTTTGCGATCCGGGGTTCGTTTCTGATGATGACCGCCACCAAGGCCTTCCTCGCATTCTGTCTGCTCGCAATTGTCGGCACCGTGCTGGTGATCGGCCCTACCGAGCTGCGCCGCCTGTTGCCGGGCGGGGCGACGACCGAGGTCGCAATGGCCAGACCCGAGAGCAAGCCGGAAGCCAGACCCGAGGCCAAACCGGACGCACCGAAGCTCGCTGCCGTCGCATCGCCGGCGCCGTCTCAGGCGCCCGCGCCGAAGCCGGATGCGATGGCCGAGACGCAGAAGCAGGTCACCGCGCTGGCCGATCTCGTGCCGGCAAGGCCGCAGGCGGCCGCGACCGATCCCGGCCCCCGTTTCGACGTCGGCCGCATCGAAGGCAACGGCGAGGCCGCGGTGATCGCCGGCCAGGCCGCGCCAGGCGCGAAGGTCGAGCTGCTGCGCGACGGCCAGCCGCTGGATAGCGTGGTGGCCGATGCCTCCGGCCAGTTCGTGATGACCCCGCCAAAGCTTCCCGCCGGCTCCTATGAACTGACCCTGCGCGCGAAATCGCCCGACGGCACGGTCACGCAATCCGTCCGCACCATGCCGGTGACCGTCGCCGAAGCCGCGCCGCCCGCGCCCGCCGCGAGGCCGGAGGCGAAGCAGGCCGACAAGCCGGACGACAAATCCGATGTCGTCGCGACGCTTCCATCCCAGCGCGTCGCCTCCGCATCGGACAAACCGCGGCCCCGGCTGACGGGTGCACCCAAACCGCGCCTGATGGCCCGCGCGCCTTCCGCGCCCGCGGCCACGACGGTCGCATCGGCCTCGCCCGCGGACATCTTCAACCGCGCGCCCGCGGATGCGGGCAGCCGGGTGATCGCCCGCGGCGACAGCCTGTGGACCCTCAGCCGGCTCGCCTATGGCGACGGCGCCCGCTACGCCGTGATCTTCAACGCCAACCGCGACAAGATCCACAATCCCAACCTGATCTATCCAGGCCAGACCTTCGTGATGCCGCCAAAGGCGGAGTGAAGACGGTCTCTCCTCTCGTCATGCCCGGGCTTGTCCCGACTGCGCGGCCGAAGCCGCTTCGGTCCTCCGCTCCATCCCAGCAACAGCTCGTCATTCCGGGGCGCGCCCTTGGCGCGAACCCGGAATCCATTTAGCCGCGACAATGCTGCTGCGATGGATTCTCAGATGCGCAGATGCGCATCATAGCTCGTCGCTGCGCGACGCCCCGGAATGACGGCCGCGGCGCACTGCCTCTTCCGCGCACGGAACCTTTGGTTCCTCACTGAGTCTCTTCCCTTGCGACGCGGTGCGCTTGGCGCTGGAGGAGGCCAGGATGGTCAGGTCAGCGGTCATGTCTGGGTCACGCCTGCGACTGGCGCTGGCGGCCAGCGCCCTCGCCGGTCTGGCCCTGCTGCTGCCGACCCCAGCCGAGGCGAGGTTCGGTATTCGCGGCGGTCCGCTCGGCGTTGCGCGTTTCGCGGTCGGCCACGTCCTCGGCCTGTCGCGCCTGCGCCATTCCCGCATGGCGGTGCGGAAAGGCCCATATCGCGCCGCGGCGCTGCGACCACAAGACCCGCGCCAAGGTCTGCGCGACGCCGCGCGCAGCCAGCCCGCCAACCCCACCATCATCCGCGCGGCGCTCACGGCGCAGGCCGCGCTGTCCGGCTGGCACGGCGGCCGCCGCCCGCAGGGCTGGTGGCGCCATCCCGACGGCAGCTATGGCTGGGTCGGGCCGGTGTTCTGGCCGTTCGCGCATGACGATCTGACCAACGCAATCATCCTTGGCGATGCCACCAGCCTCTCGCTCTACGGCTATGGCGACATCTATGCCGCGATCTTCGCGCCCTATGCGGCGCCCGAATTCGCCGCCTACGCCGCGTCGCAAGGCAAGCGCGGACGAAAGGTCCCGACGCTGGAGTCCGTCTGCGACGCCAGCGACACCGGCGGCCTGCCGGTCGATCGCATCGCGAGCGCCGTGCAGCCGAACGAAGTGCAACGCACCGCGCTCGACGATCTCGCCGCCGCATGGAGTGCTGCGCGCGACACCATCCGCACCGCCTGCGCGGCGCAGCCGCCGGCCAACGCCTTGGCGCGCCTCGGCTTGATGCAGACGCGCCTCGAGGCCATGATCAAGGCCACCGACGCGCTCGCGCCGCCGCTCGCCAAATTCGAAGCTCTCCTCGACGACGGCCAGAAGGCGAAATTCGAGTCGCTCGCGAAGGAGCGCCGCGCCGTGCTCGCGGCGATGCAACGCAAGGACGCGCAAGCCTCCGCCGCCTGCGAGCCCGGCTATGATCCCCGTTATGATACGCAGGCCCAGCGCCAGTACGAGCAGCTGGTGCAGCAGCAATGGCCTGCCGCCGAGATCGCCGCCACGCTCAAGCTCGATGACGTCGGCCGCGCCCGGCTCGACGTGCTCTAGGACACCACGCTGCGCACCCTGCAGACGCTCAGCGCATGCCCGTCAAATACCGCCGCGACACCGCAGGCCCGCCTCGCCGCGGTGAAGGCGCGGCTGGAAACGATGCTGCAAGCGGTCAAGGACGTCACCGATGCGCTCGACGATTTCCAGACCGATCTGAGCGACGCGCAGAAGGCAGCGTTCGAGGCAATCGGGCCGAAGCGGGGGGCGTGATGGGCTCGCTTACGCAGTCGCACGTTGGGCGCGACCAAGTTCAGCACCATTTCCGATCATGCCATTCTGCCGGTGTATTGCCCGACGTGTCAACGCGCGCCCCCGCTCGCGTAAGTCATTGATCTCGCAGCCCCGGCTACTGTGCATGGGGTTGTTTTCGAATTTTTTGATCGCGCGGGGTCAACTTGTAAGGATCTCTTACAGGTTCAGCGGAATGTCAGCGCGAGCTACCCGCGCCGCCGTGCCGCAGCCGCATCCACCACAGTCTCCCCGTCCTCGCGCCAGCTCAAAATCTCCATCGCCAGCACGGGATGGTTGAAGCCCTTGAGCTGGAGATCGTCGAGGGGGCGCGCGTCGACCCAGGGCTCGACGATGCCGTAGACGCGGCGGCTGGCCACGATCTGGTTGGGCTTGGCTTCGCCGCAGAGGCGGGAGGCGAGGTTGGTGACGCTGCCGATCGCGGCATATTCCAGCCGCTGCTCGAAGCCGACCTGGCCGAGCGTGGCATAGCCGACAGCGATGCCGATGCCGAAGCCGAGGCTATGCCCGCGGTTGCGCCAGCGCTCGGTCAGGGGGCCGATCGTGTCGCGCATCTCCACCGCCATCTTCACGGCGCGTTTGGTGTGGTCCTCGAACTGGATCGGCGCGTTGAACAGGATCATCACGCCGTCGCCGGCATATTTGTCGAGCGTGCCCTCGTATTTGAAGATCAGCGTGCCGAGCGCGGCGTGATATTCGCGCAGCACGTTCATCGCCTCCTCCGGCTCGGTCGCTTCGGTGAACGCGGTGAAGCCGCGCAAATCGCAGAACACCACGGTCACCTCGCGGCGCTGGCTGGTCAGCAGCCCTTCCGGGCTGTCGGAGGAGGCGATGAGCTGCGCCACCTGCGGCGCCAGGAAGCGCTCGAGCTTGCGGATCCGCTCGATCTCGCCGAGCTGGGTCTGGACGCGCTCCTCCAGCGATCTGTTCCAGTCCTTGAGCTGCTCGGTCTGCTGCTTGAGCTTGTCGGCCTGGGCGCGCACGGTTTCGTGCGCCGCGGAAAGCTCGCGGCCCTTGGCGTCGACCTCGGTGAACAGCCGCGCGTTGCGCATCGCCAGCACCGCCTGGTTGGCGAAGGTGCGCATCAGGCCGATGAGGCTGCCGGCGAATTCGCCGCGGGCCCGGCGCAGCACCACGAGCGAGCCGAGCGTGCCCTGCTGGTCGACCAGCGGCACCACCAGCACCGAGTGGAAGCCGGCCGCGATCGCGACATCGCGCAGCGGCTGCTCGGCGGCCTGGTCGAGATCGGCCAGCGCAATCGGCTCACAGCTAGCGGCGGCATCGCTGAGGATGTTGTCGCCTTGCTCGATGGTGACATGGGCGCCATCGGCGGATCTGTCGATGCCGTTCGAGTCCACCAGATTGAAGCGGTGCGTTCCGGCATCAAAGCCGTAGATCAGCACTGCGTCGGCATGGGTGATCTCGATCGCGCGCGCGGCGATGGTCGGCAGCACGGCGTTGAGATCGAGCGAGGAGGCGACGGCGCGGCCGACCTCTTCGAGCACCTTCAGCTCGTTGATCGACTGCGCGAGGTCGCGGGTGCGTTCCTCGACCTTGGTCTCGAGGTCCGAATAGGTCTCCTGGAGCTGGCCGGCCATGCGGTTGAACTGGCTGGCGAGGTCTTCCAGCTCGTCGGAGGTGTGCACGGCGATGCGGTGGCTGAAATCGCCCTCGCCGAGCCTGTGCGCGCCGTCGCGCAGCGCGGTGATCGGGATGATCATGCGGCGCGCCAGCAGCGTGCCCGCGAGGATCGCGACCATCAGGCCCATCCCGATCAGCAGCGCGATGCGCACCAGCTGGTCGCGGATCGGCATCAGGGCCTGCGCGGTCGGCTGCTCGAACAGCACGCTCCAGCCGAGCTTCGGCACGGTGCTCGCGGCGCTCATCACCGAATGGCCGTTGACATCGGTGCCCGACGTGTCGGGCGCGCGCCCCGGCGCGATCGCGGCCGCCACCTGCGGCAGCTTCGACAGATCCTTGCCGACCTCGGGCCCCCTCGACGAGGTCGCCAGCACGCGGCCGCGCGGATCCACCACATAGGCGAACGCGGCCTTGCCGACCTGGGTATCGGACAGGAAGTCGGAGAGAAAGCTGAGGTCGATCTCGGCCACGGTGACGCCGGCGTTGAAGCCGGAATGCGCCACGGAGATCGACATCATCGGCGTCTGTTCGACGAACCAGGCCGGCGCATAGCTGACGCCGCGGGCGACGGTGTCGGTGAAGCGGATGTCGCGGGAGAGGTCGGCATTGCCGCCGGTCGAGGTCGACTGGCGCGAGACGCGCAGCACCTCGTGGCCCTCGCCGTTGAGCTGGAACAGCTGGGTGACGACCGAGACCTGGTGCAGCAGCGCGGCGTAGTCGGCGCGGCGCTTCTCCAGCGTATCCTGGCTCGCCCGCGTCACCCAGCTGATCTGGCGCTCGAGCTCGGAGATGGACTGCTCCATCCGCCTGGCGGCACCTTGCGCCTTGTCCTCCAGCCCGTCGGTCAGCTGGGCCTTGGTGGCGCGGTAGGAGATCCAGGTCTCCATCGCGCCGTTGACGGCAAGCACGAACACGACGAGGCCGACGAGGGAGACGACGTATTTGGCGAACAGGCCCTCGCGCAGAAACCGTGTCTTGTCTGTCGCTCCCGCCATCCGGATCCTCTCGCGCCGTCCTCGACGCCGGCGCTACGGGCCGTACCGGCCCGGCGCCCTTCTAGCATAATTCGGGCCGCAGGACCGCCGGACCGGCCGGCGTGGTTACCCGTTGTGAATGCATGGCGGGATGGCAGATTGGTGGATTTCCGCAGGATGTACGCCCTCCCTCATCCGTTCGGATGAAGCTGCGGATCGGGAAGCCGATGTAAAGGGTGAGCGTGGAGTCCAGCCCGTTGGTCCGCCCATCATCGATTGTTGAAGAGCTGCCGCAGCACGTCGTTCATCGGCTGGCTGTCCTCCTGCGCCACCGCCGGGTCGTCCTGGCCCTGAGTTGCCGGGGGCGCCGGAGAAGCCTGCGGTGCGGGGTTGCTCGGCGTTGCCGGCAGGCTGCGGCTGCGGCCGGTGCCTGGCGCCGTGCCGGCATTGGCGCCCGTGCCGCCGGACAGCCCCTGCTGGATCAGGTTTCCGATCGCCTCGCCCAGGGGACCGCCGAGCAGATTGGTCTGTCCCGGCTGCTGTGTCTGCGGATTCGCATTGCCGGGAGCGGCGGGGCTGCCACCCGGCGCGGCGGTGCCGCCGAGGCCGAGATTGCCGAGGCTGCCCAGGATGTTTCCAAGCCCGGCACCGTCGGGGCCGAACAGGCCCTTGCCCATCTCGCGCAGCTTGGCATAGGCGGCGTCCGGATTGTCCAGCATGCCGGCCATATCAGGGTAGATCCGCGGCTGCGACCAGCTGCCCGTGATCATCACGGGAATCCCGAAGCCGACCGGCTCGGAGGTGCGGCCCTGGCCTTCCGTCGTCATCACGAGTTTCGGCTCGACGCGAAAACCCATCATCTTGGTGTCGAGCGCGATGGTGCCGGTGCCGGTGACGCGCACCAGTGGTCCGACCAGATTGAGATCGGTCGTCACAGCCTGGCCCTTGTCGATGCGGAACGAGGCCGAGAGCTGCGACAGATCCGTGCTCTGTTCCTGGCCGTTGTTTTGGCTGCCCTGCCAGCCGGACAGCGTGCCCGACGTCAGCGAACGGATCATCTGCGCGACGTTGATGCCGCGGATGGCGCCGTCCTGGAAATTGACGAACGCAGTGCCCTGCATGTTCGCCATCAGCGCGCGCTGGCTGGTGCCCGCGCTGCGCAGCGCGAGCTTGGCCTGCAGCTTGCCGTCGATACGGTCGAATTCGGCGAGGCCCTGCAGCAGCGGCAGCGCGCGCACGCCGACGAGATCGGAATGCATGGCAAAGCTCGGCGCGCCGCTGGTCGCGTCCAGGATCACCTCGCCCGAGACCTGACCGCCATAGGCGCCAAGATTGGCGGTGCCCGCCTTCAGCACGCCGCCGGCAAGCTTTGCATCGAGCGCAAGCGGCGAAAAGCGCGCATCGCCGATCACGGCCTCGTTGGCCGAGATCCTGATTTGCGCGTCGACATAGTTGAGCCCGGAGACGTCGATCGGCGCATTGCTCCAGGGCTGTCCGGAGGCGCCATCGGGCGTCTTCGCCAGCGCAATCGCGAGCCGCTGGAAATCGAGGTCGACCTTGACCAGAGGCTTGCTCGCGATATCGACCGAGGCCCAGCCGTTGAATGCGCCATCGCCGAGCGTGCCGTGCAGGCCGTTGATCATCACGACATCGCCGTTCAGCCGCATCTCGGCCCGGCCGGCGAGCTGCGACGTCAGCACGTCCGGCATGTCGATCACGAAATCCACCGGGAGGGTCGGCCGGTCGATCGGCGGCGCCGGCGTGGTCGCCTTGATGTCGAATTTGGCCGGGTGCTCGCCGACGCGCGCGGTGCCGGTGATGCTGACCTTGCGGTCGCGGCCGACGATCGCGTCGGCGTTGATGGCGCTGATGCGGCCCTCGACGCGATCGCGTATGCGCGCGAAGGCAACCTCGCCATCGGCGATCTTGACGCGGTCGATGCTCGCGCCATCCATGTCGTGCGTGAGTGGCTTCGACGAGCCGGCATTCGGCAGGCGTTCACGCAGCAGCGGCTGGTAGAGCACGGGATGGGTGACGACGAGCTCGCGGATCTCGGGACGGCCCGACCAGACGCTGGCGAGCGACATGTCGGCCTGCACGCGATCGACCGTGACGCGCGTGATGCCGCTGCGGTCCTTCGAATCCTCCAGCGTGAGGTCGCTCAGCGTGACGTTCAGCGTCGGCCACAGGCTGATCCTCGTGGTGCCGTCGATCGACAGGCGATAGCCGGTGGCGCTCTCGACCCGCGACGCAATCGTCGAGGTCAGGAAGCCCGAGGGGATTCCGACCACCAGAAGGAGTGCGATCACGATGATGATGGCGCCCAGCGCCGCGCCGGCGAATTTCACTGCTCTCATGTCGACTTTCCAACGACGGACAAGCGATTCGAATGCGGCAGATTACCGAACTGTGCGTCCGCCCTTTGCGCGAGAGCTTATCCCCGGACGGGAACCCGCTCCAAGTGCGCAAAAATAGTCCGGGAGAGCTGTAAAGTTATGTGACTTATGGCACACTTCCCCGGCGCGGTTTTACGCGATGCTGACGTCGGTGCGTCTCGGCGATCGGCCAATGAAATTACCAGGAAATTTATCAGGGAAATTGGCCAGGGACACTGGTCAGGAAAGTTCACGAGGACGTTGAAATGAGCAAGCAGGCCGAATTTGCGGTCATCCTGAAAATGAACGCGATGTTCGCTGATCTCGGCGCGGACGAACTGCAGCGATTGTCCAATCTCTGCCACACCCAGCATCTGGGGAATGGCGAAGTGCTGTTCCAGAAGGGTGATCCGGGCGACGCGCTGTTCGGCGTGCGCCGCGGCCAGGTCCGCATCGAGACCGGGGCCTCCGACGGCAGCCGGCTGACACTCAACTTCATGGGCCCGGGCGATCTGTTCGGCGAGGTCGCGGTACTGGATGGCCAGAGCCGCACCGCGGACGCGACCGCGGGCGAAGCCAGCGAATTGTTCGTGCTGCGGCGCGAAGACTTCCTCGCCTTTCTCGAGCGGGAGCCGAAGGTCGCGATCAAGATCATCGCACTGCTGTGCCAGCGCATTCGCTGGCAGAGCGAGCGCATGGAGGAATCCATGCTACAGCCGCTGCCGGTGCGCCTGGCGCGGCGACTCTGCGCGCTCGCCGCCGATTTCGGATCCGAGGTGCACATCTCGCAGGAGCAGCTCGGGGTCTTCGTCGGCGCCGCCCGCGAAAGCGTCAACCGCCAGCTTCAGGCCTGGCGCAAGGAGGCGATCCTCGATCTCCAGCGCGGCCGCATCCTGCTGCGGAACATGACCAGGCTCACCGCGATCGCGCGGAACGAGTAGGAGGCAGCTACGCTGCTTTCGATACGTCTTGCAAAGGCAGCAACCCTAGAGCATTTCCTGGCTAAATTGAATCGGAGGGATTCCGGTTTTTGGCGGATTGTGATTCAAGATGCTGGCTGGAT
>NZ_JAFCKW010000041.1 GCF_018129965.1 Bradyrhizobium diazoefficiens | reverse complement strand
ATGAACAAGAAGATGCAGACGGGCGAAGGCGCCATGGTCGAATACGTCACCGCGATGATCGGGGGGCAGCTGTTCGGCCTGCCGATCTCCCGTGTCCAGGACGTGTTCATGCCCGAGCGCGTCACCCGCGTCCCCCTGTCCTCGCACGAGATCGCGGGTGTGCTGAACCTGCGCGGCCGCATCGTCACGGTGGTCGACATGCGCGCCCGTCTCGGCCTGCCCAAGCCCGAGGACGGCAAGACCCCGATGGCGGTCGGCGTCGACCTGCGCGGCGAATCCTATGGCCTGCTGATCGACCAGATCGGCGAGGTGCTGCGGCTCGCCGAGGACGGCAAGGAAGAAAACCCCGTCAACCTCGATCCCCGCATGGCAAAGCTCGCCGGCGGCGTCCACCGCCTCGACGGACAGCTCATGGTCGTGCTCGACGTCGATCGCGTCCTCGAGCTCGCGCCCGAGATGATGGCGGCCTGATACGGCGGCATCGCTGCCGACCGACTTGCGACTGGAAGTGCCCCGCAAAGGGGTGGGAAGCAGAGGTTCACATGCGAACTTGTCTCGTCGTCGATGATTCCAGCGTCATCCGCAAGGTTGCGCGCCGGATTCTTGAGGGACTCGACTTCCAGATCCTCGAGGCCGAGGACGGCGAGAAGGCGCTGGAGGCCTGCAAGCGCGGGCTTCCCGACGCGGTGCTGCTCGACTGGAACATGCCGATCATGGACGGCTACGAATTCCTCGGTCACCTGCGCCGCATGCCGGGAGGCGACCAGCCCAAGGTGGTGTTCTGCACCACCGAGAACGACGTCGCCCACATCGCGCGTGCGCTGCACGCCGGCGCCAACGAGTACATCATGAAGCCGTTCGACAAGGACATCGTGACGGCGAAGTTTCAGGAAGTCGGACTAATCTGAACAGACACCCGAAGGCTGAACGGATCCTTCGGCGATTGTTTTCAACTGACCCGTTTCAGTCTGAGTTGGTGAGTGATGAGTGTTGCATTCGCAGGTAATTCGACCATGAGCCCGTCGCGCGAAGCCGGGCCACTGCGGGTCTTGATCGTCGACGACTCCGTCGTCATCCGCGGCTTGATTTCGCGCTGGGTCGGCGCCGAGCACGACATGGAGGTCGCAGCGTCGCTGCGCACCGGGCTCGAGGCCGTCAACCAGATCGAACGCATCAACCCCGACGTTGCCGTGCTCGACATCGAAATGCCCGAACTCGACGGCATCTCGGCGCTGCCGCAACTGCTGGCGAAGAAGCGCGATCTCGTCGTCATCATGGCCTCGACGCTGACCCGCCGCAACGCGGAGATCAGCTTCAAGGCGCTCTCGCTCGGTGCCGCCGACTACATTCCGAAGCCGGAAACGACGCGCGAAGTGTCGGCCGCCGACACCTTTCACCACGACCTGATCCAGAAGATCCGCTTTCTCGGTGCGCGCGTGCGCAGGAAGACGGCGGTCGCAAGCCCGCCGTTGGCGCCCGTCGCACCGGCGCCGCTCGCGCGTGAACCGGCCGGCCGGCCGGCCGCTTCCGCACCGGCCGCGTCGGCACCGTCGATCCTGCGTGCGTTTTCGACGCAGGCGCCCAAGGTGCTTCTGATCGGCTCCTCGACGGGTGGCCCGCAGGCGCTGATGTCGCTGGTGACCGAGCTCGGCCCGGTGATCGACCGCTACCCGGTGCTGATCACCCAGCACATGCCGCCGACCTTCACCACCATTCTTGCCGAGCACCTGGCGCGCTCCAGCCACAAGCCGGCAGCCGAGGCGGTCCACGGTGAGCCGGTGAAGCCCGGCCGCATCTATCTCGCGCCCGGCGGCAAGCACATGCGTGTCGTGCGCAACGGCGCAGATGCCGCCATCGCGCTCGACGACGGTCCCGCCGTCAACTTCTGCAAACCCGCGGTCGATCCCCTCTTCACCTCGGCCATCGACATCTGGCACGCCAACATCCTGGCCGTCATCCTGACCGGAATGGGCTCGGACGGCATGCGTGGTGGCAAGGACATCGTTGCCGCCGGCGGCAGCGTGATTGCGCAGGACGAGGCGTCCAGCGTCGTCTGGGGCATGCCGGGCGCGGCCGCGACTGCCGGCATCTGCGCGGCCATCCTGCCGCTCAATCAGATCGGATCCAAGGTCAACCGCCTGTTCGCGGGAGACCGCGCGTGACGCCTGCGGATTACGACTATCTGCGCAAGTTCCTGAAGGAGCGCTCCGGCCTCGATCTGGCCATCGACAAGCAATATCTGGTCGAGAGCAGGCTGCTGCCGCTTGCCCGCAAGGCCAGTCTTCCCGGCATTCCCGATCTCGTGCTGAAGATTAGGAACGGCGACGGCCGGCTTGCGACCGACGTGGTCGAAGCGATGACCACCAACGAGACCTTCTTCTACCGCGACAAGATTCCGTTCGATCATTTGCGCGATACCATCCTGCCGGACCTGATCCGGGCCCGGTCGGCGCGCAAGACGTTGCGGATCTGGTCGGCGGCGTCGTCGACGGGGCAGGAGCCCTATTCGATCGCAATGTGCGTCAAGGAGATGGGCGCAGCCCTGGCGGGCTGGCGCGTCGAGATCATCGCCACCGACCTGTCGCAGGAAGTGCTGGAGAAATGCAGGGCCGGCGTCTACAGCCAGTTCGAGGTGCAGCGCGGTCTGCCGATCCAGCAACTGATGAAGTACTTCACGCAGTTGGGCGAGATCTGGCAGCTCAGTGCCGACATTCGCGCGATGGTCCAGTTCCGCCAGCTCAATTTGTTGCAGGACTTCTCTCATCTCGGAACGTTCGACGTGATCTTCTGCCGCAACGTGCTGATCTATTTCGACCAGGACACCAAGGCGGTGATCTTCGAGCGCATGGCGAAGTGCATGGAGGCCGACGGCACGTTGCTGCTCGGGGCCGCCGAATCCGTCGTCGGTATCACCGATGCATTCCGTCCCATCGCCGACCGCCGTGGTCTCTATCAGCTCAACCCCGCCCGTTCCGGCCGCCCGATGGGCGGATTGATGCCGCAGTCGCTCAAGCTGGCCGGGGACAAGTGAAGCGGAAACGAGCGCCGCAAACCAGAGCGTGATCCCGAAGAGATGACGCGGTTTTCCGATGAATCAAGATCGGGCAACGACCAAAGCGTGGTGACGATCCGTCACGATCCGGTCGTGCTTCAAACGCCCTGTGCGGCCGACCCCGTGTATCGTGCCGCGTCGTAGCGCGCGAGGCCGCGCCGCGCGATGGCTTCGACGTTGCGGGCATGCTGCGGGTCCAATTGACTGGCTTCGATGTGGTTCAGCATCTCCGCGCACGCGACCAGCAGCCCGACGCAGCCGGACGGCGTCGAGAACTCGTCCAGGAATTCACGCTCCAATCGGTGCATGAGATCGACGTCCCAGATGGACTGTACCATCAGATAGGCGGCGTCGTAGCCGCGCGGCGCCAGTCCCCAGGTCTCCCAGTCGTACAGGACCAGATCCGCCACCGTCAGATTTGGCCAGCTCAGATCCCCGTGGGCGGTGCGCCATTCCGCTGCGACGTTGGCGCGCCGTCACCGAACCGTGCCACGATCGCGGCCGTAACGTAAGGCTCGGTCAGATAGTGATGTGTGCATGGAATTTCGGCGAGCCGCTCGAGCGTCGTCTTGAGCATGCCGAGCCAGGTCTCGTCTTCTGCAAGCGATCCGCCGCCATCGACGAATTGCCTGACGGTCGGCGCGTCCACCGGCGTCGTGATGACGGCGTACCATTCGATCCCTCTTGACCGCCATTCGGTCGTCGCCAGGACCTTCGGCGTTCGAATGCCGTTCGCATCGGGTGCCGATTTTTCCCGCTCGCGCCGCACGTTCACCGTTCTCCGCGGCACCCCGGACACTTTCAGCCATTGCATCGCGCCGTCTGCGGATCTCACCGGCCCGCCGCAGGACTTGTTGCGATACCCGTTCACGCGACCGGCGAGGGGAGTGACGCCCAGGCGGCGCGCGGCCTTGGTGAAGGCCGTTTCGAAACCACTGGTGACGAAGCCGTAGACCAGGTTTTCCGGCGCAGTGGCGACGCGGTCTTGCGGAGAAAGGGTGTCGAACAGGTGAGAGACAACCGACCGAAGATGCATTTGCGCAACGCCAGGCATTCCAAACAATCCGGGCAAGCTTAGCCAATCGCCGATCCGTGCGCCAGCGTGCCGTGCTGCCACTCATTGTGGCGGAATGTCTCGACGTGTCTGTCGGCGCGGCTGCTGGCTGCTGGCTGCTGCTCACAGGATCGCATGCGGCAGAAATCGCGAGCGGTTGCCCGTGATCGGGCTCTCGTCTTCACGGATCGACAGGCCGCACGGCGCGTGGTTCACCAGCCAGCTTCCCACCACGACGTAGAAGTCCGAAAAGTTCGGCAGTGGCGACAGCGCCTGGCGTACGAAGCCTTCGGCGCCATAGGGGCCTTGCTGTTCGTCGAGCGGCAGCCCGCCGGAGACCAGCGTGACGTTGGCCCCCTCGCGCGACAGCAGCGGCTTGCGCACATAGGACGTCCCGAGTTCGGCTGCGCGCGGATCATCCTCGAAGTAGGCCGGCAGCAGATGGGGATGGTTCGGAAACATCTCCCAGAGCAGCGGCAGGATGCCCTTGTTGGAGAGAATTGCTTTCCACGGCGGCTCGATCCAGCGCGTTGGCGCGCCCGCTAGCTTGGCACCGAAGGCGTCGTGAAACATCCATTCCCACGGGTAGAGCTTGAAGGCGAGCGCGATGTCGCGGTCGTCGAGATCGACGAAGCCGCCGGGCTCGTCGCACCAGCCGACCTGCTCGATGTCGAGCAGCGTGGTCGAAAGCCCGGCCTGCCGCGCGGTGTCTTCGAGATAGGCGAGCGTCCCGGCGTCCTCCTCGTTGCCGGTGGTGCCGGTGAAGTGGACATGGCGGCCGGCGGCAATCTCCTTCCACGCCGCGATCAGCCGCTCGTGGATGGAATTGTACTGGTCCGCGCGCGCCGGGATGATGCGGCGTTCGATCGCCTGTTCGAGCCAGGTCCATTGAAACACGGCGGTCTCGAAGATCGAGGTCGGCGTATCCGCATTGTATTCGAGCAGCTTGACCGGGCCTTTGCCGTCGAACTTGAGGTCGAGCCGGCCATACAGGCTGCGGTCGTGGCGCTTCCAGCTTTCGGCGATCAGGCTCCAGAACGCTTCCGGTATTTTCAAGCGCCGCAGCTGGCGCGCGTCGCCGATCACGCGGCCGACCAGTTCCAGGCACATCACGTCGATCTCGCCGGTCGGCGCCTCGATGCCGCGCTCGATCTCGTCGAGCGTGAAGCCGTAATAGGCGCTCTCGTCCCAATAGCGCTCGCCGTCGATGGTGTGGAAGAGGAACCCGCATTGTGCGGCGGTCTGCCGCCAATCGTCGCGTTCGGGGCAGACGATGCGCCGCATGGGTCAGCCGCCGCCCGAGAAGCCATGGCCGAATCCGCCGAAGCCGCCGCGGCTCACGCTGCCGTGGCCGGAATCGGACGATGGTCCCGACGCGGAATGGGACGACGAATCGCTGCTGAAGAAACTCGATCGCGACCCGCTGCCGCCACCCGAGGAACTGTGGCTGCCGCTGCACGCGGTGCTCGCCTGTACCGTCGGGTCCGTGCCGGGAGGCGGCGGCTCGCAATTTCGTCGCGGCATCAGCGTGTAGGCGGTGGTGCCGACCGCGAGCGTGCCCATCACCAGCAGCACGACATGGCCGGAGCGCTTCGCCGGCGGCCGCGGCGGCGGCTCGGCCGGAGGCCTTCGCTTGCCGAATGGCTTGCTGGAGGGGGTATCCGCCATCTCAGTAGATCATGCAGGCGGCGTTCAAGAGGCCCGCGGCGAGCGAGGACAGGCCAAGCCAGATCGCCGGGGCAAGCTCGCCGGCGGCGATCCGCGCCGACAGGTTCGGCACCGGCACCTTCACCAGGAACAGCACGATGATCTGCACGATCAGGGCAATCATCGCCCAGATCAGGCAGTCCAGCACATTGGCCGAATGCGCGATCGCGCTGACCAGCGGCGCCACGAAGCCGAGCAGGCTGAGGCCGAGCGCGATCGCCGCGGCCGGATCGTTGTCGCGGATCAGCTGGAATTCGTCGTGCGGGGTGATGCGGGTGTAGACGAACAGATACGCCACGATCGCGATCAGGCCGGTGCAGAAATAGACCAGGAAGGCGGGCAGGCCGGCGAGTGATTGCAGGATCATCGTTCCCCCATCATGCAGCGACCATTCGTCGGCGGGGGAAGGATAGCGGTTCAATGGGAGGATGGCGACAAGGCCGCGTTCGCCTCCCCCCAAAAAACAAAACCCCGCCATTTGCGGCGGGGTCCAGGCTGGGAGGAGCGAGCCGGACAGGCTCGCGGGTAAACCCAGGGATCAGGCGGGAATGCGCTCTTCCTGCTCGTGCGGCTCGCGCAGCACGTAGCCGCGGCCCCACACGGTCTCGATGAAGTTGCGGCCTTCGGAGGCGTTGGCGAGTTTCTTGCGCAGCTTGCAGATGAAGACGTCGATGATCTTGAGCTCGGGCTCGTCCATGCCGCCATAGAGGTGGTTGAGGAACATTTCCTTGGTGAGGGTCGTGCCCTTGCGGAGCGAGAGCAGCTCCAGCATCTGGTATTCCTTGCCGGTCAGGTGCACGCGCTGGCCACCGACTTCGACCGTCTTGGTGTCGAGGTTGACGACGAGATCGCCGGTCTGGATGACCGACTGGGCGTGGCCCTTTGAGCGCCGCACGATGGCGTGGATGCGGGCCACAAGTTCGTCCTTGTGGAAGGGCTTGGTCATGTAGTCGTCGGCACCGACGCCGAGACCCTTGACCTTGTCCTCGATGCCCGCGAGGCCGGAGAGGATCAGAATTGGTGTCTTGATCTTGGAGACCCGAAGCTGCTTGAGCACGTCGTAGCCGGACATGTCGGGCAGATTGAGGTCGAGAAGGATAATGTCGTAATCGTACAACTTACCGAGATCGACGCCTTCTTCACCCAAATCGGTGGTGTAGACGTTGAAGCTCTCAGACTTCAGCATCAGCTCGATCGACTGCGCGACGGCGCTGTCATCTTCAATCAGCAAAACGCGCATGCCAGTTCCCCATAGTCGCCGCTCCTGGGCGTCAGGTCGGCCGCATTCGCGGCACTCAACAAAACGCCTTTGAACAACTGATTCGGATCCTGACAACAGATGGTTAACAAATCCTGATTCTGGAACGCAAGTCCCCAAGGTGCAATTTTTGACGAATCGCCCTAAGGTCTTGCGCAAGAAGCAGCTTTGTCGTCCAGCGCCGTTCAAGTTCCACTTTAAGAGACGGACCTAACCGACTCCCGCGACTCAGCCTTCTTCTGAAGGGGAGCCACGCTCAGTCACAAAGACAGTGACGCAATGATTAACGATGCGGGTAAACACGAAGTTAAGCGCCGTTCAGAAATATGGCGAAACTTAAGAGTTCGCCCAAAGGCCGTTTGGATGAAGGCGCGTCTCTCAATGATAGCCCTCTTTTGAAGGCTCTCCCATGAAGGCATTCCGATGAAGGCGCTTGCCGAACAGATCGGCGACATCGACGGCATCAACATTTACGGCCGCGTTGTCGGGGTTCGCGGCCTGATGGTCGAGGTGGCCGGCCCGATCCATGCGATGTCGGTCGGTGCGCGGCTCGTGATCGAGACCGGGCAGGGGCGCGACATTCCCTGCGAGGTGATCGGCTTTTCCGGCAACAACGCCGTCGTGATGCCGTTCGCCGGGCTGGACGGCGTGCGGCGCGGCTGCAAGGCGGTCATCGCCAATTCCGCCAATCAGGTGCGGCCCTGCGCGGCCTGGCTCGGCCGCGTCGTCAACGCGCTGGGCGAGCCGATCGACGGCAAGGGGCCGCTGCCTCAGGGCCCGGCACCGATGCCGTATCGCAATTCGCCGCCGCCCGCGCATTCGCGCAAGCGCGTCGGCCCGCCGCTCGATCTCGGCGTGCGCGCGATGAACACGTTCCTCACCTGCTGCCGCGGCCAGCGCATGGGCATCTTCGCAGGATCCGGCGTCGGCAAATCGGTGCTGCTGTCGATGCTCGCGCGCAACGTCGATGCCGCGGTCAGCGTCATTGGGCTGATCGGCGAACGCGGCCGCGAGGTGCAGGAGTTTTTGCAGGACGATCTCGGCGAGGAGGGCCTCGCGCGCTCCGTCGTGGTGGTTGCGACCTCGGACGAGCCGGCGCTGATGCGCCGCCAGGCCGCGTATCTCACGCTCGCGGTCGCCGAATATTTCCGCGACGACGAGAAGGACGTCCTCTGCCTGATGGACTCCGTGACGCGCTTTGCCATGGCCCAGCGCGAGATCGGCCTGTCGGCCGGCGAGCCGCCGACCGCCAAGGGCTATACGCCGACCGTGTTCACTGAACTGCCGAAGCTGCTGGAGCGCGCCGGACCGGGCTTGGGGGAGGGCGCGATCACCGCGATCTTCACGGTGCTGGTCGACGGCGACGATCACAACGAGCCGATCGCGGACGCGGTCCGCGGCATCCTCGACGGCCACATCGTGATGCAGCGCTCGATCGCCGAGCGCGGCCGCTACCCTGCCATCAACATCCTCAAATCCGTCTCCCGCACCATGCCGAAATCGGCCGATCCGCAGTACTGGCCGACCATCCAGCGGGCCCGCCAGGTGATGGCGACCTATGCCGACATGGAGGAATTGATCCGGCTCGGGGCCTATCGCGCCGGCTCCAGCCCCGAGGTCGACGAGGCGATCCGCCTGCACGAGCCGCTGGAGGCCTTCCTGCGCCAGCGTAAGGACGAAAATGCGTCGCTGGCGGACGGCTATCGCCAATTGGCGCAAATCCTCGGCAATTTGGAAACGGAACGCTAACTTTGTCAGGCCATCATCCGCAGATAGCAGAGCCGGTCCTGACCCTGTCTTGGCCTCATTCGGGCCTGGGGGAGACCGGTGACGTCCCAATGTACGTCTGTCTTGCAGCCAAGGGACTTCTGGGGAGTATGAGTCGATGAAGTCACGTGATACCCTCATCCGCCTGAAGAAATTTCAGGTCGACGAGAAGCGCCGCCGGGTCAACCAGATCGAGTCCATGATCGCGGACTTCCAGCGGATGTCGACCGATCTCGAACGCGAGATCACGACCGAGCAGGAGCGCGCCGGGATCAACGATCCCTCGCATTTCGCCTATCCGACCTATGCCAAGGCCGCGATCCAGCGCCGCGAGAATCTGACCCGCTCGGCCGACGAACTGAAGGGCCAGCTCGACGAAGCCAAGGCCGCGCTGGCCGAGGCCTTCGAGGAACTGAAGAAGGTCGAGCTCCTCGACGAGCGCGACCAGGCCCGCGAACGTGCCGAGGAAAATGCCCGCGAGCAGGCCGACCTCGACAGCATCGGCTTGATGCGCGCCCGCATCGGCGCCATCGCCTGAGGCGTTGCCGGCCAGATCCTGTGAAAATTTGCGAAACCCGGGCCGCCAAGGTCCGGGTTTTTGCATTTGCTATCCACAGTGTGGTGCCTGGCCCCTTGGTGATGGGCTTTGCCGCGCGCTATGGTAGCGACGATGAATGAGGTGCCAGCGGCGGAGTGTCCACCTCTCCCATCGGGAGGGGTCGGCGCGGAGCGCCGGGTGAGGGGTTCCGGTTGACCGTGAGCCTCGAGCCCCCTCACCCGATTTGCTGCGCAAATCGACCTCTCCCCGCCGGGGAGAGGTTAAGAGCGACGGGCCGCGCGTAGGGGGCTGAATGCTGACGCCAGCAGAGCTGGTCGGGCTGATAGAGGCGGTCGCGAAGGGCGACCAGGCCGCGTTCGAGCGCCTTTACGTCGCCACGCGCGCGAAACTCTATGGCGTCGTGCTCCGTATCTTGCGCCGACAGGATCTCTCCGAGGAGGTCATTCAGGACACCTACGTCAAGGTCTGGAACAGCGCGGGTCAGTTCAATCCGGCTTTGTCGTCGCCCATCACGTGGATGGCGTCGATCGCGCGCAACCGCGCCATCGACATCGTCCGCAAGAAGACGGAAGTCTCCATCGAGGAAGAGCCGCAGGCGATGGAGGTCGCAGGCGACAGCCCCGATCCGCTGGCGCGGAGGGAGATGACCGAGGAGCTAAAGCGGCTCCTGGAATGCATCGGCCGGCTCGAGCCGGACCGTCAGAGGCTCGTGCTTCTTGCCTATTACAACGGCTGGAGCCGCGAGCAATTGGCGGAGAAATTTTCGGCGCCGGTCAACACGGTGAAGACGTGGCTCCGGCGCAGCATGTTGGATGTCCGGGCGTGTCTCGGACTTTAGAGGATGATGAGAGTGTATTTGCTGGCGCAGCGTTCTCGCTTCACCTCTCCCGCAGGGAGAGGCCGGATGGCATCGCAAGATGCCTTCAGGGCCAGAAGCTGCGCCCTCTCATGGGACCTGAACCGCTCACCCGATTTGGTCTCGACGATGCTACGCATCGCGAGGTGCAAATCGACCTCTTCCCATGGGAGAGGTAAAGGACAGTGATGGCCTACACGGAGGACCATATCGCGCTCGCCGCGGAATATGCGCTCGGTACGCTCGACGGCGACGAGCGCACGCAGGTCGAGACCATGATCGCGGTGGACAAGGCGTTCGCCGACATCGTGCAGGCGTGGGCCTACCGGCTCGGCGTGCTGAACCAGATGGTCGGCTCGATCGAGCCGCGTCCGATCGTGTGGGAGAACATCAGGTCCGAGCTGGCGCGGACAGCTTTCGCGCAAGAGGCGCCAGCGCTACCGGAAGCTCCGCCACCGCTGCCGCCTGTGCCGGAATTGCCATTGCTCGCAGCTGCGCCCCTGGAAGCGCCCTTCGACGATCCGCAGCCATCGGAGCCGCCGCTCTCTGAACCGCAGCCTCCCGAGCGCGATCAGACGGCACAGCCGCCCGCTCCGATGTCCGATGTCACGCCGATCTTCATGCCGCAGGTCCACGCGCCCGATCCGGACGTCCTGCGCGTGCTGCAGGTGCCCATCGTCGACGACACCAATGTGATCTACCTCGAGAGCCGGGTGAAGCGCTGGCGCGCCATCGCATCCGCCGTCGGTGCGCTCGCGGCCGCGCTGCTGGTGACGCTGTCGCTGCAGATCGTCCAGCCCGACGTGTTGCCGGGGGCCTTGCGCCCTGCGCCACGCATCCAGACGGTCGAGGTCAAGACGCCGGCGCCGCTCACGGCTTCGTCGCAATATGTTGCGCTGTTGCAGGGGCAGGGCGGCGGGCCCGCTTTCATTCTCACCATCGACGGCACGACCAAGAACTTTACGGTTCGCAAGGTCGGCGCAACCCCGGAGCCCGGCAAGAGCTTTGAGCTCTGGCTGATCTCCGACAAGCTGCCGCGTCCGCGTTCTCTTGGCGTGATCGGGTCGGGCGATTTCACGGCGCGCACGGTGCTCAGCTCCTACGATCCCGACGTCGTCAACGGAGCAACCTACGCCGTCACCGTCGAGCAGGCCGGCGGCTCGCCCAATGGCCAGCCGAGTTCGGCGCCGGTGTTTTCCGGCAAGCTGATCGAGACCGTGCCGCCGTCGCGGCCGCAGGCGCCCGCGAAGAAGTAGTCTCCGCAGCCCCGGATGCAGCCACCGGGTCGGCGCTCAGCGCCGCCCGATGACAGGCTCCGCGCAATCCGGGGCTGCGCTTTCCGCGTGACGGAATCCGGATCACGCTTCCGCTCCATCCGGGTTGCAACAAGCGCGCACATTGTCGCCACCGTCCCTCCAGCCGTCGTATTTCGACAAGTCCGGCCCAATCCGCCCCTGATTTGAACCTCCATCCATTTCGCGGCGTCAAATCCCCGGAATTTGAAATCGGTGCCGACGATCCTGGTGCCGGGGAAGGCTAGAAGTCAGATGGATGCAGCCAAGACGCCGGGCATCTTCGTCCACCAATATGCGGGTCTGCCGCACGGTCCGGCCTTCGACCACTGGCGCGAGCGGGCCTTCGGATCCTGCGGCCTCGACATCGGGCCGAGCCATGGCGACAGTATCGATTGCCGGCTCCAGGTCAGCGTGGTCGACAACATCGCGCTGGCGATACCGGAAGGCGCCTCGGCGCAATATTCGCGAACGCAAGGCGGGCTTGCCGACGGAAGCGACGATCTCGTCCTGATCGCGGCGCATGCCGGCCTCGTCCGCGTCGGACAGAACGGCCATACCGTGGAACTTGCGCCCGCGCAGATGGTCCTCGTCGACATGGGCGTCACCGGCACAGTCGGCCACAGCGAGCAAGACCGCTTCACCTCCATTCGCATGCCGCGCCGTGCGCTGCTCGACATCAACCCCCGCGCCGAGGACAAGCTGTCGCAAACGCTCTCCGACGGCGCCCTCGCCGAGACGATCTTCCGCTACCACGCGCTCGCCGCCCATCATGCGCCGCATCTGGACGCCGTCGGCCAGCGCCTGACCGCGCAGCACATGGTCGATCTCGTCGGTCTTCTGCTCGGCACCGATGCCCAGCACGCCAGCCTCGCGCGCGGACGTGGACATGCGGCGGCCCGCCTCGAACTCATGCGCGCCGACGTGATGGCCGCGCTCGGGCGCAACGATCTCTCCCTCTCGGAGGTCGCGATGCGCTCGGGGCTCAGCCCGCGCCAGGCGCAGCGCCTGTTCGAGCAGGCCGGAACCACCTTCACCGAATTCGTGCTCGAGCAACGTCTGCTGCAGGCACGAAAGCTGCTGGCCGATCCCCGAGCCAGGGCGCGCAAGATCAGCGATATCGCGCATTCCTCCGGCTTCTCCGACCTGTCCTATTTCAACCGCGCCTTTCGCAAGCGCTTTGGCGCCACGCCGTCTGAAATGCGCGAGGCCGCGTTCGTCGCGTAGCCCGGATTGCGCTTCGCGCCATAGAAACGCACTTCCCCCGGACGCAGCGCAGCGCTCCCGGCGATGCGACGCGTCGTCCGGTGTGATGCGCCTCGGAACCGGGGTTCATCCATCAGCACATGCCTCGCTTGCCGGATCCCGGCTCCGCTCAGCAACACAACGCATGCAGCGCGTCAGCGCATGATGGTCGAAGAGGCTGAGATCTCATGATAGGCGCGGCGAAATCCGTGCGCCTCACGCCGCCATCCCCGGAGCAACCCTGCACTTGAAGGCGGGATCTCAAGCGTAAGTTCCATCCGCAGCCAACAAAGCTGATCTGGCACTTATTGAATGTCCGTGACGGACACGGAGCAAGTCCCGTATTAAGACGGGTTTTCTATCTTAGCCATCAATCAGCGGATCGTCGAAGCGCCAATCAATGGTGCAACACCCAAGCTTGTACCCAGTAATTAAATGGGTGGCGATTTCTTTCAAATTCTAGCCGGCGCTCGGTGATTCGAGCGATGGGCCGGCTTGTGTTGTCCCTGTGGTTCGTTTTTCACCCGAGTCTCTTGCAGGCATTCGCCGCCACGGCGAAGATTAATTGATGAGCAAAAGCCATGATCTCGTTGTTCAACAATCTCCGCGTCGCTTTCAAGGTCGGTTTGATGGCCTTTTTGATGGGCGGCATCATGCTCGGTCTCGTCGGTTATATGAGTAGCCGCATGTCGGCGGTCGACGATGCCTATTCGGATATCGTCAAGAGGGTGGACGGATCGACTATTCTGATTTCCCGCTCGGCGAGGCGCGCGGAGGGTTTTCGGTCTGCCGCATTCAAGCTTCTCACCGAAACCACGGATGAGGGGAACGCGAAGCTGCTGAAGGAAACCCAGAACGCTGCTGCTGCAACGCTTGAGGCTATCAACAAGGCCAAGGCAAACCTGCCAGAGAAGGCCTCTGAAATGGAAAAAGTGAGCGCCGCGTTCATCAGCGCATTCAACGCTTGCAAGCCTTCTGTCGAGTTTGCCTCTACGACAACAACTGCCGAAGAAAACAGCAAAGCAGCTGAACGCGTGCGTGCTGAATGTGATGGGGTGCTTGAGGCGGCTGTCCAGGAGCAGGTGAAGTTCGTGGAAGTCATGAATGCATTCTCCAAAGCAAAGGCAGATGAACAACACGCCGATGTCGCTGTCGAAATTCGCTCCGTCGTGATGCTGTCGGTTGTTGCGGTGCTGGCTGCGATCGGTTTGGCGCTTGCGGTGGGTATTTCCGGGATTGCGCGGCCCATGAGTACGCTGGCGGCGCTGCTTCAGCGCATGGCGAAGGGCGAAACGGTCGAACTGACCGCAATCAGTCGCGGCGACGAAATCGGCGACACCGCCCGTGCCGTCGATGCCATCAAGCAGATGCTTGCGCAGAACGCGCGCAATGAGGCCGAATCCAGGATCAAGCAGGACCAGATCGCAGCCCAGCAGCGAAAGGCTGAGATGTTGAAACTCGCCGATAGTTTCGATGCCGCGGTCGGCGAAATCATCGAAACCGTCTCGTCAGCCTCGACCGAACTGGAAGCCTCCGCCGGAACTTTGACCAGGACTGCCGAGCGTTCCCAAGAGGTCACCACCATGGTTGCGGCCGCTTCGGAAGAAGCCTCAACCAACGTGCAGTCCGTAGCGTCGGCCACGGAGGAGTTGAGTTCGTCCGTCAACGAAATCAGCCGTCAGGTTCAGGAGTCTGCCCGTATGGCCCAGGAGGCGGTACAGCAGGCCCGCACGACCAACGAGCGTGTGGGTGAATTGTCGAGGTCTGCTGCTCGAATCGGCGACGTCGTCGAACTGATCAACACCATCGCGGGACAGACCAACCTGCTAGCGCTGAACGCCACCATCGAGGCGGCCCGGGCCGGCGAGGCGGGGCGCGGCTTTGCCGTGGTCGCTTCCGAAGTGAAGGCGCTCGCCGAGCAGACCGCAAAGGCTACCGGCGAGATCGGGCAGCAAATCAACGGCATTCAGGCGGCAACCCAGGAATCGGTGAACGCCATCAGGGAAATCAGCGGCACGATAGAAAGACTGTCGGAGATTTCGGCAACTATCGCGTCCGCGGTGGAGGAGCAAGGAGCGGCGACGCAGGAAATTTCGCGGAACGTGCAACAGGCCGCCCAAGGCACCCACCAAGTCAGTTCCAACATCGTCGATGTGCGACGTGGCGCTGGAGAAACCGGCGCGGCATCCTCGCAGGTTCTCTCCGCGGCGCAGTCGTTGTCGCGCGACAGCAACCGGCTCAAGCAAGAGGTCGGCAAATTTCTCACGACAGTGAGAGTCGCCTGAGATTCGGCGTGGCTGGTTTGCGCATGGGACCGGTTGCGCTACGCGCTTTCGTTCTCCCCGTCCCCAGGTCTATCGCATGTGAGACCGGATGATCCGCTGGACCGCGAAGCGGTGGTCTCGAAGGAAAAAGCGATTGCTCGGTGTTCGCGGGGAAACATAAGCGAAACCCTGCTCTGCGCCTGGAGACAGGCGCGTTTGTCAGCCGAAACCAAGGACATGAAACGGGAAAGATATTGTCGTTCATTTGGCCAAGTGATGAACACCGCGCGCATCAGGACTTGCCGCAGCGCGATATTCAGACGCTAGATGCCGCATCCAAGCGCCTCGAGTGCCTCGTTGGGCGACACGCAGAAAGCCTCAAGAGAATCGCTCTCTTTGTAGTCCACGTAGAGGACCCGGATGTGCGCCAGCGATTTCAGCACGAGTTGGGGGTTGTGGATCTTGAGTTGGCTCGGGCGGCGAATCTTCTAACGGCGATAAAATTGCCTCTGGAAAAGCGTTGAACGATTCTACCGACAGCCTCGCGTTCGAGGAGTTTCCCACCGTGGCCGTCACGTACGCATTGAAGCGTCTTATGATGCGCGCCACCTTTTCTACCTCTACGCGCGCGATGACGTCTGCACGCGACCTAAAAATGACCCAGACATGAGAAAGCGCCCGTGGGGGGCGGGCGCTTTCCGTAGTCGACTTGGGGTTGGGGTCGTCTACATATCCACGTGGCGACTTTGGGGGGGCTGGTAAAGAGCCGCGTGAATTCCTGAAACTGTAATCTCCCTAGCGAACGAGCGATGTGTTCGAACTGGTGATAACGACCGGCTTGCCGGCCTTGATGACGCGGGCCGTCTGGGTCAGGCCTTCGTCCGAACCCGAGCGTGCCGAGATGCCGAAGCCGGCCACCGTGATCCCTGCGACGAGGGCCACAACCACGATCTTCAGGTGGGTCGAGCGATCTGCGCTGTAAATCGAGTGGTTCATGGAAGGCTCCTGCCGCCATCTACCCGAAGTAGTCGCCGCCTTGTTGAGGCAAGTTCATACTTCCGATGCCCAACAACCTAATATTGCGCGGATTCGTTCCCAAGAGGAGATCACAAGAGCGTGAAAGCTTGTGAAAGATCGCGATCAAAGGCGATCTGAATTCATATAATTTGGTAGTTATTTCAAAGCTGTAATGTACCTCTGAAGCGCCTTTCCGGGGTTTGCCCAGAAAGACGTCTGGAACTCAAAAACCATTTGCCTGTGGCCCAAAAACATACGGCTTCTTAAGGCAAATCAGATGCTTCCAACCGTTTTCAACCGCGCCCTGGGGTGGATTTCGGCCTGCGACAACACGGTCGTCTGGGCCCGGAACCGCTCGACAAGGGAGCGGACGAAGGGACGAATGGCCGCAGAGGTGACCAGCACCGGTGCCTCGCCTTCGCGGGCGGCGCGCTCGAAGGCCTCCCGCACGCCGGTCATGAACTCCGACAGTTTCGAAGGCTGCATGGCGAGGCTCCGCTCCTCGCCCTGGCCGATAATGGATTCGGCAAAGGCTTGTTCCCAGCGCGCCGACAGCGCGATCAGCGGCAGGTAGCCGTTGTAGGAGGTGTTTTGCGCGCAGATCTGCCGCGCCAGCCGGGCACGGACGTGCTCGACCATGGTGGCGGGATTGCGCGAGAAGGCGAGCGAGTCGGCGATGCCTTCGAGGATGGTCGAGAGGTCGCGGATCGAGATGCGCTCGGCCAGCAGCAATTGTAGCACGCGCTGGATGCCGGAGACCGTGACCTGTCCGGGCACGATGTCCTTGACCAGCTCGCTCTGCTCTTTCGGCAGCTCCTTGAGCAGCTTCTGCACCTCGCCATAGGAGAGCAGGTCCGACATGTTGGCCTTGAGCAGCTCGGTGAGATGGGTCGACAGCACGGTCGCGGCATCGACGACGGTGTAGCCCTTGAGCGAAGCCTCTTCCTTGAGGCTGGCATCGATCCAGGTCGCGGGCAGGCCGAAGGTCGGTTCGGTGGTGTGGATGCCGGGCACCTGCACCTGGCTGCCGCCGGGGTCCATGACCATGAACTGGTTCGGCCAGATCTTGCCCGTGCCGGCATCGACCTCCTTGATTTTGATGATGTAAGTGTTGGCTTCGAGCTGGACGTTGTCGAGGATGCGCACGGCGGGCATCACGAAGCCCATCTCGATCGCAAGCGAGCGGCGCAGCGCCTTGATCTGCTCGGTGAGGCGGTCGGTGCCGTCGGGACCGTTGACCAGCGGCAGCAGCGCGTAGCCGAGCTCGATCTTGAGGTCGTCGATCTTGAGCGCCGCGGAGATCGGCTCTTCCGTTGCGGCGGTTCCGGGCGCGCCGGGCGTGCCGGCTGCGGGCGCGGTCTTGGCGACCTGTTCGGCCCGGGCGGTCGCCCGGTTGCGGTTGCGCGCGTGCCAGGCGAGCGCGCCGGCGCCGGCGCCGAGCGCGAGGAACGGGAGGGTCGGAATACCCGGCAGGGCCGCCAGCACCAGCATGACCGCCGCGGACATCGCCAGTGCCTGCGGATAGCCGGAGAACTGCTTCATCAGCGCCTTGTCCGCGGCGCCGGAGACGCCCGCCTTGGAGACGAGCAGGCCGGCCGCGGTGGAGACGATCAGCGCCGGCACCTGGGTGACGAGGCCGTCACCGACGGTCAGCAGCGTGTAGCTGCGCCCGGCGTCGGCGAAGGAGAGGCCCTGCTGCGCCACGCCGATGATCATGCCGCCGACCACGTTGATGAAGACGATCAGCAGGCCGGCGATGGCGTCGCCGCGGACGAACTTCGAGGCGCCGTCCATGGCGCCAAAGAAGCCGCTCTCGTCCTCGAGGTCCTTGCGCCGCTGCTTGGCGACCTTCTCGTCGATCAGACCGGCGGACAGGTCGGCGTCGATCGCCATCTGCTTTCCGGGCATGGCGTCGAGGTGGAAGCGCGCGGCGACTTCGGCGATACGGCCCGAACCCTTGGTGATGACGACGAAGTTGACGATGATCAGGATGGCGAAGACGATGATGCCGATGACGAAATTGCCGCCCATCACGAAGCTGCCGAAGGCTTCGATGACGTGACCGGCGGCGTCCGTGCCCTCGTGCCCGTGCGACAGGATCAGGCGGGTCGAGGCCATGTTGAGCGACAGGCGCAGCATGGTCGAGATCAGCAGCACGGTCGGGAAGGCGGAGAATTCCAGCGGCGCCTGGATGAACAGCGACGTCATCAGGATCAGGATCGAGAGCGTGATCGAGATCGCCAGGAACAGGTCCAGCACGATCGCGGGCAGCGGCAGGATCAGCACTACCAGGATGGTGAGAACCCCGAGCGCCAGCGCGATATCGCCGCGCTTGAGGATGTTCCCGACCTCGGCAAGGGTGGGGAAGCCGGCATTCGTGCTGCCTACGCCCTGTCCCGCGGTGACATCGACCATGGTAGCTGCTCCCCCGCGCGACTGCCGTCCGCGCGCCCGAATTGTCTGCGCGGCGGCCGAAGGGCCGCCGCTCCGAAAGTGAGGCACCGCACTGGCGTCCACGGGGTTCCTCCCGTTCTACGCGGCTGACGACACTCGACTTCACTGGGCAATTCTTGCCGGGCGTATGGTTAGCAAAGGGTTAACGGCGGGTGCGGCGCCGTTAGGATGCCACGGGCGTCTATTGCGGTGCACCGCGCATGCCTAACATCGCGCCACACAGCTTGACCTGGAGGCCGGCAGCGCAGAGTTTGCCACCCGTGCACGCACCAAATCACCCCGGACAAACACCTGCCTCGTTCACCCCTGATTCGCGTCAGGCTTGGGTGCGCCTCCTCATTGCGCTTCTGATCGGATCGATCGGCGGCGTCGGCATGTGGGCGGTCGTTGTCGTGATTCCCGTGGTGCAGACCGAATTCGGCGCCACGCGCGGCGCCGTGTCGCTGGCCTTCACGCTGATGATGTTCGGCTTCGGGCTCGGAGGCGTGATCGCGGGCAAGATCACCGACAAATTCGGTATCGTGCCGGCGATGGCCATCAGCATCGCGTTCCTCGGCGTTGCCAATGTGCTGGCGGGGCTCTCGACCCAGCTCTGGCAGTTCGTGGCCGCGTATTTCCTGATCGGGCTCGGCACGTCGGCGACCTTCGCGCCGCTGATGGCCGAGGCCTCGCACTGGTTCGAGCGCTATCGCGGCCTTGCCGTAACCATCGTCGCGAGCGGCAATTACGTCGCCGGCACGATCTGGCCGCCGCTCATCAGCACGGGCATGCAGACGATCGGCTGGCGCCATACCCATGTCGGGATCGCCCTCGTCTGCGTCAGCCTGATGACGGTCCTGGTGCTGGTCCTGCGTGCACAGATGGGCGACGACAAGGTCCGCGATCATGCCAATGCGCGCCCGCCGCAGGTCGATCTGAAGCTCTCTACCAACACGCTGACGGTGCTGCTCTCGATCGCCAGCATCTCCTGCTGCGTCGCCATGGCGATGCCACAGGTGCACATCGTCGCCTATTGCGGCGACCTCGGCTATGGCGTCGCGCGCGGCGCCGAAATGCTGTCGCTGATGATGGCCTGCGGCATCGTCAGCCGTATCGGCTCGGGCTATCTCGCCGACAAGATCGGCGGCATCCGCACGCTGCTGGTCGGGGCGCTCGCGCAGGGCTTTGCGCTGGTGTTCTACCTGTTCTTCGACAGCCTTGCCTCGCTCTACATCATCTCGGCGATGTTCGGCCTGTTCCAGGGCGGTATCGTGCCGAGCTACGCCATCATCGTGCGCGAGGCGATGCCGGCCAGCGAGGCTGCGACCCGCGTCGGCATCGTGATCTTCGCGTCCGTGTTCGGCATGTCCTTTGGCGGCTGGGTGTCCGGCATCATCTTCGATGCCACCGGCTCCTATGCGGCAGCCTTCGCCAATGGCGTGGCGTGGAATGCGCTCAACATCGGCATCGTCGTGACGCTGCTGATCCGGTCACGGATGAACCCGGCCAAGGCCACGCCGGGTTTTGCAACCTAGGCCTCGCGTCCCACCTTCAGCAGCGAGCAGCCGGTAATCTTGTAGCTGCCGTCGCTCTGCTGTTCGAGTGTGTAGAGCGCCTCCCAGGCCTCGCCATTGGCATCGACGATGTGCACGCGCTGGGCGATCGAACTGCCTTCGGTCTTGCTGTCGCCGAACTCGAAGGTCTTGTGCCGGTAGACCGGCGCGTAGCCGTTCTGCACCATCGACATGAAGATGTCGGGCGCGGGGAAGAGCTCCCTGATGGCCGGTGCGGCATGCGAATAGGCTCCGGCTGCGTCATCGCGCGCAAAGGCCTGTTCCTGGGCGCGGATGACGCCTTGGGCCGCGGTGACGTCGTCGGCGCAGGCCGAGACGGAACTGAAGATGACGCCGAAGGCGACGAGCAAGGCGGCGATGCGCATAACAGGCTCCGCGTTGAAATCCCGGCGATGCTGATCCTAGCATGGCTTGAGGGAAGTACGGGCGCCTATCGCTTCCGTTTCACCGCCGGCTTCGCGGGCTTGGCGGTGCGGGGCTTGGCTGCACGCGGCCTGGCCTTGGTGCCGGGTTGCACCCGCAGCCCGTCCACGAACACGTCGAGCATGCGCAGCACCGAGGATTGCCAGCCAGGCTGGTCGTGCATGTAGCACATGCCGACGAGCGCCCGCAGCAGGTCCTCCGGGCTGACGTCGCCGCGCATCTGGCCGGCCGCGACCGCGCGGTCGAGCAGCGAGCCGATCGCCTTGGTCAGCCGGTCCATCGAGTAGGCGGCGAGGTCGGAGGAACTCTGGAACGTCAGTGCCAGCGCCGCCGACATGCCTTTTTTCGTGGCAACGAATTCGACGTTGGAGCGCAGCCAGCGACGCAGCGCGTCGACCGGGTCCCTGGCGTTCTTCAGCTGCTCGGCAAACTCGCTGAGCTGCTCGACCTCGCGCCGGTACACCGCCTCGAACAGGTCCTCCCGCGTCGGAAAATGACGGTAGAGCGTCCCGATGCCGACACCGGCGCGCTTTGCCACGGCCTCCAGGCTCGCTTCCGGGCCACCCGCATTGAACACGACCTTGGCCGCTTCGAGCACGCGCTCGCGATTGCGCACGGCGTCGGCGCGGGGCTTCCGGGACTGGTCGGTGTGGTCGTCCATGCGAGCAATCTAGATCACGAATTGGTTAGATTGAACCCTTCGCGAGGCCCATCGCGTTGTCGGCGCACGGGCTTTTGACGAATTCCAGATATTTTTCGGCAGCCCTTGTTAAACGGAGGAGGCCTCCGTATCTTCGTGCGACGTTGGCCGGCTTCCGCCTGGCCGATGCCTATCGACGGCGGCCACGGAGGTGGCGCGCTGGCCGATGACTCATGTCCTTTTCTGATCGGAGCCTTGTATGAACCACTCCATCAGCCTCACCGTGAACGGTGCGCGGCGCGACTTCGTCCTGGACGATCCGCGCGTCACGCTGCTCGATCTCCTGCGTGAGCGCCTCGACCTGACCGGAACCAAGAAGGGGTGCGACCGCGGCCAATGCGGCGCCTGCACCATTCTCGTCGACGGCAAGCGCATCAATTCCTGCCTCGCACTCGCCGTAAGCCATGACGGCGCCGACATCCTCACCATCGAAGGCGTCGCGCGCGGCGACCAGCTGCACCCGGTGCAGGCCGCCTTCATCGCCCATGACGGATTTCAATGCGGCTTCTGCACGCCGGGCCAGATCATGAGCGCGATCGGCATGATGCAGGAGGCACAGGCCGGCAACGATCCCGAGCGCATCCGCGAATGCATGAGCGGCAATCTCTGCCGCTGCGGCGCCTATGCCGGCATCGTCGATGCCGTGCTCGAGGCGCAGGCCGGCATGGATGAGTCCAACCAGAGGCGCTCCGCATGAAACAGTTCGATTATCTCAGGCCCGCCACGGTTGCCGAAGCCGTCGCCGCTGCCGCCCAGCCGGGGGCTGTCTATCTTGCCGCCGGCACCAATCTGCTCGATCTGATGAAGGGCGGCGTCAGCCGGCCGGATCGCCTGGTCGACGTCACGCATCTCGACGGGCTCGACCAGATCGAGCGCCTCGCCGATGGGAGCGTGCGCATCGGCGCGCTCATGCGCAATGCCGATCTCGCGCATGACGCGGACTTTGCAAAATCCTATCCAGCGGTCGCCGAAGCGCTGCTCTCCGGCGCCTCCGCGCAACTGCGCAATGCCGCCACCGTCGGCGGCAATCTGCTACAGCGGACGCGCTGCGCTTATTTCTACGACACCGCCAGCCGCTGCAACAAGCGCGAGGTCGGCGGCGGCTGCGACGCCCGAGGCGGCGAGAACCGTACCCACGCCGTGCTCGGCTGGAGCGAGAACTGCATCGCGACCAATCCATCCGACTTCTGTGTCCCGCTTGTCGCGCTCGACGCCGTCGTCGAGATCGAGGGCAGGAACGGCCGCCGCGAGATCACCCTCGATGCGCTGCATCGCCTGCCCGGCGATACGCCCGAGCGCGACACAGCGCTGGAACCCGGCGACCTCATCGTTGCGGTGCGCCTGCCGCCGGCCGCGCGTGGCTTCGCCGGGCACGCGCGCTACCTCAAGGTTCGCGACCGCACCTCCTACGCCTTCGCCATCGTCTCGGCCTCGGCCGCGTTGCGGATCGAGAACGGCACGATCGCCGAGGCGCGGCTGGCGCTCGGCGGCGTCGCCGCAAAGCCATGGCGCGCCCGCGCCGCGGAGGATGTGCTGAGGGGCGTCGCGCCCACCGCGGACGCGTTCCAGGAAGCCGCTTGGCGCGCGCTCTCCGACGCCAAACCGTCCGGCGACAACGTCTTCAAGATCGAGCTGGCGCGCCGCATCGTCGTGCGCGCGCTGACTCTCGCCGCCGCCGGCACGCCCGCGCGCATTCCCGCGCTGCCGGCGTCTCCCTTTGCCTCGACCTCCGGAGCCATCCATGTCTGAGCTCAATCTCACCAGCGCTCCCGCCCATCTGCGCCACGGCTCGAGCATCGGCCAGCCGCTGACGCGCCGCGACGGCGTGTTCAAGGTCACGGGGCAGGCGACCTACGCCGCCGACAATCATCCGCCCGGAATGCTGTTTGCCGTGATCGCGGCATCCAGCATCGCGCACGGCCGCGTGACATCGCTCGATGTTGCCGCAGCCCGGCGCCATCCCGGCGTGGTCGATGTCATGACACCCGACCACAAGCCGCCGCTCGCGATCGATCCTGAAATCAAGACCAATCCGTTCGTGTTCCGGATGGAAGCGTTGCAGAGCCATGAGGTCCGCTACGCCAATCAGCCCATTGCCGTCGTCATCGCCGAAACGCTGGAGGCGGCGACGGAAGGCGCCGCTCTGCTGGCGCCGCGCTATGAGGTGCTGCCAGCGCTGGTAGGTCTCGATGCCGGCGAAAGTTTCGTGCCCCCGGTCGTCGGCGTCGGCAATCCCACCGAAAATCACCTTGGCGATGTCGAGGCGGGGCTCGCCTCAGCCGACAAGCAGATCGACGTGACCTACGAGACGCCGCCGCAATATCACAACGCCATGGAGCCGCATGCGATCGTGGCCGCCTGGGACGGCGACAGTGTGCAGATCGACATGCCGACCCAAGGTCTCGCGCTGTCGCTCGCGCGCGTTGCCGAGCTGTTCGGCATCGCGCATGACAAGATCCACATCCGCAGCCCGTTCCTTGGCGGCGGATTCGGCTCCAAGGGATTGATGGGGGGCCCTCCGGTTCTCGGTCTGATGGCCGCCAAACTGGTCGGCAAGCCGGTCAAGCTGGTGCTGCGCCGCGAGCAGATGTATGGCCCGGTCGGCCATCGCGCGCCGACGCGTCAGCGGCTGCGCTTGGGCACTGACGGCGAGGGCCGCCTCACTGCGATCGATCATCATGCGAGAACGGTGTCGAGCACGTTCGACGATTTCTACGAGCCGGCCGCCGATGCCTCGCACACGCTCTATGCGTCGCCTGCGATCCGCACCTCGCACGATGCCGTGCGCGTCAACACGGGCACGCCGCTGTTCATGCGCGCGCCCGGCGAGGCGACGGGCTCGATCGCGCTGGAGAGCGCAATCGACGAGATGGCCTGGGCGTGCGGCATCGACCCGCTCGCCTTCCGTTTGAAGAACTATGCCGAGGCCGAGCCGATGACGGGAAAGCCGTTCTCGTCGAAGGCGCTGCGGGCCTGCTACGATCAGGGTGCAGCACGCTTCGGCTGGTCGAAGCGGTCGCTCCAGCCGCGGCAGATGCGCGACGATGCCGGTCTGCTGGTCGGCTGGGGCATGGGCACCGCGACCTTCCCGGCGCTGATGTTCCAGGCCGAGGCGCGCGCGGTGATCCGGCGCGACGGCAGTGGTGCGATGGAGATCGGCGCCCATGACATGGGGCAGGGCGCGTGGACGGCGCTGGCCCAGATCGCGGCCGACGAACTCGGTCTCGATATCGACCGCGTTGCGTTCAAGATGGGGACCTCGGACCTGCCCGATGCCGGCATCGCCGGGGGCTCGGCGCACACCGCGACTGCGGGCGCCGCGATCCACAGCGCCGGTGCGGCCGTGATCGCAAAGCTCGCCGATCTCGCCACCAATGACGGGCGCTCGCCGCTGTTCGGCGCCGGCAATACCGGCGTGATCGCGCGCAATGGCCGGTTGATCCGGCGCGATGACGAGAGTCGCGGCGAGAGCTATGGGGAGATTCTCACGCGTGCCGGGGTTTCGGAGATCGAGGCTCGCGGCACGGGCGCAGCCAACCCGGCGGCGATGGAAGAGTATGCCATGCACGCCCATGGCGCAGTGTTCGCAGAGGTGAAGGTCGATCCTGAATTGGCCCAGATCCGCGTCACCCGCATGGTCGGCGCTTTCGCGGCGGGACGCATCGTCAATCCGCGCATGGTGCAGAGCCAGTTGTTTGGCGGCATGATCTGGGGCATGTCCTTTGCCCTGCACGAGGAGGCCATCACCGATCGGCGTAGCGGCCGTATCATGAATGCCAATCTCGGCGACTACCACATCCCCGTGAATGCCGACGTGCCGCCGCTCGACGTGATCACGGTCGAGGAGCACGACCCGCATGTCAATGCGCTCGGCATCAAGGGCGTCGGCGAAATCGGCATCACCGGCAGTGCCGGCGCGGTCGCCAACGCGGTGTGGCATGCGACCGGCGTCCGTGTTCGCCGTTTCCCGATCCGCATCGAGGAACTGCTGATGCAGTCTTGAGGCAGCAGGCGGGGCGAGACGGTCTCGCTCCGCCGCGTCTCGTCAATGCAACTTCTTGCGGAGCGCTTTCAGCGCCTCGCGCTGCGCCTCGATGTACTCGGCGATGGTTTTGCGCAGCTCCTGCGAATGGAGCTTGTCCGTGTCACGCAGGACGTCGTCGAGCGCGGCGTCGGCATTGGAGAGCGTGATCTTCATCTGCGAGCCTCGTTAAGAAGCGGCCCCGGAATGCCTTTCGGCGACTGTTCGCAGCATAGGGAAATCTGGCCCGCGAAAATTGAGCTGGGTCAAGCTCCGTAAGACACCGGAGGACCCCTTGGCGTCCCGGATAAAGCCGGTCGGGTTCAAAACGTCGGCGGTGTGCAGGCCGAGATCACTTCGCAGGGCTTGCCGCCGACGCAACGGAAGCGATGCGGGCGGCGGCTCTCGAAATAATAGGCGTCGCCGGGATTGAGGATGCGGCGCTCGTCCTCGACGGTGACTTCGAGCTTGCCGGAGATGACGATGCCGCCTTCCTCGCCGTCATGGACGAGGTGGACGCGCCCGGTATCGCTGCCGGGCTCGTAGCGCTCCTTCAGGATCTGCAGGCTGCGGCCGAACAGATTGTCGCCGATCTGGCGGTAGGAGATCGGCTTCTTGCCGACCTCGGTCAGTTCCTCGGCGCGGTAGAAGATCTTGCGGCGGCTCTCCGGCTCCAGCGCGAAGAACTCGGCAAGCCCCATCGGGATGCCGTCGAGGATGCGCTTGAGCGCGCCGACCGACGGGTTCATCTGGTTGGATTCGATCAGCGAGATCGTCGAATTGGTGACGCCGGCGCGCTTGGCGAGCTCACGCTGCGACAGCTTGTGGTGCGCCCGGATGAATCGCAGCCGTCCACCGATGTCGACGCTCATGCCCCTGGTCCCTGTTGCAGGTGTTGCGGATCGCGCAAATATGGACCGGCGGCCCCAGCTAAATCAATGGCTTGCAGCTCACCAGAAAAGGACTTGTTGCGCTTGCGCAGCCGTGCCCCTGCTAGCAAGTCAGCAAAGGAGCGTGGCCCGTGACCCTTCATCAGATTCCGAACACCATCAAGACCGACTCGTTCTGGATGCCTTTCACGGCCAACCGTCAGTTCAAGAAGGCGCCGCGCCTGTTTTCCTCCGCCGAGGGCATGCACTACACCACCGTCGACGGCCGCAAGGTGATCGACGGCTCTGCCGGCCTCTGGTGCGTCAATGCCGGCCATGGCCGCAGGCAGATCGCCGCCGCGGTCGAGCGGCAGCTGATGACGCTGGATTTTGCGCCGTCGTTCCAGATGGGCCATCCGCTGGCCTTCGACTTTGCCGAGCGCCTTGCCGAGATCGCGCCGAAGGGCCTCGATCGCATCTTCTTCACCAATTCCGGCTCCGAGTCGGTCGACACCGCGCTGAAGATCGCGCTCGCCTATCACCGCGCCAACGGTCAGGCGACCCGAACCCGCCTGATCGGCCGCGAGCGCGGCTATCACGGGGTCGGCTTCGGCGGCACCTCGGTCGGCGGCATGGTCGCCAACCGCCGCGCCTTCGCGACCCTGCTGCCGGGCGTCGACCACATCCGCCATACCCATGACCTCACCCGCAACGCTTTCGCCAAGGATCAGCCCGAGCATGGCGCCGAGCTCGCCGACGATCTCGAGCGCCTCGTCGCCCTGCACGGCGCCGAGACGATCGCCGCCGTCATCGTCGAGCCGGTGCCGGGCTCGACCGCCGTGCTGCCGCCGCCGAAGGGCTATCTGCAGCGCCTGCGCGAGATCTGCGACAAGCACGGCATCCTCCTGATCTTCGACGAGGTCATCACCGGGTTCGGCCGCCTCGGCACGCCGTTCGCCGCCAACTTCTTCGGCGTCACGCCGGACCTGATGACGACGGCCAAGGGCATCACCAACGGCACTGTTCCGTGCGGTGCGGTGTTCGCGCATCGCAAGGTGCACGACGCCATGATGATCGGCCCCGAAAACGTCATGGAGATTTTCCACGGCTACACCTATTCGGCGCATCCGACGGCCTGCGCCGCGGGCATCGCCACGCTCGACATCTACAAGGACGAGGGCCTGCTGACGCGCGGCGCGTCGATCGCCGAATATTGGCGCGACGCGCTGCATTCGCTGAAGGGCCTGCCCAATGTCGTCGACATCCGCAATTGCGGCCTGATGGGCGCGGTCGAGCTGTCGCCGCGCGACGGCGCGGTCGGTGCGCGCAGTTACGACGTGATGGTCGACTGCTTCAATCGCGGGCTGTACCTGCGCATGAGCGGCGACTCCTTCGCGCTATCGCCGCCCCTCATCGTCGAGAAGAGCCACATCGACGACATCGTCTCGATTCTCGGAGACGCCATCAAGCGGGTGGCCTGATAATTGCTCTCGCCGTTGCGAGTTGGTCCTTGCAGCGGCGAGCGTGATGCCGCGGGAGTTTGACGAAGCGTGAAAGTTCTGATCCTCGGCAGCGGTGTCATCGGCGTCACCTCCGCCTATTACCTCGCACGTGCCGGCCACGAAGTGACGGTGGTCGACCGTCAGCCCGAACCGGCGCTGGAGACCTCCTTCGCCAATGCCGGCGAGGTATCGCCCGGCTATTCATCGCCCTGGGCCGGTCCCGGCGTGCCGGTGAAGGCGGTCAAATGGCTGCTGATGAAGCACGGCCCGCTGGTGATCCGGCCCAAGCTCGATCCCGTGATGTGGCTCTGGCTCACCAAGATGCTGCGCAACTGTACCAGCGCGCGCTATGCGGTCAACAAGAGCCGCATGATCCCGATCGCGGAATACAGCCGCGATTGCCTGCGCGATCTGCGCCGCGACATCGGCATTCAATATGACGAGCGTTCGCAGGGCACGCTGCAGCTGTTCCGCTACCAGTCCCAGCTCGACGGGACGGGCGAGGACGTCGCCGTGCTCAAGCAATACGGCGTGCCCTACGAGACGCTGAGCCGCGAGGGCTGCATCGCGGTCGAGCCGGCACTCGCCGGCGTGAAGGAAAAATTCGTCGGCGGACTTCGCCTGCCGCAGGACGAGACCGGCGACTGCCACCTGTTCACGCAGGCGCTCGCCAAGCATGCCGAAGCGCTCGGCGTCCGCTTCCTGTTCAACACTGGCATCGATCGTATCGTCACCGAAGGCGCGCGCGTCAGCGCCGTCGCAACCAGCGCCGGCATGCTGCAGGCGGACGCTTACGTGCTCGCGCTCGGAAGCTGGTCGTCGCGGCTGGTCGCGCCGCTCGGCATTTCGCTGCCGGTCTATCCGGTGAAGGGCTATTCGATCACGGTGCCGATCAAGGACGCTTCCGGCGCGCCGGAATCCACCGTGATGGACGAGAGCTACAAGGTCGCGATCACCCGCCTCGGGAATCGCATCCGCGTCGGCGGCACCGCTGAAATCTCCGGCTTCTCGACAAGGCTGTACGATGCGCGCCGCGCTACGCTCGATCATTCCTTGACCGATCTGTTCCCGCGCGGCGGCGATCTCTCCAAGGCCACTTTCTGGAGCGGACTGCGTCCGATGACGCCGGATGGCCCGCCCGTGATCGGCCCGACGCAATACGGCAACCTCCACCTCAACACCGGTCACGGCACGCTCGGCTGGACCATGTCCTGCGGCTCCGGCCGCGTGCTCGCGGATCTGCTGTCAGGCAAGAAGCCGGATGTCGATGTGAGCGAGTTGACGGTGGACCGGTACAATCACCGGTTTGGGTGACAATTTCTCAGCGCCGCTAAATCCATCACCGTCACCCTGAGGCGGCCGCGAAGCGGCCTCGAAGGGCGACGGCCCGGCTCCATCGGGCCGCGCATCCTTCGAGGCTCGCTGCGCGAGCACCTCCGGATGACGGGGCTGGATCGTGTTCGCTGCGAAAAGCTACCCCGCCCCCGTCACGCAATTCACCCACAGCACCACGGTCTTCACATCCTCGGCCGGATTGGAGAACCGGTGCGGCCGTCGGCTCGCAAAGCGAAAGCTGTCCCCTGTCTTCAGCGACCACGTCTGGCTGTCCACGGTCAGCATCATCTCGCCCTCCAGCACGAGGCCGGCTTCCTCGCCGTCATGGGTGTAGAGTTCGTCGCCGGTGGAGCCGCCGGGCTCCAGATGCACCAGGAACAGATTGAGCTTGTTGTCGGCGCTGGCCGGGCTCAGCAATTGCTTCGACACGCCGGTGCGCCAGAGCTTCAACTCGGGCCGTTGTAGCCCGCGCGTCACCACCTGATCGGACGCACCGTCGGGGCCCGGGCTCGCGCCGAACAGTGCGGCGATGCCGACGCCGAGTACGTCGGCGAGTGTTGCCAATACGCGCAGCGACGGTGACGACAGGCCGCGCTCGATCTGGCTGAGGAAGCCGATCGACAGATCGGTGCGCGAAGCGACCGCCTCCAGCGAGAATTGCCTGACGCGCCTGAGATCGCGGATGCGCCGGCCGACCGCGACATCCATTGCAGGCTCCGCGGGCCTTGCGCTAGCCTTCGCTTTCTTCACCGCTTTTGCGGCGGCCGGTTTGCGCATTCTTTTGCCACCGCTCACGTCAAAGCGCCTCCTTCATATGCATGAAAACCGCTTGCATCGCTCGCCAAAGTGTGGCCAAATTTTCATATTGGTGAAAATAGGCCGAAACGGCTCGGCCCGCAATGTCTGCGATCTCGACATTCGCGAGCGCCGCATCGGCCAGACCCAAGGGGGAATGCGATGGCGTTGAAGCGTTTTGGTCTGGCCGCGGTCGCGGCGCTTGCAATTGCAGCCGCTATGCCGGCCTCGGCGCAGCAGGTGCTGAAGGTCGGCTCGACGCCGACGGGCATTCCCTTCACCTTCCTCGACACCAAGACCAATACCATCCAGGGCATCATGGTCGATCTCATCACCGAGATCGGCAAGGACGCCGGCCTCAGCGTTCAGATCGAGCCGATGCAGTTCTCTGCGCTGATCCCGTCGCTGACGTCGAGCAAGATCGACATCATCGCCGCCGCGATGTTCATCACCCCGCCGCGGAAGGAAGTCGTCGACTTCTCCGATCCGATCTACAGCTATGGCGAAGGTCTCGTAGTGCCGAAGACCGATACCAAGGCCTATGCGACGCAGGACGATCTGAAGGGCGAGACGGTCGGCGCCCAGGTCGGCACCGCCTTCGTCGACGCGCTGAAGAAGTCCGGCCTGTTCGCCGACGTCAAGGCCTACGACACCATCCCCGACATCCTGCGCGACGTGAACACCGGCCGCCTCAAGGCCGGCTACGCCGATTACCCGATCCTCGCCTACAATCTGAAGCAGGGCGGTTTCCCCGAGGTGCGTCTCGTCGACGGCTACAAGCCCGTGACCATCGGCTCGGTCGGCATCGGCGTGCGCAAGGGCGACGCCGCGCTGCTCGGCAAGATCAACGCGTCGCTGGCCAAGCTCAAAGCCAACGGCACCGTCGACAAGATCCTCGACAAATGGGGCCTGAAGGCACAGGGCTGATCGTCGGGGACCGATCGATGAAGGGTCTTTGGTGAAGGCTTGCCGATGAAAGGCTTCTGGCACGACGCCGTCGAGTTCTTTCCGATCCTGATGAGCGGCGTCGCGTTGACGATCGTCGTCACCATCGGCTCGCTGCTGCTCTCGACGGTGCTGGGCCTGATCTGGGCGATGATGCGGGTCTCCGGCATCAAGGCGCTGTCGATGATCAGCGCCAGCCTGATCAACGTGATCCGCGGCATCCCGATCATCGTGCTGCTTTTCTATCTGTACTTCGTGATGCCCGATCTCGGCGTCACGCTCTCCGCCTTGCAGGCCGCGATCCTCGGGCTCGGCATCGCCTATTCGGCCTACCAGGCCGAGAATTTCCGTGCCGGCATCGAGGCGATCGACAAGGGGCAGATCGAGGCGGCGCAGTCGATCGGCATGGGCTGGTGGCTGACCATGCGCCGCGTGGTGCTGCCGCAGGCCGTGCGGATCGTGCTGCCGCCCTACGGCAACGTCATGATCATGATGCTGAAGGATTCCTCGCAGGCCTCGACCATCACGGTCGCCGAGCTCGCGCTGCAGGGCAAGCTGATCGCGTCCTCGACCTTCAAGAACACCAACGTGTTCACGATGGTGGCGCTGATGTATCTCACCATGAGCATCCCGCTGATCCTGCTGGTTCGTCATTTCGAGAAGCGGGCCGGCAAGAAATGATCGAGCTGAGCGACGTCCACAAGAGCTTTGGCGCGAACGAGGTGCTCAAGGGCATCACGGCGTCGGTCCAGAAGGGCGAGGTGGTCTGCGTCATCGGTCCATCCGGCTCGGGCAAGTCGACGATCCTGCGCTGCATCAACGGGCTCGAAAGCTACGAGCGGGGTGAGATCAGCATCGAAGGCCTGAAGGTCGACCGCGATGCGCCGTCGATCGTGAAGGTTCGGACCCAGGTATCGATGGTGTTCCAGCGCTTCAACCTGTTCCCGCATCGGACAGTGCTCGAAAACGTCATCGAGGGGCCGCTCTATGTGAAGAAGGAACCCCGCGCGCAGGCGCTCGAGCGCGGCCGCGCGCTGCTCGCCCAGGTGGGCCTTGCCGAAAAGGCCGACGCACATCCGCCGCAGCTCTCCGGCGGCCAGCAGCAGCGCGTTGCGATCGCGCGCGCGCTCGCCATGCAGCCGAAGGCGATCCTGTTCGATGAGCCGACCTCGGCGCTCGATCCCGAACTCGTCGGTGACGTCCTCGGCGTTATGCGCAAGCTTGCCGACGACGGTATGACCATGGTCGTGGTCACCCACGAAATGGGCTTTGCCCGCGACGTCGCCGATCGTGTGCTGTTCATCGACGGCGGCGTCATCGTCGAGCAGGGACCGGCCAAGGCGCTGCTCAACCAACCCCAGCATCCGCGCACGCAGGATTTTTTGCGGCGCGTGCTGCATCCGCTCTGATTGGTCTTCATCATGAACGCGCGCCTGCCTCTGCCGCCCTCGCTCTATGCCGACACCGCCGTCGCCCCGGTCGCCACGCCGCCGCTCGATGTCGACAAGTCCGTCTCCGTCGCGATCATCGGCGGCGGCTATACCGGCCTGTCCACGGCGCTGCATCTGGCGGAGCAAGGCGTCGAGGCGCTGGTGCTGGAGGCGCAGGAGCCGGGCTGGGGCGCGTCCGGCAACAATGGCGGCCACACCAACCCCGGCCTGAAGCACGACCCCGA
Organism: Bradyrhizobium diazoefficiens; assembly: GCF_018129965.1. Classification (GTDB taxonomy): domain Bacteria; phylum Pseudomonadota; class Alphaproteobacteria; order Rhizobiales; family Xanthobacteraceae; genus Bradyrhizobium; species Bradyrhizobium diazoefficiens_A. The sequence goes on along the minus strand of NZ_JAFCKW010000041.1, from coordinate 4,484 downwards.
CCAGATCGAAGCGGACTTCGGCGCTGAACTCGGCCGCCGCATGATCGACTTCGCCTACGGCACCACCAATTTCACCCACGACCTGATCCGCCGTTACCAGATCCCGTGCGAGGCGCGGCAGAACGGAACGTTGCGAACGGCCTATAACGAGGCGAATGCCGCTGCGATCGAGGCGACCGCGAAGCAGTGCATCCGCCGCGGCATGCCGGTGACCTATCTCGATCGCGAGCAATTGCGCGAGATGACCGGCACGGACCGCTACATCGGAGCCATGCTGGACAGCCGCGGCGGCGATCTGCATCCGCTCAGCTATGCCCGGGGCCTCGCGCGTGCCGCGATCTCGGCAGGCGCAAAGGTGCATGGCGAGACGCCGGCGTTGTCGTTGCGCCGCGACGGCAGCCGCTGGCGCATCGAGACGCCGCGCGCGGTCGTGCATGCCGACAAGGTCCTGCTCGCCACTAACGGCTTCACCGACGATCTCTGGCCTGCACTCCGCCGCACCATAGTCCCGGTATTCTCGTCGATCGCCGCCACCGCGCCGCTCTCCGACGACGTCGCCCGCTCGATCATGCCAACGCGGCCGGTGCTCTATGAGAGCGGTCACATCACCGTCTACTATCGCATCGACCAGCAGAACCGTCTCTTGATGGGCGGCCGCGGCCCGATGCGCTGGATCAGCGCGCCGGACGACGTTGCCTACCTCATGCGCTATGCCGAGCGGCTATGGCCGCAGCTCAAGGGCGTGGCCTGGACTCATGGCTGGAACAGCCGGCTCGCGATTACCAAGGATCATTATCCGCATGTGCACGAACCCGCGGAAAGCGTGCTGATCTCGCTCGGCTGCAACGGCCGCGGCGTCGCACTCTCCACCGCGATGGGCGCCCAGCTCGCGCGCCGCCTGATCGGCGGCGCCGGGGCCGAGATCGACATGCCCGTCACCGGCATCAAGCCGATCCCGATGCACGCGTTCTGGCCCGTTGGCGTCACCACCGCCGTGATCGCAGGCCGTGTCAGGGACCGGCTGGGACTCTAGCCGTCCGCGCGGTCCTTCCACCACGGATACTGGCTCGGCATGTCCTGCGAGACCTTTCCCGGGAATGAAGGCTTGCGCTTCTCGATGAAGGACTGAACGCCCTCGCGGACGTCGGCGTGGCCGCCGCGTTCGATCGACATCGGCTTGTCGATCTCCAGAAGAGCGAATGGATCGGGCGCGCCGGCGAAGCGCCACAGCATCTGCCGCGTCAGGGCGATGGCGACCGGCGAGGTCTCGTCGCTCATCTCGTGACCAATCGCCTTGGCGCGATCGAGCAGTTCGGCCGGCTCGACGGTCTCGCTGACGAGCCCGCCCTTCAGTGCCTCGTCGGCATCGAAGGTGCGGCCCGAGAGGCACCAGCGCAGCGACTGCGGCAGGCCGACCAGCTTCGGCAGGAACCAGGCGCTGCCGGCTTCCGGCACGAGGCCGCGCCGCGCGAAGATGAAGCCGATCCTGGCGCCCTTGGCGGCGATGCGCACGTCCATTGGCAGCGTCATGGTGATGCCGACGCCGACGGCCGCACCGTTGATGGCGGCGATCGACGGCTTGCGGCAGTTGAAGATGGCTTCGATGAAACGGCCGCTGCGCTGACGCGAGCTTGCGAACACGCCGGCACCGTGGCTGCCGGAGGTATCAAAACTCTTGGAGCCGCCGGAGACGTCGGCGCCGGCGCAGAAGGCGCGGCCGGAGCCCGTGACGATCACGGCACGGATCGTGTCGTCGGCATCAGCCCGCTGGAACGCGTCGGTGATTTCCGCTCCCATCGCGCCCGTATAGGCGTTGAGCTTGTCGGGACGGTTGAGGGTGAGGATGAGCAGGGGGCCGTCGGTTTCACAAATGATCTGCTCATAGGTCATCGGCGGCTCCCTGAATGTTGTCTCAGCCCTCCGCCACCGCATCGGCCCAGGGCTGGAAGATCTCGACGGCGCCGGAGTTCACCTCGCCCTGGCGCATTACCACGCTCGGGCAGGCGAATTTCTGCGGCAGCGCCTGTACCCGGCTTTCTTCGTAGTCGAAGCGCTCCGCCAGCGTCTTGCGTGCTTCCGCTGGCAGGCGGGCATCGCCGATCACGACCGCGCCCTCGCTGGCGTCGATGCGCGGCTGGTGGATGGCGGCATCGAGGTCCATGCCGTAATCCATCGCGAAGGATGCGAGCTGCATCACCGACGGCAGGATGCGGCGGCCACCGGAGGCGCCGATGGCGAGACGTCTGCCGTCCTTCGTCTCGGCGATCACGGGCGTGTAGTTGGTGAGACAGCGCTTGCCCGGGGCGAGCGAATTGGTGGTGCCCGGCGTCGGGTCGAACCACATGATGCCGTTGTTCATGGCGATGCCGGTGTGCGGCGTCACATATTTCGAGCCGAACGACGAGAGCAAGGTCTGCGTGACGGCGGCCATGTTGCCGTGGCGGTCGACGACCGAGAAATGGGTGGTGCAGGCGGGCGCGAGATATTCGGCGCCGAGCGAGCGTTTGCCGTCGGCATCGCCCATGTCCTTGAGCCGCTCGCGATAGGCGGCTTGGAGTGCGAGCGCATATTCGGCATAGGCGGCCGCATCGGGCGCGCTTGCCGGCTTCAGATTATCCTGCAGCAGGCGCAGCGCATGCGCCAGCGTCGGTCCGGCCGTGAGCTCGGGCGTCGCCAGCACCTTGCCGCCGCGATAGGGGATCGCGATCGGCTCGCGCAGATGGGCGCGGAATGCGGCCAGATCCTCCACCGACAGCGAGCCGCCGTCGGCGCTGATGTCCGAGGCGATGCTCCTGGCGAGATCGCCCTGATAGAAATCGCGCGGCCCGGCTGCGGCAAGATGCGACAGCGTCGCCTTCAGATTGTCGAGCCGCAGCCGCGTCTCGGCCTTGATGCCCCACGGTGCGCTCGGTGGCAGGCCGTCCTTCAGGAACGTCGCCGCGCTGCCGGGATAACGCCTGAGATCGACGGCCGATGCCGTGATCATCAGCGTGGTCCACCAGTCCACCAGCATGCCCTCGCCGGCAAGCAGCACGGCCGGCGCGACCAAGTCCTTCCAGGGCAGTCTGGCGTGGCGGCGATGCGCCTCCTCCATGCCGGCGACGACGCCGGGCACGGCGACCGCGCCGGGGCCGTGGATGTTGCGATCGTCCTTCACCCGCGGCCACGGAAAGAGATCGGAGGCCGCGCCCTCGCCGCTGAGCGGATAGTCGGCGGGGCGCAGGCTTTGCGGCGCGCTCATGCCGTAGTCGATCACCTCGTAGCGATTTTCCCTGGCGCGGTAGAGCACCATCGCACCGCCGCCGCCGATGCCGCTGTTCCAGGGCTCCAGCACATTCAGCGCAAAGGTGGTCGCGACGATCGCGTCGACGCAGTCGCCGCCTGCCGCCAGCACTTGCGCCCCCACTTCGGCCGCCCGCCGCGATTGCGCGGCGACGATGCCGCCCCTGGACGTGACGGCGGGCTTGCGGACGGTTTGAGCGAGGCTGAACTGGTGAGGCATGATGTCGTCTTGTCTGCTGTCTTGGCTTCGGTGCGCTGACTTCGAAGCTCCGCGGTTGGCGAAGCGCGCGGACAATGGCACATTGCCGTCAACCAGAACATAGACGGGGAGAACCGGCATGGCAGGTGTGAAACAGGCGCGGGATGGCGCAGTCGGCATCTTGACGCTCGACGAGCCGGCTAGCCTGAATGCGATGACGCCCGACCTGCTACGCGCGCTCGCCGCGGCCATCGCCGGGATGACGCGCGGCGAAAGCATCCGTGCGCTGGTCCTGACAGGGGCCGGCCGCGGCTTCTGCTCGGGACAGAACCTGAAAGCCTCCGAGGCGCTCGGCGAGGACATCGCCGCCGGCGTGATGCGGTTCTACTGGCCGGCTTTCAAGGCGCTGCGCGAATGCCGCGTGCCCGTGGTCGTTGCCGTCAACGGCGTCGCGGCCGGCGGCGGCTTCAGTCTGGCGATGGCGGGCGACATCATAGTCGCGGCGCGGTCGGCGAGCTTCATCCAGGTGTTCAGCCGCATCGCGCTGGTGCCGGATCTCGGCTCGACCTGGCTGTTGCCGCGCCTGGTCGGCCGGCAGCTTGCCCTCGAATTGATGCTGCTGAACGAGCCACTGACGGCTGAACGCGCCCAGCAGATTGGCCTCGTGCGACAGGTGGTCGACGATGCCAAGCTGATGGAGGAGGCGCTGACGCTGGCGCGCCGCCTCGCCGACGGTCCGACGCGCGCTCTGGTCGCGACCCGCGCATTGATCGAGGAGAGTGAGCACGCAACCTACGAGGCGCAGTTCCGCCGCGAGATCGAGCTTCAGGCCACCATCCGCAAGAGCGCCGACGCCATCGAAGGCCGCAATGCCTTCGTCGAGAAGCGCAGGGCGAAGTTTACGGGGCGGTGACCCCATCTCTCCGTCGTCATGGCCGGGCAGGTTTTGACCGAGACCGACATTTGTTGAGCGTGGAGATTTGAGGCTCGCGCCCCTGCACCG
>NZ_JAFCKW010000040.1 GCF_018129965.1 Bradyrhizobium diazoefficiens | reverse complement strand
GTCCGACCATCGCGCAGGGAAGGCCGAGTGATCGGCACCACCTGTATGCTGCTGTGCGGTTCTTTTGCGCTACATTTTTCGCGCAGCGGACCGCGGGTGCGATGTCAGCACCCGGCCTTCCCTGCGCCCTCCTGGCTTTCAGAGGGTGGAGTGACCCAGCAAAGCTCGGGCGAGATGCGCCGCGAGAACGCATTGGCGCGTCTGCGCCACGACAATCCCGCTCTCGTTGACGTCCGCAGGTCCGCCGGTGGATCAAACTGGCCCGGCGCTTGCTCTTTCCGAGTATGATGGTTATCAATAAACATCATACTGGGGCAGTTGATGATGCGTGCGGCAAAGCGATCATTTCGGGCGGTCGAGCCCGGTGTGGCCTTGCTGTTCGGCGGGCTCATCGCCGCCAACATCGCCGCATGGGCCTGGGCCTTCGCGGCGTTCGGCGACCGCCCGACCATCATGGCGACGGCGCTGCTGGCCTGGGTGTTCGGCCTGCGCCACGCCGTCGACGCCGACCACATCGCGGCGATCGACAACGTCGTGCGCAAGCTGATGCAGGCGGGCGAAACGCCGCGCAGCGTCGGCCTCTATTTCGCGCTCGGTCACTCCACCGTCGTCGTGGTCGCGACCATGCTGCTCGCGTTCGGTGTGGTCAGCCTCGGCGGCGACAGCCTGCTCAAGCAGATCGGCAGCCTGATCGGCACCTCGGTGTCGGCGCTGTTCCTGCTGGCGATCGCGGCGATCAATCTCGCCATCTTCGCCGGGCTGTGGCGGACGCTGCGGGCCGTGCGCGAACAGGGCGTTCACGATTCCGCGCAGCTCGATGCGCTGCTGGCAAGGCGCGGCGGCCTCGCGCGTCTGCTCGCGCCGTTGTTCCGCCTGGTGACCAAGCCATGGCATCTGTTTCCGCTCGGCCTGTTGTTCGGGCTCGGCTTCGACACCGCGACCGAGATCGGCCTGCTCGGCATCTCCGCCAGCGAAGCCTCGCATGGCGCCTCGCTCGCCGATGTGCTGGTGTTCCCGGCGCTGTTCGCCGCCGGCATGGCGCTGGTCGACACCGCCGATTCCGCGCTGATGGTCAGCGCCTATCGCTGGGCCTTCGTCGATCCCGTGCGCAAGCTCTGGTACAATCTCACGATCACCGGCGCCTCGGTCGCGGTCGCGCTGCTGATCGGCGGCATCGAGGCGCTCGGCCTGGTCGGCGACCGCCTTGGCCTCACCGGCGGCGTCTGGGCGCTGGTCGAGGATCTCAACCAGTCGCTCGCCAATGTCGGCTTCGCCGTGATCGCGCTGTTCATGGTCGCCTGGCTCGTCTCGGTCGTGCTCTACCGCCGCATATTCGCGGCCGACCGGCGCCGCGCGAAGCCTGACGCGCTGGAATGCACCGATGCGACGGAAGCGGCGTGAAGTTCGCCGCCGCGGCGCGCTGACGGCCGTCTCCGCGCTAATGCTGCTGGCGGATGACGGCCGCGCCTTCGCGCAGGAGCAGGGCGCCGCGCGCGAATTGCCGCCGATTCAGGTCACCAGGAGCGAGACGCCGCGTGCCAACAAGCCGTCGCCGCGACGTGCGGGGAAACCGGCCGCCGCCGTCAGCCGTCACGTCGTCGAACCCGCGCCAACGCCGTCGGCGGATCGCGCCGGCATCGCCTCCGGCACAAAAAGCGCGCCCGGCATGGCGAGCGAGCTCACCGTCTCCGGCGAGGCGCTCAATGCGCGCCCCATCACGCGGCCGGGCGAGGCGCTCGAAGCCGTGCCGGGACTGATCGTGACCCAGCATTCCGGCGAGGGCAAAGCCAATCAGTATTTTTTGCGCGGCTACAATCTCGATCACGGCACCGATCTCGCCATCACCGTCGACGGCGTCCCCGTCAACATGCGCACCCACGCGCATGGCCAGGGCTATGCCGACCTCAACTGGCTGATCCCGGAAACCATCGCCGCGATGGACGTGCGCAAGGGGCCCTACTTCGCCGACGAGGGCGATTTCGCCTCGGTCGGCAGCCTCCACATCGGCCTGATCGACCGCACCGAGAAAGGCCTCGCCCAGGTGACGGCCGGCAGCTTCGGCTATCGCCGCCTGCTCGGCATGGACTCGGTGAGGCTTGGCGACGGTGCGCTGCTCGTCGCCGGCGAAATCGGCACCTACAACGGCCCCTGGGACAATCCGGACAATGTGCGCAAGCTCAACGGCCTCGTGCGCTACAGCCAGGGCACCGCGACGGACGGCGTGTCGGTCACCGGCATGGCCTACGCCAACCGATGGAATTCGACCGACCAGGTGCCGCAGCGTGCGATCACCAGCGGCCTGCTCGACCGGTTCGGTTCGGAGGATCCCAGCGATGGCGGCAACACCAATCGCTTCGCGCTCTCGGCGCGCCTTGCGCAGAGCGACGATCTCGGCGGCTGGCAGGCCAGCGCCTATGTCGTGAAGAGCCAGCTCGATCTGTTCAACAACTTCACTTACGATCTGAACGATCCCGTGCTGGGCGATCAGTTCCATCAGCACGACGACCGCCTGATGGCCGGCGCCAACGTTTCGCGCACGTTGAACGGCTCGTTCGCGGGCCTGCCGATGCAGACCACTTTCGGCCTGCAATCGCGCTACGACGCGATCGATCTGGCGCTGAGCAACACGCTCCAGCGCAGCTTCCTGTCGAGCATCCGCAGCGACAAGGTCGGCGAGGGCAGCGTCGGCGTCTATGCCGAGAACACCGTGCGCTGGACCGACTGGCTCAGGACTACGTTCGGTGTGCGCGGCGATTATTACGCGGCCGACGTCACCTCGCTGTTCAACGCCGCCAATTCCGGCCGCGCTGACGCCGCGCTCGCCAGCCCCAAGTTCAGGATGGTGCTCGGCCCGTTCAATGCGACCGAATTCTTCCTCGGCGCCGGCACCGGCATGCACTCCAACGACGCCCGCGGCGCGACCACCACGGTGGACCCGAGCGATCCCGCGACGAGGCTGACGCCATCGCCGCTATTGGTACGCACGCGCGGCGCGGAGGTCGGGGTTCGCAGCAAAATCGTGCCCGGCCTCGACACCTCGCTCAGCGTCTTCATCCTCGACCAGGATTCCGAGATCCTGTTCTCCGGCGATGCCGGCGACACCTCGGCCACCCGCGCCAGCCGCCGCTATGGTTTCGAGTGGACCAATCATTATCGCCCTAGATCCTGGATCGACATCGACGCCGATCTCGCCATGACCCATGCGCGCTTTCGCGGCACCGACAGCGAGCAGGCCGAGGTCTACGCCTCGCTCGCCGGTTACCCGGAGGCGCAGATCGGCAACGCGCCCGGAAACTACATTCCGAACGCGCCGGCGATGGTGGCCTCGGCCGGTATCACGCTCGGCGAGAAGACCGGCTGGTTCGGCGGATTGCGCTGGCGCTATCTGGCGTCGAGCCCGCTGACCGAAGACAACGCGTTCCGCTCGTCCGCGACCAGCATCTTCAATGGCCGCCTTGGCTATCGCCTGGACAATGGCTGGCGCGTGCAACTCGACGTGCTGAATCTCTTCGACACCAGGGCGAACCAGATCACCTATGCTTACGGGTCGCTGCTCAAGACCGATACGCTCTACACTCTCTGCACCGGAGGCGTCGCACCGGCGGCGGTCTGCCGGAACGGCGTGATGGATTTTGTGCTGCACCCGGTCGAGCCGCTGACCATCCGCATGACCGTGGCCGGGACGTTCTAGGTCGGGCCGACCGGCTGGCCTAAGCCGTCGGAGTCCCGTTGTTCAGAAGGTTGGCGATGGCGGTGAGAAGCTGCGCCGGCGCGAACGGCTTCGGGAGCATGACGCTGTTGGGAACCCCTTTGGAGGTCCAGTCCGCGGCTGCGGCGCCGCTCATATAGACGATGGGAAAGTCCGGCTGGATCTCCCTTGCATGCTGGGCCACCTCCCAGCCGTCCATCTTCCCCTTGAGGTCGATGTCGGTCACCAGCGCGCGATACTGGCCGTTGTTGGCTTTCAGCAGGCTTACCGCTTCCTCTCCGGACGAGGCGACGGCTGCTTCGAAGCCACCCTCACGCAACGCGTCCTCGACGAAGCTTTGAAGGAATTCCTCGTCTTCGACGACAAGGATCACAGGCATTTCCATGTCCGGCAAGATGTTTCCCCGATACAGCCCCGAACGATAAGTTACAAAGTGGACATAAGTTCCGGGCCATTACGTTTGCCATTGCCCCACCGGCCCGATCTGCGCCCGCACTTGCAACAGCGCGCGCCGCAACCATGTCTTGATGGTATTGACGGGAACACCGTGCCGCTCGGCCAGCCGGTCCCGGCTTTCCCCGTGAAGATAGGCCGCAATCACCAGATGGCGCCGTGTCGGTTCCAGCTTTTGCAGGGCGGACAACATGCTGTGCCGGAGCCTGACGATGTCGTTTTCAATTTCCCGGCTCTCCATGCTCTCCAGCGCATTGGGCGCGTCTGCGGGAAAGTCGAGCAGGGCCGAATGGTCGCGATAGATTTCCCGCGACGGCCTTCGGGCGGCATCGATCGCCAGATTTCTCGCGATCGTGATCATCCACATCATGGGCGAGCCCAGCGCCGGACAATAGGTGGACGCGTTCAGCCAGATGCGAGCATAGGCCTCCTGCACGATTTCTTCCGCGAGATGCCGGCGCCTGACGACCAGCAGCACGGTCGAGAACAGCTTGCGCCTCGTGGCCGCATGCAGCTTTTCGAAGGCCGGCTCGTCACCCCCCGCCATGCGAAACAGAAGACGCTCGAGCTCGGTGGATTCAAACTGGCCCTCGCGGAGGCCGCTCTTGGTTGGCGCCATGTCATCCCCGGGGCTGCCGGTCATTCCGTCCGGCCAAGCTCTCCGATGTCGGGAGGAGTGTCAATTAGAGTTTACATTTGAGCTCTGCGATAACGCGCCCAGTTTTGATAAAAACAACGTTTACTCAATTGGTTACTCGATCCCTGGTTTGCGGGGATCATCCCTTAGGAACCAAGTCCAACCGCCTCCATTGTCATCCCAACCATACAATGGAGGCTTCCCGTGCAAGGCGACAATCCCATCAGCTGGCTGATGTTCTTCACTCTGGCGGCAACGACATTCATCATTGCTGGCGGCTTCATCTACTTTCTGCGCTCCCGCACCAACCGCGAAATCGCGGCGAACGCCCTCGAAGGTGACGGAAACACCCGCGGCGCCATGCCGAGTGGCGCCGGCCCCGAACTGATCGGGTTCGCTGTCCTCGCGCTGGCCGTGATGGGCCTGCTCACCGTCGGCTACAACGGCAAATCCCGCGTCGAAACGGCTCAAATGACCACGCCGGTCGGTGGCTCGACCACTGGAATGGCGCAGCCGGCCGGCACGCCCGATCAGCCGAAGCGGTATCAGCCAGTCAATCCCGCGCCTGACACCCGTGCTGCCCCGACGTCATCGGACACTGGCGTCGGCCCCGAGAACGGTTCGACGGGACAGCCAAAGTAAAAACTTGGTCTGGCCAAGATGATCGGATCTGATGGATCGGCAGCCTGTGCTGCCGATCCATCGTTTGCCGAGATCGGCTACGAGACGCGCTCGGCTGCGGCCTGCCGGGCCTTCATATCGGAGATCATCTGCAGGAGCCGGTCGCGCTGCGCGCTCAGCAGGCTCGCAATGTTTGCAGGTGCCTTCCCATCCTTGAGAGCGTCGTCATATTTCGAGGCGTTGCGCGTCTCGCCGTCGATCAGGCCGGACAGCACGCTCTCATCGAGCCCGTTGAACCACGACCTCACATCCATGATGGTCTTGTGAACCGTCGTCATGAACGATCCCGAATCATCGGGGATTTCATTGGCCCTGGTCAGCTCGCGCGCGAGTTCGCCGGCGTGGCTCTCGTGCACAGCGATCATGTCGCGGAACAGCGGCGTCATGCCCTTGCCGTCCGCGTCCTCGAGCGCTTCCTGATAGCCGTTCCGCGCGTCGATGGCGCTGGTGTGAAGCGATTTCAGATGCTCCAGAATATCGTGATCCAAAACAGGCTCCTGTGATGTTCGTCAGCGCCGCAACCGGGTGCGAATGCACCTGATCGGCGTGATGAAAATCAACGGAAGAGGCGTGCGCCGGTTCCGGTTCAGGACGTCGCCGCGTCCTACCACCCGCGGGTGCCGGCACCGCCCTTGAAAGGTCCAACGATCCGTGAAGTGATCCAGCCGCCATAGAAATCGCCTTCCTGAGGCTGCACGCGTTCGTCGTCCACCCAGCATTCATCGACACGCGAGGCATAGAAAGCCAGATGACCGGCGATATCTAGGAATTCGGGCGATGGCGCAGGATAGCTCCAGGCCGCGCGTTCGGACGTGCGGCCATCGACATCGAGCGACCAGTATCTTGCCTGCCCCTTGAATTCGCACCACGAACTGCCCGGCGCGTCCAGGAGGTATTGTCGCGCGATGTCGCCGGGGGGAATGTAGTAGACCGGAGGATGGCTGGTCTCGAGGACGCGATAGCCCGCCGTGGTCTCGGCAACAACGCGCGCGTTGAAAAGGACGCGCAGGCGCGCGCCAACCCGCTCCAGCCGCGGGGGGCGAGGATAATCCCAGACGGACTCCTGTCCAGCCAAGGGTTCGATGCGCTTGGGTTTCCACATGTCTCGTCAACTCCGGCAGCAGGTCGTGCGAGCAACACTCATCGCACGATCATCGGAAAGGTCACGCCGATCGCCCACGCGAACACTACACCGTTGGCGAGTGCGCCAGGCAGCGGATTTCGGGTCGCGGCGTAGCTCCATCGGCTGATCAGTCCAAAGGCCAGGAACAGCAGAAGGATCGCCGGCACGATAATGATGAGGAAGAACAGCTTCATCGGATTGAGCGCCACGGCAATGGCGAGCGAGAGCAGGAAACAGAACTTGGTGACAACGTATGCACCGCGCCGCGCATCCGGACCGCGCGTCAGCCATTCATCGGCGATGAAGTAGGGCAGCGTTCCGCAGGCGATTGCTGCGATCAGCGGCAGCCGCGCCGGAATTGGCAGGAACGAGAACACGTAGGCGTCGATGGGAAGGCCGAAAGCCAGGGTGCTGTAGGCGGCCACCGCGGCGGCGGCGATCGCGGTGCGCTTCCAGGGAATCTTCGTTGTGGCAGCGGGTGGTCGGCCTCGGTGCAGGTAGAGCAGAATCGCGGTGGTCAGGATGCCGTAGATCAGGAAATGCAGGGTCAGATAGTCGCCCAGCAGAATCGGCAGAAAGTCAGTCGGCATCTTCCAGAGCAACAACGGGGTCGCGATCGCCGGCAAGAGCGCGGCCGTCATCAGCGCCATCCAGCCCAGACTTGCGCCGGCCGGAGCTGGGCTCAGCGGCGGCAACAATGCGGACAGCGGCCAGGCCAGTGCGACGATTCCGGCGAACAGCAACGCCATCCAGCGCCCGCGGCTGTCGATCTCGTCCTGTGGCCGGTCGCCGAAGGCCGCATTCATCCAGCGCACGGTCTCAATCATGCTGTCATGACTGTAGAGCACCCCGATATGCTCGACACCGCGCGCCAGCACCAGCTTTCGCGCAGTACCATCGGAAAATCGGCCATAGGTCTCGCCGGGTCTCGCCGTCCCTCCAGCGGTGAGATTGACGATGCGCAGGCCTTCGTCCCGCAGCATCCCGGGCTCCAGCGCGCCGACGATGACGAGCAGGTTGCGGGGACTGGTCGGTGTCACGACCGGCGAAAACACCGAGACGGCGACGGTTGCCTCGACGTCCGCATGAGCTTGCGCGAATCGCACCACGATATCGGACGCCATCGAATGTCCAAGCACCGCGAGCCGGCCATCGCTTCCGGGAAGTTGGCGTGCTGCCGCTGCGACGTCGGTCAACTCCTTCAGCAACGCGTTCGTAATCGTCAAGCCCTCGGTGATATCGCCACGCATCGGGATCGGGTTACGCCCGTGGCCGAGGAAATCGAAAGTCACGGCCATGTAGCCGTTGCGCGCAAGCGTTTCGGCGAACGGCTGCATCAGCTGCTGCGAACCCGCAAAGCCGTGGGCGATCACGACGACCGGCGCGGGGGCCGCGGATTGCGGCCTGAAGATTGTCATTGGTGTTTCGCCGACGATGGTGCGGGTGATATTCAGGTCCCGGCTGCCTTCGCGCAATTCAAACAGCCCGAGCAGGATCGCCAGGCTCGCGATCAGTCCAACGAAAAACTTCATCGATCTTCGCCGGCCATGTGCTTCCTGCGGATCGTTCGCACCGTCCACCAGATCGTAAAGCCGGCAATCGGGACGAAGGCGGCCGTCGCCACACTGGGCTCGACATGAAGAGCGCCGCTGTCATGCGCCGCCTTTGCGATGTATCCGAACAGGCTCACCACATAATAGGTGATCGCCGCGACCGACAGGCCTTCGACCGTGGCCTGCAACCGCAGCTGCAGCCGCGTCCGCGCGTTCATCGACTTCAGAAGCTCCTGGTTCTGCTGCTCGAGCTCGACGTCGACCCGGGTGCGCAACAGATTTGCAGCGCGTGCGAGCTTCAGCGACAGGCTGGATTGACGCGCCTCGGTGGTGACGCATGTACGCAGCGCCGGCTTCATCCGGCGTGCCAGAAACGACGTCCATGTTGGGAGACCGCCGACCTTTCGTTCGCCGATGGTCTGCAGGCGTTGCTCGACGATCTCCTCATAGGCACGGCTGGCGCCGAATCGAAAGACGCTGGAGGCCGCGCCGGCCTCGACCTCGGCGGCGAGGGCCGTCAGCTCGTCGAGCAGCTTGTGATTGGCAGCGAGGTCGCCGGCGTGGCGCATCTGGTCGGTGACTTCGACGAGGCGGCGCTCCGCGGCTGCGATCGACGGCGACAGCCGTTGCGCCTCCGGCAGGCCGAGCAGCGCCAGCGTGCGATAGGTCTCGAGCTCGATCACCCGCTGTACCAGGGCTCCGGCCCGTTCCGGCGACATCCTGCGGTTGGCGACGAGGATGCGGACAAAGCCCGAGGGGCCGGGCTGGAAGTCGGTCGCATAGAGCGCGGCGCCGTCCGAATTCTCGGCGACCGCGAGGCTGGCATTGTCGAACAGCCGTTCCGGCGCGGTTCGTGGCAGATCCTCCGTCAGAAGGTGCAGGTCGACGGCGACCAGCAGCGGGCCGGGCTGCGGCACCAGCCGCATCGGCAGAGCGAGCGAGGCCGCATCCGGATGGAACGGCGCGGCGGCAGGATCGGCCGGCATTTCCCAGGTATAGGTGGTGAATTCGGAGTGCTGCTCCCATCGTAGCACGGTGGTGCCGAACGGGGCGCGGTGATGCTTTTCGGCAGGCGAGGGCGTCTGCAGCCCGCGCGATGTGCAAAACGCGATCAGATTGGCGCGGTCGGCCTGTGCACGTTGCCCCGACGTATCGAAGGCAAAATGCACGACGCGCGACGGCACCGCAATCGGGGTGAACGGACGGGCATGAACCTCACCCAGCACCGCGGCGCGGAGTGGATGAGGTGTCAGCCGCACAGCTTCGCCGTCTCCTATCAGGACATCCGCGCTCATCGCGATCTCGATCTCCGATCAACCGTTGCATTCGTGGGCCGCTGCGCTACGAGTAACACTCCATCGCGCCGGGCAGAAGTCGGAAGACGTCCGGTGGCCTCCGGCAAAAAAATGCCGCGCGCCGTGAAACGCCGGAGAGTTGGCTCGTATATTCGCTGCGGTGCTCTGTCCTGAGCCCGGCGTGTGCACTGCACGCTGGTCCCGGTTTGCATTCCGGCAACGGCTGGCCTTAATCTCTGTCCGCTTCGCGCGGAGTGTGACGCGGTTGCTGATTGGAGCGTGGTAGTGGCAGTCTCGATGCGGATCGGCACGCGCAAGAGCGTCATGGCGTTGGCCCAGACCGAAGATATCGCGCAGCGCCTGTCGAGGGCGGCCCCGGAATTGAGCGTCGAGATCGTCAGATTCGAGACCACGGGCGATAGTGACCAGACCAGCAAGCTCCTCGTCCATGGCGGCAAGGGCGGCGCGTTCGTTGCGGAAATCCGCGCCGCGGTGACGTCGGGTCGGCTTCATGCCGCGATGCATTCGCTCAAGGACATGCCCGGCAATGAGGATACGCCCGGGCTCGTGATCGGTGCGACACTGACGCGCGATCCGCCGACCGATGCGCTGGTGTTGCGGCCTGGCGTCTCCGTCGAGGACCTTAAGCGCTCACGTGGCAAGGGTTACAAGATCGGCACCAATGCCGTTCGGCGCGCCGCCTATGCAAGGCGGTTGTTTCCGGACATCGAGGTGATTCATTTTCGCGGCGCGGCCGACACCAGAGTTCGCAAGCTGGACAATCGCGACATGCAACGCCTGCCCGGCGGCGGCGAGGTCGGGCCGGCGGACGCCTTAATCATGGCCCGTTCCGGGCTCGAACGGGTTGGCCTTGCCCATCGCATCGCTTGCGAGCTGTCGCCTGCGCAGATGTTGCCGGCGGTGGGGCAGGGGATCGTCGCAGTCGAATGCGCGGCCCACGATTGGCAGACGCGGAAATATCTCGCCCTGATCGACGATCCCGCCGCACGCCTGTGCTGCGACGCCGAGCGGGAGGTTCTGTGGGTGCTCAACGGTCACTGCAATTCGCCGATCGCGGGATATTCGACGATCGAAGGTTCGCAGATGACGCTCACGGCTTCGGTGCTGGACGAAGCGGGTGGAGGTCAGTTCATCGAGGTCACCCGTACGGGAGCCGCAAACCGCCCGCGCGAGCTCGGGCGTGCGGTCGGGCTCGAGCTGCTTCACAAAGGCGCCGCCGACATCATCGCGCGAACGCGCCCGGAGCACTGAAGGCATAAGCATGGCAATAGCGTTTCCCTTCTCCGCGATTGTCGGTCAGGACGAGATGAAGCTCGCGCTCCTGATCGCAGCGGTCGATCCCAAGGTCGGCGGCGTGCTGGCCTTTGGCGATCGCGGTGCCGGCAAGTCCACCGCGGTCCGTGCCCTTGCCGCCCTGCTGCCGAAGATGAAAGTCGTCGTCGGTTGCCGCTACAATTGCGATCCGGATCGGCCGGCGGAATTTTGCGAGGACTGCCGCCTCCGCGCGGCCCAGGGCGGGCTGAAATCCGCGCAAGTGCCAGTGCCGGTGGTCGATCTGCCGCTTGGCGCGACCGAGGATCGCGTCGTCGGCGCGCTCGATCTGGAACGGGCGCTGGCGCGCGGAGAGAAGGCGTTCGAGCCCGGCTTGCTGGCCCGCGCGCATCGCGGATTCCTCTACATCGACGAAGCCAATCTGCTGGAGGATCACCTCGTCGACCTCCTGCTCGATGTTGCCGCATCCGGTGAAAATGTCGTCGAGCGCGAGGGCCTGAGCATACGGCATCCGGCGCGGTTCGTGCTGGTCGGGACGGGAAATCCCGAAGAAGGCGAGTTGCGCCCGCAATTGCTGGATCGCTTCGGCATGTCGGTGGAGGTCAAGACACCCGACAATCTTGTGGATCGGATCGAGGTCGTGCGGCGCCGTGACGCCTTTGAAAGCGACAGCGAAGCCTTCGTCACCAAATGGGCCAAGGACGAGGCCAAGCTGCGCAAGAAGCTCGTTGGCGCGCGGGAGAAACTCTCCTCGGTCGCGGTGCCTGACGTGACGCTCGAGCGCGCGGCAAAACTCTGCATGGCGCTCGGCACCGACGGCTTGCGCGGCGAGCTAACCTTGATGCGCGCGGCCCGTGCGCTCGCGGCATTGGACTCCGCAAAGACCGTGACCGACGAGCATCTGCGACGGATCGCGCCTTCGGCCTTGAGGCATCGCCTGCGGCGCAATCCGCTCGATGATGCCGGCTCCTCGGTGCGGGTCGATCGTGCGATAGCGGAGGTGCTGGGATGACCGGCGCCGCCGCCTGGTGCGATGCGGTGACGGCGGCGCGATTATTCGTCGTGGACCCGTTGGGGACCGGCGGTGTGTTGCTGAGATCGCGCGCTGGGCCGGTGCGGGATCGCTGGCTCGCCTTGCTTCGTGCGGCACTGCCGCCATCGGTCAATGTGAAGCAGGTGCCGCTGAATATCGCCGAGGGCAGGCTGCTCGGTGGGCTCGACCTCAACTCGACGTTGCTGGCGGGCAGGCCCGTTGCCGAACGCGGCCTGCTGGCGGAAGCCGATGGCGGCGTGATCATGCTGGCGATGGCCGAGCGGCTCGCGGCCGCAACGACGGTCCATGTCACCTCGGCGATGGACGCCGGGGAGACCATCGTCGAGCGCGATGGCCTGTCGCTGCGGATGCCTGCGCGTTTCGGCGTCATCGCCATCGACGAAGGCCTAGAAGACGAAATCGCGCCGGCGTCCCTGCGAGATCGTCTGGCGCTTCACCTTGACCTCAATGCCATCGGCATCCGTGATGCCGAGGACTTTTCGATGGATGCCCTTGAAACTGCAGCGGCACAGCTGAGGCTACCGGCCCTCGAGGCCGACGCGGGCCAGATCGAAGCGCTCTGTACCGCGGCCACGGCGCTTGGGATCACCTCGCTGCGTGCGCCGTTGCTGGCGCTGCGGATCGCCCGAGCCAGTGCCGCGCTTGCAGGTCATTCCCGGATCGAACAGGACGACCTGGCTTTGGCCGCACGGCTGGTGCTGGCGCCACGCGCGCTGGTGTTTCCGCCGGCGGATGAGACGGCTCAACCGGATCAGCCACCGCCGCCACTCGAAAATGAAGCCGATGAGTCCGGCGGTGAGGATCAAACGCCCGACATCGATCGCGCGCTGGACGAAGTCATTCTGTCCGCAGTGCAGGCCGCAATTCCGCCGGATGTGCTGATGGCCCTTCGTGCGGGGTCTGCCGGACGATCGCGCAGTCGTTCCGCCGGCGAGGCCGGCGCATTGCAAAAATCCAGCAAGCGGGGCCGGCCGGCCGGCGTGCTGCGCGGCGCGCTGCGTGCCGGCGCCAGGCTCAATTTGATCGAAACCCTGCGCGCGGCGGCGCCATGGCAGCCTTTGCGGCGCCGCGAGGCGGCCGGATCGGGCGAGCAGTCCCGGACCCGCATTCTGATCAGCAAGGATGACTTCCGTATCTCGCGGTTCAAGCAGCGCACCGAAACGGTCACGATCTTCGTGGTCGACGCGTCCGGCTCCGCAGCGTTGCATCGCCTCGCGGAAGCCAAGGGCGCGGTCGAATTGCTGCTGGCGGATTGCTATATCAGGCGCGACCAGGTCGCCTTGATTGCGTTTCGCGGCAGTTCCGCCGAAATGCTGCTGCCGCCGACCCGCTCGCTGGCGCGTGCCAAGCGGGGTCTTGCAGGATTGCCGGGCGGCGGCGGGACGCCTCTTGCCGCAGGGCTCGATGCAGCTTTCATGCTGTCCGACTCGGTCCGCCGCAGGGGACAGACGCCGACAGTGATCGTTCTGACCGACGGCCGCGCCAACATTGCGCGCGATGGCGGGCAGGGGCGTCCGCGTGCCGAGGACGACGCGATGAGCGCGGCGCGCCAGTTGCGCGCCGCCGGTATCGCAGTTGTCCTGGTCGATACGTCGCCGCGTCCCGGCCCTTCGGGAGAAGCGATCGCCAAAGAGATGGGCGCACGCTATCTGCCGCTGCCGCATGCCGACGCCGCGACCTTGTCGAAGGCCGTGCTCGCCAGCGCCGGCTAAAGCGATCCCTTTTAGGACCGGACCCGCTTCACCATGTGCTCGACATGCGCGATCGGGGTTTCGGGCTGGATGCCGTGGCCAAGGTTGAAGATCAGCCGGCCCGCCGCGAAATTCGCCAGCACGTCATCGATCGAGCGGTCCAGTGCGTCCCCGCCCGCAATCAGAGCCAGCGGATCGAGATTGCCCTGCACCGCAACGCGGTTCTGAACCTTGTCGCGGATCAGCGACGGCTCCGCCGTCCAGTCGATGCTGACCGCATCGACGCCGGTCGCTTCGACATATCCCGGCAGCAGAGCGCCGGCGCCGCGTGGGAAGCCGATGATCTTCGCGTCCGGAACTTTTTTGCGGACTCCCTGGACGATGCGCCTCGTCGGTTCGACCGACCAGCGCTGGAATTCGCGTGGCGGGAGCACTCCGGCCCAGGTATCGAAGATCTGCAGCACGTCGGCCCCGGCGGCGAGTTGCCCGAGCAGGTAATGAATCGAATTATCGACGATCGTGTCGATGATTTTTGCAAACGCGTCGGGGTGGCGATAGGCCATCATCCGCGCCGGGGCCTGATCCGGCGTGCCGTGTCCCGCGACCATGTAGGTCGCCACCGTCCACGGCGCGCCGCAAAATCCGATCAAGGCAACCTTGGGATCAAGCTCGCGGCGCACGCGGCGCAGCGCTTCGAACACCGGCTCGAGCTTGGTGAAATCCCCGGTCGAGGCCAGTGTGCCGACCTTGTCCGGCGTGTCCAGGGGATCGAGCCGCGGTCCTTCGCCCACTTCGAACCTGACGTCGCGCCCGAGCGCATAGGGGATGACGAGAATATCCGAGAAGATGATCGCCGCATCGAAGGCGAAGCGGCGGATCGGCTGCAGCGTCACCTCGGCGGCGAGCTCTGGCGTAAAGCAGAGGTCGAGAAAGCCGCCAGCTTTGGCGCGGACGTCGCGATATTCCGGCAGGTAACGACCGGCCTGTCGCATCATCCAGAGCGGAGGAACCCGCTGCTGGCGGCCGGAAAGGACTTCAAGGAAGGGTTTGACGGGCGGAGCTTGTGTCAAGCGGCATTTCCGTTGCTGGTCGACAACTATGATTGTCAGTCCTGATACACTGCTGTTACGGTCTTGGCCACGGCGAGATGCGATCTGGTGCGAAAAAGGAGATTTGCGATGAGCGCTGCCGCCCCGGCGATCAATCCCGCCGCGTTGCGTGGCACGGAAGAATTGCCAGCGCCGGTCTCGGGCCAGCGCCACGAGATCGGCAGTCCCGTCGGGAGGTTGACCTACTATTCGGCCGGCCCTGACGTTCCCGGCAAATTCCCGCCGCTGTTGCTCGTTCACAGCATCAATGCCGCGGGCTCGGCTTACGAGATCAAGCCGCTTTACGAACACTATCGCAAAAGCCGGACGGTCTACGCGCTGGAGCTTCCGGGCTTCGGTCATTCGGACCGGGGGAAGCGCGAATACACCGTCCGCATGATGACGGACGCGATTCTGATCGCGGTTCGCGAAATCCAGAACGACTACGGTCGAGGCCCGATCGACGCATTGGCGGTGTCGCTGTCGTCGGAATTTCTCGCCCGTGCGGCAACCGAAGCACCGCTGGCGTTCCGCAGCGCAGCCTTGGTCAGTCCCACCGGCTTCAGGAGCAGGGACAAGAATACCAAATGGCGCGAGGGCACGCGCGGCAAACCGTGGCTGCATGCCTTATTCGAGTGTCCCTTGTGGAGCGAAGGCTTCTTCCGGCTGCTGACCAGCCGGACCGGAATTCGCTATTTCCTCAACAAGACCTGGGGCTCGCGCGATATCGACGAGGGCCTGCTGGAATACGACTACCTGACAACGGGTCAGCCCGGTGCACAGCATGCGCCCTATTATTTCGTCTCCGGATTTCTGTTCAGCGAGGATATCGCCCGGATCTATCACGCGCTGACATTGCCGGTGTGGATGAGCCACGGCGTTCGAGGCGATTTCGTCGATTACAGCAACAAGACGCAGGTCGAAGGCCGCCCCAACTGGACCATCCGGGTCTTTCAGACCGGAGCTATGCCGCACTTCGAAGCCGAAGCCGAGTTCATTGCGGCCTACGACGCGTTCCTTGCCGGCGTGCCGTCGGCATCGCCCGCCTAGGGCGCTGCCGTGTCCGGTCTCGTCTGGAGCCGCGATGGTGGAGACTGGCCCAACCGGAGTGCCAGTGTCTTCGTCGAAGCGGCTGGAATCCGCTGGCATGTGCAGCAAATGGGCGAGGGGCCGTCGCTGCTGTTGATCCACGGCACCGGGGCCGCGACGCATTCCTGGCGCGATTTATTGCCGCTGCTGGCTGAGCATTTCTCGGTGGTCGCCCCGGATTTGCCCGGGCACGGTTTCACGCAATCGCCGCCGTCACACCGGTTGTCGCTGCCGGGCATGGCTGCGGATATCGGCGTGCTGCTGCGCAAGCTGGAGATCAGGCCGGACATCGCGATCGGTCATTCCGCAGGGGCGGCGATCTCGGCGCGCATGTGTCTCGCCGGCCGCATGGCACCGCGTTTGCTGATCGCGCTGAACGGCGCCTTCATGCCGTTCGGCGGCGTGGCCAACCATCTGTTCTCGCCCCTGGCCAATCTGCTGGTGATGAATCCGTTGGTTCCCCGAATGTTTGCCTGGCAGGCCTCTCATGCCGGCGCGGTCGAGCGGTTGATCGCCAACACGGGTTCGACGATCGATCGGGAGGGAATTGCGCTCTATCGCAAACTGGTGCGGAATCCCGAACACGTTGCGGCCGCGCTGCGGATGATGGCGAATTGGAAACTCGAACCGCTGCTGCATGATCTGCCGCGGTTGACGACGGCGCTGGTCCTGATGGCCGCCGCGAATGATCGATCGATATTGCCCGAAGTCGCAGGACAGGTCCGCGAGATTCTTCCAAGTGCCGTCATCGAACGGCTGCCGGGGCTCGGTCATCTCGCTCACGAGGAGCAGCCAGAACTGATCGCGCGGCTCATCATGAAATACGCGCAAGCAGATGCTGCCGAGCAAGCGGCGCCGTGCGTGTAAAGAATAATGTACACTTTCGGGCTATGCAACTGTCAATAATTAGTTACAGTGGGTGTCATGCTGGATTCAACGTCAGCCCGACAACCGCAGAACGCTCCATCGCATCGCCATCCGCATGCGGTGGTGATCGGCAGCGGCTTTGGCGGATTAGCTGCTGCGGTCCGGCTCGGCGCCAAGGGCTATCGCGTCACCGTTCTCGAGAGGCTCGATGCGCCCGGCGGCCGTGCCTATGTCTACCGGCAGGACGGCTTCACCTTCGATGCAGGACCAACCATCGTCACCGCACCGTTCCTGTTCGAGGAATTGTGGAAGCTGTGCGGACGAAAGATGTCCGACGACGTGACGCTGGTGCCGGTGTCGCCGTTCTACCGCATCCGCTTTCAGGACGGATCGCACTTCGACTATTCCGGCGACGCCGGCGCGATGCGCAGCGAGATCGCGCGCTTTTCGCCTGATGACGTCGACGGCTACGACGCCTACATGAAAGCCAGCGAAGAGATCTTCAAGGTCGGCTTCGAGCGACTCGGCGACGTGCCGTTCAGCAAATGGACGGACATGGCGAAGATCGCGCCCGAGATGCTGCGGCTGTCGAGCTATCGCAGCGTCTACTCGCTGGTTTCGAAATTCTTCCGCGACCCGCGCTTGCGCGTCGTATTCAGCTTTCATCCGCTGTTGATCGGCGGCAATCCTCTCACGGCGAGTTCGATCTATTGCCTGATCGCATTTCTGGAGCGCCGCTGGGGCGTGCATTTTGCGCTTGGCGGCACCGGGCGGCTCGTCGACGGCCTGGTCAAGCTGATCGAGGGGCAGGGCGGCAGGCTCCGCTGCAACCAGGATGTCCGCGAGATCTTCGTGAGGGATGGTGTCGCGCGCGGCGTGCGGCTGGCTTCAGGCGAGACCATCGCTGCCGACGTCGTGGTGTCCAACGCCGATTCCGCATGGACCTATCGGCATCTGGTGCCGGCGTCAGCGCGGTCGCGCTGGACCGACCGTCGGATCGAACGAGCGCGTTATTCGATGAGCCTGTTCGTCTGGTACTTCGGCACGCGTCGCAGATACGAGGGCGTGCCGCATCACACGATCCTGTTGGGGCCGCGCTACAAGCGATTGCTGACGGATATCTTCGACCGCAAGGTTCTGGCCGATGATTTCAGCCTGTATCTGCATCGCCCGACCGCGACGGATACCTCCCTTGCGCCCGACGGCTGCGACGCGTTCTACGTGCTCTCGCCGGTCCCGCACCTGCAAAGCGGAACCGACTGGAGCGTGGCGGCCGAAGAGTATCGCCAGGCCATTGCAGGCGAACTCTCCCGAACCATGCTGCCCGGTCTCGAGAATGAGATCGTCAGTTCGCGGATGCTGACGCCGCAGGATTTCCAGGATCGGCTCTCCTCGTTTCGCGGTGCCGCCTTTGGGCTCGAGCCGATCCTGACGCAAAGCGCGTGGTTTCGGCCGCACAACAAAAGCGAAGATATCGAAAATCTGTATCTGGTCGGCGCCGGTACGCATCCCGGAGCGGGCCTGCCAGGCGTGCTCTCGTCGGCGCGCGTTCTGGATTCCCTCGTGCCCGATGCCTCCCACCTTGCAAGCCTGGTGACCGCATGACGATAACGCTCGATCCGATCGACATGGCTGCCTGCCGCGCCCTGCTCAAGGGCGGCTCGCGGACTTTCAATGCGGCCTCGAAGGTCCTGCCGCGGAGCGTCGCCGATCCGGCCATCGCGCTTTATGCGTTCTGTCGTCTGGCAGATGATGCCGTCGATCTCGGCAGTGACCGAGCCGCGGCAGTGGCGCGGTTGCGGGACCGGCTCGATCGCGCCTACCGGCAACAGCCGATGAACCTTGCTGCGGATCGCCTGTTTGCCGATGTCGTCACGAAATTCTGCATACCGCGTGAGCTGCCGGAAGCCCTGCTCGAAGGGCTGGCCTGGGATGCGGAGGTCCGCCGCTATGAGACGCTGCAGGATCTCACGGCCTACGCCGCGCGGGTTGCGGGGGCCGTCGGGGCGATGATGACTCTGATCATGGGGCAGCGTGCCCCCGAGATCGTCGCGCGCGCCTGCGATCTCGGCGTCGCCATGCAGTTTACCAACATCGCCCGCGATGTCGGCGAGGATGCCCGCGCCGGCCGGCTCTATCTGCCGCAGTCATGGCTGCGCGAGGCGGGGATCGATCCGGACATTTGGCTCGCGAAGCCTCGTTTCACGCCAGACGTCGCGGCCATCGTCCAGAGGCTGCTCGACGCGGCCGACCTCTTCTATTCCCGCGCGACGCACGGCATCGCCAATCTGCCCATGGGCTGCCGCCCCGGCATTTACGCCGCGCGCGCACTTTATGCGGAGATCGGCCGCGAACTGGAGCGCGCGGGGCTCGACTCGGTCTCAGGGCGCGCGGTCGTCTCGACTCGTCGCAAGCTTGCGGTTCTGGTACGAACGCTGCTCCTGCCGCAAACGGACTGGGCGCCCGCCAGGAGGCTCGGCGTCATGACGGCTGCAATCGAAGAGACCCGTTTCCTCGTCGAGGCCGTGGCGGCCACGCCGCTGCTCGACAACGCAAAGCCGCGGCGACGGCCGATCGAGGACCGCTTGGTCTGGGTGATCGAGCTGTTCGAGCGGCTGGAACGTCGCGATCAACTGCAACGCACGGCGTCCTATCGGTAGAGCAAACGCGATGCACGGGACCGAGCCCATCCGGGAAGGCGGCAACGGCCTCGCCGAACGGCAGCGTGCCGAAGCAAAGGTCTGGTTCGAATCGCTGCGGGACAAGATCTGCGCCGAGGTCGAACTGCTGGAGCGCGAGGCGCCGGCCGAACTGTTTCCGGGTGAGCCCGCCACCTTCACCTACAAGCCCTGGCAGCGCGCGACCGGCAGCGGCGGCGGTACCGGCGGCTTCCTCAGCGGCGGCAGATTGTTCGAGAAGATCGGCATCCATACGTCATCGGCCAACGGAAAGCTCACGCCCGAGATGGCCAAGACACTGCCGGGCGACGGGAGTCAGCTCGACTACGTCTCCACCAGCATCAGCCTGATCATGCATCCGCGCAGCCCGCGTGTGCCGACCGTGCACATGAACACCCGGTTTCTGTCGACCGCAAAGGGCTGGTTCGGTGGTGGCGCGGATCTCACGCCGATGCTGCCGGAGCAGCGAACTCAGGATGCGCCGGACGCCGTGACGTTTCACGCCGCCATGAAGCAGGCCTGCGACGCCCACGACCCCGCTTATTACGGCAAGTTCAAGCCGTGGGCCGATACCTACTTCTTCCTTCCGCATCGCGGCCAGGCCCGCGGCGTCGGTGGCATCTTCTACGATCATCTCAACACCGGCGACTTCAACAAGGATTTCGCCTTCACGCGCGACGTCGGGCTCGCTCTGCTGGATGTCTACCCAAGGATCGTGCGCCGGCGGATGATGGAGCCCTGGACCGAAGCCGAGCGGGCGCAGCAGCTGGCCTGCCGCGGGCTCTATGTCGAGTTCAATCTGCTCTATGACCGCGGCACCATGTTCGGACTTCAGACTGGCGGCAATATCGAGACCATCTTGAGCTCGATGCCGCCGCTGGTGAGCTGGGCTTAGCTGACATCGGCTGAAACCAATTCCGTCCTGAAACGGTAGCTGTGGAGAGTTGCGCGGGGCGACATCATGGACAGCTATCTTGGTTTCATCGAGTTCTTCGTGGTGCTGATGTTCGCGGCGGCCTGGGGCATCCTCGAACTGGTCTGCCGGCGGCTTGACCGACAGAAGGAAGCCGAACGCGCCAAGCAGCAAACGCCGACCGCGTCACCTTGATTCCACCAGTTCCTACCGCCGCGCCCGCGGCATCCGGAACGGCAGCATGGCCTGCACGATCGGCATCCTGAAGCGATCGAGCGCGAGACTTTCGTGCATCAAGGTCACGGGCTCGCCGAGCAGCCTGGCCGATACCACCGAACGGGCATAGAACGGCGCGTCTTCCAGGGTCTTGACGATGTTCGCTTTGCTCTCGCTGCGAACGCTGCGGGCGACGCGCCAGCCGGTGCGCCGCAAGTCCACCATCGGCGGCGGTTCGAAGGCTTGCATCCGTCCATCGGGATCGAAAGTCATCGCAAGATCAACACGGCTGCCGTCCCGGCGCAGCGCTTCGTAGAGGATCGCGGCGCCGTCCCGCATCGCGCCGCGCGACCACTGCCAGTCCACAAAGCCCTGCTCGAGCGGTGCGTCGCCGTGGTTCATGTCGAAATAGCCGTCGCCCTGCCAGCTCAGATGCGGATGATCGAGCCTCACTTGCACGCGCGCGCAGGGTGCTATCGGCCACCATTGATGATTGCCGTCCTGGTTCAGCGTGAAGGCCTGCGGCGTGATCGCAGTCGGCACCAATCGGATGGTGCCGCGCAAACGTCCGGGGATCGGAACCGAGATCTCGTCGACATGGATGGTCAGCCCTTTGCCGTCCCAGGACAGATGGCTTGGGCCGACCTTGAATGTATCCATCGTGCGGCTGACAGCCCCGCGCGGACGCTCCGTCATGGCCCAGCGATTGCCGCCGCGGCGATAGACCGCGACATTGATGGCGCAATGATTGAGCGGATCGGCCGGCTTCTTGCGCCTTGCCAATGCGTAATAGGGTGAGAACACGCTGCCGATGAAAGCGATGATGGTGATGCCGTTCTGCCCGTCGTCGCTCAGCGCGTCGACATACCACCACGCATAACCGTTCGCCGGAACGATCCTCGCGAAGTCAGGTCCGCGAGCAGGCTGGCTGCCGCCGATCGGCCCGACAAGGCCGCCATCGGCACGCCGGGACCCGGATGCGTGCTGCCTCCCGCCAGGTACAGGCCAGGAACTTTGGTCCGCGCTCCCGGACGCTGGAAAGAGGCCGTCCATCCGTGCGAACTGCGGCCGTACAACGCGCCGCCGGTGGCCGGAAACATCCGGTTGAAATCCGCCGGCGTCGTCACTCGCATCGCACCCGCCTGCGGCTGGATCCGCAGGCCGCGTCGCTCCAGCATGCCGAATGTCCGCTGCGCGCATTGTTCTACCTCCGCTGCATCGTAGACGTGCCGATCGCCATTCGCGGGCGCGTTGACGAGAATCAGGAATCGCTCTGGATCGCCCGGCGCCACATCGTGGTCGTCGCGATCCTGGGCGCAGACATAGACGGTCGGCCCGTGCGGGAGCCTGTCATGTACGAAAATGTCATCGAACTCGGCTGCGTAGTCGTCCGAGAAAAAGACGTTGTGCCGATGCAGCGCGAAGCCGTCCGGCTTTGCGACGACGCTCCATGTCATGGCCGACAGCGAGCGCGCCCGAAGCGGGATCGCCGCTGCGGCGCGACGGGCAGGGACGCCGAACATTCCGTCCGCGACGGCGCCCACATCTGCATTCACGATCACGGCGTCCGCTGCAATCTGCTCGCCGCTTGCCAGCCTCACGCCAGAGGCGCGGCCGCCGGAGACCAGCACTTCGCTGACGTCTTCACCGTAGCGGATCGCCGCGCCAGAGGCGCTCGCGCAATCCGCCAGCGCCTTGGCGAGCGCGTGCATGCCGCCGTCGATGCTCCAGACGCCTTCGCGTTCGACATGCGCGACCAGCATCAGGGTTGCCGGCGCCAGATAGGGCGACGAACCGCAATAGGTGGCGTAGCGCGCGAACAACTGCCGCAGTCTCGGATCGGCGAAATATCGCCCGAGCGCCGACCACATCGACGAGAACGGCTTGATCTGCGGCAATCGCATCAGCCCGCGAAGTCCGTCGGCGCCGATCAGTCCGCCCATGCTCGGCTGAGAGGCGCGCAGGAACGGCTTCTCGAGAATCTCGTAGATGCGCCTCGTATCCCTGCAGAAGGCGCGATAGCCATCCGCCTCCTCCGCGCCCGCGAAATCGCCGATCGCGTCGACGGTGCGTTCCTGATCGGAAAACAAATCGAGCCGGGCTTGCTCGTCCCAAGCGTGCCTGGCCAGAACATCCAGTGGGCGCAGGCGGACGTGATCGGCAAAATTCCGGCCGGCTGCGGCGAACAGTTCGTCGAACACCCAGCGCATCGTGAAGACGGTCGGGCCGCTGTCGATCCGTGACGAACCGATCGCGACCTGCCGCATCTTGCCGCCCGGCGCGGCGGCGCGCTCCAGGACGGTGACGTCGAGGCCGCGTGCTGCGAGTGCGAATGCGGAGACCAGCCCCGCTACGCCACAGCCGACAACGACAACACGTTCTCTGGGCATGGACGCACCGGCTCCGGTTGTCATTGACATGTGTCTATATTTATTTACACTCTTTGCGACAAGTCAAATTGACATTCCTTGTGTCAAACACGGGAGCCTGCCATGGACGTCACCAGCCGGATCGAACGGGCACTGAACGACGCGATTGATCAGGCTGAACTTCCCGGCTGTCCACCCCGGCTCGCGGCCGCCATGCGTTACGCGGTGTTTCCCCGCGGTGCGCGGGTGCGCCCGAGGCTCTGCCACAGCGTCGCCGCCGCCTGCGGCGAGGATCATCCGGCCGCCACAGAGGCTGCCGGTGCGGCGCTGGAACTGCTGCATTGCGCCTCGCTCGTGCATGACGACCTGCCGTGTTTCGACGCGGCAGAGACGCGGCGCGGCCGTCCTTCCGTGCACAAGGCGTTCGGCGAGCCGCTCGCGGTTCTCACGGGAGATGCGTTGATCGTGCTCGCATTCCAGACGCTGGCGCGTCTTCAATGCGCGCCGGAGCGGCTGGCCACGCTCACTTTGACGGTGGCCCGATCCGTCGGCGTGCCCTCGGGCATCGTCGCAGGGCAAGCCTGGGAATGCGAAGACAAGATCGATCTCGTTCATTACCACCGCGCCAAGACGGGGGCGCTGTTTGCCGCGGCGACCGTTGCAGGCGCTGCATCGGCCGGCGCCGATTGCGAGCCGTGGCGGATGGTCGGCGAGAAGCTCGGCGAGGCCTATCAGGTCGCCGATGATATTCGCGATGCCGCCTCGGATGAAGACGAGATCGGCAAGCCCGTTGGTCGCGACCTGGTGTTGGGACGTCCCAGCGCGGTGATCGAACTCGGTCTCGATGGCGCGCTCTACCGTCTGCATGACCTGGTGCGCGGCGCGATCGATGCGATCCCGCCCTGTCCCAACGGGGCCGAGCTGCGTTCGCTCATGCTCTCGGAAGCCAAGCGTCTCGTGCCAGCCAAGCTTGCCCAGTTCGCTGCGTAGCCACCATGGCCACGATCGCGCATCGTGAGGGCGGGGGCGAGCCATCCGACGCGCCGCGCGGTGCGGATATCGTCCTTTCAGATCACGGCGTATCGCGTCTGTCCCTGCATGATCGCCTGCTCGGCTGGCGCGATGCGATCCTTGCGAGTCCACGTTTTCAGCGATTTGCAGCGCGTTTTGCGCTGACACGGCCGATCGCCCGGCGGCGGGCCAGCGCGCTGTTCGATCTCTGTGCCGGCTTCGTCTATTCGCAGGTTCTGTTCGCCTGCGTCCGCCTGAAGCTGTTCGATCAATTGGCGGATGGCCCGTTGAGTTCCGCGGAACTGGCATCGCGCGTGCCGCTGCCGGCCGACGCGACGCTGATGCTACTCGATGCGGCGGTTTCGCTGCAATTGCTGCAACGTCGCAGCGACGGCCGCTACGGCCTCGGTTCGCTCGGTGCTGCGCTCAGAGGCAATCCCGGCGTGGTCGCCATGATCGAGCATCATGCCATGCTGTACGACGATCTCAGGGATCCGATCGCCCTGCTGCGCGGTGAGATCGGAGCGGGCAAGCTCGCCGCCTACTGGCCCTACGCGGCGAATCGCGGGGCGGCCGATCTGCCCCATGATGCGATCGCACCTTACACCGCGTTGATGGCGGCATCGCAGCCGATGATCTCGCAGCAAGTGTTGTCGGCCTATTCCTTCCGCAGTCATCGATGCCTGCTCGACATCGGCGGCGGCGACGGTTCCTTCATCACCGCCGTCGCGGCGCAAGCACCCGGGCTGCGCTGCGTCCTGTTCGATCTGCCCGCCGTGGCCGACCATGCCAGCGAGCGGTTTCGCGCCGAGGGGCTGTCCTCACGCGCGGTCGCGATCGGGGGGAGCTTTCTTGCGAACCGTCTCCCCGAGGGCGCGGATATCGTCTCGCTGGTGCGCGTGACCCACGATCACGACGACACCGACGTCATGACACTGCTACGGGCCGTTCACGCGTCCTTGCCGGTCGGCGGCACGCTCCTGATTGCCGAGCCCATCTCGGGCGTTCGCGGCGCCGAGCCGATCGGCGACGCCTATTTCGCCTTTTATCTGATGGCGATGGGCAGCGGCCGGCCCCGGACCTTCGCGCGCCTGCGCGGCATGCTGAGCGAGGCGGGCTTTGCCGATGTTGCGCTGCGGCCGGTGGCGATGCCGATGCTGGCAAGCGTCATCACCGCGCGAAAGAGCGAGATTGACGTTAATCAAACTTGACAGTCTTGAATGTAAGTCTAGCATGACAGCCGCGGAGTCCTTCCGCATCTTGCCGAAGATCGGAGTAGGCGATGGAGACCATCGCGGTAGTTCTCAAGCAGCCGGAGCAGATCGAGCTCAGTCGGCTTGCCTTGACTCCTCCGACCACCGACGACGTCGTCGTCGATGTCGAGTGGAGCGGCGTCAGCACCGGCACTGAGCGGTTGCTGTGGTCCGGCCGGATGCCTCCGTTTCCGGGAATGGGATATCCGCTGGTGCCCGGCTACGAGTCGGTCGGCCGTGTGGTCGAAGCGGGATCTGCGACCGGCCTGCATCCAGGACAACGCGTTTTCGTTCCGGGCGCAAAGTGCTTCGGCGAGGTGCGCGGCCTGTTCGGTGCTTCAGCTTCAAGGCTGGTGGTGGCCGCAAAGCGCGTGATGCCGCTCGAACAGAGTCTCGGCGAGCGCGGAATTCTGCTGGCGCTGGCGGCGACGGCCTATCACGCCATCGCGGCGCGCGGGGCCTCGGCTCCGGACTGCATCGTCGGCCATGGCGTGCTGGGGCGGCTGCTGGCCCGCATTTCGCTTGCTCTGAGAAACGAGCCGCCGACGGTGTGGGAGAAGAACCCGGAGCGGGTTGGGGGAGCCGTCGACTACGGCGTGATCGATCCCGAGCATGATACGCGGCGTGACTACAAGAGCATCTACGACGTCAGTGGTGATGCCGGCCTGCTCGATTCCCTGATCGGACGCATCGCGCCCGGCGGCGAGATCGTGCTGGCAGGCTTCTACAGCGAGCGATTGTCCTTCGCGTTTCCGCCGGCGTTCATGCGCGAGGCAAGGCTTCGCGTTGCAGCGGAATGGCAGCCGTCCGATCTCGCCGCGATCAAGACGCTGATCGAATCCGGCCGGCTCTCGCTCGACGGCCTGATCACCCACCACCGCGATGCGAGCGATGCCTCGGACGCCTATCGCGTCGCGTTCGAAGATTCGGCGTGCCTGAAAATGGTTCTGAACTGGAGCTCGCTGTCATGAATGTCGTGCCGAACATCAACATGAAGGACGCTCTGCGGGCGGAAGCCTCGATCGAACCGGACGCGCCGGTGACGACGCCTGCGACCAAGGAAACCCAGATCATCGCCATCTACGGCAAGGGCGGCATCGGCAAGAGTTTCACGCTGGCCAATTTGTCCTACATGATGGCGCAGCAGGGCAAGAAGGTCCTGTTGATCGGTTGTGATCCGAAGAGCGACACCACCTCGCTGCTGTTCGGCGGCCGCGCCTGTCCGACCATCATCGAGACGTCGTCGAAGAAGAAACTCGCCGGTGAGGAAGTCAAGATCGGCGACGTTTGCTTCAAGCGAGACGGCGTGTTCGCGATGGAGCTCGGCGGCCCCGAAGTCGGCCGCGGCTGCGGCGGCCGCGGCATCATCCACGGCTTCGAGCTACTGGAGAAGCTCGGCTTCCACGAGTGGGGCTTCGACTACGTGCTGCTCGACTTCCTGGGCGACGTGGTCTGTGGTGGCTTCGGCCTGCCGATCGCGCGCGACATGTGCCAGAAGGTGATCGTCGTCGGCTCGAACGATCTGCAGTCGCTCTATGTCGCCAACAATGTCTGCTCGGCGGTCGAATATTTCCGCAAGCTCGGCGGCAATGTCGGTGTCGCCGGCATGGTCATCAACAAGGACGACGGCACCGGCGAGGCTGCGGCGTTCGCCAAGACTGTCGGCATTCCCGTCCTTGCTGCGATCCCGGCGGACGACGACATCCGCAAGAAGAGCGCGAACTACGAGATCATCGGCCTGCCGGGCGGGCAGTGGAGTTCCCTGTTCGAGCAGCTCGCCACCAATGTCGGCCTGGCGCCCCCGGTTCGTCCCGCGCCGCTGACTCAGGACGGCCTGCTCGGCCTGTTCAAGGGCGAAGTGGTGGGCCGCGGTGTGGTGCTCGAGCCTGCGACCATGGAAGACATGTGCGGCAAGTCGGTCATCGACAAGCCGTCCCTCGAAGTCGTCTACGACGCGGCGTGAGCGGAAGCATGATGCGGAGCGCAACATGAACGTGATCCTGCCGCGATACGCCGGGGCCATCGCCGAGTCCGTCGTGAACGAGCCCGTCGCGCTCGACGCGGCCGCGATGGATGCCGCTATCGCGCCAGCCTCGGTCAATTCTGCGGCGACCAAGAGCGATGGCCTGGGATGTCATGCCGGCGCCGCCGAACTCAAGGCCGCCGCGAGCGCTGCAGGAAAGAGCGAGATTCTCGATCGCTATGCCGCCGACTATCCCAAGGGCCCGCACGACCAGCCGCAGAGCATGTGCCCCGCGTTCGGCTCGCTGCGGGTCGGCCTGCGGATGCGGCGCACCGCGACGATCCTGTCGGGGTCGGCCTGTTGCGTCTATGGCCTGACCTTCACCTCGCACTTCTACGGTGCGCGGCGCACGGTCGGTTACGTTCCCTTCAATTCGGAGACGCTGGTCACCGGTAAGCTGTTCGAGGACATCCGCGAAGCGGTCTTCAAACTTGCCGATCCTGCGCTGTACGACACCATCATCATCACCAATCTCTGCGTGCCGACGGCGTCCGGCGTTCCGCTCGATCTGCTGCCGGATGAAATCAACGGCGTGCGCATCATCGGCATCGACGTGCCGGGCTTCGGTGTGCCGACCCATGCCGAGGCCAAGGACGTGCTGGCGGCGGCGATGCTCGAATATGCCCGCAAGGAAGTCGAGCAGGGGCCCGTGCAGGCGCCGCGCGGCGGCAAGAGCGAGCGGCCTACGGTCACGCTGGTCGGGGAAATGTTTCCCGCCGATCCCGTCGGCATCGGCATGATGCTGGATGCGCTGGGTCTTGCGGCAGGTCCCGTGGTGCCGACGCGGGAATGGCGCGAACTCTATGCCGCGCTCGATGGCTCCGTCATCGCCGCGATCCATCCCTTCTACACGGCGAGCTTCCGCCAGTTCGAACTGGCCGGCCGCAAGATCGTCGGCTCCGCGCCGGTCGGCCACGACGGCACCGAAGCCTGGCTCGAATCCATCGGCACGGCTTGCAACGTCGCGCGGGAGAGGATCGATGCGGCCAAGACTCGCTTCCTGCCGATGATCAAGGCAGCGCTGGCGGCAAAGCCGATCGACGCGCGCATCACGGTCTCGGGCTACGAAGGCTCCGAACTGCTGGTTGCGCGGCTGCTCATCGAGAGCGGCGCCCGCGTGCCTTATGTCGGCACGGCCTGCCCAAGGACGCCATGGTCGGATGCCGACCGCGAATGGCTGGAAGCCCGGGGGACGCGGGTGCAGTACCGCGCATCGCTCGAGATGGACCTCGCCGCCGTTGGCGAGTTCAAGCCTGATCTGGCCATCGGTACCACGCCCATCGTCCAGAAAGCCAAGCAGCTCGCGATCCCGGCTCTGTATTTCACCAATCTGATCTCGGCGCGTCCGCTGTTCGGCGTCGCCGGTGCCGGCTCGCTGGCGCAGGTTGTCAACGCCGCCTTCGCCAATCAGAGCCGCTTCGACGAGATGAAGGAATTCTTCGGCGAAGTCGGCGAAGGCCACGCCGCGGGCATCTGGGAAGATACGCCGACCGACAATTTGGCGTTCCGGGAGAAATACCGGAAGCAGATCGAAGCCCAGGCCAAGAAGCGCAAAGCCGAGGAGATGATCTGATGCTCGTCCTCGACCACGATCGCGCGGGCGGCTATTGGGGCGCGGTGTATGCCTTCACCGCGGTGAAGGGCATGCAGGTCATCATCGATGGTCCGGTCGGCTGCGAGAACCTGCCTGTTACCTCGGTGCTGCACTATACCGACGCACTGCCCCCGCACGAACTGCCGATCGTGGTGACGGGCCTCGGCGAGGAAGAGCTCGGCCAGACCGGCACCGAAGGCGCGATGAAGCGCGCGCACCGCGTGCTCGATCCCTATCTGCCGGCCGTCGTTGTCACAGGGTCGATCGCGGAAATGATCGGCGGCGGTGTGACGCCCGAGGGGACCAACATCAAGCGCTTCCTGCCGCGCACGATCGACGAGGATCAGTGGCAAAGCGCCGACCGCGCCATCGTCTGGCTCTGGAAGGAGTACGGCGTTAAGAAGATTCCGGAGCGCAAGCCCCGCGCCGAGGGCGTCAAGCCGCGCGTCAATATCATCGGGCCGATCTACGGCACCTTCAATATGCCGTCCGACCTTGCCGAAATCCGCCGGCTGATCGAGGGCATCGGCGCCGAGATCAACATGGTGTTTCCGCTCGGAAGCCACCTTGCCGACATTCCGAAGCTGGTGAATGCCGACGTCAACGTCTGCATGTACCGCGAGTTCGGCCGAATGCTGTGCGAGGCGCTGGAGCGGCCCTATCTGCAGGCGCCGATCGGCCTGCACTCCACCACCCGATTCCTGCGCAAGCTCGGCGAACTGCTGGGCCTCGACCCCGAGCCGTTCATCGCGCGCGAGAAGCACACCACCATCAAGCCGCTGTGGGATCTCTGGCGATCGGTGACCCAGGACTTCTTCGGCACCGCAAGCTTCGCCATCGTCGCCAACGAGACCTATGCCCGCGGTGTCAGGAATTTCCTAGAGAAGGAGATGGGCCTGCCATGCACCTTCTCTTTCGCGCGCAAGGCCGGCGTCAAGCCCGATAACGATGCGGTACGCGCCGCGGTGCGCGAGAAGCCGCCGCTGATCCTGTTCGGCAGCTACAATGAACGCATGTACCTCGCCGAGGCCGGTGGCCGGGCGATCTATGTGCCGGCCTCCTTCCCGGGAGCCGTGATCCGCCGTCATACCGGCACGCCGTTCATGGGCTATTCGGGCGCCACCTATCTCGTCCAGGAAGTCTGCAACGCGCTGTTCGATGCGCTGTTCAATATCCTGCCGCTGGCAGCCGATCTCGATCGCGTCGATCCGACGCCGGCCCGATTGCACCAGGAGATTCTCTGGAGCGACGATGCCAAGGCGATGCTCGACGAAGTGCTGGAGGCCCACCCGGTGCTGGTGCGAATTTCCGCGGCCAAGCGCCTGCGCGATGCCGCCGAAAGCAGCGCGCGGCGCGCAGGCGAAGATCGTGTGACCGCCGATTTTGTCACGAGCGCGCGTGCTGCCCTGATTGGCGGAGCGCCCGGATGAGAACGATCGAAGGCTGTCTGTTTCCGGTGGTTCCGTATCTGCACGCGCAGAGCGATATGCGGGAGGTGATGTCGATGTCCGATTATGCTTATGGCGATCGTACCAAAGCGCACGGCGAGAGCTACGCCGTCGAATCTCATGTGATGTTCGGGGCCTGCTACGTGGCCTTTCTGCTCCGTGCCGTGATTGCGCGGCTGACGCCCTGGCGCAAAAGGGCGGGGTTCGATCAATCCAGGACTCGTCAGTCGGTCTTCACGGAGGCCCGCATTGCCGCGGGCACGATCGTGACGTCGTCGTTCATGGGGCTTTGACCGGAATTCCGTCTGGCCGGTGGCCGGGCGGATAACTGCCGTATCGATGGATCCGGCAATCGCTGTCGCCCACGCTCGGGCGGCAAACGGCCGCAAGGCCATCACTAGGAGGATAAAAAATGAAGGACGGTTCCTTATCGGGGCTATCCGAAGCCGAGGCCAAGGAATTCCATTCGATATTCATGACGAGCTTCCTGCTCTTCACGGCTGTCGCGGTGGTTGCCCATATCCTCGCCTGGATGTGGCGTCCCTGGTTGCCCGGCCCGGGCGGCTACAAGACGTCGGCGCTGGATAGCATCCAGCACGTCGCCAGCGTCGCTCTTTCGTACCTGACATAAGGGAGGCAACCATGTGGCGAATTTGGCTTCTGTTCGATCCCCGCCGTGCCTTGGTCGCGCTCTTCACGTTCCTGTTCGGACTGGCGATCGTGATCCATTTCATCCTGCTCTCGACCGACCGGTTCAACTGGTTGGAAGGGCCGCGCAAGGCGAAGACGTCAGAGATCACTCTGCCGTACACACCACCAAGCATGCCGTCCTGATGGCATGACAAAATGCGTACCGGAACGGACGAGGCAGGATCGAGCGGCCCGTCTCGTCCGCTTCCGGTAGCGACTTGCAGATGATGGCTACGCTGGTTTTCGCAGGCGGAGGAACGAACGATGGCAATGCTCAGCTTTGAAAAAAAATATCGCGTTCGCGGCGGAACGCTCATCGGCGGCGACCTGTTCGACTTCTGGGTCGGTCCATTTTACGTCGGCTTCTTCGGGGTCACGACGGTGTTCTTTTGCTTCGTCGGCATCGCGATGATCCTGTGGAATACCGCGCTCGGCCCCACCTGGAATCTCTGGCAGATCAGTGTCAATCCGCCGGACGTCAAATACGGCCTGTCTTTCGCTCCGCTGCAGGAAGGCGGCATCTGGCAGATCGTCACGATCTGCGCGCTCGGCGCTTTCGTTTCGTGGGCACTGCGCGAGGTTGAAATCTGTCGCAAGCTCGGGATCGGCTATCATGTGCCGTTCGCCTTCGGCTTCGCCATCCTGGCCTATTTCACCCTTGTGGTGATCCGGCCGGTGCTGATGGGTTCGTGGAGCTACGGTTTCCCCTATGGCATCATCACCCATCTCGATTGGGTTTCGAACACCGGCTACCAATACGGTAACTTCCACTACAACCCCGCGCACATGATCGCCATCACGTTCTTCTTTACGACGTGTCTGGCGCTGGCCCTGCACGGCGGCCTCATCCTGTCGTCGACCAATCCCGACAAGGGCGAACCGGTGAAGACGCCCGAGCACGAGAACACGATGTTCCGTGATCTGATCGGCTATTCGGTCGGCACCCTCGGCATCCATCGTGTCGGGCTCTTCATCGCGCTGTCGGCGGTGTTCTTCAGCGCGGTCTGCATCGTCATCAGCGGGCCGCTATGGGCGGAGGGCAATGCCTGGTCGGAGTGGTGGAACTGGTGGCGCAACCTTCCGATCTGGTCCTCCAATTAATTCCGGTCATCAGAGAGAGTCCTGAGCCATGGCCCAATATCAAAACTTCTTCACGCAGGTGCAGGTCCGCAGCACCATCTACCCCGGCATTCCGATCCAGCCGGGAATATGGGTTCGTACCAGCGAGGGCCGGTTCAATTATTGGCTCGGCAAGATCGGCGACGCCCAGGTCGGCCCGGTCTATCTCGGATTTCTCGGACTGGCGTCCATCGCCTGCGGCGTCGTTGCGATCGAGATCATCGGTCTCAACATGCTGGCGTCGGTGAACTGGAGCCCGATCGAGTTCGTCAGGCAATTGCCCTGGCTTTCGCTGGAGCCGCCGAAGCCCGAATACGGCATCAGTTTTCCGCCCCTGCAGGAGGGAGGCTGGTGGCTGATGGCCGGCTTCTTCCTGACCACCTCGATCCTGTTGTGGTGGGGGCGAACCTACCGGCGGGCGCGGGCGCTCGGCATGGGCACCCACGTGTCATGGGCCTTCGCTGCGGCGATCTGGCTCTATCTGGTGCTCGGCTTCATCCGGCCGCTGCTGATGGGGCATTTCAGCGAAGCCGTTCCGTTCGGGATATTCCCGCATCTGGACTGGACCAATAACTTCTCGATCACCCACGGCAATCTCTTCTACAATCCGTTCCACATGCTCTCGATCGCGTTCCTGTATGGCTCGGCCCTGCTGTTCGCCATGCACGGCGCGACGATCCTCGCGGTCAGCCGCTATGGCGGCGAGCGCGAGATCGAGCAGATCATCGATCGCGGCACGGCGCTCGAGCGGGCGGCGCTGTTCTGGCGCTGGACCATGGGCTTCAACGCGACGGCGGAATCGATCCATCGCTGGGCCTGGTGGTTTGCGGTGCTCTGCCCGCTGACCGGCGGCATCGGGATCCTGCTCTCCGGCACCGTGGTCGACAATTGGTTCGACTGGGGCGTCAAGCACGGCCTGGCGCTGCCGCGATAATTCACATGAATTTCTTGACGCGCGCCGGATTGCAACATGCCTCTGCGGCGCGCGTATGCTTTCATCGTCTTCCCGGCTCGGCTGTCCGAGACGACGCGGCGGCGCACGGCCCGATCTTGGCTTGTGCGTCAATCGTCCGCCAACAAAAAACGGGATCGAGGAAAAGCTAGGTGAGAGATCACGGGTTGTTGGAGGATATTTGCCCTGGTCCAGGTGTTCAAATCTCCGAAGGAGTCGCTGGGGAATCTCGGCGCATTGCCGGCCGCAAACCTGATCGCGGCAGCCAGCGACGTCGCTGTGGTCGTCGACGGCGAGGGAGTGATTCGCGACGTCGCCTTCAACAAGGAGGACCTCTCGCTCGAACTGGACGCTCACGGCCGCTGGCTCGGCTCGAAGCTCGCCGACATCGTGACCTCCGAAACCAGTGCGAAAGTCAGGGAACTGCTGCAGGATGCGCTGAGCCGGAAATTGTCGGTCTGGCGCCAGGTGAACCATCCCTCTCCCGGCGGCGCCGACATTCCGGTGCTGTATTCGGCCGTCAACATCGGACGCGACGATCGGTTTGTCGTGGTGGGGCGCGATCTGCGGCCGCTTGCAGCGATGCAACAGCGGCTCGTCAACGCCCAGCAGTCGATGGAGCGCGACTACGTCCGGCTGCGCCAGGCCGAGACGCGCTATCGTCTGCTGTTCCAGGTGTCGTCGGAGGCGGTCATGATCGTTGATGCCGCCAGCAATGCGATTCTCGAGATCAATCCTGCCGCGCTGGCGCTGCTCGACGCGAGTGCGCCGCAGGTCGTCAAGACAAATCTCTCTTCACATTTCGATGCGGCAGATGCCGAACCGGTTCAGACGCTGCTGTCCAATGTTCGTGCGACCGGGCGGGACGGCAGCGTCCGTGCCAGGCTCGCCAAGGGCGATCGCGAGTGCGTTGTCGCCGCGTCCCAGTTCCGGCAGGAGAACGCGACCTTGTTTCTGGTCCGCCTGTCCTCGCAACTGACGGCGCCGCAGGCCAGCGCGCTGAAGGCGACGTCGGGTCTGCTCGAGTATTTCGACGCTGCGCCCGATGCATTGGTCATCACGGGGCATGACGGCCGCATCGTCAAGGTGAACCCCGCCTTCACCGAAATGGCCCAACTCGGCAGCGCGGAGCAGTCGCGCGGCGAATTGCTGGATCGCTGGCTCGGCCGTGCCGGTGTCGACTTCGGGGTGGCATTCGCCAATCTTCGCCAGACCGGTTCGATCAAGCTGTTCTCGACCTCGCTGCGCGGCGAGCACGGCGCGACGACGGACGTCGAGGTCTCCGCGGCATCCTTGCTTCACGACGACCGCAAGCAGGGTTTCGGTTTCGCCATTCGCAATGTCGAGAAGCGTCTTTCGGCATCGCCGTCCTCGGCGCGCGAGCTCCCGCGTTCTGTCGCCCAATTGACCGAGCGGATCGGGCGTGTGCCGCTGCGCGATCTCGTACGCGAGGCGACCGACGTGATCGAGAAGCTCTCGATCGAGGCGGCTCTGGAATTGACCGGCGACAACCGCGCATCGGCAGCCGAGATGCTCGGTCTCAGCCGCCAGAGCCTGTACGTCAAGCTCCGGCGCTTCGGCCTTGCCGAGCACGCCGGAGAAGGGGAGGCCGAAGATGACTAGCGCCGTTGTCAGTCGCCCCGCGCCATCGGTCGTTCTCGAACTGCTGAAGCCGATCACGTGGTTTCCGCCGATGTGGGCCCTGGGATGCGGCATCGTCTCGTCAGGCGTTTCGCCGGGGCAGCGTTGGCCGATGATCATCGCCGGGGTGCTGCTGGCTGGACCCATGGTTTGCGGAACCAGCCAGGCGGTGAACGACTGGTTCGACCGGCATGTCGATGCCATCAACGAGCCTGAGCGGCCCATCCCGTCGGGGCGTATTCCCGGCCACTGGGGTCTCTACATCGCGATCGTGTGGACGGCCCTGTCGTTGCTGGTTGCGACCATGCTCGGAACCTGGGGCTTTGTGGCCGCAATCGTCGGCCTCGTGCTGGCCTGGGCCTATAGCGCGCCGCCGGTTCGCCTCAAGCAGAACGGCTGGTGGGGCAACGCCGCGTGTGGACTTTGCTATGAAGGCCTGCCCTGGTTCACCGGCGCCGCCGTGATGAGTTCGTCCGCGCCCGACTGGCGCATCGTCCTGATCGCGCTGCTTTACAGCATCGGCGCCCACGGCATCATGACCCTCAACGACTTCAAGTCGGTCGAAGGCGACAAGCGGATGGGGATCGATTCGCTCCCGGTGCTGCTCGGCGTCGGCAATGCCGCGCGCTTTGCCTGTCTGGTGATGGCGGTGCCGCAGGTCGCGGTCGTTGCGATGTTGCTGGCCTGGCAGCGGCCATTTTATGCGGCAGCAGTTGCTGCGCTGGTGCTCGTGCAATTGGGCCTGATGGTTCATTTCCTGAAGAGCCCGCGCGAGCGCGCGCCCTGGTATAACGGGACCGGGATCAGTTGTTATGTCGTCGGTATGCTGATCAGCGCGTTTGCGCTGGCCGCGATGCAAGCGAGTTGACCATGAATGGTTCAGTGCTCTCGTGGATCGGCATCGTCAGGCTAGGCCTGGTTCAGACCGGTCTCGGTGCGATCGTGGTCCTGACGACATCGACGCTGAACCGGGTCATGGTGGTCGAGCTGGCGATGCCGGCGATGCTGCCGGGCGCGCTCGTTGCCATCCACTATGTGCTCCAGGTCTTCCGGCCGGCATGGGGCCACGGCTCCGATCTCGGCGCTCGGCGGACACCGTGGATCGTCGGTGGCATGGCGGTGCTCGCAACCGGCGGCCTCATGGCCTCGGTCGCGACGGCCTGGATGACGACGCATCCGTTGCTCGGCATCGCGCTCGCGGTTGTTGCCTTCTGCCTGATCGGCGTGGGCGTCGGCGCCGCCGGAACGTCGTTGCTGGTGCTGCTCGCCAAGCGTACCGACGACAACCGCCGCGCCGCGGCGGCGACCATCGTCTGGGTGATGATGATCGCGGGCTTCATCGTGACCACGGGTGTGGCAGGCCATTTGCTGGATCCGTTCTCGCCGGCGCGATTGGTCATCGTTTCGGGATCCGTGTCGGTGGCGGCGATGGTTCTCACCCTTGTCGGCGTTTGGGGCGTGGAGGGACATTCCGTCGCCCGCGCCCAGCCGGTCTTGAGATCGTCGGCGCGCCAATCGTCCTTTCGCGAAGCTTTCATGGAAGTCTGGACCGAGCCGAAATCGCGGCGTTTCGCGATCTTCGTGTTCGTCTCGATGCTGGCCTATAGCGCGCAGGATCTGATCCTCGAGCCGTTCGCCGGCGTCGTGTTCGGCTTCACGCCCGGCGAAACGACCAAGCTTTCGGGTGTCCAGCATGCGGGCACGTTGATCGGCATGGCGTCGGTGCCGTTGATCGGCGCGGTCTATCCGCGGTCGCGCGGAAACCTCCAGATCTGGACCATTGGCGGATGCCTCGCGTCGGCGATCGCGCTGTTGTGTCTGGCGGCAGCCGCTTTCGTCGGACCGTCCTGGCCGCTGCGTGAGACCGTGTTCATGCTCGGCGTCACCAACGGCGCCTATGCGGTGGCCGCGATCGGCTCGATGATGGCGCTGGTCGGAGCGGGCGGCGAGAAACGCGAAGGTGTCCGCATGGGCCTGTGGGGCGCGGCGCAGGCGTTCGCCTTCGGGATCGGCGGCTTCTTGGGAACGCTGGCCAGCGATGTCGCGCGCTACGTCCTGACGTCGGCGGCACTGTCGTATTCGGCGGTCTTCGCATCGGAGGCGGGGCTGTTCGTGGTGTCCGCCGTGATGGCCGTTTGGGTTCACCGCGCGCCGACAGTCCGGCCGGCGCGGCAAGGCGTTTCCGATCTTCACATTGCAGCCATCGCAGAAGGAGCGCGCTCATGACCAGTTCGGAGATTTTCGACGTCGTGGTTGTCGGCGGAGGGCCGTCCGGAGCGACGGCTGCTCACGATCTCGCCAGGCTCGGGCGGAGCGTGCTGTTGCTCGACCGTGCCGGTCGCATCAAGCCCTGCGGCGGCGCGATTCCGCCGCGGCTGATCCGCGACTTCGATATCCCCGATCATCTGCTGGTCGCGCGCGTCAAATCCGCCCGCATGGTGTCGCCGTCGGACCAGCAGGTCGACATGCCCATCGACGGCGGCTTCGTCGGCATGGTCGACCGCGACGTGTTCGACGAATGGTTGCGGACACGTGCCGCGGAGGCCGGTGCGAAGCGGCGGACCGGCCTGTTCAAGTCTTTCGAACGCGACGAGTCCGGAACGACCATCGTCCACTATGAAAGACGAGCCGCCGACGGGACCATGGTGGAAAGCACCGTCCGGGCTCGCGCGCTGATCGGCGCCGACGGTGCCCTGTCCGCGGTAGCACGACAATGCCTGCCCGGTGCGGATCGGGTTCCTTACGTGTTTGCCTATCATGAGATCGTTCGCGCGCCGCCGGCCGCAACCAGCTTCGATGGCACACGTTGCGACGTCTATTACCGCGGCAGCGTGTCTCCTGATTTCTACGGCTGGATCTTCCCGCATGGCGACACCGTCAGCGTCGGCACCGGCTCCGCACGCAAGGGATTCTCATTGCGGGATTCCGTGAGGAGCCTGCGTGACGCCGCCGGGCTTGGAACGTCCGAGACGATCCGCCGCGAAGGCGCTCCGATCCCGCTG
Organism: Bradyrhizobium diazoefficiens; assembly: GCF_018129965.1. Classification (GTDB taxonomy): domain Bacteria; phylum Pseudomonadota; class Alphaproteobacteria; order Rhizobiales; family Xanthobacteraceae; genus Bradyrhizobium; species Bradyrhizobium diazoefficiens_A. Next base: position 1,285 of record NZ_JAFCKW010000040.1, on the reverse strand, counting down.
CATCCGCTGCCGCGGTGGGACGATGGGCACAGCGTATTGCTTGCCGGCGATGCGGCGGGTGTCGTTGCGCCCGCGTCGGGCGAAGGGATCTACTATGCGATGATCGGCGGACGCCTGTCGGCGGAGGCGGTCGACGAGTTTCTGGAGACTGGGAACGTCAAGGCGCTCCGCAATGCGCGAAAGCGTTTCATGCGTCTCCACGGCATCGTGTTCTGGATTCTCGGCGTGATGCAGTGGTATTGGTATTCCAACGACCGCCGCCGCGAGCGCTTCGTCAGCATCTGCCGCGACCGCGATGTGCAGAAGCTGACATGGGATGCCTATATGAACAAGGAACTCGTTCGCGCCAAACCGGTCGCCCATGTGCGCATCTTCTTCAAGAACCTCGCCCACATGGCAGGACTGGCATCTGCCTGATGGCCACGCGCGGCAATTTCCGGAAGCCGGTGCTGATCGCGGCGTCGGTCGCGATCTTCATCGCGGTGCTCGGCGGTACGCTGACCGACACCGGGGTCTGGTATCAAAGCCTTCTGAAACCCTCATGGCAGCCGCCGGACTGGCTGTTCGGCCCCGCCTGGACCTTGATCTTCGCGCTGGCGACGGCTTCGGCGGTTGATGCCTGGCGCAAGGCCGGCAGCCGCGCGCAACGGGAATGGGTGATCGCGCTGTTTGCCCTGAACGGATTTCTCAATGTAGCCTGGAGCACGTTGTTCTTCGCGCTGAAACGTCCGGATTGGGCGTTGATCGAGGTGGTGTTCCTGTGGCTCTCGATCCTGTTGCCGATCATCGTGTTCTGGCGTTTCGCGAGGCCCGCGAGCCTTTATCTGATGCCCTACCTTGTGTGGGTGTCGTTCGCCGCTTTTCTCAACCTCACCGTCGTCCGCCTCAATGCACCGTTCGCGTGATGGAAGGTTGCCTGGTGCAGGTGTCCATGTGATCTTCCGGCATGGCTGAGCTGTTTGCGAGCGGACGCCTCGTCGATCTCATCCTCGTCGTGGTCGCTATCGAGGCTGTGGTCTTGCTGGTCTATTGGTTGCGCGCCCGGCGCGGCGTCGCGCCATTCGACCTGCTGCCAAATCTGTGCGCGGGCGCCTGTCTTCTGCTCGCGCTGCGGGCCACCCTCGCCGGCGGCGGCTGGATGTTGGCAAGTCTCTTCCTTGTGGCCGCCGGTCTCGCGCATCTGACCGACGTCGCCCGGCGGTGGCGTAACTAGAGCATTTCCTGGCTAAATTGAATCGGAGGGATTCCGGTTTTTGGCGGATTGTGATTCAAGATGCTGGCTGGA
>NZ_JAFCKW010000004.1 GCF_018129965.1 Bradyrhizobium diazoefficiens | reverse complement strand
GCGAGAGCTTTGCGTAATTGGATGAGGGAGATTGATTGCCGCTGGCGGGCTTTTTTTGAGTCGCGTCGGGCGGTCGCGTTTTCGCGGCCGACCGATGGCATTGGGCGGCGGTCATGCCGTAGCTCCCGCAGTAGTCAGCACCGCCCATCGTTTGAGGTTCATGGCGAGGCAGAGCAGGCGCAGATGCGTCTGGTTGCGTGCCAAGCCCAGATAACGGGCGCGCGCCCAGCGGTAGCTGCCCTTGAGGCGCGCGAAGACCTGCTCGACCGGTGCGCGGCGCTTTCCCACAGCATCGTTGAAGCGCTTCTGCCGTTCCGTCAGCGCATGATGCTTGTTGGGCCGGAACATCAGCCGCGGCTTGATCCCCCGCGCAGCGAGCCCCCTGCGGCGCTCGTGCTTGTCATAGGCTTGATCGGCATAGACCGCCTTCTCATCGCCACAGACCAACTCGTCGGCCGGCACCGTGTCGTTGACCGCTGCATCGGTCAGCTTGCTGCGGCGGATGATCGCCGAGCCCTGGTCGATGCCGACATGGGCTTTGTAGCCGAAGTATCGTTTGCCGCCCTTCTTGGTCCAGCGCGCATCCGGATCGCGCTTGCTGTTGACCAGCTTGCTCGGTTCACGACCGTCAGGACCGGGCGGTTGCGGTTCCTCTGGAGGCTTCGGCGGCTTCACGGCCGCCGGAATCAGACTCGCATCGATCAATGTGCCCCGCCGCAGCACCAGTCCGCGAACCTCGATCTGATGCAAGATCTCGGCAAACAGCTTCTCATCCAGACCGGCCTGCTGCAAAGTCTCGCGGAAGCGCCAGATCGTCGTGTGGTCAGGTGTCTCGTCCCCCAGCACAAAGCCGCAGAATTCGCGGAACGAAGCCCGGTCATCAAGCGCTTCCTCCAACTCCGGATCGGACAGCCCATACCATTGCTGCAGCAGCAGCGCCTTGAACATCACCAGTCGTGGATAGGGCGGCGGGCCCCGCTCCGGTTCCGGAACAGCGCGCAGCACGCGCTCCAAAGCCGCCCAGTCGACCAGTTCGCCAATCCGCTTCAGCACTGGGTTACCCTTTCCCCGCCGCGACACCAGCGCATCCGCGAAGCTCGGTTGTCCCACCTGTCGATATGCCATACGAATCCCCATCCTCGACAGATCCTAGAGAATCGCAAATTCCCCCTTTGTGCAAAACCCTCGCTTGCGGGAGAGGCCGACACGCTCGCAGAGCGTGGCGGGTGAGGGTTCTTTCCTCTTTGGGATTGTCCCGTTGTGGAGACACCCTCTCCCGCAACCGGGAGAGGGAGCGCATCTGCCTCGCGGCAGCCATCAAGCCTATAACCTTCATTCTCTAGGACCTCGAAGGCACTAGCCATGGGCAGAGCACCGGCCTCACGGGATGTGACGTCCTACGGGATGGGATTGGCAGCGCCGCTGGCGCTGTTCTTCCTGGCCTTCTTCGTGGCGCCGCTGCTGCAACTGCTCTGGCTGTCCCTGCACAACGACACGGCCGCGCTGCATTGGGGGCTCGGCCAGTACCTGCACTTCCTCACCGATCCCTTCAGTCTGAGGGTGCTCGGCTCGACGCTGCTGCTCGGCGCCGAAGTGACGGCCACGTGCCTCGTGCTCGGCTTTCCGATCGCCTGGCTCTACCAGCGGGTCGGGCCGCGGCTGCAGACCATCATCATCCTAATCGTGCTGCTGCCGCTTTTGACCAGCGTCGTGGTCCGCACCTTCGCCTGGATCGTCATCCTGGGACGCCAGGGCATCATCAATGCGACGCTGCAATCCCTCGGCGTGATCGATACACCTCTGAAACTGCTGTATACCCAGTTCGGCGTGGTGATCGCGCTGGCGCAGGTGCAGATGCCGTTGATGACGCTGCCGCTGATCACGGCGCTCGGCCGCATCGACCCCAATCTCGACGATGCCTCCTGTTCGCTCGGCGCCGGAAGCTGGCGCACCTTCTTCAGGGTCGTGCTGCCGCTGTCGCTGCCCGGCGTGATCGCCGGCTGCACGCTGACCTATGCCGCGGCGATCACCGCCTTCATCACCCAGTCGCTGATCGGCGGCGGGCAGATGCTGTTCATGCCGATGTATCTCTATCAGCAGGCCTCCACGCTGCAGAACTGGCCGTTTGCCTCCGCGATCTCGATCATCTTCCTGCTCGCCGTGCTCGCGGTCGTCTCCGTCTTCACCACGCTCGGCCGCTTGTCGCGCGGCTATGGAGGCGCCTGATGACCGGCCGCAAGCGCACGCTGGAAGCGATCAGCTTCGAGCTGGTCATGACCGGGATCGCGATCATCGCGCTGGTCATCATCATCGCGCCGTCGCTGGTGGTGCTGATCGTCTCCTTTACCAGCGGGTTCTCGCTGCGCTTCCCGCCGCCCGGCTATTCGCTGCGCTGGTATGCGGAGCTCTGGAATGCCTGGCAGTTGCACTTCGCGGCCAAGAACAGCCTCATCGTGGCGCTATGGGCAACGGGCCTGTCGGTCGTGCTCGGGGTCGGAGCCGCGCTCGCGATCTCCCGCTCGCGGACGCTGTCGGCGCGGCTGCTCGACTCGCTCTTCATGTCGCCGCTGGTGCTGCCGGCACTTGCCTTCGGCCTTGCTGCGCTCATGCTGTTCTCGCTGGTCGGCCTGCCGGTGTCGCCACTGACGCTGGTGATCGGCCACACCGTGGTCTGCGTGCCCTATGTCGTGCGGAACACGGTCGCGGCATTGGCCCAGCTCGAGCCGACCCTGCTCGAAAGCTCGGCCGTGCTTGGCGCGAGCCGGCTCTACACCTTCCGGCGGATCGTGCTGCCGCTGATCCGGCCGGGCATCATCGCAGGCGCCTTCATCGCCTTCATGTCGTCGTTCGACAACGTGCCGGTCTCGCTATTCCTGCGCGATGCCGCAACCGACATGCTGCCGATCCGGATGTGGCAGGACCTCGAGGGCAAGCTCGACGTCACCATTGCCGCCCTGTCGAGCGTGCTGATCATCGCCACGGTCGCGCTGGTCGCAGTCATGGAACGCGTCACCGGCCTGTCGCGGCGGCTGACCAACTGATCAGGCGCCGCGGAACAGCGCATAGCCCCAGCGCGTGAATTTCAGCGGCAGGTGGAAATGCTCGTCGACACGCTTGATGCGGAAGCGGAACGGCGTCACCGTAAGAAAACCGTCGCTGTCCGCAAAGAACTCGCCGAGATGAAACAGGACCTCATACGCGCCCGCCGTCACGCCCTCACCCTGCACAATCGGGTGATCGAGCACGCCGTTGGCGCCGAGCCTTCCATCGGCAAGCCGCACGGAATCAGGATCGATCCGCCAGATCTCGACGCGCAGACCCTGCGCTGGCCGGCCGCTCGCCACATCGACCGCGTGAATGGAAATACCGCCTGCCATCGTGCTGTTCCCCCCCGAGAGCGCCGCAGCATGGTAGACGCAAACACCGCGGTTCGGCCAGCGCCGCCATTGGTCGTCATGGGCCTCGGCAAGCCCAGTCTCGACACGGCTTCCTTCGCCTTGGCTTGCGCCAGGCGGGACAGTGGCGCTGGCCGGGGAAGGCCGTGACGGAGCGAAACATGAGCGCACGCGCGATTGCGGCCGACGTTTCGGCTGGGCGGACCAACGCGGTCGAAACTGCAACGGCCGCCCTCGCTCGCATCGATGCCGCCAAGACACTGAACGCCGTGGTGACGATCGATCCCGCGCGCACGCTTTCGGACGCAGCGGCGGTGGACGCGCGCCTGCGCTCCGGCGAGACACTGCCGCTCGCTGGCGTTCCCGTCGTCGTCAAGGACAACATCTGGGCCGCTGGCTGGCGGATCACACAGGGTTCACGCCTGTTCGCCGATTTCATTGCGCCCCAGGATGCCGTGGCGATCGCGCGCCTGCGCAGGGCCGGCGCGGTCATCGTCGGCATCGGCGCCACGTCTGAATTCGCAAGCAAGGGCGTGACGACCTCACCTCTGTTTGGACCCACGCGCCATCCGCGCGATCCCGCGATGACACCGGGCGGCTCGTCGGGCGGTCCGGCCGCCGCCGTGGCGGCCGGCCTCGTGCCGCTCGCCATCGGCACCGATGCGGGCGGCTCCAGCCGCAGGCCGCCGGCCCATGTCGGCGTCGCCGGCTTCAAGCCGTCCTATGGCGCGATCCCGTATGGGCCGGGTTTCGCAGAGCCGTTCTTTGGCCTCTCCGTCATCGCCCCGATCGCCGCCGATGTCGCGGATATCGCGCTGGCGTTCGAGGCGATGGCCGGCGTCGATCCACGCGATCCGGATTCAGCCGGCATTGCGCAAGAGGCCCGGGACATCGTCAGCCTGCGCCTCGCTTTCTCGCCGCGTCTCGGGCTCGACGTCGCCGTGGACGACGTCATTGCGAACGGGCTTGCTTCTGCAGTTGAGCGCATCGCCGCCACCGGCCTCCGCATCGCGCAACGTGATCCGCTGTGGCCGGCGGGCCCCACGGAAGAGGCCATCATGCCGCTTCAGCATGCCGGCCTTGCCGCGCTTTACGGTAATGCCTTTCGCAAGGATCCAAGCATCTTCGATCCTGATATCGCCAGACAGATCGAACGAGGGTTGTCCTGGTCAGGCACCGATATCGCCGGGGCGCTGGTGGCGAGCGCAACGATTGCCCATGCGTTCGCGACCTTCTTCACCGAGGCCGACCTGCTGCTGACACCAACGGTGCCCTGCGTTGCCTGGCCGTTGACCCAACTCGGACCCGATATGATCGGCGGCCGCCCGGCAAATCCCCGCGCGCACGCCGTGTTCACGCCCTTCGTCAACCATGCCCGGCTGCCGGCGATCTCGATCCCCTGCGGCACCGATGAGCGCGGACTTCCTTTCGGCTTGCAGATCATCGCCCGGCGCGGACAGGACCGCACGCTGCTGCAGGCTGCCCAACATATCGAGTCTGTGCTCAGGGCTTAACTCAAGCCGCAAAGGTCGATCGCAGGCGGCGCCAACCGATGGCGATGCCGGTGACGGAAAACACCAGCCCGAGCGCACAGAGCCCGACGATCAGGACATCGCGCAGGAGCGGATGCGCGAGCAGAACGGGAAAATCGAGCGTGTGCAGCGCGCTGTAAGCCCAGCGATAGGCCCGCCGCGACGGATCGAGCCTTTGCAGCACGCGGCCATCGGCCCCGTCGATATCGAACCAGACGTCACCGCAGCGGGAACGATAGACGGGCGCATGCGCGACGGCGGATGGCGCGGGATAGTCGTCATCATCAGCCAGAATGGACGGAGCGCCACAGCCGGCTGCGAGACGCGCCATCAATCTCCCGATCTCCGGCTCGCTGAGGAATTCCGACTCTCCGCTCTCCGCGCGGACAAAAAACTGTTTGCCGAGGCCGAGCCTCTCACGTCGATAGAGCTTGCCGTCGAACGCAAACCATTCGACCTCGCGAGTCGCTGACGACATCGGCTTCCGATCCAAAGATGGAGCTGTCGTCCAGTCCGGCGAGAAATCGATCACGCCAGCCTCCGCCGGTGTCAACTGGCCCCGCGAAAACAGCCGGCCATGGTCCATCGAGAGCCAGCCGCTGAAGATCCAGGTCAGCACGAAAGCCGTCGCCACCAAGCCGATGACGTGATGCAGGGCGTGCCAGCCGCGGTACGGCGATGAAATGTGTCGGCCGGGAATCCTGAGCCGCGCCAACCCGAGCACCGCGCCCAGCACCGCCGCGATCAAGGCCAGCAGCGACAGCGTCCAGACCACGCCGTCCCACAGCGCCCAATGGCGCCTCAGGACCGTCGGATAGATCCAGTGCACGACACTGCCGACCCAATTCCAGCCGCGCTCGTTCCGCGTCGCATCCAGAACGACCTCGCCTGTGAGCGAGGAGACATAGACTTCCGTCCCCGCGACATCGCCGAGGGCGACGCGGAACAGCGGCCGATGGCGATCAAAGCCATTCGGCACGCTCCATTGATCGTCATCCGCGCGGGCCATGACCTCCGCGTGCGTGGCATCGACCCCGCGCAGGCGCGCATGCTCCCGCGCGAGGGCGAGCGCGACTTCGGAGGACCTCACCGATGCGTCGGTTCCAGCCGAGGCACGAACCGCGCGAACGCGCGACGGTCCTGAAACGATGTAGGCCGGTCCATCGCTCCGCTGGATCAGGCGGACCCGCGTGGCGTTTGCGATCCCACTTGCGCCCACGGCGTCGCCTACTGAAATTCGAACCTGTGCGCCGTCCAACGCTGCCAGCCCCGCAAATCGCTCCGCCTCTGTCAACGCTGGAAACGGAACGAAGTGCATCACGATTCCGCTCGCGAACCACATCGCAAACAGGACGCAGAACGCGATCCCGAGCCAGCGATGCAGCAGGATGATCGCGCCCATCATGCCTCTAGCGTCTTACCATTTGAACGCGGCCGAGAGTTCGTAGGCGCGCGGCGCGCCGAGCAGGATCTGGTCGGGATAGAATGGATCGCCCCAGATCGCGTAGCGCTTGTCGGCGATGTTGCGCACGCGGAAGGTCAGGCGGGCCTGATCGACCGCGTTGAACACCGTCCTCGGGATATCCACGAAGGCATAGACATCGGCCACCGTGTAAGCCTTCATCGTCACGACGTTCGCATCGGTGTTGAAGCGGTCGCCGACATGGCGGCCGGTGATGCCGAGTTCCACCGGCCAGGGCGTGAAGAGCCTGTACGACGCACCGGCGTTGGCCACTATGCGCGGCACGTTCGGCGGCGTGTTGCCGGAGAATGAGCCGCCCACAAAATTGTAGTCGGCGTAGCGCGCATCGACATAGGCGATGTTGCCCCACAGGCGCAGCGGCTCGATCGGACGCACCGAGGCCGCGAGCTCGACGCCCTTCGATTCCTGCTTGCCGGCGATGTTGAGCTGCATGCCGCCCGCCGCGGCATAGACGTTCTTGCGCAGGATGTCATAGGCCGAAAACGACCATTCCGCCCGGTTGTCCCAGAACAGGTGCTTGACCCCGGTCTCGTAAGTGCGCGCCGTCGTCAGGTCGAGCGGCTGTGTTGGCGCCAGCAGGAAGATGTTGTTGGCCGAGATGTCGGCGCCGGTGGCGTACTGGCTGAAAAAGGTCAGGCCGGGCACGGCCTCCCACGTGTATCCGATGCGCCCCGTCACCGGCGACCAGTCCTTGGTGAACGGGAAGCCGGCCTTCTCCAGTCCGGTCTTGTCGGTGGAGTTGCGGTCGAGCCCGATATGCTCGATGCGTACGCCGCCGATCAGCGCAAAGCTTCGTGTCAGTTTGAGCCGATCCTCGAATGACAGTGCCTCGTTGTCGATACGCGCAGTCTGCTGCTGCGTCGTGAGCAGGCCATAGGAGCCACGATCGGGATCGACCAGCGAAACGGAGTCGCCGGGAAAGTTTGCCGCGCCCGGCCTGACGAAGTCGAGATAGCTCGACGACAATGTCGTCACCAGCCGGTTGTCCAAGCCCGCGATATTCGTGTCCCAGATCAGGTCGGTGACGTTGCCGACCAGCCGCTGGCTGTGCGCAACATAGAATCGTTCACGATTGACCAGGTTCGTCCCGGCGTTGAACGCCTCGACCTCGTTGTTGAACCAGCTGCGTTCCGCCCCGTAGCCATAGGCCTGACTTTTCAGGGTCAGGTCAGGCGCAAGCTTCAGCTGGAAGCCGCCGCGCAGCCACACTTCCTGCGCGACGTTGCGATTGTCGAGGACGTTGTAATTGGTGTTGAAGGTGCGATCGTCGATGGTGACCGCGCCGAGATTGGTTCCGTTGTAGTTCGAGACGTAATTGCCGGAGACGATGCCGCTCGTCGCATGCGAGCCGCTATAGGCGACCGGCACCAGCGGCGCGCCCCAATAGGCCTTCGAGCGGTCCTCGCGATATTCGATCGCGCCCCAGATCTTGAGACTGTCGGAGATGCGATAATTGAGCTGCCCGGAGACGTCGAACGTCTTCGTATTGGTGTCGTCCGCAAAGCCGTTCAGCGAGGAACGGCTGATGTCGAAGCGGTAATCGAGGCCCTGCACATTGGTGCTGCCGCCCGAGCCGTAATGCGCACGGAAGGAGTTCAGGGAGTCATACGAAAAATCCGCCTCGTTCCGGATGGCCCCGGTATGCGGCTGCTTGGTGACGAAATTGATCGCACCGCCCGCGGCGCCCTCACCCGAGATCAGCGAGGCAGGGCCTTTGAGGAACTCCACGGCTTCCAGATTGGCGGTGTCGGTGATCCGCGAGGTCATGTTCTGCGGGCCGATCTTGATGCCGTTGTACAGCGTGTTGATCTGGCTGTTGGTGAAACCGCGCATCGAGAAGGCCGCGGGCTCGGCCGGGTTGTCGCCGGAGGTGACGCCGACTGCGCCGGCCGCGACCTCGGACACGGTGCGGTAGCCCTGCCCGCGCATGGTCTCGGCGGAGATCACCTCGACGGTCGCTGGCGTCTCCCGCACCGTCAGGCCGAGGCGCGAGGCGCTTTCGGCGACGGCATTGCTGTTGAGTGGTGTTTGCGCTTGTGTCTGCGCGCCTGCAACCGGCGCGACCGGTTTGGGCGCGGCCGCTGCAGTCGCGGACCTGCGCGCTGCCGCGCGGCGCGGGCTCTGCCCGTCCCGGCCGGCGGGCCTTGCCTGCTTGCGGGACTGGACGGGTGACACTTCGACAGGCGGCAGAGAATCGCGCACCTGCTGCGCGAACGCGGCCGGCAGATCGATGGTGGCAAGCGAGGTGAAAGCAGCCGACGCGAGCAGGACGCGGCGCGGCCGTAAAAGACGGATGGATGGCACGGTTTTGGGCCTCGGTATGACGTCAGTGGCACGTCACAGCGAACCAAGGTCCCACCTCCGGCCCTTCAGGCCGCAGATGAAGCCAAATGTCTGTACTCCCCGACCGACATCTTCGCGTGTGACCACGGCTGACGGCAGGTCTCCTGGCTCGCGGGTCGCTACCTCGACGTCGCCTTCCCGGGACCGAGAACCCCAGTGGCATGTGACGTGAGATTCGCCGCTTACAGTTGCGGGGGCAGCCACGGCCTTGGGAACAACGTCCCCGCACCGCATTCCCTTTTCATCCCCTCTCGGGGAAACCGTCGCAGCCATCTAGGATTATGAGCAAGACCGAGTCAATGTGCCGCACGCGGCGATATTGCCGCAGCAACCAACTGCCCTGGAGACGCGCATGGAAGGCGAGACCTTCCTCTGGCTGATACGACATGCGCCCGTGGTTGGCGTCGCAGGAACGATCCACGCATGCGATGCGCCGGCGGATCTCGGCGATCTCGCGCAACTGGATGCGCTAAATCAACGCCTGCCGCGCGATGCTGCGAGCTATGCCAGCCCGGCGCGGCGCACGGTCGAGACCGCGCGGGCGCTGGGGCTCGAACCGGCGCTGGTGAACGATTTCAGCGAACAGCACTTTGGCGATTGGACCGGCCGGAAGCACGACGAACTCGCCGCGACCGGGGGAGAGGCCTACACGGAATTCTGGAGCGATCCCGCACACAAGACGCCGCCGGGCGGCGAAAGCTTTGCGGATCAGGTCGCGCGCGTCCGGATCGGGCTCTCGCTAATCAGCCCCGGCCACGCAACGCTCGTCGTGCATTCCGGCACCATCCGCGCGGCGCTCTGCATTGCGCTCGATCTGACGCCAGCAGCCGCCTTGCGCTTCGTGGTCGATCCGCTGTCGCTGACCCGGATCGATCGGCTTACGAGCGGGTGGCGCGTCGTCTCGGTCAATCAGCGGATGACCTGAAGCGGTTCAGGCGGGACGGTCCGGCACATTGGCCTGCGCGAACGTCGCCATGCCGTTGTGGAGCGCACAGGCCGATCGCACCAGCGGCAGCGCGATCGCGGCGCCCGATCCCTCGCCAAGCCTGAGATCGAGGCTGATCAAGGGCTGCACGTTGAGCGCCCGCAGCACCAGCCGATGCCCCTGCTCCGCCGATTGATGCGACGGCAGCAGAAACGGCTGGCACGACGGATTGAGCCGCGCCGCCGCGAGCGCCGCGACCGAGACGATGAAGCCGTCGATCAGCACGGGAACGCGGGCCTGCGCGGCTGCAATGATGGCGCCGCAGATCGCCGCGATCTCCAGCCCGCCGACGGCACACAGGATGTTTTCAGGCGCCGCACCCGCAACGCCATACCGCGCGATCGCGCCATCGATCACGCGCGCCTTGTGCGCCCGGCCGGCGGCATCGACGCCGGTGCCGCTGCCCGCGATGTCCTCGGCACCGATGCCGAGCAGGCTCGCCGCAATCGCCGCCGACGTCGTCGTGTTGCCGATACCCATCTCGCCGAAGATCAGCAGATCCGGCTGATCTGCCGCCGCACGCGCGACCGCGCGCCGCCCGGCGTCGAAGGCGAACGCCAGCTCGCTCGGGGTGAGCGCAGCTTCGACGCTGAAATCGCGACTGCCATGGCGCGGCTTGTCGGTGACGACGCCCGTCATCTCCTCCTGCGCCAGTGTGCCGGCATCGACCACCTCGAGGCGCGAGCCGAGCTGGCGCGCCAGCACCGATATCGCGGCGCCGCCACCGGCAAAATTCGCCATCATCGCGATGGTCACCGCTTGCGGATAGGCCGACACGCCCTGTGCGACGATGCCGTGGTCGCCGGCGAAGATGATGATCGGCACGCGTGCCGCACGCGGCTGCCCGGTCGCCTGCAGTCCGGCAAGCTCGATCGCGAGCTGCTCCAGCCGGCCGAGCGAGCCGGTCGGCTTGGTCAGTTGCGCCTGCCGCGCGATCGCCGCCTCGCGATGGGCTGCGGAGACATCGGGGCATTTTTGATAGACCCATTCGGGAAGCATGTTGCCTCGCTTGGCCTTACGGCCTGCGCTTGAGAATGTAGCTGTCCATGATCCAGCCGTGACGTTCGCGCGCCTCTTGGCGCGCGGCCACGATGCGCGGGCCAACTTCTGAGAGCGCGCCGGACATGATGATCTGGTCAGGCATGCCGAGATAAGCGCCCCACCAGATCTGCAAGCCGTCCGGATCGAGCGACTCAAATGCGGTGCCGCCGTCGAGCATCACGACCACGGTGTCGACGCCTTGCGGCCAGCCGCCCTCGCGCAAACGGCGTCCCGTCGTCACCAGAAACGGCTCGCCGATGTCGTTGAGCGGCAGCGCATGCGCCGCGCACAATGCCTGGATCGAGGTAATGCCGGGCACGATCTCGATCTTCGGAAGGGGATCGAGCCGGCGCGCAATGCGCAGCGAGGAATCGTACAGCGAGGGATCGCCCCAGATCAGCAGCGCGATCTTGCCGTCACGTGCAAGATGGCTTGCGATCGTCCGCGACCAGGTCGCGGCGACGGCATCGTGCCACTCATCCACGCCCTTGCGGTAGTCCGTTTCACCTGCGTCGCGCACCGGCAGATCGAACTCTGCAATGCGCGTCTTGTCGTTGGTCAGCACGTCCGCGCAGATCGTTCGCCTGAGATCGGCAAGATCGGACTTCGCACTCCCCTTGCGCGGGATCAGCACGAGATCGGCCGCGTTGATGGCACGGATCGCGGCGCCCGTGAGTTGCTCGGGATCGCCGCAACCGATGCCTATCAAGGTGAGCGTGAGCATCACGAGCGCGACGGGCGGCCATCGCGGCCGCCCGCCGCTTGTCTCTAGGCGGCGTTGTGCAGGCGCGGCGTGACGAGGCCGGGCGCGGTGACGCCGCGCATCGACTTCGCCAGCGCCAGCACCGCAAGATCGGCCAGCGGCTCGATCACGATGACGAGCGCGTAGGAGGCCGCGAAGGTCGCGATATTGGCAAGGTTGGTCAAGGCAAAGCCGGAGCCATAGAGCGCCCAGAACGCCACCCAGGCGATGACGCCCGCCTGATAGGTGGTCGACAGTGCCAGCGCCTGACGATAGCTGAGATCGACATAGGCGGTGTTGCGCGCGATGATCCGCGCCGCGATCGCCTGGATGCCGAACAGCGGCACCAGCAGCGTGGTGACGTTCATACCGAACTGCGGCAGGTCGGGCGGCTCGAAGAAGATGCCCTGGAACAGCAGGCCGAACGCGAGGCCGAAGGCCGCGGGCGCCGCGCCGAACAGCAGGAACAGCGTCGAGCCGAGGATGAAATGCACCTCGGACACGCCGACCGGGAAGTGCGGCAGGATCTCGAAGAAGACGAACACGAGGCCCGTGGTGGCGAGCGTGCGCGCCGCGAACGACATGATGCCCTGCTCGCGCACGGTCTCGACCGCGAGCTTCAGCGCAACGCCGCCGGCGGCGATGCCTGTTGCGTAACTCAACACGAGCTTGGCGCCCGTCACGATTCCGGGTTCGATATGCATGGCTCAGATCCTTCCTGCCGTCACACCCGACGGTCTTGGCATCACAACACGCACGGCCGGTCTCCTGGCTCGCGGTTCACTGGAACTCCGGCCTTCCCGAGCCCTGCGGCCCAGTGGCGTTTCGGAGCCCCTCACCGCTGACAGTCGCGGGGGCGGCTGGGGTTCGGGCGCCGCAACTGGGTCCGCCCATCCCCATTCCCGATTATGCTCCGGCGCTTTGCGCCGCGTCGAGCACCATGCCCCTCTTGTGTGCCCCTTTCGCGGAGCCTGCGTCAAGGGGCGAGGTGCGGCGGGGTCCGCCATGACGGATATTCTCCCGCCAGCGCGCCGAACAGGATGAGGGACGCCGTCGACGCCGCGCCGCCGCGCGCAATCTGCTCAGCCAGTTCGGCAATCGTGGTGCGGATCAGCCGCTCGTCGGAGCTCGCCAGCGATTCGGCGAACAGGGCCGGCGTGGTGGGCGCCAGACCATGCGCGATCAATTTGGCGACAAGCGTCGGAAAGGTGCGGCGGCCCATATAGACGACGGTTGTCGCTTCGGGATCGGCGAGCGCCACCCAGTTCAGGTTCTGCGGCAGTTCGCCGGTGACGTCGGCCCCGGTGATGAATTGCACCCGGCGCGAGGTGTGGCGGCGGGTCAGGGGAATCCCGGCATGCGCCGCAGCGACGCAGGCTGTGGTGACGCCGGGGATGATCTCGTAGCCGATGCCCGCCTCGCGCAGCGTTTCGATCTCCTCCTCGAGCCGGCCGAAGATGCCGGCATCGCCCGATTTCAGCCGCGCCACACGGACCCCGGTCGCGGCATAGTCGACCAGCAGCCGGCTGACGTGGTGCTGCTTGGTCGAGGGCCGCCCCGCCCGCTTCCCCACTGCGACGAGATTGGCGCCGGGCCGGGCGAGATCGAGCACCGCGCCGGAGGCGAGATCGTCATAGAGCACGACGTCGGCCTCGCGCAGCCGCGCGGCGCCCTTGAGCGTCATCAGTTCGGGATCGCCGGGGCCGGCGGAGATGAAACTGACGAACCCGCTCACCGGTCCTCCGCGATCAGATGAAAGAACGTGCCGGTGGCCTGTCCGCGGCGCGAGCCGGTCTCGGCGATGACCGCGCCGGTCGCATCCTGCACGATTGCGAGCGGCGTGTCCGGCTGCGCGACGATCGTCGAATAATGGAACTCGTGGCCGCGCAGCCGCGCGCCGACCTGATGCCCCGGCATCGGAGCAGCAAGTGCAGCAACGCGATAGCCCAGATGCATGCGCCGCTTGGCAAAGCTGGTCTCCAGGCCGAGCAGGCCCGTCATCTCATGGCGGACGCCCTCGGCGTCGGTGAGGCCTTCGCCCAGCACCATATAGCCTCCGCATTCGCCGTGCACGGGGCGCGTTTCGGCGAAGGCGCGCAAGCCATCGCGAAAGCGCACATTGGCCGCGATCGTCCCGGCGTGAAGCTCGGGATAGCCACCCGGCAGCCAGCACACATCGGCGCTGGCATCAGGGGCTTCGTCGGCGAGCGGAGAGAAGGTCGAGATGTCGGCGCCGGCCGCGCGCCAGGCTTCGAGCATGTGGGGATAGACGAAGGAGAACGCCGCATCGCGGGCGAGCGCGATACGCTGGCCCGGCGGGGTCACGTTCAAACCGTTCGCGGCAGGCTGCGGCGACCAGTTGGCGGCCGAGCGCAGCACAGCGTCGAGATCGACATGCTCGGCAACGAAGCGCGCGGCCTCGTCGATCAGCGTACCGATCTCCGCCTGCTCCTCGGCCTGCACCAGGCCGAGATGCCGCTTCGGCAGGCTGATCCCGGCATGACGCGGCAGCGCGCCGAACACGGTGATGCCTGCCTCAGTCAGTGCATGACGCACGAGATGTTCGTGCCGCGGGCTGGCAATGCGGTTGAGCACGACACCGGCGAGGCGCACGCCGGGGCGATAGTCGCGCAGCCCCGCGGCGATCGCCGCCGCCGTTTGCGCCTGTCCGGACGGGTCGATCACCAGCAATACGGGCCAGCCCAGCATTGCCGCGATATCGGCGGTGGCGCCGGTGCCGGAGACGCCGGGCGCAGCGACGCCGTCGAACAGGCCCATCGAGCCTTCGGCGAGCACGATGTCGGCATCAAGGCCGCGCCCGACGAGATGACCGATCATCGCCCGGTCCATCGCCCAGCTGTCGACATTGACGGAGGCCCGCCCCGTCGCAGCGGCGTGGAAGGCAGGGTCGATATAGTCGGGTCCGCTCTTGAAGCACTGCACGTTCAAACCGCGATTGCGCCAGGCGCGCGCGAGCGCCAGCGTCAGCGTGGTCTTGCCGACGCCGGAGGCCGGGGCGGAAATGACGAGGCCGGCCGCCATCACGTCTCCTCCGGAAAGCGCGGCGCGGCGCCGACAGGCCGATAGCGGCGGTCGTAGTCGGCGGCGTAGAGCCGGCTCTCGTCGAAGTCCGCGGAGCCCAGCGTCCGGCCGACCAGGATCAGCGCGGTGCGCTCCATCTCGGCACCTACGGCCGCATCGAGCGTTGCCAGCGTCGTGCGAACGATCCGCTGGTCCGGCCAGCTCGCACGCCAGACGATCGCGACCGGGCAGTCCGCACCGTAATGCGGCGTGAGTTCGGCGATGACCTTGTCGAGCAGATGGATCGACAGATGGATCGCAAGCACCGCACCGGTGGCGGCGAAGGCGGCAAGCTTCTCGCCCTCGGGCATCGCGCTGGCGCGCCCCGCCGTACGAGTCAGCACGACTGTTTGCGCGAGGCCGGGCAGCGTCAGCTCGGCCTCCAGTGCCGCAGCGGCAGCAGAAAACGAAGGAACGCCCGGCGTGACCGTATAGGGAATCCCGAGCGCGCGCAGGCGGCGAAGCTGCTCGCCCATCGCCGACCAGATCGAGAGATCGCCCGAATGCAGCCGCGCGACGTCCTTGCCCTCCGCATCCGCGGCAGCGATCTCCGCGATGATCTCGTCGAGCGACAGGGCTGCGGTGTTGACGATACGCGCGCCGGGCGGGCAATGCGCCAGCACACCCTCGGGCACCAGCGAGCCGGCATAGAGGCAGACCGGAGAGGCGGCGATCAGGTCGCGGCCGCGCAGCGTCAGCAGATCGGGGGCGCCTGGCCCGGCGCCGATGAAATGCACCGTCATCCGCCGTCTCCCTCCGCAATCGCGGCCGTCGCGGTTCGATCCTGCGAGACCGCGCGCGGCGCGATCAAGCGGGCATGAGGACCGGCAGCGGCGAGTGCCGCAGCTTCGGCGACCGAACCCGTGCCGAACTTTTCAAGGACGAGCTCCGACTGCGTCGGCGTATCGACGCAAGCGAGGAGATCGGCCGATATCGCCTTGATCGGCACACCGCATTCGCGCGCGAGTTGCTGAAGCACCTCGGCGTCGGCCTTGTCGCTGACCGTCGCGACTGCCGCAAGGCCCGCGGGACCACCAGCCGCCAGAAGCGCCTCTCGCAGCGAAGCCAGCGTGACATCCTGCCTGAATCCCAGTCCGGCGACCTTCATCGCACCGTACTCCACTGCACCACCGGCCGTGCCGCCTCCCAGGATCGATAACGGCCAAGCGGAGCGGCATGCGCGATCTCGACCCGCATCAACTCGCCGCCGTGGCGCTGGTGCAGTTCGGCGAGCAGCGCTTCTGTTTCCAGCGTCACGGAATGCGCCACGAACCGCGTTCCCGGCGAGAGCCGTGACCACACGGCCTCGAACATCGCGCGGTCGAGCCCGCCGCCGATGAAGACGGCATCCGGTGCGTCGCGAACGGCAAGAGCCTCAGGCGCTGTTCCGGAGACGATGCTGATTCTGTGTGCGAGCCCGAACGCTTCCGCATTGCTGCGGATGTTTGCGATGCGATCCTCACGCGCTTCGATGGCAAGCGCGGCTCCCCCGCACAGCGCCCATTCGACCGAGATCGAGCCCGAGCCGGCACCAATGTCCCACAGCCGTTCGCCGGGACGCGGCGCCAGCGCCGCAAGCGCGAGTGCGCGCACCGGCCGCTTTGTGATCTGTCCGTCATGGATGAAGAGATCATCCGGCAGGCCGGAGCTGCGGGGCATCCCCTTTCCGCCCCTCGCCTCGACAGCGACCACAACCAGGTTTCCGGTGGGATCGCCCCCAAAGCTCTCAGCGCAATGATGAGCGATGCTTTCGTGCGGGCCACCGAGCGCAGCCAGGGTCCAAAACGCCGAAGCGCCCCACCCGCGTGCGCTCAGCCATCTGGCAAGATCACCGGCCGCGTTGCCGTCGCGGAGGAGGCAAATGATCCGCGCATTATCGGCCAAGTGCGGTACGAGCCGCTCGAACGGCGCAGCGTGAAGACCGAGACAAATGGCCGATTCGAGCCGCCAGCCCAGCCGCGCGGCTGCGCGCGAAAAGGTCGACGGCGCCGTGTGCGCAACCCACTCGCCTGCATCGAGCTTCTCGGCGAGGCCTGCGCCGGCGCCGTACCAGAACGGATCTCCGGAGGCGAGCACCGCTGTCGGCCGGCCGCGGCAGCTCAGCACGACCTCTGCATCGAATGGCACCGGCCACGGGCGGCCGCGTTCGGTCACGCCGGCAAGTGCCAGATGTCGTTCACCACCGAAGATGGTTTCGGCATCATCGAGCGCCTTTCGGCTTGCCTCGGACAGCCCGGCAAGGCCATCTTCGCCGATACCGATGATGGTCAGCCAGGAATCAGACAAGATACGCGCCCTCATTCTGGGCGGAACCGCTGACGCGAACCTGCTCGCGGCGGAGATCGCGCGCGCGGGTCTTGACGCCGTCTATTCCTATGGCGGCCGCACCCGCGCGCCTGCCGATCAACCGTTGCCGACCCGCATCGGCGGTTTTGGCGGCGCGGGCGGGCTTGCAGGCTACATTCGCGATGAACGCATCACGCATGTGATCGACGCGACGCATCCCTTCGCGGCCGGGATGAGCCGAAATGCGGTCGCTGCCTGCATGGAAACCGGCACGCCCCTGATTGCGCTCGAACGCGCGCCATGGGCCAGGGTACCCGGCGACAACTGGATCGAGGTCGCGGACGTCAGCGCCGCGGTCGCCGCGCTGCCAGGCGCTCCCGCAAACATCTTGCTCGCCATCGGCCGCCAGCATATCGCGCCGTTCGCAACCAAGCCGCAGCACGCCTACACGCTGCGGTTCGTCGATCCGCCAGAGGCGCCGCTGCCCTTTGCGGCTGACGTGATCGTGTCGCGAGGGCCGTTCACACACGAGGGCGAACTGGAGATGATGCGCACGCGCGGCATCCATTGGATCGTCGCCCGCAATTCCGGCGGCGATGGCGCGCGCGCCAAGATCGACGCCGCCCGCATGCTCGGCCTGCCCGTGATCATGATCGCGCGGCCGGAACTGCCCGACCGACAAAGCGCCGAAAGCGTCACCGAGGTGATGCGATGGCTTGGTCATCGGACCTGCCTCGGCGCATAGACCCAGCAGCCGACGCGGCGCGTCTGCGAATTGCCGACGATCACCAGCGTGCGCATGTCGGCCATTTCGGGCGTTGCATCGTTGAGCGTGACGGTCTCGATCGTCTCGTCGGCGGCGCTGACCGCGCGGGCGAAGATCACGAGGCGATCGCCGCAGCCGGCCTCCTTCAGCACCGCAAGCGCGCGGTTAAATCCGTCCGGCCGGCTCGTCGAGCGCGGATTGTAAATCGCAATTGCAAAATCGGCCTCGGCGGCGAGCCGCAGGCGCTTCTCGATCACCGCCCACGGCTTGAGATTGTCCGACAGATTGATCGCGCAGAAATCATGCCCGAGCGGCGCGCCGGCGCGCGCGGCCGCTGCCAGCATCGCGGTGATACCCGGCAGCACGCGGATCGGCACCTCGAAATATTGCGGCGCCTGTTCGAGCGCTTCGAACACGGCCGCGGCCATCGCGAAGACCCCGGGATCGCCGGAAGACACGACCACGACCTGCCCGCCTTCGGCTGCAAGCCGCAAAGCCTCGCTCGCGCGTTGCAGCTCTTCGCGATTATCCGACGGATGCAGATTGAGTCCGGATCGCGGCGGCACGCGCGCGACATAAGGCGCGTAGCCCAGAATGTCGGTTGCAGCCGCGAGTGCGGCGGACACCTCTGGCGTCACCATGGCGTCACTGCCGGGCCCGAGGCCTGCGATGGTCAGCGTGCCGGTCATTCGGCGGCGTCCGGATGCCGGCCCTTGCCGTGCACGAGCACGATTGCGAAGTAAGGACAGTCGGAGGCATCGATCTCGGCGAGCCGCACCACGCGCTCGCCCGGCATTGTCCCGCGCTCGACCAGCCAGGCATCATCCAGCCGGCCGGCGGAGGCGAGCGCGCGGCGCACCTTGCCCAGATTGCGGCCGGTCTTCATGATCACCAGCGCATCGGAATCGCGCATGCGCCGTTCGAGCTCGTCCTCGGGAAGCGTGCCCATCAGCACCGTCGTCACGTCGTCGCCGAGCGCGATCGGCTGCCCGACGCCGTTCCAGCAGCCGACCATGCCGGGAATGCCCGCGATCACCTCGATCTCGACACGCCCCTGCAGGCGCGTGTGAAGATGCATGAAGGAGCCATAGAAGTAAGGATCGCCCTCGCAGAGCACGACGACGTCGACCGCGCGCGCCAGTCGCGCCAGGCGCTCGGCCCATTCGTCGTGGAAGCCGGCGAGCAACTGGACATATTCGGGGCTGTCGAAGGCCAGTTCCGTCGTAACCGGATATTCCATGGGATATTCGGTGACGTCGGCCGCCAGCATGCCCTCGACGATGCGGCGCGCCTGCCCGGGCCGTCCCTTCTTGCGGAAATAGGCCACATGTTTTGCGCCGCGCACGTTGCGGTCCGCGCGTACGCTCATCAGATCAGGATCGCCGGGGCCAAGACCGCAACAGATGATGCGTCCCATGGCTATTCGCTCCGGCTCGCCAGCGCGTTGACAGCGGCGACCGTGATCGCGGAGCCGCCGAGACGGCCCGCGACCGTCAGGGCCGGCGCCGGCGGATCGGCCATCAGCGCCGCCTTGGATTCGGCTGCGCCGACAAAGCCGACCGGGCAGCCGATGATCGCCGCCGGCCGCGGGCAATCCTTGTCCTCCAGCATGTTGAGCAGGTGAAACAGCGCGGTCGGCGCGTTGCCGATCGCGACGATCGCGCCATCCAGATGCGGCCGCCACAGCTCCAGCGCCGCCGCCGAGCGCGTGTTGCGCATCGATTGCGCCAGCGCCGGAACGCCTTCGTCGCTGAGCGTACAGATGACAGAATTGGCCGCAGGCAATCTCGCGCGCGTAATGCCTTCCGAGACCATGCGCGCGTCGCACAGGATCGGCGCGCCTTTCTGCAAGGCCACGCGCGCCATGATCGCCATGCCCGGCGTAAAACGGATATGCGCCTCGAGGCCGACCATGCCGGCGGCGTGGATCATCCGCACCGCGACCTGCTCTTCCTCCGGCGTGAAGCGCGCAAGATCCGCCTCGGCCCGGATGGTCGCAAAGGATTGCCGGTAGATCGCCGCGCCGTCGGTTTCGTAAACGTGCGGCATCAGTGCCCTCCGACCAGGATGGAGGGATCGATGACGATGTCGGCGGCGTTCAGCCCGCGCAGGACAGGCTCGTCGCGCGTCGTGCCGCCGCGGACGAGGTCGAAGCCGGCGCTGGTCGCCACCAGCGTCACCGGGGATGCGCCGGAATGGGCGCAGCCCTTGGCGCAGCCGGAGACGTGCAGCCGCGTGTCGAGAGCGATGCGCGGGGCAAGCGCCGCCGCCAGCGCGCGCGTGTCGGCATGCGCCTCGCGGCAGCGCGGCGCACCGCTGCAGGCAATGACGCGCAAGGCGGGATCATATCGCTCGGTGATGAGACCCGCCCCGCTCGGCATCTCGCGCTTGCCTTCGCTGAGCACCATCCGCCAGGGTGTCATGCGCAGCGCATGACCGCAGCCGGAAAATTGATGGAGCGTGGTGTGGAGCATCTGACCGAACGCGACGCCGACCAGGGCGCCATGGGGATATTGCCCGGGCCGCGACGCAGCCATGACGGGAGCAGGCTCGGTGTCGCCGTTCAAGTCCTGGGGCAATGACGCGCCGGCCGCGATGTGGACCGCCATGCGTCCTCGCCCGCCTTTGGCGCCGCCGGAGGCGACGAACCAATCTGCGAGCGCGAGTGCCGTGCTTACGGCCTCGCCGCGCCCGACGGAGCGGCCGCACCTCGCGCCATCGGCCCGCACCAGAAGACGGCCATCCCGGTCGCGCTCGATGCGCACATCGGCGGAATCGCCGGCGAGCACGCGCGCTTTTCCGTCATCGATGGCGAAGCCGAATTTGGTGGGGAGCGCGAGAGCGCTGTTCGCGAGCGCTTCTTCAAGTTCCGCGGCGAGCGCCTGCGTCTCGTCACCGATCGTCCAGAACGGTGTCACCAGAATGTTGCGCCGAGCCTCTATATCGGTGTCGGGGTCGAGCAGCCGCAGCAGCGCAAGTCCATCAAGCAGCCTGCGATGACTCTGCTCGGTCACGCCCCTGATCTGGAGATTGGCGCGGATGGTCACGTCGATGAGACCATTGCCGTAGCGTTCAGCGAGGTCGGCGAGCCCGGCGACCTGAGATGCTTCCAGCCTCCCGCCGAACGGGCGCACGCGGACCACGAGCCCGTCGCCCGATTGCATCGGGCGCAGCGCGCCGGGACACCAGCCCTTCACCGATGCCGCGCTCATGACGCCTCCCGCAGGGCAGCCGCGATCGAATTGCGGCGCGTTCGCCAGAGCGAGGCTTCGCGCAGTCGTGCGAAGCAGTCTTCCATGGCAGCGAGCGCCACCGGATTGTCGCGCGCCATGAAGGCGCTCACATCGGCATCGCCGAGGGTGGCATCGTAATAGAGATCGAACAAATGCGGCGGCACGGCATCGGCCAGATGGGCGAACGCGGCCATGTGCTCCAGCGTCGCCGTGATCTCGGCGGCGCCGCGAAAACCATGGCGCATCATGCCGGCGATCCAGCCAGGATTGGCCGCGCGCGCACGGACCACGCGGGAGATTTCCTCGGTCAGCGTCCGCGCCTGCGGCAGCTCGGGCCGCGTCGTGTCGAGATGATAGAGCGACGGCCTGGCGCCGCCGAGATGCGCCGCAGCCGCCGCAATGCCGGCTTCATGCGCGGCATAGTCGGCGGCAAGGAGGAGATCGGTCTCAGGCAAGTCCTGGACGTGAACGAAAGCATCGGCCGCAGCGAGCCGCGCTTCGATGCCGGCGCGATCGGGCCTGATCTCGCCATCGGCCGAAAACGCCCAGGACGAGGCCGACAACCAGGCTTCGCCGGCCGCATCGCGCGTCTCGGGCGTGAAGGCATCGGGGATGGCCGAGAGGCCCACGCCATAATGTCCGGGGCGCGGCGCGAACACGCGGGACGCGCGATGGCGATAGGGATTCTCCTCGCCCTCGTCCTCGCGGCCTGCGAGCGCCACCGCGGCGGCTTCGAACATCTGGGCAAGACCCGCGAAGACATCGCGGAACAGGCCGGACGCGCGCAGCGTGACGTCGATGCGCGGACGGCCAAGCTCGGCCGGTGCGATGATGTGGTAACCGGTGACGCGGCCGGAGGCATGGTCCCAGCGCGGGGCGAGACCGGCCAGATGCAGCGCCATGGCAAATTCCTCGCCCGCGCTGCGCATCGTCGCCGAGCCCCAGAGATCGACGACGAGGCCCTTCGGCCAGTCGCCATGATCCTGCAGATGACGGCGAAGCAATTCTTCCGCGAGCTTGATCCCTTGCGCATGCGCCGACGGCGTCGGCACGGCGCGCGGATCGACAGCAAAGAGATTACGCCCGGTCGGCAGCACGTCCTGGCGCCCGCGATAGGGCGAGCCCGACGGTCCCGGCGCGACGCGCTGGCCGCCAAGCGCGGCCCGCAATGCATCCCTCTCGGCGTTGCCGCAGGCGCCGCGGCCAAACACGTGCAGGCCGTCGCCATATTGGCTTTCCTTGAGATCGCAGACGAAGTGATCGATCCGCGGAATCACTTCGGCCGGTGCAGCCGACGCATCCAGACCAAGATCGTCTTCAAGGCCGGCAGTCCGCGCCTCGTCACGGATCGCGGCGATCAATCGCCGGCGGCGCGCGGGATCGAGACCATCGGCGGTCGAATATTCGTCAAGGAGCTGTTCGAGACGGCGCAGGCCCTCCGGCACGGCCGACGCCGCCAGCGGCGGCGGCAGATGCCCGATGGTGACGGCGCCGATCCGCCGCTTGGCCTGCGCAGCCTCTCCAGGATCGTTGACGATGAAGGGGTAGATGATGGGGAGATCGCCGATCAGGGCTTCCGGCCAGCAGTTCGCGGACAGCGCCACGGATTTTCCGGGCAGCCATTCCAGCGTGCCATGCGCGCCCATATGGACGATCGCATCGACGCCCTGCGCGCGGAGCCAGAGATAGAACGCGACATAGGCATGGCGCGGCGTGCGGGCGAGATCGTGATACTCGCCGTCGCGCGTCGTCGTATCGCCGCGCTCGGGCTGGACCGCGATGATCGATCCGCCGCATGGGATCGCGGCGAAATGGAACGCGCCGTTGCTACAACTCGGATCGTTCTCCGGCGCGCCCCAGGCTTGGGCGAGATCATCCTGCAAGGATTGTGGGAGGCGCGAGAGCGCAGAGTTGTACTCGGCGACACTCCAGGTCAGGTTCCGCTTCAGCAGCGTCTCACCGAGCCCATGGACCGGCACCACATCGAAACCGGTATCCGCTAGATCGGACACCAACGCTTCGACCGACGCCAGCGCATCGAGGCCAACCGCATGGGCGATCTGATGCGGGCGGCCCGGATAGTTCGACAGCACGATCGCCAGCTGTTTCTCGCCGGCCGGCGTTTGCGAAAGCCGCCGCCAGGCCGCGACGCGCGCGGCGACAGCTTCGACGCGCTCGTCATCGGCGCGATGAGCCAGGTGAGAGAACTGCAGATCGGGATCGCGCTCCAACGCCGATTTGAAGCTCACCACGCCCGCGAACAGGCGGCCGTCGACCTCGGGCAGCACCACATGCATCGCAAGGTCGCCGGGCGACAGGCCGCGCAACGAACTCGCCCAGTCGTCGCGCCGCGCCGTAGAGAGCGCGACCTGGAACACCGGACACGGCGCAGCATCGAACGGGGTCGCGCCGCTATCTCCCAAGGCCGAGAATGCCGTCGCATTGACAATCGCGGCCGGCGGATCTTGCGCCAGATGAGCCCGCAGCCAATCCGCAACCCCTGGAGCCTTCAACGAGGGGACGAACGCGCCGTAGGCATCGAACCCCTTCGCGCCGAGCGCAGCGATCAGGGCATCGACCGGGCCGGTATCCGCGGCGGTGAGATAGGAGCGGTAGAACGTCACGAGCGCGCGGGGCTTTGCAACGCTCGCCGGCGGTACCGCGACGACGCCGCGCGCCGGATCATAGAAACCCATCTCGGGCACGGTCGTCTCGCCGACGACCGGGCCGGCATAGAGCCCCGAGGCCAGCGCAAGCTGCGCGATCGCAGCCTGGGCAGCGACCGGGCCGCCGGTGTCGCAGAGCACCTTGAGCCGCCGCAGCGTCGACACCGGCAAGGTCGAGTAGGCATCGAGCCGCGCATCATCGCGTCCATCCGCCGGCAGCACGGCGAGCACGATCCCGCGTTCCCTGGCGAGCTGATGCAAAGCCGCGAGGCCATACTGCCAATAGGATTCGCCGCCGATCAAGCGCACCAGCACGCCGCGCGCCTGCGATAGCGTGCGCTCGATATAAGTGTCGACCGACAGCGGATGGCGAAGTTCCGAAAGATTGGCGAGCCGCAGCGACGGCAGGCTCTTGCGGCCGCGTCGCCACCCTGCCGCAAACGCAGCGAGGTCGGAATCCGAATACGAGAGCACCACGAGATCGGCCGGGTCCTGGCCGATATCCCTTGGCGTCGCGGTCTCCTCGAGACCCCGGCTCTCGCGGAAGACGACGTGCATCAGATACCAAGTCCTGAAATACCAAGTCCCGCTTTGACCGCGGCCTCGTCGATGTCGCCGTGTTCGCCGATCACCACGAGCCTCGACCGCCTGGGGCCTGCGCCCCAGGGCTTGTCGAACTGGTGGCGCACGCGCTCGCCGACCGCCTGCAGCAACAGGCGCATCGGCTTGCCCTCCACTGCGATGTAGCCCTTGACGCGCAGCACGCTCTGCTCGCGCGACAGTCGCTGCACCGACGCGACCAATTTTTCGATATCCGCAACCTCCGGAAGATCGATCACGACGGAGGCGAAATCGTCATGCTCGTGATCTTCCTCGCCATCGTGATGCGAGGGTCGCGCGGCAAGATCGTTCTCCGCAGCGGCACCGAGACCGAGAATCACGCGCGCATCGATCGCACCATCGGTGACCGTGATCATCGGCACGCGGCGCGGCATCTCGGCATTGATCAAGGCCCTGGCGGATTCAACTCCCGCCGCGCCGGCGAGATCAGCCTTGGTCAGCAGCACGATGTCGGCGCAGGCGATCTGGTCCTCGAACACTTCCGACAGCGGCGTCTCGTGATCGATATTTTCGTCCGCCGTGCGCTGCGCGTCGACGGCGGCCGGATCCGGCGCAAAACGCCCCGCCGCCACGGCCTCGGCATCGGCCAGCGCGATTACGCCGTCGACGGTGATGCGCGAACGGATCTCCGGCCAGTCGAACGCCTTGAGCAGCGGCTTTGGCAACGCCAGCCCCGACGTCTCGATCAGGATGTGATCGGGCCTCACGGGGCGCGACAGCAACAGCTCCATGGTCGGAATGAAATCGTCGGCGACGGTGCAGCAGATGCAGCCATTGGCGAGTTCGACGATGTTCTCCTCGGGACAATTCGCATCGGCGCAGGATTTCAGGATCTCACCGTCGACACCCTCGCTGCCGAACTCGTTGACGAGCACGGCAAGCTTCCTGCCGTCAGGGTTGGCGAGCAGGTGCCGGATCAGCGTGGTCTTGCCGGACCCAAGAAAACCCGTCACGACCGTGACCGGGACTTTGGCGAGCGAATTCATTCAGCGGCCTCCGGCACGACAGCAATGGGGGGAATGCGCGCAAGCGACTGCTTGCGGAAGATTTCAGGTCGGCTGCGCCAGGGCACGAGACCATCGGGCGTAGCCGCATAGGCCGCCACACCGGCGACCACGTCGCTCGCATGGGCCTCCGAGAGGCGGCCGTACACATAAGACCAACGGCCGGGCGCGCTGAGCGCGATCGAACAGCCCTGGCTGCATGCAGACAGGCATTCGACGGGAACCACGTTCACGCCCTCGGGGAGGCCGGCCTCCAGGATTGCGCCATGCAGGCGCTTGCCCGGCGTGAGTTCGCCCTCGCCGGGCGTCTCTCCGGCACGGCATGTGATGCAGACGTGAAGTGTGACGGTCATCGCCTCTTCCAGGATAAAAGGCGGGAGGCGATGAGGCTCACGGACCATTCCTTGCGAATGGCCCGTTTCCCCGTCGCGGAACACCCCGTCCGCCGGTCCAAATCGTCCGCGCTGGCAGGTCTCCCGGCTTCCGGAGCAGGGTTTCCCCTTCGATCCCCGCCTTCCCGATCCCGTGGGGTATCAGTGGCTTTAGGGCTCTCTCCGGTCACGGTCGCGGGGGCGGCTGCATTTTGGAACCAAATCTTGCCGATTCGGACCCTATCGCATTCCCTCTTCGCCTGTCATAGGACAGGAACCAACGCCGGGCCACCATTTGCCCCCGGCCGCCTCTTGTCAAGCCGAAGGACCGGGACCGATGACGCCTGAACCGGACACGAAAACGGCCGAGGAGACCGACGCCCGCCACGCCCAGAAAATGGCGAAGAAGAAGGCCGCCCGCGATAAGATCATGGCGACCAAGAGCGGCGAAAAGGGCCTCATCATCGTCCACACCGGCGCCGGCAAAGGCAAGTCCTCCTCGGCCTTCGGCATGATCGTCCGCTGCGTCGCCCATGGCTTCCCCTGCGCGGTCGTTCAGTTCATCAAGGGCGCCTGGGACACCGGCGAGCGACGCCTGCTCACCGGCCATTTCGGCGATCTCTGCCAGTTCCACGCCATGGGCGAAGGCTTCACCTGGGAGACGCAGGACCGCGCCCGCGACGTCGCCGCCGCGCGCGCCGGATGGGAGAAGGCCAAGGAGCTGATTCTCGATCCCGATGTGCGCATGGTCGTGCTCGACGAGATCAACATCGCGCTTCGCTACGACTATCTCGACATCGCCGAAATCGTCGAATTCCTGACGACCTCGAAGCCGCCGATGACGCATGTCGTCCTCACCGGCCGCAATGCCAAGGACGAGTTGATCGAGATCGCCGACCTCGTCACCGAGATGACGCTGATCAAGCATCCCTTCCGCTCCGGCATCAAGGCCCAAGCCGGCGTCGAGTTCTAAAGACGCTTGCCATGGCGCGCACATTGATGATCCAGGGGGCCGGCTCCGACGTAGGCAAGTCGCTCATCGTCGCCGGCCTCGCGCGCGCTTTCACGCGGCGCGGCCTTTGCGTGCTTCCCTTCAAACCGCAGAACATGTCGAACAACGCCGCCGTCACCGTCGATGGCGGCGAGATCGGGCGCGCCCAGGCGCTGCAGGCCCTCGCAGCCGGCGTCGAGCCGCACACCGACATGAACCCGGTGCTGCTCAAGCCCGAGACCGATGTCGGTTCGCAGGTCATCGTGCAGGGAAAACGCATCGCGACTGCACGGGCGCGCGACTACGCGGCGATGAAGCCGCAGCTGATGGGCGCCGTGCTGGAAAGCTTCGAGCGCCTGAAGGCGCGCGCCGATCTCGTGCTGGTGGAAGGCGCCGGGAGTCCCGCCGAAGTGAACCTGCGCAAGGCCGACATCGCCAATATGGGCTTTGCCCGCAGGGCCGACGTGCCGGTCGTGCTGATCGGCGACATCGATCGCGGCGGCGTCATCGCCCAGCTCGTCGGCATCAAGACGGTGATCGACCCCGACGATGCCGCGATGATCCGGGGCTTCGTCATCAACAAGTTCCGCGGGGATCCCACGCTGTTCGACGACGGCTACAGGCTGATCGAACAGTCAACGGCCTGGCGCGGATTCGGCGTGTTGCCCTGGTTCGCACGCGCTGGCGAGCTGCCGGCCGAAGACGCCCTCGGCCTCAGCGACGCGCGCAAGCCGGGCCAATGCAAGATCGCCTGCCTCGCGCTGTCGCGGATCGCCAATTTCGACGATCTCGATCCGCTCAAGCTCGAGCCCGGCGTCGATCTCGTCATGGTGCGCCCGGGCGAAGCGATCCCCGGCGATGTCAGGCTCGTCATCATCCCCGGCTCGAAATCCACCCGCGGCGATCTCGCCTTCCTGCGCGCGCAGGGCTGGGACATCGATCTCTTCGCCCACCATCGCCGGGGCGGCCATGTGCTCGGCCTCTGCGGCGGCTACCAGATGCTCGGCCACAGCGTTGCCGATCCCGAGGGGATCGAGGGCCCCGCGGGCAACACACCCGGTCTCGCACTGCTGGATGTGGAAACGGTGATGAGCCCGCAAAAAACGCTGACGCGTGTCGCGGCGGTTCATGCCGCCACGGAACAGCCGATCCAGGCCTACGAGATCCACATCGGCCGCACCGACGGGCCCGATCGCGCGCATCCCTTCGCAAGACTGAACGGCGAGCCCGAAGGCGCGATCTCGCGCGACGGCCGCATCCAGGGCAGCTATCTGCACGGCCTGTTCACGTCGGACGATTTCCGCAAGGCCTATCTCGCCAGGCTCGACATTCCCGCGGGCAACGAGCCTTATCACGCGAGAGTCGAGAGCGCGCTGGATGCCCTCGCCGATCACATCGAACAGCACCTCGACGTCGAAGGCCTGCTCGCACTAGCGCGCTAGCGCTTCGGCCAGGCGCGTCCATTCCATCTCGCCGCCGGGAAGCCCGAGCCGCAGCCATGCCGGCTTCTGCGCAAACACGCGCGACCAGATATGCATCCGCGCCAGCTTTTCCTGCACGGAAAGCGCGTCCGGCGTCTCGTAGAGGCGAAACAGCGGGGTGCCGCCGACGAGACGCCAGCCTTGCGACTGCGCGAGGGCGTCGAGGCGAACACTGTCGCGCGCAAGCCGCGCTGACGTCGTCTCGGCCCAGGCATCGTCGCGCAAGGCACGGCCGCCGATCGAGATCGCAGCGCCCGAAACCGGCCATGGTCCCGACATCGCCGCGAACTTCCCCATGTCAGCCGCGTTGCCGATGGCGAAGCCGAGCCGCAGACCGGCAAGGCCATAGAACTTTCCGAAGGAGCGCAGGATCAGCAGTCCCGGCCGATCCGCCTCCGGCGCGAGCGACAGTTGCGGAGCTGCATCGGCAAAGCTCTCGTCGATCACGAGACGGCCGACGCGCGCCAGCAGCGCGAGCAAATCCGTCGGCGCAAAAACCCGGCCGTCGGGATTGTTCGGGTTGACGACGATCGCAAGATCCGCGCCCGCCAGCGCATCGAGTTCGCCAACCTCCTGCACGTCCCAACCCGCGGCCGCCAGCACGCCGGCATATTCGTTGTAGGTCGGCGCGAGGATCCGGGCACGGCCGGGTGAGGTCAGTTGCGGCAGCAATTGAATGGCAGATTGCGCGCCGCCGATCGCGACGACCGGCGCACTCGTGCGATAGGCGTGATGCGCCGCGTGGTGCAGGGCTTCGATCTCGGCGCGCGACGGCAGCGCGCTCCACGCGCGGGCTCTCACCTCGCCGATCGGATAGGGAAGCCGGTTGATCCCGGTCGACAGATCGATCCAGTCCTCGGCGCGCCCGCCGAAGCGCTGCTGGGCCAGATCGAGATTACCACCGTGCTCGCGCATGCCCTGTTCTTTCACGCGAAGGCAAGGATCGCAAGCACACCGGCCAGCAGCAGCATGGCGCGGCGGTAGACGGCCAAGCCCGCGCCGATATCGGCGGCGAGCGGATCGCGCGCGCCGTCGTTGAGCCAGGGTTCGTTGCTGGTGCTGCCGTGATAGATGCGAGGGCCGCTGAGCCGCACGCCGAGCGCGCCCGCCATGGCCGCTTCCGGCCAGCCGGCACTCGGCGAGCGATGGCGGCGCGCATCGCGGATCATGCACGACAAAGCCTCGGATCGCCTTGGGGCAAGCAGCACGAACAGCAATCCGGTCAGGCGCGCCGGGATGAAATTGGCGACATCGTCGATGCGGGCTGCCGCCCAGCCGAAGGCTTCGTGCCGTTCGCTGCGATGGCCGATCATGGAGTCGAGCGTATTGATCGCCTTGTAGCCCAGAATGCCGGGCAGCCCGAACAGCGCGCCCCAGAACACCGGCGCCACGATGCCGTCGGAGGCGTTTTCGGCGAGGCTCTCGATCGCCGCGCGCGCGATGCCGGCCTCATCGAGCATGGCGGGATCGCGGCCGACGATTTGCGAAACCGCCTCGCGTGCGGCAGCGATGTCGCCGCCGCGCAATGGTTTCGCCACCGCCGCCACATGGTCATGC
The DNA here is from genome assembly GCF_018129965.1 of Bradyrhizobium diazoefficiens. Taxonomy (GTDB): domain Bacteria; phylum Pseudomonadota; class Alphaproteobacteria; order Rhizobiales; family Xanthobacteraceae; genus Bradyrhizobium; species Bradyrhizobium diazoefficiens_A. The sequence continues at coordinate 386,453 of NZ_JAFCKW010000004.1, read as the reverse complement.
AGCGAGCGCAGCGCGACCAGCGGCCAGGCCAGCACGCCCAGCAGAACGAGCCGCCCCCATACAAAGGGAAGCCACGACACGAGCAGGGATTGAAGCGCCCAGCCGAGCGCGACGGAAAGCGCGATCACCAGGAGCGCGCCGGCGACGCCGGCGGCGCGCCGAAATGCCCGCGTATCGGATGGGCGATTCCAGGCAGTGTCGATCGCGCCGATCAGCCGGCCGAGCCAGGTCACGGGATGGCCGATCCGCGCGAACAGCCATGCCGGCCAGCCCAACAGGGCATCCACCGCCATCGCCACCACCATCGCGCCCGCAAAGCACACGCCTATTCCCAAGGCTGCCTCCTGTCCCGCCCCTGTTGCGCAAAGCGACCGCCAAGCGCAAGCCCCTGCCAGCCTGATTTCGGCTTTGTCTTTGGCCGCGTTTGATGATTAGTCAGGCCCGACAGGAGACTTTCATGGCCGTCATCTTGATCACGGGCGGGGCGCGATCGGGCAAGAGCAAGCGTGCGGAAACGCGCACGCGCGCCTTCCCGGGGCAGCCCGTCTATGTCGCGACGGCCGAGGCGCTCGATGCCGAAATGGAGGCGCGCATCGCCATCCATCGTGGGCGCCGCGGAACCGACTGGATCGAGCGCGAGGCGCCGCTCGATCTCGTGCCCGCGCTGATCGCAAGCGATGGCGACGGCGCCAGGCTGGTCGATTGCCTGACCTTGTGGCTCTCCAACCTGATGCATGCCGAGCGGGATTGGAACCGCGAGGTGAACGAACTCGCCGCAGCCCTGCCCCGCCTCAAGAGCCCCGTCGTCTTCGTCACCAACGAAGTCGGCCTCGGCATCGTGCCCGACAACGCACTGGCGCGCAGCTACCGCGACGCCGCCGGGATCATGAACCAGACCATCGCGGCGGTTGCCGATGAGGTCGAATTCGTGGTCGCCGGCCTGCCGATGAAACTCAAATGATGCCGCGCGCCGAATCTGTGAAAGACGTCGTCGCCGATCTCAGGATGGCGGCATCGTTCGTGACCATCCTCCCCGTCGCCTCGTCGAAGCCTGCGGCTGACGGCGCCATTGCGCGCGCGACCTGGGCGCTGCCACTTGCGGGACTCCTGGTCGGCCTCGCCGGCGCGCTGGTCTACAAGATCGCGAGCCGGTTCGGGCTGGCACCGAACCTCGCCGCCCTGCTCGCGCTCGCGGCGACCACCCTCATCACCGGCGCGCTGCACGAGGACGGGCTTGCCGATACCGCCGACGGGCTTGGCGGCGGACGCAACCGCGAACGCAGGCTCGAGATCATGCGCGACAGCCGGATCGGCACCTATGGCGCTTGCGCGCTGATCCTGTCATTCGGCCTGCGCTGGGGCGCACTCGCCGCGATCGCCAATCCCTTGGCTGTTGCGCTCGCGCTGTTCGCTGCGCATGCAGGTGCGCGCGCGGGTATCCCGGCCTTCATGTCGCTTGTGCCACCGGCGCGGTCCGATGGTCTGTCGGCGAGTGCGGGTACGCCGCCGGGCCGCAGCGTCGCCGTCGCCTTCGCGCTTGGCACGCTCGTTCTCGCGCTCGCGCTTGGGCCGGCCAAGGCCATCGCCGGCTTGATCCTGCTGTCGCTCGCAGGCCTGACACTGGCGCGGCTCGCGATCAGCCAGATCGGCGGGCAAACCGGCGATATCCTCGGTGCGTTCGAACAACTGGGCGAGATCCTGATCCTGCTGGTTGCCGCTGCCTTCCAGATGGGGGGCTGACCTGATGATCGAGTTCGACGACGACTTCCGCCGACACTTGCGCGAGCTGTTCATATGGCGCCGCGACGTGCGCCGCTTTCGCAGCGATCCGTTGCCGGAGGGCGCCATCGATCGCCTGATCGAGACCGCCTGCCTGTCGCCCTCGGTCGGCCTGAGCCAGCCCTGGCGCTTCGTTATCGTTGACGATGCTGCGCGGCGCCGTGCCGTGATCGACGACTTCAAGGCGTGCAACGCCGATGCGCTGAACTGCTATTCCGGCGAACGCGCGGCGCGCTATGCCACGCTGAAACTGTCGGGTCTCGAACAGGCCCCCGGTCACCTTGCCGTCTTCGCCGACAAGGCCAGCGACATCGGCCACGGCCTCGGCCGCGCCACCATGCCGGAGACAACGGATTATTCCGTGGTCGCCGCCATCACCGCGATGTGGCTGGCCGCACGCGCCGAAGGCATCGGCATCGGCTGGGTCTCGATCCTGAACCCTGCGCGCATTCACGCCGTTCTCGATGTGCCGGATAGCTGGAAGTTCATCGCCTATCTCTGCATCGGTTATCCCGAGGCCGAGTGCGATCAGCCTGAGCTGGAGCAGGCGAAGTGGGAACACCGGCGCGGCCCCGAGTCATTCACGCTCCAACGCTGACCGGGTTCGGGTCGAATGCGCCGCGGGCGCGCGAGACCATCGCATTTCGTTTCGCCCTATTGCGAGGCCGGCTCCATCGAGTTTGTGTGGTCGCCCGGACGACCGATGGTTACCCCTGTAAAGGGATCCGGCCGCGACCATCAAGGCCGCGCGCGGGTTTCTAGGCGGCAGGACATAGCGACAAGGCAAGGAACGGGGCATGACGGCTCGACGTGCGGCCTCAAAGCCAGGCCGCGCAGGCGACGACGGAGTGAAGGGCAGCCCGCCTTAAGGGAGCGACACCCCTTGAATTCAAGCTAAAGTTGTACAACAATCGAGATTTATTCGGCAAATGATTTCATCAATGGATGTTTTTCCATGGCCAAGCCGGACAAGATCGTGCTCGATACGATCGACAATTGCTCGCTTCTGCTGAAATACGGGGCCGAAACGATTGCCGAAAAGGACAAGGGCAACTTTGCCACGGCAGCCAGTCAGATCGAACAGTGCCGCGAGGCCAATATCAACGATGCGTGGACGGCGGCGATCGCCGGTCAGTTTTGGTCGGCCTACAACAGTCTTTGTACGCTGATCAGCCCGGTCAACATGGACACACTGACGGCGAGCCGAGCGCCGTTGCCGAACAAAGCGTATACGCTTCCCCAACGATCCGTCAGCCGGTACTCTGTTTTCTTCCTTGTTTTGCTCATTGTGAGCGTGTCGCTGAGCTTCGTCACAACGGCCGTCACCAGCATCAACGATGAGACGAGCAAGATCGTCGCCGCAGCCAACACCACGGCCGACGATGCGGAAAGCAGCCTTTCGACCATCCGGTTGAAGGGCGTCGCGGACGGCGACAGATTTACGATGGCCAATGATGGCGACGTTCAACGTGAATCGAAGTCTCTCATCACGGCCTTGCCGAAACTCTATGCCGACGCAGACAAGCTCTTCGTCAAGACAAATTCGGTCCCCAAATTCATCCTGGATAGCTACCAGAAGTGCGATGACGGGCATGACCCGGAGAGGGACAATTGTTACCGAATGGGCGGTGGAGGAATTGCGCAGACACCGCAGGACGTTCGCGCCAACCTGGATGATTATCGATACTTCGCGCGCCGTGTGACTGATCGCATCGAAATTTCCCAGAGCCGCATCAATGTCATCAAGGCAACGCTGTTGCCCCTGCTGTTCGGCATGACCGGATCCGTTGCCTACGTCATTCGCATGATGTCGGAACAGATTCGGACGAGTTCTTTTTCCAGTTCCTCGCCCATCAGGAATTTCGCGCGCGTCATGCTTGGTGCGCTGGCCGGCGTGGCTGTTGGTTTCACCGGGCTCCTGACGAGCAGTGCGATTTCCGGAGCGGCGCTCTCGTTCATTGCCGGATATGCCATCGAGCCGGTCTTTGCGACCTTCGACAAGGTGGCCGCCTCGTTCAAATAGGCGGTAACCGGTTGACTGGGATGAAATTTCCGCCGCCCCGAACGGATCCCGCTGCTGTTCAAGCCACGCGAACATCGGCTGTATGAGTTCCGGCGGGTCGGTGCCCGGTCACCTACGCCCCGCCTCCTCCCGCCCAAACCGCTCCACCAGAAAATCAATGAACAGCCGCACCTTCACCGACAGATGCCGCGTCGGCGGATAGACCGCATAGAGCGCGAGCGGCGGCGCGGAATAGTCGTGCAGCACCGTGCGCAGCTCGCCCGTCTTCAACGCATCGGCGGCGATGAAATCGGGCAGCAGCGCCAGCCCCCTGCCCTTGATCGCGACGTCGCGCAGCACCTCGGCGTTGTTGACGCAGAGCGACCAGGCCGGCTGGATCCAGTGATCGCCGTCGGCGCCTGAAAGCTTCCACTGGTTGCCGGTGAGCAGGAAGCCGTAGGTCAGCGACGCATGCGCGCGCAGATCCTGCGGATGTCTTGGCGTGCCATGACGCGCGAGATAATCCGGCGAAGCGCAGATCATGCGCGCCACCGGCATGATCTTTCGCGCGATCAGGCTCGAGGATTCCAGTTCCGCGATCCGCAAGGTCACGTCAAAGCCGTCCTGGACGGGATCGAGCAGATCGTCGCTCAGCACGAGCTGAACCTGAAGCTCGCCATGGCTCGCCATGAAATCGGCGAGCACGGGACCGAGCCGCATGGTCCCGAACGACATCGGCGCGTTGACGCGGAGCAGCCCGCGCGGCGCCGACTGGGCCTGCGTCACCGCCTGGTCGGCAGCCTCGATCTCGGAGAGGATGACGACCGCGCGCTCGAAATAGCGCTGGCCGATCTCGGTCGTGCTGGCGTGCCGCGTGGTCCGGTTCAGGAGCTGGACGCCCAGGCTTCCCTCGAGGTCGGCGATGTATTTGCTGATCGCCGAACGCGACAGCCGCAGCTGGCGGCCGGCCTCGGCAAAGCTGCCGCTTTCGACCACTTTCACGAAGGCCCGGAGGCTGCCGACCTTATCCATGGGCAAAATCCAAGGACCGCCCGGGCGATTGGTTCCAAATCGTAGACATAGACGTCATATTTGCATGGATTGTCTCCAATCCAAACCGGAACGATATTTCCGTCCAGAGCAAGACCGCTCCCCGAATCTTGGAGGACGACAATGTCTGGACTGCACCATGTCACCGCGATCGCCGGCGATCCGATCCGAAATTTCGGCTTTTACACCAGGGATCTCGGCCTGCGCTTCGTCAAGAAGACGGTCAATTTCGATGATCCCGGCACCTATCATTTCTACTACGGCGACGAGACCGGCCGCCCCGGCACCATCCTGACCTTCTTCCCCTGGGCCGGCGCATCGGCCGGGCGCCGCGGTGTCGGCGAGACCCATCAGACCGCGTTCCGCGTGCCGCAGCGTTCGCTCGCCTACTGGACGCAACGATTCACCGAGAAGGGCATCGCTTACGAGGCGCTGGAAAAGCGCTTCGGCGAATCCGTGCTGCCGTTCACCGATCCTGACGGCATGGCGCTGGCGCTAGTCGGCGTCCCCGGCGCCGAGACCGAGCCGGGCTGGAGCAATGGCGACGTGCCGGCCGAACATGCGATCCGCGGCTTCCACGGCGTAACCCTGCTGCTCGACAGCGCGGCGAAGACGGCTGCCGTCCTCACTGACGTGTTCGGCTTCAAGGAAACCGGCCGCGAAGGCTCCGTGATCCGCTTCAAGGCCCCGGGCGATGTCGAGGGCAGCGTCGTCGACATCTACGAGGCCAAGGGTTTTCTGCGCGGGCATCAGGGCGGAGGCTCGGTGCACCACATCGCCTTCCGCGCGGCCGACGATGCCGAGCAGGGCCAGATGGCGCAAAGGCTCGTGTCCAATCACGGCCTGCACCCGACGGAGCAGCGCGACCGCAACTACTTCCGCTCGATCTACTTCCGCGAGCCCGGCGGCGTACTGTTCGAAATCGCGACCGACATCCCCGGCTTCGCCGTTGACGAGCCCGTCGCGACGCTGGGACGAGACTTGAAGCTGCCGAGCTTCCTCGAAGCGCACCGCAAGCAGATCGAGAGCGTGCTGCCGAGTCTGGAGGAGACGGCGGCATGACCGAAGCTGCATTCATCCATCGCTACGAGCCCGCGACCAGCGCGGGCTCCCCTCCTCTCCTGCTGCTGCACGGCACCGGCGGCGACGAGAACGACTTGCTTGGCCTCGGCAACATGATCTCGCCCGGCTCCGCCCTGCTTTCGCCGCGTGGTCGCGTGCTCGAGCACGGCATGCCGCGCTTCTTCCGCCGCCTCGCCGAGGGCGTGTTCGACGAGGAGGACGTGCGCCGGCGCGCAGCCGAACTCGGCGACTTCGTCACCGAGGCACGGACGCAATACGGCATCGCCGCGCCGATTGCCGTCGGCTTCTCCAACGGCGCCAATATCGCAGCGGCGCTGTTGTTGCTGAAGCCGGACGTGCTCGCAGGCGCGATCCTGCTGCGCGCGATGGTGCCGCTATCGGATCCGCCGAAGGTCGAGCTTGGCGGAAAGCCGATCCTGCTACTCTCCGGGCAGGCCGATCCGATCGTGCCGGCAAGCAATTCGTCAAAGCTTGCAGCGTTGCTGTCGGACGCCGGCGCGCGCGTCGACCACAAGGTGCTGCCGGCCGGTCATCAATTGTCGCAGGCCGACGTGACGCTCGCGCGCGGCTGGATCGGTGGTGTGGAGGCCAAGGCGGCTTGAACTCAAGGCAGCTGGATCCAACTAGCGGCGCATCGTTCAACGCGGTGCGCTGCTTCGGATCTGCGGGCCGGGTTCTCACTTCGCCCGCTTGAACACCAACTCCAGCGTGACGCCGGCGGGTGTTCGTGGATTTGTAAACCTCAATTCATCGTCGGAGATCGACGTCACGATCCGCCGTTGATTTGGCGCTCCGACCAGATTCGGAAACGAACTGGTCTCGATGTTGCGTGGATCGTCCGCGTACCTTCATCGACCGTGTACGTTCCCGTGTGGGCAACCACGCCCGACGCAATGGCCATGGCCTCCTCCGGAGAGGGACGAGAGCAATCGCCGGATGCATATTTCGGCGCATCGGAGCGCACCGTGATGAAATGGAAGCGGCCCTCGGCCGTATAGGTGACGGCGCCTTGCAGAGCCGGCCGCTGCACGGCACTGCCATCTTCGCGCGTGCCGGTGCTGGACACGTAGATCCAGGTGCCGACCAACTGGTCCCTGAGGGACTTGCCCTGCGACAGGCCCGTGTTGGGGAATGCGACAATCGACAGCAACAAGGTCGCAATAAGCCGACCTGCGTAACGCCTGTCCATGAGGTGTCCCTGCTTCCGGCAATGTCGGACCATCACCCGGCGGGCTGCAGTGTCGGTCCTGATGATGCCTGTCATCGCGGTCTCGCCCCGCCGAAAGGGTCGGCCCCGATGCCGGCGGGTCGCTATTCGGATTAACCGATGGTGGCATCATGCCAGTGTATTGCCCGACGGGTCAAGGGCACAGCGGTTATTTTGGCGAGCCTTCGATCGGATCGCGCAAGCCATTGAAATGATTACCCCGGCTACTGTGCATGGGGTTGTTTTCAGAATTTTGTGCTGAGCTCTTCCTTCTCCCCTTGTGGGAGAAGGTGACGCGAAGCGCCGGATGAAGGGTCACTCTCCGCGGATAGAGCTGCCCAAGAAACAGAGAACGCCGACGCGGCGATATACCCCTCACCCCAGCGCGAGCGTGTCTGCGAGCGGAGCTGCCCTCTCCCACAAGGGAGAGGGCACGGCAACGCTGGCCCCTACTCCCAATACCACGTCGAGAAATCATTCTCGTATTGCGGCACGTCCTTCCAGACGCCCTTCAGCTTCTTGTTGATGATGGTGATGAGCTGCGGCTGGTAGACGAAGCCGGCAACGGCATCGGTGGCCAGCATGCGCTGGGCATCGCCGAGCAGCTTTGCGCGGCCGGCCTCGTCGGGCGTCGCGACGATCTGCTTGTAGAGCGCGTTGAAGGCCTCGTTGTTGTAGCCGAGATAGTAGTCCGGCTCCATGATCTTGACGAGGTCGATCGGCTCGACATGGCTGACGATGGTGAGGTCGAAATTGTGCGGGCCGTTCGGCGCGAACACCTGCGACAGCCACTGCGCCCATTCGACGTTCTCAATTTTGGCGATGATGCCGACCTTGGCGAGCTGGGCCGCGAGGATCTCGCCGCCCATCCGCGCATAGGACGGCGGCGGCAGCTTCAACGACAGCTCGAGCGGCGTGGTGATGCCGGCCTCGGCCAGCAGCTTCCTGGCCTTCTCGGGATCGTAGGGGTTGATGCCTGTCGTGTCGACATAGCCGAGCGCGCCGGGCACGTAGAAGCTGCCGATCGGCGTACCGAAACCATCGGCGGCGCCGTCGATCATCGCCTTGCGATCGACCGCAGCGAGGATGGCGCGGCGCACGCGGACGTCATCGAGCGGCTTCTTCTTGTGATTGATCCCAACGATGGTCTTGGCGCGGGAGCCGCCGACCATGACGTTGAAGCGCGGATCGGCCTTGAACTGGCCGATGGCGCGCGCCGCGGCAACGCGCGGGAACGCATCGACGTCGCCCGAGAGCAGCGCGGCGGTCTGCGCCGCCGGATCGGAGATGAAGCGGATCGTCACCTTCGACAGCTTGATCGCGGCCGCGTTGCGATAGTCGGCCCACTTGTTCAGCGTGATCGATGAGCCCTTGGCCCAGGCCCCTAACTGATACGGCCCGGTGCCGACCGGCTGCGTGCCGTTGGTAGCCGCACTCTTCGGCTCGACGATCGAGCCGCTCGCCTGCCCGAGCAGGAACGGCAGGTTCGGCTCGGAATATTTCACCGAGATCACGACCGTGTCGGCGTCGGGCGCCTCGACCTTCTCGAACGCCTGGAACAGGCTCTTGTCCTTGTTGGTGCTGGTCGCAATCGCGTTGCGCTCGAACGAGAACTTCACCGCCGCAGAGTCGAACGGCTCGCCGTTCTGGAACTTGACGCCCTTGCGCAGCTTGAACGTATAGGTCTTCAGGTCGGGCGATGCGGTCCAGCTCTCCGCCAGCAAGGGCGAGACCGAGCCGTCCTCGTTGATCTTGGTCAGCGTCTCGTAGATGTTGTAGAGCGTGACTTCGGCGATCGCGGCCGCCGCGGCGATGGTGGGATCGAGCCCCGGCGGCTCCAGCACCATGGCCATGACGACGCTGTCCTTCTTGCTCTGCGCCAGCACCGGTAGCGGTGCGGCGACCAGCGCGGCGGCAAATGCGACGATCGACAGTTTCCTGAACATGCGTAACTCCCCGGCCTTCTTCTCTTCCCAGCCTACGCAAATTCCATGGGGATACTAACCGTCCATGGCCACTTGCGGCAAAGCCATCACCGCCTCCGCCTTGTGGCAGGCGGCAAGATGCGTCTCGCCCACCTTGCGTAGCAAGGGCAGAACCTCGCGGCAATGCTGGTCTGCGAGTGAACAGCGCGCGGCATAAGGACACCCGCTCGCGACGGCCGATTGCGATGCGATCGCCTGGGCCCCGCGCCGCCGCCGGCTGCCACCGGGCCGCGCCCGCGGCACGGCGTCCAGCAGCGCGCGCGTGTAGGGATGGGCACAGTGCGCGAACAGATCCTCCGGCCGCCCCTGCTCCACGATCCGGCCGAGATACATCACCGCGACCTCGTCGCAGAGATAGTCGACCACGGCGAGGTCGTGGCTGATGAGGACGTAGCTGAGGCCGAATTGCTCCTGTAGGTCCTGCATCAGGTTCAGCACCTGCGCCTGCACGGAGACGTCGAGCGCGGAGACCGGCTCGTCCGCGACGATCAATTTCGGCTGCGTGACCAGCGCACGCGCGATCGCGATGCGCTGGCGCTGGCCGCCGGAGAATTCGTGCGGATATTTATCAATGTCCGCTTCGCGCAGGCCGACCTGTTTCAGCACCGCGGAAACGCGCGTGCGAAACGTGGAGCGGTCGGCGTCATCGAGCACCGTGAGAGGTTCGGCGACGATGCGCGCGATCGTCTGGCGCGGATCGAGCGAGCCGTAGGGGTCCTGAAACACCATCTGGAAGTCGCGACGGGCGCGGCGCAGCTCGTCGGCCGAGATCTGGTTGAGATCGCGGCCGAGCAGCGTGACCTGCCCGGACGTCGGACGTTCCAGCGCCATCACCACCCGTGCGAAGGTCGACTTGCCCGAGCCGGATTCGCCGACAATACCGAGGCTCTTGCCAGCCTGAACCTGCACGCTGACGCCATTGAGGGCGCGCACCTGCCCCGGCGGACGGAACAGGCTTTCACGCGGCAGCGTGTAGCGCTGCTCGAGATCCTTCACGTCGAGAAGCGGCACCGCCGTCATGCGGGCGCTCCGACATGCGCGGCCATCGAGACGTCGGTCCGCACGCATCGCACGCCGTGCCCTGCGCCGACCTCGACCACCGGCGGCAGCGCCGCGCGGCATCGGTCTTCGACCAGCGGACAGCGATCGCCGAAGGCGCAGCCGGCCGGCAGGTCGACGAGCTCGGGCACTGTGCCTGCAATGGTCGTCAGCCGCGTTCCCTTCCGCGCGCCAAGCTTCGGCCGTGCGCGGAACAGGCCTTGCGTATAGGGATGGCCCATGCGGCGAAACACCTCGTCGGTCGACCCGCTCTCGACCACCGTGCCGCCATACATCACCATCATGCGCTGAACGTTCTCGGCGATGACGCCGAGATCGTGCGAGATCAGGATCATCGACATGCCGCGCTCCTCGACGAGTTCGGCGATGAGATCGAGGATCTGGCCCTGGATCGTGACGTCGAGCGCTGTGGTCGGCTCGTCCGCGATCAGCAGGTCCGGCTCGCAGGCGAGCGCCATGGCGATGGTGACGCGCTGGCGCTGACCGCCAGAAAACTGGTGCGGATAGGCGTCGATCCGCCTCGACGGATCCGGCAGTCCGACCCGGTCGAGCAAGGCGATCGCCTCCCGCCGCGCCTGCGACGCCGAATAGGCCTTATGACGCTGCAGCGGCTCGGCGACCTGGTGCCCGATCGTATGCATCGGATTGAGCGCGGTCATCGGCTCCTGGAAGATCATGCTGATGCGGTTGCCACGCAAGCCACAATAATCCGCGTCGGACAAACCGGCGAGTTCGCGTCCCTCCAGCTTGATGCTGCCGGTGATGCTTGCACTGTCGGGCAACAGTCCCATCAGCGACAGCGCCGTCACCGATTTGCCGCAGCCGGATTCACCCACGAGCCCGAGCGTCTCGCCGCGCTTGAGCGCAAAGCTGACGCCGCGCACGGCCTGCGCCGGCCCACGGCTGGTATTGAGGCGCACGCCGAGATTATCGACGGCGATCAGCGGTGTGGTGGCGTGCTCGTCCATCGTCACCGCTCCCGCGCCAGCCGGGGATCGAGCAGATCGCGCAGGCCATCGCCGAGGAGATTGAGACCGAGCACCGCGACGGCGATGGCGGCGCCCGGATAGACCGCGAGCATCGGCGACTGGAACAGCAGCGTCTGCGCATCGTTCAGCATCCGGCCCCAGGACGGTTGCGGCGGCTGCGTGCCGAGACCGAGATAGGACAGCGCGGCTTCGGCGAGGATGGCAAGCGCGAACTGGATGGTGGCCTGGACGATCAGGATCGACAGGATGTTCGGCAGCACATGCTCGATGGTGATGCGGAACTTGCCCTTGCCTGACGCACGCGCCGCCAGCACGAATTCGCGCGCCCAGATCGCGTTGGCGGAGCCGCGTGTCAGCCGGGTCAGCGTCGGGATCTGGAACATGCCGATTGCGACGATCGAGGTCACCATGCCCGGCCCCACCACCGCGGCGAGCATGATCGCCGACAACACCGCCGGAAAGGCGAAGGCGAAATCAGAGAACCGCATGATGATCTCCTCGGTCCAGCCGCGCTTGGCCGATGCGATCAGGCCGAGGCAGACGCCGAAGGTGAGACCGATGCTCACGGCGATGACGCCGACCATGATGGTCGAGCGCGCGCCCGCCAGCAGCAGCGAAACGATGTCGCGGCCGAAGGAATCAGTGCCGAGCCAGTGCGCAGCCGACGGCGGCCTGAGTTTTGCAGCGATGTCGATCTCGTAAGGCGACCACGGCGTCCACACCAGCGACAGCAGCGCCGACGCGAGCACCAGCAGGCTGAGCGCACCGCCCAGTACAAAGCTGCGATGGCGCAGCGCGCGGCCCCAGAACGTCCGGGGCGGCACGGGGCGCGCCACGATAGGTGCGTCAACCGATGATGTCAGCGGCGCGCTCATAGATCATGGACCTTGATGCGGGGATCGATCAAGGCATAGAGCACGTCGACCACGAAATTGACGATCACGACCATGGCGGCCAGCAACATCACGCAGTTGCGCACGACGATGAGATCGCGGTTGGCGATCGACTGGAAGATCAGCCGGCCGAGGCCCGGCAGATAGAACACGTTCTCGATCACGATGGTGCCGGCAAGCAGATTGGCGAATTGCAGCCCCATGACCGTCATCACCGGGATCATGGCGTTGCGCAGCACGTGGCTCCAAAGCACCTCGCGCTTGCCGAGCCCCTTTGCGCGCGCGGTGCGGACGAAGTCTTCACGCAAGACCTCCAGCACGGCCGAGCGCGTGACGCGCGCGAGGATCGCGGCCTGCACCACCGCGAGCGAGACCGCCGGCAGCAGCAGCGATTTGACGCCCGGCCAGATGCCGTCCTCCCAGCCCGGAAAACCGCCCGCCGACAACCATTGCAGCCGCACCGAGAACAGCAGCACCAGGAGAATCGCGAACCAGAAATTCGGCAGCGCGATGCCGATCTGGGTCAGCGACATCACGCCGACGTCGCCGAGCTTGTTGTGGTTGGCGGCCGTGTAGATGCCTGCCGACAGTGCCAGCACCACGGTGATCAGCATCGACATGATCGCGAGCGGAATGGTCAGCGCCATCCGCTCGACGATCAAGCTCCCGACCGGCGTGCCATAGGCATAGCTGTTGCCGAGATCGCCGGTCAGCAGTCCCCTGATCCATTGCAGGTAGCGAACCGCCAGCGGCTGATCGAGCCCGAGCTTGACGGTGAGCGCGCGGACTGCGTCAGCCGACGCGTCCGCCCCCATCAGCATCTGCGCGGCATTGCCCGGAAGCGCGTCCAGCACCAGGAAAATGATCACGGATGCGCCGACCAGCGTCGCCAGCAAGGTCAGGACACGTCGGAGGACAAAGACGCTCATGCGCGATCGGGTTCAGGGCTCATCCGTCGCACGATCAACATGCCCGGGCGCCGGACGCAAGCTCTTTGCAGCTCGCATCCATTCATCCCGGTCGCCGGGACAGCAGGTCGTGAGAGGCCTCGAACAGCGCACTGACGCGTAGCAATTCGGCATCGGCGCGGAAGCGTCCGACGAGCTGCAGTCCGATCGGCAGACCGTCGCCGCCGAAGCCGCAGGGCAGACTGATCGCGGGGTGACCGGTCATGTTGAACGGCATGGTCCAGGGGAACCAGTGCGGGCGGACGCTGTCGAAATGCGCCTCGTCGATCTCGATGCTGCCGAACAGGTCCTGGTCGATCGGCAGCGCGGTGCGCATGATGGTCGGCATCGCCAGAAAATGCCCAAGCGCAAGCAGGGATTGCACGCGGCGGAACAGCGCGGTGCGGGCGAACATCGCCTCCTGATAAGCAACGCCGCTGACATCAGAGGCGAGCGCAACCTGCTTGACGAAGGCCTCGCTGAGAACGTCGCCATGCTCGGCCACCAGCTTCGAAAACCGCGCGCGCCAGACGGTGTGGTTGATGGCGCGCCAGATCCGCTCGACGTCAAACCCCTCGCCGGAAAATTCCTCGAGCTCGGCCCCGAGACCTGCGAGCCGATCGAGGCCCGCCTTGAAGCTGGCTGCGACATCGGCGGAGGCCGGGCGTCCGGGCGGCGCGGCGCAGAACAGGATCTTTCGCCCGCGCAGATCGCCGCGCGGAACGGACGTGCCGATGAAATCGGGTACGGGGACGCCGATCGACCAGGGATCGCAAGCATCCTCGCCGGCCATGGCCTGCATCATCAGGGCGGTGTCGGCGACATCGCGCGTCATCGGCGTAACGTAGGTCTGGTTGCCGAACGCATCGAGCGCCTGGCTGTGCGCGATCACGCCATTGCTCTGCTTCAGTCCGACCACGCCGTTGCAGGCGGCTGGAATGCGCGTCGAGCCGCCCCCATCGGTCGCGACCGCCAGCGGGGCGATGCCGCTCGCAACAGCCACCGCCGCGCCGCCGCTGGAGCCGCCGCAGGAGCGCCGCGGGTCCCACGCGTTTCGGGTACGACCGAACAGCGGCGAGTCGGTCAGGCATTTGCTGCCGAATTCCGGCGTCGTTGTCTTGCCGATCAGGATCGCGCCTTCGCTGCGCAGCCTTGCGACCGCGACGGCGTCCTCCGTCGGCACATTGTCCTTGTAGGGGACGGCGCCGAACGTGGTCGTCACGCCGCGGGTGTTGACGATGTCCTTGACGGTGTAGGGGATGCCGTGCAGCAGGCCGAGCGGTTCCCCCGCCATCATCTTTCGCTCGGCGGCGCGCGCCTCGGCCATCGCCTCCTCGCCGCAGAGCGTAATGAAGCAGTTCAGTTCGGGCTGGAGCGCCTCGGCGCGCGCGAGCACGGCGCGCGTGACCTCGACCGGGGAAATCTCCTTGCTGTGGATACGTTCGCGCAGCTCGACGGCGGACAGGAAACAGAGATCGTCGCTCATGGATGGACAGGCTCGCGTCAGGACGCGCGGACCTTGCCAGTGAGCCCACCTCCTGTCCATTTCCGCCGACGCATGGCCACAGTTCACCGGAACATCCCGGAACGATACCCGGGCGCGGTACTACCAGCCCGGACACACCTCATGGCTCCAGGGCGGATCGGCGCCCGGACGGGTGCAGGTGATGCCGGCGCAGGTGGCGGCGAAGGTCAGCACGCGTCGGAGTTCACAGGTACCGATGTCCGCCAGATGCTGCCGGGCCAGCGACCCTTGCCTTTGCAAGGCAAACAGCAACGCCGCCTGAAAACTGTCGCCGGCACCGATGGTGTCGGCGATGTCGACCGTCGGCGCGGCGACGTCGATCCGCCCTGCCTTGGCGTGCCAAGCCATCGCACCGTCGCCGCCGCAAGTGATGACCACGAGGCTGGCGCCCCGCCCGAGCAGCGCCCGCACGCGTTGCTCGTAAGGCTCAGTTCCAAAGAGATAGGCGAAGTCGACGTCCGACATCTTGATGAGGTCGGCGTCGCTTGCGAACTCCGCCATGCGTGCGAGATAGGCCGCCTTGTCCTTGACCAGATTGGGCCGGCAATTCGGATCGAACGCGATCGTCGATGTCGCCCGTGCGTCCGCGATCAGGGCCTTGGTCTCGGCTGCCCCTTGACCATTGATCAATGTGGTCGAACCAACGTGAACCGCTTCCACGTCAGCAAATGGAATTTCTCCTCGCCGGTACGTCCAGCTTCGTGCAGCGGTCCCCTGATCGTAGAAGGCATAACTCGTCTCGCCCGCAATGATGCGGACGAAGGCCAGCGTGGTCCGGTGATCGCTGCGCTTCGCAAACCCCAGATCGACGTTTGATGCCGCGGCATGATCGGCGATCATCTGCCCGAACATGTCGGTCGAGATGCCGCCGACGAAGCCGCTCTGCGCACCGAGCCGCGCCAGACCGATGGCGACGTTCAGACAAGAGCCGCCCACCACCGGCATCACCGCTTCGCGTCCCTCCACGCTCTGCGTCGGCACGAAGTCGATCAGCGCATCGCCGCAGGCCATCAGCATCGGCGCGGGCTCAACGCCGTTGATTGTAGACGTCGATGCACACCGCGCCTAACAGCACCAGTCCCTTGATCACCTGCTGGTAATCGATACCGATGCCGAGGATCGACATGCCGTTGTTCATCACGCCCATGATCATGGCGCCGACCACGGCGCCGCCGACGCGCCCGACACCGCCATAGGCCGAGGCACCGCCGATGAAGCAGGCTGCGATGACGTCGAGCTCGAAACCAAGGCCTGCCTTGGGCGTCGCAGTGTTGAGCCGCGCGGCGAAGACGAGCCCGGCAAGCGCGGCCAGCACGCCCATGTTGACGAAGGTGAGGAAGGTCAGCCGCTCGGTCTTGATGCCCGACAGGCCTGCAGCCTTCGCATTGCCGCCGACGGCGTAGATCTGGCGGCCGATCACGGTGCGGCGGGTGACGAAGCCGTAGAGCGCGATCAAGACGCCCATGATCACCAGAACGTTGGGCAAGCCGCGATAAGTCGCAATCAGATAGGTGAAGTATAGCACGGCACAGGCCAGCACGATGCTCTTTGCCAGGAAGAATGCGTAAGGCTCGACCTCGATGCCGTGCGAGAGCTCGCGCGAGCGGCTCCTGGCGCTCGCATAGACCAGCCCCAGCGCCAGTACCGCCCCGATGAGCATCGACGTCGGATGCAGCGTGCCCGCTTCGGGCAACAGCTCCGGAATGAAGCCCGAGGACAATTTCTGGAAGGTCGGCGGGAACGGCCCGAGCGACTGGCCCTGCAGCACCGCCAGCGCCAGCCCCTTGAACACCAGCATACCGGCCAGCGTCACGATGAAGGACGGGATCTTGAAATAGGCCACCCAATAGCCCTGCGCCGCGCCGATGGCGGCCCCGAGGGCGAGGCATGCGATGAACGCAATCGTATAGTCGACCTTGTAGGTGACCATAAGCAAAGCGGCGACAGCACCGACAAAGCCCGCGACCGAACCGACCGACAGATCGATGTGGCCGGTGACGATCACCAGCAGCATACCCAGCGCCATGATGACGATGTAGCTGTTCTGCAGCACCAGATTGGTGAGGTTCAGCGGCTGCAGCAGCGTGCCGCCCGTCATGACCTGGAAGAACAGCATGATCGCGATCAACGACAGCAGCATGCCGTAATTGCGCAGATTGTTCTTGATGAAGCTGCCGTGCCGGCGCTCCTCGGGTAGCGATACCGTCTTGTCGGTCATGGCCGCTCCCCTCCCATCTCCGCGAGCTCGGTCGCGCCGTATCCATGGCTTCGTTCATTGCGCATGATGGCGCGCATGATCTTTTCCTGCGTCGCTTCCGCGCCCGTGAATTCACCGACGAAGGCACCGTCGTTCATGACGCAGATTCGGTCGCAGATGCCGAGCAGCTCTGGCATCTCCGAGGAGATCACCACGACGCCGCGGCCAGCTTCTGCAAGCTCGTTGATGATACCGTAAATTTCGTATTTGGCACCGACGTCGATGCCCCGCGTCGGCTCGTCCAGGATCAGGACCTTGGGATCGGTCATCAGCCATTTCGACAGCACGACCTTCTGCTGGTTTCCGCCCGAAAGCTGGCCGGTCTCCTGGTACACATCGGAGCATCGGATCCGCATCCGGTTCCGATAGTCGGTTGCGACCTTCAGCTCGGAGATGTCGTCGATCACCCTGTTGGGCGCGACCTGCTCGAGGCTCGCCAGCGTAATGTTCTTGCGGACGTCGTCGGCGAGGATCAATCCGAGCTGCTTGCGATCCTCGGTCACGTAGGCGAGGCCAGCGTCGATCGCTGCGGCGACGTTCGGCAGCGCGACGTCACGGCCTTCGAGCCTGATCCGGCCGCTGATATTGGCGCCCCAGGAACGGCCGAACAGGCTCATGGCGAATTCAGTGCGACCGGCGCCCATCAAGCCTGCGATGCCCACCACCTCTCCGCGCTTGACGCTGAAATTGACAGACTTGATCACCTGACGTTCAGGATGAATGGGGTGATAGACCGACCAGTGAGCGACCTCGAGCACGGGATCGCCGATGGTCGCGCTGCGCCCGGGAAAGCGATGGGCGAGATCGCGGTTGACCATGCTGCGGATGATCCGGTCTTCCTGAATCGGCTCGGCATGGCAATCGATGCTGTCGACGGTGCGGCCGTCTCGCAGCACGGTGATGTGATCGGCGACCCTGGCCACCTCGTTGAGCTTGTGCGAGATCAGGATCGAGCCGATGCCCTGCGCGCGGAATGCCATGAGGCGTTCCAGCAGCGCGGCGCTGTCGGCCTCGTTGAGACTTGCGGTCGGCTCGTCCAGGATCAGCATCCGCACCCGCTTGGAGAGTGCCTTCGCGATCTCGACCAGCTGCTGCTTGCCGACACCGAGATCGGTGATCAGCGTATCCGGGGATTCTTTCAGGCCCACCTGCGCCAGCAGCTCCCGCGTGCGCCGATAGACCTCGTCGCGATCGATCACACCGAGCCTCGACGGCGGGTGCGACAGAAAGATGTTTTCAGCGATCGACATCAGCGGGATCAGCGCCAGCTCCTGGTGGATGATGATGATGCCGAGCGCCTCGGACTCGTTGATGTCGCGGAAGCGACGCTCTTCGCCGTCGAAGACAATGGTGCCCTCGTAGCTGCCGTGGGGGTAGACGCCGCTCAGCACCTTCATCAGCGTGGACTTGCCCGCCCCGTTCTCGCCGACGAGGGCGTGGATCTGGCCGGCCTCGACCGAGAAATTCACGTCGCGCAGCGCCTGCACGCCGGAAAAACTCTTGCTGACGTTTCGCATCTCCAGCATGGCACTCATTGGATCACACTCCCGGGCCTTTTCGCGTCGCCATGGCCGGGCTTCTCCCGGCCATCCACGTGCTGGCGCTTGCAAGGAAGGACGTGGATGCCCGGGACAAGCCCGGGCATGACGAGTTCGTGGACACACATTTCGTCCCATAGCGCAGCTCTCCCCGCTCGCGTGGAGAGCGACCTGTCACTGAAACTGCGACTTCTTGTAATAGCCGCTGTCGACCAGCAGCTTTTCCCAATTGTCCTTGTAGACCACGACCGGCTTGAGCAGGTAGGACGGGACAGTCTTGACGCCGTTCTCGTAGGTCTTGGTGTCGTTGACCGTGACCTGCTTGCCCGCAAGCGCCGCATCGACCATGTCAGCGGTCACCTTGGCGAGATCGCGGGTGTCCTTGAAGATGGTCGAGTACTGATCGCCGCGCAGCATTGCCTTGATCGAGGGCACCTCGGCGTCCTGGCCGGAGATGATCGGCATCGGTTGGTCGACGCTGCCGTATCCGACGCCCTTCAGCGAGGAGATGATGCCGATCGAAATGCCGTCATAGGGAGACAGCACCGCGTTCAGTTTCTTCTTGCCGTAATAGGCGCTGAGCAGATTGTCCATGCGGGCCTGCGCGGTGGCGCCGTCCCAGCGCAACGTCGCAACCTTGTCCATGCCCATCTGGCCGGAGGCGACGAGGAGCTTGCCGCTGTCGATGTACGGCTTCAGCACGCTCATCGCGCCATTGTAGAAGAAGTAGGCGTTGTTGTCGTCGGGCGAGCCGCCGAACAGCTCGATGTTGAACGGGCCCTTGCCGTCCTTCAAACCGAGCCCCTGCTCGATCGACTGCGCCTGCAGCACGCCGACCTGGAAATTGTCGAAAGTGGCGTAGTAGTCGACGTTAGGCGTACCGCGGATCAGGCGGTCATAGGCGATGATGGTAATCCCCTTGGCCTTGGCCTGCTTGAGCACGTCGGACAGAGTTGTGCCATCGATCGCGGCAATCACAAGCGCCTTGGCGCCCTTGGTCACCATGTTCTCGACCTGTGAGAGCTGGTTCGGGATATCGTCCTCGGCATATTGTAGATCAGTGTTGTAGCCGCGCTCCTTCAGCACTTTCACCATGTTGTTGCCGTCGTCGATCCAGCGCGCCGAGGACTTGGTCGGCATGGCGATGCCGACCGTCGCCTTGTCCTGCGCAGACGCGATGGTGCCTGCGGCCATCGTCGCAGCGCCCGCCAACGCCAGCGCCAACAATGTCGTTTTCAGCTTCAGCATATTTCACTCCCTTGGGTCTCAGACTGTTTCTTTGGTTTCGTCGCGAACGTTGGTCGTGGGCGGCCTGTCGTCTCCTATGCGAGCTTGACGTCGGGCTCCGCGCGACCGCGCGCCGATGCCTCCAATAAAAACGTATAGCCGGCTTGCGGATCGCCGACGCGCGCTGCGGCGTCCATATCCTGCCAGGCCGAGGTGACAAGCAGACGCGACAGATCGGAACCGACAAAGGCCGGGCAGCTCGACTGCCTGGCCGGCACGCTCAGTGAGCGCATGCGCTCGCCTTGCGGCGAATAGACATCGATACGGCCCGCGCCCCAACAGGCGTTCCAGATCTGGCCGTCGGCGTCGCACACCGAACCATCGAGGCCGCCGGTCCCGGAATGGCGCAACAGCACCTCTGGCTCGCCTCGGGGCAGGCCAGTCGCAGGATCGAGTGGCACCGCGTAAAGCACGGAATGGGCGGTGTCGGTGAAATAGCCGGTGGCGCCATCCGGCGAGAAGCAGATCGAGTTCGGAATGCTGATCCCCGGAAACAGCGTCGCCATATTGCCGCGATGGAGCGCATAGATCGCACCCGCTCCCCGCTCGGCCTGCTTTCCCATTGTCCCGATCCAGAAGGTACCGGAGGGGTGCACGCGGGAATCGTTCGAGCGCGTGTCGGGTTTATCTGCTTCGAGCGGACAGAACAGCGACATCAGGCCATCGGCGACGTTGCGGATGTAGAGACCATCCTCCGCGACGATCAACTGCCGCTCGGCATCGATGCGCCCGAGCGCGCTTGCCATCCGGCCGAGTGCGTGGGTGCGAACGCTTCGACTGCCGAGATGCGCCTCGAACAGACGTCCCTCGCGAATGTCGAACCACCAGGCGGTATCGGTCGTAACGTCATAGCTCGGCCCTTCGCCGAGATGGCACGGCTCGGCCGAGAGGACGGAAGTCGGGACCCGCTCGATCATGGCGCCCTCGCCGCAAAGCGATAGACCGTGTGATGCCTATAGGCCTGGCCGGGATCGAGGCGCGGGCTCGGAAAGTCCGGCCGGTTCGGCGCGTCTGGCCAGATGTGCGGCTCGAGGCAGATCGCGTCCGACTGCCGGATCAGCTTGCCGCCCTTTCCTGAAATCGCACCGTCGAGATAGTTGCCGGAATAGACCTGAAGGCCGGGCTGATCGGTGAAGAGCTCCATGATCCGCCCCGAGCGTGGCGCCTCCAGCCGCGCCGCAAATGCAAGCTTGCCGTCGCGCCCGAGACAATAGGTGTGGTCATAGCCCTTGCCGTGGCGCAATTGCTGATCGTTCTCGCGGATGCGCTCGCCGACGGGACGCGCGTTGCGGAAATCGAACGGCGTGCCGGCGACCGCGTGCGGCGGCTCCGGCAGCGGGATCGCGGTGGGATCGATGGCCAAGAAATGGTCGGCGGCGACCGTAAGCCTGTGGTCGAGAACGGACGTGCCCGAGGTCGCACCTTCCAGATTGAAGAAGCTGTGGTTGGTCAGATTGACGACGGTCGGCCGATCGGTTCGCGCCTCCATGATGAGCGACAGCTCGGTCGGGCCGGTGACGCGATAGGTCACGCGCACATCGAGCCGGCCCGGATAATGCTCCTCGCCATGCGGACTGGTGTAAGTCAGCGTCACCGCGGGCTCGGCGCTATCGTCGATGTCCGCAATCTCCCAGAGCTTGCGGTCGAACCCGTCCAGACCGCCATGCAGCGCATTGGGGCCATTGTTGACGGGGAGCTGCACGCTTTCTCCGTCCAGCGAAAATCGACCATTGGCGATGCGGTTAGCATAGCGGCCAATAGTCGCGCCGAAGAACTTTCGTTCGGCGAGATAGCCGGCGAACGCGTCATGGCCGAACACGACGTCGTTGTACCCTCCGGTCGCATCCGGCGCGATCAAGGCCTGCAACACTGCACCATGGGTGATGATGCGGGCTTCGAAGCCGCCCTGCCCGCGCAGCACGATGCGCTCGACCTTGCGGCCATCCGGCAGCGTTCCGAAGACGTCTTGTTCCATTCTTGCGCCAGCCATGGTCAGTCCACAAAGGGTTCGACGATTACGCGCTTGCCGACCATGAAGGAATCCGCGACGAGACGCAGCGGCGCAAGATCGACGTCGCTCGCGCCTGTTGCGCAGAGCCTGATGAAGCGCCGGTATAACGCGCGATATTCCTCATCGGGTTCCTCCGCAACCGCCTTGCCGTCGATCGACATGCGCCGCCCGCCGCCAGACAACGTCATGTTCCCCAGGTCGGTTTCCACGGCGATATCCCAGCTCTGCGGACCAGTCTGGCGAAAGTCGAATTCGGCTGTGACGGGCAGGCCGTCAATGTCGGCCAGCTTCAGGTTCGCGGCGATCGGCGCCTGACAATTGGCGGGAAAGGCCAGTTCGGCCGTGGTGATGAAGACCGGCTTTGGCAGGATGTGGGTCAGGATCGACAGCGCGTTGATGCCGGGATCGAACACGCCGAGGCCGCCCGGCTCCCAGATCCAGGCCTGTCCGGGATGCCAGACGCGGACGTCTTCCTTCCAGTTGATGTGTACCGATTTGATACGGGCCGTCGCCAGCCATGCGCGCGCGGGTTCGACCGCCGGCGCATAGCGCGAATGCCAGGTCGCAAACAGCGTCCGCTTCGCCTCCGCCGCCATCGCGATCAGCGGATCGAGCTCGGTCACACCTGTGCCCGGCGGCTTCTCCAGCATAACGTGCTTGCCTGCAGCGAGCGCGGCAGCGGCCGCGGCGCGCCGCGCTTGCGGCGGCGTGCACAGCGAGACCGCATCGACCGGAGGGCCGTGTTCCAGCAGTTCCTCGATCGTGCTGAAATGCGGCAGTCCCGGCAGCGAACCAGTATGGCTGGCAATCGCGGCAAGCGTTACCCCCGGCGTCGCGGCAATCGCACCGACATGCTGGTCGCGCGAAATCTTGCCGAAACCGACGATGGCAATGCGAATATCCGTCACGCCGGCTCTCCAGTTTCCGCGGATGGCCGCGCCCCGGCCGCCATGACCTCGATCACCGCGCCGTCGTGGCGACGCGTGCCATTGTGAATGACGTGGACCATGGCCTCCGACGCGAGTTCCGCATCGCCAGCCGCGATGGCGTCGACAATCTTCTGGTGCCAGAGCAGCACGGTATCGCGGTCCCCGGGCTCGACCGGTGCGCTGAGCAGGAAAGAGGCGCGCAGCGCAGCCTCGATGACGTGACCGATCGAGCGCATGAACAGATTGCCGGAGGCGCGCGCCACCGCGACATGCAGCGCAAGATCGGCATCGGCGAAGCCGACGGAGTCGGACGCTTCACGCCGCATGCGATCCATGCTGCGGCGGAGTTCGGCGACATCCTCCTCGGACCGCTGTGCCGCCGCGAGCGCGGCCGCGCGCGGCTCGACCGCGAGACGGATCTCGGCGAGGTCGTTGAGAAAGCGCTTGTCGATGCCGGCATCCAGATGCCAGGCCAGCACGTCGGCATCGAACATGTTCCAGGCCGCACGCTCACGCACGACGGTGCCGACCCGCGCCTTGGTGGTGAGCAGGCCCTTGGCGACCAGCGTCTTCACGCTCTCCCGCAGCACCGGCCGCGACACGCCGAACATCGCGATCATCTCGGCATCGCCCGGCAGCCGTGTGCCTTCGGCGTAGCGGCCGGCGATGATGTCGACGCCGATCGACCGGGCCACCTCCGCATGGTTGGAATGAGCCCGTCGCGTCGGGATGATGACGATGCGCGAGGTCATGTGGCGGCTCCCGCACGACCGGCAACAGGCCGGCGCGCGAGCGCGACCAGCCCCTGTTGCAGCACGATGAAGACGAACAGCAGCACGCCGGTCGCGATCTTGGTCCACCAGCTCGACAGCGTCCCGTCGAAATTGATGTAGGTCTGGATTAGGCCCTGGATCAGCACACCCAGGAATGTGCCGATCACCGATCCCTGCCCGCCCGTGAGCAGCGTGCCGCCGATCACGACAGCGGCGATACTATCGAGCTCGACGCCAACGGCAGAGAGCGAATAGCCTGCGCTGGTGTAGAACGAGAAGACGATGCCGGCGATCCCGGCGAGCAGACTCGACAACATATAGATTTTCACCGTCATCTTGCCGACCGCAACGCCCATCAGGCTTGCGGTGGTCCGGCTGCCGCCGAGCGCATAGACATTGGCGCCGAACCTCGTGAGCCGCAGCAGCAACGCGCCGCCGATCACGATGGCGAGCATGATCATGGCAACCGCCGTCAGCCGCCCGCCGCCCGGCACGCGCAGCGCGAAATCCGATACGGTGGAATAGACCGGTGCTGTGATCGGCACCGATTCCGTCGAGAGCAGAAAGCTTGCGCCGCGCGCCAGAAACATACCGGCGAGTGTTACGATGAAAGGCGGCAGATCGAAGACATGGATGGTGGCGCCCATCGCCGCACCGAAAGCAGCCGACAGCGCGAGGACGGCAACGAAGGCTAAGAGCGGCGGCACGCCCCAGCGCTCGATCGCCATTGCCACGAAGATCGTGGTGAAACCGATCACCGAGCCGACCGACAGATCAATGCCGCCAGAGATGATGACGAAGGTCATGCCGATGGCGACGATGCCGCGAAAGGCGTTGTCGGTGAGGAGATTGCCAACCACGCGTGTGGAGGCAATGTTGGGAAATTGCACGGCACAGAGCACGGAGCCCGCAACGAGCACGATCGCCGTGATCAGGACGGGCGGCAGGCCTTTCATGCTTTCGTCCTCCGCAGCCGCATCGCCATTCCGGCAAGCCCCGAGAATTTCGGCGATTGCAGCAGCAGCACCGCGAGCACCACCCCCGCCTTGACCAGAAGGTTGAATTCCGGCGGATAGCCCGACAGCAAAATTCCGGTGTTCATGGTCTGGATGATGAGCGCCCCCAACACCGCGAGCACGAGGCTGAAGCGGCCTCCGAACAGCGAGGAGCCGCCGATCACCACCGCGAGAATGGCGTCGAGTTCGAGCCAAAGGCCGGCATTGTTGGCATCGGCGCCCATGATGTCCGCGGCCGCAATCACGCCGGCAAGCGCTGCGCAGACGCCGCACCAGACATAGACAGCCAGGATCATGGCGCGCGTACCAACCCCGGCAAGCTCGCTCGCCCGCGCATTGCCGCCGGTTGCCTCGATCAACAGCCCGAGCGCCGATCCGCGCACTACAGCACAGCTGAGGGCCAGCATGCCGAGCGTGATCGCGACCGGCACGGGCAGACCGAGGATGGCACCGTTGCCGAGCCAGACAAGGTCAGGCGAGGAGAAGGTGACAATCCGCCCTTCGGTGATGAGCTGCGCGATGCCACGCCCAGCTACCATCAGGATCAGCGTCGCCACGATCGGCTGCATGCCGAGCACGGCGACGAGAAATCCGTTCCACAAGCCGCATATCAAGCCGGCGCCAAGCGCGGCCGCCAGCACGATCGGAAGCCCGTGACTGTCAGCCAGGCTCGCCGCGATCGCGCCAGAGATGGCCATGATTGCACCGACCGAGAGGTCGATGCCGCGCGTTGCGATCACCAGCACCATGCCAAGCGAAAGCAGCGCCACCGGCGAGCCACGGTTGAGCACGTCGATCAGGCTGCCGAACAGACGGCCGTCCTGGAGGCGTAGGTCGAAGAATTGAGGCGACACGACGCGGTCGACCGCCAGAATGACGATCAGCGCGAGGATCTGGGCAAGGCCGCGGCGCGGCAACAGCACTGTCATGCGTGGACCTCGTGCGAGGCGCCGTCAGCTGCAATGGCCGCAAGGATATTGGTGACGTCGATCGCCTCGCCGGCGAGTTCCTCGACATGGGTGCGGTCACGCAGAACCACGACCCGGTCCGAATAGGTCACGATCTCATCAAGCTCCGAGGAAATCACGAGCAGCGCAAGTCCGTCGTCGCAGAGTTCGCGGATCAGGCGGATGATCTCGGAATGCGCGCCGACGTCGATGCCGCGGGTTGGCTCGTCCAGCACCAGCAGCCGCGGCGATGTCGCGAGCCATCGCGCCAACAGGACCTTTTGCTGGTTGCCGCCGGAGAGCAGGCCCACGGGGCGTTCGGGATCGGGCGGGCGGATATCGAGCATCCTGACGTAACGCCGCGCAATCTCGTTCTGCTCGCGACGCGCCAGCGGACGGTGCAGGCCGCGCTTGGCCTGGAGCGCCAGCACGATGTTCTCGCGGACACTGAGCTCGGCGACGATGCCTTCGGTCTTGCGCTCCTCCGGGCAATAGCCAAAGCCGTGGCGCACGCCATCGCGCGGCGAGTGCAGCCGCACTGGCACGCCCTCCACCCTCGCCTGCCCGCCATCGGCACGCTCGGCACCGAACACCAGCCGCGCCGTCTCGGTGCGGCCCGAGCCGAGCAGGCCGGCAAGGCCAACGACTTCTCCATGGTGCAGCTCGAGATTGAACGGCGCAACATAGCCTGACTTGCCGAAATTCTCGAAGCTGGCGCAGACGTCGCGCGGCTGATGTTCGCGCGTCGCCGCCCGCGCGCTGGTGGTCTCGACCAGCTCGCGGCCGAGCATCATCCGGATCAGCTCGATCCGCGCCAGCGAGGCGGTGTCGCGCTCACCGACCAGGCGACCGTTGCGCAGGACCGTAATGCGGTCTGAGATTTCGTAGACCTGGTCGAGGAAGTGGCTGACGAAGACAATGCCGATGCCACGCTTGGCCAGTTGGCGCATGATGCCGAAGAGGATATCGACCTCGTGACGATCGAGGCTCGCGGTCGGCTCGTCCAGGATCAGCACGCGCGCGGAGAGATCGACGGCGCGCGCGATCGCAGTGACATGCTGGATCGCAACTGAATAGTGACCGAGCGGCGCGGCGACATCGATATCGAGGCCGAAGTCCGCCAAAAGCGCCCTGGCGCGCCGCCGCATCTCGCCTTCACGCACGACGCCAAAGCGCATCGGCTGCCGGTCCAGGAAGAGGTTCTGCGCCACCGAAAGGTTCGGCAGCAGGTTGACCTCCTGGTATACGGTGGCGATGCCGGCCTGGAGCACGGCCTTGGCCGAGCGCGGTGCGACGTCGTCGCCGCCGAGGCGCACATTCCCGGCATCGCGCGCAAACACGCCCGTGATCACCTTGATCAGCGTGGATTTGCCGGCGCCGTTCTCGCCGAGCAGCGCATGGATCTCGCCCGCGCGAAGCGTGAAGTCGACCTCCTGCAACGCGCGCACCGCGCCAAAACTCTTGCTGATCCCGCGCACCTCCAGCAGGCAAGCAACGGAATCGGAGCTGGTCTCCATGGCAAATTCACTCCCGCCGGCGTCCGCTCGTGATGCGGACACCCAGCCTAGCCGCTCTTGCAGCGGTTTCGAAGAGGGACGCCGGACCACAAGGAGCGATCCGGCGCGGCACCCGCCTCAGTAACCGAGGCCCTTCTTGCTGTCGTAGATCTTCTGCGGATCGTCGGCCGCAGTATAGAGCTTGGATTCGGTCTGGATCCACTTCGGCGGAATCGTACCCTTCTCCTTGAACGCCGCGATGGCATCGAGCGCGGGACCCGCCATGTTCGGCGTCAGCTCAACCGTGGCATTGGCTTCACCGGCGGCCATCGCCTTGAAAATGTCGGGGACCGCGTCGATCGAGACGGTGAGGATATCCTTGCCCGGTTTGAGACCGGCTTCCTTCATCGCCTGGATCGCACCGACCATCATGTCGTCATTGTGCGCGTAAACCGCGCAGATCGACTTGCCGCCGCCCTCGGCCTTGATGAAGCTCTCCATGACTTCCTTGCCCTTGGCGCGCGTGAAGTCGCCGGTCTGGCTGCGCACCACTTTCAGGTTCGCATGCTTGGCGATGGCGGCATCAAAGCCCTTCTTGCGATTGGTGGCGACGCTCGCACCGACCGTGCCCTGCAATTCGACGATGTTGCAGGCCTTGTCGCCGACGGTCTTGACCAGCCAGTCGCCGGCGACCTCTCCTTCGTGGACGCTGTCGGAGGTGACGGCGGTCAGATACAGCTCCTTGCCGGAAGGATCGATGTCGCGGTCGAGCAGCACGACCGGGATCTTGGCCTCCTTGGCCTCCTTCAGCACCGAATCCCATCCGGTCGAGACGACGGGCGCAAGGAAGATCGCATCGACGTTTTGCGCAACGAAGGAGCGGATCGCCTTGATCTGGTTCTCCTGCTTCTGCTGGGCATCGGCGATCTTGAGGTTGACCTTGCGCTTGGCCGCTTCCTGCTTGGAGACGGACGTCTCGGCCGCGCGCCAGCCGGATTCCGATCCGATCTGCGAGAAGCCGATGGTGAGCTCGGCGGCGTTCGCCGGCAGCGCAAGCAACAACGCGGCCGTGGCGCTGGCCGCAAAGAGGGCTTTGAGGGTCATCAGGCGTGTCTCCCAAAAATGTTATCTGGGGCGCCTATTGGTAGCATCGCACCCACAGTCCACCCTTTGCGGGCGGCGGAAGTCACTATTTCACGGAACATCGGTTCCGACTAGTCATATTATCTGACTATTGGCTCAGAGCATACTTTTGGGATGGGCAATCAAATGACACACCCAAAACGATTTTGTTCCCACGATACAACGAGGGGATGACGGAAAATTGTGCGGCGGGAGCATGCGCGGAGACAATGACAGATGGGCTCGCGAACTCTCCTTCCCCGTCATCCTGAGGTGCGTCCCATGGAGAGCCTCGAAGGTTGAGCGGCCCCGATGCAGCCGGGCCGTCGCCCTTCGAGGCTCGCCGAAGAGGCGAGCACCTCAGAGTGCCGGGGAGAGATAAGCGGTCGCTGTAGCAGCGCTAAATCAGCTTCCGCTGCGCCAAATTCTTCATCAGCGCGCCGATGCCGAAAGTCCAAGGCTCGCACTCGTCGCTGGTCCGCATGCGGTTGACGAGGTTGCCGAGCTGCGGCGCAGCAATGGTGACGATGTCGTCGCGCTTGTGGGTGAAGCCCTGCCCCGGGGCATCGCGATCCTTCACCGGCGCGAACATAGTGCCGAGAAAGAGCACGAAGCCATCGGGATATTGATGCACCTTGCCGATCGTCTGCTCGACGAGGTCGGTGGGATCGCGGCTGATCATGCTGATCGACGAATGACCGTCGAGGACGAATCCGTCAGTGCCCTTCACGTTCAGGCTGATGTCCAGCTTGCGCGCGTCGTCGAGCGTGAAAGTGTCGTCGAACAGGCGCAGCAAAGGGCCGATCGCGCAGGAGGCATTGTTGTCCTTGGCCTTGGACAGCAGCAGCGCCGACCGACCCTCGAAGTCGCGCAGGTTCACGTCGTTGCCGAGCGCACCGCCTACGATCTTGCCGCGGCTCGACACGAACAGCACGAGTTCGGGCTCTGGATTATTCCAGGTCGATTTCGGATGCAGCCCGGCATCCATGCCGGTGCCCACCGACGACAAGGTCGGCGCCTTGGTGAAGACCTCGGCATCGGGACCGATGCCGACCTCGAGATACTGGCTCCAGGCGTTCTGATCGATCAGCACCTGCTTCAGGTGCATCGCCTGGTCCGAGCCGGGCTTGAGCTTCGACAGATCGTCGCCGATCAGCCGAGTCACCTCTTTGCGGATCGCCTCGGCCGAGGCGGGATTGCCCTTCGCGCGCTCCTCGATCACGCGCTCCAGCATCGAGATGGCGAAGGTCACGCCGGCGGCTTTCAGGGTCTGGAGATCGACCGGCGCGAGCAGCCACGGTTTCTTCGTGTCTCGCTGGTCTGGCGGCGTGTTGGCGACGATCGCATCGAGATCGCCGATGCGCTCGCCCTTCGTTGCCCCAAGCGCCTTCGCTGGGGTATCCTCTTCGCATAGGGCGCTCACGGTCGGAAAAGTCGCGGTGACGTCGAACACGCCCTCGCTGCGCACGGCCACCACGGCCGGGCCGTTCGCCTGCGGCAACCAGACGCGACCCACCAATGTTCCCCGCGTGCCGTCCTCGGGGAGAAGATCCTTGGTTGTCAGTGTCGTCATGGCCGCGTCCTCGCTTTTTCTTGGCGAAGACCAATAAACGTCTGGCTCCGGAAGTCCAGAGCGGCAAGGCGACCTAGGCCCCTGCCCGCGCCTTGCGGGCCGCGATCTGCTGAAGTGCCCAGCGCGCATTCTTGCGCACATCGGGATCGGCATCGTCGGCGATGACGGCCAGGAATGCCTCGCCGTCGGGATGGGCAATCTCGCCGAGCGCGGCAGCGGCTTCCTTGCGCAAATTGGCCTGGCCGTGATTGATGCAATTGCCGATCGGGCGTACCGCGCGCTCGATCTTCATCCTGCCGAGGCTGCGAATGGCTTTCAGGCGGACCTGCCAGAATTCGTCAGCGAGCGCGGCCACGAGCTGATCCGCGGCGAGCGAACCATTGACGTTGAGACCCAGCGTTTCCGCCGCCATTTCGCGGACCATCCAGTCCGGATCCTTGAGCGCGCGCGTGATCGTTTCGGCCGCCGGCCTCATCTGCGAGAACGCCAGCGCGCTCACGGCGGCTCGACGCACATGGGCGTCGGGGTCATTGATCAACGCGGTCAGAGCCGGGATGGATTCTTCGAGCTTGAGAAATCCGATCACGCCGATCGCCTGCACCCGGACGGCAGCGTCCGTGTCCTGGAGTGCTTCGAGCGTGGGCTTCAGCGTATCCTTGCAGCGCAGCTCCTTCAGTGCACGCAGCGCGCCCATGCGGACGAAAGCATGGGCATGTTTGACCAGCGGCAGGATGATCCCGGCACTGGCGGGATCCTTGAACTCGGCCATGCTGTCGGCTGCGGCGGCTGCGACGATTCTCTCCGGGTCGACCAGCAGTTTGACGAGCGCGCCCGCGGCCTCAGGTCCGTCGAACTCGCCGAGCGCCATCGCGACCTGCTGGCGCACGCCCGCGTCGGGATCGGCGACCAGATTGGCGAGATGCGGAACCGCGGCCGGATCGCCGGAATGACCGAGCGCGATGATCGCGACCCGGCGCTCTGCGGGATCGGCGGCTTGTAGCCGCTCGTCGGCATCTTCGAGATCGTCGTAGGATTCGAACGGGCTCGACATGGCTACCTCAGGAGATAGGGAATGTTGACGGTGACGGCGCCGGTCGGACAGTCCGCCTCGCAGGGCATGCAGTACCAGCACTCGTCATAGGCCATGTAGGCCTTGCCGGTCATGTCGCTGATGCGCAGCACGTCGAGCGGACAGACGTCGACACAGACGGTACAGCCCTTGTCGGCGATGCATTTGACGTCGTCGACGACCACGGGGACGGATGTCTGATAGGAAGCGAGAGGCATCGTTGATCTCCTGTTGCTCTATTGCGGCGGATCAGGCGGAGGCGCGGATGCGCTGCCTGTCGTAGAGGTCCTTCTCGTCGTCCGAGATCGGCACCACATAGGGCTCCACCGCTCGCTTTTCACTGGTCATCTTGCCGTTCTGCTTGCTCAGCAGCGTGTGGCAGAACCAGTTTTCGTTGTCCTTCTCCGGGAAGTCCGTACGCCAGTGATAGAGGCCCCAGCGGCTCTCCTCGCGATAAAGCGAGGCATGCACCGCCATGTCGGCGCAATCCATGATCGACTGCACTTCGAGGGCGCGGAGCAATTCGTGCGCGTTGCGCGCGATCATGTGCTCCTGCATGTCCTGCCGCATCTCGGCGAGGCGGCGCATGCCGAGTTCGTATTTGCGCGTGACCTTCGGCGGCTGGAGGTAGTCGTTGACGAGACGGCGGGTCTTGTACTCGACCTGGTTCGGCGGAATGCCGTCCTCGCGCCTGGTCGGTGCCAGCACGCGGTCCCGTTCGCTCGCAACGTCAGCGGCGTCGAACTCGGCAAAGTCATGATTGTCGGCGAACTCCATCGCATCGATGCCGGCGACCGCGCCGTTGGTGAAGGCGCCGAGCATGTAGTTATGCGGCACGCTCGCCATGTCGCCGGCGGCATAGAGGCCCGGCACGGTGGTGCGGGCGTTGTCGTCGACGAACACGCCTGACGCGCTGTGGCCAGAGCAGAATCCGATCTCCGAGATGTGCATCTCGATCGACTCGTTACGGTAGTCGACCCCGCGCCCCTGTTGAAACAGGCCACGCGTCGGCCGCTCCACCTTGTGCAGCGTGTTTTCGATCTCCGAGATGGTGTCGGGGTGCAGATGCTTGAGCTGGAGGAACACAGGTCCCTTCCCGGATAGGAGCTCGTTGTAGAACTCCAGCATCATCTGGCCGGACCAGTAGTCGCATTCGATGAAGCGCGAGCCCTCGTTGTTGGCGGTGAAGGCCCCGAACGGACCGGCGACATAGGCGCAGGCGGGGCCATTGTAATCCTTGATCAGCGGGTTGATCTGGTAGCATTCGAGGTTCGCGAGCGCGGCGCCGGCGTGATACGCCATGGCATAACCGTCGCCGGAATTGGCTGCATTTTCATAGGTGCCGAACATGTAGCCTGACGTCGGCAGGCCGAGGCGGCCGGCCGCGCCCATGCAAAGGATCACCGCCTTAGCCTTGATCACCAGGATTTCGGCGGTGCGGGTGTTGACCGAGATTGCGCCGGCGATGCGGCCATCGCCCGATTTGAGCAGTCGCGTTGCCATGTAGCGGTTGGAGATCAGGATGCGAGCGCGGCGGAGCTGGCGATACAGCGCCTTCTTCACAGTCTCGCCGTTCGGCATCGGCAGAACGTAGGTGCCGATGTGGTGCACCTTCTTGACGGCGTAATCGCCGTTTTCGTTCTTCAGGAAGCGGATGCCGAAACTATCGAGCTCCTCGATGATGCTGTAGCAGTTCTGCGCGTATTTATAGACCGCCTTCTGGTCGACGATGCCGTCGTTGGCGATGGTGATCTCCTTGGTGTATTGCTCCGGAGTCGCATAGCCGGGGATCACGGCGTTGTTCAGCCCGTCCATACCCATCGAGATGGCGCCCGAGCGCTTGACGTTGGCCTTCTCGAGCAGAACGACATTCGCCTTCGGGTTCTTCAGCTTCGCCTTCAGCGCCGCCATCGGCCCGGCTGTGCCGCCGCCGATCACCAGCACATCGCAGGAAACCTCCGAAAGTCCGTCGACGATCTGATCTAGTGCCATCGCTTGCTCCTGGTCCGCCGGCAGGTCCGGCGCCTTTGGATCAGATTTGTTCAGGGAGGGCGTCCGGCGATAGCAATTAGTTGTCGCCCGGGACCGATTTGCGCCTCAGCGCTCGACGAAAGCCTTTTCGATCACGAAATGGCCGGGCTGGCTGTGGTTCCCTTCGACGAAGCCCCGTGCGAACAACATCGCCGGGAGTTCCTCGAGCGCCGCCGGGCTGCCGCACAGCATGATGCGGTCCGTCTCGATATCGAGGCCTGACAGGCCGACGTCGTCGAACATCTGGTTGGAGGCAATCAGATCGGTGATCCGGCCGCGATTCCGGAACGGCTCGCGGGTGACGGTC
Organism: Bradyrhizobium diazoefficiens; assembly: GCF_018129965.1. GTDB lineage: Bacteria > Pseudomonadota > Alphaproteobacteria > Rhizobiales > Xanthobacteraceae > Bradyrhizobium > Bradyrhizobium diazoefficiens_A. The sequence goes on along the minus strand of NZ_JAFCKW010000004.1, from coordinate 353,578 downwards.
GGGTAATAGACCAGCTTGTCTCGGATCAAGGGTCCGAAGAATTCGTGGTTGCGCAGGCCTTCGACGAGGTGCTCGCCATAGGCGAGTTCCGAGACCTGGCGGCAGCCATGGGCAAGCACGATGGTCTCGTAGTTCTCGTAGACCTCGGGGTCCTTGATCAGGCTGGCAAACGGCGCCAGCCCCGTGCCGGTCGAGAGCAGCAGCAGTCGCTTTCCCGGAATGAGGTTGCCGGTGATCAGCGTGCCCGTCGCCTTGCGGCCGACCAGGATGATGTCGCCCTCCCTGATTTTCTGGAGGCGCGAGGTCAGCGGGCCGTCCTGCACTTTGATCGAGAAGAATTCGAGCGCCTCCTCGTGGTTGGCGCTCGCCATGCTGTAGGCCCGCATCAGGGGTTTGCCCTCGACCTCGAGGCCGATCATCGCGAACTGGCCGTTCTGGAAGCGGAAGCCGGGATCGCGCGTCGCGGTGAAGCTGAACAAAGAGTCGGTCCAGTGCCTGACTGACAAAACCGTCTCCTTCTGAAAAGCACTCATGCGTCATCTCTCCTTGCCTGCGGGGGGCGCAAAGTCTCGGAGCTGGCGGAATCGGGCAATGCGGAAGTGAGATTTCCGGTCGATTAGTTTCACTTTTCACGGAGACGACCGACGAGAACGCTATGCCACTGCGCCTGCGCCGGCAATTAGTTGCTATTCGCGCTCGGCCGTGACGACGTAGAAGCAACAATGACCATGACCCTGGTGACACCGACCGTGGCCGACTACGAAGCCAGCGCCGATCTCGCGACGCTCCTCGTCCGCACCACGCAGGACGACGCGCTGAGCCTGCGCGCCGAACAACTCCGCCTCGCCTGCAAATGCGCACACTGCACCCGGGCCCGCTTCGATGGCCGCTTCCCGGACGCATTTCCGGGCATCGCGATCACCGAGATCGGCGATCTCGGCTATGGGCTGAACATCTCGTTTTCGGATGGGCACAACAGGGGGATTTACCCCAAGCCATATCTGCTGAGTCTGGCGGGGCGGTAGGCCACCATCTGCCCACACACTCCACTGTCATTCCCCGCGAAAGCGGGGAATCCAGTACGCCGCGGCCTCTCCGTAACCCATTGCCGCCTCTGGAATAATGGGTCGCCCGGTCAAGCCGGGCGACGACAATGGGGTAAGCTGGCACGGACATTGCTCTTCCTTAGAACCAGTCGAACGTTCCGGAGGCGGATGATGTTGCAGGCGGCCAATGTGGTTCGCGGGGTCGTTCCCCCGGCAGTCCGGCCTGCGGGTGGTTCATCGCTGCTCCTTACCGAGAACCAGCAATGGATCGGCGGACCGCCGCCGCTGATGGACAAGCTGACACCGCGCGAGCGGGAGCTGGTGCTGAAGCAGGGTCGCCGAAAGGTGCTCAACCGCGGCCAGACCCTGTTCAGCCAGGGCGGCAAGCACGACGGCATCTGGCTGATCGAGAGCGGCCGCATCCGCGTGTTCTACACTTCGCCGCTCGGGCGCGAGATCACGCTGGCTTACTGGCATGTCGGCAATTTCGTCGGCGGCCCCGAAGTATTCGAAGGCACCGTGCATCAATGGTCCGGCGTCGCATCCAGCAATTGCAGCGTCGTGCACCTGCCGGGAAGGGAGCTGCGGGCGCTGGCGGTGGAGATCCCGAACCTGGCCATCGGCCTGATCGAGGGCCTGACCTTCAAGGGCAAATGCTATTCGGCGCTCGCCCAGATGCTGGGGACACGCTCGATCACGCAGCGACTCGCGCATCTCTTGCTGCATCTCGTCGAACTCTACGGCGTCGAGGATGCCGACGGCCGGGTGATCGCCGCCGCCTTCACCCATGCCGATATCGCCCACATGGTCGGCGCCACCCGGCAATGGGTTACGATCAGCCTGAAGCGGATGCAGGAGAAAGGAATCGTGGTGACCAAGCGGTCGCAGATCGTGGTGTGCCGGACGGACGTGCTGGAGGAGATGCGTGGCCAGAGCGGCGACTAGGCGCGGTGCAAAGGACAGCGGCTTTATCGTGCAGGACTGCCCAAGGAGTATGCAATCAGCTTTTCCCGGCAACTAATCGACTGCAGCGGTCAATCCGGATTTGCCCTGCCTGCGCCCTCACCCGATCATGGCAACCACAGCACATCCAACCGAATGAGGATGAGAATGGTCCGCCATCTTCCCACGCTCTCGATCGCGATGTCGGTGACGTCGCTGGCGCTTGTCCTCGCGCCGCCGGCCTTCGCGGAGACCGTCACGCTCGGCATTGGAACGCAGGATACCACGACCAACACGGTGACCGCGGGCGTCGTCATCCGGCAGCTCCATCTTCTTGAAAAATATCTGCCGAAGGACGGCAAATATTCCAACATCAAGTTCGAGCTGGAGTGGCAGAACTTCACGTCCGGCCCCCCCGTCACCAACGCGATGATGGCGAACAAGCTGCAGATCGGCATGATGGGCGATTATCCGCTGATCGTGAACGGCTTCACTTTCGACAGCAACCCCGAGAGCAAGAGTCGCCTGATCGGCATTGCCGCTTACAGCCTGTCAGGCTCCGGCAACGGCATCGTCGTCCACAAAGACTCCCCCTACTACGATCTTGCCGATCTCAAGGGCAAGCTCGTCAGCGTGCCCTTCGGCTCCGCCGCGCACGGCATGGTTCTGAAGGCGATGCAGGATCGCGGCTATCCCGCCGATTTCTTCCAGCTCGTCAGCCAGAGCCCGGAGGTCGGATCGACCAATCTCCAGGAGAAGAAGATCGACGCCCATGCCGACTTCGTTCCCTTCGCCGAACTGCTGCCTTTCCGTGGTTTCGCGCGAAAGATCTTCGACGGTGTCGAGACCAATCTGCCGACCTTCCACGGCATCGTGGTCCGCACCGACTTCGCCGAAAAATATTCGGAGGTCGTCGTTGCCTATTTCAAGGCGCTGGTGGCCGCCAACCAGTGGCTGCGCGACGATCCCAAGCTTGCTTCCGAGAAGATCCAGGAATGGACCGGAATCAACAAGGAAGTCGTCTACATCTTCCTTGGCCCCAGCGGCAACATGACGACAGACCCAACGGTCAAGCCGGCGCTGATCGATGCAGCCACCACCGACGTCAAGGTCCTCCAGAATCTCGGCCGCATGAAGGAATTCGATCCGAAAAAGTGGGTCGACGACAGCTATATCCGCAAGGCCTATGCCGAGATGAAGCTCGACTATGATGCGCAGCTCGCGAGCACGGGTAACTACGAAATCAAGGGCGAAGACAGCTTCTGCAAGAAGCCGATCACCGATCCACGCACGGCCGGCGAGGTCTGGGTCGACGATGCCGGTATCATGCCGTTCTCGTCGGCGAGTTGCACGCTCGGGGCCTATGCCGACTTCAAGGCCAAGGGCAGGAAGATCAACGTCGCCTACGTCTTCGACACCACCCGCGGCATCAAGCTGTTCGCCGATCAGGCGTTCTTCGCGGTCGGCAATGGCGAGGTTGCGCCGTTCCTGCTGAAGAAGGATGCGGAAGCCTACGCCGCCAAGATCAGCGGCAAGGTGCTCGGCTTCGACGACGCGGTAAAGGCGGCCGTAAGCGGAGGCAAGACGTGAGCAGCAACGCCATCCTCAGACATTCCGAGGACAGCATGCCGGCAACAACCCTTGCAGAGGCGGGCCCCCTGCCCGCCACCACGCCACCCACGACACCGCCCTCTTTCGGAACACTCGCGCTGCGCTGGTACCGGCTCAATCGCGGGGGACTGCGAGCAACCGCGATCGGCATCATCTCGCTGCTCGCTTTCCTGCTGGCCTGGCACCTGCTGACAACCTATCGCGTCGTGTTCTTCGTGCGCTTCACCAACGTGCCCTCGCCGCTCGCGGTCTATGCGAGCTTCACCAAGGCGATGCACGATCCCAAATTCCTGATGCACATTGTTCTGAGCTGCCGTCGCATCCTCGTCGGCTTCTCGCTGGCGGCGATCATCGGCGTGCCGCTCGGCCTCATCATGGGCCGGTTCAAACTCGTGCATGAGATCGTCTTCCCGGTTGCGGAGGTGCTGCGGCCGATCCCCGCGATCGCCTGGGTACCGATGGCGATCATGCTTTGGCCAACCAACGAGCAAAGCATCGTCTTCATCACTTTCCTCGGTTCGTTCTTCCCGATCCTGATCAACACGCTGCACGGCATGTCGCTGGTCGACCCCGTTCTGGTTCGTGCCGCGCAATGCCTCGGCGCACGCGAGCGCTCGATCTTCCGCGAGGTGTATTTTCCGGCCTCGCTGCCGCACATCTTCACCGGCCTCACCGTGGGCATGGGCGTGGCGTGGGTATCGCTGATCGCCGCCGAGATGATCTCCGGGCAATACGGCATCGGTTACTTCACCTGGGAGGCTTACTCGCTGGTCCAGTATGCCGACATCGCGCTCGGCATGATCGCGATCGGCGTCCTGGGCCTCGGGTCGAGCGTGCTGATTCGGGGTGCAGGACAGTTGGTGATGCCGTGGAGTGCGAGATGAGCGAGATCCCTGCCAAACCACCGCAAGGCCATATCGAGGTCAGGAACTTCTCCCTGAGCTATGACAGCATCGAGGGACCCGTTCAGGCGGTCGCCGATACGCAGATCCACGTCAAACCGGGCGAGTTCGTCTCGATCGTCGGTCCTTCCGGTTGCGGAAAGTCGACGCTGCTCAATGCAGTCGCGGGCTTCCTCAAGCCGACGACGGGCTTGGTCAGCGTCGACGGCGAGCGTGTGAACGGTCCTAGTGCCGAGCGCGGCATGGTGTTCCAGCAATATTCGCTGTTTCCCTGGAAGACGGTGCGGGAGAACGTCGAGTTCGGCCTGAAGATGCGCGGCATGCCCCGCTCGCAGCGCGAGCGCGCCGCGCGCACCCTGCTCGGACTTGCCGGACTCGAGGCCTTCGAGAAGCATTATCCGGAAAAGCTCTCCGGCGGCATGAAGCAGCGCGTCGGCATCGTGCGTGCGCTCGCGACAGGGCCGAAAGTATTACTCCTCGACGAGCCATTCGGTGCGCTCGACGCGCAGACGCGAGTCATCATGCAGCAGATCCTCACCAACATGTGGCAGCGGCTGAAGATCTCGGTGCTGTTCGTGACCCACGATATCGATGAAGCGATCTTCCTCTCCGACCGCGTCTATTGCATGACCGCCCGCCCCGGCTCGATCAAGGCGGAGATCCCGATCCCGCTGGAGCGGCCGCGGCAGCAAGCCATGATGATGTCGTCGGAGTTTTTGGCGCTGCGCCGCGGCCTGATGTCACTGATCCGCGAGGAAAGCATCAAGGCGATGGGTGGCGAGATCACCGACCTCGGCATGCAGGGGCTGAACATCGAGTTGCAAGGTCATTCGCTCGCGGATGTGATTTAGGCGTCGCCGAAAGACATGATTTCGCGGGATGGGCAAAGCGACTTGTCCGCCGTAGCTCGTAGAGCGAAGGCGGAAGCGTGCCCACCATCCTGGTTGAACGGTGAGACGTTTGGTGGGCACGGCCCTTTCGCGCCTTTGCCCACCCTACGGCAGTTACTCTCTCTTCACTTGAACCAGTGCACCAGCGCGATGCTGATGCCGAGCAGCAGCATCAGCGACAGCGTCACCGCAGCCGTCACCCGCCCGCCGACATTGGCAAGCACCCGCACGTCGACGCCGAGGCCGAGCGCCGCCATCGACACCACCGTCAGGAAGCTCGTGATCTTCGTCACAGGCCCGACCACCGTACCCGGTACGATCTCCAGCGAGCGTAGCGTCGCAAGCGCGAGGAAGCCCAGGATGAACCAGGGGACCAGCCGGAAGAAGCCGACATTGGTCTTCTTCGCGCCGGTCTGCCAGCGCGGGGCGGCGAGCGAAAGGCCGACGACGACCGGCCCGAGCATCAGCACACGCATCAGCTTCACGAGCGTGCCGATCTGCGTGGAGACGAGTCCGGCCGGCACTGTGGCCGCCAGCACTTGCGGCACCGCATAAACGGTGAGCCCTGCCAGGATGCCGTATTGCGTGGCCGTCAGCTGTAACAACGGGATCAGCAGCGGCAGCCCGAGCACCATCATCACACCGAGGATCGCGGTGAATGAAATCGAGGACGCGATCTCGTCGTTGTTGGCGCCGATGATCGGCGCAACGGCGGCGATTGCGGAGTTGCCGCAGATCGAGTTACCGCAGGCGATCAGGATCGACAGCCGCGTCGACAGGCCGAGCAGGCGACTGAGGCCGAAGGACGCGGACAGCGCGACCACCACGACCGCGGCAATGGATGCCAGCAGGGCAATTCCCGAGGCCGCGATGGCGGCGAAGCTGATCGAGGCCCCGAGCAGCATGACCGCGACTTCGAGCAGTTGTTTGGCGCTGAAGGCTATGCCGGCCTGCCAGCGCGGCGCCGGCTTCCAGAAGCTGCGGAGCGCCATCCCCAGCAGGATCGCCATCACCAGCGCCTCGACATAGGGGTGCTCGAAGACGCCTAGCTCTGCCCGCTCGAGCAGGGCCGAGGCGCCGGCGACCAGCACGCAGAGCAGGATGCCCGGAATCAGCCCTGCAAGGCGACCCGCGGTGGTGGCCGGCTTGGCGTCAGCCGGGCTGGATGCTCGATTCTGCGACACAAATCTCTCCAACAGGAGAAGGATTTATACGCAGCGCGGTTCAATTGGGGAATAAGTTTTCGGCATATCAGGGCCGAGAGAAGTCTTGTTCTTAACCGGGAATAATCCGGCTTAGAAGATCAGGCCTTTGGCAAGCGAGGCGACGCGGCTGAAGCCGTCATAGACGCCGGGTTCGAAGAAGGCTGCACGCGCGAGCACGATGCCGGCGACAAGCGACCAGAACAGGCCGGTGCCAACCCTGACCAGGATCCTGGATGCACGCGAGCGCGGCTGGGTGTCCGTTGCGGACACCAGTTCCTCGCCGAAAGGTTCGAATCCAGTGCGTTCCATATCCGACAGTCCATCAGTCTCTGGACGGAATGTCGTTGTTTCAGCCTCAAACAGCAATGGAAGCGATTGGCGTTTTTGCCCTTCAGAGGGGAAACTCCTTCCTCTGGAAGGCGCCCCAGCAATGGCTTTCTTCTCTTGGGCTATTCGGGCGCCAGTGGCTGGCTTACAGGGCCAGATAGCGGCGCCGGATTGCGTCGTTGGCCTTCAACTCGTCGATTCCGGCAGCGTAGACGATCTGGCCTTTGTCGATGACGGTGGCATGGCTGGCCAGCCCCAGGCAGAAATGCATGTTCTGCTCGGCGATCAGTACAGTCGATCCGAGCGCGCGAAGCTGCCGCAGCAACTCCCCGATCCGCTGCACGATGATCGGGGCGAGCCCCTCGCTCGGCTCATCCAGCACCAGCAAAGCCGGATTGCCCATCAAGGTGCGCGCGATCGCGAGCATCTGCTGTTCGCCGCCGGAGAGCCGCCCCGCGATGCGATGGCGCAGCGGCTCGAGCAGCGGAAACACCTCGTAGATGCGCTTGATCGGCCACTCGTCCTGGCCTTCCGGTCCCTTCTTGCGGCCGATGACGAGATTGTCCTCGACCGTATGCTCGGGGAATATCTGCCGATCTTCCGGCACGAAGCCGAGGCCGGCGCGCGCGATATGATACGGCCTCCGGCCAGAGATCACCGCGCCGCGCAGGCTCACCTTGCCGCGCCGCGGCGGCGCCAGCCCCATGATCGCTTTCATGGTGGTGGATTTACCGGCGCCGTTGCGTCCGAGCAGCGCCATCGTCTCGCCCTGACGGACCGACAGGCCGACGCCGAACAGGATCTGGCTGGTGCCGTAGTACACGTCGAGATCGGTGACTTCGATGATGGCTGCGCTCATGCGGCGGCTCCCGCATGCTCGGTGCCGAGATAGGCCTCGATCACGGCACTGTCGTTGCGAATCTCATCGGGGGTGCCGGTCGCGAGGATACGGCCATAGCAGAGCACGACGATCCTGGGCGCGATCTTGAAGACGATATCCATGTCGTGCTCGATGAAGACGACGGTAATCTTTTGCGTCTCCCAGAGTTCGCGAACCTTGTCGATCATGCGCCAGCGCTCTTCCGGCCCCATGCCGGCGGTGGGCTCGTCCAGCAACAGCACCTTTGGCTCAAGCACCAATGCGAGCGCAATGTCGAGCAGCTTTTGATCGCCATGCGACAGCGTCGCAGCCGTGCGATGGCGCTTGCTCGCAAGGCCGAGCAGTTCCATCACGTGCTCGGCGCGGTCGCGCGTCTCGGGCAACGGAAAACGCTTGTGCAGCACCGCGGACGTCCGCTGGTCGGCGCTGACGGCGGCCAGCATGGTCTCCTGCACCGTCAGCGATTTGAAGATGCTGGCGACCTGGAAGGCACGGCCGATGCCGTGACGAACGATCTCGGGCGGCAAGCAGCCGGCAAGATCGACGCCGTCCAGCAGCACCTGGCCGGAATCCGGCTTCAAGGCGCCTGTGATGAGGTTGAAGAAGGTGCTCTTGCCGGCACCGTTCGGACCGATCACGGCCGTAAGCGAGCCATCGGGGAAGTCGAGCGTGACGTCGTTGGTCGCCTTCACGCCGCCGAAGGATTTTGCAAGGTTGCGGATCTGGAGCATGGCTAGCGCCCCTCGCCTGCATCGCGCCGATGCGCAAACCACTCGGCGACGAAATCGAGCAGTCCCTTGCGCAGGCCCAGCGCGAAGAACAGGATGACCACGCCGAGCACGATGCCGTGATAGTCCGTGAATCGCGTCACGGTGTCGTTGAGCAGCAGCAGCAAGACCGTGCCGGCCATCGGCCCGAGGAAGGTCGAGACGCCGCCGAGCATGTTGATGAAGATACCCTCGCCCGAGATGGTCCAGTAGGCGAACTCCGGGTAGGCGCCGGAGACGAACAGCGCCATCACCATGCCGCCCATCGAAGCGAACAGCGCCGCCAGCACGAAGACCGTGAGTTTGGCACGCCAGACGTCGATGCCGAGGAAGCTCGCGCGGGCGGCGTTGTCGCGGATCATGCGCAACGTGTAGCCGAACGGCGATTGCGCGATCTGGCGCATCGCGAGCAGACCCAGGATCAGCAATGCGCAGCTCGCGACATAGAGATGCGCATGGTCGGCGAGATTGATGCCGAGAAATGCAGGACGCGGAATGCCGCCCCGCAGGCCCTGGTCACCGCCGGTGAAGGACGCCCACGACAGGATGGTCGAGTGGATCAGCATCTGGAAGGCGAGCGTGACGAAGGCGAAATAGATCTCCTTCAGTCGCACGCAGATCGCACCGATGACGGCCGCGATCACCGCCGTGATCGCCAGGGTCGCAACGAACGCCACCGGGATCGACACACCGAGCTTCTGCATGATCAGGCCGAAACTGTAGGCGCCGAGGCCGAAGAACATGCCGTGGCCGAACGAAGTCAGGCCGGTATAGCCGACAAGCAGATTGAGCGAGGTCGCGAACAGGCCATAGGCAGAGCAGCGGATGACGAAATCGAGCAGCGACTTGCTGCTGCTGAACAGCGGCAGGCTCGCCAGCACGGCGAAGGCAATCAGCGCGATCAGGACGTCGCGGTAGCGGTGAAGCCCCGCGACATCGCGCGCCGGCGCCAACCTCTCGGCGCATCCAGCCTCCAACTCGGTCATGCCGCCTCCTTGCCGAACAGGCCGGTGGGCTTGGAGACCAGCACGATCACCATGAACAGATACATCAGGCCTTCCGTAAACAGGGGAAAGCCGACCGAGCCGTAGGACCTGATGAGGCCGAGCAGCAGCGCGCCGATCAGCGCGCCCAGGATCGAACCCATGCCGCCGATCACGGTCACGATGAAGGATTCGATCAGCACGGAGAAGCCCATCCCCGGAGTCAGCGAGCGCACTGGCGCCGCCAGCGCACCGGCAAGGCCTGCCAGCATGCCGCCGAGCGCGAACACGCCGCCATAGATCAGGCCGGTGTTGATGCCGAGCGCGGACACCATGCCGGGATTGTGCGCGGCCGCGCGGATCACCTTGCCGATCCGGCTGCGCGACAATCCGATCCCGAGCACGATGGCCGCGACCAGCGCGACGCCGATCAGCAGCAGATAATAAGGTGGCACCACGCCGCCGGCGATGAACAGCGGCATCACCTGGAAAGCCGCCGGCATGCCCATCGACCTGAATTCCGGTCCCCAGATCAGACGCACGACATCGTCGAAGATCAGCACGAAAGCATAGCAAACGAGAAGCTGCATCAGGACGTCGGCGCCATAGACACGGCTCATGAAGACGCGTTCGAAGATCAATCCGAGAATGGCCGTGCCCGCCGCTCCGGCCAGCATCGCCAGTGCAAAGCTTCCGGTGAGCTGATAGGCGGTCATCGCGAAATAGGCGCCGAACATATAGAATGCGCCGTGGCTGAAATTGACGATCTTGAGCACGCCGAAGATCAGCGTCAGTCCAACCGCGACCAGGAACAGCAGCATGCCGATGATGAGGCCGCTGGTGGTTTGTGTCACCAGGCAGGCGGAACTGGAAAGGCAGCCGGCAAGCGCGTCGAGATCCACGGGGACACTTTCATTGCAGCGCGCCCGATGCGGCGCGGAGAGCCAAACGAAAATGGCGGAGACGGTTGCCCGCCCCCGCCGCGCACATGATCAGGTGTAACCTTTGCTCTTCTTCCACTCCGCCTCGAGTTCGAAGATGGTCTTCCAGTCGCCGGCCTTGACCTCGGGCACGTAAGGCTCCTGCGGGATCGTGGTGCCCCAGCCGATGGCGTAGCCGACCAGCGTGTGGTCGTCGCCGCGCATCGTCACGGTGCCGTCGGCGCCGAACGGGCACTTGATGGTGAGTCCCTTCAAAACTTCCGCGATCTTCTTGCCGTCGGTGGAGTTCACCTTCTTGGCGGCCTCGGCGAGGAACATCACCGCGGTCGCATTTTGCCAGGACCAGTTGGTCGGGTACTCGTTGTACTTCGCCTTGTATGCGTCGCCCCAGGCCGCGTTCTCCGGCGTAGCCGGGAACGTCTTGATGTAGCGATTTCCGGAGTGGATGCCCTTGGGCAGGTTCTTCACCACGGTAAGCGCGGTGTAGTCCGCCATGTTGACCGCGAACACCTCCATCTGGCCGAACATCGCATAGATGTTCGCCTGGTCGATCCATGACGTGAGATCGCCGCCCCACAGGCAGGAATACAGCGCCTGCGGCTTGGCCTGGAGGATCTTGGTCACAACCTCGGTGTAGTCGGGCTGGAACAGCTTTGGCCAGGAGTCGCTGATAACCTCGACGTCGGGTGCGAAGCGCTTCAGATACAGCGTGAATTCGCCGGTGGTGTCGCGGCCATAGGCATAGTCCGGCGAACAGGTCGCCCATTTCTTCAGGCCCTTGGCCTTGGAGATTGCGGCGGCGTAGCTGCCGCCCACGATGGAATCGTGGATTCCCTGTCGCACGCAGCGGAACGCGTTCGGGATGTGTTGCTTGGGATCGGCCGTAAGCGACGACGCTTCCGAGCAGGTGTGAACGCAGAGCACGCCGAGATCGCGCGCCACTTCATGCACCGCGAACGATCCGGACGAAGCCTCACCGTCGATCAGCCATTCGCAGCCGTCGGTGTTGACGAGCTCGCGCGCGACGCGGGCGGCTTCCTGCGGCTGGCCCTTGGAGTCGCGGATCACCATCTCGATCTGCCGGCCGGCAAGGCCGCCGGCCGCATTGACCTTCTCGACCTCGAGCAACACGGCATTGCGCGACGACGTGCCGAGCTGCGCGACGCGGCCCGATAGAATTGTCGGCATGCCGATCTTGATGGTCTTGGCCTGGGCACGCGCCACCCACGGCGCGGCAACACTCATCGCACCGGCGCCCATCAGCGCCAGTGTTGAACGGCGGCTGATGCCCGGCGTACGGGTTCTCGTCATTTTCCCCTCCCTCTGTCGGGTCGGCGTTTCCTGATCCCTATCGGAGATCGTCTCGTCTCCGTGGCCTCAAGGATTTCAGAGGGTGGGGGGTGACGTCAAGCCAAAGATGAATTACGAGTCAGAATTCACCAAGGGAGGCAACGAGGCCGGCAATCGGTCCAAAACCCGCGCAATGATCAACCTGTCGAGCTTCATCGCCTTTCACGCCCGGCGCTCGCCGGACCGGCCTGCGCTGAAATATCGCGGCGAGCAGATTTCCTATGCCGTCTTCGATAGGCGTATCCGCAAGGCCGCCGGCTGGCTCACCGCGCAGGGCATCGGAGCCGGCGACGTCGTGGCTGTGCTGATGAAGAACAGCGCGGCATTCCTCGAGCTGGTCTTCGCGACCAGCCACCTTTGCGCGGTGTTCCTTCCGATCAACTTCCGGCTGTCGCGCGACGAAGTCGGCTACATCACAGACAACGCCGGTGCGCGTCTCCTGGTGGTCGATGAAGAACTCGCCGCACATGCTGCGGGCACAAAGATCGTCGTGCTGAACGAGGCCGCGCAAGGGAGCGTCACGCGCCTCGCGGGCGACGCGCCTGCCGCGCCGATGCATCTGTGCGCGCCTTCCGACCTGATGCGACTGATGTACACGTCGGGCACGACCGACCGCCCCAAGGGCGTGATGCTCTCTTACGATAATTTCTACTGGAAGTCCGCCGACCAGACGATTGCGCTTAGCCTCGGCGCTGGCACACGCCTGCTCGTCGTCGGCCCGCTCTACCACGTCGGCGCCCTCGACCTGCCCGGCATCGCCGTGCTCTGGCATGGCGGGTTCATCCGCATCGAACGCAATTTCGAACCGGAAGCCGCGCTTGCGGCCATCGCTGAAGACAAGCTCAACGCCGCATGGTTCGCCCCCGTCATGACCACCGCGATGCTGACCTGCCCTACCCGCGACCGCTACGACGTCTCCAGCCTCCTATGGGCGATCGGCGGCGGCGAGAAGACGCCGGAGCTGCGCATCCGCGCCTTCTCGGACTACTTCCGCAATGCGCGCTACATCGATGCCTACGGCCTGACTGAAACCGTCGGCGGCGACACATTCATGGACGCCGGCCGCGAGATCGAGAAGATTGGGTCGACGGGTCGCGCCATCGCGCATGTCGAGATCGAGATTCGTGACGAAAACGGGAGGACGCTGCCACCGAACGTCAACGGCGAGATCTGCCTGCGCGGCCCCAAGATCACGCGCGGCTACTGGAAGGATCCGGACAAGACGGCAGCCGCCTTCTTCGGCGACTGGTTTCGCAGCGGCGACATCGGCTATCTCGACGACGAAGGCTTCCTGTATCTCACTGACCGCAAGAAGGACATGATCATCTCCGGCGGCGAGAACATCGCCTCCTCCGAGGTCGAGCGCGTCATCTACGATCTGCCGGAGGTGCGCGAGGTCGCCGTGATTGGCCTGCGCGATGCGCGCTGGGGCGAGCGGCCGGTTGCGATCGTGGTGCTGGCCGAGGGCGCGAACCTCGAGCTGACTGCCCTCACCGAACATTGCCGCGCCCGGCTGGCGGGCTTCAAGGTGCCGAAACAGCTCGTCATCCGTGACACCCTGCCGCGCAACCCTTCGGGCAAAATTCTCAAGCGCGTGCTGCGCGCCGAGTTGGAGACCGTGGCATGACGCAAGGCCGCTCCATCGTGAAAATGACAAAGCTGAACCGCGTCGAGCGTAACGCCTGGACCAAGCAGAAGATATTTGACGCCGCAACGAAGATCGTCGGCCAATTTGGCTATGCCGAAGCCTCGGTTGCCCGCATCACCGAGGAGGCCGGCGTCGCGCAAGGCACCTTCTACAATCATTTCGAGAACCGGCAGGAACTGCTCGACCAGCTCCTGCCCAAGATCGGCCTCGACATGGTCGAGTTCATCCGCGCCCGTACCGGCACCGCAGACGCGGCGCGGCAGGAGATCGCGCGCTTCTCCGCCTTCTTCGACTTCATCCGCGAAGTACCGGAGTTTTTGCGGATCCTCAACGAGGCCGAGTTCTTCGCGCCAATCGGGTACCAGAAACATCTCGACAACATCTCGGTCGCCTATGTCCGCATCCTGCGGCGCGCGCGAGGGGCCGGCGCGATTCAGGATTACAGCGACGAGGAATTCGAGGCCATCGTCCACATGCTGATGGGCTCGCGCGGCTATCTCAGCCGCCGCTACTCCTATTCGGAGGGCAGCGTCACCGCTGTACCCGACCACGTCATCTCGGCCTATCGCAAGCTGATGACGCGCGGCCTGTTCAGCTCATCCGGAGATCTGAAAAACCCATGACCATCGAATCTCCAAACCGGCCGCTCGACCTCGCCTCCGCGATCGCGGAAGGCGACATTCGCTGCCTTCTGATGGTGCTGGTGCATATGACCGGCGATACACGCTGGCTCGAGCCGCCCTATCTGCCGAAGCGCGACATCCGCCTGATCCCCGATCCCGAGGCCGGGTTACCAAAAGAGGTTCAGGACGACATCCGCGCCGCCATCGTCAAACTATTTGCCAACGGAACGCCCAAGTCCGTCATCGCCGACCCCGGCGAAGAGCTCCTGCTCAAGATGATGCGTACCTGCCTCGGCGAGAACGTCGCGCCTGAATATGCTCCATTGATGCGCGAGGAAATGGGGTTCGTGCCGCGCGAGCCGCGCTGGACCGCCCGTCCTTCCGACGCAAAACTAAAGGAGCAGCACGTCCTCATCGTGGGCGCCGGCGTCTGCGCGATCGCGCTCGGCGTGTCGCTCGGCCATCTCGGCATTCCCTACACCATCGTCGAGAAAAACGACGAGCTCGGCGGCACCTGGTGGATCAACCGCTATCCCGGCTGCGGCGTCGATACGCCGAACCACTCCTATTCCTACTCGTTCGGCTCGAACAACGAATGGACGCGCTACTTCTGTCAACGTGAGGAACTGCTCGGCTACCTTCAGAAGGTCGCCAGGGAACACGGCATCCGCGAGCATCTGCGCGTCAACACCGAGCTGACATCATCGCGCTGGGATGAAGGCAAGCGGCGCTGGATTTCCACGCTGAAAACCAGGGACGGCGAGGAGACATTCGAATCTACGGCGCTGGTCTCGGCCATCGGCCAGCTCAACGATCCCTCGCGCGCGCATTTCAAGGGCGAGGAGGACTTCAGGGGAACAATCCTGCATTCGGCGTTGTGGTCGGACGACATCAAGCTCGACGGCAAGCACGTCGCCGTCGTCGGCACCGGTGCGACATCGATGCAGCTCGTGCCGTCGATCGCCGGCCGTGTCGCCTCGATCACCGTTTACCAGCGCAGCCCGCAATGGGCGCGCCCGGTGAAGGGCTACTCCGACCCGATCAGCGAAGGTGCGCGTTGGCTGCTCGCGCATCTGCCGTTCTATGTGAAGTGGTATCGCTTCAACATGTTCTGGCGCTATGGCGACGGCCTGCTGCCCTTCCTGCGCAAGGACCCGGCCTGGCCACATCCGGAGCGCTCCGTCAACAAGGGCAATGACCGTCACCGCCAGGAACTGACCGACTTCATCGTCACCGAGCTGAAGGACCGGCCCGACCTGATCGCAAAGTGCGTGCCGACCTACCCGCCCTACGGCAAGCGCATCCTGCTCGATAACAACTGGTTTAAGACCTTGAGGAGGGACAACGTCGAGCTCGTCACCGACGCGATCGATCGTTTCGACGAGGGCGGTATCGTCACGGCTGACGGCAGGCATCGTGCGGCCGACATCATCGTGGTCGCAACCGGCTTCAAGGTCACGGAGATGGCCGCGCGCCTCAACATCAGCGGCCGCGACGGCAGAAATTTGCGGCAGGCCTGGGCCAACGACAATCCGACTGCATTCCTCGGCCTCACCGTACCGGGGTTTCCGAACTTCTTCTGCATGCTCGGACCCAACGCGGGTCCCGCGCATGGCGGCAGCGTCATCTTCCAGTCGGAATGCCAGAGCCGCTACATCTCTGCCTGCCTCGTAGAAATGATCGAGCACGATGTCGCCGCCGTCGACGTTCGCCAGGACGTGCTCGACGACTACGTCCGCAAGGTCGATGCCGAACACGAAAACATGATCTGGACCCATTCCGGCATGACCACTTACTATCGCAATGCGGCCGGCCGCGTGTTTTCGGCGATGCCTTGGCGATTCGTGGATTACTGGCGCATGACGCATGATCCGGATCTGAGGCAGTACAGGCTGACCAAGGCGTAAGGGAGCTCGCCATGACCAAGCCGCAGGTGCGCGTCTACACGGATTACAAGAGCCCGTACGCCTTCGTCGCCAACAAGCGACTGTTCGAACTCGAACAGACTCACGGCGTCGCGCTGGAATGGCTGCCCTACACCCTGCGTATCCCTGAATTCATGGGGACAGTCGAAGAGCGTACGCCCCATTTCTGGCGCAAGGTGCGCTACGCCTACATGGACGCGCGGCGTTACGCCATTGCGCAAGGACTGACCATGAAGGGCCCGCGGCGGATCTACGACGCCTTTATGCCAGCGTCGGCATGCTGTTCGCTCAGCGCCACGGCTTCTTCCGAAGCTACCACGATACGGTGTTCGCCAAGTTCTGGAATCACGAACTGGAGATCGACGACTTCGCGGAGATCGCGAGCGTCATCACCGCCTGCGGCGGCTCGGCCAGCGAGTTCGAGGCCTATGTCCACGGACCCGCCCGCGCCGAGCACGACCGCATCATCAATGAGGCCGAAGCACTCGGCGTGTTCGGCGTCCCGACCATGGTCTTCAACGGCGAGCTGTTCTGGGGCGGCGACCGCATCGATCTGCTGATTGAGCGCATCGAGAAGCCGGAAACGGTCGAACTCGCGCTCGGCAACCGGCATCGCAAGCCGACGTGACCGCTGTCATAGAACTGTCATCAAATACACCGAGACGTGTTGCGGGCATCAACCGGGACCGCACATGGACTATTTCAAGCGCTTCAACTTCCTCTTTGCCGCACCTGTATTCGACGCCGACGATCTCGAAGGCATCCGCTTCAACCAGATCATCGAGGAAATTCAGCGCTCCGGCTTCGAGGTGGTCCGGGCCCGCAAGCTGGAAGACGCCGAAATGGCGGTGCAGACCGACGCAGCGATCGGCTGCATGGTCGTGGACTGGGGCAAGAAGGGGCTGGAGGGCAAGACTTCGGCGCTGATCAACCTGATGCGCCGCCGCGGTCTCGATTTCCCGATCATCCTCCTGATCCGGCGCAAGCGTTTCGAGGACTTGCCTGTCGAGGTGCTCGACTTCATCGACGGCTATGTCTTCCTGTCCGAGGAGACGCCGACCTTCATCGCCAAGAACCTGATCAGCCGGCTCAAGCAATATGCCGAGACGCTCAAGACGCCGTTCTTCGGCGCCCTGGTCGACTATGCCGAGGAAGGCAACCAGCTCTGGACCTGCCCGGGCCACAATGGCGGCGTGTTCTACAACCGCAGCCCGATCGGCCGGGTTTTCGTCGAGCATCTCGGCGAGTCCGTGTTCCGCGACGATCTCGACAATTCCGTGCTCGACCTTGGCGACCTCCTCACCCATGAGGGTCCCGCGCTGAAGGCGCAGAAGGAAGCCGCGGCGATCTTCGGCGCGGAGAAGACCTATTTCGTGCTCAACGGCACCTCGACCTCGAACAAGGTCGCGCTCGGCGCGCTCGTCACCGACGGCGACCTCGTGCTGTTCGACCGCAACAACCACAAGGCCGCCCATCACGGCGCGCTGATGATCAATGGCGGCATTCCGATCTACGTGCCGACCATCCGCAATGCCTGGGGCCTAATCGGACCGATGCGCTGGGACGCACTCGACGAGACGGCACTGCGCGACGCCATCCGCAATCACCCGTTGGTCGAGGACAAGGAGGCCTGGCGCAAGGAGCGGCCGTTCCGCGTCGCCGTGGTCGAGCAATGCACCTATGACGGCTCGATCCACAGCGCCGAGATGATTTTGAAGCGCATCGGCCATCTGTGCGAATATATCCTGTTCGACGAGGCCTGGGCAGGCTTCATGAAGTTCCACCCGCTCTACGCCGGCCGCTTTGCCATGGGACTCGCCAACCTTCCACCGGAGGCGCCCGGCATCATCGCGACGCAATCGACCCACAAGCAGCTCGCGAGCTTCTCGCAAGCCTCGCAGATCCACATCAAGGACCGCCACATCCGCGGCCAGAAGCGGCGCGTCGAGCACCGCCGCTTCAACGAAAGTTTCATGCAGCACGCCTCGACGTCACCGTTCTATCCGCTGTTCGCCTCGCTCGACGTCGGCGCGCAGATGATGAAGGGCCGCTCGGGCGAGGTGCTGTGGGACGATACGATCCGGCTCGGCATCGAGCTGCGCAAGAAGATCCGTGCGATGCGCCGCGAATTCGAAGAGAAGGAGCAAAATCCGGACCGCCGCTGGTTCTTCGAACCGTTCGTGCCCGATCGCGTCACCATTCCCGACGTCAGCCGCCCCGGCGGCGCGCATAATGTTGCCTGGGAAACGCTGTCCACCGACGAGCTCGCCACCAATCCGGCGCTCTGGCAGCTGTCTCCCGATACCAACTGGCACGGCTTTCCCGATCTCGCGGAAGGCTTTGCCATGACCGATCCGAACAAGCTGACGCTGCTGACGCCCGGCTTCGACCTTGCGACCGGCGCCTATGCCGAGCACGGCATCCCGGCCCCGGTCGTCGCGCAATATCTGCGCGAGAATCGCATCGTTCCTGAAAAGAACGACCTCAACTCCCTGCTCTTTCTGCTCACGCCTGGCGTCGAGGCGAGCAAGGCCGGCACGCTGATCTCCGGCCTCGTCGCGTTCAAACGGCTGCACGACGACAATGCACCGTTGGCCGAAGTCATCCCCGAGTTTTACCAACGACGGCAATCGCGCTATGCGGGCGTCCGGCTGCGCGATTTGTGCGGCGAGATGCACCGCTTCTTCCGCGCCGCGGATGTCAGCGGGCTGCAGGCCCGGCAGTTCCTGCCCGAGCACATGCCGGAGATCGCGATGTCACCGCGCGATGCTGCGCGCCGCCTGATCCGCAACGATGTGGATTATCTGCCGATCGAGGCGATTGCGGGCCGCATCGCCACCACGCCCTTCGTGGTCTATCCGCCCGGGATCGCCACCATCGTGCCCGGCGAGCGGCTGACGGAACGAGCAAAGCCCATGATCGATTATCTCAAGATGTTCGAAAACTGCTTCAACACGTTTCCAGGCTTTGAAGTGGAAATCCAGGGCGTCTACAGGGAGGTCGATGCCCAGGGCCGCATCGGACTCTATACTTACGTCGCCACCGAGTAGGAGCAGGTGCCGATGAACGAAACCGCAATTGCGCGTCCAGACGACGAGCCGGTCCTGGTCCGGCCATCACGCGACAGCGATGTCGAGGCCATGCTGGCGATCTACCGTCATCACGTCCGCAACGGCGTACCGCGCGATGTCGAGGGAACCGGCGCGCCGGAGCCGGACGATCTGCGCGACCGACGCAAGAATTTGAAGCAGACACGCCTGCCACATCTCGTCGCGACCTATCGCGGCGAGGTCGTCGGCTATGCCTATGCGGTGCTGTTCCGCAAGCGGCCGGCCTATCGCTATACCGCCAAGCATTCGATCTACGTCCACCACGCGCATCTCGGCCGCGGCGTCGGACGCTTGCTGCTCCAGGAACTGATCGATGCCTGTGCGGCGGCCGGCTTCCGTCAGATGATCGGCTATATCGATGCCGACAACGCGCCGTCTCTGGCGCTGCATGAAAGATTCGGTTTCGCGCGCGCCGGCCTGCTCTGCGGCGTCGCCTACCGTCACGGGCGCTGGTCGGACACCGTGATGGTTCAGCGCTCGCTCGGCGCCGGGACGACGGCGCCTCCGCCCGTTCCTGCGCTCGGACGATAGGCCTCAGGACGGAAAGTCAGCCGGCCTCACATGGATGCGGTCGGCATGCAGCGACCAGTGATGCAACGCCTGGTCCTCGCAGAATTTTGCCTTCGCCCGCTCGGTGGCTTCGTTCTCGTCCGCAGCGTCGATCTCGAGCGTCCCCTGGCAAACCTCGCTCTGCCGGCCGTACTCCCCGAGCACGTCCTTCATGAATCTGACGACATAGATGGACATGGGACCTCCTGCTGCCCCGGCAGCAATCTAGACCCACTTTGCCAGAACCGGGAGGGGGGATTTTGACGCGGATCAAGGCCGGTGACACCCGCCGCAAGATTCGTTGCGGAACTCGCCGTGCGGGGTTATGGCCAAGAGCCGGTCACCTCTGAGGATTTCTCCTTTGCACTTTGTGTCCGATACCGAAGTCACGAAAGCCCTGACGTTTCCGATCCTCATTGCGGCGCTGGAAGAGGCGCATTGCCGGCCCAAGATGGAGGTTCTAGACGCCTTCCTCGGAGACGAGAAAGGTCAATACGTCATCCGCAGTGCCGTCGACCCCGGCCGTTACATGGCGAGCAAGATGTTCACCAGCTTTCCGGCCAATCTGGCGGAAGGAAAAATGCCGGCCGTTCAGGCCGTTTGCGTGCTTTTCGACGGCACCAACGGACGACCGCTGGCGGCGATGGACGGCACGGAGATCACGCATTGGCGCACAGCCGCCGACTCCGCGCTGGGCACGAAGCTGCTCGCCCCGCCCAATCCCGAGACGCTGCTATGCGTCGGGGCCGGTGAGATGTCGGAATGGCTGATCCGGGGGCATCGGACGGTTCGGCCGTCGCTGCAACGCGTGCTGATCTGGAATCGGAATCTGGATCGGGCATCCGACCTTGCCGGACGACTGGCGGCCGACGGCGTGAAGGCGGAGACGATCACGGATCTGGACGCAGCCACGCGCGAGGCGGACGTCATCACGACCTGCACCCGCGCGCATCAACCGCTGATCAAGGGCCGCTATCTGCGGCCGGGCACGCATCTAGACCTCGTCGGCGGCTACACGCCGCAAACCCGCGAGGCCGACGACGAGGCTGCCAGGATGTCGCGTGTCTTCGTGGACCGGCGGGAGTCCGCCTTCCACGGCGTCGGCGAC
Source organism: Bradyrhizobium diazoefficiens (assembly GCF_018129965.1). Taxonomy (GTDB): domain Bacteria; phylum Pseudomonadota; class Alphaproteobacteria; order Rhizobiales; family Xanthobacteraceae; genus Bradyrhizobium; species Bradyrhizobium diazoefficiens_A. Next base: position 332,771 of record NZ_JAFCKW010000004.1, on the reverse strand, counting down.
ATCCTGCAACCGATCGCAAGCGGCGCGATCAGCGAAAGCGATGTTCTCGGGGATCTCTATGATCTCGCAAGCGGCAAGGTGAATGGCCGCACGTCACTCTCCGACATCACCTTCTTCAAGAACGCGGGCGGCGGCCATCTCGATCTCATGACGTGCGAGGTCGTGTTCAGGCAACTCGGCGCGAAAGTGGGGTAGACGCTCTACCCCGGCACGGTGCGGACCTCGGCCATCATGTCTTGATGTCGAGCAGTGCGCCTTCCGTTTCAGCGTAGGCCTGAATGACCTTCGCATTGGCGATGAAGCTGTACTTTGCGGCGGCCAGCTGAGCGAATTCATTGGCGAGATCGACATTCGGCGCCGCGACCAGGCCGTTCTGGTTTGCGAAAGGAGCGTTCGGGTCGGATTGCGCGGTATAGCTCGGCGACACCGTAGACACGGTCGCGATCGTACCGCCCGGCGTCGAGCCGTTCGATTGGGAGACCTGATCGACACGCAACGGCACATAAGCCGCGGGAAACATCGGACCGATTCCCGGACTGCCCACAACGGCCGATGTGCTCGATCCGCCTGACGCAGGCAGCGGGCCGGTGGTACGCACATTGGCGATATTGCTCGCGGCCACGTCCGTGCGCAAACTCGCTGCGGTCAATCCGGATGTCGCAATCGAAAGGACGCTCATGACCTCCGGTTAACAGCACAAGTCATACGCGTTCGTTCGTGTCATCGCTAAAATGCGATGTGTTCGATTGTCATCCTCGTAACCAATGATCGGAGCACGATCAGACGTCGCGCGCCGCTATGCCGGCGTCACGCCGAAGGCCTGTTTGAATCGCTCGGCATAGCGCGGCCAGACCTCAGGATTGATGATGCGCGGCGGGCGCTTGCCGTCGAGCGTGTCCAGCACCTGCTCGGCGGCAATGCGGCCCATGTTCTGGCGCGCCTCGACGGTGACACCTGCCGTGTGCGGGCTGGCCAGCACGTTGTCGAACTGGAGCAGCGGATGCTCCGGCGGCGGCGGCTCCTTGGACCAGACGTCGAGGCCCGCACCCGCAATGCGCTTGTCACGCAACGCCCCGAGCAGCGCATCTTCGTCGTGGATGAAACCGCGCGCCGTGGTGATGAAATAGGCATGCGGCTGCATCAGCGCGAACTCGCGCGTGCTGATCATATTGCGGCTGCGCTTGTCGAGCGGACAGGAAATCGAGACGAAATCGGCGCGGCGCAACAGCTCGTCGAGCTCTACTTTCTCCCCGCCCCGCTCGGCCATCACCTCAGCCGTCAGGTACGGATCGTAAGCCAGCACCCTCATGCCGAACAGGCCCTTGCACAGGCCTGCGATGCGGCGGCCGACATTGCCAAGGCCGACAATGCCGACCGTCTTGTGCTCGATTTCGTTGCCGACGAGCTCGTTCCGGTTGACGTTTGCCTCCCTGCGGAGCTTGCGGTCGGACTGGATGATCCGCTTGGACAGCGTCAGCATCATCGCCAGCGCATGCTCGGCGACGGAATGGGCGTTGCCGCCGGACTGGTTGACGACCAGCACGCCAGCGTCGGTGCAGGCCTCGACGTCGACGGGGTCAAAGCCGGCGCCGTTGCTGGAGACCAGCAGCAAATTCGGCGTTCGCTTCAGGAAGGCGGCGTCGACGTGGAAATGCGGGGCGAGTTCGTCGCGGGCGGCGCCGATCTGGTAGACGTGGGCCGTCGACAGGATCGGCGCATAGAAATCCTCCGGGCTCTCGTTCTCGATCCGGTCGAGCCGTACGTCGGGCCGCGCCTTCAAAATGTCGATATAGATCGGATTGGCCAGGTATTTGACGTAGAAGACGCGCTTGCTGTTGACGGACATCAGGACCCTTCCGGCTCTCTCGAGGGGACCCGCAAGGTCAGCGCTGTGCGCGCCCCGTCCATGCGTCCCTCCCGTTTTTTTCGTTACCCCGCTTATGACATTGGGGGTGCCGGCCACGGCAGGCCGTCTGGCGCAGATCACGGTGCCGGCCCGGACATGTTGACAATCCCGCGGCCTCCGTCAAGTTCGACCGACCGCGGCGGCCATGACCAAGAAGCATGCGCGGCCCAGGAACACTACGCTCAAGGGAGAACGCAATGGCGACTGCGGAGCAGCAGACCTCGCCCCAGGCGACACGGGGGTCCAGCGAGAAGAGCTGGCATGGCATCATCCTGCAAACCCTGAAGCGGAACGAGATCAGCCTCATTCCCTACGTGCCCGATCGCGTGCTGACACCGCTGATCACGAACCTGCACGCCGATGCCTACTTCACCACCTTTGCCACCGCCCGCGAGGAAGAAGCCGTCGGCATCGTCTCTGGCGCCTGGATGGGCGGACGGCGCGGCGCGTTACTGATGCAGACCTCCGGCTTTGCCACCCTCGCCAACGTACTGGCCTCGCTCGCGGTGCCCTACCAGATCCCGCTGATCATGTTCGTCTCCGAACGCGGCACGCTCGGCGAGTTCAATTACGGTCAGTCGCTGGTCTGCCGCACCATGCGCCCGGTGCTGGACTCCCTTGCGATGGAGCATCACACCATCACGCGGCTCGACGAGCTCGAATTCATCGCCGACCGCTCGATCAAGCAGGCCATCACCACGCAGGCGCCGGTGGCGCTGATCCTCAACCCGCTGCTCACCGGCGGCAAGACGTTCGACAAGTGAGCGCTGCCAAATGAGTTCAAACACGACCACGCGCAACACCAAGGTGATGAACCGGTTCGACGTGACGTCGCGCCTGATCGCAAAACTGAAGCACGAAGAAGCCGTGATCGGAGGCATCGGCAACACCAATTTCGACCTCTGGGCGGCCGGTCATCGCCCGCAGAATTTCTACATGCTCGGCAGCATGGGCCTCGCCTTCCCGATCGCACTCGGCGTGGCACTCGCCCAGCCCGATCGCCGCGTGTTCGCGCTCGAGGGCGACGGCTCGCTGCTGATGCAGCTCGGCGCGCTCTCGACCATTGCGACATTGAAGCCGAAGAACCTGACCATGATCGTGATGGACAACGGCATCTATCAGATTACCGGCGCACAGCCGACGCCGGCAGCACACGTCGCTGACATCGTCGCCATCGCCACTGGTTCAGGCCTCTCCAACAGCGCCTGGGCTGCGGACGAGGAGGATTTCGAGCGCCTGGTCGACGCGGCGATGTCTGCCCCCGGGCCGAGTCTGATCGCCGTCCGCATCGACGACAAGCCGGGCGTCGGCACCACCCGGAGGGATCCGGTGCAGATCCGGGAACGCTTCATGCACGGCCTCGGCGTGCGCGAGCCACTTTAACGCTTCGTCATTAACTACACGACGATCTGATACCGGCCGGGTAACGGGCTGTTGCAAATCCGTGCTATCGCCACCGGATGTCCTTTTTTGTTCGTTTCCTTGCCTGGCTGCTGGCAGCGGCCGTAACCTTCGCCACTCTCGGCCCGCCCAGCCTGCGGCCCCATTCCGACCTTGGCCAGGACGGCGAGCACGCGCTCGCCTTCATCCTGGTGGGATTGGCCTTCGGGCTCGCCTACCGGAACCGGCGCAGGGCCGTTGCGGCCATCGCGGTGGTCTTGATCGGCGTGCTCGAACTGTTGCAATTCTGGGCGCCGGGGCGGCATGCGCGGCTGGAAGACTTCCTGGTCGATGCCGCGACGGCCTCCGCCGGCTTTGTGTTGGCTGCCGCCGTTGATTGGGCGATGTCGCGCCTTCGCTCCGGCTCCGCCGTGACAAGCGAAGGCCCCGCGGAGTGACACTCCGCGAGGGCCCGTTTTCTTTCAACGCTAATGCTTGCGCCGATCAGTCGATGATCTTGATGACGCGGCGCGTGCGCGGGTCGACGATGACGCGGCGATCGTTCACGACAGCGTAGCGATACTCGGTGTAGTTCGGCACCGGACGCAGAACCACGGCCGGCGGCAGCGGCTCGCCGACAACGACGCGCTCCTCCACGACCACAGACTCGGACCGCGGCAGTCCGCCCAGGATCGCATTCGGGATTTCCAGGCCAGCGCCGACTGCCGCACCCACGGTGCCGCCCACCATCGCACCGATCGGACCGCCGATGTCGCCGCCCGCGCGTGCGCCGTCCCTGGCGCCCTGTTCGGTTGTCGATTGGGCAAAGGCGGCGCTTGACGCCAGCAGCGATACGGCAACCAGCGAAATTGCAAGACGGGTCTTCATGTCCACACTCTCCAGTGTTTGATTGTGCGCCTTCAACCGCGGGGCTGGACCATTGTTCCAGTTCCCCCGACACCGAAAATGCACGGCGGGGCATGTGTTACGGCGGAACAGTTCGGGCTGACCTCAAAGCGCTCACTCGAACAGCGGCGCCAGCTGCATCTGCGGCACCAGCACGAGGCCCTTGTCGGTGATGCGGATTTCCGGGATCACCGACAGCGGGATCAGATTGAAGCCCATGTAGGTAATGGTGCAGCCGGCTTCCGCCCATTCTTTCTTCAGCACCTTGACCTCTTCGGCAACCTCAGTGACGCGCTTGTCGGACAGCAGCCCCGCGATCGGCAGCGGCACCAGCGCCCTCACCTTGCCCTCGGCGACGACACAGACGGCGCCCTGCTGCATCTTGATGGCCGCGAGCGCGATCTGCATGTCGGCCTCGTTGGTTCCGGCAACGATGATGTTGTGGCTGTCGTGCCCGACGCTGGAGGCGACCGCGCCGCGCTTCAGGCCAAAATCCTTCAGCAGGCCATGCGCGACATTGCCGGCCGATTTGCCGTGACGCTCGACCACCGTGACGAAGCACAAGCCGTACCGCTCAAACAGCGACGGCCAGTCCTTGGCGGGTTCGATCGCAACCTTCTCGTGAATCAGCGTGATGCCCGGCAGCGCGGTCCTGATCGCGTTGACCGTGCAGGCCTTTGCCGGCAATTCGGGCGTCATCGTCAACTCGTCCGGCAGCTTCACCGTCGCGTAGGCCGCCTTCGGATATTGATAGCGCCGAGACAGCGCCTGATCGAGGCGCGGCGTGATCTTGCCGTGCTCGACCACGAGCTCGCCGCCATACCAGGTGCATTGCGGCTTGAGCTGGTCGTCCATCAGCACGAGATCGGCGCGGCGGCCGCCGCCGAGCCCGCCGATGTCGCCGTCCATGCCGAAGCGCGTTGCACCATGCAGCGAGCCCATCGACCAGGCCTGCTCCGCCGATAATCCCGCGTTCACCGCTTCGCGCACCACCCAGTCGAGTCCGAACAGCAGGAGGTCGTCGGCGTCGCGGTCATCGGTGCAGACGGCCGTGCGCTTGTGCGAAGCGCCGAGCTCGGTGATGGTCCGGATGGCCTGCGGCAGCGAATGCCAGGGCGTCGTCGGCGGCCCCCCGCGCAAAAACACCCAGACGCCGGCATCGAGCAGATCGTCGGCAATTTCGCGGTCGATCGCCTCGTGGGTGTCGGTGACGCCCGATGCCGCATAGGCCGCGACGAATTGGCGGCCATAGACATGGCCGGACACCGGCCGTCCACGCATCAAGGCCGCAGCGAGGATCGCATGGCTGCGCTCGTCGCCCATCGTGACAGGGACGAAATCCATCTTCTCGCCGAGCGCGACAGCTTCAGGCCAGCGATCGAACAGGCCGGCGATCTTGTCAGGCGTGAGGTCGCCGCCCGCCGTCTCCAATTCAGCCGAGGTCGCAGGCACCGTCGACGGCACCGTTAGGAAGATCGACAGCGGCGCCTCGCGCGCATCCTCCAGCATTGCCTCGACCCCGGCGACGTCCATGACGTTGCCGATCTCGTGGCTGTCGCAGAAGATCGTGGTGGTGCCGTTGAGAAGAGCGGCCTCCGCATAGGCGCAGGCCGTCACCATCGAGGATTCGATGTGGATGTGTGGATCGACCAGACCCGGCGCAATGATGCCGCCGGCCGCGTCGTAGAGCGGAACATCGCTCCAGACCTTCTTCGCCGTCCCGGCAGGTTTGATCGCGGCGATACGGCCGCCGGTGATCCAGACCTCGCGGTTTGCGTGGATGCGCTCCGAATAGGTCGAGAGCACCCGGGCCCCCGTGACGACGAGATCCGGCGTCACACGGGCGGACGCCACATCAGCCAGGCGCCGGGTCATCGCGTGCAGCGGTGCGACGGCGAAGCGGGTAAGTTTTGTCATCAGAACCCTCGCGTGGCGTTACGGCCAAGCGATGGTTACGCCGCGCGCCGAACCGGGCAAGCTCAAATATAGCGGCACGCCCTGCTTACGTCTTAGGCGTCGAACCGCCTGCGGCCGCTCTGGCAGGCCGGCGCGGGTTCCGCCGTCTTGGCGGTGGGGCAGCAGCGGGCTTGACCCGGATCCGCACCGACCGGCCGTTCGATTCATCAATCTCGAACGCATTCGTCTTGCGCACGAGATCGCTCAGCTTGCGCGAGCCGTAGGTTCTCGAATCGAAATCGGGGGCGAGATTGGTCAGCCCCTTCCCGACTTCCCCGAGAGAAACCCATCCGTCCTCGCTGTCCATCTGGGCGATGACTTTCTTGATCATGGGGATCGCTGCGTCAGGCGGCTGAAGCGAGGTCGATTTCGAGGCGGAATCCTGGGCGGTCGCCGGGCCCGCAAGCAGATTCTCGGTGTAGACGAACCTTCGGCAGGCCTGACGAAAACTTTCCGGTGTCTTCTGCTCGCCGAACCCGAAGACGTCGACGCCCTGCTCGCGGATGCGGGCGGCAAGACGCGTAAAGTCGCTGTCGGATGACACCAGGCAGAAGCCATCGAACCGGCCGCTGTGAAGCAGGTCCATGGCGTCGATCACCAGCGTGATGTCGGAAGCATTCTTTCCTGTCGTATAGGCGAATTGCTGCTGCGGGATGATGGCGTGTTTCGACAGGATGTCGGCCCAGCCCCTCGATCGCGCATTGGAGAAGTCGCCGTAGATGCGGCGGACGCTGGCCTCGCCGATCTTGGCGATCTCCTCGAACAGTCCATCCGCGATCTTCGCGGAGGCATTGTCGGCATCGATCAGGACGGCGAGACGGGGCGAGCGTAGTTCCGACGGCATGGGATTCACCAAAAAGGACGCGACACCGGTATATGGATATACCGGTGTCGGAAGCCCGTTCGCCAGCGCGATTTTCCTCTTCCCGAACGCGGGGAGAGGAAAACAAGCTCTTTAGAGCAGCCCTGCGCCGCGCGCCCATTTGTACTTGGCGCCGAGCACCTCGACCGGCAGCTCGGTCGAGTAGGCGTAGGCCGGAATGCCGTTCTGGTAGAGATATTCGGCGGCTTCCTCGACCTCGACGTCGCCGGCGAGCGAGGCGACGATCGGCTTCACGAAGCCCTTGGCCTCCATCTCCTTCTTGACCTCGACCATGTTGCGGGCGAACACCATCGGCGGGGTGACGATGGTGTGCCAGTAGCCGAGGATCAGCGAATGGATGCGCTCGTCCGACAGGCCGAGCTTCACCGTGTTGACATAGGTGATCGGCGGCTCGCCGCCGGTGATATCGACGGGATTGCCGGCAGCACCGAACGGCGGGATGAACTTGCGGAAGGCCGCATCCAGATCCGGCGGCATCGACATCAGCGACAGGCCATTGTCGACGCAGGAATCCGACAGCAGCACGCCCGAGCCGCCCGCACCGGTGATGATCAGCACGTTCTCGCCCTTCGGCGTCGGCAGCACCGGCACGCCGCGGGCGAATTCGAGCAGCTGCCGCAAACTGCGCGCGCGGATCACGCCGGATTGCGCCAGCACGTCCTCGTAGATCTTGTCGTTGCCGGCGAGCGCGCCGGTGTGCGACGACGCTGCCTTTGCGCCGGCGGACGTGCGGCCGGCCTTGAGCACGACGACAGGCTTCTTCTTGGAGACGCGCTTGGCGGCTTCCGCAAAGGCACGACCGTCCTTGAGGTCCTCGCAGTGCTGCGCGATTAGGTTGGTGTTCGGGTCCTGTTCGAAGAAGGCGAGCAGATCATCCTCGTCGATGTCGGATTTGTTGCCGAGGCCGACGATCGCCGACACGCCCATCTTGGCCGAGCGCGAGAAGCCGATGATGGCCATGCCGATGCCGCCCGACTGCGACGACAGCGCCGCGTGGCCCTTGACGTCGTAGGCCGTGCAGAAGGTCGCGCAGAGATTGGCGGGTGTATAGTAGAAGCCGTAGATGTTCGGCCCCATCAGGCGGATGTCGTATTTCTTGCCGACCTCGACGATCTCGGCCTGCAGCTCCGGCGCACCGGCTTCAGCGAAGCCCGACGGAATCAGCACCGCGCCCGGGATTTTTTTCTCGCCGCATTCGACGAGCGCCCCGGCGACGAACTTCGCGGGGATCGCGAACACCGCGGTGTCGATCACGCCGGGGACGTCCTTGACGCTCTTGTAAGCCTTGTATCCCAGGATTTCCGGCGCTTTCGGATGTATCGGATAGATCTCGCCCTTGTAGCCGCCGTTGATGAGGTTCTTCATCACGGAGTTGCCGATCTTGCCGTCTTCTGCGGAGGCGCCGATCACGGCGACGCCCTGCGGCTGCATGATGCGGCTCATCGCCGCGACGATCTCCTCGGTCGGGCGCGGCTTCGGCTTGGGCACATAGGCGAAATCGACGACGATGCGCACGTCGGCGGCGATCGCGTCCTTGGCGGTCGCAAACACCGGGTTGAGGTCGAGCTCGACGATCTCAGGAAAATCGGTGACGAGTTGCGAGACCTTGACGATGACGTCCGCAAGCGCGTTGCGGTTCACCGGCTCGCCGCCGCGCACGCCCTTCAGAATCTCATGCGCCTGGATGCCGTCGAGCATCGACAGCGCATCTTCCCTTGTCGCGGGCGCGAGACGGAAGGTGATGTCCTTGAGGACCTCGACCAGCACGCCGCCGAGACCGAAGGCGACCAGCTTGCCGAACGAGCCGTCGGTGATCGATCCGACGATGACTTCGGTGCCGCCGGCCAGCATCTGCTGCACCTGAACACCTTCGATCTTGGCATCCGACTTGTACTTCCTGGCGTTCCCGAGGATGGTCTCGTAGGCCTTCTCGGCATCCTCGGCCGTCTTGAGACCGACGATGACGCCGCCGGCTTCGGTCTTGTGGAGAATGTCCGGCGAGACGATCTTCATCACGACCGGGAAGCCCATCGCGGCGGCCATCTTGCCGGCCTCGCCAGCCGACTTCGCCACGCCTTCCTTCGGCACCGGAATGCCGTAGGCGTCGCACACCAGCTTGCCTTCCGGCGCCGTCAGGCTCGTGCGTTTGTCGGCCTTGACCTGGTCAAGCACCTTGCGGACGGCATCTTTGGAATTGGACATCTGGCTTCTCCCTTGACCTCAGTTCGTTCTTTTCAAAGCGCGCGCGTATTGCGGGCTGACCGTCATGCTTGCCATTCGCTGCGCTCTGTTCCATGTCGCGGAGCGAAGTGGCATAAAGCCTGGACACTTCCGCTGCCTTGGATCAAAAATGGCTGGCGATGGCATTTGGTATGCCAGAAGCCAATTTGTCAAGCTGAGCTCTTTGTTAGAATGCCGCAAAAAATGGGCAGCTTGACATTCTGGCATATGGTATGCCAAAAACTTTTCCGTTAATAATCCTGTAAAAGACGACTCCCACTGGAGGAGATTCGTCGTGTCACTGCGGAAACCAACCAAGGCGTTGCCGATCATGGCCGAGGCAGATATCGCAATCGTTCGTATTGCCCCGGAGAGCAGCTTCAAGAACAAGGCGTATGACGCCTTGAAGGAAGCCATCCTCAAGATGGACATCTACTCGACGCCCGAGCCGGTGATGCTCGACGAGCGCGCGTTGTCCGAACGCCTGGGTGTCAGCCGCACACCGATCCGCGAAGCGATCGCGATGCTCGAGCAGGACGGTTTCGTGAAAACGGTTCCGCGCCGCGGCATCATGGTGGTGCGCCGGACCAAGAGCGAGATCGTCGACATGATCCGCGCCTGGGCAGCACTTGAGAGCATGGCGGCGCGCCTCATCACCACCACCGCGCGCAAGAAGGACATCACCGCGCTGCGCGACTACTTCAAGGACTTCAGCAAGGACCGCCTGCCCGAAGATCACGTCGAGGAATATTCGCGTGCCAACATCGCCTTCCATCAGGCGCTGATCTCGCTGTCGGAATCGCCCGTGCTGGTCGATCTCACCAACGATTTGCTGCTGCATGTGCGCGGCTATCGCCAGCTGACCATCGGCCGCAAGGATCGCACCGCGACCTCCCTGCCTGAGCATCTCGGTATGATCGAAGCCCTGGAAGCGCGCGACACCGAGCTCGCCGAGAAGCGCGCCCGCGACCACACCCTCGGCCTTGCCGCCTACGTCGAGGCGCATGGCCAGGAACTCTTCTAGCAACACTCACCAGAAGGGCGAAGCCTTCGCCCCACTACGGAAGACCAGGGAGACAAGGCCCATGCTGAACACCGCGACCAAGTCCGAAGCACCGGGCACCGAGCACGAATTGACGGATGGCTTTCATCTCGTCATCGACGCGCTCAAGCTGAACGGCATCAACACAATCTATAATGTGCCGGGCATCCCGATCACGGATTTGGGCCGCATGGCGCAGGCCGCCGGCATTCGCGTCATCTCGTTCCGCCACGAGCAGAATGCCGGTTACGCCGCGGGCATCGCGGGCTACCTCACCAAGAAGCCCGGCGTCTGCCTCACGGTCTCCGCGCCCGGTTTTCTCAACGGTCTCACCGCGCTCGCGCATGCCACCACCAACTGCTACCCGATGATCCTGGTCTCGGGCTCGTCCGAGCGCGAGATCGTCGACCTCCAGCAGGGCGACTACGAGGAGATGGACCAGCTCGCGATCGCCAAGCCGCTGTGCAAGGCGGCCTATCGCGTGCTGCACGCCCAGGACATCGGCATCGCCTTTGCGCGCGCCATCCGCGCCGCCGTCTCGGGCCGTCCGGGCGGCGTCTATCTCGACCTGCCGGCCAAACTGTTCGGCCAGGTGATGGACGCCGATGCCGGCCGGCAATCGCTGGTCAAGGTGATCGATGCTGCGCCCGCGCAGATCCCTTCGCCCGCCTCGGTCAAGCGCGCGCTCGACGTGCTCAAGAGCGCCAAGCGTCCGCTGATCATCCTCGGCAAGGGTGCGGCCTACGCGCAGGCCGATGAAGAGATCAAAACCTTCGTCGAGACGAGCGGCGTGCCGTTCCTCCCGATGAGCATGGCCAAGGGCCTCCTCCCCGATACCCATCCGCAATGCGCCGGCGCTGCCCGCTCGACGGTGCTGAAGGAGTCCGACGTCGTGCTGCTGATCGGCGCGCGGCTGAACTGGCTGCTCTCGCACGGCAAGGGCAAGAGCTGGGGCGAGGCCCCGAAGAAGTTCATCCAGGTCGACATCGAGCCGCGCGAGATGGACTCCAACGTCGAGATCGTCGCGCCCGTCGTCGGCGACATCGGCTCGGTCGTCTCCGCCTTCAACCAGGCGATCGCTTCGGGCTGGACCGCGCCGCCGGCCGAATGGACCAAGGCGATCGCGTCCAAGCGCGACGAGAACGTCGCCAAGATGGCGCCGAAGCTGATGAACAACAAGTCGCCGATGGACTATCACGGCGCGCTCGGCGTGCTGAAGACCATCATCAAGGACAATCCCGAGGCGATCCTCGTCAACGAGGGCGCCAACACGCTCGACCTCGCCCGCGGCGTCATCGACATGTACCGCCCGCGCAAGCGTCTCGACGTCGGCACCTGGGGCGTGATGGGCATCGGCATGGGCCAGGCGATCGCGGCTGCGCTGGAGACCGGCCACCCCGTGCTCGCGGTGGAAGGCGACAGCGCGTTCGGCTTCTCCGGCATGGAGGTCGAGACCATCTGCCGCTACAATCTGCCGATCTGCGTCGTCATCTTCAACAATGACGGCATCTATCGCGGCACCGACGTCAACAGCGTCAACGCCGATCCGGCCACGACCGTATTCGTCAAGGGCGCGCGCTACGACAAGATGATGGAGGCCTTCGGCGGCGTCGGCGTGAATGCGACCTCGCCCGACGAGCTCAAGCGCGCCGTCGTCGAGGCCATCGCCTCGCGCAAGCCGACGCTCATCAACGCGGTGATCGATCCGGCCGCGGGCTCGGAGAGCGGCCGCATCGGCAATCTCAATCCGCAGAGCGTTCTGCAGAAGAAGAAGTAAGTCCACTGCCGGGTCATTCCCCGCGCAGGCGGGGAATCCAGTAACCGCCAGACCAGATGCATGGCGAGCACTGAGCCCAACTGAGACAACAGCGAATACTGGATGCCCGCCTTCGGGCATGACGAAAACAAAGTGGTAACAGGAGCAACACGATGACCAAAGCGCTCGAGGGCGTTCGCATTCTCGACTTCACCCACGTCCAGTCCGGACCGACCTGCACGCAGCTGCTCGCCTGGTTCGGCGCCGACGTGATCAAGGTGGAGCGTCCGGGCGTGGGTGACATCACCCGTGGCCAGCTGCAGGACATCCCGAACGTGGACAGCCTGTATTTCACCATGCTGAACCACAACAAGCGCTCGATCACGCTCGACACCAAGAACCCGAAGGGCAAGGAAGTCCTGACCGAGCTCATCAAGAAGTGCGACGTGCTGGTCGAGAATTTCGGCCCCGGCGTCCTCGACCGCATGGGCTTCCCCTGGGAGAAGATCCACGCGATCAACTCGAAGATGATCGTCGCCTCGATCAAGGGTTTTGGCCCCGGCCCCTACGAAGACTGCAAGGTCTATGAGAACGTCGCGCAGTGCACCGGCGGCGCCGCCTCCACCACCGGCTTCCGCGACGGGCTGCCGCTCGTCACCGGCGCGCAGATCGGCGATTCCGGCACCGGCCTGCATCTGGCGCTCGGCATCGTCACCGCGCTCTATCAGCGCACCCATTCCGGCAAGGGCCAGCGCGTCACGGCGGCGATGCAGGACGGCGTGCTCAATCTCTCCCGCGTCAAGCTGCGCGACCAGCAGCGTCTCGCCCACGGCCCGCTTAGGGAATACAGCCAGTTCGGCGAAGGCGTTCCGTTCGGCGATGCCGTGCCGCGCGCCGGCAACGATTCCGGCGGCGGCCAGCCCGGCCGCATCCTGAAAAGCAAGGGCTGGGAAACCGATCCCAACGCCTACATCTACTTCATCACCCAGGCCCCGGTCTGGGAGAAGATCTGCGACGTGATCGGCGAGCCGACCTGGAAGACCGATCCGAACTACGCCAAGCCGGCGGCGCGCCTGCCGCGCCTGAACGAGATCTTCGGCCGCATCGAGCAGTGGACGATGACCAAGACGAAGTTCGAGGCGATGGAGATCCTCAACAAGGACGACATCCCCTGCGGCCCGATCCTGTCGATGAAGGAGCTTGCCGAAGACCAGTCGCTGCGCGCGACCGGCACGGTGGTCGAGGTCGACCACCCCACCCGCGGCAAGTATCTCTCGGTCGGCAACCCGATCAAGCTGTCGGATTCCCCGAGCGACGTCGAACGCTCCCCGCTGCTCGGCGAGCACACCGACGAGATCCTGCGCACCGTCCTCGGCTTCTCGGATCACCAGGTCGCCGAAATCCACAAGTCCGGCGCACTCGATCCACCGCAGAAGCAGGCTGCGGAGTAAGCGGCACCACCACGCGTGAGACCAAAGGGCCGCCTTTCGAGGCGGCCCTTTTTGCGTGAGCAGGCCATCCTGAGCCGCGCCCCAACAAAAACTTTGAAAACAACCCCATGCACAGTAGCCAACCCGCATGGCCGCCAAGCAAATTCGCCTTTTTCGAATTCTTGTTGACGCGTCGGGCAATACAGGGGTATAGTGCCATCATCCGACCGGTGGCCCAGCGCGCCAAAGCACGGGCGCGAGGGTCGATCCGCCAGACGAACCGGCGATCACCGCAAGCTATCCGCGCTTGCCCCAAGGTGCAGGTCGACGGCCGGGCCAGTGATCGCGCAATCGCAAGGAAGCCAACTCAGCTTCGACTCTCTCCGGTCGTCACATAGCTTTCACGGATATTGTTGCATGGTGTTACTGCAATCTTAACGAACGTTGCTGGTTGACTAGGAATGCCATTTGCCTCGATTGGTGCCGTGTGTTCGAGGCTCTCGCCTTGTTCTTACGAATCGCTTCGTGAAAGTCGGTGTGGACGCCGCACGAATCCGGAATCGCCAGCGCGACACGCGTCACAACATCTCAAAATTGCATCGGCGCCTTGGCGAGCACGGCGCCGCGACTTATGCGGCCGCCCGTAAATGGGTTGGACAAATCAAGTCATCGGAAAGTCTCGCAAGATTTGAGGCACGAGATCGCCGTCAACCAGCACTGCGAATGTTTCTCGTAATTTGGTGTGCTCTGGCGGTGTCCCTGGAGACAATTTCGACCCCTTCGCAAGCCGCAGAACAATCAGATCCAGTGATCGAGCAGCTTTGCTCGCAGACCTTCCAGATCCCGCGCAATCTGATCGAGGATGTCTACAAGCTGGAACGTCGCGGCTACTGCCCGCATGAGGCGGTGATCCGCCTTCTGGTGCAATGGCCGGATTTTGGTCCCGCGGTGAAGACGAAAGACGCAGATGTATTCATACGGAGGATAAACATCTCGCTATCAAGTCTCGCGGCGTATCCGATCATGTCAGTCGACGATTATGTCAATGGTCTTCAAAAACGCGGGCTCGAAGCTCGCCTTTCGCCTGCCGAGTACGGACTTCAAGAACTCACCAGCCCGCTAACAAAGGGCTTCCGTGAATACGTTGCAGCCGTAGACGACGACCTGAAAATACGAATTCACTGCGACCTCTCCTGCGGTACCAATATTGCCTGGAATGATATCCGGGTGAACGTCTACTTTTCGCGAACGATCCTGCCCGAATGGGTGGACCTTCTGAAAAGAACGAAAGCGCTGCTCAGCGCTATGAAGAAGGTTTGAGACATGTCGTCCGAATACAAGTTGATCTCCAGCACCATCGACTCGGTGCGCGCGTTTTATTCAGCGGGGAATTACGCCGCGGCATATCGCGCCATTCGCGATGATCTCAATAGTCAAAATGCCACTGCCAGGCAGAGCGGGCTACCCCCGCCCATCGATGCGGATACTATCGCATGGTACAACAACGCACCTGAAATCAACGACCCCAACTCAGCGGCGCGTAGGGCGGATCAGCGCCAGCGTAATCCGCCATCTACTGGCGCGACGGGTGTTTGCAGTCTTCCAGAAGATTGACGGTAACGAACCAGCGGCCGCCGGATCGCGCGCGACGATCGTTGAGCATGGTCGCTCCGATGGCGCAGGCTTCGGTCATGTCGTGGTTGATCATGGCGGATTACGCTGACGCTAATCCGCCCCGCAGGCTCAAGGGGACTAGGGCGCTGCTTGACGTGATGAAGAAGGTTTGAGCGTATAGGCGGATTGGCGCCAGCGTACCCGCCATCAACTGGCAGCGGGTGTGGCATGGAGGAACAAAAACCGCTGCAGGCCGTTGCGGTTTTGCCGGCGCGCTGTCAGAGATGCGTAGGGTTTGCCCTGCGGGCGATCAAGTCTTGCAGAAAACTACCCAACCCAGAAGAAATTATCCGCCCTGTCATCTTGATGATGACAAGCCGGTCAACAGCGAGAGACGATGCCCGGCAAATGTCGCGGCACCGCTCGTTGATCAAGTCGAGGACGACATGTCGAAAGATCAATCCCCCGATCGCGCCAAGCGCGAAGCCAACAAGGCGTTCAAACCTGTCGAGACGCAGAAGCCGGTCAACGACTATGCCAAGGACCAGCACTCCTTCAACGAGAACCGCGAGCGTCTGAAGGCGGAGCGATTGGCGCGCGAGGCCAAGCCCAAAGATCAGGCCGAATAGCAAGAGCTCCGAACTATTGATCTACAGCATCGAGAGTACGACGATGCCGTCTTCGAGTTCGCCCGAAGCCAGCTGGACCCGCGCGATGCGCTCGAACTCGGTGCGGTATTTCTGAAGATAGCTGAAGGCCTGCTTCTGGGTCCGGAAATTGGTGGCGAGCCGGCACGTCTGCCGTCCCGCGCCGAGCGCGAGAAAGAAGGTGATGGTGCCGCCGCCATCGGGCTTGATCCTAGCCACGATCCGCAATCCCTGGCATGTGACCGGCCTTCCTGGAACGATGGTCGGCGCTATCGAACGCGCCTATCGCGGCGCCTTCTTCGTCGCGCGCTTTTTCGGTGCGGGCGGAGGCAACGATGCGCGAAGCGCTGCATCGGCAATTTCCTTGGCCTCACGCAGTTCGCGAAGCCGCGCCATGTTCTTGCGGACATCGAACGACTGCCGCTCGGCATCCGCCATCGCCCGTGCGCCTTCGTCTGCGGCCGCGCGTTGACGCTCGGAACGCGCAATGCTTTCGGGTGAGGGGCCGGCTGATCTCTTGGTGCTCATCTTCCCCCCTGGTCGGCAACAGACAAAACCCGCTCAATCCTTACGATCGAGCGGGTCGCATGGCCGTTTCAGTACATCCGTGAAACGGCACTGGAGAGCTTAGGCGAGCGAGAGATTCTCAGCGCTGACCTTGCCCCGCATCTTGTCGGTCTTGGCCTCGAAGTTGACCTTCTGGCCCTCGGCGAGGCCCGCAAGACCGGCCCGCTCGACTGCGCTGATGTGAACGAACACATCGTTGCCGCCGTCGTCGGGCTGAATGAATCCGAAGCCCTTCTGGCCGTTAAACCACTTCACTGTACCTGTCGGCATTTTTCTTCTCCAAAGCGCACATGCGCGCATTCCGCGTGACGCTCACGCAGAACCGATTCATTTCGTCGATGTCTCTGGAAAAGGAGCCCGCGGGCGCATTCAACAAGGCACAGCGGCTGAACGAACGCCTCTAACCTATACCTCGCCGTCGCCATTAGCAAGGCAGCGGCCGGATTTAATAAGCCCGCCCCCCTCGGGGCGTCGCCGAAGGTGCAGGGCCAACAACGTATCCTAGTGAACATACGTGCCGCAGTGCCGGTGGTACTGTTCCCCATCACCGCCCGGCACGTGGCTTTTACCGGTGATGAGATCGCCAATTGCGCTCCCGCCTGTCAAGCAAGCGAGGTACGCCATGGAACTGTTTCGCTGCAAGCCCACTGAAACGCTCGACGCGCGGCTCACCGACGACGTCGGTCGCCTGCTCGAAGAGATGCGCATGCTGCCGCCCGCTCGATACCACGAGACCTTGCTGCGACAGGTCCGGCAGGACGAGATCGCAAGGCAGATCGACGCATGGATCAGTTCGCCCGGCCTGAGGGCGCCGACCTGAGGCCGCATCTTTAGAAAATTGCGATGCCCTGTCAAATCGGCAGCATCCCGGTCGTCCTTGAGGACATGAACGGCCCATCGACGCCAATGTCGGGCCCATCCAGTCACAGGGATGAACCACCATGCCGAGCACTGTCCGCCTGCACCGCGTTCTCTCGACCAGCCCGGAGAAAATCTATCGCGCTTTCCTCGAAGCGGATGCGCTGGCGAAATGGATCCCGCCGAACGGCTTCACCTGCACGGTGCATCATCTCGAGCCCAAGGTCGGTGGCACCTTCAAGATGTCGTTCAGGAACTTCACGACAGGCCACAGCCACTCGTTTGGCGGCGAATATCTCGAGCTCATCCCGGGCGAACGTCTCCGCTACACCGACAGGTTCGACGACCCCAACCTGCCCGGCGTGATCGAGGTGAGCGTGACGCTGAAGAAGGTTTCGGTCGGCACCGAACTCGATATTACCCAGTCCGGCATCCCGGACGTCATTCCACCCGAAGCCTGCCATCTCGGCTGGCAGGACTCGCTGCGGAATCTGGCACGGCTCGTCGAGCCCGAGATCAATCAGTAACGTGCCGAGAGCGATGGCGGGAAGCTAGCGCAACTCGCCAATCGCGGCTTCTGCGTCCTTGATCGCGGCCAGATAATTGTCGAAGTTTTCCTTCAGCCGCGACGTTGGCCCGGCAACACCGATCGCATAGGGCTCCCCGCCGATCCGGCACGGGAAGGAAATCCCCATCACGTCCCTCACCGTCTCTCCGCGCGTCAGGAAGTAGCCGCGCTCGCGCCCGGCCAGGATATCTTTCTTGAAGGCCTTGGGATCGGTGATCGTCGCGTCGGTGAACTCGATCAGCTTCAGCTTGCCGATCGCGGCGTCCAGCGCCTGGTCGTTGAGAAGGCTCAGCATCGACTTGCCAAGCGCGCTCGAGTGGGTGGGAAACGTGTCACCGGCCGACGCCGTATAACGTATGGTGTGGCTGCCCGGCACGACATCGAGATAGATCACGATATCGCCCTGCACCTTGCCGACCACGACCGTCTCGCCGGTCGTCTTCGCAAGACTGGTTACGATCGGCGACAGCTGCTCCAGCGCTGTGTCGTAACGGCCGATGGCCTGGGCGATGCCGAACAGCCGCTTGGTCGGATAGATCCGCTTTCGCTCTTCGAGCACGTAGACGTAGCCACGCATCTGGAGAGTCCGGATCAGTCCGTGGCAGCTCGAGATCGGCACGGATATCCGCTGCGAGATCTCGGTCAGTGACAGGGGCCCCCCCGCTTCGGCAAACGCTTCGAACAGGTCGAGCGTTCGCGACGCTGCTTTCACCGGATCCAGACCGCCGCCCATTATCACCGCCTCGTTCAAATCGGATCTCCTCGTAAAGCGCCGCTGCCGCATCCGCAAGCATGCCCAATTGTTGGGCCCAAATTAGCAGCATTTCGACTAATAGAAATGCTTTTCAATATACTGAAATTATCACAACGTTCAGACTTAGAAAGAGCGGCGCGGAACAAGTCCGCGTGACTGCCAGATCGAGTTTTTCAGCCTGGGAGAAGGACAATGACGGATGCGACCATTCCTCTCGCCACCGTGCGTAGCCGTCTGACGTCCGACGAACGGCGGGTGCTGATCGCCGCCTCGCTCGGCACCGTTTTCGAATGGTACGACTTCGTCATGTTCGGATCGCTCGCGGGGCTGATCGGACAGCAATTCTTTTCCAAGGCCGAGCCGTCGATTGCGTTTGTGTTCGCACTGCTTGCGTTTTCCGCCGGCTTCATCATCCGGCCGCTCGGCGCCATCGTCTTCGGCCGTCTCGGCGATCTCGTCGGCCGCAAATACACCTTTCTGATCACGATGCTGGTGATGGGACTCGCCACCTTCGCGGTCGGCGTGCTGCCCGGCTACGACACCATTGGCCTGGTGGCGCCTGCAATACTGGTCAGCCTTCGCATGCTGCAAGGGTTGGCGGTCGGCGGCGAGTATGGCGGCGCCGTGGTCTATGTCGCCGAGCATGCCGGCCAGAAGCGGCGTGGCGCCTTCACGTCCTGGATCCAGGTCACCGGCACAGCGGGCTTGATTCTCAGCCTGGTGGTCGTGCTGATCACGCGGCTTGCACTGGGCGAGCCGGCGTTCGCGGCGTGGGGCTGGCGCCTGCCTTTCCTGTTCTCGATCGTCCTGCTCGGAATTTCGCTCTGGATCCGGATGTCGCTGGAGGAATCCCCGATCTTCGCACAGATGAAGTCGGAGGGATCGCTGTCGAAGGCGCCGGTGTCGGAGGCTTTCGGCAACTGGAAGAACGTCAAGCTGGTGGTGTCGTCGCTGTTCGGGCTGATCGCCGGCTTCGGCGTGGTCTGGTACACCGCGCAGTTCTACACGCTGCTGTTCCTGACCCAGACGCTGAAAGTCGATGCCGTCACGGCCAACATCGTCGTGGTCATCGCCCTGATGCTCGCGGCCCCCTTCTTCGTCGTGTTCGGCACGTTGTCGGACCGCATCGGCCGCAAGAAGATCGTGCTCAGCGGCATCCTGCTTGCAGCGCTCGCCTACTATCCGGCCTTCCGCGGCCTGACCCATTTCGGCAATCCGGCGCTGGAGCGTGCCATTGCCACCGCGCCGGTGAAACTCCTCGCCGATCCCGCCACCTGCAGCTTCCAGTTCAACCTGACCGGCACCAGCAAGTTCACGACGCCTTGTGACGTCGCAAAGTCGAAGCTCGCTGCGCTATCCGTCAGCTACGACATCGAGAAGGCCCCGGCCGGAAGCCCCGCCACCGTTTTTGTCGGCAGCAAGCCGGTTGCGACTGCGGATCTTGCATCCGCCGTTCAGGCGGCCGGCTATCCGGCCAAGGCCGATCCGGCCGAGGTCAACGTCGCGATGCTGACGCTGATCGTGTTTGGGCTCGTGTTCTGCCTGACCATGGCCTACGGCCCGGTCGCCGCGATGCTGGTCGAGATGTTTCCGGCGCGCATCCGCTACACCTCCATGTCCCTCCCCTACCACATCGGCACCGGCTGGTTCGGGGGGCTGACCCCGACCTTCGCCTTCGCTCTCGTGGCCGCGACCGGCAACATCTATTCGGGGCTCTGGTTTCCGATCGTGATTTGCGGCGCCGTCGCTGTCATCGGGGCGCTGATCATTCCCGAGACCAAGGACTTCGACATCAACCGCTAGAACGCCCGATCATTTTCGCACGGCTCCGGGCAGAGGAACGCAATGAAAACGACACTCGCAACCAGATCGGTGATGAACCCGAACGACGCCGAGACGATCGTCGCACATTGGGTGACCGCCAAGATCATGGCGTCGCCCCGAACCACCGGTGCCGAAAACATGAGCGCCGTCTCGCTCTACTTCAATCCGGGACAAGGTCATGCGCGGCACAACCATCCGGCATCGGAACAACTGATCTTCGTGATCGGCGGCGAAGGCGTGATGATGATCGAGGACGAAGCCGGCCGGCCGGTCGAGACCGCCATCGGCCCCGGCAGCCTCGTCACCATTCCGCGCGGCGCCTTCCATTCGACGTTCAATACCGGCTGGGAGCCCTTGCGGATACTTGCGGTCTATTCGCCGGCTGGACCGGAAGAAGCGATGCGGAATTCAGCCGAATTCGTCGTGCTTCCCCCGGGCGAGCAACCCAACAAGGCATGAAGAATCCCGATTGAACGGTGCGACCACGGCCGGCCGCGCGGATCCAGGAAGCCCGACATGTTCAAGCTGATCAGCGCCACACCCAGTCCCTATGCCCGCAAGGTGCGGATCGCCCTTCTGGAGAAGGCCCTGCCGTTCGAGCTCGTGACCGAAGTGCCTTGGGACAGCACAACGTCCACGCCAAGATACAACCCGCTCGAGAAGCTGCCCATCCTCATCCTCGAGGACGGCTCGACCATCTACGACTCCAGCTTCATCCTGCAATTTCTCGAGCTGAAATACCCGCAGACGCCGCTCCTGCCCGTCGACGTCGAGGGCAAGATCGAGGCACTCCGGCTCGAGGTTCTCTGTAACGGCATCTGCGATGCGGTGCTGCTCACCTTCTTCGAGCGCATGCGCGCGGAAGCGGCGCAGAGCCGGGAATGGCTGGCACGTCAGCGCCGGAAAATCGAGGGCGGCGTTCGCGAGATGGCGCGCCTCGTCGCCGATAACTCCTTCGCGGTGGGCCGTGAATTCAGCCTCGGCGACATCGCCGTCGGCACCGCGCTTGGCTATCTGTCGGTGCGTTTCCCCGAATTCGACTGGCGCGGTCCTCACCCCAACCTCGCTCGCTTCTGCGCGCGCATCGAGCAGCGCCCCTCCTTCGCACTCACCGTGCCGGTGCCGCAGACAATCACCGACAAGGTCGTCTAGCCGCCTTCCCGAAACATCAAACCATCAGTGGAGACGAGAACGTGCCCGATCTTTTCAGCCCATTCACGCTCAAGGACGTCACGCTTCGCAATCGCATCGTGATGTCGCCGATGACGATGTACAATTCGGTCGACGGCAAGCTCGACGACTATCACGTCAGTTACCTCGGCGCCCGCGCTGCCGGCGGCTTCGCGCTGGTGTTCGGCGAGCAGATGGCGATCACGCCGGATGGCCGCACGACGACGTCCTGCGCCGGCATCTGGAGCGACGACCAGATCGAGGGACATGCACGGGTTTGTGCGATCATCGAGCGGATGGGCGGCGTGCCCGCGATTCAGCTCGGACACACCGGGCGCAAGGGCAGCGAGCTACCGCCACACAAGGGCGTCAATTCCGAAGGGACCTGGAAGCAGCTGCCGCCCGACCATCCCGATGGCTGGACCTGCGTCGCACCGTCCGCGATCCCCTATGGCGGCGGCGGCCACATCTATCCCGTGCACGAGCTGACGATCGACGAGATCAAGGGCCTGCACAGGGCCTATGCGGATGCCGCGCGCCGTGCGCTAGATGCCGGCTATAAATGGCTGGAAATGCACTTTGCGCACGGCTATCTCGGCGCAAGCTTCTTCTCGCCGCTCGCCAATCAGCGTACCGACCAATATGGCGGCAGCGTCGAGAATCGCGCGCGCTTCCATCTCGAAGCCCTGGATGCCGTGCGCGCCGTCTGGCCCGAGAAATATCCGCTGACGATGCGCCTCGGTTGCGACGACCTGCACCCGGACGGCACGCAGTTCGAAGACTCGCTCGTCGCGGTCAAGATGATGAAGGAGCACGGTCTCGACCTTGCGGACCTCTCGCTCGGCTTCAACACCGACGAGATGACCAGCCCGCCTTTCAACGACGTCGGCTTCATGATCGGCCGGGCCAACCGGGTTCGCGAAGAGGTCGGAATTCCCGTCGCCACGAGCTGGAATCTCGGCGTGCCCGAGAATGCCGACCGCGTGATCCACCAGGAGCTGGTGGACCTCGTATTCCTCGGTCGCCCGGCGCTAGCCAATCCGCATTGGCCGATCTGGGCAGCCCGCGAGCTCGGCCATTCCGATCCATTCCACCTCGTTCAGCCGGACTGGGCCTGGTGGTTGCGGAATTTCCGCGGACATGGTCCCAGCATCGGCTTGCCGGAGGCCAAACCGCCGGTGTCGCCGGAATTCGCGATGGCAGCCGAGTAACGCAGAGCGAAGACACTCCGTGGGGTGCAGCTACGCTCCTCTCTCCTGATTGATCTGGAAGCGCGTAACCTCAAGGTTACGCGCCCGCTCCCGGCCCGGTCCCTCCGCGAGCGGTCCAGCGGTCCGGATCCGGACTGTGCCCGATCAGCGCGAGCCCGTAGGCGATCGACTCGAACTGGTCGCCCGACATCAAGCGTTCGTTGCCGAACCGGTCGGCGAACAGCTTTCGCACCGCCGGCACGAACGAGGTGCCCCCGGTCAGGAACACTTTTTCGATTTCGCGTGCGGTGATGCCCGCCTCGGCCAGCACCTTGTCGACGGTGGCCCCGAGCCGTGCGACGTCGTCGGCGATCCAGGACTCGAAGTTCTTCCGCGTGATGGTCGAGCCGATGTCGACCCCGCCGCCCTTGAATCGGAAGTCCACCTGATCCTGCCCCGACAGCGCGACCTTGGCGTCGGACACCGCGCGGTAGAGCGAAAAGCCGAGATCGAGATCGACGATGGTGATGAAATCCTCGAGCAGTTCCGGCTTCAGTGCGCTTCGCGCAAGGTCCCGAAGCTCGCGCAGGTCGCCGTTGCTCTTCATCATCGCGAGTTGATGCCAGCGCGCGAGGTTGGTGTAGTGGCCGCTCGGCACCGGCAGCACCTTGTCGAACGAGCGGAAGCTGGAGCCCTTGCCCAGCCGTGGCGACACGACATGGTCGACGATGCGGTAGTCGAACGTGTCGCCCGCAATGCCGATGCCGGCATGCCCAAGCGGCTCGGCCCGCAAGACGCCTCCGTGGCGCGAGAAGCGCATCACCGAGAAATCGCTGGTGCCGCCGCCGAAATCCGCGACCAGCACCGTTGCGTCGCGCTCCAGCCGGCGCGCGAAGGAGAACGCCGCGCCGACGGGCTCGTAAACATAGCGCGCGTGGCCGGCGCCGAGACGCTCGAACGCGGCCCGGTAGCGCTGCATCGCCAGCGCCTCGTCGGGATTGCCGCCGGCGAAGCGCACGGGACGGCCGACCGTGATGTTGGCGGCCTCGAAGCCGAATTTGTCGCCGCCATGGCGCGCCAGCGTCCGCAGGAACGCCGCCAGGATGTCCTCGAACTTGTAGCGCTGCCGGAACACCTGGGTGGTGTTGAAGCTCGAGCTCGCCGCAAAGGTCTTGAACGACTGCAGGAAGCGGTAGACGTGGCGTCCTTCGAGAAACTGCTCGATCGCCCACGGACCGCCCTCGGCCTGGGCGCCGGCGCCCGGCCGGTCCTCCCAGAAGCACAGCGCCGACACATAGGTGCTGTGCCGTTGACCGCCGTGATCGAAGCGGATGGCCTCGACACGGCGGTCGTCCGCCGCAAGGGCGACGACCGTATTGCTGGTCCCAAAATCGATGCCGATCGAGACGGCGTTCGAGGCGCTCGACATGAACCACTCTGACGTTTGTTTGGAAAGGGGGGCAGACCACTACCGGCTTCGCCCGCCCTTGCCAAGACCCTCTCCGTCACAGCAAGACCTTCACCGTCAAGGCAAGACCTTCTCCGTCATAGAACGTCACTGCTGGGAACCTCGTCGTCATGGCGAGGCCAGGCGCCGCGATGCGGTTCAGGCGGGCTGATCGGCCCGGCGCCAGACCGGGAACGGATCCTGGAGACCCGCCCATCGCGCAATATCCATGGAAGTCTCCGGGACGAGGCACGCATCGAGCCGCTCGCGGATGGCGGCCTCATCCATGTCGGTGCCGATGAACACGATCTCCTGGCGGCGGTCGCCGTAGACGCTGCTCCAGTGGTGCTCCAGCAGCTTTCGCCATTCCGGATAATCCGGCCCCATCCTGGTCGGAACGCTCGCCCACCAGAATCCGAGCGCCTCCGTCCGCACGATCGCGCCGGCCTGGCTGATCTCGCCGAGCCAATCCGGCCGGGTCGCCAGCCAGAAATGTCCCTTGGCACGAATGATTCCAGGCCAGGGCTGCTTGATGAACATGTCAAACTTGGAGGGATCGAAGGGGCGGCGCGCGCGATAGACGAAATTCCTGACGCCATATTCCGTCGTTTCGGGAACATGGTCGGCGAAAGCGTAGAGTTCCTTGTACCAAAGCGGGTGTTGCTCGGCCTTCGCGAAGTCGAACCGGCCGGTGTTGAGCACACGATCGAAAGGCACCTTGCCATGGTTCGCCTCGATCAGATCGGCATCCGGGTTCAACGACCGGATGATCGCCCTCGCCACATGCCGCTGCTGCGGCGAGGCATCATCCACCTTGTTGAGAACGATCACGTCGGCAAACTCGATCTGCTCCACCAGCAGATCGACCAAGGTTCGCTTGTCGTTGGCGAGCGCCTCGCCGCGCTGTTCGAGAAACTCGGTTGAAGAGTAGTCCTTCAGGAGGTTCGCGGCGTCGACCACGGTCACCATCGTGTCGAGCCGGGCGACGTCGGACAGGCTCTCGCCGTCCTCCGAGCGGAAATCGAACGTCGCGGCGACCGGCAACGGCTCGGAGATGCCCGTCGACTCGATCAGCAGATAGTCGAACCTGCCGCTTCCGGCGAGCGCACGCACCTCCCTGAGGAGATCGTCGCGCAAGGTGCAGCAGATGCAGCCATTTGTCATCTCCACCAGCTTTTCGTCAGTCCGGGAGAGGTTGGCACCACCATCGCGGATGAGATCGGCATCGATGTTCACCTCGCTCATGTCGTTGACGATCACCGCGACCTTCAGGCCCTGCCTGTTGTTCAGCACGTGGTTCAGCAAAGTTGTCTTTCCAGCCCCAAGGAAGCCAGACAAGACGGTGACGGGGAGTTTTTGCATGAAGATCGAAGAGCCTTTTGAGAGGGATCGGTCGAGGTGGGCTGGACGTCATGAAAGATCTCGGTCGAATGTAATGTTATAACATTACATTCGCTATGGCGACCCCGCCTGTCAAGGCGCTGGATGAGGCCGGTTCTCGACCCGGTGCGCACTTCTCCAGGCATGTTGCAATGCGAAACGGTTCATGCTGCTATGCGATGGCATGCATGGACATTGGCATCTGGTATACGTAATTTGCACTTGAAATGAGACAGCAACACTGACCGTCTCAAGAAAGGAATTTCCGATGTCCAGGACCGCGTCCGTCGCCCTAGCCCCCTCCTCCTCGCTGTTCGCCCGCTTCCTGGCCGCGGTCGATCGCTTCCTGATGGCGAGCGCCGAAATCTCAAATCACAACGGCGACCTGCCCCGCTTCGGCCTGTAGCCACCGCCTGCCGCGAGCGCGACGCGGCGGTTTCAGGATTGCACCTCTACTACTTTTGATGAATGGCCCCGCACGACGGGGCCGTTTCAATTTGCGCTCCGCGATTCACAGTGGGCCGGGAAATCCTGCGGCATTTGCGCACGGTGACAGAGCAGCGCTTGATGGTTGGCATAACGAATACAAAAATGCCGCCAGCGCCCAAAAAAAATGAGAGGCGCCACGGGGAGGCTTTATGACGGACATGGTGCAGGCAACGGCTCCGACGGCCGCGCGCGTGAGCGACACCTATCGCTGGGCGCAATTGGCAATCGGCGTGGCGGCGATGGTGATGATCGCCAATTATCAATATGGCTGGACGTTCTTCGTCCCCGACATCCAGAAGACGTTCGGCTGGGATCGCGCCTCGATCCAATGGGCCTTCACGCTGTTCGTCCTGTTCGAGACCTGGCTGGTGCCGGTCGAAGGCTGGTTCGTCGACAAATACGGTCCGCGTATCGTCGTGCTGGTCGGCGGCGTGCTCTGCGCGATCGGCTGGGCGATCAACGCGCAGGCCACCACGCTCAACGGCTACTATCTCGGCATGATCATCGCGGGCATCGGCGCCGGCGGCGTCTACAGCACCTGCGTCGGCAACGCGCTGAAATGGTTTCCCGACAAGCGGGGCCTCGCCGCCGGCATCACGGCCGCGGGCTTCGGTGCAGGCTCCGCGCTCACCGTCGCGCCGATCCAGGCGATGATCAAGGACAGCGGCTTCCAGGCCACCTTCCTCTATTTCGGCCTCGGACAAGGCATCGTCATCTGCGTCCTCGCCTTCTTCCTGCTGTCGCCGAAGCCGGGCCAGGTGCCGAACGTCGTGGCGAACGCCAATCTGCTGCAGACCCGCCGCAACTATCAGCCGACCGAAGTGCTGCGCCAGCCGATCTTCTGGCTGATGTACTTCATGTTCGTGATCGTCGGCGCCGGCGGCCTGATGGTGACGGCCAATCTGAAGCCGATCGCGGCCGACTGGAAGGTCGACAACGTGCCGGTCACGCTGATGGCGGTGACGATGACCGCGGTGACCTTCGCGGCCACGATCGACCGCGTGCTCAACGGCCTGACGCGTCCGTTCTTCGGCTGGATCTCCGACATGATCGGCCGCGAGAACACGATGTTCATCGCCTTTGGCATGGAAGGGTTCGGCATCTGGATGCTCTATCTCTGGGGCCACGATCCGGTCTGGTTCGTGCTGCTCTCGGGCTTCGTGTTCTTCGCCTGGGGCGAGATCTACTCGCTGTTTCCCTCGACCTGCACCGACACGTTCGGCGTCAAATTCGCGACCACCAATGCCGGCCTGCTCTACACCGCGAAAGGCACGGCTGCCCTGTTGGTGCCGATCGCCAACTACATGCAGCAATCGTCGGGCAGTTGGGACAGCGTGTTCATCATCGCGGCCGGCGCCAACATCCTCGCCTCGGCGCTGGCGATCGCCGTGCTCAAACCCTGGCGCAAGATGGTGGTCGCGAAATCGACCGCCGCCTGACGGGCTTCCCGTTCGCGCGATCAAATGCCCGGCCTCACGGCCGGGCATTTTCGGTTGGGACGAAGCCTCTACGATCGCGACGCAACCTCACATTTTCTCGCCGCGCGCCCCAGATAGGGCTTGCCTTCTGGAATATGGTATACCAATCTCCGGGCAGCGCTTGCGACGATAAGCCACAATATTTGCGACAGCGGGTCATCTTGCGATCCCAAGTCGTGACAAATCAGGCGCGATGGGAGGTTCTTGATGATGTCCAGCACGGATGGGGCAGTCACAGCCGCGCCGCTTCGCACCGGTTTCCGTTGGTTCCAGCTCGCCATGGGCATCGTCTGCATGGCGATGATCGCCAACCTGCAATATGGCTGGACGCTGTTCGTCGATCCGATCGACGCGGCCCACCATTGGGGTCGCGCCGCCATCCAGCTGGCCTTCACGATCTTCGTCGTCACCGAAACCTGGCTGGTGCCGGTCGAGGCGTGGTTCGTCGACAAATACGGCCCGCGCATCGTCATCATGTTCGGCGGCGTCATGATCGCGCTGTCCTGGGTGCTGAACTCCTACGCCGACTCGCTGACCCTGCTCTATGCGGCCGCCGTCATCGGCGGCATCGGTGCGGGCGCGGTGTACGGCACCTGCGTCGGCAACGCGCTGAAATGGTTTCCCGACCGCCGCGGCCTTGCTGCCGGCGCGACGGCCGCCGGCTTCGGCGCCGGCGCCGCGCTCACCGTGGTGCCGATCGCGGTCATGATCGCGTCGAGCGGCTACCAGAGCGCGTTCCTGAAGTTCGGCATCGGCCAGGGACTGATCGTGTTCGTGCTCGCCTTCTTCATCCAGAAGCCGCGGATCTCGATCCCGCCGAAGAAGAAGCAGCTCAATCTGCCGCAGACCAAGATCGACTTCACCCCGCCGCAAGTGCTGCGCGCCCCGATTTTCTGGATCATGTACCTCGTCTTCGTCATGGTCGCGTCCGGCGGCCTGATGACGGCGGCGCAGATCGCGCCGATCGCGCACGATTTCAAGATCGCCGACACGCCGGTGACGCTGGCCGGATTCCAGATGGCCGCGTTGACCTTTGCGATCTCGCTCGACCGCATCTTCGACGGCTTCGGCCGGCCCTTCTTCGGCTGGGTCTCCGATACGATCGGCCGCGAGCACACCATGTTCATCGCCTTCGGCACCGCCGCGCTGATGCTGCTGACGCTGTCGGCCTACGGCCATGTTCCCGTCGTCTTCGTGCTGGCGACCGCGGTGTATTTCGGCGTGTTTGGCGAAATCTACTCGCTGTTCCCCGCCACCTGCGGCGACACCTTCGGCTCGAAATACGCGACCACCAACAACGGCATGCTTTACACTGCGAAGGGCACGGCATCCCTGCTCGTCCCGCTCGCGAGCGTGATGTCCGCCGCCTATGGCTGGAAGGCCGTGTTCGTGGTCGCCGTGGCGCTGAACGCGACGGCCGCGCTGATGGCGCTGTTCGTGATCAAGCCGCTGCGCCGCTCCTTCATCCTCGGCAAGGAAGCCGAGAGCGCGAACGCCGCGGCGGGTGCGGCCAAGACCGAGACGGCGTAGCGAGCGCACGCCATCCGATGGTGAGACAGGGGCGCAGCGATGCGCCTCTTTTCGTATCGGCGACACATGTCAGCATTCCTGCCGCAAGATTTCCGGGGTCCGAGACGATCTCTCGCTTGACGATTGGCATTATGTATACCAAACTTAATTCATCATTTCACCCAGGGAGGTTGCAATGCTGGTCGGAGACATTCTGCGCAAGAAGACGCCGCGCGTTGTCACGGTGCGAATGAACGAAACGGTGGGTATCGCCGCCAAGCTGATGCGCGCCAACAATATCAGCGCGCTGGTGGTCAAGGACGTTGTCCGCTCCGAAGGCAACACCGCCGCCGGCATGTTCACCGAGCGCGATGTGGTGCGCGCGATCGCCGAACACGGCGCCAATGGCATCAACGTCAAGGTCTCCCAGCTCATCTCGGTGCAGCAGCTGATCTCCTGCACCTCGACCGACACGATCGAGCATGCCCGGCATCTGATGAACCTCAATCACATCCGCCATCTGCCGGTGATCGACGATTACAGCCTCGTCTCGGTCATCAGCATGCGCGACATCGCCGCGGCCATGGATGAGGCGATCAACGGCACGCCGCAAGCAGCAGCCTGAAGCCACGCGCAAGGTCGGCCCGCGGACTTACTGCGCCCCTCTCCCGCTTGCTTGCGGGAGAAGTTCGGGAGAACTCACGAATGAGTTTCGACTTTAGCGACCGCCCGTCATCCCGGGCGGCGCAGAGCGCCGAGCCCGGAAACCACAGCCACAAGCGGAAGTCGTGAGGCGAAGCCGATGTGGCGAGCGCCGCCTCGCTCAATGGGCCCCGTGGTTATGGATAGCTCGCGCTGCGCGCGCTCCGGAATAACGGCGGAGGCAAACGGCCGGCACCTTCGGGACAATCCGGGAATTCCTTCTGCAATTTGCTGACGTTCCGACCGCAATCGCAGCATCGGACGCATCCGGCACCTCAACCGCCCCCTTGATCTCGGTTCCGCTCTCCAATAGCAACACTGGGGTATTGTGCGCCGGCGTGAGGAATTCACGATGTGGCTGTTTTTCCTGGTTGCCTGGTTTGTCCTGCTCGCCGCCATCGCGATTTTCGTCCAGCAGGCATTTGGTTACGACGTTGCCCACCTGCCCGCCTGGTTCGCGGGCCTGCCCATGCCGCAGCGCATCACGATCGGCGCGATCGTCGCGATCGGGCTGGCGCTGATCGTCGCCTCGGTCTGGCGGCTCTCGCGGCAGGACCGGCGCCTCGACAGGCTGCGTGAGCGCCTGAAGAAGACGCGGGAGGACGTGGTCGTCGCCCACGCCCTGCAAAACCACCTCGACGCCACCGTCCAGCACCTGATCGAAAGCGACCCCCGGGAGGCCGTCGCCGCCCTTCACGACAAGCTGGGCGAGATCGAGCAGCGCGCTCTGCTGCAGCAGGGCCGCAACGAATCCACCGACATGCACGACCAGCTCGCCGAAATCCGCCGCCGCCAGCAGGGCCTGCGCGAGATGGTCGGCAAGGTCGCCGAGCAGCGCCGCGCGGTCGAGCCGGTCTTTACCGAGATCCGCGACCGCCAGAACCAGATCGAGCGCGCGCTGCTCGACCTCGAGACCGACGACCGCAAGAACAATCTCGCCGACCGTCTCAGGGACATCTCACGCGACGTATCGACGCTGCTAACGCGGGTGGGCGCGGTCCAGGACATTTTTGCGACCCTGAACCAGTACAAGGAAGATCTGGCGAAATCCCATGCCGAGCTGGTGCCGCTGCGTTCGACGGATGCAGGCATCAACGCCCTGATCGGCGAACTCGGCCTCAATCATGATCGCCTGACCAAGAGCATCGAAGAGATCGAGACCGGCGGCGAGGCGCCGCTCGGCACCCGCGTCGAGGCGCTGTCGAAGAACAAGATCGAGATCGAGCAGCGCCTTGCGCGCATCGACGATAGTTTCAACATCCTCAAGGCCGTCAGCCTCGACTTCGAGGAGCTGGCCCAGCGCCGAGCCCAGCTCGAACGTTCGCTCGCGGAGGTCGAAACCGATGCCGACGGCAAGTCGCTCGCCGACCGCCAGAATGCGCTGAACGATTTCGTCATCCAGTCGCGCCAGCGCCTCGGCGCCTTGCAGGAGACGCTGGCGACGCTGAACGCGTTCAAGACGGAGCTGTCGAAGTCGCAGGCGGACCTCGTCCCGCTGAGGGCGCCGGTGTTCGGCATCGAGGCCCTGATCTCGGATGTCGGCACCACCCGCGACCTTCTCGTCAAAACCCTCTGCGAGATCGAGGCGAACGGAGAGGTCACCCTGACCTCGCGCGTCGACGCTCTGACCAAAAGCAAACGCGAGATCGAAGACCGGCTCGCCCGCATCTTCGACAACTTCAATTCCCTTGACGCGCTGCGAAAGGACATCGGCGGCATCTTCTCGACAATCAGGAACAGCCTCAACCGGATCGGATGAGACGCAGCGTCCGGCCCGCGCACGTCCGCAACATTCAGACACATCACATCTGCGCGCGTCCGTGAGATGCCGCCAACATGTCGCGCGGGTGCCGCAACTTGGACGTATTCCGCAGCCTTTTTGGCGAGCGTGTCTGGGGGCACGGCGATGCCGTGTTTGGACCAACCTTCTAGGGGTATGACTGTGAAAAAGATTGTATGTGTGCTGGGTGCTATTTTTGCTCTGGTGACCGCTGCGAACGCCGCGGACCTGCCGCGCCGGCAGCCCGTCTATGTCCAGGAGCAGGCACCGATCGGCAAGATGCCGATTGGCAAGAGCCCGGTTGGCAAGGCCCCGATCGGCAAGGCGCCCGGCCCGGTCGTATCGCGCTACTGACGCGCAGCATCTTGGGCACTGAACCAGCCGACAGTCGGGGGGCCTCATTTGACGAACAAACCTGGTCGATCGGGATCCTGCATCCTCGCGGGACTGGCGCTCGTGGCGATGCTCGCATGCAATTTGACCCCGGCCTCGGCTCACGAGGCGAACAAGCGCGTCGCCGATGCGAGCGCGCTTACCGCGACCGACTCCGCGTCGCGAGCGGCGCCGGCATCGACGCGGCGCCCCGTCGCGCGCGCGGAGAAAGGCCCCTATTACGTCGACTTCCGCGCGCGGACGGCGGCAAGCTGGGGCCATGCCTTCGTCTGGTACGGCAAGACCAGTGAGCGCGCGGTCGAGGTTGCCGGCCTGACGCCCGCCGGCGACACCTGGGCCTATGTGCTCGGTCATCTCACCTGGGTGCCCTCCGAGACCGGCGCGAGCTACGGCGATCTCGATCCGGACTATCTGACGGCGAGCTACCGCGTCTATCTCAACGAAGCCGACGCCAAGCGCGTGTTCGCCTACATCAAGAAGCTGCAGGCGAGCTCGCCGGTCTGGAACGCCGAGACCACCAACTGCACCGGCTTCATCGGCGACATCGCCGAGTACATGGGCTTGAACGTCCCCTATCGCTGGCAGCGACCGGAAAACTTCGTCAACAGCCTGAAAGAGATGAACGGCGGCCGCCAGATGGTGCGGCTCTCCGCGCAGTAGCTCTTCGCCCCATACTCGGTGTCATTGCCCGCGAAAGCGGACAATCCTGTATTCCAGAGACAGCGAGGCTAGGGCCGAGACGCTGCGGCGTATTGGATGCCCGGTCAAGCCGGGGCATGACGGCGGAGTTTGAGGGGAGTCTTCGCCATCAGACTGCGACGGCTTCAAATTATCCGCCCCACGGAATCAGCGCGCATCCTCCGCATGATGGCCCCGCCCCCACCGCACGCCCCCGCAATAGACATTTCCCCACCCGGGCGGCATCCTGCCGCCATCAATCGACAACAGAGCCTGCGGGCCATTCAAGGGGAAACATAATGTTGCAGACGCGGTTCACAAAGCTCGTCGGAGTCGAGCATCCGATCGTCCAGGGCGGCATGCAATGGGTCGGGCGGGCCGAACTGGTCGCCGCCGTTGCCAATGCCGGTGCACTCGGCTTCATCACGGCCCTGACCCAGCCGACGCCCGAGGACCTGCGCAAGGAAATCGCGCGCTGCCGCGACCTCACCGACAAGCCGTTCGGCGTGAACCTCACCATCCTCCCGGCGATCAAGCCACCGCCTTATGCCGAGTACCGCGCCGCCATCATCGAGAGCGGCATTAAGGTGGTCGAGACCGCCGGCAACAAGCCGCAGGAGCATGTCGAGGAGTTCAAGAAGCACGGCGTCAAGGTGGTGCACAAATGCACCAGCGTCCGCCATGCCCTCTCGGCCGAACGGATGGGTGTCGACGCCATCTCGATCGACGGCTTCGAATGCGCCGGGCACCCCGGCGAGGACGATACCCCGGGCCTGATCCTGATCCCGGCCGCCGCCAACAAGATCAAGATCCCGATGATCGCCTCGGGCGGTTTTGCCGACGCCCGCGGCCTCGTCGCCGCGCTCGCGCTGGGGGCCGAGGGCATCAACATGGGCACGCGCTTCATGGCGACCAAGGAAAGCCCGATCCACCAGCTCATCAAGGAGAAGATCGTCGCCAATGACGAGCGCGAGACCGAGCTGATCTTCCGCACCATGCGCAACACCTCGCGCGTCGCCAAGAACGCGATCTCCACCAAGGTCGTCGCGATGGAAAAGGAAGGCGCCAAGTTCGAGGACATCCGCGAACTCGTTGCGGGTGCCCGCGGCAAGATGGTCTATGCTACGGGCGACTCCGACGAAGGCATCTGGTCGGCTGGCCAGGTCCAGGGTCTGATCCACGACATCCCGAGCTGCGCCGAGCTGGTCTTGCGCATCGTGCGCGAGGCGGAGGCCATCATCCGCGGCCGGCTCGAAGGCATGATCGTTCATCCGACGGCGCAAGCTGCGGAATAATCACTGCAACAAGCGAGACCAATTCATGAAGGCTTACGTCTACGGCGCTGATGGCGCTCGGATTTCCGACGTCGCTCAACCAAAGCCTCAAGGCACGCAGGTCCTGGTGCGCGTCCGCGCCTGCGGGCTGAACCGCGCCGACACCGGCATGCGCAAGGGCCACGCCCATGGCGCGGCCGGCGGACTCGGCACCGTGCTCGGGATGGAATGGGCCGGCGAAGTCGCCGAGCTCGGACCGGATGCGAAGGGCGTGAAGGTCGGCGACCGCATCATGGGCTCGGGCGGTGCGGCGTTCGCGGAGTACACGCTGGCCGATCACGGCCGGCTGTTCCGCGCACCTTCGAACATGAATTTCGAGGAAGCCGCCACCCTCCCCGTCGCGCTCGCCACCATGCACAATGCCGTCGTCACCGTCGGCGGCGTGCAGCCGGGCCAGAGCGTGCTGATCCAGGGGGCGAGCTCCGGCGTCGGCCTGATGGCGATGCAGATCGCCAGGCTCAAGGGCGCAAAACTTGTGATCGGCTCGTCGACCGATTCCTATCGGCGCGGCCGGCTGCAGGAGTACGGCGCCGACCTCGCGGTCGACTCCTCCGACCCCAAATGGGTCGACGAGGTCCTGAAGGCGACTGGCGGCGAGGGCGTCGACCTCATCGTCGACCAGGTCTCGGGTCCGGTCGCCAACCAGAACCTGGCCGCCACCAGGATCAAGGGCCGCATCGTCAATGTCGGCCGGCTCGGCGGCACCCATGGCGACTTCAATTTCGACCTGCATGCCGCCCGCCGCATCAACTATATCGGCGTCACCTTCCGCACCCGCACCATCGAGGAGGTCCGCGAGATCTTCGACGAGGTCAGGAAGGACGTCTGGGGCGCGGTGGAATCGCGAAAACTGCAACTGCCGATCGACAAGGTGTTCGCGTTCGACGACATCGACCAGGCGTTCGCGCACATGGAGGCGAACAAGCATCTGGGGAAGATCGTCGTGACGATGTGAGGGGTGCAGGAGCGAGAGCTGTAGGCCCCACTCTCTCCGCTCGTCATGGCCGGGCAGGTTTTGACCGAGACCGACATTTGTTGAGCGTGGAGATTTGAGGCTCGCGCCCCTGCACCGACTTTTGTATAACTCGCTCACCGTCCCCCGATATAGCCGCCGGCATGGATCTGATCTCCGCGGGAAGCGCAAAGTGCGGCTAGCGGAGTGGCCACCACTGTTATCAGGTTCCCCGAGGAGGACGGTGGGACAATTATCAGAAGTTCGAATCTCATTGGGCGCTGCCTCCACGGTCAGCGTGGCGAGTTGACGGGGTTTGTACCGTCGAATAGCATTCGCGATTGCGGTGCAGGCCGCTTCCGGGTCCGCGGAAAGGGTTGAACCCACCTGTCGTTACCTAGCAGACGCCGCCAGCTTGCCTGCAGCCGCGCATCGCACGCCAGAGGAAGTAACGGCGCTTCGGTTACGTCTGCACGACGCGCAATCCTGTGTCGCACGCGAATATGGTTTTGCTTCATGGACCAATCTGATCCTGCATGTGGAAGCTGACGCCTTCGGACGCGGAGATCGGGCAAGCGCGATACGCCGCTGGCTCGGGCTGGCTTATGGCGGCGATGTCACAGGCACCTACGATGCGCCACGACCTCGCCTCGCTGCACACCTTCGGGAGGAGCAACCCACGCTTTTCACAGGGGACGTGTCCGTTGCCTGCGCAGCCGGGGACATCGCTGTAATCGGGCAGGCGATGGCCACCGACTCGGAATGGATCAACCGCCCAAGCGGGCCGCTCAAGCTTCCGTCCCTCATAGCCGTGACACACTCCCGCCTGGGACAACTGCCGGAGTTCATTACGCGGCTGCGAGCTTGTGCGCAGCTCCTTCTCTAGGCTGGCACCAATCCTAACCAGCGGATTGGCAACCGGTTTCCGCCAGCGTCCTTAGCGACTCCTGATGAATCTGTACCGCTCTCCGCGCTGTACGGTGCGGCCGGAGTCAATCGCGACCCGGTGCTCACCGAAATGCTGCTGAACGCCGGCGCCGATCCGAATGACGGTGAATCGCTCTATCACTCGTTGGAGAACCCAGACTGTACGGGGGTGCTGCTGCGGCATGGCGCCCGCATCAGTGGGACGAACGCCTTGCGGCGGGCGCTCGACATGCCGGAGTCGACCGCCCTCGAACTGCTATTGGCTCACGGTGGAGACCCGAACGAACCGGCCGGCGAAGGCCCCACGAAAATCTGGGGCGAGCCCTTGCTGCGCGCGATCGCGGTGCGCCGGTCCGCTCGCCATATTACCGCATTGCTTGCCGCTGGGGCCGATCCCTTGGCGCTAACACCTCACGGCATCAGCGCTTATCGGCTGGCGATGCAGGCTGGCCTGACTGACGTCGTAGAGACCTTGCGTGGCGCCGGGGCGGCTGAAGCGCTCGCGCCGAACGAAGCGTTTGTTGCGGCCTGCGCCCGCGCCGACACCATTGAGGCACGGCGCATTCAGGCGCAACATCCAGACCTGCCCGGTTCACTGTCGGCAGCCCATCTGCGACTGATGCCCGATACGGCTGCATGGGGATCAAGCGAGGCAGTCAAGGTCATGATCGAATGCGGCTGGCCCATCGACGTACGGGGTGGGGACTGGGATGCGACTGCGCTGAACCACGCTGTCTTTCGCGGCAATCCGGAGCTGACGCGCTTTCTGCTCGCACACGGGGCGAGTTGGCGCGAGGGGCACGGCTTTGGCAGCGACGTGCTTGGCACACTGTCCTGGGCGTCTGTTAATGAGCCAACAGGAATTAGCGATCCCGACTGGATCGGATGCACACACGTGCTCATAGCGCATGGCCTTCCTACAGCGGAACGCGATCCGTCGAACCATGAGCGCGTGCTGATCGATGGTCGAGCTATGCGCTTTTCAGAGAGTGTGACTGAGGTTTTGTTGGAAGGTAGCAACGCACCGTCTGAAACCAGCTGAGCTCTCGTGCCCAGATGATGGCGCCTATCCCTTCATCGTCCGCCACGAACCGGGATGGATTCGATCATGGGAAAAAATTACTCGGCCTGAGGCCGGCCATTCGCCCTTCGACCTCCCGTCGGATGAGCTTTCGTCACTCCGCTGGCTTGGTTTCCCCGCGCTGGCGCGACGACCTCCGTCGCGGTTCTACGCCGCCTTCACCGTCATGAGGAACTTGTCGACTTCGGCGCGTAGCTGTTCGGATTGACATGAGAGTTCGGAGGCTGACGCCAAGATCTGGGACGCAGCAGAAGCGGCTTCTCCCGAAGATTGCGCGATTTTGGAGATATTGGCGGAGACCTCTCCGGTGCTCTTTGCGGCCAGTTGAACGCTGCGAGAGATTTCGTTCGTTGCAGACCCCTGCTGTTCGACGGCGGCTGCAATCGCGGTCGCAATATCGTTCATGCTCTTGATTACGGTTGTAATTGAGGCAATCGCCTCCACCATCCACCGACTCGGTCGTCGCGCCCTGTATTTCACCCACCTGCCCGGCGATCTCCGCAGTAGCCTTTGCAGTTTGCTCGGCGAGCGACTTTACTTCGGAGGCCACCACCGCAAAGCCACGACCAGCTTCCCCGGCGCGCGCAGCTTCGATGGTCGCGTTGAGTGCCAACAGATTTGTCTGGCCCGCGATGTTGTTGATGAGGTCAATCACAGTGCCAATTCTTTGCGCGCCTGCCGAGAGGCGGCGCATTTTTTCGGCAGTCTGATCCGCATCTCGCGCGGCCTCGCAGGCGCTTCAGGACACCGCGGTTCTTCTCAGGGCTGAAGACCGACCCAGTCGATCTTCACGAATCCGGATCTATGTGCGCTGGCGAAAGTGGGCACGGATCTGTTGCAAAACTGAACGTTTGCGCTACGGCAACGACCATTTGCGTCGATTTGGCGAAAAAAGGCGCGTCCAAATGCGGACCCATCAAGGCCTTCTTCTCAGCGGTGGCGGGACGATGACGAAATTTGAAATCGCGGCCTATGGGGTTCTGGCCGCAGTGGGGGCTATTGCGATCTTTGCAGGCGCCGTCGTCTGGAAAGTGCTGTTTTAGGATAACCGACGCCGCAACTACGCCGCGGCGATCTCGCCGCGCGCGGGCCAGGGGCATCGACGCACGGTTCGATATCGCGCACAGCATGAACGGAAGGAGGTGTCGAAGAGCGCGCAAGGCGCAAAAGCGCACCTGTAACGCAACGCCGCTGGATGCCTGACCGAGCGCCTACCTGTCGAACGGCATCATCACGCCGCTCGGACCCATTGAGTGCGAGGAAGATGGTGATCCGAGGGAAGTCCCCCCTGAAATCATGTCGCCCCTCCCAGTTAATCGCACCCCCCGTTCTGAGATGTCACCCCTTGGGCGACGGGTCGGCGAGGCCGCTGGCAGGGCGTAGAGTGTCAGTAGAATGGCGATCAGGCAACTCCTGAGCATCTGCAAGTGCATGAATCTACGGGTTGCGCTCGCCGCGCGCGCGGCCGACCGCTTGCCTCTGTTCCCCCTTTTTCCGCCCGCTGCCCTGAGCGATTGGCTTTGATGTTGATCGAACCGATCATTTGCATAGCGGCGGATCGTCCGTTCGCGGCCAATGGGGGAACAGATTTGGCCAAATTCCTTGCCGCCCCGCAGCATACAACTGCAGTTCACCACCTTCTCGCGTCGACGTCTCGACCACCTCGGAAACCCAGCAGGCGCAGGGCGTTCGCTGTTACGAGAACGGTCGCTCCGGTATCGGCAAGTATCGCCATCCACAGCGTCGTGACGCCGAACAGCGTGGTGCCCAGAAACACACCCTTGAGCCCGAGCGCGAGTCCAATGTTTTGCCAGATGTTCGCTAGCGTCGCGCGCGACAGCCGGATGAGCTCGACGACGCCGAGAACGCGGTTCTTCAGCAGTGCGGCATCGGCGGTTTCCAACGCTACGTCGGTGCCTCCTCCCATCGAGACCCCGACGGAAGCGACGGCGAGCGCCGGAGCATCGTTGATGCCGTCGCCGATCATGGCAACGGGGCCGCTCGCCTTGATCGCCGCGATCGCCTGCAGCTTGGCGTCAGGCAACAGCTCGGCCTGGGCATGGAGGCCGAGCGCGCCAGCAATCGCGTCGGCCGTGCGGCGGTTGTCGCCGGTCAGCATGACGGTGTTGATCCCGAGCGCTGCAAGCGCCGCGACACTGGCTTTGGCATCCTCGCGCGGTTCATCACGCAACGCGATCACTCCGACAATTCGCTTGCCATGAAGAACGACTACTACGGTCTTGCCATCGTCCTCCAGCGCCGCAATGCGCTCTGCAACATCCACTGGCACGTCAACGCGCTCGGCCGCGAAACGAGGCGATCCGACGGAAGCAAAGCCGTCCTTGAGGCGCGTCGTCACGGCTTTGCCCGGCACAGCGATGCCGCCGCCAAATGACGCAGGCACCGCAAGCCGACGCGCTTCGGCTGCTTGCGTGATCGCCAGTCCCAGCGGATGACTGGAATCTCTCTCCACTGCCGCGGCTTTCGCGAGCACGGCGTCCTCGGTCCCTTCCACTGCCACAATATCGGTCACCTGCGGTTGCCCGAGCGTGAGCGTGCCGGTCTTGTCGAAGGCAATCGTCTTCACCTTGCCGAGCGTCTCGAGGGCGGCGCCTCCCTTGACGAGAAGGCCGTGCCGTGCCCCCGCAGCAAGCCCGGAGGCAATCGCGGCCGGGGTTGAGATGACGAGCGCGCAGGGACAGGCGATCAGGAGCGTGGCGAGGCCACGATAGATCCAGGTACTCCAGTCCTGCCCCAAGGCGAGCGGCGGGATCGCAACGATCAGCACCGCCGCCAACATAGCCGCAGGCGTGTACCCCGCGCTGAAGCGATCAATGAACCGCGCTGTCGGAGCTTTGGAGGCCTGCGCTTCCTCGACCATGTGGACGATACGGGCGATGGTATTGTCCGCGGCGGTGCGGGTGATCCGGACGCGCAATCCGCCGTGAGCATTGATGCTCCCCGCATAAACCGTGGCGCCGACCTCTTTCAGGACCGGCATCGATTCACCTGTCACGGGTGCCTCGTTGACCTCGGATGTCCCCTCGATCACGGCTCCGTCGGAGGGAACACGATCTCCGGGCCGGACCACGACGACGTCCCCGACCCGCAGGTCCTCAACCGGAACGTTGGCTGTGGCCCCATCCTGCTCGCGAAGGGCGACGCGCGGTACGAGATCGATGAGTGCTGCGATGCCGGCGCGGGCGCGCCCGGCGGCAACGGTCTCCAAGAGCTCACCAACCGCGAACAGGAAGATGACCACCGCCGCCTCCTCGACTGCACCGATCAGGAGCGCACCGATCGCCGCGATCGACATCAAGGTCTCGATGCTGAACGGCGTGCCCGAGAGAACGCCGGCAGCCGCCCTGCGAACGAACGGTACCAGCGAGACGATCGCCGCCACCAGATAAGCCCACTGCGACAAGGCGGGATTGATACGCGAAGTGACGAAGGCGGCCAGGAGCAGCGCGCCTGTCCCGATGACAAGCCTGGCTTTGCGCGAGCGCCACCACGATCCGTCGTTGAGCTTTCCGCGGGCAGAACTCTGTGGCAGGCTCGCACCGGATGGGGCCACGGGCGCATAACCCAGCGCCCTGATCTTGTGCTCGATCGCTTGGCTGGATGTGCGATCCTCATCGAACGCAAGCGTCAGTGACTGCAGGCCGTAGTTGACGTTGACGTCGCTCACACCGGGCAAGCGTTTCAAGGCGTTCTCGATCTTGAGCGCGCAAGCGCCGCAGTCCATGCCTTCGATGCGGAGCTTCAGCGGGGTTTCCGTCATGATCAATCTCGACATTCCTGGTCCCGCCACCTATATGGACCCTGTAGCAACTATAGGGTCAAGGCCATGGGCACCGATGTTTTGACCATCGGCTATCTCGCGCGAGAGACGGCGACGAAGGTCGAAACCATCCGCTTTTACGAGAAGACGGGCCTGTTACCTGCGCCGGCGCGGACGAGCGGCAACTATCGCGCCTACGGGACGGAGCACCTCAACCGACTGAGCTTCATCCGGCGGGCGCGGGACCTCGGATTTTCTATCGAACAGATTCGCGCCCTGCTCGGTCTCGCAGACAGCAAGGAACAGCCCTGCGAGGCGGTCGATGCTATCGCCCAAGAACATCTCGAGGCCGTCGACCGCAAGATCAGGGATCTCAAGGCTCTTCGCCGAGAGCTCGACCGCATGATCGGACAATGCCGGCACGGGACAGTCGCCGAGTGCCGCATCATCGAAACGCTGTCGCCGCCGCGAATGCACGCGAGCAACACGGGACGCCGCGCATAAGGGCAGATTGAAGTGAAAAGATGAATGCAGGCAGAACTTCTTGCCAACTTGCGCACACTCTTTCTGGGCGCTGCGGTCACGTTCCTTTGCTTCGCTGCGCTTGTCTCGTCGGCAACGCTTCCCCAGGGCGAAGGCGGCCGCATTTGCCGACATCGATAACTGCTTTGTCCTTCTGAACCGCGCGCGGCCGGCCTGCTCAAACCGCCCCTCGGTTGCGGCTTGCTCTTGCTATCGAGTTGCACAGCGCCGAGGGAGACTGATTCATCCGATACCACAATGGCAAGATGCCTCTGTAAATCCGTTGCCCTCGCTTAGGCCCCAGCGGACAGCCCCGGTATCGACACGCCGAAGGTTTGCAGGATAAGGAAAACATTGAGCAAGACCACCACTGTCGTCCCCACCAGCGCAGCGACGAAGGTCAGCCGGCTGTTCACGAACTCTCCCATGATATCGCGACGGCTGGTGAAGATCAGGAGCGAGATCATCGGAAGCGGGAGTGCGATTGAGAGCACGACCTGGCTGATAACCAACGAACTCGTCGCATTGGCACCGAGCGCGACCACTATGAAGGCGGGCAGCATGGTCACGAGCCGGCGGATGAGAATCGGGATTCGAAAACGGATGAACCCTTGCATGATCATCTGGCCGGCCATGGTCCCGACCGTCGAACTGGATATGCCCGAGGCGATGAGCGACAGCAGGAACACCCCGGCGGCACCGATCCCGAGCAGCGGCGTCAGGGTGTGATAGGCGGTTTCGATTTCTGCCACGTCGGGATGACCTGCGTGGAACGCGCCCGAGGCCATCATGACCATGGCCATGTTGACGAGGCCCGCCACCACGAGAGCAATAGTAACTTCCCGATTGGAGAAGCGCAGAACTTTCCGCCGCTCGCTGTTGTTGTGAACCGGCATCCGCGCCTGCGTCAGCCCGGAATGCAGGTAAACCGCGTGTGGCATCACGGTGGCGCCGATGATGCCGACCGAGAGCAGCAGCGCCTCGGCATCGGGGATCTGAGGCAGCACGGTATGCATCGCGGCTGAAGC
Source organism: Bradyrhizobium diazoefficiens (assembly GCF_018129965.1). Taxonomy (GTDB): domain Bacteria; phylum Pseudomonadota; class Alphaproteobacteria; order Rhizobiales; family Xanthobacteraceae; genus Bradyrhizobium; species Bradyrhizobium diazoefficiens_A. The sequence goes on along the minus strand of NZ_JAFCKW010000004.1, from coordinate 290,619 downwards.
CCAATCGACCGGAGCCATGAACAACTCGACCACGTAGCAAAGAGCTATAATACTCACCATGCCGCCGATGATCAGCTCGATCGGCCGGAAGCCGACTCCTTCGAACATCAGTACGCCGTAGGTGATCATTGCCGTGACCGCCATCCCGGCGAACAGCGGCATATGAAACAGCAGAGAGAGGCCGATCGCGCCGCCAAGAAATTCGGCGAGGTCAGTCGCCATGGCGGCAATCTCGCTGACCACCCACATCGCCCACACCACGGGCCGCGGGAAGTGTTCCCGGCACATCTCCGCCAAATTGCGGCCTGTCACAATCCCAAGCTTGGCCGAAAGCGCCTGGAATAGCATCGCGATCAGGTTGGCGGCCAGCACCACCCACAAGAGCGAATAGCCATATTTCGCTCCCGCCTGGATGTTGGTCGCGAAATTGCCGGGGTCCATGTAGGCGATCGAGGCAATCACCGCGGGACCGGCAAATGCCAGATAGGCGCGCAGTCCTCCGCGTTCGCCGGCCAACACCTGCCGGGCAATCGAAACGGTCCGTTCGGAAAGCGAGTCCCGCTGTGCGACGGTTTCGGTCATCTCGACGGTCCGGCCCTCACATGAAAATGTAGCATGAGCTACAGAGTAAGGGCTGACCTGTAGTTGTCAATGGCAACCTGATGTCGCTTAGGCTACATTTTGACACGATGGTGCAAATGTGTTCTCTCAAAGCATCGGATTCCAACGAGTTAGGATCACGGTCTTGCAGTCGACGACACCTGGGAAGGTGAGCCGGGGTAGCGGTGAAACACCCGAGCTGCCGACCGAGCTGATCCAGGCGCGTCGCTTTGGCAAGACGCGATCGGCACAGTCGACGGCCCTGTTCGAGGACTATGTCGAGCTGATTTCGGACCTGTTGGCGAGTTCAGGCGAAGCGCGTCCCACGGACATTGCGCGCAGACTGGGCGTATCTCATGCTACCGCGATCAAGGCGATCTCGCGCTTGAAACGGGCGGGATTGGCGACCTCACGGCCTTATCGGGCAGTGTTCCTCACTGAGCAGGGGCACGCACTAGCGGAACGGGTCCGCGCACGCCACAGGCTGGTTGTCGACCTGCTTCGCGCGGTTGGCGTTCCCGCCGAATCCGCCGAGGCTGATGCCGAGGGAATGGAGCATCACGTCTCGGACGTCACGCTGAAGGCATTTGCTCACTTCCTCAAGTCGCACAAAAGGTAATGGGCTCCGAACCGAGACGCGTTTGAGCAGGATCCATTGGACGACGGACCGCTGGAATAGGTCGGGCGCGCAAGAAAGCGCCTGATTTCTTAAGCTTCTGTCAAGCTGTGCGGCGAACGTCGCCTCTCTTGCCTGGCTCTGGCCGATCTTGCCCCGCCATCGCGATAACGGTGCTTTCCCTCAACCCAGTCTTGGCCGCTCTGGTCTTCTCAAGCGCCTGCTGTCGCGAGCTGAAAGATGCGGACGATGACCAGGCCGCCGGCAACAATGAGATAGCCGCGCAAGACGATCATCCAGAGCCGGCTGAGCACGCTGAGCCGGGCGGGAGGCAGTTCGCTGAGCGGGGGCATCCGCCAGTTGTCATAAACGTCAATCTTCTGCCTGGCTCGCCTCGGCTTGACCCGAGCGGCGGCCGGGCGGCGGGAATGCTCGAACAGCTTGGCGCCGATTGTGATCAGGATGCCCAGAATGCTTCCGCCAACCAGGATGCCGACGATCCATTGCTCGCTGATGTCCGGGAAGAGCACGGAAGCGGTGAGAATGATCGAGAGCATCACAAGAACCGCGACCACGGCTCCGGTAAAGAGGTTGAGCATCCGCGAATTCGCCCAGGGGCCAAGCACCGCCTTATCGTTGCACAGCAGAAGCAGGAATACCGTCGCGCTCGGCAGCAGCACACCCGCCAGGGTCTGCACAGCGTTGGTCAGTAGTCCGAGCGGTGTTCCCGGCGTCAGCACCAGCACGGCGGCGATGATGATCAGCGCGAAATAGACACCGTAAAAGCCTTTCGCGTCGGACGGCTTGCGATGCAGCGAGTGCTTCAGTGAAAAGACGTCGCCGATCGCGTAAGCCGTGGACAGCGAGACGGCGGCGGCGCCGACAATGCTGGCGTCCAGCAAGGCGAGCGCGAACAGCACCGCCGGCAGCCGGCCCGCGTATATCTCCAGCCCCGCCGCGGTGCCCAGCGCATCGGTATAGTTGCCGAACTCCGGCCGTCCCGCGAAAATCGCCGCCGAGAAGCCCATCATCGCCACCGCGCCGAGGACAACAAGCGCGATGCCGAGGCAAAGATCCCAGCGCTCATAGTGGATGAAGCGCGGCGTGATCCGTTTATCGATGAGATAGCTCTGCTGGAAGAACAGCTGCCAGGGCGCGACCGTGGTGCCGACGATCGCAATGATCAGCAGCATCACCTCGCTCAGATTGCTGTCCTTGGGCAGTTTCGGGACCAGGAAATCGGTCGCGATCTGGTCAACTGGCGGGTGGACCATCAAGACGATGGGCACCAGAAGCAGACTGCCGAACACCAGGAAAATCGCGAACCGTTCGAAACGTCGAAAATTGCCGGTGCTCACGGCGAGCATCACGATCAGGGCTGAAGCCAGGACGCCCCAGAACTGCGGCAGGCCGAGATAACGCAGGGCCAGGCTGACGCCGATGAACTCGGTGACCAGCGTCAGGGCATTGAGCAGGAACAGATCAATCACGCTGAACGCACCCCAGAACTTGCCGAAGCGTTCGAAGATCAACCGCGCATGGCCGACGCCCGTCACCGCGCCAAGGCGCACCACCATCTCCTGGTTCACGTAGAGCACCGGGATCAGCAGCATCAGCGTCCACAGGAGGGTGGTGCCGTAGTTCTGACCCGCCTGCGTATAGGTACCGAACGCGCCGGCATCATTGTCGCCCACCATGACGATCAGGCCGGGTCCGAGGATCGCGACCAGCGTCTTCCATCGTGCCCAAAGGCCCTTTCTCGGCCCATGATCATGGTGCCGGATCGTGCCGAGCGCTCCGTGGATGTCGCCGATGTGGGCGTCGTAGAGAACGGCGGCCCGGCTGACCTCTTTGTGAATGGGATTGATCATGTTCATTGCGCTTACCTGTACAGCCCGGGACCGTCGTTTCGACTAACTGGCGATTTGTTTGCGGGCAGCCATGTGACCGATGGCCGGGACGAGGGGCGGGCCCGCGACATGCGATGACCTGCCTCGACCGCCGGTCGACCGGTCGCCGACGGCTGCGAGCTCCCACCGGCACTCCAGGTGCGTTCCGCTGGGGACGAGAAACCAATGACATGCCAAGGCGTGGTGTGGACGCAGGCCCGAGCCCTCCGGGTGGCGAAAACCCGGCCGGTTGTCATTGGACTGGACTTGATGGGAACGAACGGGTTCGCCCAGCGGCGTATTCAGCCACTGCGCAATACTCCGGAATTTTGCGAGTCTTTCGAACATCGCTCACCTCCACTTCCGCGTTCCGCGGCAGGCTGGTGAGGATGGGGCGGCGCTTATGCGCGACCGGCAACTCTCACGCCGCAGCAGCGGACGCGGTCGATTTTCAATTTCTGCGGCATCACGAGCCCCACAAACGCCGTGGAGCGGGCCATGCCAGAGATGCTACTGCCCATGTTCCTTCTGGAGCCTTTCGACCCCACTCAGATTGCCTTTGGTTCTCAATGTGGTCGAAACGATCGGTTCCGACCACAGATCGGCCCGTACGCCCGTTTTCGAACCCTGTCAAGCCAATTTAGCTATCCTCCACGGAGGATAGTCGTCATCCTCCCCGGGAGGATTTTATCGTGGGAGGTCAGCGGCGGGCCGAAGGCCTCCAGCTAGCTGCGAATGATTGTCGATGCGGTCCAATCCGGATAGGACCGCCCGGCCCAAACGGGCCGGTGAGACGAGTAGAGCACGCGCTGGTCGCAGGCAGCACTGACAAATGCCCGGGGCGTTATCCCTTTCAGTGAGCTTGCTCGGGCAGTCGGCGTACGTCGGTCCGCGCAGTTGTGGCCCGACGTCAAAGGTATTTTGCGATCAGCTTGAAACCCTTCAGCGCTGCCTGGCTTTTCAGGCCATGCGCCTTGAAGGACTGCTCCAGGCTGTGACTGAGATGGTCGTGGATCAACGCCTTCTTCGCGCTTTCGATGGCGCTCTCGACCGCCTGCAATTGCTGGGCGATCTGCGCGCAGGGCCGGCCGCTTTCGACCATTTCGATGATGGTTTCGAGATGGCCATTGGCGCGTTTCAGGCGCCGAGCGATTGCAAGGTGAGGGTGGTCACGCATTGATCTAATGTCTCCTATCCTCCCTCCGGATATATCACCTATCCTCCCTAGGGGATAGAAGAGGCCTCATAACCCTCCTTGGACCCGCGCGTACTGCCTACGTGCCCGTATGCTCGAATTCTTGAGGGCGTCAATGTCCATATCTTTATGGACACATGGCCCCCCCCGACATCCAAGATCAAGGCGTGGACCGTCCGCCAGCCTCATTATCATGCCTACCTTAAGCGGACTTCTGCGTCGTGGATCAGTCAGATCGAGCGCTGGTTCGCTGGGTTATCAGAAGGCAGATTCAGCAAGGTGTTGGCGCTTCCGGTAGGCAGTTTGAGGCCGACATCCGTACCGACCCGCACAACAAGAATCCCAAGCTCTTCAAATGGGCCAGTTACGCAGACCGGATTTTGGTCTCCGTCAAACGCTTCTGCCACGACGTCCGGCAGACGTTGCGCGGCGAGCTTTGGATTCACATGCATGCACTCCGACAATCTATCGATGATTGCTATTCCAGGAGAGGACCAACACTCCAGCTTGCCGCCGAAACCGACGGTTCAAGACTGAGACGACCTACGATCTGCTCAAGGACTGCATCGCTGCTCGACTGCGCCGTGAGCTGTGCGATGACTTCGACGCGTCCGCTCTCGCCAAGGTCGGTACTGTCCAGCCGGCGCAGACTGAGATGGGCATTGCCGGTGCCGTGCAGGAGCAGGGCTCGAATATGCGCCTCATCCGGGTTGCCGCAGACGACCCGGATGCGATATTGGAGGTCCGCCTCGGCCTGCGAGATCGGCTGCCGATTGATGAGACGAACCAGCGGCCGCAAGGTCAGATTCACCAGAATGACAAAGCCGGTCGCGACCGCCGCATGCAGTGGATGGCCGCTTCCTGACAGCAATCCTACCGCCGCCGAGCACCACAAGGTCGCGGCGGTGTTGAGCCCGCTGACCTGAAGCCCCTCGCGAAAGATGATGCCAGCGCCCAGAAAGCCGATGCCGGAAACCACCTGCGCCGCCACCCGGGTAGGACTTCCGTCGTTGGGGAATAGGCTCTCGAAGATTACAAAACTCGCCGCGCCGATCGCAACCAATGTATTGGTGCGCAACCCCGCCATTCGCTGCCGCCATTGGCGTTCGAATCCGATGCATGCTCCCATGAGCGTAGCGGTTCCGAGGCAGAGGGCGGCTTGATCGATCGATGTGCTCACTTGCAAGAATCCTGTCCAACTTTCGGGGGCCTTCGCCGGCGGCCGAGAGCGAGGACGAGTCCGAGCCGTTCCAGCCAACGCGTTCCAGATAGGATGTTTCGAAGACTGCTGTGTGAAATCCTGTGCTGCCGGTGAAGGATCATTGCGCCGCGCAAGGTCAGGCCCGCCAGGCGAAATATTCCCATCGCCATCCAACGTCGCGCCTCGCTGATGGTCGCTCCAATCATGCTCCACCTATGCGCAAAGGCCGTGTCTCATCGAGAGGCCAATTTCGGGCTTGACGATTCGGGACTTTAGCGTTCCCCCTCAAGGTCAAATCCTGTCCACCCGGTATCTTGCCATATCCCCTCCAAGGGGATAGCATAATGCCATGTCAGAAAGCTATCGTCACCAGAGCCATCCCGAGATTGCGAAGCGTCTCAGGCGCGCGGAGGGGCACCTCCACAGCATCGTCGAGATGATCGAAGCAGGCCGGTCTTGCGTCGACATCGCCCAACAGCTCCACGCCGTGGAGAAGGCGGTCTGCCAGGCCAAAAAGACCCTGATCCGGGATCACCTGGATAACTGCCTCGAGGAGGCAGTCGGGACGCTGCCACGCGCGCAGCGCCGGCCGATCGACGAGTTCAAGGAAATCACCAAATACCTGTGAGAGGCACAGATGCCGTCCTTTGCCGAACTTCTCCAGCAGGGCACGGCCCATGCCTGGCTGTTCATCCCGAGTGCCATCCTGCTCGGCGCGCTGCATGGCCTGGAGCCTGGCCACTCCAAGACCTTGATGGCTGCCTTCATCGTGGCGATCCGCGGCACCGTCACCCAGGCCGTGCTGTTGGGAGTTGCGGCGACGATCTCTCACACCATTATTGTGTGGATCATCGCGCTCGGCGGCATGTATTTCTGGCAAGGTGTCGACGCGGAAAGCTTTGAGCCCTATTTCCAGCTCGCGTCCGCCGCGGTCATCATTGCCATCGCTCTCTGGATGCTCAGGCGGACCTGGCAGGACCAGCAGCGCGCCAGGGCCGCCAGCGGCACGCATGACCATGGGCATGACCATCATCACGGTCATGGCGAAGACATCCGGCACATCGACACCGGCCATGGCGTGATCGCCGTGCAGGTCTTTGAGGACGGCGTACCGCCGCGCTGGCGCATTCGCACCGAGAAGGGGCAGGCCTGGTCCGCGAAGGACGTCACGGTGACGACGGAACGGCCGGATGGCGCTCGCCAAGCTTTCACGTTCGTCGATCGCGGCGGCTATCTCGAATCCGTCGACGAGATTCCCGAGCCGCACGAATTCATGGCGCGTGTCAGCCTCGGTCATGGCGGCCACACGCATGATTATGATCTGTCCTTCGTGGAGGACCATGATCACGGCCATGACCACCTGCATGAGGAGCTTCGTGGTCTTGACATCTCGTCAGGCGAATATCAGGACGCCCATGAGCTCGCGCATGCCAACGATATCCGCCGCAGGTTTGCCGACCGCAATGTGACGACTGGGCAGATCGTCATGTTCGGCTTGACCGGAGGCCTTATCCCCTGTCCTGCCTCGATCACCGTCCTGCTGCTGTGCCTTCAGCTCAAGCAATTCGCACTCGGTGCCGTGCTGGTGCTCAGCTTCTCGATCGGGCTCGCCGTAACACTGGTGGTGGTCGGCGCGGCGGCAGCCCTCAGCGTCCACCACGCCTCCAAACGCTTCTCATGGTTCGGTACGGTGGCGCGGCGGGCTCCCTATCTGTCCAGTGCTCTGATCATCTTGGTCGGTCTTTACGTCGCCTATCAGGGTTGGGTGGGACTGATAGGACATCGCGCATGATCGTTCGGACATGGGTGCCGGATGATCTGGATGCGAATGCAGGTGATGGAGGATCGACCGAACTGTCGGCCACGCTCGCGGCACTGAGGTCCAGCGTGCTAAAGGCCGTATAGACCAGATCCGCAAGGTCCGACTTTGGCGGAATTGCTACAGGAGCGGCCTACCCCGGCAGCATGCGCTGCATGACGCGGTCACGATAGACGACCGCGTGCGCGAAGGCCGCGAGCACATGCACTCCGACAAACACGAGCAGCGTCCACTCCGCTACCTGATGCAGGCCGTCGATCGCTTTGCTCGCCGCCGCGTTGTCCGAGGCGAGCATTGGCAGCGGAAACAGATAAAAGAAGGAAATCGACCAGCCGCGGAACGAGGCGAACAGCCAGCCGGTCAACGTCGTCGCCAGCACCAGGATGTAGAGCGTCCAGTGCACCAGTCCGGAGCTCAGGCGCTGCCAGGGCGGCAACGTGCTCTCCGGCGCGACGGGGTGGGTCAGCCGCCAAACCAGGCGCAGCACGATGATAACGAGAATCGTGATGCCGAAGGAGATGTGAAAGATCATGCCGGCACCGGGCGTCATGCCCCGATGAATGTCTGGCATCAGCCAGCCGATCGCATATTGCATCAGAAGGAGAGCGACGATCAGCCAATGAAATACTTTGGCGGTGGTGTCGTAACGAAGACGAGGGGTCATGGGCAAAGGATTCTCGGAGGTGATGGCAGGATTTACCAGCTTCTCTGCGCTGAATGTGACATCGGATTGACCAGTTCGGTGGGGGCACGTCCGCTTACGTCTGATTTTTCTCCGCGAAAAAGGAAATGCATATCCGATGATCGTCTTCACGAAGCGGTGGGATTGGGACGCTGATCCGTAGCCGACGTCAGCACTAAAGCCAAGAGTTGAGACGATATTTGACGTTATCCATGCTTTCCCCGTGGTTGGGCGGTGGTCGGCGATTCGCAACCGCGATCTCATGCCAACAATTCCCACCGTGGGCACCACCGCACAGGCGTTGCTGGCGTAGTGAATTGCGACTGATTTTAAGTATTGAGCCGCTCGCGCCTGCTGCCCTTCGGAGACGACTTCGACGGAGCGGGAGCGTTCCGCTTGGGTCATGGCCGGATCAACGAAAATCTTGAAGGCGCTTGAACCCGAAGCACCGAGGGCAAGCCAGAGCCGCTGACGCGGGTTGCGGCCATGCAACCCGCGAAGTGGAGATAATTGCGATTGTCGCGCCGACGAGGCCGGTTCTCACAATAAATCTGATCACCACATTCTCCCTGCACTTTTCAGATTTAATCTGGCCCTCTTAATCGGTCGTCTCGTCTGCTTGATCTCACCCATTCTCGTTTCCTTTCTCGCTTTCGACAAGGCCCTCTGCGCCACGCCTGAACGCGATGCGCCACAACAACAGCGAGTCCTGGTGCGCCGTGCACTCTTCCGCGCTCATCGACGGCATAGGTTCGCTGCAGCAACGCAGCGGGGAAGCCGTCGCGGCGCAATTTTCCATCGGCATGACGGAGCCACATCACAGGCACTCCGGCACGTGACGTGCGTGGCCACAGGCAAGATAGCGTGCGTTCCGTCGTCGTTGATCTGCACCAGGTCTCGTCCGCTGTCGCGGAGCTCCATGTTCAAAATATTGCGCTCAACGCGTCATCAAGGATGCTGCCATCGGATTTCCAATCATACGTAACCTCGCAGCAGCTTGCCTTCCTTGACGGCGGCGTGGGCGCGGACGTCCTCCGGCGCCGCCGTCGGATCACCGCAGTAGAAGGTGCCATCGACCCACATCGCGTGCATGATCACGGCGAGCTTGCGCGCCACCGCGACCGTCGCCTTGCGGTGCGAGGCGCGCCTGGCGATCGCCAACCCCCAGGTCTTGACCTTGTCCTTGCGCTTGAAGCGGGTCAGCAGTGCGCTGGCCGCCTCATAGAGCGCGCGACGGACGTCGCCATCGCCGGCCTTGCTGATCCGACCCTGGACGTCGATCGAGGAACCGGACTGCCAGCGCCGCGAGGTCAGGCCAAAATACGCCGCGACGTCACGCGAGCGCCGGAAGCGGCTCGGATCATCGATCGCCGACATGAAGCTCAGCGCCGTCACCGGGCCGACACCTGGAATCTGCATGAAGCGCCGACATACCTCATGGCCCGCGACAACTTTGACCACCATCTGATGCAGCCGGCAGTATTCCTTCCACAGCGCCGCACGCGCGTTCAGCATCGCCTCCATCAGTTCGCTGCTCAGCGGATCGCCGGCCACCGCCTCGCGCACCGCCTGCGCAAAACCGTCGCGCCCGGTGCCGGAAAGGCGGATGCCGAACGCCTTCAGCGAATGCCGGATCGCGTTTTCCAGATCGAGGAACTTGCGCTTCAAATTGCGCCGATGCGTCAATAGCAGCCGCAGCTGGTAGCAGGCCTCGCTCTTGATATGCGCCTGGCGGTACCAGCCGGTGCGCATGATATGCGCGATCCCCAGCGCATCCGCCGCGTCGGTCTTGTTGCGCTGAGCGCTCAGCGCCGCACGCACATGCTTGGTTTCCAGACAGATCGCCGGCAAGCCGAGCTTGACCAGTTCCGGATGCAGCCACGGTGACAGCGCGCCGGCCTCATGGCCGACCCGGCGCAGCCGCCCGAGATACGGCTTGAGCGCAGTCTTGATGGCTTCCGGTTCGGTCACCACGCTCATCTCAAGCGCTACCTTGCCCTTGTCGTCCACCACACAAATCGCTGTCTCATCCATCGACACGTCCAACCCACAAAAGAATTCCATCGCGCGCCTCCCACGTTGCTGAGACGACGTTGCTGCGGGCGCAACCGTGCCATTTGATGGTCCGTCGCCGGCTTTTCCAACGCCAAACCGATTACGGGCGGCAATCTTAACCGTCCCCTTCTCGCCGGCGTCGCCACTACGCGCCGCAAAGCTGCGTCAGCAGGCGAGCGTCGAATTGACGATGATCCGCTCGAAAAAATCAGGCGGCGCGCAGCGCACGTGCTCCAAAGCTCTTAGGAGTCGACATTTGCAAAAGCCCAGCTCGCGCTTGGGTCCATCAATCATGCGCCTCGCGGCAAACCCTTGGATTCTGCCCGATCATCTCAAAAGTGAACTGCCATTCTTGCCGCGGAACTCGCCGTAGTGGGAGGAGAACCAAATGCCTGACGCGGCGCGCAGCTCCTCGAGCCGGAGCGCGCCGCCGTCGATCATAATGAGGAGCGTGCCGGAGTCCTCGAAGATCGCGGTGAATTCCTTTCCGTGATCGCAGCGAAAATTGACGGCCTTGTCCGCGCGCGCCGGAGCGATCCCAAAAGCCAAAACAGCCAGCGCGCTGAAAATTTTGCCGGTCGCCCTTTTCATAGGAACTTTCTGTAAACAGCGAAAGTAGAGGATGATAGACGTTGTTCGACCACGCGGCGCCCCGCCTCGACCGTTCAGTTCGGTCCAGAGGATTCACGCAGATAGCGCCCGTTGACCCAACCACGCACGGCCGGATCGCCAGGCCGCACCACCCGACACCAACGGCTCCCGCTGCTGATCCGGCAACCAAGATTTCTGAGGACGGTTCCATTCGCGAAGCGCGTCACGAGTGGCGCATGCGCCGACGGCGCGCGGCGCAAGCTCAGGGCGTCCTTCGCGCCAAGCCCCCTCACTTCCCAGAAATCCGGACCGCCTGAAAGGCTGTCGGCAATTTCCTGCCCATGGTCGGTGGAGGGGGCCGCTTGCGCCGACAGAATGCCGACAATCGCCGCCGCACAACACGCTATGATCCGTCGCATATTCCATTCCCGTTGATCGGTGTCGTCGCGTCCGAACTGAAGGGCGGGCGCGGTCAGCGCAATGCAACCGCAGTGAAGCGGGCGATGACCTTGCCCGATCTGTCGAGCAATTCGAGCTGATTGCCGTCAATGCGGTAATGTTCAACGTCGCCGAGCGATTTCAGGAAGAGCTGCTCCTGCTCCACGCCGTCCGGGCACGCCATCCTCGTCGCAACAATCCGGCTGAGAAGAAGTTTATCGTCGGCGAGCTCGAAACCGCCCGTGATGCGATTGCAACCGCCGCTGCCGAAAACACGTTGCTGGGCCGCGGCGAAAATCAAATGCGCCTCTCGCTGCCGCGCCGCTGTCCGGGTCGGCGTTTCGCCAAGATGCGTGAGCTTCCAATACGTGTTGCGCAGCAGCGCGTCGGCGCCTGCGTTCGCGGGAACCCAGAAAGCGAAGAAAATCGCGACAACCGCGGAACACCTCCAACGGAGCGCCGAGAATTTCTCCATCGATAATAAGGTTTGGCGAACATTGGCTATCATGTCATCTCCCGTCGTCTTCGGCGACCGTCCGACAACAGGACGGGCGCCGGTTCTCACAAAAGTGAGGTCGACGAACGCGACTAAAATGTAAGTGATCGCTGCTGTGAAGGCAATTTGCCTTCGGGCGTCGCTTTGTCGACCAGCGACCGGGAGATATTGCGCGAGCAACTCGCTGGCCTTCTCCGGCGGTATGCCCAGCTCAATTCGCTATTCTGTCCAGTTTCTCGGACATGCGTCCGAGTTCGAGCAAGGAAGTGGCCTGCATCTTCCGCATGATCTGCCCGCGACAAACTTTCACCGTGATTTCGCTGAGATGAAGCTTGGCAGCAATCTGCTTTGAAAGCTGACCTTTGACGACCATGTCCATGACCTGGCGTTCCCGCACTGAAAGCGACTCATACCTGGCGCGCAGGTCTCCGATCGTCGCCATCTCTTCACGTCGAGTTTGAGATTTCGCGAGACCGGCATAGATCGCATCGAGCAAATCTTGATCCTTGAACGGCTTGGTTAAAAATTCTATGGCGCCCGACTTCATGGCGCGGACGGACATCGGGATATCTCCATGCGCGGTGATGAACACCACTGGAATCTCGGCGTGAGACCGCGAGAACTCCTGTTGGAAGTCGAGGCCGTTCCGGCCCGGCATTCTGACGTCCAACACAAGGCAGATCGGTGTATCGGGCATTGACCAAGCCAAGAACTCCTTAATCGATGCGAACATATGAGCGTTTAGCCCGACAGAGCTAAAGAGGTTCGTTAGCGCTTTGCGGACCGAGGGGTCGTCATCGATGACGACTACGGTGCTGTCCCGGAAATGAAAGGGTTGAACTCGTGTCACAACATTCTCTCCCCATCTGCGGGCAAAGTGAAACAAAATATCGCACCACGTGGCTTGTTCGGCGCCGCCCAGATCTGCCCGCCGTGAGCCTCAATGATGGAGCGGCAGATCGAGAGTCCAATTCCCATGCCTTCGCTCTTGGTGGAATGAAAGGCATCAAAAAGACTATTGACAGATTCGGGGTCGATGCCGACTCCGGAATCCTCTATCGTGATCGTTACGCCGTGAGTGGCAGACTTCGAGGAGCCCACGGAAATTACTCGATCGCCATTTGGCGCGGCGTTGATTGCATCAATTCCATTAACGAAAAGGTTGAGGACCACCTGTTGAAGTTGAATGCGGTCGCCGAATATCTTGGGGAGGCTGTTCGAAAAATTCGTGCGGAGATCGATCTGGTTTTCACGAAACTGGGTTTGCATCAATGCAAGCACTTCATCAATGACGCCGTTGATGTCAATCCAATCCCTTTTCGGTTCCGCGCGCGTGACGAACGCTCGGATGCGATGGATGATCTCACTGGCTCGATTTGCGTCATCGACAATGCTCTCAATCGAAGTCGCGGCTTTCTCCAGATCTGAAGGCTGCGCGTGGATCCAGCGCGTGCATGCATTCGCATGGGTGACGATTGCAGCCAGCGGCTGATTGACCTCATGGGCGATCGAGGCGGCGATTTCACCAAGGGTAGTGATGCGGGCAACATGGGCAAGATGCGCCTGTGCCTGTTGGGCCGTTATGCGGGCGGATTCGATTTTGACGGCGAGATGCGTCGTTGCTGCCAGCGCCAGAAGGCTGATCGCGGTACTGATGATCCCGGTCTCGAAATTGCCGCCCGGGGTCAAGACGTAGCTTACGATCGTGAGCACGACGCATATCGCTGATACCGTGATCACGCCCTGTTCGCGACAGAAGCGCAGGGACAAGAGAACGACGATCACATAGAAGGTTGCGGCAGGGATCTCATAGGGGGTTACGGTGTCGACAATAAAGATCGCAAGGGCAAGCGCGGCGGTCACCAGCGGGAGCGCGGCGGACAGAATATAGCCTGTCGGCCCAAAGCCGCGTGCGATCATTGCCGCCAATCGGCTCATGATCGAGGTCTGTGGATGCGCCCCGATTGGCTCTGCGTCGACACCGACATCTGCGGGGAGCCGAACATGAGTGTTGCGTTCAGTCATTGCAATTCACCTGATGTAGGTTCGCAAAACGTCGATCAACTCGACCGCTGCGTCGCGTTCGGCTTGCGATGGTGTGCGATTCGCATCGATCATGTGCATTCGTATGTGTCCATTGACGACTTCCGCCATGATTCCATTGATTGCGCCGCGGGTCGCCGTGACCAGGCGCATCACGTCGCCGCAACCTTCGTCCGCGATGAGCGCGCGCTCGATCGCGTCCACCTGTCCCCTAAGGCGCCGAACTCTGTTGAGCAGCTTTTGCTTCTCCAGCACCGCGTGCGCCATGGCGTTCCTCCGCTATAACCCGCTATACCCGGGTATAGTTGTAATATACCCCTTGGAGTATATAAGACTGGCGCGCGAAATGAAGGTCTGGAAGGACCTTCGCGTCGTGGTCCAGCCCGCTGTGGGTTGGATCGGGATTGGCACAGCAAGGGATCACATGAACCCGCGATCTAGCAACGCACCCTCGGAGGGCGACAGTAGGCGCCAGTTGCCTGCTGTGAACGCTTCGCTGGGTGGGATCGTCGCCCGGGTCGGTTTTGTCGCCGTAACAGTGCCAGCGCTCCGCTGCTGAGCCTGTCGGGTCAGGCCACCCGGGTTCGAGCAACCGCTTGAACCGAAGGAGGTGGCCGTGGCCGCTCTTCTCAATGTCGATGTGAATCGGGGAACTCCTGTCCCCGCCCGTCTCTATGTTCCGCCTGTGCGGCCGCGTCCAGCCGTGAAGTCGGCTGTTCGTCGCCCGACAAGGCCAGGCCTCATTATGCAGTGGAGGGTCGGATCGGGTGGCCGGCCGACTGCGAGTTGGCTGTCCGAGGCGGCGGCTGATCTGAAGAATCCCGACGACTGATCGTATCGCCGCACGGTGCTGCCGTGCGCCTTACGGCTGCGGCTCTGCAGCTACGATCAACCGAAGGGATTAGCGATGAATGCTTTGGTAGCTTTGCTGCCTGCGCCCTCCGCAGGCCCTGCCTCATCTTGCGCACGTATTGTGCACTTAGACGGATCGAGCCGGCTTCGCGCCCGCCCGCCGTCCGGGATGGCGCGATCCATGTCACGCCACGGCGCCGCGGACGGCGCCCGCCATTTGGCGCCATCTCTGCTCTCGTAACTCCCGCCCGAAAGGACACGACCATGCGCATTCTCGTCTGCGGAGGGCGTCAGTTCGAGGACGCCGAGAAGGTCCATCGTGAGCTCGTCCGGCTGCATTGGCAAAGGCGCATCACGGTTCTCATTCACGGCAGCATGACAGGATTCGGCATCGCGGCCGAAGAGTGGGCGCGTCGCAACGACGTCGCCGTCGTGCGCTATCCGCCCAATTGGGAGCTGTATGGCAAGAAGGCCGAGGGGCGGCGCAACGATTTTATGCTTGAGGACAGCCGGCCCGCCCTGGTCCTGGCCTTTCCGGGCGGGCGGCATACCGCCGCTCTCATCCAACGCGCGACAAACGCGCAGATCCCTGTGCTCGCGATCCCGGCCGACGGTGCCAGGAGCTCTGGCGTCGCTGCAAAGCTACCGAACCGCCTCGCAACGGCGGAGGCCTGAACCAATGAACCTGCCACCACAAAATCTCGATTCAACGGAGTTTGACATGTCCGATACTTCTCCCACGGCGCTCGAAGAGATCGAACTGGCCTCGAGCGCACCGGCTGTCCTGGACAGCGCGCATGTCGGCGACATCCACGGCGCCTTCGGTACGATCCGGCAGCACGACACCGCCACACGGAAGACCTGGCGGGCCAGGCTGGTAACTTTGGCGGCGATCGTTGGTCCCGGACTGATCGTCATGGTCGGCGACAACGACGCCGGCGCGTTCGGGACATATACGCAAGCCGGTCAAAACTACGGCACCACCCTGATGTGGGTGCTGATGCTCCTGATCCCGGTGCTGTACGTGAACCAGGAGATGGTTGCCCGGCTCGGCGCTGTGACCGGCGTCGGCCATGCGCGGCTGATCTTCGAGCGCTTCGGCAAGTTTTGGGGGGCATTCAGCATCATTGACCTGGTTCTGCTGAACGTCCTGACGATCATCACTGAGTTTATCGGCATTACCTTCGCTCTTGAATATTTCGGTTTGCCCAAGGTTGCCGGACTGTTCGTTGCAGCTTTGCTCATCTTGGCCGCAGTCAGCACCGGCAGCTTCCAGCGCTTCGAACGATTCGCCATCGTTCTGGTCATCGGCAGCCTGCTGCTGCTACCCGTGCTCCACGCCGTGCATCCGCCTCTCAGTCAGATGGCCTACAGCTTCTTCGTGCCGCAGTGGCCCGCGCATTCTGACTTGGCAACGGTGTTGCTGCTCGTCATCGCCATGGTCGGCACCACCGTTGCGCCGTGGCAGCTTTTCTTCCAGCAAAGCTACGTCGTCGACAAGCGAATTACGCCAGCCTTTAGCGCGTATGAGAAGGTCGATCTCGTGATCGGAATCGGCCTGGTCATGATCGGCGCCGTTGCCATGATCGCGTTCACTGCCGAAATGTTTGCCGGAAAGCCTGAGTTCGGCAATTTCGCCAATGCGGGCGGCGTTCTAAGCGCGCTCGACAAATACGTCGGGGCCTATCCAGCCGCAATCTTCGCCATCGCCCTTTTGGACGCTTGCCTCATCGGCGCCGCAGCAGTCTCGCTGGCGACGGCCTATGCAATTGCCGATGTCTTTGCGTTCCGCCACTCGTTGCACCGCAAGGTCTCGGACGCCATCGGATTCTACGCTGCTTATGGGGTGATCATAGCGGTCGCGGCGGCCCTCGTGGCTTTCTCGAGCGACGAGTTCCTGGGTTTCCTCACAAATGCCGTGCAGGCGTTGGCCGGAATCCTGCTGCCGAGCGCTACGGTGTTTCTCCTGCTGCTCTGCAATGACAAGGCTGTGCTTGGACCATGGTGCAATGGTCCGAAGCTGAACATCCTCACTGGCGCGATCATCTGGGTACTCGTCTTGCTGTCGATCATCCTGACCTCAGCGACTGTATTTCCAGATCTGAGCAGCGAAGCGATTGAGAAGATCCTGATCGGTGGCTCGATGCTGGGGCTGGTCGGCTTCCTGTTCACGCGCATCCTCCGCCGAGACCCGCTTGTTGACAGGGCGGACCGCGATCGCGACCAGCGCTTCAATGAAATGACCATGCCCGAGCGTCGAAAGTGGCGGATGCCCTCACTCGACCGCCTGCCGGCTCCGAACCTGACACCGATGACCAAACTTTGGATGGGTGTACTGCGTGGTTACCTGCTCATCGCGGTCGCGCTGATCGGCTTCAAGATCATCCTAGCCGCGACTGGGGTTCAGGTGCAAATCCCGCAGCTCGGTGGAGCGCAGACCAACAAGGAAGCTCCTTCCACACCGTCAAGTTCGGACTCGAAATAGCGCGCGGGGAGATGGCCAATGATGTTTCAGCCGCAAATTTCAATTCGTTCGAGGGAGCCCACCTGTGTCATGTGGGATCGCGCAGCACGGCGCCGTGCCAGCCGAGCGGACACAGGTGGTCTCAGTCCGCTGTGCATTGTCCAGCGTCCTCGCACGGCCGGATGAGGAGGGTCTCATGTGCATGCGTCGCAATACATGGTCCAAATCACCTGCGCAGCGAGCCAGCTCCAGCGGTCGTCAATCGCAATTCTGGCAGCGCCCTCGAGATGTGCTTGGCTCGTTGGTCGATCCAGAGATTTGGCTTCGCGCGTGCGCGATTGCTGCTCTGAGAGAGCGCGCCTCCGCCACGCCGCTCGAAGCGGTGGACGCATTAGCTCTGCTGAGGGACTGCGGAGTCTATGCCGGCTGCGATGCCGTCAGATCCGCCAATGGAGGCGAAGACGATGAACGGTCCAATCTCGCACCAGCGTCTTCCGCTTCGGGTTCGCGTGCTGCTCTGGCTGTTGGGACGCATCGAACTCGTCGTTCTCTCGCATTGTCGGAACAGACATCTCAGGAGATCGGGACTGGCTTGGATCGATCGAAGTTATGCGCGAATTCGTGCATGGCGCGACCAAGACGGGTTCAGCAGTCGGTGATGCGATCAGCGTGTGCGATCACCAGGCGGCTGAAACACCGGGGCTATTTGTTGGCCGCCAGGTGGATCGTTGCAACGGCGCGCGTCCTTGCGGCGCGCGGTCTCCTTAGCGCCAAGGCGGCTCTGCTCGCGGTCCGCTGGTCTTCGCGCCTGTCGAAGAAATCGTGGGCGATCTGGCGCTCCGAAAGACCCTCGGCAAGAGCAAAGTTTGAATGACCTCAACGACGGCATTTTAGGTGAACAAGGAGAAGGACTATGGCTACCGTTCAAGGGATCGGAGCGCCCGAGGGCGCCGCTGCCCCCACACTCGTTCCCGAGGCCGCGAATCCTTCCGTCGCCGGCACAAGGTTGAGCTTTCGCCGCCATTCGACCGCGCTGGCAGGCACCAACGAGCTTGATCGCCTCTATCGCTCGCTCGCCGACGTAACCGCCGAAAGCCATCCACGCACTGCCAAGCTGCTCGCGTCCAGCACCCGCAAGGTCGCGCAGAAGGTCTTCGAGGAAAGCGGCGAAGTCGCGCTCGAGGCCATGGCGAGCAAGTGCCACGGCATCGTCCGGGAGAGCGCCGATCTCCTCTACCACCTGGTCATACTCTGGTATCGCGCCGGAATTCATCCGGACCAGGTCTGGTCCGAGATGCGCGCCCGCGCCGACGAATTCGGGATCGCCGAGAAGCCTCCCAAGGAGCGTCACCGCGATCATCGCCTGTCCACGTCGATCGAAGAGCAATGAGGTGTGAAATGAGCGAGTTCGACGATTCGACTGACAAATGCCGGACAACGGGGCGCCAAGCGTACCCCTGCGATCGAGCGCAGTCCACGATCTCCTCAAGGCGCTTGTCGAGAGCGCTGTCGGCGTCGCCTCAAAGCTCCGGCCTCGCCGACAAATTCGTGGCACTCGGGCTTGCGCGGCTCTTCGACAAAAAGGCAACCGCCCCCCGGCGCCACATCGCGCCCAAGGCAACGAACGTCATCCCCTTTCCGACGGACCGAAGCTCGAACCGGCGGGGGTGGACAGGAGTGAAGCATGACCGTCGCCAATGATACGAATGACGAAAGCATCGGTACCGACGTTCGTGCCCCGTCCGCCTACACCGCCGGGCCGGATCAAGCTCACCTTGGAGATATTCACAGTGCCCTCGGCATGAAAATCTTCAAATCGCGGAATGTCGCGGCGCGACCATTGGGCGCTGCTGGACTGCGATCGTCTTTCTCAGGCTGGCGAGCGCAACTCTGCGCAGTGCCACGGCGCTTTATCGCCGCGGCGTCACATCAAGCCGGATCCTACGGGCGGCGCTCTCGATCGCGCGGCTTTTTGAACTCGCGGGCGGTTGCGCTGGGGCGACGGACAAGCAGTGGTCAAGAGGTTACGGGGAAAGAAGTGATCAATGGCGGTATCGATTGACCAGGCCCCGCTTAGTCTCGCCTTCGCATCGGCTAAGTGCACCTACCGGTTTCGGGCGCGATCGGCCGCAGCAGGCTAGCGTATCGACACGCTCATCGAATGAGATCTGAAAATCCAAAGAGAGTATGATTGGGGGTTACCGTGAAGAAAGTCTTGAGAATTACTGACGCTGAAATGCGAGGTCAAAACGCTCCGCGCTCACGCCATGCAACCCATCCAGAGCTCCGTTGCACCGAAGTCACCGGAAAGGAATCTGGCAAGTGTCGCTTGCACGGGATCAGGAATGCGTTCTTCTGCTTGGCTCGAAAGTCGGCCGAACCCCGGCATACTCTTGGTCCAAAAATCATGTCAGTCGCTGCCGTCTGGCTCGTGTCTTGGGACAACTCGGCCTTTGCCGCGGATCTTCCGATCCTGCCGACCAAAGCTCCGGTCCCCTATATCGCGCCTGGCTATGACTGGACCGGCTTCTATGTCGGCGGCCATATCGGGCTGGCGGCCGGAAATTCCGGTTGGAGCATGGATCCAACAGGCGGCGGCGCGCCGGTTTCCGGCTCATTCGGGCTCTACAAGTCGCCCAGTGCCTTTAAGGAAAGCGGCAGCTGGTTCGAGGGCATTCAGGCCGGCTACAATTATATGCTGCGAAATCGCGTCGTGTTTGGCATCGAGGCCGACGGCTCGTTCCCGACCTTTCCGGATGCGGTCTCTGGCCTGACCACCGGCGGTGTCTCAAACTTCAATTCTCCAAGCTTCGGCGCCGGGACTTTCAGCGAAACCGTGCTGGCCTCAGGCACCGTGCGTGGCCGCATCGGTTACGCGCCAGGCCACTGGCTGTTCTACGCCACGGGCGGCCTCGCCTGGACTTACAACCAGCAGGAGCTGGTCCAGAACGCGAGCGGCAATACGGAAGACCGCTTTCTCTACCGATTCGGCTGGGCGGCCGGCGCCGGCGTCGAGACGGCGATCGCGCCGAGCTGGACCATCCGCGGCGAGTATCTCTGGACCGATTTTCCGTCGGTTGGCGTGAATTTCCCGGCGTCGGGTCAGCGCGTCAGCTCGGGTTTTTCGGAGCAACAATTCCGTCTCGCTCTCAACTATCGCTTCGACGATCCTTCGCGGCCGGCATCTGTCGCGCCCTCGCGCTTCACGGACAACGCCGATATTTTCGCGGTGCATGGGCAAGCGACATACGTCCAGCAGGGTTATCCGGCGTTCCGTTCTCCGTACGAAGGGCCTAACAGCCTTACCGGCGGGGCGCAGACCAAGGAGACCTTCGACACGACGTTGTCCGTCGGTGTCAAATTGTGGAAGGGCGCCGAATTCTGGGCCAATCCGGAAATCGACCAGGGCCACGGCCTCAACGACACCCATGGTGTCGCCGGCTTTACGAGCGGGGAGGCCTACAAGATCGGCTCATCGACACCCTATGCGCGCCTGCATCGCGCCTTTCTGCGCCAGACCGTCAATCTCGGCGGCGACACCGAGAACGTCGACGACGATTTCTTCCAATTCAAGGGCACGCGCTCGACGGATCGGCTGGTCATCACGGCGGGCCGCTTCGCCGTCACCGACATCTTCGACACGAACCGTTACGCCAATAATCCCAAATCCGATTTTCTGAACTGGTCGCTGGTGAGCGCCGCCACTTTCGATTACGCCGCCGACGGCTGGGGCTACACTTTCGGCGGGGCTGCGGAATGGTACACCGGACCATGGACCGTTCGCGGCGGCGTATTCGACCTCTCCGCGACCCCTTCGGGCGGCACGAGCCCGTTGGGCGGCACGGACGATCCGACCTTCCAGCAATTTGCGCTGATCGGCGAGATCGAGCGGCGCTACGTCCTGTGGGATCAGCCGGGCAAGATCAAGATCACCGGATTTCTGAACCGCGGCAGCGCGGGCAAATTCAACGACGCGGTGGCCCTTGCCGCTGCCACGGGAATGCCGGCCGACATCAATGCCGTGCGTAGTTATACCAGCCGCCCCGGCGTCAGCCTCAATCTCGAACAACAGATCAACGAGAACGTCGGCGTGTTCTTTCGCGCCGGCTGGGCGGATGGCAACGTCGAGCCCTGGGACTTCACCGACGTCGACCGCACAGTATCGGGCGGCGTCTCGATCGGCGGCAAGCCATGGGGCCGGCCCGACGACACCGTCGGCATCGCAGGCGTCATGAACGGCATCTCCAGCGCGCACACCGCCTTCTTCAATGCCGGCGGACTCGGCATCCTCCTCGGCGACGGGCAATTGACGAACTACAGCACCGAGAAAATTCTCGAAGCCTATTATTCCTATGCGCTGAACGCCTCGACCAAGCTCACCTTCGACTACCAGTTCATCGCCAATCCCGGCTACAACGCCGACCGCGGCCCGGCGAATGTCTTCGCCGCCCGCGCGCACTGGCAGTTCTGAAACATGATCCGCGAGTGATTGCGGGATGAGGCAAGGAGCGTCCGATGACCGCCACCATCGTTCTCTTCGAATTGGCGGGCTACGTCGGATTGCTCCTGTGGGGCACCCATATGGTGACCACCGGCGTGCAGCGGGGCTTTGGCACGGCTCTCAGGGTCTGGCTGGAGCACAATCTCTCGCGCCGGTGGCAGGCCTTCCTTGCAGGCGTCGGTATCACAGCGCTCTTGCAGAGCAGCACTGCAACCGGGCTCATGTCGACGGCCTTTACGGTGAACGGCCTCATTGGCCTCGGTCCAGCGCTCGTCGTGATGCTCGGCGCCAATGTCGGTACCACCCTGGTCACCCAGGTTCTGTCATACGACGCGGCGATGGTCGCGCCGCCCCTGGTCTTAGCCGGCGTCGTCGCCTTCCGATCCTTCAAGGGCGACCGCGCACGCAATACGGGTCGGATCGCCATCGGGCTCGGCCTGATGTTGCTGGCGCTATCGGGGATGGTGCATGAACTCGCGCCAATCGAAAGCGCACCCTTGCTGAAAGGCCTTCTCGGCGCGCTCGTGAGCGAGCCTCTCCTCGCTGTCGCGGTGGCGACCATTCTGACGTGGGGGAGCCACTCCAGTGTCGCGATCGTGCTGCTCATCATGTCGCTGGCAGCGACGCACACGGTGTCGCCCAGCGGCGCACTGGCGCTGGTGCTAGGGGCCAACATCGGCGGAACGCTGCCACCCCTGTTTGAGGCGGGCTCGCCGATCGCCCGCCGCCTTCCCCTGGGCAACCTGCTGGTCCGCCTGGTTGGGGCAGTGGCCGTTCTCCCTTTTCTGTCGATGTGCGTCCCCCTGCTTGCTCACCTCGATCAGGCTCCATCACGCATCGTCGTCAACTTCCACACGGCATTCAATCTAATCCTGGCGGCTGTGTTCATCGGACCGTCTGGTCGACTGGCGCAACTGCTCATCCGGCTGCTGCCCGAGCCGCCTGCGCCCAATGACCCCGGAAGGCCGCTCTACCTCGAAGCGGCCGCGCTGGGCGCGCCCGCCGTCGCGTTGGCAAATGCGGCACGCGAGACGCTTCGTATGGGCGACATGGTGGAGGCGATGCTGAGAGGCGCCGCCGAGATCTTCCAGCAGGATGATCGTCAAAGGGCGACCGAGATTAGCCGACTGGACAGATCCGTGGACCGACTAGGAGCGGCGATCCGCAGCTATTTGGCAGACCTGGGAGACGTCCAGACTCTCGACGACGAAAGCGAAGGGGCCCGCGTCCAGGAGATCCTGTCCGCGGTCATCAATCTCGAGCATGTTGGGGATGTCGTCGCTAACAGTCTTCTGGAGTTCGCCGTCAAGCGAATCAAGCGTGGGCATCCGTTCGCAAATGACGAGTTGGATCTCATCGCGTCGATGAATGCCGAGATATTGGAAAGCCTGCGGATCGGGCTTGCGGTGTTCTTGGCCCGCGCTCCGACAGAGGCAAAACGGCTTGTGTCGCGCAAGGCGCGGTTGCGGCATTTGGAGGCGCGCGCGACAGCACTGCATGTCCGATTGTTGCGCGAGGCGGCCACGATGGCGCGGACGGACGACGGCGAGGGCGTGGCGCGGGTCGCCGAAGAGGGCGGCCAATTTCTACGAATAGTCAGAGACCTCAGACGTGTTCATTCGCACATTGCGGCTTTGGCGTATCCGACCCTCAACGATCTGCACCCCGAAGAGTCCTCAGCGGAAATGGATGAGACAGGAGAGGAACCAATCCGTGAAATTGCAAAGCGGCAGACACGAGTGGCGCCCGCAGTTGCCGTTCGAGATCGCAGTACCGCGATCCTGTAGATGGAGCTGGTCGGGCCGGCAATCTGACCATCCGATTTGGAACATTCCAATTTGTTGACGCAGCCAATTTGACTCTTTAGCTAATTTAGAATGATTCTAAACATGGTGTGCAATGAGACGATTTGACGACCTGACGGACCCCGAGGTGTTGGCGCTGGCCATCGCGAGTGAAGAAGAGGACTCACGCATTTATCTTAACTTCGCGGCAAAGCTGCGCGCGACTTATCCGGCCTCGGCTCGTGCTTTCGAGGCCATGGCCGCCGAAGAGCAGGATCACCGGCGCCGATTGCTCCAGACCTACAGCGAGAAGTTTGGGGAGGAGTTGCCCTACATCACCCGGCAGGACGTCAAAGGCTTCCTCAAGCGCAACCCCATCTGGTTGCTCAGGGACCTGCGCCTCGATGCAATCCGCAAGCAAGCCGAATTGATGGAGTTCGAGGCAGGTCAATTCTATGCGAAAGCTGCCGACCGTACCAAAGACGTTCGAGTGAGGGCATTGCTGACGGACCTCGCGGAGGCAGAGCACAAACACATTACTCTCGCCGCGAGCCTTGAACAGACCACCTTGACAACCGACGCTAAGACCGAAGAGGAAGTCACGGCCAAGCGACTCTTCCTGCTTCAGGTGGTTCAACCGGGGCTGGCCGGCCTGATCGATGGGTCGGTCTCAACGCTGGCCCCGATCTTCGCGGCAGCCTTTGCGACACAGAATTCCTGGAACACGTTCCTTGTAGGGCTCGCCGCATCGATCGGGGCGGGTATCAGCATGGGACTGACCGAAGCCCTGTCAGACGATGGTGAGATCACTGATCGAGGCCATCCCTGGCTGCGAGGCAGCATCTGCGGCGTGATGACCGCGATCGGCGGTCTTGGGCACACGTTGCCTTATCTCATTCCGAATTTCTGGACCGCGACCATCGCTGCGATGATCGTTGTTGCTATCGAATTGTTCGCAATCGCCTGGATCCGCTGGAGGTATATGGAGACACCTTTCACTTCCGCCATCATCCAAGTCGTTCTTGGCGGCATCTTGGTCCTTGTCACAGGCATTTTCATTGGAAGTGCTTAGTCGATTTTGAGATTTTGAGGCACACTATGCGGCCGCAACGGTCATCACAGCGCGGTCCAGGTCCGGCTACGACACTTCGGCGGCTGGCTTTCAGGTTGATCGTGATCATTACTTTCGGTTTGTTGTGGCCCAGTTCATCTTCGCCCGCTGCCACTGCTGCAGCCGGCTTGAGCTTCCTTCTCGGGGTGGGATGTTGGGCGGGGGCTCTTGCCTTCGGAGAGCAGATGACCGGCAATGGTCTTAACCGGTGGCATGAGGGTGCGGTCCTTCTCTTGATCGCCTTAGTTCTGCTCTTTCTGTCCGGCTAGGCGGCTTCGGGGAGGAGCGCACCTGATAGATCATTCTGGTGCAGGCATGACGAGCGCGACGACGATCCCATGCTCGAACGTCCCTCCGGGCAGGAGTCGCTCGGCTGACACGCCATTGTCGTGTATTAAGGACGAACTGCTGGAACAGTTCGATCTGTTTCCTCGCGTGTCGCCGGGTCCGCCTCGAATGCTTGCTTCCCCTTTGCTGACCACAGCACTCGCGCCCGTTCGCCCTGATCGCTTTGGAGCTTTTCGGCCATCCAGAGCAGCGCGCCGAGAATGATGGCGCGGTCGTCGTCGGTCAGCTCCACGACGCCAGCTTTCACGACGAGGCCGCCGAGTTCGATGAGGTGCCGTGTGCGCTGGCGGCGCTCGACCTGCCAGGTACGCATGTCATGCCGCGCCCTTGCGGCCTGATGCCGGTTGCGAGCCGCCCGGTTGCGGCGGTGCGCCGTCAGCGTTGCGCTCAGATGCCGGCGCATTACGCCGCGGCCGCCCCTGAAAGAACGCGGCCCCGCGCCTGGCCCATGCCTCCCTCTTTCCAGTATCCGTCGTCTCAGCCAGCACGATCAACGCGCCCGCCAGTTCGTCAGCGCTGAGCGAATCAGCCCCGGTGACGATGACCAATTCGCCGAGCTGCTGCACTTTGCGGGTTCTCAGCCCTCGCGCCTTGTCCCCAAGTGCTTTCAGTTCGGCATCAAAATCACGTGGCTTACGCATCATCGTCTCCATCAGCGTTGATGGAAAAATGATAGTCGAGCACCCGACACAATACTGTAAGGTCGTCGGGACTGGCTGAGACGGGGTAGTCCCTCCCGAGATTTTTTCGAGGGAGGGCGCGCTTATACGTCGTGCCGACGTAAGCTTTAGAGTAGTAGGTAGATCGCCGTCATGGCGATCTACCACTTCTCGGCAAAGGTCATTTCCCGCTCAACTGGCCGCAGCGCTGTTGCGGCTGCCGCCTATCGCTCGGGTTCACGGTTGCACGATCAGCGTATCGACCGCTATCATGACTTCTCGAACAAGTCCGGCGTCGTCCATTCGGAAGTGCTGTTGCCGGAACACGCGTCCGAGCATTATTCCGACCGCGAGCGGCTGTGGAACGAAGTCGAGGCGTTCGAAAAACGCAAGGACGCCCAGCTTTGCCGCGAGGTCGAGTTCGCCATTCCGCGCGAACTGAACCAGCAACAGGGCATCGCGCTTGCCCGCGACTTCGTGCAACGAGAGTTCGTCGACCAGGGGATGATCGCCGACCTCAATGTGCACTGGGATGTCGGCGCGGACGGGCTGATGAAGCCGCACGCGCATGTGATGCTCACCATGCGCTCGGTGGACGAGAACGGCTTCGGTCAGAAGGTGCGGGACTGGAACCGCACGGAGCACTTGGAACGCTGGCGGGAGCGCTGGGCCGAGCACGTCAACGAACGGCTGGCCGAACTCGACATCGACGTCCGGATCGATCACCGCAGTTTTGAGGCACAGGGCATCGATCTCAAGCCGCAGAACAAGATCGGTCCCGCCGCCGAGCGCATGGACGGGCATGGCCTCGAATCCGAACGGACCCTGGAACACCACGAGATTGCCCGCCGTAACGGCGAGCGGATCATCGCCAACCCCGGCGTCGCGCTCGACGCGATGACACACCAGCAGGCCACGTTTACCAGCCGCGACCTTGCCATGTTCGCGCACCGGCACAGTGACGGACTCGACCAGTTCAACGAGGTGATGGGCACGGTGCGTGCCTCCCCCGATCTGGTCGAACTCGGCAAGGACGGACGGGGAGAAGAACGCTTCACCTCTCGCCACATGATCGAGGCCGAACAGCGGCTACGGCGTGCCACGCAATTGATGGCGGAACGCGAACGACACCGCGTGAACGAGAAGGACCGCAGCGCTGCCCTGGACCATGCCGAAGCGGGCGGATTGCACCTTTCCGGCGAACAGCGCACGGCGTTCGAGCATGTCACCGATGGACGCGATCTCGGCGTAGTGGTGGGCGTTGCCGGTGCCGGCAAGTCGGCGATGCTGGGCGTCGCCCGCGAGGCGTGGGAACAGGCCGGCTATGGAGTGCGCGGCGTCGCACTGTCCGGCATCGCGGCTGAGAATCTGGAAGCCGGTTCCGGCATTGGATCCCGTACCATCGCCAGCATGGAACATGGCTGGGCGAATGGCCGCGATCTGCTGACCGCCCGCGATGTGCTTGTCATCGACGAGGCCGGCATGGTCGGCACTCGGCAGATGGAACGGGTGCTGTCGCATGCGGCCGAAGTTGGCGCCAAGGTGGTGCTGGTCGGCGACCCGCAACAACTACAATCCATCGAAGCCGGAGCGGCGTTCCGCTCGATCCACGAGCGTCACGGCGGCGTCGAGATCACCGAAGTCCGCCGCCAGCGGGAAGATTGGCAGCGTGACGCCACCCGCGAACTGGCGACCGGCAGGACGGGCCAGGCCATTGACCGCTATGCCGAGCGCGACATGGTGCACGCGGCCCCATCCCGCGAGCAGGCCCGCGCCGATCTGATCGAGCGCTGGGACCGCGAACGACATGCCGCGCCCGACCAGAGTCGGATTATCCTCACCCACACCAATGACGAGGTTCGCGCCCTCAACGAGGCGGCGCGCGGCAGGATGCGCGAGGCCGGCGATCTCGGCCAGGACGTGGCGGTGAAGGCCGAGCGTGGCGAGCGCAATTTCGCGTCGGGCGACCGCGTGATGTTCCTGAAGAACGAGCGCAGCCTTGAGGTGAAGAACGGAACGCTCGGCGCCGTCGAACAGGTCAACGCGCGCAGCATGTCGGTTCGCACCGACGACGGCCGTTCGGTCGCGTTCGATCTCAGGGATTACGCCCATGTCGATCACGGCTATGCCGCGACCGTTCACAAGTCGCAGGGCATGACCGTAGACCGCACCCATGTGCTGGCGACGCCGGGCATGGACGCCCATAGCTCCTATGTGGCGATGTCGCGGCACCGCAATGGCATGGACCTTCATTACGGCCGCGACGACTTCGCCAGTCAGGACAAGCTTGCCCGCACGCTCGGCCGCGAGCGGGCCAAGGACATGGCATCCGACTATGACCGCGCCGAACCGGCGCGGTCCTTTGCCGAGCGGCGCGGCATTGCCGCACGCGAGGCTGTGACGCCCGAGCGTAGGACTCCCGACCGCGCGCCAGAGATGTCCCGCGAAGTGGCCGGGAAAGGCAAAAGCCCATTCGCCGGGCTCAACCTGTCGGGCAACCGGATGCGCCTCGCGCCAGGGACCTTCGACGGCCTCAAGCTGTCGCCCAGCCGCGAGCAGATGGAGCGCCTCGGCTCTTCACGTCCACCCGGAAAGGCCCCCGACAACGTCAAGCAGCCAGCGATCGATGTGGAGCGTGCAGCGCAGATGGCGCGCGAGCGGACGCGCGACCTCGCGGTTGAGCGCCATGCCCGCGCGGTCAACGCGATCTGGACCATGGAGGACAAGAAGCTGCCGGTTCTGCCGCACCAGCGCGTCGAACTCAACCGGGCGCGGGAAGAACTGGGCACGCTCGGCAAAGAGACAAGCCGCGACATCGAGAAAGCCTATCGCCGCGATCCTTCGCTTGCACAGGATGCCGCCGAGGGCCGCCCGCAGCGCGCGATCCGGGCCATGCAACTCGAAGCCGAAATCCGCAGCAATCCCGAGCGGCGCGCCGACCGCTTCGTGGAGGACTGGACGAAGCTCAAAGAGACCAGCCAGCGCCAGTACCAGAGAGGCTCCGTGTCCGACTACAGGGCCACGCGCGCAACCATGGGCGACATGGCCAAAAGCCTCGAACGCGATCCGCAGATGGAATCCATTCTCGAAGGCCGCAAGCGGGAACTCGGCATCGGCATGGAGAGCGGCCGCAACCTCTCGCGTGACCTCGCCAATAGCCTCGGGCTTGGACGCGGGCGGGACATCGGCCTCGGATTGTAGGCCAACAGGAGAAGCAACATGGAAGAGATGCAACAGACCGATCATTTACCGGAAGGTGATCCTGCCCGGCTCTTCGCCGACCTGGTAAACGAGGTGGGCACGCTGCGCCGCCTCGTCGTCGCGAACGACAGCAGCACCACCCTCGGCGAGATGATGAGCCGATTGGATGCCATGGTGGAGGCAATCAGCCAATTGGCGAAGAAGCCGGCGCCGACGCTCACGCCCGACGATGTCGCCGCCCGGATCGCCGCCGCCGGAAAAGCCGCCCGTGCGGAGGACCGCGCCGCCATGGCACAGGCGCGTGACCGGCTGGACATGGCGGCGCGTCTGATGGAGGGGCTGGCCGGAACAGCCGCCACCGCTCAGCAACAGCGCCGCCGCCTCGCATGGATCGCGGGTGGCGGCCTCTTTGCCGGCATGCTCCTCTGGTCGTTTCTGTCAGGCATGCTCGCTCGTGCCCTGCCGGAAGGCTGGCACATGCCGGAACAGAGGGCCGCGAATATTGTCGGCGAGCCGACGATGTGGGACGCGGGCGTCCGGCTCTTGCGGGCCTATGATCCGCAAGCCTATGCGACGCTCAAACAGGCAGCACAGATGCGGCGTGAGAACCGCGATGCCATCGAGACCTGCGAGCAAACCGCCGCTCAGACGAAGAAGCCTGTGCGCTGTACGGTCAATGTTGGCGTCGGAAGCGCAAATGCTGGAGGAAATTGAGTACCCGCCCGGCTGACCTTGTAGGCGGTGCGTTCGTTCTGGTTGCTTGGCGAGATGGGACCGGAGCGTCGTCAGACCGTCAAGCCTGACGCTCTCGCGTCCCCGCGTTCCGCGGCTTCGGGCTTGACCGTCTGCCGTCGCCCCGGTTTGGGCTTCTCATGCAACGAAGGACTGATAGGTGCGCTGTTGCTCCAATCTCGGAAAAGCCTCGATACGCGGCGTTGCAGTCCCTCGGCGCTACGCAAATGTCCCATGTTAGTTTGGATGGATTATGCCGACTACCGGCATGTTACGAAAGATCAATCGCAACGCCCGCTGCAACAATTCGGCATGATCCCGGCCACAGCATTACGGTCATGGGACCTCTGAAGGGAGAGCGCTTGTGACGAATGCAGGTATGAGAGGCCGACCGATCGCGCCGTTGGTGCTGAGTCAACAGGAGCGAACGTACTTGGAGAGGCAAGTTCGTCGTCATCGTGTTGCCCAGTCGCTATCTGAACGGCCTCGTCTGCTCGCGAGCGCCGCCATCTCTGTCACTGCCGAGAGCCTCCCGATATTCGTATTGCAGTAGATTCTTGTCCTGGGACCAACGGACATTTGATCCGATCGATCTGCCCAACGGGCGCAAGTTGGTCACGCCGCGCGAGGCCGCGCACTACATCTACGAAAGCAAAACAACGGCGCCAAGGATGGTAGGCAGCGACGCGCTGCCCCCGGCTCGGAGCAAGCGGCGGAATCATTCATTGGCTGCGATGCTTTCGATCAGCGACACAAATTGGCGTTGCACCGCTTGGTTTTTCACAGAGGCATAAGCCCGCAACAGCCGCAGGCTGAATGCACTGTCGATAAACAGCAAGCTCTCGACCTCACGCTTGCCGTCGCTCGCGCGTTTTCCCAGATCGTCCTGGTCAAAGAAAAACGCCACGGGGACATCGAGCGCCGTGGCGACCTGCTGCAAACGAGCAGCGCCAACCCGGTTGACGCCTTTCTCATATTTCTGCACCTGTTGGAAGCTGACGCCGAGCTTGTCGGCAAGTTCCGATTGCGAGATCTTCATCTCGACTCGGCGCAGCCGAATGCGCTTGCCGAGCGCAAGGTCGTATTTGCCGCTCGACCGAGCATTTATGATGCCACCCTTCGATTTCTTTTTGCCGTTGCTGATAATGCTCGGTGTGGTTTTCTTTGCCATGGTCTTGTCTTCTTACGCCCCTTAACCGCTGGATTGCCTAACGCGCATATTGCACGGAATTCAACCTGTGAGACAATAGGTAAACAGGCCGCGACTGAGGCATCAAAATACGCGACTACGCCCCGAAAGAGAAAGTCAGAATAGCGGCCGGGGCCGTGGCTTCTTTGGTCATTGTAGCATGGCTTGTCGTGCTAGCCATTTGCGGGAATATTCGAACCTGTCGACATTAGCCAAACTATAGCCGAGTTTGGGCGAAATGCGCATCAGGACGGGCGGCCGCGATTGGCGGCCGGCGCTACCTCTCCAGCGCCTCAATCATCTCCACCCGCGTCGCATGCCGACGGCCCTCGAACTGGGGCGGCAAGGAGCGCATTCACGATATTGAGCGCCAGCCCTTCGCCCACCACGCGCTCGCCAATCGAACGCATGTTGGCATCGTTGTGCTGGCGAGTCATGCGAGCTGAGACGGACAACCTGTACAATAACCTCGAAAGGAATTGATTTGCGCAACAATCTTGCTAACGAACGTCGACGCCTGGTTCGGCACGTCGAGATGTAAACCAGTTCTTCGCTTCGGCGCAAAATCCGGGATAACTGGCGCGCTCCCCTTCCGGAAGGAGGAAAAAGGAACGCGCGCGTGATCGGTGTTGTGCTGTTGCC
Organism: Bradyrhizobium diazoefficiens; assembly: GCF_018129965.1. Taxonomy (GTDB): domain Bacteria; phylum Pseudomonadota; class Alphaproteobacteria; order Rhizobiales; family Xanthobacteraceae; genus Bradyrhizobium; species Bradyrhizobium diazoefficiens_A. The sequence goes on along the minus strand of NZ_JAFCKW010000004.1, from coordinate 259,511 downwards.
GAGGCGTTGGTTCTCCGGTCCGACAACGGTGAAGACGTCGCGCTTTGAGTTGTACCCCGCCTATTTACCACCAGTTCTACACCACAGTACGACGAAGGAAAAAATCTCTTGCGCACGCGACGAAGTCGTTCCTGTCTGGATCACAAGCCCCGAGAGGCGGCCAGCAGGAGGCATCGTATCCATGCGAGAACCAGAACGCATCATCCGAATGAAAACCGTGCAGGCACGCACCAGCCTGTCCAAGTCAACCATCTACCGGAAGATCGCGGATGGTACGTTCCCGCCCCAGATCAAGATCAGCGTCAACGGCGCTGGCTGGCACGAATCCGACATTGATCGATGGATCGCCGATCCGCCCGCGTGGCGTGCCGACAACGATAACGACGAGCGCAACGCAAAGGCGGTCCGTCATGGCGCCGGCTGACGTGCCCGATCCCGAAGAGCAGCCCGTCGCGGCCAATGACAACGGCAACGCGGACGGCCCCGATCCCGAAGCGCTGCGCAAGGTCAACAAGGTCGCCCTCAAATTTGCGCGCATCATCGGCCGCCGCATGGCCCGCGAAGACTTCGCCGCGCGTATCGCCGCCGCAAATGACAACAACACACCGAAAGAAAATGATTGATGGAATAATTGACATCATATTGGAAATGATGCTATCTAATCCATCATGAAGGCGGAACTGCTCCTCGACGAACGCCACCAGCTTGGACCAGAATCCTTCGCGGAGCTTCGGATCTGGCGTGTGCCGCGCAGCGTGAAGGGATCGGCGCACGATCTCAAATACGCTCTGGCCTATGTCGTCGGCGGTGTCTGCGTGCTGCGCTACGACAACGAGGCCGGTAAGGGCGATCACCGCCATCTCGGCACGCGCGAAACCGCTTACGCCTTCACGACGCCCGATGCACTGCTAGCGGATTTCTGGAAGGATGTGGACAAATGGAAACCAAAACGAACACCGTGACGCTCTCCGTCGCCAGCCGTGACGACGTAACACGCCGGGCGCTTGCCGCCTTCAAGGGCAAGGCGCAGGGCGCACACCATAGCTTCGCAACTCCCGATCTCTTGTGGCAGACGCTGACCCGCAAGCGCTGGGACCTGCTTCAGGCCATGACCGGACAGGGCGTGATGTCGATCCGCGAAGCCGCCCGGCGCGTCGAGCGCGACATGAAGGCGGTGCACGGCGACGTGCAGGCGCTCATCAAGGCAGGTGTTATCCACCGCGAGGGGCGTGGCATCGTCTTTCCCTACGATGCCGTCCATGTTGATTTCATGCTGATCAAGGCCGCCTGATCGCGGCCCGGACTTCGGGAGGTACCCATGACCCGTGTTGCCCTTTACGCCCGTTATTCCTCCGACAACCAGCGTGACGCCTCCATCGAGGACCAGTTGCGCCAGTGCCGCGAGCGGGCGGGCCGCGAAGGCTGGACCATTGTGGAGAGCTATAGCGACCGCGCCATCTCCGGCGCGTCGTTGATACGTTCCGGCATCCAGTCGCTGATGGCCGACGCGCAGGCCGGCAAGTTCAGCATCGTGCTTTGCGAAGCGCTCGACCGTCTGAGCCGCGATCAGGAAGACGTGGCCGGCGTCTACAAGCGCCTGAAGTTCGCGGGCGTCACCATCGTCACGTTGTCCGAAGGTGAGATCAACGAGCTTCACGTCGGCCTCAAGGGCACGATGAACGCGCTGTTCCTTAAAGACCTCGCCATGAAGACCCATCGCGGCATCCGGGGCCGTGTCGAGGCCGGCAAGATCGGCGGCGGCAACGCCTATGGCTATCGCGTCGTTCACCAGCTTGATGCGAAGGGCGAGCCGATCCGTGGCGAGCGAGAGATCATCCCCGAACAGGCCGATGTGATCCTGCGCATCTTCCGCGAATATGTCGCCGGCAAGGGGCCGCAACGGATCGCCGCCGACCTCAACCGCGACGGCATTCCGAGCCCCACCGGCAAGCGCTGGAACGACACCACCATAAGAGGTAACCGCATCGTCAGTTCCGGCATTCTCAACTGCGAGCTTTACGTCGGCGTTATCCGCTGGAACCGGCAACGGCAGTTGAAGGACCCCGACACCGGCCGCCGTGTGCTGCGGCTCAATCCCGAGAGCCAATGGATACGCACGGACGCGCCCGAGCTTCGCATCGTGCCGCAGGACCTGTGGGACGCCACCAAGGCGCGTCAGGATGAGCTGACCGCGCGTTATCAGAACCAGATCGAGACTTCGGCCGCCGCCATGCGCACGATCAAGGCGCGGAACGGCGGCCTCAACGCTACACATCGCCCACGCACGCTGCTGTCTGGCCTGGTGGTCTGCGGGTGCTGCGGCGGCTCCTACGCCCGACGCGGGCAGGACCGCTATGCCTGCACCAATCACGTGCTGGGCCACCGCTGCGACAACGCCCGCACCATCGCCCGCCAGGTTCTGGAAACCCGCGTGCTGGCCGGTCTCAGGGACAACATGATGACGCCCGAAATTGCGGCCGAGGCCATGCGCTCCTATTTGCAGGAGACCAACCGGCTCAACCGCGAGCGCCGCGACACTGCCGAGACCACCCGCCGCGAGCTTGCGGAAACCGACAAGGCCATTGCCGAGATCGTCACCATCATCGAGAAGGGCGGTTGGTACAAGGCGCTCACCGACCGTCTGGGGGAGCTGGAGCGCAAACAGGAAGACCTAAAGGCCCGGCTCACGGAAACCCCGCAGGACGTTCCTGACATCCATCCCGGCATCGCCGAGACCTTCCGGCGCAGGATCGAGCGTCTAACCGAAGCACTCGGCCACCCTGACGACGCCCTTGAAGCGGCCGATGCGCTGCGCGAGGTCATCGACCGGATTGTCGTCACACCCGGCGAAACCCGCCGCGACCTGTCCATCACCTTGCAAGGCGAGCTTGGTGCTATCCTTGACTGGATCGACCGCTCCGGCAAACCGGGTTACAAGCCCCGGACCGATCCTGCATCATCAATGTTGTCAGTTTCGGTAAAGACACGGGCTTGTCCCGGCCATCCATGTTTTTCGATGCGGATGCCAAGACGTGGATACCCGGGACAAGCCCGGGCATGACGGGTGGAGAGACCGTTCGCGGGAAGTGAGCAAAGCTGCGCCGCTCAGCGCATGCGGTACAGCCGGCTTGCCTGAAACTTGGCGTGCCATTTCGGCCCCGGGCCGCGCATGTAGTGAAGTTCGGGGCGGTAGGGGTTGCCGGCGATTCGCACCAGCTTTTGCCATTTGGCGGCGACGAAGGTCAGGGGCCTGCAGAGCAGGGTCAATGAGGCGATCAGCACGGCATCACCTCAATGCGGTTTGCCGAGCATGGCGGTGAAGGGGAGTTCGAAGATCTCCTCGCCGTCGGAGCCGCTGACATGAATGACCCACTCGCGCCAGTCCTCGGTGCCGGGCGTCCGGATCATCGCGCTCATGATCTGGCTGGCACGGTCGCGCGCCTCGGCCAGGCTGGCCACCGCGGCACCGCTGCGATCGACCAGCGTGCCGTCGGTATTGGAGCAGTGGAAATAGACGTGGACCATAGGCGTCTCCTGCCGGGAGCGATCGGGACGGCGAACCGATACCATCCGAAGCATGCGCGAAACATTCGGGTCGAGCCCGGTCAGGGACTCTACGGTGATTGGTCGGGAACAAGGCCGTGACAGGTTTCATCAGAGGCGGGTGATGACCAGCTGGACGGCGTTATCTCGACATGGAACAAGTCTGCACGCAAAGTCCGGGAGGCCGCCGTGCATCACCCCACAGTCTGGCGCGAACATCGCTACCAGCGTCTCCTTGTCGCCATTGTCGCTGGTGCGCTGCTGAGCCTTGCCGCGGGAGCCTCCTGCGAACCGGTGAAGAGGAGCGGCTACGCGATCGGCGCCGACCTCTGCGGCAGCGGCGATCTCGCCTTTCCCAGACTCCAGATCGACATGAAGCCGGGATTTTGCGCCGGCCTCGTCGCCAGCGAGGAGGATCATCTCAAGTTTCCGCGCACGATCGTCCAGGTGCCGGGCCGCGACCTGTTCGTGGTCACCGACATGGGCGGCTGGGGACACACGGACGGGCGATTGCTGCTGCTCGATCCGCGCGCGCCGCAGGGGCAGCGGTTCAAGGAATTGCTGACTGGTGTGGAGTATCCATTCGGGCTCGTGATCGGACCGGACAGGAAACTGTATGCCTCGACCGCCGAGACGATCTTCCGGTTCGATCCGCTGGCGGACAATCCGCGCGGCACGATCGAGACCATCATCCGTCATATGCCCGGGCGCCGGATCACGCTGCCCGACGGGGCCAGGCTCGACGAGAGCGCGCATCCGCTCAAGCAGTTCGTGTTCGACCGGAACGGGCGGCTGTTCGTCAACATCGGCTCGCACAGCGACGACTGCATCACGCCGGCGCCGATCACGCGGCCTTGTGCCGCGGCGGAAGGCGCAGCCGCGATGGCGTCGATCTGGCTGTTCATGCCGCCCGCGGGCGGCGTCTTTCCGGCCTTGAAGCCGAACGATCCGGATCCGCCGCATCTGGTCTATGCGCGCGGCTTGCGCAATTCGATGGCGCTGGCGCTGCATCCGAACTTTCCCGATGCCGGCTACGCCTTCCTGCAAGGCGAGAACGGCCGCGACCTGCCCGATATTTTCAAGCCCAACGAGGAGATCAATGCGGTCGAGCAGGGCAAGCATTATGGCTGGCCCTACTGCTACGATCTGTCGACGCCGAGCCCCGAATTCAGAACCGTGTTGCAGTCGGGCCTCTACAAGTCGCTGTGCACGGCCAACGCGCTCTACAAGCCGCCTCTCTCGCTGATGCCGCCGCACGGCGCCCCGCTCGCGATGCTGTATTATCATGGCGCCAAATTTCCCGAGCTCGAAGGCAAGCTGCTGGTCGGCCTGCACGGCTATCGCCCGACCGGCAGCCGTGTCCTCATCTACGACGTCGACGACCACGGCTTCCCGAGGCCGAGCCCTCCGCCGGTGCGCTATCGCGTCAGTTGTGCGGCCGATCCGACCCACAGCTTCCAGACCGACGCCGGCGAAGTCGCCGCCGCGCCCTTCGAGGAATTGATCGCCGGCTGGCACCGCGTCAACGGCGCGCGGCCGCAGGGCGCGCCTGTGGGCATCACGGTTGCGGAGGACGGCGCGATCTGGCTGGTCGAGGACAAGAACCAGACCGTGATCCGGATCGACCGCGCCGCGGGCGATCCGCCGCCGCTGCCCTGCGATACCCGCAGTCCGGCGATGATCGACCAACTCGCCGCCTTCGTCGCCAGGGACGCGCAGAACCGCATCCGGCTCACCACGCTGCGCAAGGGCCTCGTCGAAAAACACTGCGTCGGCTGCCATTCGGATTTTGGTCTGAAGCCCGGACAATCGGACGCGGAGAAGGACGTAACGGTGCTTCGCTTCATGCTGTCGCAGGACGGCTGGATCTACCCGGGCGATCCCGATTCGGGCAGACTGCGCACGCGCCTTCGCGGAATCGGTGCGGAGAAGCTGATGCCGCCGGGGGGCGAGAAACTGCCGAAGACCGAGCCCGGTTATTCCGGCCTGCTCGATACCGCCGACAGGCTCGTTGCGACAATGGTCCCGGGCACGCGGATGCGGATCAAGGCCGGCCCGCCGCAACGCAAGTTCTTCAGCAGGGCCAACAAGGAATGCGGCGAAATACCGGCCTCCAAGGTCGTCGTCGTGACACAAAGCAGCGCTGTAGACAAACCCGGCTTCAGCCGATTCTTCCGGCCGGCCGATCCCTATTTGAATGGCGAGTGCAGCGACGACGATGGCTATTACATCCGGCAGGACTTTCTGGTGGTGCAGTAGCGTTTGTCTCCTCCTCGCAGCCGCATCTGCCCGCGCGGACACGAAACTGTTCGAGAGCGCGCAGGTCACGCCTGCCAGCGAATACACCTTCGGCATCGAAGGCCCGGCCGCCGATCTCGATGGCAATCTCTTCGTCGTCAACTTCGGCAAAAAAGGCACCATTGGCAGGCTGCCGGCCGGCGGCGCGGCCTCGGAGCCGTTCACGGTGCTCCCGGAAGGCAGCGTCGGCAACGCGATCCGTTTCGACCGCAGCGGCGCGATGTTCATCGCCGACTACAAGAAGCACAACGTCTTCATCATCCCGAAGGGCTCGACCGAGCCTACCGTCTGGTTTCACTCCGACGAGATGAACCAGCCCAACGATATCACCATCGCGCGCGACGGCACGATCTATGCGAGCGATCCGAACTGGAAAGGTCGCGAAGGCTACATCTGGCGGATTGCGAAAGCCGCCGACGGTTCGGTGCAGGGACAGGTGATGTCCGCGCCGCGCGCGATGGGCACCACCAACGGCATCGATCTCAGCCCTGACGGCAAGACGCTCTATGTCGGAGAATCCAGCAGCGGCCAGATCTGGTCTTATGCGATCAATGGCAATGCGCTCACGGATGCAAAGCTGATCAAGACATTCCAGCCCGACACCATCGATGGCCTGCGCACCGATGTGACCGGCCGGCTGTATGTCGCACGCATCCTCAAGGGCACCATCGCGCTGATCAAGCCGAACGGTGCAGTCGAGCGCGAGATCGCGCTGAAAGGCAAGGAGCCGACCAACCTCGCCTTCGGCGGCAGCGACGGCAAGACCGTCTTCGTCACCCAGCGCCAGGGCGGCTTCATCGAGTCCTTCCGCACCGATCAGCAGGGCCGCGAGCACTGCCTCCAGCGCGGTCGCTGCTGAGCATCAGGGGTCTGCTTCCGACGCGGGGCAGCGCGACAGGGACGGCATTCTTCTTGCTTGCATCTGGCGGCCACGGGGATCTAGACATCCGTGGCGCCGCCAGAGAGCACGGAGTGTTTGAGTGAAAGCCGTCCATACCGAACTGCACCGCAGCCACGATCCGCAATTCTTCCTGGTTCGCGGTGTCGTCAAGCGCACCACCGAGCAGCCCGAGCGCGCCGATCGCCTACTCAAGGGATTGAAGGACGGCAAGCATCAACTGGTCGCGCCGACGACCTTCGGGCAGGGACCGCGCGCGCGCATTCACAGCCCGGAATATCTGTCGTTCCTGAGCGAAGCCTGGGACGCCTGGACCGCGCTCGGCGATTCCGGCCCGGAGATGATCGGCAACATCCATCCCGTGCGCCACGCTGCGACCTATCCCACCCACATCGTCGGCAAGCTTGGCTGGCACACTGCCGACACCGCGGCGCCGATCGGTCCGGGCACCTGGGCGGCGGCCTGTGCGGCAACCGATGTCGCGACCACGGCAGCGCAGATGGTGATGGACGGCGAAGACGCGGTCTACGCGCTCTGCCGCCCGCCCGGCCATCACGCCTATCGCGACATGGCCGGCGGCTTCTGCTTCCTCAACAACAGCGCTGTCGCCGCCGCACATCTGCGGCTCAAGCATGAGCGCGTCGTGGTCCTCGATGTCGATGTCCATCACGGCAATGGCACGCAAGGCATCTTCTACGCGCGCCCCGACGTCTATACCGTCTCGATCCACGCCGATCCTGTCGCGTACTATCCCTATGTGTGGGGCTACGCGCATGAGCGCGGCGAAGGACCGGGCCTCGGTACCAATCTCAACATTCCCCTGGCCATCGGCACCGGCGACGATGGCTACATGCAGGCGCTGGACGTCGCGCGCAAGGCGATCGAGTCCTTTGCGCCCGGCGCCCTCGTCATCGCGCTCGGGCTGGACGCCTCCGAGCACGATCCGCTCAAGGGCCTGGCCGTCACCACGCCCGGCTTCCGCCGCATCGGCCAGGCCATCGCGAAGATGGGCCTGCCGACCGTGTTCGTGCAGGAGGGCGGCTATCTCTCGGATATCCTGGGCGCGAATCTGACGTCGGTGCTGGCGGGCTTCGAAGAGGCGCGGTGACCTTCGCCTCTCCCCGCGCAGGTCGTCATGCCCGGGACAAGCCCGGCCATGACGTCGCTGATACACTCACGCTCTTCCAAGACAAGATCCGCGCCAATCCTTGAAAACGATCTGCTCCAGCAGATCGATCCGCCTGATCCGGATGGTGCTGCCGTCGATGGCGATGATGCGGCGATTCTGGAAGCGCTTCAGCATCATCGTGACCCATTGCCGGGTCGAGCCGACCATGGCCGCGATCTGGTCATGGGTGATCTTGCGGTTGATGACGATCGTGTCGCCGTCGGCCGTGCCGTGCAACTCCGACAGGGTTAGCAGGAACTGCGCCAGCCGTTCGATCACCGAGCGCGTGCCGAGGATTTGCGCCATCGAGGAGTAGCACTTGCCCTTGGCGATAAGTCCGTCGATCAGCGCCAGCGCGAAGTGCGGCATGCCCGTCAAGAGCTTCTCGAGCGCCGGGCCGGAGAGCGCCGTGATCTCGCAGGCTTCGATGGCGATGCCCGACCACATGTGGAAGCCGCCGCCGGAGATCTCGGGGCCTCCGATGAAATGTCCCGGCGTCCAATAGGCGAGCGTGATCTCGCGACCGGACGGCGCCGTGTAGTAGACCCGCACCTGGCCGCGCCGGATGATGAAGATGCCGTCGTGGCCATCGCCCTGGCTGAACACCATCCCGCCCTGCGCACCGTCATCGTGCGGCCGGCCGCATGCACACGCGCCTGCTCAGGTGCCGACAGGCGATCGAGGAAATGCGCGCCGACGTTCAGCCCGTCGATCGTCTCGCTGATGAACAGCGCCGAACCCGCGGGTAAGGCGCGCGCGCTGCGGGAAGGCCGTGCTTTCCTACCATCGGTCCAGTCGAACGCAACGCCTGTGCCGGGCGGGGCGACGAAAGCGACAGGCTCGGTCGCAGCAGCTTCCTTGAGAATAGTCATCGCAATCCGTCAGCTGTTCAGGGGCTTGCGAATAGGTAAGGGCGGGGGCGTGGCGGCGGCATGCAGCAGCGGGTCGAGATCGCGCGGGCGCTGATCAACCAGCCGCGGGTGCTTCTGATGGATGAGCCCTTCAGCGCGCTCGATGCACAGACGCGTGGCATGATGCAGGAGGTCCTGCTCGATATCTGGAGCAAGATCCCGACCACCATGGTCTTCGTCACCCATGATATCGACGAGGCGCTGTTTCTCGCCGACCGCATCGTCGTGATGAGCGCGAGACCAGGTCGGGTGATCGAGAACATGGTGCTGCCCTTTGCGCGGCCGCGAAGCCACGACCTCGCGACCGAGCCCGAGTTCGTGCGCCTGAAGCGCCATGTCATGCAGCTCTTGCGGCGGCGAGAGGGAAGCGAGCCGCTGGCCCGGCTCAGCCCACTGGGCGTCTGATTTAAAGCATCCCGCTTGCCGCGAGCGCCTTGCAGACATGCTGCATCTCGGCCTCGTCCGCGACCATGTCGAGCATGATCGTGGTCAGGCCCTTGCCTGCAAACGCCTGCAGCTTTGCGCCGATCTCGGCGTAGCTGCCGACGAGGTAGGGGCAGTCGGCCTGGAAAGTGAGGTACGGCAACAGCCAGTAGCCGTTGTCGGCAAGCTCGCCGCTCTGGCCGTCATAAAGGCGCCGCTTCCACACGGAGTCGCTGTTGTCCACGGTGAGCGCGAGCAGTTCGCGATCGTCGGGGCTGTCGCGGAAGCGCGCCTTGGCCGCCTGCCGCGCCTCCTCACGGTTCTCGCGTGCCAAGATGCCGAAGTTCATTCCGGGCGCGTCCAGCCCGCGATCGAGATCGGGCGGCAGCATCTGCATCTTGATGCAGCCGGTCTGTTTCGCCACGCGCTGCGCGGCGTCCGACTGTCCGGCGACCAGGAATTCCGGCATCAGCTCCGACGGCAGTCGCGGCCGAAGCTGCAGATGGTGCGCGCGATAGAACCGGCCCGCGAAGTTCACCGGCCGCGGGCTTGCCAGCAACTGCCGCATCAATTCCACGAATTCGCCGAGCCTGACATAGCGGTCCGCATGCGGTTGCTCGTCGCCAAGCCCCTGCAAATCGCTGACGGCGGTCCCCGTGATCATGTTGAGATAGACCTTGCGGCCATGAAGCTGCGCAAGCGACGAGACGAACTTCGCGGCCGTGAACGGGTGCATGTAGACCGGATTGACCGCGATCAGCGGCGAGCTTCGCGTGGTCGCGGCCATGATGTGCTGGGCCATCGCCCACGGCTCGACGAACACGTCGTTGCCTTCGAACAGCAGGATTCCTTCGAAGCCGTTTTGGTCGGCGAACGCAGCCACCCGCATCAGTTCGCCGACATATTTGCCGGGATCGCGGTTGCGCGAAATCGCGGGAAAGATGCGCAGCCGCGCCGGAGTCATTCAGCCGCTTCCTGGAGCGGCCAGTCATTGCGGGCGATGGGAAGCCCGCCATCGGCGCGGGAGCCGTCGGCGATCGCGAGGCGATGCGACGGTGATGGCGATGACAGCGAGAAGCGCCAGCCGGAGGGATCGTCGGCGATATCGGGCTTGAAGCTGATCTCGATCGCCTCCTGCGACACTTGCATCGCGAAGGCGTCGAGCGGCAGGTTGAGCCCGAAACCACGGGCCTTCAGATAGGCCTCCTTCAGCGTCCAGTAGTCGAAGAAGCGCTCGATGGCTGCCGGCTCCGGCAGTTCGCGCAGGGTCTCGACCTCTTCGGGGGCAAAGAATCGAAGCGCGGTCGACAACGGCGCGACCCGCCGCGACACGGTTTCGACGTCGATACCGACGGCTTCATGCTGCGACACGACGCAGGCAACGCAGCCGTCGGCATGGGACAGGCTGAAATGCAGCGCGGTCGATGTCGCGGGCGCCGCGACGAACGGCCGCCCATAGCGGCCGGTCGCAAACGACCAGTCGGAGGGCGCGACGTTGGGTGCGACCTTGGACAACGCCAGACGCAGCATCGCGTGGGCGAAGATATACTGCCGCCGATGCCGCTCGAACATGAAGCGGTCGGCGCGGGTCCTTTCGTCGACCGAGAGCAATCGTCGGCACGCATCGACTGCGCCCGGCTCGTCAATGGTCTCGATCAGTCCGACAAACAGTTCAATTCTGTCGTCTGCCATCAATCAGGCCCATGGCGTCAGGCGGAGGAAAAACTCCGGACCTGACAGAAGTATCAACTAAGCAAGAAGCAGTTGAGCAGACCGCTTGTAGCGGTCCACCCGGGCAAATTCTTGTCGATTGCTGGACGGTTTACGGACGCAAGCTTGTGAGAGCCCCCCAGCTCGACTTGCGTGCGGCCGTTGTCCGAAGATTCGCGGCGTTTGCCGGCGAGTCTTACTTCTTCTTCTTGGGCTTCTTCGACCCGCCCAGCACGGAAAGACTGGCGTCGACGTCCTTCAGAGCCGACTGCAGCTTCTTCTTCTCGGCGGAGAGCAATTTCTGGAGCGCCTTGCGATCCTTGTCGCTGAGCGAAGTACCCTTGGTAAATTTGATGAAACCCATAACATTCCCCCGGTTGAAAATAATCGTCCAAATCAAAACGCGAGAATAATCTTGCGCGCTGGAGCCGAAGAATCAAGATGCAACTTGATCATTCACAGCTTTGGCGAGTGAACTCCTATTCGCGGGTCTTGTACAGCGGATCATGCAGCCCTGCGCACAAGCAATTGGCCGAGCGGCGTGTTGGGCCGGGCGACCGCCGCCTCCAGCAGCGCGACGAGATCCGACATCCATCCGCCGACCGCGTGGCCATCGAGCAGATCGCTCTTGTAGTTGCATGAGCCGGTGATGCCGGTCGGTCGCTCCTTGAGCATCAGCGACAGCCATGTCTGGTCGATCGGCAGCACCGGCTGGCCCTCGCGCGCGACGTTTCCAATCGATTGCACCGCAATTTCCGGTAAATCCAGCGGCCGGCGTAGCGGATTTTGCAGCGTGAAATAGACCTGCAGCAGCGAGGAGGGGGCGATACCCTCCCGTTCGAGATAATCGGCCAGAATGTTGAAGGGCAGTTCCTGCCGCGCATGTGCGTCGAGCACGCTCTGCCGCACCCGGGCCAGGGCGTCGGCGAACGACACATCCGGCGTGATTTGCGTGCGGACGATCACCGTGTTCTCGAACGGGCCGATGATCCCGTCGGTATCCGGATGGGTCCGGTTGGCCATGGCGGTAGCGATCGAGATGTCGCCACGGCCGGTTTGCGCGAGCAGCAGGGCCTTCAGGCCCGTGAGGAGGCACATGAACAGCGTGCTGTTGTGCTGACCGGCAAAGGCGGTGAGCCGGCCGATCAACTCCTGCGCGAGGTTGACCGGATGATGCCCGATGGACGCGCCCGGGCTCGCTTCGCCGTCGAAAATGGGCGCCGCGCCGCGCAGAATCTCGGTCCAGTCGGCGGCCTGACGGCGTGCGGCGTCGGTGCCGCACCACCAGCGCTGCCAGCGCCCGATGTCCGCAAAGGGCAGCGGCAATTTCGGCAGGGGTACGGACGGATGTCCAGCCAGCGCGGCATAGCGGCGCGACAATTCCTCGAACAGCACACCGATCGACCAGCCATCGGCAATGGCATGATGCAGCGTCAGCAGCAGCACATGGTCGTCGGCATGAAGCCGCAACAGCCGCGCCCGAAACAGCGGCGGCCGCGCTGTGTCGAACGGGGTATAGGTTTCCTGCTGGATCAGCAGATCGATCTTCCTGCTTTCGAGGGCATGGCGCCGCTTGCTATGATGTGGGCGCCCGTCGCCGATCACCTCGACGGTGAGGACCGGCCCGAGTTCGCTCGGTGTGACGATGCGGCTGACGGGTTCCTCGCCATGCCAGCCGAACCCCGTCCTCAGCGATTCGTGGCGGCGCACGATGTCGCCGAACGCCTGCGCGAGCGCGGCCGGATCGAGCGGACCCTCGAGGTGAAAGGCGAAGGGCAAGTTGAACAGCGGCAATCCCGGCAGATTCTGCTCGATCCGCATCATCTGGTCTTGCGCGATCGAGAGCGTCGCCGGTCCGCCTTCGACCAACCGCGGCAAGGTTGCCGCGAGTCCTTGTGGTTTCGCCGCCACGGCTTCGTCGACCCGCCGGGCAAGTTGCTCGATCGTCGGTGCCTCGAAAATGGTCTTGATCGGCAGCGACACGCCGAGCGCACGGGCGATGCGCGCCATCGCCTGGCCCGCGAGCAGCGAATGGCCGCCGAGATCGAAGAAATTGTCGGTGACGCCCAGGCTCTCGACCTTCAGCAGGTCGATCCAGATGTCGGTGAGCACTTTCTCGGTGAAACCGCGTGCTGACACGGCGGCGTCCGGCCCGGACGCTTCCTGCTGCGACGGCGCGAGCAGCGCCGAGCGGTCGATCTTGCCATGGGCATTGAGCGGCATCTGATCCCGGAACAGGAACGCGGAGGGGATGGCATGGCCGGGCAGCCGGCTCTTCAGGAAGTCGCGCAATTCGCTGGCGCTGCTCCGGCTGCCGGAGCTCGCGACGATATGGGCGATCAGCCTGACATCGCCGCTTGCCTCGCGCCGCGGCTCGACGACGACGGCGCGCACGCCCGGATGGTCGGCCAGCGCGTTCTCGATTTCCTTGAGTTCGAGACGGTAGCCGCGGATCTTGACCTGTTGGTCGGCGCGGCCGAGGCATTCGATCGTGCCATCCGCGTTGCGGCGGGCGAGGTCGCCGGTCCGGTACAGGCGCGCGCCGGCCTTGCGCCCGAATGGATCGGGGATGAAGCGCTGCCGGCTGTGCGCTGGATCGTTGATGTAGCCGCGGCCGACGCCGGCGCCGCCGACGCAGAGTTCGCCGGTCACACCGACCGGCTGCGGCTGGAGATTTGGATCGAGCACGTAGAGCTGGGTGTTGGGCAGCGGCGCGCCCACCGGGACGTTGGCCGTCGCGGTCGCCGGTGCCTTGGTCAGGCGGTGCAGGGACACGTCGTCGGAACATTCCGACGCGCCATAGGCGTTGATCAGCGGCACTTTCGGGCAGCGGGCGAACCAGGCTCGGCAGAGATCGACCGGCAACGGCTCGCCGGTCGAGATCAGCAGCCGCAATCCCGCAAAGGCGCGATGGACTTGCGCCTCATCCATGCGATCGAGGATCAGGCGCAAGAGCGACGGAACGATCTCGAGCACGGTGAGCCCTTCGCGCTCGATCTCACGCGCGAGCAGGATAGGGTCCTGCACGGTCGCGTTGGCGCAGATATGGACGCGCGCGCCGACCATGAGACCGGCGAGGAACTGCCAGACCGAGATGACGAAGCTCTGCGGCGCGGTCTGCGCGATCACGTCTGTGGCCGAGAGGCCAAGCTCGGCAATGAGCGAAGCCAGATGGTTGGACAGCCCGCGTTGTTCGATCATGACGCCCTTCGGCGCTCCGGAGGAGCCCGACGTATAGACGAGATAGGCCAGGCTCGAGGCCGCGCGCCGTGCGGCGCGGGCCGGCCTGGTCGATCCGGGCGCCAGGGCGTCCGCGAGATTGACGACGTGGATCCGTTCGATCAGCGGTTCGAGCAGCGCCTCCACCATGGGTGATTGCGCATGTCCGGTCAGCAGCACGCGGGCGTAGCTCGATCCGAGGATGGTCGAGAGCCGAGCCGGCGGCTGGTCGGGATCCAGGTTGATAAAGGCCGCGCCTGCGCGCTGCACGGCGATCATCGCGGCGAGCAGGTCGGGTCCTCGGTCCGCGAGCAAGGCGACCACGCTCTCGGCGCCGATACCCTCGCGGGCCAGCCAGTGGCTTGCCGCCTGACTGCGGCGGGCAAGCTCGTGATAGGTCAGGGATGCCCGTCCATCTGACACGGCGATCGCGTTCGGTGTCTTCCTCGCCTGGCGGTCGAACCGCTCGCTGAAATTGCCGACCGCGGTGAAATCGGCCGGCACGCCCTGGCTTTTCGCCAGCAGCTGACGGCGTTCGGTCTCGGTCAGCAGCGGCAGGCGCGAGACGGATTGCTCCGGATTGGCGATGACGGCCTTGAGCAGGGTCTTGAACTGCGCCGCCATGGCCTCGATCGTCGCTGCGTCGAACAGATCGGTGGCGTATTCGAAGAAGCCGGTGAAGCGGCCGTCGGCTTCGACCAGTTCGAGCGTGATGTCGAAGCGCGCAACCTTCGGATCGACCTCCAGCCGCCGTGTCGACAGGCCGGGGAATCGTGCCGCCTCGATCGAGGCGTTCTGGAGGATGAACATGATCCGGAAGAGAGGATTGCCGTCGCTCCGGCGTGAGATCTGCAGTGCGCGCAGCACCTCCTCGATCGGCAGGTCCTGGTTGCGGTAAGCGTCCAGCGTGACCCGCCGCACCCGGCGTAGGAGGTTGCCAAAACTGGGGTCGCCGCCAAAATCGTTACGCAGGATCAGAGTGTTGGCAAACAGCCCGATCAGGTGCTCGCTCTCGATCTGGTTGCGGTTGGCGATCAGCGAACCGGTCGCGACGTCCTCGTGCCCGGTGTGCCGGAACAGCAGGCATTGGAAGGCGGCCAGCAGGGTCATGAACGGTGTGACGCCCTGGTCCTGGCTTAGCGCGCGCAGATCGGCCGACATCGCTCTGGAGAATTCGAGATAGTGACGGGCGCCGTGGCCCCTCCAGACCTCCGGCCGTGGCCGGTCGGTTCGCAGCGGTAACGTGGTGACGCCGTCGAGCTGGCTGCGCCAGTAGTCGAGTTGCTCCTGAGCCGCTTGCGTCTGCGCCCAGCTCTGCTGCCAGAGCGCAAAGTCGCGATACTGGAAGGCGGGCGAGGGCAGCGGCGCCGTACTCGTCTTGCGCGCGGCGGCATAATGCGCGGCAAGCTCCTCCCAGAACAGGCGCTGCGACCAGCCGTCGGTGACGAGGTGGTGGACGTTGACCACCAGCGCGTGGCTGGATTTGTCGAATGACAGCAGCGTCACCTTCAGCGGCGGCTCGCGCGCCAGGTCGAACGGATATTGCGCAAGTTCCAGCGCGGTGCGCCGGATGGCCGCTTCCCGCTTGTCAGCAGGACAGGGCTTGAGCTTGATCCGCTCGAACTGCGGCGGCGATTGCCGCACGATCTGTGCCGGCTCGCCGTCGCTTTCGACGAAGACCGAGCGGAGCGCTTCGTGGCGCATGCAGATTGCGGTCAGGCCCGCCTGGAGCGCGGAGACGTCGACCAGGCCCTTGAGCACTGCGACCTCGACGACATTATAGTTATAGCGCGTGGGGTCGAGCCGCGAGAGCACGTACATGCGCTGCTGCTGGAACGACAGCGGCCCCTCCGGTGCCGCCGCGCGGCGCCAGGCCGGTAGCATTGCTTCGCGATGGGTCGTGGCAGTCTCGATCCGGGCCGCAAGCGCCGCGACCGTGGCGCAATCGAAGATGTCTTCGAAGGAGAAGTCGACGTTGAAGCGTTCGCGCAGTCGCGAGCGCATTTGCGTCGCGGCAAGCGAGTCGGCGCCGAGCGCAAAGACATCCTGATCGGTGCCGACCTGCGGCAGCTCCAGCAGGCCAGCCCAGATCTCCGCGAGCTGGGTTTCCAGCTCGGTGCGCGGCATCCGCGCCTCCTCGCCATCCTCCGCCCTGATGATCAGATCGACCAGCGCGTTGCGCTTGACCTTGCCGCTGGCGCCCTTCGGCAGCGCGGCCACGCTGCGGATCAGGCTCGGGACCTTGTAGGCCGCGAGGCGCTTGCGTGCGAACTGGCGCAACTGGTCCGAGGTCGCCGCGGAATTCGGCCGCAGCACCACGACGGCGGCAACGTTCTCGCCGAGTTTCGGGTGCGGGACCGCGAACACGCCGGCCTCCAGCACCGCCGGATGGCTCAGCAGGACCTCTTCTACTTCCAGGGGCGAGATCTTCTGTCCACCCCTGTTGATGACGTCCTTGATCCGGCCGACGATGAAGAGATAGCCGTCGGCATCGAGATAGCCGAGGTCGCCGGTCCGGAACCAGCCGCCGCGGAAGGCGGCCTGCGTTGCCGCCTCGTCATTGTAATAGCCGCGCGTCATATTGGGGCCGCGCAGCATGATCTCGCCGTGCTCGCCGCTCGCAAGCTCCCGGCCGGTCTCGTCCATGATCGCAATCTCGGGGCCTGCGGCGCGTCCGACCGATCCGACCTTGCGCAGCTCGAACGGATTGGCGGCGATCTGCGAGGCTGCTTCGGTCATGCCGTAGGTCTCGAGCACGGGCACGCCGAATTTCGCCTCCAATCCGTTCAGGATCGCGGGTGCGAGCGAGGACGAGGCCGAGCGGATCACGCGCAGTGACGACGGGCGGGCGCGGTCCGGATCGGCTTCCGCCGCCGTGAGCAGCGCGCGATGGATGGTCGGCACCGCCGTGTACCAGGTGGGTTGCAGCTCCCGCATCCAGCCGAAGAAGGACGATGCGTCGAAGCCGTCGGTGCAGATCACGCTGGAGCCCGCGGCCAGCGCCGTCAGCAGGCCGGAGATCAGGCCATGGGCGTGAAACAGCGGCAGCACGTTGAGCAGGCGGTCACGGGACGTCAGTGACAGTACACGGCCAGCATTGCCTGCAGACAGGCACGCATTGCGGTGGGTCAGCGGCACCATTTTCGGCCGCGCTGCCGTGCCCGACGTCAGCAGGATGAACGCGTCATCGTCGCCGCATGAGGCACCGCTGCTGTTGGCCGGCCCCACCGCCGGACCGGAGAAATTGCAACCGCCGAGCCTGTCGTCCGGCCCCGGCACGAAATCCATCACCGCGATATCCAGCGCCCTGGCAACGTCGCGACTGGCCGCGTTCATGCCGGCCCGGGTGACCAGCGCCTTCAGCTTCATTTCGCTGAAATAGCGTTGCAACTCGTCTGCGGTGAGATCGGGATTGACGGGGACGCAGGCGCAGGCCGAGGCAACCGCGAGCAGCGCCAGTGCACCGTCGGCGCCGCGTGGCAGCGCGACGGCAACCCGGTCGGCCGGGCCTATGCCGAGGCCGCGCAGGGTGCGAACCAGATGCCGGTTCAGGTGGCCGAGTTCGCCATAGGCAAGCGCCCGCCGTTCCGGCGCGAGGAGCGCGGGGGACGCAGGCGTCTTCTGCGCGTAAAAGGCGAGAAGGCCGCTGATATCGGCAAAAGTCATGGCTTCGGTGGCCTTGCCGTCCGATCCCTCTCTCGTTCCGGCTGCAATGTCCGACAATGCCATTCCCTTTTGATCTGACTAAGCTATTCTTCCCAAGAGTTAGGGAATGCGTCCAGTCTGAGGTGAAGTTCGGGCCCCGAAATCTGTGGTTGAGGGGCCTCAAGCCCTTCGACGGAGTAATGGTCGGGCAGAATCACCATGCTGGAGAATGATCCTGTTGCGGAGACGGAAGGCGGGCTGAAGCGCTGGCTCGAAGGCATCGGCCTTGGTCATTATACCGATCTCTTCGCCCAGCACCGCCTCGATCTCGATGTCGTGGGGGACCTGACAGAATCAGATCTGGTCGAGCTCGGGTTACCGCTTGGCGATCGGAAAAGGCTGCGGCGCGCCCTGGCCGTGCTGTTCCAGGCGGAAACGGCGGACAAGCCCGAATCGGCGCCACGTCCGCCAATGCGAACCGAGGTCGGCGCCGAACGGCGTCAGCTCACCACCATGTTCTGCGACATGGTCGATTCCACCGCGCTCTCGGCGCAGTTCGATCCGGAAGACGTGCGCGACATGATCGCGAGTTTTCGCGAGACCTGCGTCCGCGTGGTGAAGCATTACGAAGGCTTTGCCGCGCGCTTCGTCGGCGACGGTATCCTCGTCTATTTCGGCTATCCGACCGCGCATGAGGACGACGCCGAGCGCGCGGTGCGCGCCGGGCTCGAGATCGTGCGGCTGCTGTCGACCGCGCGTGCGGTCGAGCCGCGCGGCGCGCTAAGCCACGCCCCCGCCGTGCGGATCGGAATCGCGACCGGCCTCGTCGTCGTTGGCGACCTCGTCGGACAGGGCACCGAGGAACGCGATTCCGCGGTCGGAGAGACCGTCAATCTCGCCGCGCGCCTGCAGAGCCTGGCCCCGCCGAACGGTGTCGTGATCTCGGCCTCGACCCAGTCGCTGCTGAAGGGGAAATTCGACTACCGCAATCTCGGCTCTCATGCGCTGAAAGGCATCTCGGAGAAGGCCCAGGCCTGGCACGTGATGCGGGCGTCGCGGGTGGAGACCCGCTTCGCCGCAGCAATGGGTGGACGGTTGACGCCGCTCGTCAATCGCGAGGAGGAGATCGCGCTGCTGATGGGGCGCTGGCAGCAGGCCAAGGACGGCGACGGCCAGGTCGTGGTCAAGTTCGGTGAGCCCGGCATCGGCAAGTCGCGCATCATCCAGGAGATCTTCCAGCGGATCTCGGGCGATCGGCACGGACAGGTCTCGTTCCAGTGCTCGCCCTACTACACCTCCACGGCGTTCTATCCGTTTTCCGAGCAACTCAAATTCTCGCTCGGCCTCGATCGCGAGGATCCATCGGCGATGTCGCTGGCAGGCCTGGAGACGGCGGTCGCCGCCGCGCATGGCGACATCGAGCAGGTCACGCCGCTGCTCGCCGCGCTGTTGTCGATTCCGACCGGCGATCGCTATCCGCCGCTCGACATGTCTCCGCAGCAGCAGAAGGATGCGACCGTCGTGGCGCTGGTCGATCACTTCCTCGGCCTCGCGCGTGAAATGCCGCTGGTGATCGCGCTGGAGGATCTGCACTGGATCGACCCAACCTCCCGTGAGGTGATCGATCTCCTGGTCGAACGGGTGCAGAACCAGCCGATCCTGGTCGTCATCTCTGCACGATCCGAGTTCAAGCCGAGCTGGAACGCGCATTCGCATATCACCACGCTGGTGCTGAACCGCCTGAGCCGGCAGCAGCGTACCACTCTGGTCGAGCGCGTTGCTGGCCGCGAGCTTCCCAAGGAGGTCGTCGAGGAGATCATCGTCAAGACCGACGGCGTGCCGCTGTTTCTGGAGGAGCTGACCAAGACCGTTCTCGAGTCCAACCTGTTGACCGAGCGGCACGGCCGCTACGTGCTCTCGGGCCCGTGGCGGCAGCTGGCGATCCCGGCAACCCTGACGGATTCCCTGATGGCGCGGCTGGACCGGATGGGACCGTTCAAGCGCATCGCGCAGATCGGTGCCACCATCGGCCGCGAGTTTTCCTACGAGACCCTGCAGGCGGTCGCCAACACGCCGGCCGATCAGATCGAGGCCGCGCTCAATCATCTCGAGGAGGCCGGGCTGATCATGCGGCGCGGCCAACCGCCCGATGCGCACTATTCCTTCAAGCACGTGATGATCCAGAACGCCGCGCATGACAGCCTCTTGCACAGCGAGCGGCGCAAGCTGCATTCCCGGATCGCCCAGGTGCTTGCCGAGATGTATCCGGAGAAGACTGAGCGCGAGCCGGAACTGCTCGCCCATCACCTCACGGAATCCGGACAGAGCGAGGGTGCCGCGAGCTTCTGGCTCAAGGCCGGCAAGCAGGCGGCCAAGAGCGGCGGCAATCTGGAGGCGATCGGCCATCTGCGCCGGGGCTTGAGCGTCGTGCAGGCCAATACCCGTATGCAGGGTGCCGACGAGATGGAGCTCGAGCTTCGGATTGCGCTCGGCAACGCGCTGATCGCGGCCAAGGGCTACGCGGTGCAGGAGGTCGAGGAGAACTACATCCGCGCGCTCGAGCTCGGCCAGCAACTCGATGACGACGAAAATGCCTTCGCCGCCACCCGCGGGCTCTGGGTCTGCCATTTCATCCGCGCCGATCTCACCCGCGCGCACGATCTCAGCGTCGAGCTGTTGAAATTCGCCAAGCGCCAGCGTCTGAACGAGCGGACGCTGCCGGCGCAGCAGACCGGCTATCTGATCGAGGCGCACCGCTCGATCGCGATGACCATGCTCTATCGCGGGCGCTTTGCCGCCTCGCAACATCATCTGCACCGCTGCATCAATCTTTACAGCCCCGACTTGCACTCGGATCTGATGGAACGCCACGGGACCGATCCCGGCGTCGTCTCGCTGTCCTATCTCGGTTACCTGCTGTGGTTCCTCGGCCGGCCCGACGCGGCGCGCCAGCACAGCGAGCAGGCCATCCTGCATGCGGAGAAGATCCGTCACCCGTTCTCGCTCGCCTTTGCGTTGGTGTTCGGCGCCTATCTCTGCCAGCATCTGCGCGACATCGAGGGCACGCGCGACTACGCCAACCGCGCCATGATCATCGCCACCGAGCACAATTTCCTGCACTGGAAGCAGCAGGCGGCGATCCTGCGGGGCTGGGCGCTGGCCCAGCTCGGCGAGGCCGACGAAGGCATTAGCCAGATGCGCTTTGGCCTCGACGAATACGCGGCGATGGACTCCTGGCTCGCCGGCTGCTGGTTCCGCTGCCTGCTCGCGGAGGCCTACGCCAGGGTCGGGATGCGCGATGCCGCCTTGCGCGCGCTCGACGGCGCACTTGCGACCGCGCGAAGGACCGGCGACCATTCCTATCTCGCCGAGGTCTACCGCCTGCAGGGCGAGATCACATTGTCGGACGGCAACCCGGCGTCGGTCCAGGAAGCCGAGGACCTCTTCGCCCTGTCGCTCGAGACCGCGCGCAAGCAGGGCGCACTGTCATGGGAGCTGCGCACCGCCGTCAGCCTTGCGCGCCTGTCGCACGAGACCGGCAAGCGCGAGCACGCAAGCCTCCTGCTCCTGCCGATCGTCGGCAAGTTCAGCGAAGGCTTCTCCACGCCGGACCTGAAACAGGCGTTGGAGCTGGTCAACGACCTCGGTGCGGCCGCGCCGATGCGCGAAAAGGCCGCTCCCTGACATGAGCGATGTTGCCGCCGCGCGGGCGCGCTACGCGACGCTGATTGCGAGGCGCGAGCGGATTTCCTCGCCGCGCCTGCTCGAGGCGCTCGGCGCCGTGCCGCGCGAGGACTTTCTGGCGAAGGGCCCCTGGCGCATCAAGAGCGAGGCGGAGCGCGGCTATCGTCTGACGCCGGACGCCGATCCGGTTCATCTCTATGACAACGTGCTGGTCGCGATCGACGCGCGCCGCAAGCTCGATACCGGCTTGCCGAGCCTGTGGGCGCATTTCATCGACCTGCTCGGGGTCAAAGAGAAAGACCGTGTGGTCCAGATCGGCTGCGGGCTCGGCTATTTCTCCGCGGTGCTCTCGAAGGTCGTGGGACCTAAGGGCAGGGTGCACGCCGTCGAGTGCGACGAGCGGCTTGCGGCCCGCGCTGCGACCTGTCTCGAAGCCTATCGCAATGTCGAGGTCATCCATGGCGACGGCTGCCGGCATGTCGGCGAGCCGGCCGACGTGATCATCGTGCATGCCGGCTTCTCGCAGCCGCATCCGCTCTGGCTCCGGTCGCTCCGCCCGCGCGGCCGCCTCCTGGTGCCTCTGACCCAGCGGGACCGCGAAGGCGCCGCCCTCAAGATCACGCGCAGGGGCAAGGGGTTCGAGGCCGAGGCGGTGCAGCAGATCCGGATCTTTCCCGGCCAGGGCCGCGGCACGACCGTGCTCGACGACCGGGTCGCAGACTGGTGGCAGCGCGCCGCGGCCCTGGCGCCGCTGCGCTTTCGCGGCATCGATCACGGGCTGCCGTCCGACGGTTGATGCTTCGATTCATATGACCTTGATTCATCCCGAACAGGTCGCGCTCTGCATCCAGTCTGTCCGTCGACCTCGATCGACGACATTCGCGACGTCTTCCGGCTGCACTCCCGCGGCCGGCGCACGCCGGGCCTGTCGCCCGGTCGAGACACCGACGACGCGCTGATATTGCAGTTCAGGCGTCCTTCGTGAACTTGCTGATGACGTCCATGAACGGCTTCGGCTTGAACTCGCTATCGAGCGGCAGCGGGCGGTTCGGCTGCTTGTCGGCGCGGGCAAAGGTGCCGTTGATCCAGCTATGTCGATCCGACAGGCCCCAGGTCAGGATCGAGCGCACCTGTCCGCTGGTCGAGATCGCCGTCAGCAAATCGTCGACGCGCCTGGCGACGATCGCGTCGCGCTCCGCCGGACTGCCCGCCAGCTTCTGGTCGTCGACGTCGAGCTCGGTGACGAGAACCTCGAGGCCCCAGGAGCGCAGCTCGGTGACGAACTCGGCCAGCCCATGCGTGTCGATCTCGAGCTCGGCATGCAGATGCGATTGCAGTCCTACCGCATGAAGTGGCACGCCCTGGTCGAGCAGCTCCATGATGAGATGACGATAGGCCGCGCGCTTGGCAATGAAGGAGTCCTTCGCCGATTCGATGTCGTATTCGTTGATCGCGAGCTTGACGAGGGGATCTGCCGCAGCCGCGGTGCGGAAGGCCAGCGGAATCCAGCCGTTGCCAAGATGCTGGGTCCAGAACGTGTCGCGCCGGTCGGTGACCTTTTTGGGATTGTCCGGGATCGGCTCATTGACGACGTCCCACGACGTCAGCTTGTCCTTGTAATAGGAGACGACGGTGCCGATGTGGTCGACGAAGGCGCGTTCGACGCCCCTCGCGTCCTTGATCTGCTTGGTCCAGTCCGGAATGTCGTGATACCAGGCCAGCGCATGCCCGCGCATCGTCAAATCGTTCTGCCGGGCGAAATCCAGGAGGGCGTCGGCGCGTTCGAACGCAAACGTGTGCGCGTCCGGTCGCAGCATCGGCCATTTCAGTTCGAGCTCCGGCACCATTTGGGTGCAATAGGTGCTGATGGCTTCGCCGAAACGCGGATCGGCTTGCAGGTTCCAGAGGTTCGCGGCGGCGCCGAAGCCCGGCCGGCGCTGGGCGAGTTTTGACGCCGGTGCCGCAGACGCGGTTGCGCCTGCCGCGAGTGTTGCAGCGCCGCCGAGCAAAAATTCGCGTCTGTCGAGTTTCGTCACGTCATGTCGTTCCTTTGGGAACAATGCGCGATCGTACCAAGCTGCGCCTTGCGACGCCGGGGTTTTCGCGTGTTGGGTTAACCTTCTGCCGGGCATGCGGGAGCGCCACTTGCGTGGCACCCCGGCTGTTTCAGTCTGGATCATGGTCTGCCCGGCGGGATCGCCGACCTGCCGCGACGAAGGGCAAATTTAACGCTAACGGCTGAAAGCGGCTGGCCGGCCCCGTTTGGTGTCCGATCTGCAGACTTATGTGACATTCTTGAGAGATGCTGCGGTGCATTTCGTTTGCTCCGTCAGGATCCCGATCCGGCCCAGACGATCCGGTCGCCAAAGTCGCAACGATTCTCATGCTGAACCGCCATTTCTCGATCTATCTCGTCGCCTACATCCTGCCTGCGGCGATCGGCTTCTTCGCGGTCACCGCCTACACGCGGCTGCTGACGCCGGCTGAATACGGCGTCTATGTTATCGGCATCAGCCTAGCCGGCATCCTGGGCGCGATCTTCTTCTCCTGGATCAAGCTGTCGGTGTCGCGCTATCAGGCGATGTCGGCGGAGGTGGATTTTCGCGGCGCGGCGATGGTCGCCTTCGGGCTCACGGTCGCGGTTCTCTGTGCCGCCACGCCGCTGGTCTTCCTGTTCCGCACCGACGTGAGTGTCGACCTGCTGCTCGCCGGCGTGTTCGTCGCGATCATGGCCAATGCGGTCGATCTCGGCCAGGAGTTCGAACGCGCCAAGCTGCGGCCCTACCGGTTTGCCACGATCTCGATCGTGCGCAGCGTGTCGAGCGTCGGCTTCGGCCTGCTCGGCATCTGGCTCGGCTGGGGCGGATTGGGGCTGCTCGCCGCATTCGGTCTGGGCTCGCTCACCGGCATCGTCCTCAACCTCGTCGGTGATCGCACCAGGATCGCGCGTTTCCAGCGCAGCCAGTTCATGCAACTGGCGCGCTACGGCCTGCCGCTGACGCTGGCTGGATTGTCCGTCGCGGTCTATTCGGCCTGCGACCGCCTGATTGTCGCGTATCTGCTCGGCAAGGACGCGGCCGGCATCTTTGGCGTCGCCGCGGATCTGCCGCGCCAGTTCATGGTCATGATCGCCTCCAGCGTGGCCGCGGCGACGGTGCCTTTGGTGTTCCGGTCCTTGTCGGAGAACAACGGCGAGACGACGCGGGAGCGGCTGACCGAGAGCCTGGAACTGCTGCTCTTCGTCGTCGCGCCGGTCGCGGTGTGGCTCGCCCTCGCGGCCGACCAGGTCGCGGGTACGCTCGTCGGTGTCGATTTCCGTGCCGGCGTGTCGGCGCTGCTGCCGACCCTGGTGCTCGCCCGCCTCTTCGGCATCGCCAACCAGTTCTACGTGCAGATCAGCTTCCAGCTTGCCGAGCGGCCGTTCATGCTGGCGGCGCAGTCCTTCCTGACGCTGGTCCTGAGCGTGGCCCTGATGTTCGCGCTGGTTGCGGGCTACGATCTCTACGGTGCGGCGCTCGCCACGCTCGCGACCGAGGCGATCGGTTTCGTGGTCGCAGTGGTCCTGATGAAACGCGCCCATCCCGTGCCGTTCGATGTCAACCGGCTCGGAGGCGTCGCGGCGTCGGCTGCCGCGATGGCTGCTGCAATCCTTGCTGTACGGTCGCAAGTCAACGGCACCGGCTTCGTGTCGTTGATCGCCGTCAGCCTGGCGGGCGGCGTCGCCTATCTCGCCACGGCCTGGCTGCTGAACGTCGCGAATGTGCGGACGCTGTCGCTCCGCGTTCTGCGGACGTTCAACCGCAAGGCGCTCGGCGTCTAGAGCGTTGTCCGGACTCCGGGCAAGAGCCCCTAGACTTGCTCGGGCGAGCAATATTGACCAGCAACTTCGATTGCGGCGGCACATACTGTGCCCATCACCGCGTCCCTGATCGGCATCCATCGGTGACTGAGAGTACGGTAGGGCTCCCGCTGTGATCCAGAGTGCATCGCATGCAGTTGCAATATTCCGACCCGTTCGCTCCGTTACCGACCTCAGTCCAGCGGACGCATTGTCCCGATTGCGGCAACCGCCTGAGCCTGACGAGAATCCCCGCCCTCCGCTCGTTTGATGTCGCAACGTTCGCATGTGCCGGCTGTCATTCCGTCAACTTATCCGCAGCCGAGACCGATCCGATGAAATCGGCCGCGGCTCTCTGGCTCGCCAGTCACGATCTGCGGCCACCGGCCTGAACGAGTGCCTCGAATGGATCATCTCGAGGAATTCGTCTACCGCGAAAACCTGAGAATCTTCAGGAGGCAGCTCGAACTGGCTCAGGACGACGCCCGACGGCAATCGCTCCTGAAGCGCCTCCCCGAGGAAGAGGCGAGACTTCCGCTCCCGCCCAAATAGGCAGCCACCTGGGGGCTGCCCGCAAGAAGATCTCGGTGGGCCGCTGGTTCACGAATGGCCCGCGCCGGATACGTCGCTCGCAGCTATTGCAGCGGGGATCTCGTCCTCGTTGCCGCATCGTAGATCAGGATCTGCAACATGGGGAACCTGGCCAGCAACTCGGCGCCGGCTTTCTGAGCGGCGCTTTCGTCGTGGAAATGCGTCTTGAAGTGACCGTCGACCACGAGAGAGAAGCCGTCGGCTGGCGCCACGTCAGCCCTTTGTACCTTTCTCGGCTCGATCTCGTCGGCGGATGTCATCGGCTTTTTCATGGGTACCTTCATGTCATTGCACGAGGCGGCTCGAGGTGTTCCCAAAGCTGTCTCAGTCGTCCCTCACGATCTCGGGTTTGTCATACAGGACCGCGTTCAGGAGGGAATTGTGAACCTCGATCTTGCCATTGTAGCTGATGAAGCCGAGCTTGCGAAACTTGTTCATGAAGAAACTGACGCGCGAGCGCGTTGTCCCGATCATCTCTGCGAGCGTCTCCTGGCTGATCTGCACCGCAATCGGCCGAGGGACGCCCTCCTTGCCGAAATTTGCCAATTGCAGGAGGAACCGCAAGCCGCTTCTCGCTGGAATTGAACAACTGGTCGATCAGGTCTTCTTCGATGCGGCTGTTTCGACTGAGAAGATAGCCCATGAACAGTTCGAAAAACTTCGGCTCGCTCTTGAGCGCCGCAAGCATGGCGGATTTCGTAATGGCCGTGATGACGCATGGCTCCATCGCCATCGTTGTCGAGATCCGTAGCGGATGGCCGTTCAGGCAACCTTCCCCGAAGAATTGTCCGGGCTCCATGATTCCGACCACTGCTTCCTTGCCTTGCTCGGAGACGACGAGAACCTTGATCTTTCCCTTCTGGATATAGAAGACGGTATCCGCGGCGTCGCCTTGCGAAAATACCACCTGGCTCTTGTCGAATTTCAATATGGTCTTGCCGTCGCGGACCTTGGCGAGAAAGTTCTTTGGATCAAACGTGGTTTTCGGTGCTTTTGGCATGACGGCCCGCTGGGGGATACTTTTGGGAGTTTAGCAGGGCGAGTGCCTTGCGGGTGAGGCAATTCAGCCTGGAACGAACGTCGCCGAGGGGGCTTGATGCTGGCGACCGGATGTGATGCCCACGCATCATATCCGATGAATGGCGGCCCCGGTTCGCACCCCCCGTGCTGGGGCCGCTTCCAGCTTTGCGCCTATGTGCCCGAACTCTCGGGATCGCCGGCGGCTCGTTCGCAGACGTGACCGCAACCGATGCATGCGAAGATGCGCAGATCCGGACCGTTGCGGCTCGATCCGATGCGGTCCAGCGTCATGCGGCGTTGGCAAGCCGGGCAGAGTGGCCTGGGGATGGGTATCAACGACGGTTCTGGACGAATATAGCCCTCGGACATGTAAAGTTCCTGCCCATATCGGCGTGTATGCTGTACTAGAAGCCATCGACGACAGCAGCCGATTCGCCGGCCGCGTTGGCACGAGCATGACGCGCTCCGGCGTCAGCAACTGTTCAATATTGCTCACATTCAGGAAAATTGCGTGCTGTCCGGGACGCGGCGAGAGAAATGCTCGATCCTGGACTGTGCAGTATTGCTCAGCCAGACGTTCTCGGACGGATCATCATGAGAATGCGTGGGGAGCGCGACCTCGGTGCCGCTGCTGAGTGCGTCCTAGCGCGAGGATCGTGCTTTCCTGGGTGGGCAAATTCGGGAGCCTGCCAGATATGACTGACAAGACGCCGGACATTCGCGCATTGGCGCAGTTGCTCGCCCGCTATCGCGAGCCCGACAGTGCTCGCGGCGTCCTCGAACTGGCGCTCACCGCAGTGCCGTTTCTGGTCATCTGGGTTCTGATCTGGCATGCGTTCGACAAGGGCTATTGGCTTGGCCTGCTGCTCGAGGTGCCGGCTGCCGGCCTGCTCGTCCGCCTTTTCATGATCCAGCACGATTGCGGACACGGCTCGTTCTTCCGCAGCCGGGTCGTGAATGATTGGGTGGGACGCGCCATCGGCGTCATGACCCTCACGCCCTATGATTACTGGCGGCGCAACCACGCCCATCATCACGCGGGCTCCGGCAATCTCGATCACAGGGGCCTCGGCGACATCGATACATTGACCCTGCGCGAGTTTCACACACGGTCTTTCTTGCATCGGGTGCTTTATCGTCTCTATCGGCATCCTCTGGTCATGTTTGGCGTCGGCCCCAGCTATCTGTTCATCCTGAAGCATCGATTGCCGGTCGGCATGATGCGTGACGGCTGGAAGCCCTGGCTGAGCACGATGGGCACGAACGCCGCGATCGCTGGTCTCGTCGTCGCGGCGGTGTGGCTGGTCGGATACGGGCCATTCCTGCTGGTGCATCTGCCGATCGTGGTTCTGGCGGCGTCGATCGGCGTCTGGCTGTTCTATGTCCAGCATCAGTTCGAGGACACGTACTGGTCCCATGGCGAGGACTGGAGCTTTCACGAAGCCGCGCTGCACGGAAGCTCGCATTACCATTTGCCGGGCGTGCTGCGCTGGTTCACGGCCAATATCGGCATCCACCACATCCATCATCTCTCCAGCCGGATTCCCTGCTACCGTTTGCCGGATGTGTTGCGCGATCATCCACAGCTTGCGAGCATCGGACGAATGACCGTGCTGCAGAGTTTGAAGTCCGTGCCGCTGGTGTTGTGGGATGAGGAGCGGCTGCAACTCATCTCCTTTGCCGAAGCGCGCGCGCGGGTCGCGCCCGATCCGTCGGGAACTGACGCCCGCCGGCGCGCTCGGGCTCATGCCGCCGTGCGGCAGGAACGGCCCGGGGTCTGACCTGACCTTTAGGCGGCAGGCGCTCAAAAAACAGAACGGCTGCATGCCGTGCATACGCATCTGAATTCTTCGCTACATCTCCCGCGTCATATTCGGGCTATCGTCGTCTTCGCCGGCATCGCGAGATGCGGCTGATGATAACCAAGAACAAAAGTGGAGGACGTTGACGACGGCCCGTGGGTCCGCGTCGATGCGCTCTGCCAGGGAAGGAGATGCCGGGCATGCCGGGAAAACAAATGCTTCGCGGAGCCATTGCTCTCATCGCAATCTTGGGCGCTGCGACGGCCGCTATGGCCGGAAACTACGACATAGGAGCGACCGACACCACGATCAAGCTCGGACAGACCATGCCCTATTCGGGGCCGGCCTCGGCCTATTCCACGATCGGCCGCGCCGAGATCGCCTATTTCAAGATGCTCAACGACAAGGGCGGCATCAACGGCCGCAAGGTCGAACTGCTCAGCATGGACGACGCGTATTCGCCGGCGAAGACGGTGGAGCAGGTGCGGCGGCTCGCCGAGAGCGACGAGGTCTTCGCGATGTTCTCGATGCTCGGCACCGGCCCGAACATCGCCGCTCAAAAATACCTCAATGCCAAAAAGATTCCGCAGCTGTTCCCGTCGAGCGGCGCCAGCCGCTGGAACGATCCGCAGCATTTCCCCTGGACCACCGGTTCGCAGCCGACCTACCGGACCGAGGGGCGCATCTACGCCAAGTGGATTCTCGCCAACAAGCCGGACGCAAAGATTGCCGTCATCACGCCGAACGAGGATCCCGGGCGCGACTATCTCGCAGGCTTCAAGGAGGGGCTCGGCGAGCACGTCGACCAGATCGTTGCGGAGGCCACCTACGAGACCTCGGATCCGACCGTCGACTCCCAGATCGTCAAGTTCAAGGCCGCCGGCGCCGACGTCATCTTCAACGAGTGCACGCCGAAATTCGCGGCGCAAGCCATCAAGAAGATCGCGGAGCTCGGCTGGAAGCCGCAGATCATTCTTCCGGCGGTCTCCAACTCCGTCGGCTCCGTGCTGGCGCCGGCCGGCCTCGAGAATGCCGTCGGCATCGTCACCGGCGCGTTCCAGAAGGATCCCGGCGATCCGCGCTGGGAGAACGATCCCGGCATGAAGGCCTGGCGCGAATGGATGAAGACGTACAATCCGGGCGCCGACCCCGCCGACATCTTCAACGTCACCGGCTACACCATGGCGCAGATGATGGAACTGGTGCTGCAGCGTGCCGGCAACGATCTCACGCGCGCGAACGTGATGAAGCAGACGCAATCGTTCAAGGACGTCGAGCTGCCGATGCTGCTGCCGGGCATCCGGCTCAACACCTCGGCCGAGCAGGTCACGCCGATCCGTCAGTTGCAGATGGCGCGCTTCAACGGCAAATCGTGGGAGCTGTTCGGCGACGTCCTCGGCGAATAGGATCGACGCATCGTGACGGGCGGGCAGGGCGCAATGCCTGCCCGCATGTCTTGTCCAGCAATGATCGCTTGCACCATCCAGAGTGAATAAATGACGACACCGACCGGTCCCCTCAGCGGCATCCGCGTTCTCGATCTGACCAGCGTGCTGTTCGGTCCCTATGCCGCGCAGATGCTCGGCGATTGGGGCGCCGACGTCATCAAGGTCGAGCCGCCCGCCGGCGACACCTGGCGCTACACCGGCGTGTTCCGAAACCGCGGCATGAGCGGACAGTTCATGGCGGTCAACCGCAACAAGCGCAGCCTCGCGCTCGACCTGAAGCATCCCGACGGCAAGGCCGCGCTGGCGCGGCTGATCCCGACGGTCGATGCCCTCGTCACCAATGTGCGGCCCGCGGCGATGGCCCGGCTCGGCTTCGGCTATGAAGCCTGCGCAAAACTCAATCCGCGGCTGATCTATGCCGCGGCGACCGGCTTCGGCCAGGACGGCCCATGGGCCGCGCGCCCCGCCTTCGACGAGATCATCCAGGCCGCTTCGGGCCTCGCATCGTCGATCGGATCGGACGAGGAGCCGGCCTTCGTCCCGAGCCTGATCGGCGACAAGATCTGTGCGATGGCGATGGTCGGCGCGGTGTCCGCGGCCTTGTTCCGGCGCGAGCGCACCGGGCAGGGCCAGATGGTCGAGGTGCCGATGCTGGAAACCATCGCCGGCTTCAACAGCATCGAGATGCTGGGCGGCCACGCCTTCGATCCGCCGATCGGCCCGACCGGTTACAAGCGGATGAAGAACCGGCGTCCGGTGAAGACGAAGGACGGTTGGCTGACGATGCTGCCCTATTCGGGCGACAATTGGTGCGCCTTCTTCGAGGCCGTCGGCCGCCCCGAATTGAGCGACGAGCTCGGCGTGCGTGATCCCGTGCTGCGTTCGCAGAACATCGACAAGATCTACGATCGCATGAGCGAGATCGGGCCGACGCGCACCACCGCGGAGTGGGAGGAGTTGCTGCTGCGGCTGGATGTGCCGCATACCGCCTTCGCCAGGCTCACCGAGATCGGCGAGCAGCCGCATCTGTCCGCCGTCGGTCTGTTTGCGCAGATCGATCATCCCACGGAAGGGCGGATCCGGCAGGCGCGTCCCGCGACGAAATTCTCGGAAAGCCCGGCGGGCATGCACCGCATGGCGCCGCGGCTCGGCGAGCACTCGCGGGAGGTGCTGCGCGAAGCGGGCTTGAGCGATGCGGAAATCCAGGCCGCCGTCGACAGCAAGGCCGTCGGCGTCGCATCGTAAGCGGTCAGGAACCGTCACACAATTCTCTGTGATAACCGTCACATCGCGCGGGACTGGCCTCGGGCCTCACGCGCCGTTCATCCAGCGGCGGACATCGTGCCGCAGCTATTCGTGACCAGCCCCAGACCAGTCCCTGTCACGGGCCACCTTCCGCCTGTGCGAGCCCTCGTATATGAGAGGTTCGCCGCTCGCGATGTCCCGATTTTGCCGGATACGGAACGCAGGGTGGCTGCGATTTCTTAATCCAAAGATCGCAATCTGATCGATGAGAGCGCGGACTGGTATCGGACCGGGGTATGGCATGAAAGACCTGATGACGACGGCGCAATCCACCACGGCGATGCGGCGTTGGCGGCCCCCCGGACTTGTCGCGCTCATGGCGGTCGCCGCCCTGACGGCCCTGACCCCCGCCGAAGCCGCCAAGCAGGCGCGCCAGCCGGTCGAGGCGGTGGCGCCGCGCGAGGCCGGCGAGCCGATCATGGCGATCGTCTCGATCAAGAGCCAGCAGGTCACCTTCTACGACGCCGACGGCTGGATCCTGCGTGCCCCGGTGTCGACCGGCACCACGGGGCGCGAGACGCCGGCCGGCGTCTTCGCCATCGTCGAGAAGGACAAGGACCACCATTCCACCATGTACGACGATGCCTGGATGCCGAACATGCAGCGCATCACCTGGAACGGCATCGCGCTGCATGGCGGGCCGCTGCCCGGCTATGCCGCCTCGCACGGCTGCGTGCGAATGCCCTTCAACTTCGCCGAAGGCCTGTTCGACAAGACCAACATCGGGATGCGCGTGATCATCTCACCGAACGACGCGGCCCCGGTCGATTTCACCCATCCCTCGCTGTTCGTGCCGAAGCGGGAGGCCATCGCGGCCGTGCCGGGCCGGGCCGACAAGCTCTCCGTTGAAGCCGAGGAGGCGACCCAGGCGGCCGCCGAGGCCAAGAAGGCTGCGGCCGCGGCCGCCAAGGAAGCGGCGTCGCTTCCCTTATCCCTGCGCAAGCTGGAACAGCAGAAGGCCAAGGCCGATTCCGAGCTCGCCTTCGCCGACAGGAAGATCGCTGCCGCCAAGACCGATCAGTCCCGTGCGCAGGCCGAGGATCTGAAGCAGAAGGCCGCCACCCGGGCTGCCGACGCTGCGTCGGCGCTCGATGCCGCCAAGGCTGCCGCGCAGCCGAAGCGCGACGCCGTCGCCGCCACCAAGGAAGCCGCCAAGGTCGCGGCGGCCAGAAAGACCGAGGCGGTGACCGCAGCAACCGACGCCAAGCTCGCGCTCGAGCCGGTCTCGGTCTACATCAGCCGCGCGACGCAGAAGCTCTACGTGCGGCGGAACACCCACAAGCCGGCGCCGGACGGCGGCGGCGAGGTGTTCGATACCAGCATCGAGGTGCCCGTCACCATCCGCAATCCCGACCAGCCGCTCGGCACACATATCTTCACCGCGATGGCGAAGACCGAGACCGGGCTGCGCTGGAGCGTGGTCACGATCGACAGTGGCGACGACGCCAAAAACGCGCTCGACCGCATCACCATCCCGCAGGACGTCTGGGATCGCATCGGACCGACGGCGTTGCCGCGCTCGTCCATCGTCGTCTCGGACGAGCCGCTGAGCGCCGAGACCAACTACCGCACCGAATTCGTCGCGGTGCTGAGCAACCATCCGCAGGGCGGCTTCATCACCCGCAAGCCGACCGCGCCGCCGCCGATGGAAGTGGCCAGCGACGATGGCTGGGGCAATGGCGGCAACGGTGGCAATGGTTTTGGGTTCTTCTTCCAGCCGCGCGAGCCGGCCCCGCAGCCGGTCAATCCGCGTCGGCAACGCGGTGGCCAGTATCAATATTACCAGCCGGCGCAGCCGATGCAGCGGAGCTTCTGGTAGGCGAGGTCCGCGGGGCGCGCTGCTACCGCGCCGGCAGCGCCGTGAGCCCCGCCGGTTCCAGCATCGCCTTGCGCGCTCGAGCGATATCGGCTCGAGGCGGTGGCCGCTGGAAATGCTGAGGCGGCTCTCGATACCGCTTGACCCCGCGTAGCAGCCTTGGGGCGTGAAGCTGACAAAGCCGGCGCCGCGGGGACGGCGGCGGCCGCCCCAAGCCTATCGCCCGGGCGAGAGCGCTCGGCCGATCAGGTGGTCGAGCGAGACGCGCCCCGGCCCGTAGGCCATGATGCCGAGTGCCATCGCCGCCCAGGTGATGTGGATCGGCCATCCGTCGGGCACCGTCAGCTCGACGATCGCCGTCATGAACAGCAGTCCAAATGCGGCAAACCGCGTGCCGAAGCCAAGGACGAGCAGGATCGGGAACATGATTTCTCCGCATCCCGAGAGGAAGGCCATCACCAACGGCGCCGGGTAGTGA
Organism: Bradyrhizobium diazoefficiens; assembly: GCF_018129965.1. Classification (GTDB taxonomy): domain Bacteria; phylum Pseudomonadota; class Alphaproteobacteria; order Rhizobiales; family Xanthobacteraceae; genus Bradyrhizobium; species Bradyrhizobium diazoefficiens_A. Next base: position 225,714 of record NZ_JAFCKW010000004.1, on the reverse strand, counting down.
TAGGGCCCGCCCGGCAGATGCAGCATGAATTCGTCGCTGAACAGCGTCACCGCGGTGTCGTTGAGCGTGAGAAAGCCGGCCCATTTGAGCATGCCGGAGCGCCAGAACGGCACGGCCAGCGCGACGCGCAGCACGAGCTGAACCACCGATGGCACAGCGATCGACTGCACCAGATGATTGGCGTTCTCGATGAGCAGCCTCAGCGGCGGCAGGCTGCCTCCTGCCGACAAACGTTGATCCGTGATCATCATGCGTCTCCAGAAGAGATAGAGGTGAATGCACCGGCCTCGATCAGGCCTGCGATGTTCGAAGCGATGTCGAAGTCCGCCGCCGCGGCCAGCGCGAGCGCGGCAGCCTCGCCGAGCGGAACACCCGACATCAGGCTGGTCGCGAAGACCGCCCCGCCGGGCGGCAGGTGCCGGACCACGACATCGAATTCCATGCGCGTGACCAACGCATCCTCCGGCCTGCCGGCGTCGATGCGGCCGACCGGCGATGTGTCGCGATTGGCGGCGAATATCGTCACGGCCGAGAATGGCGACCGCACGACCCGCGCTGCGGGGTGCGGCGTGAAAACGAGATCGCCCAGTCGCTCCGGCGCAACCGCGGCAAGCTGCTCTGGCCGCAGCGGTGCCGCGTCGGCTGCGTGATAGGCATCGAGCCAGGCCCGCTCGATCCGCGCGACATCCGCGAGCCATGGCATGCTCCGGGCATGTTCATACTGCGCGATGAAGGCCGGGAAGTCGTGGCCGTAGTCGAACAGCAGCGGCGTGGTCGGCGGCGTGCTGCGGACATGAAACCTTGCCATGGCGCGGAAGAAGTCGGGGCCGGTCAGACGCTGCACCGCCGGGTAGATCGCTGCCAGCGCCTCGATCAGGCTGACCGTGACGTTGTTGCGGTAGACGTCGTAGCGCTTGCCGGCTGCCTTGCCGTTCGGACCGGTCACGATCTGCGGCGCGAGGCGCGCCGGATCCAGCAGCGCCGACGCAAAGGCTGCCGCATAGGATAGGCCGCGCTCAAGCGACATGGCGATCTCCTGTCCGCGCGGACGGATGATAGCGATCGAGGATCGTCTGCGCGGCGGCGGCTTCGGCTTGCAGGACCGGCCAGTCCGGGATCTTGCTGTCCCATTCGATCAGCGTTGGCACCGCACCGCGCCGCTGGACGACGATGTCGTAGAGTTTCCAGACGGCATCCGCGACAGGGCCGTCATGGCTGTCGATCAACAGCAGATCGCCTTCGTAGTCGGTCTGCTCCGCATGACCGGCGAGGTGGATTTCGCCGACGCGCGACAGCGGGAAATCGTTGAGATAGTCGAGCGCCGAAAATCCGTGATTGGTCGCGGACACGAACACATTGTTGATGTCGAGCAGCAACCCGCACCCGGTGCGCTCGGCAACGCTGCGGATGAAATCGCTCTCCCCGATCGTCGACTCGACGAAGGCGAGGTAGGTCGAGGGATTCTCCAGCAGGATCGGTTGCCGGATCGCCTCCTGCATCTGGTCGATATGATCGCAGACGAGGCGCAACGTCGCCTCGGTGTAGGGCAGCGGCAGCAGGTCGTTGAAGAAGCCGTTGTCATGCGTCGACCAGGCCAGATGCTCGGAGACCAGAGCCGGCTGGTAGCGCGCGACCAGGTCGCGGAAACGCGACAGGTGCGTCTTGTCGAGCGGCTGCGGTCCGCCGATCGACATGCAGACGCCGTGCAGCGACAGCGGGTGATCGCGACGGATCGCTTCCAGCGCACGATGCGGCGGTCCGCCGGCGCCCATGTAGTTTTCGGCATGGACCTCGAAGAATCCGCGCCGGGGGCCGCTTGCGAGGATCGCCGCGAGATGTTCGTGCTTGAAGCTGGTCCCGGCGACGCCGCCGAGCGAAGGTGGAAAGCGGAGGGGCGCGGTCGTCGACCCGAATGGCCCGGTCGCAGCAGTCATGTCGCTCCTCCGCTTCCAATGTCTGGCGATTGTATCGGCCGGGTTCAGACCGGCTTGAGCGAACCCTTCTTGCCGCCGGGCAGCTCGATGCTGGTACAGGTGCCGCCCTGCACGAACTTCCAGGCATTGCCCTGGAAATCGACGGTCGAGGTGCCCTGGCAGGTGGTGCCCGGTCCCGCCGCGCAGTCGTTCTGGCCCTTCAACGCGACGCCGAAGCACTTTTCCTTTTTGGCGGCCATGGCGGCCTCGGCCTCGGCCTTGGTCAACGGGCCGGCTGCGGCGAGCGTCGCAAGCGCCGTCGACATGGCGCCGGCGAGGACGAGTGTAGTCACGGCAATTTTGGCAGACATCCGATTCTCCCTTTGAGATGGCATCGCTTGGCAAGCGAACGCGCCGCAATACGTTCGCTCCATCCGGAACCGGCGTTACCCGGAGGCCGTTCACGGTTCCGTGATCGGCGGTGCGCGCGGACCTGCCAAGGGTTCCGGCAGCGAAAGACGGTTCAGATTCAAGCGTCTCTCGGACCGGTCAGCCGGCGCGCCTTGGCGGAGCCGGCCGCTGGCGCGCGCAGGTAACGAATGCAGCGACGCCACGTAGAGCGCTAATAGGAGTGACGGCCAATGGCCGCCCTGCCGGAGAACGGAAAACACCATGAACGTTGATCCCGGACGGCACTTTCATACGCTCGCCAGGCTGACGGTCGGCATCCGCCTTGCGGTCTCGGCGCTGGTGTTGACGGCGATCCTGCTCACGGCTGCTTTGTCCAGCCTGTTGTGGTGGCGGACGGCGGAGGCGACCAGCCGGCAGCTCGCCTCGACCATCAATGAGCAGATCGTGGCGGCGGTGCGCAAGGAGGTCAGGGCGATCGTCGATGAGGCGCGCGCCGCGCACACCGCCATCCGCACGCTTTTCCTTCAGAACGTGCTCGACACGAGGGAGGCTGACAAGCGCGAGTTCGTGTTCCTGTCGCAACTGCAATCGCAGGCCACGATCTCCTGGGTCGCGTTCGGCTGGCCCGACGGCTCCTTCTTTGCAGCACACAAGCTCGGCGATCATCGCCTGGAAATGATGGAGATATCGCTGACCGATCACCCGGGCGAGCGCCGTGTCGATGAGTACGACGTCGTGCCCGGCGATATCGAGTTCGCCAATCGCAGCTTCAAGCCGACCGATTTCCGCGTCGCCGATCGGGCCTGGTTCAAGGCCGGGCTCACGGCGGACGAGCCGCAATGGTTCAGGGTGACGGACCATCCGACCGGAGAGCAGCCGTCGATTGCCTTTGCGGGCCCGATCGACGTCTATCAGGAGCGGCAGGGCGTTCTGGCCGTCGTCATCGAATATACGAGGCTGGCGCGCTTCCTGTCGCAGCTGGAGGTCGGTCGTACCGGGACCGCCTTCATCGTCGATGGCAGCGGCGAGCTGATCGCCGCGCCGGACAAGGATGCCGACGAGCTTCATCCGGCGCGCGGCGACACGACCCTGCTGCCGCTCGCGCGTGTGGCGCTGGAAAAGGCGGGTGAAGCCGGACGCAAGGAAGCGTGGCGCAGCCAGCTCATGTCGGCTGGCGACGCCTACGAAGTCACGCTCACGCCGCTGCCGTTTCCCGGCTGGTCGCTCGCAACGGTGATCCCCGAGGCCGAGTTTCTCGGCCCGGTCGAGACCACGCTGCGGCGGCTGATCGTCGGCCTTGCCGTCGGCGCCGTGCTCGCGGCACTGGCGTCCGCGATGCTGGCGCGCTTCGTCATCGCGGCGCCGCTGTCGCGCGTCGTCGGCGAGATCCGCCATGTCGAGACCTTTGCGCTGGAGCGCGTCCGCCGGCATCCGTCGCGGGTCAAGGAAATCGCGAGCCTGTCGGGTGCGATCGCCGAGATGGCGTCGGGACTTTCGGCTTTCCGCAAGTTCATCCCCGCCGATCTCGTGCGCGCGCTGCTGCGCCAGGGCGTCGAGGCCCGGCCCGGCGGCAGCATCCAGGAGCTCAGCGTGATGTTCATCGACATCGCAGGCTTCACCGGACTATCCGAGCGGCTCGGCGACCGCGTCGTGCCGCTGCTGTCGCGCTATCTCGATCTCGCCTCGGAGGCCATCGTCGCCAGCGGCGGCACCATCGACAAGTTCATCGGCGACGCCGTGATGGCGTTTTGGGGCGCGCCGCAGCCGCAGGAGGATCACGCGGTGCGCTGCTGCCGTGCGGCGCTCGGCTGTCGCAGGGCGATCGCGGCCTCCGGCCTCTCCGACGATCTCGGCCGCCCGCTGCAGATCCGGATCGGGATCAATTCCGGCCGCATGCTGGTCGGCAATATCGGATCGGAGCTGCGCCTGAACTACACGGTGATCGGCGACGCCGTGAATGTCGCAAGCCGGCTGGAAGGCACCAACAAGGTCTACGGCACGCAGATCCTGATCGGCGAGGCGACCGAGCGGCTCGCCCGCGTCGCCATCGTGACCCGCGAGATCGACAGCATCGCCGTGTACGGACGCGAGGAGGGTTTCGCGGTCTACGAGCTGATCGCGCTGGCCGGAGAGGCCGAGGCCGCCGCCGGCTGGATCACGCGCTATGCGCAAGGGCTCGCCCATTACCGCGCACGCCGGTTTGCCGACGCGCTCGCCGCGTTCGACGCCGTGCTCGACGAACGCGGCGACGATGGACCGGCGCAGCTGATGCGCGATCGCTGCCGGACCCTGGCCGCGACGGCGCCCGATGAATCATGGCGGCCGGTCGAGACGCTGGCGACCAAGTAGCAGGGAGGGTGCTCTTGGGCTCCCGTCAAACCTGTTGGCAAAGCCCAACCATCACGCGCGTCAGGCGGGCGTATGCTATCGGTTTGAGGCCACCTCCCTGACGGACCTCGCGACATGACAACCACGATGCTCAAATCGAAAGACTACACCCGCTCGCCCTGGAAGAACGGCGGCGGCATTTTCACCGATATCGCGGATGCCCATCGTCCGGGCAGCCCGGCGAGGGATTGGGACAGCCTGCTGTGGCGCTTCGCTTCCACGCCGATCGTGGCGCCCGGTCCGTTCTCGCACATGCCGGGAATCGATCGTCTCCAGATGGTGGTCGGCGGACGCGGGCTGGTGTTGAGATCGCCGGCGCAGGAGTTCGACGAGCGTGAACCCTTCACGGCGGTGCGCTTCACCGGCGAGATGGAGATCGTGACCGTGCTCGAGGCCGGTCCGGTCGAGGTCGTCAACCTGATGGGCCGGCGCGGTGCGGCGGAGATCGCGCTCGACGCGATCAGGCAGCCCGGCGAGCGATCGCTTCCCGCCGGCACGCATCTGGTCTACGCCGCGCAAGGCGAATGCCGCGTCCGCATCGAGGCTGAGGATTTTGCGATGTCGCACCAGGACACGCTGAGGATCGAGCTGGCCGCGGCATCGACCCTCACGCTGGTTTCGGGCCTGGTGGTAGTGGGATCGATCCGTCTGGTCGGCTAGGACGGGCCGGCGCTGCGTACAATCCGGGCAAACGGCCAGGTTGACGCCGCGTCGCCGGGGCACGATATCTCCATCCATGCAGACAGTCGTCGAAGGCCAGGATATGACCGCGCCGCCAATCAACGATGCCGCCACGCTCTCGGACGGCGTGATCGACTGGCTGACCAACGGCACGCGCGACGAGCGCTTCATCGACAACATCTTCGCCGAGATGTGCATCCGGCTCCAGCAGGCGGGCATCCCCCTGCAGCGTTCGACGCTGCATGTCCTGATCCATCATCCGCAATGGCTCGGCGCCCGCTTCATGTGGGCCGACGGCATGCGCGAGGCAGAGCTCGCGCGGGTCGATTACGATGCACGCGAGCGCCCCGAATTCATCGGCAGCCCCGCCAACGAATTGCTGGACGGTGCCACGGAGGTGCGCGAGAATCTCGAGCAGGATCCCGCGCAGGGGCGCAAACACGCGCTCTATGACGAGATGCGCGAGAAAGGCTTCACCGATTATGTGGCCTGGCCGCTGTACCACACGCTCGGCAAGCGGCATCTCGTCACCTTCGCGACCGGGCGGCCCGGCGGGTTCGACGCGGCGCATATCGTCGCGCTGAAGAAGCTGCTGCCGGTACTGGCGCTGGTCAGCGAGATCCGGATCAAGAATCGCCTGGCGCGAACTCTGCTGGAGACCTATGTCGGCTCCCATGCCAGCGAGCTGATCCTGGCCGGTGCAACGCGGCGCGGCGCCGGCACGACGGTGCGCGCCGCGATCATGATCTGCGACCTCAGGGATTTCACCATGATCTCCGACAACTGGCCGCGCGACGACGTCATCGATCTGCTCAACGATTATTTCGACGCGATGTCGGAACCGATCGCCAGGCACGGCGGCGAAATCCTGAAGTTCATCGGCGACGGCCTGCTCGCGATCTTTCCGCTTCATGAGCCCGCCGCCTGCGCCAATTTGCTCCGCGCCGTGACCGAAGCCCGCCAGGCCATGAACGCCCTGAACGCGCGAAACAGCGTGACCGGCCGCGCGCCGCTGAACTACGGGATCGGCGTCCATGTCGGCGACGTCATGTACGGCAATATCGGATCGCGTACCCGGCTCGACTTCACCGTGATCGGCCCCGCCGTCAACATGGCCTCGCGCCTCGAGACGCTCACCAAGCAGCTCGGCAAGCCGGTGCTGCTGTCGCGCGACTTCGCGACGCTGGTGGACAACGAGTTCGCGCTCGAGCGGGTCGGCCGGCATGCCGTGCGCGGCTTCAACGAGCCGATCGAGCTGTTCGCGTTTCAGGGATGAGGGCGGCGCAAGGACGCCGGGACCGTTCCCCGAATTTCGAACTTGCGTCCCTCCCGTGCGGGCGCAACAATGACCCTTGGCGCGCGACAGTTCGAATTGCTGGAGCGCCCGGAGCGATTACTTTTGGAGGTCTTTCATGAGAGCCGGGTCAATTGCACTTGCGGTTGTCTTTGCCGTTTGTCTGGCGTCGCCGTCGCAGGCGAAAACGCACCGGTACGGCTATTGCGGCCATTCTCTCCAAGACGATTACAATCACAGTAACAGCCTTTCCCCGCTGAGCTATATCTATCCGGCGGCGAACTGGGGGCCGTTCTTCAAGTGCCACCTTTATCAGAGCCGCGTTGTTTATCTGCCCGGTGCCTATTGACCTCCGGCCAAACCACGACCTGGGCTGAGCCGTTCCTGCTGCGTTGACCAACGCGATCGAGGATCCACGGCTCGACTATGCCCACTGTTTGGCAGCGCGCGTTCGATGCCTTGCTTGCAACGCGTGCTTCACTGCCAGACCGGGCCGTTCCGCTTTGCAGGCTTACTTGTCCTTGCGCAACAGACACACCACGCGGCCTAGGGTCTGGACGCGCTGACCGGAGCCGATTGGCGTGTTGATCTCGCTCCGGATCGTCTCGGCTGCCTTGTTGCAGAGTTCCTCCGAGGCGAAGGGCTGAACCACCTGCATGGTCGGCTGGGTTGGGCTGCCAAAAACAATCCACTGCAAGGATACCAGCAGAACCCATTCCATCGAGACCCCCTCCGTGTCGGCGGACTGCCGCGCGCGGGCGGCTACGAACCGCGGCGCGTTGCTCTCATGCCTGAGACCCTTGAGCGCGGCAAGGCCTTCGTCTCGCGGCCAATACGCTGAAGATGCGGGATCAAGCCGCGCCGATCACCTCGCATGACAAGTTTTCTTGCTCAAACGCCGGATCGATACGATAGACACGAGACGGTGCAGCATCGCGCTGCTAAGCTCCCGCTCGGGCTTTCCTGTTTTAAGAGCAGATCGGCAATGCGTATGAGATTAGGTCTGGTAATTTTGTGCTTGGTGGCGTTAGGCGGTCCAGCCTCGGCGCAGCAATACGGTGTCTCGAGTCAACGCGACATGTACGGGAACATTGCGCGGGACGCTGGAACCAATTCTCAGAAAGGGGTCAATCAGGCCACGCCAAACAGCAATGGGTTGATCCGGAACGCGCCCATCCAGCCGGCGATCAATCCGGCCAAGCCGGTCAGAACGAACAAGTAGCCGTTCCCCCCGCGCTCGGCTTTGCTACCACCACCAGACCGAGGGACGATCGGGGGCTCCGCAAACCACCGCGCGCTGGCGCTGAACGCCATGCGGGGTTTGAACGGCAACGGTTTTGATACAGCCGGGATAGATCGCAAGATTATAGTGGAACGGCACTGAATCGAAGGAACCATGGAGGCGGCAAAGGTAGGCCAGATCCGGTCCGCAACGAGTCAGCGGGTATAGACGGCCTCCCTCAGCAGACGCAGGACCCGATATGCCAATGAAGGCACCGAATGTTGCAGCAAAAGCGATCTTGGTGATCGGCGACATGTCCTGACCCCTCCGTTGAGCCTTCTTCGTCACGGACTACCATAGATGCAACGCGCAGGCCTCGCCAAGCCATGCAGCGTCCGCGCGCTTTTGACAAGCGGCTTGGACGGGACCGCGCATAACTGACGTGCGTTGCAATGTCGCCGCGATAAACAGGCGAGGCGCCCGCAGGAAAGGCGGGGTAAGGATGAAAAACCTTGATCATTCAAGTAATTGGGTGATTTAATGACGGTCATCGGCAACTCAAAGTGGTCATGAAACCTGAATTCCCGAGCGTCGATCAGCAACGGATGGTCTCGCCGCATGCGCAGGAGATCGAATACGCGCTGATTCTGCAGCGAATGATCAGTGCGGTGAAAGACGATCCCGCTCAGATGCGCCTGACCATCTACGAGTTTGCGCGTGCGAGACTGAAGATCGATACCTCCTGGACTGACGAAAATGAACGGGAGCGTCTGGCCGCCGCGTTGGAAACGGCGATCCAGGGGGTCGAGGAGTTCTCGATATCTCGGGAGGAGAGGGAACGGCTTCCACCACCCAATCCGCCGGCGTCCACTCCAAAAATGCAACTCACAGCCGCCCCCCCACCGGGCCCTGCGGTGACAACCTTGCGGCCGGTGGCAGTTCAGACCGAAGAAATTCTGGCACCTCGGAGAGCGTACCTGCGCCCGAAGGAGGAGCCGTTCGTCGAAGTGCACGCGGGCTCCCGGCGGTCGGCGCTGGCGCGTTTCGGCGTCGGGATGCTTCTGTTCGGCCTGGTTGCCGGAATGGCGTATTACAGGCAGAGATTCCCCTCGATCGACGACCAATGGCACTTTGCTCAGTTGACGGCATCGAAGCTCATCAAGCCGTCGGCCGTCGCGCCGGCGGCGAACACGACCCCGGCCGCGCCGGCAGCGGCCGATGCAAGTCCTGCCATCGCCGCGCCCGCGCCTTTTCCGCTGCCCAGCGACTATGGCGTGTACGCCCTCAGCAATGACAAATTGAGCGAACTCTTCACTCTCTCCGAGGCGGTACCGGACAAGCGGATCGCGGTTTCGACCCCGATCGACAAGCCTAGCCGCACGATTTTGCCGGACGGCAAGGCAAAATTCATCATATTCCGTCGAGATATCGGCGTGAACGCGACAGACCGAATCGAGGTTCGGGTTGTGGCGCGCGTGGTGCGGGCGATGTCATTCGATGCCAAGGGCAAGCCCGTTTTCAACGCGGTATCCAATACGTGGAACATGCGTAGCGTTTCGTACGAAATGCGGGTGCGGCCGATCCCGGGAAATTCCGAGATGTTGCTCGTGCAATCATCCGCCCCGGATTTTGAGCTTCCGCCAGGGCGTTACGTGCTCGTTCTGAAAAATCAGGGGTATGACTTCACGGTCGCGGGGGCCATCACCGATCTCGCTCAATGTCTGGAGCGAACGGATGCGGCGAATGGCACGTTCTATTCGGAATGTCTGAAGTTCTAAATTGGCGGCGCAAGTCGCTGAAGCAGAGGCTTCGAACTGATGCTCGCGGTAGACTCTAGAGCATGTGTCCGGCGCGATTGGTGCCGAACACCGCCCTGGCGATCAAACCAAGAAAGTAGCATCCCTGCACGATCGTTTGGGCACCCATCACGGTCAAGACCGCATCCAGGAAAGAGAAACCGCAGCTGATCGCGAAACAGACGGAGATCAGCAGCAGCAAGCCAAGAATCAATAACAGCGTTCTTAGTCCAATTATGAGGCCGGCCACGAAACCGACTGCCGCCAGAGCCACAGCTGCGTAACCCATTCCGGCGTTTCCAAGGTCAATAGCCAGCATTCATGCGCTAAATCACCCACTAGTGAGCAGGTGCCAGCGTACGTCGAACTTACCTAAACTTTGATTACAATGACTTCGCGAACTCTTGGATATCGCGAACGTTTGGCGCGACGAATCATTTCGTCAAGTACAGCATGGCATTTGATCAAAATCACCCACAATCAAGGCACCGAATCCACCCATCGCGAAGCAAGGGCTCGATTCGATTTATAAGAAGTTTGGCTTGCCATGCTGAATTGAAGAGCTGACGACGTCCGGACCGATTGCGCATCCTGATGCACATGCTGGGTTCTTTGCAGTGGCGGCGCGCCCTCCGGGTGGACATAAACGTCCAGCGAAGCGGCTCTTTCAACAGGCTGCCCACCGGCTCGGCGGCCGAGACTGCCGCGAAGATTGCATCCATTTGATTTTATTTGACTTTTCTGAAGCGGCTGGATGTGGCGCAATTGCAACTGGCGGCGCAAAACACCTGTTCGCGGCCAGTCGGCTCTTTGATGCGCGAGAGTCGCCTTGTAGGGTCTGAAAGGGATTGCCCTCGGTTGGGGCCATTTCGAGACCACTTAACTTCAAATTAACCATAAAACTCGACAAGCACAGAGTGAGGGACGGCATCTTTGTTCATTCGAGTTGCCTCACCTGCTGAAACCTCAAGAGCCCGCCCCGCTTGGCGTGGATCGGCGCCTGTCGATGTCATGAAACGGCGAGAACACCGCGTGTCGAAGCGGCTTTGTGCACTACTGATCGCGCTTGCGGCCGCAGCCTTGCTGCCCGCATGCTCGGAATTGCCTGGCACGGGGCCAAAGAGCAATGCGGTGCAGAGTTTGGCCACGACGCGCCTGCAGTCCGATACTGCGCTGCCGTACGCACTGGTCGATGTGAGTGCTGACACGCTCGGTTTTCTGTCTCAGCCCAACGTAGTCTCCTTCCAGGGCGCATTTCCTGACAAGCGCCCCAAGCCGCAGCAGCTGGCAGGCGTCGGCGACGTGCTGAATATCTCGATCTTCGAAGCGGCACCAGGCGGCCTGTTTACGCCGGCGACGGCGGCGGGTGCTCGCCCGGGCAATTTCGTCGATCTGCCGCCGCAGGCGGTCGATCAGAACGGCAACATTACCGTCCCTTACGCGGGCGAGATTCCTGCGGCCGCACGGACGTTGACGGAGATCCAGCAGGCCATAGTGGCCCGGCTGCGCAACCGCGCGATCGAACCCCAGGTCGTGGTCAGCCTCAACCAGCAGCATTCGAGCGTCGTCAGCGTCCTTGGTGATGTCAACACGCCCGGCGTGCTCGCGCTCAACAGCGTTGGCGAGCGCCTGCTGGCGCTGCTCGCGCGCGCCGGTGGTCCGAAGTTCGAGGCGATCGAGAGCTACGTGACCCTGCAGCGCGATGGCAAGAAGGTCAGGGTGCTGCTGAGCCGCGTCGTGCACGATCCTCGCGAGAACATCTTCATCCGACCAAACGATGTGATTTTCATCACTCATGAGGCTCCGACCTTCACGGCGCTTGGCGCGCTCAATCAGAACGTCTTTGGCTTCAACTCGGAAATTCCGTTTGACGTCGAGACGCTGACGCTGGCGCAGGCGATCGGCAAAGCCGGCGGTCTCAATGATCAGCAGTCTGATCCGGCTGAGGTGTTTGTCTATCGCTACGAAGATCGTCGCTTCCTGGAGAAGCTCGGCGTCGACACCACCAAGTTCAACTATGAACGAATCCCGACCATCTATCGGGTCAACCTGCGCGATCCGTCCGGTTATCTGCTGGCTGCCGGCTTCCAGATGCGAACCAAGGACGTGATGTACGTGGCCAACGCGAGGGTGGTGGACTACTACAAGCTGCTGACGCTCATCAACAACACGGCCAATACCGTCTCCAACACATCGGGTGCGGTGACGAACCTGAACACAGCCACGAAGACCGCCTGGTAGCCTAGAGCTGGGCATCTTGATCTCGTCCCTGTGCTTTGCCGGTCGGAATTGAGGTTTCCGGTGCAGACGGCGAGATCAATCCAGCTCTGGGGCACAATTGTAACTTTGGGCCTGGCGCCGTTGTTTTTCGGCTCGGTCGATCAGGTCTGGGTGGTCATCTGGACGATTGTCCTGTCGATCTGTACGATCTGCGGCGCGGCAGGACCGCTTCTCGGCCGCAGACAGCGTGTTTATCTGTACGTCTTTTTCGCCCTTTGTGGCGCATACGCCTTCGCAGCCATGTTGCAGGTCGTTCCTCGCCTCATCGATCCGTTGAACGATCCGATCTGGCAACGCGCAAGGGAGCTCCTAGAGTTGGATCTGGCCCCGCGGATATCAAGCCGGGCCGAGATACCGCCCGTCGCGGTCGGACACTTCCTGCTTGTCCTGACATCCTTCACGTGCGGCTTTTTCGTCGGCACATCGCGAAACAACACCGACGTACTGTTTGCCTTTGCGCGATATCTGATCCTGCTCTATGCGACCTACGGCCTGGCTGCCCTGGCATTCACGCCTAACATGCTCTTGTGGGCGCCAAAGCTCGCATATCAAGGCAGCCTCACCGCGAGCTTCGTCAATCACAACACCGCTGCGACCTTCGTCGGCATTGGCGTCATCCTGTGGGCCAGCCTGGCGTTTCGCACGGCTCAGTCGCTCAATTTTTCTTCGCTGCGAATACTTCTGCTGACGCCGTCCTACGAACGAATTGTCTTCAAGCTGATCCTCCGTGCCGCGGCCGCATTGATATGCTTCTTTGCGCTGCTTCTGACCCGTTCGCGCGGTGGTCTGATTTGTTCGAGCTTGGGACTGGTCGTTGCAATCGGTTTGATGATCGCAAACAGCTTGAAGCCGAAGTTCTGGTATCTGTTGGTGGCGGGGAGCGTCGCGCTCGCAGTGACGCTTCTGTGGCTTAGCCAGATGGGGCGTATCGGAAGCCAGGGATTGTTCGACGACGGACGATGGTTCGTCTACGAATTCTGTATCGCCGCCATTCGTGACCGACCGGTGCTGGGGGCCGGGGCGGGAACTTTCGGCGATTTGTTTCCATCGTTCAGGCACCATGGCTTCGACATGGGGGGCGTCTGGGAATACGCGCACTCCACCATCCTGGAGATATTCTTCGAGATGGGGATTCCGATTGGCGTTCTCGTGGTACTCGGCGCAGTCGCCTCCCTGTTGATCCTTGGTCGTAGCGCGATGAATTCGAGGAATAGCGATCGTCTGACGCTTGCCGCGACCATGGGGATAGCCGTGCTGAGCTACTTGCACTCGGCCATCGATTTCTCGATGCAAATACCCGGCTACTTCATCGTGTTCTGGATTTTGCTCGGGTGCGGGCTCGCCAGGTCGTCGGCTGAGGAGCCGACCAGGACGGGTCCTCGCACGCGTCGGATCGCCCTTTAGGGTTCAAGGGCCGGCATCGACCCGCTTGGCGGTGGCGGATAGTCGGTGTTTGCCCTCACGCAGAGCCGCGGCGCCGGGGAAGCCCGGTCCATGGAGCGAACTGCTCTCAACGATCAACGATCGGCAAAGCGAACGTTCTGCTCAATCTGCGAGACAGGCATGCCGGAAGGTCTGACTGCAAACCAGAACCTGGCGTCGGTGCCGGACTGGATCTTCAGCCACTGATAATCCGTCTGGTTCCAAGACCTGATCGTGTCGGTCAGATTGTCCAGAACCACATCGCCTTTCGTCGTCGCGACGAGAAGCACGAGATGACCGATACCCGAGTCGGTCTTGACCACTGAAAGTCGCAGAGCTCTGGAAGGCAGGCCGCCCTCGAGCAACTCATGCCGCTTCGTGACTGCATAGTCGTTGCAGTCGCCCATGACAGGGGAGATCGTCCAGCTTTCCTGGACGTCAGACCGATAGTCCTTAACGATCGGGATGATGGCGGCGTTGACGTCGCGGTTCACTCGGCTCAGCAGCTCGAGCGTTTCGGGATTCAAATCGATACGCTCGTTTTCCTCAGGGTTCGATTTGCAATCGGTCGGATAACGAATGCAGAAGCGCACGTGCTGGAATGGTGCCAATGTCGGTGAAGCTTCCGCGATTGGCGCGAGGGGATACGGCGCTCGCGACAGGAGCGTGCGGGCATGGGCGACCTTCGAAAGGAGGCCGGATACCAGGACGAGAAATACGATGGAAGCAAAGCGCGCCATGAGTAAACCACCATATCGGAAGGATGCGATCGCCGAGTGGCGCGCCATCGATCGGTGAATTGTCGCTTTGCCGAGTTAAGATTCCCACTATCGAACAGTGTTAATCAAGGGTTTGAAAAAACAGTAGAATTGCACCGCACGCCCACACAATGGTCTGCGAGAAGCGAACTCAGGCCGGGAGGTGGTTCGCGTGCCAGCGCCAGGCGGTCTCGATGATCGAATTCAGATCATGGCGCGTTGACCAGCCGATGGTGCGCAGTGCCAGGCTGTTGTCGGCGACGAGTGCAGGCGAGTCCCCCTCGCGACGAGGTCCGTACTTGATCTCGAAGTCCTTGCCGACCACGCGCCGAACCACATCGAGCAATTCCTTCACCGTCGTCCCCGTTCCTGTACCAAGGTTGAGCGCGCAGCTCGAGCCTTGGCTCAGGAGATGCTCGACGGCACGGGTGTGAGCGTCCGCCAGATCCAGAACGTGGACGAAATCGCGGACACAGGATCCATCGCGTGTCTCGTAATCGGTGCCGAGGACCTGAAAGTGCGGCCGGCGGCCTAATGAGGCGTCCAGCGCGATTGGAATGGCGTGCGTTTCCGGCGTATGCCACTCGCCGATGCGCCCCTCCGGGTCGGCGCCGGCAGCATTGAAATAGCGCAGAATGACCGATCGAAAACCCTGGCAGCGATCCAGGTCTCGCAGAATGTCTTCGACCATGAGCTTGCTTCGCCCGTACGGATTGATGGGCTGCTGCGCATGTTTTTCATCCATCGGGATCGATGTGGGAATTCCGTACGTGGCACAGGTCGACGAGAACACGATCTTGTCGATGCCTGCGGCCTGCGCGGCCCGCAGCAGGGTTATCGTCCCGGCGACGTTGTTCTCGTAGTAGGCGCCAGGGTTGCGCATCGACTCGCCAACTTCGATTGCCGCAGCAAAATGGATGATGGCCAGCGGCTTGTACTTGGCGAGGACCTGGTCAAGTCTGTCTCGATCCCTGATGTCACCGACCTCGAGCGGGCCCCATTTCACGAACTCGGCGTGACCGTTCGAGAGGTTGTCGAATACGACCGGAGTGTAGCCCTTGCCGAACAGATCAAGGCATGTGTGGGAGCCGATGTAGCCAGCTCCGCCAGCCACGAGAATGTTAGTCATCGACCAAAGTCTCCTGTAACGCCAAAAACTGCCGGCACGAGTTGCTGCGAATTCCTCGTCGAAGATTTGCTCGTTGCGCCGAGTGGACGTGAATCATTGCGCTAGGTGAATGCGGTCCAGAGGCCCTTGAGAGCGATCACGATTGATCGAAAGATTTCGACGATCCCCCAGCCCAGAAAGGCAAACCAGACGGCCATCGTTGCTGCAATCAACACGGCCAGCGAGCAGATCGCGATCTTCCGTCCTGTCCGTGCCGGTGCACGGTGGATCTTGGAAGCCTGCAGGTTGACGCGTTTGAGATCGGTCATTCGTACGTTGCCGTTTTGACGCATGAAGACCAATAACTGCAACGGAAGAACCGGGCAATCTCGACGGTGTATTAACGTAAAGCCACGCGGTCTCGCTGCCTCTCTACATTGATTCCATGTTTAGTGATCGCGGGGAGCCAACTGGCGTGTTAACGCACTGAGCCGCAGTCGCTTGCGCGGCGCGGTCATTTTGGAACTCTTCGGAGAATGGTCGGCGACCGCACAAGCTCGACCGGCTTACCCAAGCCGAGGCAAGCCTCGGTCGAGGAACGGCGCCCAGACGGCTCTGTCAGTAGGCACCGTCCGAGAGGATGAGGGAGGGCAGCGTCACAACGACTATCTTGGCATCGAGTAACATGGACCAATTGCGCGCGTAGAACGCGTCGCATGCGACACGCTTTTCGTAGCTCGTCGTGCTGCGTCCGCTGACTTGCCAAAGGCCCGTTATTCCCGGCCGGCAGGCGAGATATTCGCCGATGGAGCCCGCATAGCGCTCCAGTTCCTCGTCGGTCACCGGACGTGGACCGACAATGCTCATATCGCCCTTGAGGACATTGAACAGCTGCGGCAGTTCATCGAGGCTCGATTTGCGGAGGATTGCTCCGATCGCCGTGATGCGAGGATCGTAGCGAAGCTTACGATTGGCGTGCCATTCGGCCGCGGCTATCGGATCCGTTTCGAGCAATTCACGCAAGCGGGCTGGCGCATCAGGCACCATGGTGCGGAATTTCAGGCAGTCAAAATGCTTTCCATTGAAACCGACGCGTCGGTGACGGAACAGCGCGGGACCCCGCGACGTGAGCACGATTGCGGCGAAGCAAATGACCAAAAGCGGCGCGATCAGGACAATCCCAGAAAGGGCCAGGACGATATCAATCAATCTTTTCGAAGTGCGCCCGACAGGAGCTTTTGACCGTGCCGAAGCAAACCGGAATTTGCCCTGCGCATCTGCCAAACTATTCATTTCGGTACTCCAAAAAAAGAACCGCTCAAAAGCACGCCCAACCGGTCTCTTAATCTTTCTTTTACGTTCAGCAATTATGATGTGTGCAGCGCAAAATATCGACAAGTCCGCATTCTATGCAAGCCCGTATTCTATGCAAGTTTTATTAAACTGAATCGATCATCTTCAGGATTTCATTAACCTTTTCGGTATCGCCATCAATCCGTATGCATACAGTTGCTGCAAAACGCGGCATTGACGCGCTGCCTAACAGGGCTCCCTCTGTTTGTCTATGAGGCAGCCGGAAGGTTCGGGTTCATTTAATAATCTATTCTCAATCATTAACATTAAAGTGAATGTCGGCCCTCGCACGCCGGGCTTTCGCGACCGCCGAGCCGATCAAGAAGCGAAAGCGGGCAATGCCCGTGAAGGGCCGCCCTCACTCCGCCTTCAGCAAGCCTGATCATGGAGCGAGCTTTCGCAAGGCATCCGAGAAGGATTGCCGACTTCGGGAATCCAGCTGCTCAATCCGTGATCGCAGAACTGCCCGAACGGCAGGCGAAGCCCTCAGATAGGCCCCGGCGGGGATATCCGGAAATCCGTTGCCAACCAGGTCGACGAACTCCGTCAGTATCTTTTCCCGCGTTGGTTCCGGGGCCGAAAGCACGACTGGCGTCGCGACGATTGTCCTGCGCAGAGCGACCCATGCCTCGTTCGGCGAGGTCTCGTAAGACATTGCCAGGAGAT
This sequence comes from Bradyrhizobium diazoefficiens, assembly GCF_018129965.1. Taxonomy (GTDB): domain Bacteria; phylum Pseudomonadota; class Alphaproteobacteria; order Rhizobiales; family Xanthobacteraceae; genus Bradyrhizobium; species Bradyrhizobium diazoefficiens_A. The sequence continues at coordinate 208,422 of NZ_JAFCKW010000004.1, read as the reverse complement.
CGAACGCACCCGGTTCGATGCGGCCATGCAAGACCTGGAGCCCAAACAAGATCAGCCATGCGAGTGGATCACGGGGGGCACAGGTCAGGGTCTCTCTAGCGCGTCGCTCGAGGGACTGGACGCGTTGATCGAAATCTCCGACCGCGCCGGAGCGCAGGGCCGCGTCCGCCAACGGTATTTCGAGTAGCAGCAGCGCCCGCTGGGCGTGGCTTTCGCATGCACTAAGGTTCTGTGCGGCGCCTTCCGACATCAAGTCGGGCATTGTATTGGGGCTGAAGGTCTCGAATTGCAGGATGTGCGTTTCGAGGTTCAGAAACGAGTCGGCGGCCGCGGAACTGGCGAGGTGCGACATTCCCCAGGCCGCACCGGCACAGCCTATGACAGCGACCCAGACCGGCAACACGAATGAGCGGTAACGAGGCCTGGGCCGTGACGTCATGAAGGATCAGACCTTCTCGGCGATCGTGTCGTTCGTGTAGTAGCTGTTGTAGCTCCGGTCCGAGTAGCCTTCGAACCGACGCATGACGGCTTCGTCGGCCTTGTTGAGAACCGCGCCGAGTAACCGCTCGGACAGGAGAGGAGAGGCGGCAACGGCCTTCAGGATCTCCTCCGTCGAGGTGCTGCCCCACTCCACCACCAGAACGAACGCATCGAAAAGATGGGCCACAGCCTTGACGTCGACCACCGGCAGAATCGGGGGCAAATCGACGAGTACGTAATCGTAGTCCATCTTTGCGGCCTTGAGGGTCCGCCTGGTTATGGCCGAGTTCAGGATGTCCGAGCTGTTCGACGGCTTGATGCGTGTCGAAGCGGGCAGGAAATCAAACTTGTACTTGGAGTCGGTGATGACGATCTCGTCGAACTGCGACTTGTCTGCGACCATGTCCAGCAGGCCGGGGGAATTGTCGTATCCGAGCGTGCTGGTCATCGACGGATTCCGCAAATCTCCGTCGATCAGCAACGTGCGCGCGCCGCTCTTGGCTACGAAGGCGGCAAAGCCCGCAGCGACCGTCGTCTTTCCCTCGCTCGGCAGGGCAGACACAAATCCAATGACCTTGCCGCCCGACGGATGCAGATCAATCGCAACTTTTATGTAGCGCAGTGCCTCTGCGGTCGCGGAAAACGGCGGAGCATCGTTGAGTTGCATGAACGCCGCCGATTCCCGCCGGCCACCCTGCTTGCGCACGGCCGAGTTCTTGTCCTGGAAGGCCGGAAGGACCGCGAGGCACGTCGTGCCCAACAGCGCCTCGAGCTGGGCCCGTGTGTGGATTTGGCGATTCATCTGCTCGCGAGCGAATGCCGACAGCAGTCCAAGTCCCAGTCCGCAGACCGTGGCAAGGGCAAGGGTGAGGCTGATCTTGGGCGAGCTTCGCCCGCGTGGAGGCGTTGCAGCCGTAATGATGCGAGCCTCGGTCGAGGGGAAAGACTGCTGCTGCACGGATTGCGTGAAACGGGACAGGAAGGTCTCGTAGATGCCGCGATATGTGTTCGCGGCCGTCTCCAACTCGCGCAGGCGAACTTGTGATTGCCGCGTCGATGCTGAAAGCTGGAAGACCTCGCTCATGCGCTTGTCGATCGACTCTTCCTGACTCTTCGCGATCTGCAACTCGCTCTTGTAGCTCTCCGCGATGCGGGAGATCTCGTCCCAAATCGCGCGCTGCAGAGCGGCCATCTCGGCCCTCAGGTTTCGCGCCGCCTGGTGGTCCGCGCCATATCGCGCGCTCCATTCCGATTCCTTGCTCTGATCGTCAAGAAACTGCTGGCGAAGCTTGGTGATGACGGGATTGTTCAGCGCATCGGTCACGATGGGATCGGGAATATCGAAGCTTCCCTTGTCGGTCCGATGCTCGAGCACACGCTCGATGCGGTCGAGTCGTGCCTTGGCCTGGCTGGTATCCGCGCGAGCCTTTGCCAGAGCAACTCCGAGCTGATCGAGTTCGACTTCGCTGGCGAGCTTTCCCTCGACGCCGATGATGATGCCGTTCTGGGACTTGAAGTCCTGAACGGCCTTGTAGGCGTCGCTTGCCTGCTGGCGAAGTTCTCCAATCCGCTGTTCGAGCCAGATGCTGGCGCGGTGGGTTGCATCGAACTTTGCCTGTAGTTGATCTTCGATGTAGGCTTCCGCAACGACGTTGGCGATCGTGGCTGCCTTCGCCGGATCAAGCGACGTATACGCGATTTGCTCGATGTAGCTGCGTCCGAGCCGCATGACCCTCAGATTGTCCTTGAGGGTCCCCAGAGCCCGCCGGGTGAGGTCCTCCTTCGAGGCGACGGCTCCCGCGCCTGGGGAGAGTTTCAGCAGGGAAAGGATGCGGGACTTCAGGTTGCTCCCGGCGCCGACGAACTCTGCATCCTCATCGAGATGAAGCCGTTGAACAACGGCGAGCGCGACTTTTTCCGATTTGGTCGTCTCGATTTCGCTCTCGACCGACGCGTCCTCAATCGTGCGATTTTCCGTCGCAAGTTCGGACTGCGTCCAACTGACCCTCTTCGTATCGATGATCAGGTCCGCTTGGGCGGTATATCGCGACGGCGTGACCGCCAGATAGACGACGTCAAGGGTGATCGCCAGACAGGTCACCAGTGCGATGAGACGCCACTGGCGCTTCAGGAACTCCCAGATGTGCCGCAACGGAAACTGTTCTGCAGGGGGGCCGTTGTCGACCGCCGGCGTATAGTTTGAAAACTGACCGGCTAAGTTCATCGGCTCCTCAAAGTCCGGCAACGAGAGTCAACTTTCCGCATCTTCGCAGCGTTCAGCGCGTCGGGCTGACCGGGTTCGCCGACGTCGTCGTCCTGGTGAGCGCTGCGGACCGGCTTGCCACGGCAATTCCACCGGAGGTGATCTGGAGAACAGTCAGCGAGCCGCCACCGCCGGGGTTCGTCGTGGATGTCCCGCCCTTATTCGGATTGATGATCTCGACGCTGCCCACCGAGCTGTTCGCGGATTGTGTCGCCGCCGCCACTGCTGCAGTGGAAAGATCGCCTGCAACCGCAGCGAAGGCGTCCTGGAACTGGCCGTCATTAAACGCGGCAACGGCCTGCTGGATGAGCAGCGCTGCTTCCTGATCGATGGTTTGACAGGCCACAGCGGCCTGAGCGAGGCCGGCCGCGATGGCTGTCTGGAACCGCGGGCTGGCCTGCTTTGCGAGACCGATGAAATCGGCCGCGAGCGTGGCATCCGTCCCCGTCAAGTCGCGCACCGTTGCCTCGATCGTGCGGGTATCCGAGCCGGGCGCGATGATCGCCTCAGGGTTTGCCTTGAACTGGCTGATCGCTGCGTCCGACAGCGGAGGCGCGATGCAGGGCTTGGCCAGCAGGGGGGACGAGCAGCATGCGACCACAATCAAGGCGTAAAATGCCCTGACAAATAATCCGATACGCATGAAAAAAAACTCCGACCATCGCCCAATCGCAGCAGGGCTTAAGCATTCGACAAACAATATCTCACGCAGGTGTAGGTATCAACTGGACATGCCCATTGTGGTTTATTCGCGGAGTTCCGCGTCAAATCGAGATTGCATTTATGTATTTGACAACATTGTGCTTTCATGGTCGATTTCAAGCATCTGGGGCGCGGGATCGGCGGGATCCGGATCGGACGAACGCCGCGGCACCATCCAGGTTTGTCGAATCCGAAAACCTCGCTATTGTGCCGCGAATGACATGGCTCTCCCTCGATATCCGACTGGCGGGTTGACGCGTGCCGGCATTGCTTGCGGGTAGTCAGCGACTTCAGGTGCTGGGACGACGTCCGGCATTGCCGGCTGGCGTTCGGGTTTATGCCATCAGCGACATTCACGGCCGGCTCGATCTTCTTGACGAGTTGCTCCTCCAAACAGAGGCCGATATCACGCTGCGCCCGGACACGAGGCCGGTTTTCGTCTTTCTCGGCGATTACATCGACCGAGGCCCTTCGTCGCGTGAAACCATCGATCGATTGATTCAACATGGCGAGAGACACGAGTGCGTTTTTCTCAAAGGTAACCATGAATTGATCGCGATCAAATGTTTGAGCGACCCCAATCGGTTCGATCAATGGATGCGGCTCGGCGGCTATGAGACCCTGGTCTCCTATGGAGTCGCGCCCGAAAACGCGGTCACCGGCAGTTCGATCGCCCAGTTGCAGGCGGGATTTCATAATGCCCTGCCGCAGAACCACTTTCGTTTCTTCCGGGACCTGCGGACCTCGTTTGCCTGTGGCGATTTTTTCTTCGTCCATGCCGGCGTGAGGCCGAACGTCAAACTGTCGGAGCAGAAGGATCAGGATCTGCTCTGGATCAGGGACGAATTTCTCAATTCGAACGAGGATTTTGGCAAGATCGTCGTTCATGGGCACACGCCGGCGCATGACATCGAGGTCGAGCCCAACCGTATCAATATCGATACCGGCGCCTTTGCAACCGGCCGGCTAAGCTGCCTCGTGATCGAGGCGGAGCAGTTGTCGGTGATCGACACCGGCCCCGCGGCGGTCGCCCCTGCAGGATGATTAATGCGCTTGCGCGCGGCGGCTCATCAGGCTTTCGATGTGACTGCGCATTTTCTCGGCGAATTGCGCTCGGCCAAACCCGGCAGCGTGGGCAGCGATCTTCGTCGGATCGAGCTGCATCGCGCCGAGGCTCCTGACGGCCGCCGAGATCGCCTCGACGCTCTGCTCGGGAAAGAACACGCCCGACAGCCCCTCGACGACTGTTTCGGTCGCGCCGCCACGGCCGAAGGCGACAACCGGCCGGCCGCTGGCCATCGCCTCCACCGGCACCATCCCGAAATCCTCTTCCCCGGGGAAGATCAGGGCGCGGCAGCGCGCGTAATGCTGCCTCAGTACCTCGAAGGGCTGCGAGCCCATCACCTTGACGGTCGGCCCGGCGAGGCGGCGCAGTTCGTCGAGCATCTCGCCGCCGCCGATCACCACGAGATTGAGATTCATGTCATTGAAGGCGCGGACCGCGAGATCCGGTCGCTTGTAGGACACCAGTTCGCCGGCCATCAGGTAGAAATCGCCGAGTTCCTTGCTATCTGCGATCGAGAACGCACCGGTGTCGACCGGCGGATGGATGACGGTGGAGTCCGCGCCGTAATAGCGGCGGACGCGGCGCGCCACCGTCTGTGAATTCGCCACGAAACTGTCGACGCGGGCTGCGGTGCTTACGTCCCACATCCGCAGATAATGCGCGAGCGGCGGCATCAGCATGCGCGTCAGGGGGCCGGCGCCGGCGCGGTAGTCGCCATACATGTTCCAGATGTAGCGCATCGGGGTGTGGCAGTAGCAGACGTGGAGCGCCTCGGGCGGTGGGACCACGCCCTTGGCCGGGCCGGATTCACTGCTGATGACGAGGTCGTAGCCGCGGAGATCGAGTTGCTCGAGCGCAAGCGGCATCAGTGGCAGGTAGCTCTTGTACATCCGCGCGGCCCGCGGCAGCGCGTTGATGAATGTCGGGATGACCCGGTGGCTGCGGATCTTTTCGGAGACCATCTCAGGGACATACACATGCGTGAAAATGTCGGCCTGCGGATATATGTCGCACAGCGCCTCGACGACTTTCTCGCCGCCGCGCATGCCGACCAGCCAGTAATGGATAATGGCGACCTTCAATCAAATCGTCCCGTGTTGCGCGACCTGCCGGCGATCCGTTTGACGGATCACGGGGAATCCGCCTGCATTACGTGTTTTGAAAACCCGTGTCACCTCGATGGCGGATCGCTCCTGCCATTAGCATTAATGCCGCGGCTTTCGCGCATCGAGGAATGCCGGTGTGTTGTTTTGTCGTCACAGGTGTGTGTCACGTTTGTGGAATGTCACGCTTGTTGATTAAGCACGTTGTCGCGCATCGAGGCTGGACGACTCTCGTCCACGGTGTATGAATGTCTCTCGCAATTGCGCGACGTGAGGGGTACCCGGACGGCATGGCGCTTGGCGCATTCGCTCGGCCATTTCAACGATGATTGCTCGGCGTGATCGCGTTCGCGCCAGTCAATTGCAATACCAGCAGTTTGCCTCGGACATCAGTGTCGCCACATGCCAAGCCTCGGCCCGCTTCCCAGCCAATCCACGGATCACGTCGCGGACCCCGCGGAGGGCCGCCCGGACGCGGACGGAGCGAAGTACGACGCCGTGGTGCTCGGCGCCGGCATCAGCGGCCTCGTCTCGGCCTCGGTGCTGATCAAGCAGGGCTGCAGCCGCGTGCTGGTGATCGACGAATACCCCCATGTCGGAGGCAATCACATTGACCGTCGCATCGGCGACTACACCTTCGATATCGGCAGCTTCATCTTCCAGGACGACTCGCCGCTGCTCGCGCATCTGCCGGAGATCCTGCCGCGCTACGTGCCGATCGAGCCGAGCTGGGGCCGGCTCAATCCGCAGGGCATGGTGACGCAATACCCGATTTCCATCCGCGATGATCTGGTGCGGGCCGGTCCCCTCGAATGGCTGCGGATCATGCTGTCGGTGCTTTACGCTCGGCTGTTCCAGCGCCGCCGCTCGAATGCACGCGAGTTCGCCCGTTATTGGATCGGCGCCCGGCTCCTGTATCGCTCGGGGCTGGAGAACTATATGCGGCGATTCTACGGGGTTCCGCCCGAGCGGATCGACATCAGGTTCGCCGAGAAGCGCATGCTCTGGATCAAGGAGCACGCGATGGTGCGCAACCTGGTGCGACGCCTGCTTGCGCCGGCGGCGCCGTCCGGCCCGCGCAACACCCAGCTGGCGCGGCCTGCCGAGGGATTCTCGTATCTGTACGACGTGGCGGTGAAGCGGCTGGAGAGTTCCGGTGTCACTTTCCTGCTCGGACAGCAGTTGCACGAGCTGCGCAGGAACGGCGACGCCTTCCGCCTGCAGACCGGGGATGGACCGATCGGTATGGGCCGGGTGGTGTCGACCATCCCGCTCGACCGGATCCTGAGACTGTGCGGCAAGGCTCCCGACGCGCGGCTGTCGACGGTCACGCTGATCAGCCTGTTCTTCAGCTTTTCGGGCGACCGCGGTTTCCGCGATTCGATCCTGTACAATTTCTCGCACGAGGGTGCCTGGAAGCGCCTGACCGTCTACTCCGACTTCTACGGCAGGGCCGAAGGCCGCGAGTACTTCACCGCGGAGGTGAACGCCGATCACGTCCTGAATTCAGTCGAGGTGGCCGAACAGGACTTTCGGAGGCACGTGGCGGCGAACCGGATTTTCAATGGCGACCTGAAGCTCGAGGGCAGCCATGTCGTCTCCAACGCCTATCCGGTCTATACCGATCGCGCCGACGAATTCGCTGCCGAGACGATTGCGGATTTGCGCGCCTTCGGCGTGGAATCGATAGGACGACAGGGTGGTTTCGACTACCAGCCGACCGCGCGCGTCACTACTCTGAAGGCCGAAGAAGCGCTGCAACAGCCGTAACCCGTACGGCTTTGCCCTGCCTCGCGCGTTGAGGCAGCGATGCCTCGTGCAGGGTCTAGGCGCCGCGGCCGAAGATGACCTGGGCAAACCCCAGCGCGGTGCGGGCGCCGGTCTTGAATCGGAACGCGAGCAGGGCTTTGGCCCGGGCGTTCGGAAGCACCGATCCCAGGGTGTAGAATGTGGTCATGGCGAGCTTGTTCTTCAACGAGAACGGTTCGCTCAGGAGCTTCGAGACGAGCCCCGCGAGCATCGCCAGCGACGGCCGACGACCGGCGGCGATCTCACGGCAGAACGCCAACTCGCGATAGTAGAAGGTATCGCGGGGATCGACGAATTTCAGTCCGGGCTCGCGGCGGCTGATGATCGTGCCTAGATGGTCCATTCGCGCCAAATAGCGATCGATGTCGCGCTGGAACGAGGCCGCGTCGGGCGCGCGTCCGAGGCCGGAATCGTTGCGGCCATGAATGCGATAGCAGCCGATCTCCTCGGACATGCTGACGATGTCGCCGTAGAACGGCGCCGCGAACAGGATCGCGCCGTCGACGAAGCGATCATAGTCGGCCTCGCGCAGCAGTTCGCAGACGTCCCTCCGGAACACGTTTCCCGAAGTTGGCGGCGATCGGTACACGCCGCTTCGCAGCACCTGTCGCACCAGCGCGTCGCGCGTTCGGAAGCTCTCGAGCGGCGGCAGCGCTCCGCTGATGACGTTGTCGTCGCCATCGATGCGCGTCAGCGGGAACTGCAGCTTGGCGACGCGCGCGTCGAGTTGGTCGATGATCTTGCCGATAGCGCCCGGTTTGAGTTCGTCGTCGGCATCCAGAAAAAGCACGAAGGGTGCGGTGGTCTGGTCGAGGCCGAACAGGCAGGCGCGCCGCGCGCCGCCGTTCTCGACCCGGAACGCCTTGACGCCGGTGCGTTCGATGACCTGCCAGGATCCGTCGGTCGATCCGTCGTCGACCACCACGACTTCGCAGTCGCTCCGTGCCTGCTCGGTCACGCTGCGAATGGCGCGCGCAACGAAGGCCTCGTAATTGTAGCATGCGATCACCACGGCGAGCCGCGACCCGGCGGTGCGCGGCTCTGGGTGCGATTGCCGCGGCGCGCCGTCGAGGCCCGTCATGGTCATGATGCCGTCCTCACGCTTCCACCGAGCGCATGCCGCGTACCCGGCGGGAGGCGGCCGCGTACACCTGCAGCGTCTCGCGGGCGACCCGCTCGATCCGCAGATAGCCGATGTTGAACTGGCTGTTGGCCTTCCATGTCCGTAGCGCGTCCGGATTCTCGACGAGGGAGCATAGAGCCTCGGCCAGTCTAGCGGGATCGGCAGGCGGAACGAGGAGGCCTGCCTTGCCGTGTTCGAGCAACTCGGGAATCCCGTCGACTTCGGTTCCAACAACCGCGCAACCGGCCTCTCGCGCCTCCGACAGCACCAACGGAGCCGGGTCGGCGAGCGAGGGCAGTACAAAGACGTCGGCGCCAGCGAGATAGGGAAACGGATCGAACTGCGCGCCCATGAAGTGCACGGCGTCGGCGCAGGGCATCGCCTTCACCTGGTTGACATAGGTTTCGAGAAAGGGGCCTTCGCCGACGATATACAATCGCGCCGCCGGGCACCGCTTGTGCACCACGTCGAAGGCGGCGAACAGGTCGGCGAGGCCCTTGCGCGGGTGCTGGCCGCCGACGAACAGGATGGCGGGATGGTCGAGGCTTCGCGGCGTACGATCCTTGCCCTCGAAGCGCGCAGAGCCGATCGTGCCGTTCAGTACGACGCTCAGTCTGGATTTCGGAATGCCGCGCTGCTGCATGGATCGGCCGACCGCCGCGCTCACGGCGATGACCCTTGTGCCGAGCCCCATCAGGATTGCTCCGCGCTCGAAGGCGTTGTGCACCGTGGTGACCAGGGGGACGCGCATGAGCCGGCAGACCGGCCAAGCCAGCACGGTGCTGGTCATCATGTGGGAATGCACGACGTCGGGCCGCCAGTCGCGCAGTAGCCGCTGGAGCTTCGCCGCGGCCTTGAGCAGGGCGCCGACCCGGCGCTCCTGCGTCAGCGGAATGATCTCGACGTCGTGTGCCGTCAGGATGTCGTCGAAATGACCTTCGCCGCTGGCGATCGCTACGCGGTGCCCGAGCCTCGCCTCCGCGCATGCGAGGTCAATAGCGGCGTGGACGTTGCCGTTCAGGCGCTTGGTGTGATTGAGGAGGTGCAGAACGCGCATCGCTATCCTTGTCGGCCGCTGGCGCTCATCGAAGGATCATGTCTCCCCGACCGGCCCCCGTCTTGTATACAGGCTGATCCGTCCCGCCGGTACATCTGCCGTCCCTATTGCTTCCCATGACGGTTAATCTGCGCGGGCCGCGACCTCCGGGAGGGGAAGGTCAATGCGCTGCCGGCGGCCCGGGCGGGCATCCCTCCGGCGGACCCGCGTCGCGGCCATAGACGTGCACGTAGTCGACCAGAAGCGTCGACGGGTTCGGGGTCTGATCGATCGGCCAGCCGCTGCCGAGCGCGAGGTTGACCAGCGGATAGAGCGGGCCGGTCAATTCGGGCGGCGTGGGCTGACTCCAGACTTTCTTGCCGTCGTGAAAGAACACGATCGCCTGTGGCGACACGTCGACGCCATAGGTGTGGAAGTCGGCGACCAGGCTGCCGTTGGGAACGTCGATCTTGGTGCCGACGCCCAAGGTCTGCTTGCCATTGTGCCAAATGTGCAGATTGGCGGCGTAAGCGTTGGTAATGTGGCCGTAATATTCGAGCACGTCGACTTCGACCTTCGGCTCGGTTGAACTCACTGGCGTCAGCGCTGCGAGCCAGAATGCCGGCCAGGTGCCCGGACCGGGCGGCATCTTCATACGCGCTTCGAAATATCCGTAGCGGGTGCCGGTCCCCGCGCCGGTGGCATCGGCCGCTGCAAGGAGCCCCGACGTCCATTTTCCGTTCTGGTCCTTCGCTGCAGTGATCGACAGGATCCCGTCCTTGATCTTGAACGGGCGCTCGGGCTGTGGATCGAGAAAGGCTGCGTCGCCAAAATCGCCACTCCAGGGCGTGTGGGCAATCCATCGGGCCGGACCGATCCTAAATGCAGAAATGCTTTCGATCCGCCGGTTGGGCGCGGTGTCCTCGTTGAACTCCTCCATCATGACGGGGCGCAGGTCGCAGGAGCCTGCGCTCTGCGCCGAAGCCGCGCCAGACAGGGCGGTGACCGACAGGAAGCCGGCGGCCAGGCATGCGAAACGCGAGCTGATCATGAACGTGCTCCTGGCGTGATGGGGCCGGTTCCGGGCGCCGCTTGCGGCTTCGGAGGATCGCCGGCATGTTGGAGACTGTACAATGTATCCCCGCGTCGGTGTCAACGTCGACGCGCCGTCGTCGATCCATCGACGTGCCGCGTCTGCCGATCCGGAAGCTAGCCTGCTGTACCGAGGCCGGTCAGGTACTGTCGCAGCCGGATTCCCAGAACAGAAAGTGCGGCGACATAGACCACGGCGCCGAAAGCGCCGGTCAGGGCCAATTGTACGATGTCGTTCAGGATCCTGCCATCCACCTGATGGCGCAGCAACAGCACCAGGGTGGCCATTGCAAGGCTCGCAGCCGCGACCTGCCAGAGATTCATCAGTGCAGAGCTCAGCGTCGTGCCGATCATGTGCCGCGCGCTCCACATCGACATCACGAACACGATCAGCGACATGACCAGACGTGCGGCAATGACGCCCATCAGCGAATAGAAATACAGCCCCGCCAGCACGAGGACAATTCTTGCGCACGCCTCGATGACACTGAGACGGAAGATCAGGTTGGTGCGATTCAGCGACAGCGCGAGCGCGTGCATGGGCTGGTAGAACGCGTTGAGAGCCACCGACAGGCCGAGCCATTGCAGGTAGACCGCGGCATCGGTCCATTTCGACCCCAGTAGCACGCTGACGATCAGGTCCGAGGTCAGCGAGATGCCGATACAGGTCGGCGCGGCGAACATCATGGTGAAGCGGGCTGCCTTCAGATACGCGGCTCGAAGCCGCTCCGGATCATCGTTGATCCTCGCAAACGCGGCCATCAGTGGTTGCATTGCCGGTCCGATCAGGCTCTGCGATGGCAGGATCGCGAGGTCGCTCGCCATCGTGTACTGGCCGAGATCAGATCGCGAGATGTTGTAGCCGAGCAGGATGCGATCGAATTGCCAGCCCAACGCCGTGAAGACCTGCGCTGTGCTGAACCACCCCAGGAAGGACGAGAGCTCGCGGAAGCCTTTGAGCGATAGTATTGGCCGGTAGGGCGCCAGGATGTAGGAGATCACGCTGGTCGCCACGCTCGAAAATGAGCTGCTGACCACGATCGCCCAGTAGCCGCCGCCGAGATACACGACGACGATCGCGAGGCCCGAAGCGATGACCTTGCCGAGCAACTCCGCCGAGAAGCTCTGCCGGAAGCTCAGTTGGCGCACATATTTCACCATGCCGGGACTGTACAGGCTGCGGGCGATAGGTCCGAAGGCCAGGGCTGCCACCAGCGCGGGCAGGCGATTGTCGCCGTAGACCTGGGCGAACGGCCAAGCCGCCGACAGCACGATCGTCAGCAGCAGCAAGGCGCGAAGGATGCCAAGCGTGAAGGCGGTGTCGAGGTGCGATTTTGTAACGTCCCGCAAACTCGTCAGGGCGAGGATGAGGGGCACTTCGAGCACTGCATCCAGGATGAAGACGAGGGTCGAGGCGATAGCGGTCAAGCCGAAATCCGCCGGGGTCAGCGCCCGGGCGAGCACCAGCACCGTGATGAAGTCGATGCCCCGGCCTGCCAGTCGAGACGAGACCGTCCAACCGGCGCCCAGAATAGTTTTCGTCGTCAGCATCGATTGCGCCACGCCAAATGTCGATTTCCCATTATCTCGTGGATAGCGTAGCCTTCCGTACTGCAAAGTTGAAGTGCGCGCGAGTGATCACATGTCAACGCGCGGTGAACCGAACGGAATCTGTATACGAACCGCGGCGCGAGGAACAGCGCGCCTGAGCCGGCGTTTAAAAGAGCCGAAATGTCAAGGTTAATACCTGCGACAAGTTGTACTTTGTGGATGCGTGTTGTACTCGTGTTGCCGCGATGATAAGCCAGAGGCTGCCAATCTCCGAAAAGCTCATCGGTCCGGTCGAATTCGACGTCGAGGCGTCGCGCGCCTGGCAGGCATTCAAGTCTGATCTGGGTTACGCTTGGGACGACAACGTCTTTCAGAGCGGCCGATGGGTCAGCAACTGGTATGAGGCCTTTTCGCGGCGCCCCGATTTCGAGCCGCTGCTTCTCACAGTCAGGAATGTTCAGACCCGGCTGGTGGCGCTTCGCCTGCCACTGGTCAAGTACAAGGTGAACGGCGTCCGCATCGTTGAATTCGCCGACCTCGGGGTCAACATCTACAATCGGCCGATTCTTGGTCCCGCCGCGCCGCGGGATCCGGACGGGGCTGCCGAGATGTGGCGCGATGTCCGCGCAGCGCTCCAGCGCGAGGGCGTCGATTTCATCCGCCTCGGCAAGATGCCCGTCGATCTCGACGGTCGGCCTAATCCGCTCGCCCTGCTTCAGGATGCGCGTCCTTCGGCATTGAACGGCAATCTGGTCGATACCGCTGACGACCTCGAAGCCTACCGCTTTTCCATCAGGAAGATGCAGCTCGCGCGCAGCTGGCGCGTGTTCGCGCGTCATCCTGATCCGGCGTTCCGCGTCATTCGCGAACCGCAGGAGGCCTTGCGTATCCTGGCTACGATGGACGAGCAGCAGACCAAGGTCTATGAGCGCGCGGGAAAGATATTCGTGATGGACGAGCCGCGGCTCGCGCTCTACCGCAATCTTGTGGCAAGCGGGGTCGGAGACGGGAGCGTGGTGATGACCGCGCTGACATCCGGCACGGAATTGGTGGCGGCCGCCCTTGGGCTACGCCATGGGTCCTATTACATCGTCCTGCGCATCAGCCATGCGGGCGAGCAGTGGTCGAACTGCTCTCCGGGCCGGCTGATCATGGATCAGACTATAGCGGCCCTGCACCGGGATGGCGTTCGACGCTTCGATTTCGGTCCGGGAAACGACGAACTGAAGCGGCGCTTTGGCGCGGTCGGCATGCCGCTGGCCGAACTCACCGAACCGCTCACGCTGCGCGGCTTCGTGATGTCGCGCGCGTCAAAATGGGTGCGGGACAACCCGCGCATCAAGGCGTTCGTGCATCGCCTGATGCGCCGGATGGGCATTCGCGCCTTCATGCAGGTCTGACGCGGCTTCTTCGCCCGCGCTCCAGACCCGACGGCCTGTACGCCGATCGTGGGTTACCTAGCGAGAGGCGCCGAGCCCACTCAGATAGTGCCTGATGCGCACGCCGAGCGCGGATAGCGTGGCTGCGTAGACGGCGGCGCCGAGCGCCGCGATCAAGGCGAGCTGCGTCAGATCACCGAGCTCGCGCCCGCGTAGTTCATGGCGCACCATCAGCACGATCGCCGCCATAGCGACACTGGCGGCGGCAACCCGCCAGAGGTTCTTGAGCTGCGACAGCAGCGTCGCGCCGATCATGTAGCGCGCCGAAAACATCGAGAGGACGAACATGACCAGCGACATGGCCCCCCGCGAGGCAATCACCCCGATCACATCGAAGAACTGCAGGCCGGCCAGCACCAGCACGATCCTCGAACACGCCTCGGCGACGCTCAGCCGGAACACGAGGTCGGTGCGGCGCGTGGCCAGCGCCAGCGAATGCATGGGCTGGTAGAACGCGTTCAGCAACAGCGCGGCGCTGAGCCACTGCAGATAGACGCCCGTCTCGGTCCATTTCCCGCCCAACAGCACGTCTACCACGAGGTCGGAGGTCAGGGAGATGCCGATGCAGGTCGGCGCCGCCATCATCATGGTCAGGCGCGAGGCATTCAGATAGGCGCTGCAAAGCCTCTCGCGATCCTCCTTGATCCGTGAGAACGCCGCCATCAGCGGCTGCATGGCCGGACCGATCAGGCTCTGCATGGGAAAGATGGCAAGGTCGCTCGCGGTCGTGTACTGACCGAGATCCGACTTAGTTATGTAGTAGCCGAGCAGCACCCGGTCGAACTGCCAGCTGATGGCCTTGAAGATCTGCGCGGTGCTGAACCAGCCAAGGAAGGAGGATAGATCCGAGAACCTGGCAAGCGAGAAGCGCGGCCGATAGGGCGCGAGAATGTAGGAGATGACCGTGGTCGCTATGCTTGAGCAGGCGTTGTTGACCACGATGCCCCAGTAACCGCCCCCAAGGTAGACTGTCAGGATCGCGAGCGCCGAGGCGATCACCCGGCCGACCAGTTCCGCGGTGAAGCTCTGCCGAAAGCTGATCTCGCGGACGTGCTGGACCATGCCGGGGCTATAGAGACTGCGGGCAACGGGCCCGAGTGCCATGGCGGCGATCAGCGCGGGCAGGCGGTTGTCGCCGTAGCTCAGCGCGAACGGCCATGACGCTACCAGCAGGATCGCCGTGAGCGAGGCGCCGCGGAGGAAGCCGAGCGTGAAGGCGGTGTCGAGGTGTGACCTGGTTACCGTCTTGAGGCTGGTCAGAACCAGGATCAGCGGGATTTCGAGGACCGCGTCGAGGATCAGCACCAGCGTTCCGGCCAGCGCAGTCAGGCCGAAATCGGCCGGCGTCAGCGCCCGGGCCAGCACCAGCATGGTGACGATATCGATCGCGCGGCCGGACAAGCGGGCTGATACAGTCCAGCCGGCGCCCAGAATGGTCTTGGTGGCGAGCATCAGAGCGGCGACGACGGCGCGGCGGTCTTGTACTGCGTGCGCCCCCTCAGCATGCGCCGTATGGCGCGGATCAGGGGCCGTTCGATGAACAGGTACGACAGCGAGCCTGCGACCAGCGAGCAGGCGATCGCGCCGACGATCAGCAGATCGCCCGACAAGAAGCCATGGGCCTGAAGCGCCTTGCAGACCACCATCACCAGGAGATGGACAAGGTAGATCGAGTACGAGGCGTCGCCGAGGAACGCCAACAGCCGTCGAACCGGCCCGAGTTCTGCTGCGGAACCCTCTACAACGAGGGCCACATAGACGATGCCCGCGGCTGGGAGGCCCCAGAGCAGTACCCTGGCGAAGGACCGTTCGCCGCTTTCGATCAGTTGCGACTCGCTGATGTCGCCGAACCCATAGATCAGCTCGCAGCATATCGCCAGAAACACGACGGTGGCGAGCGCGAAGGCGATGCGCCGGTCTGGCGTGGTGCGCGCGCAGATCCAGCTGATCACGATGCCGAACAGGAATTCCAGGATGATCGGATTGCCGAGGAAGGTGAGGATCGGCGTGTCGACGAGCGGACGCAGGCACACCAGCGCCAGCAGGGCGGCGGCTGCAGCGAGCACGGGCCGGCCAATCCGCGGCCGCAGCGCGAGGGCCGCTGTCATCACGGCATAGAACAGCGCCTCGAAGCACAGCGTCCAGCCGACCGAGAGAAAAGGCTCGACGAACCTGCCGTCGACGATTGGCCAGAACAGGAAGTTCGGGATGAGCGGCGCCCAGGAGACGTCGGGCAGGGGAACTGCCCTCAGTATCCAGGGCAGGGACAGCACGTAGTAGATCGGTGCGATGCGAATGTATCGATCCTCTGCGAACTGGACCCAGGTGCGGCCCGGCTTCCGGGCCGATGCCGAGATAATGAAGCCGCTGATGACGAAGAACATGTCAACGCCGAAGGCGCCGAAATTCTCGAAATAGCCGCTCGCGAGTAGCGGCTTGCCGTTGCCGGGGAGCAACGAGACGTCAACCGCGTGGGCCCATACTGCGAGCGTCGCAGCTACCGCGCGCAGGATTTGCAGATTCACCAGCCGTGGTCCTGGCTTCGATCGCTCCGTCATGTTCTTGTTGTCCCGCACGTCACACACTCTGTTCCACCGAACTGTTCGACGCCGGGCCCCTTCCCTGAGATATCAGGCAACATCTCCCTGATCCGGCGGCATGGCAAGCGGCAAGGCCGTGTTGTGGCGGCGGATATGGCGAGAGCATTAACGGGCCGCGTGCGACTGCTCGCCGCCGAGCTCCGCCTTGTCCGGCGTCTGGATCATCGCGGCGCGCTCCGGCTCGATGCGTCCCCTGAGCACATCGGCAAAACCTCGAAGGTTTCCGCGCAACCGCCCCCTGCGGTCGATAAACGGCTCCGGCTTCAGGGCGCCGGCGATGTTGCTTGCGGTGTTGCGAAAGATCTGGCCCGCGACCTCACCCAGCGTCATCGTGCCCTTGTGCAACATGTAGATGGGGTTAACGACCTGAGAGTAGCCGAGCCGGTCGCCCGCGACGCGGCCGCGTTTGATGCCCATATGGACACCGCGCGCCGCCGACGATTTGATCAGCCTGCCGCCACGCCGGGCCAGTGTGGCGCCGAAGTCGCGGTCTTCAAGCCAGCCATAGAATACCAGCCGCTCGTCGAACTTGAGACTGCCGACAGCGGAGATCCGAAACGCCATGTTGCAACCATAGGGGCTGAACGGTTCGATCCGCGAATAGGGGATCGGGGCTGGCGTGCTTTCGACGATCCGCACCGCCTCCTCGAAAGGCAATCCCGGCCCCTTGATGCCATCCGCGAGCACATGTCCCGTGAAGCCCACCACATCGGGCTCGTCGGCAAAGTTGCGGGCGGCTGCTGCCAGCCAACCACCGTCCGGTACGAAATCGTCGTCGAGGAAAACCACCACCTCGATGCCTGGTGGCAAAGCCGACAATCCGGTGTTGCGCTGGGCCGACGACCCCGGCGGTCCGGTCACGACCATCACGCCCGGCAGCAGCGCCGCATCGCCTGCGTCCTCGCGTGTAACGCAGGAGACGATGAGGACGGCCGGCTTCACGCGCTGCGTCCTGAGCAGATAGGTCACGGTCGCGGTCACCACCTCGGGGCGGCCGAGCGTCGCTATCACGACTGCCACCGGCGGCAGGGAGCGGAGCGGGGTGTGGTCTGAGGTCATGCCACGGCTCCGCTGCGCAGACCGAGCGGGGCCGGCGAGCGCGCAAGGCTCTGCTCGGGAACCGCGCAGGCGACGGCGGCCAGGACATAGAAAAGCAGGCCCTGCTCGATGCCGGGTGCGCCCAGCATGTCGCCGATCATCAGGCCGAGGCAGGCGTTGCGCGCAGCACGTCGCACGTCGGATGGAAACGAGCCCCGAACTCCGCGCCGTTGCACGAATGCCGTAAGCGCGAAGAACAGGTAGAGTATGGTGCCGAGGATTCCCACATTGGCGAGCAGCGCCACCCCAAAGCTCGAGGTGCGGACCGTGCCGAGGCCAACACCGAGCCCGAACGTATCGAGGAAGTTCTGGAATGCGTAACTGTTGTAGGCCGTGCGCTCGATGCCCGAGGCTGTGTTCGACTTGCTGAAGATCAGCTCGTCGAGATAGTCCTTGATCGGCTTCGCCGCCTCCTGATCGAGCTGTGCATAGAGCACCAGGGCGACGAGCAGCAGCGGTCCGCACAGCAGGATGATCGAAATCATAGGCCGCTCCTGGCTGATACCGAAGCGGCGTAGCGCGGTGAAGTAAAGGATCAGGAGCACCGGCGCGGTGCCCGCCAGGCCGGCGGAGGAGGTCGAGAACACGACGAGGATCAGCGACGCCAGCGCGAGCGTCCCGGTGAGGGCCGGGCGGCGGCCATAGACCCACAAGGTGCCGACGAAGCTCAGCAGGCCGAGGGTCTGGCGCCCGAACGACGAGGCTTCCGGGAACGAGCCGACGATGCGCTTCATTCCGCTGACCTCTGAGGCGAAGTGCAGCGTATATTGGGCGTTGCGTATGATGTCGAGCACCCACAAGGTGCCGGTGTAGTAGGTGACGAGATCAAGGATCGCGAAGATCACGTTGCCGGCCGCGCAAGCGACGATTGCGCTCGCCATCGCCTCGAAGCCCCGCGGGGTGGCGGCCATGGCGGCGATCATTGTGAAGCAGATGAGATCGGCCGTGAGATAGACCGACTGGGTGAAGTTGCTCGACACCGGGCCGAGCGGGACCGCCGAACCGGTGTCGGCGTATTCGGAGACGCCGAGCGGTATGATCGCGGTGGCGCCTGCGAGCAGGCGCGGCAGCGCGAACGCGCTCAGGATGCCGACCCCGACGAGGCACATTAGCCAGAAGCCCGGCCTCGGAAACGCCAGTGCGCTGATGGCGGCGGCCTTCTCCCCATCCTTCGCAAACAGGCTCATGGCCACAAAGGCGAGGAACAAGTGGGCCGGCTGGATATTCGCCGCCCCGATGAGCATCGCCGCAGCGGCGCCGAGTAGTGTGGCCACCACGAAGACGGTGGCCGTCGCGAGATGGCCGAGCCTCAGGCAGTAGACACCGAGCAGGATCGTGATCAGACCGATTGGCTCAATGCTCATTTGGCCTCATGCTCATTTGGCCTCTTTCATCTTCCGCTTCGACGCGCCTTGTCAGGCCTCTCGGCCAATCACCTCCTGCGGCCCCGGCGCCGTAGCGCAGGCTCCCGGGACGTACGCCGCGGTCGTTGCTCGCGGGTCGCCTGGGCCGAAACACTAGGTTCCGGCGCAGCCCTACCCTAGCGCAGGCCAAGCCTTTGGCCAAATCCGCAAGTCCTGCAACGTTAAGATCCGAAGCTGCAGTCACGATCGGGATTGACCGGGGGCCAGAGACGCCATCAGGGCTCGGAGATGAACTTTCGGACATGAACATTGCGACAGGGCGTTTACGGCGATTGTGACCGCCGCCGAAACGCAGCCCGGATGCGTCGCCGCCGGCATATTAACCAAGCCCCGACCCGCCGTCATGTAACGTTGGTCAAACCGCGCTTAGCTCCGCCCCAGGCAATTGACAAGGCCAGCGCGTTTCGGTCCATTCGCGACGGACAAACGCCTGCCGCTTCGATCTGCAAGGCGCGGGGGTCGCGCTCTCCTCTCGCATGACGGCTGTATCGACAATGCTCGACCAATCGCGATCCAAGCCCCTGCATCACCGTCCCGCGCCGGGCAACGGTCGGATGAACGTCGCGCTGCTGCTCAGCTGCGCCAATTTCGAGGGGTTCTTCGGCGGCACGCTGAAGCAGACCCGCGACAGCTATCTGAAAACCTACCGGAACGATTGGTCCTGGTATTACGCGCAGGGCCTGCTCGAGAACGGTATCCACCCCATTCTTTACATCCCGGCGCTCTACGAAAAGGGCCTGTATTCGACCGATACCGGCGTGTCGGTCCGCTTCCTGCCGCTGGAGCGCTGGTACCGGCCACTGGAGCGGGTCTGGTTCAAGCGGCTGACCCGCCAGACGCGCTGGACCTATTATGCGGAGGAGCGCCTCAACGCCATCGCCATGATGCGGTCGCTCCGCGAGGCGCTCGAAGAGGACGGCATCGAGCTGTTGTACCATCAGGAATACTGGACCGGCCGTTTCGACCATGTGGTACATCGCGTCGATCTTCCGGTGGTCGGCGCCGATCATGGCGGCGTCGGCGACGGGGTGTGGAAGCGGTTCAAGGTCGCGGCGCTGAACAAGGCGGCGATGTGCACCGCTCAGACCGAGAACGAGTGCCGGGTCGTCGAGCAGTATGGGGGCAAACCGCGCTTCCAGCCGAACGGCTGTGACACGTCGGAGTTTTTCCCCGATCCGACGGTCGCGCACAGCAAGACGATACTGACGGTCACGCGCCTCACCAACAAGCAGAAGCGGACCAGCGACCTGATCCGCGCCGTCGCCGTGCTGCCGGAGGACTGGTCGCTCGACATCGTCGGCACCGGGCCCGACCGCGACATGCTGGAGAGGCTCGCGGCCGAGCTCGGCGTGACGTCGCGGGTCAGGTTTCACGGCTTCGTCAGCCGCAAGGACGTGCGGGGATTTCTGCATCGTTGCGGCGTCTATTCGATGCCCTCGGACAACGAGGGTCTGGCGGTGGCGGCGCTCGAAGCAATGGCCTGCGGCGCTGCGGTCGTGTTCACGCGGATCCGGGGCTTCGAGCCGCTGGTCACCGATGGCGTAAACGGGCGGCTGGTGCCGGTGGGAGACGTCGCAGCGCTCGCGGCGGCGATCGCCGACGCCTGGGAGCGCCGCGATCAGTTCGGCGCGGCCGCTGCCGAGACCGTACGGACCCGCTTCGACACGCGAATGCTGTATGCCGAGCTCGCGGATTCGCTACGCAGCCTCGTCCACAGCTGAAGCCGCTCGCACGGCGGCCGCCAGGTCAGGGGATGTTGCGCGCGCCAGTCACAGGACCGCGCTCGGAGGTTGCGCTGTTGCAAGCGTCGGCTGCAGCTTGGAGGGATCGTCGTTCGGGATCAATCGGCGCGCGAGATAGCTGCGCACCGGGCGATCGATAAGTTGGTCGGCCAGGAAACCGAGACCGGCGCTGCAGGCGGTGAACAGCACGACTGCGAGGATTTCGAGGCCGGTCCCTGCTGTCGCCAGCGCATGCAGGCGCAGCGAGAGCGGCCAGTGTAGCGCATAGACGGGATAGGACGCGCCGCCGAGAACGCGCATCAGGCCGTTCGAGGCGTCGATCCAGGCTCGTGAGACCGATCCGGCCGCAACCAGCAACGGCGACAGCGCGGCCACGAACACCAGATCGCGCGCATTGGCGAGCAGGCCCGTGCTCCCCGGGATGAACAGGTAGAGACCGAAACCGATCAGCAAGAGTTCGGTCGGCAGCTTTGCGAACGCCCCGGGAATGCGGTCACGGTGGCGATAGATCAGCAAGCCTGCGAAAAACGAGAAGAACACTCGCGCGAAGCCGACCCAGATCGACCACCAATGACCGATCTCGTTGATGGTGCCGAAGCGGAACATCGCGAGCACCAGCGCGGCGCCGGACAGCGCCACGATGGCGGACACGACCCGGTCGCTGAGGAGCCGGTACGAACAGGCATAGATCAGATTGGCGACAAGCTCGCAGGTGAGCGACCAGGCCGGACCCATCAGCGGGTAGGGCACCAGCGCGCCGAAACTCGGCAGGTAGAGCAGGCCGAACACGATCCAGCTCATGAGTGGCAGGATGTTGCCAGCGTCGCGCATGACCACGAATTTGACGATGGCGGCGGCTGCTGCGGCGGCGATCCCGAGCACCAGCATCGGGTAGAGGCGGATCAGCCGGCGCTTCATGAAGTCGGTGACCGACATGCCCCTGGACAGCGATGCTTCGTAGGCATTGGCCAGCACATAGCCGCTGAGCGAGAAGAACAGGTCGACGGGAAGATAATAGGCCGGAATGGCCTCGGGCATGCCGATCGAGATAAATCCGTGGCCGGCGACCACGAACAGCGCGGCGACGCCCCGCAGCCCATCCAGGGCGACGATGTGATTCCGCTCGCGCAACTCGGTTGCCTTGTCTGCGTGGCGTGGGGCCGGGTTCAATCGTGCGTCCTTCAACTCGGTCAACGAGTCCGACACCTGCAATTGCGAGACGGTGTCAGGTGCGGAGCTGGAAAATGAATTCGCGTCAATGGCTCGATAATCAGACGGATAGCAAGGCTGTGAAATTTCGCAAGCGCCCGACATCGTTGAGCGCAACACAGCAATGAGGCAGCTTTGCGGAGATGCGGCCGTTTTCGACTCATCTCCGCAACGCGGCCGTGCTACATCCGCCGCGACGCATGGATGGCACGAGATGACAGGAAGCGGGGTCCCGGGAGCAGCGCCGCGCGGCCGCGCGCGCGTGGCCTGGATGATCGGTTTGTTAAGCTTAACGGCAGGCGCCGGCGTCGTGCTGCTCGCCATCGGCGCGGTGCTCGATCCCGGGCTCAATGCCTTCACGCTACGCAGTTCACTGGTGTGGGCGCCGATCGGCCCGCATCTCGTCGTACTGAGTCTCGTGGCGCTCGCCTTGGCCCTGATCTCCGGCCGGCATGGCGCGCGCGCGATGGCGCGGGTCGCGGCCGTGATCGCTAGCGTGGCGCTGGCGGCATCTGCCGCCATCACCGGGCGGATCGCCTGGACTATTCATGCGGCTGGCGGCGCAGTCGACCCGCTCGCGGCAATCCTTGTGTCGCCGATCGCGCTGGGCGGCCCCGACCGGCGCGAGACCTACACCACGGTCGAGGGCGTGCCCCTGGCGATCTCGATCTACGATGCGGCGCTTCGCGGCCGTGGCCCGGCCCCGGTCTTCCTGTACATCCATGGCGGCGGCTGGGTGTCCGGCACGGCCGACGGCATGGCCGCCTATGCCCGGTGGTTCGCCGACCATGGCTGGCTCGTGCTGAGCGTCGAATACCGTCTGGCCACGGCCGAACGGCCGACCTGGGACAAGGCTCCGGCTGACGTCGCCTGCGCGCTGGTCTGGGCGGCGGCGAACGCCGCCCGGCTCGGCGGTGATGCCACTCACATCGTGGTGTTCGGAGAATCCGCAGGCGGTAATCTCGCTATCAACCTGGCCTATGCAGCAGTGACAGGCGAGGCCCGCTCCGGTTGCGGCGGCGAAGTTCCGATGCCCGCCGCGGCGGTCGCGGTCTATCCGGTCGTCGACCCGCAGGCCGCCTACGACCATCCCGTTCCTTCCTCGATCGCATCGCCGAAGGCGTTCATCACGGCTTATCTCGGCGGCACGCCGCAGGCCTATCCCGATCGGATGCGGGCGATCTCGTCGGCGACCTATCTGTCTGGCAAGGCGCCGCGAACCTTGATCCTCGCGCCCGAGCGCGATGTCCTGATCCCACCCGCAGGCGTCTATCGCTTCGTCGAGCAGGCGCGCGCGGCGGGTGTCGACGTCACCCTGGTGCGGATGCCGTTCGCCAATCACGGCTTCGACATGTCGGGCCTGATCAGGCTGCCGGCGGCGAACTCGCTCGGCAACCAGAGCCGCTCCATCATCCTGAACTATCTGGGCCGGCCGCAATGACCCGGAGGCTGAGTCCGCGCAGCTGCCCCTCAGGTCACGACCGGGCCAGCCGCTGCAGCTCCTCGACGATCGGGATCAACACGTCCAGCGCATCATGGGCGGTGGCAACGCCCACCGTCGAAGTCTGATCGGTCATGACACGGGGCAGACGCCGCGACAGCACCGTGACGTTCGGCAAGAACACGCCGAGATAGGACGCGAGGACCTCGCCGGCGGCCTTGGCCATGGCATATTCGGCAAGCCCGCTGGTTGCCTCATCGATCGCCACGGTCGACGGATAGAACAGTGCCAGCCGGGCGCCACCCTGGCTCTGGTGGAGCGCCGCGCAAAGCGCATGGAAGCCGTCGACGTAATAGCGCGAGAAGGCATGCAGCATCCCGGCCTCGTACAGCGCCGATTTGCGCTGGAAGATCTTCGCCGTGGCGAAGTAGTAGCAGGCGCCGACGGCGCCAATTCCGGCGAGCTGCGGCGCGGCCGGCTCTAGGGCGTCATACCTGACGACGTCGCACGCGCCGCCGGCCGCGCGGATCGACGCGGCGACCGCCTCGGCTTCGGACAGTCCGTCCCGGTAGGTAATCACCGGATGGCCGCCGCCAGCGGCAATGATCTTGGCGGTGACCTCACCAAGACCGCGCGAGCCGCCGACCACCAGCACTCGCTGTCCGGCGAACGCATCGGCTCGCACGCGCGCGGATACTGCCGCCATGCCGGACTGCGCCGGCGGCGGCAGCCGGGCGAACGCATCGATTTGGCCTGACAGGCCCGAACCGGCGACCTCGATCTGCAGTGACCGGAAGCGCGCGTCGACCGCGGCCACGGCGTAGGCGAGTGCCCCGCTTGTGCCGCGCTCGGGAGCGCAGGCAACATCAAGACCGGAAAACAGCGAATTGAGGCCGGGGCACGCCATCCCGACCAGTTGCGAGGTGGCCATCAGGCCACGGATCCGCTCGGGGCCGAGGCTGGCGGCCAATGCGGGAAACAGCGCGCGGATCTCGGCGTCCGTCGCCTTCACCGCCACGGCGCCGGCGCGCCCTTGCATCTCTTCGAAGCTGAGATCGACGGGTTCGGTCGGCGGCTGCGGCAGCGGCTCGGCCAGTGGTCGTGCGACGGCGGTCTTGCCGGGCTCCGAAAACAGCCGTATCGCCGCAACCACAGTGCCTGCGGCGACCACCTTCAGGCTCACCGCCTGGGCGGTTCGGCCGGACATCCTGATCTCGCCTGTCTCGTGCGGAAAAAGCGGCTGATGGAACCGCACCTTGATGCGAGCGATGTCGAATCGGGCGGATTGCTGCAACGTCTCCAGCGTCCACAGCAGGGTGTGTATGCCGTGCACGACCGGTGAGCCCATCTGCGTGCGTCGCGCAAAGGCCGCATCGAGATGCAGCGGATTGAAATCGGAGGACAGTCGGGCGAACGTCTGCTGATCGCCATGCGTGAAGCTGCGCCTCCCGAGAGTGGCCTCCGTCATTCGTCGCTCCGCTTTACGTTGCCCGGCTCATGCGGCTGTATCGGACCGGTCGCCGCGAAAGATCGAGAAGGTCCCGTCGGGGTCGAGGCGCCGGCGCACGGCCTCGAATTCAGCCCAGCGGGGGAACGCGGCCTGCATCTCGGCGAGCGTCGGAGGGGTGTGATATTTGCCCCAATGCGGCCGGCCGCCCATGCTCTTCATGGTCTGCTCGAAGGAGGCGAACACCGTGTACTTCATCGGCTCGTCGACCAGCCACCATAGGTTGAAGCCCACGGCATCGCCGTCGCAGTTCGGTCCGAGATAAGACGAATCCTGATGCCGCAGGAATTTCATCTCGACCACCTGTCCGGGATTCTGTCGCGCGAAATCGGAGTTGCGGATACGCTCGATTGCAGTCTCGAGCTGCGCGGCCGGAACGGCATATTGCATGCTCATGAAGACTTTGCCGTTGTTGCCTGCGGGCCGCAGACTGCCCCGTTTTGCGGCCTTTATGAAGCCGAGGCAGCGGTCGCGGATCTGCAGCAGCGCGGAGGTCGAGATGCCGACCCGGTTCAGCATCTGTACAAGCACCCGGTTCGACGGCCGCCAGACCGGCGTGTAGGGATAGAAGCCCGGGCCGGGCGAGGCGCTCTTCTCCAGAAGCTCGACCATGATGCGGTCTTCGCCGAGCGTCCAGTGCACCCAGATGTGCTCGTAGCTTTGCAGCATCGCCGGCAGTCGTGCGCGCAACGTCGCAAGGTCGGAGAATTCCTGCGAGAAGCGGACCCACGGCCGCTCGACGACCTCGAGCTCCAGTCGGACGATGACGCCGAGCATGCCGATCGCCACCCGCGCGGCATGGAGCTCTTGCGGCGTTGATGCCGGGCCGAACTCACGAACCTCGCCGTTCGCCAACACCACCTGCATCGAACGAACGAAGTCGGACAGCGTTCCCCAGTGCGGGCTGGTGCCATGCGTCGCAGTCGCCACTGCGCCGCCGATGGTGACGTCGGGCAGGAAAGACAATGATGGCAGCGAGAGGTTCCTGTCGGCGAGCGCCCGAGTGAGATCGCCGAGCCGGACGCCGGCGTCCACGATCACGGTCTTGCCGATCGGATCGATCGCATGGATCCGGTTCAACCGGCTGGTGCTTACGCAGACGTCGCGCGTCACGACATGGCGGGCCCACGAACTGCCGAAGCCCATGGCCCGCACACGAAGGCCCGCGGCGGTCGCCTGCCTGACGGCGACGCGCACCTCGTCGACCGACGCCGGCTCGACTAGCCGGCGTGGTCTGAAACGCCAGACATCCTCGTAGGTGGTGATCTGCCGTGGCTGCGCCTCGGCCTGGGCCGGCGAGGGTGATGATGGTGCAGTTTCGCGGGTCTCTGCTTCGGACATGTTCTGCCGACCTATGACAAGGGATCGATGGCAAAAGCCGGAATGGCGGTGCGTTGCGCGATCGCGGTTTGGATCATCTCGGCGGCCTTCATCGCCTCCGCAATCGTAACGTCCATGTCGATATAGCGATAGGTGCCGAGCCGGCCGGCGAAGGTCACGCCGGTGGTGGCGCGCGCCCGCTCGACATACTGACGCAACAGCGCCTGCTCGTTGACCAGCCGGATCGGATAATAGGGAATGTCGTCGGCGCCGCAGGCCCGGCTGTATTCGCGGTACAGGACCGATCCATCGGTCCCGGACTGGTCCCACGGCGAGAAATGCCGGTGCTCGGTGATGCGGGTGTAGGGAACCTGTTCGTCGCAGTAATTCATGATGGCCGTGCCTTGCGCGTCGCCCTCGACGTAGAACGTCTCGAAATCCAGCGTGCGATAGCCGAGGCGGCCGATGTCGAACGAGAAGAAACGATCGATCGGGCCAGTGTAGACGACGTGGTCCCAACTCTCGCTCAGCTGCTCGAAAGTGCAGCCGAGGCGAACTTCGATGTTCGGCGCATCGAGGATTTTCTCGATGATCCCGGTATAGCCGTTGCGGGGAATGGCCTGGTATTTGTGCGCAAAATAGGAGTCGTCGTAATTGAAGCGCAACGGAAGACGCTTTAGGATCGATGCCGGCAGTTCGGTCGGCTCGATGCCCCATTGCTTGCGGGTGTAGCCCCGGAAGAAAGCCCGGTACATCTCCTCGCCGACCATGCTCAACGCCTGTTCCTCGAAATTCGCTGGCTGAGCGATGTCGGCACGCCGTTTCCGGGCGAGCAGTTCCCGCGCCTCGCTCGGGCCGAGCGTCGTGCCGAAGAACTGGTTGATCGTGAGCAGATTGATCGGCATCGAGTAGACGCGACCCTGCACCGTCGCCATTACCCGGTGCCGGAACGGCATCATCTCGCCAAACCTGCAGACGTAGGAATAGACGTTCTCATTGTCGGTATGGAAAATATGCGGACCGTAGCGGTGGATCATCACGCCGGTCTTCGGATCGCGCTCGGTGTGGCAATTGCCGCCCGGGTGCGTGCGCTCGTCGATGACGACGACCTTGTGGCCGTTCTCCGCGAGCGATCGGGCGATCACCGCGCCGCTGAATCCGGCCCCGACGATGCAGAAGCTCATTTGCATTGCTTGAAAACCCTGTTGGCCGACGCCGATTCAAAACGGCGACGGGCTGAGGACCCGTCGCCTCGGCCGATGCTACGAAATTGTCCGACGAACATTAGCGGACTGCAAGAACCCACATCCAGCCTTTTCCCGCCAGCCATTGAAGAACATGGTGAGCGAACATCGTTAAGAGCTGCGATGCGCCGTCACAATAGTCAGTGATGATGTCAGTCGTGCCTCCGCCCGGCCGTCTCAACCTGGAGCAGCGCCCGCGCCGAGGCGCGTGTGCAGATGATCGGACAGCCGCAGAGCGAGCGCAAGCAGCGTGTGGGTGGGGTTGGCGAAGCCTGCGCTCGGAAAGACCGACGTGCTGCAGACATAGGCGTTGTTGGTGCCGAACAGCCGCAGGTCCGGATCTACCACGCCCTGATCCTGCGAACTCGCGATCCGGGTGCCGCCGAGATGGTGAAAACTGTCGCGAAAGGTCGCTGCGAACCCGCCGTCATCGCCATGAAGCTCCGCGATCGGCACGATGCGGCCGAGACCGCGGGCCTGGAATACGTCGCCGACCACCTCGACATATTTGCGGATGGTGTACAACTCCTGCTCCGAGGCGCGCCAATCGACCCTGGCGCGGAACAGCCCGAGCGCGTCGCGGCTGTCCGACAGCGTGATGCGGCTTTGAGACAGCGGGCTCTGCTCGCAATTGACGTTCAGCGTCAGCGTGCGACGGCGCGAGGGGGCGATCGAACGGATCGAGCGCGAATAGGGGATCTTGTGCCACAGCAGCTTGTGAATGTTGGTAGCAAGATGAAAAACCGAGGCGGCAGTAAGCTTCTCCCAGCGCCGGGTGCGGATTAGCCGCGTGGTCTCGTAGGCCCGGGCCATATCGTCGAAGCCACCGGTGAAGTAGGTGATGAAGCCGCCGATATCCAGCATCTCGAGCCGACGCTGGGTCTCCGGCGGCAGCTTGATCTTGTGCTGGAAGCGGTATCCGCCGACGGCGGCGAAATCCAGATACACGTCCGGAAGCCGCGAGTTAGGCTCGACAATGTCGGCGACCCGCCCGAGCAGGTGATCCTGGAAGTGCCGGCCGACCATTCCATGCCGATTCCAGGGGGCGACCGCGCCGTCTTGCTGCGGCTGCAGCAGGAAGCGCGAGCTCTCGATGCCGCCGACGCTGAGCACGAACATGGACGCGCGGAAGGTCCTTTCGATACCGGTCAGGGTACGGCAGCGGACGCCGGTGACGGTGGCACCGTCCGCGGCCAGCACGAAGTTGCAGGCGTTGGCGTGCAGACAGACGGTCAGGTTTGCATCAGTCTCGAGCGTGTCGTGAAACACCTCGGTGAAGTTGGTCTTCAGGCAGAAATCGGAGAAGGCAGAGACCAGATCTTCGCCGAAGGCCGGCGGCGTCATGCCGAGCCGCTGCCAGATCTCCGCCGACCCTCTCGGGGCCGCCGCCAGTCCCTCAAGTTCGGCGGCCTGCCGGTAGTACGGCGCCAGGACGGATTTGGGGAACGGCCAGCCGCTTCCCGGGATCCAGGGACGTTTGTCGAAGATGAAGTCGTCGAGCTCCAGAATCTGCCCGGCCCATTGCGTGGTGCTACCGCCGAACAGGCGGAAGCGGCCGTCATAGAGACCGGTGAAGGCGAGCCCGTCCCCGACCTCACCCTTGTACTGGTCTTGATCCTGGCGGCGATAGCCGCGGCCGCCGGCTTCCAGCAGCAGTGTGCGCACACCGCGGCGGGCAAGGCGGGCGGCAAGGGTGATACCGGCCGCGCCGGCGCCGATCACGCAAACCGCAAATTCCCTGTCGTCGAGGGGGTCAGGATTTTCGAGATCAAGGATCAATTGGAATACTCTGTAGGGAGTTGCGGGACGCGCGGCCCGTTACTGCAAACCAATTCTATGCCGTCGGCCCTCCCCCAGATAGGATCATATCTGCGGTAAGGTTACTCGCCAAATCCGGCGCGTGCCGGGCGAGGATGCCGGCCACGGCCCCGCTTTACTTGGTAACAGGCATCGGGCGGCCTCCGGCCGCATCGAGTGTGGAGATCGTCCGGTGAATTCCAACAACGCGGTTTCGACGCTGGTGCTGCTGACGGGAGCCACGGGCCTTATCGGCCGCGTGGTGCTCGCCGACCTGCTGGAGCGCGGATACCGCGTGCGCGCGACGACGTCCGGGACTCCGCCGCAGACCGGCGATCACGGCGGAAAGCTCGAGTGGCGGCGCTTCGACTTCATGACCGCGACGGATTATGATGGCCTGCTCGCCGACTGCGGCGCGGTGCTGCACCTCGCCGGCGAAAAGGGGCGCATGGAGCGCATGCAACGCGCGAATGTCGAGGCCACGCGGCGACTCGCCGATGCGGCCGAGCAGGCCGGCGTCAAGGCGTTCTGCTACACGAGTTCGGTCGCAGTGTACGGCAGCGGCCAGAAGCGGATCATGACGGAGGACGCGCCGGTCCTAACGGTCGAGCGCGACGTTCCGTCCGAATATTGGGCGCTTGAGTATGTGCGGACCTATGCGCGCACCAAGCTCGCGGGCGAGGCGGCGCTACGCGAGGCGGCGAAGGCCGTGCGGTACATTGTGCTGCGTCCGACCTTCGTGGTCGACATCCCCGAGATCGTCGGGATTCGCGATTGGAGCTACTTCAAGCGCACGCTCACGGCGCATCGTCATGCGCATTACATCTATGTGCGCGACGTCTCCGACGCGCTGGTCTGGTCGATGGAGCGCGCGCTGTCCGGTGACGGGCGGTTGGGGGGCGTCGAGCTCTTCAACCTGTCGGAGGACGAATTCACCGAGCCGACCCACGCCGATTTCCTACGCAAGGCGTTTGCGGCGAGTGGGGATCCGCGCTTCCGTGTGGTGACAATGCCGTGGTTCGGGGACTGGCTGCACGACTTTCTGCGCTTCCACACGCTTCCCCTGAGACATCCGTTCTGGCGAATGCGCTTCCCGAGCGACCGGCTGCGCGCGGCGGGCTATCGCCTTCGCTTCGGCATGGCTCATGCCCAGGCCGTGGCACTCGACCAACTCCGCAACGAAAAGGCCGCTAAAGTCGTGGCCCCCGACGAAGGACGTCAGCGCCAATGAGGCAGAGAGCTGCAGTCA
This sequence comes from Bradyrhizobium diazoefficiens, assembly GCF_018129965.1. GTDB lineage: Bacteria > Pseudomonadota > Alphaproteobacteria > Rhizobiales > Xanthobacteraceae > Bradyrhizobium > Bradyrhizobium diazoefficiens_A. The sequence goes on along the minus strand of NZ_JAFCKW010000004.1, from coordinate 178,127 downwards.
CCGTGCCGCCGTGTTGCTCCCGATGCCTAAACCCAATAGCTTTCGCCCGTCCCATGCCACCGAGATCGCCTGACAATGATCGTTGACCTCGCCGAGTCACAGAATGTCGCCCCCAACGCGCCGAACGCCACGGTGATCGTCGGCGGCGGCCCGGTCGGCATCTATCTCGCGTATTGCCTGTCGCAGGCCGGCGAGCCGGTCGTGGTCGTCGAGGCGGGCGGACACGTCTCCGACACCCGCCGCAACGAAACCGCGACTCATTCAGTCGGCTTCGACTTCGTGGGCTATCGTCTCGGCCGGGCATTCGGGCTCGGCGGCACCAGCGTCGTCTGGGGCGGCCAGCTCGCAGAGTTCGACCCGGCCGATTTCGCGCAATGGCCGCTCGCCTACGAGGACGTCGCCTCGTGGTACCGCAAGGTCTATGGTCACCTGTCGATCTATCCTGAGGACGTCGACGCCTATCGGGCACGTCTCGGTGCGGAGACCGCGGATCTTTTGCCGGTCGAGCGATTCTTCACGCACTGGCTGCCGCAGCAGAACTTCGCGCGGCTCTTCAGGAAGCAACTGGTCGACGATGCGCGGGTGCCGATCCTGATCAACGGTACCGTAAACGGCATCGCCATGGATGGTCGGCACGGCAGGTCGATCCGGGTCCACACGGCTGATGGGCGCGACCTCGAGATCCCCGGTCGCCAGTTCGTGTTCTGCAACGGCACACTTGAGCTTGCGCGCTTCTTCCTGTCGACGGCGCGGACAGGCGGCGTACCCTGGCAGGACAATGGCTGGATCGGCAAGTTCTACCAGGACCATCCCTGCGGGCTTGCAGCGACCGCCGACCTGATCGACGAGACGCGGTTCCGCAACTACTTCGAGAATGCGTTCACGAGCGGCATCGTCAAGCTGACGTCGAAGCTGAGGTTCCGGCCCGAGGTCCGCGAGCCGGGGGATCTCGGCGTATCCGGCTTTTTCTCGTTCCGCTCCGACATCCAGGACCAGCTGGCCAACATCAAATGGCTGATCCGCTCGTTGCGATCCGGCGCGCATTCCTCGAACCTCGCGGCGCTGCCGCGAGATACGCTCGCGCTACTGCGCATGTTCGGCCCTATCGCCTTCCGCTTCATCAGAGATCGCCGGGTCATGGCCTTCTTCGATCGCTCGATCGATTTTATGGTCCAGTGCGAACAGCGACCGATCGAGCGCAGCCAGATCAGGCTGCGGGCGGACGCCCATCCCGTCCCTGGCCTGTTCGCCATCGACATCGACTGGCAGATCGACGCCGGAGAGGTGGTGGATACGGTGAACCGTTTTACCCTCGGCGCCGACAACTATCTGCGAGAACGCGGACTGGCGCGACTCTCCATCGACGAGCGCGTCATGACCAAGGATCCGGCGTTCCTGAAGACGATGTATGACGTCTATCATCAGGCCGGCGGCATGTGCATGTCGGCGTCCCCCGAGACTGGGGTGGTGGACAGCGACTGTCGGGTGTGGGGATCGTCCAATGTCTACGTTGCGGGCGCCGCCGTGTTCCCGTCGTCCAGTCATGCCAATACCACATTCACGGCGCTGGCGATGGCCGCGCGGCTCGCCTCGACTCTTCAGGTCCGGGACCGGCCGGCCCTCGGCGGTGCGGCCGGCGATGCGGCGCCGACCAACGTGTCGCGCGCGCCCGCCTGACGCGGGTTTCCTGCAGCGTCGCCTGCCGGAGGGGAGCCACGGAAGCGCGAGGTCGCCGCGTCGCATTTTAAGTCTATTATGATTTGCCGATGGAGCCGCCTCTGGCTATGGACTACCAAGGTGGTCGGGTGCCGCAATGGCGGGGACGACCTACGTTCGATCGCGAATGACGGAATCCCGCCGCCGCGCCATCTCGTCGGTCCACAGGGCCGCCGATCCTCATCAACCCAACCTGCGGCATTGAGATGCAAACTTCACTTCGTCAGATCTCGCTGGCGCCGAAGAAAATCCTCGGGTTCAATGGCATCCGTGGGCTGTGCGTGATCCTGGTGTTCCTGTGGCACAAGAGCGGCGTCCACCTGCATACCGCCGAGATCGGCGTCTGGACCTTTCTCGCGCTGAGCGGCTTCCTGCTGATCCCCGAACTCAACGCGCAGCGCGCTTTGGTCGAGCGCGGCTCGTCGAGCCGGCTCAAGGAGGCCGGCAGATTCTGGTTCAAGCGCGCCACCCGGATCTTCCCCGTGTACTATGCGCTGCTGCTGTTTCTCTACACTTTTAGCGGACATCTGTCCTGGGCCGGCTCCGACCTGGGCTTTCGCTATCACGTCGTCTACCTCTCGAACTACTTCTTCGCGCTGGTGGCGCCCGAGGACACGCTGGGCGGACCTTTCGGCGTGCTGTGGACCCTGGCCGTTGAGCAGCAGTTCTACCTGTTTGCGCCGGTGATCTTCCTGCTGCTGCCGTCGCGGCATCACGTGGCGTTCTGCGGCGTGGCGGCATTCGGCTGCGGGCTCGGGCATCTCTGGCTCGCGAGTTCGAATGTCGCCCCGATCGTCGTCTATATGCTGAGCCCGTGGAACTTCGCCATCATCCTGCTCGGGGGAATGGCCGGGCTGGTCTGTCGCAACGGTCGCAGCGCGCCGGATTCACGGGTCGACTTGCTCGCGCTATCGCTGGCCGGGATCGTGGCGTTCGCGTTGAGCTCCTTGATCGCACAGGCGACCGTGGGCCTGTGCTATGCGGCGCTGACGATCGCGGTGACCATCGCCATCGTCGGTCTGCTCGGTGCAATCTACCGCGCCCAGGACGCGGCATTCACCCGGATGCTGGAATGGCGGCCGCTCGAACAACTCGGCCAGATCAGCTACGGATTCTATTTATTCCACAATTTCATTCCCAACCCGCTCGGTAAGATCTTCCTGATGACCTTCGGCAGCCTTCCGCCTAACGGACTCAAGATCACGGTCGGCGCGGCGCTCGGTTTCATCATCACCGTCGCCGCCGCCTGGGTATCGTGGACCTGGTTCGAGAAGCCGATCATCCAGCTGCGGTCCCGACTCTTCAGATCGCGGGCGGTGGCATTGGCGGAGTGAGTTCTGAACATGACTTGCCGGATTTACCTTCTTCGAGACTGTCACGAATGGTCGCGGTGGGTTGTGGTAAGCCGGAAGCAGGTTTTGCGCGCGAGGCTTCAAGCGCTTGCGGAGTCCGGCGGAAAATCGAGCGAGATCAGGGCTATGGTTGGCGGTCCGCGTTGACCGCCGGTGTCGGTTCCGTCATTATTGGCAATGAGTATCGTGAGCATGAACCAGGTCGGAATGCGTCTCACAGAGTTATACTGGCTGCCCTCTGCCGACGGCATCTCCGACACCTTGAAGGGCTTGGGGCGTCAAGCGACGGTCCATGTTGACGAATTGATCCCGCTTGCGCGATCACGCCTCGACTTTGTTCAGACGCAGCGGCTGGACCGGCTGCTCGGCAAGGTCCTTTCAGGTGCTACGGCTGCCGAAGACCCCATTGGTCTGAAGCGGTTGCGGCTCGCGATGCTCGGCTCGGCGACGCTCGACCATCTCGAGCCGGGACTGCGGGTCGCGGCGCTCCGCCGCGGCATCGCACTGGAGATATTCCGTGGCGAGTATGGCCAGTATCAGCAGGAGTTGCTGGACGAGCGTTCTGCCCTGCAGGCTTTCGCACCCAATATCGTACTGCTTTCGCTCGACGCCCGCCACCTCGCGCAGGGTGCCGACGTGGGGATGTCCAGAGCCGATGCCGCCGCGCTGGTCGCCGGCCGCATCGAACAGATCAAGGCGACCTGGCGCGCCGCGCGCCGGCGCTTCTCGGCGCAGGTGATCCAGCAGACCTGCCTGCCCTGCGTTCCTGCGGCGATCGGCAGCAACGAGGCGCGGCTGCCGGGAGCGCCGGCCGCGCTGATCTCCGCACTGAATGCCGAGTTGCCGCGCCACGCGGCGGAGGAGGGCGTCGATCTCTTGGCCATCGATGCCTACGCCGCCCAGGACGGGCTTGCGGCCTGGCACGATCCAGTTCTATGGCATCGCGCCAAGCAGGAGATCTCGCCATTGGCCGCGCCGGCCTATGGCGATCTCGTGGTGCGGCTCGTCGCCGCGCAACAGGGGCTGTCGGCGAAGTGCCTGGTCCTCGACCTCGACAACACGGTGTGGGGCGGGGTCATCGGTGACGACGGGCTCGAGGGCATCAGCCTCGGCCAGGGCAGCGCGCTTGGCGAGGCGTTCGCGGCCTTCCAGGCCTATGTGCGCGATCTGTCGCGGCGCGGCGTCATTCTCGCCGTGGTCTCGAAGAACGATCTTGCGAATGCCCAGTCGCCTTTCGACAGCCATCCGGAGATGATCCTGAAGCAGAGCGACATTGCCTGCTTCATCGCCAACTGGGACGACAAGGCGACCAACATCCGCAAGGTGGCGGAGACCCTGAACATCGGCCTCGACTCCCTCGTGTTCATCGACGACAACCCGTTCGAACGCGGCATCGTGCGGCGGGAACTGCCGATGGTGGCAGTGCCCGAGGTTCCCGACGATCCAGCGCTGTTCGCGAGCACACTCGCCGACGCGGGCTATTTCGAGGCGCTGAACATCACCGGTAACGACCTGGAGCGGACTGCCCAGTACCGCAGCAATGCGCAGCGCGAAATGCTGCGGCATGCCCATACCGACGTCGAGGGTTATCTCAAGAGTCTCGACATGACTCTGCAATGGCGGCCCTTCGACCGCGTCGGCATGCAGCGCATCGTGCAGCTCATCAACAAGACCAATCAGTTCAACCTGCGTACCCAGCGCTACACCGAGGCCCAGGTCGAAGAGCTGCTCGAGGACAGCGGGGCGATCGCCCTGCAGCTGCGCCTGCTCGACAAGTTCGGCGACAATGGCATCATCAGCATCATCATCGCCCGGCCGGACGATGAGGCGATGTTCATCGATACCTGGCTTATGAGCTGCCGGGTACTCGGGCGCCGCGTCGAGGAGGCGTCGGTCAACCTCGTCGCCGCGGAGGCGCGGCGTCGTGGGGCCCGCCGGCTGGTCGGCGAGTATCTCCCGACCAAGAAGAACGGCATGGTGCGCGAGTTCTATCCGAAGCTCGGCTTCGAGCCGGTCGTCGAGAAGCCCGACGGGGCCACGCGATGGCAGCTGGATCTAGCCCGGTTCAAGCCGTTCGATCATTTCATCACCATCAAGGAGGATTTCGCTTGACCAGCGCCGATACGCTCTCCGAAGTGAGCGACATCATCCGCGACGTTCTCGATGCGCCCGACTTGCCGATCAGTCGCGAGACGCAGGCGATCCATTGCGAGGGCTGGGACTCAGTTAACCACATCAACATCATCATTTCGGTCGAAAGCCGTTTCGGCATAAAGATCAACACCGCCGAAATCGAGGGCATGAAGAACGTCGGCGAGCTGGTCGACGCGGTCGACAGGAAACGCGGCGCCCGCTAGACCGGCGCTCGCCGGCCGGCGACAGCGGCGGCCGTTCGGTAGCCGCACCGGCAGGAGCGCGCCGGGCGCGCCTTCTGGTGGTCCAGGCGAGCTGGTGACAGGATCGATCCGTGATCGAGCACAACGCGCGCAAATGGTCTGGTCGGAGAGAGGCAGGGACGAGCGACGATGCTGTTTAATTCGTTCGCCTTCCTGTTCCTGTTTCTGCCGGTCTCTGTCGGAGGCTTCTTCGCCGCCTCGGCGGTGAGCAAGAGCCTTGGCCGCGCCTGGCTCGTGCTGGCCTCGCTGGGGTTCTACACTTGGTGGCATCCGCCGTTCACGGTGCTGCTTCTGATCTCGATCGCGTTCAACTACGCCTGCGGTATGCTGCTGTTGAAGCGCAACGGCCGCCCCGGCCAGACCGCGGTGCTGGCGGTCGCGCTGACCTGCAACCTGGCCGCCTTGTTCTACTACAAATACGCCTATGCCGCCGCGGCCGGGCTGTTCGCGTTCGGCGTCACGCAGACACTGTGGGTGAACGACGTGCTGCTTCCGCTCGGCATCTCGTTCTTCACCTTCACTCAGATCGGCTTCCTGCTCGATTGTCACGGCGGGACGGTGAAGGACCGCGGCCTTGTCGATTACGTGCTATTCGTGACCTTCTTCCCGCATCTGATCGCCGGCCCGATCCTGCACCACAAGGAGATCATGCCGCAATTCGCCGAGGACTCCACCTATCGGATGGACCCGGCGAACGTCGCGCAGGGACTGACGCTGTTCTTCATCGGGCTGTTCAAGAAGGGCCTGATTGCCGACCCGATCTCGACCTATTCCTCGCCGGGCTTCGCCGATCCCTCCCAGCTCGGATTCTATGGCGCCTGGGGCGCGGCGCTCGCCTATACGCTGCAACTGTATTTCGACTTCTCGGGCTATTCCGACATGGCGATCGGGATCGCCCGGATGTGCAACGTGCAGTTCCCGATGAACTTCAACTCGCCATACCGGGCGACCAACATCATTGATTTCTGGCAGCGCTGGCACATGACGCTGACGCGCTACCTCAACCTCTATCTCTACAACCCGATGGCGCTGGCGGTGGCGCGGCGACGGGCGGCGCGCGGCCTGTCGTTGAGCCGAAAGGCCGCGGCGAGGCCAGGCGCGTTCGCCTCGATGGTGGCGCTGCCGATGTTCTACACCATGGGGCTGGCCGGTATCTGGCACGGCGCCGGCCTGCAGTTCCTTGTGTTCGGTCTGCTGCATGCGTCCTATCTCACCATCAACCACGCCTGGCGAATGTTCGGACCGAGTCCAAAGACCCATGCCTGGATGAAGGGCGGGCTGTGGGCGGCGGCTTGCGTGTTGATGACCTACCTGGCGGTGCTGACCGCCGACATCTTCTTCCGCGCCAACTCCACCGCCGATGCCATCACCATCTTGCAGCGCATGGTGACCCCGCAGGGGCAAACCGCAGTCCCGCTCCCGCCCTGGCTGTTTGACAGCCTGGGCGGGCTCGGCGGCTGGCTGCAGGCCCATGGGATGGTCGCGCTCGCGGGGCCCGAACAGCCGAGCGTCGTGCGCGAAATTGTCGCGCTGCTCGCCGCCTACCTTCTGGTGTTCCTGGCCCCGAATTCGCAAACAATCGTCGGACTGGCCGGGGCGGACACCAGGCCGGCCGGCCTCGCCGGGCTGATACGGCTGCGCCTCGACGCGCGCTGGGGCGTGGCAGTGGGCTTGCTTGCTGCCGCCGCCATCATGGGAATCGGAGCCAAGAGTGAATTTCTCTATTTCCAGTTCTGAGGTGCGGAGCAGCCCGGCGGCGTCGCGGCCGGACGGCGCTTGGCGCTTCCTGCTGGCCGTGCTGCTGAGCGGTGCGCTTGGGCTCGCAACGCTATGGATCGTCACCGCCAATCTGCGCGATGGGTTCCTGCCGCTCGATTATGCGGCGTGGCGCGCCAAGTCCGATATGGTGGCGAGTTGCGCCCTGCCGGATACCGTCGTGATCGGCGATTCCCGCGCCGCGGCCGGCTTCATGCCAAGCCGGATTCCGGGGCTTGCGAATTTGGCGATGGGACTGGTCAGCCCGATTGACCTCTATTTCCTGTCGCAGCGCATCCTGGCCTGCCCGCAACCGCCGAAGCGGGTGGTGGTATCGGTGTCGATCCCGCAGCTCGAGCAGGCGCCCCTGTTCTGGAGCCGCAACGTGCTGTTCGGCGGCCTGACCTTCGAGAACCTAGAGGAGGTCCGGCGGCATTCGCGCGCCCTCGACGACAAGACCATTTTTCCGCAGGCCACGGTCGGCGATCTCGACGCCATCCTGAACGACTGGATGGTGGCACACAAATTCCCGTCCTTCTACTTCGCGTCGCTGGTGAATGGTGGCGTGGTCGGGCGGCTCGCGGCGCATCACCGCCTGCGCCAAGCGATCGCGCAGTCCAACGGCCACCTGCTCTATGGCACGGCGCCCGGCTCCGACGGTGTGTCGATCGACGGCGCGGCCAAGGAGTTTCGCGCCGCGCCGATCCTCGATTACTACTTCCGGGAGATGATCGCGCTCTATGCGACGCGTGGGGTCGAGGTGCTGTTCGTGGCAGCGCCGGTCAATGATGCCACCTTCCGGACCATCTCGCCGGCCGTCGCTCGGCAGTTCGCCGATTACCTCGCGGCGCTGGCGCGGGACGAGCCAAATTTCAAGCTGGTTGGCGCAGCGGTGCGGCCCTGGGACAACAAATGGTTCGGCGACGCCAACCATCTGAACGAAGGCGGCGCGGAACGCTTCAGCGCGGAAATGGCGCGCGAACTATCCAGCTTCGCCGCGCCATCGCGCGGCGGCTGAGCCGCGGCGCATTTACAGCCGCTCGCGCAAGACGCCTTGATGCGGCCGTGTCCCGGTCTCAGCTAGACTAGCGCTCCACCACCCTGTCTGGCAGATTGAACACGCCCTTCCACAAGCCGCCCGCCAACCTTCTGAGCATCCGGCGCCGGTCCGGCGTTTGTGCCAATGCCGGCAGATAGCCGAACACGAAGTCCGACACGGAGCGGAAGCGATCCTGCTCGGGGGTGACGACGCTGCCGTCATGGCGGATCGCCTTGTGGGTGATCAACACCGGCTCTTCGTCAAGTCCATGCGCCCGGCACAGCTTGCGCATCTCGTCCCAGGGCGAGACCCCGGTCTCGCGCAGCATCTTGTAGTTGGGGCCGCCGACCGGGCGGGTGTGACGGACCGTCACCTCGTCGATGATGGCGATGCCGTTCAGCGGATCGTCCGCGAGCCTCGACCAGACATAGTCGAGGCCCCAGCCGCTCAGATTGGAATTGAACAGCGGCAGCGCCTTGCGCAGGATCGCCGCACCGAAGCAGGGCGCCATCACCTCCACGTAATTGGTGTAGCGGATCCGGGTGAGGTTGTTCCGCAGCGTGGTGATGTGGCTGTAATAGCTGTTCCAAGTCAGCGCCGGCTGCGCCACCTCGAGCCGATAGCTCTGCATCAGTTCGAACAGCCGGTTGATGTCGGCTTTCGACGCCAACAGATCGTCGTCAGGTAACCAGATGTAGTCGTAATTGGTCATGAATTCGGAGTGGGCCTGGATCAGATCGTGCAGCGCCGGCCATTTAGGCCCCTTGCTGTCGATCCGGACCACATCGGGCTCGCGGTACTTGTCGGGATCGTCGCCGAAATAGTTGATGACGAGATCCCAGTTGCGCGGCGCCTCGCCCTTCAGCCATTCCGGATGCAGCGAACTGTTGCCGGCGCGGACGATCACCAGGTTGCGTCGATTGGTCTGTTGCATGAGCCATCCACCGTGACTGTGTCGTGGCGCTTTACCACGATATGCGCACCGAATGTCCGCCGCGCCGGCGGGCGCAGCGGTCCGGCCTTGTTTGGCAATCGGCCGGGAAATAGCAACCCGGCACGGGATTCATTCTTAATCGCGGTCGGTAGCGGGTCGTCCCGGACCGGCGACGGGGCGACCGGTGGCCGGGTGGGGATCGCAGGCGATCCGGCGGGCTGCAACGACGCAGGCACCGGCCATCAGCAGCGGCAGGGCGACCTTCAGCCAGCGGGCCGCGCTTCCGAGATGAGGGGCGACGTTCCAGAACGCGTGCAGCAGCGCCGGCAACAGCCAGGCGAGGGCGAGCCAGAGCGCCGCGGATCGCGGCCGCCGCGCCGCCACACCGATGAAGAAACCCGACAGGCCTGTCCAGACCATGTGGCTCAGCGCCCCTGACAGCACGTGCTGGGCCAGTTCCGCCAATCCGGCCATGCCAGCCGTGACCGGCTGCGGTTTCGGCTCGTAGATGCCGCTCGCGGGCACCACCTGGTAGAGAATGTCGAGATAGACGAAGCCCGCGCCGGCGGCCAGGCCGATCAGCAGGCCCTGCACCGGGCCGCTGCAGCGCAGCGGGTCGATCTGGCGAAGAACGGCGCTGCCGTCTGCAGCGGCTCGCAACCGGATCAGGCCCGGCTCCAAGCCCAGCGCCAAGCCCAGGCCGAGCAGCGCCGGAAGCGACTTCATCAGTTCCTCCATCAGCCCCGAACCGACCAGGGCCGAGAGGGCGAGGTCGGCCAGGCCGGGATCCGGCGGCAGGCGTCCGGGCAAGATGGACCGGAACACGACGGAGAAGGGGATCGCGAAGGGCGTGGTGAATTCAAGGAACACCAGCAGGGCCGGCACGAGATAGGCGAGCAGGCCGGCGGTCCGCCCGGTGGCGATCCAGACTGGGTAGAACACGCAGAACAGGAGGTAGGCTGCCAGCATCTCGTTGCGGCCCGTCTCGGGCCGCAGGACGAGCAGCGCGACGAGCGCGATGGCGGTCAAGCCGAGCGGGAGCAGGATGCGTCCGCCGAGCGCGGGCGTCGCGGAGGAATGGGACGCAGACATGCGGAAGATCGCTCCTGGGGCACGGCCACGATCCGTGGTGCTGCCCCGTCGGGGTGTCGCTGACCGGCAAGGCTCACGGCCGACCGGCGCCTTTGCCGGGCAGCGGAGCGCACCTAGCGGATTATCTTGTCTCGAACAACAGTCCCGCCGCGGGCGGCGGAAGGTTTCGCGGCCGAGCGTTAATCGCGGGCCGTCGCCGTGCCGCCGCGGTAACTGTCACAATGCGGCCTGCTCGACTGTACGACGAAATCACGATAAAGACCGCAGCCTCGAATTGGCAGGATTGTGAACGCGCATGCAAGGTGCCGGTCCCGGCTTCGACGCCCGACGCGGCTGGGCCATCAACGGCCGTTTCCTGGCCCAGCGCATCACCGGGGTGCAGCGCTATGCCGGCGAGATCGTCGCCGCGCTCGACGCCTTGCTGTCGCAGGATCCCGAGTTGGCGGCACGGCTGCCGATGCGGCTCGTGGTGCCGCCAACCACCGAAACGGTGCCGGCGCACGCGGCGATCGGCGTCGTCCGGACGCGCTTCGGCGCGGGGCACGGGTGGGACCAGCTGGTGCTGCCGCGATATGCCGGGGCTGGCGTGCTGAGCCTCGGCAATTTCGGCCCGGTGCTCGTGCGCAACCACATCGTGTGCATTCACGACGCCAACACCTTCATCCAGCCCGACAGCTATTCGCGGGCGTTCGGCCAACTCTACCGCACGCTGCTGCCGCTGGTCGGCGGCCGCGCCCGCCGCGTCGCCACCGTATCGCAATTCTCGGCCGACATGCTGGTGCGCCACGGCGTCTGCCGGCGCGAGAAGATCTTCATCGCGCCCAATGGCCATGAACATGCGCTGCGATGGGACGCGCGCCGGGCAACATTGCCGCTGCTGAACGCCTTGCATCGTCCGTTCGCGCTGCTGCTCGGCAGCCGGGCGAAGCACAAGAACATCGATATCGTTCTCGAACAGGCACACGAACTTGACCTGGCCGGGATTGACCTCGTGGTTGCCGGCGCCGCGTCGGGGATTTTCGCGGCGAAGCCGTCCCTGCAGAGCGACAATATTCACCAGGCCGGTTATGTCGGGGATGATGACCTGGCGGCGCTTTACGAGAGGGCGCTCTGTCTGGTGTTTCCATCCAGGACCGAAGGATTTGGAATTCCGCTGCTGGAAGCCATGGCCCGGGGGTGTCCCGTAGTCTCGTCGAATGCGGCAAGTCTTGTCGAGGTCGGGGGAGATGCCGTCGCCTATGTCGATCCCGATGACGGGAACGGCTGGCGCGACGCGATCATAGGCCTGTCGGAAAATGCCGGCATGCGCGCCAGCATGGCTGCGCAGGGGCAAAAAAGAGCGCAACTGTTCTCCTGGAAGCGGAGCGCGCAAACCTATCTCGACGAGATCGACGGTCTGATGCAGGGATGAGGCCGTGAAGGGGTTCGGGCCTGCTTCGGGTGGTCAAACGAAGCGCCAGACCAGCCAGCCTATGCCCGCCCACAGACCCGCGCCGATCACGATCGCGAGTGCCCAGGGCAGGGGAGAAGAGTACCTCAGGGCAGGGGCATAGGACGCGCCGGCCTCGTCCGGGAGCACGCTCGCCGCGCGTGCGGTCTCGGCGGTCAGCGACCGCGCGAGACCGTGTTGATGTTCGAAAATCGACATGACCAATTTTCCTTGCTGTAACCACTGGTCATCAGAAAGGTTAACAAATTGAGCATCCCGACGTTCCAATTGTGGCGATCCCTGATAAAAACTGTGCTCCCTATTTGTGGCATCAGACCCGGCCGAAGCTGGCTGGTTGACTTCAAGTCTCTGATCCGGATTGGCTATTTTTCGAAAATCTACTCTGCGGCCTGATCACAAAATAAGGTGCCATGCGAGATGAGGCGGAAAGCCGAAACCCCAATCAGGAAGGAGCGCACGCCGATTGCGCGCGCCGATCTCGAGCAGGCGATCGCCGAGGTTGTCAGAGCCAGTTCTCCCGACTGCCAGAGTTTCGTCGGGGTGATTCTGCAGGTGATGTCCCCGGCTTCACCAGAGGATCCGAACTGGATGGTCAAGGGGGTCCGGTACGGCAAGGCCGATCGTGCGCTCTGCGACACCGCGCTGTCCCATAGCGTTGCTGAAAAACAGAACGAATTTGATGTGTCGGATCCCGTCGGGTGAGTTGCGACGATCCCCATCGAAATGGTGCGGTGCGACATAGCACCGCGCCAGTCATGCCTGTAATTTGGGCATTGGTGTCCTGGATTCCGTGGGTCCAAGGGATGGAACAGGATTTGAGCTAAAAGTTAATTTTGGTTAGTAAGGGCGGGTTCACTGGTCCGTATCCGCTTTTGTTGAGTGCTTCCTTGGTATCAATTGTTCGCATCGTATTGGTTGGCGGCTTTGCCGCATTGATGGTGTTTGCGTCCAAGGAGCCCGCGTTCGCTCAGATCACCGGTTCTTTCAATCAAGTCGGCGTTGCCACCACACCTTCCGCAAGGGACGCCGCGCCTTCCGCCGAGGACGAGCCGCCGCCGGGAGGATGCATGCCGATTGGCGTCACGTCATCCGGCGATGTCGTGTTTCCGTTTCTCTGCAAGAATTTCATCGAGCAGCACAAGGCTTCGGGCGACAGGCCGGCCACTGCAGCCAAACCGGCCGCGGCGGAGACCCCGGCGGAAGTCGAGACCCCCGCGACTGAAGGCATCAGTCGAAAGGCCGCCGATGCGGGAAAGAGAGATTCGGCACCGCCGGTCGAAAATCCGGCCGTGGTCGAGACCCCCGCGACCGAAGGCGTCAGCCGAACATCCGGTACCGCGGACAAGAAAGATCCGGCACCGGCCGGCGGGAAAGACAATCTCCTCGGCAAGCATCAGGTGGCACGCCCGCCGGCGGCTGCGCCCCAGACCGCCCCTGTGACCGCCACAACGAAACTCGCTGACAAACGGAAAAACGGGCCTCCGGGCTGCAGGAACTTCCGGACGTTCAATCCGCAAACCTCAACCTACCGCGACGGTGAGGGGCTCTCCCGCTCTTGCAAACAGTAGCCGTTCGCCCGATGCGAGGATTCGACCCCGGGGGCGGCCGCTCGGTGCGATATTTTAGCTTGTTCCTGGGCCTGCGATCGAAGATGGTCCGCGTCCGTCCCTGGTGTGGTGTTGTGGATGCGTATCGGCGGTGCGTTTCTGCTCGTTTGCGGCTTGCTGCTTTGCCTGACCGTTGCCATGGCAGCGATCGGCTTCGTGGCGATGGGCCTCGGTTTGATCTGCTTCCTCATCGCGGAGGAGCGGGATAAGCGCGCCACGCTGGCGCCTCCCGCCGTTCCGGTTGAACAAGCCCACGGTCAAGACCAAGACCAAAAGCCGGACGTTCCTGTTCTCGCCAGCCCGCCCGAAACGCAGGAAACGGATCAAGCGCCGGTTGCTGCCGTCGCTGTCGTAGCACCTGGCCCGGAGCATCCGGAACTCCCGGCCGGCCCCTCTGAAGGCCGCGCGCCCCGACGGCGGGCTGAAGCCGACAGTCCCGCATACGATCTCGAAAAATGGCACTCCGCCGTGAGAGCGGATCCGGATCTTCTGCGCGCCGTGGCGGCGCTGGCCGCCTTGGGCAAGAAATACGTCGACCAACTGGCGAGCGCCTATCTGGCGTTCGAGGAAAAGGCCTACTTTCCGATCATCTTCAAGATGGTCGCCGCGAAGGCCAGGAAGGACTCCGGCCGGAAGGTCGCGATGGTTTTCCCGGAGGCCGAGTTCAACGGCGAGCTTTTCTATCTGCCGTCCGGCAAGCTGCGGGAGCACGCCTTTGCGGGATCGCCGTTCGAGGATGCAGGCACCATCCAACCGCGCTCATCGGACGGCAGCCTGAGGTCCGCACCGAAATTTGTGTCGCCAACGCATGCGACACGCGATGTTCCCGGCCTGGCGGATGATGACGTGGGGCCCAACAGCGACGATCCCGACATCGCACCCGTGGTGGCCGGACAGCCGCGGTCACGGGTCGTCCTGGCGGATGCGGAGGACGGCCAGAACCTCGCCGACTGGCTGGACAGAATTCAGGCCCAGAACCTGAAAGCCTGACCACACCTGCGATCCGGGCCGGTATTTTGATGCCGATGCTTGTCTTGGGATACCCCGGACAGGTCCCTTGACGTGTAAAATTGCAGATGTTGCAATGCAGCCATCGCAGTACAGCGTGGCGGGTTCGATGAATGACATCGTGGAGCGGGCTTTCCGGGCTTACGAACACGTTCATGAGATCGATGCGGTCCAGCTGGCTGTCTCCCGCGACAAGATCAGCCAGTACGTCGACACGTTGATGTCGGCCGGACAACGGGATCCGCATCAGTTGACGGAATTCGCCTGCGCTTATCTCAAGGAACTGCACCAGGGACCGGACCCGCGATATTCCGGCTGCTGAAGATCACGTCGCGCGGGTGCTTGGCCGCTGGGAGCACGCGTCAGACGACGCGCTGTCCGGCGCTTCTGCTCGAAGCGCGAGGGGAGGTTGCGACGAGGTCAACCGGAACGCCGGCCAGCGAATGCCATGAGCAATCGATGCGGCCCATCAGATATTGCGCCCATCGGATGTTGAGCGTCAGACAACGTGCCTGTCAGACAACATCAATGCTTCGTGTCGCTGCCGGAAGATCGATGTCGAGCCGGTCAGGAGCGCTGCGACTGCAGCCGTGCCAATGCCTTGCGCAACACGTCGCGGAAATCGATCGGTCATGTCCGACGTTCCAACACGCGCGGCGCGACCGGAACGCATCCATCCTCCATACATGAAATCGAGGCGTGATATCCATTTTTTGAGCGCGGGTCGTCGACCGATGCAGTAGCAATGAGCCGCGCTCCTTGTCATAATGCCTGCCATTGAATGACGATTTCAGTATGTTGCATTGTCATGTTCAAAGCGTTTCTTGACCAGTTGAAGACCAGGCGAGAGTCGACGCTGCCCTTCGAGAGAACTGACACGCAGGTTCGTTCGCAGACGGCCGTCGTCGAGGAGATCTGGAGTTCGTGGCGTTACGGCAAGCAGGGTCCGTCGTCACCGGCAACCCCAGCGCCTGCGCCATCGGCCGAAGCGCCGCCATCATCGTCCGCCGAGGCCAGGCTCAAGACGTCGAACGCCGCCGAACTCGTCAATCAACTGAAGCGGCGTGGCGAGTACGACGAAGCCTTGAGGCTTGCCCTGTCCGAAATCAAGGACGAGGAGAAGAGCGGACCGAGGGGCGGGGGGCGTCAATTGGTCCCCTGGTATTATTGGGAAGCCGCCTCGATCTACCGGAAGCAAAAGCGCTACGAGGACGAAATCGCCCTGATTCACCGCTTCGCCCGCAACCACGACATATCCTTCAGGGCGTTCTCGAGACGCTATCGATCGAAGGTGTCCACCAGCGAGATCTGGGCGGCTAAGTTTCTCGATCGGATCGAGGCGGCCAGGTCGGCGCTGGCACAGGCTCGGGACAAGCACTGACATCCGCCTCGGATGCGTTCGCGCGCGCTTCGTGGGTCTCGAACGCATGTTGCGGAGTGCAACGCCGGAAGGAGCAGCGGCCCGATCATGTCGAGCTTCATGCAATGGTTCTTTCGAAACCGCGACACGGGTGACATCACCATCGCCCAGGCGCCGAATATGGTGCTCTGGATCGTCATCGCGGCCGGTGTGGTGCGCTGGGCCTGGCATCCGCCGGGCACCGCCGGCGTCGCGCTGGACATCGCATTCAAGGGCGGCCTCGTCGTCTGGTCCCTCGACGAGATCTTTCGCGGCGTGAACCCGTGGCGGCGCTGTCTCGGCGGAGGCGTCCTGCTTTACGAACTCGCGACGCTGCTGTGATCGATCGTGCGCAATGCGCCGCGCGCGCAGGCGGCTTGATCAAAGCCAGTGGTTCTTCGACAGCCTCACCGCACCCCCGTGCCCTTGCAGCGCTGGCACTTCACGACCTTGTCGCCCTTCTTCAACAGGCCCTTGCCTTCGCAGTTCTTGCATTTCTGCTTCTTCTTGATGTTCGGGCCTTTTTCACTGGTCATGGAAGTCTCCTGCCGCGGGCAACTGGCGCTGGTATGGATCCTCCTGCAGTGAAATGCACTCGGTTCTTTCACCCCCGAGGGCCGGGAGTTAGGCCCGCTCCCGCTGAACCGCCGACGCAAGCTCCGGCAGTTCGACCACCGAGCGCGACGCCATCAAATGTGACCAGAGGTCTTCCGCGCGCCGGCTGAGCCGGCGCTGCGGCCGGTAGATCCGGATGTCGAGATCGACATCCAGCTCCGGCGCGCCGGTGCGAACGAGGCGGCCGCGCAGGATGTCCTGATGGGTCGTGGTCAGCGGCAGCCAGGCGACGCCGAGCCCGGAGAGGGCCATCGATCGCAGTCCGTCGGCCAGCGAGTTCTCGTAGATGCGATTGAGCTGGGGCAGGCCGGTCGCATCCGCGAGCTTCTGGTCGACGGCCCAGCCGAGGGAGCATTCGCTGCTGTAGCCGAGATAGGACACCGACCGGCGCGGCTCCGGCGCGAGGTCATGGAGCGGCTGCTTGTCGCCGTCGATGGCCGACAGCGGCACGAGCTTCTCCCGGCCGATGGTCAGCCACTGGCACCGCGAGATCGACAGCGTCTTTCCGGCGGACGAACTCAGCCGGCTGGCCTCGTCCATATAGCAGACGACGAAATCGACGGCGCCGTCGTCGAAGGCGTCGCAGCATCCCGGAAGGTTGTCGGACAAGATCGTCAGCCGCGTCGATCCGATCGTCGCCTGGATCTGCGGCAACCATTTCGGAAAGAATGTCACGGACAACAGATGCGGCGCGGCGAAGCGCACGCTCCGCGTCGCCTGGTCCTGGTCCTCTCTCAGGGCGCGCCGCGTGGCATTGAGCCGTCCGATCACGTCGTTCGCCGTGGCCAGCAACTGCGTCCCGGCATCGGTCAGCTCGATCGGCGATTTGCGGCGATCGAGCAGGGCGGCGCCCGTCCAGTTTTCGAGCGACTGCAGCCGGCGGCTCAGCCCGGATTGACTAACATTCCGCAGCTCGGCGGCGCGCGTCAGGTTCCTGGTGTCCGCAACCGCGGCGAGATCCTCGAGCCAGCTGATATCGAGCATGAGTGTGCCTTCCTGCAATCTGTCGTGGCGCATCGTAGCCGGTTTTGGCCGCTCGCCCGATGCAAAATCCGCATCAACTCCGCGCGCATTCGCATTGGAAATGTCCGCTGGCTGCGACGTAGCGTGTTGCCGGGATGACCGGCTGGAAGGAGCACGCGATGAGACCAGGCAAATTCGGCGCCATCACGATGGCGTCGATCGCGATGATGGCGAGCATGATGGCGGGGGCCTCGGCCGAGCAGGGGCCCCGCAATAGCGCCATCCTCAAGCGCATCCTGGAGCGGGGCGCGATCAATATCGGCCATCGCGAGGCCTCGGTGCCGTTCTCCTACGTCAACGACGAGCAGAAGGTGGAAGGCTATTCGGTCGATCTCTGCCTCAAGGTGGTCGATGCCGTGAAGCAGCGGCTGAGCAAGCCCGATCTGAAGGTGACTTTCACGCCGATCAACGTCACCAACCGGATCCCGCTGGTCACCAACGGCACCATCGATCTGGAATGCGGCACCACCTCGAATTTCCTGACGCGCCAGGAACAGGTCGAGTTCTCGCCGATCTTCTACGTCACCGGCACGCAGCTGCTGGTCAAGGCCGCATCCGCCACCAGAGAGATCGAGGACCTCAAGGGCCGGCGCGTGGCCGCGCTGCAGGGCTCCTCGAACGAGGCCGCGATCCGCAAGCTCAATGAGGAGAAGGCGCTCGGCGTCCAGCTCGTCTATGTGAAGGACCTGCCCGAAGGCGCGCTGCTGGTCGAGAACGACCGTGTCGACGCCTTCGTCGCCGACGGCGTGCAGATCAAGGTCTATGCCGCGACCAAGGCGAAGCCGGCGGGCTCGCTCGCGGTGGTCGGCCGCCTGCTCACCTACGATCCCTACAGCGCGATGATGCAGCGGGGCGATCAGGATTTCTCGCTGCTGGTGCGGAGCGCCTTCGCCGATGCGTTCCGCTCGGGCGAGGCCGAGAAGATCTATGCCAGATGGTTCGACCCGCTCGGCCTGAAGATCGAGCCCGAGCTGCTCGCCGCCTTCCGCGTCCAGGCCCTGCCGCGCTGAACGTCCGGGCAGCCGCGCGATGCAATATCACTGGAACTGGAGCATCCTGGTCGCCCAGCCCTATGTCGGATGGCTCCTCGACGGCGTGACATGGACGCTGCTGGTGGCCGGCGCGGCGTGGATCATCGCGCTTGCCATCGGCTGCACCATCGGCGTGTTGAGCACGCTGCCGGGCCGCACCGCCCGGCTCGTCGCGACGGCCTATGTCGATGTGTTCCGCAACATCCCGCTGCTGCTCCAGCTGTTCCTCTGGTACTTCGTGCTGCCTGAGTTGCTGCCGGGCGCGTTCGGACTCTGGATCAAGCGCGACATGCCGATGCCCGAATACTGGTTCTCCGTGGCCGGGATCGGCTGCTTCACCGCCGCGCGCATCGCCGAACAGGTCCGCGCCGGCATCGAAGCGGTCGGCACCGGGCAGCGCATGGCGGCCGCCGCGATGGGCCTCACCGTTGCGCAGGCCTATCGCTACATTCTCCTGCCGCTTGCGGCGCGCAACGTGCTGCCGCCGTTGACGTCGGAAGCCCTCAACATCATCAAGAATTCCTCGCTCGCCCTGACCATCGGCGTGCTGGAACTGACCGGCCAGAGCCGCCAGATCGAGGCCAGCACGTTCCAGGGCATCGAGGCGCTGACGGCTGCGACCGCGATCTATGTCCTGCTGACGCTTGGCGTGATCGCCGCGATGCGCGCGCTCGAACGGCGCGTCGCGATCCCCGGCACGCTGGGGCGGGGCTGACCATGCGACAGCTCGAATGGAGCGCGCTGGTCCATGCCTTGCCCTTCCTCTGGCAGGGATTGCAGACGAGCTTCGTGCTGGTGGCGCTCGCGATGGCCGGCGGCATCGCGCTCGGAACGATGATCGCGGTGGTGCGCCTCTCGGCGCCGCGGCCCGTCGCCGTGCTCGCGGCCGGCTATGTCAACGGGTTGCGTTCGATCCCGCTGATCATGGTGATCTTCTGGTTCTATCTCCTGGTGCCGTTGTTCATCGGGCGGCCGGTCGGGGCGTTCACCTCGGCGCTGATCGCCTTCACGCTGTTCGAGGCCGCCTATTATTCCGAGATCATGCGCGCCGGCATCGGCGGCATATCGGGCGGACAGATGGCGGCGGCGCTGGCGGTCGGCATGAGTCGGATGCAGGCCTACCGCTACGTGATCCTGCCGCAGGCGCTGCGCCGCATGGCGCCGGTCCTGCTCACCCAGAGCATCGCGCTGTTCCAGGATAGTTCGCTGGTCTATGTCATCGGTCTTCACGACTTCATGACGTCGGTCGGCATCGTCGCCAACCGGGAGGCGCGCCTGGTCGAATTCTATCTGTTCGCGGCTTTGGTCTATTTCGCGATCTGCCATGCGGCCTCTCGCCTGGTGAAGCGGCTGTCGCGCCGCATGGCCACCGCATGACGTCCAGTGCCTTCACATATGGCGTGCAAGCTGCAAAGCATCGGAAGCGAGCTCCCTCCCCCGCGCGCGGGGGAGGGTCGGGGAGAGGGCTGTCTCCGCCACGGGATTGTCGATATGCGATCACCCTCGTACGACCGCCACGGGATTGTGACGCTGGTCTCGCTCGCCGTATCATCCGCATGCACCGCCGACAGCCAACGAGGACGACGATGAACGCCAATCTTCCAAAGACCAATGCGCCGGGCGGCGACTATGTGCCTGTCATCGTTCACGGCGGCATCGCCTATGTCAGCGGACAATTGCCGCGGCGCGGCGATGAACTCCTCTTCAAGGGCAAGGTGGGCGCCGAGGTCGATCTTGCGACCGCGCAGCGCGCCGCCGCCGTTTGCGCCGAACTGTGCCTCGCCGCGCTTGCGGACGCGGTAGGTAGCCTCGACCGGGTCGCGCAGATTCTCCGCATCACCGGTTACGTCGCCTCTGCGCCCGGATTCGTGCAGCAGTCGCAGGTCATGAACGGCGCCTCCGAGGTCTTCGTGGCGCATCTCGGCGAGAAGGGGCGCCACGCCCGCACGTCGGTGGGGGTCGCCGAACTTCCGCGCGGCGCCCCGGTCGAGCTCGACATCATCGCGGCCATCAGGACCGGGGAATGACGTCCCCGGAATCTCCGCAACATTCAAGTGCAACCGGCGGCACAGGTGCCGTGACGCATCTGAACGCGGCGGGTGCCGGCCTGATGCCTGAGAGCGTCGTTGCGGCGATCAAGTCCCACCTCGATCTCGAGGCGCGGCGCGGCGCGCACTGGGCGGCCGCCGATGCGCGGCACGCCCTCGAGGACACGCGTATCCTCGCGGCCCGTCTCACCGGAGCCGCCCCGACGCATCTTTCCTTCGGCGAGCAGGCGAGCCGGCTCTGGGCGCTCGCCTTTGCATCGATGCCGATCCAGCGCGGCGATCGCATCCTGATCGCGCGCAACGATTGGGGCGGCAACATCGTCAACGCCGTGCGGCGTGCGGCCGCTTCCGGCGCGGAGATCGTCCGCCTGCCGATGACCGCACAGGGACGCATCGATGTCGAACAGGCCGCGGGTCTCGTCGATGAGCGGACGGTTGCGATCTGCGCATCGGCCGTCGCCAGCAGTTTCGGCTTGCGCCAGCCGGTCGAAGCACTGGGCGCTATCGCGCGGCCGGATCGTTGCCTCTATTTCGTCGATGCCGCGCAAGCCATCGGCCGGTTCGACGTGACCTTGCCGGGCACCTCCGCCGACGTCATGGTCGCGCCGGGACGCAAATGGCTCCGGGCCGGACGCGGCCAGGCCATGATGGCGCTGTCGGACCGCGCGCTCTCCCGTCTGGCGCAGCCGGTCATCGTCGACCAGAGCGCCGGCGCCTGGTGCGCCGATGACGATTTCATTCCGCACGAGGATGCGCGCCGCTTCGAGGCCTGGGAGTTCTCCACCGCCGCCCGTCTCGGCCTGCGCGCCGCCTTGCAGGAGCTGGATCGTATCGGCCTTGCCACCGTGCGCGCCGGCATCGACGACAGGCTGCGCCGCCTGGCCGCGATCCTGTGCGACATCCGCGGCGTCACCGTGTTCGAGGACGCGAATGCCGAAGCGGCCTTCCTCACCTTCCAGCATGCCGCGCTGCCCGCGACCAATATCGTGGACGAACTGGCCGCGCGCGGCATCGCGGTCGCGTCCGTCGGTCTCGATTATGCCCGCTGGGAGCTCGAGGCGCGCGGCCTCGAGCGGATCGTGCGCGTGGCGCCGCATGTTGATGCGACGGAAGAGGGGATTGTGCGGTTGAGCGGAGAGGTCGGACGAATTGCGTACGCGGCGGCGCAGGGGCGCGGACAGTAGGTTGGGAAGCAGCGTCCGGAACATCTCGCTTCGCCGTGCATTAGACAGCATGTTGTCATCATGACAAGGCGCTGCTCATGCCGGTTTCCGGATCCGACCCCCCCATCGTCCGCGACCTCGTTCTCAAGGTGTTCGAAACCAACGGCAGACTGGTGGATTCCGGCAACGCGCTGGTCCGCCCGGCGGGTTTGACCACGGCCTGGTGGCAGGTGCTCGGCGCGCTGGGCTATTCGCTGCATCCTTTGCCGGTGGCGCACATCGCACGCAACATGGGCCTGACCCGGCAAGGAGTGCAACGCGTCGTCGATCTTCTGGTGGCACGCGGTCTCGTTGCGCTCGAGGACAATCCCCATCATCAGCGCGCCAGGCTCGTCGTGCTCACGACGGCAGGCCGCCGCGCGCTCGCCTCGGCCGAGGCCGCGGTGGAACCGCTCGATCGAAAGATCCTCGCCCGGATCGGTGCGGATCGGATCGCGGTCGCAATCTCGGTTTTGAGCGAGATGAACGAGGTGCTCGCTCGGCACCTCCATGAACCTGCGGCATTCGTCGCGACATCGGAAAAGGACAAGATATGACGAGACTTGGTCACGACGAATTCGATACGGACGTCATCATCATCGGGGGCGGACCGATCGGCCTGACCACGGCGTGTGCGCTCGCCCATCATGGCGTCAGCTTCCGCCTGTTCGAGAAGCGACGCGACAACAGGCGCTATTCGCGCGCCAACAATCTGTGGGCACGGCCGCAGGAGCTGCTTGCGAGCATCGGCCTGCGCGATGCGCTCGCCGAAAAATCCTACCGGATCACGCGGGTCAACACGCTGTTGAACGGACGGCCGGTCGATCCGATCGACATCGCCGACGTGCCGAGCCCCTATGGGCCGGTGCTGTACAGCGGGCAGGACGTGATCGAGGCGACGCTGTCGGAGCAGATCGCAGCGCGCGGCGGCACGGTCGAACGCGGCTGCCGCGTGACGGGGTTCGAGCAGGATGCGCACGGCGTCACCGTGACGGTTGCGAATGTGAGCGAGCAGGACGACCTTGAGACCGGAGGGCGAGGCCAGCAGCTGCGCTGCCGCTATCTGATCGGGGCCGATGGCAGCGAGGGCTTCGTGCGCAAGCAGCTCGGCCTCGACTTCGTGCCGGAAAAGCTGCCGAACTGCATGAACCGTCAGGTCGATGCCCGGCTGAGCTGGCGCCGGTCGACCGACAAGGATCATTTGTGGTTTTTCTATTACCCGCGCGGCTTCTGTGGCGTGCTGCCGGTTTGGGAAGGCTATCATCGCCTGTTCTTCCTTGCCGACGACACCGGGATTCCCGATCGCGATCCGACGCTCGAGGAGATCCAGGCGATCGCGCGCGAGGTGACGGAGGACGAGACGCTGACCCTCACCGATCCGATCTGGCTGACGCACAGTCGCTTCCAGCACGGCGCCGCGCCGCATTATTCCAGTGGGCGGGTATTCCTCGTCGGCGATGCCGGGCATCTGTCGTTGCCGGTCGGAGGACAGGGCATGAATGCCGGCCTGCACGATGCCGTCGGGCTGGCCTGGCGGTTGGCCATGGCGCTAGACGGCGCGGCCCAACCGATTCTGCTCGAGTCTTACGAGGCGGAACGGGGCGGAGAGCATCGTCGCCTCGACGGCCAGCAGAAGCGAGGCTTCGACAACAGCGTCTATCGCGGCCCGATCAAGGACGCGGCGATGGACCTTGCGGCTCGGGTGCTGCCGAACATCGGCGCGCTGATTCAGGGGAGCGCCGACCTCCAGCAATTGACCGTCGCCTATCCCGCGAGCCCGCTGAACGAGGATCGCTTGAGCGGGCTCGGCGACCTGCTCCGCCGCCGCGCTCCAAAGGCTGGCGAACGGGCGCCGGATGCGGACGTGATTGCGGCGGACGGATCGTCGACGACGATCTTCTCCCATCTCTACAATCCCGATGGCTGGAGCTGGGGCTGGTCGCTGCTAGCGTTCGACGGACGAAAAGCCGAGGCGATGCCCAAGCTACGCAGCGCCTTGTCCGCAGCGCGGCCCTGGGCATGGCTGCGACCGCGGCTCATTCTCGCCGCAGCCGTTGCCGGACCTGATGACCCGGTTGCGCTGTCCGATCTGGATAGTGTCGCCCACGCCGCTTACGGCATCGACAGCATGCCTGCCCTGGTGCTCGTGAGGCCCGACGGGCACATCGCCTTCCGCGGTCCCGCCGACCGGCCTGAACGCCTGTCCGCTTATTGTCGCAAGATATTCGGCGACCGGACATCTGGATCGGGCGAGCCCGTCACGCAGCGCGCTGGTGCGGCGTTGTGCCAAGGCGAGTCCTCGTGAGGAGGTACACCACTCATCTTGTGCCGATGATGCGATGCTTGGCATCGACGGCCGTGCGGCAGGAGACGACGTCACGAACCAGCGTTACCTTCTTCACATCGCTCAGCTCGGGCCTGGACGTCCTTCGCTATCGTCGCCAGTCAGGTCGGACTCGGCGCCGGTCACCATGTTGGCGGCGTCCGAAGCGAGGAACACCGCGGCCGGCGAGATGTCGTCCGGCTGCCGCCATCCGACCTTCAGAGGGACGGTCGGCGCGCGGTTGTCCCGGGCCTGCTGCGGTGTCGGCGACCGAAGCTTTTGATCATGTGGATAGACCTCGCGCAGCCAGATCGGACGCCGAAGGACGGCAACGTCACGCTTGCCACGCTTCAGCGCGCCGCGCGCATGGTGGGGCGGTCGCTGCGGCTGGAGCTGGTTTGAGCGGACGCGTACTCGGCATTACGCCGACCGTGCATCTAATTCATAAGCCTTCGAGCCTGCAAAAGGGACCGTGGGCATTCACCGTAAGTCCAGGCTCGCTACGCTCGATGATGTCCTCGGCGAAGAAGGCCATCGAGAGGAGTTCCAAGACATCGTGGTCAAGGGGGGCTCGCGTGGCGGATCGAGCAGGTGATGAGGGAGAACAACTTCCCAGAATATGTCGGCGCAGCACATGAAGAGGTCGCGCGGTGAGATTGGGGGACGACGGCGATGTCACGCTGTCAGCGCTTCAGCGCGCCGCGCGGATGGCGGGGCGGTCGTTGCGGTGGGAACGGCCCTAATGTGAGGGAACATCGAGAGAACGAGGTGAGCCGCCAGACCTCTTTTAGTTGTAAAGATTTTCGCATCATATAGTAATGCTTGTGCACGATCGATACTAAGGGGGGCAATGTGTCGGAAAACGACTTTGCGCAACAGCCGTTCAGCGCAGCAGAATTCGTCGAGAATCCTGAGAATCGCTGCCCTGTTATCCTTGTGCTCGACAATTCAGGCTCTATGAGTGGTGCTCCTATACAGCAACTCAACGATGGGCTTCAGGCGTTTCGCGATGAGCTTTCGACAGACAGCCTGGCGGCCAAGCGGGTTGAAGTAGCCGTTATCACCTTTGGGCCGGTTCAAGTTCTGTCAGACTTTGCGACAGTCCATAATTTCTATCCACCGCGGATCGAAAGTGCTGGGGCCACCCCGATGGGAGAGGCAATTGAGCGGGCCCTTGATATGCTTAAGGATAGGAAGGCCACTTACCGAGCGGCGGGCGTCAAACATTATCGCCCATGGGTCTTCTTGATTACCGACGGATCGCCAACCGATTCCGTGAGCCGAGCAACTCAGCTTGTTCACGAGGGGGAAGCGGCAAAATCTTTTATGTTCTATGCTGTTGGCGTAGAAGGCGCGGACTTCGGTACGTTGCGCGCGATTGCGACGCGCGAGCCATTGAAACTGAAGGGGCTACAGTTCAAAGAGTTCTTCCAGTGGCTCTCGGCTTCGCTTTCGTCGGTCTCGAAGTCAAATCCCGGGGATCAAGTGCCGTTGCAGAACCCAATGGCCCCCGACGGTTGGGCCACGGCGGGATGATCGATCCCGGCTGGGAATGGGTTGCTGCCAGTGCAACGGGTACATCGCATCTTCGAATTAATCGAGGTTGCGATGATGCCGGCGCGTGCCTATTCGTTCCCGGCAAAAATGAATCCGCTCTAGTCGCGGTTTGCTCCGACGGGGCGGGTTCCGCCGAGCGGTCCTCAATCGGTTCTCGCATTATCGTTCGCTCCTTCTGCCGCAGCGTGAGGAGCTACTTGGAAGCCGGTGGAACTTTGGCGAGCTTATCTCGCGAGATTGCAAGTGATTGGCTCGACGACATGCGCGGGCGGATTGAGATCACCTCAAGGTCTGCCGAGCTCACCCCGCGCGACTTTGCTGCGACGTTGATCGGGTGCATTGTCGGGAACCGCACAGCCAAGGTCCTCCATGTCGGTGATGGAGCAGCTGTCTATCGCACGTCTGACTCTGACGAGTGGAGTGTCGGCAGCTGGCCGTCTCACGGCGAGTATGCGTCAACGACCTATTTTGTAACCGATGATCCCGAGCCATCGTTTCAGCTGAATGAGATTGATGGCTCAGTGTCTGAGCTCGCCGTGTTCACGGATGGAATTGAGCATCTCGTTTTAAATTTCTCGACGCACAGCGCGTTTCCGCCTTTCTTCAACCAGATGTTCTCCGGCTTCAAACCCGGCGGTAGTGGAAAGAATCGCAAGTTTTCGCGGCACCTCTGCAATTATTTGAACAGTCCGTCGGTTTGCGACAGGACCGATGACGACAAAACGCTTTTGATGGCTCGCCGAACTCTAGATGTCACGTCTCAAGAGCATATTTGATCAGCAGAAGAGGCCGGTCCCGCTTGGTAAGCTGCTAGGGCGCGGCGGTGAAGGCGCAGTTTTCGAAATTTTCGGCCAGCCGGACCTTGTAGCCAAGATTTATCACCCCGATAAGGCTCGGGAGCGGCAGCAAAAGATTGCAGCCATGGTTGCGAGTGGAATTCAGACCAAGGTATCCAATGCGGCGTTTCCGTTATCGCCGCTATACGAGGGTACTGGTACGTTCGCCGGCTTTACGATGCATCGCATCGGCAAACAAAAGCCCGTTCACCAGCTGTACTCGCCCGCGAGTCGACGAAATGAATTCCCAAACGCCGATTATAGACTGCTCCTTCGAACTGCACAAAATATCGCGCGTGCGGTTGCCGCTGTGCATTCGACTGGCTGCGTTATCGGCGATCTAAATCACTCGGGAATTTTGGTAGGCGATGACGCAACCGCGACTCTCATTGACTGCGATTCATTTCAGTTCTCGGCAAATGGGAAGGCGTTCTACTGCGCGGTTGGCGTGCCCGACTACACACCTCCCGAGCTGCAGGGGAGATCGCTTGAGAATTTAAATCGAACGACCAACCATGATGCCTTTGGATTGGGCGTAGCTATCTTTAGCTTGCTGTTTCTGGGACGCCATCCGTTTGCCGGTCGATATCTTGGTCGCGGCGACATGCCCGAAGAGAAAGCGATCGCTGAGTACCGATTTGCGTACTCGTCGGATAGGGCTCGCACACAAACCGAGCCTCCGCCGTTCGCGCCGACGCTTTCTTATATTCCACAAGAATTGGCGGTCGCATTCGAAGCAAGCTTTGGTCCAGGCGGGGCAAATGGCGCTAGAACAAAGGCCGCCGACTGGATATCTCTTTTGCAGCGAGCTGAGGCGCAGCTGGTCAAATGCAGTGCTTCGGCGGCCCACTTCCATTTCTCGTCCGCACCAAATTGCCCTTGGTGCGCACTGGAAAAGGCCATACCTGGCTTTATCGCATTTCCGTCTCCGCTCAACGTCAATACGGCCACGCCGCTTGATCTCGGTCAACTGATTGCTGCGATCCGTGGTGTGGCCGATCCAGGAACGGCGCCGTCGTTGCATTCAGCAATGCCAGTCGTTCAGAGTACGCCGAGCATTCAAAATAAGGGTGTGCTCGATAACTCTTCGGGACAGTTCGTGCTGGCAACACTCGGCGGCGCTGTTTCGGCTGTGCTCTTGAGCTTGGGATACCTTCCTCCCCTGATAAGCCTTGGGGCCCTCGCTTTGTCGGGGTACTTCGCGCTTAGAAATCCCAAACAGTTGCACGCCAAGGGGCCGCGCTCGCACCAGCTCAAGCAAGCGTGGGATCGGATAGATCAGCGTTATAGGTCCGAGGGAGATACGTCGCGCTTCAACGAAGCTAGACGCCAGTCCGAGCTAAAGATTCGCGAATACAATGAGCTTCCGAATGAAGAAGCGCGGCGCCTGTCGGAGTTGTCCCGTACACAGCGGGAGACACAGCTTAGGTACTTTCTCGAGCGCTACAGTCTTGTGAACGCAAAAATTAAGAGCGTGGGGAGTGCGAGGAAGTCGACGTTGCGCTCTCACGGGATTGATACCGCCGCAGATATCTCCCGACAGCGGATCGAGAGTATCCCAGGGTTTGGTCCAACAACGGCTGGTCTTCTGCTGTCATGGCGGTCGGATCTTGAGCGGCGCTTTGTGTTTAATCCGAGCCAGCCGGTTAACCCCAGCGATATTGCTCAGGTAAAGTCGGACATCGCCCAGAGGCGGATTAATCTTGAAGCCGCATTGAAGGCTGATCTAATCGCCGTCAGGACGGCAGCGGCCGAAATTGGACGTTCTCGCAACGATCTTACTAATCGAGCGCGAGCAATATGGGTCGAATTCAAGCAAGCCGAGGCAGAGGAAAAGGTGCGAGTATTTGGGGATGTCTCGGCTCGTCGTTGGGTCTTTGGTGTAATTTGCTTTGCCGCATTCATCGTTGCCGGTGTGAATGGTAGTGGCCCAACTACCGCCTCTGTGCCGCCAGTGCCTTCATCTCCCCGATCTACAACCAGTGCGCCTTCAGCAGTTCCAAATACCGCGAATACATCGGGCACCAATCCGTCCACTGTGAATGTTCCGAGCAAAAGTTCTACACAGGCGACGGTGCCGCCGCAGCTTTGGGAAGCCACTAAACAGACCCAGCCGCGAGTTGATCGTCAGTCGCAGGAAGGACCAAAGAACAACTTTGAGGTAGCAGTCATTCCACCAACAGTACCCCCGCTCGATCCGCCTCGTGAGGTCAAGCCGCCACCGCAGCCACTGGCTGAGGCCAATCCTAGCTTTGCCCAATCAGCTCCAATCATTACCGCACCTGATCCCTCGATTGGTCGTCTGAAGGACCTAGGTTTTACAGCGGCAATTGAGCCATCATGGACTGCCTCCGCGCTTAGTGCATTGCGGGAGTTCAAAATCGTCAATCATTTGCCGTCCGACAGTCGTTTGGATGCAATCACAGTCCAGGCGTTGCAATCGCCTCAGGCAATTGCACGTAATCGCTCATTTCTTGGCGGCTGGGCGACCGACGCGACGTGTACACAGGGTGTTCAGCTCATGATCTCCGTCCAAGAGGCCAGGACGGAAGGGGGCGTATGTACATTCGACGCCTTCCTTCCAAGTCGATCAGGCTGGTCGGTACGAGGCCATTGTCAGGTTGGTGCGGATAGATGGCCAGCGACAATTAGTTTCGGGGTTTCCGGTATCGCGTTATCTTGGTCGAGCGCTAAGGGAAACGCAACATACTATCGATGTAGATAGTGAGGTTGAGCCATGGCGGGCTGCTATCACTGCGGGACGGTACTAGCGAAGGGGCAGGACGTTCGAAGAAACGTCCGCACGGGGACAAGCGTTGCGGGATTATTCCCGTCGCCTCCTTCTTCATTTCTGTTCATCATTGCTGCTCTGCTTGGGATCAAGATAGCATCGACTAGAAGCTACTTTGGACTGCGATCACTGTGCCCGGCCTGCGCACAGCGGTTAGACGCGCAAAGAGCTTTTAGGCGCAAGGTTTTACTAGCTCTTGTTTTCGTTGCCGGTTTGGTACTCATAGTTATCGCGACGAAAAGATGAACTTCGCAAGGAGCATCCTCGCGCTTAATGAAGTGACTGTGCGGGCCCGGGCCGTCTTCGCTTGCGCTGCGCTACAGCTACGCCTGACACCACGCTCCCCCCTTCGGTCTCCGCGTGGCTGCGCCACGCGTAGCCCGCAGGGCGAAGCGTGGTGGGCCCGGCAGGACTCGAACCTGCAACCAGACCGTTATGAGCGGCCGGCTCTAACCATTGAGCTACAGGCCCCGCCGCGGGACGGCCCGCGGGAACGCGGCGCCGGCAACGGTGCGCGGTTCGTTTACAGGGATGGAGGCGGGGGTGCAATGCTGGGCCGGGCGGAGGGAGACCCGCGGCGCGGCACGAAGTGGAATGCTGAATAACCGAAATTGGTGATGGTGCCCTTATGCGCCTGTATTGCCCGACGGGTCAACCGGTTTTTGCGGAGTTTTGCCCTTTTGTTCCCTAACCCTCTGTAATCATTGACCCCGTCTACTGTGCATGGGGTTGTTTTCGGTTTTTGGTAGGAGGGGGGCTTCCGGCCCTCTCCGAAGCGCGCCGGCGCGCCGCGATGGCGCGGCGGAACACCGCTAGTCCACCGACACCCCGGCGAACGCCACCACCTTGCGCCACTTGTCGGTCTCGTCGGAGACCAGCTTGCCGAACTCGGCCGGCGTCATCGGCTTGGGGATGCCGCCGGTCTCGGCCAGGCGCGCGACCAGCTTGGGGTCGGCCAGCGCTTCGTTGACGGCCTTGTTGAGGATCTCGACGATCTCGGGCGGCGTGCCCTTCGGCGCGGAGATGCCGTAGAAGCCGACCGATTCGAAGCCCGGCACGGTCTCGGCGATCGCGGGCACGTCCGGCACGCCCGGCCAGCGCTGCGGCGAGGTGACGCCGAGCGCGCGAACGCTGCCGCCCCTGGCCTGCTCCAGCGCGCTGGGCAGATTGTCGAAGATCAGCTGCACCTTGTTGGAGATGATGTCCGGGAAGGCGATCGCGGAGCCGCGATAGGGCACGTGCACCATGTCGCACTTGGTCATCGCCTTGAACAACTCGGCCGACATGTGCACCGAGGTGCCGTTGCCGGACGAGGCGAACGAGATCTTGCCCGGGTTGGCCTTGCAATAGTCGATGAACTCGGCAACCGTCTTGGCCGGCACCGCGTTGGAGACCACCAGCATGTTGGTGAGCTGCATGATGCTGGCGACCGGCACGGTGTCGCGCAGGAAGTCGTAAGGCAGCTTCTTGTAGAGCGAGGCCGAGATCGCGTTGTTGGGCGCGACGAACAGCAGCGTGTAGCCGTCGGGCGGCGAATTGATCGCGGCGGCCGCGGCGATGTTGCCGCCGGAGCCGGCCTTGTTCTCGACGATGAACTGCTGGCCGAGCTTGTCCGACAGCCACTGCGCCATGATCCGCGCCACGATGTCGACCGGGCCGCCGGCGGCAAAGCCGATCATCCAGTGCACGGGGCGATCGGGATAGCCGGCGGCGGAGGCGCGCGGTGCGGCGCCGACCAGCGACGCCAGCAAAACCAGTCCGAACACGGCGCATCGCAGAATTCGCAACATGAAGCCTCCCCCTGGTCTATTCTCGTTGGGCCGCATGCTTTCACAAAAGCGGGCCGCTGCCTATATCGCCGCAAGTCGGTGTTGACGCAGGCCGGCCGGAACCCATCATGAGATTCGCTTCCATTGTCCTTCTCGCCGCGGCGCTGCTGGCAAGCTCTGCCGCCGCTCAAACCGGAGGCAACGTCATTTCGACCACGACACCCAGCCAGACAATGAGCCATACAATCAGTCTCGGCACCGCGACGCCCGGCGGCGGCTTCCCGCTCTATGGCAACGCCTTTGCGCAGGCGATGAACGCGGCCGATTCCTCGCTCACCATCGTCCCGCGCAACACCAAGGGCAGCAACGAGAATATTCCGCTGCTGGAGCGAAGCGAGCTCGATCTCGCGCTGGTCGCGGGCGAGCCGGCCTATGAGGCCTTCGCCGGCATCGGCCGTGCGCCGGTGCGCTTGAAGATCCTCACCGCGATCTATTCCAACCCCGGCCTGTTCGTGGTGCGGGCCGACAGTCCGTACCGGACGATTGCCGGTCTTGTCGGCCAGCCGGTCGCATTCGGCGCAAAGGGCTCGGGCCTGCCGATCCTGGCGCGCTATGTGCTGGATGGCCTCGGCCTCAGGCAGGACGAGGACTTCAAGGCCATCTATCTCGACCGCGCCGGCGACGGCCCCGCGATGGTCGAGGACGGCCGCGTCGCAGCGCTCTGGGGCGCTGGCATCGGCTGGCCCGGCTTCAAGGCCGTGGCCGCGAGCGCATCAGGCGCGCGCTTCATCGCACCCAGCGCGGAGGAGATCACCCGCATCCGCGCCAAACACGCGTTCCTGAAACCGCTCCTCGTGCCGGCCGGCTCCTATCCCAACCAGTCCGAGCCGATCGCCTCGCTCGGCTCCTGGAGTTTTGTCCTCACCCGCGAGGATCTGCCCGACGACATCGCCTATCGCCTCGCCAAGACGCTGCACGGCATCGAGCCGGCCTTCTGCAAGCAACTGGCCCAAGCCTGCGAGACCACGGCCGCGAACACCGTTGCGTCCGCGCCGCGGCCGGAACTGATCCATCCGGGTGTCGTAAAATACTTCCGCGAAATCGGGGTGATGAAGTAGGACGCGCAGCGGTCATTCCGGGATGGTCCGTAGGACCAGACCCGGAATCTCGAGATTCCGGGTTCGGTGCTCTGCACCGCCCCGGAATGACGATCGCTTTAAGCGATCGTCACTTCTTCACCATCGTGCACGCCGGGTCCGGCGGGCCGAACGCCTTGTCGCCCGAGATGGTCGTGAGGATCTTGTAATAGTCCCACGGGTACTTGCTCTCCTCCGGCGTCTTCACCTGCACCAGCCAGAGGTCGTGCACCATCAGATTGTCTTCGCGAAGCTTGCCGTTGCGGGCGAAGAAATCCTCGACCGGCTTCTCGCGCATCTTGGCGGCCACCTTGAGCGGATCGTCGGTGCCGGCGTCCTTGATGGCGTTGAGATAGTGGATCACGCTGGAATAGACGCCGGCCTGCCACATCGACGGCATCTTGTTCATCTTGGCGAAATAGCGCTTCGACCATGCGCGGGTCTTGTCGTCCATGTCCCAGTAGAACGAGGTCGTCAGCAAAAGGCCTTGCGCGGCCTGCAGGCCGAGGCCGTGGATGTCGGTGATCAGCGCCAGTAGCGCCGCCATCTGCTGGCCGCCCTTGAACACGCCGAACTCCGAGCCGGTCTTGATCTCGTTCATGTTGTTGGGGGGACCGGCGGCAATGCCGATGATCTTGGCCTTGGAGCTTTGCGCCTGCAGCACGAAGGAGGAGAGGTCGGGCGTTGCCAGCGGCGGCTTCACCGAGCCCAGCACCTTGCCGCCGTTGGCCGTGATGACGGTCGAGGCGTCGCGTTCGAGCGAGTGGCCGAAGGCGTAGTCGTCGGTGATGAAGAACCAGCTGTCGCCGCCGCGCTTGACCACCGCGTCCGCCGTGCCGACCGCGAGCGCGCGGGTGTCGAACACCCATTGCATCGCGTAGGGCGAGCAGAACTTGCCGTGGAAATCGGCAGTGCCCGTGGAGTGGGTGATGAACAGGTGCTTCTTCTCGTTGGCGATGTTCTGCACCGCGAGGCCCACCGCCGAGACCGGCACGTCGACGATCAGGTCGACCTGCTCGACGTCGTACCAGCGCCGCGCCAGCGAGGCGCCGATGTCGGCCTTGAGCTGGTGATCGCCGACCACGATGCTGATCGGCTTGCCGAGCACGGTGCCGCCGAAATCGTCGATCGCCATCTGCGCCGCCGTCACCGAACCCTGGCCGGTCGGCGCGGAGGCGGGGCCGTTCATGTCGGTGAGCACGCCAATCTTGACGACGTCGTCGGAAACCTGCGCGGTCGCCGCGTCCGGCAGCAGCGCCGCCATCAAGGCGGCCGCGACCGGCAGTCCAAATCTCGCTGGATTCACGCTTGTCCTCCCCTGAGCCGGCGCGTTGGCCGAGATTGCTCGTGCCGGGTACGGCCCGGCTGATTTGGTTTCTTTTGCAACTATTGGGGGGCAGGCGTCAATGTCAGGCGGCGAAGCGGATCTGCCCCGCGGGCGAGGGATCGTAGCCGGTCAGCTCCTCGGCGCGCTGCCGCAGCCGCCGTTCGCTGAGGAACCGCACCAGGGCCTGCATGGAGGGGCGGAAATAGCTGCGCTGCCGCATCGCAAGATCGAAATTCTCCCAGACCAGCGGCACGAAATCGAGCCCGGCCGAGCGCGCCGCCGCGCGCGTCGCGACGCCGCAATCGGCCTGTCCGGTGCGGACGATCTCCGCGATGTCGGGGCCCGTGAGAGCGGGCGTGTCGATCCGCCGCAGATCGCGCGTCGTGGCGCCGGCGCGCTTCAGGAGCACGTCGAGGAGCATCTGCGCGCCCGTGCCCTGTTGCCGCATCGCCATCCGCGCGCCGAGCGCGAGCACGTCGGCAAGGCTGCGCAGCCGTTTCGGATTGCCAGGCGGCAGCACCAGGCCCTGCTCGCGGCGCACGAACGCGACCAGCACCGCGTCATGCAGGTCCGGCGCGTCACGCAGCGCCGTCGCACTGGCGTCGGCGGCGAGATTGCCGTCGGCGTCGAGGCTGTGGAAGTGCAGCGCAACCGCCATCACCTGGTCGCGCTGCAGGCGCTCGAGCCCGCGCGCGCTGCCCTCGCTCATCGATCCCAAACCCGAGCCGGATTCGCGCAGGCTCCAATCCAGCAGCTCGTCCTGGCTGCCGCCGACGACCGGCGGCGGCTCCGCGGACATCATGCCGGCCGGACGCGCCAGTCCCGACAGCACCCAGAGATCGAGTTCGTGTCTCGGAAACAGCCACTTGCCGGTCACCTTGGTGCAAGGGATCGCACCGGTCGTCACGAGTTCGTAGAGCTTGCGTTCGCCCAGCCGGAGATAGTCGGCCGCTTCACTCGTCGTCAGGAATTCCATCCTGCATTCCTATGTAAATTCTTGCTTCTTTTTGGACGTTCGTCGCAGGTGGAATTCTGCAGTTGCATTTAGTCCGTGGGAACCATGCCCGATCATCTCGCTGCTTTGCAACACATGCTGATCGGCGATTGTGCATTGGGTTTACGATTTGCGGTGCTCGCATGGTGCGGCTCTTGCCGTCGCGATCGATATGAGCGCCGCGGCGTTGCCGAACTTTCCCGGCTGCAGGGCTCTACAGGCGATGCGTGGGAGGGCCGGCCCGCGCCGCTCTCGATGGACGTGTCGTTTAAACTCTGTTTCCTGTTGTTTCCCTCGCGGTTGCCAAACCGGGCGCTGCATGGTCCATCATGGCGCATGACCCAGCGCCTGCCGCCCTCGCTGACGCCGCTCGACACCGCACGCGCCGCGCTGCTGCGAGACGTTGAAGTGATCGCGCCTGTGGAGCTCACACTGGCCGAGGCCGTCGGCTGCCTTGCTGCTGGCACGCGGCTGTTGGCATCCTATCCGCCTCATGACGTCGCCGCCGCCGACGGCTGGGCATTGCGTGCCAACGATCTCGTCG
This sequence comes from Bradyrhizobium diazoefficiens, assembly GCF_018129965.1. Taxonomy (GTDB): domain Bacteria; phylum Pseudomonadota; class Alphaproteobacteria; order Rhizobiales; family Xanthobacteraceae; genus Bradyrhizobium; species Bradyrhizobium diazoefficiens_A. The sequence goes on along the minus strand of NZ_JAFCKW010000004.1, from coordinate 143,183 downwards.
GCGCCTCCGCCTATTCGCCGCTGCCCCTGGCGCAGCCCCCGGCCTGGGTCGAGGCCGGCGACGCCATGCCGGCCGGATGTGATTGTGTCCTCGATGCCGACGCGGTGGAGGCATCGGGGCCGCTGGTACAGGTGCTGGCGGAGGGGGTACCGGGGCAGGGCGTCAGGCGCGCCGGCAGCGATATCGCTGAAACTGTGCCCGGCCTCATCGAGGGTTATCCGGTTGACCCTGCCGCTCTGCTGCTCGCGCGGGTCGCCGGTGTCGACAAGCTGAGCGTGCGGCGTCCCCGTCTGCGCATCGTCAACGTGCCCGGCGCAAATGTGAGCATGCATCTGATTGCAGACACCGCGCGCGCCGCTGGGCTGGAGGTGCAGATGTGCAAAGCCGGCGGACGTGACGCGCTATCGATCGCGGAGGCCATCGGTGATCCCGCCTGTGACCTCCTCGTGACGATCGGCGGCAGTGGCGTCGGCCGCCGGGACGAGGCTGTCGCCGCGCTGGCTCGGCACGGTGCCGTGCTTGCCCACGGCCTTGCGCTTCTGCCCGGACGCACCGCCGCCGTGGCGCGGATCGGACCAGTTCCCGTCGTCGCCTTGCCCGGCGCGCCGGATCACGCGCTCGCCGTCTGGTTCGCGCTCGTGCTTCCGCTGATCGATCATCTGTCCGCCCGTCAGCCGCGCCGGCAGATGACCCTGCCGCTGGCGCGAAAGATCGCATCCAGCGTCGGCATCGCCGAGATTGCCCTGCTGATCCGCGACCATCAGGCGTGGCTGCCGCTGGCCGTGGGCGAATGGTCGCTGCAGGCGATCGCCCGCGCGGATGCATGGCTGCTCATTCCCGCCAGCCACGAGGGGTTTGCGGCGGGCGAACCGGTCGATGCCTATCTGATGCGGACATGATAGGAAGTCCGGCATGACGGTCATCCCGCCAACGCCGGGCAGCGGCGCGCCCGAGCAGGAGCAATTCCTCAGGATCCTCTCGCGCGAGGAGGCGCTGGCGCGCTTTCAAGCTGCGCTGTTCCCGCGCGCGATTCTCACCGAAATGCGCAAGCTTGCCGATGCGCTGGGCGCAGCGCTCGCCGAAGACATCACGGCGCCGATCGACGTCCCGCCGTTCGACCGTTCCAATGTCGATGGCTTCGCCGTGCGCTCGGCGGACCTTGCGGCGGCTGGCGAAGGTGCTCCTGTTCGTCTGGCGCTGAACGGTGAAACCATCCACTGCGGCATGGCACCCAAACTGCAAGTCGGAAGCGGGACCGCAACGCCGATCGCGACCGGCGGCCCGCTTCCGCGTGGTGCCGACGCCGTCGTTATGGTCGAACACACCCAGCCGGCCGGCCCCGATGCGATCGACGTCCGTCGTGCCGCCTCTCCCGGCCAGTTCGTGTCCTATGCAGGCTCCGACATCGCGCGCGGCGAGGCGCTGCTGCGCGCCGGCACGGTTATCGGCTCGCGCGAGATCGGCATGCTGGCGGCTTGCGGCATTGCGGAGGTGAATGTCGCGCGCAAGCCGCTTGTTGCCGTGATCTCCACCGGCGACGAACTGGTCCAGCCGGGCGGCGTGCTCGCGCCGGCCGCGATCTACGACACCAATGGTGCAATCGTCGCCGCTGCCATTGACGAGAACGGCGGCGAGGCCATGTTTCTCGGCGCCATCCCGGACGATGAAGCCAAGCTGGAAGCCGCCATGCGCAGCGCGCTGGCGGGCGCCGACATGCTGGTGCTGTCAGGCGGCACCTCGAAAGGCGCCGGCGATCTGTCCCATCGCATCATCGGCCGGCTCGGCGAGCCCGGCATCATCGCGCATGGCGTTGCGCTCAAGCCCGGCAAGCCGCTGTGCCTCGCCGTCTGCGACGGCAAGCCGGTGGTGATCCTGCCGGGATTTCCGACCTCGGCGATGTTCACCTTCCACGACATGATCGTGCCGGTGCTGCGCAGGATGGCCGGTCTGCCGCCACGCTCCGATGCCAGGGTGAATGCGACCGTGCCGGTGCGCATCTCTTCCGAATTTGGCCGCACCGAATTCGTCATGGTCTCGCTGGTCGAGGGCAAGGACGGTCTGATCGCCTATCCCTCCGGCAAGGGATCCGGCGCGATCACGTCCTTCGCGCAAGCCGACGGCTTTCTGCGCATCGATGCGCTGGCCGACCAGATGCCGGCAGGGACCGCAGCCGAGGTGACGCTGTTCACCCCGCATGTACGGGTGCCCGATCTCGTCATCGTCGGCAGCCACTGCACCGGTCTCGATCTCGTCACCGCAAAGCTCGCGCATGCCGGCCTCACCGTGCGCTCGATCGCCGTCGGCAGCCTCGGCGGCCTTGCGGCGGCCAGGCGCGGCGAATGCGATCTCGCGCCGATCCATCTGTTCGACGACAGGAGCGAGACCTACAACACACCCTACCTCGTCGATGGTCTCGAACTCGTCCCGGGCTGGCGGCGGATGCAGGGCATCGTCTTCCGAAAAGGTGACAAGCGCTTCGAGGGGCCCGGCGCGAAGGAGGCGGTCGCCGCTGCGCTCGCGGATCCCGCCTGCATCATGGTCAACCGCAACCAGGGCGCCGGCACGCGGATCCTGATCGACCGGCTGCTCGGCGCTGCGCGCCCGGAAGGCTATTGGAACCAGCCGCGTTCGCACAATGCGGTTGCTGCGGCCGTCGCGCAGCACCGCGCCGACTGGGGCATGACCATTGCACCGGTCGCAGAGGCGGCTGGTCTTGGTTTCATTCCCTTTGCGGAAGAGCACTATGATTTTGCATTGGTAACGGCGCGGAAGCAGCGTTCGTCGGTGCAAGCCTTTCTCGATGCGCTGGGCTCGGATCAGGCGCGTGCGTCGCTGAGGACTGCCGGCTTCCGTCCAGCCTAGTCCAGCGCTGCCTTTCGCGATTCGGCCTCCGCGAGTGCCCGCTGCGCTGCAAGCGGCAGCGGCCTTGGATCCGGCGGGACCTCGACGAGCTGATCGCTGCCGGTGACGAGCCGCGCGGCGCGCTTCAGGCGATCGATCGTGATCCAGACTTCGAGCGCGGCGTAAAAACTACGCAGAAGTAAGTCCAACATTCCGGGGAGAAGATCGCTCATGCCTGACATGCCCGGGCGGTGCGTCCGAGTAGTCGCTCGTTACCGTCCGGCGGTTCAATCGAACTGCAGCGCTTCCGATCCGGTCTGCCGCGCCTCCAACTCAGCCCGAAACTGCATCCAGCGTCGCCAGCCGCTCGGCTTCCGCGATGTCCTCCACGGTATTGGCATTGAAGAACGGGTCGAGCGGCTCGGTCGGCCACGTCACCGTCGCAAGCTTGTAGCGCGCGGTCCAGCGGTCGATCTTGCGGATGTCCTCGACCACCAGCGCGTGGCGGAGCTGCTCGCGCAGATCAACGCGCCACAGCCCGATCACCGGATGGATCTGGTCGCCGGATGCTGCGACGGCAAGCTGCGCGTTCTCCCGCTCGCGCGCCTCGTGCAGACGCGCGACGAGGTCGCGCGGCAGGAACGGGCAGTCGCCGGCGGCGCTGAGCACCCATGCGACCTCGGGCCGGTTCGCCGCGGTCCAGTCGAGCGCGGCCAGGATGCCGGCGAGCGGGCCGGGAAAGCCGGGGACGTCGTCGGCGATGACCTTCAAACCGAACGTGGCGAAACGCGAAGGATCGCCGTTGGCGTTGAGGATCAATCCGCTGCACTGGGGCGACAGTCGCGCGATCACACGCTCCAGGATGGTGCGGCCGCCGATCGTGCGCATCGGCTTGTCGCCCCCGCCCATGCGCCGCGCCAGACCACCGGCGAGCAGCACGCCAAGAGTTGATGGAATGCTCGTGGCCGGAATGCTAGTCGTCACCACCTTCACCCTTGCGCTTGTGCTTGGCCGACTCTTCCTCGACGTAAGCGAGGTTCTGGTCGTAGACGATACGTTCCTCGCCGGCGAGTGCGATGAAGCGCTTGCCGCGCGCGCGGCCGACCAATGTCAGGCCGACCTGCCGCGCGAGGTCGACGCCCCAGGCGGTGAAGCCTGAGCGCGACAACAGGATCGGAATGCCCATGCGCACCGTCTTGATCACCATCTCGGAGGTCAGTCGCCCCGTGGTGTAGAGGATCTTGTCGCCGGGATCGACGCCGTGGCGGTACATCCAGCCCGCGATCTTGTCGACGGCGTTGTGCCGGCCCACATCCTCGGTGTAGCAGAGCGGTTCGCCTTCCTTGCACAGCACACAGCCGTGGATCGCGCCGGCCTCCAGATAGAGCGACGGCATGGTATTGATGGTCTGCGTCATCTGATAGAGCCAGGAGGTGCGCAGCTCCGCCTTCGGCAGCGCGACGCTCTCGACCGCCTCCAACAGGTCGCCGAAGGCGGTGCCCTGCGCGCAGCCCGAGGTCTGCGTGCGCTTCTTGAGCTTGGCTTCGAAATTGGTGTGGTGCTCGGTGCGCACCACCACCACCTGGAGATCGTCGTCGTATTCGACTTCGGTGACCGCGTCATTGTACTTCAGCATGTTCTGGTTCAGCAGATAGCCGAGCGCCAGATATTCCGGATAGTCGCCGATCGTCATCATGGTGACGATTTCCTGGGCGTTCAGGTAGAGCGTCAGCGGCCGCTCCATCGGCACCTTGATCTCGACCCTGGCGCCGGACTGGTCGGTTCCGGTCACGCGCTGGGTCAAGCGCGGATCGTCGGGATGCGGGAGGATCAGGGGCGCCGGAGCTTTGTCGATCTTCATCATGGTCGCGACGTTAGCATGACATTTCGGTCAAGCCGATATAAGCATGCCGGGGGGAAGCGAAAATGCCTCTTCTCGCCTTTGCGAGCGTAGCGAAGCAATCCAGAAATGCATCGGCAGAGACACGCTGGATTGCTTCGCTCTGCTCGCAATGACGGGGGAAGGGGCGATGGTTCCACCGGAGAGCGCCGGTTGCAGAAGAGAGACCTGGAATGAAAGTCATCGGCCTTGCAGGCTGGAGCGGTGCGGGCAAGACCACGCTGTTGACGCGGCTGATCCCTCTTTTCAACGCGCAAGGCCTGCGCGTCTCCGTCATCAAGCATGCGCATCACCAGTTCGACGTCGACGTGCCCGGCAAGGATTCCTGGCGGCATCGCGAGGCGGGCGCAGCCGAGGTGCTGGTCGCTTCGTCAAACCGCTGGGCCCTGATGCACGAATTGCGCGGCGCGGCGGAGCCGCGGCTGCCGGAGCTCCTCAGCAAACTGTCCGCCGTGGATCTCGTCGTGGTCGAGGGCTTCAAACGCGAGCCGCATCGCAAGATCGAGGTGCATCGCGCCGCCAACGACAAGCCTTTGCTGTTCCCCGACGATCCCGGAATTGCCGGGATCGCGACTGATACCGCCATTGAAACGCGGCTGCCGACCGTCCATCTCGATGATATCGAAGCGGCCGCGGCACTTCTGCTTCGCGCGGCGATGCCGGTCGAGGAAGCGGTCGCGAAAAGCAACGCATTACGCTGACGAGGCACCATGGCGCAATTGTCGGACGATTGCTTTGCCTTCGGCGGACCGATGATGTCTGTCGACGAGGCCGTTGGCCTGATCACGACGCGTGTCAACGCGATTGCCGATCTCGAGACCGTGGCGCTGGTCGATTCCGACGGGCGCGTGCTGGCGCGCAATATCGCGGCGCCGCTGCCGCTGCCGCCGTTCACCAATTCGGCCGTGGACGGCTACGCCGTGCGCAACGCCGACATTCCGCAAGCAGAGGAGCAAGCGCTGCCGCTCGACGGCCGCATTCAGGCCGGGGCCCTTGCGCAAGTGCCGATCAAGCCGGGTCACACCGCTCGCATTTTTACGGGTGCGCCGATGCCGCCGGAGGCCGGGACCGTCTTCATGCAGGAGGATGTCCGCATCGATGCGGCCGGCAGGATCGTGCTGCCGCCGGGGCTGAAACCTGGTGCGAACGTCCGTCCCGCAGGTGAGGACATTGCCGAGGGACATATCGCGCTGCGCGCGGGCCAGCGGCTGCGGCCGCAGCATGTCGCGGTTGCCGCGGCGTTCGGCCTGACCAAGGTCGACGTCGTCAGGCGCATTCGCGTCGCGGTGTTCTCGACCGGCGACGAACTGGCCTCGCCCGGCGAGCCGCGCGCGGCCTCGCAACTGTTCGACTCCAACCGCTTCATGCTGATGGCGATGCTGCGCCGGCTTGGCTGCGAGGTCAGCGATCTCGGTATCCTGCGCGACGAACGGACGTCGCTTGCGGACAGCCTGAAGCAGGTCGCCGGCAGGCATGACCTGATCCTCACCACCGGTGGCGTCTCGACCGGTGAGGAGGACCACGTCAAGGCCGCGGTGGAGAGCATCGGCTCGCTCGTGCTGTGGCGGATGGCGATCAAGCCCGGCCGCCCCGTCGCGATGGGCGTCATCGGCGGCACGCCGCTGATCGGCCTGCCCGGCAATCCCGTCGCGAGCTTCGTCACCTTCGTCCACGTGGTGCGGCCGACCGTTCTGGCGCTTGCGGGCGCTCTGCCCGAGCCGCTGTTGCCGATCCCGGTGCGCGCGGCGTTCGCCTACACCAAGAAGATCGGCCGCCGCGAATATGTTCGCGCGTCGTTGCGGCGCGGGCAGGACGGAACGCTGGAGGCGGTCAAGTTCCCGCGCGAAGGCGCCGGGCTGCTGTCGTCGCTGGTCGAGACCGATGGCCTCGTCGAACTCGGCGAGGACATCACGCGTGTCGAGCCGGGACACAGAGTAGGTTTCCTGTCCTATGCGGATTTGCTCTGAGCGCCCGCGTTGACGCCATCGATCCAGCCCGCCATGTTGCGCCCATGACCAGAACGACGCTCGACCTCACCGGGCTCAAATGCCCGTTGCCTGCCCTTAAAACACGCAAGGCATTGAAGCCACTGCAACCCGGCGATCAGCTCGAGGTGTACTGCACCGATCCTTTGTCGGTGATTGACATTCCGAATCTGATCCGCGAAACGGGCGACACGGTGGAGATCACCGAGCGCAACGACGCGCGAATCGTGTTCTTGATAGAAAAGACGAATGGTACGATAGGCAGCGTAAATGCTGCGCTGCGCTCCTAGGTGCGTGACCGCGTTAATACCGACCTTTTGTCTATCGACATCGATCCTGGCTTCTGCCCAAATTGGCTCTCTCCGTGCAGGTGCGGAGGCTGAGTCTTGTCTGCGGTACGCGGATCAACGGGGCCACGCACGAAGCCTGCACGTCGTATCGGGCATATAGCCCCGTTAAAGGGGTTGGCGTTTCAGACGCGCGTGATGATCCTGGCGCGCGTCGGGTGGATCGTGCGGAGCAGCAGGGACAACAGCTGCACCGCAACGGGCTGAGGACCAGGATCCTAGCGGCAGGCTGCTCTGAAGGGCGGCTGCAGGGGAGGAATGCATGGCTACAATTGCGAGCGTTGGAGCACCTTCGGGTGCTGGCGCAGGTTTTCTTGATCGCGAGCGGACGATCGCGACCGCCGGCTTCAATCGCTGGCTGGTGCCGCCGGCGGCGCTGTGCATCCATCTCTGCATCGGCATGGCCTATGGATTCTCGGTGTTTTGGCTGCCGCTGTCGCGCGCGGTCGGGTTGACTGCGCCGAAGGTCTGTCCGGATATGTCGCTGCTGCAGGAGTTGTTCACGACCAGCTGCGACTGGAAGGTCGCCAGCATGGGCTGGATGTACACGCTGTTCTTCGTGCTGCTCGGTATCGCGGCCGCGGTCTGGGGCGGCTGGCTGGAACGCGTCGGTCCGCGCAAGGCCGGCTTCGTCTCGGCGCTGTGCTGGTGCGGCGGTCTCTTCCTCGGCGCGATCGGGGTCTACACCCATCAGCTCTGGCTGTTGTGGCTCGGGTCGGGCGTGATCGGCGGCATCGGTCTCGGTCTCGGCTACATCTCGCCGGTGTCGACGCTGGTGAAATGGTTCCCTGACCGCCGCGGCATGGCGACCGGCATGGCCATCATGGGCTTCGGCGGCGGCGCCATGATCGGTGCGCCGCTGGCGAACCTGTTGATGAACTCCTTCAAGACCCCGACCTCGGTCGGCGTCTGGGAGACCTTCGTCGCGATGGGCGTGATCTATTTCGTGTTCATGATGATCGGCGCGTTCCGCTATCGCCTGCCGCCGCCCGGCTGGCAGCCCGAGGGATGGACCCCTCCGTCCAAGGCCAACGCGATGATCTCGAAGAACAACGTCCATCTCAACGACGCACACAAGACGCCGCAGTTCTGGCTGATCTGGTGGGTGCTCTGCCTGAATGTCTCGGCGGGTATCGGTGTGATCGGCATGGCCTCGCCGATGCTGCAGGAGATCTTCGGTGGCAAGCTGATCGGCTTGCCGGACGTCGGCTTCAATGCGCTCGATGCCGCGCAGAAGGCGCAGATCGCCGGAATCGCGGCGGGCTTCGCCGGATTGCTGTCGCTGTTCAACATCGGCGGTCGCTTCGTCTGGGCCTCGCTGTCGGACAAGATCGGGCGCAAGAACACCTACTACACCTTCTTCATCCTCGGCATCGTGCTCTACGCGCTGGCGCCCACCTTCGCGGCGATGGGCTCGAAACTCCTGTTCGTGCTCGGCTTTGGCATCATCCTGTCGATGTATGGCGGTGGCTTCGCCACCGTGCCCGCCTATCTTGCCGACATGTTCGGCACGCAGTTCGTCGGCGCCATCCACGGACGGCTGCTGACGGCGTGGTCCACCGCGGGCATCATCGGACCGGTGGTGGTGAATTACATCCGCGAGTTCCAGCTCGCGGCCGGCGTGCCGCGCGAACAACTCTACAACACCACGATGTACATTCTGTGCGCGATGCTGATCGCCGGCCTGATCTGCAACTATTTGATCAAGCCTGTCGATGCGAAGTGGCACATGAAGGATGCCGACGTCGCCAAGCTGCAGGCGGCGAGTGCCAGCGCTGCGGCTGCTGGGCCTCACGGCTCCTATGGCATCGGATTTGGCGGGCTTGATGCCAAGGCGGCACTGTTCTGGGCGTTCGTCGGCGTTCCGCTGCTGTGGGGTGTCTGGAAGACGCTGGAGAGCGCGGTCAAGATCTTCTGATCGCCATCGAGACAGTCGCGGGATGCTCAGCAGAGGCGTCCCGCGGCGGTCGCCATTTGGACATCATCAAGAACAGGACTTAGGGGAATTTCAATGTTTCGTGCCCGAATTTGCCTTGCGGCCGCGCTGCTCGTCGCTGGCCTTCATGCCGCCTCCGCCCAGACCGCGACGACACCGCCGGCACCTGCCGCAACGACCGAAGCCAAGCCCGGCAAGCTCAAGCTCACCATGCAGAAGCTGAAGGACATGAAGGCGAAGTGGTCCGCCAACAAGCCGAAGCTGAAGGCCTGCCGCACTGAGGTGAAGTCCAAGGGCCTCATCGGCGATGACCGCTGGTTCTATATCGAAGATTGCATGAGCAAGACCTGAGACGAAGTTCCGCGAACAGTATGCGTAAGGGGGTATGGCAGGGCGGCTGCCTGCCCCTCAATCACGATAGAGACGTTCTAAATTATCTTGCATCTGGCATGCCAGAGACTAGAGTTGGATCGATCGAGGCTTGATCCGTGGGTCGCGCGCGAGGCTTCTGCCGACGATCGGAGCTGGAAATGCAGGCTATTCGCGATCCCGCTTCAGCCTGAGATGCATCGCTCGTTTTGAGGAGAACGCGACGTTTCCATGAGCAGCAACGACGACGTTCACAAGGTCAGGGAATTCGAGCATCCGGGGGAAGGCCGTCGGCGCGCGAAGTCGACCCCGAAGGGGCGGCAGGTCGATCCGACCGCCGCGCACGAGATCGAGCAATTGCTCGGCGACAAGCCGCGGCGGCGTGATCTGCTGATCGAATATCTGCACCTGATCCAGGACAAGTATCACCAGATCTCGGCCGCGCATCTCGCCGCGCTCGCCGACGAGATGAAGCTTGCCTTCGCCGAGGTGTTCGAGACCGCGACCTTCTATGCGCATTTCGACGTGGTGAAGGAAGGCGAGCCAAACATTCCGCCGTTGACCATCCGCGTCTGCGACTCCCTCACCTGCGCGATGATGGGCGGCGAGCGATTGCTGCAGGATTTGCAGAACAGCGCAGGTCCCGGCATTCGCGTGGTCCGCGCCCCCTGTGTTGGGCTGTGCGACGCGGCTCCGGTTGCGGAAGTCGGCCACCATTTCGTGCATGAGGCGACGGCGGCCGAGGTGATGGCCACGGCAGGGCGCGGCGACGTCCACGCGCATATTCCCGCTTATGTCGACTACGATGCCTATGTAAAGGACGGCGGATACAAGCTGCTGACGGGGTTGCGTTCCGGGGAGATCACCCGGGACGAGATTCTCAAGCCGCTCGAAGACTCCAGCCTGCGCGGTCTTGGCGGCGCAGGCTTTCCCACGGGGCGCAAATGGCGCGCTGTGCTCGGCGAACCCGGTCCGCGGCTGATGGCGGTCAATGGTGACGAGGGCGAGCCGGGGACCTTCAAGGATCGCCTCTACCTCAACAGCGACCCGCACCGTTTCCTCGAAGGCACCCTGATCGGCGCGCATGTCGTGGAGGCGTCCGACGTCTACATCTACATCCGCGACGAATATCCCGCGGCGCGCGCGATCCTCGAGCGCGAGATCGCCAAGCTGCCCGCGGGCGGACCGACGTTGCACATGCGCCGCGGCGCCGGCGCCTATATCTGCGGCGAGGAATCCTCGCTGCTCGAAAGCATCGAGGGCAAGCGCGGCCTTCCCAGGCACAAGCCGCCTTATCCGTTCCAGGCCGGCCTGTTCGGTCTGCCGACGCTGATCAACAACATCGAGACGTTGTGGTGGGTGCGCGATATCGTCGAGAAGGGCGCCGACTGGTGGAACAGCCATGGCCGCCACGAGCGCCACGGCCTGCGCAGCTTCTCGGTGTCGGGGCGCGTGAAGAATCCCGGCATGAAGCTGGCGCCTGCCGGCATCACGGTGCGCGAACTGATCGACGAATATTGCGGCGGCATGGCCGACGGCCATCAGTTCTACGCTTACCTTCCGGGCGGCGCGTCCGGCGGCATCCTGCCGGCGTCGATGGACGACATCCCGCTCGATTTCGGCACGTTGGAAAAATACGGCTGCTTCATCGGTTCCGCGGCGGTCGTGATCCTGTCGCAGAAGGACAGCGTGCGCGCAGCAGCGCTCAACCTGATGAAATTCTTCGAGGACGAGAGCTGCGGCCAGTGCACGCCGTGCCGCGTCGGAACCCAGAAGGCGGCGCTGCTGATGCAGAAGCCGGTCTGGAACCGCGCTCTTCTGGAAGAATTGAGCCAGGCGATGCGCGATGCCTCGATCTGCGGGCTCGGACAGGCGGCATCGAATCCGCTGGCCACCGTGATCAAATATTTCCCTGACGAGTTCAAGGAAGCGGCCGAATGACCAAGATCACCTTCGAGCTCGACGGCAAGCAGGTCGAGGCCAATGCCGGCGAGACGATCTGGCAGGTCGCAAAACGCCAGGGCCGCGAAATTCCGCATCTGTGCTATTCGCCCGCGCCCGATTATCGCCCGGACGGCAACTGCCGTGCCTGCATGGTCGAGATCGAGGGCGAACGCGTGCTGGCGGCGTCCTGCAAGCGCACGCCGTCGGTCGGCATGAAGGTGAAGACCGAGAGCGCGCGCGCCGTCTCGGCACAGAAGATGGTCATGGAACTGCTCGTCGCCGACCAGCCGGCGCGGGAGACCTCGCACGATCCCGACTCGAAATTCTGGCACTGGGCCGAGACCACCGGCGTCACAGAGAGCCGCTTTCCCGCCGCCGAGCGCTGGGCGACCGATGCCAGCCATCCGGCGATGCGCGTCAATCTCGATGCCTGCATCCAGTGCGGGCTGTGCGTGCGCGCGTGCCGCGAGGTCCAGGTCAACGACGTCATCGGTATGGCCTATCGCAACCATGACTCGAAGATCGTGTTCGACTTCGACGATCCCATGGGCGAGTCCACATGCGTCGCCTGCGGCGAATGCGTGCAGGCCTGTCCGACCGGCGCGTTGATGCCGGCCGTGATGCTCGACGAGCAGCAGACCCGTGTCACCTATGCCGACCGGAAGGTCGATTCGCTCTGCCCGTTCTGCGGCGTCGGCTGTCAGGTCACCTACGAGGTCAAGGACGAGAAGGTCATTTACGCGGAAGGCCGTGACGGCCCCGCCAATCACAACCGTCTCTGCGTCAAGGGCCGCTTCGGCTTCGACTACATCCATCATCCGCATCGCCTGACCAAGCCGCTGGTGCGGCTGCCGAATGCGAAGAAGGATGCCAACGACCAGGTCGATCCCGCCAATCCCTTCACGCATTTCCGTGAAGCGAGCTGGGAGGAAGCCCTCGACATCGCTGCCAGGGGTTTGGTCAAAATCCGCGATGAGAAGGGCGTCAAGGCGCTGGCCGGCTTCGGCTCGGCCAAGGGCTCGAACGAGGAAGCCTATCTTTTCCAGAAGCTGGTGCGTACCGGCTTCGGGTCCAACAATGTCGATCATTGCACCCGGCTGTGCCACGCCTCGTCGGTCGCGGCCCTGTTCGAGGGGCTGAGCTCGGGCGCGGTGTCGGCGCCGTTCGCAGCGGCGATGGATGCCGAGGTCATCATCGTGATCGGCGCCAACCCGACCGTGAACCATCCGGTCGCCGCGACCTTCATCAAGAACGCCGTCAAGCAGAACGGCGCGAAACTGTTCGTGATGGATCCGCGCCGGCAGACGCTGTCGCGGCACGCGACCAGGCATCTGCAGTTCAAGCCCGGCTCCGACGTCGCCATGCTGAACGCGATGATCAACACGATCATCACCGAAGGTCTGACCGACGACCAGTACATTGCCGGCTATACCGAGGGCTTTGAAGACCTCAAGGAGAAGATCGAGGAGTTTACGCCGGAGAAGATGGAGCCGATCTGCGGCATCCCGGCGCAGACGCTGCGCGAGGTGGCGCGGACCTACGCGCGCGCGAAGTCGTCGATCATCTTCTGGGGCATGGGCATCAGTCAGCACGTCCACGGCACCGACAATGCGCGCTGCCTGATCGCGCTCGCGCTCATCACCGGCCAGGTCGGCAGACCCGGCACCGGCCTGCATCCGCTGCGCGGCCAGAACAACGTGCAGGGCGCCTCCGACGCCGGCCTCATTCCGATGTTCCTGCCGGATTATCAGCCGGTCGGCCGTGACGATCTGCGCGGCAGCTTCGAGAAGCTCTGGGAGCAGGATCTCGATCCCGTCCGCGGCCTGACCGTGGTCGAGATCATGAACGCGATCCATGCCGGCGAGATCAAGGGCATGTATATCGAGGGCGAGAACCCCGCGATGTCCGATCCCGACCTCCAGCACGCGCGCCAGGCGCTCGCCATGCTCGATCACCTCGTGGTGCAGGATCTCTTCGTCACCGAGACCGCCTTCCACGCCGATGTCATCCTGCCGGCCTCTGCATTTGCGGAAAAGGAAGGCTCCTTCACCAACACCGACCGCCGGGTGCAGCTCGCGAGCCAGGTGGTCAAGCCGCCCGGCGATGCCCGGCAGGATCTCTGGATCATCCAGGAGATCGGCAAGCGCATGGGCCTGCCGTGGAATTACGCCGGCCCCGGCGAAGTCTTCACGGAGATGGCAGAGCTGATGCCGTCGCTGAAGAACATCACCTGGGAGCGGCTGGTGCGCGAAGGCGCCGTCACCTATCCGGTCGATGGTCCGGACGTGCCCGGCAACGAGATCATCTTCACCACGGGCTTCCCGACCGAGAGCGGTCGCGGCAAGATCGTGCCCGCCAAGGTCATCCCGCCGGACGAGATTCCCGACGACGAATATCCGATGGTGCTTTCGACCGGGCGGGTGCTGGAACACTGGCACACCGGATCGATGACCCGCCGCGCGCACGTGCTCGACCAGATCGAGCCGGAGGCGGTCGCCTTCATGTCGCCGAAGGACATGCGCAGGAAGAAGCTCGCGCCGGGCGATTTCATTCGCCTCGAGACGCGCCGCGGTGCCGTCGAGGTCAAGGTCCGCTCTGACCGCGACGTCCCCGAGAACATGGTCTTCATGCCGTTCTGCTATGCGGAGGCGGCGGCGAATTTGCTCACCAACCCGGCGCTTGATCCTTTCGGCAAGATCCCGGAATTCAAGTTCTGCGCGGCGCGTGCCGAACGCGCCGAGATGCGGGACGCGGCGGAGTAGGGAGAAGTCTCGTCGTCATCGCGGACGAGGCTGGGCACAAAACGCCGTCATTCCCCGCGAAGGCGGCGAATCCAGTACGCCGCGCCCCATCGATTCGATTACTATTGTCTCGGTGTACTGGATCGCCCGGCCAAGCCGGGCGATGACAGTGAATGTTTGGTATCGTCTTGCCCGCAGTCGCTTCGCTCCTCGTAACACCGATGCTACACACCACTCATGTCCAAGGTCACCCCAGCCACGCGCGCGCTTGAAGCCGCCGGTATCGCCTTTTCCGTTCACACTTACGACTACGATCCCGACGCGGAGAGCATCGGCCTGCAGGCAGCGGCCGCCCTGGGCGAGGATCCCGCGCGCGTGTTGAAGACGCTGATGGCGCTGGTCGACGGCAAGCCGGTCTGCGTCGTCGTTCCCTCCGACCAGGAAGTCTCGATGAAAAAGCTCGCCGCTGCCGCCGGCGGGAAATCCGCACAGATGATGAAGCCGCTGGAAGCCGAACGCGTGACCGGCTTCAAGGTCGGCGGCATCAGCCCGTTCGGCCAGCGCAAGCTTGTGCGCACCGTGATCGAACAGAGCGCGCTCGCGCACGACCAGGTTTATCTCAATGGCGGCCAACGCGGTCTACAGTTGCGCCTGAAGCCGGGCGACGTGCGGGACCTGCTGAATGCGGTCGTCGCTGACGTGCGCGCGTAAGTCTGCCGCCCTACTGCCTTTGCACCAGCTTCAGCCGGCAGCGCAGCGCTTCGCGAATATGAGCCCGGGCGAGCTGTTCGGCCCTGTTGCCGTCGCGCGTGGCGATGGCGTCGATGATGGCCTGGTGCTCGCCATGGCTGGTCGATGGGCGTCCCGCCACCGTGAAGGTGGTGGGGCCGAGCAGGGCGATCCAGTCCTGCAATTCGCGGGAGGCGTTGTCGAGATAGCGGTTGCGCGCGGCGCGGCAGATGGCTTCGTGGAAGGCGCGGTTGAGCCGCGCCATCTCGGCCGCGTCGGTTTCGGAGGCCTCGATGAAGGATTGCTCAATGTCGCGGAGTGCGTCCACCTCAGGAACGGATGCGTGTTCGGCGGCAAGGCGAGCCGAGGCGCCCTCCATGATTTCGCGCATCGCATAGAGCTCGAGTACCTCCGATATGTCGAGGTTGCGCACGATCACGCCGCGGCCGCCCGCCGGCTCGACGAAGCCGCGCGCGGCCAGCCGCCCCAGGGCTTCGCGAACCGGTGTGCGGCTGACCTTCAGCCGCTTGGCAACCTCCTCCTCGCGCAGGCGGTCGCCAGCGCGGTAGCTGCCAGCCTGGAGCGACTCGCAGAGCGAGCGGAAGACCGCTTCGCCCAGCGCCACGCCGCCGCCTCGGGTAATCGATCCGCCTGCCTTTACCGGGCGTCTGGCCATGGGTCCTCTCGGGCTGCCGAGCGCATCCTGCCTATGCACAGATGCCGCTTGCGCCCCGTCTGTATAGCTTTGTATACAAAGGTGCGCAATGGCGGTCCGATTGACCGGAGCCGTCGGCGCGCAGAATATCTCTAACTTCGTCGCATCGGGCAGACGGCATGAGCAGCAAATACGATGTGCTGGTGATCGGCGGGGGCAATGCTGCGTTGTGCGCGGCCATTTCGGCGCGCCGCGGCGGCGCGTCAGTGCTCGTGCTCGAGGGGGCCCCGAAGTTCTATCGCGGCGGCAACACCCGCCATACCCGTAACATGCGCTGCGCTCACGACGCTGCGACCGAAATCCTGACCGGTCCCTATACCGAGCAGGAGTTCTGGGAGGACCTGCTGCGCGTCACCGGCGGGCAGACCGACGAGGTGCTCGCCCGCCACATGATCCGGGAGTCCAAGGACATCCTGAACTGGATCGTGGAGCAGGGCGTCCGCTGGCAGCCCTCGCTTGGGGGCACGCTGAGCCTCGGCCGGACCAATTCCTTCTTCCTCGGCGGCGGCCGCGCGATGCTGAATGCCCTGTATCTGACTGCGGAGCGGCTCGGCGTCGATATCGAATATGACGCCGAGGTCGCCGACCTCGTGATCGAGGATGGGATGTTCCTGGCCGCCCGCCTCAAGCGGCCGATCAAGGGCGAGATCGAGATTCGTGCGACCTCGCTGGTCGCTGCGGCCGGTGGGTTCGAGGCCAACATCGAATGGCTGAAGCAATATTGGGGCGAGGCCGCCGACAATTTCCTGATCCGCGGCACGCCCTACAACCGCGGCTCGATCCTGAAGATGCTGCTCGACAAGGGCGTGCAGGAGGTCGGTGATCCCACCCAATGCCATGCGGTCGCGATCGACGCCCGCGCGCCGAAATTCGACGGCGGCATCATCACGCGCCACGACTCGGTGGTCTTCGGTATCGTCGTCAACAAGAACTCCCAGCGCTTCTACGACGAGGGCGAGGACATCTGGCCGAAGCGTTACGCGATCTGGGGCCGTCTGGTCGCGGCACAGCCCGACCAGATCGCCTACATCATCTTCGATTCCACCGTCGTCACGAGCTTCATGCCGACTTTGTTCCCGCCGATTGCCGGGCAGACCATTGCCGAACTCGCCGGCAAGCTCGGGCTCGATCCGGCGGCGCTGGAAAAGACCATCACCGAGTTCAACGCCGCGGTGCGGCCCGGTACGTTCGACCACACCATCCTGGACGATTGCGTGACCGAGGGTATCACCCCGCCGAAGACCCACTGGGCCCGCAAGATCGAGACGCCGCCTTATCTCGCCTATCCGGTGCGGCCCGGCATCACTTTCACCTATCTCGGCACGCGCGTGAACAAGGAATCACGCATTCTGATGGCTGACGGCAAGCCGTCGGCCAACATGTTTGCGGCCGGCGAGATCATGGCCGGCAACGTGCTCGGCAAGGGCTATGCGGCCGGCATTGGCATGACCATTGGCAGCGTGTTCGGGCGCATCGCCGGGCGGGAAGCCGCGCGTTACGCGAAAAACTAGAAGAGAACAGAGGCAGGGAAGACCATGCGTCGTATTGCCATCGCTTCGATTTCCGCGCTTCTCGTCGCCGGCGCCGCGCGGGCGGACGAGCCGATCGCGCTGCGCGACATGGGCTCGTTCCATGTCGGCGGGCGTCTGGTCGAGATTTCCGGCAAGCCGGTGAAGGACGTAACGTTCTCGCCCGGCGGCGTGCCCGCCAAGGTCGATCCCAACGGCATCTACCAGGTCGAGCAGATGTACGTGCAGTACTTCCTGCCGCAGAACGAGAAAGGCGCCTATCCGCTGCTGCTCTGGCATGGCGGGGGGCTCACCGGCGTCACCTACGAGACCACGCCCGACGGGCGCGAAGGTTGGTTGAACTATTTCCTGCGCAAGGGCTGGGCGGTCTACAATTCCGACGCGGTCGAGCGCGGTCGCGCCGGCTGGGCGATGTATCCCGACATCTTCAAGGGCGAGCCGGTCTTCCTCACAAGGTCCAATCCTTTCGATCGCTTCAGGATCGGAGATGGTCCGAACTCCTACGATCCGGATCCGGCCAAGCGGAAGGTGCTGCCGGGCAATCAGTTCCCCGTCGAAGCCTACGACGATTTCGTCAAGCAGAACGTCCCGCGCTGGACCACCACGGACGATGCCACCATCGCGGCCTACATCGCCGAGCTCGACCGCGTCGGTCCGTCGATCATCCTGTTCCACAGCCAGGCCGGCAGCTTCGGCTTCAAGGTGGCGCAGGCTCGCCCCGACAAGGTCAAGGCGCTGATCGCGATCGAGCCGGCCGGCGTCGGCGATGCCGCCAGGGCGGGCGTGCTGAAGGGCATTCCCACCCTGATCGTCTACGGCGACTACATCGAGCAGGATTCGCGCTGGCCCAAGATCCGGGCCAACGGCATCGCCTTTGCCGATGCGATCCGGGCCGCCGGCGGCAGCGTCGACGTCGTCGATCTCCCGAAGGTCGGCATCAAGGGCAATTCGCATCTCGTCATGATGGACAAGAACAACCTCGAGGTCGCGGGCCTGATCCAGAGATGGCTCAAGGGGAAGGGTTTGACGAAGTAAACGCCATGCACGGAACTCGAATTCTCGACGAAGCCGACCGTCTGATGACGGTCTGTAATTCCTGCCGCTACTGTGAGGGGCTCTGCGCGGTGTTCCCGGCGATGGAGATGCGCCGCGCATTCTCCGACGGCGACCTCAATTATCTCGCCAACCTCTGTCATTCCTGCGGCGCCTGCTACGTCGACTGCCAGTTCTCGCCGCCGCATGAGTTCAACGTCAACGTCCCGCAGACGTTGGCCATCGCACGCGCCGAGTCCTATGCGGCCTATGCCTGGCCGCGGGCGCTGTCCGGCGTATTCGCGCGCAACGGCCTCGTGATCAGCGTCGTCGCCGCGCTCAGCATGGCGGCCTTCATCCTCGGCTTCGCCGCGTTGAACGACCGCAGCGTGCTGCTGGGCGTGCACACCGGCCCCGGCGCGTTTTACAAGCTGATGCCGCATAATACGATGGCCGCATTGTTCGGCGCGGCCTTCCTTTACGCGATCCTCGCGCTGGTCATGAGCGTGCGAACGTTCTGGCGCGATATCGGCACGCCGATCGGCGGCCGCGCCGATGGCAGCTCGATCTTCCAGGCGATCCGCGATGCCGGCGAACTGCGCTATCTCCATGGCGGCGGCGTCGGGTGCTACAACGAGGACGACAAGCCGACCGACCGACGCAAGCTGTATCATCACCTGACGTTCTACGGCTTCCTGCTGTGCTTCGCCGCGACCTCCGTGGCCACGCTCTATCACTATCTGCTCGGCCGCGAGGCGCCGTATCCGTGGTGGGATCTGCCGGTCGTACTGGGTACGCTCGGCGGCATCGGCCTCGTCATCGGACCGATCGGCCTGTTCATCGCCAAGTCACGTCGCGCGTCCGAATTGCTCGACGAGAAGCGCTACGGCATGGATGTCGGTTTCATCGCCATGCTGTTCCTGACCGGTCTCACCGGCATGCTGCTTCTGCTCCTGCGCGAGACCGCGGCAATGGGGCCGCTGCTGGCGCTGCATCTCGGCGCCGTGTTCGCGCTGTTCATCACCATGCCCTATGGCAAGTTCGTGCACGGCATCTATCGCTTCGCCGCGCTGGTGCGTTATGCGCAGGAGCGCAAGACGGGCGCCTGAACGGCCGATCAGCGCTAGACCAGCACCGGCTTGCGCACGCGCCCGACGTCGCCGAACACGCGCAGATAACGTTCGATCTCGGAGGGAAGGCCGGTCGCCTTCTCCGGATTGTCGGACAGTTTGACGGCCGGGTGGCCGTCGACCGATGTCACCTTGCACACGATGGAGATCGGATCGAGATTGATCGAACCATCCGGCGGGCAGCCGACGAAATCATTGGTGAGATTGGTGCCCCAGCCGAACGAGAGCCGCGAGCGGCCGGCAAAGTGGTGATAGGTCTCCTCGATCGAGCCGACGTCCATCGCGTCGGAGAATACGAGCAGCTTGTCCTTGGGGTTGCGGCCCTTCTTCTCCCACCAGGTGATGATCTCCTCGCCGGCCTGGATCGGCGGTGCGCTGTCGGGGCGGAAGCCGGTCCAGTCCGCCACCCATTCCGGCGCATCGCGCAGAAAAGCCTTGGTGCCGAAGGCGTCGGGCAACGCGATCAGGAGGTTGCCGCCATAGGTCTGGCGCCACTGGTCGAGAATTCGGTAGGGCGCCCAGCGCAATTCCTCGTCGTCCCTGGCGAGTGCGGCCGCCACCATCGGCAGCTCATGGGCGTTGGTGCCGATGGCTTCGAGATCATTGTCCATCGCGAGCAGCACGTTCGAGGTGCCGATGAAGGACGGGCCCAGGCCCTCCTTCACCGCCTCGACGCACCAGCGCTGCCACAGGAAGCCGTGGCGGCGGCGCGTGCCGAAATCGGACAGCCGCAGATTCTCGAGCTTGCGCAGGCGCTCCACCTTGGACCACAGCTTGGCCTTGGCGCGGGCATAGAGCACGTCGAGTTCGAAGCGGCCGCGACCCTTCATGGCTGCGCGGGAACGCAATTCGTTGAGGATGGCGAGCGCCGGGATCTCCCACATCGTGGTATGGCTCCACGGCCCGTGGAAATGCAATTCGTACTGCCCCTCGACCTTGCGCAGCTCGTATTCGGGCAGGCGGAATTCGGCGAGCCAGCGGATGAAGTCCGCCGAGAACATGTGGGTCTTGCCGTAGAAGGTGTTGCCGGCGAGCCAGATCAGCTCCTTCTTGGCGAAGCGGATGGTGCGGGCGTGGTCGAGCTGGGCGCGCAGCTCATCCTCGTCGATGATCTCGGCGAGCCGGACATGGCGCGAGCGGTTGATGACGGAGAAGGTCACCTGCTGGGCAGGGTACGATTCCCGAATCATCTGTAACATCAATAGCTTGTAGAAGTCAGTATCAAGCAGGCTGCGGATGATGGGGTCCAGCCGCCAGCTGTGATTGTAGGTTCGGCTCGCGATATCGGTCACTGTCATGGCGCAAGTCTAGCGTGGCAGACCTTGCGCAACCAGTGGGTTTGGCGGACATCAGGTTTTCGCCGGGCCCAAGCCCCTCACTCAGGCGGCGGCCGACGCCGCGACGGTCTCGAGCTGCACCCGGATCCAGCGATGCGCCGGGTCCTTCTGGTAGCGCTGGTGCCAGACCATGAACATCGGCAGCTCGGCCAGCGTGCGGGTGCGCGAGGCCAGCGGAATCCGGGTTTGCGCGAAGCCGCGCATGACGCCCGATGCGAGCAGGCTCGGCATGCTCGCGAGCATCTGCGAGCCGCGCAGGAACGACGGGACGCCGGAGAAGCTCGGCACGGAGATCGCGATGTCGCGATGAAACCCGTTCGCCGCCAGCCGGCGGTCGAAATCGAGCCGCTCGTTGTCGGTATAGACCACGGTGACGTGGCGCGCTGCGAGATAGGCGGCGCGCCCTGTTGGCGCCGCGCGCGCCCTGGCGTCGTAGTAGCACACGTAATGATCGCTGAGCAGACGCTTCTGCACGATGTCGGCGCCGGACGGCGGCAGCGGCGTGATGAGGAGATCGCAGCGGTCTTCACGCAGCATCGCCGGTGAGGGCGACTGCGAGGGGATCACGCGCAAATCCAGGTTCTTTACCTGTGCGGTCACATGCGCGAAGAATCGTGGCAGCAGGAGATCGCGCTGGAAGTCGTTGGCGGCGATCGTGAGCGAGAGCTGCGCGCTGGCCGGCGCGAAGGTGACGCCGCCGGCAAAGCTCCGCATCTCGTCGATCAGCGCGCGCGCTTTTGCGGCCAGGGCCTGGGCATGGGCGGTTGCGACGATGCCGCGGCCGGACTTGGCGAACAGCGGGTCGCCTGCGATCCGGCGCAGCTTGTTCAGCGCGTGGCTGACGGCCGATTGCGTCAGGCCGAGCCGCGTTGCGGCCGCCGTCACCGAGCCTTCCTCCAGCACAGCGAGGAACAGCTCCAGCGCGTGGCCGTCGAGTGCCAAATGATCAATTTTTTTCATGAAACATATTATAATCCATCTATTTATCTATGGAATAGGCCGCCCCATGATCTCCCGATATGCCGCGCCCGGACCAGGGCGCCAAGGGAGAGACAACGCCGATGAATGCCCAGGCGCCAGCCTTGCGGGATCCCCGCCTCAACCGCCCCGAGCCGTTGACGCCGCCGCTCGGCGATGGCGGCTTCTTCCAGCGCGACCGCACCATCCATCCGCCGGCGCATGCTCCGGGTTACAAATCCTCTGTGCTGCGCTCGCCCCGCCAGTCGCTATTGTCGCTCGAAAACTCGGTCTCGGAGATCACGGGTCCGGTGTTCGGTCACAACGATCTCGGCCCGCTCGACAACGACCTGATCCGCAACTACGCCAAGGACGGCGATCCCGTCGGTGAACGCATCATCGTTCATGGCCGCGTGCTGGATGAGACCGGCCGCGGCGTGCCGAACACGCTGGTCGAGTTCTGGCAGGCCAATGCCGGCGGTCGCTACCGGCACAAGAAGGATACGTATCTGGCGCCGATCGATCCGAATTTCGGCGGCTGCGGCCGCGCGCTGACCGACGACACCGGCTACTACTATTTCCGCACCGTGAAGCCGGGGCCCTATCCCTGGCGCAACTACGTCAACAGTTGGCGTCCGGCCCACATCCATTTCTCGGTGTTCGGCTCGGGCTTTGCGCAGCGTCTGATCACCCAGATGTATTTCGAGGGCGATCCCCTGATCCCGGTCTGCCCGATCCTGACGACGATCCCTGACAAGGATGCGCTCGACCGTCTCGTCGCGCCGCTCGACCTCAACGCCTCGACGCCGTTCGATTCGCTCGCCTATCGCTTCGACATCGTGCTGCGCGGCCAGCGCTCCACCTATTTTGAAAATCGCACCGCGGGGAACTGAACTCCATGCCGCAGCCGCTCAGCTACCTCAAGGAAACCGCCTCGCAGACCGCCGGGCCCTACGTCCATATCGGCCTGATCCCGGCGATGGCCGGCTTCGACATCTTCGAGAAGAATTTCTCGAACATACTTGTGACACCGAGTACGCAAGGCGAACGCATTACGCTGGAAGGCAAGGTGCTCGACGGCACCGGAACGCCCCTGCGCGACGTGCTGCTGGAGATATGGCAAGCCAATGCGGCGGGCCGCTACAACCACCCGGCGGACCGCTCGGCCGGTGCGCTGGACGACAGCTTCCGCGGCTGGGGCCGCGCGGGATCGGATTTCGATAGCGGTCTCGTCACCTTCGACACCATCAAGCCCGGCGCGATCATCGACAAGGCGGGCCGCAAATGCGCGCCGCATGTCAACGTCTGGATCGTCGCGCGCGGCATCAATATCGGCCTCAACACGCGGCTCTATTTCTCCGATGAAGAGGCAGCCAACGCTGGCGATCCCGTACTCAACCTGGTCGAACCGGCGGTGCGCCGCAAGACGCTGATCGCCACGCGCGGCGAGCGGGCCGGCAAGATCGTGTATTCCTTCACGATCAATTTGCAGGGGCCTGAGGAGACCGTGTTCTTCGACGTCTAGCGCCTCACGTCTCGCCGCCATGAAGCCGCGCGCGGAACGCGCGCGGCGACAATCCTGTGGCCGCGGCATAGACCCGGCTGAAATAGGCGGGGTCCTCGAAGCCGAGCGTGTAAGCGATGGTCGACACCGGCAGGTTGGTATAGACGAGATTGCGACGCGCCTCGCGGATCAGCCGATTGAGGATCAGGTGCGAAGCGGTGTCGCCAGTCGCTGCGCGCGTGATCCTGTTGAGATGGGTTGGTGTGATCGACAGCGCGCGGGCATAGTCGGCAACGCTCCAGCGTTGCAGGTGGTGCTGCTCGAGCAGCGTCTCGAAACGGCGAAATAGTCCGCTTTCCCCGGTGCCGTTATGGCCGCTCTTGCTGGTCAGCGCACGCGCAACCAGCCCGATCATGGCCGCCGATAAGGCGCGCAGCACATGCGCGCGGCCGAAATCGCGTGCGGCATGCTCGGCAAAGATCTGCTTCATGGTTGCGCGGATCTGCCTGGTGCCGCGCACTACGGCCGATCGCGACAAGGCCCCGCGCAAACCTTCCGAGGCAAGCAGCGCCTCGTCGAGAATTTCCGCCGCAATGGTCAGCACCCAGCCCTGGGTATCGGGCTCGAAACGGAAGCCATGGACATGGCCGACCGGCACGTTGACGATCTGGCCCGGCTTCAGCGCCACCACGCGCCCTTCCAGCGTCGCCTCGCCGCTCCCGCGCTCGATCAGCAGCACCTGGTGCAGACGCGCATGGCGATGCACGGCCAGCGTCCAGTCGTGCAGCACCGAGCGTGCCGCGATCGTCTCGCAATGCACGACGTCGGGCAGGTCGCCGGCCTCGCCGAACAGATTGTAGACCCGGATCGCCGGGGCGGAGGTCGCGCTTTTCATGTTCGAATTGTACAAGACAAAGGCGAAACCCTCCATCGGTTTGCAGCGGTTCATCTGCAAAGAGTCCTTCGGTGGAGGATCAAAAAATGAAAGTTCAGGTCTGCATCATCGGCGGTGGGCCGTCCGGGCTGCTCTTGTCCCAGCTGCTGCACCTGAAGGGCATCGATACCATCGTGCTCGAGAAATCCAGCCGCGACCACGTGCTGGCCCGCATCCGCGCGGGCGTCCTCGAGCAAGGCTTTGCCAAATTGATGCGCGAGGCGCAATGCGGCGAGCGGATGGATCGCGAGGGCGAGATTCACAACGGGTTCGAGATCGCCCACGACGGCGTGGTCTCTCACATCGATCTGCACAAATATTCCGGCGGCCATTCGGTGCTGGTCTACGGCCAGACCGAAGTGACCCGCGACCTCTACGAGGCGCGCGACCGCGCCGGCGGCAAGGTGGTGCACGAGGCCCATGACGTGACGCCGCACGATCTGACATCGGACCGGCCATACGTGACGTATCGTTCGAACGGCGAGGTCGTCCGCGTCGATTGCGACTACATCGTCGGCGCGGACGGCTTTCACGGCGTCAGCCGCAAGTCGATCCCGAAGGACGTTCTGCGCGAGTACGAGAAGGTCTATCCGTTCGGCTGGCTGGGCGTGCTGTCGCGCACCACGCCGGTGTCGCCGGAGCTGATCTACGTCAAGCACGAGCGCGGCTTTGCACTGTGCTCGCTGCGTTCGCAGGTCCTGAGCCGCTATTACGTCCAGGTGCCGTTGACCGACAAGGTCGAAGACTGGTCGGACGATGCGTTCTGGACCGAGCTGAAGCGACGCCTGCCGGAGGAGGTTGCCGGCCGCCTGATCACGGGGCCGTCCATCGAGAAGAGCATCGCGCCCCTGCGCAGCTTCGTCGCCGAGCCGATGAGCTATGGCCGCCTGTTTCTCGCGGGCGACGCCGCCCACATCGTGCCGCCGACCGGCGCGCGCGGACTGAATACCGCGGGATCGGACATCTATTATCTCTACCATGCGTTTCTCGCGCATTATCACCAGGGCGACGATTCGGGTCTGTCGGGCTACTCCGCCAAGGCACTCGCTCGTGTTTGGAAGGCACAGCGCTTCTCATGGTGGTTGACCATGCTGCTGCACCGTTTTCCCGACCGTATCGACTACGAGGACAGGCTCCAGCAGACCGAGCTTGAATATCTGCTGTCGTCCGAAACGGCCCAGCGTCTGTTGGCTGAGAACTACGTGGGCCTGCCGTTCTAGGGACGGTTTGCGCCGGGATTACATCGCGCAAATGCGGTCGCGACGCCTCATCGATGCTGCGGGTCTCCTAAGGGAAAGGAATACGGCACGTCCCGTGTTTTCACGGGGAAGGAAATTTACCGTTCAGTGGCAACTTGCTCTTAACAAGTAAGATTGCTCGCTGGAGGAGTGCTGCAATTTGCGCCGATACATGTCCGGCCGTCGTGCCCGGCTCTGGCGCGGGCTTTGCCTCGCCGCGACCTTGACGTTCGCGGTTCATCCCGGCGTCGGGTCCGCGGCGGCCGAAGCAAGCTATCCCGTCAAGAGCATCACCATGATCGTGCCGTTCGCTGCCGGTGGTCCGACGGACGTGGTGGCGCGGATTGTTGCCGACTCGATGTCAGTTACGTTGGGGCAGCCGATCATCATCGAAAACGTCGTCGGATCAGGCGGGACCACGGCGGTCATCCGCGCCAAGCGGTCTCCACCCGACGGATATACGGTGGTCATGGGGCACATGGGGACCCACGGTGCTGCAGTGGCGCTCAATCCTCACCTCGCCTATGACCCGATGCGCGACTTCGAGCCGATCGGTTTGGTGACCAACATGCCTGTTCTGATCCTGGCACGAAAGCGCCTGGACGCGAACACGCTCGGGGAATTCATCGAGTTGATGCGGAGCCGTGGCGAGAGCCTCAATATGGCGCATGCCGGCGTGGGGTCGGTTTCGTACGCGACGTGCCTTCTGCTCAACTCCATCGTGGGGACCCGGCCCAGGATGACGGCGTTCCAGGGAACGGCGCCGGCGATGACCGCGCTCGTCGAGGGGCGCGTCGATTACATGTGCGATCAGGCTGCCAGTGTCGTACCGCAAATCGCGGCGGGAACGGTCAAGGCTTACGCGGTTGGAACCGCGAGCCGAAATCTGGTGTTGCCCGATGTGCCAACATCGATTGAAGCCGGTACGGCTGCATTCCAGGCGTCGGCATGGAACGCGCTGTTCGTCCCGAAGGGGACGCCGAAGCCCGTGATAGCAAGCTTGAATTCGGCTCTCGGCAAGGCACTCGACGACGATACGGTCCGAAGCCAATTGCTGCGCCTCGGCAGCGAAATTCCAGCGCCTCCCGAACGCACGCCGCAGTCCCTTGCAGAACTCGTCAAGAGCGAAATCGCCAAATGGACGGCGGCCATCAGGCCTGCCAATTCCGAAAACTAGTTCCGCAGCATGTGAATTCCTCGAGCCCGTGACGACAAATGAAACGTTCACAGCGTTCCCTCTACGCGGTCATCGGCGCGAGCGTCGCGCTGATCGTCACGATCGTCGGCGGCAATCTGCTTTTCCTCGAGCATTCGCGGGAAAGTGCATTGCTGACCGCAGAATCCGATCTTGCTCGCTATAGCCTGACGCTGGCGGAAAATACTGATCGATCCTTCAAGTCGCTCGATCTGGTTCTGTCGAGCGTCGGCGACTATCTTGGCCGCAAGGGCGTCAGCGACGCGCGCTCCTACCGGCAGATCATGTCTGATGCCGAGACGCATGTCTTCCTGCGGGAAAAGATCGCTGGCCTGCCGCAGGTCGATGCCATCACGATGATCGATGCCGACGGGAAGCTGATCAACTTCTCGCGCTACTGGCCCATACCGACCGTCGATGTGTCCGATCGTGACTATTTCAAGGCCCTCAGCACCGATGCGAACCTCGAGACATTCATCAGCGCGCCGGTCAAGAATCGCGGCAGCGGCACCTGGAATCTCTACGTCGCGCGGAGGGTCAATGACCCGAACGGAAAGTTCATGGGTCTTCTGCTCGGCGCGATGTCCCTGCAGTACATCGAGAACTTCTTTGGTTCGACAACGCCGGGCGAGGAAACCACGATTTCCCTCGTGCGCGAAGACGGAACGCTCCTGGCCCATTTCCCGCACGTCGAGGAAATCGGTCAGGCGTCTTCGGGCGGAGCGCAGCGCGCGCTTCGCACCGGTGGCGCGTTGCGTGAGATCAGGGCGCGCGATAATTTGAGGGTGCTGCGCTCGGCGCGAATGCTGTCGAACTATCCCGTCCTTGTTGCCGTCAGCCAGACCGAGCAGAGCGCGTTGAGCAGTTGGCGCGATCTCGCCGCGCTGCTTTTCGGCATGTCCATCGTCAGTGCGTTGGTCGTACTCGCCGCTGCGGTCATGCTCAGTCGCTGGTGGAAGAAGCAGGAACAGCTGACCCGGGCCGCGGAAGCCGCCAACGCCTCCAAGTCGACCTTTCTGGCCATGATGAGCCATGAGATCAGGACGCCGATGAACGCCGTCCTGGGACTCGCCACCAACCTTCTCGATACACCGATGACCCCCGAGCAGCGCAGTTTCGTGCTGTCCATCCACAATGCCGGCGACAATCTGCTCGAGATCCTCAATGACATCCTCGACTTCTCGAAACTGGAATCCGGCCAGCTATCGCTGGAGAGCATCAGTTTTTCAGCCGAGGCACTCGTCGAAAATACGCTGAGCGTGATCGGGCCGCGCGCGGCCGCAAAAGAACTCAAGGTCCGGAGCGTCGTGGTTGCCGGCCTGCCGAATTCACTATCCGGAGATGCCGGCCGTATCCGCCAGATCCTCCTGAACCTGATCTCGAATGCGGTGAAGTTCACCGCCGAGGGGGAGGTGGTGATCACCACGCGGTGTGTCGCGCGCACCGAAGACAAGGCAACCATCAGGTGGGAGGTCAGCGATACCGGCATTGGAATTGCGCCGGAGAAGCTGGATTCGTTGTTCACGGATTTCGTTCAGGCGGATAGTTCCATCAACCGCCGGTTTGGCGGCTCCGGCCTCGGACTTGCAATCTGCAAGCGCTTGATTGAGCAAATGGACGGAACGATCGACGTGACATCTATCCCTGGACAGGGATCTCGTTTCGGCGTGACACTCACCTTTCCGATCTCCGATCAGCCCGCGATCATCGACGAAAGCGATCACGGCGCCTTTGGGCATTTGCGTGAGCAAATCTCCCGGCTCGGACGGCCGCTTCGCGTTCTGATCGTCGATGACAATGCGACCAACCGTCTTGTCGCAGCCAGGATGCTGAAGGAGTTCGATATCCAGATCAATACGGCATGCGACGGCGTGGAAGCGGTGACGGCAGCACGTCAATTCAGTTTCGACGTCATCCTTATGGACGTCCGCATGCCTGAGATGGACGGGCTTCAGGCAACGCGCGAACTGCGGACCCGGGGCGACAAGCCTTTGACTGTCCCCATCATCGCATTCACCGCCAATGCCTTCGCGGATGATATTGCTGCTTGCCGTGAAGCGGGTATGAACGATTTCGTGGTGAAGCCGGCACGCAAGAAGGCCGTCGTGGAAGCGATTCTTCGTGTCTGGTCGCCCGCGGCGATGCCGGCCCAGGGCCTTGCGGAGTTGCCGCGGTCGTCGTCCCACGCGCGCGAGCTCGAAGAAGCAAAGGACGTGACAGCCTGATTGCTTGCTGATCCAGGCGCAAGCAGCAGTGAAGCCGTCTTGATCCCGCTGTCCTGGAGCGATACCGGATCCGGGCTCGGCTTACTTGCCTTCGAGGGTATTGACCGGCGTCCAATCCGAGGCCGGCGGGGTGGCTTCAAGCGCCCTGGCACGTTTGGCGAACAGGGCTGAGGGCGGATCGATCGCGGCCGTACGCTCGAACGCCTCGATGGCCGCAGCAAAATCTCGTGCGCGCCAGCACGCCAGTCCGTCCGCATAGGCTGTAGCCACCGTCTTCTGCACGGCGCTCTCCTCGCCGTTCTTTGCCAGCGGCTCGAACACCTTGATCGCTTCGCCGCGGCCAACAACCCTGACCGCGTCGAGCTCGCGCCAAGCGA
This sequence comes from Bradyrhizobium diazoefficiens, assembly GCF_018129965.1. Lineage (GTDB taxonomy): Bacteria > Pseudomonadota > Alphaproteobacteria > Rhizobiales > Xanthobacteraceae > Bradyrhizobium > Bradyrhizobium diazoefficiens_A. The sequence goes on along the minus strand of NZ_JAFCKW010000004.1, from coordinate 114,218 downwards.
AGCTGTCGCCGGTCTGCGCGACCGTGGCTTCCGAGGCCATGATCGCGGTGCCGTAATATTTATTGGCCCCCTCGAGCCGCGAGGCGACATTCACGGTGTCGCTCATGACGGTGTAGTTGAAGCGGCGGCGCGAGCCGATATTGCCGACCACGGCCTCGCCGGTGTTGAGCCCGATCCGGTGCGACAGGCCGTGGCCGGCGAAGGCGGGATTGCCGGCATTCAGCTCGGTCAGCTTCTCGTGGCATTTCAGCGCGGCGCGAACCGCGTTGCGGGCGTGCGTTGGATCGTCGGCGGGCGCGCCGAACATGGCGACGATGGAATCGCCGATATATTTGTCGACATAGCCGCCATGGGCTTCGATGATGTCGGTCATCGCCGACAGATATTCGTTCATCAGGGCCACCAGCTCGCCCGGCGTCATCGTCTCCGCGATGGAGGAGAAGCCGCTGAGGTCGGAAAAGAACATGGTGACGTTGCGCATTTCGCCGCCGAGTGCCGGCATCCTGCCGGACGCCACGATGCCGTTGATCACTTCCGGCGCGAGATAGAAGGCAAAGCTCTTTCGCAGGACACGTTCGTCGCGATCGGCAAGCACGAAACGATAGCCGATCATCATCGCGAGCGCGGCAAGGCTCGCAAGCGCGGGCTCCGCCAGCGGCAATGCAAGGGCGTGAACGAATGCGTCGACGGCAATCACGGTGTAGACGGCAGTAAGGGCAAACCAGGCGATCAATGCGCCGCCCGGCGCCAGCATGCAGGCTGCAACGGCGATGATCGCAGCAAGCACGATCGTCAGAGCGCTCCGCTGGGCAAAGCCGAGTTCGGTCACGGCGTCGCGATCGATCAGGTTTCGTACCGCGGTCGCATGCACGAAGACTCCGGCGATGTCGCTGCGCACCATCCGTGCGGTGCTGGACGGAGCGGGCAGGGCGCATCTTGCGGCCGGCGTTCCGTCGGTGCCGCCGGACAGGCGCATCGACGTGAGCTTGCGATCTTCGAAATTCAGCACGGTGCCGAGCAGCACGATCTTGCCCTCGAAAGCGCGGTGGAAGAAATCGCGGTCGCCTTTTTCGACACAGGCCCGCAGGTCGGCAAAGGAGTAGGTCGGAATGTCGCGACCCAGCCCTCGAAAGTTCAGCGTCAGCGTATTTGGCACTGCGCTTGGGATCGGATATCCGGACAGTTCGGTCGCACCGGACGGCGTGAGCTCGGGTTTTCCGTCCAGCGCGCGCGCGGCGAGTTCGACGGCCATGGCGGGGACCGGCCTGCCTTCGATGGAGAAGCTGAGCGGCATCCGCCGGATGACGTCATCCGGGTCAGTATGGACATTGAGCGCACGGATGTTGGTGCGCACCGCCAATTGTTGTGCGCGATAGGGCCTGTCGGGATGGTCGTTGCTGAGGATTTCGCCGAGCACCAGCTTGCCGGCGTCGGAGATCTGACGCAAGGCGATCAGATAGTCCCGGTCAAATCCTCTCATGCGGCTGCCGAGCGGCGCATCGCCGAAGGGGATTTCCGACTGCTCGATCGAGCTCGGGAAGATGACGTCGAAGCCGATCGCCTTGGCGCCGCCCTCGGTGACGTTCCCGAGCACCCGGCCGATCTCGCGTGTCCAGGTCAGCGTCGGCGATCCCTTGAAGGGGGGTGTGTCGTAGGTCTCGCCGTCGATCGCGACCACGACGACCGGCGATGTCGCGGGATCGCGGCGGTCACCGACGAGCTTGCCGCGCAGCGCCGTGAGGATGTCGAGCGAGTGGCCTTGCAGCCCTTGCAGCGGCGGAGACGTGAACACGGCGCCCGCAAGGAGCGCGATCAGGATCGTCGCAACGATGTCCCGCTTGCCGATCCGCCGCATCGCCCCGTCGCTGGCCGCCTATTCGAGCCGCAGCAGCCGGCCGACGATCGGCGTCGGCGACGAGGTGGCACTGGCGTCGACCTGAAAGGCGTATCGCTTGGCGCCGAGGATCGCCAGATAGGTGCCGCCGGGGGTCAGGGACTTCCCGGCCTTGGCGAAGTCGTAGAACTTGCCTGCGATCATGACGTCGTTCTTGAGCGGGATGCTGATCGCCGGCTCCTTGCCGTCGGTGCGCTCGATCACCAATGTGCCGCCGCTCTGGGCTTGCACCAGCGGCGCGACACCGTAGAGCGTCGGCAGTCTGGCCGGCGCATCCTTGGCGTCGGATCGCATCGTTCGAAACGTCGTCGCGGCGCTCTGGTTCGCCTCGCGCTCGGATAGTTTTGCCGCGTTGCTGTCGCAGGGCACCTTCTCGCGCTTGATTTCGCCGAGCTGCACCGTGCTCTGCTCCGCGCCGACCATGACGACGCCTTTGCTGATGATCTCGCGCTGGCAGGATTTGAGATAGCTGAGCGTGATGCTGGCCTTCGGCCCGAGCTTGATGATCTTGCCCGGCGCCACATAATCCATGAAGGCGATGCCGTCGACCTTGCCCTGGACGTCCTCGACGATCGCGGACGGTGTCTCCGCCAACGCGGGGGCCGCGAGACAGAACGCGCCGATACACACGCCGATCAGGCTTCTCATGGAAATTCTCATCCAGTTCTACCGATGCTCTGCCGTTCCCTGTGCCGGGTCCGACGCTTAGCAGCGGAGCGGCCAGGCGAGTGTGACCGGAATCACTCCCAGCTATTGGTGTACTCTAGCAGCAACGGGTTCAAACCGGCGAGAATAGAAAACAGAGCCGCGTCAAGCTGTTGGCCTGACCGACCAAGTCAGCTGGCCGGAACGGCCTCGACCGGACCGCTCTCCTCTGCCTTCTCTATATTGGCGGCGAGAGGGGCTTCAATCTTCTGATAGGGCGTCGCCTGCTGACCGGAGGCGATACCCACGACCTCGTCCCAGCGCGACAGAAAGGCCTCGACGCAGGCCGGGTCGAATTGCCGGCCCCGGTTTTCGACCAGGTAATTGCGCGCCATGTCCAGCGGCATAGGCTCTTTATATGGCCGCCGCGTCGTCAGGGCGTCGAAGACGTCGGCGACGGCGACGACGCGCGCTGCGATCGGAATTTCGTCCCCCTTGAGACCGCTCGGATAACCCGCGCCGTCCCAGCGCTCGTGATGACCTGCTGCGATCTGCGCACCGAGCTGGATCAGCTCGCAAGTGGAGTCCGCCAGGATCTTCTTTCCGATCGTGGCATGGGTGCGGATCACCGCCATTTCCTCGTCGGTCAGCTTGCCGGGCTTGAGCAGGATGTTGTCGGAGATGGCGACCTTGCCGACGTCGTGCAGGGGGGCGGCCAGATAGATGTCACGGCAGAGCCGGGCCGGCAGGCCGAGTTGCTCGGCGATGATACGGCTGTAGCGGGCGACCCGCAGCGTGTGCTCGCCGGTGTCGTTGTCGCGGAATTCGACCGCAAGCGCGAGCCGGAGGATGATCTCCTCCTCGCGCTCGCCGAGTTTCTCGGTCGCGGCGGCAACGGCGCTCGCCAGGTCGGCCGCCCGGTCGTTCTGCTTGCGTACGGCTGCACCGAGGCGCACCAAATTGCGCAGGCGAACTTTCATCTCGAGGCTTTTTGCCTGTTTCGGTAAGAAGTCGGTTGCACCAGCCTGCAGCGCTTCCATCTTGACGTCATCGGTCTGCCACGAGGTGATCATCGCAATCGGAGTATCGGCCCCGCCGGGCAAGGTACGGAAGGCGCGGATGAAGCTGATGCCGTCCATATGCGGCATTTCGTAGTCGACCAGCACGAGGTCGAAGACGCGATCACGCGCACATGCCAGCGCCTCGAGGGGATCGAGGAACGTCGTCGCCTCGACCAGACCTTCGGCCTCGATATGTCGTTGCAGGAATTTGAGGACAGAACGGCTGTCGTCAACCAGAAGCGCTTGGGTCAGCATCGGCGGCTGTGCTCGTTCGGATAGCGAGGCATGGCCTCAACGATTAGCCTCTCGGGTTTAACGTGGAGCAAACGACCGGCCCCGCTCGAACTGTCTGAAGACTGCGCGTAGCGCATGAGATTTGAGCAGACCATGCACGCATGCATGCATACGCGAACTTATTCGTTCTGTGACCCGTAGTTGTACGGGGGGTCACATTAGGGGTTTGCATACTCCCGATTGGGAATAGTCGGTGACGCGGAATTCGCGCCATCGTTGCAGCGAATCCTGAGGAGATTTGGGGGACGAATGTCATCTGATGTGTCCGAGCCGAAGTGGTCCCTGCGGCTGCCGGCAGATTGCAGCATCGCTGCGATCCGTAGCGTCTATGACCTGATACGCGAAGCTTTCGGCCGGCAGGACCGGCTGGAGATCGATTGCTCGAGCGTCGACAAGGCCGACGTGACCTCGATCCAGCTTCTGCTGTCGACCGCGAGGACGGGCGAGGCCCAGGGCCGCCCGGTGGTGCTCACGTCATTCTCCCAATCTCTTCGCAATACGCTTCGCCGAGCCGGTTTCGCCAGCGATGCGATGATCGATCAGCATTTCCCGCAAAAGAAAGATGGCGTCTAATGGCCACGATTCTCACGGTCGACGATTCCCCCAGCATCCGTCAGATGATCAAGGTCGTGCTCGAGCCGGCCGGTCACAGCGTGATCGAGGCCGGCGACGGCGCGCAAGGACTCGCCAAGGCCCAGGCCAGCAAGCTCGACCTCGTCATTACCGACCTCAACATGCCCGTCATGAACGGGCTGGAGCTGATCCGCGCGCTGCGCAAGCTGCCGGGCGCCGTCGGCATGCCCATCGTGTTCCTGACCACCGAATCCAATGAGACGGTCAAGCAGGAAGCCAAGAGCGCCGGCGCCACCGGCTGGATCACGAAGCCCTTCAAGCCCGAGCAGTTGCTCGCGGTTGTCGCCAAGCTGGTGCGCGCATGAGTACAATGGACCCGACCGAGGTCTTTCGTCAGGAGGCCAGCGAGCTGTTCGAGGTCCTGGAAGGGGCCTTGCTCGATCTCGGCCAGCGTCCCGACGACCGTGAGCTGGTTGATTCCGCCTTCCGCGCCCTGCACACGATCAAGGGATCGGGTGCCATGTTCGGCTTCGACAAGGTCGCCTCCTTCACCCACGAATTCGAGACCGCGTTCGACCGGGTCCGCAAGGGCGAGATCAAGCCGACGCAGGAGCTGATCTCGGTCGCGCTTGCGGCCAAGGACTATATCCGCGCGCTGATCGAGGATCCCCAGTCGACCGACGACGTCATCGGCGAAGCGATCCTCGACGACCTCAGGCGCTTCGTGTTTCCCGACCAGCCTGCCGCTGCTGTCGTCGAGGTCGCCGCGGCGCCGCCGCTGGCCCCGAGCGGAAGCAAGCAAGCCGGCTGGCACCTCTATCTGGAATTCGAATCGCACATCCTGCGCAACGGCTCGAATCCGCTCGACCTGCTTGATGACCTCTGCAAGCTCGGTCCCTGCTTCGTCGTACCGATCACCGACGGTGTCCCGTTCCTCGACGAGCTGGAGCCGGATGATTGCTATCTGAAGTGGGACGTCAAGCTGCATGCGGCCTGCGACAAGGACGCAATCGACGACGTCTTCATGTTCGTCCAGGACGAGATGAAGCTGACGCTCTCGCCGCTGGAGCAGGTCGATGCACCCGCGCCGATGCCGCTGTTCCAGCTCCTCGACGAGGAGCCCGCGCCCGTGGCCGAAATGCCTGCGCCGGCGGTTCAGGTTGCTGCCGCGCCGGTCGCCGCAGCGCTCGCCACACCGCCCGCAGCGAAGGTGGAGCCGAAACCTGTTTCAAAGCCGGAGCCGAAGCCCGAGGCCAAGCGCGACGATCGCGGCATCGCCACCGTCCGCGTCCAGGCCGAGCGCCTCGACGAATTGATGGACCGTGTCGGCGAACTCGTCATCGCGCAGGCGCGGTTGACCCAGCTCGCATCCTCCGGCTCCGACCTCTCGATCAAGATGATCGCCGAGGAGATCGAGCGTCTCGCCTCCAGCCTGCGCGACACCACGATGGGTGCCCGCATGGTGCCGATCGGCTCGCTGTTCGGCCGCTTCCGCCGCCTGATCCATGACCTGTCGCGGGACCTGTCGAAGCCCGTCGAATTCGTCACCGCTGGCGAGGACACCGAACTCGACAAGACCATGATCGAGTGCCTGGCCGATCCGCTGGTGCACCTGATCCGCAACGCCATCGACCACGGCATCGAGGATACGGCGACCCGTTCGGCGAACGGCAAGACCGAGCAGGGCCGGATCGAACTTTCCGCCGTCCATTCCGGCGCGCAGGTGCTCGTCACCGTCAAGGACAATGGCGGCGGACTGAACACCGCACGCATTCGCGCCAAGGCGGAAGAGCAGGGTCTGATCGCCGCCGGCGCCGTGCTGACCGATCACGAGATCCACCAGTTTCTGTTCCATCCCGGCTTCTCGACCGCGCAGACCATCTCGGCGCTGTCGGGCCGCGGCGTGGGCATGGACGTGGTCAAGCGCACCATCGAGAACATGCGAGGCACGATCGATCTGTCGACCAGGCCGGGCCAGGGCACCACGGTGACGCTGCGTCTGCCGCTGACGCTCGCGATCATCGAAGGACTGCTGATCCGGGTCGGCGAGGGTCGCTACATCATTCCGTTGTCGGCGGTGGAAGAGTGCGTGGAACTGACCGCCGAGGAGGAACGCTCGCGTAGCCGCAACTTCCTCAACATGCGCGGCAATCTCGTGCCGTTCCTGCGCCTGCGCGACATTCTCTCGGTCGATGGTTCGCCCGACCAGCACCAGAAGACCATCATCATCTCGACCGGCGAAACGCAGGTCGGCCTCGTCGCCGATGCGATCATCGGCAACCACCAGACGGTGATCAAGTCGCTGTCGAAGCTCCATTCGGACGTGACCATCTTCTCCGGCGCGACCATCCTCGGCGATGGCACGGCCGCGCTGATCCTGGACGTCGCCCAGCTCGTCGCACTGGCGCAGTCGAAGGTCGAGAAGCACATCAGCGAGGCAGCGTGATGAACGAACATCAGGCAGACCAGATGCAGGTCGTCATGATCGGTCTTGGCGACGAGAAATTCGCGCTCGACGCCGGTCTGGTGCGCGAGATCATCGATCCCGTCCCGGTGACGAAGGTGGCCGGCGCGCGCGCCTTTGTCCCCAGCGTGATCAACGTTCGCGGCAACGTCATTCCGCTCGCCGATCTGCGCATTCGCTTCGGCATGCCGCAGACCGACGATTCCGCCGATTCGCGCATCGTCGTGATCGAGATCGAGATCGACGGCGAACCGGTTCTGGTCGGCGTCACCGCCGACAAGGTCTACGAGGTCACCGAGATTTCCCAGGCCGACGTGCAGCAGACGCCGCGCGTCGGGATGCATTGGAAGCCGGAATACATTCGCTTCATCACCAAGTGGCGTGAAGAGTTCGTCATCGTTCCGAACATGGAACGAATCCTGAATTGAGACGGCCTGCGGGCGGGTCGAGGCTATAGGGGCATCACATGCGGTTCACGGTCAAGGCAAAGCTGGCAAGTTCGTTCGGCCTGATCATCGTTCTCTCGATGGTAGCGGGCGGCGTCGCGTACCTCAAGCTCACCGATATGATGATGGGATCCGAGGCGTTGATCGCGCGGGCGGCTCGCATGCAGATGGGAGCTCAGATCGAGATCAATCTTCTGATGCAGGTGAGAGCAGAGAAGAATGCCATCATCGCGCCGGAGAACGAGACAGACGCGTTTCTCGCGGACATTCCCAAGTTCCGTGCCGCCAATAACAAGCTGAGGGAACAGGTCTACGCGCTTGCCAGCGAGGGTGGGAAGCGGCTTCTCGAGAAGTTCGCGGCGACTTACGACAAGATGAACAACGATCAGGATCAGACGATAAGCCTGATCAAGTCCGATCGCCCAAAGGCCGCCGACCGGACGGTTCATGAGGGCCGCAAGTCGATCGCCGAGGCGATCGAGGCAATCGACGCCTATGTCGTCTTTACCAAGAAAGGTATGGAAGACGAGGCAGTGGTCACGCGGGCTGACGCCGCCAAGGGCCAGATCATCGTGATCGCTCTCGTTGTTTCGTCACTGGTCATTGCCGTACTGGCCGCACTCTGGATGGCCATCAGCATCAGCCGCTCACTCGGCCGTGCCGTTGGACTTGCCGGCGCGGTCGCGGAGGGCGATCTCACTCAGACCATCCCCTCGGCCAGCAACGACGAGATCGGCGATCTCATCCGTTCGCTGAACGGCATGGTCGAGAAGTTGCGACAGGTGGTGTCCGAGGCTCTGACCGCGGCGCAGAACGTATCCGCCGGCAGCCAGGAGCTGTCCTCCAGCGCCGAGCAGCTTTCGCAGGGCGCCACCGAGCAGGCCTCCTCCGCGGAAGAAGCCTCCTCCTCGATGGAGGAAATGGCCTCGAACGTGAAGCAGAACGCCGACAACGCGAACCAGACCGAGAAGATTGCCGCGCAATCTGCGCAGGATGCCGAAGCCTCCGGCGCCGCCGTCGGCCGTGCCGTGGATGCGATGCAGACGATCGCCGAGAAGATCACCATCGTGCAGGAGATCGCCCGCCAGACCGACCTCCTCGCCTTGAACGCAGCCGTGGAAGCCGCCCGCGCCGGCGAGCACGGCAGGGGGTTCGCCGTCGTTGCCTCCGAGGTTCGCAAGCTGGCCGAGCGCAGCCAGGCGGCCGCTGCCGAAATCGGCACCCTCTCGACCGAAACGGTCAAGGTTGCTCAGGAAGCCGGCGACATGCTTGGCAGGCTGGTACCCGATATCAAGAAGACGGCCGAACTGGTCCAGGAAATCACTGCCGCCTGCCGCGAGCAGGACGTCGGCTCCTCCCAGATCAACCAGGCGATCCAGCAGCTCGACAAGGTCGGCCAGCAGAATGCCAGCGCCTCCGAGCAGGTGTCGTCGACCTCCGAGGAACTCGCGTCCCAGGCCGAACAATTGCAGTCGACGATTTCGTTCTTCCGCATCGAGGAGTCCGGCCGCAAGGCGAAGGGCGCTCCGCAGGACATCGACCGGGCCGTCGGCCAGCTTCGGGCCAAGGCCGCAAAGATGGCAGCCGTCGATCGCGGCGGCAAGGCGCCTGCGGCCAAGCCGGCGCGCGCCAGGAAGGTCGCAGGCGGCGGCGGCTTCGCTTTCGACATGGATGATGGCGGCGATGATCGCGACGCCGACTTCCAGCGCTAAGAGCTAGGTAGAAGCGCCCGGGGCGCTCCTCTCCAGAGTCAAAACGGGCTGAACCCGAGGGAATACAACATGAGATTCACCGTCAAAGCTAAGCTGGCCTGCGCGTTCGGAGTCGTGCTCCTGCTGTCCATGGTCGCCGGTGGAATCGCCTCTTGGAAACTGAGCGAGATCGCCTCCACGACCGAGGTCCTGCTCGGGGCCGCCGGGCGGTCGAGCAAGGCGGCCGAGCTGGAGCGCGGACTTCTGCTGCAGATCCGGGCCGAAAAGAATGCGCTGCTCGCGCAGTCCGATGCCGACCTCGAGCGGTATACTGCCGAAGTGCGGAAGGCCCGCGAGGACATTGCCAGGACGAGGGACGAGATCTACGCCGTGGCAACGGAGACGGGGCGGAAGATGCTCGATCGTTTCTCTGCGAGCCACGCCCTGCTGAATACGGCCGAGGATGAGACCCTCAAGCTGGCCCGCACGGATCGTGCAAAGGCGATCGAACACTCGGTAACCGAAGTCCGCAGTTTGCTTTCAGAAGCCTCTCACGTTCTGGATGAGTATCTCGCCTATCTCAAGAAACTGATGGCCGATCGTGCGGACGAAGCCCGCCTCGAGAGCAGTCACGCCCAGATCACGCTGATTAGCATCGTCGTCATCTCACTGCTTCTCGGTACTGGTGCGGCGATCTTCATCGCGCTGACCATCAGTCGCTCGCTGATGCGGGCCGTTGGGCTTGCCAACGCCGTTGCGATCGGAGACCTCAGCCAGACGGTTGAAGCGAAAGCCAATGACGAAGTCGGGGATCTCCTGAAATCGCTCAACGCGATGACGGCCAACCTCAATGCCACGGCGCTTGTCGCCAACGAAGTTGCGCAGGGCAATCTCGCAGTGGAGGCCAAGCCACTGTCCGACAAGGATACGCTCGGCATCGCGCTGCAGCGGATGATCGCCAGCCTGAACGCGACCGCCGAGGTCGCCATCGAGATTTCACAGGGCAACCTGACGGTCGAAGCCACGCGCATGTCCGACAAGGACAAGCTCGGTATCGCGCTCGAGACCATGGTCGCGCGGCTTCGTCAGATCGTTTCGGAGGCGCTGACCGCCGCCCAGAACGTCTCCGCCGGCAGCCAGGAGCTCTCCGCCAGCGCCGAGCAGCTCTCTCAGGGCGCGACCGAACAGGCCTCGTCCGCCGAGGAAGCATCCTCCTCGATGGAGGAGATGGCCTCGAACGTGAAGCAGAACGCCGACAACGCCAGCCAGACCGAGAAGATCGCGGCTCAGTCCGCCAAGGATGCCGAAGCCAGCGGCGCCGCGGTCAGCCGCGCCGTCGGCGCGATGCAGACGATCGCGGAGAAGATCACGATCGTTCAGGAAATCGCGCGGCAGACCGACCTTCTGGCATTGAACGCCGCGGTCGAGGCTGCGCGGGCCGGCGAACACGGCAAGGGCTTCGCGGTGGTGGCTTCCGAGGTGCGAAAGCTCGCCGAGCGTAGCCAGGCCGCTGCCGCCGAGATCGGCACGCTGTCGACCGAGAGCGTGAAGGTCGCGCAGGAAGCCGGCGGAATGCTCTCCAAGCTCGTCCCCGACATCAAGAAGACCGCCGAACTGGTCCAGGAGATCACCGCGGCCTGCCGTGAGCAGGACGTCGGCTCGTCCCAGATCAACCAGGCGATCCAGCAGCTCGACAAGGTCGGACAGCAGAACGCCAGCGCGTCCGAGCAGGTGTCGTCCACATCCGAAGAGCTCGCCTCGCAGGCCGAGCAGCTTCAGTCGACCATCTCGTTCTTCCGGATCGATCACGAAACGCACGAAGCCAAAGCCGCACCGGCGCCCATCGACCGTGCCATCGGGCAGCTTCGCGCCAAGGCTGCGCACATGTCGGCGGCCGACCGTCCGGCCAAGAAGCCGCAGGCCAGGCCGGCGCGTGCGCTGAAGGCGGCCGGCGGAGGCGGCGGCTTCGCCTTCGACATGGACGACCGGGACGACGATCGCGATGCCGAATTCCAGCGTTGAAACACAGTCCGGCCTCGTGCCGGACTTTCTTCCTTGAAACCTTCTGACCTCCTGGACTGAAACAATGGCCGCAACATCGCAATATCTGACGCTCGGGCTTGCCGGCGAGACGTTCGGCATCGGCATCCGCAATGTTCGCGAAATCCTCGACATGCGGCCGATCTCGCGCCTGCCGCATGCCCCTGACTTCCTGCTCGGGATGATCGACGTGCGCGGCAGCGGTTATCCGATCGTCGACCTCCGGACCAAGCTCGGCCTGCCGGCCGTGGCGGCAACGGAAGCGACCCGCATCATCATTCTCGACGTGCCGATGAAGGATCGTCTGGTCGGCGTCGGCTTCGTCGCCGACTGCGTGTTCGAGGTCACCGACATCGACGAGCAGGCGATCGAGCCGATTCCCGAAGTCGGCGGGCAATGGCAGTCGGATTATGCCGTCGGCATCGGCCGCAAGGGCGAGAAATTCGTCGTGATCTTCGACCTCGCCAAGCTGATGGCCAGTGCGGAGATGCCGACGCCCCAGGACCTGGCCGAAGATTCCGTGGCGGCCTGACGCGCCAACCCATTCAACGCGAATTCTAGAATACTGCGATATCGAGGGAATACAGATGAGACTGACCGTCAAAGCGAAGCTGGGTGCAGCCTTCGGTGTCGTGATTGCGTTGTCCGCCGTCACGGGCGGACTCGCCTATGTCAAATTGACCCAGCTTGCCGACACATCCGAGCAGATCGTCGGGCGTTCGGCGCGATTGCAAAAGGCTGGCGAGTTCCAGAACCTGGTTCTGGAGCAATCTCGCGCGGAGCGCGACATGATAATCGCGTCGACGGATGCCGAGATGCAGAAGATCTCCGAGGAGATCAAGCAGCTCCGGAAAGACGCGATGCGCCTCCGGGAGGAGATACATGCCAGCGCCACGACGGACGCGGGCAAGAAGATGATCGAGAAATTCTCGTCGGCGTATGAAAAGATGAACGCGACGGAGGATGCGATCCTCAAGCTGGCGCTCCTCAACTCGAACCACAGGGCGTCTCACCTCTGGTCCTCGGAAGGCCAGCGGGCCGTGAAGGAGTGGAACGACGCGATCGACGGATTGTTCACGGAGGCAGGCCGTGTCGCGGCTCCGGACGTGCGAGCCAATGCGTTGATGTCGCTCCAGACCGTGCGACTCGAGAATGTGCGTTCCCAACGTCAGCTTGCATTGTCCCTCTCGGCGTCCAGCATGGATGAGATGGCGGCAGCGATGAAGACGATGGACGAGCGGATCGTCGCGCTTCGCAATTCGGTCAAGCAGGCCAGCGCGCCGTTGAGCGCTGCCGGCCTGGCGTCCACCGCCGTGGAGTCGCAAACCGAACAGCTCGTCAAGATGATGGCGCAGGTCCAGGAGGTCGTGAGGGAGGGAGGCAATATCCGGGCCTCCGCCATGGCAGAAACCGAGGGGAAGGTGAATTCTGCCGAGGCCATCAAGACGTCCAGCGCCTATATCGACTACCTGAAGAAGCTGATGTCGGATCAGGCGGACGAGGCTGCAGCCGATGCCGCGCGCGCCAAGATGATCCTCATCAGCATCATTGCGGCCTCGCTTCTGGCAGCCGTCGGATCGGCGGTCTGGATCGCGCTCAACATCAGCCGCGGCCTGTCGCGCGCCGTGGGTCTCGCCAACGCCGTTGCGATCGGCGACCTCAGCCAAAAGATCGACGTGTCGAGCAATGACGAGGTTGGCGACCTCATCAAGGCCCTCAACGGCATGACGGTCAACTTGAATACGACCGCGAGCATTGCCAACGAGATTGCGCACGGCAATCTGACCGTCGAAGCCAAGCCGCTGTCGGACAAGGATACGCTGGGGCTGGCGCTCGAACGCATGGTCGAGAAGCTGCGCCAGATCGTCTCGGAAGCCCTCACCGCTGCGCAGAACGTCTCGGCCGGCAGCCAGGAGCTTTCGGCGAGCGCCGAGCAGCTCTCGCAGGGTGCGACCGAGCAGGCCTCGTCTGCGGAGGAAGCCTCGTCCTCGATGGAGGAGATGGCCTCCAACGTGAAGCAGAACGCCGACAACGCCAGTCAGACCGAGAAGATTGCCGCGCAGTCGGCCAAGGACGCCGAAGCCAGCGGCGCCGCGGTTGGTCGCGCGGTCAGCGCGATGCAGACCATCGCCGAGAAGATCACGATCGTGCAGGAAATCGCGCGCCAGACCGACCTTCTCGCACTGAACGCGGCGGTCGAAGCAGCGCGCGCGGGCGAGCACGGCAAGGGCTTTGCGGTGGTGGCGTCCGAAGTGCGGAAGCTGGCTGAACGCAGCCAGGCGGCAGCCGCCGAGATCGGAACGCTTTCGACCGACACTCTCAAGGTCGCTCAGGAGGCCGGCTCCATGCTTGCGAAGCTCGTTCCCGACATCAAGAAGACAGCCGAGCTCGTCGAAGAAATCACGTCGGCCTGCCGTGAGCAGGACGTCGGCTCCGCCCAGATCAACCAGGCGATCCAGCAGCTCGACAAGGTCGGGCAGCAGAATGCCAGTGCCTCCGAGCAGGTCTCCTCCACCTCGGAAGAACTCGCCTCGCAGGCCGAGCAGTTGCAGTCGACGATCGCCTATTTCAGGATCGACCATGCGGCGAAGGGCCCTGCTGCTGCGCCGATCGATCGGGCCGTTGGCCAGTTGCGCGCCAAGGCTGCCACGATGGCCGCCGCTGAGCGTCCAGCCCGGAAGGCGCAGGCAAAGCCGGCGCGTGCAGTCAAGGCGGCCGGAGCCGGTGGTTTCGCTTTCGATCTCAACGACGGCGGCGACGATCGGGATGCCGATTTCCAGCGCTGAAGCTGCACCGGGCCGATCGCGGCTCGGCCATCGCATAACAGGACAGGTAATCTAGATGGCCCGTATGGCCCAACATGCAATGCAGGCGGCCATCCCGTCGGAAGACTGGTCTGCCGGGATTCCGGCTGACCAGGACACGGCCGTGCATCTGTCGGACCGGCATTTCCGCACGATCGCCGAACTGATCGAAGGGCAGGTCGGCATCAAGCTGCCGCCGGGAAAGCGATTGATGCTTGAAGGGCGGCTGCATAAGCGCGTGCGCGCGCTCAACTTCGCCGACCTCAACGACTACGTCGACAATCTCTTCGAGGAGCATCTGTTCGAGACCGAACTCACGCACCTCATCGACGTGGTCACCACCAACAAGACCGATTTCTTCCGGGAGCCGCAGCACTTCACCTTCATGCGCGAGGTCGCGATCCCCTCGCTGCTCAAGTCGCACGGTCGCCGTAACGCGAACCTCAAGGTCTGGAGTTCGGCGAGTTCGACCGGGATGGAGGCCTATACGATTGCGATGGTCCTGGACGACATGACGCGGACCGGGTCGTCGTTTCAATACCGTATCCTCGGGACCGACATCTCGACCGCCGTGCTGCGCCTTGCCCAGACGGCGATCTATACCCGCGACGTGCTGGCTCCGGTGCCGGAGCCGTTCCTGAAACGGTACTTCCTGAACTCTCGGGACAAGTCCCGCGGCGAGGTTCGCGTCGTGCCGGAACTGCGCCGCATGACCCATTTCATGCGGATGAACCTGATGGACGCCGTATATCCGGTCGATCGCGACGTCGACATCATCTTCTGCCGGAACGTGCTGATCTATTTCGACAAGCCGACGCAGAGGAAAGTCGTCGAACGCCTCTGCAGTCATCTGCGGCCCGGAGGATATCTCCTGGTCGGGCATTCCGAATCGATGGTTCACAGTAACATTCCGGGACTGAAGCAGGTTCAACCAACCATTTTCCAAGTTTGACAGGAGAGGCAGCGAGATGCCGAAGGAGAAAGTTCGCGTACTGATCGTGGACGATTCGGCGTCGGTGCGCCAAATCCTGCAATCGATCCTCAACGAAGATCCCGACATCGAGGTGATGGGAACGGCTTCCGATCCGTTCGTGGCGGCGAAACGCCTCCAGGACGAGATTCCTGACGTCATGGTGCTGGATCTGGAAATGCCGCGCATGGACGGCATGACGTTTCTGCGCAAGATCATGTCGCAACGTCCGATTCCGGTGATCATCTGCTCCTCGCTCACCGTCGAGGGCTCGAACGTGATGTTCGAGGCGTTCGAGGCGGGCGCGGTCGACATCGTGCCCAAGCCGAAGATCGACACGCGGCAGGCTCTGCTCGAATGCTCCACGCGGCTGCGCGAGGCCGTCAAGTCGGCGGCGCGCGCGCGGGTGCGCCCCCGGGCTGAGCGGCGGGTGGTCGAACAGAAGCTGACGGCCGACGCCATCATCCCGCCGCCGGTGCTCGGCAAGGTCCGGCCGACCACGGAACGCATCGTCTGCATCGGTGCGTCGACGGGCGGGACCGAGGCGCTGAACGACGTGCTCGAAATGCTGCCGCCGAATTGTCCTCCGATCGTCATCGTGCAGCATATGCCGGCTGGCTTCACCGCAGCCTTCGCGAAACGGCTCGATAGCATCTGCCCGATCCGGGTCAAGGAAGCCGAGGATGGCGAACCGGTGCTACCCGGATGGGCCTATATCGCGCCCGGTGCCCGCCACATGCTGCTGCAGCGGATCGGGCTGCGCTATCAGATCGTGATCAAGGACGGTCCCCCGGTATCGCGGCATCGCCCGTCCGTCGATGTGCTGTTCCGGTCCGCGGCCCAGCATGCCGGCGCCAACGCGCTCGGTGTCATCATGACCGGCATGGGCGATGACGGCGCGCGCGGGATGCTTGAGATGCGCAAGCTCGGTGCTTCGACGCGTGCGCAGGACGAAGACAGCTGCGTGGTGTTCGGCATGCCCAAGGAAGCCATCGCCCATGGCGGCGTCGAGAAGGTCGTTTCGCTGCAGCAGATCCCCCGCGAGATCATGCAGTGGTACCAGGCCGGGCAAGCGGCGCTGACGGGTTGATCGAAATGTCCGCGATTCCGGCCAGCACGCTGACCGAGGCGAGCGCTTCGATCGAGGATGTCTCGTCCCGGATCGAGCACGTCTTCTCGCGGGTCGGTCGCGAACTCGGGCGCGGTCACCTCATCTTCAAGGAGTTGAATCAGGGCCTCGCCACGCTCTCGGAGGAGCTCTCCGGCGCCGAGATCGAGGGCGCCGCCACCGCCCTGCAGGAGATTGCCGCGCGGCTCAGCGAACTGGCGCAGGCCCTTCCGGCCGAAACCGCGCTGCTTGCCTCGATCGGTACGAGGACGGCTGAAGCCTCGTCGCTGCTCAAGCCTTTGTTCAAGCACATCGGGTTGATCACCATCATCGCGCGCAGCGCGCGGATCGAGGCGGCCTCGCTCGACGGCGCGCGCGAGGGCTTTCTAGCGTTCACGCAGGAGGCCTACGACCTCGGCAAGGCCGTGCAGCGTTCGATCGAGGGGTGCGCGCGGGATCAGCAGCGGCTGGCGGAAGCGGTGGCCACGGCATTTGGCCGGCAGAGGGATTTCGAGAGTCGTTACCGCAACGAACTGGTTTCGGAGAGCGCCGAACTGGCCGGAGCCTATTCGGGATTGCGCGACCAGCGCCGCGACAGCGGTCAGCTCGCCGATCTCGCGAGCGCCAGCACCCGAAAGATCGCCGAAGCGGTCGGCAGCGCAATCATTTCGCTCCAGGCCGGCGACAGCACGCGTCAGCGCCTCGAACATGTCTGCCATGGTCTCGTTCTTGCGTCGGGATCCTCCTCGGCCCTGGTTCCGGAAACGGTGGCGAGCGCTGAAGGTGCGCGCGCGATCTGTCAGCTGCAGGCGGCGCTGCTCAGGGATGCCCAGCGCGAGTTCGGCGGGGATATCGGTCAGATCGTTCGTGTGCTGGGCGCCATCCTTCAGGATGCCGGCCATGTCGTCGGTCATGGCCGCGCGCTGTTCGGCGGCAAGGATGGCGGCTCGTCCTCGTTCCTGTCACGCATCAAGCACACGCTGGCGCATGCGTCGACCCTGATCGCCACTTGCGAGAGCGGCGGCCGCTCCGTCGACGAGGCGCTGTCGATCGTCGAGGACACGCTGTTGAAATTTCGCGAGGCCATCGCCGGGCTCGCCGAGGCGACGGTCGACATTACGCTGATCGGCATGAATGCGGGCCTCAAGGCAAGCCATCTCGGCAGCCGCGGCAGCGCTTTCGTCGTGATCGCCAACGAGCTCAAGGCGACGGCCGACCAGGTCGCCGCTGGCGCGGCACGCCTGCGGCCCGTGCTCGACGGCATCGAACGGTCCGCCAAGGAGCTGAAGCAATTGCGCGTGCAGGGCGATCCAACGCAACTCGCCAAGCTCGAGCCGCAGATCCTCCAGGCACTGCGCGAGGTCGAGGTTGGCAACGAGCGGCTTGGCAAGCTGATGGGAACGCTCGTCGACGAAGGCGCGGAGTTCGAGCGGCTGATGAATTCGGCCCAGGGCCTGATGAACTCGCTCGGTGAAAGCTCCGCAGCCTTGCCCGCGGTTGCGGCGCGTCTAGAGACGGCGAGTGGCGGCACTCAGCGACCGCAGCCTGAGCCGCAGGATCAAGCCATGCTCGACGGTCTTTTCGCGCGCTACACGATGGAGCGCGAGCGGGAGGTTCACCGCGAATATTTGGGATCGCTTGGACTTGCTTCGGCGGCTGCCACGCGCCGCCCCGAGGCGGTCGAAACCGTCGATGACGGCATAGAATTTTTTTGACGTCCGCCGCCGGGCTCATTGTCGGCGGCAATTGGAAGGATTTCGTTTTCTCGGCGTTAACCGTGCTTGCAGAGGTTGCCGTCAGGTCATTGTTGCGCCCCAGAGTTGATCGCAAATAGAGCTCAATTTTCGCACTGAGAAATTTCCCGATGTTGAAAGATGGCAAATACGCTGCATGGTTCAGGACCCCGCGTGGTCAGGGCACCGGCATGGTGGAACTGGCCGAGGGCCAGATCTCGGGCAGCGACAGCTTCTTTACATATGGTGGGTCCTACCGCGTCGATGAGCGGCATTTCTCCGGCGTCCTGACCGTAAAACGGCATGCCGACGGCCCGTCGAACGTGTTCGGGCCGGACGAGGTCGAGGTCAGACTCACGGGCGTTTGCAATGGCCCGGTGGCGAATTGTTCGGGCACGGCGAGGGAAGCGCCCGACGTCAAGTTCGAGGCGACGCTAATCTACATCCGGGAAGATGCTCCCGCTGCCAGCGCCCGGTGCGCGGTCGTGACGCTCAATCCCGACAAGTTGCCCAGGGGCTTGGACGGCCGCTCGCGGCCGCGTCATCCGTTCGCGCCGCCCAAGGCCCCCGCCTCTTAGCGTTGCATTGACGCTGTTGTCGCGAAAACGCGCCGCACCCGCGCTGCGGCAAGAGTGCATTTAGACGTGAAATCTAGGTTGGGGCCCATAACAAAAGGCGGACAGGGACATGCCTCAGATCTGGATGACATATGACGAACTCGCTGCACTCAATGGCTGCAGCGCTGCGGAGGCAAGGATGCAGGCGCTGCATCTTTCGCTTGATCGTCGCAAGAGCCGCGACGGAAACACCCGCGTCAAGCTGAACCTCGTGCTGATGGCCCGGTTCTTCGAGACCGTTCGTGAAGCCCAGTTCGACCTCGACGGCGCGATCACGGCCCTGCGCGATGCCCATCGGCAGATGTCCGGCGCTGTCCCGGCCGGTCAGCCGGGTTTGGGGCGCGGAGTCGCCTAATTCTGCCGTGCCGTCGGCCGCCTCAGGACGGCGCTCTCGGCAGGAAACTCAGGATGGTTTGGGCCAGAAGGACGCCGACGGTACCGCCGGCGGCCTTTTGCAGCGCATCGATGAACTCTGGATGACGATCGGGCGTCACCGCCTGCAAGATCTCCAATCCGACGGCCACGGCCACCACGAACGCGCAGGCCAGCTTGACACGCCCCGGCAGCAGGAAGGACAGAATAAAGCCGAGCAAGCCGTAGGCGCTGAAGCGTTCGATCACGATCACCCAATAGGCCTCTGCATGGCCCATCAGCGTCGGCCTGCCCGCAAGCTTTGCGAGCGTGGCATAGATGATGAAAGCAAGGCAGATTCCTGCAGCGGCGATGAGATGGTTGCGGCGCATGACGTCAGCATAACCGGTCGGGCGGCGGGTCGCTGTCGAAAGCCAAGAACATCGTTAAGGTTTCACAGGCCTTCGAGGCGATGAACCGAGGTTCACGGACGAGCCGCAGATCGGTTCCAGCGACCGTCCCCGTCCGGATGGTGTCTGGCGTGGCGGCGCAGTTGCAATTTCGCGCATTGCTTCGTGCGTGACCAGACATCAATTTGCAGTTCTTCGACCCAGTCAACCACAGCCGCCCCTGCACGAACACGATGTTGGTGCTGAGCCAAGTCGACATAAAGATCCAGAACGTGCTGTTCACGAAGGCTTCGTCTCTCGCTGTTCTTAGCGAACAATGCAGGGCGCTGCTGCGAGTTTCGCTTTTCAGCGGGCAGGGAATCGTTCCTGCCGAATCCCCGTCATCGAGGAACCACGCCAACCCGTTCGGGCACGAAGCACCGCCGGCGCGACGCAACGTTAACTTTTCCTGGAGCCCTTTGATTTCAGCGACAAACCGAGGCGCAGGGCCATGCGCTTGACCGCATCGGGCGAGCGCCCGAGCTTTTTCGCGGCCTCTTCCAGCGACGTCGAAGACTTGGCCAACTCCATGAGCCGGCGGTCTTCCTTGAACGACCAAGGCTTCCGCGCCATAATCGAAACATTCCTCTCGCATCGACACAAAGACAAAGCCGCCAAGCGGACCCATGTCGCTCGGCGGCTTTGCTTGGGTGGGGCCGGACCTTGGGGGAGGCCCGGTAGAGAAGATGGATACGCCATCCAGAAAAGCGCGCAATAAAGTCTGCGGATTAAGCTAACTGCTCAACCTTACCGGGATGGATTGAAACCAGGGTCCAGCGGCAGCTCCCACGAAGCCAGCCCCTTTCGTAACCATGCCTGGTTATCTTAATTTGCCGTTGTGCTTGAGAGCGCTGGAATGGGAGTTTAGACCTTACGGGCCCGTTGCGAGAGCCAATACGCCTGGAATTGCGAGGCGTGCGTAGGGAATGACATATGGCGTATCCCATTGCGTCGTTGAGGGTTATCATTAGCGCGGTCTTTGTGATTGGTTTTCCGTGCGTTTACAATCGAAGGCTTGAAAGTCACTCCGGCCCCTGGCTTTTTGCTGGGGGACTACCGGCATGATTGAGCAAAAGCGCCATGCTCCGCGAAGATACTTCGTCGACACGAAGGGGCATCGTGTTCTGATCGGCCTGTCGCTCGATGAGACCAGGGAATTTGAAGCGCTGGATCCGTCGTCGATGGAAGTCGAAACGCCGTCGTTGAACAGTGATAGCAACTCGGACCTCGTCGGCAAGGACGAATACAGGTGGCTTGAGCTTTATCTCAAACATGAGCAGGCGTGGCGGGATTGGATCAATCAGAGCCGAGCCGAGCAAGCGAAAGCTTCAAGCTTTATTAACCATATCTGACCGATGGTGATCGTCAGAATTTGAAGGTGGGATGGCCTAAATGTTCCAGCTATTCCTGAGGGCGCGCGCCCACAATCTCCTCAACTTCCGGCGCCAGGACAAGGGCTTCAAAGCCCGTTCGATTGAGCGCGATGCCGAGACCGACCGCGCGCGGATCGATGCGGTCATGACTGCGATCGATAATGCCCTGCAGGAGGCGGAAAGAGAACAAACCGGCCTGAATCGGCGTGTTGAAGATGCGCTTGCGCGTGCCTCGGTTACGTTCGGGAACGGCACCGACGAATATCTGGAGCGCGAGCCGCTGGACAATCATCACCAGGACATCTTCGCCGCGGATATCTCAAATGGGCAACGTCGGCTCAAGGAGCTGGCGAGCACCATTGCGCACCTGAAATTCGTCAAGGCCGCAATGCTTACGCGATTTTCGGATTTCAAGCTGCCGCGCCTCGATAGCTAGTCGCTCGATTTCAGCGGGTATCCTCGAACTCGGCCGTGAAAGACGAAGAAGTTGTAATCGTCCAACTCCCCCAAGAACGGCTCGACGAGAACCAAGGCTCCTTCACCGAATTATCCCAAGGAGGAGCAATTTAGCGTTCGAAGTCTCTTTCCAGCTGAGTCCAGTCCAAATCCCCCTCGGACCTGACAAAGCTGTTTCAGCCAGGCAGGGCGGCACGATTGTTTTCGATCCGCCGGTTCCGAACGGTCCGCGCGGCGCGCCAATGCATGAACCGGCCGACATTCCGCTTGGCGGCGTTGCTCGGCAGAAGCCCACCCATCGAGGCGGAGATTATGCTCGGGCAAACCGGACCAGCCCGAAACATTTTCGACGGAGAAGCGGCACAAGATCGTTCCGCATGCTTGTGCTTTCCAGTATTCTGATCGGCAAACTGGAAGCGAAGACTGACGCGAGTGAACACGGGGCATCGCGGCCGCGAGTTGAGACGTTTTCCTCAATCTAGGCTAGCACTGTAGTGCCGGAGGGTCTTCATGACAGATGACACGCACAGCATCCACCACAGCGGCCTCACCGCGACCATCAAGGCGCAAGGCGCCGAACTATGCTCGCTGAAGGACGTGACCGGCACCGAATTCATCTGGCAGGCCGGGCCGGCCTGGCCGCGTCATGCGCCGCTCTTGTTTCCGATCGTCGGCCGCCTCGCCAACGATGAATTGCGGCACCGGGGCAAGACCTACCGTATGACCCAGCACGGCTTTGCACGCGATAGCCGCTTTGCCTGGGGGGAGCGTAGCGAGCACAGTTGCACGCTCGTGCTCGAAGATAGCGAGGCGACCCGCGCGCTCTATCCGTTCGCATTCCGCCTGACGGCTGCCTATGCGCTCGATGACGCGGGTCTGGATCTCTCACTGACGATCGCCAACACCGGCCACGAGATCTTGCCGGCGTCGCTCGGCGGGCATCCAGCGTTCAACTGGCCGCTTCAGCCTGACCTGGGAAAGGAGAGCTACGCGCTGACCTTTTCGAACGCGGAGTCGTCTCCCATCCGTCGTCTCGACGGCGGCCTGTTGCGCACGGCAACGGAGCCGAGCCCCGTCAAAGGCGCAGTCCTGCCCTTGTTCGAGACCCTGTTCGCTGACGACGCCATCATCTTCGATCATATCGACAGCCAAACAGTCCGCTATGCCGCCGGGCAGGGTGCTTCCTCCGGCGCTCGCCTGAATCCTTGGCTGAAGATGTCCTGGCGGGGCTTTCGCGAACTCGGCGTCTGGTCCAAACCGTCGGGCGCGCCGTTCCTCTGCATCGAGCCCTGGCGCGGCTATGCCAGCCCCGCCGGCTTCGACGGCGAGTTCAGCGACAAGCCTGGCCTGATGCATATCGCGCCGGGTGCGGAAGAGAAGCTGTCGTTCCGGATCGAAGTCGGATCGTCCTGAGGCCGCTCAGCTTCCGCGAACCCGGATGCGCGGTGTGCGGCCGTTCAGACTACCGCCGCCGCGGCCACGGCAGCCGTACGCGGTGCGGTCTTGCCGGCCGACGATGTCAGGCGATGCGCAAGCTCCTGTGCATGCCGCGCGAGCAGATGCCAGGTCGCGCGTGCGACCAGATAGCTCAGCGCGTCGGTGACGACACGGCGAGCAGCAGTATGGTGCGCGGGATGAGAATTTTGGGCCAATTCATACTTGATGCGTCAAAGCCATGACCAATATTGTTCGGCCAGGCGGCGCGGGCCGGAGACGATGGCCGGTCGCTCAGCCGGACTATTTGATCGAGGTCGTCAGTAACCGCCAGGCCGAGGTCGACATCCGCACGGTCGATGCGATGGTGGCGTGGCTGCGCCGCAAGCTCCTCGGCAGCGGCACGCCGGTGATCGCGAGCGTCACCGGCGTCGGCTACAAGCTTAAGCTCAGCGAACGGCTCTAGCCTCGCCTGCCGAAGGACCCGATCGCTTTCGCGCCTAGCGCGCGCGGGCGCTCTGGTCCGTTGGCGTTCGTTGCGCACTCCCCGCCAGACGGTCGTCCACTGAATAGAGCGTGCAGGTGGGCGCCCATTTCATGCAGGCGCTCAGCGAATCGCGTTGCGCGTCCTCGGCCGTGGTGCGGCCCGAACGCCAAGCGTAGCCGCCATTGGCGGAGACGGCAAAAGCCTTGTGCGGCGTCGTGCTGGCGAGATACCGCGAGAAATCGGCGCGCGCGGCGGCGTTCAGCTGGGCCGGCGGCGGCAGCGGATCGGGCGGACCGAGGAGGTCGCGTCCGCCGAGCGCATGCTCGCGAAGGAACGCGTCGAGATATGGCGTCCATAGCGGACGGCCTGCGACCGAATAGAGAAAATGGCCGTCGTCGCCATAAGGCGGCGCCGCGATGAATGTCGCCTTGCCGCCGTTGCCGCGAAACCCGTCATAGAAACGGCGCGCCAGATCGGGGCCGAAAAACAGATCGTTGGTGGCATAGACCCACAGCATCGGCACGCGCGAGGTCTTTCCGAACGTGGCGAAGGCTTGCACCAGCCCATCCGGATTGCAGACGTCGTCATCGTCCAGCGAGCCGCGTCCGCCGGCAAAGTTGATCGCCGCGACGAGGCCTGCCGGCGCCTGCGCCGTCAGCGCGACGGTGGCAAGGCCCCCGGCGGAATGGCCGGCCGCGATCATGCCCGAGGTCGTGACGTCGTCCCTCTGCTCCATCGCCTCGATCGCGGCGCGCAAATCCGCGACCGCAATGGCGGCCGCCGGCAGGTAGGCGGCATTGGCGCAGCCCCCGAGGCTGTCCGCGCGCCCGCCCGGCGAGGTGCCGTAGCCGCGCCGCATCACGATCAGCGCGGCAAAGCCGCGCCGGGCATATTCCAGCGCGATGCCGTAAAATTTGTGCGCCGACATGGTCGCGCGGTCTTCGAATTTGCGCGGCGAGCCGTGGCTGAGCAGCGCCAGGGGATAGCGTTTCGTCCCGGCCGGGCGGACCAGGAAGGCCTCCAGCCCTTGCGGCCCGGCCTCGGCCATCGGGATGCGGAGATCCTCGGTGTAGAACTCTGCGGCCCGCATCGGCGCGCAGGCCATGACGAGGCTGGCGATCAGCAGCAGCAGTTTTTGCGGGAGGAGCATGGGACGATTCCGGGGGTCTCGATGGTTGCGGAGCATAGCATCTCTTCGCGCCTGATGCCCCGAATCCATCGCCGCCACCGTGAGGTGGCCGCTCCTTCAGCGGCCCTCGAAGGGCGACGGCCCGGCTGCGCTCCGGCCGTACATTCTTCGAGGCTCCGCGCGCCGCGCGTGCGCCTCAGGATGACAGGATTGGCACATTGACCTCTGAAGGAACGCCATCCCTATCACCTTTGTTGTAACCCTTGGCGGTGGCCCGGCCGATGCTATGCTGCTGCGCAATCTCTCCGACAGAACGAGGATTTTTCAGTGGCTGATGTCAATCCCGCGGCGGGCAAGCTGGTTTCGCCGGACGCGCTCACCAACGTTCCGCGGCTGGTGACGGCCTATTTCGCCGGCAAGCCTGACGTGGCGGATCCCGCGCAGCGGGTGGCGTTCGGTACCTCCGGCCACCGCGGCACCGCGTTCAAGAATACGTTCAACGAGGGGCACATCCTCGCGACTACGCAGGCCATTTGCGACTACCGGAAGGAAAAGGGTCTCACTGGTCCGCTCTTCATCGGCATCGATACCCACGCGCTGGCCGAGCCGGCGCTGGTCAGCGCCGTCGAGGTGTTCGCGGCCAACGGCGTCGACATCATGATCGACAAGGACGGCGGCTACACGCCGACGCCCGTCATCTCGCACGCGATCCTGACCTACAACAAGGGCCGCACCTCGGGTCTGGCAGATGGCGTCGTCGTCACGCCCTCGCACAATCCCCCCGAGGACGGCGGCTACAAATACAATCCGCCGCATGGCGGACCGGCCGACACCGACGCGACCTCCGTGGTCGAGAAGCGCGCCAACGCCTATCTCGCCGATGGTCTCAAGGGCGTCGCGCGCATCGACTATGCCAGGGCAAAGGCCTCCGGCAACGTCCACGCCTGGGACTTCGTCACGCCCTACGTTGGCGATCTCGGCAACGTGGTCGATCTCGACCTCGTCAGATCCGCCGGGATCAATATCGGCATCGATCCGCTCGGCGGCGCCGCCGTGCATTACTGGCACCCGATCATCGAGCGCTACGGCATCAAGGCGACCGTCGTGAACGAAGCGGTCGATCCGACCTTCCGCTTCATGACGGTCGACTGGGACGGCAAGATCCGCATGGACTGCTCCTCGCCTTTCGCGATGGCGAGCCTGATCGGAATGCGTGACCGCTTCGACGTCGCCTTTGCCAACGACACCGACGCTGACCGCCACGGCATCGTCACGCGCACCGGCGGCCTGATGAACCCCAACCATTATCTGGCGACTGCGATCTCCTATCTGTTCGCGCACCGCCCGAACTGGGGCAGGGATGCCGCGATCGGAAAGACCGTGGTGTCGAGTTCGATCATCGACCGCGTCGCCAAGAAACTCGGCCGCAGGCTGGTCGAGACGCCGGTCGGCTTCAAATGGTTCGTCGACGGCCTGCTCTCCGGCGGCTTCGGCTTTGGCGGCGAGGAGAGTGCAGGGGCCTCGTTCCTGCGCCGCGACGGCTCCGTGTGGACCACCGACAAGGACGGCGTCATCCTCGGCCTGCTCGCCGCCGAGATCATGGCGAAGACCGGCCGCGATCCGAGTCAGCTCTTCAATGATCTCACCGCCGAGCTAGGGGTGCCCCATTATGCGCGCATCGACGTCGCCGCCACCACGCCGCAGAAGAACATTTTGAAGTCCGTCACGCCGGAGCAACTCGGCCTGAGGGATCTCGCCGGCGATCCGGTCCGCGCCACGCTGAGCAAGGCGCCCGGCAACGGCCAGCCCTTCGGCGGCATCAAGGTCGAAACCGATTTCGGCTGGTTCGCCGCAAGGCCATCGGGCACGGAGGACGTCTACAAGATCTATGCTGAGAGTTTCCGCAGCACCGAGCACCTGAAGCAAATTCAGGACGAGGCCCAGGCCGGGCTGAAAAAGGTGTTCGGGGGTTAGCTGCCGCGCCAAATCGCCGCTCTCGACCGGCATCACCACGAGTGGCCGCCGCATCTTCCGGTGTCATCGCCCGCGAAGGTGGGCGATCCAGTACGCCGCGGCAGAAATTGTCTGAACCCATGACCGCCGCGGCGTACTGGATTCCCCACTTTCGCGGGGAATGACCCCAGAGCTGTTATTGTATACATAAAATCAGATTTAGGTATTATAATACGTATTTCGAGCCTTGATCGAATTTCTTCCTCCGCTATTGTATACACAACGCATACATAAGCTTTGGGAGATCGCCGGTGACAAAACCATTCCCCATGAACGCCTGGTACGCCGCGGCCTGGGACGCGGAGGTGAAGCAGGCGCTGCTGCCGCGAACGATCTGCGGCAAGCACATCGTGATGTACCGCAAGGCCGACGGCACGGTGGCCGCGCTGGAGGATGCCTGCTGGCATCGCTTGGTGCCGCTGTCGAAGGGCCGGCTCGAGGGCGACTCTGTCGTCTGCGGCTATCACGGCCTGAAATACAATGCGCAGGGCCGCTGCACCTTCATGCCCTCGCAGGAGACCATCAATCCGTCGGCCTGCGTCCGCGCCTATCCGGTCGTCGAGCGCCACCGCTACGTCTGGCTCTGGATGGGAGATCCCGCGCTCGCCGATCCCGCGCTCGTGCCGGACATGCACTGGAATCACGATCCGGCCTGGGCTGGCGACGGCAAGACCATCCGCGTCAATTGCGACTACCGCCTCGTGCTCGACAATCTCATGGACCTCACCCACGAGACCTTCGTGCACGGCTCCTCCATCGGCAATGACGCGGTGGCGGAAGCGCCGTTCGACGTCACCCATGGCGAGAAGACGGTGACGGTGACGCGCTGGATGCGTGGCATCGAGGCGCCGCCGTTCTGGGCCAAGCAGCTCGGCAAGCCCGGCCTCGTCGACCGCTGGCAAATCATTCGCTTCGAGGCGCCGTGCACCATCGCGATCGATGTCGGCGTCGCGCCAACCGGCACCGGCGCGCTGGAAGGCGACCGCTCGCAAGGCGTCAACGGGTTCGTGCTGAACACCATCACGCCCGAAACCGAGAAGACCTGCCACTATTTCTGGGCCTTCGTCCGCAACTACCAGATCGGGGAGCAGCGCATCACCACCGAGATCCGCGAGGGCGTCTCCGGCATCTTCCGCGAGGACGAGCTGATCCTGGAGGCGCAGCAGCGCGCGATGGACGAGAACCCCGATCGGATCTTCTACAACCTCAACATCGACGCCGGGGCGATGTGGTCGCGCAAGCTGATCGAAAGAATGGTGGCCAAGGAAAGCGCGCCGCAGCACCTCCAGGCGGCGGAGTAGGCTGGCATGGCCGAACGTGAGGTCGACCGCTCCGTCTCCCAGACCGTGAAGGCGCAGCTCGCGCTGCGCGACCAGATCCTGTCCGGCGCATTGCGCCCCGGCGAGCGCATCTCCGAGCTGCAGGCGGTGGAAACCACCGGCGCCTCGCGCACTCCGGTGCGCATGGCGCTGGTGCGGCTGGAGGAGGAAGGGCTGCTGGAGGCGATCCCCTCCGGCGGCTTCATGGTGAAGGCGTTCTCAGAGCGCGACATCTCCGATTCCATCGAGCTGCGCGGCACGCTGGAGGGCCTTGCCGCGCGCTTCGCCGCCGAGCGCGGCGTCTCCGCGCGCGAGCTCGAGCCGCTGAAGGAATGTCTTGCGGCGATCGACGAATTGCTGCGGCAGGTGCCGATCTCGGTCGATGCTTTCTCCTCTTATGTCACGCTGAACGCGCGCTTCCACGCACTGCTGACGGAGCTGTCGCGCAGTCCGCCGCTGATCCGGCAGATCGACCGCGCCTCGGCGCTGCCGTTTGCATCCCCGAGCGGCTTCGTGATGGCGCAGTCGGCGCTGCCCGAGGCGCAGCAGATCCTGATCATCGGGCAGGATCACCACCGCGTCGTCATCGATGCGATCGAGAACCGCGAAGGCGCGCGTGCCGAAGCCGTGATGCGCGAGCATGCCCGGCTCGCCGTCCGCAATCTGAGGCTCGCGCTGCGCAACCGCACCCATCTCGACCTCTTGCCGGCGCTCGCGCTGATCAAGACCGCAACCGATTGAGGGCAGTCAACCATGCGCTTCATCGAAACCTGGATTCCGGCCACGCTCGTCTCGACGCGCGATCTGGCGCCCGGCATCCGCGAGTTCCTGATCCGTCCCGATCGGTTCGACGGCGAAACCTATCCGGTCGGCAGCCACATCAATGTCAGCGTCACCATCGACGGGCAGCCCGAGACGCGGTCCTATTCGCTGGTCGGCGAGGCCACCTCGCTTGGCTTCAGGATCGCGGTGCGCCGCGCCGAGGATTCCCGCGGCGGCTCGCGCTACATGTGGCAGCTCGCGCCGGGCGCGCGGCTCGACATCACCCGGCCGTCGTCGCTGCTCGCGGTCGACTGGGCGCGCCAGAACTATTGTCTGATCGCCGGCGGCATCGGCATCACCCCGATCCTCGGTGCCGCGCAGGCGCTGGCGCGGCGCGGCGCCGACGTCACGCTGCATTATGCGGTCCGCTCGCGTGGCGAGGCGGCCTATCTCGACGACCTCGCGGCAATGCTCGGTGACCGCCTGGTCGTCCATGCCAGCGACGAGGGCCGCCGGCTCGATCTCGACGCCCTGTTCGCCGCGCTTCCGCAAGATGCGCTGGCGCTCTTCTGCGGTCCGATGCGGATGCTCGATGCCGCGCGCCACGCCTGGATCGGCGCCGGCCATCCGCTCCCCGACCTCCGCTACGAGACATTCGGCTCCAGCGGCACGCTGCCGACCGAAACATTTCGCGTTCGCCTGAAGGACTCGAATGTCGAGCTCGAAATCCCGCGCGAGCGTTCGATGCTGGACGTGCTCAACGCCAGCGGCCACGACGTGATGTATGATTGCAAGCGCGGCGAATGCGGCCTCTGCGCCATCGACGTGGTCGAGGTCGACGGCGAAATCGACCACCGCGACGTCTTTTTCAGCGACCACCAAAAAGAGAGCAACCAGAAGATCTGCGCGTGTGTTTCGCGCGCACGCGGCACCATCACGGTGGATACGCTGCTGCGCGCGGACGCGGTCTGAGGAGCGGGGAAGGGGTTCCAAAGCGAGTTATGGAAGGAGCCGCGGGCTCCTTGCCTCTCCCGCTTGCGGAGAGGTCGGCGCGCAGCGCCGGGTGAGGGCTTTATCCGCTCGGGGATTATCCCGTTGCGGAAACACCTTCCCCCAGCCCTCCCCGCAGGCGGGGGAGAGAGCGCACCGCGTTCGTAGCGGCGCAATCCCAGCGTTGCAGGCGTTGGCCACCATGATGCCGACGGAATAGCCGAGCACCAGCGACATCTGCTCGGCGCGGATATGGCCGGCGATGGCGTCGTCCGTTGCTGGACCGCCAAAGGCCGACAAATCGCCGGCGAACAGCCGTGCGAAATAACTATATGCCCTTGCGTTCAAGTCGCTGGTCGAGGCGTTGCGTGTCAAGTCATGGTTGCTGGTGCGAGACCAGTTTTGCAGGCGATGCCGATACCGAACTCCCACCACCTCTCCCATAGGGAGAGGCCGGATCACGTCAAAGATGCGATCCGGGTGAGGGGGCACGGTCTCAGCTGCCCGTTGCGGCCTCTCACCCGGATTGCTACGCAATCCGACGTCTCCCCGTCGGGGAGAGGTGACGACGGAAACGCCCACACCAAAAAGAAGACGAATAGCGCATGAACGCAAATTCCTCCCTGATGCCCTCCGATCCCGAATTCGACTACATCATCGTCGGCGCCGGCTCCGCCGGCTGCGTGCTCGCCAACCGGCTGTCGGCAAGCGGCAAGCACAGCGTGCTACTGCTCGAGGCCGGCCCGAAGGATTCCAACATCTGGATCCACGTGCCGCTCGGCTATGGCAAACTGTTCAAGGAAAAAACCGTCAACTGGATGTACCAGACCGAGCCCGAGCCCGAGCTGAAGGGACGTCAGGTGTTCCAGCCACGCGGCAAGACGCTGGGGGGATCGAGTTCGATCAACGGCCTGCTCTATGTCCGCGGCCAGCACGAGGACTATGATCGCTGGCGCCAGCAGGGCAACACCGGCTGGGGCTATGACGACGTGCTGCCTTACTTCAAGAAGGCCGAGAACCAGACGCGCGGCGCGGACCAATATCACGGCACCGGCGGCCCGCTGCCGGTCTCCAACATGGTCGTGACCGATCCGCTGTCGAAGGCTTTTATCGACGCCGCCGTCGAAACCGGCCTGCCCTACAACCCCGATTTCAACGGCGCCACCCAGGAAGGCGTCGGCCTGTTCCAGACCACCACGCGCAATGGCCGCCGCGCCTCGACGGCGGTGGCCTATCTTGGCCCTGCAAAGACGCGCGGCAATCTCACGGTTGAGACCGAAGCGCTCGGCCAGCGCGTGCTGTTCGAGGGACGCCGTGCGGTCGGCGTCGAATATCGCCAAGGCTCAACCGTGCGCCGTGCGCGGGCACGCAGGGAGGTGGTGCTGTCGAGCGGAGCCTACAACTCGCCGCAGCTCCTGCAGCTCTCCGGCGTCGGGCCCGCCGATCTCCTGCGCAAGCACGGCATCGACGTGGTGCTGGATGCGCAAGGCGTCGGTCACGATCTTCAGGACCACATGCAGGTCCGGGTCGTGATGCGCTGCTCGCACAAGATTACGCTGAACGACACCGTCAACAATCCGGTCCGGCGCGCGCTGGCCGGTGCGCGCTATGCGCTGTTCCGGCAGGGCTGGCTCACGATCGCGGCCGGCACGGCGGGCGCGTTCTTCAAGACCAATCCGCGGCTCGCTTCGCCGGATATCCAGGTTCACTTCCTGCCGTTCTCGACCGACAAGATGGGCGAAAAGCTGCATGACTTCTCCGGCTTCACGGCGTCGGTGTGCCAGCTTCGTCCCGAA
Source organism: Bradyrhizobium diazoefficiens (assembly GCF_018129965.1). Taxonomy (GTDB): domain Bacteria; phylum Pseudomonadota; class Alphaproteobacteria; order Rhizobiales; family Xanthobacteraceae; genus Bradyrhizobium; species Bradyrhizobium diazoefficiens_A. The sequence continues at coordinate 83,319 of NZ_JAFCKW010000004.1, read as the reverse complement.
AGCCGCGGCAGCCTTCGTATCCGTAGCGCGGACCCGACGGTGCCGCCGGAAATCCGCATCAATTACATGTCGACCGAGACCGACCGCACCACCAACGTCGAAGGTCTGAAGATCCTGCGCAAAATATTGAACGCGCCGGCGATGAAGCCGTTCGCGGCCGGCGAGTACGATCCCGGGACGAAAGTCTCGACGGATGCCGAACTTCTGGATTATTGCCGCGAGCGCGGCAGCACCATCTACCATCCGACCTCGACCTGTCGTATGGGCAATGACGCGCTCGCGGTGGTCGACCAGCGGCTGAAGGTGAGGGGGCTCGACGGCCTTCGTGTGGTCGACGGCTCGGTCATGCCGGACCTCGTCTCCGGGAATACCAACGCGCCGATCATCATGATCGCCGAAAAGGCCTCGGACATGATATTGGAGGATGCGCGGTAGGGCATGATCCAGACCCGAAGGGCCGCGTTAGCGCAAAGTGGAAACCGGTTTGCCGACAAGATCATGCCCAAACCAAAGAGTCCGCGCATCCTGTGAAAGGACAAGAGCTTGGCGACGCGACTGAAGATCGGCACCCGCAAGAGCGCGATGGCGCTGGCCCAGACGGAAGAGATCGCGCGCCGCCTGACCGCTGCGGTGCCCGATCTCGATGTCGAGATCGTCAAGTTCGACACCACGGGAGATACCGACCAGACCAGCAAGCTGCTGCCCCATGGCGGCAAGGGCGGTGCCTTCGTCGCGCAGATTCGCGCCGCCGTGCTGTCGGGCGAATTGCAGGCGGCGATGCACTCGCTCAAGGACATGCCGGGTAACGAGGACACCCCGGGCCTCGTCATCGGCGCCACGCTGTCGCGCGATCCCGCTGGCGATGCGCTGGTGCTGCGCGAGGGCGTGACGATCGAGGCGCTGCGCCAGTCCCGCGGCAGGGGTTTCAAGGTCGGCACCAACGCCGTGCGCCGCGCGGCCTATGTGCGACGCGTGTTTCCGGAGATCGAGGTCATCCATTTTCGCGGCGCCGCCGACACGCGCGTGCGAAAGCTCGACACCGGCGAGAAGCAGCGCCTGCCCGACGGCGGCGCGGTGGGACCGGCGGACGCGCTGATCATGGCGCGCTCCGGTCTCGATCGCGTCGGGCTGTCCCATCGCATCGCCTATGAGTTCACCGCGGCGGAAATGTTGCCGGCGGCAGGGCAGGGCATCGTCGCGGTCGAATGCGCGGCGCAGGATTGGCCGACGCGGCGCATCCTCGCATCGATCGACGATCTCGCCGCACATACCTGTGCCGATGCCGAGCGCGAGGTGTTGTGGGTGCTCAACGGCCACTGCAATTCGCCGGTGGCGGGCTTCTCGACCATCGCGGGCGATCAGATGTCGCTCACCGCATCCGTGCTCGATCTCTCGGGCAACACCATCATCGAAGCGTCGCGGTCGGGCCCTTCCGATCGGCCGCGTGAACTCGGCCGTGCGGTGGGGCTGGATCTGCTGGGCAGGGGCGCTGCCGAGATCATCGAGCGTTGCCGGCCCCGGTAGCTGGCCTGCGACATCACGATCTGGGCGATGATGCCATCGTGCTCCTGTATTGCCCGACGTGTCAAATGTCTTCGTTGCACGGCCTGGAGCCAGTCCGGACGAAATTCTTCAATAATTTCTATTGTGCATGGGGTTGTTTTCGCATTTTTTGCGGCGCGGACCCGGCCATCGCCGGCGAGGCTTTAATTTCGATTTAACGCAAGAAGCTCTTGAGCGGGTTGTCGATTATCGGATGGACAACTCTCCCGGCATGTTCCGCTTTTCCCGGTGGCCTGATCGGTGCATAGCGATCTCCGGTTACAGTGCAGGGGGAAGAACAATGAACACCAACGATGTCTTCATCCTCGAAGATGATCTGACGATGCGCATGATGCTGAAAGCCATTCTCGAGAAGGCCGGATACCGGTCCGTCTTCTTCGCGGACGGCGAGGCGCTCCAGATCGAGGCCCGCCAGAACTCGCCGGTCTGTATTCTTCTGGATGTGTGTGTGCCCGGCAAATCAGGCCTGGAAACATTGAGCGAGCTTCGCGACCAGGGTTGTCCGGCGCCGATCCTGATGATCTCCGGTCACGGCGATATCGCCACGGCCGTGCGTTCGCTCCGCTTCGGAGCTGCGGACTTCATCGAGAAGCCGTTCCGGCCGGATACCCTGATCGAGCGGATCGAGACGGCCTGTGCAGGCGCGCGCTCGGCCGCCAGCGCGGCCGCGCATTTCAAACACGCCAAACGTCTCACGAAGCGTGAACGGGAGGTGCTGGACCACATGCTCGCGGGCTTGTCGACAAAGCTTATGGCGAGACAATTGGGTCTCAGCCCGCGCACGGTCGAGGACCATCGGGCCAATATCCTGCGCAAGGCCGGCGTGAAGAGCAGCGCCCAGCTCTTGCTCGGGGTATTCGGGGCAAGACATGTGCCGGAGTTTGCCGCCGCGGCTTAGCCGCGATAGCTCCGGACCCGCTTCAGCATCTGCTCGCCATGCGCGATCGCAGCGGCTGGAGCGGAACTGTGGAACCAGGGCAAATGCGCTGCGTTGATCCGGCCAATGGAGGAGCAATTCCATGGCTGAGACATTCAATCCCGCGCCGCCCGACAAGCACGCCGACGACCTGCACGAGGCGCTGGCCGCCGATCGCCACGCCAAACTGGATACCGGGCTCGAAGATTCTTTCCCGGCGTCGGATCCAGTCAGCGCCACCCAGCCGACGCCATCGAAGGCCGACGCGGACGCCGATAGTCCCTCGCTCTGGAACAAGGTGAAGGCAATCTTCAGCTGACGCGATCACCAAGGTCCGCCGCCGGTTTCCGATAGGGTCGCTAACGCGCTGTTAGCGATCCAGCGACTCTCCGGTCCGTAGGAGTACGGGAAACCCTTATATCCCCGTGAATGCCGCCAGGCGTTTCAAGGTTCACTAACAGAAGCAGCAGAGTTTCCGCGGGATCGGAGATATCTGCCGCGTGAACACTGTTATCCAAAGAGCCGGATGGAGCCGCCTGCCGCTGCGCGCGGCAGCTTTCGTCGTGCTGACCTGTGTTGCGATCCTCGGCGTCAGTTTCTGGCGTGAATGGGCCGCGCGCGATGCGGTGCTCAAGGGCGCCGAGACCGAGATGGCAAACGTCGTACGTTCGCTGACGCAGCACGCCGAGGACAGTCTCGACCTGCTCGATTCCGGCGTCGTCGGCACCGTCGGCCGGTTGGAGATCGACGGCACCGATCCAGCGACGATGGCGAGATTGCACAAGGTCCTCGAGCTGCGCAGGAAGGCAATGGAGCGCGTCCACAGCCTCGCCGTCATCGACGACCAGGGCAACTGGCTGACTTCGCCGGGAACGATCGGCTCCACGCTGAGCGACGACGCGTTCTTCCGCCATCACCAGCTCTCACCGAACCGGGAGGCCTATGTCGGGCGTCCCGTGAAGAGCCTGCTCGACGGCGAATGGGTCGTCACCCTGTCGCGTCGTTTCAACAAGCCGGACGGCAGTTTCGCCGGCGTGGTACTCGCGACCATCGGCTCCAGCTATCTTTCGCACTTCTACGAGCAGTTCGAGATCGGCCGCAACAGCTCGGTGGCGTTGATGTACAGCGACGCGACCTTCATTGCGCGAAATCCGAACAACGCGAAGTTCGTCGGCCGCAGCGTTCCCGGCTCGGCCCTATTCCGCGAGGCCAGCCTGCAAGGGCCGAGCGGCGCCTACTATTTCAAATCGACTCTGGATGGCGCCGACCGGGTCAGTTTCTTCAAACGCAGCAGCCGCTACCCGCTCGTCCTGATCGCCACCGTGGACAAGGACGAATTGCTGGCGCCGTGGCGCGCCGCGGCCATCACACGCATGCTCTTCGTGCTCGCGCTGGTCATGCTGATCGCGGTCATTGGTGCCGTTCTGGTGCGGCATCTGCAACGAGGTCAGCGGATGGCTGCGGCGCTGGTCGAGAAGGAGGCCCATTTCCGCCTGCTTGCGGAGGGCTCCAGCGACATGGTCACCCGTATCGGGCTCGACGAGCAGCTTCGCTATGTCTCGCCCTCGTCCATCCGCGTCGTTGGCCGGCGCGCCGCTCAACTGATCGGAACCCACGCGCTCGCCGGCGTCCACCCGGAGGACTTGCCCCAGGTCCGGGCGGTCGTCGAGGCCATGAAACGTGGCGAGAGGGAGGAGGCCCGCGTCACCTACCGCAACACGCACCGCAACAATGGTGAAGTGTGGCTTGAATCGAACATGCGGGTGACGCGCAAGGACAATGGCCTCGTCGACGGACTGGTCGCGATCTCGCGCGACATCACCGATCAGAAGAAGCTGGAGACCCGGCTCGAGTCGCTGGCAATCGAGGACAGCCTCACCGGGCTCGCCAACCGGCGCTGTTTCGATGAACGGCTCGGTGAAGAATGGGCGCGCGCCTATCGCGAGCGCACCACCCTCGCCCTGTTGATGATCGATGTCGATCACTTCAAGTCCTACAACGATGAGTTCGGCCATCCCGCGGGCGATGCCTGCCTGCGCGTGGTGGCACATGCTATCGCCGCCGAGATGCATCGCGCCGGTGACCTGGCTGCGCGCTACGGTGGCGAGGAGTTCGCCGTGCTGTTGCCGAACACGGACGCTGCGGGCTGCGCGCGGATCGGCGAGCGGGTCCGCAAGACCATCCGCGAGGCAGGCCTCGTCCACAGCACCAATCGCGCGGGCTGCATCACCGCTTCGCTCGGCGGCGCCGCCTGCCGGCCGGCGCTGGAGCGGACTGCAGGTGTCGGCACGCTGGTGGAGGCCGCGGATCAGGCGCTCTACGCGGCCAAGGATGCCGGCCGCGATTGCCTCATGATGGCTGGCGAGGTCACCCATCTGCTGCGCAAGGCGTCCGGCCAGTAGCACGGCTCAATAGTGCGGCGGACGCTCGTTGGTTGCTCCCGGCGCGTTCGCCTCGGCTTCCTGCAGCCGCTCGCCGAGCTCTGCGATCTTCCGTGTCAGCACGTCGATCTGCTTCCACTGGGCCGTGATGGTCTGGTTCAGCGTCTCGATGGTGTCGTCCTGATAGGCTATGCGCGTCTCGAGCGCGTCGATGCGCTCGCCCAGCGTCCTGATCTCATTCGTCACGCTCGTGCCCCATGTCTTGTTCGCGCAAGCCTCGTTCGCGCAATCCGTGGCCGAGCGCCACACGCTCGTCGAACACGAAGCATTCTCCGCGCCAGCGGCTCTCCGCCTCCGGCACCTGTTCGAGATATTTCAGGATACCGCCCTTGAGGTGATACACCTCGGCAAAGCCGCGTGCGAGCAGATGGGCGCTCGCCTTCTCGCAGCGGATGCCGCCGGTACAGAACATCGCGATCCTGCGGTGCCTCGCCGGATCGAGCTGCGCTGCGGCAAAATCCTTGAACTGGCCGAAGCTCTTGATGTCAGGATCGACCGCGCCCTCGAACGTCCCCATCGCGACCTCAAAGGCGTTGCGGGTGTCGAGCACCAGCATATCGGGCGCCGTGATCAGCGCATTCCATTCGGCGGCATCGACGTAGGTGCCGACCTGGCGCGTCGGATCGGCGGCCTCGTCGCCGAGTGTGACGATCTCCTTCTTCAGCCTTACCTTGAGCCGGCCGAAAGGCATCGCCTTGGCGGTCGAGAACTTCAATTCGAGGTTGTCGAGACGGCCGCTGAACAGGGCGCCGTGTGCGAGCTCATGGGCGAAGGCGTCGATCGCCTCGGGTGCGCCCGCGAGAGTGCCATTGATCCCTTCGCTGGCCAGCAGCACGCTGCCTTTCAGCGCGAGGCCGGCACAGAACGCGCGCAGGGGCTCGCGCAGCTCGCGGTAATCGGGGAGGGCGACGAATTGGTAGAAGGCGGCGACCTTGGTCATCATGCCCGGCCCATTTAGCAGGCGGCCAGCGCCTGGAAAACCCGCATGGCGATGGGACGCAAAAGGTCTATACGCCGGGCGGATGGCAGCCATTTCCCTGGTATGCCAGCATTGCCCCGCCGGGCCGTATTGTGTCATGTAGGCTCGGTTTTCCAGACGGCGCGACCTGCGCCCAACGCCTTTTAGCCTAAGCCCAAGAGAGCAGAATTCGATGAGAAACTTCCACTTCCCCGGCAGGTCCACGGTCCACGCCACCAACGCGATGGTGGCGACCTCGCATCCGCAGGCGTCGCTCGCCGCGATCGAGGTGCTGCGTGAGGGTGGCACGGCGGTGGACGCGGCTGTGGCGGGTTCTGCCGTGCTCGGCGTGATCGAGCCGCAATCGACCGGCATCGGCGGCGACTGCTTTGCGCTGATCCAGCCGCGCGGCGAAGGCAAGATCATCGCCTATAACGGCTCCGGCCGGGCGCCGAAGGCGGCCAACGCTGACTGGTATCTCGAGCGCAAGATCACCTCCGTGCCGCTGACCTCGGCGCACGCGGTCTCGGTCCCCGGCGTGATCGACGCCTTCGCCACCGTGCTGCGCGATCACGGCAAGTTCGGCTTCGATCGCTTGCTCCAGCCCGCCATCAAGGCGGCAGAAGAGGGCTATGTCGTCGCGCCCCGCATCGCCTTCGACTGGAAGAACCAGTTCGAGAAGCTGAAGGCCGGCACCAACACCGCACGTTATTTGTTGCCGGGCGGCAAGCCGCCGGCGGCCGGCGACGTCATCCGCCAGGCCGAACTCGGCAAGACGCTGCGCGCGATCGCCAAGGACGGCCGCGACGCCTTCTACAAGGGCCCGATCGCGGAGGACATGGTCGAGACCCTGCGCGGCATCGGTGGCCTGCACACGCTCGACGATTTCGCCGCGCACACCACCGAGACGACGACGCCGATCGGCACCATGTACAAGGGTTACGACGTCTGGCAGTGCCCCCCGAACGGCCCGGGCGTCACCGCGCTCCTGATGCTCAACATCCTGTCGCGCTTCGACCTGACCAAATATGCGCCCGTCAGCGTCGAACGATTCCATCTCGAGGCGGAAGCCGCGCGCATCGCCTACATGAACCGCGAGATGCATGTGGCCTCTCCCGAGCACATGAAGATCAACGTCGCCGAGATGCTCGAAAAGAGTTTTGCCGACGAGTACATCAGCAAGATCCGCATGGACGGCATGCTCGACCTGCCGAACGTGGCGCCGCCGATGAACCCGTCGACCATCTACATCACGGTGGTGGACAAGGACCGCAACGTCTGCTCCTTCATCAACTCGGTCGCGCATTCCTTCGGGTCGGCCATCGTGTCGAACAAAACCGGCGTGCTGCTGCAGAATCGCGCCGGCGGCTTCCGCATTCAGCCGGGCCATCCCAACTGCATCGAAGGCGGCAAGCGCCCCCTGCACACGATCATGCCGGGCCTGCTCACCAAGGGCGGCCGTTCCACGATGTCGTTCGCTGTGATGGGTGGTCAGTACCAGCCGACCGGCCAAACCCATCTGCTCACCAACATCCTCGACTACGGCTGCGACGTGCAGGAGGCGATCGACATGCCGCGCGGCCTGCACTACGAGGGCCAGTACCAGCTCGAGGACAGCGTTCCTGCCGATATCGTCGAGGGCCTGAAGAGGCTCGGCCACAAGACCACCAGCGTGGTCGGGCCGCTCGGCGGCGCCCAGGCGATCTGGATCGACTGGGACAAGGGCACGCTCACCGGCGGTTCGGATCCGCGCAAGGACGGCTGCGCGCTCGGCTACTGATGGACGCGGGGCTGGAAACGGCATCCTTGTTGCGCTAGACACCTTCCGCCTCAAACGGAAGGTGCCTAATGCAGCGTTTCCAGCGCTCACTCCTCGCCATGATGTCGGCTCTCGCGATTACATTGATCGGCGCCGTGCCCGGCTTTGTTTCCACCACGGCCTCGGCCCAGACCGCAGGAAAGACCATGACCACAGCTTCAGGCTTGCAGACCATCGACAGTGTTGTCGGCACCGGCGCTTCGCCGAAGCCCGGCCAGATCTGCGTGATGCACTACACCGGCTGGCTCTATGAGAACGGCCAGAAGGGCAAGAAATTCGACTCGTCGGTCGACCGCAACGAGCCTTTCGAGTTTCCGATCGGCAAGGGCCGCGTCATCGCTGGCTGGGACGAGGGCGTCAGCACGATGAAGGTCGGCGGCAAGCGCACGCTGATCATTCCGCCGCAACTCGGCTACGGCGCGCGCGGCGCCGGCGGCGTGATTCCGCCGAACGCGACGCTGATGTTCGACGTGGAACTGATCGCGGTGAAGTGACGGACACGTTTCTCTTCGTCATGCCCGGGCTTGTCTCGGGCATCCACCTTCTTGTTTCGCGCGGGCATGACGGAGGGAGCGGCACAAAACAAAAAGACCGGCCGCCAGGCCGGTCTTTTCGCTTTCGAACAGGGGCGCTTTACTCGGCTGCGCGCTTGGCAGCGGCTGCGGCGCGGTCGATCGCGTCCTTCGCCGAATCCTTTGCGTCGCCCATGGCCTGCTGGCCCTTGCCCTTGACTTCCTGGACGACGCCTTCGCCCTGCAAGCGCTCGGAACCGGTGGCTTCGCCGATGCCCTGCTTGGCCTTGCCGATCACCTCGTTGGTGGCGCCCTTGATCTTGTCGGTCGTGCTGCTCATGAAACTCTCCTTCGTTTTGCTCGCGGTGACAACGCGGAGCGGCAGGCAGAGTTCCGTTTTTGCTATGGCGAGATGTCGCCGCTTTGGTTAGCTTGCCGCGCACGGAACCAACAGAAGGCAACACATATGACCGGCCATGACCACACGCATTCCCACCATGATCACGATCATGACGATCGCTGGAAACATGATGGCGTGCGCGTCATCCCGGGCAACCAGCTCGATACCAACGTGCCTTCGACGGCGGGTATGGACCGCGCGGCCGCGATCAATTTCGCCCGCGTCGGCGCGCAGAAATTGTGGGCGGGCACCGTCAGCATCAAGCCCGACGCCAAGACCGGCGCGCATCATCACGGCCATCTCGAAAGCGTGATCTATGTGGTGAAGGGCAAGGCGCGGATGCGCTGGGGCGAGAGCCTGCAGTTCACCGCCGAGGCCGGCCCTGGCGATTTCATCTTCGTGCCGCCTTACGTGCCGCATCAGGAGATCAACGCCAGCCCGGACGAGTTGCTGGAATGCGTGCTGGTGCGCAGCGACGGCGAGGCGGTTGCGATCAATCTGGACATCGAGCCGGTCGAGAAGCCCGAGACCGTGCTGTGGATCGACCCGGTGCATCGGGATCCCAACGAGAAGAAGTAAAGTGCCTGCGACCCGCGGGGGGAGTCCACCGCGGGTGCACGGCGGCGCGTACGATGAAGGCCATGATGAAGATGGTGAGGCTGGCGATGGGCACGCTTCCGCCTTCGCCGTTTGAGCTACGGCGGACAAGTCGCTTTGTTCACCCTGCTCAACCGCGCCTCGACGCGGCGCCTCAGTAATTGATCCTCAACCCGACGCCGCCGTGGATAGTGTTGCCCACCGGCTGCGGGCCGAGCGTGCCGTTGGCGAAGAGGTCCACGATCCAGCCCTTCTGCACGCGGAAGCCGAGCCGGCCGCCATATTCGAACCAGCCTTGATTGCCCATGGTCGGCACCACGGTGCCTTCGCCGGTCACGGTGGCGACGATGCCGCTATGGCTGGCGAAGGACTGCACCCAGCCGCCGTTGATATTGGCTTCGATATTGCTGCCATAGAGATGAGTCCACTGGCCGCCGATCTTGACCAGGCTGGTGCGATCGGTGCCGGTCGCGATGGTGGCGTCGAACGGATTGAAGGCAACGGCATTATCGGCGGAGCCTGACACGCGCTGCCAGAGCTGCCAGACCTCGATGGAGGCGGCGATCTCGTCCCGCGGTGACAGGCGGCTGATCCAGCCGGCGCGGCCGTAGACGGCGTAGTTCGAACTGTCGGTCGAACTGCTCACGCTCACGGCGCCGAGACTCGTCGTGTAGCTGCGGGTGTAGCGCACCTTTTCCCACGGCGTCAGGATCGTTCCAATGTCGAAGAACGGGCGCGATGAACCCCAGTCCGTGAAGTCGTAGCGCAGCGCGAAGGCTGCGATCGGCGCGCTGGTGACTTTGTAGCCGCCCTCGCCGTATTGCGTGTAGGCGAGGCCGGCGAGCAGCGACAGATTGTTGGTCAGCTCCTTGCGGCCGTGAATGCCGGCCGAGAACGAGCCGGCTGATCCGAAACCGCTGACGCAGTCACTGCAATTGACCTGCTCGTTGACGCCGAGCAGCACCGAACCCAGCACCTGGTTGGTGATCATCTGGTTGAAGTGTTGATTGGCGAGCCCGCCGATCGAACTGCCGCTGGAATCGCTGCCGGTCGGAGTTGGCGTCGGTGTGGGAGTCGGCGTCGGCGAGCACGGGTCGGAGCTGGATGGGGCGTCCAGCGTAACCACCTCAGTGTTGGTTGTTACTACGCATGCAATGGCCGGTCGCGGCAGGGTGAGCGAAGCAAAGGTCGTGATCGCCACCATCGCCGCGAGGAGCAACGCCCTGCGCATCATGTCGTGGATCATGGTCAGCGCCCGCACAGCATGCCGCCATCCTGGACGGCGGGTGTGATGTTGGGCGAGGCGTCTGCATACTGGCTGACAGCGCAAAGTCCGGCCGCGGCCGAGCAGTTCGCGGCGAACGTCCAGGGCGGCGTGTTGGTCTTGGTGATGCTGATCTTGCCGCCGGCCGAGGTGATCACCGCGGTATCGCCGGGCTGCGACAGCTGCACGCACTGGAAGGTCGTCGTGCAGACCGTGGCCGCCCCGTCCTGAAGCACGACGATCGAGCTGCCGCGCTGGGACAGGATATCGAGGGTAGTGCCGCGCACGCCGATGGTCGCCAGCGGCGTCGTGATCTTGTAGGCGGTCTTTTCCGAGTGCCCGGTGACGAACCGGAATGCGCCAGTGGTCATGCGGATCGCGACGTCGCGGTAGCTGTGCTCGTCGTTGAAGACGGTGCGGTCGAGCTTGAGCGTCGCGCTCGGCCCCAGCGACAAATTGGTGCTGTCGGCCATGACGAAGCGCGCCGCGCTTTCCGCGCCGGTGCGCACGGTCTCGTCGCGCAGCATGCCGTCACCGACATTGATCGGCGTCGTGCTCGCCGCCACGCGCACCACGTCGTTCTGGATCACGACGGCTTCGCCGACGCGGGTCTGCGCCTGCGCGGACGTCATGGTGCACAACGCGGCCGATATCAGGGTAGGAAAAAGCCAGAAGCGTAACTTCATTTCACAGCCGATCGACGTATCCCTGATCGCTCGCATTTCGATGTGGCGAAATTATCACACGCTTTGCACGATGTACGTTATGCTTGGTGACAGTTGCGGCAGAATGCGTTCAATGAAAAGTGCCCAGAGTCTCAATCCATCTTTTTCTCCGCAGTGAAGCAGATTTGCCACGCAAAGCATCCCCGCGAAAGCTGGTTCAATCGCCTGAGGCCCCGAGAATGTCGCGGAGCGCAGTCATCGCTGTCGCGATTTTCCTGGCTTCACATTTGGCGCTGCTGGTCGGGTTGACGACGCCGGAAAAGTTCGTCTTCGACGAGGTCCATTATGTGCCTGCGGCAAGGCAAATGCTCGCACCGGGGATGGCGCAACCGATGCTCAATCCGATGCATCCGCCGCTGGCCAAGGAGTTGATCGCGGCCTCGATCGCGGCCTTTGGCGACAATGCGCTCGGCTGGCGCTACCCGTCCACATTGTTCGGCGCCCTCGCGGTCGTCGCGATCTATCTGTGCGGGCTGGCGCTGTTCTCGGCACAGGGGCCGGCAATCGCCGCGGCGCTGATCGCCGCCTTCAACCAGATGATCTATGTGCAGGCGCGGATCGCGATGCTCGACATCTTTTCACTTGGTTTCAGCCTGCTGGCGATCGCCGCCTTCATGCACGGCTTTCGAAGCGAGCGCCCGCATGCGTTGTTCGCACTGGCAGGGTCGCTGTTCGGTCTTGCTGCCGCCTGCAAATGGAGCGGGCTGTTTCCGCTCGGAATCTGTATCGTCATCATAGCGCTGATCCGCCTGATGCAGGGCTGGCGCACGCTGTTCGCGGACGCGAGGCCGGAGGACTGGTATCGCCCCGATCTCTGGCTGGACTTTCGTGTGCAGCATGTTGCTCTATGTTTCGTCGTGTTGCCGGCCGTGACATATCTTGCAGCGTTCGTCCCGCTCCATGGATTGTCGCTGCCGGATGTGGTCGAGGCGCAGCGCCGGATCTTTTCCGACAACACCACCACAGCGATCGCCGGCCATACATACATGAGCTCCTGGCCATCCTGGCCGCTGCTCGCCCGGCCGGTGTGGTTCTTGTTCGACAAGACGGCGGAGAACAATGTTGCCGCGATCGTCTTCCTCGGTAACCCGCTGGTGCTGTGGCCGGCGCTGGCCGCGCTCGCGATCGTGCTGCGCGATGTCGTCGTGAAGCGCCGCTGGGATGCGTTCCTGATTGCGGTGTTCTATTTCGGCTGCTGGCTCGCCTGGGCTTTGCTGCCGCGCACGCTCGCCTTCCTCTATTACTATCTGCCGGCCGCGACGATTGCGTCGCTCGCACTGGTCTATGTGCTGCGTCGGGAGGGTATGCCAGGCTGGGTGCTGTGGGCCTATGTCGGGCTCGCCGGCATCGGCTGTGCGGTGATGCTGCCGATTTCGGCGGCCTTTATCGGCACGTCCATGCAGACCTTCAACCGGCTGATGCTGTTCCAGAGCTGGATATGACATCGCCGCCTGCCGCAGGAGCGGCAGGCGGCGTGTTGCGGGTCGCGGTGCGTCGGGAAATTACTTCGACGCCGTGGCCTTGGCTTGCATGTTCACCACCTGGACGCGGCGGTTGATCGGGTCCGCGCCATTGGCGGCATCCTTCAGCTTGGTCTTGCCATAGCCGACCGTGACGAGATCGGTGCCGTTGAGACCGTAGTTCTGCACCAGATACTTCTTGATGGTGTCGGCGCGCCGTTCGGAGAGGCCTTGATTGTATTCCTCGCCGCCGACTGCATCGGTGTGTCCGGCGACCACGAAGGTCGAGCCCTTCAGCGACGGATCCGACAGGGCCTTGCCGAGAGCCTGCACCGACGGCACCGAGGTCTTGGCGATATCGGCCGAGTTGTAGTCGAACTGGATTTCCAGATCGATCCTAGGCTTGGTCGCAGCTAGCTCGGCGATTTGCTCGCGCTCGCCCGTCGAGAGGGATCGGGTGGAGCGGTTACGCACGGTGTTGAGGAAGGTCGACTCCTGGGCTTGCACGGCCGGGTCGACCTGCGTCCCGGCGGACAGGCCGCGGGTCACCGGCTTCTGCTTCAGCGCGTCCAGGATCTTCTCGGACGAGATGGTGTTGTCGCTGGCCAGAGCCATGCCCGCCGTCATCGACAGCGCGGCCGTGAGAGCAATCGCCTTCACTGCAAATAACTTATGAAAACGGGTCATTGTGGTATCCTCGCTGTTACGCCTGATGGCGATTTGATGCTGCGAGCCTAGTGCAGGTTCAAAGGCCCTAATGTGATCTTGGTCACGGTGGCCGCGAGGTCGCCGAACTCAGTGAGTTAGCGCATTCGGCAGCGTTCGGGGGCCGGATGGGCCTGGTTTCCTCCGAAAGGGAGCCGTGAGAAGGCGGAGGCAGCAAATTGTCGCGTGTTTGTGCTGGACCGGTTCAAGCGGCTCCGACTTAAATGTGATCTAAATCACATTCAGCTTCCGTGGGAGAGGTCACATTGCGGCCATCGGTGGTTCTGGATCTGGGGAGAAAGACCATGCGTTTCCTGCTCGCGGCAATGTCCCTCGCAGCCTTCGTCTTCACCGGCCACGCGGCGCTCGCCGACAAGCGCGTCGCCTTCGTGGTCGGCAACGCCGCCTACAAGAATGTCCCGCAGCTCCCGAATCCGGCGATCGACGCCAGGTCGATGGCGCGGGTGCTGCGTAATGTCGGCTTCGACGTGGTCGAGGGTGCCAATCTCACCCGCGACGCCATGACGGCGAAACTGCTCGAATTCGGCAAGAAGAGCGAAGGCGCAGATGTGGCGCTCTTCTTTTATGCCGGTCACGGCATCGCGGTGAACGGCACCAACTATCTGCTACCTGTCGACGCCGACCTCAAATCCGAGATGGACGTCAAGCTGGGCGCCGCGATCAATGTCGATCTCACGCTCGAGCAGACCATGGCGGATGCCAAGGTGAAGCTGGTATTCCTCGATGCCTGCCGCGACAATCCCTTCGCCGCAAAGATACGCTCCGCCAAGGCGACGCGCTCCGTCACCGTCGCAAACGGCCTTGCCGAGATGAAGTCCGGCGAGGGGACGCTGATCGCGTTCGCCACCGGCCCCGGTCAGACTGCGCTCGACGGCGAGGCCGGCACCAACAGCCCCTTTACCCGCGCACTGCTCGCGAACATCGCCTCTCCCGGCCTCGAGATCCAGCAGGCCATGACCAAGGTCCGCGCCCAGGTCAATGACGAGACCAACAAGGCGCAATTGCCCTGGGGCCACACCAACCTCACCGGCACGGTTTATCTCAACCCCGCCGCCGCGGCGGCCTTGGATTTGACCGCTCCCGCGCCCGTTGCCCAGGCCGGCGAAATCGAGCTCGAGTTTTGGCGTTCGATCAAGGACACCAACAAGGTCGAGGAGCTCAACGCCTATCTCACCAACTACCCCAATGGCACCTTCAGGCCGCTGGCGCTGGCCCGCATTGCCGCGCTTCAGGACGGTCCGTCCACCGCGACGCGCAACCTCTCCGCCGGGATCGATCCCGCCACCTTCACGGACGCGGCCGACCAGATCGCCGAGGACCAGATCGGTCTCGACAGGAACCAGCGCCGCGACGTGCAGCGTCGCCTCACCGGCCTCGGCTTCGATGTCAAGGCGAGCGGTAAATTCGACGAGGAGACCCGGTCCGTGATCAAGCGCTGGCAGGCCGCGCGCGGCTATCCCGCGACCGGCTATCTCAACAAGCTTCAGCACAGCGCGATGCAGTCCGAGATCGTGTCCAGCCGGGTTGCGTCCGACGAGTCCGCGCCGGACGAGCCCGCCCGTCGCCGTTCCTCCGGTGGTGGCCGTCGCGCCCATGGCGGCGGAGGTGGCGGCCCGGCTGGTCTGTTCGGCCACATGATGGGCGGCCTGTTCCATCGCTGATCCGGCCAGCCACGAGGTGCAGCAGCGGCCCGCCACCGGGCCGCTTGTGCTTTGCAAACGCCTGCACGCATCCTCGTCGCAAAGCGGTCGCGGCACGGACAGCCCGCGAACACGCTTTCGGCCAGATGCGCGCCTAGCAGGACCTGTCGTCGATACCGCGAACAGGCGCAGAGTTTCATTCAGTGCTGAGGCCAAGTCATTACCAGTTCTCTCGCAGTGGCACGCCGGACCGGACTGTCTCCCTGAACGCCATGCCCATCTATATCGGTGCGGCGATGATCGCCCTCGCGATCCTGCTCTCCACCCTGATCACCGGTCTGACCAGCCGCTATGTCGGACTAGACGGTTTGAACGACGAGAACATGTGGCTGGTCGACCGCCTCACCGGCAGCGTCTATCGCTGCCAGGCGGAAGGCCGGGGCAAGGCCATTTGCGAGCCGGATGTTGCCACAGGCAGCCTCGGTGGCCGGTCGACGGCGCCAAAGGATGGCCGTTGACCCTTCTTGCATTGCACCGCAGCATGGAAATTTTCATCTCCACGAAACATTCTCGTTGGAAATTCGTACTTACGTAAGCCGGCACGACGCCGGTTTCGTTTTGCGCAGGAGACTTTTAGATGAAGACCTTGCTGACGACTGCCGCTTTTGTTGCGCTCGCTCTCTCGATCTCGCCCGCCTCCGCCGCAATGATGGCGTGCACCAGCGATAACATGATGAAATCCGCCTCGATGATGGGGGGCATGCCCGACACTCCCGGCAAGATGGCGGCGAACAAGGAAATGGCCATGGCCAACACGGACATGAGCAACGGCAAGATGAAGGGCGCCTGCATGCATTACATGAAGGCGCAGAAGGCGATGATGATGAAATAAGCGCGACGCGCTTGCCATCGGACCGCGCTGTCAGCAGCTGGCAGCGCGGTTTTTCTTTGGCGGCGTCCTGCGCGGCTTTTGCCGGGCGCGAATCCCGCTACATTGTCGGCCGCCATGTCACGCGCGCCGAAACCGCTTCCACTCACCACGACACAGGCCCGGCAGATCTGGCTGCATGCCCAGCGGCTCGACGCGCGCGCGCCGTTCGCGCACGGGCCGCAGGCGGTCGCGGATGCGATCGCCCATCTCGGTTCTGTGCAGATCGACACCATCAATGTGATCGAGCGCTGCCACCACCACATCCTGTTCAGCCGCATCCCGTCCTACCGTCGAGCCGATTTGCGCCACGCCCAGAGCGTCGACAAAAGCGTGTTCGAATACTGGACGCATGCGCTGTCCTACGTCCCCTCGAACGATTTCCGCTTCTTTCTGCCGGCGATGCGCCAGCACCGGCGCGAAGGCCATAGATGGTACGCCTCGGTGACGCCGGCCGACACGCGCAAGGTGATGCGGCTGCTGCGCGCCGGCCCGCTGACCATCCGCGACATCGAGGACGACGTCCTCACTGAGAAGGAGCACCTCTGGCAGAGTCGGAAGCCCTCGAAGCGTGCACTGCAGCTCGCCTTCTACACCGGTGTTGCGACCGTCAGCGAGCGCCAGGGCATGCTCAAGACCTATGAATTGATGACGCGGCATTTCGGCTGGGACAGGCTGCCGAAGCCGGCGTCGTCCAAGGAGATCACGGCCTATCTGCTCGACCGCGCATTGCGGTCACAGGGCGTCGTCAGCCTGGATTCGATTTGCCATCTCGATGCGCCCAGCAAGAAGGCGGTGGCTGTCCTGATCGCCGCACGCGTCCGCCGGGGCGAGCTCGTGCCTGTCGCGCTCGATGGGGCCGGCAAGCAGGAGCATTGGGCCGCGCCCGCTGCGCTGCAGTCCGGCGAAGTATCGCCGGACCTCGTCCACATCCTGTCGCCGTTCGATCCGCTGATCATCCAGCGCAAGCGCACCAACCTCATCTTCGGCTACAATCATCTGTTCGAGGCCTATGTGCCCAGGCACAAACGCAAGCTCGGCTATTTCGCACTCCCTGTGCTGGTCGGCGACGAGATCGTTGCCGCGCTCGACCTCAAGACGGACCGGCAGAACAGGAAGCTGTTGATGCAGAGATGGAATTGGGTCGGGGCGGGGAAGAAGACCGCTGGGCGCAAGGAGCTCAAGCGCGTGATCGAGGAAGAGCTCGATCGTTTTGAGCGGTTTCAACTCTCGGAGTGAAGAGCGTATTGGTAGGGTAGGCAAAGCGAAGCGTGCCCACCAAATCGTTGGGCGGGGAGAAGATGGTGGGCAGGGCGCAAGGGCGCCTTTGCCCACCCTGCAAAGCGGTCGATCCAAACGCCGAACGCAATCCCGACCGCATAGGCCATTACATTCCACAACGAAAAGATCCGCCCGAGCAGCAACACGCCGGGCCATTCAAGTCACCGCTGGAGACGTCAACACATCCCCTTGATCAGCCGGCTGCTGATCTCCGTGACGAAGGCGTTGGACCTGGCTGCCCCCACCTTCAGGCGGTGATACAGGATCTGCGTCACCACGCCTTGCAGTGCGGCCACGTAGATTGCAGCACGATCGATCACGATCTCGGGCGCCATGCCTGTGCCCGCGAAACCGACCGCGAAAACCTGCAGGGCGTCGTACAGCGCGGCGTCCAGCTTCGGGAATCTGCCTTCCATGTTGAGCCGGGCGCCCGTGATCAGATGGTAGAGATTGGGACGTTCGCGCGCGAACTGGAACAGGGCGAGGCTGGCGGCGAGCAGGGCGGGTTCGCCCGCAGCCTTGCCTGAGGCCGACTTCCTGACCCGCTGACCGAGCTGCTGCCAGCCGTGTTCGGCCACGCGCGCCAGCATCGAGAGCTTGTCGGGAAAATGCCGGTAGACCGCGCGATGGTTCACGCCGGCGTCCGCGGCAAGCTCGCGCAGGCTGAGTGATTCGACGCCCCCTTGCTCCAATCGCTTGAGGGCGGCCTCGAGCAGCGCTTCCGGCAAATTGCCATGACGAAATGTCTCGCGCTTGCGCGCGGGCCGAGCTGCCATTCGGTTAGTCCCCCTGATTGCAAAGGCAAATTTATCACCCTTGACGGGGAAACACAGCCTGGCATATGTCTCCATTGGAGACAATTAGTCTGCCGCCCCGCCCGGCTGTGTCGCTGCAGCTGGATCATCGTTTAAACAGAACCAGGAGACTCATCATGTCCGAGACCTCGCTCGACCGGCCCGACGTCATGGTCTTTCCACCCGTCATTCCGCTTGGCACGCTCGTGGTCGCGGGCGTCCTGCAATGGTTGCTCCCGATCGGGATGCTGGCGAGCGCAGGTTCACCGCTGCGTCTCACCGCCGGCATCATCCTCATGCTGGCAGGCCTGCTCACGGTTTCGGCCGGACGACGCGCGCTTCAGCGCGGCAAGACCAATATCAGCCCGTCATTGCCGGCCACCGCGCTGGTGACCGACGGCGTTTTCGCCTACACCCGCAATCCGCTCTATGTCGGCGGGACCTTCGCGATGTGCGGGATCGCGTTGTTGTTCGATCTCGACTGGATGCTGCTTCTGATGCTGCCAGCCTGCGTGCTCCTGCACTTTGCCGTGGTGCTTCCAGAGGAGCACTATCTCGCGCAGAAGTTCGGTGGCGATTATCGCCGCTATTGCACGAACGTCCCGCGATATTTCTACCGGCATTAGGTCCGCGGGAGCCGCGAGGCGTATTCGCGTCACGCGACTGCGCCTCTCGCGCATTGCTCCATTGACTCTTTCGCGGCGATGCTCAAAACCCCGGATCAGCCCATAAAAGCAACAACCCCGGGGGGGAAGCCATGAGCCAGACCACGACCTATGCCGGTTCCGCCGGCGGGGCCAAGAGCGACATCGAGACCTCGACCATCCGCGCCATCTCCTGGCGCCTGATCCCGTTCCTGATCCTGGCCTATTTCTTCTCCTATCTCGATCGCGTCAATCTCGGCTTCGCCGCGCTGACCATGAATGCCGAACTGAAGTTCACCCCGCTGATCTTCTCCTGGGGCGCCGGCATCTTCTTCATCGGCTATTTCATCTTCGAGGTGCCGAGCAATCTGGCGCTGGAAAGGTTCGGCGCCAGCCGCTGGATCGCCCGCATCATGGTGACCTGGGGTATCATCTCCGCGCTGATGGCGCTGGTCAGCGGCGTGACGAGCTTCTACGTGCTTCGCTTCCTGCTCGGCGTCGCCGAAGCCGGGTTCTTTCCCGGCATCATCCTCTATCTCACCTATTGGTACCCCGCCGAATATCGCGCCCGGTTCCTCGCGGCCTTCGCCATTGCCGTCCCGGTCTCGACCGTGATCGGCGCGCCGGTCTCGGGCCTGCTGCTTGGACTCGACGGCGCGATGGGGCTGAAGGGCTGGCAGTGGTTGTTCATCATCGAGGGCATTCCTTCGGTGCTGCTCGGCATCGTCACCTGGTTCTACCTCACCGACCGGCCCGAGAAGGCGGACTGGCTCTCGGCCGAGCAGAAGGCGTGGCTCAAGACCAAGCTCGATTCCGAAATCGCCGCCAAGCAGGCGGTGAAGCACCTGTCGCTCGGCGAGGCGCTGTCGTCGTCCAAGGTGATCATGCTGAGCCTGATCTATTTCGGCTTCGTCGGTGCTCTCTATGGCATGCAGTTCTGGTTGCCGCAGATCGTCAAGGCGTTCGGTCTCACCAATGCGCAGACCGGCTTCGTCACGGCCATCCCATACCTGTTCGGCACCGTGGCGATGATCCTGTGGGCGCGGCATTCGGATGCGACGCGCGAGCGCGTGATGCATGTCGGCGCGCCGCTGCTGCTCACGGCCGTTGCGCTCGGCGTGTCCTCCCAGCTGACCGATCCGAGCCTGACCATGATCGCGCTTACGGTGGCCGCGCTCGGCGTTTTCTGCTGCTTCGGCGTATTCTGGACCCTGCCGACCGCCTGGCTGTCCGGCACTGCCGCCGCCGGCGGGATCGCACTGATCAACTCGATCGGCAACCTCGCCGGCTTCGGCGGTCCTTACCTGATCGGCTGGATCAAGGATCAGACCGGCTCGACCTCCCACGGCCTGCTCGCGCTCGCCGTGCTGCCGCTGATCGCAGGGCTCCTGGTGTTCTTCGGAGGACACGGGAGCAAGACGGAATTCGCTGCGCATACGCCGAGGCCGTGAAGCGCTTTGCCGTCGGGCCGGTTGAATGGTTGGTGTGGCCAGGGTCTGCCACATCAGCTCATTCCGCATTCCAGGCTACGCCGAGGTCACGCATCCGGAATCGCGATCTGACGCGTGAGCGGACGCCATCAGCGCGGCGCAGCCCGCTCCGGCCACGATGCGCGGCCGCACGAGACCAAACCTCAAGTGATTGAGACGATCGGTGCGGTGCCGGGCCGTCCCTCGTTTTGCGGCCTCCCTGGGGGCCTTGTTAACGCATCGGGACGGCGGGGCATCCCCGACGTGACAACTCGAATGGAGCATTGCTGCGCGCTTGGGCGCGACGCAACTCAACGACGGGGCATTTCCGCGCCCCGGTCCATCGGTCATGGTCTTTGAAAATTCGTGATGCGTCATCGTGGTGTGTTGGATCGGTCGCGCTCGGTGATGCAGGCGCTGATGGGGACCACGGCGCTGCCCGGCGCCAGCTTCGTACTGAGCGGAGCATCGCAGGCGAGGGACTCGGCGCTCACGACCGGGTCCGTCGAGATGACCTGGCTGAATGGCTGGTCCACCGCCGCCACCTTCGAGGGCGAGTTCTCCGACACCACGCGCTCCTATGCCGGAAAGGGCGCCATCCGGTACGGCTGGTGACGGTGGACGCGCCGATGGCATTCGCGGCGGAGCATGAGGACCGACACGCCCTGTTAATGATCACGCATTCCTGATGACTGACGATTATTGACTTTCATCAGTGATTAGTCGACATTCCTCTCATTGCAGCCGAGGGAGTGTCCTCCGATGTTCGTCAAGTCTATTTGGTCGAGCTATTCCAAGCTCTTGGCAGGTGCCGCCCTGGCCTCTATGGCGGTGGCCCTGGCCGGGTGCAATGACACCGTCGCGGAGAAGGCCGAGCCGCCGCGGCCGGTCCTGGTCGCGACCGCTCATTACGATGCCGAGACGCCGGAGCGCAGCTTTGTCGGTACCATTCGCCCCCGGATCGAGAGCGATCTCGGCTTTCGCGTCGCCGGCAAGGTCGCCAAGCGTCTGGTCGAGGTCGGTCAGACCGTCGAGATCGGCCAGCCGCTCGCGACCCTCGACGAGATCGACCTGAAGCTGCAGGCCGAACAGGCTGTCGCCGAGCAGTCCGCCGCGACCGGCGTTCTGGCCCAAGCGGCTGCCGCCGAGCAGCGCGCCAAGGATCTGAAGGCCAAGGGCTGGACCACCGACGCCCAGATGGATTCGAGCCGTGCCGCCGCTGACGAGGCCCGCGCACGCCTGAACAGGGCCGAGCGCTCGGTCGAACTGACCAAGAATTCTCTTTCCTACGCGACGCTCAACGCCGACGCCCGTGGCGTCGTCACCGCAACGCTGATCGAGCCCGGCCAGGTGGTCGCCGCGGGCCAGGCTTCGATACGCGTCGCCCGCTTTGCCGAGAAGGAAGCGGTCGTCGCGATCCCTGAGACGCTGGTCGGACGTGCCAAGTCGGGCGCCGCCAGCGTCACTCTCTGGTCGGAGCCGGGCAAGAAGTACGCGGCCAAGCTGCGCGAGATCGCGCCCACCGCGGATTCCGCCACGCGCACCTATCTTGCGAAGTTCTCGCTGCCCGAAGCCGACGACAAGGTGTCGCTCGGCATGACCGCGACGCTGACGCTGTCGGATGCCGCGACCGAACGCGTCGCGCGGCTGCCGCTGTCGGCACTCTTCAACGAAGGCGGCAAGCCCTCTTTCTACGTCGTCGACGACAACGGCGGTGTATCTCTGAAGCCCGTGGTGGTGAAATCCTACGAGAGCAACGACGTCATCATCACCAGTGGTGTGGACGAGGGCGCCAAGATCGTGGCCCTCGGCGTGCAGAAGCTCGATCCGAGCCAGAGGGTGCGGATCGTGTCGTCGCTGTCCTTCTAGTTTCGGTCATTCCGGGATGGTCCAAAGGACCAGACCCGGAATGACAAGAGCAGTCGAGTTTCGTCGTGCGAGGTGAGTTTCGGCCCGAGCGCAAATGCGAAGGCTGAAGCGGCGAAGCGATCCAGAACCTGCCCAGCCCCCTGGATTGCTTCGCTGCCTCGCGACGCCGGTTGAACAGAGTGGCTGTCGTTTTTTGCAACTGGACCGTCTTGCGGAGAGAGCGATGAAGCGCTTCAACCTTTCGGCCTGGGCCGTCGGCCATCCGACGCTGGTTCTGTTCCTGATGCTGGTGCTCGGCGTCGCCGGCTTCTTCTCCTATCAGAAGCTCGGCCGCGCCGAGGACCCGTTCTTCACGGTGAAGGTGGTCAACGTCTCCGTGCTATGGCCCGGCGCGACCGCGCAGGAGATGCAGACCCAGGTCGCCGACCCCATCGAGAAGAAGATCCAGGAGCTGCCCTATTTCGAGAAGGTGCAGACCTATTCCAAGCCCGGCTTTGCCGCGCTGCAGGTCACCTTCCGCGACTCCACGCCGCCGAAGGACGTGCCTTACCTGTTCTATCTGCTGCGCAAGAAGATCGCAGACGTGCAGGGGCAGTTGCCCTCGGGCATCCTGGGGCCGGTCGTCAACGACGAGTTCTCCGACGTCGATTCCATCCTCTACATGATGACCGGCGACGGCGCCGATTACGCCCAGCTCAAGAAGGTTGCCGAAGGTTTCCGCCAGCGCCTGCTGAAGGTGCCGGGCGTGACCAAGGTCGACATGTATGGCAACCAGGACGAGCGCATCTTCGTCGAATTCAGCCACGCCAAGCTCGCCACGCTCGGCATCACGCCGCAAGCCCTGTTCGATTCGCTCGCCAAGCAGAACAACGTGACCCCGGCCGGCACGGTCGAGACCTCCTCGCAGCGCGTGCCGTTGCGCGTCACCGGCGCGCTTGACGGCGCCAAGGCCGTGGCCGAGAGCCCCGTCGAGAGCAACGGCCGCGTGTTCCGCCTGGGGGATATCGCCACCGTCACCCACGGCTATGTCGATCCGCCGAGCTTCATCGTCCGCCAGGAAGGCAAGGCTGCGATCGGCATCGGCGTCGTCACCGCGAAGGGCGCCAACATCCTCGACCTCGGCAAGGAGGTCGAGAAGGCCACCGACGAGTTCATGAAGGCCGTGCCGCAGGGCATCGACGTCAAGCTGATCGCCGACCAGCCCAAGGTGGTCGAGCATGCCGTCGGCGAGTTCGTGCACTCCTTCATGGAAGCGCTCGTCATCGTGCTGTTCGTCTCGTTCCTGGCGCTCGGCTGGCGCACCGGCATCGTCGTCGCGCTGTCGGTGCCGCTGGTGCTCGGCATCGTCTTCATCATCATGAACACGATGTCGCTCGACCTGCACCGCATCACGCTCGGTGCGCTGATCATCGCGCTCGGCCTTCTCGTGGATGATGCCATCATCGCGGTCGAGATGATGGTGGTGAAGATGGAGCAGGGATGGGACCGCTTTCGTGCGGCATCCTTTGCCTGGGAATCCACTGCGTTTCCGATGCTGACGGGAACGCTGGTCACGGCCGTCGGCTTCCTCCCCATCGGCTTTGCCAATTCCGCCGTCGGCGAATATGCCGGCAGCATCTTCTGGATCGTGGCGATCGCGCTGGTCGCCTCGTGGTTCGTGGCGGTGATCTTCACGCCCTATATCGGCGTCATGCTGCTGCCCAACATCAAGGTGCACCAGAATCACGATCCGCACGCGGTCTACGAGACCCGCATGTACCGCGGCCTGCGCGCCATCGTGCAATGGTGCGTCAACCACCGTATCACCGTGGTGGTGGCCACAGTCGGTGTATTCGTCGCCTCGATCGTCGGTTTCGGCCATGTCCAGCAGCAGTTCTTCCCGCTGTCGGAGCGGCCCGAGCTGTTCCTGCAGCTGCGCCTCCCCGAGGGCACCGCCTTCAACGTGACCGAGAAGGCGGTGAAGACGGCCGAGACGCTGCTCAAGGATGACAAGGACATCGAGACCTATACCGCCTATGTCGGCCAGGGCTCGCCGCGCTTCTGGCTCGGCCTCAATCCGCAGCTTCCGAACGAGGCTTTTGCCGAGATCGTCGTCGTCGCCAAGGGCGTCGAGGCCCGCGAGCGCGTCAAGGCCAAGATCGAGGCCGCAGTCGCCGACGGCATGCTGACCGAGGCGCGCGTCCGCGTCGACCGCTTCAATTTCGGTCCGCCGGTCGGCTTCCCCGTGCAGTTCCGAGTGATCGGCCCCGACGCCAGCAAGGTGCGCGAGATCGCCTACCAGGTTCGCGACGTCATGAGGCAGAACAAGAACGTCAAGGACGTCCAGCTCGACTGGAACGAGCAGTCGCCCTACCTCAAGCTGGTCGTCGACCAGGATCGCGCCCGCGCCATGGGCCTGACCCCGCAGGACGTGTCGCAGGCGCTCGCGATGCTGATCTCGGGTTCGCAGGTCACCACCGTGCGCGACGGCATCGAGAAGGTCGGTGTGGTCGCCCGTGCGGTCCCCTCCGAGCGCCTCGATCTCGGCGGCGTCGGCGATCTCACCATCACCTCGCGCAACGGCGTTGCCGTGCCGCTGCAGCAGATCGCCAGGATCGAGTATGCCCACGAGGAGCCGATCATGTGGCGGCGCAACCGCGACATGGCTATCACCGTGCGCTCCGATGTCGTCGACGGCGTGCAGGCGCCCGACGTCACCAACCAGATCACGCCGAAGCTGAAGGCGATCAAGGATAACCTCGAGCCGGCCTACCGAATCGAGCCAGGTGGCGCGTTCGAGGAATCCGCCAAGGGCAACGCTTCGATCTTCATCCTCTTCCCGCTGATGGTCATGGGGATGCTGACGCTGCTGATGATCCAGCTGCAAAGCTTCTCGCGCCTGATCCTGGTGTTCCTCACCGCACCGCTCGGCATCGTCGGCGCCTCGCTGGGTCTCAACGTGGCCAACGCCCCGTTCGGCTTCGTGGCGCTGCTTGGCTTGATCGCGCTCGCCGGCATGATCATGCGCAACACGGTCATCCTGGTCGACCAGATCGAAACCGACGTCGCGCACGGTCTGACCCGGCGCGAGGCGATCGTGGAGGCGACCGTCCGCCGCGCCCGTCCGGTGGTGCTGACGGCGCTCGCCGCGATCCTCGCCATGATCCCGCTGTCGCGCTCGGCCTTCTGGGGCCCGATGGCGATCACCATCATGGGCGGCCTGTTCGTCGCGACCTTCCTGACCCTCTTGTACCTGCCGGGCCTCTATGCCCTCTGGTTCAGGAAGAGCCTGGACGAAGCGGGCACCCCGGATCAGTCCTCCGCTGCGTCGCAGCATGGCAGCGATGAGCATCCGGCAATTCCCCTTGCTGAAGCGGCTGAATAAATGAGAAGACTGCTGGCGAAAGAGTCCTGACTGATGGCCCTTGTTTCGGAACATATCGAAGGCGACACCCGGGACCGTATTCTCGAGGTGGCAGAACGGCTGTTCCGCCAGATCGGCTATCAGAAGACCACGGTCGGGGACATCGCCAAGGAGCTCAGGATGAGCCCCGCCAATGTGTATCGCTTCTTCGAATCGAAGAAGGCGATCCATCAAGCCGTGGCGCGTTCGCTGATGGGCGAGGTGGAACTGGAGGCGCTGCGGATCGTGGCGCGGCCCGGCCCCGTGCCGGCGCGTTTCCGCGAGTTGCTCACGACCGTGCATCGCATGAACACCGAACGCTATGTCGGCGACAACAAGCTGCACGAGATGGTCGAGATCGCGATGCAGGAGGACTGGGACGTCTGCGCCGCCCATATGGAACTCATTACCTCGATGATCGGCGAGGTGATCGGCCAGGGCGCCGCGTCCGGCGAATTCGAGGTGCCCGACCTGCCGTTGGCCGCGATGTGCGCCTGCACCGCGATGATGCGCTTCTTCCACCCCCAGATGATCGCCCAGTGCGCCACCAAGCCCGGCCCGACCATCGACCAGATGATCGATTTCGTCATCGCGGGTCTGTCCCCGCGCCCCTGACCCATGTTTTGAGTTGACCGTCATTCCGGGGCGATGCGAAGCATCGAACCCGGAATCTCGAGATTCCGGTTTCGGTCCTGCGGACCGCCCCGGAATGACGGAAAACGGAGAAACAGCGCGTGACCAACAAAGACCTGCACTTCTACGAGCCCTCCAAGGGCCATGGCCTCAAGCACGATCCCTTCAACGCCATCATCGCGCCACGGCCGATCGGCTGGATCTCCTCCCGCGACGCCAAGGGCCACGTCAACCTCGCCCCCTACAGCTTCTTCAACGCGTTCTGCTACGTGCCGCCGATCATCGGCTTTTCCTCCACCAACTGGAAGGACACGGTGGCGAACATGGAGCAGACCCGCGAGTTCGTGTGGAATTTGACCACCATGGATCTTGCAAAACACATGAACGCGACCGCCGCGCATGTCGGCCCTGAAGTCGACGAGTTTGAGATCGCCGGCCTCACCGCCGTGCCCGGCAAGCTCGTCAACGTACCGCGCGTCGGCGAGAGCCCGGTCGCCTTCGAATGCAAGGTCTCCGACATCGTCCGCCTCAAGGGCGCCGACGGCAAGGCGGCCGACGCCTGGCTGACGCTGGGCGAGGTCGTCGCCGTCCACATCGACAAGGCCCTGATCGAGGACGGCGTCTACCAGACCGCCGCTGCCCGCCCGATCGTGCGCGCCGGGCGCCGCGGCGATTATTTCGAGATCAAGCCGGAAAACATGTTCGAGATGGTGCGGCCCGATTAGGCCGCCCGCTTGCGCGCCGGGACGGGTCAAAAGTGAGGGGCATATGAGTGCAGATGGAGCAACCGGGCCGAGCGGCGATCTCTGCATTCGTACGCTGGCGATGCCCGCCGACACCAACGCCAATGGCGATATCTTCGGCGGCTGGCTGCTCAGCCAGATGGATGTCGGCGGCGGCGTGTTCGCATCGAAGGTCGCGCGCTCGCGCACGGTGACGGTGGCGATCGAGGCGATGAATTTCCGCAAGGCCGTCTATGTCGGCGATCTCGTTTCCGTCTATGCCAATCTCGTACGAGTCGGGCGCACTTCGATGACCGTGCATCTCGAAGCCTGGGCGCTGCGACGCAAGGAGCTGCAACCGATCCTGGTGACCGACGGCAATTTTACCTATGTCTCGATCGACGACGAGGGACGTCCGCAAACGATCCGCCGGGACGAACCGCCGATCGCGACGTAACCGCACGCGGCATTCGGTCTGATCTCACGAAGAGGTGCGGCGCGGCGAAACGCGGCGCGACTGAGTCACCGCGTCGCGGCTTCGCCAACAACCAGTCATAAAACGGATGAGGTCCCCGCGTACTCAATGGCACGTCGATTCGGGGTCGAAACCGGCTGATTTGCCCGAGGAACTTTTGGGCAGAGATCCGGTTGTTTGCGCGCATTGAGGAATCTACGGACCATGCCGGACAGCTACATCATCGAAGTCAATTCACAGACCGCGGGAATCGTCGTTCGCGGCCAGGGCGGATACTGCTTCTTCGCCTCGTCTCACGCGTTCAATCGTCTCGAAGGCCAGCTCTTCCGCAACGCCCGCGAAGCCGAGCGCGCCGCGCGCAAACTGGTTAACGGCGATGTGAAGGAGGCTGCGTAGTTTTCTTCCTTCTCTCCTTGTGGGAGAAGGTGGCGCGAAGCGCCGGATGAGGGTTCTCACCATTCGTACGGCTGCCCGTGAGGATAGATACCCCTCACCCGTCTCGCCGCTGCGCGGCGATCCACCCTCTCCCACAAGGGGAGAGGGTTGGAAGCATCATCACAGCTTCGTCGCAGCCCGCGACAGCAGCTTCCAGTCGTCGCCCTGCTTCTGCCAGTTCATCAGGATGTGAAGGTTGGTCGAGACTTTCTTGCCATCGGCCACCATCTCCTGTTCGCCGATCCAGTGGAAGCGGACGATCGCGGCAGGGCCGACGACCCTGATGGTCGGGTCCTGATATTCGATCGACAGGAATTTCGATTTGCCGTCGGTGGCATTGGCGACGAAGGTCGCCTTGTCCTCCACCTTTCCATTTGAATGGCTGTAGCTCACCTCGTCCGCGCAGAGCGCGGCGAGCGCCTTCGGATCGGCCGCGATCTGGGCGAGGCGGAAGGCCTCGACCTTCTTCGCCACCGCTTCCTCGTCGGCTGAGGCCGCCAGCGCCGGCGCCGTGGGAGCCAGTGTGGAGACGGCAAGAACGGAGACAGCAAGAGTCGAGAGAGCCAGATCGCGTCGGTTGATGGTCATCGTTTCCTCCTTTTTGATCTTGCACCAAGTGTCGCAGCCGCCCGCGGCTTTGTCGAGTGCCGCGTGATGGTCGTGTCGATGCGTCATTGCGCGACGATGAGTGTGTTGATACCTCTTTCGCATTGATGCGCCGCGCATCTGGGAAGGTACGGACATGATCGAAGCTTTCGGCCGGGCGTTGCTGTTCGACATCGACGGCACGCTCGCCAACACCGACCCCTTGCACCTGAAGGCGTTCAACCAGGTGCTCGGGCCGCGCGGGCACGTGTTAGACCACGCGCGCTTCTCCAGGGAGCTGCAGGGTTTCTCCAATTTGTCGATCGGCGAGCGCTTCCTGCCCGATGAGGCGCCGGACCAGCGCGCCGTCATCCTCGGCGAGAAGGAGCAGGTCTTCCGCACGCTCGTCGCCGGGCAGATCGAACCGCTGCCTGGTCTGATGGCGCTGCTGGACCGCGCAGATGACGCCGGCATTCCCATGGCCGCGGTGACCAACGCGCCCCGACTCAATGCCGAACTGCTGCTCGACGGTCTCGGCATCACGCATCGCTTCAAGGCGATCGTGATCGGGGAGGAGCTGCCGCACGGTAAGCCGCATCCGCTGCCCTATCAGGAAGGACTGCGCGTCGTCGGCGCCGGCGCGGCGGCCTCAATCGCGTTCGAGGATTCCCGCTCCGGTGTGCAGTCGGCGACGGCTGCAGGCATTCCGACCATCGGCATCCGGACCAGCCTCAGCCATGCCGACCTCGTTGGATCAGGCGCCGTCGCGTCCGCCGGCGCCTTTGACGATCCGGAACTGCTCGCGCGTCTCGCCGCCGCTCTGGCGTGGTGAAGTGCCGCGACCGTTAACCGTGATCGGTGTCCGCATTGACCGATCGCGCGAACCGCCGCACCATGCGGCATCCTGATGTGAGGCCATCGCCGTGACCGGATTGACCCATCGCCAAGCTGAAATCCTCAACATCGCGCGCGCATCGGGCCGCGTCATGGTCGAGGAGCTGGCGCGCAGGTTCGAGGTTTCCGCGCAGACCATCCGAAAGGATCTCAACGATCTTTGCGAGCGGCGCTCGCTGACCCGCATCCACGGCGGCGCGATCATCGCCTCCGGAGTCGAGAACCTCGCCTATGAGGCGCGGCGCTTCGTCGCCGCTGACGAGAAGAAGGCGATCGGCGTTGCCGCCGCATCGCTGATCCCGAACGGCTGCTCGCTCTTCATCAACATCGGCACCACCACCGAGGAGGTCGCGAGCGCGCTGACCTCGCACGAGGATCTTCTCGTCATCACCAACAACCTCAACGTCGCGATGCTGCTCTACCGCCATCCCCGCATCGAGGTGGTGGTCGCTGGTGGCACGGTGCGGCGGGCCGACGGCGCCGTGGTCGGCTCGACCGCGACGCAACTGATCGGCCAGTTCAAGGTCGATTACGCCATCATCGGCGCATCCGCGATCGACGAGGAGGGCGCGCTGCTCGACTTCGACTATCGCGAGGTGCAGGTCGCGCAAGCCATCATCGCCAACGCCCGCAGCGTCATGCTGGTCGCGGACTCGACGAAGCTGAGGCGCAGCGCGCCGGTGCGCATCGCCCATATCAGCCAGATCCAGACTTTCGTCACCGATCAGGAATTGCCCGAGCGCCTCGCCACGATCTGCCACGGCAAGGGTATCGAGGTGGTTGCGGCGATGCCGAAGGGGGCGGGGGATGTCGATGACGTCCAGGCCGACCCGCAGGATGCGGCACCGGTGGTCAGGCTGAGGTAGACTATTCGTCATCCCACGGGTTGAGCAGCGGCACGCCGAATGCGGCAAAATCCTTCACATTGCGCGTGACGAGCGTGAAGTTGTACGCAAGCGCGGTTGCCGCAAAGAAGCCATCCATGACCGACAACGCAACACTGCTTCTGCGGCTCTGAGCCATCAGGTCGCCCCAGCGCTCGGCCACCGCGTGGTCGATCGGCAGGATGCGCCCGGCAAAACGCTCCGGCAGATCCTGGCCGAGCCAGGCGGCCAGTGCCGTACGCGTGCGGCCGTCATCCAGCAATGCGATGCCGCGGCGAAGTTCGGCGATCGAGGCCACGCTGATGAACGCCCGATCCTCGTCGATCGTATCGAGCCAGGCCAGGACTTTCGGGGAGGGCGTTGGCCGCTGAACCTCCGACAGCACATTCGTGTCGAGCAGCAGGCTCACGGCATCTCGTCGCGTGGGGTGTCGTGAACCCGCTCAAGATCGAGGTCGGCGCCGCGCAGTGGCGAAGCCAGCAGGAATTCAGCCAGCGTGCCCTTGCGCGTCGTCTTGCGTGCCCATTCGTCGGCGGAGACAATAACGGCATTGGGCTTGCCGTGCCGGGTGATGACTTGGGGACCGGTCTGGGCGCGCTCGATCACCTCGGACAGGCGTGCCTTGGCATTGGCAAGCGTCCAGGTGTCATCAGCCGGAAGTGAGTCGGGCGCAGTTTGACGATCGGCCATGCGAATGGCACCATAATGACCATAATGACTATAATTCTTTATGGCCGACCCTTCAAGGGCTTGCCGCTTCTCGGATCGTCATTCTGGGTGCTGAATTTTCCTGCCTTTTGCCCACAATAAAGCCCCCCTTTCACTTCCTTTCTCCTGTCTTTCGTCTTGCTTTCGTTTTCCGGTGTGATCTAATCAAAAGCGAAAGTAGCCGCTCGACGGAACGAGCGGTGCCCGGGGGATGCGTCTGTTGGAGCGGATTTTCGACCTCGCCATCATCGGAGGCGGTGTTAACGGCTGTGGCATCGCGCGGGACGCGGTGGGTCGCGGCAACACTGTATTTCTGTGCGAAATGAACGACCTGGCGAGCGGGACGTCGTCCTGGTCGACCAAGCTGGTGCATGGCGGACTGCGCTATCTCGAATATTACGAGTTTCGGCTGGTCCGCGAGGCGCTGATCGAGCGCGAGATCCTCTGGGGCATCGCGCCCCACATCATTCGTCCCTTGCGTTTCGTTCTGCCCCATCATGCCGGGCTGCGTCCTGCCTGGCTGCTGCGGCTCGGCCTCTTCCTCTATGACCACATCGGTGGCCGTCACCTGCTGCCGGCGACCCGCTCGGTCGATCTGCGGCGCGACGAGGTCGGAAAGCCCCTGATCCCGAACCGCTACAGCCGCGCCTTCGAATATTCGGACTGCTTCGTCGACGACGCCCGTCTCGTCGTGCTCAACGCGCGCGATGCCGCCGACAAGGGCGCCGAGATCCGCACCCGCACCCGCGCGACCGAAATTCGCCAGTCCGACGGCATCTGGACCGTCAGCATGGTCGAGATGCGGACCGGCGTGCGCTCGCAGATCCAGGCCCGCGCGGTGGTCAATGCCGGTGGCCCCTGGGTCGAGGACGTACTTGGCCGCGGCGCCGGCGTGAATGCGAAGGCCAAGGTCCGCCTCGTGCAGGGCTCCCACATCGTCGTGAAGAAGCTCTACGACCACGACCGCGCCTACATGTTCCAGAACGCGGATGGCCGCATCATTTTCGTGATTCCGTACCAGGACGATTTCACGCTGATCGGCACCACCGATCGCGACTATGACGGCGATCCCTCCAAGGTGAAGGCGACGAGCGAGGAGATCCAGTACCTTTGCGCCGCCACCAGCGAATATCTGGCCAAGGCTGTGACGCCCGAGGACGTGGTCTGGACCTATTCCGGCGTGCGGCCGCTCTATGACGACGGCGCCAGCGAAGCCAAGGCGGCGACCCGCGATTACGTGTTCGAACTCGACACGCCCGGCGGCGTACCGCTGCTTTCGATCTACGGCGGCAAGATCACGACCTATCGCCGTCTCGCCGAGGAGGCGCTGGAACGGCTCGCGCCCTATCTTCGCAGTGCCAAGGCGGGCGAAGGCTGGACCGGCAAGGCGTCGCTGCCCGGCGGCGACATGGGGGTGTCCGACGTGGACGGCCTGATCGCCGAACTTCAGCGCGGCTATCCCTTCCTCAGCCACGAACATGCCCGGCGTCTCGCGCGCGCCTATGGCACGAGGGCGTCAAAGCTGCTCGGCGATGCGAAATCCGCCGCCGATCTCGGCCAGGATTTCGGCGCGACGCTGACGGAGCGCGAGGTCCGCTACCTCATGGCCAATGAATGGGCCGTCACTGCCGAGGACATCGTCTGGCGCCGTTCCAAGCTCGGCCTGCGACTATCTGCCGACGAGATCGCTGCCTTGGACGACTGGATTGCAGCCCACGGTTTGCCGCAAAGTCCCCCGCTGGAAGCGGGAGGACGCGCATGACCGTGACACTCGATCACGTGACCCGGACTGTTGACGGCATCGATCACATCCGCGACGTCTCGCTGACGCTGGAGAGCGGCACGCTCAACGTGCTCCTCGGGCCGACGCTCTCGGGCAAGACCTCGATCATGCGGCTGCTCGCCGGTCTCGACAAGCCGACCACAGGCAAGGTGCTGGTCAACGGCACGGACGTCACCGGTGTCGACGTGCGCAAGCGTTCGGTTGCCATGGTCTATCAGCAATTCATCAACTATCCCTCGCTGACGGTCTATGAGAACATTGCCTCGCCGCTGCGCGTCCAGGGCAAGCCGCGTGACGAGATCGAGGCGCGCGTGGCGGAAGCCGCGCGGTTGCTGCGGCTTGAGCCGTTCCTGAAGCGCACGCCGCTCCAGCTCTCCGGTGGCCAGCAGCAGCGCACCGCGATGGCGCGCGCGCTGGTCAAGGGCGCCGATCTCGTGCTGCTCGACGAGCCGCTCGCCAATCTCGACTACAAGCTGCGCGAGGAGCTGCGCGCCGAGCTGCCGCGCATTTTCGAGGCATCGGGTGCGATCTTCGTTTATGCCACCACCGAGCCGACCGAGGCGTTGCTGCTTGGCGGCAACACCGTGTGCATGTGGGAGGGACAGGCGCTCCAGATCGGCGAGACGCCCCGGGTTTACCGCCAGCCGCAGACGCTGCGTGTCGCGCAGGTGTTCTCCGATCCGCCGCTCAACATCGTCGGAATCGAGAAGAAGAACGGGAAGGTCGCTTATGCGGGCGGCATCGCCGCGCCGGCCTCAGGTCTGTATTCTTCGCTCGCCGACGGCGCCTATCGCGTCGGCTTTCGCGCGCATCAACTCGCGCTCGCAAATGGCGAGACTGACCGCCATGCCTTCCATGCCACGGTCACGGTGACCGAAATCACCGGTTCGGAGAGCTTCGTGCATTTGACCCGCGACGGATCGAACTGGGTTGCTGTGCTGCACGGCGTGCACGAATTCGAGCCCGGCCAGACGCTCGACGCCGTGCTCGATCCCAATGATGTTTTCGTCTTCGACGCGGCCGACCGTCTGGTCGCCGCGCCGGGTTCGTAAGGGAGATGCGACATGGCCCGCATTGACCTCGTCGATCTCGCGCATTCCTACGGCGGCAACGATGCGCCGCAGGACAGCTTTGCGCTGAAGCCCGTGACCATGACCTGGCGGCAGGGCGGCGCCTATGCGCTGCTCGGCCCAAGCGGCTGCGGCAAGACCACGCTGCTCAACGTCATCTCCGGCATCATCACGCCGTCGCGGGGAAAAATCCTGTTCGACGGCCAGGACATCACACCGCTGTCAACCCAGAAGCGCAACATCGCCCAGGTATTCCAGTTTCCGGTGATCTACGACACCATGACCGTGGGGCAGAACCTGGCGTTTCCCTTGAAGAACCGCGGCGTGCCGAAGGCCGAGATCGACAAGCGCGTCGCCGAGATCGGCCGCCTGCTCGATCTCGAACCCTATCTGAACCGCAAGGCGACGCGGCTCACCGCCGACGCCAAGCAGAAGATCTCGCTCGGCCGCGGCCTCGTCCGCTCCGACGTCGCCGCAGTGCTGTTCGACGAGCCGCTGACGGTGATCGACCCCGAGCTGAAATGGCAGCTCCGCTCCAAGCTGAAGGCGCTGCATCGTGAACTCGATCTCACGATGATTTACGTCACCCACGACCAGACCGAGGCGCTGACCTTCGCCGACACCGTGGTCGTCATGCATGACGGCCGCGTGGTCCAGAGCGGCACCCCGGCCGAGCTGTTCGACAAGCCGGCGCACACGTTCGTGGGCTATTTCATCGGCTCGCCCGGCATGAACATCTTGCCGGCGGAGGTGAGGGGCCGCGAAGCCAGGATCGGCGGCCACGTCATCGCGCTGAACCGCAGCTACGACAATCTGCCGGCAAATGCCAGGATCGAGATCGGCGTGCGTCCGGAATTCGTCGACGCCCTTGCGCCCGCGCCCGGCCTGCTCACGGCGAAGATCGACCGTGTCGATGATCTCGGCCGCATCCGCTTCGCGCGCGTGCGTGTCGGCGACGCCAGGCTCGCGGCGCGCGCGCCGGCCGGCTTCGCCGGCTCCGACGGCAATGCCGGGCTGAAATTCGATCCGTCGCACGTCCACGTCTATGCCGACAGCCTTCTGGTGGAGGGGGCCGTCTGATGGACAAGACCGTCAACCAAAAAGCCTGGTTCCTGGTGCTGCCGGTTTTCCTGGTCGTCGCCTTCTCGGCGGTGCTGCCGCTGATGACGGTGGTGAACTATTCGATGCAGGACACTTTCGGCAACAACCAGTTCTTCTGGAACGGTGTCGGCTGGTTCAAGGAATTGCTCGATCCCTCGACCGATCTCGGCGGCCGCTTCCTCGCCTCGCTCGGGCGCAATCTGTTCTTCTCGCTGGTGATCCTCGCGATCGAGGTGCCGCTCGGCATCGTCGTGGCGCTGTCGATGCCCCGCCAGGGATGGACCGTCGCGGCCTGCCTCGTGATCCTGGCGCTTCCGCTCCTGATTCCGTGGAACGTGGTCGGCACGATCTGGCAGATCTTCGGCCGGCCCGACATCGGCCTGCTCGGCTATGTGCTCAACCACATCGGCATCGACTACAATTA
Source organism: Bradyrhizobium diazoefficiens (assembly GCF_018129965.1). Classification (GTDB taxonomy): domain Bacteria; phylum Pseudomonadota; class Alphaproteobacteria; order Rhizobiales; family Xanthobacteraceae; genus Bradyrhizobium; species Bradyrhizobium diazoefficiens_A. Next base: position 48,217 of record NZ_JAFCKW010000004.1, on the reverse strand, counting down.
CGTGTCCAACGACATCGACGCCTGGGTCACCGTCATCGTGATGGACGTCTGGCACTGGACCAGCCTCGTGGCGCTGCTCTGCTATGCCGGCCTGAAATCGATTCCGGAGGCCTATTATCAGGCCGCCCAGATCGACGGCGCCTCGCGCTGGGCCGTGTTCAAGGCGATCCAGCTGCCGAAGATGAACCGCGTGCTGCTGATCGCGGTCCTGCTGCGCTTCATGGACAGTTTCATGATCTACACCGAGCCGTTCGTCGTCACCGGCGGCGGTCCCGGCAACTCGACGACCTTCGTGTCGATCGAGCTGGTCAAGATCGCGCTTGGCCAGTTCGACCTCGGCAAGGCTGCCGCGCTCTCGCTGGTCTACAATCTGATCATCCTGATCGTCTGCTGGATCTTCTACACCGTCATGACCAATGCAGGTAACGAGCGTAAGCACCAGGAAGGAGCCGCGTGATGCATTCGATCCCCGGCCGTCGCGCCATCATGGCAATGTTCCTGATCTTCCTGCTGCTGCCGATCTACTGGCTCGTCAACATGAGCTTCAAGACCAACGCCGAGATCGTCTCGACGATGACGCTGTGGCCCCATACGCCGACGCTGCAGCATTACCGCCGCATCTTCACCGACGAGAGCTGGTATTCCGGCTACATCAATTCGCTGGAATACGTCGTTCTCAACACCATTATCTCGATCTCGGTGGCGCTGCCGGCAGCCTACGCCTTTTCGCGCTACCGCTTCCTCGGCGACAAGCATCTGTTCTTCTGGCTGCTGTCGAACCGGATGGCGCCGGCCGCGGTCTATGCGCTGCCGTTCTTCAACCTCTATTCGGCGATCGGCCTGTTCGATACGCCCTGGGCGGTCGCGCTCGCGCATTGCATCTTCAACGTGCCGCTGGCCGTCTGGATCCTCGAAGGCTTCGTCTCGGGCGTGCCGCGCGAAATCGACGAGACGGCCTTCCTTGACGGCTATTCCTTCCCGCGCTTCTTCCTCAGGATCCTGGTGCCGCTGATCGCCAGCGGCATCGGCGTCGCCGCCTTCTTCTGCTTCATGTTCTCCTGGGTCGAACTGCTGCTCGCGCGCACGCTGACCTCGGTCTCCGCCAAGCCGATTGCCGCCATCATGACCCGCACGGTGTCGGCTGCCGGCATGGACTGGGGACTGCTGGCGGCGGCCGGCGTGCTCACTATCATTCCGGGCGCGCTCGTGATCTGGTTCGTCCGCAATTACATCGCGAGCGGCTTCGCGCTCGGTCGGGTCTAGGGAGGAGCGCATGATCCCGGAAAGTGGAAACCGGTTTCCGGACCAGATCATGCGCAAGGAGTAAGAGCATGGAATCCATCGCATGGATGGCCTGGACGCTGCCGACGGCGATCTTCTTCGTGGCGCTTGCCGGCACGCTCGCCGTGATGACCTACCTGGCCGCAGCCTATCCCGAGGCCGAGCGCGTCGGCGTGCTGCGCATCCCGACCACGCGCGGCGATCGCCTGTTCGTCTCGCTGATCGCCGCGGCCGTCATCCACCTCTTGTGGATCGCTTTCATGGGCACCGACGCGCTTGCGACGGTGCCGATCGGCGAGGAAGGTTTTGAAATCTCGAGCCTGTGGCTCGCATCAGGAATTTCGCTGGTCACGGCCGCGCTGATTTTTCGCACGGTCTGAAACTCGCGAAGGGACGGCCAGATCCGGGATCAACCCGGGCCTGTAAAAAGTTTGTCGCTGCAACGGAGGAACAACATGCGACGGTCTAGAAGGAAAGGTCCGCTGACCAAGGTCAGCCTGCTGAGCGTATCGAGTGCGGCAGCCATCATTGCGGTAGCGGTCGCCGTTTCGGCGCCGGTCCGCGCCGCCGACGACGCCGTGATCCAGAAGTGGATTGCGGAATTCCAGCCCTCGACCCTGTCGAAGGACGAGCAGAAGAAGGAGCTGGAGTGGTTCGCCAAGGCCGCCGAGCCGTTCAAGGGCATGGAGATCAACGTCGTCTCCGAGACCATCACGACCCACGAATATGAATCGCAGACGCTGGCAAAAGCGTTCTCCGAGCTCACCGGCATCAAGCTCAAGCACGACATCATCCAGGAAGGTGACGTCGTCGAGAAGCTGCAGACCCAGATGCAGTCGGGCAAGAACGTCTATGACGGCTGGATCAACGATTCCGACCTGATCGGCACCCACTTCCGCTACGGTCAGACCATCGCGCTGTCGGACTACATGACCGGCGAGGGCAAGGACGTCACCGATCCCATGCTCGACGTCAACGACTTCATCGGCAAGTCGTTCGGCACCGCGCCGGACGGCAAGCTCTACCAGCTGCCCGACCAGCAGTTCGCCAACCTCTACTGGTTCCGCTACGACTGGTTCACCAACCCGGACTACAAGGCCAAGTTCAAGGCCAAATATGGTTACGAGCTCGGCGTGCCCGTGAACTGGTCGGCCTACGAGGACATCGCCGAGTTCTTCACCAACGACATCAAGGAGATCAACGGCGTCAAGGTGTACGGCCATATGGATTATGGCAAGAAGGACCCCTCGCTCGGCTGGCGCTTCACCGACGCCTGGCTGTCGATGGCCGGCAACGGCGACAAGGGCATTCCCAACGGTCTGCCGGTCGACGAATGGGGCATCCGCATGGAAGGCTGCCGTCCGGTCGGCTCCTCGATCGAACGTGGTGGCGACACCAACGGTCCGGCCGCGGTCTACTCGATCACGAAGTACCTCGAGTGGATGAAGAAGTATGCTCCGCCGCAGGCTCAGGGCATGACCTTCTCGGAGTCCGGTCCGGTCCCGGCGCAGGGCAACATCGCCCAGCAGATGTTCTGGTACACCGCCTTCACCGCCGACATGGTGAAGCCGGGCATCGCGGTGATGAACGGTGACGGTACGCCGAAATGGCGTATGGCTCCGTCGCCGCACGGCGCGTACTGGAAGGAAGGCATGAAGCTCGGCTACCAGGACGCCGGCTCCGTGACGCTGCTGAAGTCGACCCCGGCGGATCGCCGCAAGGCAGCCTGGCTCTATCTCCAGTTCATCGTCTCCAAGACCGTGTCCTTGAAGAAGAGCCATGTCGGTCTCACCTTCATCCGTGAATCCGACATCTGGGACAAGTCGTTCACCGAGCGTGCGCCGAAGCTCGGCGGCCTGATCGAGTTCTACCGCTCGCCCGCGCGCGTGCAGTGGACCCCGACCGGCAACAACGTGCCCGACTATCCCAAGCTCGCGCAGCTGTGGTGGCAGAACATCGGCGATGCGTCGTCCGGTGCGAAGACCCCGCAGGCCGCGATGGACTCGCTCGCCGCTGCCCAGGACTCCGTCATGGAGCGTCTCGAGAAGTCCGGCGTGCAGGGTGCCTGCGGTCCGAAGCTGCACAAGAAGGAGTCGGCCGAGTACTGGTACGCCAAGGCCCAGAAGGACGGCACCCTCGCGCCGCAGCGCAAGCTCGCCAACGAGAAGCCGAAGGGCGAGACGATCGACTACGACACCCTGATCAAGTCGTGGCCGGCCACCCCGCCCAAGCGCGCCTCGCTGCAGTAAGGCAACGACCTAACGACGAAAGGCCGGGAGAAATCCTGGCCTTTTTTCTTTGTCTCTCCCCGCTTGCGGGGAGAGGCCGGGCTATAGCCGTCATCCTGAGGTGCTCGTCCTGCAGCGCAGGACGAGCCTGGAAGGACGACAGGCCCCGCTGCATCCCGGCCGTTCATCCTTCGAGGCTCGCCAGGCGCCGCTTTGCGTCGCATGGCTCACGCCTCAGGATGACGGATTGGAATTGCGCGTGGACTGTGTAGCAGCCCCTACTTCGCCGCTGCCAGCGTCGGGTAATCCGTATACCCCTTCGCCCCGCCGCCATAGAACGTGCTCTTGTCGGGCTCGTTCAGCGCCGCACCCGTCTTCAGCCGTTCGACGAGGTCGGGGTTGGAGATGAACGGCTTGCCGAACGCGATGAGGTCGGCGGCATTGGCGTCCAGCACCTTGGTGGCGAGATCGAAATCGTAGCCGTTGTTGGCGATGTAGGCGCCGGAGAAGCGCTTGCGCAGGCTCGCATAGTCGAACGGCGCGAAGTCGCGTGGCCCGCCCGTGGCGCCCTCGACGACGTGGAGATAGACCAGCTTGAGCGCGCTGAGCCCGTCGACGATATGGTCGAACAAGGCCTGCGGATTGGAATCCACGATGTCGTTGGCGGGCGTCACCGGCGAGATGCGGATGCCGGTGCGGTCGGCGCCGGCTTCGGCCACGACAGCCTTCGACACCTCCAGCATCAGGCGCGCGCGGTTCTCGATCGAGCCACCATAGGCATCGGTGCGCTTGTTGGCGCCGTCCTTGGCGAACTGGTCGAGCAGATAGCCATTGGCACCGTGAATCTCGACGCCGTCGAAGCCGGCCTCGAGCGCGTTCTTCGTCGCGCGCCTGAAATCGTCGATGATGCCGGGAATTTCGGAGAGCTCGAGTGCGCGGGGCTCGGAGACGTCGGCGAAGGTGCCGTTGACGAAGGTCTTGCCCTTGGCGCGGATCGCGCTCGGCGCCACCGGGGCTGCGCCACCTGCCTGGAGGTCGACATGCGAGATGCGGCCGACATGCCAGAGCTGGATGTAGATCTTGCCGCCGTGCTCATGCACCTGGTTGGTAACCTTGCGCCAGCCGGCGACCTGGTCCTTGGTGTAGATGCCGGGGGTGTCCTGGTAGCCCTGTCCCTGCTGCGACACCTGGCTCGCTTCGGTGATCAGCAGGCCTGCGGAGGCGCGCTGGGCGTAATAGTCGGCGGCGAGCGGGCTGGGGACGAACGTGCCGGGAACGGCGCGGTTGCGCGTCAGCGGCGCCATCACGATGCGGTTGGCCAGCGTGATCGGGCCGAGCTTGTAGGTCTCAAACAATTTGGTCGGATGGCTCATGGGAATGCTTTCAGGCAGTGGGAGGTCTGGGACAGTTGTGCATCGCGGCAATCGGCGCAAGGGATGAGCCATACGGAAAGTGCAGGCGAGCTAGGCGGCGGCGAGCGCGTAGCATAATTCATGTGAAATTTGAGTGACGGCAGTGGATTTCCGCTGCCGCCGCCGTGCAAATCCGCAAATCAGTTCGCGCCGAGGAAGTCACGCTTGCCGATCTCGACGCCGTTGTGGCGCAGGATGCCGTGCGCGGTCGCGGCGTGGAAATAGAGATTGGGCAGCGAGAACGAGCTCAGGAATTGCTGGCCCTTCATCGTCATGGATTTGCCGGCGCCGATCGGGAAGGTGACGTCCCTGGCCTCGGCGCCCTCGAATTGCGCGGGCTTGAACGATTTGACGTAGTCGACAGTCTTGGCCAGCCGCTGCTTCAACTCCGCAAAGCTCGTTTCGGTGTCGGGCATCGAGGGTATTTCGCTGTTGGTCAGCCGGGCGCAGCCCCTGGCGGCGTGGTCGCTGACGAGCTGGATCTGCTTTGACAGCGGCAGCATGTCAGGGAAGAGGCGGGAGCCGAGCAGGACGCTCGGATCGATCTTCTTGGCCGCGCAATGCGCCTCGGCCTTGGTGAGCAGGCCGGTAAGGCTGTTCAGTATTTGCAGGTACGCGGGGACGACGGCGTCGTGAAAGGACATGTGATGCTCGCTTCAATGGACGGGGAATCTCAGGGAAAGCCTGAACCCCTCACATGGGAGCAGCATGGAAGAATACAATCGCGGAAGCGACTTTTGCGATGGGATAATTCTACCGCGCGGCCCCTGCCGGTTGCGCCTGTGCCGTGCCGCCACGCATGCGGGCGAGCAGCTCGGCGGTCGGCCAGGAATCCGCCGGCAGGCCGTACTTGATCTGCATCGCCTTCACCGCCGCCCGGCTCTGCTGCCCCAGCACGCCGTCGACCTTGCCGACATTGAAGCCGGCCTGGACCAGCAGCTGCTGCAATTGTTTGAGCTCGTTGAACGGCAATTGCGCGACGGGTTGCGCCGGCTTGCGCATCGGTGCGGCGCCCGCGATGCGCGAGGCGAGATAGCCCGCGGTGGTCGAATAGATCAGCGAGTTATTCCACTCGGTGTAAGCCGCAAAATTCGGGTAGGCCATGAAGGCCGGCCCAAATCGTCCCATCGGCAACAGCACGGAGCCGGCGAGATTGTCGCTCGGCAGCGGGCGGCCATCGGGATAGGTAACGCCCAGCTGCCCCCATTTCGAGCGCGGCTGCTGCACGGTGAGATCGGTCTGATCCCACGGCAGGTTCTGCGGGACCTTGATCTCCTCCAGCCACGGCTCGCCGCGCCGCCACTTCAATCCGTTGGCGATGTAGTTCGCGGTCGAGCCGATCACGTCGTCCTCGCTGCGCAGCAGGTCGCGCCGGCCATCGCCGTCATAGTCGACGGCGTAGTTGACGTAATGCGTCGGCAGGAATTGCGTCTGGCCGAGCTCGCCGGCCCAGGAGCCGATCATCTCGTCCGGATGCAGGTCGCCGCGGTCGATGATCTTCAGCGCGGCGATGGTCTCGTTCACGAACATCTCCGAGCGCCGGCAGTCATAGGCGAGCGACACCAGCGATCTCAGTGTCGGCAGATTGCCCATGTTGACGCCGAAATCGCTCTCGAGGCCCCAGAACGCGGCGATCACCGCCGGCGGCACACCGTATTCCTTCTCGGCGCGCGCGAACGCCGCCGCATGTTGCTTGATGTGCTGCTGACCGTTCTGCATGCGATAGGGCGCGGCCATGCGGCCGGCGAATTCGGTGAAGAGCTGGCCGAACACGCGCTGGCCGCGGTCGCGGTTGACTATGCCCTGGTCGTAGACGAGATAGGGCGAGGCCTCCGCGATCGTCCGCTGCGAGACGCCGGCGGCAACGGCCTGCTGTTTCACCTCGGCGAGGAAGCGATCGAAACTCGCACCATTGTGGCACGAGGCCGCGCGGGGCGAGGGCGCTGTAGCCTTGGGGGCGGCGGGCTTGGCGGGCGGCGGCGCGAACTGGGCGGAGGCGGGAAGGGCGAACGAGAGCAGAGCGGCGGCCGCGATCGCAAATCGGGTCTGGAGCATGAGGTTTCCGGGGAGGGAGACGCTTGGATTCTTGACGAAGTTTAGTGGAATGATCGAGCGCAAACCAGTGCCGCGGCTCCGCGACGCACCCTGAAACCTTGCGCCCGGGCCGGGGTCATCCCTACCTCAATTGCGCCGGCCAAAGGCTCGCTCCGCGGCCGCCCCAGGAGACGGCCATGAACTATCTTCGTACCGCAATGCTGCTCGCAGGTCTCACTACCCTGTTCATGGGCGTGGGCTATCTGATCGGCGGTGCCGCCGGCGCCCTGATCGCGCTTCTGGTTGCCGCCGCGACCAATCTCTTCACCTACTGGAATTCAGATCGCATGGTGCTCTCGATGTACGGCGCCCATGAGGTCGACCGTGGCAGCGCGCCCGAACTGGTCGGTCTCGTCGCCGAGCTTGCGGGCCGCGCCGGGCTGCCGATGCCGCGCGTGTTCCTGATGGACGAGGCGCAGCCCAATGCGTTCGCGACCGGCCGCAATCCCGAGAACGCGGCCGTCGCCGTCACCACCGGCCTGATGCGCCAGCTCAGCCGCGAGGAACTCGCCGGCGTGATCGCGCACGAGCTCGCGCATATCAGGAATCACGACACGCTGTTGATGACGATCACCGCGACCATTGCCGGCGCGATCTCGATGCTGGCGCAGTTCGGCATGTTCTTCGGTGGCCATCGCGACAACAACAACGGCCCGGGCATCGTCGGCTCGATCCTGATGATGATTCTCGCTCCGCTCGGCGCCATGCTGGTGCAGATGGCGATCAGCCGCACCCGCGAATATGCCGCCGACAATCTCGGCGCGCGCATCGCCGGTCAGCCGATGTGGCTGGCCTCGGCGCTCCTGAAGATCGAAGGCGCCGCGCATCAGGTGCCGAACTACGATGCCGAGCGAAATCCCGCGACCGCGCACATGTTCATCATCAATCCGCTGTCGGGCCATGGCGTGGACAATCTGTTCGCCACCCATCCCTCGACGCAGAACCGCATCGCGGCGCTTCGGCAGCTCGCGGCCGAGCTCGGCGCGCAGTCCGCGCCATCGGTCGGCGCCAACCAGAACGATCCGCCGCCGGGACCGTGGGGCCGCTCCTCGCGCGGTCCTGCGCGAGGTCCTTGGGGCTGATGGAACGGGCCCGACATTTGCCTGCGTTTTTGTGACTTGGCGCACACAGAATCGCCCACGCCGGTGCTATCAGCACGGCGAGATCGTTCCTGCGAAAGGGGATGCGCGGCCGGCCAATTCCCGGTCGCCGTCGAAGATGACCAAAGCTGCGTTACCATTGCTGATCGTGTTGGGCGTGCTTGCCGGCCTGTCCACGCGTACGGTCGTCAATTGCGGGGACGAGGACGAGCCCGACATCTGCTCGGCCGTGATCGGCTTCTCGCCGCTGCGCGGTTCGCTGATCGCTTTCGCCTATGAGGGTCGCGGGCGGATCGCGCTGCGCCACAGCGATTGGCCGCGGGCAATCGCCGATTTCGACGAGGCCATCCGTCTCAATCCCAACCGCGCCACGCTCTATCGCGACCGGGCACTGGCGCGCCGGCAGAACGGCGACCTCGCGCTTGCCATCGAGGATTACGACGAGGCGATCGCGCACGATCCAAAGCTCGCCGCGCCCTATCGCGAGCGCGGTCTGGCGCTCGCTGGGACCGGCGATCTCGATCGCGCCATCCTGAGCTACAACACCGCGATCCGGCTCGATCCGTCGGATCCCCAGGCCCGCCTCGACCGCGGCCTCTCCTTCCTCGCCCGCGGCCAGGCCAACGATGCCCGTGCGGATTTCGAAGCCGCCCTTGCGCTGCCGGCCGGCAAGGACGCCGGCACGCGCGCTGCGGCGCGCGCCAAGCTCGCCGAACTCGCGAGCGCCGAGCCGCCCCAGACTTCTGCGTCGCGGTGGTGATGATATCTAGAGCTGCATTCGCCGCTGCAACCCTCTCCCCTTGTGGGAGAGGGTGGCTCGCCGCGTAGCGGCGAGACGGGTGAGGGGTCTCTCTCCGCGCGCATCCCTAGCAATGGAATTCGCGGAGACAACCCCTCATCCGGCGCTTCGCGCCACCTTCTCCCACAAGGGGAGAAGGAAGAACCTCGCGTCTACTTCGCCTTCTTGGCTTTCGCCGTTTTCGGCTTGGCGGCCTTCGTCTCGGGCTTGTCCTTGGCCTTCTTCTCCGCCTTCACCGTAACGGGCGTGCTGGCGGCGAGGCGCATGGCGCGGGCGTAGCTGTCGGCGACGTTGTCGGCGGACATCTGCAGGCGCTTGGCGGCGGCGGTGGCCTGCTCCATGCTGGCCTTGGCCAGCATCTTGAAGCGCTCACCGGTCTCCTTGCCCTTGGCCTTGGCCGCAAGTCCGTTGAAGCGATCCCGCCGCTCCTTGGCGCGGGTCATCAGGCCCGTATGCAGTTGTCTGGCCAGTTGCCGGATCACGACATCCAGGTCGGCGTCCGCCATGTTCTTTGATCCTCTTGAAAACAGTATCGATGCGGCCGGGACTATGCAGATCGGGCCACCCCTTGGCAATTCCCGGCGGGGCGTCATCCGCAGCTTCCGGTTAGCAAAATAGAAAGCCGCGCATTTTCGCGCGGCTTTCGGGGGACTTTTTGAGCGACCTGGCGCAGGCGCCTCACTTCAGCGAGGCGACCGGTCCGTTTGACGCCGCCGGCTCGGGGTCGAAGCCGAACACGCCGACCAGATATTTGTAATAGTCCGGCATCTTCTCCTTGAGCGCCTCGCGCGACTTCGGGTCGTGGAATTCGCTTTTCCCCGCCAGGAAGATGCTCGAGGTCACGGCGAAGAATTCCATGGGATTCTTCATCGCGTAGGATTCTCTTGGCAGTAGCTCCTTGGACTTGGCCAGGGCGTAATAGCCGATCACCCCCTTGTTGGCGTAGCCGTCCGGCAGCAGCCGCGCGTGATAGGCGTGCAGCAGCTCGTGCAGCAGCACGGCTTCCTTCTCGTACCGCATCATGTCCGGGCGCAGCATGATCACGCCGAGGCCCGAATCGACCGCGAGGTCGACGGCATTGGGATTGCTCCAGCGCTGCTTCTCGGGATCCCAGACCGTCAGCGTCCGAGGCGCAGTGCGCTGGATGTCCGGTGTGACCCGGCCGTAGCACGCGGTCGCGGCGCCTTCGTCGAGGCAGGCGAGCTCGCTCGCGACGATCGGAACGGTATGGAAGAAGCGCAGCACGCGCGGCGAGAGGCCGACGCCTTCGACGACGTCGATCTGGCTCTTCAGATTGTCCATGAGCTTGTCGACGTCCTTGCGGTCGCGATTCTCGGACACATCGAACATGTAGCCGCGGTAGCTCTGGAAGCCCGGCGGCAGCGGCTGCGCTGCGTCGGCATCGAGCGATCCGGCACGGGATGGACTGGCGAAGAGCGCGCCGACGATGGTTGCGGTCAGCAGCAACGCAATGCGCATGATGAACCCCCTGATGTCACTTCGCCCGGCAGGATAGGCCACCGTTGTTTGCGAAAAGTGAGTGGGGCCAGACTATGGCCGCGATGTTGAGGTGTGCTTAATCCTTGGTTTCAGATCGCGGCGGGGAATTAGTGCAGGGTTAACCAAGCTGCCAGCGCCACCGCTGATCGTGAATACGCGGCGAAGGTCCCCGGCTGTCGCCTCGCATTCGCCTGTCATCGCCCGGCTTGACCGGGCGATCCAGTACGCCGAAGCGGGTGTGATCGAACCGATCCGCCGCGGCGCACTGGATGCCCGCTTTCGCGGAGCATGACAGCATGGGCGCGGTACGGTCGCCGTCAAACGCGCATCCCCCCTCACAACTCCCGTGCGTTCGAGAACGCGAACGAACTCACCCGCCGCGTGGTCTCGTCCAGGATCAGGGTGCGCGTGATCGGCGGCTCGGCGCGCTGGGCGCAGTTTTCGCGCTCGCAGAGCCGGCAGTTGACGCCGATCGGCGTGCCCTCGGTCGTCTCGAGGTCCATGCCGGCGGCGTAGACGAGGCGTGAGGCGTGGCGGATCTCGCAGCCGAGGCCGATGGCGAAGCGCGGTTGCGGCAGCGGATGCGGCGCGACAGGACGGCGCACCATCTGCGCGATCGAGAAATAGCGCGTGCCGTCGGACAGCTCGATCACCTGTTTCAAGAGACGGTCCGGCGTGTCGAAGGTCGAGTGCACGTTCCACAGCGGACACGTGCCGCCGAACTTCGAGAACGGAAACGTGCCCGACGAAAACCGCTTCGAGACGTTTCCGGCATTGTCGACGCGCAGCAGGAAGAACGGGATCCCGCGCGCATTCGGTCGCTGCAGCGTGGTGAGGCGATGGCAGACCTGCTCGAAGCCGGAGTTGAAGCGCTGCGCCAGCAGATGAATGTCGTAGCTGAGGGCTTCGGCCGCGGCCAGGAACGCCGGATAGGGCATCATCACGGCCGCCGCAAAGTAGTTGGCGAGCGTCATGCGGTACAGCCGCCGCGGCGCGTCGTCGAGCGGGCCGGCACGGCCGATGATCGTCTCCAGATGCTGCGTGCACTCGCCGAGGCCGAGCTGAAACGCAAGCTGGAAGGCGCGCCCGGGCAGGTCGATCAGCTCCGAGATCAGCAGCTGGCGGCGGTGACGGTCGAAACGCCGCAGCGTCTCGCGCATCACGTCGACGGGCATGATGCGGGTCTGGATCGAGTGCTTTTCGCGCAGCCGCGCGGCGAGCGCGGCATAGAGGTCTTCGGCCGGTACGCTCAGCTCGTCGCGCAAGGTTTCCGCGGCCTGTTCGAGCTCCGGAAAATAGTTGCGGTTGGCCTCGATCAATTCGCGCACGCGCTCGACCGGATTGGCCTCATAGCGCGTGCCGACGTCGCGGTCGGCCATCTGCGCCGCCGCCAGCGTCTCGCCCTGGCGGGCCTCCGTATAGGCCGCGTAGAGCCGCTGCAACGCGTGTGTCACGCCGGGGCAGAGCTCGGCGAGGTCGCGCAGTTCCTGCTTGGGAACGTCGATCTGGCGGAACAACGGATCGGAGAAGATCTCGTTCAGCTCGGCGAAGAAGCGGTCCTCGTCGGCGGTGGCGAGATCGCGCAGGTCGAGGTCGTAGGTCTCGGCCAGCCGAAGCAGGATCTGAGCCGTCACCGGGCGCTGGTTGCGCTCGATCAGGTTGACATAGCTCGGCGAGATCCCGAGCCCCTCGGCCATCTGGGTCTGCGACAGCCCCAATTGCTGCCGGATCCTCCGGAAGCGCGGGCCGACGAACAGTTTTTTCCCGGAGTTGGCGGGCATTGTCGGTCTCCCAGCGCCGTGAAGGACAGTCGTACTGACCTATATTGTGACAAGATTTACAAAATAACATCTATTACATGTTCTGATGTTACATGACATCACCAATCAAATACAAGCCCTCTATACGAAGTTTCCTTTCTGGCGTTTAGCTCTGAGCATGCATTTCGCAATGCACTGTCAAAAATGTCGATGACAGAGCCAGAGGGGCTTTGTTGTCAGCGAAAGGATTGAGCAGATGAACTACCAGCCCCGTGGCATCAACGCGCTCGAGCGTCCGGCCTCCTATCAGAGCGAGATCGAGGCGGCCAAGGCGCTCCTCGAAACCAAGCCGACCTGGAACGGGGTGAAGGCCGAGGCCGTGGCACGCATGCGCCTGCAGAACCGTTTCAAGACCGGTCTGGACATCGCCCGCTACACCGCGGCGCTGATGCGGGCCGACATGGCGGCCTATGATGCCGATCCCACCAAGTACACTCAGTCGCTGGGGTGCTGGCACGGCTTCATCGCGCAGCAGAAGCTGATCTCGATCAAGAAGCATTTCGGCGGCAAGACCGATCGCCGTTACCTCTATCTCTCCGGCTGGATGATCGCGGCGCTGCGCTCCGAGTTCGGACCGCTGCCCGACCAGTCGATGCACGAGAAGACCTCGGTGCCGGCTCTCATCGAGGAACTCTACACCTTCCTGCGTCAGGCCGATTCGCGGGAGCTCAACGACATCTTCCGCAACCTCGACAAGGCGCGCAAGGAAGGCGACAAGACCCGCGAAAAGGAGTTGATCGAGAAGATCGACAACTTCCAGACCCATGTCGTGCCCGTTATCGCCGACATCGACGCCGGCTTCGGCAATGCCGAGGCGACCTATCTGCTCGCCAAGAAGATGATCGAGGCGGGCGCCTGCGCGCTGCAGATCGAGAACCAGGTTTCGGACGAAAAGCAGTGCGGTCACCAGGACGGCAAGGTCACCGTGCCGCACGAGGTGTTCCTGGCCAAAATTCGCGCCTGCCGCCACGCGTTCCTTGAACTTGGCGTCGAAGACGGCGTCATCGTGACCCGCACCGACTCGCTCGGCGCCGGCCTCACGCAGCAGATCGCGGTCAGCCACAAGCCGGGCGACATCGGCGACCAGTACAACAGCTTCCTCGATTGCGAGGAAGTGACGCCGGAGAACGCCCGCAACGGCGACGTCATCATCAACCGCAACGGCAAGATGCTGCGTCCGAAGCGGCTTCCGAGCAATCTCTACCAGTTCCGCGCTGGAACGGGTGAAGATCGCTGCGTGCTCGACAGCATCACCTCGCTGCAGAACGGTGCCGACCTCCTCTGGATCGAGACCGAGAAGCCGCATATCGAGCAGATCGCCAAGATGGTCGACCGGATCCGCAAGGTGGTTCCGAACGCGAAGCTGGCCTACAACAACTCGCCGTCGTTCAACTGGACCATCAATTTCCGCTGGCAGGTTTACGACGCGATGAAGGAAGCCGGCAAGGACGTCAGCAGGTACAACCGTGCCGAATTGATGAAGCCGGAATACGACGATACGCCGCTGGCGATCGAAGCCGACGAGCGCATCCGCACCTTCCAGGCCGACTCGGCGAAGCGTGCCGGCATCTTCCACCATCTGATCACGTTGCCGACCTATCACACGGCGGCGCTGTCGACGGACAATCTCGCACGCGAGTATTTCGGCGAGCAGGGCATGCTGGGCTATGTCAAGAACGTCCAGCGCGCCGAGATCCGCCAGGGCATCGCCTGCGCCAAGCACCAGAACATGGCCGGCTCCGACATCGGCGACGACCACAAGGAATACTTCGCCGGCGAGGCTGCCCTGAAGGCGGGCGGCGCGCACAACACGATGAACCAGTTCGGCTAACGCATCACGCGACGAAACAGGAGACTGACAATGACCAAAGGCAGCAATTTCTGGGTGATCGGCGGCGAGTTCGGTTCGATGAACTTCCACAAGCTCGTGGAAGGCTCGGCCCAGGTGCAGGGTCCGTTCAAGACCCGCACGGAAGCCGAGGACGCCTGGCGCACTGTTTCGGAACAGAATCGCCACAAGGCCGGCGTCCGCTTCTCCATCGTGGAAGAGCCGTCGCGCGTCTCGGCCTGACGGCCCGCTAGCTAAGAAGACGTCCAAGGACGGATGGTCCCATCTAGGCTCTGCCTGGGTGGGATCGTCTGTTTTTGGCACGGATGTTCCAGTGTGGACGCTGTAAGTAATTGGAATGACGGACCCTTTGCGGACAGCGTGGTTGCTGATAGGTTAACGGCGGAAAGTCGAGGACGAGGCCGACCATGTCAGAGCCGGAGACCAGCGGGATCCATCCCAGCCAGCCGCGCCCGGTGCGGCTTCGCGACGCGCTGCTGCGCGCCCGGATCGAGGCCGCCGACCGGACCGGCGTGGTCGTCGACCTCCGCGACGCCGAGGTGGCGCGCCTCGAGATCCTCAACGATGCGCTCGATCCCCTGTTCGCCCAGGTGCCTGATACGATCGACCTGTTCGACCGCGGCGTCAGCCAGGGCAATACGCCCCGGCTCTGGATCGACGTCGTCGCACACATCCTGATGGGACGGGACAAGCGGCTGTACCGCTTCGTCCAGGACACCCGCTTCGGCCGCATCGTGCTGGCCGAATCGTACGATACGTCGGTGATGGTCGAGGCCGTGACCGACTACGTCGCCCGCCGCATGATCGAACGCGAGCGTGCGATGGTGGTGCCATCTGAGTCGAACTCCAAGGCCGCGCCGCCGCCGCGCCGCTCGCGCGTTTGGCCGTTCGTGTTCGGATTCGTGATTGGCGCCGCCGCCTTGTTCGGGCTTGCGGTGCTGGCGGCCCTGCGGAGCTGGTGAGGCGTCGTCATTCCGGGGCGCCCGAAGCGCGAGCCCGGAATCCATTTATCCTCATGCGTTGTTGCTCGATGGGTTCCGGCCTCATGCTTCGCATGACCAGGAATGACAGCGAGTCAAACCAACCTGACATGCTTGATCTGCCGGATCTGAAATCCGGGCTCGAGGCTGCGCACCGTCTGCTCGCAGCACCAGCCGGCATTGTCCTTCTCGATCCTGAACAGATTATACGCCGCCGCCGGATAGTGCCCGTGCGCGAGCGCGGAGGCCGACGGGACGCCGACCGCGGGGATGTTGCCGTTGGGCCCCTCGAACCACATCGTCGAGTGAATGTGGTCGTGCCCGTGCAGGATCAGCTCGACGCCATGGCGTTTCAACAGCGCAAGGAGGTCGGCGGAATCCGTCATCCGCTTCTGGCGCGCATGGGACTTCAGCGGATGATGCACCAGCAGCACCCTGAAGACGTCCTCGGCCGCAAGCCGTTCGAGCACCTGTTCGAGCGCCGCGAGCTGATCGCGGCCGAGCGTGCCCGTGGCCATCAGCGGCAAGGTCGGCACCGCCGTGGACAGGCTGATCAGGGCGAGCGGTCCGCGCCGGCGCAGGCCCGGAAACCCGCTGCGGCCATCGTCGCCGGCAAGATAGGGCGCAAAGGTCTCGCCGAAGCGATGCGAGGTGGCGCGGACATAGGCGTCATGATTGCCCGGAATCGTGGTGACGCGGTCGGGCGGGCCGACACCGTCGAGCCAGGCCCGCGCGGGTGCGAATTCGGCCTCCAGTGCCAGATTGACGAGGTCGCCTGTGACGGCGATGTGGTCGGGCGCCTGCGCATGCATGTCGGCGACGAGCGCGTCGAGCACGTCGCGGCGCTGGTATTTGTGACGGTTGCGCGTCCAGTTGACGTAGCCGAGCACGCGCTTGCCCGCCAGCTCGATCAGCCGCGGCTTTGGCAGCGGCGGCAGATGCGGGTCGGACAGATGGGCGAGCGTGAAGGGAGCCATGACGCGCGATTGCCTCGCTATTCGTTTTCTGTAATGGCAAGGTCGCGCGCATCACGCAAGGAAAGCCTGAGAGACCGATGGGAGAGCGCCTGAACCGCGTCCGACGGAAATTCGAGCCGCTGCTGCGGCGAATCTTCCATGCCTATTTCCTGCTGGTCCGCGGCATGACGCTCGGCGTCCGCGCCGTGGTGCTGGATCACGACAACAGGGTGTTTCTGGTCAGGCACAGCTATATCAGCGGCTGGTATCTGCCCGGCGGCGGGGTCGATCTCGGCGAGACCATGGAGCAGGCGATGCGACGCGAGCTCAAGGAGGAGGGCGATATCGATCTCACCGGTGAGGCCCTGCTTCACGGTATTTTCCTCAACAGCCACGTCTCCCGCCGCGATCACGTCGCGGTCTACGTCGTCAGGCAGTTCAGGCAGGAGCGCCTGCCCGAGCCGAACCACGAGATCGTCGAATGCGGCTTCTTCGCGATCACGGCCCTGCCCGAGGGAACGACCCATGGCACGCGGCAAAGGCTCGCGGAAGTGCTTGACGGAAAGCCGCTGATAGCCACGTGGCGGTGAACGCCCAGGGATGAAGACATCGGCTCGATCGGCGTGCCCGGTTCACCTCTCCCCGGCGGGGAGAGGTGTTAGGAGGGCGGGGCTCGCTGCTCGTCAGATAGGCTTTGTCCCGCCTGGCCCGTTTTCCTTCGCCTTCAGCTCCAGCGCCATCAGGCTCTGCTCCTGGATCAGCGCGCAGTTCTGCCGCTCCAGCCTGTGCAGTCGCGCCGTCATGTTGTGCATGAATGCGAACACCACCAGGAACAGGGCGCCGAACATGACGACGAACGGAAACACGACGCCGGTCAGATGGCTGACCAGATAGGCCAGCTTTGGAAACAGCGCGAAGCTCGCCGGTATGATCGCCACCATGGACAGCATCATGAAGTCGTAGAGATCGAACTTTCCCTGCAAGGTCTTGCGCAGCAGCACCAGCATGTAGATCAGCGCAAAGGCGGAGATGACGACGACCGTCTCGAGGCTCGGAAGGACACTCGTCACGGCTGCCTCCTCGGAATGTTCGATGGAATGACGGGGGCGCAAATCATCACTGGATGTCCCGGCGCCGTGGCGCTCTGACGAGACGCGCGAGCAGGATGTAGCCGAGCACCCGGACCATGTAGCTCGCCGACTTCAATCCGTCGATCGAGCTGACACCGGTTTCGCGCGGGCGCATTTCGACCGGGACCTCGCTGACGGTCAGGCCTGCGCGCATCGCCCAGGCCAGCGAGATCGGCTCGGGATAATCCGCAGGATAGGCTTTCGCGAAGAAGGCGATGGCGGAGCGGTCGAGCAGCCGCATGCCGCTGGTCGGATCGGTGATACGGCCGCCGGAGAAAAGCCCGTTGAGAGCCAGCACGATCAGCCTGATGCCGGCGCGGCGCATCGGCGTCGAGCAGAAGCCGGCGTGGTCGATGAAGCGGCTTCCGATCGTGATGTTGGCCGGATTCCTGCGATAGGCATCGAGCAGCGTCTCGATCGCGCGCGGATCGTGCTGCCCATCGCCGTCGATCTGGACGCAGAAATCGAAGCCCTGGCGCGCCGCATATTTGATCCCGGTCTGCACGGCGCCGCCGATGCCGAGATTCTGTGCGAGGCGGGCGACCTGCGAGCTGCGGCTTGCCACCGCGCACGTCGCGTCCGACGAGCCGTCGTCGACGACCAGGGTGTGGTAGCCGCGGCCGGTCGCGGCGATCTCGCTCAGCAGGCCGCCGATCGAGGCCTCCTCGTTGAAGCAGGGGATGACGAGCAGGACCCGCGGCGCGCCCGCCGGCCTTGCGGCGCTGCGGCACGTAACGGTTGAACCCAAGCCCGAATCCAAGCTCATGTCGGCCACGGCCGCCTCACCTCCAAAATCCCCACCTTGCTATACTTGCCGGTGCTTTTCCTGTACAGGCGGCCAATTCCAAGCTAGGCGGGCAGGCCCGGCGAGAGACCCATGAGAGCGCTTAAAGTCCTTTTTTCCATCGTGTTTCTGGCAATTCTGGCCAGCAACGTCAGGCTGATCTTGCACTGGAGCGAGAGTCGCGGCGTCTATGACGACATCTGCTATCTCAGGCAGGCGCATCTGTTCCAGCGCTTCGGGTGGCAAGGGCTCGACACCAGCATCGCCCGTGAGACCGACGGCTATCTCGCGGGCAAGCTGCGAAGTATTGATTTTCCGAACTGGAACGATCCGACGCGGGCGCCATGCCACACCCAGACGGCCGACGGCAGCAAATGGGTGATGACGCCGCCGCCGGGCACGGGTTTCGCGCTCGCGCTTTTCCCGGAAGGATTCCAGGTCATTCCGCTGTATGCGCTGACGAATTTGATCATCGCCGGTTTTGCGCTGTATGGTCTGTGGCGGGCGCGAGAGCCGGCGTCGGTGGCGGCAGCCGGGGCGCTCGGCGCGCTCTCGATCTATTTCATGATCAATCCGAGCAAGGCGAGCTATTCGATGGCGCCGACCATGGTCGTCTGCGCGCTGGCAGGCCTGTTCACCGCGAGGCTGTTCGTCGACGAAGGCCGGCGCCGCCAGCTGATGCTCGCGGCCGTCGGCGTTCTGCTTGGCCTGTCCGCGAGCTTTCGGATCGCGAACGTGGTTCTGTCGGCCGGCTATGTCCTGTTCTTCGGCCTCTCGTTCCTGATCTGGCGCACCCGCGAGACCTTCATATCCGGTCTTGCGCTTGGCGTGGCATTCCTCATCGGAATGCTGCCGGTGTTTGCAGCCAATCTCGTCAATTCGGGTAACCCGCTGGTCTCCGCCTATGGCGGCCCGGATACGGCCGCGCGGAGCCTCGATCCTGCCGTGCTGCGGGCCTATCTCGGCGACACCCAGTTCCCAGTGATTGTGATCGCCTGTGTCTGGACCGCGCTGTCCTGGCGTTTCGCAGGCCACGCTGGCGTCAGGAAGCTCACGCTGCTGGTTGCCGCCAATCTCGCGCTGAATCTCGCATTCTTTGCCACGCATCCCGTCTTCACGCCGTACTACGTCATTCCCATCCTGATGCTGTCGCTCTGGACGCTGCTGTTCGCGGCCGTCTTCACCCGCGGTCCGGAACTGGGGACGATGCTCCACGAGGCCGATGGACCGCGGCCCCCCGAGATGTTATCCCGCGCCTCGATATGACCGATCTCTCGCTGACCATCCTTCCCGAAGCTGCCGGCGACGCCCAGTCGATCGAGCGGCTTCACGAACGCACCTTCGGCCCCGGCCGCTTCGTGCTCAGCGCCTACCGCATCCGCGAACATGTCGACCACGTTCTGGACCTGTCCTTCACGGCGCGCATCGGCACGCTGCTGGTCGGCTCGGTCAGGCAATTGCCGATTCTGATCGGCGAGACGCCGGCGCTGATGCTGGGGCCGCTCACCGTCGAGCCGCCGTTCCGCAGCCGCGGGGTCGGCCGACGGCTGATGGAGCGCGCCCTGAAGGACGCCAGGGAGCGGGGGCACCGTCTCGTGCTTCTGGTCGGCGACGAGCCCTATTACAGCCGCGTGGGTTTCAAACGAGTCGACAAGGGCCGCGTCACCATGCCCGGTCCCGTCGATGCCGCGCGCATCCTGGTGTTCGAACTGGTCGACGGCGCCTTCGAAGGCGTGTCGGGACCGGTCGGACCCGACTGGAGCAAGGCGCGCGCCGGTTGAATTGGGCCAAGTCGCTCTGTGACGGAGAATCGACGATGAAGGTGCGTCCCGCCGATAGCAGCGAGATCGATCATCTCGCGCAAGTGTGGCACGACGCCTGGCATGGCTCGCATGCGCATCTCGCGTCGCCCGAGCTGGTCCGGCTCCGGACCGTTCCGAGCTTTCGCGATCGGCTCGCGGTCATGCTTCCCGATGTCTGCGTCGTCGGACCGGCCGGCGCGCCGCTCGGCTTCTGCGCCCTCAAAGGGGACGAACTGTATCAGCTCTTCGTGTCGGCCAAGGCCCACGGCTCGGGTGTGGCTGCGGCGCTGATCGCCGACGCAGAAGCACGGCTCGCAGCGCGCGGCGTGGAGCTGGCATGGCTGTCCTGCGCGATCGGCAACGATCGTGCTGCGCGATTCTACGAGAAGAGCGGCTGGCGCAACGCCGGCACCTTCGTGATGTTGGCGGAGACGTCGAACGGGCCGTTCCCCGTCCAGCAGTGGCGCTTCGAGAAGCGGCTGACGCGCGACTCGTAGCGCGGATGGAGCGCAGCGCAATCCGGGGGACTTCTTCATGACGCCGATGCCCGCTGTCATCTCGCGCGCGCCGAGCCAGGTGCGGTCGAGTCTCGTCCCTTAGCCGATCTCGGTCTTCAACAGAGTGTCGCCGGATCGGCCGTGCAGGCCGCCGATCCGGCGAGTCGTTCACCCACAATTTAGAATCGCTGCGAGACGCCGAAATAGAAGCCGCGGCGCGGTCCGTATTGTGGCGCGAATACGCCGATGCCGGAGCCGTCGCGGATCTGGTAGATCGTGTCGAACAGATTGACCACGTCGAACCGCAGCGTCGTCGGCTTGTTCGGCGCGACGATGTTGAAGTCGTGCGACAGGCCGAGATTGACCTGGGTGTAGCCCGGCAGATGGTCGGTGTTGGCAAAGCCCGAGCGCAGGCCGCTGCCATAGATCATCGACACGCTGTAGCGCGTTCCCTCCCAGAGATAGGAGGCGCCGGCCGATGCCGACAGCATCTGGGCGTGGTCCGTGTAAATGTAATGGCCCGCGATATAGGCGAGTTCGTCCGCGCCGAACAGATACTGGTTCGAGACCACATTGCTTGCGATCTGCTTGGCCCAGGCCAGGTTGGCATAAGCACTGAAATTGCCGTTGCGGTAGGTCGATTTCAGCTCGACGCCGACGTTCTCGCCGCGATCGTAGTTGAATCCGCTCAGCACATAGGCCGCACCGAACTGGCCGTCGTCGAGCAGGTCGCGCGCCTTCTTGTAGTACGCATCCACGCCGACCTCGAGACCGGGAATGGGATAGACCTGCTGCACCACGCCGACGTCGAACACGTGCGAGCGCTCCGGCAGCACCGGGCTGTTCTGCCCGACCGCCGGCGTCTGCGTGTTGGCCGGCGCGTTCGGCGGCGTCACCAGCGCGAGGTTGACCGGCGCTGCGATGACCTGCGAGGGCGGCGTGAAGTTGCGCGCATAGCCGGCATGGAACGTCGTACCGTCGAACGGCTTCCAGGTCAGGCTGACGCGCGGGCTGAGCTGGTTCGCGTCGACATTTTGATACATCTGGTCGAAGCGCAGGCCCGCGTTGAGCGTCAAATTGTTGGTGATCTTCCATTCGTCCTGGAGGTAGGTCCCGACCAGCCAGCCCGTCTTGGCGTTGGAATCGAACACCGAGAACGGCGCATCGATCGTGCTCGTGCCGCTTGCATCGAACGGCAGCACCGTCGTCCCGCTGTTGACCAGCGTCCGCTCCGCGCTGACCGAGACGCCGAAGCGCAGCGTGTGGGCATTGCCGACGCGCCAGGCAGTGTCCTGCTGGAGGCCGTTGACCATGCTCTGGCGATAGACGTCCGAGGAGGCGCCGTTGAAGACGAGATCGCCGATCGTGTCGGGGTAGAAATGCAGCTGGCTGTAGCGGTTGAAATAGGAGATCTGGCTGTCGAACTCGCCATTCGACGTCTGGTAGGTGACGACGTTGAATTGATTGAACTCGTTCTGGTGCTCGTTGAGGCGGGACGAGTCGAAATTCGAGACGCCGAAGGCGGTGTAATTCGGTGTTTGGCCGGGATTGTTCGGGATCTGGAAGGTGGCGTTCGACACGCCGCTCATGAAGGTGAGGCGGCTGGTCGGATCGATCATCGTCGACAGATAGAGAAATCCCTTTTCCTGGTTGGTACGATCGTGAATCGCGTTGACCGACGGGGTCGGGTTCTCGATGCCGAGATTGTTCTGGAGGAAGCGTCCCGACAGGAAATACTGCGTTTGACCGACCGTGCCGCCATATTCCACGTTGGTGGAAATCGTGCCGTTGCTGCCGCCATAGACGCCGACGACGCCGCTATTGTTGAACGCGTCGGCCCGGGTCTGGATGTCCAGCACGCCCGCCGTCCGCTGCCCATATTGTGCCGGCAGCGCGCCGGTCAGCAGCGAGAGGCTGCCGACGATGCCGGTGTCGAGAATCTGTCCGAACGCGCCGACGCCGTCGGGAAGCATGACGCCGTTGATGCGATATTGAAGATTGGCGTGCTCGTTGCGGATGTGCAGGTCGCCGCTCGCGGCGGAGTCCTGTGTGACGCCCGGGAATTGCAGCAGCACCTTGTCCAGAGGCGCGTTGGCGCCCTGGGGCAGCGCCTCGATGGCCTGACGGTTGAGCGTATGGGCCGTGGCCCCGGCGGGCGCGAGCGTGTTTTGACGCGCAGCGTCCATCTTCTCGCTCTGGCCCGCGACGGCTTGCGCTTCGGTCTGCGGCTGCACCAGAGGCGCTTCGCGTCGCTTCTGGGAAACGATGCGAACCTTGGGACGGCGCGGCGGCTGGGTTTGCTTGGGGGCATCGACTTCGATGCCCGGCAACACCGTAGCGCCGCCAGACGCCGGTGTCTGCGCCAGGGCGCTGCCGCCGAGATGGAAGAGCGCAAGTGCGGCGAGGCTCGAGCTCGCGATGATTGGTTTTGGAGACATTGTCCTGATTCCGATCGCGCACCGCCTGCTCGTTGCGAAGTGTTGGAGGCGGCACGCACCGTCGATGAGCGACGGGTCAATTTCGATAGCCATGAAGATCGGCGCAACGCCGATCTCCATGGCAGCTCAATCGATTGGGATCAGGATACGGGAGGCGCGCGAGGCTGGAACGCCGCGCTGGCCGGCTGCAGATGAACGAATTCGGCGTCAGTGGTGAGATAGAGCAGTTCGACCGCCTGCGGCAGCAGCAGCAGCGGCGGCGTCGCGAACATGGCGGTGCCGGCCATCGCGACCAAGGCGCAGATCGCGCAATTATCGTCGCCGGGCTGCTCGCGGTCGGGACTTCCTGGCGATGGCTTCTGGACCGCGGCGCGGTCATTCGCAGCGATTCCGCTGGTGCCTTCGGTCTGCTGAAGCGAGGCTTGGACAGGCGTGGTCGCCTGGGCGAACCAATGGCTGTGGCCGAACGTCAGCGCAAGCTGCACCAGCATCGCGAATAACGCGAGCCGGGCGCCGTGCCTGATATTCGACCGGAACCACTTCATCTGGAAACGCCACCCCGCATCGCGAGGGTATCCCCTGATCTCGCGATGTTATAATGTAACATCGCCCGATCGATCAGCTGTTGTCAACGGAAGTCAGACGCTCTCGCGCGGGTGACCGCGCCATGTGTCGTTCGGGCAACTCGAGCGTTTTCGAGCGAAGTGGATACCGGTTCGCGTGAAGAAAACGCGTTAAAACAAGAATCTAGAGCTTCGGTTCTGATCCGATCAGAACCGAAGCCCTAGAGTGGGATGAGCTTGGTTTGGGGTGTCCGCGGACGTGAAATACCTCTTCCCGCCGGGGACAGGTGAACCACGCCAGCCGATCGAGATCAGCGCCCCTCGCGCATCCAGGTCGCGGCGAACGCGCCCAGCAGCAGCAACAGGCCGATCACTCCGGCGAAGATCGGCAGCACGCCGACGCCCCTGACGACGCTGGCATCGCGCATCCGCACGCCCATCCAGCCGTCGCCGGCGAAGATGCCGGCCGAGCGCACCGGTACGATGCGCGGCAGGTCGACGCTGCTGCCGTCGGCGATGCGCACCGCGTTGCCGCCGGTCGCCTGGGTCAGCGGCTTCAGCGTGTCGGTGGTGGAGGTGACTTCCGAAAACTCCTTCGGATTGGTCGGGCCGACATTGATCAGCGCCTTCAGCGTCCCGTCGGTGGCCTGCCACAGGCCGAGTTCGTTCGCCGGCAGACTGGCGCGCCACTCGCCGGGATCGCCGGCGCTCAGCGTCAGATCGTGCGCCACGCCCGAGGGCGAGGTCACGCTGACCGGCTGGACGCTCTCGGCCATGGTCTGGCGCACCACCACGAGGTCCTTGCCCTGCACCTGCAGGCGCAGCGCCTCTTCGTCGAGATCCGGCTGCTTCATCAGCCAGTGCGACATCCGCCTGAGCAGATCGAGATGCGGGCCGCCGCCCTCATAGCCGCGCGCCCACAGCCAGATGTGATCGGACAGCAGCAGCGCGACGCGGCCCTCGCCGAAGCGCGACAGGAACAGCAGCGGTTTGCCGTCCACGCCGGTCATCACCGGCGGGTTGACGGCATTGCGGGTGTCGACGGTGCGGAAGAAGCGGCTCCAGCGCGGCGGTTCGGAGGCCGAGCCTTCGAGCCCGCGTGTGACCGGATGGCGTTTGCCGACGTCGGACAGATGCGCATAGAACGGTTTCTCGGTGACACCGACGGGCTCTGCGGGCAGCACTGAATCCAGCGGCGTGCGCCAGATGCTGGTGTTGGAGGCATAGTCCGGGCCGGCCGAGACCAGCACGGCGCCGCCGGCGCGCACATAGCGCGCGATGTTGTCGAAATAGGCGATCGGCAGCACGCCCTGGCGGGCATAGCGGTCGAAGATGATCAGCTGAAATTCGTTGATCTTCTGCTGGAACAGCTCGCGGGTCGGAAACGCGATCAGCGACAATTCGTTGATCGGCGTGCCGTCCTGCTTCTCCGGCGGACGCAGGATGGTGAAATGCACGAGATCGACGCTGGCGTCGGACTTCAGGAGGTTGCGCCAGGTACGCTCGCCCGAATGCGGCTCGCCCGAGACCAAAAGCACGCGCAGCTTGTCGCGCACGCCGTCGATGGCGACGACGGCACGGTTGTTCACCGGCGTCAGTTCTTTTTCAAGCGGCGAGGCCTCGATCTCGACGATGTTGGGACCGGCATGCTTGATGTCGACGTCGACGCTCGCGCTCTGGCCGCTCGACAAGGTACGCTCGCTCAGGACCTCGCCGTCGCGGCGGATCGTGATTTTGGCGCGCTCGCCGGTGACGCCCTGATCGTCGAGGCGATAGGTAATGGTCTGGTTCTGTCCGACGATGCCGAAGCGCGGCGCCGCCGTGATGGCGATGCGGCGGTCGCGCTCGTCCTTCTGGCCGGTGATCAGCGCATGCACCGGCGCCTGGAAGCCGAGGCCGGCGGCGCTCGCCGGGATGTCGTGGACGCGGCCGTCAGTGATCAGGAATGCGCCGGCGACGCGGTCGACCGGCACGTCCGACAAGGCCGAGGCCAGCGCGCCGAACAGTTTGGTGCCGTCGGTCTCGCCATCGGCCTGTCCGGCGTCGACGACGCGGACTTCCAGCCCCTTGATCTTCTTCAGGCCGTCGACCAGCGCCTCCTGCGCCTTGGCGGCTTCCTCGTTGCGCTTGCCGAAATTCTGGCTCGGGCTCTTGTCGACGATGACGGCGGCGACCGAGGTGAGGGGATCGCGGTCCTCTCTGGTGAAGGAGGGATTGGCAAGCGCCAGCAGGAACAGCGCCAGCGCGGCCACGCGCACGGCGGCGCCGCGCGCACGGGCCACCAGCAGCACGATCGCAATGACCACGATCCCGGCAAGCGCGAGCCACAGGACGATCGCGGGGACGAGCGGCGTGAAGGCGATGCCGTAATTCATGGCGTCACTCTCTCGGCATCGTCATGGCCGGGTTTGTCCCGGCCATCCACGGCTTGCCAGACGCCCAGAAGAACGTGGATGCCCGGCACGAGGCCGGGCATGACGGCTTTTGGTTGGGGGGCATCGAGATTCAACATCCGCATCATTGGCCCAGCCGTTCGATCAGGGCCGGTGCATGCACCTGGTCGGCCTTGTAATTGCCGGTCAGCGTGTACATCACGATGTTGGCGCCGGCACGGTAGGCGAATTCGCGCTGACGGGCGTCGCCGCCGGCCACCGGCAGCATGTACTGACCGTCGAGCCGAACCGCCCAGGCGCCGGCAAGATCGTTCGAGGTGATGATGATGGGCGAGACGCCGTCGCCGCCGCGGGCCGGGCGCTGCGCGCTGTCCTCGTCCTCGTCGCGCGGCAGCGCTTCGACCCAGGTCTGGCCGGTGCTGTAGCGGCCGGGAAAGTCGCGCAGCAGATAGAAGGTCTTGGTCAGCACGTGCTCGCGCGGCACCGGCTCGAGCTCGGGCACGTCGAGCGACGACAGGAGCTCGCGCAGCGTCTGCATTCCCGGTGTCTGCGCGGCGCCATTCTCGCCGGGTGGCGCTTCGATCGCATCGCGGGTGTCGAACAGCACCGTGCCGCCCTGCTTCATGTAGGCGTCGATCTTGTTGATGGCGTCCTGCGGCGGCTTGGGCGCGCCCGGCACGATCGGCCAGTAGATCAGCGGGAAGAAGGCAAGCTCGTCGCGGCCGGGATCGATGCCGACGGGATCGCCGGCCTCGAGCGCGGTGCGCTGCGCCAGGAACTGCGTCAGTCCTGTCAGCCCCGACTTGACGATGGAATCGACGTCGGCATTGCCGGTCACGACATAGGCAAGGCGGGTCTGCGACACCGCCTTCATGGCGAACTCGTCCGAGGCGCTGTCGGCGCGCGATGCCGTCGGCGAGACCGCGGCAAGGCCCGCGAGCAACAGCCCGAGCACGATCATCGCGGGGGCGGCGCGCCGTCGCAGCAGCGCGGCGATGCCGCCGCCGAGTACCGCGACGATGATGGCGTCGATCAGGAACAGCGCGAGTGCCGTCGACAGCAGCCAGCCGCGCAGGTCGCGCGGCTCGGCATTGGTGTAAGTGGCGTGCAGCGCGCGCAGGCTCGCGGTGTTGAGCGCGGCGATGCGGTCGGCGCTGGCAAGGGTGTTCACGGCGAGCGGTCCTTCTGCCGGACCGTAGAAGCCGGGCGGATGATCGGGGGTGGCGCGGTCGCGATAATCCGCGGACAGGGGCTTCGCAGTGACCGGCGGCGGGCCGAAGGCGCCGAAGCCGTCGAGGATGTGCAGCGGCGCCACCGTCTCGGCGGTCGCCTCGCCGGCGACGCCGGCGCCGGGCTTGGCGGTGTAGCCGGACATGTCGACGATCCGCCGCAACATTTCGACGAAGGTGCCCGACATCGGCAGATCGGACCAGCGCATGTCGGCGCTGACATGGAACAGGCTGACGAGACCCTTGCCGCGATGCTCGCCGGTGACGAGCGGCGTGCCGTCTTCCAGCGAAGCCCAGCTCTTGGTGGCGAGCACCGCGTCGGGCTCGGCCAGCACCTGGCGGTTCACGGTGATGTCCTTGGGAACGGTGACGCCCGCAAACGGCCCGTCGGCGGCGAAGGAGGCAAGATGCTGCGGCTTCTCCCAGGTCAGGCTGCCGCCGAGCGTGCGGCCGCCCTTGCGCAGCCGGACCGGAACGAGATCGTCCTCGGCCTGCGCCAGACGGGGACCTGCGAACCGCACCAGCACGCCGCCCTGGTCGATCCAGGCATTGAGGCGCTCGCGAATTTCGGGCGCGACGGTGCCGACATCGGCGAGGATGATCATCGGCAGCTTCTGGTCGAGGAACTGCGTGATGCCCTGCTGCGCCGAACCCTTGTCGGCCAGCCTCACGTCGGCGAACGGCGCCAGCGCGCGCGTCAGGTAGAAGGTCGGTGCCAGCAGCGGCTGCGCGGTCTCGCTGGTGTTGCCGGTGACGATGCCGATGGCGCGGCGGCGCCAGCGCTTGTCCAGCAGCTGCACCGCGCCGGCCGAACGCTCGCCTGTGATCTCGAGCCGCGTGATGTCGTTGCGGAGCTCGACTGGCAGGTCGAACGAGGCCTCGGTCTCCTTGTCCTGCGGGCCGAACGAATAGCGCGCTTCGCCGATCGGCGAGGCCTTCTGGTCCAGCGCGCGCACGGTGCCGATGGCAATGCCGCTGTCGGTGCGCAGCACCTTCACCGTCATCTTCGCGGCGGCGTTCTCGGCCGCGACCAGCGCCAGCGGCGAGGACGTACCGCCTTCGAACACGGTCAGGCTGCGGTCGCCGATGGTCTTGCCGAGGGCCTGCACGAACTCCTCGCCGCGGCCGGTGTCGATGCCATCCGACAGCCATGCGATCTCGCAGTCGCCGGTGGCCTTCAGGAAACGGTCGACGGCGGTCAGCGTGTCGACGCGGTCGATCGCATAGGGTTTCGGCGCGAGCTGCCGCAGCGCCACGCGCGCCGCGCCCGCGGGCATCAGGGTGATGTCGCGGTTCGGCTCCGACAATTGCACCAGCGCAATGGCGCGGCGGTCGGTGTCGGCGCTGGCGATCAGCTCGTCGGCGGCCCTGATCCTGACGTCCCAGTGCGAGGCCGCGCTCCAGCCATCGTCGAACAGGATCATCAGCGGCGCCTTGCTGCCGGCGGCGCCGACCTGCGGATTCCAGATCGGGCCGGCGGCGGCGAAAATGACGAGCGCCGCAGCCAGCAGGCGCAGCGCGGTCAGCCACCACGGCGTCCGCGACGGCGTCTCTTGCTTCGGTGCGATGTCGAACAGCAGGCGCGTCGGCGGAAATTCGATCCGGCGCGGCCGCGGCGGCATCACGCGCAAAAGCCACCACAGCACCGGCAGGCTGACGAGGCCGATCAGGAGCAGCGGTTCGGTGAAGGCGAGCGGCAATCCCATCATGAGGCCGGCCCCGCCTTGATGGTGGTGGTGCGGGCGCCCGATTTGCTCACCTGCATGCCGGCATGCAGGAACAGCAGCAGCTCGGCGGCGGAGCGATCGGTCGCATGCGTCGTGAACAGCCAATCGAGCTTGCTGGTCTCGGCGCGGATCTGGTCGCGGTGCAGCGCGAGCCGTGCGGTGTAATCCTGCGCCCAGCTTTCGGCGCGGCCGGCGGTGATGACGCCGAAGCCTTCCGGCTCGACGAATTCGACGCGTCCCGAATAGGGGAACGATTCCTCGGCGGGATCGACGATTTGCACCAGCGTGCCGTGCGCGCCGGAGCCGGACAGACCTGCGAGCGTGGTCCTGATCTCCGCGATCGGCGACCAGAAATCCGACAGCACGATGGTCTCGGCCAGTGCCGCGGGCACGAAGGACGGCGGCAGGCTCGGCCGGTCGGCATCGTCATGCAGCATCGCCTGCGCCATCTTGTCGATGACGCTGCGGCTCGTGGTCGGCGCCATCAGCCCGGGAATGCCGACCCGTTCGCCGCCGGCGACCAGCAACTCCGCCAGCGCGAAGGCGACGATCAGCGTCCGCTCCAGCTTGGACTCGCGCGCGGTCTTCGAGGCGAACGCCATCGAGGGCGAGCGGTCGGGCCAGATCCAGACCGTGTGCGAGGCCTCCCATTCGAGCTCGCGGACATACAGATGGTCGTCGCGCGCCGAGCGCCGCCAGTCGACATTCTGCGACGGCTCGCCGGAGACGAAGCGGCGGTATTGCCAGAAATTCTCGCCGGAGCCGGCGCGGCGCCTGCCGTGCAGGCCGTGGATCACGTTGGCGGCGATCCGGCGGGCTTCGAGCACCAGGCGCGGCAAGGACGCGGCGAGCGTACGGCTTTCGCCATCTGCACGCCGGATCGCAACCGTCTCCTTCGCTGCGTGCCCGTTCTCTGCGGCCATCAACCGATCCGCGTCTTCAATTGCTTGATCACGTCCGGGATCGTGCGGCCTTCGGCGCGCGCCTGGAACGTCAGCGCCATGCGGTGCTTCAGCACGGGCTCGGCAAGGTCGAGCACGTCGTCGATCGACGGCGCGAGACGTCCGTCGATCAGCGCGCGTGCGCGCACGGCGAGCATCAGGGATTGGCTGGCGCGCGGACCGGGACCCCAGGCGATGAACTTGCCGGTCTCGCCGCTCTCCTCGCCCGGACGGGCCGAGCGGACCAGCGACAGGATCGCCTCGACCACGGAATCGCCGACCGGCAGGCGGCGCACCAGACGCTGCGCGGTGATCAGCGCCTCCGCGCTCATCGAACCCTTGGCCAGCGTTTCGTCCGCGCCGGTGGTTTCGAACAGGATGCGACGCTCGGCGTCGCGATCGGGATAGTCGACGTCGATCTCCATCAGGAAGCGGTCGAGCTGCGCTTCGGGCAGCGGGTAGGTGCCTTCCTGCTCAAGCGGATTCTGCGTGGCAAGCACGTGGAACGGCTTCGGCAAATCATGGCGCGCACCGGCGACGGTGATGTGCTGCTCCTGCATCGCCTGCAGCAGCGCCGACTGCGTGCGCGGGCTGGCGCGGTTGATCTCGTCGGCCATCAGCAGCTGCGCGAACACGGGACCGGCGATGAAGCGGAACGCGCGCTTGCCCGCGGTGCTCTCGTCCAGCACTTCGGCGCCGAGAATGTCCGACGGCATCAGATCGG
This sequence comes from Bradyrhizobium diazoefficiens, assembly GCF_018129965.1. Classification (GTDB taxonomy): domain Bacteria; phylum Pseudomonadota; class Alphaproteobacteria; order Rhizobiales; family Xanthobacteraceae; genus Bradyrhizobium; species Bradyrhizobium diazoefficiens_A. Next base: position 17,970 of record NZ_JAFCKW010000004.1, on the reverse strand, counting down.
GCGTGAACTGGATGCGCTTGGCATCGAGGCCGAGCGTGACGCCGAGCGTCTCCACCAGCTTGGTCTTGGCAAGACCCGGCACGCCGATCAGCAGAGCATGGCCGCCGGAGAGGATGGTGACCAGCGTGTTCTCGATCACGCGGTCCTGGCCGAAGATGACCGACGCGATCGCGTCTTTCGCCGCACGCACCTGGGCCGATACCTGCTCGGCCGAACGGACGATCCCGTCTTCGAGTTTCTCGACACTCTCCGCCATCCGTCAGCTCCTTCAGCCTGCCGCGCTTTCCAGCGTCGTCATTCCCTCACACGAACCTTATGCTAGACTTGCAGGAAGGCCATGTATTCGTTGAATTAACCTATCCCCACCATATCGGCTTAGGCATATGTAGGGCATCACGAAGTGGCGACCTCCACACCGCAGTAACCCGGGGTGGAACCCTCCACCCGCGGACAACGTAGACGTACAGAGTAGACGTACCGACAACCTGCACCAATCGTGCCAAAGACAAAGTCAGGGTAAACCATGGCGAACCAAGGGCAGAGCGCCGATCACGGACTTGAGGGGCTGACTGCCGCCGCCAAAAGTGCTGCCAGTGCCGAAGGCGCCAAAAAGGGCCTGCCTCCGGTGCATCTGTGGAATCCGCCGTTTTGCGGCGATCTCGACATGCGAATCGCCGCTGACGGTACATGGTTCTACTTGGGCACGCCAATCGGCCGTCCGGCGCTGGTCCGTCTGTTCTCCACGGTCCTGAAGCGCGAAGGCGACAAGTATTTCCTCGTCACGCCCGTGGAGAAGGTCGGCATTCGCGTCGACGACGCGCCGTTCATGGCGGTGGAGATGCAGAAGGACGGCGAGGGCAGCCGTCGCGTGCTCAGCTTCCGCACCAATGTCGACGACTGGGTCACCTGCGACGCCGCGCACCGGCTGCGCTTTGCGCAGGCGGCGGACGGCGGGCTGACGCCCTATCTGCATGTCCGTGCCGATCTCTGGGCCAAGGTCACCCGCGCGCTCTATTACGATCTGGTTGACATGGGCGAGGAGCGGATGGTCGATGGCCAGCCGATGTTCGGCGTCGAGTCGGCCGGCGAGTTCTTCGCCATGGCCGACGCGGAACAGGTGAGGGCCGCGCTTTGAACAAGCCTATCTCCAGGAACGGGCCCCTGAACGGGCCTGAGCACGAGCCTGTCGTGCTGGGCGCTGCGGATTTCTTCGCCCGCGCCAACGCGAAGCTCGGCTTCGACGTGCCGCTTGGTCTCTACGATCCGAACATCGTTCCGTCTTCGGGCGATCCCGGCACCGACAAGATGCTCGAGATCGTCGCGCGCGAGCAGCCGGTGCGTCCGGCGGCGGTGCTGATCGCCGTGGTCGATCATCCCGAGCCGACCATCCTGCTGACGCAGCGCGCGGCGCATCTCAACGACCATGCGGGCCAGATCGCCTTTCCCGGCGGCAAGATCGACGCCACCGACGCCTCGCCGCTCGATGCGGCGCTGCGCGAGGCCGAGGAGGAGGTCGGGCTGTCCAGAGACTTCGTCGAGCCGCTCGGCTATCTCGATCTCTACGGCACCGCCTTCGGCTTCCGCATCCTGCCGACGGTCGCCAGGGTGCGGCCGGGCTTCGAACTTCGCATCAACCGTTCCGAGGTTGATGACGCCTTCGAGGTGCCGCTATCCTTCCTCATGAACCCGTCGAACCATCAGGTGCACAGCAAGGAATTCCGCGGGCTGGAGCGGTCCTATTACGCGATGCCGTTCGCGGAACGCTACATCTGGGGGGCGACGGCCGGAATGCTGCGTATTCTCTATGAGCGGATCTATTCATCATGATCCGGCCGGTTCTGACCGAGATCGGAATTTTCCTCATTCCCTTCGCCGTCTATGCGCTGTTCCTGGCAGCCAGCAGGTCCGGCCTGTTCGTGCAATCGTCCTGGCCGGTCACCATTCTCTCGCGCCTCGTCCTGGTCGCGCTCGTGCTCGTCATCGCGGGACTGATCGGCTTTGCGCAGTTCTCCGGCGCCGCGCCGGATTCAACCTATGTTCCCGCCCATGTCGAGAACGGCAGGCTGGTGCCGGGCGTGGAAAAATAGGGGCGGCATGATGAGCGCCCAGCCTTTGCTCGCCGATGCTCCCTGGCTGATCTCGGGTGGCACCGCGCGCGTGCTGGAGCTGCTCAATGCCAATGGCGAGGAGGCGCGGGTGGTCGGCGGTGCCGTACGCAACGCGCTGCTCGGCTTGACGCCCGGCGACATCGACATCGCGACCACGGCGCCGCCCGACGAAGTGGTGCGACGTGCCAGGGCCGCGGGCATCAAGAGCGTGCCGACCGGGATCGACCACGGCACCATCACGCTGGTCATCGACGGCCAGCCCTATGAAGTCACCACGTTGCGCGAGGACACCGAAACCTTCGGCCGCAAGGCCAGGGTCGCATTCGGCCGCGACTGGGTCAGGGACGCCGAGCGGCGCGACTTCACCATGAACGGCCTGTCGGTCGACGCGAACGGCGTCGTCTACGACCATGTCGGCGGCATCGCGGACGCCGCCGCGCGCCGCGTGCGCTTCATCGGCGATCCCGACCAGCGCATCGCCGAGGATTATTTGCGGATCCTGCGTTTCTTTCGCATCCATGCCGCCTTCGGCGCCGGCGAGCCCGATCGCGACGGCACTCTCGCCTGCATCCGGGGGCGGGCGGGGCTGGCCAGCCTGTCGGCCGAACGGGTGCGGATGGAGATGCTGAAGCTGCTGGTGGCCGGCGGTGCATCCGTCGCCGCGCTGGCGATGGCCGAGGGCGGATTGCTGCAGGCGCTGATCGGCGGCGTCGCCTATACCGGGCCGCTCGCGACCATGATCGCGATCGAGCGCGAGCTCGGCCTGCCCGCCAGTCCCACGCGGCGCCTCGCGGCGCTGACGGTGGCGGTGACGGAAGACGCCAAGCGCGTTGCGACGCGGCTGCGCCTGTCCAATGCCGAAGCCAAGGCGCTGGATTCGATGGGCCACCGCTGGTGGCGGCTGGCGGCCAAGGACGCGGCCCATGCGCGGCGGCTGCTCTACCGGCTCGGCGCGGAGCGCTATCACGATCGCGTGTTGCTCGGCTGGGCGCGTATGGAGAATGACCCGCGTTCGTCGTCCTGGCGCGCGCTCGCCGAACTGCCGCAACGCTGGACCGCGCCGAAATTTCCGTTGAAAGCCGCCGACTTCATCGCACGCGGCATGACCGAAGGGCCCGGGCTCGGACATGTGTTGACGCTCGCCGAGGACGCTTGGCTCGCGGCGGATTTTCCCCTAGAGGAAGCGGCGCTCGCTTCCATCGCAGATCAAGCTGCAGCACGAATCAGCCGCGACCAGAAAAATTGACCATCGTCTCAGGCTTCGCCGATATCTCGATTGTCCAGCTCCTGCTGGTCGCGTCGATGGCGTTGTTTGCTTCGGTCATCGGCGGTCTCGCCGGCTACGGCACCGGCGCGCTGATGCCCCTGGTGCTGGTGCCTCTGGTCGGCGCCGAGCCCGTGGTGCCGATCATCGCGATCTCTGCCATCTTCACCAATGCCAGCCGGGCGATCGCCTATCTCCGCCATGCCGATCGCCGCCGCGCGCTGATCGTGCTCGCCTGCGCGGCGCTGACGACGGCGCTCGGCGCCTGGGGCTACACGCGTCTCACCAATGCCGGCGCGGCGCTGGTGATCGGCTCGATGCTGATCCTGAGCGTGCCGCTGCGCCGCGTGCTTCGCCGCCGGCAGGTCAGGATCGGCGATGCCGGTCTCGCCGCCGGCTCCGTCGGCTACGGCGTGCTGGTCGGCGGCACCTCCGGCTCCGGCGTGATCCTGCTGTCGCTGCTGATGGCCGCGGGCCTCGAGGGCGCCGCCGTGATCGCAACCGACGCGATGATCTCGCTCGGCACCGGCCTCATCAAGATCTCGGTGTTTGGTCTTGCCGGCGCCGTCACCGCACAGGTCCTCGCCCTCGCGCTGCTGATCGGAGGCATCGCGATCCCCGGCGCGTTCCTGGCAAAAGCCTTCGTCGAGCGAATGCCGGTGCACATCCACACCGTGATCCTCGATGCCGCCGTGATCACCGGCGGGCTGGTGATGATCTCGGCCGCGGTCAAGCAGCTGGTCGGCTAGAGAACGCCCAGCGCGGCCGCGGTGTCACGATCGACCTGCTTCTGGCGGACGATCGCCAGCCCTCTGCTGCAGGCGGGAAACGCAGTGTCCGTGGCGCGAATGCCGAGCGTCGCACAGACGTCGCGATCCTCATCCGCGATCGACTGTTTGAGATCGCCGCGTGCCGCAGCGCGCATGGCAGGGCCGGAGATGAAAAGTGCGTGCAGCCCAAAGGCGATCAGGATCGCCAGGAGGGACGCTGTCCCCAGGGCGGGAAGTGAGATGCGCTGCAGGCTCGGATCATTGGTTTTGGCTTCGGTCATGAAAAATCTCTCTGGGGAAAACAGCGGCCGTTTGAAAATGACGCACGCCAGGATAGTCCCGAATTGCGATCAGCGCTTGGAAAAGCTTGCGTATATGGCCGCCGTCGAGCCGCCCGGGGGGGCTGGCAGAAATCCGCGCTTGTTAAGCGCGATGACGTTCATCGCGATCTCTTTCGCGCTTCAGCTCGAATGGCCCGACGTCACTGTGCGGCCTGCATGGACGTCGTGCCCTCATCCGCAGCGGCCCAGCGCTGCATCGCGACGACATGCACGGCGTCGTGCAGATACATCCCCACGGCCAGTCCGCGGTCGTAGCTGGCCCAGAAGCGCGGCTGGATCAGGATGCTCCGGCCGCCCCGGCCGGTGATTTTGACCAGACCGGCCGCTTCCGCATCCTTCATCAGGTTGCGCACATGGGTCCGGGAGACGCCGAAGCGATCGGCGGCGTCGATATAGGGGACCGCTGCGTTCGGATCGGCCGCATCCATGGCCGCCTTGAGCACGGCATTCTGGATCAGCGGGCCCGCCGCGTGCATGAAGAACAGCAGCGTGTCCGGCAGCGTCATCATCAGGCGGGCGGACACGGCGGTGAATGGCAGACATGCACCGCAGTGCAGGGCGTGAAAGGCGCGATTGCGCGACATCACGGGGCTGTAATCATGATCGGGGAACAGCATCGCCAGCGGAACGTAGTGCGTGGCCAGCCATTCGGCATGATGCGCGCGCAGCGCGGGCGTGGACGCAAGCAGCCGAACGCGCCCGTCGCCGGGAGCGCGACGCTGCTCCAGGAAGCCGACCTCGCGCAGCCGGGCGACGAGATGATCCACCTGCCGGTCACTGGCATAGCCGAACATGGCGAGTTGCTGCTTGAGTGCAGCCACCGTGAACCAGGTCTCGCGGCGCGACAGATCCTGCGCGGCCTCGAGCACCGCCACGCTATGAAACACCAGAAAGCGGCCCGCCTGCAGCAGCAGGCGAACCAGGAACGGGTCACCCTGGTAGAGGCCGACGAAGCTTTCGAGATAGGCGTGACGCGCCTCCGGCAGGCGGGGGTGGTTCAAAATCTCGTCGAAACCCAGCCGTAGCCTGCCGCCGACAAGGCGTTCGAGTTCGTCTCGTTCCACGATAGCCCCTCAGCCCTAGTCTGAGGAGAGCCTATTGGCTCGCTGCAATCCACGCAATGTTTTCCGCGTAGCGTGCCGCCGGTTGCGCCTATCTTGCGGGCGGGTCATCCTGGCCTCCCGAAGGCAAGGCGCGGCCGGTGTTATTGCAACTGGCTGCCGATGAGGGGCCCTGATTTCATTCGCATGCAGGTTCCGACTTCATGAATATTCAGAAATCGAACGATCCCGTCAATTACATCGAGTTCGAGCGGCAGGGCTGGGGAAGCCACATCGAAGGCTACGACAACACTTTCGGTGCGGTGACCTGGCAAACGGTGGAAGCCACGCTCGATGCAGCCGGAGTCGGCGAGGGCTCGCGATTGCTCGACATAAGCTGCGGGCCCGGCATGCTGTCGGCAGCCGCCGTCAAGCGCAAGGCCACGGCAGCGGCATAGACTTTCCCGGCGTCGTCGCTCTGGCGCGAAAGCTCGTGCCCGGAGCCTCATTTCAAAGCGGCGATGCGACCGAACTGCCCTTCGCGGACAATTCATTCGACGCGGCGGTCTGTGGCTACGGCATCATGCACGTACCCGATCCGGAGAAGGCGTTGCGAGAGATATTGCGCGTGCTGCGACCGGGTGGACGTACGGGATTATCCGTATGGGACAACGAGGCGCCCGTGACGGGCTTGGGGCTCGTCTACAGGCGGTTCACGCGCATGCGAACCTCGACGTTCCGCTACCTCACGGGCCCAACATCTTCCAGTTCAGCACGATCGAGACAATGCGAGATGTGCTGGCTGGAATTGGTTTCACCCGCGTGGAAGCGAGCCGCTTTGCGCAATCCTGGCCCTTGAAATCCGGCAGGCAGTTCATCGACGCCGTAAACGAGGGCACCGTGCGAACCCGCGCACTGCTTGCCGCTCAAACTGAGGATGTCATCTCGAAAATGATCGTCTATTTCGAACATGAAATTGCGGGCTTTCGCACGCGTGACGGCCTGTTCGACGTGCCAATGCCCGCGATCATCGGCAGCGGAACGAAGGCGTAGCCGGCCGCGATGTTCGGCTGCAATTGATGGCTCCTTCGCTCATCTCAACTTGCTGCTCCGGCTCGGAAGAGCCGGGTTCTCGTCATGACTTGGAGTCCCCGGCTCAGCGCACGGTCGCGTCCGGCGTCACGTTCAGCGGCGCTCCTCCGACTGAGATCGGCCCTGTCGGGGTCAGTTCGCGCGGTGGCTTCTTTGGCTTCGGGGCGACACGCGCCATTGGCGCCGGCGCGACGGGAGGCACCGCGACGGGAGGCACCGCGGCGGATGGCATCGCGACAGGGGGCGGAGGCAGACGGGACGGGGCGACCGGCGCCTGCGGGACCGAACTCTTCAGCGCGTCGACCTTCGAACTGAGCTCGGCAAGCTGATTGACGATGGCCTTGAGTTGCTCCTGCTGACTGGCGATGGTCCGGTCGATCGCCGCCAGATCGTCGGACGTCTTCTGTGCCGCGGCCAGCAAATCGGTCATGACCGCCTTGTCATTGGCGCCAGCATCGGCTTCCCCGGCCTCGCGATCCGCGGCCTGACTGAACAATCCGGGCGTCAGCCAGGCATAAGACGCCCCTGCGCCCGCGAGTGCCATGACCACCATCATCAGGAGCACGATCGGCCACCGCCGCCGAGGCGCGGGGATGAAAGGCGGCGGGTCCACGGCGGGCCATTCCGGAGGCGATTCGGTGCTCATCCGAACGTCCTAGTCAGCCTTTTGGTCCAGCGCAATTGGGGCCCGGCGATTGGCAGCCCTGAGCCACGGCATAACCTCGCCCGCCAGTTCGACCCACGCAGGCGGCGCGGTGTCGATTGAGCGAGGGGATGGCGAGGTGCTGGCGTCCCGATCTCACATGCGCTCGGTCCTAGCCGGCTGGATCGGCAGGCACTCGTTGCTGAAATAGCCGAGGGCGTCGCGCACCAGCGGGAGATGGCATACGAAGCCGGTGGGACGGTATCGAACCCTGATGCGCTCCAGTTGCGACATGGTCAGCGTCATGAAAGCGTCGAGCCGGCGCGCCTGAAGCTGCAGCCTTTGCTCGCTGGTGCTCCACGGCCTCATCGCGTCCTGCTTGCGGTCGTTGGGAGCATCGTTGCTCGATGCGGGCGCCTGCAGCGCGTTCGGTTGGCTGCGCAGTGCATCGAAGCAATGGTGCATCACCAGAACGTGGTGCTTGGCGCTCCACCAGTTGATGGTGATGACCTTCTGCAGCGGATCGACCGTCCCGTCCGGATGCCGGGCACAGAGATTGACATAGGACTTCAATCCATTGGCCATCGGGTCGTTGCAGAGCTCTTCGCTCGGGCGCCCGGGATCTCCGCCGTTGTAGATCGCACCCTTGAACTGCGGTTGATTGGCCTCGGCGTCGCAGTCGAAATTGTACTTCGCAAGCAGCGTGGCCGTCAGCGGATCCTGATCCAGGGTATGCTCCGCCGCGGCGTCACGGCCGAGATCGCTGGGCCAGTCGATGTAGATCTCCGCCTTGCGTGCGAAGATCGCGCCGTTTCGTCGTAAGGCCGCCCGTGTTTTAAGATAGTCCGCCAGCGGTTCCAGCGTCTTCGCATCCACAGCGATGAAGGCGGGACTTGCCTGCGCCTTCAGCGGCTGGAATGGGTCGGGCAGCAGGTTCTCCTGCTGCATCTGGACTTCTGCGAACGCGTCGGAAATATCGAGGAAGGTTTGCGTGGCCTTCTCCATGTCAGCCTTGGCCTGCTCACCGACCTTCTGATCGTAGGAATTCAGATACTGGAAGTATCCGCCGAGGAAGCCGGTCAGCAAGGTGACCGCCGTCAATCCCTTCGTGACCGAGAGCCGGCTATCCCAGGTCTGGATCCTCTGCCAGACGCCCGGCGCACCGGTCTGGGCTTGTGTGCGCGCTGTGTCTTTCTGAAGGTCCTGCTCCATCGTTGCCTCCAACTCGCTCCACGCCCCGTGGAGCAAGCGTATCGCAACGTGGGGGGACGAGCTGTGAAGCAGTTCACGTCAAGTGAGGCAGGTGGGCTGTCGGATATTGGCCGGAGCGCGCTCGCCGACATCGCGCCTGGGGAGGGCGGATTGGCGCCAGCGTCATCGGCCATGTCTTGCGATCAAATGACGAGTGCAACCGATCGCAGGCAACTCCATCTTGCCGACACGCCAGGAACGAGAGAAAGTCAGGGGGGCTTGGCGATAGAAGCCGCGGTCTTTTTGGGATCGGATGCCATTTCTGCTCGACGATCAGATGTCATTTCATTTCGAACGATGTTTTTTCGGAGGTGTCGTATGCGGATCGAACCATTTTGCCTCGTCCTGCTGTCGTCGCTGTGCTGGTGTGGCGAAGCGGCTGCCGCATGCAATGCAACTCCGATCGTGGCCCGATGGCACTTCGGCGAGGTCCGAACGCTGTATTGGCGTACAAGCCAGGGCGCGATTTGCGCCACGGATCTGGGACCGGCTGCAAGCACACAGATGTCGAGTTTGAGAATCGTGAGGCGCGCCGCTCACGGCATGGCGGGGCGCGAGGGCTTGAGTGGAATCGCCTATCAGCCGAGCCCTGGCTTCAAAGGCGTCGATACGTTTTCGTTTGCCTTCTCGGGGACTGGATCGCAGTCGCGAGGCACCACCGCGTTCAACGTCCAAGTTACGGTGGATTGAGATGGCCGTCGGCCTGGCAGGTATGAAGGTCAAGAACCGATGGCCTTGGCGAACTTCTGCGGTCAGTCCACCGGTTGCGGATAATTGCGGATATCGGCGGCGACTTGCGGGAACTCCGCGGTCAGCAAATCCGGTTTGCCAAGCTCGACGTCTTCCGGAATCACGCCCGGCCATTCGGTGCTGGCGCCGAGGAACCATCGCTTCTGGCCGATGATGCGGGCGGTATGAAAGGTGTTGCCGGGAATCAGGAGCTGGACGCGGTGTCCGGCGCGCAGATCCGGCCCGACGATGACGTGCTCGCCCGTCCCGTGCAGCAGCAGCACCTCGATCGGATCGCCGAGGTAATAATGATAAAGCTGGTCGTTGCGAATGCGATGGAGCCGTACCGGCGCTTGCGGCGTGACCATGAAATAGAGAGCCGAGCCGAGCTGGCGGCCGTCTGCAAAGGGTGCCGGCAAGCCACCTGGCGCAATCTGCTGCTTCGCGCGGTAGGTTTCGCGGACAAAGCCGCAGGTCGCATTCGGCTCCAGTTCCAGCAATTTCAGCACGTCGTCCGGCGTCATGTTGTCGATCATCGCGCTTCCTGCCTTGCTGGGCGTGTCGGCCGCTGCGGCGCCGGTCATCGGGATATTCGAGCCGAGCAAGGCACCGCACGCCAATGCCGCCCGTTGCAGAAATCGTCGCCGTCCGGAGCCGCCGCCGTCAAGATGCTGCCGCACTGATCTCTCCCTCGCCGGGTTGATCGGCATCCTGTTCTTAAACCTGGGATTGTGCAAGCGGAACGCGTTGGCAGGCGGGGCGGGCGGATTGGCACCAGCCTCATCCGCCGCTGGCGTGAAGTGATGTTGGCCGGCGTTCGCGCAGATTGACTGTAATGACCCATGATTACTGGGATCGAACGCGCGACGATCGCGCGGCATGGCTTTTACGATAGCGCAGACGCTGGCGACATCGGGGTCGTGACGGCGCATGACGCCGATCGTCATAACCACTGCGGGCTATCATCGAGCGTTCTCGAGCGAAGTGGAGACCGGTTCGCGTGAAGAAAACGCGTCAAAACGAGAATCTGGAGCTTCGGTTCTGATTCAATCAGAACCGAAAAAGCTCTAGCGGCCGATGTCCGCTGTCGCACCGTGACCGGTGGAGAAACGGACATCGGCCGTTCGGAGACGCGCGCGGCGGATCCGATCGAGGCGCAGCCCTGGGCGTGCCTATTCCTCGTCTTCGTCGTCCTCTTCCTCATCCTCGTCCAGTTCTTCCAGCTGCTCGAGCACGGCGAGCGGCAGGGTCTCGCGGAACAAATCGCCTTCCACGCCCATCCAGAGACAGAGCACGTCGTCGCCCTTCACTTCGGCGACGGTGAGCGGCTGCCCGCCCGATTTCAGCATGACGATATCGCCGGCTTTTAGTTCCATGGATGGTCCTTTCAGGTTGATTGACAAGGGAAGCTATCAGGCCGGCATGACACGCCGATCACGACACGCGGGATCAGTGGATGTGCTGCGGCAGCGCGCATCCGCAGCCAGGCTGTTGAAACGCCGATAACAGAGCTTCAGGCCGGAGGCGGGACCATGACGGAGGCGATGGCGCCTGCTCGATGGGTTGCGCAGGGGCTTATCCGTCCCATGCGCCGCGATGATGGCATCATGCACCTGTATTGCCCGACGGGTCAAGTGATTTCGAAAAATCAGCAATTTTTGGAGGTGGTCAGGCAAGTCGTTGAATTTGCAGCAGCCGGCTACTGTGCATGGGGTTGTTTTCGAAATTTGCGGCGGACCGTGCCTAGACCCGGTCCGGCACCAGTTCGGTCAGCGAGCGGATGATGCGGTCGGGTTTCACCGTCGAGCCCTCGGGCAGGCCGTCGCCATGGACGTCGATCCAGATCGAATAGATGCCGAGGCGCTGCGGCGTCACGACTTCCCATTCCAGATTGTCGCCGATCATCCAGGTGTCCGCAGGCGTGACGCCGAGCGCGTCCATCGCGTGCAGATAGGCGCGCTCCTCGGGCTTGCCGAAACCGTGCTCGCCCTCGATCTGGATGTGATCGAAGCGATGGGTCAGCTCGAAGCGTTCGACCTTGGCGCGCTGCATGTCGGCGGCGCCATTGGTGACCAGCGCGAGCTTGACGCCGTGCGCCTTGAAGGCGTCGATCGCGTCATGCGCGCCGGGAAAGACGAAGATCGCTTCCTCGCGATAGGTGGTGAAGCGGTCGGCGAGGCGATCGGCGAGATCGTCGGGGAGGGCGCGGTGGCCATTGGCAGCGAGCGCGGCGAAGCCGCCGCGCACCGTGAGCCGCCGCGCCTCGCCGAGCTTCATGCGCCACGCAGCCTCCGCATTCGCCCAGAAGTTCCGCGCATAGGCGAGCACTGCGGTCGCGACCTGTCGCGGTGGCAGGGGCGCCAGCTCCTCGGCGAATTCCTCCGCGATCGTGTTCCAGGCGATCTCGGGCCGGCCATAGGCCGACAGGATGGTGTCGTCCATGTCGATCAGCATGGCGCGGGGGAGGGGCTTCATTGGGGGCTTGATCGTCATCATGGCCATTTCACCTCGGGCGGCAGCGACGACAGGATGGAGTCCACGTTGCCGCCGGTCTTGAGCCCGAAGATGGTGCCGCGGTCGTAGAGCAGGTTGAATTCGACATAGCGCCCGCGCCTGATCAATTGCTCCTCGCGATCCTCGTCCGTCCAGGGGCTGGCGAAATTGCGCTGTACGAGTTCAGGGTAGATATCGAGGAACGCGCGGCCGACGTCCTGCGTGAAGGCGAGGTCGGCGTCCCAGTCGCCGCTGTCGTGCCAGTCGTAGAAGATGCCGCCGATGCCGCGCGCCTCTTTGCGGTGCGGCAGGTAGAAATACTCGTCGCACCATTTTTTGTACTTGTCGTAATCGGCGACGTTGTTCGGCTGGTCGCAGGCCGCCTTCATCGCGGCGTGGAAGGCGAGCGTGTCGGCATCGTCCTGGGTGCGCCGCCGGTCGAGCACCGGCGTCAGGTCGGCGCCGCCGCCGAACCACGCCTTGGTGGTGACGACGAAGCGCGTGTTCATGTGCACGGCGGGAACGTGCGGGTTGCGCATATGCGCGATCAGCGAGATTCCGGAGGCCCAGAACTTCGGGTCCTCCGCCGCGCCGGGAATCTGCGCGCGAAACTCCGGCGCGAATTCGCCGTGCACGGTCGAGCAATGCACGCCGACCTTCTCGAACAGGCGGCCCGACATCATCGACATCACGCCGCCGCCGCCATGCGCCCCGCTGTGATCGGTGCGCTGCCAGGGCGTCCGCTTGAAGCGGCCGGCCTCGCCGGAATACAAGTTTTGCGGCGCGTCGTCTTCGAGCCGCTCGAAGCTAGCGCAGATGTCGTCGCGCAGGGATTCGAACCAGGCGCGCGCGCGGGTCTTGCGGTCTTCGATCACACTCGGGTTTATTGTCGATGCCATGCCGTCAGCCTTGCGGACCGTAATAGGTGCAGCTCTCGTTGCAACTGTCGCGGTGGATGCTGACGCGGGTCAGCTTGCCGATATGCTCAAGCCGTTCCCAGACGAAGCGCGACAGGTTCTCCAGCGTCGGCTTGCCGAGCGCCTCGATCTTGTTGAGGAACTTGTGATCGAGCGAAAGCCGCACGTCCTCGATCGCCCGCTGGACGAGGCCGAGATCGACCACCATGCCGGTTGCGGGATCGGGCGTGCCGCGCAACGTCACCTCGGCGCGGAAGGAGTGGCCGTGGATCTCTTCGCTGGCGGCCCCGAACGTCGTGCCCGACAGTGAATGCGCCGCCTCGAAGCGAAACGATTTCGTCAATTCCCACATCTGTCCGAAAACCAATCCTATCTGATGCCGAGCGATTTATGCGTCTGCACGCTCAGCCGCCACTGCGGGTGGCGCAGGCAATAGTCGATCGCACGCGCGGTATTCTCTGCGGCCTCGGGGCCGTCCATCGGTTGCAGCGAGAAGCGCTCGAAGGCAAGGTCAGCGAAGGCTTCCGGCGCGGCGAGCGTCTGCGGATAGACCAGCTTCAGCTCGTGACCGCGGCGCACGACGAGTTCGCTGCCGCCCTTGGGGCTGACGCAGATCCAGTCGAGCCCCGCAGGCGGCGCGATGGTGCCGTTGGTCTCGACGCCGATCTCGAAGCCGCGGGCATGGAGCGCATCGACGAGCGCGGCGTCGACCTGCAGCAGCGGCTCGCCGCCGGTCAGCACCACGTAGCGGTTGGCGCCCTTGGCGGTCCATTGCGCGGCGATGGTGTTGGCGAGATCCGCGGCCGAGGCGTAGCGGCCGCCGAACGTGCCGTCGGTGCCGACGAAATCCGTGTCGCAGAACTTGCAGACCGCGTCCAGGCGATCGGCCTCGCGCCCGCTCCAGAGATTGCAGCCGGCAAAACGGCAGAATACGGACGCGCGCCCGGCATGGGCGCCTTCGCCTTGCAGGGTCAGGAAGATTTCCTTGACCGCGTAACTCAACGCTCTCTCCTCAACATCTCAAACTTGCGGGCTCCGCAGCTGCCGCAGCGCTTCGCCTGCGGCCATCGCCGCGGTCATGGCGACATTGAGCGACCGCAGCCCCGGCGTGATCGGGATCACTAGGCGCGCATCGGCGGCCTCGACCACCGCGTCGGTGACGCCGGCGCTCTCGCGCCCGAATAGCAGGATGTCCGACGCCTGGTAATGAAAATCGCGGTAATCGGTGGCCGCCTTCGTGGTGAACAGCAACAGGCGCGTCCCCTGTGCCGCGCGCCACGCCTCGAATTTCGGCCAGGAATCGTGGCGGGTCACGCTGACATGGTCGAGGTAATCCATTCCCGCCCGGCGGAACAAGCGGTCGGAGAATGGGAAGCCCGCCGGTTCGATGATATGGGCGGCGATGCCCAGACAAGCGCACAGCCTGAGAATCGTGCCGGTGTTCTGGGCGATGTCGGGTTGGAAGAGCGCGATGTGCATGGGGTCTGCCGGGGTCGATGCGGGCCGGAAATGTCTCAATAAAACATCGCCAGCGCCGGAATTCGTGCATTGCACGCCTCCCCGCCGTTAGCGGGCTTGCGCTCGCCCGGCAAGGGTGCCAATAGAACGATTCTGAACTGCTGTTTTTGCCGTCTTTTGGCGGGGACAAGTCAAGTTCTGCCGCCGCGGGGGGCCGCGGGCGCCGGCAACCTGTTCTGGGGACCTTGGGGGCCTCCGGAGCGGTTCCACCGGTAGCATAAGAAGAAAGGGTTGGAATCGTGACGACAGCGTCTTCGGCGGACCATCCGACACGCCGTGATTTCCTATTCGTTGCAACCGGGGCCGTCGCCGCTGTAGGGGGCGCTACTGCGCTCTGGCCCTTTATCTCTCAAATGAATCCTGATGCCTCGACCATCGCCGCAGGTGCGCCGATCGAGGTCGATCTCAGCCCGGTCGCCGAGGGGCAGGACATCAAGGTGTTCTGGCGCGGCAAGCCGATCTACATCAGCCACCGCACCAAGAAGCAGATCGACGAGGCGCGCGCCGTCAACGTGGCGAGCCTGCCCGATCCGCAGAGCGATGAGGCCCGCGTCAAGTCCGGCCACGAGCAGTGGCTGGTCGTGATCGGCATCTGCACCCATCTCGGCTGCATCCCGATCGCTCACGAGGGCAATTACGACGGGTTCTTCTGCCCCTGCCATGGTTCGCAGTACGATTCGTCCGGCCGTATCCGCCAGGGGCCCGCGCCCGCGAACCTGCCGGTGCCGCCGTACACTTTCGTTTCCGACACCAAAATCCAGATCGGCTGAGCTTCGGACCCGCGTCCGAAGCTTCGCGCCGTCTCGTCGTATTATTTCCTCAGGATCGCATCATGAGCGGACCATCCGAATTCAAGCCGAACAACCCGGCCCTGCAGTGGATCGAGCGGCGTTTGCCGATCCTGGGTCTCATGCATTCCTCCTTCGTCGCCTACCCGACTCCGCGCAATCTGAATTACTGGTACACGTTCGGTGCCATCCTCTCGATGATGCTGGGCGTCCAGATCCTGACCGGCGTGATCCTGGCGATGCACTACACGCCGCATGCCGATCTCGCCTTCAAGTCGGTCGAGCTGATCGTGCGTGACGTGAACTACGGCTGGCTGCTGCGCAACATGCACGCGTGCGGCGCGTCGATGTTCTTCTTCGCCGTCTACATCCACATGCTGCGCGGTCTGTATTACGGCTCCTACAAGGAGCCGCGCGAGGTGCTGTGGATCCTCGGCGTCATCATCTACCTCCTGATGATGGCGACGGGCTTCATGGGCTACGTGCTGCCGTGGGGCCAGATGAGCTTCTGGGGCGCCACCGTCATCACCAACCTGTTCTCGGCCGTTCCCTATGTGGGCGAGAGCATCGTGACGCTGCTGTGGGGCGGCTATTCGGTCGGCAACCCGACCCTGAACCGCTTCTTCTCGCTGCACTATCTGCTGCCGTTCCTGATCGCGGGCGTCGTCGTCCTGCACGTCTGGGCGCTGCACGTCGCCGGCCAGAACAATCCGGACGGCGTCGAGCCGAAGACGCCGAAGGACACCGTCGCGTTCACGCCTTACGCGACGATCAAGGACATGTTCGGCGTGTCCTGCTTCCTGCTGTTCTACGCCTGGTTCATCTTCTACATGCCGAACTATCTCGGCGATGCCGACAACTACATTCCGGCGAACCCCGGCGTGACGCCGCCGCACATCGTGCCGGAATGGTATTACCTGCCGTTCTACGCGATCCTGCGCTCGATCCCGAACAAGCTCGCCGGCGTGATCGGGATGTTCTCGGCCATCATCATCCTGTGCTTCCTGCCCTGGCTGGACAGCGCCCGGACGCGGTCGTCGAAGTATCGTCCGCTCGCCAAGCAGTTCTTCTGGATCTTCGTCGTGGTCTGCGTGCTGCTCGGCTATCTCGGCGCCCAGCCGCCGGAAGGCATCTACGTGGTCGCCGGTCGGGTCCTGACGGTCTGCTACTTCGCCTACTTCCTGATCGTGCTGCCGCTGCTCTCGCGCATCGAGAAACCGCGGCCGGTACCGAACTCGATCTCGGAGGCGATCCTCGCCAACAGCGGCAAGGCCGTGGCCTCCGTCGCCGTCACGCTCGTCGCCGCCGGTGCGCTATTGCTGGGCAGCCTCGGGGATGCCCGCGCGTCCGAAGGCACCGACAAGCCGCCGGGCAACAAATGGTCGTTCGCGGGCCCTTTCGGCAAGTTTGACCGTGGCGCGCTCCAGCGTGGTCTCAAGGTCTACAAGGAAGTCTGCTCGAACTGCCACAGCCTCAACTACATCGCATTCCGCAATCTGGCCGATCCCGGTGGTCCCGGCTATACGGCGGCACAGGCGGCTGCCTTTGCGGCCGAGTACAAGGTTAAGGACGGCCCGAACGAACAGGGCGACATGTTCGAACGTCCGGGCCGTACGGCGGACTATTTCCCGTCGCCTTTTCCGAACGAGCAGGCGGCGGCTGCGGCCAACGGTGGCAAAGCGCCACCCGACCTTTCGCTCATCACCAAGGCGCGTTCCTATGAGCGTGGATTTCCGCAGTTCATTTTCGACTTCTTCACCCAGTTCCAGGAGCAGGGCCCGAACTACGTCGACGCGCTCCTGCAGGGCTTCGAAGACAACCCGCCCGAGGGCGTAACGGTGCCGGAAGGCACGTATTACAACAAGTACTATCCCGGTCACGCCATCAAGATGCCGAAGCCGCTCAGCGACGGCCAGGTGACCTATGACGACGGCTCGCCGACCACCGTCGCGCAATACGCCAAGGACGTCACCACGTTCCTGATGTGGACCGCCGAGCCCCACATGGAAGCGCGCAAGCGCCTCGGCTTCCAGGTCTTCATCTTCCTGATCATCTTCGCCGGCCTGATGTACTTCACCAAGAAGAAGGTCTGGGCCGACGCGCACTGAGCGGCGCGAGCCAAGAAATGAGAAAGCCCCCGTGACGGGGGCTTTTTTGTTGCACACGAGCGTGTGTAATGCGCGCGATTGCCTATCGTGCCCACAGCGGCCAAGATGCTGCCAACCGCTCCCCAGAAACTCGTCGGAGGAACCACATGGGAACCGCCATCACCTTCAAGCGCCCGGACGGCAAGGACGCCTCGGGCTATCTCGCCAATGCGGCGCGCGGCAATGCGCCGGGCGTGGTCGTCATCCAGGAATGGTGGGGTCTGTCGAACCAGATCAAGGGCCTGTGCGATCGCTTCGCGCTGGCCGGTTTCGATGCGCTCGCGCCCGATCTCTACAAGGGCAAGCTGGTGCCGTATCACGATACGGATGCCGCCGGCAAAGAGATGAACTCGCTCGACTTCATGGACGCCACCACGCAAACCGTGCGCGGCGCCGCGCAATATCTGTCGCGCAACGGCGCCAAGGTCGGGCTGACGGGATTCTGCCTCGGCGGTGCCGTGACCATCATCGGTTCGGTGCATGTGCCGGAGCTTGCCGCCGGCGTCGTGTTCTACGGCATCCCGCCGGAGCAGGCCGCCAGGCCCGCTGACGTCAAGATCCCGCTCCAGGCCCATTTCGCCAACAAGGACGATTGGTGCACGCCGGAGCTGGTCGACGGCTTCGAAAAGGCCATGAAGGCCGCCGGCAAGTCGCTGGAGCTGTTCCGCTATGACGCCGAACATGCCTTCGTCAACGAGCAGCGTCAGGCCGTCCACGACCGCGAAGCCGCCGAGCTCGCCTGGGGCAGGGCGACGGAGTTTTTCCGGAAGCACTTGGGGTAGGGGTAGCTTCGTAGATGGGGTAACGGGCCGGCCGCCCGCTCGCTACGGCGCGATTTGCAAGCGCGCTCGCGAGCGGCCTGTTGGTTG
>NZ_JAFCKW010000039.1 GCF_018129965.1 Bradyrhizobium diazoefficiens | reverse complement strand
AGGACATCCAGCCTCGCGAGTGCGCCAACTACTTCGCCAACGCAGGTTATGCTTCCGTCAAAATGTGAAACGCTCTAGCCACCGCCGCGCTGAGAGGACGGACTACTTCTTCTCGGAGAATTTGTTGATGTAGGCGATGACGTCCTTGCGCTGCTGCTCGTCGGCGAGCTTGAACGCCATCTTGGTCGAGCCTGTCGCCAGATCCGCCTTGCCCTTGTCGGTCAGGAATTTCTTCAGGAACGCGTTCGGGTCGGGCAGATACTGCATGATGAGTTCGTCGGACCAGACCAGTCCGTTCTCACCGGCGGCCTTGTTCAGCGCCGAATAGGCGAAGCCTGGCGCCGTTCCGGATTGCCGGCCGATGACGCCGGTCAGGACCGGCCCGACCAGGTTCTTGGCATCCGGCCCGATCCGGTGGCAAGTCATGCACTGCTTGAAAACCTGCTCGCCCTTGGCGGCGTCCTGCGCGAGGGCAGCTTGGCTTGAAAAGACGATGGCTGCCGCAACAACCCCAAAAACTGCAGATTTCACCGGCACGTTGCTCTCCATGACTTAATATACGGTCTCGACTGGAGTGTGAGGATATATTGACATCTATAAATATCAATCGGCGTTGTCGGTTCCCGACATTCTTTTGAGCAGGGTCAAATCGATTTCCCTGAAATCATGCTAGCGGGACCTGGATTGGCGGATTTTCCGTCCAGATGCGCGCGGCTTGTGTCAGGCAAAAATGACAACTAAAACCTTCAAAATAAAGGTGTTTCTTGACTTCGCGCCGGATTTCTGCGCATTCCTACCCAACAGGGTCTGAGTTCCCGGTACTGAGTGTCAGGCATCGTTGGCACGTCGCGTGCATCGGCCCCGACTGCCGTTCGAAAGCTTCACGCTTCCGCAGAAAATGATCGGCCGATAACAAAATGCCCGCATTACAGACCGTAAAGCCCGACATCACCCTCCTGCTGGACATGGAAGGGGTGATCCGCGAGGCGACGCTGGCCCCATCCATGGGCAGCGAGAGCGTCGAGGGATGGCTCGGTCGCCCCTGGGTCGAAGTCGCCGGCGACATGGGCGGCGAGAAGGTCAAGCGGATGGTCGATGACGCGCGCGTCACCGGCATTTCGGCATTCCGCCAGATCAATCAGCGCTTTCCGAGCGGTCTCGAAATCCCGATGGAATTCACCACGGTGCTGCTGGGCGGCCGTGCCGGGATGCTCGCGATCGGCAAGAACCTGCAGGCGGTGGCCGAGTTGCAGTCCCGCCTGATCGCGGCCCAGCAGACGATGGAGCGCGACTATTGGAAGCTGCGCGAAATCGAGACCCGCTACCGTCTGGTGTTCGACGCGTCCAACGAAGCCGTCCTGATCGTATCAGCCGCCAATCTGCGGATATTGGAAGCCAACCGCACTGCGATCGAGGCGCTGAATTCGCAGCGTCGCCGCAATGAGGACATCGCGGGACGCGAACTGCTGCATGACATCGCCGCCGAAGACCGCGACGCGGTTCGCGAGGTGCTGGCGCGCATCCGCGAGCGCGGCAAGGCGCTGAGCATCCTCGTGCATCTGGGCCCCGAAGCGAAACCCTGGATGCTGCGGGGGTCGCTGATGACGGCGGAGCCCGGTCACGTGTTCCTGCTGCAGTTCACCGCGGCGACCGACCTGTCGGCGTCGAAAGACAGGGCCGAGCCCTCGACCGTCGAGGAATTGATCGAGCATTTGCCGGACGGGTTCGTGGCGCTCGACGACACCGGCGTCATTCACCATGCCAATCAGGCTTTCCTCGATCTGGTGCAACTGGGCTCGAAGGCGTCCGCAATCGGGGAATCGCTTGGCCGGTGGCTCTGGCAGCCGGGCGCCGATCTGAATGCCCTTCTCTCGAATATCCAGCGGCACAAGACGGTGCGGTTGTTCACGACCGCTATCCGCGGGGAACTCGGCACCGAGACCGAAGTCGAGATATCGGCTGGAACCGGGGAGGGCGGCCCTGGCCAGATCGGCGTGCTGCTTCGTAACGTGGCCCGCCGGCTGCCCTCGGGCAGCGAGAGCGACTTTCTGCGCACGGCCTTGGGGACCATGAGTGAGCAGATCGGCAAATCGTCGTTGCGCACGCTCGTCAAGAACACGGTAGGCGTCGTCGAGCAGCACTACGTCAAGCAGGCGCTCGAACTTGCGGGCGGGAACCGGACGGCGACGGCGGAACTTCTGGGATTGAGCCGGCAGAGCCTTTATGCAAAGCTCAACCGTTACGGCCTCGATGACAAGGGACCGGACGCAGAGGAAACCCCAGAGGACTGAGTTGGCGCTGCATTCGCTCGCTACACCAGCATTCGGACAAGCCGATCTTTCGAACTGCGAACGGGAGGAAATTCACCTCGCCGGCTCGATCCAGCCTCATGGCGCCCTGCTGGTCGTCAGCGAGCCCGATCATCGTGTGATTCAGGCCAGCGCCAATGCCGCTTCATTTCTCAATCTGAAGCAAGTCCATGGCATGGCGCTCGCCGATCTCGACGGCGATTTGCTGGTCCGAATTCTTCCGCACCTCGACCCTACCGCCCAGGGGATGCCGATCGCTGTCCGCTGCAGGATCGGAAGCCCCGCTGCCGAATATGACGGGTTGTTGCATCGCCCGCCCGAAGGGGGGCTGGTCATCGAGCTCGAGCGGGCCGGACCGTCGGTCGATCTGACCAGGTACATCGCCAAGGCACTCGAGAAGATTCGTACCGCGTCCTCCATCCGCGCGCTGTGCGAAGAAGCGGCAACCCTGTTTCAGGATCGTACCGGCTACGACCGGGTCATGGTCTATCGTTTCGACGACGAGGGACATGGGGAAGTGTTTTCGGAGCGCCGCAAGCCGGAGCTCGAAGCCTATCTGGGCAATCGCTACCCTGCGACCGATATTCCGCAGATGGCGCGGCGACTCTATGAGCGCACGCGCGTCCGCGTGCTGGTGGACGTGAACTATGAGCCGGTCCCGCTGCAGCCCCGGCTTTCACCGATTACGGGACGGGATCTGGACATGTCGCTGTGCTTCCTGCGCAGCATGTCGCCAATCCACCTTCAATACCTGAAGAACATGGGCGTGGGCGCCACCCTCGTGATCTCGCTGGTGGTCGGCGGAAAGCTCTGGGGTCTCGTCGCCTGTCACCATTACGAACCGCGCTTCATCCATTTCGAATTGCGGGCCGTCTGCGAACTGCTTGCCGAGGCGATCGCGACGCGCATGGCAGCGCTGGAGAGTTTTGCCCAAAGCCAGTCCGAGATCTTCGTGCAGCGGCTCGAGCAGCGCATGATCGAGGCGATGTCGCGCGAAGGCGATTGGCGGGGCGCGATCTTCGACAGCTCGCAATCGATCCTTCAGCCGCTTGGGGCGAGCGGAAGCGCGCTGATCTACGAAGGTCAGATCATCTCGACCGGCGAGGTGCCGGGAACGCAGGAAATCCGGGAGATCGGCGCGTGGCTCGATACGCATCGCGATCGCTCCGTGATGACGACGGCATCGCTCGGGCTAGATCTCCCCCAGTTTGCGGGGATCACCAAGGTCGCGAGCGGCATCGCGGTGACGCCGATTTCCAGCAATCCCGGCGAGTACCTGATCTGGTTCCGGCCTGAGCGCATCCGCACGGTGACGTGGGGTGGCGATCCGCTCAAGCCGTTCGTGATCGGCGACAATCCGCTGGATCTGTCGCCGCGCCGGTCTTTCGCGCAGTGGCATCAACAGGTGGAGGGAACGTCCGAGCCGTGGACGCCTGCCGATATCGCCGCCGCCCGCCTGATCGGCCAGTCGGTGGCGGACATCGTGCTGCAATTCCGCGCCGTGCGCACGCTCATCGCTCAGGATCAGCTCGAACAGTTCAGTCGCCATGTGCGCGTGTCCGAACAGCCGGTGATCATCGCGGACATCGACGGCAAGATCCTGCTGATGAACGAGGCCTTCAGGACATTGCTGCCGCGGAATCACACGGCGTTCGGTCGGCTGGATGAGCTCGCAGCGGCATTTCAGCAATCGGACCGTTTTCTTCGCGATGTTTCGGACCTCATCCGCCACCATCGTGCATGGCGCGGCGAGTTGCTGTTGCGCAGTGAAGGCAACCGTGAAAAGCCGTTGATGATAAGAGCCGATCCCGTGCAGCCGTCGCGCGACCGGGTGCTCGGATTCGTGCTGATCTTCTCCGACATCACCGACCGGAAGGCCGCCGAGATCGCACGCAGCCGCTTCCAGGAAGGCATCGTTCAGAGCAACCGGATCAGCAGCGTCCGTCTCGATTCCAGGACCGACCTCGTCTATCAGAACTTGCTGTCGTCCGTGATCGAGAACGCCCAGCTTGCCGCGCTCGAGATCACCTATGGCGTCGAAACCGGTCGGATCGCCGAGATGCTCGAGAGCGTCCGCAATTCGACGCTGCGGACTGCCGAAGTGCTGGAGCATCTGATCTGGCACGCGTCGCGCACGTCGGGCGGCGGCAAGCCAGGCAAATAAATTGATGCCGCTTCGCCGAGCCGGCGTGGCTTATTCCGCGGCCGTGATCGCCACGGGCCCCTGCGGCACTGCTGCATCGACGGCACAAGATACGTCGATATTCATGGAAAAGGCGATCGCGCCTTCCTCGACCACGGACTGCGGATCGGGAGCGAGCGCACCAGCCTGGTCGAGCGTGCTGCGATACTCGGCCTTCAGCGCCTCCAGGTCGGCGAACTGCGGAAAATCATAGAAATTCAGTTCCGCAGGGCGCAATTGCAGCGAGCGCGCCAGCAATCGCTGCAGGATCTGGCCGCCGCTGAGGTCGCCGAGATAGCGGGTATAGGCATGTGCGATCAGCCGTATCCCGTCGCCTTCAGCCGCATGGCCCATCCGCTTGGCATAGATCTCACCCGCTGCAAGCAGCGGAACGTCCTCAATCCATCGCTCTCCGCACAGGGCCGTCAGATCGGCTTCGATCGCGCGTGCGCGGTCGAGCCTGTAGCATGAGAGCAATTCGATGCCCGGTGAGGCGCAATGGCGGTCGAGCCCATCCTCCATAGCTCGATAGGCGGGAAGCAGATTGCGCAACAGCATGATGTAGCCTGCGCGGCTCGCTTCGCCCCGCAGCAGCTTGCGGATGATGCCGGTTCGTTCGGCTTCCGCATGCAGTGCCTTGGTACGAAGATAAAGTGCGGTCACGACGCTGGGCGGGGAGGCGGCATCCGCTGTCGCGGCCGCTGGATTCGAGGGGAAGCTTATTGGCCTCAATTTGCGCCGTCCGTGTGAACCGAGGCCGGTCACTTCCGCCCCTTCATCAGCTCGATCAGGCCATGCGCCTGCTCCGGCGCGGTGGTCGCGTCCGCCGACATCATATCGGCTCCCATCAGGGCCACAAGGCCTGGCTGCGCGACCACCATCGGTCCGCCGAGCATGATGCCGACCTGCCTGTTGCGCGAGTCGCGCCTGATGTCGTGGATGTCCTTCTTCAGTTCGTCGAGCCGCCGGTCGCTGCTGACGGAGAAGCCGACGATGTCGAACCAGTGGTTATGCACGAGGGATGTCAGCTCCTGGTGCGATGAAAATGGGCCAGTGCAGAGGTTCCAGCCGGCCCGCCGGAAGAACTCGGCCACCATGGACAGTCCAAAGCTGTGCTGGTCGCCCGGAATGATGGTCAGCAGCGCCGATTCCCCGCAGTGGCTGTCGCTGGCTTCCTGTACGAAGCTGTCGCCGAGGCGGTGCATGATGAACTGCAATCGGCCGACGCCGAGCGTTACGCTGGCAAAGTCGGTCGTGTCCAGTTCCCACTGGGTGCCGAGAAGCCGGGCTGCGGGCGCCAGCAGGTCGAGAAAGATCGATTCGACCGACGCGCCTTTCGCCTGGAGGTCCACGACATAGGCGAACGCCGCGCCGTCATCGTCGCCGAGAGCCAGCGCGGCGAACATTTCCACTTCGGTGGGCGCGGTCGGTTCGGCGGTCTCAGCCGGTTTTGCAAGCGGCGTGCTGCGGAGCGCCAGCACGATCTTGGGAATGATCTGCGTCTTGATGGTTCGGACCACCGCGACCGGCTGCAGGGTGGGTCGAAAGCGCCAGTTCGGCGTCGGAATTCTCTGTCGTAGCGATTTGGGACGAGGCGCCTGAGCGGTGTCGGTCGCACTACCGGTTGAGAAGGATTGCTCGTTCACATCGGTCATTTTTGACTCCCCCCAACATTAAGTCCCCGAGTTCAAAAACCGTCAAGTTGAATTTACGTATGGTTTAGTTGACAGTTGTTCGGACGAGGTTTAGCCTTCTTTGCATCAAGCCCGCACTTAGGGAGTGGCGCGGTGCATCTTCGAGCAGCTAGCAGCGGCGATCTTCCCAAACACGGCGAACCTTCGCCGGCAGTCAGTCGATTTCCCCAACCGTTATCGCACCACCGCGCTGATAGACTGTCAAACAATCTTTACAGTTCCGCGGTGCAATCCGTCATTGCGCCTGCGAACGGAATTTCAGGCGCCGGCGATTTGCCAACGCCAGCTCGTTCGACGGCACAATCACTTAAGACTCTTTACACGCCGGAGCAGCGCCTTCGCCGCGATGCAACAAAATGGACCTTGGTGCAGGGCATCCTTGCGCCGGTTCAGTTCGCCGTTTTCCTGATCAGCCTGGCGCTGGTGCTTCGTTATCTCGCCTCCGGGGAGGGATTTGCCGTCGCGACGGCCTCCATCGTCGTCAAGACGCTGGTGCTCTACGCGATCATGATCACCGGCGCGATCTGGGAGCGGGAAGTCTTCGGCTGCTATCTGTTTGCGCCGGCCTTCTTCTGGGAAGACGTCTTCAGTTTCCTCGTGCTGGCGCTGCACACCGCCTATCTGCTTGCGCTGCTCGCAGGGCTTGGCGATCCCCGTCAGCAAATGCTGCTCGCGCTGGCGGCCTATGCGTCCTACTTCGTCAACGCCACGCAGTTCGTCCTCAAGCTGCGCGCGGCGCGCCGCGACGAGCGCATCGCGCTTTCGACGGCTTCCGCCCTTCCCGGGAGCCGCGCATGAATGTGCATGTGCAGGGATGTACGGTTGCCGCCGAAGCCGCGCCCAAGCCGGTCCGTCGCGAGAACGGCCAGCGCGAAGTGTTCTGCGGGCTGACCGGAATCGTCTGGCTGCATCGCAAGATCCAGGATGCGTTCTTCCTGGTGGTGGGCTCGCGCACCTGCGCGCATCTCATTCAGTCCGCCGCCGGCGTCATGATCTTCGCCGAACCGCGATTTGCAACCGCGATCATGGAAGAGAAGGATCTCGCCGGGCTCACCGATGCCAATGATGAGCTCGATCGCATCGTGGCGCAGCTGATCGCGCGGCGGCCGGAGATCCGGCTGCTGTTCCTGGTGGGCTCCTGCCCGTCCGAGGTCATCAAGCTCGATCTGTCGCGCGCAGCCTTGCGCCTGTCGCAGAAGTTCTCGCCTGCGGTCCGCATCCTCAATTACTCAGGCAGCGGAATCGAGACGACCTTCACGCAAGGCGAGGATGCCTGTCTCGCTTCGCTCGTTCCCGCGGCCCCTCAGGCCCGGACGGGTGAGGCCCAATTGCTGATCGTAGGCGCGCTGGCCGACGTGGTCGAGGACCAGTTCATCCGGATGTTCGACGCGCTGGGCCTTGGCCGTGTCCAGTTCCTGCCGCCGCGCAAGGCCAGCGTGCTTCCGGACATCGGACCGAACACACGATTTCTGCTCGCTCAGCCCTTTCTCACTGATACGGCGCGTGCCCTGGAAGACCGCGGTGCCACGCGATTGGCTGCGCCGTTCCCGCTGGGCGTCGAGGGCACGACGGCATGGCTGCGTGCAGCAGCCGATGCCTTCGGCGTCGCGCCCGCACTGTTCGAGAGCGTCACGCACCCCCATCGGATCAGGGCCGAGCGGGCGCTGGTTCGCTATCGCGATCAACTCGGTGGTCGCCGCATCTTCCTGTTCCCGGATTCCCAGCTCGAAATTCCCCTGGCGCGGTTTCTGTCGCGGGAATTGTCGATGCAGCTGGTCGAGGTCGGCACACCCTATCTGCACCGCGAGCACCTCGCCGAAGAGCTCAGGCTGTTGCCGGATGATGTCGTGCTGTCGGAAGGGCAGGACGTCGACCTTCAGCTCGATCGCTGCCGGCTGGCGCGGCCCGATCTCGTGGTCTGCGGGCTTGGACTTGCCAATCCGCTGGAGGCCGAGGGCATCACCACGAAATGGTCGATCGAACTCGTGTTCACGCCCATCCAGGGCTACGAGCAGGCGGCCGATCTTGCCGAACTGTTCGCGCGCCCCCTGGTGCGCCGCGCGAAGCTGGTGGCCTGATCATGCAGCTCACGGTGTGGACATATGAAGGACCTCCCCATGTCGGCGCAATGCGCGTCGCGACGGGGATGGAAGGCCTGCATTACGTGCTCCATGCGCCGCAGGGCGATACCTATGCCGATCTGCTGTTCACGATGATCGAACGCCGCGACCGGCGTCCACCCGTGACCTACACGACGTTCTCCGCGCGGGATCTCGGCGGTGACACCGCCGAACTGTTCAAGACCGCGGCCCAAAATGCCTATGATCGCTTCCAGCCGCAGGCGATGCTGGTCGGCGCCTCCTGCACGGGGTCGCTGATCCAGGACGATCCCGGTGGTCTCGCGCGTGCGCTCGCGCTTCCCATTCCCGTGGTGGCCGTCGATCTGCCGGCCTATCAGCGCAAGGAAAACTGGGGCGCGGCCGAAACGTTCTATCAGTTGGTGCGCGCGCTCGCCGGCCCATCGGCGCCGGCGCCGGGAACACCGCGCCCGGAGCGCGCAACCGGCGTGCGCGCCCGCTGCAATCTTCTTGGCCCGACCGCCCTCGGTTTCCGCCACCGCGACGATATCGTCGAGATCACGTCGCTGCTGGCGAAGCTCGGCATCGACGTGAATGTCACGGCGCCGATGGGGGCGACCCCGGCCGATATCGCAAGACTCGGCGAGGCCGATTTCAACGTCGTGCTGTATCCCGAAATCGCGGGCCAGGCCGCTGCATGGCTGCAACGGACGTTCGGTCAGCCCTTCACCAGGATCGTTCCGATCGGCGTGTCGGCCACTCGCGAATTCGTCGAGGAAGTGGCGAAGCTTGCCGGTGTGGATGCGTCGGCGACGCTGGCCTCGGCCTCGACCCGGCTGCCGTGGTACTCGCGTTCGGTCGACTCGACCTATCTCACCGGAAAGCGTGTTTTCATCTTTGGAGATGCCACCCACGCCGTGGCCGCGGCGCGCATTGCATCCGACGAACTCGGCTTCAAGGTCGTCGGGCTCGGCACCTATAGCCGCGAATTCGCCCGCGAAATCCGCGACGCCGCCAAACGCCATGACGTCGAGCCGCTGATCACCGACGATTATCTGGAAGTCGAGGCGAAGGTCGCCGAACTGCAGCCTGAGCTGGTGCTGGGGACGCAGATGGAGCGCCATATCGCCAAGCGCCTCGGCATTCCCTGCGCCGTGATCTCGGCGCCGGTGCATGTGCAGGACTTTCCGGCGCGCTATGCGCCGCAGATGGGGTTCGAAGGCGCCAATGTGATCTTCGACACCTGGGTGCATCCGCTGATGATGGGCCTCGAAGAGCATCTGCTGGCGATGTTCAAGGACGATTTCGAATTCGTGGACGGCGCCGTGCCGTCGCATCTCGGGGCAGGGCACTCCGCCGCCGTGCCGCAAGCCGTGCCGGCCGACCCCGTCGCGGCGGCCGCGATGGCATCCGAAATATCCGTCGTCTGGGCGAGCGACGCCGAGAAGGAGCTGCGCAAAATTCCATTCTTCGTTCGCGGCAAGGCACGCCGCAACACCGAACGCTTCGCCAATGAAAACGGCGTTTCCACCATAACCATTGAGACACTCTACGATGCCAAAGCGCATTACGCCCGCTGACGCGACGCCCCTCCGGGTCGTCGTCGTGACAATGGACAGTCATCTGTCCAGCGCGGCCGCGCGGGCCGAGAGGCTGCTCAAAGGGCATTTCCCGGGGCTGACGCTCGCGGTCCATTCCGCCGACGAATGGGGCACCGACGACGTTGCGCTCGATCGTTGCAGGGACGACATCGCCCGCGGCGACATCGTGATCGCCACCATGCTGTTTCTCGACGACCATGTGCGTCTCGTGATGCCGGCGCTCGTCGCCCGGCGCAACGATTGCGACGCGATGATCTGCTGCATGTCGGCGTCCGAGGTGGTCAAGCTGACGCGCGTCGGCAAGTTCGACATGAGCGGCGAGGCGCTGGGCGCCATCGCATGGCTCAAGAAGCTGCGCGGCAATCGCAAAGGCAGCCCGGGCGGCAAGGGCGAGATGAAGATGCTGCGGCAATTGCCGAAGCTGCTCCGCTTCATCCCCGGCACCGCGCAGGACATGCGCGCCTATTTCCTGACTCTGCAATACTGGCTGGCCGGTTCCGAGCAGAACATCGCCAACATGATCCGCCTGCTGGTCGACCGCTACGCCGACGGTCCGCGCCGCGGCCTGCGCGGCATCGTCAAGGCCGAGGCGCCGGTCGATTATGCCGATATCGGCGTCTACCACCCGCGCCTCAAGGGACGCATCGCCGATGAAGCCGATCGCCTGCCTGCCGTGGCTGGCGAGCGCGGCACCGTGGGACTGCTGCTGCTGCGCTCCTATCTGCTGGCCGGAAATGCCGGCCACTATGATGGCGTGATCGCCGCCTTCGAGGCGAAGGGGCTGCGCGTGATTCCCGTCTTCGCCAGCGGGCTCGACCAGCGGCCGGCGATCGAACGTTTCTTCATGAAGGATGGGCGCAGCGCCGTGGATGCGGTGGTCTCGCTCACCGGATTCTCGCTGGTCGGCGGTCCCGCCTACAATGACTCCCGGGCAGCCGAGGACATTCTCGCCAGGCTCGACGTGCCCTATCTGTCGGCGCATCCCGTCGAATTCCAGACACTCGAGCAGTGGGGGGCTTCGGATCGCGGTCTGATGCCGGTGGAGAGCACCATCATGGTGGCGATCCCGGAACTGGACGGTGCTGCGGGCCCGATGGTCTATGGCGGCCGCTCCGACGGCGCAGGCGCTCCCTGCACCGGCTGTGAGCGCGCCTGCATCTTTGCATCGGCCGAGACCGGCGGCGAAATGCACGTGTGCAGCGAACGCGCCGAGATGCTGGCTGCGCGCACGGCCCGCCTGGTCGCGACGCGCCGGTCGGAACGACGCGATCGCAAGGTCGCAATCGTCCTGTTCAACTTCCCGCCGAATGCCGGCAACACCGGCACCGCGGCGTTTCTGTCGGTATTCGAGTCCCTGCATCGCACGCTTTCCGCCATGAAGCGCGAGGGCTATCAGGTCGAATTGCCCGAGAGTGCCGACGCTTTGCGGGACCGCATCGTGGTCGGCAATGCCGCCCGCTTCGGCGCTGATGCCAACGTCCATGCCCGAATTGCGGCGGGCGATCACGTTCGGAACGAAAAATGGCTGCGTCAGATCGAGGCGCAATGGGGCCCGGCACCCGGCAAGCAGCAGAGCGACGGCAGCTCGATCTTCGTACTGGGCGAGCGCTTCGGCAATGTCTTCGTCGGCATCCAGCCCGCCTTCGGCTACGAGGGCGATCCGATGCGGCTGTTGTTCGAGAAGGGCTTTGCGCCCACGCATGCCTTCTCGGCGTTCTATCGCTGGCTGCGCGAGGATTTCGGGGCCGGCGCGGTTCTGCACTTCGGCACCCACGGCGCGCTCGAATTCATGCCGGGCAAGCAGGCCGGCCTCTCCGGCGCATGCTGGCCGGATCGCATGATCGGCGAGCTGCCGAACCTCTATCTCTATGCCTCGAACAACCCGTCGGAAGGCACGATCGCCAAGCGCCGTTCGGCCGCGACGCTGATCAGCTATCTGACGCCGCCGGTCGCCCATGCCGGACTCTACAAGGGCCTGGTCGAGCTGAAGGCCTCGATCGAGCGCTGGCGCGGTCTTGCCCCTGAAGACGATGCGGAGCGCGGCGACCTCGCGACCCTGATCCAGGCCCAGGCCAGCGCGCTGGAACTGACCGAGGCCGAGCCTGCGTGGACCAATCCGGCGATAGCGATCGGTAAATTGTCGGAAGCCGTGCTCGAGCTCGAATACACCTTGATCCCCCACGGCCTGCACGTCGTCGGTGAAACGCCGTCGGTGCAGCAGCGGGTCGAGATGCTGCAGGCGGTTGCCGACGCCTCGCACGGTGCGCGTCCGGACAAATCGATCTTTGAAGCGCTGGTAACGGGCGAGGCGCCCGAAGCACTGGCTGGGAAGGACGACGCTGCACTGTTGCTCTACAAGGAGTTGGCCGGCATCGATCGTATTCTCCAACAGGATCACGAACTGCCGGCGATCCTGCATGCGCTGGACGGCGGGTTCATACGTCCCGCGCCAGGCGGCGATCTCCTGCGTACCCCCGCGATCCTGCCGACCGGGCGCAATCTCCATGGTTTCGATCCGTTCCGTATTCCCAGCGCCTTTGCGGTCCAGGATGGAGCGCTCCAGGCGCAGCGTTTGATCGACAAGCATGTCGGCGAAGGACACGGGATTCCGGAATCGGTTGCGATCGTGCTTTGGGGCACCGACAATCTCAAGAACGAGGGCGCGCCGATCGGGCAGGCGTTGGCCTTGCTCGGGGCACGACCACGCTTCGACGGTTATGGCCGCCTGACCGGCGCCGAATTGATCCCGCTCGACCAGCTCAACCGGCCGCGGATCGACGTCATCATCACCATGTCCGGCATCTTCCGCGACCTGCTGCCGCTGCAGATCAAGCTGCTGGCCGAGGCCTGCTTCCTGGCCGCATCCGCCGACGAGCCGGTCGACCGGAATTTCGTTCGCAAGCACGCGCTGGCGTTCCAGCTTGCGAATCATTGCGACCTCGAAACGGCCTCGTTGCGCGTGTTCGGCAATGCCGACGGCGCCTACGGCTCGAACGTCAACCATCTGGTCGAAAACGGCCGCTGGGACAACGAGGACGAACTGGCCGAGACCTATACCCGTCGCAAGAGCTTTGCCTACGGCCTCAAGGGACAGCCGGTTCAGCAGACCGCGCTGTTGAAGACCGCGCTCGCCACGGTCGATCTCGCCTACCAGAACCTCGATTCGGTCGAGCTCGGCGTGACCACCGTGGATCATTATTTCGACACGCTGGGCGGCATCAGCCGCGCCGTGAAAATGGCCAAGGGCGGCCAGTCGGCGCCGGTCTATATCGGCGATCAGACCCGCGGCGCGGGCACGGTGCGGACGCTGTCGGAGCAGGTCTCGCTCGAAACCCGCACCCGGATGCTCAATCCGAAATGGTACGAGGGCATGCTCAAGCATGGCTACGAGGGCGTTCGCCAGATCGAGGAGCACGTCACCAACACGATGGGCTGGTCGGCGACCACAGGCGAGGTGGCGCCCTGGGTCTACCGGCAGCTGACCGAGACCTTCATGCTCGATCCCGAAATGCGCGAGCGCCTCGCCTCGCTCAATCCGGTGGCCTCCGCAAAAGTCGCGAACCGGCTGATCGAGGCGCACGAACGCAAATACTGGTCGCCCGATCCGGAGATGCTCGATGTCCTGCGCAGGGCAGGCGAAGAGCTCGAAGACCGCCTTGAAGGCGTGGGAGTTGCCGCATGAATATCCAGAGTCCTCCCTCCGCGCTCGAAGGACATTTGAAGCTGAAGAGTCTCTCGCGTTGCGGTGACGGCGAGGGCAGTGTTCAGGTCCAGCTCGATCCCAAGCTCAAGATCGGCACCGCAAAAGTGTTCTCGGTCTACGGAAAGGGCGGCATCGGCAAGAGCACGACATCGTCGAACCTGTCGGTGGCATTCTCCAAGCTCGGCAAGCGCGTGCTGCAGATCGGCTGCGATCCCAAACATGACTCGACCTTCACGCTGACCAAGCGGCTGGTGCCGACCGTGATCGACGTGCTGGAATCCGTGAATTTTCACGCCGAGGAGCTTCGCCCCGAGGACTTCGTGTTCCAGGGATACAACGGCGTGATGTGTTTGGAGGCCGGTGGCCCGCCCGCCGGGACCGGCTGCGGCGGCTACGTAGTGGGCCAGACCGTGAAGCTTCTGAAGGAACACCATCTGCTCGAAGACACCGACGTGGTGATCTTCGACGTGCTCGGCGACGTCGTCTGCGGCGGCTTTGCCGCCCCGCTGCAGCATTCCGACCGTGCGCTGATCGTCGCCGCCAATGATTTCGACTCGATCTTCGCGATGAACCGCATCGTGGCCGCGATCGAGGCCAAGTCGAAGAACTACGGCGTCCGGCTCGGCGGCGTCATCGCCAACCGCAGCAAGGATACCGACCAGATCGATCGTTATGCCGAGCAGGCCGGCTTGAAGCGCGTCGCGCATTTCCCGGATCTCGATGTCATCCGCAAGAGTCG
This sequence comes from Bradyrhizobium diazoefficiens, assembly GCF_018129965.1. GTDB lineage: Bacteria > Pseudomonadota > Alphaproteobacteria > Rhizobiales > Xanthobacteraceae > Bradyrhizobium > Bradyrhizobium diazoefficiens_A. Next base: position 26,973 of record NZ_JAFCKW010000039.1, on the reverse strand, counting down.
CCTGAAGAAATCGACGCTGTTCGAAATGGACGAGACGCCGGAGTTGAAGGCCGTGACCGACGAATACATGCGGCTCGCCGCCGAACTCTGGGCTGGCACGATCGAGCCCTTGCCTGGCAAATCGCTCAAGGACCGTGAAATCTTCGATCTGCTGGGGTTCGACTGATGTCGATTGCAACCTATCTCGAACGCCGTGGCGAGCTTGAGACCTATTTCGACCGGACCGCGGTCGATGCCTGGGCCAAACTGACGTCGGATGCGCCGGTCGGCCGCATCAGGGCCACCGTCCGCGCGGGGCGCGACGAGATGCGCAACACGCTGCTGTCGTGGCTGCCGCAGAACATGGGCGGCGCGCGATTGCTCGACGCCGGATGCGGCACTGGTGCGTTGTCGATCGAGGCGGCCCGGCGCGGCGCGCGCGTGGTCGCGATCGATCTGTCACCGACGCTGGTGTCGGTGGCGCGCGAGCGGCTGCCGTCGGACCTCGATTCCTCGGCCATCGATTTCCGCTCCGGCGACATGCTCGATCCCAAGCTCGGCAAGTTCGACTTCGTGGTCGCGATGGACTCGCTGATCCATTATCGCCCGGCGGATACATGCCGCGTGATGGCCGGTCTGGCGCAGCGGACTGCCGAGGCCCTGCTGGTGACGTTCGCGCCGAAAACACCGGCGCTGGCCGTGATGCATGCGGTCGGCCGGCTGTTCCCGCGCGGCGATCGCGCGCCGGCGATCGAGCCCGTCAGCGAGCAGAAATTGCGCCAATTGCTGATGTCGGAGGAGGGCCTCGACCGTTGGCAGCTCGGCCGCAGCCATCGCGTGAACAGCGGATTCTACAAGTCGCAGGCTTTGGAGATGACTGGCCGATGACCCGGATTTCGTCGACATTGGCAAAAGGCTGGATGCGGCTCGGGACCCGCTTCCTTCCCTTTGCCGACGCGGCAACGACGGAGCTTCCGCTCGGGCGGTTGCTGCGTCTGTCGCTGTTCCAGGTGTCGACGGGCATTTCGATCGTGCTGCTGAACGGCACGCTCAACCGCGTGATGATCGTCGAGCTCGGCGTGTCCACGCTGCTGGTCTCCCTGATGGTGTCGATCCCGCTGGTGTTCGCGCCGTTCCGTGTTCTGATCGGTTTCAAATCCGACAATCATCGCTCGGTCCTTGGCTGGCGCAGGGTGCCCTACATCTGGATGGGAACGCTGATCCAGTTCGGCGGCTTCGCCATCCTGCCCTTTGCGCTGCTGGTGCTGTCGGGCACCGGGGAATATCCCGCGGTTTACGGACAATTCGGTGCGGCGCTGGCCTTCCTGCTGGTCGGTGCCGGGATGCATACGGCGCAGACGGCGGGCCTCGCGCTCGCAACGGATCTCGCGCCTGAAACCTCGCGGCCGCGCGTGGTCGCCTTCCTCTACGTGATGCTGCTGTTCGGGATGGCCGGCAGCGCCCTGATCTTCAGCGAGCTGTTGCGCAACTTCAACGAGATCCGCCTGATCCAGGTGATTCAGGGCGTCGCCGTCACGCAGTTGCTGCTCAACATCGCCGCCCTGTGGAAGCAGGAAGCGCGCAATCCCGCGCTGACGTCGGCAGCCCGGGAGCGCCCCGAATTCCAGCACTCCTGGGCCAGGTTCCGCAATGGCGGCGGCTCGGCGCGCGTCCTCGTCGCAGTGGCGCTCGGCACCGCGGCCTTCTCGATGCAGGATATTTTGCTCGAGCCCTATGGCGCCGAAATCCTCAAGCTCACCGTGGGCCAGACCACGGCGCTCACGGCGTTCTTCGCGCTCGGCACGCTGGCCGGATTCGGTCTTGCCGCGAGGACGCTGGGGCGCAACGCCGATCCTTATCGCATCGCCGGCTTCGGCGCGGTGGCGGGCGTGTTCGCGTTCGCCGCGGTGATCTTCGCCGCGCCCCTGGGCTCGGTGCTGTTGTTCCGGATCGGGACCGCGCTGATCGGTTTCGGCGGCGGGCTGTTTGCGGCGGGAACGCTCACCGCCGCGATGGCGCTGGCGCGCGATGGCGAAAGCGGATTGGCGCTGGGCACCTGGGGTGCCGTGCAGGCGACTGCGGCGGGCGGCGGGATCGCGCTCGGCGGCGGCATTCGCGATGCCGTGACGTCGCTGGCGTCGAACGGCGCGCTCGGCCGTGCGCTGACGGATCCATCGACGGGATACAGCGTCGTCTACCACATCGAAATTGCGTTGTTGTTCGCCACTCTGGTTGCGATCGGTCCGCTCGTGCGCACGGCACGGGCGAGCTACCCGCAGCCATCCACCAAGTTCGGCCTGGCGGAATTTCCAGGCTAGTCAAAGACAGGGAGGTCGCCCATGCAGCCCGACTCATATCTGGACCTGGCACAGGTCACGCTTTACGTGTTCTGGATCTTCTTCGCCGGCCTGATCTTCTATCTGCGCCGCGAAGACAAGCGCGAGGGTTATCCGCTCGAATCCACGGGGATCAATGGCGGGGTTTCTTACGGCTTTCCGCGCATGCCCGATCCCAAGACCTACCTCTTGCGGGACGGACACACCGCGACGCTGCCGAACCATAAGAACGATCGCCCCGACGTCGCGTTGGCGCCGATCGCGGTCTGGCCGGGCGCTCCGGCGGAGCCGACCGGCAATCCGATGCTCGATGGTGTCGGGCCCGGGTCCTATGCCAATCGCGAGGATGTTCCCGAACTCACGATGGAAAACATCCCGTGCATCGTGCCGCTTCGTGTCGCCGAAGGCACCTATCTGGAGCCCCGCGATCCCGATCCGCGCGGCATGCGCGTCAACGGCGCGGACAGCGAAATGGGCGGCATCGTCACCGATGTCTGGGTCGATCGTGCCGAAGCCCTGATCCGCTATCTTGAAGTGGAGGTGACGACATCAGGCGGAACGAGGCGCGTGCTTCTGCCGATGACCTTCGCGGTCGTCGACCGTCGCCGCAACCGCGTCTATGTCGATGCCATCCTCGGCAGCCAGTTCGCCGATGTCCCGGTGACGAAGAGCCCCGACCAGGTGACCAAGCTCGAGGAGGATCGCATCGTCGGATATTACGGCGCGGGTACGCTCTACGCGACACCGGCACGCCAGGAGCCGCTGCTGTGAAACAGGATCACCAACAGTTCAACGCGCAGTTCAAGGAGCTGCCGGCGCCCCTGCCGGTCGGCGAGCGTGTTATTTGGCAGGGCAAGCCGAACTTCAGGGGACTGGCGCTGCGGTCGTTCCACATCCGCGAGGTCGCGATCTATTTCGGCGTCCTGATGGCGTGGCGGTTGTGGTCGAACTGGTCGCACGGCGCGCCGGCCCGGGATCTCGTCATGTCGGCACTGTGGCTGATCGCTCCGGCGATCAGCGCCATCGCCGTGCTCGCCGGCCTCGCATGGCTGTTCCGCCGCGCCGCCTGCTACACGCTCACCAACAAGCGGGTCCTGTTCCAGTTCGGCGTCGCGCTGCCGATGACGATGAACATCCCGCTGAGCCGGATCACCAACGCCGCGCTCAAGATCCATCGCGACGGGTCAGGCGACATTCCGCTGGGTGTCGCGGACGGCAAACGCGTGTCGTACCTGCTGCTGTGGCCGCACATCCGGCCCTGGCGGCTGCGTGCACCGGAGCCGATGCTGTGCGCATTGCCCGACGCCGCGATCGTCGCGGCCCGGCTTTCGGAGGCGCTGGGCGGTCAGCCCGCTCCCGCGGCGGCCGCGCTCTCGGCATCCGCCCATCGCAATCAGGTCTCGGGCATGACGGCCAATACGCCGTCGACCGCGGCCGCGTGAACGGAGAACGGTCATGAGCCAGGCCATCCAGGAGCCCGTCGTTCCCAAAGGCGGAATCATCGCGGCTGCGGCGCTCGTGCTGTTTTCGCTCGCGACGGTGACGACGGCGCGATTGACCGGCACAGGCGGCGTTCACATGACGCTGCCTGCCGTTGTCGAGAGCCGCGATTTCCAGTTCGTGGACGGCAACAACGGCGCGGTTCTCGTCTATGACGCCAGCAATCGTCAACTCGTGGATACGTTGCCGCCGGGCAGCAACGGCTTCGTTCGCGTGGTGCTGCGTGGGCTCGCGCGCGAGCGCAAGCTCGGCTCGATCGGGCAGGAACCGCCGTTTCGTATCAGCCGCTTCGCCAACGGCCAGATCACGCTGACCGACACCTCGACCGGGAAGTTGATTGATCTTGCGGCCTTTGGGTCGGCCAACACCGATGCCTTTGCCCGACTGATGACCTTGAAGGGAGGTGCGTCATGACGATGATCTGGACGACGTCACGCAAGACGTTCGACGTGCCCTGCACGGTCGAGATCGAGCAGACCTCGGAGACGCTGCACGCCCATGTCGTGCTCGACGGCGACATCGCTATCCAGCCCGGCGACGAGGTCAGGGTTCATGACGCGCCGACCGGGGTCGCCTTTGGCGAACGTCTGGTGGTGCGGAGAACCGCAACCGTGGTCCGCGCCGGTCCGCTCGACCGGCTATGGGCGCGGATCGAAGGATATCTGGAATTGACCGAGCTTTACGAAGTCAGCTTCTCGGACGGGAGGGCATCATGATCAACATGGAGGGCGGCACCCACGGCAGTCTGCAAACGCGCCCCGGCATCAAGGGCAGCAGCGAAAGTCTCGACAAGGCGCGCGAGGACACCATCCTCAGCCCGCGCTTCTACACCACCGACTACGAGGCGATGGATCGCCTCGATGTCAGCCTGGTGCGGTCCGAATGGAACGCGGTCATCAAGGAGCTGCGCGCCGATCACAACAAGGCGCATTTCGTCAAGACCGACGAATTCAAGAACGATCTCGAATCGCTGCCGCCCGAGCTTCGCAAGGAGTTCAAGGATTTCCTGGTCTCGTCGCTCACCGCCGAGTTCTCGGGCTGCGTGCTCTACGCGGAGATCAAGAAGCGGATCAAGAACAAGGATATCCAGGAGCTGTTCAGCTTCATGAGCCGCGACGAGGCCCGTCATGCCGGTTTCATCAACGAGATCCTGAAGGACCACGGCATCGGGGTGGACCTGAGCTTCCTCACCAAGGTGAAGAAGTACACCTATTTTCGGCCCAAGTTCATCTTCTACGCGACCTATCTGTCCGAGAAGATCGGCTATGCCCGCTACATCACGATCTACCGCCAGATGGAGCGGCATCCCGAACGCCAGTTCCATCCGATCTTCCGCTGGTTCGAACTGTGGTGCAATGACGAGTTCCGCCACGGCGAGGCCTTCGCGCTGTTGATGCGCGCCGATCCTTCGTTGCTGCGCGGCCTCAACAAGCTCTGGATCCGGTTCTTCCTGCTCGCGGTGTTCGCCACGATGTACGTGCGCGATCACATGCGGCCGGCCTTCCACGAGGCGCTCGGCATGCACCCGACGGAGTACGACATGCGGGTGTTCCGCATCACCTCCGAGATTTCCAAGCAGGTGTTTCCGGTCACGATCGACATCGAGAACCCGCGCTTCCTCGCCGGTTTAGAGCGCTTGCGGCTGATTTCGGAAGCGATCGCGGATGCGCGCGAGCAGGGCGGTTTGCTGTCGAGAGTGAAGCGCGCAGGCCTCGCGGCCCAGGCGGCGCTGACCTTCGCAAGGCTGTTCCTGCTGCCGGTGAAGCCGAACGCGCTGCCGCGCGACATCTGCCTGCAACCGGCCTGGTGAGGAGAAGGCGTTGCTAGCCGCATACACGGTCCCCCCCATCTACGCTGCCTTCGTGTGGTGGTTCAGCACCGGGGCCGTGCTGTTGCTGGTCGGACGCGCGGGACGATTCGAACTGTCGCGCGCGGTCCTGGCCGTCGGGCTGCTCGCCGGGTCGCTCGGCGGCCTCGCGCTGACCGCCGATGATACCAGCGTCGGCGGCGCCTATACGGCCTTCACCTGCACGATCCTGCTGTGGGCCGCGCAGGAGATCGCCTTTCTCGCGGGCTGGTTGACGGGGCCCCGGCCGGAGCCTTGTCCGGGACACGCGGCCGGCCGGGTGCGCCTCGGCCTTGCGCTGCAGGCCATCCTCTATCACGAGTTCGCGCTGCTCTTCTGCGGCGCGGCCATCCTCGCCTTGACCTGGAACGGCGCCAACCAGGTCGGTCTATGGACGTTTGCGGCGCTCTGGGTGCTCAGGCAAAGCGCCAAGATCAATCTCTTCCTCGGCGTTCCCGTCACCAACGACGAATTGATGCCGGACGCGGTGCGATTCCTGAAGACGTTCTTCACGCGCGGGCCGGTCAGCGGCTTCTTTCCGGTCTCGGTCACGCTCGCGACCGCGGCCCTCGTCATCATGATCCAGCGTATCGTCGAAGTCGCGGTCACGCCTTTCGAGATCGCCAGCCTGACGCTGGTCTCGACGCTGTTTGCGCTCGGCGTGGTCGAGCATTGGTTCATGCTGCTTCCGCTGCCGGCGATCACGCTATGGGGCTGGGGCATGCGCTCGGGTTTCCCGCCGGAGGACATCACCATGGAACAGGAACGAGACACCAAGACCGCCGCTGCTCCGCCCAATCTCGTCGTACTCGCGGATGTGCGCCCGGATGCGGCGCCGCCCCGGCTCTCGCAGGCTGCCTGCGCGCGGCAGCGGCTCGAAGACCAGTTTCGCCAGAGTTTCCGCGAGCAACAGGCAAGGGATGGCTTGACCACGGTTCTCAACATCAGCACCGAGCCGGCGGCAACGATCAACGGGAGGACGTCATGAACTACGAAGCCTATTTTCGTCGGCAACTTGAAGGCCTTCATCGCGAAGGCCGCTATCGCGTATTTGCCGATCTCGAACGCAAGGCTGGCGCCTTTCCCCGTGCCAAGCACCATCAACCGGGCGGCGCCGGCGAAGTCACCGTCTGGTGCTCCAACGATTACCTCGGCATGGGCCAGCATCCCGCTGTGCTGAACGCGATGCATGAGGCGCTCGACAGTTGCGGCGCCGGGGCCGGCGGCACGCGCAACATCGCCGGGACCAATCACTATCACGTGCTGCTGGAGCAGGAACTGGCCGATCTGCACGGCAAGGAATCGGCGCTGCTGTTCACGTCGGGCTATGTCTCCAACATGGCGTCACTGAGCACGCTGGCGTCGCGGATGCCCGGCTGCACCATCCTGTCGGACGAGCTCAATCACGCCTCGATGATCGAGGGCATCCGGCACAGCCGCAGCGAGACCCGCATCTTCGCCCACAACGACCCGCGCGACCTCGAGCGCAAGCTCAGCGATCTGGACCCGCATGCGCCCAAGCTGGTGGCCTTCGAATCCGTCTATTCGATGGATGGCGACATCGCGCCGATCGCCGAACTCTGCGACGTCGCGGATGCCCACAACGCCATGACCTATCTCGACGAGGTCCACGGCGTCGGCTTGTATGGGCCGAAGGGCGGCGGCATCGCCGACCGCGAGGGCGTGAGCCATCGCCTGACCGTGATCGAAGGCACCCTGGCCAAGGCATTCGGCGTCATCGGCGGCTATGTCGCGGCCTCGGCCACGATCTGCGATTTCATCCGTAGCTTCGCCTCCGGCTTCATCTTCACCACGTCGCTGCCGCCGGCGGTCGCGGCCGGCGCGCTCACCAGCATTCGCCATCTGAAATCGAGTGCGGCCGAACGCGAGCGGCATCAGGACCGCGTCGCACGGCTGCGCAGGCGGCTCGACGAGGCGGGCGTTGCCCATCTGGACAATCCCAGCCACATCGTGCCGGTCATGGTCTGCGACCCCGTGCTGTGCAAGCAGATCAGCGATGTGCTGATCGACCGTTACGGCATCTACGTCCAGCCGATCAACTACCCGACCGTGCCGCGCGGCACCGAGCGGCTGCGGATCACGCCGTCGCCGCATCACACCGATGCCGATATCGAGCATCTTGTGAATGCGCTTGCGGAAATCTGGGCAGAGGTCGGTTTGGCCAAGGCCGCCTGAACCCGAAGCGATCGCCATGACATCGCGCGTGTGCTGGTTCTGATGCGAAGGCTGATGAAATTCCTGCACACGCTCGGGGCTTGCGGGCTGCTGGGCGCCATGGCCAGCCTGATCGTGTTGATCGGCTTCATGCCGTCGCCACGATCGCTTCCGGAATATGCGCTGATGAGTGCCGCGATGGCGGGAATCGCGCGCTGGGTGTTCCTGCCGTCGATGGCGCTCACGCTCATCGCCGGCCTGATCGCGATGGCCCTGAACCGCGGCTTTCACAACGCGGGATGGGCGTGGGCGAAGCTCGCAACCGGGGTCCTGCTGTTCGAATGGTGCCTGGCCGGCGTTCAGGGGCCGCTCCAGGACACTGCAGAGCTTGCTGCCCGCGCCGTGGCGGGCGAGGTCGACGGCGCGGCCCTCGCAGGGTCGTTGGACAGCGAGCAATCCTCGCTCTGGGTATTGCTCGCCGTCGCCGTGGTCAACATCGTCCTCGGTGTCTGGCGACCGCGTTTTTCCAGGCTGCCGGATTAGATCGCGAAGACATGAAGGTCGATCGCATGTTCCCTCGTCATTGCGAGGAACTCTTGCGACCAAGCAATCCAGACTGTCGCCGCGGAAGCAGTCTGGATTGCTTCGCTGCGCTCCCAATGACGACGTTGAAATAGCCTTCGCGATTTCTTCTCCGGCCTCAGATCCGATACCAGCTCCCCAGATTCCATGTCGTGACGTCCCAGCCCGAAAGATCGGCCATGAGGTTGTTGAGGCAGCCGCTGACATTGGCGCGTGAGAGCAGCGGCACGAGGATGTTGGCTTCGCAGAAAATGTCGTTGACCTTGATCAGCAGTGCGGTGCGCTTGGCGGGATCGAGTTCCTTCTGTGCGGCCTTGTAGGCCTTGTCGGCTTCGGGATCGGACCAGCGTGAAACGTTGCGGCCGAGCCATTTGTTGTCCTTGGTCGCGATCTCCCAGGAGACGCACTGGTTCAGGAAACGCTCCGGGTCGGGCTGCGGCTGCGTCGTGGCGTACATCTCCATGTCGCAGTAGAATTTCGTGTAGGTGTCGGGATTGCCGACATCGGAGGAGAAGAACACCGATGCGGTGACCGATTTCAGCTCGAGCTCGATGCCTGCTTTCTGGCAGGCCTGCTTGATGATGGACTGCGTCTTCTGGCGTGGCGCGTTGGTCGAGGTCTGGAAGACGTATTTGAGCTTCTTGCCGTCCTTCTCACGGATGCCGTCCGCGCCCATCTTCCAGCCGGCCTCGTCCAGAATCCTGTTGGCCTTGTCGACGTTGAACTCGTAGGTGAGCTTCTTCGACTTGAACCGGTTGGGCTCGTTGACGAAGCTCGCCGTTGCTGTGCCGCCTCGGCCGTAAATGTATTTCTGGATCGAGTCGCGGTCGATCAGCAGGTTGATCGCCTTGCGGACGGCCGGATCTGAAAGCGAGGGATGCTTGCTCCTGGCGCTGGACCGCTCACCGTCGATCTCGGTCCAGGGGTCCGTGGTGTTGAGGATCATGAACTCGACGTTGCCGGAGGGCTGGACGTCGATCCTGCCCTTGCCGCTGGTTTCCATGCGCTTGAGGACCTCGTCCTCCACCAGCAGATTCCAGGCGAAGTCGTATTCGCCGGTCTGCAGCACCGCACGCGCCGCGGAGACCGCGTCGCCACCGCCCTTGACCTCGAGCGTGTCGAAATGCGGTTGGTTCTGGACGTGATAGTCGGGGTTGCGCTCGGCCTTGATCAGATCGCCCGGCTTGAAGTCGACGAACCTGTAAGGACCGGTGCCGACCGGTTTTAGATTACCGGGCGCATCGCGCGACTTGGCGCCGGCATAGTCGCCGAAATGATGTTTTGGCAGGATCTGGCCCACAGAGCCGACGAATGGATCGGCCCAGAACGGGGTCGGGTCCTTGAAGATCACTTTGACGGTGTGGTCGTCGATCTTCTCGACCGTGATGTCCTTGTAGGAGCCCGTGGTGTAGGCGGCCGTCGCCAGATCCGAAGCGTAGCTCCAGGTGAAGACGACATCGTCGGCGGTGAAGGGCTTGCCGTCGTGCCATGTCACGCCCTGCTTCAGCTTCCAGGTCACGCTGGTGCCGTCTGCGGCAAGGCCGCCATTCTCCCTGGTCGGAACCTCGGCGGCGAGGCAGGGGACCAGGTTGCCTTCCTTGTCCCAGCCGGCGAGCGGCTCGAAGAAGATGCGCGAGGCGACCTGGTCCTTGGTGCCGACGGCGAAATGCGGGTTCAGCAACGTCGGGGCCTGCCAGACCAGGAGCTTGAGCGGGCCGCCGCCGCCGGCCTTGGTCGGCTTGTATGCGAGCGTGGCGTCCGCCATGGCGACGTCGTTCCACAGCAGGATCTGGCTCGCGATCGGCGCCGTGATGCCCACCGCTGCCAAAGTCCGGATGAACGAGCGTCGTGACAGCGTCCCTTGCTTCACCCCCGCGACCAGGCCGCGAATGTCGTTCTCATCCATCGGATGACCTCCACTTTCTCGAAGAAAAGTCATCACCGGCATGCAATTAGCGTGCACGCTGATTCAAGACGTTCGACGGCGTGGAGTCAAAGACGAGGTTGTCGGGTTTGAAGGGAGCGCTTGCGGTAGAACGCCGCAGGGCAAGCCTCGAAGGGCGACGGTCCGGCAGGATACGGAACCAGCCTTGCACAGCAAAGCGGCGGCTGGACCGCCGCCCGAAATGGTCGAGCGGCGGTCCAGTGCGAACTCGGTGAACTTGGGGAAGTTCTAAGGCCGCGCCAGGAGGCTAACCCGCCACGCACAAAGGCTTCAAGTTTCGCGATGTTGCTCCGTCCGGAGTTTCATTGCAGCAGCCGGGAAATTGCCACGATGAGCAGAGACCCAGGCGCTCCGGGCAGGCAGGTATCACGGGATGCTCACAACGCCGACCGCCAGCACCGAGAGCAGCAGCGCGTTGGTCAGCAATTGCAGCGCCGTCTTCGGCTGCGCCAGCCAGCGCGAGACCTTCTCGGAGAAGGACAGCGCCGGGTCCGCGAACAGCGGCTCAAAGCTATGCCTGAAGAAATGTGGAAACCTCGGCCCGAGCCACGGATTGACCAGCGCGTGGAGAGTTGATGCTGCCGCGATGAAGATCGCGGCGCCGCCGGGCTCGCCTGCGAACTCCGACGCGTCGATCAGCTTCATCATCAGGCCGACGCCGGCGTAGAACGGAATCCCCTGGAGCAGCGCATAGAGCGCAAAACATTCGAGGCGGTTGCAACCTGTGAGGTTCGGTGCGGCGACGGCGGTCATGGCTCGTTCCGGGCTGGACAGGCCGTCAATCTCGCGCGCCGGATGACGTGTTGCCGTGATGCGCCTCACGCTTGCAGAATGCGTCTTTACCGCCACGAATTCGTTTCATGTTGGGGGCTGAATGGAGAAGGTGTCGCTCGCCTCGGGCGGCCAATATGGATTTCCATTTCATTGATTTCGCGCGGCGGAGACGCGAATACGGTTCCAATCGTTGCTGCAGACCTATGGAGACCAAGATGTCGTTTCGCCCCGCCCTGATCCTCGCATCCGTGCTCGCCGTCTGGTCGGCCACAGCCTCGGCCGAGACCATCAAGATCGGCGTGACACCGGGTCCGCATGCGCAGATCCTGGAAGCCGTGAAGCCGATCGCGGCCAAGCAGGGCCTCGATATCCAGCTGATCGAGTTCTCCGATTACGTCGTGCCCAACGCCGCGCTCGACGCCGGCGAGATCCAGGCCAATTCGTTCCAGAACCAGCCATACCTCGATAACCAGAAGGCCGATCGCGGCTACAAGATCGAATCCGTCGGCCTGACCGTGAACTTCCCGATCGGCGTCTATTCGAAGAAGCACAAGGCCTTTGCCGACATCCCCGAGGGCGGCAAGGTCTCGATCCCGAACGATCCGACCAATGGCGGGCGCGTGCTGCTGTTGCTGCGCGACAAGGGCGTGATCAAGCTGAAAGACGGCGTCGGCTTCAAGCCGACGGTGCTCGAAATCACCGAAAACCCGAAGAAGCTGAAGTTCATTGAAGTCGATGCAGCGCAGGCGCCGCGCGCGCTCGACGACGTCGATGCTGCCGCGATCAACACCAATTATGCAACCCAGGCCGGGCTCGACCCGGTCAAGGATCCGATCCTGCGCGAGGACCCGAAGGGCCCTTACGTCAACCTGATCGCCGTTCGCACCGCCGACAAGGACAAGCCGTGGGTCAAGATCCTCGTCGACAGCTATCACACACCTGAGGTCAAGGAGTTCGTCCTGACCAAGTTCAAGGGCGCGGTGCTGCCGAGTTGGTAGGCAATCTGCCCGGCTGGCTCGGGCGCCAGGGGTGCGATTCCGGCGCGCAGCCTTGCGCATTGCCGCTTGTCTCGGGCCGCGGCAACCGACATCATCGGGGCCGTGGCCATTCTCGCCCTGCAGGGGTCGTATGAAACGCTTAGCAAACCTGAGACGACTGGGGTTCTTCACGCGGCTTCTCGACGACGCGCCGCCCGCCGAGCGGTATCGTTTCGCGGCCGAGCAGATCGTGCGCGCCGAACAGGCGGGTCTCGATTCCGCGTGGATCGCACAGCATCATTTCCACGAGCGTGAGGGCGGATTGCCGTCGCCCTTCACGTTCCTGGGCTACGTCGCAGCGCGGACCTCGCGCATCCGTCTCGGCACCGGCATCGTCACCTTGCCGCTGGAGAACGCGGTGAGGGTGGCGGAAGACGCCGCGGTGCTCGATCTGCTCTGCGGCGGGCGCTTCGAGCTTGGCGTCGGCACCGGCGGCAATCCGTCGGCCTTTGCCGCTTTCGGCCTTGACGGTGCCCAGCGCAACGAGATCTTCGCGCGCAATCTGGACGTGGTCCGCACGGCGCTGGTCGGCAAACCGCTTGCCGGCGGCGATACGCTCTATCCGCAGCGGCCCCAATTGGACAAGCGCATCTGGCAAGCGACATTCTCGGTCGCCGGCGGCGCGCGGGCCGGCAAGGCCGGCGACGGCCTCCTGCTGTCGCGTACCCAGCCTCGGACCAGGGAAGCGCCGAAGGCCACGCTCGCGGAGATCCAGAATCCGGTGATCGATGCCTATCTCGCAGCGTTGCCGCCGGGATGCGAGCCGCGCATCATGGCCTCGCGCAGCGTCTTCGTCGCCGTCGACCATGCCGAGGCGATGCGGCTCGCGGATATCGGGCTGCGGCGCGCATTGCCGCAATTCATGAAAGGCGGTCACCTGCCCCCGGGCGATAGTCTGCAGGAACTGATCACGGCGTTCGACACCCATGTCGGCGACGCCGACCACGTCATCGCTTCGCTCCGCGCCGACGCGACGCTGGAGCGCGTGACCGATCTGGTCTTCCAGGTGCACTCGGTCGATGCGCCGCACCCCCACATCCTGCGCTCGATCGAGCTGGTCGCGGAGAAGGTCGCGCCCGCGCTGGGCTGGACCCGGACGGCTGCCGCCGACATCGCCCTGGCCGGCTAGCCGACATGAATGTGATCGCGTTACACGAGGCTCAAGGATGAGTACGAAGGATATCATCGACACGCTCGCCGGGATCGAGCCGGGCTCGGCTCTCGACGCTATCCGCGCCAAGCGCGTACAGGCTCGCGAGAACGCGCAGAAGAGCTATCTGTCGCTGTTCGAGCCGATCGACACCGGTGATTTCTCGCTCGTTGAGCGCGCCGCCGTTGCAGCCTTCGTGACCGGCCTCCACGGCGAGTCGCCAGTAGCGACCTTCTATCGCGAGAAACTCGCCGCGACGGCGGACGGAGCGGTCCTGCTCGAGGCGATCACAGGCGAGATCGCGCGCGGCAAGACATCGGGCCCCTACGGCGCATATCCGGCCGGCCCGTTGTCGGCGGAGGACAAGGCCGGACTGATCTACCGCGTCAGTGCGGAGCGCAAGCCAGTTGTCGGCGTGCGCCTCGCCGCGGCGCTGGACCATGCGCACTTGCTCGTGTTCCGCCCGCGCGATGCGGCCGCCGCCGACATGAAGGCGCTGCTGGCCGCCGGCTGGTCGAACACCGGCATCGTGACATTCTCTCAGCTCGTCGCGTTCCTGTCGTTCCAGGTGCGCGTCGTCACTGGCCTGCGCGTGCTCGGTGCCTCGCTCGGCACGGCGAACGCCGCGTAAGGAGGCTGCATCATGAGCGCTGCGAACACAGTCAATCCGCCCGTCGTCTTCACCCAGGACGAACTCGGCTGGGTATCCTGGATCGACCCGCTGCCGGAGTCCGAACTGACCGAGCGGCATTTCGCGGGGCTGGTTGATCGCTCCCGCGCCAAGTCGGAATATTTCCGGCTGCTGGTGCGCGATCCCGAGGTGCTGGAAGCCCGCACCAAGACCGACAAGGACATCTTCTACAATGTTGCCGACGGCCTGCCGCGCGCCGAGCGCGAGCTCGCGGCCGCCGCGACCTCGCGCTACAATGGTTGCATCTATTGCGCCTCCGTGCATGCGCGCTTCGCCAGCACCTACTCCAGGCGCCGCGACGACGTGCAGCGCCTGCTCGACGAGGGCGTCCGCGTCGATCTCGGCGAACGCTGGAACGCCGTCGTCAAGGCGTCGGTGGCGCTGGCGGCAACGCCGATCGCGTTCGGTCCCGAGAATATCGCAGAGCTGCGCAGCGCCGGCCTCGACGATGCCGAGATCGTCGATGTCATCAACGGCGCCTCGTTCTTCAACTGGGCGAACCGGCTGATGCTGTCGCTCGGCGAGCCCTCGAAATGAGCAAACCTGGGCGGCATGGAAATTGCTGCTTGTTTCAACATTGAATGGATGGAGCCGAGCATGAGCAACATCGATCGTCGCACCCTGGTCAGGGGTTCGCTTGCCGCCATGATGGCGGGAGCAGCCATCTCGCGCGGTGCCGTTGCGGACACCTCCGAGCCGATACTGCTCGGCGTCAGCGGCCCGCTGACGGGGCCGAACGCGCAATACGGCACCCAATGGAAGCAGGGCTTCGATCTCGCGCTTGACGAGATTCTCGCCGCCGGCGGCATCAACGGCCGCAAGCTCGCCTACCATTTCGAGGATAGCCAGAGCGACCCGCGCCAGTCGGTGGCGATCGCGCAGAAATTCGTTTCCGATCCCCGCATCGTCATGGAGCTCGGCGACTTCTCGAGCCCGGCCTCGATGGCGGCCTCTCCGATCTATCAGCGCGCCGGGCTGGTGCAGTTTGGCTTCACCAATTCGCATCCCGATTTCACCAAGGGCGGCGACTTCATGTGGAGCACGTCGGTCAGCCAGGCCGACGAGCAGCCGCTACTGGCGTCCTATGCCGTCAAGCGCCTCGGCCTGAAGAAGCTGGCGGTGCTGCATCTCAACACCGATTGGGGCCGCACCAGCCGCGACTATTTCATCAACGCGGCGAAGGAATATGGCGCCGAGATCGCCGTCACCGAAGGCTATATCGCGGAGGAACGGGACTTCCGCTCGACACTGGTCCGCGTCCGCGACTCCAATCCGGACGGGCTTGTCCTGATCTCCTATTATTCCGACGGCGCGCTGATCGCGCGGCAGGCCCGCCAGGTCGGCCTGAAGCAGGTGATCTGTGCCGCAAGCTCGGTCTACTCGCCGAAATTCCTGGAGCTCGGCGGCGACGCCGTCGAGGACGTCCATGTCGGCACGCGCTACTTCCCGGAAGATCCGCGGCCCGAGGTGCAGAAGTTCATTGCGGGCTTCAAGAAGAAATACGCCGGGCTGGAGCCCGACGCCTTCAACGCCTATGCCTACGATGCGATGAACATGGCGGCCGCCGTGGTGAAGATCGGCGGCACCGATCGTCGCGCCATCCGCGATGCCTTCGCCAAAGTGAAGGACGTCTCGAGCGTGATCTTCGGGACGGCGACGTTCGACGTCGAGAGCCGCCGCGTCAAGGGCGCCATGAACGCCGAACTGGTCGTGCGCAAGGGCCAGTTCGCGCTGTGGGACGGCAAGCCGACCTGACATGATGGCCGGAGCGGGAAGCTCCGGCCGCTTTCTCTCATCGGGATCATCGCGTGTCTTCCTGGCTCGACTACACGATCAACGGGCTGATCGTCGGGAATGTCTACGCCCTCGTGGCGGTCGGGCTCGCGCTGATCTTCGGCGTCAGCCGGCTGATCAACTTCGCGCAAGGCTCGATCTATCTCGTCGGCGCCTATATCGGCTGGGTCGCGGTGGTGCAGCTGCACACGCCGCTGCCGCTCACCATCATCCTGGTCGCCGTGACCTCCGCGATCGTCGGGCTGGTCATCGAGCGCTTCGGGCTGCGTCCGCTGCAGAACTCGGTGCGCATCGCGCCGCTGCTGGCGACCATCGGCATCAGCTTCGTGCTCGATCAGCTCGTGATGCTGACCTTCTCGCCGAATCCGCGCGCATTGCCGAGCCAGTTGCCGGACGTGCGCTTCCAGATTGGCGGCGGCACGATCGGTCCGCTTGATCTGCTCATCGCCGGTGTCGGCCTTACCAGCGCGCTGCTGCTGTTCGTGTTCCTGCGCTACAGCAAGCTCGGCTGGGCCGTGCGCGCCACCGCGCAGGACCGCGATGCCGCGATGCAGATGGGCGTCGACGTCAACCGCGTCAATCAGGCCGTTTTCGGCATTGCCGCGGCGCTCGGCGGCGTCTCCGGCCTCTTGGTCGGCATGTACTACAACCAGATCGATACTGCGATGAGCCTGCAGGCGACGCTCAAGGGCGTCGTCGCCGAAGTGGTTGGCGGCGCCGGCAACGTGCCCGGCGCGGTGATCGGCAGCCTGCTGCTGGGACTGGTGGAGAGCTACGGCGTTGCCGTGTTCGGCACCAGCTATCGCAATTTGTTCGCGTTCCTGCTGCTTGTTCTCGTTCTCGTGCTGCGCCCGAACGGATTGTTCGCCAGCGCAAGGCAGGCGCCGCCCGAGCCGCTGACCGGCACCTTCATCGCGCCGAGCCGCCCTGTGCGGATTCCGCGCTGGGCGCTGCTGGCCGCTGCTGCTGCCTTTGCGATCCTGCCCCTCTTGCCGGTGTCCTTCTACGTGCTCCAGACCCTGATCAATGCCTGGCTGCTCGGCATGCTCGCGCTCAGCCTGACGCTGGTGGCGGGCACGATCGGGCAGGTCTCGCTCGGACATGCCGCGCTGCTCGCGATCGGTGCCTATACGTCTGCGCTGCTGTCACTCACCTTTGCCGTCCCGGTCGGCCTTGCCGTCATCGGCGCCGGCCTGATGAGCGCCGCGCTCGGCACGCTGCTGATCTCGCCGTCGTTCCGCCTGCGCGGACATTACGTGTCGATCGCGACGCTCGCCATCGGCGAGATCGTGTCGCTGGTGATCCTGAACTGGGAGAGCGTCACCCGCGGCCCGATCGGCATCTCCGGGATCCCGCCGCTGTCGCTGTTCGGCCATGAGCTGATCAGTCCGACTTCGATCTACTGGTTCAGCTTCGGTGTGATGGTGGTGCTGGCGCTGCTGCAGGGACGTCTGCTCGGCTCGCATCTCGGCCGCAGCTTTCGCGCCATTCGCGACGACGACATCGCCGCGCGCGCCTATGGCCTCAGCCTGAACCGCTACAAAGCGCTGGCCTTCATCTTCGGCGGGTTCGCGGCCGGCGTCAGCGGCGGCATCGCCGCGCATCTGTATTCCTACATCAACCACGAGACCTTCAACACGCAGCAATCGATCCTGGCGCTGACCGTCGTGATCCTCGGCGGTCTCGGCAATGTCGTCGGTGCCATCGTCGGATCGGTGGCGCTGGTCGGCCTGCCGGAAGTGTTCCGGATCGCGGCGGAGTACCGCATCCTGATCTACGGCATCGTGTTGCTGCTGCTGGTGCGGTTCAGGCCGCAGGGCCTGCTGGGGACGATGTGATGGCGGAGCAGCGCAATACGATGCTGTCCCTGCGCGGGCTGACGCGCCGCTTCGGCGGCCTCACCGCCGTCAATGCCATCGATCTCGATCTCGCCAAGGGCGAACTCGTCAGCATCATCGGCCCGAATGGCGCCGGCAAGACGACGCTGTTCAATCTCGTGACCGGGCTCGATCGGCCCGACGCGGGCGAGGTCCGCTTCGAAGGCGAGGGCATCACGGGCCTGTCGCCGGAACGGCTCGCCGCAGAAGGTATCGCGCGCACGTTCCAGCTCGGCCGCGTCTTCGGCAATCTCAGCGTCATGGACAACGTCCTGATCGGCGCGCATACGCGGCTGCGCGCGGTGAAGCCGGCGGTACCGTTGATCGGCCCGCTGCTGGAACTGGGATTGGCGCTGCTGCGTCCCGCCGGTGTGAGGGCCGAGGAGGAGCGCCTGCGGGAAGAGGTAAAGGTCATTCTCGCGCGCTTCGGCGACCGGCTGCTGCCGCGGATCGACCAGCCCGCCTACAGCCTCTCCTACGCCAACCGCCGCCGCGTCGAGATCGCGCGGGCGCTCGCGCTCAAGCCGCGCCTGTTGCTGCTCGACGAGCCGACCGCCGGCATGAATCCGACCGAAACGACGGAAATGCAGGGCCTTGTCGCCGAACTGAAGGCGGAAGGGCTGACCATCCTTCTCATCGAGCACAAGCTGGAAATGGTGATGCGCCTCTCCGACCGCGTCATCGTGATGGACGAGGGCAAGAAGATCGCCGAAGGCCGGGGCGAGGTGGTGCGCGGCGATCCCAAGGTGATCGAGGCCTATCTCGGCCACGGCCTGTCGGGCACGGCAGAGCAGGAGAGCGCGGCATGACGACGAGCGCAGCCGAGCCGCTGCTGGCGCTGTCCGGCGTCAATACGTTCTACGGACAGGCCCAGGTGCATTTCGACCTGTCGATCACGGTCGGCCGCGGCCACATCGTCTGCCTGCTCGGCGGCAATGCCAGCGGCAAATCCACCACGATGAAGATCATCCTCGGCCTGGTGAAACCGCGGTCCGGTGACGTCACTTTCGACGGCGCCTCGCTGCTGGGGCTGACCACCCCGCAGATCGTCCGCCGCGGCATTGCCTCTGTGCCGGAGGCGCGGCGGCTGTTTGCGGACATGAGCGTCCGCGAGAACATCTTGATGGGGGCCTTCGTGCGCAACGACCGTGATGGAATCGCGCAGGATCTCGACAAGATGCTCGGGCTGTTTCCAAAGCTCGGCCAGCGGCTGTCGCAGCGGGCGGGCTCGCTCTCCGGCGGCGAGCAGCAGATGGTCGCGATGGCGCGCGCGCTGATGAGCCGGCCCGGGATGATCGTGATGGACGAGCCGACCATGGGCCTGTCGCCGCTCTACGTCGATCGCGTGCTGGAGCTGATCCGCACCATCAACCAGGAGGGCGTCTCGGTCTTCATGGTCGAGCAGAACGCCAGCCTCGCGCTCGAGATCGCTCATGAGGCCTATGTGCTCCAGACCGGCAGAATCGTGCTGTCAGGCCCCGCACGCGTGCTGAAGGACGATCCCCGCATCCGCGACGCCTATCTCGGCGGCTCCGAGGCCGCGTAGCTCCAGTGCGTCAGACCGACGCCGCGCTCGGTTCAGCAGGAATATCGTCGGCATTGGGATCGCCGGGCGCCGTGGCCCAGGCGAGTTCGACCAGCGTCACGATCCTGCGGCCTGCGCCGTCGAGCTGGCAGACGATCAAGCCCTGCTCCTCCATGTAGCCGAGCAAACGCTGCGCCCGGCGCAGCGAGTGCGAGCCGTAGGCGCGCGCGATCGCGGCATCGCCGGGACAGGGCCAGGCTTCCTTCGCCGCGCGCGCGATCATCATGAACACGCCCTGCATATCGTCGGGCAGGATCGAGGCGCGCAGCGTCACCTCCTGCCAGGCGTCGTCATCGGCGATATCGGCGCCGAGTCCGGCACGCGCATGCGTCAGCATGCGGCGGAAGTCGTTGAGGTCGGGCACCGCCGCGCCGAGTCCCTCGATGCGGCAACGGACCACGAACTCCTGGTAGAGCACGCCGATGGCGCGAAAGCCGGCGTCGGGCGCAGCGAGCACAGCACGAAGCGTGCGATCCACGCGCTCGCGTCTCTCCGCGACTTCCTCGGCACTCACCGTCACTTCGGCCACCACGGGCTCGATCTCCGGCGCGGCCGCCTTGGCGGCGCGGAGCTGTTCGAGCAGATCCGGCGCCGGCCGGCGCTGCGGCCGGCTCGCATCGGGCGGCGGCGCGGCCAGGATCACGGCGCGCATGTCCTCGAGTGCCTCCGGCATCGGCATCAGCCGCGGCGTCGAATTGCGCGCATGGGTGTCGGTCGGACCGATATTGAGACGGAGCGGACGGCGCGACAGCGCGGGGCCGAGCGCCATGAACTGTCCGCGCTCGAGATCGCGAAAGGCTTCCGCCTGCCGCCGCTCCATGCCGAGCAGGTCGGCGGCGCGCGCCATGTCGATGTCGAGGAAGGTCCGCCCCATCAGGAAGTTGGAGGCTTCCGCCGCCACGTTCTTGGCGAGCTTGGCCAGGCGCTGGGTCGCGATGATGCCGGCGAGCCCGCGCTTGCGGCCGCGGCACATCAGATTGGTCATCGCGCCGAGCGACAGTTTGCGCGCCTCGTCCGAGACTTCACCCGCGACGGCCGGCGCGAACAGCTGCGCCTCGTCGACGACCACGAGCATCGGGTACCAATGGTCGCGGTCGACGTCGAACAGGCCGCCGAGGAACGCCGCCGCGCGCCGCATCTGGTTCTCGGCGTCGAGGCCTTCGAGGTTGAGCACGGTGGAGACCCGGTGCAGCCGGGCGCGCTCACCGGCGACCTGAAGGCCGCGCTCGGTATGATCCTCGGCCTCGATCACCAGATGGCCGAAGCGTTCGGCCAGCGTGACGAAATCGCCTTCGGGGTCGATGACGGCCTGCTGCACCCAGGGTGCGCTCTGCTCCAGCAGCCGCCGCAGCAGATGTGATTTGCCGGAACCCGAATTGCCTTGCACCAGGAGGCGGGTCGCCAGCAGTTCCTCGAGGTCCATGGCCGCCGCGGCGCCCGCCGTGGTCTGCCCCATCTCGATCGCAACCGTCATTCCCGACTCAAGTCCCCATCATTCGCGGACAGGGGCTTATCAACCCCGCCGGGGCGCGTCGAGCGGGATGCCACGAATCAGGCCGCGTTGCCCACGACGGAGTTCAGGCCTGATCATCCGCCATCTTCATGTTGCTTTGCGTCGGCATCTGACGAGCGACATGCTTTCGCTTCAAGCAGCCGTGAGATTAGCGCTTGAGCACGGCGTCGGGAGCGCCGTCGCCGTTCGCCCCCAAGGGCAGGGCGCGCCGCTACTGCGCGCCAGATCCGCCCTGCACGATCTTCTCGTTCAGCTTCAGGTCCACGGTCTCGACCGTGCGGTCGATCTCGGCATTGGGCGTGCCGAGCTGATGCGAGATCAGTTTCACCAGCAGGTCGACGCGCTCGATGAAGGGCGCGCCGCTCGCGACGGCGCGCGCGGCCGATGACGGCTTGAGCAGGCTTTCCGCGGCCTTGGCGTATTTGGCGAACGGCACCTGGTCCTGCGGATCGGCGCCGAGGCGGCGGGCGATCGCGTCGACATGCTCGTAGATCGTCTGCGAGCGCTTGAGATCGCCGTGCACGGCGTCGCGGATCGATTGCGGCTCGTGCGGCGTGATGCATCGGTAATTGCCGGTGAGCAGCATCGACCATTTGGCCAGCGGCACGAACAGGGAGTCGAACACCTTCAGCTTGACCGGCACGTCGTGGCCGTCGAGCGTCACCGCGTCGATGTCGGCTTCGAGTTCGCGCAGCATCTTGTTGTGCGTCTCGTCGGCAAACACCGACGCCTTGAAGTTGGTGGGCAGGCCGACATGGAGCACGTTGGCGGCCTCTTCCGGCGGCCTGAACGCCTGCGGATCCGGCGAGCACAGCGTCACCAGCCCAGGCTCGAACCGCTCCCACACCTGCGCATTTGTATAGGCCTCCTCGAGATCCATGCCTGCGAGCGACGGGATCCGCTTCAGATAGGGCAGCGGCGGCATGTTCATGATCGACAGGCACGGCAGCCTTGCCGCGGCGATCCTGACCATGAGAACGCGGACGGTGTGGTTGGTGTATTGCGGCTCCTGCATCGCAAGGCCGACCATGTCGTAACGGGAAACATCGACGTCGGCCGGCGTCACCGCGTCGAGCTTGCCGGGCAGGTCGCGCGAGAAGATGGCGCGGTGCACGGCTTCGTCGCGCAGCTTGATGCGTACCTCGGTACCATCGCGATTGATCAGCTCTGCGGTTTTCGAGCGGCAAACCAGGGTGACGTTATGTCCGGCCATCAGCAGCTTCGTGCCAAGCAGCGAGCCGTATGAAGCCCCGAGAATCAGGATGTTGCGCGCCATGTTCCGTCCCTTTGACAATTGTGTGATTTTTGGGCCCCGGCGGTCGTCCAGGGGCGAATTGCCGTCATCTAAAGCGAACTGCTCCCGGATGGCAACTGGGATAATGCATACAAGGGCCGTCCGTGATCCCCTCGGCCTGGGTGGCGCTCGGCACCACCCGGCAAGGTCCATCAAGCCTGGAGAACGCTGATTCCCTGCGCTTCATCCCGGCCACGGATCGTTGACGCTCCGCCATCCCCCGACAACCGCGCGCGTCATCCTGTGCCGGGGTCGCCCCGTCGGACACGGGGGTTCCATTTTACCGAAATTCGGATTTAACTTTTTTGGCGAGTCGCTCTGTGGCGTCGGAGTGGGATTTGCGATCCGGCTACATCACGCTTGTGTGAGGATGAGCAGCACGCGCATTCGCGTCTCCAATATGTCGACACATCGTCGATCTACATTGGTGAAGCGGCAATCTGACGCATTCCTTGCAGTGTCGCGAATGCACAATGCACGGTTACGCGAGGATGCCTCTTTCGTCGGCTGTGACGTGTTTTTTAGACGTCAATCGCAACAAAAAACTACAAAGCCGGCGGCGTAAAAGTGGCAGTGTGCGCGCATGAATGATCAGATTATCATCAACGGAGCCCGGACGTGACGATCGAGTTGAGCCGGCCTGGCTGTTGGATCGGAGCCGGCTCGTTTGGAATTCGCAGCGTTTCGTGCAATGCCTTCGCCGAGCAAAGCGAAGATGGAGCGGGGTGCGGGCCTGATCGCGTCGCGCCGGCGGCGGGATCGAACGCCGGGCCTGTGACCTCGCCGTTCGAGGATTGTAATGGAAGGTGATCATTGGCCTCACGGCCGCTGCGACGGCGCCGGCCGCAGTCTTCTGGATTTGCGCAAACGCGCGTCCGAATTTTTTGAAAGCCTGTCCGTCGAAGACCTTGTGCGCGACGCGCACAGGAGTCTGTGGGTTTCCGACTGGTCGAGGATCGCAGACGAGTATCGGATCTTCGCTGAATCCGCGCGTGCTGACGGCTCCGGTCAGGTTGCGCAGGAAGCGTGGCTGTGCGCGCTGACGGCTCTCGAAGTCGCGAGAAACGTGTCAGATCCCGGCGACGCCGCGAGCGCCGACCTCGCACACAAGGTCGGTATCAGCTTGAGAGGCCTCGAAGCGGATTCCGCTTCTTCAATCGAGCGCGTGACGATCGACGGCTTCGACCAGGGCTCGCTGGCCGGAAACTTTCTGCCGGCGTTGCGTGACCGGTCTTCCGCGCCCGTGGTGATCTGCATCAGTGATGGAGACGCCCCCCTCGGCGCGATGATGGGCAGGCTTCTGGCGGCCTCACGTCACCGCGATTTGTCGCTCCTGCTCGTCGATGCCGGCCATTCGTCCGTTCCTAGGCCCGCCAAGCCGGAGCATGTTCTGCAGTGCTGGCTGGACTATCTGGAGGCCCGCCCGGACGTCGATGCGCAACGGATCGCAGTCTATGGCGAAGGGGCGGCCGCTCGTCATGCCTCCGGCCTCGCCTTGCTGGATCGCAGGCTGGCCGCCGCCGTATGCGACGGCGGCATCGTGGCGCCGATCATGAGTCGCGCCTCGCTGCGCTGGATGATCGGGGCTGAGCAGGCCCTTCGCGACGGCGCCCCGGCGGGGACGTCGCTGCCGTCGCGTCGCATATCTTGCCCGCTTCTCGTGGTCGCCGGGAACCGCTCGATGGTTTGCGAGGAGGATGCTCTCGAACTCCAGGCTCTCTATCGGCAGGCCGGAGCCGATTGCTCGATCGTCGTGCCGAACTGCATCCCGCACCCGCTGGGCGAGGTCGAGAACTTCATCGCCGTGGACGATTTCATTTTCGAATGGCTTGCCGGCAGGCTTGGGGCCATCCGCCAGCTTGATTCCGTGACCCATCTCTGACGCGCGATGAGGCCGCATGCGGCCGGGAACTGCTCTGCGCCCGGCGGCAGCGGATCACGAAACGTCGATCGCCAGCAGACGAGCGGCCAGCCGGGCATTCCTTGCGATCGTTGCGAGCGCGGCATTCAGATCGGCCAGGGTGGTCTCATCGACCTCGTTGAACATGGTCGAGTTCAAGGCGAGTTTTCGCTTGGACAGTTTTTCGATGTCCGTCTTCGCCTTTGCCGTCAGCGACATCAGGACGAAACGCGCATCGTCTGCGCCCGGCCGGCGCGACAGGAAGCCGCCCTTCTCGAGCGCCTTGGTCTGGTTGGTCACAAAGGCGGGGTGGACGCGAAGCTTGTTCGCAATGTCGATTCCGGCGACGCCTCCGCCCTGGTCCAGTTCCGTGATGGCCATCAATATCAGCCATTGCGGCGCGGTAATGCCGAGAAGTCCGGCCCAGCTGGTGTGGATGTCCTCCAGCTGCGAGTGAATTTCGACGACATTCCAGATGAAGTCCGTAATCGCCCTGTCGAGTTTTTTCTCGATCATTCGGCTCCCCCGATTTCCCCTAGGTCATTCTTTTAATGGGATTTTCGGGCAGCGTCTCGACTCTCGCGCACCGACGAAAGTCGCGGATGCTGCGCATCGGGAATCGTTCGATCGTTTAGTGCTTGCAAAATACAATTAATTAAATTAGGTCTTTGGGCACTCAATCTTTGCTGCTCTTGACCCCGTCATGGGACAGCGATGTGAGACCTCCAAGAAAGCCCTCGGGATGCCCCCTGAGGGCTTTTTACTTTTTAAACATGGTCTTACCGGGTGGCCTGATCGCTCCTGTTGCGCCTAAGCAACACGCCCCTCTGAACTTGCGATTCATCAAATCAATGAATTGAGACGATTGTTTTTATAAACTATACGTGAGGTCACGACGGAGGGGGGGCACCTCACTGTCGTTTCAGTCCGGACTTTCAGTGCGGGCCTGAATTGAACGGAAATTGATGTGGGTAAAGCGGCCTCCTCCGAGGAGCCGAGCCCCCTGAACCGACCTGGAGGTTTATCTAATGAAGTTTACGAAGACGCTTCTTCTCGGCTCGGCAGCCGGCCTGATGGCCGCCTCCGGTGCGTTCGCGGCCGATCTCCCCGTCAAGGCCAAAGCGGTCGAATACGTGAAGATCTGCTCGCTGTACGGCGCCGGCTTCTACTACATCCCGGGCACCGACACCTGCATCAAGCTGGGCGGCTATCTGCGCGCTGAAGTCGCGCTGAACACCAACTCGGACATCAGCGGCCAGTACAACGTGTCCAGCCAGGGCGCGAACGGTGCTCGCAACCGTCTGACGAACTACTACACCATGCGCGCTCGTGAAGATCTCAACATCGACACGCGCACCGCGACCGAGTACGGCGTCGTCCGTACCTTCTTCGACGGCGTGTTCTCCTGGACCACCGGCAACTATGTCGGCTCGAACAGCGGCACC
Organism: Bradyrhizobium diazoefficiens; assembly: GCF_018129965.1. Classification (GTDB taxonomy): domain Bacteria; phylum Pseudomonadota; class Alphaproteobacteria; order Rhizobiales; family Xanthobacteraceae; genus Bradyrhizobium; species Bradyrhizobium diazoefficiens_A. Next base: position 1,550 of record NZ_JAFCKW010000039.1, on the reverse strand, counting down.
GGCGGCACCGTCTACACCGGCACACTCGCTGCCGGCACCAACCCCGCGACCGGCGCTGCAACCCTCTACGGTTCGGGCTCGGGCAGCGTGAACTCGACCGACGGCAACACCTCGGGCGGTTCGCTCGGCGTGTACTATGCCTTCATCCAGTTCGCCGGCTTCACCATGGGTAAGGCCGTGTCGCAGTTCGACGCGCCCTGGACCAACTATCCCGGCAACAACTTCGACGGTCTCGTCGGCGGCAGCGGCACGGTCACTGGTGTCAACCAGTTCACCTACACCGCTGACTTCGGCCAGGGCATCACGGCGGCGTTCTCGGCGGAAGATGCGGCCCAGTACTATCAGGCTGGTAACCTGAACATGAGCGGCGCTTCCGCGTACGGCATGCTCTCGGGTGCTTACGGCTCCAACGGCATCGGCGGTTCTCGTTCGCCGAACCTCGTCGGTATGGTCCGTGTCGACCAGGCCTGGGGCCTCTTCCAGGCGTCGGTTGCCGCGCATGACAACCACGTTGCCTATTACGGTGCTACCGAGACGACTGGTCACCCCGACGACAAGTGGGGTTGGGCAGTGCAGATGGCCCTGTCGATCAAGAACATCCCGACCGGCGCGGGTGACGTGATCAACATTTCGGGCGTCTACACCGACGGCGCGACCCGCTACAACTTCCAGAACCTCTCGGGTAGCACCTACTCGATGTTCGGTAGCTCGGGCGTCGCCTACCAGAGCCTCGGCTTCGCCAGCGCTCCGGACACCGTGTACATCACCGGCAGCTCGCAGGAGACCGTCAAGACCTGGGGCTTCCGCGGTGCTTACACCCACAACTGGGATGCCTACTGGAACACCGCGCTGTACGGTGCCTACGCTCAGGCTCAGTACGGCTCGCTGGCCAAGACCACCCTTTGCGGTGCGAATGGTGCTGGTGGCGTGTTCGGCAGCGTGGCTGGCGTGACCAGCTGCAACCCGGACTTCGCGATTGGCCAGATCGGCGTGATCACCCGCTGGACCCCCGTCAAGAACCTCACGTTCTCGGCTGACCTGACCTGGACCCATCTCGACCAGAAGTACTCGGGTGTCATCACCCCGGCTGCTCTGATCGCGGTTCCCGCCAAGCCGGTCGCCACCTACGAGCTCAAGGACCAGGACACCATCACCCTGCTCCTCCGCGCTCAGCGCAACTGGTAATATCGGTCGCAAGACTGGAATTCGAACACCCGGCGGGCAACCGCCGGGTGTTTTTTTATTGGCGACAGGACGACCGGCGTGTAGCCCGGATGGAGCGCAGCGTACCGGGGCCGCTCTCTCCCCATGTGACGCTTTCCCGGATTGCGCGTGTCATCGGGCCGACCCGGTGGCTCCAGCGGGCTCCGAGGGCTTGTGGCGTCCGACGGGCAAAACACCCAGCCCCTCGGTCAACCCCTCCGCCCAAAAATATTCCGCTTTACCGAAATTCGGTTTTGGCGTATGCGTCATCCATCCCGGCTCATCCTCGAGGGGCGATCTCGTTGTCGTCTTGGTTGCGAGCCGGGCTTGCGGTGGACGCGGCAGCG
>NZ_JAFCKW010000038.1 GCF_018129965.1 Bradyrhizobium diazoefficiens | reverse complement strand
GCCTTCACGCCGGGCTGAAATTCACCCTGCACGAATTTGAACGGGCCGGAGCCGATCTGCTCGGGGATCTGCTTGTCCGGCGGCGTCTCGGCGAGGCGCTTCGGCATCATGAAGGGCACGCGCGAGGACGGCTTGCCGATCGAGTCGAGCACGAGGCCGTAGGGCTCCTTCAGCTTCAGCGTGATCGTCTTCGGATCGGTGGCCTCGATGCTGGCCGTGAAGGTCATCATCTGCTGGCCCATGCCGTCGACCGCGGCCCAGCGCTTGAGCGAGGCGACGCAGTCTTCCGCCGTCACCGGCGTGCCGTCATGCCACTTCAGGCCGTCGCGCAGCGTGAAGGTGTAGGTGAGCTTGTCGTCGGAGATCTTCCAGTCCGCCATCTGCGGCTGGATCTTGAAGTTCGCATCCGTCGTGATCAGCGTGTCATAGACCATGTAGCCGTGGTCACGCGTGATGTAGGCGGTGGTGAAGATCGGATCGATGATGCGCAGATCCGAATGCATCACGGCGGTGATGGTCTTGCCGGCGGCGAATACCGGCGAGGCCATAGCGGTCGAAAGCGCAACGACCGACAGCGCAAGGGTGGAGGCGAACGCGCGACGCCCCCGGCGCATCAAGCTCAGCATAAAACGTTTCTCCTGACGTGAAACTGTTCAAAGGCAGGTTATAGGTTGAGCATTCGGTTCGTTCCTTAGGCGAACTAACCTCATGCAATGCCTTTGTCTTTTCGAGACTTGCAGACAGTGTCGAGCGCGTCAATCCGGTTTCGCTGCAAGCCCTGGCGGCGCACGTGCGGGCTCCACAAAGATCGGTTTCGCTCTACAACACTGTTCGCTCGTCCTGCCCGGCGCCAATGCAATGCGCGTTCCATCTTTTCAAGCTCGAGAGACATTAAGATGAATCCAGCCAATCTTCCCTTCGATTCCGAGGCCATGCTCGAAGGCCTGCGCCACTGGGTCGAATGCGAGAGCCCGACCTGGGATGCGGGCGCCGTGAACCGCATGCTCGATATCGCAGCGCGGGATATGGCCATCATGGGTGCGACCATCGAACGCATCGCCGGCCGCCAGGGTTTTGGCGGCGTCATCCGCGCCCGCTTCCCGCACCCGAAGCAGGGTGAGCCGGGTATCCTGATCGCCGGCCACATGGACACGGTCCACCCGGTCGGCACCATCGAGAAGCTGAAATGGCGACGCGAGGGCAACAAGTGCTACGGCCCCGGCATCTACGACATGAAGGGCGGCAACTACCTCTCGCTGGAAGCGATCCGGCAATTGGCGCGCGCCTCCTTTGCCACGCCACTGCCGATCACCGTGTTGTTCACGCCGGACGAGGAAGTCGGCACCCCCTCGACGCGCGACATCATCGAGGCGGAGGCTGCGCGCAACAAATATGTGCTGGTGCCCGAACCCGGCCGCGCCGACAACGGTGTCACCACCGGACGCTATGCCATCGCGCGCTTCAATCTCGAGGCGATGGGCAGGCCGAGCCATGCCGGCGCGACGCTGTCGGCGGGACGTTCGGCGATCCGCGAGATGGCGCGGCAGATTCTCGCGATCGACGCGATGACGAGCGAGGACTGCACATTCTCGGTCGGTGTCGTCCATGGCGGGCAATGGGTCAACTGCGTTGCCACCACCGCCACCGGCGAGGCGCTCTCGATGGCCAAGCGCCAGGCCGATCTCGACCGCGGCGTCGAGCGCATGCTGGCTCTGTCGGGCACCGCCAACGATGTCACCTTCAAGGTGACGCGCGGCGTCACGCGGCCGGTGTGGGAGCCGGATGCCGGCACGATGGCGCTCTATGAAAAGGCGCGCGGCATCGCCGAACAGCTCGGCATGACGTTGCCGCATGCGAGTTCGGGTGGCGGCTCCGACGGCAATTTCACCGGTGCGATGGGCATCCCGACTCTCGACGGCCTCGGCGTGCGCGGCGGCAATGGCCACACGCTCGAGGAGTTCATCGAGGTCGACAGCCTGGTCGAGCGCGGGCGCCTGATGGCTGGATTGCTGGCGACACTGGCATGATGGCACCCGTCATTCAGGGGCACGTCGAAGACGCGAACCCGGAATCTCGAGGTCCTCAGGTGCGCAACCGCGCGCCTGAGTTCGATGCTTCGCATCGCCCCGGGATGACGAACGCTGCAATGCACAATACGGTGGCAGCTACGGTCGAAATTTAGCCTTGTCTAAAAATAAGGCGCATCGTACTGGTCGACGGTCCACGCGACGATGCGGGAGAGATCGCAATGAAGGCTTTCAGCCTTCCTTGCGGCGCCGACGGAGCAACCGCCCCGGAAACTCTCAGGCAAAAGGACTGTATCGTCAGGACGATCTGGAGAGAGACGGCACGATTTGAAAATCGTGACGTCCACCGAAGGGGATAGTCCGGAGCCGACCCGACAGGGTCTGCGCCGGGTCAAGCTCTCAGGTAACCGTGACAGATGGGGCGCCGCCAACGGCTTTACGGCCGGCGGTCAGCCGTCTCTAACTCACGGGAGCCCCGAACCACGCATGACCCACATCGCCATCATCGGCGCCGGCATCACCGGCGTGACGACCGCCTATGCCCTGCTCGAACGCGGCTACAAGGTGACGGTGCTCGACAAGCACCGCTACGCCGCGATGGAGACCTCCTTCGCCAATGGCGGACAGCTCTCCGCCAGCAATGCCGAAGTGTGGAACAGCACGGCGACGATCCTCAAGGGTTTGCGCTGGATGTTCCGGCGCGACGCGCCGCTGCTGATGAACCCGCGCCCGAACTGGCACAAATATTCGTGGATGAGCGAGTTCGTCGCCAACATCGGCAACTACCGCGCCAACACCATCGAAACGACGCGGCTCGCGATTGAAGCCCGCAAGCATCTGTTCGAGATCGCGTCGCGCGAAGGCATCGACTTCGATCTCGAACGCCGCGGCATCCTCCACATCTATCACGACAAGAAAGGCTTCGAATCCGGCCTGCGCGTCAACGCGCTGTTGCAGGAAGGCGGCCTCGATCGCCGTCCGGTGACGCCGGAGGAAATCCGCGCCATCGAGCCTGCGCTGCGCAAGGACTATTACGGCGGCTTCTACACCCCCTCGGATGCGACCGGCGATATCCACAAGTTCACCCGCGGGCTGGCCGACGCCTGCAAGCGGCGCGGCGCCACCTTCATCCACGAAGCCAACATCGATTCGATCGCCCGCGCCGGCGCCGGCTTCGTCATCGGCTGGGCCGATCTCTCCGCAAGCGATGCGGTCGCATCCGCCCGCGGCATGCTGAAGGCGGACGGCGTCGTGGTCTGCGCCGGTGTGGCGAGCCGTCACTTCGCGACCCTGCTCGACGAACGCGTCAACGTCTATCCCGTGAAGGGCTATTCGATCACCGTGCAGCTCGACACGGCCGCGAGCCGTAACGCGACGCCGACCGTCAGTCTGCTCGACGAAGCTGCCAAGATCGTCACCAGCCGGCTCGGTGCCGATCGTTTCCGCGTCGCGGGCACCGCCGAATTCAACGACTTCAACCGCGACATTCGCGCCGACCGCGTGCAGCCGCTGGTCGACTGGGTACGCAGCAACTTTCCCGAGGTGGAGACGTCGCGCGTTATTCCGTGGGCCGGATTACGGCCGATGATGCCGAACATGATGCCGGTGGTGCGCGCAGGCCGGATGCCAGGCGTGTTCTTCAACACCGGCCACGGCCATCTCGGCTGGACGCTGTCGGCCGCTACCGCGCAGATGATTGCCGGGACCATCGACGGCTGGCGCGGACTCAATGCACCGCCGACCGCGTCCGTACTCAGGGTTGAGCGCGAGCTACGACATGCATCCTGAGTGGTTGTTATCGCGTGCAGGGCGGCCCCTTGATACCGCCCTGCCCTTGGCACACAATTTGCCACGAGAACCGGCATCTCCGGCCGGCTTTCCCGGATGACAGGCGCGCATGATAGACACCACAGAATCGAGGGTGGCCTCACGGCCCCACAAGTTCCGAAGCCGGAGATAGGTACATGCTAGGTTATCTCATTCGCCGCGTTCTGGCCGCGGTGCCCGTGATGGGCGTCGTCGCGCTGTTCGTGTTCCTGCTGCTGCGGCTGACGCCTGGCGACCCCGCCGCGATTCTCGCCGGCGACAACGCGACCGCCGAGCGGTTGGAGCGCATCCGCGACTCGCTCGGCCTCAACGAGCCCCTGATCGTGCAGTTCATCACCTGGGTGAACAAGCTGCTGCACGGCGATCTTGGAACGTCGCTGATCTCCAATCTGCCGGTCATGAAGATGATCGGTCAGCGGATCGAGCCGTCGATTTCGATCGCGCTCTCGACCATCATCCTCGCGGTCATCGTCGCCGTTCCGCTCGGTGTGATCGCGGCGTGGAAGCATGGCACCTGGATCGACCGCTTCGTGATGGGCCTCTCCGTGCTCGGCTTCTCGGTGCCGGTGTTCGTGGTCGGCTACATGCTGATCGAGGTCTTCGCGATCGACCTGCGCTGGGTGCCGGTGCAGGGCTTCCGCAGCATCTCCAACGGCTTCGGCCCGTTCTTCGAGCGGATCATCCTGCCGACCTGCGCGCTCTCCTTCATCTACATCGCGCTGATCGCGCGCATGACGCGCGCAGCGATGCTCGACGTGCTCGGCGAGGACTATGTGCGAACGGCGCGCGCGAAGGGCATCAACGAGGTCGCGGTGATGATGCGTCACGCGCTGCGCAACGCCGCCGTGCCCGTGATCACCGTGATCGGCACCGGCTTTGCGCTGCTGATCTCCGGCGTCGTCGTCACCGAAAGCGTGTTCAACATCCCCGGTATCGGCCGCCTCACCGTCGATGCGGTGCTGGCGCGCGACTATCCGGTGATCCAGGCGATGATCCTGCTGACGTCGCTGATCTACGTCGTCGTCAACCTCCTGATCGACGTCGCCTATACGCTGCTCGATCCCCGGATCCGGTACTGAGGCAAGGGTTAAGAAAAATGTCGGTCGATAGCCTTCCCCAGTCGTCCATCCCGATCACGGCGCCGCTGCGCCCGCGTTTCGGCTTCCTCACCTCGACGCCGATCATCGCGGCGGCCACGATCTGCCTCGTGCTGATCGTGCTGGTCTCGATCCTGGCGCCGCTGATCGCGCCGCACGATCCGATCCAGCTTGCACCCTCGCAGCGGCTGAAGCCGTCCTCGGCGCAGTTCCTGCTCGGGACCGACGCCTATGGCCGCGACCTGCTCTCGCGCGTGATCTATGGCGGCCGCATCTCGCTGCTGATCGGCATCGGCTCGGCGCTTCTGTCGATCGTCATCGGCCTTGCGATCGGCCTCGTCTCGGGCTTCTTCAAGCTGATCGATTCGGTCCTGATGCGCGTCATGGACGGCCTGATGGCGATGCCGAGCATCCTGCTCGCGATCGCCGTGGTCTCGCTGTCCGGGGCCAGCATCTGGACCGTGATGGTCGCGATCACGATCCCGGAGATTCCGCGCGTGGCGCGCCTGGTCCGCTCGGTCGTCCTGTCGGCGCGCGAGGAGCCCTATGTCGAAGCGGCGATCTCGGTCGGATCCAGCCTGCCGAAAATCATGTGGCGGCATCTGATGCCGAACACGGTCGCGCCCTTGATCGTCCAGGGCAGCTACGTCTGCGCCTCCGCGATCCTCACCGAGGCCATCCTGTCCTTCCTCGGCGCCGGCATCTCTCCGGAGACGCCGACCTGGGGCAACATCATGGCCGAGGGCCGCCAGTATTTTCAGCTCAAGCCGACGCTGATCTTCTGGCCGGGCTTGCTGCTCTCGATCGCCATCCTCAGCATCAATCTGATCGGCGACGCCGCCCGCGACGCTCTCGATCCGCGCATGAAGCAGCGGGAAGGCAAGTGATGAGCGATCCAGTGATGAAAAGCCCCATCCTCGACATCAACAACCTCGTCGTCTCCATCGGCAAGAAGCCGAAGGGCGCGAACATCATCGACGGCATCTCGATCCAGGTGCACGCGGGCGAGACGCTGTGCCTCGTCGGCGAAAGCGGCTCGGGCAAGTCGGTGACGTCGCTGACCACGATGGGCCTGCTGCCGAAGGGCACGCTGGTTCCGACCAGCGGCAGCGTCAAGCTGGTCGGCGAGGAGATTCTCACCGCGACCGACCGCCGCCTGCGGCAACTGCGCGCGACGCAGATGGCGATGATCTTCCAGGAGCCGATGACCGCGCTCAATCCGGTGGTGCCGGTCGGCCGCCAGATCGACGAAGTGCTGCGCGCCCATACCAGTCTCGACGCGGGGGCTCGCAGGAAGCGCATCCTCGAGATGATGGAGCAGGTCCGCCTGCCACAGGTCGAGCGCATCTTCGCCTCCTACCCGCATCGCCTCTCCGGCGGCCAGCGCCAGCGCATCATGATCGCGATGGCGCTGGTGCTGGAGCCGAAGCTGCTGATCGCGGACGAGCCGACCACCGCGCTCGACGTCACCACGCAGAAGCAGATCCTGACCCTGATCCGCGACCTGCAGCGCGATCACGGCACCGCCGTGCTGTTCATCACCCACGACATGGGCGTGGTCGCCGAGATCGCCGACCGCGTCGCGGTGATGCGGCAGGGCCGGCTGGTCGAAACCGGGCCGCTCCAGTCCGTGCTGCGCAACCCGACCATGGACTACACCCGCAACCTGCTCTCGGCGGTGCCGAGCCTGGTGCCGCGCGCCCCGCGCGAGGACAGCCGTGAGCCGGTGGTGCTTGAAGCCAACGAGCTCAGCAAGGTCTACAAGGAGCGCGCCTTCTTCGGCAAAGGCCGCGAGGTCGTCGCCGCAGACAAGGTCACGCTGACGCTGCGCAAGGGCCGCACGCTCGGCATCGTTGGCGAGAGCGGCTCGGGCAAGTCGACGGTGGCGCGCTGCATCGTCCGCCTGATCGACCCGACCTCCGGCGGCGTGCGCCTCGCCGGCCGCGAGATCTCCGACATCTCGCGCCGCCTGCTGCAGCCGCACCGCAAGAAGATCCAGATCGTGTTCCAGGATCCCTATCGCTCGCTCAACCCGCGCGTCACCGTCGGCGAGAGCATTGCGGAAGGTCCGATCAATTACGGCACCTCACATGCCGATGCGATGAAGCGCGCCCGCGAGCTGCTCGAGCTCGTGGGACTGCCCGCGGATGCCGTGACGCGCTATCCGCACCAGTTCTCCGGCGGCCAGCGCCAGCGTATCGCCATTGCGCGGGCGCTCGCGCTCGACCCGGACGTGCTGGTCGCCGACGAAGCCGTCTCCGCGCTCGACGTCTCCGTGCAGGCCCAGGTGCTGGAACTGCTCGACGAGATCCAGAAGCGGCTCGGCATCGCCATCCTGTTCATCACCCACGATCTGCGCGTCGCCGCCCAGATCTGCGACGAGGTCGTGGTGATGCAGCACGGCCGCGTCGTCGAACAGGGCCCGGCCGCCGAAGTGCTGACGCATCCGAAAGAGGACTACACCAGGGCCCTGCTGGAAGCAGCACCGGGCCGCGGCTGGGATTTTGCGAATTTCCGGCCGGTGTCGGAGGGTTTGGCGGCGACGGCCTAGCGCGGTTCTCCGGTGTCGTCCCGGCGAACGCCGGGACCATACCGCGGACTCCATCGATCGCGCGCGGCGCTAATCCCGAACGAACAGTCTCCGCCAAACTCCTCCCTGGGGTTATGGGTCCCCGCCTGCGCGGGGACGACACCGAGAATGTGGAAGCGCCACCACTCATAAAGACCATCGCATTCGCACCATTCCCAAAACGTCTTGACCCCATGCACTGCGCGACGGCGTCGCACCTTGCTCTCGCCGCAAGGCCAAGGCTAACGTCCCGCACTCATTGTTGACCGGACCCAAATTGATGACGCGTATTGCCGTCGGCGGCTTCCTGCACGAGACCAACACCTTCGCTCCGACGAAGGCGACCTTCGCGGACTTCCAGCATGGCGGCGGCTGGCCGGCGATGACGGAAGGCGCCGACGTGCTCAAGGTGATGCGTGGCATCAATGTCGGCCTTGCCGGCTTCATCGAAAGCGCCGAAGCGGCCGGCTGGGAGCTGGTTCCGACCATCGCCTGCGGTGCGAGCCCGTCGGCGCACGTCACGGAAGACGCCTTCGAGCGCATCGTCAAGGTGATGGTCGACGGCATCGCGGCCGCCGGGCCGCTCGATGCTGTCTATCTCGATCTGCATGGCGCCATGGTGACCGAACACCTCGACGACGGCGAAGGCGAGATTCTGGCGCGCGTGCGCCGCGTCATCGGCAAGGATGTTCCGCTGGTCACCAGCCTCGACCTGCACGCCAACGTCACGCCGCAGATGATGGAGCTTGCGGACGCGCTGATCGCCTACCGCACCTATCCCCATGTCGACATGGCCGAGACCGGCCGCGCCTCGGCCAGGCACCTCGCCTTGCTCCTCAACACGAAGCAGCGCTTTGCAAAGTCGTTCCGCCAATTGCCGTTCCTGATCGCGATCAGCTGGCAATGCACCAACGACTTCCCCACCAAGGGCATCTACGAACAACTCGCCGCGCTGGAGAGCGATGCCGTGCCGTCCCTCTCCTTCGCGCCCGGCTTTCCGGCCGCCGATTTCCGCGACTGCGGCCCCAGCGTGTTCGCCTATGGCAAGGCACAAGAGGACGCCGACCGCGCGGCCGATGCGATCGTCAAGCTGATCGAAAGCCACGAGGACGATTTCGACGGCAAGATCTGGTCGCCCGATGACGGGGTACGCCATGCGATGGAACTGTCGAAGACCGCGCGCAAGCCGATCATCATCGCCGACACCCAGGACAATCCCGGCGCCGGCGGCGATTCCGACACCACCGGCATGCTGCGCGCGCTGGTGCGCAACAAGGCCAGCGGCGCGACCGGCGTCATCTACGATCCGGAATCGGCCAAGGCCGCCCATGCGGCCGGCGTCGGCGCCAGCGTGACCCTGTCGCTCGGCGGCAAGTCCGGCATTCCCGGCGACGAACCCTATCACGAGACCTTCATCGTCGAAAAACTCTCCGACGGCCGCTTCATCGCAGCCGGCCCCTATTACGGCGGCCGCGAGATGGAGATGGGCCGCTCCGCAGCCTTGCGCATCGGCGATGTCCGTGTCGTCGTCTCCTCGCATAAGGCCCAGCTCGCCGACCAGGCGATGTACCGCTATGTCGGCATCGAGCCGACCGAACAGAAGATTCTCGTCAACAAGAGCTCGGTGCATTTCCGTGCCGATTTCGAGCCGATTGCGGAAAAGCTGATGATCTGCGCCGCGCCCGGTGCGATGCCGGCCGATACCGCTTCTCTCCCCTGGACGCGCCTGCGTCCGGGCATCCGCATCAAGCCGAACGGCCCCGTTTTCAATCCCTCTTCACGCTAACCGGACAGGATCACCATGCCCACGCTCGAGCGCATCGACGGCTACGCAGACGAACTCACCGCCATCCGCCGCGACATCCACGCCCACCCCGAGATCGGCTTCGAGGAAGTGCGCACCTCCGGCATCGTCGCCGACAAGCTGAAGAGCTGGGGCATCGAGGTGCATCGCGGTCTCGGCGGCACCGGCGTGATCGGCGTCATCAAGGGCAAGGGCTCCGGGACCAAGCGCATCGGCCTGCGCGCCGACATGGACGCGCTGCCGATGGAGGAGAACACCAATCTGAAATGGAGCTCGAAAATCCCGGGCCGCTTCCACGGCTGCGGCCATGACGGCCACACCACCATGCTGCTCGGCACCGCGCGCTACCTCGCCGAGACCCGGAATTTCGACGGCACCGTGCACCTGATCTTCCAGCCGGCCGAGGAAGGCCTCGGCGGCGCCCGCGCCATGATCAAGGACGGGCTGTTCGAGAAGTTTCCCTGCGACGAGCTCTACGGCCTGCACAACGCGCCCGACCTCAATCATGGTGAGATCGCGATCCTGCCGGGCCCGGCGATGGCCAGCGCCGACTTCTTCGACCTGCGCATCACCGGCTATGGCGCGCACGGCGCGATGCCGGAACGCTCCAAGGACGCGGTGATCATCGCAACCACGCTGGCGCAGGCGATCCAGACCATCGTCAGCCGCAATGTCGAGCCGCTGCAGGCCGCCGTCATCTCGATCACGCAGATTCACGCCGGCTCCGCCTACAACGTCATCCCCGGCGACGCGCATCTGTGCGGCACCATCCGCACCTTCTCGAAGGAAGTCCGCACCCTGATCGCCGAGCGCATCCGCACCATCAGCGCCGGCATCGCCACCGCCTATCAGTGCGTGATCGACGTCGACATCCGCGACACGTTCGATGTGCTGGTCAACCAGGTCGAGCAGTCCAAGGTGGTCGAGGAGGTCGCGCGCACGATCGTCGACCCCGCCAACGTGATCACCCGCGCCCAGCCGAAGATGGGCAGCGAGGATTTCGCCGACATGCTGCAGACCGTTCCCGGCGCCTATTTCTGGGTCGGCCACGACGGCTCGGTGCCGGTGCACAATCCCGGCTTCGTGCTCGACGACAAGATCCTGCCGATCGGCGCCAGCATGTTCGCGCGCATCATCGAAACGCGCATGCCGGTCGGCTAGCCATGCAGAAAAAGAGCGTCGACGAGGTGGTCACCTCGCTGCACGATCTGTCCGCGGTCGATCTGATCGCGGGCTATCGGGCCAAGCAGTTCTCGCCGAGCGAGGTGCTGGAGGATTTGCTCGCGCATGTCGCCGCGTGGGAACCGGATCTGAAGGCGCTCTACGCGTTCGATCCCGACGGCGCGCGCGAGGCCGCGAAGGCCTCGACCGCGCGCTGGTCCGGGGGCGAACCCTCGGGCGCGCTCGACGGCGTGCCCGTGACGGTGAAGGACAACATCGCCACCAAGGGCGTGCCGGTGCCGCTGGGTGCTGCCAGCGTCAAGCTGGTGCCCGCCGAGAAGGATGCCCCGCCCGCCGCGCGGCTGCGCGAGGCAGGCAGCATCATCTTCGCCAAGACCACCATGCCCGATTACGGCATGCTGTCCTCGGGGCTCTCCAGCTTCCATGCGCTGGCGCGCAATCCCTGGGACCTCTCCAAGAATCCCGGCGGCTCCAGCGCGGGCGCAGGCGCTGCCGCGGCGGCCGGCTACGGTCCGCTGCATCTTGGCACCGACATCGGGGGCTCGGTGCGCCTGCCCGCGGGCTGGTGCGGCCTCGTCGGCCTGAAGCCGAGCTTCGGCCGCGTGCCGATCGACCCCGCCTATGTCGGCCGCGTCGCCGGCCCCCTGACCCGCACGGTCGACGATTGCGCGCTGATGATGAGCGTGATCGCAAAGCCCGACCGGCGCGACGGCACCAGCCTGCCGGCCGAGCCGCTCAACTGGAAAGGGCTGGAGAAATCGCCGCGCAAGCAGCGTATCGGCCTGATGCTCGATCCCGGCTGTGGCCTCGCACTGGAGAAGCCGGTTCGCGACGTTGCGGTGAAGGCCGCAAAGGCATTCGAATCCGCCGGCAGCGTCGTCACCGAAGTCGATGGCATCCTGACGCGGGAGATGCTCGACGGTCTCGACAATTTCTGGCGCGCACGGATGTGGGACGATCTGTCGAAGCTGACGCCGGCCGAACAGGCAAAAGTGCTGCCCTATATTTTCAAATGGGGTGAGTCCGGCGCCAAGCTGTCGGGTGTCGACGTGATCCGCGGCTTCAATCAGACCATGGCGATCCGCGCCGCCGCCGCAAAGCTGTTCCAAGAGCTCGACTACGTGATCTCGCCGACCTCGCCAAACGTGAATTACCCCGCTGACTGGGCCTCGCCGACCAACGACCCGATGAAGCCGTTCGAGCACATTGCCTATACCGTGCCGTGGAATATGTCGGAAAATCCCGTCATCTCCATCAATGGCGGCTTCGACGCCGCGGGCTTTCCCATCGGCGTGCAGATCGTCGGCCGCCGCTTCGACGATATCGGCGTGCTCGGCATGGCCAAGGCGTTCGAAGGCCTACGCGGCCCGCAGCGGCCCTGGCCGAAGCCGCCTGCACGCAAGACGCAGCACTAGCGTCACAGCACAGTTGGTCATGCGCGGGCTCGACCCGCGCATCCATCCTCTCTTGAAAAGATGGATTGCCGGGTCAAGCCCGGCAATGACAGAATTGGGCCAAGAATCCTAAAGGAAGGAAACCACCCATGGCGTATGAGACGATCAAATACGAGGTCGCCGAGCAGATCCTCACCATCACGCTGAACCGGCCCGACAAGCTCAACGCCTTCAACGCGCAGATGCAGGCCGAGCTCATCGACGCGTTCGACGCCGCCGACAAGGACGACAACGTCCGCGCCATCATCGTCACCGGCGCCGGCCGCGGATTTTGCGCGGGTGCGGATCTCTCCTCGGGTGCGGACACGTTCGACCGCGACGCGCGGCGCGGGCCGGTCAAGCGCCTCGCCGATGGCAAGGTCGATTACAGCGACCCGCAGGTGCGCGATGGCGGCGGCCAGGTGACCTTGCGTATCTTCAAATGCCTGAAGCCCGTCATCGCCGCGGTCAACGGCCCCGCCGTCGGCATCGGCGTCACCATGCAGCTTGCGATGGATATCCGCATCGCCTCCGATGCCGCACGGTTCGGTTTCGTGTTCTCCCAGCGCGGCATCGTGCCCGAGGCTGCCTCGAGCTGGTTCCTGCCGCGCATCGTCGGCATCTCGCAGGCGCTGGAATGGTGTTATTCGGGCCGCGTCTTCCCCGCCCAGGAAGCGCTCGCGGGGCGCCTCGTCAGCAAGGTCGTGGCGCCCGACGATCTGCTGCCGACCGCCCGCGCGCTCGCCAGGGAATTCGCGGCCAAGACCGCGCCGGTGTCGGTCGCACTGATACGCCAGATGATGTGGCGCATGATGGGCGCCGACGATCCCATGGAAGCCCACAAGGTCGACAGCCGCGGCATCTACGCCCGTGGCCGCTCGGACGACGTGAAGGAAGGCGTGGTGTCGTTCCTGGAGAAACGGCCGGCGCAGTTCAAGAACAAGGTGTCGGCGGATATGCCGGACTATTTCCCGTGGTGGACGGAGCGGGAATACAAGTGAGGCTCGCGTAGGGTGGGCAAAGGCGCCCTTGCGCCGTGCCCACCCTCCATCAGCGGCCGAAACCTGAATGGTGGGCACGCTTCGCTTTGCCCACCCTAAGGCACCGTCACCCCATCACCAGCCCCGCCTTCGCGGGGCATGACGGTATCACTCCATCACCAGCGCCACGCGCCCGATCGCCTTGCGATCGAGCAACAGCCGCATCGCCTTCGCATAGTCTTCCAGCGGCAGGCGGTGCGAGACGTTGGGGCGCAGCTTGCCTTCCTCCGCCCATTGCAGCAGCGCCTTCAGGCGCACCTCACCGAGCGCAGGATTCTTCCGCACGGCCTCGCCGGCGCGCACGCCGAGCACGCTGGCGCCCTTGATCAGCAACAGGTTGGTCTTGGCCGAGCCGATGCCACCGGTAAAACCGATCACCAGCAGCCGCGCGCCCCAGGCGATGCAACGCATCGAGTTCTCGAACACCTCGCCGCCGACGGGATCGAACACCACGTCCACGCCGCGGCCATCGGTGATGCGCTTGACGGCATCGCGAAACGGCTCGCGGTCGTAGCGGATCAGGTGATCGGCGCCGCGCGCTTTCGCGATGCCAAGCTTCTCGTCGCTGGAGGCCGTCGCGATCACGGTCGCGCCCAGCATCTTGCCGATCTCGACGGCGGCCAATCCCACGCCGCCGCCGGCGCCGTGCACCAGCAGCACCTCGCCGGGCTCGACCCGGCCGCGATCGATCAGCGCATGGTACGCGGTGCCGTGACCGGCGAGATAGGTTGCGGCCTCCGCATAATCGAACGTCGACGGCATCGGCGTGAGCTGCGATGGCGTTACCACCGCTTCATCGGTGAATGCGCCGTGGCGCATCTTGACGATGACCTTGTCGCCGACGGCAACGCCGCTCGCCTCTGCGCCGACCTCGGTCACGTCGCCGGCGGCCTCCATGCCGGGCGTGAACGGCAGCTCCGGCTTAAGCTGGTAGTCGCCGGCGGCCATCAGTACATCGGGGAAATTCAGGCCCGCCGCGCGAATGGCGACCCGCACCTCGCCGGGCTTCAGGGCGCGCGACGGAAACGCTTCCAGGCGCAATGTTTCGGGCGCGCCGAGCGCGCGGCAGACGACAGCGCGCACCATCAGGCCGCGCTCGCCTTGCTGCGCTCGAGCGCCTCGCGGATCAGCGGCAGGCGGTCATTGCCGAAATACATGTCCGTCTTGGCAACGAAGATCGTCGGAGAACCGAAGGCGCCGCGTGCCACGGCCTCCTCGGTATTGGCCTTGAGCTGGTCCTTGATGCCCTGCTCCGAAATGCCGGCGAAGAATTTCTGCTCGTCGATGCCGACCTTCCTGCAGATTTCCGCGAGCACGGCATCCTGCGAGATGTCCTTGTCCTCGCCCCAATACGCCTCGAACAATGCGGTGGCGAACGGCAGCATATCCGCACCCAGCCAGATGCAGCCGCGCATCGCCTTGACGCTGTTCACGGGAAACACCGTGGGCGGCATCTTGATCGCAAGCCCCGCGGAGCGCGCCCAGTCCTGCAGGTCCTTTTTCATGTAGCGCGCCTTCAGCGGCACCGGCGTCTCGCGCTGGGCGTAGACGCTCGGATTGACCGTGTTGAAGATGCCGCCGACCAGGATCGGCCGCCAGGTGATCTCGGCGCCAAGCTCCTTTGCCAGCGGCTGGATGTTGTGGAAGGCGAGATAGGTCCAGGGACTGGAACAGTCGAAGAAGAACTCGATCATGGCGTTTTCCTTTACTCTCGTCATTCCGGGGCGCGCCCTCTTGGGCGCGAGCCCGGAATCCATTTTTCCAGTTTGACTGCGGCCCGATGGATTCCGGGCTCGCGACTTCGTCGCGCCCCGGAATGACCAGAGAGCCTACTTCTTTCCCAACACGTCCTTAGCCCTCTGGCCGAACATGATCTTGCGTGATTCCTCGTCGAACGGCTCTTTCACGAACTTGCCGATCGCAAGCCCCGCCTGCACCTGCGGCCTGGCGCGGACCTCGGCGTACCAGCGCTTGACGTTGGGATAGTCGTCGAGCGTAAAACCCTGCGCCTTGTGGGTCATGGTCCAGGGAAAGCAGGCGATGTCGGCGATGGAATAGTCGCCGGCGACATAGGCGCCGGTCTTCGCCAATTGCCGGTCGAGCACGCCATAGAGCCGCGCGGCTTCGTCGCGGTAGCGTTCGATCGCATAGGGAATCTTTTCCGCCGCATAGAGCGCGAAATGGCCGTGCTGGCCGAGCATCGGTCCGAGGCCGGCCATCTGCCACATCACCCATTGGATGGTGGTGGAGCGGCCGCGCAGATCGGTCGGCAGCAGGCGGCCGGTCTTCTCCGCGAGATAGATCAGGATCGCACCGGTCTCGAAGGCCGCGAACGGTACGCCGCCATCGGCGGGTGCGTGATCGACAATCGCGGGAATGCGGTTATTCGGGGAGATCGCCAGAAATTCGGGGCTGAACTGCTCGCCGGCGCGGATGTTGACGGGCTTCACGGCATAGGGAAGCCCGAGTTCCTCCAGCATGATCGAGATTTTCCAGCCGTTCGGCGTGGGCGCGTAATAGAGGTCGATCATGACCTTTCCCCGTGGCCTTCCCTGCTCGCGTCGCCGGAATGGAAAGCGACTTTTGTTGTTCTGTACCTCGACGTTAAGACATGGCAGGAAGGGGCGCAACACAACCCGCCGGGAGGGCCGCCATGCTGTTTCCAACCACGATCGCCGGCTCCTTGCCGAAGCCGGAATGGCTCGCCGAGCCCAACATGCTCTGGGCGCCCTGGAAGTCTGAAGGCGACGCGCTTGTCCACGCCAAGCGCGACGCGACCATGCTGGCCGTGAAAATCCAGGAGGACGCCGGCATCGACATCGTCACCGAGGGCGAGCAGGCCCGCCAGCATTTCGTGCACGGGTTCCTGGAGAAGATCGAGGGCATCGATTTCGCCGACAAGGTCGAAATGGGCATCCGCAAGGACCGCTACAAGGCGATGGTGCCGCAGGTGGTCGCGCCGCTCCGGCTCAAGGGCCGCGTCCATGCCGACGAGGCGCGCGTGGCGCGCACGCACACGAAGAAGAAGCTGAAATTCACCCTGCCCGGCCCGATGACTATCATCGACACCATTGCCGATCGCTACTATGGCGACCGCGTCAAGATGGCCTTTGCCTTCGCCAAGCTCCTGAACGAGGAGGCCAAGGCGCTTGCCGCCGACGGCGTCGATCTCGTGCAGTTCGACGAGCCCGCCTTCAACGTCTACATGGACGAGGTCAACGACTGGGGCATCAAGGCACTCGAGCGCGCCGCGCAGGGCCTGACCTGCGCCACCGCCGTGCACATCTGCTACGGCTACGGCATCAAGGCCAATACCGACTGGAAGGAGACGCTCGGCGCGCAATGGCGCCAGTACGAGCAGATCTTCCCGGCGATCGATGCGAGCCCGATCCAGCAGGTCGCGATCGAATGCCGCAATTCGAAGGTGCCGCTCGACCTGCTCGCGCTGCTCAAGACCAAGATCGTGCAGGCCGGCGTGATCGACGTCGCCAGCGACGAGGTCGAGACCGCCGAGGACGTCGTCAAGGTGATCGACGCTGTGTCGAAATTCGTCCCCAAGAGCAACATCATCGCCACCACCAATTGCGGCATGGCGCCGATGCGGCGCGACATCGCCGAGGCCAAGCTGATGGCGCTCGGCGCCGGCGCCGCGCTCGCCCGCGAGAAGCTGGGATGATGGTGCTGGTTCGACCGGCCCTTACCGTCGCAGCGCTGGCAGCATTTCTGTTGCCGGCGCACGCGGAGGACCGCTCCGTGCTGCTGAACTGCAAGGCGATGGTCGAGCGCGCATCGAAAGATGCGAATGCCGTGAGCAAAGCCGAGCTGACACGTTGCCGCCAGGTGATCCGCGAATGGGGGTTGCGAGATGCACGGACGAGCGTGGATGAGGATGGCAAGCCGCTGCGCTAGCTGCTCGCGCTCGGATGCAGCAGGGGACGATACCCCGCCGCCAGTGCATTGATGATCGACGGCGGCGTCAAGATCATTGCGTGTTGCGGACGACGGTCAGTCTCAACGTAGCCGGCC
Organism: Bradyrhizobium diazoefficiens; assembly: GCF_018129965.1. Classification (GTDB taxonomy): domain Bacteria; phylum Pseudomonadota; class Alphaproteobacteria; order Rhizobiales; family Xanthobacteraceae; genus Bradyrhizobium; species Bradyrhizobium diazoefficiens_A. Next base: position 25,403 of record NZ_JAFCKW010000038.1, on the reverse strand, counting down.
GGCGACCACAACAGCGTTCGTCCGCGCGCGACGAGAAGACTGTCCGCTCCGTCCTGGATCATGGCGCCTTCCGGCAGTTGATCGACCGGCACGCGCGGCGGGTGCAGGCGTTTCTTGCCGCGATCGAGCCGCTCGCGATGCAATTTGCGATCGATCTCCTTGGCCTTGAGGCCCTTCCCGCCGTTGCCGGTCTCCCAGGCGCTGCGAAAACGATTGGCGTCGGCGCGCCGGCACAGGAAGCAGGGACGGTGGCCGGCCGCAAAGGCCGTGGCTTCATCGAGAAAGAAAAGCTCGGTCCAGCTCCGTCCGCCCATCGGCTGCCGTCGTGCGCCGCGAAACTCGCGGACGCAGACGATCCAGGTCTCGCTGGCCCAGCGCTTCTTCAGCAGCGTCTTCGTCGCGGGATCATGGATGATGCCCCGATTGCCGGTGAACAGGCCACGATGCGGCGTGGCAATGATGTCGCCGGTAGGTGTGACGCGGTTTTGCAGGGGCATGGGCGCCTATTCAACTGCCGCCATTCCGGGATGGTCCGCAAGGACCAGACCCGGAATCTCGGGATTCCGGGTCCGATGCTTCACATCGCCCCGGAATGACTCCATCCCTCACGCCGCGCCGTCGCGCAGCGGCGGATGGTAGGACAGCGCGGTATCCCAGGGAAAGAAGATCCAGGTGTCCTGCGACACCTCGGTGATGAAGGTATCGACCAACGGGCGTCCCTTCGGCTTGGCATAGACGGTGGCGAAATGCGCATCGGGCAGCATCTGGCGCACCAGCCTGCCGGTCTTGCCGGTGTCGACGAGGTCGTCGACGATCAAAAGCCCCTTGCCGGTGCCGCCGCCGAGCTTCATCGCCGATTCGGAAATGCCCTTGAGGACCTGGAGCTCGCCCTGCTTGTTGTGGTCATAGCTGGCGATGCAGACCGTATCGATCACGCGCACGCCGAGTTCGCGCGCCACGATCGCCGCGGGCACGAGGCCGCCGCGGGTGATCGCGATCACGGCATGAAACGGGCCGACCTCGTTGAGGCGCCAGGTCAGCGCCCGGCAATCCCTGTGGAATTGGTCCCACGAGACCGGAAAGGCCTTGCCCGCCCGCTCCTGCGCGCTCAGTTCCGGTGCTTCACCAGCCATCGTCGTCTCCTGCTTCGTCTGCCGGCAGCTACCGGGTGATGTTCAATCCCGCCAGCATGTCCTTCACCGCGGCCATGGCCGCTGCAAGCTTGTCCGCATCGCGCGAGCGCACCACCAGGTTGGTATTGGGCTTCTGCTCTTCATCCATGAACGGATAGCTGCCGATGATGGTGTCCGGATGCGCGGCGGCGATTTCCCGCAAGGGGCTGCCGATGTCGCCCTCCCGCGCATTGGCGCGGACCGATTCGGAGAGCATGCGGACGCCGGATTTCAGCTTGGGCGAGACGATGTCCATCATCGCCTGCATGATCGAGGGCACGCCGGCCATCACGATCACATTGCCGATCTTGAAGCCGGGGGCGAGAATGGTCGCGCTCTGGATCAGTTCGGCGCCGTCGGGGATGCGGGCCATGCGCAGCCGGGCCTCGTTGAGGTCCTGCTCGCTCCAGCGCTCGCGGAAACGGGCGACCACCTCCGGATGGTGGTCGATGCCGACGCCGAAGGCCTTGGCGACGCTGTCGGCGGTGATGTCGTCATGGGTCGGCCCGATGCCGCCGGTAGTGAACACATAGGTGTAGCGATGCCGCAGCGCATCCAGCGCGGCGATGATGTCGGCCTCGTCGTCGGAGACGACCCGGACTTCCTTCAGATCAATGCCGATATTGGTCAGGTATTCGGCGATGAAGCCGATATTCTTGTCCTTGGTCCGGCCGGACAGGATTTCATCCCCGATGACCAGAATGCCTGCCGTGACGATCTCGCTCATGCCTTAAGTCCCTTACCTATCCGCCCGACTTTGCCGAGGTAACGCGTTGAAGTCACGCGGTTTTGCTGCCGAAATAAGCACTCATCAGCCATTTTTTCAGGCAAGCCGCCGACTGTGCCCGGTAAATCCTGCCAGTCCATGCTTATCGCGCTGGCCCGGCCCTTGCTACCACCCGGGTAAGTCATGCACTGTCAGGCATGGCCACAGGACGTTGCGGTCCACACGGGGACCTCTCGACCTGACCATTGGCGCAACGCCTGGGGAGAGCAGTCGGGGTCTATGGCAGTCGCGTTTGACGAAATGAACATTCCCGGCGGGGACCTTCGCCCCGCCTATCAGGAGCTGGCGCGCTGGCTCAAGGAGACGCCTCCCGAGGCGCTCGAATACCGCCGCCAGGAAGCCGAGCTCCTGTTCCGCCGCATCGGCATCACCTTTGCCGTCTATGGTGATGCCGAATCCACCGAGCGCCTGATCCCGTTCGACGTGATCCCGCGGATCATGTCCGGCAAGGAATGGGCGCTGCTGGAGAAGGGCCTGAAGCAGCGCGTGCGCGCGCTCAACATGTTCCTGCGCGACATCTATCACGGCCGCGACATCCTCCGGGCCGGGATCGTGCCCGACGATCTGATCTTCCAGAACCCGGTGTTCCGGCCCGAGATGAACGGCCAGCAGGTGCCGCACGACGTCTACGTGCACATCGCCGGCATCGACATCGTCCGGGTCGACGCCGAGGACTTTATCGTGCTGGAGGACAACGCACGCACGCCGTCCGGCGTGTCCTACATGCTGGAAAACCGCGAGATCATGATGCGGCTGTTTCCGGATCTGTTCGCCCGCCACAGGGTGGCGCCGGTCGAGCGTTATCCGGACGAGCTGCTCGCCGCGCTTCGCTCGGTCGCCCCGCAGGGCGCATCCGGCGAGCCGACGGTCGCGCTGCTCACGCCGGGCGTCTACAACTCGGCCTATTACGAGCACTCCTTCCTCGCCGACAAGCTCGGCATCGAGCTGGTCGAGGGACGCGACCTCATCATCAAGAACAACGAAGTGTTCATGCGGACGACCGAGGGGCTGAAGCGGGTCGACGTGATCTATCGCCGCGTCGACGACGATTTCATCGATCCCCTCACCTTCCGCCCCGACTCCGTGCTTGGCGTGCCCGGTCTGATGTCGGCCTATGCGGCCGGCAACATCACCCTCGCCAACGCCGTCGGCACCGGCATCGCCGATGACAAGGCGATCTATTCCTACATGCCCGACATCGTGAAGTTCTATCTCGGCGAGGAGCCGATCCTGAAGAACGTGCCGACCTGGCGCTGCCGCGAGCCGAAGGATCTCGCCTATGTGCTGGACAATCTCGGCGAGCTCGTCGTCAAAGAAGTGCACGGCTCCGGCGGCTACGGCATGCTGATCGGCCCCGCAGCGACCAAGGCGACCATCGAGGCGTTCCGCGAAAAGCTCAAGCGCGAGCCGGAAGGCTTCATCGCCCAGCCGACGCTGGCGCTCTCGACCTGCCCGACCTGCACCGCGTCCGGCCTCGCGCCGCGCCACGTCGATCTGCGGCCCTTCGTGCTCACGGGCAGCAAGACCACGACGATCGTGCCCGGCGGACTGACGCGTGTCGCGCTGAAGGAAGGCTCCCTGGTGGTGAATTCCAGCCAGGGCGGCGGCACCAAAGACACCTGGATCCTGGACGAGTAGTCAGATGCTGTCGCGTACCGCCGAAAACCTCTACTGGCTCGCCCGCTACGTCGAACGGGCCGAATATCTCGCGCGCACCATCGATGCGACCTTGCGCGTGACCGCGCTGCCCGCCGCCTATATCGGCAAGACAAATGAATGGGACTCGGCGCTGCTGACCGCGGGCGTCGCCGCGAGCTTCTATCAGCAGTACCAGGAAGCCAACGAGCACAACGTCGTCGAATACCTGTCGTTCTCGCCGAACAATCCGTCGTCGATCCGGAACTGCATTGAGGCAGCACGGCTCAACTCGCGCTCGGTGCGCACCGCGCTCACCAGCGAGATGTGGGACACCATCAACTCGGCCTGGATCGAATTGCAGGAGGTCTGGAGCAAGGGCACCTCGACGCGCGAGGAACTCGCAAAATTCCTGCGCTTCGTGCAGGAGACCTCGCTGCGCTTCGACGGCTCGGCCTACCGGACCATGCTGCGCAACGACGCCTACTGGTTCTCGCGGATGGGCGTGCATCTGGAGCGCGCCGACAACACCGCGCGCATTCTCGACGTGAAGTACCATGTGCTGCTGCCCGAAGAGGAACATGTCGGCGGCCCGCTCGACTTCTACCAGTGGACCTCGATCCTGCGCTCGGTCTCGGCGCTGACGGCCTATCACTGGGTCTATCGGGAAACGCTAAAACCCTGGCTGATCGCGGATCTGCTGATCCTCAACGACACGCTGCCGCGGTCGCTGGCGAGCTGCTACGGCAATCTCGTGCGCAATCTCGACCAGATCGGCGTCGCCTATGGCCGCCAGGGCCCGGCCCAGCGCCACGCCCGCGGCATCCGCAACCGGCTCGAACACAGCAATATGAACGACATTTTCCAGCATGGCGTGCATGAATTCATTCAGGAATTCATCGCCGACAATTCCAGGCTGGGCGAAATCATCACGAAGCAGTATTTGATCTGATACACGCCGTCATTCCGGGATGGTCCGAAGGACCAGACCCGGAATCTCGAGATTCCGGGCTCGGCTCTTCGAGCCGCCCCGGAATGACGACGCCAGCACAACGGTCCACCATGCGCCTGCGAATCCAGCACACCACGACCTATCGCTACGAGCCGCCGGCCACCAGCGTGATCCAGATTCTGCGCATGACGCCGTGCAGCCATGACGGACAGTATGTGGCGGAGTGGCAGATCGACGTCTCCACCGACACCAAGCTCGACACCCACGAGGACGCGTTCGGCAACGTCACCCACGTGCTGTCCTGCGGCCCCGTCGGCGACATCAAGATCATCGCCGAGGGCCTGATCGAGACCCATGACACCGGCGGCGTGCTGCGCGGCGCCGACGAACGCTTTCCGGCCGACATGTTCCTGCGCACGACCGACCTGACCGAGGTCAATCCGGCGATGGCTGCGGTGGCGCGCCAGTTGCGCAGCGAAGCCGAGAGCGACACGCTGGGCTTTTTGCACACGCTGATGACCGAGATCGGCGACCACATGACCTTCGACGAGGATCCGACCAACAGCGGCACCTCCGCGGCCGAAGCGTTCACGCTCAAGCGCGGTGTCTGCCAGGACTATGCGCACATCTTCATCGCCTGCGCCCGCAGCGGCGGCGTGCCGGCGCGCTTCGTCTCCGGCCATTTCCTGCGCGCCGACGGCCATGTGCACCAGGACGCCGGCCACGCCTGGGCGGAGGCCTACGTGCCCGACCTCGGCTGGGTCGGCTTTGACCCCGCCAACAGCATCTGCACCACCGACGCCCATGTCCGCGTCGCGATCGGGCTCGATTATCTCGGCGCCGCCCCCGTGCGCGGCACCCGCTATGGCGGCGGCGCGGAGACGCTGACGGTGGCGGTGAAGGTCGAGCAGGCCGGCCGCGGCCAGTCGCAATCGCAGTCACAGCGGCAGAACTGAGCACAGCCACATCGCGCCACGCGGCGCTGCCGGCTGACGCGATCAGCCGTGCTATGATCGCAGGGTCAGATCAGACCCCGCGAGGTAATCCCATGGCGACCGTAAAGCTGCTTTCGGACGACGAGCTCTCCAGCGAGGCGCGCGCCGTTTTCGACGACATCCGCAAGGTGCGGAAGTCGGACTTCGTCAACAATTTCTGGCGCGCGCTGGCGCACGATCCGAAGACGCTGCGGCGGACCTGGGAGAGCATCAAGGAGGTGATGGCGCCGGGCGCGCTCGATCCCAAGATCAAGGAAATGCTCTATGTCGCCGTCTCGGTGGCGCATGGCTGCAGCTACTGCATCCACTCGCACACCGCGGGCGCGCGGGCCAAGGGCATGACCGAGGCAGAATACCACGAGATGCTCGCGATCATCGGCATGGCCGCGGAGACGAATCGGCTGGTCACGGCGCTGGGCGTTCCGGTCGACGAGGCGTTTCTCGTCGATGCCGCCGACTGAGACGAGCCCCGTCATACCAGGGCGCGCGCCGCAGCGGGAATCAGGGGGTTACATGCCCTCCTGAAATTGGCTAGTAATTCCGCGCAAACGCGTTCGGGGATGGGACATGACCTATTGTTGCGGAATCCTGGTTCGGGACGGTCTGGTGATGATCGCCGACACCCGCACCAATGCCGGCCTCGACAACGTCTCGACCTTCCGCAAGCTGCACATCTTCTCCAAGCCGGGAGATCGCATCATGGCGATCGCCAGCGCCGGCAACCTCGCCATCAGCCAGTCGGTGCTCTCCACCCTCACCGAGGGCCTGGAAGACCCCAACACGGGCGAGATCGAGACGCTGATGAACGCGCCGACCATGTTCCAGGCCGCCCAGCGCATCGGCCGGGCGATCCGCGCGGTGCATGCGACTGAAGGCCCCGCGCTGAAGTCCGAGGACGTCTCGTTCGACGTCTCCTTCCTGTTCGGCGGCCAGATCAAGGGCGCGCGGATGCGCCTGTTCATGGTCTACACGGCCGGCAATTTCATCGAGTGCACCACCGATACGCCCTACCTGCAGATCGGCGAACACAAATACGGCAAGCCGGTGCTCGATCGCGCCATGCATTACGACGTCGAGCTCTACGAGGCGCTCAAGACCGGCCTGATCTCGATGGACTCGACCATGCGCTCCAATCTCGGTGTGGGCCTGCCGATCGACGTGCTGGTGGTGCGCGCCGACGCCTGCGATGCCGACCTCAACCACCGCATCGAGGCCGGCGAGCCCTATTTCCACGACCTGCGCTCGCGCTGGTCGGCGGCGTTGCGCGCGGCGCATCAGAACATTCCGCGGCCGCCCTACAAGAACGAAAAAGAACCGAAGACCTGACAGAAAACAAGGGCTGACCGCCCAACAGCCTGACGACAACAAACCTGACAGCTCAAGAGAAAAGGCAGGAAACGATGAGTGAAGCAAACAAGATCGCAGTGGTGACGGGCGCAGGCACCGGTGTCGGACGCGCAGCATCGCTGGCGCTGATGAACATCGGCTTCACCGTGGTGCTCGTGGGGCGCCGGCTCGACATGCTCGAGGAAACCGCCAAGCTCGGTCTCGCCGGCAAGAGCCTGTGCGTCACCGCCGACATGACCAAGCCGGACCAGATCGCCGCACTGTTCGACAAGGTGAAGGCGACCTATGGCCGGCTCGACGTGCTGTTCAACAATGCCGGCATGGGCGCGCCCGCGGTGCCGTTCGAGGACCTCAGCCTCGAGCAATGGCAGGCGGTGGTGAACACCAACCTCACCGGCCCGTTCCTGTGCACCCAGCACGCCTTCCGCATCATGAAGGACCAGAGCCCGCGCGGCGGCCGCATCATCAACAACGGCTCGATCTCGGCGCATGCGCCGCGACCGTTCTCGGCCGCCTACACCTCAACCAAGCACGCCATCACCGGCCTCACCAAGGCCTCCAACCTCGACGGGCGCATGTATGACATCGCGGTCGGCCAGGTCGACATCGGCAACGCCGCCACCCCGATGACCGACCGCATGGTCAACGGTCCCGGCGTGCTCCAGCCCGACGGCACCACCAAGCACGAGCCGCGCATGGACGCGAAAGCGGTCGGCGATGCCGTCGCCTACATGGCCGGCCTGCCGCTCGACGCCAACGTGCTGACCATGACGGTCATGGCGACGAAGATGCCGTTCGTCGGACGGGGCTGACATCAAACTGCGAAAACAACCCCATGCACAGTAGGCGGCATGGGGGGTGTGGCATGCCCTCGGCAAGCGGGGTGACGTGAGGCAACTGCTCACCCCGCCTCCACAATCGCCATTGCGAGCGCAACGCAGCGATCGATATCATCGGCCTCGTGCCCCGGACGCTGCGCGGCATGAAATGACGCGCAGCTGAGCCGAGGCCCATCTCTCTCCGAAGTCGCTCGCGGCGGCATGGGTCCCGGCTCAGCGGCGCACCGCTGCGCGCTGCGCCGCGTCAGGAACGAGAGATCTTGTTACTCCAAACTCTCCACCTTCCGAAGGCTCGGAAACAGCTTCATCCATAGCAGCGCGACCGCGACGGTCGCGACGCCGCCGAGCACGGCGGAGGTCATGGTGCCGAACAGGGCGGCCGCGACGCCGCTTTCGAACTGGCCGAGCTGGTTCGAGGCGTTGATGAAGAGGAAGTTGACCGCGCCGACGCGGCCGCGCATTTCGTCGGGCGTCGCAAGCTGCACCAGCGAGAACCGGATCACGACGCTGATCGTGTCGGCGGCGCCCAGAACAGCGAGCGAGAGCACCGACAGCCACATCCAGGACGACAGCGCGAATACGATGGTGGCCACGCCGAACACGATCACCGCCTGGAACATGCGCAGGCCGACGTGACGCGAGATGGCGTAACGCGCCAGCACCATCGTCATCAGCAGCGCACCGACCGCAGGCGCTGCGCGCAGGATCCCCAGCCCCATCGGCCCGGTCTGGAGAATGTCGCGGGCATAGATCGGCAGGAGCGCCGTGACGCCGCCGAACAGCACCGCGAACAGATCGAGCGAGATGGTGCCGAGGATTGCCGGATTGCTGCGGATGAAGCGGACGCCAGCAAAGATATTGTCCGCCTCCGTCCCTTCCCGTGCGACCGCCTGCGGGCGCGGCCGGATGAACCCGGTCAGGATCATCCCGAGTATCCAGAATAGCAGCATCACGGCATAGGCAAAATGTGGCGCGATCGCGTAAGCGAAGCCACCGAGCGCCGGTCCCGCGATGGTCGCGACCTGCCCCGCCCCGCTCGCGACCGCGGTGGCGCGCTGCAGCGATCCCGCAGGTGCGATCAGCGGCAGCAGCGCCGCGGTGGTCGGGCTCTCGAACGCACCGGCAATGCCGAGCACGAAGGTCGCGATGAAGATCTGCACCTCGCTCGCCGCGCCGACATAGGTGATGACACCGAGATAGAGCGCGGTCGCCGCTTCCGCGAGCTGGCAGAGCTGGACCACGCGCTTGCGCTCGAAACGGTCGGCGGCGTGGCCGGCGACGAACACCAGCAGCGCCGTGGGCAGGAATTGCACGAGACCGACCATGCCGAGATCGAAGGCCGAGCCGGTGAGATCGTAGATCTGCCAGCCGATCGCAACCGCTGCGATCTGGCTGGAAAAGCGCGACAGGCTGCGCGAGAGCACGAAGAGCAGGAAGGCGCGATGGGTGAGGAGCTCACGGGCCTTGACCGGCGGATTTGCTGCTGTCGACTGCTCTGTCATCGCCTCTTGGGTCACGCCCGGACCGTCCGCCCCCTGATATCGAGGTGCCTCGCGTGACTGACGCAGGGTTGGTTGTCAACAGCAGAGCTGCCGGCGAAATGACCGGCATTGCCTTTGCAACGCACGCGCAGCCATAATCACCGGGGGTTCGGGGACATCATGCTACGGCTGCAATCGGCACTCGGCATTTTCGCATTGCTGCTGCTCGCTTTCGCGCTGGCCGAGAACCGTCGCGCGGTCTCGCTGCGGCAGGCCGCGATCGGCCTCGTCGCGACGCTCGCCACTGCGATCGTGCTGTTGAAGGTGCCGGTCGTGGCGCGCGCGTTCGGCGCGATCAACGACGCGGTCGGCGCGATCTCGGCGGCCTCGCGCGCCGGCTCTTCCTTCGTGTTCGGCTATGTCGGCGGCGGCGCCCTGCCCTTCGACCTGAAGGTGCCCGGCGCCGATTTCATCCTGGCGTTCCAGGCGCTGCCGATCGTGCTGGTCATGAGCGTGCTGACGACGCTTTTGTTCTATTGGCGCGTGTTGCCGCCGATCGTGCGCGGCATGGCCTGGCTGCTGGAGCGGACGCTCGGCGTCGGGGGCGCGGTCGGGCTGTCGACCGCCGCCAACATCTTTCTCGGCATGGTCGAAGCCCCCCTGTTCGTGCGGCCGTATCTTTCGCAGATGACACGCAGCGAATTGTTTCTGGTCATGACCGGCGGCATGGCCGGCATCGCCGGCACCGTGCTGGTGCTCTATGCGACGCTGCTTGCGCCGCTCATCCCCGACGCAGCCGCCCATTTCGTCATCGCGTCCGTGCTGGGGGCGCCCGCTGCGATCCTCGTCAGCCTGATCATGGTCCCCGAAACCTCCGACAAGCGCACCGGCGGCGCGCTGGCGGACCCCGAGATGGAGGTTTCAAGCACGATGGACGCCATCGTGAAGGGCACCGGCGCAGGGATCGAGCTGCTGATCAACATCGTCGCGATGCTCCTGGTGCTGGTGGCGCTGGTCTATCTCGCCAACGCCATCCTCGGCGTGCTGCCGAATGTCTTTAGCGCAGCGATCTCGCTGCAGCGCCTGCTCGGCCTCATCATGGCGCCGGTTTGCTGGCTGATGGGACTGCCGTGGGATCAGGCCGTCACCGCCGGCAGCCTGATGGGCACCAAGACCGTGCTCAACGAACTGATCGCCTATGTCGACTTCTCGAAGCTGCCGCCCGGCACGCTCGATCCACGCTCGCGCCTGATCATGCTCTACGCGATGTGCGGCTTCGCCAATTTCGCCAGCCTCGGCATCATGATCGGCGGCCTCGGCGTGATGGCGCCCGAGCGGCGCGAGGAGATCAATTCGCTCGGGCTGAAGTCGATCGTCTCGGGGACGCTGACGACGTGCCTGATGGGGGCGGTGGTGGGCGTGTTGAGTTAGCTCTCTCTGCTCGTCATTCCGGGGCGCCGCAACGCGGCGAACCCGGAATCCATTGGGCCGCCCGTAACGTCGCCCGATGGATTCCGGGCTCGATGCTGCGCATCGCCCCGGAATGACCGGCGGAGAGACGCGCACCTTGGAATGACAGCTACGCCGTCAACTCCACCGTCCTGAACTCTGCCGGCAGGATCACCTCCAGCAGTTCGACGTCATCCGAATAATCCAGGATCATGTGCTTGATCTTCGGTGGCTGGGTCCACGCGCTGCCTTCCGTCATCAAGGTCTCGCCCTGCCCCTCCATGTAGGTCTTCACCCATCCTTTGAGGACGTAGACCATCTGGAAGTCGACGTGGTGGAAGTGCAGCTTTGACACCTCGGCCGGATCGCACGGGCCCTGCAGGCGGATGACGTGGGCTTGCGCAAGGCCGTGGCTTGCCGCGGCGATGCCGAGGTCGCGATACTTCGCGTAGGCGCGCAGGCCGTCGGCCTTGAAGTCTTCTTCGCGGTGATGGCTGATGGCGATGCGCTGCTTCGGGCGAGCAGGCTTCTTGACCGCGGATTTGGCGGGCTGCGGGGGTGCCTTCGCCTTCACCACCTTGCGCGCGGAGGATCGCACCGCAACCTTGGCTCCGCTCCGCTTCTTCACCACGACTTGCGCTGCGCTACGCGATTTCATCTTCTTGGCCATGGACCGCCTCCCCTGTTGTTATGGGAAGAGGCTAGCACGGAATGAGATATCGTAGGGTGGTCAAAGCGACTTGTCCGCCGTAGCTCGAAGAGCGTGGGCGGAAGCGTGCCCACCATTGCCAGATGCGATCGCGGATGGATGGTGGGCACGGCGCGCGGAAGTGCGCGCCCTTGCCCACCCTACGATTCCAGTGCTCGTCTCAATGCAGCCGGAACACGCCGTCCACGGCGCGCAGCTCGGCGGGCTTGATCAGCTTGGAATGCGCGACGGTCACCGAGTGAAGCGGGCCGTCGAGCTTCTCCTGCCAGAAGGCCAGAAAATCCTTCAGCGCCGGGAATTTCGGAAACAGATCGTAATTCTGCCAGACGTAGGTCTGAAGCAGCGAGGGATGATCCGGCATCCGGTAAAGAATTTCCGCCGTCGTCAGCCCGTAACCCAGCACCTGTTTCCGGAAGTCGTCGGAAACAACCCCAACCCGCGAGACCATGCCAACCTCCTTTGCAGGAGCGCATATTCAAGGGGTGGCTTGCCGGTACTCTGCTGACGAGCCACCCGGAAACGATGCGCTCACATGAGAGAAATGTGACGCAAACTGACTGTCCATCTCAAGCCTAAAAGTTTAACAAGCTGTTGAAATTCAAAGCGTTAGCAGCAGATGCGCCCCCGTGCTAATACGGCGCCAAAGCCGATTAACGATGGGAAAGAATTCTGGCAGCCGGCGCTTCTGAGTGCTTATTTTTCTGCTAGAAGCCCTTGTCCCCGCAAAAATCCTGGCTTATCTGAGCAATGCCCGTGCTGGCACTCGCTGGCAGGGATTGCTAACAGCTCAAAATCATCAACCCGAGCAATTGCTTAGGAGGACTGCATGAAATTCCGTCCGCTTCACGACCGCGTCGTGGTCAAGCGCATCGACGCAGAAGAGAAGACCGCTGGCGGCATCATCATTCCCGATACTGCCAAGGAAAAGCCCTCGCAGGGCGAAGTCGTCGCCGTCGGCCCGGGTGGCCGCGACGAGGCCGGCAAGCTGATCCCGATCGACCTGAAGGTCGGCGACCGCGTGCTGTTCGGCAAGTGGTCCGGCACCGAGGTCAAGATCGACAATGTCGACCTGCTGATCATGAAGGAAAGCGACATCATGGGCGTCCTCGACGTCCCCGCTTCCAAGAAGAAGGCGGCCTGAGAGCCCCCTCCCTCACCCAGCTAAACCCCTAAGGAAAAATCCAGATGGCAGCTAAAGAAGTCAAATTCTCCGTCGATGCGCGCGACAAGATGCTTCGCGGCGTCGACATCCTTGCCAACGCGGTGAAGGTCACGCTCGGCCCGAAGGGCCGCAACGTCGTGCTCGACAAGTCTTTCGGCGCTCCCCGCATCACCAAGGACGGCGTCACCGTCGCCAAGGAGATCGAGCTCGAGGACAAGTTCGAGAACATGGGCGCGCAGATGGTGCGCGAAGTCGCCTCCAAGTCCGCTGACGCGGCCGGCGACGGCACCACCACCGCGACCGTGCTCGCCCAGGCGATCGTGCGCGAAGGCGCCAAGTCGGTTGCCGCCGGCATGAACCCGATGGACCTGAAGCGCGGTATCGACCTCGCGGTCGAAGCCGTCGTTGCGGACCTCGTCAAGAACTCCAAGAAGGTCACCTCGAACGAGGAAATCGCCCAGGTCGGCACGATCTCGGCGAACGGCGACGCGGAGATCGGCAAGTTCCTCTCTGACGCCATGAAGAAGGTCGGCAACGAGGGTGTCATCACCGTCGAGGAAGCCAAGTCGCTCGAGACCGAACTCGACGTCGTCGAGGGCATGCAGTTCGACCGCGGCTACATCTCGCCCTACTTCGTCACCAACGCCGACAAGATGCGCGTTGAGATGGACGACGCCTACATCCTCATCAACGAGAAGAAGCTCTCCTCGCTGAACGAGCTGCTCCCGCTGCTCGAGGCCGTGGTGCAGACCGGCAAGCCGCTGGTCATCGTCGCCGAGGACGTCGAAGGCGAAGCCCTCGCGACCCTCGTCGTGAACCGCCTGCGCGGCGGCCTGAAGGTCGCGGCCGTCAAGGCTCCGGGCTTCGGCGATCGCCGCAAGGCCATGCTGCAGGACATCGCGATCCTGACCGGCGGCCAGGCGATCTCGGAAGATCTCGGCATCAAGCTCGAGAACGTCACGCTCAACATGCTCGGTCGCGCCAAGAAGGTGATGATCGACAAGGAGAACACCACGATCGTCAACGGCGCCGGCAAGAAGGCCGACATCGAGGCGCGCGTGGCCCAGATCAAGGCGCAGATCGAGGAAACCACCTCGGACTACGACCGTGAGAAGCTCCAGGAGCGTCTTGCCAAGCTCGCCGGCGGCGTCGCGGTGATCCGCGTCGGCGGCGCGACCGAGATCGAGGTGAAGGAGCGCAAGGATCGCGTTGATGACGCGATGCATGCGACCCGCGCTGCGGTCGAGGAAGGCATCGTCCCGGGCGGCGGCGTCGCCCTGCTCCGTGCCTCCGAGCAGCTCAAGGGCTTGCGCACCAAGAACGACGACCAGAAGACGGGCGTCGAGATCGTCCGCAAGGCGCTGTCGGCGCCCGCTCGCCAGATCGCGATCAACGCCGGTGAAGACGGCTCCGTGATCGTCGGCAAGGTGCTGGAGAACAAGTCGTACGCGTTCGGCTTCGACTCCCAGACCGGCGAATATGGCGACCTCGTCAAGAAGGGCATCATCGACCCGACCAAGGTGGTCCGTACCGCGATCCAGAATGCAGCCTCGGTTGCGGCCCTCTTGATCACCACGGAAGCCATGGTCGCCGAGCTGCCCAAGAAGGGCGGCGCCGGCCCCGCAATGCCCCCGGGCGGCGGCATGGGCGGCATGGACTTCTAAGGTCCGGCTACCTTCAAAACTACGAAACCCCGGCAGCGATGCCGGGGTTTTTGTTTGTGGGGGCTTGTCATTCCGGGGCGCGCCCCTCGGCGCGAGCCCGGAATCCATAACCGCGAACGTCAGTTGGCTATCTCAAGATAGAGATCATCCCAGTTCGGGTTCTGCTCCTCGATCAGCCGCGTCTTCCAGTCGCGACGCCACTTCTTGAGCTCCTTCTCGCGGGCGATGGCTGTTGTCGCATCATCGTAGATCACGAACAAGACGAGCTTATCGACGCCGTACTTCGTCGTGAAGCCGGGAACGGCTTTAGTCCTGTGCTCGTATACACGGCGTACCAGGTCACTGGTCACACCGATGTAGAGCGTGCCGTGTTTTCTGCTTGCCAGGATGTAGACGTAGTAGGCCATTCCATCCGCCTGTGGTTATGGATTCCGGGCTCGCGCTTCGCGCGCCCCGGAATGACGGCCCCCTCACCGCACCTTGCCCAGTCGCTCGAAGCGCGGCTCGCCGTCCTCGTCGAGGGACCAGATGATACGCGTGACCCGGCCGACGAGATTGTCCATGGGCACAAATCCGACCTTGGCCATGCGGCTGTCGACGGAGTTCTTGCGATTGTCGCCGAGCACGAAGAAACGACCCGGTGGGACCGTGTAGACGCCGGTGTTGTCATAAGAGACGTCGTCGACGCAATCGTAGGTGACGTAGGACGCCCAGTTCGGCAACGTCTCGCGCCAACTCTTCACTTTTGCGTCGTCGTCGCCACAGGCGGCTGCGGCCTCACTCTCCTTCAGCGCGACGCGTGGCACCGGCTTGTCATTGAGGAACAGCTGGCCCTTCCGCATCTGGATGCGGTCGCCGGGCAGCCCGACGACGCGCTTGACGTAGTCGGCGGAAATGTCGCCTGGCGGGCGAAACACGACGACGTCGCCATATTCGGGATCGGCGGCGAAGACGCGGCGCGAGATCAGCGACGAGGCGAAGGGAAACGAATGGGGCCCGTAGCCATAGGCCCTTTTGGACGCGAACACGTAATCCCCGGTCATCAGCGTCGGCATCATCGAATTCGAGGGGATGCTGAACGGCTGGTACAGCGCGAAGCGAAACAGGACCAGCGGCGACCACAGCACCGGAATCAGCAGGATCAGGACGACGATCGCCTTCCATTCCCGCGATTTGACACTCGGCTGGAGAGTTTCCCGGAGGACGGTCATGCGACGGCCTGATCTCAGCTTTTGCTCGCGAGATTACGCAACCTGCGCGGGCGCGCAATCCCATAACTTGGTCGCGCTACGCATCGATCCCGTTCAAGCCTTCAGCCGCGCGAATAATCCCTGAAGCAATGCCGCACCCATGCGATGGTGAGCCGCGTCGCCGGATCGCGCTTGAGATGGTTCTGCACCAGCAGCCAGACGTCGCGGCCTCTCGGCAGCAGCGTGGCGTGCAGGCTGCGGTCGGCCAGCAGATCACCGCAGCTGTGTTCGGGCAGCACGCCAGCGGCCTGATGCGACTGGATCAGGGCCTTGATGATGCGGACATTGTCCGTGACGCAGCGCATGTTCTGCAGTCGCTTTGCGCGAAGGAACTGCGCTTCCGGGATGGCGTCGAGTTCGTCCGGATAAACGCAGGTGACCGGCTCGCCACCGCTGCGGTCGGCAGGCTTGAAAAAATACAGCCCGACCTCGCCGAGCTTCGAGATGGTGAAGTCGCCCTTCTCCGGCTTGCGCAGCCGAATGGCGAGGTCGGCCTCCCAGCGCGAGAACTTGACGTTGCCGCTGGCGGTCAGGAACTCAAGCGTCAGGCCCGGATGATCGCGCAGGAAGACGCTGGCCTGCGGCGCCAGCAATTCTTCGGCGATCGCATTGGTCGAGGCGATGCGCAGCCGGCCGACCGGGCCGGCCTGGCTCTCCTTGATGCGATCGATCGCCGCGACATGCGCGGCCATCGCACCGACATGCTCGAGTACCGCCTCGCAATGGCGGGTCGGCCGGCGCAGCCCGTCCACCGCGTCGAACAGCGGTACGCCGAGATCGCGCTGGATGCGCGCCAGCCGCCGGCCGACTGTGGTCTCGTCGATGCGCAGCCGCGCGCTGGCGCCGGCATAGGTGCCCTCGTCCCTCACCGCGGCGATGATGCGCAGGTCGTCCCAGTTCATGGCGACCAGCCTAGCAGGGCGCCGGCTCTCCTGCAATTTCGCAGCCGGCTGCTGCAATAGTCCTGCACAAAGGCAGGTCTTCTCCGCGCTAGGGTTGGGTCATCCGATATCCCACAGGAAAGCCCGCCCCGCATGACCGCTCCAAAAACCCTGCTCGAACTCTCCGGTGCCGATCTCACGCCGCCCAGGCTTGCCGACGCCTGCCTCGTGCTGATCGACATCCAGAACGAATACCGCACCGGCCCCCTCGCCTTGCCGGATGCCGAGCCCGCGATTGCCGTCGCCGCAAGACTGCTCGCACGCGCGCGGGCGGGCGGCGCCGCGATCTTCCACATCGCGCACAGGGGCCGCACCGGCAGCCTGTTCGACCGCGCGGCCGAACGCGGCGAGATCGTATCGAGCCTGACGCCGCTCGCGAACGAGCCGGTGATCGAGAAGGGACTGCCGAACGCCTTTGCCGGCACCGATCTGCAAGCCAGATTGACCGCGACCGGACGCACCAACATCGTGTTGGCGGGATTCATGACCCATATGTGCGTCTCCTCGACCGCGCGTGCCGCGCTGGACCTCGGCCTGCGCATCACGATCGCGGCCGACGCCTGCGCCACCCGCGACCTGCCCGACGGCCGCGGCGGCGCGCTCGCGGCACGCACCATTCACGACGTCGCGCTTGCCGAATTGTCTGACCGGTTTGCGATCATCGTGCAAGGCGAAGCGCTGACCTGACGGAGTGCGGAAGGTGATCGCGACCGAGATGGCGTTGCCCAAAACCGTGGCGGCAAGCCCGGCGTGACAGGATGCCAAGGCCACACAGTTTGAAGGTTCCATCGCGAGGGCATTGATGCCGGCGCGGCATCGGTTAATCTGAGGGAATATTCTTCATATTTCCTCGGATGGCTTTGATGCGCGCGCTTTCAAGATTTCACTTGTCTGGTTCCTTGGCTGGATTCTTCCACGGTTTGCTTCTGGCCCTCCTCGCCTGTTGGCTCAGTATTGCGCCCGCAGCGGCGGAGACGCGGGTCGCGCTGGTGATCGGCAACGGCGCCTATGTCTCGACGGCGCAGCTTCCCAATCCGTCGCACGATGCCGAGGACGTCGCAGCCTCGCTCAAGCGCAGTGGCTTCGAGGTCTTTCAGGGCATCGACCTGCGCCAGGCCGACATGCAGGACCTGACCATCCGCTTCGCGCGCGCCGCGAGCCGGGCTGATGTGGCCATGTTCTACTACAGCGGCCATGCGATGCAGTACAATGGCGTGAACTACCTGATGCCCGTCGACGCCGTGCTAACGGATGAAGCGGACCTGAAGCGCTTCGTGCGCGTGGACGACATCGTGAACGACCTGCAGCAGGCCAAGAACCTGCGTATCCTCGTGCTGGATTCCTGCCGCGACAATCCGCTGGCTGAAAACCTCAAGCGCTCCGCCGGCTCGACGCGCGCCGTCTCGATCGGACGGGGCTTGTCGAAAGTCGAGGCGCCGCGCGGTACCATCGTGTCGTTCTCGACGCAATCAGGCCAGACCGCGGCAGATGGCAACGGCCGCAACAGCCCCTATACGACGGCGTTCCTCAAGCACATCGAAGAGCCGCAGGAAATCGGCGACGTCTTCCGTGACATCAGCAGCGACGTCTATGATGCGAGCGGCAAGACCCAGCTGCCGGAGCTGTCACTGTCGATCATCGGCAAGTTCTATCTGAACGGGCCGGTGTCGGTTACGGTGGCGCCGACGGCCCCGCAGGCGGCGCCACGTGCGGATCCCTGCGCCTCCGCCGAGGCGCACTGGAAGGCCGCCGAGAGCATCGGCACCCTGGGCGGCTTCGAAGATGATCTTGCCCGCTTCTCCACCTGCAACTTTGCAGGCCTCGCCCGGGCGAGGATCGACAGCATGAAGCAGAAGACCGCGCTGGCGCCGGCCACGCCCCCACGCACCAACGGCAGCCCGGATTACGACGGCACGTGGGACGTGACGCTGAACTGCCAGCCGAGCGGCAAGGCGCAGGGCTTCACCCGACCGATGACCGCGACCGTTGCAAACGGCGTGTTCCATGCCGAGGCCCAGGGCCCGAGCGGCGTCAACCGGCTGGAGATCGACGGCCAGATTCCGGCGGACGGCAAGACGACCTTGAGCGCGCGCGGCACCACGGGCGGGAGCGGCTATACGCTTGGAAACGTGCCGCCAGGCACGCCCTACGCCTTCACGGTGGATGCCCAGTTCGAGCGCACCCGCGGCAGCGGCAAGCGCAACGAGGCGCGCCCCTGCAGCCTGGTTTTCGTCAAACGCTGATCTTGCGATGTCAATCGCGTCGCCGCAGCGGTTAGCGCTGGGCAACCCGAGCACTTCCAGCGACGGACAAGAAAAGGGCCGCTGCGAGCGGCCCTTTTGCATCATCGAGAATGCGCCGGGATCAATCCACCCGCGCCAGCACCGCGAGCTTGCGGATGCCCTTGTTCTTGTAGGCGTCGAGGAACGCGTAATAGTCCTTGAACGACACGCAGCCGTTGGAATCGCCGTTCGGCCCGAGCATGAAGGTGTGCGCGAGCAGGCCGTCCCGGCCGTAGATCGCGCTCTCGCCGCCGATCGGGGTGAGGCGCAGCGCAGGCACGCCGTGGAACAGGGCCTCGCGCGGCTTCAGCGTGTAGATGTGCGGCGGCGTCACGCCGCGCATGCGCACCTTCGACGAGCGCGGATCGTCGAGATTAGAGCCGAGGCCGGAATGCGCCTCGAGCTTGGTGCCGTCGGGCAGGTAAACCGTCTTGGCCGAGATGTCGTAAACGGCAGTGTCGCGCTCATAGGGCGCCGAACCGCCGAGCATGGGATTCTGCTCGCGCGGTGCGATCGAAGCGGTCACGCTGGCGTCGGCGGACGCGTAAGCGAGCAATCCGCCGGACGGCTCGCGCTTGCCCCAGAGCTTCTCCACCATCGACGGCTTCGGACCGGTGATCGACATCACCGCGGCCTTGGCACGATCGGCGAATGATTTCGGCTTGGCTTCGGGCGCCGGCAGGATCTCGGCCGGGTCGGCAGACGCCAATTGCACAGATGCGTCGGCGCGCTTGGCCTTGTCCGCAACCTTGGCGGCATCGGCAACCTTGGCCGGTGCCGCCGGCTTCAAGGCCTCCGCGACCTTCGCGATCACGCCCTGCTTCGGGGCGTCCTTGGCGACGGCCATTTGAGTTGCGGGCGCGGCGCTCGCCGCATTCGATTCCACGCCCTGGGTCGCGGCGGCGGCAAAGCGCTCGTTGAACATCTCGCGCGAGATCGGCGCTGCGACCTGCAGGCGATCCGGCAACAGTGCAAAGGCTTCCTTGATGGCGTCGCCCGCCTCGCGCAGCGCGACCTTGGGGGCACGCTTGATCACGGGCTCGTCGTAGCCGATGCTGCCGACGGTCGGATAGACGCTGGCGCCAAAGACGTTGCTGTAGACGGTCCAACCGGAGCCGATCACGACGCAGCCGATCGCCGCAGCGCCGAGCCAATTGGTCGTGGTCATGTTCCGGGAAGGCTTCCGCAGAGAATTCTTCGAGAATTCCTTGGACTTCCGTGCCGCGTTGCTTTGCGCAGCGATACTCTTACTCATACGCCTTGCGTCCAGGACGGTATCACTCAATCCCCCTTCGAAGTGCCGCTGGTCACGTTCCGGGAACAGCGTTTCGCAGAGGGCCGGAGCGTCATTAAGGCGACTTTTAGTTAAATGCGGATTAAGTTTTGGCAGATGTGAGGCAGCGTGATTTCGCTGTCCCATTTCGAGAAAACTTCCGCGGAATTACGAGCTTAAGCGCATCTATTAACCATAATTCTCGGGCTGGCCGGTTCGCTCGGCAGACGTGCGCGAGCCCCGTCTTAAGGCCATCCAACCAAGTCCTTTTCGTGGTCTTTGATGCCGCCTGAGCCTAGCGGCGAAACATTGCGCGAGGCTGGTGCGCAAGGGCTTCGCGCCGCCAACTACCTTGCTTCCGGCGGCGGCGAGCGGTCCAGCACGTCGCCTTTGGCGCCTTCGAGCAGATCGATGCCGTAAGTCTCGATCACGAGCGGGCCGCGCCTGCGCTGCAATTGCGCCACCTGGGTCACCTGCGCAAAGAGATCCCCGAGGAACGGATTGCCGTCCGGACGGAGCTCGTCGACATAGAGCAGCTTGCCGGCGAGCAGCCTCTGATCGGGCTCGGGCATGTTGACCCAGCGAATGCGCTGGTTCTGCTGCACAACGCAGGTGCCGCGCGGCAGATAAAAGGCGAGCCAGCCGGTCGTGCCGTAGTCAGGCGCAAGAACGCAGGTCGCACCGGTGCGGGCGCGCACGGCTTCGATCTCCGCGGCAAGCTCGCGCCAGCCGACACCGACGCTGCGCACGGTCGCATCGCGGCGATATCCCGACAGCCAGCCCGTGTTGGCCTGCACGATCAACGCTGCAAACATCGCGATGCCCGCGGGCGCAGCCCAGCGCAGGCAAAAATCAGCGAGGCGCCGCGCACGCGGCTCCCACTGCACGAGGCTTGCCGCCGCCGCTGCGGCGACGACGAAGGGCGGGTAGACCGGCGCGAACCAGTTGGCCTCGACGCGGGCATGCAGCGAATGCCAGATGAAATAGGCGACGATGGTCCAGAACATCGTCTCGATCAGGACGCGCGAGGCCAGCGCGCCCGCCCGGCGCCAGGTCAGCGCGTGCAGCCCCATCGCGCCAAGGATGAAGACCAGCGGCGTCGCAAACGCGATCTGGGTCGGGATCAGCTCGGCAATGAAGACCGGGCGGAAATCCTCGATCTTCGCGCGCCCGAGCTGCTTTGCGAACGAGACCCATTGATGATCCCAGTTCCACAGGATCACCGGCGAGAACACCGCCAGCGCCACGAGCCCGCCGAGATACGGCCAGGGCGAGAGGAACCAGCGCCGCAGCTTCGGCACGGCCGCAAGCCAGATCAGGATCGCCGGCCCGAAGAACATCGCGGTGTATTTCGACAGCAGCGCCGCCCCGACCGCCGCGCCGGCCGCGAGCCACCAGGCGCCACGGCCGGTGTCCAGCACCTTGGCGAGGAAAAACAGCACGAAGCTGGAAGCCACGAGCAGCGGCGCATCCGGCGTCACGATCAGCGTGCCGACCGAAGCCATCATCGTGACATTGAGCAGGATCGCGCTGGTCGCCGCCACGCGCACGCCGCCGAACAGGATCGCGGCGGCGCGATAGATCGCGTAGCTCATCGGCAGCGCGAGCAGGATCGAAAACACGCGTACGCCGAACCCGGTATCGCCCGCCATCATGGTGCCGGCGCGGATCACATAGGCGACCATCGGCGGATGGTCGTAGTACCCGCCCGCCAGATGCTTCGACCACAGCCAGTAATAGGCTTCGTCGAAGGTCACAGGCGTGACCGCGGCCGCGACGAGCCGCAGGGCCACCAGCGCAAGGATCAACAGCGCGGCATTGCGGACGATCCGCGCGTCAGCCCCACCCATGCCGCACTATTTCTTGCGCCAGACGAACAGGCCGGACATCGCGTAGTTCCACACCACGCCCATCAGCGCACCGGCCATGCCGGCAAGCCACCAGATCGGCTCCTGGTCGTAGACCGAGAACGCGACGCCGACATTGGCGAGCAGGCCGACGCTGCACACGATGTAGAACGCGATCAGGCCGCGCAACAGCGAAAAGCCCTTCAACCGCTGGTCGCGATAGGTCAGGAAGTTATTGAGGACGAAATTGCTGGTCATCGCGACGATGGCGCCGGCGGCCTGCGCCTCCGCGAACGGCGCGTTGAACAGCTGAAGCGCGATGAACAGCGTGGTGAGATGCACCACGAGGCCGATGCCGCCGACCATCGCGAACAGGATGAAGCGCAGCGACACCGCATCGTTGGTGAACTTGGCCAGCACCAGACCGAGAAAATCCAGCGCGACCATGGAGTCGAGCTTGCTCTCGCCGTGCTGTCGCGCACCGAACGTGTAGGGAATTTCGACGGCGCGCAAGCTGCCGTTCGCACTGGCGACGAGATCGAGCAGGATCTTGAATCCGTGCACCGACAATTTCGGCGCCAGTTGCTCGAAACGATCGCGGCGAACCATGAAGAAGCCGCTCATGGGATCGGCGATCTCGACCCGCAACACCTTCCTGGCAAGTTCGGTCGCGAGCGCGCTGGCGCCGGCGCGCTGCTTGTTGAAACCTTCGCTCTTGTAGCCCTCGATGTAGCGGCTGCCGACCACCAACTCGGCCTGCCCGCTCGCGAGCAGCGACAGCATCTTCGGCAGTTGCGTCTCGTCATGCTGGAGGTCGGCGTCGATCACGGCCGCATAGGGCGCGCTGGAGGCCAGAATTCCCTCGATGCAGGCGCCCGACAGGCCGCGGCGGCCGATGCGGCGGACACAGCGCACGCGGCTGTCACGCTGCGCCAGGCCGCGCACCACGTCCCAGGTGCCATCAGGCGAATTGTCGTCGACGAACACCACTTCCCAGGCGATGCCGGCAAGCACCGCCTCCAGCCGCCGGTACAGCACCGTGACGTTGTCGCGCTCGTTGAAGGTCGGCACGACAACCGACAATTGCGGCGACGGCAAAGACGCCTGCTGGGCCTGGGCCGGGTGGTCGGAGCCCGTGATGATCGCTTCATTCATGACGGCAGCGTATATCCGCCGCGTCCTGCGCTGCCAAGTTCTGCGATACGAAGCCGGGATTTCCGGGGGGAACGGCCCAGAGGGGGGCCAAAATGCCAACGACCCCGGAACGGCGGACCGCGCGTACATCCGGCGCGAGCCCATGCTATTCCAAGGTCGTTCCGGCGCCGGAGTTTTCCGCTCAACGTCGCCGTTGATAGCCAGATGGGGACGACCAAACCGCTTTTCAAGGGGGCCAAAGCACCGTTTTGGGGGCCGCGCCCTTAGTTCGGGACTTCCTTGATCACCGGACCGCGTGGTGCGGGCGCGGCCGGGGCCACCGGCGCCGCAACAGGCGCTGGCTCGACTTTGACCGGCTTCGGCGGCTTGCCGTACTGGCCGATGGGCCCGAAGGCGAAGGCGACCGCAAGCACGAAGACCGCGACGATCGCGCCCAAAATGCCACCCACCGACTCAGACGACATGAAAGCCCATCCCTGTTGCAGATACCACGGTGATATCATGGAAGAGCGCAGGGCCGGAAGGGGGCGAATCGCCAAGGGCGGAGGCTGCCTTGCCAGCCCCGTTGGCTGCTCGCCATTCGCTATTTCGCCGGCGCACGGTGCTTGACGAAGGCCGTCACGATATCCTTCTGCGCCGCCTCCACCGCCCTGTTCGCGGTCGCGAGATGGGCGCCGGCATCGATGGCCGGATATTGCGTGGTGAGATAGTCGAGCAAGGCGACCCGGTAATATTGCCGCTCCGACGGACAGGCGGCGGCCACCGAGCGGCCAAAATCCTGATCCGAAAGACCCTGATTGCTGTCGCGCGAATATTCCCGCGCCAGGCAATGCCAGTAAAATCGTCGCGGCCCTGCAGGGCGAGCTTCTGCGCCCCCTTCGCGTCGTCGTCATCATCGGCCATGACGGCGGGTATCATGGCAGCAGATGTCATCATGACGAGCGCAGCTCCCAGCATCAGCATCCGCATCTTGTTCTCCGTTATCGCAGATCCGGTCGCGAGCTTAGACGGGACGCGGCAACTGGCCAATCACAACTCGTTTGACTAGGATGAAGTCCCTCCCCGACGATGCGAGAACCTCCGTGGCCAAAGCAAAAACCGCGTCCAAAAAATCCGGCAACATCTTCATCGGCGTCGGCGGCTGGACCTTCGAGCCCTGGCGCGGCGTGTTCTATCCGGAGAAGCTGACGCAGGCCAAGGAGCTGTCCTATGCGGCCTCGAAGCTGACCTCGATCGAGATCAACGGCACCTATTACGGCTCGCAGAAACCGGAGAGCTTTCGCAAATGGGCGAGCGAGGTGCCGGATGGATTCGTGTTCTCGCTGAAGGGTCCGCGCTTTGCCACCAACCGCCGCGTGCTCGGCGAGGCCGGCGATTCCATCAAGCGGTTCTACGATTCCGGCGTGCTGGAACTCGGCGACCGGCTCGGGCCAGTGCTGTGGCAGTTCGCGCCGACCAAGAAGTTCGACGGCGCCGATTTCGGCAAGTTCCTGGAGCTGTTGCCACGCAAGCTCGAGGGGCGCACGCTGCGCCATGTCGTCGAGGTCCGCCACGACAGCTTCTGCACGCCCGACTTCATTGCATTGATCCGGCAGTTCGAGACCCCCGTCGTGTTCGCCGAGCACGGCAAATATCCCGCCATCGCCGACGTCGCCAGCGACTTCGTCTATGCGCGCCTGCAAAAGGGCAATGACGAGATCAAGACCTGCTATCCGCCGAAACAATTGGACGCCTGGGCGGAGCGACTTCAGGCCTGGGCGGGAGGCGGCGAGCCCGACGATCTGCCGAAGGTCGACAAGGCCAAGCCGAAGAAAGAGCCGCGCGACGTGTTCGCCTATGTCATACACGAGGGCAAGGTGCGCGCACCGCACGGCGCCATGGAACTGATCGCGCGGGTGAGCTGAGGAGGCTTGATGGCCAAGGCGAAGAAGCTCTTCACCATCGGCTATGAGCAGACGCCGCCCAAGGCGGTGCTGGATGAGCTGGAGCAGGCCGGCGTCAAGCTCGTGGTCGACGTGCGCGCGGTGACGTCATCGCGGCGGCCGGGCTTTTCCAAGAAGCAGCTTGCTGCGGGACTCGACGAACGCGGCATCGCCTATGTGCATCTCGCCGCGCTCGGCACGCCGAAGGAAGGCCGCCTCGCTGCGCGCAGCGGACAATACGAGGTGCTGGAAAAGATCTACGCAAAGCACCTGAAGACGCCGCAGGCCCGTGAGGAGATGGACGAGCTCTCGGCCCTGGTGAAGAAGGCGGGCCCCGTGTGCCTGCTCTGCTACGAGCGCGACCATACGCACTGCCACCGCCAGATGATCGCGGAGCTGATCGAGGAGCGCGATGGGGTCGCGGTGAGGAACTTGGCGGGGCGGCAGGCGTAGCTGCGCTGTCTGTAGATGGGGTAACGGGCCGGCCGCCCGCTCGCTACGGCGCGATTTGCAAGCGCGCTCGCGAGCGGCCTGTTGGTTG
>NZ_JAFCKW010000037.1 GCF_018129965.1 Bradyrhizobium diazoefficiens | reverse complement strand
GCGACCGCCCGACGCGACTCAAAAAAAGCCCGCCAGCGGCAATCAATCTCCCTCATCCAATTACGCAAAGCTCTCGCGTGCGGGAGAGGCCGGGAGAGGGCTCTTTCCTCTTGGGGAATCTTCGTCGTAGAAGCACCCTCTCCCGTAGCCGATGCTCTGCATCGGCGTCTCTTCAAGAACGGCGGCCAGAGGCCGCCTATGCCTCCCCCGCAAGCGGGGGAGGGGGCGCAGCGATGCCAGCGGCCACACTTTCATCTCATCATTTGCCAGACACATGACGCTGACCCTCGAGACCCGCGACCTCACCATCCGCTTCGGCGGTCATGTCGCGGTCAACAACGTCACCTGCACGTTCCGCCCGGGCGAGCTCACCGCCATCGTCGGGCCGAACGGCGCCGGCAAGACCACCTATTTCAACCTGATCTCGGGCCAGCTCCGCGCGAGCAGCGGCAGCATCCTGTTCGGCGGCACCGACATCACCCAGCAGTCCGCGCCGATGCGCACCCGCGCCGGCCTCGGGCGCGCGTTCCAGCTGACGAACCTGTTCCCGAACCTGAGCGTGGAAGAGAATGTCCGCCTCGCGGTGCAGGCCGCCGACGGCACCCATTACGACATGCTGCGGCCCTGGATGGTTCGCCGCGAGCTGATCACGCGCGCCGACGCGATCCTCGACCAGGTGATGCTCGGCAACCGCCGCAGCGTCGCCGCGACCGCGCTGTCGCATGGCGACCAGCGCAAGCTCGAAGTGGCGCTGATGATGGCGCTGGAGCCGAAGGTGTTCATGTTCGACGAGCCGACCGCGGGCATGAGCATCGACGAAGTGCCGGTGGTTCTGAACCTCATCGCGCAGCTCAAGCAGGACAAGGGCAAGATCATCCTCCTCGTCGAGCACAAGATGGACGTGGTGCGCTCGCTCGCCGACCGCATCATCGTGCTGCACAATGGACAACTCGTTGCAGACGGCCCGCCGGCCGAAGTGATCGCCTCGCCGATCGTGCAGGAAGCCTATCTCGGGGTCGCCCCCAAGACGACGGCGGAGAGCGCAGCATGACCGATCTGCTCGAGCTCTCCGGCGTCCACACCCATATCGGCCGCTATCACATACTCCAGGGGATCGACCTGACGGTGCCGCAGGGACAGGTCACGATGCTGCTCGGCCGCAACGGCGCCGGCAAGACCACGACTCTTCGTACCATCATGGGCCTGTGGCAGGCCTCGAGCGGCGCAATCAGCCTCGCCGGGATGCGCATCGAGAGCCGCGCCACGCCCGACATCGCCCGGCTCGGCGTCGGCTACGTGCCGGAGAGCATGGCCGTGTTCTCCGACCTGACGGTGAAGGAAAATCTCGTTCTGGCGGCCCGCGACGGGCCGCTCGACGACAAGCAGCTGGAATGGATTTTCGGCTTCTTCCCGGCGCTGCGCCGGTTCTGGCTGTCGCGCGCGGGGAGCCTCTCGGGCGGGCAGAAGCAGATGCTGTCGATCGCGCGCGCCATCATCGAGCCGCGCAAGCTGCTCTTGATCGACGAGCCGACCAAGGGATTGGCGCCGGCAATCATCGTGGCGCTGATCGAGTGCCTGAAGGAGATCAAGCGCAAGGGCGCGACGATCCTGCTGGTCGAACAGAATTTCTTTGCCGCCCGCGAGCTCGGCGACAAGGTGCTGGTGATGGACAACGGCACCATCGTCCATCGCGGCGAGATGGCGGCGCTCGCCGCCGACGTGCCGCTGCAGGAGCGGCTGCTCGGCCTGAGCCTGGAGGCGCATCAGTGACTGACCTTGCCGCAACCGATCCGCTGCCGAAGCCTAAGCGCGATCTCGCGCCGATCCTGCTGCCGATCGCGCTGGCGCTCGCGATGATCCCGCTGATCGGCTCGCCCAGCACCTGGCTGACCCTGACAGCGGCGAGCCTCGCCATGGGCATGATGATCTTCATCATGGCCTCCGGACTGACGCTCGTATTCGGCCTGATGGACGTGCTCAATTTCGGCCACGGCGCCTTCATCGCCGTCGGCGCCTATGTCGCGACCCTGGTGCTGGCGCCGTTCGCGGCCTCCATCCAGGCCGACTCGCTCTGGATCAACCTTGCGGTGCTGGCGCCCGCTGCCCTGCTGTCGATGGCGGTATCCGGCGCGCTCGGCCTCGTCGTCGAGCGCGTGCTGATCCTGCCCGTCTATGGCCAGCACCTGAAGCAGATCCTGATGACGACCGGCGGCCTGATCGTCGCCGAGCAGACGCTCTATGCGCTGTGGGGACCGCAGATCATCCCGATGCCGCTGCCGACCTCGCTGCGCGGCTCGTTCATCATCGGCGACGTCGCGATCGCCAAATACCGCGTGCTGGCGACGCTGATCGGGCTGGCCGTCTTCATCGCGATCCAGCTCGTGCTCAACCGCACCAAGCTCGGCCTGCTGATCCGCGCCGGCGTCGAGAACCGCGAGATGGTCGAGGCGCTCGGCTACCGCATCCGCCGCCTGTTTCTCGGCGTGTTCATGACGGGATCGGCGCTGGCCGGCCTCGGCGGCGTGATGTGGGCGCTCTATCGCGAGCAGGTCCATGCCTCGATGAGCGACGAACTCACCGTCCTGATCTTCGTGGTCGTCATCATCGGCGGCCTCGGGTCGATCGGCGGCTGCTTCATCGGCGCCATTCTGGTGGCGATGGTCGCCAATTACGGCGGCTTCCTGGTGCCGAAACTCGCCCTCGTCTCCAACATCCTGCTGATGGTCGCCATTCTGATGTGGCGGCCGCGCGGCCTCTATGCGGTGACCAGCCGATGATGATCCTGTCAGGCGATCCGCCGCGCAGCCGTGTGCTCACGCTTCTTCTCGTCGTCATCATCCTGGCGCTGGCGTTGACACCGTTCCTGTTCCCCGGCGCCAAGGCGCTGAACGTCGCGGCCAAGATCTGCGTCTTCGCCGCGCTGGTCGCCTCCTACGACCTGCTGCTCGGCTATACCGGCTCGGTGTCGTTCGCCCACACCATGTTCTACGGCATCGGCAGCTACGCCATCGCGATCGCGCTGTACGGGATGGGGCCGAACTGGGCCGCGGTGGCGACCGGCATCGTCGTCGGCCTGCCGCTGGCCGCCTTGCTCGCGCTCGCCATCGGCCTGTTCTCGCTGCGCGTGGCGGCGATCTTCTTCGCCATGATCACGCTCGCGGTCGCCTCCGCCTTCCAGGTGCTGGCCTCGCAGCTGTCCTGGCTCACCGGCGGCGAGGACGGGCGCAGCTTCCAGCTGCCCGAACTGCTGCGTCCGGGCACCGTGCTGATCTCCAAGACCCTGTTCGGCTTCGAGATCAACGGCCGCATCCTGACCTTCTACCTGGTATTCGCGATTTCGGCCCTGATGATCCTCGGCCTGTTGCGCGTCGTGAACTCGCCGTTCGGCCGGGTGCTGCAGGCGATCCGCGAGAACCGCTTTCGCGCCGAGGCGCTCGGCTTCCGCACCGTGTTCCATCTGACCTATGCCAATTGCCTTGCCGCGCTGGTCGCTGCCGGCGCCGGCATCCTGAATGCGCTGTGGCTGCGCTATGCCGGGCCGGACACCTCGCTCAGCTTCTCGATCATGCTCGACATCCTCCTGATGGTCGTGATCGGCGGCATGAGCACGATCTACGGCGCCATCATCGGCGCCACGATCTTCATCCTCGCCCAGAGCTATCTCCAGTCGATGATGGGCGTCGCCTCCAAGGCGGCTGCCGAGGCCGGGCTGCCGCTGCTGCCGGGGCTTCTGCATCCAGACCGCTGGCTGCTGTGGCTCGGACTGCTGTTCATCGCCAGCGTCTATTTCTTTCCGACCGGCGTGGTCGGACGGCTGCGCCATGGCGGCGGCGACAAGAGCGCGGGCGCCTCGCATTAAGGCGCGGTTAACGATGCGCCGCTTCAGCCGTCGCGATCGAAGCGGGCGGCACGCCGCAGCACGGGATGCGGGGCCGACCGCACGACCCGGTTAATCCTTGGGTAACCGGCTTTCCTAAGCATTGGGCCACCTGTGTGATGTAGTCTCCTGGCGTCAGGGAGGGGGGAATGCGCCGGGTCATTTCCAGCATCGCAACAGGACTGTCCCTGGCCGTCGTCAACGGCTGGGAGGCCGCGATGCGACGTGGTCCGGTGCTGTGGCTGACCCTGTGCGGCGCGCTGCTGGTGGCCGGCATCTTCGCCGTGACCGCCGTGACCGTCGGCGATTTCCGGGAGCGGACGCTGGTCAACCGCGAGCGCGAACTCGCGAACACCGTCCAGCTGCTCGCTCGCCATTTCGACCAGCAGTTCGAGGACGCCGACACCGTTGCAGCCGACCTGATCGAGCAGATCAACCTGGCGGAAATCACCTCGCCGGCGATGTTCCGCGAGCGCATGACGGGACCGGTCCCCAACCGCTTCCTGCGGGACAAGATCAGCTCGGTCTCCTATCTCGGCGACATCGTCATCTACGATTCGGAGGGTGAGATCCTCAACTGGTCGCGAGCCCAGCCGCCGCCGAAGATCAACATCGCATCGCGCGCCTATTTCCAGACCTTCAAGACCGATCCGACGTCCAAGCCATTGCTGATGGAAACGGTGCAGAGCTTCGTCATCGGGAGATTGACCACGATCGTGGCCCGGCGTCTCACCCTGCCGGATGGCACTTTCGTCGGCGTGATGGTCCGGCGCATCGATCCCGAGAGCTACCAGCGCTACTTCGCCTCCGTCTCACTGCCGGACGGGGCCGCGATTTCGCTGTTCGATAGTGACGGCAAGATGATGGCGCGCTATCCGTACTCCGAGAGCCTGATCGGCAAAACCTACAGGAATGCTCCGCTGATGCAGGAGGTGCTGGCCGCTGGCGGCCAGCAGACCATTCGCCACAAGAGTCCGGTCGATGGCCAGGACCGGCTCGGCTCGGCGGCGCTGCTGGCCCATTTCCCGCTCGTGATCGTCGCCACCCACACCACCGCCGCCGCTCTCGCGGACTGGCGGCAGCAGACCGGCTTCATGGTGGCGACGGCGACGCTGTCAGCCGCCGTGATCGCCCTGATCCTGTTCCTGATCATCCGGCAGATCAAGCGGCAGAACCACGAGGCGCAACAGCGCATCGAGGCCGAGCGGCAGCGGCTGGACACGGCGATGAACAACATGACCCAGGGTCTCGTGCTGTACGACGCCGAAGGTCGTCTGGTGATCTGCAATCGCCGCTACCGGGAAATGTACCATCTGACGGAGGACGACGCGCGGTCCGGTTGCTCGTTCCACGACGTGCTCCGGCTCCGCCGGGACCGCGGCACGTTCAGCGGCAATATCGACGAGATCCATGCACGCGTCCTGAAAAACGTCGCGACGGGACAACCGGGCCAGGCGGTCCTGGAGACGGGCGACGGCCGCGTTTTCCAGGCCCTCTACAATCCGCTCGTTCAGGGCGGCTGGATCACCACGGTCGAGGACATCACCGAGCGCCGCAATCTCGAACAGGAGCGCGACCGGACCCAAACCTTCCTGCGCGAAATCATCGATCACATCCCGTCGCAGATCACGGTGAAGGATGCGCGCACCCGGCAGTATCTCCTGATCAACGGCGTCGCAGAATTGCAGTTCGGCCAGCCGCGCCAGAATATCGTCGGCAGGACCGCCTTCGACATTTTCCCGGAAGCGTCCGCCAGGATCATCACGGCGGACGACGACGAGGCGCTGCAGTCCGACACCGACTTCTTCAGGGACGAGCATCCCTGGCAATCGATGGGAATGGGCGCGCGCTACATCACCTCCCGCCGCATCGGCATTCGCGACGAGCATGGCGAGCCGCGCTACGTCATCAACGTCGTCGACGACGTCACCGAGCGGCGGCGCGCCAATGACAAGATCGCGCATATGGCGCATTATGACGCGCTCACCGAACTGCCCAACCGCGTCCTGTTCCGCGAGCAGATGCATCACGAGCTGGAGAAGGTCGCCGGCGGCGCCAAGTTCGCGCTGCTCTATATCGACGTCGACGAATTCAAGGGCATCAACGATTCGCTCGGCCATCATGTCGGCGACGAGTTGCTCAAGGCGGTCGCGGCGCGCATCCGGACCTGCCTGAAGGAGGACGACCTGATCGCGCGGCTCGGCGGCGACGAGTTTGCCGTGATCCGCACCGGAATCGCTTCGTCGGAGGACGCGCTGGCGTTCGTGACGACGATTCACGAGGCCATCCGCCGTCCCTATCACTGCCTCGGCCACCAGCTCTCCACCGATGCCAGCATCGGCATCGCTCTCGCACCGCAGGACGGCACGGATATCGACCAGCTCGTCAAGAACGCCGATCTGGCGATGTACGGCGCCAAGGCCGGCGGCCGGCGCACCCATCGCTTCTTCGTGCCGGAGATGGATGCAAGTGCCCGGTCCCGCCTGAGGCTGGAGCAGGATCTGCGCCAGGCGCTGGCCGACGGCGGCTTCGATATCCACTACCAGCCACTGGTCGATCTGAAGACGGGCGCGGTCTCGGGCTGCGAAGCGTTGCTGCGCTGGCATCATCCGGAACGCGGATGGGTGTCTCCCGCGGAGTTCATTCCGATTGCCGAGGATACTGGCCTGATCAACGAGCTCGGCGACTGGGTGCTGCGCACGGCCTGCAACGAGGCCGCGACCTGGCCGTCGCATGTGCGGATCGCGGTCAACGTCTCGCCGGTGCAGCTCAAATCCGACACGCTGGCGCTGCGGATCGCCGGAGCGCTCGCAGCCTCCGGGCTGTCTCCCTCCCGGCTCGAACTCGAGATCACCGAGGCCGTGCTGATCCGCGACGACGAGGCGGCGCTCTCGATCCTGCACCAGCTCCGTTCGATCGGCGTGCGCATCGCGCTCGACGATTTCGGCACCGGCTATTCCTCGCTGAGCTATCTGAAGCGCTTCCCGTTCGACAAGATCAAGATCGACCGCTGCTTCGTCGCCGACATCGCGGACGCGAGCGGCGCACCCGTGATCGTGCAGGCGGTGGTGAACATCGCCGCCGCCAGCAACATGACCACGGTCGCCGAAGGCGTCGAGACCGAGTCGCAGCGCGAGATGCTGCGCGGGCTCGGCTGCACGGAGATGCAGGGCTATCTGTTCAGCAAGCCGAAGCCGGCGGCCGAGGTGCGCGAGCTGTTCAGCCCCGGCAAGAGCGAGCCCGTCGCGGCGGTGGCCTGAGCTGGCAAGGCCGGGGCGACCTGCGCGCAAGACCCCGGCCAGCCCCGTCGACATCGCCGATTCCTATGCGGTGCGGCTGATGCGGCATCTGGTCGTGCCGACCTTCGTGATCGACCCCGGACCAGCCGGATTCCGGGCGATGCCGACGGCAATCCGGACCGGCTGCTGGGTTCGGCCGGCGAAGCCCTCCATGCGGCCAAACGGCTCGGCCGCAACCGCGTCATCTGTGCCGAACGGCTGCTCGCCGAGTTTGCCTGTCACGGACGTGACATTGAGCCGGTTCCTGGCCGTCCGGGCCGGAAATCAGCCTGAACGGTGCGGCCGGAAGCGGTTGCCCGCCCCCCGCCAATCGGGTAAATGAGGCCTCGCTGCACCCGTAGCTCAGCTGGATAGAGCGTTGCCCTCCGAAGGCAAAGGTCACACGTTCGAATCGTGTCGGGTGCGCCAGTTCACGATCTCCGCCAAGACGCTCCCTCTCCAATATAATTTCGCCACGACACGCCGGCGCCGACCATGGCGGCGAT
Source organism: Bradyrhizobium diazoefficiens (assembly GCF_018129965.1). Taxonomy (GTDB): domain Bacteria; phylum Pseudomonadota; class Alphaproteobacteria; order Rhizobiales; family Xanthobacteraceae; genus Bradyrhizobium; species Bradyrhizobium diazoefficiens_A. The sequence continues at coordinate 41,962 of NZ_JAFCKW010000037.1, read as the reverse complement.
TGATCACTGCTGGCATTTCACGGACTGAGCCGCCGTTTACCAGACACGCTTAACTTGATCTGCGCGGCGGGGCTGACATCGCGTCGCGCATTGTGTCGTTTGCCGGATTCCGATCATCCTCCCCGTCTTCCTACGGGGCGGGAATGTAACGCCTCGATCACAATTTTGGCGCGAAACCTCGTCGAACGAACGCCTCATCATGTTCATCAACCATTTTGTGCCGAGGGGCAAAACCTCATGATCAAACTGAACCGCATTGGCTACAAGCTGGGGCTCGTCGGCCTGCTCGGCGTCGCCCTGGCCGGCGGCCAGATGATCAATCAGATGATCTCGGAGCAAACCGTCGATTCCGCCATGAAGCGCGCCCAGGTGCAGCAAACCATCTCCGCCACTGCGATCGAGACCCGCGCGGCCATACGCCGCATGCAGCTCGGCGTCCGCGACGTCAGGCTGGCAAAGTCGGCCCAGGACGCCGAGAAGGCGTCCGGCGTCGTTGTCGAAGCGTATCAGTCCGCCAACAAATTCCTCGACTCCGCGATCGCGAGAGTGACGCGGCCGGAAAACCGAGAGAGGTTCGAGAAAGTCAAGTCGCTGGTCAGCGCGTATAGCGACGGTGCTTCCGACATCAAGCGTGACCAATTGAAGATCTTCGAGATTACGGCGGGGCGAAACAAGACGGCGGCCGACTGGCGCAACAGCTTTACCGCCATGATCGCGCTACCCGCGGTCACGAGCGCGGCGAACCGGATCGAGATCGAGAAGATCATGTACGAGACCGATGCGCATTTCAACGCGCTGCGTGCCGCGACCTGGCGCTTCTCAGTGACGGAAGAGGAGAGCCAGCTGGCGGCGATTAAGCAGCGCGCGACCGACCTCGCGGAAGCACTGGCGCGCCTGAAGGCCGTCGCCGGCGACAAGAGCCTGGCGCCCCTCGTTGACAAGATGGCCGCCGACGCAACGACATTTTCCGCACTGACCAACGAATCCCTCAAGGCGGAAACAGCCAAGAAGGACGACGTCGCCAAGGCGCTGGCGACCGCGAACGAGGCCGTCGAACTCGCCAATACAGCCAGCCAGGTCGGACAGAAGCTGGCCGAGGAGGCCGCGACGACCGCGTCCGCCGAACTCAGTCAGGCCAACCGCGTAGGCTTCATCGCGTCGGTTCTGGTGATGCTGGCGATGACCGGCTCGGTGGTCTTCGCCTTCCTCGGCGTTGCGCGTCCGCTGACCGCGCTGAACGGCGCGCTCGGCAGAATCGCTGCCGGCGAATTGAACGTCCAGATTCCCGGCGCCAGCCGTGGCGACGAGGTCGGCGACATCGCCAAGACGGTCGTCGTCATCAGCGCGAATGCCGAGCAGAAGGCGCGCGAGGAAGCAGAAGCCCAGGCCCGGCAGGAGCAGAGCGCGGCGCAGCAACGCAAGGCCGACATGGTCAGGCTCGCGGACGGCTTCGAGGCCGCTGTCGGCGAGATCGTCGAGACTGTGGCATCGGCCGCGACCGAACTGGAAGCTTCGGCTTCGACGCTGACGTCGGCCGCGGCGCGCTCCCAGGACGTCACGGTCATGGTCGCATCCGCCTCCGAGGAAGCCTCGACCAACGTGCAGTCGGTGGCCTCCGCGACCGAGGAACTCTCATCTTCCGTCAACGAGATCAGCCGGCAGGTGCAGGCCTCGGCACGCATGGCCAATGAAGCGGTCGATCAGGCGCGCATCACCAACGATCGCGTCAGCGAGCTGTCGAAGGCGGCCGCCCGGATCGGCGACGTGGTCGAGTTGATCAACACGATCGCCGGACAGACCAACCTGCTGGCGCTCAACGCCACGATCGAGGCCGCGCGCGCCGGCGAGGCCGGCCGCGGCTTTGCCGTCGTGGCATCCGAGGTCAAGGCGCTGGCGGAGCAGACCGCGAAGGCCACCGGCGAGATCGGGCAGCAGATTACCGGCATCCAGGCCGCGACGCAGGAATCGGTCGGCGCGATCAGGGAGATCAGCGGCACCATAGAGAGATTGTCGGAGATTTCGGCGACCATCGCCGCAGCGGTCGAAGAACAGGGCGCAGCCACGCAGGAAATCGCACGCAACGTGCAGCAGGCGGCGCAAGGCACCCAGCAGGTCTCGACCAACATCACCGAGGTCCAGCGCAGTGCCACGGAGACCGGTTCGGCCTCCTCGCAGGTGCTGTCCGCCGCGCAAATGCTGTCGGGCGACTCGAACCGCCTGAAATCGGAAGTGAGCCGCTTCCTCGACACGGTCCGCGCGGCCTGACGAACGATCCCGGCTCGTCACCGACCAGCCAGATTTCGTCTTTCATCTGCCTTGCTGCGCCGTAGAGACTTGGTCTGCGGCGCCGATCTGCGCCCTCTACGAGACGGGATCGTGCCCAGCCGGGCGTAATGGCTCGGAGAGGCGTCATGAAAATGTCGCTCTGAGCAGGATCAGGCAGCAGCCAAGCGGGACTTATCCGCTCCTGCAACAATGAACGGTTTTGTTGCGAATACGTCCTTGCATCGCGGCGGCGAATGGATTTGGATGCCGGGATTGAGGCAGCCGCCCCCCCCCCAAAAATTCTCGCTCGGTGTAAGGTCCTTCTCGACCAAAATGGAAATCAGTGCATTGCGTGTCGGCCGGATCGTCAGCCAGCCCGACATCGGGGACAGCAGTCCCTTTTCAGACGCGCCGACTAATCATCGAGACATTTTCCCCTGGACTCCGTCTCGCTTCGCATTCTGCTCCGATCACGCCCAGGAGCGTGCCGTGCATTCCGCCGCACGGTCCTTCGGAGGCTTTGTCATCTCGGGCATGTCACTGGCCGAGCTGGAATCCCTCTATAATCTGCGCGCACTCCAGCTGATCGACCGTGAGGGCCGGCTCGATATTCCCTCGATCGTGATCGTCAGGCCCGGCGCCGCCCCCGACGCATTTGCGCGCTTTGGCCAGCGGGTGCGCGCGGGCTGGCCGTTTCGCTCGGTGCTCTTCATCGCGGACGCTGCGACGGTCGAATTGCTGCGGCGGGAAGGTCTGTTTGCCATGGAGCCGTCCGAAGCGCGGCAAGCCGGCCTTGCGCAGCTGTTTGCGCGCAACGAGGGCGCCTTCGCGGACAATCTGGCGGATCAGGTGCTGGCGGTTCAGATTCAGCCGCCATGGCCATACGGCGGCAGCCATACGGTGTTCGCGAACCAGACCGACGCTCTGCTGGACCGGAACTGGTTCGTCCTGCGCATCATCGTCGATCCCGAGGCTGGACCAGGCCCGACCATGCGGCGACGGATGAAAAGCACGGTCGCCGACGCGAACAAGGATGCGACGTCTCATCTCGACACGGTCGCCTGCGCCGAGGCCACACCGCACGGCCGTCGCGAGCCCAACGCCTATGAACTTTATCGCATCACGGCACGCAACCTGATGCGGACGGTGATCGCGGACGATCTGGCCGTCCGGCTCGCGGCGCGCGCGGATATCGCGGTCGTCAACTATGCTCTTCATCTTGGATTTGCGCTCAAGACGTGCCCCTCCGCGAAGCTCGTGCTGGAGACGCATGACGACATCACACGCTCGAGCGTCATGCGAGCGAAGGTGGTCCCCAACCATCCCTCGTTTCCCACGCGCGCATCGGTCAAGCAGCATCTTCGGCTGGAGCGGCTGATCTGGAGCGCCGCCAATGTCTGCATCGCTTTGTCGCTGTCGGAGCTGATCAAGATCCGGCGGCATGCGCCGACCGTCTACGTGCTTCCAAGGCCGTACGCGCTCCCGTCCCGGGAGGCCGGCAGCGACGCGCGATGGGACATCCTGATCGTGATGAACCCCCACCCGTTCAACATCAGGGGTCTCGACGATTTTCTCGAGACCGTCGTGACCGGCAATCCGTTCATGAAGCGCCTACGAATCGCGATCGTGGGTCGCATCGCCGACGACCTCGAAGCGAAATGGAAGAACCGTCTACCGAACGTGCACTGGCTCGGCTATGTCGAGAATATCGACAGCCTGCGCGACGTGGTCCGCCTCTCCGTCTGCCCCGAACAACATGGCACCGGCGTGGCCATCAAGACTCTCACCGCGATCGTTGCCGGCCACCCGCTGGTGGCAACCTCGGCCGCGCTGCGCGGAATTCCCGGCGCCGTTCTCGACCTGATCCCCCCTGCGGACAGCCCGGTGGAGATGCAGCGACAGATCATGCAATTGCTCGGCAGCGACGATCTGCTGCGGGAGCGCCGCAACAACGTCGCGCGCGCGAGAGAACTTCTGTGGCCAGCCGAGAGCCACGATCGTGCGCTGTCCCTGGCGCGCAGCGCCGCCGACGACAAATCGGCGATCCGGACAAGATATCTCGCGATGATCGAGGCCGGCGCTCAGCCGCCGGACCATCTGCGACCGTCCGCCGAACGGCAATTGATCCGGTTCGGCGAAGACGGAAATGACGCGCCTTATCTCGGCCGTGGCTGGCTGCACGACGAGCCCGGCGGGCGCTGGAGCGACGGGGCGTCGGCGACGATCCGCATTCCGGCGGCCTGGTTTTCATCGCCCAGCTGGCTGGTTCTGTTCTTCCTGTCGGATTTCCGCGGGCCCGACCTCACCGTGAAGCTGAGAGGAACGCCGCTCCCTTGCGTGTCCCGGCGAACCGGCAGCATGGTGGTCGAGGTGGACGTCCAGGATGGAGCACCGGACACTATCTGCGTCTTCGAGATCGTGTGCGCGACCGAATTTTGTCCGAGGGATGCCGGCCTCAGCACCGACGAGAGGATCCTCGGCGTCCATGTCAGGTCGATCGAAGTGGCGGCCCGAGGCAGCAAGCCGCTGTCATCTTACTGGATGGCCAGCGTGGCCCACCGGGCGGGCAGGGTCCTGAACGGAATCATGCGGCGCTGAATCGCGCCCGGATCGTTCCTCGCAGCGCAGGCTTGCGCGGGCCGCAGGGACTCATCCTGCTCGCCTGAACCTCCCGGAATGGTAGGGTGCATGCCCCGGGCATCGTGACATCATGTCGATTTGCAGCGAGCTTGTCCCGGTGCCATGATCTGCTTCCTGCTTTTCGTAACTTCCGGAATTCCCCGACATTGCATTTTCACAACCTGATGGATTTCCCATGCGCTGCCTGGTCGTAGCCGACCTGCACTACTCGCTGCCGCAGCTCGACTGGCTGGTCAGCGCTGCCCCCCAATTCGACCTCCTGATCTTCGCCGGCGATGCGCTCGACATCGGCTCGATGGTGGATTTTCGCGCGCAGATCGTGGTGGTGAAGAAGTACCTCGCGCTGCTTGCAGACAAGACTCGGGTGATCCTCTGCTCCGGCAATCACGACCTCGACGAGCGCAATGCCGAGGGCGAGAAGATCTCGCGCTGGATCTCGGAGGTGCGGGAGCTCGGGGTCGCCTGCGACGGTGACAGCCTCACCATCGGGGATACCCTGTTCACGGTGTGCCCGTGGTGGGACGGACCGCTGGTCAAGCAGCGCATCGTCGAGCAGCTGCGAGAGGCCGCAGCAGTTCGGCCGCAGCGCTGGATCTGGGCGCATCATGCACCGCCGGCGAATTCACCAACGAGCTGGGGCGGCAAGCGTTTCTTTGGCGATGTCGAGCTGGTGCAGTGGATCATGCAGTATCAGCCCTCGATGGTGATCTCGGGCCACGTGCATCAATCGCCTTTCATCACGGACGGATCGTGGTTCGACCGGCTGGGCCAGACCTGGGTGTTCAATACAGGCCTGCAGCCGGGCCGGCCGCCGACGCATATCGTGCTGGATCTCGACGCTAACCAGGCGTTCTGGCTGGCGGCGGGCGAAGCGCAATGGATCGACCTCGACGCGCCGTTGAAGCGGCCCGGCCAATACATCGAGGCGCCGCCGGACTGGCTTACATTCTTGGGTCGGATTGCCGATCCGAGCCTGGCGAGACCTCGAGCGGCGGCAGGTTGATCATGCTCTGGAGCACTTCGCCGACCATGGCCAGATGCGTGCCGTGGCCGGCATATTGCCGCTTGAGATCGGCCAGGTAGGTGTTGGCGACGTTGAGACGCTGCGCCAGCATTTGTGCGATCAGCAGCGCCACCCCCGGCGCCTGCTTGAGGAACGAGGCGGCGTCCTCGAACTCGTAGACGACCGCGTCGGAGCAGGCGCGCACCGTCGCAGTGTGCGGCTGGCTCAGCAGCACGGACATCTCGCCAAGCACTGCGCCGGGTTCGGTGACGGTGGCGACGATCATCTCGCCCTTGAGCACCTCGAGCTTGCCCTGCATCAGCACATAGAGATGGCCGGTGGTGCTGCCCTCGCTGACGACGACCGTACCCGCCGTCACCTGCCGCTCCGTCCCGCCGGTGCAATAGTTCAACACTGCGCGCATCGCCGAAAGCTCCGATCGCTGCGATACCCCGTTGCTGCGATACTAGAGCACGATCCGTGCCGCGCGGCAATCAACGCGCGGACGCGACCGGCGGCAGGCGCTTGGCGAAATGAACCGACTGCCAGTCGCCGAGGCCGGTGTCCGCAAAGCCCGCCTTCTTCGCAAGACCGCGCATTTCGGCATTGGCCCTGGCCGTCTCGGCAGCAATCATCTCGTGACCGAGATCGCTCGCGCGCCGCTCCATCGCATTCATCATCTGCAAGCCGAGACCCCTGCGCTGGAAGACGTCCGCGACCGAGATGGCGAATTCGCCATGCCGCGTGGCGGCGTCGTAGACGTAGATCGTCTCACCGATGATCGTGCCATACCCCTCCTGCCTGAGTTCGGCGAGCAGAGTGAAATGATCGGGATGGCCGGCCCTGGCGACGCATTCGGCCGCGACCCTTGCGATGTCGGCCCGCGCGCCCATGAAGCGCTTGTTGCGCGTCGTCATGGAAAGGCCGGTGAAATAGATCGAAAGTCTCTCCATATCGGACACATCGGCGGGCCTGATGCAGATGGGGCCGTTCGCCTGGTCCGGCTTGACAACGGCATCCCGTAATAGCTGTGACATGCGCGGCGTCCTCGGCAGGTTGCGTTGGACACACAGCTAACCGAGGCCGCCAGGACGCTGCTTGGACATGGCCGCCAATCTTGCTGCTCAGAACGAACAGACCGTTTCCGTGTGGCGTACGTCACACACGCGAGAGCGACGGCACCTCATTGGGCATGATCGCCTGGAGGCCGCCGAAGCGGCGCTCGCGGCCGTGGAAGGAGGCCAAGGCGGCGGCAAGATCGTCCGCATCGAATTCGGGCCACATCCGTTCGGTGAAGTGCAGCTCGGCATAGGCGCCTTCCCAGAGCAGGAAGTCCGACAACCGCTTCTCGCCCGAGGTGCGGATGATGAGATCGACGTCGCGAAGGCCGGCCTCGCCGGTGACGAGCTGCGAGAAGGCCTCTCGGGTGAGGTTGGTCAGCGCCACGGCCTTGGCCGCCGCGTCGAGGATGGCATCGCGCGCGGAATAATCGACGGCGACGCGCAAGTGCAGCGTGCTGCCATGCGCAGTGGCGTTCTCGGCACGCGCGATCGCATTGGCGATGCCGTCAGGCAGGCGATCGCGGCGGCCGATCACGGTGAGGCGCACGCCGTTCTTGACCAGGCTCTCCACCTCGTTGCCGAGATAGAAGCGCAACAGCGTCATCAACGCAGCAACCTCGGCCTTCGGCCGGCGCCAATTATCGGTGGAGAAGGCATAGAGCGTCAGCGTGCCGATGCCCTGCTTGGGCGCGGCCTCGACGATGCGCCGGATCGTCTCGACGCCGGCCTCGTGGCCGCGCAGACGCGACAGGCCGCGCCGCGTCGCCCACCGCCCGTTGCCGTCCATGATGATGCCGACGTGAAGCTTCTCGTTGCGCGAGGGCATGTCACTTTGCATTGCAAAGTCTCCGGTCAAAAAGGGGGTATCAGGTCGAGACGATACCGAGGCGGCCGAGCGGCGGCGCCTCGCGGCCGGCGGCTTTCGCAGCGTCGCGCACCAGCCGTTCGAGGACGGTGAGATAGTCGAGGAAGCGGCGGCGGCCCGCCTTGGTGAGGCGACAGGTGGTGTGCGGGCGATTGCCCTCATAGCCCTTGGTCACCTCGACGAGGCCGGCCTCCTGGAGCACGGCCAGATGGCGGCTAAGATTGCCGTCGGTGAGGCCGCAGAGCTGCTTGAGATCGGCGAAGGCCAGCCCCTTGGGATGCGCCATCAGCGAGGTCAGGAGCCCGAGCCTCGCCTTCTCGTGGATGATGCGGTCGAGCCCCTCGTAGGAGAACGGCGCACTGTCAGTCTTCGACATCATGGTCTCCGGACGCGAAATACAGGATGCCCGCCATCACCGACTGCCCGATCACGAATGGCAGTCCCATGGTCCAGGGCGAGAGCGTGTGGGTCTGGCTCGCCAGCACGGCGACGGCAAAGCCGGATACGAAGTACCAGGCACCCGCGAGCGCGACGGTACGCGGCAGCGAGCGTACGGAGGCGAAGATGCCGAGCGATATCAGGATCTGCCAGAGACCGGGCAACAGCCACAGCGTCTCGGCCGCGAACTTCCACATCACCACGGCGAGCAGAACGCCCGCGACGCCGGCGGGAAGGAACTGTTCGACCGCCTGATAAATCATGGCGTCGGCGAGGCCCGAATGATGGCGGCGCGACCGTGCCCGCATCTCGATGCCGATCATCAGGCCGGAGAGCGCGGCCGCGATGAGCCAGCCCACGAAGAAGCCGAGCGGTTCGCCGGTGGGATCCCCAAGCAGCCAGAATTGCAGGATCGCGGTGAAAAGCGCCACGGCGCCGGTCGCGGCCATCGTCGCCGGGCCGTAACCGCGGAACGCCGTGCCCGCCGCGATCTGGCTGCGGATTGCCACGATATCGGCCAGCGCCTTGTCGAGATCGCGCATCGGCAACGCCAAACCTCGCTCCGCCCTTGAAGTCCGGGGTTCGGCCCATCTGATCGGCGGCGAACCCTCTTACTTTGTATCGCAAAGCATATAGCACCGCAAAGTAAAGACAAGCCGGGAAACCGTATCGCGCCAGCCCGGCGGCGACAACAACTGACGGTTGCACCAGCCGCCTCTGCCCGGATAAGATGGACGCAAAAGCGGTCCGGGGGAAGTATGTGGCTTAAGTCATTTGTCGTTGCGTCACTGTTGCAACTGAGTGTCATCGGAACGGGATATGCGAAGGGGCCGTTCGGCAGCGTCAATGTCGGCAACTGGATCGGCGGCGCCTTCAGCAATGACGAGACGGGCGCCTTCTCGCATTGCGCGGCCACGACCCCCTACGCGAACGGCGTCATCCTCGTCGTGAGCCAGAATGCCGCCGGCACATGGTCGCTCGCCTTTGCAAGTCCCAATTACCGTTTCAACAAGGGCGAGAACGCCGCGATCGACGTGACGTTTGACGGACAGGAGCAAGCCAGGCTGTATGCTACGGCCTATCAATCCAACATGCTCACGGCCGTCATGCCGCTCAATGTCGTGCGGGCATTCCAGAAGGCGAGCCTGATGGTGGCGACGGCCGGTCGCGCCGTCCTGAATTTCGATCTGGCCTCGACCGGGCCGGTGATCGCCGCTTTGGCCAATTGCGTGACCAAGGTGAAAGCCGACGGGCTCGACAAGGCCGGCGACTTCACCAAGACAGCCGCCAAGCCGCAGCCCGCACCGGACAAGCAGGCGGCACCGACGGGCAGCAAAGCCACCCGCGTCAAGGCCGGAACCGGCTTCGTCGTCAGCGCTAACGGGCATATCGTCACCAACAATCATGTGATCGACGGCTGTGTCGGCGACATCAAGGGCAACCTCACCGGCGAGGCCGCGGTGGTGCTGCGCATCGTGTCGAACGATGCGAACAACGATCTTGCCCTGTTGCAGGCGCCCTCGACCACGACGTTCAAGGACTTCGTTCGCATCCGCGACCGCTCGATCCGCTCGGGCGATTCCGTCGTCGCGATCGGCTTTCCTTACGTCGGAATGCTGACCTCGGACTTCACCGTCACGACCGGTATCGTGAGCTCGCTCAGCGGCCTGCGCAACGACACGCGCTTTCTGCAAATCAGCGCACCCGTGCAGCCGGGCAATAGCGGCGGACCGCTGTTCGACACCGCCGGACAGATCGTGGGCGTGGTCACCGGAAAGGTCGATGCGCTCCGCGTCGTCGCTTCGACCGGCACCATTCCCGAAAACATCAACTTCGCCATCAAGACCGGCGCGCTGCGCGACTTCCTCGACAATTCCGTGGTGCCCTACCAGACCGCCGAGCCGAAGGTCGAGCTCAAGACCACCGACATCGCCGGCAACGCGCGGCCGTACACGATGCTGATCACGTGCAATGCCGCGGCGCAGGTCGACGCGAAGCGATAGATGTGATGCGCCGGCGCATTGCAATCAGCGCGCAGCACCCTTCCTGCGCGCCGCGGCGCGAGCGGCGAAGTGGTGCCGCGCTGCCTCGATCAGCGCGCGCGCATTCGGCGAGCGCAGCCGATTGGCCTGATAGACGAGACTGACCGGGACCGACGGCGGATCACTGTCGGCAAGCAGATAGCGCAAGCGGCCGGCGGCGACGTGCTGCTCGACCTGATAGTCGAGCACGCGCGAAATCCCGAGGCCGGAGATGGCGGCATCGATCGCGGCGTCGACGCTGTTGGTCATCAGCCGCGGCTCGCATTTGACGACGGCTTCGCCGGAAGGGCCGAAGCGCCATTCGCCGTTGCGGGTGAAATTGTCGAAGCCGATCAGGTCGTGGCCGCCGAGTTCGGCGATGCTGGCCGGCACCCCACGGCTCTTGAGGTATTTCGGGCTGGCGACAAGCACGCGCCGGACCTGCGCGATCCGGACCGCGTGAAGCGCACTGTCCGACAGCTCGGCGATACGCACGGCGACATCGATGCCTTCCTCGACCAGCCTGACCACGCGATCAGTCAGCGTCAGGCGGACGTCGAGCCCGGCATGGGCGCGCAGCAATCGTTCAACGATCGGAAGAATATGCATCCGCCCGAACACAACGGGCGCGGTGACGATCAGCACGCCTCGGGGCTCGGCCGTGTCGCCGCGCACCGCGCGCGCGGCGTCGTCGAGTTCCTCCAGCGCGTGGCGGCAGCGGTCGAGATAGGCCTCGCCCTCCGGCGTCAGCGCAACCGAGCGCGTGGTCCGGCGCAGCAGCGTGACCCCGAGCGTCTCCTCGAGACCGGCAATGCCCCGGCTCGCCGCCGTGGGTGAGACCCCGAGCGCACGGGCCGCCTCGACGAAGCTTCGCTTGTCCGCAACGGCGACGAAGGTGCGCAACACCTGCATCTGATCCATCTGATTATCCCGCAAGACGCGATAAAGAAGTGCAATCTTTGCTGATTATCGCGCAGGCCACAAGGGCGCATACCAACGGCGCAGACTGACCTGCAGCAACGGAGAATTCCATGTCCCGCCTGACCATTCCCGAACCTGACGCCGCTCCCGCCGCCTCCCATGCCTTGCTCGACGGAGTAAAAGCGCAGATGGGATCGATCCCCAATTTGTTTCGCGTGACGGCGCTGAGCCCCGCCGCGCTCGAGGGCTACCTCGCCTTCTCCAAGGCGCTGGGCCGGACCCTGACGCCGGCACGGCGCGAACAGATCGCGCTGGCGGTGGCCGAGGTGAACGGCTGCGACTATTGCCTGTCCGCGCACAGTTATCTCGGCGCCAATTTCGCCAAGCTGAGCGAATCCGAGATTGCGCTGAACCGCACCGGCCATGCCACCGACGCGAAGACCGATGCCATTCTGGCCTTTGCGCGCGCGGTCGCGCTCGCCAGGGGCAAGGTGAGCGACGCCGATCTGGCCGCCGTGCGCAAGGCCGGCGCCAGCGAAGCAGAAGTCATCGAGATCGTCGCCAATGTCGCGCTTAATGTCCTCACCAATTTCATCAACAACGTCGCCGAGACCGAGATCGATTTCCCGGTCGTGCGCGCGGCGGCCTGAAACGCACACAGAGAAGGATCACAGCAATGACAAACCCGCTCCGACTGGCAGCATTGCTGCTCGCCATCGTCTGCTGGACCGGCTCTCCGGTGCAAGCGCAAGACGCACCGGTTTCCATCAGCATTCCCGCCGACAAGATCACCTTTGGGCCGACCGGGGTGAAGACGGAGGTGGGTGAACTCAAGGCGGGCCCGGCCTATGGCGATCTGGCGACGGGCAAGCACGGCACCTTTGTCAGGATGCCCGCGCATTTCGTCAGTCCGCTTCACACCCACACGGCGGATTATTATGCGGTCGTGATCGAGGGGACCGCGATCAACGCCCAAGGCGGGCGAAACGACGTTCCGCTGCCGGTCGGCTCCTACTGGTTCCAGCGCGGCAAGGAACCCCACGTCACCAAATGCGTATCCGACGCCGATTGCCTGTTCTTCATCGTGCAGCCAGACAAATTCGACTACGTCCCGTCGAAGTGAACCCGGTCAAACAGCGAAAAGCCCCGCCTCTGGCGGGGCTTTGGCGCGCCGGCCCGTCGCGGGACCGCCGCGGCTCCGGCTCAATACGGCGCAACCGGCCGCGCGCGGCGTTTCGGCCCCGGTTGCGGCGGCGGCCAGTAGGCCAGGCGCGGATTGCGGTCACAGAACAGAAGCCGGCCGGACACGCTGGCCTGGCATTGCTCGTAGGTGCTGTAGGCGCATTCGCCGGGATAGTCATACTCGCCGCCCTGGGCGCACCAGGGATAATCGCGGGCCGCAGCGGGCGTGACGGTTGCGACCCCGGCGAGAGCCATGGCGGCGAGCGCGGGCAACGTCCATTGCATCATGCGCATGATTCCAACTCCCATCCTGATGCGACATACGCGCCACATCCTGATCAGGTTTCGCCGCGCCGCCTTGTTCCGGATCAACGAAGCGGATCAGACAAAAAACACTACACAGCACAAAGCACTGCCGACCGGCAGGGCTCCAATCCCCCCCGATCACAACACCGCTACTCGACCTTCAGGCCCGCGAACTCGACGACTTTCTTCCACTTCGCGGTCTCGGCCTCGATCTCCTTGCCGAACGCCTCCGGCGTCAGCACCAGCGGATCGCCGCCGAGTTCGACCAGGCGCTTGGTCATGTCGGGTTCCTTCATCAGCGTGTTGATCTCGCTGTTGAGCTTGGCGATCAGGTCCTTGGGCATGTTCTTCGGCGCGCCCATGCCGAACAGAGCGCTCGCCTCGTAGTCCTTCACGGTTTCGCCGATGGCGGGCACGTCGGGCAATTGCGGCGAACGCTGCGCCGTGGTGACGCCGAGCGCACGCAAGCTGCCGGAGCGGATGTGCTGGATGATCGAGGGCATGTTGTCGAAGATCACCTGCACCTGTCCGCCGAGCATGTCGGTGATGGCGGGCGCCGCGCCGCGATAGGGCACGTGCTGCATCTTGCAGCCGGTCATCGCCATGAACATCTCACCGGACAGGTGCACCGAGGTGCCGTTGCCGGACGAGGCCATGTTCACCTTGCCGGGATTGGCCTTCACGTAGTCGATGAATTCGGCAACGGTCTTGGCCGGCACGTCCTTGTTGACGGTCATCACGTTCGGCACGCGCTGGAAGCTGGCGACCGGCGCGATGTCGCGCACGAAGCTGAACTTGAGGTTCGCGTAGAGCGTGGCGTTGATGTAGTTGGCCGGATTGACCAGCAGCACGGTGTAGCCGTCGGGCTCCGCATTCACGACCGATTCGGTGCCGATATTGTTGCCGGCACCCGGCTTGTTCTCGACCACGAATTGCTGCCCGAGCCGCTCCGACAGCCGCTGGCCAATCAGGCGCGCGAGAATGTCGGTGGCGCCGCCCGGCGGATAACCGACCACGAACTTCACCGGCCGGGAGGGATAATCGGCGGCAAATGCCTTCGACAGCGGCCCGGCTGCAAGAGGCGTGGCGGCGAGCAGGCCCAGCGCGGAACGGCGAGTGATCATCTCAAGGGTTCTCCCAAGTGTTGTTCTTCAAAGGTCGTTGTTATTGAAGGCCGGATGTCTTGAAAGTGGCGTCGGCGCGGTTGTAACAAAGCTTGCCGCAGGCGGAAAGCGTGCGCGGCGCATCGCGACGAAAGGATAAGGCATGCCGGTCAAGGTCGAAGCCCTCGATCATCTCGTGATCAACGTCACCGACGTGGCAGCAAGCGCCGCGTGGTATCGCAATATCCTCGGCATGGAAGTCAGGTCGTTCGATCCCGGCGGCGGCAAAGCGCCGCGGACTTCGCTGCACTTTGGTAACCAGAAGATCAACGTCCGGCCACGCGATGCCGACAAGGTGGAATGGTTCACCGCGGATCATCAGACCGCCGGCAGCGAGGATCTGTGCTTCCTCACCTCCGCCACGCCCGACGAGGTGGTGGCGCACTTGCAGGCGCATGGCGTCGCGATCGAGGAAGGCCCGGGCCCCAGGCAGGGCGCCCGCGGCACGCTGCGTTCGGTCTATTGCCGCGATCCGGACGGCAGCTTGATCGAGATCTCGTCGTACGAGGATTGAGCGACGGGCAGAATATTCAACCGTCATGCCGGGCTTGCCCCGGGCATCCACGTTCTTTGCGCGGCAAGGCGTGGATGGCCGGGTCAAGCCCGGCCATGACGGAGGAGAGAGAGTGCGCGCACCAACCGGCATGTCGTCGCCTCCGATTTGCGCGCCGCGTCATTCGATGGCAGGAAGACGCAATCATCCAAAGACAGCCGCCACCAAGATGCAGGCTGCATGGGAGGACACATGTCACGTCAACACACCGCCGCTGGAATCGTGGGCCCGTTCGACGGACTCGACGTGCCGTGGCTGCTCAGGATGCGCGCCGAGGTGCGCGGCTCACATCCGTTCCTGATCTGGGCGCCGTTCGACGCGCCCGCGCGGCGCTGGAGCTATGGCGAGTTTCACGAGCGGGTCGGCGCGCTCTCGGCGGGGCTCGCCAGGCGCGGCGTCAAGCCCGGCGAGTATGTCCTCATTCACTTGGACAATTGCATCGAGGCGCTGCTGGCCTGGTTCGCCTGCGTCGAACTCGGCGCGATCGCGGTCACCACCAACACCCGTTCGGCGCCCGCGGAGATCGCGTACTTCGCCGATCATTGCGGCGCTGTCGCCGCGATCACACAGCCGGCCTATGCCGAGATCGTCGCGCAGAACTGCCGCAACATCCGCTGGATGGCGGTGACCTCGCACGATGCCGGCGCGGCGCCAGCGCAGGCCGTCACGCGCGGCGACAGCTTCGAGGCGCTGTTCGCCGACAGCGCGGACCGTCCGCGCCGCGCGACCGATCCGCTCGCGCCATGCAGCGTGCAGTACACGTCGGGCACGACGTCGCGTCCGAAGGCGGTGCTCTGGACCCATGCCAACGCGCTGTGGGGCGCCAAGATCAACGCCGCGCATGAGGATTTGCACGCGAGCGACGTGCACCAGACCTATCTGCCGCTGTTCCACACCAACGCGCTGGCCTATTCCATGCTGGCCGCACTATGGGTCGGCGCCACCTGCGTGATCCAGCCGCGCTTCTCGGCGAGCCGGTTCTGGGGCGTCGCGCGCGAGCACGGTTCGACCTGGACCTCGACCATTGCGTTCTGCATGAAAGCGCTGCTCGAGCAGGAGATTCCGAGGGATCACAAGTTCCGCCTGTGGGGCACCGCCATCAGCGAGCCGCCGGCCTTCGCCGCCTTCGGCGTCAAGATGATCGGCTGGTGGGGCATGACCGAAACCATCACCCACGGCATCATCGGCGAGGTCGACCAGCCCAACATTCCGATGTCGATCGGCCGCGCCGCACCGGAGTATCAGATCCGCATCACCGACGACGACGGCCGGCCGACCGAGATCGGCGACACCGGCAATCTCGCGATCAAGGGCATTCCCGGCCTGTCGTTGTTCGCCGAATATCTCCACAACGAGACGGCGACGCGCGAAAGTTTCGACGCGAACGGCTTCTTCCTCACCGGCGACCGCGTGACGCGGCTGGAGAACGGTTTCATCAAGTTCGGCGACCGCGCCAAGGACATGTTGAAGGTCGGCGGCGAGAACGTCGCGGCCTCGGAGATCGAGCAGGTGATCGCGGTCGTATCCGGCGTGCGCGAGGCGGCGGTGGTGGCGAAGAAGCATCCGATGCTGGACGAGGTGCCTGTCGTCTTCATCATCCCGCATGGCGGCGTCGCGGGCGCTCCGCCCGATCTGCACGACCGCGTGATGGCCGCCTGCCGCAAGGGCCTTGCCGATTTCAAGGTCCCGCGCGAGGTGAGGTTCGTCGACGACATGCCGCGGTCGACGCTGGAGAAGGTGGCGAAGGCGGAGCTGAGGAAGATGGTTGAGTAAGGCGTGTCATTCCGGGGCAACGCGCAGCGTGGAACCCGGAATCTGGAGATTCCGGGTTGGATGCTTGGCATCGCCCCGGAATGAAAGGCTCAATTATCAGAACGATCCCAGCGCCACCGGCCTGAAGGCCTGCAACAATTGCTGATCCAGCTTGCCGCCCATGCCTTCCATCATCGTGAAGGCGCGGGAATGGGTGAAGGGCATGCGGTAGGCGCGCTTCTCCACCAGGGCAGCGTAGATGTCGACGATCGTCGTCAACCGCACGATGTCGCTGATCTGGTTCGACGACAGATTGTTCGGATAGCCCGAGCCGTCGAGGAATTCGTGGTGATGCAGCACCACGTCCAGCATCTCCGGCGGGAAGCCGCCTTGCTCGGCGAGCGCGTCATAGCCGCGGCGCGGATGCTGGCGAACCAAGTCCATCTCCTCGTCCGTGAGCTTGCCGGGCTTGTCGAGCAGCGCGGTGGGAACGAATGCCTTGCCGACGTCGTGCAGCAGGGCGGCGCGGGTCAGCCGGCGCTGGTCGTCCTCGCGCATGCCGAGATGCTGCGCGAAGGCGACCGCAAAGCCGGTGACGAACAGGCAATGCCGATAGCTGCCGACATGGTGGCAGCCGACGGCGGTGAGCCATTCGCGCAACGAGGAGTGCTTGATGGCCTTCAGGATCTTGTTCTCGGCAGCGACGACGTCGTCGAAGCTCAAGGGCACGCCGAGCGGCAACTTCTCGAACATCTTCGTCAGCACCGCATGCGCCGCTTCGACGCCGCGGTTCAGCGTCTTGCCGCGATCGGTTTCGTCATAGACCGTGGTGTCGGGAAATGCGGCGCGGATGCGCTGCAGGATCGCATCGGGCTGCAGCGGCCGCGAGATCGTGTCGGTGGCCCCGAGCGCCCAGGCCTGCATGGTGCCGTGATGCAGGGCATCCGCAAGCACGAACAGCCGCGGCATCGCGTGATAGGCATCGCCGCGCAGCTTGTTGCGCACCCGCTGCACGCTTTCGGGCGAACGCAGATTGATGTCGACGACGAGGCCGGACAGATCGCGCGAGGGCTGCTCGGGAATCTCCTGTGTCGTCACCGTCGAGACGTCGCCGACCGCCTTGAGGATGCTGGCGAGCTCGCTGCTCGCATCGCTCCGGTCGGAGGCGAGCAGAAGCCGGCGTTTGACGGCGGATTTGGCTGGCGCGTTCATGACGTCCCCAAGAGCACGGGAGAATATTTGGCGAAAGCCTAATCCGGATCAGGTTCCCCGGACCTTAAGAGGCGTGCTCAAGGGAGCCTTGCGGAATTGAGCGCAATTTTAGGGATATCGGTTCTGGCTTCGGGCCAAAGATCGAAAACAACCCCATGCACAGTAGCCGGGCCGTTGATAATAAAGGGATATTTTCGCGGTTGCGCCTCCCTCCAGTGCCCAGGCGGTCTATGTCAGCCCCCGTCTCCCGCGCGCCGCAATGCCGCCTGGAGCTTCGCGTGCATCTCGTTCCAACCCGCCTCCTCCGCATTCAGCCGCGCCTGGATCTTCTCGACTTCGGTTTGCAGGGCGGCGGCGCGCTGGGTGTGCTCGTCCCTCGCCTTGTCCAAGGCCCTCTGCGCCTTGTCGACGGCCCGCTGCCTGCGTTCGCGCTGTTTCTGCCGGGCTGCCTCTTCCTTCGCCTCCGCGCGCTCGCGGCTTTGCCGCTCGCGTTCGTACGCTTCAGCCGCTTTCCGGTCGTCCGCCTTGGCCGAGCGGGACAACGATTTTTTCGCCTTGCGACCTGCAGGCTTGCGACCCGCTCCCGCGAGGGCAGCCTTCTTGAGCCCGTCCTCGCCGAGAGTCTTCGGCAGGTCGGCGTGCTCACCGAACGGCCCGTCTGTTCCCACCGGCCGTTTGAGCACGACGCCCGGCTTCGCCATGGTCGCGGCGATGATGTCCGGATCGCGGCTCTCCTTCGCCACACCCTGGTGAAACAGATTGCTGTCGGCGCCCCACGCCTCCAGGGCAGCCTTCATCGACGGGGCGGCGATGGCCTGCTCAAAGAAGCCCAGCGATGTCTGATAGGTCTTCAGTTTTCGCGCCATTCGCTTCGCCACGCTTTCTACGTTCTTCGCCCCACCGGACACGCCTGCGATGTCGGAACAATGCTTCCATGACGCCCCGCAGTGGCGCAGCGGGACGATTGGATGCGGCCTTCCGCATGACAAACAAAATCCGCCGGAGGCTGGCCTCCGGCGGATCGCCTCAAACAGCCTTTCGGCCACCTCACGCCTTCATCGCGCCCTTCACGGCCTCGGCCGTGATCGGCAGCGCCCGGACGCGGGCGCCGCTGGCGTTGAAGATGGCGTTGCCGATGGCCGGGGCGACCACCGTGACGGCGGGCTCGCCGACACCGGTGGCCTTTTCGCCGTTGGCGATCACGGCGACCGCGACCTCGGGCATCTGGCTCATGCGCAAGGGCGTGTAGCTGTCGAAATTGGTCTGTTCGATGCCACCGTCCTTCAAGGTCGCCTTCTCGTACATCGCCAGCGACAGGCCCCACAACGCCGCGCCCTCGACCTGGGCGCGGATATTGTCGGGATGCACCTGGGTGCCGACGTCGGTTGCGACCGTGAGCTTCTTCACGGTCACCTCGCCCGATGGCGCCACCGCGACATGGGCGACACAGGCCGTCCAGCTCGCGGTCGCGCGCTCCTGCGACGAGACGCAGGCCACACCCATGCCCTCGCCTTTCGGCAATTGCCTGGTGCCGTAGCCGGACAGACCCATCGCGGCGAGCAGCGTGTTGCGCAGCCGCTGCGCGCCGCCGTCGTTCTTGCCCTTGCCGTCGAGCAGCGCGATGCGGAACTGCGCCGGGTCCTTACCGGTCGCAACCGCGATCTCGTCGATCATGCTTTCGATCGCCCAGAAGGTCCAGCCGGGCGCCACCGAACGGAGCTGGCCCGACGGGGTGGCGTTGTGCGCGAGTTCGTTCTTGATCGCGCGCACATGATGGTTGGGCACTGTGTAGAAGAAGTCGGCGCCGTTCACCGTGAAGGAATCGAGCGGACCCTTCTTGTCGACCGAGGGCGTGAGGAAATCGGGGATCCCCCAGCGCTGGGTCGGCCAGGCCGAGACCACGTCGTGGCTGAGCGCGGTGAGCTTGCCGTCGCCGTCCACGCCGGCCTTCACCTTCTGGTAGGTGAGCGGACGCGAGAAATCCATCGTCATGTCGTTCTCGCGCGAATAGATCACCTTCACCGGCTTGCCGACCGCCTTGGCCGCCTGCACGGCCGGCACCATCATGTCGGCATCGAGCCTGCGGCCGAAGCCGCCGCCGAGCCAGAGCTGGTGCATCACCACGAACTTCGGATCGATCCCGGCAGCGCCCGCTGCGATCGCGCCGGAGCGCGTCGCGAACTGGTTGCCCGAATAGATATGCAGGATGTCGCCCTTGAACTCCGCAGTGGCGTTCATCGGCTCCATCGGCGCGTGGATGTTGATGCTGGTGGTGTACTCGGCCTCGACCACCTTGGCCGCCGCGCCGAAAGCCGCGCTGGGATCGCCGTCCTTGACGAAGAACTGGCCGGAATCCTCAAGCTTCTGCAGCCGCTTGGCCTCGTCGAGCAGCGACTGGCTCGACACCTTCGCGTTCGGGCCGCCGTCATAGGCGATCTTCAGCGCCTGCGCCGCCTTCCTGGCGTTGGCGTAAGTGCCGGCCACCGCGACCACCCAGCCCGACGTCGTCTGTGTCTTGTCGTCGAGGATGACGGCCTTGATGAAGCCGGGGACCTTCTTGGCCTCAGCGTCGTCGACCGATTTCACCGTCGCCCCGAACCGCACCGGCGGGGTGACGATCGCACCATAGGCCATGCCCGGCAGCATCACGTCGATGCCGTATTTGGCGGTGCCGTTGGTCTTGGAGGGGATGTCGAGCTGCGGCACCGACACCCCGATCATGGTGTACTGATCCGGCGTCTTCAGCTTGATCGCCTTGAGCTCGTCCGGCGTGAAGGTCTTGGTGGCCTTGCCGCTCTTGACGATGTCGCCGAACGACATCTGCTTCTTCGACTTCGGATGCGTGACCATGGAGTCGCGCACGACGAGCTGATCCTTGAAGTAGGGCGGCAGGCCCATGGCGGCGGCGGCGGCTTCCGTCAGCGCGATCCGGCCGGCTGCGCCGGCCCGGCTCATGGCGTCGAAGTTCATCATGGTCGACCAGCTGCCGCCGGTGATCTGCGCGCCGAGCACGGGGTCGTTGAACTTCGGATCGTTGGAGGCGAGGTTGACCCGCATGTCGCTCCACTTCGCCCCAAGCTCCTCGCAGACGATCTGCGCCATGGTGGAGGCGATGTGCTGGCCCATATCGGCCTTGCCGCAAGTCACGGTGACGAGACCGTCGGGCGAAATGGCATACCAGACGCTCGGCTCGAAATTGGCGGGAGCCGCGGCAAGCGCTTCACCGATGCCGGGCACGCCGGCATAGCCGAGCACGAGGCCGCTGGCGGCCGTGCCGACGAGGAAGGAGCGGCGGCTGAGATCGGCCGTTTCGGGGGTGATGTTGTTCACGTGCTTGTTCATGTGGGGCTCCGCTCGTTGCCAGAAGCGGATGCGGTGCGCATCTCGGTGGCGGCGCGCATGATGGCTTTCTGGATCCGCGAATAGGTCATGCAACGGCAGAGATTGCCGTCCATATGCGCCACGACCTCGTCCTTGGTCGGATTGGGATTCTTGGCCAGCAGCGACGCCGCCTGCATGATCTGTCCGGACTGGCAGTAGCCGCATTGCGGAACCTGCTCGGCGATCCACGCCTTCTGAAGCGGATGGTCGCCCTTCGGGGCGAGGCCTTCGATGGTGGTGATCTTCTTGCCGGCGACGTCGCTGAGCATGGTCTGGCACGAGCGCACGGCTTCGCCGTTGACGTGCACGGTGCAGGCACCGCACAGCCCGGCACCACAGCCGAACTTGGTGCCGGTCATCTGCAATTGTTCGCGGATAGCCCAAAGGAGCGGCGTGTCGTTAGCCGCATCCACGGACAGACTCCGCCCGTTGATGGTGAGCGTTGGCATAGGCGTCTTCCCCTGCCGGTGCATGAAGCCGCTTACGGCGGCAACTTGAAATGGCGGACACCCACCGGGCTGGCGCCCACCTTGCTGACAAGAATGATCGCGTTCGCAGCCAGAGGCAAATGCAATTTGGAATCGATCGAAACAAAGCTGAGGTCTGCTCGTTGTGCGTTGCGATGGCGACGAGTGCGCAGCGACTGGACGCAACCAGCGCGTGTTCCGCGCATACACGCCGCCCGGGGCGGTTTCCTCGATGTAACTCGGCAGGTTAGAGTGTTGCCGAAGGCGAAACTCACCCTCCCCTGAAGGGGAGGGTGAAGAAGCAAGTTCGCGGCGAGAGAAAAAGAAAGGGCGGAAACAATGCCTCGGATCAATCGGGACGGTGTCAGCATCCATTACGAAGTCCACGGCAACGGTGCGCCATTGCTGCTCACGCACGGCTATTCCTCGACCTCGGCGATGTGGCATGGGCAGGTCGACGCGCTGGCCAAGGATTGCAAGCTGATCCTGTGGGACATGCGCGGCCACGGCCAATCCGATTATCCCGACGATCCCGGCGCCTACAGCGAAGCGCTGACTGTGGGTGACATGGCGGCGATCCTCGATGCGGTCGGAGCAAGGCGCGCCATCATCGGCGTCCTGTCGCTCGGCGGCTACATGTCGCTCGCATTCTATCGCGCGTATCCGGATCGGACTCGCGCGCTGCTGATCATCGACACCGGCCCCGGCTTCAAGAAGGACGATGCGCGGCAGGCCTGGAACGCGCGGGCGCTCGGCACCGCCGACAAGCTCGACCGGGAGGGACTGGCGATGCTGCAATCGGCAACGCGCGAACGCGCCACCGCCAGCCACCGCAACGCCAGGGGATTGGCCCTTGCCGCGCGCGGCATGCTGACCCAGCGCGACGCGCGCGTGATCGAGCTACTGCCCGACATCAAGGTGCCCAGCCTGATCGTGGTCGGCGCCGACGACACGCCGTTCCTCGCCGCGTCGGATTACATGGCGGCAAAAATCCCCGGCGCACAAAAGGTCGTGATCCCCGCCGCCGGACATGCCGTCAACATCGATCAGCCCAAGGCTTTTGTTGACGCCGTACTGCCTTTCCTGAAGAACTTGCCGGAGTAAAACGGTCGGACGGGAGCTCAGGCCATGAAGCGGACGATGTTGGCTGCGAGCGCGGTGTTGCTGTCGATGTCTGTGTCCGCGCAGGCCGAGTCCTTCGGCACGATGCCGCCGCGCCGGCCTTTCGTCGAGACCTTGTCGAACACCACGCCGCTCGCCTTCGGCATGGATGCCGATCAGGCCGCGCGCGTCCTTGGCCAGCCGCTGCAATATGTGCGGGGGCGTCCCGGCAACGAGATCTATCTCGCCCTGCGCAACATCGGCGGCAGCCGCCTGATCCCCACCCGCCACCGCCTGTTCCTGCAATTCCGTCACGGACGCCTGGCGGGATGGAAGGAGGACTATGGCGAGAGCTGGATGTGGGAGTGATCCTCATGGTGAGGAGGCGCGAAGCGCCGTCTCGAACCATGCAGGCCCCGCTCTCGCATCCTGGCCTCGATCCTTCGAGACGCGCTCCGTTGGAGCGCTCCTCAGGATGAGGGGTGAGAGCAAAAATTTCGGATCGGTAACAAGAAGGACAACCCGCATGGGACAGGACATCAAACTGACGGCCTCCGACAATTTCCAGCTCGGCGCCTATCGCGTGGATCCCTCCGGCAGCCCGAAGGGCGCGGTGGTGGTGATCCAGGAAATTTTCGGGGTCAATCACCACATCCGTTCGGTTTGCGATCGTCTCGCCGGTGAAGGCTATGTCGCGATCGCGCCGTCGATCTTCGACCGCACGACGCCGAACTTCCAGTCCGGCTATACGCCCGAGGAGATCGCCGAGGCACGCAAATTCGTCGCCAGTCCCGACTGGGAGGCGATGCTGCGCGATACCCAGGCCGCGATCGACGCGATGAAGAGCGTCGGCCCGGTCGGCATCATCGGCTTTTGCCTCGGCGGCAGCATCGCCTTTGTCGCGGCGACGCGACTATCGGGCCTGAAGGCCGCGATTGGCTATTACGGCGGCGCGGTCGTGCGCTTTGCCGACGAGACGCCGAAGGTGCCGACGCAGCTGCATTTCGGCGAGAAGGATTCAGGCATTCCGCTGACCGATGTCGAGACCGTCAGGGCGAAGCGACCTGATGTCGATGTGTTCGTCTATCCCGGCGCCCAGCACGGCTTCCATTGCGACGAGCGCGCGAGCTACGACAAGGCGAGCGCCGACATCGCCTGGCCGCGCAGCATGGAATTTTTCGCGAAGCATTTGAAGTAGGGCGCGCGACTCTCTCCGTCATTCCGGGATGCGCCGATAGGGGCAGGCCCGGAATCCATAACCACGATTGGGGGTTATGGATTCCGGGCTCGCGACTATGTCGCGCCCCGGAATGACGAGAGGAGAGATACGTCAGAACCAGCGCTCGCCGACGAACACGGTGTCGCCGGGGTTCAGCGGCGTGCCGAGCGGCACGACCGCGCGCATCGCGCCGCCGGCTTCGGTATGCGTGACGGTGACGACATCGCGCTTGGCGCGGGGCGAGAAGCCGCCGGCAATCGCAACGGCGCTTTCGACCGTCATGTTCGGCACATAGGGATATTGGCCGGGCGCGGAGACTTCGCCGAGGATGAAGAACGGCCGATAGGACTCGACCTCGACGGCGACCGAGGGCTCGCGGATGTAGCCATTGCGCAAGCGCGCTGCGATTTCACCGGCGAGGCCTGCCGGGGTGCGGCCGCGTGCCGGCACCGCGCCGATCAGCGGCATGGTGATGGAGCCGCCGGCATCGATGGCGTAGCTGTTGGTGAGACCTTCCTGGCCGTAGACCACGACGCGAAGCTTGTCGCCGGCGTCGAGATGGTAGGAGGCATCGTAGCGCACCGGCGCCGCCATGGGGCCGGTGTAGCCGACGGGCATCGGCGCAGGCGCTGACGCGAAGGAGCTGGTCAGCGCGCTGATCGCGCCGCCGCCGCCAGCAACGGCGACCGGCTGCGGCGCGCCGTAGGGCTGGCCATACGCCATGCTGTCGAGATCGGCGCGCGGCTGCGTCATCGCAACGGGGCCGGAGGTCTGCATGCATCCCCCAAGGGTCAGCGCGGCGGACGCTGCCAGGGATGCAACCAAGATCGACCATCGAAACGCGCGTGCAACCGGCACCGGACCAATCCCTCGAAACGAGACAGCCTCAGTGATGCACCTGTTATGGTTAATAAAGCGTTGAGGGGTGCGGTGATGGGAGAATTCACCCGCACTCTCCATCATGCCCGGGCTTGTCCCGGGCATCCACGATCTTCTCTCGCGGCACCAAGAACGTGGATGGCCGGGACAAGCCCGGCCATGACGAGAGACAAACCTACGCGTTCACGCCCACGCGGATCGGGCACGCCACGCCGGTGCCGCCGAGGCCGCAATAGCCGGCGGGATTCTTCGCCAGATATTGCTGATGATAGTCCTCGGCGAAATAGAATGCGCCGGCGGGCGCGATCTCCGTGGTGATGGCACCGAGACCCTTAGCGGCAAGCGCCTTCTGGTAAAGTGTCCTGGATTCGTCGGCGGCTTTCTTCTGCGCGTCGGATGAAGTGTAGATCGCGCTTCGGTATTGCGTGCCGACATCGTTGCCCTGACGCATGCCCTGCGTCGGGTTGTGACTCTCCCAGAACGTCTTCAGAAGTTTCTCGTAGGAGATCTTCTTCGGATCGAACACGACCAGCACCACTTCGGTGTGACCGGTACGTCCCGAGCAGGTCTCTTCATAGGTGGGGTTCGGCGTATGGCCGCCGGCATAGCCGACGGCGGTGGTGTAAACGCCATCGCCAAGCTCCCAGAACTTGCGCTCGGCGCCCCAGAAGCAGCCGAGCCCGAACACGGCCTGCTCGAGGCCGGCGGGGTAAGGCGGCTGCAATCTGCTGCCGTTGACGAAATGAGTGGTCGCGGTCGGGATGGCTTGCGCACGGCCCGGCAGCGCTTCGGCTGCGCTCGGCAATGCGGTGGTCTTGCGCATGAACAGCATGATGGGGTCTCCGCAACGAGCCGTCCGTCGCTCGCGCCCAAATAGCCCGGGCCCAGGCGGCGTGCTCGCGATCAAGAGGGAATATAGGTCTTTACGCGCAAGGGTCAGCCCTGTTACGCGGCTGCCGGCGCCAGAACTCCCTCGCGGCAATTGATGGATCGATCCCGGCGGGAATCGAGCTCAATCCCGGGAATAGCCGATCAGCGGCTTGCGCGGGCGGAACAGGATCATCAGGAGGATGCCGAGAATGCCGAGGACGGCGAAGACCGGCTGGTCCAGCACCAGGCGGATCACCGAACTCCAGAGCCACGGCGCCTTGGCCTCGACCCAGGTCCGGAACGCGGTCTGGCTGGCCTGATTGATGTCGTTCCAGAACTGGCCGAACCGGGTGAACCGCAGGGTCTGGTCGGCCACCCAGCGGGCGCCGTCATAGACCATGAAGATGAAACCGCCGGCGAGCAGCAGCAGCCCAATCAGTCGAAAAAAGCCGCGGATCATGCCTCACCCCAAATGGTCGTCCGATCGGACGACCCGCCAAACCCCGCCTGCCAATACCCGGGAGACGGTAGAAATTCAACCTCTTCAGGGCGTTACGGCAGGCCTCCAGGCCCGCAAGGCGCGTTTGAAGGCCGGGAAAGCGTTGACGGTGCCGCAGACCCTCTCTATAAGGGCGCCAACTGGCGGTGGGCGCAATCCTGCCGCCGCTGTTCTTTGAGCAGTTGTAGGCGCCTTGAGCCGATTGGCTCTCTGGAGCCTCAGAGACGGCCGCAAGGCCGCCGCTCATGTTCCGGGAACAGCCCAGCAACCGAACACCCTAAATCCGAGCGTCGATCAAGCGGTCCAGCAGCCGGCGCTACCCGACCAAGACGCGACCGGTACCGCAAAGGATATTGAGACCATGGCCAATACTACCTCCGCCAAGAAAGCGACGCGCAAGATCGCCCGCCGCACTGCCGTCAACAAGTCGCGCCGCACCCAGATGCGCGGCGTCGTGCGCACCGTCGAAGAAGCCATCAAGACCGGCGATCGCGCCGCCGCGACCCAGGCGCTGGCGAATGCCGAGCCCGCCCTGATGCGCGCCGCGCAGCGCAACATCATTCACAAGAACAACGCCAGCCGCAAAGTCTCGCGCCTCACCGCGCAGATCGCCAAGCTCGCGAAGTAAGGTCCGCCACCCGGTCGAGACGTTCGATCGGTCGCGCGCAGAACATCGGATACATCAATCAGCCCGGCTTCGCGCCGGGCTTTTTGTTGTCTGCCGGTTGTCCGCCATATGACGGAAACAGGCGCGCGACGCGCGTTCGCGCTTGGAAGATTTGCATCGTCGGCACTATGATGCGTTACGCAGTTTTACCCAACGACGTTTTTGCCACAGCTGAAACCTCGACTGCGCTGCGAAAAACCCCTGCGGGGCGGGGCTAACTTGCATTTGAGCGCGCTCCGAGTTCTGCACACCGTAGTTTCCCCGAAACAGGCTTCGCGCCGGGTTACCCTGTGAAACGAGACTCAAAAAACGATGTCTCGCTAACAACTTATCGACATAGCGCCGACAAGCATTTGGAAAATTCGCCGACGCGTCGCGCGCGTGACGCTTTTGTAAAAAATTTTTGGCTGTGGCGGAGAATTGTCACACGACGCGCCGCGCTTTCGAATCTGTGCACGGATTCAAACTCTTGCTCGCAAGCCTGTGCACAACTCCCGCGCGGCGTTAACGCTGGTCAAGTTTTTAGATCGATCGAGTGTGAATCAATTCCGTTGCGAGTCTTTCCGCATAGTGTATTCCTTAGGTCGTCCGCAGCGCCCACGATCTTGAGACCAGCGCGGTTTTAGAAAACGGGGCGAGCGTGCAAATCGGCGGCGGTGTGCACGTAGGCGACGCTTCAACAAGCGAATGTCGGTTCAAACCCACAGCAATGTGGGAACGGTAGTCTTTTGTCTGAATGTCTCCTAGCGGGATCTTTGCGATCCCGCTCGCGCCAGGCGCAAATGAGAGATGTCGCAAAGCTACCCCGACTCGAATGATGGCGTGGCCGGGCGGACGAACAGTGCAGAAGGGCAGGACATCGGCGACGTCAGTCGTGGTTGTCTTCAGGACACGCAGGACCTTGCCGTGAGCAATCACGGCAGGACGGGGAGAGATCATGTCTTACGGACTCAACGCGGTATTGAAACAAGCCTCACATTCCAAAGATGCCGTTTTAAATCCGTCGGACATCCAGCCTCCCGCGTGCAACGGAGCGCCGAGTACGCGCTGACCTCGCGACCCCTCCATCTCTGACATCGCTGATCGGACGCGGCGTTCTCGCCGAACGGTCGAGCCATGCCTGATGGTGGACTCGCTTCGAGGTCGCGCCGTGACAGAAACCCTGATGGCAGGAACTCTGCATGGCGCTCACAACGCAACCTTATCTCTCAGCAAAAGTTTTCAAATGATGACGACATCGGAACAGGATCGCTGGTCACGCGTGAAGAGCCGGCTGCGCTCGAACGTTGGCGAAGACGTCTATACGAGCTGGTTTGCCCGCATGGATCTGGAAGGCGTTCAGGACGAGAGCGTGCGCCTGTCGGTTCCGACGCGCTTCCTGAAGAGCTGGATCCAGGCCCATTACGCCGAGCGCGTGCTGTCGTGCTGGCAGGCCGAGATGCCCGAGGTTCATCGCATCGATCTCACCGTTCGCACGGCGGTGCGTCCGGTCGCACAGCCGAAGGAAGCGCCTGCGCCGGTCGAGACGCGCCGTGCGCCCGCCGCCGAACTGCGCTCGACGGCGACGGCGCCGGTCTCCGCCAATCACGACGCGCTCGGCGGCTCGCCGCTCGATCCGCGCCTGACTTTCGCAAGCTTCGTCGTCGGTCGCTCCAACACGCTGGCGCATGCCGCGGCACGCCAGGTCGCCGAAGGCCGCCGCGGCGACCCCGTCATGTTCAACCCGCTCTACATTCACGCGGGCGTCGGCCTCGGCAAGACGCATCTGCTTCAGGCGGTGACCTGGGCCGGCAATTCCGGCAACGAGCGCAAGGTGCTGTACCTGACCGCTGAAAAATTCATGTACGGCTTCGTCGCCGCGCTGAAGACGCAGACGGCGCTCGCCTTCAAGGAAGCGCTGCGCGGCATCGACGTGCTCGTGATCGACGATCTCCAGTTCCTGCAGGGCAAGTCGACGCAGGCCGAGTTCTGTCACACGCTGAATGCGCTGATCGACGCCGGCCGCCAGGTCGTGATCGCGGCCGACCGTCCGCCGTCGGATCTCGAAAGCCTCGACGACCGCGTGCGCTCGCGGCTCGCCGGCGGCCTCGTGGTCGAGATGGGCTCGCTCGGCGAAGAGCTGCGGCACGGGATCCTCAAGTCGCGCGTCGCGGCAGCCCGCGCCCACCACGCCACGTTCGAGGTGCCCGAGGAGGTGCTGGCCTATCTGGCCCGCGCCATCACCCATAACGGCAGGGATCTGGAAGGGGCGATCAACCGCCTGCTGGCGCATTCCAAACTCAACAACCGGCCGGTGACGCTGGAGATGGCCGAGCACGAGGTGCGCGACCTAATCCGCCCCTCGGAGCCGAAGCGGATCAAGATCGAGGACATCCAGCGCGTGGTGGCGCGGCAGTACAATGTCAGCCGCTCCGACCTGCTGTCGTCGCGCCGCACCGCCAACGTGGTCCGTCCGCGCCAGGTGGCGATGTACCTCGCCAAGACGCTGACCTTGCGATCGCTCCCCGAGATCGGCCGCCGCTTCGGCGGACGCGACCACACCACGGTGCTGCACGCCGTGCGCAAGATCGAGGCACTGGTCTCCAAGGACACCGCGCTGTCCGAGGAAGTCGAGGCGCTGAAGCGCCAGCTTCAGGAATAAAGACCTATCTTTCAGCAAAGATCGTCATGCCCGGGCTTGTCCCGTGCATCCACGTTCTTTGCACCGAATGGCAAGCCGTGGATGGCCGGGACAAGCCCGGCCATGACGCGTGGAGGCGCCTGTGCCCCGGCGAGAGCGTTGAGTTTCGGCACGAATACAGCGGTAAATCGTGGGGAACTGCCCCGCAATCCCTTGAAACGGATGGCTTTCCGCGCCACCTTGCGCGACCCTGACGGCTTTGGTCATATCGACTGGATGCCCCGGTCTGTCGGGCTTTCAGTGCCGCGGCGCGCTTTTGGCGTCCGGCGTTTCAACCTTGTGTATCCTTGGGGATCGGGCGAGTAGTGCAATGAAGGTTACGGTCGAACGCGCGCAACTCCTGAAGTCGCTGGGCCATGTCCACCGCGTGGTCGAGCGCAGGAACACGATCCCGATCCTCGGCAACGTGCTGGTCCGCGCCGAGAGCGCGAAATTGTCGCTGAAGGCGACCGACCTCGATCTCGAGGTGACGGAGACGCTGCCTGCGGAAACCGCGACCGCGGGCTCCACCACCGTGCCGGCGCACATGTTCTACGACATCGTGCGCAAGCTGCCCGATGGTTCGCAGATCGTGCTGGAGGCCGACGGCGACCGCGCCGTGCTGGCGATCCGCGCCGGCCGTTCGCGCTTCACGCTGCAGACCCTGCCGGAGAACGATTTCCCGGATCTGGCCGCCGGCGACATGTCGCATTCGTTCAACCTCGCCGCCAAGGACGTCAAGCGGCTGATCGACCGCACCCAGTTCGCGATCTCGACCGAAGAGACGCGCTACTACCTCAACGGCATCTATCTGCACGCCGCCGGCACCGCGAAGGCGGCGACCCTGCGCGGCGTCGCCACCGACGGCCACCGCCTCGCCCAGCTCGACCTGGTCCAGCCCAAGGGCGCCGACGGCATGCCGGGCGTCATCGTGCCGCGCAAGACCGTCGGCGAGGTGCAGCGCCTGATCGAGGACAATGAGGCCGAGGTCACGATCGAGCTGTCGCAGGCCAAGATCCGCTTCACCATCGGCAATGTGGTGCTGACCTCGAAGCTGATCGACGGCACCTTCCCCGATTACGGCCGCGTCATTCCGCAAGGTAACGACAAGGAACTCGTCGTCGACAAGAAGGATTTCGAGAACGCGGTCGACCGCGTCTCCACCATCTCCAGCGAGCGCGGGCGGGCGGTCAAGCTGTCGCTGTCGCCGGGCAAGCTGGTGCTGTCGGTGACCAATCCGGATTCCGGCAGCGCTACCGAAGAGCTCGAGGTCGAATACGCCTCCGATGCCCTCGATATCGGCTTCAACTCCCGCTATCTGCTCGACATCGCCGCCCAGATCGAAGGCGATGTCGCAACGCTGAAGCTCGCCGACCCCGGCTCGCCCACGCTGGTGCAGGACCGCGACGACAAGAGCGCACTGTACGTGCTGATGCCGATGCGGGTGTGAGGGGAATTTCTCCCTTCTCGTCATGGCCGGGCTTGACCCGGCCATCCATCAAACGACATGACGTATGGGGTGTACATCCTAGCCAGCAAGCCCGGTGGAACCCTCTACATTGGCGTCACCAACAATCTGATCCGACGCGTCTACGAGCACCGCGAAGGTCTGGCAGAGGGCTTCACCAAGCGCTATGGGGTGAAGACGCTGGTATATTTTGAGGCGCACGACACGATCGCCGGCGCCCTCCAGCGCGAAAAGAACATGAAGCACTGGTCACGCGAGTGGAAGATCGATCTGATCGCGGAAAACAATCCGGATTGGCGCGACCTATATGATGAAATTGTCCGCTGACGCGGACGATGGATTGCCGGGTCAAGCCCGGCAATGACAGAGTGATATGACCCCCTCCCGCATTCATCGCCTGACGTTGACGCATTTTCGCAATTACCGGGCGGCGGGGCTCGAGACGGCGGCCGACATGGTGGCGCTGGTCGGGCCGAACGGGGCGGGCAAGACCAATTGCATCGAGGCGATCTCCTTTCTGTCGCCGGGCCGCGGCCTGCGGCGCGCCACGCTGGAAGACGTCGCCGACAACCAGGGCGACGGCTCCTGGGCGGTCTCCGCGCAGGTCGAGGGCGCATTGGGGCTCGCCACGCTCGGCACCGGCATCGACGCGCCCCGGGCCGACAGCGCGGTGAGCCGGCGCTGCCGCATCGACCGCGAACCGGTGAATTCGGCCAACGCCTTTGGCGACCATATCCGCATGGTGTGGCTGACGCCGGCGATGGACGGGCTGTTCATGGGTGCAGGCTCCGAACGGCGGCGCTTCTTCGACCGCCTGGTGCTCGCCATCGACAGCGAGCATTCCAGCCGCATTTCCGCACTCGAACGCTCGCTGCGCTCGCGCAACCGCCTGCTGGAGACCCGCAATTACGACGACCATTGGTGCGACGCGATCGAGCGCGAGACCGCCGAGCTTGCGGTCGCGGTCGCCGCAACCCGCGGCCAGACCGCGGCGCGGCTGACCGGCATGCTCAATGCGCGCGCGCAGGCCTCGGCCTTTCCGTCGGCGCAGATCGCGCTCGACGGCTGGATGGAGAACGCGCTGCTGAGCGAGACCGCGACCTCGGTCGAGGACCGCTACCGCCAGATCCTGCGCGACAACCGGCCGCGCGATGCCATCGCGGGCCGGACCACCGACGGCCCGCATCTCACCGACCTCCAGGTCATCTACGCGCCGAAGAGCATGCCGGCGCGCGATGCCTCGACCGGCGAGCAGAAGGCGCTGCTGATCGGGCTCGTGCTGGCGCATGCAACGCTGGTCGCGGAGATGACCGGCATCGTCCCGCTGCTGCTGCTCGACGAGGTCGTTGCCCATCTCGATCCGAACCGGCGCGCCGCGCTGTTCGACGAGTTGCGCAAGCTCGGTGCGCAAGTGTGGCTGACCGGCGCAGACCCGGCCGCCTTCACCGAGATCGGCGCCGGAGGCGAGGTTTTCGACGTGGAGAGCGGACGGGTCTCTCACCGCCGCCATTGAACCTGCCCTATTCTCTTCACGACGAGTGGCCAGAGGCCGCGCCGACGGCGATGGTTGGGATCTCACGGTCGGGCGCGGCGGCGAGGCATGGAAGCCGCTCCAGCTGTATGGAACCCGCGCCGCTCCGGGGCGGCGGGAGCACCTCGGGGCCATCCGCCGGCGCCCCAAAATGCGAGCCTTCGAGCGATCCCAAACAGGCTTGCGAATCGGCCTTTTCGCGGCGCCCAAATCCGGCTTCCGGACGCCTTGAAAACCGGCAAAAAACCCCTATTTCATCAAAGGGTTGCCGGAGGATACTTTGCGCTAGGCGCAAGCGGTCTTTCATGGCACAAATAGCCTGCAAATCAGCGCCTTTTGCGCGGCTGATTCGGGCGACATCTCGAAGGCCTCTCATGACAGAACCTGCTCGGCAGACGCCTGCCG
Organism: Bradyrhizobium diazoefficiens; assembly: GCF_018129965.1. Lineage (GTDB taxonomy): Bacteria > Pseudomonadota > Alphaproteobacteria > Rhizobiales > Xanthobacteraceae > Bradyrhizobium > Bradyrhizobium diazoefficiens_A. Next base: position 9,434 of record NZ_JAFCKW010000037.1, on the reverse strand, counting down.
AAAACGAGCCCTCAAATCCAAGCGATTACGGGGCGGAATCGATCCGCGTGCTCAAGGGTCTCGATGCCGTCCGCAAGCGCCCGGGCATGTATATCGGCGATACCGATGACGGCTCCGGCCTGCACCACATGGTCTACGAGGTCGTCGACAACGCGATCGACGAAGCACTCGCGGGCCATGCCACGCGCGTCGACGTCGTGCTCAACGCCGACAATTCCGTCACCGTGCGCGACGACGGCCGCGGCATTCCCGTCGACATCCACAAGGGCGAAGGCATCTCGGCGGCCGAGGTCATCATGACCCAGCTCCATGCCGGCGGAAAGTTCGACCAGAACTCCTACAAGGTCTCCGGCGGCCTGCACGGCGTCGGCGTCTCCGTCGTCAACGCGCTGTCGAGCAAGCTCACGCTTCGCATCTGGCGCGACAACAAGGAGCACGCCATCGAGTTCGCCCATGGCGATGCCGTCGCCCCGCTGAAGGTGGTCGGCGACGCACCGGGCCGGCGCGGCACCGAGGTGACGTTCCATGCCTCGCCCGAGACCTTCAAGAACATCGAGTATGATTTCGCGACGCTGGAGCACCGGCTGCGCGAGCTTGCCTTCCTCAACTCCGGCGTCAACATCGCGCTGTCCGACATGCGTCACGCGGTCGAGAAGCGCGAGGAGATGCACTATTCCGGCGGCGTCGAGGAATTCGTCAAATATCTCGACCGCAACAAGAAGGCGATCGTGCCGGCGCCGATCATGGTGCGCGCGGAAGCCAACGGTATCGGCGTCGAGGCCGCGCTGTGGTGGAACGACAGCTACCACGAGAACGTGCTGTGCTTCACCAACAACATCCCGCAGCGCGACGGCGGCACCCATCTGGCCGGCTTCCGCGGCGCGCTGACGCGCCAGGTCAACGGCTATGCCGAGGCCCACGCCAAGAAGGAAAAGATCGCGCTGACCGGCGACGACTGCCGCGAAGGCCTCACCGCCGTTCTGTCGGTCAAGGTGCCCGACCCGAAATTCTCGTCGCAGACCAAGGACAAGCTGGTGTCCTCGGAAGTGCGCCCCGTGGTCGAGAACGTCCTCAACGAGGCGCTGCAGGCCTGGTTCGAGGAGCATCCCGGCGAAGCCAAGATGATCGTCGGCAAGGTGATCCAGGCCGCGGCCGCGCGCGAGGCCGCGCGCAAGGCGCGCGAGCTGACGCGCAAGAGCCCGCTCTCGGTGTCCTCGCTGCCCGGCAAGCTCGCCGACTGCCAGGAAAAGGACCCCGCGAAATCCGAGCTGTTCATCGTCGAGGGCGACTCGGCAGGCGGCAGCGCCAAGCAGGGCCGCAACCGCGAATTCCAGGCCGTGCTGCCGCTGCGCGGCAAGATCCTCAACGTCGAACGCGTACGCCCCGACAAGATGCTGGGCAGCGAGCAGATCGGCACGCTGATCACCGCGCTCGGCACCGGCATCAGCGACGAGTTCTCGATCGACAAGCTGCGCTATCACAAGATCATCGTGATGACGGACGCCGACGTCGACGGCGCCCATATCCGCACGCTGCTGCTGACCTTCTTCTACCGCCAGATGCGGCAGATCATCGACGGCGGCTATCTCTATATCGCCCAGCCGCCGCTCTATAAGGTCAACCGCGGCAAGTCCGAGCAGTATTTGAAGGACGAGCGGGCGCTGGAAGATTACCTGATCGACACCGGGCTCGACGACTGCGTCTATATTCCCGGCAATGGCGGCGACCGCACCGGCCGCGACCTGCGTTCGCTGATCGACGATGCCCGCGTCGTCCGCGGCATCCTGCGCAGCCTGCACACCCGCTACAATCGCAAGGTGATCGAGCAGGCCGCCATCACCGGCGTGCTCAACAAGGCGATCTACGGCGACCCGGAGAAGGCCGCCGCGGCCGCGCAATATATCGCCGCCCGCCTCGACACGCTCGCCGACGAGGTCGAACGCGGCTGGGTGGGACAGTACGTCGAAGGCCAGGGCTTCCAGTTCGAGCGCACGGTGCGCGGCGTCAAGGAAACCTCCCTGATCGACGACGCCTTCCTCGGTTCGGTCGAGGCCCGCAAGCTCGACGAGTACACGGTGAAGCTCCAGGACGTCTATGCCCGCCCCGGCAAGCTGCGCCGCAAGGACGCCGAGCACATGGTCTACGGCCCGGTCGACCTGTTCGAAGCCGTCACCGACGCCGGCCGCAAGGGCGTCACACTGCAGCGCTACAAAGGGTTGGGCGAGATGAACCCGGAACAGCTCTGGGAAACGACGCTGGACACCAATGCGCGCTCGCTGCTGCAGGTGAAGGTCAAGGAGGTCGACGAGGCCGACGACATCTTTACCAAGCTGATGGGCGACGTGGTCGAGCCGCGCCGCGACTTCATCCAGGAACATTCGCTGAGCGCGACGATCGATATCTGAGCCTCGTCCGGTATCGCGTCGCCACGACGACCCATCGGGCCTGCGGCCTCGGGGAGAATTCGTCTGGAGGCATGCTTCGTGACCGATGATGCCGATGCCCAGACCGGCTCTTCGCCTCGCCAGCGCAAGATCATCCATGTCGACATGGATGCCTTCTACGCATCGGTGGAGCAGCGCGACAATCCGGATCTGCGCGGCAAGCCGGTCGCCGTCGGCGGATCCCGCGAGCGCGGCGTGGTGGCGGCGGCCAGTTACGAAGCCAGAAAGTTCGGCGTGCGCTCGGCGATGCCGTCGGTCACCGCGAAGCGGCAATGCCCCGACCTGATCTTCGTGAAGCCGCGCTTCGAGGTCTACAAGGCGGTCTCGCAGCAGATCCGCGAGATCTTCGCCGAGCATACGCCGGTCATCGAGCCCCTGTCGCTGGACGAGGCCTATCTCGACGTCACAGAGAATCTGCAGCAGATACCGCTTGCCCGGGACGTTGCTCTGGCGATCCGCGCCCGCATCAAGGAGGTGACCGGGCTCAACGCCTCCGCGGGCATCTCCTACAACAAGTTCCTGGCCAAGCTCGCCTCGGACCATCGCAAGCCGAACGGCCAGTACGTCATTACGCCGGAGACGGGACCGGCCTTCGTCGAGACCCTGCCTGTCGGCAAATTCCACGGCATCGGTCCCGCGACCAGCGCACGCATGAACGCGCTTGGCATCTTCACGGGGCTGGACATGCGAAACCAGACGCTGGAGTTCATGCAGGCGAACTTCGGCAAATCCGGCGCGTATTATTACTGGATCTCGCGCGGCGTCGACCACCGCGAGGTGCGCGCCAGCCGGATCCGCAAGTCGGTCGGCGCCGAAACGACATTCTCGCAGGACCTCACCGCATTCGACGCCATGGCCGCCGAACTGCAGCCGCTGATCGACAAGGTGTGGCGGCATTGCGCGGACAAGGGTTCGCGCGGCCGCACCGTGACGCTGAAGGTCAAGTTCAACGACTTCCAAATCATCACCCGCAGCCGGTCCGTTCCCGTCGCGGTCGCGAGCCGGGACGATCTCGAGCGGCTGTCCGTGGCCCTGCTTCAGAACGAGATGCCGGTTCGCAAGCCGGTGCGGCTGCTGGGTGTCTCGCTCTCCTCGCTGCAGGGCGACGACGAGGACGAGGCGCAACTCGGACTGCCGATCTGACGATGATGGAGCCGACCTTCATCCTCACGGCGGAGATGGACGGCGAGAGCTTCGCCTGGCTCGACGCTCTGCGCCGCCGGCACTTCCCGCCCGAGCGCAACATGCTGCCGGCGCATTTGACGATGTTCCATCGCCTGTCGCCCGCTCAACTGGCGGCGCTGCGGTCGCTCGATATGCCTCGATCTCCCGTTCCGCTCTGCTTCGACCGTGTCGTCTTTCTCGGCTTCGGTGTCGCACTCCACGTCCAGTCCGATGAGCTCGAACGGCTCCGCAAGGGGGCGCGGGCTTCGCTTGGCGAGCTGTCGCGGCAGGACAGTCAGCCATGGAGGCCGCATGTCACGATCCAGAACAAGGCGCCGGCGGAGACCGCCCGGCACCTCCACCAAACGCTGCAGGATGGCTTCACCGAACGCGCTGGAGCGGCGACGGGGCTGCTGATCTGGGAGTATCTCGGCGGTCCCTGGAGACTGGCGGAGCGCATCGCCTTCGGCGACGGGTTTCAGCTTTCACCGAGGTCATGAATGACCGGATGTAGCCCACCGGGCGTGATGTCGAGCGTTGCGAGCGTGATCGGCAGCTTGAATCGCCGCCGGCCTGCGCTGCCGGGGTTGAGATAGAGCACACTGCCAACCATCTCGACCTTCGGCACATGCGAATGGCCGGAGACAACCACGTCGATGCCGCGCGCGACGGCGTCGATTTGCAATGTCTTGAGATCATGCACGACGTAGATGGACCGATCGGCGAGGCAGACCAGCGCGGTCTCGGCGTAGTCGCGCGCCCAGCCGGCCCGATCGACATTGCCCCTGATCGCGGTCACCGGTGCAATCCGGGCCAGCGCGACGATGATGCCGGGGTCGCCGATATCGCCGCCGTGAATGATGTGATCGACCCCCGCGAGACGGCGTTCCGCCTCGGGCCGCAACAGGCCGTGCGTATCGGAGATGATGCCGATCCTGAACATCATCGGCTGCGACAGCTAGCGGACTGCATACGACTATCGCCCCCGCCGCATCTCGTCCCGCCGCATCGGCATGGCGTCGACGCGCGCGAACAGTTCGGCGGCGGACAGCGGCCTCAACGAGGACACCGCCGTGTGGCCGTCCTTGCCGACCAGGAAAACCTGAAAGCGCCGGCTGTCCGCGGACAGCCGCGCGCGAAGCTGCCGGGACCGCTCGCTGTCGTCGCGCGCCTCCAGGAGAACGATCGCGCGCTCTGACATGCCCTCGGCGGACGCTTCAAATATCTGCCGCTGCGCGGCGGCCGCGACATCGCCAGGGGGCGCGACGACGACAAGAACCCTTTTCTGCCAGTGGAATTCGTCAAGCGGCGACGCGTTGCCTTCGTGGCCCATCGTAATCATCCCGATCAGAAACAGGATCGCAAAATATCGTCGCCGCATGCGTTGGCCTCATCCCTGGGGGACCTCGAAGTGACGTGACAGTTTCACTGTCCTGTCCATGTTCGGCTGTGATGATCCCTTCCGGCAACTGGAAGGAGGCGGCCGCGCCTGGGGGCGGCGCCGTCGCCACCGGGATCTCTTCATAGGTGTACCGAGCGTGATGCTTTATGGGGTGGCGAACATCCTCGGCTTGTTCTAAACGCCAGTCCGGCGGCCCTGTTCCGAGCCCTTGGGAGGCCCTGGGCCGCGCTAGGGGCGGAATTGCTACCCCGCTCAATTCTCTGTAGTTTCCGCCTTCAGAGCAGCCGCCAAACCGAAACAGGACAGCGAGAGACCTCAGTGGCGCCCATCCAGTACATCGTCGAGGGCGGCCACCGGCTGTCCGGATCGATCGAGCCGTCCGGCAACAAGAATTCGGCGCTGCCGATCATCGCGGCTGCCCTGCTCACCGAGCACCCGGTGACGCTGGAGAACGTGCCGCGGATCCGCGACACCGAGACGCTGGTCGAGCTGATCCGTTCGGTCGGCGCGGCGGCGGAGTGGACCGCCCGCAATACGCTCCAGATCCACGCCAGGAGCATCCGCGCCGCCGACCTCGATCCGGAGCTCTGCGTGCGCATCCGCGCCTCGATCCTGCTCGCCGGCCCCCTGCTCGCCCGCTGCGGCGAGGTGATGCTGCCACCGCCCGGCGGCGACGTCATCGGCCGCCGCCGGCTCGACACCCATGTGCTCGCGCTCGAACAGCTGGGCGCCAAGGTCACGGCGACCGACCGGCTCGAATTCCGCGCGGCCAAGCTGGCCGGAGCCGATGTGTTCCTGGACGAGCCGAGCGTCACCGCGACCGAGAACGCGCTGGTCGCGGCCGTCGCCGCCGACGGCGTCACCTATTTGCGCAACGCCGCCTCCGAACCGCATGTGCAGGACCTCGCCAATTTCCTCGTCGCGCTCGGCGCGAAGATCGAGGGCATCGGCACCAATACCATGATCGTGCACGGGCCGGCGACGCTGGGCGGCACGAGCTACCGGATCCAGCCCGACCATATCGAGGTCGGCTCGCTGATCGGGCTTGCCGCCGTGACGCGTTCGCCGCTTCGCATCACACGCGCCGGCGTCGAGCATCTGCGCTCGATCCGCATGGGCTTCGAGCGGCTCGGCATCGTCTGCCGCGTCGAGGGCGACGATCTGATCGTGCCCTCGAACCAGACGATGAAGATCCAGGACGATTTCGGCGGCCATGTGCCGAAGCTCGAGGATCAGCCCTGGCCGGCATTCCCCGCCGACCTGATGTCGATCGCGATCGTCACCGCCACGCAATGCGAGGGCGTGATCCTGATGTTCGAGAAGATGTTCGAATCGCGGATGTTCTTCGTCGACAAGCTGATCGCGATGGGCGCGCGCATCGTGCTGTGCGATCCGCATCGCGCGATCATCGCAGGTCCGAGCCGCCTGCATGGTGCGACCCTGACCTCGCCCGACATCCGCGCCGGCATGGCGATGCTGCTCGCGGCCGTCTGCGCCGAGGGCACCTCCACCATCAACAACGCCGACCAGATCGAGCGCGGCTACGAACGCATCGAGGAGCGGCTCAATGCGCTGGGCGCGAAGATCAAGCGCGTGCCGGAACGGACGAGCTGATCTGCTTTTCTTCCTTCTCCCCTTGCGGGAGAAGGTGGCGCGAAGCGCCGGATGAGCGGTTCTCTCCGAGAATACGGTGAGAATTGGACTCGCGGAAAGAACCCCTCACCCGTCTCGCCGCTAGCGCGGCGAGCCACCCTCTCCCACAAGGGGAGAGGGTGAGAAAACCGAGGCCATGTTTTCGTCGCGCTAGCGTGCTAATGACCCGCCATGCTCGACACCGCCCGACATCAATCGCAGCCGCGCGCCGGCGTGCCGCCAAATCATCTCGCCGAGGAGTTCGCCCTGACGCTGCGGCTGGCCGTGCCGATGATGCTGACGCAACTCGGGCAGATCGCGATGATCACCACCGATCTTGCGATGATCGGCCACCTCGGCGAGAGCGCGGTCGCGGCAGCCGCGCTGGCGCACACGATCTATTTCGTCAGTTTCACCTTCGGGCTCGGACTGGTGACCGCCGTGTCGCCGCTGGCCGCGCAGGCTTTTGGCGCGGGCGACGTCAAACGGCTTCGACACGCCTTGCGCACCGGCCTGTGGATCTCGCTGCTGATCTCGCTGCCGATGATGGCCTCACCACTCTACGGCGAAACGATCCTGATTGCGCTCGGCCAGGCGCCGCACTCCGCCGCGCTCGCCCAGCACTATCTGAACGGGCTTGCCTGGGGCATCGCGCCGGCGCTCGGCTTCATCGCGCTGCGCAGCGTTATGAGCGCGGTGAACCGGCCACAGGCGCCGCTGTGGATCACCCTGGCGGCGATCCCCGTCAATGCCGCACTCGTCTATGTGCTGATCCACGGCCTGTTCGGCCTGCCGGAGCTCGGCCTGTTCGGCGCTGGGCTTGCGACAACACTGGTCAATCTCGGCACCTTTCTCGCCGCGCTGGCGATCACCGCATGGCGGAAGCCGTTTGCCGATTACCAGCCGCTTGCGCGCCTGTGGCGGATCGACTGGCCGCTAATGCGGCGGCTGGTCGCAATCGGTGCGCCGATCTCGTTTTCCCTGCTGCTGGAATATGGCCTGTTCTCGTCCGCCGCGCTGCTGATGGGACTGATCTCGACGACGGCGCTTGCCGCGCACCAGATCGCGCTCCAGGTCACGGCCGTGCTGTTCATGGTCCCGCTCGGCATCGGCATGGCCGCGACGGTGCGGGTCGGCCATGCGTTCGGCCGCAACGATCCCGCCGCGGTGCGGCGCGCAGGCCTCGTCGCGTCCGTGCTCGGGATCGCGCTCGTCTCGGCGCTGACGGTTGCGATCATCCTCGGCCGCTACGAGCTCGGGCGGCTGTTCTTCGGCCGGGACGAGACCAATGCGGCGACGGTCGAGCTGACCGCGACATTGCTGCTGGTCGGGGCGACCTTCTTCATCGCCGATGCGCTCCAGACCATCATGGGCGGCGCGCTGCGTGGCATCAACGACACCAGGATGACGCTGGTATTCGCCGCGATCGGCTATTGGTGCGTCGGCTTTCCGATCGCCTGGTGGCTTGCCTTTCATGCCGGCCTTGGTGCCGTAGGCGTCTGGATCGGACTGTCGATCGGCTCGTTCGTCTATGCCGGATTTCTGGTCTTGCGCTTCCGGATGCTGACGCGCAAATTGGCGCCATGATCGGGACAGTCCAAGAAGTCACACCTGAAGTTGATTCCGGCGCGGTGCTGGCGGGCGCGCAGTTCATCGACGCGTTTCGCGTCGATATCGGCGCAGCGGCCGTGAATGCGCGCGAGGCCTGCACGCGGATGGTGCTGCACGGACCGCGCTGGATCGATGCGCTGACGCGATTGCGCAACATTCTGGTGAGCCCGTTCGGGCTGAAGACATCGGGCGAGGGTGCGCCGGCCCCGGGCGGGCTGATCGGCCTGTTTCCGGTGCTGAGCGAGACGCCGGAGCGGCTTGTCGCCGGCTTCGACGACTATCATCTTGATTTCCGTATCGTTGTCGATGTCGCTGGCGAGGCGACAATCCGCAACGTCACCGTGACCACTCTCGTGAAAACGAACAATTTGCTCGGACGGACCTATCTCACGCTCATCACGCCGTTCCACAAGCTCGTGGCCCGCAGCATGATGGGATCCATCGTGGAGCCGGCACGATGACGCTGTCCGTCGATCTCTTCTATTCGTTCCGCAGTCCGTACAGCTATCTGGCGCTGCCGAAGACGCTTAAACTCGTCGCGGAGTACGACCTCGCGGTCAATTTGCGGCCGGTCTATCCGATCGCAGTCCGCGTGCCCGGCTTCTTCAAGAAGGCCAGCCCGCAATTCGCGCGCTACATCGTGCTGGACTCGCGCCGAGTCGCCGAGCACGAGAGCATTCCGTTCCGCTTTCCGCGACCCGATCCGATCGTGCAGGACATGACGACGCTCGACGTTGCGGCCAAGCAGCCCTACATCCACCGTCTGACACGGCTGGGCGCGATGGCGCAGCTGGAAGGCCGCTCGCTCGACTTCACCGCCGCGATCGCGCCCGTGCTGTGGGACGGCTCTGTGGCAGGATGGAACGAGGGCGACCACCTCGCGCGTGCCGCCGAGAAGGCCGGCTTCGACCTCGCCGTGATGGATGCTGCGATCGCGGCCGACCCGGACCGCTACGAGCAGGTGATCGTGGAGAACGAAAAGGACCACGCCGCCTCCGGCCATTGGGGCGTGCCGACTTTCGTGTTCGAGAACGAGCCGTTCTTCGGCCAGGACCGCATCGACCTCCTGGTGTGGCGCCTGCAGGGCAAGGGGCTCGCAAAGCGCTAGAGCATTTCCTGGCTAAATTGAATCGGAGGGATTCCGGTTTTTGGCGGATTGTGATTCAAGATGCTGGCTGGAT
>NZ_JAFCKW010000036.1 GCF_018129965.1 Bradyrhizobium diazoefficiens | reverse complement strand
TCGATATGCCATACGAATCCCCATCCTCGACAGATCCTAGAGAATCGCAAATTCCCCCTTTGTGCAAAACCCTCGCAAGCGGCAGAGGTCGACGAGCCCGCGGCCCGATCGTCCTGACATCACATGATGCCGCACTGCGGCGCGGCCTGCGCATCTGCACTGCGAACGGAGGCGGCCGTCCACGGCGCATCCGCCTATTTGACGTCTTCCCATTAGCCGCGCTTGCCGCTTTCGTTTCTCCCGCTTACACAGTCATGTGAACGTCATATGGCGCTGCTAGCGCAAGCGATCGTTTTGACGGCCAAGGGAGGTTTACTTGATGGCTCTTCGACACTTTGGAGCGGCTGCCGCAGTGGCAGTCCTGGTTGGCATGACGGCTTCGCCGGCGCTGGCTGTGACCGAGATTCAGTGGTGGCACGCGATGACCGGCGCCAACAACGACGTCATCGTCAAGCTCGCCAACGACTTCAATGCGTCGCAGGGCGATTTCAAGGTCATCCCGACCTACAAGGGCAATTATGCCGACACCATGAACGCCGGCATCGCCGCGTTCCGCGCCGGCAACGCCCCGCACATCATGCAGGTGTTCGAAGTCGGCACCGCCACCATGATGGCCGCGACCGGCGCGGTGAAGCCGGTCTACAAGTTGATGGCGGACGCTGGCGAGAAATTCGATCCCAAGGCCTATCTGCCCGCGATCACCGGCTATTACTCGACCTCGAAGGGCGAGATGCTGTCGTTCCCGTTCAACTCGTCGTCCACGGTGATGTGGGTGAACCTCGACGAGCTCAAGAAGGTCAATCTCGAGATCCCCAAGACCTGGCCCGAGGTGTTTGACGCGGCGAAAAAGCTGCACGCCAACGGCCACGCGACCTGCGGCTTCTCGGGCTCCTGGATCACCTGGGTCAATCTCGAGCAGCTCTCTGCCTGGCACAACGTCCCGCTCGCCACCAAGGCCAACGGTCTCGACGGCTTCGACACCGTGCTCGAATTCAACGGTCCGCTCCAGGTCAAGCATCTCGAGAACCTCGTCGAGCTGCAGAAGGACAAGACCTATGACTACGCCGGCCGCACCAATACCGGCGAAGGCCGCTTCACCTCAGGCGAGTGCCCGATCTACCTGACCTCGTCGGCCTTCTTCGGCAACGTCAAGGCGCAGGCCAAGTTTGCCTTCACCGCCGCCCCGATGCCGTATTATCCGGACGCCAAGGGCGCGCCGCAGAACTCGATCATCGGCGGCGCTTCGCTCTGGGTGATGGGCGGCAAGTCGGCCGACGAGTATAAGGGAGTCGCGAAGTTCCTGACCTTCCTTTCGGACACCGATCGCCAGGTCTACATCCACAAGGCCTCGGGCTATCTGCCGATCACCAAGGCGGCCTACGCCAAGGCGAAGGAAGAGGGCTTCTACAAGGATCAGCCCTATCTCGAGACCCCGCTGCTCGAGCTGACCAACAAGGAGCCGACCGAGAATTCGCGCGGTCTGCGCCTTGGCAACATGGTGCAGCTGCGTGACGTCTGGTCGGAAGAGATCGAGCAGGCGCTGGCCGGCAAGAAGACCGCCAAGCAGGCGCTGGACGCCGCCGTCGAGCGCGGCAACACCATGCTGCGTCAGTTCGAAAAGACCGCCGTAAAATAAGGCTTTGAAGCGGCAGGCCGCGCGCCGGCCTGCCGCTTCGGACATCATGCAAAAGCAAGCCATTTTCCAATCGAAACTATTGCCTTACGCGCTGGTTGCGCCGCAGCTCGCGATCGTCCTGATTTTCTTCTACTGGCCGGCCCTGCAGGCGGTGATCCAGTCGTTCCTGCTGCAGGACGCCTTCGGCCTGTCGACCACCTTCGTCTGGTTCGAGAATTACATCGAGCTGTTCAAGGACCCTGCCTATTTCGCCGCGATCGTGCGGACCTTTCTGTTCTCGCTCGCCATCGCCGGCTCGTCACTGTCCCTTGCGCTGCTGCTCGCCGTGATGGCGGACAAGCCCCTGCGCGGCGTGATGCTCTACCGCACGCTGCTGATCTGGCCCTATGCGGTCGCCCCGCCCGTCGTCGGCGTGCTCTGGATCTTCATGCTGCATCCCTCGCTCGGCGTGCTCTCGCGCTATCTGCGCGCCATGGGCATCGACTGGAATCCGCTGCTCGACGGCGACCAGGCCGCAGCCCTGATCATCCTCGCCGCCGCCTGGAAGCAAATCTCCTATAATTTCCTGTTCTTCCTCGCCGGCCTGCAGGCGATTCCGAAGAGCGTGTTCGAGGCCGCCGCGATCGACGGTGCGCGGCCGATGCGGCGGTTCTGGACCGTAACCTTCCCGCTGCTGTCGCCGACCATCTTCTTCCTGCTGGTCGTCAACATCGTCTACGCCTTCTTCGACACGTTCGGCATCATCGACACCATGACCCGCGGCGGCCCCGGCACGTCGACCGTGACGCTGGTCTACAAGGTCTATTCCGACGGCCTGCTCGGCGGCAATCTCGGCAGTTCGGCGGCGCAATCGGTGATCCTGATGGTCCTGGTCATCGTGCTGACGGGAATCCAGTTCCGCTTCGTCGAACGCAAGGTGACCTACTGATGGTCGAGGAAGAAGGTTTTCGGCGCTACATCGCCCACGCCATTCTCTGGATCGGCATCGCGATCGTCGCGTTTCCGGTCTACATCTCGGTCATCGCCTCGACGCAGGACAACGCGCTGATCGCCAACGGGCAGATGTCGCTGCTGCCGGGCGGGCATTTCCTCGAGACCTACTACCAGACCATCTTCGTCGGCACGAGCGGATCGACCCGTGAGCCCGTCGGCAACATGATGCTGAACTCGCTGGTGATGGCGCTGGCGATCGCGATCGGCAAGATCGCGATCTCGATCATCTCGGCCTATGCGATCGTGTATTTCCGTTTTCCGTTCCGGATGCCGATCTTCTGGATCATCTTCATCACCCTGATGCTGCCGGTCGAGGTCCGCATCTATCCGACCTACAAGATCGTCGCCGATTTGCACATGCTCGACAGCTATGCCGGCCTCGCGCTGCCGCTGATCGCCTCCGCCACAGCGACGCTGCTGTTCCGCCAGTTCTTCATGACCGTGCCGGACGAGCTGCTGGAGGCCTCGCGCATCGACGGCGCGGGCCCCTTGCGCTTCTTCTGGGATACGCTGCTGCCGCTGTCGCGCACCAACATGGCGGCGCTGTTCGTGATCCTCTTCATCCTCGGCTGGAATCAATATCTCTGGCCGCTGCTCATCACCACGCGCGACGACATGCAGACCATCCAGGTCGGCATCCGCAAGATGATCACCACCACCGACGCGCTGACCGAATGGCCGATCGTGATGGCGACCGCCGTGCTGGCCATGCTGCCGCCGGTGTTCGTCGTCGTCGTCATGCAGAAGCTGTTCGTCCGCGGCCTGGTCGAGACCGAGAAGTAAGTGAGTTCCGATGGCTAACGTCACCCTGCGCAACGTCCGCAAGACCTATCAAGGCGGCTTCGAGGCCATCAAGGGCGTCAATGTCGACGTCGCCGACGGACAGTTCTGCGTGCTGGTCGGCCCCTCCGGCTGCGGCAAGTCCACGCTGCTGCGTATGGTCGCGGGGCTCGAGACCGTCACCGGCGGCGAGATTGACATCGGCGGCCGCGTGGTCAACCAGATCGAGCCCGCCGATCGCGACATCGCGATGGTGTTCCAGAACTACGCGCTCTATCCGCATATGAGCGTCTACAACAACATGGCCTACGGCCTGCGCAACCGCGGCATGGCCGAGGCCGAGGTCAAGACCCGGGTCGACGAAGCCGCGCGCGTGCTCGAGCTCGGCGCGATGCTGGAGCGCAAGCCGCGCCAGCTCTCCGGCGGCCAGCGCCAGCGCGTGGCCATGGGCCGCGCCATCGTGCGCCAGCCGAAAGTGTTCCTGTTCGACGAACCGCTGTCCAACCTCGACGCCAAGCTGCGCATCGCGATGCGCGTCGAGATCCGCAAATTGCAGCGCCGGCTGAAAACGACGTCGATCTACGTCACCCACGACCAGCTCGAGGCGATGACGCTCGCCGACATTCTGGTGGTGATGAACGGCGGCCAGGTCGAGCAGGTCGGCAATCCCCTGGCGATCTACGAGAAGCCGGCGACCACCTTCGTCGCCTCCTTCATCGGGGCTCCGCCGATGAACCTGATGTCGATAGGTTCCGACGAGATCAAATCGCAGCTCGGCGGCAGCGCGACGGATGCCGGCATCCTCGGCATCCGCCCGGAGGATTTCGTCATCACCGACCAGACGCCCGCCGGCGGCGTGGCATTGCCGCTCACCGTGGAAGCGATCGAGCGCGTCGGCGCCGAAACCTTCATCTACGGCTCGCGCGCCCAGGACGCGCAGCGCATCGCTGCCAATCCGGGCGAGCTGCCGCCCGGCGAGGTCATCGTCCGCGTCCCCGGCACCGAGGCCCCCGCGATCGGCGCCAAGATCCGCGTCGCGGCGGTCCGCACCAAGCTGCACCTTTTCAGCGGTGATGGGCGGACGCGGATCGAGGCCTGATCACAAAATTCGAAAACAACCCCATGCACAGTAGAAGGGGGGTCTGTTTTCATTGGACTAAATCGGTCGGCGCGTTCGTCATGCCGGGCTTGTCCCGGGCATCCGCGTTCTTATGCCGCGCGTTAAAGGTCGTCGATGGCCGGGACAAGCCCGGCCATGACGACGGGGGAAGCATCTGTGTGACGTCGGCGATGACGGCGAATCCACAGCCCCGGCCAGGTCCTTGAACCCCACGCGGATATGACCATATTGCTGACCAAGGGGTGCCTGGATCGGGCCCCGAAACACCAAAGTCGCTTTCCGCGAGGACTTTGTAAACTATGTCTCGTGTTCCCACGTTATCCAGTCCGTTCCTTCTGGGCTTCGACGAGATCGAGCGCGTGCTCGACCGCGTCGTCAAAGGCGCCGACGGCTATCCGCCCTACAATATCGAGCGGTGCGGCCAGGCGGACGGCCAGCCCGAGCGCTTACGAATCACGCTGGCGGTCGCTGGCTTCACCCGCGACCAACTCGATGTGACCATTGAGGAAAACCAGCTCGTCATTCGCGGGCGTCAGCAGGACGACAAGACCCGGCAATACATCCATCGCGGCATCGCCGCGCGCCACTTCCAGCGCACCTTCGTGCTGGCGGAGGGGATGCTCGTGCTGGGTGCGGATTTGAAGAACGGGCTGCTGTCGATCGATCTGGCCCGGCCGGAACCGGAGAGGATCGTTAAGACAATCGCTATCAATGAGCACGAATAATGGAACGAGTAGCGGACTCGACCGCTTAGTTTCTGTGAAGGAGTCGAGACCATGAGTGAAGGTCACGTTGCGTTCGATTACGAAGCCCAGAACGTCTCCCCGGAGACGCTGGCGACCCTCGGCGAAGGTCACATCGCCTATGTGAAGCAGATCCGCTCCGAAGACGTTCCGGGCCTGTTTCCCGAAGCCCCGAAAATCGCGCCGGGCCTCAAGCTGTTCGCGCTCCACGCCGCCGACGGCACGCCGATCATGCTGACCGACAGCCGCGAAGCCGCAGTGGCCAACGCCTGGAGCAACGAGCTGCAGGCGGTGAGCGTGCACTGAGCGCAAGCAAGTCGCACGAAGAGAGTTTTGGCGGGCATGTCTTCGAAGGAAGGCGTGCCCGTTTTGCTTTGACGGACAAATTCGGATACTCTAAAATCTGGTTGATCCGACCAGAAAGACGATCATGACAACAAAGCGCTACTCTTCGAAGAAGGGCTTACAATCCGGCCGATGGAGCCTTCAGGATGCGAAGACTCACCTGAGCCAGATTGTCAGAGAGGCGCAGCGCGCCGGACCACAGCGCGTCACACTGCACGGCAAAGACGCTGCGGTCATCATCGGAGCGGAGGAATTCGACCGCCTCCAGCGGCCGATGAGCGGCCGCGATATCGTCAAGGCCCTTGCCAAATCCCCGTTGGGAGATCTGGAATTCGAACGGCTGACGATCAAATCCAAGGTTAGGGACGTCGAGCTTTGAGAGCATGGCTGCTCGATACCAACGTGGTTTCGGAGCTACGCAGGCCCAAGCCAAATCCCGATGTCGCGAATTTTGTCGCTGCTCAAAGCGGCGAGGATCTGTATGTCACGGAGGTCACGTTCGCTGAAATCGTCTATGGCATCGAACAACTGGCGGACCCCGCCAGGCGCGCAGACCTTCAATCCTGGTTGGACAATTCGCTTCGGCCGCTGTTCGCGGGCCGAGTTCTTTCCATCACCGAAGATGTGATCGTGCGGTGGAAAACGATGATCGTCGAGGGCCGCAAGCGACGCCACACGTTTGGACAGCCAGATTTGTTCATCGCCGCCATCGCCGCATTGCATGATCTGGTCGTGGTAACACGCGATATCGACGAATTCGTCGAAGCGCGCGTGGCAGTGTTCGATCCGTGGACGCACCAGTTCTACCGTCACGGCAAAGAGGCGCTCATGCGGCTACCCGTGACGCTCGAAGCAATTTCCAAGCTATAGCGAAGCGCGCTTTCACAAATTTGTCGTCATGCCCGGGCTTGTCCCGCCTGCGCGACCGAAGCCGCTTCGGCGAGGCGAAGGCCCAAGCATCCACGGTCTTGGTACCGCACTTGAGGCGTGGATGGCCGGGTCAAGCCCGGCCATGACGACGCTGAGAGTTCAGCGACTCAGGAGCGAGGTCGCGAACCTCGCGAAGTGAAGGATTGGTTTTAACTTTACGCCGCCGTCGCCGGCGGCAGCGCCAGCACCGAATAGATCGCCTGGGCATCGCGGGAGGCGCGGAGTTTCTTGGCGATGTCCTGGTCGCGCAAGAGGCGGGCGATGCGGGCGAGGGCCTTGAGGTGGTCGGCACCGGCGCCTTCGGGGGCGAGCAGCAGGAAGACGAGATCGACCGGCTGGCCGTCCATCGCCTCGAAATCGATCGGGCGATCGAGCCGCGCGAACAGGCCGAAGATCTTTTCCAGCTTGGGCAGCTTGCCGTGGGGAATGGCGACGCCGTAACCGACGGCCGTTGTGCCGAGCTTCTCACGCTGCAGCAGCACCTCGAACACGGAGCGCTCATTCTGCCCGGTCAGCTGCGCAGCCTTGGCCGCCAGTTCCTGGAGCGCCTGCTTCTTGCTGTTGACCTTCAATGCCGGGAGAATCGCCTCGGGCGCGACCAGATCGGTAATCGGCATGGATGGTTTCCGAGGTGAATTAAACCGTCAGGTTCCGAATTGGCCGGCTTGGTCAGAACCACGCCGGGCCGGCGTCAAGAAGGTGAAGCAGAAAGGGGACTTAGCCCCGATCCTGATGTGGGGCGCTTCTACTCCAACGCAATCCCGGTGCCAACTCCCGCGTGCGGCTTTGCCACGGTCATAATTAAGGGCTGCGGATCGTACGGGCCGACCGGGTCTTAACGACCCGGCTTGCCGTCCATCTTGCCGTCGGGATTGGCGCCCGGCGGGTCGATCCAGCCGACATTGCCGTCGGCGCGGCGATAAATGATGTTCACCCGGCCGCTGGAGCCATGCTGGAAGACCAGGCAGGGCGCCCCGCTGAGATCGAGTTCCATAACCGCCTCGCTGACCGACATCTGCTTCAGCGCCGTGGTGGCCTCGGCGATGATGACCGGGCTGTAGCCGGTGATCTCGTCCTCGTCATCCCCCTCGGCCGGGGCCTCCAGCACGTAGGCCGTGGCGTCCAGGGCGGCCAGCGCCGCGGAGGCGACATGGGCCTTGCGGGCCGAGCGGTCCTTGAGCCGGCTCTTGTAGCGCTTGAGCCGCTTCTCGATCATCAGCAGCGCCTGATCGGCGCTGGCATAGGCGTCCGGCGCGTTCGAATCGGCCTCCAGCGAAATGCCGGAATCCAGATGCAGCGCACAGTCGGTGCGGAAGCCGAAACCGTCCTTGCTCAGCGTGATGTGGCCGGAATAATTGCCGTCGTAATATTTGCGAAGCACCTCCTCGGTGCGGTCAGCCACGCGGCCGCGCAGGGCCTCGCCGACGCTGATGCTCTTTCCCGAAATTCTCAAAGTCATGGGATGCCTCGCCTGGTTGAAGTGCCCAGCTCGGATCGGTCGCGTTGGGGGAGCCGAGAGTAGCGCGATTTCGCGCCGGCGCAATCAGGCCGGTTCGGTGTTGCGGGAGCGATCGGACATTGCGGTCGATATGACGTTACCAAGAGCGCTCTGCTTGTCGCGACGGCGTTGCACCGAGGACGGAATGCGCATCGCTTCGCGGTACTTCGCGACCGTGCGGCGGGCGATATCAATACCCGAGGCGCGCAACCGTTCCACGATCGTATCATCCGACAGAATCGCGGCGGGCGCTTCCGAATCGATCAGCTGCTTGATGTGGTGACGCACGGCCTCGGCCGAATGCGCCTCGCCGCCGTCGGCCGACGCGATCGACGCCGTGAAGAAATATTTCAGCTCGAACGTGCCGCGATTCGTCGCCATGTATTTGTTGGCGGTGACGCGCGACACCGTGGATTCATGCATCTGGATGGCATCGGCGACGGCCTTCAGATTCAGCGGCCGCAGATGCGCAACGCCGTGGGTGAAGAAGCCGTCCTGCTGCCGCACGATCTCGGTTGCGACCTTGAGGATGGTGCGGGCGCGCTGGTCGAGCGCGCGCACCAGCCAGGTGGCGTTCTGCAGCGCGTCGGTGAAATAGGATTTGTCGCCGTCCTTGCCGATCTTCTTCGACAGCTCGGAATAGTAGGTCTGGTTGACCAGCACGCGCGGCAAGGTGTCGCTGTTGAGCTCGACATGCCAGCCGCCGTCCGGACCCGGGCGGACATAGACGTCGGGCACCATGGTCTGGAGCCGCGCCGTGCCGAACTTCATGCCGGGCTTGGGATTGAGGCGGCGGATCTCGCCGATCATGTCGGCGATGTCCTCGTCGTCGACGCCGCAGATCTTGCGCAGGCCCGGAATGTCGCGCTTGGCCAGCAGATCGAGATGCTCGACCAGCGCCTGCATCGCGGGATCGTAGCGGTCGAGCTCGCGAAGCTGGATCGCGAGGCACTCACTCAAATTGCGCGCGCAGACGCCGGGCGGATCGAATTTCTGCAGCACGGCGAGGACGGCGTCGACCTCGGCTTGCGATGCACCGAGGCGCTCGGCGGCCTGGCCGAGGTCGGGCGGCAGGTAGCCGGCGTCGTCGACGAGGTCGATCAGGTACTGGCCGATCATGCGCTGCGCCGGCCCGGCGAACGCCACCGAGAGCTGCTCGGCGAGATGGTCGCCGAGCGTGGTCTCGGCCGCGACGAAAGCTTCCAGATTGTAGTCTTCGTCACCGGAGGCGCCGCCGCCCCATTCGGTATAGGTGGTCGGCGCGGCGTCCTGCGCGTTGCGCGCGGCGGCCTCGGCCGGCTCCTCGGAGAAGACGTTGTCCAGACCGGTGTCCAGGGTCTGCTCGATCTCGGCGCGGGTGCCGAGATCCTTGCTCATCCATTCTTCCTGGCCGGGCTCGAACGCCTCGCCCGGACCGCCGCCCGGCTCGTCGCTGTGGCTGCCGCCGAAATCGTCATTGTCACTGAACTGGGCGGCCTCGGCCGGGGCTTCGCCCGCGGCGGGCTCGTCGTTGGCCCGCTCCAGCAGCGGGTTCCGCTCGAGTTCCTCTTCCACGAAGGTCGTGAGATCGAGATTGGACAATTGCAGCAGCTTGATCGCCTGCATCAGCTGCGGCGTCATGACCAGCGACTGCGATTGCCGGAACTCTAATCTCTGCGTGAGCGCCATGAAGCAAGAACCGATCCCAAAAAGTTGGTCCGATTTTTGCTTATCCTAGTCTTGGCCCGATGTACACGCCTTGACGAATGCGAAAAAAGGGCTAGAGGCGGAATTCCTCGCCAAGGTAAAGGCGGCGAACGTCCGGATCAGCAACGATCTCATCCGGACTTCCCTCGGTCAAGATCTCCCCGGCATAGACGATATAGGCGCGATCGGTGAGGCCGAGCGTCTCGCGGACATTGTGGTCGGTGATCAAGACGCCGATGCCGCGATTGGTGAGGTGCCGGACGAGATCCTGGATGTCGCCGACCGCGATCGGATCGATGCCGGCGAAGGGCTCGTCGAGCAGCATGTAGTTCGGACGCGTCGCCAGCGCGCGCGCGATCTCGACGCGGCGGCGCTCGCCGCCGGACAGCGCGATCGAGGGCGATTTCCGCAGCCGCGTGATGTTGAATTCGTCGAGCAGCGAATCGAGCTGCTGCTCGCGCTTCTTGCGCGAGGGTTCCACCACCTCGAGCACGGCGCGGATGTTCTGCTCGACGGTGAGGCCGCGGAAGATCGAGGCTTCCTGCGGCAGATAGCCGATGCCGAGCCGCGCGCGCTGATACATCGGCAGCTTGGTGACGTCGTGGCCGTCGAGCTCGATCGCACCGCGATCGGCCTTGATCAGGCCGGTGATCATGTAGAACACGGTGGTCTTGCCGGCGCCGTTCGGGCCGAGCAGGCCGACCGCTTCGCCGCGGCGCACATAGATGCTGACGCCGCGCACCACCTGCCGGCTGCCGAAGGCCTTTTCCACGCTATGCACAGCCAGGAAGCCCGGCCGCTTCAGAAGCTGCGGTCCGCCGGCGCCGTTGGACCTTGCGGCGGGCCTGGCTTTGGGCGGTTGCGCCGCCGCCGGCCGCGGTCGCGGCGGAGCCTCGACGCCATAGGGGTCCGAGGCCTGCATCGGCTGGTCACGGGCGATCGGCGGCGCGTCACGCACCGGACTGGCCACGAGACCGCCGACGCCGTCACCGAGCGCGGCAATATCCTGACGCGCAAATCCTGGCCGGCCGCGCTTGGCGGGGCGGCGACGGAACATGCTGAAGAGATCGACCATCCCCGCCTTCTAGCTCTGCGCGGTGCTCGCGCGACCTGCGGCACCGGCCTCAAGGATTCGCCGACGCAGCATGAATGAAGGGATGTCTCATGCCCAGTGAAACACGCCCGAAAAGCGGCGAACCCCGCTTCGAAAGCCCTGTGCGCTAAATACAGTCTCGCCGGCCAAGCTTCAACCTCGGATCGGGCGCACCCAACCCAAGCTTTTGAATTCGCTCACGGAAGTTACTTTTGCTTGGCTGCGCCGGGCAATTGCAGCGGCGCAGCGGCGCCGGGCTTGCCCGACCCACCCGCACCGCAATCGCTGCCGCCGCCCTGCGGCAGCAGCGCCTGCACCCTGCCGCTATCGGACTCCACGCGCGATACGCCCGTGGTCATGTCGACCATCAACCGGTCGCCGCGCAGCACGTTCTTGCACTGCGTCAGGACCACGCCGCCAAGCATGGTGATGAGATTGGTCTTGGTGTCGAACACGGCGGTCTCGCCGGTCACCACCTGATCCTTCTGGGTGACCACGACGCTGCCGCGCGCCTCCAGCCGCTTGATCGACGAGCTGCCGCCGGGGCCCGGCTGCGCCGACTGCATCGGCGCCGACTTCGTGCCCTTTGCCGGCGCGGGCTGCGGCGTGGCGGGCTTGTCGCCGCCCGATTCGTAGAACACGACCAGCGTCTTCGAGGTCATGGTGGTATCGCCCTGGATCACCTTCACATTGCCGGAGAAGGTCGCCTCCTTCTTCTTGTCGCGCATCTCGAGCGAGGCGGCTTCGATCTGGATCGGCTGATCGCGGTTCTGCGAAAAGCCTTGCATGGCGTTCGGAACACCCTGCATGGCGCCTTGCGCAAGCGCCGCACCGGATGCGAGCAGCGCGAGGCTGACGGCGAGCGCGACCCTGTTGACGGCAGCGCCGCGCGGAAAAGTCATCATCATGAAAATCATCTTGAATTGGCAGACTTGTTCTGCGGCGTGCGCGTCTTCGCCTGCGGCGCGGGCTCGACGGGCGCTGCCGCGGGTTCGTCCAGCTTGTCCAGATGCATCACCACATTGCCCTCGAAGCGGATCACGTCGCCGCCGTCCGTGATGCGCAGCCGATCGGCGGTCAGGGTGCCGTTGGTCAGCTTGACGTCGACGCGCTCGTCCGAAGTGACCGTGCCCTTGCCCATGTCGACGAAGGCCGAGTTCAGCCGCGCCTCGTAGCCGGACGAGGTGCGCAGGAAGATGTCCTTGTGCAGCTCGAGCTGCTGCTGCTTGTTGTCGAAGCGGCCGGTGCGGGCGTCGAGGAACAGGGTCGACTGGTCTTCCATCAGCACCTTGGAGCGCAAATCCGTGAGATCGACGTGGTCGGGGTCGGTGATGTCCTGCGTCGCGGCCTTGGCCCAGAGTTCATAGGGGCGCTGATCCGGCGTGAAGCCGGACATGTGCGGCGATTCCATCGTGATTTTGGTGCCTGTCACCACGAGATTTCCGGCATCGAGCTTCACCGGGATCTGAAATGGATTGAGGAAGGTCGAGACGACGACGATCGCGGTCATGGACGCGGCCACCGTCACCGGGACCGCGACGCGCAGAATCCGGACCAGGCGGCTGTGGCGCGCCGCACTGGCGAACTTCGCCGCAAGCGCGGCGTCGTAGGTTGGAAACTGGGCCGAATTCACCGCTGCTCCGGGGTGGTTGCTCACCTTTTCGAGGTCGATGCGCCGGATTGTACCCGGCGCCGCCGCAATATGCAGCCTCGACATATCAGCCCTGGACAGGCCGTTACGAAAGTGTCCGAAACGGGGCGGTTTTTTCTCCCTCTCCCACGTGCAAGCGGGCGAGGTTGAAGCCCGCTAGGAATGCGCGAAAATGTCCTCTTCCTCCCAGCCCTGGAGGTCGAGCAGGGCGCGGGTCGGCAGGAAGTCGAAACAGGCCTTGGCCAGCGCCGTGCGGCCTTCCCGGACCAGCATGGCATCGAGCCGCTCGCGCAGGGCGTGCAGATGCAGCACGTCGGATGCGGCGTAGGCGAGTTGCGGCTCGGTCAGGCTGTCAGAACCCCAGTCGCTGGATTGCTGCTGCTTGGAGAGGTCGACATTGAGCACCTCGCGCACGAGATCCTTGAGGCCATGACGATCGGTGTAGGTGCGGACGAGGCGCGAGGCGATCTTGGTGCAGTAGATCGGCCCGGTCATGACGCCAAAGGTCTGGTACAGCACCGCGATGTCGAACCGCGCGAAATGGAAGATCTTGGTGATGGCGGGGTTGGCCAGCAGCGCCTTCAAATTCGGCGCGTCGGTGTGGCCCTTGGGGATCTGCACCACGTCCGCGCTGCCGTCGCCGGGCGAGAGCTGCACCACGCAGAGCCGGTCGCGGTGCGGGTCCAGGCCCATGGTCTCGGTGTCGATCGCCACCGCGCCGGTGTAGCGGGACAGGTCGGGCAAATCGCCGCGATGCAGGCGTACGGTCATGGCGTGTCAAAACCTCGGGGCGAATCGGTCTGCCGGCATCCTAGGGTAACCGGACTGCCCGCGATTTAGCCACTGGCGGCGGGGCGCGCAAGCACCGGCTGTTCCCGCCGGCAAGGCCGGATCGCCGCCGGCATGATGCCAACACGGCGATGCCGCCGTCGTCAGAGCGGCGCGAGGCTGTTGCCCGGAACCCACAGCCTCGCGCGAGCTTGATGGTCCGGCACGACTTGTGCCCTGCGCAAGGTGGAAATCGTCCCGGCGTCCCTCATCTGCCAGTTCTCGCGCTCCCTTACCCCATCACCATGAAACAGGTGCCATGACCGAACAGACGCTCGCTGCGCCCATCGACGATCAACAGGAACGCCCGCGCGGCTTTTCACGCTACCAGGTGCTCCTCGTCGCGCTGCTCGCGTTGGTCCAGTTCACGATCATCCTGGATTTCATCATCATGTCGCCGCTCGGCGCCATCCTGATGCCCTCGCTCGGTATCACGGCCGGGCAATTCGGCGTCGCGGTCTCGGCCTACGCGTTCAGCGCGGGGCTGTCGGGGATCCTCGCCGCAGGCTTCGCCGACCGTTTCGATCGCAAGCGCCTGCTGCTGTTCTTCTATGTCGGCTTCGCGCTCGGGACCGCGCTCTGCGCCGCGGCGCAGACCTACCATGTGCTGCTGATCGGCAGGATCGTGACCGGATTGTTCGGCGGCGTGATCGGCTCGGTCGTGCTGGCCATCGTCACCGATCTGTTTCCGTTGCAGCTGCGCGGCCGCGTGATGGGCTTCGTGCAGACCGCATTTGCCGCGAGCCAGGTGCTCGGCGTTCCGGCCGGCCTGTTTCTCGCAAATCACTGGAATTGGCATGCCTGCTTTTCGGCAATCGTCGGTCTGGCGATCGCGACGATCGCCATTATCGCCTTCGCCATGAAGCCGGTCGACGCGCATCTGAAACTGAAGCAGGACAGGAATCCGTTCCATCATCTGGTCGCGACGGTCGGCGAGCCGCGCTACACGCTGGCTTTCGCGGTGACGACCCTGTTGGCGACCGGCGGCTACATGATCATGCCGTACTCCAGCGCCTTCACCGTCAACAATGTCGGCATCGACATCGCGCATCTGCCGACGATCTACCTGGTCTCCGGCCTGTTCAGCATCGTCACGGGGCCGCTGGTCGGCAGGGCCAGCGACGCCTTCGGGAAATATCCGACCTTCGTGTTCGGCTGCACGATGACCATCATCATGGTGCTGATCTACACCCATCTCGGCCACGTCTCGCTGGCGACCGCGATCACCGTCAACGTGCTGATGTTCGTCGGCATCTTCTCGCGCATGATCCCCTCGCAGGCGCTGATCTCGGCGATCCCCGATCCCAGCCAGCGCGGATCGTTCAGCGCGGTCAGCGCGTCGCTGCAGCAGCTCTCCGGCGGGCTCGGCTCGGTGCTTGCGGCCGCGATCATCTCGCAACAACCGGACGGCTCGCTGCTCCATTTCGAACGGATCGGCTACGTCGTCGTCGCGACGACGATCATCACGCTGGTCGCGATGTATTTCGTGCAGAAATCGGTGGCGGAGCGGGCGGGGAAAAGCGTGGTGTGAGGGGCGGGCGGCAACACTCTGATGGCTCGAACTCTCCGGACTGGGGTGCTGTAGCGCAGCTCCTGTTCCACATTCAGGTAAACCAACGCTGGCCCTTCGATGATCAAGGTTGCATGTATCGCCGATTGGTCGAAACTCTCGCGAGACGATGCGACGAACGGAGATCTCTGATGAAGCTCAAACTTGCCGCCGCGATGCTCGCCGCAAGCTTCCCGCTCGCATCGGCCGCTTTCGCCCAAGGCGCCGCCGACCTTGCCGTGATCGATGCCTGCCTGAAGACCGCGGAGAAAGCCGGCGGTTTCGGCGGCGCGTGCGTCGGACTCGTCGCCGACCCCTGCATCAAGGCGGGAGAAGGCGCGAATGACGACGTCACCAAATGGAGAGCCTGCGCGGCGCGCGAACTTGCCGTTTGGACGCAGAAAACCAGTGAGGCGCTGAAGAAGGTCAAGGCCGGCGGGTTGGCCGACATGATCAAGGCGGTCGAGGACTCGCAGAAGACTTTCGCCGCGTCGCGTGATCGCTTCTGCGCGGTCTTCGACAAAGTCGAACCCGGCATGTACAAGGGCGACGCGAGCTACTGCCGCCTGCGCGAGACCGCGAACCGCTCGCTGAGCCTGATCAAGCTCGGCGCTGCGGTCAACGAGCACTGAGATCTCTCAGGCGCTCGTGGTCATCAGCCTTGCCGAACTTTTCCCACATGGCGACAACGGCTTCCCCGAGGGCTTCCAGCTCATCTTGAGTTTGGTCGCCGCGCTCCAGAACGCGGCGTAGAGCACCGTTTACACCGCTTGCTCGATCACAACGAGCTACGGACGGCGTTGCAAGGCGTCGCGAAACTGCGGCATGACATGCGGAGCGTGGGCGTCGTACCAGCGGAGATCATCGACGAGGTCGGCCCGAGCGGCCTGCGTAAATAGAATTCCGGCGACCTCGCCCTACCGGCGGTCAAGCTCGGCGTCGATATCTTCCCAGGGGATTGCTTCGCGGCGGTCCACGTCAAAGCTCGCAAGCCGACGCTCTCGTTCGGCCTCGTGCGCCGGGGTTAGCCGGACGTCGGCAGCGGAGAGACTGTCCCAGAGCTCACCAATGAGGTCGAGCCGTTCCCTGGGCGTCAAGCGACTGATGTCGAGCGTTGCCACGATCCCAAATCCGCTAGCCTTCGGCTGAAGACATCACAATCTCCACGAGTTCGTCGAGACAGATATCGGGAGGGCGGCGGCCAGTTGAAAGGTGCTGGTCCGGCAATCCGGAGCTAATTTGGTCTTACGCTACCGGCCAAATTGTCACCCCGTCTGTGACGGAGATAGCCCCAACCCTCGGATTTCGCCTCAATGGGGTCCAAGGGAAAAGAACGGTGGTGCCCAGGAAAGGACTCGAACCTTCACGGCCGTTAAGCCACTGGCACCTGAAGCCAGCGCGTCTACCAATTCCACCACCTGGGCATGCCGTTTGGGGCACGGGGGCGGTTACTACGGTTCGGTGACGCGGTTGTCAAATCATGAGTAGGGATGCGGATTGCGCATCGCAAAATGGCCCGATACAAGCCTCGTCAGGCGCACCCACCATCAGGAATCGACCCCCATGGCATCGAATTCGGAAACTCTCGTCACGGTTTTCGGCGGATCGGGGTTTTTGGGCCGGAATGTCGTCCGCGCCCTGTGCAAGCGCGATTACCGGGTCCGGGTCGCGGTGCGGCGGCCGGAACTGGCCGGATACCTCCAGCCCTCCGGCAAGGTCGGTCAGGTTCACGTCGTGCAGGCCAATCTGCGCTATCCGGCCTCGGTCGAGACGGCGCTGCGTGATTCGCATGTCGTGATCAATCTGGTCGGCATCCTCGCCGAGGGCGGCGCGCAGAGTTTTGACGCCGTCCAGGCCAAGGGCGCCGAGACCATCGCCAAGGCGGCGGCCACCGTTGGCGCCCGGATGGTGCATGTCTCGGCGATCGGCGCCGACGCGGAATCGCCCTCGGCCTATGCCCGCGCCAAGGCGGCCGGCGAGGCGGCGGTGCTGGCGGCAGTGCCGTCGGCCATCATCTTCCGTCCCTCGGTGGTGTTCGGACCCGAGGACCAGTTCACCAACCGCTTCGCCGGGCTGGCGCGGATGTCGCCGGTGATGCCGCTGATCGGCGGCGAGACCAAGATGCAGCCGGTCTATGTCGGCGACGTCGCGACCGCGATCGCGGATGCCGTCGACGGCAAGGCCAAGGCGGGCGCCACCTACGAGCTCGGCGGGCCGGAAGTGCTGACCATGCGCGAGATCATCGAGGCCATCCTCGAGATCACCGACCGCAAGCCGATGCTGGTGCCGCTGCCCTTCGGGCTGGCCCGCCTCCAGGCCAATTTCCTGCAATTCGCGCCGGGCCTGCTGAAGCTGACGCCGGATCAGGTCAAGCTGCTCGCGCGCGACAATGTCGTGTCGGATGCGGCGAAGACCGCCGGCCTGACGCTGGAAGGGCTCGGCATCACCGCCGATTCCCTGGAGGCGATCGCCCCGCAATATCTCTGGCGCTTCCGCCCGCAGGGCCAGTTCCAGCGCAAGAGCGCGTAGCCTCCGCGGCGACGGATCAGGGCTTTCTCCGCTGGGAGTCTTTCCGTGGAGACACCCTCTCCCGCAAGCGGGCGAGGGGGCGCACCGTCATTGCGGCGGCACCTGAGAACTTCAACGTCCCGATGACAAACATCAAGACGCGTCGTCAGTGGTACGCGTCTTGGAGAAATTAACGCCCCAGCGCCAGCGCGATCAGGCCGAGCGTGCCGACGATGACGCGCCACCAGGCGAACACCACGAAGCCGTGGCGGGTGACGTAGGTCAGGAACGTCTTGACCACGATGATCGCGGTGATGAACGACACCACGAAGCCGATCGCGACGATGCCCATGTGGTCCATCGTCATCTCGGAGCGGTTCTTGTAGAAGTCGTAGGCGAACGCGCCGATCATGGTCGGGATCGCGAGGAAGAACGAGAACTCCGCCGCGGCGCGCTTGTCGGCGCCGAGCAGCATGGCCGAGACGATGGTTGCGCCCGAGCGCGAGACGCCCGGGATCATCGCGATGCACTGGGCAATGCCGATGTAGAGATACATCAGCAGCGGAAAGCGGGTGGCGTCGTGCTCGCGCGCCTTGAGATCGAGCCGGTCGACCCACAGCAGGATGGCGCCGCCGACGATCAGCGAGAAACAGACGACCCACGGATTGAACAGCAGGCTCTTGATGTATTTGCCGGCGGCGAGGCCGACGACGACCGCAGGCAGGAACGCCACCAGCACGCCGATCACGAAGCGGCGCGCATCGGCGTCGCCGCTGAACATGCCGATCGCGACGTCCCACAATTTCTTGAAGTACAGCACGACGATCGCAAGGATCGCGCCGAGCTGGATCAGAACCGTAAACGAATCCCAGAAAGCGCCTTCGCCGAGATGGAAGAAACGCTCCGCAAGCAACAGGTGGCCGGTCGAGGACACGGGAAGGAACTCGGTCACACCCTCGATGATGCCGAGGATCACTGCCCGTATTGCATCTGACATATTTACGGTCCATTTCCGCTGGAAAAGCGGGGTTCTTCTCGCCTATTCGCCTGTTTGCTGCAATCGCAAAATGCGGCATCACGCCCTTGCTTCGGGGTTTTGAAGGGCTAGTGTGGCGCCGCACAAACATTGATGGAATCTTAAGCACCATCACATAGTCAAAGGCTTCATGTTCACGCTGTTTCATCATCCGTTCTGTCCGCATTCGCGTTTCATCCGCCTTGTCGCGGGGGAATACGGACTCGAGCTTCGGCTGGTCGAAGAGCGCAGCTGGGAGCGGCGCGAGGCGTTTCTGCTGCTCAATGCGGCGGGGACGACGCCGGTCCTGCTGGACGAGGAGCAGCCGCCGATCCCGGGCGCGGCCATCATCGCCGAATATGTCGACGAGGCCTATGGCGCCGAGATGGGACCAAAGCGCCTGATGCCGGACAGCATCGCCGAGCGCGTCGAGGTGCGCCGGCTGATGGCCTGGTTCAACGAGAAATTCTTCGAGGAAGTCTCGCATCCGCTCGTCACCGAGCGGATCTACAAGCGCTTCATGAGCGAGGACAATGGCGGCGGCGCACCCTCGGCCGACGTGATGCGCGCGGCCAAGGCCAATGTGCGCTATCATCTGGCCTATATCGGCTGGCTGGCGCAGACGCGTAATTTTCTCGCCGGCGACCGGCTGACTTACGCGGACCTCGCCGCCGCGGCGCATCTCTCGGCGATCGACTATCTGGGCGACGTGCCATGGAGCGAGGACGACGCGGCAAAGGCGTGGTACGCGCGGGTGAAGTCCCGCCCGTCATTCCGCCCGCTGCTGAGCGAATGGCTGGCCGGCGTGCCGGCGTCGCGGACCTATGTGGACCTGGATTTCTGATGGTGAACGTCATGCCCGGGCTTGTCCCGGGCATCCAAGTTCTTTCTTTTTTCGTGAATGCTACACAAGAACGTGGATGGCCGGGACAAGCCCGGCCATGACGAGTGTGGATGCATCGGCGATGAAATCCAACTTCGACATCGATGAGCTTCGCACCGCGCTCGCGCAGGAAGCGCGCGCGCTCGGCTTCGACTGCATCGGCATCACAGCGCCCGGCACGATCGAACGCGCCGGCCAGCATTTTCTCGAGTTCATCGCGTCCGGAGGCCACGGCGACATGGACTGGCTGGCCGCGCAGCCGGAGCGCCGCATCGATCCGCGCGGCCTGTGGGCCGACGTGCGCAGCGTGATCATGCTCGGCGTCAATTACGGCCCCGACCAGGATCCACTCGCGATCCTGAAGCAGCGCACGCGCGCGGCGATCTCGGTCTACGCGCAGGGCGACGACTATCACGACGTCATCAAGAAGCGCCTGAAGGCGCTGGCGCGCTGGCTGGTCGCGGCTGCGTCTCGTGAGCTGGAGCCTTGCGAGGTGAAAGTGTTCGTCGACACCGCCGCGGTGATGGAGAAGCCGCTGGCGCAGACTGCAGGTCTGGGCTGGCAGGGCAAGCACACCAATCTCGTCTCGCGCGAATTCGGCTCGTGGCTGTTTCTCGGCGCGATCTACACCACGATCGACCTGTCGCGCGACACCGCCGAGACCGATCATTGCGGCTCGTGCCAAGCCTGCCTCGACATCTGCCCGACGTCGGCGTTCCCCGCGCCCTACAAGCTCGATGCGCGGCGTTGCATCTCGTATCTCACCATCGAGAACAAGGGACCGATCCCGCGCGATTTTCGTAAGGCGATCGGCAACCGCATCTATGGCTGCGACGATTGTCTTGCGGCATGTCCCTGGAACAAGTTCGCGCAGGAGGGCCGCGAGGCGAAGCTCGCCGCGCGCGACGAATTGCGCGCGCCCGGCCTGGCCGACCTCGCACGGCTGGATGATGCTGCGTTTCGCGCGCTGTTCACGAAGTCGCCGGTGAAGCGCATCGGCCGCGACCGGTTCCTGCGCAACGTGTTGATCGCGATCGGCAACTCGGGCGATGTGGCGCTGGCGGAGGAGGCGCGGCGCTTGCTGGATGATGCGAGTCCGCTGGTGCGCGGCGCCGCGATATGGGCGCTGGGGCAGTTGGTACCGCGGGATGAATTCGTGGCGGTGAAGATTGCTGCGATGAGCACAGAGCAAGACAACAGCGTGCGCGAGGAATGGCAGGCTGCATCCTGACCGACCGCTGTCATGCCCCGCGAAGGCGGGGAATCCAGAACGCCACGGCCTCTCGACTGAACCACAGCCGTCACGGAGTACTGGATCGCCCGCCTTCGCGGGCGATGACACCTGTTGTTGAGGCGAGAGCTTTGCACTCCTAACCCTCACTTCTAGGACACCCTCCCTTGATTTCCCCGCAGCTTCCCGCAAAGTCGCGCGCCATGACAAACCTTCCCTTCTTCACCCGCGACGGCGATACATTCCATCCGACGGAAGTCGCCAACGGCCCGTGGGATCCGAATTCGCTGCACGGACGCGTCATCGTCGGCCTGCTCGGCTTTGCGATCGAGGAGCGCCATTCCGGGCCTGAATTCGTGCCGGCGCGGCTCACCGTCGACATGTTCCGGCTGCCGACCATCGACAAGCCGATCGACGTGACGACGCGCCTCGTGCGCGACGGGCTGCGTATCCGCGTGGTCGAGGCGGAGCTCCTGTCCGGCGGCATCAGCATGGCGCGCGCCTCGTGTCAGTTGTTGCGGCGGACGCAAAATCCCGACGGCAATGTCTGGACACCGCCCAACTGGGACGTGCCGAAGCCTGCCGACATTCCCAAGCCGACCGATCCCAGGCTCGGCATGAACGGCAAATGGACGACGCGGCCGATCGTCGGCCACATGGGCTCGCTCGGTCCGCGGCGGCTCTGGATGAGCGAGGTGCGCGAGCTGGTGGGGGGCGTGCCGATGACGCCGTTCGTGCATGTCGCGGTCGGCGCCGATTTCGCGAGCCCGTTTGCGAACGCCGGGGACAAGGGTCTCGGCTACATCAACAGCGACGTCACGATCTATCTGCACCGCTTGCCGGTGACGAACTGGATCGGCTTCGACGTGGTGAATCACCAGGCTACCGACGGCGTCGCGATCGGCGAATGCTGGCTCTATGACGAAGTGGGCCCGATCGGCACCGCCACCGTCGCAGCGCTGGCGCAGCGCAAGCCGATCGCGAAGCCGGCGTCGCCGTAGGCGGCTGTCATTCCGGGATGGTCCGAAGGGCCAGACCCGGAATCTCGAGATTCCGGGTTCGATGCTTCGCATCGCCCCGGAATGACAATTAAACGAGATGACGCTTCATCTCGGGCCGTGCCTTCAGCTCTGCGCCCTGCTTGCCGACGATCCTGGCAATTCGCGCGGGCGCGAACTTCAGATCGACGAACGCCGGCGCCGTGTTGGCGACCTCGTGATAGCAGGCGATCTTGCCGTCCTTCAGCGTCATGATCGCGACGCCCTCGAACATCGCCCGCGCGCCGCCCGCTTCCGACAGGGTTGATTTGTAGCTGAAGGTGTAGCGCGCATAGAGCGTGGTGCCGTCGGTGACGGGGTCATGCATGTCCCAGCGGAAATCGGTCGCCGTGCGATAGAACCAGTCGTCGACCATCGCCGCGATCTTGTCGCGGCCTTCGAAGGCGCCGTAGAAGACGTCGTGATAGACGCCATCTTCGGTGAACAGTTCGGCAAAGGCTCTGCCGTTGCGCTGCTCAACGGCGTCGCAGAAGGCGCGCAGCATGGCAATGGCGGACATCGGCGTTTCTCCCGGTGTTTCTTGTTGTGCCCTCTCCCCTTGTGGGAGAGGGCAGCGCGACCGGTAGACACGAGCTCACTTGGGTGAGGGGTATGTCTCCGAACACGCCGTGCCGATAGATACCCCTCATCCGGCGCTTCGCGCCACCTTCCCCCACAAGGGGGGAAGGAAGAAAGGTCACCCGATCTCGGCCACGGCGGCAAGAATGCGCGCGATGTCCTGCGGGCGGGAGAGGCGGTGATCGCCGTCCTGGATCATGGTCAGCACGACATCGTCGGCGGGCAGGCGGTGGGTCAGCGCGAAGGCGTACTGCCAGGGCACATCCGGGTCCTGCGCGCCCTGCAGGATGCGGACGGGACAGCCGAGATCGATGGCGCTGCCAAGCACGAGATGGTTGCGCCCCTCCTCGATCAGGTTGCGCGTGATCGGGTAGGGCGAGCCGTCGCCATAGTCCGACGGCCGCAGCCAGAAGCCCTTGGTCTCGATCTCTCTCTTCACCTCAGGCGAAAAATTCTTCCACATCAGCTCTTCGGTGAAGTCGGGCGCCGGCGCGATCAGCACGAGCCCCGCCAGCGACGTCTTGGCTTGGTGTTTTTCTTGCCGCTTCCTGATTTCGCGGGCGAGCAGCAGCGCCATCCAGCCACCCATGGAGGAGCCGATCAGGATCTGGGGGCCCTGGCAAAAGCGCTCGACCACGGCGATGCTGTCCTCGAGCCAGCGCCCAATGGTTCCGTCGGCGAAATCGCCGCCGGATTCGCCGTGGCCGGAATAGTCGAACCGGACCACGGCGCGGCCATGGTCTTTGGCCCAGGCGTCCAGCGCCACGGCCTTGCCACCCTGCATGTCCGACTTGAAGCCGCCCAGCCAGACCAGGCCAGGCCCCTGTCCGGGACGGCGGCGCACCGCGATCCTGCGCGAAGACGGGCCCACGCCCACATCGATGAAGTCGGGCGCGGCATCGGGAATGGCATCGGTCATGGAACGTTTACTCCGGCTGTGCGGTTTCAACTGTCCGGGCGGGTTCGGCAGCGCGGTCCGGATTGGCCCTTTGGGACGCTTGCGGAACAGATGCAAGGTGTCTATGTCCGTCAGCGTGCCGATGGGCGTGACCGAAATGCCTCGCATTTGAGGCTTTTTCGCCCCCCGCCCGAGCGAATTGCTTGCCGGCAAACCTATCTTCCTGCACAGTGCCTGCCTCTTTCACAACTTTGGAGAACCACCCATTCGCCGTCCCAATAAAGCCCCGCCCGTTGCCAGCAAAGACGGGCCGCGCATCAATGATGATATTCGCAATGCGCAGATCCAGCTGATCGATCAGACCGGTGACAACAAAGGCACGGTCGAGACGGTCATGGCCATCCGCATGGCTCAGGAAGCCGGCATGGATCTGGTCGAGATTTCGCCGAACGTCAGTCCTCCCGTCTGCAAGATCATGGACTACGGGAAGTACAAGTATTCCGCCCAGAAAAAAGCAGCCGAAGCCCGCAAGCGGCAGAAGATCGTCGAGATCAAGGAGATCAAGCTCCGCCCGATGATCGACGACCATGATTACGAAGTGAAGATGCGTGCGATGCAGCGCTTCTTCGAAGAGGGCGACAAGGTCAAGATCACGCTGCGCTACCGCGGCCGCGAAATGGCGCACCAGGAGATCGGCACCAAGCTGCTCGACAAGATCAAGACCGACGTTGCCGAGCTCGCCAAGGTCGAGCAGGACGCGCGGTTCGAAGGCCGTCAGGTCGTCATGGTGCTCGCACCGCGCTGACGCCGCCCCTTCAGGCTTGAGGATTCAACGGCCCGTCCGGATCTCCGGCGGGCCGTTTTGTTTTGGCCGAGGTGTTGCCGCGAGAGCTGCTGCACCCTCTACCGCTTGCGGGGAAGGGAGCGCATCGTCTGCACGATGACGATCTCAGCTCCTTGTCGCCTGCCAGGTGCCGCTGCACTGGTCGCCGGAGATAATGCCGCGCCAGGAGCCGGTGCCGACCGTCCCCGCGAGCCGGCCACCGCCGCTCGCCCGGGAGGCGCCGACGGAGACCTGAACGGCGACGGCGCCCGCACGATTGACCGTACCCGAGACCCGGCCGCCGCCGGCCGACGACACCCGGCTGCCGGTCACTGTGAAGGGGACGCTGTAACCGGAGCTGCAATTGCCCCTTGTGGTGGCGAACGTGACATTCCAGATGCCGTCATAACCACCGCCGCGGGCATCCGCGGTCGATGGCAACGCGGCAGCTGCAAGCAAGAAAAGCAGCCCCAGACGACGGGGGCGGCCAAAAGCGACGAAAAATGAAATCGACTGCGGGAAATGGGCCATTTTGGTCCTGCTTCTGGCGACGCGACTTGGACAATGATGGTAGCAATTCCGAATAGTCGCCCGCCATGTTCTACCGGTTCATCGTTGCCAATTCGCCCGTTCTCTGTCATAAGCCCGACCTTCATCGCCCGGCTGATTAAGGGCTGCCGTGGCGGTGTTTCGTGCGGGTTTCACGCTTGTTCGTAGAAACCTGAGCACAATCAACGCTCTAACGAGCATTTTGACGGCCACACCGCCTTCGCGGGCGGATTTCGTTGGCCATTAGGAGAGCCAAATGCCCAAGCTGAAGACCAAATCGGGCGCTAAAAAGCGCTTCAAGGTGACTGCCACCGGCAAAGTGATGTTCGCCCATCGCGGCAAGCGTCACGGCATGATCAAGCGGACGAAGAAGCAGATCCGTCAGCTCCGCGGCACCGCCGTGCTGTTCAAGACCGACGGCGACAACGTCAAGAAGTACTTCTTGCCGAACGCCTGATCGCGTCCGCGATCGTCCAGGATCGATCGTCCAAGATCACTGCCATCCGCGCCGCACGTCGTGCGGCGATCCGAACAACCAAGTCATCTCTGAAGGATTTTGTCATGTCTCGCGTCAAACGCGGTGTGACCGCCCACGCCAAGCACAAGAAAGTCTACAAGGCCGCCAAGGGCTTCTACGGTCGCCGCAAGAACACCATCCGCGCCGCCAAGCCGGCCGTGGAGAAGGCCCAGCAGTACGCCTTCCGCGATCGCAAGCGCAAGAAGCGGACATTCCGCGCGCTCTGGATCCAGCGTCTCAACGCCGCCGTCCGTCCGTTCGGCCTGACCTACAGCCGGTTTATCGACGGCCTCGCCAAGTCGGGCATCACCGTCGACCGCAAGGTGCTGTCGGATCTCGCGATCAACGAGCCTGCCTCGTTCCAGGCGATTGCCGAGAAGGCCAAGGCCGCGCTGGCCGCCTGAGCCTGGCTTGCCGCGCTAACGGCCGGCTCCGCCGGCCTTCAGCGTGCGCCGCGAGTAGCGCTGGGCGACCTCCGCCCGGCAGAAGGCTGTGGCCGAAACATACATGGTGCCGGACTTGTTCCGGTATTTCCGGTCGCAGACCCGCAACTCGCGCTGATAGCCGAGCTTCTGCGGCATTTTCAGCTGTCCGAGAAAATCCGCCTCGCACTTCTTCTCGACGACCTCTCCGAACTGAACGTCGCCACTGGCGCCGTAGGCGCAGGCCTCGAACAGCGTCATGGCGCGGTCACAACTCGGCGCCGCGGCCAGGGTCGATTTGATGTCGTCCATCGTATTGGACTTGGCCGGGCATTCCTCGGCGGCGTGAGCCGCGCTGCCCATGAGAACCAGGGCGAGCCCCGCCAGGCAGAATCGTAAACGCATCCTCCGCTCCTTCGTCAGGTTGGCGCCGGCGATGCCTGTACGGCTCAAATGCCATGCATTTACGACGGCTATTCGGCTTGACGTTCCGGCCCGGCTGCGGCCACAACCGGCAGCCTTTTGAAAGGATCCGACCGTGTCCGACCTCGCCAGCCTCGTCCAATCCATCCTCGCACAAATTACCGCCGCGGGCGACGAAGCCGCCCTCGAAGCCGTCCGCGTCGCCGCGCTCGGCAAGAAGGGCTCGATCTCCGCGCTTCTCGCAACGCTCGGCAAGATGTCGCCCGAGGAGCGCAAGACGCAGGGCGCCGCGATCAACCAGGCCAAGGACGAGGTCACCCAGGCGCTCACGGCAAAGCGCGACGTGCTGAAGTCGGCGGCGCTCGATGCGCGGCTTGCGTCGGAGACCGTCGACGTCACCCTGCCGCTCCGCGACGCCGCGACTGATGCCGGCCGCATCCATCCCTTGAGCCAGGTCTGGGACGAACTGACGACGATCTTCGCCGACATGGGATTCTCGGTCGCCGAAGGCCCCGATATCGAGACCGACGACTACAACTTCACCAAGCTGAACTTCCCCGAAGGCCATCCCGCGCGCGAGATGCACGACACCTTCTTCTTCCATCCGAAGGAGGACGGCTCGCGCATGCTGCTGCGCACCCACACCTCGCCGGTGCAGGTGCGCACCATGCTGAGCCAGAAGCCGCCGATCCGCGTGATCTGCCCGGGCCGCACCTACCGCATCGACTCGGACGCGACCCACACGCCGCAATTCCACCAGGTCGAAGGCCTCGTCATCGACAAGCACTCGCATCTCGGCCACCTCAAATGGATCCTGCACGAGTTCTGCAAGGCGTTCTTCGAGGTCGACCACATCAACATGCGCTTCCGTCCCTCGTTCTTCCCGTTCACCGAGCCGTCGCTGGAAGTCGACATCCAGTGCCGCCGCGACAAGGGCGAGATCCGTTTCGGCGAAGGCGAGGACTGGCTGGAGATCCTCGGCTGCGGCATGGTGCATCCGAACGTGCTGCGCGCCTGCGGCATCGATCCCGACGAGTACCAGGGCTTTGCCTGGGGCATGGGCATCGACCGCATCGCCATGCTGAAATACGGCATCGCCGATCTGCGCCAGCTGTTCGACAGCGACGTCCGCTGGCTGTCCCATTACGGCTTCAAGCCGCTCGAAGTGCCAACGCTCGCGGGAGGGCTGAGCTCGTGATGGGCTTGCTCGAACAAAAGCTGGCGAAGACTCTCTCCGTTCCCTGCGCGGAAAGAACCCTCTCCCTGCCCCTCCCCCGCAGGCGGGGGAGGGAACGGAGAGGGTGCGGGAGTGGCTTTCAGTTCGTGGGGACGTATTCTCTTTCAGCTCGACAGGTCGAGCCCCCTCCCCCGCTTGCGGGGGAGGGTTGGGGAGAGGGTTTTTCCGCGACGGGGTTGCCGATGGTTGATCCCAAACATCCGGATTGGAAAGTATCGGACAAGCTGCGCGCCAATGCGCGCGCCCTCAGGCGCAATTCGACTGACGCGGAACGCATCCTCTGGTCGGAGTTGCGCGCCGGCCGATTGAACGATGTGGTTTTTCGCCGCCAGGTGCCGGTCGAGAACTACGTCGCCGATTTCATCTGCCACGCGGCGAAGCTCGTCATCGAACTCGATGGCGGTCAACATTTCTCGGATGAAGGCGAACGCGCCGATTCGCGGCGATCTTCCGTCATCGAAGCGAAGGGCTTCAAGGTCCTTCGCTTCAGCAACCTCGACGTCATGACCAATCGTGCCGGCGTTCTCGAAACAATCGTCACTGCCATTGCGGAGAGAACCCTCTCCCCAACCCTCCCCCGCAAGCTGGGGAGGGAGCAGACCGTCTCCGTGGAGAAAAAGCAGCCATGAAATTCACCCTCTCCTGGCTGAAAGACCATCTCGACACCGACGAGCCGCTGGAAAAGCTCGCCGACAAGCTCACCATGATCGGGCTCGAGGTCGAGACCATCGAGGACAAGGCGAAGGCGCTGAAGCCGTTCACCATCGCCAAGGTGATCTCGGCCGAGCAGCATCCGAATGCGGATCGCTTGCGCGTCTGCATGGTCGAGACCGGCGACGTGGCCCCGGTGCAGGTGGTGTGCGGCGCGCCGAATGCGCGTGCGGGTCTCGTGACCGTGTTCTCGCCGCCCGGCACCTACATTCCCGGCAAGGACATCACGCTCGGGGTCGGCACCATTCGCGGCGTCGAGAGCCGCGGCATGCTGTGCTCGGCGGCCGAGTTGCAGATCTCCAACGACCATGACGGCATCATGGAATTGCCCGCGGACGCGCCGGTCGGCGCTGCCTACGCCGAATGGGCCGCGCTCGGTGATCCCGTGGTCGAGATCAACCTGACGCCGAACCGGCAGGACTGCACCGGCGTGCACGGCATCGCGCGCGACCTTGCCGCCGCCGACATGGGCAAGTTCAGGGATCCCGCCATCAAGCCGATCAAGGGCGAATTCCCGTGCCCGGTGAAGGTCACGGTCGAGGACGCGACACTGTGCCCGGGCTTCGCGCTCCGCCTCGTGCGCGGCGTCAAGAACGGGCCGTCGCCGGAATGGCTGCAGAAGCGGCTGACCGCGATCGGGCTGCGCCCGATCAACGCGCTGGTCGACATCACCAATTTCATGACCTACGACCGCGCGCGCCCGCTGCACGTGTTCGACGCCAGGAAGGTGAAGGGCCATCTCGTGGTGCGCCGCGCCCGCGACGGCGAGACGCTGCTCGCGCTCGACGGCCGCACCTACAATCTCGATCTCGCCACCTGCGTGATCGCGGACGAGCACGGCGTCGAATCGCTCGCCGGCATCATGGGCGGCGAGGCCTCGGGCTGCGACGAGAACACCACCGACGTGCTGATCGAATCGGCGCTGTGGAACGAGATCAACATCGCCCAGACCGGCCGCAAGCTCGGCATCAATTCGGACGCACGCTACCGCTTCGAGCGCGGCGTCGATCCGGCCTTCATGGTGCCGGGTCTGGAGCTTGCGACCAAGCTCGTGATGGAGATGTGCGGCGGCACGCCGTCGGAGAACGTCGTCGTCGGCAAGACCTTTGGCGACGACCGCGTGATCGATTTCCCCGTGACCGAGGTCAAGCGCCTCTCCGGCATCGAGGTGTCGCAGACCGAGATGAAGCGAATCCTCAGCCATCTCGGCTTCATGATGGCGGGCCCGGGTCCCGTGATGAAGGTCGCGGTGCCGTCCTGGCGCAGCGACGTGCACGGCAAGGCCGACATCGTCGAGGAAGTGATTCGTATCCATGGCGTCGACAGGGTGCCGATGACGCCGTTCGAGCGCGGCGACGATGCGCGCAAGCCCGTGCTGACGCCGCTGCAGCTTCGCACCCGTCGCGCGCGGCGTGCGCTGGCGAGCCGCGGCATCATCGAAGCCGTGACCTGGTCCTTCATCACCAAGCCCGCGGCGGAATTGTTCGGCGGCGGCCAGCGGGAGCTGGAAGTGGCCAACCCGATCGCGTCGGATCTGTCCGACATGCGACCGACCTTGCTCGCGGGCCTGATCAAGGCGGCGCAGGCCAATGCCGATCGCGGCTTTGGCGATGTCGCGCTGTTCGAAGTCGGCCAGGTGTTCAAGGGCGATCGCCCGCAGGATCAGTTCATGGCGGCAAGCGGCGTCCGCCGCGGCCTTGCGTCGTCGGAAGGTCTGGGACGCCACTGGTCGGGCTCGGCGCAGGCCGATGTGTTCGACGCCAAGGCCGATGCGCTGGCGGTGCTGGCAGCCGCCGGCGCGCCGATGCAGGCCCTGCAGATCGTTGCCGGCGGACCGGCCTGGCTGCATCCGGGCCGTTCGGGCACCATCCAGATCGGGCCGCAAAACGTGCTCGGCCATTTCGGCGAGATGCATCCACGCGCCCTCGAGGCGCTCGGCGTGAACGGTCCGCTGATGGTGTTCGAGGTCATCCTCGACCGCATCCCCGAGGCCAAGAAGAAGCCGACCCGCGCCAAGCCCGTGATCGAGCTGTCGGCGTTCCAGCCGGTATCTCGCGACTTTGCGTTCATCGTCGACCGCGGCGTGAAGGGCGGCGATATCGTCCGCGCGGCGCAGGGTGTCGACAAGAAGCTGATCACCGGCGTGAACGTCTTCGACGTCTACGAAGGCAAGGGCATCGACGACGGCAAGAAGTCGGTCGCGATCGCGGTGACGATCCAGCCGCGCGAGAAGACCCTGACCGACCAGGAGATCGACGCCGTGGCGACCAAGATCGTCGCCGAGGTCACGAAGAAGACCGGCGGCACGTTGCGCGGATGAACCTTGCGGATTTTCTTCCCAAGGATGTCAGTCTCACCATTGCGGCGGCGCTCTGCGCCGTCGCTTTCGTTTCGGGCACCGCGCGCGGCTTCTCCGGATTCGGCTCGGCACTGATCTTCATGCCGCTGGCGAGCAGCATCGCGGCGCCGCGGCTCGTCGCGGCGCTGCTCCTCGTCATCGATTTCGTGGCGGCGGCGCCGCTGCTGCCCGACGCGTGGCGAAAGGCCGACCGCAAGGCCACCGCGGTGATCGTGCTGGGCGCGCTGATCGGCGTGCCCATCGGCACCTATTTCCTCAGCGTGCTCGAGCCCGTGACCACGCGCTGGATCATCTCGGGCTTCGTCGCCGCGCTGCTGCTTCTGCTGCTGTCGGGCTGGCGCTATCGCGGCAGGGACCACGCCTGGCTCTCGGTCGGCATCGGCGGCCTATCAGGCTTCTGCAGCGGCCTCGCGCAGACCGGCGGCCCGCCGATCGTTGGCTACTGGCTGGGCCGCCCCATCGCACCGATCGTCGCGCGCGCCAACATCGTGCTGTTCTTCGGCGCCTCGGACTTCTTCTCGATGGTCAGCTACGTGACGACGGGCCTGGTCAGCCGCGAATCGCTGCTGCTCTCTCTCGTCGTCGGCCCGGTCTATGCAATCGGCGTCGCGTTCGGCGCCACGCTGTTCGGCCGCGCGAGCGAGACGGTCTTCCGCAGGATCTGCTATGCGCTCATCGCGATGGCGGTGATCACCGGGTTGCCGGTGCTGGACGGCGTGTTGCGTTGACAAGCCCAGCTGTCGTCCTCGCGAACGCGAGGACCCATAACCACAGGGAGTCGTTATGGATCGAGCTGCGCACTCCGAATCTTCGCAAAACTTCTCCCTGGGGGTATGGGTCCCGGATCTGCGCTTCGCTTGTCCCCGACGACAGCGAGTATGTTGCGCCCTAATTCCCCTGCGACCGCGGCGCTCTGCGCCGCTTCGTCGACTGCGTCGGAGCATCGGCCGGCTCGTCCTTGAGCGCGCCGATCTTGCGCAGAGCGGCGTCAGCGGCGCGTTCGCCGCTGTCCCAGGCGCCATCGACCGTGCCCCACAGCGTCTCGTGCGTGGCTTCGCCGGCAAAAAACAGATTGCCGATCGATTCGCCCAGGATTTTCCGCGAGAGCTGGCCGCCCGGTGAGGCCGCCGACATCGCGCCCAGCACGAAGGGCGAGGCGTTCCAGCGCGTCGCGCTGGTCTTCTGCACGACGGCCGCGGCCTCGCTGCCGAACAGTTTTGCGATCCATTCCCTCGCGAAGGCCGTCATCGCCTTTTCGCCCTGCTCGGAGAGATCGCGGCCGAACGAGCCGCCGACGTCGATCGCGCACAGCGAGGAGCCGCCGATATTGGCATACATCAGCGCCGTGCGCGTCGAATTGCTCTGCTCGATGAGCATGTCGTCACGCGACAGGCCGAGCGGATTGCCCGGCAGTTGCAGCACGATGTGATCATAGCTGCCGAGGGTGAGCTTCGCGGCTGCATCGAGCGTCCGCTTGGGAATATCCGGCCCGAACTTGATCGCGCCTGACGTCAGCACATTGGTCGAGACCGTGATGATGGCGGCCCGGGCGGCGATCTTGCCGGACGGCGTCTCGACGCTGACGTCGCGATTGCTCCAGACGATCCGGCTTGCGGGCGTCGACAGCGCCACTGGCGCCTGCTCGCCGAGCCTGGTGATCAGCGTGCCCAGCCCCTGGCGGCAGGCGATCGCGGCGTTGCGGTCCTGCGCACGGGCCTTGTCGAACGCCGACAGCTCCTTCAGGTCCTTGCCGGCAAAGCTCGCGCCCAGCACGAATTCGGCCGCGCCCGCCCAGTCGCCGAGATCCTTCGGCAGCACCGATGCGCAGGAGATATCGAGCTTGCCGCGCGAGGCCTCGTCGATGGCGCGGTTGGCGCGGACCAGCGCCGCCAGGAATTCCTCGGTCTCGCCCGCGCGCGCGTTGCGGCGGCCGATGCGCATCTTCTGGCCTGATGGCGCCGGCAGCACGTCGAGCCCGACGCTGCGTCCGAGCCGGATCATCGGATTGGTGTCGGGATTGTGCATCCAGCGCGCGCCGCGGTCGAACGGCACGTCGAAGGTGGTGCTGTCCGTGATGCAGCGTCCGCCGACTTGCGAGGCGGCTTCGACCACCACGACCTTGCGATTGGCCGCCATCACGCGCCTTGCCGCGGCAATGCCGGCCGCGCCCGCGCCGATCACGACGATGTCGGCTTCGCGCGGCAGGGGAGCGGCGTTTGCGCGCAGGACCGGCATCGCGGCAAGAGCCGCCGACGCCGACAGAAAAGAGCGGCGCGTGATTGTCATGTCATGGTTTCCGGGAACTTGCGGCGAACAGGAACAGTCCGCGAACCTTGCTGCATCTGGTATTGCACGGCAACCATCATGGTGAATCAATCGTGCTTGATCTCACAGACTGATGAACCGAATTGCAACACGTTTCGACCATGATACAGAAGGTAAAAAAGACGGTCGGAAAAGGCCGTGGGGGGAATTTGAAATGGGGACGGTCCTGGACTCAGTCGGCAAGCTCATTGCCGCGTACCTCTCGAAGGAGGTGCCGGGCTATGAGCCGTTCACGCCGAGCGACCCGGAGCACCTGCGCGGCGTCATCGAGCCCGGCGACGTGCTGCTGGTCGAGGGCAACAACCGCATCTCCGGCATCATCAAATATCTGACGCAGTCGACCTGGTCGCATGCGGCGCTCTTTGTCGGCATCATCGAGGGGGCGGAAGAGCCCGACGGCGAGCCGCACGTGCTGATCGAGGCCAATATCGGCGAAGGTGTCACCTCCGCGCCGCTGTCGAAATATTTCCCCTATCACACCCGCGTCTGCCGGCCGGTCGGGCTGTCCTACGAGGACCGCACCACGGTCTGCCGCTATGCCATCAATCGCATCGGCTTCGGCTACGACACCAAAAACATCATCGATCTGATGCGCTTCCTGTTTCCGCTGCCGATCCCGCAGCGCTGGCGTCGGCGCATGATCGCGATCGGGTCGGGCGATCCCACCAAGATCATCTGCTCGGCGCTGATCGCGCAGGCCTTCGACGCCGTGCGCTATCCGATCCTGCCGAAGATCACCAAGGCCGGCAGCCGCGCCGCCCGGCGCGAGATCCTGCACATCCGCGATTCCTCGCTCTACATGCCCCGCGACTTCGATATCTCGCCCTATTTCGAGGTTGTCAAACCCACCATCGTGCACGGCTTCGACTACACCGCGCTGCACTGGGCCGACAAGCAAAAGCCGCTCGAGGAGGTAGCGGGCTCATTCGGGGTGTTTCCAGAAACGTTCCGTGCGCCGCCGCTCGTTCCTGAAGCGTTTGACGAAGAAACGTCGGACGAGGTTGCGGCTGAGCAAATGATGAGCGAGGCGGCGGCGGAGATGACCACCGCCTTCTCCGAGCATTTCGTGCTGCTCGACGACCTCGCGGCATACCGCGCCCGGCGTCGTGGCGACGCGCTCGAGATCGCGGCGTAGTCCCGACTGTCGTCCCTGCGAAAGCAGGGACCCATACCGCGTGATCTATCGAGTGTGGTTTGGTCGCAGCACCGAACGACGAGTCTTCGCCAAACGTCTCCCTGGGGTTATGGGTCCCTGCGTGCGCAGGGACGACATCTGTGAGTGTGGCGTGATCTTGCAACGTCGGCAGTAGAGCGCTACCTTTCCGCCCGCCCGATCACCGCCATCAATTCCGCGATCTTCTCGCGCTGGTCTGCCTTGTCGCCGCTGGCGATGGCGTGCTCGACGCAGTGGGCGACATGGTCCTTCAGGACCTCTTCCTCGACCCGGCGCAAGGCGGCGCGCACCGCCGAGATCTGCGTCACGATGTCGATGCAGTAGCGGTCCTCCTCGACCATCTTCGACAGGCCGCGAACCTGGCCCTCGATCCGGCCGAGACGTTTTCCGACCGATGCCTTGATGTCCTTTCGCATGGGCTCTATATACCCCTACCGGGTATGGGTTGCAAGACCGGACGCCGGGACGGAGCATGGGCATGGACGATGCGGATCACGAACATCACCACAGTGCCGACACACCGCCCGGATGCGGTTGCGCCGCCAAGGCCGCCGCGCCCCCCGAGCCCGAGGTTTCATCATGCTGTGGCGGGCACACCGGTCAGACGCACCATCATGACTACGGGCCTACAAAAGTCCTCGATCCCGTCTGCGGCATGACGGTCGATCCTGCGACGTCGAAGCACCGCTTCGAGTATCACGGCGAGACCTTCCATTTCTGCTCGGCCGGCTGCCGCACCAAGTTCGCTGCCGATCCCGAAAAATATCTCGCTGAGAAAAACCAACAGCAGAAGGCGCCCGAGCCCGCGAGGCCCGCGGGCACGATCTACACCTGCCCAATGCATCCGGAGATCCGCCAGGTCGGGGCCGGCAGCTGCCCGATCTGTGGTATGGCGCTGGAGCCGGAGGTCGCGAGCCTGGAGACCGGCCCCAATCCGGAGCTCGCCGACATGACGCGCCGGTTCTGGATCGGCGGCGCGCTGGCGCTGCCGGCGGTGGTGCTGGAGATGGGTGGCCATCTCGCCGGCCCGCACAACTGGATCGATCCGACGGTGTCGAACTGGATCCAGCTCGTCTTCGCCACGCCCGTGGTGTTCTGGGCCGGCTGGCC
The DNA here is from genome assembly GCF_018129965.1 of Bradyrhizobium diazoefficiens. GTDB lineage: Bacteria > Pseudomonadota > Alphaproteobacteria > Rhizobiales > Xanthobacteraceae > Bradyrhizobium > Bradyrhizobium diazoefficiens_A. The sequence goes on along the minus strand of NZ_JAFCKW010000036.1, from coordinate 20,154 downwards.
GTTCCTGGTCCGCGGCTGGCAGTCGCTGCTGACGCGCAACCTGAACATGTTCACGCTGATCGCGATGGGCACAGGCGTCGCCTTTGTCTACAGCCTGATCGGCACGATCGCGCCGCAGATCTTCCCCGCGACCTTCCAAAGCCATGGCGGCGCGGTCGCCGTCTATTTCGAAGCTGCCGCCGTGATCACCGTACTGGTGCTGCTCGGCCAGGTGCTGGAGCTGCGCGCGCGCGATGCCACGTCGGGCGCGATCAAGGCGCTGCTGCAGCTTGCACCGAAGACCGCGCGGCGCGTCGATGCTGACGGCAGCAAGCACGAGGTCGAGATCGACACGCTTTACGCCGGCGACCGTTTGCGCGTTCGCCCCGGCGAGAAAGTACCGGTCGACGGCATCATCCTCGAAGGCCGCTCCGCGCTCGATGAATCGCTCGTGACGGGCGAATCCATGCCGGTCACCAAGGAGACCGGCGCCAAGGTGATCGCGGGCACGCTGAACCAATCCGGCAGCTTCATCATGCGTGCCGACAAGGTCGGCCGCGAGACGCTGTTGTCGCAGATCGTGCAGATGGTGGCGGATGCGCAGCGCTCGCGCGCACCGATCCAGCGGCTGGCCGATCAGGTCGCCGGCTGGTTCGTGCCGACGGTGATCGCGGTCGCCATCGCCGCCTTTGCGGCCTGGGCCTGGTTCGGGCCGGAGCCGCGGCTGGCCTTCGGCCTCGTCGCCGCCGTCAGCGTGCTGATCATCGCCTGCCCCTGCGCGCTCGGCCTCGCAACCCCGATGTCGATCATGGTCGGGATCGGCCGCGGCGCGCAGGCCGGCGTTCTGATCAAGAACGCCGAAGCGCTGGAGCGGATGGAGAAGATCGACACGCTGGTGGTCGACAAGACCGGCACGCTGACCGAGGGCAAGCCCAAGGTGGTTGCGATCGTCGCTGCGGCCGGGTTCGCTGAAGACGATATCCTCCGCATCGCGGCCAGCGTCGAGCGGGCCAGCGAGCATCCGCTGGCCGACGCCATCGTGCGCGCGGCGAGGGACAAGCAGCTTGCGCTCGGCCCGGTCGAGCAATTCGATTCGCCGACGGGCAAGGGCGCGACCGGCAAGGTCGACGGCAAGAGCATCGTGCTGGGCAATGCGTAATATCTGCTGTCGATCGGCATCGAGACAAAGGCGCTGGACGCGGAGGCCGAACGCCTGCGCCAGGACGGCGCGACCGTGATCAACATGGCCGTCGACGGCACGCTTGCCGGCCTGTTCGCGATCGCCGATCCGGTCAAGGCGTCGACCCCGGAAGCGCTGAAGGCGCTCGCGGCTGAAGGCATCAAGGTGATCATGCTGACCGGCGACAACCGCACCACGGCGGAGGCGGTGGCGCGCCGGCTCGGCATCGCGGACGTCGAGGCCGAGGTGCTGCCGGACCAGAAGAGCGCGGTGGTGACCAGGCTGCAAAAGGCCGGCCGCAGCGTCGCGATGGCCGGCGACGGCGTCAACGATGCGCCGGCGCTGGCCGCCGCCGAGGTCGGCATCGCCATGGGCACCGGAACGGATGTCGCGATGGAGAGCGCGGGCGTGACCCTGCTAAAGGGCGACCTCACCGGCATCGTCCGCGCGCGAAAACTGTCGCAGGCGACGATGTGCAATATCCGGCAGAACCTGTTCTTCGCCTTCATCTACAACGCCGCGGGCATTCCGATCGCCGCCGGCATCCTCTATCCGACGTTCGGCATCCTGCTCTCGCCGATCATCTCCGCTGCGGCGATGGCGTTGTCCTCGGTCAGCGTGGTCGGGAACGCGTTGCGGCTGCGTTCGACCCGGCTGTGAGGGGAGATGCGATCTCGTAGCCTAAATGGAGCGAAGCGAAATCCGGGTTCTGCGGACCTGTCGGCTCTGTCCCGGATTGCGCTTTGCGCGATCCGGGCTACGGTTCGACGGACAGAGGCGAGACGCGCGGAGAGGACCTGATGCAGCGGATCACGATCACGATCGAAGATGATCTCCTGGCGGAGATCGATGCGGCGGCGGACGCCCGCGGCTACCAGAACCGCTCCGAGATCATCCGCGACCTCGCCCGTGCCGGGCTCCAGCAGTCGACCGAGGACACCGCGCAGACCGGCCCCTGCGTCGCCGGCCTCGTCTATGTCTACGACCACGCTGCGCGCGATCTTTCGAAACGTCTTGTGCAGGAATTCCACGGCCATCACGACCTCGCGCTGGCGACCCTGCATGTTCACCTTGACGACAACAACTGCATGGAGATGACCGCGCTGCGCGGTGATGCCGGCGAGGTCAAGCATTTCGCCGACCACATCATCGCCGAGCGCGGCGTGCGCTATGGCCGGGTGATGATGATTCCAACGGGCGAAGGCAAGCCGGCGAAGGCACGGAAGCACGGGCACCGGCATGACTAACGGCGCGGCGCTGCAAGCCGCGGGCCGGCCTCCCTTGCCGAACCGGCCCGGCAAGCCTACCTCTCGCGGATAGCTTTTCGAGAGGAACTCCCATGCTGGATGCCGCCGTCAAGGCGCTGTCGCAAATGATCTCGCCGCCGATGCGCTCGATCCTGTGGCGATCGATCGGGCTTGCCCTGGTGCTGATCATCGTACTGGCGATCGGATTGCAGCGGCTGCTGAGCTGGTTTGCGACCTATGGCGAGGTCTGGCTCGAAGGCCTGCTCGGACCCGGCTGGCACGCCTCGCTGGAAGTGTTCGCCTGGATCATCTCGATCGCAGCGGGCCTCGGCGTCGTGTTCGGCGCCGTGTTCCTGATGCCTGCCATCACCTCGCTGGTGGCGAGCCTGTTCGTCGACGATGTCGCCGACCATGTCGAACGCGAACACTATCCCGCGGAACGGCCGGGCAGCGCACTTCCTTTCAGTCAGGCGATGTACGAAGGCGTCAAGACCGCGCTGCTGACCATCCTGGTCTACCTGATCGCGCTGCCCTTCGTGTTCCTGGCCGGCGCCGGATTCCTCATCTTCTTCCTCGCCACGGCATGGCTGCTCGGCCGCGAATATTTCGAGCTTGCCGCGATGCGCTTCCGCTCGCCGGAGGAGGCCAAGGCGATGCGGCGCGACAATGCCGCGACCATCTTCACCGCCGGCCTGTTCATCGCGGCCTTCGTCTCGATCCCGATCGTGAACCTGGCGACGCCGATCTTCGGCATGGCCTTCATGGTCCACATGCACAAGCGCCTCTCCGGCCCGCGGCCCGAACTGATCGAGCCGGCGCGGCAGATGCGGTGACGGTCTCCACCTCTCCCCAGCGGGGAGAGGTCGGACAGAGTTGCGCAGCTTGCTGCCGAGAGTCCGAGATCTGAGCAGTGTCCAGGTCACCTGCACCCAGCATCTGCGCAGCGGGCGAACACGGCCTCAGACCGTCTTCTCCGGCCACCGGCAGAGATCGGTGATCAGGCATACATCGCAGCGCGGCTTGCGCGCGAGGCAGGTGTAGCGGCCGTGCAGGATCAGCCAGTGATGGGCATGCAGCATGAACTCGGCCGGGATGATCTTTTCCAGCCCGAGTTCGACCTCGAGCGGCGTCTTGCCGGGCGCAAGAGCAGTGCGGTTGCCGACGCGGAAGACATGCGTATCGACCGCCATGGTGTGCTCACCGAACGCCATGTTGAGCACGACATTGGCCGTCTTGCGCCCGGCGCCGGGCAGCGACTCGATTTCCGCGCGCGTGCGCGGCACCTCGCCGCCAAATTCGCTGAGCAGCTTGGCCGACAGCGCGATGACGTTCTTGGCCTTGGTGCGATAGAGGCCGATGGTCTTGATATAGTCGCGCACACGCTCCTCGCCGAGGTCGAGCATCTTCTGCGGCGTGTCGGCGACCGCGAACAGGGCGCGCGTCGCCTTGTTGACCCCGGCATCGGTGGCCTGCGCCGACAGCACCACGGCGACCAGCAGCGTGAAGGGATTGACGTGCTCGAGTTCGCCCTTCGGCTCCGGATTGGCCGTGCGGAAACGGCTGAAAGCCTCGTGGACCTCGGCCGGCGTCCAGGGTTTTGCAGCTTTCTGCGATGTCCGGACGGGGGCCTTCGGCTTGGCGACGGCAGCCTTTGCCTTCTTCTTCGGCATAGCCGCTTTGCGCGGGGCCGGCTTGCGGGTGATTTTCGCCATGATCGGGATATACTGAGGGACGATGAGCACAGGCAACGAAATTGAGGGCAAGGACCTCAAGGATCAGCGCGAAGTGGAGATCTTCTCCGCGCGCCTGACGCCGCACCGCTCGCTGAACCGTAGCGGCTTCCTGGCCGTGATGCTGTTCCTGAGCGCGGTCAGCTTCGTCACCGGCATGGTCTTCCTGATGATGGGCGCCTGGCCGGTGTTCGGTTTCTTCGGGCTCGACGTGCTCGTGGTCTGGTGGGCCTTCAAGGCCAATTTCCGTGCCGCGCGGGCGTGCGAGGAGATCGTGGTCACGCCATCGGAATTGCGGGTGCGGCGGGTCAGTCAGCGCGGCCATGTCGTCGAATGGTCGTTCAACCCGCTCTGGGTCCGGCTCGACACGGAGGTCGACGAGGATTTTGGCATCGAGCATCTCTATCTGATCTCCCGCGGCCGCCGGCTCCGCATCGCCGGCTTTTTGGGACCACAGGAAAAAGCCAGTTTCTACAATGGCTTGGTTGAGGCACTCAATGCGGCCAGGCGCGGGCCGACCTACAATCCGGTGAGTTGATCCGGGTCGGAAATCGGGTGGTTTCCAATTCGCCCGCCTTCTACATTCGCGGCCATGATGACACTCGCCATACAGGACCAGCGCCTGGCCAAGCCAGGCCCCCAGAACGCCGCGCTGCGCGATTATGATTCGGTGCGCCGGGCGATCGCCTTCATTTCGGAGAAATGGCGCGCGCAGCCGACCATCGAGGCGATGGCCGATGCCGCCGGCGTCACGCCGGACGAGCTGCATCATCTGTTTCGCCGCTGGGCCTCGATCACGCCGAAGGCCTTCATGCAGGCGCTGACGCTCGACCACGCCAAGGGCCTGCTCAGGGACTCCGCGAGCATCCTCGACGCGGCACTCGACTCGGGTCTGTCGGGGCCAGGACGGCTTCACGATCTCTTCGTCACCCACGAAGCGATGTCGCCGGGCGAATGGAAGAACGGCGGCGCTGGCCTCACCCTGCGCTATGGCTTCCATCCCTCACCGTTCGGAACCGCGATCGTGATCGCCACCGGCCGCGGCCTGTCGGGCCTCGCCTTTGCCGATCCCGGCGAGGAGCAGGCCTCGCTGGCCGACATGACCCGGCGCTGGCCCAAAGCCACTTACGTCGAGGACCATGAAGGCACCGCGCCGCTGGCGCAGCGCATCTTCGATACGAAATTGTGGCGGCCGGACCAGCCGCTGCGCGTGGTGATGATCGGCACCGATTTCGAGGTGCGGGTCTGGGAGACGCTGCTGAAAATCCCGATGGGCCGTGCGGTGTCCTATTCCGACATCGCCTGCAACATCAACAGTCCGAAGGCCTCACGCGCCGTCGGCGCCGCCGTCGGCAAGAACCCGGTGTCGTTCGTCGTGCCCTGTCACCGCGCCCTCGGCAAGAGCGGCACGCTGACAGGCTATCACTGGGGCATCACGCGCAAGCAGGCGATGCTGGGCTGGGAGGCCGGGCAGTTGGGGATGCAGTAGGTTGTCTCCCACTCCCCGCTCGCGGGGAGAGGCGAACAACTCAGCCCGCCAGATCCAGCTTCGAGGCCACGGTCGAATCCGCATTGAGCCGGTAGATGATCGGCACGCCGGTCGCGAGTTCGCGCTTCAAGATGCCTTCGGGCGAGAGCTTCTCCAGCACCATGATCAGCGCGCGCAGCGAGTTGCCGTGGGCGGCGACCAGCGTGCGCTTGCCGTTGAGCACGCCGGGCAGGATCTCCTGCACGTAGTAAGGCAGTGCCCGCGCGAGCGTGTCCTTGAGGCTTTCGCCGCCGGGCGGCGGCACGTCGTAGGAGCGGCGCCAGATCAGCACCTGCTCCTCACCCCATTTCTTGCGCGCGTCGTCCTTGTTGAGACCGGAGAGATCGCCGTAGTCGCGCTCGTTCAGCGCGAGGTTCTTCGTGGTGGGAAGCCCGCTCTGGCCGAGTTCGCCGAGGATGAGGTCGAGCGTGTGCTGCGCGCGCGTCAGCACCGAGGTGTAGGCGACGTCGAACACGAGACCCTTGGCCTTCAGCTTGCGGCCGGCCTCTTTGGCTTCCGTCACACCCTGCTCGGTGAGATCAGGATCCTTCCAGCCGGTGAAAAGGTTCTTCAGATTCCATTCGCTCTGGCCGTGACGCACGAGCACGAGGAGACGTTCACTCATTGACTGCTTTCCATCTCGTTGAGAGCATCACCTTTCCGGGTCATGCTCGCCTTCATTCAGATATCTGCAAGACCGAGCACGTCGGCCATGGAATAGTGCCCCGCCGTCTTGCCATGCGCCCACAGCGCCGCCTTCAGCGCACCATGTGCGAACAGCATGCGGTCTTCGGCGAGATGCGACAGCGTCAGCCGCTCGAACGGGCCGAGGAACGTCACGCTGTGATCGCCGGCGACGGTGCCGCCGCGCAGCGAGGCAAAGCCGATGGCGCCGGGCTTGCGCGCCCCGGTGATGCCGTCGCGGCCGCGCTCGGAATTCTCGTCGAGCGAGATTCCGCGGCCGGTGGCTGCCGCCTGGCCCAGCATCAGCGCGGTGCCGGAGGGCGCATCGACCTTCATGCGGTGGTGCGTTTCCACGACTTCGATATCGAAGCTCTCGTCGAGCGCCTTGGCGACGCGCTCGACCACGGCGGCGAGCAGATTGACGCCGAGGCTCATATTGCCTGATTGCACCACGACTGCGCGATTGGTGACGCTCTTGATCACGGCGTTGTCGGAGGACGACAGGCCGGTGGTGCCGATGACGTGGACGATGCCGCGCTCGGCCGCGATCGCGACATTGGCGATGGTCGCGGCCGGCACGGTGAAATCCAGAATGCCGTCGGCGTCCTTCGACATCTCCCAGAGATCGGCGGAGAGCTTGATGCCGTTGGCCGGGAGCCCCGCGAGCACGCCGGCATCCTTGCCGAGCAGCTCCGATCCCGGCGCCTCCAGCGCACCGGCCAGCACGGCGCCCTTGCTGTCGGCAATTGCCCGCGTCAGCGCGCGGCCCATCCGGCCGCCGGCCCCAGCAACAATCAAGCGCATCTCGGACATGGTGTGATCCTCTTCGGGGCGGTTTTAGCGGGGGGATGCAGTTCCGGCAACCGAGGGGGATCTTGGTCCGTCATTCCGGGCCGATGCGCAGCATCGAACCCGAAATCTCGAGATTCCGGGTTCGGCTCTGCGAGCCGCCCCGGAATGACGGTGTAACTCAACCGTCCGACGGTTGCGGGCCGTCGTAACCCTCGATGATGATGAGGTCGGCGATCGAGTGCGGCTGGCGCACCTTGATGTTGGCCTGGTATTCCGGCGAGTTGTAACAGGCGATCGCGGTCTCGTAGTCCGGGAATTCGATCACGACGTTGCGGGTGCGGCTGGCGCCTTCAACGGTGGTGAACTTGCCGGCGCGGACGACGAAGCGGGCACCCCATTTCTTGAAGATCGGACCGTTGGCGACGGCGTAGGGCTTGTAGCCCTCGTCATTGCTCACATCGACGCGTCCGATCCAGTAACCCTTAGCCATCGTTCTTCTCCCTGGTGTGTTGGTTAACCGAGCGCCTGCGCGATCTCGGCCTGGATGGCGTCTGCGATTGCCCTGGGGTCGGCGGCTTCCACCACCGGCCGTCCGACGACCAGATAATCCGCACCTGCAGCGATCGCGCGGCCCGGCGTCATGATGCGCTTCTGGTCGCCGCTCGCCGCGCCCGCCGGACGGATGCCGGGCGTGACGAGGTTCAACTGGTGGCCGACGATCTTGCGCAGGCTGCCGACTTCCTCGGGCGAGCAGACGAGGCCGTCCACGCCGAGCACCTGCGCCTGCTGCGCGCGCGCTTCGACGAGTTCGGAAACGCCGAGCCGATAGCCGGCGGCATGCAGATCATCGTCGTTGTAGGAGGTCAGCACCGTGACGGCGAGGATCTTCAGATTCGCGTTGCCGCGGCCTTCGACGGCGCCCTTCATGGTCTGCGGATAGGCATGCACGGTGAGGCAGGTCGCACCCAGCTTCGTGATGCTCTCGACGCCTTGCGCCACCGTGTTGCCGATGTCGTGCAGCTTGAGGTCGAGAAAGACCTTCTTGCCCTGGTCCGCGAGCCTGGCGACCAGCGGCAAGCCGCCGGCATAAGCCAGGCGATAGCCGATCTTGTAGAAGCCGACGCTGTCGCCGAGCCTTGCGATCATCGCCTCCGCGGCATCCACGCCCGGCAAATCGAGCGCGACGATCAGACGGTCTTTCGGGGCGATCTCGGCGGGCGTCATGTCACCTCACATCAAGCGTTGGGAAATATCGATCAGCTGCGCCACCAGCTCCTTCAACGCGGCGATGTCGCCCTCGTTCTTCAGCCTGTCCATATCGTCATAGGCCTGGTCGGCAAAGGCGAGGCTGAGCTGGCTCGGGATCACATGGGCGTGGCAGGAGGTCAGGATCAGCCGCAGCGCCTGCAGCGCGCGGGCGGCGCCGAGCCGGCCCTGCGAGGCGCCGGCGAGCGCGAAGGCGCGGTTGCGGAACACGTCGCCGCGGGTCTCATGCGGATCCTGCACGCGGCTGATCCAGTCGATGGCGTTCTTGAGCAGCGGCGGTACCGAGGCGTTGTATTCGGGCGAGACCAACAGCACGCCATGATGCGCGCCGATCATGCGCTTGAGATTGATCGCGTGCTTGGGCACGCCGGACTGGGCCTCGAGATCGCCGTCGTAGATCGGCAGCGGAAAATCCGCGAGCGAGATACGGGTGATCTCGACGTCGGCCCGGGCGAATTCATAGGCGGCAACCGCCGCCAGCTTCGCATTGTGCGAGCCGGTGCGGAGCGAGCCGGGAATGACCAGGATCCTGGGTGCGGACATCCGCTTCCATGCGTTCGGCGACACGAGCCCGCCGCGCAAGGGAGACTGCCGGCGGAATTAGTCCTTGCGATACACCCAGACGCGGGCCGGCGGAAGGTTCATCCAGATCCGTTCCGAGGCCTCTGTGGACACGCCGGGCAGGGACTTCGGGATCGGCGGCACCACCGCATAGGTGAACTGGACGAACGGCGCCCCGGGCGCGAGCGCCGTGAAGGCGTCGCGGATCAGGCGCAGCCGCGTCAACATCGGCTTGGTGACCAGCGGCAGGCCCGAGACGACGGCGGAGGCGGGCGCGCTCAAGACGTTCCAGAGCGTGTCGCGCAGGCGATAGGCATCGCCCTGCACCACCTTGGCCTGCGGATAGCGGTCGCGCAGCAGGGCGCAGAAGCCGGGATTGTATTCGACGAGGACGAGGCGCTTCTGGTCGACGCCGCGCTCGACCAGGGCCGAGGTAATGGCGCCGGTACCGGGCCCGAGCTCGACCACCGGATCGTCCGAGTCGATATCGACGTAATGAGCCATGGTCCGGGCCAACAGCTTGCCCGACGGCATCACCGCGCCCATGTGGAGGGGCTTTTCGATCCACGACCTGAGAAAGCGCACCTCGTCGTCAAGACGAGGCTTCTTCAACGCACGCGCGGACGATGGCAAGGGCATGTCTGGACCGGACGGGACCGCAGGGACGCGGCGTGTCAGAAAATGGTCATAAACAGGTATAGGCCGCAGGCCATACGGTCAAGACGAGTCAGCCCGCCCGGTTGCTGAAGAGATCCTTGACCTTGGCGAAGAAGCCGACGGATTCCGGCTGGGTAGTGCCGGAGGAGAGCTTTTCGAACTCGGCCAGCAATTCCTGCTGTTTCTTGGTGAGATTCTGCGGGGTCTCGACCGCGACCTGGACATACATGTCGCCGGTCTGGCGCGAGCGGAGCACCGGCATGCCCTTCGAGGCAATGCGGAACCGGCGGCCCGTCTGGGTGCCGGCCGGCACCTTCACCTTGGTCTTGCCCTTGTCGATGGTCGGCACCTCGAATTCGCCGCCGAGGGCGGCCGTCACCATCGAGATCGGCACCCGGCAATGCAGATCCGCGCCGTCGCGCTGGAACAGCTGGTGCTGGGCCAGCGACAGGAAGATGTAGAGATCGCCGGGCGGACCGCCGCGGACCCCGGCCTCGCCTTCGCCGGCAAGCCTGATCCGCGTGCCGTCCTCGACGCCCTGGGGAATGTTGACGGACAGCGTCCGCTCGCGGGTGACCCGGCCCTGGCCCGCGCAGGACGGGCAGGCGTCCTCGATCATCTGGCCGCGGCCCTGGCAGCCGGGGCAGGTGCGCTCGAGCGTGAAGAAGCCCTGCGACTGCCGCACGCGGCCGGCGCCGCCGCAGGTCGAGCAGGTCTTCGGCTTGGTGCCGGCCTTGGCGCCGGTGCCCGAGCAGGGCTCGCAGGTCACCGAGACCGGGATCTCGATCTGCGCGGTCTTGCCGCTAAAAGCGTCCTCGAGCGTGATTTCCATGTTGTAGCGCAGGTCGGCGCCGCGCTCGCGGCCGCCCCGGCCGCGCTGTCCGGCCATGCCGAACAGATCTTCGAAAATGTCGGAGAACGAGGAGGCGAAACCCGCGCCGAAACCGGGACCGCCGCCGGGGCCGCCCTGCTCGAAGGCCGCATGACCGAAACGGTCATAGGCGGCGCGCTTGTCCTTGTCCTTGAGGACCTCGTAGGCCTCGTTGATTTCCTTGAACTTGACCTCGCTGGTGTCGTCCCCGGGATTGCGGTCGGGGTGAAACTTCATCGCAAGCTTGCGGAAGGACGATTTCAGCGTGGAATCGTCGGCAGAGCGTTCGACTTCGAGGGTTTCGTAATAGCAGCGCTTGGTGGACATGTCTGACCCGGTCTATCCAATCGCGATTCAAGTCGGAGCGAAACAACGTTGCTGCGCGACGGTGCAGGCCGCCTCGATATAGGCAGCGCTGCGCGTTGCGGCAGAGGTCTGCCTCGCGGCGTTGAGCATAAAGGCTGGGAATTGATCGATCGTCACGGGGCCGATCGCAACAGAGCCTCGCCCCGCAGAGCCCGACACGAGGGCCTCCCCCGCGAGGGGAGAGGCCGGCGTAGCGTGTTGGGTCCAAGCCGTCCGCATCATCACCCTCTTGGGGATCAGGCGGACTTCTTGTTGGTCTTGTCGTCGTCGACTTCGGTGAACTCCGCATCGACGACATCGTCCTTGGCCGCATCCTTCTTGGCGTCGGCCTCGGCCTGCTGGGTGTACATGGCCTCGCCGAGCTTCATCGAAGCCTGGGCCAGCGTCTGCGTCTTGGCCTTGATCGCCTCGGCATCGTCGCCCTTCAGCGCTTCCTTGAGGTCGCTGACGGCATCTTCGATGGCACGGCGCTCGGTCTCGGCGACCTTCGAACCGTGCTCGGCCAGTGCCTTCTCGGTAGAGTGCACCAGCGCGTCCGCATGGTTCTTGGCATCGACCGCCTCGCGGCGCTGCTTGTCGGCCGCGGCGTTGGCCTCGGCGTCCTTGACCATCTTCTCGATGTCGGCTTCCGACAGGCCGCCGGAGGCCTGGATGCGGATCTGCTGCTCCTTGGCCGTGGCCTTGTCCTTGGCCGAGACGTTGACGATGCCGTTGGCGTCGATGTCGAAGGTCACCTCGATCTGCGGCATACCGCGCGGGGCCGGCGGAATGCCCATCAGGTCGAACTGGCCGAGGATCTTGTTGTCGGCCGCCATTTCACGCTCGCCCTGGAAGACGCGGATGGTGACCGCGTTCTGGTTGTCCTCGGCGGTCGAGAACACCTGGCTCTTCTTGGTCGGGATCGTGGTGTTGCGGTCGATGATGCGGGTGAACACGCCGCCCAGCGTCTCGATGCCCAGCGACAGCGGGGTCACGTCGAGCAGCAGCACGTCCTTGACGTCGCCCTGGAGCACGCCGGCCTGGATCGCGGCGCCGATCGCCACGACTTCGTCCGGGTTGACGCCCTTGTGCGGCTCCTTGCCGAACAGCTGCTTGACGACTTCCTGGACCTTCGGCATGCGCGACATGCCGCCGACCAGAACGACTTCGCCGATCTCGGCTGCGGTCAGGCCCGCGTCCTTCAATGCCTTGCGGCAGGGCTCGACGGTCCGCTGCACGAGATCGTCGACCAGCGCCTCGAATTTGGCGCGGGTGAGCTTCATCGTCAGATGCTTCGGCCCGGTCTGGTCCGCGGTGATGAAGGGCAGGTTGATCTCGGTCTGCGTCGTCGACGACAGCTCGATCTTGGCCTTTTCGGCGGCTTCCTTCAGGCGCTGCAACGCGAGCTTGTCGTTGCGCAGGTTGATGCCCTGCTCCTTCTGGAATTCATCGGCGAGGTAGCCGACCAGCCGCATGTCGAAATCTTCGCCGCCGAGGAAGGTGTCGCCGTTGGTCGACTTCACCTCGAACACGCCGTCGCCGATTTCCAGAATGGAGATATCGAACGTGCCGCCGCCGAGATCGTACACGGCGATCGTGCCGGCCTTGGTCTTGTCGAGGCCATAGGCGAGCGCAGCCGCGGTCGGCTCGTTGATGATGCGCAGCACTTCGAGGCCGGCGATCTTGCCGGCGTCCTTGGTGGCCTGGCGCTGGGCGTCGTTGAAATAGGCGGGAACGGTGATGACGGCCTGATCGACTTTCTGGCCGAGATGGGCTTCCGCGGTCTCTTTCATCTTCTGCAGGATGAAAGCGGACACCTGCGAGGGCGAGTAGGTCTGGCCGTCGGCCTCGACCCAGGCGTCGCCGTTGGAGGCCTTCACGATCTTGTAGGGGACGAGCTTCTTGTCCTTCTCGACCATCGGGTCGTCGTAGCGGCGGCCGATGAGGCGCTTCACTGCGAAGAAGGTGCGCTCGGGATTGGTGACGGCCTGGCGCTTGGCAGGCTGGCCGACAAGGCGCTCACCGTCGTCCGTGACGGCGACGATCGAAGGCGTCGTGCGCATTCCTTCGGAATTCTCGATGACTTTGGCGTTCTTGCCATCCATTACGGCGACGCACGAATTCGTGGTGCCGAGGTCGATCCCAATGACCTTTCCCATGGTCCTGTATCCTTCTTTTTGCGGCAGGTTGGCTGGGCCCAGAAGGCACCCGAACCGCAACCCCCTAAGATCAAACATTCGCGATATTGCGATGGTTGACGCTCATATAGGAGGGGGGGAGGGGGCCGCAAGGACCGAACGAAAGTTTCGGCCGTGAAAACATTGGGTTTTGGAAGATCGTATCCGGGCTCCGCCGCACTTGCAGGTGAGGAATCATTAACAGGTGCAAGCGCTCCGCCGGCCCCTCGCCCCCGTGGCCGCCCCACCCTGTTGCGGCAAGCCCAAACCGGCTAAAAGGCGGGCCGACCTGCGGCCGCCGCGGCTGCTCCGCGCGACACAGCGGCCCGGTGGCCGACCATCGAACGGCCTCAATGTGAACCAATCAGAGTGCCCATGAAGCTGATCCGCCCCCTCGCCGCGCTCGCCCTCCTCGCCGCTACGGCCCTTCCGGCCCTCGCCGCCGATGCCATTTTCCCGCCGGGCTTGCGCCTCGGCATGGTGCCGCTGGTCGGCCTCGGCACGGCAAAGACATTCCCCGGCTTCGAGAGCGAGGACGGCAACGTCAAGGTGCTGATCACCGAGCTGCCGCCGGCGGCCTATGGCGAGGTCGTGAGCGCCTTCAATTCCAATCCGGCCGGCACCAACGGCGTCAAGCAGGACAAGATCGAGACCCCCGCGGGCCTTGCCTATTTTACCACCGAGAGCGGCACTGCCGGCGATACCCCGGTGAAGCGCTATTCGATGATCGTGCCGGGCGCCGGCTTCTCCGGCTATGTCGCGGTGCAGATCCCGGAGAACGCGACCAAGATCTACACCGACGAGGCCGTGCGGCAGATGTTTGCCAGCACCGTCACCCGCAAGGAGGTGTCGGTCGACGAGCAGCTCTCGCGGATGCCGTTCAAGATCACCGAACTCGCCGACTTCAAGAATGTGCGCACGCTGGCGCCGGGCTCCAGCATCATCCTGGCCGATGGCGACGAGAGCACCGGCATCGAGCCCAAACCGTTCATCATCCTCGGCCTGATCGGAGCCACCCCGCAGCAGGCCGACGACCGCGCCCGCTTCGCCCAGGAAGCGGCGCTCCAGATCCCCGGCATGCGCGAGTCGCGCATCACCATGTCCGAGCCGATCCGCATCAACGGCCAGCAGGGTTTCGAGACCCGCATCGACGGCGTCAGCGGCAAGGATAAGACCCCGGTCACGGTGGTGCAGTGGATCCGTTTCTCGACCGGCGGCGCCTCGCTGCGCATCATCGCCAGCGCCCCGCGCGACGAGTGGGCGACCGCCTTCCCCCGCTTCCGTACCGTGCGCGACGGCATTCAGCCGAAGGGATAGGGCGCGAAAGCTGGGCGACATACCGCGTGATCTCGCGGTTTCCGTCGGTCGCGGTCCCACGACCTGTCGTCATCCAACTTCTCCCTGTGGTTATGGATCCCGGACTCGCGCTTCGCGCGCCCCGGGATGACGGGGCCGAGAGGCTGCCAGCCCAAGAGCTCATCAAAACCGGCTGCATTTTCGGGCTTCTGTTCGTGTACGAACGGAACTAGGCTTCCCCTCGTTGGATCATCCTGGCGGGAGGCGAACGATGCTGGATCGACGGCAAATCCTCACGGCACTTCGGACGGCACTCGGGACGGCGGCGCTCGTCGCCCTCACACCGACTGCGCTTCTCGCGGCGGGCTCCATCAAGCCGGACGATGCGTCCGCGCTGCTCGTGATCGATGTGCAGAACTGCTTCCTGCCGGGCGGCAGCCTCGCGGTGAAGGAAGGCGAGCAGGTCGTGCCCGTGATCAACAAGATGGCAAAGGCGTTTTCGAACGTGGTGATGACGCAGGACTGGCATACGCAGGGCCACGTCTCGTTTGCGTCGGTCCACTCCGGCAAGAAGCCGTTCGAGACCATCGACCTGCCCTACGGCAAGCAGGTGCTGTGGCCCGACCATTGCGTGCAGGGCACCGACGGCGCGGCGCTCTCGAAGGACCTTGCGATCCCGCATGCCGAGCTCATCATCCGCAAGGGTTTTCACAAGGACGTCGACAGCTATTCGGCTTTCCTCGAAGCCGACGGCAAGACCTCGACGGGGCTCGCCGGCTATCTGAAGAGCCGCAAGATCAAGCGCGTCTTCGTTGCGGGCCTCGCGACGGATTTCTGCGTCGCCTGGACCGCGCTGGACGCCCGCAAGGCGGGTTTCGAGGTCTATGTGGTGGAGGACGCCTGCCGCGGCATCGACACGCAGGGCTCGCTCGCCAAGGCCTGGGCCGATATGGCCAAGGCCGGCGTGAAGCGGATTCAGTCTGCGGACATCGCGGTGAGCGCGTAGGCGGCGATCAAGGCGTCATTCCGGGGCGGCTCGTAGAGCCGAACCCGGAATCTCGAGATTCCGGGTTCGATGCTACGCATCGCCCCGGAATGACATCAAAGATCAATTCGGCGCGCCGTTCGACTCGTTGCTGTTCGCTGCAGGCGCAGGCTTCGCGCCGCCCTTGGCAACACCGACCAGAGCGGGGCGCAGCACGCGCTCGCCGATGGTGTAGCCGGCCTGCATGACCTGCACGACGGTGCCTGACGGCACCGACGCATCAGGCACCTCGTACATCGCCTGATGGAAGTTCGGATCGAACTTCTGGCCCTGCGGATCGAGCTTCTTCACGCCGTGCTTTTCCAGCGCGCTGTGCAGCGAACGCTCGGTGAGCTCGACGCCCTCGATCAGCGCGGTCAGGCCGGGATCGGCCGCGGCGCGGGCGTCGGCCGGAACGGCATCGAGCGCGCGCTGCAGATTGTCGGCGATGTCGAGCACGTCGCGGGCAAAGCCCGTGATGCCGTAGAGGCGGGCATCGGCGACTTCCTTGCTGGTGCGCTTGCGCAGATTTTCCATCTCGGCCAGCGTCCGCAGCATGCGGTCGCGCGCCTCGGCGGCTTCCTTCTGCAACAGCTCGACCGAACCGGGCTCCGGATCGTCAGGCATGATATAGGGCTTGGACACCACGGGCTCGCCGGTCGCAGCAGTCGTGTCTTCGGGTTGCCGGTCTCGATCGGTCATCGGGTCTCTTTTCGAATTCGTCGTAAGGGGAGGTTTCTCGCCCGGATATCGTGCTTCGGGCGCCGAAAATCAAGCGCCCGTGATCGCGAGCAGCGCCGATCAGCCCCCGAGGAGGCGGCTGACGATGCGGGCGGCGTAGTCCACGGTCGGGATCACGCGGGCATAATTCAGCCGTGTCGGCCCGATCACGCCCAAAACGCCGACGATGTGGCCGGCGGCGTCCCGATAGGGCGAGATGATGGTGGAGGAGCCGGACAGGGAAAACAGCTTGTTCTCCGAGCCGATGAAGATTCTCACGCCCTCGGCGGTCTCGGCACGGCCGAGCAGATCGACCACGCCGCGCTTGGTCTCGAGGTCGTCGAACAGCAGCCGGACCCGCTCGAGATCCTCCAGGGCGTGCAGATCCTCCAGCAAATTGGCGTGGCCACGCACGATCAGCTGGCGATCTTCATTCTCGCCGCCGGACCAGCTGGCGATGCCGGCCGCAATCACCTTCTGGGTGAGCTGGTCGAGTTCGGCCCGGGCTTCGCCGAGGGCCGTTTCAAGCTCGAGCCGGGCCTCGGCCAGGGTCCGGCCGCGAATCCGCGCATTGAGGAAATTGCCGGCCTCGGTCAGCGCCGAGGACGGAACCCCGGGCGGCAGGGTCAGGACGCGGTTTTCGACCTGACCGTCCTCGCCGACCAGGATCACCAGCGCCTGCTCGGGTTCCAACCGGACGAATTCGATGTGTTTCAGGCGCGAATTGGATTTTGGCGTCAGCACCACGGCGGCGGCACGGGTGAGGCCGGACAATCGCGTCAGCGCTTCCGACAGCGCCGCCTCCACCGATTGGGCGTGCCCCACCGACGTCAACTGGCTCTGGATCGACTGCCGCTCGGCCTCATTGAGGTCGCCGACCTGCATCAAGGCATCGACGAAGAAGCGCAGACCGAGTTCCGTCGGCAGCCGGCCGGCGGAGGTATGCGGCGCATAGATCAGGCCGAGCTGCTCCAGATCGGCCATGACGTTGCGGACCGAGGCCGGCGACAGCGGCATTGCGATCAGACGGGAGATATTGCGCGAGCCCACGGGCTCGCCGGTCGCAAGATAGCTTTCGACAATCTGGCGAAAGATGTCGCGGGAACGCTCGTTGAGCTGGGCCAGGCCCGCGCGCGGCGCGATCAGATGGATCGGATCATGATGGGCCACAAACGGTAACTCCTCTCAGAGCCTGCTAATTTGGCCATCCGCAGGGCGCATGACAAGCGTGGTCTTGCGATTGGTCGAGGCTTGCCCTTCGGACCGAAAAGGCCTTGCCGCTCACCCTCACCCCACCTACAAGCACCGCGAACAGCCTATTCCCAAGAGTTTCTCACGAGTTTTGGAGGATTTCCCATGCGGCCAAGCCGCCGTGCGCCCGACGAATTGCGCCCCGTGACGCTGGAGCGCGGCGTGGTCAAATATGCGGAAGGCTCCTGCCTGGTGAAATTCGGCGACACCCATGTGCTGGTCACCGCCACGCTGGAGGACCGCCTGCCGCCATGGCTGAAGGGCCAGGGCCGCGGCTGGGTTACCGCCGAATACGGCATGCTGCCGCGCGCGACGTCCGAACGCACCCGCCGCGAAGCGGCCGCAGGCAAGCAGAGCGGCCGCACCGTCGAGATTCAGCGCCTGATCGGCCGCAGCTTGCGCACCATCGTCGACCTCGAGGCGCTCGGCGAGCGCCAGATCACGGTCGATTGCGACGTGCTCCAGGCCGACGGCGGCACCCGCACCGCCTCGATCACCGGCGCCTGGGTCGCGCTGGCCGATTGCATCAACTGGATGAAGGCCCGCAACATGATCAAGGCCAAGGTGCTGCGCGACAACGTCGCCGCGATTTCCTGCGGCATCTACAATGGCAGCCCCGTGCTCGACCTCGATTATGCCGAGGATTCGGCGGCGGAGACCGACGCCAATTTCGTCATGACCGGCGACGGCCGCATCATCGAGGTGCAGGGCACCGCGGAGCGCGAGCCGTTCACGCAGGACGAGTTCCTGGCGCTGATGGCGCTGGCCCAGAAGGGCATCGCCCGTCTCGTGGACTTGCAGAAACTGGCCGTGGCGTAGTCAATAGGCCATGCACCGCCGAATCACCGGAAAGCTCGTCATTGCGACCCATAATCCCGGCAAGCTCGCCGAGATGAAGGAGTTGCTTGCGCCTTACGGGATCGAGGCGGTGTCGGCCGGTGAGCTCGGCCTGCCCGAGCCCGACGAGACCGGCAATGACTTCCGCAGCAACGCCGCGATCAAGGCGATCGCCGCGGCGCAGGCAACGAAGCTTCCTGCCTTCGCCGACGATTCCGGCATCGTGGTCGACGCGCTCGACGGCGCGCCGGGCATCTACAGCGCGCGCTGGGCCGGCCCGGCCAAGGATTTTGCCGCGGCCATGGCGCAGATCGAACGCCTGCTGCAGGAGCGCGGCGCGACCACGCCGGACAAGCGCACCGCGCATTTCGTCTCCGCGCTCTGCGTCGCCTGGCCCGACGATCATCTCGAAGAGGTCGAGGCGCGCGTCGACGGCACGCTGGTGTGGCCGCCGCGCGGCACCGCCGGCTTCGGCTACGATCCGGTGTTCCTGCCCAATGGTCACGACCGCACCTTCGGCGAGATGACCAGCATCGAGAAGCACGGCCTTCCGCCGCTCGGCCTCGGCCTGTCGCACCGCGCCCGCGCCTTCGTGAAACTGGCGGAGATCTGCCTTGATCCACGATAGAGCGTTTTCGAGCGAGGTGGATCAGGGTTCGCGCCAGGACAACGCGTCGAAAGAAGCCTTCGGCGTCTATGTGCACTGGCCGTTCTGCCTGTCGAAGTGCCCCTATTGCGACTTCAACAGCCATGTCCGTCACGCCGCGATCGACGAAGCGCGTTTCGCTGCGGCGTTCGCGCGCGAGATCGAAACGACCGCGCAGCGCGCGCCCGGCCGCGAGGTCACCTCGATCTTCCTCGGCGGCGGCACGCCGTCGCTGATGCAGCCGGCCACCGTCGGCGCCGTGCTCGATGCCATCGGCAAGCACTGGAAGGTCGCCGGCGATGTCGAGGTGACGCTGGAGGCAAACCCGACCAGCGTCGAGGCCACGCGCTTCGCGGGCTATCGCACCGCCGGCGTCAATCGCGTCTCGCTCGGCGTGCAGGCGCTCGACGACGCCTCGCTGAAGGCACTCGGCCGCATGCACAGCGCGCGCGAGGCCCTCGATGCCGTGGCGATCGCGCGCCGCTCGTTCGACCGCTATTCGTTCGACCTGATCTACGCCCGCCCCGACCAGACGCCGGCGATGTGGGCCGATGAACTCAAGCTCGCGATCGATGAAGCGGCCGAGCATCTGTCGCTCTATCAACTGACGATCGAGGAAGGCACCCCGTTCTTCGGCCTGCACCAGGCCGGCAAATTGAAGACGCCCGACGAGGCGGTCGCGCGCGCGCTCTACGACGTGACGCAGGAGACCTGCGACAGGCTCGGCCTGCCCGCCTACGAGATCTCGAATCACGCGCGGCGCGGCGCCGAGTGCCGGCACAATCTGGTGTACTGGCGCGGCGAGGAATATGCAGGCGTCGGTCCCGGCGCGCACGGCCGGCTCGATATCGACGGCATCCGCCACGCCACCGCCACGGAGAAGCGCCCCGAGGCCTGGCTGATGCGGGTCGAGGCCAACGGCCACGGCGTCGTCACCGACGATCTCCTCAACAGCGAGGAACGCGCCGACGAATTCCTGTTGATGGGATTGCGTCTGGCCGAAGGCATCGACCCCGAGCGCTACAGAGCGCTCTCCGGCCGCCCGCTCGATCCCAAGCGCATCGCGCTGCTGCGCGAGGAGGGCGCGATCACCGTCGATGCGACGGGACGGTTG
This sequence comes from Bradyrhizobium diazoefficiens, assembly GCF_018129965.1. GTDB lineage: Bacteria > Pseudomonadota > Alphaproteobacteria > Rhizobiales > Xanthobacteraceae > Bradyrhizobium > Bradyrhizobium diazoefficiens_A. Next base: position 249 of record NZ_JAFCKW010000036.1, on the reverse strand, counting down.
CGCGTGACGAGCAGCGGATTTCCGGTGCTCGATGCCGTGGTCGCGGATCTGGCGGCGTAGTTAGCTGCCGTAGGGTGGGCAAAGCGAAGCGTGCCCACCATTCTCACGGCGCTTGCTGACAGATGGTGGGCACTGCGCTGTGCGCCTTTGCCCACCCTACGGCACTTCGCTACATCCGGGCTTCTGTAACGGGCCTCAGTAAGTCAATCCCTTTTTGCCTGATCCAATCGCTGGGCACTTGCTTCTGTA
>NZ_JAFCKW010000035.1 GCF_018129965.1 Bradyrhizobium diazoefficiens | reverse complement strand
CAACCAACAGGCCGCTCGCGAGCGCGCTTGCAAATCGCGCCGTAGCGAGCGGGCGGCCGGCCCGTTACCCCATCTACGGGTGCCGCTCAGAAATCCTTCAGCAGACGCTCGAGATAATCGAGCTCGAGCTGCGGACGGGCCGGATCGCTCAGACGACGGCGGAGCTCTTCGAGAATGCGGCGGGCGCGCTGGGCGTCGATCTCGCCGGGGATCTTGACCGTGTAATCGTCGCTGTATTCCTTGCCGCGGAGCGGCCGGCCGAGCGGGTCGGTCCGTTCGCCGTTGCCCTGTTGCCGGCCGACAGCCTGGCCGGGACCGTCGCCGTCGCCCGGCTCCTGGCCCTCACCCTGTTGTTGCCCGCCCATCGAGTCGGCCAGATCCTGCATGCCCTTGCGCAGGGCGTCGATGGCCTTGCCTTGCGATGCGGTCGCACCATCGGCGTCGCCTTCGCCGATCTGACTGCCGGCGTCGCCCATGGCGTTCTCGGCGGCGTCGAAGCCGTCTTCGCCATCCTGGTCGCCGTCCTGACCCTGGCCCTGCTGTCCCGGTTGGCCCTGCTGCCCCGGCTGTTTCTGGCCGCGCTGGCCTTTCTGGCCATCCGGCTGCAGGCCCATCTCGGCGAGCTTCTTCTTCAGGGCCTCCAGCCGCTTCTTCAACTGCTCCTGCCGGCCCTGAGTATCCTGGGAACCCTCGCGCTGGGCCGATGGATCATTGGGATCGGGATAGAGATATTTCTCCATGTCCCTGATTGCCTTGGACTGCTGGCCGAGGCTTTCGTCCGTGTTCTTGTCTTTCAGGCTGTCGGCAGATTGCTTCATCGACTTGTCGGCACTGTCGAGCAGCGCGTCAAGACTCTTCTCGTCGGCGCGCGAGGACTGCGCCAGGCTGAGCGATGTCGTGGAACAGGCGAGCGCAAGAGCGAGACATGCCGTCGCAAGGCCTGTCCGTGTTGTCCTGCTCTGCCGGATCGAGATGTGCTTCATCAGCTATCGGCTCCCCTGGGATTCACGCCAGGTCTTGAGCTCTTCACGCAAGGCTTCCTGCTGCCGCGCCAGATCGTCCAGCTGATCGCTGCTGGCGCCACGCGTCTTTTGCCGCAGCTCTCTCGATTTGCGCAGGATCTCCGCGACCTTGGGAGGCAGGGGCTTGGTCCGCGGACCGCGCTTGGCATCCTTGCTCTGGCGGTCGGTTTCGTCCCGCAGAGCGTTCTGTTCGCGGAGCAGATCGTTCAGCTCGCGCGCAATTTCGTCCATCTCGCGCTGCTCGGCGCTGGGCGGCCCCGGAGGCCGCTCCAGCAAACGCGCCAGCCGATCCAGCTCGCGCGCGGCCGCATCGCGGTTGCCGCGCTGGATCAGCCGCTCGATCCGCTTCATCTGGTCGTCGAGGCCGACGGCCGGACGCGCCAGCGGATTGTTGCGCATCTGCTGCGCATATTGGCGCATGTAATTGTCCAGCGCAGTGCGCAGATTGTCCATGAGCTTCTTGAGCTCTTCGTCGCTGGCACCGCGCTGCAGCGCCTGCTTGAGCGCGTCCTGCGCCGCGCGCAAGGCCTTGGCGACGTCGCTGATGTTGCCGTCCTCGATCGTCACCGCCAGCGCCCACAGGCTCGCCACGACCTCGCGCAACGCGTCGTCGGTACGCGCCGCCTCGAGCTGGCGCGCGACGCTGTACAGGCCGAGATACTGGCCGGCTTCCGGAGTGAACATCTCCGGCGCGATCATCAATCCGTCGAGCGCGGTGTAGACGTCGGCGTTCCTGTTGGCGTCGAGCGCGAGGATGCGGCGCTGCTCGATCAGCGCGCGGGCCAGAGGCTTGGTGAACAGCCGTCCCGGCAGGCGCATGTTGAAGGGCTCGCTCCTCGCCTCGTTGCCGGCCTCGTCCTTGGCCGTGAGGGTCAGCGTGACGTCCGCGCCGGAATAGGGATCTTCGCTGAGATCCTTCACCGTCTGGCCGACGCCGTTGCGGGTCCGCGCATTGGGCAGCGTCAGCGGGAACTGCGGCGGCTGGTACAGCGGCCGTGCGGCCTTGCCATCGGCATCCGTAGTCGCGTCCGCGCCTTCCGCGGCCCGCGGAACGATCTGCGCGGCAGCGCTGGTGACGCCGTAATCGTCCTCGATCTTGTAGGAGAGCTGCAGCGCGCCGTAGGCCTGACGCTCGGGATCCTTGGCGAGCACAATCGTCGGCGCGCGGTCCGGCATCGCCGAGAAGGCCCATTGCGGCTGGCCCGAGGGCGCGCGGACATGCGCGGTGCCGTCGCCCGCGATGGTGAAGTGCTTTTCGTTGGTGCCCTTGGGCGCGGCCTCGGTGGGCGCGACCTCCTTGAGGCCGCCGGAGACGGCGACATCCAGGCTGCCGCCGGAGGAACGCACGATCAGGGTCGAGCCGGCGGGAACGGCGAGCGGACCGCTGGCGGGCAGCGCCGCGGCTTCCTTGTTGGCGGCCGACAGGATGATCGGCGGCTTTCCGGTGTAGAGCGGCGGGGTGACCCAGGCGTCGACGCGGACGTTCGTCGGTGCCAGCACACCATTCCAGTCGAACGCAGCCCCGAGCCGCATCGCGCGCTCGCCGCCTGCGGCGAAGAAGGTCGCAACCAGCATCACCATGACCAGTGCGCGCAGCGCCCAGGGATCATGCAAGGCAAGCCGCGGATGCGGCAGACCGGCGCGGATGCGCTTGAGCGAGGCCAGCGTGCGCTCGCGCTGCGCCTGCCACAGCGCCTGCGCGACCGGGTCCTGCGAGGTCAGCGTGTCCGTCAGGGTCGTGGCCGGTCGGTGACGGACGCCGGAGCCGCGGTCGAGCCGGGCGAGAGCCTGCTCGCGGGTCGGCCAGCGGAAACGAATCAACGGAAAAAGGGCGGCAATGGCGATGCCGGCAAAGAAGACGAGACCGATGGCCCGGACGACCGACGGCACCGCCAGCCACAATCCAGCCCACGACACCACGAGGAACAGCCCGGCAACCGTCAGCAACCGGGCCAGATGCGGCCAGGCACGCTCCCAAGCGATGGCATAAGTGGCCCGTTGCAGAGCCTGCGCCAGCTTCAGCCGCGACAGAGCATCACTGTTGCGGATCGGGTCTGACGGGTCGGGGGTGACGCCGTTCAATCAACTCTCCAGGTTGCCCGGGAGAAAAGCCTAGCACAACGGCAGCACTGAGGCATCCGTTGCTGCACGGGAGACGCCCCTTTTCCCGCATGACACGAGGACGTGACTGGCCGGTCGCGGCCCGCGTCTGGGCCAGGCTGCTGGACCAAGCCTACTGTGCATGGGGTTGTTTTGCAGTTTTTGGTCGGCCGCACGACATGGCGCGGCGCCGGCTCACAACCACGGCGCCGGCTTGTCCATCGCGATGAGTTCCTCGACCTCGATGCGCGGGCGCACCACGGCATACTGGTCGCCCCTGACCAGCACTTCGGGCACCAGCGGCCGCGTATTGTAGGTGCCGGCCTGCACGGCGCCATAGGCGCCCGCGGTCATGATGGCGAGCAGGTCGCCGGGCTTCGGCGTCGGCAGGTTGCGGTCGAGCGCAAGGTAATCGCCGGTCTCGCAGACCGGGCCGACGACGTCGGCCTGGATAGTGGCTGCGCCCTTCGCAGCTTGCGCCACCGGCAAAATGTCGTGATGGGCTTCGTACAGCGTCGGCCGGATCAGATCGTTCATCGCGGCATCGATGATGACGAAGTTCTTGCCGTCGCCGTGCTTCACATAGATCACCTTGGCGACCAGGATGCCGGCATTGCCGACGATCAAGCGGCCCGGCTCGAACATCAGCGTGCAGCCGAGATTGTGGCTGACGCGCTTGACCATGGCGGCATAGACGTCGGGCGCCGGCGGCGCCTCGCGGTCCATGTCGTAGGGGATGCCAAGACCGCCGCCGAAATCGACGTGGCTGATGTCGTGACCGTCGGCCCGCAGCGTCTGCACGAAATCGGCGAGGATGCGGAACGCGGTCTCCATGCTGGAGAGGTCGGTGATCTGGCTGCCGATATGCACGTCGGTACCGGTCACCTCGATGCCCGGCAGCTTTGCTGCGCGCGCATAGACCTCGCGGGCATGCGCGATCGGGATGCCGAACTTGTTCTCGGACTTTCCGGTCGAGATCTTGGCATGCGTGCCGGCATCGACGTCCGGGTTGACGCGCAACGAGATGCGCGCGGTCCTGCCCATCTCGGTCGCGAGCCGCGACAGCAGCTCGAGCTCGGGCTCGGATTCGACGTTGAGACAGAGGATGTCGGCGGCCAGCGCGGCGCGCAGTTCGTCCTCGGTCTTGCCGACGCCGGAGAACAGTATCTTGCCGGCGGGAATGCCCGCGGCCAGCGCGCGCTTCAATTCACCGCCGGAGACGACGTCGGCGCCCGCGCCGAGCTTCGCCAGCGTGCGCAGCACCGACTGGTTGGAATTCGCCTTCATGGCGTAGCAGACCAGCACCTTCTCGCCGGCGAAGGCGTCGGTGAAGACGCGGTAATGGCGCTCCAGCGTCGCGGTCGAATAGCAATAGAACGGCGTGCCGACGGCTGCGGCCAGCTCGGACAGATTCACCGCCTCGGCGTGCAGCACGCCGTTGCGATAGTCGAAATGGTTCATGGCGTTGGCTCAGTTGCCCCGGCCTTAGCGGCTGGGTTTTTCGTCGAGGAGCGGATCGAGGATAAACGGTTTCTTCCTGCCCTTGCTCGCCGCCGGTGCGGCGTCCGCGCCGTAGCTGGGGTTGAACACGCTCGGCGTCTTCTGGGCTTCGGTTTCGGTATCGGTCGGCGCTGCGACATTGGCCGTCGACGCGCCGGAGGCGGTCGGCGGCAGATCCAGCGGGCCCTTGCGGCCGCAGCCGGCAAGCGCGAGCGCCGTCAGGCTCAAGACAATGATGGCCCACCCCGAACCGGCCGGGCGAAACTTTGACGTCACGACGAAATCCCCACTACGCGGGGCGCACCATACAGAGATTGGCGCGCTCTGGCGAGAGCCGGATGACCATGAAACATAAGCGATATTTTGCCCTCAGCCCGATTTTCGCTCTTTTTCCAGCCGCTTCGCCCAGGCCTTGGCCTGCGCCGCCACGTTCTTGGGGGCGGTGCCGCCGAAGCTGGTCCGGCTCTTCACCGACGATTCGACCGAAAGCACGCCAAGCACGTCCTTGGTGATCTTCGGCTCGACCGCCTGCATGTCCTCGAGCGGGAGTTCGTGCAGCGCCACGCCGCCCTCGGCGGCCTTGGCGACGATGCGGCCGGTGACGTGATGGGCCTCCCGGAACGGCATCTTCAGCGTCCGCACCAGCCAGTCGGCGAGATCGGTCGCGGTGGCGTAGCCTTCGCCGGCAGCAGCCTTCATCTTTGCCTCGTCCGGGACGAGATCGCGGACCATGCCGGTCATGGCGCGGATGGCGAGCGACAGCGCGGCAAAGCCCTCCATGGCGCCCTGCTTGTCCTCCTGCATGTCCTTTTGATAGGCGAGCGGCAGGCCCTTCATCACGATCAAGAGACCGTTGAGCGCGCCGATGACGCGGCCGGTCTTGGCGCGCACCAGTTCGGCCGCATCCGGATTGCGCTTCTGCGGCATGATCGAGGAGCCGGTGGTGAATTTGTCGCTGAGCCGGATCAGGCCGACCAGCGGCGAGGTCCAGATCACGATCTCCTCGGCAAAGCGCGACATGTGCACGGCGCAGATCGAGGCCGCCGACAGCGTCTCCAGCACGAAGTCGCGGTCGGAGACCGCATCGAGCGAATTCGCCATCGGGCGGTCGAAGCCGAGCGCTTTCGCGGTGGCGTGGCGATCGATCGGGAACGAGGTGCCGGCGAGCGCGGCGGCCCCGAGCGGGGATTCATTGAGCCGCTTGCGCGCGTCCTGGAAGCGGCCGCGGTCGCGCGCGGCCATCTCGACATAGGCGAGCAGATGATGGCCGAACGTCACGGGCTGCGCGGTCTGCAGATGCGTGAAGCCGGGCATCACGGTTGCGGCATGTTCGAGCGCGCGGTTGACCAACGCCGCCTGGAACGTGGCGAGCGCGGCATCGGTCTCGTCGAGGACATCGCGGACATAGAGCCGGAAATCGGTCGCGACCTGGTCGTTGCGCGAGCGCGCGGTGTGCAGGCGGCCGGCGGCCGGGCCGATCAGCTCGGACAGGCGGCTCTCCACGTTCATATGGATGTCTTCGAGCGCGCGCTTGAACGTGAAATCGCCCTTGCCGATCTCTGACAGGATCGTGTCTAGACCCTTGCCGATATTTTTCGCATCAGAGGCCGTGATGATGCCCTGACTGGCCAGCATCGCGGCGTGGGCCTTGGACGCGGCAATGTCCTGGGCAAACAGGTGACGATCGACATCGATGGAGACGTTGATCTCTTCCATGATCTCGTCGGGGCGTTCCGAGAACCGGCCGCCCCACATCTTGTTGCTCATGATCCCCTGCTCACGCCTTGATACCCTGCTCACGCCTTGCCTGCCGGCCGTTTGCTGGCCGGAGCCAGCCGTATTAAGAGGCCCCTGATAGCCATATCTGCGACCGGATGACAAACGATATGCTCGACAGCAAGCCCTCCGCCACGCGCCGCATCCCCCTCGTCATCGCCACCGTGGCGATCGGGGGGCTGGCCGGCTTCGCCGCGCTGTATGGGCTGGGCCTCAGCCGGGCGCCCACGGGCGATCCGGCTTGCCGGGCGGCGGTCGCAACGGCGCAGAAGATCGCCCCCCTCGCCCATGGCGAGGTGGCCGCCCTGACCATGGCCAGCAGCCCTCTGAAGATTCCCGACCTCACCTTCGATGACGCCGACGGCAAGCCGAAGAAACTGTCCGATTTCCGCGGCAAGACGCTCCTGGTGAACCTCTGGGCCACCTGGTGCGTGCCCTGCCGCAAGGAAATGCCGGCGCTGGACGAACTCCAGGGCAAGCTGTCGGGCCCGAATTTCGAGGTGGTGGCGATCAATATCGACACCCGAGACCCCGAGAAGCCCAAAACCTTCCTGAAAGAGGCCAATCTGACCCGGCTCGGCTCCTTCAGCGATCCGAAAGCCAAGGTGTTCCAGGATCTTAAAGCGATAGGCCGGGCCCTTGGCATGCCGACTTCGGTGCTGGTCGATCCACAGGGCTGCGAAATCGCGACGATCGCGGGACCGGCGGAATGGGCGAGCGAGGATGCGCTCAAGCTGATCCGGGCCGCGACGGGCCAAGCCGCCGCATCGTTTTAGGAATTCAGGCGGTGACGTTGAGGTTGCCGCCGACGCCAGCGCCGACATTGGCGAGCGAGGGCTGACCGGCGCCGAGCAAGGTCAGCACGGTGGATTTCTCCGCAGCCGCGTTCTGCTTGATCAGCGTCGCCGAGATATTCGACTGCAGAGCGCCTTGCTGAGCGGCCAGCATGGTGCTGACCATCGCCATCATTTCCATTACGCAAACCCTCGTACCGGCCCAGCCTAGGGGCGAGCGGTTAACGCGACATGAATTGTCACAAAGCGGGTCGGGTCAGCGCGTCGGGACCGGCTTGGCGCCGCGGTAATCGTAGAAACCGCGCTGGGTCTTGCGGCCGAGCCAGCCGGCCTCGACATATTTCACCAGCAGCGGGCATGGACGGTACTTGGAGTCGGCGAGGCCTTCGTGCAGCACCTGCATGATGGACAGGCAGGTATCGAGACCGATGAAATCGGCCAACTCAAGCGGCCCCATCGGATGGTGCGCACCGAGCTTCATCGCCGCGTCGATCGCCTCGACGTTGCCGACGCCTTCGTACAGCGTGTAAATCGCCTCGTTGATCATCGGCAGCAGGATGCGGTTGACGATGAAGGCCGGGAAATCCTCGGAGACCGCGACCTGCTTGCCGAGCTTTGCGACGAATTCCTTGGACGCCTCGAAAGTGGAATCGTCGGTGGCGATGCCGCGGATCAGCTCGACCAGTTCCATCAGCGGCACCGGATTCATGAAGTGAATGCCGATGAAGCGTTCGGGCCGATCGGTGGCGGCGGCCAGGCGTGTGATCGAGATCGATGACGTGTCGGACGCGACGATCGCCTCCGGCTTCAACACCGCGCAGAGTTCGTGGAAGATCTTGCGCTTGACCTCCTCCTTCTCGACCGCGGTCTCGATCACGAGATCGCAGTCCGCGAGGTCGTCGAGCTTCTCGGCCAGCGAGATGCGCGCCATCGCCTTGGTCTTGTCGTCCTCGGAAACGGCCTTCTTGGAGACCTGTCGCGCCAGATTGCCGTTGATGGTGGCCATGCCGGACTTGAGACGGTCGGCCGAGACGTCGTTCAGAACCACGTCGAAGCCGGCCAACGCCGCGACATGCGCGATGCCGTTGCCCATCTGCCCCGCGCCGATCACGCCGACCTTCTTGATCACTGCCGCCATAATGTCATCCACCGGAACGGCGCGCATATCGCGCCTGTCTAATCCCCTGAGCCGGGAGGTCTGATTTAATCAGAAGCTTGATCTAACCAGAATCCCGGCTCGAAACCTAGATTGGATCGCTTCCCCGGCGTGCCCCACGCCAAAGAAAACGCCTCGAAAAAGCAACACCGGCCGGAGTGTAGCACTCCGGCCGGTGTTTTTACCGCGTTTTTACTTGCCGAGCTTGGCGAGCGCGTCGGTGAGCTCAGGAACCGCCTGGTAGAGGTCGGCGACCAGGCCGTAATCGGCGACCTGGAAGATCGGCGCGTCCTCGTCCTTGTTGATCGCGACGATCACCTTGGAGTCCTTCATGCCGGCCAGATGCTGGATCGCGCCGGAAATGCCCACCGCGACATAAAGCTCGGGGGCCACCACCTTGCCGGTCTGGCCGACCTGCCAGTCGTTCGGCGCATAGCCGGCGTCCACTGCCGCGCGCGAGGCGCCGACGCCGGCACCGAGCTTGTCGGCAAGCGGCTCGATGTATTTGGCGAAGTTCTCGCGGCTCTGCATGGCTCGGCCACCGGACACGATGATCTTGGCCGAGGTCAGCTCGGGACGGTCGCTCTTGGCGACTTCCTCACCGACGAAGGACGACAGGCCCGGATCGGCCGCAGCCGCGACGTTCTCGACAGAAGCGCTGCCGCCTTCACCGGCCGCGGCGAAGGTCGAGGTGCGCACCGTGATGACCTTCTTGGCATCCTTCGACTTCACCGTCTGGATGGCGTTGCCGGCATAGATCGGACGCTCATAGGTGTCGGACGCGACCACCTTGGTGATCTCCGAGACCTGCATGACGTCGAGCAGGGCGGCGACGCGCGGCATCACGTTTTTGAAGCGCGAGGTCGCAGGCGCCACGATCGCGTCATAGGACGAGGCCAGCGAGACGATCAGCGCGGCCAGCGGCTCGGCCAGATCGTGTGCATAGGGCTCGCCTTCGGCGACCAGCACCTTGGCGACACCGGCAAGCTTGGCGGCCGCATCGGCCGCAGCCTTGGTGCCCTGCCCGCCGCCTGCGACCAGCACGTGAACGTCGCCGCCGAGCTGGGACGCCGCAGTGAGCGCCTTGTTGGTGGAGTCCTTGAGGACGTCGTGTTCGTGTTCGGCAATCAGCAGCGTCGTCATCAGAGCACCCCGGCTTCGTTCTTGAGCTTCGACACCAGCTCGGCCACGTCCTTGACCTTGACGCCGGCCTTGCGGCCCGCGGGCTCAGTCGTCTTCAGAACTTCGAGGCGCGCGGTGACGTCGATGCCATAATCGGCGACGGTCTTCTCCGCGATCGGCTTCTTCTTGGCCTTCATGATGTTCGGCAGCGAGGCATAGCGCGGTTCGTTGAGACGCAGATCCGTGGTGACGATCGCCGGTCCCTTCAGCTTGACGGTCTGCAGACCGCCGTCGACTTCGCGCGTGACCTTGAAGTCGGAGCCTTCGACTTCGAGCTTCGAGGCGAATGTCGCCTGCGACCAGCCGAGCAGCGCGGCCAACATCTGGCCGGTCTGGTTGCTGTCGTCGTCGATCGCCTGCTTGCCGAGGATGATGAGGCCCGGCTGCTCTTCTTCCGCAACCTTCTTCAGGATCTTGGCGACGGCGAGCGGCTCGACAATGCCCTCGGCCTTCACCAGGATGCCGCGATCAGCGCCCATGGCAAGACCGGTGCGGATCGTCTCCGACGCCTGCGCGGGTCCGATCGAAACCACCACGACTTCGGTCGCTTTGCCGGCTTCCTTCAGGCGCAGCGCTTCCTCGACCGCGATTTCGTCGAACGGGTTCATGGACATTTTGACGTTGGCGAGTTCAACGCCCGATCCATCGCCCTTGACGCGGACCTTGACGTTGTAATCGACCACCCGCTTTACCGGCACCAAGACCTTCATCGATCCTCTTTCACTCAATTTGGGAGGGGGGTTATCAACTGGCGCGGAACCTAAAGGCCTGATCCGGCCCGGTCAACGCGCGAAAGATCCCAATTTTAGACCTTAGAAATGCGCGGCTCAATGGGGCAGCGATCCCGGGGTCAGCGATTCTGGCCGGGAACCCAGAGCACGTCGCCTGCGCCATTATGGTTAGCGGCACGGCTGGCCACGAAAAGGAGGTCCGACAGCCGGTTCATATACTGGATGCCGGTTGCGCCCACGGGCTCGCCGGGCCGGGCCGCGAGTTCCACCATCATTCGTTCCGCCCTGCGGCAAATCGTGCGGGCAACGTGGAGGTACGCGGCGGCCGGCGTGCCGCCCGGCAGCACGAAGGAGGTCAGGGGCGCCAGCCTGTCGTTGAGCGCGTCGATGTCGTGCTCGAGCCTCTCGACCTGGCTGGCCGCCACGCGAAGCCGTTCGGCTTTGCCGTCACGTTCGGGAACTGCGAGATCGGCGCCGAGATCGAACAGATCGTTCTGGATGCGGCCGAGCATCGCATCCAGATCGGGCGTATCCTTCGTATAGAGACGCACGACGCCGATCGCGGCATTGGTTTCGTCGACGGTGCCATAGGCTGCGATACGCAGATCGTATTTCGGGCGGCGCTCTCCCGTTCCGAGCGCTGTCGTGCCGTCGTCACCGGTCTTCGTATAGATACGATTAAGTGTGACCATTTAGCGCCCCATTGCCCAGACCGCGACCATGGCGATGACGATCGCCACGAATTGAAGCAATACGCGCCAGCGCATCAGCTTCTGCGAAGTGTTCGGCGAGCCGCCGCGCATCATGTTGACGAGACCGAGCAGCAGCACCACCGCCACGGCGCCGGCTGCCACCGGCAGGATGAAAGTACTCAAAAGGGATGCCATTGGCGCTAGATAACACCGTGCGGGCCGGTCCGCTATCTCCCCGATCCGGTCATTTCGGCGCGATGCGCGCGGGACACATGAAGAGCTGCGAACCCAAATCCATCGCGCCACGTATATCAAGGTTGGATGAATTCCGGGCGCGCCGCTGCGCGTGTCGGGAATGACGACAGCACACTTCGCGATCTGGCTTTTAAGCCAATAATATCAGATGGTAGCCGAATGATTTCCGGTTTGCGCCCATGCCCTGTGATCGTCGCCTCTTCCCGCGGGCGGGATGAAGGCCCTGTGGCGCCGTGAAGGCAATACGCTACATCTACCTCGTCGTGATGGACGCGTTCTACACGTTCCTCGCCGACGACGGCTGGGCGATCGCGAGCCACATTGCGCTGTCGAGCCTGATGGCGCTGTTCCCCTTCCTGATCGTGCTGACCTCGCTCGCCGGCTTCTTCGGCTCGAAGGAACTGGCCGATCAGGCGGCCGGGCTGATGCTTCAGGTCTGGCCCAGCCAGGTCGCCGATTCGCTCTCCGGCGAGATCCACGACGTGCTGACCACGACCCGCTCCGGCGCGCTGACCATCGGCGCATTGCTCTCGGTCTATTTCGCGTCGAACGGCGTCGAGGCGCTGCGTGTCGCGCTCAACCGCGCCTATGCGGTGGTGGAGATGCGGCGCTGGTACTGGCTGCGGCTGGAATCGATCGGCTACACGCTGGTCGCGGCCTTCACCGCGCTCGCCATGGCGTTCCTGATCGTGCTCGGACCGCTCGTCATCGAGGCGATGCGGCGTCATATTCCGCTGTTCGTCGAGTCCAATGAAAGCATCCTCACCTGGCTGCGTTACGGCATCACGATTGGCGCACTCGTGGTCGCGCTGATCATCCTGCACACCAGGCTGCCGGCGGGACGGCGCGGCTTTCTCCAGATCCTGCCCGGCATCGTGTTCACGATCGTGGCGTCGCTGATCTCCGGCATCGTGTTCGGACAATATCTGGCGCGCTTCGCCAACAACTACGTGACGATGTATGCGGGACTCGCCTCGGTGATCATCGCGCTGGTGTTCCTGTATTTCATCGCCGCGATCTTTGTGTACGGCGGCGAACTCAACGCCGCGATCATCAAGTCGCGGCTTCCTCACGGCGTCTCGCTTCAAGCAGCGCAGTCGCTAGAGCCCGTGGAGACACAGGCTTGACCAGGAAGGCGTCGGCGCCGGCCTCGCGCGAGGCCGCTTCGTCCTCGCCGCGGCCGGACACGCCGATGATGGGGATCTGAGCCAGCGGAGGCGCCATGGTGCGGATGCGCCTGATTGCCTCCACGCCGTTGATGCCCGGAAGAACCATGTCCATCAACACTGCGTCGAAATCGCCCTGCGCGAGCCGGTTCACAGCATCCTCGCCGCGTCCGATGAACTCGGCATGATGGCCGAGTTCGGTCAGGATGGTGTTGAGAACGACGCGGCCAAACGGATTGTCCTCGACGCTGAGCACGCGCAGCGCCGCCATCGCTTCCGCGTCGCGCTCGCCCTTCGACTTGCGCGACTTACCCGCTCCCGTCGCCTCCAGCGACACCGTCAATGTGAAGGTGGCGCCGCCGCCGCGCCGCGGGGCGACGGTGATGTCGCCGCCCATGGCGCGCGCCAGTTGCTTGACCGAAGACAGACCAAGGCCGGCGCCGCCGAAGCGCGAGGCGATGGTGACATTGGCCTGGGTGAACGGACGGAACAGCCGCTTGATCTCGGCCATGGTCACGCCGATGCCGCTGTCGGAGACCGAGAAGGCGACGCCGACTTTGCTGCCCTGTTTTAGCTTGCCCTTCGCGTTGCCCTTGGCGGGACGCCAAGGCAAGACCGTGAGCGCCACGCCGCCTTGCTCGGTGAATTTCACCGCATTGTCGATCAGGTTCTCGAGCGCGGCGCGCAGGCGAACGGAATCGCCGACCACCAGCCCGGGCAGCTTGTCGGAGATGTCGACCTGCGACTGGAGGCCCTTGGCCGCAGCGCGCCCGGCGAGCGAATCGCCGGTGCTGCGGGCCAGTGTCCGCAGGTCGAACAAATCCTGTCGCAGCGCGCTGCCGCCCTTCCCCTTGCCGGTTCTGGCGGCATCGACGAACAGGGTGGCGAGGCTCGCCAAATGCTCGGCGCCGGCCTTGATGGTGTCGGCCCAGCGTCGTTCCCGCTCGCCGAGATCCGAGGTTGCGAGCAGGTCGCTGATCGCCAGAATCCCGGTCAGGGGGGTGCGGACTTCGTGGGCAAAGGCGGCAAGCGCGGCCTGGACCACATCAGGCGCGGCCGCCCTGGGGCTACGCTTGCGCACCTTCGCGGCTGGCCCGGACCGCTTCCGAACCACTCGCCTGGACGTCCGCGTAGTGCGCGCTGCGCGCGTTTTCGCCGCCATAACTCCCCTGCGAACTATCCCCTTCGAACCCCAAGCCCTGACGCAAGCATGGCACGGCGGAACCCCCGGAGTCACGGCGGCGTTTGGCTAACCCCCAGAGAAACTTGACCTAATCCCACCATCTGGCGGACGCTGGCGGCTGTTGCACCGGCATCGCGCAATTCCCGTAGCCCCGTCGAGCGGGTTGATTTCGACAGCTTCCGTCCCTCGCCGTCACGAATCAGGCTGTGGTGGCGATAGGCAGGCTCCGGCAGACCGAGCAGCGCTTGCAGCAAACGGTGCACCGAAGTGGCGTGAAACAGGTCCTGGCCCCGCACCACCTCGCTGATGCCCTGGAGGGCGTCGTCGACAACGACGGACAGATGGTAGCTGGTCGGCGTCTCCTTGCGGGCCAGGATCACGTCACCCCAGGCCTCGGGTCGCGCGGGAACGATGCCGCGTTTGCCATCGGCCCCCTCGCCCAGCTCATTCCACGTCAGGCCGGAGGCGCGGCGGCAGGCGGCCGTCATGTCGAGCCGCAGCGCGTAGGGCGCGCCGCTCTCGATCAATCTCGACCGTTCGTCGGCCGGCAGCGATCTGGCGTCGCCGGGATAGAGCGGCGCACCGTCCGGATCGCGCGGCCACGGCCCGTCGGCTTCGCGCACAGCCACCAGCCTTGCGATCTCCGCACGGCTTTCGAAGGCGGGATAGACGAGGCCGAGGGCGGACAGCTTCTCCAGCGCGGCGCGATAGCAGGACAGATGCTCGGACTGGCGCCGGACTGGCGTCTCCCAGACAACGCCGAGCCAGGCAAGGTCCTCGTAAATCGCCGCCTCGAACTCCGGCCGGCAGCGCGTCGCGTCGATGTCCTCGATCCGCAGCAATAGCCGCCCCCCGGTTTCGCATGCGCGGTCGAAGTTCAGCAGCGCAGAATAGGCATGGCCGAGATGCAGGTGGCCGTTGGGGCTGGGGGCAAATCGGAAAACCGGTGGCGTTGCCTTCATGATGCTCGTCACTGCCCGCATAGTCGTAAAGGACGGTGGACGTCCGCTCGCCTCTGTTACGATAGGAGATGGATGCGCGGGTCAAGCCCGCGCATGACGAGTGAGCCACGATGACAATTCATCTCGAAACCCAGTCCGATCTCGACGAGGCCGTCCACGCGCTGGTTAAGCGCGATCCGCGCCTCAAGCCGGTGCTTGATATCGCGGGCATGCCGGCATTGCGGCGGCGCGAGCCGGGGTTCGCCGGGCTTGCCCACATCGTCTGCGGGCAGCAGCTCTCCACGGCCAGCGCCGCGGCGATCTGGGGCCGGCTGTCCGCCGCCTTCGATCCGTTCGACCACGAGGCGGTGCGCCGCGCCCGCACCGACCGGCTGGGGCGGCTCGGCCTCTCCGCCGCCAAAATCAAGACGCTGAAACATCTGGCCCGCGAGATCAGCGCAGAGCGGCTGAACCTCGACGTGCTCGCCGAGGAAGACGCCGACGCGGCGCATCATACGCTGATCGCGCTGCCCGGCATCGGGCCGTGGACTGCCGACGTCTATCTGCTGTTCTGCCTCGGCCATGGCGACGCCTGGCCGGCTGGCGACCTTGCCGTGCAAGAGGCCATCAAGCTCGGTCTTGGCCTTGCCGCGCGGCCGACGGAAAAGCAGATGGCACCGCTCGCCGAACCCTGGCGTCCGCTGCGCGGCGCCGCAGCATATCTGTGGTGGAGCTATTATCGCGCGGTGAAGAAGCGCGAGGGCGTGCTGCCGGCGTGAAGCGGCCGCATTCCGCCTGAGCAGGGCCACATGCCCTCGCCGCCCGGGTAAATCGCTTTTTGTGATCAGAGAACCGGTATAGCGTTCAAGGTCATAAAATATGAGCATGATCTCGCCGGAAAACCGCTGCACACTTTTCCGGATCATGCTCGAGAGGAAACGCCGCGAAGACGGCACGAGGTCGCGCATGCTGGACAAGACGAAGGATATTGCCGTTTCCGCGCAAGCCTGGCTCGATGAATTCGAGCGCACGCTTGGCAGGCCCGATTGTGCCCAGTTCGAGCACCTGTTCGTGTCCGACTGCTTCTGGCGCGACGCGCTGGCGCTGAGCTGGAACCTGCAGACGCTGACCGGCCGCGCCGCGGTCGCGCAAGCGCTCGCCACGCTCGCGCCGAAGGCGGCACCGACCAGTTTCAAGGTCGCCCCGAATCGCGCTCCACCGCGCTGGGTGACGCGCGCCGGCACCAGCACCATCGAAGCCATTTTCAGTTTCGAAACGGCGACGGGGCGCGGCAGCGGCATCGTGCGGCTCATACCCGATAATTCCGACGGCGACCGCCTGAAAGCGTGGACGCTGCTCACCGCCCTCGACGAGCTCAAGGGTTTCGAGGAACAGCTCGGCACATCGCGGCCGCGCGGACAGGCCTATTCGCGCGACTTCCGCGGGCCGAACTGGCTCGATTTGCGCAACGCTGCGCGCGACTATGCCGATCGCGATCCCACCGTGCTGGTGGTCGGCGGCGGCCAGGCCGGGCTCGCCATTGCGGCACGGCTCAAGCAGCTGAAGATCGACACGCTGATCGTCGATCGCGAGGCGCGGATCGGCGACAATTGGCGCAAGCGCTATCACGCGCTCACCCTGCACAACCAGGTGCAGGTCAATCACATGCCCTACATGCCGTTCCCGCCGAACTGGCCAGTCTACATCCCCAAGGACAAGCTCGCCAACTGGTTCGAAGCCTATGTCGATGCCATGGAGCTGAACTTCTGGACCGGCACCGAATTCGAAGGCGGCGCCTATGACGGGGCCAAGGGCCACTGGACCGTCACGCTGCGGCGCGCCGACGGCAGCCAGCGCACCATGCATCCGCGTCATGTGGTGATGGGGACCGGCGTCAGCGGCATCGCCAACGTGCCGGACATTCCGACACTCGACAATTTCAAGGGCACGCTGCTGCATTCCAGCCGCTACGAGGACGGCGAGAACTGGCAGGGCAAGCGCGCCATCGTCATCGGCACCGGCAATAGCGGTCACGACATCGCGCAGGATCTTTTCTCCAGCGGCGCCGAGGTGACGCTGGTGCAGCGCTCGCCGACCCTGGTCACCAACATCGAGCCGTCGGCGCAACTCGCCTATGCGACCTACAACGAGGGCACGCTCGAGGACAATGATCTGATCGCGACCTCGATGCCGACGCCGCTGGCGAAGAAGACGCATGTGATGCTGACGAAGCAATCCAGGGAGCTCGACAAGGAGCTGCTCGAGGGCCTTGCCCGCGTCGGCTTCAAGCTCGATTTCGGCGAGGCCGGCACCGGCTGGCAGTTCAAATACCTCACCCGCGGCGGCGGCTATTATTTCAACGTCGGCTGCTCCAACCTGATCGTCGAAGGCAAGATCAAGCTGAAGCAATTCGAGGACATCGAGGGCTTTAGGGCCGACGGCGCGCAGATGAAGGACGGCACGCGCATCCCGGCCGATCTCATCGTCCTCTCCACCGGCTACAAGCCGCAGGAATACCTCGTGCGAAAGCTGTTCGGCGACGGCATCGCCGACCGCATCGGCCCGGTCTGGGGTTTTGGCGATGGTCTCGAACTGCGCAACATGTATGCGCGCACCGCACAGCCCGGCCTGTGGTTCATCGCCGGCAGCCTCGCGCAGTGCCGCATCAACTCGAAATATCTTGCGCTTCAGATCAAGGCGATCGAGGAAGGGATTTTGGAGGGTGAGGTGACAATTGCGTAACCCAGCCGTCATTCCGGGGCGCGCATAGCGCGAGCCCGGAATCCATCCATCGACGAATATGCCGCACAATGGATTCCGGGTTCACGCTTCGCGTGCCCCGGAATGACAGAGGAGAGATCACACATGCCAGCCATTCTCGGCACCGGCGAGCACCGCTACCGCGTCGTCGAAAACTTCGCGAAATTGCCGGATGGCTGGACGCTGACCGACGTCGCTTCCGTCGCAGTCGACAGCAAGGATCAGGTCTACGTCTTCAACCGCGGCGCCCATCCGATGGTGGTGCTCGATCGCGATGGCAACTTTCTGCGCAGCTTCGGCGAAGGCCTGTTCTCCCGCGCGCATGGGCTGCACATCGACGCCGACGACAATCTCTATTGCACCGACGACGGCGACCACACCGTGCGCAAGTGCACCACTGACGGCAAGGTGCTGCTGACGATCGGCATCCCCAAGAAGCCCGCGCCGTTCATGAGCGGCGAGCCGTTCCACCGCTGCACCCACACCGCGCTGTCGCCGAAGGGCGAGATCTACGTCTCCGACGGCTACGGCAACGCGCGCGTGCACAAGTACACGCCGGACGGAAAGCTGATCAGGAGCTGGGGCGAGCCCGGCACCGATCCCGGCCAGTTCAACATCGTGCACAACATCGCCACCGATGCCGACGGCTGGGTCTATGTCGCCGACCGCGAGAACCATCGCGTGCAGGTCTTCAATGGCGAGGGCAAATACGAGACGCAGTGGAACAATCTGCACAGGCCCTGCGCGCTGTGCTGCTGCGGCGGGACCAGGAGCCCGACCTTCGTGATCGGTGAGCTCGGCCCCGGCCTCGACATCAACCGCAATGTGCCCAATCTCGGCCCGCGCCTGTCGATCGTCGACGCGCAAGGCAAACGGATCGCGCGGCTCGGCGGCGAAAACGGCCCGGGCATTGCCAGCGGCAAATTCCTGGCGCCGCACGGCATCGCCCTGGATTCGAGGGGCGATATCTATGTCGGCGAAGTCGGAGTCACCAACTGGAAAGCGAGTTTTCCGGACGAGACGATGCCGGAGATCGTCCGTTCGACGCGGTGTTTGCAGAAGCTGGAGCGGGTACGGGAGTAGCCTCTATCGTCATTCCCGGGCGCCAGGCGGGTTTGAAGGTGGCCCCGGTCCAAATCGCGGCGTTTTTGCGCGTTTCGCCGCCCCTCCGCCGCATGGCCTCCGGCTGAATAAGTCGCTCAACGGGCTTCACAATCCCGTCACGCTGCATGTAGTATGTCATCACATGCTGCTTCGCAGCGTATGTTTGGAGGCCGGGAGCGTTACTTGAACGCACATGTCTCGCAAGGCAGTTGGCCGGTGTTGGTGCTGAATGCGGACTTCCGGCCGCTGAGTTACTATCCGCTGTCTCTTTGGTCGTGGCAGGACGCGATCAAGGCGGTGTTCCTCGACCGCGTCAACATCGTCGCGCATTACGATCAGGCGGTTCACAGCCCCACGCTGCAGATGCAGCTGCCGAGCGTCGTCTCGCTCAAATCCTTCGTCAAACCGACCACCCATCCGGCCTTCACCCGGTTCAACGTCTTCCTGCGCGATCGTTTCGCCTGCCAATATTGCGGCTCGCCCGAAGACCTCACCTTCGATCACATCATCCCGCGCAGCAAGGGCGGCCAGACCACCTGGGAGAACGTGGTCGCGGCGTGCTCGCCGTGCAATCTGCGCAAGGGCAATCTGACGCCGGCGCAAGCCAAGATGTTCCCGCGCCAGAGCGCATTCGCCCCGACCGTGCATCAGCTCCACCGCAACGGCCGCCTGTTTCCGCCGAACTATCTGCACGACAGCTGGCTGGATTATCTCTACTGGGATACGGAGCTGGATCCGTAGGGCCGGCGCTCGGGTTCACCAGGCGTATCGGACGCTGCCCTTGCCGGCGTAGCTGCGCGTGACGTTCGAGAACTCGCCCTCGAAGGTCGCCGCCACGGACCAGCCGTTCATCCATTTCATTTCAGCCGCCGCGGTCGTCAGCGCGGAGTCGCGCGCCTGCGCGGCGCCGCTCACGATGAAGCTGGCGCCGGGCAGCGCCTGGAACGTGGCCGCGGCCGTACGGTCCGGATTGAGATCGTGCGCCCAGGCGAGGCGTCCGCGCAAGGTCAGCACACTGTCATTCATCGCAAAGGCCTTGTCGCTGCGCAGGCCGAGCTCGCTGCGCGTGTCCGTCACGCGCCTCGCGGCGTAGTTCAGCGCGAACGCGCCGGTGCCGGAGACGGCCCGCTCGGCATAGGCCGGCAGATCGAACGTCGTGACTTGCGCCGCGCCGTAGGGCGTGAGGCCGATCCCGCCCATCCAGGGCGCGATGAAGCGCGAGCCGCCTTCGAGGCGGCCGGAATACGCATTCGCGTTGAACTCGGCGCGCAGGCGATCGATGCCGGCGATGGTGACCGTGCGATCGGTGGTGATGTCCTGCCAGCCATAGGCGAGCGCGGCAGAGAGATAGGCCGGGCCGTGGTTGTGGCGCAGATAGGCGCCGGCCTGGAACAGGTCGGAGCGGCCCGAGCCGAGACCGTTCGCGACACTGAAATTGGTCCCGCCGCCGGCCAGCGCAAAGCCGGCGAGCGTATCTGCCGAGACCCGGTAATCGGCCCCGACGGCGGTCCCAAACACGCGGCTCGTCGCATCGTTCGACCCGGCGATGGCATTGCCAGCCGTCGTCTGCGACCCGCCGAAGCCCGCGGCCCACACGCTCCAGCGCTGCGCAAAGGTCTGCGCTGGCGCCTTCGTCATCATCGCGAATGCATCGATGCGCTTGCGGGCGGCATAGGCGCTGGCCTGATCATCCTCGGCAAACCCGGCGGCGCCACTGGCCGAACCCGGCCCGCCATTGGCGGCGGGATCGGTGAGCAGGCTCACGAACTGGCCCATGGCGTTGAACGTGGCCTGCTGCGAGCCCGTTCCGGATTCGCCGGAGGCCTGCGTCAACCCGCCTGGCGACAGCGCGGCGTAGACCGCAGCGATGCCCCCATTGGTATTGAATACATTGGTCAGCGCATCGCCGACGCGCTGCTGGTTGCCGTTGAGACCCGACGGAATCCCGAAGTTCAGGGTCAGGTCGAGATAGACATCATTGGCGTCGTAGCTCAGTCCGACGCTGGTATTGCCGGACAAGCCATTCGTGACCAGCGCGCCGAACGTGCCGCTGACGCCACCGCTCGCGGTCAAGAGGGTGTAGCGCTTCGAGACGTAGCTGCCGTTGGCGAACACCGCGCCCACGGTCGCGCCGCCGAGCGTCGACGCGCCGCCAACGGATGCGAACGAGGCTGCCGCGGGACTGATCTGCACCAGAAAAATGCGCCGGACGCGAAAGCGAGGCTGCCGCTCACGTTGATCGACGTGCCGGCCGTGCCGTTGCCCGGCGCGAAGGTCGCGCCATTTTGGACCATGGTCGCGCCGACCGTGCCGGTGCCGCTAAGCGCGGCGCCGGATTGAACCGTGGTCAGGCTCGATGACGCGATCGAGCCGTCGACTTGCAACGTGCCGCCCATGATATTGGTCGCGCCCGAATAGGTGTTGCTGCCCGTGAGCCGCAACAGGCCGGTGCCGGCCTTGGTCAGTTCGATTGATCCGGTGCCGCCGCCGATCGTTCCGGAAAAGATTGTCGACGTGTTGTCGCCGCCGGTGGTCAGCGTGGCCGCGCCGCCGCTGTTGGTGACGACGCCGGCGCCAGCGAGCGAGCCGATCGCATTTGAGTATCCGGCGAGGTCGAGCGCGGCGCCGCCGGCCACCGTAACCGCGGAGTTGCCGCCGAAGGGGCTGGTCGAGCCGGCCTGCAGCGTGCCTGCGGCAACCGTGGTTGGCCCGGTATAGGTGTTGACGCCCGACAGGATCAGCGTCCCGCCGTAACCGCTCTGGGCGTTGACGACGGCATCGCCGGAGCCGGAGAGCACGCCGGTCAAATCGACCGTGTTGCCGGTGAGAACGTTGTAGGCCGGATCGCCCGTGGCCGCGATGTTGTTGCCCAGGCTGAAACTGCCGTTGAAGTTGACGGTGATGCCGGCCGAGCCGCCGTTCAAGATCAGGGCGCCGCTGCCGAGCGCGCCGCCGCTGCCGATGGCGAGCGTGCCGCCGTCGTTAATGGTGGTGCCACCGGAATAGGTGTTGATGCCCGACAGCGCCAGCGTACCGCCGCCGCTTTTGCTCAGCGCGACGCTGCCGCCCTGGTTCGCGACGTTGCTGCCGCCGTCCGGATTGGTGCCGCCCGAACCGATATAGTCGGCGATGGCATCAGCGATCGACTGGTTGCCGCTGCCGAAAGCAAGCGTCGTGGTCGTCCCCATAGTGCCCTGGAAGAAGATGCCGGAGCCGTAGGCCTGTCCATTGCCGCCGGGATGGCCGATCCAGATGAAGCCGATCCCGCCGGAAACGCTGGAGACGGACTGCGTGGTGTCGCCCAGGATCGAGATGGTGCCGCCGCTCTGCACGTAGATCGCGCCGCCGGCGCCAAGGCCGCCGCCGCCGCCGCTGGTGGTTATCGTGCCATCGCCGGCGCCGAAGCCGCCGATCCCACCGGCCGCACCTCCGCCGCCGCCACCTCCAAAGCCGCCAGCGCCGCCGGTCCCCATTGTGGACGTTATACCACCCGTGGCTGAGCCGCCGCCGCCGCCATAGCCGCCGGCACCGCCGATGGCTTGGCCGTGGTCGCTTCCGCCAGCGCCACCACCGCCGCCGAAGCCGCCTGCGCCACCAATCGCCAGCACATCGTTCGCTGAGCCGCCACCGCCGCCGCTGCCGAAGCCGCCCGCACCGCCGGTATGTGGTCCGCCTCCATTATGTGTGCCGCCGAGCGGTCCGCCGCCGGCGCCGTCGCCTTTGTCGTCCGAGCCGACGAGCAGACCGCCACCGCCGCCTGGTACGTTATGGCTGCCCGTGCCTCCCATGCCGCCGCCGCCCTCCCAGCCGCCGCCGGCGTACACCACGCTGCCGCCGCTGGCGCGTGTATTTGCCATCAAGACATTGGCGAGCGTCAAGGCGCCATTGCTGGAGACGAACACTGCGCCGCCGAGCCCGGCGCCGCCGCCCGAACCGATGCCGGCGCCCCCCTGCGCCACCGCGTTGGCGATGGTCAGATTCTCGATGGTGACCGCATAGGTCGACCCGGTGGTGCCGGCATCACCGATGAAGAACGGGCGATAGGTGCCGGCGCCGCTGATTATCGGGTTGTAGCCGTTGCCGTCGATGGTCAGATTCTTGGTGATGATCGGCAGTTCGCTGGACAGCGTGATGGTGCCGCCGACCTGGAATTGGATGGTGTCGCCGCTGTTGGCGCTGGCGATCGCCGCGCGCAGGCTGCCGGCGCCGCTGTCGGCCGTGCTGGTCACGAGCAGGGTGGCCGCTCGCGCTCCCGAGGTCGACAGGATACCGGCGACCACGACGGCCCAACTGGCGGCCATGATGCGTGGAGCGAATCGAGTATTTCTGCGCGGCTCGGTCGAAACATCGTCTCGCGAATTCAGTCCAATTGTCATGATCGCCCTGCGAGCCTGCACGACAGGCCATTCCGAAGCGCTGGCTAGCAGACCGTCGGATCACGCGATGTGCACACCGTCTCAACGATTGAAATCGATCAGACGTGATGCAGACACGCCACAGACCGAGTGTGTTTCGCTTTAACGATCGGGGAAACGGACGAAGCGTCGCTTGCGATATGCAGAACTCGAGGATTGAAACGCGATCACCAGCCGGCGAAGACGGGATCGCGCAAACACCCGCCTTCACCGCGGGTCTCGGGCGCGTCGCGGCCGGGACGGCAGGCCACAGCCACACCCGGACGCCGAGATCGTCGTCCGACATTCGCTTGCGTGGAGAATAAACTGGAACTAAACTGTACAGTATCGATGTTGATACGCCGCCTCGGGCGCTCCCTGACTCGTCGGACTACAGTACGGACTGCATATTCGTGAGTGGGAATACCCCGGCAGACGACATCGGTTGCGGATTGCTCGCTCTCAGGAGAGTGCGGGCGGAAACAGCCGATATGTGCGACGTCATTCCGCTCTCGGCAGATGACGATTTTCATATCACGACAGTCACGCTGATGACGAGCAACGCGGTGATACTCGACTCCCGCGTCAGCGACGTCGAATACGCCAGGACGCCCGCCCATGTCGCGCGCGGAGCGCTCGATCATTATATGGTCAGCCTCTGCGTCGAAGGGGAAATGCGTTTCAGGTCCGGACGGCGCGATGTGACATTGCGACCTGGGGACATCTGCCTGATCGACATGGCGCAGCCGAACCACACGGTGTTGCGCGGAGGCGGCGGCCACACCCGCACGATGACGCTGACTCTGCAGCGGGGCATGCTGGCGCCGCGCCTGGCCCATCCGGACTCCGCGACGGCGACGCTGCTGCCAGCGGACCATCCGCATGCGCGGCTGATCGCCAGTCATTTCGCCGAACTCGTGGTGAGCGCAAGGCCCGGGGTCGAGAGCGTCGACCGGACCGTCGAGGCGATCGCCGACCTGATCGCCGCGGCGGCCGGCGCCACGGCCGACATCGCCGCGACCGTCGAACGGGCCGAGCGACATCTGTATCTGACGATGATCAAGCGTCACATTGCGCAGAATCTCGAGGCAGATCTGCTCTCGGCCGGCGCGCTCTGCCTCGAATTCAAGATCTCGCGCGCGACGCTCTATCGTCTGTTCGAGGCGGACGGCGGGCTTGCGCATTACATCCAGGAGCAGCGGCTCAATCTCGCGTTTCAGCGGCTGATATCTCCGGCATCCCAGGAGACACGGCTGATGGATCTGGCCGTGAACATGCGCTTCAGCAGCGACTCGACCTTCATCCGCGCCTTCCGCCGGAAGTTCGGAGTGACGCCGGGCGAACTGCGGGAAATGGCCGACAAATGGCTGCGCGAAACCGGCACGATACCGGCCGTCGACACCGTGCTGCATCAGTTGGCGCGTGGCAACACGTCGGCTCCGGAGATGAGGGGCTGATGCGAGACGACGGGCCGAACCACTAATCCAGGACCGCGCCCGTGCCGATCGCCCATCGGTGAACCTGACAGCCAGGTTCACCGACCAATTCGAGGCTGCCCGCACACCAATCGCGCGAAGGAGCTTCCGTGCCAGGAGTGGATCGACACGCTTTCCTCAGGCGATGGTTCACGACGGCCGCGGCCAGTGCCGTCGTCCTCGCTCTTGGCGCCGTCACATCCTCGGCGCAGACCGCCACCCCGACGGGATCTCACGGCGCGGACAACGGCCAGATCAACTTCACGATGCCTTCCGGAAACATCGGCTGTACATTCACGCCGGCCGGTGGGACGTCGGTCTACAAGCCGTTCGACGGCGGCCCCGAACTGTCCTGCGACCGCATCCGACCGAAATATGTTCGCGTCGTGCTGACTCCCAAAGCGGTTCGCCGCTTCGATGACGTCGGCGACCAGGACTGTTGCAGCGCGGGAAATACGTTCGCCTATGGAAACCACTGGTCACGCGGACCGTTTAGCTGTGAGTCTTCGGAACAGTGCCTGACTTGCCGGCTGGGCGACGGCCGCGGCTTTTCGATGAGCACGGCGACAGTCAGAACGTTCTGAAGCGGCACATCGCCATCCCGTAAGACCTGAAACCGCTCAGGCGAGATGACACGCCACGAAATGCCCGCCCGCCCCTTCCCTGAGCTCCGGTGCACTCTCCGCGCAGCGCGGCTGGGCGATCGGGCAGCGGGTGTGGAAGTGGCAGCCTGACGGCGGCTTCATCGGGCTCGGCACGTCGCCCTTGAGACGGATGCGTTCGCGCTTGAGCTTGGGATCCGGCACCGGGACCGCCGACAACAGCGCCCGCGTATAGGGATGCTGCGGATTGCGGTAGAGATCGTTCGCCTTCGCCAGTTCGACGATGCGGCCGAGATACATCACCGCGACCCGGTCGGAGATGTGCTCGACCACCGAGAGGTCGTGCGCGACGAAGAGATAGGTGAGGTTCAGCTCGGCCTGGAGATCTTCCAGCAGGTTGATCACCTGGGCCTGGATCGACACGTCGAGCGCGGAGACCGGCTCGTCGCAGACGATCAGCTTCGGCTCGACCGCGAGCGCGCGCGCGATCACGATGCGCTGGCGCTGGCCGCCGGAGAATTCGTGCGGATAGCGGCGCATGTGCTCGGCCTTGAGCCCGACCTTGACGAGCAGGCTCGCGACGCGCTCCTCGCGCTCCCTGGCGTTGGCGCCGAGATTGTGAATGATGAGCGCTTCGCCGAGGATCGCGCCGACCGTCATGCGCGGATTGAGCGAGGCGAACGGATCCTGGAACACCAGCTGCATGTTCCGCCGCATCGTGCGCAGATCGTTGCCGCTGAGCTGGCGCACGTCCTGGCCGTCGAAAGTGACCTCACCGTCGGTCGGTTCGATCAGGCGCAGCACGCACCGGCCGGTCGTCGACTTGCCGCAGCCGGATTCGCCGACGAGGCCGAGCGTCTCGCCGCGGTTGACCGAGAACGAGACGCCATCGACCGCATAGACGCTGCCGACCTGGCGCGACAACAGGCCACCAAGCACGGGAAAATATTTCTTCAGACCGCTGACGCGGAGCAAGGGTTCGCTCATGCCGCGTCTCCCACTGGCGTATCTCCGAGGTGACAAGCCATGCGGTGGCCGGGCGCGATCTCGCGCAACAGCGGCTCCTTCTCGGTGCAGACGGGCATGGCGAACTTGCAGCGCGGGGCGAAGCGGCAGCCGACCGGCGGATTGATCAGGATCGGCACCGAGCCGCCGATCGCCTCCAGGCGCGTCTTGTGCTCGCTGGCGAGATCGATGCGCGGGATCGAGCGGATCAGTCCCTGGGTATAGGGATGTCCGGGATGGCCGAAGAGGTCGTCGACATCCGCCTCCTCCACCACCTTGCCGGCATACATCACGACGACGCGCTGCGCGGTCTCGGCGACGACGCCCATGGCATGGGTGATCAGCATCACCGCCATGCCGAAGCGCTCCTTCATGTCCTGCAGCAGGTCGAGGATCTGCGCCTGGATGGTGACGTCGAGCGCCGTGGTGGGCTCGTCGGCGATGATCAGCTTCGGCTTGCAGGCGAGCGCCATCGCGATCATCACGCGCTGGCGCATGCCGCCGGAGAACTGGTGCGGATAGTTGTGAACCCGGCCTTCGGCATTGGGGATCTGCACCAGCTTGAGCATCTCGACGGTGCGCTCGAGCGCCTGCTTCCTGGTGACGTTCTCATGCCGACGGAGGCTCTCGGCGATCTGCTCGCCGATGGTGAGAACCGGATTGAGCGAGGTCATCGGCTCCTGGAAGATGAAGCCGATCTCCTTGGCCCTGATCTCGTCGAGCTGATGGCTCGTCAGCGGCACCAGATCGCGGCCCTCGAACATGATCTGGCCGGCGGCGATGCGGCCCGGCGGCATCGCGATCAGCTTCAGGATCGACATCGCAGTCACGGTCTTGCCGCAGCCGGACTCGCCGACGACGCACAGCGTCTCGCCGCGGTTGATGGAGATGTCGACGCCGTCGACGGCCTGCAGGATGCCGTCGTCGGTCGAGAAATAGGTTTTCAGCCCTTTGATTTCGAGCAGCGGCGCCATCAGATCACCCGTCGCGCATCGAGCGCGTCACGCAGGCCGTCGCCGATGAAGTTGATGGCGACCACCGCGATGAAGATCGCGCCGCCCGGAAACAGCGCCCAGTGCGGGCCGATATCGAGAAAGTCCTTGGCGTCGTACAACAGTCGCCCCCAGGTCGGCGTATCCGGCGGAAACCCGAGGCCGAGGAACGACAGCGTCGATTCTGCGATGATGGCGGCGGCAACGTCGATGGTGCCGGCGATGATCACCGGACCGAGCGCGTTGGGCAGGATGTGCTTCACCACCTGCCGCACCGGGCTGGCACCGAGCGCCCGGGCGGCCTCGACGAACTCCTTCTCGCGGATCGACAGGAACTGTGCGCGCACCAGCCGCGCCACCGGCATCCAGCGCAAGCCGCCGATCACCAGCACGATCAGGATGAAGATGCCGCCTTCGGGGCCGAACGCTTGCTTCAGCCCGTCGCGGAAGAGGTAGATCAGCAACAGCAGCAGCGGCAGTTGCGGCAGCGACAGGAAGAGGTCGGTGAGCCACATCAGGCCGTGGCCGAGCGCGCCGCGCGACATTCCGGCGAGCGAGCCGACCAGCGTGCCGATGATGACGGAGACCAGCATCGCGGCGAGCCCGACCGCGAGCGAGATCCGGCCGCCATAGATCATGCGTGCCAGAATGTCCTGGCCGAGATCGTCGGTGCCGAAGGGATGGGCGAGCGACGGCCCCTGCATGCCCGCCACGATGTCGATGTCGTCGATCTTGACGCGCCAGATGAAGGGCCCGGCCACGACGGCAAGGATGAGGATCAGGAGCAGGAAAGCGCTGACGACAGCGAGCTTGTGGCGGCTGTAACGCCGCCACGTCTCTCGCCAGGGCGAGTAGGTGCGCCGCTCAGCGGAGGGAGATGCGAGGGTCAAGCCAGCCATACAGGACGTCCGCGATGAGATTGAAGAGGACCACCAGGCACGCGAAGACGAAAGTAACGGCCATCACCACCGGCGTGTCGTTGGAGAGGATGGAGGAGATCAGCAGCGAGCCGATGCCGGGGATGCGGAAAATCTGCTCGGTGACGATGGCGCCGCCGAACACCGCGGGCATCTGCAGCGCGATCAGCGTCACGACCGGGATCATGGCGTTGCGCATGACATGCTTGACGATGACTTTGGCCTGGCCGAGGCCCTTGGCGCGCGCCGTGGTGACGTAGTCGAGCCGGATCACGTCCAGCATCGCCGAGCGCACGAAACGCGTCATCGACGCGGCCTGGAACAGGCCCAGCACCGCCACCGGCATGATGGCCTGCCGGATCATCTCAAGCACCCAATGGATGCCGGTGCCCTTGATGTCGGTCGTGTAGACGAAGGGCAGCCAGTCGAGCGTGACCGAGAAGATCAGGATGAACAGGATGCCGGTGAAGAAGGTCGGCAGCGAGAAGCCGATGAAGGCGAGCGTGTTCGCGATCTGGTCGAACAGCGAATAGGGCTTCGTCGCCGCATAGACGCCGACGGGAATCGCGATCATCAGCGCCAGTATCTGGGCCGAGCCGATCACGTAGAGCGTCGCCGGCAGGCGCTGCAGGATCAGCCTGTCGACATTCATCCGGCTGACGAAGGAAAATCCCCAGTCGCCGTGCAGCATGGCGTTCAGCCAGTGCAGGTAACGGAGGTAGATCGGATCATCGAGGCCGAACTTGGCCCTGAGCGCCGCCTGCACTTCGGGCGGCACGTTCGGGTTGGTCGCCAATTCCGCAAAGGGATCGCCTGGTGCGAGCGCCAGCACGACGAATAGCACGACCGAGATTCCGAGCAGGCTCGGAATCGCGATCATCAGGCGACGCAGGATGTACTGACTCATGGGGGGAGGATCCCGTCTAGAGCTGTGGGATCATTCCTCGCGGTACCAGTCGAACAGATTGTCGGTCTCGTTGGCCCAGCCCGAGATCACCGGACGCAGCGTATTCGCAGCGGCCTCCACCTTCAGACGGTGCATCGCCGGGATGAAGACGGTGTCCTGCCACAGCAGGTCGTTGCACTTGATGTAGAGGGCTGCGCGCTTGACCGGATCCATCTCGGCATCGGCGGCGTCGATCGCCGCATCATAATCCTTGTTGACCCAGCGCGGGAAATTCGTGCCCTGCCACTTGTTCTCCTTGCTGGCGATGTAGCGCGAATGATAGCGGCGCATGTGCTGCGACGGATCGGGCTGGCTCATCGGGATCTGGAACATTTCAAGGTCGGCATAGAACTTCGGATAGGTGTCGGGATTGGCGACGTCCGAGGAGAAGAACACGGAGGCGACGACCGACTTCAGTTCGACGTCGATGCCGGCCTTCTGGCAGGCCTGCTTGACGATCGCCTGGGTCTTCTGGCGCGGACCGTTGATCGAGGTCTGGTACAGCAGCTTGAGCTTCTTGCCGTCCTTCTCGCGGATGCCATCCGCGCCGGGCTTCCAGCCGGCGTCGTCGAGCAGCTTCGAGGCCTTCTCGATGTTGAACTCCCAGCTGGTGTTCTTCGAGACGAACTTCTCAGGACCGTTGAGGAAGTTGGCGGTGGTGCGGCCGGCGCGGCCATAGATCGCCTTCTTGATGGAGTCACGGTCGACCAGCATCGACAGCGCCTTGCGCACCGCCGGATCGGAGAACAGAGGATGCTTGGTCTTCATCGAGGACTTCTCGCCGTCGACCTCAACGTTCGGATCGGTGAAGTTGAGCGCGATGAACTCGGTGTCGCCGCCCACGGCATAGATGGTCTTGCCCTTGCCGCCCTTCTCCAGGCGCAGCAGCACGTCGTCCTCGACCTGGATGTTCCATCCGAAATCATATTCGCCGGTCTGGATCACCGCGCGCGCGGCCGAGACGGCATCGCCGCCGCCCTTCATCTCGATCGAATCGAAATAGGGACGGTTCGCCATGTGATAATCGGGATTGATCACGCCGCGGATGAGATCGCCGGGCTTGAACTCGACGAACTTGTAGGGACCGGTGCCGACGGGGGCGAGATTGGCTGGAGCATCGCGGGACTTCGAACCGATGTAGTCGGCGAACTGATGCTTCGGCAGGATCTGGCCGGCGCCTGCGCCGACGAATGCGTCGGCCCAGAACGGGGTCGGCTTGGGGAAGGTGATCTTGACGGTGAGATCGTCGATCTTCTCGACCTTGAGGTCGCGATAGGTGCCGCTGGTGACCGTCGCAGTCGCGGGATCCTTGGTGTACTCCCAGGTGAAGACGACGTCGTCGGCCGAGAACGGCTTGCCGTCGTGCCATTTCACGCCGGGCTTCAATTTCCAAGTCACCGAGGTGCCGTCGGCGGCGAGCAGGCCGTTCTGGACCGAGGGGATTTCGGCCGCCAGCACCAGCTTCATGTTGCCGTCAACATCCCAGCAGGCGAGCGGCTCGTAGAACAGGCGCGAGCCGTCCTGGTCCTTGGTGCCGGTGGCGAAATGCGGATTGAGCAGGGTCGGGCCCTGCCACCACAGCAGCTTCAGCGCGCCGCCGCCGCCGCGCTTGGTGGGCTTGTAGGCAGACGGACCCTCGGCCATCGCGACTCCGCCAAGGGCTAGCAGCTGGTAGGCCGCGGGCGCGGCGAGGCCGACGGCGGCCAGGCGCTGGATGAAGGCGCGGCGATCCATCCGCCCGTCCTTCACTTGGCCGATCATCGAACGCAGTTCTTTATCCAGCATGGTTGTCCCCCGTCTGGTTCCCGTTTTGGATGCAGGCGGCCGCGGGGCGGCCGCCGGGCTTTGTCTGGCGGTAGATGGCACACTGAATAGGGTGCGCGTCAACTGCGACCGTGTGTATGCAAACGGTCTTCTGGCTGTCCCTTGGGCAAAACAGCGTTGTGCAGCCCAAGCGTTCGGCAATCCGGCATCAAAACGTACCGGAATCCGCGCTGCACTGCGGAAAATTTGTTCGCCGCATCAGACGAAGTATCGATGCGAGGCCTACGCCACGGACATGGTCAGCGGCGGCTCGACATGGTCGGGAAGCGGGCAGACGTAAGGCGTCCTGGCGGTTCGCTTCTTCAGGTCCGCCTTCGCGGCCGTGATGAGCTCCGGATCCGTCAACGCCTTGATGCCGATACCGGCCATTGCCTTGGCGGCCTGCACCATGGCCTTGTGGGCGTGTCCGCTCTTGCCCTGGGCCACCACCTGCCAGGTGTGGAAGGGCGTGCCGATTGCAACCGTGGGTGCGTGAACCTGCACGGTCGGCACCACCCAGCTCACGTCACCAACGTCGGTCGAGCCGACCAGCGGGTTGCGCTTGGCGTCGAGCGGCACCAGGAAGTCGGCCAGCGGCCGATCGGTCGGCTCCATCCCGATCGCGTAGTAGACCGACTCGATGTCCTTGTCGCTGAGCGTTGCGCGAATCTGGTTCGCGAAGCTCTTGTCCGAGTCGTCGAAATGCGGCGGTCCGAGCTCTTCCATGACCCGGTGAAGCGCCTGCTCCAGGGGCGCGTTCGGCAGGATGTTGGAGACCGCGGAGATGATCTTCATCTCGACCTTGGTCTCGGTCATCAGCGCCGCACCCTCGGCGATCTTGCTGACGCGACCGACCAGTTCGTTCATGCCGGGCAGATCGCGGGCGCGGATCGAGTAGCGGACGCGCGCATGGGCCTGCACCACGTTGGGGGCGATGCCGCCGGTGTCGAGCAACGCATAGTGCACGCGCGCGTCGCTCGGCATGTGCTCACGCATGTAATTCACGCCGACATTCATCAATTCCACCGCGTCGAGCGCCGAGCGGCCGAGATGCGGCGAAGCCGCCGCATGCGAGGTGCGGCCGGTGAAGATGAAGTCGGCGCGCGTATTCGCAAGCGACGGCGTCACCGCCACTTCCCAGAAGCTGTGCGGATGCCAGGTAATGGCGATGTCCGCATCCTCGAATGCTCCCGAGCGCACCATGAAGGCCTTGGCCGCGCCGCCTTCTTCCGCGGGGCAGCCGTAATAGCGCACGCGGCCCGGCACCTTGTTCTCGGCAAGCCAGTCCTTCACCGCGGTGGCCGCCAGCAGCGCCGCGGAACCGAGCAGATTATGCCCGCAGCCATGGCCGTGACCGCCGGTCTCGATGGGGCGGTGTTCCGCAATGCCCGCCTCTTGGCTGAGGCCCGGCAGCGCGTCATATTCACCCATGAAGGCTATGACCGGTCCGCCCTCGCCCCATTCCCCCATCAGTGCGGTCGGAATGCCGGCGACGTTCTCGGTGATGCGGAAACCCTGGTGGCGGAGTTCGGCGAGATGCTCGGCGGCGGAACGCGCCTCGGTGTAGCACACCTCCGGCATGCCCCAGACCCTGTCGCTGAGGTCGATGAAACGCGCCTTGATCGTGTCGACGCCACGCCAGATGTCGCTGCGGTTATCCATTGCTTCGGTCCGTGATCTCTTGGTCAAACGAAGCGATAATCGGTAGCAGCTTCATTGCACTCCGCCTAGCATCCCGCCGGACAGCAGCCATGCGACCGGTGCCGGATGGAGCGAACGCCTGGCTTACCTCCACCGCCGCTCCCATGCCTTGCAAAGATTTCACGCGGCGTTCTCAGGAATTGTTGGGGACCGAGGCTTTCAAGACGGCCGCCCCCGGCCTAAATTACCGGTGCTTCCCACGTCGTTCCGCCCGCCACGACGGGGCGAGGTACTCAGCCAGGAGAACTCCATGCCCGCCCTGACCGAATGGAGAGTGCCGCCGGCCAACCAGCCGCGTGCGAGCGATTACGAATTCGATCTGGACCGCGCGCTCGCATCGGTCGTCGGCCTGCATGCCATCATTCCGCCGGACGCCTTCAGCGCCGAGACGCTGGGCACCGAACGCGCCGGCAACGGCGTCGTGATCGACGACGGGCTGGTGCTCACAATCGGCTATCTCATTACCGAGGCGGAATCGGTGTGGCTGCATCGCGCCGACGGGCGCGTCGTCGAAGGACATGCGCTCGGATTCGATTCCGTCACCGGGTTCGGCCTCGTTCAGGCGCTGGGCCAGCTCGACGTCGAGCCGCTGCCGCTCGGCGTCTCCGCCGAGACCCGGCTCGGCGACCGCGTCGTGGTCGGCGGCGCCGGCGGCCGCACGCGCTCGGTCGCAAGCCAGATCGTGGCCAAGCAGGAATTTGCCGGCTACTGGGAGTATCTGCTGGACGAAGCCATCTTCACTTATCCGGCGCACCCGAACTGGGGTGGCACGGCGCTGCTGAACGCGCGCGGCGAGCTGATCGGGATCGGCTCGCTTCAGCTCGAGCGCGAACGCGACGGCAAGGCCGAGCACGTCAACATGATCGTGCCGATCGATTTGTTGAAGCCGGTCCTCGATGATTTGCGCAAGTTCGGCCGCGTCAACAAGCCGGCCCGGCCGTGGCTCGGGCTCTACTCCACCGAGATCGACAACCGCGTCGTGGTGATCGGCATCTCCGCCAACGGCCCCGCGGCACGCGCCGAGTTGAAGACCGGCGACGTCATCCTCGCCGTTGATGGCGAGAAGGTCACGAGCCAGACGGGCTTCTACAAAAAGATGTGGGGGCTCGGCGCGGCCGGCGTCGATGTGCCGCTGACCGTGCACCATGAAGGCGTCACCTTCGACGTCACGGTGACCTCGACCGATCGCTTCAAGCTGTTGAAGGCGCCGAAGCTGCACTGATCGCCCGCACGTGAGGACGCAACGATGAGCGAGGCCGTGATCGACGACATCGTGGCCGCGCTGCCGCCTCTCCTCAATGCTCTGGAAGCGCTCGGCTTCGTCCAGCGACATTTGCATCCCCCGGCCTTCGCGTCGGTGATGAACGCGATCGGTACGCCGGACGAGACGCTGCAGGCGGCACGGGCGGCCATTGGAGACTGGCCGGAGCAGTTCGCAGGATTGCGCGAACGGCTCGATCGCGCCTGCGACGAGACGCTGGCCGCCTTTGCCGGAATCCGTGAGGTCGAGCGAGGCCATGGCGACCTCATCGCGGTCTTTCGTGCGCTGCGCCATATGCCTCGCGCGCAGGAGGCTCTTTACCCGCTGGCTGCGCAGTTTCCGCCGGTAAGCAGTTTCTTCCTCAACGCCGGCAATCGCGAGAATACCGAACTGCTGTCACGGCTCGAGGTGGGTGCGGGCGAGCACACCGGCATCTTCCACGACCACAACGAGCCCGGCAGCCGCGGCGGCTTCTCGGTCTACGTCCCCGAATATTATTCGCCGGAACGCGCCATGCCACTGGTGATGGCGCTGCATGGCGGCAGCGGCAACGGCCGCGGATTTCTCTGGAGCTGGCTGCGCGATGCCCGCAGCTGCGGCGCCATTCTGGTGGCGCCGACCGCGACCGGCCCGACCTGGGCATTGATGGGCGAGGATAGCGACACACCCAATCTCATGCGCATTCTCGACATCGTCCGCAACCGCTGGACCATCGATGCCTCGCGCATGCTGCTCACAGGCATGAGCGACGGCGGCACTTTCAGCTATGTCAGCGGGCTCGATGGTGCCTCGCCCTTCACGCATCTTGCACCGGTCGCGGCGACGTTCCATCCGCTGATGGCGGAAATGGCGGATGCCACGCGCCTGCAGGGCCTGCCTGTTTTCATCACCCACGGCAAGCTCGACTGGATGTTTCCGGTGCAGACCGCGCGGCAGACAAAGGCCGCGCTCTCCGCCGCTGGCGCCGACGTCGTCTACCGCGAGATCGACGATCTCAGCCACACCTATCCGCGCGAGATCAATGCGGAGCTGGTGGCGTGGCTGAATGGTGCGTGAACGAGTTGTCCTTGCCTCCGCCGCACTGACGCGGAACCTTTGCTCGGGGCCGACGTTATTGCCCGTCATCGGAGGTTAGCCATGCGGATGTTTCTGGGAATGATTTTGGGCGCGCTGCTGCTCGGCTGCGGCGTTTATGTCTATGACTCGATGCAGACGTCGTCCGTTGCGAACGGTGAGGTTGCGACGGCCAATCGCACCATCGTGAACTGGGACGTGGCGAAGACGGATTGGGACCTGCTGCGCGATCGCGCGCACAGGGACTGGGTCCGCATCTCCTCGAAGTAAATTCGATCAACCCACTTTGAACAAGGCGCCGTCGCGAGTCCGCGACGGCGCCTTTGTTTTGACCGCGATCGGCGCGTGTCGCCTCAGTTCATCTTGGCCTTGCGCGCGTCGGCGATGACCTGCTCGAACTCTTTCATGCTGAGCACACCCGGCACGCGATATTTGCCGACGATGAATGCCGGCGTGCCGCGGAAGCCGAAAGCTTCGGCCTGCTCGTTGTTGCGCTTGAGCACGGCATCGATGTCCTTGGCGTGATCGGTCAGATCACGATTCAAGCGATCTATGTCGACGCCGGCCGCCGCAAGCAGTTCGTTGATGCGCGGCTCGGTCAGACGCGAGCTGACGCCCATCATCGCGTCATGGGCCTGATGGTACTTGTCCTGGAATTTGGCCGCGAGCGCGATCCGCGCCGCCGTCACCGAGACCGGCCCGAGGATCGGCCAGTCCTTCATCACCAGCCTCACCTTGCCGTCGTCCTGGACGACCTGGCGCAGCTCAGGCTCGAGCTTGCGGCAATAGGGACAGTTGTAGTCGGACCATTCGATGATGCTGATGTTGCCGTCGGGATTGCCGGCGACGGGAACGTCGGGATCGCGCAACACCTTCGCTTCGGTCAGGACCTCGTCATCATCGACGGCCGCATGCGCCAGGCCTATGGTGCCCATAGCGAGGGCGCCTGCGCCGATCAGCGTCAACGCTCCACGACGCGTCGGCCCAAAGCCCTTTGTCCTGAATCCAGTCATATCTCGTCCCATGTCAGCCCCATCCCCGGAATTACGGCGAAGGACCGTGAAATGTTACCGTCTATATAGAGTGTCGCCCGGGTCATGTCACCGCACCAGCAGCGTGACCGCCAGCGGGACTAGGAACGAAGTCACCAAGGCGTTCAGGCTCATGGCGATGCCGGAGAACACGCCGGCGATCTCGTCGACCTGGAAGGCGCGTGCTGTCCCGATACCGTGAGCGGCGAGGCCGGCCGCAAAACCGCGGGCGCGGTAGTCAGTCACGCCGGTGCGGTTCATCAGCGGGGTGACGATGATCGCACCCATGATGCCGGTGAGGATGACGGCGACCGCTGTCAGCGAGGGATCCGCATGCAGCGATCCGGCGATGCCCATGGCAACGCCGGCCGTGACCGATTTGGGCGCCAGGGACAACACCACCTCGCGCGGCAGGCCGGCAAGCTCGGCCAGCAGCACGACCGACACCACGGCCGTGACCGACCCGGCAACCAGCGCCACCAGCATCGGAACGATGGAGGTCACCACCCGCTTGCGGTTTTCGTAGAGCGGCACCGCGAGCGCGACCGTGGCGGGCCCGAGCAGGAAGTGCACGAACTGCGCGCCGGCGAAATAGGTCGTATAGGACGTGCCGGTTACGAGCAGGAACGCGCCGATGATCCACATCGCATGCAGCACGGGATTGGCCAGCGGATGGCGCCGCGTCCGCAGCGACACCGCGTCCGTGCTCGCATAGACCAGCAGCGTCACCGTCAGCCAGAGCAACGGCGACTGCGAGAGATAGACCCAGAGCGAGAATGGATTACCGCTCATCGCGCGTCCTGTTGCCTCAACAGGCGACTGACGAGGCGGAACGTCAGCACGGTTGCCAGCAGCGTGATGACCACCGAGAGGGCCAACACCAGGATGATCGCGATCCCGTGCGATGCGAGCAGGTCGAGTTCCTGAACCACACCGACGCCGGCCGGCACGAACAGCAGCGATAGATGCGACAGCAAGCCTTTGCCTGCCGTCTCGACACCGGCGTTGCCCAGCGGCCCGAGCGCGAGCAGCTTGAAGCGGTCACGCGCCAGCAGCAGCATGAGGAGCAGCAGCAGGCCGAGCACGGGTCCCGGCAGCGGCAGGCCGAGGCCGCGCGCGACGGCTTCGCCGATCAACTGGCAGAGCAGGATGAGGCCGAGGCTGGCAAGCATGACGGGCGCATCAATTGATGCGTCGGTGCTGCTTGTCAATCACCGCGCACGCGAATTGGCGGTAAGGCAATAGGCCCGTTCGGGCGATAATCCAGCCCCTGCGAACCCGTGGGGCAAAACGAAATGGCCGGAGCTCTGCTCCGGCCATCGCATCAGGTCGAAGCTCAGGCAGCGCCCTTCAGCTTCTTGTTGCACTCGCTGTAATAGCCGCCGCCCTTTTCGATCCACTTCATGCCGCCGTTGCCGTTGGTGGTCTTGTTGGCATTGTACTGGTCGACGCAGGTGTGGAGACGCGCCTTGCCGGCGGTTTCCTTGGCGTATTTCGGATCGACCGCATTCGGGTAGATCGCGGGACCGGCCGGCGAGGCCGGCGCCGGAGCGGCAGCGGGGGCAGCCTCCTTCTTGGCCTGCTTTGGCTCGGCCGGAGCGGCGGGCGCGGCCGGAGCCGCCGCGGTGGGCGCGGCAGCAGGCGTTGCGGCGGGCGTTGCGTCCGCGCCGCACTGGGCCTTGCGGAAGTCATTCCACTTCATGGTGCCGAGCGAGCCGTCCTTCTTGGCGGCCTGATATTTCGCACTGCACTCCTGTGAGGTCAGCGCCTGGGCTGGCGCGCTCGCCACCAGCGCGGCAAAACCCGACAACGCAACTGCACACAGCAATTTCGATTGGATGGTCATCCCTAGGTCTCCTCCTTGGTCTTCCCCGAGGGAAGTAAAGCACTGCCATCCTAGCGTGCCGCAGGCTTGCGACAAGGAAGTGATGGCTCCCGCCGCCAAAATATAGTGACCGCCTTGTTCAGATTATTCATGTGGCGTTCAGCAACGCGAGCCGACCTTGTGGCCCCTTCGAAATCTCTCACGACAAGAAGAGTGCAACACCATGACCTTCGCCTCTCGCCTCGCCACCGTCGCCCTCGTCTCGCTGTTCGCCACCGGCACCACTTTCGCGCAGACCGCCGCGCCGGCCGCCAAGACTGATGCCAAAACCACAACCGCCGCCCCCACCGACAAGAAGGCACCGAAGGAGCACTCGGCCGAGTCGCTCGAATGCTCCAAGGAGGCGGATGCCAAGGGCTTGCACGGCAAGGAGCGCAAGAAATTCCGCTCCGAGTGCATCAAGACCGCCAAGGCTGGTACGGCGGCTCCGGCTGCCATGGACAAGAAGTAAGTCCGTCACAATCCTCCCGGCGGCTTCGGCGAGAGGCGTACGCATTGCGGCATGACGAGCCCGCAATTGTGCGCCTCTCGCTGATTTGCGATAAGGTGGCGTGAAGCAGATCGCCGCCTCCCTTGCGTTTGAATGGCCGAGCCGTGCCGAGATTTTGAGCACGGTGGAGACGCTCGCCATCGGCACCGCCGGCGGTCTGGTGTTTGTGGTCGCCGGCCTTCCCGGTGGACTGATCTCGGGCGCGATGATCGCCGTCGGGATCGCGGCGATCGCCGGGCGCAAGCTCACGCTGCCGCCGATCCTGACCCAGACCGTGCTGGTGTTGCTCGGCATTTCGCTGGGCTCGGTCGTCTCGCGCCACCTGATCCAGCAGGTCAGCGCCTACCCCCTCACCATCGGCCTGCTCGCGCTCGCCACCTTCTGCTCGACCTTCGGCTCGAGCTATTACCTCCAGCGCATCCATGGTTGGGACCGCACCTCTTCCTTCCTTGCCGGCAGCCCCGGCGCGCTGTCGCAGATCACGATCCTGGCGGTCGAGCGCGGCGCCGACCTGCCGGGCATCGCGGTGGTGCAGACCATGCGCGTCATCATCCTCACCGCGGCGCTGCCTTTGGTGCTCGCGGTCGCTGGCGTCGCGCCCTCCGCGGCCCCGTCGCTGACGACGGCGACCGCCTCGCCGCTCGACCTGCTGGCGCTCGTCGTGGCCTCGGTTGCGGCGGCACTTCTGCTGCGGCTGGTCAGGTTTCCGGCGAGCTGGATGTTCGGCGCGATGATCGCCTCCAGCGTGCTGCATGGCGCCGACTGGGTCGAGGGCGGCCTGCCGAACTGGGTGCGCGGCGTGGCGCTGATCGGGATCGGCGCGCTGATCGGCAGCCGTTTCGCGCGGATGCGGATCAAGACGCTCGCCGGCCACATCAACGCGGCGCTGGGCTCGTTTGCCGTGGCGATCGCCGTCTCCGCGATCTTCGTCGGGATCGTGGCGCTCACCACGCAGGTGAAATTCTCCGACATCGTCGTCGCCTACGCGCCGGGCGCGATGGACGCGATGCTGGCGCTGGCGCTGACGCTGCACATCGACCCGATCTTCGTCGGCGCCCATCATCTGTCGCGCTTCGTCTTCGTGACGATCGCGACGCCGGGCATCGTGCACCTGTTCGGGCGTACGCAGGACGATGTGGACGATTAGCGTGGCAGAGTTCGCGTAAGGTGGGCAAAAGGCGCGTTCGCGCCGTGCCCACCATGCTTCCGCAATCTCCGTGAAATGTTGGGCACGCTGCGCTTTGCCCCCTACGACAGCTACGAACGTTTCGCAGTCGCCGCAAATCCCCAGCCGGCGATCGCGGCCATCAGCAGCGAGATCAGCACGTTGTAGCCGGCGAGAGAGAGGCCGAGGAAGCGCCACTGCACCTCGTCGCAGCGCACCACCTTCACCGTATCGAGCCGCGCCAGCAGATCGGTGGCGCTGCCGAGGTTGCCGACCGGCCCGGTGCAATCCGTCGGTCCCGGCCAAAACCCCCATTCGACGCCGGAATGGTAAGTGCCGAGCCCCGCATTGGCCAGCGTGACCAGCGCCAGGATCGCCAACCCTGCGAGCAGCAGCGGCCGCGGCGCACCGCCCCTCGCGGCAAGCGCCGTGAGCAGGCCGAGCGGGATCGCAAGATAATAGGCGTAGCGTTGCTCCAGGCAGAGCGGGCAGGGCAGGATCTCCAGCACGAGTTGGAAAAACCAGGCACCCGCGATCGTTGCAGCCGCGATCAGCGTGACGGCCAGCGACGCTGTCAGCGCGGGGCTGCTCGCAGACGGATTGAATGCAGGTATTGCGGCACTCTGGATCGTCACGGCAACCTCTCCGGATGGGATCGACCAACAGCCTCTAAACCCGGCCCGTTCGCCTGTCGAGAACGGCCGGGATCACTTTGGCGCGGGTTGACCCCGCTTTTCCCATGGCTATAGTCCGCCGGCTTCGCGACGCCCCATTCGAGGGCCGACCGGGGGCCCCTGTGGCGGAACTGGTAGACGCGCTCGACTCAAAACCGGATTGACCGTATTTGTTACGCACGTTTTATGTAGTATTTTCAGTTACTTCCTGATATATTGATCCGGTCGGAAGGCTTCCACAGGTCTTACACAAATTGCCCCTTCTGACGTGGAAGGTGCGCGATGGCCGAACATCACGAACTCATGGGCGGAAAACTTCACGTTTATAAGCGTGAGAACAGCCGCCATTGGCAGTGCTCGACTTATCTCGCTGGAAAGAACCGCCGCATCAGCACGAAGGAAGAGAGCCTCTCCCACGCAAAGGAAATTGCCGAGGATTGGTATCTCGAACTTCGTGGCAAGTCGCGCGCGGGACAACTGACGTCAGGGCCAACGTTCAAGAAAGCCGCGGATCAATTCCTCCAGGAATACGAGACCATCACGAACGGGGAACGCAGCGAGACTTGGGTCGCCGCTTACGGCCTCATGCTACGCGTTCATATCCTCCCCTTCTTTGGCAAACTGGCGCTCACCGAGATCACCGCCGGGAAGCTACAAGAGTATCGCGTTCACCGCAGGCAGACCGCCATGGAGCGCATCGGTCGGCCACCATCACGTAGCAGTATGCACCATGAAATGGTTGCGATCCGCCAAGTGCTGAAAACCGCCTTGCGGCACAACTGGCTTCAATTCCTGCCAGACATGACGCAGCCCTATAAGACTAGCGGGAAGATCTCCCATCGGGCGTGGTTCTCGCCCGAGGAATACAAGAAGCTCTATACGGCTACGCGGAGAAGAGCCGATAAGCCCCTGCACAACCGTGGTCGATGGAAGTGGGAATGCGAACAGCTCCACGACTATGTGCTGTTCATGGCCAATACCGGCCTGCGGCCGGATGAAGCTTCGCGCCTTCAGTTTCGCGATGTCGCGATCGTCAAGGATCGCGAAACAAAAGAAACCATTCTTGAAATCGAAGTTCGCGGAAAACGCGGCGTCGGATTCTGCAAAAGCACCTCAAGCGCTGTTGAACCCTTCCGACGTTTGCAGGCCCGCCTACGCGACGACGGGAAGCGCGATCCGGCGATAGAGTCTGGACAGCCGCCAGGGCGCTCGAAGGAGCGCCCCTCCCAAAAGCCGAAGGGCGACTCGCCGCAGGCGAGCTTGGTACCACCGAAGGGTGGCGAGCCACAGGCGAGCGTGGCTCTCTCGAAGGAGAAGCCAAAAGCGGCTCTGTCCAAACCCAGACCTACCGACCTCGTGTTTCCCAATCGGCCGAGGGAATTGCTCAATTCCATTCTCGATGAGACCGAGCTCAAGCGTGACCGGGACGGCAAACCAAGGACGGCCTACAGCCTGCGTCACACCTACATCTGCTTCCGCCTTATGGAGGGAGCCGACATCTACCAGATCGCCAAGAATTGCCGAACCAGCGTCGAAATGATCGAGAAATTCTACGCTGCGCATATCAAGACAACGCTTGACGCAGCAGCGATTAACGTGCGCAAGGGCGTCATCGCTAGGGAGCGGAAAACGCGCGAATCGCTGGCCGAATAGCCAACTGCATTTTTTATTTGGCGATCAAGCGCGAGCATGTCTATAAGGTCTGTGCGCGGGTATGGCGGAACTGGTAGACGCGCCGCACTCAAAATGCGGTGCCCAAAAGGCGTGGGGGTTCGATTCCCTCTACCCGCACCAAATTTCTAGTGGTTCGGATCGATCCACTGTCAAGCATACGATTTTAGGTAGCGACTTCGCTCCTCTCCGCGGGCCCTTTGCACGCCGGGGCTCTTCTGATTACAGCCCTGCAAGCTTCTCGTTTAACTCGCTGGATAGGGTCATTTTGGTTGATCGAACGAGGGTCGCACGACTCTAGCGCGTTGGGAAGATGCCGAAAGCCTTTATCAGACCTCGATCGGTTCGCATCGCTTTTCTCGTCGACGAGCACCAGCACTGGAGGCCGATGATCGATGCGATTTTCGCCGACTGCTTTGGACGGTGGGGAGGCCGATTTAACCTCATCGTACCATGTGAGAACGGTCAAATAAGGCCAGCCTACATTCCATGGCTGAAGGCATACGACGCCGACGTGCTCTATTCCTATGTTGATCTATCTGAGAACGCTGTCGAACGACTTCACGAGCAATTTTACCCCAGCGCCCTTATCCGCCACGACTTCCACAATCATCCAGAACGAGACAAACACGCTTTTCGTCCTCATATACCCTTTGTACCGCTATCGTCGCTTTCGACTTCGCTGCTAGCCTCGCGCGGGACTATCTTTAATGAACCGCAACCGGTCTCGCTGCTGGACTTTTACGGACGCAATCCGCCACCTCAATTCCTGCAAGAAAACTTCGGTTGCTATCGAGAGAGTCTCGCTCCTTGGCCGATCCCTGCGAACCTATCTGAATACATACGGGCAGTAGCGCTTGTAGAGAAGGAAGTTGCAGACAATCCGACGTTGGTACCGAGACCGCCGAGCGACAACGTCACCGACTATCAAGTCATACTTCAGCGCCTTGCCGAACAACGCGATCTGTCGGGCCTTGCACAGCTCTCGGCCAGCATGTGCCCGCGCCTTCAACTCCATGATCAAAGATGGGCCAATCGAGTCAATATAATCGTTGGCGACAGTTTTGCCGATCGGCTGACGTTTTGGAATGCTCGTTCGCATCTTGCTGTCTATCTTGATTCGAGCCTTGTCACCCTCAAGATGTCGAAAGCCGATATCGACGACGATGCAACACTTGCAGCAATCGTTGCGATTATCAAGAATCGAATACACGTTTCCTACTCTGGTCAGAGCAACTCCTACATCACCGTCAGATCGGCAAGCCATAACCAACAGGAGTTGGATGATATCGTCGCACGATTTCACCAGGTCGACTCGTGGAATATATATTCAAGCGAAAGAATCGGCTCCATCGACGATTGCTGCCCTGAGCAACAAGCGCTTGCTACCGCCATGGATCACGTCGAAGGCCGCGGCATGTTTCAGGTTAGCGATTGGCACGAAACGACCTTCAGCGAAACTTCCTTTCGGCCGCCCCTAATTTGGCCGCGCCATATTCGCGACGCGTCAATCGTGCCGGACTCTGTTACAGCAGGAGCCTGGGCCCTCGATCTCGATATCGAACGCACGTTGGACTATAGCCCCTTCGAGAACGTTCGGCACCGATGGCGGCTGCCCCGGCGCTTGCGGGCAACTGGCGCTTTCAGCGGCACATATCAATTGGCAGGGTTCGGAAGCACTCTTTCTTTTCCTCGCGTAACAGACCACGGGCTCCTAACGCTATTTGGGCAACGCGAGGGCCGCCTGCCCGAAATCAACGCACCTGTCGATGATGAAACAGTATTCCGAGTTGCGCTTTGTGCACCGCGAGACTGGCTGCCGTTCGCGCAAGGCCAGGGCCCATATCAGAATAGCCTGGTGTTCAGTATTCGGCCTTCCGACAAGGGCCGTTACCTCACGGCTTTGACTCACTTGTCCGGCGGCATCAACGCAGCGCGTGCCATTTTTCTCAACAAATTCTGGAAACAACAATTCGAATCCATGGGCGCGTCGCCAAGCGCCGGTGAAGACCGGCTGCCGGATCTCGTTCTACGTCTTCAACGCCGTTTGCGTGCAGGCACCATCGCCGCCCAGGACGACTGGCAAAGAATCGCACGCGTCGTCTTGACGGAGGCCCGAGAGGTCCGCCTGGCCCAAAGATATATTCGCTTTGATCGACTGGAACGGCAATTCGAGGAATTTTGCGACGCCTTCTGGTCTGCGCGCCAACCCGGCTCTCCGCGCCAGGCGTGGGACGCGGATGAAAAAAGATCGCTCGGGGAATCCGTGCGCTATCTTTGTCAGCGTGAGATTCTTCATCAGGGACACGAATGGCTTTGCCGGCGTTGCAATAATAGCAACTGGGTTAGTATCGATGCTCTGCGCAGATCGATGACCTGCGAAGTCTGCGGAGCCGACGAAGCTGCGCCGGTAGCCAGCCCCTGGCATTTCAGGCTTAACTCGTTTGTCCTAGACGGGCTTCGTGCCCATGGGATGCTAGCTTACCTCTGGTGCCTTGCACGTCTGTCGGACCAAGCGCAGGCCTGCTTCTTCTTTCTAGAGCCACACGAGATCTTTTTCACAACAGCTAGTGCAGATGCTCGTAAGCCGGATGCTGAGATCGATCTGATCGTCGTGGTCGACGGTGTAGTAAGGCTCTGTGAGGTGAAGACCTCCAATCAGAATATCCAGATTGAAAAGCTTGCCGACATGGCTCGTCGCATCAGGCCGGACATTGCGACGCTTGCAATCATGGAGGCTCGGTCTGCCGGCACAGATCGG
Organism: Bradyrhizobium diazoefficiens; assembly: GCF_018129965.1. Classification (GTDB taxonomy): domain Bacteria; phylum Pseudomonadota; class Alphaproteobacteria; order Rhizobiales; family Xanthobacteraceae; genus Bradyrhizobium; species Bradyrhizobium diazoefficiens_A. Next base: position 19,748 of record NZ_JAFCKW010000035.1, on the reverse strand, counting down.
CGTCTGGAGGAATTGCGCCAGCTGCTCGACGGCTCGGGCATCGACGCCGAAGTTATGACTATCCAAGAGGATGATATTGACGACGGTCCGTTCCTGCCCAATGGGCGATCCCAGATGATCCGGTTTGGTTAGCTTCCGCATGTGCCGCACGGCACTCCGCACATCATCGCTGCTGAGCCGTGATCACGCCCTACTCTAATGCTGCTCAGGCCCGGCGCTATCGAGCGAAGCGGCGGCAGCGATGACCTTGAATTCGGTCAGGATCTCTGGATGATTTTGTTCAAGGTACTTTTCGATCTTGCGGTTGGCGATCATCTTCGAGAGAAAGGCGGATGCGATCACAAGATGAAGGACATCTTCGCCGTATGAACTCTCTACGGCTTTGAAATCCTGCTGCAGGGTTTCCATCTCGCGTTCCATACGGGCCATTTGCTCGGGTGTCATCCCGGCAATCTGCTTGGCCTTATCAGGCTTAGCGAGGTCCGCCTGCTTGGTCGCCGCCAACAGGGCCTTTGCGTAAGTGGAGGTGAAGTTGGAAGCCGACTGCATCAATTCGCCGACTTCGATTTGGCGCAAAGGTCGCATCTTGCGCAACACCTCGAACGTGACCGGATTCACCGTCTTGTCTTTAAGGATTTCAATGACCTCCGGACAAATGCCGTCGAGCAAAGTTCGGCGCCGTTTGATATGCGCGATATTGACGTTGAGGGCACTGGCTAGCTTCGCTTCGGACACGCCTCGCTCAAGGGCGCGGACGATCATGTAGTGCTCCTGAACCGTAGCCAAATGGTTGATGCGCTTGTTGTAGGTGAAGGCCTCATCATCATGCGCCAAAATGCAACGTGCGGTCTTTTCTCCGAGACTCAATAGGACTTCGCGCCGCGAGTGCCCGTCGAGGAGCATATATTTGCCCTGATCGTCGGGATTCCGCGACACCACGAGTGGTTCGATTATGCCGATCTCGGCGATGGACTTCTCTATTCTCTTGTACTTCGCAAAGCTCTTGATGACTTCGGGAACTTGCTTGAGGGGAAGGATAGCGTCGAGCGGCAGAACGAGAATGGTTTGCTCGAAGGAGATATTGACCTCGGGGGTGTCCATTCTAGCCTCCGGCGGTCCCAACGCGCTCCGCCAGGGGGCGCGGCAAAGTGTGCAACGACTCCGCACGCAGCAGCCGCACGAACATGCGCTCGTTGAGCAAGGTGCGCATGGCGTTCACCACAAAGAGCAACCGACTCTGGGCAAGGCTCGCCTTCTTGACGATCAGCTTTTGACGATCAGCCTCCTTGCGGTATGCTCTGATCAAGGCGGCGGAGGAGATGGGCTTCTTTGAGGAGTGAGGGAATTTTCCGACCGAGTGGATGCCCTTCCCGGTCAGGTTACGTTGCTCGATAATCTTCCGGATTGCCAGCACTTGCTTACCAGGAATGCTGCCGGATTCGTAAGCCTCGGCCAATGCTCGTTGTATATCGCCGTCTTTCGCGCGTGCGATCTCCATCGCTATTGTGTGAGGAATGACTTTTCGTTCGACGGCGGTCAATAGTCGTTCCTCACCGTGGTCGAGCAGAAAGCAGATAGCCTGGATATACTCCGAACTAAAATCAATCTTGGCTGCGATCTGGTTGACGGAGTACCCGCGCTTTCTAAGGCTGCTAATTTCGTCGATCAGTTCCAACGAGGAGTGTTGACGACGCGCGAGATTTTCAACGAGGCCCATGACGTAGCAGTCTTCGGTGGTTGCCTCGATCACCACAGCGGGTATCTCGGTCTGGCCCAGGGCGATAAAAGCCTCCAGCCGGCCCTGGCCGCAGACCAGATCGTAGGTGCCGTTACCATTGCGCGGGCTGACGGTGATGGGTTTCTTAAGCCCGAGATTAGCGATGCTGGTAACGAGTTCGTTGAACACCCGCTTGTTGCGCGCGCGGGGGTTCAGCACAGTAATGGCAGAGACCGGGATCTTCCTGATTTCGTCGGCGCCTTCGGTCATGCGGCAACTCCCAACTCGGTCCGCGCACAGAGACGGAAGAGTACATCGAGCGTATCGAACCGGTAGGCATCCAGGTGAACGCCGTTCTCTTCCGACAGCCGAATCTTGCTTTCAGACATGTCGACCCACGGCAGCAAATAGTAGTCGAGGATATGGTCGTTGCTCTCATCCATCCGGATCGCGACAGTGAGATCCGGCTGAAGGCTCGTGTCGAACCTGATTTTCCACCGCAGGAGACCCGACGGGGTACGCAGGCATCTGGCGATCACAATGGAGACGGTAAATTCGCCGTTGACGGTCAGGACGTCGGTCAGGCCGTCGAAGTCGACGTGGCCACCGATGTGCTCGATGTTGGAGATGGTGTCGGCGACAACGGCCGGGAACATCGTTCGAAGCGCGCGATTGATCTCGACATACTTGAAATCTCGGCGGGGTTGATATCCCACCAGCTTGTAGGCATGGAGCAGGCTACCGAAGCGGTTGCGGTAGGCGGAACTGGAAGGCATATCGTCGACCTCGTCGATGACGAGCCCGGAAAGATGGCCCTTCTCACTCAACAGGCCGGTCAGGCGGTTGAGCATTTCCTCGTCGGAGAAGCGCCGGCTTCTCTGATCGATGATCCGTTTGGCCGCCGCAAAGAAGTCGGCGTCGACCACAGCTTCAAAGGCGTTGTCCGCGCGCACCCACATCGACGGAGGATTGGCGATCCGCTTTTGCTTCAACTTGAACGAAACGCGGTTATAGACATTGTGGCCGATGTATTTTTCGTTGGTGAGGACCTGGTGAACGATGCCTCGGGTCCACGAGCGACCACCTTCCCCCGGGATGGCCTCCTGGTTGAGCACGGTGGCAATCTCGCCCTCGGACAGGAGTTGAACGACAAACATGCGATAGATGCGCCGGACAACCTCGATTTCCTGCGGCGGCCCAGGCGTCAGGATGACACGATCGGTCTGAATGCTCTTGTATTCGCCACGTGAGAGATATCCTTTCGGCCCTCGATGTTCGTCAATCAGGGCCCGCCGCAAGCCATAGCCTGGGGGGCCGCCTTGCCGAAAACCAAGCGTGATCAATCGGCATTGGCCAGCGAAGACCTTCGAGGAGAGCTCGCGACTGTATTCGCCAGCCATTGCGCGCTTCATATTCTTGATGATAGTCGAGGCCAAACTGCCATCGTTTTCAAACTGTTCCGCGCAATACCGGACCTGAATACCCGCTTCCTTGCAGATAAATTCATAATATGCGCTTTCGTCCGCATCCTGGAAACGGCCCCACCGGCTCACGTCATAGACCAGGATGACGTCGAAATCGGCATGGCCATCGCGGACATCCCCAATCAGGCGAGTAAGAGCTTCCCGATTGTCTACGCGCAAGCCGCTGCGCCCCTCATCAGCGTAGGTGCGGACGATCGTCAAATTGCGTCGTTCGGCATAAGCGCGGATGACGTCGGACTGGTTTTCGGTCGAGTACTTCTGGTGATCCGTCGACATGCGCACATATTGCGCAGCCCTAAGACCGCTTGACGTCGGGGCGTTTCTGGATGGCTTTGGTTGTCGCACGGGACGCTACTCGGTCATCGATTCAACCCAAATTGAGGCTGAAATTCGCGTTATGCGAGCGTAACCAACGGAGGCGTGGAATGTCGCCTACGAAAAAGGACCGAAATAATCGGTCCTCATCCGGAAAAGAGATTCCTGACGGCAGGTTCGCGCAGATCATTGCCGATGCGTTGCATCGGGAATTCGGGGACACGCACGCGGCCATCAAGACAGTCGTAGGACTGACGAAGGCCAACGAGCGTGCGGTCAAGAACTGGTTCATGGCAAAAAATGGTCCCACCGGGCAACATCTCGTGGATCTCGTGCGAACATCTGATGAGGTTCTCGAAGCGGTTTTGCTGCTGTCGGGACGCCGCGACCTCGTGATAGCCAAGAAGCTTTCGGATTCTAAACAGGTCCTCGCAAAGATGCTGAGGCTCATCGGGGATTTGGAGCGATTGGAGTAGCAATGGCCTTCATTTGTCCTAAGACAATACTCGCGAGCGAGACATGCGCTCTAAGGGTCGCGCAATTGCTGATTTGGATCGTTGAGGTCCAGACAGGAGCAACGGGATCTTCCGCCTATACGGAATCGTCGGTCTCAGGCCCGGGGCAAGAACCAGAGAGGCGCGTTCGGCTTTGCTGGTCAGGCTCTATTCGCTAAACTCACCGAGTTCTTCGTCTCGGCCTTGCAGGTGACGATCCTTCGCGCAAGACATACGGCGCTCCTTGCCGGGGCTCTGAAGGAGATGGAGGCGACCGCCGCCGGGGCGCGTACCACCAAGCCGTTCTATCACAGCTCGATCAATATATAACCATGCAGGCAGAGACGTGGCGGCTAAACGTTTTAGTCTTGGGAGACTGCCGCGCCCGTCGGTCTCATCATGCTCCGCGTGCAATCAATACAAGATCAGGCTCCGCCTGCTCGTAGTGTATAAGCCCAAATTTGGGGAACTTGATCACCACGCCTTTCTTTAAGTAGCTCCACTCTGCCTTCGGCGCTGCGGCACTGTACTCGTCGGTGTCGATCGAACAAACCACGACGCCGCCATCGTCGTCGCCAAGGCGGACTCTGTCGCCGAGCCTTACGTCTTGTCCGCCTGAGTATTTCATTGTCGTTCACCACTCAATTTGCGAAGGGCTCAATCGGGATTGCGCCGGGGGGTAAATTACTGGGTGACACAGCTCCAATCGGCTGCCAGAAGCATCGGCAGTTCTTCGGATTCTGATTTGCCTTGTACAAATTGTGATGCGGCCCTTCGATACCATGCTGGGAAGATCCTAGCGGCGGGACGTCCAACGGACGATATGCGATCGTCTCAAGAGGTACGATCTTCCCGCTGATAGTCCTGCAAGGCGGGCACTGATTTGGACAATCCTGCGGGGTATCGCCAGACAGTGAGAGGAGTAGCCCCAACGCTCCAAATAGCCTGCCGCTTCCCAGCGCCACCAAGTCCGATGTCGCAAACCTAGTGAGAGGAAGAGCGATCGCATCCTCTCCGAACGGATCGGAAGCCCAAAGCGGATTTTGACCAACGTAGCCATAAGTGTTGATCCCGCCCCTCAATCCAATAGGATCGCTCTCGATATAGCGGCCCGTCCTCGGATCGTAATCACGGAAGTAGTTGTAGTGGGTACCTGCAGCTGCGTCGTAGCGTTGGCCGGGGAAACGCAGGTCGTAGGTAAACGTGCCTGAGGGGTGGCCGTTGCCGAAGGGGTCGTGATCCCATAGCCACACGACCTGACCGGCCTGATTGGTGATCTGGTGCGGGGCGCCGAGATGATCCGGAGCGATGAAGAAATGCCCCGCCGGATTGAGGACTGCGACCGCTAGATCGGCAAGCCACACGGTCTCTTCGATGGCCACGCCTTTGCCATCGTAAGTTCCGATCAGGTGCCCGGCCTCGTCGTAGACGAACAGATTGCTGCTGGCGTTCGTGTTGACCAATGATGTCCGCTGATCGATCCCATTGACGGCATCGATCGTCGGGATTGCACCGACGTAAGTCCTGGTCCGCCTGCCGCGGGCGTTATACGTGTAGGTAAAGTCTCCACCCGGTCCCGTCTGGCTCAGCATATTGCCAGCGGCGTCGTAGGTGAATGTTTCCTTTGAAGTACCGGCGATGCCCAGCAGGCGATTGCTTACCGCGTCGTAGTGATAGGTCAGGTTCACATTCGTCGCCGGCGACTGGACGGCTGTGAAAGCGGTGCGATTGCCGACGCTGTCATAGCTATAGGTCTGCTTCAGCGATCCGCTCGAATAACTCGTGATGCGTCCAAGGGCGTCATAGCTGAACGCCTTGGCCGGCAGGCCGGTTTCGGCGAGCCCGGTTATTCGGCCTGCCGCATCGTAGGTGTAGGCCATCGAGGTATTCGCCGGCAGCGCGATGCCTGCGACCCGGCCGTCGAGATCGTAGGTCCGGCGATACGTCGAATTGTTGCCATAGGTCCAGGATGCCGGAGGGCCAAACGGCTGATAGACGATGTTGCTGAGCAGAACCGTTGCGGATTTTGCGCTGGGAGGCTGGTTGCTGATCACGCTGACGCGGCCGTTGGCATCAAATCCGTAGAAGACCGCGATACCCGATGGGTACAGGATGCCTGTCAGCTGGCCGGTTTGATCGTCATAGGCAAATTGCGTGGTTAGCGCGGTCGAGCCGACCTTCTGCTGCTTCTGAACGACGTCGCCGAAAATATTGTAGCTCCAGATCGTCCCACCGCTCGCATCGCTCATGGACGACAGGCGGCCAATCGCATGCGCTCCACCATCGTAGGTGTAGGTTGTTGCCGTTCCGTCGGCGTAAGCCTTCTTGATGATCCTATTCAGCGCATCGTAGCTGTAGGTTGTTGTTACGCCGCGTGCATCGGTCGAGGTGACGACGTTGCCGGCGAGGTCATAAGTCTTGGAGGTGTGGCCGGTATCCGGGCTGGATAAGGCAATGACGTCATCGAGCCCATCATAAGTGTAGCTCGTTCGAAGACCGCGCGGGTCAGTGACGCTGATCAGATGGTTCATCAGATCGTAAGAAGACTGGATAGGCCCGCTTGCTGGGTCAGTCACCGCGACCAACCGATTGAGAGCATCATAGGCTTGCGCTGTTGCATTGCCAAGCGGGTCGCTCGTTTGTACGAGATTGCTGTTGGAATCGTAAGCAAAGCTCGTCGTTTGTCCCTTGGCGCCGATCGCCTGATGGATGCGATTGACCGAATCATAGGTGTAGCTCCGCGAGCCAATCAGCGTTCCGTTGGCGGCATAGACCTTCTCTCCGACCCTGTTGGAAGCGAGGTCAAGGCTATAGCTGATATGGTTGCCAATACTGTCGGCGACAGCGATCAGACGATGCGCCGCATCGTAGGACAGATGCAGCATCGAGCCATCGGGGCGCTTGACGCTTGTCAGTTGGCCAACGGCATCGTAGCCGTAGCTGGTCAAGCGCTGAGCAACTGAGCGTGAAGTTACGAGCCCCCTCGAATTGTACGTCAACGTCGTCGTCAGCCCGTTCGGATCGGTGACCGTATGCACGCGCCCGTCAGGGTCGTAGCCGTAGCTCGTGGATTGGCCCAAGGCGTTCGTAACCTTGATCAGATCTCCAGCCTGATCATAAGCGTAGGATGTCTTGAACCCTCGCGGTTCGGTTGCCGTGAGCACCTGCCCGGAATTGTTGTAAGTGAACGACCAGGTCCGGGTTCCATTCTGCGCGCTGACCGTCTTGGTAAGCAGATTGCCCCGGCCGTCGTAAGCGAAGTCGGTCTTCCGTCCTGGCTCCAAGATCTCGGTCGGGAGATGGAAGGTCGGATGCCAGGTCGTCGTGACTGTTCGAGCGAGCGCCGTTCCGGAGGCCTCAGTCCGAGACGTTTCATTGCCACGCGCATCGTGGACATAAGTCGTGACGTTGCCGTTGTAGTCGGTCTTGCTCGACCGAAAGCCATTGTTATCGTAGGTAAACGCTTGCCCGCCTAGCGTGCGAATGGGCGTTCCAGATACATTGCCAATCCGGTTTGATCCGAATTGGCTGAGAAAGCTATAGGTGTGGTAGTTGCCGATAGCGTCCCTGACCCCGGTCGTACCATTGTTAGCATAGGACAAAGTAACCGCCTCGACGCCTCCGGCGTGCTGGCTTGTTATTGCGCGTCCGACCGAGTCATAAGTCCAGCTCGCAAACCGCGTTCCGTTCTCATCGATGATCGCGGTCAACGCGTTTGGCAACGACGCGTTCTCATAGAGATATTGACGAAGCGAGCTATCTGGACGCGTTACTCCGGTCAGATTGCCGTGCGTGTCGTAGTGATAAGTATAATTGCCTCCGTCCGGCACCATCATGCTGCTGACGCGGTTGCCGCTATCGTAAGTGAAGCTGAGCTTGTGTCCGAACGGTCCAGTGACGACGACAAGCCTTCCGCCGGTGTCGTAGGTCAAGTTTGTTGTCAGCCCTGTGCGCGTGGTGATCGAGAGAAGCTGCCCTTTTGGCGCATAGCTCTCGACCGAATCATCGGCCGTCGTCAATGTCCATCCGTTCGAGTGTTTCGCAAGAACAGAAACGACATCCGGGTCCGGGACATATTTGTCCGCCTCCAGCGAAAAGATCTCCTGCCGCCCGTCTGCCCGCACGGCCGTTACTGTGGTGCCGTCCGAAGAAATGAGCAAGCCGCGGTGCCAATTGCTGTGCCACTTTGAGCCGGAATTGTCCGCACTGTTGTAGGATCGGATGAACGACAGGCCTGTCGCCGATCCACCGACAAAATCGGTTTCCAGCTGGTACTTGTTGCCATTTGCCGAGTTGATCGGGTTGCCTTCAGGCGCGCCGTCACAGCGACAATTGCCGAGGTTCTTCTGACTTCGGTCGGGGCCTACTATCGTGATCGATTTCGCCTTCAGCGTACCATTTGCCTGAACACACTGCGCACCCTGGCAGACGTTGTAAAAGAACGAGAGGTTGGTATCACCGCCAGAATATGCGTAGCTGAGTGGGCCGCGCCAGTCGTAGTCGGTCGTCAGCACACCGCCGTTCTCGGGACCGAAGCTTGCCTGGACATTGTTCTGGCGACCGCCCAACCAGCTTCCGACCTGGAAGTACACCTGCTGATTCAGAGTTCTGTATGCTTTTGACTCAGGCCCAGTGTCTCCAGGCGTTGGGTACTGAACGCTCCGACCTCCGATCGTCAGCACGGCCCGGCCCGGGCTACCTCCGTTGCTGCCTTCGATCGATGAATAGTAGGGCGCCGTGCCATTGTAGGCGACGTCCTGCTGACCCAAGGTGTCGTCAAAGGTGAAGACGAGCGTGAAGCTCCGGCCATTCAGGCTTCCGGCCGGCCCAAAGACACCGATGCCAGTCGTTCCTTGGTCGCTACCGCCCAGCACGGTGCCCGCGATTGTTGCTGTGACCTTCGAGGCAAAAGCTGGCCCTCCGAACAAACAAGCTGACACGAGAGAAAGCGCAACAGTTATCGACCGCGTCGCTCCAAAAAGTGGGGCCGTGCGAGGCATGATTCTGCTCCAAGAATTTGGTCGGGGAATGAATTGACGTGGTTCGTTCGCGGAAGGAGCGGGTGGCAACTCATCGGTAGTGTTGCGGGGATCACCGATAAATTCGCTTGAGCGCCTTTCGGACAATCGGCATGGAGCGCGCTAAAGAGTGCGCAAATGGGAAGTGATGAATAACGTTATGATAACGTTATTGTGGCGCGTTATGTTAACGTCGAGATGACAATCACTTACTTTGAGTTGTGGCTGACGCCCCGAGATTCAGGACGGAGTCTGGATTGCGATTCGACAGGGGCCCTTTGTTCTTGTGTTGATCCAGGAAAGGCAGCGTAAAAGTATCGCCGGTCAGGCCCAATACGCTGCGCGCGCCGAGTCTTCATCTCGGCCCTCCAGCGCTGCTTTCCTCGGAAGCGCGAGAGGTCGTGGCGCGTCAGCACCCAGCGTATGGTGCGCGAGGTGTTCAGCGCCGCCTTGCGATCAGGAGGGCCTTCGGGAAGGAAGGTCAGTTCGAATGTGACCTGCGCTAGGACCCCGCATAGTTCGGGACGCGTCAGGCGGATCAGTTACGCGGCTTCGGTCTGTGGAAGATCGAAGCCGATCCGCGCGAGCTATTGTCCGAAAGACTTGCGCCCCGGATTTACGTGTCCCAGGTGATCCAGTGCGACTGGTCATTAAAGGTCGCGGAGAAGTTGGCGCCGAGACATCCCTCGAGCGCACCTACGAAGGCCGCTTCCGCTGCCGGGAGCGCAGCGCCGCCTGTCGCGTAAGCAGCGACGACGCCGGCGATGAGACCAACGACCGCAGCGCTCTGCAAGCAATGACTGACATCCGCTCCAGTCGGGCCATAGATGACCAGGTGCAATTCGTGATGAAGCTTCTTCATCTCGACGTGGGGAATCGGAACCGGAATCAGCCCACCGCTTCGTCCCCAATGGATCGTACCCGTGGGTTGGATGCTGTCGTCAAACGTCGCAATGACATGATCATAAAGAAGCGTCGTCATCTGTCCCCCAATATGGTTCTGGTCTCAAACGTCATTGCTCAACGCTGCATCGCAACGGAAACGGAGTATCGGAGCCCCCGGCGGCGGAGCAGTGAAACTCTCTCACCGGTGCGCGGCGACGCTTCTGCTGCAATTCGCACCGCAAGCTCGCTGATCCCGGGCCTCCCAAAACTGGATCGGTCGCAGGGATGCAGTTGAGCGTCAGGGGAAACGGACAATCTTTGCAGGCCTGCTTCGCGCGAAGCGGGATCGGGACGTCTGGATCGGCCCAGGCCGGAGGCGCCAGCATCAATGTGCCCAGAAGGGCCAATGCAATTCTGAAATTCATCCCGAGCTCTTGGATGGTTGTGGGGGCGCCGGATCTTCGGCGCGCCGGAAACGGAACCACCAAGCAGGACCCAGGAGCCGCGATCCAGGATCCTGCTCAGTTGCCGCCGCGTAGCTTCAGAACACTTCCCTGACAGGAGTTGTTATCGAGCCCGGCCCGTTCTCAATCGTGGAGTCGGTAAAGGGATGCTGTGGGGGCGACTCCTCGAATCGGAACGTCCGCCTGATCAGGGCATTGCTGTGCTTGGGGCCGGGCGGCAGCTGCACGTCAAATCTCAAGAGCTTGATCAGCGGATTGAACCCCTGAGGGACGGCGGAAATCAGCGTCACGTTCCAATCAACCTCAACGATCGCATCGACCGTCGCGATAAATCTTGGGCCGGGTTCGACGCCCGGCTGCCGGTTGATCCAAGCCGAAAACGTGCCGGGGACAACCTCGACCGCGGGGATGATTGGCCGCGCATGGGCGGCAACATAGGCTTGGCAGTTGGCGTAGGTGTCCGGTCCAAAAACCTTGTAGTAGATCGCCAGAACGACGTCGTCTGACTTGGCGATCAGGTAATGATCGGTACCGATCTGCTGGTAAACTACGAATTGGGCTGCGGCGGGATCGGCGATCAGAAGGCTCGCGGCCGCGGCCGGCTTCTCGACGATGTTGATCGTATGGACGCCATTCTTGTCCACGATGTTCACGACCGTGACGTGGGCCGGATAGTTTGGAAATGCCCTTTCGACATCGAACGGAAGAACAACTGGGTTTGTGATTCCGTCCGTTTCGAAGAAAAGGCCCAACCGAGGCGGGAAAATAAGAAAGGGTAACTCTTCGATAGTAACGATCGTTTGCGCTGTCGGCTTTAAGCCGGTCGCCCTAACATGCAAAATGCCATCCTGGCGATAGGCGCTATAAATACCTTCTCCAAATACCTTCGACATCGCTCCCCCGCGAAATGTTCGAACCAAAAATGAACTCTATCGGACGGTGTCAACGGATACCGCCTCAACCGCGCCAGATTAGTCACCCCGCCACGACGGTTTGACGACACTTTTGTTTGCACTATTTCTTTGTCGGACGTTCCAGGTGATGATTTGCAGATCAATGAGATCGAGATCGTCGTTCGCGTGATCGGCGGACAGCGCGGTAATGGCATCGCCGGCGTCTCGGCCCGGTCGGCGGATCGCGGATTCACAGCCCACGCAAACCTGCTTAGGGTAGAGATTCTCGGAGGGATATGAAACTCATGAACACTCGCCGCGATCTACTCGAAAATCTTGCCGACGCTGCGGAGTCGTCGACTCCGGCCGCTGGGTTGTACGGGAAGGTCTATCGAGACGAAGACGAACTACCCGCGCGCTATTGGCCAGACATTCAGAGGTGGCATGCGACCTGCTGGCAGTATGACGACCGGGGACCGGCGCAGCTTTACCGGCATTACATGATCGGGATCGTCTTCCAGGCGACCGAAACGAGGACAGAGCTCGGACTACGGGTCCCGAAGGCGCTGCAACTGGTCCGGACCGCGAGCGAGCGACAATTTTTGGAAGAACTTCGAGCCGTTAACGAGGAGCTATGGACGTTTCAGAAGCAGAGGTTTCCGTACGGCTATGACCAATCCCTGATCGACGAGATTGCGGCGGGAGCGATCATAGCGACGCGCACCATTTTCTCTGAGCGTCTTCGGGCCGGCTGGCCAATCGACCTTGGAGAGCTCGTCTACGATGCATATTTCAACCCGTCAGTCCGGCCGATTGCGGCTTCTCTCCCGCCGTGGGTCTAGATCACTATACCGCGCTTCGCTGCCCTATCGGGAAAAGGTAGCTGCACCCGCGCTGCGATAAACCAAATCGCGTCCACATCTGGCAAGAGATGGTGGCGCCAAGCTCTCTACTTCAATCGCCTCCACTCAACATTCTCAGTGCATCTTATTTTTCGCGCCGTTTGATTAAATGAAGTCCTTGTACCGACGAGCCTGCCATTTCCCTCTCGTTTCACAAAGATACTAACGCATCTCTGCTCCTGTAAATCCAGAGCCGCCAGCGAGATAATGTCGCCATCAAAAAAGCCGGCGACCTCGTATTGTCTCCGGCTTCTACCGCGCGGTGTGTAATAGCGGACACCACGCACTCTTACTCCCTGCAGGTCTGTGATGTGGATTTCGTCCTGGCCTTCCGTCAGAGATATCCAATGCCCTTTAACAGAGCTATTCTCAACGCCGGATTGAACAAGCACTTCGGGTTTGACGTCCGGCGTTCGGGGCCGGGCTTCTAGCGCTTTGGATCGAAACTGGTTCTTCAGCCAACCAAAAACACCGCCAAGCCATGCAAAGAAAGCACCAATCGTCGTCGCCAGCGCGGCCGCTGCGACGATCACTCCCTTTGTAGAACTCAATAGGTCGGCAATGATTTTCAGACTGTCTTCCAAGAAACGCACCGCGAGTCTGCTGACGCTGCTCAATCACCGCAGACTATCAGAGGATTGGGCCTTCGAAACCGTCCGGGACGATTCATTTAAATCATGGGACGCGATCAGCTACAGAGTACTTGCCTCTCGCCCAAGGCCGATTGGGGCACAAAATCGTCAAGACTGCGGCTTCTGCCACAGCGGTGACCACGCATGTCCCGAGCGTTTGAGTGAAGTTCGAAAATGTATAGTTCAGCCCGAGAACCGGTGCCAAGATGACATAACTGGACATACCCCATAGAGTGCCTTGTCCAACCATGTTGCAAATCGTTTCCTTCTCCCGCCGAAAGGCTTCGATGATTCTCATGTCATCTCCTCAACCCGAAGGATAATATGACAGCAGCGTGACATCCATAGAAATTCGCTAAATAAGAATATAAGAATTTCAATGGGTTGGATCGGCAATCATGGTGCGATGCCGCCGATTCGGAATGCTGATTCAACCTTGTCTGCGCAGATCGGCTCGGGCAGCGAGTTCTTTTTATTTGCAGGCAGCGACAACGCGAAACGCGCAAGCCAGACGTCCGCAGCCCGCGTCTTCAAATCGCAGTCAAGAAGCTCCACTAATTGTCGGCTTTCAGCGGGCATCGGGTGAGCAAGCCAGCTCCAGAAGGAAGAATTCAAGCGAGGGATCAAATCATGTCTATTTCGGAGGCGGCGTGGTTTGTGATGCGTTCGACCGCCCTGCCGCTGAGTTCAATCCCTCTCTTCTTCCTTCTTTACGTCAACTTCCCAGCTCTGCGTGGAAGCCTAGTTGCGGTGTCGCTCTCGATCCCCGGGTTCCTCTATCCAGTCTGTTTCATACTTGCATTCGGCTTTTCAGCGTCGATGCTCCTGATCCTTTTTCCCGGCATGCTAATCATTCCTTTGATCGCCGTCGCGTCGATCAGGACCGTATCGCTGATCGCGGACGGACGGCGGGAGGACCTCGCGTTTCTATCCACAAGAACCCTGATCACCTCAGGCGCAGTCATCTTGATGTACGCCTCGATCTGGTACGAATTTCACATCTTCGACCAGGTCGAATAAGGATCGGTTCGAAGTGTCGTGTCACGGTGTCTGTCCGCACGTGTGAGTGACGCGTCTGTACAAAGTCCGATGAATCCGGCTCGACGAAAATTTTGAACAAGAAATGGGCTGCGCAATTGGCGTTGCAAGGTGCTTCGGCGCGTCCGGCTTCGCCGATCAGGCTCTACGCGCTACGCTCACCGAGTCTTCGCCTCGGCCCTCCGGGTGACGATCCTTCGCGCAAGGGATCCGGTGCTCCTCGCCGGGGACACTCGGGAAAGGGGCTCGCCTTTAGCGAACGCTATCACTGCCCCTGCCCCGGGTGCCGCTGTTAACCGGTCTCGTCGCTACACTCGATCCCGCGTGCCGGCTTTGCCGTCGCTATGCTCACGCGTGCCGGGTGCCTTCTTTAGTTGGGGCGATGCGCGGTGCGCGCACGCCGGATGATTTTATCCGCCGCTGCCGCGGCATGAAGGCTTAGGGCGCCGCCCTCGGCGCGGCTCAAGCGGCTTCCACCCAAAAAGACAGACGCCGTTTCGCGCGAAGAAAGAGCGCGAAGACGGCGTTGCTTTTTCGGTTCCTGAAAAGCCGCTTGAGCCTTGCACACCCGCTGTTCGCCACGAGGCAGGGGTTCATGCGCGGGCTTTGCCGTGCAGAACCCCAGAAACAAGGAGTGCACCATGAAACTGCTGACCGAAGACCAACTTTGCCGCTTGCTCGAAAACGGCAAGACGAACGCAAGGCGCCCCGAACCGCTTCGCGTTTCGGCCATCCGGTAACGATCCCTCGCGCAAGAAATAACGACAGCCGTTCGGCTGACATCTTTCCTTTGTAGTCGGGGCCTGCGGCCCCCAGGCCGTCAAGGCCAAGTCCTGCGGACGAAAACCGCGGGCCGTGTCGTCGCTACGCTCCAGCCCGCACCACCCCGCGTTTTCCGGCCTGTGACGGCCAACCCCCGCTCATCGGCGCTCGCCTAGCTCCGGTTGCATGCGCAACCGGCAAGCTAGGAGGCAGAAGTGAGAACGGATGTTTATCAGAAGATCACGGACCAGATCGTTACGGCGCTGGAGCAAGGCGTCAGGCCGTGGCACCAGCCATGGAAGGCCGAGCACGGCGCGGGGCGTATCACGCGGCCCTTGCGTTCGAACGGGACACCCTATCAGGGGATCAACGTCCTGATGCTGTGGTCAGCGGCTCTTGAAAAGGGATACGCCACCCCGATCTGGATGACCTTCAAGCAAGCTTTGGAATTAAAAGCCCATGTCCGCAAGGGCGAGCAGGGAAGCTTGGTCGTTTATGCCGACAAGATCATCCGTACCGAGACCGACGCCCTGACCGGCGAGGAAGCCGAACGCGCCATTCCGTTCATGAAGGGTACACGGTGTTTAACGTCGAGCAGATCAACGGCTTGCCCGAACACTACTACGGCAAGCCACTGGCCCCATCGAGCAGCATTGAGCGCATCGCGCATGCCGAAGGCTTCCTTGTGGCGACCGGGGCGAACGTCATTCATGGCGGCAGCCGGGCCTGCTACGTGCCATCGACCGACAACATCCGTATGCCTTGCATCGATTTCTTCCGGGACGCGGTCAGCTACTACGCCGTGCGTGCCCATGAAACGGTGCATTGGACGCGGCACGAAAGCCGCCTTAACCGGGAATTTGGCCGCAAGCGGTTTGGCGATGAAGGCTATGCGATGGAAGAACTCGTCGCTGAGCTTGGCGCGGCCTTCCTGTCCGCCGACCTCGCCCTCACTCCTGAAGTGCGCGACGACCACGCCGCCTATATCGCGTCATGGATCAAGGTTCTGAAGAACGACAAACGGGCGATCTTTACCGCTGCGTCACATGCGCAGCGGGCGGCGGATTTTCTGCATGGATTGCAAGAGCAGCGCAATGCTGGTGTCGAGGCTGCCTGAACATCGCAGCGCGGCGATCATGGATCGCCGCGCTACAGGCCTGGGCGTCTAGGCGTGCTAGTGGCACGCGCTGAGCACCTTTTCCACGTACACAGGGTCGACCGCTGTTCTGGATTTCTGCCTGCGAGGAGAATACAACCTTTAAGAAAGCTTCGCATTCTCGGAGCAAACTCCAAGGGGGCAGATCGCTATGGCTGATTTTGCTAAAGATGCCGAGCAGGTTGTAAGGGAACGTAAGAAGGGCCGAGCAAAAAATCCAACTGCTAGGAATGTTGGGCCATTTCTTGACGGGACGCTCGTGCCCGTTGATTTCAAAGATGAAGACGGAGATGATGACGCCGATTTCGTTTTCTTTCACGGCGGGACACACAGATACATTGAAATCCCTGATGACGTGATCGACTTAGTGAAGGATCATGTTAAGGTCTCGTTTCTTCAAAGAATAGGATATTCTCTCTTAGACATTGGCGGGATCTCGGGTCTCATAGCCTTGCTTATCGTTCTTGCAATGGTCGCAATGACGCTCACCAGAATCCCTATTGACGATAACTGGTGGAAAGTCTTCACCCTCGTGATGGGATTCTATTTCGGAAATGTCACCGCGAAGAGCAGGTAGATCGAAGCGGCTTCGACCTTCGCCCCTCCAACCGGGCTGTCTCACGTAGAGTTACCAAAGGAATGTGTTTGGGCTGACCCACTCCTGACGGAGTAGAGACATATTGTCCGCTCAGCGAAAAACTGGCGCATCGCGGACGCGCGTCAAAAAGTTCGCCGGGCTCAGACTGCCAATCTAGGCCGCTCGCAAAAAAAAACGATCAACGCTTCGAATTGTCTTTAAGGCTCTGCAAGAACCTGTAAATCCCGTTATCGTGCGAGAATTCGGGCCGACGTGCTTCCTGCCCTCGCCTTCGCGTTCGGTAGATTTTGGCATTATGGACTTGATCGCCACGCGACGAAGCGTTCTTTGTGGCGTCTTGGGCGGCCGCGATCATATCGCGGAGTTCCTCTATCGCATCGGCTCTCATTGTTACACTCCAGTCAAGTAGTTAAGAACTCCTCTTCGTACGAGCCCTCTGCTTCACTCCAGCGATTTCGTCGATCAAACCCTCAAGAGTAAAAAAACGGTAACTCATCACGCCGATCCGTTCCATAAACTCTATAGCATAAGTCGATGACATTTCATTGTCAAGACCGCCGCGCCTGTTGTCGATGCACAAAAACAGATCGAAGGTTACATCCCCGATCTTGAATTGATCGCCAGCAACTAGTGTCGCCGTATAGTCCTTTTCCCAGCCAAGCCGCGGATTGCGATACGTTCCATTGTCGCGAGCCCTGATCAGGTCGTCGCAAGCATAGATCCGTTCTCCCGTGGATATGATGTGCTCAAAGGCAGTGTTGGCTAGCGGATCATAGGATGCATCGTCGGCTCGGGTGGATTTGCTGTCTTTATCACGCCCGATCGTTCTCAATTGGTTTGGGCGCCTCGAATCTCGAGCCTTTACGGAAACAGCGCACTCCTTAAAAACGTCAGCTACGTAGGAAATGACACTAGCAATGTTATTTGAGCAAATTGCTTTTGCTTCCTTCATCTGTGGTTCTAAGCGTGCCAAACGTGAGGCGACTTGCTCGGCTGGTACTCCGTCTAGAAAGAGGCATTCGAATAGTGCTTCATCGCAGGCGTGGTTTTCGCCAGCCATTCTCAGAAAAACAATCGCTATCTCTTGAAATCGCTTTTGCAGTTCTTGGAACCGAGCCTTCATACGAATGTATGCTCGTAAGGAAACCAAGGATGCGAGCGCGAAAACCGTCGAAATTCCCCAAGGAACATAGGGCGCCAGTTCAAGATCATTGAACTTAGAAACCAGAATAGGAAGCAACTTCTCATACAAGTACGACGCATACCCGGTCGCGAACTCAAGATGAGAAAAAAAGTGCCCCACCCCGGCCACAAATGCCAGTGCGGCGCCCAAGAAAGCAAATGCGCGAACTACTGGCGACCATGAACGCCACATGAACTCTATGCTGCCTTGCCGCGGAAAAAAGATGATGACAATTAGTGACCCACAATATCGGCCATATGGTACGACAGCAACCTGAAAGGGCATTGCTGGGAAATCGCCCGCCGATTATCAAAGAGCATTCGTCTCGGTAAGTCTGGACAGAGTGCCCTCCCACTCTCCGTCATTGAGTTGTCACGAAGGCGCATGTTGCCGCTGGCATCCAGTTGTATGCCGAGTCCCGATGGAGATCATGCATTCCGGGGTGTGTTCGACCTTCGCGATCTTGCAAACAAAATCTGGTAGGTTGTTACTGAGATTTGGCAGTTAGGGACGTGTGCAAGCCATGTGATGTTACACGGAAATTGCCTCCGGCAATTCCGCTGCACATCACGCCATCGTATGCACGATGGCTGGCTTGGCAAGGGGCGTAGCCCCGTTGCATCCCCTAGGTGGAAGTGTTGGGACGTGCGCAGCGGCGCAGGAGGCGCGGCGTGACGAATGGGGTGGTGGGACAAGGTCGTCGCAGACAGGCAGCCTCACGGCGAGGCCGTAAGGCTGCTGAGGACCCCAAGACCAGCTTCATCTCGGTACGCTGCACTGCCCAGGAACGGGAGGCAATCGACACTTCGGCGACCAAGGCGGGCCTCAGCATTGGCGCATACCTTCGTGTGCTCGCCCTCGGCAGCCCAGGCCCGCGCGCGGTGCGGCGGCCCCCGATCGAACGCAAGGAGCTGGCCCGGATACTGGGGCATCTTGGCAAGGTCGGCTCCAACCTGAACCAGTTGGCCCATGCCTTTAACCAGTCGGGCCGGACCCCAGCGCTGTCCGAACTGACCGCCATGCGTGAGCAGGTAATGGAGCTGCGGGACGCCCTTATGAAGGCGCTGGGTCGTGATTATTAAGGGCACATCCTGCGCCGGGGCGGCCCGGCTGGCCGCCCACCTGACCCGTACCGATACCAATGAACGCGCCACACTGAAAGAAATCCGAGGCACGGCTGCCGACGACCTCGCCGGGGCCCTGAAGGAGATGGAGGCGACCGCCGCCGGGGCGCGCACCACCAAGCCGTTCTATCACAGTTCGATTAATACGCCGGCGAATGAGCGTTTGACCGACGAGCAGCGGGCCTACGCGATCGACAAGCTTGAAGCGGCGCTGGGGCTGACCGGCCAGCCGCGCATCGTTGTCGTCCATGAAAAGGAGGGCCGCGAGCACTGCCACATCGTCTGGTCGCGCATTGACCTCGACCGCATGGCGGCGATCAGCGACAGCCATAATTATCCTAAGCATGAAGAGGTGGCCCGTGCCCTCGAACGGGAATTTGGACACGCGCGGGTGCAAGGCGTGCATGTCGAACGGGATGGCAAGACGAGGCCCGAACGCACCCCAAGCCATTCCGAAATGCTCCAGGCCGACCGCACCGGCATCAGCAACGACCAGGCCAAGGAGCTGATGAGCACAATCTGGAAAACCACCCGAAACGGTTCGGAGTTTAAGGCGGCGCTTGAGGAGAAAGGCTGGATACTGGCGCGCGGCGATCGCCGGGATTTTGTCGCGATCGACGCTTCGGGCGGCATCCATAGCATCGCCCGCCGGATTCAAGGCGTAAAGGTCGCCGATATCCGCCAGCGCTTTGCCGATCTCAATCCAAGGGATCTTCCGGGCGTTGCCGAAGCCAAGCAGCTCCAGCGCGGGAGGCTTGGATCGGCCGAACGCCAGCGCGGTGCGCCATCCCAACGGCCAGGCCGACCATCAGAGCCGGTTGCGGCAAGGAAGGCGCGAGGACCAGCCACACCACGTGGTCCCCGTATGAAACCGTCGCCCGTCCGGGTCGGCGACACCCTGTTCAATGCGTTACTTGGCGAGAAGCCAGCACCGAAGCCGAAACCGGCGATATCGGCATCGCGTCGCGAAGAACAGGAAGCATCGCGGCGGCGACAAGAACTTCTCAGGCAATTGTCGCGCGAAGTACCTCCGGAAACCGAACGCGATGCGATCATCGAACGTGATCGTGGGCGAGACCGAAC
>NZ_JAFCKW010000034.1 GCF_018129965.1 Bradyrhizobium diazoefficiens | reverse complement strand
CAACCAACAGGCCGCTCGCGAGCGCGCTTGCAAATCGCGCCGTAGCGAGCGGGCGGCCGGCCCGTTACCCCATCTACGAAGACGGCGCAAACCTTCACCTACAGCGCCTCGCCCTTCAACAACCGCGGCACCTCGCCGGTGAGACCTGCGGCCTGGCGGATGAAGAGATTCTTCAGCGGCGGGGCGCGGTCGACGAGGCCGAGGCCGATGTCGCGGACGGTGCGCAGCAGCGTCGACTGGTTGGAGAACAGGAAGTTCAGCGAATTGGTGGCAACGCCCATCGCCATCGTGTCGAAACGGCGCCAGCGCTGGTAGCTCTCGAGCACGTCGGCGGCGCCCAGATCCATGCCGAGCCGCGCGGCATCGACCACGACTTCGGCCAGCGCGGCAACGTCCTTCAGCCCCATGTTGAGGCCCTGGCCCGCGATCGGATGAATGACGTGGGCGGAATCGCCGACCAGTGCGAGGCGCTCGGCAATGAAGGAACGCGCCACGAAATAGGACAGCGGAAACGCGCGCGGCTTGTCGAGCACCTTCACCTCGCCGAGATGCAGTCCGAAGCGCTGCTCCAGCTCGGCATGAAACTCCGCCTCGCTCAAGGCAATGATGCGCGCGGCCTCAGCCCGGCGTTCGGTCCACACCAGCGAGGATCGTTTGCCCCTGAGCGGCAGGATCGCGAACGGGCCCGCGGGCAGGAAATGCTCTTCGGCGCGGCCCTCGTGATCGCGCTCATGGCTCACGGTGACGACGATGCCGGACTGGTCGTATTCCCAACCATGGGTGGCGATTCCGGCGCGTTCGCGCAGCTTCGACCTCGCACCGTCGGCGGCGACCAGCAGGCTCGCCGCAATGACGCTGCCGTCGCCGAGCGTCACGTCGATGCCGTCGCTGCGCGCATCGTAGGACGACACCATGGTGGCGCGAAGATCGATTCCTTCCGCCTCGGCGCGCACCATCAGCGCATCGATCAGACGGCGGTTCTCAACCATATGCGCAAAGCACTCGCCCGGCGCGACGTCGCCGGCAAAGGTCAGGAAGGCCGGACGGGTGGCGTCTTCCAGCTTGGAATCGGTCACGACCATGTCGAGGATCGGCTGCGCCTCGTCCTTGACGTCGTCCCAGACGCCGACCGCCTCGAACAGGCGGCGGCAGGCGGCCACGACCGCGGTGGCGCGCGGATCGCGGCTCGGCCGCGTGGCGAACGCGGGATCGGCGACGATGACGGGAATCTCGGGGCCGAGCCCCTGGCGCAACGCAATTGCCAGCGCCAGTCCCGCGAACGCGCCGCCTCCAATGACAATGCTGCCCTGTACCGACATACCCAGATAATCCTGCCAAATGTCCCGGCCAACTCTTGGCCTTGCTAGCAGACTTGAGGTGGGCGAAACAGTGCGGTGAAACAAGGGCGGAACTCGCCCATCACGTCATTCCGGGCATCCCGGAATGACGGGCAGAGAAATCCCGGAGCCGTGGCATGTCCAAAGGCCTGATCGACCTGATCTCGATCCTCGACCTCGAACAGCTCGAGGTGAACCTGTTCCGCGGCAACAGCCCGAAGACGAGCTGGCAGCGGGTGTTCGGCGGCCAGGTGATCGGGCAGGCGATGGTTGCGGCCTGCCGCACCGTGGAGGGCCGGCTGCCGCATTCGCTGCATTGTTACTTCATCCTGCCGGGCGATCCGCAGATCCCGATCATCTACGAGGTCGAACGCCTGCGCGACGGCAAGAGCTATTCGACCCGCCGCGTCACCGCGATCCAGCATGGCAACGCGATCTTCTCGATCATGGTGTCGTTCCACGCCGACGAGGAGACCGCCTTCGATCATCAGGACAAGATGCCGGACGTGCCACCGCCGGAGAAGCTCACGGCGGAGGAGGTGGCCAAGCAGCCGATGTTCCGCGAGATGCCGGACTTCATCCGCCGCTACTACGAATCCGATCGTCCGATCGAATTGCGTCCGGTCGAGCTCGGCCGCTATTTCGGCCAGAAGATCGAGGACGGCCGCATCCACGTCTGGATCAAGACCGCCGCGACGCTGCCGGACGATCCGGCGCTGCACATGTGCGCGCTGGCCTACGCCTCGGACTTCTCGCTGCTGGATGCGATCATGGCGCGCTACGGCCGCACGCTGTTCGACAAGCGGATGATGCCGGCGAGCCTCGACCACGCGATGTGGTTTCATCGCCCGTTCCGCGCCGACGAATGGCTGCTCTATGCGCAGGATTCGCCGAGCGCGCAATCAGGCCGCGGGCTGACCCGCGGCTCGATCTTCAAGCCGGACGGCACGCTGGTGGCCTCCGTCGCGCAGGAAGGCTCCGTGCGCGAGCGGAGGAGCTGAAAGCCCCGAGCTGCGCTCAGGGCTTTCCGGATCATGTTGACATCGGGCCGCGCGGCGCGAGTTCGGTCTGCGATGCGAACCAGTTCATGATCCAGCGATAGACCCACGGGATCGGGATGATGAAGCCGCTGAGGATCGCCGCCACGATTCCGCGCCAGAGGATCCCGAGACCACTGCCCTTGAAGATGATCTCCCGCCGCGTGCCCTGGATGTTGCGATACGTCCAGCGCAGCTGGGCCGCCGCGACCCAGGCCCAACCGATGATGGTGACGAAGGAGATCGCAAGCAGCAGGTTCCAGCCGATATAGCCCAGGATCGAGCCGGTGAAGCTGAGACCGAGCGGCTGGCCGTTGGAGGCGATGTTCGCGACCATCCATTTGAGCAGCATCCAGTAGAGAACGACCTGGACGATGTAGAGCGCCGTGCTCAGCACCTGGATGCCGGTATAGCCGACGACAATCGCCAGAACGATGAAGCCGAAGAACCAGGGCACGATCGCCATGGCGCTGCCGGTGAAGGAGAGGTTCGGCCGTCCCGGGACCTTCACGCAGGACACGATCCATTGCGTGTACCAGACGAAAAGCCACGGCACCGGAATGATGAAGCATGAGCCGATGACGAACACGAGTGTTCGCCAGGTGAAATCGAGGATGCCGAAATCGACCGACAACGATCCGCCGCCGCCTGCATGACCACTGTCGCCCGTCATCGGCGGACCGCCGGCCGGGATCATCGGGGGCGCACCGCTGCCGCCGATCAGACCGGGGATTTCGGCGGCCTTCTGCCAGCCGGCCATGCCCTCGGACCACACCAGCGTATCCGCACGCACGACCCCTTGCGCGACCAGATCGCGGAATTGCCCTTCCGGATAGGGCCCCTGTTGCTTGCCCTCGGATGCGTAGAACCAACTCGCCATGAAAAGTCCCCCTCGAACATCATTTGTACCAGCCGGGACGCTTGGGTTCACCGCATCCATGCCAAAAATGCATTGTGAAGGATGGACGGATGCCCTGTACAGAGGCGGCCGTTCCGACGTCCCATCGTTTTTCCGCTTCAAACTGCAAGTTTTTTATGCCATGTGCCCGGAAAGATGCCAGATTGACGCTGCGCCGGGGACATACGGCGCGGCGCATCCCGGGGAATAGGCCTGACCATGAAACTCGTCGTCGCGATCATCAAACCCTTCAAGCTCGATGAGGTCCGCCAGGCCCTGACGGCGATCGGCGTCCACGGCATGACCGTGACCGAGGTGAAGGGCTATGGCCGCCAGAAGGGTCACACCGAAATCTATCGCGGCGCGGAATATGTGGTGAATTTCCTGCCGAAGCTGCGGATCGAGATCGCGGTCGCCTCCGACATCGCCGACAAGGCCGTCAGCGTGATCACCACGTCGGCGCGCACCGGACAGATCGGCGACGGCAAGATCTTCGTCACGCCGATCGACCACGCGCTGCGCATCCGCACCGGCGAAACCGACAGCGACGCGCTCTAATTCGTCTTCGATAAACCGTCTTCGATCGCACCGGGCAACGACGCCACAGCGTGCGACGCAATCACGATGCTGGGGGAAACGACATGGCGGGATTGTTGCGCCGCGCAGCCATGATGGCTGCGCCGGCCGGATTGATGTCGATCATGGCCGCGCCCGCGCGGGCCGCAGGCTCCGAGATCAACACCGCCGACACCGCCTGGATGATCGTCGCCACCGCGCTGGTCTTGATGATGACGATCCCGGGGCTGGCGCTGTTCTATTCCGGCATGGTGCGCAAGAAGAACGTGCTTGCGACCATGGCGCAGAGCCTTGCCGCGGTGACGATGATCTCGATTCTCTGGGTCGCGTTCGGCTATTCGCTGTGCTTCGTCGGCGACGGCCCGTGGATCGGCACGCTGGACCGCTGGTTTCTCGCCGGCATGACCATGGACAGCGTCAACCCGGCGGCGAAGACGATCCCGGAAGCGTTGTTCATGCTGTACCAGATGACCTTTGCCATCATCACGGTGGCGCTGGTGGCAGGCTCGGTCGCCGACCGGATGCGGTTCTCGGCCTATCTCGTGTTCTCGGTCGCCTGGTTCATCTTCGTCTACATTCCGCTGGCGCATTGGGTGTGGGGCGGCGGCTTCCTCGCCAGCATGGGCGTGCTGGATTTCGCCGGCGGCCTCGTCGTGCATCTGTCGGCCGGCACCGGCGGCCTCGTCGCCGCCAAGGTGATGGGACGCCGTCACGGCTACGGCACCGAAAACCTCTCCCCGTTCGATCTGTCGCTGGCCGTGATGGGCACGGGCCTGTTGTGGGTCGGCTGGTTCGGCTTCAACGGCGGCTCGGCGGGCGCGGCCAATTCGCGCGCGGTGCTGGCAATCATCGCGACGCATCTTGCGGCCTGTTCGGGTGCGCTGACCTGGGGCGCGATCGAATGGTCGACCCGGCGCAAGCCGTCGGTGCTCGGCATGATCTCCGGCGCCGTGGCGGGCCTCGGCACCATCACGCCGGCCTCGGGCTTCGTCGCGCCGTGGCACGGCATCGTCATCGGCATCGCGGCCGGTGCGGTGTGCTACTGGGCCTGCACGTGGCTGAAGCATCGCTTCGACTATGACGATTCGCTCGATGTGTTCGGCGTCCACGGCATCGGCGGCCTGACCGGCACGCTGCTGGCCGGCGTGTTCGCGACCAGCGCGATCGGCGGCACCGCCGGCCTGCTCGAGGGCCATCCGCAGCAACTCCTGATCCAGCTCTACGGCGTCGCCGTCACCTTCGTTTGGTCGGCGGGCGTGAGCTTCGTCCTGCTCAAGCTGGTCGCGTTGTTCGTACCGTTGCGCGTCTCACGCGAACATGAGCTCGAGGGGCTCGACATCTCGCAGCATGGCGAGGCGCTGCAGTAGGCCGGCTCTATGCGCAGCATTGCGGGCGCACCGAGCCGGAGGTGGAACGGACCCTCGACCGCGACCACTTCATGACCGCGCAACAAGGGGTCGAATGGGGGCTGATCGACCGGGTTTTTGCGGCGCGCGACGCCGCGTAAACTCCTGCGCGGCCCTCAGCCGAATACCGTCGGACACGTTTCAGCCTGCTCGAACTGGTTCCGCACTGCGCGCAAGCGCTGGGCAGGAGGTTGCCGGTCTGGATATTTCGTAGGACGGAGAAGCGCTGCGGAGAGCGTCAGCCCTATTAAATTACCTTTATGCTGCCCGGCGCATGAGCATCATTGTGTCGGCAGCCTGTCTTGCATCATTTTTAATCAGATATGGTCACGCATTGGGCGCGACGTAATGGCGCACCGCACCGCAATACGCGTCAAACGCGAAAACACCCGTTTTCATAGTCCGTTAGTCAACCCGCCCGATCTGGCACGGCATTTGATTCTAGGGACCATGGCTGTGCCCGCGTAGTGAAACTTCTCCCTCGTGGCGAACCAGTCGAGAAACGCCCGGCCACGTCCGGACCGGGCCCAAGCGGGGATAGGACCCATGAAAATTGTTATGGCGATTATCAAGCCATTCAAGCTGGAAGAAGTCCGTGACGCCCTGACCGCCATCGGCGTTCACGGTCTTACGGTGACGGAAGTCAAGGGATATGGCCGACAGAAAGGTCATACGGAAATCTATCGCGGCGCTGAATACGCCGTGAGCTTCCTGCCCAAGATCAAGATCGAAGTCGCTGTCGCCTCCGACCAGGTCGACAAGACCATCGACGCCATCACGTCCGCTGCGAAAACCGGACAGATCGGCGACGGCAAGATCTTCGTCATCAACCTCGACCATGCGGTTCGCATCCGCACCGGCGAGGCTGATGCCGCGGCACTCTGATTTCTCGCCCAATCAAAAATTCAATCAGGAGTAAGTGAAATGACGTTTAAGCGTCCCTATGGCGCGGGATTGGCGGCTCTCGCAGTCGGCCTGTTCGCTGCGACCGCAGCCTACGCCGAGCCAACGGTCAACAAGGGAGACAACGCCTGGATGCTGACATCGACAGTGCTCGTGCTGTTGATGACGATCCCGGGTCTCGCATTGTTCTACGGCGGTCTCGTCCGCTCCAAGAACATGCTCTCCGTCCTGATGCAGGTGTTCTACACCGTCTGCGTCGTCACCGTGATCTGGGCCGTGTACGGCTACAGCCTCGCCTTCACCGGCGGTTCCGACTTCATCGGCGGCTTCTCCAAGGCCTTCATGATGGGCGTCACCACCGACTCGAAGGCGGCGACCTTCTCGGTCGACGCCAACATCTCGGAGCTCATCTACATGTGCTTCCAGATGACCTTCGCGGCGATCACGCCCGCCCTCATCGTCGGCGCCTTTGCCGAACGCATGAAGTTCGCGGCGCTCGCTCTGTTCGTTCCGCTCTGGGTCACGCTGATCTACTTCCCGATCGCGCACATGGTTTGGTACTGGCCCGGCCCGGATCTGATCCAGGACGCTGCCAAGGCTCTTGCTGCTGCCACTGACGCGGCGGCGAAGACCGCGGCCCAGGCCAAGCTCGACGAAGTGAACGCAGACGCAGGCTGGATCTTCAAGAAGGGCGCGATCGACTTCGCAGGCGGCACCGTGGTGCACATCAACGCCGGTATCGCGGGTCTCGTCGGCGCTCTGCTGATCGGCAAGCGCGTCGGCTACGGCAAGGAGCTGATGGCTCCGCACTCGCTGACCATGTCGATGATCGGCGCCTCGCTGCTCTGGGTCGGCTGGTTCGGCTTCAACGCCGGCTCCAACCTCGAAGCCAATGGCGGTGCTGCCCTCGCCATGACCAACTCCTTCGTCGCCACCGCAGCCGCCGCGCTGTCGTGGATGTTCGCGGAGTGGATCATCAAGGGTCACCCGTCGGTGCTGGGCGTCATCTCCGGCGCCGTCGCGGGCCTCGTGGCCGTCACGCCTGCCGCCGGCTACGCCGGTGTCATGGGTGCGATCGTCCTCGGCCTCGTGGTCGGCGTGGTCTGCCTGTTCTTCTGCACCGTCGTGAAGAACGCGCTCGGCTACGATGACAGCCTCGATGTGTTCGGCGTGCACTGCGTCGGCGGCATCATCGGCGCTCTCGGCACCGGTATCCTCGTCAATCCGGCGCTGGGCGGTGCGGGCATCATCGACTACACCGCGATCCCCCCGAAGGTTGCCGATTACGACTTCGCGGCGCAGATGATTTCCCAGCTCTGGGGCGTCGGCACCACGCTGGTCTGGTCGGGCATCGGTTCGGCGATCCTCTACAAGGTCGTCGATGTGATCGTTGGCCTCCGCGCCAATGTCGAGACCGAGCGTGAGGGCCTCGACATCACCGAGCACACCGAGCGCGCCTACAACATGTAAGTGTTCTCCCGGGGCGCGATCTCCTCGGGGATCGCGCCCAGAACTACGGTTCGGGCACATACCCGGCAATGCCCTGACCGTCGAGGGGCTCCAGCGCAAGTTGGAGCCCCTTTCTTTTTGTGCCGGCCTGATCAAAAAAACAGATGGCTCAGGGGTGCCGTACGCCTGATCCGGTCCAGATATTCGGCTCTGGACGGGCCGGCCCGCCGATGGTTAATCGCGTCTTAACCTCGCCCTATCTATGGTGAACTGAACCGCTTCCTGCCGGCGCCCTGGTGCGACCGGCTGTTCCAAGAGTGCTGGCGTCCAGAATGGCTATGACCGCTTCATCCAGTGCGCCGCAGGCCAGTGGAAGCTCCGATACCGACCGCTCGCCCTTCGTCCGGCTGAACGAGCTGCTGGCTCCCCATCATCCCGGCAAGCCCCTGATTACGCTTGCCGTCGGCGAACCGCAGCATCCCGTGCCTGATTTCGTCGGCCCGGTGCTGGCCAAGCACATCGCCGATTTCGGCCGTTACCCGATGAATCAGGGCACCGAGCCGTTTCGCCAGGCGGCGAGTACCTGGCTGTCGTCGCGCTTCAGACTGCCCCGGCCGCTAGACCCCAAGAGCGAGATTCTGGTCCTCAATGGCAGCCGTGAAGGGCTGTTCCTCGCCGCGATCGCGGCGGCGCGCTATGTCGGCCCGCGTCCCGGCAAGCCCGCCATCCTGATGCCGAATCCGTTCTATCCGGTCTATGGCGCCGGCGCCCGCGCAGCCCATTGCGAACCGGTGTATCTGCCGACCACGGTTGAAAACGGCTTCCTGCCCGATCTCGACGCCATCGACGAAGCGACCCTCGCGCGCACGGTGGCGTTCTATCTGGCCTCGCCGGCCAATCCGCAAGGGTCGGTCGCCAGGCCCGATTATTTCAGACGGTTGAAGCAGCTCGCCGACCGCCATGGCTTCGTGATCCTCAGCGACGAGTGCTACTCCGAGATCTACACCCGTGAAGCCCCGGGCAGCGCGCTCGAATGCGCCGGCCCCGACTTCACCCGCGTGGTCGCGTTCCAGTCGCTGTCGAAGCGCTCCAACCTGCCGGGCCTGCGCGTCGGCTTCGCCGCCGGCGACAAAAAGTTCATCGGCATGTTCCTCGAGCTGCGCAACATCGCAGCGCCTCAGGTGCCGGTGCCGCTTCAGCACGTCGCGACCGTTGCCTATGGCGACGAAGCGCATGTCGAGGAAAACCGCCGGCTCTACCGAATCAAGTTCGATCTCGCCGACCAGATCATCGGCAACCGCTATGGCTATCGCCGGCCCGATGCCGGCTTCTGCGTCTGGCTCAACACATCCGAGATCGGCGACGACGTGTCGGTGTGCCTGAAGCTCTTCAAGGAAGCCGGCGTGCGCGTGGTGCCCGGCAGCTTTCTGGCGCGGCGCCAGCCCGACGGCTTCAATCCCGGTGCGGGCTATATTCGGCTCGCGCTGGTGCAGGATGGCGAGACCACGGCGCAGGCGCTGCACCGGCTGGTCGAGACTCTGGGTTAGGCGGGGCCCGTGAGCATGTCGGCGATCGAACGTGTCATTCCACTGGTCGGGCATCTGCCGGCCTCGATCCGCGAGGCGCTGGGCCGGCGTGTGCGCGAACTCGCCGGCTTCGGCCTGATCACGCTGTCGGGCGTCGCCTCGGCCGCGCTGATGACCTGGTCGGTGCAGGATCCCAGCCTCAGCCACGCCACCTCGCGGCCGATCCGCAACATCCTGGGTTATGCCGGCGCGATCGGCGCCGACCTTGCGATGCAGATCCTCGGGCTCGGCGCGATCATGCTGATCCTCACCGTCGCGGTCTGGGGCTGGCGCATGATGACGCACCGCCCGTTCGACCGCGAAGCCCTGCGGCTCGGCTGCTGGATTCTCTGCACGGTGATCGCATCGGGCTTCGTGAGCTGCTGGCCGCATGGCGGCGCCTGGCCGCTGCCGACCGGCCTCGGCGGCGTCGTTGGCGACGCCCTGGTGCGCGCGCCCGCGGTGATCTTCGGACCGGCCGGCACGATCTATCGCATGGTGCTGGGCACGATCCTGTTCGCCGCGATGGCCGCGACCTTCCTGGTCGCCTGCGGCCTCGGCGCACGCGAGCATGACGACGAGCTTGCGGAGATCGAGGATGACGACAAGCCGCTCGACGAAGACGACGAGAGCGATCGCGGTTCGGTGTCGCTGGGATGGCTGTTCCACGCCTTGATGAGCACCAGGGCGCGGCTGATCTGGCTGTGTGGCGCCGCGTACCGCTCGCTCGTCTCGAGCGGCCCCAAGAGCAAGGCCGTTTCGTTCAGCCGCCAGGAACCGAATCTCGGTGGCGGCCGCGCCGCACCCTCGATCTCCCCGCATGCGCATGACGAAGACGACGAAGACGCGCACGAAGAGGAACCGGAAGACGACGAGGAGGAGGAAGAGGAAGAGCCCGCCGCGCGCGCCCCGCGCAAGAAGCCGGCAGCAAAGGGCGCTTCCAAAAAATCCTCCGACAAGTTCGAGCTTCCATCCGTGTCCGTTCTGGCCGCGTC
Organism: Bradyrhizobium diazoefficiens; assembly: GCF_018129965.1. Classification (GTDB taxonomy): domain Bacteria; phylum Pseudomonadota; class Alphaproteobacteria; order Rhizobiales; family Xanthobacteraceae; genus Bradyrhizobium; species Bradyrhizobium diazoefficiens_A. Next base: position 54,175 of record NZ_JAFCKW010000034.1, on the reverse strand, counting down.
GAAGGCCGGCGATCGCCAGCCGCTCAGCAAGGCCGAGCTGGAGGCCAATTCGCGCTCGCTCGAAGGCGTTCTGCAGGATTTCGGCGTGCGCGGCGAGATCGTGAAAGCCAATCCGGGTCCCGTCGTCACGCTGTACGAGCTGGAGCCGGCGCCGGGCATCAAGTCGTCGCGCGTCATCGGCCTTGCCGACGACATCGCCCGTTCGATGAGCGCGCTGTCCGCGCGTGTCGCGGTCGTGCCCGGCCGCAATGCCATCGGCATCGAGCTGCCGAACGCGCATCGCGAAAAGGTCTATCTGCGCGAGCTGCTGGTCGCCAAGGAGACGGTCGATTCGGTTGCGAAGCTGCCGCTCTGCCTCGGCAAGACCATCGGCGGCGATCCCGTCATCATCGACCTTGCGCGTACGCCGCACATGCTGATCGCCGGCACCACCGGCTCCGGCAAATCGGTTGCCATCAACACCATGATCCTCAGCCTGGTCTACCGCCTGCGCCCGGACCAGTGCCGCCTGATCATGGTCGATCCGAAGATGCTCGAACTCTCCGTCTATGACGGCATTCCCCATCTGCTCACGCCGGTCGTGACCGACCCCAAGAAGGCGGTGGTCGCGCTGAAATGGGCCGTGCGCGAGATGGAAGAGCGCTACAAGAACATGGCCAAGCTCGGTGTGCGCAACATCGACGGCTACAATACGCGCCTGCTCGAATTGAAGGCCAAGGGCGAGGAGCCGACGCGCACGGTGCACACCGGCTTCGACAAGGAAACCGGCAAGGCGATCTACGAGGAAGAGAAGCTCTCGCTCGATCCGCTGCCCTACATCGTCATCATCGTCGACGAGATGGCCGACCTGATGATGGTCGCGGGCAAGGACATCGAAGGCGCGGTGCAGCGCCTCGCGCAGATGGCGCGCGCCGCCGGCCTGCACGTGATCCTCGCGACGCAGCGCCCGTCGGTCGACGTCATCACCGGCACCATCAAGGCGAACTTCCCGACCCGCATCGCCTTCCAGGTCACCTCCAAGATCGACAGCCGGACCATTCTGGGCGAGATGGGCGCCGAGCAACTGCTCGGCCAGGGCGACATGCTCTACATGGCCGGCGGCGGCCGCATCAGCCGCGTGCACGGTCCTTTCGCGTCGGACGACGAGGTCGAGAAGGTGGTGCGCCACCTCAAGACGCAGGGCCAGCCGGAATATCTCGAGGCGGTCACGGCCGAGGAGCCCACCGAGGACGAGGACGGCGGCGCGGTGTTCGACGCCAGCGGCATGGGCGCGGATGGCGGCGGCGACCTGTTCCAGCAGGCCGTTGCCATCGTCAAGCGCGACCGCAAGGCTTCGACCAGCTACATCCAGCGCCGGCTGCAAATCGGCTATAACCGCGCCGCATCGCTGATGGAGCGCATGGAACTCGAAGGTATCGTCGGCCCCGCCAACCATGCCGGCAAACGCGAGATTCTGGTCGAGGAAGAAGACAGCCATATGTGAGGCGGGCCGCCTCAGAAGATTATTTCACGCAAAAACGTTATCTGCATTTGCCAGAAATCACGCTAAAAAGACGCCCAGCCAACCAGGACGACGCGTTGATCAGACATCCGGACATTCGATTCGCTGCCACCCTCGCTGCGCGCGGCGCGCGCATCACCGGCGTGCTTCTCATCACCGCCGCGATGGTGACCGCAGCGTCCGTGGCCCAGACCGTGCCCGTGCCGAAACCCGCGCCGAAGGGTCGTGACGGCGGCGCGTCTGCCGGCGGCCCCGCTGTCACCGGCGCAACCCAGACACCGCCGACACCGGTCATCCCCGATCCGCGCCGCAACGTGCCGAGCAGCATCTTCCAGACCTTCGACGCCAACCAGAAGGCGCAGGCGGCCAAGGTCAGCGCCTATCTGTCCTCGCTGTCGACGCTGGTGGGGAATTTCGTCCAGGTCGGCCCCGACGGCAGCAAGACGCAGGGCGACTTCTACATCCAGAAGCCCGGCAAGGTACGCTTCGAATACGACGCGCCGAGCCCGATCGACATCGTCGCCGACGGATCGTCGCTGGTGGTGCGCGACCGCAAGCTCGCCACGCAGGACGTCTATCCGCTGTCGCAGACGCCGCTCCGCTTCCTGCTGTCCGATCGCATCGATCTGATGAAGGACACCAACGTCGTCAACGTCTCGGCCGATGACGTCTTCGTCAGCGTCACCATCGAGGAGAAGCAGGCGCTGGTCGGCACCAGCCGGCTGCTCCTGATGTTCGGCGCCAAGGACGGCCAGTTGAAACAGTGGACCGTCACCGACCCGCAGGGCTACGACACCACGATCGCAGTCTACAATCTCGACGCGACCAAGAAGCTCGATCCCAGCATGTTCAAGATCGACTTCACCAATTACGGGCAGTCGCCGGGATAGGCCCGGCGGCCGCTCGGATGATTGTCATGCCCGGGCTTGTCCCGGGCATCCACGTTTCCAGGACCCAAAAAAGGCGTGGATGGCCGGGACAAGCCCGGCCATGACGGATGGAGTTTGTTAGATCGTTCTCATGCGCCTGTCCCTGACAACCTGGAACATCAATTCGGTGCGGCTGCGCATCGACCTGGTCGCGAAATTTCTCAAGAGCGCGCGGCCGCATGTGCTGTGCCTGCAGGAGACCAAGTGCATCGACGACGCCTTTCCGTTGAAGCGCTTCAAACAGCTCGGCTACGAGCATGTCGCGCTGAATGGGCAGAAGGGCTATCATGGCGTCGCCATCGTCTCGAAAATCCCGTTCGAGTCGCAAGACATCCGCACCTTCTGCGACAAGATAGACTCGCGCCACATTTCGGTGTCGTTCGGAAGCAAGGCCGCTATCGCAAAGCCGCTGGTGCTGCATAATTTCTACGTGCCCGCCGGCGGCGACATTCCCGATCCCGCCCTGAACGAGAAGTTCGACCACAAGCTTCGTTTCCTCGACGAGATGAAGGCCTGCGAGCCGCTGCATCCGCGCGGGGAGGATCGCCACATCCTGGTCGGCGATCTCAACGTTGCCCCGCACGAGAACGACGTGTGGTCGCACAGGCAGCTGCTCAAGGTGGTGTCGCACACGCCGGTCGAGACCGAGAAGCTCAAGGCCGCGCTCGAGGCCGGCGAATGGGTCGACGTCGCACGCGATCGCATTCCGATGTCGGAAAAAGTCTATACGTGGTGGAGCTACCGTTCCGCCGACTGGACCGTCGGCGACCGCGGCCGCAGGCTCGACCACATCTGGGTCTCTCGCGCGCTGAAGGATGCGGTGAGTGATTTCAGGATTCTGCGCGATGCGCGGAGCTGGGAGCGTCCGTCGGACCACGTGCCGGTGACGGTGACGCTGGAGGTGTGACCTCCTTTCATTCCGGTTCGCGACAAAGTCGCGAACCCGGAATCCATTCATCCACCGTCTCTGCCGCTCCATGGATTCCGGGCTCGCGCTACGCGCGCCCCGGAATGAGGGGGGGGGGAAGTTCAGGACGTCAGCTTCGCGCCCGCCATCAAGATATCGCTGGCGATCTGGCTGGAGCGAACCGCGAATTCGTCGCGCAGGCGGAGAGCTGCAGCCGGGTCGCTTTCAAGCACCCGCTGAAACAGGCTGCGCGCGACTCGGATGACCGAGGCGTGCTCGATCGCGATCGCGCTCGACGGCCGCTTCATCGGCACCACCAGAGCGAGTTCGCCGATCAGCGCGCCGGGACCTGCGATCATCTCGGCTCCGGCGCCGTCGTCGACCCGGAAGGCGCCGCGCTGAACCACGAATCCGGCATCGGCGTCGTCGCCGAGATTGAACAGGATGTCGCCGCGGACGAAGTTACGCTGCTCGGAGCCGATCGCCAGCATGCGCAACGAGGCGTCTCCCAACAGGCGTAATGTCGGGACACGCTCGAGAAGCGCTACGTCGTCGTCGATTGACATTCCGGTCCGAAGCTCGAGGAAAGCGCGAATTTATGACGAATCGCGCGCTTCCGGAACGTATCACGGCACCAGCTTGTAGCCACCGGCTTCCGTCACCAGGATTTCCGGGTTGGCGGCGTCCTTCTCGATCTTCTGGCGCAGGCGGTAGATGTGGGTTTCCAGCGTGTGGGTGGTGACGCCGGAATTATAGCCCCAGACCTCCTGGAGCAGGGTCTCGCGCGACACCGGCATCTGGCCGGCCCGGTAAAGGAATCGCAGGATCGCCGTTTCCTTCTCGGTCAGGCGGACCTTGCGTGCATTGGCCGCTGTCAGCATCTTCGAGCCGGGGCGGAAGGAGTAGGGGCCGACCGAGAACACCGCATCCTCGCTGGCCTCGTGCTGGCGGAGCTGGGCACGGATGCGGGCCAGCAAGACAGCGAAACGGAAGGGCTTTGCGACATAGTCGTTGGCACCGGATTCCAGACCCAAAATCGTGTCGGAATCGGTGTCGTGCCCGGTCAGCATGATGATCGGAGCCTTGAACCCGCCCTTGCGCAGGGAGCGGACAACTTCGCGGCCATCGGTGTCGGGCAGGCCGACGTCCATCAGGACGAGGTCGGGGGAATTGGCCTTCGCGGCGCTTGCGCCCTTGGCGCCGGTATCGACGGCGGAGGCTTCGAATTCTTCGTGCAGCGATAATTGCTCCACCAACGTATCGCGCAGATCGGTATCGTCATCCACGATGAGGATCTTGCGGGCATTGGCCATAGGGGGTCATCCTTTTGGAGTCCGACTCGGCGCGCATGCATGCTGCACCCAGCCGCGAGGGAAAGTTAGGGGTCGCCGTTTTTATTGTTGTTCGTGTTGAAGTAGTGGGCTGTTACCGATTCACAAGCCAGAACCACTCTAACCCAGAATAACAGGCCGTTTTGATGAATGTCCTGTAATGAAGTCCAGAACGCGTTCGCGCATGAAAAATAAAGCTGCATCAGTTGGTTACACCAGGAATCGGAGCGCGGGGCCGGTTCGGGCGATCCGCGTTAAGGCTGCCGCGGGAAATCCGCGGCGTGGCTGGCTAACGGCGGGATCGTTGACGATTCCGGTGGCGCTGGGGCGCGGCGGTATCCTGGCCAACAAGCGCGAGGGCGACGGCGGCACCCCCAGGGGCAGCTTCCGTCCCAGGCAATTATGGTGGCGTGGCGACCGGCACAGCCGCCCGCAGACCTTCCTGCCGGCGCGGACCATCGGCGACATGGACGCCTGGTGCGAGGACCCAAAGGACCGCCATTACAACCAACCGATCCGGCGTGGTCGGGAGCAGGGCGGTGACAGGCTCAAGCGGGTCGATCACCTCTATGACTTCATCATCGAAATCGACCACAATACGAGGCCGCGGATCGCCGGCCGCGGCAGCGCCGTCTTCCTGCATCTGGCGCGCGACAATTTCGGGCCGACCGCGGGCTGCGTCTCCATGACCCGCGCGGCGATGCTGCATTTGCTGCGACGGCTCGGACCGCGAACGAAAATCATCATCGGGTGAGGACACATGCTCGACAAGGATCAGATCGCCGCCGCATCGCGCGAACTCGTCCGGCATTGGCGCGACGGCACCAAGCTCGACGCGCTGGAGAAAGGTTTACGGCCGCAGAGCCGCGCTGACGGCTACGCCATCCAGGCCGCGCTCGAAACACACGCGGCTGGAAAACTGTTCGGCTGGAAGATCGCGGCCACGAGCGAAGCGGGACAGAAGCACATCAACGTCGCAGGACCGCTGGCCGGCCGCATCATGGGCAACATGGTGATCGCCGATGGCGGTACGGCATCGATGAAGGGCAACGAGATGGCTGTGGGCGAGCCCGAATTCGCCTTTCGCATGGGCCGCGATCTGCCGCCGCGCACGACGCCATACACCGTCGACGAGGTGCTCGCGGCCGTCGACAGCTTGCATCCGGCGATCGAGATTCCCGATTCGCGCTTTGCCGACTTCGTCGGCGCGGGCGAGGCACAGCTCATCGCCGACGATGCCTGTGCGCATCTGTTCGTGCTGGGCGCGCCGACGACCGCGAACTGGCGCGCGATCGATCTGGTCGAGGAGCGGCCGCAGATCACGCTGCGGGGTGAGCGCTACATCGGCCACGGCAAGAACGTCCTCGGTGATCCCCGCGCTGCCCTGGCCTGGCTTGCCAACGAGCTGCGGGGACTCGGCCTCACTCTGCGGGCAGGGGAGGTGGTGACGACGGGGACCTGCCATCCGCCGCTGCCGATCAAGGCCGGCGATCAGTTCGCGGCGGACTTTGGTGCATTGGGGAAAGTGTCGGTGGGATTCGTGTAGGCGCGGCCTTCTCCGCTGTCGTCCCGGACAAGCGAAGCGCAGATCCGTGATCCATCGCCCCAGGGAGAAGTTTGGAAGGCTGGGAGTTGCCTAACTCTCACCGGCACGAAGACCATTCGCCAAACTGGGATCACGCGGTATCAGGATCAGCGCTCCGCTTCGCTGCGCTTGTCCGGGACGACAGCAGCTACCGATGCCCGAAGATCGCGCTGCCCACGCGGACATGCGTGGCGCCGAGCATGATGGCAGTGGCAAAATCAGCGCTCATGCCCATCGAGAGCTTCTTCAGTCCGTTGCGCTCCGCGATCTTGGCGGTGAGGGCAAAATGCGCCGCCGGCGGTTCGTCGACCGGAGGAATGCACATCAGGCCGGAGATCTTCAGACCATAGGTGTCGCGACAGCTCGCGATGAAGGCATCGGCCTCGCCGGGGGCTATGCCGGCCTTCTGCGGCTCCTCGCCGATATTGATCTGGACGAACAATTCCGGATGCCGGTTCTGGGATTCGATTTCCTTGGCTAACGCCTGGCAAATGCTCGGGCGGTCGACCGAATGGATCGCATCGAACAGCGCGACCGCCTCTTTGGCCTTGTTGGATTGCAGCGGCCCGATCAGATGCAGTGCAATATTGGCGTAATCGGACATTAACGCAGGCCACTTGCCTTTGGCCTCCTGCACGCGATTTTCGCCGAATACGCGTTGTCCGGCGGCGATGACCGGCACAATTGCATCTGCCGCGAACGTCTTGGACACTGCGATCAGCGTGACCGAGGCACGCTCGCGCCGCGCGTCACTGCAGGCCCGCGCGATTTCGGCCTCGACTGTTGCGAGCGCGTTTGGTGAATGGCCGGTTACCGGCGCAGCGTTTGATTCTGTCATGAGTTCGATTGTCTGCGATCGTAACGGAGGTAAGTCCAATTTTACCGACTTCAAGAAAGAGTTTTTGAACCCTTCGCTTTACCTTCGCCCGCGGGGTGGGTAGCGAAGATGTCAAACGTCAGTTTCAACCGCAAACGAGCGAAACTCAAGCAAGTTCTGGGAATCCGGGCGCGCTTGGCGTTGCTCGCGGTGATTCTCGTGACGCCCTTGATGTTCGAGCGCATCCGTTCGCTCGAGGACACGCGCGCCCGGCAGATCGCGCAGGCCACGACCGAATTCACCACAGTCGCAAGGCACAGCGCCGACGCGCAGCGCGAGGTGATCTCGTCGGTCGAGACCATCCTGAAATCGGAAGCCTTCATACGCGCATCCGCCGGCGGCGTCAGCAAGAGCTGTGACGTGCTGCGTGCGAGCCTGCCGTCGAACCTTCCCTGGATCCGCACCCTGCTGATCGCCGGCCAGGACGGACGCATCCAGTGCGCCACCAACAACATGTATGTCGGTCTCGACCTCAGCGACCGGCCCTATTTCCAGCAGGCGCAACAGACCGGCCGCTTCGTGCTGAGCGACTTCATCCTGTCGCGGCCCGTGTTGGCGCCGACCGTCATGGCGGTTTATCCGGTATCCGCCTTCAGCGGTACGGCGGATGCCGTCGTGCTGGCGACCGTCAACCTCGACTGGATGTCGAAGGTGATGAACAATCTCGGCGGCCGCGCCGGCATCACGGCCGTCCTGGTCGACAGTGCCGGCACCGTGCTGGCGGCACCCTCCGACCAGCACAGCGCGATCGGCCGTCCGCTCGACAACATGCCCCTGATGTCCGCGATCGCCGACAAGGCGCTGCGGTCGGACCAGGACGAAGGCTCACTCTCTTTTCTGGCCGCGGACGGCTCCCGCCGCGCGGTCAGCTACATCCGCATCGCCGGCACCAATGCCCGCCTGATCGCGAGCATCGACGAGGACAAGGTCTCCGCGGCGGTGAGCCGCGACATCCGCACCGCCTATCTCCAGCTCGCTTTCGTCGTCGTGTTCGTTCTGCTCGGCGCGCTGATCGCCGCCGAGAAGCTCGTGATCAAGCCGATCGAGATGCTCGCGGACATGGCCAAGCGCCTTGGCGAAGGCGACCTGTCGGCGCGTGCCGCGCGCAACCGGCTACCCTCCGAGTTCGTGCCGCTGGCCCGCGCGTTCAACGCGATGGCCGCGCAGCTCAGCCAGCGTGAACGCGAGCTGATCGCCAGCAATGACCGGCTGACCGTGATGGCCTCGATCGACATGCTGTCGGGGCTCGCCAATCGCCGCGGCTTCCAGAGCCGGCTCGATTTCGAATGGATGCGCGCACAGCAATATGGCAGCGATCTCGCCCTGCTGATGATCGACGTCGATCACTTCAAGCTGTTCAACGACACCTATGGCCATCTCGAAGGCGATTCCTGTCTGACCCGGCTCGGGGAATCGCTGTCCGGCATCGCCGCCGACACGGCCGGCTTTGCGGCGCGCTATGGCGGCGAGGAGTTCTGCCTGCTGCTGCCGAACACCGAGTTGGACCGCGCCGTCGAGATCGGCGAGCAGGTGCGCACGGCGGTGCTCAAGCTGTGCCTGCCGCACATCACCTCGGCGCACATGATCGTCACCGTCTCGATCGGCGTTGCCGCAACCCGGCCCAACGAGAGCATGCGTCCCGGCGATCTCATCGAAGCCGCCGACGCCGCGCTCTATGCCGCCAAACATCGCGGCCGCAACAACGTCATGGAGCATCGCATCCAGGTGATCGAAAACGGCGCGACCAACATGATGATGGTGGGCTGATCGCCACAGGCAGTTCCCTTCCAATGGCACGGAACGGGGGTGCCGATTTCGTCGTTACATTGGCCTCTTCACGCGAACCGGCATTCCATTCGCTCCAGGGACGTTACCCCGCAGCCCTGGCGCGCTCGAGTTCGATCTCCGTCACCACGCGATTGCGGCCGCCGCCCTTGGCGAGATATAGCGCGCGGTCGCAGCGCTCGATCAGATCGGCGATCGCCTCGCCGGTCCGGTACTGCGCCACCCCGATCGAGACGCTGATGCTGGGCAGGGTCTCGCCGGTCGAACGGCGCGTGATGGTGCATTCGGCGATGGCATGGCGGATGCGCTCGGCAATCTCCGCACAGACATAGAGGTCGGCGTCCGGCAGCACGCCGATCAGTTCCTCGCCGCCATAGCGGGCCGGCAGATCCTGCTCGCGCACTTTTTCACGCAACACCCGAGCGATCAGGCGCAGCACCTGGTCGCCGACGCCATGGCCGAAATTGTCGTTGAAGGTCTTGAAGTGGTCGATGTCGAGCAGCAGCACGCTGAGCGGCTCGCCCCAGTCGGCCGAGGTCTGCGCCTTGCGCATGAATTCGTCGAGCGCCCGCCGGTTTGCGAGGCCCGTCAGCGTATCCGTCCGGGCACGCTGCTCGGATTTGGAGAGCGAATCGCGAATCACGTCGAGTTCGCGGGTCTTTTCCGCAAAGCCCGCCTCCAGCTGTGTCGCTCTCGCGGCGGCGCGCGCCAGCTCTTTCATGAGCTGGCCGACCAGCACCTTCGGATCGACGCCGGCATGGCCCTGATCGGTGACCTCGCTGATCGCCTGCATCTGGGATTTGTTGTCCGCGATCGCGGTCGCCAGAAACTCCTTCGCCGCGCCCATCAGGCTATGCAGCTGCTCGGACGTGTTGGCGACGACGGCACTCACCCGGGGCGCCACATAGGTCTCGAACAGATCCTGATTGGTCCTGCTGTCGAAAGGACGGTTGTGGTCGATCAAGAGGTCGATGGCGTTGCGCAAATCGTCGTGCTGGCCTGCCAGATAATGGAACCAGACGGCAAAATTGGCCGGTGTCGGTGGGATATGTTGCTCGGCCATGCTCCGCATCGCCCGTCCGGCGATGGACGCGGCATAGTCGTGATCTAGATCGTCGCAGTCTGAATCCATCGCCTGGCGCCACCGTTGGCGGCCAAGGTCGCACCGACGCCTTAATCCGACCCCAACGGGCCGATCCGTACTATTGCGGATCAGCCTTGCGCGACCCCGCCGATAGCGGCAACCCATTGACCCCTTGAGGACTTCTATGGCCTAGTCCGCCGTCTTTAGGCGGCCCAAACCACGAAAACCGAACGATTCCATGACCTCCGAACGCTACAACGCCCGCGACGCCGAACCGCGCTGGCAGGCTGCCTGGGACGAGCAGGCGATCTTCGTTTCAAAAAACGACGATTCGCGGCCGAAATACTATGTCCTCGAGATGTTCCCCTACCCGTCCGGGCGCATCCATATCGGCCACGTCCGAAATTACACGCTCGGTGACGTGCTGGCCCGCTTCATGCGGGCCAAGGGGTTCAACGTTCTGCACCCGATGGGATGGGACGCCTTCGGCCTGCCGGCCGAGAACGCCGCCATCGAGCGCAAGGTCGCCCCGAAGGCCTGGACCTACGACAATATCGCCGCGATGAAGAAACAGCTCCGCTCGATCGGGCTGTCGCTGGACTGGAGCCGCGAGATCGCGACCTGCGATCCCTCCTATTACAAGCACCAGCAGAAGATGTTCCTGGACATGCTCGCCGCCGGCCTCGCCGAGCGCGAAAAACGCAAGCTCAACTGGGATCCGATCGACATGACCGTGCTGGCCAACGAGCAGGTGATCGACGGCCGCGGCTGGCGCTCCGGTGCGATCGTCGAACAGCGCGAGATGAGCCAGTGGGTCTTCAAGATCACGAAGTACTCGCAGGAACTGTTGTCGGCGCTGGATACGCTCGACCGCTGGCCCGACAAGGTGAGGCTGATGCAGCGCAACTGGATCGGCCGCTCTGAAGGCCTCTTGGTCCGCTTCGCGCTGGACCAGGCGACCACGCCCGCCGGCGAGAGCGAACTGAAGATTTTCACGACGCGCCCCGACACGCTGTTCGGCGCGAAGTTCATGGCGATCTCGGCCGATCATCCGCTGGCACAGGCGGCCGCCGCGAAGAACCCCGCGCTTGCGACCTTCATCTCCGACATCAAGAAGATCGGCACCGCGCAGTCGATCATCGACACCGCGGAGAAGCAAGGTTTCGACACCGGCATCCGCGCGGTGCATCCGTTCGACCCCACCTGGAAGCTGCCGGTCTATGTCGCCAACTTCGTGCTGATGGAATACGGCACGGGCGCCATCTTCGGCTGCCCCGCGCATGACCAGCGCGACCTCGACTTCGTCAACAAGTACAATCTCGGCAACATTCCGGTGGTCTGCCCCGAGGGCCAGGATCCCAAGACCTTCGTGGTCACGGACACCGCCTATGACGGCGACGGCCGCATGATCAATTCGCGCTTCCTCGACGGCATGACGATCGATCAGGCCAAGGACGAGGTTGCAAAGCGGCTGGAGAGCGAGCTGCGCGGCAATGCGCCGGTCGGCGAGCGCCAGGTCAATTTCCGCCTGCGCGACTGGGGCATTTCGCGCCAGCGCTATTGGGGTTGCCCGATTCCGGTGATCCACTGCCCGACATGCGATGTGGTCCCGGTGCCGAGCGCCGACCTGCCGGTGGCGCTGCCGGAAGATGTGAGCTTCGACAAGCCGGGCAACGCGCTCGACCATCACCCGACCTGGAAGCACGTCACCTGCCCCAAATGCGGTGGAAAGGCCCAACGCGAAACCGACACCATGGACACCTTCGTGGATTCGTCCTGGTACTTCGCACGCTTCACCGATCCCTGGAACGAAAACGCGCCGACGACGCCTGCCGTCGCCAACCGGATGCTGCCGGTCGACCAGTATATCGGCGGTGTCGAGCACGCGATCCTGCATCTGCTCTACAGCCGCTTCTTCACCCGCGCGATGAAGGCGACCGGGCACATTGGGCTGGACGAGCCGTTCGCCGGCATGTTCACCCAGGGCATGGTGGTGCACGAGACCTACCAGAAGGCCGACGGCACCTATGTGCAGCCGGCCGAGGTGAGGATCGAGGTCGACGGCAACGGGCGCCGCGCAACGCTGCTGGCCACGGGCGAAGACATCACGATCGGTGCGATCGAGAAGATGTCGAAGTCGAAGAAGAACACGGTCGATCCCGACGACATCATCCAGACCTACGGCGCCGACGTCGCCCGCTGGTTCATGCTGTCGGACTCCCCGCCCGACCGCGACGTGATCTGGAGCGACGAGCGCGTCCAGGGCGCCTCGCGATTCGTGCAGCGGCTGTGGCGGCTAGTGAATGATTCAGCGGAACTCGGCAAGGCAGCACCGGCGGCCCGGCCGGCCTCGTTCGGGCCGGAGGCGACCGCCCTGCGCAAGACCGCCCACGGCGCGCTGGACAAGGTCACCACCGGTATCGAGCGGCTGCACTTCAATGTGTGCCTAGCCCATATTCGCGAATTCGCCAATGCATTCTCGGAGATCCTCCAGCGCCCCGGCCAGCCCGCGCCGGATCTGGCCTGGGCGATCCGGGAGGCCAGCCAGATCCTGGTCCAGCTGTTCTCGCCGATGATGCCGCATCTGGCCGAGGAGTGCTGGCAGGCCCTGGGCCATACCGGGCTGGTTTCCGAGGCCAATTGGCCCCAAATCGAACGCGATTTGCTGGTTGAAGACAGTGTGACCCTGGTCGTCCAGGTCAACGGCAAGAAGCGGGGTGAGGTCACAGTTGCAACAGCGGCCCAGAATCCGGAAATCGAGGCTGCCGTTTTGGCCCTCGATGCGGTAAAACTGGCCCTGGACGGCAAGCCCGTCCGCAAGGTGATCATCGTCCCCAAGAGGATCGTGAATGTTGTCGGCTAGGATCCGCATCGCAGCCCGCCTGCTGGCCATCGCCGCTCTGGCGGCGCTGACGGCCGGCTGCTTCCAGCCGATGTATGCCGAACGGACCGATGGCACCCCCGGCCTGCGCGAGAAGCTGATGGGGGTCGATCTTCCGCCCATCGACAAGGCGAACGCCTCCCGTGAAGCCAGGGTCGGCGTGGAAGTTCGCAACGCCCTCGCCTTCAAGCTCTACGGCACGGCCACGGGCATGCCGCCGACCCATCGGCTGGTGATCCGCTTCAACACCAGCAAGTCTTCCCTGATCGTCGATGCCAACACCGGTCTGCCGAGCAGCGAGAACTACGGCATCGACGCCCAGTACAATCTGATCGAGGTCGTCAGCGGCAAGTCGGTGATGACCGGCACCACGTTCTCGCGCGTCTCCTACGACATGCCCGGGTCCTATCAGCGCTTCGCCCGCAATCGCGCGGTGCGTGATGCCGAGGATCGTGCCGCCAACGAGATCGCCGAAAACATCACGACCCGCCTCGCCGCATTCTTCACCGCGGGCACCTAGGGTTGCTTCCTGTCATGACGATCTAGGTCATGGTCGCACTCCGCGGAAAAGAGATCGACGCCTTCCTCGCCCGTCCCGACGCGGGTCGACCGATCATCCTGCTCTACGGTCCCGACGCCGGCCTCGTGCGCGAACGCGCCGATGCGCTGATCGCCTCCGCCGTCGACGATCCCAACGATCCCTTCGCGATGGTCAAGCTCGACGGCGACGAGCTCTCGGCCGAGCCGTCGCGCCTGGTCGATGAAGCCATGACGGTGCCGCTGTTCGGCGGCCGCCGCGCCATCCGCGTCCGCGCCGGTTCGCGCAGCTTTGCCAGCGGCATCGACACGCTGGCGGAGATGGGCGTGAAGGATTGCCGCATCGTGATCGAGGCCGGCGAGCTTCGCCCGGAGTCGCCGCTGCGCAAGGCGTGCGAGAAGGCCAAGACGGCCGTGGCGATCGGCTGCTATCCCGACACCGAGCGCGACCTCGCCAGGCTGATGGAGGACGAACTCCGCATCGCGAATCTGCGCATCGCGCAGGATGCGCGCGCGGCGCTGATGTCGTTCCTCGGCGGCGACCGCCAGGCCTCGCGCAACGAGCTGCGCAAGCTCACGCTCTACGCCCATGGCAAAGGCGAGATTACGCTGGATGACGTCATGGCCGTGGTCGCCGATGCGTCCGAGCTGAAGCTCGATCCGATCGTCGACGGCGCCTTCGCCGGCCGGCCCGACATCGTCGAGACCGAATTCGCAAAAGCCATGATCGCCGGCACCTATCCCGGCGTGATCATCTCCGCGGCACAGCGACAGGCCGCATGGTTGCACAAATCCGCGCTCGCCATCGCCGACGGCACGCCGGCGTCCGCGGTGCTCGACGGCGGATTTCCACGGCTGCATTTTTCGCGAAAGCCGGCGGTCGAAACCGCGTTGCGCAATTTCAGCGTGGCGCGGCTCGGCGGCATCATCGAGCAGCTCGCGACCGCCGCGCTCGACACCCGCAAGCAATCGACGCTGGCCGCCGCCATCGCCCAGCGTACGCTGATGGCGATCGCGGCGAACGCGAAGCGGCGCGGATAAGAGACCGTTACTCCGCCCTCATTGCGAGGAGCGCCCGTGACGAAGCAATCCGCGATAGCCAACTCCGTCATCCTGAGGTGCGAGCCGCGCGGCACAAAGCGGCGCGTGGGGAGCCTCGAAGGATGAACGGCCCCGATACAGCCGGGCCATCGCTCTTCGAGGGCCGCTGAAGAAGCGGCCACCTCAGGATGACGGTCGTGGAGTGCAAGGGGGCCTACAGCGCGCCCTTCGCCAGCCGCTTCATCACTTCGTCGAGCTGGTCGAGGTTGCGGTAGTTGATCTGCACGGAGCCGCCGGGATCGCGGTGGCTGACCGTGACCTTGAGGCCGAGCGCATCGCTGACGCGCTTTTCGAGATCGACCGTGTCGGGATCCTTTTCCTTGCCGCTGCTGGCGCGCGCCTTCTGCGGCTTGCGCTCCGGTACGCCCTCCTCATGCGCCAATGCTTCGGCCTGGCGGACGTTGAGCCCTTCCTCGACGATGCGCTTGGCGGCTGCGAGCGGGTCCGGCACGCCGATCAGCGCGCGCGCGTGTCCCGCCGTCAGCTCGCCGGTGGCGATGAAGGCCTGCACCTCGGCCGGCAGCTTCGTCAGCCGCATCATGTTGGCGACGTGGCTGCGGCTCTTGCCGACGACCTTTGCGATCTCGTCCTGGCTGCGTTTGAACTCGTTGGCGAGCGCGTGATAGCCCTGCGCCTCTTCCATCGGGTTGAGGTCTTCGCGCTGCACGTTCTCGACGATCGCGAATTCCAGCGCATCGCTGTCGCTGATGTCGACCGGCACGATCGGCACTTCGTGCAGGCCGGCCATCTGCGAAGCGCGCCAGCGCCGCTCGCCGGCGATGATCTCGAAGCGATCCTGCGCGCCCTTCACCGGACGCACCACGATCGGCTGAATCACGCCGTGCTGCTTGATGGACTCGGAGAGCTCCTTGAGCTCGGTGTCCGAAAAGGTGCGGCGCGGGTTGCGCGGATTGGGCTTGATGAATTCGATCGGCACCTTGCGCTGCGCGCGCGGGCGATCGACATGCTGCGCCTCGCCGCCGACGTCACCGATCAGACTTGCAAGACCGCGGCCCAGTCGCGAACGCGCTTCATCGGCCATCGCCAGCTCCCTTGGATTCACGGTGCAACACTCCAGAACTGAATTGTCGTAGGGTGGGCGAAGCGAAGCGGGCCCACCGGTTGTGTGCGGAAAATGGTGGGTCCGGCGAAGACGCCTTTGCCCACCCTGCGCATCCTCAATGCGTGACGCGCAGCTCGCGCTCGCGCTGGATCACTTCGGTGGCGAGCCGCAAATAGGCTTCGCTGCCGACGCATTTGAGATCGTAGACCAGCACCGGCTTGCCGTACGAAGGCGCCTCCGAGATGCGCACGTTGCGCGGGATCATGGTCTTGTAGACCTTCTCGCCCATGAACTGGCGGACGTCGGCGACGACCTGGTTCGAGAGGTTGTTGCGCGAGTCGAACATGGTCAGCACGATGCCGTGGATCGACAGGTTCGGATTGAGTGTCGAGCGCACCTGCTCCACCGTCTGCAGCAGTTGCGACAGACCTTCGAGCGCGAAGAATTCGCACTGCAGCGGCACCAGGATCGCATCGGACGCCGCCATCGCATTCACCGTGAGCAGGTTCAGCGAGGGCGGGCAGTCGATCAGCACATAGGTGTAGTCGGCGTCCGGCGACACGTTGTTGTTGAGCGCGCCGATGGCGTCGCGCAGCTTGAAGGCGCGGCCCGGCGTGGTGCCGAGTTCGAGCTCGAGGCCGGAGAGATCCATGGTCGAGGGCGCGATGTGCAGCCGCGGCACCGCGGTCGAGACCACGGCTTCGCGCAAGGCGGCTTCGCCGATCAGCACGTCATAGGTCGAGCAGGACCGGTTGCGCCGATCGATGCCAAGGCCGGTCGAGGCGTTGCCCTGCGGATCGAGATCGACGATCAAGACACGCTCGCCAATCGCGGCGAGTGCCGTGCCGAGGTTAATCGCCGTGGTTGTTTTTCCCACGCCGCCCTTCTGATTCGCCAGCGCCAGGATGCGCGGGTGGCCCTGCGGCACCTCTGCAGGCTGTTCTTGGGCGGTCTGCTCTTGCTGCGGCTCGTCAATCACGCTCATTGCAAAATCCCCACTCGACCCCTGAACGCCTCACCCGCGCCGTTCGGCGGAAGCCAGCTCGACGATCCACCCATCACCCGTCCGGCTTGGGTGGAGCTGCGGCTGAATAATCCAATATTTAGCGGCTTCGGTCAATTCAGCCTCTACATCTTGACCCTTGAGAAACAACGCCTTTGCGCCCTCGCGCATCAGCGGCTCCGCAAAGCCGATGAGTTGATGTAGCGGAGCCAGCGCTCGCGCGGTGACGCAATCGACTGGGCCGGTGATTCTATCCACATTATCCCCGATCTCCGCGAGATGTACGACTCCCGGTGATGTGGTGACGCGGATGGCCTCGCGCAAAAACGCCGCCTTCTTGGCGATTCGCTCGACGAGGTGCACGCGCGCATCCGGCGTCCCCGCCATCGCGCAAGCCAGCACGACGCCAGGAAAGCCACCGCCGCTGCCGAGGTCGGCCCAGCGTTTGGCCGAGGGGGCGAGATCGACGAGCTGGAGCGAGTCGGCGATGTGCCGGGTCCAGAGATGCGGGAGGGTCGATGGCGCGACCAGATTGGTCTTGGCCTGCCACTCCCTGAGCAGCGCGATATAGCGATCGAGCCTGGCCTCGGTTTCGGGTGAGACGGGCGCAAGCGCGAGCGCTGCGGCCTTGTCGGCGGCGATGATGACGTCCAGCGACCGGTCATTGGCGCTGGCCTTGTCGATCCTCGGTCTGGCCGCTGTCGGTTCGGACTGGTGCGCAGCACCCTCGCCCGCTCCGGGTCGTCGCGATAGCGGCCTGTCCCCGCCCGATCCGCGCTGTTTCACGTGAAACGCCTATGCCATTGCCTTGGAAGTCTTCCGTGCTTCGCGGCGGAGATAGGCGGCGAGGATACCAAGCGCCGCCGGTGTCATGCCGTCGATCCGGCCGGCCTGGCCGACGGTGAAAGGACGCGCCTTCTCCAGCTTGGCCCGGACTTCGTTGGAAAGACCGGGGACCTGCTGATAGTCGACCTCCGACAGCCCCATCCCCTCGTCGCGCCTGAAGGCCTCGACATCGGCGCTCTGGCGCTCCAGGTAGACATCGTATTTGGCGTCGATCTCGAGATGGGTGGCGATGACGGGATCGATCGCCGCCAGCTCCGGCCAGATCGCCCGAACCTGACTCCAGCCGATATCGGGATAAGCCATCAGCTCGAAGGCCGAGCGGCGCTGGCCGTCACGGTTCAGAGTCATCCCGTGCTTGATCGCTTCATTCGGGGTGATGGTCAGGGACTTCGAGAGCGTCCGGGCCGCATTCAGCGCGTCCATCTTGGTGCGGTGATGCTGCATTCGGGCGTTTCCAACGCACCCCAACGCGATCCCCTTCTCCGTCAGGCGTTGATCTGCATTGTCGGCGCGCAATGTCAGCCGGTATTCGGCCCGCGACGTGAACATCCGGTAGGGCTCGCTGATGCCGCGGGTGACGAGATCGTCGATCATCACGCCGATATAGCCGTCAGCCCGATCGAACACCGTCAGTGCCGCCCCGCTGGCAGCCAGTGCCGCATTCAGGCCGGCGACAATGCCCTGTCCGGCGGCTTCCTCGTATCCGGTGGTCCCATTGATCTGCCCGGCCAGGAAGAGGCCGCGCAGACGCTTGGTCTGCAGGGTCGGGTCGAGCTCGCGGGGATCGATGTGATCGTATTCGATCGCGTAGCCCGGCCGAACCATTCTAACCCGCTCCAGGCCCGGAATGCTCGTGAGGATAGCGAGCTGGACCTCCTCGGGGAGCGAGGTCGAGATGCCGTTGGGGTAGACCGTACTGTCGTCGAGACCTTCGGGCTCCAGGAAGATCTGATGCCCGTCGCGATCACCGAAGCGGACGATCTTGTCCTCGATCGATGGGCAATAGCGCGGTCCGGAGCTCTTGATCTGGCCGGAGTACATCGGGGAGCGATGGACATTGGCCCGGATCACCTCATGGGTCGCCGGCGTGGTCCGGGTGATGCCGCACTGGATCTGCGGCGTCGTGATCCGCTGGGTCATCACCGAAAACGGCTCCGGAGGCTCGTCTCCGGGCTGCATTTCGACCGCGGACCAGTCGATCGTAGCTCCGTCCAGACGCGGAGGCGTCCCGGTCTTGAGCCGGCCTAGCGTAAGGCCGGCCTTCTCAAAGGATGCGGAAAGACCCATCGCAGGGGCCTCATCAACGCGGCCGGCCGGCCAATTCTTCTCGCCGAGATGGATCAGACCACGCAAGAAAGTGCCGGTGGTGACGACAACAGCCCCCGCCCCGAGTTCGCGGCCATCGGCCAGGCGCAGTCCAGTAACCCGGCCGTCGACCACGATCAGCTCGTCCGCCTCGCCCTCGATGACGGAAAGACCCAGGGTCTCCCGGATCGCAGCCTGCATCGCGGCTGCATAGAGCTTCCGGTCAGCCTGGGCCCGGGGGCCACGCACGGCGGGACCCTTCCGGCGATTGAGAACACGGAACTGGATGCCGCCGGCATCGCCAACCCGGCCCATCAGACCATCGAGAGCATCGACTTCGCGAACCAGATGGCCCTTGCCGAGCCCGCCGATGGCGGGGTTGCAGGACATGGCGCCGACGGTGGAGAAACGATGCGTCACCAGAGCGGTGGTTGCGCCCATCCGGGCAGAGGCGGCCGCGGCTTCACAGCCGGCGTGGCCGCCGCCAATCACGATGACGTCGTAACTCTTTCGATCTGTACGCATGCGCGGACTTCTAGCTCAGAGCAGAAAAAGCCGGAAGCAGAAACTGGGCGAGGCCAGCGTTTCACGTGAAACAGCTGGCCAATCGCGCGCCAAATGCTTTCTACGAAAACAACCCCATGCACAGTAGAACATGCGGTGGTCCGGCTGTTGTTTCACGTGAAACGAGGCGAGATCGCTGGCAGGGAACATTGGCCCGGATAGCGGGAGGCACTGCACCACCAAGGCAATACCGGAACCGCCGGTAAGCCGACCGGATCACTTCATTATGTTTCACGTGAAACATCGTCGAGCCGGCGCGGACCGTTTCACGTGAAACACACAAGGAAGCCTCATTCGACCTCTGGCCTAAAACTACTTCCCGACGCAGAATTTCTGGAAAATGGCCCCGAGTACATCCTCGACATCGATCCGGCCCAACAGCCGGCCCAGAGCATAAGAAACAGCACGCAGCTCTTCGGCGGCGAGCTCCTCGCCCTCCTCCACAAGCGCCAGACTGCGGTGCAAGCTGTCCGACGCTCGCCGCAGCAAGTCTCGCTGGCGGGCCCGGGTGACCAACGCACCCTCACCGGTTCCGAAAAACGCAGCGGCGAATTTCACGAGCGCCTCGAACAGATCAGGAATGCCGTCGCCCCGGCTCGCCGAGATCTCAAACTCGCCCTGACGCAAGGCTCCGGCACTGCCGCTCAGATCGATCTTGTTCCGCACGATCCAGACACGGCCGCCTGACGAATCGCGCCTGTCGTCCAACGCCAATGGAGACCCCTTCGCCGCGGGATCGACGGCTCCTTCGCCCTCGACCAGCCACAGGACGAGGTCGGCGTCTTCAGCCCTCGCCCGCGCGCGCCGCACACCCTCCTGTTCGACGGGATCATCGGTTTCGCGAATGCCGGCCGTATCGATCACCGTGACGGGATAACCGTCGAGATCCAGTTGCACCTCGATCACGTCGCGCGTGGTACCGGCATGCGGCGAGACGATCGCGACCTCGCGGCGCGCCAGCTGGTTGATCAGCGTCGACTTTCCCACATTCGGCTCGCCGGCGATCGCGACCACCAGGCCGTCGCGCAGGCGTTCAGCTTGTCCCTGTGCCGCAAGCACTTCCGAGATTTCACCATGCAGCGCCGTGATCGCCTTGACCGCCGGCGCCAGCAAGTCGGCGGGCACATCGCCCTCGTCGGAGAAATCGATTCCGGCCTCGATCAAGGCGGAGGCCTCGATGATGCGCTCGCGCCAGTCGCGCGCGCGATTCCCGAGCAGACCCTGCAATTGCCGCAGCGCCTGGCGCCGCTGCCGGTCGGTGTCGGCGTGAATGAGATCGTCGAGGCCCTCGGCCTCGGTGAGATCGAGCTTCCCGTTCTCGAACGCGCGCCGCGTAAACTCGCCGGGATCGGCAGTTCGCGTATTCGGAATACTAGAAATTCCAGTGAAGAGCGCGGCCAGCACCGCGCGGCCGCCATGAACGTGAAATTCGGCGACGTCCTCGCCGGTCGCGCTGGCCGGCCCGGGAAACCAGAGCAGGATGGCATCGTCGATCGGCTGGCCCGCAGCGTCGCGGAGCAGCCGGCGGCTGGCCTGTCGCGGCGGCGGCAGCTTGCCCCCGAGCGTCGTCAGCACCAGGCCGGCCTGCGGCCCGGAGACTCGCACCACGGCGATCGCGCTCGGCGCACGGCCGGACGACAGCGCAAAGATGGTCTGGTCTCGCGAATGCATGGCCTATTTGTCCGGCTACCGGAGAAAAGGCAAACCTCGCCTCTTGATAACGCTGCATTCCATTTTGCTGCGCGCCGGACCGCAATAATACTTATATTGCACTGCAATATGGAGCAGTCATTTTGCTGCGGAATTTCTGGCTTCGGGAACGCCGGGCTACTAACTCAATTAATATATAAAGATATCAATGCCTTATGAGGACGAAAAACTTCGCCGAGCCATCCGTCATGCTGCACAATCGCTGCAGCAAAGCCGCACAAACGAAAAGGGCGCCCGAAGGCGCCCTCTGATCTGATGCTACAGTGCGCTCAGGTGTTCATGGAGTCGAAGAACTCCGAATTGCTCTTGGTCGACCGCAGCTTGTCGAGCAGGAAGTCGATCGCGTCCATCGTCCCCATCGGATTGAGGATGCGGCGGAGCACGTACATCTTCTTGAGCACCTGCGGATCGGTGATGAGTTCTTCCTTGCGGGTGCCGGAGCGCGAGATGTCGATCGCCGGGAAGGTGCGCTTGTCCGACACCTTGCGGTCCAGGATCAGTTCCGAGTTACCGGTGCCCTTGAACTCTTCGAAGATGACTTCGTCCATGCGGCTGCCGGTATCGACCAGCGCGGTCGCGATGATGGTCAGCGAGCCGCCCTCCTCGATGTTGCGGGCGGCACCGAAGAAGCGCTTCGGGCGCTGCAGCGCGTTGGCATCGACACCGCCGGTCAGCACCTTGCCGGACGACGGCACGACAGTGTTGTAGGCGCGGCCGAGGCGCGTGATCGAATCGAGCAAGATGACGACGTCGCGGCCATGCTCGACGAGGCGCTTGGCCTTCTCGATCACCATCTCGGCGACCTGAACGTGACGCACCGCCGGCTCGTCGAAGGTCGAGGACACGACCTCACCCTTCACCGAGCGCTGCATGTCCGTGACTTCTTCCGGCCGTTCGTCGATCAGGAGCACGATCAGATAGCATTCGGGATGATTGTGCGTGATCGAATGCGCGATGTTCTGCATCAGCACGGTCTTACCCGTGCGCGGCGGCGCCACGATCAGCGCGCGCTGGCCCTTGCCAATGGGCGCGACGATGTCGATCACCCTTGCAGACAGGTCTTTTCGCGTCGGGTCGTCGATTTCCATGCGGAAACGCTGATTCGGAAACAGCGGCGTGAGGTTGTCGAAATTGACCTTGTGCTTGGCCTTTTCCGGGTCCTCGAAATTGAGCGTGTTGACCTTCAGCAGCGCGAAATAGCGCTCGCCCTCTTTCGGGCTGCGGATGTGGCCCTCGATCGTGTCGCCGGTGCGCAGGCCGAACCGGCGGATCTGCGAGGGCGAAACATAGATGTCGTCCGGGCCCGGCAGATAATTCGCATCGGGCGAGCGGAGGAAGCCGAATCCGTCCGAGAGCACTTCGACGACACCTTCGCCGACGATATCGGTTTCAGCGAGCGCCAGCTGCTTGAGGATGGCGAACAGCAATTCCTGCTTGCGCATCGTGCTGGCGTTCTCGACCCCGTGCTCTTCCGCGAACGAGACGAGCTCGGCCGGCGTCTTCGACTTGAGGTCCTGGAGTTTAATTTCCCGCATTGGGGTGGTCCTGTGGGGTAACCTTGGGAGGGGGTGCGAGGAGGCTCTGAAATGCGGACGCGAAAAAGGTAAGGTCCGCAGGTCTGGCAAGGTGAGTGCCGGTGAGGCTTCAAACCTGATGCGGTGTCCGGCCTCTGGAAAGCTCAGACACAACCACATCCGCCTGCGTTTGGTGGGATGTCGCCAATATAGAAAATCGCGTCACGCTGCGCAAGCCGAAGCGCTGGGCCTTCTAGAACGGCTTCACGATCACCATGATGACGATGAGAATCATCAAGACGGTCGGCACCTCGTTGATAACCCGATAGAATTTCTGGCTCCGCAGGCGCCGGTCGGCGGCGAAATCCTTCACCCAGCGCGAAAAAAAGCCGTGGACCGCGGACATCGCCAGGACCAGTGCCAATTTTACATGCAGCCAGGGCGCGGCAAACCAATGGCCGGACCAGGCGAGATAGAGCCCGGCAAGCCAGGTGACACCCATGGCCGGGTTGATGATCGCCTTGAACAGCCGGCGTTCCATGATCTTGAACGTCTCGGACTGCCGGGAGCCGATCTCCGCCTCGCAGTGATAGACGAACAATCGTGGCAGATAGAGCATGCCGGCCATCCAGGCGATGACCGCGATCACGTGCAACGCCTTGATCCATTCGTACATGCCGGGATCCATTTCGCCCGAAAACGCTTCGGTCTCACCAATCGGTGGATGGAACGAGTTCGGTAAGACTTCATTCATAGATGAGGGAGCACACACATATCCGCGTCCTCGGTCCTCCTCTACCTAAAACTTTCTAGATTCTTAAGGTTTGAGTCTGAGTGAGCGTGGATAGGACTCATGCAATTCTGTCCGCGCGGTCGCGCGCGTTTGTTCACATCCATCCACATATCCCGCCCGGCCTGGGCGTGACCGGATAAATCGCCCCGCCTCAACGGCTTGGCTAACGCTGTCGGCAGCTTATCAAAGGGGTTGTCCGCACGATCCCAATTCTGCAGTTTCCGGGTGTCGAACTTGTTCAGCCGGGCAGGGGTGTGAAGAAAATTGGCACTTGTCCCGCCCCCGGTGTCGCGGAACCCTTTCCGAGGGGTTAAGGTCCACAGTAATCCACTGACTACACCGACTCCATACAAAGGGTTTTTGTGCCGGCCTCGAACAATTATTTCCATCTGCACCTGGTCTCCGACTCCACGGGCGAGACGCTGATCACCGTCGCGCGTGCCGTCGCCGCGCAATACGCCAACGTCACTCCGGTGGAGCATGTCTATCCGCTGGTGCGCAGCCAGAAGCAGCTCGATCGCGTGCTCGACGAGATCGAGGAGGCGCCCGGCATCGTACTGTTCACGCTGCTGGAGAAGGATCTGGTCTCCAGGCTCGAGGACAAGTGCAAGGGCATCAATGTTCCGAGCCTGTCGATCATCGGTCCGGTGATGCAGCTGTTCGAAGCCTATCTCGGCGCTGCCACCACCGGCCGGGTCGGCGCCCAGCACGTTCTCAACGCGGAATATTTCAAGCGCATCGATGCGCTGAACTACACGATGATCCATGACGACGGCCAGCATGTCGAAGGCCTCGACGATGCCGACGTCGTCCTGGTCGGTGTCTCCAGGACCTCCAAGACGCCGACCTCGATCTATCTCGCCAATCGCGGCATCCGCACCGCCAACGTGCCGCTGGTTCCGGGCATTCCGGTGCCCGCGCAATTGGAGACGTTGACCCGGCCGCTGGTGGTCAGCCTGCACGCCACCCCGGAACGCCTGATCCAGGTCCGTACCAACCGGCTGCTCTCGATGGGCGCCGACTCCAGCAGCGACACCTATACCGACAAGCAATCCGTCGCCGAGGAGGTCGCGTTCGCCCGCAAGCTGAGCGCCAAGCACGATTGGCCGCTGCTCGACGTCACGCGGCGCTCGATCGAGGAAACCGCCGCGGCGATCATGAAGCTCTACAGCGATCGTCAGCGCAACCGGCCCTCGCAATAGGTTTCGCGATGGGTCTGTGGCTCGGCAAATCTCCCTTGGTCCTGGCCTCGCAAAGCAGCGCGCGAAAAATGCTGCTCGCCAATGCCGGGCTCGAATTTGAGGCCGTGACGGCCGATATCGACGAGCGGGGCATCCAGGCCGCGTCCGGATTGTCCAATCCGCGCGAGATCGGGCTGCTGCTGGCCCGCGAAAAGGCCAGGGCGGTCTCGATCGATCGTCCCGGAAGCTGCGTGATCGGCGCCGACCAGACGCTGGCCCTTAGGATGCGCCTCTTCAACAAGCCCGCGGGCCGCGCCCAGGCGCTGGCGCAATTGCGCGATCTTGCCGGCAGGAGTCACGAGCTGAATTCCGCCGTGGCCGTGGCGCGCGACGGCAGGATTGTTTTCGAGGACGTCTCGGTGGCCCGCATGACCATGCGGCAGATGAGCGAAGCTGAGCTTTCGGCCTATCTCGATGCGGCCGGCGATGCCGTCACCACCAGCGTCGGTGCCTATCAGCTTGAAAGCCTCGGCATCCATCTGTTCGAACGGATCGAGGGCGATCACTTCACCATTCTCGGCCTGCCACTGCTGCCGCTGCTTGCGTTCCTGCGCAGCGAGCGGCTAGTTGCGGTGTGAATGGCAGACAAGGCTGGGCGCTGATGCGGATCCTCGGACTGACCGGCTCGATCGGAATGGGCAAATCCACCACCGCGAAATTATTCGCGGAGGCCGGCGTGCCCGTCTACGATGCCGATGCTGCCGTGCATCAGCTCTATGAGGGCGAGGCCGCTCCCGCAATCGAGGCCGCGTTTCCCGGAACCACCGTGAACGGCAAGGTCGATCGGCCCAAACTCTCCGCCCGCGTCGTGCATGATCCTGCCGCGATCAAACAGCTCGAGCAGATCGTGCATCCGATGCTCGGCGCCTCCCGCCAGCAATTCTTTGCCGCTGCGGAAGCGGCCAAGGCGCCGGTCGTGGTGCTGGACATTCCCTTGCTGTTCGAAACCGGTGGCGAGAAGCGGGTCGATGCCGTGGTCGTGGTGTCGACCTCGCCGGAACTCCAGCGTGAACGGGTGCTGGCGCGGGGCACGATGGACGAGGCCAAGCTCGACGCCATCATCGCCAAGCAGATGCCGGACGCCGAGAAGCGCAAGCGGGCCGATTTCGTGGTGGATACGTCACACGGACTTGAGCCGGTGCGCGCGCAAATCACGCACATCCTGGCCGAGGTCGTTAAAATGCCGCAGCGGCGGGCGTGATTCGCCGCACCCCAGACGGCACCCCAGAATCATGCGCGAAATCGTTCTCGATACCGAAACCACCGGCCTCGATCCCCTGCGCGGCGATCGCCTGGTCGAAATCGGCTGTGTCGAGATGCTGAACCGCATGCCGACGGGCCAGACCTATCACGTCTACATCAATCCCGAACGCGACATGCCGGCGGAAGCCTTTGCGGTGCATGGCCTGTCGGCCGAATTCCTGTCGACCAAGCCGCTGTTCCACGAGGTCGTCGACGCGTTCCTGGAGTTCATCGGCGATGCGCCGCTAGTGATCCACAACGCCTCGTTCGACATCAGCTTCATCAATGCCGAGCTCGACAGGATCAAGCGCGCAACGATCCCGCGCGAGCGGCTGGTCGATACGCTGCTGCTGGCGCGGCGCAAGCATCCGGGCGTGTCGAACCGGCTCGACGATCTCTGTTCGCGCTATGCGATCGACAATTCACGCCGCACCAAGCACGGCGCCCTGCTCGACGCCGAGCTGCTGGCCGAAGTCTATGTCGATCTGGTGGGGGCGCGGCAGTCGCAGCTGCTGCTGGCTTCGGACGCCGAGGATATCCGCGTCAATGCGTCCGGCGATACGCCGCGGCGGCAGCGGCTGGTGCCGCTCGCGCCGCGGATTACAGATGCCGAGCGCGAGGCGCATCGGGCCTTCATTGCCACCATGGGTGACAAGGCGATCTGGAACGAGTTCCTGCCCGCTCCAGCCGCCCCTCTGGCTGGTCAGGCCTGACCGCTCGGCTGAGCGGCCATCCGCTCCATGTTCTGACGGTAGAGACCGACGAAGTCGACAGGGTCCAGCATCAGGGGCGGGAACCCGCCGTCGCGTACCGCTGTCGCGATGATCTCGCGGGCGAACGGGAACAGTAGGCGCGGGCACTCGATCATGACCAGCGGGTGCAGATTTTCCTGCGGAACATTGGCGATCCGGAACACGCCGGCATAAGCGAGCTCGAACGAGAACATCACCTTGCCAGCGGTCTCGGCCTTGCCCTCGACCGACAGCGTCACCTCGAACTCCTGTTCGCTGAGGTTGTTGGCGCTGACATTGATCTGGATGTTGATCTGGGGCGGCTGGCTCTGCTGCTGGAGCGAGCTCGGAGCGTTCGGGTTCTCGAACGAAAGGTCCTTGGTGTACTGCGCCAGCACGTTGAGCTGGGGAGCCTGGGCCGCCTCGGGAGGGGTGCCGTTACCGTTAGTCATGAAAGTCTCTCCTTACCCGATGGGGGCTGAATTTCGCGGCGGTTGGCTAACATAGGGCCGCCTCTTTCCACAAGGACGAACGGTCCCGGAGGGGGGGTCCGGTCCGCGCCCACAACTGGGACGTTTGCCCCGGGTCCCCCGCGAAATCGTACGTTAAACGCTTGAAGATGCGCGATTTCCGGGCAGGATCGGGTTTCCCCTTAAGCATAAAACGCGCTACACTCGTCGCTGTGCCAAAAGGCGCCATTGGCCGGGCGAGATTTCGTGCCTACATCCCACGGACCTGACGCGCGGACCTAAAATGGTGATGTAGACTTGCCGTTCAGGTATGGAACGGTCTACTGGCCGGATTGATTTTCCCGGCGGCGACCCCTTTGAGACGGCCCCTTCTAGAGAAGACCAGAAAGCGATTACCACGTGGACATCTACACCATCATCTTCCTGGCGTTGGCGGTCTTCATCTTTCTGAGGCTGCGCAGCGTGCTGGGCCAGCGGACGGGCAACGAACGGCCGCCGTTCGACCGCACCGCCGCCCGCAACGCGCTGGGGGGAGCCCCGGACAAGAACGTCGTGACCATGCCGGGCAAGGTGATCGAGCAGGCCCCGCTGGCGCCGACGGCCGAGCCGGCCCCGCCCTCCGATCGCTGGAAGGGCCTCACCGAGCCGGGCACCGCACTCGCCCAGGGTCTCGACGCCATCGCCAAGAAGGATTCGACCTTCGATCCGCGCCATTTCATCTCGGGAGCCCGTGGCGCCTATGAGATGATCGTGCTGGCCTTCGCCAATGGCGACCGCCGGGCGTTGCGCGACCTGTTGTCGTCGGACGTCTATGACAGCTTCGAGGCCGCCATCAAGGAGCGCGAGAAGAACGAGCAGAAGACCGAGACACGCTTCGTCTCGATCGACAAGGCCGAGCTGATCGGCGCCGAGCTGCGCGATCGCACCGCCCAGCTCACCATCCGATTCGTCTCGCAGATGATCTCGGCCACCCGCGACAAGGCCGGCAACATCGTCGACGGCAGCGCCGATACCGTTGCCGACATCACCGACATCTGGACTTTCGCCCGCGACATCACCTCTCGCGATCCGAATTGGAAGCTGGTTGGCACCGGAAGCGCGAATTAAGGCGTTCCTGAAGAACAGCGCGACGGCGCTTTGCGCTGCCATCGTCGTGCTGTCGTCGTTTTCGCTCGGCGCCGAGGCGGCGCGGCGGCACCATCGCAGTCATCATCACCACCTTCCGGCCCAGCCCGCGGCTCCGCCGCGGGCCTTGCCCTATCCGCAGCTTCCCCTGCCCTTCGAAATATCAGGCGCGCAATATCTGCCGCTGCCCTGGACCGAGGTGAAGGGCTGGAACGACGACGATCATCTCGCCGCCTACAAGACGTTTCGCGCGAGCTGCAAGTCGATCAATGCGCAGACCGGCACTTCCGAACCGAAGGCGCTGGCCGGCTCGCTGAACGAACCCTGCAACGCCGCCAGGTCGCTCGAGCTTGCCGACGACGCCCAGGCCAAAGCCTTCTTCGAGACGAATTTCGCGCCGCTGCGGATCTCGCGTCTCGGCGAGCCCGATGGTTTCGTCACCGGCTATTACGAGCCGGTGCTGGAGGGATCGCGCACCCATACCGATGTCTACAATGTCCCGGTCTATCGCCGTCCTTCGAACCTGTTCGTGCGCGGCTACAAGCAGGACTCGGTCAGCCTGCCCAACAAGGGCCCGGTCTATCGCAAGATCGGCCGCCGCAAGCTGGTGCCCTATTACGATAGGGCCGAGATCGAGGACGGCAAGATCGCCGGCCGCGGGCTGGAGATCGCCTGGCTGAAGGATCCGACCGATCTGTTGTTCGCCCAGATCCAGGGCTCGGCGCGGATCAGGTTCGAGGATGGCACGACGCTCCGCCTCAACTACGACGCCTATAACGGCTATCCCTATACGGCCGTGGGTCGCATCCTGATCGAACGCGGCATCATCCCGAAAGAGGAGATGTCGATGCAGAAGATCAGGGAGTGGATGGCTCAAAATCCTGACGGCGCCAAGGAGCTGCGCCGCCAGAACCGCGCCTACATCTTCTTCCGCGAGGTCAATCTGTCCGACAAGGACGAGGCGGTCGGCGCGCAGGGCATTCCGCTGACCGCGGGGCGCTCCATCGCGGTCGACAAATCGCTCCATGTCTACGGTACGCCGTTCTTCATCGAGGGCGAGCTGCCGATCGAGTCCGACCGCGCCAGGACGCCGTTCCATCGGCTGATGATCGCGCAGGACACTGGCTCGGCCATCATCGGACCCGCGCGCGCCGATCTCTATTTCGGTGCAGGCGCCGATGCCGGCCGGATCTCGGGGCGGCTGCGTCATCCCATGCACTTCGTCATGCTGGTGCCGAAGAGCCTCGATCCCGCGTCGCGCGCCGCGAAGCTGCCGGTCCCGGACCCAAGGCCCTCGGAGAAGATCGCAAAGCTGTTTCCGCAAACCGATCCTGCCAAGGATACTGGCAAGGAGCCCGGGAAGGACCAGGTCAAGGATCAGGCCAAACCGGCGGCGGCGCCCGCAGCGGCCGCGCAAGGCAAGAGCGATACGGTCGCTGTCGCCAGCCCGGTCCCGTTGCCGGTCCCGCGTCCCGTGATGGAGCCCGTTCGCGAACCGCGGCGGCCGGTGAAAAATCGTTCCCATCCGCCGCAATGAAGCGATCGTCCCGTCCGCCCGTGCTGGAGCCTCGTCCCTCGCCGCGCCGCCGCGCGCTGAGCGAGGAAGAGCGCGAGCTCTGGGATTCGGTCGCACGACAGGTCAAGCCGCTGAAAAAGCATCGCGCGGCCAAGGCGCAGACGACGGTTCGCACCGAGCCTCCACCTGTGCCACAGGTCGCGCGACCCGCGCCGCCGCCACGTCCGATGGCAGCTCCGCCAGCGCCGCGCGCGGCAAAACCGGCGATTCCGCCGCTGGCGCCGCTCGGCAAGCGTGAGCGCACCAAACTGTCCCGCGGCCGCAGCGAGATCGAGGCGCGCCTTGATCTGCACGGCATGACCCAGACTCGGGCCCATCGCGCGCTGACCGGATTCCTGCACCGCGCCCATGATGACGGCCTCACCTTCGTGCTGGTCATCACCGGCAAGGGCAGAAGCGGCGGAGAAAGCGGCGTGCTCCGCCGGCAGGTGCCGGAATGGCTGAGCCTGCCGGAATTCCGCAGCCTGGTCGTCGGATTCGAAGAGGCCGCCATCTGCCATGGCGGCGAGGGCGCGCTCTATGTGCGGATCAGGCGCGCGAGATATTAGAGCGTTTTCGAGCGAAGTGGATACCGGTTCGCGTGAAGAAAACGCGTCAAAACAAGAATCTAGAGCTTTTTCGGTTCTGATTCGATCAGAACCGAAAAAGCTCTAGAACGGCCGCACGATTCCGACGCGCGGGATCAAAGTGAGGACCAGGCCGAAGATGTTCGTGCTGCGATCTTCAGACGGGATCAGCGCGGTCTCCCGCGCGGCCGGAAGCATCTTGACCGCATGCAGCATCAGGAACATGCAGACCGCCCAGTTCGAGATCCAGCGCGAATAGTCGAACACCATCGCGAACATCACGAGATAGGCGAGGCTGATTCCGGTCAGCGCCGCGAGCACGAGGCGCCGGTGTAGCGCGCTCGCGAGCGCGCCGATCAGGTTTGCGAACAAGCGCCACAGCGGCGTATGCAGCCAGATCAGGAGCGCGAACACGGGCACGCCGAGGATATTGTGCGGCAGGCGGCCCCAGGTGTCGGAGATTTCCTTCGCCAGCGGCTGATACCAGATGTAGCTGAATTGCAGCAGGTCGGTGCGCGACGGATCGGCCATCCGGGTCTTGAGATAAGCAACGAAATCCGCTTCGGGGATCGGCATCGTTCCCAGGAACTGGGCCGCGAAGAACAGCGCGGTGACGACCGCGATGGCGGCGAGGCCAAACGCCATGTTGGTGCGGGTGCAGCCGCAAGAGAGATAGTGCCGGATCA
Source organism: Bradyrhizobium diazoefficiens (assembly GCF_018129965.1). Taxonomy (GTDB): domain Bacteria; phylum Pseudomonadota; class Alphaproteobacteria; order Rhizobiales; family Xanthobacteraceae; genus Bradyrhizobium; species Bradyrhizobium diazoefficiens_A. The sequence continues at coordinate 23,222 of NZ_JAFCKW010000034.1, read as the reverse complement.
CGACGATGGTGATGATGGTCGGCACATACATCAGCAGGTGGATGTGGTGGATCAGGACCAGGAGAATCGCGAACAGCGCGGCCGTCGCCACGAACAGCAATGAGCCTGCCGGCATCAGCAGCAGGACGATCGCCAGCGCGCAACCATCAATGTCGAAATGGCCGAGCGTGTGCATGAAGTTCTTCAGGAAGAACGGCGAGCACGCGATGAACACGAACAGCGGCAGCGTTCGCGCGGTGAAGCCGAACGTCTTCTGGAACAGCCTTGCGTAAAGCCCAAGCGTTACCAGCCATGTCGCCCCGCCGAGTGCGAACACCAGCCAGACCGGCACCCTGTCCGTGAACAGCGCAACGATGGCCCCGATCAGCGCCCGCTTGATGAAACCGAAATGGTAGTCGACGAGCAGATGGATGTAGGGGACGTAAGGCGGCAGCTGGATCTTGTGGACGAACACGCCGGCGATCACCGCCGCATTGATCGCGAGCAGCACGCGCCAGGGATTTTGCAGGATACGTGCCGTCACGCCGCACCCGAAGAGGCGCGATCAAATTCCGCCGTCGTCCCGGGCAAGCGAAGCGCGACCCGGGACCGATCACCACAGGATGCTGTTTGAGCCAAGGTTGGAGCCGCTATCTTTTCCGACAAGGACCGCTGGTGATTATGGGTTCATGCTCCTCGTGTGCAAGTGCGCACGAGGCAGGGACGACAGCGGATAGATAGCGGATTGAACCGAAATTACAAAATGAACCGGCTCAGATCGGCGTTCTTGGCGAGGTCGCCGACGTGCTTCTGCACGAAATCCGCGTCGACCCGGACGGTCTCGCCGCTGCGGTCGGGGGCGGTGAAGGAGATGTCGTCCAGCACCCGCTCCATCACGGTCTGCAGCCGCCGCGCGCCGATGTTCTCGACCGTCGAGTTGACGGCGACCGCGACGTCGGCGAGCGCGTCGATGGCGCTGTCGGTGATGTCGAGCGTCAGGCCCTCGGTCTGCATCAGCGCGACATATTGCTTGATCAGCGAGGCCTCGGGCTCGGTCAGGATGCGGCGCATGTCGTCGCGGGTCAGCGCCTGCAATTCGACGCGGATCGGCAGGCGGCCCTGCAATTCCGGCAACAGGTCGGACGGTTTTGCGACGTGGAAGGCGCCGGAGGCGATGAACAGGATGTGGTCGGTCTTCACCGCGCCGTGCTTGGTCGAGACCGTGGTGCCCTCGATCAGCGGCAGCAGGTCGCGCTGCACGCCCTCGCGCGAGACGTCGCCGCCGACACGGCCGTCGCGGGCGCAGATCTTGTCGATCTCGTCGAGGAACACGATGCCGTTGTTCTCGACCGCGCTGATCGCCTCGAGGGTGAGCTGATCGGTGTCCAGCAGCTTGTCGGATTCCTCGTTGACGAGGATCTCGTGCGAGTTCTCCACCGTCAGCCGCCGGGTCTTGCTGCGGCCCCCGAGCTTGCCGAAGATGTCGCCGATCGAGACCGCGCCCAACTGCGCGCCCGGCATGCCCGGGATCTCGAACATCGGCATGCCGCCGCCGGACGACTGCGTCTCGATCTCGATTTCCTTGTCGTTGAGTTCGCCGGCACGCAGCTTCCTGCGGAAGGAGTCCCGCGTCGCGGCGCTGGCATTGGCGCCGACCAGCGCGTCGAGCACGCGTTCCTCGGCGGCGAGCTGGGCGCGGGCATTCACGTCCTTGCGCTTGCGCTCGCGGACCTGGGCGATCGCGACCTCGACGAGATCGCGGATGATCTGCTCGACGTCGCGGCCGACATAGCCGACTTCTGTGAATTTGGTGGCTTCCACCTTCAGGAACGGCGCATTCGCGAGCTTGGCGAGCCGCCGCGCGATCTCGGTCTTGCCGACGCCGGTCGGCCCGATCATCAGGATGTTCTTCGGCAGAACTTCCTCGCGCAAGGTGCCGGTGAGCTGCTGCCGCCGCCAGCGGTTGCGCAGCGCGATCGAGACGGCACGCTTGGCGTCGGCCTGGCCGACGATGAAACGGTCGAGTTCGGAAACGATTTCGCGGGGAGAGAAGTCTGTCATGGGATCTTAGCTAGGGTCAGAGACGGGCCGGGACAAGCTGCTTTTTCAGCCGTCAGATGATGGGGGGACCCGATTGCCAATGTTTCACGGCGTCGATCGGATGGATCAGCATCAGGATATTCAGTGTCAGATTGTCGCGAATATGGAGCGCCAGCATGATCTCGAAGGCGAGCCCGAGCAGGACGGTCACGGAGATGGGCAGCACGCGCGCGGCAAGGAACCCGAGGACCATGAACAGCGTGTCGGAGATCGAATTGACGATGCTGTCGCCGAAATAGTCCAGCGAGATCGTGCCGGCGCGGTAGCGCTCGATGATGAACGGCGAATTCTCGACGATCTCCCAGGCGCCTTCGATCAGCATGGCGATGATCAGCCGGGCCGGCCAGGACCATGGCTCGAACGACAGCCGCAGCAAGGGCAGGCGCCAGAACAGCAGCCAGGTCAGTCCGTAAAACAGGAAGCCGTGGATCACGTGCGAGAAGCTGTACCAGTCGGCGATGTGCTGGGAATTCTCCGATGAGTTCACCACGCCGTGCCAGAGCTTGACGTAGCCGCAGGTGCAGATCGGCACGCGCCCCATCGCAAACAGGATCGAGGCCTGCAGCGCCAGCAGCAGCAATGCGATGCCGACCCAGGCGAGCGGCGGAAACGCCGGTCGTGTCGGGCTGGGAATGCGGGCCAATGCCATCTGCTAGCCGGCCGACAGGGCTTCGACGGTGATGTTGCGATTGGTGTAGACGCAGATGTCGGCGGCGATGTCGAGCGAGCGGCGGACGATGGTCTCGGCGTCCTTGTCGGTGTCGAGCAGGGCGCGCGCAGCGGCCAGCGCGTAATTGCCGCCGGAGCCGATCGCCATGACGCCGGACTCGGGCTCGAGCACGTCGCCGGTGCCTGTCAGCACCAGGGAGACGTCCTTGTCGGCCACGATCATCATGGCCTCCAGCCGCCGCAGGTAACGGTCGGTGCGCCAGTCCTTGGCGAGCTCAACCGCGGCCCGGGTCAATTGCCCCGGATATTGCTCGAGTTTGCTCTCCAGCCGCTCGAACAGGGTGAAGGCGTCGGCGGTGGCGCCGGCAAAGCCGCCGATCACGTCGCCCTTGCCGAGCTTGCGGACCTTCTTGGCGTTGGACTTGATCACGGTCTGGCCGATCGAGACCTGGCCGTCGCCGCCGACCACCACCTTGCCGCCCTTGCGGACCGTCAAAATCGTGGTGCCGTGCCAGCCCGGCGAGCTGTTCTGGGAATCCTGCATGAAATACCTCATTGTCCGGCCTGATTTAGGCGGTCGGAGCAAGGGGCACAACCGGCGCACAACGGGCCGCTCCGGGCCCAATTCGCTCACCATAGGCAGAAGTAGAGCCCCGCCTGTCGTTCCCGCAGTAGCGAAGGCGTCATTTGGCTGTTAATAGACTGGCGTTTTCGGCCCCCGAGCATGATCCGGAAAAGCGGGTTCCGGTTTCCCGGGAAAGATCATGCTCAATTCAACGCGAAAGCCAGCTTTCAATGCGCACCGCGACGATCAAGCGCAAGACCAAGGAAACCGATATCGAGGTCAGCGTGAACCTCGATGGCACCGGCGCGGCCAATATCGCGACCGGCATCGGCTTTTTCGACCATATGCTCGATCTCCTCGCCCGCCATTCCCGCATCGACCTCACGGTCAAGGCGGTCGGCGACCTGCACATTGATCATCACCATACCACCGAGGACACCGGCATCGCGCTTGGCCAGGCCGTCAAGCAGGCGCTCGGCAACATGGCGGGCATCACCCGCTATGCCGGCATCCACATGCCCATGGACGAGACGCTGTCGCGCGTGGTCATCGACATCTCGGGCCGCCCGTTCCTGGTGTTCAAGGCCGACTTTCCCCGCGACAAGATCGGTGAATTCGACACCGAACTCGTACGCGAATGGTTCCAGGCCTTCGCCATGAACGCCGGCGTGACTCTCCACGTCGAGACACTATATGGCGATAACAGCCACCATATCGCCGAGTCCTGCTTCAAGGGGCTGGCGCGGGCGCTGCGGGCGGCGGTCGCGATCGATCCCAAGGCTGCGGGCGAAATCCCGTCCACCAAGGGCTCGCTGGGCGGCTGACATGTCGGCCCGGCGGCGAAATGCGCGGCCTGCGGTCTTACTGAATTCCTAGGAAACGGGGCATCACCATGCCTGTCTACACAGTTCATGCTCCCTCCCCGGCCGGAGCCGATCTGCGTGCGACCGACAAGTTCGTGTTCGTGCGCGACGGTTTCCATGTCTGGGCGATGATTTTGGGTCCCTTCTGGCTGCTCTGGAACAGGTTGTGGCTGGCGCTGATCGGCTGGGTGATCTTCCTGGGCGCATTCGATGTCGCCCTGCATAGCCTCGGCGTCGGCCCCAGCTCGATCTTCCTGGCCAACGTGATCGTCGCGCTCCTGATGGGCTTCGAGGCCTCGAGCCTGCGCCGCTGGACCCTATCGCGCGGCAATTGGCGGCAGCTCGACGTCGTCGTCGGCGATGACGAGGACACCGCCGAGCGCCGCTTCTTCGAACGCTGGAGCCAGAAGCAGCGCGGCATCGTCAACGATCAATGGGCCGTCGACCGCGGCGGCCCGCCGCCGACCCGCAACATGCCGGGCCAGCAATTCTCGAACCCGCCGCCGATTCCGGCCGGCGGCATCATTGGTTTTTTTCCAGAACCGGGAGGGTCACGATGAGCGTCGCCATCATCGATTACGGTTCCGGCAATCTGCATTCCGCCGCCAAGGCTTTCGAGCGCGCCGCGCGCGGCCTCGAGAATCCGCAAAAGGTCTTCGTCACCCGCGATCCGGACCAGGCTTACGGCGCCGACCGTATCGTGCTGCCGGGCGTCGGCGCCTTCGCCGATTGCCGGCGCGGGCTGGATGCCGTCAACGGCATGGTCGAGGCGATCAACGAGGCGGTGCGGGTCAAGGCACGGCCGTTTTTCGGCATCTGCGTCGGCATGCAGCTGATGGCCAGTCGCGGCAAGGAGCATGTCACGACCGACGGTCTGAACTGGGTCGGCGGCGACGTCGAGAAGATCACGCCGCGCGATGAAAGCCTGAAGATCCCGCACATGGGCTGGAACACGCTCGACATTCTGCGCGAGCATCCGGTGCTGGACAGGCTGTCGCTCGGCCCCAAGGGCCAGCACGCCTATTTCGTGCACTCCTATCACCTCAACGCCGCCAATGAGGCGGATGTGCTCGCACGCGCCGACTATGGCGGCCCCGTCACCGCGATCGTCGCGAAGGACACCGCCATCGGCACCCAGTTTCACCCCGAGAAGAGCCAGCGTTTCGGCCTGGCCCTGATCTCGAACTTTCTGCGATGGAAGCCGTGATTCTCTTTCCCGCTGTTGACCTCAAGAACGGCCAGTGCGTGCGCCTCGAGCAAGGCGACATGGCGCGCGCGACGGTGTTCAACCTCAATCCCGCAGCCCAGGCGCAGAGCTTCGTCGAACAGGGCTTTGAATATCTCCACGTCGTCGACCTCGACGGCGCCTTTGCCGGCAAGCCGGTGAATGCGCAGGCGGTCGAGGCGATGCTGAAGACGATTTCGATCCCGGTGCAACTCGGCGGCGGCATTCGTGATCTCAAGACCGTCGAGGCCTGGCTCGAAAAAGGCATCACCCGCGTCATCATCGGCACTGCGGCGGTGCGCGATCCCGAGCTGGTGAAGGCTGCGGCCAAAAAATTCCCCGGCCGCGTCGCGGTCGGACTCGATGCCCGCGACGGCAAGGTCGCGGTCGAAGGCTGGGCCGAGACCTCGCAGGTGACCGTACTGGAGATCGCGCAACGCTTCGAGGATGCCGGCGTCGCCGCCATCATCTTCACCGACATCGCGCGCGACGGCCTGCTCAAGGGCCTGAACCTGGATGCGACCATCGCGCTGGCCGACGCCATCTCGATCCCCGTGATTGCTTCCGGCGGCCTCGCCTCGATCGAGGACGTCAAGGCGATGCTGACGCCGCGGGCGAAAAAGCTCGCCGGCGCGATCGCCGGCCGTGCGCTCTATGACGGCCGGCTCGATCCCGCCGCCGCTCTCACCCTGATCCGCAACGCGCGCGCCTAGGAGACATCGGATGTTCAAGGTGCGCGTGATTCCCTGCCTCGACGTCAAGGACGGTCGGGTCGTCAAGGGCGTCAATTTCGTCGATCTGCGCGACGCCGGCGATCCCGTCGAAGCCGCGATCGCCTATGACGCCGCCGGTGCGGACGAGCTGACCTTCCTCGACATCACCGCGACCCATGAGAACCGCGGCATCATGCTGGACGTGGTCCGGCGCACGGCGGAGGCCTGCTTCATGCCGGTGACCGTCGGCGGCGGCGTGCGCGAGGTCAACGACATCAAGACGCTGCTGCGCGCCGGCGCCGACAAAGTCTCGATCAACAGCGCGGCGGTGTCGCGGCGCGAATTCGTCAAGGAAGCTGCCGAAAAATTCGGCGAGCAATGCGTGGTGGTCGCGATCGACGCCAAGCGGGTCAAGCGCGCGGGCGGCGGCGAGCGCTGGGAGATCTTTACCCATGGCGGGCGCAATTCGACCGGCATCGACGCCATCGAATATGCCCAGGAAGTGGTCTCGCTCGGGGCCGGCGAGCTTCTGCTCACCTCGATGGACCGCGACGGCACGCGGCAGGGCTTCGACATCCCGCTGACCCGGGCGATCGCCGACAGTGTTCCCGTTCCCGTGATCGCCTCGGGCGGCGTCGGCAATCTCGACCATCTCGTCGACGGCATCCGCGACGGCCACGCCACCGCCGTGCTGGCCGCCTCGATCTTCCATTTCGGGGAATTCACCATTCGTGAAGCCAAGGAGCACATGGCCCGGCGCGGATTGCCGATGCGACTCGATGCCTGACGACTCCGGTTCATAAAACTGCTACACTGGCCGGCGGGGAATGGGCTCCGTGTCCCCTGTGTTTCCGAGTAATTCCGATGCCGCGTTTCACGATCCACGATCTGGCCGCCACCATCGACGCCCGCGCGGCGGCCGGAGGCGAGGCCTCCTATACCCGCAAGCTCCTCGACAGGGGCGCCGAACATTGCGCCAAGAAGTTCGGTGAAGAGGCAGTCGAAACCGTAATCGCTGCAGTCGAAAACGATCGCGCGCATCTGATCGCCGAGGGCGCCGACCTGCTCTATCATTTCCTTGTGCTGCTCAAGGCCCGCGGCGTAAAGCTGGAAGAGGTCGAGGCCGCGCTGGACAAGCGGACCACGATGTCAGGGTTGGAAGAAAAGGCGTCGCGCAAAGGCGGCAGCTAGCCGAGGTGGAGAGGTTGCGTCATGGATATCCGCGCACCCGAGCAGCAATATAATCCGTACCGCATCTTCACGCGTGAGGAGTGGGCACGCCTGCGCGACGACACGCCGATGACGCTGGAGCCCGGCGAGTTCGACCGGCTCCGTTCGCTGCACGATCGCCTCGATCTGCAGGAGGTCGAGGACATCTATCTTCCGCTGTCGCGCCTGCTGTCGATCTATGTCGATGCGATGCAGCGGCTTTATTACGCCGAGCGCCAGTTCCTCAACATCCGCGACCGCAAGATGCCCTACATCATCGGCGTCGCCGGTTCGGTCGCGGTCGGAAAATCGACCACGGCCCGCGTGCTTCAGGCGCTGCTGGCGCGCTGGTCGCCGCGGCCGAAGGTCGAGCTCATCACCACCGACGGATTTCTCTATCCCAACGCGGTGCTCGAGCGGCAGGGTATCATGCAGAAGAAGGGCTTTCCCGAGAGCTACGACCTGCCGCTGCTGCTCAGCTTCCTCTCCGACATCAAGGCCGGCCGCCGCCATGTGCGCGCGCCGGTCTATTCGCATCTGACCTACGACATCGTGCCGAACCAATGGGCCGAGGTCGACCAGCCCGACATCCTGATCGTCGAGGGCGTCAACGTGCTGCAGACCGGCAAGCTGCCGCGCGACGGCAAGGCGGTGCCTGTGGTTTCCGACTTCTTCGATTTCTCGGTCTATATCGACGCCGAGGAGGCGGCGCTGCGGCAGTGGTACATCAGGCGCTTCCTGTCGCTGCGCGACACCGCGTTCATCAATCCCAAATCCTATTTCAACCGCTACGCCCTGTTGTCGGACGAGGAGGCCACCGCCACCGCGATCGCGATCTGGGAGCGCACCAACCTTGCCAATCTCGAGGACAACATCCTGCCGACCCGCCCGCGTGCGACGCTGATCCTGAAGAAGGGCGCGGACCATACGGTGTCGAGCGTGGCGCTGCGCAGGTTGTAGGCTGCAGTGTCGTAGGGTGAGCAAAGCCGCGCTCTTCGCGCGCCGTGCCCACCATCTATCCGCATTGTTGAACGTAAAGGGTGGGCACGCTGCGCTTTGCTCACCCTACGCAGCATCGATCGCAGCTACAGCGCCAGTTGCCGTGCCGCCGCAAGTCCGGCCAGCGCCTCTTCCAGCTTGTCGCGATCGAGCGGCTTGATCAAAAATCCGTTCATGCCCGCCTCGAAGCAGGCGTAGCGATCCTCGACCAGCGTATTGGCGGTGAGCGCCAGGATCGGCGTGTGGCCGCCGATGGTGGCTTCGTGGGCGCGGATGCGCCTGGTCGCCTCGATGCCGTCGAGCTGCGGCATCTGGATGTCCATCAGCACGAGATCATAGGGCATGCCGGCCGATGACGCGGCCAGCCAAGATTCCAGCGCGGCCTCGCCATTGACGGCGATGACGACGTGATGGCCGAGTTTCGTCAGCAGCGACCGCATCAGCAGCGCGTTGATCTCGTTGTCCTCGGCGACGAGAACCGACAAGCCCTGTGCCGGCGTTCCGCTCGCGGCGGGTTCAACAGGCTCCGGCGCCAGATCCGGCGCGATCACCTCCGGCGTCATCGTCAGCCGCGCGGCGAGCGAGGCCGTGCGCAGCGGCTTCACTAGGAAGCCGGTGAAGGCGCTCGAGAGATGGTCATGGCGTGAGCTCGACGTCAGCAGCACCAGCCGCTGCGGCGCGTGCGCCCGTGCGGCTTCGCCGAGGTGGTCGGCAGCGGCGGGACCGACCGCGCGATCGATCAGCACCGCATGCCACGAGCGTTCCGGCAGCAGCGCCTCGGCGACTGCTGCATCCGAGACCACGCAGGTCTGGGCGCCCCAGCGCTCCAGACGCCGCGCAATCAGGGAGGCCTCGATGCCGCCCGCGACCAGCAGGACGGATTTTCCGGTGAGGTCGGCGCTTGGAAACGCCGCCTGCTTCGCGCCGTCCTGCGATGGCGCAAGCGGAATGGCGACCTCGAAGGTTGCGCCCTTGCCCGGCTCGCTCGTCAGCGTGATGCGGCCGCCCATGCGCCTGACGATGCGCTCGCTGATGGCGAGGCCAAGCCCGGTGCCGCCATAGGTTCGGGCGACGCGCTCGTCGGCCTGCTCGAATTCGCGGAAGATACGCTGCTGCGCGTCGGCGGCAATGCCGATGCCGGTGTCGCGGACCAGGAAGCTGATCTCGTTCGGCCAGATGCCGGGCTCGACGATCAGCGCGACGCCGCCCTGCGCGGTGAACTTGATGGCGTTGCCGGCAAGGTTGAGCAGCACCTGGCGCAGCCGCGCGGCATCGCCGATCACCTCGAGCGGCAGGCGCTCGTCGACATAGGCGGCGATCTCGAGCTCCTTGGCCTGCGCGCGGGGCGCGAGCAGCTCGGTGATGTCCTCGATCAGGGTCGAGAGCGCGAAGGGGCGCTGCTCCAGATCGAGCTTGCCGGCTTCGATCTTGGAATAGTCCAGCAGTTCCTCGATCAGCGCCATCAGGGCTTCGCCCGAGGTCTTCACCGCCCTGGCATAGGTCGCCTGCTCCGGCGTCAGATGGGTGTCGAGCAGGAGCCCGCCCATGCCGATGATGCCGTTGAGCGGCGTACGGATCTCGTGCGAGGCCATCGCGAGGAAGCGCGATTTGGCGCGGTTGGCGGCATCGGCCTGGTCGCGCGCCTCCGACAGCGCCCGTTCGGTCTCGGTGCGATCGGTGACATCGCGTCCCACGCTCTGCAGTTCGGCGGGCTGGCCGGCGTCGAGCCGGACATAGCCTTCGCGCCAGGCGATCCAGCGCGCACCGAGCGGCGTCATGATCTTCTGGTCGTGGATGCGCGTCCCGGCGCTTTCGCGGGCGCTGTTGCCCTGCTCGATCAATTCGAAATCGAAACGCGTGCCGACCAGCGCGGCGCGCGCTTGTCCGGCGAGCGTGCAATAGGCGTCGTTGGCGAAGGTGATGCAGCCCTGGTCGTCGCGCAGCACGATCAGGTCGCCCTGCTGCTCGAACAGGCTGCGGGCGCGCTCTTCCGCTTCCTTCAGTTCCCAATTGCGGTCGATCAGCGTCTCGTTATGCGCGGCGAGCTTGCGCATCCGCCTGTTGACGAAGCGCAGCCGCATGCTGAGCGTGGCAAGGCCGAGGCAGGCGAGCGCGAACAGGAAGCTCGCGCCGATCGCGAAGGCGTTGGGGTCGTAGCCCGACGTTTCGGAGCGGCTGCCGGTGACGAAACCATAGGCGCCGCCGAACGTCGCCGAAAAGATCATGAAGGAGCGGATCGCGAAGGCGATGCGGGGATGCTGCCGCTTGAAGCGGCGCATCCGCACCTTGATCCGGAACGTCCGACCCATCCTCACCGACCCCGCCTCTCGTCCGAAACCCCATTGCCGCCGGCTGCGACGATGTCTCGCCGACCTTGCAAACAGCTTGAGGCTCCGGCGCCGCCTCCAAAGAAGGTTGACGGGGTATTAATGACTCAGAGCGAGGCGGCCTGCAGCGGCAGCGGGCGCTGGCCGCCATGGGCGCCGACGATCAGCGCCGCCGCCTCGCGCGGCGAGAACGACTTCGAGCGGACATAGATGCGGTAGTCGGCCGGACCATCGGTGGTGAGGTAGATCGCCGGGCCGCCGTCGACCGGCTGCGCGGCGATGGTGACGAGGCGGTTCGCCGGATGGGCCTCGCAGGAGTCCGTCTCGGAGCCGAGGCCGCCGTCGACGATCGTGAAGTCCGCGTCATCGGCATCGTCGGTGATCCGGACCCGCACCGTGGCGCGCGCGGGATCGTCGGTGAAGGCTACATGGATGCCGGCCGTCCAGAACAGCGTGGTCAATTCGACCGAGGTGTCGCCGACGGCGATGCAGGGATGCGAGACCGATACGATCTCGCTGCGGGCGAACACCGCGGCCGCCAGCAGGGGCACGACCGAGGCCAGGATCTTGAAACGCAACATGACACGCTACTCGCCAGGCCCGGTGTGAAGCTCGCCAATGAAGCTGCGACTGGAACTTTGGGCCTTATGGTTTGCAGAGCGTAAAGGAAACTCGTTACCGCAGGGTTGACGCGGTATGATCACGCCATCTGCCGCACATCCTCCGCGAGTGCGCGGTAGGACAGCGCTTCGGCGAGGTGCAGCCGGCCGATCTTGTCGGCATTGTCGAGGTCGGCGAGCGTGCGCGCCACCCGCAGCACGCGGTGATAGCCGCGCGCCGACAGCCGCATCGTCTCGGCGGCGTCGCGCAGCAGCTTCTGGCCCTGCGCATCCAGCTTGGCGATCTCTTCCAGCACCGCGGCCGGCGCCTCGGCATTGGTGCGGACATGGGGCAGGCCGGCCTCCGCGTAACGCGCGAGCTGGATGTCGCGCGCCGCCGCCACGCGCGCGGCGACCTCGGCCGAGCCCTCCGACGGCGGCGGCAGGATCAGATCGGCCGCCGTCACCGCGGGAACCTCGATGCGCAAATCGATGCGATCCATCAGCGGGCCGGAGATGCGGGCCTGGTAATCGCCGGTGCAGCGGTCGATGCGGCCGCGCTTGCAGGCATAGCCGGGCTCGAAGGCGTTGCCGCAGCGGCAGGGATTCATCGCCGCGACCAGCATGAAGCGCGCCGGATAGGTCACGCGATGATTGGCGCGGGACACCGAAACCTCGCCGTTCTCCAGCGGCTGGCGCAGCGAATCCAGCACGCGCGGATCGAACTCCGGCAGCTCGTCGAGGAACAGCACGCCCTGATGCGCGAGCGAGATCTCGCCAGGCTTCGCGCGCATGCCGCCGCCGGTGAGCGCAGCCATGCTGGCGGAATGATGCGGGGAACGAAACGGCCGCTGCGCCGTCAGCGCGCCGCCCTCGATCTCGCCCGCGACGGAGGCGATCATCGAGACTTCCAGGAGTTCGCCCGGCGATAGCGGCGGCAGGATCGACGGCAGCCGCGCCGCCAGCATCGACTTGCCGGCGCCGGGCGCGCCGATCATCAGGAGGTGATGTCCGCCGGCGGCTGCGATCTCCAGCGCGCGCTTGGCGCTCTCCTGGCCCTTGATGTCGCGCAGATCGAGCATCGAGGCGGCCGCCGCGTGCACCTTCGGCGAGGGGCGCGACAGTACCTGCGTGCCCTTGAAGTGGTTGGCGATCTGGATCAGCGATTGCGCGGCGATGATCTGGATGTCCGGGCTCGCCCACGCCGCCTCCGAGCCGCATGCGGCCGGGCAGATCAGGCCTTCCTCGCGCACATTGGCGCCGATCGCGGCCGGCAGAACGCCGGCGACGGGCGCGATCGAACCGTCCAGCCCGAGTTCGCCGAGCACCGTAAAGCCCGTCAAAGCATCCGGCGGAATCGCGCCGATCGCGGCCATCAATCCCAGCGCGATCGGCAGGTCGTAATGGCTGCCCTCCTTCGGCAGGTCGGCGGGCGCGAGATTGACGATGATCCGCCGCGCCGGCAGCGCGAGGCCCGAGGCGATCAGCGCCGAACGGACCCGCTCGCGCGCTTCCGACACCGCCTTGTCCGGCAGGCCGACGATGGCGAAGGCCGGCAAGCCGGGTGCGACCTGCACCTGCACGTCGACCGCGCGGGCCTCGATCCCCTCAAAGGCGACGGTAGAAACCCGCTGAACCATGCCCGAACCAGCCTGCCATTTGCACAATTAGGGGTAGCAGAGCTTGGCCCTTTCCGCAAGAACAATACGGGAACAATCGCCCTCGCCGGACCGACCCTAACAATCCGTAAACGCCGCCCCAAAACTACGCCTCGAATGCGAGCGGCTCCGCACAGCTCATCCCAACGAATCGTCGCTACTCATAGAGGTGCGGGATGGGCCGTGATCTAACGAGTGAACAATCAAGATGCTTGCAAATCGCCGCAGAAGCGAACGTCGGGTGTGCACGCGGCTCGCCAAAATTCATTTTGGCGCGGGCTCGCTGCCGCGGGACTGCACGATCACCGATATTTCGGACGGGGGCGTGAAGGTGGTGGCGGAATTTCTCGAAGTGCCGCCGCAGTTCACGATCATCTTCGCGCCGGACTATTCCCGCCAATGCCGCCTGCGCTGGCGCATCGGCTGCGAATTCGGTGCCGAGTTCACCGACTGAGATCTCGCTCTTAACCGGACTTTAGCGTTAATCGGCAAGCATCCCTGATCAGTCGCCGAGTGATCAGAGTATGTCCACGCGTTCGCCCCTTGCCTCCCCCCCGGCGAGATTCCTGCTTCCCGCGCTCGTCGTGCTGGCCCTCGGTGGATGCCAGACCGTCGGCATCGAGGACGTGACCGGCGCGCTCGGCGGCAAGTCGGACACGGCGGGCAAGGCTGATTCCAAGACCTATTCCAGGCCGGACATGGACGCGCTGCGCGAGCGCTATCGGGCGAGGCCCGGCGATCCCGATGTCGCGCTCGAATACGGCACGGCGCTGCGCGAGACCGGCCAGCGTGCCCAGGCCGTCGCGGTGATGGAGCAGGCCGTGCTCAATCATTCCGACAACAAGGCGCTGCTTGCCGGTTACGGCCGCGCGCTCGCCGATAGCGGCAATTTCCAGCAGGCTTTCGACGTGCTCGGCCGCGCGCATACGCCGGAGGATCCCGACTGGCGCATCCTGTCGGCGCAAGGCGCGGCGCTCGACCAGCTCGGCCGCAATGAAGAGGCGCAGCAATATTACGCGAGCGCGCTGAAGATCGTGCCGGACGAGCCGCAGGTCCTGTCCAATCTCGGCCTGTCCTACATGCTGCAGAACAATCTGCCGCGGGCCGAGGAAACGCTGCGCCGCGCCTATGGGCGCGCCCCGGCCGATGTCCGCGTGCGCGCCAATCTCGCGCTGGTGGTGGGTCTGCAGGGTAAACAGGCCGAAGCCGAGACCATCGTGAAGGGCGATCTGCCGCCGGACCAGGCCGCGGCCAAGGTCGCGGCGCTGCGGCAGTTGCTGGCGAAGAAGCAGCAGCAGCGGGCGGAGAAATAAGCCGTCCGCTATTTGCTTCTTGTCGACGCGTTGTCTTGACGCGAACCGGGATCCAGTTCGCTCGAAAACGCCTTTCTTACGACGCCTTGCGATGCGGGGCCGAACTGCGCCCCGTCCTGCCCTTCAGCTTCTTCAGCAGCGGTCCGAACAGCGAGCTCTTCGGCTTCTTGACCTCGCCGCGCCCGGCGAGACGGTTCGCCATGTTCTGGAACAGCAGCGTGGTGCGGTGGCTGCTCGAGACCTCCGCGATCATCTGGCCGTTGTTGGCCGCGGTCGAGAACAGTTTCGAATCGAACGGGATCACTGCGAGCGGCTGGCTTTCCATGGTCTTGGCGAACGACTTGACGTCGATCTCCGCGCGCTTGTGCATGCCGACCTGGTTGATGCAGTACAGCGGCGGCCGGTCGTTCGGCCGCGCCGCCTTCAGCACGCTGAGCATGTTCTTGGTGTTGCGCAGATTCGCCAGATCCGGCTCGGCGACGATGACGATGTCGTCGGCGTTGACCAGCGCGCGGCGGGTCCAGCCCGACCATTGGTGGGGCACGTCGAGTACGATGCAGGGCGTGGTCATGCGCAGCGTGTCAAAGATCGCATCGAATGCCTCGGCGCCGAAATCATAGACGCGGTCGAGCGTGGCCGGCGCAGCGAGCAGGCTGAGGCGCTCGGTGCATTTGGACAGCAGGCGTTCCATCAGCGCCGTGTCGGGGCGGTCCTGCGACAGCACCGCATTGGCGATGCCCTGCACCGGGTCCTGGTTGTAGTCGAGGCCGGCGGTGCCGAAGGCGAGGTCGAGATCGATCACGACCGAATCGAGCGCGAGGTCGCGCGCGATGGTCCAGGCCACGTTATGCGCGACGGTGGACGCGCCGACGCCGCCCTTGGCGCCGACCACCGCGATGACGCGGCCGGTGATGATGGCTTCGGAGGCCGAGAACAGGCTGCAGATCGAGCGGACCACGTCGAGGGTCTCGACCGGTCCGACCACGTAATCGTTGACGCCGCGGCGCACCAGCTCGCGATAGGGCGCGGTGTCGTTGGGATTGCCGATCACGACCACGCGGGTGCCGGGATCGCAGACGCCGGCGAGATCGTCGAGACCTTCGAGGATGTCGCGCGTGCCGTCGGATTCGATCACGATGACGTTCGGCGTCGGCATCGTGTCATAGACTTCGATGGCCGCGGCAAGGCCGCCGCCCTTGGCGGTGAGATGCGCCTTGGCGAGACGCCGATCCTGCCCGGCCGCCGTCACCGCGGCGAGCGTCTGCTCGGTCTCGCAGAAGGCCTGCACCGAGATGCGCGGAACCGGCGCAATGTGTTCCTCGGGGTGCCGCGGATGATCCGCCTCGTCGTCCTGGATGCCTGTCATTTGCCGGTGTCGCTGAGTTTGGCCCTGTCGGCCTCGGGATAGGTGGTCGTGGTGGTCGTGCCCTTGCGGTAGCGCTCGAACGCGATGTCGCGCCGCGCGGTATAGGCGGGCGTTTCGGCCCGCGGCTGTTCGAGGTCGGCCGGGTTGTCGATCATCGCGGCGAGGTTGCGCTGGCTGGCGCAGCCGAGATTGAAGTAGGGCTGGTTCTCGTTGTAGCCGGGGTCGAGGATGTTCGGACCCATGTCTTCCGGCCACAGCCCGCAGGGACCGGCGACCGCGGCGATCTTCGAATAGCTCAGGCGGATCGTCGGCAGCAGGCCGGGATCTTCGGGGCGATAGGGATGCTGGACGATGGCGCGCGATGGCACGCCGCCGGACGAGAGCACCGACCGGATGTCCTGATAGGTTGCCGTCGCCGCGCGTGAGTTGGCGGTCTCGATCGGGACGTCGACGACGACGGAGCCGGTGCCTTCGCGGACCCAGTCCCGCGCGACGCCTGCGACGTCGGCGCGCTGCTCGGCGGAGAGGCCGCCCCGCGCCTTGCCGACGAAGATCACGATCGACTTCCTGCCTTCCTGCACCGCGATCGGGTGGCGCTGGCGATAATCGGTCGGCACCGTCTGGGTGACGATCTCGCCGGTGGTGTTGCAGGCGCCGAGCATGACGGAAAGCCCCGTCAATGCGAGCGCGATCCTCAAGCTGCGGCGTCGATCGGCCGATGGTGTCGTCATCGCCTGGTCCCCTCTTGCCCCGTGTCCTGCCCCATGTCCCGCTCCGGTCCCCAAACCGTCCGCCTCAGTCGATGATGAAGCCGAAATCGCCGCGGTCGCCCTCGATCGGATCGACTCGGCGCGCGATGCCATAGAGGCGGTTCATGCGGCCGAGCAGCGCCGTCTGCGCATCCGAGGCCGGCGCGAAACCGTCGTCGGGCCGCGACAATTCCTTCTGGGCGACCGCGCGCACCACATAGGGCGTCACGATGACCATCAGCTCGGTCTCGTTGTTGACGAAGTCCTGGCTGCGGAACAGCGCGCCGATGATCGGCACCTGGTCGACACCGGGCAGGCCGTTGATCGCCTGCTTGGTCTTCTGCTGGATCAGGCCGGCCATCGCCATCGAACCGCCAGAGGGAATTTCCAGCGTGGTTTCGGCGCGGCGGGTCTGGATCGAGGGGATGGTGAGCGAGTTGCTCGAGGTCGAGGACACCGCCTGCGTCAGCGTGATCGAGTTGGTGTTCGACAGCTCCGAGACTTCGGTCATCACGCGCAGGCTGATGCGGCCTTCGCTGAGCACGACCGGCGTGAAGTTCAGGGAGATGCCGAATTTCTTGTAGGTGATCTGGGTGGTACAGACGTGGGTGACCGGGTCGCAGGAATAGCCTGCGGGAATCGGGAATTCGCCGCCGGCGATGAAGGTGGCGGATTCGCCCGAGATCGCGGTCAGGCTCGGTTCGGCGAGCGTGCGCATGACGCCGGCGCTTTCCATCGCGCGCATCGTGGCGTTGACGGTGGCGACGCCCTTGGCGAGGCCGGACACGCCGAGCCCGTTGCTGCTGACGATCGGGCCGCCGCTGACCGAGAACGGATTGGAATTGTTGAAATTCACCACCGCGGTGCCGGCATTCAGGCTGGCGCTGAGATCGACGCCGAGCTGCTTGACGATGTCGCGCCGGACTTCGCCGACGACGACCTTCAGCATCACCTGGTCGCGGCCGCGCACGACTATGTTGTTGACGACCTTGTCGCTGCCGCCGACCAGCTTGGCGGCGACGTCGCCGGCCTGCTGCGCCTCGACCGGGCTGGACACCGAGCCGGTCAGCATCACGCTGTCGCCGACGCCTTCGATCTGCACGCCGGGCAGCGACTGGCGCAGCGCGGTGCGCATGCCGTTGAGGTCGCGCTTCACCGCGATGTCGTAGGACGCGACCTGCTGGCCGTCGGCGCTGAAGAACACCACGTTGGTCTGGCCGACCTGGCCGCCGATGATATAGGCGCGCTGCGAGGAGCGGATCACCGCGTTGGCGATCTTGGGATCGGCCACCAGCACGTCCTTCACCTCGCGCGGCAGGTCGATCACCACCGACTTGCCGACGCCGAGCGAGAGCGAGCGCATCCGCGCCGGCGCGATGCTCGAAACCGGCGACACGCCGAGATCCGGCGCCTGCAACGGCGCCTGGTCACCGACCGGCGCATCCGCGGCGCCGACGATGTCGGGGGCTGCGATCAGCCCCATGATCAGCATGGCCCCTGCCCAGAACGAAGGCGTGCGCTTCCCCCGAAGGCGCATGCCCGTCCGAAAATCCCCGTCGTTCATCGTATCCCCATCATCACTTCTGTGAGGTCAGTTGCCGCGCCTGCACGCCGTAGCGGATCACGTTCACGCCGCCGGAGCGCTTGGCGGCGAGGTCCTCGGCCGAGAGTTCGACTGCGTTGGCATCGGCGATGCTCCGCAGCGCGAGCGTCAGCGAGCCGGCCTGGCGCCCGACCGAGAGCGTGGCGACCTGCTCGGGCTTGAGCTCGAGCGTGACGGTCTTGCCGAGGACGGCGTTCTGGCCGTCCTTTTCTTTCGGCGCCTGGTCGATCGCCAGGACGCGGATATTGCTCAGGATGACCTCGGACAGGATGAGGTCGTTGCCGCCGGTCGGCCCGTTGGCGCCATCGGGATTCTTCAGGCGCCGCGTCAGGACGATGTCGACGCGGTCGTTCGGCAGGATGAAGCCGCCGGCGCCGGTTTCGGCTGAAATTTCGGTGGAGACGGCCCGCATGCCGGTCGGCAGGATCGCGGCCATGAAGCCGGCGCCATCGGCTTTCACCAGCTTCTGCTCGCGGATCGGCTCGCCCTGCATCAGGGGGACGCGCGCGATCGAGCCGGCGATCTGGGTCTGTGCGTCGGGCCTGCTGTCGCGGCGGATGAAGGCGCCGCTCGCCGTGGCCGCCGGCCAGGACTGCCATTGCAGATCCTCCGGCTTCACGGCCTGGCCGAGCTGGATGTCGTTCTTGGCGATCAGGACGTCGACCGTCGGCAGCTTCTCGGCGACGGGGATGACGGGCAAGGGCTTGTTGTCATAGCCGCTCACCAGATACGCAGCGACGCCGCCGGCGCCCAGCGCGATGACGAGAACGACAATGCGTGCGGTGTTCATACGCTTCTACTCTTACGCGGGGTACTCGAACCGCACGTGGCGGGTCCCCCCGCATCGATGAGTAGGGAGTAAAAGTATAAGGGGTGTTGCGAGGCCGCGCGCGACGCCCGGTCGCGATGCCCGTTCTGGGCGAATGGTGAACGGGGCGTTAGTTTGCGGTTAATGCGACCGCCGACTCAACGCGCGGCGCATCCTGCACGAGGCTGCACGGCGTCATGGTGAATAGGTGGTTAGTGGCGGCTGGATCGCAGTTACAGCGCTACCGCAGCGTATAACAATGATCCGTCATCCCGAGGTGCTCAGCTTGCGATGCAACGCATCGCAGGCTGAGCCTCGAAGGATGTGCGGCCGGGATGCGGCCGGGCCGTCGCCCCTCGAGGGCCGCTGAAGAAGCGGACACCTCCAGCGACAACCGCTTCGCGGTTGCGAGGGGGTGACGGTGATAGATTGGGTATCCGGGCTACGACGTGACGACCGCCCTACTTCGCCCGCTTCTGCTCGATCACGTCCCAGACCTTGGCCGCGACATCCGGGCCGCCCAGCCTTGCAATCGCGCGGATGCCCGTGGGCGAGGTCACGTTGATCTCGGTGAGGTTGCCGTTGATGACGTCGATGCCGACGAACAGCAGGCCGCGCTCGCGCAGGGCCGGACCGACGGTGGCGCAGATCTCGCGCTCGCGGGGGGTGAGCTCGGTCTCCTGCGCGGCGCCGCCGCGCACCATGTTGGAGCGGAGGTCGTCGGCGGCCGGCACGCGGTTCACCGCGCCGGCGAACTCGCCGTTGACGAGGATGATGCGCTTGTCGCCGTGCTTCACCTCGGGGATGAACTGCTGGATCACCCAGGCTTCCTTGAACGTCACCGAGAACATGTCGAACAGCGAGCCAAAATTCATGTCCTGCGGCAGCACGCGGAACACCGCCGCGCCGCCATGGCCGTGCAGCGGCTTCATCACAACGGCGCCGTACTTGTCGCGAAACGCGTTGATCTCGTCGATGTCGCGCGAGATCAGCGTCGGCGGCATCAGCTGCGGAAAGTTCATCACGAACAGCTTTTCCGGCGCATTGCGCACCGAGGCGGGATCGTTGACGACCAGCGTCTTCGGATGGATGCGCTCCAAAAGGTGCGTCGAGGTGATGTAGGCGAGGTCGAACGGCGGATCCTGGCGCAGCAGCACCACGTCGAAGCCGTTCAGCGCCTCGCGCCTGGGCTCGCCGAGCGTGAAGTGATTGCCGGGCTCGTCGCGCACGGTCAGGAGCTGAACCGGAGCCACGATCTCCTCGCCGACCATCGAGAGCTTGTCCGGCGTGTAATAGGACAGGCCGTGGCCGCGCTTCTGCGCCTCCAGAAGCAGCGCAAAGGTGGAGTCGCCCTTGATGTTGATGCGGGCGATGGGGTCCATCTGGACGGCGACGTTGAGTTTCATGGTCTGCCTTTCAGGTCGAGGCGTCGAATGCCGCCAACACATGGCGCGGAAGTGAGCGCGGCGCAATCAGCATGGCGTCGAATCGCAAGTCCAATTCGGCATGCTCGGGATGCGCCATGAGCCAGCCCTGCGCGGCGTCGATGATGCGTTGCTGCTGACGCGGCGTCACGGCGAAGGCGGCGTCGTCCAGCGTCGCACGGGCCTTGACCTCGACGAAGGCGATCAGATTGCGACGGCGCGCTACGATGTCGATCTCGCCATGCGGCGTGCGATAACGCCTGGCGAGAATGCGATAGCCCTTGGCGATCAGGTAGGCCGCAGCGCGGCTTTCCGCGGAGATGCCGGTGCGGAACGCGGCGACGCGCTCGGGCGAGGCGGCTTTCGGCTCCTTGGCCACCTTAGTCTTCGCCATCGCCGCCTCGCAAATCCTTTGCGAGCTCGAGCGCGCGGGCATAGACCTCGCGGCGCGGCCGTCCCGACAGCGCAACCGCATGCGCAACGGCGTCCTTGACGCTGTGCGCGGCGAGTTGCGTCCGCAGCAGGTCGTCCAGTGCAACCGATGTCAGCACCTCGGCGTCGGCCGCTGGCGGACCGATCACCAGTACGAATTCGCCGCGCGTCTCCAGCGTGCCGGCGTCGCGCGCCAGCTCGCTCAGCGTCGCTCGCGAAATCTCCTCGTGCAGCTTGGTCAACTCGCGGCAGATCGCAGCTTCCCGCGTGCCCATGATCTCGGCGAGCTCGGCCAGCGTGTCCTGTACGCGGTTGCCGGAATCGAACATCACCAGCGTGGCGTCGATGCGGGCCAGTTCGGCGAGACGGGTCTTTCGCGCGGCTGATTTTGCCGGCAGAAAGCCCTCGAAGAAAAACCGGTCGGTCGGCAGCGCCGCCACCGACAGCGCTGCCAGCACCGAGGACGGACCAGGCAGCGCATAGACCGCGTGGCCGGCCGCGCAGACCTCGCGCACCAGCTTGAAGCCGGGATCGGAGATCAGCGGCGTGCCGGCGTCGGACACCAGCGCGACCGAGCCGCCGCGTTCCAGCGCCTCCAGGATCCTGGGGCGCGCGGCTTCCGCGTTGTGCTCGTGATATTGCTTGAGCTGCGCCGAGATGTCGTAGCGCTCGGTCAGGCGCCGCGTGATGCGGGTGTCCTCGCAGGCGATGACGTCGACGCCCGCGAGCGTCTGGAGCGCCCGCAGCGTGATGTCGCCGAGATTGCCTATGGGAGTCGCAACCAGATGCAGGCCCGGCGCCGCTTTCGGCGCGGTAAGTCGATGGGCGTCGATCGAGAAACCGCGCGGGGCGGCATCTGTACCTTCAGGCGTATTTATCGGGGCCGGCTTTGCGCGCATAATGAAACGAACTTAGGCATGATATCGGGGGCTGGGAACCAGTCCCGCGAAAAAGATCATGCCGGGTCAGGGGTGAGGAAGACTGGAATGTGATCCATCAGGCATCACATTGCAGAAGGAATGCAGCATCAGCGCCATATTCGCGGCGGAAACGCCGCCTTGATGCTGGGTGACGGACGGTGGACAGCGAGCCGAGACGTGAAGGGGAAGCCGCGTTAAGCGGCTATTATCCTTTTGTTTTAGTTAACTATTTGCCGACAATATGCCTGAATCTGCGGCTTGTGTCGTGGAAAGAATGTTGTGACCGGCTGGCAAGGCCGGTCAGAAGAGAAGCTGCCATGCCGGGCCCGCGTGATCTGAAGTCTCCCGTTCAGGGGCCCCGCTACTCGGGCGCCACCCGGCGGAGCGCGCTCGGCCTGCTGCTCGGCACGCCACTTCTTTCTGCCTGCGCCGGCGTGCAGCAGAGTCTCAGCCAGTTCTCCAATCCGTTCAGCAGCTCCTCCCCGCCGCCGGCGCAGCCGGCCGGCCCGCCGCAACAGGGGACGACCGCCGGCACCGGCGGGGTCAAGGTCGGCTTGATCCTGCCGCTCTCGGCGGCCGGGAACGCGGGCCTTGCCGCGCAATCGATGCGCAATGCCGCCGAAATGGCGCTGGCCGAGTTCCAGAATCCCAACATCCAGCTCCTCATCAAGGACGACAATGGCAGCCCGCAAGGCGCGCAAGCGGGCGCGCAGCAGGCCGTGGACGAGGGCGCCGAGATCATCCTGGGGCCGCTGTTCGCGCAATCGGTGCCGGCGGTCGCGCAGGTCGCGCGCACGCGCAATATTTCCGTGATCGCGTTCTCGACGGACTCCAGCATCGCCGGACGCGGCGTTTATCTGCTGTCCTTCCTGCCGGAGTCCGACGTCAATCGCATCATTGAATATTCCGCCAGCATCGGAAAGCGCTCCGTCGCCGTACTCGTGCCCGACAATGCCTACGGCAATGTCGTCGAGGCCGCAGTGAAAGTCGCGGTGCCGCGGCGCGGCGGGCGCATCGTCGCGTTCGAGAAATACGGCGCCGATCGCGCCACGCCGGCGCGCACCGTGGCGCAAGCCCTCGGTAGCGCGGATGCGCTGTTCATTGCCGATGACGGCGATGCCGTCGTTTCGGTGGCCGATGCGATGACCGCCGCGGGTGCGAATCTGCGCAACATCCAGCTGCTCGGCACCGGCCTGTGGGACAGCCCGCGCGTCTATGCCAATTCGAGCCTGCAAGGCGGCCTCTACGCCGCACCCGATCCGGCGGGCTTCCGCGCCTTCTCCGGCCGCTACCGCACCAAGTATGGCGCCGAGCCGATCCGCACCGCGACGCTGGCCTACGATGCGGTTGCCCTCGTCGCGGCGCTCGCGCGTACGCAGGGGCCGACCCGCTTCTCGTCCGACGTGCTCACCAACGCGTCAGGCTTCGCCGGCATCGACGGCCTGTTCCGCTTCCGCGCGGACGGCACCAATGAACGCGGCCTTGCGGTGATGAAGGTCACGACGGGCGGTGGTGTGGCGGTCGCGGGGTCGCCGAAGAGTTTTGGGGCGTAGTCTTCGTAGTCCGGATGGAGCGAAGTGCCGTAGGGTGGGCCAAGGCGCACAGCGCAGTGCCCACCATCTGTGTAGATGGGGTAACGGGCCGGCCGCCCGCTCGCTACGGCGCGATTTGCAAGCGCGCTCGCGAGCGGCCTGTTGGTTG
>NZ_JAFCKW010000033.1 GCF_018129965.1 Bradyrhizobium diazoefficiens | reverse complement strand
CAACCAACAGGCCGCTCGCGAGCGCGCTTGCAAATCGCGCCGTAGCGAGCGGGCGGCCGGCCCGTTACCCCATCTACGATACCCCTGCGGCAATCGACGCGTTCGAGATTGTCCCCTATGTTGCCGCGCATTCCGCCAGCCCAAAAGACAAACAACAAGCATGA
The DNA here is from genome assembly GCF_018129965.1 of Bradyrhizobium diazoefficiens. Classification (GTDB taxonomy): domain Bacteria; phylum Pseudomonadota; class Alphaproteobacteria; order Rhizobiales; family Xanthobacteraceae; genus Bradyrhizobium; species Bradyrhizobium diazoefficiens_A. The sequence continues at coordinate 66,564 of NZ_JAFCKW010000033.1, read as the reverse complement.
TGTATCTGGAAACGCCGCCGCGCCTGATCGAAACAACAATCTTCTCCGCGATGCCCGACAAGTTCCGCCGCAAATGCGAGCGGACCGATTGGGCCGATGCCAACCGGCCGGGCGTGCCGACCGACAGTTTCATCGAGGGGCCGTCCTTCGACAAGGATGGCAATCTCTACGTCGTCGACATCCCTTTCGGACGCATCTTCCGCATCGCGCCCGATGGCGAATGGTCGCTGGTCATCGAATATGAGGGCTGGCCCAACGGATTGAAGATCGCGGCCGACGGCCGCATCCTCGTCGCCGACTACATGCACGGCATCATGGAACTCGATGCCAAAGCCGGCCGCATCAAGCCGATCCTGACCGCGCGCAACTCGGAATCGTTCCGTGGCTGCAACGATCTGCATCTCGCCTCCAACGGCGATATCTATTTCACTGATCAGGGCCAGATCGGCCTGCACGACGCAAGCGGCCGCGTCTACCGGCTGACGCCCAGCGGCCGGCTCGATTGCCTGCTCCACACCGGCATCAGCCCGAATGGCCTGGTGCTCGATCCCGGCGAAACGGTGCTGTTTGTTGCGATGACGCGCGACAATGCGGTGTGGCGGCTGCCGTTCATGCAGGATGGCAGTGTGTCCAAGGTCGGCCGCTTCTGCTCGCTGTTCGGCACCAGCGGGCCCGATGGCATGACGATGGATGCAGCCGGCCGCCTGTTCGTCGGTCATGCCTCGCTCGGCCACGTTTTCGTGTTCGCGCACAACGGCGAGTTGATCGCACGCGTCAAATCTTGTGCGGGACCGAACTGCACCAATGTCGCGATCGGTGGCGCGAACAAGGATCGTCTCTATATCACGGAGTCCGGGACCGGCAGCGTGCTGGTCGCGGACATCAGCGGATTGTGAGCCTTGGCATGAAATCGAAACCTTTCGGCAAAACCGGCGCCGACGTCTCCGTCATCGGGCAGGGCACCTGGTATCTCGACCACGGCGACCGCAAGCGCGCGATTGCGGCGCTGCAGCGCGGGCTCGATCTCGGCATGACGCATGTCGACACCGCCGAAATGTATGGCGATGCCGAGCTCGTCATTGCGGACGCGATTGCCGGCCGGCGCGATGAGGTGTTCCTGGTTTCCAAAGTGCTGCCGAGCAATGCGTCGCGCCGCGGTACCGTCATGGCTTGCGAGCGCTCGCTGAAGCGGCTGAACACCGATCGCCTGGATTGCTATTTGCTGCACTGGCGCGGCTCGTACGACCTGGAAGACACCGTTGCCGCGTTCGAGGACCTGGTGAAGGCCGGCAAGATCAAGTCCTGGGGCGTCTCGAATTTCGACGCCGATGATCTCGACGAGATTCTCGAGGTGGCGGGCGAAGGCCGGATCGCCTGCAACCAGGTGCTCTATCATCTCAAGGAGCGCGCGATCGAGCATGCGGTAATCCCGTGGTGCGATAAGCACGGCGTCGCGGTCGTCGCCTATTCGCCGTTCGGGCACGACGATTTTCCCGACGCGCGCAGCAAGGGCGGTGCCGTACTCGCGCGCATTGCGGAGGCGCGTCGTGCGACACCGCGTCAGGTCGCTTTGAGCTTCCTCACCCGAGCGAGCACGGTGTTCGCGATCCCGAAGGCATCGTCCGCGGATCACGCCGGCGACAATGCGGCCGCCGGCGATCTCATTCTGACTCTCGAGGAAATTGCATCGCTGGATGCGGCGTTTCCGCGCGGCCCGAAGCCGCGCGGGCTGCCCATGCTGTAGTGCAGCAAAACGCCGCGTCACCCCATTCTTAACGATGCATTGACGCGCGCGGACGTCAGCGCATATCGGCATCCTGTTTTCGGAAGTTGTGAAAGCGGCACTTTTGTCGTTTTTTGCCAGCGTTCCCGAATCCAGGTTTCCCAGGTTCCAGCCGTGACACCGCCGCCCGCTGCAGCCGCAAGGCTCGACAGTATTCCCATGCCCGTTCCGGAGAAGAAGCAGGAAGCTCGCCGTGCCCCCGCGCGCGTCGATCATCCCTTCAAGGGCATCGCGCTGGTGCTGCTGTCGACGGTGTTCCTCGGCTGCTCCGACGTCACCGCGAAATATCTGTCGTCGAGCCTGCCCTCGATCGAGATCACCTGGATCCGCTTCATGACCTTCGCGCTGATGTTCACGCCGGTGATGCTGCCGGGCTCGCCGCTGCATGCGATGCGCACGGAACGATTGGGGCTGCAATTGATGCGCGGCGCCGCGCTGCTCGGCTCGTCGCTGTTCTTCATCACCGGCCTGAGCTTCCTTCCCATCGCGGAAGCCTCCGCCACCGGTTTCGTCTCGCCGCTGTTCGTCACCGCGCTGTCGATCGCCTTCCTGGGCGAGAAGGTCGGCATGCGCCGCTGGATGGCGACCGCGATCGGCTTGATGGGCGTGCTGATCATCCTGCGGCCGGGCACCAGCGCCTTTCACGTCGCCGCCTTCTTCCCGATCATTTCGGCGTTCTGCTGGGCCGCCGCGCTGATCCTGACGCGCATGATGAGCGGGCGCGAAGCCGTGATCACCACCATGGCCTATTCGGCGCTGACGGGCGTTGCGATCCTCAGCCTGATGGTACCCTTCGTCTGGGTGACTCCGAGCTGGAGCGCGATCGGCTTCGGCATCGTGATCGGCGTCTTCTCCACCGTCGGACAGTGGATCGTGGTGCTGGCCTATCGCTACGGCGATGCCTCGGTGCTGGCGCCGTTCTCCTACACGCAACTGCTCTGGGTCAGCATACTCGGCTTCTTCATTTTCGGCGAGGTGCCGGATCTCTGGACCGTGGTCGGCGCCGCCTTCATCGTCGCCAGCGGGCTCTATATCGCCCATCGCGAGCGGGTGCGGCGTTCGCAGTTGCTGGCAACGGCTGGCGAGCCGGCGCCGAACGCCTGATCGGGCCGGTTCCTGTGACGGCGATGCCTGCTTGCGCCGGGACGCCCCACACGCACACGATGTAGCGATTTCGCAACACTCCTGCCGAATTGCGACATTCGGGAGCGCCCCTCCGCGGCTGGAGCGGTCGTTCTGCGGGACTCTGGTCGCCCGATTTGCGATTGGTGCGTCTCGACACGCCAACAAGGAAAAATCATCACAGGGAGGTTCGATGCGAGCCGCGATCTTCAGGAACGGCGAGATCGTCGTCGACATCATGGCGGAACCGAAGCCGGGCCATGGCCAGATGCTGGTCAAGACGCTCGCCTGCGGCATTTGCGGCTCCGACCTGCATGCGCGCCAGCACGCTCCCCGCATGGTGGAGATGTCGAAGAAGGTCGGGCGCAAGCCGATGGATCTGGCGCGCGATGTCGTGTTCGGCCATGAGTTCTGCTGCGAGATCGTCGATTACGGCCCAGGCACGACGCGCAAGCTCAAGCCCGGCACGCACGTCTGCTCGCTGCCGGCGCTGCTGACGCCGGAGGGCATAGCGGGCATCGGCTATTCCAACGAGAATGTCGGCGGTTATGCCGAGGCGATGCTGCTCAGCGAGCCGCTGCTGCTGGAAGTGCCCAATGGTCTGGCGCCGGAACATGCCGCGTTGACCGAACCGCTCGCCGTGGGAGTCCACGCCGTGGCCAAGGCCAACATTCGCGGTGGCGAAGTGCCGCTCGTGATCGGCTGCGGGCCGGTCGGGCTCGCAGTGATCGCCGCGCTGAAGCTGAGGGGCCTGCATCCGATCGTCGCCGCCGACTATTCGCCAACGCGGCGCGCGCTCGCAGTTCGGCTCGGTGCCGACATCGTCGTCGATCCCAAGGTATCGCAGCCCTACAAGACCTGGGCCGAGCACGCCCAGATGTCGGAGGCGGAGAAGGCGGCGCGGCCGCCGCTGCAGGCGATGCTGCCGGCGCTGAAGCCCGCGATCATCTTCGAATGCGTCGGGGTGCCCGGCCTGTTGCAGCAGGTGTTCGAAGGCGCGCCGCGCGATGCCAGGATCGTCGTGGTCGGAGTCTGCATGGAGAGCGACCGGAGCGAGCCCATGCTCGGCATCATGAAGGAGCTCAACGTCCAGTACGTGCTCGGCTATACGCCGGACGAGTTCGCGGCGTCGCTGCGCCTGATCGCCGAAGGCCAGGTCGATGCGGCCGCGATGGTGACCGCCGAGGTCGGTCTCGACGGCGTCGCGAAAGCCTTCGCCGACCTCGCCAATCCTGAGGCGCACACCAAGATCATCGTGCAGCCGTGGAGATAGAGAAAGGCTGAAGCGCGGCGCTGTCGGATTTCATGGCCTCGGCATCTGCCGTCCGGGCGATCTCCGCGCGCTGGTCGACGATCGCCTGATGGAACTGTGCGAGCACGAGCCCGAAGGCTGCGAGGTCGCCATCCTCGATCGCGCCGTCTTCGTGGCAGACCAGGGTTTCGCGCAGGATGTCGTCGGCTGCCCTCTGCATGGCGGCCAGATCGCTGAGCGAGCTCGCCTCGCGCACGCTGGAGATCGCCTTGAGCAGACGGTCGCGATGCAACGCGTTCTCGCTGCGCTCCTCGCGACGCAGGTAATGCCGCAGCCACGCGGCGACCGAGCCGAGACCGGATAGCAGCAGCACCACGCCCCAGATGTAGTCGCTGTACTTGTCCATGAAGCTGCGCTCGTTGCCGTCGATATAGGCGGCGGCTCCCGGATGAGCCGGCAGCGCGGCATCCTTGTCGGTGTCCGGCTTCTGGATGTGGCTGGCGCCGGGCAGCTCCTTTGCGAGCGCCGGCCGGGCGATGAACAATTCGCGGGTGAAGGCGGCAACCGCGTCTTCCGACAGCGAGGTCTGCGCCACGATCAGATGATTGACGGCGATGGTCTCGATCTTGTCGTCGGGCCGCTGCGGGGTGGCGGCAAATGCGCCTGTGGGAATCTCCTCGGATTCGTAGAGCGGATGCCGCTCGGCGATGGCCTCGGAGACGTCGACGGGCAGGAATTTCGGCTCGCCGCGCAGGCGCGTGGTCGCGGCAATCGTCTCGGCGATGGTCTTGTCGTCGCGTGCGCCCACCATCATGAAGGCATCGAGCATGGGGTCCTGGATCATCTCCGAGATATGGTCGGTGCCGAACTGCGTGATCGTGACCTTCTGCGGATTGACGCCGGATTCGGCCAGGATGACGCGCAACAGGTTGGGATTGGCATCGCCAAGTCCAACCATGCCGATGCGGCGACCGCTGAGCGCGGCGATATCCGTGACCTTCGATTTCGCCGCGCCCTTGCGTCCCCCCGGCGCCCAGAGCACCACAAAATTCCGGCGCAGGATTGCGACTGAACTGGCGTCCGGCGGCATGGTCAGATCGCCGCGCGCGACCGCGAGGTCGGCCTTGCCGGTGGCGAGCAGGTTGAGGCTTTGCAGCGTGCCATCGCTCTGGACCGGCACGAGCCGCACCGAGCCCGCCTTGGCGTCGAACGCTCGGGCGATGGCCAGCACCAGCATCTGGTCGTCGCTGCCGGCCGGTCCGACGGCGATGCGCAATGTCGCCGGCTGCCAGAGCCAGTAGGCAAGCGCGAGCACCACCGTCATGACCGAGAGCAGGCTCGCCAGCGCCAGCCACGGGCCGAAGCGATGGCGGCGTCGAGCCGCGTTCCTGGTCACGCTCAGATTGCTCGGCACGGGCATCTCGCTGTCCTCATCGGCTAGCTTGCCCGCCGGCCCAGGCAGCGGGTGCCCTCAATATTTCGCAGGGACGTACATCTCCGGCGGGATCGGGCCGCGGTGATAGTCTGGATTGCGCACGCGCGGCGGCAGCACCACTGGGGCGCGCGCGACCTCCTGGTACGGCAGCTGGCTCAGCAGATGCGAGATGCAGTTGAGCCGTGCGCGCTTCTTGTCGACGGCATCGACGATCCACCATGGCGAATCCGGCAGATGGGTGTGCTCCATCATCGCCTCCTTGGCCTTGGTGTACTGCTCCCAGCGGCTGCGCGCCTCGACGTCCATCGGGCTCAGCTTCCACTGCTTCAGCGGATCCCTGATGCGCATGGTGAAACGGAACTGCTGCTCGTCGTCAGTGATGGAGAACCAGTATTTGATCAGGGTCGTGCCGGAGCGGATCAGCAACCGCTCGAACTCCGGCACCGACTGGAAGAATTCCTGGTACTCGGCGTCGGTGCAGAAGCCCATCACGCGCTCGACGCCGGCGCGGTTGTACCAGCTGCGGTCGAACAGCACGATCTCGCCGCCGGCGGGCAGATGGGCGACGTAGCGCTGGAAATACCATTGCGTGCGCTCGCGTTCGTTCGGCGCCGGAAGCGCGGCAACGCGGCAGATGCGGGGATTGAGGCGCTGGGTGATGCGCTTGATGACGCCGCCCTTGCCGGCGGAATCGCGGCCCTCGAACAGCACAACGACTTTCTTCTTCTCGTGCTGCACCCAGTCCTGCAGCTTGACGAGTTCGCCCTGGAGCCGGAGCAGCTCCTTGAAATAGAGCCTGCGGTCCATGGACGGATGGAGCGGGTCGGTCTCGTCGAGCAGTTCATCGAGGCGGTGGTCGTCGAGTTCGAGCTCCAGTTCCTCGTCGAGATTGTCGGCCAGTTCCTGGTGGATGCGGGCGCGCATGGCGGCGTCGGCGGGGCGCTCGGGAGCGGTCATGGGTGCTTCTTTCGGCTGGATGACACCTGACCATCGACGGCCTTTGTTGCGTCCATGTGACAGGGCCGGGGCGGGCTCGCTCTTATCACACGGGCAATGCGATCGAATATTTCACCTGGCTGAGCGCAAAGCTCGATTCGATCGAGGCGATGCCGTCGAGCCGGGTCAGCTTGGTCTTCAGGAAAGTCTCGTACGAGGCGAGGTCGGCCGCGACCACCCGGAGCAGGTAATCGCGGTTGCCGGTCATCAGATAGCACTCCAGCACCTCGTCCCATTTCGAGATCGCGCGCGCGAAGCGGTTGAGATCCTCCTCCTTCTGCCGCGCCAGCTTGATCGAGATGAACACGCTGACATGCAATCCCAGCGCCTTCTGGTCGACGGTCGCGATGTAGCGCGAGATGACGCCGCGTTCCTCCAGCAGCTTGACCCGTCGATGGCAGGGCGAGACCGAGAGGCCGACCTTGTCGGCGAGGTCCTGCATGGTCAGCCGGCTGTCGTTCTGGAGCAGGGCAAGAATCTTGCGGTCGATGGCGTCGAGCTCGGTCATTGGGATGAAACCTGTAAATTTAGGGCGTTCCTTGGTATGATATCCCAATATTTAAGGGTATGACGCGAAAAATTGAGAAAACTGGCGCGTCCTGCAGCGGTATGATCGGCCTTATTTGCCGGAGCATCGCCATGCCCGTTGACCCCGCTCGCCTCGAAATCCTGACCGCCCTCAGCCGCAAGGCGCTGTGGTTGTCGTCCTGGACCATCCACCACGCCAACCACATCCGCCCCAACTCCGACGGCCTCAAGGTCGGCGGCCACCAGGCCTCGTCGGCCTCGCTCGCGACCATCATGTCGGCGCTGTACTTCCATGTGCTGCGGCCCGAAGACCGCGTCGCGGTGAAGCCGCATGCGAGCCCGGTGTTCCACGCCATCCAGTACCTGTTCGGCCGGCAGACCCGCGAGAAGCTGGAAAACTTCCGCGGCTTCAAGGGCGCGCAGTCCTATCCCTCGCGCACCAAGGACGTCGACGACGTCGATTTCTCGACCGGCTCGGTCGGCCTCGGCGTCGCGCAGACGCTGTTCGCCTCGCTGGTGCAGGACTACGTCAAGGCACATGGCTGGATGAAGGACCGCGGGGAAGGGCGGATGATTGCGCTGGTCGGCGACGCCGAGATGGACGAAGGCAACATCTTCGAGGCGCTTGCGGAAGGCTGGAAGCACGGCCTGCGCAACACGTGGTGGGTGGTGGACTACAACCGCCAGTCGCTCGATGCCGTCGTGCGCGAGGGGCTGTGGGAAAAATTCGAGACCATGTTCCGCAATTTCGGCTGGGATGTCGTCATCGTGAAATATGGCCGCCTGATGCGCGAGGCCTTCGCCGAACCCGGCGGCGAGGCGCTGAAGCGCTGGATCGACAATTGCCCCAACGCGCTCTACGCGGCGCTGTGCTTCCAGGGCGGCGCGTCGTTCCGGAAACATCTGCACGATGAGATCGGCGATCAGGGCCCGATCACGCAACTGATCGACAGGCGCAGCGACGACGAATTGCTGGCGCTGATGTCAAATCTCGGCGGCCACGACATGGCGAGCATGCTGGAGGCGTTCGAGTCCATCGACCACGATCGCCCGGTCTGCTTCATCGCCTACACCATCAAGGGCGTCGGCCTGCCGTTCCAGGGCCACAAGGACAACCATGCCGGCCTGATGACGGTCGCGCAGATGGAGACATATCGCGCGAGCCAGAACATCCGCCCCGGCCACGAATGGGACAGATACGAGGGCCTTTCGCAGGATGCCGCCGAACTCGACACCTTCCTCGCGCGCGTGCCCTTCAACCGGGACGGCCGCCGGCTCACCGCGCCCGTGGTCGAGGTGCCCCGGCAGCTCGCCTTCAAGCCGTCGCCGCAGATGTCGACCCAGCAGGGCTTCGGCCTCGTGCTGAACGAGATCGCGCGCGGCGACAGCGAGCTCGCGCAGCGCATCGTCACCACCTCGCCCGATGTCACCGTCTCGACCAATCTCGGTCCCTGGGTAAATCGGCGCGGCCTGTTCGCGCGCGGCGAGAAGGCAGATTTATTCCGCAGCGAGAAAATTCCCTCCACGTTCAACTGGGACTTCTCGCCCAAGGGCCAGCATCTCGAACTCGGCATCGCCGAGATGAACCTGTTCATCATGCTCTCGGCGCTCGGCCTGTCGCACCAGATCAACGGAGAGCGGCTGCTGCCGGTCGGCACGCTCTACGATCCCTTCATCGAGCGTGGGCTCGATGCGCTGAACTATGCCTGCTACCAGGACGCCCGCTTCATGGTGGCGGCGACGCCATCCGGCATCACGCTCGCGCCGGAAGGCGGCGCGCATCAGTCGATCGCGACGCCGCTGATCGGCATGGCGCAGGACGGGCTCGCCTCGTTCGAGCCGGCCTTCGTCGACGAGCTCGCGGTGATCATGGGCTGGGGCTTCAACCACATGCAGCGCGATCCGGGCGAGGGCGGCTCGGTCTACCTCCGCCTCTCGACGCGCAGCATCGAGCAGGCGCAGCGCATCATGACGCCGGAACTGGAGCAGGGCATCACCGACGGCGCCTATTGGCTGCGCAAGCCGGGTCCGAATGCCGAACTCGTGATCGCCTATACAGGCGCGGTCGCGCCCGAAGCGATCGAGGCCACCGGCTTCATCGGCGAGAGCCGGCGCGATATCGGGCTGCTTGCGATCACCTCGGCCGACCGCCTGCATGCGGGCTGGACCGCCGCACGGAAATTGCGCCGCGATCGCCGCGGCGTGCAGCATCTCAGCCATATCGAGAAACTCCTGGCGCCGCTGCCGCGGGACTGCGGCATCGTGACCGTGATCGACGGCCATCCGGCGACGCTCGGATGGCTCGGCAGCGTCCGCGGCCATCGCGTTGAGGCGCTCGGCGTCGAGCAGTTCGGCCAGACCGGCACCATCGCCGACCTCTATCGCCATTACGGCATCGACGCCAACGCCATCATCGATGCGGCGGAAAGCCTCACCGCCGGCGCGCCCGTGCTGCACCGGAAGATGGCGGTGTAGTTGAGGTAACTGCTCGGTCATTCCGGGGTGACGCGGAGCGTCGAGCCTGGAATCCATGGGGCCTCGGTACAGGTGGTCAGATGGATTCAGGGCTCGCGACTTTGTCGCGCGCCGGAATGACGGCCGAGAGAGCCTTGCCACGTTCCCGCCATCGGCTCATATAACCTCCGTCCGCCGCAACGCTGGCCCCGCATATGGCGGGTTCAATTGCCGGCGCTTTCGTGCAAGGATGCCTGCCGAAACGCCCCCACCATGCCCCCAAGAAGAGGTTAACGATGGTCAATCGCATGCAATTCTACATCGACGGCGCCTGGGTCGATCCCGCCGTCAAGAAGTCCACCGCCGTGGTGAACCCCGCGACGGAAGAGGCGATGTACGAGGTTGCGCTGGGCTCCAAGGCTGATGTGGACAAGGCCGTCGCGGCCGCCAAGCGCGCCTTTGCAACATTCTCCCAGACCAGCCGTGACGAGCGCGTCGCGCTGCTCACCAAGGTCATCGAGATCTACAAGACCCGTCTCAAGGACATCGGCGCCTCCGTCTCCGACGAGATGGGCGCCCCGCTGCCGATGGCGGAGAAGCTGCAGGCCGGCGCCGGCCTCGGCCATCTCATGACCACGCTCGACGTGCTCAAGAACTATCATTTCGAGGAGCCGATCGGCACCGCCATGGTGCTGCGCGAGCCGATCGGCGTGGTCGGCATGATCACGCCCTGGAACTGGCCGCTGAACCAGATCGCCTGCAAGGTCGCGCCCGCGCTCGCCGCCGGCTGCACCATGATCCTGAAGCCCAGCGAGTTCACGCCGACCTCGGCGTTGATCTTCGCCGAGATCCTTCACGAAGCCGGCGTGCCGAAGGGCGTGTTCAACCTCGTCAACGGTCTCGGCCCCGAGGTCGGCGCCGCGATGAGCGAGCACCCCGACATCGACATGATCTCCTTCACCGGCTCGACCCGCGCCGGCATCGACGTCGCCAAGCGCGCGGCGCCGACCGTCAAGCGCGTCAGCCAGGAACTGGGCGGCAAGTCGCCGAACGTCATCCTCGAAGGCGCCGACCTCACCAAGGCGGTGACCGGCGGCGTGATGCACATGTTCAACAACTCCGGCCAGTCCTGCAACGCGCCCTCGCGCATGATCGTGCCGGCCTCGAAGATGAAGGAAGTCGCCGCGATCGCGAAGGCGGTCGCCGACAAGACCAAGGCTGGCGATCCCCGCGCCGAAGGCACCACCATCGGCCCCGTCGTCAATCGCGGCCAGTGGGACAAGATCCAGGGCCTGATCAAGAAGGGCATCGACGAGGGCGCAACGCTCGTTGCCGGCGGCCCGGGCCTGCCCGAAGGCGTCAACAAGGGCTTCTATGTCCGCCCGACTATCTTCGCCGACGTCACCCCCGACATGACGATCGCCCGTGAGGAAATCTTCGGACCGGTGCTGACCATCATCGGTGCCAAGGACGAGGCCGAGGCGGTGCAGATCGCCAACGACACGCCCTATGGCCTTGCGGGCTACGTCTACGGTCCGTCGGTCGAGGATGCCAAGCGCGTCGGCCGGCAGATCCGCGCCGGCAACGTCAATCTGCAGGGCGTGCCCAACGACCGCACCGCGCCGTTCGGCGGCTACAAGCAGTCCGGCAACGGTCGCGAATGGGGCAAGTATGGCCTCGAGGACTTCCTCGAAGTGAAGGCCGTCGCGGGCTTCAACGCGGCGTAAGCTGGTCACCTGAACAGAATGACGCCGGAGCGGGAAACCGCTCCGGCGTTTTCTCGTAGCCCGCATGGAGCAAAGCGGAATGCGGGACCGGTCCCGGATAGCGCTTCGCTCCATCCGGGCTACGGGACGGCGCGCTGCGCCTATCCCCCCACAGCCCCCTGCGTGTTCACATACAGCGCGTAGATCGACTGGCTCGCCGCCATGAACAGGCGGTTGCGCTTGAGGCCGCCGAAGCAGACGTTGGCGCAGCGCTCGGGCAGCGCGATGCGGCCGATCATGACGCCGTCGGGCGCGAACACCACGACGCCGTCGAGCTCGGGATCGCCCATGCCCCAGCCGCACCAGAGATTGCCGTCGATGTCGCAGCGCATGCCGTCCGGCGTGCCCGGACCTGCATCGATGTGAACGCGCTTGTTGGAAATCGTGGCGCCATCGGCCGAGACGTCATAGGCGAGAATTTTCCGGTTCGGCACGCCGCGCGATTCCACGACGTAGAGAATCTTCTCGTCCGGCGAAAAGCACAGCCCGTTCGGGCCGAGCACGCCCTCAGCGACGATGCTCGCCTTGCCGGTCGCGGGATCGAGCCGGTAGACGTTCGGATCGATCTCCGACTCCGCCTTGTAGCCCTCGTAATTGCCGAGCAGGCCGAAGGTCGGATCGGTGAACCAGATCGTGCCGTCCGATTTGACGACGACATCGTTCGGCGAGTTCAACCGCTTGCCGCCAAATGAATCCATCAGCACGGTGATCTCGCCGTCATACTCCGTGCGGGTCACGCGGCGGCCGCCATGCTCGCAGGTGACGAGCCGGCCCTGCCGGTCGCGCGTGTTGCCGTTGGCGAAATTGGAGGGCTTGCGGAACACCGACACCGCGCCGGTTTCCTCCTCCCATTTGATGATGCGCTGGTTCGGAATGTCGCTGCAGAGGAGATAGCGCCCGTCACCGAACCAGACCGGGCCCTCGGCCCAGCGCAGGCCGGTGGTCAGCCGCTCCACCGCCGACAATTTCAGCCAGTATTTTTCGAAGCGGGGATCGAGTGCTTTGATCGCGGGATCAGGATAGCAGCTCGCCGGCCGCCAGCCTGACCGCTCCTGGGTGTGGGACGATGCCTCATTCATGCCGGTTCTCTCGTTTCGTTCCCTCTGGACAATGCTGCTAGCATCAGGGACACCCGATCGCAAATCGGTCGCTAATGAGGGACGACATGCCGCGTATTCTGATGACGGGAGCTTCGGGCGGAATCGGAACGCGCCTGCGCAAACTGCTGCCGCCGATCTATCCGGACCTCCTGCTCAGCGATATCCGCCAGCCCGCAGATCTCGGCCCCGACGAGCGGTTCAAGGCTGCGGACCTGTCCGACATGGCCCAGGTCGAGGCGCTGTGCGAGGGCGTCGACGGCATCATCCATTTCGGCGGCTATTCGGTCGAAGGTCCCTGGGATGACATCCTCCAGGCCAACATCATCGGCGGCTACAATCTGTTCGAGGCCGCGTATCGCAAGGGCGTCAAGCGCGTGGTGTTCGCCTCGTCCAATCATGCCGTCGGCTTCTATCCGCGTCACCAAAAGATCGGCACCGACGTCACGCCGCGCCCCGATGGCCGCTACGGCGTCAGCAAGGTGTTCGGCGAAGCGCTCGGCGCACTTTATGCCGACAAGCATGGCCTGAAGGTCACCTGCCTTCGCATCGGCAATTTCGGTGACATGCCGCTCGACAAGCGCAGGCTCGCGATCTGGCTGAAGCCGGAGGATCTGGTGCAACTCTGCCAGATCGGGCTCGAGCATCCCGACATCCATTTCGAGGTGTTCTACGGCGCCTCGCTGAACGAGCGCGCCTGGTGGGACAACCATCGCGCCTATGAATTCGGCTATCGCCCGACCGGCCGCGCCGAGGATTTTCGCGATCACGCGCTGGCCGAGCAGGCCAAGCTGAAGCCCGACCCGATCGGCGACCACTTCCAGGGCGGCGCCTTCTGCAGCGACGAGTTCGACGGCGACGCGAGCCGGATCATCGATTGGAACAAGCGGTAGCTTTGGTCGTCATGGCCGGGCTTGTCCCGCCTGCGCGGCCGAAGCCGCTTCGGCGAGGCGAAGGCCCGGGCATGACGCGGGCTCCTGCTAGCCGTCCCGCTAAAATCCCACGAACGTCGTCGCTTCATCCACCGACTTGCGCTCGGAGACGACAGCATTTGCGGGAAAGCTGTCGTCCGGCCAGCCCAGGGCGATGCTCTTCATGATCACCTGATCATCGGCGATCCCGGCATGCTCGCGTACGACGGGAGATTGCATGATGCCCTGGCTGTTGATCACGGTGCCGAGCCCTCGTGACCAGGCTGCGTTGACGAGCGCGGTCGCGACGGCACCGCAGTCGAAGGCCGTATCGTCACTGGAGGCCAATTCGCGATCATATGTGATGATCACGCACACCGGTGCGTCGAACTGGCGAAATCCGCGCAGCACCCAGTCTTGCCGCATCTGCTTGTCGTCTCGCGCAATTCCCATCGCGCTGAAGAGCTGCTTGGCAACGCCGATCTGGCGCTCGCGATGGACGCCCTCGAACGGCTGACCGATCCGAAACTCGCGCGAGTGCGGCACGCCCGCCAGATTGCGTTCGGTATTGCCCTGACGGATGCGATCCAGCGGCTCGCCGGTGATGACGTAGAAATTCCACGGCTGGGTATTCATCGACGATGGCGCGCGCATCGCCAGCGCCAGGATTTCCTTGATCAATTCGGGCGGGACGGGGTCCGGCTTGTAACCGCGAATGCTTCGCCGGCCGAGAATGACGTCATCAAATTCCATTTTATGTGGTCCTGAAATTGGCACGGACCTGCGTTGTCCCGCACAGTCCTCGGCATGTCCATCGCTTTCCTCGCCGCTTTGTCCGCCGTTCGGAATTTGCGTGGATTCGTCCTTGATCCGGCGAACGCGATCGCTAGCGATCCTCCCCCGCAATCCGTCCCAGATAATCCCTCTTGCTGAACTGCATGTGGTCGACACAAAGCTGTGCCAGCGCCCAGCTGTCGCGGCCCTTCAAAAGTTCGATCATCAATTCGTGCTGGCGGCGCGATTGCGCAAGGCCATCCCGGTCGGCGAGGTTCTTGGCGCGCATCGGCAACGTCAGGTTCATGTAGTCCTGCAGCGAACGCACCAGATAGGGATTGCCGCAGGCGGAAAACAGCGCGAGGTGGAAGGCGTCGTTGGTCTCGTGAATGCCGCGAAGGTCGCGCACATCCGCTTTGGCGCAATATTGCGACTGAAGCGCGGTCAGTTCGTCGATCAGGGTTGGCGGTGCGGGCAGGGGGATCATCAGCGCGGCCTGCCGGGTCAGCATCTCGCGCACCTCGTAGATCTGCCGCACCTCCTCGGCCGAGTAGAAGCGCACGGTGGCGCCGACATTCTTCTCGCGGCGGACGATGCCGCGCCGCTCCGCGTCCACCAGCGCCTGGCGCACGAAATGGCGCGAGGTGCCGTAAGCCGACATCAGCGCGTCCTCGGTGAGGCGCGCGCCGGGCGCGAGGCGGCCGAAGATGATGTCCTCCTCCAGCCGCGCGACGACGTCGTCCGGATCGTCGCGCCGGACCGGCAGTGCCTCAGCCGCGTGAATGTTGGACATGCCTCGCTCTCCCGGCCTCACCGGTCGCTCTTGTGGAGCAGGGGCGTGTCGGATTGTCAATAATTTGGAGCGGTGCCGGTGTCATGGGCCGGAATCTATGTTCCTCTGGCCAGTGTTATTGACAATCATAGCTTGGGCTGTGAAACAATGGCTGGGTAATCGGAGTGGCATGATGACGAGTGGTTTGCGCAAGGGTCTGACGAGCTATGGCGATGCCGGCTTCTCGCTGTTCCTGCGCAAGGCGTTCATCAAGGCGATGGGCTATTCCGATGACGCGCTGGAGCGCCCGATCGTCGGCATCACCAACACCTATAGCGACTATAATCCCTGCCACGGCAACGTGCCGCAGATCATCGAGGCCGCCAAGCGCGGCGTGATGCTATCGGGCGCGATGCCGTTCGTGTTTCCGACCATCTCGATCGCCGAGAGTTTTGCGCATCCGACCTCAATGTATCTGCGCAACCTGATGGCGATGGACACCGAGGAGATGATCCGGGCGCAGCCGATGGATTCGGTGATCGTGATCGGCGGTTGCGACAAGACTCTTCCCGCGCAGGTCATGGCCGCGATCAGCGCCGATTTGCCGACGGTTGTCATTCCGGTTGGTCCGATGGTGGTCGGTCATCACAAGGGCGAGGTGCTTGGCGCCTGCACCGATTGCCGCCGTCTCTGGGGCAAGTATCGCGCCGGCGAAATGGACGATGCCGAGATCGAGGCGGTGAACGGCCGCCTTGCGCCCTCGGTCGGCACCTGCATGGTGATGGGCACGGCCTCGACCATGGCCTGCATGATCGAAGCCATGGGCCTGTCGCTGCCGATGAGCGCGACGATACCGGCGCCGCATGCCGAGCGTTTCCGTCTGGCTGAAGCCAGCGGCCGGGTGGCGGCCGAGATGGCCAAGACCAAGGGTCCGAAGCCGAGCGACGTGCTGACACCGGCCTCTTTCAAGAATGCGCAGGTCGTGCTGCAGGCGATCGGCGGCTCGACCAACGGCCTGATCCATCTCACCGCGATGGCGCATCGCTCGCCGCACCGGCTCGATCTCGGTGTGTTCGACCAGATCGGCCGCGAGGTGCCGGTGCTGGTCGATCTGAAGCCGTCGGGCGAACATTATATGGAGCATTTCCACCACGCCGGCGGCGTGCCGAAATTGCTAAAGCAGCTTGGTGACCTCGTCGATCTCGATGCCCGGACGATCAGCGGCCAGACGCTGCGTGACGTCGTCGCCAACGCGGAAGACGTGCCCGGCCAGGACGCGATCCGTCCGCGCGACAATCCGATCAAGAAGGAAGGCGGTCTCGCCGTCCTGCACGGCAACCTCGCGCCGCGCGGCGCGGTGATCAAGCAATCCGCGGCAAGCCCGAAGCTGCTGAATCATACCGGACGGGCCGTGGTGTTCGAATCCGTCGAGGACATGACCTTGCGGGTCGACGATCCCGATCTCGACGTCACCGCCGACGACGTGCTGGTGCTGCGCAATGCCGGTCCAAAGGGCGCGCCGGGCATGCCCGAGGCGGGCTATCTGCCGATCCCGAAGAAGCTCGCGCGCGGCGGCACCAAGGACATGGTGCGCATTTCGGACGCGCGCATGAGCGGTACCGCGTTCGGCACCATCGTGTTGCACATCACGCCGGAATCCGCCGTCGGCGGGCCGCTGGCGCTGGTGAAGAACGGCGACATGATCCAGCTCGACGTTGCCAGGCGCAGCATCGAGCTGCTGGTCGATGCCGCCGAGCTCGAACGGCGCCGTGCCGCCTTGAAGCCGGCCGCCGCGCCCGAGGAGGCACGGCGGGGCTATGCCTGGCTGTTCAACGAAACCATCATGCAGGCCGACGAGGGCTGCGATTTCGATTTCATGCAGAGAACCGGGAAGAAGACCGAGACAGGCTGATCAAACGACGAACGCCCAGACCGCACAAGCGGCAGGCGATAAAACAGGGGGAAACGATGATTGCACGATGCATGCGTGGGCTCGCGGCTGCGGCCGCCATCTTGTTCGTTACCAGCGCGTCGGCCCAGGAGGTGAAGCATTATCGCTTCGCCTATGACCAGCCCCGCAACACCGGCTATTCCATCGCTGGCGACCTGTTTGCCGACAAGCTCAAGGAATTGAGCAAGGGCACCATGATCATCGACCAGTATCCCGGCGCGCAGCTCGGGCAGGAGCCGCAATTGCTGCAGCTCGTGAAGGCCGGCGACATCGAGTTCGCGATCATCTCCTCGGCCAACACCGCAACGATCTCGCCGCAGGCCGGCGTGATGTCGCTGCACTTCCTGTTCCGCGACGAGAACCACGTCATCAAGGGCCTCGCCGACCCCCGCGTGTTCGAAGCGCTCAAGACCATGATCGACGAAACAACGCAGGGTCTTCATGTGATCGCGACGGGGTCGCAGGGCGTGCGACACATGTACTCCAAGAAGGAGATCCACAATGTCGCCGATATCAAGGGCCTGAAGATCCGGGTGCAGGCGACCGCGACCGAGGACACCATGTTCCCGGCCTACGGCGCCCAGACCGTGCACATGCCGTTCGGCAGCGTCTATACGAGCTTGCAGACCGGCGTGGTGGACGTGGCCGAGAACAGCATCAATGTCTACCTCGTCAACAAGCACTATGAGGTCGCCCCCGTCCTCAACATCACCGAGCACGAGGCCAACAACGCCTTGGTGTTCATCTCCGACAAGCTCTGGCAGAGCCTGTCGGCCGAGCAGAAGGGCTGGGTGCTGACCGCGGCCAACGAGATCAGCGCGAAGGAACCGGCGAAGGCGTTCGAGCTCGAGCGTAGCGCGGCCGAGAAACTGAAGAAGATGGGCGTCAAGGTCGTCACGGACGTCGACAAGAAGAGCTTCACGACCATCGCCGACCCCTATCTCGACAAGCTTGCCAAGGAGCTTGGTCCTCACGCCGAGAAGATCAAGACCCTGATCCGGTCGGTGAATTAGCCCCAATCGAAGCCGTCATGCCCGGGCTTGTCCCGGGCATCCACGTTCTTCCTTCCGGAGCATCCAACCGTGGATGGCCGGGACAAGCCCGGCCATGACGACGGCGGGGGCGGAATCGCGGAGCGAAAGTCAATGGCCATCGCCGACAAACTGCTGGTGCAGCGCCAGCGCCACCTGAAATGGCGCTGGCTCGACTGGCTCGAGCTTGCGCTGATGATCCTGTGCGGCGTGCTCTGCTTCGGCTTCTCGCTGTCGGTGACGGCGGACATCGTCACCCGCACCATCGGCCATCCCTGGCTGTGGCTCCAGGAGGTCACCTCGACGCTGTTCATCTATGCGATCTTCGTCGGCACGGCGGCCGCGACGAGGCGCAACGATCATCTTTATCTCACCGCGATCTCCGAGGCGATGCATGGCACCTCGCGGATCATCGTCGAGGTGATCATCCGCGTGGTCGTGCTCGGCGTCGCCTTCTGCTTGATCTGGTACGGCTACCAGAACTATCTGCGCGGCTTCGGCAGCTTCCGCCTGCCGTCGGGCACGCCGATCGCTTCGCTCTATGCGATCATCCCGCTGTCGGGCGTGCTGGTCGGCCTGTTCACCATCGAGCAACTCGTCAACGGCCTGCGCAACGGCTTCGACCATCCTGAACCTACCGAGGAGGATGAAACGCCTGATGCCACCGACAGTCAGATGAGGGTGCAGCCGTGAGTGCACCCGTCGTTCTGGCGTTGATGTCGATCTGCTTTTTGTCGTTCGGATACCTCGGTGTGCCCGTGCCGTTTTCGCTGATGGCCGGGGTTTTCATCGGCGCGATCCTCTCCGATGTCTCGCTTGCCGCCATCATCCAGAAGATCTTCGACGGCCTCGATTCCGAAGCGCTGCTGGCGATCCCGTTCTTCCTTCTGGTCGGCGAACTCATGAGCTCGGCCAATGTGGTGGTGCGCATCGCCAATCTGTCGGTGTCGCTGGTCGGGCACATCAGGGGCGGGCTGTCGCAGGTCGTGGTCGTCTTCAGCATGTTCTTCTCGGAGATGTCAGGTTCGACCACGGCCGATGTCGCGGTGATGAGCCGGGCGCTCGGCGGCCCGATGAAGCGCGAGGGCTACGAGCCCGCCTTCATCGCCGCCATCATTGCCTCCGCCTCGACCATCGCAGCGCTGGTGCCGCCCAGCATCACTGCCGTGGTCTATGGCGCGGTCGGCAACGTCTCGATCGCCGGACTGTTCATGGCCGGCGTGGTGCCGGGCCTGATGATCGGTTTCGGCCTGATGATCTATTGCTATTTCTTCGGCCACTCGGGCCTGCGCAAGCCGCGCGCGCCGCTGCGGCAGGTGGTGTTCGCCGCGGGCGATGCGGCCTTGCCGCTGATGATCCCGGTGATCCTGCTCGGCGGCATTCTCACCGGCTGGTTCACGCCGACGGAGGCCGGCGTCGTCGCCGTGGTCTGGATCATCCTGGTGGTGATCCCCGCGCTCAACCGCGGGCATATCCGGAAGATCCCTTACGATTTCTGCCTCGCCGGGCTCATCTTCTCGCTGCCGCTGATCACGATCGGCGCCGCCAACGCCTTCGGCTGGATGCTCGCCTATCTGCGCGGTGCCAGCTATATCGCCGAATTGATCATCTCGATCGCAGGCAACGATCCGCATCTGATCATGCTGCTGATGGTGCTGCTCTTCACCGTGGTCGGCGATTTCATCGAACCGGTGCCGACCATCATCATCTTCATGCCGCTGGTGAACACGCTGACCGAGGCGGGCGACATCAACGGCGTCCACATGGGCGTGGTGCTGATCGCGACGCTCGCCTTCGGCCTGATCACGCCGCCTTACGGACTGGTGCTGCTGATGGCGTCGAAATTCGTCGGCGTCAGCTTTGCCAAGGCGTTACGCGCGGCGCTTCCGATCTATGTCGTGTTCTTCGCCACCATCGCGTTCGCGATCTACTTTCCGAGCGTGGTGCTGTGGCTGCCGCAGCACGTGCTGCCGGAATCGGTCGGCTGCTTCAAGTCGCCGGCGGGGACGGGCTACATCTGTCCCAAATGATCTGTTCGAGTGATCCGTTCAAGTGGCGGCCTGCTCGACTCGCCACTGTGCGCCGTCGCGCAGGTAGCGGAATGGAATGCCGTGGCTGTTCTTGAAATAGCTGCCGCATAGCGCGTTCGCCATCCCCTGCATCACGGCGTCGTGGCAGACGAACAGGACGTCGTCTTGGGGATGACGGTCGAGCCACGCGGAGACGCAAGCCAGCGACCGTTCGCTCATGGCGTCCCAGCTCTCGCCGTCGGCGGGCAGGATCGAGACGAGGCCCGTCGCCGATTTGACGCCGTGCTTGATCATGACGTCGCGGACGGGGAGACCCTCCAGGCTCCCGAAATCGAATTCGATGATGCGTTCGTCGATGGTGAGCGGCACCGCGATCGCGTCCGCGATGATTTCGGCCGTTCGCGCCGCGCGGACCAGCGGGCTCGCGACGATGCGGCTGATGCCGATCTCCCGCAGCATGCCGGCGGCCGCATGCGCTTGCGCAAGCCCCTCTTCGTTCAGCGGATTGTCGGTCCGGCCTTGAAAAAGTCCCTGCCGGTTCCAGTCGGTGGCGCCATGGCGCAGTCCGTAGAACGAGCGCGACGGTACTGGCACGCTCACTTGCCCTTGCTCGTGAATTTCTTCACGGCAACACGAAACGCCTCCGTGTTCATCGCCATGATGATCTTGTGCTCCTCGGCGTCCAGCTGCTGCTTCACGGGCGTGGTCGCGGCCGCATAGACCAGCGACTTGGTGCCGGCGATGGCTGCGGGTGGGTTTTGCGCCAGTCGCTCGGCGAGCTGTCGCGTGGCTGCCTTCAGCTCAGCCGCAGGGACGGTCCTGACGACAAGGCCCCACTCATAGGCCTGCTGCGCGGTAAAATTGTCCTCGGCCAGGAAGATCTGCAGCGCGCGGCGGGAGCCGACCGTGCCGACGATGCCGACCGTGGAGCCACCATCCGGCGACACGCCGATCTTGGCGTAAGCGGGGGTGAACTTGGCATCATCTGCGGCAATGCAGAGATCGGTGACGAAGGCGAGGCCCATGCCGGCGCCGGCCGCCGAGCCGTGCACGCTGGACAATGAGAGTTTGGGCATGCGGCGGATGATCTCGATGAAGGCGTGATAGTGCCTGAGCAGTTCGCCGACCACCGGCGTCACCATATTGGCTTCGGCCGCCGCACCAATCGTCTGCAGATCGCCGCCGGCCGAGAAGGCGCGACCTTCGCCCTCGATCACCACGACCCGGATGGCGTCGTTGCCCTCGATCGCGATCGCGAGCTGCTCGAGCTTTTGCGCGATGGCGAGGTTGATCGAGTTGAACGCAGCGGGGCGGTTGAGGGTGATGGTCGCGATCGGGCCGTCGATCCGCAGCAGGGCGGGATCATCAGGTTGGGAGATGGGAGCAGGCATTCTTGATATCCCCGGCATGAGGTCGTTGCTGCGACTAAATCGCAGATGGCGAGGGGTGACAATCCCCCGGCCCGGCGCACACTCTTGCGCAGGGCGGAACGATGGGTTCAAATGGCGATGCCTTCGCCAAAGGGACGGACACGAGCGCCGGCTCCTCGGGACGGGGACAAGCCAAAATCAGCGTGAGAGGTGACGGCATGGGTTACGCTCGTGTCTTGCGGAAATGGGCTGTCCGATGACGGATGGTCCGGTGATCATCGTCGGTGCCGGCCATGGGGGCTACCAGGTCGCCGCATCGCTGCGCCAGGCGGGCTTTTCCGCTCCGATCCGCCTGATCAACGACGAGGCGCATCTGCCCTATCAGCGGCCGCCGCTGTCCAAGGCCTATATCAAGGGCTCGGCCGGACCCGAGAGCCTGATGTTCCGGCCGGAGAAGTTTTACCAGGACCAGGCCATCGAGCTGACCGCGGGCCGCGCCGTGTCGATCGACCGTGCGGGCCGCAAGGTGCTTCTCGCCTCCGGCGAAGCGCTGCCCTACGGTCATCTCGTGCTGGCGACGGGCGCGCGTAACCGGCTGCTCGACCTGCCCAACGCCAATCTGCCCGACGTCAAATACCTCCGCATCCTCGACGACAGCGAGGCGCTGCGCCAGATCATGCCGTCGAAGACACGGGTCGTCGTGATCGGCGCCGGCTTCATCGGCCTCGAATTCGCGGCGACCGCGCACATCAAGGGTCTGGAGGTCGACGTGCTCGAGCTCGCCCCCCGCGTGATGGCGCGCGCGGTGACGGCGGAGGTCTCGGACTATTTCCAGCAGCGGCATCGAGAGGCCGGCATCCGCATTCATCTCGGCGTGCAGGCGACCTCCATCGAGGCCGAGGGCGGCAAGGTCACCGGCGTGTCCCTGAGCGACGGCCGGCATCTGCCCGCCGATCTCGTCGTGGTCGGCGTCGGTGTGCTGCCGAACATCGAGCTTGCGGCCGAGGCGGGCCTGCCGGTCGCCGCCGGCATCATCGTCGACGAATATCTTTCAACGTCCGATCCGGATATTTCCGCGATCGGCGATTGCGCGCTGTTCGCCAGCCCGCGGTTCGGCGGCTCGCTGCGGCTGGAATCGGTGCAGAACGCCACCGACCAGGCCCGCTGCCTTGCAGCGCGCCTCACCGGCGACCGCAAGCCTTATGACGGCCATCCCTGGTTCTGGAGCGACCAGGGCGAGGACAAGCTCCAGATGGCGGGCCTCACCACCGGCTACGACCGCGTCGTGCTGCGCGGAAATCCTGCAAACAAGGCATTCTCCGCGTTCTGCTACAAAGGCGAGAAACTGTTGGGCATCGAGTCGGTCAACCGCGCCGGCGATCACATGTTCGGCCGAAGGCTGCAGGCCATGAACCGCTCGATCACGCCGGAACAGGCGGCCGACGAAAGCTTCGATTTGAAGAGCGCGCTGGCGTGACTTGTTCTCCCTCTCCCCGCAAGCGGGGCGAGGTGAAGAAGGACCCACGCTCTACAACACCGCCGTCACCTCTGCCACCGTCGGTATCGAAGGCCCCGCGCCCATGCGCTGCACGGAGATCGAAGCGGCGGCGTTGGCGAAGGCGAGGGCGGTGCGCAACGCGATGCCATCAGCCAATTGCGCCGCGAGTGCGCCGACGAAACAATCGCCCGCGCCTGTCGTGTCGACCGCTTTCACCGCGCGGCCGGGCACGGCAAACTCCTCGCGACCAGCGAGCGCAACCACGCCGCGTTTTCCCAGCGTAACGCAGATGATCTGGTCCGCGCGCGCCTGAAGCTGACGCGCCACGTCGATGATCCGCGCAGCGCCATCGTCCCCGGAAAGCTCCGCGCCCGCCAGGAAGCCGAGCTCGGTTTCGTTCAGCACGAGGACGTCGACGAGCGCGAGCAGGTCGGCGGGCATTGTCTGCGCCGGCGCCGGGTTGAGCAGCGTCGTGGCCCCAGCCTCGCGCGCGCGCTGGAAGAACGCGGCAATCGTCGGCAGCGGTATCTCGAATTGGCTGACCGCAACGTCGCCCTTCAGAAGCGGGACGACACGGACATCGTCGGCGCCGACCAGCGCATTGGCGCCGGGAATGACGACGATGGTGTTGTCGGACGCCGCCACCGTGATGATCGCGGTGCCGGTATGCGCCTCGGCGGTCTCCTGGAGATAGCCGAGATCGATGCCCTGATCGCCGAGGAACGCCTTCAGTTCAGCGCCGAAAGAATCCTTGCCGAGCCGGCCGATCAGCGTGGTCTGCGCGCCGAGCCGCGACGCGGCCACGGCCTGGTTCGCACCCTTGCCGCCGGGAAAATACAGCACCTGCCTGCCGGCGACGGTCTCGCCGACTTTCGGATGGCGATCGGCGGTCGCCACCACATCCATGTTGATGCTGCCGGCGACGAAGACGCGTCCCATTGCCATGTCCTCGAAGCTCAGGCGCGGACTTCGAATTCGTGTCTGACTTTGGCGATGTCCACGAGGGTCGGCAGCCCGGCCTCGTTGCCGAGACGCTGGATCTTGAAGGTCGAGGCGGCGCGCGCAAAATCAAAATGCTCGCGCCAGCTTTTGCCGGGATGGGCGAGGTAGGAATAGACATAGGCGCCGTGGAAGACGTCGCCGGCGCCGTTGGTGTCGATCACGCGTTCGCGCGGGATCGGCATCGCCGGCATGGTCTCGACCGCGCCGGTTTCGTTGTACCAGAGCAGGCCCTTCTCCCCCATGGTGATGCCGCCGATCTTGCAGCCGCGGCCCTTGAGATAGTCGAGCATCTTCTCCGGTGTCAGATCCATCTGCTCGCACAGGCGTTCGGCGACGATGGCCACGTCGATGTATTCCAGCAGCTCATGCGTGTTGGTGCGCAGGCCGCCGCCGTCGAGCGAGGTCAGGATCCCGGCCTCGCGGCAGACTTTCGCATAGTGGAGCGCGGCGTCCGGCTGGTGGCCGTCGACATGCAGCACGCGGCAGCCGCCGAGATTGAGGATCGGGAAAGGATGGATGTGATCGTCGTCGCGGCAGCGGACGATGGCGCGCTTGCCGTCCTTGGGCATGATGAAGGACAGCGAGGACTGGTTGACCTTCCGCCCATGCAGCGAGATGCCGTACTTGGCGCACATGTCCATGAACATGCGGCCGAGCCAGTCATTGGCCGCGGTGGCGATCAGGTCGGGCACGATGCCGAGCTTGGCGCAGCAGAACGCCGCGGTGACCGCATTGCCGCCGAAAGAGACCGCGTAGTCGGTCGCCACGTGCTTCTCGTCGCCGGTGGGCATGTGGTCGGTGATGAAGACGACGTCGATATAGGTCTGTCCGATAAAGAGAGCCTGCATTGGTTGTCCGTGATGCGCTGGGTGGTCCCGGCCGGCGGCTTACCTTAGCACCGCTTCGGCGGGGGGAACGCCAAAAATATTCGCGATCCCATGACGATAGGCGCTTGAGGGAAGCGAGGTGCCGGAATACGACCGTCGCAGGGCCAGCATGGCCCGGGCAGAGCCCGCGACCTCAAAGGCCTGGGGCGTTTCGGTTCCGGCCCTGTTGGACAGGAGGGAACATGATCACCGGTCTCGATCACGTCGTGGTTCTGGTCAGGGATATCGGTGCGGCCAAGGCGGCCTATCAGACGCTTCTGGGGCGTGCGCCGGCCTGGCAGAATTCCGGCGAGGGCGCCGATCGCGTGCTGTTCACCCTGGAGAACATGACGATCGAGCTGATGGCGCCGAGCGGCTTCAGCGTCACCGCCGACCGCATGCGGGCGCTGCTCGACGACCAGGACGGCGTGCTCGCGAGCCTGTGCTTTCGTGTCGCGGACATGGGCAAGATGCACCGGCGGCTGGAGCGGGTGGCGCTGTCGCCGGACCCCGTCACCGAAGTGGAAAGCAGCGATGCCGAATCCGGTGCGGTGCTGCACTGGAAGCGGACGCGCGCCGCAACCGAACTGACGCGCGGCGTGCGCATGTTCTTCCTCGAGCTGGCCGACGAGCGTCCCAAATCGGCCGTGACCGACATCGCGCCGATCGACGCGCTCGACCACGTCGTGATCACCACCGAGGAGTCCGACCGCGCCGCCGCGCTCTACGGCGCGCGGCTCGGTCTCGATCTCGCGCTCGACCGCTCCCACCACGATTGGGGCCAGCTGATGTTCTTCCGCTGCGGCGACCTCATCGTCGAGGTGGTGCGCCGGCCCGTGGCGGGCGGCGATTCCGCGCATGACCGGCTCTGGGGCTTGAGCTGGCGTGTCGCCGACATCGATGCCACCCGTGCCCGCCTGATCGCCGCCGGCCTCGACGTCACCGACGTGCGCAACGGCCGCAAGCCGGGCACGCGGATCATGACGGTGCGAAGCGGCACCTGCGGCATCCAGACCGTGCTGCTGGAACGCTCGCCGAAACCGGTGGAGTGAGGCTGTCGCCCAACACACTCTCGTGTCCCGGACGCGCTGCGGCGCGTAGCGCTGCTGCCCAGAGCCCGGACCCGGAAGGCTGCGACCTCTCACTCTCGCGACATGGGCCTCGGCTCTGCAGCGCACCGCACCGGACGATGCTTTGCATCGCCGGGAGCGTTGCGCTGCGTCCCGGGCACGAGATCGTTCTCAAACGCCGGCTCGCGTGCTACACGCTGACCTGATAGCACCCCAGCGAGCAACCGGTTTGGCGAAGGCGGCAAAGCGAACTCTGAAATGGCAGCGTGACCCCGAGGGGATGCGGCTGCGGATTCTCGAAGCCGCCAAGCAGGAGTTTTCGACCCACGGGCTCGCCGGCGCGCGCGTCGATCGCATCGCCGCCAAGGCCGGCGCCAACAAGCGCATGCTGTACTATCACGTCGGCAACAAGGACGAGCTCTATCTCGCCGTGCTCGAAGGCGCCTACGACAAGATCCGCAGCGAGGAGCGGGGGCTCGATCTCGAGCATCTCGATCCGCCCGAGGCGATCCGGCGGCTGATCGAGTTCACCTGGGGCTATTTCCTGCGCAACCCGGAATTCCTGTCGCTGCTGCAGACCGAGAACCTCGTGCGCGCCAAGCATTTGAAGCGCTCGACCAAGGTCAAATCGATGCACTCGCCCTTCGTCGAGATGATCCGCACCGTGGTGCGGCGCGGCGTCGAAAGCGGCGACTTCCAGGTCGCGGTCGATCCCGTCCAGCTCTACATCTCGATCGCGGCGCTCAGCTTCTTCTATCTCTCCAATTCCGCGACGCTGAGCGTGATCTTCGGCCGCGACCTCCTGGACAAGAAGGCGAAGGACGAGCGTCTTGCGCACATGTCCGGCCTGGTGCTGGCGGCGCTGACGGGGCGGTCGGCTGACCTGCTGGAAATCGTCAAGGCACCGAAGCCGCGGGCTGCGGTGGCGCAGACGGCATAGCGCGCGTTGGTCGCTGGTCGGCCGCAGTTTCCAAACTCTCCGCCGTCATTGCCCGCGAAAGCTGGCAGTCCAGTATTCCCGAGACTGCAAAGGGAATACGGAGGGGCCGCGGCGTACCGGATTCCCCGCCTTCGCGGGGAATGACGCCGAGTGTGTAGCGCTCTCGTACCCCGCACGCAGCGCAGCAGCGCATGCGCAGCTGCGCGTCCGGGACACGGAAAGTGGCCTCGACCGGCACAAAACGTCACAGGGAAACCTCTGGACAGTATTTATCCAACGGGTTAATTTCTCCCCCGAAGAACAAGAATTCCGGGAGTGAGACGTGGCTGAAGTCAAGCCGCAGGGTGTGGTGTCCAAGATGCTGAACGCGGCCTGGGTGCGGCCGTTTTTGTTCCTCGTCTTCATCGTCGTGGCCTGGGATCTCTCGATCCGTCTGTTCAAGATCCCCGCCTATCAGATCCCGGCGCCGGCGGACGTCGTTGCCGTGCTCCGCACCGAATGGCCGGAACTGCTGCGCCAATCCTGGCCGACCACCTATGCGACCGTCTGCGGCTTCCTGCTGTCGGCGCTGTTCGGCATTCCCGTCGCGATGCTGATCGCAGGCTCTCGGACGGTGGAGAGCTACGTCTATCCGCTGCTGGTGTTCTCGCAATCGGTGCCGAAGATCGCGATCGCGCCGCTGTTCGTGGTCTGGTTCGGCTTCGGCATCATTCCGAAAGTGATCTCGGCGTTTCTGCTCGGCTTCTTCCCGGTGGTTGTCTCGGCCGTGCAGGGCTTCAAATCGGTCGATCCTGATATGGTCGATCTTGCCCGCGCCATGCAGGGCAGCCGTTTCCAGGTGTTCTGCGCGGTCAACCTGCCGCATGCGCTGCCCGCCATCTTCTCCGGCCTCAAGGTGTCGGTGACGCTCGCCGTGGTCGGCGCCGTCGTCGGCGAGTTCGTGGGCTCGAATTCCGGCATCGGCTACGTCATGCAGCGCTCGATCGGCACCTTCGACCTGCCGACGATGTTCGCGGCGCTCGTCATCCTGGCGCTGCTCGGCGTAATACTGTTCTGGATCGTCGACCGGATCGAGAAGCTGGTGATTCCCTGGCATGTCAGCCAGCGCGAAGACGTGATTTTCGCCTCTTAATGCAAGCAACGGCCATCAACGGCCGACACATAACGACAAGGGAGTGTGACGATGAAGCGGTGGATAGGAGCTGTCTCGGCAGCGCTGATGGTGTTCGCGGCGATGCCGGCGCAGGCGGCTGACAAGGTCGTGCTGATGCTGAACTGGTACGTCTATGGCGAGCACGCGCCGTTCTATTACGGCAAGGCCAAGGGCATCTATGCGGCCGAGGGCATCGACCTCGAAATCCAGGAGGGCCGTGGCTCGGCTGCGACCACGCAGGCCGTGGCCGCCAAGACCGCCGATTTCGGCTATGTCGACGTGCCCACCATGATGCGCGCAGCGGTCAAGGGCGCGCCCGTCATCGCGACCGGCGTGCTGCTCCAGACGTCGCCGATGTCCGCCATGGGCTTTGCCGACAAGAACATCCGCAAGCCCGAGGATATCAAGGGCAAGACGGTGGCGATCACGCCGGCCGACTCCATGACCCAGATCTGGCCGCTGTTCCTGAAGAAGACCGGCCTGAAGGAAGCCGACTTCAACACCGTCGCCGGCGACGGCCAGACCAAGCTCAACGCGGTCATCAACGGCCAGGCTGATTTGCTGCTCGGCTACGTCATGGACCAGTCGATGAAGATCAAGGATGCCACCAGCAAGGACGTCTTCCCGATCAAGTTCGCCGACTACGGCATCAACATGGTCTCCTCCGGCATCATCGCCAACACAGATTACGTGAAGGCCAATGCCGACCTCGTCCGCCGCTTCATGTCGGCGACGACCAAGGCGATCGAAGCCGCCGAGAAGGAACCGAAGGCCGCGGCGCAGTCGATCCTCGATGCCAATCCCAAGGGCGGCAAGATCGACACGCTGACGCAGGGTTTCGAACTGACGATTCCGCTGTACCGGACCCCCGAGACCAGGAGCAAGCGGCCGTTCCAGGTCACCGACCAGAACATGACCGACAGCGTCAACCTGATGGTTGAATATGGCGGGCTTGACGCCAAGGCCAAGGACAACCCGAAGGCGTTCTATACCAACGATTATCTGCCGAAAGGCGACTCGTGAAATCAACTGACGCCGTCATTCCGGGGCGCCCGAAGGGCGAACCCGGAACCTCGAGATTTCGGGTCTGGTCCTTCGGACCATCCCGGAATGACGGATCATATCTGCGAGCGGACCTGATTGAATGAACTCAGCAAGACAGACGGCTGACGTGCAGCCGGCCGCACATCTGAGACTGGTGAGCGACCGGGCTGCCGGCGATACGTCGGGCATCAAACTGTCGGGCGTGTCGAAGACCTACCGGACGCGCGACGGCGACGTGCCGTCGCTGCGTCCGATCGACTTCCACATCAATGACGGGGAGTTCTTCGTCGTGGTCGGTCCATCCGGCTGCGGAAAGTCCACGCTGCTCAAGCTGATCTCCGGCTTGCTGCCGCCGACGGCGGGGGAAATCCTCGTCGAGGGCGAGAAGGTGACGGCGCCGCACGGCAATGTCGGGATCGTCTTCCAGAGCGCGCTGCTGCTGCCCTGGCGCAACATCCTGTCCAACGTGATGCTGCCGATCGACATGAAGCGGCTGCCGCGGCAGGAATATCTCGATCGCGCCAAGGCGCTGTTGAAGATGGTCGGGCTCGAAGGTTTCGAGAACAAGCTGCCCTGGCAGCTCTCCGGCGGCATGCAGCAGCGTGCCTCGATCTGCCGCGCGCTGGTGCACGATCCCAAGATCATGCTGATGGACGAGCCGTTCGGGGCGCTCGATGCGCTGACGCGCGAGCGCATGAATGTCGAACTGATGCGGATCCAGCGCGAGACGAAGAAGACGGTGCTGCTGATCACGCATTCGATCCCGGAGGCGGTCTTCCTCGCCGACCGCGTGCTGGTCATGACCGAGCGTCCCGGCGCGGTCGCCGCGATCTACGACGTGCCCCTGCCGCGCCCGCGCTCGCTCGACGTGATGGCGGACCCCGTGTTCACCGAGCTGGTGCAGCGCATCCGCAAGCACTTCTTCTCGCAAGGTGCGTTGGACTAGGACGATGGGATACGTTTCTCGCGACCCCCGAGCCGGTGCGCTCCCTCCCCCGCTTGCAGGGGAGGGTTGGGGAGAGGGTGTCTCCACTCGCGAGAACCCCCAAGAGGAGAAAACCCTCACCCCGCGCTACGCGCCGACCTCTCCCGCAAGCGGGAGAGTGCACCGCCGTCTGCGCGACATCTTGGGAGCTAGGTAGCACCATGCCGCCTCGCCTGAAGCTGCGAGACATCGCCTTCTTCGAACGACCCGTGCAGTTCGCGCGGCCGTTCCGCTTTGGCGCGGTCACCGTCAACGCGACGCCGCAGCTGTTCGTGCGGGTGGAGATCGAGGTCGAGGGCAGGGGCACGGCGGTCGGTGCCAGCGCCGAATTGCTGGTGCCGAAATGGTTCGACAAGCGGCCGGACTTGTCTCCGGAGCAGACGGTTGGCGGGTTGCGGCGGTCGCTTCAGGTCGCGCGCGGGCTCTATCTGGCGCGGACCGGCTTTCAGACGGCGTTCGACCTGCATGCCTCCTGCATCGATGCCCAGGTCGCGACCTGCGCGACCAAGAACGTTCCGGCGCTTGCTGCGGCTTACGGTCCGGCGGAAATCGACAAAGCGATCCTCGATGCGCTGCTGCGTGCCGTTGAGGCCAGCGTATTCGACGGCATGGCCGGGAATGTCGCCGGCATCGATGCGCGACTCTCGTCCGATCTGACAGACGCGGATATCGATCGATTTCTCTCAGGCCGGAAGGCACTGCCGCGCGTTGCGATCAGGCATACCGTCGGGCTCGACGATGCCATCGAGGGCGAGGGCGGTGTTGCCGATGCGCGCGAGAACGCCGGCGCGCGATATTTCAAGCTGAAGCTTTCGGGCGATCCCGCGGTCGATGCGGCGCGTCTGGCACGCATCGGCACGGAGCTCGATGCGCTCGGACGCGACACCAGGGTGACGCTCGATGCGAACGAGCAGTACGCCGATCTTGCCGCGCTGCAGGCGCTGATGGATCGGCTCGACCGTGATTCCGCGTTGCGACCCATCTCGTCACGCCTTCTCTATGTCGAGCAGCCGATGCCGCGCGACATCACCCGGCAGTCGCCGCTCGGCGCGCTGGCCGCGCGCGGCTTCATCATCGACGAGGCTGATGATTCCTATGATGCGTTCCCGTCGGCGCGGGCGCTCGGTTATCACGGTATCTCGTCGAAATCCTGCAAGGGGCTCTACAAATCCATCATCAACGCGACGCGCGCGGGCAAGTGGAGCGAGGACGGCGAAACGTTCTTCGTCACCGGTGAGGACCTGACCTGCCAGGCCGGCCTTGCCGTGCAGCAGGATCTCGCGCTCGGCGCCTTTCTCGGCATCACCCATGCCGAGCGCAACGGCCATCACTATGTCGACGGCTTTGGCGACACGCCGGCCACCGAAGCTGCGGCCTTCGCCGCTGCGCATCCCGATCTCTATGCCGATGCCGGGCAGGGCATCCGGCTCTCCATTCACGACGGCGATCTCCTGACGGGATCGCTTCATGCGGCGGGCTTTGCGACCTCGGTCCATCCGGACTGGTCGTCGCTTTGTCCGCTCGAACAGCCAAAATCACTTCAGGAGCAATTGGCATGACCACGCAACGCCTCGGCCTCATCATGAACGGCGTCACCGGCCGCATGGGCCTCAACCAGCATCTGATCCGCTCGATCGTCGCGATCCGCGAGCAGGGCGGCGTCCGCCTCAAGAACGGCGACCGCGTCATGCCGGACCCGATTCTGGTCGGCCGCAGCGCCGAGAGGGTCGAGGCGCTCGCCAAGCGCTACAATATCACGCGCTGGACCACCGATCTCGACGCCGCGCTTGCCGACAAGAACGACACCATGTTCTTCGACGCCGCGACCACGCAGGCGCGGCCCGGTCTGCTGACCCAGGCCATCAACGCCGGCAAGCATGTCTACTGCGAGAAGCCGATCGCGACGAATTTTGAAGAGGCGCTCGAGGTCGTCAAGCTCGCCAATGCCAAGGGCGTCAAGCACGGCACGGTGCAGGACAAGCTGTTCCTGCCCGGCCTGAAGAAGATCGCCTTCCTGCGCGATTCCGGCTTCTTCGGCCGCATCCTCTCGGTGCGCGGCGAGTTCGGCTATTGGGTGTTCGAGGGCGGCTGGCAGGAGGCGCAACGACCGTCCTGGAACTACCGCGACGAGGACGGCGGCGGCATCATTCTGGATATGGTCTGCCACTGGCGCTACGTGCTCGACAATTTGTTCGGCAACGTCCAGAGCGTGAGCTGCATCGGCAACACCGACATCCCCGAGCGTTTCGACGAGCAGGGCAAGAAGTACAAGGCGACCGCGGACGATTCCGCCTACGCGACCTTCCAGCTCGAGGGCGGCGTCATCGCCCACATCAACATGTCCTGGGTCACGCGCGTCTATCGCGACGACCTCGTCACCTTCCAGGTCGACGGCACGCATGGTTCGGCGGTTGCCGGCCTTTCGGACTGCATGATCCAGGCGCGGCAGGCGACCCCGAGGCCGGTGTGGAATCCCGATGAGAAGCGGCTGCATGATTTCTACGGCGACTGGCAGAAGCTGCCGGACAACGTCACCTACGACAACGGCTTCAAGGAGCAGTGGGAGATGTTCATCCGCCACGTCTACGAGGAGGCACCCTACAAGTTCACGCTGCTCGAAGGCGTCAAGGGCGTCCAGCTCGCCGAATGCGCACTGAAGAGCTGGAAGGAGCGCCGCTGGATCGATGTCGCTCCGATCAAGGCCTGAGGAGGGAGACATGAACAAGCCCGTCCTGCCCAAGCCCATTCCTTCAACGTCCTCCCTGTCACTCAAGCTGCCGAAGGCCGATCGCTCGATCGAGACTTACCGGGTCGCGGCGTCGCGAACATTTCCGGCGAAGCTCGAAGGCACGCTGAACCGCATCGCGTTCTCGGCCGTGCATATGGTCGCCGATCCCCTCGCGGACAATGATCCCTGGCTCACCGCTGCGATCGATTGGGACAAGACCATTGCCTTCCGCGAGCATGTCTGGGACCTCGGCCTCGGCGTGGCCGAAGCCATGGACACCTCACAGCGCGGCATGGGGCTGGACTGGCCGACCTCGCTGGAGCTGATCACGCGTTCGGTCGGCGCCGCCAGGCGGCGCAACGCGCTGGTGTTCTCGGGCGCCGGCACGGACCATCTCGCGGTCGAGGATGCCAAGAGCCTCGACGACGTCATCCGCGCCTATGAGGAGCAGGTCGCGGCGGTCGAGAAGGTCGGCGGCCGCATCATCTTGATGGCGTCGCGCGCGCTGGCAAAGCTTGGTCGCAACGCGGACGACTATGCCAAGGTCTACGATCGCGTGCTCTCGCAGGTCCGCGAGCCCGTGATCATCCATTGGCTCGGCGACATGTTCGATCCGGCGTTGACGGGCTATTGGGGCACCAGGGATCTCGACAAGGCGATGGACATCGCGGTCGCCATCATCAACGCCAACGCCGCCAAGGTCGATGGCGTCAAGGTCTCGCTCCTCGACAAGCAGCGCGAAATCGACATGCGTCGCCGCCTCGACAAGCGCATCAGGATGTACACCGGCGACGATTTCAACTACGCGGAGCTGATCGCCGGCGATGAGCAGGGCTTTTCCCACGCGCTGCTCGGCATCTTCGATGCGATCGCGCCGGCGGCGTCCTACGCGCTGTCGCGGCTGGCGGCGGGTGACGAGGCCGGCTTCCATGACGTGCTGGGTCCGACCGTGCCGCTGTCGCGCCACATCTTCAAGGCGCCAACGCGGTTCTACAAGACCGGCGTGGTGTTCATGGCTTATCTGAACGGCCACCAGGATCATTTCACCATGGTCGGCGGCCAGGAGAGCACACGCTCGATGCTGCATCTGGCCGAGCTGTTCCGTCTGGCCGATCAGGCCGGACTGCTGGCCAATCCGGAACTGGCGACGCGGCGGATGAAGACCGTGCTGGCCTCGCACGGGGTCGAAGCCTGATGCGCGATTTCTCTGCCGACCATCGCTGGCTGTCGCTGAACACGGCGACGGTTCGCAAGCAGGGCGATCTCACCGAGATCATCGATGCCTGCGCACGGCACGGCATTCGCGCCATCGATCCCTGGCGCGATCAGGTCGCGACAGTCGGTCTCGACCGCGCCGCCCGCGCCGTGCGCGATGCCGGCCTCGACCTGTCGGGCTATTGCCGCGGCGGCATGTTCACCTCGGACGCCTCGCGCAGGAGCGAGGTGCGCGACGACAACCGGCGCTGTGTGGATGAAGCGAAAGCGCTGGGCGCGTCCTGCATCGTCCTCGTCGTCGGTGGTCTGCCGCAATATTCGCGGCCGGGCAGCGCAGCGTCCAAGGATATCGGAGCCGCCCGCGGGCAGGTCGAGGAAGCGCTCGCCGACATGCTCGACTATGCCAGGCAAGCAAAACTGCCTCTGGCGATCGAGCCCTTGCATCCCGCCTACGCGGCCGACCGCGCCTGCGTCAACACGACGAAACAGGCGCTCGACATCTGCGACCGGCTCGATCCCGGCCGCAGCGGCATGCTCGGCGTCGCGCTCGATGTCTATCACATCTGGTGGGATCCGGAATTGATGCACCAGATCGCGCGCGCCGGACAGGATCGCCTGCTCGCGTTCCACGTCTGCGACTGGATGGTGCCGACAAAAGACATCCTCAACGACCGCGGCATGATGGGCGACGGTGTCATCGACATCAAATCGGTGCGTCAAGCGGTCGAGGCGCAGGGCTTTGCCGGCTATTCGGAGATCGAGATCTTCTCCAACGACTGGTGGGGCAGGCCGATGGACGAGGTGCTGCGTACCTGCATCGAACGACACAAGACGGTGGTTTAGGCCGCGCGCGCGGTCCTCGCGGGATCTCACTGCAGGGCAGGACGCCCGTTGCAGCATTGGCTAATCTTCGCTTCAATCGTCTCTCATCGTCGGTTGGCGTCGTAGCCAGAACCAGTCATCGAGGATCCATGCCATCCATCGTCATCGCCCAGGGCGGCGGCCCGACCGCCGTGATCAACCAGACCTTGTGCGGCGCCATTGTTGCCGCACGCAGGCATGATCCGTCGCTGCGCATTCTGGGCGCGCGCTATGGTGTGCGAGGCCTGACCGAGGGCAACGTCGTCGACCTCGCCAACTTGCCCGAGACCGAACTGCGCCGCCTCGGCAACACGCCCAATTCGGCTCTCGGATCGACCCGCGACAAACCGGATTCGGGCACATGCGCCGCTATTCTCGCGGCTTTGGACCGGTTGGACGCCCGCGCCTTTGTCTATATTGGCGGCAACGATACCGCCGGAACGCTCGAACTGCTGCGGCAGCAGTCGAGTGGTCCCTGCCATTTCGTGCATGCCCCCAAGACCATCGATAACGACCTGATGGAGAACGACCACGTCCCCGGCTTCATCTCGGCAGCCACCTTCGTCGCCAACGCGCTTGTCAGCATGGATCTCGATTTTCGCGCCATGCCCGGCATCTATGTGGCGATCGTCATGGGCCGCCACGCCGGTTTCCTCTCGGCCGCGGCGGCAGGCTGGCAGCAATCGCAAGACGATGCTCCGCATCTGATCTACACGCCGGAAAGACCGTTCTCGGTGGTCCAGTTCCTCGACGACGTCGATGCGGTCTACACGCGGCTCGGCCGCTGTATCGTCTCGATGTCCGAGGGCGTGCAGGACGAAGCCGGCCGGCCTCTCGCCGAGGTGCTGGCGGGCGAGGCGGTCGAGCGCGACGCCCATGGCAACCTGCAACTGACGGGCGGTGATCTCGGTATCGCGATTCAAAAAGCGCTGAAATCGCGTTTCCCCAAGGCAAGGTCGCGTGTCGACACGCTCGGCTATCTGCCACGCGCCTATCTCGGCGTGATCGACGACACCGACCGCAAGGAGGCTTTCGACGCCGGCGTATTCGCCGCGCAAAGCGCCCTGAGCGGCAGCGGCTCGGTGGTGCTGCATTATGATGGTGAGCGTGTCGAACCTCGGCTCGTGCCGCTGGATCGCGTGGCTGGCAAGACACGCCATATGCCCGACGAATTCCTGGTCGGCAGCAACACCGTTTCGGACCAAGGACGGCGCTATTTTCGGCGGCTCCTTCCCGAGCGGCCCGATCTCTTCCCGCCGTTCGTGTGACGGGGCCGGGAATCCGCCGCCCCTGATCGCTCATGGCCGATTTACTAGATATATCAATATTTTGTGCAGATCTATCGGGTGTTTTCCGTCAATCCCTGCGCTACTGTGCATGGGGTTGTTTTAGACTTTTGTTGGTTGGGGGCTTTCAGGTGTCCCGATCGCGATGCGCGATCTCCAGCGTGACCAGCCTTGCGAGCAACGTCGCGGGATAAAGCTGGCCGAACACCGCCTCCATATTGCACAGGCTGCGCACGATCGGATGCACGGGCGCGACATCGCCATAGCCCGTCGTCGTCAGCGTCGCGAAGCTGAAATAGATCACCTCGCTTGCCAGCGCCGGGCTGTCCTCCACCGTCATGCCGGCGAACGCGTTCGGCACCAGCGATCCCATGAAGGTGTAGAGCGCGGCGAAGATCACTGCGATCGTCATATACAGCAGCACCGCGCCGATCACGCGATGATAGGTCACGCGGCCCGGCGCGAAGGTCGCGCGCGCCACCGCCCAGGCCATGGTGGTGCCGACGATGAACCACGAGCCGGCGAACAGATTGAGATCGAGGATGGAGGGCGAGCGCAGCCGCAGAACCGCTCCCACCGTGATCATGCCGAGTGCGATCAGCATCGCGACGACCGCGACCGGGCTCCCTGAGATCACGAAGATGCCGACGACCAGCAGAAGCGCGAGCGCCAGCTCGGAGGCTTGAAACGCGAAGATGCCCAGCGCCTGGAGCGGGGCGATCACGAACATCATGATCATCAGCAGGGCCGTTAGCGCGGTGAGCAGCGGATCAGCCCAGCGCTCGCGCAATTGGTCGACGTTCATCGTGTGTCTCATCAGCCGATCGCGCAGGGCACGCTCAGGAATCCGCGGAACCGCACCCGTCCGCCGCGCACCGGCTTGTCCTTCACGGCATAGTTCGGAAACCGCGCCAGGAAGCGCGAGATCGCGATGGCGCCTTCGAGCCGGGCCAGCGCCATGCCGGCGCATTGATGCGCGCCGGTGGCGAAGGCGAGATGCCGGTTCGGCGTGCGCGCGATGTCGAAGCGTTCGGGGTCCGGAAACTGGGCGGGGTCGCGGTTGGCGGCGCCGATGCACAGTGTCACCGACGTGCAGGATTCGAGCGTCACGCCGCCGAGCTCGACGGGTTCGGTGGTCATGCGGTTGCCGAGCTGGTTCGAGCTCTCGTAGCGTAGCATCTCCTCGACGGCGGTCTTGACCATGTCGGGATTGTCGATCAGCCGCTGCTTCTGGTCCGGATTGCGGTCCAGCGCGACGAGACCGTTGCCGATCAGGTTGGTGGTGGTTTCATGCCCGGCATTGAGCAGGAAGATGCAGTTGTGCAGCAGCTCCTTCTCGGTCAGCCGCTCGCCGTTCTCCTCGCCCTGGATCAGGCGCGTCAGCACGTCGCGCTCCGGATTGCCTGGGCTCTTTCGACGGCGCGCCACCAGCGTCTGGAGATAGGCGAGAAAATCCGTCACCGCTTGATTGCCGCGCGCCGCCACCTCCGGCGATACGACAGGTTCGAGCGCCCCGAGGATCGCCAGTGACCAGTCGCGCAGCGGCCCGCGCTCGTCGTGGGGCACGTCGAGCAGATTGCCGATCACCTCGATCGGAATGGACGCCGCAAAATCCTCGATCAGCTCGCAAGCCCCCTTGGCGGCGATAGTGTCGAGCAAGCTGTCGACCAGCCTGATGATATCGGGCTCCATGCCCGCGATCG
The DNA here is from genome assembly GCF_018129965.1 of Bradyrhizobium diazoefficiens. Classification (GTDB taxonomy): domain Bacteria; phylum Pseudomonadota; class Alphaproteobacteria; order Rhizobiales; family Xanthobacteraceae; genus Bradyrhizobium; species Bradyrhizobium diazoefficiens_A. Next base: position 28,941 of record NZ_JAFCKW010000033.1, on the reverse strand, counting down.
CGCGCGGCGACAACGCGCCCATGATCAGGCGCCGCACGCGGGTATGCGCCGGCGGGTCGTTGAAGACGAGGCTCGTGGTGTGGTGCTCGTAGAGCGGGGTGTCGCCGTATTTCGGCGCGAACTCGCGCTTCTTGTCCGAGCTGAAAGACTTCGTGTTCTTGTAGGTCGTGACGAGGTCATCATAGCGGGTCAGGAACACGGTGCCGTTTGGAAGGCGCTTGACGGGCTCGTTTTCCCGCAGCGCACGATAGGTTGGATAGGGGTCGTCGTAGAATTCCGCCGTCAGCTTCGTCAGATCGAACCTGGCCGCCAGTTCTTTCGCACTTGCGTTCATCCGCCATACTCGCCGGTTGAGACCGATATGCTGTTTTTGCTCTATCGAGCGATGCGGATCACCGTCTACAGTCGGGCCGTGATTTGCAAGCCGACCGGACAGGAAAATGCACGCTCGTACCGACGCAGCCGACACGGCGCCGAACTGGCCCGATGATATCTTCGCGACGCTTGAACGGTTCGACGTCCGGCAGGTGCCTTACGTTCCGGATGCCGGTCATTCGAAACTGATCCAGCGCGTGCTGGCCTCGTCAACCATGCGCGGCATTCCACTGACGACGGAGGAGGAGGGTGTGGCCCTGCTCGCCGGTGCCTGGACCGGCGGTCAGCGCGGCGTCTTGCTGATGCAGTCGAGCGGCGTCGGCAATTGCATCAACATGCTGTCGCTGATCCCGATCCTGCGCTTTCCGTTCCTCACGCTCGTGACGATGCGGGGCGAATGGGGCGAGTTCAACCCGTGGCAGGTGCCGATGGGATCGACCACGCAGGGCGTGTTCGAACTCTCAGGAGTCAGGGTGCTGCGCGCCTCCAACGCGGCCGAGGTGCCGGCCGTCCTCGAGGCCGCCGCGGCCCAGGCCTACAACGCGCTGACGCCCACCGCTGTCCTCCTGTCGCAGCGCCTGATCGGCGCCAAGGTTTTCACCAAATGAGCAAGGCCAATCTCCTCGATCGCCGTCAGGTGGTTTCCACGCTGCTTGCCAACCGCAAGGACGTCGTCGCGATCGGCGGCCTCGGGGCCTCCACCAATGACATGTGTGCGGCCGGCGACCACGCGCGTAACTTTTACCTCTGGGGTGGCATGGGCGGCGCTGCGATGATCGGCCTCGGGCTCGCGCTGGCGCAGCCAAAATTGCCGGTGCTGGTCATCACCGGCGACGGCGAGATGCTGATGGGCCTCGGCAGCCTTGCCACCATCGGGCTGCAGCAGCCGTCCAACCTCTCGATCGCCGTGCTCGACAACGAGGCCTATGGCGAGACCGGCGGCCAGACCAGCCACACTTCCGCGGCCGCCGACCTCGTCGGAGTCGCCAGGGCCTGCGGCATCGCGGATGCGCGCGCGATCTCGACCATGGCCGAGGTCGAGGCCTTCGCCAGAGCCGTCCATGACGTCGCCGCAGGGCCGCGCTTTGCCAATGTGAAGATCGACAGCGCCAGCGTCGAGCGGATCTTGCCCAGCCGGGACGGCACCTACATCGTCAACCGGATCCGCGGCGATCTCGGCTTCCAGCCGATCTAGTTTGTTGTCCGGTTTGGGCGCGCTCCTTGCAGGTTGCATCGCACCATCCGGCTTGACTTTTGCGTGGGTGAGTGCTTACTCACTAGCATGAGCTCATTGCGAATGACGAGCGACCTGAGGCGTCAATTGATCCTCGGCGCAGCAAAACGCTGTTTTGCCCGACATGGCTATACCGGCACCACGACCAAGAGCGTGGCGGCCGCCGCGGCCATTTCCGAAGCGCTGCTGTTCAAGCATTTCCCGTCCAAGGCCGCGCTCTATGCCGAAATTCTCAGCGACGAATGCGAGGCCGACCCGGCCCTGACCGAGCTGCTGGAGCGGGAGCCCTCGACGGCCACTCTGGTCGAAGTCATCCGCAGTATGGTCGGGCATTTCCTGCGCATAGCCGACGGTCCCGATCAGGAGGAGGCCCAGCGCCTGCGACTGATGGCCACCAGCCATCTGGATGACGGCGAGTTCGCCCGTTTGCTATATGCCAAGATCGAGAAACTGATCGGGCCGGTCTTCCTCGACTCGCTCGAGCGGGCGGTCGCGGCCGGGGACGCGCGGCCATTCAGCGGCGATCCGCTCAACCTGTTCTGGTTTGCGCATCACACGTTGATGACCGCTGCGCTGACCAGGCTGCCGGCCGCGCCCTGCCTCGCTTACGGCAAGGCTGACGACCTCGAACGGCAGCTGTGTGAGTTTCTCTTGAGGGGTATCGGACTTAACGACGCCGCAATTGCTTCGCATTCGGGCCACGATCAGGCCGCCGGTGCGGACAAGACGGCGATTGCAGAAAGCGCATGACAATGAACATCGTCACCGAACACAAGATTTCGGGCGAACCGATCGACAGCAAGGCTCCCAAGCGTCCGGCCCGCCCGGTGCTGTGGTTCATCATCGTCGGCACGCTCCTGGGCGTGCTGGTGGGAGGGCTCGTCTGGTTCAATTTCTTCCGCGGCCAGATGATCAAGCAGTTCTTCGCCAACAACAAGCCGCCGCCGACCGCGGTGACCGCCGCCGAGGCGAAGTCCGAGGTGGTGCCGAACCTGCTGACCGCGGTCGGCAGTCTCGTCGCCGTGCACCAGGTCGACGTCAGCGCCGACGTCAACGGCCGCGTCACCGAGATCAAGTTCGAGCCCGGCGCGCATGTCGAAGCCGGCACGCCGCTGGTGCAGATGTTCGATGCGCCCGAGCAGGGCGACCTCGCCAATTACAAGGCGCAGTCGACCGTCGCGCAGCTCTCGCTCGACCGCGCCAAGCAACTGGCATCGCGCCAGTTCGGTCCGCAGGCCACCGTCGATACCGCGCAGGCCGCCTATGACCAGGCGCAGGCCGGCATCGCCAAGACCGAGGCACTGATCTCGCAGAAGCTGGTGCGTGCACCGTTCGCCGGCGATCTCGGCGTCCGCAAGGTCGAGGTCGGCCAGTATCTGACCGCCGGCACGGCCATCGTCTCGCTGACCGACCTGTCGCAGCTGTGGGCCAATTTCACCGTGACGGAAAAGGACTCGGGCAACCTCAAGGTCGGCCAGGCCGTCCGGCTCAAGGTCGACGCCTATCCGGGCCGCACCTTCGATGGCAAGATCACCACGATCGAGCCTCAGATCGCGACCGATACCCGCAACATCCGCGTACAGGCGACGATCGCCAATCCGGAAAAGATCCTGAAGCCCGGCATGTTCGTGACCACCACGGTGGTGCTGCCGGACAAGCCGGCCGTGATCACCGTGCCTGAGACGGCGGTCGACTACACGCTGTACGGCGACTCAGTGTTCGTGATCACCGAGAAGAAGGAAGAGGACGGCAAGACCACCCTCTCCGCGGTGCGCACCTTCGTGCAGACCGGCAATCGGGTCGATGGCCGGGTCGAGATCGTCAAGGGCGTGAAGGTCGGCGACAAGGTCGTCGCGGTCGGTCAGCTCAAGCTGCAGTCCGGCGCCGCTGTTGCGATTTCGGCCGACCCGGGCCCGCCGATCCCTGCGCAACCGCCGCGCTACTGACACGACACGCGCGTGATCCGGCCCGGCCGGATCACGTCTGCCCAGACACAGAAATCGAGATCGCCGCAATGCGCTTTACCGACATTTTCATCAAACGACCGATCCTGTCGGTCGTCGTCAGTCTCTTGATCCTGCTGATCGGCCTGCGCGCGGCGATGGTGCTGCCGATCCGGCAATATCCGAAGCTGTCGAACACGGTCATCAACATCACGACCGTCTATCCCGGTGCGTCCGCGGACCTGATCCAGGGCTTCATCACGACGCCGATCGAGCAGGCGGTCGCCTCCGCCGAAGGCGTGGACTACATGACCTCGTCCTCGGTGCTCGGCACCTCGACGATCCAGGTCTACATCAAGCTGAACTTCGACCCGAACCAGGCGCTCACCGAAGTTCTGGCCAAGACCAACTCGGTCAAATACCTGATTCCGAAGGAATCCAACGACCCGATCGTCACCAAGACCACGGGCCAGACCACGGCCGTGATGTATCTCGGCTTCTCCTCGGAGGAACTGTCGGGCTCGGCGATCTCCGACTATCTGACGCGTGTGGTGCAGCCGGTGCTGTCGACCGTCGACGGCGTCGCCTCGGCCGACATTCTCGGCGGCCAGACCTTCGCCATGCGGCTGTGGCTCGATCCCGTGAAGATGGCCGGCCGCAGCGTCTCGCCGGCCGACGTCGCCGCCGCCATCACCGCCAACAACTTCCAGTCCGCGGCGGGGCAGACCAAGGGCTATCTGATCGTTTCCAACATCTCGACCAATACCAGCCTGACCGACGTCAACCAGTTCAGGAGGATGATCGTCAAGGCCAAGGACGGCGGCTTCGTGCGGATGGAGGACATCGCCACCGTCGAGCTCGCCGCGCAGAGCACGGATGCAAGCGTCGCCTTCAACGGCGAGCATGCGATCTTCATCGGCGTGAACGCGACGCCGCAAGGCAACCCGCTGACGCTCGTCAAGGGCGTGCGCGCGCTGTTCCCGGAACTCGAGCGCAATTTGCCACCGTCGATGAAGATGAAGGTCGCCTACGACTCGACCAAGTTCATCCAATCCTCGATCGACGAGGTCGAGAAGACGCTGGGAGAAGCCGTGATTATCGTGATCGTGGTCATCTTCCTGTTCCTGGCCTCGCTCCGCTCGGTCATCATTCCGGTCGTCACCATTCCGCTGTCGATGATCGGTGTCTGCACATTGATGCTGGCGCTGGGCTTCAGCTTCAACCTGCTGACGCTGCTGGCGATGGTGCTCGCGATCGGACTCGTGGTCGACGACGCCATCGTCGTCGTGGAGAACATCCATCGACATCTGGAAGAGGGCAAGACGCCCGTCCAGGCGGCGGTGGAGGGCGCGCGCGAAATCGTCGGGCCCGTGATCTCGATGACCATCACGCTCGCGGCGGTGTATGCGCCGATCGGCTTCCTCGGCGGCCTTACCGGCTCGCTGTTCCGCGAATTCGCCTTCACGCTGGCGGGCTCGGTGATCGTGTCGGGCGTGATCGCGCTGACGCTGTCGCCAATGATGTGCTCGGTGCTGCTCAAGAACACCGAGGAGGGCCGCTTCGCCAAGGTCGTCAACAAGGTGTTCGGCGCCATGACGCGGTGGTATGGCCGCAGGCTGGACCGTTCGCTGGACTACAAGGCGATCACCGGCCTGTTCGCGATCACGATCCTCGGGCTGGTCGGCTTCCTCTACATGCACACCTCGAAGGAACTCGCGCCCGAGGAAGACCAGGGCATCGTGTTCGCGGTGACCAAGGCGCCGAAATACGCCAATATCGACTATGTCGACTTCTACGGCGACAAGCTCGACAAGGAATTCCAGAAGTTTCCCGAGACCGATCTGCGCTTCGTGCTGAACGGCATCAACGGTCCGCAGGGCGGTATCGCCGGTCTGCTGCTCAAGCCCTGGGACGAGCGCAAACGGTCGGCGATCCAGTTGAAGCCGCTGGTGCAGGCCGAGCTGTCGAAGATCGAGGGCGTGCAGGCGTTCGCGTTCAACCTGCCGCCGCTGCCGGGCGGCCCGGGCGGCCTGCCGGTTCAGATGGTGATCAACTCCACCGCCGGTTTCCAGACGGTCTTCGAGCAAATGGAGAAGCTGAAGGACGCTGCGCGCAAGAGCGGCATGTTCATCGTCTCCGACAGCGACCTTGCCTACAACCAGCCGAACGTGGAGGTCACGATCGACCGTACCAAGGCGCAGGATCTCGGCGTCAACATGCAGAACCTCGGCGGCACGCTGGCGGTGCTGCTCGGCGGCAACTACATCAACCGCTTCAATCTCGAGGGCCGTTCCTACCAGGTGATCCCGCAGGTGCCGCGCAGCAGCCGGCTCTCGCCGGAATCGCTCGGCGGCTATTACGTGACGACGAACACGGGCCAGCAGCTTCCGCTGTCGACCGTGGTGTCGGTCAAGACCACGACCGCCCCGAATTCACTGACCCACTACAATCAGCTCAATTCGGCGACGTTCTCGGCCGTGCCGATGCCCGGCGTCACCGTCGGTGCGGCGGTGGACTTCCTCGAAAGCGAGGCCAAGAAGCTGCCGGCCGGCTTCAGCCACGACTATCTCGCGGACAGCAGGCAGTACGTGCAGGAGGGCAATCAGCTCGCGATCACCTTCGGCTTTGCGCTGATCATCATCTTCCTGGTGCTCGCCGCTCAGTTCGAGAGCCTGCGTGACCCGCTGGTGATCATGATCTCGGTGCCGATGGCGATCGTCGGCGCGCTGATCCCGCTGTTCTTCGGCATGGCGACGATGAACATCTACACCCAGGTTGGCCTGCTCACCCTGGTCGGCCTGATCACCAAGCACGGCATCCTGATGGTGGAGTTCGCCAACGAGCTCCAGGTCAACGAGCGGCTCGACCGCCGCTCGGCCATCGAGATGTCGGCCCGCATTCGCCTCCGGCCGATCCTGATGACCACGGCTGCGATGGTGACCGGCCTGATCCCGCTCCTGACCGCGACCGGCGCGGGCGCCGCCAGCCGCTTCTCGATCGGCCTGGTCGTCGTGGCCGGCATGTCGATCGGCACGCTGTTCACGCTGTTCGTGCTGCCGGCGGTCTATGTCGTGCTGGCAACCGACCATCGCAAGGCGGCCGATTCCGAGCGCAACAAGCAGGTCAGCGAGTTCGACCTCGACGCCAAGGCGCTGCGGACCACCTGAGGGCTGCATCACTCCAGACCGGGAAGCGGCAACAGCGATCGCTGTTGCCGCTTTTTTGTTATGCCATGCTAGTCTCGCCCCGGCGCAGGGAGCGCCGACGGACAATCGGAATGAAGGGGCTGGACATGACGCGCGACTTTTCTGCTGGTAATTATGGGTTCATCCCGGCCGTGTTCCAGTATTCATCGGGCGCGGTCGCGGACGACGGCTACGAGATCGAGCGCGTCAGGTTCGACCGTCTGGTGCCGCTCGCCGAGGGCTTTGCGCTGGCGGCGAAATTCATCCAGGAGGCGGGCCGGCCGCTGACATCGTTCTGCGCCTGCGAGTTACGCTCGCCGGCGGCCTTCAGCGAGGACGGCTTTCGCGCCTTCAACCTGCACTATGTGAAGACGCTGTCGGAATGGGGCATCTTCGACGGCACCACCAATCCGGTGGCGCGCAGCAATGTCTGTCCCGAGATCGATCCGCCGTCCGAACCGTCGTTCTATGCGTTCTGCTTCACGCGCCCGACGCGCGCGGCGACGCCGACCTTCGTGATCGCAGGCGGTGCGGAAGCGCGTGAAGGCAGCGGCACCTATCCCGAACGCATCGTGCGCTATCGGGAGCTCGGCGCGGACGCGCTCCAGGAGAAGGTGCGCATGACCACGTCGCACATGGAAAAGCGCATGGCGGCGTTCGGCTTCGGCTGGAAGGATACCACCGGCGTGCAGGCCTATTCGATCCGTGACTTCCATCCCGTTCTCGCCGACGAGTTGGTCCGCCGCGGCGCGTTGCGCTCCGGCCTGACCTGGCATTTCGCCCGGCCGCCGGTGGTCGATCTCGAATACGAGATGGATTGCCGCCGCGTGATCCGTGAGGCGGTGATTTAGAGTATGATGCAAATCGGTCTCGGTGCATGGCCGAGGTCCACCTCTCCCTACGGGAGAGGTGTGGCTGCACCGGTTCAAGACGTTCGCTAACGCTGCCTTGGGTCGAGCGCATCGCGCAGGCCGTCGCCGAGCAGGTTCAACGAGAGCACCACGAGGAAGATCGCAAGGCCGGGCCAGATCGCCATCCAAGGCGCCTGGGTCAGGAAGCGTTGCGCGGCATTGAGCATGCTGCCCCAGGACGGCGCGGGCGGCTGCTGGCCGAGGCCGAGGAAAGAGAGCGCAGCCTCGGCGATGATGGCAGCGGCAATCGACAGCGTCGCCTGCACCAGCAGCGCCGGCAGGATGTTCGGCAGGATGTGGGAGAACGCGATCCGCCACGGCGGATTGCCGAGCGCACGGGCGGCTTCGACATAGTCCTCAGCCTTGACGACCAGCACCTGGCCGCGAGTCAGGCGGATGAAGATCGGGGTGGCCGAGATCCCGATCGCGATCATGGCGTTGCCGAGGCTCGGGCCGAGGAATGCGGCGAGCGCAATCGCAAGGATCAGGAAGGGGCAGGCCAGCATCGCATCGGTGATCCGGCTAATCAGCGCATCCGTGAAGCCGCCGCGATAGCCGGCGAACAGTCCGAGCGGCACGCCGATACCGAGCGCGATCGCGACCGAGATCAGGCCCGCCATCAGCGAGGCCCGCGCGCCGTAGACGACGCGGCTGAGGATGTCGCGGCCGAGCTCGTCGGTGCCGAACCAGTGCGCCGCGGTCGGCGGCTTTCGCACCAGGCTCCAGCTCGTCGCGATGGGATCGTAGGGCACGACGAGCGGCGCGAGCGCCGCAAGGAGAATGAAAGCCGTGATCACGACGAGCCCGAACACGGCCGCCTTGCGCTTGAACAGCCTCCGCCGGGCGCGGCGCGCCGGGCTGTCGAGCTCATAGGCTTGCGTGGGAGCGGGGGCGGCGGGCAGAGCGGCTTCGGTCATGGCGCTAGCCCCGCAGCCGCGGGTTGACGAGGATGTAGGCGACGTCGGCCACGAGGTTCAAGGTGATGTAGACGGTGGCCGTGACCAGCACCACACCCTGCACGACGGCATAGTCGCGGTTGAACACGGCGTCCACGATCAGCTTGCCGAAGCCCGGAATGGAGAAGATCTGCTCGGTCAGCACTGCGCCGGACAGGAGCGTGCCGAGTTCGAGCGCGCCCAGGGTGATGATCGGCGTCAGCGCGTTGCGCATGGCATGCTTGAGGATCACCGAGCGCTCCGAGAGGCCTTTGGCGCGCGCGGTGCGGACGTAATCGCTCTCCAGAACCTGCAGCATGGCGCTGCGGGTGTGCCGCATCAGGATCGCGGAGATCGCGTTGCCGAGCACGAAGGCCGGCATGATGGTCGCGGCAAGGCTCATGCGCCAGTTCTCGCTGAGCGGCACGTAGCCCGAAGCCGGCAGCCAGCCGAGTTTGATCGAGAACAGGAAGATCAGCAAAATCCCGAGCCAGAAATTTGGCGTCGAGATTCCCCATAGCGCGAACAGATTGGCGCCATAATCCCACATCGTGCCCTTCTTTACCGCGGAGATGACGCCGGCGGGAATGCCGATGCAGAAGGCGAACAGGATCGCCATCGAACCGAGCTGCAGCGTCACCGGCAGCTTCTGCGCGATCAGTTCGCGCACCGGCATCTTGCTGCGCAGCGACTCCCCGAAGTTTCCGGTCAGGACGCCCTTGAGCCAATACACGTACTGCACGGGAATCGGCTGATCGAGCTTGTACTGCCGGCGGATCTGCTCGATCACGGCGGGATCGCGCTCCTCGCCGGCCATTACCAGGGCAGGATCGCCCGGCAGCAACTGCTGCAGCGAGAAGATCAGCACCGACACGAAGAACAATGTCGGCACGATCTGCGCGATGCGGCGGGCGAGGAAGTTCAGCATAGCCGCACGCGCGTCTCGGGGGGCGCCGCTTTCACTTGAACTTCAGTCCGACGACGCGCACGAGGCCGTCGGGCATCTGCTTGTAACCCTCGAGCCTGGTCGTATGCGCGATCAGCAGCGTGCGGTGATAGAGGTAGATGATCGGCAGGTCGGTGAGCAGCACCTTGGTCAGCTTCTCGTAAATGGCCTTGCGCTCATCGAAGCCGGAGATCATGCGGGCGTCCTCCATCAGCTTGTCGGCCTCGGGACTTGCGTAGCCGCCGTCGTTCTGCGGCGCCTTGGTGTGCATGAAGACGTAGGAATTTCCGTCGGGATCGATGCGGCCGCTCCAGTTGATCTGGAAGATCTGGAATTCACCGGCCTGCGCCTGCTTGAAGGTGGTCGCGAATTCGACGGCGCGGATCTTGATGTCGAAGCCGGCCTCCGCGGCCATGGACTGCACGACCTGGGCGACGGCCTCATACTCCGTGCCCTTGGGAATCATGTAGTCGACGGTCACGGGGAGGCTGACACCCGCCTCCTTGAGCAGCGCCTTGGCTTTGGCGATGTCGCGGCCCTGGACGGGGAATGATTTCTGATAATAGGGATGGGTCGGGCTGACCCATTGATTGCCGGGGGTGAATTCGCCGTTGAAGACGACCTGGTTGATCGCCTCGCGATCGATCGACAGATCCAGCGCCTGACGCACCTTCGCCGACTGGCTCAAGGGGCCCTTGCTTTTGTCGTTGGCGATATTGACGGTGAGGCCGAGATAGCCGAGCTCGGGCGCCGTCGACAGCACCAGTTTGGGGTCGGCGCGGACGTCCTTGATGTCGGTGGCGAGCACGCGCTCGATCAGGTCGAGACCGCCGGATTTCAAATTGGCGAGGCGCACGGTCGCGTCGACGATCGGCAGGAACACCACGCGGTCGATGTGGATGTTGTCCTTGTTCCAGTAGTCGGCGAACTTCTCGAACACCATGCGGTCCTGCTGGACGCGCTCGACGAACTTGTAAGGGCCGGCGCAGACCGGATGCAGGCCGAACTTGTCGCCGGCTTCCCGGGCGGCCTTGGGCGAAACCATCATGCCGGAGCGATCGGTGAGCTGGGCGATCAGCGGCGAGTAGGGGGTCTTCAGCACCAGCTTGATGGTCAGGGGATCGACCACCTCGACATGGTCGACGCTGGCCAGCTCCGACTTGCGGAACGAGGTCGGCAGCGTCATGTGACGCTCGATCGAGAATTTTGCGGCTTCGGCGTCGAGCGGCTCGCCGTCGTGGAATTTGACGCCGGGCCGCAGCTTGATCGTCATCTCCTTGCCGTCGGCCGAGGTCTCGTGGGACAGCGCGAGCTGCGGCACGATGTTGAGCTTCTCGTCGATGTCGAACAGCTTGTCGCAGAAGGCGGAGAACACGATGCGGCCGACATAGGTGCGGCCGATGCTGGGATCGAGGATGTCAGGGTCTTCGGCGATGCCGATGCGGAGGGTGGTCTGGGCTTGAACTTGATCCTGGGCCGCGCCCACCAGCGACGTCAGCACAGCCGACGCCAGGATTGCCAAACGCATGACACTCATCGCTCTCAACCTCTGTTTTGGGGCCAGGCCGGGCCTGTTCCCTATGAACTAACCCCGCCGCCGCGGACTGCTTCCGGGCCGCTGCTGAAGGCGGCGACCAATTTTTCGAGAACTGGCGAAAAGCCGCCGTCGGACGGGACGATCGCCGCGGAGGACGGCAGTTCCGACGTTCTGTGGCAGGCCGTTGCATGTCCGATGCCATCGGCGACCAGCTCGGGCAAGTCGCTGCGGCAGCGCTCGATCACATAGGGGCAGCGGGTGTGGAAGCGGCATCCGGATGGCGGGTTCATCGCGCTGGGGATCTCCCCCTGCAGCACAATCCGGCTGCGCTTTGCCTGCGGTTTAGGCACAGGGATCGCGGACAACAGCGCCCGGCTGTAGGGATGGCATGGCGCTGCGAACAGGGTGTCCGCCTCGGCCGTCTCGACGATCTGGCCGAGGTTCATCACTGCGACGTGGTCGGCGATGTGCTTGACCACGGCGAGGTCGTGCGAGACGAAAATGTAGGCGAGGCCAAGCCGGTCCTGGAGCTCACGCAGCAGATTGAGGATCTGCGAGCGGATCGAGACGTCGAGTGCCGAGACTGGCTCGTCGCAGATGATCAGCTTCGGTTCGACAGCGATCGCGCGGGCGATGGCGATGCGCTGGCGCTGGCCGCCGGAGAATTCGTGCGGGTAGCGCCGTGCCAGCCGCGGCTCGAGTCCGACCAGCCGCAGGATCTCCTCGACGCGCTCGCGCCGCCGCGCCGGCGGCACGAGATCGTGCAACGCCAGAGGCTCGGTCAGGATCTGGCCCACGGTCATGCGTGGGTTGAGCGAGGCGTAGGGGTCCTGGAAAATGATTTGCGCCTCGCGGCGGAACGCGCGCAGCGCGCCTGCATCGAGCGCAAGCAGATCGCGGCCCTCGAAACGGATCGTGCCTGCATCCGGTTCGATCAGCCGCAGCACGAGACGGCTGACAGTGGATTTTCCGCAACCGGATTCGCCGACGAGGGCGAGCGTCTTGCCGGCGTCCAGAGAGAACGAGACGCCGTCGACCGCTTTGACATGAGCCAGCTCCCGGCCGAACAGCGAGCGCTCCGCGACGAAATGCTTGACCAGGCCTTGGACCTCGAGCAGCGCCATCACGACACCAGGAGTTCGAGCGGCGCGCGGATGCAGCGCGAGAGGTGACCGGGGCTGAGTTCGACCAGCGGCGGCAGCGCCTTGGTGCAGGCGTCCAGCACGAACGGGCAGCGTGCGGCGAAGCGGCAGCCGGCGGGCGGCTGCGCCATGTTCGGGACCATGCCTTCGATCGTCGCCAGTTGCTCGGCGCGATGGTCGAGCCTGGGGATCGATCCCAGCAGGCCGACGGTGTAGGGATGCTGGGGCGCGGCGAACAATTCATCGACCGGCGCGCGCTCGACGATCTCGCCGGCATACATCACCGCGACCTCGTCGCAGACTTCGGCGACCACGCCGAGATCATGGGTGATCAGGATGATTGCGGCGCCGCTCGTGGCCTTCAGTTCGCGCATCAGCTCCAGGATCTGGGCCTGCAAGGTGACGTCGAGCGCCGTGGTCGGCTCGTCCGCGATCAGCAGGCGCGGGTCGCAGGCGAGCGCCATGGCGATCATGACACGCTGGCGCATGCCGCCAGACAGTTTGTGCGGATATTCGTCGATCCGCCGCTCGGCCGAGGGGATGTGGACCCGGCGCAGCAACTCGATCGCCCGCTCGCGCGCGCTTCGGCGGGAGCCGCCGCGATGGCGCAGGATGGTCTCGGTGATCTGGTCGCCGATGGTGAGACTCGGATTGAGCGAGGTCATCGGCTCCTGGAAGATCATCGCGAGCCGGTTGCCGCGCAGGTCGCGCAGCGTCTGGTCCGACGTCTTCAGCAGGTCGAAACCGTCGAAGCGGATGGCGCCGGATATCTCCGTGCTTTGCTTGGGCAGCAATCCCATGATCGCCAGCGACGTCACGCTCTTGCCGCAGCCGGATTCGCCGACGAGACCGAGCGTGGCGCCATTAGCGACGCTGAGGTCGACGCCGTCGACCGCGTGGGTGACACGGCCGTCGTCGCCGTGGAATCGGATGCGCAAATCCTTGATGTCGATGAGAGGGCCTGTGCTCATGATCGTTGTGCGCTTGCCGCTGCGATTCTGGCGTCGATGACGCGGCGATCGGTATTGCCGGCCGGATTCTGCCGTGTCGGCATCGAGCCGCGGAAGTGGACCCATAGCTCTTGGCTGACGCGCTCGAGCCGTTCGAGTTCGCCGAGCGGATCGGGATGATCGTCGGCGCGAATGTCCAGCGCGGGCCATTCCTCCTCGCCGTGGATCAGCAGCGCGGCGGACTGCTTGCCGCGCTTGTCGCCGCCTGCGGCCTCGCCCGCCCGCATGGCGGCGAGCAGGCGGCGCGGGAAGGGCAGGCTGTCATTGGCGATCCAGGTCTTTGCGGTCTCGTCGAGCACATCGGCGCCGGCGAGCATGTTGCCGGCGATGGAGAAGCCACTGCCCGCGACATGTCCGCACCAGGCGACGCAATCGCGCCCGGTATGCGCGGCGATCGCACCATTGGCGTCCATGATGTGAATCTGCCGGCTCTCGCGTCCATCGTCGGTCGCGAGCAGCGTGGCCAGGATGTCATGCGCGTTGAGACCCTCGCGCAGCAGGCTGACGCCGTCGATGCCGTAATAGGGATTGACGAAGGCCTGGGTCGCGATGGCGCCGAGGCCCGCCGCGATATAGGGAACGCGCGCGCCGACCGCGAAGAAACGGGTCGCCACGGCGATGCCGAACTGGCCGGTGGCAGGATCGCGCGCGATGATCGACCAGGTCATGTGCTGCCTTCATCGCCCTGCGGCGTAGCCCTGCATGCCGCGTGGATTGGCGGCGGCGCGGCGGCGTACCCCGACGCGCGAGGCCGCGGTCAGGCGGCCTTCGGACCAGTCGGGACCGACCTCCACGATATGTCCGCGCTCCCGCAAATTCTCGATCGTCGCCTTCGGCACGCGGTTCTCGACCACGAGCACGCCGGGGCGCGCGGTGCGAGGCCAGAACGAGATCGGAAAATGCTCGGAATGCCAGGCCGGCGCGTCGATGGCTTCCTGGAGATTGAGGTTGCAATGGACGTGGCGCAGGAAGAATTGCGTGATCCACTGGTCCTGCTGGTCGCCGCCGGGCGAGCCCCAGGCCAGATATGGCTCGCCGTCGCGCAGCGCCATGGTCGGCGACAGCGTGGTGCGCGGGCGCTTGCCGGGCGCCAGCGAGCCCGGCTGGTTCTCCTCCAGATCGAACATCTGCGCGCGGCTGCCGAGACAGAAGCCGAGTTCGGGAATGATCGGGGAGGATTGCAGCCAGCCGCCGGATGGAGTCGACGATACCATGTTGCCGGCCTTGTCGATGATGTCGAAATGCACGGTGTCGCCGCGCACTTCGCCGAAGCGCCCGACGGTCGGCTCGCCGGCACCGAGCGCGCCGACGGCCTCGCGCTGGCCATCGGCGCGGCGCAACTTGACCACGCCGCCAAAGCCCTCGATCGCACCGGGCCGGAGATCGAGCGAGGCCTTGTCGGTGACGAGCTTGCGGCGCTCGTCATTATAGGCATCCGACAGCAGCGTTCCGATCGGGATCTCGCTGAATTTTGGGTCGCCGTAGAATTTCTCTCGATCGGCGAAGGCGAGCTTGGCGCATTCGATCTGGAGATGAATGAACTCGGGGCCGGTCGGATCGAGCCCGTCGAGCGCAAAGCCTTTGAGCAGCGCGAGCTGCTGGAGTGTTACCGGGCCCTGGCTCCAGACGCCGGCCTTGCAGACGGTGTAGCGGCCATAGTGGTAGGTGAGCGGCGCCTCGATGGTCGGCTGCCAGCGCGCCATGTCGTCGGCGGTGAGCACGCCGCGATGCGGCGAGCCGCTGACGTCCATCACCTCCTGCGTCCGGCAGAATTTGTCGATGGCTTCAGCGACGAAGCCCTGCGACCAGGCCTTGCGCGCTCGCTCGATCTCGGCGTCGCGGCCACCGCCGCCGCTCTCGGCCTCGCTGAGGATGCGGGCGTAGGTTGCGGCCAGCATTGGGTTGGTGAAGAGCGTGCCGGGCTTCGGCACTTCGCCGTTGGGAAGATAGACGGCGGCCGAGGTCGGCCAGTGCTTGCGGAACAGTTGTTCAACGGTCTGGATGGTGGCGCAGGCGCGCTCGACCAGCGGGTAGCCATCGCGAGCATAGGCGATCGCGGGCTCCAGAACGTCGCGGACGCGCATCGTGCCGTAGTCGCGCAGCAGCATCATCCAGGATTCGAATGTGCCGGGAACGCAGGCCGCGAGCAGGCCGGTGCCGGGCACCATGTCGAGGCCCTCGTTCCTGTAATGCGCGATGGTGGCGCGCGCCGGCGCCGGGCCCTGACCGCAGATCACTTCGGTGCGGCCGCGCCTGACGTCGTGGACGATGACGGGTACGTCGCCGCCCGGGCCGTTCAGATGCGGCTCGACCACCTGCAGCGTGAAGGCCGTGGCGACGCCGGCGTCGAAGGCGTTGCCGCCCCTTTCCAGCACGGCCATGCCGACGGCGGTTGCGATCCAGTGCGTGGTGGCGACGACCCCGAACGTGCCCTCGATCTCGGGGCGCGTCGTGAACGGATCGGGATTGATGTTGGACATGGGAGTTGCCTTATGTGTCACGCGCGCAATTGATCACAGGCGATGCCGTGCCGCCAATGCGCAGGCCGCATGGCACGCGCGCGTCATGCCGGGACCGCCGCGGTGTTGACGGCGTGGCAGGCGACGCCGTCGATCAGCTCGGGGGCCTGTTTGCGGCAGAGATCGAACGCCAGCGGGCAGCGCGGATTGAAGGCGCAGCCGGGGGGCGGGTTGATCGGGTTCGGGATCTCGCCCTTGACCGGAATGCGCTGGCGGCCGCTCATGGCGAGATCGGGCACGGCGCCGAGCAGCATCCTGGTGTAGGGCATGCGCGGACGGGCGAACAACTCCTTGCTTTCGGCGACCTCGACGATGCGGCCGAGATACATCACGCCGACGCGGCTCGCCATGTGCCGGACCACGGCGAGATTGTGGCTGATGAACATGTAGGTCAGGCCGAACTTGTCCTGGAGGTCTCGCATCAGGTTCAGGATCTGCGCCTGTACGGACACGTCGAGCGCGGAAGTCGGCTCGTCGCAGACGATGAACTCGGCGTCGGAGGCGAGCGCCCGCGCAATGGCGATGCGCTGGCGCTGGCCGCCGGAAAATTCGTGCGGAAACTTCAGCCGATCATCGGGATGCAGGCCGACGAGGCTGAGCAAGTCGCCGACGCGCGACTGGATGTCGCGCTCGCCCTGGATCAGGTCGAAGGCGCGGATCGGCTCGGCAATGATGGCATCGACGCGGAAGCGCGGGTTCAGGCTCGCATAGGGATCCTGGAAGATCATCTGGATACGGCGGCGCAGCTTTCGCCGCGCGATGGCGTGCCGTGGATCCGCCATCGGGATGCCGTCGATCAGGACGTCGCCCGAGCTCGGCGGCAGCAGGCCGACCACCATCCGCGCCACCGTGGTCTTGCCGGAGCCGGATTCGCCGACCAGCGCAAAGGTCTCGCCCTTCTGGATGTCGAAGCTGACGCCATCGACGGCTTTCAGATATTCGAGCTGGCCGCCTTCGAGCACGCGGTTGAGCCACGGCTTGGAGACGTCGAATACGCGGCGCAGATTGGTCGCCTGGACGAAGGGGGCGCTCATGCCGCGCTCTCCGCAGATGCGCTGTCGTAGAGATGGCACGCGACCGATTGGGCGCCGCGCGTCTGCGGCTCGGGCCGGTCAACCCGGCAGCGATCGAATGCGGACTCGCAGCGCGGATTGAACGAGCAGCCGCGCGGGATCGCCGACAACCGCGGCATCGAGCCCGGGATCTGCACCAGGCGCTTGTCCTCGCCGGCCAGCGTCGGGATCGCGCCCATCAGACCCCTGGCATAGGGATGCAGCGGGTTCTTGACGACGTCCTGGACCGGCCCGATCTCGGCGACGCGGCCGGCATACATCACCGCGACGCGGTCGGAAGTCTCGGCGATCACGCCCATGTCGTGGGTCACGAGCATCACGGCGGTGCCGTGGTCGCGGCCGAGCCGCTTGATCAGCGAGATGATCTGCGCCTGCACCGAGACGTCGAGCGCGGTGGTCGGCTCGTCCGCGATGATCAGCTCGGGCTCGGCGCAGATCGCGAGCGCAATCACGACGCGCTGGCGCATGCCGCCGGAGAACTCGTGCGGATAGCCGTCGATGCGCTTGTCCGGCGCAGGGATGCCGACTTCGGCGAGCAGGTCGATGGCGCGGCGGCGGGCGGCGGTGTCGGAGAGATTGAGGTGGGTCCGGATCGTCTCCACGATCTGGTCGCCGACCCGGTACAGCGGATTGAGCGAGGTGAGCGGATCCTGGAAGATCATGCCGATACGCTTGCCGCGGACGCGGCGCAACTCTTCCGGCGGCAAATTGTCGATGCGCAGGCCCGACAGGCGAATCTCGCCGCCGGAGATGCGGCCGGGCGGGTCGATCAGTCCGATCACCGCAAGTCCGGTGACCGATTTGCCGGCGCCGGATTCGCCGACCACGCCCAGCACCTCGCCCTTGGCGATGTCGAAGGAGACGTCGTCGATGGCGCGCAGCGTGCCGCGGCGGGAGACGAACTCCACCTGAAGATTGCGCACGGAGAGAACGGGTTCGGTCATGGGCGACGCATACTCATCGGAGCTTCGGGTTGAGCGCATCGCGCAGCCAGTCGCCGAGCAGGTTGATGGACAGGATCAGCGCGGCAAGTGCGAGGCCGGGAAAGGCGACGATCCACCATTCGCCGGCAAACAGATATCCGTTTCCGATGCGGATCAAGGTGCCGAGCGACGGCATCGTCTCCGGCATGCCCGAGCCGAGGAAGGACAGCGTCGCCTCGGTAATGATGGCGAGCGCGAGGTTGATGGTGGCGATCACGAGGATCGGTCCGGTCGTGTTCGGCAACACATGGCGCAGCATGATCACGGGAGCGGGCAGGCCGATCAATTGCGCGGCTGCGACATAATCCTTGTTCTTCTCGATCAGCACCGAGCCACGCACCGTACGCGCGTACTGCACCCAGAAGCTCAGGCCGATGGCGAAGACGAGGACCGCCAACATGCTCATCTCGTCGAGCCGGTTGCCGAAGACGGATTTCGCGATGCCGTTGATCAGGAGCGCGATCAGGATCGCCGGAAAGGACAGCTGAACGTCGGCAATGCGCATGATCAGGCCGTCGACGGCGCCGCCGAAATAGCCGGCGGTCAGACCGAGCAGGATGCCGAGCGCCCCGGACAGGACCACGCCGAGGACGCCCACGAGCAGCGAGATGCGCAGGCCGTAGAGGATCGCAGACAGAACATCGCGGCCCTGCTCGTCGGTACCGAGCAGGAACGGACTCTGTCCCTCGGCGGTCCAGAGCGGTGAGATGCGCGAATTCATCAACTGCAGCTGCGCCGGGTCAAACGGATTCTGTACCGACAGCACCGAGGCAAAGATCGCCAGAAGAAAGAACAGCAACGTGACCGCAGCCGCGATCATGGTGATTTTTGAGCGGCGGAACGAATAGAACAGGTCGCTGTCGAGCGCGCGCCTGAACCTGCCCGGGACGGCGGCAGTTCGCGTTTCGACCTCGTGTGGAACGA
Organism: Bradyrhizobium diazoefficiens; assembly: GCF_018129965.1. Lineage (GTDB taxonomy): Bacteria > Pseudomonadota > Alphaproteobacteria > Rhizobiales > Xanthobacteraceae > Bradyrhizobium > Bradyrhizobium diazoefficiens_A. The sequence goes on along the minus strand of NZ_JAFCKW010000033.1, from coordinate 10,224 downwards.
CGGCCTCGCCCATCTCAATGGGCCCGGCTGACTGTCGAGCGCAGCCGCGGATCGACGATGGTGTAGAGGATATCAACCACGAGATTGATGGTGACGAAGATCAGCGACACCATCATCAGATAGGCCGCCATGATCGGTATATCGACGTTCTGAACGGCCTGCACGAACAGGAGCCCCATGCCCGGCCATTGGAATACGGTCTCGGTGATGATCGCGAAAGCAATTACCGAGCCAAATTGCAGGCCCGCGACGGTGATGACGGGAACCAGCGTGTTGCGCAGGGCGTGGCCGAAATGGATCGCCCGCGTGGTGAGACCGCGGGCACGCGCGAAGCGGATGTAGTCGGTCCGCATCACTTCCAGCATCTCCGCGCGCACGAGGCGCATGATCAGCGTCATCTGGAACAAGCCCAGCGTGATCGAAGGCATGATCAGGGCCTTCAGGCCCGACAGTGTCAGAAGGCCTGTCGTCCACCAGCCGATGTGGACGACGTCGCCGCGCCCGAACGAGGGCAGCCAGCCGAGGGTGACCGAAAACAGGTAGATCATGAGAATGCCGATCAGGAAGGTCGGCAGCGAGATGCCGATCAGCGAGACGGCCTGGAAGACATGCGCGAGCCAGCTGTCGCGTCGAAGTGCGGAATAGACGCCCATCAGGATGCCGCTGACCATCGCGAAGATGGTGGCGCAGATCGCAAGTTCCAGCGTCGCGGGCATCCGCTCCATCAGCAAATTGGTGACGGGCAAACGGAACTGGTAGGACACGCCGAACTTGAATTGCGCGGCGTTGCCGACATAGCGACCGAACTGCACGATCACGGGATCGTCGAGGCCGAGGGATTTGCGGATCGCGGCCCGTTCCGTGCCCGACGTATCCATCCCCACCATCTGGTTGACGGGGTCGCCGGCGAAGCGGAACATCGAGAACGAGATGATCCCGACGGCAATCATGACGCCAATGGCCTGGATGGCCCGGCGTAGTGTGAAAGCGAGCATCTGTTCCTTTCACATCTCTTCAGCGGCACGCATCATCGCGTTAGCCTGAAACAGCAGGTCCCGGAAGCCAAGTCCCGGAAGCTAAGTTCCTGAGGCATTGGCTTCCGGAACTTCGAAGCTTGGCGGGCACCTACTCCTCCTGCTTGGTCGCCCAGTACAACATGACCATGTTGTCCGCGCGCTGGGTCAGCTTCACCTTCTTGGACACGCCCCAGGCGAGCGCCTGCTGGTGCAGCGGAACATAGGCCCAGTCCTTGATCGAGATCTCCCAGGCCTGCTTGATCAACTGATCGCGCTTGGCCGTGTCGGCCTCGAGGAGAACCTTGTCCGCGAGCTCGTCGAACTGCTTGTTGCAGTAGCCGGCGAGATTGGCTTCGCCGCGGTTGGGATCCTTGGGATCGTCCCGGCAGCCCATGATGTCGTGGAGCACGTTGTGGGAGTCGAGCGTGTCGGGGGTCCAGCCCAGCATGTACAGCGATGTTTTGTAGCCGCCGGGCTTGAGCACCTTGGCGAAATACTGGGCCTTGGGCTGTGCCAGCAGATCCACCTTGATGTTGATGCGGGCGAGCATGCCGACAATCGCCTGGCAGATCGCGGCGTCGTTGACATAGCGATCGTTCGGACAGTCCATCGTCACCTCGAAACCCTCCGCATAGCCGGCATCCGCCAGAAGCTTCTTGGCGGCTTCGGGGTCGAATTTCGGACGGGTGAAGTCTTTCGATGCAAAGATCTCCGGGGCCACCATCAATGCGGACGGCGTGGAGAGGCCGCGCATCACGCGGTTCTTGATCAGGTCGATGTCGATCGCCCGGTAGACGGCCTCGCGCACGCGAACGTCCTTGAACGGGTTCTTCCCCTTGATGTTGGAATACAGCAGCTCGTCACGCGCCTGATCCATGCCGACGAAGAGGGTGCGGAGCTCGGGTCCCGTCAGCACGGTGGCGTTGGGGCTCGCTTTGACGCGCTCGATGTCCTGTACCGGAACCGGCTCGATCACGTCGACCTCGCCCGACAGCAGCGCCGCGACACGCGTGGCCGGGGATGCGATCGGCGTGAAGATGATCTCCTTCAGATTATGTTCCGGCTTGCGCCACCAGTTCTGATTGGGCTTGAAGACGGTCTTCACGCCCGGCTGATGGCTCTCGATCATGAAGGGGCCGGTGCCGTTTTCATGGAGCGAGGCGTAGCTCGGGGTCGTAGCGGCGGCCGGCGTCGGTGCCACCGCGTCGTTCGCCTCTGCCCATTTCTTGTCCATGATGTACCAGGTCGCCCAGAGCGCCGTCAGGATGGGATTGGGCGAGGTCAGGACGAAATCCACGGTGTAATCGTCGATCTTGATCGCCTTGGCGTCGGCGGGAACGCGGCTCTGGAAGTTCGAGCCTTTCGCCCGCACGCGCTCGGCCGAGAACACGACGTCGTCAGCGGTGAAGGGGTCGCCATTGTGGAATTTCACGCCCTTGCGAAGGTGAAAGCGCCAGCGCGTCGGCTCCGGCGTCTCCCAGCTTTCGGCGAGCGCCGGGATGATCTTCAGGTCCTTGTCGCGGGCGACCAGGCCCTCATAGACATGGCCGAGATGCGCGCTGGTGGTCGACTCGTTCAGCGTGTAGGGGTCGAGCGATTTGAGCTCGCCCTGGTTGGCATAGCGAAGCGTCTGGCTCGACGCCGGCGAGATCGCCAAAACAAGCGTACCGGCGAGCGTCGCCGCAAACAGAGTTCGACCAACTGACATTCCTGACCCTCTCCACTCTGCCTCGCCGGTGATTTTTTGATTGTTCGGCGGGGCTGATTATCCATGTTGCCCAGAGTTCTCGACCCGTGCAAGCGCCATTCCAGCAAGGAACGCGCCAAGTTGCGCCGCTGTGCAGCAATGCTGATCGGGAATTCAGGGCGAGCGGCGGGGGCGACCTTCGACTTTCGACCAGCCCGGGAATAAACGTGCAAGGGCCCGCAGATGGCCCGGCGGAACGCGACGCCGGCGGGGCGATTGATTGACCATGTCTGCCGATTGCCGGAGCTGGCGTCCGCGCCACGCCTCAGGTCGCTTGCGTCGTACACGATGTCATGGCGATAGTGTGTGACGCCGCTCGAATCTCTTCTGGAGGGGACATGAAGGTTAACATCGAAATCGACTGTACCCCCCTCGAAGCCCGACAGTTCTTCGGACTACCCGACGTAATGCCGATGCAGACCGCCGTGATGGACAAGCTGCAGCAGCAGATGATGTCCAACATCGACAAGGTCTCGCCGGAATCGCTGATTCAGAGCTGGTTCACCTTCGATCCCAAGCTTGCGGAGCGGTTTCAGGACATGTTCGTCACCATGGCCGGTCTCGGGGGTACGCGCGCCGGCGACAAGAAGAAATAATGCCGCGCGGGCCGGATGGGCCGCAGGCGTCAGGCCGGCTTCGTCCGCCGGGTCTCGGCCTGCTGCTTGCCGAAGCCCGCGGCCTGTTCGAATTCAACGCCAGCCTGCTGCTGTCACCGGTCTTGATGCGCGCGCCCAAGGGTGACGGCCATCCGGTGCTGGCGCTGCCCGGTTTTCTTGCCAGCGACCTGTCGATGGCACCGATGCGACGCTATCTCAGCGAACTCGGCTATGAGGCGCATGCCTGGCGGATGGGCCGCAATCTCGGTGGTCTCGGGCGGATGCGCGAGGCCTTGCGCGCCCGTCTCACCGAGATCCACGCTGCAAACGGACGCAAGGTCAGTCTTATCGGCTGGAGCCTCGGCGGCGTCTATGCGCGCGATCTCGCGCTCCAGGCGCCGGAGATGGTCCGCGACGTCGTCACGCTCGGCAGCCCCTTTGCCAATGACGTAAGGGCGACCAATGCGACGCGGCTCTACGAGATGATGTCCGGCGAGCGCGTCGAGGATTTTGCGGAAGCCCGCGAGGCAATTGCCGGCGATCTTCCGGTGCCGGCGACGTCGATCTATTCGCGCACCGATGGCGTCGTGAACTGGCGGACCTGTCTTTTGCGGCCCTCCGACCGCGCCGAGAATATCGAGGTGCGCCTCGCCAGCCACATCGGGCTCGGGGTGAACCCCGCGGCGCTGTGGGCCGTCGCCGACCGACTGGCGCAACCGGAAGGGGAGTTCTGGCCATTTGACCGGTCCGGCCCGTTTGCCATTGCATATGGCCCGCCGGAACAGGCAATATCGGCCTGACGAGAAGCGCCTGAAGGCGCCCGTCGCTACCCGTGGGAGGGAATTATGGCTGACGGTAAGAAGCTGTCGTCGCTGGACGCATCGTTTCTCTATCTGGAAACGCCTGAGATGCCGATGCATGTCGGCAGCATGGCGATCTTTCGCCTGCCCGACGACTACAAGGGCGACTTCTTCGAAGACTTCAAGGCGATGATCGTCTCGCGCCTGCACGTGGCGCCGATCCTCAAGGCGCGTCTGGAAAAGGCGCCGCTCGACATCGACCATCCCTCCTGGGTCGAGGACGACCAGTTCGACATCGACCGTCACATCTTCCGCGCCAGCCTGCCGGCGCCGCGCGACCGCGCCACGCTCGAGCGCATCGTCGGCTGGATGCACGCCAAGCTGCTGAACCGCGCCCGCCCCCTGTGGGAGTTCTACGTCTTCGAAGGTATGAAAAACAACGAGGTCGGGCTCTATTCCAAGATGCATCATGCCGCCATCGACGGCGGTGCCGGCGCGGCGCTAACCAACATGATCTACGACATCTCGCCGGTGCCGCGGAAAGTCGATCCGCCGGCGGGCGGAGCGAAGCCCGTCCAGGAGCCGCGGGACATCGCGGCGACCTTGCTCGATTCCTATCAGCAGCTCTTCACCCAGCCGCTCGATGCCTCGGCGGCCGCGAAGAACCTGCAACTGCCGCGAACCGGCAGAAGCGACATCGGGTCGATCCTGTTCGACAACGCGATGTACCAGATCGAGAGCGCGGTGCGCTTCGCCGGCAACATCCCGACCATGGTCAAGAGCGTCTCGGACGTCCTCGGCAAGATCTCCGATCCGAAGTCGCGCGAGAGCCTCGCCAGCATGGTGTCGCCGCCGACCATGCTCAACAAGTCGATTTCGTCCGAGCGGAGTTTCGCCGGTGTGTCGATCTCGTTGTCGCAGGCGAAGGCGCTGGCCAAGCAGGCCGGCGGCAAGCTCAACGACGTGGTGCTGGCGCTCGCCTCCGGCGTGGTCCGGCGCTACCTCCGGCAATACGGCACGCTGCCGGCGAAATCGCTGACGGCGGCCGTGCCGATTTCGCTGCGCGAGGAGGGCAACACCGAGGCCAACAACCAGGTGTTCGGCATGATCTGCTCGATCGCGACCCATATCGACGATCCCAAGGCGCGTCTCGAAGCCATCATCGCGCAATCGACCAAGTCCAAGGAAATGTCGCACCCGCTGCGGGCGCTGATGCCGCAGGTCTCCAACATCTCGATGCTGGGCGCGCCGATCGTCGTCCAGATCATGGCGCTGCTCTACAGCCGCTCCGACCTGTCGGACGTGCTGCCGCCGGCCGCGAACATCACGGTGTCCAACGTGCCGGGGCCGCGGCAGACGCTCTACGCCGCCGGCGCCGAGCTGCTGCATATCTTCCCGGTATCGATCTCGACGCACGGGCAGGCGCTCAACATCACGGTGCAGAGCTATCGCGACCAGCTCGATTTCGGCTTCATCGTCGGCGCCAACGTCATTCCGCATGTCCAGGTGATGTGCGACATGCTGCCGGAGGAGTTCGCCGCGCTCGAGGCAGCCTATGCGCCGCCTGCGGCCGACATCCAGGGTGCTGCGGAATAGCAGGTTTACAAGGGACTTTCACGATGATCGAAATGCCGCCGCTCAAATTCGCGCAGACGAATGGAATCCGCATGGGCTATTACGAGGCAGGTCCCGTCACGGACATGCCGCCGATGGTGCTGTGCCATGGCTGGCCCGAGCTCGCCTTCTCCTGGCGTCACCAGATCAAGACGCTGAGCGATGCCGGCATCCGCGTGATCGCGCCGGACCAGCGCGGTTATGGCGCGACCGACCGGCCGGAACCTGTCGAAGCCTACGACATGGAGCATCTGACCGGCGATCTCGTCGGGCTGCTCGATCATCTTGCGATCGACAAGGCGATCTTCGTCGGCCACGACTGGGGCGGCTTCGTCGTCTGGCAGATGCCGCTCCGGCACCCCTCGCGCGTCGCCGGTGTCGTCGGCGTCAACACCCCGCATTGGGACCGGGCGCCGATCGATCCGATCGCATTGTTCCGCCAGCGCTTCGGCGACCAGATGTACATCGTCCAGTTCCAGGATCCCGCCCGTGAGCCCGACAGGATTTTCGGCAACCGGGTCGAGCAGACGTTTGACGCCTTCATGCGCAAGCCGCTCGCGCGGCCCGATGCAAAGCCGACCGAACCTCCTGTGGCTGGTGTCGGTGCGTCATCGAAGACCAATCTGGCCTTTCCGCAGATGATTGCGGCCTACGACGCCCGGCACGATCCGCGAACGCCGATCCTGTCCGCGGACGAGAAGAAGGTGTTTGTCGACACCTTCGCGGCAACCGGCTTCACCGGCGGCATCAACTGGTATCGCAACTTCACCCGCAATTGGGAGCGCTCGGAGGGGCTCGACCACCACATCAGCGTGCCGTCGCTGATGATCATGGCGGAGAACGACGCGGTGCTACCGCCGTCCGCGGCAGACGGCATGGAGAAACTCGTCCCCGATCTCGAGAAATATCTGGTGAGGGACAGTGGCCATTGGACGCAGCAGGAGAAGCCGGAAGAGGTCAGCGCCAAGCTGATCGAATGGCGTAGAAAGCGGTTTGGGTGACGACGCAATCGTCGATGTCAATGAGACGTCATTCCGGGGCGCCCGGAGAGCGAACCCGGAATCTCGAGATTCCGGGCTCGATGCTACGCATCGCCCCGGAATGACTGTGACCAAGGGGGAAGTGCATTCAATGTCATCCAAGAACCGACTGGACCCGATCCCGCAGCCGCCGACCAAGCCGGTGGTCGGCAATATGCTGTCGCTGGACTCGGCAGCTCCAGTGCAGCACCTGACGCGGCTCGCCAAGGAACTGGGCCCGATCTTCTGGCTCGACATGATGGGCTCGCCGATCGTCGTCGTTTCCGGCCACGATCTCGTCGACGAGTTGTCCGACGAGAAGCGTTTCGACAAGGCCGTACGCGGCGCGTTGCGCCGGGTGCGGGCGGTCGGCGGCGACGGCCTGTTCACGGCCGATACGCGGGAGCCGAACTGGAGCAAGGCGCACAACATCCTGATCCAGCCCTTCGGCAACCGCGCCATGCAGTCCTACCATCCGAGCATGGTCGATATCGCCGAGCAGCTCGTCAACAAATGGGAGCGGCTCAACGCCGACGACGAGATCGACGTCGTCCACGACATGACGGCACTGACGCTGGACACGATCGGCCTGTGCGGCTTCGAGTATCGCTTCAATTCGTTCTACCGGCGGGACTACCATCCCTTCGTCGAGTCGCTGGTGCGCTCGCTCGAGACCATCATGATGACCCGCGGTCTGCCGTTCGAGCAGATCTGGATGCAGAAGCGGCGCAAGACCCTCGGCGAAGACGTCGCCTTCATGAACAAGATGGTCGACGAGATCATCGCCGAGCGCCGCAAGAGCGCGGCGGGGATCGACGACAAGAAGGACATGCTCGCCGCGATGATGACCGGCGTCGATCGTTCGACCGGCGAACAGCTCGACGACGTCAACATCCGCTACCAGATCAACACGTTCCTGATCGCGGGCCACGAGACCACCAGCGGCCTGCTATCCTGCACGCTCTATGCGCTGCTCAAGCATCCGGAGATTCTCAAAAAGGCCTATGACGAGGTCGACCGTATCCTCGGCCCTGACGTCCATGTGAAGCCGACCTACCAGCAAGTCACGCAGCTCACCTATGTCACGCAGATTTTGAAGGAATCGCTGCGGCTGTGGCCGCCTGCGCCGGCCTATGGCATTTCGCCGTTGAAGGACGAGACCATCGGCGGCGGCAGGTACAAGCTCCGGAAGGGCACCTTCATCACCATCCTGGTGACGGCGCTGCACCGTGATCCATCGGTCTGGGGGCCGAACCCGGATGCCTTCGATCCCGAAAATTTCAGCCGGGAGGCCGAGGCCAGGCGGCCGATCAATGCTTGGAAGCCGTTCGGCAACGGCCAGCGCGCCTGCATCGGCCGTGGCTTTGCCATGCACGAAGCCGCGCTCGCGCTCGGCATGATCCTGCAGCGCTTCAAGCTGATCGACCATCAGCGCTACCAGATGCACCTGAAGGAAACCCTGACCATGAAGCCGGAGGGCTTCAAGATCAAGGTGCGCCCGCGCGCCGATCGCGAGCGAGGCGCCTATGCTGGAGCGATGGCGGCCGCTTCGGCGCCGAAGACGCCACGTCAGCCGACCGCGCGGCCCGGCCACAACACGCCGATGCTGGTGCTCTACGGCTCCAATCTCGGCACCGCCGAGGAACTGGCGACGCGCATGGCGGACCTTGCCGAGATCAACGGTTTTGCCGTGCATCTCGGGGCGCTCGACGATTACGTCGGCAAGCTGCCGGAGGAGGGCGGCGTGCTGATCATCTGCGCCTCTTACAATGGCGCGCCGCCTGACAACGCGGCGCAATTCGTCAAATGGCTCGGCAGCGACCTGCCGAAGGATGCTTTCGCCAAGGTGCGCTACGCCGTATTCGGCTGCGGCAACAGCGACTGGGCTGCGACCTATCAATCGGTGCCGCGCCTGATCGACGAGCAATTGTCGAAGCACGGTGCCCGTGCGGTGTATCCGCGCGGCGAGGGCGATGCACGCAGCGATCTCGACGGGCAGTTCCAGAAATGGTTTCCGGCGGCTGCGCAGGTCGCAACCAGGGAATTTGGCATAGACTGGAACTTCACCCGCACCGCGGAGGACGATCCGCTCTATGCAATCGAGCCGGTGGCGGTCACCGCCGTCAACACCATCGTGGCCCAGGGAGGAGCCGTCGCGATGAAGGTAGTGGTCAACGACGAGCTCCAGAATAAGAGCGGGGCCAATCCTTCGGAGCGCTCGACGCGCCATATCGAGGTGCAGTTGCCGCCCAATATCGGCTACCGAGTCGGTGATCATTTGAGCATCATTCCGCGTAACGATCCGACGCTGGTGGATTCGGTCGCCCGCCGCTTCGGCTTCCTGCCGGCCGACCAGATCCGGCTCCAGGTCGCCGAGGGGCGCCGCGCGCAACTGCCGGTCGGCGACGCCGTGTCGGTGGGCCGACTGCTCAGCGAGTTCGTCGAGCTGCAGCAGGTGGCGACGCGCAAGCAGATCCAGATCATGGCGGAGCACACGCGCTGCCCGGTGACCAAGCCGAAGCTGCTGGCTTTCGTCGGTGAGGAGCCTGAGCCGCTTGAGCGTTACCGCGCCGAAATTCTAGCCAGGCGCAAATCGGTGTTCGACCTGCTGCTCGACTATCCCGCCTGCGAGTTGCCGTTCCACGTCTACCTGGAAATGCTCTCGCTGCTGGCGCCGCGCTATTACTCGATCTCGTCCTCGCCCTCGGTCGATCCGGCACGTTGCAGCATCACGGTCGGCGTGGTCGAAGGGCCCGCCGCTTCCGGGCGCGGCACCTACAAGGGCACCTGCTCGAACTACCTCGCCAACCGGCGCGCGGGCGATGCGATCTACGCCACCGTGCGCGAGACCAAGGCCGGCTTCCGGCTACCCGATGACCCGTCGGTGCCGATCATCATGATCGGACCGGGCACGGGACTTGCGCCGTTCCGCGGCTTCCTTCAGGAGCGCGCCGCACGCAAGGCGAAAGGCGCCGCGCTCGGTCCGGCCATGCTGTTCTTCGGCTGCCGCCATCCCGACCAGGATTTTCTCTATGCGGACGAATTGAAGGCGCTGGCGGCAGCCGGCATCACGGAGCTGTTCACGGCGTTCTCGCGTGCGGAGGGCCCGAAGACCTATGTGCAGCACGTGCTTGCCGCGCAGAAGGACAGGGTCTGGCCGCTGATCGGGCAAGGCGCGATCATCTATGTCTGCGGCGACGGCGGCAGGATGGAGCCCGACGTGAAGGCGGCCCTGGTCGCCATTCATCGCGAGAAGAGCGGCAGCGATGCCGCAGCCAGTGCACGCTGGATCGAGGAGATGGGTGCGAACAACCGGTATGTGCTGGACGTCTGGGCGGGAGGGTAGCCGCAGCTCGTAGATGGGGTAACGGGCCGGCCGCCCGCTCGCTACGGCGCGATTTGCAAGCGCGCTCGCGAGCGGCCTGTTGGTTG
>NZ_JAFCKW010000032.1 GCF_018129965.1 Bradyrhizobium diazoefficiens | reverse complement strand
CGCGCAGACATCTTCCTGTCTGCAATCCTGTTGGCAGCCGCAGTCTCATGGTGGACTAATTGAGTCCGGACCCTAGATCGAATTGAGCGGGGGATGGCATGTCCAGGAAGCTCATCGGCTGGTCGGTTGTGGCGATAGCCGTGATCGCGTTGATGCTCACCTATCTGCCGACGTTCGTCGCCGACTCCCTTTACAAGAATGTCGAGGACATCTCCGATGGCGAGATGCCCGCCACGATCACCGCGTTCCAGTCGGGCCCGGAGGTCGTCAGTACGCTCGGCGGCAGCGGCGAGGGGCTGAACTGCAGCCTGCCGGCGGTGACGAACATCTTCTTCGACGGGAGCAAGGATGCGGCCGGCAAGCGTCACCTGGTCCTCCAGCGCTTCCGGCAGGCCTGCGTCTTCCACGATTTGTGCTATCGCCATGGCCTTGCCACTTACGGCTACAACCAGAACGACTGCGACCGCATCCTGCAAAACGCGGCGTTCCGGCTGTGCATCTATATTCGCAACGGGAGCGAGGCGAGCAGCGCCGTCCGGTGCCAGACCGATTCGAAGATGGTCCTCGCAGGCGTCAGCATCGGAGGATATGGCGCCTATCGCGGCTGGGATCGATCGACCTATTTCGAGTTCGAGTCCGATCCGGCGCGCGCGAGCCAATTCGTGGCGAGCCGCGTGGTGGATCATCCGTTCAAGGCCCTCGATCAGGCCAAATATAGCGGCGAGCCGGATCAGGTCATCCTGACCGTCGAGAACGTCAGGTCGGATATCGCCGTCACCTGCATTACGTGTGCGAAGGTGCCCGTCTTCGAGGCCACGCAGGATCCGACCCAGGTGAACGCCGAATTGCGATCGGTCGGTTTGACCAGGCTTCCCGAGGCACTGCTCGGGCGCAGGCCCCTGCTGTCGCAAACCGCTCCCGTTTGGCTGCCACCGCGCCGCCACCATGCGGCACCGCATTTGCTGATCGATGCGGCGGGCAAAAATCGTCTGATCTGGATGAGCCGGAACAACCCGCGGGACACGCTGTCCTGCATCGTTCTCGCCGATGCGGCGCGGCTGCTGACCAACACATTGCCGAAGCGGGATCTCTTTTCGATCAACGCGGGCTCGTCCCTGACCATGGTCGAGATCGACATGTTCGCAACGTCTCCGCTTCCGATGGAGCTACCCGGAGTTGCGGACTCCATCCTGGCGACCGCCATCAGCGCGCAGATGACGACCGATCGCGATCTCAGCTTCTGCTCGCGCTCCGCATCCAGGCCGATCGACAATTCCGGCTCTGACGACCGGTCGAAATGCACCAATTTTTCCGGCGACGATGTCAGCAAGGGAGCGGCGCTCGGCGCGTTCCAGAACTTTGCGGTGGTTCGGCCCGGGCAACAGATCTTCTTCGCGCGGGACGTCGATCAACGGACGGATGCAGCGTTGACCTCGATCTGGCAGCGCGCCATGGGCGATACGTATTCGCCGGGCGGCGCCCTGCTCGTGATCGACGTCGGGCCGCCTTCCGTCGCCAACGGGCCGGCCGCAGCCAGGCTCAAGAAGGTCGTCCGGTTCAACATCGACGATCGCTTCGACCCGATGATGCCGATCACGCGCAAGCGCGACGATCTTCGCTTCCTGAGCCTGGAGGCCTTGAAGTCCAAGGTCTACCTTCGGATGATCGATTTCGCCAAGGGCGAGCCGGCTGTCGGCAATGTTCGGCTGACCATGGGCGGCAGCGACGTCGAACTGGACCGGTCGTGGGCCGAGCGGCCCATGATGGTGCTGGAGACCCGCGACGCCCAGCCCAGGACCAAGCTGGTGTTTTCGCATGGCGAGATCGCCATCGCACCGGGCCAGCCCGTTGCCGCCGATGCGACGACGGAGGCATTGACATTGCAGGCGCTGATTTTCGAGCGCGACGCTGCGGCGCCTGCGGATGCACCCTTCGTGAAATCGGCCGGAGCGGTTTGCAGGATCGTCTACGAGTTCGCGCCCGATCACACCGACTGGCCGTGCTATCGCGCGTTCGATCCGGGCCGCCCGATGCGCGCGTCGCCGGCGGCGAAGATGCAGGCATCACAAATGCTGGTCGGGCATTTCATGCAAGGCGGCGGACATGGCATCGCCTTTCCCGATGTCTGCCTGAAGTCGGAGCCGATCCTGCTGACGCCGCAGGGCGACACGTTCGTGCCTTCACGCGACACCGCGGGCTGGCCTGGCCTGCGACGGACGATCAAGTGCAAGCCGCTCGATGCGGCGGCGGCCGTGAACGGGCCGATCGCCGCGACCTTCTAAGACGAGATGCGGGCGAGCGAACCGGCCTACTTCACCGCGAGGCGCAGGAAGCTCATCACGCTGCCGAGCGCAGCAAAGCCTGCACCGAGCGCGAGCGCGACCGTTGCGCCCTCGTGACCGGCGAGCGCGAAGCAGGCCGCGGCGAGGGCCGCGCCCGTCGTCTGGCCCGTCAGGCGCGCGGTGGCGACGATGCCGGAGGCGCTGCCGCTGCGATGCGGCGGTGCGCTCGACATCACGGCCTTCATGTTCGGCGCCTGGAAGAAGCCGAACCCCATGCCGCAGATCACCATCCGCCAGATGATATCGGGAATGGCCGGATTGGCCGGAAGCAGCGCCAGCAGCGCCATGCCGAGGCCGAGCAGCACGAGGCCGATGCCGCCGAGCAGGCCGACGGCGTGACGATCCGAGAGGCGCCCGGCAATCGGCGCCATGATGCCGACCACCAGCGGCCACGGCGTCATGAAAAATCCGGTCTCGACCTGCGAACGGCCGAGCACGTCCTCGAAATAGAACGGCAGCGAAACGAAGGCGAGGCCCTGCACCGCGAAGGAGCACACCGCGGTGGCCGCCGACAGCGCGAACATCGGCCGGGCGAACAAATCGATCGGCAGCATCGGCGCCGGATGATCGGCATGGCGGCGCGTCAGGATGACGCCGAGCGCGAGGGCCGCGACCAGTTCGGTGCCGACGACAACAGGCGACAGATTGTGCGCGGCGCTGCCGATGCCGGTGATGAACAGGCCGAGGCAGGCCGACGCCAGCAGCGCGCCGAGAAAATCGAAGCCGTGATCGGCCCGCGGTGTCTTCGGCAGCATTGCAAAGCCGATGCCGGTCGCGACGAGGCCGAAGGGGATGTTGACGGCGAACAGCCAGGGCCATGGACCGAGCGCGAGAATGGCCGAGGCGACCGACGGCCCGAAGGTGAAGGCGGTCGCGACCACCAGCGCATTGTGACCAAAACCGCGGCCGAGCATCTTGCCGGGATAGACGAAGCGCACCAGCGCGGTGTTGACGCTCATGATGCCACTGGCCCCGAGGCCCTGCAGCGTCCGCGCGACCAGCAGGCTGTCCAGCGACCAGGCCACCGCACAGAACAGCGAGGCGATGGTGAACAGGATCAGGCCGCCGAGATAGATGCGCTGATGCCCGACGATCTCGCCGAGCGCGCCGAGCGGCAGCAGCGTCGCCACCAACGCGATCTGGTAGACGTTGACCACCCAGACCGACTGCTCCGGCGAGATATGCAGGTCGGCGGCAATGGCGGGCAGCGCGATGTTGGCGATGGCGGTGTCGAGCGAGGCCATCGCCAGCGCAGTGAAGATCGCGGCGATCGCCCAGCGCCGCTGCGCCGGCGGCAGGCCGTCGGACGTGGTGTGGTCGGGCTCGCGCGCGGCGGCGGGTAACGTGATTGTCATTGCGCTTGCGCATGCTCCGGCGGCGTGGCGATCGGGGACCTTGGCATGTACTACGGCGGGGCCGGCTTCCACAGGCATATGCTTGCATGCTGTGTATGCGCGAAGGCTGGGCGAGGCGTCGCCTGCTGACGTATGATCGCGGCAGTTGCCGCAATCGGAAGGGACCGCCATGCAACTCGTCGTTCTGCCCGGTGACGGCATCGGACCGGAGATCACGACCGCGACATCCGGCGTGATGCGCGCGGCCTCCGCGCGCTTCCAGCTCGACCTGCGGCTGGAGGAGCATGCGGTCGGCCATGCCAGCCTGAAACAGTTCGGCACGACGGTGCGGCCTGAACTGCTCGACATCGTCCGCGCCGCCGACGGCCTGATCCTCGGGCCGACCGCGACCTTCGACTTCAAGGACGAGGCGCATGGCGAGATCAATCCGTCCCGGCATTTCCGCAAAAGCCTCGACCTCTACGCCAATGTGAGGCCCGCGCGCACCTATGCGGGGCGGCCCGGCCGGCTCGGCGATTTCGATCTCGTCGTGGTGCGCGAGAACACGGAGGGGTTCTACGCCGACCGCAACATGGAGCAGGGCAATGGCGAGATGCTGGTCACGCCCGACGTCGTGATCTCGCTGCGCCGGATCACGCGGGCGTGCTGCGAGCGGATCGCGCACGCCGCCTGCCGTCTGGCGATGAAGCGGCGCAGGCATCTCACCATCGTGCACAAGGCCAATGTGCTCAAGATCGGCGACGGCATGTTTCTCGACATCTGCCGCGACGCGGCGAAGGCCTATCCCGGCCTCGCAGTCGACGACATCCTCGTCGACGCCATGATGGCGCATCTGGTGCGCAATCCCGATCGCTTCGACGTCATCGTCTCGACCAACATGTTCGGCGACATCCTGTCCGATCTCACTGCGGAACTGTCCGGAAGCCTCGGCCTCGGCGGCTCGCTCAATGTCGGCGATCGCTACGCCATGGCGCAGGCCGCGCACGGCTCGGCGCCTGACATCGCGGGCCAGGACGTCGCCAATCCGGTGTCGCTGATCCTGTCGACGGCCCTGCTGCTGGCCTGGTACGGCGAGACAGCCGGCGCGGTGCGTTACGAGGAAGCTGCGCGTGCGATCGAGGCCGCGGTCGCGAAGGCGCTTCGCCAGGGCCGGGTGACGCGCGACGTCGGCGGCACGCTCGGCACCATTGCGGCGGGTGCGGCGATCGCGGAGATCCTGCAGGCTGAGTGAGGCTGGCGAGTTTTTTGTCGGGAGCTGGTCCAAAACCTGAAAACAACCCCATGCACAGTAGAACGCCCCTTGATCAATAAGGGATTCTTCCAATCGTGCCGCTACGGCGTCCGCAGCCACGATCGCGTTGACACGTCGGGCAATACGCTTGCACGATATCAACATGGCAGGGATCGCCCAACGGCTGCGTCCCGAACCCAACCTTGCATCATCGACGCATGACAAAGGGCGCCCCAGCCGGCGGGGAGGGCTGGGGCGCAACGTTGTCCTTCACGGCCGAGCCTCTTGAAGCACTCGACCGTGAGAGCGGCGCTTGGCATCGCGGGGCAGGCTCTGCCACGCCACCTACCCCTAAACGACCGGCCTGGGATGCCGGATCAACACGCGCGCGGAAAATTCGTACCGCGGCCATGCTGCGAGCTGCCTAGGACATTTTGTCCAGTTTTGAGTGGCCGCCGTACACCCACTTATGAGCAACCAGCGAGCGTTTCCCTGGATCATCTGCTCAATGCGCGGACGATCCTGAGTGAAGATCCTCGCGCCAGAACGGAGTGGGTTGTCATCGCCATGGCCGTGCGCAAGTTTCAAGGTCTGGACGAAGCGGACGGCGGCCGGATGGACGCGGATGTCGCCTGCGATGAGCGCGACATGATCGAGGCACTTGCCCGGCTTCGGCAGGCGGAGGGCGTGAGCCTCGAAACGCTGGCGTTCATGCTCGGCACCGCAGGCGGGCACATCTCCCGCCGCCTCAAGCAAGGCGGAAACATCAGCGTCGCGAATTATCTCCAGATCGCCAGAGCGCTCGGATATCGCACGCGGATCGTCTTCGAGAAAGTCGACGACGGCAACGCGCAGTCGCTCAACAAGGTCGCGTACCGCGTCCCCAGAAATCGCTGAATGGGGTCCTTCGCCTCCGCATTGCGGGAGGTCAGGATGCCAGCCGAACCAGCACCCAGCCGGATCCTGCAATGTGCGCCAGCGTGATCAGTACCGACACGGCGTGAAGGGTCTTGAACCGCGACCTGTCCCCGGAATCGGTGGCCCGATTGATGGCGGGCATCAGGACCTGTCGCGCAAATAAAGTGGTCGCGGCGATCGTGCCGAGTATCAGACTTGCGGTGACGTCACGTCCGAGAGTCGCGACCATGGCAGCCGCGGCGGTGAACAGGACGAAGAGATAGAAATAGGGGAATGCGCGCCTGATCACCGGACCTGCGAGATCCGCCGGCAGCGCGTGGAAGATGAAGGCGGCGAACCCGAATGAATACAGAACCATTCCTCCGAACAGGAGGGCCGTCGCAAGCAGGGCGAAAGTGAACATTCGCGATCTCCAGATGATTCAATCCGCTCCTGCGTCGGGGCGGCGCGCAGCGAGGCGCGGGACGACGTAAGGAACAGACCTGCGGTAGCGATGGAAACGCTCGCCATAGCGGGCGGCAAAGCGGCGTTCCTTCAGGCGTGGCGCCAGCAGGCAATAGGCGGTGTAGCAGATTGCAATCGCAAGCTGATCGGGCGTCCAGACCGGCACGGTCCATAACGTCAACGCGAAAGCCGCATAGATCGGCTGGCGGATCAGGCGGAACAGTCCTCGAACCGGCATGTCGGGAAAAACGGGACGCCGGTCCGCCATCAGCGACATCCATCCGAGCGCGCCCGATTGCACCTCGGCGCCGGCATCGAAGCTGGCCTTCATGAGAAGCAGCCAGCTTGCGGCATAGGCTGCCGTGATCATCCAGAACACTATGCCCTCGGCCTTCCACCAGATCACGCCGGTGGGTGTCCAGCACACGAACAGCGCCAGCAACTCGACCGAGGCGATGATCGCGTAAGTGGTCGTGGCGAGCGTCGCCCCGTGCGGGCCGGGGATCAGCCGGCCCAGCCAATGACCGCCCCGTCGCGTGAGGAGAACGGAATGCACGAGGGGAAACTGCAGAATGAGGAGCGCGTTGGTCAGCGCAGCCCAGGGCCACGGGACGGTCCCGAACGACCGGCTCATGCCGGAAAACATTGCGGATATCATCGCCAGCACCGCAGCGGCAAACGCCAGATGAACGACGATGCCGCATGTCAGTGCCAGCACGATGCGCCCGCGGCCCGGCGGCGGGCTGAGAGTTGCTGTCGCGAGCGCGGCAAGTCGCCTGAGTTCGACACGCTCCGTGGGCATTAACCCGTACCCTTGCCTGACACCGCGAGCGCAATGAGTCTGCGCATGGGAAAAGAAGCGGAGAAACAGGACAATGCGGGGTGCATCGGTCCAGGTTCCCTATCGCGCTTTACACTGCTCACTGAAACGCTCGAAGCCTCGGACTGGATCAGCCCGAGGTGAGGCCCCCATTCGGGCGGACGTCGACAGGACGTACGGCCTCGCTCGACCGGGCGTTTCAGTCCGATCAAGGACGTGGCGATCCACGGTCGGCCTGCGCAGGACTTATGTTGACACCAGGCCCAATCGGCCTTGTATTTAGAACATTAGCATCCGGATGCGGACGCCATGAATTTTGATAGCGGGATTGTTCGATGACAAATTTCAATCGACGAGATGCACTGAAGCTGTCGGCCAGTTTCGCCATGGCCGCTGCTGGCGGCGGATTTTCCTGCATCGAGATGGCCAAGGCGGGTCCCATCGACGTGCCTGTTATCGACGCACTCAGCGTGCGGGTTCTGGTCGACAGTGCCAGCGACCTGTTCTTCAGGCCGCAGGAGGCGAACGGGGTCAAGACGGAGCCGGGCCGTTCGACGGACTCGAAGCGACCGCTGCACAGCGAATGGGGACTGTCCTTGCTCCTGGAGCCACAGCGCGGCGCCGACAAGCGAACATTTCTGCTGGACTATGGCTGGACGCCCGAGGTCCTCAACGGCAACATGGAGCTGTTGAAGGTCGATCCGTCGAAGATCGATACGTTGATCATGAGCCACGGCCATTTCGACCATTGGGGCGGCCTGCTCGGATTCCTGGACAAGCACCGCAAGAATCTGCCCGCCGACCTCACGATGTATGCCGGCGGCGAGGACAATTTCTGCCAGCGCTATGTCCGTGCCGGCCAGGGCGAATTGAGCGATTATGGCATGCTCGACCGCCGCGACATCGCCCGGCAGAACGTTAAGCTGGTGTTGTGTGAATCGCCCGCCGTCATTGGCGGACAGGCGTTCACCACGGGCAAGATCAAGCGAAACAGCATCGAGAAAGTGCTTCCGAACTCGATGGTCGAGTTCAAGCAGAAGGACGGCGCGGGATGCAACGCGAGCCATTATCTGCCGGCCGAGATGGAAGGCAAGATCGTGCCCGACGAGCACATCCATGAGCACGCGACCTGCTTCAATCTGAAGGACAAGGGCCTGATCGTGATCAGCTCCTGCGGCCACGTCGGCATCGTCAATTCCGTGCGGCAGGCGATGGAGGTGTCGGGTGTCGACAAGGTCCACGCCATCATGGGCGGCTTCCACCTCGGACCCGCGCCGGCCGATTATTTGACGCAGGTCGTCAGCGAGATCGGCAAGCTGAACCCGGATGTTCTGATCCCGATGCATTGCAGCGGCCTGAACTTCACCCAGGAGGCGCAACGGCAGATGCCGGGCAAGGTCCTGACCACGACCACCGGCACCCGTATCACCTTCGGCATCTGATCGGGATGTCGGCTTCAAGGGCGCGCGCTCTGCTCGTCGTCGCGCCCTTGCTTTGCTGTGGGCCGGCTGCCGTGGCGACGGAGCAGCCGGCGACCTCGCAGCCTTCGGCCGCGCAGATGATGGACGATCTGATGTACGGTCGCGGGTCCGTCGGCGGACCCTTCACGCTGACCGACCAGAGCGGCAAGCCGCGCAGCGATACCGAGTTCCGTGGCAAGCTGATGATCGTCTATTTCGGCTACACTTATTGCCCGGACGTCTGCCCGACCGACTTGATGGCGATCACACAGGCACTCGACGCGCTCGGTTCCGCTGCCGAGGGCGTGCAGCCGGTGTTCATCACGATCGATCCGGAGCGCGACACCAAAGGGCTGGCGGACTACGTCTCGTCCTTCCATCACAGCCTTGTCGGCCTGACCGGGACTCCGGACGAGATCCGGAAAGTCGCCAACGCCTACAAGGCATTTTACGTGAAGGTGCCGGACGAAAGGAGCGGGGAATACTCGCTCGACCATTCCGGGGTCATTTATCTCATGGGCCGCA
The DNA here is from genome assembly GCF_018129965.1 of Bradyrhizobium diazoefficiens. Taxonomy (GTDB): domain Bacteria; phylum Pseudomonadota; class Alphaproteobacteria; order Rhizobiales; family Xanthobacteraceae; genus Bradyrhizobium; species Bradyrhizobium diazoefficiens_A. Next base: position 59,250 of record NZ_JAFCKW010000032.1, on the reverse strand, counting down.
ACGGCGAGTATCTCGGCTACATGCCGCCGCAGACCAGTCCGGACAGGTTGACGGAGATATTGCGGAAGAACCTCGCGAAGTGACACGGTCTGTTACGGATGAGCGGATTTCCCCGGCGGCATGACTGGGTCTTGGCTCTGCGGAGCAGCACGATGTGCTGCACCGCGTCCGGGACATGAGAGCAGCGGCACGTCAAAACTGATACCGCCGTAATCCGCCATCCACCGGGATCACCGTGCCCGTGATGTACCGCGCCACCGGCGATGCCAGGAACACCGCGAGTGCGGCGAGATCTTCCGGCTCGCCCCAATAGCCGACGGGGATTTCCTCTTCGGCAAAACGCTCGCGATAATCCGGCGGATAGTTGCGGCGGATCTGCTCGCTCATGATGCGGCCGGGCGGGATGCAGTTGATGGTGATGCCGTGCTCGCCGATCTCGCGCGACAGGCCCTTGGCCCAGGCGTGCACGGCCGCCTTGGCGGCGAAGGCGGCGTTGAGGCCTTCCGGCTCGGACTTGCCGGTGATGTTGACGATGCGGCCCCATTTGCGTGCGATCATCTGCGGCAGCAGCGCGTGCGTGATGCGGCGGTAGCTGGTGAAGTTCAGCGCGATCGCCTCGTCCCATTGGCTGTCGGGTGCATCGACGGGAAGGGGGCGGCTGCCTCCGGCATTGTTGACGAGGATGTCGACATGGCCGAGCTCCTTTGTCGCGAAGGCCGCGATCTTCTCGGCGGCGTCCTTGGCCATCACGTCCTGTTCGAGCGGCGTGATCAAGCCGCCGCCGACGTCCTTCACCAGTTCGGCGAGCAGATCAGTCCGCCGCGCCACGCCGACGACGCGCACGCCTTCGGCCGCCAGGCCCTTGGCGATGGCGCGGCCGATGCCGATGCTCGCGCCCGTCACGACAGCGGTCTTCGATTTGAGCCCGAGGTCCATGGTCACACGCCTTCTTGTTTCGGTTTTTGGTCTTCGTTTCCTGCCCGTCCCGGCTGCGGCGATTTGCCCGACCGGGACGAGCAGTGGTAACCAAGAGCTGTTCCGAAGGAAACACGAAAAAGAAAAAGGCGCCTGTGATGGTCTGGGATCCGCAACAATATCTGAAGTTTTCCGGTCACCGGCTCCGGCCCGCCGTCGATCTTTTGATGCGCATTCCGGATGTTGGCCCGCGCTCGGTTGCCGACCTCGGGGCTGGCGCCGGCAACGTCACCAAGCTCATCAAGGAGCGGTGGCCCGACGCGACTGTGACCGGTGTCGAGGGCTCGGCCGAGATGGTTGCCGCTGGCCGCAAGGCGGCGCCTGATGTGGAATGGTCACATGAAGATCTCGGCCATTGGCGTCCCGCGCAGCAATACGACGTGGTTTATTCCAATGCCGCACTGCACTGGCTGCCCAATCATGCGGCACTGTTTCCGTCTGTGATGGAGACCGTGACACCCGGCGGCGTGCTCGCGGTGCAGATGCCGCGTAATTTCCTTGCGCCCTCGCATGTGCTGATCGGCGAGACCGCGCTGAACGGTCCCTGGCGCTCCAAGGTCGAGCATCTGGTCACCCCGCCACCGGTCGAGGGGCCGGCCTTCTATCACGACCTGCTTGCGCCGCTGGCGCAGAGCATCGACATCTGGGAGACTGAATATCTCCAGGTGCTCGAAGGCGAGAACCCCGTGAAGGAATGGACCAAGGGCACCTGGCTGACGCGCTATCTCGACATTCTGGACGGGGACGAGAAGGCCGCCTTCGAGGCCGCCTATGGGGAGCACGTTGCGAAGGCCTATCCGAAGAATGCGGCGGGGCAGACGCTGTTCCCGTTCCGCCGCCTGTTCATGGTCGCCCAGCGCAAGGGCTGAGGCACCGCCGGGATGCCACACAGGCGCTTGCTTCCGGAAGGCGGAGCAAGCGCGAGGTTGCGCACGCCACGTCGGTCAAGATAGCCTGACTGCGCCAAATTGGGCTTAGGTCTAGTTGTTCGGGTGGTGGATTGCTGCCACTACTGACGGCGTAAAACAAAAAAGACCCGGTTTTCAGGGGTTATTGGGAGGTCCTTCATGCGCAAACTGCTTCTCGCGGTCGCTGCGGCCGCGTTCGCTCTCGCCCCCGCCGTCGCCGAGGCCCAGAGCCCCATCGTCATCAAGTTCAGCCACGTCGTCGCCAACGACACCCCGAAGGGCAAGGGTGCGCTGAAATTCAAGGAACTCGCCGAGAAGTACACCGACGGCAAGGTGAGAGTGGAGGTCTATCCGAACTCCTCGCTCTACAAGGACAAGGAGGAGATCGAGGCGCTGCAGCTCGGTTCGGTGCAGATGCTGGCGCCCTCGACCGCGAAATTCGCGCCGCTCGGAATCAAGGAATTCGAGGCGCTCGACCTTCCGTGGCTGTTCAAGGACGACGCGACCTATTCCAGCGCGATGAAGGGCACGGTCGGCAAATGGCTGTTCCAGAAGCTGGAGGCCAAGGGCGTGACCGGGCTCGCCTATTGGGACAATGGTTTCCACATGCTCTCGGCCAACCGTCCCCTGCTGAAGCCCGCCGACCTCCAGGGACTGAAGGTTCGTATCTCCGGATCGAAGATCGCCGACCAGTATTTCCGCCTGATGGGCTCGATTCCGCAGATCATGGCGTTCTCGGAAGTCTACCAGGCGCTGCAGACCGGCGTGGTCGACGGCTGCGAGAACACCGCGTCCAACTATTTGACGCAGAAGTTCTACGAGGTGCAGAAGGACATCACCGTGTCCTATCACGCGCATCTGCAATATGCCGTCATCGTCAACTCGAAGTTCTGGTCGGGCCTGCCGCCCGACATCCGCACCCAGCTCGAGAAGGCGATGAACGAGGCGACCGACTACACCAATCTGATCGCGCACCAGGAAAACGAGGACGCGCTGGCCGAGATCAAGAAGGCCGGCAAGACCACGCTGCATTATCTGACTGACGACGAGCGCAAAGCGTGGCAGGAAGCGATGCGGCCGACTTACACCTGGGCCAAGGGCCGGGTCGGGCAGGAGGTGCTCGATCTCGTTGCCAGGGAACTCGATGTCAAGATGAACTGACGCGATTTCCGGCGTTGAACACTACGAACGGTCGGGAGTGGGGCACTCCCGACCGTTTCGCATCGATAGGGGGATTGATTTGCTTGGCGTGCTGAACCGTGGGCTCGAACATCTCGAAGAGTGGCTGATCGCGACGCTGATTGCGGCGGCCACCGGCCTGATCTTCATCGCCGTGGTGCACCGTTACGGCTCCGGTGAGTCGATCGTCCTCTCCCGCTGGGCGGCCGCGCACGGGATGACCTGGCTCGCGACGCTGTCGATGGCGGTGTTCAAGTTCCTGTCCGAACTCGATATGTCATGGGCGCAGGAACTCTGCATCTACATGTTCATCTGGATGGCGAAGTTTGGCGCCGCCTATGGCGTGCGCACCGGCATCCATGTCGGCGTCGATCTGCTCGTCAACCGCCTGCCGGAACATTCGCGCAAGCACGTGATCCTGTTCTCGCTGCTGTGCGGCGCGCTGTTCACCGGCATGATCGCCGCGTTCGGCGCCTCCTTCGTGCGCGAGATGTTCCATACCGGTCAGCAGTCCAACGACCTGGAAGCGCCGATGTGGTTCATCTACCTGGCGATCCCGCTCGGCTCCGGCCTGATGTGCTTCCGCTTCCTCCAGGTCTCGTGGTCCTATTACTGGACAGGCCATCTGCCGCATCATGACGAGGCGCATGTCGAAGGTGTCGAGGTCGATGGTTCGCCCGCGCTGCATCCGCAGCCCGCCGGCGCCGCGACCAGGGCCGCTGTGCGAAAAGTATCGCCGCTGGGCGTCATCCTGATCATGGCGCCGATCCTGATCTTCGCGATGTGCCTCGCCGAGAAGTTCGGCGTGGTGGTGTTGCCGCACTGGATGCGGGCCGCGACCGTGTTCGCGCTGCTGATCGCGCTGATGCTGACCGGCATCCCGGTCTCGATCGCACTCGGTCTCACCGTGATGACTTTCCTGTTCACGCTCACCACGGTGCCGATCGAGGCGGTCTCGATGAAGCTCTTCACGGGCATCGAGGGCTTCGAGATCATGGCGATCCCGTTCTTCATCCTCGCCGGCAATTTCCTGACACACGGCGGTGTCGCGCGGCGCATGATCAATTTCGCGACCTCGCTGATCGGCCACTGGCATGGCGGCCTCGGCCTTGCCGGCATCGTTGCCTGCGCCATGTTTGCGCTGGTCTGCGGCTCAAGCGTCGCCACCGTCGCGGCGATCGGCGCCATCGTGCTGCCGGAGATGGTGCGGCACGGCTATCCCATGCATTTCGGCGCCGGCATCATCACGGTCGCGGGCTCGCTCGGCATCCTGATGCTGCCGTCGATCCCGAAGATCGTCTACGCGGTCTCGACCAACACATCGATCGGTGCGCTGTTCGTCGCGGGCCTCTTGCCCGGCATCCTGCTGACGACCATGCTCTGCGTCGTGACCTGGTGGCTCGCCCGCAACCGGAACTATCCGCGTCTGCCAAAGGCGAGCTGGGGCGAGACTGTCCGCGCCTTCCGCGAGAGCATCTGGGGATTGATGCTCGTCGTCATCATCATCGGCGGCATCTACAGTGGCCTGTTCACCGCCACCGAGGCGGCCGCGATGGCCGCGGTCTACTCCTTCGTCATTGCGGTGTTTGTCTACAAGGCGATCAAGATGGTGGACGTGCCGCGGGTGCTGCTGCGCGCCGCCAACACCAGCGCGATGCTGCTCTACATCGTCACCAACGCGGTGCTGTTCTCCTTCGTGCTCTCCAACGAGAACCTGCCGTCGACCCTGGCCGACTGGATCGCGGCCCAGAACCTCGGTTGGGTCGGCTTCTTGCTGGTGGTTAACGTCCTGCTGTTGCTCGCCGGCAATTTCATGGAGCCGAACTCGATCATCCTAATCATGGCGCCGATCCTGGCGCCCGCAGCCAAGAAGCTCGGCATCGACCTCGTGCATTTCGGCATCGTGATGGACGTCAACATGGAGGTCGGCCTCTGCCATCCGCCTGTCGGCCTGAACCTTTACGTGGCATCCATGATCGCGCGCATGCGCATCACCGAGCTCGCGGTGGCGGTGATGCCGTGGCTGCTCACCATGCTCGGCTTCCTCGTCATTGTGACCTACTGGCCCGATCTGACGCTGTGGCTGCCGCGGGTGCTGGGAATGCACCAGTGAGGGCGCCACATGGCTAACGCGCGGTAAATCCGCGCGCGTAAATGCCATGGCCCAGCGGTGCACGCATCTTTACCGATATGCGGTACGACCATGCCAGCGAATGGGGTTGGCATGTTGTTCGACAGAATGGAAACCGGACGTGCATCGATTTCCGACGCCGTCTACATGGAAGTCATCGCGGGCCTTCACGGCACGACGATGCCCACGGTTCTCGCCGCCGTCTGCCAGGCCATGGTGGGCGCGATCACGACCTTTGAGACCGGAGACATGTGGACGGCGGCGCTGACGCTCGCCGGCATCCTGGTGGCCATCGTTCGGCTGCTTGAAATCGTCGCGTTTCGTCGTCGCATCGCGCATCCGCCGCGGCTCGGCCGGGCCGAAGCCGCGCGCTGGGAACGGCGCTACATTGCTGGCACCGTGGTGACGGCATTGGTGCTGGGCGTATTCGCCGCGCGCAGCATCCTGCTGGGCGATGCGATCTGCATGGTGATGGCGATCGGCATCGGCTTCGGTTTCGGCGCCGGCGTGGTGGCGCGGCTGTCGCTGCGCCCCGTCGCAGCACTGCTCGATCTGGTCGCGATCGCCGCGCCTGCCGCCGTCGTGACGTTCATGCTGCCCGATCTGCGCCATGTTGGGCTCGGGCTCCTCATCCTGATGTATGTGGGCGCAAGCTTCGAGATGGTGCGGCTGAGCTTCAATGCCTCGATCAGCCAGATCACGCTCAAGCGGCAGTTCGAGCAGCTGGCGCGCTCGGACGCGATGACCGGGGTCTTCAACCGCTCGGTGCTGGCGGAAGATCTGCCGCGGATGCTGGCGGACGGCACGTCCGGCATGATCGCGGTGCACGCGCTCGATCTCGACCGCTTCAAGGACGCCAACGACAGGTTCGGCCATCCCGTTGGCGACGCGTTGCTGAAGCAGGTTGCCGGGCGGCTCAAGGCGCTGGCGGCGCCTGACGACCTCGTGGTCCGGATGGGCGGCGACGAATTCATCTTGGTGCAGCGCGTGGCGGCCGATACGGCCGTGATGGCCGAGCGGATCGTGCAATCGATCAGCGCGCCCTATGACGTCGACGGACAGGCGATCGAGCTTGGCGTCAGCGTCGGCGTGGCCGTCGCGCCGCAGGACGGACGTACCGCGGAGGCGCTGCTGTCGCGCTCCGACCGGGCGATGTACCGCGCCAAGCAGGACGGCGGCGGCTACGTGCTTGCGCGGGAGCTGCGGATGGCGGACGGGCTCGCGGCATCGGACAAGCCGGCCGCCGAGGGGCTGGCCGCGTAACGACCTGTTGGAACCGCAATCGAGATGCGGTTAGATGCCTCCCCAATCAAGAGCAGCCGGGGGGGCTTATGAGCATCGAAACAGCCGACACGCCGAAGGACGCAACGCCGTCCGTCATCGCGCAGCAAACCGCGATGCTCAACGCGCTGCCGTTTTCCGACAGGCGGGATTTCGACGATGCCGCGCGCGGCTTCCTCGGCACGATCGAGAACGCCGAGATCACCAACCCGCAGGGCCGGACGGTCTGGAGCCTCAAGCCCTACGGCTTCCTGTCGACGGACGAGGCGCCGCCGACGGTCAATCCGAGCCTGTGGCGGCAGTCGCGGCTCAACATGCAGCACGGTCTGTTCGAGGTGGTGCCCGGCGTCTACCAGGTGCGCGGGCTCGACATCGCCAACATGACGCTGATCGAGGGCGACAGCGGCGTCATCGTCGTGGACACGCTCACATCGATCGAGGGCGCGCGTGCCGCGCTCGATCTCTATTTCAAGCACCGGGGCCTGCGGCCGATCGCGGCCGTGATCTTCACCCACACCCACACCGATCATTGGGGCGGCGCGCGCGGCGTGTTGGAGGAGGATGCGCTCGCCACCGGACGCGTGCCGATCATCGCGCCGAACCTGTTCATGGAGCACGCGGTATCCGAGAACATCATCGCGGGGCCGGCGATGCTGCGGCGGGCGCAATATCAGTTCGGCCCGTTCCTCGCCAAGGGGCCGCGTGGGCAGGTCGATTGCGGCCTCGGCAAGTCGATGGCGGCGGGATCAGTCGCGCTGCTGCGGCCGACCGATCTGATCATGGCGACCGGCGACAGGCGCGTGATCGACGGTATCGAATTCGAATTCCAGATGGCGCCGAACAGCGAAGCGCCGGCGGAGATGCATTTCTTCATCCCGCGCTACAAGGTCTTGAACCTCGCCGAGAACTGCACGCACAATTTCCACAATCTGCTGCCGTTCCGCGGCGCCGACGTGCGCGACGCGCTGGCCTGGTCGAAATATCTCAACGAGGCCTTGCGGCTCTGGGACGGCAAGGCCGAGGCGATGTGCGGCCAGCATCACTGGCCGGTGTGGGGACGCGAGCGCATCGGCGCCATGATCCGGCAGCAGCGCGACCTCTACAAGTTCGCGCACGACCAGACCATCCGCCTCATGAACCACGGCCTGACCGCCGCGGAGATCGCCGAGACGATCCGGTTGCCCGAAAGTCTGGAAGGCGCCTGGCATGGCCGCGGCTATTACGGTCATATCCGCCATAACGTGAAGGCGATCTACCAGAAATATCTCGGCTGGTACGATGCCAATCCGGTCAATCTCGATCCGCTGCCGCCGGTCGACTCCGGAAAGAAATACGTCGAATACATGGGCGGCGCCGACGCCATCCTCGCGCGCGCGCGCGCCGACTTCGCCAAGGGTGAATTCCGCTTCGTCGCGCAGGCGCTCGGCCATCTCGTCTTTGCCGACCCGCACAATGCGGCAGCGCGTGCGTTGCTGGCGGACACGCTGGAGCAGCTCGGCTATGCCGCCGAGAGCGCGACCTGGCGCAACGCCTATCTGTTCGGTGCGCAGGAACTGCGTCAGGGCATGCCGAAGGCGCAGCCGAGCCAGCCGATGCCGCGCGAGACGCTGGCCGCACTCCGCACCTCCCAGCTCTGGGACGTGCTCGGCATCCGCCTAAATGGTCCGAAGGCAGAAGGCAAGCACATCGTGCTGAACTGGAATTTCTTGGATACTGGCGAGACCTTCGCCCTCAATCTGGAGAACTGTGCGCTGACCTATACGGAAGGGGTGCAGGCGGAGGGCGCAGATGCCAGCTTCACGCTCGCGCGCGCGACACTCGACGAGGTCATCGCAAAGCTGACGAACTTCCCGGAGGCCGTGGCGGCCGGCAAGGTCAAGCTGTCAGGCAATCCGATGAAACTCGCCGAGCTGATGGGCTTGATGGACGAGTTTCCGCGGATGTTCGAGATCGTCGAGCCGAAGCGGGGTGTGGTGAGGTAGGGCGGCGTAGCGGGTTCACGTCCGTGGTTATTACCAAAAGTCAGCTGTCATCGCCCGGCTTGACCGGGCGATGCAGTACGCCGTAGCGACAATTGTTTAAACCGCGGAGTACTAAATCCCCCGCCTTCGCGGGGCATGACAGCTCGCTTTGGGGCAGCGATATTACTCCGCGCTGCTCACCAGCTTGATCCGCGGTGCCTGCGCCTCGGCCAGGCTGCGATAGGCGGCGAGATAGTCGAGCGCCATGCGGCGCGCAGTGAAGCGCGCCTCGAACTGCTTGCGAACCGCGGCGCGGTCGAGCTGCGCGAGGCGATTGACGACGCCGGCGGCGCTGATGACGTCCTCGACGATGAAGCCGGTCAGGCCTTCGTCGATGATTTCCGGCACAGAGCCGCGATTAAAGGCAACGACCGGCGTACCGCAGGCCATGGCCTCGATCATCACCAGGCCAAAGGGCTCCGGCCAGTCGATCGGCAGCAGCAGTCCGAGCGCGCCACTGAGGAAGTCGGGCTTGTCGTGGTCGCCGATCTCGCCGATGAACTCCACCAGCGGATTGTTCTCGATCATCGGGCGGATCAGTTCGTCATAATAGTCCTGGTCGGCGCGATCGACCTTGGCGGCAATCTTCAGCGGAATACCGCAATGCATCGCGATCTTGATGGCGCGATCGACGCCCTTCTCGGGAGCGATGCGGCCGAGCACGGCAAGGTATTCCTGTTTCGCCGGCCGCGGCGTCAGCAACTTCTCGGGCAAACCGTGATGGATCGTGCTCACCCAGTTCGCCTGCGGCACCGGACGCCGCTGCGCATTCGAGATCGAGACTACCGGCATCTTCGAGAACGTATTGAACACCGGCTGATGCTCGGGAAGATCGAGCCGGCCGTGCAGTGTGGTCAAGAATGGTGTCGGCTGGCGGTGAAACAGCGACCACGGATAGTAATCCAGATGGAAGTGGAGAACGTCGAACTCCTCGTCGTCGCATTTCTGCCGCACGCGCTCCAGCATGACCATATGCAGCGCGTTGGCATCGCGGACGGAACCGTCGAGGCGAAGGGCGCGTGGCCAGGTCGCGTCGAGCTTCGCCGAAGTCTGCGAATCGCCGCTGGCAAACAGCGTCACATCGTGTCCGAGGGCAACCAATTCTTCGGTCAGCCAGTGCACCACGCGTTCGGTGCCGCCATAAAGCTTGGGTGGAACAGCCTCCGTCAACGGAGCTACCTGCGCGATGCGCATCTCGCCATCTCCTCTGCGATCATGAACGTGGAAAATCCCGCTCATCTCGGCACCGGCATGCCAACAGGGGAACGTTCTCGCATGTGCGAAGTTCCTCTCCGTGAGTGTTACTTCTTCGATACACCGCAGCGTGGTCGCGATGATGCCATCACCTCTTCTCAGATCGTCCGCATCCGCATGTCGTGATCGCGTTGCCCGGGAACCTTGGCAAAGCGGTCGCCGTTCAGTCGATCACTCAGAAAATCAGAAACATCACGACGGGGTCGCAGTCACATGGATCATCTTTCTGGATATGCGCGCAGGCCATTTGCCTTCGTCTTGCGCTATCTGCGGCTTCGTCTGGCCTCCCACCTCGTGATCCTGACCGCTGTCGTCGCGGCGGTTGCCTGTTCGGTGGGCACGCAATACGGCGTCAAGTCGCTCGTTGACAGTCTGTCCGGCGGCCCTGCGCATGGCGGCAGCGTGTGGCTCGCGTTCATTTTCCTGATGTCGCTGATCGCCGCGGACAACTTTCTGTGGCGGATCGCGAGCTGGACGGCGAGCTTCACCTTCGTTCGCGTCACCGGCGATTTGCGCCGGGACATCTTTCGTCATCTCACCGGCCACGCACCGAGCTATTTCTCGGACCGGATGCCGGGCATGCTGACGAGCCGCATCACCGCCACGTCCAACGCCGTGTTCACGGTCGAGAACATGCTGGTGTGGAATGTGCTGCCTCCGTGCATCGCCACTGTTGCCGCCATCGCGCTGATTGGAACCGTGAGCCCTTACATGGCGCTCGGCCTGATCGTGATCGCAGGCGGCATGGTGGCCGCCATGTTCCGTCTCGCTGCGGCCGGCAGGCCTCTGCATGACGACTTTGCCGACAAGGCGGCCAATGTCGACGGCGAGATGATCGACGTCATCAGCAACATGCCGCTGGTCCGTGCCTTCTGCGGCATCGGCCACGAGCATGAAAGGTTTGATGCCACCGTCAACCGGGAAGTCACCGCGCGCGGGCGCAGCCTGCGCTACCTGGAGAAGCTGCGGCTGCTGCACGCCGGCGTAACGGTTGTCCTGACCGTGGCGCTGATGGCTTGGGCGATCGTGCTCTGGCAGGACGGCGAGGCGACCACCGGTGACGTCGTGCTGGTTTGCACGCTCGGCCTGTCCATCCTCAACGCCACGCGCGACCTCGCCGTGGCGCTGGTCGACGTGACCCAGCACGTCGCGCGGCTCACGGAGGCGATCGCGACGCTGCTCGTCCCGCACGAACTGCGCGATCACCCCGAAGCCGAGCCGCTGGTCAAGAGCGGCGCTGCGATTGCGTTCAACAACGTCACCTTCGGCTATCCCGGCGGCGCAAAGATCTTCGAACGCTTCAGCCTGCGGCTGCAGCCCGGTCAGCGCGTTGGCCTGGTCGGCCAGTCCGGCGGCGGCAAATCCACATTGTTCACGCTGCTACAGCGGTTCTACGATGTCGACGAGGGCAACCTCACCATCGATGGTCAGGATATCTCCAAGGTGACCCAGCAGAGCCTGCGCGAGGCGATCTCGGTGGTTCCGCAGGATATCTCGCTATTCCACCGTTCGATCCGCGAGAATATCCGCTACGGCCGCCCCAATGCGACCGACGACGAGGTGCTGCGCGCGGCGATCGCGGCGCGCTGCGATTTCATCGACAGCCTGCCGGAAGGCCTCGACACCATGGTCGGCGACCGCGGCGTCAAGATGTCCGGCGGCCAGCGCCAGCGCATCGCGATCGCGCGCGCCTTCGTCAAGGATGCGCCGATCCTGCTGCTGGATGAAGCGACGGCCGCGCTCGACGGCGAGTCCGAGGAGGCGATCCGCGAGGCGTTGTCGCGCCTGATGCGCGGCCGCACCGTGATCGCAATCGCGCATCGCCTGGCAACGCTGCGGAATTTCGACCGGGTGGTCGTGCTGAAGGGTGGCAAGATCATCGAGGACGGACCGCCCGAGCGTCTGATGCAGGACCACGGGCCCTATCGCGAGCTGGTCACGCAGGAAATGAGCCGGCTCGCGCAAGCGGCCGCGTAAATCAACAGTCGCGTTCGCGCCGTTTGCGATTTGAGCAAGCGCAGGAGAGCAGCCCATGGCCGCCGAAGCCGTAACCCAATTCGTCTCCGTGACTCGAACCTCTGAACAGGTCGCCGAACAGCCTTTCTACATCCCGATGACAGGACCCTCGGCGCGGCCGCGGCGCTCGCTCAAGCATGACGACACATTCATCGTGCTCGACAGCCACGGCGATATCGGTGCGTCCGCGGGCGGTCCGGACGGCCTGTTCAACCACGATACGCGCTATCTCGCGCAGCTTGAGCTCGTGCTGGACGATCTCCAGCCGCTGCTGCTCGGCTCGAACCTGCGCGATGACAATTCGGCGCTGACCGTCGATCTGACCAACCCCGACATCTACCGGGACGGCAGCCTGGTGCTGCAGAAGGACCTGTTGCACATCGTCCGCACGATCTTCCTGTGGCGCGGCACCGCCTATCAGCGCATCGGGGTGCAGAACCACGGCGACCGGCGCGCCAGCTTCGAGCTGACGCTGCTGTTCGGCAACGACTTTGCCGACCTGTTCGAGGTTCGCGGCGAGCGGCGCACGCGCCGCGGGACCGGCGCGAGCAAACTGCTCGGGCCGGCCGACGTGTTGTTCGACTATCGCGGCCTCGACGATGCCGAGCGGACTACCGGCCTGCATTTCGATCCGCGACCGACACGCCTCTCGGTGAATGCCGCGACCTGGCAGCTCGAACTCGATCCGCACGAGTCGAGATCGCTGTTCGTGGCGGTCTCCTGCAACCGGCCGATCGGCGAGAAGCCGGCGCGCTTTTTCAGGGACCTGCTGGCGCATCGCCGCGAGATGCGGCAGTCGACGATGGGGGCGGCCAGCATCGAGACCTCCAACAACATCTTCAACGAGGTGCTGTGCCAGGCCATGGCCGACCTCAACATGTTGATGACCGAGACGCCGCAGGGCCGCTATCCCTATGCCGGCATTCCCTGGTATTCGACCACGTTCGGCCGCGACGGCCTGATCACCGCGCTGCAGATGCTGTGGGTCGATCCGCGTATCGCCAAGGGCGTGTTGCGGCGGCTCGCGCATTTCCAGGCCAAGGCGGTCGATCCGCTGGCCGATGCGGCGCCGGGAAAGATCCTGCACGAGATGCGCGGCGGCGAAATGGCCGCGTTGCGCGAGGTGCCATTTGCTCAATATTACGGCAGCGTGGACTCGACCGCCTTGTTCGTGATGCTGGCGGGCCGCTATTTCGAGCGCACCGGCGACGTCCAAACGCTGACCGAGCTGTGGCCGGCGATCGAGGCGGGGCTGGCCTGGATCGACGGCCCGGGCGATCCGGATCAGGACGGCTTTGTCGAATATCAGCGCGCAACCGAAAAGGGTCTGGCGAACCAGGGCTGGAAGGATTCCTACGACGCGATCTTCCATGCCGATGGCCAGCTTGCCGAAGGCAATCTCGCGCTGGCGGAGGTGCAAGGTTACGTCTTTGCGGCAAAACTGCTTGCCGCGCGCTGTGCGCTTCGGCTCGGCAAATCCGATCTTGCGCACAGGCTCGAGGCAGAAGCAAAGACCCTGGCCGAGCGCTTCGAGCATGCGTTCTGGTGCGAGGAACTCGGCACCTACGCGCTCGCACTCGATGGCAAAAAGCGGCCGTGCAAGGTTCGCACCTCGAATGCGGGTCAGGTGCTGTTCAGCGGCATGATCCGCGAGGATCGCGCACGGCTTGTCGCCGCCGACCTGATGGGCCCGCACTTCTTCTCCGGCTGGGGCATTCGCACCGTCGCGCGAGGTGAGGTGCGCTACAACCCGATGTCCTATCATGACGGGTCGATCTGGCCGCACGACAATGCGCTGATTGCGCTCGGGCTCGCGCGTTACGGGCTCAAGCGTTCGGTGGCGCATGTGTTCAAGGGGCTGTTCGAGGCTGCGACCTATATGGATCTGCGGCGACTGCCGGAACTGTTCTGCGGTTTCCGGCGAGAGAAGCGGCGCGGACCGACGCTGTATCCGGTCGCCTGCGCGCCGCAGGCCTGGGCGAGCGCGACGCCGTTCACGCTGCTGGAGGCGGCGCTTGGTATCGAGTTCGACGTCGGGCGCGGTGAGATCAGGCTGCGCAATCCGCATCTGCCGGTGTTCCTGAACGAGGTCATTCTGCGCGATCTGCGCCTTGGTGACTCCAGCGTGGATCTGCGCGTCAGCCGCCACGGCGACGACGTCGCGCTCGAGGTCCTGCGCACGTGCGGCCAGATCCAGGTGTCGATCGTACTGGCGCGCTAACGGCGCCTGCGAGGAGGGTGCATGCGTCCGATCGGAACACTAGTCATAAGCGTGGCGATCGTCGCGGCGCTGTCGATCTCCCTATCGCGTGCAGCGGAGACACCGCCCGCGCCCGCGACGGAACCGAATGCGCCGCCGGCCTCGTCGGTCACCGTCACTCCAAAGGATGCCACGCCGCCGCCGTCGGTGACCATCATCGGCGCGAGTGACGCGCATGGCATGCTCGGCCGCGACGTGCTGAGTGCCGCGAACGAGGACATGGGCCGGATCGTCGACGTCATCGTCGATCGAAGCGGACGCGTTCGTGCTGCCGTGATCGATTTCGGCGGCTTCCTCGGCGTCGGCAGCCGTAAGATCGTGGTGGACTGGAACGCATTGCGGTTCGGCAAGATCGTCAACAAGAAGGACAGCATCACGCTGGAATTGACCAAGGCGCAGGTCGCCGCCGCGCCCGAATACAAGGAAGACACGCCGATGGTGGTGCTGGGCGCCTCCGGCAACCTGCAACCGCTGCAAGCCGCTCCGTGAGGCGCGGGGAGGGATGGCCACCGGTGCTGGTGTCGACACAGCCGAAACATGCAGATCGCGACAGCCGCGTTGAGCAGGACAATTTTTCCGCGTCATCCCCGGCGGGCATTCCGGCGCCATCGCGCCAGAGCCAGCGCGGTCTCGACTGGTTCATCTTCTTCCTCGCGGACGTGCAGACCGGATTCGGCCCCTTCATCGCGGTCTACCTCACGACGCAGAAATGGACCCAGGTCGAGATCGGCCTCGTGCTGTCGATCGGCGGCATCGTCGCCCTGATCGGGCAGATGCCGGGCGGCGCGATCATCGACGCCGCCAAATCGGAGCGGCTGGTGGCGGGACTTGCGATCGCCGCCATCGGCGGCTGCGCGCTGGCCTATGCGGCGATGCCGATCTTCCCCGTGGTAATGGCGGCGGCGACGCTGCATGCGGCGGCGAGCTGCGTGCTCGGGCCGGCGATTGCGGCCATCAGCCTCGGTCTGGTCGGGCCGCTCGCGATCGGCGAGCGGCTCGGCCGCAATGCGCGGTTCGCCTCGCTCGGCAATGGCGTCGCGGCAGCCGTGATGGGGACGGCCGGCTACCTCCTGTCGAGCCGCTCGGTGTTTCTCGTCACCTTTCTGCTCGCGATCCCGACCCTTGTAGCGCTGTCGCGGATCCGGGAGGAAGAGGTCGACATCGCGCGCTGTCACGGCGCGATGCCGCGTGAGGCCGGGGATCGCGGCGACACCAATATCTGGCACCTGGTCCGGCAGAAGCCGCTGATCGTCTTTGCGCTGAGCGTCCTGCTGTTGCAACTGGCGAACGCGGCGATGATGCCGCTGATGGCGAGCGCCGTGACGGCGCGGTCGAGCCAATGGGCGACGGTGCTCGTCGCCTTCTGTATCGTCGTGCCGCAGGCGATCGTGGCGCTGGTGTCGCCGACGGTCGGGCGCAAGGCGCAGGCCTGGGGCCGGCGGCCGCTGCTGTTGATCGGATTCGCCGCGCTGACGATTCGCGGCCTGCTGTTCGCGACCGTGCGCGATCCCTATCTCCTCGTGGCGGTGCAGGTGTTCGACGGCATCACGGCGGCGGTGTTCGCGGTGATGATCCCGCTGATCGTCGCCGATGTCGCCTTCGGCAGCGGTCATTTCAATCTCGCGCAGGGCATCGTCGGCACTGCGACCGGCATCGGCGCGTCGCTCAGCACGGCGCTGGGCGGCTATGTCAGCGACAGGTTCGGCAACGCCACCGCCTTCATCGGGCTTTCCGGCGTCGCCGCGACGGGGCTTCTTCTGATCCTGCTGGTGATGCCGGAGACACGGCGGATGGGCCCGATCACCGCAAAAGAAATGGCCGGCTGAACGGGTCAGCCGGCCACAGGTGGGGAAGACGAATCAGGCGTCGAGATTGTGCAGGCGCGCCCGGTTGCGCAGCACGATCTGGCGGGCACCGGAGAAGCCGAGAATGCCCTGGGCGTGGAGCTGGGACAGTGCGCGAGAGACGGTCTCGAGGGTGAGGCCGAGATAGTCGCCGATATCGCGACGGCACATCGGCAGGGCCATCATGCCGGCAACGGCGAGGCGGCGGTCCATTTCGAGCAGGAAGGTTGCGACACGCTCCATCGCGGTCTTGCGACCCAGCAGCAGCATGTGGTCTTCGGCGTGGCGAAGCTCGCCGGCGGTCATGGCCCAGAGCTTGCGGGCGACCTGCACGTCGGTGCCGGCGGCCTTCTCGAGGCTGGCGCGCTTCACGAGGCGCACGGTGGTGTCGATGATGGCTTCTGCGGCAAGGCGGTGGGTGGAGCCGGACTCGAGGCCGAACACGTCGCCGGGAAGGTGGAAGGAGCCGATCTGGCGGCGGCCGTCGGAGAGGAGCTTGTAGCTGCGCACTGCACCGGTGACGACCTGGTAGACATATTCGGACGGCTCGTCCTCACCGTAGATCTCCTCTTCCTTGCGGTAGGAGAATTCGGTGGCGACCAGGCCGATATGGCCGGCGATTTCGCCGAACTGGTCAGAGACGGGGTGGACCGGGGCAATCTTGCCACCGATCTGGGTGTTGATCGGCTGGGTGTTGAGGGTCTGGGTCAGCATCTGCGCCATCTCCGTTGTGATGGCCATTTGCTACGCGGTATCGGGGCCCTCGGAAATTTCGCGAGATATCTTAAGGGGATTCACTTACGTAGAATCCCGTAGGTCAGTTTCCGGCCTTGTCCTGGATGGCGTGGCGGATGAGCTTGACCAGGTTTTCGTCCAGAAGTGGCTTCAAAATCACGCCTTTTACGCCTGCGGCCGCCGCGCGAGCCGAGATATTGCCGTCCGGATAGCCGGTGATCAGGATCACCGGGGTCTCGCCGTCGGACTGGCGCAGGCGGCCAGCGAGTTCGATCCCGTTGATGCCGGGCATCTTGTAGTCGATGACGTAGCAATCCGCGCCGCGCGCCCCACTCGCATTGAGCAGCGCGGTCGCATTCCTGAAGGTCCGCACGGTGAAGCCGTCGGTTTCCAGCAGGAAGCGCAGGGATCCCAGGACGGCGTCATCGTCATCGACCACATAGACCGTGGATTGCGAGGATGGCGCCATCGGGAGCTGCCCAGGCGTTGAGCTGATCTCAATCATGCCTGATTGGATAGCACGGGCGGCAAGAAGCCATCTTGACTTGCCTCAATCCTTCAACATGCCGGCGCGCATCGCCAGCCGGACCAGCTCCGAGAGGCTGTTGGCCTGCATCTTGGTCATGACATTGGCCCGGTAGACCTCGATGGTGCGCGGGCTGATGTCGTATTCCCGGGCGATCAGCTTGTTGGACAGGCCCGCGATCAGCCCCTCCATCACCTGTCGCTCCCGGGGGCTCAAGGAGGCGACCCGGGCCGCGATGTCCTGGGCAACGGATTCGCTTCTGGCGGCCGGCTCGGCCTGGCGGATCGCGGATTCGATCATGTTGACGAGGCGATCGTCCTCGAACGGCTTTTCGAGGAAATCAACCGCGCCGAGCTTCATGGCCTCGACCGCGAGCGGTACGTCGCCATGGCCGGTCATGATCAGGATCGGAAACGGGCTGTGCTGCGTCTTCATGCGCTTCAGAAGCTCGATCCCGTCGATGCCCGGCATTCGAACGTCGGAGACGACGCAGCCGAAGGCGAGGCCGGGCAGGGCGTCGAGGAAGCCCTGGGCATTGTCGAACAGCGTGACGCCGAAGCCGGAGGACTCCAGCAGGAAGTTCAGCGAGTCCCGCATCGCCTCGTCGTCGTCGATGACGTAGATATGTCCCTTGGTCGTCATGGATCAGCTCTCGTCGGCTGCCGGCAGGGTGAAGCGGAATGTCGCCCCGCCCGATGCGTTGCTCTCGGCCCACATCCGGCCGCCGTGAGCTTCGATGATCGAGCGGCTGATGGACAGTCCCACGCCCATGCCGGTGTCCTTTGTGGTGAAGAAGGTTTGAAACAAGCTCGGCATGACGTCGTCCTGGAAGCCGGAGCCGGTGTCCGACACCTCGACCTCGATCATGTCGTCTGCAACGCGGGTGTTGACGACCACGAGCTCGCGCCGTTGCGATTGCGCCATCGCTTCGAGCGCGTTGCGGAAGAGATTGACCAGCACCTGCTGGATCTGAACCCGGTCGGCCAGCACGAGATCGGCGTCCGGATCGAGGGTGAAGCGGAGCTGCACGTTCTGCTCGCGTGCGCCGGCAAGGCCGAGTGCGCCGGCTTCCTCGATCAGCTTGGACAGGCTTTCGACCCGCTTCTCGGACTCCCCGCGCGCAACGAAATCGCGCAGACGTCGAATGATCTGGCCGGCGCGCACGGCCTGCTCGGCGGCGCGATCCATGGCGCTCTCGATCTTGGCGATGTTCGGATCGGTGCTGCCCGACAGCAACCGCCGCGATCCCTTCATGTAGTTGCTGATCGCCGCCAGCGGCTGGTTGAGCTCGTGGGCGAGCGCGGACGCCATTTCGCCCATCGCGCTCAGCCGCGAGACATGGACCAGCTCGGACTGCAACTCACGGAGCCGCGCCTGGGTCTGCTGATGCTCGGTCAGGTCGCGGATGAAGCCGGTGAAATAAGGCTCGCCGCTCGACTGCATCTCGCCGATCGACAGATGCATCGGAAAGGTGGTCCCGTCGCGGCGTTTGCCGCTCACGATCCGGCCGATGCCGATGATGTGCGGATCGTGGGTGACGCGGTAGCGCGCGATGTAGCCGTCGTGACGGGCGCGGTCGGGCTCCGGCATCAGAATGCTGACGTTCTGGCCGATCGCCTCCTGCTCCGGCCAGCCGAACAGACGCTCGGCGGCCGTGCTGAACAGCTGGATCACGCCATGGCCGTCGACCACGATCATGGCGTCGGGAATGGTCTGCAGAATCGAGCGCATGTGAGACTCCCGCGTGCGCAGGGCCTCCTCGACCTGCTTCTCCTCGTCGACGTCGAGAAAGATGCCGCTGATGTGACGGACGGCGCCGGTCTCGTCCCGAATGAGACCCGCCCGGGCGCGAATCCATTTTTTGCCGCCGAGCGTTCCTGTGACCCTGAAGGACACGTCCAGACCGCCGCCATGCTCGGCCACGTGTTTGATCGCGCGTTCGACCCCTTCACGGTCGCTGGGCTCGAGGCGCGCCAGGAACAGCTCGTAGCTCTCCGGCTCGCCCGGCTCGACGCCGAACAGGGCCCTGGAGGTGTCGGACCATTCCAGTTCCATCGTGCCGAGATCGAGATCCCAAGTGCCGACGCCGAACCCCTCGATTCGAACGCGGAAATGCTCGCCCCGACCGTCATCTTGCGGATGCGTTACGCGGGACGGCGACAAGTGGTGACTCCATATTCATGCGATAGCCCGGATAGAGTTACCGCCGGGGCAATGTCGCCCAAGGCCGGGCCTGAGGCAAGTTCGGATGTCTTATTACATCGGCGGAGGCCGCGCGACATCGAGCCCAGGAGGGTTTGATCTATCTCATCCTGCGGAGCCGCAGCGGGGCTACAATTCCTTGAAAGCCTATTGCCCCGGAGAGTCTCCATGACATATGCGACCGTGATGGTCAGCCTGGCGCTCGATCAGCCCAACGATTCGCGTCTCCAGGTCGCCGGCGAACTCGCCGAGCGATTCGATGCGGCCATCGTCGGGGTCGCCGCCGCGCAGGTCGCGCCGCCGATGTACTTCACCGATGGCGTTGCGGCACAGGGGCTGATCGATCAGGAGCAGGCCTCCATCAAGCGGCGCCTCGCCGAACTGGAGGCACAATTCCGGGCCGCGATCAAGAATCGCGGCGGCCACGTGGAATGGCGCAGTGCGATGGATTTCCCGGAGCGGTTCACGCTCACCCAGGCGCGCTGTGCCGACATCATCGTCAGCGGCGGGAAGAGCCCGGCCTTCTCCGACGCCTTCGCGCTGGCGAGCCCCAAGGATCTGGTGATGCAGGCGGGCCGGCCGATCCTCGTCGTGCCGGATGGCGTCAATTGGCTCGATCTGCGCAGCGTCCTGGTGGCGTGGAAGGATTCGCCGGAGGCGCGGCAGGCGCTGGCTGATGCGCTGCCGATGCTGCGCAAGGCCAGGGATGTCGCCGTGGTCGCGATTCCCGAGGGCGAGGACGATCGTCCGGGGGCCGTCGCCGGCGTGACCGACGTGACGGCGTGGCTTGCCCGCCACGGCGTCACCGCGACCGCGCGCATTTGCGAAGCGGCGGGGAGCCAGACCGTTGCCGGGCAATTGGAGAAGGTGGCCGGCGATGTCGGTGCCAGCCTGATCGTTGCCGGCGCTTACGGCCATTCGCGCTTCCGCGAGCTGATTCTCGGCGGTGTGACCCAATATCTGGTCACGCAATCCGCCCGTTGCGTGCTGCTGTCGCACTGACGGCCGGCCTGCCGAAAGCGAATTGAGAAGGATAAGCCGTGTACAAATTCCTCGAAGAGACCGTCGACGGCTACATGACGCGCAACGTCAGGACGGTGCAGCGCGACCTCGATTTGCTCGCGCTCAGCGAGATGTTCGAAGCCGACGATTTCAATTCCTATCCGGTCGAGGACGACGGGCAGGTGGTCGGCATCGTCACCAAATTCGATATCCTGAAGTGCTTCGCCTTCACGCCGAGCCAGATGCTGCCGCGCTATCACGACCTGATGAGCCGCAAGATCGGCGACGTCATGACGCCCGAGTTCATCTACGTCAGTCCCGACACGCGGCTTACGAGGGTGCTTCAGATCATGGTCGAGCACCGGATCAGGAGCATCATCGTGCTCGATGGTGCGCAGAAGCTGGTGGGAATCATCGCCCGCGAGGACGTCATCGCGGCGCTCAAGGCGACCGCGCGCGACTGACGGGGGCATCCCCGAATGCCGTGATGTCCGCCTACGGGATTCCCCGGAGGCGGTGCTTTGCCGCCCGTGCCATGCGCAGACAAGCGATTGATATCGCTCCCTGATCCGCATCTTCCTCACATGAACAGAAATCCATCTGGCTTGATTTCAATCAATTCCCCGCGAGGGTGAATATGGTTTCTGGCGCTGTGTTCTTTCAGAGAGAATCCGCATGAGCCAGCCCTCCATCTCAAAATCCATGACCATCGGTGAAAGCGGCCTGGCTGTCGTGTTCGCAGCCACCGCCTTCCTTTGCGTGATCGCCGCGGCCAAGGCGCTGGACGCGCCCTTCGCGTTCCACGCAGCGCTAGGCGCGCTGGCGAGCATCGCCGCGATGTTCTTCGTCATCAACAATTACTACGATCGTCCGGCGGCGTTGCCGCCCGCGGAGATCAATGGCCGGCCCAACTACAACATGGGTCCGATCAAGTTCTCCTCCTTCATGGCGATGTTCTGGGGCATTGCCGGCTTTCTCGTCGGCCTCATCATCGCCTCGCAGCTGGCCTGGCCCGCGCTGAACTTCGATCTGCCGTGGATCCAGTTCGGTCGCCTGCGGCCGCTGCACACCTCGGCCGTGATCTTCGCCTTCGGCGGCAACGTGCTGCTCGCGACCTCGTTCTACGTGGTGCAGAAAACCTGCCACGTGCGGCTTGCAGGCTATCTGGCGCCCTGGTTCGTCGTGGTCGGCTACAACTTCTTCATCGTGATCGCGGGCACGGGCTATCTGCTCGGCGTGACGCAGGGCAAGGAATATGCCGAGCCCGAATGGTACTCGGACCTCTGGCTGACCATCGTCTGGGTCACCTATCTGCTGGTCTTCCTCGTCACCATCATCAAGCGCAAGGAACCGCATATCTTCGTCGCGAACTGGTTCTATCTCGCCTTCATCGTGACGATTGCGGTCCTGCATCTCGGCAACAATCCCGCGCTGCCGGTGTCGTTCTTCGGCTCCAAGTCCTACATCGCCTGGGGCGGCATCCAGGACGCCATGTTCCAGTGGTGGTACGGCCACAACGCGGTCGGCTTCTTCCTGACCGCCGGCTTCCTCGCCATCATGTACTACTTCATTCCCAAGCGCGCCGAGCGGCCGATCTACTCCTACCGGCTCTCGATCATCCACTTCTGGGCGCTGATCTTCCTCTATATCTGGGCCGGCCCGCATCATCTGCACTACACGGCGCTGCCTGACTGGACACAGACGCTGGGCATGACCTTCTCGATCATGCTGTGGATGCCCTCCTGGGGCGGCATGATCAACGGCCTGATGACGCTGTCGGGCGCCTGGGACAAGCTGCGCACCGATCCCGTGCTGCGGATGCTGGTCGTGTCCGTCGCCTTCTACGGCATGTCGACCTTCGAAGGCCCGATGATGTCGATCAAGGTCGTCAACTCGCTCAGCCACTACACCGACTGGACCATCGGCCACGTGCACTCCGGTGCGCTCGGCTGGGTCGGCTTCGTCTCCTTTGGCGCGCTGTACTGCCTGGTGCCGTGGGCCTGGAATCGCAAGGGCCTCTACAGCCTCAAGCTCGTCAACTGGCACTTCTGGATCGCGACCCTCGGCATCGTCCTCTACATCTCGGCGATGTGGGTGTCCGGCATCCTGCAGGGCCTGATGTGGCGCGCCTACACCTCGCTCGGCTTCCTCGAATACTCCTTCATCGAGACCGTCGAGGCGATGCATCCCTTCTACATCATCCGTGCCGCTGGCGGCGCGCTGTTCCTGATCGGCTCGCTGATCATGGCCTACAATCTCTGGATGACGGTTCGCGTCGGCGAGCAGGAAGTCCAGATGCCCGTCGCTCTTCAGCCGGCGGAATGAGGAGCAACACCATGTCGTTCTGGACGCGCCATCAAATCTTCGAAAAGAACTCGATCATCCTGATCGTCGGCATCCTGCTGGTGATCGCGATCGGAGGTCTCGTCGAGATCACGCCGCTGTTCTACCTCAAGAGCACGATCGAGGCGGTCGACGGGGTCAGGCCCTACACGCCGCTGGAACTCGCCGGCCGCAACATCTACGTCCGCGAAGGCTGCTATCTCTGTCATTCGCAGATGATCCGGCCCCTGCGCGACGAGGTCGAACGCTACGGCCACTTCTCGCTCGCCGCCGAGAGCATGTTCGACCACCCGTTCCAGTGGGGCTCGAAGCGCACCGGTCCCGACCTTGCCCGCGTCGGCGCAAAATATTCCGACGACTGGCACGTGACCCATCTGACCAACCCGCGCGCGATCGTGCCGCAATCGGTCATGCCGGGCTATCCGTTCCTGCGCGAAACCGAGGTCGATCCCGACACGATCGCCGATCACATGCGTACGCTGAGGACGGTCGGCGTTCCCTATACCGACGACCAGATCGCCAACGCCGGCGCCGACATGAAGGCCCAGGCGGATCCGGACAATGCCGGCGCCGATGCCTTCGGCAAGCGCTACGCCAAGGCCGTGGTGCGCAACTTCGACGGCAAGCCCGGGACGCCGACCGAGATGGACGCGCTGATCGCGTACTTGCAGATGCTCGGCACGCTGGTCGACTTCAAGATCTACAACGAGAAAGCCAATCTTCGCTGAGAAGGCATGAACGATGAAAGCGATCCTGCAACTCGACAATCTCGCGTCCAGTCTCGTCACCACGATCTGGACCCCCGTCTTCATCGCGATCTTTCTCGCGATCATCGCCTACGCATTTTGGCCTCGCAACAAGGCCGCTTTCGACGAAGCGGCGAGCCTGCCGTTGCGCGAGGAGTAAGAGATCATGACCGATCATCAAAGCGACATCGATTCCGTCTCCGGCAGGTCCACGACCGGGCACGAGTGGGACGGCATCAAGGAGCTCAACACACCGCTGCCGCGCTGGTGGGTGATCACCTTCTACCTCACCATCGTGTGGGCGATCGGCTACTGGATCGTCTATCCGGCCTGGCCGCTGATCTCCAGCAACACCCGCGGCGTGCTCGGCTACTCCTCGCGCGCCGACGTCGCCGTCGAACTCGCCAACCTCGACAAGATCAGGGGTGACAAGATGGTGGCGCTCGGCGCGGCCTCGCTCGCCGACATCGAGAAGGATCCGGCCTTGCTGGCGCTCGCCCGCGCCAAGGGCAAGACCGTGTTCGGCGACAATTGCGCACCGTGCCACGGCAGCGGCGCCGCCGGCGCCAAGGGCTATCCGAACCTGAACGACGACGACTGGCTGTGGGGCGGCACCCTCGACCAGATCATGCAGACCATCCAGTTCGGCGCGCGCTCGGGCCACGCCAAGGCGCATGAGGGCCAGATGCTGGCCTTCGGCAAGGACGGCGTGCTCAAGCCCGACGAGATCGTCACGGTCGCCAATTATGTCCGTTCGCTGTCGGGCCTGCCAACCCGCAATGGCTACGACGCGGCGAAGGGCGAGAAGATCTTCGCGGAGAATTGCGTGGCCTGCCACGGCGAGGGCGGCAAGGGCAACCAGGAGATGGGCGCACCGAACCTGACCGACAAGATCTGGCTCTACGGTTCGGACGAGGCGACCCTGATCGAGACCATCAGCCAGGGCCGCGCGGGCGTCATGCCGGCCTGGGAAGGGCGGCTCGACCCCGCCACGATCAAGGCGATGGCGGTCTACGTCCACTCGCTGGGCGGTGGAAAATAGCCTGGTGAACACGAACGGGGGCGAACAAAAGCGCCCCCGTTTGCGCTGGATCAACTGACGCGGCGACGCCGGGTCTAGGTTCAATCGCACCTCTACGAGACATTCCAGGCGATGAACAAGACCGTGAACCCCAGCGAGCTCACATCGGAAGACGATTATGGGCCGCTCTACGCAGCCCGCAAGAAAGTCTATCCCCAGAGCGTGTCCGGAACCTTCCGGCGGATCAAATGGGGGCTGATGGCGTTCTGCCTCGGGGTCTATTATTTCCTGCCCTTCGTGCGCTGGAACCGCGGCCTCGGTGCGCCTGATCAGGCGGTGCTGATCGACCTTCCCAACAGCCGCTTCTATTTCTTCTTCATCGAGCTGTGGCCGCAGGAGGTCTACTACTTCACCGGCCTGCTGATCGTCGCCGCGGTCGCCCTGTTCCTGATGAACTCGGTCGGCGGCCGCATCTGGTGCGGCTATCTCTGTCCGCAGACCGTCTGGACCGACGTGTTCTACGCCGTCGAGCGTCTGATCGAGGGTGACCGGCGCGAGCGGATGAAGAAGGACAAATCGTCCGATCCGATGAAGCTCGAGCGAATCTCCGAGATCGTGCTCAAGCATTCAATCTGGCTGCTGATCGCCTGGTGGACCGGCGGCGCCTGGGTGCTCTACTTCAACGATGCGCCGACGCTGGTGAAGCAGCTCGTCACCTTCCAGGCGCCGATGATCGCCTATATCTGGATCGGCATCCTGACCGCCACGACCTACGTGCTCGCCGGTCATATGCGCGAGCAGGTCTGCAACTACATGTGCCCGTGGCCGCGCATCCAGGCCGCGCTCACCGACGAGTGGGCGCTCAACGTGACCTACCGCTACGACCGCGGCGAGAAGCGCACCTCGGTCAAGAAGGCGGCCGAGCTGCGCGCGCTCGGTCAGTCCGTCGGCGATTGCGTCGATTGCTATCAGTGCGTCGCGGTCTGCCCGACCGGCATCGACATCCGCGACGGAGCGCAGATGGAGTGCATCCAGTGCGGCCTCTGCATCGACGCCTGCGACACGGTGATGACCAAGATCGGCCGGCCGACCCGGCTGATCGGCTACGACAACGACATCAACATCCACCGCCGCCAGGAGGGCAAGGCCCCGATCTACAAGATCGTGCGCGCCCGCACCGTGGCCTACGCGGTGATCATCGGGGTCATCGGCAGTTTCATGATCTATACGCTGGCGACCCGCAGCCTGCTCGACGTCAACGTGCTGCACGACCGCAATCCGGTCGCGGTCAAGCTCAGCGACGGCTCGATCCGCAACGCCTATACGGTGCGGCTGCTCAACAAGAGCGGCTACGACCGCGTCATCGCGATCGACGCCAATGGTCCGGTCAATGCGACCCTCCATGTCGTCGGCGCCGATTCCGTCACGCCGGACCGGCCGATGATCGTGATCCCGCGCGATTCCACCAGCGAATTGCGCCTGCTCGTCACAGCGCCCGCGGAGAGCAATCCGGAGAAATCGATTCCGGTTCGCTTTCACGTCACCGATATCGGCCTCGGTGAAGCTGCCAGCGCCACCGACAATTTCGTCGCGCCGTAGAACCAGGAGATTGCCATGGCCACCAAGCCGCTGACCGGAACCAAGGTGTTCCTGATGCTGGTCGCCTTCTTCGGCGTCGTGATCGGCGTCAACGTGACCATGATGAAGCTCGCGATCGCGACGCTGCCCGGTACCGATGTCGACAGCCCCTATGCCGCGGGCCTCTCCTACGATCGTGAGATCTCGGCGGCGCAGGACCAGGCCGCGCGGAAATGGCAGGTCAACGCCCACATCGAGCGCAGCACGGACGGCGCCGCCGCGCTTCAGATCGATGCGCGCGACGCGGCCGGTCAGCCGGTCAGCGGATTGAAATTCGGCGGACGCCTGGAGCGGCCAACCGACAAGCGTGCCGATCTCCAGGTCGAACTCGCTGAAACCGGCATCGGCATCTATCGCGGCACGGCCGCCTCGGTCGCGCCCGGCCAGTGGGAGCTGGTGATCGAGGGCGAGTCGCATGGCGCGCGGGTGTTCATGTCGCGCAATCGCGTGATCCTGAACTGAAGGACGAGGTCATGCACGTCTCGCGGGATTTTTCGCATTACGTCCGCGCCGCGGGCGAAGGTGTCCAGCATATCGACCTCGCGGTCGAGGGCGTCCATTGCGCCGGCTGCATGGCCAAGATCGAGCGTGGATTGTCGGCGATCCCCGACGTCACGCTGGCGCGCGTGAACCTCACCGACCGCCGTGTCGCCCTGGAATGGAAGGCGGGCACGCTCGATCCCGGCAGGTTCATCGATCGCCTCGAGGAACTCGGCTACAAAGCCTATCCTTACGAGACCGAAAGCGCGGAAGCGACCGAAGTCGCCGAATCGCGCTTCCTGCTGCGCTGCCTCGGCGTCGCCGCGTTCGCCACCATGAACGTGATGATGCTGTCGATCCCGGTCTGGTCGGGCAACGTCTCGGACATGCTGCCGGAACAGCGCGACTTCTTCCACTGGCTCTCGGCCCTGATTGCGCTGCCCGCCGCGGCCTATGCCGGCCAGCCGTTCTTCCGCTCGGCCTGGCGCGCACTGTCGAACAAGACCACCAACATGGATGTGCCGATCTCGATCGGCGTGATCCTGGCGCTCGGCATGTCGGTGGTCGAGACCATCCACCATGCCGAGCACGCCTATTTCGACGCAGCCATCATGCTGCTGACGTTCCTGCTGGTCGGGCGCTTCCTCGACCAGAACATGCGGCGGCGAACGCGGGCGGTCGCCGGCAATCTCGCGGCGCTGAAGGCCGAGACGGCGGCGAAGTTCGTCGGGCCTGACGAAATATCCCAGGTGCCGGTCGCCGCGATCCATCCCGGCGACATCGTGCTGCTGCGGCCCGGCGAGCGCTGCGCAGTCGACGGCACGGTGATCGAGGGGCGTTCGGAGATCGACCAGAGCCTGATCACGGGCGAGACGCTCTATGTCACGGCCGGGCAGGGCACGCCGGTCTATGCCGGATCGATGAACATCTCCGGCACGCTGCGGGTGCGGGTGTCGGCCGCGTCCGAGGCGACGCTGCTCGCCGAGATCACGCGGCTGCTCGACAACGCGCTGCAGGCGCGCTCGCGCTACATGCGTCTTGCCGATCGCGCGTCGCGGCTCTACGCCCCGGTGGTGCACGCGACCGCGCTGATCACCATTCTGGGATGGGTCATCGCCGGTGCGTCCTGGCACGACGCGATCGTGACCGGCGTTGCGGTGCTGATCATCACCTGTCCCTGCGCTCTGGGCCTCGCGATTCCGACGGTGCAGACGATTGCCTCCGGCGCCATGTTCAAGTCCGGCGTGCTGCTCAATTCGGGCGACGCCATCGAGCGCCTCGCCGAAGCCGACCATGTCATCTTCGACAAGACCGGCACGCTGACGCTGCCGGATCTCGAAGTCACGAATGCAGGCGACATTCCCGCCGACATCTTCGATCTTGCCGGCCGCCTCGCGCTGTCGAGCCATCATCCGGTCGCGGCCGCGGTCGCGCAGGCCGCCGGCGCGAAATCGCCTGTTATGGGCGCGATCGAAGAGGCCGGGCAGGGCGTGCGCGCAACTCTCGATGGCGTCGATATTCGTCTCGGCCGTCCCTCGTTCTGCGGTGCGGAGGCGCTCGTCAGCGGCGCCGACCTCGACCCCGAAGCCTCCATCGTCGCCTTCAGCAAGGGAACGGAAAAATTCATCCTCTCGGTGCGCCAGGGCCTGCGTCCGGACGCGCGGGCCGTGATCGCGGCGCTGAAGGCGCGCAACATCGGCATCGAGATTCTCTCCGGCGATCGCGAACCGGCCGTGAAGGCGGCG
The DNA here is from genome assembly GCF_018129965.1 of Bradyrhizobium diazoefficiens. Taxonomy (GTDB): domain Bacteria; phylum Pseudomonadota; class Alphaproteobacteria; order Rhizobiales; family Xanthobacteraceae; genus Bradyrhizobium; species Bradyrhizobium diazoefficiens_A. The sequence continues at coordinate 30,943 of NZ_JAFCKW010000032.1, read as the reverse complement.
GCGCATGTGCTCGGCATTCCCGAATGGCGCGCCGGCGTGACGCCCGCCGACAAGATCGCCCGGATCGAGGAACTGAAGCAGCGCGGCGCCAAGGTGCTGATGGTCGGCGACGGCATGAATGATGCGCCTTCGCTTGCGGCAGCCCACGTCTCGATGTCGCCGATCTCGGCCGCGCATCTCAGCCAGGCCACCGCCGATCTCGTCTTCCTGGGCCGTCCGCTGGCCCCTGTCGTCGCGGCCATCGACGCCTCGCGCAAGGCGCTGCACCTGATGCGCCAGAACCTCTGGCTCGCGATCGGCTACAACGTCCTCGCAGTGCCTGTCGCGATCAGCGGCGTGGTGACACCCCTGATCGCCGCGGCCGCCATGAGCGGGTCCTCGATCCTGGTGATGCTGAATTCGCTGCGGGCCCGCAATCGCGCCCGGGAGATCGTGTAATGGAAATTCTGGTGATCCTGGTCCCGCTGGCGCTGATGCTCGGAGGTGCCGGCCTTGCCGCCTTCCTCTGGTCGCTTCGCAGCGGCCAATATGACGATCTCGACGGCGCCGCCTGGCGGGCGATCGCCGACGACGAACCGCAACCACAGGAAGTCCCGGTCAAGCGTTAACGCTCCGCCGGCTCTGCGCTCATCTGCCCCACTTTCCGCACAACGGTCGCTGGACGACCGACGGTCGCCGGGCGTAACAATGCTTGGGATTTTGCGAAGAAGAGACAGGCCATCTCTTTGAAGCAGGAGTGCGACGAGCATGCAGGAAACTGCCGAAAGGAGCGGGCCCAACGGCCTGCCGGGACAAGTCGTGCTGGTGCTGCAAGGCGGCGGTGCGCTCGGCTCCTATCAGGCGGGCGTCTACCAGGCGCTGCACGAGGCTGGCATCGAGCCGGACTGGGTCATCGGCACCTCGATCGGGGCGATCAATGCGAGCCTGATTGCAGGCAACGCCCCCGGGGAGCGGATGGCGCGCCTCCGGGAATTCTGGCGGCGGATGCAGCAAAATCCAGTCTGGAACTGGTCCACCGCGTTTCCCGATTTCAACGATAAGCTCGCTTATTGGTCGACCGTCACGCGCGGCGTTCCGGGCTTCTTTCGCCCCAACCCTCTGGCTCATGCCGGCGAGACCTACCCGCTGGGGGCGGATCGTGCCGGCTACTATCTGACGGACCCATTGGAAGCGACGCTTGGAGAACTCGTCGATTTCAGCCTCGTCAATCGCTGCAAGCCGCGGCTGACGGTCGGTGCCGCTCACGTGCGATCGAGCCAGATGCGCTACTTCGACAGCCGCGACGGCGAACTGACGGTCAAGCATGTGATGGCGTCGGGCGCGTTGCCGCCGGCGTTTCCGGCGGTGCGGATCGACGGCGAACTCTATTGGGATGGCGGCATCCTGTCGAACACGCCGACCGAGGCGGTGTTCGACGACAACCCGCGCAGGAATTCGCTGATCTTCTCCGTGCATCTGTGGAATCCGGCCGGCGCCGAACCGGTGACGATGGCGGACGTGCTGAACCGGCAGAAGGACGTGCAATATTCCAGCCGCATCGCAAGTCAGATCGCGCGCCAGCAGCAAGCCCACCGCCTGCGCCACGTCATCAACCAGCTCGCAACGCGCTTGTCAGACGGCGAGCGAGCCGACCCGGCGGTCAAGGAACTGATGAGCTATGGCTGTGCGACGCAGATGCATGTCGTGCGGCTGCTCGCCCCGCAGCTCGATCGCGAGAATCACACCAAGGACATTGACTTCAGCCGCTCGGGCATCATGCGGCGCTGGGAGGCCGGTTACGCCCATACGGTGTCGGTGCTTGAACGAAAGCCCTGGGTTGGCCACTTCGATCCGCTTGCCGGCGTGATTTTGCACGAGCACATGGCCGATATGCCGGTCGCCGCGGAATAGAAACGGCTGACGTCTTGATCGCATTGACGGGGTGCCGAGGCGCCGTTGCGCCTCACGCGGATGCGAGCTTCCGGTACAGCGCGTTGTAGCTGCCGGCGGAGATGCTCCACGAGAAAGATCGTCCCATGGCGCTCCGGCGCATGGCGTCGAGCTGGTCCTGCGCCATGAACGCCTCGAACGCGCGGCGGACGCCGCCCAGGAACGACTCGCGCGATGGTTTCGAGAACAGGAAACCGGTCTCGCCGTCGGTGATGGTCTCGGCGAGGCCACCGGTCTGGTGGCCGATCGGCAGCGAGCCGAACCGCTGGGCGTACATCTGGCTGAGCCCGCAGGGCTCGAAGCGGGACGGCATCAAGGTGAAATCGCTGCCGGCGAAGATGCGCCGTGCCTGGGCGTCGTTGAAGCCGATCGTGACCCCGATCGCGTCGGGGCGGCGGCGATGCGCGTCGACCAGCGCCTGCTCGAGCGCCGGCTCGCCGGACCCGGTCACCACGATCTGCCCGCCGGCATCGACGATCTCGTCCGCCGCGGCCAGCACGAGGTCGATTCCCTTCTGGTGCACGAGGCGTGCGACGATGCCGAACATCGGGCCGCGCGACACCGCAAGTCCGAACTGCTTGCGCACGTAATCCGCATTCGCCTTCTTGCCGGCCCAGTCGCCGGCGCCAAACTGCTGGGCGAGCTGGGCGCAGGAGCGCGGGTCCCAGCTCTCGTCGATGCCGTTCAGGATGCCGGTGAGCTCGGACGCGCCGGAGCGTAGCTGCAACAGGCCCTCGAGACCGCAGCCGAACTCTGCCGTGGTGATCTCCCGTGCGTAAGTGCCGCTGACAGTGGTGAGGTGCGAGGCGTAAACCAGTCCGGCCTTGAGGAACGAGAGCTGGTCGTAGAATTCGACGCCGTCAATGTGGAAGGAGCTTTCGGGGACACCAATCCGCCGCAGCGAATCCCTCGGGAAGAGTCCCTGATAGGCGAGGTTATGGATCGTCAGGATCGACGGGATCCTGGCGCCGCGCCAGGCGAGGTAGGCCGGCACGAGCGAGGCCTGCCAGTCATTGGCATGGACGAGGTCCGCTGCCCAATTCTTGTCCAGCGTGCCCATGGCAAGCTCAGCGGCAGCCGAGGCAAAGCGTGCGAAGCGGATGTCGTTATCCGGCCAGTCGCGCCCGGCCTCGTCGCCATAGGGGTTGCCGGGCCGGTCGTAGAGTTGTGAGCACAACAGCACATAGACCGGGAGGCCGTCCTTGGTCGCGGCTCGGCCGAGCGAGCAGGCCGGCATCTCCGCAAATGCGGGGCAGCGGCCGACGATCTGGACGTGCGTGAGTTGTTCGATAATGTCGCGATAGCCGGGGAGCATGATCCGGATATCGGCGAAGGGGCGCAGGGCTCTGGGGAGGGCGGCGGAAACGGCGGCCAGTCCGCCAACGCGGACAAAATCGTCCATCTCAGTTGTAACGAACAAGACCCTCAAGAACTGCTGCCCTCTTCCGATCCTGTTCGTAACCATGCAAGAACAGGTCCAGTTGCCCTGGATTCCAAAGTCCGCCCGCGAGATGCGTCCGTTCGGTAAAGACTTTCTTACTCAGCCGCCGCCCACTAGGGTCGGCGCACCAACACCAGAGAACATTGATTGTTCCTAAGGGGCCGCTCGGGATGCAGCTATCAGATAAGCACGAAGAGACGACGACAAAGGCTTTCGCCGGTCTCAGGGTGCTGGATTTTTCGACCACCATCGCGGGCCCCCATTGCGCGCGGATGCTGGCCGACATGGGCGCCGAGGTCATCAAGATCGAGACCGACGGCGGCGAGACGATGCGGACCCGGCCGCCGCTGCGCAACGGCTTCAGCACCGTGTTCGGCCAGCTCAACGTCGGCAAGAAGAGCGTGGTGCTCGACCTCAAATCCGAGGATGGCAAGGAGGCGGTGCGGCGGCTGGTCGCGACATCGGACATTCTGGTCGAGAACTTTCGCCCCGGCGTCATGCACCGGCTGCGGCTGGACTATGAGAGCCTGCGTCCGGTCAATCCGAAGCTGATCTATTGCTCGATCTCCGGGTACGGCCAGACCGGCCCCTCGGCCGAGCTGCCGGCCTATGCGCCGGTGATCCACGCGGCCTCCGGCTACGACATGGCCCATCTCGCCTACCAGCCCGGTCGGACCCGGCCGGACTATTGCGGCATCTATCATGCCGACGTCGTCACCGGCACCTACGGCTTCGGCGCCATCGCCGCCGCGCTGTATCAGCGCACAGTGACCGGCTTCGGCCAGCACGTCGACGTTTCCATGCTGGAATCGATGCTGACCCTGACCGTGATCGAGCTGCAGAACGCGCAGTTCGAAGTGAAACCGCCGCCGCGCCCGATGTTCGGCCCGACCGAGACCGCCAGCGGCTATGTCATGATCACGGTCGCCAGCGAGAAGACGTTCCAGGGATTGATGGACGTGATCGGCCGCCCCGAATGGGTCTCCGATCCGCGCTTCTCCACCTATGCCGAACGCCGCGACAACTGGGCCGAGGTGATGGACGGCGTCGAGTCCTGGTCGCGCCAGCTCTCGACCGACGACTGTCTCGTCGCATTGGGCGCGGCGGGTGTGCCGGCCTCGGCCTATCGCACCGTGTCCGAGGCGCTGGCCGATCCGCAGATCGCGCACCGGCAGGCGCTTTCCTCGGTAGAGGACGGTGGCGGCGCGTTCCAGGTGCTCAATCTGCCGTTCCGGATGTCGGGCGCCGACACCACGCCGGGCAAGACGATGGCCGTGCTCGGCGAGCACACCGACGCATTGCGCGAGGAAATCGGACTTGCCGATGCGGCATCAATTCCATCAGACTAAACGGCTGCACAAGGGTGACGGAAGCCGCGGTGCCGCCTTGCGCCGGGCCTGCTTGCCACCATCGACCGGCGTGAACTAGACAGGGGCGGGTTTGTCTCGCCCGCCGGCCATGGCATGGTGGCGGCGAGAACGAGAAGACTACCGGGAGGACGCCGATGAAGAGTTTCAAGGTCGCCGATTTCAAGGCGCCGCTGCAGGAGTTCGACGAGGCCACGCCGCAGCCGTCGGGCACGCAGGTTCTGGTCAAGGTGAAGGCGGCGGGCGTCTGTCACAGCGACCTCCACATTTGGGAAGGCGGTTACGATCTCGGCCATGGCCGCAAGCCGCTGTCGCTGAAGGACCGCGGCATCAACCTGCCGCTCACGATGGGCCACGAGACCGTCGGCGAAGTGCTGGCCTTCGGCCCCGACGTCAAGCCGGCCGATCAGGGCGATCTCAAGCTCGGCGACGTCGGCCTCGTCTATCCCTGGATCGGCTGCGGCAAGTGCGCCGTGTGCCTGGCCGGCGACGAGAACATGTGCGCGACGCCGCGCTCGCTCGGCGTCTATTGCGACGGCGGCTATTCCGACCACATGCTGGTGCCGCACCCCCGCTACCTGCTCAACCTCAGGGGCCTCGATCCCGCCACGACCGCGCCCTACGCCTGTTCGGGCGTCACCACCTACAGCGCGCTGAAGAAGGTCGAGCAGCATTTCGACACGCCGATCGTGATATTCGGCGCCGGAGGCCTCGGCCTCATGGCCTTGTCGCTGCTGAAAGCCATGGGCGGCAAGGGCGCGATCATGCTCGACATCGATGCGAAGAAGCGCGAGGCGGCGGAGAAGGCCGGGGCGCTCGCCACCGTCGATCCGAAGGCGCCGGACGCGCTGGAGCAACTCGCCAAGAAAGCCGGCGGCCCGATCCGCGCCGTGATCGACCTCGTCGGCAACGCGGCGACCACGCAGCTCGGCTTCGACTGCCTCGCCAAGGGCGGCAAGCTCGTCATCGTCGGCCTGTTCGGCGGCGGTGCGACCTGGGCGCTGCCGCTGATCCCGATCAAGGCAGTGACGATCCAGGGCAGCTATGTCGGCAATCTGCGCGAGACGCAGGAGCTGCTCGATCTCGTCCGAACCAAGAAGATACCGCCGATTCCGGTGACGACCGCGCCGCTTTCCACGGCCAACGATGCGCTGGTGCAATTGCAGCAGGGCGCGGTGGTCGGGCGCACGGTGCTGACGCCGTAGATTTCAGCTTGTCGCTCCGGGGCGGTGCGAAGCATCGAACCCGGAATCTCGCGATTCGGGTTCGGTCCTCCGGACCGCCCCGGAATGACAGCTTCCTCCCAGGAACCCCCAATGTCCGCAAACAACGCCTTCCACATTGCCGTGCTCGCCGGTGACGGCATTGGTCCCGAGGTCATGGCGCCCGCCATCGAGGTGCTGCGCAAGATCGAGGCGACGTCGGACCTGCGCTTCCGCTTCACCGAGGCGCCGGCCGGCGCCAACAATTATCTTGCGACCGGCAAGTCGATGCCGGACTCGACGATCAAGCTGTGCGAACAGGCGGATGCGATCCTGCTCGGCGCCTGCGGCCTGCCCTCGGTGCGCTATCCCGACAACACCGAGATCGCGCCGCAGATCGAGCTGCGCTTCATCTTCGATCTCTATGCCGGCGTGCGTCCGGCGCGGCTCATTCCGGGCGTGCCGAGCCCGATCGTCGGCGCCGACCAGCGCGGCATCGACCTCGTCGTGATCCGCGAGTCCACCGAGGGCCTGTTCGCCTCGATGGGCAAGGGCGTCGTGACCCACGACGACGCGCGCGAGACGCTCGTGATCACGCGCAAGACCTCCGAACGCCTGTTCGAGTTTTCGTTTCGGCTCGCGGAGCGTCGCAAGGCGCGCGGCAAGCCGGGGATGCTGACCTGCGTCGACAAGGCGAACGTGTTCAAGGCCTTTGCGTTCTTCCGCGGCATTTTCGACGAGATCGAGAAGAAGCATCCTGGGGTGAAGACCGATCGGCTCTATGTCGATGCCTGCTCGGCGATGCTGGTCAAGCGTCCCTGGGATTTCGACGTCATGGTGATGGAGAACATGTTCGGCGACATCGTCTCCGACATCACGGCGAGCCTGATCGGCGGCCTCGGCATGGCGCCGTCGGCCGACATCGGCGACAAATACGCGGTGTTCCAGCCCTGCCACGGCACGGCGCCCGATATCATGGGGCAGGGCAAGGCCAACCCGACCGGCATGATCCTGTCGGCCGCGATGATGCTGGACTGGCTCGCCGACAAACATGGCGTCGAGACCGCCGCCGAAGCCGGCGAAAGAATCGAGCGCGCGGTGGACAAGGTCTATGCCGGCGGCATCAAGCCGATCGAGTTCGGCGGCAGCAACGGCACAGCAGACATCAGCAGGGCGGTGCTGGCGGCGCTTTGAGACAAGACTTTGAGGAAGATTCGCGGTGAAGCTATGCGCAGACCGGTTCCGGAACGGTATCGACACCTTCGGACGTTCGCCTTCGGCGATGGTCCTGCGCTTGCCGATCGACTGCTCGCGCTCGTGATCGCCGGCGTCAAGACCGCGACATGCAGCACGGAAGACGAGCCCAACACATCGACGCCGGGCGAGCGCTGGGTCGTTCTTGACGGAGAGGGCGAACCGCGCTGCGTCATCGAGAGCACCGAAATCACCTATCGGCGGTTCGGCGACGTCGATGCTGCGTTCGCGTACGACGAAGGCGAGGGCGACCGTCGTCTCGATTATTGGCGTCAGGCGCACCGAACCTATTTCGGCCGGCTCGGACGGTTCAGCGAGGACATGATGCTGATGTGCGAGCGGTTCCGCCTCGTCGAGGTCTTCGCCGATCCCGCTTCCAAGGACCTCTAGCATCGCGGAAAAGAAATGGGGCCCATGCGGGCCCCATCGACCTCACCAGCGGTGCCAGTGGCGGTGGCCCCAGCCCCACGGACGCGGGCCGTAGCCGTAGAACCGGCGCGGGCCGCCATAATAGCCGTAGGCGCCGTAATAGTTGGGGCGCCACCAGCAACGGCCCCAGGCGTTGCAGACCATCCGCACCTGGTCGACATTTGCGGTTGGACCGCTCGCGACCTGACCGGCCTGCGGGATGCCGTTCGGCATCGCCGCGAGGGCCTGTCCCGACGACAGTGCGGCGCTGCCGAGCGCGGCCAGACCAAAAACAGCAAGCTTGAGTTTCATCGTGATCTCCCTCGTTGTGGCGAGAGAACTTTCGGGAGATCAGATGGTTGCCAGCGCTGGCCGGGGTCGCGAGGAATTTAATCTTGCTGAACGGGCGTTCACGGCCCGGCCGCGCCGCGGCGCCGCCCGTCATGTCGCGGCGCGCGGATCGAACCCGCGCGGGCCAAATCATTCAGCAATTTCTACTGTGCATGGGGTTGTTTTCGAGTTTTGAAGTCGCCTCCGGCTAAGTCCCGGTAAACCGGGGCTTGCGCTTTGCCATGAAGGCCTCCCGGCCCTCGCGGAAATCCGCCGAGTCCATGCAGGCATTGCCGATGTCCCTGATCGCGTCCATGTCGCGTCCGCTCTCGTCCTTCAGCACCTGCGCGATCGTGATCTTGGCGGCCTTGATCGCGAGCGGGGCGTTTTGCGAGATCGTCTCGGCAATCGCCATGGTCTCGCCCCAGAGCTGATCCTCCGGGATCAGGCGCTCGACCAGCCCGATCCGCAGCGCTTCGGCCGCATCGATCTGCATGCCCGTGTACATCAACAGCCGCGCCCAGGACGGGCCGACCAGCGACACCAGATGCTTCAGGCCGTCATAGCCATAGGCAATGCCGAGCCTGGCCGCGGGAATGCCGAACTGGCTGTCATGCGAGGCGATGCGGATGTCGGTGAGCATCGCGACCTGCATGCCGCCGCCGAGGCAGAAGCCCTGGATGCAGGCAATGGTCGGCTTGGGATAGTCGGCGAGCAGCGCGCGCTGGGCGGCGCTGCGCTTGCCGTATTCCTCGGACGCCGCCGCATTGTGGCGGGTCTTCTCGAACTGGCTGATGTCGGCGCCCGACACGAACGCCTTGCCGCCGGCACCGCGCAGGATCACGACGCGCACCGCCTCGTCGTCGCGCAAGGCCGTCAGCGCCTCGCCAAATCCCTCCCACATCTCCAGCGACATCGCATTGCGCTTGTCGGGATTGTTGAAGGTGACCACGCCCACGCCGCCGGCGGTGTGCTTGAGGATCTTGCCGTCGGCGTAGGAGGTTTCATTGGAGATGTCGGTCATCGCGCGCTCGCTTGTCATAGGGCGGGCGCAATGTGGGGCGCAGGCGAGGCCGGGGTCAACCGCGGCAAGGCGGGTGGCCCGGCATCCGCCCGTGCCGCGATTGCATGGCGCCGGATGCGCGCCTACTGCGTGACGTGCATGTGCGCCGTCAGCGGATGGCTGCCGGCATTGCTGAAGAACGCCGCTTCTTCCGCCGTTGCCTCCAGCAACTGCTCGTCCTGGTTATAGACGTCATTGCGGAACTGGATGGTCTGATCCTTGCTCACCCAGGCGGTCAGGTAGATCCAGGCTACCGGGACCTTTTTGACCATCGCGACCTCCAGATGCTGGCCGGTGGCGATCTCCGCGTCGATCGCGGCGCGGCTCCATTTCGGCTGGTCCTTCAGCAGCCACGCTGCGAGATCGCGCACATTGTCGACGCGCGAGCAGCCGTGGGAATCGAAGCGGTAGTCGTCGCTGAACAGATTTCGCTGGTTGGTGTCGTGCATGTACACCGAATAGGCATTCGGCATGTCGATCTTGACGGCGCCGAGCGCGTTGAAGCTGCCGTTCTGCTGGCGCACGGTGAAGTTCGGCGCGTGCGTGCCCGACCAGTCGACCGAATGCGGATCGATCGGATTGTCGTGGGAATCCAGCACTTCCATGTGCATCCGCGACAAATAGGTCGGATCCTTGCGCATATGCGCGGAGATTTCGGTCTTGGCAATCGAGGAGGGGACCGTCCAGGTCGGATTGAGCACCACGCCCGTGATCTCAGCGGTCAGTGTCGGCGAAGGCTTCTCGGTCTTGCCGACGATGACGCGATAGCGCCGCACCACCACATCGTTCTCCACCGCCTCGGCAAAGGCGGCGGGGATGTTGACGACGACATAGCGCTGGCCGAATCCGAAATTCATGTTCTCGAGCCGCTGCAGCGATGCCTCCAGCTGCCGGATGCGCTTCTGCACCGGCACGTTCATCGCCGCGATGGTGCGCGGCGTCATGGCGCCGGTCGGCGCAAGTCCGTGGCGGGTCTGGAAGCGTCTCACCGCGTCCGCGACGTCCTGGTCGAAGGCGCCGCTGGCCTTGTCGGCGGACAGATCGCCGGAGACGATCAGCCGCTTGCGCAGCAGCTCGTCGCTGCCGCCCTGAACCCCGGGTACGAATTTGGCATCCGCCGGGATCGCCGGCCAGCCGCCGCGCACCGCAAGGTCGGAATAGCTCAGCGCGGCGTCCTTGATTCGTTGTGCGCTGCCCTCGTCATAGGTGGGCTCGTGCGTCAGCGCGAGCGCGGCGGCCGAGCGGGCCTCTGGCGTCGAAGCGGCTGCTTTCGGCGCCCCCGCAGGGGCGGGGTTCGCCGCTGCCGGCACCGTGCCGGCCGTCACGGTCCTGGGCCCGGCCTGCCCAATGGTCTCGGTTTGTGCCAGAGCCGAGGCGCTCGCGAGCAGCCCGACGGCAATGATCATCGCATGGCGTTTTGACATGTGTCCCATCTTTCCCATGGCAGCGAGGCCCCGACGGGCGCTCGCATTGGCAAGTTCCGCGCCGCCGTGCCGCGCGCACCGATTCGTAAAACCAGCGACACGCTAGAGCCCCGGAGTTGAGGCCCCATTAAGCACCGCGCGTGAAAAACTCCGCCTGTCCGGTAGCGGAGGCTCTCGATTGGGTCGCGGCAGGGACGGAATGGGTTCGCCAGGCCGAGACACATGCCGGCGAGGGGACAAGAAAAAGGGCGGCCAAGCCGCCCTCAAATCAGGGGATGCACGCGGGAGCGCGCGCAAGCCGTAATCTCGTCCAATCCGGCCGCGCCCCCGCGACGCGGCGGATTGCACATCGGCGCTGGAGGCCTCATTTGGAGGCCGGGCCGCCGATCGATCAGGCCTCGTTGGCCGCGATCGATTCCATCAGCGAGACGAGCTGGCGCTGCACCGTCTGGTCCTTGATCTTGCTGTAGGCGCGCAGCAGCCGAAGGCTGAAGGCGCTGTCGAGGAAGAGCAGGCTCTCCACTTCGCGCGCCTTGTTGTCGCCGTCGTAGAAGAAGGTCACGGGCACGTCGAGAGCGGTGGCGATCTGCTGAAGCCGAGCCGCGCCGACGCGATTGACGCCCTTCTCGTATTTCTGGACCTGCTGGAAGCTGACGCCAAGCTTTTCGCCGAGTTCGGCCTGCGAGATCTTCATCTCGACGCGCCGCAGACGGATCCGCTTGCCAAGCTCAATGTCCGGCTTGCCGGCACTGCGCTGCTTCATTCTTTTCGCCGCTGTCTTCATACTTTTTCTCATCGGTCTTCGGTTGAAAACCCCCCGAAGAGCTGGGTCAGGGGTTCGCCCATATAAGAGTCCTTGAACTCGTGAGGATGCACGAATTCTTCCTTAAACCACGGGAATCGTGCCGGATTGAAAGCCTCGATCAGCCAGTCAATCATGTGCCGCACGCGGGGAATCCGGCCGCTACCGGGATGGTAGGACAACCAGATATCCAGCGGTCGGTTCAGCTCGACCTCCAGTGGAATCAACTTCCCGCCAAGCGCGATGGCGTAGCTCGGGAATACGCCGATGCCGGCACCATTCGCGACCGCCCAGTAATTGGCGCTTGAGACGTTGGTCTTCATGACCAGGAGGTCACGTTCCGGGACGCCCGGGAAGAAGCTCTCGAAAGTTTCCTTGGCGGCGATCTGGTCGGCGAATTGCAGCACCAGACGGTGCTTGATCAACTCCGCCGCGGAGCGCGGCGCACCATGTTTCTCGACATACTGCCTGGAGGCCCAGAACATCAGATGCATGCGGCCGAGCCGCACCAGCTTGACGTCGAGCGCCGAAGGCCGTGACAGATGGATGGCGACGTCGGCCTCGTGGCGGGAGACGTCGGCCGAGCGCATCGCGCAGTGCAGGTCGACCAGGATTTTCGGATAGGCCTGCTGGAATTCGACCAGCCGCGGCGCGAGCCAGAACGTCCCCAATCCCTCGGTCACGGCGACGCGGACTTCGCCGGAGAGGGAGCTGTCCGTCGAATCGCTGCTGCGCAAAACGTCGAAGGCTGCCGCCTCCATGCGTTCCACGGCCGATACCACCATCGCGCCCTCATCGGTCAGATGGGTGCCGTGGACGTCACGGGTGAACAGGGTGGTGCCGGTCTGGCGCTCGAAATCATCGATCCGGCGGCGGACGGCGTTGATCGACAGGGACAGGCGTTCGGCCGCCGAGCGAAAACTGCCGCATCGCACGACTTCCAAGAAAATACGAGCCGCATCCCAATCCGAGAGGCCGCTGATGATTGTCTTTGGGTGTTCCTCCAGTGGAACGCCCCTTTCCGCCAAGGAGTGCATACAAGTCCCTTCGGGTCGCTAAACTGGCAGAATCTGGCGCAAACCACAACCACGACGGGTTGGGGATCGGCGAGTTTTGAACGCCATCCTTATCATGTCATTGGTGGTATTTGGGTGCCGTCAAGGGCTGGGAATCGGGCGAGTTATCGCCCGGGTGAGGGGTGTCGCGTGAGTTCCGTTGCGAGCCTTGAAGTGGCTTCGGGATATTTGACTCCGTTGATGACGGGCGTCGTTTCGCGAGACCTGCGGCTTGGCGCAGTGCATCCATCAGATCCCTCCAGGCGTTCTTCACCTGACAAGCAGGACAGCGGCCGGCCGTGCAGCAGGGCGTGGTCCGCGCGTACCAGGTCCGCGGGAACGACGCTGACGGCGCAAAAACAAACTGAAATCATGTTCGGAGGCACAGACGCCTCATGTTATCCTTGGTTCTCCATGGGGGCCGAGGGGATCGCCGAACGAACTTCTCGAAGGCCGAACTAACGGAAAGAACGCCGGTGTCGCATTCAGACGATCAGTTGCAGTCGGTGCTCGCAACGCTTGAGGCGTGCCGCAAGGTCCTCAACGAGATCAACAGCCGTGAGTCGGCCGAACTGCTGTCCATCGTCATTCTCGACGTGCGGATGAAGCTCAAAGGAATTGACAGCGCCGATCTCAAGGCGCTGTGCGACGAGATGCTGCGGAACGTTGGAAACGAACCGCTGCCCCCCTCCAAGCAGACGCAGGACCAGCCCCGGCGTCCGCTGCTCCGCGTGGTGAAGTAGCCGCGCCGCCGAGTCTCGCTTTTTGGCGAGGTTTGTGCGCGTCCCGATGCCGTATCTGTGATTGCAGGCGGCATCGGGAGGAGCCCTGGTTTTACGCGCCTCTGTTGCGCATTTTCCGGCATCGGCTACACCAGAGCCGGTTCGGCTCCGGTGTGCGCGCACTCCCCGTGTGCGGCCGACGGGCCTGAGATGGCTCCGACTGCATCATGCAAAATGTTTCGATCCCGGCGGCGCTGATTGCCGGCCTCGTCAGCTTCCTGTCCCCCTGCGTCCTGCCTCTCGTTCCGCCCTATCTGATCTACCTGACGGGCGCGACGATCGAGCATGTCGAGAGCGAGGAACCGGCCTCGGCCTCCAAGCGCGCCATCATGATGTCGGCGCTGCTGTTCGTGCTCGGCTTCTCCACCGTATTCGTGGCGCTCGGCGCCAGCGCGTCGCTGATCGGCGGGCTGATCAGGGCGTGGTCGGCCGAGCTCTCTGTTCTCGCCGGCATCGTCATCATCGTGATGGGCCTGCATTTCCTGGGTCTGACGCGCATCGGCCTGCTGATGCGCGAGGGACGGCTGCCGATCCCCAAGCCCGTCGGCCTCTGGGGGGCCTATCTCATGGGGCTCGCCTTCGCCTTCGGCTGGACGCCCTGCATTGGTCCGATCCTCGCCGCGATCCTCTCGATCGCCGCGGCTGAAGCGACAATGGCGAAAGGCGCCGGCCTGCTCGCGGTCTATTCGGCAGGCCTCGGCATTCCCTTCCTGATCGCCGCGCTGATGATCGAGCAGTTCTCGACCCTGTTCGCACGCATGAAGGGCCAGCTCGTCAATGTCGAGCGCGCCATGGGCGTGTTGATGGTGATCACCGGCATCGGCTTCCTCACCGGCGCGGTCTCGACCGTGAGCATCTGGCTGCTGGAGACGTTTCCGGCGCTGCAGTCGATCGGGTAGGTTCCCAACACTTGGTGACGACGCGGCTTAACTGACGGCGAACCGCGCCAGCGCGGCGCGGTCGATCTCGATGCCGAGTCCCGGACCGTCGGGGATGGCTACGATTCCCGTCTGGTGCTCGATCGGCTTGGTCAGGATCGCCTGCCGGATCGGATGTTCGGTCCGGTCGAATTCGAGCATCGGCTCCAGAGCTGCCAGCGAGTTCGGCGTGTGCGACGGCAGCACGGCCAGCAGCTGCAACGAGGCCGCGATCGCGATTCCCGTGCCCCAGACATGGGGATTGTAGCGAATGCCGAAAGCTTCGCTCATGTCGGAGATCTTCTTGCATTCGCTGAGGCCACCGGCCGCACAGGTGTCGGGCTGTGCGATATCGAGCGCATGCGATGTGAACAGGTCACGGAAGCCGAAACGCGTGAATTCGCATTCGCCGCCCGCGATCGGGATCGTCAGTGCTGATTTCACCGCGCGATAGCCCGCGACGTCCTCCGGCGGTACCGGCTCCTCGAACCAGCCGATGTCGTGACGCTCGATCAGGCGGCCGAGACGGATCGCGGCGACCGCGTCATAGGCGTGGTTCGCGTCGACCATCAGCGCCACATCGGGGCCGATCGCATCGCGCACGGCGCCCGTGACCGCTGCATCCTCCGCGATGCCGAAGCCGACCTTCAGCTTCACGGCCCGGAATCCCTCGGCGACGTAGCCGGCCGCTTCTTCCGGAAGATATTTGAGCGGGTCGCCTGACTTGCGCCGGTAGAGCCCGGTCGCGTAGGCCTGCACCTGCTTGCGCGCCGCGCCGCCGAGGAGCTGATAAGCAGGCACGCCGAAGTGTTTTCCCTTGATGTCCCACAGCGCGATGTCGATGCCGCTCAGCCCCTGGATCACGACACCCTTCTGGCCGTGATCGCGCAGGCGCGCGTAGATCATCTGCCACAGCACATCGGTGCGCAGCGGGTCCTCGCCGGTCAGCCACGCGGCGACATTCTGCACGATTGCGGCCGTCATCCGCGCCGGGCCGTAACACTCGCCCCAGCCGGTGAGACCCGTATCGGTCTCGATCTCGACCAGCATCGCCGTTCGCGTATCGTACCAGGCCCGCGAATAGGCAAAGGGTTGCGACAGCTTTGCTTCGAGGATGTGCGTTCGAATCCTCTTGATCTTCATCGCAGACGTTCCCCGTTCACGACGTCTCGTCCAGCGCGCAAATCACCGTGCAGACCACGCCGCGCGGCAGGAAGTCGACGGTCGCCTCGCCGCCGAGCTGGTCGCGCGCGCTGCGCTCGATCAGGCGCGAGCCGAAGCCGCGCTGCACCGGCGCGGTCACCACCGGGCCGCCGGTCTCGGTCCAGACCAGTCTCAGCCGCGGTTTTGGCGCATCCGAGATGACGTCCCAGTCCAGCGTCACCCGGCCGGTTTCGTTGGACAGCGCGCCGTATTTCGCGGCGTTGGTGGCGATCTCGTGCACGATCATCGACAGGACGACGGCGAGCCGCGGCGACAGCGGCACCGCAGGGCCGCTCATGCGGATCCGCTCAGGGCCAGAGAGCAGGAAAGGCTGCAGCACTCGCGCGATCACGTCCTTCAGCTCGGAGCCCTGCCATTTCTCCTGGCTGAGCAGATTGTGCGCCTCGGCGAGCGCGCCGAGCCGTCCCTCGAACTTGATGCGCTCATCGCGGCTCGAACTGCGGAAGGTCTGCACCGCGATCGCCTGCATCAGGGCCAGCGTGTTCTTGACGCGATGATTGAGTTCGTCGATCAGCAGGGTGTGCAGCATCTCGCCGCGCGCGATCGTGGTCGCCATCCTGACAGCGAAGGTCAGGCCAGTGAGCAGCAGCACGCCGCCGATCAGGCTGGTGATCGCGATGTTGCGCCAGAGCGGCGCGATCAGCGCGCTTTCGGCGACGCCCGCGGCGACCGTCCACCCGGTGAGCGGCGATCGCGTATAGGCCGAGGTCAGCGCGATCCCGTCGAATGAGATCGCCGCCAGCGTGGCTTCGGGTTGGCGGAATATCGCATTGTAGAGCGAGGGCGAGGCCTGCTTGCCGAACGGGTCCGCCGGATTGGGCACACGGCCGAAGATGATGCCCTTCTTGTCCAGCAGCGACAGGATCCATCTGTCGTCTGGCTGTTGCCGTTCGAGCAGTTTCTGGAAAAGGTCGATCGGCGGGCTGAAAGACAGCGCATAGATCACCTCGCCGTCTCGCATCACCGGGACTTCGACCGTGACGATCGGACTCTTCTTGGTCGATCCCAAAAACAGGTCGGAATATTGCGGAGCCTTGGTCGCAAACACCCGTTCGACAATGTCCAGATTGTTGCGCTGCGGCAGCGTGGAAGCGTCCGTCGCGGTCGTGGAAAACAGCTGGCGGCCGGTCCGATCCGAGACCAGCAGGACAGAGTTACGGCCGTACGGCTCGAGGAACCCCTGGGCGAGACGACCGAAGCTCGCGAAGTCGTCCCCGCGCAGTGAATCGCTCAACGCCAGCACCTGCAATCCGCCGGTCATGCGTTGCACTTCGGAATCGAGGACCAGTCGAATGCTGCGGACCGTCTCGAGCACACGACTCGTCGCGTCCCGGCGATCCTGCTGATAGTTGAAATAGGCAAGGCCGACCGCGAAGACGATCAACGGCAGTGTGGTGCCTGCGACCAGCAGGGCGAGACGGACCGGAAGGCTAAGTTTTGGCAAACGCAAATGTCCTCGCTCCGGCGCAACGGCACCGGTCGCGCGGAGCATAAAGCAGCCCGACGATTGCGCTACTGCAGATTTGGTGTTGCGCGCTGGCATCCCGTCCGAGCGCGCAAGACCTGCCTCGAGATCTGCCTCCAGGCCTCCCTACAGATTGCTCTCGGTGATGGCGGCGTAGACCATGCTGCGCAGTTCCCGCCGGATCGGATAGGCGCTCGACGGCAGCACCTGCGTCATGAAGATGGTCACGAGTTCCTCGGCCGGATCGATCCAGAACGAGGTGGTGGCCGCGCCGCCCCAATTGTATTCGCCGGGGCTGCCGGCGACCAGCGTTTCGGCCGGACGCATGGTCACGGCGAAGCCGAGGCCGAAGCCGATGCCGTTATAGGCGGCTTCGGCGAACATGGAGCGCGACACTTCCGGGAGCGAGCGTCCGCCCGGAATGTGATTGCTCGTCATCAGCGCCAGCGTCTTCGGCCCGATCAGCCTGACGCCGCCGAGTTCGCCGCCGTTGAGCAGCGCGCGGCAGAAGGTGAGATAGTCGGCCATCGTCGAGCACAGCCCGCCCCCGCCTGAGATGAGGGAGGGCGGCGCCAGGAACGAGCTCTTCATCGGGTCGTCCTGCAGCGTCAGACCGCCGCGGCGCTGGCCGGCATGGAAGGTCATGCCGCCAGCCGGGTCCGCCGAATAGCAGGCGGCGAAACGATGCGCTTTCGCGGCGGGCACGTGGAAATCGGTGTCGGTCATGCCGAGCGGATCCAGGATGCGGGTCTTGAGGAACTGCTCGAAAGGCATGCCCGAAATCTTGCCGACGAGATATCCGAGCACGTCGGTCGAGACCGAGTAATTCCAGGCCTCGCCCGGCGAGAACTCCAGCGGGATTTTCGCAAGACCCTCGATCATGGTCTGGAGCGTGCCCGACTTTTCGACCTCGCCGATCTTCTCGGCGCGATAGGCCGCATCGACATTGGAGCGCTGCTGGAAGCCGTAAGTCAGTCCGGAGGTGTGGCGGAGCAGATCGACGACCAGCATTGGCCGGGTCGGCGGCCGGGTCAGGAAAGCCGGCGCGGTGCCGGCCACGAACACGCCGAGATCCTTCCATTCCGGGATGTATTTTGCGACCGGCTCGTCGATCGCCACGAGGCCCTGCTCGACCAGCATCATGAAGGCGACGCTGGTGAGAGGCTTGGTCATGGAATAGATGCGGTAGATGGTGTCGTCCTTGACCGGCACCTTGCGCTCGATGTCGGCAAAGCCCTGCATCGCGCTATGGGCGATCTTGCCGCGCCGGTAGACCAGCAGATGCGTGCCCGGAAAGCGGCCGGCATCGATGTACCGGTTCTTCAGGTGCGCATCGACGCGGTCGAGCGCGGCCTTGGACATGCCCACGGATTCGGGTGAGGCGGGAGTGGGGGCGAGCATGGGTTCCTCCGGGGCATTTTGCCTGAAAGTTGATACCGAAAGGACGGCCTCATTCCAAGCCGGTCGTGCTTAACGCGGCCGCGCCGATTGGTGTAGGCTACACCCAGGGACGCTTCGAGGGAGCCCATCCGGGCCAACGAGAAAATGCAGGGCAAGTGCACATGACCCAGTTCAACGAAACCGAACTCACTAAAGCCGTGGTCCAGAGCTTCGACGACACGCCGAACCCGCGGGCAAAATTCCTGCTGCAGGAATTGGTGAAGTCGCTGCACGATTACGTGAGCAAGACAGGCCTGACCTTCGAGGAATGGGAATACGCCATCGATTTCCT
Source organism: Bradyrhizobium diazoefficiens (assembly GCF_018129965.1). Lineage (GTDB taxonomy): Bacteria > Pseudomonadota > Alphaproteobacteria > Rhizobiales > Xanthobacteraceae > Bradyrhizobium > Bradyrhizobium diazoefficiens_A. Next base: position 12,548 of record NZ_JAFCKW010000032.1, on the reverse strand, counting down.
GACCCGCACCGGCCAGAAATGCACCGACACAAGGCAGGAATTCATCCTGCTCTCCGACGTGCTCGGCGTCTCCATGCTGGTCGACGCCGTCAACCACCGCGAGCGCGAGGGTGCCACCCAGACCACGGTGCTCGGCCCGTTCTATATCGGCGAGCACAAGGTCACAGCGCACGGCACCGACATCTCGCCGAACAACCACACCGGCGAGCGGATGTTCGTTCAAAGCCGCGTCACCGACCTCGAGGGCAAGCCGCTTGCCGGCGTGCCTGTCGACGTCTGGCATGCCGACGATGACGGCTTCTACGATTCCCAGAAGCCGAACTACGACGAGGTCGGCGCCTCGGCGCGAGCGCGCTTCATCACGGACAGCGACGGCCGCTTCTTCTTCCGCACCATCCTGCCGTGCAGCTATCCGATTCCGACCGATGGTCCCGTCGGCGAGATGATCGTGCAGACCGGGCGGCATCCGATGCGCCCCGCGCACGTGCATTTCCTGGTCAACGCGAGGGGCTTCGAGCCTCTGATCACCCACGTCTTCATGGACGGCGACAAATACCTCGATTCCGACGTCGTGTTCGGCGTCAAGGATGACCTCATCGCCAGGATCGAGCCGCGCAACGATGCGATGATGCCCGACGGCACCAAGGCGAACGGTCCGTGGCACCTGATGACTTACGAATTCCATCTCAAGCCCGGCGGCGGCATCGCGCCGAAACCGCTGGGGGTGAAGGCGGCGGAGCCGGCGTGAGCGGCCGGCGCCTTTGCGCGCAGGCTCATCCTCCGATGTAGGCCGCAAGCTCCTCAGGGGTGCCCTTGGGAAAGGCTTCCTTCAGATAATCGAGGAAGGCGGACACGCGCGCGCTCAGCAGTCGCCGTGACGGATAGAGCGTCCACAGGGCGATGTCGGATCCGTCGAGGTCGCCCCAACGCACCAGCCTGCCGGAGGCCAGGTCATGACTGACGAGTGACACGGGCAGACGTGCGGCGCCGACGCCTGCCCGGACCGCATCGCGAACCATCATGAGCGATGACAGGCGAAGCACGGGATCGACGGCGATGCGCGAAATGCCGCTCGGTCGCTTGACGTCCCAGGCTGCGGGCTGGTGGCCCATCCCGCGTACGACAACCGGAACGGCAAGATTCCCTTTCGGTCGTTTCAGACCGGGGGTGGCGACGACCACCAGCCGGTCGCGCAGGAAGATGCGTCCGACAAGGCTTTCATCCGGATCCGGATTGACCCGGATCACGAGGTCGAACCCTTCCTCGATCATATCCACGGGCCGGTCTTCCGTCGTGATCTCCAGCCGGACTTGCGGATGTCTCAGTGCGAAGCCGGCCGCGAGCCTGCCCATCGTCGTTTGCGAGAAAAGCAAGGGCGCGCTGATCCGCAACCTTCCCCGCGGCTTGTCGCCGCCCGAGGCGATCGCTGCGGCGGTCTCGTCGAGCTCGGTGAGCAATGCCCCCGTCCGCTCGTAGAGCGCTCGCCCTTCCTGGGTGAGTTTCAGGCTGCGTGCTCCGCGCTCGAAGAGGCGCAAGTTGAGGCTGCTCTCCAGTTCGGCAACCCGCCGCGACAAGGTCGCCTTCGGGCGTGCTGCGGCGCGCGAAGCCTTTCCGAACCCTCCGTGGCGGGCAACCAGGTTGAAGTCGGCGAGGGCGAGCAAATCCATATGTTCCACCAATGAGACGCAAAGTCCAAATATAACGTCTATTGGCTCGCTCGTGGATCACTAATTTCCTTAGGCGTTTTCAACCGTACGTCAATCAAGGGACGGCCTGTTGCAAGGCGTCCCGCTACCAAAGGTGCTTCCATGGAAAATTCCGAAAGCCACGACGTCTCCACCACCCCGCCGAAAATACTGGTCCTTGGCGCGACCGGACCGACCGGCCGCCTCATCGTCAGTCAGGCGGCGGCGCGCGGCTACGACGTCACCGTTCTGGTTCGCTCCGCCGAAAAGGCGCGTGATCTCGACCGAGCGAAACTCATCGTCGGGGATGCGCGCGACGAGGCCGCGCTGCGCATGGCGCTCGAGGGCCGGGACGCGGTCGTCAGCGCGCTCGGCACGACGGTCAGCCCGTTCCGCGAGGTGACGTTGCTCTCGACCGCGACCCGGGCGCTCGTCAGCGCCATGAAGGCCGAGCAGGTTTCTCGCATCGTTTGCATCACGGGAATTGGCGCCGGCGACACCGCCGGCCATGGCGGCTTCCTGTTCGACAATCTCATTTTCCCGCTCCTCTTGCGCAACGTGTATGCCGACAAGAACCGGCAGGAGAAAATCGTCAGGGACAGTGGGCTCGACTGGGTTCTGGTCCGCCCGTCCGTCCTGAGCGACAAGCCGGGCCGCGGCACGCTCCGGGCACTGACGGATCTCTCCGGCTTTCACGGTGGCAGCATCGCGCGTGATGACGTCGCGCGGTTCGTTCTGGATCAGGTACGGGACGATACCTGGCTGCATCGGTCTCCGTTGATCACATGGTGACGTGGTCCAGAGACATCCGTGCAGCGGCGATTGATGATCTGCGAGTTCCGCATCGAGGCCCCGGCGGCGGCATGTCGCCGGAGCAGCCGGGGCGCGGCCGCGAAGCCCGTCTGGAGCCGTGTGAGTCGCGGCTGCCTAGTTTATGTGCGGCGCACAAGATTTGAGCGAATCGCAAATTTGGCGTGCGCGCAGAGCGCCGGCCGAATCGCGTGGGCGATCTAACCAATTAATTCTCAAAGACTTTTCTACGTGGCCAGATTGGCATGAAGCTTGAATTGGTGGAGCCGACGCCATTGAAGCCGTCCCGCGAGACCTCTCATCAGAATTGCTGACGCCGCCAGGCGGGGATTTCCCCGTCGCGTGTCCGCACGCCGACAATTGGCGCCACCTGACGGACGGGCTGCTCGTGCGCACTGACGCAATCATTCGCAAACGACGCAAAGGACGACACCGCCCATGACCAAGCGCATTCGCCGGCCTTCGGATACTGGCCTCAGCCGCCGTCAATTGTTGAAGGCCACCGGCAGCACCGCCGCTCTTCTCGCCGCCGCCAAGCTGAATTTTCCCGCCGGCGCGTTCGCGCAGGATGCAGGCCCCGAGGTCAAGGGCGCCAAGCTCGGCTTCATTGCGCTCACCGACGCGACCCCGCTGTTCGTCGCCAAGGAGAAGGGCATCTTCGCCAAATACGGCATGCCCGATGTCGAGGTGCAGAAGCAGGCCTCCTGGGGCACGACTCGCGACAATCTCGTGCTCGGTTCCGAAGGCAACGGCATCGACGGCGCGCACATCCTGACCCCGATGCCGTACCTGATCTCGGCCGGAAAGGTGACGCAGAACAACCAGCCGACGCCGATGTACATCCTGGCGCGCCTGAACCTGAACGGACAGTGCATCTCGGTCGCCAAGGAATATGCCGACCTCAAGATCGGAATCGACACCGCGCCGTTCAAAACGGCGCTGGAGAAGAAGAAGGCCAGCGGCAAGGCCGTGAAGGCGGCGATGACCTTCCCGGGCGGCACGCATGATCTCTGGATCCGCTACTGGCTCGCCGCCGGCGGCATCGATCCGGACAAGGACATCGAGACCATCGTGGTGCCGCCGCCGCAGATGGTCGCCAACATGAAGGTTGGCACCATGGACTGCTTCTGCGTCTGCGAGCCATGGAACCTCCAGCTGATCCATCAGGAGATCGGCTACACAGCGATCACCACGGGCGAGCTCTGGGACAAGCACCCGGAAAAGTCGTTCGGCATGCGCGCGGCCTGGGTCGATAAATATCCGAAGGCCGCCAAAGCGCTGCTGATGGCAGTCATGGAGGCCCAGCAATGGTCTGAGAAGATGGAGAACCGCGAAGAGGCCGCGGCGATCTGCGCCAAGCGCCAGTGGATCAATTGCCCGGTCGAGGACGTCACCGACCGCATGAAGGGCAAGTTCGACTACGGCACCGGCCGCGTCGTCGAGAACTCGCCGCAGCAGATGCGCTTCTGGAAGGATCAGGCCTCATATCCGTTCCAGAGCCACGATCTCTGGTTCCTCACCGAGGACATTCGCTGGGGCAAGTACGAGCCGAATTTCGATACGAAGGCACTCATCGCCAAGGTCAACCGTGAGGACATGTGGCGCGACGCGGCCAAGGCGCTCGGCGTGGCCGCTGCCGACATCCCGGCCTCCACCTCGCGCGGCAAGGAGACCTTCTTCGACGGCAAGGTGTTCGATCCCGAAAACCCCGCGGCCTATCTGAAGTCGCTCGCGATCAAGCGCGTCGAAGTCTGATGCAGCCGGCGACCGCCTCAGGGCGGCCGCATCTTCCCTGAGACGGAGAGATAGAGCGATGAACATGCCTGCAAAGAAGATGGACATTGAGACCGCCGCGCCCGTGAGCGCCGTCGCTCCGGTTGTCGCGATGACGCCGAAGCGGCCGCCGCGCAGCGAGGGATATGCGCGGATGGCGAAGGAGACTGCGGCACGCGTCATTCCGCCGATCGTCGTGATCATGCTGCTGATGCTGGTGTGGGAACTCGTCTGCCGGCGCGCCGGCTCGGCGCTGCCGCCCCCCTCGAAAGTATTCAAGGACACCAAGGAGCTGATCTTCGATCCGTTCTTCGACCATGGCGGAATCGACAAGGGCCTGTTCTGGCATCTCTCCGCCAGTCTCCAGCGGGTCGCGCTCGGTTATTCGCTGTCCGCCATCGCGGGCATCGCGCTCGGCGTGCTGGTCGGGCAATCGGTCTGGGCGATGCGCGGGCTCGATCCGCTGTTCCAGGTGCTGCGCACGATTCCGCCGCTGGCCTGGCTGCCGCTCTCGCTCGCCGCGTTCCGTGACGGCCAGCCCTCGGCCATTTTCGTCATCTTCATCACCTCGATCTGGCCGATCATCATCAACACTGCGGTCGGCATCCGCAACATCCCGCAGGACTATCGCAACGTTGCCGCGGTGGTGCAGCTCAACCCGCTCGAGTTCTTCTCCAAGATCATGATCCCGGCGGCGGCGCCCTATATCTTCACGGGTCTTCGCATCGGCATCGGCCTGTCATGGCTCGCCATCATCGCCGCGGAAATGCTGATCGGCGGCGTTGGCATCGGCTTCTTCATTTGGGACGCCTGGAACTCCTCGCATATCAGCGAGATCATTCTGGCGCTGTTCTATGTCGGCATCGTCGGCTTCGTGCTCGATCGCCTGATCGCGGGCCTCGGCAAGATCGTCACCCGCGGCACGGCGCAGGGTTGAGGGAGAAACGCACATGACCGCTTATCTGAAGCTCGACCACATCGACAAGATATTCACCCGCGGCGCCGCGGCGACCGAGGTGCTGAAGGACATCAACCTGACGATCGAGAAGGGCGAATACGTCTCGATCATCGGCCATTCGGGCTGCGGCAAGTCGACCCTGCTCAACATCATCGCAGGCCTCACCACCGCCAGCACCGGCGGCGTGCTGCTTGAGAACCGCGAGGTCAATTCGCCGGGGCCCGATCGCGCCGTGGTGTTCCAGAACCACAGCCTGCTGCCGTGGCTGACCGTGTTCGAGAACGTCAAGCTCGGCGTCGACAAGGTCTTTGCCAGGACCAAGATGAAGGCCGAGCGCGAGGCTTGGGTGATGCACAATCTCAACCTCGTGCAGATGGCCCATGCCAGGGACAAGCGCCCGTCGGAAATCTCCGGCGGCATGAAGCAGCGCGTCGGCATCGCGCGGGCGCTGGCGATGGAGCCGAAAGTACTGCTGCTGGACGAGCCCTTCGGCGCGCTCGACGCGCTGACACGCGCGCATCTGCAGGACTCCGTGATGGCGCTGCACCAGAAGCTCGGCAACACGATTCTGATGATCACCCACGACGTCGACGAGGCCGTGCTGTTGTCCGACCGCATCGTGATGATGACGAACGGGCCGTCCGCGCGCATCGGCGAGGTGCTGGAGGTGCCGCTGGCGCGCCCGCGCAAGCGGCTCGAGCTCGCGACCAATGCGACCTATCTGAAGTGCCGCCAGCGCGTGCTCGAATTCCTCTACGAGCGTCACCGTTTCGTCGAGGCCGCATAGACCGATGAACCTCGTTCGCAGCGGCGCGCACCAAGGCAGACCAAAACAGACAGGATAGCATCATGACGCCCGAGCAGATCACCCTGGTCCAGCAGAGCTTTTCCAAGGTTGCGCCGATTTCCGAAGCAGCTTCCGTGCTGTTCTACGACCGTTTGTTCGAGGTGGCGCCGTCGGTCCGCTCGATGTTCCCCGAGGACATGACCGAGCAGCGCAAGAAGCTGATGGGCATGCTCGCCGCCGTGGTCGGCGGTCTGTCGAACCTCGAGACGATCCTTCCTGCGGCGTCTGCGCTCGCCAAGCGTCACGTCGCCTATGGCGCCAAGGCCGAGCACTACCCCGTGGTCGGCGCAACCTTGTTGTGGACCCTGGAGAAGGGCCTTGGCGAAGGCTGGACACCTGAACTCGCCGCGGCCTGGACCGATGCCTACGGCGTGCTGTCCGGCTTCATGATCTCCGAGGCCTACGGCGCGCAGTCGCAGGCCGCCGAATAGGATCTGCCCCGTGAGTGAACCGCTCGTCATCGTCGGTAACGGTATGGCGGCCGCGCGTCTGGTCGACGAACTTGCCAGGACCGCACTCGGCCGCTACGCGATCGCCGTCGTCGGCGACGAGCCGAGGCTCGCCTACAACCGCGTGCTGCTCTCCTCCGTGCTCGCGGGGGAGACCGGTTCGCACGAGATCGAGTTGAGACCGGCGGAGTGGTGGCGCGATCGCGGCGTCACGGTGCGCTGTGGCTATCGCGTCACCGAGATCGATGCCGGCCGCCGCGAGCTCAAGATCGCCGGTGAAGAGAGCATGACCTATTCCCGGCTCGTACTCGCCACCGGTTCGACGCCGCTGCGGCTCAACGTCCCCGGTGCCGATCTCGCCGGCGTTCACACCTTTCGCGACACCCGCGACGTCGATTTGCTGCTGGCACTCGCGGCGGGCAGGAAGCGCGTCGTCGTGGTCGGTGGCGGCCTGCTCGGCCTTGAAGCCGCCTATGGCCTCGCCAAGGCCGGTGCGGCGGTGACGCTGCTGCATCTGATGGACCGGTTGATGGAGCGCCAGCTCGATGCGCCTGCCGCCGATCTGCTCAGGCTGCTGGTGGAGCGCAAGGGCATCCGCATCCTGCTGAATGCCAGCACGACGTGCATTCATGGCGACGGCCATGTCGAAGCCGTCGAGCTCGCCGACGGCAGCCGCATCGCGGCCGATGCCGTCATCTTCGCTGCCGGCATCAGGCCCAATAATGTGCTCGCCCGGGACGCCGGCATCGCGGTCAACCGCGGCATCGTCGTCAACGACGTGATGCAGACCTCGTCGCCGGACGTTTATGCGCTCGGCGAATGTGCCGAGCATCGCGGCACCTGCTATGGCCTCGTCGAGCCGGCCTACGAGCAGGCGCGCGTGCTGGCACAGCATCTTGCCGGCCGGCCTGCCTGCTATGAGGGCAGCGTGGTCTCGACCAATCTGAAAGTCTCCGGCGTCAGCGTGTTTTCCGCCGGCGACTTCATGGGCGGCGAGGGCAGCGAGAGCCTCGTGCTGTCAGATCGCAGGCGCGGCACCTACAAGAAGCTCGTCATCGCCGACGGCCGGCTCACGGGTGCGGTGCTGATCGGCGACACCTTGGATGCGCTCTGGTATTTCGAGCTGATCCGTAATCGCGACAAGGTGGCGGCGATCCGCAGCGACATGATGTTCGGCCGCGCGCTCGCCCTGCCGGCAAGGGCCGCTTGACATGACGGCGATCGATCCCGCGCTCCGCGCCACCAGGACGACCTGCCCTTATTGCGGCGTCGGTTGCGGCGTGCTCGCAACGCCTGACGGCAAGGGCGGGGCGGTGGTCGCGGGCGATCCGGATCATCCCGCCAATTTCGGCCGGCTGTGCTCGAAGGGCTCCGCGCTCGGCGAGACCGTGGGGCTGGAAAGCCGGCTGCTCTATCCCATGATCCGCTGCAAGGGCGTGCTGGAACGCGTCGCCTGGAGCGACGCGCTCGACCATGTCGCCCACCGCATGCAGCACATCATCGCGCGCGACGGCGCCGATGCTGTCGCGTTCTATCTGTCCGGCCAGCTTCTCACCGAAGATTATTACGTCGCCAACAAGCTCATGAAGGGCTTCGTCGGCACGGCGAATGTCGACACCAATTCGCGGCTCTGCATGTCGTCCTCGGTGGCAGGCCACCGCCGCGCCTTTGGCGCCGACACCGTGCCGGGCTGCTACGAGGATCTCGACCAGGCCGATCTGCTGGTCTTCGTGGGATCGAACGCGGCCTGGTGCCATCCCGTATTGTTCCAGCGCATGGTGAAGAACCGGCAGGAGCGCGGCGCGCGCATGATCGTGATCGATCCGCGCCGTACCGATACCGCCAGCGACGTCGATCTATTCCTCGGCCTCAGGCCCGGCACCGACACGGCGCTGTTCTGCGGCCTGCTCGTTCATCTCGCCGATCATGGCGCACTCGATCAGGATTACATCGCGCAAAACACGTCGGGCTTCGAGGATGCGCTGGCCCGCGCGCGCAACATCGCCGGCAGCGTCGCCGCGACCGCGCTCGCCACCGGCCTCTCCGAGCCGGACGTTGCGGCCTTCTTCAAGATGTTCCGCGAGACGCCGCGCGTCGTCACGCTCTATTCGCAAGGCGTCAACCAGTCGGCGCAGGGCACCGACAAGGTCAACGCGATCCTGAACTGCCATCTCGCCACGGGACGCATCGGCAAGCCCGGTGCCTCGCCATTCTCGCTCACCGGCCAGCCCAATGCGATGGGGGGCCGCGAGGTCGGCGGCCTCGCCAACCAGCTCGCCGGGCACATGAACTTCACGCCGCCGGACATCGATCGTGTCAGGCGGTTCTGGAAGGCGCCGCGCATCGCCACCCATGAAGGGCTGAAGGCGGTGCAGCTGTTCGAGGCGATCAACCGCGGCGAGGTCAAGGCGCTCTGGGTGATGGGCACCAATCCCGCGGTATCGCTGCCCGATGCCGATGTCGTGCGCGAGGCGCTGAAAAAGCTCGAACTGTTCGTGGTCTCCGAGAACGTGCTCGCCAACGACACCGTCGAGGCGGGGCCGCATGTGCTGCTGCCTGCGCTGGCCTGGGGCGAGAAATCCGGCACCGTGACCAATTCCGAACGCCGCATCTCGCGCCAGCGCGCGTTCCAGCCGGCGCCGGGCGAGGCGCGGCCCGACTGGTGGATCCTGAGCGAGACCGCCAAGCGCCTCGGTTTCGGCGACAGCTTCGCCTATACATCCGCTGCCGATATTTTCCGCGAGCATGCCGCGCTCTCGGCGTTCGAGAACAATGGCAGCCGCGATTTCGACATCGGCGCGCTGACTTCGCTCTCCGACGACGCCTTCGACGCCCTGGATCCGGTCCTCTGGCCGGCGCGCGAAGGGCAGGCGCCGGTTGAGCGCTTCTTCGCAGACGGCGGCTTCTTCACCCATGACGGCAAGGGCCGCTTCGTCGCGCCGGAGATGCCGGCGCTGCGCGGCGAGACCGGGCCGTCGCGCCCGCTGCGGCTGAACACCGGGCGTATTCGCGACCAGTGGCACACCATGACGCGGACCGGTCTCAGCCCGCGACTGGGCGCGCATCTGCCCGAGCCGTTCGTCGAGATCCATCCGGATGATGCCAACAAATACAACATCGCCCATGATGGCTATGCCCGCATCACCACCGATTACGGCCAGTGCATCCTGAAGGTCGCCGTCAGTGGCCGGCAGCAGCGCGGTACGCTGTTCGCGCCGATCCACTGGAGCGCGATGAACGCTTCGCACGGACGCGTTGGCGCGCTGGTCGCACCATTCACCGATCCGTTCTCGGGGCAGCCGGAGGCGAAGGCGACGCCGGCGGCGATCACGCCTTATGAATTCGTTTTTCGCGGTTTTGCGCTGTCGCGGCGCCCGCTCGATCTGCCGCCGAACCTCTTGTGGACGCGCGTCACGGTCGCCGGCGGCTTCGGTTATCTCTTTGCCGACAACGCCGATCTGTCGCGCTGGCCGGCGTGGCTCGCGCGTGTCGCGGGCGAGGACGTGGCGGAATATCGCGATTTCGGCGGCGGCGTCTATCGCGCCGCCTCCTTCGCGGGCGACCGCATCGAGACCTGTCTGTTCGTGGGCCCTGCGCGTGATGCCGGCGATTGGGCGGTGGTGAAGGAATTGTTCGTCGCCGATCACGTCACCGACGACCAGCGCCGCATGCTGCTGTCAGGCAAGTCCGGCGAAGGCGCGGCTTCGGCCGGCCCGATCGTCTGTGCCTGTTTCGGCGTCGGCCGCGGCACCATCTGCGAGACCATCGCCGCAGGCGCGCGCACGGCCGCAGAGATCGGCGCCAAGCTCAAGGCCGGCACCAATTGCGGCTCCTGCATCCCTGAAATGAAGCGCCTGATTGCGGACGCAAGCAGCCTGGCCGCGACGCCAGCGAAGCTTGCGGGTGTTGCGGGCTGAGCCTCTGCAGGGCGTCATAGCGTCTGAAGGCTTGATCCATATCATCGCCGCGCCGGGCGTCTTAGGCGAGACTGCAATCCCCACGCGGGAGCTGCCTTGTCCTCATCCCAGTCCGACGTGCCCATTCGCCCGTTCCTGATCGGCTTTCCCGCCGCCGGCCTCGTGCTGGGCTTCGTCCTGCGCGCCACCGGCCGTGACCAATGGAGCGATCTGGTCTGGGCGATCGCGACAATCCCTGTACTCCTCGCCCTGTTCGTCGAGATCGTGCGCCGGGTCTGGCGCGGCGAGTTCGGCCTCGACATCGTGGCCGCGCTGTCGATGACGTCCGCGCTGGCCATCGGCCAGAATCTCGCCGCCGTCGTCGTGGCGCTGATGTATGCCGGCGGGCAATATCTGGAAGACTTTGCCGAAGGCCATGCGCGCCGCGAGATGACCGCATTGCTGTCGCGCGCGCCCCGTACGGCGATGCGCCATCGCGATCATCTCCTGGAGGAAATCGATGTCGACCTCATCGCGGTCGGCGACCGTCTCCTGATCCGCCAGGGCGAGATCGTGCCCGCCGACGGCACGCTCGCAAGCGGAATTGCCGTGCTCGACCAGTCGGCGCTGACGGGGGAATCCCTGCCGGTGCAGCTGAAGGCGGGCGAGGATGTCATGAGCGGTTCGACCAATTCCGGCGAGGCCTTCGACATCGTGGCCTCGCATCCGGCGGCGCAGAGCACTTATGCCGGCATCGTCCGCCTGGTCGAGGCGGCGCAGCGCTCCAAGGCGCCGATGGTACGGCTGGCCGACCGTTACGCGCTCGTTTTCCTGGTCGCCACGCTCGTCATCGCCGGTGGCGCGTGGGCGTGGACGCAGGATCCGATCCGCATGGTCGCCGTGCTGGTGGTGGCAACGCCATGCCCGCTGATCCTCGCGGTGCCGGTGGCGATCGTCGCAGGGCTCTCGCGCGCGGCGCATCACGGCATTCTCATCAAGGGCGGCAAGGCGCTGGAGACTATGGCGCGCATCCGCTCGCTGGTGGTCGACAAGACCGGCACGCTGACCGACGGCAAGGCGCGGGTGGTGGCGATCCATTCCGCCGACGGCTTTTCCGACGACGACGTGATCCGCATCGCAGCCTCGCTCGACCAGGCCTCGCAGCACGTCATCGCCCAGGCGCTGGTAATCGAGGCGCAGCAGCGGCGCCTCGCGCTGGTGGTGCCGGGCCAAACGGTCGAGGTGCCTGGCGAGGGGATTTCCGGCACCGTGGAGGGACGTTCCGCGGCAGTCGGCGGGGTCGGCTATGTCCGCGCGCAACTGGCGAATAGCGGCGAGGGGCCGGCCGCGGCGCCGGACGGCGAGGCGCCGGGCGCGGTGGTGGTGTGGCTCGCGGTCGAGGGACGCCTCGCCGGCCGCATCGTGCTCGCCGACCAGCTGCGCGGCGGCATGGCGGCGCTGCTGGCGAGGCTCCGCGTGCTCGATGTCGAGCGCATCGTGCTGGCGACCGGCGATCGGCGTGACGTCGCCGACGCCGTCACCGCCGGCCTCGGTCTCGATGCGGTGCGGGCCGAACTGACGCCGGACCAGAAGGTTATGGTCGTCCTGTCGGAGCGCAAACAGGGGCCGGTGATGATGATCGGCGACGGCGTCAACGACGCGCCAGCGCTGGCAGCGGCCGATGTCGGCGTCGCCATGGGCGCCAAGGGCGCAGCCGCCTCCGCCGAGGCCGCCGACGCCGTGCTGCTGGTCGACGGTCTCGACCGCATCGTGCCGGCGATCGAAATCGCGCGCCGCACGCGTTTCATCGCGCTGGAAAGCGTCTATGTCGGCATCGGATTGTCCACGCTCGGCATGATCGCCGCCGCATTCGGCTATCTCACTCCGGTCCAGGGCGCGATGCTCCAGGAAGTGATCGACGTCGCGGTGATTTTGAATGCGCTGAGGGTGCTCCGGGGCGGGTAGGCGAGGCAGATCGCGTAGCCCGGGTGGAGCGAAGCGCAATCCGGGACCGTCGTCGTTTGCGGCACGATTCCCGGATTACGCTTTCGCTCCATCCGGGCTTCTGTAACGGGCCTCAGTAAGTCAATCCCTTTTTGCCTGATCCAATCGCTGGGCACTTGCTTCTGT
>NZ_JAFCKW010000031.1 GCF_018129965.1 Bradyrhizobium diazoefficiens | reverse complement strand
CAACCAACAGGCCGCTCGCGAGCGCGCTTGCAAATCGCGCCGTAGCGAGCGGGCGGCCGGCCCGTTACCCCATCTACTCGATCAATCGCCTACGCGTCCTCGACGCCCGCTTCATTCGGTGTGAACTCGTACACCGACGAGCAGAATTCGCAGGTCACGACGACCTTGTCGTCCTTGACCATGTCGGCGCGGTCCTCGGGCGAGAAGCTCTTCAGCATGGCGCCGACCGCATCGCGCGAACAGGAGCATTGCGCCTTCAGGACCAGCGGGTTGAACACGCGCACACCGCGCTCGTGGAACAGGCGGTACAGCAGCCGCTCGCCGGAGAGGTCCGGGTCGATCAGTTCGACGTCCTCGACGGTCTCGATCAGCGAGCGCGCCTCGACCCAGGCGTCATCCTCGGCGACCGCATGCACTTCGACGCCTTCGGGCGCATCGCCGGGATCCAGATCGGCCTGCCGCGCGCGCTCCGGCGCCTTGGGCAGAAACTGCATCAGCATGCCGCCGGCGCGCCAGCGGTGCTTGCCGCCGTCGTTGGAGCGCCACTCCTCGCCAACCGCAAGACGCACGCGCGTCGGGATCTGCTCGGAGCGCAGGAAATATTCGTGGGCGGCGTCTTCGAGGCTGCCGCCGTCGAGCGCGACCAAGCCCTGGTAGCGGCTCATGTCGGGGCCCTGGTCGATGGTCATGGCGAGATGACCGCGGCCGAGCAGCGCGCCGGAATCTCTGGTATCGCCGAGGCGTTCGGCATCGAAGCGCGCATAGGCGCGCAGCCGATCCGGCGCCTGATAGTCGACGACCAGGAACGACACCGGCCCGTCGGTCTGGGCCTGGAGAATGAAGCGGCCCTCGAATTTCAGCGCCGAGCCAAGCAGCGTCGTCAGCACGATGGCCTCGCCGAGCAGCTTGCCGACGGCGGGGGGATAATCATGCTTGGTGAGGATCTCGTCGAGCGCCGGGCCGAGCCGGACCAGCCGCCCGCGCACGTCGAGCGCGTCGACCTCATAGGGCAGCACGGCATCGTCGACCGGAACCGCCGATGGGGCGCGAACCGGGCCCTCTGGCCCGGTTTTCATGTCAGGAGTTTGGGAAACCATGGCCGATATCTGGGGTCGGAGGAGAAAAATGGAAGGGGGCGCGCAGCTCAGACGCCGTTTGAACTTTACCTAGAAATCTCAAACTCGGTGTCGTCCCGGGGCGCGCGAAGCGCGAACCCGGGACCCATAACCACAGGATGACGTGATGGCGCGAGATGACAACTCCGAGTCATCGCCACACACCATCCTGTGGTTATGGATCCCGGATCTGCGCGCCGCTGTGCGGCGCTTGTCCGGGATGACAGCGGAACAGGCGGCAAACCGCACACCTAACCCGCCCGCGCCATCGCTTCACTTCACCGCGTCGAAGCACCAGGCCAGGATGCCCTTCTGCGCGTGCAGGCGGTTTTCGGCCTCGTCGAACACCACCGATTGCGGGCCGTCGATCACCTCGTCCGTGACTTCCTCACCGCGATGGGCGGGCAGGCAATGCATGAACAGAGCATCGGGCTTGGCCAGCGACATCAGCTTCGCATTGACCTGATAAGGCTTGAGCACGTTGTGGCGGTGCTCGCCTTCCTTGTCGCCCATCGACACCCAGGTGTCGGTGACGACGCAGTCGGCGCCCTTCACGGCGGCTTCGGGATCGGTGCCGAGCACGATCGACGCGCCGGTCGCCTTGATGAAGTCGCGCATGACTTTCTTCGGCGCGAGTTCGGGCGGCGTTGCGACGTTGAGCTGGAACTTGAAGCGCTCGGCGGCATGGGCCCAGGACGCAAGCACGTTGTTGTCGTCGCCGGTCCAGGCAACGGTCCGGCCCTCGATCGGACCGCGATGTTCCTCGAAGGTCATGAGGTCGGCCATCACCTGGCAGGGATGCGACCGGCGCGTCAGGCCGTTGATGACGGGCACGGTGGCGTTGGCCGCGAGTTCCAGCAGCGCCTCGTGATTGAGGATGCGGATCATGATGGCGTCGACATAGCGCGACAGCACGCGCGCGGTGTCGGCAATGGTCTCGCCGCGGCCGAGTTGCATCTCGGCGCCGGTGAGCATGATCGCCTCGCCGCCGAGCTGGCGCATGCCGACATCGAACGACACGCGGGTGCGGGTCGACGGCCGCTCGAAGATCATGGCCAGGGTCTTGCCTTCGAGCGGCCTGACCGGCTGATGCGCCTTCTGTTTCGCCTTCATCGCGGTGGACGCGGCGAGCATGCTCTTGAGCTCCGACAGCGGCAGCTCGTTGATGTCCAGGAAGTGCCTGGGCGTTTTCGCAGGCTGCTTGCTCATCAGCTTGCCGCCTGCTTGGTCTGGCCGGAGGAAATCGCAGCGCAGGCGCGCTCGAGCCTGATGACGCCGTCCTCGATCTCGGCTTCGGTGACGATCAAAGGCGGCAGGAAGCGCACGACATTGTCGCCCGCGCCGACCGTGAGCAGCTTTTCGTTCCGCAGCGCCGCGACGAGATCGCCGGACGGCACCACGGCCTTGATGCCGATCAGGAGGCCCTCGCCGCGCACTTCGCTGACCACGTCGGGATGGCGGTCGATCACGGAGGCGAGCTTCTGCTTCAGCAGCAGCGACATCTTCTGCACATGATCGAAGAAGCCGGGCTTGAGCATGACGTCGAGCACGGCGGTCGCCGCCGCGATCGCCAGCGGATTGCCGCCGAAGGTCGAGCCGTGCGAGCCGGGCCCCATGCCGGCCGCCGCGTCCGCGGTCGCCAGGATCGCGCCGATCGGAAAGCCGCCGCCGAGCGCTTTGGCCAGCGACATCACGTCAGGCGTGACGCCGGTGCGGCGATGCGCGAACAGATCGCCGGTGCGGCCCATGCCGGTCTGCACCTCGTCGAATGCGAGCAAGAGACCCTTCTCGTCGCAGAGCTGGCGCAAGGCCCGGAGGAAGGCCGGCGGCGACGTGCGCACGCCGCCCTCGCCCTGGATCGGCTCGATCAGGATACCGGCGGTGTGCGGACCGATCGCCTTCTTCACGGCCTCGATGTCGCCATGCGGGACCTGGTCGAAGCCGTCCATCGGCGGGCCGAAACCTTCGAGATATTTGGCGGAGCCGGTCGCGGCCAGCGTCGCCAGCGTGCGGCCGTGGAAGGCGCCCTCGAAGGTGATGATGCGATAGCGCTCCGGATGCCCCTTGGAGAAGTGATGATGGCGGACCAGCTTGATCACGCCTTCCAGCGCCTCGGCACCCGAATTGCAGAAGAACACGAAGTCCGCAAAACTCTCGCTGCACAGACGCGCGGCGAGCTTCTCGCCGTCCGGGCTCTGGAACAGGTTCGACATGTGCCAGAGCTTCGTCGCCTGCTCCTGCAACGCCTTGACCAGCGCGGGATGGGCATGGCCCAGCGCATTCACCGCGACGCCGGAGGTGAAATCGAGATAGCGCTCGCCGTTGGTTGCGATCAGCCAGCTGCCTTCACCGCGCTCGAAACCGAGCTCGGACCTGGCGAAAACGGGAAGCAAATGCGGCGCTGCGCTGCTGGTCATGACGATCACTTGACTGTTGCGGACGGTGAGCCTTGCGTTACGCAACGCACCATTCACCGGCCCGGAAAACGAAACGTGCCGCCTTTTAAGGGCGGCACGTAACGCTATCTTATGCCTGGTGAAACGGGTGTCAATGCCGCCCGGAAAGCCTCGCGAAACGCTGAATCCGTAGTCTTGCGGTGGCGATTTTGCGTGTTTTCGCGACGGAACATGTGGAAGCGAGTCGGCGGACTCTTGCGCGTGAGTCACGCCATATTGTAGCGTTTGACTTGTCAGATACGACATCTCGTGCGGCAGTTCTGATCTCTAAGTCCTCATGTACCGGCGTAAACGTTCGGGCGGCTCTCGGTGCCCGGCGAGCCTTAAGGGATTCTGACGGCACGGGTTTTTCGAGGCTTAGGCATTCGCAGTGCAGCCCCAGGATGGCAGGCGCGCGGCGAAGGAAAGGGTGCAATGACGGTTTTGACCTGGTCGGATGATCGCGTCGAGCAACTGAAGAAGCTCTGGGAGGCCGGGTTGTCGGCCAGCCAGATCGCGGCAGAGCTCGGTAATGTCACCCGCAACGCCGTGATCGGCAAGGTGCACAGGCTCGGCCTGTCCGGCCGCGCCAAGAGCCCCTCATCCGCTGCGCCCCGGCCGCGCAAGGCGCGTCCCGCCCAGCACATGATGCGGGTGACGCGGCCGATCGCGCGCGGCAACACCGCGCTGGCTCAGGCTTTCGAGGTCGAGGTCGAAGCCGAACCGGTCACCTACGACAACGTAGTGCCGATGAGCCAGCGGCTGTCGCTGCTCGAACTGAACGAGGCGACCTGCCACTGGCCGGTCGGCGATCCCTCGAGCCCGGATTTCTTCTTCTGCGGCGGCAAGGCGCTCTCCGGCCTGCCCTATTGCGCCCAGCACTCGCGGGTTGCGTATCAGCCGGCAGCCGATCGCCGGCGTGCGCCGGCGAAGCCCGGTCCGCGTTAAATTCGTTCTGAGATCAGATAGGTTCGTTCCGAAATCATAGAGCCGTCACACGATGACGGCTCCCGTTCCTCGGTGTCATCCCCGCGAAAGCGGGGATCCATAACCACACGGCGCGATTGTTGCCCGATGAGGGTTACTCCGAGTCTTCGCCAAACCACGCCCTGTGGTTATGGATCCCGGGCTCGCGCTGCGCGCGCCCCGGGATGACGACGAAAATTGCTGCCGCAGCTCTCAAGAGCTTTTTCGGTTCTGATCGAATCAGAACCGAAGCTCTCGATTCTGTTTTGACGCGTTTTCTTCACGCGAACCGATATCCACTTCGTTCGAAAACGCTCTAAGCCAACCGCAGCTCAACCAACTTACGTCTGCTCCGCCTTGGCGAAGCGATCGTCGAGCGCGTAGCCGGCGCCGCGGACGGTGCGGATCGGGTCCTGCTCGCGGCCGAGATTGAGCAACTTGCGCAGACGGCCGATATGCACGTCGACGGTGCGTTCGTCGATGTAGATGTCGCGGCCCCAGACGCTGTCGAGCAGCTGCTCGCGCGAGAACACGCGGCCGGGATGCTCCAGGAAGAACTCCAGCAGGCGGTATTCGGTCGGGCCGAGGTCGATCGGCCGGCCCGAGCGCGCCACGCGGCGCTTGTCGCGGTCGAGCTCGATGTCGCCAAAGGCGAGCACGGCGGCGAGCCGCTCCGGGCTGGCGCGGCGCAACAGGCCCTTCACACGAGCCAGCAGTTCCGGAACCGAGAACGGCTTGACGATGTAGTCGTCGGCGCCGGTCGCAAGACCGCGCACCCGCTCGCTCTCCTCGCCGCGCGCGGTGAGCATGATGATCGGAAGCTGCTTGGTCTCAGGGCGCGTGCGCAAGCGCCTGCACAGCTCGATCCCCGAAAGGCCCGGCAGCATCCAGTCGAGCACGATCAGATCGGGAATGTGCTCCTTGAGGCGGGTGTCGGCGTCATCGCCGCGCATCACCGTCTCGACGTCGTAGCCGTCGCCTTCGAGGTTGTAGCGAAGCAGCTCGGTGAGAGCTTCCTCGTCCTCAACCACCATAATGCGTGCGCCCATCGGGTCGTGGCTCCTCAGGTAATCAGGTGTTCGGGACCGTGGTGGCGAAGGTCGTCATGTCGCCCTTCGGCCGTTTGTCGGTCATCGCCTGGCCTTCGATCATGTAAAACACGGTCTCGGCGATGTTGGTGGCGTGGTCGCCGATACGCTCGATGTTCTTTGCGCAGAACATCAGGTGGATGCAGAACGAGATGTTGCGCGGATCCTCCATCATGTAGGTGAGGAGTTCGCGGAACAACGAGGTGCATATGGCGTCGACTTCCTCGTCGCCCTTCCACACCGCCATCGCCGCCGGCAGATCATGCGCGGCATAGGCGTCCAGCACCGACTTGACCTGCTGCTGCACGAGGTCGGTCATGTGCTCGAGGCCGCGGAACAGCTTGAGCGGATGGAAATCCGTCTCCAGCGCCGCGACGCGCTTGCCCATGTTCTTGGCGAGGTCGCCGATCCGCTCCAGATCGGTCGCGACGCGCATGGCGCCGACGATCTCGCGCAGGTCGACCGCCATCGGCTGCCGGCGCGCGATGGTGAGCACGGCGCGCTCCTCGATCTTCTTCTGGAGCGCGTCGATCTCGGCGTCGGCCGCGACCACGCGCTGGCCGAGCGCGACGTCGCGGCGGATCAGGGCGTCGACGGAATCGACGATCAGGCGCTCGGCGATGCCGCCCATTTCCGCGACCAGGCGCGTGAGCTCCTGGAGGTCGGTGTCGAAGGCCTTTGCGGTATGTTCGGTACCCATGTCCCGTCTCCTCAGCCGAACCGGCCGGTGATGTAGTCCTGCGTGCGCCGATCGGTCGGCGACGTGAAGATCTTGCTGGTGTCGTCGAACTCGATCAGCTCGCCGAGATACATGAAAGCGGTCTTGTCGGAGACGCGCGCCGCCTGCTGCATGTTGTGGGTGACGATCGCGATCGTGTAGTTCTCGGACAGTTCCTGGATCAGCTCCTCGACCTTGGCGGTCGAGATCGGGTCCAGCGCCGAGCACGGCTCGTCGAACAGGATCACTTCGGGCCGCACCGCGACGGTCCGGGCGATGCAGAGACGCTGCTGCTGGCCGCCCGAGAGCGACAGGCCGGAGGCGTTGAGCTTGTCCTTGACCTCGTTCCACAGCGCGCCGCCGCGCAGCGCCTTCTCGACGCGATCGTCCATCTCGGACTTCGAGATCTTCTCGTAGAGACGGATGCCGAAGGCGATGTTTTCGTAGATCGTCATCGGGAACGGCGTCGGCTTCTGGAACACCATGCCGACGCGGGCGCGCAGCAGATTGAGGTCGAGCCGGGGGTCGAGAATGTTGGTCTGGTCGAGCATGAGCTGACCGGTGGCGCGCTGGCCCGGATAGAGATCGTACATCCGGTTGAAGATACGCAGCAGGGTCGACTTGCCGCAGCCCGACGGGCCGATGAATGCCGTGACGCGGTTGGTGCCGAGCGCCAGGTTGATGTTCTTCAGCGCATGGTGCTCGCCGTAATAGAAGTTCAGGTTGCGCACCGTCACCTTGGCCGGGGCCTCGGGCAGCACCGGCGCCTGCGGCAACCCACCGGCCGCGCTCATCGATACGGAAAGCTCACTCATTTTGCGGTCCTCTCGGCGCCAAGGATGCGCGCACCAATATTCAGGGCAAGAACGGTCAGGGTAATGAGCAGTGCCCCGCTCCACGCCAGCTGCTTCCAGTAGGCGTAGGGGCTCTGCACGAAGTTGTTGATGGTAACCGGCAGGTTCGCCATCGTCTTGGTCAGGTCCAGGCTGAAGAACTGGTTCGACAGCGCGGTGAACAGCAGCGGCGCGGTTTCACCGGCAACGCGCGCGGTGGCGAGCAGCACGCCGGTGATGAGGCCGGCGCGGGCCGAGCGGTAGGCGATCCGCTTGATCACCAGCGAGCGCGGCAGGCCGAGCGCCGAAGCCGCCTCGCGCAGCGCGTTCGGCACCAGCAGCAGCATGTCCTCGGTCGTGCGCAGCACCACCGGGATGACGATGACCGCGAGCGCGAGACAGCCGGCGAGCGCCGAGAAGCCGCGCATCGGCACCACCACGGCGCCATAGATGAACAGGCCGATGATGATCGAGGGCGCCGACAGCAGGATGTCGTTGATGAAGCGGATCACCGAGGTCAGCTTGTCGTTGCGGCCGTACTCGGCGAGATAGGTTCCGGCGAACATGCCGAGCGGCGCACCGATGCCGACGCCGATTATTGTCATCAGCAGCGAGCCGACGATGGCGTTGAGCAGGCCGCCTTCGTTTGAACCGGGCGGCGGCGTATTCTCGGTGAAGATCTGAACGTTGAGCCCGGCCACGCCATTGTAGAGCAGCGTGATCAGGATCAGCGCGAGCCAGGTGACGCCGAAGGCGGCAGCGGCGATGCAGAGTCCGCGGACGAAGATGTCCTTGCGGCGGCGGCGCGAATAGATCGGGTTCATGGCGCTAGTTCCCCGCCTTCTTTTCAAGGCGCATCAGCATCAGCCGGGCGCCCGCGAGCACGAAGAATGTCAGCACGAACAGCAGCAGGCCCAGCAGGATCAGGCCGGATTGGTGAAGGCCGTCGCTTTCGGCGAATTCGGATGCGATCGCGGCCGAAATCGTCGTGCCCGGCGCGAAGATCGAGCCCGAGATCCGGAACGAGTTGCCGATGATGAAGGTCACCGCCATGGTCTCGCCGAGCGCGCGTCCCAGCGCCAGCATGACGCCGCCGATGACGCCGACGCGGGTGTAGGGAATAACCACGCTGCGCACGACTTCCCAGGTGGTGCAGCCGACGCCGTAGGCCGCCTCTTTCAGCACCGGCGGCACCGTCTTGAACACGTCGACCGAGATCGAGGTGATGAACGGCAGCACCATGATGGCGAGGATCAGCGCGGCGTTGAACAGGCTGAGATAGGACGGCGGCCCCGCGAAGATCGAACCCAGCACGGGAACGCTGTCGAAGACCTTGATCATGAAGGGCTGGAAGCTGTTGGCCAGGAACGGGCCCAGCACGAAGAAGCCCCACATGCCGTAGATGATCGAGGGAATGCCGGCGAGCAACTCGATCGCCATGCCGATCGGGCGGCGCAGCCATTGCGGACAGAGTTCGGTCAGGAAGATCGCAATGCCGAGACCGACGGGAATCGCGATCAGCATCGCGATGAAGGAGGTGACGAGGGTGCCGTAGATCGGCCCGAGCGCGCCGAGCACCGGCGGATCCGCCGACGGCGCCCAGCGCTGCGTCCACAGGAACGAGAAGCCGAATTCCTTCATCGCCGGGAAGGCGCCGATGATGAGCGACAGGATGATGCCGCCGAGGATCAGCAGCACCGAGATCGCGCTCAGCCGTGTGATCCAGTAAAACGTGACGTCGCCAAGCTTGAAAGCGCCCAACGCCTTGGCGCGATCATACGGTCCGGCAGCATCAACTACATTGCTCTCGACAGCCATCTCTGCCACGCCGATCCCCTGTACTGACGATACGTTTTTTCAAGTCTCTGGTCTCGTGCCCCGGATGCGTTGCCGCGCGAAGCGGCGCGACGCTGATCCGGGGCCTAGCGCTTGTGGGTGCCGGCTCTGCGCCGCAGCGTTGCACGCTGCAGCGCGTCCGGGACACGAGAGCCCTGCTCAGCTCTTGATGTCGGCAGACCAGGTCTTCTCGATCAGCTTCACGACGCTGTCGGGCATCGGGATGTAGTCGAGCTCCTCGGCCATCTTGTCGCCGCTCTTGAACGCCCAGGTGAAGAACTTGATGGCTTCCTTCGAGGCCGCCTTGTCCGTCGGTTCCTTGTGCATCAGGATGAAGGTCGCCGCCGTGATCGGCCAGGACTTGTCGCCGGGCTGGTCGGTCAGGATGACGTAGTAGCCGGGAGCCTTGGCCCAGTCGGCGTTGGCAGCGGCGGCCTGGAAGGCCTCGACCGTCGGCTGCACCGTCTTGCCGCTCTTGTTGACGAGGGCGGCGTAGGTCAGCTTGTTCTGCTTGGCATAGGCATACTCGACATAGCCGATCGAGTTCTTGGTCTGGCCGATATTGCCCGACACGCCTTCGTTGCCCTTGGCGCCGACACCGACCGGCCACTCGACCGCGGTGCCCTCACCGACCTTGCTCTTCCAGTCGGCGCTCGCCTTGGAGAGATAGTTGGTGAAGTTGAAGGTGGTGCCCGAACCGTCCGAACGGCGCACGACCGTGATCGCGTCCGACGGCAGCTTCACGTTCGGATTGAGCTTCTTGATGGCCGCGTCGTCCCACTTGGTGATCTTGCCGAGATAGACGTTGGCGAGCGTCTCGCCGTCGAACACCAGCTCGCCCGGCTTCACGCCCTCGAGGTTGACGACGGGAACGATGGCACCCATCACCATCGGCCACTGGACGAGGCCGTCCTTCTCGAGTTGCTCGGCCTTGAGCGGGGCATCGGTCGCGCCGAAGGTCACGGTCTTGGCCTGGATCTGCTTGATGCCGCCGCCGGAACCGATCGACTGGTAGTTCAGGCCGTTGCCGGTCTCCTTCTTGTAGGCGTCAGCCCACTTCGAATAGATCGGGAACGGGAAGGTCGCACCGGCGCCCGTGATGTCGGCAGCAAAGGCCGCAGTCGTCGATGCGGCAACCAAGCCGGCAGCGACGATCGTTTTGATGAAATTCATGCTGGTCTCCATACAGGGGAGCGAAGCGCCATCAGCGCCCGATCGCGCTCCCCGTCCCGCCCCTGTAGGAGCGGTCGGCTGTGCTTTTACGAAGGTTTCGTGACAGTCGGATGACACGGTCAAGCGATTGAAATCGCTTTGATTTCAGACCTGCGTCGCAGCCTTGACCTGGGGGAAACAAGCCGTGAAAGTGGCGCCCTGCTTGGGCACGCTTTCGATCAGGAGCCGGCCGCGGTGACGGTTAACAATATGTTTCACCAGCGACAATCCGAGCCCCGTGCCGCCCTGCGAACGGCTGTCGCCGACGTCCACCCGGTAGAACCGCTCGGTCAGCCGCGGCAGGTGCTCCGGGGCGATGCCGGGGCCGAAATCCCGGACCAGGATCCGGATTTCCTGAGTTCCATCAGGCGCAGCGCCTGAGATCAGCGACACAATGACGCGTCCGCCCGAGGCGCCGTATTTGAGCGCGTTCTCGATCAGGTTCTCAAACAGGCGGAGCAATTCCTCGCGGTCGCCCGCGATCATCACCGGCGTCTCCGGCAGGCTGGTCTCGATCTCGACCTGGCGTTCCCGGGCCAGTGGTTCGAGACCGTCGGCGACCTGGAAGATGATCGGCAGCAGATCGACCAGGGTATCGGGCCGGACATGGGCCGACAGTTCGACCCGCGACAGCGACAGGAGATCGTCGATCAGCCGCGCCATCCGGGTCGCCTGATTGTGCATGATGCCAAGAAAACGCTCGCGCGCCTTGGGATCGTCCTTGGCCTGGCCCTGCAGCGTGTCGATGAAGCCCGACAGCGCGGCAAGGGGCGTGCGCAGTTCGTGGCTGGCGTTGGCGACGAAGTCGGCGCGCATCTCCTCGACCCGGCGCAGCGGCGTCTGGTCGTGGAAGGTCATCAGCATGCACTTGTCGGCGCCGCCGAAAGTGGTGGGTACCGGCACCGGCGTGATGATCAGCTCCATCCAGCGATCGACCGGAACATGGTCGAGATAGGTCGCGCGCCGCGGCTCGGTGGTCGCGATCGACTCGCGCAGCGCGGTGATGATCTCGGGCGAGCGCAGCGCGAACTGGGCGAGTTCGTTCCGGCGCAGCGCCGGCGCGAGCTGTGCGGCGGCGGCATTGAGGTGGATGACGCGGCCGGCGCGATCGAGCAGCACCGCCGGATCCGGCATGCCGGCGACGACCGCCGCCACCGCCGCGCTCTCGACCGGGTTGACGCGCCGCGTTTCGTCACGCGAGGCGGCGGTATCGTGCAGCCGCCAGGGGATCAGGGCCGCGGCCGCGATGCACAGAAAGACGGCCCCCGCCCGCATCACCGACAATTCGCCGAGCGCGACCACCACCGACAGCGCCAGCGCCGCGGCTATCAGGATGATGGTCGAGTGCCGCAGCCGGTCGGACCAGGGCTGCGCGGCGGGAGAAGAAGATGGGGCGTCGATCGCCATCGGACGGGCTTCTCCTGGAGGACTGCGCCGGTCAGACGCCGCCGTCGCTGCGTTCTCTCACATAGGCAGCTTCGGGCGCCGGACCGGGGTCGAGCTTGAGCGCCGCCTGTTGCAGCCGCTTCGAACGAGCGCCGATGATAACCTCGCGAAACGTCAGCAAGATTACAGAGATGACGAAGGGGGAGAGATAATAGAGGACGCGGAACAGCAGCATGCCGCCGAGCAGTTCCTCCCGGTCCATCTGCCAGAGGCCGACCAGCATGGCGGCGTCGAACACGCCGAGGCCCCCGGGCGAATGGCTGGCAAAGCCGAGCAACGTCGCCGACACGAAGATCACGGCGACCACGACGAAGCCGAGGTTGGGCTCGTCCGGGACCAGCACGTACATCGCAAGCGCGCAGAAGCCGAGGTCGATGATGCCGATCGCGATCTGGAGCAGCGTCAGCGGGCCGCCCGGCAGCACCACGGTCCAGGGACCGCGGCCGACCACGCGCGGATGGGTCCAGACCCAGACCACATAGGCGACGAGCCCCGCGATGATCATCATCGCCAGGGTACGGTTCAGCCAGGGCGGAAGCTGGTCGATCGAGGCGGCGGCTTCCGGATGGTAGGAAATGCCGAGGCCGAGCACGGCGGCATTGCCGAGCCAGAAGGTCAGGCCGGCGAGAAAGCAGATCTTGGCGACGTCGATCGCGTTCAGGCCATAGGCCGAATAGATTCGGTAGCGCACCGCGCCGCCGGTGAAGACGCTGGCGCCGACATTGTGGCCGATCGAATAGCTGGTGAAGGCGGCGAGCGCATTAACCCGGTAGGGCACATGGCTGCGGCCGATCGCGCGCACGGCGAACAAATCGTAGAAGGTCAGGGTGAAATAGCCTGCGGCCACGAACAGCGCCGCCATCGCAATCTGGCGCGGCTCGGTGCTCTTGATGGCCTCGATCACCTCGTTCATGTCGATGCCGCGCAGCATGTGGTAGAGCACATAGCAAGCGATGCCGATGACCGCGACGCTGACCACAACTCCAAGCTTATGCAGGATTTGCTTCTGGCGCAGAAACGTGATCGCCCTGCGTATGGCTTCCAGCATCTAGACCTCGAAAAACGCTTCAGCGGCCGGGGTGGCCAGCGGACAGGCAGACGACGCAAGGGCACTCAACGACCCCTCGCCGCCGGCTGCGGCATCGCGCATGCCCCCCGCCCCTCCACTAGCGCGTTTTGGGGCGGAGTGGAATTCGGCAATTCGAACAAAAACCCGTGCCTTCAATATTTTAGGCAGGATTGCGGGCCCCTGGTGCACGGTTTGGCGCTTTCGGCGGCAAGAGTGATGCGAATCTCCATGGTAATCCTGCGCAGGGGCCATGAAGTTTTGATGATTTCGGCCGGGCAATGTTCCGTCATGGCTTGGGCCGACGTCAATCTATGGGCCGCGCGCGGCTGTTGAAAGAGGGGGCACCGGCACGTTTGGTCGCGCCTTGCTGCGGCCGGTGCAGGGCAACATTACGGAGCGGCCGCAGGCTGGCTCCGCGAGACCACCCGGTCACGCAGCCAGGCGCCGATCGTGCAGCCGACGAGGTAGCAGGCGAACATCACCAGGCCGAGGTCGAGCCAGTAGCCGAAACGGCCGGGGACCACATGGGAGAACGAGGCTGCGACCAGGGCGACGGCGAGCGCGGCGAGCCAGCGCGCAGTGACTTTCGAGGTGCCGTTGCCGCGCTGGACCACCGAGATCCAGCCCATGCAAAAGCCCAGCAGCAGAGATCCGATCAGCCAGCCGAGATGGAACGAAACGAGATAGGGCATCGTCACCTCACCAGAAATTCGATGCGGCGGTTCTGCGCCTTGCCATCGTCAGTGTCGTTGCCGGCGACGGGCTGGGTGCTGCCATACCCGGCCGCGGTGAAGCGGCTGGCGGGCAGACCGG
The DNA here is from genome assembly GCF_018129965.1 of Bradyrhizobium diazoefficiens. Lineage (GTDB taxonomy): Bacteria > Pseudomonadota > Alphaproteobacteria > Rhizobiales > Xanthobacteraceae > Bradyrhizobium > Bradyrhizobium diazoefficiens_A. The sequence continues at coordinate 58,879 of NZ_JAFCKW010000031.1, read as the reverse complement.
CCTTGACCAGATAGTCGATCACCGCCTGGGCGCGCTTCTCCGAGAGAACCTGATTGCTGGCGTCCTCGCCGTCGGCATCGGTGTGCCCTGCGACCTCGATGTTGGTGGTGGGGCAGCGCAACGCAGTCTCGATGAGATGGTCGAGAATGCCGGCGGAATCCGGATCGATGTCGGCGCGCCCGGTGGCGAAGCGGATCTTGCCCTTGTTCAGCAACTCCGAGAACAATTGCTGGCAGACGGTGCCATCGACCGGGCCTGCCGCTGGTTTCACGGTGATTTCCGGCTTGTATTGCCAGCTCTTGGGAAAATCCTTGCCGAGGCCGGCGCGAAGCTCGTTCGCGGCACCCTCGTAGAGCGCATCGCCCGACAGCTTCACCTCGCGATCGGAGACGACCAGCGTGCCGGTCGACAGCCGCGACAGTCCGCCAAGGGCTGCAAGCACCGCAGTGTTGAAGGAGCCGGGCGCGCCGATGCTGGCCTTGAGGTTGTCGACGATCTTCTCATTGAAGAATTTGCGCGCGGCGCCCGTTGCAATGGCGGCATGCAGATTGTTGTCGGGCACGTAGCCGGTCAGCGTCACGGTCGCGGCAACTGGATCCTTGTAGGCCTGGAAAATATAGGGCGGCGCCTTGATCTCGTTGGCGGCGATCGAAAAGCCCTCGGGCAGGTTCTTGAGCGCGGCCGCGATCGCCTCGCGACCACCGAGCTCCCGCGCCATGCCGGAGAGATTGACCTGGGTATCGGTGATCGTGATCTTGCCGTCCTTCAGCCTGCCGATCTGGTCGAGCAGCAGCATCGCGGCGGCCTCGAACCGCGGCGGCGCACCGCGCGCCAGCCCCATCCGGTCGGAAACCTCGACGCCGCCAACCTCCTTGCGCGCCGCCTCGGTCAGCCGGCCCTTCATCGACGGCAACGGCGCGGAGCCTGACAGTGTCACCCGCACCACGTCGCGTTCGGCGGTCCAGACGAAGGGTTTCGCCTCCGGAACTAGGCGGGTCCGGTCGTCGACCAGGCGCACGCCGGGGACGATCTCGACCGCCATCACGGCGTCACGGCGTCCTTCCTCGGAGAAGGCGTCCGCGGCCAGGCTGACGTCGCGGCCGTCCACGGCGATTCGGGTCTTGTCCAGAACGGTGTCCTTGAGGGCGGCCGAGCTGCGGGCGGCGAGGTCGGCCTCGACCGGCAAGGTGTTGTTCCAGGCCGCAATTCCCCACATGACGGCCAGGGGAATGAGCCCTGGCCACCATTTGCTGGCCCACCTGAAAAGCTTTTGCATTCGACGACCCGAACTCTGGAAACGGAGACAAAACAAACCCTTGGCAGGCTGTCAAACCTGAAATGGAGGCCCTCCCAAGGCCCTGCATGGACAATTGGAATAACTTTTTCTTCAAGAGTCCCACCCTAAGTTGCAGGCGGAATGCCCCGGGGATTCACCAGCCTGCCATGAAACAGCTCCGCAACAACGTCATCCGCGCCGGGCTGGGGGCGCTCTATTTCAGTGGAGCGCACCATTTGCTGCGTCCCCTGTTGTCGGGCGTGGGCGCCATTTTCATGCTGCACCACGTGCGGCCGGCCCACGAGGCTGCGTTTCAACCGAACCGGCATCTCGAGGTCACTCCGGAATTCCTGCGCGCCACGCTGAGCCATTTGCGCTCGCGCCAGATCGACATCGTCAGCATGGACGAGTTGCACGAGCGCCTGGTGCAGGGCCGGTTCACTCGCCGCTTCGCCGCCTTCACCCTCGACGACGGCTATCGCGACAATCTCGACTATGCGCTGCCGGTGCTGCGCGAATTTGACGCGCCTTTGACCGTGTATGTCGCGAGCGATTTCGCCGAGGGCACCGGACGTCTGTGGTGGACCGCTCTGGAAGCCATTGTCGCCAAGGCCGAGCAGATCGACGTCCAGATCGGCAATTCTTCCTTGCAGCTCGATGCCACGACGCCCGCCGCAAAGCAGGCGGCTTTCGATCGCCTGCACGACTGGCTGCGCGGACTGCCGGGCGAGCACGATCTCCAGCGCGAGATCGAGGCGCTCTGCGCTAGATACGACGTCGACATGGCCGCGCTGTGCCGCAGCCTGTGCCTGAGCTGGGACGAGGTGAAGAGATTTGCCGCCGATCCGCTGGTCACGATCGGCGCCCACAGCATCAGCCATTGCAATCTCGCCAAGCAGAGCGAGGAGATCGCTGCGCAGGAGATGGCGACGAGCCGTGCACGAATTGAAGAGGCGCTGGAGCGCCCGGTGCTGCATTTCGCCTATCCCTATGGCAACCGCGAGGCAGCGGGCGCGCGTGAATTCGCGCTGGCCGCCGCCGCCGGCTTCAAGACCGCGGTGACGACGCGGCCCGGCATGCTGTTCGCCGAGAACGCCGGCCACATGACCGCGCTGCCGCGCGTTTCGCTCAACGGCAATTATCAGGACACGCGTATCCTGCCGGTGCTCACCTCGGGCGCCGCGACCGCGATGTGGAACGGCTTTCGCCGGATCGCGGCGGCTTAAGCCTCACTCTCCGCTGTCGTCCCTGCGAACGCAGGGACCCATACCGCGAAATCCATCACTATATTTTCGGCAGCAATCCCGGACGACCAGTCTTCGCCAAACTCATCCCCGTGGTTATGGGTTCCCGCCTTGGCGAGGACGACATCGCGTTTGTTGGTCGGACGAAGCGCCACACGCGCAGGCAGCGCCTTCCTTGACTCCCTTCGCCACCCCGCTCAAAACGTCGCCAACCAAGGGAGGCACCATGTTCAACGATCTGTTCTCGCTCAAGGGCCGCATTGCGCTGGTGACCGGCGGCTCGCGCGGCATCGGCAAGATGATCGCGGCAGGATTTCTCAGCGCAGGCGCCGCCAAGGTCTACATCACCGCGCGCAAGGCGGGACCGTGCGAGGCCACCGCAAAAGAGCTCACCGCGCAATATGGCGGCGAGTGCATCGCACTGCCGATCGACATCTCGACGGTCGCCGGCTGCGAGCTGCTGGCGAGCGAGTTCGTGACGCACGAGCAGAAGCTCGACATCCTCGTCAACAATGCGGGTGCGGCCTGGGGCGCGGAGTTCGACGAATTTCCGGAGAGCGGCTGGGACAAGGTGATGAACCTCAACGTCAAGGCGCCGTTCTTCCTGACCAAGGCGCTGGCGCCGACGCTGCGCGCATCGGCCAGCGCGGAGCGGCCGGCCAAGGTGATCAACATCGCCTCGATCGACGGCATCTTCGTCAATCCAGGCGAGACCTATTCCTACGCCGCGAGCAAGGCCGGCCTCATTCACCTGACGCGGCGGATGGCGGTCAAGCTGGTCCCCGACCACATCGTGGTCAGCGCGATCGCGCCGGGCCCGTTCAAGTCCGACATGAACCGCGCCGCGCGCGATCATGCCGACGAGGTCTCGACCCGCGTGCCCGTGGGCCGCATCGGCACCGACGAGGACATGGCGGGCGCGGCAATCTATCTGGCCTCACGCGCGGGCGATTACGTGGTAGGCGCGACCATCGCGGTCGACGGCGGGATCGTCTATGCGAACCCGGGGATCAAGGGGAGCGGGTGGGATAGCGACTAGACCAGAACTGGTTCAGTTCTCACCTCATATGCGGTGTCATGCGCCGGTTTGACCGGGGCATCCAGTACGCCGCGGCTTCTCGGCCAAATACTGCCGCCTCTGGAATACTGGATCACCCGCTTTCGCGGGTGATGACAGCTTCCATCGTTGCAAGAGCGGCGCTTCAGCCGCTCAGGTCTCGATCTTCACATATTCGAAATCGCCGGGCTTGTTGTCGATGCCGACCTTCGGCGGCGATATCCAGGACGCGTATTGGCCGGTCTCGGTGACGGGCTGCATCAGCGAGGTGATGAAATCGCCGTCGGCGGTCGAGGGCAGCCATTCGTCCTTGCGCCTCGCCCAGGTGCCGTCGTCGATCAGAAGACCGTCCGGCGTCGCGTGCACGTCCTTGAACTCGCCGATGTGGCGATGGAAAGCGACGTTGGGCAGCTTGAGCTGGAAGTCGTAGCCAGCGGTCGAGATCACCTTGTTCCAGCGCAGCATGCCCTTGACGCAATCCTGGCTGTAATCGTCGCGCAGGCGCATGTTGAGCGCAGTCAGCGCCGGCTCGTCGACCAGCTTGATCTCGCCGTTGATCAGCTTGAGCACCGGATAGGTCGAATTCTTGAGCTGGTGATCGTCGTCGATCTGGGTCTCGTGATAGCGGCCCTTGATGCCGGTGTTGAAGGCGTTGGCCGCGTTGGTCGAGACTTCCGAGCCGAACAGGTCGAGCGACAGCGTGTAGTGCAGGTTCAGCTTCTTCTGAATGGTCGGCAGATCGATCACGCCAAGCGCGCGGACCTTGGCGATGTCGGTGGGATCGGTGATGCCGGCTTCGCGCATCGCATCGCAGGTGCGCTGCACGACGCGGGTGATGCCGGTCTCGCCGACGAACATGTGGTGCGCTTCCTCGGTCAGCATGAAGCGGCAGGTGCGCGACAACGGATCGAAGCCCGATTGCGCGAGGCTGTGCAGCTGCATCTTGCCGTCGCGGTCGGTGAAGTAGGTGAACATGAAGAAGGACAGCCAGTCCGGCGTCGCCTCGTTGAAGGCGCCCAGCATGCGCGGCGCATCCGCATCGCCGGAGCGGCGGCGGAGCAGATCGTCGGCCTCTTCACGGCCATCGCGGCCAAAATATTTCTGCAGCAGATAGACCATCGCCCAGAGATGGCGGCCCTCCTCGACATTGACCTGGAACAGGTTGCGCATGTCGTAGAGCGAGGGCGCCGTCTTGCCGAGATGGCGCTGCTGCTCCACCGAGGCCGGCTCGGTGTCGCCCTGGATCACGATCAGGCGGCGCAGCAAGGCGCGATATTCGCCCGGGACTTCCTGCCAGGCCGGCTCGCCATAGTGCTCGCCGAACGGCACCACGCGGTTTTCCTCCTGCGGCGCCAGCAGGATGCCCCAGCGATAGTCGGGCATGCGGACATAGTCGAACTTGGCCCAGCCGCGCGGATCGACGGAGTATGCGGTGCGCAGATAGACCAGCGATTCCTGGAAGCCTTCCGGCCCCATGTCGCTCCACCAGTCCATGTAGCCGGGATGCCAGCCTTCGAGCGCCTTCAGCACCTGGCGGTCTTCGGCGAGATTGACGTTGTTCGGAATCTTGGTCGAGTAGTCGACGTTCATGATGTTCACGTTCATGGCCGTACTCCTTGGTCGGTCTCGCGTCCCGGGCGCAGTGCGGTGCGAAGTGCTGCACTGCTGAGCCGGGACCTATGTCTGTCACGTCTGGGTCCCGGTTCGGCGCAGCGGCATGGCATGCCGCTGCGCGCCCGGGACACGATCGTCGCTAAACCCGCGTCATATCGAATTTTGGCTTCTGGCCGCTGCCGTAGCGGCGCAGCGCGCCTTCCTCGCCGACGGCGTTGGGGCGCTGGAAGATCCAGTTCTGCCAGGCGGTGAGGCGCGAGAAGATCTTCGATTCCATCGTCTCGGGGCCGACGAAGCGCAGGCTCGCCTCCATGCCGGTGAGGCTGTCGGGCGAGAAGCTGGCGCGCTCCTCGAGGAATACGCGGACCTCGTCGTCCCAATCGATGTCGTCGAGCGCGAAGGTGACGAGGCCGAGTTCCTCGGCCGCCTCGGCGTCGAGGCTGGTGCCGACGGTGGCTTCGGCGCGCTCGAGATCGGAGGGATCGGCCTGGAAGCGCGACTGCAGCCGCGTCAGGCCGTGGCTCATCGGATACGGACCGAAATTCATCGGCGAGAGTTCGATCGACGGCGGCGGGCGGTTGTCGCCCTGGCGCGTGCCGATCAGCATGTAGGAGCGGTCGGCGGCGAAGACGAGTTCGGCGAGCGTGCCGGCAAAGCACGACCCCGGCTCGACCAGCGTCACCAGCGTGCGCGAAGTGACGTCGATGCGCTTGAGCACGCGCTTCCAGTAATGCCTGATCTCGTTGACCAGCCAGTGCGCCTTGTTGGCCTCGAGGACGGCGTCGGAGGCGAGCACATGGGCGCGATCGCCATGGCTCTTGAACACCAGCATCGCGATCTCGAGCTCGTTGATGCGCAGATGCAGGATGGCGTCGTCGAGTTCGCGCGCCACCTGCAGCGGCCAGAACGAAGCGCCCTGCGCCATCATGCCGCCGATGTCGGCGGGCGGCGCGGTCTCCGGCGCCTTGATCGAGATGGTGGCGATGCGGGCGGCTCGGTCGATATCGACGGTAACGAAGCCGTAGCGGATGCTGTTGGCGTCGATCATCCGCGCGAGCGGGGTAAGCGCGATGCCCTTGCCGCTGCCCTTGCGCTTGGAGGCGGCCGCGAATTCCCTCGCGCGCTCGGCGATTTTGGCTTCGAGCTTCGAGTTCGGCGCGATCTCGTCGACGAGACGCCATTGCACGGCGCGCTTGCCTTTCACGCCTTCCTCGATGGTGCAGAAGAAATCAGCGCGGTCGCGGCGCACCTTGCGCTTGTCGACGACGCGGGTGAGGCCGCCGGTGCCCGGCAGCACCGCGAGCAGCGGCACTTCCGGAAGAGCGACCGCGGAAGCGCCATCGTCGGCCATGATGATGTGGTCGGTCGCGAGCGCCAGCTCATAGCCGCCGCCGGCGGCCGAGCCGTTCACCACGGTGATGAAGCGCTGGCCGGAATTCTCGGACGAATCCTCCATGCCGTTGCGGGTCTCGTTGGTGAACTTGCAGAAATTGACCTTGTGGGCGTGGGTGGAGCCCGCGAGCATGCGGATATTTGCGCCGGCGCAGAACACGCGGGCCTTGGCCGAGCGCATCACCACGACCTTCACCTCGGGGTGCTCGAAGCGCAGGCGCTGCACCACGTCGGCGAGTTCGATGTCGACGCCGAGGTCGTAGGAGTTGAGCTTGAGCAGATAGCCTTCGAACAGGCCGCCGTTCTCGTCGACATCCATGGTCAGCGTGGCGACGTCACCGTCGATCGCCAGCTTCCAGTGCCGGTAGCGGGAGGGCTCGGTCTGGAAATCGATGAATGTCGCACCGCCTGCGAGGCGCCGATCTTCCCCGGCCATGGGCCATCCCTATGCTGTCTTGGTTTTACCGTTAGATGCACAATAGTGCATCTTACTGGACGCGTCTAGTGTCTTGCTGGCCATACATGCACTTTGTTGCATGCCGCCCTAGGACCGCACGATGGCGCTGATCGCGATCCAGTCGGCCTTGGAGAGCTGGGGACGGCCGAGCTTGGCTTGGAGCAAGGCGGTCAATGCCGGAACCGGAAAGCTCTCGACGAAGCCGTCGCCGGCCGGCACCGCCATGCGCGCGGTGAGCGACCGCAACTCTGCCAGCGCATCGCCGAACAGGCGTGCGGCCGAATGCGCCTTCTGCATCCGCAGCCGCAGATTTGCATTGGAGATGAGGATGCAGGCGCGCAGCAGGATGCGCTCGCGGCCGCCTTGCGGCGCGGCAGCCCACACTGCCTCCAGCACCTCCTGCGATTCCCAGAAATAGCCGCGGTCGTTCAGCGCGAGCCCGTAGCGCAGCGCCGGATGGCGGGCGGGCACGTAGCCGCGGAAGGCCGAGGGCACCAGCGCCTTGGCAAGATCGAGCGTTTCGTAATCGGCATCCAGCCCGGCGGCCTCGCCCGGCACATAGGCCCATTGGGGCCACGGCAGCGGGCCGTTGGCATGCGACGGTACATTCATGCACGGGCCTCCGCAGGATCATGCGGCGCGCCCCTGAAGTCCCTGATCGTCACGCAGGGCCGCTCTTGCAAACTTTTCAATCGCGTCAAGCGTCGCCCCCGGCGCTTCACGATGCGGGGAATGGCCCGCGCCTGAAATGATTTCAATATCTACAGGACAGTAGCACTCTTCCTGCGCAATTTGTATCTGACGCAGTGTCCCGTACTGGTCATCTACACCTTGCAGCAGCAGAATGGGAAGACGGATATAGGCGAGATAGTCCGAGATGTCCCAGTGACGGAATTTCGGATCGAGCCAGGCGCCGTTCCAGCCGTAGAAAGCGTTATCGACGTCCCTGTGCCAGCGCCCGAGCCTGGCCTTGAGGTCCGTGGTCTCGAAAACGGTCTTGATCGCCGCGATCGATTGCACAGAAATGTCCTCGACGATGAAATGCGGCGCCATCAGCACGATCCCTTGCAGCCGGTGATCCTGATGCGCACCGGCATAGATCGTGGCGATCGACGCGCCGTCGGAATGGCCGAGCAGCAGGCCGCGCTTGAAGCCGATCGCGTCGAGAATTTTCGGCAACACGTCCAGCGCCTCGCGCTGCATGTAGTCGAGCGGCCGCGGCAGCGTGACCAGGCTCGACTGGCCGTAGCCGGCCCGCGAATAGGCGAAGATGCCGGCGCCGGTGACCTGCTGGAGCTTCGCAGGGAAGTCGCCCCACAGGCCGACGCAGCCGAGGCCTTCGTGCAGCATGACGATGGTCGGCGCATCAGGAACCGGCGGCGCGAGCCATTTGTATTCGAGGCTGGCGGTGCCGATGTCGAGCAAGCCGGTGGGGGTGAGGTTCGTCATGATCGCGCGCTTCTCTCTCCGTCGTCTAGTTCGCGCCCTCGCGCAATTTGAACCGCTGGATCTTTCCGGTCGCGGTCTTCGGCAAGGACTCCACCACGTCGATCCAGCGCGGATATTTCCACGGGCCGATCTTGTGCTTGACGTGCTCCTTCAGCAGTTCCTGCAGGTCCGCCGTCGGCGCACCCGGCCGCAGCACGACGAAGGCCTTCGGCTTCAAGAGGCCTTCCGGATCGGCTTCGGGAATGACGGCGGCTTCCAGCACGGCCGGATGGGTGATCAGCGCGCTCTCGACCTCGAACGGCGAGACCCAGATGCCGGAGACCTTGAACATGTCGTCGGCACGGCCGCAGAAGGTGTAGCGACCATCGGCGTCGCGGACATATTTGTCGCCGGTGCGGGTCCATGGGCCCTCGAAAGTACGGCGGCTCTTGTGGCGCTGGTTCCAATAGCCCTCGCCGGCCGAGGGCGCATCGACCAGCAGTTCGCCGACCTCGCCGTCGGCGACGTCCTGGCCGGCTTCGTTGACGAGCCGCACCGCATAGCCCGGCACCGGCTTGCCGGACGAGCCGTATTTGATGTCGCCGGGCGCGTTCGACAGGAAGATGTGCAGGAGCTCGGTCGAGCCGACGCCGTCGAGGATGTCGACGCCGAAGCGCCGCTTCCAGCTGTTGCCGACGGATTCCGGCAGCGCCTCGCCGGCCGAGGTGCAGATGCGCAAGGCCTTGCCGCCGCGCTTCTCCTTCATCGTCTCGTCGTTGAGCATCGCCGCGAACAGCGTCGGCACGCCGTAGAAGATCGACGGATCGTAGCGGTTCATCAGGTCGAACATGCGCGCGGGCGTCGGCCGCTCGCTGTTGAGAATCACGCTGGCGCCGACCGACATCGGGAAGGTCAGCGCATTGCCGAGGCCGTAGGCGAAGAACAGTTTGGCGGCGGAAAGGCAGACGTCGCTCTCGCGGATGCCGAGCACCTGTTTGGCATAGGTGTCGGCGGTCGCCTGCAGGTTCGAGTGAATGTGACGCACGCCCTTGGGCATGCCGGTCGAGCCCGATGAGTATAGCCAGAATGCCGGCTCGTCCGGATGCGTCGCCGCCGTCGTGAACTCAACGCTCTCGCCGGCGATCTCCTCGGTGAGCTGCCTGTGTCCGTTCTGCTTGGCGCCTGCTACCACGACATGCTCGAGATCGGGCATGCGGCCGACGACGTCCTTGATGACGGGGTAGAGCGCCTCGGACACGAACAGCACGCGGGCGCGGCAGTCGGCGAGGATGTAGGCGTATTGGTCCGCGGTCAGCAGCGTGTTGAGCGGCACCGGCACGATGCCGGCGCGGATCGCGCCGAGAAACACGATCGGAAAGTCGACCGTATCCAGCATGATCATCGCGACGCGCTCTTCGCGGCGGACGCCGAGCCGGCGTAGCATGTTGGCGGCGCGCCGCGTCTGTTGCTGCAGCTCGCCATAGGTGAGACGGGAGGCGGTGTCGTCGAACGCGAGCTTGCCTTCCCTGCCCTCCTCGACATTGCGGTCGAGCAGCCAGGTCACCGCGTTGTAGGATCCCTCGCTCACGGACGTCTCCCCCCTAGATTTTAGAATTATAATTCATAGAAAGACACTGCGACGCCTTGCTGTCAATCCTAGCAGGCATTATGTTTCATTAAAGTGCGGCGCAGGAGCTTTTTCAAAGACATCCGCAAAAGAAGGCTCATGACCGACAGTCCCGACGCCGAATCCCGATTTCTCGAACAGCTCGGCCAGCGCGTGCGCACCATGCGCGCACTGCGCGGCATGTCGCGCAAGGTGCTCGCCAAGGTCTCCGGCATTTCGGAGCGCTACATCGCGCAGCTCGAAAGCGGCAAGGGCAATGTCTCCATCGTGCTGCTGCGCCGCGTCTCCGACGCGATGGGCGCGCATCTGGAAGACCTGCTCCCCTCGGCAGAGCCGGCGCCGGACTGGCAGATGTTTCGCGATCTCCTGCGCAAGGCGACGCCGGCGCAGATCGCGCAGGCCAAGGACCTGCTCGCCGGCGGCAGCGCATCCGCAGCCAGACGCGCACCGTTCTGCGGCATCGCGCTGATCGGCCTGCGCGGCGCCGGCAAATCAACGCTCGGCAAGATCCTGGCCAGGAAAATCGGCTGGAGCTTCGTCGAGCTCAACAAGGAGGTCGAACAGCAGAACGGTCTCTCGGTCGCCGAGATCATCGCGCTGTACGGCCAGGAAGGCTTTCGCCGCATGGAGCAGGCCGCGCTCCAGCATCTGCTCGCACGCAACGAGCTGATGGTGCTGGCGACCGGCGGCGGCATCGTCTCCGAGCCCCTGACCTTCGACCAGATCCTGTCGTCATTCTACACGATCTGGCTGAAGGCCGAGCCCGAGGAGCACATGGCCCGCGTCCGCCGCCAGGGCGATCTGCGCCCCATGGCGGATGACCGCTCCGCGATGGCCGAGTTGCGCAACATCCTGCGGAGCCGCGAACCGCTCTATGCGCGCGCGACCGCGGTGGTGGATACAGCGGGACTATCGGTCGATGCGGCGGCGGCGCGGCTGATCGATGCGGTGCGGCCCGTATTGCAGAACGAGGCGCGCAGCTTCGGGCTGCGCAGCGTGGCGCTCTAGGCCCAGTTCGTCATGACCGATAGCCCCACCACGATCTCCATGTACGAGCGGATCGGCGGCAGCGCCGCGATCGACCTCCTGGTCGATCGCTTCTACGACCGGATGGACACCCTGCCGGAGGCGAAGACCATCCGCGCCATGCATGCGGATGACCTCGGCCTGATCAGGGACGTGCTCAAGCGCTATCTCAGCGAATGGACCGGCGGCCCGAAACTCTACACGCCCGAGAAGGGGCATCCGCGCCTGCGGCAGCGGCACCTCGGCTTTGCCATCGGCGATGCCGAGCGCGACGCCTGGCTCACCTGCATGCGCGGCGCGCTGGAGGAGACGGTACCTGACCCAGCCGCACGGCAGGAGCTCGATCGCGCGATATCGGGCCTTGCCGACTGGATGCGCAACCGCTGACGCAGTTAGCTACAGCAACTGCGAGCGGACCGACTCCGCCCCGTCGCGCAGCAGCGGCAGGAAGCGATCGATCAATTCCTGCGCCGGCACACGGTCGACATGGGCGCCCATGTTGATGGCGGCGATAATCACATCGTCGTAGCGGCGGACGGGCACCGAGATCGACCGGAAATGCGGCTCGGCCTCGCGGTCGACCAGCGAATAACCCTGGGCGCGATCGGCGTGGATGCGCGCGAGCAACGCCTTGGATTCGATCACGGTCTGCGGCGTCAACGCTTCACGCTTAGTCGCTTTCAGACGCGCGGCGAGATCGGCATCGTCGAGCTGGCCGAGCATGGCGCGGCCGACCGAGGTGCAGAAGGCGGGCAGCCGATAGCCGATTTCGAGACCGCCGGAGAACATCCGCGCAGGGCTGCTGCGCGCGACGAATACGACGTCATCGCCATCGAGCACCGCCAGCGAAGCGATTTCGTTGGCCGCGAGCGCGACATGATCGAGCACCGGTTGCAGGACCGTGACGAGCTGGTTGGAGCGCAGATAGGACGCCGCGAGCGTCAGCACATGCGGCGTCAGCGAGAACAGTTTTCCGTCACCGGCGACGTAGCCGCCGCGCTGGAGCGTGAACAGCATGCGCCGCGCGGTGGCGCGCGGCAGGTCGGCAGCGCGGGCGAGATCGCTCAGCGTCATCGGGCCCGTGGTCGCGCCGAAGCATTGGAGCAGGCGCAGGCCGCGATCGAGGCTCTCGACGAAATCCGTCGCGCGCTCGTCGGACTCGCTGCGTTTCAACTTGGGCATGGGGCTTCCGGACGCTCCTGCAAAATAGTGCTTGCCGCCTTTCCGAGGCATGTCATAATTCGCCCATTCGTTCAATAGGCGAACACTCGCCTGGGATAGCTTCGGTTAGGCAGGCTCGGTCTCGCGCTCCCTCGCCCCGCTTGCGGGGAGAGGCGAAGACGAGCGGGCTTCGCTGATCGACGATTATCCTCATCAAGAAGGATGCGCCCGCCATGATGAGCCAGGAGCAGAACGACCTGATCACCCGCACGGGCCCGAAGGACCCCTGCGGCAAGCTGATGCGCAGCTACTGGCAGCCGGCGGCGCTGGTCGATGAGCTGGACGGCGAGCGGCCGATCCGCCCCGTCAAGTTGCTCGGCGAAAACCTGGTGCTGTTCCGCGACGAGACCGGGCGCTACGGCCTGATGGACCGCCAATGCGCCCATCGCGGCGCCGACCTCGCCTTCGGACGGCTCGAGCATGGCGGATTGCGCTGCGCCTTCCACGGCTGGCTGTTCGACGCGACCGGCCAGTGCATCGAGACCCCGGCAGAGCCAAAAGAGTCGAAGCTCTGCCAGAACATCCGCCAGCGCTCCTACCCCGTGGTGGAGAAGAGCGGCATCCTCTGGGCGTATCTCGGCGAGGGCGAACCGCCGGCATTCCCCGAGATCGATTGCTTCGTCGCACCCGGCACGCACACCTTTGCGTTCAAGGGACACATGGCCTGCAACTGGCTGCAGGCGCTGGAGGTCGGCATCGACCCCGCGCACGCCTCCTACCTGCACCGCTTCTTCGAGGACGAGGACACCTCCACCGCCTATGGCAAGCAATTCCGCGGCGCTTCCGCAGGAAGCGACCTGCCGATGACGAAGATTTTGCGCGAGTACGATCGCCCGATCATCAATGTCGAGCACACCGAATATGGCCTGCGGCTGATCGCGCTCAGAGAGATCGACGAGGAGCGCACCCATGTGCGCGTCACCAACCAGCTGTTCCCACACGCCTTCGTCATCCCGATGAGCACGGAGATGACGATCACGCAGTGGCACGTGCCGGTCGACGACGAGAACTGCTACTGGTACGCGATCTTCACCAGCTACACCAACCCGGTCGACAAGAAGAAGATGCGCGAGCAGCGGCTCGAGCTCTACGAGCTGCCCGACTACAAATCGCGCAAGAACAGCAGCAACGATTACGGTTTCGATCCGCACGAGCAGCAGACCGCGACCTATACCGGCATGGGCAACGACATCAACGTCCACGACCAGTGGGCGGTCGAGTCGATGGGCGCGATTCAGGATCGTACCAAGGAGCATCTCGGCTCGAGCGACAAGGCGATCGTGCAATATCGCCGCCTGCTGCGGCAGGAGATCGAAAAGGTTGCGGGCGGCGAAAAGCCGATGCTGTTCCTCAACGAAGCCAATGCACGCAGCATCCAGGGGCCGGCCACGATGGACGGCATCGGGCCGACCCGGGGCTGGGAGACCTACTGGATGGAAGTCGACGTCAAGCGACGCCGCGGCGCGCCATGGACGGCGCCGGTGCCCAAGGTGATCGCCGATAATGTGCACCGGCTGACGGCGGCGGGGTGACGTCGTTGCACGGAACCCGTAGGGTGGGCAAAGGCGCGACGCGCCGTGCCCACCATGCTTCCGCAAATACGACAGACGAGATGGGCACGCTTCGCTTTGCCCACCCTACGGCAGTTGAAGGAGTGTTGAAGTGAGTTTCGTCGCGCGTCATGCGCTGTGGTCTGACGAGCAGAAGGACGCCGCAGCGCGCATGCGGCGCATCGTCGAGGAGAAGAACCTCGAGGTCATCCGCCTCGCATTCCCCGACCAGCACGGCATTCTGCGCGGCAAGACCATCATCGCCTCCGAGGCCATCGCCTCGCTGGAGAGCGGTTGCTCCATCACCACCACCATGCTCGCCAAGGACACCTCGCACCGCACGGTGTTCCCGGTGTTCACCGCCGGCGGCGGGTTCGGCATGAAGGAGATGGAGGGTGCGGCCGACGTGCTGATGGTGCCCGATCCCACGACCTTCCGCGTGCTGCCGTGGGCGCCGACAACGGGCTGGGTGCTGTGCGACCTGTATTTCCAGGATGGCCGTCCCGTGCCGTTCGCAACACGCGGGCTCTATCGCAAGGTGCTCGAAGAACTCGGCAGCCGCGGCCACGATTTCGTCGCCGGGCTCGAGGTCGAATTTCACATCTTCAAGCTCGACGATCCGCACATGCGGCCCGAGGATGCCGGCCAGCCGGGCACGCCGCCCTCGGTCAGCCTGCTCAGCCACGGCTACCAATATCTCACCGAACAGCGCTTCGACCAGATGGAGCCGGTGCTGGAGATCCTGCGGCGCGACATCGTCGCGCTCGGCCTGCCCTTGCGGTCGGTCGAGGTCGAGTTCGGGCCGAGCCAGTGCGAATTCACCTTCGCGCCGAAGAAGGGCCTGGAGCCCGCCGACAACATGGTGCTGTTCCGTAGCGCCGTGAAGCAGATCGCGCGCCGCCACGGCTATCACGCCACCTTCATGTGCCGGCCGAAGCTGCCGAACGTATTCGCGAGCGGATGGCACCTTCATCAATCGATCGTCTCGCGCACGAGCGGCGAGAACCAGTTCATGGCGAAGGACGGCGGCGAACCTCTCAGCGCGTTCGGCCGCGCCTGGCTCGCCGGCCTGCTCGAGCACGCCCGCGCTTCGACCGTGTTCACGACGCCGACCATCAACGGCTACAAGCGCTACCGCTCCTATTCGCTGGCGCCGGATCGCGCGATCTGGGGCCGCGACAATCGCGGCGTGATGATCCGCGTGCTCGGCGGTGCGGGCGATGCCGCCACCCGCCTCGAGAACCGCATCGGCGAGCCCGCTGCCAATCCCTATCTCTACATGGCCTCGCAGATTCTCTCAGGCCTCGACGGCATCGACCGCAAGCTCGATCCCGGCCCGTCGGCCGACACGCCCTACGAGACCAAGGCGCCGCTGCTGCCGAAGAGCCTGCGCGAGGCGGTGTACGCGCTCAACGACGATCCGTTCTTCCGTGGCGCGCTGGGCGCGGAGTTCGTGGACTACTACGTCCACATCAAGAACGCGGAGATCGAGCGGTTTCAGGCCGAGGTGTCGGACTGGGAGCACCGGGAATATTTCGAGTCGTTTTGATTGCGACGACTCTCCCTCCGACGTCGTCCCGGCGAACGCCGGGACCCATACCCCTAGGGAGACGTTTGGCGAAGGCCGGTCGTTCGGGATCGATACTGTGCGCGGTCGATCGATTCCGCGGTATGGGTCCCTGCGTTCGCAGGGACGACAGCTACGTCTCTCAAATCCCCAGATATTTGTGCTGCAGATCCGGCTCGGCCATCAGCTGGTCCGACGTCCCGCTCCACACCGTCTTGCCGCGCTCGATGATGTAATGGCGGTCGCAGATGCGGGCGAGGTGGTCGACGTTCTTGTCGACGACGAGGATCGACTGGCCGCGGCTCTTGAGCAGCGACAGGCAGCTCCATATCTCCTCACGGATCAGCGGCGCCAGGCCTTCGGTCGCTTCATCCAGAATCAGCAGCTTCGGATTGGTCATCAGCGCGCGGCCGATCGCGAGCATCTGCTGCTCGCCGCCGGAGAGCTGGTTGCCCATGTTGGCGGCGCGTTCGGCGAGCCGCGGGAACATCACGTAGATCGCGGCGAGCGTCCAGGGATTGGCGCTGTCGAAGCGGTCGGCGGCGGCCGCAACCAGGTTTTCGCGCACGGTGAGATTCGGGAAGATCTGGCGTCCCTCGGGGACGAGGCCGACGCCGAGCTTTGCAATCCTGTAGGACGGCTGCGTGCGCACTTCGGTGCCCGCAAAACGGATGCTGCCCGCGCGCGCCGGCGTCAGGCCCATGATGGAGCGGATCGTGGTGGTCTTGCCCATGCCGTTGCGGCCCATCAGCGAAACCATCTCGCCAGATTTGACCGACAGCGACAGGCCGAACAGGACCTGGGACAGGCCGTAGCAGGTCTCGATGCCGTCGACGTCGAGCAGCGCGTCAGCCATCATGTTCTCAGCCATGGTGCGTCACCACATGCTGGTCGCCGAGATAAGCGCGCTTGACCTCGTCGTTGGCACGGATCGCGGCCGGATCGCCCGAAGCGATGACGCGGCCATAGACCAGCACCGTGATGCGGTCGGCCAGCGCGAACACCGCCGGCATATCGTGCTCGACCAGCACGATCGAGACTTCCTTCCGCAACTCCTGCAGCAGCTTCACCATCCGCTGGGATTCGGTGACGCCGAGACCCGCCATCGGCTCGTCGAGCAGCAGCAATTTCGGCTTGCTCGCGAGCGCAACGGCAAGCTCGAGCTCGCGGCGCTCGCCATGGCTGAGCTTGCTCACGACCACGTCGGCGCGGTGCAACAGGCCGACGCGGTCGAGCGCGGCATGGGCGGCATCGCGCAGGCCCTTTTCCTTACGCGCATTGGCAAAGAAGCGGAACGAGTGGCCGGCATGCGCCTGGGCCGCCAGCGCGACATTGTCGGCGGCGGTGAAGTCGAGCAGCAGCGAGGTGATCTGGAACGAGCGGGCGAGGCCGAGCGCGCAGCGGCGATAGGCCGGCAAATAGGTGATGTCGCGACCGCCGAGCGAGACGCTGCCGGAATGCGGCTCGAGATGTCCGGTGAGCTGGCTGATCAGCGTGGTCTTGCCGGCGCCGTTGGGGCCGATGATGGCGTGCAGCTCGCCGGCCGCGACGTCGAGCGAGACATGGTCGGTCGCGACAATGCCGCCGAAGCGGCGCACCAGCTTTTCGACCCGGAGCAGCGGTTCAGCCACGATTGAATCTCCCGAGCAGGCCCATGATGCCGCCGCGGCCAAACAGCACGATCAACAGCAGCAGCGGCCCCATGATCAGCGCCCAATATTCGGTGAGCTGCGACAGGAATTCCTCCAGCAGCAGATAGACCACCGCGCCCATCACCGGGCCGAACAGCGTGCCCATGCCGCCGAGGATCACCATCACCATGAGGTCGCCGGACCGCGTCCAGTACATCACGGCCGGGCTGATGAAATCGGTGTTGTTGGCGAGCAGCGCACCGGCGAGACCGCACATCATGCCTGAGATGACGAAGCAGACGAGCTGGTAGCGTTTGGCGGGAAAGCCGATCGCCTGCATGCGCTGCTCGTTGGAGCGCAAGCCCTGCACGACGAGACCGAAGCGCGAATTGACGATGCGCCAGATCAGGAGGAGGACACCGAACAGGCAGGCGAGGCAGAGATAATAGAACTGCGTGCGGTTACCGAGATTGATGAGGCCGGAGAAGTCACTGCGCTTGTAGACGGTGAGGCCGTCGTCGCCGCCGTAGCGCGCAAGGCCCGAGGCGACGTAATAGGCCATCTGCGCAAAGGCGAGCGTGATCATGATGAAATAGACGCCGCGGGTGCGCAAGGACAGCGCGCCGATCACCAGCGCGTAGAGCGCGGACGCCGCCAGCGCGACCGGAAACTGGATGAAGCCGCTTCCCACGCCTTCCTGCGCGAGCATGCCGACGGCATAGCCGCCGATGCCGAGATAGGCGGCATGGCCGAAGCTCATCATGCCGCCATAGCCCATGATGAGGTTGAGGCTCGCTGCCGCCAGCGCGAGGATGACCACGCGGGTGAACAGCGTCAGGATGAAGACGTTGCCGGATGCTTGCGAATAGAGCGGCAGCAGCACGAGGCCGGCCAGCATCAGGGCCGTGACGGCCTTACTCACGGTGAATGACTTCATCGGCGATTGGCCGGAAACAGCCCCTCCGGCCGAACCACCAGCACGATTGCCATCAACAGGTAGATCAGCATGGAGGACAAAGCGGGCGCGGCGGTGGAGGCCGCGGCGCCGCTCAGCACCTGCCGCAGCAGATTGGGCAGGAAGGCGCGGCCGAGCGTGTCGATCATGCCGACGAAGATCGCGGCGAGGAACGCGCCGCGGATCGAACCGATGCCGCCGATCACGATGATGACGAAGGCGAGGATCAGGATGTTCTCGCCCATGCCGATCTGCACGGTGAGGATCGGCGCCTGCATCAGCCCGGCAAGACCGGCGAGCGCGGCGCCAAGGCCGAACACCAGCGTATAGAGCAGCTTGATGTTGATGCCGAGCGCGCCGATCATTTCGCGATTGGAGGCGCCGGCCCGGATCAGCATGCCGATACGGGTGCGCATCACACCGAGATAGAGCAGCAGCGCCACCAGCAACGCCACCACGATGATCGCGAGGCGATAGGCGGGATAGTGAATGCCGGGCAGGATCGGCACCGGCACGGTGAGCCAGGCGGGCAGCGGCAGCGCCAGACCGGCCGGGCCCCAGATCAGCCGCACGGCCTCGTTGAAGAACAGGATCAGGCCGAAAGTCGCGAGCACGTGGTCGAGATGGTCGCGGCCATAGAGATGCCGCAGCGCACTCATCTCCAGCACGATGCCGAGCAGCAGCGTGGCGCCGAGCGCCAGCAGCGCGCCGAGCAGGAAGCTGCCGGTCCAGGCCGCGAAGGTCGCGGCGAAATAGGCGCCCATCATGTAGAGCGAGCCGTGCGCGAGATTGACGAGATCCATGATCCCGAACACCAGCGTCAGGCCGGCGGCGAGCAGGAACAGCAGCAGGCCAAACTGCAATCCGTTCAGGAACTGTTCGACGACGAGCAGCATCAGAACTCTTTCAGGCGCACGCGGTACAGCGCCGACCTTCGAACACGGTCGTCATCAGTGAAAGAGCTCCCCCGCCTCGACAAGGCGAAAAAATGGGTAATGGCAGTATCGTTCCGAGGCAAGAGCGATTCCGCGCCAGACATGCACTTTGTTGCATTCGTGCGCGCGTTGTCGGACACGCCCGATCTGCCCTTGCAAGAAGGCTGCCGAACGGCGTGGGGCAAGCTGCCGCACCCACATGATGGAGCTCCCCGCGGCTTGCCGTGGCGAGGGAACGTCGCCGGAATCAAGGAGCAGAACGCGCCGAGAGCCCCGTTCCGATGAAACCGGAACGGGGCTCTCGATGCTTGTTTGGCTTCCGCTTCGCTGGACGCTCTAGTGCGACGTGATCTCCCGAGAACGGTCACCCCGTTCGGGCGGCACGCTGTCTGCCGTCGAGGCTTCCAGTGCGGCCATCCGGAACAGATAGGCGAGCGTCGCCAATCCGAAGTCTTCCGCCATCTGCGCCAATTCGAGCGCCATGTCGGACATGTAGCCGAGATTCTCGTCCCTGCTCTGCGCCATGGCCTGACTGTCACGCATCATGTTCGACATCTCAGGCGCTCTTTCGTTGCGCGGCAGCGAGGCCGCAGAGGTTGGCACGCGCAACGGCGTCCAGACGCGGGCCGTCCTGTCGCACGATCGACGCCACGCCGATGCGATCGTGCAGGGCGTCGACCGTCTCGCGGCGAATGTCGATGATCGCCGCCATGGTCCATGCGTCCTCCACCAGACCCGGCAGGCCGAGCGGAGTTACGACGAAGCCGGCCTCGTGAAAGCGCGGCAGCCACCACGTCTCCATGATGGCGCTGACCTGCGCGATGCCTTGGTTGAGGCAGAACTCCTGCACCGCCGCCATCAGTTCCAGGTTGAGCGTGCCGTCGCGGCGGTCGCGGACGACGAAGTAACGCGACCATTCCCAGACCAGCGGGTCGGCCGGGCAGCCGCGCACGGCTGCCAGATGCGGAAACACCTCACTCATCATCGAGGGCTTGGTCGTCGGATAGAGCCGGTGACCGCCAATGACGCGGCGTCCCTCCAGCGCAAGCAGGTAGACAGTATCCTCGTTGTCGTAGGAATCGATCTCGCGGCCATCGGGCCTGCGCAGCGTCTCCCAGTGCCGCTCCTCGACGAAAATGTCGTGGCGCAGCCGGAAATGCTGCTCGAGTACGTCTTCGTAAAGATGTCGATTGGCTGCAGAAATTGCATGAATCATGAAAACCCCCATTGAGCATCAATGGGAGTGAGCCTCCGTGAAAAGAGGCAGGCTCGATACTGGGAAATTTCCCAGTATGTCGCTCAGGGATTGATGATCTTGTTTCGAATCGCCAGCGCAACCGCATGCGTACGGTTGACCGCGCCCAACTTGCGCGCAGCGGTTGCAAGATGCTCTTCGGCGGTGCGCTGCGTGATGTGCAGGATCTCGCCGATCTCCCAGGCCGATTTGCCCTGCGAGGCCCACGCGATCACCTCGCGTTCGCGCGGGGTGAGGCGAGCCGCGGGATACGGCGCCGGCTCGAGCAGGCGGCGAATATGGTCGAAGCCATACATCGCCATCAGGTGCAGCGCCGGCTTGCTGCGGGCATTGAGATCGAGATGGACGCCGCCGAGCGACACCGCGGCCTCGTAGCCGGTGAGCCCGTGAATCGGCACGATGAAACCGCGCGACATGCGAAAATCGCCGGCGCGATTCATCACCTCGGCCGCATCCGGCTCGAGATCGGCGTCATAGGGTGCTTCCGACCATTCGAACGGGTTGACCGATTGCCGGCACAACCGCACCACCGGATCGACGCGGTCGTAATTGTTCTGGGTGTAGAGACTGAACCATTCCGCCGGCCAGCGCTTGGCCAGCACCATCTGCGCAAAACGTTGATCAGGATTCGGCAATCCCGTCACGATGATGGTTTCGAAACCGAAGCGGCCGAACGCCGTTTCGAGCGCATTCATGGCGTCCGGGACCTTGCGATAGGCTCCCAGCCCCTCGATGAAGTCGAGCGCCTCCCGGCCATAGTCTACGGCGGACATCGGTGCGTTTCCTGCCCCACACCTGCCCGTATAGCACGTGTTCGGGGACTGCCTCAATTCGCAGCTGCCGTGGTTTTGCGGTGTCCACCCAGGGATTAATCTACTTGTGGAGGAAGGTTTGCCACGTTACACCTGTCGCGCCTGAAGCGGGAAAATCACGATGAAAGACGAGGACATCGCCCTCAACAGCGTGCTCGGCCTTGAACTGAACCGCGTGTTTTTTGCCGTCCACGACACGGCGAAGAAGCAGAAGATCATCGAGTTCGCGCGCGAGGTGCTGCAAAGCGAGTGTCGTGAGCGGCCCGGCAGCGTGTCGCCGGAAGGACCGGCGAGCTAGGGCGCAGTTGTCGCAATGCAGCGCGGCTCGCGCCGACGCCCCCATATTCGAACGAACAGATTCCAGTCGCAACAATCCCATCACGAAGGTCGGGCCCGGCGTCGTCATCACCGACCGATCATGGTCGCCCATGGCGGCTGTCCCCGGGGCGAACTGCTGCACGAAGTGGTCATTGTGTCGGACCGGGGACGGGCTATCGTCACACGCAAGGCGCCTTGAAAGCCCTCTTGGAATCGCGCGGATTTCCCGGCTAATGGCCGGGACCGAACGCTCCCAACGAGATGATAGCAAACCATGTCCAAGCGCGGATACGCCGCCAGCAAGAAGCTCCTCACCGGCCTGATCGGCGCGCCGATCGCGCATTCCGCGTCGCCCGCGATGCATGAGCGCGCCGCCGAGATGCTCGGCCTGCGCTGTCACTACCAACTCATCGAAGTCGCCGGCGCCGACGCGGCCGGGCTCGCCATGATGCTCGAAGGCGTGCGGCGCCTCGGCTTTGCCGGCGTCAACGTCACCTTCCCCTACAAGGAAGCCGTCGTGCCGCTGCTCGACGCCCTGGCGCCGGGCGCGGCCGCCATGGGCGCCGTCAACACCGTCGTCGCCAGGGACGGACGGCTGACCGGCCACAACACCGACACGACCGGCTTTGCGCGCGCGGTGGCGCCGCTGCTGGCGCCGTCCGGCAACGCCGTCGCCGTGATCGGCGCGGGCGGCGTCGGCAAGGCGATCGCCTTTGCTCTGGCAAACCTTGACGTGGCGGACATCCGCATTTTCGACAGCGAGCCCGCGCGCGCCGGGACGCTGGTCTCCCTGCTTGCCCCCCGATGCGGCGCGAGGGTGGCTGCAAGCGTCGAGGACGCCCTGCATGGCGCAACTGGCCTCGTCAACGGCACGCCGGTCGGCATGTTGCCGAACCGGGACATGCCTGTTGCAGCCACGCTGCTGCACGACAAACTATGGGTCGCGGACGCAGTGTATTCGCCGCTGATCACGCCGCTGCTCGCCGCAGCACAGGAGCGCGGCGCGCGGATCATGACCGGACGCGAGCTTGCGATCTACCAGGCCGCCGAGGCTTTCGAACTTTTCACCGGTCTTGCCCCATCGACAGACGTGATGGGAGAGGCTTTCGACGCGGTGATGGCGGCGCGAAGTTCGGCCTATGTCACAGGGTAGGCGCGGCCCGAGGACATGCCGAGGGTGTAGTCTCCGTCAACGCCGTCATTGCGAGGAGCGAAGCGACGAAGCAATCCAGAATGTTTCCGCGGAGGGATTCTGGATTGCTTCCGCCTTCGCTAAAGCTTCGGCGGACAAGTCGCTGCGCTCCCAATGACGGTTCGTGGAAGCAGCCCCTCTCCCCAACCCTCTCCCCGCAAGAACGGGGAGAGGAAGAGGAGAACTACTTCATCGCGCATTTGTCGTGGAAACGATCCTGGTCGTTCTCGACGATGGTGGCGACCGTCTTCAGCGAGAGCTGGCCTTCGCCGTCCTTGACCACGTCCTGGAGATAGAAGCTCTGCACCGGGATGTGGTTCTTGCCATATTTGAAGGGGCCGCGCAGCGACTTGAAATTGGCCTTCTCCATCTCGGCCCTCATCGCGTCCTTCTTGCTGGTGTCGCCCTTCACCGCGACCACGGCGCTGTTGATGAGCTGCGCCGCGTCATAGGCTTGCGCGCCATAATAGGTCGGGCGCAGGCCGGGATATTTCTTGCGGTAGTCGGCGACGAAGCGCTTGTTCTGCTCGTTGGGCAGATCGTTGACCCATTCCTGCGCGCCGGGCACCCCGAGCGCGTTCTCCTTCTGCAGCGGCAGCGACAGCTCGTCGACGGTGAACGCCGTGTAGAGCGGCATGGTGCTCTTCAGGCCGGCCTGGGCATATTGATTGAGGAACTGGACGCCGGCCGCACCGGGATAGAACACGAAGATGGATTCTGCGCCCGACGCACGTGCCTTGGAGAGTTCGGCGGAGAAGTCGAGCTGGCTCGGCCAGACCGTGTATTCCTCGCCCTTGATCTCGCCCTTGAACGTGCTCTTGACGCCCGCGAGCATGTCCTTGCCGGCCGCATAGTTCGGCCCGATCAGGAACACGCTCTTGACGCCCTTCTGGTTCATGTAGAGGCCCATGGCCGCCGGCGTCTGGTCGTTCTGCCAGGAGGTCGAGAACACGTAAGGGCTGCACAGTTCGCCCGCGAGCTGCGATGGGCCGGCATTGGCCGAGATCATGAAGGTCTGCGAATCCACCGCGGTCTTGAGCGAGGCCAGCAGCACGTTCGACCAGATGTAGCCGACGATGAAATCAACCTTGTCGGACTGCACCAGCTTCTCGGTCTTCTGCTTGCCGACATCGGGCTTCTGCCCGTCGTCCTCGTAGATCACCTCGACCGGCTTGCCGTCCATCTTGCGGCCGATATGGTCAAGCGCGAGTTCGAAGGAGTTGCGCATGTCGTTGCCGATCACGGCGGTGGGACCGCTGAACGTCGACACGAAGCCGATCTTGATGGTGTCGCCGGCGAATGCCTGATTTGCCAGAACCAGCGCCGCTGCGCCCGCCAGCCAGAATGCCGTCCTCATAACTACTCCCCTCCTCGTTATTCTATCCCGCTGGCAGGGTGATTGCCGCCCCGGGTCGTCTCTGTTGAACGCAAAAACTGTCGCGCCGCCAATGGCTCAGCGCCCGCCCCTGCACCATATTTCGCTCTATTCGAGGATGGCAAGAAATATAATTCTACTCGCTGCGGCCAAGGCTGCGGCGCTTGCTCGCGGTCCCGATTCACCCGGACGATGCCACGATTGATCACGGCGATTGGACCGCGGCACCCAATTCGCGCTTGAATGGAGACAAGCAGCAACGAAATCAGGGGGGGGGAATAGCATGACCACGACACCGCATCGCGTCGTCATCGTCGGAGCCGGCTTCGGCGGACTGGAAGCGACCTACCGCCTCGCGGGCGCGCCGGTCGAGATCACGCTGATCGACCGCCGCAACCATCATCTGTTCCAGCCGCTGCTCTACCAGGTCGCGACCGCCTCGCTCGCGACCAACGAAATCGCCTGGCCCGTGCGCCACCTGATGCGCAACCGGCCCGAGGTGACGACGCTGTTTGCGACCGTCAGCGGCGTCGATGCCGCGAGGCGCTCTGTGCTGATCGACGACGGCAGCGAGGTGCCCTACGACACGCTGGTGCTCGCGACCGGCGCGCGCCATGCCTATTTCGGCCATGACGAATGGGAGCAGTGGGCGCCCGGGCTAAAGACGCTGGAGGATGCCACCACGGTGCGCCGTCACATCCTGCTGGCCTTCGAGCGCGCCGAGCGCGAGACCGATCCGGCGAGGCGCGCGGCGCGGCTGACTTTCGTCATCGTCGGCGCCGGGCCCACCGGCGTCGAACTCGCCGGCACCATCGCCGAGATGGCGCATCACACCCTGCCCGGCGATTTCCGCAACATCGACACGACAAAGGCGCGCGTCGTGCTGATCGAGGCGGGGCCGCGCGTGCTCGGTGGGTTTCCCGATGATTTGTCGGCCTATGCGCAGGCGTCGCTGGAAAGCATGGGCGTCGAGGTCGTACTGGGGCAGGCGGTCACCGAGATCAATCGCGAGGGCGTGGTGTTCGGCGGCAAGCTGCTGCCTGCCAAGACACGTATCTGGGCTGCCGGCGTGCGTGCCTCGCCGGCCGCCGAATGGCTGGGCGCACCAAGCGATCGGGCCGGGCGCGTGCAGGTGGAGGACGATCTGACCATTCCCGGCCATCCCGAGATCTTTGCGATCGGCGACACCGTCCTGATCAACGCCTGGAACGGCAAGCCGGTGCCCGGCATCGCGCCCGCCGCAAAGCAGCAGGGACGCCATGTCGCCGAGGCCATCAAGGCGCGGCTGCGCGGCGCAAAGGCGGGCGCCTTCCACTACAAGCACTCCGGCAGCCTTGCGCAGATCGGCAAGCGCCAAGCGGTGATCGATTTCGGCCGGATCAAACTGCGCGGCAGCATCGCGTGGTGGATCTGGGGCATCGCCCACATCTACTTCCTGATCGGCCTGCGCCACCGCCTCAGCGTCGCGCTGAGCTGGATGTGGATCTACGCCCGCGACCAGCGGGCGGCGCGGCTGATCACGCAGGGCAGCAGCAAGGTGGTGTAGGTTTTCTTCCCTTCTCCCTTGCGGGAGAAGGTGGCGCGAAGTGCCGTATGAGGGGTTCTTTCGTCTCGCGAGACCCTCCTTGAGGAGAGAACTCCTCACCCCGGCTTCGCTATCGCGAAGCCACCCTCTCCCACAAGGGGCGAGGGTACAGCAGCGCTCGCTGCGACATCTTTACTTCACCAGCTCGCAGCCCCCTTCCGCGAGCGGGCGAAACGCCTGGTCGGCCGGGATCGTCGAAACCAGCTTGTAATAATCGTACGGATATTTCGACTCCTCCGGCTTCTTGACCTCGAACAGGTACATGGGATGCACGACGCGGCCGTCCTGGCGGATCGCGGTGTCGCCGAACAGCTTGTCCCTGCCCTTGAATTTCTTCATCTCGGGCACGGCATCCCTGGCGTTGTCGCTGCCGGTCGCGGCGACCGCGTTGAGATAAGCGAGCGTGGAAGCGTAGACGCCAGCCTGGTTGCCGCTCGGCATCTTGCCGTTCATACCGGGCCGCGCGGCAAAGCGTTTTGCGAAAGCGCGGGTGTCGTCGTTCATGTCCCAGTAGAAGGCCTCCATGAGCTGGAGGCCCTGCGCGACCTTGATGCCCATGCCGTGGACGTCGTTGATGAAGAGCAGGAACGCGACGAGCTTCTGCCCGTTCTGCTGTACCCCGAATTCCGCCGCCTGCTTCACCGCATTGATGGTGTCGCCGCCCGCGTTGGCGAGACCGACCACCTGCGCCTTCGAATTCTGCGCCTGCAACAGGAACGAGGCGAAATCGGAGGTGCCGAGCGGATGCTTTGAAGAGCCCAGCACCTTGCCGCCGTGACCCTCGATGTATTTCTGCGCCTCGGCCTCGATGCCCTTGCCGAGCGCGTAGTCGACCGTGAGGAAATACCAGTCCTTGCCACCGCGCGACATCATCGCGGCGGCCGTGGTGTTGCCGGTCGCCCAGGTGTCGTTGACCCATTGGATGGTATTGGGCGAGCACGCCTTGCCGGTGAGATCGGAACTTGCCGTCGACGACGCCAGGAAGGTCATGCGGCTGTCGCGCAGCAGCGTGTTGATGGAGAGACCGACGGCCGAATTCGGCACGTCGACGATGGCATCGACACCTTCGACGTCGAGCCATTTGCGCGCGATGGCGTTGCCGACATCGGCCTTGTTCTGGTGGTCGGCATAGACGATCTCGACCTTGATGCCCTTGCCGCCGCCGTTGAAATCCTCGGCCGCCATGCGCGCGGCTTCGACCGAGCCCATGCCGTTGGTGTCCTGGAAGATGCCGGAGATGTCGTTGAGCACGCCGATGCGCACGACGTTGTCGGAGATTTCCGCACTTGCCGCGCCGCTCATCAGGCTCGCGGCCAGCACGAGCGTCCATGTCAGGTTCTTCATTGGTCCCTCCCCCTATCTGATTGTTGTCGTGTCAGGCCGGAATGATCGTCACCGGCAGGCTGTCGAGCCCGCGCAGCGTGTTGTTGAAGCGACGCCTCGGTTCGCCCGTGATCTCGATGCCGGCGACACGGCGGGCCAGCGCCGACAGCATGGTCTCGCCTTCGAGCCGGGCCACCAGCTGACCGACGCACATGTGAATGCCGGAGCCGTAGCCGACATGGCCGGAGGTGCGGCGGGTGATGTCGTAGCTGTCGGGCTTGTCCCAGCGGCGGGGATCGCGGTTGGCCGCGGCGAGGAACATCAGCACCTTCTCACCCTCGCCGATGGTCGCGCCCGACAGTTCGACCTCGCGCGTGGTGGTGCGGAAGAAGGTCTGCACCGGGCTTTCGAACCGCACGGCCTCTTCGAACGCGTTGCGCGCGAGCGTGAGGTCGCCACGTAGAAGCTTCCATTGCTCCGGGAAACGAGCGAGACAATAGACCGCGGCACCGATGCCGTTGACGGTGGTGTCGAGGCCGGCCGACAGCAGCGAGCGCACCAGCAGCGGCGCCTCGGTCGCCGTGATCGCGCCCTCCTCGACATGGGCATGGATGCAGGCACCGATGCCGCCGGGCGTGAGGTTGTCACGCTGGCATTGATCGGTCACGTAGGCCTGATGCGGCGTCGAGCGCGCGATGGCCTCCTGGCGCAGCTCATTGGGCGGCCCGAAGGCGTTGAACACGACGCTCGCATAGGGAATGAGATGCTCCCGCCCCTCCGGCTTCAGGCCGAGCGCATCCGGGAAGATCGAGAGTGGATAGGCCTCGGCAAGATCCGTGATGGCATCGAAGCTGCGCTTATCGAGCAGCACGTCGACCAGATGTTCGGCCGCCGCGGCAAAGCGGTCGCGCAGCCCCTTCATCACGGTCGGCGACAGCACCTTCGACAGCACCGCACGGGTTCGGGTATGCTCGGGCGGATCGGCTTCCAGAATCAGGCTCGGCGGCCGCCACGGCGTCTCCTTCTTGAAGTCGGACAGGCCGACGCCACGGCTGGAGCAGAAGGTCGCGGGATCGTTCAGGACGGCATGGACCTCGGCATAGCGCGCCACGCCATAGAGCTTCCACTTGTCGAGATAGACGACGGGGCCGGTCTCGCGCAGCAGCTCGTGCGCGGGATAGGGATCGGCAAAAAATTTCATGTCGAAGGGGTCGACGTCGACATGCGGGACGCCTGATGCCGCAGAGCCGGATGCGCTCATGAAACTCCTCCCTCATTTTGATCTTGTGAAAGGGCCGCGCTTGCTCTTAGGTCTGCGAACAAGCCGCGAGTCAAAAACCCGATATGCCGCCGTCTTCGACCAGAGCCCGCCAGAAGCCCGCGCCCATGGAGGCGGGACCGACGCTCGATCTCGACCGCTACGTTCCGGCGTTCATCACCTTCATCGCCAACAAGCTCTCGAACAGCGCGACCGCGTTCTATCAGAAGCAGTTTGGCGTCAACGTCACGGAGTGGCGGATCATGTCGCTGCTGGCGATCGAGCCCGGTATTCCCGCCTCCCGCATCTGCCACGTCATCGGTTTCGACAAGGGTCCGGTGAGCCGGACCCTCGCGGGGCTGGAGAAGCGCGGGCTGGTGTCCATTCGCACCGATCCGAACGACGGCCGCACCCATTCGATCTCGCTGACGGCACGAGGGCGCGTCACCCATGACAAGGTGATCGTCGCGGCGTTCGAGCGGGAGCGGAGGCTGTTGTCCTGCCTGAACAAGGACGAGCGCGAGGTGCTGATCGACCTGCTGCGGCGGCTGCACGAGAATCTGGGCGCGGTGACGAGCGACAACGACGCCTGACGGGCCGCGCGCCGGGCATGATCTCCCGTCACGTGCAGGCATAGGCCGGCATGTGCCCTTGGCATCTCTTCTGCCGAGCATCGTTTCCTCCGAGACAGACGCGGCGGTTTCCCCGCCGTCATCCTTGCCTGGAACGGTTCGCATAAATTAGTTGCTTCGGCAACAAAAGAATCATGCGAGGATGTTGCGGCAGGGTGGCCGGCGTGTTTGTCCGTGTCCCGGACGCGCTGCAGCGTGAAACGCTGCGGCGCAGAGCCGGACCCATGCGACTACGCGCGCAAGACGACAGATGGGCCCCGGCTCAGCAACGTATCACACCGGACGATGCTTCGCATCGCCGGGAGTGCTGCGCTGCGTGCGGTGCACGGGAGTGGCTACTGGCGCTACAACCCGACCCACTCGCCCGGCGCATCATCGTTCAGTCGCGCCACCGCATCCGCCCGCCGTGTCAGCACCGCGCGCTGGTTGACGTAGCCCTTGTCGGTAATCTCGCCGCCGTCGACGGATGGCGGCTCGACGAGCAGCAGCGCGCGCGTCGCATGGCCGGAGGAATTGGCGCCCTGCTGCTTCAGTCTGGCGAGGCCTTGCACGATCGCGGTCCTGACCCTGGCATGCGAAAGCACGTCGTTGACATCGGCCGTCTCGGGCAAACCGGCATGGGCGCAGCAGGCGGCAATGTTCGGGAACACCAGAAAGCGCACCTCGTCGCCGCCATGACCGGCGACGACGATGTCCTGCGCAAGCGGCGCCAGCGCGGCGATGCCGGCGACGCGCAGCGTGCCGACGCTGACCCAGGTGCCGGAATTGAGCTTGAAGTCTTCGGCGACCCGGCCGTCGAAGAACAGGCCGCGCTCGGGCTGGCCTGGGTTCGCGAGCTTCACGGCATCGCCGATGAGATAGAAGCCCTCGTCGTCGAACGCCTGCCTCGTCAACTCCGGCGCCTTCCAATAGCCGGGCGTGACGTTGGGGCCGCGCACGCGCACCTCCAGCTTGTCGCCGGAGGTGACGAGCTTGAGCTCGGTGCCGGGAATCGGCACGCCGATATTGCCCGAACGTTCGGCGAGGAAATGGCAATCGGTTGCCAGCGGCGAGGTCTCGGTCGAGCCCCAGGCCGAGACCATTGGCAACGGGCGGCCGACGATGTCGACCGAGAGCTGTTCGAGCGCATCCCAGAGATTTTGCGGCAGCGCAGCGCCGGCATAGAAGGCGAATTTCACCTCGCTGAAGAAACGGCGGCGCAGCTCCTCGTCGCTGCGCAGCGCCGCGATCAGCATGTCGAAACCGCGCGGCACGTTGAAATAGACCGTCGGCATCACGCTTTTCAGATTGGCGAGCGACGTCGCGAACAGGCCGGGCGCGGGCTTGCCGCCGTCGATATAGAGCGAGCCGCCATTGCGCAGCACGAGATTGAAATTGTGATTGGCGCCGAAGGTGTGGCTCCAGGGCAGCCAGTCGAGGATGACGAGATCGTCGCCGGCCCGTTCGAGGAAGGTCCAGGTCTGCGCCTTGGCCTGCTGGCTCGAGGTCAGCATGCGCTGGGTGTTGATGACCGCCTTGGGCGTGCCGGTCGAGCCTGACGTAAACAGGAATTTGGCGATCGTATCGGGCGTCACTTCGGCGAAGGCTTTTGCGACATGATCCGTTTCAGCCGTTGCCGCAATGTCGCGAAAGGCGAGCGCATCGGCCTCGCCGGCTCTGCCGCTGATGATCTGCGCACCGTGAAGCGGCTTGATCGCGGCCAGCGCCGACGCAAACGGCTTTGTTGCGGAGACATAGATCGCGCCCGGCTGAAGCAGCGTGATCATGCTCCTGAGCTTGTCGAAATCTTTCGACATCAGCGAATAGGCCGGCGAGATCGCGGCCGAGGGAACGCCGACATGCTGGGCGGCGAGCGCGAGCAACGCATGGTCGATGCTGTTGTCGGAGAGGATGACGACGGGGCGCTCGGCGCTGAGCTCGTTCGCGAGAATCCAGGATGCTGCCGCGCGGACCCGCCGCAGGGCGCCGGCGTAGGTCATGGTGGCCCAGGGCGTATCGGCGCTGTCGCGCTCGGCGAGGAAGACCCTGTCAGGCGTCTGCCGCGCCCATTGCTCCAGCCAGTCGCCCGTGCAGCGCGCGCCGTCGCGCAACGGTTCGGGCGAACGCAAAAGAATGCTGCCGTCGGCGCGATGCTCGGCGATGGTCCTGGGCGTTGCGAACAGGCTCGCAGCCTCGCCGCATGTGGCGGTCGTCATCTGTTTCCTCCTCGGCCGTATCGGGGATCGGCCGCAACCTCGTCCGGGCTGCTTTGGCCACAATGTCGGGCAACGCAATTGTTGTCGTCAACAACAATCTTTCGCCCCGCGGGGCGGCGCGCTAGTGTGGCGTGGCAGGAGATATGATGTGACAACCAGTGCAACCCGAGCCGAGCGCCACCCGTCCCCGCGCAAGCGCGCCGACACTGGCGCGGCGCGGCCACACGATCCGGACGAGATCGGCCTCGATGCGCTGGTCGGGCACGCCGGTTACGCGGTGCGTCGTTTCCAGATCTGGATCTTCCAGGACTTCATCAAGACGCTGGGCGCGGTCGATATCCGGCCAACGCAATATTCGGTGCTGACGGTGATCGGCGCCAATCCCGGGCTCTCGCAGATGGCGGTCGCAAAACGCCTCGGCATCGAGCGCGCCCGGCTGGTGCATCTGCTCGACAGCCTCGAGCAGCGCAAGCTCGTCAGGCGGATCAAGTCGAAGACGGACCGGCGCTCCCACGCGCTGCATCTCACCGCGCCGGGCGAGACGGCGCTGGCGAAGTTCAAGACGCTCGCCGCCGAGCACGAGCGGCATGTGGAGGCGAAGATCGGCAAGGAGAACCGGGAGCGGCTGCTGGAGATCCTCGCCGGCTTCACCTGACCTGCCCTGCCCACGTTTTGTGCAGATGCCCGTAACGGGGCGCTGGGATGCCACCCAGCCCAGTCATCAGAAAATGCCCCAAACCACTGATCTCGCGATAATATCCGCAACGGTCATCGTGCCCGGATTCTGTACACAATGGCACATCGCTTGCTTCAATCCGGCTGAAGCAGTTGCCGGAGTTTTGTTGCCATGAAGGTTGATATGGAGGCTGAGCAGCCTGAGACGATCTCCGCGATCGTGGCCGCGCATCGCGCGGGCACGGTCACGCCGGCGCAGACGATCGCGCGGACCTATCAGCGCATCCGCGACCACAACGATCCCGCCGTCTTCATCAGCCTGCGCGACGAGAAAGACGCGATCGCGGAGGCCGAGAAGCTGGCCGCAAGGGATCCCGCCAGCCTGCCGCTCTATGGCGTGCCTGTTGCCGTGAAGGACAATATCGACGCGCTCGGATTTCCGACCACGGCCGCCTGCCCGGCCTTTTCGTATACGCCGACACATGACTCGACCGCGGTGGAGCGCCTGCGCGCGGCCGGTGCGATCGTCATCGGCAAGACCAATCTCGACCAGTTCGCGACAGGCCTCGTCGGCGTGCGCTCGCCCTACGGCACCCCCAGGAATTCGATCCGCGAGGATCTGATTCCCGGCGGCTCAAGCTCGGGATCCGCGACCGCCGTCGGCGCCGGCCTGGTGCCGTTGTCGCTGGGGACAGACACCGCCGGCAGCGGCCGCGTGCCGGCCATGCTCAACAACATCGTCGGGCTGAAGCCGAGTCTCGGCATGATCTCGACCGCCGGCCTCGTGCCGGCGTGCCGCACGCTCGACTGCATCTCGGTGTTCGCGCTGACCGTGGACGATGCCGCGCTCGCGCTGTCCGTGATGTCAGGGCCCGACCAGGCCGATCCGTTCTCGCGCGACAGGCCGCTCGGCGCTCTCACGCCGCTCCCCGCGAACCTGCGCCTCGGCGTGCCGCGCAACGGCCAGCTGATCTTCTTCGGCGACAAGAAGGCGGAGACCGCTTACGGCGATGCCTTGAAGCGCTGGACTGCGCTCGGCGCCGAACTGATCGAATTCGACCTCGAGCCGTTCTACGAGACGGCCCGGCTGCTCTATGAAGGGCCGTGGGTCGCCGAGCGCTATCTCGTGATCAAGGATTTGCTGGCGTCGGCGCCCGATACGATCCATCCGGTCACGCGCGAGATCACCGCGGCCGGAGCGAGGCTCACGGCAGCGGACACCTTCTCGGCGCTCTATCGCCTGCAGGGCCTGCGCAGGATCGCCGAGCGGACTTTTGCCAATATCGACGCGCTGGTGCTGCCGACCGCGCCGACGGCCTATACGACCGCGCAGGTGCTCGCCAATCCGATCGAGCTCAACAGCCGGCTCGGCACCTACACCAATTTCGTCAACCTGCTCGACCTCTGCGGCCTCGCGGTGCCGGCCGCGATGCGCGGCGACGGCATTCCGTTCGGCATCACGCTGCTGGCGCCGGCGGGACGCGATGCGCTGCTCGCGAGCATCGGGCGTGTGTTCCATGCGGATACGAAACTGACCGTCGGAGCGAAGGGCGTGGCGCAGGCACCGCTCGCGCCGCTTGCGGCCCATGGCGGCGACGAGATTCCGATCGCCGTGGTCGGCGCGCATCTGTCTGGCATGGCGCTGAACGGCGAATTGACGGCGCTGAACGGAAGGCTGATCGAGGTAACGAAGACAGCGCCGGATTACAAACTTTACGCGCTCCAGACCACGCCGCCGAAGCCGGGCCTGCTGCGCGTCGAAGCCGGCAAGGGCGCATCGATCGAGCTGGAGATCTGGTCGCTGTCCGCGTCCGCCTTCGGCAAGTTCGTCAACGCGATCCCCGCGCCGATGGCGATCGGGACGGTGCGCCTCGCAGATGGCCGCAGCGTGAAGGGGTTTCTCGTCGAGCCGGAGGTGCTGGGCGAGGCGCGCGACATCACGGCGTATGGAGGCTGGCGGAAATTCATGGCGGAAGCCGCGGGGTGAATTTCACTCCGCTGTCGTCCCGGACAAGCGGAGCGCCGATCCGGGACCCAAACCCACAGGAAGTAGTTTTGCGAGGACTCGGAGTGGGAGCCTTGCCTCACACTACTCCCTGTGGTTATGGGTCCCCGCGTTCGCGGGGACGACAGCGAGAATGTGGCAACGACGTGCCCTACACCGACACCGCGTAGATCTCGTACTCCCCGCGCACCAGCTCGATATGGGCGCGCATGGCGGCGGCGGCGCCCTGCTTGTCGCCGCGCATGATGGCGACGACGACGCGGTCGTGCTCGGCCTGCGACTTCGCGAGACGGCCAAGGTTGCGGAACTGGGCGCGGCGGAACGGCTGCACGCGTACACGTGTCGCCAGCGTGATCTCCGCGATGTAGCCATTCTGCGATCCGGCATAGATCGCGTTGTGGAAGCGCTCGTTGACCTCGTGGAAGCGATCGGGATTGCCGGCGTAGCTCAGGACCCGCAGCTCCTCGTGGATGGCCTCGAGGCCGTGGCGTTCGGAGGCCGTCATGCGCTCGGCGGCGAAGCCGGCGCACATCGCCTCGAGTTCCGCCATCGCCTCGAACATGCTCGTCAGCCGTTCGAACGAGGGCTGCGCCACCACCGCGCCGCGATGCGGCCGCGCCTCGACCAGACCGCTCGCCACCAGCTGGCGCAGGGCCTCGCGCACCGGCGTTCGCGACACGCTGAAGCGGCGCGCGATGTCGGTCTCGTCCAGCGGCGAGCCGGGCGCCAGGGCGCCACGCACGATCTCGTCGGCGAGTTGAAGACGCAGTTCCTCGGCCCGCGTGACCTTCTGCGCCGACGGCAGCGCACGGTCGACGCGGGGCACCACCGGCTCGGCCGGCAGTGTTCCCTGCGGGAGATCGTCAAGCGTCATACGGTCAGGTCTCTTTCGACTCGTCGATGATGCTGACATGGGCGGCGACGACGCGCCAGCCCTCCGGGAAGCGAATCCAGGTCTGCATCTGACGGCCGACCTTGCCGGGCGCCGTGTCGCGATAGAACAAAGTGGAGGCCACGGCGGTGTCGCGGCCATAGCTCGATATGACGGTTTTCGCGGTGCGGCGGTTCAGACCCACCGGCGAGCGGCCGGCACGGAAGCCGGAGATCGCCTCGTAGCCATAGAGGTTCTCGCCGATGCCGTAGCGCAGCGTGCGCGGATCGTTGCGGAACAGTTCGCCGAGCACGGCGACGTCGTTGGTGACGAGCGCCTGCTCATAGCGATCGAACGCGGCTTTGACTTCCGCGATCACGTCGGGGAGATCGATCTCCATGTCAGAATCCTCTCAAAGTCCCCTTGGCGCGGGCGCGGCGACGATGCCCATCGTCTCCAATGCATAGGCGACGCGCAGCGCGATGTCCTCGCGCCAGGGCGCGGCGATGATCTGCACGCCGATCGGCAGCGGCTCGAGCGGAACGGGAACCGCAACCACCGGCAGGCCGATGAACGAGATGGGCTGGGTGTGAATGCCGATATTGGCACGCACCGGCAGCTCGACGCCGTCGAGATTGAAATTGACCTGGCCGAGCTTCGGCGCGGTGCAGGGCGTCGCGGGCGCGATCAGCACGTCGACCGATTTGAACAGCTCGGCAAGCTGCGCGCGATACCAGCGGCGGAATTTCTGCGCGCGATCGACCAGCGGCGCCGGCACCATGGCGCCGGCGATCAGCCGGTCGCGCACGGCGGGATCGAAATCGTTCGGGCGCTTGCGCAGGCGATCGAGATGCAGCGAGGCGCCTTCCGTGGTCGAGATGACGTAAGCCGCCGCACGGGCGCGCGCGGCTTCGGGAATCTCCACCACGCTCGTCGCGCCGAGGGCCTTGGCGACGCGGCTGACGGCTTCGACGGCTTCGGGGAACACGTTCTTCTGGAAATAACCGCCGGCGAGAGCGATGCGCAGGTCCGACACCGGATTGGCGATCAAAGGCGTGGTCGGCTCCAGCCCGCGCGTGGTGCAGGCTGCATCATCGGCATCGGGACCCTGCATCGCGTCGTAAGCGAGCGCGAGGTCGGTGACGGAACGCGCGAACGGGCCGAGATGATCGAAACTCGCGACGAACGGAAAGGAGCGCGCGCGCGACAGCCGGCCATAGGTCGGCTTGAGGCCGAAGATGCCGCAGAACGACGACGGCACGCGGATCGACCCATTGGTGTCGGAGCCCAGCGCAATCGGCACCAATGCGCCCCCCACCGCGCTGCCCGAACCGCCGGACGAGCCGCCGCTCATCCGCGTGGTGTCGTGCGGATTGCGCGAGGGACCATCGTGAATGTTCTCGCCGGTGAAGTCGTAGGCATATTCGCCCATGTTGAGCGCGCCGACGAGAACGGCGCCGGCGGCTTCCATCCGCTCGACCAGCGTGGCATCGCGCCTCGCCGGCGGAAGATCGCGATTGATCTTCGAGCCGGCGCGAGTGGGAAGGCCGGCGACGTCGAACAGGTTCTTCACAGCGAAGGGCACGCCGGCGAGCGGGCCGACCTCCTTGCCGGCGGCGATGTCGGCATCGATCGCACGCGCTTTCGCACGGGCGCGATCGGCGGTGACGTCGGTGAAGGCGTTGAGGACGCCGTCGTGCTGCGTGATGCGGGCGAGCGCGGCTTCGGTCGCATCGAGCGCGGACAATTTGCCGCCGGCCACCGCCTTGGCGATGTCGGCAGCGCTCAAATCTGGCTTGGCTGTCATGGCGGCGTCAGACGGCGAAGATCGGCGCCGGCTCGGTCTCGTCCGGCAGCGCGAATTCGTCGACCAGGCGGGCGAGCCGCAGCGAGACCTCGAGATTGGCGCGCAC
Organism: Bradyrhizobium diazoefficiens; assembly: GCF_018129965.1. Lineage (GTDB taxonomy): Bacteria > Pseudomonadota > Alphaproteobacteria > Rhizobiales > Xanthobacteraceae > Bradyrhizobium > Bradyrhizobium diazoefficiens_A. The sequence goes on along the minus strand of NZ_JAFCKW010000031.1, from coordinate 22,490 downwards.
CGCCGGCCTCCAGGCGTCCTCGACCGGCAGCGCCAGCGCTTTGGAAACGGCGTCGATGTAGTCGTCCAGCGGCTCGGCCATCACTCTCTCAAAACTCTCTCGCGCAAGGTATCTCGCGCTATCCGTGAGCCGGCAACGGCGGATGCGGAATCGCCGTCAGCAGCTCCTTGGTGTAGTCGTCCTGCGGATCGCTCAAGACCCTCTCGGAAGTGCCTTCCTCGACGATTCGACCCGACCGCATGACAATGACACGATCGCACAACAAGCGCACTACGTTCAAATCATGCGAGACGAACAGATAACTCATACCTAGCCGGGCCTTGAGGTCCTGGAGCAGGTTCAGCACCACGGCCTGGACCGAGACATCCAGCGCTGCGGTCGGCTCGTCCAGGATGACGAGCTTCGGATGCAGGGCGATGGCGCGCGCGATGCCGACGCGGGCCTTCTGGCCGCCGGACAATTGGTGCGGGAAGCGATCCAGCAGATTGTGCGGCAGTCCGACCATGGTGGCCAGCTCCTCGCAGCGGGTGCGGAGCGCGTCGCGTCCCCTGACGTCGCCGAGCTGCATGATGGGATCGGCGATCGCACGCGCGGCGGTGAAGCGCGGATTGAGGCTGTCGGTCGGGTCCTGGAACACCATCTGGATGCGGCTGCGCTGCGGCAGCCGGGCAAAGGATGCAGGTTGGATGGCGCCGATGTCCTCGCCGTCGAACTGGATCAGGCCGGAGGTCTGGTCCAGCAGCCGCATCACCATCATCGAGGTGGTCGATTTGCCGCAGCCGGACTCGCCGACGAGGCCGACGCTCTCGCCATGGCCGATGGAGAAGCTGATGCCGTCGACGGCGCGGAACACGTCCGGCTCCACCGGCGGCTTGCGCCCGAACAGTTTACCGAGCGTCGCGGTCGCGCCCTGGCGGGGGTATTCCTTGACGAGCTTTTCGATGAGCAGGAGGGGTTTTGCAGTCTCGTCACCCCCGGGCTTGACCCGGGGGGCCATCGATTGGGACGAGTCTTGCGAAGCGTGATGGATGGCGGGGTCAAGCCCGGCCATGACAGATGGGGATTTGGTCGCCCCCTCCTCCTCCGGCAAGAGATCCCGCAACGACACGCCGAGCCGCGGCGTCGCGCGCATCAGCTTCTTGGTGTAGGGGTGCTGCGGGTTGGCGAAGATGTCGGCGGCCCTGGCGGTCTCGACCACGCGGCCCTTCTCCATCACCACGACGCGGTCGCAATAGGCGGCGGCGAGGCCGAGATCGTGGGTGATCAGGATGGTCGACATCGCCTTGCGCTTTGTGAGCTCGACGATCAGGTCCATCACCGCCTTCTGCGTGGTGACATCGAGGCCGGTGGTCGGCTCGTCTGCGATCAGCAGTTGCGGATTGCAGGCGAGCGCGAGCGCGATGACGACGCGCTGGCACATGCCGCCCGAGAGCTCGAACGGATAGGCGTGATAGCGCTCGCGCGGGCGGGCGATCTTGACCTGCTCCAGCGCCTCGATCGCCTTCTCGCCGTGATCGGCGACCGGCGCCTGCTGCACATGGGTGCGCAGCACGTCCTCGATCTGGTCGCCGACCTTCCGGATCGGGTTGAGCGCGGCACGCGGGTTCTGGAAGATCATCGAGACTTCGCGGCCGCGCAGGTCGCGCATCTGGTCTTCGGTCGCAGCCTTGACGTCGATGCCCGAGAACATCACCGAGCCCTCGGCGATCCGCCCCGCCCGGTCGAGGATGCGCATCACCGCATAGGACGTCACTGACTTGCCGGACCCGGACTCGCCGACGATAGCGAGCGTCTCGCCCTTGGCGACGGAGATGTTGACGTGCTGGACGGCCTTCACGATGCCGCGGCGCGTGTTGAATTCGACCGTGAGATCCTGGACGTCGAGCAGGGGCTGGGCGGTCATGCGGGCCTCCCGTCACTCAAAAGGTCGAAAACAACCCCATGCACAGTAGAACGGGGACCGGAATCATTGGGGAATTTTTGACGAAGCCTTTTGCGTGAGGAGCGCAACGGCCTCTCGCTCCCTCCCCCCTTGTGGGGGAGGGTTGGGGAGGGGGGTGGCCCCGGGAGAGGTTGGAGTTCGTGGCTACCCCCCTCGCTGCCCCTCCCCCACAAGGGGGGAGGGAATGAGGGAGGAGTGCGTTCCTCACATCTGACCATTGCGCTTCTCGCCCAGCATTCAACAATCATCACGTCCTCCGCTGGGGGTCGACGATGTCGCGGAGGCCGTCGCCGAGGAGGTTGAAGCAGAACACGGCGATCATCAGAGCAAGACCCGGGAACAGGGCGATCCACCATTCGCCCGAGACCATGAAGCCCGCGCCTTCGGCGACCATGATGCCCCATTCTGCGGTCGGCGGGCGGACGCCGAGGCCGATGAAGGAGAGGCCGGCGGCGTTGAGGATGGCGTAGCCCATGGTCAGCGACATCTGCACGATCATGATCGGCATGATGTTCGGCAGTATGTGCACCAGCAGGATGCGGAATTCGCCGTTGCCCGACAGACGCGCGGCCTGCACGAAGCCGGCGTTGCGGCGGACATTGGCTTCGGCGCGCGCGACGCGGGCGTAGAGCGGGAAGTTGACGATGGCCGTGGCGAAAATGATGTTCTGCACGGTGTTGCCGAGCGCGGCGACGATGCCCATCGCCAGCACGAACAGCGGGAACGCCATGATGGTGTCGGCGATGCGGCCGACGATGCGATCGGTCCAGCCGCCGAAATAGCCGGCGGCGATGCCGGCGAGGCCGCCCATCAGGAACACCAGCACCACGGAGGCGACCGCGATGAAGGTATCGAGCCTTGTTGCCACGATGACGCGGCTGAAGATGTCGCGGCCCAATTGATCGGTGCCGAACCAGTGCGCCATCGACGGCGGCTTCAGCGCGGCAGCCGTGTCGGACGCCAGCGGATCGTACGGCACCACATAGGGGCCGAAGATCGCGGCGATCAGGATCACGACCAGCAGCGCGAACGCGAACCCGGTGACCTTGTTCTCGCCGAGAACATAGCGGGTCTGTTCGAGGATCGCGACCAGTCCCGATGTGCGCGCGGGACCGACGGATTCGACAGCAGGCGCAACGGAGCTCATGAATTAGCCCTCCAGCCGCACGCGTGGATCGATCACGCCATAGAGAATGTCGATCACCAGATTGAGCAGCACGTACATGACCGCCATGGTCAGCACGAAACCCTGCACCGGCGCGAAGTCCGACGAGATCAGCGCTTCCACCGCGTAGGAGCCGATGCCGGGCCAGGCGAACACTTTCTCGACCAGCACGTTGGCCCCTAACAGGAACGAGAACACCATGCTGAGCGTGGTGATCACGGGGAGCATCGCGTTGCGGAACGCATAGGTGACGATGACCGTGGCCGGCGACAGGCCGCTGGCGCGCGCCGTGCGGACGAACTCGGACGACAGCACCGCCAGCATCGAGGCGCGGGTCATGCGGGCGATCGGCGCCAGCGAAAAGATCGCGAGCGTGGTTGCGGGCAGGATGAGCTGACTCAGCGCCGACCGGAACGCCTCGAAATCACGCGCGATCAATGTGTCGATCAGATAGAAGCCGGTAATCGTCGGCGGCGCGCTGTAGAACACATCGAGCCGACCGAGCGGCGCGGGCGACCAGCCGAGCCGGAAATAGAAGACGTAGACCAGCACGAGGCCGGTGAAGAACACCGGCAGCGAGACGCCGGCCGTCGTCGTGACCCGGCAGAGATGGTCGACCCACGAGCCCGGCCGCGTCGCCGCCAGCACGCCGAGCGGAATGGCGATCACGATCGAGACGACGAGCCCGAGCAGCGTCAGCTCGGCGGAAGCCGGCAGGCGATTGCGGATTTCGGCCGCGACCGGCTGCCCGGTGGTGAGCGAGTTGCCGAAATCGCCATGCGCGAGATCATTGGTGTAGCGGAAGAACTGCTCGATCAGCGGCCGGTCGAGGCCGAGCTTCTTGCGGATCTGCTCGACGGCTTCCTTGGTCGCCGCGGGCCCCGCGAAATACGCGGCGGGATCGCCGGGCAATGCGCGTGTCAGCAGGAAGGTGACGATGACGACGCCAATCAGCGAGGGAATCGCGAACATCAGGCGCTTGCCGATCATGGTCAGCATGGGAGCATTCTCCTTCTGCTTGGCAAAGGAGGGCTGACTCGCGCCGCGCACCGTGCTGTGTCCCCTCCCTCCTTTTGGGGGAGGGCTAGGGAGGGGGGTGGCCCCCGGAGAGGTCGGAGTTCGTGGCTACCCCCCTCCCTGCCCCTCCCCCACCAGGGGGGAGGGAATGAGAGAGCGGTGCCCACCTCACGCGACCAGGAGCTACACAGCGTCGCGGACGTATCGCTCGCGCCGACCATCACGCCTCACCCCTTCGCCAGCGCGCGATAATCCAGGCGGCGGTGGAACCAGTATTGGTATCCGCTGATGTTCTTCTGCATCGCGATGTTGACGAAGGGCTGGTACAGCGGGATGCGCGGGATGTCGGTGAAGGCGAGATCGACGAAGCCCTTGACGTCCTTGTCGTAGGTCGCGGTGTCGCCGGTCGCGGCCGCATTGCGCGCACCGTCGATCAGACTGTCCATCTCCGGCGACTTGTAGCTCATGGTGTTGAAGACGGAATTGTTGCCGTGGTAGCACCAGTAGAAGAAGTATTCGGGGTAATCGAGCCAGCCCGAGAACACGTTGGTGTAGAGCGGCATTTCCTTCTTGTTCAACTCGGTGCGCCAGTTGGCGCCGGGCACCTTGTTGATGGTGGTCTTGATGCCGATCTGGCCGAGGCTCTCCTGCACCAGCACGCAGAGCGGCTCGTTGACTCCGGCGAAATTCAGGTCGAACGAGAGCGTGGTCTCGAAGCCGTTGGGATAGCCGGCCTCGGCGAGCAGCGCCTTCGCCTTGTCCATGTCGGTGTTGTATTTGTGCGGCTGCGGCCATGCGACTTCGGTCGGCTTGTCCTGTGCCGCGCCGAACATCGGGTTGGCGAGGCCGAACATCACGGCGTCGACGATCTTCTGATAGGGCAGCGCATAGGCGACCGCCTGGCGAACCTTGGGATTGTCGAACGGCGGCTTGGTGACGTTCATGCCGATATACTGGATGCCGTTGGAGAACGGCAGCGACACGACGTTGAGCTTGCCGTTCGCCTTCATCTCCTGGAAGTCCTTGTTGGGCAGCTCATAGGAGATATCGGCATCGCCGCGCTCCAGCAGCGCACGGCGGTTGCCCGCCTGCGGCACCATGCGCCAGATCACGCGCTTGATCTTCGGCAACGGACCGCAGGCCCAGTCGTCGTTGCGCTCCATGATCACTTCGGTGCCGGCGGTCCATTTGGTCACCTTGTAGGCGCCGGAGCCTGCGGTCTGCTGCTTGGTGAATTCGAGACCCCAGGGATCCTTCTCGCTGGCGTTCTTCTTCACCAGTTCGGAGTTGACGATGCAGGGCACGATGACAGCGAGATCCGGCACCGTCAGCCTGTCCTTCTTCAGGAAGTCGACGCGCACGGTGTAGTCGTCGATCACGACGAATTGCTCCGGCTTGGTCAGCGAGCCCGCGCTCATCTGGAATGTCGGGAAGCCGCCGACACTGACGGCGCGGTCGAGCGACCACTTCACGTCCTTGGCGGTGACGGGCGTGCCGTCATGGAATTTGGCGTTCTTGCGCAGCTTGAAGGTGACCGACATGTCGTCGATCTTGAAGTCCTCGGCGAGCTCGGGCTTGAACTTGTCGCGGTCGTAATAGGGCACGCCGCCGGGACCGCTCTTCATCTCGTGGCTGATCAGCCGGTCGTAGCAATTCCACGACACCTCATAGCCGGGCACGTTGGTGCCGACGCCCTGGATGTCGAGATTGTTCGGGCCGCCTTCCGAGACGATCAGCAGGGTCTCCGAGCGCGCATCGGCATAGGCTGTCGAGATCATGGACGGGGCGGCCGGAAGCGCCGCGCCGGCGGCCAATCCGGACACGGACTTGAGGAAATCGCGGCGTTTCATCGGGAATGCTCCAACTCAAAAAGTTTCTGGTTGGAACGGGGATTCGCAAGGTTCGTGCCAAGGCTTAATGAGTCGTTATTATACTCCTAAGTGCATGATATAATTAAATATATTCGCTCGATTCCCTCTTGACCAAAGCTTGGGCAACCGCGTCAATTGCATACAAAGATGCGATTTTGCTCTCAAATTAGGCTATAAAAAAGCGCGCTCTCGAATTGAGCAGGACGGGAACTGCCCGATCATCCCGCCCAGATCAGCTCCTGCAGTTCGACCATATCGTCCGCCCTCACCTGCCAGCCTTCGATGCAGATGTGGCTGTTGAGGTCGCTGGCGCGATGCAGAAGCATCAAGGCCATCAGCCGGCGTTTGAGGGCGTAATCCGGCTTCGCGTAACCAAAACCTGCGAGCAGGCTGCGCACGCGGCCCGGGTGGCCCGCCGCCATGAAGGCGCTGGGGCCGAGCAGATCGTAGTCGCGCCATCCCGCCAGCACGTCGCCGAAATCGAACAGGCCGGCGAGCGACCACGCGTCGCCGCGACAGGCGAGCAGAAAGTTCTCCGGAATGTATTCGCCGATCAGGATCACCGGCGGGGCATCCATCGGGATCAGGGTGGCGGCGTCGTTCAGGAGATCGTCGAGGCCGGCGAGGAATTTCGGCGCGAGGCCGAGACGGGTGTGCCGCGCACGGCAGCCCTGCATCTGTTGGCGCATGAAGTCGTCCCAGCGCGGTTCGATCTGTGCGAGCGGTCCGAGCGGCGCGGCTTGCACGGCGGCGATGGTCTCGCCGATCTGGCGCAACACGCGCTCTTTCTGGTGTTCCGCCAGGTGTGGCCAGACGTCCGAGCCAAGTGTGCCGGCGAGGCGGGTGATGACGAGGTAGGGCCAGCCGTCACGCATGCCCTCCGCGACGATCTCGGGGATCGGCAATTGAAGATGTCCGGCCAGCTGCGTCAGCGACCCGCGCTCGGAGACGAATTGCGCGCGGAGCAGCGGCGGGAAGATCTTCAGGATCAGCTGGTCGCCGAGCCCGACGACGAGATTGGTGCCGGTCGCAAACACATGCGGCGCGCCGGTATCGAGACCGTGGCTGCGGGCGATATCGAGCGCGATGGGGAGCCATTGCGGCGGATCGGAGCGGAAGGCGCGGAAGCTTTCGATGTCGGCAAAGGCCGGCAGCTGTAGCGACGGAGCGATAGTCATGTGCGTTCACTCATTGCAGCAAGTTTGATTGATTCAGTGCAAGCCGAGAGAGGCGGTGCACCTCGCCCGCTTGGCTTGCGGGAGAGGTCGCGCCGAAGGCGCGGGTGAGGGTTCTCTCCTCTGGGGGATTGTCCCGTTGCGGAGACAACCCTCTCCCCAGCCCTCCCCCGCAGGCGGGGGAGGGAGCGCACCTCATTCGCGGTTTGCAGGGAGCCAAGATCGCTACCGGTCCGGACTGGCGCGCTCGAACTGGCGCAGTATCTTGTTGCCGCGCTCGACCGCGGCATCGAGCGCGGCTTGCGCGCTCTTCTGGCCGGTGAAGGCCTGCTCCAGTTCGTCCTCGATCGCGCCACGGATCAGCACGAAGGAGCCGAGCCGGACGCCCTTCGAATTCTCGGTCGGCGGATGCAGCGTGATCTCCTCGAACGAGATCGCCGTGCCCGGATTGCGCGCGTAAAATCCCTGCGCACGCGTCAGTTCGAAAGCGGCGCGGGTGACGGGCAGATAGCCGGTGTTCTGGTGCCAGGCGGCCTGCACGCCGGGCTGCGACAGATAGGCGAAGAACCGCGCCACGCCCTTGTATTCCTCGCGCGGCCGGTCGCGCAGCACCCACAGCGTGGCGCCGCCGATGATCGAGTTCTGCGGCGCACCCGCGACATCGGGCCAGTACGGCATCATGCCGTAGCCGGTCTCGAACTTCGAGTTGGCCTTGATGTCGGCACGCGTCGCCGAGGAGCCGATGAAGATGCCGCATTCGCCGTTCTGGAAACGCGGCTCGGCCGACTGGCCGCGGCCGCTATAGTCGAACAGTTTGGTCTTCTGCCATTCGGCGAGCTGGGCGACGTGCCTGACGAGAAGCGGATTGTTGATGGTCAGCTCCGCATCCAGCCCGGCAAAGCCGTTGGCGCGGCTCGCCAGCGGCAGATTGTGGAAGGCAGATAAATTCTCGATGTGGATCCACGACGGCCAGGACGTGGTGAAGCCGCACACCGCGCCGCGATCGCGCAGCCGCTTTGCGGCAAGCCCGAGCTCCGGCCAGGTCTTCGGCGGCGTCTCCGGATCGAGGCCCGCATCGCGGAACATGGCCTTGTTGTAGTACAGGATCGGCGTCGACGAATTGAACGGGAACGACAGCAGATTGCCGGCCGCATCGGTGTAATAGCCGGAGACCGCGGGGAGATAATCGGCCAGCGCGAACGGCTCGTTCATGTCGCGCATCAGGCTGTAGACGGGATAGATCGCACCCCTGGCCGCGGTCATGGTCGCGGTGGCGACCTCGTTGACCTGGACGATCGCGGGCTGGCTGCGCGAGCGAAAAGCGAAGATCGCAGCGGTCACCGTCTCGGTGTAGTTGCCCTTGTAGGTGGGCACGATGCGGTAATCCGACTGCGAGGCGTTGAAATCGGTGGCGAGCTTTTCCAATTGCCGGCCGAGTTCGCCGGACATGGCGTGCCACCACGCGATGTCGGTGGCGGCGTCAGCCCGCGCGGTGAGCGTGAGGGCCGCCGCGGCGGCAACGATCTGCAGAAGGCGCCGTGCCGGCATCAGCATCGATGATCCTGTCTCGCGCAAACAAAGTGCGGCCCTTGGGGCGCCACGCTTGCCCGCGACCTGCTTAAAGCCGCGCCCTTGCGGATTCAATCAGGAATGACGATCGGCCGCGTCGCACAATCGGACGACGCCGCGCGGGATGGTGTTGATTTAACCATCTGCTAGATTGCGTTGAACCTTTTGGTCCCGCCATAGACTTCATCACCGAGGGGTTGAGTGTGCCAGTGTTGAACCGTGCCGAACTCTCGCGGACCGGGGTGGTTTTCGTCGCGCTGATCGCCATAGTCCCGATGGGCATGGGCGTGACGGGCATCGTTGCGCGCGACCTCGGCTCTGCCGGCAGCAAGGTGGAGTGAGGCCGTTTGGCAGCACCCGGACACAGCGAGCACGCAGACCGGCCGCCCGGCCCGATCGGGCGGCTGCGCGCGCGTCTGGTCGGCGCGCTGCGGGCGGTGCCGATCCGCTGGCGCATCCTGTCGATTGCGGCGCTGAACTCCGCCGTGGTGGTGGTGCTGGTGGCGCTGATCTGGAACGGCTCGCAGGTGCTGGGCTCGGCCTGGGACGACGTGCGCCAGGTGCGCGAATCCGACCGCATCCTGGCGCTGCTCGAAAGCGAGACCGGGCGGCTGCAGAACCTGATCCACCGCTACATCAACCAGCCGAGCCCGGACCTGTTCGCCGAGATCCTGCTGCTGCGCGAGGCCGTGCTGGGCACGCTGACCAACCGCGCCGCCAAGGACCCGATGCTGGCAGGCTCGGTCGAGGAGCTGGAGCGCACCACAGACCGCTTCCTCAACGGATTTGGCGAGCTGCGCAGCGTGCAGGCCACCATCGCCAGGACCTATGAGGAGCAGGTGCAGGCCCCGGCCCGGGACATGGCCGGCCTCTATTCCATCATCGAGGGCGCCACCGGCCATCGCGACGCGCTGATCTGGCCCTCGCTCGGCAAGTCGCGCGAGGCCTTCACCGCGATGCTGGTCGCGGCCAATTCCTATTATCTGTCGCAGTCGCCGGGTGCGGCCGACGATGCGCGCCGCAACACCGAAACGATCGAGAAGACCGTTCCGGTCATGATCGACCTTGCCGACAACGATCTCCAGCGCATGGCGCTGCAACGGCTCGCAGCCCGCACCATGGCGATGCGCGAGGGCTTTGCAAAACTCTCCGAGCAGCTGACGAACCGCACCGAGCTGCTGCGCAACACCATCGACGCCAGCCAGGCGGAGGCGATCGGCGCCATCGACGATCTCTCGACCAAGATGCGCCAGCGCGAGCAGAAGGCGCAGGAGACCTTCGACCGCACGCTGGCGGACATTTCCCGCCGTGTCCTGTCCATCGCGGTGATCTTCCTCGGCATCATTCTCACCGCCGGCGTGCTGATCGCGCTGTCGATCCGGCTGCCGCTGCAGCAGATCATGTCCGCGATGCGCGCGATCGCGGTCGGCGACCTCGACCGCGAGGTGCAGGGCACGCGCGCTCGCGACGAAGTCGGGGCGATGGCACGCGCGGTGGAGGTGTTCCGCGAGAACGCGATCGCGAAGCGCCAGACCGAGGACGAGCTGCGGGCGTCCAAGGAGAAGGCCGAGAGCGCGCTGCTCGAACTCAACGCCGCGCAGCAGAATTTGATCGACGCCGAACGGCTGGCCGCGCTCGGCGGACTCGTCGCCGGCGTCGCCCACGAGGTCAACAACCCGATCGGCATCAGCCTCACGGTGGCCTCCAGCTTTGCCCGGCGCAGCGAGATCTTCGAGGCCCAGCTGAGGGGCGACGGGGCGCTGCGCCGCTCGCAGCTGGAGGAATTCGTGCAGTCCTCGCGCGACGCCTCGCAGCAGCTCGTCGTCAACCTGACGCGCGCGGGCGAGTTGATCCAGTCGTTCAAGCAGGTCGCGGTCGACCGCTCCCATGCCGAGCGGCGGCAGTTCTCGCTGAGCGAAGCCACCGACCAGATCATCGCCAGCCTGAAGCCGGTGCTGAAACGCTCGCCGATCACATTAAAGGTCGACGTGCCCGAGGGGCTGCTGCTGGACGGCTATCCCGGCGCCTACGGCCAGATCCTGACCAATCTGTTCCTCAACGCCGCCAACCACGCCTTCGCCGACGGGCGCGCCGGCACCATCACGATCTCGGCGCGGCCGCGCGGGACCGACGACATCGAGATCATCTTCGCCGACGACGGGGCCGGCATGACCCCCGACGTCCAGCGCCAGGCCTTTGACCCATTCTTTACCACCAGGCGCAATGAAGGAGGCACGGGACTTGGCCTCCATATCGTCTATAACCTCGTGACCCAGCAGCTCGGCGGACGCATGATGCTGGAATCCAAGCTGGGACAAGGCACTACTTTTCGCATTATCATGCCCCGGGTCGCCAAGGGCGGCGCGCAAAGCAAAGAGACTGACGGGACTGCTCAATGGCCGAACAGGACGATGTCCTCCACCTGATCGACGATACCGGCACCGCGCCGGAGGACACGGACGCCCGGAAATGGAAGATCGCCGTCATCGACGACGATCCGGCCGTGCATGACGGGACGCGTTTCGCGCTCTCGGACTACAATCTCAACGGCTTCGGCCTCGAGATCCTCTCGGCCTATTCCGCCGCGGAGGGGCGCAAGCTGATGGCCGCGCATGGCGACATCGCCGCCGTGCTGCTCGACGTCATCATGGAGACCGACGTCGCCGGGCTGGAGCTGGTCGAATACATCCGCAACGAGCTGCACAACGAGACCGTGCGCATCATCCTGCGGACCGGGCAGCCGGGCCAGGCGCCGGAGCGTCGCGTGATCGTGCAGTACGACATCAACGATTACAAGGCCAAGACCGAGCTCACCGCCGACAAGCTGTTCACCTCGCTGACCGCGGCGCTGCGCTCCTATCAGCAGCTCGAGCGCATGGTGCAGACGCGGCGCGGGCTCGAGATCATCATCGATGCCGCCTCGACGCTGTACGACTTCAAGTCGATGCAGCGGCTTGCCGAGGGCGTGCTGACCCAGCTCGCCTCGCTGCTCAATGTCGATTGCGCCGGCATCCTGGTGCTGCGCGACAATGGCGGCGTCGATCCCGAATTGGCGGTGCTCGCCGGCAGCGGCTGCTACAGCCGCTTCATCGGCATGACGTCGTCCAAGGCGCTCGACCCCGAACTGCGCCAGATGGTGGAAGAGGCCTTCCAGCGCCGCAAGAACGAATTCGCCGACCACCGCAGCGTGATTTATTTGCGCACCGGCAGCGGACGCGAGGTGGTGGTGCTGCTGCAGGCCGAGCGCGAGCTGTCGGAGACCGACCGCTCGCTGGTCGAGATCTTTTCCAGCCGGCTCTCGATCGCGTTCGACAACGTCATCCTCTACCAGCAGCTCCAGGACGCCAACACCCAGCTGGAAGACCGCGTCGCCCAGCGCACCCGCGCCCTGATGCAGGCCAACCGCCGCCTCTCGGCGCAATGGCTGCGGCTGCAGCGCGCCAACGGATTCAAGAACGAGATCCTCGGCACCGTCGCGCACGACCTGAAGAACCCGCTCGGCGTCATCCTCGGCCGCACAGAGATGTTGAAGGAGCTGATCGCGACCGGCGCGTCGTCGAGCGGCGTCGCCGCCCAGGTCGATCACATCCGCGACGCGACCAAGCGCCTGACCACGATGGTCGACCATTTGATCTCGGACGCGATGGCGGATGCCTTCGACATCACCATCCGCCGCGAGCCGGTCGACGTCGCAGCGCTGGTCAAGGAGGTCGCCGAGGCCAACCAGCCGCTCGCTTTCAACAAGCAGCAGGCGATCAGCGTGACCGCGCCGCCCAACGTCGTCACCATGTGCGACACCGACCGCATTCGCGAAGCGATCGACAACCTCATCAGCAACGCCGTCAAATACTCGCCAATCGGCGGCAAGATTACCGTCGCGGTCACCCATGATGCCGGCGACACCATCGTGCGCGTCAGCGACGAGGGCGCCGGCCTGTCGCCGGAGGACCTCGGGCGCCTGTTCGGCCGGTTCCAGCGGCTGTCGGCCAAGCCGACCGCCGGCGAGAGCTCGACCGGGCTTGGGTTGTCCATCGTCAAGCGTATTATCGACATGCATGGCGGCGAGGTGACGGCCGAGAGCGACGGCCCCAACAAGGGATCGACCTTCACCATCACCCTGCCCGCGACCGAGATGCCGTGACCCGGAGACCATGACCCAAAGCCCGCACATCATGATCGTCGACGACGAGGCCCCGGCCCGGGAAATGGTCGGCGATTACCTCAAGATGCACGGCTTCACCGTGACCCTGTGCGACGGCGGCAAGTCCCTGCGCGCCGCGATCGACGGCGGCATGCCCGATCTCGTCGTGCTCGACCTCAACATGCCCGAGGAAGACGGCCTGTCGATCATCCGCGACCTCAAGAGCCGCATCAACGTGCCCGTCATCATGCTGACGGCGACCGCGAGCCCGATCGACCGCGTGGTCGGCCTCGAGCTCGGCGCCGACGACTACGTCGCAAAGCCCTGCGAGCTGCGCGAGCTGATGGCGCGGATCCGCTCGGTGCTGCGCCGGAGCACGCCGGCGAAGGCCGCCCCGGCCGAAGCCGCGGCTGCGAAATCCGACAAGGACCAGCTGGTGCGCTTCGGCACCAAATGGCTCGACCTCGAAGCCCAGGCGCTGCGCGACGACGAGGGCAACGAGCATCCGCTGACCGCGTCCGAGTTCGGGCTGCTGAAGGTGTTCGCAGCCAATCCAAAGCGCGTGCTGTCGCGCGAGCGGCTGCTGGAATTGGCCAATGCGCGCGATGCCGAAGCCTTCGACCGCGCCGTCGACCTGCGCATCATGCGCATCCGCCGCAAGATCGAGCCCGACCCGACCAAGCCCGCCGTGATCCGCACCATCCGCGGCGGCGGCTATCTGTTCTCGCCGGTGGGCGAGAAGGCATAGCGGGCGAGCAGCAAGTGCCGCTGTCATCCCGGGGCGCGCAGCGAGCCCGGGATCCATAGCCACAGGGAGTGGTCATGACGCCGGGCTGGTAACTCCGAGTCTTCGCCAAACTGCTCCCTGGGACTATGGGTCCCGGGTTCGCTTCGCGCCCCGGGACGACGGCGGTGGGCTTGGCACGACCGAACGCAAAAGCCGAAAATACGTTCCGGCGGCTCAGAGCGACGCCAAACGCCCTTCCCCGTATTTTCGGCATATTGAAATTCCACGCTTTTTTACCCCGAATGTTTCGTCGCCCCCTCTGCGACGAAACAATTTGGCGGCGCACGAAACCATTTTCCCCTTGTCGTGCAGACGTCCCGAAACGTTGGCTCATTAACACCTTGGCCCAAGGAAACGCCGCTCGGTTGCGGCGCGACGGGGAGCCAGGTCAATGCCGAATGTCATCGCCATCAACGCCCAAGCCAGTCAGAGCATCATTGCCGCTCAGGCGACTTCGGACGACATGCTTCTCGAGAGCATTGCCGGCGGCAACCGGACGGCCATGCATATCCTCTATTGCCGTCACAACGTGCGTGTTTACCGCTTCATCCTGCGCATCGTGCGTGACGCCACCACCGCCGAAGACCTGGTGAGCCAGGTGTTTCTCGACGTGTGGCGGACCGCCGGCCAGTTCCAGGGCCGTTCGCAGGTCTCGACCTGGCTGCTGTCGATCGCCCGCTTCAAGGCGCTGACCGCGATGCGCCAGCGTCGTTTCGAGGACATCGATCAGGAAGACGTGCGCGAGATTCCGGATGGCGCCGATACGCCCGAGGCGTCGCTCGACCGCAGCGACACCAGCGCGATCCTGCGCGCCTGCGTCCAGAAACTGTCGCCCGCGCATCGCGAAATCATCACGCTGGTCTACTACCATGAGAAGTCGGTGGAGGAGGTCGGGCAGATCATCGGCATCCCCCAGAGCACGGTGAAGACGCGGATGTTCTACGCCCGCAAACAGCTCGCCGATTTGCTTAAGGGCGCCGGCGTCGACCGTTTCGCCGCCTAAGTCCAAGAATTTCAAGGGGATAGGACCGTCCATGCGGCCCTGTCCCCGGACACGGAAGTGTTACCGCCGACGAAACAATTGAAACAAAGCACAACATCAGACGGAAAAACTTCGTCCCTACAAAGATCACATACGGTTTTCGTTAGACCTCCAAAGACCCTCCAGCGACCCGGACGATGCCCCCGTCCGGGTCGTTTTATGTTTGGAGGTGGGCTGAGGCTACGGACTCCCGCCTCTCCCGCTTGCTTGCGGGAGAGGCCAACGCGCCCCGGGCGATGCGAAGTATCGTCTCGCGCGCGGCGGGTGAAGGTTCTTTCCTCTGGGGGAGTATCCCGTTGCGGAGACACCCTCTCCCCAGCCCTCCCCCGCAGGGGGGGAGGGAGCGCACCTTCGCCGCGATCGAGAGCACTTGCGTCACGAACGTGTGACGCCGCGTAACGACGGGCCGCCCCGTCCCGAACCTCCCCTCGTGACCCCCATCACGAGTGTCCCATGCTCGAAATCCTCTTCGCTCTCCTCGCCGGCATCCTCACCATCGCAGCACCCTGCACGCTGCCGATGCTGCCGATCCTGCTCGGCGCCTCGATCGGACGCGCCGGACATTTGCGGCCTGCCATGATCGCGCTTGGTTTCGTTCTCTCGTTCTCGGCGACCGCGCTGCTGCTCGGCGCGATTACGCGGGCGTTTGACTTCGATCCGAACGTGCTGCGCGAGGCGGCGTCGATCCTGCTGCTCGGCTTCGGCCTGCTGATGCTGTGGCCGGCGCCGTTCGAGTGGCTGTCGATCCGGCTCAACGGCTGGCTCGATCTCGGCAATGCCGGCGCCACGCAACGCGAGGGCGCGCTCGGCGGCCTCTTGCTCGGCACGACGCTCGGCCTGGTCTGGACGCCCTGCGCCGGTCCCGTGCTCGGTTCGATCCTGACGCTGGTCGCGACGACGAAGAATTTGACCTGGGCCGGCACGCTGCTGGTCGCCTATGCGGTCGGCGCCGCCATCCCGATGCTGGCGATCGCCTATGGCGGACAGGCCGCGACCACGCGCGTGCGCAGCCTCGCGCGGATCTCGCCGCGGCTGCAGCAGGGCTTTGGCGTCGTCGTGATCGCCTTCGCCGTCGCCGCCTATTTCCAATACGACACGCTGATCGTGGCGTGGCTCACCGGATTCTATCCCACCGGCCAGATCGGCCTGTGATTCCCGCGTATCTCACCTGGAGGAAACTGCCATGACTTTCAAAATGCTCGCCGTGTCCACCGCTTTGATCGGCTTCACCCTCACCGGCGCCGCGATCCCCGGAATCTGCGACGAAGCTGCGCCCGCACAACCGGTCACCGTCGCCGCCGCGAGCCAGCAGAGCGCGCCCGACTTCACCGGCATCAACACCTGGTTCAACTCGAAGCCGCTCAGCATTGCCGACCTGCGCGGCAAGGTCGTGCTGGTCGACTTCTGGACGTATGGCTGCGTCAACTGCGTCAACACGCTGCCGCACGTCACCGAGCTCTACGCCAAATACAAGGACAAGGGCCTCGTCGTGATCGGCGTGCACACGCCGGAGTTCCCGTTCGAGCGCTCGGCCTCCAACGTGCAGGCCGCGCTGAAGCGGCACGGCATCACCTATCCGGTGGCGCAGGACAATGATTCCAGGACATGGAACGCCTACAGCAACCAGTATTGGCCGGCACAGTACATCATCGACCAGAACGGCAAGATCGTGTTCCAGCACGCCGGCGAAGGCCGCTACGACGAGATCGACCGCACCGTGGCAAAGCTGCTGAACGCCAGCAGCTAATTTCGTGGCATTGGACAAAGAGTCCTCTAGGATGCGAGCAATGCATGAGTCATCAATGCAGGTGCCGGGCGCGATGGCGTAGCTGAGCAGCCAGATCGGCGCCCCCATAGCCACAATCTGTCGTCTTGTGACGGGAGCGCCGATGCTATCGAACCTTGATCCGATCGTGATTGCGCGCGCGCAGTTCGCCTTCACGATGTCGTTCCATATCATCTTCCCGGCATTCTCGATCGGGCTGGCCAGCTATCTTGCGGTGCTGGAAGCCCTGTGGCTTTGGACCGGCCGCGAGGTGTTCCTCAACCTGTTCCAATACTGGCTGAAGATCTTCGCGATCGCATTCGGCATGGGCGTGGTGTCGGGCATCGTGATGTCCTACCAGTTCGGCACCAACTGGTCGGCCTTTGCCGACAAGACGGGCCCGGTCATCGGCCCCCTGATGGCCTATGAGGTGCTCACCGCGTTCTTTCTCGAAGCCGGCTTCCTCGGCGTGATGCTGTTCGGCCTCGAGCGCGTCGGCCCGCGGCTGCATTTCGTCGCGACGCTGATGGTGGCGACCGGGACGCTGATCTCGGCATTCTGGATCCTCTCCGCCAATTCGTGGATGCAGACGCCGGCCGGCTACGCCATCAATCCCGAGGGCCAGTTCGTCGTCGCCGACTGGTTCAAGGTGATCTTCAATCCGTCCTTCCCCTACCGGCTCGTGCACATGGTGCTCGCCGCCTATCTGACGACGTCGCTCGTCGTCGGCGCGGTCGGCGCCTATCATCTGCTGCGCGACCAGCACCTCGCCGGCCCGCGGATGATGTTCTCGATGGCGATGTGGATGGCGGCCCTGGTCGCGCCGATCCAGATCCTGGCCGGCGACCAGCACGGCATCAACACGCTGGAGCACCAGCCGGCCAAGGTGATGGCGATGGAGGGTCACTACCAGAGCCACAAGGACGGCGCGCCGCTGGTCTTGTTCGGCCTGCCCGATCAGGCCGCCGGCCGCGTCGATTACGCGATCGAGATCCCGAAACTGTCGTCGCTGATCCTGAAGCATTCGCTCGATGCGCCGCTCGCAGGACTTGACACGGTGCCGCGCGAAAACTGGCCGCCGGTGCCGATCACGTTCTGGTCGTTCCGCATCATGGTCGCCCTCGGCTTCCTGATCTTCGCGCTCGGGCTGTTCAGCCTGTGGGCCCGCTGGCGCGGCACCCTGTTCAACTCCAGGCCGCTGCACGTCTTCGCGCTCACGATGGGACCGGCCGGATTCATCGCGGTGCTCGCGGGCTGGATCACCACCGAGACCGGCCGGCAGCCGTTCACGGTTTACGGCCTGTTGCGAACCGCAGACGCGGCCTCGCCGCTGGCCGCGCCCGCAGTCGGCTCGTCATTGCTGGCCTTCGTCATCGTCTATTTCATCGTGTTCGCGGCGGGCGCCATTTACATTCTGCGCCTGATGGCGTCCTCGCCTCATCACGGCGAGCGCGGGCCAAGCGGCGACATGCCGGCGCGCGCCGCCGGCATCACACCGGCCGCGGGCGTCGCGGGACAAGGGGCGCTGTCATGATCGCCGCGGTCGACCTTGCCACCGTCTGGGCGTTCATCATTGCCTTTGCGGTGTTCGTCTATGTCGTGATGGACGGATTCGATCTCGGCCTCGGCATGCTGTTCCCGCTGTTTCCCGCCAAGGCCGACCGCGACGTCATAATGAACACCGTGGCGCCGGTCTGGGACGGCAACGAGACCTGGCTGGTGCTCGGCGGCGGCGGCCTGATGGCAGCCTTTCCGCTCGCCTATGCGGTGCTGATGCCGGCGCTCTATACGCCCATGATCGCGATGCTGATCGGACTGGTGTTCCGGGGTGTCGCCTTCGAATTCCGCTGGCGCACCACCGCGGCGCGAAACCGCTGGGACATCGCCTTTGCCGCAGGTTCGCTGCTGGCGACGCTGGCGCAGGGCATCGCGCTCGGCGCCATCCTGCAGGGCGTGCGTGTCGAGGCGCGGCACTATGCCGGCGGCTGGTGGGACTGGCTGACGTCGTTCAGCCTGCTGACGGGCGTGGCGCTGGTCATCGGCTATTGCCTGCTCGGCGCCACCTGGCTCATCCTCAAGACCGAGGGCGCGCTGCGCGACAAGGCTTACCGGGCAAGCTGGGTTCTGCTGTTCGCGATGCTTGCGGCGATTGCCCTGGTGAGCATCGCCACGCCGTTCCTCAACATCCAATACGCGCAGCGCTGGTTCGCCTGGCCAGGCATCATCCTGGCCGCGCCGGTTCCGCTCGCGGTCGCCGCCGTCACCGCGCTCCTGATGCGCAGCCTCGCCGCGAAGCAGGACTCCCGTCCGTTCCTGCTCACATTGGCCTTTTTCGCGTTGTCCTATGCCGGACTCGGCATCAGCATGTATCCCTATATCGTGCCGCAGAGCATCACGATCTGGCAGGCGGCCGCGCCGCAGAACAGCCAGATATTCATGCTGGTCGGCGTGGCCGGACTGCTGCCGCTGATCCTCGGCTACACCGGCTGGGCCTATTGGGTGTTCCGTGGCAAGGTCCGGGCCGGGAGCGGTTATCACTGATGCCGCGCAAGGCAGAGGCGAGACCGCTGGGACAACGGCTGATATGGTTTGCCGTTCTATGGCTCGGTGGCGTCGGCACGGTTGCCCTGATTTCGTTCGGCTTGAGGCTGTGGCTCGCGCCGACATGATTGGCAGCTTGACTCAACGGGCCCGCGCGTGGAGTTTCGCGGCCTCGACATCAGCCGCCCGCAATGGACGACGCGAACACCAGCACCGACATTCGCCTTCGTGAAGGCGCCTCGATCGCGCAGCGGCTGGTCATGTCCGGCTTTGCGGCCGCCGTCGCGCTGTGCTTCACGCCCGGCCTGTTCACGCACGACCTCCTGGAAATCGTCGTATCGGTAGTCGCGCTGCTGGTGGGTGCGGGGTTCGTCGTCGGCATCATGATGGCGCCCGCGGTGGTGTGGATCATCACGCCGAACGAGATTTTGATCGGGCATCAGCGCCCGTTCGGAAAACTCCGGACACGGATCGTCGCGAAAGACGAAATCACGGGATTGCAGGTTCCCGGCAGCAAGCGGGTGACGGCGCGTTTCCAGCTTGTGTTCGCGCTGATCTCGGGCGAGCGCCTGACGTCCCCGCCGATCTCGGACGTCACCCATGTTCGCGACACCGTGGCCCGGATCGCCGCGCAATTCGACGTCCCGGATGTCGAGGACCCCGTCAATCCGCTCGATGCCAGCAATGACGAGATGCATCTGGGCGAACCGCTCGAGGCGTTTTCCGCGCGTGACATCCGGATCGTGTCGCTGATCGCCATCGCGCTGTGCGCCGTGCCCTACGCCACCAAGCTCTGGCGCGGGCTGCCGCCGAGCCATGTCGATCTCCTGCTGCTGCCGCTCGGCGCATTCGCCGCCTATGCCGTGCACCGATACGCCAACCTCGTGACCGGCGCGTTCTGGATCATCCGACAGGGCGATATCCGCGTCGAACGCCTGTGGGGCGACGGCACGCCGCGCGCGGACCATATCGAGGGCCAGGACGTGAAGACGATCACGGTCGACCGCCGCGGCCGGTCCGAGGACGAGCACTGCATCGTCACGATCCGGCTGCACTCGGGACGGAGGTTTCGCAGCCCCCGGATCGGATCAAGGCTTGAGGCCCGCGCCGTGGGGACGGAGATCGTTCGGCGGCTGGGGATCGCGGCGGAGAGTAACAAGATCTGATATTGCACGGCTTCCGCATCGTCATGGCCGGGCTTGTTCCGGCCATCCACGTTTTATCCGGCAGCGCCAAGAACGTGAATGCCCGGGCCTTCGCCTCGCCGAAGCGGCTTCGGCCGCACAGGCGGGACAAGCCCGGGCATGACGGCGTTCGTGAATTCAAATTCAGTCGCTCCACCCCACGGGGCCGGGTCATGGCCACTGCTTTTCGCGCCATCCCTGTTTGTGGCATTGCCCTGCCCCGTCAAAAAACCAAAGCATTCTCGTGACATATCGGATAACCATGCCTTGAACTTGCCATGAAGATGGCCCTGAGATTTGATGGTTCGAGGTGATTTTAGCCTTGGCAGCGGGGAGAGCTTGATATGACGGATTATCGTCGCCTGACGGAGATGTTTGTGGCTGCGATCAGCCTGATCCTTGCCGCCCCCCATGCTCATGCGCAGCAGCCGGACCGCGGGGACGAGCCGGGATTGATCGCTGACGATTCCTACGAGCTCGATCCGGAATGGCAGAAGCAGGTCGTGTACTACCGCACGACCGAAGCGCCGGGCACCATCATCATCTCGACCTCGGAGCGTCACCTCTATCTGGTGCAGCCGGGCGGTCGCGCGATCCGCTACGGCATCGGCGTCGGCCGCGACGGCTTCCAGTGGCAGGGGCTGGTGAACATCACCAACAAGAAGGAATGGCCGGACTGGACACCGCCGCCGGAGATGATCCAGCGCCAGCCCTACCTGCCGCGCTTCATGGCCGGCGGCCCCGGCAATCCGCTCGGCGCACGCGCCATGTATCTCGGCACCACTGTCTACCGCATCCATGGCACCAACCGGCCCGACACGATCGGCACCAAGGTGTCCTCGGGCTGCTTCCGCCTCGTCAACAACGACGTCGCCGATCTCTACGATCGCGTCCCTGTCGGCACCAAGGTGGTGATCCGGCAGAAGCCCGAACTGTAAGGGCTACGGTTCGAGCATGATCTTCCGGATCATGCTCCCTCCCCTCCTGCAAATTCCTTTTTCCGATTATTTCGAGAGAGCAACATGATGCGCAGTTTTCGAGGCGGCCTGCTGATCGGGCTCGCGGTCGCCGTGCTGGTCGGCGTTCTGGCCGTCACCTATGAATTCTACGACACCCGCACCCTGAAGCGCACCGTTCGCCGCGGCGAAGTGCTGTGCGGCGTCAACAAGGGCCTGCCGGGCTTCTCGATCCCGGACGACAAGGGCAACTGGACCGGCTTCGACGTCGATTTCTGCCGCGCGGTGGCCGCCGCGATCTTCAACGATCCGAGCAAGGCGCGGTTCGTGCCGCTCGATGCCAGCGAGCGCTTCAAGGAATTGCAGAGCCGGAAAGTGGACATCCTCTCGCGCAACTCGACCTGGAGCATGTCGCGTGAGCTCGACTACGACCTCTACTTTCCCGCCGTCGCCTATTACGACGGTGAAGGCTTCATGGTGCCGCGGTCCCGTAACAAGGAAACCTCGCTCGATCTCGCCGACAGCAAGGTCTGCGTGCAGTCCGGCACCACGACGCAGCTCAACCTCGCCGACTACTTCCGTGCCAACAACATGAAGTATGAAGAGGTGAAGTTCGACAAGCTGGACGACGTCGTGAAGGCCTACGACAGCGGCAAGTGCGACACGCTCACCGCCGACGTCTCCCAGCTCTACGCACTGCGGCTGAACATGTCGAAGCCCGGCGACCACATGATCCTGCCGGACATGATCTCCAAGGAGCCGCTCGCGCCGGTCGTGCGCCAGCGCGACGACGACTGGATGATGATCGTGAAGTGGACCCTCTACGCCATGATCAACGCCGAAGAGCTCGGCGTCACCTCGGAGAACATCGACGAGGCCCTGAAGTCGAAGAAGCCGGAGGTGATGCGGCTGGTCGGCACCGAGGGCAATTACGGCGAGCAGCTCGGCCTCACCAAGGACTGGGTCGTCCGCATCATCCGTCACGTCGGCAATTACGGCGAGATGTACGAACGCAACATCGGCGAGAAGTCCAAGCTGAAGATCCCGCGCGGGATGAACCAGCTGTGGAACGCCGGCGGCGTGCAGTACGCGCCGCCGATGCGGTAAGGGGCGGTCTCATTGCGAGCTTGGACAAAGCTCGCATCACACTCTTGATCGTCATGCCCGGGCTTGTCCCGGGCATCCACGTTTTTGAGACCGTGAAGACCGTGGATGGCCGGGACAAGCCCGGCCATGACGAACGACTGATTGTACGGCCGTAGATGGGGTAACGGGCCGGCCGCCCGCTCGCTACGGCGCGATTTGCAAGCGCGCTCGCGAGCGGCCTGTTGGTTG
>NZ_JAFCKW010000030.1 GCF_018129965.1 Bradyrhizobium diazoefficiens | reverse complement strand
TACAGAAGCAAGTGCCCAGCGATTGGATCAGGCAAAAAGGGATTGACTTACTGAGGCCCGTTACAGAAGCCCGGATGCCCGCGGTCGCAATGACGGAGACGGAGAGGGCGTTCTTGCCGCACCGGGTTCCCTGTTAATCCCGTGCCTTAACCAATAATTAATTATAGGTTTGCGGGGGGAAGACAGCCCGGCCTAGCGTGCGGTGGGGAGCCGCGAAAAGCCAAACGAGTTGGTGCGTATCATGATGTCCAGATCATTTGGGGCGCTTGCCGCCTCGCTCAGCGCAGCCGCGCTGCTCCTTGCCTCCAATGACAGTTTTGCCCGACCGGCCGGCGCCGCGCCGCAAGGTATTGCAACGGCCGCCACGCCGTCCGGCCCGGTGGCGCGTCCGCCGATGGCGGCCGGCGCCCGGTTCCGCGGCCGCAATACGCCCTGGGTCTACTGGCCGGGCGGTGGCGGGTTCTTCTACGACAATGCCGGCTACAACCAGCCCTTGGTCGATGCCGGGCAGCCGGCTTCGACCGATATCCGTTACACCTACACCTATGACGTTCCCTGGGACTGGACCCATCGTTTCCCGCCGAACGTGGTGCCGTCCGACCGGCCCTATGTGCCGAGTTGCCCGACGGAGCAGGTGACGGTGCCCGGCCGTGGCGGCGTCGAGCACACCGTCAACGTCATGCGCTGCTACTGAGCGGTGCGCTCTCCTCGCGCGGACAGGACGATCGATCATGGCAGCAGAGAAGGTCGCGCTCGTTACCGCGGGCGGCAGCGGCATGGGAGCGGGGACGGCGCGGCGGCTCGCGGCCGACGGCTTTCGCGTCGCGATCCTGTCGTCCTCGGGCAAGGGCGAGGCGCTGGCCGCCGAACTCGGCGGCCTCGGCGTGACCGGCTCCAACAAGTCCAATGACGATCTGAAGCGTCTGGTCGATGGCGCGATGGCCAAATGGGGACGCATCGACGTGCTCGTCAACAGCGCCGGCCATGGCCCGCGCGCGGCGATCACCGAGATCACCGACGAGCAGTGGCACACTGGCCTCGACACCTATCTGCTCAACGTGATCCGGCCGACCCGGCTGGTGACGCCAGTGATGCAGGCGCAGAAGGCCGGCGCCATCATCAACATCTCGACCGCCTGGGCGTTCGAGCCGAGCGCGATGTTTCCGACCTCCGCGGTGTTCCGCGCCGGCCTTGCCGCCTTCACCAAGATCTTCACCGACACCCATGCCGCCGACAACATCCGCATGAACAACGTGCTGCCCGGCTGGATCGACAGCCTGCCGCAAACCGATGCGCGCCGCGACAGCGTGCCGATGAAGCGCTACGGCAAGGTCGAGGAGATCGCGGCGACGATCTCGTTTCTTGCCTCCGACGGCGCGGCCTACATCACCGGCCAGAACATCCGCGTCGACGGCGGACTGACGCGCTCGGTCTGAGATTTAATCGCGCGAGTCGTGTTCGCGTTGCTACTTTGTGGTGCAGCGCGTCCCTGCGTAACGCGTGGGCCATCAAGGAGGATCCGTGGCTCTCGGGTCACACCGATTATCCATTCGCACGATACCGGCCTCACACGACGTCATACTACTTTGCTCCCAGCAGCGTTCCTGCCGTCAACGCCGTCGGTGCTCAGAACTCCAATACTTCCAGCGTGACCGGTGGTTTCACGGCCGGCTACAACTGGCAGGTCAACTAGGCCGTGCTCGGCCTCGAAGGCGACATCAACTATTTCGGCTTCAAGGGCAGTGCGAGGGGCACCGCCTTGTACCCCTGCTGCGCGCCGGACAGCTTTACCGTGAATTCATCAGTCTCGGCCGACTGGCTCGCCACGATCCGCGGCCGCATCGGCTTCCTCGCCACGCCGACCTGGCTGGTCTACGCCACGGGTGGTGCGGCGATCGCCGAGGTGAAGGCCAATTTCAACTTCACCGATACGTTCGTCGGCGGCGCCTCCGAATCCGGAACGGTCCGCGATACCCGCCTCGGCTGGACCGCAGGCGCCGGCACCGAATACGCCTTCGGCGGCGGCTGGTCGCTCAAGGCCGAATATCTCTATGTCGATCTCGGCCGTGCCAGCGCGACCAGCACGAATCTCACGAATGTCGCTTTCGGTGCCTTCCCGAGCAGCCTCGTCACGCATTCGGCCGACATCAAGTCGAACATCGTGCGCGTCGGCGTGAGCTACAAGTTCGGCGGCCCGGTCGTCGCCCGGTACTGAGCACGGGCCCCTCTGCGATCTCGTGAAAGCCCCGGCCTCGTGCCGGGGCTTTCACTTTTGCTGATGCCGTTGAGACCAATCCCGCCCGGGTGGTGCAAGCCGGCGACGCCGGAGGTGTTTGGGCGCACCTGGTTTCCCCCGATTCGCTCAGAAATCCCGTGATTTTGCGGGACATGGCGCCTCATCCCGCCCGCCAGCACATAAAATTTTATCGCCGCCGGCTGCCTTATTGTGACAGTATTGATACTGTTCAATGTCATTTCCAATAAATCGGAGCGACAAATGAGGCTGGTGTTGCAGGCGCGGTCGAATCCCCTGGCGTGGTGGTGGGGGTCGCTGACGCTCGTGAGCAACGTCAACATCCTCGTCTGGTTCATGCTCTATCGCGAGTTCTACCAGCCGGCCTCCGGCGGCAATTTCGCTGTGCCGTCGGGGATGGGCGTGATGCTGGTGCTCTGCGCCGGCTATGTGTTCGGCTGCGCCTTCCGCTCGTTCCTGCCGCGCGCCGACGTGCAGCGCATCTGCCTGTTCGATACCTGGCTCTCCAGCGTGTTCGTCGGCCGCACCGTGGCGACCGTCGCCGAACTCTGCTTCGCCGCGCAATGGGCCATCATGCTGTATCAGCTCGGCAGCATGGCGGATGCGGAGACCACGCTGAACATCGCGCTGGTGATCGTGCCCGTGATCATCATCGCGGAGTGCTTTTCCTGGTATGCGGTGGTGACCACCAACTTCCTCTACAACGCGATCGAGAATTCGCTGTGGGCGGTGACCTTTTTCCTCGCCGGGATCGCGCTGTGCCGGCTGCTGCCGGAATTCCAGGGGCCGGTGCGCTGGGCGCTGATCGCAGGCATCGTCGGGATCGCCTGCTTCCTCGCCTTCCTCGTCACCGTCGACGTGCCAATGTATCTCAGCCGCTGGCGCGCCGGACACGTCGAGGGCAGCAGATTCCTGGGCCTGTTCGAGGGGCTGCATGACGTCTCGACGCGATGGGTCGTGACTCACGACATCGCGCACTGGAAGGGCGAGCTGACCTGGATGTTCCTGTATTTCAGCGCCGCGGTGTGGTCGAGCCTCGCGCTCTGCGCACTCTACGCCATGGAAGGCCATGTCACGCGCTATCTGACCTGACGGCGCGCATCCAGGCGTCAGAACGTCAGCTGCACCTTCATCGACTGCGCGCGGTCGCTGGCGAGCTCGAACGCGGCCACCGCGTTCTCGAACGGCAATGTGGCCGTGATCAGCGGCTTGACGTCGATCAGGCCTTCGCCCATCAGCCGCACCGCCAGCTCGAACTCGGGATCGAAGCGGAAGGTGCCGCGGAGCTGCAATTCCTTGGCGACGATGGAATTGATCGGCAGCGTCATCTCGCCGCCGAGGCCGAGCTGAACCAGCGTGGCGCCGGGTCTGAGCACGTCGAGCGCGGTGCGCAGCGCGGCCTGGTTGCCGGAGGCCTCGAACAGCGTGTCGAACACGCCCTTGCCGGCGCGCCAGGGATCGAGCGCGGCGGCGTCGGTCGCGACATTGATGGCGTGGCTGGCGCCGAGTTTTCGCGCGACCGCAAGCGGCGCATCGGCGACGTCGGTGACGACGATCTCGGACGCGCCGCCGAAACGCGAGACCAGGATCATCAGCGCGCCGATCGGGCCGCAGCCGGTGATCAGCACGCGCTTGCCGAGCAGGGGGCCGGCCTGCTTGCCGGCGTGCAGGCACACCGCGAGCGGTTCGGCGACCGCGGCTTCCGCCAGCGACAGCTTGTCCGAGATCGGCACAGCCTGGGTCGCATCGACCGTGATGAACTCGCGAAAGCCGCCCTGCACATGGGGAAAGCGCATCGCGCTGCCGAGGAAGCGCATGTCGAGGCACTGGTTGCGTAGGCCCTCGTGGCAATGCAGGCACTGGCCGCACGGCTTGCTCGGATTGACCGCGACGCGCGTGCCGGCCTTCACATCGGTGACGCCGTCACCGACGGCAGCGACCACGCCGGCGATCTCGTGACCCAGCGCCATCGGCTGCTGGATGCGGACGACGCCGAAGCCGCCGTGATGGTAATAATGCAGGTCGGAGCCGCAGATGCCGCCATTGGCGATTTTGACGCGGACCTGGCCCGGGCCGGGTGCCGGATCCGGGTAGCTGTCGATCCGCAGGTCTTTCGGAGCGTGAATGACGACGGCGCGCATGGTCTTGGTCCCTGTTTTGCGGGTCACATCGCGGCGATCATGCCGCCATCGACATAGATGATCTGGCCGTTGACATAGGTCGAGGCGTCGGAGGCGAGGAAGATCGCGGCGCCGACCAGTTCGTCCGGCTTGCCCCAGCGCTTGCTGGGGATGCGGCCCATCAGCCAGGTGTTGAAGTCGGTGTTGTTGACCAGCGCCTCGTTCATGTCGGTCAGCATGTAGCCGGGGCCGATCGCATTGGCGGTGATGCCGTGCTGGGCCCATTCCACCGCCATCGAGCGGGTCAGGTTCTTGATGCCGCCCTTGGCTGCCGTGTAGGGCGCGATGGTGGGACGCGCGAGCTCGCTGCCGAGCGAGCCGATATTGATGATCTTGCCGTATTTGCGCGGGATCATGCGCTTGCCTGCCTCGCGGCCGATCACGAAAGCGCTGGTGAGGTTGGTCTCGATCACCTTGCGCCATTCATCGGTGGTGAACTCCGCCAGCGGCTTGCGATGCTGGATGCCGGCATTGTTGACGAGGATGTCGACGGCGATGCCGTTCTTGTCGAAGTCGTCGAACGCCGCGACGATCGCGGGCTCGTCGGTGACATTGAACGCGGCGCCTTCGGCCTGGTGACCGGCGGCACGAAACTCGGCGACGGCCTGCTCGACGCGCTTGGCATCGACGCCGTTGATGATGATCTTCGCGCCGGCTTTGGCCATGCCTTCGGCAATGGCGCGGCCCAGACCGCGGGAGGAGCCGGTCACGAGGGCGGTGCGGCCGGACAGGTCAAACAAAGCGGTGCTCATCTCGAAAGATCCTTAAGCGTTGGAACGGCGCACGGTGAGATCGCTGCGATCGAACACCGCGGGGAGGAGGTCGACGCCGAGGCCGGGTCCCTCCATCGGGAAGACATAACCGTCCTTGATCACGGGCATCGTGGTGACGAGCTCATTGTACCAGCCCTTGTAGAAGGCGCGCACCGATTCCTGGATCAGCGTGTTGGGCTGGCTGAAAGACATGTGGATGGCGGCGATGAAGCCGATCGGGCCGATGCAGTCGTGCGGTGCGAAGGGACGATGATAGGTCTCGGCCATCGCCGCGATCTTGCGGCCCTCTGTGAGACCGCCGGTCCAGCACAGGTCCGCCATCACCACGTGCATCGCGTCGCGGTCCAGCATGTCCTTGTAGGGGAAGCGCGAGCCCAGCGTCTCGCTGGCGCAGACCCAGACGTCGGTGGAGCGGGCATATTCGGCGAGCGCCTGCGGTGAATTCATCCGGATCGGATCTTCGTACCAGGTCGGCTTGTAGGGCTCGATCGCGCGCGCGATCTGCTTTGCGGTCGGCAGGTTCCAGAGTGAATGAAGCTCGAGCATGATCTCCATCTTGTCGCCGACGGCCTTGCGGATCTTCTCGAACGGCACGAGCGCCTGCTTCATCTGCGCGGCGGTGATGTAGAGACCCTTGTTCTCCTGGGCCGCCGGATCGAACGGCCAGATCTTCATCGCCGTGATGCCGCTTTCCAGCAGGCTTTCGGCGAGCGCATCGGCGTGGTTCATGAAGCCGTCGAGATCTTCGTAAGGCCCCTTGGACGCGCCGAGATTCCAGTTGGCGACCGGGCTGATATTGGTCGAGCGGACATATTGGGTGCCGGCGCAGGTGTTGTAGATGCGCTGCTTGTCGCGACAGAGCCCGCCGAGCATCTGGTGCACAGGCTGATTGCAGACCTTGCCGAACAAATCCCACAGCGCAATGTCGATCGCAGAGGCGGCGCGATATTCGACGCCGGTCGAGGACTGCGCCATCGGCAGGTTGAGCATGTCGCGATGGATGGCTTCGATGTGCAGCGGATTGCGGCCGAGCAGGCGACCGGCAAAGGTGTCGTGGATCTGCGCCTCCACCGCGCCCGCGCCGTAGAAGGTCTCGCCGAGACCGATCATGCCCGTGTCGGTGTGAACGCGCACCCAGATGACGTTGGAGAATTCCTCGGTACGCAGCGTCTCGATCGACGTGATCTTCACGGCAACTGTCCTCCCGTCGCAGGCGCCTCGCGCCCGCCGTCTCATTTCGCACTGCAGCATGTTGCAGGTCGCGCGGGTGTCTTAGCGCTGCTTGTAATATATCACAACATGTTTTAAGGCTGCGCCAAATCGTGCGCCATTCAACAACGAGAGCGCGGGCAGACGGGAGAGAACGGCATGGCAAAGCGCAAGCGCGCGCTCGAGGTGGTGAGAAGCGACGACGACGGCGAGGGCAAGTCCTCGCGCCACAACCGGCTCAACTTCTTCGAGCTGGCCTATCACAAGATCGAAGAGCTGCTCGTGCATTGCGAGCTCAAGCCCGGACAATTCATGACGATGCTGGAATTGCAGCACATCACCGGCTTCGGGCGCACGCCGGTGCATCACGCCGTCAATCGTCTCTCGGCCGACACGCTCATCATCATCCGCCCGCGTCACGGCCTGCACATCGCGCCGATCGATCTCGCCCGCGAGCGCATGCTGCTGGCCTTGCGCCGCGACATGGAGCGCTTCGTCGTCCGCCTCGCGGCCGATCGGGCCAGCCTTTCGCATCGCAATCAGGCGCTGCACATCGAGCGTGTCCTGCGCGAGCGCCGGGCCAGCCTGACGCTCGACGAATTCAACAGCATCGACCGCCGCATCGACGCGCTGGTGCTCGATGCGGCCGGCGAGCCGTTCCTGGTGCACACGCTGCGGCCCTTGCACACGCTGTATCGCCGCATCGGCTACATCCACCATCGCTTCATGCCGGGGCAGGCCGAGCTGTCAGGCACGATCGATCGCCACCTCGCCATTCTCAGTGCGGTTGCCGGCCGCCACGTCGAGGACGCCGTGAAGGCGAGCGATGCGCTGATCGACTACATGGACCAGATGTTCACGGGCATGGAGGCGGGGATCGATCCGCGCCTGCTCGATTGCAGCATCGAGCCACTGCTTGGCGCTTGAAAAGTACTTGTCGCGTAGAGAGTTTCGAAGAGAGGACCCAAGAAAATGTCAACGATGGCCATGCCACAACCGACCGCGAGCGAAGCTGCGGTCCGCTACCTCATCACGAACTACAGTCCAAAGGGTAACAAGGTCGGCTGGCTGATGATGGCCTCGATCCTGGTCGAGGCCTGGGATCTCTATTCGATCGCCTTCGTGCTGATCTTCATCAAGGAGCAGTACAATCCCGACCCGCTGATGCTCGGCCTTGCCGCGGCCGGCACGCAGGGCGGTGCGCTGCTCGGTGCGCTGCTCGGCGGCTGGCTGTCCGACAGGATCGGTCGCCGCGTGATGTTCCTGGTCACGATGGTGATGTTCATCGTGCTGGCGCTGGCGCAGGCCTTCGTGCCGAACGTGACCTGGCTCATCGTGATCCGCTTCCTGCTCGGCATCCCACTCGGCTCCGACATCTCGACCGGCTACACCTACATCATGGAATCCATGGCCAAGGGTGAGCGCGAGGTGATGGGCAACCGCTGGCAGTTCATGTTCGCGGTCGGCGAGGTGCTCACGATCGGCGTCATCGTGATCTTCCTGCTGCTCGACATCAACCACGAGACGCTGTGGCGCGTGACGCTCGGCCTCGGCGCGCTGCCGGCGCTGATCATCCTGGTCATGCGCCATGACGTGCCGGAGACGGCGGTGTGGCTGGTTCAGAAGGGACGCTACCGCGAGGCCAAGAAGGTCGCGCGCGAGATGTTCAACGACGATCTCGCCATGCTGCCCGACCAGGACGTCGAGATGCCGAAGGTCTCGACCAGTGCCTTCATCGCCGACCTCAGGAGGGATCCGATCCGTTGGCGCGCCACGATCTACGGCTGGATCGCCTGCTTCGTGCAAGCCAGCGAATTCTCGACCTTCGCGTTCTACCTGCCGGTGCTGTTCGTGATGGTCGGGGTGTCCAGCATTCTCGGCATCAATCTGGTGACGATGGCGCTGTTCTCCTTCGCCGCGCTGTCCGGCTGGGTCGGACCGCTGCTGACGCCGAAGATCGGTCACCGCGGCATCTCGATCGCGGGCTTCTCGATCGTGCTGGTCTCGTTGCTGGTCGCGGCGTTCGCGCTCTACACCGACAACAAGATCCTGCTGCCGTTCGCGGCCGCCGCCATGTTGTGGGGCCATTACTGGGATGCGTCGAACTGCATGACGATCCCGACCATGGTCGCCAAGCCGAAATATCGCGGCACCGCCAGCGGTTTCGCCTACATGTTCGTGAAGCTGCCGTCGTTCCTGGCGATTTTCCTGTTCCCGACGGTGTTCGCCGCCATCGGGCAGGCCAACGCCACGCTGATGGTCGCGATCTTCCCGCTGATCGGATTGCTTTCCGCCATCTTCATCCTGCCGGAAGTCTACGGCTACGAGAACGACTGACGCCCGCGCGCTACCTGATCGCGGCGGCCAACGCCGCGATCAGGGCAGGCGGCGTCACCAGCAGGCCGAGCTTGAGGAAGGGCCAGGCGCCGACCTCGATTTTCTCCCGCCGCAGCGCGACCAGCCACAGGATGGTGGCGAGCGAGCCTGTCACCGACAGATTGGGGCCGAGATCGACGCCGATCAGGATGGCGCTGACGACGGGCGCGGGCAGATGATCGCTGGCGGCGACGGAGCCCGCGACGAGGCCGACCGGCAGATTGTTGGCGATATTGTCGGCGATGGCGGTGGCGATGCCGACGCTCCAGGCCGCTTTCGTCACGGACTGGTCGATCGCCTGATGCAGCAGCGCGCTGAGCTGCCCGATCACGCCGGTCTTCACCAGCGTCTCCACCATGACGAAGAGCCCGCCGACCAGCGGCAGCACGCTCCAGGACACGCCGCGCAGCATGGGCAGCGGCGATTGCCGGCCGACGAGCAGCACGATTGCCGCCGTGACCACGCCGCAGATGAAGGTCGGAAGGCCAAGCTGCCTGTCCAGCGCGGAGGCCGTGACCAGCACGACCCCGATGGCGACGATGCCGATCGCGGTCAACTTGCCGCCCCGGCCGAGTTCGGGATGCGGGACGCTGCGGGCGATGGTGTCTTGCTTCAGTGCACGGTGCTGGGTCAGGCGCAGCACGATGTAGGTCAGCAGGATCGAGGCCGCCGACGGCAGCGCGAACAGGCGCAGCCATTCCGCCAGTGGCGGCATTCGGGCGCCGAACACGACCAGATTGGCCGGATTGGAGATCGGCAGCACGAAGCTGGCGGCATTGGCGATGAAGGCGCAGACGAAGAGATAGGGCAGCGGCTTGGCGCCGGCCGCGCGGGTCGCGGCGTAGACGGCAGGCGTCAGCACGATCGCGGTGGCGTCGTTCGAGAGCAGCACCGTCACGACCGTGCCGACGATATAGATCAGCAGGAACAGCCGCTGCGGCGATCCGTCCGCATAATCGACCGCGAGCGCGGCGAGATAGTCGAACAGGCCTTCGAGCCGCGCCAGTTCGGCGATCAGCATCATGCCGATCAGGAAGAGATAGACGTCGACACCTTTCTCGATGCCGACAAGCGCATCCCGCCAGGGCAGGAAGCCCAGCAGCACGAGTGCGGCGGCGCCGAGTACGGCCCAGATCGCCTCGGGCAGGGATAGAGGCCGGATGATGACGCCCGCGGTCGCTGCGGCGATGATGCTCCAGGCCCAGATGGCGTCAGACGGCACGTTCAGTCCTCGGAAACGGATTCATTCGGCAGCGATAGCGGATGCGGACGGCCCTGTCTTCCCCCGCGGGCGCGCGCCGCTATCGGCGGCTTGCCGCGTCTCGGGCAATGCGAGGACGCAGACGATGGCGCCGATGGCGGCGACCGCGCCGAGCGTGAGGAACGCCGCGCTGTAGCCGGCGCCGACCACGACGAAGCCGGCGAGCGTCGTCGACAGCGCTGCCCCAATGCTCTGGGCGGTGATGACGGCGCCTTGCGCCACGTTGAAGCGGCCGGTGTTGCGCATGAGATCGGCAATGATCACGGGGAAGATCGCGCCAAAAATGCCGGCCCCGACGCCGTCGAGCAGCTGTACTCCGACCAGCCAGAACGGATTGTCCGAGAGCGTATAGAGCGCGGCCCGCAGCGGCAGGATCAGGAGCGCGGCCAGGAAGAAGCGCTTGTGGCCCCAGTGATCGGCCTTGGCGCCGACCAGCATCGCGAACGGCACCATCACCAGCTGCGCGGCAACGATGCAGGCCGACATCAGGCTGGTGCCCGTGTTCTTGTCCTGGAGCGCGAGCTTCTGACCGACCAGCGGCAGCATCGCCGCATTGGAGAGATGAAAGAGCAGGGCGCAGATCGCGAACACCAGCAGGGGACGGCAGGTCAGCAGCACCGTGAGGCCCGACGGCGGCTGTTCGGTCTGTGGTTCGGCATCGTCGAGCCCGCGGGCGAGGTCGTGATCGATCGCCCCCTCGGGAATTGCGAGAATACTGACAAGGCTCGCGATCGCCATCGCGCCGAGAAGGTAGAACACCACGGTCGGCCCGAACCAATAGGCCGAGAGTCCCGCAAGGCCTGCTGCGACCGCATTGCCGGCGTGATTGAAAGTCTCGTTGCGGCCGATCCGGCGGGTGAAGGCGGCGCGGCCGAAAATACCGAGCGAGATGGCGGCGATCGCCGGCGGAAAGACCACCGCGGCGGCTTGTGCGATCCCTTGCGAAATCGCGACGGGACCGAAGCTCGGAAAGAGCGGCAGCGCCAGCGATGCCAGTGTTACCATGATGGCGGCGATCGCCATCACCGTCCGCTTGGCCCGCGTCGCATCGACCAGCGCGCCGGCGGGAGTCTGCGCCACGATTCCGGCGATGGTCGCGATCGACATCACGAGGCCGATGCGGGCCTCGTTCCAATGCTGCTCGGTGAGGAGATAGACGGCGAGATAGGGCCCAAGCCCGTCGCGGACGTCGGCGAGGAAGAAATTGGCCGCATCGAGCGCACGGCCGGCGCGTCCCTTGTCGTCACTGTCAGACATGAAAGCGTCCTTCCTCGCCAGCGTCCCTGCTCAAGCCGCGTGAGCGTCTTCGTCGTGGCCGTGTTTAGGCTTCTTGTGCTTCTTCACCGGCTTCAGCTTCCCGGAGTCAGGGCCGAGCGCCAGCGCGTGGATGACGCGTCCGTGCTTGGTCTTGAGACCGTCGCCATCGGCGGCAAGCTTCGCGCCCGGTGCAAGCAGCGCGGCAAAGTGCTCCGCCTCCTTCGGGCCGACGCGCAGGACGGTGCCGTCGGAGAGCAGCGCGCCACGCAGTTCGCCCTTCGGGCCGAACAGCGAAAGTTCGACACGACCCTCGACTGACATCGGCTCGTGCTTGACCTTGGGATGCTTGCGGTCGTGGTCCGGACCCTCATCGATGATCTCGCGTCCGTCCGCCGTGGTCACCGCGACGGCCGCGAGCAATTCTGCGCCGCGCGGCCGCACCCCACGGACGCGGACCTTGTCACCCGGCGAGATGTGCCGGGTGATCTTGCTTTCCATATGCGGCGGCGTGTGAACCAGGATGACGGCCCGCTTGTCCTTCATGACGAAGCCATCGACCTCGCCGTGGGGGTTGAGGACGAAGCGCTCGAGGGTGCCTGCGACTTCCGGCAGGCTTTCGGGATCGATCCAATGCATTTGCGATATCCTTATCTGTATGTTCGGTGAGTCTGCGTCAGCCACGCGGCGGTGGGGGCGGCGGCGGGCCAAAGCCGGGAGGCGGCGGCGGTCCGCGACGGTCCGGTCCATCGGGCGGGCCGGGCGGCCGTGGTCCGCGCAACTCCTCCGACATCCGGTCCGGAGAAGCGCCAATGGCCCTCACGTCGACAACCTTGCCGAGAGGTGTGTCGAGAATGTCGCCGCGCGCGGAGACGGTCTGCCCCTGACGCAACTGATCCTGCAGGCGCTCGGCCTCCGGCGGCGGAAGCCGCAGCGTGGTGCCATCGTCGAGCAGAACGCCATTCACTTCACCGCGCTTGCCATGCAGCTGCGCGGCGATCCTGCCGCTGACGACCTGGTCATCATTGCCGGCACGCCGATCCGGCGGACCGTTGTCGACGACGCTCTTGCCGGTCGCGATGTTGGTAATCGAGGCTGCGTCGAGCAGCGGCATGGCCCGGGCGCGCAAGCCCCGGATCGAGACGTTGTCGCCGGGGCGGATCGTAAACACGATCTGTGCCGTGAGATGGGGCGGCAGCTTCACCTCGGTGCCGTCGGTGAGAATGATTCCGTCAACGTCGCCGCGCGGCGTCAGCGTGTATTGCTTGACGATCCCGCGGGACTCCGGAAGCTGCGAGGAATCCCACATCGGATCCCTTGCCTGCGAATAAGCGGTCGCACCACCGCCGATGGCGGTGGTGGCGAGCAGCACGCAGAACAGCGCGCGCATGCGTGTCATCTTCATGGAACTGATCCTTTCGAATTTCGCGACGTCGGTCGCTTGCGATAAGTTCAGCAAGCGACGTGCCAGTCGCAAAATCATTGATAGGAAAGAGAAAATCCAGAAGTTGCAGATGTCAGTCGTCGTGTTTCCCGACGTCGTCCGTCAGCTTTTCTGACACCTCGGCGAGGCAGTAGCGCTGCATCTTCGTGTAGAGGAGCTGGCGGTTGATGTTGAGACGGCGCGCCGCCTCGGTCCGATTGCCGGCGCAGGCATCCAGCGCGCGTGCAATCATGCTCTTCTCGAGTTGCGCGACGGCCGCGGGCAGATCCGCATCGGATGCGGCGAAGTCGGGTTGTATCTCGTTTGCGCTGGTATCGATGTCGTCGGGGCCGATGACGTTCGCGCGGGTCATGATGCAGGCGCGCTCGATCACGTTACGCAGCTCCCGGACGTTGCCGGGCCAGGAATGACGCTGCAATTTGTCGGCCGCAGCCTGGCTGAGATGCTTGTGCCGGCTGCCGCCCGCGACCGCGCGAGCCAGGAAGTGCCGGGCGAGCGGCAGAATGTCTCCCGCGCGGTCGCGCAGCGGGGGGATCGCGATCTGCACCACATCGAGCCGGTAGTAGAGGTCCTCGCGGAATTCGCCCGTGGCGGCGAGTTTTGCAAGATCGCGATGGGTGGCGGCGACGACACGTGCATTGGTGCGTACCGGCTTGCCACCGACCGGCGTGATCACCTGCTCCTGCAATGCGCGCAGGATCTTGGCCTGCATGGCCAGCGGCATGTCGCCGATCTCGTCGAGGAACAGCGTGCCGTTGGCGGCATCGCGGAAGGCGCCGGCGCGGTCCGCGGTGGCGCCGGTGAAGGAGCCCTTGACGTGACCGAACAGCTCGCTCTCGAGCAGGTCTTCGGGGATCGCAGCACAATTCACCGCGACGAAGGGGCCGTCCTTGCGCTTGCCATGAACATGAAGCGCGCGCGCCACCAGCTCCTTGCCCGTGCCGGTCTCGCCGAGGATCAGCACGGTGGCGTTACTGTCGGCGGCAAGACCG
Organism: Bradyrhizobium diazoefficiens; assembly: GCF_018129965.1. Classification (GTDB taxonomy): domain Bacteria; phylum Pseudomonadota; class Alphaproteobacteria; order Rhizobiales; family Xanthobacteraceae; genus Bradyrhizobium; species Bradyrhizobium diazoefficiens_A. The sequence continues at coordinate 58,774 of NZ_JAFCKW010000030.1, read as the reverse complement.
ATCGCCTTCTGCACGCTGCGCATGGGCTCGCTCGATCCGATCAGTTCGTCCTCGGTGTCGGCCTCGGGGTCGCCGGCCGCAGGCATTCGTTCCGGCAGGCGGCACAGCAGGTCTTTCAACTCGGCGCGTCCGATCGGCTTGCTGAGATGATCGAAGGCGCCGAGGCGCATCGCCTCGATCGTATTGGCGGCGCTGGCGAAGGCCGTCAACACCACCACAGGCGGCGCATCCGTGAGGGCGCGTATCCGGCGAAGCACCTCGATCCCATCCATGCCGCCAGGCATGCGCAGGTCGAGCAGCACGACGTCGACCTCTCCGTCGAGCGCGGCAAGACCCTCGCGGCCGGATGCCGCGAGCCGGGGTGCATGGCCGAGGTCGGCGAGCGCTTCGGCGAGACCCTCGCGCAGCGCTGCGTCGTCGTCGACGATCAGGACCGTCGCCATGGCACCTCGATCTCGAAAACGGCGCCGCCGACATCTCGAAGCAGGCGAACATGGCCGTGATGATTTCGGGCTATTTCGCGAACGATGGGAAGCCCAAGGCCGGTGCCGTCGGCGCGCCCTGTGACGAACGGTTCGAACAGGCGCTCGCGCACGTCCTCGGCGATGCCGGGGCCGGTGTCGGTCACCCGCAGCAGCAGGCTGCCGTTCCGCCGGCTCGCGTCCACGGCGATCGTCCCGCCGGCCGGGGTGTTCTGGATGGCGTTGATGATCAAATTGTCGAGGGCGCGCTGCATCTGGGACGGATCCAGTTGCGGTAACGGCGAGGATGCCGGCCCGGTTCCCGTGGTGAGGGCGATGCCCCTGGATGCAGCGAGGTCGCGATGGTTCTCGACCGTTCGCGCCAGGAAAGTCTCGAGATCGACTTCCGCCAACCGGGGTTCGCGAGCCTGTGTCATTTCCAGGAGGTCGCGCAACAGGACATCGAGCCGGTCGACCTGCTGGAGAATGGCGTTGAGCGCCGCTTCGCTGCGCGAGCCGTCGGCAACGGCCAGCGCGTTTTCCGCCTTCAACCGCATGGCGGCGATGGGGTTGCGGATTTCGTGTGCGAGGCCGGCCGACAGGCGGCCGAGGGCGGCGAGCCGCCCGGCGGCCGCCGCGCGACGGCGCTCCAGCGACAAGCGCTCGCCAGTGCTGTTGAGCGCATCGACCAGGCGGTCGAGTTCGGGAGCCCCGGTCTGCTCCAGCTTCGGCAGATCGATCGCACCCTCGCCACGGTCGTCCAGTGCCGTTTCGATCTGCCTGATCTTGCCCGACCAGACGTAAAGCACGCGCGCGAGCCAGGCGGCTGAACCGAAGATGGTCAGTGCGAGCACGATGAGGCCAGCGAGAAGCTGATTGTAGGCGGGACCCGCCGCCGCGAAGGCCCGCGTCATGGTCCATCCGGTGACACCCGCCAGCGGACCCCGCAGGGGACACGCATGGACGATCAGAACCTGGGACCGGCCTGATTGCCGGATCGACGCCGCGCGTCCCGATCGCAGCGCCTCGGCGTTGACCTCGCGGATGGTGTTGAGCTCGGCCGAGGGAAGGTCGGTCTTCGGCCCGGTGCCCTCATAGGTCGGGAATGCGTAGGCGAGGGAGCCTTCGTCGGCCTGCCAGACGCCGCCCTCGACGCCGGGGGCGTCTGCAAGCGCGGTCTGCGCGACGGCTGCCAATTGCTGCTTCAGTTGATCGTCGATCGGTCCGCCGCCCCAGCCGACCACGAAGAACTGGTAGCGATCGGCAAGGTCCCGGCAGGCGCGCGCCACCAGCTCTTCGGACCGGGCGAGCCTGGCGTTCGCCGTCTGCTGGAAGGATTCGAACAGCAGATAGCCGGTGGCGACACCGGATATCACCAGCATGATCCAGAGGGCGAGCAATCGAGATCGGAGCGAACGCATCCATCTCAAACGCGCATGCCCGGAATCGGTGCCTCAGAATTTCACCGCGAGCAGCACCGCTCCGGCGCCGATCATGGCAATGCCGGCCCAGCCCTGGGCCGATGGGCGTTCGCCGAGAAAGGCGAAAGCGAACAGGGCTACCAGCACGACGCTGAGCTTGTCGATCGGGGCAACCAGCGTCGCGGGACCGAGCTTCAGCGCGCGGAAGTAACACAGCCAGGACGCGCCGGTCGCGAGCCCCGACAGCACCAGGAACAGCCAAGTTTTCGACGAGACCGCCGAGGGCACCGCGAACTGGCCGGTGAAGAACAGCAAGACCGAGAAGGCGAGCAGGACCACCACGGTGCGGATGAAGGTCGCCAGATCCGGATTGATGTTCTCGACGCCGACCTTGGCGAAGATGGCCGTCATCGCCGCAAAGCAGGCGGATAGCAGCGCCCAGCTTTGCCAGGCGGAGAAGAGGGCTGGTTTCATGGATGTGATGCTTTCATCTGGTCGTAACGTGGATATCAGCCCAACACGCCGCTGTCGTCCCGGACAAGCGAAGCGACGATCCGGGATCCCTACCGCGGAATCTTTCCTGGGGCATAATGGTCGTTGTTCTTCGCCAAACACGATCCTGGGGCTATGGGTCCCGGATCGGCGCGCCGCTCTGCGTCGCTTGTCCGGGACGACAGCGGAGTTCTGGACTTGCACTCACCGGATAACCGACAGTTTTTCGCTGATCGCCTTGCGCAGGATCCGCGACAGCGCTTCCACCGAATACGGCTTCTGGATCAGCTCGAAGCCGCGATGCGCGTTCTCGGCGAGCACGTTGCTATAGCCGGAGGTGAGCACCACCGGCAGGCCCGGATAGCGCTCACGGATGATGCCGGCAAGCTCGACGCCGTTCATGCCGGGCATGATGACGTCGGAGAAGACGAGGTCGACTGAAAATTCGTTGTCGCCGAGAATCGCAAGCGCCGCATTGGCGTTGGCGACGCGGCGGACCACATAGCCGAGATCTTCCAGGAGCTCCGTCGAGAAGCGGCCGACATCGTCGTTGTCCTCGACGACCAGCACGCGATAACCGCGACCGGTGGTGGCGGCCTCGCTGGTCAGGGCGGTGGCTTCAGTCTCGGCGGCAGGGCTCTGCGCCTGCGGCAGATACACGGTGAAGGTCGCGCCCTGGCCTTGCACGCTCGTCACCGTGATGTCGCCCTCGGATTGCTTGGCGAAGCCGAACGCCTGGCTGAGGCCGAGGCCGGTGCCCTTGCCGACCTCCTTGGTGGTGAAGAACGGCTCGAAGATGGCGTCGATGTTCTCGGGCGCGATGCCGCTGCCAGTGTCCGCAACGGAGATCGCGACATAGTCGCCGCTGCGCGCCGATTGCGCACGCAGACCCGGTATGCCGTCGACCTTGCGGACGGCGATGGTTAGGCAGCCTTCGCCCTCCATGGCGTCGCGGGCGTTGATCGCGAGGTTGATCAGGGCAGTCTCGAACTGGGCGATATCGGCCACCGTGAAGCAGTCGGCATCGTGCACCTCGACGACGATCTCGATGCGGCCGCCGACCAGCGGGCGGACCAGTTGCGCCACGCTCTCGACCTGGGCGCCGACGTTGAAGATCTGCGGCTTCAGGGGCTGGCGACGCGCAAAGGCCAGAAGCTGCGCGGTCAGCTTGGAGGCGCGCTCGACGGTGTCGGAAATGGCGTCGACATAGCGGCGGCGGCGCTCCTCCGGCAGCTCGCGCCGGCGCAGGAAGTCGGTGGCGGAGCGGATGATGGTGAGGAGGTTGTTGAAGTCGTGCGCGACGCCGCCGGTGAGCTGGCCGATCGCCTCCATCTTCTGCGACTGGCGCAGCGCTTCCTCGCCGCGGCGGCGTTCGGTGATGTCGACGGCCTCGGGGACCGCGCCGGTGATGTTGCCGCGGCGGTCGAGCACCGGGCGCATGCTGAACTCGAAATCGCGCTCGCCGTGGGGAAGGCGCAGCCGCATCTCCATCCGGACCGCTTCGCCTTTCAACACGGTGTCGAAGGCCTCGCGCACGACGGCGCTCATGCCCTCGGTGGTGCTGAACCAGGGCGTGTCCCAGAACGGCTTGCCGATCACATCGGCAGAACTCGTCTTGATGCCGTCGAGCGCCGTCTTGTTGGCATAAAGCAACTCGCCCTCGAGATTGACGAGGCCCTGATACTGGTTGCTGGTTCCCAGAATCGCGCGCAGCCGCGCCTCGTTGGACTCGAGCTCGGCGGTGCGCTCGGCGATACGCTGTTCCAGCGTCTCGTTGAGCTGCCGCAGCTCCATCTCGGCCTGTTTGGCGACGGTGATGTCGTGGGCCACACCAATGAATCCGATATGCTTGCCGGTCGGGTCCCAGCGCGGCTGCGATTCCGAGCGCAGCCAGCGCCACTCGCCGCCGGCATTCCTGTAGCGCGCCTCCAGCACGAACGGTTTCAGCGAGGCCTCGCCCGCAACCGATTGCTGCAGCACAGAGGGCAGATCATCCGGATGCAGCACCTTGCGCCAGTCCAATGCGATGGCTTGCTCGTAGGGCAGGCCGACGAAGTCGACATAGGCCTGGTTGGCGAAGGAACGCGTGCGGTCGAGTTTCGTGACCCAGATCGGCACCGGCGCGCTGTTGGCGATCAGCCGGAAGCGCGCCTCGCTCTCGCGCAGCGTCTCACGGACCACCATCTGGTCGGTCACGTCGATATGGGCGCCGACGAGGCGGGTCGCGCGCCGGTCGCTGTCGCGCTCGATCTTGGCGACGACGCGGATCCAGCGCGTCTCGCCGTCGCTCGGGCGGATGATGCGGTATTCGGCCGTGTAGTCTTCGCTGGTCCCGGCGAGCGCCCCGAGGAAATGACTGACGGTCGCGTCGCGGTCGTCAGGGTGGATGCGATTGACCCAGTCCTCATGCGACTCCTCGGCGGCATCCGGGGGCAGGCCATGCAGCATCAGATATTCGGGGGAGCGGCGGTTCCTGAAGCCTTCGCGGAGGTCGACCTCGAGGCCGCCGACCTTGCCGATGCGCTGGATGCGCGCGAGCTCGGCTTCGCGTTCCTGGAGCGCGCGATAGGCATTGTCGCGCTCGCGCGCGATCTCTTCGAGGTGCTGACGCAGCTTCTCGGCGGCAAGGGTCTCTGGTGAAGAATCGTTCAAGGCGTCGGCCATTGTGGTGCGGTTGCGCACGTGCCGGAGCGATATTCACACAGACGAAGCGTGATGGCCATTGCTCAAAAGAAGATCAAAGGTCGGAAGGGCCCGCGGGCCTGAAAGTGGTAAAGTCGAGGCATAGAACGCCGAAGTCTGGCTATTTGTTCCGAAGACTGGAACCATGCGTCCGTCACGCGCGTCTTTGGCGCACAACCCCGTTCATAAAGCTCCATGTCCGAAGAGGCTACATCTTGAAGCTCTTTGTCTGCCAGTCCTGCAGCAACGTCCTCTATTTCGAGAACCGCGCCTGCGAACGCTGCGGCCACCGTGTCGCCTTCCTTCCGGAGCGGGAGACGATGTCGGCGCTCGAGCCCGACGGAGAGGGCTGGGCCACGCTCGCCGACAAGGGCAGGGGACGGATGCTGTGCCGGAACGCGGAGTATGATTCCTGCAACTGGCTGACCGATGCGGACGACAGCACCGGCTATTGCCGGGCCTGTCGCCACAACGGCATCGTGCCAGACCTGTCCGACCCGGTGCAGCTCGCCGGCTGGCGCGAACTGGAGGTGGCCAAGCACCGGCTGTTCTATTCGCTGATCCGCTGGAAACTGCCGCTCCAGACCCGGCAGGAGGACGCCGGGCATGGCCTGATCTTCAATTTCCTCGCGGACGACCCGAACAGCGCGCAGAAAGTCATGACCGGCCACGACAACGGGCTGATCACGATCGCGCTCACCGAAACCGACGGCATCGAGCGCGAGCGCCGCAGGCTGGAGATGGGCGAGCCCTACCGGACGCTGCTTGGTCACTTCCGCCACGAGGTCGGTCATTATTTCTGGGACGTGCTGGTCCGCGATGGCGGCAAGCTGGAGGAATGCCGCGCGGTTTTCGGCGACGATTCCATGGATTACGATCAGGCGCTGCAGCGCCATTATGCCGAAGGCGCGCCGGCGGACTGGCAGCAGAACTATGTGTCGTCCTATGCGACCACGCACCCCTGGGAAGACTTCGCAGAAACCTGGGCGCATTATCTGCACATCGTCGACACGCTGGAGATGGCCTCGGAGTTCGGCATGGAGGTGCGGCCGCGGGTCGACCGCGACGGGGAGCTGTCGACCCGGATCCGCTTCAACCCCTACGAGGCAAAGGACGTCCAGACGATCGTCGATGCATGGCTGCCTTTCACGTTCGCCATGAACAGCGTCAACCGGGCGATGGGGATGCGCGACCTCTATCCTTTCATCCTGTCGCCCGCCGTGATCGCCAAACTGGGCTTCATTCAGAGCCTCGTCCGGGGCGTGGCCAAAGCCGGCAAGCCATAGACCGTCCAGGGACCTCGCCGAGCCCGTTGCAAGGGGGCGTTTCGTCTTGCGCTGGTACGCCAGGGGCGCGGATTTTGCCCGTTGCCTCCGGCCTATTTTGATGTACCACGGGAGCCACACGGCCCGTCCCCCAGAGGCCCCAACGGTCAGGGAAGGGTCCCGCCCAAGGTCGAGACTCAAGAAAAACATGTTCAAGAAGATCCTGATCGCCAATCGCGGCGAAATCGCCTGCCGGGTCATCAAGACCGCGCGCCGCATGGGAATTCAGACGGTTGCGGTCTATTCCGAAGCCGACCGCGACGCCCTCCATGTCGAGATGGCCGACGAGGCCGTTCTGATCGGGCCGCCCGCCGCGGCCGAGAGCTATCTGGTGATCGAGAAGATCGTCGAGGCCTGCCGCAAGACGGGCGCGCAAGCCGTGCATCCCGGCTATGGCTTCCTGTCCGAGCGGGAGGCCTTTCCGCGCGCGCTGGAGGCGGCCGGCATCGTCTTCATCGGCCCCAACCCCGGCGCGATCGCCGCGATGGGCGACAAGATCGAATCCAAGAAGGCGGCCGCCAAGGCCAAGGTCTCGACCGTGCCGGGCTATCTCGGCGTCATCGAGGACGATAAGCACGCGGTCAAGATCGCCGATGAGATCGGCTATCCCGTGATGATCAAGGCCTCCGCCGGCGGCGGCGGCAAGGGCATGCGCATCGCGCATTCCACCTCCGAGGTCGCGGAAGGTTTCAATCTCGCCAAGGCGGAGGCCAAGGCCTCGTTCGGCGACGACCGCGTCTTCGTCGAGAAATTCATCGTCGATCCCCGCCACATCGAGATCCAGGTGCTGGGCGACAAGCACGGCAACGTGATCTATCTCGGCGAGCGCGAATGCTCGATCCAGCGCCGCAACCAGAAGGTCATCGAGGAGGCGCCGTCGCCGCTTCTGGACGAGGCCACGCGCCGCAAGATGGGTGAGCAGGCGGTCGCGCTCGCCAAGGCCGTGAACTACGATTCGGCCGGCACCGTCGAATTCGTTGCAGGCCAGGACAAGAGCTTCTACTTCCTGGAAATGAACACGCGCCTTCAGGTCGAGCATCCCGTCACCGAGCTCGTCACCGGCATCGACCTCGTCGAGCAGATGATCCGGGTTGCCGCCGGCGAGAAGCTCGCGCTCGCGCAGAAGGACGTCACGCTCAAGGGCTGGGCCGTGGAATCGCGCCTCTATGCCGAGGATCCCTTCCGCAACTTCCTGCCCTCGATCGGACGCCTCGTGAAGTACCGCCCTCCGGCGGAAGCGAGCCACGACGGCATTACCGTCCGCAACGACACCGGCGTGCAGGAGGGCGGCGAGATCTCGATCCATTACGATCCGATGATCGCCAAGCTCGTCACCCATGCGCCCTCGCGTGCGGCAGCGATCGAGGCGCAGGCGACCGCGCTTGACTCGTTCTATGTCGACGGCATCCGCCACAACATCCCGTTCCTGTCGGCGCTGATGAACCATCCGCGCTGGCGCGAGGGCAATCTGTCGACCGGTTTCATCGCCGAGGAATTTCCCAAGGGCTTCGCGGCGCGCGCGCCCGAAGGCGAAGTCGCCCGTCGCATCGCGGCGGTCGGCGCCGCCATCGATCACGTGCTCGGCGAGCGCAAGCGGCAGATTTCCGGCCAGATGGGCGGGCGCATCGTGCAGCGCGAGCGGCGCCGCGCGGTCTGGCTCGACCGCGAGGAGATCCTGCTCGAGGTGGCGCGCGAGGGCGAGGCGATCGCGGTGGCCTTCGTCCATGCCGACGGCAAGGCCGGCAAGGCGCATCTGTTGCAGTCGTCCTGGAAGCCGGGCGATCCGGTCTGGCAGGGCACCATCGACGGCCATGCCGTTGCGGTGCAGGCGCGGCCGATTCCCAACGGCATGCGCCTCGCGCATCAGGGTGTCGAGGTGCCGGTCTATGTCTGGACCGAAGCGGAAGCCGCGTCCGCCCGGCTGATGCCGGTGACGACAGCGTCCGACACCGGCAAGAAGCTGCTGTGCCCGATGCCCGGGCTCATCGTCTCGATCGCGGTGAAAGAAGGGCAGGAGGTCAAGGCCGGCGAAACGTTGGCGGTGGTCGAAGCCATGAAGATGCAGAACGTGCTCCGCGCCGAGCGGGACGGCACCGTGAAGAAGATCCACGCCAGCCCCGGCGCGACGCTGGCGGTCGACGCGTTGATCCTGGAGTTTGCGTAAGCGCTCCGTGGACGATAGTAGACCCTCGCCCTGAGGAGCCGCGCTTGCGCGGCGTGTCGAAGGGCGAGGCCATCAGCCGGGCCTTCATCCTTCGAGACGCGCGCAAGAGCGCGCTCCTCAGGATGAGGATTTTGGAGTGAGGCAACCATGGCCTTCCGTTCCCGCCGCGAGAAACTGCGCATCATCCTGTCGGGCTCAGCCTGCATCCATCCCGGCTCGGTCTACGACGCCATTTCGATCCGAATCGCCGAGGACCTCGGCTTTTCGCTCGGCATGTTCGGCGGCTCGGTGGCCTCGCTCGCGGTGCTCGGCGATCCCGACGTCACCCTGATCACGCTCACCGAACTCGCCGAGCAGATGCGGCGGATGTCGCGTGCCGCAAGCCTGCCCGTGCTGGTCGATGCCGATCACGGCTATGGCAATGCGCTCAACGTGCGCCGCACCGTGCAGGAGCTGGAGATGGCGGGCGCCGCCGGCCTCACCATCGAGGATACGCTGCTGCCGGCGGCGTTCGGCGAGGCCAGGACGCAACTGATCTCGCTGGAGGAGGGCGTCGGCAAGATGAAGGCGGCGCTCGACGCCCGCAGCGATCCTTCGCTCGTCATCATCGGCCGCACTGGTGCGGCCTCCGTCACCTCGACCGAGGATGCGATCCGCCGCGCGAAGGCCTATGAGGCCACCGGGGTCGATGCGCTGTTCTTCACCGGCATCACGTCGCGCGCCGATCTGGAGGCGATCGTCGCTGCGACGCATCTTCCGATCGTGCTGGGCGGTGCGCCGGAGGCGTTGAGCGAGATCGATTATCTCGCGAGCCAGCGCGTACGCATTGCGCTCCAGGGCCATGCCCCGATCGCTGCGGCGATGCAGGCCGTCTACGAGACGCAGAAGGCGTTGATGGAGGGCACACCGCCGAAGAGTCTGAAGGGTCTTCCCTCGTCGGATCTGACCAACCGCGTCATGCGCGAGGCCGTGGTGAAGACGCGCGGCGCGGAGTTTCTCGGGCTGAAAAAATGAGCCATGCGATCCTGCAGGTCACGATCCGCGGCCGCGTCCAGGGCGTCGGCTATCGGGCCTGGGTCGAGTATCAGGCCAGGACGTGCGGTCTGGAAGGCTGGGTCCGCAACCGCCGCGACGGCAGCGTGGAAGCGCTGTTCGCGGGGGCGCCCAAGCACGTCGCCGACATCGTCGCGCTGTGCCGCCACGGGCCACCGTACTCGCGCGTGGACAGCGTCACCAGCGAGACGGCCGGTCTCGATGAGCTGAACCTGCGCCGGGCCGGGGAAGCATTCTCGGTTTTGCCGACGGTTTGAGGCATGCCTTTATTGCAAGAGAACGCTTCGCAATTGCAGTCTGGCGTGCAATTGCAGTCTGCCAGGCATTGATCCATCGCAACGCGGGAATTTGCGAACTCGCCTATCCATGATTGTGTTGTAGATTCCTCGATCGGTGAGTGCATGCCATGTCCGATGCACCGCTCGGTACGATATTGAAACCGCCGTTTGATCCAAGCGCATTCCTCGCCAAGCCTGCGGCCGGGGTGACACTGGAACGATTTCTGGCCGGCTGGCAGATTTGTGCCCAGGGCGAGCCCGCCGATACCGTAGGCTACATCCGCAAGGGGCGCGTCAAGGTCACGACGTTCTCCAACCGCGGCAAGGAAGCCATCGTCGGCATCATTCAGAAAGGCCAGTTCTTCAACGAGGCCTGCCTCGGCTGCGCCAAAACGCGGACGGCAACCGTCGTGGCGATGGAAGACTGCCTGATCACGTTAGTGACGAGGGACGCAATGCTCTCGAAGTTCAACGCGGAGCCGCAGTTCGCCGCGTTCTTCATGGCGCATCTCGTGTCGCGGAATAGCCGGCTCGAGGAGGATCTGGGCGACCAGCTCTTGAACTTGAGTGAAAGACGGCTTGCACGGCTTTTGCTGCTGCTCGCAAATGCGGGCCAGGAGGGCGGTGGACCAAGTGAGGTCAACCTCAGTCAGGAGGCGCTCGCGGAAATGGTCGGCACGACCCGATCCCGGATCAGCACCTTCATGAACAAGTTTCGCGAGCAGGGTTTCATCAGCTACGACAGCCACGGCCGAAAGATAGAAGTTTATGCCGCGCTTCTGATGTCCGTGCTGGGAGTCTGACCGGACCCGGCCCCGGTCGCATCTCGACCGGTCTCACGCAGAATCATTCCAGATAGCTGAGATAGGCCGCCACGGCCTTGATCTGCGCCTCGGTCAGATTGTGCGCGATCGGCTGCATGATGGCCGAGTTGTCGGGATTGGCCTTGTCCTGGCCGCGCTCCTTGTCCCAGTTCGTCAGCTTCCTGATCATGTAGTCGTGGAGTTGCCCCGCCAGACGCGGAAATGCGTCGGCGCCCTTGGCGTCCGGTCCGTGGCAGGATGCGCATGGCGGCACCTCGGCAGCTGCAACGCCCTCTTCGTAGATTTTCTTTCCGATCGCCAGAGAGTCTCTCGGCGCTCCCCCCAGTGGCTTCGGGTTGAGCTCCCTGAAATAGGTCGACAGGGCCGTGAGCATTGCGGGGCTCAAGACGTGCGACACGTTGAACATGACCGGGTTGGTTCGTCTGCGGTCGATAAAAGCCTGCAGCTGATTCTTGACGTATTCGGGCTGCTGCCCCGCCAGTCGCGGCATCGGAAAGGAGCCGCGAAAACCCTGTCCCGACAGACCGTGGCAGGTCTTGCAATAGTCGGTCTTGGCGTTGAGCTCCCGGGCAGGGACCTCGGCCGCCTTGTCCTCCGCGAAGCCCGGTGTCGAGACGCCGACAGTCAGAATTGCTGCCAGCAGCGCCGACGCCAGTTCCCTGATTTTCATGATCGCCCTCCGATGATCCGCGCAACCCGGTTTTGTTTACGCCCAATCCGTGTTGCTGAATCACCTCACACCGCCCAAATCAAATTTGCTGTTCTTTTTTGAACAGTCGCGCTGACCGGTTCGGCTTTAGCTCGGCTGTCCTCGCGGCGATGACCGTCATGACGGCATGCTGCGAGCAAATGGGGTGGCGCGATGCAAGCTGACCGCGGTCGTTTTCTTTGCTTCCGAGGAAGCTGGAAGCTGGTCGCTGTTGCTGCAATCCTGTTCTCGGCGCTCTGGCTGACGATCGCTCTTGCGCCGCCTGCTCAGGCCTTGCCGAGCTTTGCGCGCCAGACCGGCCAGCCCTGCGGCACCTGTCATACCGACTTCCCGGCGCTGACACCTTACGGGCGCCGCTTCAAGCTGCTCGGATATACCGCCGGCGGCGGTCAATTCCGCACCACGCCGTTCTCATCCAATGACGCGATGAGCGTGCGGGCCGAATACGACAAGCTGCGAGGCTATGCGAAGGCGGTGGCTCCGCAATCGCAAGCCGAGGCCGACAGAAAGGAATGGGTCCCGCCGATTTCGATGATGGCCGTCGTTGGCTTCACCCATACCCAGGCGGACCTGCCGGCACCGACCGATCCTTACGCGCCGAACAACAACACCGTCCTGACGCCGTTCAGCATATTCTGGGGCGGCGCGATCACGAGCAACATCGGCGCTTTCGCGCAAGTGACCTACAACGCGGTACCCGCCGGAGGATTCGGCGATCCGTTCGGGCATACATGGACGTGGGACAACGCCGACGTTCGCTTTGCGGGGACCACGACGGTCGGACCGCTCGACATTGTCTATGGTGTCACCGCCAACAACAATCCGACCGTCCAAGACCTGTGGAACACGACGCCGGCTTGGTCATTCCCTTACGCAGCTTCCAATCTTGCTTCGACGCCAGCCACCAAGACTGTTGTCGAAGGCGCGCTCGCCGCGCATGTCGGCGGTGTTGGCGCCTACGCGATGATCAACGATCTGCTTTATTTCGAAGTGACTGGCTACAAGATGCTGTCGTTCAGCCAGCAGAATGCACTCGGGACGGATCCGTTCGGCGTCGGACAACTCGGCGGCATCGCGCCGTATTGGCGCGTGACATTTGAACCGCATTGGGGCCGAAATACGTGGATGATCGGAACGTTCGGCATGTATTCCGAACTCCATCCATGGCTCAACACCGCGTTTGGCACCTGGACGACGGCGGTTGATCCCTTGTCAGACAGATTCACGGACATCGGTTTCGACACCCAATATCAATATCAGGGGGACGCATTCTGGCTGACATTGCGCGGCAGCTATATCCGCGAATATCAGCGGCTCGACTCGAGCTTTGCAAGCCTTGCCGCGGCCAATCCGACCAATCTTGTCAACAGCATGAAGCTGCAGGCCTCCGTGGCGATGGGAGCCGACAATCGCGTCGTTCTCACGGGACAATACTTCAAGATTTCGGGCACCTCCGACGCCGGGCTCTACGGCACCGACGCGCTGAGCGGCCTTGCCATGACGCCGAACAGCGACGGTTGGCAGGCTGAGATCGCCTACATCCCCTTCGGCGCCGGCAAGATGATCGGCTGGCCTTGGTTCAACGCCCGCATCGGTCTGCAATATACCTACTACAACAAGTTCAATGGCAGCACGGTCGGCGCTCACGACAACAACACCCTGTTCCTCCACGCATGGTTCGCAATGTAGGCCGGGCCGCTCAGGAGATGGTCGCATGAGAAAATCGATTGCAGCAGCTATCGCAACGCTCGTCCTGGGCGCGATCGACTCGGCGCAAGGCGCCGATCTGTCGGTGCCGCTGGCGCCTTACGCGGCGCGCTTCAGCTGGACCGGTTGCTATGGAGGCGTGCATCTCGGCGGCGGCTTCGCCACCAAGAACATCACCGACCCCGTGCAGCTCGTGCAGGATAACGCAGGTCCAGGCGGCATGATCGGGGTAACGACCGTCAATCCAGGACCAAGCGGGGCGGTGATCGGTGGCCAGCTCGGTTGCGACTATCAATTCGCTTCGTCTGCCTTCGTCATCGGGATCGAGGGCGGCGCGTCGGGCACGACGCTGAAAGCGAACAAGACCGTGGGGCTGCCGGTCAGCATTCCCGACACCGCGCTTGTGCAGGCGAATACGGATTTTCTGTCGAGCGTGACGGCGCGCGTTGGGTACGCCTTCGACAATATCCTTCTCTACGGCAAGGGCGGCGTCGCCATCGCCGGAGACAAATACGAGGTCAGCGGCTCGATCGGTGGCGTGCCGTTTGACTACCGCGGTCTCGACAACCGGATCGGCTGGACCGCGGGCGTCGGCGTGGACTGGGCCTTCTCGCATCATTGGTCGGCAAACGTCGAATACGATTATTACGGGTTCGGCCATGGCAACGTGAATATGCTCGATCCGCTGACCGGGACGCAGGGCCCGGTGAACGTCAGCCAGACTGTGCAGGTCGTGAAAGTCGGGCTCAATTTCCACATGTGGGGAGCAGGGTGGTAATGTCCCGTTCCCCGGCACGAAGGTGCATCCTGCTGCGAGGCACGACCCGCCTGAGCCGGGCCCTGCAGGCTTCGATGCTCGCGCTGGCCTTCTCGGTCGCGTGTCACGCCGAGGAGCGAGCCGTCGCTTCCCCGGGCGGCCTCGAGGCCAAGCTCGAATATTGCAAGACCTGCCATGGGCTGTCGGGCCAGGGCTATCGCGGATATTTCCCGATGCCGCGACTGGCCGGACAGCAGCCGCAATATCTGGAGAACCAGTTGCGCGCGTTCATCGAGCGCAGGCGCACCAATCCGATCATGGCCAACGTCGCCCACGTGCTCAGCCCTGGCATGGTGTCGGCGCTGGCTGCCCATTTCAGGAGCCTCGATCCAAAGCCGTTCGGAGGAGCGCCGCGCGGCTCTGCGGCGCTTGGCAAACGAATTTACGAGGAGGGGATTCCTGAGGCCAATGTGCCGGCATGCTCGGCCTGCCATGGCATGGATGCCAGGGGGCAGAACGAGATCCCACGGCTTGCGGGTCAGCTTTACGACTACACGGTCGGCCAGCTCACGGGGTGGGCGAAAGCGCGAGGTCAGGGGTCGGCGGTCGATACCTCTGCGATCATGGCGCCGACGGCGCATAACCTGTCGCGATCCCAGGTCGAAGCGGTCGCTGCCTATGTCGGTTACCTGCCATGACGGAAGCGCCGTTTCAAATGTGCGGTGTCCGCAAACCCGAGGCGCGATGGCGCAGGCTCATGGGGGGCATGAGCTGGAAGATCGTGGTTCTGGCCATCGTCGGCTCGGTGGCGCCGGTGCTGGCGTTCGACGGGGGCGACAGCCAGGTTCGCAATTGTACCTGGTGCCATGGCGCGGGGGGGCAGGGTTACACCGTGGCGCCGCGGCTAGCCGGTCAGCGTTCTGAATATCTCGAAAGTCAGATCAAAAGCTTCCGCGAGCACACGCGCGACAATCCGTTTTCAAGGCAGTACATGTGGGGCGCGGTCGCATCGCTCGCGCCTCAGGACGCGCGCGATCTGGCGGCCTATTTCGCCTCCGTGCCGCCGAAACCCGCCAATGATGGCGACAGCTTCCTCGCGGTGCGCGGCAAGACGATCTACCTCGACGGGATTCCCGAGGCGAACGTCGCCTCCTGCTACGCTTGTCATGGGCCGAACGCCGAAGGTGTGCGAAACATTCCGCGCCTCGGGGGACTGGCCTATGCCTATCTGAAGACGCGGCTGGAGCAGTGGGGCCAAGGGTACCACTCGGGGATGGGAACGCCGATGCCGGTCGTCGCTCGCTCATTGGGCCCGAATGAGATCGAAGCCCTGGCTTCCTACCTGAGCTTCGTCAGGTAGCCGTCGGGGCGTCAGCTTCTCGTGGGAATCAGTCCGCGCGGCAACTTTGCGATCGCCTCGCTCAGCTCCTGGATCTCATACGGCTTGCGCAGGATCTGGAAGTCTCCGCGCACGTCGGCCGCGGCTTCACTGTAGCCGGTGGCGAGCAGGATCGGCAGGCCGGGGCGGATCCGGCGCAGGTGACGGGCAAGGCCGAGGCCGTCCATCTTGCCGGGCATGACGATGTCGGAGAACACAAAGTCGACGCCGCTTTGCTCGAGTTCGCGCAACGCCGATTCGGCGTCGGGGACGCGGCGGACCCGGTAGCCGAGCTGCTCGAGCAGCCCGGTGCTGACGACCGCGACGTCGGGATTGTCCTCGACCAGCAACACCGTGCCGCTGCCGCGGAACTGAGCGGCCTCTGTCGGTTCTTTCGCAGGCGCATCCGTCCCGCGCGGCAACAGGATGGTGAACGTCGTGCCCTTGCCGAGCCCGCTTGCGACCTTCACCGTGCCGCCGGCCTGATGCGCGAAGCCGTGGACCTGGGAGAGGCCGAGACCCGTGCCCTTGCCGATCGGCTTGGTGGTGAAGAACGGCTCGAAAATCTTGTCGACGACGTCGGGGGGAATGCCGAACCCGGTATCCGCGACGTCGATGGCGACGAACTCCCCGGTCAGCAGCGCCTCGTCCAGCACGATGTTGCGGGCGCTGATCGTGACCGTGCCGCCATCCGGCATGGCATCACGGGCATTGATGACGAGGTTGAGCAGCGCCGTCTCGAGCTCGGAGGCGTCGGTCCGGATCGGCCAGACATTCTGGTCGATGTCGAAGGCGAGGCGCACGGAACTGCCGACGCCGGCATCGAGAACCTCCCGGATTGCGGCGATGCGGTCGGAAAGATCGATGGCCTGCGGATTGACGCTCTGCCGCCGCGCGAAGGTGAGGAGCTGACTGGTCAGCGCGGCCCCGCGTCTGGTCGCGGTTTCGATCGCCGAAATCGCGCGCTGATGCCTCGCCTCGTCCGCCGTTCCCTTTTTCAGGATGTGAAGACTGCCGCTGATGATCATCAGCAGGTTGTTGAAGTCGTGGGCGACGCCGCCGGTGAGCTGGCCGAGCGCGTCGAACTTCTGCGACTCGGCGAGCTGCATCTGCATCGCCTCGATCCTGAGCTGCGTGTTGCGGCGCTCGGTGATGTCGCGGGTGATCTTGGCAAAGCCGACGAGAGTGTCGTCCTCGTAGATCGGGTCGATCACGACACTGGCCCAGAAGAAGGTGCCGTCCTTGCGGACGCGCCAGCCTTCTTCTTCATAGCGACCCTGATCGCGCGCGATGCCAAGGGCTCGGGCGGGCTTGCCGCTGGCGCGGTCGCTCTCGGTGTAGAATCGGGAAAAATGCTGGCCGACAATCTCCTCTGGCACGTAGCCCTTGATGCGCTCGCCGCCGATGTTCCAGCTCGTGACGATTCCGGAGGGGTCGAGCATATAGAGGGCGTAATCGGCCATGCCCTCAACCAACAGCCGGAAACTCCGTTCGCTTTCGAACAAGTCTCTCTGTTGACTAAACTTTTTAACCATTCCGGGACCCTGCCTCGACCGGTGCAAACGCAACAAGGTTCGTTTGGTTCCCGCGCCTGGATGATTTTCTGGGCAATTCCGCCTGGCGGTCTGCCGTCGCTTGAGGGCCTCGCCGAGCCGGTCTCCGGTTCGGGGATCGCAACATCAGATGGCGCCGCTCCGGAACGTCGCCGCCACCGCGCGCAGCGCCGCCAGCTTGGCGGGATCGCTGACCTTCGAATGCAGGATCACTTTCGAACTGCCGAGCTTCGGCAGCTTGTGCGCCGGCCCGATGTCGATCAATCCGGGCGGCGCGATCCGCCGCGCCAGCGGCGCGATCGCGAGGCCGGCCAGCGCGGCCGCAACCACCGCCGTGACGCCGCCGCCGACAAAACGCTCGCGCCAGGCGATGCCGGCCTTGTCGAGCGCGCGCACGGCGATGGCGCGCACGCCGCAGGGCGGGGCGAGTGTTGCGAGCGGCAGCGCGTCGCCCTTCGGCACGGTGAGGCGCCGGGACGAGAACCAGCCGAACTCATCCACGGTTAATTTTTCGCCGCCGCGCCGGCTGCCCTCCTGGCGGACGATGACTGCATCGAGCCGGCCTGCGTCATAAGCGTCCTGCATCTCGCGCGAGAAACCGATGGTGACGGCGAGCGTCAGGCTCGCCGACATCGCGTGCAGGCGCTCGAGCAGCGGCACCAGTTCGGGGCCCGCGGCGTGATCGGAAATGCCGAGCGAGAGCGACTGCGCAGCCGATGTCTCGCCCGAGAGTGCGCGGTCGTGCGCCTCCATCAGCGCGCGGGCGCGATCGAGGAAGGCGGCGCCGTCGGCAGTCAGCCGGACCGCGCGCGGCGAGCGCTCGACGAGGCGCCTGCCGAGTAACGCTTCCAGTCGCTGAAGTTTCAAACTGACCGCCGCCTGCGTCGTGCCCAGTGCTTCCGCCGTCCGCGTGAAGCTCTGGAGGTCGGCGACCAGCAGGAAGGCCTTGATGGTGGCGATGTCGAGGGTGGCGGTCATTAAAGTTTGTTATCACTGATATCAACAGAGATAACATACCAAAATGAAGAGGGGAGGTCTAGCTTCTCACCAACGGCGCGCAAGCCCGCGCGCCATTCGAGGAGAACGCCATGCCGCTGATCACCGTGTCCTACAGCTCGTCCCGCCAGTCGCCGTCGCTGAAGGCCGACATCGCGAACGCCGTGTCCGAGCTCACCGCCGAGATCCTGCACAAGGATCCCGGGGTGACCGCCATCATCGTGAAGTCCGTGGATGCAAGCGACTGGTTCGCCGGCGGCAGGTCGCTCGCCGAGCAGAAGCTCGCGAGCTACTGGATCGACATCCACGTCACTGAAGGCACCAACACCAAGGACGAGAAGGCGGCTTACCTTGCCGCGATGTTCGATCGGATGGCCGACATCCTCGGCCCGCTGCATCCCGAGACCTACCTCCACGTCGACGAGGTCAAGGGCGATGCCTACGGCTTTGGCGGCCTGACCCAGGAGCGCCGCTATATCGAAGGCAAGCTCGAGGTTGCGCTGCAGGCAGCGTGAGGCGGGAAGGCCGCGGGTGAGCACTCTCACCCGCGGGCCGAACTGGCAGGGATCGTCAGCTTGCCGCCCGGAATTGAACTTCTGACTGGTTCAGGAAGCAGGTCTTGTCGAACAGCTTCAGATCCAGGGGATTTGGCAGTCTGACATCGTCGAGGTCGGGGCAGGGCTTGATCGCAGGATCATAGGACCGGTCGATCTGCGAGATGAAGACAACGATCAGCCCTCTGTCGCGGGCGAACGATTTCAGCGCGCGCACCTGAACGCTCACATCGGGGTTTTCCCGCCTCTGGTCGAGCAGTTGCAGATAGTCGATCACGATCACCGTGCCGCGCGGCGCGGCCGCCATCTGCTTGACGACGTAATCGGCACTGATGGCGTCGGAGCAATCGACCTCGAACAGCTCAACGAATTGCGCGGGGTCCACGCCGATCGCCCGCAGGCGATCGATGACGTCCCGCTCGGTGTATTCGAGCGAGAAGAATGCGGCGCGGTGTCCCGACGTCATGGCCTCCACCGCAAGTTCGAGGCTCATCAGGGTCTTGCCCTGACCGGGGCGCGCCCCGACCAGCACCAGATCACCCGGCCGGAACTGCGGAAACAGCTTACTGGCCGAGGGGACGGCGGCGGCTTTCGCTGCGAGCATGCTCCAGGCGGAAAACCCTTCCGCTTTGGCGATGCGGTCGAGCGCGGCGTGGAGCGGAATGCCTTGCTCGCGCGACAGGCGCCTGGCCTTGCGCTTGAGATGATAGATCGGGGCAGACAATCTCATCGTGAGAACCTCCCATTGCGAGCAGAAAGCGCAATCGCTCCTTATGCCTTGGCGCTCGAACAGTCGGTCCGATGGTCAACTCGCCCGGCATGATCTGTACTTTCCCGGCGGAGGGGGGAGGCGTGGGCGGCACCTGACACGAGCATAGCCGATTCCGCCGCGAGCGGAGCGCATGCGCGGTCGGGCTCGAACAGAAAAAGTTCTAGACCGCCGCTTCCGGCTGCAGCGCCCGCGTCGGCCCGAACAGCTCCTCGAACGCCTGGCGCAGCGCGATGTCGACATCAGCCATGGTCACGAGCTGGCCGAGATCGACCAGCGAGGTGACGCCGTAGCGGGGATCGGCGACGCCGCACGGCACAATGCCGGCGAAATGCGACAGCTCCGGTTCGACATTGATGGCGATGCCGTGGAACGAGACCCAGCGCTTCAGCCGCACGCCGATGGCCGCGATCTTGTCCTCGTGCCCGGGTCCCTTGTCGGGCCGCTTCACCCAGACGCCGACCCGGTCCTCGCGCCGCTCGCCGCGGACGTTGAAGGCGACCAGCGTGCGCAGAATCAGCTCTTCCAGGCTCGCGACATAGGCCCGCACGTCCGGCCGGCGCCGCTTGAGGTCGAGCATGATGTAGGCCACCCGCTGCCCGGGGCCGTGATAGGTGAGCTGGCCGCCGCGCCCGGTCGCAAAGGTCGGGAAGCGGGAATCGAGCAGGTCGGAGGCCTTGCCGGAGGTGCCGGAGGTGTAGAGCGGCGGGTGTTCGAGCAGCCAGACCAGCTCCGGCGCGGCGCCCGCGGCGATCTCCGCGACCCGGGCCTCCATGGTGGCAACCGCCTCCGGATAGGGCACCGGGGTGTCCGAGATTCGCCATTCCACGGCTGTAGCGCCGGAGGCGGAAAACGACGTCAGATCGAGGTCCTGGCGGGGGTTTTGAGGCGAATTAACCATTGGCTAACCATAACGTGGTTATGATCGCAGGTGCAAATGCTGTACCCTGGTTCCAGGTCCCTGGTTCTTAGTCCCAAAGTTGCGGTGGTGCTGACAGTGCCGACACTCGATAAAGTCACCGTGGATCTCATGGTCGTCCTCGGGACGACCACCATGCCGATCCATCAAGTATTACGTCTTTCCCGCGGTGCCATCATCGAACTGGACGCAACCGAGGCCGACGAGGTCAAGGTTTTGGCCAACAATCTTCCGGTCGCCTCCGGCGTCGTGTTGGTCGACCGCAACCGCATCGCGGTCGAGGTCAAGCAGATGCTGCCGCGCAGCACGGGCACGCGGTAGCGGCCGGGGCACGCGGTAGCGGCCGGGACGTCCGATAGGGTCGGTCCGGGCAGGGGACCGAACTTTCCTGCCAAGCTTGTGGAATTCAGGGTCTTTGCAGGCTTGTACCCCTCTGATGGATTTGTTAGATCGGCGCCGTTGATCCGGCAGGCCTCAAGCCTCAAGCCGGTATCCCCAAAGCGCTCGTGGCGGAATTGGTAGACGCGCTGCCTTGAGGTGGCAGTGAGTAAAATCGTGGGGGTTCGAGTCCCTCCGAGCGCACCAGCCTCGAAAATCCTGATATGGCGAGAACTGGCCCCCGGTGCGGGCCATTTCAACCATACGCCTCTCAGCCATATTCTTGGCCGATCCCATATTCCCTGTAGATCTCCAGCGGATCCTTGTCCGGAAACAGGCGGCATTTGGCCTGGGCGAGATGCAGGCTCACCGCCGCCGGCTCCTTGCCGTTTGCGAGCATCTTGCGGAGATCGTCCATGTGCGCGCAGGGCTGGTGCTTGGCCTCGAGTTGCTCCAGCGCGACCAGCGCGGTCGCCAGGGCCTCCGTCAAAACCCAGTCGTCGTGGCCCGTGATTCCCTTCTTCGGCATCGGCAGACCCTAGATGCGGTGGCTGGCGGAGTGTAACGCAGCTTGTCACCTATCTCCATCGCGCCGCGAGAGCGGAACCCAAGTGGCCGCACGCGTCCTTGCAATATGACCGCGCGCGGCTAAAAGGCGGCAATTGCGCCGGCGATCGTATCTTTGCTGAAACAAAGTTGGCGTAGACGGACCACGCGTTCAGGCCGGCCGTCCCAGCCTGCAGTCCAGCATCCCCATTTCCAGAAAGCCAGGCGGTCGTACCGCTCACGGCTGGAGCCAATATGGTCTTTCTAAGCTTCGTCTACCGCTTCGTGACCAACTTCGCGTTCATGGCGATGGTCTATTTCAGCCTGAACTTCATGGAGAAGTATCAGAACCGGGCGATCATCGCGATCCTGGTACTGGTCTATAGCGGCATGCGCGCGGCCTCGACGCTACGCGCGTTCTACTTCTTCCAGAAGATCGAGCGGCTGGAGGCCGAGACAAAGCGCCTGCAGGCTCCGATCAACGACGGCTCCGGCGGGACCAGCGCGCGCAAGCAGATCGTGGCCGATGTTGCCTGGCTGCGGCGTGACGGCGAGCTCAAGTCCTATATGGACCTGTTTTTCCTGGCGCTGATCGTGCTGCTCTGCGTCGCCGCCATCATGCGGCAGTAACGGTTCAGGCGCGCTTCTTCACGCTGTTCGCAACGCGGGTCGGGCGGGGCGCGGTGCCCTTGGCCTGGGCTGTATGCTTCGCTGCGGCGTGTGCGGTCCGGGGCTTGCCGGCCTTGCTTGCGGACTTCCCCTTGGCCGCACGTGGCGCCTCGGCCGCCATGGCCATCCGCGTCGCGGCGCGCCGGGACAATGTGGTCGACAGCAGCACCTCGATCGAGCCCTCGGGGATCGCAAACAGATCGCGGCCGGGCACGGGCAGGGTGGCCGCGACACCGGCCTGGGCGATGGTCTTGTGCGGCAGCAGCGGTTGATGCTCGGCCCGTGCATTGAGATCGGCCAGCGCCGGCGCCGGCAGCATCGAGGTCTGCGTGAACACGAAATTCGGAATGGCCGGCCAGCGCGCGATCGGCGTGGTCTCGGTCGGCGGGTGCAGCAGCCATTCCACCGGCGTGGTCGGCGTCGCCGGCAGGTCGGCGGTTGCCGGCACCACATGCACGATGCGATAGCCGCGCGCCCTGAGGTCACGGAGAATCTTCGGCAGCGCCGCCACTGTGCGGGCCTGGATGTCGTGCAGCAGCAGGATGCCCTTGCCCTTGGCCTCCAGCCGCTGGATCGCGAGCTGGTAGACGCGGTCGGGCGACACATGCCGCCAGTCATCGGCCGGGAAATCCGCGCTCCAGACCTGGATGCCGCGCGAGATCAGCAGGTTCTCGACGCCATCGGCGCGCATCAGGCCGGGAATGCGGAAGAACGGCGCGAGCTTGGACGGATCGGTCATCGCCGCCGAGGTCCACTCGATGCCGCCGTTGATCTGCGCCTCGGCCTTGTCGAGCGGCATCCGGTCGAACGTCAGCGGATGCGTCATGCTGTGGGTGCCGACGGTGTGGCCCGCCGCCACCAGCTTGCGCACGCCTTCCGGATTCGCCTTGGCCTGTTCTCCGATGATGAAGAAGGTCGCCTTGATGCACTCGTCGTCGAGCATCTTGAGGATCTGGTACGAATATTTCGGCAGCGGACCGTCGTCGAAGGTCAGGACGACCTCGTGGTCCTTCAAGGGCAGCGTCTCGCGGTACTGCATCGTGCCGATGCGCGGATGCTCGCGCGGATCGACGACGAGCGTGCGGGACGTCCCCAGTGCATCCGGATGGCCGGGGCATTCCCCGGCAAGTGCCGCCTGTGATCCGGCGGCCAGCAATCCGAGGCAAAGGACGATCCACGATCGCGTCCGAACGACAACGCTACTTCCGATCATGAACCCCGTCTGCCCTCATACGCGATTGCCGCTACGGTAGGTCGGAGGCGCCCGAAAAACGGTTCAGGCGCGAGAACCCTTCCATCCTTGCATGGGGTAGCATGAACGGATCGTTAATGGGGCCCAAATCACCCCAATTTGCACCAGCGTGACATTCCGGCATCAACGCGCGTCGGCATTCTTCTGGGATGCGCCGGCCGGGACCACATGGACCACGCGAAAGCCATTGTCCCGGAGGTAGCGCAGGAAGGCCGGCATGATCGCGGCGGTGCGCGCTTTGGGGTCGTGGAACAGGATGATGCCCTTGCCGGCGGCGGCGAGGCGCTCGGTGACGAGCTTGAGTTCCTGCTCCGGGGTCATCTCGTTCCAGTCGCTGGCCCAGAGGTCGGCCCCGAACACGGCAATGCCGCGCGACTGCAGCAGGTCGAGCTGCGCCGGCGTCGACTCGAAATAGGGGAAGCGGAAAAACGGCGTCGAGGGCGTCGTCGTCGCGACCCCGTGCAGCGCCATCTCGTCGGCCGCGATGCCGCGCTCGATTTCCGCGATCGCCTTGTCGGACGGAATCCGCGCCATGAACGGATGCGACCAGGTGTGGTGGCCGATGGTGTGACCCTCGCGCGCGATGCGCTTGACCATGTCGGGGTGTTCGGAGGCGTGCTGGCCGATCAGGAAGAAGGTCGCACGCACGCATTCCTGCGCCAGCGCCGCCAGCACCTTCGATGTCGTCGGCGGGTTCGGGCCGTCGTCGAAGGTCAGCACGACCTCGTGATCGGCGAGCGGCAGTGTCTGCGGAAAGCTCTTCAGGCCCACGCGGGGCGTGGCCTTCGCATCGACGCTCAGAACCCGCGAGGTCCCGAGAGCGTCCTTGCGCGGACAGTCGGCGGCCTCGGTCGAGGCGATATTGGTGAGGGCCGCGAGGAGCGCGCCCGCCGAGATCGAGGTCCACCTCCATCGAAGCATCTTTGTCATTGCGCTCGCAGTTCGCTTGTGGGTATTGCCTGAACCATCAGCCCGGATCACCCGTTCCAACCTGTCAAACGGTGAGGCACCCCATGGATGAACGTATGGACGGTGCCCCATCCGCTGGGGACTCGGTACTCGACCACGTGCCGATGCGCAATGAAGACGGCGATATCAGGCACGAATTCGTCGAGGAAATCGCCCGCGCAATCGAGGCCGGCGACAGTGCCGCGCTGCGCGCCTGCGTTGCCGAGCTGCACGAGGCCGATCTCGGCGATTTGATCGGCGCACTCGAACCCGACGACCGCGTCCGCCTGGTCGAGCTTACCGGCGCCGACTTCGACTTCTCGGCGCTGAACGAGGTCGACGAGGCCGTGCGCGAGGAGATCCTCGACGAGCTGCCGCCGGAGACGGTCGCCGAAGGCGTCCGCGAACTCGAATCCGACGACGCGGTCGAGCTGCTGGAGACCCTCGACGAGGACGAGCAGGAGGAGATCCTCGAAAAGCTGCCCATGCGGGAGCGCGTCGCGCTCGAGCGCAGCCTGCTCTATCCGGAGAACTCGGCCGGCCGCCGCATGCAGACCGAGTTCATCGCGGTGCCCCAGGATTTCACCGTGGGACAGGCGATCGACTACATGCGCGATACGCCCGATCTGCCCGATCGCTTCTACGAGATCTACGTCGTCGACAAGGATCAGCATTGGCAGGGCGCGGTCTCGCTCGACGTGCTGCTGCGCGCCCGGCGGCCGGTGCCGCTCGCCGAACTGACCGACGAGGATCGCCGCCGCGTCTCCGTCCTGGAGGACCAGGAGGAGGTGGCGCGCATGTTCGGCAAGTACAATCTCGTCGCCGCGCCCGTGCTCGACACCCAGGATCGCCTCGTCGGCGTCATCACCGTCGACGACGTCGTCGACGTCATCGAGGAGGAGGCGGACGAGGACCTCAAGGCGCTCGGTGGCGTCAACAGCGACGAAGAACTGTCCGACACGGTCTTCACGATCGCGCGCGCGCGGTTCAACTGGCTGCTGGTCAATCTTGCGACCGCCTTCCTCGCATCCTCCGTGCTCGGCCTGTTCGAGGGGCAGCTCGAGAAGATGGTCGCGCTCGCCGTGCTGGCGCCGATCGTGGCGAGCCAGGGCGGCAATGCCGCGACCCAGACCATGACGGTGGCGGTGCGGGCGCTGGCGACCCGCGAGCTCGGCTCCTCCAATGCCTGGCGCGTGGTGATGCGCGAAGGCATGGTCGGCCTCGTCAACGGACTTGCCTTCGCCGTAATCACCGGCATCGCGGCGGTCGCCTGGTTCAAGATCCCGGGGCTCGGCCTCGTCATCGGGCTTGCGATCATCGTGAACCTCGTTGCCGGCGCGCTCGGCGGCATCCTGATCCCGATGGCGCTCGAACGCGTCAGGGCCGATCCGGCGGTGGCGTCCGGTACCTTCGTCACCACGGTGACCGACGTGGTCGGCTTCTTCTCCTTCCTCGGCATCGCCACGCTGTGGTTCGGATTGAGGTAGGTCTTACCTTCGGTTCGTCATTCCGGGGCGCGCTTCTTGGCGCGAGCCCGGAATCCATTTGTCGGCGCGTTCCGGTGCACGATGGATTCCGGGCTCGCGCTCCGCGCGCCCCGGAATGACGGCCGCCAGCATCTTTAATCCGAACTTAAGCGACCTGCCGCATCATCGTCCTGGCTTGGGGGAATGGGCATGCGGTTGCGGCTGAAGGCTGACGGACGGGTCGTCGAGTTGCGGGACGGGCAGGAGTTTCCAATCCAGCCTGCGGCCCACGCAGCGCCGGCCGACACCAGCTCGCTCGCCGTGCGCGATCTGCGCCGCCGCGCCTGCCTCACCCAGATGGAGTTTGCGGCAAAACTCGGCGTGCCCGTCGAGACCATCCGCAACTGGGAGCAGGGCAAGCGCGCCCCGCGGGGACCCGCACGCGCACTGCTCGCGGTGATCGCGCATGCGCCTGATACCGTTTTCCAGGCGCTCGCCAAAGCCTGACGACAAGGCCTCGCACACACCTCCCGTTAGCATTGCCCTGAATATCCTGGCGGATCGCTGCCGCACCCGTTGGCAGTGCCGCGGACCGGGTTCATACTCTCGCCTGGATGATGCTTGGGACGACCGCAACAGAGAGGATTTCTCATGCTGTTCGTCGAGGCCAATGGCGCAAGGATGCCGGCGATCGGGCTCGGGACCTGGGAGCTGAGCGGGCGAACCTGCGGACGTGTGGTCGAGCAGGCGCTGCGGCTCGGCTATCGTCACATCGACACGGCGCAGGTCTACGAGAACGAGCGTGAGGTCGGCGACGGCCTGCGCGCCTCCGGCGTGCGCCGCGACGACATCTTCCTGACCACCAAGGTCTGGACCAGCCATTTCACGCCGCACGATCTCGAGCGCTCGGTCAAGGACAGTCTCGTCCGGCTGCGGCTTCCGGCGGTCGAGCTGCTGCTGCTGCACTGGCCCAATTCGCACGTGCCGCTGGCGGAGACGCTCGGCGCGCTGGCGCATGCCAAGCGCATGGGCCTGACCCGCCACATCGGCGTGTCCAATTTCACGGTGGCGCTGATCGACGAGGCGGTGGCGTTGTGCCCGGAACCACTGGTCTGCAACCAGGTCGAATACCATCCCTATCTCGACCAGTCGAAGGTGAGGGCGGCCTGCGACCGGCACGGTCTCGCGCTGGTCGCCTACAGCCCGATCGCCCGGGGCCGGATCAAGTTGGACCAGACGCTTGGCGAGATCGGGCGCGCCCACCGCAAGACACCGGCACAGATCTGCCTGCGCTGGCTGGTGCAACAGAACGTTGCTGCGATCCCGCGCACCTCGCGCGTCGAACGCCTGTCCGAAAACATCGAGATCTTCGATTTCGAGCTCTCGGACGACGAGATGACGCGGATTGCAGCGCTGGCCAGCCCGAAGGGGCGTCTCACCGACTATGGCTTCGCGCCAAAATGGGATTGAGGGCCGGCTGGGGTATGGTAGGACCGCGGCGGCAACCCAAGATCGGGCGATGGAACTGCGGAAGATCATACGGACGGATATTGCGGCGTCGGCGATCGCGCATCTGACGCTGGTCGTGCTGATCATTGTGATCAGCGAGGTCCATCCGTTCCACGCCGCGCCGCCCGAGACCGTCTCGGTCGATATCGTCACGCCCGAACAGGTGAAACAGGAGGAGGCCAAGGCTGAAGAGAAGGCGGAGGAAAAGGCCAAGGAGGAGGTGAAGGAAAAGCCGCCGGAGCCGCCCCTCGACCTGAAGCTCCCGAAGCTGGACTTCACCGATAAGGACAAGGCGACCACGGCGCCGAAGCCTTCCGCCAAGCAGCAGGCCGCGGCGTCGGCTTCGAAGCAGCAGGCAACGTCCGAGCCGTCGCAGCAGAAGCAGCCGCAACCACAGCCGGCGCCGCAGCAGCGTGAAGCTACCGCGCAGCCGCAAGCTCAACAACCCCCGCCTCAACAACCGCAGCCGCAGCCATCGCAACTGCCTCCGCAACCACCGATGCCGCAGCAGCCTCAGTCGATGTCGCAGCCATCACCCGCCGCAATGTCGCAGCCGCAGGCCGCGCCGCCGCCGGTCTATCAGGCGCCGGAGCCCGACGTCACCGTCAAGTACGGCGTCATGCTGGGCCTGCCGCCCGAACTGCCGCCCGAGTCGAAGGATGCTCCCAAGGACGACGGCGGCGATGCCAAGGATGCGATCGCCGCCAGGCTGCCGCCCGAAATCATCGCCGAGCTTCGTCGCCATCTGAGAAGCTGCGCCAAGCTCCCGGCGGGCGTGTCGCCGACCGACAACGTCAACATCAAGCTGCGTGCGGTGTTCGCCACCGACGGGACTCTGGCGCGCCCGCCGATCCTGATCCAGGCCCCGCCATCGGCGAAGGGCGTCGCCATCGTGAAGTCGGCGACGAGTGCGCTCGAATCCTGTCAGCCCTACAAGATGCTGCCCGCCGCGTTGTACGGGGAATGGAAGGTGATGGACCTGCCGTTCAGCCCGCGGGATTTCGGCGGGTCGTGACGCCTTTGCCGCGTCGCGCCTCGATGACGGGCTATTCCTGCGCGTGCAGATCGAACCCGCGGACCGGCGCGAGACACGCCGCGCAATATTCCACGCGCACCCTGGTATGTCCGGTACAGAGCTGGCCCGCCGCCGCCAGGAACCGCATGGGTTGGGTGATAAAGAAGCTCGATGACTCCACCTCGCAGTAGCCTCGTGACTTCAGCTCATTCGTGAGCGCGTTGAGCCTCATGTAATGGCGGGAGGTGTCGGTATAGCCGGCATAGTCGAAGCGCTCGAATGGCGGCCTGTCCTCGCCGCGAAAGGCCTCGCGGATCGTGGTGGCTTGCGCATACACGAATCCGGCGAGGAGCAACCCAATGGCCGCCATTTTCCAGCTCTTCCGAAGTCCATCGACGGCGAGCGCGATCGAAACGAAGAACAGGAATTGCGGGATGATGTAGTAGCGATCGGCGACGCTGGCGATCGAGAGCCGCAGCGCGGGGAAATAGGCGATCGTCCACAGACAGAACAATGGCAAAAGCAGCTGTTGTGGCTCGCTCGGCTCAGAGCGGAACGATCGAAGCGCAGCGGCGGCAAACAAGACCAGCAGCAGCACCATGCGCAGATGCAGCGCCGTCATGTCGATCGGGCCGGGCAGGTAGGAAACGACGCGCTCGAGCAGGATCACGCCCGAGACCGTACCGAAAAAGCTGATATCGCTGATCGGCGATGCTGCCAGCGACAGTGCCACGCAACCGGCGAGCACGATGCCCGTTGAACGCGCGATACGCCGATCGGAGAGGGCTCTGATCGTGGGGGGAAGCAGGCGGTCCTCGAAAAGCGCATAGGCGTGGGTCGCGAGTGCGATCGCGCCGAGCCCGGCGAGCATAGCCGGCAGGGCCCGGGTCCAGAACGCGCCGTCGCCGACGAAATGCCGTCCTGACAGGACGGACTGGACCAGGAGATCCAGTTGCCCGACCAGCAGGAGTCTTGCACTGCTTTCGCCGGGCCATTTGAGCGCGACGAGGAACGTCGCCGCGGCGAAAGACAGCGCCGCTGCAACGAAGATGGCGTGATTCCAGCACCCCAATGAGAAGGCCAGCAACAGCAGGAAAAGCCAGCGACGGCGGCTTCGACCTCGTTCCAAGAGATGCGCGAGAGCAAGCAGCACGAGCGCGAGCAGCAGGTTCTGGAGCGCGTTCACCTCCCAGGCAACCCGGCTATAGAACATGAATAGCAGCGAGGATCCCATCGCCAGGACGAAGTACAGCGCGCTCGCGCCTCTTTTCCAGAGAGCGAGGGAAGTCAGGCCGAGCGCCAGTCCATTCAAGATGGCGCCCGGCAGCCGCAGGCTGCTTGTGCCCGGAGGGATGATCGAAAAGACCAGCGTCACGATTTCCGGAAACAGTGATCCGGTATAGCCGTTCATGCCGCGAAGCGTGAACATGCCGCGCGCCTGCTGCTCCAGCGCGCGCAATCCGACCCAGGCTTCGTCACCGTGCAAGCCGGGGAATGAATTCAGCTTGACCAGCAGCCCTGCGGCAATGATGGCGGTGATCGATGCCAGCAACCCCGCATAGGCGATGTTGCTCGCTCGTTTCGGCTCGATTGCAGTGTGTGCCGGTACCGGCCGAAGGTCAGGAGGCATTTACGTCCGGCTGCCGGTGAATTCGCGAGGACGAATATGTGGGCAAATATCCCGCGTCAATAGCGGGCGCAGCGTCATTGCTGTGCGCTGCAGAGCCGGGGCCTATCTCGCCGCATTGTGCAGCGTCGCCTGCCGGGTCTCCGCTCTGCGCAGAAGCGCTCAAGCGCTGCTGCGCGTCCGGGACACGAGAGCTGGCTTCATCGCGTCGCACCGCGCTTTCGCGTCCCGTCATCATCCACCGCCGCCGGCGCCATCGCCTGCCACGCGCTCGACGCGAACTGCCGCCGCCATGTCACGATCACCACCGCGGCCGTGGTTACGAACAGCACCCAGGGGCTGACGAACCAGCCGAGATAGCCGAGTGCGAAGAAGAACGCGCGCTGGCCGCGGTTGAAGTGGCGGCCGGCGGATTCGAACAGGCGCGTGGTGCGGATGACGTGGGCTTCGGCCTCGGGCGTGTCGCGCTGGGCGGCCGGCGGCATGCCGCCGAACAGGATCGCGACATAGTTGAACAGGCGATAAGCCCAGGCGAATTTGAAGAACGCGTAGACGCAGATCAGCACGAGGCCGACGCATTTCAGCTCCCACATGGCCGGCGAGGTGCTGAGATCGATCGGCAGCTTGCTCAGGATGGTGATGGCGTCGTTCGTAGCGTGCAGCAGCGCCAGCGCGCCGCCCAGCGCGAACAGGCTGGTCGAGGCGAAGAAGGCGGTGCCGTTCTGCAACGAGGCCATGATCTGCATGTCGACCATGCGGGTATCGCGATCGAGCAGACGGCGAACCCAGACCTCGCGATAGCGGTTCATCCGCGCCGACAGGCTGTCACGGCCGTAGGCCGAGTGCTCCAGCGTCAGGGCGTAGACCAGCCATTCGACGATGAAGAAGCCGACGGCGATGATGTCGACCCAATGCCTGCTCATGTCGCTCTCCTCGTCACGATCGCAACGATTGCCACGCATGTCTGGTCGCGGCAACGATTGATTGGCGGCAGGGGTTGGCGCTAAAAGCGGCCGCACGGACGGACTTGAGGAGGGACGGGCACATGGCAGCGCTCAAGCTTGCGATCGGCAACAAGAACTACTCGTCATGGTCGATGCGGCCCTGGCTCGCGCTGCGCGCGAGCGACATTCCGTTCGAGGAAACCCTCATCCCGCTCTACACCGATGATCCCGCCGACAAGCAGCGGATCCTCTCCTTCAGCCGCGCCGGCAAGGTTCCGGTGCTGGTCGATGGCGACATCACGGTGTGGGATTCGCTCGCCATCATCGAATACGTCGCCGAGCGCTTTCCGGAGAAGAAGCTGTGGCCGGACGATGTTGCCGCGCGCGCGCATGCCCGGTCGGTGTGCGCCGAGATGCATTCCGGCTTCATGGCTCTGCGCAACGAATGCGGCATGAACCTGCATCGCCCGGTACGCCCCGTGACGCTGTCGGCTGATGCGCTCGCCAATGTCGCGCGCGTGCAGGAAATCTGGCGCGAGTGCCGGGCGCGCTATGGCGCCAGGGGACCGTTCCTGTTCGGCGCCTTCGGTGCGGCGGACGCGATGTACGCGCCGGTCGTTCACCGCTTCCGAACTTACGCGATCGAGGTCGGGCCGGAGGCCAGGGCCTACATGGAGACCATGATGGCGCTACCGGCATTCCAGGAATGGACCCGCGACGGGCTCGCCGAAACGCTGGTCATCGCAAGATTCGAGACTGTGTAATTGCGATTGTGATCGGGCGCCGCTTGACGACAGGCAGGCCTGCAGCGCTCAATCACGCTGGAGCTATCGCAAGGGAGAGGGCACGATCATGGGAATCCTGGACTCACTGGAAAACAATCCCGCGCTCCGCAGCGCGCTCGGCCAGCTCGGCGCGTCGGTTCTGCCGGCCGTGCTGAGCGAGGTGCTCGGCAGCGGCAATCAGGGCGGCCTCAGCGCGATCGTTGCAAAGCTCCAGCAATCCGGCTTCGGCGATCAGGTCAAATCCTGGCTCGGGAACGGCCAGAACCTGCCGATCTCGGCGGACCAGCTCCGCGCCGTGCTTGGCAACGACACGGTCCGCCAGCTCGCCGCGCGGTACAACATTCCGGTTGACCAGCTCGGGGAGATCCTGGCCCAGGAACTGCCTAAGGCCGTAGACCATGCGAGCCCCGACGGCCGGTTACCCCATACCGCCTGAGACCCGGTTCCGTCGATAGTTCCAGCGGTCCGTCGCTGCCATTATCGTCATGAAAACACTTCATGTTCGGTGCGTTTGCCATGCTCGCATGAGACTGGCCAAAAACGCTTCATGCGTGCTATAGAATTGCCGGGTTTCCGGCCAGGCCGTCGCAGTGGGACCATGGGCGAGGCAGGCGCTGTTTTGAGTGATGGAGAGGGTGTTGAAGCACAAATTCCCGATTGGAACGCGCGTATTGTTCACGGCCAGCAACGTCGCGCGTCCGGCCGCGAGTGGCTCCTACGAGATCATCCGCCTGCTGCCGACGGACGGTGACGACTGCCAATACCGGATCAAGAGCTCGACCGAGGCCTTCGAACGCGTCGCCAAGGAAAGTCAGCTGGCGCAGTCCTGACGGAGCACCCTGCCACGCATTGACGTTGCAGACGAATTGACGCGATTGCCGTCAAAAGGCCCGCTTCGCCTCGACAGGGTGAATCGGGGGCAGCTGCCGACTCGCGGTGCTCGCTTTGACCATTTGCTCTTTGCTAGCGTGAGGGGACATCGCGCATGAACTGGGCGTGGGCCACGTCGCTCGACCAAATCTGGCGCTCGCCAGTCGTTCCGATGTGGATGACGCTGGCCGCTGCCGGCTTCTTCGGATTGGTTCTGCTGATCACGCTGCTGCGCGCCGACAAGTCGGTCGCCAACGGCGCGCTGACCGTCATCGCGCTGCTTGCCATCGCCGTCGCGGTGCCTGCGACCATGCGCGTCTACGGACCGGTGAGGCAGGTCACGCCGCCTGAATCGCGTGCCGTGCAGGCTCCGGTGACGGCGAGCCTGCCGGCGCTGTCATGCCTCGATGAACTTGCCGGCGATGCCGTGGCGGTCGGCTGCGAGAAAGCGCTGTTCAGCGCGCCCGAGACGGCGGCTGCGGCCATCGCCTACACCGCGTCCCGCATCGACCGGCTGACCGCGCTTGGCGATGCCGCCACTGCCGAGAAGAGCCTGACGCCGGAGTTGAAGGTGCTGCGCAAGTCGCTGGAGCACGATCGCTACGGCCTCGTCGCCCAGGTGCTGGTCGCGCGCGACGGTTGCACCCAATTCGATTGCGCCGCCTTCCGCTCGCTGACCGATCAACAGCAGGTTGCCGCCAACATGGATTCCCATTTCTACGATGCGCTGGTCGCGCGCTATGCGCCCGCCTGGAACGCGCCAGCAGCGGCATCCGCGATGCCGGCCACTGGACCGCTCGCCGGCCTGCCGCCGTCGATGCCGACGGGCAAGCCGACCAATGCTGAGTTCCCGAGCGCGGCGTCGACGCCGCCGGTCAGCATCATGACTCCGGAGCCCCCCACGGGAGCGACTCGTCCTGCGGCGCCTGCCGCGACCGCGGCGCCGGCTTCGCGTGCACCGGCTACGGCCTCGGCCCAGGCGGCTCCGCCCGCGGCCGCCAAAAAGCAGCCGGCTGCCAAGCGCGCGGCAGCGCCGGTTCCGCTCGCCCCGTCCGCCTCGGCTCCCGCCGCTGCGGATAACGAGTAGATCGGCTTTGAAAACGCGCGGCCGGCCAGCTAATGCTGGTGCATGCCGCTACATCTGATCAAGCTTGCCGTCGGTTGCGACTCCGTCAAGGAATTGAAGGGGTGGATCGCCGAACGGATGCAGACCGCCAAAAAGAAGGGTCTGCCGCAACACCACATCCACGTCACCCGCATGGTACCCAAGCGCGACGCCGAGATTCTCGCGGGCGGGTCGCTCTACTGGGTGATCAAGGGCGAAATCGCCGCGCGTGAAAAGATCATCGGCATCGAGCCGTTCCGCGACAATGAGGGCATCGGACGCTGCCGGATCGTGATGCAGCCGAAGGTGATCGCGGTGTCGCCGCGGCCGATGCGGCCGTTCCAGGGCTGGCGGTATCTGGCCGACGAGTCCGCGCCGCCCGATCTCGGCAAGTCCGCCGCAAGCTCGATCGCGGCGATGCCGGAGCCGATGCGGCGCGAGCTGCGCGATCTCGGATTGCTCTAAACCGCGATATTGTCGATGAGTCGGGTCGTACCGAGCTTGGCTGCGACCAGAATCCGCATTGGGCCGTCCTTGCGCGAGGTGACGGGCGCCAGCGTCTCGGCGTGGCGCGCCTCGTAATAGTCGAGCGCAAAGCCGGCCGCCTCGATCGTCGCGGCGCCGTGCGCCATCGCGGCCGCGATCGATTCGCCCGACTTGATCCGCCCGGCACTGTCCTTCATGGCGCGGTAGAGCACGGTTGCGGTCTGCCGCTCCTGCGGCGACAGATAGACGTTACGCGAGGACATCGCGAGCCCGTCGCGTTCGCGCACGGTGCGGGAACCGATCACCTTGACGGCGAGGTCGAGATCCCGCGCCATCTGCGTCACAACCCGCAATTGCTGGAAATCCTTTTCGCCGAAGATCGCAAAGTCCGGCCGGCACTGCGTGAACAGCTTGCCGACGACGGTGGCGACGCCGCCGAAGAAATGCGGCCGGAAACGGTCCTCGAGGCCGGCCAGCGCCGGTCCCTCCGGCAGGATGCGGGTCGCAAAGCCTTCCGGATACATCGCCTCGACGCCGGGGTGCCAGACGATGTCGACATCCTCGGCCGCGAGCTTGGCGATGTCGGCCTTCCAGGTGCGCGGGTAGGCGCCGAAATCCTCGGTCGGGGCGAACTGGGTCGGGTTGACGAAGATCGACACCACGACGCGGCTGGCGCGGCGCTTGGCGAGGCGCACCAGCGACACATGCCCGTCATGGAGCGCTCCCATGGTTGGGACCAGCGCGATCGTGGCCTTTCGCTTGCGAAGATTGTCGACGGCGCGTCGCAAGGTGGGGACCGTGCGGGCGATCAAGGGGCTTGGTGACATCAGCACTCGACTTGGTTGGGAATCGGAGCGGGCGCGTCCCGGCGCCCCGGCGGCTAACCTTAACAAGCGGCGGTCGTGGACGCCATGCGTCCGGATGCGGCACAGCATTTCTCGTGAAGCTGCACGGGATGTCGCGACATTGTGGGCTGGATCACAGACGATAGAGGGCGCAGCGATTCATGATGAAGCTCAGCGCACTGCCATTTGCATATCCGCCACGCATTTCACTTGACCGCCGACGCGGCCAACTCGAAGATATTCAATAGGGGTGTTGAGGATCGCCATGCTTGTGCAGGCTAGCCAAGGCCAATCCGGCTCAGCGCATGTGGTCGTGCTCGGCAACGAGAAGGGCGGCTCGGGCAAGTCGACCACCGCCCTGCACATCGCGGTCGCGCTCCTGAAGGCCGGCCAGCGCGTCGCGACGATCGACCTCGACTGCCGTCAGCAGAGCTTTACCCACTACATCAACAACCGAGCCGCCTGGGCGCGCCGGACCGGGCTCGGCCTCGAGCTGCCGTTGCATCGCTGCATCAAGCTCGGCGAGACCATGCAGATCGCCGAGAACGAGAATTCCGAGTTCCTCCAGTTCATGGAAGCTGTCTCGGCAGTCGAGGCCGGTTTCGACTTCATCGTCATCGATACGCCCGGCACCGACAGTTATTTGATGCGCCTGGCGCACTCGATGGCCGACACGCTGGTCACGCCGATCAACGACAGTTTCCTCGATTTCGACGTGCTCGGCACCGTCGACCCGACCAATTATGCGGTCACGGGCGAGAGCCATTACGCCGAGATGGTGAGGGATGTCAGGCGCAAGCGCCGGCAGCTCGACGGCTCCTCGACCGACTGGATCGTGGTGCGCAACCGCCTGTCGATGCTCGGCTCCCGCAACAAGCAGCTGGTCGCCGACGGCCTCAAGGATTTGTCGCTGCGCCTCGGCTTCCGCTACGTCGATGGCTTCGCCGAGCGCGTCGTCTATCGCGAATTCTTCCCGCGCGGCCTGACCGCGCTGGACGAGATCGACGAGGCCACGCTCGGCATGCGCCCCAATCTGGGTCATCTCACCGCGCGGGAAGAGGTGACGAGCCTGCTCCGCCAGCTCAAGCTGCCGCTCGACGAGCGAGGCCGCCGCCGTGCGGCCAATCGCGCCGAATGGTTCAGCCAGGTTGACAAGCCGCTCGAGGTCCACGACATCCTCGGAGCCTGACCCAGGCGGTATGTTGCTACGCCCGGTTGACGGCGCGTGGCGTGTTCCCGCCGGAACTGCGCTTAACCCCGGTCGTTTTCATCCCGCGTTTACCGCGAAATCGAACCCAACCGAGACCGGTTGCGTCGGATGGTGACCTGCACCCTGACGTGGTCGTAAGAGGCTGGGATGCCCAAGAAACGTGTGCGACGCACAATGAAAGGGCTGCCGGTTCACAATATTTGGCCTTCCTGTCACGCGGCTGTGACATATATTAGCGAATAGGCGACCAGGGGACGAAGAGCCCCGGAAGAACACGGTTTTCAACAGGGATTCAGGCCGAAGCGCCTGGGGCTGAGGACGAAAATGAAGCGTGGAATTGCCGTTCTGGTTTCGGTCAGTGCCCTCTGCTGCGTCGCTTATTTCACGGCGAGCAAGTGGGCGATCAGGCATGAGACCATCACCTTCTACGACCCCTCGCGCGACAATCGTCCCGTGCCTGTCGATATCGCGATCCGTCGCGACAAGGAAATGCAGGCCAATGCCGGCATGATCACGCTGCCCGTAACGGTGATCAATCACGGCAACACCGTCAAGAACACCGAGTACGGCTTCCTTGCAAACGTCTTTGCAGCGCGAGGCTATCTGGTCGTCAGCCCGCAGCACGATCTGCCGACCGATCCCCCGATGGTGACCAAGCCCGGCGAGCTTTATGTCGGCCGACTGCCGCAGATCCTGCGCGGCGTTGCCAACATTCACCTCGCCTTGCAGGAGATGAAGAAGATTCAGCCCAACGCCGACTACGAGAAGGTGACGATGGTCGGCCACTCCATGGGCGGCGACATCACGATGTACTTCGCCAAGCAATATCCGGATGAGGTCAAGAAGGTCGTCACGCTGGACAATCTGCGCGTGCCCTTCGTCACTGCCGGCAAGTTCAAGATCCTGTCGTTCCGCTCCAAGGATCCGCAGTTCAAGACCGATCCTGGCGTGATCCCGACCGACGAGGAGTGCGAGAAGGCCGGCATCCAGGTCGTGAAGACCGAATTCCAGCACAACGACATGCGCGACACAGGTCCGGATGGCGCCAAGAACTCGATCCAGGGCATGCTTGATAAATTCCTGAGCGACACCGACAGCGAGGTGGCGCCGGTCGACACCCGCACGTCGCCGCCCAAGATCCTCGAGCCCGGTCCCGTCGCCTTGATGGCGCCGGCCAAGAGCTAGCGCTCATTCACAGCGATCTGCGACCTTCAAAGCCTCCGCCGGCCCCCGCCGGCGGAGGCTTCGCACATTGACCGGGCCGTGTCCGCTGACCACATTAGCGGTCAACGGAAGGTGCAAGCAGGAATGTCGGGCGACCCCACCAAACCGCGCGGCCGCGGTGCCGTCCCGGCGCAGCAAGAGGGCGCGCTGCCGCAAGCCAGGACGTCGACCGCGGAGGACATTGCCGCCTTCGTCGCCAAGGCGCAGGCGCTGTCGCCACATGCGCCCGGCGCGCGGGGCCGATTGATCTTCGCGCTGGACGCGACGATGAGCCGGCAGCCGACCTGGGACATGGCCTGCGCGCTGCAGGCCGATATGTTCCGCGAGACGGCTGCGCTCGGCAGCCTCGATATCCGGCTGGTCCACTATCGCGGTTTCAACGAGTGCCGCGCTTCCGGTTGGATCTCCGACAGCGCCAGGCTCGCAACGCTGATGAGCAAGATCGATTGCCGCGGCGGTGACACGCAGATCGGCAAGGTCCTGAGCGAGGCGCGGCGCGAAGCGGTCGCCTCCGGCGTGCGGGCCGTGGTGTTCGTCGGCGATGCCATGGAAGAGAAGGTCGACGAACTCTGCGCCAAGGCCGGCGAACTCGGCATGCTCAAGGTGCCCGTATTCCTGTTTCAGGAGGGGCACGACATCGTGGCGGAACAGGCGTTTCGCGAGATCGCGCGGCTGACCGGCGGAGCGTGGTGCCGGTTCGATCCAGGTGCCGCGGCGCAGTTGCGCGAACTGCTGCGCGCCGCCGCGGCCTATGCTGCCGGTGGGCGCGAGGCCCTGCTGAAATTGGCGAAGAGCGCGAGCGGCGCGGCCAGGCTGATCGGCCAGATGAAGTAACCGTTCGCGTCGTTGGCAGACGCCATGCATTTTGCGGCGAGGGCGCCTATATCCCGGCCATGACCCTGATTGCCGGCGCTGTCGCTGTTATCACGCTTTATCTGCTGCTCCAGATGTTCCGCTCCGCCAACCCGGCGGTGCTGGCACGCACCATCAAGTTCGGCGGCGGCGTGCTGGCGCTGGCGGTCGCGGCGTTCACGGGGCTGCGGGGCGAATTGGCGGTCGCAATCCCGCTCGGGATTTTCGGTGCCGGGCTATTGGGCTGGACGCCATTGGCGAATGCCGGCTTTGGCAATATCGGCGGGCTGTTCGGTGGAGGGACGACCCGCGCCTCCGGACAGACCTCGCGCGTGTGCTCGCAATTCCTGGACATGCGGCTCGACCACGATTCCGGCCAGCTCGCGGGCCAGATCCTGGCCGGGCCCTATGCCGGGCGCGAACTCGACGAGTTCGATCTCGCGGGCCTGCTGGCGATGGTCCCGGGGTTCGACGCCGAGAGCGTGGCCTTACTTGAAAGCTATCTGGACCGCCGGTTTCCCGCTTGGCGTCAGAACGCGCAGGGCGACGCGGCAGGGGGGCAGCGCCGCACGGTTGCGAGCGGCAAAATGACGGCGGAGGAAGCCTATCAGATCCTTGGCCTGCAACCGGGGGCGGGTCGCGATGACATCAGCCGGGCTCACAAGTCCCTGATGAAGAAACTGCATCCCGACCAGGGGGGCTCGACGTATCTCGCTGCCCGTGTGAACGAGGCCAAGGATACTCTGCTTCGTACGCATAACGGCTAACTCCGGCACCACGCTACAAACGCCCGTTCCGCGTCAGCTCCGCTTGCTCTGTTTGCCGTTCGCCCCGATGCCCGCCATTGTCGGCGTGGTCGATCCCTTGAGCAAAATTTAACCGTAAATCGTTGACGAGAGGTTGTCGCGGAACCGGCATCGATAACCGCCCAAAACAAAAATGCCCGCGCATGGCGCGGGCATTTTGATGGGAACAGTCCGGAAGATCAGTTGCGGACGGTGATGCAGGAGATGTCGGCGCGCTTCAGGGCGCGGCAGACGGCTTCGGCCTGGTCGCGTTCGAGCCCGGCGAAGCGGGCGCGGTAGAGCTTGCGATTGTCCTTGGCGACGACGGGCTCGGTGAACGGATCCGCCTTGCTGAGCAGACCGCGGGCCGAGCTCCGCGCGGCGTCGATGCGCTGCTGGGCTTCGTTCTCGCTTTCGAGCGCGCCAACCTGGACGATCCAGCCGCTGTGCGTGACGACCGGCTTGGTGGTGGCGCTCATCTGGATCGGCTGCGGCGCCGGATCGGCGGACGCGAGCTTCGCCGGGACAGGGGCGGGCGCGGCGGCGGTGGCGGCCGGCAGCACGCCGAGAATGCCGTTGCCGGAGCCGAAGCCCGCCGGCTGACGGGGCATTTCACTGCGCGCGATCTCGGCCCTCGGCGTCTCCGGCTGGCTCGGCATCTCGGGCTTGTTGACGAGATCAGCTTTGGCGACGACGGCGCCGGAGGTCTCCGCGACATCGGAGCGGGACGAAATCGTGTTCGTCACCTGCGGGGCGACCTGAGCCGGGGCGGCGGAAGCCACCCTGACGGCGCCCGCCTTGACCTGCACGGTCTTGACCCTGACCGGCTTCATCGGCTCGGACGATCCGGGGATGATGGAGAGCGGCTGGCTCGAGATCACGCCATTGGTGAGCGGGGCGGGCTCGATCCTGGATTCAGTTGGCCGAACATCCGGCTTGGCTTGAGCCGGCGGCATCGCTGCCGTGGCCGCGGCAAGCGCCGACAGGCGCGAGGCGGGACGCTGCTGCGGGGCGGCTTCAGGGGCGGCTGCGGCCTGGACCTGCGGTGCCGCGCGGGCCGATGTATCCGACGCATCGGCCACTT
This sequence comes from Bradyrhizobium diazoefficiens, assembly GCF_018129965.1. GTDB lineage: Bacteria > Pseudomonadota > Alphaproteobacteria > Rhizobiales > Xanthobacteraceae > Bradyrhizobium > Bradyrhizobium diazoefficiens_A. The sequence goes on along the minus strand of NZ_JAFCKW010000030.1, from coordinate 19,132 downwards.
CAGTGCCGGCGTCTGCGCCGCTGCGCTCGGTGACGGCCGCGACGGTGTGGGTGGTGGCGCCCTTCTCGAGATTCTCGGCGAGCAGATTGCGCATGATGGCGTCGCGCGAGCCGCCGCTGCGGCCGCCGAGCACCACGCCGATCAGGTGGCGGTTGCCGCGGCGCATCGAGGTCACGAGATTGAAGCCGGAGGCGCGGGTGTAGCCGGTCTTGATGCCGTCGACGCCCTCGACATTGCCGAGCAGATGATTGTGGTTCCGGATCGACTGTCCGCGCCAGTTGAAGGAGGCGGTCGAAAAGTAGCGGTAATAGCGCGGGAACCGCTCCTGGATGGCGCGGCCGAGCGTCGCCTGATCGCGTGCGGTCGTGACCTGGTCGTCGTTCGGCAGGCCATTGGCGTTGCGGTAGACTGTCCTGGACATGCCGAGCGCGCGCGCCTTGCGCGTCATCATCTGGGCGAAATCGTCTTCGTCGCCGGCAATCGCTTCGGCGATCACCACGGCCGCGTCGTTGGCGGAGCGGGTGACGAGACCCTTGATCGCGTCCTCGACCCGAATGGTCTGGCCGGCGTGCAGATTGAGCTTGGTCGGATCCTGATCGGCTGCGTGCTGCGACACCGGCATCTCGGTGTCGAGCTTCATCTTGCCGGAGTCGAGACGCTCGAACAGCAGATACAACGTCATGATCTTGGTGAGCGAGGCGGGGTGACGGATCCCGTCGGGGCTGGTTGCCTGAAGCACGGCGCCGGAATTGCCATCGACGATGATCGACGCGAATTTCGGGTTGGAACTCTCGGACGCGTCGCGCTGCACCCGGTGGTGAGCGTAGGAGCGATGCCGATGGCGCCGCGCCTCGGCCGCATCGGTGGTGAAGATGACCGCGGTGGTGACCGTAAGAAGCCCGAAAACGCCAACCCGCGCCAAGCGCGAGGTAGACAAGTTTTTACGAAGCATGGAACCCCGTCCCCGTTTCTGACTTGATCACCGGCTCGTGAGGCGAAATTGTGCCCATCGGAGCCGGGATCATTACCTGCTCAGGCTGCCCTCCGCTGGTGTTGCCGCGGGGGACGTTGAGCCTGAGCCGCTGTTCTGGCTAAGGTTATGTTCTCAAACGGCTTTCGACCGCTCTCTGAAGCTGAACACGTCCAGGGGATCAGCGTAGGGGGCTGCGGTTTCCAAATGCTTAAGGAATCATTGCGCGAAAGCCCGAGAATCTCCGCACCCTGCCGCTATATTTGTGCGTCGCACAAAGATTCTTGACACATTTTGTGCATTGCACTATTTTTAAGCGATAGTCAGGGAGCCGGGGCTTCCGGACGAAAGTCAGGCAAAAGGATCCGAGATGTTCAAGGTCGAAGACATTCAGAGCTACGGGAAAGAGCAGTTCGAACAGTGCGTCGCCTCCGCGACCTCGGTTCAGCACGGCCTCCAGGCGATCGCCAGCGCTTATGGCGACTACACAAAGAAGTCGTTTGAAGACACCAAGTCGTTCGTCGAGAAGCTGTCCGGCGTGAAGTCGATGGACAAGGCGATGGAAGCGCAGACCGATTTCGCGCGCTCCGCCTACGAGACCTTCGTTGCTGAATCGCAGAAGATCGCCGGCCTCTACAGCGACCTCGCCAAGCAGGCTTTCAAGCCCGTCGAAACCATCGTGTCGAAGTTCACCCCGGCCGCCAACTAACGCTTTCTCGACGTCCGGGAATCAAGAAGCCCGGCTGATGCAGCCGGGCTTTTTCTGTGGGCCGCGACGGAAGCTCCGTCTCAGCGCGCGACGCGCAGTTTCGACAGCGATGTCCCGATGTCCTTGAACACCGACACGGTCTGGCTCGCCGACGTGACCAGATAGAACTTGTCGGTGCTGCTCGCGCAATATTGCAGCACGCTCGAGGTCGGGTCGCCGCCGGTGTTCACCTGGACCGTATAGACCGTGATGTTCGCCGCCTTGGCGCTGTCGCACAGCTTCTTCTGTCGCGCGTCGATCTGCGAAGCATTGCTGTACCAGCGGTTCTGCGTATTGAGACCGTCGGAGAGCAGAACGATCGCATCTTTGTAGGTGTAGTTGGCGTCCTTGGCCGGCGCGTTCATGGGGGCACCGGTCGACAGCGTCATCCAGCCCCAGGCGAGGCCAATGCCCTGGTTGGTGTTGCCGGTCGGCGCCAGACTGCCGATCAAGGTCTTCAGCGAGGCCCAGTCGTAGCTGAGCGGCATGATCGGCTGGATGTAGGCCGAACTGCCGGAATTGCAGTAGGAATATTGCTCGGCCGGGAACAGCGTCGACGAATTTGCACTCGTAGGCGTCGTGTTCTTGATGTCGTAATCCTGATTGCGGTCGGTGATGCAGCCGTTCCAGGTGTTGTGATTCTTGGGCGTCCAGGTCCTGCCGGCACTCACGCAGCTCGATTGCTTGGAATAGTTGTTGTTGCTGCACGTGCCATTCGCGGCATCCCAGTCGGACCAGTCGATCCATGACTGCGCGTAATTGCTGCTGCCCGCGTTGACGTCCTTGGAGAAGGGGACGACCGAGATGTAGACGTCGCCATCGCTCTTGGCGAGCGCGCTGAGCTGGTCGACGAGGTTCTTGGCAGCCGTCTGCATCGCAGGCATCTTGCCGTCGTCGGCCATCGACCCCGTGACGTCGAGCACCATGGCCACGCGCATCCGCACCATTCCCCAGGCGCTGGTCGAGGTGGTGCCGATGTCGAGGGTCGGGAAGCCGGCGATCTTCATGAAGCTGGTCGTGTAGGTGCCGCTTCCGGTGACCTGGATCGTCGAGCCCATGCTGGTGCTCGCGGTATAGGTGGCCGCGACGCTGACCGTCGGGACGGCGTTGTTCGCCGTGAACAGCGCATTGAAGTAGGCCTGGGCCTGGGTGCTGATCTGCGATGTCGTGATCGTGCCGGACGACAGGTCCTTGGAGAGCATCAGGGCGGTCGAGTCGAGGGCGGCCTGCATGGAGGTGCGGGCCTGGACGGCGCGGCTATAATCGACGGCGGCGCCGACGAAGCTCAATAACGGGACCAGCGCGATGGCGAAGATGACGGCGATATTGCCTTGATCAGCACCGGCGAAGCGGGCGAACTGTCGACCGATGCGGTCGGCGACTGGCAGGCGAAACATGACGATCCCCGAAATCTGTGATTTTGCCCAAATTGGCGGCTTCCGGTTGAACTTCGGGTAAATTGGACCGTAAAAGACCGGGGGCAATTGTCGCACCCGACCGACGGGGCGCTTCCTGGTCAACAGGTTCTAAACGGCCAGGGTGGAAATTTTTGTCAAATCGGTTCGGATTGTTTAACGTTCGACAGGATCGCCCGGACCGGGAATCGGGAGCGCCGCAGCCGCAACGGCCTGACCTTGCACGCTTGCGGCAGGCCGGAGGCGGGCCCATATTGGCTGCAATCGTTCCGGATCTGACCGGATCGGTTGGAAGCGGCGATCCAACAAGGCGGTGCGCCTTTGCGATGCTCCGAAGGGCGGGGTGGCGCGGCGGACCGTCATTCGCTTCCTTGGGGAATTTGAACGCCTGAGCCATGCCGCACCTGACTTCCAGACCCGACCTGTCCGCGCAAGCCGCCGCCGCTCACCGCATGAGCAATGACGAGAACCGTTCGGGCGGGCCGACGGGGCCGAATACATCCGTCATCACCAAGGTCAAACCGAAGACCAAGCGGCCGAACCTCTATCGCGTGCTGATCCTGAACGACGACTACACGCCGATGGAATTCGTCGTCCATGTGCTGGAGAAGTTTTTCCAGAAGGACGTCGAGGCTGCGACCAAGATCATGCTGCACGTTCATCATCACGGCATCGGCGAATGCGGCGTGTTCACCTACGAGATCGCCGAAACCAAGGTGACGCAGGTGATGGATTTTGCCCGCAAGCACCAGCATCCATTGCAATGCGTGATGGAGAAGAAATAGGGCGCCTCACGATGCTCTCGTAGGCGGTTCTTGCGTCGGTCCAGGCTTCGCGTGCGTCAGCATTCGAGCGTCATCGCATGCCATCTGCGCGATGTCCGTTCCTGCCAGCCAGCATAAGAAAATCTGTCCAGGCGCCGATCCCGCCCAAATCGGAACGGGTTTTGCATCGAAAATACCGCAAGTGTGTACCCGCTCGAGTCGCGGAACCGGTCTTTCGCCGCGGTTTTGTATAACTATATGTGACAAAGGTTGTTGTTGCCTGACCGGGCGATGGCGATCATGATGGTGGGGGCCATAGAGGACGCGAATGCCGACTTTTTCTCAAAGCCTTGAACAATCCCTGCATCGTGCACTGGCGATCGCAAACGAGCGTCATCACCAATACGCGACGCTCGAGCATCTTTTGCTCTCCCTGATCGACGACTCCGATGCGGCCGCTGTCATGCGCGCCTGTAGCGTCGATCTCGACAAGCTCCGTACGAGCCTCGTCAATTATCTGGAAACCGAATTCGAGAATTTGGTGACAGATGGCGCCGACGACGCCAAGCCAACCGCCGGCTTTCAGCGCGTGATCCAGCGCGCAGTGATCCACGTGCAATCATCCGGTCGCGAAGAGGTGACTGGCGCCAACGTGCTGATCGCGATCTTCGCCGAGCGCGAGAGCCATGCCGCGTACTTCCTGCAGGAGCAGGACATGACGCGTTATGACGCCGTCAATTATATCAGCCACGGCATCGCCAAGCGGCCGGGCGTCTCCGAAGCGCGACCCGTGCGTGGCGTCGACGAGGAGACCGAGGCCAAGGGCACCGAGGACGCCAAGAAGAAAGGCGAAGCGCTCGAGACCTATTGCGTCAATCTCAACAAGAAGGCGCGTGACGGCAAGATCGATCCGGTGATCGGACGCAATTCCGAGATCAACCGGGCGATCCAGGTGCTGTGCCGCAGGCAGAAGAACAACCCCCTTTTCGTGGGCGAAGCCGGCGTCGGCAAGACCGCGATCGCCGAAGGCCTTGCCAAGCGCATCGTCGACAGCGAGGTGCCGGAGGTTCTGGCGGCTGCGACCGTGTTCTCGCTCGACATGGGCACGCTGCTGGCCGGCACGCGCTATCGCGGCGACTTCGAGGAGCGCCTGAAGCAGGTGCTGAAGGAACTCGAAGCGCACCCGAACGCCATCCTGTTCATCGACGAGATCCACACTGTGATCGGTGCTGGCGCGACGTCGGGCGGCGCCATGGATGCCTCGAACCTGCTCAAGCCCGCGCTCGCCTCGGGCTCGATCCGCTGCATGGGTTCGACCACCTACAAGGAATATCGCCAGCACTTCGAGAAGGACCGCGCGCTGGTGCGGCGCTTCCAGAAGATCGACGTCAACGAGCCGACCGTCGAGGATGCGATCGCGATCCTGAAGGGCCTTAAGCCCTATTTCGAGGACTATCACCGGCTGAAGTACACCAACGAGGCCATCGAGGCCGCGGTGCAGCTGTCGTCACGCTACATCCACGACCGCAAGCTGCCCGACAAGGCGATCGACGTGATCGACGAGTCCGGCGCGGCGCAGATGCTGGTGGCCGAGAACAAGCGCAAGAAGACCATCGGCATCAAGGAGATCGAGACCACGATCGCCTCGATGGCGCGGATCCCGCCAAAGAGCGTTTCGAAGGATGACGCCGAGGTGCTCAAGCATCTCGAGCAGACCCTGAAGCGCACGGTATTCGGCCAGGACAAGGCGATCGAGTCGCTTGCGGCCTCGATCAAGCTGGCGCGTGCCGGTTTGCGCGAGCCGGAGAAGCCGATCGGCTGCTACCTGTTCTCCGGCCCGACCGGTGTCGGCAAGACGGAAGTCGCCAAGCAGCTTGCAGCCTCGCTCGGCGTCGAGCTGTTGCGCTTCGACATGTCCGAATACATGGAACGGCATACCGTGTCGCGCCTGATAGGCGCGCCTCCCGGCTATGTCGGCTTCGACCAGGGCGGACTGCTCACCGACGGCGTCGACCAGCATCCGCATTGCGTTGTGCTGCTCGACGAAATCGAGAAGGCGCATCCCGACCTCTACAATGTGTTGCTCCAGATCATGGATCACGGCCGGCTCACCGACCATAACGGCAAGCAGGTCAACTTCCGCAACGTGATCCTGATCATGACCACCAATGCGGGTGCTTCGGATCTCGCCAAGCAGGCGTTCGGCTTCACGCGTTCGAAGCGGGAAGGCGACGACCATGAGGCGATCAACCGGCAGTTCGCGCCGGAATTCCGCAACCGCCTCGATGCCGTGGTCTCGTTCGGCCATCTCAGCGTCGAGGTGATCGGCACGGTGGTCGAGAAGTTCGTGCTTCAGCTCGAGGCCCAGCTCGGCGACCGTGACGTCACCATCGAGCTGTCCGAGCCCGCCAAGGCCTGGCTGGTCAAGCATGGCTATGACGAGCAGATGGGCGCGCGGCCGATGGCCCGCGTGATCCAGGAGCATATCAAGAAGCCGCTGGCCGACGAAGTGCTGTTCGGCAAGCTGAAGAGCGGCGGCCACGTTCGCGTCGTCCTCGTCAAGGACGAGGCCGACGAGACCAAGGACAAGATCGGCTTTGAATTTGTCGAGGGCCCGGTCACGCCGAAGCAGGAGAAGCTGCCCGGCGCCCGCAAGCGGCCGTCGGGCAAGTCCAAGCCGGGCGGCTCCAAGGGGCCGACCAAGGGCCCGCTGGTCAAGGTTTGATTGCGAACCTCATCGATTGAAAAGGCCGGCTGAAACGCCGGCCTTTTTTGTTGTGAGAGCAATCACCCAGAACGCGCTGGCGAAGCCGGGCCGCAATCGCTCTGACTTCTGTGCCGAAGGCGCTTAGTCCTTCTTTGTCTGGATTGCCCTGAGGTAGCTGGTAACGGCCTCGGCACTGTCGCGGTCGAAGCGGAACGTCGGCATGGCGCGATGGATGCTGCTGTAGCCGCTCTGAAGGCGCTGCACGAAGTCGGGATCATAGAGCTTGTTCTCGCCAAGATGGCGGAACGGCGGGGCAAGCTTGTTGGGGCTCGCGCCGGTCCGGCCGACGGCGTGGCATCGCGCGCACATGTTCTCGAGAAGGTCCTGACTGCGCTGCTGCACGGCATCCAAGGCATGGGCGGATGACGCCGGCAACAAGACGATCAGAAGCGCGATTGAGCGCAGCTTCATCTCACCATCGGGAAGTTGCCTTGCCATAGGCATAAAGCGCTATCAGCCCTGCGGTCACCAGCATGGACGAGACCAGGATGAGGCGATCCCAATTGATCCGATCCCTGTCGGCCTGGCTGAGGTTCAGGGCCGTGAACAAGGCCTTCATGGCGAATCGGCGCATCTTTTGCCTCGCGAAGCACGTAGATTGACACGGTTGGCGCGGGACCGATTGATGCAGCTCAAGATGGAGGCGCTTGCCTCCGTCGGCGTCAGTGCCGCAGGCTCTGCCTGAAGTCGCGCGGCGACATCCCGAAATGCTCGCGGAAGACGCGGCCGAAATGCGAGAGGTCGTTGAAGCCCCAGGCAAAGGCGATCTCGCTGATGTGGCGGTGCGCGAGCACGGGCGAAGCAAGGTCGCGCCGGCATTGGGCGAGACGTTCGGCGAGCACATGGCGCTGGAACGAGGTGTCCTCGTCAGCGAGCAGGTCGTTGATATAGCGCGGCGAAATGCCGAGCGCGGCCGCAGCCTCCGCCAGCGAGAGGCCGGGATCGGCGAGGTGAGCCCGGATATGGGCCTTGAGGCGGTAGAGCAGGGCGGAGCGATGGGTCGATGACGGCAGCGGTGTCTTGCCGAGCCGCTCGCTGAGCGCCATCGCCAGCAGGTCGACGGCCTGTTCCGACAGCGCGGCGGCATGGTCCGGCAGGAGACGGTCCGCGTTCTGGCAGAGCCTGAAGATGAAATCACAGGCGAGCCGCTCGAGCGGTGCGTCCGCGCCGAACGAGATCGCGGTCAGTGGCTCGGTGCCGCCGAGCCGCCGCTGCAACATTTCGCGGGGGACCTTGAAGATCGTCTGCGTGAAGGCTTCGCTGAACTTCAGCTCGTAGGGACGGGTCGTGTCGTAGAGCGCGAACTGGCCGGGATGGATCACGGTCTCGCGGCCGTCCTGCACAACGCCGCCGTTCCCGCGATTGCCGAGCGCGACCAGGACAAAATCCTGATCGGAGCGTGCGATGCGCGAGGGCGTGCGGAAGACGTGCTGGCGATCGGAGCAGACGTCGGAGCACACCGCCTTGCCGAGGGCTGCCTGCGTGACCGAGCCGCGGAAGGCGCTGCCGAGGTCGGATTTGCAGTCGAGCCCGACGAAGACGTCGCAGACGATATCCTGCCAGAGCGCAAGCCGGCGGTGGCCTGGGCTGTCGTCCGTGGTGAACTGGATTGGCATCTGGACAGCCTCCCTTTCACATCCTGCAAAACGGCCTATGAGCGCAGCTCCGCCCCTCGGAGGCAAGTTCCGTACCGGGCGGCGATCCCTTCCAGTCGAGTTTTTGTTCCGCTGCGGTCGAGCGTCCTGCCACGTGGTTCGCGCAAATAGACTGCATCGGAGCTGATCTCCGATCAACCGGCAAAGGAGGCGGCAATGGGCATCGAACATCCGAAGTACAAGGTGGCGGTGGTGCAGGCCGCGCCAGCCTGGCTCGATCTCGACGCCTCGATCGACAAGTCGATCGCGTTGATCAGGGAGGCCGCCGAGAGGGGCGCCAAGCTGATCGCTTTCCCCGAGGCCTTCATCCCCGGTTACCCCTGGCACATCTGGATGGACTCGCCGGCCTGGGCGATCGGCCGCGGCTTCGTGCAGCGCTACTTTGACAATTCGCTGTCCTATGACAGCCCGCAGGCCGAGAAGCTGCGCGACGCCGTTCGCAAGGCACAACTGACTGCGGTGCTCGGCCTCTCCGAGCGGGACGGCGGCAGCCTTTATCTTGCGCAATGGCTGATCGGCCCGGACGGCGAGACCATCGCAAAGCGCCGCAAGCTGCGGCCGACCCATGCCGAGCGCACCGTCTATGGCGAGGGCGACGGCAGCGATCTCGCCGTCCACGCGAGGGCCGACATCGGCCGCATCGGCGCGCTGTGCTGCTGGGAGCATCTCCAGCCGCTGTCGAAATACGCGATGTATGCCCAGAACGAGCAGGTGCACGTCGCGGCCTGGCCGAGCTTTTCGCTCTACGATCCCTTTGCGCCGGCGCTCGGCGCCGAGGTCAACAATGCCGCCTCGCGCGTCTATGCGGTTGAGGGCTCCTGCTTCGTGCTCGCGCCTTGCGCGACCGTCTCGCAGGCCATGATCGACGAGCTCTGCGACCGGCCCGACAAGAACGCGCTGCTGCATGTGGGCGGCGGGTTCGCCGCGATCTACGGGCCCGACGGCAGCCAGATCGGCGAGAAGCTCGCGCCGGACCAAGAGGGTCTTCTGATCGCTGAGATCGATCTCGGCGCCATCGGCGTCGCCAAGAATGCAGCCGATCCAGCCGGTCACTACTCGCGCCCGGACGTCACGCGCCTGTTGCTCAACAAGAGGCGCTACCAGCGCGTCGAACAGTTCGCGCTGCCGGTCGACAGCGTCGATCCCACGGACATCGCGGCTGCTGCGAGTTGATCGCCGAGGCCTCGTCGAGCACGGAAGCTTATGCCACGCAATGGGCAAGCAGCTCGGGATGCGCCGAGCAGATGTGATGCGCGCCGGCATCCCGCAGTTCGGCCTCGCTGCCGTAGCCATAGAGCACGCCGATCGCCGTCATGCCGTTGGTCCGCGCACCGACGACGTCGTGGCTGCGATCGCCGATCATGATTGCACCGGCCGGATCGACCTTGGCCTCGTCGAGCGCGTAGCGCAGCAGTTCGCGCTTGTCGACGCGCGTGCCGTCGAGTTCCGAGCCGAACACGCGTTCGAAATACGGCTTCAGGCCGAAATGTGCGACGATGCGGCTGGCATAGACCTCGGGCTTGCTGGTCGCCACGAACATGCGCGGCGTGGTGGTCGCAAGCGTCGTCAGGGTGTCCATGATGCCGGCATAGGCCTCGTTCTCGAACAGGCCGATATCGGCAAAACGCTCGCGATAGAGCAGCAGCGCACGGTCGGCGAGTTCCGTGCTGCCGGTCAGCTTCTGCAGGCTGGCATGGAGCGGCGGGCCGATGCACCAGGTCAGTTCGTCCTCGCTCGGAACTGCAAGGTCGAGCCGCTCCAGTGCGTACTGGATCGAGCGGGTAATCCCGGGTTTCGGATTGGTGAGCGTTCCGTCGAGATCGAAATAAATCGTCACCATGCCCCGTCATGCCCATGCTGAGATTGCCGTCGATCGCGTGAGGTAAACGAGGTCGCAGGCCAAGGCAATGCGCAATGGTGATGCGTCTGTCCGCTTTAAAAGCTCGCTATTGGTAGGGCTTGAGCGTAGGGTCTTGGGATCACCGCCCTTCCCATGGCATCGATCGGTGACTGAGGGTCACTCACGCTCCCGCCGACTTCAGGAGGAGCGCGCATGCCTCGATTTCGCCTGGCCGACTGGATCGTTCCGCCGGTGATCGTTCCGCTGTTTCTCTTGCTCCTGGTGGTCGCTGCGGCTCTTCTGCGTGGATAGGACGCCGCTGCAATACCTTGTGAGCGGGCGAGATCAGAGCGGGTACATCAGCCTGGGCCGCACCACGACGGCCGCCGCCCTGAAGAAGGCGAGGGAGCTGCTGCAGGAAGGCTATTTCGACGTGCGGATCTGCACACCGCAGGGGCGGATTCTGCTGTCCGACGAGTTCGACCAGTTCGAGGCATGAGCGACGTGGGCGGCAAATGAGCGCGCCCCGGTCCTCCGCGAGGAACGACAACTCCATGAAGATGCTTATTGTCGCATTGGCGCTTGCCACGCTCGTGCAAGGTGCTGTCGCGAAAGAGCCGGACTGCCGCACGATCGACAGCACCAATGAGCGGCTGGCCTGTTACGACGCTGCGTTCCCGCCGCCAAAGATCAAACAATCCACCGCGGCCGAAAGCGATGCAGCGCGGGCTGCCTACAAGTACCCGTTCGTTGCGGAAGAGGCCAGAACGGCAGCGAAGCTGAAAAACATCTGTCGCGGTTGCTGAAGCCGTGCACGCCCGCATCAAACGAAATCATCGAGGTGCCGACATGACGCCGCTCCGCCGTATCGCCGTCATCGGAAACTCGCTGCCGCGTCGGTGCGGAATTGCGACCTACACGACCGATCTGAAGAACGCGATAGCGATTTCGCGCGAGGACATCGAGACCTGCATCGTGGCCATGACCGATCGCGGTCAAGCCTATGATTATCCTCCGGCCGTCGCGTTCCAGATCAAGGACGGCAATATCGAGGACTACATGCGGGCTGCGGATTTCCTCAATGCCGGCCGGTACGACGTCGTGTGTCTGCAGCACGAATTCGGGATCTTTGGCGGTGAAGCCGGAGCCCATATCCTGGTGTTGTTGTCCCTCCTGACCATGCCGGTGGTGACGACGTTCCACACCGTGCTGGCCGATCCCACGCCTGCGCAGCGCTCGGTCATGGAGCGTATCGTCGAGGCATCGACGAAGGTCGTCGTGATGGCCCACAAGGGCCACGAGCTATTGCGTGACGTCTACCTTGTGCCCGACGACAAGATCGAGGTCATCGCTCATGGCATTCCCGATGTCGCCTTCGTCGAGCCGGATGCAGCGAAAGCCAAGCTCGGATTCGAGCAAAAATCGGTCATCCTGACCTTCGGCCTGTTGTCACCGAACAAGGGCATCGAAGTCATGATCGACGCCATGCCGGCGATCCTGAAGCGCTGCGCGAATGCGGTGTATGTGGTGCTCGGCGCCACGCACCCCAATCTGGTCCGAAACCAGGGCGAGGCCTATCGCGAGAGCCTGATCGCGCGGGTGCGCGAGCTCGGCATTGAGGACCACGTGGTGTTCTTCGATCGGTTCGCAGATCTGGCCACGCTGCTCGAATTCATCTCGATGTGCGACGTCTATGTCACGCCCTATCTCAACGAGGCCCAGATGACCTCCGGAACTCTGGCCTACAGTTTCGGACTGGGCAAGCCGGTCGTGTCCACGCCTTACTGGCATGCCCGCGAACTGCTTGCCGATGGGTGCGGTGTCCTCGTGCCGTTCGGCGACGCCGCGGCGATCGGCAAAGAGATCGCGAACCTGCTGACCGACGACGCAAGGAGGAAGGCGATGTCGAGGGGTGCCTATGCGGCGAGCCGGATGATGACTTGGGAGCGGGTTGCCGAGCGCTATGTGTCCGTCTTCGAGACTGCGCGGCAAGGCCATCGGTTGAGGATCTTCGCACGCTCCGACATGAACGCGCCGGAGCCGCGCAGTTCCGCAGCGCCCGACATGCAGATCGGCCATTTCCTGTCGATGTGCGACGACGTCGGCCTGTTCCAGCACGCGGTCTATTCGGTACCGGATCGTGCACACGGCTATTGCGTCGATGACAATGCGAGAGCGCTGCTGCTGGCCTGTGCCCTCAATGGTCCGGGCGAACAGCCGCTGCCGGAGATCCTGACGAGCCGCTTTGCGGCGTTCGTCCAGCACGCATGGAATCCGGACACAAGGCAATTCCGCAACTTCATGGGGTTCAACCGGACCTGGCTCGAAGATAGCGGCTCCGAAGACAGTCACGGTCGCACGCTATGGGCCCTGGGTGAGGCGGCCCGCAGAGACGCGAGCCCGGCCCGGCGCCTGTGGGCCGCGGCCTTGTTCGCCCAGGCATTGCCGATCGCGCAGAGTTTTCGCTCGCCCCGTGCGTGGGCGTTCATGCTGTTGGGACTGGACGGCTATTGCGCCGTCGCGCCGGACGATCGCCATGCCAGGGACGTCCGGCATTGGCTTGCCGACAAGTTGATGGCTTGTCTGGCGGCGGTCGAGACGCCGGGCTGGGTGTGGTTCGAGGAAGGGCTCGCCTATGACAATGCGCGATTGCCGCAGGCCATGATCCTCACCGGCGCGGCGACGAAGACGCCGCGATATCTCGAGGCCGGATTGAAATCCCTGCGCTGGCTCATGACGCAACAGAGCGCCGCCGCAGGTCATTTCCGGCCGGTCGGCACGGCCGGCTTCGGCGAACTGCGGCAACATCCGCGCGCGTTCGATCAGCAGCCCGTGGAGGCGACGGCAACGATCGCCGCCTGCCTCGCCGCGTGGCGCGCCGACGGCGACGCCGAATGGAAAGCCGGCGCGACGCGCGCATTCGCATGGTTCTCCGGCAGCAACGATCTCTCAGTGGCATTGGTCGATCCGCTCACGGGCAGTTGCCGGGATGGCCTGCACCCCGACCGCGCCAACGAAAACCGCGGGGGCGAGTCGGTCGTTTGCTATCTGCTCGGGCTTGCGGAGATGCGCCAGCTTGCGCGTGCCAACCCGAGTCTGACGAGGCCGACGGCGTTGCGTGCCGTGGGCGCCTGAACGTCATCTTTTCATCCAGCGAGCCGAGGATATTTTGTCACCAGCTTCTTTCCTGAATCGGCAGGGGCTTCATCTGCGCCCCGATCCTGCGCGCGTGATCGTGCGGCCCTTCAAGCCGGCAACCGAACCCCGCGACCTGAACCCGACCGACAAGATTCGGGCGAATCATATCGTCGACCGGGTGCTCGCGCTCGGTCCGGAGGCCGTTGCGGTGCTGCTTGCGGATGTCATCGACAATTTCCAGGGGCGGCATCGCAATCTCCTGGAGACGTTCGAGGACCGCGCCGATGAAATGGAGGATGCGTTCGCGGCGCATGGACTCTTCTCCAAGACCCAGCGTCAGCTCGTCGGCGCCTATTTCCTCAGTGAATATTCGTTCGAAGCCTCGGCCTTGTTCAATCCCAGCATCGTCCCGCACCCCGATCAGTCGGGGGTCCCGACGGGAGGGCTGCGCATCATCCTCAGTCTTCGGGCCGTCGGCGAGGGGCATGTCTCGTCTCTCACGTTTCGAACCGGACGTGTTGCGGCTGACGGCAGCCTGGCTGTCGATCCGACGGCGCGCCTGGCCTCGGTTCCCCGGATCACCCATCGCGCATCCGGGCCAGAGGGAGACCAAGTGGAATTGACGTTCAAGCCTGAGGAAGATCTCAGCGAGCGCGTCATCTTCCCCGTGACCGAAGCCCAGTCGAATGGCATCGAGGATGCGCGCTTCGTCAAATTCAGGGACGGCGAGCGGGAGACCTACTACGCGACCTATACGGCTTACAGCGGCCGCGCGATCCGGTCTGAATTGATCGAGACCCGCGATTTCCTGTCGTTCCGGCTGACGCCTTTGCGAGGGTCCGCGGCACAGAACAAGGGCATGGCGCTGTTCCCCCGCAAGATCGGCGGACGCTATGCCATGATTGCACGCCAGGACAATGAGAACCTGTACTTGCTCGCTTCGGACGACCTCTACACGTGGGAGGGCGGCGGCGTCCCGCTTTTGAAACCGGAATTTCCCTGGGAGTTCGTCCAGATCGGCAATTGCGGCTCGCCGATCGAACTCGAGGAAGGCTGGCTGCTGCTGACGCACGGCGTCGGCCCGGTGCGCAAATACTCGATCGGAGCGGCGCTGCTCGACAAACACGACCCATCCAGGGTGCTTGCGCGCTCGGCCGAGCCGCTGATCCGACCTGAACCGTCAGAGCGCGAAGGGTACGTCCCCAACGTCGTCTATACCTGCGGTGCGATGCGGCATAAGGACCAGATCATCTTGCCCTATGCGGTGTCGGACACCTTCTCCAGTTTCGCAACGATCAGGATTTCGGCGCTCATCGAGTCGATGCGCCGCTAGCGGTGTCCGCAGGCGAAGACATCCACCCCGTTCACAGCAGGTCAGAGGAGCCGTCATGGTTCGCGAAACAACCTACGTGGTGCAGGCGTTCAATGCGGGCAAGGGCGGCAACCTGAAGGCGGACTCTCCCATCGTCTGCAAGTCGAAAAGCGGTGCGCGGCGGACGGCAGAGCGGCTGGCCTTGAGCAAGCTCGGGGTGGTCGCGTTCTCGTCCAGCGGCGATGCCGAAATGGGAGATTATGACAACGAGCCGACGGTGTTCTTCCGAAAGGGCGAACTGCCGTCTGGCTTCGATTGAGTAATGGTTGCGATTGGGTAGGTATTGGCGGAGGAGCACAGATGAACGAGCGACTGGAAACATTGCAGAAGGCCCGCGATCGCATGCTCGAGGACAGGGACGCGCATGCCAAGGTGCTGGCTGCTCCCTTCGATCGTGACAAGGCCGAGCGAGCACGCAATAAATTCGTCGAGCTGCAGACGCTGATCGATGCGATCGACCGCGCGATCAGCGCGGAGAAGCCCGTCTCGGCCTAAGAGCGACGGGGGCACGGGTGATCGCTGGCCGGCGTTATTGTCGTCTCACCCATTCGACGATCGCGGTGGCATCGGCACCGGCTTGCGTCTCCCAGGTGGAGATCGTGCCGGTTGCTGCCGTCCGAAGTGCGCCGACGAGAGGCGCGGGCGCCGGCTCGGCGATGCGGACGCCGTTGTCGCGCATGCGTGCATAGTTCTCGGCGGTGCGATGGGCGAGCAGCGCGAACTGGCTTTGCTCGGTCTCGGCCGCCGCCGCCAGCACCTCGTGCTGCATGGGCTCGGATAGCTCGGCAAAAGCGTCGCTGCGCACGAAGGCGATCGAGACCGGCATCGCGTAATTGATGGCCGTGAAATTGGGCAGGAAGTCCCAGAGCTTGCGTCCTGCGCCGCCGTCCCCGGAGGTGAGGAACGCATTCAGCCGGTGTTCCCTGAGTCCCGCAAGCGCCGCGTCCATGGGCAGGTATTGCGCGTTCGCGCCAGCGGCGCGCATCACCTCGCCGGAATTGGCATCATAGGCCCGCATGTTCAGTTTCGGCAGGTCGTCGGCGTCGGCGAGCGCGTGATCGGACCAAAGGCCCGTCGCCGGCCAGATCGTCACATAGAGCAGCTTGAGGCCGCGCGCCGCGAGCGCCTTCGCGTAGAGCGGGCGGGCCCGCAGATTGGTGATGCGGGCGACGTCCACCGATTGCACCAGGAATGGCAGGGTGGACAGTGCGAGCACGGGGTCCAGGCCCGAAAGCGCGCCTGCGAAAGCATCGCCGCCGGTGATCCGGCCGTCCGCGGCCGCCCGCGGCATCTCGCCCGAGTTGATCTTGAGCTCGTTGTCGAAGGCGTTGGCCACGGTCACGAACCCGTTTGTGCGGGCGGCGACGCGTTCGGCGAACGTGCTGAGGCCGATGCCGGAAATGTTGTTCTGCGGGTATTCAGTGGCCATCCGCCAGCTGACTTGCGCCATGGCTGGCGCGGCAGATAGCAAGAGGGGAATGAGGGCGAGGAGCGCCTGGATCCGCTTGGCGGGGAAGCGCATTGGGAGCAGGTCAGGCAGCATAGATGGCAGCTCGTCGTACCATGGCACTGTGCCACAACATGGCGGATCAACTTGTCGCATGGAACGCTGGCGCCCGCCATGCCGATGCTTGGGCACCGCTGGCGCGAATTGCATCACTTGTGGCGGCCGCGCTGCTGGTCTCGACGGCGCAGGCCGGGGCGTGGGACAACTCGCCCGCAAGGACGGGTGTTGCGATTCCAAGCGTCGAAGAACTCGCCGTGGCCCCTGCAACGTCCAATGCGCGTGAGAGTGACACGCGAGAGTCGATTTGCCTGATCGTGGAGGCGGCGGCACGGGATGCCAATCTGCCGCTGGAATTCTTCGCCCGCGTGATCTGGCAGGAAAGCCGCTTCCAGGCGGATGCCGTCGGCCCGGTGACGCGCAGCGGCGCGCAGGCACAGGGGATCGCACAGTTCATGCCGGGTACCGCGAGCGAACGCGGGCTGCTCAACCCCTTCAATCCGGTGCAGGCGCTGCCGAAATCGGCCGAATTTTTGAACGAGTTGCGCAACCAGTTCGGCAATCTCGGGCTGGCCGCCGCCGCCTACAATGCCGGGCCGCGGCGGGTGCAGGAATGGCTCGCCGGCACCGGTCCGATGCCGGAGCAGACCCGCAACTATGTCTTGGCCATCACGGGCACGAGCATCGAGGCGTGGGCGAAAGCCGGCGCCACCGGCAAGGGGCCGCCGAGTTCGCCGCCAACGAGCTGCCGGGATCTGATGGCGCTGCTCAAGCGTGCGCCGAATGCGTTCGTCGCCGAGCTCGAGCAGCATGTGGAGCTGGCCGCCGCAAAATTGTGGGGCGTTCAACTCGCAGCCGGGTTCGACCGCAACACGGCGCTGGCGATGTATTCGCGCGCCGTGACTCGACTGAATCAGGTGATCGGCGGGCGTGATCCGAGCCTGCTGAGTTCGGTGGTGCGCAGCCGCGGCACGCGCGCCTTCTACCAGGTGCGCATCGGTGCGGAGACGCGCAGCGAGGCGGATGATCTCTGCAACCGCATCCGCAAGGCCGGCGGGGCGTGTTTCGTGCTCAAGAACAGGGGCGTGAGCGGCTAAGGGGCGCGTCGTCACGCATGCCAGCCCCGCCACCCGCTTCCTTGACGCAAGCCACTGCATTGCCCGTTATGCGGGCACGATTCTGCAACCTCAGCCGGCCGTTCCGTGGCGCTTCCTCCGCTCGATTCCCCTCAATGGCAAAGTCCCTGGCGCGCCTTTGCGTGGGGGCTGCGCTCGATCACGCAGACGATCCTCACCGTCGTGCTGTTCGTGACCTATCTCGGCATCGGCGCGCTCGCGCATGACACCCATTTCAGCCTGCTCTGGGCGCTCTGCTCGACGCTGTTCGTCTGGGCGGGCCCGGCGCAGATCATCCTGATCACGACGCTCGGCTCGGGTGCGACCGTCATCCAGTCGGCGATCGCCGTGACCGTCAGCGCCATCCGCCTGTTTCCGATGGTGGTCTCGGTGCTGCCCCTGATGCGCACGCCGACGACGAAGCGGCGCGAACTCGTGTTCGCCGCGCATCTCACTGCGGTGACGCTGTGGGTCGAGTGCCACCGCTTCCTGCCGCAGGTGCCGCGCGAGCGGCGCATCGCTTTCGTCCACGGGCTCGGCTGCGGCCTCGTCTCGGTCTGCCTCACCGCCAACACGGTCGGCTATTTCCTTGCCGCCAACCTCACGCAGACGCTGGGCGCCGCGATCCTGCTGCTGACGCCGCTCTCTTTCCTCTTCTCGACCGCGCGCAACAGCCGCGAGGTCGCCGATGTCGTGGCGCTGACGCTGGGGATCCTGCTTTATCCGCTGGCGGCGAAGATGAATTCCGGCCTCGACATCCTCGTCAGCGGCCTCATAGCCGGCACGGTCGCCTATGGCGTGCATTGGTGGCGGCAGGTGCGCGCATGACCTACGCGCAGCTCATCGGTGACTGGCAGGCGCTGGCGGTGCTGTTCGTCGCCGGCGTCGTTCCCAACCAGATCTGGCGCATGCTGGGATTGTGGTTCGGCGGCGGCATCGACGAAGGCTCCGAGCTACTGGTCTGGGTGAGGGCGGTCGCCACCGCCATCCTCGCCGGCGTCATCGCCCAGATCGTGGTCGAGCCACCTGGAGCTCTCGCCAGCGTGCCCGACGTCCTGCGCTACGGCGCGGTTGCCGCCGGCCTCGTCGTCTTTCTGCTAACCCGCCGCTCGATCTTCGCGGGCGTGGTGGCCGGCGAGGTCTTCATGCTGGCCGGCACATGGTGGTTGGGCTAAAATCGCCTCCGGACAGCCAAGGAACGGGAAACATGGTTCGAGAAAACGAGCTCCGCGAGGGCGAAGTCGCCATCGAGCTGCCGCCGGCACAGGATGCCGGCCTCGTCTTCATCGGTCGCATCCGCACACCCTGGAGCTCGCGTCTGGAAACGCCGCGGCAGGGCCGTACCGATGGCCCGGTCTGCCGCCTCGAGATCTTCGAGCCGTTCCTGCCAGCCATCAAGGGCGTCGACTTCTACGAAAATCTCGAAGTGCTGTACTGGCTCGACCGGTCCCGCCGCGACATCGTGCTGCAAAGCCCGAAGAACAACGAGAAGACTCGCGGCGCCTTTTCGTTGCGCTCGCCGGTCAGGCCCAATCCGATCGGGACTTCGATCGTCAAGCTGGTCGGGATCGAGGGCAACGCGATCCTGGTGCGCGGCCTCGACTGCATCGACAACACGCCCCTGATCGATCTCAAGCCCGACCGCTGCGAGTTCACGCCGCTGGCGCCGCCGCAGGCGGGAGATTTTCAGACGGAGTAGGGGCCGGCGACCGTAGCCCGCATGGAGCGGAGCGGAATGCGGGAAATCTCCCGGATTACGCTCCGCTTCATCCGGGCTTCTGTAACGGGCCTCAGTAAGTCAATCCCTTTTTGCCTGATCCAATCGCTGGGCACTTGCTTCTGTA
>NZ_JAFCKW010000003.1:407500-433786 GCF_018129965.1 Bradyrhizobium diazoefficiens | reverse complement strand
ACAGAAGCAAGTGCCCAGCGATTGGATCAGGCAAAAAGGGATTGACTTACTGAGGCCCGTTACAGAAGCCCGGATGGAGCGCAAGCGTAATCCGGGACCGCTATCGCCCGCAGCTCCCCGCATTCTGCTTCGCGCCATGCGGGCGACGATGTTGGAGCCGCTACCCCTTCTTCGCCGCCAGCGCGTCCGCCACCGCCGTGCGGATGTCCGCGACCGAGAACGGTTTCGTCACGACGTCATGCACCAGCGCGTTCAGGTTCGAGGCGCGCTCGCGCTGATTGGCAAATCCGGTCATCATCAAAATGGTCAGATCGGGGAAATCGCGCGCGACGGAGAGCGCGAGTGCGATGCCGTCCATCACCGGCATCTGGATGTCGGTGAGCAGGAGGTCGAACGCGCCGTTCTCGCGGGTGAGGATCTCCAGCGCCTCGGCGCCGTCCTGCGCGGTGACGGTCTCGTGGCCGTCCATCGCGATGGCACGCGCCACCAGCTGGCGCATGGAATCCTCATCGTCGGCGATCAAGACTTTTGGCATCAGACCAATCCTTGGGACGAGCCTTCCCGGGTGGGCGCTTACGAGGCTGACAAGGGGCTGATTATACGCTGCCGCCGGCAATGTCGCGCCGGTTGAAGAAGCGAACGTCGATGTTGCGCCCCTCCGGCGGCGGCGAGGCGAGGCGCGAGCGGAAGAAGGCGCGTTCGCCAGGCTGCAGCACGGTCTGCTCCAGCACGGTGTTCCAGGCGTAGATCTCGGCGCCCTGCGCGTCGCGCACCGCGAAGCGCAAGCGCGGGATATCGAGCGCCTTCTTGCCCTGGCCGACGATCACACCCTCGATCACCAGCACCTGTTTACCGTCAACGGTCTCGCTCGAGAGCTTCACGTCCTTGAACGCCAGCCCGCGCAGGTTCACGTCGAAGCCGACCATCTTGTAGAAAGCAGCCGTCTGCGGCAGCAGCCGAACCATGTCGCCGCGCCAGATCACCAGCGCCAGCACCAGCGCGCCCATGGCGGCGCAGGCGGCGGGCAAGCCAAAATAGGATTTCTGCGGTGTCCTGGTGGCGGCCGGGCGGCTGACCCGCGCGCCGCGGCGGGGGAACAGGCTGCGGAACCAGGACTGATGCTGTGCGCCGGCAATGTCGTCCTCGGCGTCACGGGCCGCAGCCGACCACGCGTCCTCCGCCTCCGCGGTGTCCTCGGCCGGCCAGTCGCTGGCGATCGAGGGGCTCTCGACCACAGGCGTATCGGCGGCGTCGCCGTCCTGGGCGTAGGAGTTCCATTCCGCGGCGAGGTCGGACTGGTCGTTGGCCTGGCTGGCCGTGGCCATGGCCGGGATGGACGCCTCCTCGATGGCGTCCTCGGCATAGGCGACCCAGGTCTCCTTGCAGCGGGAACAGCGGACCGTCCGGCCGTTCGCCCCCAGGCTCGCAAGCTTGATGGCGTAGGATGTCGTACAATGGGGACAGACGATATGCATGGACAAGAGCCTTGATGCACGGACGACGATGACCCGGTCGGTGAGAGCCAGGCACCCTGGATGCTACAGGGTGACCGTTAACGAACCGGAAACCATAACGGCCGCACAACCCCTTGATCGCGTGTGGCGGAGCGTCGCGGCACGGCGATCGCCATCCCTCGAACGGAGCTGAGCTTGGTTCGGTTCGAAAATGTCGGACTGCGTTACGGCCTGGGGCCGGAGATCCTGCGCGACCTCAGTTTCCAGATACCGGCGCATTCGTTCCAGTTCCTCACCGGCCCGTCCGGCGCCGGCAAGACCTCGCTGCTGCGGCTGCTGTTCCTCTCGCACCGGCCGACGCGGGGTCTCGTCAACCTGTTCGGCCACGACGTCTCGCAACTCGGCAAGGACGAGATCGCGGACCTGCGCAAGCGCATCGGGATCGTACTCCAGGATTTTCGCCTGCTCGACCACATGACGACCTATGAGAACGTCGCGCTGCCGTTCCGCGTCATGGGCCGCAGCGAGTCGAGCTATCGCAAGGAAGTCATCGACCTCCTGAAATGGGTCGGGCTTGGCGAGCGCATGGACGCGCTCCCGCCGATCCTGTCGGGCGGCGAGAAGCAGCGCGCCGCGATCGCGCGCGCGGTGATCTCGCGGCCGCAATTGCTGCTCGCGGACGAGCCGACCGGCAGCGTCGATCCGACGCTCGGCCGCCGCTTGTTGCGGCTGTTCATCGAGCTCAACAAATCAGGCACCGCCGTCATCATCGCCACCCACGACATTGCCCTGATGGACCAGTACGAGGCTCGCCGCTTCGTGCTGCATCAGGGACGGCTGCACGTCTATGAATAGGCCCGACGAGCGCGGCGTGCTGGTCGATCTCGGACAGGAGCGTCCGCAGCTTCCGGCCAGGGCGCGCAACATGTCGCCGATCGTGCCGCGCGCCTCGATCCACGGCCGCGCGCTGGTCGCCGTCGTCGCCATCATGACCTTCCTCGCGTCGATGACGACGGGCGCGGTGCTGCTGGTCAGCGCCTCCGCCGCCGAATGGCAGTCGGACGTCGCCAGCGAGATCACCATCCAGGTGCGTCCGCAGTCCGGTCGCGATCTCGATCGCGACACGGCCGCGGTGACCGAGGCCATGCGCGCGCAGGCCGGCATCGTCGAGGTCAAGCCGTTCACCAAGGACGAGAGCGGCAAGCTGCTCGAGCCCTGGCTCGGCACCGGATTGTCGATGGACGATCTGCCGGTGCCGCGCATGATCATCGCGCGCGTGCAGCCGGGCACCGCGCTCGATCTCGGCGCCTTGCGCGCCCGCGTGATCCAGGCCGCCCCGAGCGCCAGCGTCGACGATCACCGCGCATGGATCGAGCGGATGCGCTCGATGACCAACGCGACGGTGCTCGCCGGTCTCGGCATTCTCGCGCTCGTCATCATCGCCACCATCATCTCGGTGTCGTTCGCCACCCGCGGCGCCATGGCGGCGAACCGGCCGATCGTCGAGGTCCTGCATTTCGTCGGCGCCGGCGACCGCTACATCGCCAACCGCTTTCTGCGTCATTTTCTGAGACTCGGCCTCGAGGGCGGCCTGATCGGCGGCGGCGCCGCCATGCTGGTGTTCGGCTTCTCCGAGTCGATCGCCGGCTGGTTTTCCGGCACGCCGGTCGGCGACCAGTTCGCAGCCTTGCTCGGCACCTTCTCGCTGCGGCCGTCGGGCTACATCGTGCTTGCGGTGCAGGCGGTGCTGATCGGCGCCATCACCGCCGTCGCCTCGCGCCAGACACTGTTCGCGACCCTGAATGATGTGGATTGAGAACGTTGTTTTTCCTTCTCCCCTTGTGGGAGAAGGTGGCGCGAAGCGCCGGATGAGGGGTTCTATCAACACGATTTAAACGCAGAGGCGAACGTGTGGAGAGACCCCTCACCCGTCTCGCCGCTTGGCGGCGAGCCACCCTCGCCCCCAAGGGGAGAGGGTGAAGAAACCGGACTCCACTTCGCCGCAAAACGTCCTAAAATCAACCGGGAAGGGATCACCGACAGCACATGACCTCGCCGACCGACGATCGATCGCCGAAATTGCCGCGCGGCTGGCTGCGCGCGACATTGGTGTCGACGATCGCACTCTTCTTCGTCGGTGCTGCCGCGGGCTTCATCGCGTTCCTGTCGCAATTGCGCGGCGCGGAAGTCGCGCCGGATCGCAAGGCCGACGGCATCGTGGTGCTGACCGGCGGCTCCTCGCGGGTCTCGGATGCGATGGAGCTGCTGGCGGCCGGCTATGCCAGGCGTCTGCTGATCTCGGGCGTGCACCCGACCTCGACGGCGAGCGACATCTCGCGGACGCTGCCGGAGAACCAGTCCTTCATGACCTGCTGCGTCGATCTCGACCGGACCGCGCTCTCGACCCGCGGCAACGCGGCGGAGGCGCGGCGCTGGGCCGAGATGCGCGGCTTCAGATCGCTGATCGTGGTCACCTCGAACTATCACATGCCGCGCGCGCTGGTGGAATTCTCGCACGCGATGCCGGAGACGACGCTGATCCCGTTTGCGGTGGTCGGTGACAAATGGCGCGAGGAGCCGTGGTGGACCTCGGCCTCGACGCTGCGGCTGCTGATGTCCGAATATGTCAAGTACATCGCGGCCGAGCTCAGGGTACGGCTGGAGGATTTCGGGATTGACCTTTCGCCCGAGATGTCGGAGCAGCCTGCCGGGCTGCAGCCGAAGCGGCCCGCCACCGCCCAGGCCAATTGATCGGCAATTGACCGGTAAATCAATCGGATCGTCGATGTTCCTGATCTTCCTGCGCTCGCTGGTTTTCAACGTGCTGTTCTACACCGTACTGGTGTGCCTCGCGATCGTGGCGCTGCCCACCTTCGCACTGCCGCCGCGCGCGATGCTGACGGTCGCGGAATGGTGGGCCAAGGCGACGCTGTTCCTGATGCGCGTGGTCTGCAACATCAAGGTCGAATTCCGCGGGCAGGCGAAGATCCCGCAGGGCCCGCTCGTGATCGTGGCGAAGCACCAGTCGTTCTGGGAGACCTTCGTGCTGCCGGGCTTCTTCCATCGCCCGATCTTCATCCTCAAGCGTCAGTTGTTGCAGATCCCGGTGTTCGGCCAGTTCCTGGTCAAGACCGGGATGATCGCGATCGACCGCAAGGCCGGCGTGAAGGCGCTGCTGGACATGACGCGCCGCGCGCGCGAGGCGGTGCGCGCCGGCGGGCAGCTTGTGATCTTTCCGGAAGGCACGCGCCGCGCGCCGGGCGCCGAGCCCGACTACAAGACAGGCTTTGCGCAGATCTATTCGTCCTGCGGCGTGCAGTGCCTGCCGATCGCGCTCAATTCCGGCCTGTTCTGGCCGCGCCGCACCTTCATGCGCTATCCCGGCACGCTGGTGGTGGAATTCCTCGATCCGCTGCCGCCAGGCCTGCCCAAGGACGAGTTTCTCTCCCGCGTGCAGACGGCGATCGAAGAGGCGACAGGCCGTCTCGTCGAAGCGGGCCGCCATGAGCAGGAGCGGTTGATCGGCAGTTCGCCAAGCTACGCTCCGGCTGGAAGCTAGAGCGCTTTCGAGCGAAGTGGATACCGGTTCCAGTGAAGAAAACGCGTCAAAACAAGAATCTAGAGCTTCGGCTCTGATTCGATCAGAACCGAAAAAGCTCTAGCGGTTCTCTCGATCGTCAGCGGGAGCCTGTGCGTGCAGGGAATGCGCGTCCCCATGCAGCATCAATGCGAGCTGATGCAATTGCGTATCGCGGAAACCTTCGGCCTCGATGGCCTTCACCGTCGCGGTGACATAGTCGCGGTTGGCGCCGGATTGGCCGTGACCCTGGAGCACGTGACGGTGCTGATCGGCGAGCGAGAGGCGACCGGCATATTGCACATGGCCGCGGTCGACGACATAGACGAGCGCGGAGACGCGCTGCCGTGCATCGCCTTCCAGCCACACCGAGCGCATCACTTCGCGATAGACCGAGGTGACCTGCTCGCGCGCGCGCAGGTAGGCGACGACGTCGGCGCGATTTTTCTCCGCGACGCGGAAGGCGATGCCGCGGCAGGCGCCGCCGCGGTCGAGCCCGAGCACAAGCCCCGGCTTTTCCGGCGTGCCGCGGTGCACGAAGGAATAGACGCAGAGCGCGCGATGCTCGCCGACCAGCCGCGCCGGGACGCGCTCCTCGAATGCGAAGCCCGGCCGCCACATCAGCGAGCCGTAGCCGAACACCCAGAGGTCGCCCTTGGCGGTGGTCACGGAGGGGAGGGTGATTTCCGACATTTCGGGCACGGCTATCAGAACCGCGCCCCCAGGCGAAGCGAATTCTCCGCCTTTCGGAGCGCGCCGACCTCGCTTACATTTGCCATCATCTGGGCTCAAAGGCTCGCCGCATGTCCGATATGACCGTTGCCGCAGGCCGGCGCTCCCGTTGGGGCCTTTTCATCGCTCCCGTTGTCCTCCTGATCCTCGCGGTCGCCTGGAGCTGCTTCTGGTTCTATGCCGCTTCGCAGGCCGAGGTGGCGGCGGACGCATGGCGCGCGCAGGAGGCCAAGGCCGGCCGCATCTATGATTGCGCCAAGCGGTCGATTGCGGGTTTCCCGTTCCGCTTCGAGGTCCAGTGTTCGGGCGCCAGCGTCGCGCTGGTGTCGCAGAACGCGAGCAAGACGCCGTTCACGGCCAGGCTCGACAACATCCTGGTCGTCGCCCAGGTCTACGATCCCAAGCTCGTCATCGCCGAATTCTCCGCCCCGGCGACGCTGACCGACGGCGTCACCCAAAGCACCTTCGTGGTGAACTGGAGCAAGGGCCGCAGCAGCGTGGTCGGCCTGCCGGCGGTGCCGGACCGCGGCTCGATCGTATTCGACGATCCCACCATCAACCGCCTCGATGGCAGCGTGCAGGTGCCGCTCGCGCGTGCCAAGCAGGTCGAACTGCACGGACGACTCGCGGACGGATCGCCGGCCGACCACTCCGTCATCGAGACGGTGCTCCACGTCGCGCAGGGCAGCATCCAGGGCGTTCATCCCCTGCTCGCCGAGCCGTTCGAGGTCGACACGCGCGCCAAAATCACCGGCCTCTCCGACCTCACGCCAAAGCCCTGGCCGCAGCGCTTTCGCGAGATCCAGGCCGCCGGCGGCCATATCGAGATCGTGCAGTCGCGCATCCAGCAGGGCGAGATGATCGCGGTTGCGGCCGGCACGCTCGGCCTCTCGGCCAATGGCCGGCTCGACGGCGAGTTGCAGATGACGGTGACGGGCCTCGAGCGCGTGATTCCCGCGCTCGGCATCGAGAAGATGCTGGAAGAGGGCGTGCCGCAGGCAACGCTCGACCGCGTCGCGCCCGGCGTGAAGTCTCAGGATCTCAACAACCTCTTCGGTGCGCTCGACCGCGCCGTCCCCGGCCTCGGCAAGGTCATCAAGCAGAACGCCAATGCCGGGCTTGCCGCCGGGATCAATTCGATCGGCACCGAGAGCACGCTGGAGGGCCGGAAGGCGCGAAGCTTCCCGCTGAAATTCCTCGACGGCACCGTGCTGCTCGGCCCGGTCAAGGTCGGACAGATCCCGCCGCTGTATTAGGCTCTCCATCGTTCGCACGACGAACCCGCGTCACGATCCCTTCGCCGGATCGTGATTGCACGCCGGGAATGCGGAGCCGCAATCTCCGCTCTCTCTCCATGTCGGCCGCAAGATGATGCGGTTCGCTCAAGGCAGGAGAGAGATCATGACAAAATCGAAACTGTTCGTTGCCGCCATTGCGGTCTCGTCCGCGCTCGCGACGCCTGCGTTCGCGCAGTGGCAATTTCAGTCGCAGGAGCCGGCCGCCTACGCCTCGATGTATCCGAACGGCGATCGCAGTCTGGCGAGCCCGGCAACGCGGGAGACGATGGCATCCGTCTCTTCACCGAAATCACCGCGTCCCACGGTGATGCGCGCGACCAAGGGCAAATAGCCGCCATCCACCACTTGCCCGTCGCGCAGTTGGGCTCGGTCATGTCCCGGCCGGGCCCAATGCGCACGATCTCGGACAATGGCGACAATACACGCGCCGGATTGGCGATCCCGCGAAATTATTCCGAACATGATCGTCAGGAAAACGTGATGCGGAAGATCCAGCTCACCGAGAATAATCGCAGCCTGATCCCAATCACTCCACACCAGGGAAGCATGCAAGCGCCGCAAAAGGCGCGAGGAATCGAACCTGCTTCCCCAGTGGAGGGAGGCCTACGTGCGGATCATCAATTGCGGACTGATGCTGGGACTGCTCGCTGCCTGTTCGGGACAGGCGCGTGCCGACGACAATGTCACAACCGAAATCCAGTCGCTGAAGGCGAAGCTGAAAGAGCTGCAGCAGCGCGTGGACCAGGAAGCACGCAAGACGCGGCAGGTTGAAGCGCAGACGAAGTCCATTCAATTGCCGGCGAGTTACAAGGCGCTCGCCGCCGATCCATGCGCGGCCGGCAAGGTCTGCTACAGGGGCGTCACGCTGACATTCGGCGGCTGGGTTGATCTCACCGGCATCTATCGCTCGCGCAATCTCGCCTCCGACACCGGCTCGGTCTACAACTTCATTCCCTATCAGCAGAGCCGCAACTTCAACATTCCGGAAACGCGCTTCTCCGCGCGCCAGAGCCGGTTCTCGGTGCTGGCAGAAGGCAATGCCGATGCCGACACGCATCTGGCCGGTTACGGCGAGATCGACTTCGAAGGCGCGGCGCAGACGGCGAGCTCGGTCGCGACCAACTCGTTCAATCCGCGCATGCGGCAGCTCAGCCTCGAAATCGACCGCAACGATCTCGATCTTCACGTCCTTGCCGGACAATCCTGGTCACTGAACGCGCCGACGAAGTCGGGCATGGATCCGCGCGGCGTCGATGCGCCCGGCGTGATCGACTTCGAATCCGTTCCGGGATTTCTGGCCGCGCGCCAGCCGGGCTTGCGCATCTGGCAGGACATCGGGCCGGAGTTCAAGATCGCAGCATCCATCGAGAATGCGCAGACGGCATTCTTCGGCGGCAACATCCCGGCGGTCGGCACGCCCGTTGTCGGTCCGCAGGGCGTGCTGAACCCGAACCTACAGGTCAATCTGACCGGGCCGGGCGGCAGCTTCTTCAACAACCTCAACAATGTCAGCCTGAACCAGGTGCCCGACGTCACGATGAAGGCGGCGTGGGACCCGCGGCTCGGGCCATACAAGCTGCACATCGAGGCCTGGGCGCTCTACCGCCAGCTGTTCGACCGCTTCAATAATGCCAACCATACCTACGACACCGGAAGTTTCGGGGGCCACATCTATGCGGAGCTGATTCCGAAGACGCTCGACCTCCAGCTCTATGGCTCGCATGGCGTGCTCGGCCGTTTCACTGCGACGCCGTTGCCTGATGCGGCGGTGGCACAGGACGGCACCATCCTGCCGCTGACGATCACGGCGGCGGCGGCCGGATTGATCTGGCACGCCACGCCGGGCCTCGATGTCTACAGCTATGCGGGTCTTGAAAAAGCCAAGGCGAATTTCGCCAATGTCGGAACGGTGCCGTTCGGCTACGGCAATCCGCTCTACAACAACACAGGCTGCGGTATCGAGAGCTCGCCGGCCGCGACCTGCAACGGCAACACGAGGGAGGTCCGGCAGATCACGGCGGGACTGTACGACACCATCTATCAGGGCAATTACGGCACCCTGAAAGCCGGCGTGCAGTATTCCTACACTCAGCGGTTCGCGTTCGCCGGCGTCGGCGGGGCGCCGAAGACCGACGACAACGTCGTCATGACGCAGATCCGCTACTATCCGTTCTAGTGACGATGCCGCTACGGCTTCTTCAGCGCCGCAAGCGGCCGGCCGAAGTCGGGGGCGGCCGAATCCTGGCCGATCT
Source organism: Bradyrhizobium diazoefficiens (assembly GCF_018129965.1). Classification (GTDB taxonomy): domain Bacteria; phylum Pseudomonadota; class Alphaproteobacteria; order Rhizobiales; family Xanthobacteraceae; genus Bradyrhizobium; species Bradyrhizobium diazoefficiens_A. The sequence continues at coordinate 424,473 of NZ_JAFCKW010000003.1, read as the reverse complement.
CGACGATGCCGCGGCGGATCGCGCGGGTGCGGGTGAAGTGGTCGAACAGCGCCTCGCCGTCGCCGCGCCGGATGGCACGGGTGAGCTTGGCGAGATCTTCGGTGAAGGTGCCGAGCATCTCGAGCACCGCTTCCTTGTTGGCGAGGAAGACGTCGCGCCACATCGTCGGATCGGAGGCGGCGATGCGGGTGAAGTCGCGAAAGCCGCCGGCCGAGAACTTGATGACCTCGGACTCCGTCACTTGCGCCAGCTCGTCGGCGGTGCCGACGATCGTGTAGGCGATCAGATGCGGCAGATGGCTGGTGATCGCGAGCACGAGATCATGATGATCCGGCGTCATCACCTCGACCTTGGCGCCCATGGCGGCCCAGAACGCGCGCAGGCGATCGGTGGCCGCGGCGTCGACACCCTCCGGCGGCGTGAGAATGCACCAGCGGTTGATGAAGAGCTCGGCGAAGCCGGAATCGGGCCCCGAATGCTCGGTGCCCGCGACGGGGTGGGCCGGGACGAAATGAACGTTCCCAGGCAGATGCGGCGCCATGTCCCGGACGATCGCGCCCTTGACCGAGCCGACGTCGGAGACGATCGCGCCCGGCTTGAGGTGCGCCGCGATCTCCTGAGCCACCGGTCCGCAGGCGCCGACGGGAATGCAGAGGATGACGAGATCGGCGTCCTTCACGGCTTCCGCATTGGTCGCCAGCACCTGGTCGACGATGCCGAGTTCCAGCACCCGCGCGCGCGTCTTCTCCGACCGTGCGGTGGTGACGATCTCGCCAGCCAAGCCCTGGAGCTTCGCAGCGCGTGCGATCGAGCCGCCGATCAGGCCGAAGCCGATCAGCGCAACGCGCTGGAAGTGCGGCGTCGCGCTCATTTGCCGGCCATGAAGTCGCGCAGGGCCTCGACGACGAGGCGGTTGGCCTCCTCGGTGCCGATGGTCATGCGCAGCGAATGATGCAGGCCGTAGTTCTTCAGCCCGCGCAGCACGAGGCCGCGCCTGGTGAGGTAGGCGTCGGCATCGTCGGACGTCTTGCCCTTCTCGGCCGGGAAGTGGATCAGCACGAAATTCGCGACACCCGGCGTCACCTTCAGCCCGAGCTTGCCGATCTCATCGGCCAGCCAGTTGCGCCAGGTCTCGGTGAACTGCTTCGACATCGCCTGGTGCGCGGTGTCCTCGATCGCGGCAACCGCGGCGTACATCGCCGGCGTCGACACGTTGAACGGACCGCGGATGCGGTTGACGGCGTCGATGATGTGCTCGGGGCCGAACATCCAGCCGATGCGCAGTGCCGCAAGGCCGTGGATCTTGGAGAAGGTGTGCGTCACCACGGTGTTCTCGGTGGTGGCGACGAGCTCGATCCCCATCTCGTAATCATTGCGCGACACGTAGTCGGAATAGGCGGCGTCCAGCACCAGCAGCACGTGCGGGGGCAGGCCGGCGCGCAGGCGCTTGACCTCGTCGAACGGAATATAGGTGCCGGTCGGATTGTTCGGGTTGGCGAGCCAGACCAGCTTGGTCTTCGGCGTCACCGCTTTCAGGATCGCGTCGACATCCGTGGTCAGATCCTTCTCGGCGGCAACCACGTTCCGGGCGCCGACCGCCATGGTCGCGATCGGGTAGACCAGGAAGCCGTGCGTGGTCGAGATCGCCTCGTCGCCGTGGCTAAGATAGGTGTGGGCGAGCAGGTTGAGGATCTCGTCCGATCCGGCGCCGCAGATGATGCGGTTGGGATCGAGGCCGAAGCTGCGGCCGATCGCTTCGCGCAGCACGCGCGAGGTGCCTTCCGGATAATCCTCCAGATGGTCCGCCACGTTCTTGAAGGCCTCGATCGCTTTCGGCGAGGGCCCGAACGGCGTCTCGTTGGCCGAGAGCTTGAACATCTTGCGGCCCGGCTCCGGCACCGGGCTCTTGCCGGGCGTATAGGGCGCAATATCGAGAATGCCGGGATTCGGCACGGGGCGGGACATCTTCAACTCCGAAAGTGGCTTGAGCGATACGCGATCTACGATTTCGACCCGGTCGAGGGCACCGTATAGCGCGTTGCGTGGCTGCCGACGAGGGCCGTGGACCGCACCGAGGCCCCCGCTTCGATCAGGGCAGCCTTGATTTTGTCGATGCTGGTCGCGCCCGTCACCGAGACCAGCAGCGCCGCGCCGTCGAACGCGGTATCGGGCACCGCCACGATCTCGGCGAGCGGCGACAGCGCGCGCGCGACGTCGGCGTTCCAGCCCGACACGCGGACGCTGAAGGTCTCGACCTCCGTCACCAAGGCGCTGTCTGCGACGCGCGAGATGGCGAACACCGGCAGCGCCGCCGGATGGTCGGCGCGCTCGACGAACGGCAGCCGCGCGATGATCTTCGGCGCGTCCGCGGCTTCGAGTTCCAGCCACCACGGCGTACGGCTCGAGGTCGCCGAGACCAGCGCCAGATCGCCCTTGGATTTCGCCGCCGCCTCGACCGCCGCCTGCGCACTGAAATGCGCGACGTAGGGCACCGTGAAACCGAAATGGAATCGCGCGGAATCGCGCATGGCGGGCTCGCTGACGGAGATGTCGGCATGCACGGAGAACGGCGCCTGGACGTAGGTGAAGGTCGAGATGATGACGCGCCAGATGCTCTCGACCGTGTCGAGCGGCAGGATGCCGCGATGCCGCTGCACGAGGTCGCGCATCATCGCGGCCTCGCGCGCCGGACGGAATGCCGAGCCGACCTCCTGGGTCTGTTTCACCTGGATCAGGCGGTCGATGATGTCGCCGCGCTGCATCAGCAGGCGGTGCATGCCCTCGTCGATCGCGTCGATCTCCTTGCGCAGTTCCTGGAGCGATGGTGGCGCGGGCGGACGTTGGGACATATCTGGCAAGGGCGCGTTGAGAGGCGTTTCAATGCGGGCCGGCCAAGTCGATCGGCCAAGTCGATCTGCCAAGCCGGGCCCGCTGCTGTCGAGGTCCTGATTAGGCAGTCGGAGCGGCGAAAGCAAAGAGAAATACGGAAGGAAAACTGGCCCTGCGCGGCGGCTCGGTGACGGACTATTTTGGTTAATCCGGACCGCGACTTGACGAAAACCGCTCAAGACACTAGTTTTTAGCCGTTCCGTGGTCATTTGAGCCGGCCGGCTTGCAGCCACGTTAAAAAACTCGCTAAACAGGCCGGGGACGCTTCCGATCCCGGCCGAACCTATCGTTCAGGCCGGGTTTTTCATGGCCTGAATCCAGCGGCGGCTTTTTAGCCGGTCGCAAACGAGGTCGATGATGGTTGGCGTCAAGTCGATTCCGAGTCCCGCGATCAGTTCCGACGACCGGTCGCATGAGGTGGATCATCCGAGTTCACAGGTTGCGCGGTTCGGTGCCGACCAGCCGCTGCGGCTCGATTGCGGCGTCGATCTCACCCCGTTCCAGATTGCCTATCAGACCTATGGCGAGCTCAACGCCGATCGCTCCAACGCGGTGCTGATCTGCCATGCGCTCACCGGCGACCAGCATGTCGCCAACGTGCACCCCGTCACCGGCAAGCCCGGCTGGTGGGAGACGCTGGTCGGCCCCGGCCGCCCGCTCGATCCCGGCCGCTACTTCATCATCTGCTCCAACGTGATCGGCGGCTGCATGGGCTCGACCGGCCCGGCCTCGCTCAATCCCGCGACCGGCAAGGTGTGGGGCCTGGATTTCCCCGTCATCACCATCCCCGACATGGTGCGCGCGCAGGCGATGCTGGTCGACCGGCTCGGCATCGATACGTTGTTCGCTGTCGTCGGCGGCTCGATGGGCGGCATGCAGGTGCTGCAATGGACCGCAGCCTATCCCGGGCGCGTCTACTCCGCGCTGGCGATCGCCTGCGCGACGCGGCATTCGGCGCAGAACATCGCCTTCCACGAACTCGGGCGCCAGGCCGTGATGGCCGATCCCGACTGGCACAATGGCCGCTATGCCGATCAGGGCATCCATCCACATCGCGGGCTCGCGGTGGCGCGCATGGCCGCGCACATCACCTATCTCTCGGACGCCGCGCTGCATCGCAAGTTCGGCCGCCGCATGCAGGACCGCGAGCTGCCGACCTTCTCGTTCGACGCCGACTTCCAGGTCGAGAGCTATCTGCGCTACCAAGGCTCGTCCTTCGTCGAGCGGTTCGACGCCAATTCCTATCTCTATCTGACGCGCGCGATGGACTATTTCGACATTGCCGCCGATCATGGCGGCGTGCTCGCCAAGGCGTTCGCGGGCATCCAGACCCGTTTCTGCGTCGTCTCCTTCACCAGCGACTGGCTGTTTCCGACCTCGGAATCGCGCGCGCTGGTGCATGCGCTGAATGCGTCCAGCGCGCGGGTGTCGTTCGCCGAGATCGAGACCGATCGCGGCCATGACGCCTTCCTGCTCGACGTGCCCGAATTCCTCGACATCTCCCGCGCCTTCCTGCAATCGGCGGGCAAGGCGCGCGGCCTCACCGGCAAGAACGACTGACAAGGACGGCTAGCGATGTCCGTACAGGAAGCATTGCCGCTCGGCGGCCTCTCCGCGGAGCAGTCCGGCCATTTTCGCGCCGACCATTTGCTGGTCGCCGGAATGGTCAAGGCGGGCTCGAAGGTGCTCGACGTCGGCTGCGGCGAGGGCGACCTGCTGCAGCTTCTGGAGACCCGTGGCATCGACGGCCGCGGCATCGAATTGTCGCGCGAGGGCGTCAACCGCTGCGTCGCCAAGGGGCTTGCGGTGGTGCAGGGCGATGCCGACACCGACCTCGTCAACTATCCCGACGACGCCTTCGATTACGTGATCCTGTCGCAGACGCTGCAGGCGACACGGCAGCCCAAGGTCGTGCTGGAGAATTTGCTGCGCATCGGCCGTCGCGCCATCGTGTCGTTCCCCAATTTCGGCTTCTGGAAGATGCGACTCCAGCTCCTGATCGGCGGCCACATGCCGCGCACGGAGAATTTGCCGGCGACCTGGTACGACACCGCCAACATCCATTTCTGCACCATCAAGGATTTCGTCGAGCTCTGCGACGCGATCGACGTCAAGATGGAGCGCGCCGTCGCGCTCGATCTCTACGGCCGCCCGATCCCGCTGAACCTGCCCTGGTGGGTGTGGAACATGTTCGGCGAGCAGGGCGTGTTTCTGCTGACGCGGGGCGGGGGGAAGTAGTTCAAACCCGTAGCCCGGATTACGCTCCGCTCCATCCGGGCTAGCGATGTCCGACCTTAAGCTAATGCCCCGCCAGTGACCTTGGATCGCGCATCGGCCAGCGTCCGGCCTCCACCAGCGTCACGAACCGCTCCACGCTCGCGTTGAACAGCGCGGGCTCTTCGAGGTTGAGCACGTGGCCTGACTTTGGAAACATCGCGAGGCCCGCTGCGGGAAGGTGTTTTTTCAGGAAGAGGCTCGGCCCGACGCAGGGATCGTCCTCGTCGCCACAGATGATCAGCGCGGGCGTTGCCGCCTTCCTGATGTCCTCCGTCAGCGTGTAGATCGACGGACGGCCGCCCTGGAAGCCGCGCATCGTGTTCGCCGAACCCTTGGCGTCGTGCCGCGCCAGCGCGGCGTAGAAATCCGCGTGGCCGCGCGGATCCTTGACCAGGAACGGAATCCGGCTCGGCGCCTCGCGCGTCACCTTTGCGACGTCCGCAGAGCCCAGCGTTTCGAACTGCTCGGCATTGGCGCGGCACTGCTTGCGCCAGGCGTCGAGGTTCTCGAGCTCCGAACCCGAGCCGACGCCGGCCAGCGTCATCGACAGCGCGCGCTGCGGCGCGTTCAATCCGATCTGGAGTGATGAGTATGCGCCCATCGAGAGACCGACGAGATGCGCGCGCTCGATCCTGAGATGATCGAGCACGGCGAGCGCATCGGTATAGAAATGCTGATAGCTGTAGACCTCGCCATCAGGCACATCCGACGGTGTGTAGCCCCGTGCCGAATAGGTGATGCAACGGTGGCCGCGCGAGAAATAGCGCATCTGCGGCTCCCAATTGGTGTAGTCGGCCGCGAATTCGTGCAGAAAGATGATCGGCGTTCCCTGACCCGCCTCTTCGAAATAGATGCGGACGTCATCCCTGGTCGTGGCGTGGGGCATTAACTGTTTCCCTCTCTTCGAGCCGCCCTTGCAGGATTGCAGTTAATGCTGTTGTCCGCAATGCGGCAGCATCGACACAAAATCATCGCAGCCATTCGCTGCCGTGTCGCTGCCTTGGCGTCTTTTTCTCGCCACATCGGGCGGCTTAACGGCCTCGTGGATATCGGCCGTGCACGGGCCGATCGGGAACTGGGGGTGTCAACGAAGGATGAAGAATGTTCGAGTTGTTTGCGTCTCGCCTGTCGCGTTGTGTTGTCGCGCTGGCGCTTTTCTTCGCGGCGGTCGCCGCATTTTCGTCTCCGGCCTCGGCACGGCCGCATCGTCATAGCGCAGAGCGGCACGCGCACGCGCATCACGCCAGATATCATCATGATCGCCGTCACGCCGGCAACTCGCGCTTCGAGCGCAGTGCGGCGCAATTGCAGGCCGGTGGTTTCGCCAACACCCAGGCGAGCTATGATCCGAACGCCAACAATGGCGGCATGGCCAATAGCTCCATGAGCAGCGGCGGCTTCGGTGGTGGATCGGGCCTCGTGTCCGAGGCGCGCCGCTATGTTGGCGGCAATCCGACCGGGCGCGGCAGCCTGTGGTGCGCGCGCTTCATGAACATGGTGCTCGAGAAGACCGGCCATCGCGGCACCGGATCGGACATGGCCAATTCGTTCGCGCATTACGGTACGCGTGTGTCCGGTCCGCAGGTCGGTGCCATCGCGGTGATGTCGCGCGGCCGCCGGGGCGGTCATGTCGGCATCATCACCGGCATCGATGCGCAGGGCAATCCGATCATGATCTCCGGCAATAACGGCAACCGCGTCCGCGAGGCGCCGGTCTCGCGCGGCCGGATCTATGCGTATGTGATGCCGAACTGAAGTGGGACCGTAGGGTGGGTTAGCGCAGCGTAACCCACCCTACGGCACCTCACACCAGTCTCGGCTCTTCCATCGCGACCGCGTCCCCTACGCCGATCTCGCCATCGGCGATCACCTCGGCATAGATGCCGCAATCCATGTGGCCGAGATGGCGCGAGAGCGTCGGGGGTATTTCGAGATCGCGCGCAGCGGTCTCGGGGTCGACGTTGACGGCGGGGCAGCGGACGATGCGCTTGACCACCTTCAGCCGGGCCTTGCCGATCGCGAGCGTCTGGCCGACGAGCTCGAGTTCGGACCAGGCCGGCCAGCCCGTCACGTAGAGATTGCCGCGGAATCGCAGCGGATGCACCCTGGTGCCGCCGAGCATGGTCTCGATGGCGCGGACGCTGTCGAGATTGATGATCGACACGACCTTGCGGGCGACGTCGGAAAAGCTGTGATCGTGTCCTGACAGGACCTTGGGCGGCCCCTTCAGCTCCGGCTGAAAATGCTCGCGGAAATAACCCTCGATCGCAGCCCGCCCGGCAGAGGTCTCGAGATCGCCGCTGGCGACGATCTGTCCGTCCTTGCGGATGGTCAGGTGGTTGGTCGCGTCCTCGAACCGGCTGTCGAGGGACGCCAGCCTCTCATTGCGCGCCAGCATCAGAAACTGGATTTTCGGCTTCCACTGCGGTTGCTCTGGATCGAATCCGCTCGGGCCGTTCTCTATGGCGTAGCGGCGGTCGGCGGGCAGGGTCTGGCCGGTCCGCAGGAGCACGCTTTGCAGCGCCTCCGGTGTCAGGCCCTTGATCGGGTAGCGATAGAGCCCGGTGATTTCGGCATCTGTGCTGGCTGTCATGCCGCCATTTAAGGGATTTGACCCGCCGGCGCCAAGCAGCCCGATCCGCGCACGAAATTGTGAACTTGCCTCTTCCGATCCGGGAGCGCCCTTCCCACATCTGGATCAGGCCGGCGCCAGCGCCGGCTGATAAGGACCGCTTGCTGCGTTGAGGAACGTCAACGCAGGCAGCGGAAACCCAGTGAAGATGCCGTTTGGAGTGCCTGAGTGGGCTCCATGGGCAGGCCGAGGGAAAGAGAAGATCATGAATATCGACAAATATACCGAACGCTCCAGGGGCTTCGTCCAGTCCGCGCAGTCGCTTGCGGTGCGCGAAGGGCATCAGCAGTTTTCGACCCTGCACGTCCTCAAGGTGCTGCTGGACGACAATGAAGGGCTGGCCGCCGGTCTGATCGACCGCGCAGGCGGCAATTCCCGCGCAATTCTCAAGGCGACGGAAGACGCCCTGGGCAAGGTGCCGAAGGTCTCCGGCGGCGGTGCCGGCCAGATTTACCTCGCGCCGGAACTCGCCCGGACCTTCGACGCGGCCGAAAAGGCGGGCGAGAAGGCCGGCGACAGCTTCGTCACCGTCGAGCGGCTGCTGCTGGGTCTCGCGCTGGAAAAGACCAGCGAGGCCGGCGTGATCCTCAGCAAGGGCGGTGTTACCCCGCAGAATCTCAACGCCGCGATCGAGGCGCTGCGCAAGGGCCGCACCGCGGATTCCGCAACGGCCGAAAACGCCTATGACGCGTTGAAGAAATATGCCCGCGACCTGACCCAGGCCGCGCGCGACGGCAAGCTCGATCCCGTCATCGGCCGCGACGAGGAGATCCGCCGCACGATTCAGGTGCTCTCGCGCCGGACCAAGAACAATCCCGTCCTGATCGGCGAGCCCGGCGTCGGCAAGACCGCCATCGTCGAAGGGCTGGCGCTGCGCATCCTGAACGGCGACGTGCCGGAAGGCCTCAAGGACAAGAAGCTCTTGTCGCTCGACATGGGCTCGCTGATCGCGGGCGCCAAATATCGCGGCGAGTTCGAGGAGCGGTTGAAGGCCGTTCTGCAGGAGGTCACCTCGGCTGAGGGCTCGATCATCCTGTTCATCGACGAAATGCATACGTTGATCGGCGCCGGCAAGGGTGACGGCGCGATGGACGCGTCCAATTTGCTCAAGCCCGCGCTGGCGCGCGGCGAACTGCATTGCATCGGCGCGACGACACTGGATGAGTATCGCAAGCACGTCGAAAAGGATGCCGCGTTGGCGCGCCGGTTCCAGCCGATCTTCGTGCCGGAGCCGACGGTCGAGGACACCATTTCGATCTTGCGCGGCCTGAAGGACAAGTACGAGCAGCATCACGGCGTGCGCATCACCGATTCCGCCCTGGTGGCCGCGACCACATTGTCGAACCGCTACATCACCGACCGCTTCCTGCCCGACAAGGCCATCGACCTGATGGACGAGGCGGCGGCGCGGCTGAAGATGCAGGTCGATTCCAAACCGGAAGAGCTCGATTCCATGGATCGGGAAATCATCCGGCTGAAGATCGAGCAGGAGGCCCTGAAGAAGGAGAGCGATGCCGGTTCGAAGACCCGCCTGCAGACGCTGGAAAAGGAGCTGGCCGACCTCGAGGAGAAATCCGCGGCGCTGACGGCGCGCTGGAGCGCGGAGAAGAACAAGCTCTCCGACGCCCAGAAGCTGAAGGCGGAACTCGACGGCTTACGCGTCGATCTCGCCGACGCGCAGCGGCGCGGCGAATTCCAGAAGGCGGGTGAGCTGGCCTATGGCCGGATCCCGCAGCTCGAGAAGCGGCTTGCGGATATCGAGGCCAAGGAAAATACGACGCAGTCCGGCGAGATGATGGAGGAGGCGGTGACCGCCAACCACATCGCGCAGGTGGTCTCGCGCTGGACCGGCGTGCCGGTCGACAAGATGCTGGAGGGCGAGAAGGAGAAGCTCCTGAAGATGGAGGGGCAGCTCGGACAGCGCGTCGTCGGCCAGGCCGAGGCCGTGCGTGCGGTCGCAACCGCCGTGCGCCGCTCGCGGGCCGGCCTGCAGGACCCGAACCGCCCGATGGGCTCGTTCATGTTCCTGGGGCCCACCGGCGTCGGCAAGACCGAGCTGACCAAGGCGCTCGCCGAGTATCTGTTCAACGACGAGACCGCAATGGTTCGCCTCGACATGTCCGAATACATGGAGAAGCATTCGGTCTCGCGGCTGATCGGCGCGCCCCCGGGCTATGTCGGTTACGACGAGGGCGGTGCGCTCACCGAAGCGGTGCGGCGCCGGCCCTACCAGGTCGTGCTGTTCGACGAAATCGAGAAAGCGCATCCTGACGTCTTCAACGTCCTGTTGCAGGTGCTCGACGACGGCCGCCTCACCGACGGGCAGGGCCGTACCGTGGATTTCCGCAATACGCTGATCATCATGACCTCGAACCTCGGTTCGGAATTCCTGGTGAATCAACCGGAGGGCGAAGACACGTCGGTCGTGCGCGAGCACGTGATGGCGACGGTGCGGGCGCATTTCCGGCCGGAGTTCCTGAACCGCGTCGACGAGATCATCCTGTTCCACCGCTTGCAGAAGAGCGAGATGGGCCGGATCGTCGAGATCCAGTTCGCCCGTCTCGAAAAGCTCCTGAGCGATCGCAAGATCGTGCTCACGCTCGACGGCAAGGCGCGCGACTGGCTCGCCGAAAAGGGCTGGGATCCCGCCTACGGTGCCCGGCCGCTGAAGCGGGTGGTGCAGCGCTACGTCCAGGATCCGCTCGCCGAGATGATCCTGGCCGGCGACATCAAGGACGGGGATGCGGTTGCGATCTCGTCCGAAGGCAACGTGCTGACCTTCAACGGCATGGCCCCGCAGACCGCGGAAATCGCCCAGTTCGAGGCACCGTTGCCGAAGCGCAAGCTGAACTGAGAACTGCGTTTTCCTGAATCGAAAACGCCCCGGGGAGCCGTGCTTCCCGGGGCGTTTTTGGCTTAATCGCCGGCAGAAACCTAGCGGTTCGTCACCTGCAACGGTCCACCCGTCGCGTCCGATATCCGCGCGACCACGCCGCCGCGGCCGGTCATCATGCTGTCGAGCCGGTCGCGCTCTTTTTCGAAGCTTGCCATCATCGGGCCTTCCAGCGAGCGGCCGCGGGGGAGTTTGACGCGCAGCGGATCGACGAAGCGGCCGTTGACCAGAATTTCGTAGTGCACGTGCGGACCGGTCGACGCGCCGGTCGAGCCGACGAAGCCGATGACCTGGCCCTGGCGGACCTTCTTGCCGATCTCCATGCCCTTGGCGAAGGCCGACATGTGGCCGTAGGCGGTCTCGTAGCCGTTGGAATGCTTGATGCGGATATATTTACCGTAGCCGCCTTCCCATTCGGCCCGCTCGATGACCCCGTTGCCGGAGGCGAAGATCGGCGTGCCGTAGGCGGTGGCCCAGTCGACGCCGGTGTGCATCTTCACATAGCCGAGGATCGGGTGGCGGCGCCCGCCGAAGCCCGAGCGCATGATCGCGTTGTTGACGGGCTTCCTGACCAGGAACTTCTTCGCGCTCTTGCCGGTCTCGTCGTAGTAGTCGACGACACCGTCGTCGGGGCTCTGGTAGCGGTAGTATTTCTTGGTTTCGCCGCCGACCGTGAGAGAGGCGAACAGCACGTCGTTCTTGTCGGGCGACGTGGTGCCTTCCTCTTCGCCGGCGTAGAACACGTCGAAGGAATCGCCCGGCTGCACCTTGCGCTGGAAATCGACGTCGTAGGAGTAGATCTTGATCATGTCCTCGATGACGGGCATCGGGACCTTGTTGCGCATCGCGGTCTCGTAGATGCTCTGGTAGAGCCGCACGCCGGTTCCGTCGTCGTCTTCATCGTCATCGCTGCTGGGATTGGCTGCAGTTTCGGCGACGGTGTTCATGCTTGAAACGTCGACCGCGACGTATTTGCCGAGATCCGACAGCGCTGCGATCGCCTCGACCATGGTGTCGTTTGCAACCACGACGCGATAGGGCTGCAGGCGGGCGCCGGGGCTTGCGGGCGCCATCAGGATGCGAAGCTTTTCGCCTTCCTTCAGGCCGCCGTCGCGGCCGCGGGGCCCCAAGGTCGCGGTAATCGCCTTGATTTCCTCGACCGTTGCGCCGAGATCGCGCAGCACGGAGCCGACACTGTCGCCCTTCTTGACCATGTGGACGCGTTCGCCGTTGGGATTGCCTCCGGTGATCTGCTCCTTGGTCTTGGGCAGCAGCGTGACGTTTTCCGGCACCACGCGCGTCTCGAAGCCGGCATAGGGATCGGACGGCGACACTTCGGTGGCATAGGCCATCTTGATGTCGGACTTGCCCGTGTCGGGTCTGCCGGTCGCGCCGGAGATGTCGGCGGCCGCATTGGCGAGCGAGGCGTAGCGCACCCCGCCATTGCCGCGCCAGTTGGCGGCATCGCGCACCCGCATCAGGATGTCGTCGAGTGCCACCACCGCGGAAATCTTGGCCTTCGGCAACACCGAAGACAGGTCCTTGGTGACGAAGGAAACCTCGGCGTCGGGCTCGACGGCTTCCGGATTGTTCGGATCCTCCGATGCGGCCTTGGGATCGGAGCCGACGTCGGTGAGCAGGCGCTGGGCGTTGAAGGGGGGGATCTTCGACGACAGTTCGCTCGTCGTCATCGACAGATTGCCGGCGATCCGGATGAAGGGGCGAACGCGCATCACGTCGCGGTTGCCGACGCGGGCGACGGTCGAGACGCGCACGATGTTGCGCGAGGCGGAGGATTCGTTCGGCGGCGGCAGGCGGTCGCTCTTGTGCAGCGTGGCGGCGCGATCGGCGGCGCCGAAAGCTCCGCGCAGCGCGCCCTCGACACGCTCCGGCACCTTGGCGAAGGTCATTTCGCCGTCCAGCGACGCGAAAACGGCGCCGCCGATCAAGGCTGCGCCGCAGAGGCCGGTGAGGATCGTGCCGCTGAACCATTGCACGGATACGCGACGGCGATCGATGACGGCGGCTTCGGATCCGTCGACGGACAGCGGCGGCTCGTGGCCGAGATCGATGATCCCGGTCTCACGCCCGTAAGCGCCGCGTGACGTCCTCTGGTTCAACCGAAGTCCCCCATTAACGACCCAAGATGCCTGGTTTCGACCCCGGTCCTGGCCGCCCTCTTCAAGGGGATTGCCGGAACGGGAAAGCCGTAAAGTTGCCCGCGCTCAGAAAGCCCCAGCTCGGGGCCGGCCGAAATTACGAACAGCTGGACGGAAAAAGCGCTCTCGATGTCTCTCGAATGTCTGAAGAAGGCCGCGTCATACGTGAGATCGCCTTCCTCTGACCCACGAAAATCGCCGGCAGCCCCCACTGGCATCCCTGCGATTCAAGCTTGTCGCGTACCAGAACGCCGCGGGAATGTGGCTCAAGTACGGCGTCTGATATGGAAAAAGTTTCCTGAAGAGCCCGGCGCGGGTGGCCTGCCGGGGAGGCGCCTAAAACCACCTCCGGAGCCCGCCGGCGGGCAAACTTTTTTTCAGATTTTTTGCGCCGTGGCTCCGGTCGGGCGCCTCCAGCGCCTCCTAATCGACTGTAATCGCTGTCTTTTTCGCGACGATCCACTGTGCGACGATTTGTTGACGATGGGCGTTGACAATCCCGGGCGGGGGGGCCTATAACCCGACCACTGAGCGCGGCGCCGCCGGGTCACTGACCAAGGCGAGCGAACGCGCAACTGATGCTCCTCACCTTGTTGAGTGCACAACAGCCGACGCAAATCGGTTGGAGTTCATTCGTCGTCGGTAAGGGTGTCGGAACCCTTCCTCTCTGGAAGGTTGGGGCCTTCTGGTCCCGGGCTGTTTGACAAGTGAAGATGAAGAAAGAGAAACGTGGACGGCGGAGTCCTTGCGCCTCTCGGATACTGAAGAGCTTCGGCTTTTGAGTTCTGTGAGGGGACGAAAGACTTCGGCGGTACACGTTTCAAAGGAAACACCATCGTTGCCCGCGATGTGAATCGCAGGCAGCAAGTCGATTTCGGTCGACAATGGTGGGACCTCGTCAAACGTTGTGATCAGCCGGTTCAAAGTTCAAGTCCAACTTGAGAGTTTGATCCTGGCTCAGAGCGAACGCTGGCGGCAGGCTTAACACATGCAAGTCGAGCGGGCGTAGCAATACGTCAGCGGCAGACGGGTGAGTAACGCGTGGGAACGTACCTTTTGGTTCGGAACAACACAGGGAAACTTGTGCTAATACCGGATAAGCCCTTACGGGGAAAGATTTATCGCCGAAAGATCGGCCCGCGTCTGATTAGCTAGTTGGTAGGGTAACGGCCTACCAAGGCGACGATCAGTAGCTGGTCTGAGAGGATGATCAGCCACATTGGGACTGAGACACGGCCCAAACTCCTACGGGAGGCAGCAGTGGGGAATATTGGACAATGGGCGCAAGCCTGATCCAGCCATGCCGCGTGAGTGATGAAGGCCCTAGGGTTGTAAAGCTCTTTTGTGCGGGAAGATAATGACGGTACCGCAAGAATAAGCCCCGGCTAACTTCGTGCCAGCAGCCGCGGTAATACGAAGGGGGCTAGCGTTGCTCGGAATCACTGGGCGTAAAGGGTGCGTAGGCGGGTCTTTAAGTCAGGGGTGAAATCCTGGAGCTCAACTCCAGAACTGCCTTTGATACTGAAGATCTTGAGTTCGGGAGAGGTGAGTGGAACTGCGAGTGTAGAGGTGAAATTCGTAGATATTCGCAAGAACACCAGTGGCGAAGGCGGCTCACTGGCCCGATACTGACGCTGAGGCACGAAAGCGTGGGGAGCAAACAGGATTAGATACCCTGGTAGTCCACGCCGTAAACGATGAATGCCAGCCGTTAGTGGGTTTACTCACTAGTGGCGCAGCTAACGCTTTAAGCATTCCGCCTGGGGAGTACGGTCGCAAGATTAAAACTCAAAGGAATTGACGGGGGCCCGCACAAGCGGTGGAGCATGTGGTTTAATTCGACGCAACGCGCAGAACCTTACCAGCCCTTGACATGTCCAGGACCGGTCGCAGAGATGTGACCTTCTCTTCGGAGCCTGGAGCACAGGTGCTGCATGGCTGTCGTCAGCTCGTGTCGTGAGATGTTGGGTTAAGTCCCGCAACGAGCGCAACCCCCGTCCTTAGTTGCTACCATTTAGTTGAGCACTCTAAGGAGACTGCCGGTGATAAGCCGCGAGGAAGGTGGGGATGACGTCAAGTCCTCATGGCCCTTACGGGCTGGGCTACACACGTGCTACAATGGCGGTGACAATGGGATGCTAAGGGGCGACCCTTCGCAAATCTCAAAAAGCCGTCTCAGTTCGGATTGGGCTCTGCAACTCGAGCCCATGAAGTTGGAATCGCTAGTAATCGTGGATCAGCACGCCACGGTGAATACGTTCCCGGGCCTTGTACACACCGCCCGTCACACCATGGGAGTTGGTTTTACCTGAAGACGGTGCGCTAACCGCAAGGAGGCAGCCGGCCACGGTAGGGTCAGCGACTGGGGTGAAGTCGTAACAAGGTAGCCGTAGGGGAACCTGCGGCTGGATCACCTCCTTTCTAAGGATGGCTCTTCAGAAGCTTGCTTCTATCGAGCTGTTTTAGAAACATCAGTGGCCAACGGTCGTCAGGATCGTTGAGCTGCATTGGCGGGATTTCGCCGTCTACGTTTCTCTTTCTTCGCGGACGAACACGCGCTGGGCCTGCATGCGCAGGATCCCTGGTCCTTGACGGGATATGCGTTAGGGGCTTGTAGCTCAGTTGGTTAGAGCGCGCGCTTGATAAGCGTGAGGTCGGAAGTTCAAGTCTTCCCAGGCCCACCACACTCATCGAGTGAGCATTCGTCTTCTGGTTACGGGGCCATAGCTCAGCTGGGAGAGCGCGTGCTTTGCAAGCATGAGGTCGTCGGTTCGATCCCGTCTGGCTCCACCAGATGGTTTGATCATCGACTGATCGTGTACCCAAATCGTCCGCGAAACATCGCTTCGCACTTGTTAGTCCGGATGGACAGCAAGCTGCGTGTTTTCTGACATCGTAAAGAGGAGATCGATCCGAGTTGGATCGTGAGGCAAGCAATTGCCACGCGAGACTTCATTATCTCCGGATCATTTCGGCGCTCAAGCGTCTTTTAGTGTAGCTCACAAGGCTGCGTCTGAAGGTCGGGTGAGTTGTAAATGATCCTTTTAGCGAAGCTTGACCGCCTCGCTATCGGAACGATCTTACGAAGCAAGCTGGTCTTTCTAATCATTGTCCGGCTGCAGATAGCGTTCATCGAGGGCGCGTGCCGCAAGGTAATTCTGCAGACAACATTCTGCCGAGTGTGTGGACATTGATAATGAGAGCAATCAAGTGCCTTAAGGGTGTTCGGTGGATGCCTTGGCGCTGAGAGGCGATGAAGGACGTGCTACGCTGCGATAAGCCGTGGGGAGCTGCGAAGAAGCTTTGATCCGCGGATTTCCGAATGGGGAAACCCACCTTCGATAGCCGGAACTCCAAGACCTTGTGTCTTGGTGTTCGACCAGAAATGATCTGGACCATGACCGCGAGGTTTTGGATTTCCGGTTATCAAGAGAAGGTATGAGACTTCTGAATACATAGGAGGTTTCAAGCAAACCCAGGGAACTGAAACATCTAAGTACCTGGAGGAAAGGACATCAACAGAGACTCCGTTAGTAGTGGCGAGCGAACGCGGACCAGGCCAGTGATACATCAAAGACAATCGGAACCAGTCAGGAAAGCTGGGCCTCAGAGGGTGATAGCCCCGTACGAGTAATGCGATGATGTATCCACGAGTAAGGCGGGACACGTGAAATCCTGTCTGAACGCGGGGGGACCACCCTCCAAGCCTAAGTACTCCTCAGCGACCGATAGTGAACCAGTACCGTGAGGGAAAGGTGAAAAGCACCCCGACGAGGGGAGTGAAATAGACCTGAAACCGGACACCTACAAACAGATGGGGCCCAAGATACGTTCTGGGTGACATCGTACCTTTTGTATTATGGGCCAGCGACTTAATTTAACGAGCAAGCTTAAGCCGATAGGCGAAGGCGTAGCGAAAGCGAGTCTGAATAGGGCGTCAAGTTCGTTGTATTAGACCCGAAACCTAGTGATCTAGCCATGAGCAGGTTGAAGGTGAGGTAACACTCACTGGAGGACCGAACGGGTGCCTGTTGAAAAAGGCTCCGATGACTTGTGGTTAGGGGTGAAAGGCCAATCAAACTGGGAAATAGCTGGTTCTCCGCGAAAGATATTTAGGTATCGC
>NZ_JAFCKW010000003.1:0-402500 GCF_018129965.1 Bradyrhizobium diazoefficiens | reverse complement strand
CTGCGCAATCTGATGGGTGCGCTCGAGCCTGCGGCACCTGATCTCCAGCATGTCGCCCTGCTACAGGGCACCAAGGCCTATGGCGTGCACGTCCGCCCGCTGACGGTGCCGGCACGCGAGGGCCGATCGGAAATGTACGAGCAGCCCAATTTCTACTGGGTGCAGGAAAACTTTTTGCGCGAGCTGCAGGTCGGCAAGGCCTGGCACTGGACCATCCTGCGCCCCGTCTTGATCGTCGGACTCGCCATGGGCGGCGCGATGGACCTGATCCCGCCGCTCGGCGTCTACGCCGCGATGCTGCGCGAGCAGGGCAGGCCGCTTCATTATCCCGGCGGCGCCGCGCGGGTGTCGCAGGCGGTCGATGTCGATCTGCTGGCGCGCGCGATCGCCTGGTCGGGCGAAGCGAATTCCGCACGGAACGAAGCGTTCAACGTCACCAATGGCGACGTCTTCTCCTGGGAAAACATCTGGCCTGCCGTTGCGGACGCGCTGGAGATGAAGCCCGGCGAGCCGGTCCCGCTGTCGCTCGCCAAGCAATGGCCCAACTGGGTCGGTCCCTGGGACGCGCTGCGGCGCACGCACAATCTGGTGTCGCCCGGTCTCGCCGACTTCGTCGGCCTCTCTTTCCAGTACGCCGACTACAGCCTGCGCTACGGCCACACCGAGTCCGGCCAACCCTCCATCGTCTCGACCGTCAAGATCAACCGCGCCGGCTTCACCGAAATGATGGACACCGAGGACATGTTCCGGAAGTGGTTCAGGCAGGCGAAGGATGAGCGGCTGTTGCCTTGAAGCCCTCAATTTTGGTCGCTCGCCCGTAATAAAGCGCTCATCATCGCCAGAATGATGTCAGCGGGAGCGTCTCCCGTTGCGGTGCAAAATCGGCTGGCGCCGATGGCGGCATATGATGCGCGAAGAGCCCGCGACCCAAATTGAAAAATTCAAATCCCCGGCGCATCCTGATCCCATGATTTCGATCTTGATTCTCGTGGGCGTCATCACCGCCGTTGCGATGACCGAACGAACCGTTGAACACCTCCCGGTTGCGGTCGCCGCTCTTTTCTTCAACGCCGCTGTCCTGCTGTTATTTATGGCGGATGCAGAGAGAGCGATCCTGCTGTCTGGTCTGCTGGCAGCCGCAATCACCGGCATCTCAACCGTCAAGTTCAATCACAGCGCGCTGAAGTTGACCGTTTCCGATTTGCCTCTGGCGTTTGCGGGCACGGTCCCATTCTTCGTGTTGCAGTACCCGCGCATGATGCTGGGGGTTCTGGCGGGAGCCGTGTTATTCGCGAGCGTTTCGATCGCGATCATGCTCCATGCGGAAGGATCTGCGATTTCCATCGCCTACCAAATTCCCCTGTTCTGCCTGGCGCTCATTGGCTTTGCGAAGGCTTGCAAGTCAAGGCAGGCGGCTTCTTTGCGTCTTAACCTGACACAAGGGCGGTGCTTCTACTCCACCTTCATGGTCTCGCTGGGTGACCCCGCTTCCTGGCGACAGTTCGGCGCGTTGGCGCTGAGCGATATCGCAAACGAACCGCTGCCATTGAGAGAGGCCACCCCTTCGCGTTCTGCCTGTTCTCCCGACATCATCGTCATTCAGCACGAGTCTGTCTTCGATCCGCGTATTTTCGGTCTGCCCATCGAGCCGGGCGTCGAGGCCTTTCTGTCCCCGCCAGATGGAGAATCCGGATGCCTGAACGTCGACATCTTTGGCGGAGGTTCGTGGCAATCCGAATTCAGCCTGCTGACCGGTCTTTCGAGCGCCAGTTTCGGATCAAGCGCCTATTATCTCTTCCAGAAGGGCGCTGGCCGTTTTCATAGCAGCTTGCCGCACTCGCTGACATCGCTCCGCTACAAGACGACACTCATATCCAGCTGTCGCCGCGGTTTTCTCAGCTACGAGAAATTCTACGGTTCAATCGGTATCGAGGAGCGCATCTTCGCCGACGAACTTCCGTCACCGTTCGATGTTCGCCGCTTCGAGGCGACAAACTCCGACGCAGTGTTTCTGAATGCGGTCATCGATGTGCATACCAGGGCGATCGCAAGCGATCCGACACCGAGATTTCTGTATGTGCTGACCAACTTCAATCATGGTCCGCACAGCCGGCAGCTCGTGCCGCCAGGTCAATTCGAGAGCGAGCGCGCCTTTGCCGCCGCCAGCTTCCCTGATGCTGGATACGCGGAGTACTACACGCGGCTGGCAGAGACCGCGTCGACCTGGAAAAAGCTCAAAGACAAGCTGGCGAGCAGCGCCCCGGGGCGGCCTGTCCTCATCGTGCACTACGGAGACCATCAGCCGGTGCTGACGAAGCAGATCGATCGGCACCTGAAACGGCCGGGACATGACAAGTCTCGGTTTCGTACGTTCTATGCGATCGAGGCCCTCAATATCCCTGATTTCACCCCGGGACCAGGCGCCGACCTCGATATCGCCTTCCTTGGCACCGTTGCCCTGCAACGTGCAGGCATTGCGCTCGACCCGATATTTGCCACGCGCGCGAGCTTGCTCGATGATTGTGGAGAGGCCTATTTCGCGTCAGCTTCCGAACGGAAGCGTCGTTTCCATCGCACGCTGGTCGACCTGGGCTTGATCGACCTGATGCCCGGCGCGCGGCAAGCTCGATAGCTGGGCAGCGCGAAACGGCTTCACGCGCAACGTAAATGGTGCTCCGTCGCTAGGACTTTGCAGCGGCGCCGCATTTGGCGCGCTCGGCCTTCAGCAACACGCGCATCTTGGCAAGGTATGTATCGTCGAGCGCCGCCGGCAGATCGGCGCAGATATACGGCAGGTGAAACCTGACGTCTTCCTCGAAGCTGCGGCGCCATTCCGGCTCGTCGTAGACCCCGAGGATCTCGTCATAGGCGAACAGCATGTGAGCGACGAAATTCTTGTAGCGCACCCATTCGTCCGGGTCGGCCCGGAGCTTCTGCAGGTTCGGCTCGGCCAGGTTGGGATATCGCAGCAGCGACTCGCTGTAGGACATGTAGACCTGCCGGGCGGTCGCGATCCTCGCGTTGGCGCGGATGCTCCGGACTTGATAGGCGACAAAGACGAGCGCCGCAGCGGCTATCACCGCGGAGGCGATTTGTGCCGAGTTACCATGCTTGCTGGCGAAGGAGGGTTTGGCCGGTTCCATGAATGCTCTGTGCGACGTGAAGGGATTGGTCTGGCTGACCGGACGCTAGACCAGCATCGTTCGATAAAGTGTTGCCAGTTCCTGCGCTTCGATGCGCTCCCTCGCCCGCTTGAGCCGGGCAATCGCATATGGCGCCCACGGTTTGGCGGAATCGGCAGAGAGCTTCCTCCCCCGCGTGCGGGGGAGGGCTGGCGCGCCTTCACGTGGCGCGGCCTCAAGGTCAGGGAATCTGGATGCCAGCCTCTTTGTAGAAGCGCAGGGCGCCGGGATGAAAAGGCACAACCCGGTTGTAAGGGGCATTCCTGGCGAGCGTCCCGTCCGCCCCGGAATAGATCTGCGATTGCGGATCCGAAGCCGTCAGGACGGCCTTGGTGATGGCGTAAGCCACATGGTCGGGCAAATCCTTGTTGGCCACGACAAAATTCCAACCTGAGACGCTTCTGATTTCGGTCGTCTGGCCCTTGTAGCTCCCGCTCGGAACGGTGGCGGGCGAAAGCTGCGGCAGGACGCCAAGCAGGGCGGCAACTTCCTTCTCCGTCAGCCCGAAGACAACCGCATCGGCCTTGTCGGCGATGGTTGCCAGCGGACCGATCGGGACCCGTGCGCCCTGCCAAAGCGCATCGATCTTGCCGTCGATCACTTGCTGGGCCTGCTCGGCCGGATCGCCGGTCACGATGATGGGTTTGATTTTCGCGATCTCGGCGGCCGCGCGGAAAAACACCTCCGGCGGCCCTTTCGCGGGACCGACGCCAACCGTCTTGCCGTCGAGATCCGAGAGCGAAGAAATTCCACGCTGGCGAAGTGCCGCGATCTGGAAGGACGTCTCGTACATGGGAAACAATGCGCGCACGTTCCTGTGCTCGTGCCCCGCCGCCCAGCCTGATCCCTTCACGGCGTCATACGCCGATCCCATGAACACGGTCCCCAGGGTGGTGGGTGATTCATCGACGGTCGTGAGATTTTCGTTCGAGCCCGAGCTGCGCTTGACCTCGATCCTGATGTCTTTGGAGAGCATGAATTTGGCGAGGCCTTCGGCATAGGGCGTGAACGTGCTGCCATTGCCGGCGGCCTTGAGTGTCAAAGGCGCGTCTTGCGCCATGGAAGCGGTCGCCCCAACAGCAATCGCACAAAGCAGCGAAAGCGCCCATACCGACCTCAACACCATGCGCGAATCCCTTGCAAAGACCTGCGCTCGATCCGTCCTTCTGGGAGCAAATCACAGCGACAGCGCAATTCTATCCAATCCCCTCTGCTTGTTACAGCTTGCGTCATGTTCTGCAGCCTATGCAGAAAGGTGACTGAATGTCAGGGCCGGAAGCAGAGTGGCAGAATCCTTTCGATTGAAGAGACCTGCGCCTAACCTTGCTTTGAGAACGCCGCCTCCATCGCCTTCCGCGTCCTGATCGTCTCGTTGTTGGCGTCGAACTCGACATCGCTCCAGCGCACGATCTCGCCATGGGCGACGTCGTGCTTCAGCTTGAGCCGATGGGCGAGGCCGATCGGCAGCGCGCCGGCCTTCAGGCTCGCGGCGGCCGGCACAAGCTTGCCCCACACGGTGTAGCCGCCTTCGCCGTCCAGCATTTCGCCGGCGCGCAGATTGCGCTTGGCCACCGAGGCGACGTCGCCGCGGAAACCGTAGGGTTGGCCTGTCGGTTCGCCGCGCAGTACGGCCGACAGGATCGAGATGTTCAACTCGAGCCCGATCAGATGATAGGGCTTGTACATCGCGGCAAAGCGCCCGCTGCCGTCGGTCTTCAGGCCGTATTGCCGGAAGCAATCGGCGGCATAATCGTTCGGCGCCTCCAGCACGACATAGACGCCCCAGCGCAAATCGCGAAACACCGGCCTTCCATCGCGTTCGAGCGACGACACGACCTCAACGACGCCCGACCGCTCCAGCACGCCGCCGCGTGAGCGCGGCCGCATGATGTGCGGCAGGTCGTCGACGCCGCAGGGCGGAAACAGCAGTCCCTCCGTGGGGACGTCGAGGCCGCAGGCGTTGGCGATCGCAGCCATCTCGATCGCCGATTTGGTGCCGTCGAGGAAGGAATTGAACATCTGCGGATTCATGCCGGCCGACTGCGCTTCACCCGCGGTCAGGCCGTAGTGCTGCCAGACGCCGTCCGGCGTCACGTCGTGATAGGCCGGCAGGTATTTCGTGCCCTTGCCGGCGGCGACCACGCGAAAACCGGTGGCGCGGGCCCAGTCGACCATCTCGGCCGTGAGGGCCGGCTGGTCGCCATAGGCGAGCGAATAGACCACGCCCGCTTTACGCGCTTCCTCGGCCAGCAGCGGACCTGCCAGCACGTCAGCCTCGACATTGACCATCACGACATGTTTGCCCGCCGCGATCGCCGCGCGCGCGTGGCGGATGCCGACAGCAGGGTTGCCGGTCGCCTCCACCACCACATCGATCGCGCCGCCGGCAATGGCGCGTACGCCGTCATCGATGAAGCTGGTCGCCGCGATGCGCTCCGCATCCCAGCCGACGGTGCGGCAGGCCTCGCGCGCGCGGTCGCGGTCGAGGTCGACGATCACAGGCACCTCCAGCCCCGGCGTGTGTGGCACCTGCGCCAGAAACATCGAGCCGAATTTGCCGGCGCCGATCAGCGCGACGCGAACAGGCTTGCCCGCGGACGCGCGGGCCTGGAGGAGACGGAAGAGGTTCATGGGGATCTATCCGGTGATGCAAAATGACTGTGAGACGCCCGTCTTTATCCAGATCGTCATGGCCGGGCTTGACCTGGCCATCCACGTCTTACTGCCGGTGGCCATATCAAGACGTGGATGCCCGGGACGAGCCCGGGCATGACGGTTGGTGATGTTGCACGAGGAGTTCTACTCCGCCGCCTGGCGCGGCGCACGCGCGAGCCGCACCAGGGCGTCGTCGTCCACCGTCCTGATCGGCGCAAAATCGCGGTGCGCGATGTACTCCGGCCGCGTCGGTGTGCGGATGTAGTTCGAGACTGCGTTCAGCGTCAGGTACACGATCTTGCGCGGGTAGGGCGTGATGTTGCCGGCCGAGCCGTGCACCAGATTGCCGTGGAACATCAGCATGCCGCCGGGTTTGCCGGTCGGCGCCACGATGCCGCCCTGCTTGACGAGCCGCGTCACGGTCTCCTCGTCCAGCGTCCAGAGCGGGTAGGATGTGGTCGACAGGTCATGCGAGGCCTTGAGGTCGCCGGCATGCTGGCTCTGCGGCACCAGCATCAAGGGTCCGTTGATCGGCATCACCTCGTCGAGGAAGATCGCGATGTTCATCGCGCGCGGCTCCGGCATGCCGTCGTCGCGCTTCCAGGTGCCGTAATCCTGGTGCCATTGCCAGACATCGCCGGTGAAGGCCGATTTCGCGTTGATCTTGAACTGGTGCATGTAGACGGGCTCGCCGAACACCTGTTCGACCGGCTCGATCACGCGCGGATGCGCGCCGAGAACGCCGAAGGCTTCGTTGTAGAGATGTGCGGCAAACGCCGTGCGCGGCGCGCCGCTCTTCTCGCGCCAGACCTCGGGCCGGTTCGCATCGTAGATGCCGACCGCCTCATGGGCGAGGAAATCGACTTCCTCCTGGCTGAACAGCTCGGGCAGAAACAGCCAGCCCTCGCGGTGGAAGAACTCCAATTGCTCCTGAGACAGTTTCATGGGTCGTCCTCCTTGGTTTGCTTTTTGTTGTCATTCCGGGGCACGCGAAGCGTGAGCCCGGAATCCATTCATCTACAGTCTCTGCCGCTCGATGGATTCCGGGTTCGCGCCAAGTGGCGCGCCCCGGAATGACAGCGTCTTATGCCCTACGCCGCCGCCTCGTCCGTCGCCCTCAATCTCTCCTCGGTCATCCGTCCTGCCGTCTGTGCATGCGCAAGCGCGGCGCGTTCGGCCGCCTTCACCTCGCCGCCGAGAATGTGTCCGGCAATCGTGGCATGCTCGGCCCAGGCGCTGCCGCGATAATCGAGCTCGGAGAGCACCGTCGCCATCGAGCGCCGCATATGCGGCCATTGCGGCGCGATGGTCTCCTCGATGACGGGATTGCCGGCGAGCTGATAGATCGCACGGTGAAAGTCGACATCGAGCGTGATGAGTTCGCCGAGCGGCGTGTTGCGGTCGATCTTGCGCCCGGCGGCGAGCGCTGCGTCCAGCCGCGCGCGTCCGGCTGCGTCGCTCGCGGCACGCATTGCTGCGAGCCGCGCAGCCAATGCGTCGATCGCACCGCGCACCTCGTAGAGCTGGCGAATGCGCGAGGGATCGAGCTGGGTGACTTCAAAGCCGCGACGGCCGCTCTCGGCGACAAGCCCCTGCCGATGCAACAGATGCAGCGCGTGCGACACCGGCTGGCGCGAGACGCCGAGCTTGTCCGCGAGCTCATTCTGTCGGATGCGCTGCCCGGGCTGCAGCGTGCGGTCGGAGATCGCCTCCAGGATCCGCGCATAGACCTGGTCGATCAGGTTCGGGAGCGGGTCGAGAGGAATCACGCCGGCAGCTCCGAGGGAGACAAAGGGAATACGGAATTCCGTATTCGAAGGTATCGAGGGATGGACAGGGCGTCAAGACCGACGCCCGTTCCACCCCGTGGTTTCGGAGTCACGGTAAGTCATTGATATCGTTGGCCTCGCTACTGTGCATGGGGTTGTTTTCGCAAAATTTGTCCTTGGAGAGGGCGTCTACTCCTCCAGAAACGCGTTCACGGCGTCGCCGAACTCCAGCGGGGCCTGCTCGAACATCCAGTGGCCGGCATTGGGGATCACCGCCGTCCTGGCGTCCGCGATCTGCGCGGCCAGCACGCGCCACATCACCGACAGGCTGCCGGTGGTGGCGCCGCCGCCGATCAGTAGCGTCGGCGTCTTGATCGCCTGCGCATCGGCCAGCGTGTACGGCCTGCGCTGCTCGTTGATCTGTCCGAGGAAGGTGAGCGCGTTGTCGCGCAATTGCTGTTTGGCCGCCGCCGGCACCCGCCGCCACGCACCGTCGCCTTCGATGCCCTCGTAGAAATTCTGCAAGCTCCCCTCGAGGTCTCCGGCGCGGATCATCTCCACCGAGCGCGCGGTCCGCGCGGCGAGCGGCGGATATGCGGGCGTGCCCTCCGGCAGCGGCAGGCTGGCGTCGAGGTCACCGCCCGGCTCGGCGAGCACCAGCTTGCGGAGCAGATCAGGCCGCGCCTGCGCGACGCGAAACGCGATATGCCCGCCGCGCGAATGCCCCATCAGGTCGACGGGTGCGGGCATGACTTGCTCGATGAAGGCGATCGTGTCGGCGACGTGCTGCGCCATCTTGTAGTCGTCGCCGACGGCGTCCCAGTGCTCGGGAAAGAAATGCCGCAGGCTGACCGCGATGACGCGACGGGCCTTCGACAGCGGACCGAGCACCGAATACCAGGTGCGGAAATCGCCAAGCGTGCCATGCACGCAGACCAGCGGATGGCCCTCTCCGATTTCGAGATAGGCCATGTCGTAACCGTTGACGCGGAATGTCTGCATGGTCAGCTCGCCAGAAAGTCCAGGACGACTTCGGAGTATTTTTGCGGCGCTTGTTCGAACATCGGATGCGTCGCGTTCGGGATGATCGCCGTCTTCGCATAGGGCACGTGCGCGGCGAGTGCATGCAGCACCTTCGGCAGCAGCCCCCTGGTGCGCGCGCCCAGGATGAACAGCGTCGGCATCCTGATTGCTTCCGCATCCGCCTTCGAGAAAGGCGGGCGGTTGTCGCGGACCTGGCCGATCAGCGTGGTGGCGTTGTCGCGCAGGTTCTGCTTCACCATCGCAGGCAAGCGCGCGAAAGCCCCGGGCCCCTCCAGCGCGTCGACGAACACGGCGAGGCCGCCGTCGACATCGCCGGCCGCGATCTTCTCGGCCGAGGCGGTGAACCGCGCCAGCAGCGGCGAGGGGCCGCCGACATAGTCCGGATCGAGGCTCGCGTCGAGTTCGCCGCCGGGCTCAGCGAGGATCAGCCGCCGCAACAGATCGGGCCGCGCCTGCGCCGCGCGGAAGCAGATGTGTCCGCCGCGGGAATGGCCCATCAGGTCGACCGGGCCGAGATCGAGCTTGTCGATGAAGGCGATCACGTCCTGAACGTGTTGCGCGATCGAATAGGTGTCGCCGACGCCGTCCCACCGTTCGGGGAAGAAGTGCCGCAGGCTGACCACGATCACCCTATGCCGCTGAGTCAGCGGCCCGAGCACACAGCCCCAGACGCGGAAATCGTTGAGCGAGCCGTGCACGCAGACCAGGGGCGGCCGGCCTCTGTCTTGGCCCACGTCGAGATAGGGCATGTCGTATCCGTTGACGTGGAGGCTTTGCATGATCGGCTCGTGAAGCGGGTGCGGAACTCCTGTGCACGATCCCCGGAAACCGGGTGGATCGCAACTATTTCCAAGCCTAGATTTGGGCACAGAGCGCAACAGGGGCATGCGACAAGGACGCAGCCGGGAACCACGCCATGACCAGCCAGCATTTTGCCCTGTTCGACACCAGCATCGGCCTCTGCGCCATCGCCTGGGGCCCGCGCGGGATCAACGGCACGCAATTGCCGATGGGCGGCGAGGACAAGATCCGCACCCGCATCAGCCAGCGCCACGCCGGCGCGAACGAAGCCGAGCCGACCGCCGAGGTGCGGGCGGCGATCGACCGCATCACAAAACTGCTCGCGGGCGAGCCTGACGATCTCACCGACATCCCGCTCGATCTCGACGGCGTGCCCGACTTCAACCGCGGCGTCTACGAGATCGCCCGCGCCATCCCGCCCGGCAAGACCATCACCTATGGCGACATCGCGAGGCGCCTCGGCGGCGTCCAGCTGTCGCGCGACGTCGGCCAGGCGCTCGGGCACAATCCGTGTCCGATCGTGGTGCCCTGCCATCGCGTGCTGGCGGCCGGCAACAAGCCCGGCGGCTTCTCGGCCAATGGCGGCGTGGTGACCAAGCTGAAGATACTCGAGATCGAGGGCGCGCTGGTGAACCACACGCCGAGCTTGTTTGATTGAGGTGCAAGGTCTCTCTTGCCCCAGACGCAGTGCGGCACGTAGTGACGCACTGCAGAGCCGGGGCCCAGCCCATTAGCTCAGGTGTTTGGAGAGATGGGTCCGGCTCTGCGGCGCACCGCTACGCGTTGCACCGCGTCCGGGACACGAACTCCTGCCCTAGATCTTCACCGCGGCCTTCGGCCAGTATTTGTCACGCAAATGCCGCTTCACCAGCTTGCCTGTCGGCGTGCGCGGCAGCTCGGCTTCGAAATCGATCGAGCGCGGGCACTTGATCGCCGAAAGGCGCGTCTTGCAATAGGCGATCAGGTCGGCCTCGAGCGCCTTGCCGGCGCGCGTCATGTCGTGCGGCTGGACCACCGCCTTCACCTCTTCGCCCATTTCCTCGTTCGGCACGCCGAACACGGCGACGTCGGCGATCTCGGGGTGGGTGATCAGCACGTTCTCGGTCTCCTGCGGGTAGATGTTCACCCCGCCCGAAATGATCATGTAGGACTTGCGATCGGTGAGGAACAGGAAGCCGTCCTTGTCGAGATAGCCGACGTCGCCGAGCGTCGACCAGCCTTTTGCGTTGTAGGCCTTCTTCGTTTTTTCGGGATCGTTGTGATAGGTGAAGACAGGCGCGTCGGCGAAATAGACCGTACCGATCTCGCCAACCGGCTGCTCCTCGTCGTTCTCATCGAGAATCTTGATCTTGCCGACCACCGCGCGGCCGACGCTGCCGCGGTGCTCCAGCCATTGCTGCGAGTTGCAGACGGTGACGCCGTTGCCTTCCGAGCCGGCGTAATACTCGATCAGGATCGGGCCCCACCATTCGATCATTCTCGCTTTGACGTCGACCGGGCAGGGGGCGGCGGCATGGATCGCGCCCTTTAGCGTCGAGACGTCATATTTGGCGCGGACATCGTCGGGCAGCTTCAGCATGCGCACGAACATGGTCGGCACCAGCTGGGACTGCGTGATCTTGTATCTCTCGACCAGCTTCAGGAATTCCTCGGCGTCGAAGTGCTCCATGATGATGGAGGTGCCGCCGAGCACGATCGCCATCATGTTGAAGCGCAGCGGAGCTGCGTGATAGAGCGGTGCCGGCGAGAGATAGGTGCTGTCGGCGTTCATGCCGCACATGTCGGCGCAGAGCACGCGCAGGAATGCGTTTGGCACGTCGATTGCGGCGCCCTCGAAAGCTTTCTTGATGCCCTTGGGCCGGCCGGTCGTGCCCGACGAATACAACATGTCGTAACCGGCGACCTCGTCCGCGATCGGCGTCGCCGGCTGCGCGGCGGCTTCCTTGTCATAGGAGCGGAAGCCGGGGAGCGGCTCGTCGACCATGTAGAAGATCGGCTCACCGGCATTGCCCGTGATCAGATCCTTGATCTGGTCGGCGCATTTCGGCGTGGTGATCACGACCTTGGCGCCGCAATCGGCGATGATGTAGTCGATCTCGTCCTGCTTCAGATAGCGGCTGATCGCGGTGTAATAGAGCCCGCTGCGCTGCGCGGCCCAGCAGATCTCCATGAAGGCGAGCCGGTTCTCCATCAGCAGCGCGATATGGTCGCCCGCCTTCAGGCCCAGCGAACGGAACAGGTTCGCGCCCTGGTTCGAGAGCTCGTCCAGCTCGCGATAGGTGATCGCCTTGCCGGTCGACGCCATCCGGTAGGCGATCTTGTCGGGCGTGGTCCTGGCGTAGACGGACGGATGGGTCATCGAGGTGGTCTCGCGGCAAGCAGGATGTCATCCCCGCGAATGCGGGGACCCATAACCACGGGATGTGGTTGTTGAAACGAGATGGAGCTCCGGCGCCGCATAACCACTGGATTCTCTGGTTATGGGTCCCGGATCGGCGCGCGCTTGAGGCGCGCTGTCCGGGACGACACCGTTTACGAAGCAGTCGCTTACAGCCGTTCGACGATCGTCACGTTGGCCATGCCGCCACCTTCGCACATGGTCTGCAGGCCATAGCGCTTGCCGCGCTGGTGCAGGGCGTGGACCAGCGTCGTCATCAGCTTGGTGCCGGAGCCGCCGAGCGGATGGCCGAGCGCGATGGCGCCGCCGTTGACGTTGAGGCGAGCCGGATCGGCGCCGGTGGTCTTGAGCCAGCCGGTCGGCACCGAAGCGAAAGCCTCGTTGACCTCGAACAGGTCGATGTCGTCGACCTTCATGCCGGCCTTCTCCAATGCCTTCTTGGTGGCGTGCAGCGGTGCGTCGAGCATGATCACGGGGTCGCCGCCGGTCATGGTCATGTGGTGGATGCGCGCCAGCGGCTTGACGCCGAGCTGCTTGAGGCCGCGCTCGTTCACCACCATGACGCCGGAGGCGCCGTCGCAGATCTGGCTGGCGCTGGCCGCGGTGAGCTTGCCGTTCTCCGCGATCAGCTTGACGCCCTTGATGCCGTCGAGGGTGACGTCGAAGCGGATGCCCTCGTCGATCTGGTGGGTGTCCTTGCTGCCGTCGGCGCGGGTGATCTCGAGCGGCACGATCTCCTTCTTGAAGTAACCGGCTTGTGTCGCCGCGATCGCGCGCTGGTGGCTGTTGTAGGAATATTCGTCGAGGTCGTCCTTCGACAGGCCGTACTTCTCGGCCATCATCTCGGCGCCGGTGAACTGGCTGAACACGATGTTAGGATACTGCGCCTCGATGCCAGGGCTCTTGTAATTGCCAAAGCCGTTCTTGGCCGGCAGCTGCGAGGACAGCCCCATCGGCACGCGCGTCATCGATTCCACGCCGGCTGCGATCACCACATCCATCGTGCCCGACATCACCGCCTGCGCGGCAAAGTGCAGCGCCTGCTGCGAGGAGCCGCACTGGCGGTCGATCGAGGTGCCCGGAACGCTCTCCGGCAGCTTCGAGGCCATGATGGCGTTGCGGGCGACGTTGTTCGACTGCTCGCCGACCTGCATGACGCAGCCCATGATCACGTCCTCGACGAGGGCGGGATCGACCTTGGTGCGGTCGACCAGCTCGTCCAGCACCTTGGCCGCGAGATCGGCCGGATGCCAGCCGGCGAGGCGGCCCCCCTTGCGCCCGCCGGCGGTACGCGCAGCGGCGACGATATATGCCTCGGCCATGTCGGTCTCTCCCTGAATTGTTCTGTGTCGCGTTGGGTTGTCTGGGCAGATTTAAGGGGCGGGCTATCGTTTAGTCAATCGATCAATTAACTCTTGTGATGAGACGCTGCTTCGGCTTATCTGCGCCCCGCCTCCAGCGGCCAGAGACAGGGATCTCCGTGACGACCAGCGTACCGAACAGGCTCCCCAGCGGAAAGAATTCCACGGCAGAGAAATTGCTCGTGGCCGCCAGCGAGCTGATGATCGAACGCTCCTCGATCGAGATTTCGCTGTCCGACATCGCCCAGAAGTCGGGCGCCAATGCCGCGCTGGTCAAATATCATTTCGGCAACAAGGACGGCCTGCTGCTGGCGCTGCTCGAGCGCGACGCGGGGACCGAACTGTCCAATCTCGAATATCTGCTGGCCCAGCCGATCACGCCGACGGCGAAGCTGAAGCTGCATATCGTCGGCATCATTCGCGCCTATTATCGGTTCCCCTACATGAACCGGCTGATTCACTATCTGCTGCACGAAACCAATGAGGGCTCCGCCGACGAGGTTTCCAAATTCTTCGTCGCGCCGCTCTTGGATTTTCATCGCCGGCTGCTCGCCGAAGGCATCAGCCGCGGCGAGTTTCGTCAAACCGATCCGGTGCTGTTCTACACCAGCCTGATCGGCGCCTGCGATCATCTGTTCTTCGGCCGGCACGCGATGTCTCGCGCGACCGGCGTCGGTCCGGTCACCGATGAAGTCTGCCGGCAATATATCAAGCACATGGAAACGCTGATCTGCGGCGGCATCCTCACGCAAGCCGAGGACGCCGTCGCGGCCGGATAATCCGGCCGAAGCACTTCAAGTCTAGAGAAGAAACGCCCAAGGAAAGGTACATTGCGATGGAGTTGAAAGACGTAGCCGTTCTCATCACCGGCGGTGGTTCGGGCCTCGGTGAAGCCACCGCCCGCGCCATGGCGGCCAAGGGCGCCAGGATCGGCGTGATCGATCAGAACAAGGACAATGCCGAGAAGGTCGCCGCCGAGGTGAAGGGCGTCGCGCTTCATGCCGACGTCACCAGCGAGGAGCAGATCAAGGCCGCGATCGCCAAGGCGGAGGCCGCGCATGGCGTCGCCCGCGTGCTGATGAACTGCGCCGGCATCGGCGGTTCGCAGCGCATCGTCGGCCGCGACGGCGTCTATCCCCTGGAAAAGTTCGCGCGCATCATCAACGTCAATCTGATCGGCACCTTCAACTGCCTGCGGCTGTTCGCCGAGCGCCTCGTCACGATCGAGCCGGTCGGTGAGGAGCGCGGCGTCATCATCAATACCGCCTCGGTTGCCGCCTACGAAGGCCAGATCGGCCAGATCGCCTATTCGGCCTCCAAGGGCGGCGTCGTCGGCCTGACCCTGCCGGCCGCGCGCGACCTCGCCAGCCAGAAGATCCGCGTCAATACTATCGCGCCCGGCCTGTTCTTCACGCCGCTGCTGATGGGCCTGAACGAGGAGGCTCGCAAGAGCCTGGGCGCCCAGGTGCCGCATCCCTCGCGTCTCGGCGATGCCAAGGAATACGGTGCGCTCGCGGTGCACATCGTCGAGAACGCGATGCTGAACGGCGAGACCATCCGTCTCGACGGCGCCATCCGCATGGCGCCGCGGTAGGTTCGTCCTTCTTCCCTTCTCCCCTTGTGGGAGAAGGTGGCGCGAAGCGCCGGATGAGGGGTCTCTATCCGCGGAGATAGACCCCTCACCCGAGCAAGGTCTTGGTCAGCGACGTACTTGCCCTCTCCCACAAGGGAGAGGGCGCAATAACCGCCAATCGAAGAGCGGATGCAGGAGCGCCCCATGTCCCAACCGCTGCTGATCGAGCATGACGACGGCGTCGACCGGGTCACGCTCAATCGTCCCGACAGTCTGAACGCGCTCGATCCAGCGCTGATCGACGCGCTCAACGCCTATTTCCAGGGCCTCCAGCGCAACCGCGACACGCGCGTGGTCGTGCTGAAGGGCGCGGGCAGGAATTTTTGCGCGGGTCTCGACCTCAAGGCTGCGATGGCGCGCCGTGCCGGGCAGCAGGAGCCGCCCGGTGTCACGGAATCGCTGGATTCGCAGCGACGCATCGCCGACATCGTGATGCTGATGCGGCGCTGCCCGCAACCGATCCTGTCGCTGGTGCAGGGCGCGGCGGCCGGCGGCGGTTTTGCGCTGGCGCTGGCGTCCGACATCCGCATCGCGACGAAATCGGCGCGCATGAACTGCGCCTTCATCAAGCTCGGTCTTGGTGGCTGCGACATCGGCACCAGCTATTTTCTGCCGCGGCTCGTCGGCGTCTCCGTCGCGTCTGAGCTGATCCTCACGGGGCGCTTCATCGGTGCCGCGCGGGCGCTCGCAGTCGGGCTGGTTTCAGAGGTCGTCGACGAGGACAAGCTCGATGACGCCGCCGCGCCCTATGTCGATGCGATGATGACGGCCTCGCCGGTCGGGCTGCGCCTGTCCAAGGAATGTCTCAACATGAGCGTGGACGCCGGGTCGCTGGAAGCCGTGATCGCGATGGAGGATCGCAACCAGGTGCTGTGCAGCCGCTCCGAGGAATTCTCGGAAGGCATCAGGGCCTTCCTTGAGAAGCGAAAGCCTGTCTATATCAAGCGCTGAACGATGAAGATCCGCAAAGGACAGTAATTCCGGGAGACGCAAAAATGAGTGGAAGCGCGGCGGCGGTGATGACGAAGCCCGCCTTTCGCAAAGTGGATTGGCTGGCACGCGACATAGATGTCGAGCGCCGCAGCGACGGCACCGTCGTGCTCAAGTCGCGCATTCCCTTGCAACCCTATGAGACTCACCTCCCGGCTTCATTGGC
Organism: Bradyrhizobium diazoefficiens; assembly: GCF_018129965.1. Lineage (GTDB taxonomy): Bacteria > Pseudomonadota > Alphaproteobacteria > Rhizobiales > Xanthobacteraceae > Bradyrhizobium > Bradyrhizobium diazoefficiens_A. The sequence continues at coordinate 386,501 of NZ_JAFCKW010000003.1, read as the reverse complement.
GAAATGGGCGAAGGAAGCGCCCGAGCGCATCTGGCTCGCGCAGCGCGGCGGCCCCAAGCGGGAATGGCGCAAGGTATCCTACGGCGAAGCCAAGCGCACCGTCGATGCGTTGACGCAAGGCCTGCTCAATCTCCATCTCGACGGTCGCCCGGTGACGATCCTTTCCGGCAACTCCATCGAGCACGCGTTGATGACGCAGGCCGCGATGCAGGCGCGCGTCCCGGCAGCACCGGTGTCGCCGGCCTATTCGTTGATGAGCCACGATCACGTCAAGCTGAAATACCTGTTCGACCTGATCAAGCCGGCCGTGGTGATGGTGCAGGACGGGCCAACCTTCGAGAAGGCGCTGAAGGCGCTCGATCTCACCGGCGTCACGGTCGTTCACGTCGTGCGCCCCTGCGACGGCATCAGAAGCGTCAGCTTCACCGAACTCGCGGCGACGCCCGTCACGGCCGATGTCGAGGCGTCGATCGCGAAGATTACACCCGATACCGTCGGCAAGCTGCTGTTCACCTCCGGCTCGACCGGCATGCCCAAGGCCGTCATCAACACGCAGCAGATGATGTGCGCCAATGCGGCGATGATGATGCAGGTGCGGCCTCGCAGCCCGGGCGGTCCGCTGCCGGTCGTGCTCGACTGGATGCCGTGGAATCACACGATGGGCGGCAATGCCGCGTTCCATCCGGTCCTGGTCGATGGCGGTACGCTCTATCTCGACGACGGCCGGCCGATGCCGGGCCAGCTCGAGGAGACCATCAGGAACCTGCGCGAGATCTCGCCGACCTATTACGCCAACGTGCCGGCCGGCTATGCCGCGCTGGCGGCGGCGATGGAGAAGGACGATGCGCTCTGCCGCTCTTTCTTCAAGAACCTGTCGATCATGGCCTATGGCGGTGCGCGTCTGCCCGACGATCTCTACGATCGCATGCAGGCGCTTGCGGTGAAGACCACCGGCGAGCGCATCGTGTTTTACACTGGCTGGGGCTCGACCGAGACCGCGCCGACCTCGACAGGCACTTATTGGGACACCGAGCGCGTCGGACTGATCGGCCTGCCGTTCCCCGGTGTCGAACTCAAGATGGTGCCGAGCGGCTCGAAGTACGAATTGCGGCTTCGCGGCGTCAACGTGACGCCCGGCTATTTCGGCCAGCCTGAGCTGACCAGGAAGATGTTCGACGAGGAAGGCTTCTACTGCATTGGCGATGCCGGGATCTTCGTCGACGAGACCGATCCGGTGAAGGGCATCATCTTCGCCGGCCGCGTCGTGGAGGATTTCAAGCTCACCACCGGCACCTTCGTCCATGTCGGCTCGCTTCGCACCGATGCGATCGCGGCCGCAACGCCCGTCGTCCACGACGCGCTGGTCGCGGGTCAGGATCGCGCCTTCATCGGCCTCCTGGCGTGGCCGAATTTGCATGCCTGCCGGCAGCTCGTCGGCAATCCCGAGCTGAGTTTCGAGGAGGCGGTGAAGCATCCCGAGGTGATCGCCTGCTTCAGGCGCGGGCTGGAGGCACACAACACGGCGTGCGAAGGCGCCAGCAGCCGGATCATCGCGCGCGCCATGTTGATGGCCGAGCCGCCCTCGATCGACGGCAACGAGCTCACCGACAAGGGTTATATCAACCAGCGCGCCGGCCTCGAGCGCCGCGCCGCGATGGTGGAGCGGCTCTATGCGGACAAGCCGGATCAGGATGTGGTCGTGCTGCGATGAAGACGACACTCTCACCATTCGTCATTCCGGGATGGCCCGAAGGGCCAGGCCCGGACTCCATAACCCCGGCTGGTGGTTATGGATTGCGGGCTCGCGCTTCGCGCGCGCCGGAATGACGTCACAAAATCAAGATGAATAAAGAAGGGTAGCCCGCCATGAACTTCGATTTCTCCGACGACCAGAAACAGCTCCGCGACCAGGCGCGCAAATTCCTCGCTGAAAAATGCTCGCCCAAGGCGGTGCGCGTCGTGCTCGACGGCAAGGCGCCCTTTGACAAGGAACTGTGGAAGGGCCTCGCCGAGATGGGCTTTCTCGGCGTCGCGATCCCCGAGGAGTTCGGCGGCGCGGGCGCCGGTCATCTCGAGCTCTGCGTGATCGCCGAGGAGATGGGCCGTGCCAATGCGCCGGTGCCGTTCTCCTCGACCGTGTATCTGGCCGCCGAAGCGCTGCTGATCGCGGGCAGCGACGCGCAGAAGAAGAAATGGCTGCCGGCCATCGCCTCGGGCGAGGCGATCGGCACGCTGGCGCTGTTCGAGGGCAAGGGTAATCCGTCGCCGAAATCCATCAAGCTCGCAGCGGCGAACGGCGTTCTCAACGGCGTCAAGAAGCCGGTGCCCGATGGTGCGATCGCCGATTTCGCCGTGGTCGCCGCCCGCACGGGATCGAGCGGCCGCGATGGCGACATTTCGCTGTTCCTGGTCGATCTCAAGGCAGGCGGCGTCGAGGTGAAGAGCCTCACCAATCTCGATCCGACCCGGGGACAGGCCGAGATCACCTTCACGAACTGCAAGGCGGAGCCGCTGGGGGCCGCCGGTGACGGCTGGAGCATCCTCACCCAGGTGCTCGACCGCGCTGCCGTGCTGTGCGCCTTCGAGCAGGTCGGCGGTTCCGACCGTGCGCTGGAGATGGGCCGCGACTACGCGCTCGACCGCATCGCGTTCGGCCGCCAGATCGGCTCGTTCCAGGCGGTCAAGCATATGCTGGCCGACATGTACGTCTCGGCGACGCTGGCGCGCTCCAACAGCTATTACGGTGCCTGGGCGCTCTCGACCAACGCCGCCGAGCTGCCGGAAGCCGCCGCAGCCGCGCGCATCAGCGCGACGCAGGCGTTCCAGCACTGCGCCAAGAACAACATCCAGGTTCACGGCGGCATGGGTTTCACCTGGGAATTCGACTGCCACATGTACTACCGCCGGGCCAATGCCATGGCGCTTGGGCTTGGCAGCCTGTCCTATTGGGAAGACCAGTTGATCGATCGCATGCGCAAGAAGAACGCGGCGTAATGACAGATGCGCAGGGTGGGTTAGCCCAGCGGATTGCGCGCAGCGCAGACCTCTTGGCGTAACCCACCATCGGCCGGCATGTTCGGTGGAAGTGGTGGGTTACGCCTTCGGCTAACCCACCCTACGGAAGCACGAGAGAGAGACGCCATGAACTTCGACGATACGCCTCAGGAAGCCGAATTCCGCGCCACCGCCCGCGCCTGGATCCATGCGAACGCGCCCAGGCAGTACGAGGAGGATTTGCGCAAATCCTCGCTCGGCCGCACGCAGCTCAAGAACGCTGACATCCTCCAGGTCGCAAAGGCCTGGCAGAAGAAGAAAGCCGACGCCGGCTGGGCCTGCCTGCACTGGCCGAAGGAATATGGCGGCCGCGGGGCCTCGCCGATCGAGCGCGTGATCTGGCAGCAGGAGGAGGGTCCGTTCGGCAAACTCTCCGCCATGTTCATCATCGGCCACGGCATGTGCGGGCCGACCGTGATGGCGTTCGCACGCGAGGACCACAAGCGCACCTATCTGCCGCCGCTCGCCTCCGGCGAAAAGGTGTGGTGCCAGCTCTTCTCCGAGCCGGCCGGCGGCTCGGATGTCGCGGGCCTGCGCACGCGCGCCGAGAAGGACGGCGATGAATGGGTCATCAACGGCCAGAAGATCTGGACCTCGGGCGCGCATTATTCCGACTACGGTATCCTGCTGACCCGCACCGATCCCAACGTCGCCAAGCACAAGGGTCTCACCATGTTCTTCCTGGACATGAAGAGCCCCGGCGTCGAGGTGCGGCCGATCAAGCAGGCCAGCGGCGCCTCCGACTTCAACGAGGTCTATTTCACCAACGTGCGTATCCCCGACCATCAGCGCCTCGGCGAGGTCAATGACGGCTGGAACGTGTCGCTGACGACCCTGATGAACGAGCGCAGCGCGATCGGCGCCGGCGTCGCGACCGGTTTCCCGGAGCTGTTCGACTATTGCTCCAGCCTGATGCTGGAGGATGGTCCCGCAATCGAGGACCGTGCGGTGCGCGCGAAGCTGGCCAATTGGGCGGTAAAGGCAAGCGGCCTGCGATACACCAGCATGCGCGCGATCTCGGCGTTGTCGAAGGGCGAGCGTCCGGGACCGGAAAACTCCATCGGCAAGCTGGTGGCGGGCTCGATGATCCAGGACGTCGCGACCTACGCGCTTGATCTTCAAGGCGCCGCCGGCGTGGTCAGCGGTCCCGAGGACGCCGAACTTGCCGGCCGCTTCCAGGCCATGCTGCTGCGCGCGCCGGGGACCCGCGTCGAAGGCGGCACCGACGAGATCATGCGCAACATCATCGCCGAGCGGGTGCTGGGCCTGCCCGGCGATATCCGTGTCGACAAGGACGTGCCGTTCAACAAGATCCCGACGAAGGGAAGGAATTAGCCGTCATTCCAGAGCAGTTTGTCGGGTGGGCAAAGGTGCGTAGCACCGTGCCCACCAATCCTATCGAGATCGAGGAAGGTGGTGGGCACGCTTCGCTTTGCCGCCCCCGCACGAAGCAAGAACGAAGAGGTCCGCCATGAATTTCGACGACACCCCGCAGGAAGCCGCATTCCGCGAGACCGCGCGCAAATGGGTCGAGGCCAATGCGCCGAAGGAGTTGCATGCCGAGCTCTCGAAGTCGTCGCTCGGCCGCATCCGGCTCGCCAATCACGATATCGTCGATGTCGGCAAGGCCTGGCAGAAGAAGAAGTTCGAAGGCAATTGGGCCTGCCTGCACTGGCCGAAGGAATATGGCGGCCGCGGCGCCACGCCGATCGAACGCGTGATCTGGCAGCAGGAGGAGGGCGTCTACGGCAAGCTGACGCAGCCGTTCCAGATCGGCGAGGGCATGTGCGGCCCGACCGTGATGGCCTGGGGCAGCGAGGACGCCAGGCGCCGGCATCTGCCGAAGCTCGCTTCCGGCGAGGAGATCTGGTGCCAGCTGTTTTCCGAGCCGTCGGCCGGCTCCGACGTTGCCGGCCTGCGGACACGCGCCGAGAAGAAGGGCGACAACTGGGTCGTCAACGGCCAGAAGATCTGGACCTCGGGCGCGCATTACTCCGACTTCGGCCTGCTGATCGCGCGCACCGATCCGAACGTGACCAAGCACAAGGGTCTCACCATGTTCTTCCTGGACATGAAGAGCCCGGGTGTCGAGGTACGGCCGATCAAGCAGGCCAACGGCATGCAGGAGTTCAACGAGGTCTATTTCACCGACGTCGTCATCCCCGACAGCCAGCGTCTTGGCGCCGTCGGCGAAGGCTGGAGCGTGTCGCTGACCACGCTGATGAACGAGCGCATGTCGATCGGATCACGGCTTGCGACAGGCGTCCCCGAACTGTTCGAGTTCTGCTCCAGCCTGATGCTGGAGGACGGGCTCGCCATCGACGATCCCGCCGTGCGTTCCAGGCTTGCAAGCTGGGCGGTGAAGTCGAGCGGTTTGAAATATACCAGCTACCGCGCGATCTCGTCGCTGTCGAAGGGCGAGCAGCCGGGACCGGAAAATTCGATCGGCAAGCTGGTGTCGGGCATGATGCTGCAGGACATCGCCTCTTACGCCATGGACCTCCAGGGCGCAGCCGGCGTGCTCACCGGTCCGGACGAGGAGACGGTGCAGGGCCAGTTCCAGCAGATGCTGCTGTCCTCGCCCTCGATGCGCATCGCCGGCGGCACCGACGAGATCCTGCGCAACATCATCGCCGAGCGCGTGCTGGGCTTGCCCGGCGACATTCGCGTCGACAAGGATGTGCCGTATAACAAGATCCCGACCAAGGGGCGGTGATAGGTCGCGTGTCCCGGACGCGGTGCGGCGCGAATTGCCGCTCCGAAGAGCCGGGATCCAGGAGCCATAATGGGCCCCGGCTCTGCGCCGCATCACTTCGTGCTGCGTCGCGTCCGGGGCACGAAAGCGAGTAGATCCATGGACGCAAAAGCAAACCAGACCGACCGCATCGGCGTTCTCGAAGAGCTCCTCAACGAGCGCTATTCGGTTCGCGCCTTCCTGCCCGAACAGGTCGACCGCGCGATCATCGAGCACGTGCTGACCACCGCGCAGCGCACCGCGTCCTGGTGCAACAGCCAGCCCTGGCAGGTCCTCATCGCCAGCGGCGAGGCCAAGGAGCGCTTTCGCCAACTCATCTACAAGGAGGCTTCCGGCGGGCTGGGTGACGATTATGATTTTGTGCCGCCGCGCGAATATGCCGGCGTCTATCTCGAACGCCGCCGCGAGAGCGGCTTTCAGCTCTACAACACGCTTGGCATCGCCCGTGGCGACAAGGCTGCCTACGCCAAGCAGGCGATGGAGAACTACAACTTTTTCGGCGCGCCGCATGTCGCGATCATCCACACCCATGAGCCGCTCGGCATCTACGGCGCGATCGATTGCGGCGCCTATGTCTCGAACTTCATGCTGGCCGCGCAGGCGCTCGGGCTCGGAACCATCCCGCAGGCAGCGCTGGCGCGCCATTCCGGTCTGATCCGCCGCCACTTCAATCTGCCCGACGACCGCCGCATCGTCTGCGGCATCTCGTTCGGCTATGCCGACAATGCGCACAAGGTGAACGGCTACCGCACCTCGCGCGCCACCGTCGCGGAGACCGCGACCTTCGTGGATTAGGGCGTTTTCGAGCGAAGTGGATACCGGTTCGCGGGAAGAAAACGCGTCAAACCAAGAATCTGGAGCTTCGGTTCTGATTCAATCAGAACCGAAAAAGCTCTAGTGAATCAAGCACGCAAAGACGGCCGCGAGAAACGGCCGTCTTCACATGTCCGGTCTTGTGATGATTGACGCCGGGCGCTATCCGCCGCTGCCGCCGATCACGGCACGAATGGTCTCGTCGGGACCGAAGTCTTCGGCACCGTCGACGTAGAGCAACGCGGCGAGCTTCGAGCGCGCGCGATTGACGCGGCTCTTGATGGTGCCGACCGCGCAGCCGCAAATCGCGGCCGCATCTTCATAGGAGAAGCCGGAGGCGCCGACTAGGATCAAGGCCTCCCGCTGGTCCTGCGGAAGCTTCTCGAGCGCGCCGCGAAACTCTTCGAATTCGAGATGCGCATTCTGAGAAGGCTGGGTCTTGAGCGTCTTGGCATAGTTGCCTTCGGCATCCTCCACCTCCCGCCGCCGCTTGCGATAGTCGGAGCGGAACAGGTTGCGCAAGATCGTGAACAGCCATGCCGGCAGGTTCGAGCCGGGCTGAAACGAGTCGATGTTGGCGAGGGCGCGCAACAGCGTCTCCTGCACCAGATCGTCGGCGCGATCCGCGTTGCCGCTGAGAGAGATCGCAAACGCGCGCAAACTGGGCACGGCCGCGAGGATGTCGTCACGCAGGGAATCCGTGAGAGGCATCAATCCCTCCCATTGTTGTTGTCGCTGGAGCCCCCGTCCGTTTCCACTTGGGGTGCGCCTCCCGGCGCATCGAGCTTCTTGATCAGTTCCGCGAACCGGTCCGGAACCCCCTGTCGCACCACGTCATCGTACATGGCGCGCAGCTGATGCCCGATCCGGGATTGGATCTCCGGCGTAAGGCCTCCCTTGCCGGGGGTCGTGCTTTTGCTGGCTTGAGACTTGAGATCTTTCATTGACCTGTTCCACGTTTCCCCGAGTTAAGTGACTGTAAAATAGAGAAGTTTTCTCAACCGGGATCCGTTCCCTGGACGAGGTCAATTCCAGGTTCGACAAAAAGTTCCCGGACCGGGGGAACTTTTCTTGGCCTGAGGCGTAATCTGCTCCAGGAGGGGAACCCGGGCCTCCCCTCGCAGTTCCTGGTTTTTAAGGTTTGACCCGAAATGAATGGAGTGGGGATGTCCCGTTCGCAGCTCGTTGCTGAACACTTGCCGTTGTTGCGCCGGTATGCGCGCGCCCTGACGGGCAACCAGGCCTCCGGTGATGCCTATGTTGCAGCCATGTTGGAGGCCATGCTCGGAGATCCCTCCGTGCTTGATGAAAGCCATGGACCGCGCGTCGGCTTGTTCCGGCTCTTCACCCAGATCTGGAATTCGGTCTCCGTCAACGACGATACCGAGGTGGCCACCTTGCCGATGCCGCCCGAGCGGCGTCTGTCGAACATCACGCCGCTGCCGCGGCAGGCATTCCTGCTGCTCTCGCTCGAAGGATTTTCGGAAGAGGAAGTCGGCTACATTCTCGGCACCGACGTGGCCGAGACGCGCCGGCTGGCCGACACCGCCGGCCGCGAAATGGCCGCCGAGATCGCCACCGACGTGCTGATCATCGAGGACGAGACCTTCATCGCCATGGACCTCGAAAGCCTGGTGAAGAATCTCGGCCACAATGTCGTCGGCGTTGCCCGCACCCATGCTGATGCGGTCGCGCTGGCCAAGAACAAGCGGCCCGGCCTCATCCTCGCCGACATCCAGCTCGCCGATGGCTCGTCCGGCCTCGATGCCGTCAACGAGCTGTTGAAGACGTTCGAGGTGCCGGTGGTGTTCATTACCGCCTACCCCGAGCGCTTCCTTACCGGCGAGCGCCCCGAGCCGGCGTTCCTGATCTCGAAGCCGTTCCAGCCCGCGATGGTGTCAGCGGTGGCGAGCCAGGCGCTGTTCTTCGAGCGCAATTCGCGCAACCGCGCACCGAAGGCGCCTGCGGCGTAACAAGGCGCCTGCGGCCTGACGTTTGCTGACGAATATCCAATCCGGCGTGCCTTGCGGTGCGCCGGATTTTTCATGTCGGGTTTTGGCGCGCTTGACGGGCATCGATTTCGCCGCTCATACCTCGCGCAGATTGATCCCAGCCGGAGATGTGTCCATGGACCAGCAACTGCTCGACCGCCTCGCCATTCGCGACCTCGTCGAGAACTGGGCGGTGTGGCGCGACGCCGGCGATTGGGAGCGCTTTGCCACCGTCTGGCACGACGACGGCTGGATGTCCGCGACCTGGTTTCAGGGGCCGGCGCGGGAGTTCATGCGGGTCAGCCAGGAGGGGTTTGCCAAGGGCGTGCGCATCCTGCATTTCCTCGGCGGCACCAGCATCGACCTCGCCGGTGAGCGGGCCATCGCCCAGACCAAGATGACAATCTCGCAGCGCGCCCCCGTGCATGACGTGGTCTGCGACGTCGTCTGCACCGGGCGCTTCTACGATTTCCTGGAGAAGCGGCTGGACCAATCAGGTATTGGCAAGTGGGGCATCGTCCGCCGCCAGCCGATCTACGAGAAGGACCGGATCGACCCGGTGGATCCCGCAGCGACCCTCCGCCTCGATCAGAACGCGCTGGCAGAGCTGCCCGAAGGCTACCGCCACCTCGCCTACATGCAGGAGCTGATCGGCTACAAGGTCAAGCGCGACATGCCGGGCCTGACCGGGCCGGAGGTCGAGAAGCTCTATGGCGAGGGACGGGCGTGGCTGGCGGAGAAGGCGAAATAGACGCCGAATAAAAGTAAGGCGCGACTGGCATCACCACAGTCGCGCCCTACGTCGCCGGCTTATGGGGCAGGGGGGAATAGCCGGCTGTTGAGACGACTCATGGGCACGCGAGTCGTTCCAGGGTAAGCGAAAGTTTTTGTGCAGCCTGCGGTGAGTTTCGCACACGGTTAAGTGATCTTAACGCCTGAGAACTTGCGGGCGTCTGCCAACGTTGTTCCCGCGATCGCCATGTGGCGAGGGATCGACAGCCATGTCACAGATTCAAAAAGCATTTTTCGGTGCCGTCGCGATCACCTTCGCGCTTGGAGCCGCGCAATTGGCCTCCGGGCACGATCTCGCCGATCGCTGGCAGGCCGTTGCCGCCAAGGCCGACCAGCCTGGCCAGAACATCAACCGCTCCGGTAAATCCGACCGTCTCGCCGAAACCAGGACGGGAGTTCCCAGCCGCACCGTGTCGATGCAGCTGAACGATCTTGCGAATACGTCGATCCTGCTACGGGTCCCCGCATCGATCGAGACCGGCAGCGCGAAGGCGCCGTCCTTGCTGAAGGACCAGCAACAGGGCCGCACCAAGCCCACTCTGGCCTGCGAGCCGATGGTCAGCGCCCTCACCGAGGTCGCCAAGCTGCTCCAGCCCGGCCGCTGTGTAACCTGAGCCGCCGCTCCGCGGACAAGCCGCCCTCATGATGGGCGGGCGATGTCTCACGTCCACTTGATCCCCCCTGCCGTCGCGCTATATCCCCGGTTTCTTCCCATTTCGATTGACCGGGTAAACGCATGACGACGTCAGATACAGCCGCGCATACGCAGCCATTCCAGGCCGAGGTTTCCGAGCTGCTGCACCTCATGGTGCATTCGGTCTATTCCGAGACCGATATCTTTCTGCGGGAGCTCGTCTCCAACGCCTCGGACGCCTGCGACAAGCTGCGCTATGAGGCTATCGCCAATCCGGCCCTGATGGGCGAGGGCGACGCCCTCAAGATCCGGATCATCCCGAACAAGGCGGCGACCACGCTCACGATTGCCGATAACGGCATCGGCATGGAGCGGCAGGAGCTGATCGACCATCTCGGCACCATCGCCCGCTCCGGCACCAAGGCCTTCGTCTCGAAGCTGAAGGAGGCCAAGGACGGGCTCGGCCTGATCGGCCAGTTCGGCGTCGGCTTCTATTCCGCCTTCATGGTGGCCGAAAAGATCGTGGTTGTCAGCCGCCGCGCCGGCGAGAGCGACGTCTGGACCTGGACGTCGTCGGGCGGCTCCGGCTTCGAGATCGCACGGGCCAGCGAGGAGGACGCGGCGCGCGTGGCGCGCGGCACCGAGATCGTGCTGCATCTCAAGGAGGACGCGAAAAAGTATCTCGAGAGCTACGAGATCGAGCGCATCATCAGCGCCTATTCCGACAACATTCTCTTCCCGATCGAATTCGTGCCGGAAGAGGGCGAGCCGCGCCAGATCAATTCGGCGAGCGCGCTGTGGCAGCGTTCGAAATCCGAGCTGACGCCGGAGGACTACAAGAAGGCCTATCAGCAGATCGCCACGGCCTTCGACGACCCCGCGATGACGCTGCACTACCGCGCGGAGGGACGCTACTCCTACGCCGTGCTGCTGTTTGCGCCCTCGACCAAGCCGTTCGACCTGTTCGAGCCCGCGCGCAAGGGGCGCGTCAAGCTCTATGTCCGCCGCGTCTTCATCACCGACGATGCCGATCTGCTGCCGGGTTATCTCCGCTTCATCCGCGGCGTCGTCGACAGCGAGGATCTCCCGCTCAACATCTCGCGCGAGATGCTGCAGAACAATCCGCAGCTCGCGCAGATCCGCAAGGCCGTGGCGACGCGCGTCGTAACGGAGCTGGAAAGCCTCGCCGACAAGGACCCGGAGAACTTTACCAGGATATGGGACGCTTTCGGCGCGGTGCTGAAGGAAGGCATCTACGAAGATTTCGAGCGCCGCGAAAAGCTGCTCGCGCTGTCGCGCTTCACCACCACGACGGGCGAGAAGCGCTCGCTGAAGGACGTCATCGCCGGTTTCAAGCCGAACCAGACCGAAATCTACTACCTCGTCGGCGACAGCATCGAGCGGCTGAAGTCCAATCCGCGGCTGGAAGCGGCGTCCGCACGCGGCATCGAGGTGCTGCTGCTGTCCGATCCGGTCGATGCGTTCTGGACCTCGATGCCGACGGATTTCGACGGCAAGCCGCTGAAGTCGCTGAGCCAGGGTGATCTCAATCTCGACCTGATCCCGCGCACGGACGAGACCGACGAAGCCCGAAAGGACGAGCCGGCGGCGGATGAGGCCGCCACCATCGCGGTGATCAAGGCCGCGCTCGGCGAGCGCGTGAGCGACGTCAAGGCCTCGACGCGCCTGACCAGCTCGGCCTCCTGCCTCGTTGCCGATAGCCAGGGGCCGAGCCGGGAGCTGGAGCGCATCCTGTCGCAGCAGAACCGCGGCATGCGCACCAAGCCGATCCTCGAGATCAATTTGCGTCACCCGATGGTCACGGCGATCACGCGGGCGCAGGCCGGCTCCAGGGACGTCGATGACCTCAGCCTGCTCCTGCTCGAACAGGCGCAGATCCTGGACGGCGAGCTGCCGGAAGACCCCGCGGCGTTTGCCGCACGGTTGAACAGGCTCGTTCTGCAGGGGGTCGGCGGATAGCGGCATCCAGGCAAAGCCTGTCGCCTTCGTGCGGTGCATCACGCACCGCACTCACCTTGCCGTCATATGGTTCCGGGAACAGTCGCCTCCGGCGTGGTGTTGTGCCATAGGAGGCTGTCGGCATCAGCTCCGACGGCCCCATCGATTCGAGGATGTCTACAATGCGCTTGCCGATCCTGACCCTCACCGCGATTGCCACGCTGTTCGTGGCGTCAGATGCCAGCGCCCAGACCTACGATCCACGCTACCCGGTGTGCATGCACGTTTACTCGCCCGGCGGCTGGGGCGGTGGCGGGGACTATTTCGATTGCTCCTTTACGTCGATCCCGCAGTGCCGTGCCACGGCCTCGGGCCGCTCCGCGAGCTGCGACGTCAATCCCTATTACGCCGCCAACGAACCGCCGCCGGCGCCGCGCCGTCGCCACAAGAAAGAGCACTAGCGTCCATGCGTTGCTCGTTCAGCCTGGTCATGATCGCCGGTGCATGGCTCGCGGCCGCGCCCGCGCACGCGCAGACCTTCGATCCCCGCTACCCCGTCTGCCTGCATGTCTATTCGGGTGCGAGCGGGGGCGGCGGCGATTGGTACGATTGCTCCTTCAGCTCGGTGCTACAGTGCCGCGCCACGGCATCCGGCCTCTCGGCAAGCTGCGATCTCAATCCCTATTATCCGGTCGATGTGCCGCCGGCGCGCTTGCGCCACAGGAGAAGTGGCTAGCGCTGGCGAGACCGCTGCTATTCTTTCTTGGCTCCCGACAACTCCACGACCTTGCGCCAGCGGTCGGTCTCCGCCGCCAGCATGGCGCCGAATTCGCCGGCAGTGCCGTGCAAGGGAATGGCGCCGAGTTCGGCGACGCGGGCCTTGATCTCGGCGTCGGAGAGCGCGGTGTCGATCTCGCGATTGAGCAGGTCGACGATCTCGCGCGGCGTTTCGTGGGGCGCGCCAACGCCATAGAATGAGCTCGTCTCGTAGCCGGGCAGCGTCTCGGCGATGGGCGGCACATCCGGCAAGATCTCCGAGCGTTCGCGCGTGGTCACGCCGAGCGCGCGCAGCTTGCCGGCGCGCACCAGCTCGAATGACGAGGTGACGTTGTCGAACATGCCCTGGATCTGGCCGCTGATGACGTCGGTCAATCCTGGCGCCGAGCCGCGATACGGCACGTGGGTGAATTGCACGCCGGCCATCGACTTGAACAGTTCGCCGGAGAGATGCAGCGAGGTGCCGATGCCCGAAGAGGCGATCGACATCTTGCCTGGATTGGACTTGGCGTAGGCGATGAAGTCGGCGACGGTCTTCACCGGCAGGTCGTTGCTCACGACCAGCACCAGCGGAATCCGGGCGATGCCGGCAACCGGTGCGATACCCTTGGCGAAATCGTACGGCAGCGCCGGATCGAACGAGGCGTTGATTGCATTGGCGGTCGAGGTCAGCAGCAATGTGTAACCGTCGGGGGGCGACGCGATGACCGCCTGTGTCCCGATATTGCTGCCGGCGCCAGGCTTGTTCTCGACCACGAAGCTCTGGCCCAGCCGCTCGGACAGGCGCTGGCATAGCAGGCGCGACAGCACGTCGGTCGCGCCGCCCGCGGCGTAAGGCACCACCCACTTCACGCTGCGCGAGGGATAGGAGGGATTTCCGGTCGCAAACGCGCGCGGTGTGGCGAGCACTGCTGCGGCACAGGCTGCGCTGCCCAGGAAATGTCGCCTGTTCATCATCGTTTGCATCCCCTGCCGCCGCACCGCTCGCAAAAGACGTGGAGGGCGAGCGCAGCCTTCAGCGTTATCGCCTTGGTATCGCAAGAATCGCAGCAGACCGCACGCCGATCCCGTCGGCTTGGTAAAGGATGACTAGAGTTAATCGCGCACGATCCGGCCTTTACCTTGTCTTTTAACACCTGGGCAGGGCGCACGGACTAAGCTGTCGCCATCAGCAGGGCACATTCCGAAAGAATGAACGACATGACCACCGGCGTCATCGAGCAACCGAAGGCCGCGCGCGTTCCCTCGGCATCGAAAATCTGGCTGACGGCAATCGAACTCACGGCGCGCATCGAGACGCTGCCGGGCCGTTTGTTCGCCGACGTCATCGACGATTGGGCGCGGCGCCAGCCCGACCGCGTTGCGCTGGTCACGGACGACGCAAGCCTCGACTATGACGGGCTCGCCAGACGTATCAACCGCTACGCCCGCTGGGCCCGCTCGGTCGGTGTGGCCAAGGGCGACACCGTCGGCCTGATCATGCCGAACGGCATCGACTATGTCGCCGCCTGGCTCGGCATCAGCCGCGTCGGCGGCGTGGTGACGCTGCTCAACACGAAGCTGTTGGGACAGTCGCTCGCGCATTGTATCGACGTCGCTGCGCCCTCGCACATCATCGTCGCGCATGATCTGGCGGAGACGCTGGAGAGCGCCAAGCCGCATCTGAAGACAGAAGCGAAAATCTGGACCCATGGCGATGCCCGCAGCGAGCGGGCCATCGACGTTGCGCTCGCGGCGCTCGATGACGCTCCGCTTTCGCCTGAGGAGCATGGCGAGGTCACGATCAACGACCGCGCCTTGCTGATCTATACGTCCGGCACCACCGGCTTGCCGAAAGCGGCCAGCATCAGCCATCGCCGGATTCTCAACTGGGGGTTCTGGTTCGCCGGCCTCACCGGAGCCACCCCGCAGGACCGGCTGTATGATTGCCTGCCGCTGTTTCACTCGGTCGGCGGCATCGTCGCGCCGTGCAGCATGCTGGCGGCCGGCGGCGCGGTGGTGATCGCGGACAAATTCTCGGCCTCGAATTTCTGGCCCGATGTCGTCCGGCACGACTGCACGCTGTTCCAGTATATCGGCGAACTCTGCCGCTACCTCCTCAAGGCGCCCCCGTCGGAATACGAGAACCGCCACCGGCTGCGTCTGGTCTGCGGCAACGGCCTGCGCGGCGACATCTGGGAGGACTTCCAGACCCGCTTCGCCATTCCCCGCATCCTCGAATTCTACGCGGCGACCGAGGGCAATTTCTCGCTGTTCAACGTCGAGGGCCAGCCTGGAGCGATCGGCCGCGTCCCGCCGTTGCTCGCGCATCGCTTTCCGGCGAGCCTCGTCAAGCTCGATCCCGACAGCGGCGCGCCGCTGCGCGACGAAGAAGGCCTCTGCATCGCCTGCGCCCGCGGCGAGGCCGGCGAGGCCGTCGGCCGTATCGGCACGGCAGATCAGGGCGGTGGACGCTTCGAAGGCTACACCGATGCCGGCGAGACCGAGAGGAAGATCCTGCGCGATGTCTTTGCCAAGGGCGACGCCTGGTTCCGCACCGGCGATCTGATGCGCCTCGACGGCAAGGGCTTCTTTCATTTCGTTGACCGCATCGGCGACACGTTTCGCTGGAAGGGCGAGAACGTCGCGACATCGGAGGTCAACGACGCCGTCCGCGACTTCGCCGGCGTGGTCGACGCCACCACCTACGGTGTCAGCATTCCCGGCGCCGACGGCCGCGCCGGCATGAGCGCGATCGTGGTGAACGAAGGGTTCGATATCGCCGCGTTGCCCGCGCATCTTGCACAGCGCCTGCCGGCCTATGCCCGCCCCGTCTTCGTCCGTCTTTCGCATGAGCTCGATGCGACCGAGACGTTCAAGCAGAAGAAGGCTGATCTGGCGCGTGAGGGATTTGATCCCGGTGCGATCACCGATCCGCTGTTCTTGCTCGATCCGAAGACCGGCGCCTATGTCGCGCTGACATCCGAGGCTTATGCGCAGGTCGTCGATGGGTCGGTCAGGCTGTAACCCTCGGCAAAATCCGCAGATAGATCCAATTTTATCCGAATTGTCCAAGAAGCCATTTACTTCTGTCCGGTAAACAGACGGGCATAGGGAGGCGGTCATCAAGAACCGCCGCGAGAGATACGATCAATTAACAAAGCAAAAGCGAGCCAGCCATGTCGGTAAGGTCCAAAGTCATCGAGGCGATCCAGCAGATCGCCAGAGAGCAGCACGTCACGCTCCCCGCCCTCTCGGACGATCTGTCCCTGCACGAAACTGGCTTCGACTCGCTCGCCTTCGCGATCCTGGTCGCGCGCCTCGAGGACGAGACCGGCGTCGACCCCTTCACCGTTTCCGAGGACGTCGCGTTCCCCGCCACCGTGGGCGATTTCGTGCGGGCCTACGAAAATGTCCCCGCGTGAGATCTTTTCGCTTCGCGACCATCTTGGCGCGGAGCTGACCGGCCGCACGCTGTCGGACGCGCACGACCTCGTGTCGCTGACGGATATCCTGTCGCAGACCGTCCTCGGCGGCCGCCTGCGCGAACTGTCCGGCCGCGCGGTTTTGCTGAAGCTGTCGGACCAGCTCCGGTCGGGACTCGCCATGATCGAGCTCGACGGCATCGCCCGCCGCATGCTGCTCTGCCCGCCCGACCTTAATCCTACGCATCTGGACGCGCTGATCGCCGATGCGGGGATCGATGCCGTCGTCACCGACGAGCCGGATATCTGGGCCGCAACCGGCGTGCCGCTGGTCGTCACGGCCCGATTGCCTCTTCAACCCGCCGAGCCGGCCAAGACCGAGCGCGCCACTGAATGGCTGATGCTGACGTCGGGCACGTCGGGCGTACCAAAAATCGTCGGCCATACGCTGGAGGCACTCACCGGCGCGGTCGTCGCCGAAGGCCCCGCACGCGGACCCGCGCCGGTGTGGGCGACGTTCTACGACATCCGCCGCTACGGCGGCCTGCAGATATTCCTCCGTGCCATTCTCTGCGGCGGCTCGATGGTGCTGTCCGATCCTCATGAAGCGCTGGCCGATCACGTCGCGCGGCTGAATGCGTGCGGGGTCTCGCACATCTCCGGAACGCCCTCGCATTGGCGCAAGCTTCTGATGAGCGGGTCGGCCGCACAATTCAGGCCGGGTTACGTCCGTCTCTCCGGCGAAATCGCCGACCAGGCGGTGCTCGACGGCCTGAAGGCCGCATTCCCCAATTCCTCCGTGGGCCACGCCTACGCCTCCACCGAGGCCGGCGTCGGCTTCGCCGTCAATGACGGGCTGGAGGGTTTTCCGGCGCACTATCTCGGCAACCGCAACGGCGTCGAGATGAAGGTCGTCGACGGCTCGCTGCGTATCCGCTCGACGCGTACGGCGCATGCCTACATCGGCCGCAACGCCGCCGCGCTCACCGACGACGACGGATTTGTCGACAGCGGTGACATCGTCGAGCTGCGCGGCGATCGCTATTATTTCGTCGGCCGCCGCGGCGGCATCATCAATATCGGTGGACTGAAGGTTCACCCCGAAGAGATCGAAGCGGTGATCAACCGCCATCCCGACGTGCGGATGTCGCGGGCGAAATCACGCCGCAGTCCGATCACCGGCGGGATCGTCGTTGCCGACGTGATCCTCACCGACGGCACCGATCCGGCGCGGGCGAAGGACGTCCGGGACCAGATCCTCTATCAGTGCCGAGCGCAGCTCGCCTCGCACAAGGTGCCGGCGGTGATCCGCTTCGTCGAGGCGCTCGACGTCACTCCGGCCGGAAAATTGGCGCGCACCGATGCATAATGTTCTCGTCACCGGCGGCAGCCGCGGCATCGGCCTTGCAATCGGCAAGCGCCTCGTCGGCGCCGGCTACAACGTCATTGCGGCGGCGCGGCGCGAGGGCGACGAACTCAGGGCCGCGATCGCCGAATCCGGGGGCCGACTGCATTTCCGTGCCTGCGACCTCGCTGTGATCGATGCGATCCCCGCCTTCGCAAAAGGCGTGCGCGACGAGTTCGGCGCGATCTACGGCCTCGTCAACAATGCCGGCCTCGGCACCGAGGGCCTGCTCGCCACCATGCACAATTCCGAGATCGAAGCGCTGGTGCAGCTCAACGTGCTGTCGCCGATCATCCTCACGAAATACGTGGCGCGGCAGATGATGGCCGATGGCGCGGGCCGCATCATCAACATCTCGTCGATCATCGCCACCACCGGCTACAACGGCCTCTCCGTCTACGGCGCGACCAAGGCTGCCGCCACCGGCTTCACCCGCTCGCTTGCACGCGAGGTCGGCAAACTCGGCATCACCGTAAATGCGATCGCGCCCGGGTTCATCGACACCGAGCTGACGCACAATCTCTCCGACGAGGCGCGCAAGCGCATCGCCGGCCGCAGCGCGCTGCGCCGCCTGCCGGAGACCGACGACGTCGCGCGCATGGTGGACTATCTGCTCGGCGACGGCGGCCGCAATGTCACCGGCACGGTATTCACGATCGATGCTGGTAACACGGCGTAGCCGGAACGGAGCTGCTCGAGATGCGTTGATTCGGCTCAATGACATCGAGCCGGATTTGGTCGTAAGATGCGCCGTAATCGATTGGGTTATGTCAATCTATCTGCCCTAATCGATGAGGAGCAGACCATGATCACGCCACACATGACCGCTTCAGATAGACGTCGAACCGAACAGCCCCGCACGGAGCCCGGCGAGGTTCATTGCCCGCCGATGATGCATCAGAATTCCGGCAGTCACGGCTACGAGATGTATCCGCAGCAATTCGTGCGCCTGGTCGGTTGCCATGACGCCTCTGTCGAGCCGTTGCGAAAGCGCGAGGACGACAAGCTGCACTAGTCGTTCACGTCCGGTGTTTCGGCAGGTCGAGCCGTTCGTGTGAGAATTCCGGCGGCCCCTCGGTCAGGCGGCGGATGCGGCGCTCGCGTTCGTCTGTCGGCAAGGCTGGATCGAGCAGCCGCTCGATTTCATGCACCGCTACCTCCTCGATCCGTGTGGCTTCCGACGCAATGGGATGTGCCGATGCTGCGGGAGCAGGGTCCCTCTTCAAACCCAATTCGACCAGCTTGCAGATCGATTCCGAGCGCGACAATTGATGGGCTTCGGCCCAGGCATCGATGGCCGCGGTCAAAGCTTCCGGCATCTTCACAGCGCTGATCGGCTCATGGCCCGTGCGCCGGCGGACCGGATCCGTGGAGCCCTTGTTGCCAAAGTCGGGCACTTCGATCATCCCGCGTAATCCCTTGGAGATAGCCTGAGCTTAATGGCCCCCGCGGCCGGCTCCTTGACGCCGATCAAGGACGGGCTGCGGCATTGCGGCGCGCTGCGATCTTGTTGTCCGGGCCCGTTTCGGCCAATGATTGCGGAGGCGACCGGCGAACCCGGATCGCTCCTGATACGTATCTTACCTCGCGTATCGATTTTGGACGCGTTTCCCAATCCCATCCGGCATCACCCGATGACCTCAGGCGATTCTTTCTACGGCGGCATCCCCGTCTTTCGCGGCTTCACCAGCCTGATGGATCCTGCCCTCTATGCGCCGCTGCCCGACGACTGGAGCATCGGTGTCGCCGACATCGTGGATTCCACCAAGGCGATCGCGGCACAGCGGTACAAGGCGGTCAACATGGCCGGCGCGGCCGTGATCGCAGCGGTGACGAATGCGCTGGAGGGGCGGGAATTTCCCTTCGTGTTCGGCGGCGACGGTGCGAGCTTTGCTGTCGCGCCGACCGATCTCGAATCCGCGCGCGAAGCTCTGGCCGCGACCGCGACCTGGGTGCGGGAAGATCTCGACCTGAAGATGCGGGTTGCGCTGGTGCCGTTAAGTGCGATCCGTGCGCAAGGCCTGGACGTCCGCGTCGCACGATTCGGTCCGTCAGCCAATCTGTCCTATGCGATGTTCTCGGGCGGCGGGCTCGCCTGGGCCGACGCCGCCATGAAGCGCGGCGAGTTCGCTGTCCCGGAAGCCCCGGCCGGCACCCAGCCCGATCTCTCAGGCCTGTCCTGCCGCTTCGAGGTGATCCCGGCGTCGCGCGGACTGATCCTGTCGGTGCTGGTGATGCCGGCGCCGGGCGCCGATCCAAAGGCGTTTCGGCAGGTGATCGAGGATGTCATTCATCTCGTCGAGAACAGCCCGGATGCCGGCCGGCCGGTGCCGGTGGGGGGCCCGCCCTTGACCTGGCCGCCGCAGGGGCTGGACTATGAGGCCCGGGCAACGCGTGGCGGGCCGCTGTTCAAGCGCCGCGCCGGCGTTCTCGTCTACACGCTGTTCGCCTATTTGATCATGCGGTTCGACATCAATATCGGTGGCTTCGTGCCGAAGGCTTACAAGCAGCAGGTGGTCGAGAATTCCGACTTCCGAAAATATGACGACAGCCTGCGCATGATCCTCGACTGTACGCCGGAGCTCGAGGAAGCCTTGACCGACCGTCTTGCGGCAGCCGCGCGCGGCGGCATCGTGCGCTATGGCCTGCACCAGCAGGACGCCGCGATGATGACCTGTTTCACCCCGTCGGCGATTCGCAGCGACCACGTTCATTTCATCGACGGTGCGCGGGGCGGCTATGCTTCGGCTGCGACCGCGCTGAAGGCGATGATGGCGTAATGAGATTTCGTGCCCTGGACGCAGCGCAGCACGGAGTGGTGCGCTGCAGAGCCGGGGCCGATGTCTCCCATGTCGTGCTTTGTCTTTTTCTGGGTCCCGGCTCTGCGCAGCAGCGTTACACGCTGCAGCGCGTCCGGGACACGAGCACCGGTTACCGCCCCGCGCGCGTCCAGGTCTCGCCGCCGCAAAGCGCGCCGACGCAGCCTTCGACCCGCAGCGAATCCGCTGACGTCACGGTAATGCTGCTCGCATAGGTGCTGCCGTCGTCGGCATTGTAGATCTGGCCCGACCATTTGTTCGGACCCGATGGCTGCATGCCTGTGAACAAGGGCAAGCCGATCATTGGGCGCTTGGCGAGAGCAGGATTGGGATTCTTGCTGTCGGTAGCGAGCTGGCCTGTTGCGGTGTCGTGGGGCTCGCGCAGCCAGACGATGTGGCCGCAGATGCCGCCGCCGCATTTGCTGATCTTGACGCGGGCATCGCCCGCCTGGGTCAGCCAGACCCCGTCAGCGCTCTGCGCATGGGCGGCAGTCGCGCCAAGCAGTGCGGCGAGAATGATGGAGATGATTGCGAATCTGTGGAGCATGGAGCGAGCCTCGAAAATGGAGGCGCCTCCATAGCAGTCCGGCGGGATTGTGCAACGTTGGATGGAATCACATTGTTGCGCTCATTTGCCCCAGCGTGCGAAGGCGACCGAAGCCGCGGTCGAAAGCCCGAACACGACCATGGCGCCGCCAACCAGCGCGAACAACGTCCACGCCGGCGCCTGCGCCGTCATGAGGCCGAAGCCGCCGATCGCGACGATGAGAAGCCGGGCGGTGGAGGCCAGCACGGGGCCGCCGACGCGCGCCGCGCCCTGAGAGGAGAAGTAAAGCGACACGCCCATGCCGAAGAACACGAACGCCGGCCCGGCCCAGTGGAAATAGCTGTGCGCGGCGGCGGTGACGCCCGGATCATTGGTGAAAAGCGCGACCCACAAAGCGGGATCGAGCGCGATCACGAGGCCGATCAGGCCGACCGTGAGACCGGAGGCCGCGGCCGCGGTCCAGGCCACACGCCGCGCGCGCTTGATCTGGCCCGCGCCCATCGCCATGCCGACCATCGGCACCGAGGCGATGCCAAAGGCGAAAGTGATGGGGATCAGCAGAAATTCCAGCCGCGAGCCGATGCCATAGCCGGCCAGCATCTCGATGCCGAAGGTCGCCAGGATCTTGGTAAAGATCAGGATGGTGAGCACCGTCTGGAGCGGCGACAGGCAGGCGACCGCGCCGACCTTGAGGATGTCCAGGAACATCGCGCGTTCGAAATGGAAGGCGCGGAGGTCGAGCGACAGCCGGCTGCGGCCGGACAGCAGATACCAGAGGAAGAAGATCGCGGCGCAGCTGAACGCAATCAATTGCCCGGCGGCGACGCCAGGCATACCGAATTGCTTCACGCCGAACAGGCCGAGCCCCAGCGTGCCGCCGAGTGCGATCTGGAGCGTACTCGCCCCGATCAGGATGATCGAGGGCAGGCGCATGTCGCCGGTGCCGCGGATCACGGAGGCGAGCGTGTTGACGAGCCAGATCGCGACCGCGCCGGAAAACAGCACCTGCGAATAGCCGCAGGCTTCCTCGAGCACGCGCTCGCGTCCGCCGAGCAACGCGAAGAACGCACGGCCGAAGACGAGCATCGTTACGGTGAACAACAGCCCGCCGCAAAGACCGATGATCGCGGCATGCAGCGCGAGCGTTGCGGCGCGGTCGCGGTTCCCGGCGCCGAGCGCGCGGCTGATGGCGGAGGAAACGCCGCCGCCCATCGCGCCCGCGCTCATCATCTGCGTGAGCATCGCGAACGGGAATACCAGCGCGATGGCGGCGAGGGGAATGGTGCCGAGGCGGCCGATATAGGAGGTCTCGGCGATCGCAACCAGCGTGCTGCCGACCATGGCGACCATATTGGGGATCGCGAGCCGCATCAGCGTCGGCAGGATCGGTGCCGTCAGCAGGCTTGCCATCGGAGAGACGACCGGTGCAACTGGCGGCGCAGCGTCTGCGGGGGCGTCGATCGTCATGTTCACCGCGTGGAATATGAGATGATGGTCGACATACTACAGGGCGAAGGACATCGACACCAGCCCTCCCGTCACGCAGGGCTCACCACGGCAGGCCGCATAGGTCGATGGTGCCGAGCGTCGGGGCGCGGACGATATTGAAGACGTAGGGCGCCATATGGTCGAAGCGGATGCGTCCCTCCGGCTGCTCGCAATAGACCTCGCCTTGGAAGGGCAGCCAGCTCCGGGTCTGGTAGAACGTAAAATTGTGCGGCTCGCAGAACAGCAGCGCGAAGCGAACGGCCTCGTTGGCCCGCATGGTGTGAACCGCCGCGTCGATCGCCACGGTGGCATAGCCGCGGCCGCGCCGGTCTTCGCGCGTGCAGACCCCGCCGATGCCGCCGATATGGACCTTCTGCCCATTCCAGGTGACGGTGCGAAAGTAGATTCCGACATGGCAGACGAGGCCGTCCTCGGGCGTCTCGATCAGCACGCGCAAATCGGCATTGGCCCATCTGACGTGAGCCCATGGCTTGCCCCCAATCTGTTGTGGGCCCCAGACCGCCTGATGCAGAGGCTCCGCGATGCGCCAGGAGGCATCGCCGTTGAGGATGTCGATCTCGATACTCATGGCTCATTCTTTCAGGTCTGCGCGTGGTGCGTTCGTTCTGTCATAAGCGCTTCAAAGACAATGATATTTTTGGCATGCTTGCTGCGGCCCGGATGCCTGTATCGATTTTTTGCAATCCGGCCTGCACGCCGCATCAGGCAATTTAGCAAATTGGCGGTATTTAACGTCAGTGGAACCTTCTATAAGACTCCCCGTTAAGCCAGTTCCCCATCAGTCGCGGACAACAACCCATGACCTTTACGCTGCCCCCCCTTCCTTACGCCTATGACGCCCTCGGCCAGTTCATGTCGAAGGAGACGCTGGAATTCCACCACGACAAGCATCATCAGGCCTACGTCACCAACGGCAACAACGCGCTCAAGGGCACCGAATGGGAAGACAAGTCCCTTGAGGAGATCGTCAAGGGCTCGTTCGGCAAGAACCCGGCCGTGTTCAACAATGCCGGCCAGCACTACAACCACATCCACTTCTGGAGCTGGATGAAGCCCAACGGCGGCGGCACCAAGCTGCCGGGCAAGCTCGAGAAGAAGATCAACGAGGACCTCGGCGGCGTCGAGAAGTTCAAGGCCGACTTCCAGGCGGCCGGCGTCGGCCAGTTCGGCTCGGGCTGGGCCTGGCTCCAGGTCAAGAACGGCAAGCTCGAAATCGCCAAGACCCCGAACGGCGAGAATCCGCTGGTGCACGGCGCCACCCCGATCCTCGGCGTCGACGTCTGGGAGCACTCCTACTACATCGACTACCGCAATCGCCGTCCCGACTATCTCAAGGCGTTCGTCGAGAACCTCGTGAACTGGGAATACGTCGAGTCCCTGTTCGAGAAGGCGTAAGTCTCACGCGTCATTCGGGCGCGTCCCGGAAGAGCCGAAAAGGCGGTTGCAGGCGCGGCCGCCTTTTTTGCTGTGCGGAATTGCCCTGCGTGGTGCGCGCACGGGTCTGTCATCGTACTGTTTGCATCGCTCGGATACCGCGCTTAATCAGGACGGGCATCACACTCGAGCCTACAAAGCCCGTTGTCAGAACTGTCCCCGAAAAATCAGCCTCCTGCAGAGGACGCCGAGTCCGAGCCGCGGCCGGGGCGTGTGCGCAAGCCGATCGGCTGGTCCACGATCATCATTGCGGCGCTGGTGGCGGTGAGCGCCGCTCTGGTCTGGCGGCGTGACGGCACTGACGGCGTCCTCGATATTCTGACCCACGACCTCTCGCTGTTCGGCGGCATTCTGCCGCGCGTGCTGGCCGGCTGCCTGCTCGGCGCGTTCATCTCCGAGATCCTGCCGCACGAAAAGGTCTCGCGCTCGCTCGGGCCGAAATCCGGATTGAAGGGACTTCTGATCGGCACCGCCTTCGGCGCGATCCTGCCGGGCGGGCCCTTCACAGCCTATCCGGTGGCGAGTGCGCTGCTCGCGGTCGGCGCCGATTTCGGCGCGACCATCGCCATGGTGGTGAGCTGGACCCTGATCGGCTATGGCCGCGCGGTGGCCTGGGAAATCCCGATCATGGGCACCGATTTCACGCTCTGGCGGATCGTCATCTCGCTGCCGCTGCCGGTGCTCGCCGGCGCGCTCGGCCGCTTCGTCTACGTCCGGCTCTATCCGAAGCGCGACAGCGACGAGGACGCCGCATGAGCGCGGCTCTCCTGATCGACATGCTGTTGTGGGGTTCGGTGTTCGGCGTCGGCCTGATCGCCTTCCGGCGCGGGCCACCGGTGTTCAAGGCCTCGCTGCGCGAGGGCTCGATGGACTTCATCAACATCGTGCCGCGGATCGCGCTCGGCGTGATCGGCTCGGGCTACATCGCCGCCATCATCCCGCAGGAGGTCATCACCGGCTGGCTCGGCGCGGACAGCGGCTGGCTGGGCGTCGCAACCGCCGTGGTCGCCGGCGCGGCCACGCCCGGCGGTCCTGTGATCGGCTTCTCCATCGGCACGGTGGCGCTCAAATCCGGCGGCGGGGTACCGCAGGTGGTCGCCTATGTGGTCGCCTGGGCCCTGTTCGCCTTCCAGAGGGTGATCTTGTGGGAAATCCCGTTCATGCCGGCCCGTTTCGTCTGGTTCCGTTGCGCGGTCTCGGTGCCGTTCCCCTTCCTCGCGGCCGCAATCGCAATGGTGATCGGGAAACCCTGAGCCGGCCGTGGACATGGGTAATGTTATAATATAACGTATCCGCTATGGTTCCCGCCGCGTCCCCCACCCATCATCCCGACCATGCTCATGGCCTCGCCCATGACCACGCCCATCCGCATGGGCACGTCCACAGCCACGCCCATGTCCACGATGCAGCCACGCCGCATCCGGCCCAGGCTGCACCCTGGTCGATCCTGCGCATGACCGTGGCCGGTCGCCTGTCCGCTGCGCTCGCCGTCTGTGCCGTGCTCTGGGGCGTGGTGTTCCTGGCGATGAGGTGACCATGGCGGCCGTGCACTTCAACAACGTCACGCTCGGCTACGACCGGCATCCGGCCGTGCACCATCTCAATGGCGAAGTCGCCTCCGGTGCGCTGGTCGCCGTGGTCGGTCCGAACGGGGCCGGCAAGTCGACGCTGCTGCGCGGCATCGTCGGCATCCTCCGGCCGCTCGACGGCAGCATCCATCTCGGCGGGTTCGACTCCCGCGACATCGCCTATCTGCCGCAGAGCGCGGAGATCGACCG
Organism: Bradyrhizobium diazoefficiens; assembly: GCF_018129965.1. Taxonomy (GTDB): domain Bacteria; phylum Pseudomonadota; class Alphaproteobacteria; order Rhizobiales; family Xanthobacteraceae; genus Bradyrhizobium; species Bradyrhizobium diazoefficiens_A. The sequence goes on along the minus strand of NZ_JAFCKW010000003.1, from coordinate 360,830 downwards.
CAGCTTTCCCATCTCGGTGTTCGATTTCGTCGCGACCGGGCTGTGGCGGGCAACCGGCCTGTTCGGCGGCATCGGCAAGGCTGCGCGTGACAAGATTCTGCACGCGATCGCTTCCGTCGGCCTCAATGGCTTCGAGAACCGCCCCCTTGGGACGCTCTCGGGCGGACAGATGCAGCGCGTGCTGTTCGCGCGCGTGCTGCTCCAGGATGCACGCCTGATCGTGCTCGACGAGCCCTTCAATGCCATCGACAGCAAGACCACGACCGACCTGCTCGCGCTGGTCAAGCACTGGCACGGCGAGGGCCGCACCGTTCTGGCCGCGCTGCACGACATGGAGATGGTGCGCACCCATTTCAGCGAGACTCTGGTGCTGGCGCGCGGCCCCGTGGCCTGGGGGCCGACGGCGGAGGTGCTGACACCGGAGAACCTGATGGTCGCGATGCGGATGTGCGAAGCCTTCGACGACAGTGCCGCGGCCTGCGCGGCCGACAATGCGCGCGCGCGGGCGGCGTGACGTCAGATGGTCCATGACGCGCTGATCGGTCCGTTCACTGAATTCGAGTTCATGCGGCGGGCGCTCGCCGCCGTCATCGCGCTGTCGCTTGCCGGCGCGCCGATCGGCGTGTTCCTGATGCTGCGGCGGATGAGTCTCGTCGGCGACGCCATGGCGCATGCGATCCTGCCCGGCGCGGCCGTCGGCTTCCTGCTCTCCGGCCTCAATCTGTTCGCGATGACGGCCGGCGGCCTGATCGCCGGATTTGCCGTGGCGATCCTCGCCGGCGTCGTGTCGCGCTCGACCGGGCTGAAGGAGGACGCCTCGCTTGCCACCTTTTATCTGGCCTCGCTGGCACTGGGCGTGACCATCGTGTCGATCAAGGGCACCAATATCGACCTGTTGCACGTGTTATTCGGCAACATCCTCGCGATGGACGACCAGACCCTGCTGGTGGTGGCCTTCAACGCCACCGTGACGCTGCTCGTGCTCGCGGTGATCTATCGTCCGCTGGTGATCGAGAGCGTGGATCCCTTATTTTTGCGGACCGTGAGCCCCGCCGGCGGTCCTGCGCATCTCGCCTTCCTGGCCCTCGTCGTCATCAATCTCGTCAACGGTTTTCAGGCGCTCGGCACCTTGCTGGCGGTCGGCCTGATGATCCTGCCGGCCGGCATTGCGCGCTTCTGGACGCGCGATCTCACCATGATGATCTGCATCGCGGTGGTCGCCGCCGCCGCCTCCGGCTATGCCGGCCTCGTGCTGTCGTTCCAGACCCGCGTCCCCTCGGGCCCTGCGATCATCCTGGTTGCGACCGTGCTCTACATCGTCTCCGTCCTGTTCGGCCGAGTCGGCGGAATCGTCCGCCAGCTGTTTCCCGGCCGGCACCTGGAGGCCTGACTGTGATGCGCTTCCTCGTGCTCCTCGCCATGCTGCTGGTCGCCTCGCCGCTGCGCGCCGCGGAACGGCTCAACGTCGTCGCAAGCTTCTCCATCCTCGGCGATTTCGTCCGCACCATTGGCGGCGACCGGGTCAATGTGACGACGCTGGTCGGGCCCGATAGCGACGTCCATGTCTACACGCCCGCGCCGAGCGATGCGAAGCGGATCGCGGACGCCAAGCTCGTCGTCGTCAACGGGCTTGGCCTCGAGGGCTGGCTGCCGCGCCTGGTGCAGTCCTCCGGCGCCAGGGCGCAAGTGGTCGCGGCCAGCGCCGGCATTGCGCCCCTGAAGCTCGGCTCGGCCGCGGACCCCCATGCCTGGCAGTCCGTCCCCAACGCAAAAGTCTACGTCACCGACATCGCCAATGCGCTGGTTGCGGCCGATCCGGATGATGCGGATGTCTTCCGCGCCCGGGCCAAGGCCTATCTGGACAGGCTCGACACGCTCGACCGCGAGGTCCGCGAGGCCGTGGCCAAAATTCCGCCGGAGCGACGCAAGGTGATTTCCACCCACGACGCCTTCGGCTATTTCGCCGCCGAATACGGCGTCCAGTTCATCGCCCCCCTGGGCGTCTCCACGGAGACCGAGCCCAGCGCGCGGGACATCGCAGCCATCATCGGGCAGATCAAGGCCGCGAGGATCCCGGCTGTATTCCTGGAGAATATCAGCGACGACCGGCTGATCCGGCGGATTGCGGCCGAGACCGGGGCCAAGGTCGGCGGGACCCTGATTTCGGACGGTTTGACGGCGGAAAAGGGGCCTGCACCCACTTACATTGATATGGTCAGGCACAATATAAAGGCCCTGACCAGCGCGCTTGACCATTAGGGCAGGGGGCCACCCCGCCTCGCGTCGCGCGACAAGCCCGACCCGGAGTTGTTATGTCTGAAGCGTCCCAGAAGATTCCAGTGACCGTCCTGACCGGCTATCTCGGTGCCGGCAAGACCACGCTGCTCAACCGCATCCTGTCGGAGAATCACGGCAAGAAATACGCCGTCATCGTCAACGAGTTCGGCGAGATCGGCATCGACAACGACCTCATCATCGGCGCCGATGAGGAAGTGTTCGAGATGAACAACGGCTGCATCTGCTGCACCGTGCGCGGCGACCTCGTGCGCATCATGGAAGGCCTGATGAAGCGCAAGGGCAAGTTCGACGCCATCATCGTCGAGACCACCGGGCTCGCCGATCCCGCGCCGGTGGCCCAGACCTTCTTCGTCGACGAGGACGTGCAGAAGAACGCCCGGCTCGACGCAGTGGTCACCGTCGCCGACGCCAAATGGCTGTCCGACCGGCTCAAGGACGCGCCCGAAGCCAAGAACCAGATCGCCTTTGCCGACGTTATCGTGCTGAACAAGACCGACCTCGTCACCAAGGCCGAGCTTGCCGAGGTCGAGGCTCGCATCCGCGCCATCAATCCCTATGCCAAGCTGCATCGCACCGAGCGCTGCTCGGTGGCGCTCGCAGACGTGCTCGATCGCGGCGCCTTCGACCTCGACCGCATCCTGGAGATCGAGCCGGATTTCCTCGAAGCCGACGATCATGACCACGACCATGATCATCACGGCCACGACCATCATCATCACCATGATCACGGCCACGGCCTGAAGCACTATCACGACGAGGACATGCAGTCGCTGTCGCTCAAGACCGACAAGCCGCTCGATCCGAACGTGTTCATGCCCTGGCTGCAGAACCTGGTGCAGGTCGAGGGCGGCAAGATCCTTCGCTCCAAGGGCATCCTGTCGTTCCATGACGACGACGACCGCTATGTCTTCCAGGGCGTGCACATGATGCTTGAGGGTGACCATCAGCGGAAATGGAAGGACGGCGAGCCCCGCCAGAGCCGCCTCGTCTTCATCGGCCGCGAATTGCCGGAAGAGGCCATTCGCAAGGGTTTTGAGAGCTGCATCGTTTCGTGATGAAAGAGTTTACGCCGCCCCCCGATTCCGCCTCGATCGTCTCCGTCACCGACCGCGTCAAGTCGGTGACGCTGGGCATGGGCGTGACCTCGGCGCATTTTCTCGGTGATCGCGCCGCCTTCGTCGGCGGCGAGGAGAACGTCGCGTTCGTTGATGGCAAGGGCGAGATCACCAGGGTCGCCGTGCACGGCGGCGGCATTCTCTCCGCCGCATCCGACGGCAAGCGCCTGATCATGGGCGGCGACGACGGCAAGGTCGTGTCGCTCGACGCCAAGGGCGAGGTGACATTGCTCGCGACCGACCCGAAACGGCGCTGGATCGACGCGGTCGCGTTGCATCCCGACGGGGCCTATGCCTGGTCGGCCGGCAAGACGGCGACGGTGAAGAGCGCCAAGACCGAAGAGAAGTCGATCGATGTGCCCTCGACCGTGGGCGGGCTTGCGTTTGCGCCCAAGGGGCTTCGCCTTGCGATCGCCCATTACAACGGTGCGACGCTGTGGTTTCCCAACATGGCGGACTCGGCCGAATTCCTGCCTTGGGCGGGCTCGCATCTCGGCGTCACCTTCAGCCCCGACAACAAATTCCTTGTCACCACGATGCACGAATCGGCGCTGCACGGCTGGCGGCTCGCCGACAACAGACACATGCGCATGACCGGCTATCCCGGCCGCGTCCGCTCGATGTCCTGGAGCGCGGGCGGCAAGGGGCTCGCGACCTCGGGCGCCGACACCGTCATCGTCTGGCCTTTCGCCAGCAAGGACGGTCCGATGGGCAAGGAGCCCGCGATGCTCGCGCCGCTGCAGGCGCGCGTGTCCGTGGTCGCCTGCCACCCGAAGAACGACATCTTCGCCGCAGGCTACAGCGACGGCACCGTTCTGATGGTGCGTCTGGAAGACGGCGCCGAGATCCTGGTCCGCCGCAACGGCACGCCGCCGGTTGCCGCGCTGGCGTGGAACGCCAAGGGGACGCTGCTGGCCTTCGCCGATGAAGATGGTGACGGCGGACTGCTGGAACTTTAATCTGTCATCGTTCTGACCGTAGGGTGGGCAGAGGCGCCCTTGCGCCGCCCACCATCACTCGGCGAAACAAAAGTGGTGGGTACGTCGCGCGCGAAGAGCGCCTTTACCCATCCTACCGCACCTCTAAACGGCGGCGCAGACATATGCGGTTTCTGACGACCTTCCAGATTGCTGACTTCGCCGACACGCTGATCAGCCTGTTCACGGCCTTCGTGCTGGGCACGCTGATCGGCGCCGAGCGGCAGTATCGGCAGCGAACCGCGGGCCTGCGCACCAACGTGCTGGTCGCGGTCGGGGCTGCGGCCTTCGTCGATCTTGCCATGCATCTGACCGGCTCGGACGGCGCGGTCCGGGTAATCTCCTACGTCGTCTCCGGCATCGGCTTCCTCGGTGCCGGCGTCATCATGAAGCAGGGCATGGACGTGCGCGGGCTCAACACCGCGGCGACGCTGTGGGCATCTGCCGCCGTCGGCTCCTGCGCGGGCGCCGACATGGTGGCGCAGGCCGCCGCGCTCACCGTGTTTGTCATCGCCGGCAACACGCTGCTGCGGCCGCTGGTCAACGCCATCAACCGCATCCCGCTGAACGAGCAGAGTTCGGAGGCGACGTACTACTTCAAGCTCGCGGTCGCGCCGGATGCCGTGCCCGACATGCGTGACCGGCTGGTCGAAAAGCTCGAGGCCGCAAAGTACCCGGTGGCCGATGTCGACGTGGTCGAAACCGGGGACGATCTGATCGAGATCGTCGCAGAGCTGGTCGCGACCGCGGTCGATCCCAACGAGCTGAACGCGGTGGCGACCGATCTGCAGCACCTGCCAGGCGTGCGCCATGCCACCTGGGAACTCAGCACTTCGGACTGAGCGCGGCGTTTTGGCGCGCCAAGGAGGCCATTTCACCGCGTGCGGAACCCCGGTTGGGCCATTTCGTTGATCCCGCAGACAAAGGCGGTGATCGATATGCCCGGCCAAGACAACAAGCGCAGACCGAAGTTCGACCTGATGATGGCCTGTGCGCTGTTGACGCCAGGCGTCGTGGTGTCCGTTATCTCCCTGGCGGAGATCCGCGCCGAAGGCCGCATGGAACTCGCCCAAGCGACGCAGCCGCTGCAGGGCACGCCCTCCGACGATCAGAGCAAGACGCCCGCCGAAGCCAAGCCCGGCGGTGACCGGCCGACCACGCCGGCTCCGGAGCCGGCCCGCCCGGATCCGCAGACGCAAGGCGCGGTGAAGCCGGCATTGCCGCCGGCTCCAGCGGAGAAGTTCGCGCCGCCGATTGAGAAAAAGTAGACGGCCGCTCACCACGGTGCCGGCGCCCGCGCAGGCGGGCGATCGAGAACTCCGAGACGGTTGTGATTCAATCCAAAGGCTGCGGCGTACTGGAGGCCCCGCTTTCGCGGGGCATGACAGCGACGGGCGGGACGGGGCGCGCCCCCTACCGCACCAGAATATTCCGGAACTGCCAGGGGTCGCTGGTGTCGATATCTTCCGGGAACAGTCCCGGGCGATCCGTCAGCGGCGTCCAGTCGGTGTAGAAGCCCTTCACAGGGCCGAGATAGGGCATCTGGATTTCGAGCAGCCGGTCGAAATCCATTTCGTCGGCTTCGACGATGCCTTCGTTTGGGTTCTCCAGCGCCCATACCATGCCGCCGAGCACGGCGGAGGTCACCTGCAGGCCGGTCGCATTCTGATAGGGCGCAAGCTTGCGGGTCTCTTCGATCGAGAGCTGCGAGCCGTACCAATAGGCGTTGTTGTCGTGGCCGAACAGCAGCACGCCGAGCTCGTCGATACCGTCGACGATCTCGTTCTCGTCGAGGATGTGGTGCTTTTCCTGCATCTTGGCGGCGCGGCCGAACATTTCATGCAGCGACAGCACGGCATCGTCGGCCGGGTGATAGGCGTAGTGGCAGGTCGGCCGGTAGACCGCCGTGCCCGAGGCGTCGCGCACGGTGAAGTAATCGGCAATCGAGATCGACTCGTTGTGGGTGACGAGGAAGCCATATTGCGCGCCGCGGGTCGGGCACCAGGTGCGCACGCGCGTGTTGGCACCGGGCTGCATCAGGTAGATGGCCGCGCCGCAGCCGGCCTCGTGGGTCCGCGCATTCTCCGGCATCCATTTTTCATGGGTGCCCCAGCCGAGTTCGGACGGCTGCACGCCTTCCGACAGGAAACCTTCCACCGACCAGGTGTTGACGAAGACATCAGGCTCCTTCGGCGTCTTGGAGCGCTGGGTGTCGCGTTCGGCGATGTGGATGCCCTTGATGCCGGCTTGCCGCATCAGATCCGCCCATTCCGCCCTGGTCTTGGGCTTGGGAGCGTTTAGCTTGAGGTCGGCGGCGACGTTGAGCAGCGCCTGCTTGACGAAGAAGGAGACCATGCCGGGATTGGCGCCGCAGCAGGAGACGGCCGTGGTCGAGCCCGCCGGGCGCGCCCGCTTGGCGGCCAGCGTCACTTCGCGCAGCGCATAGTTGGAGCGTGCCTCGGGACCCTTCGACGAATCGAAATAGAAGCCGAGCCAGGGCTCGTTGACGGTGTCGATATAGAGGGCGCCAAGCTCGTTGCAGAGCTCCATGATGTCGGTGGAGCCGGTATCGACCGAGAGATTGACGCAAAAGCCCTGGCCGCCGCCTTCGGTGAGCAGCGGTGTCAGCAATTCGCGGTAATTGTCCCTGGTCACGGCCTTCTGGATGAAGCGGACATTGTGCTTCTCGCAATGCGCCTTGCGGCCCTCGTCCTTGGGGTCGATCACGGTGACGCGCGACTTGTCGTAATCGAGATGCCGCTCGATCAGCGGGAGCGTGCCTTTGCCGATGGAGCCGAAGCCGACCATGACGATGGGACCAGTGATCTTCGCGTAGATCTGCGAGGGGGTGCTCATGGGATGGTTTCTCCGGAACGTGCTGGCGGGGAAAGGGGTGACTGGATCAGGCGCTGCGGCGCTCGTCAGATGCTGCGGCGCTTGGCGGTGGCTTCGATCTCGACTTTCATCTCGGGCTTATAGAGCGCCGAGACGACGAGAAGCGTTGCGGCCGGACGGATCTCGCCGAGGACTTCGCCGCAGACTGCAAAGTGGGCGTCTGCATCCCTGGCATCGGTGAGGTAGTAGGTCACGCGGACGATATCGGCCATCTCGAATCCGCCCTCCTTCAGGGCCGCCTCGATGGTCTTGAAGCAGTTGCGTGACTGGCTGGTGACATCGGCCGGCATGCTCATGGTCGTGTAGTCATAACCGGTGGTTCCCGCGACGAAGGCGAAATCGCCGTCGATCACGGCGCGGCTGTAGCCGGCAGTCTTCTCGAACGGGGAGCCCGTGGAAATCAGTCGGCGGGACATGGTCATGGGCCTCGATTGAAGGGAATTTCGTGGGGTTTACGGGCAATTTGCAGGCCCGCGCAACCCCCAAGGAACGCAAGACCGGCGCAAGCGCGGCCGGGCATGGCCGCTCAACGCGGCTCCGGTCCCTCGCCATCATGGCGATGTCTTAGGCCGCGCGCGCCTGAAGGGGACGAACCACCCTCCGTTTGGACAGGGCCGCGCCGGTCGGGACGATCATCCCCTCGGCGCCGTCCAGCGCACCAGCCTGGAATTCGATCGCCAGCAGGCGGTCGCGCTCGAACGGGCCCGGCAGGGAGAGCGCGCCGGTCTTCCCGGGCGAGAAACCGAAGCGGGCGTAATAGGGGGCATCGCCCAGCAGGATCACGGCGTCATGCCCGCGCGCCCGGGCGGCGGCCAGCGCTTGTTGCATCAGCGCGGCGCCGATCCCGAGCTCGCGGCAGGCAGGGTCCACCGCCAGCGGTCCGAGGACCAGAGCGGGCCTGCCTCCGGCGCTGACGTGCCACAGCCGCACGGTTCCCACGAGTGTCCCCTCGCGCACCGCCGACAGGGCAAGGCCTGCGGCTGGTGCGCGTCCGTCGCGCAGGCGCTGGCAGGTGCGGTCATGGCGGTTCTCGCCAAAGCAGGCATCCAGCAGCGCTTCACGGGCGGCGACGTCGGCAGCACGTTCCGCACGGATCGCGAACGGAGCGGCTTTCGAGGTGAGGGCAACCTGTGTCTTCCGAAAAGCAGTCATGGCGCGTCAGTCCCCGCTTGAACCGACGTGCGCGAAGCACGCCGATTCAAGGCGTCGTCAGAAATCGAAATGTCAGGGAGGGAGCCGGCCAGCCGGCTCCCGGGTTCGTCAGGCCTCGGAAAAAGAGAGGCTGCTTAGATGTGGTACGTCTTCAGCGGCGGAATGCCGTTGAAAGCCACCGCCGAGTAGGTCGACGTATAGGCCCCGGTCCCTTCGATCAGCAGCTTGTCGCCGATCTCGAGCGTGACGGGCAGCGGGTACGGGTTCTTCTCGTACAGCACGTCGGCGCTGTCGCAGGTCGGCCCCGCGAGCACGCACGGCGTCATGTCCGCACCGTCATGCGGGGTGCGGATGGCGTAGCGGATCGACTCGTCCATGGTCTCGGCGAGACCGCCGAACTTGCCGATGTCGAGATACACCCAGCGCACCTCGTCCTCGTCGCTCTTCTTCGAGATGAGCACGACCTCGGATTCGATGATGCCGGCGTTGCCCACCATGCCGCGGCCCGGCTCGATGATGGTCTCCGGAATCTGGTTGCCGAAGTGCTTGCGCAGCGCGCGGAAGATCGAGCGGCCGTAGGTCACCACCGGCGGCACGTCCTTGAGGTACTTGGTCGGGAAGCCGCCGCCCATGTTGACCATGGTCAGGTTGATGCCGCGCTCGGCGCAGTCGCGGAACACCTGCGAGGCCATCGCCAGCGCACGGTCCCACGCCTTCACCTTGCGCTGCTGCGAGCCGACATGGAAGGAGATGCCGCACGGCTCGAGGCCCAGGCGCTTGGCAACGTCGAGCACCTCGACGGCCATCTCCGGGTCGCAGCCGAACTTGCGCGACAGCGGCCATTCGGCGCCGGCGCAGTCATAGAGGATGCGGCAGAACACCTTCGCGCCGGGGGCGGCACGGGCGACCTTCTCGACTTCGGCGGCGCAATCGACCGCGAACAACCGGATGCCGAGCGCGAAAGCGCGCGCGATGTCGCGCTCCTTCTTGATCGTATTGCCGAAGGAGATGCGGTCGGGCGTCGCACCCGCGGCCAGCGCCATCTCGATCTCGGCGACCGTCGCGGTGTCGAAGCAGGAGCCCATCGACGCGAGCAGCGCCAGCACTTCCGGCGCCGGGTTCGCCTTGACGGCATAGAACACGCGGCTGTCGGGCAACGCCTTGGCAAAGGTCTGGTAGTTGTCGCGCACGACTTCGAGATCGACCACGAGGCAAGGCTCGGTGTCCCGGCCCTCGCTGCGGCGGTTGCGCAGGAATTCCTGAATACGTTCGGTCATAGCACTCTCCCAAACGGCCCAGCGACGGGGATCCGTTCAAAAAATGTCGTCGGATCAGCGCCCCGGCCAGATCGCGCGATGGAGGCGCGACGAGCCAAAGACTCTCATCAGACTGTGCTGCCGTGGATTGGTTGGGAATTTCCCGCCCGCACACCTGGCAATGAAGGACAAGCCTTTTCAGTAGCCCGCGCCGGCGTTGGACTGCCGGTAGAGACCAAAAAAGCCCGATCCGTCGTTGCTTTAAGTCGCGTCCCCCGTTGAGAGCGGGGTGCGCCGGTTCGCCTCCGGCTGCCAGTCACGGTTGCAAGAAGTGAAGTCACCTTCGACAAGGCATCTCTTTGAGAGAGATGCTGGACGCCCCGGAGTCTGCTTCAGCCTTTCGACTTCCGCACTTCCGAAGAGCCCCTCGGCTTCTTCACCCCTTGGCGGCTGTCCGGCCTCTTGTCCGGATACCTACCGACTGACACACGACCACAGGCACGTGCGAAATTGGGCAAGAGCGCACATAAGCGTTTTGAATCGGCTTCGCAAGAATTTTTTTAGGCTGCGGGCAGATTTGCCTAACGTCTGCTTGCGCTGTGTTGCGCGCGCGACGCGGAAGATGAACGCGCGTTAAGTTCTGCCTAACGGCGAGCGTCGCTTGCGCGCGTCAGCCGCGCCTGGTGAAGGGCTCGACGCGCTGAGCTGCGCGGACGAACGCCGTCATCACCAGCACGCCGAGCGCGAACAGCACGGCCTGAAGGATGTGCGCGCCTTGATCGCCGAGCCCGAACAGGATCGCGAGCGCCCAGCCGCCCGCGAAGGCCGCGCCGAACACTTCGGCGCCGATCAGGATGGCGGCGCTGATGACGGTGATGACGCTGGGCCAGGCGATCTGACGTGAAGACGAGGAGGGCGCGTTCATGGGCTTAAGGGGTCTCTTGGCTTCGAGGGCCGCAATCTCCTCGAAAAGGCGGGCGGGAGCAAGGCCAAATGGCCCAAAAAAGCCCCATCGCGTGCTATAGCTGGCTTCAACAAATCAGCTCAAAAACCGGGACTTGCGATGTCAGAAACCCGCCAAACCTTGGACGCCGAGACCAATCCGCTGCTGAAGGCCTGGGTGACGCCGTTTGCGACCCCGCCTTTCGACGAGATCCAGCCGGAACACTTCCTCCCGGCCTTCGAGCAGGCGTTCGCCGATCACTCCGCCGAGATCGCGGCGATCACCAACGATCCCGCCGCGGCCGACTTCGCCAACACCATCACGGCGCTGGAGCGCTCAGGCAAGCTGCTCGGCAAGGTCGCGGCGGTCTTCTACGACCTCGTCTCGGCGCATTCCAACCCGGCCATCCTGGAGATCGACAAGGAGGTCTCGCTGCGGATGGCGCGGCACTGGAATCCGATCATGATGAACGCCGTGCTGTTTGGCCGCATCGCCCAGCTGCACGAAAACCGCGCCGCGCTCGACCTGACGCCAGAGCAGCTCCGCCTGCTGGAGCGCACCTACACCCGCTTCCATCGCGCCGGCGCCGGCCTCTCCGAGGGGGCCAAGACGCGGATGGCGGAGATCAACGAGAAGCTCGCCGCGCTCGGCACCGGCTTCAGCCATCATCTGCTCGGTGACGAGCAGGAATGGTTCATGGAGCTTGGCGAGGGCGACCGCCAGGGCCTGCCGGAGAGTTTCGTCGCGGCCGCCAGGGCTGCGGCGGAAGAGCGCGGCATGGCCGGCAAGGCCATCGTGACGCTGTCGCGGTCCTCGACCGAGCCGTTCCTGAAGAGCTCGGCCCGGCGCGACCTGCGCGAGAAGGTCTACAAGGCTTTTACGGCGCGCGGCGACAACGGCAATTCCAACGACAACAACGCGACCATCGTCGAAATCCTGAAGCTGCGCGAGGAGAGCGCCAAACTGCTCGGCTACCCGACCTTCGCGGCCTACCGGCTCGAGGATTCCATGGCCAAGACGCCTGAGGCCGTGCGTGGCCTGCTCGATCGGGTCTGGAAGCCGGCACGGGCGCGGGCGCTCGCCGACCGCGACGAGATGCAGGCGCTGATCACCGCCGAGGGCGGCAATTTCAAGCTCGCGCCCTGGGACTGGCGCTTCTATGCCGAGAAGCTGCGGCTGCAGCGCGCCAATTTCGATGACGCCGCGATCAAGCCCTATCTGACTCTCGACCACATGATCGCGGCCGCTTTCGACTGCGCCACGCGCCTGTTCGGCATCACCTTCGCAGAGCGCAAGGACGTTCCGGTCTGGCACCCGGACGTCCGGGTCTGGGAGGTGAAGGGGCCGGACGGCAAGCACAAGGCGCTGTTCTACGGCGACTACTATGCCCGCCCGTCGAAGCGCTCCGGCGCCTGGATGACCTCGCTGCGCGACCAGCAGAAGCTCGACGGCGAGATCGCGCCCCTGATCATCAACGTCTGCAACTTCGCCAAGGGCGCCGGCGGCGAGCCTTCGCTGCTGTCGCCGGACGATGCCCGCACCCTGTTCCACGAATTCGGCCACGGCCTGCACGGCATGCTCTCCAACGTGACCTATCCGTCGCTGTCGGGCACCTCCGTGTTCACCGATTTCGTAGAGCTGCCCTCCCAGCTCTACGAGCACTGGCAGGAGCGCCCCGAAGTGCTCCAGAAGTTCGCCCGCCACTACCAGACCGGCGAGCCGCTGCCGGACGATCTGCTCCGGCGCTTCCTCGCCGCGCGAAAATTTAACCAGGGCTTTGCCACCGTCGAGTTCGTCTCATCGGCGCTGATCGATCTCGAATTCCACACCCAGCCGGCCTCCGCCGCGCAGGATGTGCGGGCGTTCGAGAAGAAGGAACTCGAGAAGATCGGCATGCCCGAGGAGATCGCGCTGCGTCACCGGCCCACGCAGTTCGGCCACATCTTCTCCGGCGACCATTATGCCGCGGGCTATTACAGCTACATGTGGTCGGAGGTGATGGACGCGGACGCCTTCGGCGCGTTCGAGGAGGCCGGCGACATCTTCGATCCCGCCGTCGCCAAGCGCCTGCACGACGACATCTATTCCAGCGGCGGATCGCTCGACCCGGAAGCCGCCTATGAGGCCTTCCGCGGCCGGCCGCCGGAGCCCGACGCGCTGCTGCGCCGCCGCGGCCTGCTCGATGCGCCGAAGGCGGCCTGACGGGCATGCGCGCGCTGTTGGCTTTGCTGCTCGCCACAGGCCTGTCGCTCATGGCGGGGGCAGCGCAGGCGCATCCGCATGTCTGGATCACCGCGACCAGCGAGCTGCTCTACGCGCCCGACGGCACCATCACCGGTGTGCGGCACGCCTGGACTTTCGACGACATGTTCTCGGCCTATGCGGTGCAGGGGCTCGAAAGCAAGACCAAGGGCGCCTACACGCGCGAGGAACTCGGGCCGCTGGCGCAGACCAATGTCGAGTCGCTGAAGGAATATGCCTACTTCACCTTTGCGCGAGCGGACGGCAAGAAGGAACGTTTCCAGGAGCCGGTCGACTATTTCCTCGATTACAAGGATACGGTGCTGACCCTGCACTTCACTCTGCCGCTGAAGAACCCGGTCAAGCCCAGGCAGATGGTGCTCGAAGTGTTCGACCGCTCCTACTTCATCGACTTCCAGATGGCCAAGGACAATCCGGTCAAGCTGATCGGCGCGCCTGCGGGGTGCCAGATGAAGCTCGATCGGCCGAGCGACGGCACCGCGACCGCCCAGAAGCTCAACGAGCAGACCTTCATGAACGGCGAGAACTCGAATTTCGGCATGATGTTCGCCAACAAGATTACGGTGGATTGCCCTTGAAGCCGCAACTGTCTCCGCTCGCGCGCGGGCTGCTCGCCTGCGCTGCGGTTGTCATCGTGGTGGTCGCGGCCGATGCCGCGCTCCACGACCTCTTCGCGCAAAACCCGTTTGGCGCCCCGCGCCCGGCGCCAGCCGGCGAGCCCGAGGCCGGCGGCGTTGTCGGCTGGCTGCTGGCAAAACAGTCTGAATTCTATCGCCAGATGTCCGCGACCATCCGCGCCGCCAAGAGCGACGGCTCGGCGGTGTGGACGCTGCTCTTCATCTCGTTTGCCTATGGCATCTTCCACGCCGCCGGCCCCGGCCATGGCAAGGCGGTGATCGCCTCCTATCTCGTCGCCAACCGCGAGACCGCCCGCCGCGGCATCGTGCTGTCGTTCGCATCCGCCCTGATGCAGTCGCTGGTCGCCATTCTGATCGTCGGGATCTCGGCCTGGGTGCTGAACGCCACGGCCAGGACGATGTGCAGAGCGGAAGGCGCCATCGAGATCGCCAGCTATGGCCTGATCGCCCTGTTCGGCCTGCGCCTGGTCTGGCTCAAGGGCCGCACCTTCCTCCGCGCGCTCCAGGCCGCCCAGCCGGTGCCGGCGATCGCCGGCGTGCCGCATGACCATCACGATCACGGCCATCACCATCATCATGATGCCCACGATCATCATGACCATGCTCACCATCACCACGATCACGCCCACGCCCGTGCCGTTCACCATCACGGGCAAGACCATGTTCATGACCATGTTCATGACGAACACTGCGGCCATTCCCATGGCCCCACCCCGAACGAGCTCGCCGGCCCCGGCGGCTGGCGGCGGGGCTTCGCCGCGATCCTGACCGTCGGCATGCGTCCGTGCTCGGGCGCCATCCTGGTGCTGGTTTTCGCGCTCGCCCAGGGGCTGTTCTGGGCCGGCATCGCCGCGACCTTCCTGATGGGGCTTGGCACCGCGATCACCGTTGCCGCGATTGCCGTCATCGCCGTGTCCGCCAAGGACGTCGCCGCCCGCCTCAGCGCGGGCCGCGACGGCGGCGGCGCGCTGTTCATGCGCGGCATCGAATTCGGCGCCGCCTGTCTCGTGCTGCTGTTCGGAGCCGGCCTGCTGTTCGGCTATATCGCGGCCGAGCGGACGACGTGTTTTTGAGCGGGGCCCTCGTGCCCCGGGCGCAGCGCAGCGTCCCTTCGACGGTGCGCTGCTCCGTGTCAGGCACATGACAGAGACAGAACGTCACACCGGCAAAAACCGCTTCAGCAGCGGCATGAAGAAGATCCCGAGATTGATCGCAAAGCCGATGATCCAGAGGATCGAGCGCAGCGTCGGGCGGTTGCCGAGATAGGTCAGCACATAGGCGATCCGCACGATCAGGAACAGGGCCGCGAGTTCGTCGATCAGCCGCTGCGGCGAATCCCTGAATTCGGCGAGCAGCACGGCGAAGGCGAAGAACGGAAAGGTCTCGATGCCGTTCTGGTGGGCACCGAGGGCGCGCTGCGCGAGGGCGTCTGCGTAGAAGGCCGGGTCGCGCGGCCGCGAATTATCGAATCCGCGAAACCTGATCCATTTGATCGAGGCGATCGTTATGAGATAGAGCAGCAGCGCTCCGAATACGCACCATTCCGCCAGCGTCATGGTTCCTCCCCAGCCACGCCGACCCTAGCCAGACAGGCCCAATCTTGACAAGTTCGGTCCAACGCGCGAACCCACGGTCTGCCATGACCAATGTTGTCCCCCTCGAAACCCCGAAGCCAGCCCTCCAGCCCGGCGCGCAGCGGGTCGGTGTGCTCCTCGTCAATCTCGGCACCCCCGACACCGCCGATGCCCGGGGGGTTCGCGTCTATCTGAAGGAATTCCTCAGCGACGCCCGCGTCATCGAGGATCAGGGCCTGATCTGGAAAGTTGTGCTGAACGGGATCATCCTGCGCACCCGGCCGCGAGCCAAGGCGCGCGACTATCTGAAGATCTGGAACACCGAAAAGAACGAGTCGCCGCTCAAGACCATCACCCGGTCGCAGGGCGACAAGCTCGCAGCGGCATTGTCCGACCGCTCTCATGTCGTGGTGGATTGGGCGATGCGTTACGGCAATCCGTCGATGCAGTCGCGCATCGAGGCTATGATCGCGCAGGGCTGTGATCGCATCCTCGTCGTGCCGCTCTATCCGCAATATTCGGCCTCGACGTCTGCGACCGTCTGCGACGAGGCGTTCCGCGTGCTTGCCCGCCTGCGCAATCAACCAACCCTGCGGGTGACGCCGCCTTACTATGTCGACGAGGCCTATATCGAGGCGCTCGCGACCTCGATCGAGACGCATGTCGCGGCGCTGCCGTTCAAGCCGGAACTGATCGTCGCCTCCTTCCACGGCATGCCGAAATCCTATGTCGAGAAGGGCGATCCCTATCAAAGCCACTGCGTCGCCACCACCGAGGCGCTGCGCCGCCGGCTCGGCATGGATGAGACCAAGCTGCTGCTGACCTTCCAGTCGCGTTTCGGGTTCGCCGAGTGGCTGCAGCCCTACACCGACAAGACCATGGAGCGCCTCGCCAAGGAAGGCGTGCGCAGCATCGCCGTGGTGACGCCGGGCTTTTCCGCCGACTGCCTGGAAACGCTGGAGGAAATCGCGCAGGAGAATGCCGAGATCTTCGAGGAGCACGGCGGCGAGCATTTCGCTGCCATTCCCTGCCTCAACGACAGCGAGCCCGGCATGGACGTGATCCGCACCCTGGTGCTGCGCGAGCTTCAGGGCTGGATTTGAGAGGCATCCCGTCGAACCTGCGCCTAAGGCTCAAATCCTGACTTTGGCCGCTAGGTTGGGGCCTCCGCCTTTCAAGAGCGTCCTGCAAATACTTAATCGCGACGTCCGCTGACCGCACGTCTTGTGCAGAATTGCGCCGATACCGACGTTACCTGTGACCGCTGAACCCCTGTGAACCCTCTGTGAACCCCTGGGGTTGCGATCCCGACCAATGACAGCGCGGGAGACGGCTTTTTCCCGCCTTGGAGGACATATGAGCGGTTTCGACATTTTTGCGATTGTTCTGGTTGCGCTCGTCATCGTCACGCTGGTCGCCGGCGTGAAGACGGTGCCGCAGGGCTATGACTGGACCATCGAGCGGTTCGGCAAATACACCCAGACCCTGAGCCCCGGGCTCAATCTGATCGTGCCTTATTTCGATCGCGTCGGGCGCAAGATCAACATGATGGAGCAGGTGATCGACATTCCCGAGCAGGAGGTCATCACCAAGGACAACGCCACCGTGACGGTGGACGGCGTCGCCTTCTACCAGGTGTTCGA
The DNA here is from genome assembly GCF_018129965.1 of Bradyrhizobium diazoefficiens. Lineage (GTDB taxonomy): Bacteria > Pseudomonadota > Alphaproteobacteria > Rhizobiales > Xanthobacteraceae > Bradyrhizobium > Bradyrhizobium diazoefficiens_A. The sequence goes on along the minus strand of NZ_JAFCKW010000003.1, from coordinate 344,077 downwards.
CGCCGCCAAGGCGAGCTACGAAGTCTCCAACCTGACCCAGGCCATCACCGTCCTCACCATGACCAACATCCGCTCGGTGATGGGCGCGATGGATCTCGACCAGGTGCTGTCGCACCGCGACGAGATCAACGAGCGCCTGCTCCGCGTTGTCGACGCCGCGGTCTCGCCCTGGGGCCTCAAGGTCAACCGCATCGAGATAAAGGACATCGTGCCGCCCGCCGACCTCGTCGAGGCCATGGGCCGGCAGATGAAGGCCGAGCGCGTCAAGCGCGCCGACATTCTGGCCGCCGAAGGTCAGCGCCAGTCCGAGATCCTGCGCGCCGAAGGCGCCAAGCAGGGCCAGATCCTTCAGGCCGAGGGCCGCAAGGAAGCGGCTTTCCGCGACGCCGAAGCGCGCGAGCGGTCGGCAGAGGCCGAGGCCAAGGCGACGCAGATGGTCAGCGAGGCCATCTCCAAGGGCGACGTCGCCGCGCTGAATTATTTCATCGCCGACAAATACATCAAGGCGTTCGGGCAACTGGCGGACTCGCCGAACCAGAAGATCATCATGCTTCCGATCGAGGCCACCAGCATCCTGGGTTCGCTCGCCGGCATCGGCGAGATCGCCAAGGCGACGTTCGGCGAGAGTGCGGCATCCGCGGCTGCCGCCGCGCGCCGCGGCTCGGTGCCGACCACTGGCAGCACGTCGCCGGCGATGCCGCCGCGGCAGGGATAGTTCAAGCGCAGGTCCGGCCAAGGGCCTGCGCGAAATGTTGGAGGTCGCGTCATGACCGACATGTTCGTATCGCTCGGCACCTGGAACTGGCTGATCTTCGGCTTCATCCTGATGGGGCTCGAGGTGCTGGCGCCGGGCGTATTCCTGTTCTGGCTCGGGCTGGCCGCGATGCTGGTCGGCCTGATCTCGTTCGCCGTCGCCATCTCCTGGCAGATCCAGCTCGTGATGTTCGCGATCTTCGCCGCGGCCGCCGTGCCGGTGTGGCGACGCCTCGCCCGGCCGAACGCCAAGGTGAGCGCCAGCCCCTTCCTCAACAAGCGCACCGAAGCGATGCTGGGCCGTGAGTTCACGCTGGAAAAACCGATCGTCGACGGCAACGGCACCATGCGCATCGGCGACACCGTGTGGCGCGTCGCCGGCCCCGATACGCCGGCGGGGACGCGGGTGAAGGTGGTGCAGGTGGACGGTGCGAATTTGACGGTGGCCGCGGCGTAGTTATTTCCTTCTCGCCTTGTTCAAGGGGAGAAGGGATATCCGAGCGCTTGGCGTCGTATTCAATACTTCTTCCACCTCTCCGCAAATCTGTGCAGCGGCATGAACGTCTCGCACAAATCCTGACCGAGTGGCGTCAGGCCGTAGCCTCCGGCCTCACCCAGCGTCACAAATCCCGCCTCGCGCAGCTCCGTCAGCCGCGCCTGCAGCACCGTCGGCGAAGCCTCGTCGCAAGCCGTACGCAGCGCGCGGGAGGTGAGGGGGCCATCGCGCATCTCCCACAGGATCCGCAGACACCAGCGCCGGCCGAGCAGGTCGAGCAGGGCCATGATGGGCCGGCCGGTGCGTGACCCGCGGGTGCCCGTCGATGCTGGCATTTTCGCCATGGCTGTCCTCTTGTGTCTTGCTACAGATAGTGTAGCGTTTTGCTACAATTATTGTAGCAAAGGAGTCTGCCCATGTCGCAAGCCATGCCGCGGATCGCGCCGCTCGAGGCGCCTTATCCCCCGGAGATCCAGGCGCAGTTCGACCGCATCATGCGCGGTGCACCGCCGCTGATGCTGTTCCGGGTCATGGCGCGCCATGCCCGCGCCTGGGGAAAATTCAGCGCCGCGGGCCTGCTCGATCCCGGGCCGCTGTCGCTGCGCCAGCGCGAGATCGTGATCGACCGCACCTGCGCGCTGAACGGCTGCGAATACGAATGGGGCGTGCATGTTGCGATCTTCGCCGGGCCGGCGAAACTTGCCGCGGAGGAGATACGCGCGACCGTCGAGGGCGACGCCGCGTCGTCGTGCTGGTCGCCGGCTGAGCAGGCGCTGATCGCTGGCGTCGATGCGCTGCATCACCGTGCGACGCTGAATGATGAGGAATTCGCCGCGCTCGCGGCGCATTACGACGAGGCGCAGATCCTGGAGATCATGCTGCTCTGCGGCTTCTATCGCACGGTGTCGTATCTGGCGAACGGGCTGCGCCTGCCGCTGGAGGATAATGCAGCGCGGTTTCCCGGGTAGCCTCTCTCTGCCCGCACGCGGGGAGAGGCGAAGGAACTAAGCCACGCCCGCGCGCAACAGATCGTGCAGGTGCACGATGCCGACCACCTTGTCGGCCTCGGTCACCACCAGCGTCGTGATCTTGCGCGTGTTGAGCACCTCGATCATCTCGGTGGCGAGCATCGAGGGCGGCACGGTCTTCGGCCTTTTCGTCATGATGTCGTCGACGGAGGCCGTCAGAAGATCAGGCCGCATGTGGCGGCGCAGATCGCCGTCGGTGATGATGCCGGCAACCTCGCCCTGCTCGTTGACGATGCAGACGCAGCCGAGGCCCTTCGCCGACATCTCCATCACCGCGTCCGACATCTTGGTGCCGAGCGGCTTGAGCGGAATCTCCGCGCCGGTGCGCATGTAGTCGCGGACGAATTTCAGCATCGCGCCCAGCTTGCCGCCGGGGTGGAAATGCGCGAATTCCAGCGCGGTGAAGCCGCGGCCTTCGAGCAGCGCGATGGCGATGGCGTCGCCGATCGCCACCTGCATCATGGTCGAGGTGGTCGGCGCCAGATTGTGCGGGCAGGCCTCGCGCGCCTTGGGCAGCTCGATCACGAAGTCGGCGGCTTGCCCCAGCGAGGACGCCGCGTTCGAGGTCACCGCGATCATCGGGATCGCAAAGCGCGCCGAATAGTTCACCAGGGTCTTCATCTCCGGCTGCTCGCCGGACCAGGACAGCGCCATGATCACGTCGTCGGTGGTGATCATGCCGAGGTCGCCATGGGCCGCTTCCGCGGTGTGCACGAAGAAGGCCGGCGTGCCGGTCGAGGCGAGCGTCGCGGCGATCTTGCGCGCCATGTGGCCCGACTTGCCGAGCCCGGTGACGATGACGCGGCCCTTGGCATTGCGGATCAGGTCGACCGCCTTGGCAAAGGTCTCGCCCAGCGGGCCGCGCAGCGCGGCTGCGAGGGCATTGATGCCGCCGCTTTCCGTCTCCAGCGTGCGGAGCGCGGATTCGACGCTGGCAGGGGTGGGGCCGGATGATGCGGTCATCAGCGGTTTCGATCTCGGCATGTTTTCGTCCAAGGGAAGGGTGGGGCGGTGGCCCGTTGCCGCCTGCTTAGCACGCCCGGACGCGTCAGGCGACGTGACCTGCGGGACCCTCAACGGGTCCTTAACCATAATTGTTTTAACTCCATTAACGATGATTTCCGCCCGCCGGTGGAGGTCGCCGTGAAAGTATTTGATTCGTTGGGGTAATTTCATCGTGGGGTGGTCTCCAGGCATCGGCCGGAGCAAACGCGCGCAGTTCCTGCGGGCGGCGTTGCCGTGCTTTGTGCTGACGGCCCTCGGAAGCGCGCCGGTGGCGGCCCAGAGCCTCACCCCCGACCTCTTCAATCCCACCCGCGGCGGCTTTGCCTCGCCCGACACGCTGCCCACGCGCCGCACCGCGGGCGTCCCGCAGGCGTCGTCGGACACCCTGCCGATGCCGCCCGATCCCAACGCCGATCCGCTCAAGCGCTCGCAGGCGCCGGCGACCTCCCGTGTCGGCCAGAACCCGACCAGTCAGGTCCCGACCTTCGGCCTGCCCGCCGGCAATGGCGCCAGCAGCTCCGGCTACGATTCGCTCAATCGCAAGCGGCAGCAGCCCAAGTTCTATCCGGGCCAGCCGAAGCCGAAGCGCGCCGGACCCGGCTCGCCGCTGCCGACCACAAACCCGCCGCCGGCCACCCTCGGCCTGCCGAAGATCGCGCCGCCACCATCCGCGTCCGCCAACAAGGCGCCGGTGCCGGCGGCGATGGCGGGCACCGTGCCCGGCCAGCCGCTGCGCCGCCGCCTCAAGGCGGATGACGATCCGTTCGGCGCGGTCGGCGATTACGCCGGAAGCTTCCTCATCAAGGGCGGCCTCGAACTCTCCGCCGGCTACGACACCAATCCGGCGCGCCTCAACAAGCCGGTCGGCTCGCCGGTCTATGTCGTCGCGCCCGACCTGCTCGTGGCGTCCGACTGGGAGCGCCACGCTTTGGTCGCGGATCTGCGCGGCTCGTTCTCGGGCTACACCAACAATATGCCAGCGACGATCGACGGCTTCGCCTCGCCCTCGCCGGTGGAGATCGACCGCCCCGATTTCACCGGCCACATCGACGGCCGCCTCGACGTCGACCGCGATCTCAAGCTGACGTCGCAGCTCCGCCTGCGGCTCGCCACCGACAATCCCGGCAGCCCGAACGTGCAGGCCGGCCTGCAGAAATATCCCGTCTATGCCGCTTACGGCACCACGGTCGGCTTCGACCAGACCTTCAACCGCTTCCAGGTCGCGGCCGGCGCCACCGTGGATCGCACCGCCTACACGGATTCGAAACTCACCGACGGCACGACCTTCAGCAATGGCGATCGCGATTTCAACCAGTATGGCGGCGTTGGACGCTTCTCGTATGATTTGAAGCCGGGCCTGAAGCCCTTCGTGGAGATCCAGGGCGACACCCGCGTCCACGACCAGGCCGCCGACCGCAACGGCTATTTCCGCGATTCAAACGGCGGCTACGCCAAGGTCGGTTCGTCCTTCGAGTTCTCGCGCATCCTGACGGGTGAGGTCTCGGTCGGCTATTCCGCGCGCAACTATGTCGATCCGCGCCTCAGCCAGCTCTCGGGCTTCCTCACCTCAGGCTCGCTGATCTGGAGCGCGAGCGGCCTGACCACGGTGAAATTCAACACCGACACGCAGATCGCCGAGACCACCGTTGCCGGCTCTTCCGGCGTGCTGGTGCGCACCTATACCGCCGAAGTCGATCACGATTTCCGCCGCTGGCTCACCGCGATCGGCAAGTTCACCTACGGCACCTACGACTACCAGGGCCAGAACCGCAACGACAAGACCTACTCGCTCGAAGGCAATCTGATCTACAAGATGAACCGCAACATCTGGATCAAGGGCACGCTACGGCACGACATCCTGGATTCGAACCAGCCGGGATCGAGCTCGCAGGGCACGGTGGTGATGGTCGGCGTGAGGTTGCAGAATTAGAGGGTGGCCGAGGCCGCGATTCAAGCGGCGTTCTTTGCCTCGCACTCGAACGTCATGCTCCGGCTTGACCGGGGCATCCAGTACGCCGTGGCTTTTCAGTAGATCACAACTGTCTCGGAATACTGGATCGCCCGCTTTCGCGGGCGATGACACCATTTGAAAATCTGGCAGCGGAACTAGCCGCGCCCTACCGCGGCAGATCCGTCTTCCCCATCAGGAACGTATCGATCGACCGCGCGCACAGCCGGCCCTCGCGGATCGCCCACACCACCAGCGACTGGCCACGGCGCATGTCGCCGGCCGAGAACACGTTCGGACGCGAGGTCTGATAGTCGAGCGTGGTGGCCTTGACGTTGCCGCGCGGGTCGAGCTCGACCGAGAGCTGCTTGAGCAGGCCCTCGTGCACGGGATGGACGAAGCCCATGGCGAGCAGGACGAGGTCGGCGTCGAGCTCGAACTCGGTGCCGGCGATCGGCTTGAACTTGTCGTCGACGCGCACGCAGTGCAGCTTCTTGACCTTGCCGTCCGCGCCGGTGAACTTCTGCGTCAACACGGCGAATTCGCGCACCGCGCCTTCGGCCTGGCTCGACGATGTCCGCATCTTCAGCGGCCAGTTCGGCCAGGTCAGGCCCTTGTTCTCGTGCTCGGGCGGCGCCGGCATGATCTCGAGCTGGGTCACCGAGAGCGCGCCCTGGCGCAGCGAGGTGCCGATGCAGTCGGAGCCGGTGTCGCCGCCGCCGATCACGACGACATGCTTGCCGGCGGCCAGAATCTCCTGGACGCCGTTCAGGGGCTCGCTGGAGACGCGGCGGTTCTGCTGCGGCAGGAAGTCCATGGCGTAGTGGATGCCCTGGAGATCGCGGCCGGGGATCGGCAGGTCGCGCGGGGCTTCCGCTCCGCCGGTCAGCGCGATCGCGTCGTATTGGCTGACGAGTTCGCGCGGGTCGACATTGCCGCCGACATGGCTGTTGTAGTGGAAGGTGACGCCTTCGCCCTCCATCTGCGCGACGCGGCGGTCGATGATGGTCTTTTCCATCTTGAAGTCGGGGATGCCGTAGCGCAGCAGGCCGCCGGCCTTGGCGTATTTCTCGAACAGGTGCACGTCGTGGCCGGCGCGCGCGAGCTGCTGCGCGCAGGCCATGCCGGCCGGACCCGAGCCGATCACGGCGACCTTCTTGCCGGTCTTGTGCGCGGCGATCTCCGGCTTCAGCCAGCCATTGTCCCAGGCGCGGTCGACGATCGCGCATTCGATGGTCTTGATGGTGACGGGGTTGTCGTCGATGTTCAGCGTGCAGGACGCTTCGCACGGCGCCGGACAGATGCGCCCCGTGAACTCCGGGAAGTTGTTGGTCGAGTGCAGATTGCGCGAGGCTTCTTCCCAATTGCCCTGATAGACGAGGTCGTTGAAGTCGGGGATCTGGTTGTTGACCGGGCAGCCGGGCGTGCCGGGCGAGACCGAGCCGGTGCCGTGGCAATAGGGAATGCCGCAATTCATGCAGCGCGCGGCCTGGTCGCGCGTTTCCTTTTCGGTCAAGGGAACGACGAACTCTTTGAAATGCTTCACGCGCTCGGCCACCGGAGCATACTTGCGGTCGTGCCGTTCGATTTCGAGAAAACCCGTGATCTTGCCCATTAAACCCGAAGTCCCTGCCGCTTGAATTCGTCTGTTGCTTCCCCACCGTCATTGCGAGGAGCGAAGCGAGGAAGCAATCCAGTGGTCCCGAGGAGAAAGTCTGGATTGCTTCGCTGCGCTCGCAATGACGGGCGCTGATATTCCTTAGGCCCCGATCGCGATTTTCGGCTCGGCGTCCGCGTTGGCGGCCAGTTCGCGCAGCGCGCGCCGGTACTCGACCGGCATCACCTTGCGGAATTTGGGCAGCCAGTCCTTCCAATTGGCAAGGATATCGGCGGCGCGCTTGGAGCCGGTCGCCTTGGCATGGCGCGTGATCAGGATGTGCAGGCGCTCGACGTCGGAGGCGAGCAGGTTCTTGAACACGTCGACCCGGCCATGGGCCTCGAGATCGCCGCTGGCGTGATAGGCGTCGGCGTTGATCATCTCTTCCGACAGCACCGGCTCGAGCTCGACCATCGCCATGTTGCAGAGCTTGTCGAAGGAGCCATCCTCGTCGAGCACATAGGCGATGCCGCCCGACATGCCGGCCGCGAAGTTGCGCCCGGTCTTGCCGAGCACGACCACGATGCCGCCGGTCATGTATTCGCAGCAATGATCGCCGGCGCCCTCGACCACCGCGACCGCGCCGGAGTTGCGCACGGCGAAGCGTTCGCCGGCGACGCCGCGGAAGTAGCATTCGCCCTGGATTGCGCCGTACATCACGGTGTTGCCGACGATGATGCTGTCCTCCGGCACGATGCTGCTGTTCGCCGGCGGCTTGACGATGATCTTGCCGCCCGACAGGCCCTTGCCGACATAGTCGTTGCCTTCACCCTCGAGCTCGAAGGTGACGCCATTGGCGAGCCACGCGCCGAAGGCCTGGCCCGCGGTGCCCTTGAGGCTGACATGGATCGTGTCCTGCGGCAGGCCCGCATGGCCGTAGATCTTGGCGACCGCGCCCGACAGCATCGCGCCGGCTGAGCGGTTGGTGCTGTTGATGGTGGCCTCGATCCTGACCGGCGCGCCGCGGTCGAGCGCGGGCTGCGCCTTCTCGATCAGCGTGCGGTCGAGCACCGCTTCAAGGTGATGGTTCTGGCGCTCGGAGTGATAGATCTTCTGGCCCTTCTCCTCCTTCTGCTTGACGAACAGCTTGGAGAAATCGAGCCCCTTGGCCTTCCAGTGCGCGACCAGCTTGGTCTGGTCGAGCAGTTGCACCTGGCCGACCATCTCGTTGAAGGTCCGGAAGCCGAGCGAAGCCATGATCTCGCGGACTTCCTCCGCGACGAAGAAGAAGTAGTTGATGACGTGCTCGGGCTGGCCTGTGAAGCGCTTGCGCAGGACGGGGTCCTGGGTCGCAACGCCGACCGGGCAGGTGTTGAGATGGCACTTGCGCATCATGATGCAGCCGGCCGCAATCAAGGGCGCTGTGGCGAAGCCGAACTCGTCGGCGCCTAGCAGCGCGCCGATCACGACGTCACGGCCGGTGCGGAAGCCGCCGTCGACCTGGACCACGATGCGGCTGCGCAGCCGCTCGCGCACCAGCGTCTGGTGGGTTTCGGCAAGGCCGATCTCCCAAGGGCTGCCGGCGTGCTTGATCGAGGTCAGCGGCGAAGCGCCGGTGCCGCCCTCGAAGCCTGCGATGGTGACATGGTCGGCGCGCGCCTTGGCGACGCCCGCGGCGACCGTGCCGACGCCGATCTCCGAGACCAGCTTGACCGAGACGTCGCCTGCCGGGTTGACGTTCTTGAGGTCGTAGATGAGCTGAGCCAGATCCTCGATCGAGTAGATGTCGTGGTGCGGCGGCGGCGAGATCAGGCCAACGCCCGGCGTCGAGTGCCGGACCTTGGCGATGGTCGCGTCGACCTTGTGGCCGGGGAGCTGGCCGCCTTCACCGGGCTTGGCACCCTGCGCCATCTTGATCTGCATCATGTCGGAGTTGACGAGATACTCCGTGGTGACGCCGAAGCGGCCCGAGGCGACCTGCTTGATCGCCGAGCGCATGGAATCGCCGTTCGGCAGCGGCTTGAAGCGGTCGGCTTCCTCGCCGCCTTCTCCGGTGTTCGACTTGCCGCCGATCCGGTTCATGGCGATCGCAAGCGTGGTGTGGGCCTCGCGCGAGATCGAACCGAAGCTCATCGCGCCGGTGGCGAAACGCTTGACGATGTCCTTGGCCGACTCGACCTGCTCGATCGGGATCGGCTTGCGCTTGTCTTCCTCGGCGCTCTTGATCCGGAACAGGCCGCGCAGCGTCAGCAGGCGCTCCGACTGTTCGTTCAGGATCTTGGCGAAGGCGCGGTAGCGTTCCAGCGAATTGCCGCGCGCGGCGTGCTGCAGCAGCCCGACCGACTCGGCGGTCCAGGCATGGTCCTCGCCGCGGCTGCGATAGGCATATTCGCCGCCGACGTCGAGCGAGGTCTTGTAGACCAGCGCGTCGCCGAACGCGTCGGCATGGCGGCGTACGGCTTCTTCCGCGATCTCGGCCAGACCCACGCCCTCGACCCGGGTATGGGTGCCGGCGAAGAACTTCGCGACGAAGTCAGCCTTCAGGCCGACCGCGTCGAAGATCTGGGCGCCGCAATAGGACTGGTAGGTCGAGATGCCCATCTTGGACATCACCTTGAGGAGGCCCTTGCCGATCGACTTGATGTAGCGCTTGACGATCTCGTAGTCGTCGAGCGAGCCGGGCAGGCGGTCCTTCATCGCGATGATGGTCTCGAACGCGAGGTAAGGATTGATCGCTTCGGCGCCATAGCCTGCGAGGCAGGCGAAGTGATGCACTTCGCGCGGCTCGCCGGATTCGACGACGAGGCCGACCGAGGTGCGAAGACCCGTGCGGATCAGGTGGTGATGCACCGACGCACAGGCGAGCAGCGACGGGATCGGCACGCGGTCGGAGCCGACCATGCGGTCGGACAGGATGATGATGTTGACGCCCTCGCGCACGGCGCTTTCGGCGCGCGCGCAGAGCTCGTCGAGCACCTGGTCCATCCCGGCCGCGCCGAGCCCGGCGTGGAACGTCGTGTCGAGCGTGCGCGACTTGAAGTGCGATTCTGCGACCTCCGAGATCGAGCGGATCTTCTCCAGATCGGCGTCGGTCAGGATCGGCTGGCGCGCTTCGAGGCGCTTGGTGGTGGCGAGGCCCTGCAGGTCGAACAGGTTCGGCCGCGGTCCGATGATCGAGACCAGGCTCATCACCAGCTCCTCGCGGATCGGGTCGATCGGCGGGTTGGTGACCTGCGCGAAGTTCTGCTTGAAGTAGGTGAACAGCGGCTTGGCCTTGTCCGACAGCGCCGAGATCGGCGTGTCGTTGCCCATGGAGCCCGCGGCCTCCTCGCCGATGGAGGCCATCGGCGTCATCAGGATGGTGATGTCCTCCTGGCTGTAGCCGAACGCCTGCTGGCGATCGAGCAGCGACAGGTTGGAGCGCACGCCGGTGGTGGGCACCTTCGGCAGGTCTTCCAGCACGATCTGGGTCCGCTCCAGCCATTCCTTGTAGGGATGGCTCTTGGCGAGGTCGGCCTTGATCTCGTCGTCGGGGATCAGCCGGCCCTGCTCGAGGTCGACCAGCAGCATCTTGCCGGGCTGCAGCCGCCACTTGGTGATGATCTGGTCCTCGGGGATCGTCAGCACGCCCATCTCGGACGCCATGACGATGCGGTCGTCCTTGGTCACGAGGTAGCGCGCCGGCCGCAGTCCGTTGCGGTCGAGCGTGGCGCCGATCTTGCGGCCGTCGGTGAAGGCGATCGCGGCGGGGCCGTCCCACGGCTCCATCAGCGCGGCGTGATATTCGTAGAAGGCGCGGCGCGTCTCATCCATCAGGGGATTGCCGGCCCACGCCTCCGGAATCATCATCATGACGGCGTGCGGCAGCGAGTAGCCGCCCTGCACCAGGAATTCGAGCGCGTTGTCGAAGCAGGCGGTGTCCGACTGGCCCTCATAGGAGATCGGCCAGAGCCGGTTGATGTCTTTGCCGTAGAGCTCGGAGCTCACCGAGGCCTGACGCGCCGCCATCCAGTTGGTGTTGCCGCGCAGCGTGTTGATCTCGCCGTTATGCGCGATCATGCGGTACGGATGCGCCAGCGACCATGCCGGGAAGGTGTTGGTCGAGAAGCGCTGGTGCACCAGCGCCAGCGCGCTCTCGAAGTCCGCCTCGTGCAGGTCGGGATAGTACTTGCCGAGCTGGTCGGCGAGGAACATGCCCTTGTAGATCACGGTGCGGCAGGACATCGAACAGGGGTAATAGCCGGCGAGGCCGCGGTCGCGGCGCTGATAGATCGCCTGCGAGATCGACTTGCGCAGGATGTAGAGCCGGCGCTCGAAATCGTCCTCGGTCTTGGCGGTGCCGTTGCGGCCGATGAACACCTGCATGCAGGCTGGCTCGGTCGGCTTCACGGTGACGCCGAGCGAGGAATTGTCGGTCGGCACGTCGCGCCAGCCGAGCAGGGTCAGGCCCTCTTCCTTGATCTGGTCGGCGATGATGCTCTTGATGACGTTGCGCCAGGCTGTATCGCGCGGCATGAACAGCGCGCCGATGGCGTATTCGCCGGGTGCAGGCAGCGCGAAGCCGAGCTCCTTGGCCTTGCGGCTGAAGAAGGCGTGCGGGATCTGCACCAGGATGCCGGCGCCGTCGCCGGCGCGCGGATCGGCGCCGACGGCGCCGCGATGCTCGAGGTTGCAGAGGATGTTGAGCGCGTCCGCCACGATCTCGTGGGACTTCTTGCCCTTGATGTTGGCGATGAAGCCGACGCCGCAGGAATCCTTCTCCAGGCTCGGATCGTAGAGGCCCACGGCGGGGGGGCGCGAATTGTGTTCCTGAATCGGATCGGTGGTTTTCGAGGCGACGGTCGCCGACAGCTCTTCTGCCACGATGTTTGCGCGCTCGAATTGCGACCCGTTCATGTTCTCGTCCTCTCCATGCGGCAAGCTGCCTCACCGCTCTCTTCGGCGCACCTTGGGCGTTCCGCGGCACCCGCTTCTGGGTCACCGCTCGTCCGTTGCGAGCCGCATTTTCTTAAATTCAGGCCAGGAATTCAGACCAAGGCGCTCTACGTCCCCGAGAACGGCTTTGCCTGTTGTCTCCTGGCGCTCGAAGGCACCGATTTTCGCTGCAATCCCTATGCCGGAATCGCAAGCAAAATTGAGACAGTCTTCCTGTCCTAACCAGCACCTTGCCAAATTTTTGTCTATCACACAAGCGCGCGAAAGTCCCGATTCCTCATCTGTCAATCAATCGCTTTCCGAAAGTTGCGCGGCCCCGGTTTTGAAGCAAACGCGCCCTGATCCGGCCCTGCCGACGCCGAAATCCCCAATGAAGCTTCGCATCGGCCCCTCGAAAGGCGCGCCACGCCACAAGAAGCGAAAGCGCGCGAGGCATTCGGGGGCCTGACAGGAGCATGTCGAATGAAGTTTTTCACAGGATGTGTGGCCGTGGCGACGCTGGCGCTGGTCGCAACGGCGGCCGAGGCACAAGTGCCCGCGAACGGGGCTGCGCGCGGAGCCTATATCGCGGTGTCGGATTTTGACGGGCCCTACGGGCCGCCGGAAGCCGTTCGGCCACCGCCGCCGCGTTATGGCTACGGGTATGGCTATGAAGAACGCGATCCGGCAGCGGCGATGCTGCCGGCCACCGAGGTTTATGCCGTGCTGCGCGAAAACGGCTTCTCGCCGCTCGGCATCCCGCGCCTGCGCGGCAGCGTCTATGCCATCGCGGTGATCGACCACCGCGGCGACGACGGCCGGCTCCTGATCGACGCCCGCGACGGCAGAATCCTGCGCTTCATGCCGGCGCGCGATGCCTACGGCATGGCGCCCGCTGATGAGGAACGCGCGGTCGCGCCTTACGGCCCGCAAAGCGCGCTGCCGCCGCCGACCATGGTCCGCGGCGGCCCGCCGCGCCCGCCCGCCTCGATCCCTCACGTCGCCAGCCGCGCCGTGCCGTTGCCGAAGGCGGCGCCTCAGCGCGCCGAGACGCCGGTTGCCGGCGCCAAGCCGGTCGAGCCTGCCCAGCAGACCGCCGCCGTGCAGGCCAAACCCCTTGAGGCCACCCCGCAGGCGGCCGCATCAACCGTCGGCCAGGCCAGGCCCGCCCCCACGATTCTACCGACGCAGGCGATGCCGGCCGCGCAGGGGCTGGATTAGTTTTTGACGCCTCGGCGCCAACTCCGCTCACGCTGTCGTCCCTGCGAACGCAGGGACTCATCCCGCGTGATCTATCGATCGTGAGCGGCGCGAATACCGGACGATAAGCCTTCGCCAAAATTCTCCCTGTGGTTATGGGCTCCCTGCGTTCGCGGGGGCGACATCATAGACCACGAAAAAAACGCCCCGGGGCACCGGGGCGTTTTCGCAAACTGGAAGTGGCGAGCGTGTCTTACGCGGCGACTTGCGCGGCCGCGTTCTCGATCACTTGCGCCTTCGGCCCGCCCACGTTGATCGCGATCTGGCGCGGCTTCTTGGCTTCGGGGATCTCGCGGACGAGGTCGACGTGAAGCAGCCCGTTCTCGAGCGAGGCATCCTTCACCTGCACGAAGTCGGCAAGCTGGAAAGCGCGTTCGAAGGCGCGCGCGGCGATGCCGCGGTAGAGCACTTCGGACTTCGAGTTCTCGTTGGCGACTTTCTCGCCCTTGATCGTCAGCGTGTTTTCCTTCGCGACGAGGGAGAGTTCATCCTTGGCGAAGCCCGAGACCGCGACGGTGATGCGGTAGGTGTTCTCGCCGGTACGCTCGATATTGTAGGGGGGATAACCGGGGCTGCCGTCCGAACCGGCCTGGTCGAGCAGGTTGAACAGGCGGTCGAAGCCGACGGTGGAACGATAGAAGGGGGTGAGATCGTAGGTACGCATGGTCAAGTCCTCCATTGAGCGACTGTTGGCTAACCCGCCCGCCAATCGGGCCGGGCTTTCGTCTGTGTGCAGCCTGATGTTCCGGTTCCGAAACACTGGTAGCGGCCTGCACCATGGTGATATGGGTTCAGGGACACTGCGTTCAAGAGGGCGGCTTACTGCGCCTTTTCGGCGCTCCCGCCCTTGATTTTCAGCACTTTGCGCCCAATGACGCTGATCTCGATTCCGTCCAATCCCGTGCCCGAAAACGTCGTCAGCGGCACCATCAAGACGCCCGACGGCGTCGAGCTGCGCTTTGCGCGCTGGGCGCCGCCGGCGGGCCGCAAGGGTACGGTCTGCGTCTTCACGGGGCGCAGCGAGCAGATCGAGAAATATTTCGAGACCGTGCGCGACCTGCGCGACCGCGGCTTTGCGGTGGCGATGATCGACTGGCGCGGGCAGGGCCATTCCTCGCGCCGCCTGCGCGATCCGCGCAAGGGCTATGTGCGCGATTTCTCCGATTTCGAGATCGACGTCGAGACCTTCGTGCAGCAGGTGGTGCTGCCGGATTGCCCGCCGCCTTTCTTCGCGCTCGCCCATTCCATGGGCGGCGCGGTGATGCTGCGCCTCGCGCATGCCGGCAAGCGCTGGTTCGACCGCATGGTGCTGTCGGCACCGATGATCGATTTGCCCGGCCGCGCCACCTCTTTGCCGGCGCGGGCCATTCTGAGGACGATGCGCCTGATGGGGATGGGCGGCCGCTATGTCCCGGGCGGAAGCGACCAGATCACCGGGCTCGCCCCCTTCATCAACAATCCCCTGACCAGCGATCCCGTGCGCTATGCGCGCAACGCCGCGATCCTGGAGGAGGATCCGACGCTCGGGCTGGCGTCACCGACGGTCGCCTGGGCCGATACCGCCTTCCGTGCGATGCATACTTTCAAGGGCATGCATTACCCCTCCGCGATCCGCCAGCCGATCCTGATGCTGGCGGCGTCCAACGACACCGTGGTCTCGACCGCGGCCATCGAGGAGTTCGCCTATCACTTGCGCGCCGGCTCCCATCTCGTGATCGCCGGTGCCAAGCATGAGATCCTCCAGGAGCAGGACCGCTACCGCTCGCAGTTCTGGGCCGCCTTCGACGCCTTCGTGCCGGGTACGCCGCTGTTCAAGTGAGGTGGCCGGTTCGCACCGTCGTCCCGTCCGGCCGCACGATCCTCATGGTGAGGAGCCGCGTGCGCGTCGGAGAGCACATCACAGCGTCTTCAGATACTCGATCAGGTCCTGGCGCTCGTCTTCCTCCAGCAGGCGGCCGACGATTCCGGCCTTGTGCGGCGGTCCCTTGCCCTCGAACGAATGGCCGAGATTGCTGTTGCCGTTGATCTCGGTGCCGTCGGGCCAGGTGGTGAAGAACCGCGTTTCTCCGGTCTTGCAGCTTTCGCCCTCGACCACGGCGAACCCGACCAGCTTCGGATCATAGTCGCGCTGGCCCATGCAGAACGACTTGGGCCGCTCGGCCGCCGGATGCAGCATCCAGTACAGCGATGGCACCGAGCCGTTGTGGAGATAGGGCGCGGTCGCCCACACGCCGTTGAGGGGGCGCGCGCGGTACCACGGGCCGGGCTCCCAGGGGTCCGGCGGCTGCGGCCCGGGGTTGGGACAATTGGCTCGCTTGCCCCACCACCGCTGTTGTTCGCCCGGCGGGATCTGCGCGTCATCCATAGCCTTGCGGCTGACGACGTCGACGATCGCCATCAGTCCTACCGAATAGGGCATTTCGGTCGCGGTCGACTCCGGCAGTTTGGTGCACTTCCATTGTTCGGTGAGGATGCGGGTCGGCTGCAGATCGAGGAAGCCAGGCACCGAGACCGTCCGCTTGACCAGGACGTTGGCCTGGGCGGAATCCGTTCCCATGCCCGCAACGCTCTTCTGGACCGGGTTGAGCACCATGTGGTCGCCGATGGGCACCCAGCGCGGCGACGACCACACGCTCTCCTGTGGAAACTCCTTGTCGAACTCGGGATCGTTGACGGGACCGAGGTGGCATTCCACGCAGATCTGCGCGTAGAGCCTGCGGCCGCTCTTGACGCGGTCAGGATTGATCTTCCAGTCGTCGCCGAGGATCTGTGAAGGCCATCTCGGCGAGGTCAATCCGCCGAGCTTCTTCTGCGTGTAGGGATCGGGGCCGGCCAAGAGGCTCTCGATCCAGTGGAGGTTGGTGACATCGGCCGAGGAGCGGTACAGCCTGTCCTTGGGATAGGCATCGGACAGGTTGAGCAGCGCGGTCACGCCGAGGGCCTCGCCGGCATTGCGGATCAGCGGTTGCTCGATCGAGGCGTCGTATTGCGCATATTTGAGCCATGGCACCGTCCAGATCGGAGGGAAGCTGACCGGCGCATCCTGGGCATGCAGGTTCCTTTCGAATCCCTTGACCCCGCTCAGCGCGAAATCCTGGGCGAACACCTGGTTGCCGATGCGATTGAGCGCATCGAGACGGCCAAAGCCTTCTTCCGTGTCTTTTTGCGGCTTGCCGTCCCAGGTCTTCTTGCCGGCGATCGTCTTGTCGTAACCCTTCTGCCAGTTGAGCAGGAAATCGAGGGTCGCCTTGAGAGACTGTTTGAGCGTATCGCGGTCGGCATCGCTCGCATCGGGGCCGAGCACGCGATCGGCGAACCGCTTGAACCGGGGCGGCAGGTAGACCGTGTAGGCAATCGCGAGCCCGGTCACGCTCTCGAGCTTCTTCAGATCGGTCATCGCCGGGCCGCCGTCGAAGCGCACGTCTACGCCCTTGTAGCGAATGTGCCCGGTGTGACAGGCGGCGCAGGTCAGCCCGATCTTGTCTTCCTCGCGGCGCCCGGTCGCGGGATCGACGACACCCGTCATGCGCGCGAAGCCGACCGGAAGTCCGTCGACATTCTCGGCCTGCGACCAATCTGTCGACAGGCTCGGCGGCTGCGCCGTCTCGTAGACATTGGCGTAGCCGAAGCGCCGCAGCGTGGCTGCGTCGGTCTTGATCGATTGCGGACTCGGGATGAAGCCGAAGCGCTCGAGATAGGCGCTGTCCTTCAACATGCCGGGGCTTGAGAACAGGCGAAGACGAGGCTGCTCGAGCGCCATGAACCAGTTGTAGGAAACGGGAAAAGTCGCTGTGCCCTGGCTGGCGTGGTGGAACCAATGACTGTCCTCCAGCGACCAGTTCTGCTCGAGCCAGAAGGCGGCCGTCGTCTCAGGCAGTTTCGGCAAGGGCGGCGGCAGCAGCTGTGCAAGCAAGCCCTTCTGCGGAAGCATGGCGCGAACCTGGTCCGGGAATTCGGCGACCGCGACAAGCAGGATGAGACCGAGGGCGACGAGAATGGCCAGAAGCTTGGTGGCTCCCCACGCCACGCGCTGGCAGGCCGACGGCAGCGGCTGCGACACCAGCCGCTGGTTGATGCGGACCGGGAATTGCCGCGCGTTGAACAGCGTGCGCACGTCGGCGACGCTGAGATAGCGGTTCTCGCCTTCGCCTTTGCCGATGATCTTGAGGAGGACCGGCCATTCGAACTTCATCAGCAGCGGGTAATACCAGCGCGCGGCGCTGCCGGCCCGCTTGAGATTGTCGTGCATGAAGGTCTGGATTTCCGCGGCGTTGAGCCCGGGCTCGGGGCCGCCGCCGTTCGGATCCTGGTAGGCCCGGCCAAAGCTTTCGAGCCGCTTGATCTCGCTCTCGTCGACCTTGCCGTCGACGCCGAGAATGCGCGAGCCGGCGCCGAGCTTGTCGAGCGGGCCGCCGCGCAGCGCGTCGAGCTGCGCGCCCGAGAAGATGCTCTTCAGGACGTGGCCGGCCCCGTTTGCGATCAGCGCCACGCCGCGGACCTGGAGGCGGGCGAATGCCTTCTTCAGCCCGGTTTCGCCGCTCGCATTCGCGATTCTCTGCGACAGCGTGCCGAGCGGGACGGTGCCGCCGTCGACGAAGCCTTCACCGACGAGGCCGCGCAGAAACGGACAGGGATTGTTCGGCGAGACCTGAATCGAGGGATCGAAAGGGGGCTTTGATGCGGAGTCGTTCATGGCCCAAATCCTGAAAACGGCGAATCGTGAAATACAGGCGCGCCGATTGAGCGCGGAAAGTCCTAACAAACCAACAGGCGGGCTATACTACTTGAGCGTGTGACGAACTGTGGCTGAATTCACTATCGTATCAATAAAACCGGGCGAGAGGGCGTCAATGGGCTGCCGGAGGCCCCGCCGTCAGGACTCCGCTGCGCGTCTGAGGTCGCCCTGGACCAGGGTCAGCCTCGCCAGCGGCACGCCCGCCTTCAGAAGCCCGTCGCGGTAGTGGGCGAGGTCCTCGGGCCGCTTCCAGTGGAAATTGCGCAAGTGCCGGTCGACGTTCAGGGTCGGGTAGTGGCCCATGAGCACGCCGGAGGCTTCGCTCGCCTCGCCGATGCGGCCCAATTGCGCCAGCGCGGCGGCGCGGATCGCCAGCGCCTGCAAATGGTTCGGATTGACGTAGAGCTGCTCGCGGGCCCAGGACAGGGTCGCGTCGTAATGTCCCAGCAGATAATGGCTGAAGGCGTTCAGCGCCGCCCATTGGTAGCGGGGGTCGCTGTTGTCGCGTTGTGCCACCATAGAGAACAGCGCGATGGCCTCGCGGTGTTCGCCGACGATGAAGTGGCAGATACCGAGCACGCCGCGCGCGCCCATGTCGTAGGGATTGAGCGCGACGGCACGCTTGGCGGCGTCCATGGCGGCTTCGTAATGCCCTTCCATCCCGTGCGCCCAGGACAGGATCGAGAAGGCGAAGGAGGAGCGCGGGTCGAGCCGCACGCTGGTCTCGGCGAGCTGCATCGCCTCCGCCCACATTCCGCGCGTGCCCCTGATCCAGCCGAACTGGATGCTCTGGATCTGGATCGTAGCGAGATAGGCGTGCGCGATCGACAGTTTGGGGTCGAGCTTGATGGCCTCCCTGAACAGCTCGATGGCGAGGTGCAAATCTTCCTTGGTCTGCCGGTAGTAATGCGACAGGCCCTTGAGGAAGCGGTCCCAGGCGGTCACGTCGGTCGAAACCCGCGCCGGAGCGGAGGCTTCCGCCCGGACGATCTCGGTGGCGATGGCGGCGGACAGGTTGGTGGTGATTTCGTCCTGCATCGCGAACAGCTCGCCGATGTCGCGGTCGTAGCGGCCGGTCCAGAGCTGCTCGCCGGTCTCCGGTGCGATCAACTCGGCGGTGACGCGGATCTTGGCTCCGGCGCGCCGGACCGAGCCCTGGATCAGATAGGTGGCGTCGATCTCCCGCGCGATCAGCCGGGTGCTCATCGTGTTGCCCTTGAAGGCGAAGGTCGAATTGCGGCTCAGCACGCGATAGAACGATTGCAGCGACAGCGCGTGGATCAGATCCTCGGTCAGGCCGTCGGAGAAATATTCGTCCTGGGCGTCGCTGAGATTGGCGAACGGCAGCACGCCGACGATGGCGGTGCGGTCCTGCTGCGACAGGGCGGATGCTTCCCTGAGTTCGGGCGCGAGCGCCGGTGCGCCCGCCGGCGACCAGGTCCACACGCCGATCGGGTCCTTGATGTTCTTGAAGCGGTGGTTGCCGGCATCGACCAGCGGCACGGCCAGATGCCTGCTGGCCTCCCTGTAGGCCTTGGCCGAGATCGCAAAGCCGCCGGGGCTCGCCACGGCTTCGAGGCGGACGGCAATGTTGACATCGTCACCGAACACCTCGCCCTCGTCGGCGATGACGTCGCCCATGTGGATGCCGAGCCGGAACTGCATGGCGCGATCGGCGGGCAGATGCTGGTTGCGCTCCGCCATCAGCGTCTGCATCGCGATCGACGCTTCGGTGGCGCCGACGATGGAGGGGAATTCCAGCAGGAAGCCGTCGCCGGTGTTCTTGATGACGCGGCCGCCGTGATTGAGGATGATGGGATGGATTGCGCTGCGATGGGCCTTGAAGGCGGCATGGGTGCCGGCCTCGTCGCTGCCCATCATGCGCGAATAGCCGGCGACATCGGCGCAGACGATGGCGGCCAGGCGTCTTTCCATAGTCCGGAACTCCAAAGGATCTGGGACCGGCCACGGCGTGGCAGTCGCCTCAGATCCCGCACCCCAAGAACCGTGCCCTTATAGAACAGATGAGGCCGCGCGAAACTATCATACCTCTTGCAAATTCGAGCGAATTCTCCGGAATCCCGCGCTAGACGGCGACTTGCGGACCGACTAAGCCGGCGCCCTTGAGGCTGATGGTCGCAGCGGCAGAGGGCGCTCACATGCTCGGCATTCACGAAATCTGGCTCTTCATCCTGTCGGGCGTGCTGCTCAACATCACGCCGGGGCCGGATTCCGTCTATGTGATCGGACGCAGCATGCAGATGGGCTGGCGGGGCGGCGCCGCTGCCGCACTCGGCATCAGTTGCGGCTGCTTTGTCCATGTCGCAGCCGCGGCGATCGGGCTGTCGGCGCTGCTGATGGCCTCGTCGACCGCATTCTCGATCCTGAAGCTGGTCGGCGCGGCCTATCTTGTCGTCACAGGGCTTCAGATGCTGTGGTCGCGTCCGGTGCTGGCCCCTGGCCTCGACGAGCCGGTCCGGAGTTCGCTGCGGCGGGTCTTCCTCCAGGGCGTCTTTACAAATGCGCTCAATCCCAAGGTCGCGCTGTTCTTCCTGGCCTTCCTGCCGCAATTCGTCGCAGCCGATTCACCGCACAAGCCGCTCGCCTTCCTGACGCTCGGCCTGATCTTCATCTTCACGGGGACATTGTGGTGCCTGGTGCTGGCCGCGTTCGCGGCCAAGGCGGCGGACCGGCTGCGACATTCGGAGGGCGCGGTCGCCTGGGTCAACCGCGCGCTCGGCAGCCTCTTCATCTATCTCGGCATCCGCGTCGCCATGCTGGAGACGCGTTAACTCGTTCGAACGAATGATGGGGCCCCGTCTTCACGTCGTCGCGCAGCGCGCTGCCCGCAAGATGAAGCTCCGGCGGCTGGATTTCTCAGGGCAAATGATAATTCACGCCGACGCGGACGATGTCGTCGGTGAATTTCGCGTTCCAGGAATAGGTGGTTGCGAAAACGGCGTCGGTGCCGGTCCCGCTTTGCGATCCCAGATCGACATGGAGATATTCGAGCTTCCAGGTCCATCCCTTGCAGTTTGGAAGCATGCCTTCGAGCCCGGCCCCTGCGGTCCAGCCCACGTTGACTTTCGAACTGCTGAAAGCGTAGCTGATGCCGGTCAGGCCGCCGGTCGCCGTACCTGACCCGGTAACCTTCGTCTCGCCGTAAGCGAGCCCGGCGGTCGCATAGAGCAGCAGCGACGGCTGCAGCAGCGCACCGATCCGTCCTCGCACCGTGCCAAACCAGAGAATCCTGGCATCGATATCCTGGTTGAGCGCGCCCACGGTGGCGCCCTCGCCGCCGGGATCGAAGTTGAAGGGATCGCTGCGGCGGCTGTGGGCTCGTTCGGCGGAGCCCTGCAGATCCGCCTCCAGGCCGAAAACCCAGCTGTTGTTGGTCTGCCAATTGTAGCCGACCTGACCGCCGCCGATCACGCCGTCCGGCTTGGCCGAGAACGGAAATGCGGCCGGTAATCCGAATGCAGTCATCCCGGGGGCGGTGACGTCGCCGCGGGCGTTGCCCCAGCTGTAACCAATGTTTCCGCCGAAATAGGACCCCGTCCAGCGAAAGTCGGTCGCCATCGCGGGCGTCGTTGCGGCGACCGCGCCAAGCGCGACGCCAAGCATCAATTGTCTCTTCAAGATAAACCCCAATCACCTCGCCATAAGGACCTGAAGTCCTACGGCGCGCCCGCCCGAATCATAGCTCAATTGGATCAGCCGTGCCACGGGAGAACGAGGTCGTGCCAGGTTACCGCTGTCGCGGTTCGGGACCAACTCCGACGACATTGGCAATCACCCCGCCGGTCGGCCGCGCATCGCGGCGGCGCAACCGGGCGAGCCTCCTCGTCACAAGAGTTCGCATCGATAGCCCAGGCGCTTGACACTTTCGCCCCAATCGATCGTGGCCACGGCCCTGACGTCGACCGAAAATTCATCGCCGGCGTGCCGTCGGATCAGGGCCACGATGGCCGCGGTCTCCTCCGGCGTCAGCGAGTCTCGTCCGCCGATGTCGACCACGATCCTGTCGAGCGCGACCTGACGAATCCGATACTCGTCGAATTTGGCGATCGCAGTCAGTTCCCTGGCGCGCACGTAGAAGGTGGAGACCATTCCATTGGCGTGTTTGAGCAGCGCCTTGCTGCGCCCGTGGATGTTGGACAGCACCGGACCGTCGTGGCCGCACGGACAGTGGTCTTCGAGGGTGGCGATGTCGCCGAGATCGTAGCGAATGAAGGGGGTCGCGTAGGAGTGAAGATGCGTCACCAGCACGCGGCCGGTCGCTCCGCTATCCGTCCGGATGGATGCGTCGGGCACGATCTCGACCAGCACGTTGCTCGTGGTGACATGATAGGTCCCGGCATTTTCCGGGCACTCGAGGCCGATCGATCCGACCTCCTCCGAGGAGTAAGTCGAGCGAACCGGGATGCCCATCGCGGAAAATGCATCCCGGAGTTCGGGATCGACGGCACTTGCGCGCGGATTGAACATGGCCGTACCCGCGCGTTTGAAAAACATGGGATCGACCGACTGCAGCATCGTTTCGATCAAGCTCGGCTGGGCCAGCAGATAGCCGATGGAATCGCGCGCCAGTTCCTCGCACAGCGCCTCCATGTTCGGATTGTAATATTCGATGTACTTGAAAATGCCTCCTGGAACGAGGGGCCCGAGGCTTCCCAGCGGATTGTCATCGGTCCTGACCGTGAAGCCGTTCTTGCCCGACGTCAGCACCGGACGAAGCCGCGTGCTGTTCAACCGCAGATCGCGTCCCTCGATGAAATATTGCGTGGCCGCCCTGACCGCATTGTATTCCAGGTTCATCTGCGACAGGAAGAATTGAACCGGTGTGCCGGACGAGCCGGATGTCCCGTGCTTGATCGTCCGGATCCTGTCGAGCGGCGACAGCAAGGGCCCCTCGGCCTCGACCTGTCTGGCCACATCCATGCGACCGAGAACCGGAAGCGTGGTGAGAGCCCTATCGCCGATCTCCCCGGCACCGATCCGGTCCCGCCAGAATTCAGATCGATGGGCCGCGTGCCGCAACAGATTTCGCAACTGGCCTTGCTGCCAATTCTCCCGCGCTTTGCGATGGCCGGTTTCGATGGCCACGAGATCGAGGATGGCAGCCAGGAAATTCTTGGGCCCCTCGTCGATGAACGTCATGGGCTTTTCGCTGAAGGCCCGGTCGCGAAGCGGAACCTGCGAAAAGTCGAGTTTCATCCGGGCCTCTCGATGACGCGTTGCTCGCCGAACGGCGGTAGCCTGATTCCGGTCCCCGCGCCAATGGCGCTCGTATCTATAAGATCCGCATTACGCGAGTTCTTTCAACAGCGCGCTGCCCGCAAGATACAGGCCGAGCAGGACCATCGCGATCAAGAACCAGCGGCGGAAGGCTTCCGCCGGCATCCGGGCCCGCACCGACTGGCCGATGAACATGCCGGCAAAGGCCATGGCCATGCCCACGCCGCCCGGCACCGCATCGGCCGGCGTCAACAGGCCGCCGGCCGTCAGGTTGAAGGCGAGCGCCAGCGTCGCTGTCGTGAAGAACACGCCGAGCGCCTGCACCAGCTCGTCCTTCTCCATGCCGATTGCCTGCATGAACGGCATCGAAGGGATCACCTGCACGCCGGTCGATGCCGAGATCACGCCAGTGATGACGCCGACCACGCCGCCGACCCATTTCTCGTTCCGGGGCGCGACGTGGAACTGGAATTTGTTCAGCCCGATGACCGCGTAGACGACGAGCAGGACGCCGAGCACGATCGTGCCGTAGCGCGCATGCGGGCCGGTCAGTGCGCCGGCATTGAGCCAGCAGCCGATCACGGTGCCGATCATCAGCGGCCACAGCCGCTTCAGAATATCGCGCAGATGCGGGCCGACGAAGGTCTGCCAGATATTGGTGACGATGGCCGGCACGATCACGATGGCGATCGCGCGGCTGGGAGACATGCTCACGGCGAGCAGGCCCATGGACACGGTCGGCAGGCCGAGCCCGACCACGCCCTTGACGAATCCGGCGAGCAGGAAGACGGCGGCGATGACGATGAGAAGAGGGTCGATCATGCCACGCACATTGACCGAAGCCGCGCGCCGGCACAATCTGGAGGTTACGGAGACAGCCTTCGTCTGTTACGAAAGCTGAGGAGGCCTGCCATGCGTTTCGACCTCGTCGACCTCCAGCTCTTCATCGCGGTTGCCGACCGGCGCAGCATCACCCGCGGTGCGGAGCGGTCGCATCTCGCTCTGGCCTCGGCCAGCGCCCGCATCAAGGGGCTCGAGGACGCGTTCGGCGTCGCGCTGCTGAAGCGCGGGCGCCGCGGCGTCGAATTGACCGCGGCGGGCGAGAGCCTGTTCGATCATGCCAGGCTCGTGATCCACCAGGTCGACGCCATGCGCGGCGATCTCGCCGGCTTTGCCAGCGGCGTCCGCGCCAGCGTGCATCTGCTCGCGAACACCTCCGGTCTGTCCGAACATCTGCCGAAGGCGCTGGCGGGTTTCCTGCGCGAGCACCGCGACGTCGCGATCGACATCGAGGAGCGCGAGAGCACCGACATCGCGGCGGCGATCACCGCGGGCGCCGCCGATCTCGGCTTCGCCGCCGAGCATGCGCTGCCCGATCATATCGAGCGCTTCGTCTTCAGCGAGGATCGCCTGACGCTGGTCACCTCGCGCCGCGGCCCGTTTGCCGGCCGCCGCCAGATCGATTTCCAGGAGGCGGGCGCCTGCGACTTCGTCGGGCTGACCAGCGCCACCGCGCTTCAGGTCCACATCTCCAAACATGCCGCCCGGCTCGGGATTCGCCCGCATGTCCGGGCGCGGCTGCGCGACTTCGACGCGATCTGCCAGATGGTTGCCGCCGATGTCGGCGTCGCGCTGGTGCCCGAGGCCGCCGCCCGCCGCTGCGCCAAGCTGATGCCGCTCGCGATGGTCCGCCTGCGCGACGCCTTCGCCAACCGCAGGCTCGTGATCTGCGCGCGGAGCTTCAAGGCGCTGCCAAAGCCGGCCAAGATTCTGGTAGAGCATTTGCGGGCCGAGGCGGTGTGAAGGGGCTCCGACGAAGGCGGTGTGCTCCCTCACCCGCAAGCGGAAGAGGTGAAGAACCGCCTACTTCGCCGTCTCGACCCCGGCGTCCTTGATCACTTTCGTCCATCTTGCGGTTTCGTCCGCGATGAACTTGCGAAAATGCTCGGGCTCATCGCCGACGAGCGTTGCGCCCTGGGCGGCGAGTTTTTCCTTCACGGACGGGTCCGCCATCGCTTTCGTCGCGAGATCATGTAGCGCCGTGACGATCTCCTTCGGCGTGCCCTTCGGCGCAACCATGCCGTACCAGTTTTCGATGCGCAGCTCGGGAAAGCCGGCTTCCGCCGTGGTCGGGACGTCGGGCGCCGTCGGCGAGCGCTCTGCCGAGCCGACCGCGATCGGCCGCAGCGCGCCTGCCTTGACCTGCGGCAGCAGCACCGGCAGGTCCAGGAACGTCATCTGCACCTGCTGTCCCAGCAGATCGTTCACCGCAGGCGCCGCGCCGCGGTAAGGCACGTGGACGATGTCGATCTTCGCGGTGAGCTTGAACAATTCGCCGGCCAGATGCGGCAGGCTGCCGGGGCCCGAGGAGGCGAAATTGAGCTTCCCGGGCTGCGCCTTCGCCAGCGCGATCAATTCGCCGACGTCTTTCGCAGGCACGTTGGTAGCGACCACCAGCATTTCCGGCACGGTTGCCACCAGCGTCACTGGGCTGAGGTCATTCAGCGTATCGTAGGCGACCTTCTCCATGCTCGGGCTGATCGCAAGCGCGCCGGCGGACGAGATCGCGATGGTGTAGCCGTCGGGCTGGCTCTTGGCGACCGCGTCGGTGCCGAGCACGCCGCCCTGGCCGCCGCGATTGTCGATCAGCACCGGCTGGCCCGACAATTCGGACATGTGCTGGCCGATCACGCGGGCGATGATGTCGTTGGGGCCTCCGGCTGGGAACGGCACGATCAGCTTGATCGGCTTGGCCGGGAAATTCTGCGCCGACGCCAGCGTCGGCAGCGGGAGCAAAGCCGCGAGCAGCAGGAGCGTGCGGCGGATTTTCATGCGAGCTCCTTCAGGGGGCTTGCTGGCCTATTGGTTGAGCAGCTTCAGTGCCTCTTCGTGAACCCTGGCGTCGCCGGCGGCGATGATGCGGCCGCCGCCCTGGGCCGGGCCGCCTTCCCAGGTGGTGACGACGCCGCCGGCGCCGGTCACGATCGGGATCAGGGCCGCGATGTCGTAGGGCTTCAGCTCGGTCTCGACCACGAGGTCGACATGGCCGGCCGCCAGCATGCAATAGGAGTAGCAGTCGCCGCCATAGCGCGACAGCCGCGCGCCCTTCTCGATCCGGCCGAAAATGGCGCGGTCGCGCTCGTTCATCAGCAACGGGCTGGTGGTGTAGGTCGTCGCCTCCGACAGCGACGCGCAGCGGCGGACCTGGAGCCGGCGCTCGCCGGAGGGACCATGATAACTGGCCGAGCCGTTGTCGCCGGAGAAGCGTTCGCCGATGAAAGGCTGGTGCATCATGCCGTAGACCGGCGTGCCCTTGTGCAGCAGCGCGATCAGCGTGCCCCAGATCGGAAACCCGCCGATGAAGGATTTCGTGCCGTCGATGGGGTCGAGCACCCAGACATAGTCGGAATCCTCGCGCTCGTTGCCGAATTCCTCGCCGACGATGCCGTGCTGGGGGAAGCTGGCCTTGATGAGCCGCCGCATCACCGCCTCTGCGGCGCGGTCGGCCTCCGTCACGGGGTCGAAATCCCGGGTTTTGCTCTTGTCGTCGATCGACAGCGAGGTGCGGAAGAACGGCAGTATGGTTTCGCCGGACGCAGTCGCGAGCCGTCCGATGAAGGCGGAGAAGTCGATCACCGTCACGGCGTGTCCTCAAAACGAAAGTCGGGGTGAAGCTCGCATCTGCCTAGCTCAAATCGCCGCTGCCGTGCAGCGCTGTCTTGATTTGCTCCCTGGTATTTTGGATGCCTCAGGCGGTTGCTTCCCTCTGTCACAGGCTGGCCAAATATCGATCATTGAGTTGAAAACTTAGTTCCGAACATGCCTCATTCGTATGCAAACGACTATCAACCTATTGAATTTCCTTATCAAAGAAACTGAATCCAGGTTCCTGTATAAGCAATTGAGCCATGTCCGTATTGCATGGGAAACGGCTCAAAAGCTCTTGCACTTTGTGCGTCGCGGCGGCATATTGTTGCGGTGCGGTAGCGCTCTGCGTTACCGCTGCCCTCCTTGGGCGTTTCCTCCCTAGACTTGGGCCGCTTCTTCATCAGAAGCGGCCCTTTTTTCTTGGGGCCGCATCTTCACTTCAGCTGCGCGAAAACGCCAAGCGAAGATTCCGCGTTCGATATGCTCGCAGCTGTGGTGGTCTGATCGGCGACGTAATGGCGAGGCGGAGGCTTGCGCCTATTCCGCCGCGGCCTGGAACGGGCCGAGATCGCCGAACGGGATCGTCGTGGCCAGCACGTCGGCGAGCACGCCGAAATCGGCGGCAACCTGGTCGAAGCGCGGACCGCGCTCGCGCCGCCTCTCGTCCATGTAGATCGCGCGGTTGAGTTCGAGCTGCACGGCGTGCAGGCCGCTCGCGGGATTGCCGTAATGCTCGGTGATGAAGCCGCCGGCATAGGGCTTGTTGCGGCCGATCGAATAGCCGAGCCCGCCCAGGGTCTCCTCGACCCTGTCGGAAAGCAGCGGCGTGCAGCTCGTGCCGTAGCGATCGCCGATGACGATGTCGGGCCGGCGCGGCTCGTCGCGCGATACGCCGACCGAGGGCATCGAATGGCAGTCGACCAGCACCACGGTGCCGAACATCTGGTGCACCTTGTTGATCAGCCGGCGCAGCGCGCGATGATAGGGCTTGTAGAGCGTTTCGATCCGCGCCAGCGCATCGTCCACCATCATGCGGTCGCGGTAGATCTCCTGGCCGTCGCCGACCACGCGCGGAATGGTGCCGAGCCCGCCCGCGACCCGCATCGAGCGGGTATTGGCAAAGCTCGGCAGGCGGCCGGTGAACATGCGGGGATCGAGCTCGTAAGGCTCGCGATTGACGTCGACATAGGAGCGCGGAAAGTTGACGCGCACAGTCGGAAAGCCGTCATCGCTGAGATGGCCGATCAGCTCGTCCATGAAGGAATCTTCGGAGCGACGCAGCGTCGGCAGATCGATCCGCGATGCACTCAGGAATTCGTCCGGATAGGTCGAGCCGGAATGGGGCGAGTTGAAGATGACCGGCGCGCGCCATTGCGCGGGCTCCACGATCTCGAAGGCTGGCGACGTATCGCCGTCAAACCGTGTCATCTTCTCAGGCTTCGTCCCTTGTTCCGGGCTGGTCTCTTGCGCTGCAGGATCCGCAAAGAGGCCCGGATCGAATGATTCGGCCGATCGAGCGGCTCTTATGTGTCGTCATTGTCCGGAATCGCAACCATTCTGCCAAGCGAAAAGATGTGATCGGACTTGGAACATGTCTTAACCGTGCGGGTAGCGCGGCGGGGGTCGCTCTGCGCGACTCGATTGATTCGCTCCGCGTTCAGGTTCACAAGAGGCTCCGCCGGCCGGGCCGGATTTTCACCCGAAATTTACCGACTGTCAGGCTTAGTGACCTCTGCTGATCTCCTGAGGAATAAACGTTCCCGCCATGCCAAAGATCCTGCTTGCTGAAGACGACAACGACATGCGCCGTTTCCTGGTCAAGGCGCTGGAAAACGCCGGTTTTCAGGTTTCGTCCCATGACAACGGCATGGCCGCCTATCAACGGCTCCGCGAAGAGCCGTTCGAGATGCTGCTGACCGACATCGTGATGCCGGAGATGGACGGCATCGAGCTCGCCCGCCGGGCCTCGGAACTCGATCCGGACATCAAGATCATGTTCATCACCGGCTTCGCCGCGGTCGCCCTGAACTCGGATTCGGACGCCCCCAAGAACGCCAAGGTGCTGTCCAAGCCCGTGCATCTGCGCGAATTGGTCAGCGAAGTGAACAAGATGCTGGCGGCCTAAATCGGCCCCCTTCGGTCCTTGCACCGGCTCCCCTGAGCCGTTATAGGGACCCGACCCGAACGCAAGTGGACTTTTAGGGCGCGTAGCTCAGCGGGAGAGCACTACCTTGACATGGTAGGGGTCACAGGTTCGATCCCTGTCGCGCCCACCACGCTTCGCCTTCGGCTTCGCGTGGCACAGCCAAAGGCTTATCGGGCGGAGCGTGTCCGGCGTAGCTCGAAGAGCGTAGACGGACTGGAACGTGCGGTCACCGCCGCAATGCCGGGTCGTTTAAAGCCAAGCCGAACCGATCTTTCGTCCCAACCAGCACATCCTTCAGCCCGGTCGGGTAGAGGCTCGGTCCGCCCTCGACGTCGAGATCGGCGAGGTCGAACCAGCGGGCGACGATCTCCTCGCCGTCGTCCTCGCGAAAATCGATACGGTCCTGGCCGCGAAACGCGCCGTCCGGAAATGCGACCTCCGCGATGAACATCACCTCGTGCCCGGTCGCCCCTTCATGCGCGAAGATGTTCTCCATCATCAGGGGCTCGCTGGTGATGACGATGGCGATACCGAGTTCTTCGTCGAATTCCCGCAGCAGCGCGGTCTGCCAGCCCTCGCCGAATTCGATCTCGCCGCCGAGCGGACGCACGCCCTTGAGGCGACCCGCATCGTCGCGCACTTCGGCCGCCAGCAGGCGCCCGTCCCGCCAGTTCAGGCCGAGCGCGACGACGCGGATGTGGGGATGCGGGCGCCACGTGGTCATGGGAGCATCGTTAGTCCGTGTCACACGCCTTCGCAACGACGGCGGGAGAAAACCGGTCACTCCACCAGATACCTCTTCACCGCGGCCTCGTCCCACGCGATCCCATTGCCGGGCGCCTCGTTCGGCAGTGCAAAACCGTCCTTGATCGCGAGCCGTGTCGCTAGCACCGCGTCGGCCCAGTCGACATATTCCAGCCAGTGCGCGGTCGGTGTCACGCACAGCAGGTGCGCGCTGACCTCCGAGAACAGATGCGTCGACATCTCGATCCCGGCGGCGTGCGCCAGCGCCGCGGCGCGGAGCCAGCCGGTGACCCCGCCGATACGCTGGACGTCGGGCATCACATAGTCGCAGGCCTCTGCGGACAGCGCGGTCTGCATGGAGAAGGCGCTGTCGAAATTCTCGCCGATCTGGACCGGCGTGCGCAGCGCATCCGCGATGCGGGCGCAGCCGGCGTAGTCGTCGTGGCGGATCGGTTCCTCGATCCAGGTCAGGCCCTCGTCGTCGAGCATCTCGCCGCGGCGGATGGCTTCGGTGACCGTCAGCGCCTGGTTGTAGTCGCACATCAGCGTCACTCGATCGCCCACGGCCTTGCGCACGGCGCGCACGACGGCGAGGTCCTCGCGCGCATCGGGCCGGCCGACCCGGATTTTTGCCGCCTGAAACCCTTCGGCCAGCAGCCTGTGCGCTTCCTCCACCGCGGCGCCCGCCGGCATGATGCCGAGCCCTTTTGAATTATAGGCCCTGACCGGTTTCGGCGCGCCGCCGAGCAGGCGCGCGAGCGGCAGGCCGCGTGCACGAGCGAGGGCGTCCCATGCCGCCATGTCGATGCCGGATTGCGCCAGCCGTTGCAGGCCGGCGAGCCCGAGCAGGGTGAAGCGCTGGGTCAGCTTGCGTTCGATCTCGAACGGCAGCAGTTCGTCGCCGGCCAGCAGCTCGGACATTTCCGTGACCATCGCGGTCAGCCGCTTCAAGGCCGACGGCGTGATCGAGAACAGATAGGCATGCCCCACGGCGCCCTGATCGGTCTCGCAGTCGATCAGGACCAGCGGCGCCTTGGCCACCGCGCCGGTCGAGGTCTGGAGCGGCAGATTCATCGGCACGATCACGGCGCGCGCGACAAAGCGCCTGATGCGGATAGTCTCGGTCATTTGGAGAGTCTCCCGGCGGAGTGGATGCAGGTTGGTGCCGATCTTAAAGCTTTGCCATGAAACGAAAAGATGCCTGCCGTGACCACCATAAAATGGGGTTGCGCAGGCGCGCATTTCTTGGCTCTGTGCCGCCGCATGTTGCGCCGCAAACTCTTCGAATTTGCGACAAAAACGTACACGACGGAGCCACAGAGTGAAACCAGAGATCGCCGAAGACCAGCGCAGCAGCGGATTGCTCACGGGGGCCGTGATCGTCTTCCTCCTGCTCGCTCTGCCGCTTGCGGTGTGGCTGGACCTGACCGAGCTCAGCAAGACCTCGCTGCGCCGGCAGGCGGTCGATCTCAATTCGGTCATCACCAGCGTGCGCAGCTACTACGCCTCCAACGTGGTCGGCCGCGTGCTCGCGAACCCGAACGGCTCGACCAGGGTCGTTCACAACTACGAGTCCGTCCCCGGCGCGATCCCGATTCCGGCGACGCTGTCGCTCGAGCTCGGGCGGGTGATCGGCGCGCAGCAGGAGAACATCACCTACCGCTTCGTCTCGGACTTCCCGTTCCAGAACCGCGCCCCGCACCAGCTCGACACGTTCGAGAGGGACGCGCTGGCGGCGCTGCGCCAGGATCCGGATCAGAAGATCGTCCAGACCGACACCTCGCTGTTCAACGACAAGGTCCGCCTAGTCGCCCCCGTCACGATGGGTCCGGCCTGCGTGAGCTGCCACAACAGCCACCCCGAAAGTCCGAAGAAGGATTGGAAGGTCGGCGATGTCAGAGGCATTCAGGAGGTGATCATCGCCCAGCCGATCGCCGCCAACATCTTCTCCTTCAAGTTCCTGCTGGCCTATTTCCTGGTTGCCGCGGGCAGCGGCCTGTCGTTTCTCTCGCTGCAGCGCCGCCAGGCCAGCCGCATCAAGGGCATGAACAAGGAGCTGGAATCCGCCAACGATTTCCTGGCCTCGCTCTCGATGAAGATCTCGCGCTACATCCCGCCGCAGGTCTACAAGAGCATCTTCAGCGGTCAGAAGGACGTCACCATCCACACCGAGCGCAAGAAGCTCACCATCTTCTTCTCCGACATACAGAACTTCACCGCGACGGCGGAGCGGCTGCAGCCTGAATTGCTGACCCAGCTTCTCAACGAATATTTCACGGAGATGTCGGCGATCGCCCATGATTATGGCGGCACGATCGACAAGTTCATCGGCGACGCCATGCTGATCTTCTTCGGCGATCCCGAGACCAGGGGCGACCGCGCCGACGCGCAGGCCTGCCTGCAGATGGCCTGGCGCATGCAGCACCGCCTCACCGAACTCAATGCGAAGTGGCGCGCCTCCGGCATCGAGCTGCCGTTCAAGGCCCGGATCGGCATCAATTCCGGCTATTGCAATGTCGGCAATTTCGGCAGCAGCGACCGCATGGACTACACCATCATCGGCGCGGAGGCGAACCTCGCCGCGCGCCTGCAATCGATCGCCGAGCCCGGCGGCATCGTGATGAGCTACGAGACCTTCGCCCTCGTCAGCGACATCGTCCGCGCCCACGCGCTGCCCGCGATCACGATGAAGGGCATCAGCCGCGAGGTCATTCCCTATTCGGTGGATGCGCTGAACGATGCGGCGACCGAGGGCAGCGGCGTCATCACCGAACGCGCGCCGGGTCTCGAGCTCTATCTCGATCCCGCGCTGGTGAAGTCGGGCGATACAGCGCGGGTGCGCTCGCTGCTGGAAAGCGCGCTGGCGTCGCTGAAGCCGGCGTGACGAAGTTAAAGTAAGAAAGGGTGGGGCCTGGTGCCCGTCCTTGAGCCCGCGTGCCTATCGGCCTGTCGCTTTGAATGGGACGATCTCAACCAGAGCTGTGCTTGCCGCCTACCTCATTGAAATGTGGGCTCTTTCGCCTGTTACGCTGTCTTGGAAAGTTGTTTTCAGCATACGAGTCGCGTATAGCTTGCAATGGTTACTGGGGAGGCCGAGCACCCAATGAGTCAGCTTCTAATTCAGCAATATCTAAATCATCTATCGGACTTGCGACGGGCATCGGGCACCGCTCGCGAAGGCGTCGTCAGTGAAGCATTCAAGGATCTATTAAAAGGCTACGCAAAATCCCACGATCTGATCTTTATCAACCAGTATGAATTGCCAAAACAAGACGGCAACAGGCGAATTGTCGATGGGGCGCTTGTGTATGACGTTCGTGTTCCCTTCGGTTATTGGGAGGCCAAAGACGAGGAAGACGATCTCGACAAAGAGATTGCCACTAAACTCCGTCGTGGCTATCCCCGCGACAATATCATCTTCGAGGACAGCAAGACCGCCGTTCTATTGCAGCATGGTAGCGAGGTAACGCGCTGTCCGGTAAACAACACCGACAAGCTACAATATCTAATTGATCTATTTTTCAAATATGAGCGGCCGGAAATTGCCGACTTCCGCAAGGCTGTAACTCAATTTCAGGTGGACCTTCCCGCTGTGCTCGGAGCACTGCGTGGGATGATCGAGAGCGCGCAAAAGAATAATGTCGCCTTCAGTAAGGGCGCCACTAAGTTTCTCAAGCATGCGCAAGAGACGATCAATCCCGCCGTGACGGCTGAAGACGTGCGTGAAATGTTGATCCAGCACATCCTCACCGAAGAGATTTTTTCTAAGGTGTTTGATGAGGACGATTTCCACCATCAGAACAACGTCGCAAAAGAACTTTATGCGTTGGAAGGGTTGTTCTTCAAGGGGGCGCTAAAGAAAAATACTCTTAAAGGGCTGGAGCCCTACTATAATGCGATCCGCACGACTGCGCACCAAATCGCTACGCATACGGAAAAGCAGACCTTCCTCAAAGTGATATATGAAGGTTTTTACAAGGTCTACAACAAGAAAGCCGCGGATCGATTGGGCGTTATCTACACGCCGAATGAGATCGTTAAGTTTATGGTCGAGAGCGCCGACTGGCTGTGCCAAAAGCATTTCGGAAAGTCGCTCATCGATAGAGATGTTCAAATTCTAGATCCTGCCACAGGCACCGGTACATTCATCTGTGAACTGTTAGAGCACTTCCGCGGTCAGAAGGCCAAGCTAGCGCATAAGTATAAGGAGGAATTGCACGCTAACGAAGTAGCGATCCTGCCTTACTACGTAGCCAATCTGAACATTGAGGCTACCTATGCCGCAATTATGGGGCAGTACGAGGAATTTCCAAACCTCTGCTTTGTCGACACCCTCGACAATGTAGGGGGACTAAGCATCCGCGCGGGCCATCAGCATGATCTGTTCGGCGCGATGTCAGAGGAGAACGTTGCCCGCATTAAACGACAGAATAGCCGTAAGATCTCCGTCGTCATCGGAAACCCACCCTACAATGCTAACCAGCACAATGAGAACGATAACAACAAGAACCGGACCTATCCGCGCATCGACGAGCGCATCAAGAAAACCTACATAAAGCTCAGTACTGCGCAGAAGACTAAAGCCTACGATATGTATACGCGGTTCTTTCGTTGGGCTTCTGACCGCCTGCATGACGACGGCGTGCTGGCTTTCATTAGTAATCGAAGCTTTATTGATAGCCGCACGATGGACGGGTTTCGTCGAGCGGTGACGGCGGAATACTCTGATATCTATGTAGTCGATCTCGGCGGTGATGTTCGAGCTAATCCAAAGCTATCGGGTGCACGCCACAATGTCTTTGGTATCCAGACCGGCGTAGCAATATCCTTTCTCGTAAAACGTCGATTAAAAAAGGGCGAAGCTCATAGCTGCGCGATTCATTACGCGCGGCGACCGGAAATGGAGACCGCGGAAGAAAAGCTGGCGTGGTTGGAGCAGGCGCAGTTGTCGCGACTTCCGATGGAAGGGGTTCGTCCGGATGCGAAAGCAAACTGGATCAATCAGACGGACAACGACTTTGATAAGCTTATTGCCTCAATAGATAAGAAGACCAAGCACAGCAAAAAGGTCACGTAGAAAGGCGCAATCTTCCGGCTTTTCTCATTGGGTGTGGTGACAGCGCGAGATGACTGGGTCTACGATTTTGAGAAGGAGTCACTTGAGAAAAAAGTTAAGGCTCTAATTGCTGCGTACAACGCGGATATGAAGAAATGGGCTGCGATGAAAAAGCGCGATAAGCGCATTGAAGACCTTGATGCTTCGATCAAATGGAGCCGTGCAGTAAAGAATGATCTTAAAAATAAAGTGGAGTACAAGTTTGAGCGCAAGAATATCATAGTAGCGACCTACCGACCATTTGTGAAATCGTATCTTTATTATGATGGGCATCTAAACGAGATGCAGTATCAGCTCGGCTCGATTTTTTCTGTTGAGCCAAACCCAACAATTGCATTTCTGAGCGTGGACTCCTCCAATCCGCTGGCTGTGCTCGCTGTCAATCAGTATTTTGACTATTGCCTTTTGAAGAAGGGTAATGGAGGCACCCAGTCGCTACCCCGCTGGCGGTATGACGACGAAGGCAGAAGGATTGATAATATTTCGGATTGGGCGTTGCAGCAATTTCGCCTGCACTACGATGCTGCAAAAAAGGAAAAGCGCCAAATCAGCAAGGATGCAATTTTTCATTATGTTTATGGAGTGCTTCATGACCCTGTCTATCGCACGAGGTATGCGCAGAACCTAAGGCGGGAATTTCCGCGTATTCCGTACTATGCTAACTTCTGGAGATGGGCAGAGTGGGGCGAGAAGCTTTTGGCTCTGCACATCGACTACGAAGTTGTGAAGCCGTGGAAGCTAAAGCGGGTAGAGGTTGCTGACGGGAAGTCTACAAAGGAGGACCATTCACTGAGACCTGTGCTGAAGGCGGACAGGGATAACGGCATTATTGCGCTCGACTCGAAGACGAAATTGACGGGCATTCCGAACGAGGCGTGGGATTATCAGCTCGCAAATCGACCGGCGTTAGAGTGGATACTCGACCAATACAGAGAATGGACGCCAAAGGATCTAACCATTCGCGATAGGTTCAATACCTATCGTTTCTCCGACCACAAAGAGAAGGTTATCGATCTCCTTATGCGAGTCACGCGCGTGAGCGTGGAGACAATGGAAATCGTTGAGGCAATGAAGAGTGAGAAGAGATGACCTTCGTAGGCTCCCTCAGTACAACCAGTATGGAGCGGCCGTAGATTGCTGCGGTCAAGAACGGATTAACGAAGCCCGGTCCGCCGCCTGATCCGACGGCTCAGGATTTTGTTTTGCCAATCCTCAGCGCCTTCCTCCCGGATCATGCTATCAATCCAACCTGAAATTGGGGATCTTCGCGGACGACTAAAGCATGATCTGGAAAAAAGTGCGCAGCTGGTGGCCGAAAAGATCGTGCTAAAACAACATCTCGAAGCGAGATGACGGTTCATCCCAATCTCATCCTGTCTTAACTAAAGGTTCCCCCTACGGCAGCCCCCGCGCCTCCAGCTGCTTCACCAGCAGCATGGTCGGCTCCGCAAGACTGTCGCCGGATCCATCCAGCCCGAACGCGCCGGCGATGCCGTCGCGGCTGCGCAGCAGCGCGGCGCGCGGGCAGTGGCCGGCGCCGCAGAGCGTCTTCTTCAGGGTCTCGCCCTGGGCCACGAGGCTGGCGGAATCATCCGCGGCCCAGGCCAGCACGATCGGCACATCGACATTGAGGATGCCGGGGAAGACCGAGCGCGTGTCATACTGGGCGGCGTCAGTGCCGAGATAGGCCTTCTCGCTGTCGCTGGCGTCCTTGCCCGCGCGGTAGATCCCGGACACCAGCACCACGGCGGCGACATCGGCGCGATCGGCCTGGAACTCCGGATGCGCCAGCAGCGTGGCGACATGAAAGGCACCGGCGCCGTAGCCGATCGCGACGATCTCGCGGGCATCGCCGTTGAACAGGTCGATATTGCCGTGAACCCAGGACAGCGCCGCCGCCACGTCGGTCGCACCCATCGGCCAGATCGCCGCGGGCGCCAGCCGGTAGTTGACGCGCACGCCGATCATGTCGTTGCGCGCGGCAAAGCACATGGCCTGGTCCTGCATCTCGCGCGAAAGGTCCGGCGCGGCGCGGTCGCCGGTGAAGGTGTCGCCTGCCACGAACAGCAGCACCGGCCGTGGCGTCTCGGCCTTGGTGGTGCTGGTGGCGACGTCGATCACATTGGCTTCGCTCTCGCCGTAGCGCAGGCCGCGCGAGAAGGTGACCTGCTCGCACAGCCGTGCCGTGCCGCCCGCGGTGGTGTCGGCATCGGTCAGGCCTGTCAGGACGAGATCGGACGGCGCGGCCAGCCGCGCCGGCACCGGCCCCTGGGCGGACGCCGTCGCGGCGGTCAGAAGCAGAATGAAGGCGAGGGTATTCTTCATGTGGGGGCCGGCCTTGCGTGCTTGATATGGGCCCGCTCGTTTGGCCTGTCTTTTCAATTCGCCTCAATAGTTGGTCTGTCTTGAGGCGATTTCGCGGCGACGCGCGCGCGGCATCCTAGCGCGAGGCCTGCGCGCGTTTCAGCGTTTCGGACGGCAGTTCGCCGTGGCTGCGCAGATATTCCGCGGCAAAGCGTCCGATGTTCTGGAAGCCGCACCGGAATGCGACGCCGGTGACCGTTGTGCCGTCGGCGGGGGATCGCAAAAACTCTGCCGCGCGTTGCAGCCGGACCCGTTTGGCGAACTGGGCGGGCGATCCCTTGCCGGCGCGCGCGAACTCGCGAAACACGGTGCGGACACTGACGTTGGCGATGCCTGCGATTTCCTCGAGGTCGATCGGCCGGGCCCAGTTTGCCTCGATGAAGGCCTCGATCCTCTCCACCACGCTGCGACCCGCGACCAGCGGTTCGCGCTTGAGCAGGTCCGAGAAATTATGCTCATGGGCGAGCAGAAACCGGACGATGAGATCGCGCTCGAGCTCGGCTCTGGCCAGCGGAGAATATTGATCGGCAAATGTCTCCAGCTCTTCGGCGAGATGGAACACCTGCCGCCGCAGGAACGACATGCTGGAGGGATTGGCTTCGCCCTCGGAAAATTCGAGCCGCTTGTCACTCGCGTCGCCGGCAAGCGCCTTGATCGTGCGTTCGAGCGCCGGCAGATCGATGCGCAGGACCAGTTGCCGGTAGTTCTCGCCGAATTCCAGCCGCAGCCGAGATTGTCCCGTGACGATGGATGTCCAGGCACCGATCGACGCGCTCGTGTGCGATGTGGTGAAGCTGGCTCGCCCCTGGATGGAGAAGAACTGCCGCACGAAGCCGGCCTCGGGATAAGTCACCGTGACGGGACCGTCGTAGGCACAAAAGCCCAGTCCGACCGCCGACAATTTGGCATAGTTCGCATGGATGCCGAAATTGCCGATCCCCTTGTCGAAGCCGTCCGCGCCGTAGACAGCGAACATGCGATCGCGCGCAAACTCGCTGTCGTGCGAGTGCACGGCCTTGAACCTGTCCAGATAGATGGTGCCTCCCGAGCCGGGCATAGCGAACATTCCGAATCTGTTTTGGCGAACCTACGAAATTGTCCGAGAAGCGCTACCAATCTCGAATTGCATTGTTTCTTCATGCCGCAAACACGTCGCGACGGCGGCAGAGCCTGCCGACAGTCAGGGCAGGGGCCCGCCCTGATGTCCGCCGGAACGGCGACTGGCAACAGGCGGACGATTCTAGCACAATCGGGATGTTGGGGCCTTTTTTATGGAGCCGAAGGACGTCTCAATTCCCCGGCTGGAATTGGCAGTCGGCGCCGCTCCCGTCCTTGCGCCGGATGGCGTTGGGGTCGATCGTGCAGCTCAGGCGGGTCAGGCTCTCGAAGTTGGAGCCGGCGGCGCCGTCCGGCGCAATGCCTGCCAGCGCCTCGGTCGCAAAGATCTCGTTCGCCGTCGGGCCGTTCACGGTCCTCGTCGTCTTGCCGAAAGTCACGTCGCAGTTGCGCAACGTGATGTCGACATTGCCGGTGCGGCAGACGATCCTGTCCGCGGTCACCACGATCGGCTTCTTGTAGGGAATGTCGCCATTGGCGGCGAACAGCATCGCGACCGCCTTCTTCTCCGCGCTGGTCAGGACCGGTGACAGCGGCGCAATCACGCCCGCGAGTGCCAGCGCCGGCGAGCCCGAGACCTTTGCGGGTGGGGCGTCCGAGGCCGAGGCGACGCCGGCGGCGGTTGCAACAGCGAAGGCGCAGGCGAGGATCGGTCGAACGGGATTCATCTTGCCTCCGGGGACACTGAAGCTCAGGCCGTCGTCTTTCGTTTGGTGACCTTCCTGGCAGTCTTCTTCTTGCTCTTGGCTTTCTTGGCCGTTTTCTTCGCCACTTTTTGCGCTGCGAGATAGGCTTCGACCTTCCTGGCGGAATGGCCGGCCGCGGCCACGGCTGCCTTCAGCTTGGCCGGGGTGATCTTGAACTTCTTGGACCAGTAGCGGACCTCATAGGCCTCGCTCAGCGCGATCCGGCTCTTGTCGGCGGCGCGGTGCCTCTGGAGCTTGATGTAGTCCTCGACCTTCCGGGCGGAGTGGCCGACCTTCTTGACGGCGTATTTCAGCTTGGCCGGCGTCACCTTGAATTTCTTCGACCAATAGGCGACTTCGTATTTTTCGGTGAGAGCAATCAGCGCCCGATCCGCTCCGCCTCGCTTTGCCTTGTTGTCGGCCATGCGTGTCTCCTGCCCTGGATGAAGGCAGTCTAGCATGCAACCGGATTCCCAAGGCAAGTGCCGGGCCCGCGCGATGGCGCGAAGCCATGGTTTTGCACTGGCGTCTCAAGCATTTGCGGGGTGCTGCCCGCACTCACGCCGGAAACGGCTTTCTACTGTGCATGGGGTTGTTTTCGATTTTTTGTGGTTAGCCGCGTCCGTGATGGAACCTTTTGCCGGCTGAAGCGACTTATCCATGACACGGGGAAACACGTGCGAGGCAGTCATGGCACACAAGCATTCCGCCGATCCCGCCGAGGTCATGCGGGCGACCGGTCATCCCGAACTGGAATACGCCGCCGGCTGGACCATCGCCGGTCTGGTCACGCTCGGCACCATCGTCGCCGCCTGGGTGTTTGCGATCTAGGCTAGCCTTTTGCGAACTGCCGGTAGTCCGGCTCGCGGTGAAACCAGAACTCGTAGCCGTTGACGGCCTTCTGCATCGCGACGTCGTGGATCGGCTGGTTGAGCGGCACGACCGGGACGTCGCGCAGGCACAGCGCGATGAAATCCTTCACGGCCCTGTCATACTCGGCCGCATCGGCGGTGAACCTCGCCTTGTCGATCAGCGCGTCCATCTCCTTGTTCTGGTAGGAGGAGATGTTGAAGATCGAGTTGTTGCCGTGGAAATTCCAGTAGAAGTAATATTCGGGATAATCGAGCCAGCCGCTGAAGAGCGCGAGCGGCAGCTCCTTCTTGTTCAGCGTCGTGCGCCAGTTCGCGCCGGGGATTTTCTCGATCGACGCCTTGATGCCGATCTTGGCGAGGCTCTCCTGGATCAGGATCGCGGTCGGCTCGCCGACGGTCGCCGTGCCGGTGTCGAGTGACAGCGTTGTCTCCAGGCCTGACTCGAAGCCGGCTTCCTTCATCAGCGCCTTGGCTTTGTCGAGATCGGTGACGTAGGGAGATGGCTGCGGCCAGACCGGCCTCGAAACATCGGCAGCGCCGCCATACATCGGAACCGCGCGTCCAAAGAACGCGCTAGTCTGGATCTGCTCATAGGGCATCGCCCAGGCGACGGCCTGGCGCAGCTTGACATTGTCGAACGGCGGC
Organism: Bradyrhizobium diazoefficiens; assembly: GCF_018129965.1. GTDB lineage: Bacteria > Pseudomonadota > Alphaproteobacteria > Rhizobiales > Xanthobacteraceae > Bradyrhizobium > Bradyrhizobium diazoefficiens_A. The sequence goes on along the minus strand of NZ_JAFCKW010000003.1, from coordinate 303,766 downwards.
CTTGCCGTATTCAACGCCACGTACCAGAGCGCGTTCGGGATCGGCACGCCCGAGACCTTGACCTTGCCCTCTCTGATGATCTGCTCGAAGTCGCGTGGCGCAAAGCCGCTGGAGATATCCGCATCACCTCGCTCCAGCATCGCGCGGCGTGTGCCCGCGGAGGGCACGTCGCGGGCAATCACGCGTTTGATCTTCGGCAGCGGTCCGCTCTTCCAGTCGTCGAAGCGCGCCAGCACGGTCTCGCTGCCGGGCTTCCAGCTCTCGATCCTGTAGGCGCCGCCGCCGGCCTCGTTGGTTCTCAGCCAGGCTAGCGCCCAGGGGTCTTCGGCCGTCGCGTTCTTTTTCGCGAGTTCGGAATTGATGATGAAGGGCACCACGACGGCGACATTGAACAGCAGCATCTTGTCCTTGCGGACATAGTCGACGCGGAAAGTGTGGTCGTCGACCACCACGAACTGTTCAGGCGTTTCCAGCGATCCCGCCGACATCTGGAAGGTCGGAAAACCGCCGACCTTCACCGCGCGGTCGAACGACCATTTGACGTCCTTCGCGGTTACAGGCGTGCCGTCGTGGAATTTGGCGTCCTTTCGCAGTTTGAAGGTGCATGACATGCCGTCGGTTGCGACCTCCCAGCTCTCGGCAAGTTCAGGCGCCAGCTTCTCGCGGTCATAGGACGCGGTCCCGTCGGACAGCGTCTTGGATGCGTAGGAGAGCAGGCGGTCATAGCAGTTCCAGGACAGGCCGTTCACGGTCTGGTTGGAGCCGACGCCCTGCATGTCCAGCGAGTTCGGTCCCAGCTCCTGCACCACCAGCAGCGTCTCTGCGCGCCCCTGGGCCCAGGCGAAGCGCGGCGCGACGGCCGTCATGCCAGCGACGCCGATGCCGCCGAGCACGATGCTGCGTCGGTTCATATTGGAAGGTGATGCGCTCATCGCTGGCTCCTCGAGAGACATAGGCAATATCAGTGCAGGCAAGCGGCATGCCACCGTCAGCTGGCAGCCTGCTCGGTTGCGGCGGATGCCGCAGCATCCGTTGCCTCATCTCGCGACTGCGAAATGCAACCGAGCCATGACGGATCGCGCAGGCGGCGCCCTTGCTTCGTGGTTGTTGCCGGCGCACTCTGCGCAGGCGGCGCAAAGAACGCTGCCAATAAGACGGACACAAAATCCTGGCGAGGAAGCTCCATGGCGGTGACGCGGATCGACTGCGACATCCACCCGGCGGTTGGTGGCACGCGCACGACGCTGCTTCCTTATCTCAGCGATCACTGGAAAGAGCAGGTGGTGAGCCGCGCCATCGACGGGCTCGATCTCACCTCCTATCCGCCGAGCATGCCGCTCAGCGGCCGTGCCGATTGGCGGCCGGTCAACGGAGCCAAACCGGGTTCCGATCTTGCCATGGTACAGAAGGGCGCGTTCGACCAGCTGGGTGCGAGCCACGCGATCCTCAACGTGCTCTACGGCGCACAGGCCGTGTTCGACGTCTATATGGCGGCCGATTTCTGCAAGGCCATCAACGACTGGATCGCCGCCGAATGGCTGTCGCGCGATCCGCGTCTGCGGGCCTCCATCGTGGTGCCGATGCAGGACCCCGATCTGGCGATCGAGGAGATCGAGCGACGTGCCGGCGACAATCGCTTCGTCTCGATTCTCGTGCTGGCGCAGGGCGAGACCCTGCTGGGCCGGCGACATTTCTGGCCGGTCTATCGTCTTGCGGAGAAATACGGGCTGCCGCTCGCGATCCACGCCGGCACGCAATACCGGCAGGCGCCGAGTTCGGCCGGCTGGCCGTCGCATCGCTACGAATATTACTTCGTCGAGGCGCAGGCGTTCCAGGCGCAGATCCTCAGCCTGATCTATGAGGGCGTGTTCGGCAAGTTTCCGAACCTGAAGGTCGTGCTGATGGAGTCAGGCGTGAGCTGGCTGCCGGCCTTCATGTGGCGCGCCAACAAGACCTGGCGCGGCGTCCGCGTGGAGGTGCCCTGGGTCGAGCGCGAGCCGGCCGCGATCATCCGCGACAATTTCCGCGTCACCATGCAGCCCTTCGACGCATCGGGCGACGCCAAAGCCGTCGAGGACATCATCGACCAGATCGGCTGCGACAAGATGTTCCTGTTCGCGTCCGACTATCCGCATTGGCAGTTTGACGGCGATGATCCGATCCCGCCGAACCTGCCGAAGAGCATCATCGAGAAGATGTGCGTCGACAATCCGCTGGAGACGTTCCCGCGATTGTCGCTTGCCAACTGAATTCGGAGGTTCGCATGAGTGAGGTCATAGACCGTCCGCTGCGCGAAGACGAAAAGCCCGCCGCCGCGCGGCTGCGGATCGTCGATTGCGACGTGCATCCGAGCCTGCGCTCGACGGACGATCTCAACGAGTTCCTGCCAAAGCGCTGGCAGCAGCATCTGAAGGACTACGGCAGCCATCTGCGCACGCCCTATCTCTTCACCACGCCCTATCCGCGGTCCTCGCCATTGATCGCGCGGCGCGATGCCTGGCCGCCGACCGGCGGGCCGCCCGGCTCCGATCTCGCCTTCATGCAGAAGCAGCATCTCGACCCGCTCGATGTCGAGTTCGGGATCCTCCAGGTGCTCGATCTTTTCATCTTCTCGCAGCAGAACCTGGAATTCGGCGCCGCGATCCAGCGCGCCATCAACGATTGGCAGCTGGCGTTCTGGTCGCACCGGGATCCGCGCCTGAAAGCCTCGATCCTGGTCGGCCAGGACGGCACCGACCTCGCCATCGCCGAGATCGAGCGTTGCGCCAAGACCGGCGAATATATCCAGATCAACGTCTCGCCGCGCGCCAACGAGCCCCTCGGCCGCCGCCGCTACTGGCCGATCTACGCGCGTGCGCAGGAGCTGGACCTGCCGCTCGGTATCCATGTTGGCGGCTATGGCGGGCATGCGCCGACCGGCGGCGGCTGGCCGTCTTATTATGTCGAGGAACATCAGTCCAACGCCCACACGATTGCCGCGCAGCTCGCCAGTCTCGTCATCGAGGGCGTGCCGGAGCGCTTTCCAAAACTGAAGATCGTCTTCATCGAGGGCGGCTTCGGCTGGATCCCGTCCGCGGTGTGGCGCATGGATCAGCATTTCGAGCGTTTCCGCAGCGAGGTGCCGCATCTCAAGCGCAAGCCGTCCGACTATGTCCGCGAGAATTTCTGGTTCACCACGCAGCCGATTGACGAGCCGGACGAAGCACGCCATCTGCGCTCGCTGATCGAATGGGTCGGCATCGACCGGCTGCTGTTCTCGTCGGACTATCCGCACTGGGATTTCGACGATCCGCGCTTCGCCTTCAAGACGCCGCTGACGGAGGCCGAGCGGACGAAGATCTTCAGCGCCAACGCCCGCGCGGTCTACAAATTCTGAGAGGGGTCGCAACTGCAATGGCCCGTCACATCGTCGCGTCCACCAACGAGATCCCGCCCGGGGGCAACAAGGTCGTCGACATCGCGGGGCGCGATATCGTCGTGTTCCACGTCAATGGCGAGTTCTTCGCGCTGCTGAACCGCTGCCCGCACGAAGGTGCGCCGCTGGAAAAGGCCGCCTGTGTGGCGCGGCTGACCTCGCCGGCGCCCGGCGTCTACGAGCGATCGCGAATCGGCGAAATGCTGCGCTGTCCCTGGCACGGCTGGGAATTCGACATGCGCAATGGCCAATCCTGGTTCGATCCGAAACGCGTCAAGATACGGTCATATCCGGTCGCGGTGGAGCGCGGCGAGGACCTGCAGAAAGGCCCGTATGTTGCCGAGACGTTTCCGGTCCACATTGAGGATAGCTATGTGATCGTCGAGGTCTGAGCGGCCGTTTCGGATTGTGATTTGGACGCAGGTGCGATAAGCCTCCCCCGCATTCATGGCGGAGACGAGCTTTGTCCAAACAATCCCTGCGTGAGGAGGCCGAGCGCCTGATCCGCGAATCGATGGAAAAGAAATCCATCGTGATCAAGCAGGGCGCTACCCGCATCGAGGCCGTCTGCGGCAAATGCGGCGCCCCCAACCGGGTCCAGGCCCCCAAGGGCCAAACCCGCGTCAAGTTTGCCTGCAAGAACTGCGGGCAGCAGCAGGAAACGCTGTAGTTCTTTTCCCTCTCCGCTTGTGGGAGAGGGTGGCTCGCCGCGCAGCGGCGAGACGGGTGAGGGGTCTCTCTCAGCAAGAGAGGCTGCTCTTGAGTTTGCGGATGCAACCCCTCATCCGGCGCTTCGCGCCACCTTCTCCCACAAGGGGAGAAGGAAGGGCAGCTACTCCCCCTTCACGAATTTCGCGAATGCGTCCGCATAATCCGGGTGCCAGCGCGACAGCGGCGGACGATTCTCGACGATATCGCCGGCGGCCCAGAGTATGCGTTTCTCGTCCAGCGCGCGCGGCACGTCGTTGTCCGGGCACAGGATGTAGAAATCGCCGGCGTCCAGGCGGTCCAGCATGAAATCCACCGTCTGCTCCGGCGTCCAGGCCCCGGCCGGCTTCTCGATGCGGCCTTTCGCGGTCAGGCCGGTAAAGACGAAGCCGGGGATCAACAGATGCGCGGTGACGTGGCAGTCTTTCGTGTTGCGCAGCTCGTGCTCGAGCGCCTCCGTAAATGCCTTCACGCCGGCCTTGGAGACATTGTAGGCGGGGTCGCCGGGCGGCGTCGTGATGCCCTGCTTCGAGCCGGTGTTGATGATCAGGCCGGGCTTGCCGCGTGCGATCATCTGGGGCGCGAAGATGCGCGAGCCGTTGATGATGCCCCACATGTTGACGTCGACGATGCGCTGCCAATTGTCGGGCTCGGCGAACAGCGTGCTGCCGGGCTGGATGCCGGCATTGTTCATGAGGATATCGGGGCCGCCGAACTGCGCGTCCACGGCGCGTTCCAATGCCTTCACGCTCTCCAATTTGCCGACGTCGGCGGCGAAGGTCATCACATGTGTGGCAGACGCGACGGATGACAGTTTTGTTGCGGCTTCCGCCAGCCGCGCCTGATCCACATCGACGATGCAGACCTTCATGCCGGCACGTGCGAAGGCGAGGGCGGCAGCCAATCCGATGCCGGACGCGCCGCCGGTGATGACGGCAACATTGTCTTTGACGATGGCAGGATGCGGCATGGATCATCTCCGGGGAGGGGGCTCGGACGAGCTATAACATGGCGCTCGCGCGATCCTGCACAAGTCGGCATGGGAGGTCTTCGTTCCCCGCCGCCTTTACGCTTGGCTGGTACCGCTGTATTCTATCCAACCTAACGATCCCGCCAAGATCGAGCCCCATCATACGCCTTATTACAGGGAGTGCAGCCATGGCTGTGTCACAGGCTATTCCGATCACGCGCCATCCGTTCGCCGACGGATCCTACAAGCAGATGCTGATCGACGGGAAATGGGTCGACGCGGTTTCAGGCAAGCGATTCGAGACCCACAACCCCGCCACCGGCGAACTGCTCGCGACCGTCGCCGAGGGCGACAGGGAAGACATCGACCGTGCGGTCGCGGCGGCCAGCCGCGCCTTCGAAGGGCCGTGGAGCAAGGTCAAGCCGTTCGAGCGGCAGAACCTGCTCTTGAAGCTCGCCGACCTCGTCGAAAAGAATTTCGACGAATTGTCACAGCTCGACACGCTCGACATGGGCGCGCCGCTGAGCCGCACCCGCGCCTACCGCCTGCGTGCCGTCGGCATGCTGCGCTACTACGCCGGCCAGACCACCGCGATCCACGGCGAGACCATCGAAAACTCACTGCCCGGCGAGATATTTTCCTACACGCTGAAGGAGCCGATCGGCGTCGTCGGCGCCATCATTCCCTGGAATGGTCCGCTCACCGCGACGATCTGGAAGATTGGCCCGGCGATCGCGACCGGCTGCACCGTGGTACTCAAGCCGGCCGAAGAAGCGCCGCTGACTTCGCTGCGGATCGCGGAACTCGCGATGGAGGCGGGCGTGCCGCCCGGCGTCATCAATGTCGTGCCCGGCTACGGCGAGACCGCGGGCGCGGCGCTTGCCTCGCATCACGATGTGGACAAGGTCGCGTTCACCGGCTCGCATGTCACGGGCCAGTCGATCATCCGCGCCTCGGCCGGCAACCTCAAGCGCGTCTCGCTCGAACTCGGCGGCAAGTCGCCGGACATCGTGTTCGCGGACGCCGATCTCGATGCCGCCGTGCCGGGCGCCGCGATGGCGGTGTTCGCCAATTCCGGCCAGATCTGCAGCGCGGGCACGCGCCTGTTCGTCGAGCAGTCGATCTACGAGGAATTCGTCGGCCGCGTCGCCGAGTTCGGCAAGAAGCTGCAGGTCGGCAACGGCCTCGATCCCAACACCCAGATCGGGCCGCTCGTCTCCGCGCAGCAGCTCGAACGCGTCACCAGCTATCTCGATATCGGCCAGAAGGAAGGTGCGCGCGCGCTCGCCGGCGGCGGCCGCGTCACGGAAGGCGCGCTGTCGAAGGGCTTCTTCGTCTCGCCGACGGTGTTCGCTGGCGTACAGGACAACATGCGCATCGCGCAGGAGGAGATCTTTGGTCCCGTCATCTCCGCGATCGCGTTCAAGGACATGGACGAACTGGTCAAGCGCGCCAACGCGACCACGTTCGGTCTCGGCTCCGGCCTGTGGACGCGCGATGTCAGCAAGGCGCATGCGGTTGCGAAGCGCCTGCGCGCCGGCTCGGTGTGGGTGAATTGCTACCAGGCGATGGACCCGGCGGTGCCGTTCGGCGGCTACAAGATGAGCGGCTACGGCCGCGAGTCCGGCAAGCAGCACGTCGAGGAATATCTCAACGTGAAGGCTGTCTGGATCAAGACGGCGTAGGGCGCCGATCCCGCTTCGGTGTTCCGCGGGAGGGAATATGTGGTTTGATGGGGCGGCACCTTTCCGGTGGCCGCCCCTCGCTCTATGATGCGCATCCTTCCATGAAGAAGCCGGGGCCCACATGACATTCGAGGCGTTGTTCAAGCCGTTGCAGCTCGGTCCCTACAAGCTCGCGCATCGCGTCGCGATGGCGCCGCTGACGCGCATGCGCGCCGAGCGCGAGAGTTTTTCGCCGCGGCCGCTCAACGCCGAATATTACGGCCAGCGCGCGACGCCGGGCGGCCTGATCATCGCCGAAGCCTCGCCCGTGGTCTCTCACGGCCGCGGCAATCCGGCGACGCCCGGCATCTATTCGGACGCGCAGATCGCCGGTTGGCGTAAGGTGGTGGATGCTGTCCATGCCAAGGGCGGCATCATCTTTCTCCAACTCTGGCATGTCGGCCGCGTCTCGCATTCCTCCTTCCACAATGGTGCGTTGCCGGTCTCGGCTTCGGCGATCCCGATCCGGGCCGAAGGCATGAAGGCGATGACCGCCGACGGCAAGATCGCCGACTATGAGACGCCGCGCGCGCTGGAGACCGAGGAGGTCAAGGGGATCGTCGAGGCGTTCCGGCAGGGCGCTAAAAATGCGCTCGCCGCCGGCTTCGACGGTGTCGAGATCCACGGCGCCAACGGCTATCTGCTCGAGCAGTTCCTGCAGTCGCGCAGCAACCAGCGCACCGACCAATATGGCGGGTCGATCGAGAACCGCGCGCGGCTGCTGCTCGAAGTCACGCAGGCCGCGATCGACGTCTGTGGCGCGGGCCGCGTCGCCGTGCGGCTGTCGCCCCACGGCATCGCCAATGATTCCGGCGAGCCCGATCCGATGCCGCTCTACACCCACGTGGTGAAGGCGCTCGACAAGCTCGGCCTTGCCTATCTGCACTTCATCGAGCCGCGCTCCAGCGGCGCGGGCCGTGCCGACGTCAACTGGCAGAACGTGCCGTCCGCGATGGTGCTGTTCCGCCCGCTCTATAGCGGCGTGCTGATGACCGCCGGCGGTTTCACCGGCGAGACCGCGAATGCGGCGATCGCCGAGGGCCACGCCGACATCATCGCCTTCGGCCGTATCTTCATCTCCAACCCGGACCTGCCGCGACGCCTCGAGCACGGCTTTCCGATCACGCCCTACAACCGCGCGACGTTCTATGGCGGCGAGGAGAAGGGGTACACGGATTATCCCGTGTATGACGAACTGACGCTGGCGTAAGGACCTCTTCGTAACCCTGCGAAGCGCGCGGGCGGCGAGGATCCGTTCGAACTGGGTCGGCAAGAGATGTCGTGCAAGACGCACCCCGCTCGCGTGCCCCGGACGCAGTGCGGCGCGAAGTGCCGCGCTGCTAAGCCGGGGCCCATGCATCAACGCTCGCAACGCGAATTCTGGATCCCGGCTCTGCGTCGCATCACTGCATGCTGCGACGCGTCCGGGACACGAGAGCTGAAATCGCCGCACGCGCTCACGCAACGCTGCCATGACAGCGCTTCCTTGCGCGTCTCCCGCGACTTCGGCCATCATGTCCCCGTCCTTGCGGCAACGCCCGCTCCTAAAGGAAACATGAAGAACAAGATCACCGGCCGCTCCGCCTTTCTCGCGCTGCTCAAGGACGAGGGCATCACGCATTTGTTCGGCAACCCCGGCACCACCGAACTGCCCATCATGCATGCGCTGAAGGATCATCCTGATCTCACCTATGTCATGGCGATGCAGGAGAGCCTGGTGGTCGCGATCGCCGACGGCTACAGCCGTGCCTCCGGAAAACTCGTCGCCTGCAACGTCCATGTCGCGCCAGGCCTCGGCAACGCGATGGGCTCGCTCTACAACGCCCAGTTCACGGGTACCCCGATGATCCTGACCGCGGGCCAGCAGGAGCAGGGCCACGGCCTGATGGAGCCGGTGCTCTACGGCCCGCTGGTGCGGATGGCCGAGCCGCTGGTCAAATGGGCGGTCGAGGTGACCCGGCTGGAGGATCTGCCGCGCATCGTGCGCCGCGCCGCCAAGGTCGCGATGACGCCGCCGACCGGGCCGGTATTCATCTCCCTGCCCGGCGACATCCTCAACAGCGAGGCCGGCATCGATCTCGGCCGCTCCACCCGCATCGACGCCCGCACCAAGCCATCCGACGAGGCGCTGAAGGCGTTTGCCGCACGCCTGCTCAAGGCCGAACGCCCGGTCATCGTGACCATGGACGAGGTGGTCAAGAGCGATGCGCTGAAGGAGGCCGCCGAACTCGCCGAGCTGCTTGGTGCGGCGGCTTACCAATCCTCCACGCCCTACGGCTCGCATTTCCTGTCCGAAAGCCCGAGCTTCGTCGGCACGCTCGCGCGCGTGCAGAAGGTCGCACGCGATACGCTGGCGCCCTACGATCTGCTGATCGCGCTCGGCGGCGATCCCCTGCGGATGTCGGTCTACAGCGAGGTCGATCCGCTGCCCGAAGGGCTCGGAATCGTGCAGGTCGGGTTGGTCGACTGGGAGATCGCCAAGAACTACGGTGCCGAGATCGCGCTGAAGGCGGATTTGAAGGAAACGTTGCGTGCGCTGATCCTGGTGGTGAGGCAGATGGGCGGCGCGACACTGGCGGGCCGTGCCAGGCAGCGCCTCGCCGACCTCGCGCCGCAGAACTGGACCGCGCGCCGAGCCGCGCTCGTCGAGCAGATCGGCAGGAGCGCCGGTCGCAGCCCGATCGATCCCGACTATCTCGTGCTGCAAATGGTCGAGGCGATGCCTGACAACGCCATCCTGGTCGACGAAGGCCTGACCTCGAGCCGCCAGATCACGGCGCTGCGCCCGCATCGCGACCGCTATGGCTATCACGGGCTTGCCTCCGGCGGCATCGGCTGGGGCCTGCCGGCCTCGGTCGGCGCCAGCATCGCCAATCCGGATCGTCCCGTGGTGTGCTTCTCCGGCGACGGCAGTGCGATGTATTCGATCCAGGCGCTGTGGACCGCGGCGCATCACAAGCTGCCGCTCAACGTCGTGATCGCCAACAATGGCGGCTACCGCATCATCAAGCAGCGCCTGCTCGCCTTCCATGGCGACGACAATTACGTCGGCATGGATTTCGCCGATCCGCCGGTGGATTTCGCAGGTGTCGCCAGGGCGCTCGGCTGCGAGGCGATCAAGATCAGCGACCCCCGCGAGCTGAAGGCGACGCTGGCTTCTGCGTTTGGCCGGCCGGGGACCAAGCTGATCGAGGTGATGGTGGACGGGAAGGTTTAGGTAAAGGGAAGATGAGGCGACGGCATCCTCCATTCATCACCGTCACCCTGAGGCGCCGTAGCGAAGCGGAGGCCTCGAAGGGCGACGGCCCGGCTGCACCGGAGCCGCTCATCCTTCGAGGCGCGCGAAGGGCGCGCACCTCAGGATGACGGAGCTTACGGCGTGCAGCCTTAGTTAGCCTGCCTTTGTCCCCACCCGATACCCCGCGGCCGGATGCGGCGCGCCGAGCCGCGCCCGACCGTCGCCGAACAGTTTCTCGCGCAACGTGCCTTTTGCATATTCGCTCTTGTATCGGCCGCGCCTGGTCAGCTCCGGCACCAGCATGTCGGCGATGTCCTCGAAGTCGCCGGGCGAGATCGCAAATGCGACGTTGAGGCCGTCGACGTCGGTCTTCTCGAACCAGTCTTCGATCTTGTCCGCGACGCTCTCCGGCGTGCCGACCACGACCGGGCCGGCGCCGCCGATGCCGACATGCTCGATGACGTCGCGCACGGTCCAGACGCGGTCGGGGTCGCCACGGGTGACGTTGTCGAGCGCGCTGCGGCCGGCGTCGTTCTGGACGTGACGGACCTGCTGGTCGAGCTCGTAGCCGGAGAAGTCGATGCCGGTCCATCCCGACATCAGTGCGAGCGCGCCTTCCGGGCTGATATGCGAGCGGTAATCGGCATATTTGGCGGCGGCTTCGGCCTCGGTGTTGCCGAGGATGATCGTCATCATGTTGAACATCAGGATTTCCGCAGGGTTGCGGCCGATCGCTGCAGCTTCCTGACGGATCGCGGAGACGCGCGGCGCGATGATCTTGGCCGACGGTCCCGACATGAACACGCATTCGGCGTGCTTTGCCGCGAACTGCCGGCCGCGCGGCGAGGTGCCGGCCTGGTACAGCACCGGTGTTCGCTGCGGCGATGGCTCGCTCAGGTGAATGGTGTTGTTGATGCGGAAATAATCGCCGTCGTGGTTGACGCGATGAACTTTTGAGGGATCGGTGAAGATGCCGCGGGCGCGGTCGCGCAGCACCGCATCGTCCTCCCAGCTTCCTTCCCAGAGCTTGTAGACGACCTCCATATATTCGTCGGCGATGTCGTAGCGGTCGTCGTGCCCGGTCTGCTTGTCCTTGCCGGCGCCGCGCGCGGCGCTGTCGAGATAACCGGTGACGACGTTCCAGCCGATCCGGCCCTCGGTGAGATGGTCGAGCGTCGACATCCGCCGCGCGAACGGGTAGGGCGGCTCGAACGAGAGGTTGCTGGTGACGCCGAAGCCGAGATTCTGCGTCACGGCCGCCATCGCCGAGAGCAGCAGCAGCGGATCGTTCGATGGCGATTGGGCCGCATTGCGCAGGGCTGCGTCAGGACTGTTGCCGTAGACATCGTAGACGCCGAGCACGTCGGCCAGGAACAGCCCGTCGAAACGGCCGCTTTCCAGCGTTTTGGCGAGGTCGATCCAGTAGGGCAGGCGGTTATACTCGGCGGTGCGGTCGCGCGGATGGGTCCACAGCCCCGGTGATTGGTGCGCGACGCAATTCATCGCAAAGGCGTTGAGCCTGATCTGCTTGGCCATAGGGTCCCCCGGCACGCTGTACGGGACGCGGTCCAAATGATAAACGTGCGCCCCAACTTGGCGACGTTCTTGCATATGGTTCGGCCTTGGCAAGGCCAAAATCAGCAACACAGCTGCCTTTGGCAAGCCAATCTCAAGCGAGCAAGAACGAAATCCCAAGACCCGTCCAAGTCCCCGCCACTTTCGAAGGGCCGCCCGTCTCGGGTAAGGTCCCTCGTCGCAGAACCTCGAAAAAGCAGTCATGACCAGAGCCGACGCCATCTCCCGCGCCCGTGAGGATTTCAAATCCGGTGCGTTCCTCGCCGAACTGGACCGCCGCGTCGCTCATCGGACCGAGAGCCAGAATCCGTCGCGCGGGCCGGAGCTGCGCGGCTATCTGGAACAGGAGATGGTGCCCGCCTTCGCGGCGCTCGATTTCACCAGCCGCATCGTCGAATCCCCGAGCGGCAAGGCGCCATTCCTGTTCGCCGAGCATCACGAGAGCGAGACGGCGCCGACCGTGCTGATTTACGGCCATGGCGACGTCGTCGACGGCATGGAAGGTGAATGGCGTGACGGCCGCGATCCCTGGCGCACCACGGTTGCAGGCGCGCGGCTCTACGGCCGCGGCACCGCCGACAACAAGGGCCAGCACAGCATCAACATGGCGGCGCTGCGCGCGGTGCGCGAGGCCCGCGGCGGCAAGCTTGGCTTCAACGCCAAGTTCATCGTCGAGATGGGCGAGGAGATCGGCTCGCCCGATCTCGGCAAGGTCTGCGATCTCAATCGCGACGCCCTCAAGGCCGACCTGTTCGTGGCCTCCGACGGGCCGCGTCTGTCGGCCGACCGCCCGACGCTGTTTCTCGGTTGTCGCGGCGGCATCCGCATCCATCTCGACGTCAATCTGCGCGACGGTGGTCATCATTCCGGCAATTGGGGCGGCGTGCTCGCCAACCCCGCGACCATTCTGGTCAACGCGATTTCCACGCTGGTCGACGGCCACGGCCGGCTCCGGCTCGATGCCCTGAAGCCGCCGCGGCTCACCAACCAGATCCGCAGCTACCTCGCCGATGTCGAGGTGGTGCCGACCGAGGACGAGCCCGCGCTCGCGGAGGACTGGGGCGAGGAAGGATTGTCGGCGGCTGAGCGGCTCTACGCCTGGAACACGCTCGAAGTGCTGGCGATGTCGTCGGGCAATATCGATAAGCCTGCCAACGCCATTCCCGGCAACGCCAACGCGGTGCTGCAGCTGCGGTTCGTGGTCGGCACCAGGGTCGACGGCCTCGTCGAGGCCATCCGCGCGCATCTGGTGCAAAAGGGTTTTCCGATGGTCGAGGTGCGGGCCGCACAGAGTTTTGCCGCCTCGCGCACCGATTTCGACAGCCCGTGGATCAAATGGGCGGCGGATTCGGTGCAGGAGACCACCGGCAAGCTGCCCGCGGTGCTGCCGAATTTCGGCGGCTCGCTGCCGAACGACGTCTTCTCCGAGATCCTGGGCCTGCCGACGATCTGGGTCCCGCACTCCTATCCCGGCTGCTCCCAGCATGCGCCGAATGAGCACATCCTGCTGCCGTTGACCGAAGAGGCCTTGACCATCATGGCCGGGCTGTTCTGGGATCTCGGGGAAATCCCCAAGCCACTCACCTGAGCCGCTGGCCTGAGCCATTAACCTGAGCCGCAAGCCAGCCGAAAGTCACATTCTAATCCGGCCCGATCTATGCTTGCATCCGGGCCGCACATCCTGAAAGGGGACCAAAAAGTGAAACATTTCCGTCACATCGGCATCGCGCTCGTCGCGACCTTCGCCGTCAGCCAGGCTGGGGCCGAGGAGCTGACCGGTACGCTGAAGAACATCAAGGACACCGGCGCCATCACGCTCGGCTTCCGCGACTCCTCGATCCCGTTCTCCTATCTCGACGACAACCAGAAGCCCATCGGGTTCGCGATGGACATCTGCTACAAGATCGTCGACGCCGTGAAGAAGGAGCTCAAGCTCGACAAGCTCGAGGTCAAGCTCAACCCGGTCACCTCGGCGACGCGTATTCCGCTGATGGCCAACGGCACCATCGACCTCGAATGCGGCTCGACCACCAACAATGCCGAGCGCCAGAAGCAGGTCGCCTTCACCAACACCCACTTTTTGACCGCCAGCCGCTACGTCTTCAAGAAGTCGAGCGGCATCAAGTCGATCGACGACCTCAAGGGCAAGACGGTGGTCTCCACCGCCGGCACCACCAACATCAAGCAGCTCACCGAGGCCAACGTCGCGAAGGGGCTCGGCGCCAACATCATCCCGGCCAAGGATCACGCTGAATCCTTCCTGATGGTCGAGACCGACCGCGCGGTCGCCTTCGTGATGGACGACATCCTGCTCGCCAGCCTCGTGGCCGGCTCGAAGTCGCCGGACGACTACGTCATCTCCAAGGACGCCTTCTCCAAGCCCGAGCCCTACGGCATCATGCTGCGCAAGGACGACGCGCCGTTCAAGAAGGTGGTCGATGCTGCGACCGCCGCGCTCTACACGTCCGGCGAGGGCCAGAAGATCTACGAGAAGTGGTTCACCCAGAAGATCCCGCCGAAGGGCCTCAACCTCAACAGCCCGATCTCGGCCGAGCTGAAGAACGAGTTCGCCAAGCCTACGGACTCGCCGAACCCGGACGACTACAAGTAGGATGTTGTTTGCCTCTCCCCGCGTGCGGGGAGAGGCCGGAATTCGCGCAACGCGCGGATTCCGGGTGAGGGGGACTCTCCACGAATCCGACGATCACCTCCCTCGCGGAGAACCTCCCTCACCCGTGTCTTGGAATGGCGGCGGCCGAGAGCCGCCGTTGTCTCTCCCCTTACGCGGGGAGAGGGGAATTCCGGAGGAGAATGGCCGGACATTTGCATAGGCCGCCGGGACATTTGTGACTGGCGCGTTCGCGCGGGGGACACGTGAACTACCACTGGAACTGGGGAATTTTCTTCGAGCCGAACCCGATGGGGACCGGCACCTATCTCGACATGCTGCTGTCGGGACTGGTGCTGACCCTGAAGACGGCCGTGCTGGCCTGGATCATCGCGCTGATCTTCGGCTCGCTGATCGGCGTCATGCGCACGCTGCCCTCCAGGGCTGCCACCTGGTTCGGCTTCTGCTGGGTCGAGTTCTTTCGCAACATGCCGCTGCTGGTGCAACTGTTCCTGTGGTTCTTCGTGCTGCCGGAGTTGCTGCCGAAATCGGCCGGCACCTGGCTGAAGCAACTGCCGAACGCACCGTTCTGGACCGCGGCGATCGGCATCGGCCTGTTCATGTCGGCGCGCGTCGCGGTGCAATTGCAGGCCGGCATCGGCTCGCTGCCGCGCGGGCAGAAGATGGCGGCAACCGCGCTCGGCCTGACAACCGTGCAGGGCTATCGCTACGTGCTGCTGCCGATGGCGTTCCGTATCATCCTGCCGCCGCTGACCTCCGAGTTCCTCAACACCATCAAGAACACGGCGGTGGCCATCACCATCGGCCTGCTTGAGCTGACCGGACAGGCGCGCTCGATGCAGGAATTTTCGTTCCAGGTGTTCGAGGCCTTCACCGCGGCGACCGTGCTCTATCTCCTCGTCAACGCCATTGTCGTGACCGCGATGCGCTTCCTCGAGCGCTATGTCGCGATCCCCGGCTACATCACGGGGAAATAGCGCCATGTTCTCAAATCTCGATTTCGACGTCATCCGCCGCGCACTGCCCTATTTGTTCTACGAGGGCATGACGTTCACGTTGACGCTGACGGCGCTGGCGGGCCTCGGCGGCCTGATCTTCGGCACCGCGATCGCGCTGATGCGCCTGTCCGGCTACAAGGTGCTCGGCCGCATTGCCGGCGTCTATGTCGACTTCATGCGCTCGCTGCCGCTGGTGCTGGTCATCTTCTGGTTCTACTTCCTGGTGCCCTATATCGGGCAGTGGATCACCGGCGCGTCGCGCCCGATCAGCGTCGGTGCGTTCGCCTCCTCGCTCATCACCTTCATCCTGTTCGAGGCAGCCTACTTCTCCGAGATCATGCGCGCCGGCATCCAGTCGATCTCGCGGGGGCAGCCGGCCGCCGCCAATGCGCTCGGCCTCACCTATGCGCAGACCATGCGCTACGTCGTGCTACCTCAGGCGTTCCGTAACATGCTGCCGGTGCTGCTGACGCAGACCATCGTGCTGTTCCAGGACACCTCGCTGGTCTACGTGCTCTCGATCCCGGACTTCCTGGGCGCCGCGAGCAAGGTCGCGCAGCGCGACGGCCGTCTGGTCGAGATGTATCTGTTTGCGGCCGTCGTCTACTTCACCATTTCATGTGTTGCGTCCTTTGGCGTCCGTCGCCTCCAGGCGCGCATCGCCATCATTCGATAGGTGGAATTTGGATTTGAGATGCGGCAGCGGGCCTCTCTTCACCTCTCCCAACGGGAGAGGTCGGATCGCGCCGGCGATCCGGGTGAGGGGCTTCGCTCCATCGATTGACCTGAACCCCTCACCCGGCGCCTTGCGCCGACCTCTCCCGTTGGGAGAGGTGAACCGAAGCTGCCGCAGGGCCTGAGACACATGATCGAAATCAGCCACGTCAACAAATGGTACAGCCCGACCTTCCAGGTGCTGACCGACTGCACCACCAGCGTCACCAAGGGCGAGGTCGTCGTGGTCTGCGGCCCCTCGGGCTCGGGCAAGTCGACGCTGATCAAATGCGTCAACGCGCTGGAGCCGTTCCAGGAGGGCGATATCAGCGTCGACGGCACCAAGGTCAACGATCCCAGGACCGATCTGCCGAAACTGCGCTCGCGCGTCGGCATGGTGTTCCAGCACTTCGAATTGTTTCCGCATCTGAAGATCATCGAAAATCTCTGCCTCGCCCAGCAGAAGGTGTTGGGCCGCCCCTACGACAAGGCGGTGGCGAAGGGAATGCAGTTGCTGGAGCGCGTCGGCCTGAAGGAGCAGGCCGAGAAATATCCCGCGCAGCTCTCCGGCGGCCAGCAGCAGCGCGTTGCGATTGCGCGCGCGCTCGCGATGGATCCGATCGTGATGCTGTTCGACGAGCCGACCTCGGCGCTCGATCCCGAAATGGTGAGCGAGGTTCTCGACGTCATGGTCGATCTCGCCCGCGAAGGCATGACCATGATGGTGGTGACCCACGAGATGGGCTTCGCCCGCAAGGTCGCCAACCGCGTCATCTTCATGGACCGCGGCGAGATCGTGGAGGACGCGGAGAAGGAGGATTTCTTCGGCAAGCCGCGCAGCGACCGCGCGCAGAAGTTCTTGTCGAAGATCCTGTCGCATTAATCACACCCGCGGTCATTTCGGGGCGCGCGAGGCGCGAGCCCGGAATCCATCGGGCGGCAGTCCGTCGCGCGAGATGGATTCCGGGCTCATTCGCTACGCGAATGCCCCGGAATGACGAAACGTGGGATGCCCGCGGTCCTCATTTCGCGTATAACCCCGCCAATCCCCCATCCCCGCCAGGAGACCTGCCTTGGACCCGATCGCTTACGTCAACGGCTCATTCGTCCCGCTCTCGGAAGCCAGGATCTCGGTGCTGGATCGCGGCTTCCTGTTCGCCGACGGTATTTACGAGGTCTCGGCGGTGCTCGACGGCAAGCTGGTCGACAACGCCTCGCACCTCGCCCGGCTGGAACGTTCGGTCGGCGAAATCAAGCTGGCGCTGCCGGAGACGGTCGAGCGCATCACCGAGATCCAGAAGGAGCTGATCGCGCGCAACAAGGTCGCAAGCGGCCTCGTCTATCTCCAGGTCACGCGCGGCGCCGACAAGGGCCGCGACTTCCCGTTCCCCAAGGCAGACGTCAAGTCGAGCCTCGTGATGTTCACCTCGGAGAAGGACATCATCAACGCGGCCTCGGCAAAGACCGGCATCAACGTCATCACGGTGCCGGACATCCGCTGGGAGCGCCGCGACATCAAGAGCGTGGCGCTGCTGGCGCAGGTGCTGGCAAAGCAGGCCGCAGCCGAGGCCGGTGCCGGCGAAGCTTGGATGCTGCAGGATGGCTATGTGACCGAAGGCGGTTCGTCCACCGCGTTCATCCTGACCAGGGATGACGTCATCGTCACCCGTCAGAACTCCAACGCGATCCTGCCGGGCTGCACCCGCAAGGCCGTGATCGCGCTCGCCGAAGAGCGCCAGCTCCGCGTCGAGGAGCGGTCGTTCACGGTGGCCGAGGCGCTCGCTGCCAAGGAAGCTTTCATCACCTCAGCCTCGTCCTTCGTCCAGCCGGTGGTCGCGCTCGACGGCAAGACGATCGGCGATGGAAAACCCGGCCCGGTCGCGACGCGGCTCCGCGAGATCTATGTGGAGTTTGCGAAGGCGACGGCGGTGTAAGACGCGTATTGAGCTGTCTTAGGATGGGCAAAGCGACTTGTCCGCCGTAGCTCGCAGAGCGAAGGCGGAAGCGTGCCCATCAATCAGCATCGCTGCGGCAGACATAAGATGGGCACTGCACAAAAGCGCCTTTGCCCACCCTACAGGATTGCGCAACTAACGCTGCTCCCGCACAAACCTGTTCCGCAGCGTCCCAACGCCGGTGATGTCGATCTCCACGACATCGCCGTGCCTGATATCGGGCGAGGCACCGTCGGTGCCCATCCAGATCACGTCGCCCGGCCATAGCGTGAAATATTTGGTCATCTCGACCAGGAACGGCACCACGCCGAAGATCATGTCGTTGGTGTGGAAGCGGTTGGTCTCCTTGCCGTTGACGCGGACGATCGTCTGCATTTTCGCAAGGTCGGCCTCGGTCTCGATCCACGGGCCCATCGGCTTGAACGTGTCGGCGTTCTTCGAGCGCCACAGGCTGCGGTCGGCCTTCTGCCAGCTCCGTTCGCTGACGTCGTTGCCGATGCTGTAGCCGAACACGCAGTCCATCGCATTCTGCCGGGTGAGATGCTTTACCTTCTTGCCGATGACGACGACGAGTTCGCCCTCATAGTGGATCTTGTCGGTCGCAAAGGACGGGATCACGACGTCCTCGTCATGCGCGATCAGCGCATTCTGGGCGCGATAGCCGATCTCCGGCCGATCAGGCACGGCCGGCACCTCGCCGCGCTTGTCGGCGGCCTCCTTCAGGTGCTTGAGGTAGTTCAATCCGACGCAATAGAACGTGCGCGGGATCAGCGGCAGCTCGATCTTGACGTCGCCAAGCGCATATGTGCGCGAGCTCCTTTGCCATTCGCCGAAGGGATCGCCGTCGACCGCGATCACCCGCTCGCCCTCGACGATCCCCCAGGACGTCCTGTCCGACGCCGTGAATGTCAGCCAGCGCATGTCCTGTCCTCGCTGCTATTCCGCCGCATCGCGCGGCTGCACCTTCCAGGCTCCGGCCGCAGGCCGCTTCAGCCCGAGATTTTCGCGCAGTGTCTTGCCGCGGTAGTCCTTCTGAAACAGGCCGCGGCGCTGCAATTCCGGCACGACGTGCTGCACGAAATCCGCATAGGATCCGGGCACGTAAGTGGCGGCGATGACAAAACCATCACAGCCGCGCGCGACGAACATTTCCTCCAATTTGTCCGCGATCTCCTTCGGGCCGCCGACCATCGCGTCGTGCACCTGGCCGCGGCCGGAGAAGGTGACGAAGTCGCGTGCGCTCGGATTGCTCTTGCCCGAATTCTTCAGCACCCCGTCGCGGATTCCCAGAATGCCCTGCATGCTCTTCAGTTCGTCCGTCGTCAGCGGTTCGTCGAGGCCCTTGCTGGCAAAATCGTAGTTGAGCGCTTCGGCAAGCAGCGACAGCGCGTCGATCTCGAGCGGAAGCTTGTTGATCAGCGCCATCCTGTCCTCGGCTTCAGCCTTGGTGGCGGCGCAGACCGGCGTCGTCAGATTGCAGAGGAACATCTGGTCCGGATCGCGGCCGGCCTTCGCGGCCTCGTTGCGCACGGCGGCGTAGCCGTCCTTGGCGCCCTGGAGATTGCGCGCGGCGGTGAAGATCACCTCGCCCCATCGCCCGGCAAAGCGCTGGCCGCGACCGGAGGCGCCGGCCTGGATGATGACGGGATGGCCCTGGTCCGAGCGCGGCACAGTGAACGGCCCGCGCGACTTGAAGGCGGGGCCCTTGTGATCGAGCCGCTTCACCTTGGCCGGATCGGCAAAGCGGCCGCTGGTCTTGTCCATGATCAGCGCGCCGTCTTCCCAGGTGTCCCAATGGCCGAGCACGACCTCCATGAACTCGTCGGCCTTGTCGTAGCGGGAATCATGCTCGGGATGGGAGTCGCGGCCCATATTGAGCGCCTCGCCGTCATTGAGCGAGGTGACGACGTTCCAGCCGGCGCGGCCGCCGGACATCAGGTCGAGGGTCGCGAACCGGCGCGCGACGTCGAACGGTTCGTAATAGGTGGTCGAGCAGGTCGCGCCCAAACCGAGCTTGTCGGTGACGAGGCCCATCGTGGTCAGCACGATCAGCGGGTCCATCTTCACGCAGCGGATGCCGTATTCGACCGTGTGGGCGTGATCGTTGCCGTAGCGGTCGGGCATGGCCAGGCGGTCGTCGAAGAAAGCCATGTGGAATTTGCCGGCTTCGAGAATGCGCGCGATCTCCTGGTAATAATCCGCGGACATGGAATCGGTGCGCGAGTCCGGATGCCGCCAGGAACTTGGCAAATTGGTGCAGTTCTGCGCCTGGAGGAAGCCAACAAGTACCATCTGCCGCGTCATGATGAAGTTCTCCTGATGCCGTCAAGCGAGGTCGAGAACCGTGTCGAGCCTGTAGTCCCGTGCCAGCGCGCGCAATTTGTCCCAGGTCGCATCCTCGATCTCGATGCCGTCGCGCAGCCGCTGCTGCTCGCGCAGCCCTTCGATCTCGCCGGGATAGTAGACGCCCTTGCTGCCTTCGGACGGCGGGGTCGATTTGAGATACTGCGCAAACTCGGCGACCTCGCGCTTGAATTCCTGCAGCGGACGGAATGCGGCCACGTTGAACACAGCCATGAAGCAACCGTCATTGTGCCGCCCGGTCGGCTCCACACCGAAGCCGAGACCGGTGAGCAGGCCGCAGAGCACCTCGACCATCGCGGCGAGACCGCTGCCCTTGTAACCTTCGGTGCCGCCGAGCGGCAGCAGCGCGCCGCCCTTGCGGTATTGCGTCGGGTCGGTGGTGTGCCGTCCTTCGGAGTCGATGATCCATCCGGTCGGAATCTCTTCGCCGCGCGCGACCGCAAGCTGGATCTTGCCGGCCGCCACCGCCGAGGTCGCCATGTCCAGATAGAATGGTGCATCGAGGTCGGACGGCACCGCGATCGAGATCGGGTTGGTGCCGAGCCGCGCTTCCTTGCCGCCGAACGGCGCCACGTGCTTGGGCGAACGGCCGGAATCCGCCGTCGCAATCCCGATCATGCCTTCGCGCATCGCCATCAACGGATAGGCGGCGAGGCGGCCGACATGACTTTGCCGGAACACGGTGCAGGCAGCGACATTCGCCGTCTTCGCCTTCTCGATCGTCAGCGCCATCGCCTTGGCGTTGACGTGAAAGCCGAAGCCCCAATGGCCGTCGATCACGGTGGTGGTCGGCGATTCCTGGACGATGGTCCATTGGGCGCCGGGAACGATGTGCCCGGCCTTGATGCGGTCGATATAGGTCGGAACCGCAATCACGCCGTGGGAGTCGTGTCCTGCGAGATTGGCGTCGACGCAGCCGACGGCGACTGCGTTGGCTTCTTCCTCGGACGCTCCGGCGGCGTGCAGCAGTGCTGCGCCGATCCGCGTGAGGCGGTCGGCCGTAACGATCGGCATGGCGTTTCCTCGGTCGTCACCCTTGGCGGGTGGTTGTTGGGCGCCATCGTCTCAAAGCGCGGCTGCGATATCAATCTCTCGTAAACCAATACAGGGCTGCAAATTGGTAAAGAGACAACGCCTTTCGCCGCGGATTCCTCCCGTGCGACGGCATTCCCGACAGTTTGTCGCCCCTCGTTTTCAGCCCATTCACTCTGATTGACGGTTTGCAGCGCGTAATAACGACCGCTTAGGCGATGACCATTCATAAAGCATCCGGGATAAAGAGGCAGAAATGCCCGGGAGTTGAGATCGTGCAGACGACCCTCGCGCGCACTTTTGCAGCGTTGAGCGCCATTAACGAAGCCATCCTCTACGCGAAATCGCCGGACGAGCTGTACCAGAAGGTCTGCGATGCCGGGTTTTCCAGTGGGGACTTCATGGCCGTCGCCGTGTTCCTCGTGGAGCCGGACGGTCGCCGGCTGCGCTTTGCTTCAGGTTGCGGCGAGGATATTCCGCGCCTGAGTGCGATCGAGATCACGACGGTAGCCGGGACGCCGGAGGGCTCCGGTGTCGGCGGTGAGGCATTCCGGACCCAGAAGCTCTGTATCAGCAACGACTACCTCAACGAGCCGTATTCCCGAGCATGGCGGGATGGCGCAGCGAAGGCCAGAATAGGCGCCGCGGCGGCGCTGCCGCTGTTATGCAACGGCAAGAGCATCGGAATCCTGCTGGTGACCCGCGGCAAGGCCGGCTCGCTCGACGCGCAGATGGTCTCGCTGTTCGAGCGAATGTCGGCCAACATTTCCTATGCTTTGGACAATTTCGCCCGCGAGACTGCGAGGCTGGCCGGTGAGCGCGCGACGCGCCGCCTGAATCGCATGTTCGGGGCACTCAGTGCGACCAACGAAGCCATCCTTCGCGCGACGACCGAACAGGAGCTCTACCAGCTCGTCTGCGACGCGTCCGTTCACGGCGGCAAGTCGATCGCGACCTTCGTTCTGCTGAAGGACCCGGATTCGCATTGGTTGAAACCCGTCGCGGGCACTGGACAGAGGCTGGAGCTGGTGGCCCAGGCCCGGTATTCCTGCGATGCGGATAATCCCTACGGACGCGGCATTTCCGGCCAGGTCTTCCGCACCCAGAAGCCGATCGTCGAGCGTGAGCTTTCACGGCGAACGCAGGGAACGCCCTGGGAGAAGGCGAATGTCGACACCGGCGTCGCCGCCTGCGTCGCGGCCCCGCTCATCAAGAACGGCGTCAGCGTCGGCGTCATCCTGTCCTTCATCAGCCGCTCCTGGGCAAGCGACGAGGGTGTCGTCGCGCTGGCATTGCGTATTGCCGAGAACGTCTGCTTCGCCCTCGACAATTTCGACCGCGACGCCGAGAGAGCGCGAATCGCGGCCGAGGAAGATCGCCTGGCCCGGATGTATGCGGCGCTGAGCGCGACCAACGAGGCGATCCTGCGCGCCCGCTCGCGAGCCGAGCTGTTCGATCTGGTCTGCGAGGCCACCGCGACCGGCGCGAGGTTCACTTCTGCCAACATCGCCCTCGTCGATGAGGATGGCGAACTACTTCGGGTCGTCGCGAGCTACGGGCCCAATTCGGAGACCGTCCGCCAATTCAGGTTCTCGACCTCCGACAAGGTGCCGGAAGGGCGAGGCCTGACCGGTATCGCGTTTCGCACCCGCAGTCCCGCCATCAGCAACGACATCCTGGCCGACGATCGTATCAAGCCGTGGCAGGCCAGCGCGATGCAAACCGGCATCCGCGCCTCGGCGGCCCTGCCGCTGTTCAACGGCGATCGGCTCGAAGGCGTTTTCCTCTTCAACTCGCCCGAGCGCGGCACGTTCACGCCCGAATTCGTCGAGCTGCTACAGCGCCTCCAGGCCAATGTCGCTTTTGCGCTCGAGAATTTCGACCGCAACGAAGCCAAGGCGAAGGCCGAGATGCAGCGTAACCGCCTCAGCGGCATGCTCGAAGCGCTCAGCGCCACCAACGAGGCCATCATGCGGGTGAAAACCCGCGCCGAATTGTTCGAGGCGGTCTGTACGGCCGCAGTGCTGGGCGGCACCTTCACGTCCGCGACCATCGCGATGGTCGACCCGACCGGGCGTCATCTCGACATCGCCGTCACCAAGGGCGAATGTCGCCATCACGTCGAAACCTGGCGCTTCTCGACCTCGGAGGACGAGCCCGAGGGGCGGGGGCTGGCGGGCACGGCATTCCGGACCAGGACGCCTTGCGTCGCAAACGAGCTTCTCACCGATGTTCGCTCGACACATTGGCGCCGCGTCGCGCGCGATCATGGCACGAAGTCGGGCGGTTGCTTCCCGCTGCTGCGGAACGGCGGCGAGGCCATCGGCGTCCTGCTGTTCCTGTCGTCGGACGAAGGCACGTTCACGCCTGATCTTGTCCAACTGCTGGCGCGTCTGGCCGAGAACGTTTCGTTTGCGCTCGACAATTTCGACCGCGCCGACGATCGGGCGCGGGCCGAGGCACAGAAGGAGCGGCTGACCCGCATGTTCGCGGCGCTGAGCGCCACGAACGAGGCGATCATGCGTGCCAAGTCGCGCACCGAGCTGTTCGATCTGGTGTGCAAGGCTGCATCCACTGGCGGCAAGTTCACCTCCACCACGATTGCGCTCGCGCAGGAGGGCAGCGATCAGCTCGCGATCGGGGCGGCGGCGGGTCCGTCCGCCGCGATGACGCTTGACGTCCGTTTGTCGATCGACCCCGACCGGCCCGAGGGCCGGGGCATGAGCGGCACTGCGTTTCGCACGCGGCAGCCCTGCATCATCAACGACTACGAAAACGACAGCCGGGTCGCCGTCTTTCGGGCGCTGGTTCATGGCGGCGCGAGATCCGGCGCAGCATTCCCGCTGATCACCCACGGCCGATCGGTCGGGGTCATGATCTACATGGCCGCCGAGCAGGATACTTTCACGGCTGAATTCGTCGAGTTGCTGCAACGTCTTGCCGACAACGTCTCCTTCGCCATGGAGAACTTCGACCGCGCCGACGAGAAAAACCAGGCCGACGAGCGGATCGAGTACCTCGCCTCCCACGACAGCCTCACCAATCTGCCGAACCGCGAGACGTTCAACGGTTTGTTGCGCGAGGCGATCGACCAAGCCCAACGACACGATCTCCGTTTCGCTGTGCTGTTCATCGATCTCGACCGCTTCAAGGTCATCAACGACTCGCTCGGTCACGAGGCCGGCGATCTGCTGCTGCTCGAGGTAGCGAACCGGCTGCGCGGCGCGTTGCGGGCCAGTGACGTGGTGGCGCGCCTCGGCGGCGACGAGTTCGTGGTGATCCTCGACCGGTGCGGCGCGATCGACGACGTCCAGCGCATCGCGACCGGGCTGCTGATCGCACTCGCCGAGCCCATGGAGCTTGCCGGTCACGAGTGCCACACCACCGCCTCGATCGGCATCGCGATGTATCCGGCGAACGGCTCCGACGCGCAGACGCTCACCAAGAACGCCGACATGGCGATGTATCTCGCCAAGGAAGACGGCAAGAACGGCTATCGCTTCTTCTCCAAGGAAGTGAAGACACAGTCGATCGAGCGGCTGTCGCTGGAGAGCGCACTGCGCCGGGCGCTGGAGCGCGAACAGTTCTCGCTGAACTATCAGCCCAAGGTCGACATGGAGACCGGTCAGATTACCGGCGTCGAAGCCCTTCTGCGCTGGGCCCATCCGGAGCTCGGCAACGTCTCTCCGGCGCAGTTCATCCCGCTCGCGGAGGAAACCGGCCTGATCGTGCCGATCGGCCGCTGGGTCGTGCGGGAAGCCTGCGCGCAGGCGATGGCGTGGCAGCGCCGCGGTCTGTTGCCTGTATCGATGGCGGTCAACCTGTCGCCGCGGCAGTTTGTCGACGAACATCTGCTGCAGGACGTCGACGAGGCGCTGGCGGCCTCCGGCATGTCGCCGGTGCTGCTCCAGCTGGAGGTCACCGAGAGCATGATGATGCGCAATGTCGGGCGCGCGCTCAAGGTGCTCGACGCCATCCAGAGCCGTGGCATTCGTCTGGCGATCGACGATTTCGGCACCGGCTATTCGTCGATGTCGTTGATGAAGCACTTCCCGATCGACACCATCAAGATCGACCGCTCCTTCGTGCGCGATCTGCCACAGGATTCGGAAGATCAGGCCATCGCGCAGGCGATCATCAGCATGGGCAAGGCGCTCGGCATGACGGTCGTCGCCGAAGGCGTCGAAAACGTCGAGCAGGAGACGTTCCTGCGCAACCATGGTTGCGACGAGATGCAGGGGTTCCTGATCTCGAAGCCGCTTCCTGCCCGGCAGATGGCCGAACTGCTGCTGCCGGTCGCGCCGCCGCTCCAGCCGGCGCCCGACCTCGCGGTCCGGGACGCCGCAGCGTCACGGCTGAAACGCGCTGTCGTCTGACGGCTGCGGCTGCAACGCCCGGATGTCATGCTCGCTGCCCTCGGCCTTGCTGGGAAAATCCTGCGGTCCCGTGAGCGAGGTCTGCTCGACGAACAGCGCGAGGATCGTTCGCGCACCGTCGGCGAAACTCGTGCCCTGATTCAGGTCGAGCACGGCGCATAATGTGCAGCTCATCGGCTCATGGTCGTCGAAAACGGCCATCGCGGGACCCCACCACCACGCAGGCGCGGGCGAGCGCTCGTCCGCGGGCACGATGTGCCAGCGGTCGAACTCTTCCATCACGCGCTCGAACTCCAGGCGTGCAGCCTGATGCATCATGTCGATACTCCCGGGATCCGCGCCTGACAGCAGGCCGAGGTGCGGACATTGATCGTGACCTTGACGCTCGGAAAAATCGGCTCACGCAATTGGCGGAACCTGCAAGCCGACATCATCGTCGGCGACGCCTGAAAAAGCGGCAGCCGGCGATGCGCCGGCGGCGGCTACTGATGACCATTCTAGCCGCCGCGAGCCATCCGCGGCAAGGCACGGGTGCTGCGATTGCTTAACGCGATCTGAGCGGATGCGCCTTCTGGTGCGAGGCCCAGGCCGTCCGGATCACGGTGGCAAGGTCCGAATGGCGCGGGACGAAGTCCAGCACCTTGCGCGCGGCGGCGGAGGCATCGGCGACCAGATAGGTGGGATCGCCGGCGTGTCCCGTCTCCAGAAGCTTCAGCGCGGCGACATGCGCCGCGGCGAGGTCGGTGACATGAACGTAATCACGGATCGCAGTGCCGTCGGGCGTGTCGTGCTCGTTGCCGAACACGGCGAAGTCGACATGGCCTTGCAGCGCCATCACGGCGCGCGGAATGCGATGAGTCTCGTTGTCACGCAATTCGCCGATGCCGCCGGCCGGATCGGTGCCGCTGGCGTTGATATCCGGCGGCGGCCGGCGCGCGGCAGGCGTGCGAGCCAATATAGCCCGCGCCACCTGTGACGAGGACGATCGGTCGGTCCGTCATATCGACGTCCACTCTTCTGTCAGCGATTGGGTCGCCTGCGGCTGAAGAGAAGATAGAGCGCGCGGGGGTTGGTGGTCAAATAGCGCCAGAGCAGGCGTCGCGGCTCGAGCCATGTGCGCCAAGCCCATTCGAGTCCGATCTTCTGCATCCATCGGGGTGCACGTGGCCGGCTGCCCGACAGGAAGTTGAACAGGCCGCCGGACGTCTTGATGACGCCGACATTGGTCATCAGCGGGGTATATTCCTCGACGAAGGCCTGCTCGTTGGGCACGCCCAGCGCGACCCACAGATAGTCCGGCGCGAGCGCGTTGATCTCTTCGACCTTCGCGCGCAGGGCTTCGCCGCGCAGATAGCCGTGGCTGTGGCCGACGATCTTGAGCTTCGGATACAATCGCCGGACATTCGCCACCGCGGCTGCATTCTCGTCTTCGCTTGCACCGAACATGTAGAAGGTGCGGCCGGCGGCCTCGGCCTTGCGCGCAACGACATGGAAAAGGTCGGTGGTTGCGACGCGCTCAGGCAGGGGAAACCAGGATTGCAGTTTCGATGCCGCCACCAGCGGCTGGCCATCCGCGTTGATGAGATCGGCGCCGCGGAACAGGCGCTCGGTTTCCGGCTCGGTCGAGCAGCGCGCGAGCACTTCGCCGTTGGCCGAAGTCAGGTACAGCGGACGGCCGATGCGATTGTCGGGATCCGTCGCCTCGATCATGAAGTCGGCCGTTGCTTCCAGGTCGAGCGCGGCCATGCGAAGACCGCCGACGGTGATCCGCGGCACATCGGCGGTTGCGGCCCGGCCGTCGAGATTGACGCGACGCTCAAGCATATTGTCTGCCTCGCTGGCGCGCCTGGGTTGCGGGAGTGAGCTCGTCGAGCACGACGCCGACGAGCTTGCGCTCGGCATGGCCGAGCATGCTCAGGATCTCTTCCAGGCTGTCGTTGATGTCGAGGCTGGTCGGGAGCACCGCCACCAGCGCATCAGCAACATCGAGCAGCTTGCGGCTGCCGCCCGAAAGCGGCATCGCGGGGCCGTCGAGGACCACGAGATCATAGCCGCCGGCGGCACGCGCCTGCTCGACCGCCTTGCGGATCGCCTCAGCCGCCTTGCGGGCATCGCTTTCGGTGGCCGGCAGCACCGAGATGCCGTTGACCGTCTTGATCTCGCGCGCTGCCTTGCTGCCGATCGAGAGCCAGCCGACCTTGCTCGGCTCGCTCTTTCCGGGGCGGCTGATCCTGTTCGAGAGGGGATGGGCTTGATGGTCGGCGTCGATCATCAGCACGCGGGCGCCGTCAAGCGCTGCGGCGAGCGCGAAATTCAGCGCGGTCACGCTGCGACCGGTGGTCTCGCCGGCACCGACGAGCGCGATGACCGGCATCGCCTTGCCGCCGGCGCGCCGCTCCAGTGCGGCGCGCATGTCGCGCCAGGAATTGAGCAGCGTCGTCAAGGGAAAGCCGGGGCGCAGCGTCGGCCAGCCGACCCGGGTCAGGTCGACACCGCCGCCGGTCGCGAGAATGGCGCCCAGCGTGTGGATCACGTCGGCCTCCTGGAAGCGCGCGAGCAGCGGCTTCTCGATCAGGGGGCTTTGGTCCATCGACGGTTGCAGCGAAGGCGCATCGACTTCCGGCAGCGATTGGGCCACTTCGGGCGCGCGCAAGGCCGGTTGAGGCTGGGAAATCTGCGGTACCGGTGAGGTCTCGGGCGTTCGGGCGACCAGCGGCGCCG
The DNA here is from genome assembly GCF_018129965.1 of Bradyrhizobium diazoefficiens. Classification (GTDB taxonomy): domain Bacteria; phylum Pseudomonadota; class Alphaproteobacteria; order Rhizobiales; family Xanthobacteraceae; genus Bradyrhizobium; species Bradyrhizobium diazoefficiens_A. Next base: position 275,347 of record NZ_JAFCKW010000003.1, on the reverse strand, counting down.
CGGTGCGCTCGCGACGGCTTGGCGCCGGCGCACTGGCGAACAGAAGCTCGGCCGCGACGAACCAGACTGACGCAGCGATCGCGCCGAAAATGAACCCGATCATGGCGAACACGCTCATCGCCGGCGGGAACGAGCGCCGCTGCGGCACCGTCGCTTCGCCGATGACGCGGGCGGCCGAGGTGTTGAGCGTCTCCTGCTCCTCGGTCTCGCGCGAGCGCTTGAGGAAGGATTGATAGACCTCGCGGCTGGCGTCGGCCTCGCGCTCGAGCTCGCGCAGGCGCACCGAGGCCTGGCTGAGCTGCACGCTCTGCCGCTTCTGCGCTTCGAGCGCGCGGCTGAGCGAGGCTTCGAAGTCGCGGGCGCGCGTGAGATCGTTCTTGGCGGACTGGGCGAAGCGGTCGACCTCTTCGTTGATGGTCCGCTTGAGGTCCTCGACCTGCTTCTCGGTCTGGCGCAGGGCGGGATGACGCGGACCGAGCTCGCCGGCCTGTTCCGCGTATTTCTTGCGCGCCTCGGCATATTGGGCGCGCAGATTCGCGATGGTGGGTGACTGCAACGCCTCCGAGTTCGCGCCGGCATCGGCAGCCGTGCGGCGGCTGGCCTCGATCTGGTCGAGGCGTGCCTGCGCATCCATGGTCGCCGCACGGGCTGCGGCGAGCCGCTGGTTGCTGCCGGAGAGCTGCTGGTCGCTGATCAGCGCGTCCTGGGTACCGACGAAATTGTTCTGGGCCTTGTAGGTGGCGAGCGCGGTCTCGGCGTTGCGCAGCCGCTCGCGCAGCTCCTTCAGCCGGCCGGACAGGTCGCTGGTCGCACGCCGTGCGGCCGAGGCCTGCGAGTTGCGGGATTCGGCGAGGTAGGCGCTGGTCAGCGTGTTGGCGAGCATCGCCGCCTTCGCCGGATCCGTCGACCAGACCTCGATGTCGACGATGAAGCTCTTTTCGGTCTTGCGGATGGTGATGTGCCTGTTCAGCGCCTCGAGCGCCGCAAGCTGCACTTCCTTAGCTTCCGCCGCAGAAGGCGCGCGGGGCTGCAGGCCAATCAGGCCGAGCAGCGCCGACACCACGCTCCTGCCGTCAGCACCGCCGCCGAACTCAGGATCCTTGTCGAGGCCGGCCTGCTGGATCACCTGGAGCAGCACGCTGTTGGACGTGATCAGGCGCGCCTGGCTCTCCACCACCATGGACATGCCGGAGACGTCCTGCGCGCGCGGCGTGAGTTCGCGATCGACGAGTTGAAGCTCGCGCGGGTCGACATAGAGCTGGGCGGTGGCGGTGTAGCGTGGCGTCACGCTCTTGCCGACGGTGACGGCCAGCGTCGCGCCGAGCAGCGCGGCCGTGGCAATCGCGATCTTCTGCCGCCAGAGCAGATTGGCGAGTTCCAGCATGCTGAAGCCCGCCTGCGGCTTCTGCCGGGGGGCGTCCGGCCGGGACCGATCTATCGGCTGGTTATAGTCAAGCATAGTCCCCAGCTTTCATTCCAATTGTCGCGGGCTGAGGGGCTAGTCTTCGCTTTACGCCACGCACCGGGGGATATAGGTGCCCAATCAACGCAACAGGGAAAATTAACCATACTCACCGAGGGACTATTCACCGAAATGGCAAACAAAGCGTTTATGCGCATGCCGCTCTTCGACGCCTCGCCGTAACGCCGGGGTCTCCGAGAGATTAATCGTTCGTTACCGCGCGCTGCCGCGTGCCTGCGCGGCTCGGCCCGTGCTTCGATTTGCTGCGCGCGCTCCACGGTCGTCAGCTTTTCCGCAGGATGACGTGATAGTCGCCGCGGCGGACGTCGGTCCCGCGCGGGAGCACCGCGTTGAGCATGGCGGTGCCGGCATCGACCAGGGCTGCGAACAGCGGCTTGCGCCGGCGCATCTCGGGATAGCGCGGACTCTCGACCTCGCGGCGGTAGATCATCTCGAGGCCGTTGGCGGCCGCAAACGTCTGGAGCTTCGGCAGCGTCACCAGCGGATGGAAAAAAGTCGGGAACGGGGGCTCGCCGGGCAGGCCGGCATCCCGGATGCCGCGGATAGTCCGGTAGAACCAGACGTGAAACCAGTGCGGTGAATATTTGGTGACGACGCCCGACAGCGAACGCGGGTTCGGCGCGCCGATCAGGATCAGGCCGCCGGGCTTGAGCGCATCGCGGAAATTCAGGAGTGCGGCATCGACATGGGGCAGATGCTCGATCACGTTGTAGCAGATCACGAGATCGAAGCTCTCGCGCCCAAAGCTGTAGGCCTGCACGTCGCCGAGGATCGCCTCGTCCGCGTAGGTGTTGTTGCGGACCTGGTCCTCGTCGATGTCGACGACTGTGACCCTGCTTCGGCCCAGCAAGTCCGGAGGCAGAACGCTGCACGAGCCGCCGCCGGCTTCATAGGTGGCGAGCGGGCCCAGAGGCAGTCGGCGCCGCAGCACGTCGTGGACGGCGAGCAGGCTGTCGCGGGCTTCGCCCGGCACGAGATCGTGCAGCGCCTGGGGTTGGGCCGGGGCCAGGGGGGCGCCGACCGCCGTAGCGGTCGCGAAATCGATCATGGCTGGCTTGTTCATATTGTCTGACCGCGCTTGTTCGATTCAAATTTACAGGAAAAATCTCTCGTGCCCGAAGAGCAAATTCGATGCCGTGCCGCGTCACCGGTCGCGGTGCTTACGGCCGGGTTAAAGCGCATGGACGTTAACTACGACATTCTCCGGATCGGATCGTCCTCGCCGCGTTGGACTGCGAATTGCAGTAGCACATACGCAGGGTTTCGCAGCAGGAACACGCGAAGGCAGTTAAGCGAATGGTGATGGGCATGGACGGCAGGCGATCGGCAAATTGGCGTCAATGCGCGCCTCGGCTGCGCCGTTCATTCTGGCACGCATCTGTGCCGCGGATGTGTGCCGTCGCGGAACGGCGCCCGTTAACGTGGTCAAGCAGGGTTTTTTCAACATATCTCGGGCATTGAGATCGCAATGACCTTGATCCCGACAGACCTGTCCGCCAGCCGGCTCGTCGATGCCTTGCGTGATCCCAACCGGGAGATCGCGGCGAGTTCGCGCGTCATCGACCTTTCTGTCGGTATCGTCGTCTGCATTCCCTGCTTCCGCCGCCCGCAGCATTTGCGGCTGACGCTGGACTCGCTCGTCGGGCAGCGGACGCCGCGGCCCTTTGCCGTGGTCATGGTCGAGAACGACGCGGCAGCACGCGAGAGCGCGCCGGTCGCCGCGGAGTATCTGGCCGACGGCAGGCTCCAGGGTGTCTGCCTCGTCGAGAAGCGGCAGGGCAATTGCCAGGCGATCAATGCGGCGTTCGAGACTGCGCAGGCGCTGTTTCCGGCCGCGACCCGCTTCCTGATGATCGACGACGACGAGATCGCCTCGCCGGACTGGCTCGAATTGATGGTTCGTACCGCGGACGCGACCGGCGCCGATGTGGTCGGCGGGCCGGTGCTGCCGGTGTTCGCGGATGACAGTCAGCCGTGGCTCTCGCATCATCCCGTCTTTTGTCCCGCCTATGATTACAGCGGTGCGGTGCCGGTGATCTACGGGTGCGGCAATTGCCTGATCACGCGCGCGGCGTTCGAGCGGTTCGAACCTCCGGCCTTCGATCTGCGCTTCAACTTCCTCGGCGGCGGAGATTGCGACTTCTTCGTGCGGTGCCGCGACGCCGGCATGCTCTTCCATTGGACGGCGGAGGCGGTCATCACCGAGACCGTTCCGCTGAGCCGCTCGAATCTTGGCTGGATCGCCAAGCGCGGTCTGCGCATCGGTGCGATCAACTATCGGGTGCAATACAAGGCCGCGGGCGGCGCAATGGCGCGTGCGCGCGTCTTCGCGCAGATGGTCGGGCGGTTGCCGCTGTCTCTGGTTCGGGCCGCGCGCCTGCTGCCGACCGCGAAGGCCGTCGTCGCGATGCACCCCGTGATGGTGGCAGTCGGATCGGTGCTTGCGGCGTTCGGTTTCGATCCGAAGCCCTACGAGGCCTCGAAGATCGTGTCCTGAAGTCCTTGTCGTCGGTTAGATGCCGAAGCAGGCGAGGACGACTCTCATCGCGGAGCTGGGCAACGATGTCAGCGAGCGCCGGCCGACCATCCCGAGATAGGCCAGAGCCTCGCGATATCTGCCGAAGCGGACCGCCTGCATCGCCGAATAGGTGACGAGATGAACCTCGGCCGCCCGGCGCAGTCCGGCTGCCGCGCTCCCGGGCAGTCGCGCGAGGATCAGGCCGTCGTCGAACACCCGCGCGATCGCTGGAAGGAAGTCCTGCGGTGTCCGGACAGCCGCGTTCATGGTGTTGGCCGTGTGCAGGCGATAATCGAGCAGAAGCTTCGGTGCGAACGCGAACTCGCCGATCGCCGCAAGGCGGCACCAGCAATGCCAGTCCTCGCAATATCTGAGGGACGTGTCGAAGCCGCCGATGGCGCGGAACGCTTGCGCACGTGCGAGCGCGACGCCGCCATTGACGATGAAATTGCCTGCGGCCAGACGCATCAGCACGTCGCCGGACGGTTTGCGGCGTCCTTTCAGCAGGTCGCGCCGGCCGATCTGGCGTCCCTCGCTGTCGATCGTGTTGTAGTCGCCGTAGACGACGATCGCGAGCGGCGCACCGCGCGCCGCCGCCAGCAGCGTCGCCACGGCGCCGGGACGCAGACGGTCGTCGGCGTCGAGAAACAGGAGCCATTCGCCGCTTGCATGCCGCGCCCCGAGATTGCGCGCGGACGATACGCCGGCGGAATCGTTGCTGATCAGCCGCAGCCGCGGGTCACGGATGGCGCGGACGATTGCGACCGTGGCGTCGGTCGATCCATCGTCCACGACGATCACTTCGCTCACCTCGGCCTGCGCCAGCGCGCTGGCGAGGGTTTCGCCGACATAGGCCGCAACGTTCTTGGCGGGAACGACCACCGACACCGAGGAGCCCGCACCCGCAGGCAACGGTTGTCGCGCAACCGCTGTGGCGCGCGAGGCGATCGGAAAATCGAGGGCGGTATTGGCGGTGGTCAAGTTGCGGCTCGCCTTTAAGCGTCTGTTAACCAGCGTGCGTCTGCAGATGGCAATGCAAGCGATCGCAACGTCAGCGGCTGCGAATGATACCCGCATTACTGCCAAATCGTTGTCGCGACGTCTGCGCGACTGCGGTTTTCGTAGAATAGCGTTAAGCCGCTTGCATTAAGCCTGTAGCCAATTTCGAGGAGTGCGGCGGCCGGTCCCATGCGAGAATGCGGCCCTGATTGCCGCAGATGGATCCAGTGCCCGCAAAGACATTCGACTCCGATCCCGACGCCATGATCCTCAACCTGTTCTATGAGGACAAGGACGATCGCTGGTTTCCCGGCGACCGGCATTTGCGGCGCATGGCGCGCCGCATGTTGTTCGGCGAGCCGCGCATGAGCGGTCAGCTTCGCGTGTTTCTCAATCTCTGTGCGGGGCTCGACCGGCTCGGTATCCGTTACCGCGTCAACGACTATCGCCATATCGCGCAGCATCCCGAAGAGCTCGCCTGCATCATCGGTCGCACCTTCCTGCTCGACAAATTTGCGTGGAAGAATCCGATCCTGCTCGGGGTCGCCGCCCACAATCATCCGCTCGACGATCCCGACCTGTTCAAGCGTTTGCCGGTGAAGAAGGTCGTGGTGCCCGGCCCATGGTACGCCGACATGTACCGGCCGTACTGGCCCGACACGGAGGCCTGGCCGGTCGGCATCGACACGGATCTCTGGGCGCCGTCGCGCGCCACGGACAAGACCGTCGACGTGCTGATCTACGACAAGGTCCATTGGGACCGCGAACGCTATGCGCCGGAGCTGATCGAGCCCGTCCGCGCGAGGCTCATCGCGGAGGGACGCTCGTTCACGGAGCTGCGTTACGGAAGCTACAAGGAGGACGACTATCAGGCCGCGCTGTCGCGCTCGCGCGCGATGATCTTCCTGTGCCAGAACGAGAGCCAGGGCATCGCCTATCAGCAGGCTCTGTCCTGCGGCGTGCCGGTGTTCGCCTGGGATCCCGGCGGGCCGTGGCGCGACCCCGACTATTTCCCGCACCGCGTCCAGTTCGCGCCGGTGTCCTCGGTGCCGTACTGGGACGCGCGCTGCGGCGCCAAGTTCGTCGACACGGCGGAGTTCGAAGCGGGCTGGGACGATTTCTGGGCCGGATGCGCCGCCGGCACGTTCGATCCGCGCGGCTTCGTGCTCGATAATCTCACGCTGGAGCAGCGCGCGCTGCAATATTACGAAATCGCGCGGGGAATCGTGCGGCAGCAGACGGTGTCGCGGAGCGCGGGCGTCCTGGTTGACCGATGGTTAACGGGGATGAGCTAGGATCTGGACCAGCCCTGAACCATGGATCGCAGCGCCGCTGACATGACTGACGTCGAGGCCCGATCGTTTGGCCACGTTGTGCACGACGGGCTTGCCGGGCTGAATGCCGCGCAGGTGGCGCGGTGCCTCGTCGCCATTGCCGGGCTGCTCCTCGTGCTGGTGACGCTCGATCCGTTTCCCGACCTGCGCAGCGCGGATGTGACCACGGTCGTCGGCGGACGAATGGCGACGGCCTATGTCACCTGGGGTCTGCTGGCTGCCGTCGCGGTGCTGCTGGTCGCGGCCACGGATGCACCGGCTCTGAAGACCCTCGTGACACCGCTACATCTCTGCCTGGTCGGCTGGCTGTTGATCAACATCGCCTTCTCCGAGAATCGCGGCGTTTCGATGCAGCGCTTCGTGCTTGCGGTCAGCGCGACATCGCTGGCCGTCCTGCTGCCGTTGCTGCCGCCGACGCAGCGCGCTTTCAATCTGCGCCTCGCGACGGCCGCGCTCGTGCTGCTCGCGCTCTGCTATCTCGGCGTCGTCCTCGCGCCGCAATATTCGATCCACACCGCGCTCGACGTCACCGAGCCGCAGCTCGCCGGCGACTGGCGCGGCAGCTTCAGCCACAAGAACGTCGCCTCGCCCGTGATGACGATCCTGGTCTATGTCGGCATCTATCTCTGTGGTGTCGGCTCGTTCGTGACGGGCCCGGCGATCGCCGCGCTGGCCGGCGTCTTCCTGATCTTCACCGGCGGCAAGACATCATCCGTGCTGTGCCTTGCGATCTATGCGCTCGCGTCGCTGGTCTATGCGACCCCTGGCCTGTGGTTGAAGCGGCTGTTGTGCTTCGTGCCATTGATCGTGATGAACCTGCTGACGGTCGGCAGTGTCCTGAGCCCGGCGCTCGGGGCGATCACGCGGCTGCTCCCTCTCGATCCGACCTTCACCGGCCGTTCCGACATCTGGCAGTTCGCGCTCGCGGCCGTCGCCGAAAAGCCGATCATCGGCCACGGCTATGCGGCCTTCTGGGACGATCTCACCGCACGCCAGACCGCCCAGGGCGCCGAATGGGCGACGAGCGCGGCGCACAGCCATAACAGCTATCTCGATCTCGCGGTCACCATCGGCTTGCCGGGACTGCTGCTGGTGATGCTAGTCTTCGTTCTGGAGCCGCTCCGCAATTTCCAGTCGGCCCAGGCTCATAACCGTAGCGGCGCGCTGGCCAAGTTGTTCCTGACGATATGGCTGTTCAGCCTGTACTACGGAGCCACCGAGACCTTCCTGCTTGAACGGCAGAATCCGATCTGGTTCATGTTCGCCCTCGCGGTGGGCGGCCTGCACTTTCTGGCGAGGTTCCAATGCGTCGAGCAGATCAGGCCGGGGTCTGACGTTCAGTAGTCGCATGTGCCCGGATGGCGTGTCTCAGCCTCGCGCAACCACTTCTATCGCGAGCTGGCGCGCCAGGGTGTGGCCGAGAGCTATGCCGTCGTCTCGGCGCTGGTTTGCGACAAGGGCACCGTCGCGACCACGCTCGGCGTCAGGCGCCAGCTATATCCTGCTGCGCATCAGCCACACCGGCAAGACCTCGGCGAATTTCTCTCCCGGGCTGCTCGTCGCCGAAGGGGCTCAGGATCCCGCGCACCCGGTGCAATGAAAGCGGCCGCGCGAGGCGCGGAACAGGCTGCGGCAATACCAGCGCCGCGCCAGCGCCTGCGCGGGCCTGCGGATCATCTGCGCGATCAACAACAGTTCGAAAGCCATGGATCATTCTTTTTGGAAATAGCCTGGCAAAGAGATGGGGCGGCATTCCCCAATGAGAATGCCGCCCGCGTCACATCAGCCATGCAGCCTGCCCCAGGCAGGACAACGAGGCTTAACCATGCAGCTCAGCCATGCAGCTCAGCCATGGAGCTTCTTGGCGGTCTCCGCGATCTGGCGGCCGTGATAGCGCGCGCCGGCGAGCTCATTTTCGCTGGGCTGGCGGCTGCCGTCGCCGCCGGTGATCGTGGTGGCGCCGTACGGCGCGCCGCCGGTGACTTCGTCGAGCTTCATCTGGCCGGCAAAGCCGTAGTTCATGCCGACGATCACCATGCCGAAGTGCAGGAGGTTGGTGATGATCGAGAACAGCGTCGTCTCCTGGCCGCCATGCTGGGTCGCGGTCGCGGTGAAGGCGCCGCCGACCTTGCCGTTCAGCGCGCCCTTGGCCCAGAGCCCGCCGGCCTGGTCGAGGAAGTTCGCCATCTGCGAGGCCATGCGGCCGAAGCGGGTGCCGGTGCCGACGATGATCGCGTCGTAATTGGCGAGATCTTCGATCTTGGCGACGGGAGCGGCCTGGTCGATCTTGTAATGCGAGGCTTTCGCGACCTCGGCCGGCACCAACTCGGGCACGCGCTTGATATCGACCGTGGCGCCGGCTTTGCGCGCGCCTTCTGCGACGGCATTCGCCATCGCTTCGATGTGGCCATAGGCGGAATAATAGAGGACGAGGACTTTGGTCATGGGTGGTCTCCTGGTGTGGGTCAGATGGACTGGTTTTTCAGGTCGTCATGGCCGGGACAGGCCCGGCCATGACGGCGCGAGTCGTTAAGCCGCGTCGACGAGCACGAGCTCTGAGTCTTCGAGCGCCGTGATTGTCAGCCTGGCCTCGTCGCGGATCGCGGCGCCGTCGCGGGCGTTGACGCGGACGCCGTTGATCTCGACCGCGCCTGCCGCGGGCACGAGGTAAAGGTGGCGCGATGTCTGCGGCTCGTACTGCGCGCTCTCGCCGGCCTTCAGCGTGGTGGCGAGCACCCGCGCATCGGCGCGGATCGGCAGCGCGTCGCTGTCGCCCGCAAGACCGCTCGCAATCGTGACGAGCTTGCCGGAGCGATCGGCCTTCGGGAACGGCTTCGATCCCCAGGTCGGCTGGCCCCCGCGCGCGGTCGGCTCGATCCAGATCTGGAAGATCCGCGTTCGGGTCGGCTCCAGATTGTACTCGGAGTGACGGATGCCGCTGCCGGCGCTCATCACCTGCACGTCGCCGGCTTCGGTGCGGCCCTTGTTGCCGAGGCTGTCCTGATGGGTGATCGCGCCCTCGCGCACATAGGTGATGATTTCCATGTTGGCGTGGGGATGGGCGGGAAAGCCGGTGTTCGGCGCGATCTCGTCGTCGTTCCACACCCGCAGGGCGCCGTGGCCCATGTTGTTCGGGTCGTAGTGATCAGCGAACGAGAAATGATGCTTGGCCTTGAGCCAGCCGTGATCGGCGCCGCCGAGCTTGTCGAAAGGTCTGAGTTCGATCATGTGCGTCGTCCTTGTTGGCGATTGGCCCTTGGATAAGCCTCCGCTCCCGGTATAGAAATAGAAACTGTTGAAACGTATTGTTTCCTAAAGAACTCCTTATGGACGGGGTCCCATGGCCAAACTCCCGGATTTCGAGGCGCTCGCGATTTTCGCAAAAGTCGTGGAATTGCGCTCGTTTGCGGGTGCCGCGAGCGAGCTTGCGATGTCCAAGGCGACGGTCTCCAAGGCGGTGACGCGGCTGGAGGAGCGTCTCGGCGCCCGGCTGTTCAACCGCACTTCGCGCCGGCTCGCTTTGACCGATGCCGGACACAAGCTCGCCGAACGCGCCACGCGCCTCCTGGTCGACGGCGAGGCCGCGGAGAACGAGGCGTTGGCGCAATCGGTGGCGCCGCGTGGGCTGGTGCGGCTCGCGGTGCCCATGACGTTCGGCATCAAGGCGGTGGCACCGCTGTTGCCCGAGTTCTTCGCGACCTATCCGGAAGTCTCGGTCGATCTGCATCTGAGCGATGCCACCGTCGATCTGATCGGCGAGGGTTTCGACATCGCGGTGCGGATCGCGCGGCTGCCGGATTCCTCGCTGATCGCCCGCCGGCTCTTCACCATGCCGCGCTTCACGGTGGCCGCGCCGTCCTACCTCAAGAAGCATGGCCGGCCGACGCATCCGATGCATCTGGCCGAGCACAAATGCTTCGCTTACGCCTATCTGTCGACGCCCAATGTCTGGCACTACACCAATTCCGCCGGCGAGCAGGCCAGTGTGCGTCCGGGCGGCCAGCTTCGCGTCAACAACGGTGAAGCCGTGATGCCGGCGTTGATCGCCGGTCTCGGCATTGCCGAGCTTCCCGAGTTCATCGTCGGCGAAGCCATCGCATCGGGTGCGGTCGAAGTCATCCTCAAGGACTGGAAGCAGGCCGAAGGCGCCGTGCATCTCGTAACCCCGCCCGGCGGCCCGCGCCCCGCCCGCGTCGAGGCGCTCGGCGATTTTCTCGCGGCGAAATTGCCGGGCACCTGCAAGCGGGGGCCACGCGGAAAAGCGAAGGCGTCGTAGAAGCGAGCACCTCTCAACGAACGGGTCATTGCGAGCGCAGCGAAGCAATCCAGAATCCCTCCGCAGAGACAGTCTGGATTGTGTCGTCGCAAGCGCTCCTCGCAACGACGGCGTGCGACTACGACACCTTCACGCCGCCTCTTGCAACGATGCGCAAGGCTGGCTTCAGCGTCTCTTCCAACTGTAATTTCAATTCGTGCACACGCGGATCGCTGGAGCGCGCCGCGCACACCGCGTATTGATGCACCGATAGCGCCAGCGCTTGGCGCGCTTCTGGCGTTCGCGTCACATCCGGCCTTGAAAGCCGCAGGACGATGGCTGCGAGATTCACCAGCAAATCGTCCAGGGCACCCTCGATGGTCGCAATTTTTTCCATGGTGCTCTCCCTCGCAGACTAACCGAAGGAGGGGAGCTGCGTTCCGGGTCCGGCCCGGCATGGATAACACGTCGTAAACGGCTTGTTCTTGCCGAAGGCCACGCTACGCTGGGTAACAAGAAAAACCGGGGGAGGGACATGCCATGGATCGACGCGATATCCTGCGCGCCGCCGCCGCACTGCCGTTGTTGCGCGCGGCCTTGCCGGACCGGGCCTGCGCGCAAACCTATCCGGTGCGGAATATCACCATGATCGTGCCGTTCCCGGCCGGCGGGCAAGCCGATCTTGCTGCGCGCCCCGTCGCGATGGCGCTGGAGCGGATCCTCGGCAAGCCTGTCATCGTCGATAATCGCGCCGGAGGCGGCGGCGGATCGGTTGGCAATGCCGCCGCGGCGCGCGCGGAGCCTGACGGCTACACACTGCTGATGACACTGTCCTCGCTCGCGGTACTCCCCGAAGCCGACCGGCTGTTCGACCGTCCCGTCGCCTATGAGGTCGCGCAATTCATGCCCATCGCGCGCGTGCTGGCCGATCCGACCTTGCTTGCTGTGCCGGCGTCGGCACCGTGGCAGACCGCGCAGGATTTCGTCGCGGATGCGAGGAAGCGTCCGGGCCAGATCACCTATGGCTCTTCGGGCCCCTACGGCACGCTGCATATGGCGATGGAGATGTTCGCTGGCAGCGCCGATATCAAATTGCTGCACGTGCCGTTCCGCGGCGCGGGGCCGGCGCTGACCGCACTGCTCAGCGGTACCGTGCAGGCGATCGCGGCCGCACCCGGAACGCTGAAACCGCAGGTCGACGACGGCAAGCTGCGCGTGCTCGGCAATAGCGGCGCGCAGCGCATCGCGAGCTTCCCGGATGTTCCGACCTTTCAGGAACTCGGCTACAAGGATGTCGAGATGTACATCTGGGCCGGCTTGTTCGCACAGAGCGCGCTGCCGGCGCCGATCGCGACCCGGCTGCGCGAGGCCATGGGGCAGGCGATGACGAGCCCCGATGTCCTGAAGGCCTTCGCGACCTCCGGCAGTCTCGTCGCGTATCAGGATGCGCCAGCCTTTTCGGAATTCGTGGCAGTCGACAGCGCACGGCTGATCGCGGCGGTGAAGAAGATCGGCAAGGTGGAGTAGGCCAAAGCCTCCGATTTTCACATTTTTTTGTTTGGTGAGAACTACCTCGCGTCACATTGATTGATGAGAATTCGTGACTTGAGAGGAATTTGGACATGGGAACACAGCGGATCGTGCTGGGTGCTGCGCTCGCGCTTGGCGGCCTCGTCGCGCAAGACGTGGCCTTCGCGCAGGAAAATCGCGGTACCATGGAACAGCAGATGGCCTGCACACCGGATGTGTGGCGCCTGTGCAGCGACCAGGTTCCGGATGTCGGCCGTATCACGGATTGCCTGCAGCAGAATACGCCGCAACTGTCGCCCGCGTGCCGAGCCGTCTTCAGGTCCAACGATCAGGCCCAATCGCAGCCTGCATTGCCACGTGGTCGCCAGGCGCCACGTTACAATTACGTGCCGCCGTATTCCCCGCCCCGAACTTACGAGGATGACGAATAGGTCTGCAGGCTCAACCCGATCCACAAGCGCTGTTGTGGATCGGCTCTGACCGGGGGGCAGGGGTGGCGGGAAACTCACAATATTCCCGGCACGTCTCGTCTACTTGGCTCCGCGGCCCAGCTGTTCGAGGATCGGGAAGATCGCGGCAGGCTCCGGCCGTCGGGTATAGTCGGCGTTCACCTCGGCGTAAGCGATCGAACCATCCTGCGCGATGACATAGCGGGCGGGCATCGGCAGGGTCCAGCTGTCCTCGCCGTTGAACTGTGTCAAATCCGCGCCAAGCGCCTTGTGGACCTCGCGCAGATAGTCCGGCAAAGTCCAGCGCACGCCGAACCGGGCGGCGATCGCGCCACCATGGTCGCCAAGGATCGGGAAGCCCAGGCCGTTCTGCCGCTGCGATTTGCGGCTATTCGGTCCCGTCTGCTGCGAGATCGCAACCATTGTCGCACCGCGCGACTCGATGTCCGAACGGGCCTCTTCCAGTGCGCTCAGGTCGAAGTTGCAGAACGGACACCAGGCGCCGCGATAGAATGTGACCACGAGCGGCCCTTTTGCGAGCAGCGTCCTGGACGAGACGGGATTGCCATCGGGATCCGGAAGCGTGAACTCCGGCGCAACGTCCCCGGCTTTCAAGGCACGGCTCTGCGCGCCGGAGGCGATGAGTTCGTCGGTCGCACGGTGCAGCGCTTCGACGGCCGCCGGCGGCGCGAGGTTGTTGTCGAATTCGAATTTGAACGCGTCGAGCTTGCCTTGCAGCGGCAGGCCGGATTTTGCGATTTTAGCGAAGGTTTCCTGAAGGGTCATCGATCATCTCATGGGTTGTCGTTGGGGGCGCGGTGACGACCGAAAAATCGAGCACCGCCGTCAGGACGCGGTTGCATGGGCAGCCTGTCCGATCACATCGACCACGACGTCGGGAAACGTGACGGGGTCGCGTGCGAAGATTTCAGCTCAATGACGTGCGCGCGGGCACGATCGGCTTCGAATTCGAATTCCGCCTGGGGGATGACGGGATCCAGCAGGGGCCTGATTTGCCAGCTTGGCTTGCTCGTCCATGCAGCCGATGTCAGTTTCTCATTCAGGGCGGCCAACGCGATGGGCCGCTGGGTGGCGATCATCAGCGCGAGCACGCTCTGAGGCACGTCGGCGGCCAAGAGGTAGCTGTACTTGTCGGCTTTGACGACGAGATTGGCGCCGCAGGTTCCGTCGGGCAAGGCGAACGGGATCAGCTCGACGGACGTGGCGAAGTCGCCGCCGGGAAACCGTTCGAGACAATCGTTTGTCGATTCACCAACGCCGGGCATGGGCGAGCCGGCGTAGACAAGCCCCTTGACATTGGGATCGTCTCCCGCCTGGCTGATGATGGCCCCGCCATAGGCGTGGGCAACGAGGATCACCGGACCGTCGATCGTGTCCAGCAGGCTGCGCAAATAGGCCGCATCGTGCGCCACGCCTCGCAGCGGATTGGAAAAGACCTTGAAAGGGTAGCCGTTGCGCTGGAGCGCCTGGACGACTCCATGAGTCCAGATCGACGAGTCTTCGACCGCCCCGTGCACAAGCACGATGGTAGGCCTGGATGATCTGATATCCATCATTTATCCTTTCGAGGAATGTCGCGCCGGATGGGCGGCTGGCGCCTGCGTCGCACCAGCCGCCCAAGATCATGTCCGCCGTGATAACAAAGATCCGACGTGCGGCATTACTTCTGGGCAACCACCGTCAGGCGACTGATCTTGGCTTCGGTGAACAGATCGTTCGACCTCTCGACGAACTCGCGTCCTGCTTCGCCGTTCATATGGGCTTCACGGGCGGCTTCGGTGTCGAACGTGTCGAACACCCGATAGATCCCCGTTTCACCTTCGATCTTTGCGGCAACCCACGTCAGGGTTCCAGCCTCGCCCTTCACCAGCGACGCTTCTTTCGCGAGAAACGTCTCAACCTCGGCTTCTTTTCCAGGCTTGGCTTTCATCTCGACGAGAAATGCGAATTTTGCCATTTGACTTATCCTCTTGAGCGCTCGGTGATGTCTACGTTCGTAGGCACGACGTATCTTCTCTGGATGTCAGAGAAGTTGTTGGCGATGTCGAACCACCAGACGACCGTGGATCCGCGAATGGCGAACTGTGGCCGTCGGATCGGTGTCACATCGCAAGCTCGGTTTCCTTGACGTTCGCGATGGGCCCCAGGATCGTCGGATCGAAGTCTCTGAGCACGCGGTGCTCGGACAGGCGCCGGGGAAAGTCGGGATTCGCCAGCGCCCCGCGGCCGATGGTGACGATGTCGGCACCGTCGTCGAGCGCCGCCACCGCCTGCGCGACATTATGCAGACCGCCATTGGCAAGGATCGCCGCCTTGGGTGCGTTGCGCTTGGCGAGATGCATCAAGGATGGACCTTGCGATGCGAATGCCGGCTTCCACGCCTCGAATTCGGTCACGTGGATGAAGTCGGCACCGGCGTCCGCGAGGCTGCCGAATATGATTTCCGCATCGCGCTCCGCATCGGCCCATTTGTGATGGTGGTCGTTCACCTTCCCCTGGGAGATGCGGACCCCGACTGGCACCTTGTCGCCGACCTTCGCACGCACCGCCTTGAAGGTTTCGAGGATCAATTGCACGCGGTTCGCCGTGGCGCCGCCCCACCGATCCGCTCTGGTGTTGGTGTTACCACTCAAGAACTGATCGAGCAGATATCCGTTGGCGCCATGGATCTCGATGGCGTCAAACCCGGCAAGGTCGATTGCGCGCCCCGCCGACTGAGCAAAGCCGCTGATGGCGTCGGCAATCTCAGTCTCCGTCATCACGGCCGGCACGGCGTAGCGGCCCCTTCCGTGATAGACACTCATCTGTTCGCCCTTCGGCTGGATTGCAGACGGTCCCACCGTGCTGTCGCGAAAGCGATTGCCCTGGCTGATTGCACCGGCATGCATGATCTGGGCGATGGCGAACGCGCTGTGCGCCTTGATGCCGTCGACGACCGGCTTCCAGGCATTGGCCTGCGCCTCGTCGGCCATGCCAGGCTGATGCAGGTAGCCCTGCGAAAATGCCTGATCGGTGTAGATGCCCTCGGTGGTGACCGCCCCGAATCCGCCCCGCGCGAAACGCGCATAATAGCGGGTCATGGTTTCGGTCGCCTTGCCATCGCGGGTCGCGGTGATCCGCGTCATCGGCGCGACCGACAGGCGGTTCTTGACAGTATGGCCGTTTATAACGATCGGCGCGAAAAGCGCGCTGCTGTCGACATCCATCGTCCAGGCCTCCCGAAACATCAAACCTGATGGTTTGAGCTTCAAAACAAGCGGTCATTCGCTTGCTGGGTGGTGAATTAGCTTCCGGCGCACGGCTACAGAAGAGGGGATGGACGATAAGAACTATATCGTTTAGCGTTAAAATATGGATCTTGCAGATGTGGCTTTGTTTCGCGCCATTGCGTCCGTCGGCAGCCTGTCGGCTGCGGCCCGCCAGATGGGCACGACGCCGATGCTGGTCAGCCGCAGGTTGGCAAGCCTCGAAGCCGAGTTGGGCGTGCGCCTGTTCCATCGCACGACCCGGTCGCTGTCACTCACGCCCGAGGGCGAGGCCTTTTTGCCTCACGCCGTCACCCTCATGGACGCCCGCGATTCGGCGCTGGATTCGATCTCATCCGGCGGCTCGGGCCTCTCCGGCGTGTTGAAGATCACGGCGCCGAACGTCATCGGACATTCCGTCGTTGTCCCGGTCGTGGCCGCGTTGATCGCGGACAATCCTGCGCTGCGCGTCGATTTGACTCTCAGCGACGGTGTCGTTGACATTGCGACGGCAGGCCTCGATGTCGCGGTTCGCGTCGCGGTGATGAAGCCCTCGGACATGATCGCGACGAAGGTCGCCAACAATCCATTTACGCTGATCGCCTCGCCGGCATATGTCGCGCGCTTCGGAGAGCCCGGGACGACAGACGATTTGGTCAGCCACCCCTGCATCAAGCTTCATGCCATGGACAATTGGCCATTCACGCGCGGCGGCGAAATGCACCGGGTCCGGATCAACGGTCCCTTGTCGGTCAGCACGGTCGATGCGGTACGGGCAGCCTGCATCGCAGGCGTCGGTCTCGCCATGCTGACTTACGCGGACGTGCACGAGCAGATCGAGCGCGGAGAATTGAAGCGTATCGTCCTGACCGATGTCAAAGCGCTGGAAGTCGGGATATGGGCCGTTTACCCGACCCGCACTCACATGCCTGCCCGGGTGCGCGCCTTCATCGACGCTTTGCGCGATCGGCTGCTTGCAACCGCGGATGCAGCCTCAATGTGACGCGTCGCGCACCCCTGACTTGGGGCCATCCGTCGCGCGCCCTAAGGCTTGACCTCGCAAACGTCGACCCATTCGGCGCCGACGAGTTCGGCCATCCGGTCGGGCGCAATGCGCACCGCGCTATGAGTCGAACCCGCTGCCGGAAGAACGACGTCGTAGGCCTTCAGCGACTCGTCGCAATAGACCGGCAGCGGCGATTTCAGCCCGAACGGACAGACGCCGCCGACCTCGTGGCCGGTGATCTCGGCGACCTCTTCCAGTCCCAGCATCTTCGGCTTGCCGCCGAACTGCGCCTTCACTTTCTTGTTGTCCATGCGCGAGGTGCCGGCGGCGACGATCAGGATGACGCGCTCGCCGACGCGCAAGCTCAGCGTCTTGGCGATCCGCCCGGGCTCGACGCCATAGGCCTCCGCGGCCAGCGGCACCGTGGCCGAGCTGATCGGTGATTCCATGACTGATATGTCGGGGGCTTTTTCGGCGAAGAAGGCGCGAACGGATTGCAGGCTCATTCCAGTCAGCTCATAGGAGATCTACATGCAGCGGTGGCGCTCAAGCGATCCCGGGCAACTCGGAAAGCGAGCGGACGCGGTGGTCCGGCGCAAAGCCGAGCTCGTCCATCTGGGTGCGGATCGCCTTGAACATCGTCAGCGGTGCCACGAGTTCGTTCGCGACGCAAGCCAGCGCCATCGCCTCCGGCGTCACCCTCTCGATCCAGGCGACGTTGAGGCCGAATGATTTGGCACCTGCAACGTCCCAGGGATTGGAGGAGACGAACAGCACCTCGTCCGGCGCGGTGCCGAGTACCTCGCCGATCAGCATGTAGGCTTCCGGGCTCGGCTTGAAGATTGTCTTTGCGTCCACGCTGATGGTGGCGTCGAGCAGGCGGTCGAGGCCGGAGTTGCGCACGAGCGCGTCGAGCATGTCCGGGCTGCCATTGGAGAGAATGGCGAGCTTGCGCGGTTTCAGCGCCGCGAGCGCGGTCGCGGCGTCCGGATAGAGGTCGAGATGCAGATATTTGTCGATGATGCGCGCGAACGTCTCGGTGTCACAGGCGAGCCCGAGTACGCGCAGCGTATAGGCGAGCGAGTCACGCGTGACGGAGGCGAAATCCTGGTAGCGTCGCATCAGCGAGCGCAGCCAGGTGTATTCGAGCTGCTTGATCCGCCAGACCTGCGTGATGATCTCGCCGTAGCCCGGAAACGCATCCTCGGTGACGTCGGCGACCGACTGGATGTCGTAGAGCGTTCCGTAGGCGTCGAAGACGACGGCTTTGAGGGGCATTGCCGGTCCTCCTGGGCGTAGGGCGGAAAGACTATACTCGGTACCGCGACAGAGTCAGCTGACCGTCCTGTGCATCCCAGCATTCCTCTCGGCGAACGAAGCGAACGTCGCGGCTTGACCCACCTCAAGAAGCGGTCCCGCTTCGCGTGCTAGCCGAGACATCGGGGCGGTACCATTCGAACCATGGACATCAAGCAATGGTTACGCAAAGCAACATCAACTTCTTCACCAACTGGGCCAAAGAACGTCTTGGCGAAATGGAAGCCACGGTGACCTCGCTCGAGGCCAGGGCTGCCGGGGTGCAGGTCGATCTGCGCGAGAAGGCCACGAAAGTCCTCGCGGATCTCGGCAAGCAGCGCGACGAATTCCGTGAGACGTTGAAACAGCAGTCGGAAGCCGGCGAGACGGCCTGGACCCAGGCCAAATCGAAAATGGAAGCCGACTGGCGGAGGTTCGAGGCCGAAGCCGGAAAATACGTCGAAAGCTTCAGCAAGCAGGTCGAGCAGCAGCAGGCGACGTTCAAGCTTCAGGCCGATGCGCAGCTGAAAGCGTGGCGTGAAGCCGTCGATAAGCTCGGCAGCGATGCCGTCAAGTTTGTGTCCGCACATCGGGCGGACATCGACGCGGCCGTGACGCGCATGACGGCCGATGCGGCCGAAGCGGAGAAGAAGCTGGAGAAGCTGAAACAGGCCGGGACCCACTCGTGGTCGGCACTCATGACGGCCTTGACCGAAACGCGTCTGGCCTTCGATCGCGCCAATGAAGCGGCACGAGAGGCCTTCAAGCGAGCTGCCTGATTAGCAAGCTTGCAACCCGGGGGACCGCCGCCAGGCGGTCTCCTTGTCTTGCATGAGGGCGTGGCTCGAGCGTTGCCCGTCCACACCATCGGTCTCGTTGCAGACCGTGCTAGATCCCCAGCAGCTTGCGCGCGTTGGCCTTCAGCACCTTCGGCCGGATCTCGTCGCGGATCTCGATCTTGGCGAAGTCCGCCAGCCAGCGGTCCGGGGTGATCACCGGCCAGTCCGAGCCGAACAGCATTTTGTCCTGCAAAATCGAGTTGATGTAGCGCACCAGGATCGGCGGGAAGTACTTTGGCGACCAGCCGGAGAGGTCGATATAGACGTTCGGCTTGTGGGTCGCGACCGACAGCGCCTCTTCCTGCCAGGGGAAGGAGGGATGGGCGAGGATGATCTTGAGGTCGGGGAAATCCGCCGCGACGTCGTCCATGTACATCGGGTTGGAATATTTCAGCCGCATGCCCATGCCGCCGGGCATGCCCGAGCCGACGCCGGTCTGGCCGGTGTGGAACAGCGCGATCGCTCCGCCATTGTTGATCTCTTCATAGAGCGGGTAAGCCAAGCGGTCGTTGGCGTAGAAGCCCTGCATGGTCGGGTGGAATTTGAAGCCGCGCACGCCGTATTCCTCGATCAGCTTGCGCGCCTCGCGGGCGCCGAGCTTGCCCTTGTGCGGGTCGATCGAGACGAACGGAATGAGGACGTCGAGATGGTCGGAGGCGATCTCCAGCATCTCCTCGTTCTTGTAGCGGCGGAAGCCGGTCTCGCGCTCGGCGTCGACCGGGAAGATCACCGCGGCGATGTTCTTGGAGCGGTAATAGGCCGCGGTCTCCGGCACGGTCGGCGGATGCTTGTGCGGCGACTTGAAGTAGTCCGCCATCTGCGCCTGGAAGTCGTCATAGCCGTCGTCGGGATGGGTGCCGCAGGGCTCCTCGGCATGGGTGTGGATGTCGATCGCAACGACGTCGTCGATATTGGGCAGCTTGAGCTTCGGCATTGGTTTCCTCCCGAGCGGTTGTCAAATTGATTATATGATATAACGAACTTGGCAAGGCACAGCCGGCGGTAAAACCGCAGCCGGCAAAAGTCTTTGCTGGGCCTCGCCTCCGACCAGCGAAATCGGGCCGATCCGGCCGCTTCTACTGTGCATGGGGTTGTTTTCGAGAATTTGCTGGCCTGGACCGAGGCAGTTAACATTGACATGACCTCCCGGCATGCCTTAAGAACCGCCCCGTCCCGGGCGGTCGTCCGCCGGCGGGTTAAATCTCATTTTGCCACATTCGCGCGTGCCGAAACGGGTGTGCCGAACACGGCCTTTCGAACGTTCAGGATTTCGCCATGAAGGTCCGTAACTCGTTGAAGTCGCTGCGCGGTCGTCATCGCGCCAACCGTCTGGTCCGCCGCAAGGGCCGGGTCTATGTGATCAACAAGGTGCAGCGCCGCTTCAAGGCTCGCCAGGGCTGATCTGAGATCTGCTGATCTCAGCGCTCGCGGCCGCCATCGCGCGCCCCGCAAGACCACTTCTCACACGAGTTTGACGCCGCCTTTGCTTTGCAAGGGCGGCTTTACGCGTTTACACTTTGCCGATGCCAGTGAGATTCCCCATCGCGCGCACCCTTCCCATGGTTCTTGGTCTGGCCCTTGTGCTGGGGACCTCCAGCCTCGCTCCGGCCCTGGCGCAGACCATGACGCCGGCCCCGCCCGGCAAGCCGCAGAAAAAGCTTCCTGAACCGCCGGCCAAGCTGCCGAAGGTCGATCGCAACAAGAACAATATCGATTTCCTGTTCGGCGCCCTGAAGGCCGCTCCCGACGAGGCCAGCGCCAGGCATGTCGAGGCGCGGATCTGGGCGATCTGGATCCAGACCCCGAGCGACACCGCATCGCTGCTGATGACGCGGGCCAAGACCGCGGTCGATGCGCAGAAGATCGACGTGGCGATCAAGCTGCTGGATTCGGTCATCAAGCTCCGGCCCGACTACATCGAGGCCTGGAACCGGCGGGCCACGCTCTATTACATGCAGAATGATTATGCCCGCGCGCTCGCCGACATCCGCGAGGTGCTGGTCCGCGAGCCCCGCCATTTCGGCGCGCTCGCCGGGCTCGGCATGATCATGCAGGAGGTCGGCGACGAGAAGCGTGCGCTCGAGGCCTACCGCAAGGCGCTGGCCGTCAATCCGCACCTCGAGAAGATCCCCGATCAGGTCAAGTCGCTGACCGAGAAGGTCGAAGGCCGCGACATCTAGCGGATGACTTGATCCTTGTTCGAGCGGTTGCGCCCTGCGCCGGTTAACCACGATGCCATGCGCCGAGGCCCGAGGACTATTGCCCGAGCCGCCGCAGGCCTACCTGCATGGCAGGAGCACAGCCATGAAGCGTCTGATTTTTGCAAGCGGGTTGCTGGCGAGCGGGTTGTTGTTGGCGTCGGGGACGGTGAGCCTCGCCAACGGATTGTTCTGGGTGGTCGGCAACCGCGCCACCGGCAAATGCAACATCGTGACCAGCAATCCCGTGATCAACGGCGACATCTGGTTCGGTGACGGCCCCTACAAATCAAGGGCCGACGCCAAGCTTGCCCGTTCGACGATCCGCGTCTGCCCCGCCGTTACCCCGGACGAGGAAAAGGCCGAAGACAGCGCGAACTAGAGTGTTTTCGAGCGAAGTGGATACCGGTTCGCGTGAGGAAAACGCGTCAAAACTAGAATCTAGAGCTTCGGTTCTGATTCCATCAGAACCGAAGCTCTAGCTCGTTGCGGTCACGTCAATGCAGGACGCTGCTGCCGCGTTCAGCCAGTCCGTGGTCGGCGGCCGCGGCATAGGCTCTTGCAAGCTCCGCTTCG
The DNA here is from genome assembly GCF_018129965.1 of Bradyrhizobium diazoefficiens. GTDB lineage: Bacteria > Pseudomonadota > Alphaproteobacteria > Rhizobiales > Xanthobacteraceae > Bradyrhizobium > Bradyrhizobium diazoefficiens_A. The sequence continues at coordinate 253,598 of NZ_JAFCKW010000003.1, read as the reverse complement.
AGATGCTCGTTGATCAGGAGCAGCGCCCGGACGGCGCCGCGCAGGTCGCCTTTGCAACTCGCCACGATCTCATCGATCGCAGTATCTTTCGATCGGAAGCTCATCGAAAATTCTCCGGTTCAAGCCAGGACAAATCCTGCCGGCTGTCCCGCATCCCAAAAGGGGTGCGAAGCGGATCGGCGCCCATCGGTATGTAAATGGCGGAACCGACCGTGGCGATTATAAGGAAACCGCGATGACGACTGCATGAAGCGGGTCCGGGGCTTGCGGGCCACGAACGAGTGTCATTGATTTCATTGGGTATTTTGTTCGGCGATTATGCACATATCCACAGCCCGGCCTTTCCGGCAGAGCCGCCGATGCCGGGGAGGCGAAACTGCCGCAAGCCAAAGCCGTAACTGCGATGTGCCCCGTTTTTCCCGGATTCTCTCCATGATCGTGATGTCAGTGGTGGCGGCGCTGGCTCTGCTGGCGCTGGTCACGCAGGCCGGCGTGCTCGCCGTGCAACGGGCCTTTCCACCTCAGGGCCGGATGATCACGGTGGAGGGGGCGACGCTCCACGTCGTCGAGATCGGTCCGCGCGATTCAGGCGTGCCGATCGTGATGCTGCATGGCGCGAGTTCCAATCTGCAAGCCATGCGGCGCCCGCTGGGCGATCTCCTCGCCAGGGATCGCCGCGTCATCCTGATCGATCGTCCCGGCCATGGCTGGAGCGAGCGCGCAAGAGCGCAGGATTCGACCCCGGACATCCAGGCCCGGATGATCATTGAGGCGCTCGGTAAGCTCGGGATCGATCGGGCGGTCTTCGTGGTGCATTCCTGGAGCGGTGCGCTCGGTACGCGGATTGCGCTCGATCATCCGCGCCGCGTCGCCGGTCTCGTGATGCTGGCCCCCGTTACTCATCCCTGGCGCGGCGGTGTCGGCCGCTACAACGAGATCATCGCAACGCCCGTGATCGGTCCGCTGCTCGCCTACACCATCACGCTGCCGCTCGGCTATTTCGTTACCGAAGCCGGTGCGCGCAATGTCTTCCTGCCGCAAGCGATGCCGGACGGTTTCGTGAGGGACTCCGCGACACCGCTGCTGCTGCGCCCGCGGGAATTCATCGCCAATGCCCATGATCTGGTGACGCTGAAACAGGCTGTTTCCGAGCAAGCGCCGCGCTATGCCGAGATCACGGCGCCGGTCACGATCATCGCCGGCGAGCCCGACAAAACGGTGAAGACCGACGTCCACGCGCGGCCCTTTGCAGCCGAGGTGGCGAATGCAAAGCTGATCGTGCTGCCCGATCTCGGCCACATGGTTCAGAACGCCGTGCCGGATCTCGTCAAGACGGAGATCGAGACGATGATCGAGAAAATCGTCCCGGCACAGGCGGCCGCCGATTAGCGGCCGCCGTTCGCGACGAGCTTACTGCTTGATCTTGCCATCCTTGTCGAACTGCGAGACGTAGGACCAGAGATTGTTGATCTCGGTCTCGTTCTTGATACCGGCGAATGCCATCTTGGTGCCGGGGATCTTGGCCTTGGGGTCCTTGATGTATTCCTTGAACTGCGCCTCGTTCCAGGTGATCCCGGAATTCTTGTTGGCGTCGGAATAATTGTAGTCCGGCGCGGTGCCTGATTTGCGGCCGTCGAGGCCGTTGAGTTCGGGGCCGACCTTGTTCTTGGCGCCTTCGCCGATCGCGTGGCAGGCCAGGCATTTGTTGAATGACGTTTTGCCGGCGGCCACATCCTGCGCCATCGCGGCGGACGCTGTGGCAGTGACGGTGAGGATCATCAGCGCGCCAAAAGTCAGTTTTTTCATATTGTGCTCTTCGTCTCTTTCCCGGTGGGGCTCTCAACTGGTCAGCAATCGTCGGACCCGCCGGTTGTGGCAGGCCCGCCCGGATTGGACAAGCCATGAAACCATGACAGGTTTCACGATTTCCTACTTGTCCCAGAGCGAACTCGGCGGCGATCGCCGCTGCGACTTTCGGATGCCCTACCCAAACCATCGCGGACGTGGTTGATTTGCCGCGACAAATCGATGACACGGCGCAAGCCGGAAGGATATCTCATGGCCATCATGATGCCTGCGAGCGACCAGACGGTGCTGGTGCGCCGCGCGCAGATCATTGCTGCATTGCGCACAATCGTGCCCGGCGAAGGCGTGATCGACAGCGCCGCCGAGATGCGGGCTTATGAATCCGACGGGCTGACCGCGTATCGGCAGCCGCCGATGGTCGTGGTGCTGCCCGAGACGACCGAGCAGGTCTCGCTCGTCCTGAAATATTGTGCCGAACAAGGCATCAAGGTGGTGCCGCGCGGCTCCGGAACCTCGCTGTCGGGGGGCGCACTGCCGCTCGAAGACGGCGTGCTGCTGGGTCTCGGCAAGTTCAAGCGCATCCGCGAGATCGATTTCGACAACCGTGTCGTCGTCACCGAACCCGGCGTCACCAATCTGGCGATCAGCCAGGCGGTCGCGCATGCCGGCTTCTACTACGCGCCCGATCCGTCCTCGCAGATCGCGTGCTCGATCGGTGGCAATGTCGCGGAGAATTCCGGCGGCGTGCACTGCCTCAAATACGGCATGACCACCAACAACGTGCTCGGTTGCGAGATTGTCCTGATGAGCGGCGAGATCCTGCGCATCGGCGGCAAGGGGTGCGAGAACTCCGGTTACGATCTGATGGGCGTCATCACCGGCTCCGAAGGTCTGCTCGGCGTCATCACCGAGGTCACGGTGCGCATCCTGCAGAAGCCAGAGACGGCGCGCGCGCTGATGGTCGGTTTCGCAGAGGTCGAGGCGGCCGGTGAATGCGTGGCGCGGATCATCGGCGCCGGCGTCATTCCCGGCGGGATGGAGATGATGGACAAGCCGGCGATTCACGCCGCCGAGGCCTTCGTTCATGCCGGCTATCCGCTCGATGTCGAGGCGCTGCTCATCATCGAACTCGACGGTCCCAAGATCGAGGTCGACGAGCTGATCACGCGCGTCGAGGCCATCGCGAACGGTTGCGGCTCGACCACCTGCCAGATTTCGACCTCGGAAGCCGAGCGCAATTTGTTCTGGGCGGGCCGCAAGGCCGCGTTCCCCGCGGTGGGGCGTATCTCGCCGGACTATCTCTGCATGGACGGCACCATTCCGCGCGGCGCGTTGCCGAAGGCGCTGGCCCGCATCCGCGAGCTCGGCGAAAAATACCAGCTCGGCTGCGCCAACGTGTTCCATGCCGGCGACGGCAATCTCCATCCGCTGATCCTCTATGATGCCAACAAGCCCGGCGAGATCGAGCGCGCCGAGGCCTTCGGCGCCGACATCCTGCGCGCCTGCGTCGAGTTTGGCGGCGTGCTCACCGGCGAGCACGGTGTCGGCATCGAGAAGCGCGACCTGATGCCGGAGATGTTTTCGGAAGTCGACCTCAACCAGCAGCAGCGGCTGAAATGCGCCTTCGACGCGCAGGGGCTGCTCAACCCCGGCAAGGTGTTTCCAACCCTGCATCGCTGCGCCGAACTCGGCCGCATGCATGTGCATGCCGGAAGGGTGGCGTTTCCCGACATCCCGCGATTCTAGCGCCGATAGCTGCATCGTCGTTGTCATGCGCCGGATTTGCTTTCCCTTCTAAATTTGGATACCCGCTCAATCGTGGATACACTCAAGGTCAGGGACGCCAAAGACGTCGAAGAGGTGGTGCGCGCGGCGATTGCCAATGAGCAGCCGCTCGAGATCATCGGTCATGGCACCAAGCGCGGCATCGGGCATGCGATGGCGACCAATGCCGTTCTCGACGTCTCCGCGCTGAACGCCGTCACCGCCTACGAGCCCAACGAACTGATCGTCACGCTGCAGGCCGGTGCGCCGCTGGCCGACGTGTTGTCGCTGATCGACGCCAGGAATCAGCAATTCGCCTTCGAGCCGATGAACACCGCGCCGCTACTCGGCACGCCTGCGCTCGGAACCATCGGCGGCATGATCGCGGCCGGGCTCGCAGGTCCGCGGCGGATCAAGGCGGGCGGGGCCCGCGACCACCTCCTCGGGGCGCATGCCGTCTCTGGCTTCGGCGACAGCTTCAAGACCGGCGGCAAGGTGGTGAAGAACGTCACCGGCTACGACCTCTGCAAGCTGCTGGCGGGGTCCTGGGGCACGCTCTCGGTGATGACCGAGGTCACGCTCAAGGTGATGCCGAAGCCGGAAGCCGAGCGGACGCTGCTGCTGCGCGGGCTCGATGATGCCGCCGCCAGCAAGGCGATGACCACCGCGCTCGGCTCGCCCTTCGACGTCTCGGCTGCCGCGCATCTGCCGAAATCGTCGTTCCGGGCCAGCACGGACGGCCTCGGGGACATCGCCAGCCAAAGCGAGGCGCTCACCGTGCTGCGGCTGGAGGGCATCACGGCCTCCGCGACCCATCGCGCCGGCTCGCTGCGCGAATTGCTGGCGCCGTTCGGCACCGCAACCCTCGTCGAGGACACGGCCTCCGCCGCGGTGTGGGCCACCATCCGCGACGTGCTGCCGTTCGCGGCCGGTGGCGCGCTGGGCGCCTGGCCGGTGTGGCGGATCGTCTGCCCGCCGGCTTCTGGCGCGGCGCTTGGCACGCAATTGGCGCGCGAGACCGGCGGCGACGTGATCTACGATTGGGGCGGCGGCCTGATCTGGGCCGCGCTGCCGCCGAAGGCCGATGCGCACGCCCCGGGCGTGCGACAGCGTGCCGAGGCCGTCGGCGGGCACGCCACGCTGATCCGCGCGGCCGAGGATGTCAGGCGCATCGTGGACGTGTTCCACCCGCAGGCCGCTGGCGTCGCCGCGTTGAGCGATCGGGTGCGCGGCAGTTTCGATCCAAAAGCCATTCTCAACCGGGGACGCTTGAGCCGGGGCCCTGCAGCATGAAAACCGAATTCTCGCTGGCGCAACTCGCCGACCCCGACATCGCGCAAGCCGACAAGATCCTGCGCGCCTGCGTCCATTGCGGCTTCTGCACCGCAACCTGTCCGACCTATGTGCTGCTCGGCGACGAACTCGATAGTCCGCGCGGCCGCATCTACCTGATCAAGGAGATGCTGGAGAAGGACCAGACACCGACGGCGGAGGTGGTCAAGCATGTCGACCGCTGCCTGTCGTGCCTGGCCTGCATGACGACCTGTCCCTCCGGGGTGAACTACATGCACCTCATCGACCAGGCCAGGGTCAGGATCGAGCAGCGCTACCAGCGACCGCTGACCGAACGGCTGCTGCGCCAGCTGCTGGCCTTCGTGCTGCCAGACCCGCAGCGCTTTCGCATCAGCATGTGGCTGGCGCGACTCGCCCGTCCGCTCGCGGTATTCCTGCCGACGCCGCGGCCGTCGGCCACGCCCGGCCTGATCCAGCGCCTCAAGGCGATGCTGGCGCTGGCTCCGAACCGGCTGCCGGCGCCCGGCCCCCTGCCGGGCAGCGTGTTCGCGGCGCTCGGCAAGAAGCGTGGCCGGGTCGCGTTGCTTCAGGGCTGTGCCCAGCAGGTGCTGGCGCCGCGCATCAACCAGGCCGCCATCAGTCTGCTCACCCGCCACGGCATCGAGGTCGTCCTGGTCCGGGACGAGCAGTGCTGCGGCGCGTTGACCCATCATCTCGGCAACGACCGGGATGCATTGGGACGGGCTCGTGCCAATGTCACGGCATGGCTTGCGGAAGCGGCCGGCGAGGGGCTCGACGCCATCCTTGTGACTGCGTCCGGCTGCGGCACCGTGATCAAGGACTACGGCTATCTCCTGCGCGAGGACGCCGCGTTCGCTGCCGATGCGGCCAAGGTGTCGGCACTCGCCAGGGACATCACCGAATACGTCGCCGGTCTCGGCCTCGAGTCGACCGCGATAGGCGACAACATCGTGGTCGCCTATCACTCCGCATGCTCTCTGCAGCACGGACAGAAAATCACGACCCTTCCGAAAGAATTGCTTTCCAAGAATGGATTCGTGGTGAAAGATGTGCCGGAGAGCCATTTGTGTTGCGGTTCGGCGGGGACCTACAACATTCTCCAACCCGAGCTTGCGGGCCGGTTGCGCGATCGCAAGGTCGCCAACATCGCAAGCGTCCAGCCGGACATGATTGCCGCGGGCAATATCGGCTGCATGGTGCAGATTGCCAGTGGCACGTCAGTTCCGGTCGTACACACGATTGAGCTTCTCGATTGGGCTACGGGCGGGGCGCGGCCGGCATTGAACACGTCGAGCTGAGGTTTCGTCCGGAGGTGACGGTTGAAGGCGCCCGATCGACCATTGTTCGTCGGCAACAGGAGGACCACGATGGCGAAAGCGAAGAAGAAGAAAAGCAAGAAGGCCAAAAAGGCCAAGAAGGTCGTAGCGGCAAAGAAAACCTCGAAGAAGGCAGCCAAGAAGTCCGCGAAGAAGTCCGCCAAGAAATCTACGAAGAAGTCTGCCAAAAAGGCTGCGCCCAAGAAGGCTGTGAAGACATCGGCCAAGAAGGCAGCCAAGAAGGCCGCGCCGAAGAAGGCCGCGAAGAAGGCGGCACCGAAGAAGGCGAAGGCAGCTCCTGCGCCGAAGCCGTCAGCGCCGGTGGCGGCTCCGGAGCCCGCCGCCGCGACAAGCTGGGCGATGCCTTCGTCTTCTGCGGAAACCACGCCGGCCGAAGGGCAGGGGTAGGCTCGAGGTCAGGGCCAGGAGGCCGGTCCGGCTCGACGGCCACCATCGACAACAGAAAGGCCGCGGCGGCGACGCTGCGGCCTTTTTGCATCGCTGCGAGCCGCTCCGGGAGCCACAATGACCCTAACCGGCCTGATTCGTATTTGGGCACGTCTTTCAAAGGCTTTCCGTACTAACCCGGGTTTTCTCTGCACTTTGCAATGCAGATAATGTGATCCAGAAGCAACACAGGCTGACAACCTTTCGTAGAACCGCCAAAAAGCCTAAAAAGTCGGCAGATGCCCGTGTTTTTTGCTTCACGGTTTACCTCCCCCCATACACATTGTCGCAGTAACGCAATTTTGCAGACAGGTCGTTCTCCCCGGGGGGCTTCCGGGAAACCGACTGGGTAAGAACTGGTGATGGGGATCGAAATGAAAAAAGTGACTTTGTTGGCAACGGCGCTGGCAATGGTGGTGGGCTCGGCTTTCGCGGCGGACATGCCGGTCAAGGCCAAGAAGGCTCCGGTTCCTGCCTTCGACCCCTGGGATATCGCCTTCGGCGGCGCGATCATGAACGACTACATCTTCCGCGGTATCACCCAGTCGAACCACAAGCCCTCGGTCGCGGCCTATTTCGAGCCCCGCTACAACGTCAACAAGGACCTGCAGCTATACGTCGGCGTTTCCGCGGAGAGCATCTCCTTCGCGAACCGCGCCGCGGCTGAAGTCGACATCTACGGCGGTATTCGCCCGACCTTCGGCGCCTTCGCCTTCGACATCGGCGTCTGGGGTTACCTGTATCCGGGTGGAACCTGCTACAACGGCGGCAATGGCGGCCTGGCTGTCGACGCGGGCGGCAAGCCGATCAGCGCGGAATGTTTCGCGAACTTCCTTCCCAACGGCAACGTTATGAAGAAGGATGTGAGCTTCTTCGAAGTCTACGGCAAGGTGACTTACACCATCAACGACAACTGGTCGGTCGGCCTGAACGAGTACTACTCGCCGAACTTCCTGAACTCCGGCGCCTGGGGTGACTACGCCTCGATCACCGCCAAATACGTTGCGCCCAGCACCATCTTCGGTTCGAGCGGCGTCGGCATGTATGTGTCGGGCGAGTTTGGCCGCCAGTTCCTCGGCACCAGCGACTCCTTCTACGGCACGACCTTCACCAATCCCGGCTTCGCTGGGCCGTTCCCGAACGGCATCAAGTACGCCGACTACAACACCTGGAACATCGGCGTCGGCTTCACCTACAAGGTGTTCACGCTCGACCTGCGTTACTCCGACACCGACCTGAACAAGGGCAATTGCAGCGCCTTCACCAGCGCCTTCAATGCTTCGGGGACCACCAACGTCACCTCGATCAACCCGACTGGCACTGGGTCCAACTGGTGCGGCGCGGCCGGTATTGCCAAGCTGTCCTTCGACCTGACGGCGATGACCAACCTGAAGTAAGCTTCCAACCGAAGCGACTTGACGAGGGCGGCAGGGCAACCTGCCGCCCTTTTGTTTTGGGGAGACGAGCGTCTGTGACGGCGCTCGGCGTGTGCATGGTTCAGACGCGCCGCAAGGCGGCGCGCCTCACCCATGAGGGGCTGGGATCTTGCCGCGAGAACAGGCCTTTTCCCTAAAAGCCCGCCGGAGGTGGGCGTCTCGAAGATTGCCGCAACGAAGGTCCTGTCGCGTTCCGGTCGACGGAGGCCTGCGCCGCCTCAGCGCACTGCGCTGGGCTCCGCCTCGGCCGGCTTGACCGCCTCGCCGAGGACGTGGATCTCGCCGCGCTTGGTCATCGTCACTTTGCGGGTATGGAAGGCGTCCAGCGTCGAGCGGTGTCCGATCGAGACGATGGTGGCCTGCGGCAGCTTCTCCGCCAGCAACCGGTACAGCCGTGCCTCGGACGGCTCGTCCAGCGAGGCGGTGGCCTCGTCCAGGAACAGATAATCCGGCATATGCAGCAGCGCGCGGGCAAGCCCGAGGCGCTGCTGCTCGCCCAGTGACAGCATCCTGTTCCAGTGGCCGTCCTCGTCCAGCCGCTCGGCAAGACCGGGCAGCCCAACCGCGATCAGCGCGTCCCGGATCTGGGCGGCGTCGAATGCGCCGGGGGCAGCGGGATAGACCACGGCATCGCGTAATATGCCGACCGGGAAATAGGGACGCTGCGGCAGCATCATCAGCTTCGCCTTCTCGGGAATGACGATGGTGCCGGTCCCGAATGGCCAGATGCCGGCGATGGCGCGGAACAGCGTCGACTTGCCCGAACCGGAAGGCCCGGTCACGAGCACGCGTTCCGGGGCCTGGACGGCGAAGGCGTCGGCAGCGACCAGCGGGGTCCCGTTGGGCAGGTTCACACAGAGCTGCTCGAGCCCGATCGTGCGGCCGCGGTCCGCGGCCTTGAAGCTGATGGCAGATTCATGCGCCGGCAGGTGCGCGGCCGACTCGACCGACATCTCGAAGCCGTCGAGACGTGCGACGATCGAGCGCCATTCCGCCAACGACCTGTAGGCCGTGACGAAGAACGAGAGCGCGCCCTGCACGCTGGAGAAGGCCGAGGCGGTTTGCATCATGTCGCCGAGCTGGATCTTCTTGGCGAAGAACGCCGGTGCGACCAGCACGTAGGGAAAGATCACGGCAGCCTGCTGATAGCTCGCGGTGAACATCGTGAGGCGTTTGGTCCGGCTCATGATCGCGTACCAGTTGCCGATCACGAAGCCGAAGCGATCCAGCAGGCGCGAGCGTTCGGCGCCTTCGCCCTTGAGCAACGCGATCTGCTCGGAATTCTCCCGCACGCGAACGAGGTTGAAACGGAAATCGGCCTCGTAGCGCTGCTGTTCGAAATTGAGGTTGACCAGCGGGGCGCCGATCCAGTGCGTCAGCGCGGTGCCGAAGATCGCGTAGATCAGCGCGCCCCAGCACAGATAGCCGGGGATCATCAGGTCGTTGCCGAACAGGTGCAGCGGCGCGGCGTTGGACAGGCCCCAGAGGATGATGACGAAGGAGAACAGCGTCACGATCGACGAGAGCAGGCCGAGCCCGATCGTCAGGGTCTGCTCGACGAAGTTTCTGACGTCCTCGGTAATGCGCTGGTCGGGGTTGTCGGCCGCATCGCCCTTGAGCTGCATGCGGTAATGCGTGGCGTCCTGCAGCCATTCGCCCAGATAGTGCCGGGTCAGCCACTGCCTCCAGCGGATCTGAAGCCATTGGTTCAGATAGAGCTTGTAGACGGCCAGCGCGATGAAGGTGAAAGCGAGTCCGACGAAGATCCATATCTCCGTGACGAACGCATCCCAGTCGCTGTTCTGGAGCGCAGAGTAGAACCGGTTCTGCCACTGGTTCACCAGCACGTCGATCGCGACCAGCGCCAGCTCCATCGCGACGACGGCGCCAAGCAGGCCGCGCCCGGCCCACTTGTCCTCGGAGCGGAAATAGGGGCCGGCGATTCGCCAGACGATCGCGAGGGTGGCGATGATGTTCTTCACAGAGCTGGATCTCCTGCGGGGATGTGCACAGATGGCCGGAGCCAAACGTTTGGGGCATTGGCTGAAATCGGCGCGATTAGACTAAAGTCTCAAGTCCTGCAATTTGCGTTGGCTTGTCGCAGCTTGCAACCCTAGCATGGGCTTTAACGGCGCGGGGTGGGGGCCTCCGGGACTTCGCGGGCTTGTGAGCGGACGGGAACCGCTGCATTCGCGAGGAATTCGCGTCCAGCCCGGGGGTTATCGCTTCGAGCGTCAAGCAGGTTCGGCTGTCCACGCGGGCCGCCTGCCATAGACATGCGTGGGGAGGAAGGCCATGTGGAATCAAGTCTACGATCCGCTGCACAGTCCTGTGCTGTCGACCATCGCGGCGGCGGTGCCTGTCGTCACACTGCTGGTTCTGATCGCGAGCGGCCGCGTTCAGGCTCACATTGCGGCGATCATCGCCGTGATCGTGGCCAACCTGATCACGATCTTCGTCTTCACGATGCCAGCGAACATGTCGATCCGCGCCTCGGTACTGGGCATCGTGACCGGCTTCTTTCCGATCGGCTGGATCGTTCTCAACGTCATCTTCCTCTATCAGGTGACGGTGTCGACCGGCCGCTTCGAACTCCTCAAGCGTGCGATCGGCGGCGTCACCGAGGACCGGCGCCTGCAATTGCTGCTGATCGCATTCTCCTTCGGCGCCTTCTTCGAGGGCGCCTCCGGCTTCGGCACGCCGGTGGCGATCACGGGTGCGGTGCTGATCGGCCTTGGCTTCTCGCCGCTCGCGGCGTCTGGGCTGTCGCTGATCGCCAACACCGCCCCGGTCGCCTATGGCGCGCTGGGAACGCCGATCCAGGGTCTTGCCTCGGTCACCGGCTTCGATCCCTACATCCTCGGTGCGATGGTCGGACGGCAATTGCCGTTCTTCTCGCTGATCGTGCCGTTCTGGGTGATATGGGCCTTTGCCGGATGGAAAGGCATGAAGGACGTCTGGCCGGCGATCCTGGTCACCGGCGTCTCGTTCGCTGTTCCGCAATTCGTGATCTCGAATTACGTCAATCCCTGGATCGTCGACATCGGCGCGTCGCTGATCTCGATGGGGGCACTCATCCTGTTCCTGAAGGTCTGGCAGCCGAAGCAGCTCTGGCTGTCGCCGGCGCTCCGCGGCCATGATCAATCGGCCTCCACCATGGCCACGACAAAGCCGCTCGACAAGACGCCGCTGACGCAGAGCGAGGTGTTCAGCGCGCTGCTGCCGTGGATCATCGTCTGCATTGTGATGCTGGTCTGGGGCAACGGCGGCTTCAAGACCTGGGCGAACTCGATCTTCACCTGGAACTATCCCGTTCCCGAGTTGCACCAGATGATCAACAAGATGCCGCCAGTCGCGCCAGGGCCAACCAAGGAGAGCGCGGTGTTCGGCTTCACCTACCTGTCCTTCACCGGCACGGGCATGCTGATCGCCGCGATCATCTCCGGCTTCCTGATGGGCGTCGGTCCCGGCCAACTCGTGACCCAGTACGGCCGCACCATCCGTCTGTGCGCGATCTCGCTGATCACGATCTCGGCGATGCTCGCAATCGGCACGCTGACGCGCCTCTCCGGTGTCGATGCGACGCTCGGTCTGGCGTTTGCCGCGACCGGCGTGCTCTATCCCTTCTTCGGCACGCTGCTCGGATGGTTGGGTGTGGCGCTGACGGGATCGGATACGTCGTCGAACATCCTGTTCGGCAACCTGCAGAAGATCACGTCCGAACAGCTCGGCCTGTCGCCGATCCTGATGGGCGCGGCGAACTCCTCCGGCGGCGTGATGGGCAAGATGATCGATGCGCAATCTATCGTGGTCGCCTCCACCGCCACCAACTGGTACGGCCACGAGGGTACCATCCTGCGCTTCGTGTTCTGGCACTCGATCGTGCTCGCCTGTCTCGTCGGTGTGCTCGTGACCTTGCAGGCCTATGTCTGGCCGTTCACGGCGATGGTCCTGAAGTAGCAGGGCGCGCACCTGCTGCGACGCAAATCAGATCCCCGCGGGGCGTCCTCGCGGGGATTTTTTGCGCGCCGAGTCGGCGAACCTTCTCAATGGCGCCATCGTCTTATAGAAGGTGCCGCAAATCAGGTCGGTCGAGAGGTCTCATGGTTTCGCTCAAGCGGATGGTGTGCCTGGTGGTTGCAATGCTGGCGATGTCCGCTGTCGCGCGGGCCGAGGACGATTTCCCGTTCGGCACCGAGATGACGATGGAAGCACTGCCGCAGCCGGGATCGAAACGGATTCCGAACATCGAGATCGGAGACAATGGCGAGGTGGTGCTGGAGCTCTGGTGCAAGGGCGGCAGGGGTCAGTTCTCGGTCGCCGGCAACACCGTGATCTTCGTTCCGGGCCCGATCCAGGACCGCTCCTGCCCGCCGGGGAGGGCCCAGGCCGACGACGATCTCGTCGCTGCTCTAAGCAGTGTGGAGACCTGGAAGCGCCAGGGCGAGGTGCTGACCCTGATCGGCCCCAAGCCGCTGCGCTTTCGCGTGACCGGGAATTAGCGCCGCGCTTGCTGTCGGACCCCGGCTTGGCCGGGGTACCCAGTACGCCGCGACCTATTGATCAACCAGTGCCGTCTCGGAGTACTGGATCGCCCGGTCGAGCCAGACGATGACACCGATTTGGTGGCTACATCACTTCCACACCGACTTGTCGGCATCCCAGCGCTGGCCCTTCAGCTCCTTCGCGAGGGCCTCGATCGAGCCGTTGTCGTCAGGCTGATCGCCTTCCTCGTCGGCGGCGGCATCGTCGGACAGGTTGAGCCTGGCGCCGCTGCTCTCGTCCGCCGTCGTTGTCGCGGGGCTGCCGACCCAGAGCATCAGTTTGTCGGTCGTGCCGGGCTTGTCGGGCGCGATGAGTGCGCCGACCTCGATCGTGTCGGTGAGGTCGAGCGCCGGGAAATCCGGGTTCGGCCGCTTGAAGACGAGCTTGAGCTTGGCGGTGGCGGGATCGAAGCTCTGCGAGACCGGCTTTGCCGCGAGCGTCTTGCTCAGCACGCCCGCGACAGCCGACGCGAGCTTGTCGCGGTTGAGCTTGTCGCCGTCGCGCCAGTCGGCGGCGGCAAAACGGATGGTGCGGTCCATCTCGGTCATGCCCGCCGTCCAGCCCGCCGCGGTGACGCCGGGCATCGCCTTGAATTTGGCCAGCAGCGCGCCGGCGCGTTCCGGATCGACAGACATGTTGATGGTCTGCTCGCCGGCGCGCAGCGCCTCGCAGCCGACCGAGAGGCTCGCCAGTGTCACCTCGACGTTCTGGCCCTTCAGGCTCTTCAGGAACTCGGTGGCCGCATCCAGCTTGACCTTGACCGCGATGGCTTCCGGCGAAACGTCGGTGAAATCCTTCGGCTGCGGCGTGAGGCCGTCGTCAGACGTCTGATTGTCCTGAAACTCCTTCTCGCTGAGATCGGAATTGTCGGGCGAGGCGACCTCGGTGACGGTCTGGCCGATGCTGATCTGGCCGCGGAACTCGAAATTGTCGCCAGACTGCTTTCGCAGCAGCTTGACGCTGACGGGCGACTTCTCGCCGAGACTTTGCGTCGTGCCGGTCAGGTTTGGGCCCGCGACCTGGAGATTGACGACGAAGCGGTCCTTACGGTCGGAATTCTTCGCGACGGGATAGCAGACGTCGAGCACGGCCGCCGTGACCGTCTTGCCCTGGCGCGTCTCTTTCAGGATGACGTCGGCATTGCCGTCCATCAGCCCGTCGATCGAGGTGAAATAGCGCGTCTCGGTTCCGCCGGGGGACGTCGCCTTTGGCGACAGTTTCATCTGTGCGGTGGCGATCTCGGACGGGATGGCAAGCAGAGCCGCCAACAGGGCTGTCGAACAAACCAGAAGCGCGCGCATCGACGAAATCCTTGAAAGGAAACAGAATCGCGGCGTCACCGTAGTGGGTTTCGGCCGCCGGTTGAATTGGAAAGCGTCGGCCATGGTCGGCAAAAAAGAAGGCCGCCCGGAGGCGGCCTTCGCAACACTTCAAGGGAACGGAGGGCTCAGAAGCCGCCCATGCCGCCACCGGCCGGCATCGCGGGCGGGGCTTCCTTCGGCAGTTCGGCGACCATGGCCTCGGTGGTGACGAGGAGGCCGGCCACGGAGGAGGCGTCCTGCAGCGCGGTGCGGACCACCTTGGCGGGGTCGATGATGCCCTTCTCGATCATGTCGACATAGTCCTCGTTCTGGGCGTCGAAGCCGAAGGTCTCGGACTTGTTCTCCAGGATCTTGCCGACGACGATCGAGCCTTCCACGCCCGCGTTCTCGGAGATCTGGCGGATCGGAGCTTCCAGCGCCTTCAGCACGATGTTGATGCCGGCCTGGACGTCGGCATTGGCGTTGGTGAGACGGCCGACGGCCTTCTTCGAACGGAGCAGCGTGACGCCGCCGCCGGGGACGATGCCTTCCTGCACCGCCGCACGGGTGGCGTTGAGCGCGTCCTCGACGCGGTCCTTCTTTTCCTTGACCTCGATCTCGGTGGCACCGCCGACGCGGATCACCGCGACGCCGCCGGCGAGCTTGGCGAGACGCTCCTGGAGCTTCTCACGGTCGTAGTCCGAGGTGGTTTCCTCGATCTGGGCCTTGATCTGACCGACGCGGGCCTCGATGTCCGGCTTCTTGCCGGCACCGTTGACGATCGTGGTGTTCTCCTTGTCGATCACCACCTTCTTGGCGCGGCCCAGCATCTTCACGGTGACGTTCTCGAGCTTCATGCCGAGGTCCTCGGAGATCAGCTGGCCGCCGGTGAGGATGGCGAGGTCCTCGAGCATGGCCTTTCGGCGATCACCGAATCCCGGCGCCTTGACGGCCGCGACCTTGAGGCCGCCGCGCAGGCGGTTGACGACCAGCGTCGCCAGCGCCTCGCCCTCGACGTCCTCGGCGATGATCACGAGCGGCTTGCCCGACTGCACCACGGCTTCCAGCACCGGCAGCATGGCCTGCAGGCCCGAGAGCTTCTTCTCGTGCAGCAGGATGTAGGCGTCCTCGAGCTCGGCGGTCATCTTCTCGGGGTTGGTGACGAAGTAGGGGCTGAGATAGCCGCGGTCGAACTTCATGCCCTCGACGATGTCGACTTCGGTGTCGAGCGACTTGTTCTCCTCGACGGTGATGACGCCCTCGTTGCCGACCTTCTGCATTGCCTGGGCGATCATCTTGCCGATGGCGGCATCGCCGTTGGCGGAGATGGTGCCGACCTGGGCGACTTCGGCGGAGGACGCGACCGGCTTGGCGCGCTTCTCGATGTCCTTGATCACGGCCGCAACCGCGGTGTCGATGCCGCGCTTAAGGTCCATCGGGTTCATGCCGGCGGCAACCGCCTTGGCGCCTTCGCGCACGATCGCCTGGGCCAGCACGGTCGCAGTGGTGGTGCCGTCGCCGGCGAGGTCGTTGGTCTTGGAGGCGACCTCGCGCAGCATCTGCGCGCCCATGTTCTCGAACTTGTCCTCGAGCTCGATCTCCTTGGCGACGGTGACGCCGTCCTTGGTGATGCGAGGCGCGCCGAACGATTTCTCGATGACGACGTTGCGGCCCTTCGGGCCGAGCGTCACCTTGACGGCGTTGGCGAGAATGTCGACGCCGCGCAGCATGCGATCGCGCGCGTCTCCGGAAAACTTGACGTCTTTGGCAGCCATGTCTGCAATTCCTCGTGTATCGTGATGTGTCTTGTTGATGCAGTGTCTTGCCGCGCTCGCTTCGTTATTGCCGGGCTTGACCCGGCAATCCATCCTGGTGCGAAAAACGATGGATGCCCGGGTCAGGCCCGGGCAGGACAATGAAGCATTCAGCGGCTGTTCAGACGTCAGGCCTTAGGCCAAAACGCCCATGATGTCCGACTCCTTCATGATCAGGAGATCTTCGTTGTCGATCTTGACCTCGGTGCCAGACCATTTGCCGAACAGCACGCGGTCGCCGATCTTGAGGTCGATCGGGATCAGCTTGCCCGCCTCGTCGCGGCCGCCGGGGCCTACGGCGACGATTTCGCCCTGGGAGGGCTTTTCCTTGGCGGTGTCGGGAATGATGATGCCGCCCTTGGTCTTTTCCTCGGCGTCGATACGTTTGACCACGACACGGTCATGCAGCGGACGAAATTTGGATTTAGCCATGACGTTTCCCTTTGGAGGCTCGCTTCGGAAGGTGCGGAAGTGGGTGGGGCGGCGCGTCCGTCCTGACCTCTTGCCGAGGATCGAACGGCGCGCTTAGCAATCGGGCTTTCCGAGTGCTAATAGTACGCCCGGAAATATGGCTTGGCCGCGATCCTGTCAAGCAAAGGTGGTTAAGCGATTGGTGAGGCGGATATAGGATGGTGGCATTGGAAACTCTTTTGGGGCGCCGACGTATTGAAGGACGTCATTGCTCCGGCTGCGGTTTTACGCTTGGCTGCGGGAGGGGTGCGGCCGTCGTCTTGTTCGGGGAAATGCCATGATCAGTTCAGTTCACGCGCGCACGTTTGCCAATCTGGCGGCCGCCTCATGCCTGGCGCTGCTGCTTGGCGCCTGCGGCGGTGGCCTGAGCCTGCCATCCTTTTCGTCGTCTTCGCCGCCGCCCGACGCCGAGCCCGGGGCCGGTCCGGAAATGCCGGCGAGCATCCGCGCCGACGAGATCGTCGGCCGCTGGGGCCTCGCCTCGTTCCAGAACCCGGCCGACCGCGCCCGCACCGAGGCTGCGGCAAGGGCCCAATGCAAGAATCCCTACGTCATCACCGCCGGTTCCTCCGGCGGCGTGATCATGCACCTCGCCGACCAGGCGACGCCGCAGGAACTGCGGCTGAAGGGCTCGCCCAGTGGCAAGAACTATATCGGGCCGGCGGGCCCGACCCCCGGCGAGCAGGATCGCGAGATCGTCTCCTTCGACGGCCGCGTCCTGATCACCCGCTTCATCGACAAGGACGCCGCCACCCGCTACGGCAACATGGTCTACGTCCGCTGCGCGCCGCGCGCGTAGTCTCTGTCCTTCGTCATTCTCCGTGACCCGGCTACGCCAAGGCTTCGCCGGGGTGAAGGTCCCGGGGCGCGGAAGCTTCAGCGAAGGCGGCAAGCGGGGCATCCAATACGCCGCGGCCCCTCGATTCAATCGCTGTCGGCCCGGAATACCGGATTGCTTGGTCAAGCCGGGCGCTGACAGTGCAGCGGATGCACTCAACAAAAAACGCCGGCTTGCGCCGGCGTTCTGTTTTTCCGTAAGGTCGCGTCCGATCAGTCGAACAGCGCGTCGATGTCGTCCTGCGAGGCGTGGCCGACGTCGCCGTTGAGCTTCGGGCCATTGAGGAGCTTCTCGTCTTCGCTGCGGTTATCGACCTGCGCCGGCACATGGGCCTTGATCGCATCGACGCCGCCCCAGATGTCCATCATCGAATTGATGTGCTGCTCGATGAACTTCATCGTGGCCATGACCTTGCTGATACGCTGGCCGGTCAGGTCCTGGAAGTTGCAGGCCTCGAAGATCGAGATGACGCGTTCCTGGATGTCGTCGGCGAGCCGCTTCTGCTGGTCGACGGAGTCCACCTTGGCCATCGCGCTGGCCGCCTGGTCGATCGATTCGGCAGCTTCCAGAATCTGCTGGGTTGCCTGTTCGGTGCCGCCGACCACGGCGCCGAGTTCGCCATTGACCTTGGCCATCTCTGCGCCGTCGAAGCTCTTGCCATGGAGCACCGCGATCTCGCGCTTGGTGCGGTCGATGGCGTCGTGAATGAGGTCCAGCTCGATCTTCAGCTTCTCGCACTGTTCGATCTGCGCCCGGTAGGTCTCGAGCATCGTGCGAGCCTCGGCGAGCTCCTGTGCGGTGGAGGCGTCGATTGCGGCCATGGCTGCGCTGCCGGAAATCGGTGCGGGTATTGTGCCCTTGGCCATCTGTGCGCGGATCGCGCGCAGCTCCGCCATGATCTCGCTATGCATCGGCATTGCCTCTTCGGTTACGTCAAGAAGGGGCATCTCGCCACCGACGATATCTTCCACACGAAAACGTTTGCGGTGAACAGCCATCAGGTTACTCCCCCCACCTCACTCACGCGTCTTTGTAGGCAGAAGCGATTTAACACGAAGTTCACAGCGGGAACTGCCGCGCGGCCGCGCGCGACGGCATGAAAACCGCTGATTAACCATGACGCTCCGCGTTCATCGAAAATAAACGCTGATCGCCAAATTGCAGCCCTGCTCGCGACGTGGTGAATCGAAACGCCGCTTTCGTTTACCAAACGATGCGGCTTTTGCTCTTTATTGACCACGTCGCGGACGCCGATCAACCGTCAGCTCTGAACGACGCATGTGATCTAGACGAAACAGTACAGAGTACGTCGATGTTCAAGAAAATGTCTGTCGCGCTGCTCGGCAGCGCTTGCTCTTTCATTGCCGGCGCAAACGGCGCAAATGCCTTCGACAATACGGTGCCGAACGATCCGCCGGCGGTGCTCTACCAGCCGCAGGTACCGCCGGCGCCGGTGCGCGTCGCCTCCAATGCCAACATGGGCGGCGGCTTCATCGAGTTCCTGTTCGGCGACGGTCCGGGCCGCGGTCCCGCCTACGCGCCGCAGCAGCCGGTCTATCAGCAGCAGCCGGGTTATTCCGACCCGCGCCGCCTGCCGCCGATGGGCGAGCCGCAGATGCAGGGTGGATACCAGCAGGACGCGGGTGTCCAGCAGGAGGCGGTCGATCCGCGGCAGCGTCAGTTCGACCCGAGATTCGAGAAACAGCTTGTTGACTATAGCGGCAAGGAAAGTGCCGGCACCATCGTGGTCGATACGCCGAATAAGTTCCTCTATCTCGTCGAGGGCAACGGCCGGGCAATGCGCTACGGCATCGGCGTCGGACGTCCCGGCTTCACCTGGTCCGGCGTGAAGTCGATCACGGCCAAGCGCGAATGGCCGGACTGGACGCCGCCGGCGGAAATGATCGCGCGCCGCCCCGACCTGCCCCGGCACATGGAAGGCGGTCCGGAAAACCCGCTCGGCGCGCGCGCGATGTATCTCGGCTCGACGCTCTACCGCATCCACGGCTCCAACGAGCCCTGGACCATCGGCACCAACGTCTCCTCCGGCTGCATCCGCATGCGCAACGAGGACGTGATCGACCTCTATGGCCGCGTCAATGTCGGTACCAAGGTCGTGGTGATGTAATCAGGCTCGGCAGGCAGGCGCTATTATTCGCAGTAGGTCTTGCCGCCGAAGGAGAAGCACTTGCCGCCGCCGCGAGGTGCCGGCGCACTGCGCGACGCGGCGGGCTCCTGCCGCGTCACGGTCTTCGGCTTCGGCGCCGGCTCGGGCCGCTTCTCGCAGGCGCCGCTGCTGTTGAGGACATAGCCGCTCGAACAGCCGATCTGGATGCAGCGGTCGCCCTCGGCACGCTGTCCTTTGGCGCAAACCAGCGGACACACGCGGTCGGTCTTGCCCCGCACCGAGTCCAGCGCGTCGAGGCTCGCCAGCTTCACGTCGAAATGGGTGTCGGCGCTGTTGTTGAACAGCTCCAGCGCCTTGCGCGAGCCGTCATCCCACTTGCCGTCCATGCTGCCGGGATCACAGCCGACGCGCTTCAAATGGGCCTGCAGCAGCCGCGCGATATCTGACGGATCCATCTTCGGTGCGGCTGGTGGTGGCTCGGACGAGCGCGTCGGGTCGGGCGAGAGCGATGCGAGCTTCTCGGTCTGTGCCTTGTCGGCCTCGGCCTTGTCTACCAGGGCCTTGTCTGCCAACGCCTTGTCGGCCTGGGCTTTGGCGTCGCGCCGGGCCTGCTCGACCTGGACCTGGGCATCGGCAGCCGCCTGGCGCCGGGCTTCGTCGACCTGCACCCGCGCGGCTTCGGCCTGCTGCCGGGCCTGTTCGGCCTGGCGCCTCGCCTCGTCCAGCTCCCTCTTGGCCTGCTCGGCGATCTGGGCGCGCGCCTCGTCGAGCTCGCGCTTGGCCTGTTCGGAGAGTTTCTGCTTGGCTTCGGCGGTCTGCCGCGCGCTCTGCTCCTCGAGCTGCCGGCGGAACTCCGCAGCCTTCTGGGCCGCCAGATCGTCGGCCTGCCGTTTGGCGTCGTCTGCCCTGGCGCGGCTCTGCTGGGCCGCTTCCAGCTTGCTGTTCTGCCCGCGGGCGAGGTTGGCGAAGAAGCCGGCCGGATGCTTGGCGAGAAAGGAATCCCAGGCTTCCCTGGTGCCGACCTGCGCCGCCAGCTCGTAGTCGACGCGGGCCTCCGCCTCGGGATCGGCGGCGCGCGGCACCAGCGCCACGGTGTCGCCGCCGAGCGAGCCGTAGACGAACGGTTCCTGGCGATTGTTGGTGGCCTTGAGCACCTCGTCGCGGACGCGGCCGAACGCGATCCGCAGGTCCAGTCCGGGCTCGGCGATGTTCCGCACCAGCGCCGCGGCGAACGGGCTGTTCTGGCCGTCGCCGTCGCTCGCCACCGCGCCGGCCCTGGCGGCGAACGCGATCAGCGTATCGGACATCGAAGGCTCCACCTTGGCGAGGCCGCGCCCGATGGCGCGGCTGGCGACGGTGCGCTTCATGCTGGTGGCGAAGGGATTGTCGCGGCAGGCATCGAGGATGACGAGCTTGAGGCGCCTTGCGCCGTCGAGCGCGCGCATCACGCGATCGAGCGAGATGGTTTCGTCCTCGATGTCGAAATCGCTCGCGAGCCTGGCATCCGCCGGCACGAGATAGTTGACGCCGTCGACCTCGATGCCATGGCCGGCATAGTAGACCACGGCGATGTCGGCATCCTGCGACGCCGCGGAGAAGTCACGGATGGCGCGGCGCAATTCGGCAATGCCGAGATCGCGCCGGCTGTCCACGGTATCGAAACCCGCCTTCCTGAACAGGCCCGCCATCACGTCGGCATCGCGCGCGGGATTGGGCAGGCGCGGCACCTGCCGGTATTCGGACACGCCGATGACGAGCGCAACGCGCTTGGCGGCCGAGGCTGTGCCGGCCGGGATCGATAAGACCAGCGCGAGTAGAAACAGAAGAACGGATCGCACGGAGAACTCCGCGACTGCAATAGGGGGTCCCTGTCAATGCGCGATCATAGCGGCGACGCATCGCGTCTCCAAGATCTGCCTTCCGGCCCAGGCGGCTCACGTGACGAAGCGCACGCAGGGACACGGATACCGCCGAACGGAAACGGCCGCCCGTTCGGCGGCCGTTCGTTCGGGATTGTGCGTTCGGGCCAGCGAAGTCGGCGATCAGGCGTAGTCGCTGCCGCCGTCATCGCCGCCGAAATCGCTGTCGTCGGCAAGGTCCATGTTGCCGTTGTCGCGATCGTCGTCGTTCTCGCTGTCGTTGGACGCCTGGTCGAAGAAGCCTTGGCGGGAGTCCCGGTTCGTGCCGATGTCATCGAGGCCGGCATCGCGCGCGAGCGAGCCGCCGGACTGGTCGCTGCCGCCCCACGGACTTCCACCAGCGCCGCGGTCGCCGAAGGCGTTGGTGTCGCCGAAGGCCTGCTGGTGCGAGCCGCCCATCATGCCGCGGATGCTGGAGAGCAACAGCGAACCGCCGACCACGCCCGCCGCGGCGGCTGCGGCCGTACCGAGGAACGAGCCGCCGCCACCGCCGACTGGCGGGGCGCCATAACCTTGACCAGGACCTTGGCCGTAAGCCTGTCCATAAGGCGGCTGGCCATAACCGGGCTGCGGTTGCGGCATCGCCTGGCCGCTGTTCCAGACCGGCCGCTGGTCGCGCGGCGGCACGCTCGGAACCGAGCCGCGGGCGGGCCCGCCGCCGAACAGCGTGTCGCGCATGGTATCCAGGAAACCGCCGGATTGCGCCGGCTCGGGCGCATGCGCTGCTTCCAACTCCTGGATGCGGGCATGGGCGCGCTTCAGCGCCTCGTCCTGCAGCAGCACGGTTTGCGTCAGCGCGTAAACCGCGCCGGGCGCCTTGCGCAGGCCGTCGGAGATCGCGGCGATCGCGTCGGGATCGCGCGGCGCATTTTCCAGTTTCGAAAGCCGGTCGAAAAGGTCGTCAACGAGCTGGCGTTCCTGCGGCGTCATGATCAGTCTCCCTCGCGCAAAACAAGCGCGAGCCAGATGTAGGGTTCCATTGTGGCGCCAACAGTGCCGGCCGGATTAAATTTCGGTATGCGACAAGCTGCCCCGCAGCTTGCTTTCGGCGGGTTTCACCCCAGCGTGACGCCGCTGTCCGCCAGCAGGCGCGCGAAGGCATCGCCGGCGAGATAAGCGTGCTCGCGTTCGCGCACATCCGTCATCGGATCGAGGCTGGCGAGGACGTCGTCGACGAAGCCGGGATGGCACATCACGAGGCCGTCGTCGGGGAGCCCCTCCAGGAATTGCCGCATGAGCGCGCCGAAATCGGCCGCCCTCGTGAAATCATAGGCACCCGCAAAGCCGGGATTGAAACTGAGGCCGGCGCTGTCGGCACGGCGGCGGAATTGCGCGCTCAGAATGTCCAGCACCATGGCCTTCGGCGAAGCCAGCCGCTGCGCCAGCGGCAGGTCGCGGCCGCCCTGGCGGACCCAGGCTTTCGGTGCGATTTCGCCGACCGCGTCGACGAAGCCGTCGCGCACCTGCGGGTAGAGCTGGACATGCTGATGGCCGTCGACGAAGTCGGGCACGCGCCCGAACGCTTCCGCGAAGGCCGCCAGTTGCGCCTTCACCTCGTTGCGAAAGAATTCGCGGTCGAGCCGGCGCGTGAGACCCGCGCGCAGCAGCTTTGGAAACGCCAGGAACATGTCGCCGTCGAGGGGACGGAAATGCATGGTGAGCGGCCTGAACGGCGCCGACAGCGTCACGTGCAGTCCGATCGCACAGCGCGGGCTCTGCCTGGCTGAGGCCTGAAGCGCCTCGATCTCGCTCCGCGCGATCGCCGGACCGACCATCATCACCGAGGTCGCGTTGAGACGGCCGCGCTCGATCAGGTCGCGAATGGCACGGTTGACGCCGGGGCTGATGCCGTAATCGTCAGCGCACAGCCAGATCCGCCGCGGCGCCGCCGCGCTCATTCGGCCGCCGTCCGGCTGGACACATCGTCGGCCTTGGCAGGCTCGGCGTGCTTCTGGCTGTGCTCGGCGACGAAGTAGATCGGGCGCGCCTTCAGTTCGGACAGGATCTTGCCGATATATTCGCCGACGATGCCGATCATGATGAGCTGCACGCCGCCGATCGTCATCAGGCCGACCACGAGCGAGGGATAGCCGGGCACCTGCTTGCCGGTGGTAAAGACTTCCCAGAGGATGGAGAGGCCGAACAGGAAGGCGATGGCGGCCAGGGCGACCCCGAGCATGCTGGCAAAGCGCAGCGGCGCCACCGAGAACGAGGTGACGCCTTCGATCGACAGGCCGAGCAGGCGCGCGGCGCTGAAAGTGGTCACGCCATGGACGCGCGGCGCCGGCTCGTAGTCGACGCGAATCTGGCGAAAGCCGATCCAGCTCGCCAGCCCCTTGAAGAAGCGATTGCGTTCCGGAAGCTGTCTGAGGGCTGCGACCGCGCGCGGCGACAGCAGGCGGAAATCGCCGGCATCCTCCGGGATCTTCTGGCGGGCGCCCCAATTGATCAGCGCGTAGAAACCGTGCACGGCGACCCGGCGCAGGAACGGCTCGTTGTCGCGATGGGCCTTGGCGGTATAGACCACGTCATAGCCGTCCTCGATCCAGTGCCGCACGAGCTGCTCGACCAGATCAGGCGGATGCTGGCCGTCGCCGTCCATGAACATCACGGCGCCGAGCCGGGCATGGTCGAGGCCGGCCATCAGCGCCGCCTCCTTGCCGAAATTGCGCGACAGCGACACCACCTGGACGTCGACCGCGTCGGCGGGCAGCGAACGGGCAATCGACAGCGTCGCGTCCGCGCTGCCGTCGTCGACATAGACGACCTCGCAGGACAGGCGATAGCGTTGCCGCAGGGTCTTCGCGAGATCGCAGATGCGCTGGTGCAGCGACGCCAGTCCTGCCGCCTCGTTGTAGGCGGGGACGACAATCGACAGGCCCTTCGCCGCGGCGTCGGCCGCGGTGGTCGTCAGGCCGGATACGTCAGAGCCCAGCGTCATCGATCAAGGTCCCAGAGGTCATCTCAACAGCATATGGTAGCTGGCGTTCGCTGTCGCCACGCTGAACGGACCTGAGGCTCACTGTCGCAGGAACGCCTCGAGCCTGGCGAACAGCGGATTTTCCCGGTCGAACACGTAGTCGAGCGAAACCACCGAGACGGTCTCCGCGCCGTGCTCGCGCAGGAAGCTCGCCAGCGCATAGAGTTGCCCTGGCGGGCAGTGCAGCGTCAGCATGCCCGACGAGGTCGGCCCGCCGAACGGAGCTTCCACGCCGAAGCGCTCGTGGGCTTCCCCGAGCAGGGCCGCGTCGCACTGTCGGAAGCGGGTGCGGACTTCACGATATTTGTTGGCCCGCGCCCGTGCCGCGATGTGATCGAGGATGACGCGCGCCGTCTCGCGCGCCTCGGGCGACCAGTCGGCCTCCTTGGAGGCGACCAGATTGGCCTGGCTGCGCAGGATCACGCCGTCGTCGAGCACGCGCAAGCCATTGGCGGCGAGGGTCGCGCCCGTGGTGGTGATGTCGACGATCAGCTCGGCGGCGCCGGCCGCCGGGGCACCCTCGGTCGCGCCGGTGCTTTCGACGATGCGGTAGTCGGTGATGCCGTGGCTCTGGAAGAAGGCGCGGGTGAGATTGATGAACTTGGTCGCGACCCGCATCCGCATGTGATGCTGCTCGCGGAAGCCGGTGGTGACGTCGTCGAGATCGGCCATGGTGCGGACGTCGATCCACGCCTGCGGCACGGCGACGACGACGTCGGCATAGCCGAAGCCGAGCCCTTCGATCAGCGACACCCGCCTGTCGGCATCCGTGATGTTCTCGCGGACGAGATCCTCGCCGGTGACGCCGAGATGCGCGAAGCCGCGCGACAGCTGCGAGGCGATCTCACTCGCCGACAGATAGGCGACCTCGACATTGTCGAGGCCTGCGATGGTGCCGCGATAGTCGCGGGCGCCGCCGGCCTTCGACAGCTTGAGCCCCGCGCGGGCGAAGAACGCCTCGGCGTTTTCCTGGAGACGGCCCTTCGAGGGAACGGCCAGAACGAATGGCGCGCTCATGACTTAAGCTCCCACCTTGCGGCCGATCCGGCTCAACGCATCCACCCAGACCGAGAAACCGACCGCGGGAATCGACTCTGCCGATCCAAGCTGGGTCATCAGCCCGTCATAGCGGCCGCCGGCAACCAGCGGCTCGGCGCCGTTGCCGCGGTGATGCAGCTCGAATTCGAAGCCTGTGTAATAGTCGAGACCGCGGCCGAACGCGGTGGAGAAGCGGGTCTGCTTCACGTCGATGCCGCGGGCAGCCATGAAGCCGACCCGGCTTTCGAACTGGTCGATGGCGGCGGCAAGATCCAGCTTCGCGTCCTGGGTCAGGGCACGGAGTTCGGCGATGGCGCCGTCGGGATTGCCCGATATCGACAGGAAGCGCTTGAGCACGGTGATCGCCTCGCGCGGCAGCGCGCCGCCTTTCAGCGTGGATTGCTCGAGGAAGCGGTCCGCGATCTCGGCCGTGGTACGACCGCCGACATTGGTGGTGCCGGCGATCGACATCAGGTCGGTGACGAAGGCGAGCGCCGCCTTGCGGTCGGAGCCGGCGAGCGCGGCCAGCACGCCCTGATATTCGCTGCGGGCCGCGGCGGCCGCAGCCGCCAGCCGCTCCAGATCCTGCTCCAGGCTGATCTTGCGGTTGAAGTCCTTGACGAGGCGGCGGCGCCAGACCGGGTAGAGGTCGAGCGCGTCGAGCAAGGCGTTGAAAAGCGCCACGTCCCCGGTGCGGATCTCGACGTCGCGGACGCCGAAGGCAGCGGTCGCTTCCAGCGCCAGCGCGAGCATCTCGGCATCGGCGGCAGGGCGGTCCTGGCGGCCGAACGACTCGATGCCGGCTTGAAGGAATTCGCTGGCCTGCCCGCTACGATAACGAAACACCGGGCCGAGATAGCTGAATCCGGCCGGCTGGCCGGCGCGCCCCGAGGCGAGGTAGTCGCGGGCCACGGGAATCGTCAGATCCGGTCGCAGGCAGAGCTCCTCACCGGAGAGGTCCGTGGTCAGGTAAAGGCTCTTGCGGATGTCCTCGCCGGAGAGGTCCAGGAACGGCTCGGCCGGCTGCAGGATCGCGGGCTCGGCCCTGACATAGCCGGCCTGCGCGAACGACAAGAGCAGCGTATCCGCCCAGGCGGCGGAGCCGGCAGCGTTTGAGGTGGCAGTCGCGGTCATAACAGGGGTCCATCGTCCGGCGGAACCGGGCAGGGCAAGGGGAGACAGGCGAATTGGCGCAGCCCTTAGCATGGCCCGGAAGCGGTTTCGACCTCCAAAGGATCAATCGCTTAACAGCCTGGGAGCGAAGCCGAACAATCGTCAGGTCAGGAACAGCGGGATTGCCGGTTAGACGAAAGAGGTATTTTAATACCTAGATTGTCCTGTCATGACGTCGCGGCCAAGCGCTCGCAATGCACCGCTTCTCATTCATGTCGGCCCATGGGCCTCTTGCGAGGCGTCTTCACGCGATGGTCCGTTCAAGCCGACGGCCGGCCCCGGGATGCCGGATGCAGCGTCATCGGCGAGCTGCTCCGCCAATGCGAGAATCCTCTGACGTCTGGCAGCGTCCTTGATGCCGAGAAACATTTTGATCAATCGCAGTTCCTCGCGTCGCTGCACGTCGAAGACCTCATCGTCGTTCATCGCCCGATGTCCTCTGCGATCGACACGCCGCGAACGTGTTCGACCGACATGCACCGATGCCGCCGCGGACCCGGCGTCACAATGAGAAATTGAGCAGCACTGGCAAGTCGTCGCATACTCATTTTGGGTATGGCGGATCATCCGTTCGCCGTGACCTTGGTTTACAACGTCAATGTGGTTTTAGATTCATGCGCAATGCCTCAGATATTATCCGGACGGTCTCGCGACATACGCTGGCCTACATGCTGTTTTCGATCAGCGAGCTGTTCCGGCACTACCACGAATTCGATCCGCTGGACCTGTTGATCGTTCATGCGGTTCTCAATGCGAACGTTATTCATGTGATGAACGATCCGTCGCTGGACGCGAGGTTTTCCAGCATTGATGCGGTCGAGCCGGATGTGATCAAGCAAGGAGTATCTCGCGCGGCACTCTCTCGCTTTCTCAGCCTTCCACTGGAGACAGTGCGCCGTCGCGTGACGGGGCTGAAGCGGCGAAAAATTCTTGCCGAGACCAAGGCCGGGCTCATCGTGACCGAGCAGAACCAGTTCAGATTTGGAAACAATCACGAATTGCAGAAGACCAACATGTTGTTGCTGACAAAGCTGCTGCGCGATCTCAAGCGGGCGGGCATCAACGGACCGGACGATTTGCGCGTCGCCAAGGGCGCCGCGGTGTCGACAAGGAATGCGAAGTAAGCGGCGAACATGGATCAAAGCCATCTCAACGCGGTGTGTGACGGAGCGCCAAGAGTAGCGACGGACCGCTTGCTGTCCTTCCAGGGACTCAAGCCATCCGCGGCGCTCGAGCTCCGTTCGTATGACGTCGATCAGTTCGACGAAAGCGAGAGATATGCCGGCGCATCCAGCATGCCGTTGTCCGCCGGGACGACGCCGATCATGCGCGCGCGTCTCGGTTTGCCGACGGTTACCTTGTCCCTGTTGAAAACCTTCCCGCGGATCGTCCGCGGCTTTCAACTGACCAATGCCGCCGCCGTGGTGGTGCCGATGGACCATGTGACCTCCTCCCGTATCGACGGGCAATCCATCGGCGGCTCCATCGTGGTTCTGACGGGCGCTTCCGATTGTCTGGTCCATGAGCCGGTGGGTCGTCTGATCGGTGTCGTGGACTTCACTCTGCCCGCGCGCGAACCCTGGGCAAAACTGGGTGATGGCTACCATCTGCTGAACCCGACGCCCGACGTGCTGGCATCGCTGCGACGCCTGATCTCCGTCACGCTCGAAACCGCGGCGAATGATCCGGACTTCTTCGACGAGCCGGCGTCCCGAACCGTCGTGGAGCAATCCCTGCTCAGCACCATGGAGGCGGCGATCCGCACCAATGTGAGTGGTGGACCCGTTCCGTCCACGACGGAAGGCTATCGGCGGATCGTCGCGGACATGGAAAAATTGATCCGTCGCGATCTGTCAGTCTGGCACAAGACGACTGAACTCGCTGAGCAGGTCGGCGTGTCGGTCCGGACTCTCCAGAGCGCGACCCTGGCCATCTGCGGCATGAGCCCGCATCGCTACAGCCGGGTCCTGCGCCTTTGGGCGGTGCGCAAGCAGCTCCGGCTCGGACCCGGGCGGCGCAGTGTGAAGTCCTGCGCGATTGCGCATGGCTTTTGGCATCTGAGCGAATTCGCGGCGAGCTACAGGGCGGCCTTCGGCGAACTGCCGTCCGAGACCTTGCAACGGTCGATGCGAGAGCCGAGCTAGCCGCCGCCCCAGTCGCCGAGCACGGTCTGCACCAGCGCCAGTGCAGCAACCGCGGCGGTATCCGCCCGCATGATCCGGGGCCCCAGCGCAAGCCGCAGGATCTTCGGCTGGCGCAGCAGCAGGGCGCGCTCTTCCTCGGCAAAGCCGCCCTCGGGGCCGATCAGCACGTCGATACCAGGTCTGCCCTGATGACCAGGTCCGCGTTGATCATGTCCGGCATCGCGCGCCTGTTGTAGGCTGCGAAGGGGGTCATGGACCTCTGCCGCCTCGTCACAGAAGATCAGGAGCCGGCCGGCGGGGCGCTGATCGAGATACCGGTCCAGCGCCAGTGGCTCGGCCACCGCGGCGATGCTCAGGATGCCGCATTGCTCGGCGGCCTCGACGACATTGGCGCGCATCCGCTCGGTGTTGACCCGGGAGGCCTGGGTGAAGCGGGTCAGGACCGGTTGCAGCGTGGCGGCGCCCATCTCGATGGCCTTCTGCACCATGTAGTCCAGCCGGGCATGTTTGAGCGGGGCGAAGACATAAGTGAGGTCGGCAAGGGTGTCCTGGGGCCGGGCCTGCTGCAGGATCACGAGGCCGTCCGGACGCTTGCGGCCTTCGATCGCGGCCTGCCATTCGCCGTCGCGGCCGTTGAACGCCAGGATCTCGGCCCCGGCGGCAAGCCGCAGCACATTGCCGAGATAATTGGCCTGGTCGCGGTCGAGTTGCACCCTGGCGTCCTGGGCCAGGGCGGCATCGACGAACAGGCGAGGGGAGCGAAAATTGATCGATGGCATCGTTCAGCAGGTCCGATTTGACGCCGTTATTAACCGAAAGCCGCCATTTCGGGGGTAAATATTGCCAAACTGGTGCGTCGGCGCGCCGCGCTCTTGCCCTATTCGACGGGTTGTTAAGAGCCGGCGGGGATCGTAAAAACGCGAGCACGCTGGGTGCGCTTCAATTGGGAAGTCGCCGAACCCCGTAGGCTCCTGCCGGAGAAACTGCCTTGATGATCCGTCATTTGATGGTTCCGATCACTGCCGCCTTGGTCACCATCGGTGCCTCGGGTGCCCACGCGCAGGGATTTCCGGCGCCACTGCCGGGCCAGGCTGCGACCAGTTCCGCATTCCCGCCCGTGAACGGTTCTGCGCCGGTCGCCTCCGTCGGTGGCGCACCGCAAGGATCGTTTCCCGTGAACGGCGCTGCGCCGGTGGGCGGCGCCGGTGCATTCAGCGCGGCCCCACCGACGCAGAGCGGTCCCGGCGAGGACTGCATGAAGGCGTTCATTCCCCTGCGCGAGGAGGCCGAGAAGCGCGGCAAGCTGATCAAGGCCGCGAGCGATCGTCACGCCCCGCCCGACGAGGCCTGCAAGCTGATCCGCAATTTCAGCCAGGCCGAGACCAAGATGATCAAGTACATCGAGGCCAATTCCGCCAAGTGCGGGATTCCGCCGCAGGTCGGCGCGCAGATGAAGGACGGCCACAAGAATACCGAGGCCATGACGACGAAGGTCTGCAACGTCGCGCAGCAGATGCAGAACCAGCCGCGCGGTCCGGCCGGCCCGTCGCTGAGCGAGGTGCTGGGTGCTGGCTCGGCGCCTGAGGCCAATGCCGGCAAGAAGGGCGGCAGCACCTTCGATACGCTCAACGGCAACGTTCTCACCCGATGAGCGACACCTCCGCCCGCGTTGCCGATTCCACCGGCAACTGGGTCGATACGCTCGCCCCGCAATGGGCGCGGCCTTATCTGCGCTTGTCCCGCTTCGATCGTCCGATCGGCTCCTGGCTGCTGCTGATGCCGTGCTGGTGGTCCGCGGCGCTCGCCGCCGCCATCGCGCACGATGCCAGCCGCCTGCCGCTCACCATCGTCCTGTTCTTCATCGGCGCCTTCGTGATGCGCGGAGCGGGCTGCACCTGGAACGACATCACCGACCGCGACCTCGACGACAAGGTCGAGCGCACCCGCTCGCGGCCGCTGCCGTCGGGCCAGGTGACCACGAAGCAGGCGCTGGCCTTCATGGTCGCGCAGGCGCTGATCGGGCTCGTGGTGCTGCTGCAGTTCAACCGCTTCGCGATCCTGACCGGTATCGCCTCGCTGCTGATCGTGGCGATCTATCCCTTCATGAAGCGCATCACCTGGTGGCCGCAGATCGTGCTCGGGCTCGCCTTCTCCTGGGGCGCCTTGATGGGGTTTGCCGTCACCTTCGGACGCATCGACCTCACCGCGCTGGTGCTCTATGCCGGCGCGATTTCCTGGGTGATCGGCTATGACACGATCTACGCGCACCAGGACGCCGAGGACGATGCGCTGATCGGCATCAAGTCCACCGCGCGGCTGTTCGGTATCCATACGCACCAGGCGCTGATTTTGTTCTACGGGCTATCCGTGATGCTGATCGGCGTAGCGCTGGCGTCAGGCGATGCGCGCTGGCCGGCCTGGCTCGGGCTTGCGGCATTCGCCGTACACCTGGCCTCGCAGATCGTACGCTTGAGGATCGACGATCCGGAATTGTGCAAGCGCCTGTTCTATTCGAACAGGGATGCAGGTTTGCTGTTGTTTGCGGGATTGCTGGTGGATGCGGTAATGCGAGCGGCGTAGCGCAAATGCGTAGGGTGGATTAGCGAAGCGTAATCCACCAACTTCTCTCCACATGGAAAGCAAAGAGGTGGGTTACGCCTTCGGCTAACCAACCCCACGAAGCTGTGACTGCGGCTCAATTCCTCGCGATGATCTCGCGTTCGCGATGAACCGCCAGCTCGCGCGCCATGGCGACACGCCGACGCATCAGGAATTTCGGACGGCGGGCGCGGATCGCATTGCAGCGGCGGCGGCGGGCTGCGGGTTTGCGGGCGCCTTCGTCGAGTTGCGGAAGTGCGAACAACTCGCTCCACACCGCCCAGGCCTCGGCGAGTTCGTCGCCATCGGCGCTGACCAGCAGCGGAACCGAGAGCGAGGGATCCCGGTGGACGAGGACCAGCGTCTGCGCCTCGTCGTTGCCGCGCAGCGCGACACCGGTGAAGTCGCTGACGCGGACGTTGATCGCCATCCGCATGCCGCGGACGGCGCGGCGCAGCACGACGCGCTCGCGATGAAGCTCGATCTGCCGGACATATCCGTCGGCGCGCGGATCATGCGCATCGAAGCGGACCGGAAGGGAAAGGGGGTCGAGCCGCAAATTGCGGCCCGACCCGGCGGGAGCGATCCCGCTTGTTGCTGTTTGACGCCCCACGGCTTTAGTTCTCCCCGCCAGGATTATGTTCCCGGTCGATGTGAGGACCTTAGCGCGCGCCATTCGGAAACCGCTTAAAAAGGCTGGTTAATCCAGCGTCACCGCCGCGCATGATTGACAAGACCTTGGCGCACATGATTGACGAGACGTTGCGCTGACGTCGCGAATCTGAGCCTTTTGCGGGCTGAAAATGCTTGAAGTCCGCGCCATCAGGGCACATCTGGTGTTCAGGGCCGCTCCCGCCCCGAACCCTCCCGCCGCAACAGGATTTCGTTTGTGAACCCTTCACCAAGCTCGACGCTGTCCAAAGCCAATCGCGACCTGTTCGATCAGTCCGCGCTCTCCGATCTCGCGCAGCGGCTGGTCGAGGCGGCGAGGCGCGCCGGCGCGGATGCGGCCGATGCGGTCGCGGTGCGCGGCATCTCGCAAGGCGTCGAGGTGCGCGACGGCCGCGTCGAGGAATCCGAACGCTCGGAGGGCGACGATGTCGGGCTGCGCGTGCTGGTCGGCCAGCGCCAGGCCGTGGTCTCCACCAACGACGCCAGCGGCGATGCGGTGACCAAGCTTGCCGAGCGTGCGGTGGCGATGGCGCGCGTCGCGCCCGACGACAAATATGTCGGCCTTGCCGATCCCGCGCTGCTCGCGCGCGACTTCCCTGATCTCGATCTGCTCGATCCCGACGTGCCCGCCACCTCCGAGCTCGAGCGCCGCGCGCTCGAAGCCGAGGCCGCCGCACTCGCGGTCAAGGGCGTGACCAAATCCGGCGGCGCCTCGGCCTCCGCTGGCATGGGCGGCATGGTGCTGGTCACCTCGACCGGCTTCCACGGCTCCTATCTGCGCTCCAGCCAGGGCATTTCGGCCACCGCGATATCGGGTGAAGGCACCGGCATGGAGCGCGACTACGATTTCACCTCGGCGCCGCATGGGGCCGATCTCTTGTCGCCGGAGATCGTCGGCCGCTCCGCCGGCGAGCGCACCGTGGCGCGCGCCAATCCGCGCAAGGTCGAGACTTGCAAGGTGCCGGTCGTGTTCGATCCCCGCGTCGCGGGTTCGCTGGTCGGCCACGTCGTCGGCGCCATCAACGGCGCCTCGGTCGCGCGCAAGACCAGCTTCCTGAAGGACAAGCTCGGCCAGCAGCTGTTCGCCAGGAACATCCGCATCATCGACGATCCCCTGCGCAAGCGCGGCCTGCGCTCGCAGACCTTCGACGCCGAGGGCGTCGCGGTGAAGAAGATTGCGCTGATCGACGAGGGCGTGCTGACGACCTGGCTGCTCGATTGCGCCACCGCGCGCGAACTCGGCCTCACCACCACGGGCCACGCCCATCGCGGCGTCTCGTCCTCGCCGTCGCCGGGCCCTTACAATCTGCATCTCGAACCCGGCATCCCGACGCCGGCCGAGCTGATCTCGGACATCAAGCAGGGCTTTTACGTCACCGATCTGATCGGCTCCGGCGTCAACGGCGTGACCGGCGACTACAGCCGCGGCGCTTCCGGCTTCTGGATCGAGAACGGCGAGCTGACCTATCCCGTCAGCGAGGTGACGATCGCCGGCCATCTGTTCGAGATCTTCAAGTCGATGCAGCCCGCGAACAATCTGGAGTTCCGCTACGGCATCAATGCGCCGACCGTGCGCATCGAGGGTTTGACGCTTGGCGGACGCTGACGCCCAGTCTCTGGAAACGATCCTGACGCGCGATGCGGCGCTGCTGCAGGAGACGGTGCGGGACGCGGGCGCGCTGGCGCGGTCGATGTTTCGCACCGAACTGAAGACATGGACCAAGGGCGCGTCCTCGCCGGTCTCGGAAGCCGACATTGCCGTCAACGACCTGCTCGAAGCGCGGCTGCGCGCGGCCACGCCGGATTATGGCTGGCTGTCCGAGGAGAGCGCCGACGACGCCGCGCGGCTGGCGCGGCGGCTGACATGGATCGTCGATCCCATCGACGGCACCCGCAATTATCTCGGTGGTCACGACGAATGGTGCGTCAGCGTCGCGCTGGTCGAGGATGCCGCGCCGGTGCTGGCCGCGGTATTCGCGCCCGTGAGCGACGAGTTCTTCTTCGCGGCGCGCGGCCGGGGCACGACGCTCAACGGCCAGGCCGTGCGGGCGGCGGGCGGATCCGCGCTCGACTTCTCCCGCGTCGCCGGCCCGAAGCCGATGGTCGAGCGGCTCAATGTCTCGGGCGGCGATATCAAGCTGCATCCGCGAATCGGTTCGCTGGCGCTTCGCCTGTGCCGGGTGGCCCATGGCGGGCTCGATGCGGCCTTTGCGGGCGGCAACAGCCATGATTGGGACCTTGCGGCGGCCGATTTGATCGTGCAGGAAGCGGATGGTAGGATGAGCGACCTCTCCGGAGACCCCATCCTCTATAACCGCAGGGAAGTGACGCACGGGGTGCTGGTCGCAGCGGGACGCGATCGTCATGCGAGCATTGTCGCGCATTTTCGAAATCGACCCTTGCCCTGAAGCGTCTCGTCGAGTGCCTTTCGAACACTGCTTTGCCGGGCAGCCCTTTAGGAAAAGAAGCCATGCCAGATAGTGCCCCGCAACAACTGCTGCATCTCGTCATCGGTGGTGAACTGCTCGATCTCGAGCACAACACCTTCAAGAACCTCGACGAGGTCGAGGTCGTCGGCCTCTATCCGAACTATGCGAGCGCCCACGTTGCCTGGCGCGCCAAGGCGCAGAGCACGGTCGACAACGCCCAGATGCGCTATTTCATCGTCCACCTTCACCGGCTGCTCGACCCGAATCAAGAACCGGCGCGTTGAAAAAACTGCTTCGCAATACGCTGCGGAGCAGCTTTGTCCAACGTGCCGTCGGGATCCTGGCGGCCGAATATCTGCGTCTGGTCTGGCGGACCAACAGGTTCACGTTCGATCCGCCGGACGTCTATGACCGCGTCGAGCCGCAGATCCCGGCGATCTTCGCCTTCTGGCACGGCCAGCATTTCCTCACGCCCTTCATCAAGAACAAGGACTGGTACAAGGCCAAGGTCCTGATCTCGCGCCACCGCGACGGCGAGTTCAATGCGATCGCCGCCGAGCGGCTCGGCATCGGCACGATCAGGGGGTCCGGCGACCATGGCGGCGCCTTCCACCGCAAGGGGGGCGTCGGCGCCTTCAAGGAGATGGTGCGGACGCTTCAGGACGGTTGTAATGTCGCGCTGACCGCCGATGTCCCCAAGCGCTCGCGCGTGGCCGGGCTCGGCATCATCATGCTGGCACGGGAATCGGGGCGGCCGATCATGCCTTTCGCGATGGCGACCAGCCGCTTCATCCGGCTCGAGAACTGGGACCGCACCACCATCAACCTGCCGTTCGGGCGGGGCGCGCTGGTCGGCATCAAGGAAATTCACGTTCCCGCCGATGCCGACGCGGCCACGATGGAAGCGCTCCGGCTGGATCTGGAAGAGACCTTGAACGAGGCGACCCGCCGCGCCTATGCGCAACTCGGCCGCCCGGGACCTGCAGATGGCTAATTCGCTGCCCAAAGCGCTGCCGATGACATTGCGGATGTACCGGCGCCTGGCCTCTGGCCTCGTGCCGCTCGCGCCTGCGCTGATCAAGCGGCGGCTGAAGCAGGGCAAGGAAGATCCCGCGCGCGTCGGCGAACGCCGCGGCCTGTCGCGGGACGTGCGGCCGCACGGTCCGCTGGTCTGGATCCACGGCGCCAGCGTCGGCGAGGTGCTGGCCGCGGCCGCGCTGATCGAGCGCCTGCGCGCGCTCAATCTGCGTATCCTGCTGACCTCGGGCACGGTCACGTCGGCCGCGGTAGTGGCCAAGCGCTTTCCGCCCGATGTCATCCATCAATATGTTCCCTATGATTCCCCGCGCTATGTCGGGCGCTTCCTCGACCATTGGAAGCCGTCGCTGGCGCTGTTCATCGAATCCGATCTGTGGCCGAACCTGATCCTGGCGGGCGCGACGCGCCGGCTGCCGATGGTGCTGATCAACGGCCGGATGTCGCCGCGCTCCTTTCCGCGCTGGCGGCGGATGCACGGCACCATCTCGGCGCTGCTGTCGCGGTTCGACATTTGCCTCGCGCAATCCCGGACCGATGCGGAGCGCTTCTCCGCGCTCGGCGGCCGCGATGTCGTCACCACCGGCAATCTCAAGCTCGACGTCTCCGCGCCGCCGGCCGATCCGGCCAAGCTCGAACGGTTGAAGACGATGACGCGGGGGCGCCCCATCATCGTGGCGGCCTCGACCCATCCGGGCGAGGACGAGATGCTGGTCGCGGCGCATCGCAGCCTGGTCGGGGTGTTCCCGCAGCTTCTGACCGTGATCGTGCCGCGGCATCCGGATCGCGGCTCTTCGATCAGCGGCCTGGTCACCGCGTCGGGCCTGACGCCCGCGCTGCGCTCGCGCGATGAGCTGCCGACGGCCGCGACCGACGTCTACATCGCCGACACCATGGGCGAGCTCGGCCTGTTCTACCGGCTCTCGCAGGTCGTGTTCATGGGCGGATCGATGATCCGCCATGGCGGACAGAATCCGATCGAGGCCATCAAGCTCGGCGCCGCGATCGTGCACGGTCCGCACGTCTTCAATTTCGCCGACGTCTACGAGGCGCTCGACGGCCGCGGCGGCGCGCGCCAGGCCGACACGCAGGAGGCGCTCATCAAGCAGCTCGGCCTGCTGCTGGCCGAGCCGTCGATCCGCGACAAGATGCACCGCGCGGGCTCCGGCGTCGTCGACGAACTCGGTGGCGCGCTCAATCGCACCATGACCGCGCTCGAACCCTATCTTCTGCAGCTCACCATCGAGATGGGGGCCGCCAATGCGTGAGCTGGCCTTCTGGCACCGGCCGCGTTCGCTGCAATCCCTCGTCCTCAGCCCGCTCGGCGCGCTCTATGGCGCCATCACCGCGCGCCGGATGATGCGCGAGGGTGTCGACGCCGGCATCCCCGTGATCTGCGTCGGCAATTACCATGTCGGCGGCGCCGGCAAGACGCCGACCGTGCTGGCGCTGACCAGGCTGCTGCGCGAGCTCGGCGAAACGCCGGTGGTGCTGAGCCGCGGCTATGGCGGCCGGTTGCACGGCCCGGTGATGGTCGATCCGATGCGTCACGTCGCGGCCGATGTCGGCGACGAGCCGCTGATGATGGCGCGCGACGTGCCCGTCGCGGTCGCGCGCGATCGTCTCGAAGGCGTCGCGCTCGCCAAGTCGCAGGGCGCAACGGTGGTTCTGATGGACGACGGCTTCCAGAACCCGCGCCTGCTCAAGGATGCCTCGCTGATCGTGATCGACAGCGCGCGCGGGCTCGGCAACGGCAAGGTATTTCCGGCCGGTCCCCTGCGCGCGCCGCTGAAGGCGCAGCTTGCGCGCACCGACGCGCTGGTGCTGATCGGCGACGGTCACGCCGCGGGCGACGTCGCAGCCGAGATCGCCAAGCGCAACAGACCGGAGCTGCGTGCACATCTGAAGCCGGATGCGGCCATTGTCGCGCAGCTCATCGGCAAGCGGGTCCTGGCCTTCGCCGGCATCGGCGATCCCGACCGCTTCTTCCGCTCCTTGCGCGCCTGCGGCATCGAGGTGGTGCAGGCGCGCCCCTTCGCCGACCACCACATGTTCTCGCAAGGCGAGATCGCGGCGCTCGCCGCCGAGGCGAAAGCCGGGCAGCTCACGCTGGTGACCACGGAAAAGGATTTTGCGCGCCTGCGCGGCAGCGATGGGCTACCGGACGGAATCGTGCCGTTCGCGGTCCAGCTCGAATTCGACGACCCGGCCAAGCTGCGCCAGCTCATCAGCGATCATCTGTACAAGGCGCGCGAGCGGCGGTTCGGCCGGCGCTGATCGCGTGGCGCCGCCATTCACGCGACATTCATCGCAAAGCTCCTATCGATCTCGCGCGATCAGGAGACATCGATGCAACAGCGCCCGCCAGCCTTACGCCTGCGGCTTCGGCGCATCCGGGAAATGCCGCTGCAGCACGGCGGCCGGGGTCGCATAGGCCTCCTGCAGATCCACGCTCCAGTACTTCAATTCGTCGAGCGGGATGCGCGTGTCGGTGATGGCGCAGCGAACGTAGGTCCCCGGCGAGATCACGCGGAAATCGCCGTCGAGATATTGCACCTGCGCTTCGCCGCTGCCCGAGGGGCCGAACTTGTTCAGCACGGTCGAAAGTCTCCGTGGAAGGCCGCTCCGTAGAAACCCTGGAGGGCATGATGTGATGGAATTGATCTACCATAAATAGGACGCCTTGTCCGCCCGTCAAACCCACCGACTTGTGATGTTTTACCGCTGCTTGTGCATGATAGTGCTGCCGCGGGGGATCGCCGGGTCCGGGACCTCCTGCAGCAGAGTCCGATGCGCCTTCGACTGACCACCCTGTTTCTGATGCTGCTGATGTCCGCCGCGCGCGCCGCGCCGGCGTCGCAGGCGGTCGAGATTCCGATTCCCTCAGGCGTGCTGCATGCGCAGCTCTACAAGCCCGACGGCGAGGGGCCGTTTCCGACCGTGATTGCGCTGCATGGCTGCGGCGGCCTCGGTGGCCATGCCGATCCGGTGCTGCCGCGCTATCGCGACTGGGCCGAGCGGCTGCTGAAGGACGGCAACGCCGTGCTGCTGCCCGACAGCTACGGCTCGCGCGATGTCGGGCCGCAATGCCGCGTCAAGGAGATCCGCGTCAAGGCGCGGCGCGAGCGCGTCGCCGACATCGCGGCCTCGCGCGCCTGGCTGATGAAGCAGAATTGGGTCGCGCGCGACCGCGTCAGCCTGATCGGCTGGGCCAATGGCGCCAGCGCGCTGCTCTGGGCGGTGCGGCCGCAGAGCCTTGCGCGCGAGGCGGGCCCGGATTTTCGCGCCGCGATCGCCTTCTATCCGGATTGCCGGGTCTCCGCCGGTTTGGGGTGGAGCGCGCGGGTGCCGACGCTGGTGCTGATCGGCGCCGATGACGACGTCTCGTCGCCGCCGGCCTGCCGCCAGATGGTGGACGGCGCGCGCGGCCGCAGCGCGCTCGCGCGCATCGTGGTCTATCCCGGCGCCTATCACGACTTCGACCGCGCCAACACGCCGCTGCATGCGCTCGCCGGCACCACCGACGCCGCCGCGCCGGAACACGGCCATCTCGGCACCGACGCGGTCGCCCGTGCCGACGCGCAGAAGGAAGTCTCGCAATGGCTGGCGCGGTGATGGCGGTGCACGCCGCCTTAGTTCGACCACGATATCGATCCAACGCAGTCCCCATGCGCAACCGTTTCGCCCTGTTCTCCGCCGCACTGATCATCTTCACCGTCGCGATCTTCCTGTTCGAAGCCCAGGCCGGCTCGCCCCAGCGCGCACCCGGCCATTGCGGCTTCTGGACCACGATCGACGCGGGATTGTCCTGCCGTTAGGCGGGCTGCCGCAATCTCTTCCTGTCGTCCCGGCGAACGCCGGGACCCATACCGCGGAATCTATCGATCGCGTTCAGTCCACGTACCGAACCGCAAGTCTTCGCCAAACGTCTTCCTGGGAATATGGGTCCCGGCGTTCGCCGGGACGACAACGTCAGCGGCGCGCCGCCCTCGCGCCTAGAACAACGTCCCCTGATCCACCGGCTTGCCCACGCGCTTCGGCGCGGGCTTGGCGTCCTGCGCTGCGGCCTTCACCGGCGCGCGTTTGGTCGCCGGCGCCGGGCGATCCGCATCCGTGGTCGCACCCACGCGGCCATCCGCGAATTCGATCTCGACGCGCGCGCCGGGGCCGATCGCATTCGCCGCATGCACGGGATGCCCGGCCTCGTCGCGCACCAGCGCGAAGCCGCGTGCGAGCACGCCGCGATAGGACAGCGCCGAGAGCAGCTTGCCGCTGGCCTCGACGCGGGCGTCGAGCCGCTGCAGCAGCGTGACCAGCGCGCGGCCGGCGCGCTCGCCGAGGCGCTGCGTGCGCTCGCGCTGGCGGAGAATCGCATTGCGCTGCGCCTGCGCATTGGCGAGCTTCGAGGCGCGCAGCCGCACCTCGAGCCCGGCAAACCGATCGCGCCGCTGCCGCAGCAAGGAGCGCGCGGAGAGACCAAGCCGCTCGCCGCACACGGTGAGCCGGTGATCGGCCTGCGAGATCTGCCCGTGCAGCACGCGCAGCGTCAGCTTCGAGCTCGCCGCGGTAAATCTGCGGAAATGCGCATGCGTGTTGGCCTTCAGCCCGCGCGGCAGGGCGCTGCCCGCCGAATCCAGCCGCTGCCGGGGGATCGCGAGCAGGTCGCCGGCCGCCGGCAGCGCACGCGCAGCCGCGCGCAGCTCGCTGCGGCGGCTCTCATGGGCGCGCTGCCAATAAGCGCGGGTGCGCCGGGCGAGATCGGCGACCTCGACAAAGAGATCGCTGCGCACCGGCACCGCCATCTCGGCCGCCGCCGTCGGCGTCGGCGCGCGCTTGTCGGCGACGAAGTCGATCAGCGTGATATCTGTCTCGTGGCCCACCGCGGAGATCAGCGGGATCATGCTCTCGGCCGCTGCGCGCACCACGATCTCCTCGTTGAACGACCAGAGGTCCTCCAGCGAGCCGCCGCCGCGCGCGACGATCAGCACGTCGGGCCGCGGAATCTGGCCGCCCTCCGGCAGCGCGTTGAAACCGCGGATGGCCGCGGCGACCTGTTCGGCCGAGCCTTCGCCCTGCACCTTCACCGGCCACACCAGCACATGGCGCGGAAAGCGGTCATTGAGCCGGTGCAGGATGTCGCGGATCACGGCGCCGGTCGGCGAGGTCACCACGCCGATCACGTCGGGCAGCCAGGGCAGCAGCTGCTTGCGCGCCTCGTCGAACAGGCCTTCGGCGGCGAGCTTCTTCTTGCGCTCCTCCATCAGCGCCATCAGCGCGCCGATGCCAGCCGGCTCCAGCGCCTCGATCACGATCTGGTATTTCGAGGAGCCCGGATAGGTCGTGAGCTTGCCGGTGGCGATCACCTCGAGCCCCTCCTGGGGCTTGAAGCGCATCCGCCCGTGCACGCCCTTCCAGATCACCGCCTCGATCTTGGCGCTCTCGTCCTTGAGCGCGAAATAGCAATGCCCCGAGGAATGCGCGCCGCGGAAGCCGGAGATCTCGCCGCGGACGCGGACATGGCCGAACGCGTCCTCCACCGTCCGCTTCAGGGACTGGGACAGCTCGGACACGGTGAATTCGGGGGCGTTGAGCAGGGGTTCCGCGGGCGGCATCGATACACGATTCGGCATAATGGGGTCAGACCCGCTGTTTAAGGATTTTCGCCTGAGAGCGCCAATGCCGAGATTGAAATCGTGCGTACTCTGCAATATAGAGTACTCTGTAATCTGAGGGTTAGGGGAGTTCGAGCCATGGCGATGCGGTTGCTGCGCGGCGTGTTCAACGGACTGACATGGGCCCTGTGTGCGGTCGGCGCCGTCGCGCTGATCCTAACCGCGATGATCGCAACGCCGCTGACGCGGCCGCCCGAAATGATGTCCGTCTCGGACTCCGCCAAGGGCATCGACTGGTCCACCCTTCCGCCGATGGAGCGCTTCCAGGCCCGCGACGGCAGCTGGATCGGCTTTCGCCATTATGCGGCGAGCGGCCCCGCAACCGGCACCGCCGCGATCTTCATCCACGGCTCCTCCGGCTCCAGCGCCACCGTCAACCACGCGCTGACCCATGCGATGGCCGCGCGCGGGGTCGAGACCTGGGCGCTCGACATCCGCGGCCACGGCGGCTCCGGCACCCGCGGCGACATCGGCTATGTCGGCCAGCTCGAGGACGACCTCGTCGATTTCGTCGCCGAGGTCCGCAAGACCGCGCCGGATCTGCCGCTCACCCTGGTCGGCCATTCCGCCGGCGCCGGCTTCTCGCTGCGCGTCGCCGCGACACCGATCGTGCAGGACATGTTCGTTCGCACCGTGCTGGTCGCGCCCTATCTCGGCTATGACGCGCCGACCAACAAGCCGGACTCTGGCGGCTGGGTCAGTGTCGACATCCCGCGCATCCTCGGCCTCACCGCGCTGCGCAAGCTCGGCATCGATTGCTGCGCGCAGCTCGCCGTGCTCGCCTTCGCGGTCCGGCCGAACTACGAGAAGATCCTCGTCTCCACCTATTCCGACCGCCTGATGCGCAATTTCGCCACGCGCGGCTATCGCCTCGATCTTCCGGCCGTGACCCACCCGATGACGATCTTCGGCGGCGCCGAGGACGAGATGATGATCTCCGGTCAATATGCCGCGACCGTGCAGGCGATCAAACCCTCGGTCGACGTCAAGCTGATCGACGGCGTCAACCACATGGGCATGGTGACGAGCCCGAAGGCCATCAACGCCATCGCCGAAGACGTCGCCACGCGCGGGGCAGGGCAGTCGTGATGCGATCCGCCACGCCAAGCGCCGATGAGAGCAAAAGATGGAGCGGCATCGGCGGCAGTCTCCCTCCCCCGCGTGCGGGGAGGGCCGGGGAGAGGGCTGTCTCCGCACCGGGATCGTCAAGAATTGCGGAGACAATCCCCAAGTGGAAAGAGCCCTCACCCGCCGCGCCCGCTGCCACCGCGCATAACCCGCCAGCCCAGCACCTGAAAGGCACGCCATGATCGACAGCAAGGAAGCCTCCGCGGCGCTGGCCGACATCGACGATATCGTCCAGCGCGTGAAGCAGTCGCAGCTTTATGAGCTGGCGAGCCTCGCGGCGATCTGGTGGGGCATCCTGGTGTTCGCAGGCAATCTCGTCACCTGGCTCTGGCCGCCTTACGCGATCCACGCCTGGGCCACCGTGGATATCGTGGGCGTCGCCGGTCTCGTCGGGCTCCGCCTGCTCAACCCGCCGCATCACCCGCGCGTATCAGGCTTCGACGTCCGCCTGCTGCTGGTCTTCCTGTCGTTCTTCGCCTTCGGCTATCTCTGCACCGACGTCATCGGCCATTTCGGCCCGCGCCAGCTAGGGGCATTCTGGCCGCTCTACTTCATGCTGTTCTACACGCTGGCGGGCCTCTGGTTCGGCACCGCCTTCGTCACGATCGGTCTCGGCATCTCCGCGCTGACGCTGATCGGCTTCTTCTGGATCGGCGAGGCGTTCCCGCTCTGGATGGCCTTCGTCAACGGCGGCGGCCTGATCCTCGGCGGCCTCTGGATGCGGCGCAGCTGATGGCCGAGCTCGACGACATCATCCACCAGCCGCTGCGGCTGAAGATCATGGCGGCGCTGAACGCGCTGCCGGCGACGGCGGGCCTCGAGTTCTCGCGATTGAAAAAGCTTACCGGCGCCACCGATGGCAATCTCGGCGCGCATATCGAGACATTGGCGAAGGCGGGTTACGTCTCGGTGGAGAAGGCGTTCGTGGGGAAGAAGCCGCAGACGATGGTGACTGCCACGGCGACAGGCAGGGGCGCGTTTGCGCGGCATGTGGCGACACTGCAGGAGATCATCGCGGGGAGGCAGGTTTAGGTCATGGCCAGACTGTTCCGTCGAGTGGATACCACGAACGCAGCGATGGCGACATTGAAAAGACTATCGAATTTCGTTCGCGCCGGGATCTTCTTGGGTTTGCCCAGACGTAGCGAACCCCTGTCCCCGCTGCTGCAACCATCATCCAGGATGTGGCGCTCCCTAGGAGCCTAGTACGTTTCAATGGAGCTGGCCGCGATTGTCGAGGAAGCTTTTCCTTAGTTCGCTCCTTTTGCGGACTTGGCTACTATAGCGGACACCGAGGAGCAGGTCCCTGTGGCCAAACCGAAAAAGCGAAAAGCCAAAAAAAGAGCACCTGACGACTATTTCGCCGCTGGGCCGATGGAATTCGCCCGGTTCGGAAGGATCATGGTCGGTCGCTCGAGGGCCACCAAAGAGCAGCACGAGGCTGCTCAAGCGCGGATGGTCGCACAGTATCCCATCGCGGTCCGGGAAATCGAAGAGCTCGTGCAATCCATTGCAACTCAGATCGCTCGCCTACCGCCGGCTCGACTTCTTCAACGGGGATGGTGGGAATATTCCACCGCGGTTGTCGGCCTGGGCAAGAAAGCCGTCAGCGATTCAGAAAAACTCGCCGCCGCCCGTATGGTCGACTACGTGCAAAGCGTGGTCGTATCGGTCAAGCCCGGCGAATATTCAGACGACGTAAGCGAAGAAGATTGGAGCAGGCTCAAGGCAGACGTCGAGACGCTCTTCCGCCGCCTTACGCTCGATTACCAGATTTGCTTGACCGCGCATCGCCAAGCTCAAGAGCCTCAGCTGGACATGCAACTGGAGGCGTTTCGTTTCCGAGCGGAAACACTTTGGCTGAATATTCGCGGGAAACGCTATCAGCATCACGAGCGGCAGGCCCTGCTGGACGTGTTGGCGCCGCATTCGGCCGTGATGTCAAAACTGCTTGGGCTTGATGCGGCCGCGCTGGTAGCCGAGTTCGATAAGATTCTTACCCGGCTTACGCGCGGTCTTATGGACATCGCAATCGACATGAAGGCACTGCACGCCCAATCGATGGAACGGCTTGACGTTCTCGCTGCGGAGCATCCCGACTTGAGCATTGAAGCGCTGATGGAAAAGGTCTTTGAGGACCCAAACCTCGCAGCGCTACGCGACAAGTTTACTGGCGAGATGGTGGGTATGGATCTTTTTGAGGTCGAAAAAAACACGGCCCTTCCAAAGATATTGCTAGATGCGATGAGCTATTCACCCGGCGAGGACACCGAATTCTTCGCGCCCGGCGAATTTGAAGGTTGGCCGTTGCGAATCTGGCCGGTAATGCGGCGACCGTTTATAAGGCTGGATGGTTCGACGTATTGCTTCGATCTATTCAGCCTGTTCGACAACGTCTACCGGGTGTTGCGGCGAATCGTCGTGGAGCTTGAACCGGCTTACAAAGAACCGTGGAATGCCGGTCAGAAGG
This sequence comes from Bradyrhizobium diazoefficiens, assembly GCF_018129965.1. Lineage (GTDB taxonomy): Bacteria > Pseudomonadota > Alphaproteobacteria > Rhizobiales > Xanthobacteraceae > Bradyrhizobium > Bradyrhizobium diazoefficiens_A. Next base: position 209,160 of record NZ_JAFCKW010000003.1, on the reverse strand, counting down.
CCGCGTCGGAAGAGCTGCCGTTCGTCTACCTTTCTCGCTTGTTACCCGGGGCGCGGGTTTATCGGCCGGTTTTCTACAAATGGAAGGTTGGTAACGGCCCCGCCCAATGGCACGAAGCCGATGGCATTTTAATCTACGAAGACCACCTTTTCGTAATCGAAGTGAAGGGCGGCGCCTTCACCTACACCTCGCCCGCGAATGATCTTGAATCTCATCTTTCTTCGCTCCGCACACTTCTGCAGGCGCCTGCTCGGCAAGGGGGCAGATTTGTTGATTTCTTCGAGAGCGCGCCCGAAGTTTCGATCGCCGATTCGGAACATAATGAGGTCGCCAAACTGCGCCGCGGGGACTTTCGGCACGTTACGGTGTGCACAATCACACTCGATGCGCTCTCCGCACTGGCCGCGCGCGCGCAGCATTTGGTCCCCCTTGGTATCGATGTCGGACAGCGGCCGTTATGGCCGCTCTCGCTCGATGATCTTCGGGTGTACGCCGATCTCTTCGACAACCCGTTGATTTTCTTACATTTCGTCGAGCAGCGGGTGCGGGCCGGCCAGTCGCACAAGATCGATCTCAATGATGAGATGGATCACTTCGGCATGTACCTTACGGAAAATAACTATACGCAGTATGCGGAGGAGGTTTCCGACAGCGCCGATAAGATGTACTTCGATGGGTACACAACGCCCGTCAACGAATATTTCAGCGCCGTACTCGCCGGCGACGCACCGCCGAAGCCTCGGCAGGCGATGCCGTCTCGGATTGCGGAGATTATCGATCTGCTCGGTGCTGCAAATGAACCGCATAGAGCGGAACTATCTAGTTTCATCCTGGATGGTGCCGGCGACTGGCGGAACACCCTCGCCTCATCGATTGACAACGGGCTGAAGGAGAACAGAGAGCTTAAGCGATCACGTCCCCTTTCATCCTACGGTGGGATGGAGATGACTCAGTTTGTTTGGTCTCCCGACGCGCCACGGAATGCGGAAGGGGCTATCGAACACACCCGTGTTGTCATGCTCGCAGACAAAAGCGCAACACGGCGTCTTGTCGAATTCGAATACGACAAAGACGGGAAGTTGTTTGGTGCCCACCTGAGCCACATAACAGTTGCTGGACTATCAGACGCAGAACTTGAGCGTCTTCGCGCGAAAGGTGCGACGTTGCAGCAGCAGCGAATTGCGAAGACCCAAGCCAAAGGGAAGATTGGCAGGAACGATCAGTGTCCCTGCGGAAGCGGCAAAAAGTGGAAGAGATGTCATGGGCAAAGGGCTTAGGCCGGACTGGGAACTACGGTAACATGCCAATTGATGCCGTTGCTTTAGAGTGTTGTGCACTATCACCGTAATCGCACGGGAGAATATTCACAGGGGACTGTGGAAGCTGTGCAATGATGCAACTTATAAGTGATTGATAGAAAGCTGCCGTGTTAACTTCGGCGTCGACTCGCTGGTGCTGGAGGCGGACAAAATGGCTGTTTCACTACCATACTTAGTTTCCTACAAAAATCTGCCGACGCTTTTTGAAAAGATCAACTCCGCTAAGGTACCAGATACCTTTACTCACACCTTCTTGCAGAACACGATGGGCCTGAAAAACACGAATGATCGTGCGTTCATCCCGTTACTGCGGCATCTCGGATTCTTGGATGGACAAAATATTCCAACTCCAGCCTATCGGCTGTTGAAAGGCGATAAGCGCCGGGCGGTTCTAGCTGACGGTGTCCGCAGAGCCTATGGGCCGCTGTTCGATGCGGATCAATCCGCTAATGAGCTGACGGGAGACCGCTTAAAGGGCTTAGTAGCACAGGTGGCAGGCACGGATTCGGATTTGACGGGTCGAATAGCGAACACTTTCTTAGCGCTCGTCAATTTGGGTGATTTCCAGGCGCAGACCACCCCGAATGAGGACGAAAAGCGTAACGAGATTGATGACCAGCCTGATGACGAAGCGGACGAAAGGGATCGACGAGGATCATCTCGCAAGGGCATTAGGACGGAATTTCACTACAATCTTCAAATCCACCTTCCATCAAATGGAACGGAGGAGGTGTATCTTAATATCTTTAACGCGCTGCGTAAGACCTTCCAATGACGACGGACTCGCGCGCGGCGTTGTTCTTGATGCTCGGTCAAGCTGCTGAGCGAACCATTGATCGCCTTGAAGAGGTCGTGCCGAAGGAAACGTTGCTACTTTCGCCGTCCTACGATCTAGCAACGATGGTGCCCGATAAGGTCCGTAGTGCCAGCGAAGCGGCAGAGGCTTTCAGGCTGTTTTTCGTTTTTGAGAGCTATCTTCGAGAGCTGATTGTCGAGGTGCTTTCGAAGGATGGGCAGGAGGCGGACTGGTGGACTAAAGTCCCGCCAGACCTGCAAGCAGAGGTCGCTAAGCTCGAAGAACAGGAAGAAATTAAGAGCTGGATGGCGTTGGGATCGCGCGACAAGTCCGCACTAATGACCTTGCCTCAGCTTTTGCGTGTGATCGATATGAACTGGAAAGACGATTTCAGTGATTTGGTGCGCGATAAAGCGCTAATTCAGGAAGCTCGGCTGCTAGTTCATTTGCGAAACACGGTCTGCCACATGAGCACAATTTCTTCTGAAGAGATGGATCGCGTGCGCCAGACAATGCGTGATTGGTTTCGGGTCGTTGCCCCTTAACGAAGCGTTGTTGCTCGCTATGGGTCGTTTACATTCAGAGTTATTTCCGGGGGGAAGTGATGGACTGGAAATCGTTCATTGCTGCTATCGTCGGCTCACTAGCGTGGCCTATCGTGGTCCTGAGCTTGTTGTTTATTGTACGGAAGCAACTAGTAGGTCTCGCCGAGAGGCTTCAAGAGTTTTCTGTCGGGGGCGCCAAAGCCACCTTCGAAAAGCAGTTAGAAACTGCGCGCAAAGAGGCGGCGAGATTGCCGCCGCCTTCAGAATCCCTGGATGAGGTGCCCGACAACCAAAGAATTGTACCGCTGACCGAAGAAAAGAAATTTCTGCGGCTTGCAAACGAGTTTCCTGAAGCGGCTATCATTGAAGTCTTCAAGGATATTGAAGCTCTTCTTTTTCGGATCGGCGACGCAGCGGGAATTAAGCGAACGAGCGCCGACCGGATAATGGATGAATTGTTTAAGCACAATGAGGTTGATGAGAATGCTCGCGATTTGTTTGTAACGCTGCGCAGTGCGCGAAATCTAGCGGCGCATGGTTCAGGGGACAGGCGCGTTAGTCCCGGTGAGGCGCTGGACTATAGTGAGCACAGCAAGAGGTTGATGGTCGCACTTTCCTTCGTGCTCGGAAAAGTGCAAGCAGAAGCAAGTCTCAAAGAACGGCTCTTGGGCTGACGGCTCTACCACCCCAGAGACTAGGCTCTTTCAGCGCGTGCAGGGAACGTTTCACGGAAGCCAGATCAGTCTCTTTCCAGCCTTCAATCCGCTAGGCAGACATCATTCTTTCACGAGAAGATGGGGGCGGTAGCAATTCGCCGTGCCCGGAATGACGGGGAGTTCGGGTCCGCCCCCTTGAGCCCCACCCCGATTCATGCGACCTCCGCCCAAGCAAACCCTTCATTTCTGAGCCTCTGATGCACATTCTCCTGCTCGGTTCCGGCGGCCGCGAACATGCCCTGGCGTGGAAAATCGCGGCTTCTCCCCTCGTGACCAAACTCTGGTGCGCGCCCGGCAATGCCGGCATCGCGCGCGAGGCGGAGTGCGTGGCGCTCGATGTCGCCGACCATGCCGCCGTGATCGCCTTCTGCAAGCAGAACAAGGTCGAGCTCGTGGTGGTCGGGCCGGAGACGCCGCTGGCGGCGGGCATCGTCGATGATCTCACCGCTAGCGGCATCAAGGCGTTCGGGCCGAACAAAATCCCCGCCCAGCTCGAAAGCTCCAAGGGGTTCACCAAGGCGCTGTGCACCGAGTTCGGCATTCCCACCGGCGCCTACAAGCGTTTCACCAATGCCGATGACGCGCGCGCCTATGTGCAGAGCCAGGGCGCGCCGATCGTGGTGAAGGCCGACGGGCTTGCCGCCGGCAAGGGCGTCGTCGTCGCCAAGACCGTGCGCGAGGCCGAGGACGCCATCGCCATGATGTTCGAAGGAGCGTTCGGCGAGGCCGGCGCGGAAGTGGTGATCGAGGAGTTTCTGGCGGGCCGCGAGATCAGCTTCTTTGCGCTGTGCGACGGCGTAACAGCCATTCCGCTGGCCTCCGCGCAGGACCACAAGCGCGTGTTCGACCACGATCTCGGCCCGAACACCGGCGGCATGGGCGCCTATTCGCCGACGCCGCTGGTGACGCCCGCGGTTCACGACGCCATTATGGCGAGGATCATCCTGCCGACCGTCGCCGGCATGAAGCAGCGCGGCACGCCGTTCCGCGGCATTCTCTATGCCGGCATCATGCTGACCACGCAGGGCCCAAAGCTGTTCGAGTTCAACGTCCGCTTCGGCGACCCCGAGTGCCAGGTCTTGATGCTGCGCATGATGAGCGACATCGTGCCGGCGTTGCTGGCATCCTGCGACGGCCAGCTGAAGAACTTTGATCTCCGCTGGCACAAGGAGACCGCGCTCACCGTGGTGATGGCGGCGAAGGGCTATCCCGGCGACTACCAGAAGGGCACGCGCATCGAGGGCCTCGAGGAGGCCGCCGCGGTCGAGACCGCCGAGATCTTCCATGCCGGCACCGTCGCCAAGGACGGCGCGATCCTCGCCAATGGCGGCCGCGTGCTCAATGTCTGCGCGCTGGGCGCGACGGTGACGCAGGCGCAGAGCCGCGCCTATCAGGCCGTCGACCGCATTCGCTGGCCGGACGGCTTTTGCCGCCGCGACATCGGCTGGCAGGCGGTGGAAGCCGAGAAGGCGAAGGCCTAAGCGCGGCCTGACGGACGGAACCTGTCAGGCGCCGGTCCGAACTCTCGACGGGACGGAGCGATTTCGGAGTACCGGAAATACGCAATCAATTGTTGGAGTTAGCCACCCCGCCTATAATACCGCTACTGTGCATGGGGTTGTTTTCGAACTTTTGTCACGAGGCACCCCCAAATGACCGTGGGAGGAACCATGTCCGATCTCGCCGACCTCTATCCCGGCTTCGCCTCCGAATGGATCAACACCGCCTCGGGCCGCATCTTCGCCCGCATCAGTGGCAAGGGACCGCCGCTGCTGCTGCTGCACGGCTTCTCCGAAACCAACGTGATGTGGCACCGCGTCGCGCCGCGGCTTGCCGACAAGTTCACGCTGATCATCGCCGACCTGCCGGGCTATGGCTGGTCCGACATGCCCGAGAGCGACGCGCAGCATCTGCCCTACAGCAAGCGCGCGATGGCGAAGGCGATGGTGGAGGCGATGGAGCAGCTCGGCCACGTCCACTTCGCGCTCGCCGGCCACGACCGCGGCGGCCGCGTGTCGTATCGGCTGGCGCTCGATCATCCCGGCCGTCTGTCGAAGCTCGCCGTGCTCGATATCCTGCCGACCTATAATTACTGGGAGCGGATGAACCGCGCCTACGCACTCAAGATCTGGCACTGGACGTTTCTCGCCCAGCCCGCGCCATTGCCGGAGACGCTGATCGCGGGGCAGGGCGAGTTCTTCCTGCGCTTCAAGATGGCGAGCCAGACCAAGTCGAAGACGCTGGACGCGATCGACCCGCGCGCGCTCGACCACTACATCGCCCCGTTCCGCGATCCCGCCCGCATCCACGCGATGTGCGAGGACTACCGCGCCGGCGCTTATGTCGACTACGAGCTCGACAAGGCCGATTTTGAGGCCGGCAACAAGATCACGGTGCCGATGCTGGCCCTGTGGGGCGGTGTCGGCATCGCGCAGGCCGCGGCCACCCCGCTCGAGATCTGGAAGCAATGGGCCACCCATGTCGAGGGCATGCCGGTCGATTCCGGCCACTTCCTCACCGAGGAGAACCCCGACGTGACCGCAAAGGCGCTGCGTGCGTTCTTCCTCGCGCCCTAGCGCCGCTCCCGGAAGAACTCCCGCAAGAGCCGCGCCGCCTCGCTCTCGCCGACTCCGGAATAGACATCCGGCGTGTGATGGCAGGTCGGCGAGGTGAAGAACCGCACGCCCGACTCCACCGCGCCGCCCTTGGGGTCGGCCGCGCCGTAATAGAGCCGCCGCACCCTTGCAAAGGAGATTGCGCCCGCACACATGGTGCAGGGCTCCAGCGTCACGTAGAGGTCGCAGTCGACCAGGCGCTCGCTGCCGATCTTTTTCGCGGCCTCGCGCAGCGCAATGATCTCGGCATGGCCCGTGGGGTCGTGGTCGGTCAGGGTCCGGTTGGCGGCGGTGGCGATGACCTCGTAATTGCGGACCACGACGCAGCCGATCGGGACTTCGCCCGCCTTTCCGGCATTTTCGGCCGTTTTGAGCGCCAAATCCATGAAAGAGGGGGCTTTCAAGCCTCGTATCATCCGAAGAAACCTGCTAGTAGCTGCGCCTTCAGCAGAAGTGCTTATCGACTTTGCCTGAGCATGCGGCCCGCAACGCGCGCGCCATGCTTTCCGGCCATCCCCTGAGTGAGATCATTCATGCCTCGCGACAGCGACAAAGACAACGATTCCCGCGGCCGGCGAGGCCCCCCCAAGGGACCTCCCAAAGGCCGTTCCGGCAAGCCGCGTGGCCCCGAGAAGAAGTTCGCCAAGCGCGGCCCCGAGGGCAGGAGCGACGCCCGCCCGCCCCGCGGCGACCGCGACAGCCGTCCGCCGCGCCCGCGCGCGGACGGCGATGCCCCGCGCCGCAGCTTCGGCGACCGGCCGAAATTCAATCGCGACGACCGGCCGCGCGAGGATCGCGGCGAGCGCAGCTTCCAGCCGCGGGGCGACCGCCCGTTTTCCGATCGCTCCTCGCGCGATGGCGAGAAGCGTCCCTTCAAGCCGCGCGGCGATCGGCCGTCCTATGGCGGCGACCGTCCGCCGCGCAGCCGCGACCGCGACGAGTCCCGCCCGGCGGCGAGGACCGGCGACAGGAAGTTCGGCGACAAGAAGCCCTACGCCCCACGTGGCGACCGTCCGGAGCGCAAATTCGACGGCGAGCGCAAGTTTTCGAGAGGGCCTGACCGCGGGCCGCGTGAAGATCGCGGCGAGCGCAGCTTCAAGCCGCGCGGAGACCGCCCGCATTTCGATCGCGGTGATCGCGCCCCGCGTGGCGACCGTCCGGAACGCAAATTCGACGGCGAGCGCAAGTTCTCGCGCGGCGCTCCGGATCGCGAACGCGTCCGTGGGGATCGCGGCCCGCGCAAGGATTTCGGCGGCCGCGATCGCGGCGGAGACAAGCCCTGGCAGAAGCGCGAAGGCGGCGATGACCGTCCGCGTGTCTCCCGGTCGCGCGATGATCGCGCCTCGGGGGATCGTCCGTTCCGCGAGCGTCCCAAATTCGATCGTCCGCGCGACGACCGTCCCAAGTTGGACCGGCCCCGCCGCGACGGCGAGGGTGACCGTGGTGGCGACCGCCCGAAATTCAGCCGGCCGCGCGAGCGCTCCGACTGGCACGAGCATCCGCGCAGCGAAGGCGGCTTCCGCGATCGTCCGCGCCGTGAGAACGAGGACGAGAGCCGGATCTTCGAGAAGCGTCCGGCGTTCGGCGGCCGCGGCGCCTATCGCGAGCGCGATCGTGATGTCGATCGCAAGCCGCGCCGGGAGGAAGAACCGAAGCCGAAGAAGCCCGGCGAGCGCATCGCCAAGGTGCTGTCGCGTGCGGGCCTCGCCTCGCGGCGCGATGCCGAAGAGATGGTCACGCAGGGCCGCGTCAACGTCAACGGCCGCGTCATCAACTCGCCCGCGCTCGACATCACGCCGAACGATGTCGTCACGATCGATGGCAAGCCGTTGCCGGAGCGCGAGCGCACGCGGCTGTTCCTCTACCACAAGCCGCGCGGCCTGATGACGACGCATGACGACCCGGAAGGGCGTCCGACCGTGTTCGACAATCTGCCCGAAGGCCTGCCGCGCCTGATCTCGGTCGGCCGGCTCGACTTCAACACCGAGGGCCTGCTGCTGCTCACCAATGACGGCGGGCTCGCGCGCACGCTCGAATTGCCGGATACCGGCTGGCTGCGCCGCTACCGTGTCCGTGCCCATGGCGACGTCACCCAGGCCCAGCTCGATGAGCTCAAGAACGGCGTCGAGATCGAGGGCGTCAAATACGGCCCGATCGACGCGACGCTGGAGCGCGACCAGGGCGCCAATGTCTGGCTGGTGTTCGCGATCCGCGAAGGCAAGAACCGCGAGGTGCGCAACGTCTGCGCCCATCTCGGGCTCGAGGTGAACCGGCTGATCCGCGTCTCCTACGGTCCCTTCCAGCTCGGTGAAGTCCCCGAAGGCGAGGTCGAGGAGATCAAGTCGCGCGTGCTGCGCGACCAGCTCGGCGACAAGATCATCGAAAAGTCGGGCGCGCAGTTCGATGTGCCGAAGAAGGCATCGTCGGGCGATGATGCTGCGCCGGCCGCGAAGAAGCCCCCGACCAAGCGCGACGTGATCAACGACCGCAAGGGCCGCCGCGTGCTGGTGCAACGCACCGGCAGCGAGGAAGCACGCGAGCGCAACGAGGCCGAAGCCAGCGGCTATGGCCCGCCGCGCCGTCCCAAGCGCGGCTATCACGGCAAGCGCGATTTGACGCCGCGGGAGGACTGACTTGCGCGTCGTCGGCGGTCGCTTGAAGGGGCGTAATCTCGCCTCACCGTCCTCGCGTGATATCCGCCCCACGGCGGACCGCCTGCGCGAGTCCGTGTTCAACATCCTCGTGCACGCCTATGACGATCCGATTCCGGACGCCCGCGTGCTCGATCTCTTCGCCGGCACCGGTGCGCTGGGCATCGAGGCGTCCTCGCGCGGCGCGAAATTCGTGCTGTTCGTCGACAACGGCGCGGAGGCGCGCGCGCTGCTCCGCAACAACGTCGAAACGCTCGGTCTCGGCGGGGTGACAAAAGTCTATCGCCGCGATGCGACCGATCTCGGCCCCGCGCATCCGGTCGAGCCGTTCTCGCTGGTGTTCCTCGATCCGCCCTATGGCAGGGGCCTTGCCGAGAAGGCGCTGGCCTCCTTGCGCGATGGCGGCTGGCTGACGCCGGGCGCGCTGCTCGTGGTGGAGGAGGCGAAGGCCGCACAGTTCGCGACGCCCGAAGGTTTCGAGGAGCTGGAGCGGCGGGCGTATGACGACACGGAGTTCGTGTTTTTGCGGAAGGCGTAGCTTCACGCTCGGTGCGTAGGGTGGATTAGCGAAAGCGTAATCCACCTCATCAATTTCCGCGGAGACAGAAATGGTGGATTACGCCTTCGGCTAATCCACGCTACAAACGCTATCTCCGCCCGAACAGCTTCTCCACGTCGCTCAGCTTCAGCTCGACATAGGTCGGCCGGCCGTGATTGCACTGGCCGGAGTTTGGCGTTTCCTCCATCTCGCGGAGCAGCGCGTTCATTTCCTCCGGCCTGAGCCTGCGGCCGGCACGCACCGAGCCGTGGCAGGCCATGGTCGCCGCGACATGCATCAGGCGCCGCTCGAGCGGAAGAGCCTCGTCCCATTCGGCCATATGCTCGGAGAGATCGCGCAGCAGCCCGCCGGCATTGGTCTTGCCGAGCAGCGACGGCGTCTCGCGCACCGCGACCGCACCGGGGCCGAAGGATTCGATGGCGAGCCCGAACGAGGCCAGCTCGTCGCTGCGGTCCAGCAGTCGCTCCACCGTGGCCTCGTCCATCTCGACGATCTCGGGAATCAGCAGGATCTGCCGCTGCACGCCGTTTTCGGCCAGTGACGCCTTCAGCCGCTCGTAGACGATGCGCTCATGCGCGGCGTGCTGGTCGACGATGATAAGGCCGTCGCGGGTCTGCGAGACGATGTAGGTCTCGTGGATCTGCGTGCGCGCGGCGCCGAGCGGACGATCAACGAGGTCCGTCACCGGCTGCGATTCGAACCTGATGTCGGCGCTGGGCGCGCCGACATCGAACGCAGCCTGCGCGCGCTCGGCGAAGGCGGGCGCGGCTCTGCCATCGAACGACGGCATCGGCGCAACGGGCGCGGATGGCGAGGCTCGCCAATCCCAGCTTGCGGGGCGCGGCGTGAAGGCTGGCCGGAACGAGGACAGCGCGCTCTCGCCGCTGTTGGCGGCGGTGCGCCGGCCCTCGCGCGCGAGCGCCTCCTTCAAGCCGTGCACGATCAGGGCGCGGACGAGGCCGGAATTGCGGAAGCGCACTTCGGTCTTCGCGGGATGCACGTTGGCGTCGACCTCACGCGGATCGAGCGTCACGAACAGCGCCAGTACCGGATGGCGGTCGCGCGGCAGATAGTCGGCATAGGCCCCGCGCACCGCGCCCAGGATCAGCTTGTCGCGCACCGGGCGGCCGTTGACGAAGAGATATTGCCCGAGCGCGTTCGCCTTGGTCAGCGCAGGCGCTGCGGCATAGCCGGCGACCACGACGCCTTCGCGCTCGGCATGGACCTCGATGGCGTGGCTGCGGAATTCAGCACCCAGGATGTCACCGAGCCGCGTCAGCCGTCCGGCCGCGCCTGGCAGCGCCGCGGCCCAGGTCACGGGCGCGCGCTCTTCGCCCGCGAGCGTGAAGGCGACGTCCGGCCGCGCCATGGCGAGGCGCCGCACCACCTCGCGAATGGCCTCCGCCTCGGTGCGGTCGGTTTTCAGGAATTTCAGCCGCGCCGGTGTCGCATAGAAGAGGTCATTGACCTCGACGCGGGTGCCATGGGCCAACGCCGCCGGCATGATCTCGGATTTGTCGCCGCCCTCGACAGTGAGCGCCCAGGCATGCGGCTCGCTGATATGCCGCGTGGTGATGGAGAGACGCGCCACCGAACCGATCGAGGGCAGCGCCTCGCCCCGGAACCCGAGGGTGCGGATCTGCAGCAGGTCCTCGTCGTCGAGCTTGGAGGTGGCATGGCGCTCGACCGCGAGCGCGAGGTCCCTTGCGGTCATGCCGCTGCCGTCGTCGGTGATGCCGATCCGCCGCCGCCCGCCGCCATCGGTGAAGACGTCGATCCGGCTCGCACCCGCATCGATCGCGTTCTCGACCAGTTCCTTGACCACGCTCGCGGGCCGTTCGACCACCTCGCCGGCGGCGATGCGGTTGACGACTTGCTCGGGCAATTGGCGGACGGGCATCGAAGGACTCAAAGAGCGCGGTGAAGGCGTCAATTTAGTCCCGACGGCCTGCAATTGCATGGCTTAAGTCCGCCCTGCCCACAGGGTCCCTAATCGTCGAACCCGCGTCCGCCGCCGCGTCCGGCCTTGACGTCGCTGCGGCGCTTCTTGCCTTCGAGCCGGCGCTGCTTGGAGCCAAAGGTCGGCTTGGTCGCGCGCCGCGGCTTGGGCCGTATCATCGCCTCGGTCAAGATCTCGACGAGCCTGTCGATGGCGTCCTGTCGGTTGCGTTCCTGGGTGCGGAAGCGCTGGGCGTGGATCACGATCACGCCGTCCTTGGTCATGCGCTGGCCGGCGATGCGGGCGAGCCGGATCGCCGCATCCTCCGGCAAGGTCAGCTTGCGCGCGTCGAAACGCAGCTGCGCCGCGGTCGAGAGCTTGTTGACGTTCTGCCCGCCCGGGCCTGAGGCGCGAACAAAGCCGATCTCGATGTCGTCCTCGTCGATGACGAGATCGCGGGATATCCGCAGCATGAGGGCGCCCTTCGTGATGTCCGGACATATCGCGGACCTCCACCTTCGGCAATGGTGCATCCTGGAAACGCAAACGGCCGGGCAAGCCCGGCCGTTTCAGGAAACGTCAGGCGACGTCAGTTGGACTTGGTCGCCGGTGCGGCCGCCGGCTGTGCGGCGGCCTGCGGAGCGCGACCGACGACGACGGTCAGGAGGCCCTGGCCCCAGAGGCGCTTCGCGGCCGCCTTGGCGTCGTCCATGGTCACGGCATCGACGATGGAATTGCGCTTCTCGATATAATCGATCGGCAGCTTGTCCTGCTGATATTGCAGCAGCGCCTGCGCCAGCTTGGAGGACGTGTCGAGCGCCAGCATCTGCGAGCCCTTGAGATAGGATTTGGCCTCGTCGAGCTCCTTCTGCGTCGGGCCCTCCCCGGCGATGCGGCGCACTTCCGTCTCGATGGCGTCGATGGTGTCGCCGGCGCGGTCGGCGCGCGTGCCGGTATTGCCGATGAAGATCGCCGAATGCTCCATCCACAGCAGCGACTCGAAGACCGAATAGGCCAGCCCGCGCTTCTCGCGGACCTCGTGATAGAGCCGCGAGGACAGGCCGCCGCCACCGAGAATGTGGTTGACGACGTAAGCCGCCATGAAGTTGGGATCGTTGCGCTTCACGCCGGGGCCGCCGAAGGTGATGACGGTCTGCGGCACGTCGAGCGGCACGAAGGCGCGCTGCGGCGGCTTGGCCGCCTCGACGTCGGCGACCGGCGCGAGGTTGGCCTTGGCGGGCAGGCTGCCGAACGTGTGGTCGAGCAGCTTGCCGAGGGCGGCGGGATCGACGTCGCCGACGACCGCGATCTTCAGCGTGTCCCTGGCGAGCACGCGGCCGACATAATCCTTCATGTCGGCAACCGTGATGGTCGGCACGCTGTCGAGCGTGCCGTTGGTCTGCCGGCCATAGGGATGATCGCCGAAGGCGAGTTCGAGGAATTTGCGGCTCGCAAGCGAGGTCGGGTTGGTGGTCTCGCGGCGCAGGCCCGAGATTACCTGAGAGCGGATGCGCTCGACGTCGACGGTGTCGAAATGCGGCGAGGTCAGCGCGCTCCGGAGCAGGTCGAAGGCCTCGTCCTTGTTGTCGCGCAGCATGCGCAGGCTGCCACGGAAGGTATCGCGGCTGGCGCTGAAACTGAGCTCGATGGCGCGGCGGTCGAGCCGCTCGTGAAAGGTCTTGGAGTCGAGATCTCCGGAGCCTTCGTCGAGCAGGTCGCCGACGAGGTTTGCAACTCCCGCCTTGTCCTTGGGATCCTGCGCCGAGCCGCCGGCAAAGGAATATTCCATGGCGATCAGCGGCACGGTCGCGTCCTGCACGAACCAGGCCTCGATGCCGCCGGGCGAGACCAGGCGCTGGATCTTTGCGGCGGCCTGCGACGGCGAGATGGTGGCGAACGCGAACGCAGTGCCGGCGGCAAGGGAGAATGCAATGCGACGAAGGAAAGGATAGGTCACGAACGCTTCTCCTCGCGCTTGGCGGCGGTGGTGTCCTTGATCAGATAGCCCGTCACCGAGCGCTTCTTCTCGAGCCATTTCTGCGCGACCCCGCGAACCTGCTCGGCGGTGACCGCGCGGATGCGGTCGGGCCAGCTTCGGATGTCCTCGATCGACAGGCCCGTCGTGAGCGCGCCGCCATACCAGCGCGCGAGCACCGCCTGATTGTCCTGGGCGTAGATCGCTTCCGCGATGAGCTGGGTCTTCACCCGCTCCAGATCCTCGGCGCGGATCGGGTTCTGCGCGACATCGGCAATGACGCCGTCGATCACCTGCTCGATTTCGGCGAAGCTGACGCCGGGTTTCGGCGAAGCCGCTACGGCGAACTGGGTCGGGTCGAGCGAGATGCTCGAATAGCTGGCGTTGGCGGAGACGGCGAGCGGCTTGTCGACCACGAGGGCGCGGTAGAGATAGGAATTGTTGCCACTGCCCATCAGCTGCGCCAGCACGTCGAGCGCCGCGCTCTCGCCGGCCGCGGCCGTGGTTGCCGAGGGCACGAGATAATAGCGGCGCAGGCTCGGCTGCTCGACGCGCGGATCGGCCAGCGTGACGGTCCTTGGAGCGGCCGGCTCCGGCTCCTGCGGGCGGACGCGGCGCGCCGGGATGGCGGGCTGGGCCGGGATGGAGCCGAAATTGCGTTCGACCAGCGGACGGATGTCGGCAGCCTCGACGTCGCCCGCGATGACCAGGATCGCATTGTTCGGCGCGTAGAAGCGGCGGTAGAAGGCGAGCGCATCCTCGCGGTCGAGCTTCTCGATCTCCTGGTGCCAGCCGATCACGGGCCGGCCATAGGGATGATTGAGATAGAGCGCGGCCATGATCTGCTCGTTGAGCCGCGCGTCCGGATTGTTGGCGACGCGCATATTGTATTCTTCCAGCACGACGTCGCGCTCGGGCAGCACGTTCTCGTCCTTGAGGATCAGGCCGGTCATGCGATCGGCCTCGAACTCCATCATGGTCGGCAGCTGCTCTTTCGGGACGCGCTGGTAATAGTCGGTGTGGTCGACCGAGGTCGAGGCGTTCTCGTTGCCGCCGACGCGAAGCACGGTCTGGGAGAACTCGCCGACCGGATGCTTGTCGGTGCCCTTGAACATCAAATGCTCGAGGAAGTGCGCGAGCCCGGACTTGCCCGGCGTCTCGTCGGCCGAGCCGACCTTGTACCAGATCATCTCGGTGACGACGGGCGTGCGGTGATCCGGGATCACCACGACCTGCATACCGTTGCCGAGTGTGAAGCTGGCGGGCGGAGCCGATGTCACTGTGGTCTGGGCGAGGGCCGCGCCGGCCGTCAGGACACTCGTTGAAAGCAGTGCGGCAAGGAGGCAGGCAACCGATCGGTTTGCGGACATCATGATCCCTGGTGAAAGGCCGGGTCCGGATGTCCGGCCCGGAGGCACGGCATGCTACACCGTGCGGCTGAGGCTTCGCGTCACGAAGCAGAGAACTCAACGCATAGGCAAGTTACTGATCGGCAATTTGGAGGCCGCGTCCGGCGTGCATCAGCCGCCGGCGCTTCCATCTGGATGTCGCAGCAGGACGGAAACGCTATTGTTCCTTGTCCTTGCCCGACATGATGTCGAAATAGGTCCGGCGCGACTTGTCCTCGCCGGCGCCATAGGCGTAGCTGGGAGACGGCGTCTGATAGCCCGGGGGCGGCTCGACCAGCGACTGGCGCGGGGGCTCGCTCGTGAATTGCTTGGTCTCGCCCTTGCCGCCGACGCCCTTCATCATGTTCCACAGCCCGCCGGAAAAGCCGAGTTCGGCGGGGCTGAGCGACGGGTTGCCGTTGGTGCCCGGCTGGATCGGATCGTTGATGGTGCGGGGGGCCTCGGCCACCTGGCCAGCCTTCATCTCGGCGGGCGTCAGAGGCCGGGCGGCCTGCCAGTTTTCCGTTTCCTTGGTGGCCTTCTTGCGTGCCGCGATGGCTTCCTTACGACGCTTTTCCTCGGGGTCCTTGGGCCAGTTCGGGGCGGCCTTGACCTCAGTCGCGGGCGGCGGCAAATCGAGCTTGGGCGGGACCACCAGCGGCGAGCGTTCTCGGTATTCGATGCCGCGCTTTTCCATGCTCTTGGCGCCGATGCCGGACATCAGATTGTCGATGATCCTCTCTTCGAAGGTCATCCCGTCATCTTCCTCGTCGTCGTCACCGGCGCGCACCGGGCCTGCCGACATCACGAGACCGATGCCGAGCATGACAGCGGACAATTTCAATGCCCGCCAGAACCCCGATTGGGGGTCTCGAACCATCGAAATGCTGGTCTTCGAGCTGCGCATCACTGTACCTGTTCCATATTGTGGCAGATTGCTGCTCTTTGCCGCTCGCGCGCGGCCAATCTTCACAGAAACCAAGGTTCCACCTGTCTGCCCGTATCGGCCGGGATCAGGGCGCTTTTGCGGCGGGTACCCCTAAGAAGGAATCATACAATAGCGCCGCCACCCCGACAACGATGGCCACGTCTGCGAGGTTAAACACGTACCAATTATAGGTATTTCCGCCGATCTCGAGATGCAACAGGGCAAAGTCGACCACCGCGCCATAGGCGAAGCGGTCGATGCCGTTGCCGATGGCGCCTCCGATGATCAGCCCCAGCGCGACCGTGGCCAGCAGGGTCTGGGACCGTGCCATCCAGATGGCGAGTGCGACCACCGCAACGGCCTTGACGGCCATCAGCGCGATCTGCGCGGCCTGGCTGTCGTTCTGGAGCCAGCCGAAGCTGATGCCGATGTTCCAGGCCAGCACCAGGTCGAAGAACGGCGTCACTTTCACCACGCCGCGGCGGGCAAGGTCGAAACCGTTCAGCAGCCAGAATTTCGAGGCCTGGTCGGCCACGAGCGTGACGATGGCCGCGAGGATGCCGGCGCGGAGCGGGGCCATGGCCTGTTATCAGACCTCCACCCCGAGCGCCTTCCACTCGCGCAGCGCCTTGGCGTCGCGCGGGGTGACGTCGGAGTACTCAGGGTCTTCGCCGACCGACGGCGAAATCTTCCAGGAACGGGCGCATTTGGTGCCGACCGCCTTCTCGACCATGACCGCGACCCCGGGCACGGCATCGAGACGGAACGCCGATGCCGGCGCCTCACCCTCGCGCACCTCGTAATTCGAGGTGATGCAAATTTCGGCAAGGTCGATGTCGAACAGCGTCGCCAGCATGTCGCGGTCGGCGACGTAGATCACCGGCGAGGCCTCCAGAGACGAGCCGATGTTCTTGGCGGCACGTTCGAGCTCGAGCGCGCCGGTGACGACGCGGCGGACGTTGCGAATGATCTCCCATTTCGCGGCGAGCTTGTCGTCGCGGAATTGTTCGAGGCCCTCGGGGAAGAGGGTCAAATGGACGGAAGGCGCATCATTCGGCCGGAACATCCGCCAGGCCTCGTCGGTGGTGAAGCTCAGGATCGGCGCGAGCCATTTCAGGATGGCGTCGCACAACAGATCGATCGTGGTGAGCGCCGCCTTGCGCGCCAGCGAGGACGGCGGATCGCAATACAGCGTGTCCTTGCGGATATCGAAATAGAACGCCGACAGCTCGGAGTTCATGAACGCCGAGAGGCTTGCGACGACGGTCTTGTAGTCGAACGCGGCATAGGCCTTGCGGATGGTTTCGGCATGGCCCGCCAGTTCGTGCAGCATCAGCCGCTCGAGCTCGGGCATCTCGGCAAAGGCGACCTTCTCGCTCGGCTTGAAGTGATGCAGCGTTCCCAGCATCCAGCGCGCGGTGTTGCGCAGCTTGCGATAGGTCTCGATGGTGTTCTTCAGGATCTCCGGGCCGATGCGCTGGTCGTCGGCATAATCGGTGGCGCAGACCCACAGACGCAGGATATCCGCGCCTGAATCCTTGATCACCTTCTGCGGCTCGACGGTGTTGCCGATCGACTTCGACATCTTGCGGCCGTTCTCGTCCAGCGTGAAGCCGTGGGTGAGCACGATGTCGTAGGGCGCGCGGCCGCGCGTGCCCGCGCTTTCCAGCAGCGAGGAATGGAACCAGCCGCGATGCTGGTCGCTGCCTTCCAGATACATCACGGTGTCCTTGCCACCGTCGACCTTACGGACGATGTTGCCGAGCTGCGGGAAGTTCTGGCGATCCTCGAGCACGAAGGCGTGCGTGGAGCCGGAATCGAACCAGACGTCGCAGATGTCGTCGATCTTCTTCCAGTCTTCGCTCGCCCGGTACCCGAGGAAGCGCTCGCGGGCACCTTCCATGTACCAGGCGTCGGCGCCTTCCTCCATGAAGGCTTCGGTGATGCGCTGGTTGACGATCTCGTCCTGCAGGATCTCGGCCGAGCCATCGCTCTTCTCGCGCACGAACACGGCGATCGGCACGCCCCAGGCGCGCTGGCGCGAGATCACCCAGTCCGGACGGTTGGCGATCATGCCGTTGATGCGATTTTCGCCCGACGGCGGCACCCATTGCGTGACCGAGATCGCGTGCAGCGCGCGGGCGCGCAGCGTGTCGCCCTTCTTCGCTTGGCCATTCTCGCTGATGTCCTTGTCCATCGCGATGAACCATTGCGGCGTGTTGCGGAAGATCACCGGCTTTTTCGAGCGCCAGGAATGCGGATATTGATGCTTGAGGCGGCCGCGCGCGAGCAGCTTGCCGGCCTCGATCAGTGCCTTGATCACGGCCTCGTTGGCATCGCCCTTCTCGCCCTTGTCGGTGAGCACGCGCTTGCCGATAAAGCCCGGTGCGTGGTCGGTGAGGGCGCCGTTTTCGTCGACAGTGTAGGGGATCGCGGTGTTGATGCTGCGCGCATCCAGTTCGCGCGCGTTGGCCATCCAGACGTCGAAGTCCTCACGGCCGTGACCGGGCGCGGTGTGCACGAAGCCGGTACCGGTGTCGTCGGTGACGTGATCGCCGGGAAGCAGCGGGACCGTGAATGCGTAGCCGCCAGCGACGCCCTTGAGCGGATGCGCGCATTCCACCGCATCGAGCGTGTCGGCCGGGATGTCGCGCACCTTCTTGTAGGCGGTGACGCGGGCCTGCTTGAACACGCCGTCGGCCAGCGCATCGGCAAGGATCAGCAGATCGCCGGTCTTCGCCCAATTGTCTGCGGGTGATTCCGTCACCTCATAGAGGCCATAGGCGATCTTCGGCGAGAACGAGATCGCGCGGTTGCCCGGCAGCGTCCACGGCGTAGTGGTCCAGATCACGACGCTGGCGGAGGCAAGCGCGCCATGGGCCGGAGACGTGACCGGAAACTTCACCCACACCGTGTCGGAGGTGTGGTCCTCGTACTCGACCTCGGCTTCCGCGAGCGCGGTCTTCTCGACCACGCTCCACATCACCGGCTTGGAGCCGCGATAGAGCGTGCCGTTGGCGGCGAACTTCATCAGCTCGCGGGCGATCTGCGCTTCGGCCGGATAGCTCATCGTCTGGTAGGGATGATCCCAGTCGCCGATGATGCCGAGCCGCTTGAACTCCTCGCGCTGCACGTTGATCCAGTGCGTCGCATAGGCGCGGCACTCTTTCCGGAAGGCCACCATCGCGGCCGAGTCGCGGAAATCCGGTTTCTGCTTGCCCTTGGAGCGGTAATTCTCTTCCTCGATCTTCCATTCGATCGGCAGGCCGTGGCAGTCCCAGCCGGGCACATAATTGGAGTCGAAGCCGAGCATCTGCTGGCTCTTGGTCACGACGTCCTTGAGGATCTTGTTCAGCGCGTGCCCGATATGGATGTTGCCGTTGGCATAGGGCGGGCCGTCATGCAGCACGAACTTGGCGCGGCCCTCGGCTTCCTTGCGCAGTCTGTCGTAGAGGCCGATGTCGTTCCAGTATTTCAGGATCTCCGGCTCGCGCTGCGGCAGGCCGGCGCGCATCGGGAATTCCGTCTGCGGCAGGAACAGGGTTTTCGAATAGTCTTTGGCTTCGGATTCTCGGGACTTCTGCGGCTTATCGGACATGGGGCTGACTGGCTCGGAATGGCGCGGGAACGGATGGCGATGCGGAATCGCGGGGTGGAACGACGAAATCCCGGTCTTGCGCCGAGCTGAAAGCTCAGGCGGAAGCCGGGCCGCTAATCCCTATGATGCGCCGCGCAAACATGGGCTCTCCATAGCAGCCGGGCGGGGGAAGCGCAAAGGTCCGGCGGGCCGGTCTTTCAGCCTCAATCCACGTCGCCAAGCCGGGGAAATGCGTCCGGGGCGGCCGCCAGCATGGCGCGGGCGCGGGCGGAATCGTCGTCCATCTGGCGGATCAGGGCTTCCATACTGTCGAATTTCAGCTCCTCGCGGATGAAGCCGATGAAGGCGCAGTCCAACGCTTGCCCGTAGAGGTCGCCCTTGAAGTCGAACAGGAAGATTTCCAACAGCGGCGCGCCATTATCGAAGGTCGGGCGGCGGCCGAAGCTTGCCACCCCGTCCAGCCGCTCGGCGCCGCGGCCGACCCGCACCGCGTAGATACCGTGCTTGAGGCCGCAATTAGCATCGAGGCGGATGTTGGCGGTGGGATAGCCGAGGTCGCGGCCGCGCTTCTCGCCGTGGATGACCTCGCCGGTGATGAACCAGGGGGCGCCCAGCATGGTGGTGGCGTCGTCGATCTGGCCTTCGGCGAGCGCGATCCGGATGGCGCTGGAGGAGACCGGCCGCTCGTCGATATCGACATGTGGCTGCACGTCGACTTCGATGCCGAGCCGGGGCGCCTCGTTGACCAGCAGGTTCGGGGACCCGACCCGGCCCTTGCCGAAATGGAAGTCGTAGCCGACGGCGATTCCGCCGATGCCGAGGCGTCCGATCAGGTCATGGTGAATAAAGTCTTGCGCGCTGGTTCCGGCGCGGGACTTGTCGAAGGTCATGACCACGGCGCCGGCCAGTCCGGTGCCGGCGAGAAGCCGTAGCTTGGCCCGCTCGTCCGTCAGGCGGAATTGCGGGGTGTTCGGGCTGAAAAACCGGCGCGGATGCGGCTCGAAGGTCAAGGCCAGCGCAGGGCGGCCATGCGCGCGGCCCATGTCCAGGGCCGCCGCGATCACGGCGCGATGGCCGAGATGAACCCCGTCAAAATTGCCCATGGCGACCACGGCACCCCTTAAAATGGCAGAATCCGGCGTGGAGTCGCGAATAACGGTAAAATGCGGAGCCATCAGGGGAATTCTCGAAGCGGCAGGACCTGCGAAACGTGGCTTGACCGGCTGGATGAAGTCAAGCGGGAGGGTGCGCCGGCCTTCAAACCCGATTTCAATCCCAAGGGGGCGCCCGCGATTAACGCGCTGTTTAACGCCTCGGTGCTAGTGCTTGAAACGTGGAACTGCTGGGCGAGAGCCGGCGGATCCGATTGTAACATTCCTGGTTTGCGTTGGGGGAGTCGAGATGGCGGTTGATTTGTCGATGTCGGTTCTGGTGGTTGATGACTACAGCACCATGATCCGGATCATCAGGAATCTGCTGAAGCAGCTTGGCTTCGAGAATATCGATGATGCCAGCGACGGTTCGGCAGCTCTGAACAAGATGCGGGGCAAGAAGTACGGCCTCGTGATTTCCGACTGGAACATGGAGCCGATGACGGGTTACGACCTGCTGCGCGAAGTGCGCGCGGATCCGAACCTCGCCACCACGCCGTTCATCATGATCACGGCGGAATCGAAGACCGAGAACGTGATCGCGGCCAAGAAGGCCGGCGTGAACAACTACATCGTCAAGCCGTTCAACGCGGCGACGCTGAAGACCAAGATCGAGGCGGTCTTCCCGGACATGGCGAGCGCGTAAGCAAGCTCCAAGCCGGATAGCAAATCTTCCATTGGGATCGTCATGCCCGGGCTTGTCCCGGGCATCCACGTTATTGATGCCGGAAGTTAAGACGTGGATGGCCGGGTCAAGCCCGGCCATGACGGTGTCTGGGGTTCGGCCATTCGTCTAAGCTGGCGTCGGTTCAGGCCGCGCCATCACCACTTCAATTCGCGCATCAGCGCCTTCGGCGGATGGCCGAACAATTCCATCACCGATGCCGGATCGAGCTGGTCGAGGCCCTCGAACTCCTCGGCATGGATGCCGCGGGTGACGAACAGGCAGTCGATGCCGAACTCCCGCGCGCCGGTCAGGTCGGTGCGGACGGAATCGCCGATCGCCAGCACCTTTTTCCGGTCGATCTGTCGGCCCTGCCGCTCTCCGGCGAGCGACATCGCGCGCTCGTAGATCGGACGGTGCGGCTTGCCGTAGAAGATCACCTCGCCGCCGAGTTCGCGGTACAGCTCGGCGATGGCGCCGGCGCAATAGATCAACCGGTCGCCGCGCTCCACCACGATATCGGGATTGGCGCAGATCAGCGTCAGCTTGCGTTCGCGCGCCTGCAGCATCATGCCGCGATAGTCTTCCGGTGTCTCGGTCTCGTCGTCAAAGGGGCCGGTACAGACGATGTAATCGGCCTCTTCCAGCGGCGCGGTCACCGCATCGAGGCCGCGATAGATCGAGTTGTCGCGCTCGGGGCCGAGCCAGAACATCTTGCTGCCGGGGTGTTCGGCAACATAGAGCCGTGTCAAATCGCCCGAGGAAACGATCGCGTCATAGGTCTCGTCGGCCACGCCGAGCTTGCGCAATTGCCGCTGCACCGAGTCAGCCGGGCGCGGCGCGTTGGTGATCAGGATCACCGTACCGCCTCGGCTGCGATAGGTGTGCAGCGCCTCGCAGGCCTCCGGAAAGGATTCCAGGCCGTTATGGACCACGCCCCAGATGTCGCTCAGCACGACGTCGACACCGCCCACGAGTTTGCGCAGGCTTTCAGCGAAATGCAGCGTCGTCATGATGCGCGCAACCGATCAGAGGCGCCGCGCGAGAGCGGCGCTGCCGGTGGTGATGCGTTGGGCTGGAGGTGCTGCAGACGTTGCACCTGGGTTGGGGGGAGCGGAGCCATTGGATCCCTGGGTGTCCTGCGCCTGGTTCGGCGCGGCCCCGCCGGTAGCAGATGCCCCATCCGGCCGCAATGGCCGGGGCGGCGCGAACAGGAAGCCCTGGCCGAACCGCACGTCGTAGTCGAGCAGATCGACCACCGCGCGCTCGCCTTCGATCCGCTCGGCAATCAGGTCGATACCGAAGCGGCCGAGCAGGTCGGACAGGTCGGAGGGATGGATGTCCGAGGTCGAGGCCTGCCTTGGGTCGAGCAGGAGCGAGGCCGGCACCTTGATGAAGCGCACGCCGCGGTCGGCGAGCTCGCGCGGCTCGATGCGCAAATCCGTGACGTGGTCGATCGAGAACCGGAAGCCGCGCTGCGCCAGCGCGGCGAGATTCTCGGTCTCGGCCGGGCCGAGATTGCGGAAGGTCGATTGCTTGAACTCCAGCACCAGCGACGGCGCCAGTGCCCGGTTGGCTTCGAGGAAATCGAGGCACTGCGCGAAGCTGGTGGAATTGCCGAGCGTGGACGACGCGACGTTGCAAAACACGCCGACATCCTTGTTCCGCACCATCAGGCGGCGCAGCACCTGCACGCAGCGCAGCATCACCATGTTGTCGATGCGTCCGATCAGCCCCGAGGCCTCGGCGAGGCTGATGAATTCTTCGGCGGCAATGAGCTGGTCGCGCCCGTCGCGCACCCGCGTCACGGCCTCGTAGAACCGCACCTTGCGCTGCGGCAGCGTCACCATCGGCTGGAGGAAGATGTCGATGCGATTCTCGTCGATCGCATTGCGCAGCGTCGCCAGCATCTGGGTCTGGTTGCGACCGTTCACCGTCTGAACCGCGTTGGCGGTCTTGGTCGGCGCGGCCGGCGGGGTCATGGCTGGCGGTGTCACGGCCTGCTGTGTCGGCCGTGGCGCCACTGCGGGAATGGGGGGCGGGGCGGCGTGGCTCTCGTCTGGCGGCGCAGTCGGGTCGACCTGGGCCTCCGGTTCCGGCCTTGCGATCGGAGCGGGAGAGGCGGCCGGCGCGTGGCCGGCGAGCAGATCTTCATGGGTCGACACGGTTGTGGCGAGCTGCCTGACCAGCCCGCCGAGCTCGTTGATCTCTCCGGCCACCGACTGGATGCGATCGGTGTTGGTCGAGTTGGACGAGGCAATGCGCCCCTCGATCGTCGCCAACCGCCGGCCGAACTCGGCGACCTGGCGAGCGAGGTCGGCGGTGCCGCGCGACAAATCGGCGATCTGGCCGCCGACGTCGTTGCGGTCGCGCAGCCGCATTGATACCGCGTTGTAGAGGATCAGGAAGGTCAGCGCGGTCAGCGCCACGATTGCGGATTCGGTTCCGTTGATGCCGGCGACCGAGTAGAGGACAAGCCCGAGCGAGGCCGCGACCAGAACCATGCAGATGGCGATGAAGATCGTCGAAATGCGAATCATGACGCGCGCTACGCCTCAAAGAGCTGACTTCCTCACCGGGAAAACACGGGCCGTTGTGACCCCGTCGCGCCTCGTGCTCCCCAGGCGGCATGACCCTAACATCATTGTTGATTCGAGGGGATAGCAGCTTGTTCGCAGCGCAGAGGATGATCCGGAGTCCTCAATCATGCAAGCGAATGGATGGAAGTCACTATCAGAAGGCGCGGACGAGGCGGTGATAAGGTCAGGCGCCGTTCGGCCTGACCTCCGTTATCAGGTCGGCGCTGCGGCGCCAACCGTATCGGCGGAGACGGCCTCGCGGCTGCCGATCGGCTTCGGCTGCCCGGTGGTCGTGTCGTGCAGGGTCTGCCTTTCGATCTCCGAGTTCAGCTCGGCCCCGAACATGATGACGGTCGCCGACATCCACATCCACATCATCAAACCGATCGCAGCGCCGAGCGAGCCGTAGGTCGCGTTGTAATTGGCGAAGGCCGAGAGATACCAGGACAATAAAGCCGAGCCGCAGATCCAGAGCACGGCAGCGGTGACGGCGCCCACGCTCAGCCACTGCCAGCGCGGTGCGTCCCGGCTCGGCGCGAGCCGGTAAAGCAGCGCCAGCGCAACCAGCAGAAGCACCAGCAGCAGGGGCCAGCGCGCAATCGCGATGATCAGCTTGCTTTCGGGCGCGAGCCGGAGGTGGTCGAGCGCGAGCGGGAAGGCGACGACGGCGCCGACCATCACGAGCAGCGCCATGATGCCGCCGACGGTAAACGCAAGCGAGACCATGTTGAGCCGGATGAAGCTGCGCTTCTCGCGCTCCTCATAGGCCACGTTGAGGGCGTCGATGATGGCCTTGACGCCGGCATTGGCGCTCCAGATTGCGAGCGCGAGTCCGAACAGGAAGGTCGTGCCCAGCTCGGCGTTGCCCTTGGAGACCACGCGCGCGACCTGGTCGCCGATGATTTGATAGGTGCCGTCCGGCAGCATCACCGCGAGCGTCTGAAGATTGTCGCCGATGGTCACGGGGTCGGCGAACAGGCCGTAGAACGAGACCAACGCGGTGACGGCCGGAAAGATCGCGAGCAGGCCGAAAAAGACGACGCCGGCCGCCGTTGCAAGCAGCCGATCATCGCCGATCCTGGGATATGTCCGCCAGAAGATGTCCTTCCAGCCAGCCCAGGGGATGTTGAACGGATGGTTCGAGCGACGGCCTCGGCCAGGCTGCGCAGCCGCATGCGCCGGATTCATTTCGGGGGAGCTGGCTTCGGGGTTGCGGCGGGTCTGAGCCGAGTTCGGCTGACCGAATCCCCGGACATACCGCTCCGCGGTCAGCACGAAGACGGCCGTGGCGGCGACCAGGATCCAACTATCGAACTGGCCCGATCGCGGTGTGGACATCAAAGATCCAGTCGGGACTGACGTTGCTTCCGCCGCGCCATCGTCACACCCAGCAATCCGGCGGCCGCAACCATCAAACCAAGCTGCAGCGGCCGGTTGTTACGAACCGCTGTCGCCATGCTGCCATGACCGGTCCGGCCCGGTCTCTCATCCGGCCCGAGCGGTACCAGGGGAATCGCCGTTGCGACCTCTTTGACCGCCTGCTTGACCGTTCCACGCGGAATACGCGGGGTGGCCAGCGCGACGCGGAGGCGGCTCGCAAGCGGCACGATCGGCCTCGTCCTGCGCTTCATCTGCGCCGAGGCCGCAGCGGCGCAGGTTGCGGCCAGCACGAGCAGCACCGCGCCCGCGGCGCCAAAGCCCCAGAATTGTCCGTAGCTGATGGCAACCCAGCGGTAAAGGGCGATCAGGCCGACGAAACAGCTTGCGACGACGAACACACCCGCCGCCGCAAGCAGTCCGGCGGCAACAACGTAAGACGTCACCGCGCCGGTTGCGTGGCTGGTCCTGTCGTGCAGATACGATTGTGCGGCGCGTTTGACGTGATTGAGCTTGAGAGCCAACCCGGCACGCAGCAGCTCGCCCGACGGCGCAAGCATGAGACATCCTCCGATGACAAGAATTTCGTCGGGGGATGAACGTGGCGGAATTTGACTTGTTCCGCCGGGAGCGCGACCGGCGTGACGGATCAGCCGAGATCGGCGGCCGCGATCCAGAACACCTCGCCCTCGGACTCCTCGGTGTCGAGCCAGAGCAGCGGCAGTTCCGGAAAGGCCTCGTCGACCAGTTCGCGGCCGCGGCCGATCTCGCAGAGCAATCCGCCGTCGGGGGTCAGATGGTCGGGCGCGTCGCGCAGGATGCGGCGCACCACGTCGAGACCGTCGGCGCCGCCGTCGAAAGCGAGCTTCGGCTCGGCCCGGCATTCCGGCGGCAAGGCCGCCATGCCCTCGGCATCGACATAAGGCGGGTTGCTGATGATCAGGTCGTATTTCTGCTCACCCAGCGGCGCGAACAAATCGCCGCGGTGGAGCGTGATCCGCTCCTCGAGCCCGTGCTCGCCAACATTGCGCGCGGCGACGTCGAGCGCGCCCTTGGAGATATCGACGGCGTCGATCGTCGCGTTCGCGAAATGATGCGCGGCGAGGATCGCCAGGCACCCTGAGCCGGTGCAGAGGTCGAGCACGCGTTCGACAGTGGTGGGATCGTCGATCAGGGACCCAACTTCGCCGTCGCCGCCGAAATGGGACTCCAGCAACTCGCCGATGAAGGAGCGCGGAACGATGACGCGCTCGTCGACATAGAAGGGCAGGCCGCGCATGTAGATCTTGTTGACGAGATAGGCGGCTGGTTTGCGCGTGCTGACGCGCTTGTGGATCAGATCGAGCAGGGTCTTGCCTTCCGCCGCCGTGACGCAGGCATGGGCAAAGATCTCGAACTGGTCCGGATGCAGGTGCAGGGCCTCGCAGACCAGGAAGACGGCTTCGGCGACCGGATCGGTCGTGCCGTGCGCAAAGGCGAGTTTGGCCTCCGTGAAACGGCTCACCGCATAGCGGACGAAATCGATCAGCGTGAGCAGTTCGCCGCGGCCGACCTTCGCGAGTTTCGGCGCGGCGCGGCCGCGGCTTGTCTTTTTCGTTGCTCGTGCCATCAGGATCGGGTCCAGCGTGCGGCGGCCTCGTCGTCACGGGCATGGGCCTCGACCCAGCCGGTGCCGGTGGCGCTCTCTTCCTTCTTCCAGAACGGTGCGTTGGTCTTGAGATAGTCCATCAGGAATTCGGCGGCCTGAAACGCGGCCTGGCGGTGTTGCGACGCCGTGAGCACCAGCACGATGTTCTGGCCGGGCATGAACCGCCCGACGCGATGGATGATTGTGACGCCGCTCAGCGGCCAGCGCGAACTCGCCTCGTCGGCATGGCGCTTGATTTCCTCCTCCGCCATGCCGGGGTAATGTTCGAGCGTCAGCGCCGCGACCTTCGCGCTATCTTCGTCGGCACGACAGATGCCGGAGAAGCTGACGACGGCTCCGATGTCGGTGCGGCTCTGGGTCAACACGGCGATCTCGCGCGCGATATCGAAATCGTCCTGCTGGATGCGGATCGTGACGGGGCAGGTGGCTGTCATGGCCTGGCAGCTCCCAAACCTCTCCCCGCTGGGGAGAGGTGAGGCGGCAACCTGCGCTGGTGGGCTCGGAACATCGTCCTAGCCGCCGGTCATCGGCGGGAAGAACGCGATTTCGCGGGCGCCGGCGATGGCGGCGTCCGACTGGACGTGGGCGTGGTCGATCGCGGTTCGGATCACCTTCGGCTTCTCGAAGGCATGGGCATAAGCCTCGCTTTGGCCCGAGAGCCATGCGATCAACTCCGCGACGGTGCGGACGGTGGCGGGCGGCTCGATCGTCTCCTCGGCCTTGCCGACGCGCTCGCGCACCCAGGCGAAGTATTTCACCTTCATGCCTCATCCTCCTTGATGAGGTGATGGATGCCGGAGCTGAAATAATCGTAGCCGGTGTACATGGTGAGGATCGCCGAGGCCCACAGCAGCACCAGTCCGATCATCGACACGATCGGCACCACCTCGTCGCCGGCCGGGCCCGCGATCAGGAAACCGATCGCGACGAGCTGGACGGTGGTTTTCCACTTGGCAAGCTTGGTCACGGGCACGCTGACGCGCAGCGCGGCGAGGTATTCCCGCAGGCCCGAGACCAGGATCTCGCGGCACAGGATGACGATGGCCGCCCACAGCGACCAGCCATGGATGATGCCGTCGGCGGCCAGCATCAGCAGGCAGGAGGCGACCAGCAGCTTGTCGGCGATCGGATCGAGCATCCGGCCGAATGCCGATTGCTGATTCCAGATCCGGGCGTAATAG
The DNA here is from genome assembly GCF_018129965.1 of Bradyrhizobium diazoefficiens. Lineage (GTDB taxonomy): Bacteria > Pseudomonadota > Alphaproteobacteria > Rhizobiales > Xanthobacteraceae > Bradyrhizobium > Bradyrhizobium diazoefficiens_A. The sequence goes on along the minus strand of NZ_JAFCKW010000003.1, from coordinate 181,531 downwards.
CCGTCGAGGTAATCGGTCACGGCCGCCGCGATGAAGATGGCGACCGCGACCCAGCGCAGCCATAGTGGCTGATCCAGGATCGACTGCGCGTAGATGCATCCGACCACGACCGGGATCGCGGCGATCCGGCCATAGGTCAGGAGATTCGGGAGGGACATCGCGCGGTTGGTCGTCCCTCGTGTCGTGGCGATGTTCATCCGTTCTACCAATACCGCTCGTGCCCGAAGGTCAACCGTTCCGCTCCCCAAATGAGGTGCAGGATGCGACGACCATATGACCGCGGCTCCCTTCAGTTCACCCCGGCTGGGGATGGAAATAGTCGAAAATCCTGCGTGCGCTTTCGGCGCTGACCCCCGGAACCTTGCCGAGATCGGCGATCGAGGCACGTTCGATCTCCTTCAGGGTTCCGAAATGATGCAGCAAGGCACGTTTGCGTGACGGGCCGATGCCGGGAATTTCCTGCAAACCGGCTTCGCGGATGTCCTTCTTGCGCAGCTTGCGGTGCGACCCGATGACGAAGCGGTGGGCCTCGTCCCGCAGCCGCTGAATGAAATAGAGCACTGGGTCGCGCGGCTCCAGCTTGATCGCCTCGCGGTCCGGCATGAACAGGGTCTCGCGGCCGGCATCCCGGTCCGGCCCCTTGGCGACCGACATCAGCGAGACCTGGGTCAGGCCGAGAGTCGTGAAGATGTCCCGGACCGCGTTGAGCTGGCCGCGGCCGCCATCGATGATGACGAGATCGGGCCATTGCGGGAAGTCGTCGTCCCTGGTCCTGGCTGCGCCCTCTTCGGGCGGATTGACGAGGCGTTTGAAGCGGCGCTCCAGCACCTCGCGCATCATGCCGTAGTCGTCGCCGGGCGTGAGCCCTTCCGACTTGATGTTGAACTTGCGGTACTGGTTTTTGACGAAGCCATCCGGCCCGGCGACGATCATCGCGCCGACCGCGTTGGTGCCCTGGATGTGGCTGTTGTCGTAGACCTCGATGCGCTTGGGCGCATGCGGCAGGCTCAGCGTCGTCGCCATCGCGTCCAGCAGCCGGCTCTGCGTCGCGGTATCCGCGAGCTTGCGGCCCAGCGCCTCGCGCGCATTGGTCAGGGCGTGGGTGACGAGATCCTTTTTCTCGCCGCGCCTGGGCGTTGCGACCTCGACCTTGTGGCCGGCCTTGATCGACAACGCGTTCGCCAGCAGCTCGCTCTCCTCGATCTCGTGTGAGAGCAGGATGTTCTTCGGCGGCGGCTTGTCGTCGTAGAACTGGGCGAGGAAGGATCCGAGCACTTCCTCCGGGGTGTAGGTCTTCTCCGCGCGCGGGAAATAGGCGCGGTTGCCCCAGTTCTGTCCGGTGCGGAAGAAGAACACTTCGACGCAGGAGAAGCCGCCGTCCTGGTGGATCGCGAAGACGTCGGCCTCCTCCACGGTGCGCGGATTGATGCCCTGCTGCGACTGGATCGCCGACAGCGCGGCGAGGCGGTCGCGGTAGAGCGCGGCGCGCTCGAATTCGAGCTCGCCGGAGGCCTTCTCCATTTCGCCTGCAAGCTCTTGCTTCACCGCCTGGCTCTTGCCGGACAGGAAGTCGGTCGCCTCGCGCACCAGCGTCGTATAGCCGGGGAAGTCGATCTCGCGGGTGCAGGGGCCGGCGCAGCGGCGGATCTGGTAGAGCAGGCAGGGCCGGGTGCGGCTCTCGAAGAAGGAGTCCGTGCAGGAGCGGATCAGGAAGGCGCGCTGCAGCGCCGTGATGGTGCGGTTGACGGCGCCGGCCGAGGCGAACGGGCCGAAATAGCGGCCGGGCCGCGACTGCGCGCCGCGGTGCTTGAGGATCTGCGGCGCCCAATGGTCGCCGCTGATCAGGATGTAGGGAAACGATTTGTCGTCGCGCAGCTGCACGTTGAAGCGCGGCCGGAGCTGCTTGATCAGGTTGGCCTCGAGCAGCAGCGCCTCGGTCTCGGTCGTGGTCGAGACGATTTCCACGGTCACGGTGGCCGCGATCATGCGCAGGATGCGCGCCGGCAGCGGCGCACTCTGGCGTGCATAGTTCGACAGGCGCTTTTTGACGTTCTTGGCCTTGCCGACATAGAGCACGTCGGCATTCGCGCTGAGCATGCGATAGACGCCGGGCGAGGTGGGGGCGACCCGGACCGCGCGCTCGATCGCCTCATGGCCCGTCGCCAGCGGCTCCTCGCCGACCGCGCCGCTCTCCTCCAGGATATCCGGCAGCCGCGCCTCGTCCTCGTCGTCGCCGCCGGCGGCCGCGGGATCGAGATCCGGCGACGTCAGCGCCTCTGGCGGAGTGTCGGCTGCCGCAGCCCGCTGCGCTTTGCGTGCGCGAGCCTCGTCCGGATTGTCGGTGGAATCGTGAACCATGGAGCGAATTTAGGCGCTGGGTGGGCCGATTTGAAGTTCCGGCGGTGTGGCACGCACAGGGACGGCGGGCGCGGTTCCCGGTAACGTTTCCTTAAGTCTGTTAACAGCGCGGTAACCGGCCTTAACAGCCCTTTAACTTAAAACTCTCGATAAATCTTACGCGAAAAAGTCTTGGTTCCGTAACCATGCGGTTTTGGCCCGGCGCGGCGGCGCAGGGCATCGCATCCGGTGACGGCAGTTGCGTTGGAGAGTGTGATGAAGGGGTTCGTTCTGGGTGCAGCCGCGTTGGTTGCCGCCGGCTGGACAGCTTCGGCAGATGCCGCCGATCTCAATTATGGGCAGCGTGCGCCCTATACGGTCAATCAACCGCTCAATGCCTATAGCTGGGCAGGCCCCTATCTCGGTGCCAATCTCGGCTATGAGTGGGGCTCGGTAAGCAACAGTCCCGTCAAGCCCTCCGGCTTCGTCGGCGGCGCGCAGGCCGGCTACAATTTCCAGAATGGACCGTGGGTTTTCGGTGTCGAGGGCGACATCCAGGCCGCCGGCGCCGATGATACCTTCGCGCCCTGGAAATTTTCCAACCCATGGTTCGGCACCCTGCGCGGCCGCGCAGGCTATGCCTTCAGCAACGTGCTGTTCTACGGCACCGCCGGTCTCGCCTTCGGCGAACTGCGCGGGCAGACCTTCGGCTGGACGGAGTCGCACACCAGCGTTGGCTGGACCATCGGGGCCGGCGCAGAACTCGGCCTCGCGCCGAACTGGAGCGTGAAGCTCGAATATCTCTATGTCGACCTGTCGACGAGCCAGTTCGCAATTACGGGCGTGTCAAACGGATACAGCGCCAGCGTGGTACGCGCAGGCGTGAACTATCACTTCTGATAGCAACAAGAAAATACCGGACCACAGCCTCCCGGCCGCTCGCGGCCGGGATTTTTTTGCGTCAGGCGTTGTGCGTCGTATGTAATGCGTCAGGCCCGCTAGGAAAGGATGACGAGATTCACCGCCTTCGGTCCCTTACCCTTCTTGTCCGGTTCGACTTCGAAAGTAATGCGCTGTCCCTCGGCAAGGTCTTTCAACCCCGCCCGCTCGACAGCAGTAATATGTACGAAAACGTCGCGACCACCGTCGTCCGGTTTAATGAACCCATAACCGCGCTCGCCGTTGAAAAACTTAACCGTTCCCGTCATGGCCATCGGGAAACTCCCCCTCATTGCTCCTCCGTCGCGACGCAGACGCGCGTCGCGACATGACCGGGCCTTACGGAGCCCGGGAGAGCTGGCCATCCTTGGACGGACCTGGTCGGTCCGGCTGGATCTTTCTTAGGCCTTCACTCCGCCGCAACCATTCGCGGAAGCGGAACGTAAAGCCAGTCACAGAAACAGCATAATACGGTTCTCTGCAGATTGACTACCGCTACTGCATATTTTTCCCAAGAATGCCGGAGTGTTACGGCCTCGGCACTTCTAATCGGAATCTGGCAGCTCCGCCCTGGCCGAGCGGCATTTCCAGCTCGGGCAGGATGGTTTTCAGCTCGCCTTGCAACGTGTAGGGCGGATTCACGATCAGCAGGCCGGCGGAGGTGAGGGCGGCGCCGTCGAGTTGCGGCGCGACACTGAACTCGAGGCGTAGACATTTTCCCGGTGGCTTTGCTGCGGCTGCGAGCCGCGCCACGTGCTGCGCGAGCGCGTCGGTCGCGCGCCGGCTCTTGGCGGGATACCAGATCACATAGATCCCGGTTGGCCATTTTGCGTAAGCCGCCGAGAAGGCTTCGCCGAGCTTCTCGAACTCGTCCTTTGCCTCATAGGGCGGATCGATCAGAACGACTCCGCGCCGTTCCTTCGGCGGCACGAAAGCGGGGAGCGCCATCCAGCCGTCGAGATCGACCACGCGGGCCTGTTCGTCGCGGCGCAGCACGCCGATCAGCGCCTTGCGGGCCTTCGGCTCCAGTTCGCAGAGGAGCAGGCGGTCCTGCGGCCGCAGCAGGCCGCGCGCGATCAGCGGCGAGCCCGGATAGGCCTTGAGCTCCGCCTTCGGATTGTAGGCGCGGACGATGTCGAGATAGGGCTTGATCAGCGCGATGGTGTCGTTCGACAGCCGCGCCTGCATCAGCCGCGCAATGCCCGTCAGCCACTCACCGCCGCGGCGCGCCTCGTCGCTGTCGAGATCATAGAGGCCGGCGCCGGCATGGGTGTCGATGACGCGGAACGCCCCCGGCTTGTCCTGCAGATAGGTCATGATGCGCGCAAGCGCGATGTGCTTGATGACATCGGCGAAGTTGCCGGCGTGGAAGGCGTGACGGTAGTTCATGGGAAGATCTGCGGCTCATGAGAGAAGATGCGCAGCATGTTCTACCCGTCATGGCCGGGCTTGTCCCGGCCATCCACGCCATCACAGGGCACGAAGCACGCGTATGCCTGGGACAAGCCCGGGCATGACGGCTTGGACTGCCCTCAGCCACCCCTGATCGGCGGCATCGTGATCTGGTCGCGGCGGCAGGCGCGGCGGTCGATCTCCTCGCAGGCGCGGAACTGAAGATCCTTGCTGAGGCAGATGCGGACCTCGGAGAGCCGCGTCCGGTTGCAGGTAACCGAGACGGCTGCATTGCTGAGGCCCGGATTGGCCTTGATGAAGGCTTCCTCCACCTCGGCCGGCGCCACCGTCTTGGCCTGCGACAGGTCGAGATACTCGGCCGGAATCTTCACCACGGCGCGCGCCTTGCGGATCGTCTCGAAATAGTTGCGTCCGTCGAGTCCGGAGCAGGTGCCGTGCTTGTCCCACTCGTTGAAGATCAGGCCCGGCGCCGGCATGAGGTCGAGCATCGTGGAGACGATGTTGCGGTTCAGCCGCGGCGACGGCCGCTGGCAATATTCGGGGAAGCCGTTCTCATATTGCGGCCACAGCCCATGCACCACGAAAGCATAGGGGCGTCCGCCGCACTGGATCTGCGAGCGCCCGCCGCGCTCGGCAGACTCCTCGCAGAACGAGGGCGACCACGACAGCGACAGCACATAGAAATCGAACTCGCCCGGGGCGTTCTGCCGCCTGTCCTGGGCCTTTGCACCGCCCGCGAAGGCGACCAGCCCGGCCGCAAGGGGGAGCGCCAGCGTCAACGAGATCATCAGGCGGGAGAAGGAGTGCAATCTGGACTGAAACATGGTGACGCCCCTCAACTAGACTGTGCAGCGAGCCTAGCAGGCGATGAGAACATTTCAAGAACAAATTTCAAGCGGCGGTCGCTTCGCCGCTTGATCGGTCCGAATCAGGGCTTGGCGGCGCGGCAGGCCGGATTGTAGGCCCAGTTGCGATCCACCCCGACCACGCACCATTCGACACCATTGCCGTAGCCGGCAAAGCTGCCGTCCTCGATGATCGAGAAATGCACCTTCCGCACCTTCCCGTCATTCAGCATGGCCTCGCCGGTGCAGTAACGGCGCGGAATGTTATCGGACTGCCAGGGCCGGAACGCGACCTCGTGAACGGCGGCGAAGCCGGTGATCTTCAACGAGGAATTCCAGAACGAGCTTTCCTTTTCCCAGAACTGGGAGGCGATGGTCGGCAGCGCCTTGTCGCAATCGGCGACAGCGCCATCGTAGCGCGGCCCGCTCAGCCAGAAGTTCAGCTCCAGCGGATTGGCGGCCCTGGCCTCGCCGAGCGACAATGCCCCGAACACGAGGCCGAACACGGCGGCAAAGCGGAGCGATTTCAGGGAGGAGGCGCGCATGGGCAATCCGACAGCTGGGTCTTGCGAGGGCTGGACGGTGACGCGAAGGCCGGGGCAGGTCAAGTGCAGCGCGGCAACACTTACCCAAGAGTTGACCATAACGTCGCAGCCGGCAGGGCTTCAGTTCTTTTCACTTCCATCCCGGCGCCGTAAACTGTGTCCAACCAATTGGAGTGACGGGAATGCGAATCATTGCGGCCGCGGGCCTTCTTGCCGGCCTGGTTGTCTCGGGTACCATGGCGAGCCAGTCGGCCCACGCCGATCTTCTTCCCGTGCCCCCGTTCAAGGGCAACGATACCGGCGGCATCATCGCCTATTCGATGGCGACCCAGGTCGATGCGCGTCAGGTCGCGGTCGATCATTGCGCGCGCTACGGCAAGGTCGCGAAGTTCTTGGCGATACAGGCCTATGAGGGCGGCTATATCTCGTTCTCCTGCCGCTGGGTGCCCTATGGCGCCGCCGAGCAGCCGATCCGCACGCTCTACTAAAGCGCTTTCCTCGCGCCGCAATCTCTCAGCCGGGAGCTTCGAAACATGACGCGCAAACTCGCTTTGCTCGGCTCGGCCCTCTGCCTCGTCCTCTCGGCCGGCGCCGCGCGTGCGGACGATCTGCCGGTGCGCAAGGCCGGTCTCTGGGAATTGAAGATGGTCCGGACCGGCTCGCCCGTGCCCGAGATGACCATGCAGCATTGCACCGACGAGGCCGTCGACAAGGAGATGAACAACAACGTCTCCCCGATGGCCAAGGATATCTGCGCCAAGCAGGAGATCAAGAAGACCGCGACCGGCTATGTCAGCGATTCCGAGTGCAGCGTCGCCGGCATCAGCACGACCTCGCATGCCGAGATCACCGGTGATTTCAACTCGGCCTATACGGTGAAGACCTCGTCGCATGCGCAAGGCGGCGCTGCCGGCGCCGCGGGCCGCGACACCACCATGACTCTCGAGGCCAAGTGGCTCGGGGCCTGCAAGCCGGAGCAGAAGCCCGGCGACATCGTGATGCCTGGCGGCTTCAAGGTGAACGTGCGCGACATGGGCAAGCTGAAGAATCTGCTGCCGAAGTAGCTGATCTCGTAGCCCGGATTGCGCTGCGCTCCATCCGGGCTACAGACGCCGCTACACCGGGATCCTCACGCTTGCCCGTAATCCGCCCATCGGGCTGTCGCCGAGCGTGATGTCGCCGCCATGCGAGCGGGCGATGTCGCGGGCGATGGCAAGTCCGAGGCCGGTGCCGCCCTCGTCCTGGTTGCGCGCGTTGTCCAGCCGCAGGAACGGCTTGAACACCTCTTCGCGCAGGTGCGCTGGAATGCCGGGGCCGTCGTCGTCGACCGTGACGGTGAGATAGCGGTGATCGCGCTGGCCGGTGATGGCGATCGCCTTGCCGTAGCGCGCGGCGTTGGTGACGAGGTTGGCGAGGCAGCGCTTGAACGAGGCCGGCTTCACCGTCACCACGGGCAGGCCGTGGAAGGCGACGGTGGCGGTATGGCCATGGCGTTCGGCGTCGCTGCGCAGCTCTTCCAGCGCCTGCGCCATGTCGGTCGGCTGCGACTGCTCGCCGGAATCGCCGCGGGCGAAGGCGAGATAGTCCTCCAGCATCATCGACATCTCGTCGACGTCCTTGCGCATGCCTTCGAGCTCGGGGCTGTCGCCGATCAACTCCAGTTCGAGCTTGAAGCGGGTCAGGATGGTGCGCAGATCGTGGCTGACGCCGGCGAGCATCGCGGTGCGCTGCTCCATGGTGCGCTCGATGCGCGATTTCATTTCGAGGAAGGCGACCGCCGCACGCCGCACCTCGCGCGCGCCGCGCGGCCTGAAGTTCGGCGCCTCGCGGCCCTTGCCGAAACTCTCGGCGGCATCCGCAAGGCGCAGGATCGGCTTGATCTGGTTGCGCAGGAACAGCACCGCGACGATCAGCAGGATCGAGGACGTGCCGACCATCCAGAACAGGAAGATCTCCGAGTTCGAGGCGTAGGCGGCGCTGCGCTGCGCGAACACGCGCATCACGGCATCGTCGAGCTGGATACGGATTTCGACGAGGTTGGAGCGGCCCACGGTGTCGATCCAGAACGAGCGTCCGATCTGGCGGCCGAGCTGCACCGACAGCGTCTGGTCGAGCAGCGAGAAGAAGGGCTTCGGGCCCGGCGGCGGCATGTCGCCGGCGGGGAGGAAGTCGACCACGAGTCCGAGACGCTGCTGGGCGATGCGGCGGATCTGGTCGCGGTCCTTGTCCTGCGGATAGCCCTTGTAGACGTCGATCAGCGCGGCGATGTCCTGCACCACCGCGGCGGACAGGCGGCGCGTCACCGTGTTCCAGTGCCGCTCCATGAACACGAAGGCGACCACCGATTGCAGGATCACCATCGGTACGATCATGATCAGCAGCGCGCGGGCATAGAGGCCGGTCGGCATCCAGCCCTTGAACGCGTTGCCCATCCAGCCATTGGCCGCCGAGACGCGGCCGGCGGCGCTCTTCAGCAGCGTCAGGCCGGTATCGATCGTGCTCATCGGTCGCGCTTCATTGATTGGTCTATGGCGAGGCGACCAGGCGATAGCCGATGCCGCGCACCGCCTGGAGGAACAAGGGATTGGCCGGGTCGGTCTCGATCTTGCGCCGCAGGCGGTTGATCTGCACGTCGACGGCGCGTTCGTTGACGCTGCCGTTGCCGGTCAGGGCGCTGCGCGGGATGGTCTCGCCCGGCGTCTCCGACAGGATCCGCAGCATCTCGCGCTCGCGGTCGGTGAGGTGGATGACCTCCTCGCCCTGGCGCAGTTCGCCGCGCTCGAGATGGTAGACGTAGGGACCGAACGCGATCTTCTCGACCGCCGCGGTTTGCGGCGGCGGCGCGGCGCGCTTGAGGATGTTGTTGATGCGCAGCGCAAGCTCGCGCGGCTCGAACGGCTTTGCCACGTAATCGTCGGCGCCGATCTGCAGCCCCTCGATGCGGCTTTCCGCTTCGTGCCGCGCCGTCAGCATCACGATCGGCACCGAGGAAGAGGTCCGGATGAAGCGGGCAAGGTCGAAGCCGGTCTCGCCGGGCATCATGACGTCGAGGATCAGCAGATCGAAATGCAGGCCCAGCAGCTTCGAGCGCGCATCGCCGGCGCTCGCCGCGGTGGTGACGCGATAGCCTTCGCCGGCGAGGAAACGCGACAGCAGATCGCGGATGCGGCGGTCGTCATCGACCAACAGCAGATGAGGGGCATCGTCGGCCGGTTGCACCGGCGTGCGGGCGAGCGTGGCGGTCAGCGGCACGGTCACTCCTTGCTGTCTTGGTTGACGTTGGCGAAGATCGTCTCCAGCACCTTGTCCGGATCGTCGCGGTCGATCATCGCACGCAGGAAGCGCTTCACGGTCTCCGCATCCTGCGGAGCCATCTCGGCGAGCGCCCTGGTGATCCGCGTGGTCTGCAGGCCGGCGAGCTTCTGCACCAGCGCCTCGCCCTTCGGCGTGGCGTAGAGCAGGCGCTGGCGGCGATCATTGTCGCCGGTCTTCTGCACGATATAGCCCTCGTCCAGCAGCTGCTTCAGCACCCGGCCGAGCGACTGTTTGGTGATGCGCAGCACGTCGAGCAGGTCGGCGACCTTCAGGCCGGGATAGCGATGGACGAAGTGCATGACCCGGTGGTGGGCCCGTCCGAAGCCGAAGGCCTCAAGCTCCTGGTCGGGATCGCCGACGAAATCGCGATAGGCGAAGAACAGCAGTTCGATGATATCCCAGCGCAAATTGCCTCCATCGCCAGCGGCCGGCCGCGGCTCGGCAGCGTCTTGAGGGGGAGTCGCGAAATTTATGTCAGGCATATTGACGTATCTTGGGTTCAATGTTACAAAACGATTGTCCCGCACGAAATTTTAGATCGTTTCGCGTCGGGTGGCATCGAAGCAGGGCGGCCGGAGAGAGCCGGACAGGCGGCGACGGCCGAAACAGATCTACCGTGCGATTGTCGAGCGGCATTTCGGCAAAACATACTGGACTTCCGCCTTCCGCAAAAGCATGTCCTCGGCGACATGCTGGCCACGGAAACCGGCCGTAACAAGGCTGGCGTTGGTCCGGCCAGAAACCACACCAAGCCAGCCGGGCCCGAAACAGGCCAGGCAGGCGCCAGAACAGCGCCGTCACCGGCAGCGGGAGCCAAGGACATGAGCATGACATTCGACATCCAGCCCGCATCCCATCCGACCCCGGAGAAGGACCGCGTCGCCAAGCTGGTGGATCCCGGCTTCGGGCGGGTCTTCACCGATCACATGGCGATCGTGCGCTACAACCAGGCCAAGGGCGGCTGGTACGAGACGAAGATCGAGGCGCGCGCCAATTTCCAGCTCGATCCGGCCGGCGCGGTCCTGCACTACGCCCAGGAAATCTTCGAAGGTCTCAAGGCCTACAAGCGCGACGACGGCGGCGTGAACCTGTTCCGCCCCGACGCCAATGCGCGGCGCTTCAAGGACTCCGCCGACCGCATGGCGATGGCGCAACTCCCCGAAGACGTCTTCATCGAGGCGGTCGAGCAGGTCGTGCGCATCGATCGTGCCTGGATGCCGGGCGGCGAGGGCAGCCTCTATTTGCGGCCCTTCATGATCGCGAGCGAGACCTTCCTCGGCGTGAAGCCGTCGTCCGAATACATTTTTGCCGTCATCGCCTCGCCGGTCGGCTCCTACTTCAAGGGCGGCCCCGCGCCTGTGTCGATCTGGGTGTCGGAGAACTATACGCGCGCGGCGGTCGGCGGCACCGGCGCCGTCAAGTGCGGCGGCAATTACGCGGCGAGCCTGCGTGCCCAGGCCGAAGCGATCCAGCACGGCTGCGACCAGGTCGTGTTCCTCGACGCGCTGGAGCGCCGCTACATCGAGGAACTCGGCGGCATGAACGTGTTCTTCGTGTTCGACGACGGTTCGCTCGCGACGCCGCCGCTCGGCACGATCCTGCCCGGCATCACCCGCGACTCCATCATCAAGCTGGCCCGCGATGCCGGCAAGACCGTGCGCGAGGAGCCTTATTCGCTCGACCAGTGGCGCAAGGACGCGGCCTCCGGCAAGCTGAAGGAAGCCTTCGCCTGCGGCACCGCCGCCGTGATCTCGCCGATCGGCAAGGTCCGTTCGGTCAGCGGCGATTTCGACATCAGCGGCGGCGCCGCCGGCCCCGTCGCGATGGGCCTGCGCAAGCAACTCGTCGACATCCAGTACGGCCGCACCAACGATCCGCACAACTGGATCAAGAAGGTGTTTTGAAGCTTTGTGTCCCGGACGGAAGCGCCGGGACGAAGCCAGCAAAAGAGATCGACAGCGCATCGTCCTGCGAAGACGGTGCGCTGGGTTTGAGGGCATTTAACCTTCAGTTGTTGAATCCGCCGGCACAACTGTGCGACAGTGGCTGAGTCATCAAGTCTCGCAGTCACTGATCATGTCTATTCCCCTTTCTCAGCCAATCAAATGGGCCGTATCCGCGGGCGTAACGGCAGTTGCTCTCTTCGGTATTATGACCTTGAGTCCTGGACCCAAGATCGAGGTGATCGATCGCGTCATCGGAGTCGCCGACGAGGACGCTGAAATGAATGCCGCGATCGCTCGCGCACGCGCGACCCTGCCCGTCTTCTGGGCTTCCTTTGATGCGCCAAAGGGGTCGGAGACAGAGCACTCTCTCAAGGTGCGATTTTCGACCGCAGGTGCCGTTGCCGGCGAGCATATCTGGATGAACCAGGTGAAGAAGCTGCCAAGTGGCGAATACGCAGCGCGTTTCGCGGACACGCCGAAGAACCTGCCAGGCAAGCGGTTCGGTGACCTCGCTGCGTTTAGGGATGCCGACATCTCGGACTGGATGTTCATGCGCAACGGCAAGATCGTCGGCGGCGAAACCATCAAGCCGCTGCTCAAATCCCTGCCGAAGGCGGACGCCGACGCGCTCCGGGCGCGGATGGAGCAGCCATAGGGGAAGCGCCCTCTTGCCCTCTCCCCGCTTGCGGCGAGAGGGAAGGGTGAGGGGGAGTCTCGGCGGGAACGCAGCCAGCCCATCGGGCGCCATGAACGCCCCGCCACGATCCTGCGACAAGGCCCGGAGATATTGCCCCATCCGGACAGCGCAATCATGGCACCCAAACTCTCGCCCCCCTTAAAATGGGCGGTTCTCACCGGCGTGACCGTCCTCGGCCTCCTGACCGTCGGCCCCGCGCCGGAGGTCGCCGCCGAAGACCGCTCGCCGATCGTCACTGTGCTCTCCACCGATCCGGAGATGAACACCGCGATCGCACGTGCCCGCGCCACGCTCCCGACCTTTTGGGCCTCCTATGACGCGCCCAAGCCCTTGGAGACCGGGCATTCCCTGAAAGCGCGCTTTTCGACCCGCAAGGGCGGCGAGCACATCTGGATCGCCGAGGTGAAGAGATTGCCGGGCGGGGCCTATTCAGGCCTGTTCGCCAACGAGCCGCGCGATCTGCCGGGCAAACGGGCCGGCGACGAGGTCAAGTTCGGCGAAGCCGACATATCGGACTGGATGTTCATGCGGAGCGGCAAGATCGTCGGCGGGGAAACCATCAAGCCGACCCTGAAGTCGCTGCCGAAGGCCGACGCCGATGCGCTCAGGGCGCGGATGGAGCAGCCGTAAAATACTCAGTGTTCCGGTTAGCCACACGCTCCGTCATGCCCGGCTTGTCCCGGGCATCCACGTCGTTGGCGCCGCCCCCGCGGCACGGGGATGGCCGGGACAGGCCCGGCCATGACGAGTTCTGCGGATACTCCGGTTGCCGCCACCTGCCTCGGCTGGTAAATGCCCGCATGGCCGAAAAACCCAAAAAACCCCAGAAACTGAAGGCGCGGCTGCCGCGCGGGCTCGAGGATCGCGATCCCGCTGCGATCCGGGCGACGCGCGAGATGGTCGAGAAGATCCGCGCTGTCTACGAGCTCTATGGCTTCGAGCCGGTGGAGACGCCGGCGATGGAATATACCGACGCGCTCGGCAAGTTCCTGCCCGACCAGGACCGTCCGAACGAGGGCGTGTTCTCGTTCCAGGACGACGACGAGCAGTGGATCAGCCTGCGCTACGACCTGACCGCGCCGCTGGCGCGCTATGTCGGCGAGCGCTACGGCACCGACGGTCTGGTGCTGCCCTACCGCAGCTACCGCGTCGGCTACGTCTTCCGCAACGAAAAGCCCGGCCCCGGCCGCTTCCGCCAGTTCATGCAGTTCGACGCCGACACGGTCGGCTCGGCGACGCCGGCGGCGGACGCGGAAATTTGCATGATGGCGGCGGACACGATGGAGGCGCTGGGCGTTGCGCGCGGCCAGTATGTCGTGAAGGTCAACAACCGAAAAGTGCTGGACGGCGTTCTGGAAGCGATCGGGCTCGCCGGTGAGGAGAACGCCGCGCGCCGGCTGACCGTGCTGCGCGCGATCGACAAGCTTGACAAGTTTTCCGCCGACGAGGTGCGCAAGTTGCTGGGTCCCGGACGATGGGACGGCGGGGAAGAAGGCAAGGGCGACTTCACCAAGGGCGCCAATCTGAGTGCAGCCGAGGCTGACGTCGTTCTCGCGATCACCAAACCGCGCGACGATTGGAAAGAGGCCATTGCCGCGGCAGAAACCTACCTCGTCAAAAGTGAAGTCGGTCAGGCCGGCGTCAGCGAGCTGGAAGAGATTGCCAAGCTGGTCGCGGCATCGGGTTACGGTTCGGATCGCATCAAGATCGACCCCTCCGTCGTGCGCGGTCTCGAATATTACACCGGCCCCGTCTACGAGGTCGAACTCCTGCTCGAGACCAAGGACGAGAAGGGGCGCCCGGTGCGCTTCGGTTCGGTCGGCGGCGGCGGTCGCTATGACGGCCTCGTCTCGCGCTTCCGCGGCGAGCCGGTGCCGGCGACCGGATTCTCGATCGGCGTCTCGCGGCTCCAGGCGGCGTTGACGCTGCTCGGCAAGCTCGACTCGCGGCCGGAAGTCGGCCCCGTCGTCGTCACCGTGTTCGACCGCGACCGCGTCGCCGACTACCAGAAGATGGTCGCGAGCCTCCGTACCGCCGGCATTCGCGCCGAGCTCTATCTCGGCAATCCCAAGAACATGGGCAACCAGCTCAAATATGCCGATCGCCGCAACGCGCCCTGCGTGATCATCCAGGGCTCGGATGAAAAGGCGCGCGGCGAGGTGCAGATCAAGGATCTGATCGAAGGCGCCAAGGCCGCCGCGGCCATCGCCTCCAACCAGGAATGGCGCGAGAGCCGCCCGGCGCAGTTTTCTTGCAGCGAAGCGGATCTCGTCGCAAAAGTGCGCGAGGTGCTCGCGCGCCATGACGTAACGTGGGGATAGCCATTCCGGCGCGCCGTCAGCCCGGGCTTGTCCCGGGCACCGGCGTCTTGTTTGATGGCGACCGTCAATGGCCGGTGTTCGGCCGCAAGGGAGAGAACGATGCCTGAGATCACCGTCAGCATGGCCGAAGGCCGCACCGATGAACAGAAGGCCGGCATGATGCGCGACATCACGCAGGCGCTGGTGAAGAATCTCGGCGTCGATGCCGATGCCGTCGTCATCCAGATCAACGAAGCCCCGCTCCGCCACAAGATGAAGGGCGGCAAGACGTTTGTGGAACGCGCGGCGGCGGCGAAGAAGTAGCCACTGCAGGCGCGGCATTTTCCGCCGTCGTCCCCGCGTAGGCGGGGACCCATAACCACAGGGTGTGGTTATGTGCCGAGGCGGTAACTCCGAGTCCTCGCCAAACTCAATCCTGTGGTTATGGGTCCCGGATCAGCGCTCGCGACGCTCGCTTGTCCGGGACGACAGCGGAGTTTGAGGTATCATGGACGCACGCGACTTCATCACGCCAGGCATGAGCGCCGAGCGCACGCTGGTGGTGCCGGTGGAACGCACGGTGGGGCATTTCGTGCCCGGCATGCCCATGGTCTATGCGACCCCGATGATGATCCTGGAGATGGAGATGACCTCGGGCGATGCGATCCGCTCCGCGCTGCAGCTGGGCTGGGTCACGGTCGGCACCGAGGTCGACATCCGCCATCTCGCGGCAGCTTTGGTTGGTGCAACGGTGCGAACCACCGCGAAGGTGGTCGCGGTCGAGCGCCGCGTCATCCGTTTCGAGGTCGAGGCGTTCGAAGGCACGCGCAAGCTCGGCGAAGGCCGGCATGCCCGCGGGCTCGTCAATGTCGAGATGTTCAACAAGCGGCTCGGGGCGTAGTCGCTACTTCGCGAGCTCTCTCGACCGCTGCGTCGCAGCCGCGATCGCGCGGATCATCAGGTCGCGCAGGCCGGGCTCGCCCATCAGCACGCCGAGGGCCGCGGCGGTGGTGCCGCCGGGCGAGGTGACGTTCTGGCGCAGGGTCGCTGAGGGAAGTTCCGACCGGTGCAGTAGTTCGCCGGAGCCGGCGACGGTTTCGCGCGCGAGCTTCGTCGCCAGCGCCTCGGGCAATCCAGCCTCGACGCCCGCGCGCGCGAGTTCCTCGGCAAGCAGGAACACATAGGCCGGGCCCGAGCCGGAGACGGCGGTCACCGCATCCATCAGGCTTTCATCCTCGACCCACTCGACCGAACCGGTGGCGCGCAGCAACGCATCGGCGACCGCGCGCTGTGCGTTGCTGACGTTCTTCGCCGCGACCGCAACAGTGATGCCGCGGCCGATCGCGGCCGGCGTGTTCGGCATCGCACGCACGACGGCACCGCCGCAGACCTCCGCGAGCGCGGCGATCGTGGTGCCAGCCATGATCGAGACGACCAAAGTCTTCTCCGAAACAAAGGATCTCAGCCTGGCACCGGCCTCGCGGAACATCTGCGGCTTCACCGCGACGACCATCGTCTCGACCGTGCCTGCGGCCTTCGCATCGGGATTGAGCGCCACGCCCTGCGCGGCAAGCGCGGTGATCTCGGGCGAGATGAACGGATCGACCACCGCGACGCGGCGCGGATCAAGTCCGCCCGCCAGCCAGCCGGTGAGCATCGCGCCGCCCATCTTGCCGGCGCCGGCAAGCAGGATGGTGCCGGTGATGTTCTGAAGAGTGCTGTTGTTTGCCACTGAGATCACCCAAGCAAAAGGTGTCGTCCCTGCGCACGCAGGGACCCATAACCACAGGCGATTCTAATGGATGGAGGTGTTGGCAACAAGCATCGCGCGATACGGAGAAATCACGCGGTATGGATCCCGGATCTTCGCTGCGCTCGTCCGGGACGACAGCGGCGGGAGGCGGGACCTACGCCTCACCCACCGTGTCGAACATCGCAGCGTCCATGGCCTGCGCCGTGGTCTTGCCCGCCCACACCACGAACTGGAACGCCGGAAAATAGCGCTCGCAGGCGTGGATGGCGCCGGCGAGCATGGCTTCGCATTGCGCGGTCGAGGCGGTGAGGCCGCCCGGCAGCACCAGCGCCTGGCGGTGCATGATCATGCCGGTGTTGCTCCAGAGATCGAAATGGCCGACCCACAATTGCTCGTTGACCGCGGCGACGAGCCGCTGGACCTCGCTCCGGCGCGCGACCGGAATCTTCATGTCGAAGGCGCAGGCCAGATGCAGCGCCTCGATCTCGCCCATCCAGGTGAAGGAGATCTGGTAGTCGGTCCATTGTCCCTTGGAGACGATCGTGAGTTCGTCTTCGCCGGAGCGTTCAAACGGCCAGTTGTTGCTGGCAGCAATATCCTCGACCACCGCGAGCGGATGACTTCTGGAATCGATAGTGCCTTCGAGCAGGGACATGCCGTCTCGACCTCTTGCCTTTTTGTTGTCTTTGATACGCACGCGGTTGGTCCGGCGCGCGCTCCCTTAAGGTCGTTAAGGCGATCCGCTGGGCGTCGCTGTTGCGATCCCGGGATCAGCGCGGGCTTGTCGCGGATCAAGTGATGTGATTTGCGGAATCTGCGCAACTGGCTGCCGAGTCCGTCCACAAGTCAGGACTCCGTCGTCCACAGCTCATCTCCGCCACAATCGTTAACGAATGAGAACAAATCGGAATCGGATTTGCGGCAGCATCAATCGTTAATTCCGCCGCGCGAGGCCGCGCCTCCCTGGAGAACCCGCAAGGCCGGGATGGGTCCATACGGTTTTGCACGCGGAACCCGCTTGCTGCGGCCCCGAACCGGGGTCATATTTCCGATCAGGCCGTTCATTCCGGACGGTCGATGTTCTCAGGGCGGGGTGAAACTCCCCACCGGCGGTAAGGGCCGAAAGGCCCAAGCCCGCGAGCGCCTTCCGCAAGGGATCTCCCGACAGGAATTTGTCCGAACGGAAGGGTCAGCAGATTCGGTGCGACTCCGAAGCCGACGGTTAAAGTCCGGATGAAAGAGAACGGTCGGTGGCGGACGCATCGCAGGATGCGGCTGTTTGTCGTTCCGTATGCCCTGATTCTGGTCCTTAAGAAGGAAAGCCATGAATCAGATGTTGCAAGACCCCCAAACCGAAACCTCCCAACCAACCCAGGCGCCGCCGCCGGTTCCGCAGGATCCGGCGACCGAACACCCGCGTTTCGCAAAGCCGCAGCGGGTGGCCTTCGTGCAGGCCTGCTGGCATCGCGACGTGGTCGAGGAGGCCCGCATCGCCTTCGTCAGGGAAGCCGAGGCGCGCCACCTCACCCATGTCGACGTGTTCGAGGTGCCGGGCTCGTTCGAGATCCCGCTGCATGCGCAGATCCTCGCCAAGACGCGGCGCTACACCGCCATCGTCGCGGCCGGCCTCGTCGTCGATGGCGGCATCTATCGCCACGAATTCGTCGCCGACACCGTGATCAAGGCGCTGATGGACGTGCAGCTGCGCACGGAGGTGCCGGTGTTCTCGGCCGTGCTGACGCCGCAGCAATTCCACGAGACCGAGGTGCACTACGATTTCTTCCGCAGGCACTTCGCGATCAAGGGCGTCGAGGTCGCGGCGGCCTGCGCGGAAACGCTGCTCGGCCTGGAGCGCCTGCGTGGGCAGGTCGCGGCGGGCATCGTGGGGTAGGTTCAAGAATCATTCCGGGGCTCGCGAAGCGAGAACCCGGAATCTCGAGATTCCGGGTCCGGCGCTTGCGCGCCGCCCCCGGAATGACGATCTCTAGTCGAACAGGCTCGACACCGACTCTTCCGCGGCGGTGCGCGCGATGGCGTCCGAGATCAGGCTGGCGATCGGCAGCGTGCGGATGTTCGGCGCGTTGCTCACCGCCTCCGTCGGCATGATCGAGTCGGTGATCACGAGCTCCTTCAGCCTGGAGTTGGTGATGCGCGTGGCCGCGCCGCCGGAGAGCACGCCGTGGGTGATGTAGGCGTAGACTTCCTTGGCGCCCTTGGCGATCAGCGCGTCGGCCGCATTCACTAGTGTGCCGCCGGAATCGACGATGTCGTCGACAAGGATGCAGCTGTAGCCGGAGACGTCGCCGATCACGTTCATGACCTCGGATTCGCCGGCACGCTCGCGGCGCTTGTCGACGATCGCGAGCGGGGTGTTGATGCGCTTGGCGAGGCCGCGGGCGCGGGCCACGCCGCCGACGTCGGGCGAGACCACCATCACCTTGCTGAGGTCGAAACGCTCGCGGATGTCGCGAACCATCACGGGGGCCGCGAACAGATTGTCGGTCGGGATGTCGAAGAAGCCCTGGATCTGGCCGGCATGCAGGTCGAGCGTCATGACGCGGTCGACGCCGGCGTGGGTGATCAGATTGGCGACGAGCTTGGCCGAGATCGGCGTGCGCGAGCCGGAGCGGCGGTCCTGCCGGGCGTAGCCGAAATAGGGGATCACCGCGGTGATGCGGCGCGCCGAGGAGCGACGCAGCGCGTCGGTGATGATCAGCAGCTCCATCAGATTGTCGTTCGCCGGAAACGAGGTCGACTGGATGATGAAGGCATCCGAGCCGCGAATGTTCTCCTGGACCTCGACGAAGATCTCCATGTCGGCGAAGCGCCGAACCACCGCCTTGGTTAGCGGCATGTCCAGGCCCTGGGCGATGGCCTGAGCCAGAGCCGGATTGGAGTTGCCGGCGACGAGCTTGATGGAGCCGTTCTTGCCCGACATGGACGCTTCCCCCCGCGCTTTGCTGGATACGACGTTCAACATCACAGAATACCCACTGGAAGCACGGTTATCGACGCGCGAGCAAATATCAGGCCGGGGGCTGCAATGGCAACCCGGGATGCTACGTTTTCCCTTTGAAAATCCTGAATCTGGCCAACGGTTTGGCGGGCAATTGGGGCCGTGGTTGAGCGCTGGTTATCGCTCGGCGTAGCCGAGCGCGGAGGCCGGCAGGTCCGGCGCGTCCGGGGTCACGCTTGCGACTGCGGGTCCGCGCAGGCCGGGAACGCTGGCCGGCGCATCGGGCGTTCCGTTGATCATGTTGGAAAGTCCGCTGAATCCGGCCTGGGCGATCTTCCGCAGCACCAGATCGTCGGCCGCCGACCAGGGGTCGCGCCCGCCTTTGCCGGAGGTCGGTTCCTCGCCCGAGACCCGCAGCGCCCGTTGCTGGTTGCCATCGTAGACGTCCCAGACCCAGGCGATCACGGTCTTGCCGCGCACGACCTGGGCGGAGAGGTAGCTGCGCACGCGATAGGCAGCCGCGCCTTCGCGGGAGACCACGGACAGGCTGCGCAGCTTGGATTCGCTGTCGAGCACGCCGACCATGCGGTCGAACACCTGCGGCGGCGGCCCGTCGATCGATTCAAAGGCGACGGTCGCCCCTGAGCCGGCGCTCGGCACCATCGCGTAGGAATTGATGGCCGCGCCGCCGCCAGCACAGCCGCCCAAAGCGGTCGCGGCCGCCAGCAGCATGACCGCCAGCACGCGCGAGCCCGCGCGGCGCAAGATGGATGACGCGTCCCTCATTATGGGACAGCGATATCGTTAAAATCGATTAAGGTCTAGGGCAGGGGCGACACAGATCCGGGGCATTGTGGGCGCGATTTTTGTGCATCGCTCCGGAATGACACGACGTTGCCTGTGTGTTCACGCCTCCAGCGTGATCTGCGCAGTAACCCGAAGCTGTGTCCTGGACGCGTTGCGGCGCGTAGCGCTGCGCCGGGACCCGGATAGCCGGAGCGCAAGCTGAGATAGATCGGCCCCGGCTCTGCGGAGCGGCACTTGGCGCCGCACCGCGTCCGGGGCACGAACCCATTACTCCTCCAGCGCGATCGCGTGGACGTGCCGGCCGTAATCCGGCTCCTTGCGATGCACCGAGCGGCGATAGCTGAAGAAGCGCTCATCGGCATAGGTGTCGAGACCAAGATCGTCGATCATCAGGATGCCGGCCGCCTCCAGCCGCTTGCGGATGAAGCCGGCCAGATCGAACATCGCGTGGCCCTCGCGCACCGACGGGATGAAGAACACGGCATTGTCCGCATCCGCCTCGATGAAGCGCGCCACGAACTCGTTGCCGACCTCGTAACTGTCCTGGCGGATCAAGGGGCCGATCGCCGCGATGATGCCGCTGCGCGACGCGCCGAGCTTTTCCATCGCTGCAATCGTCGATTCCAGCACGCCGGTCAGCGCGCCTTTCCAGCCGGCATGTGCGCCGCCGATCACGCCTGCGTTGGGATCGACGAACAGCACCGGCCCGCAATCGGCGGCCGAGACGCCGAGTGCGATGCCGGGCGTTTTGGTCACCAGCGCGTCGCCCTTCGGCCGCGGTCCGCTCGGCCATGCGCGATCTGCCACGAGCACGTCGGGCGAATGGATCTGGTGCAGGCTGAGGAAGCGCTCCGGCGCGACGCCGACATGCTCGGCCATGCGGCGGCGGTTCTCCGCGACGAGGGCCTGATCGTCGCTGGAGCCGAGCCCGCCGTTAAGTGCGGAATAGATGCCGCCGGAGACGCCGCCTTCGCGCGTGAAGAACGAATGGCGTAGCCCGGGCACGGCTGAGAGCAGCGACGAAGCAAGCGTCATGACGCGCCTCCGGCGTGTTCGAGATCGCTGAGGCCGGCAAGGCCCGTCAGCCGCGGCTCGGAAATGCCGAGCACCTTGAACATCGAGCCCATGCCGCTGCGTCCCGTGTCGGTCAGGCGCTTGAGCGCGACCGAGATGTCGGTGGCAATCTCCGGCGAGGCCTTCTGCATCAGGGCGTTTGCCCGCGTATCGATGCCGACGCGCTTGAGGAAATCGCCTTGCGTCACCGGGCCGTGCACGCGCGCGCCGACATCCTCGGCCGCGCGCGCCAGCGCCTGGAAGTCGACATGGGCGGTGACGTCGGCCTGGCCCGGCGCCTTCAGGGGATCGGTGAAGGTGTGGCGGGCGATCGCCTGGAAGGTGTCGCCGGCATCGCTGCGCAGATGGCCGTAGTCGATGATCAGCGCCGCGCCGTCCTGGTCGCGCACGCGCGTGGCGAGCTTCATGATCTCGCTGTCGGGCCGCCATTCGAACACGGCGCCGACGGGGGCTGCGCGCACCAAGGGCGGCAGCAGCACGTCGAAACGCGGCGTCGGCTCGGCCGATGCGCCGAACTGAAGCTTGCCGTTGGCGTCGAGCTCGATCACGCGTTCGTGCCAGCCGGTCTCGCGCTTCACCATCTGGTGGATCGGCAGCACGTCGAAATATTCGTTGGCGAGGATGATGCTCGGCCCTTCCGGCACATCGTCGATGCGGTCGTGCCAGTCGATGTTGCGAACGCCCGACAGCGTCGCATTCTGCCGCTCGCGCAGCACGGGATTGACCTCGACCATGTGGATGTGGAGCGCCTGGTAGAGCGGCGGCAGCACGCGAAGCGCGCGCAGCGCGTCCGCCATCATGGTGCCGCGGCCGGGGCCGAGCTCGATCAGCCGCAAAAATTGCGGCGAGCCCATCTGCTTCCACACCGAGGCGGTCCACAATCCCAGCAGCTCGCCGAACATCTGGCTGACCTCGGGCGCGGTGGTGAAATCGCCCTCACGCCCGAGCGGGTCGCGCGAGACGTAGTAGCCATAGCGCGGATGCATCAGGCACAGTTCCATGTACCGCCAGACCGGCATGGGGCCTGAAGATTTGATCAGCGCCCTGATCTCGTTGAGTAGCGGCTGTTCGGTCACGGTCTATGTTCTCGAAGTGAATTAACGAATGGCTTTTGCGCGCTTCGGCGCCCCGCGCCTCACAGCCAATACAATAAGTATGCCGCCTACAATAAGCATCGGGATCGACAACAGCATGCCCATGGTTAACCCGCCCCAGAGGAAGCCGAGCTGGGCGTCCGGCTCGCGGAAATGCTCGCCGGCGATCCGGGTCAGGCCATAGATCAGGATGAAGGCGCCGAGGATCAGGCCGGGTCGCTTCAGGGCGCCGAGGCGGATCATGATCGCGAGCGCGGTGAACAGCAGGATGCCTTCCATGCCGGCTTCGTAAAGCTGGCTCGGGTGGCGCGGCAGCTGGGTGGGGTCGTTGGGGAAGATCATCGCCCAGGGCAGGCTGGGGTCGGCAGCGCGGCCCCACAATTCGCCATTGATGAAATTGGCGATGCGCCCGAGCAGAAGCCCGACCGGAGCGACCGCGGTGGTGATGTCGCCGAGCGACAGGATCGAGATGCCGTTGCGCCAGGCGAACCACATCACCGCGACGACGCAGCCGAGGAAGCCGCCGTGGAAGGACATGCCGCCCTCCCACAATTTGAAGATCGCGGCGGGATGATCGACGAAGAAGGGCAGGTTGTAGAACAGCACGTAGCCGGTGCGGCCGCCGAGGATGATGCCGAGCGTGACCCAGAGGATGAAGTCGTCGATCTGCACCAGCGACATCGGCGCCGGGCCGCCCCACAGGTACTCCTTCTTCAGCAGCGAGCGCGCATAGAGCCAGCCGAACACGATGCCGCTGATATAGGCCAGCGCATACCATCGGATCGCGAACGGGCCGATCTCGATGGCGATCGGCTTGAAGGCGGGAAAGTCGATCAGAAGAAAGGGCATCGCGCCTTCTATGGCTGGACGAGGTTGCGGCGATAGAGCGCCAGCAGCCGCTCCCAGTGCCGCTCGGCGGCGTCGCGGTCGTAGACCGGGCGCTTGGGAAAAGCGAAGCCGTGATGCGTGCCGGGATAGATCTCGACCTCGGCCTTGGCGCCCTTCATGCCCTGCTCGACCTTCTCGATGATCTCCGTGGGCGCGTAGATGTCGGTCTCGGCGCAGGCGAAATAGAGCTCGGCCTGGGTCTTGCTCGCGGCGAGATGCGGGCTGTCGTCCCGGTCGGTTGCCAGATGCGTTCCGTAGATCGAGGCCGCGGCCTTGACGCGATCCGCAAAATGCGTGGCGGCGTTGACGGCATAGCGGCCGCTCATGCAGTAGCCGACGGTGCCGACGATCTTGGTGTTCGCTGCCGCCTGGCCCTCGGCGTAAGCGAGCAGCGCCCGGGTGTCGTCCATGACCATGGGAATGTCCATCGAGGCCATCAGCGCGAACATGCGCTTGCGTTCCGGCGCGTTCGGATCGGCCGGCAGCGCGCCGAGCTCCATCACGCCGGAGCGGTAATAGAGGTTCGGCAGCATCACGTAATAGCCGGAGGTCGCGAGCCGGCGCGCCATGTCGCGCAGCTCCTCGCGGATCGCCGGCGCGTCCATGTAGAACAGGATGACCGGAAACGGTCCGCCACGTTCGGGATGGCTGATGAACGTTGCGGTATGGCCGTCCTTGGTGGGGATTGCGATCTGCTGGTCGATCATCTCGTGCGCCTTGTGATTCTTCTTATGCAGGGACGTTGAATACGATTGCAAGGAAACCGGTTCATGACAAGGATACCGCCGCGCGGCCCTTGAACCATCAGGCGCGGATTGCCATTGTCTTTCGCAGAGTTCGCGCAAAGTTTATCGGAGGCCGACATGACCCAGACCAACAACCGGTTTTTTGACGAGATCGGCCGCCTGATGAACGACGCCGCCGGAGCGGCGCAAGGCGTCAAGCGCGAATTCGACACGGTCCTGCGTACCCAGGCGGAAAAATTCCTGCGCGACATGGATCTGGTCAAGCGCGAGGAGTTCGAGGCGGTCAAGGACATGGCCCGCCTGGCGCGCGAGGAGAACGAGGCCCTGAAGGCGCGGATTTCGGCGCTCGAAGCCAAGCTCGGCGGATAGGTCAGGTCCTTTTCTTGCCCTGCCCTAGAGGGGCAGGGTCGATCGCGCATAGCACGAGTTGGGTGGGGTGACAGTCTCTCCGCGTCGAGCAGTGCCCGTGGGGAGAGATCACCCCACCCTGTCTCACATTTCGCTGCGCTCAATGTGAGCCGACCCTCTCCCTCCAGGGGATGGTGGGAAACCTGCCTCGCCGGCCCAATCTCCTTGTCATTTCCGCGTCTTCCGGCTAAAAGCCCGCCACGTCCGCGGCCCCCGCACCCCTGGAGGCTTGCTGCGGCGAACGCGATGGGCCGCCTTGCGGCCCATTAACTTTTGCAAAAACAAGGACTTAACGTTATGGCGACGACCGTCAAGGAATTGAAGGCGACCGCACGTCCGAAGAGCGGCAAGGGGGCCGCCCGGGCTGAGCGTCGCGCCGGCAGAGTGCCCGGAGTGATCTATGGTAACAACCAGCCCCCTCTGCCGATCTCGGTCGACGATCGCGAATTGCGCGCGCGCATTCTCGCCGGCCGGTTCCTGACCACACTGGTCGACGTCGAGCTTGACGGCAAGAAGCATCGCGTGATTCCGCGCGACTATCACCTCGATCCGGTCAAGGACTTCCCGATCCATGTCGACTTCATGCGGCTCGGCGAAGGCGCCACCATCCGCATCAGCGTGCCCCTGCACGTCGTGAAGTCGGAATCCTCCCCGGGCGTGAAGCGCGGCGGCGCCGTCAACATCGTTGCCCATGCGATCGAGCTCGAATGCGGCGTCGAGAGCATTCCGCAGTACATCGAGGCCGATGTCGGCTCGCTCGAAATCGGTCACTCCCTGCATCTGGCCGACATCAAGCTGCCGGCCGGGGTCAAGGCGCTGACGGCAGAGGATGCGACTCTCGTCACCATCGTGCCGCCCTCCGGCTACGCCGAAGAGCAAAAGGCCGCTGCTGCGGCTACCGCTCCGGGCGCTGCTGCGGCTGCGGCTGCTCC
This sequence comes from Bradyrhizobium diazoefficiens, assembly GCF_018129965.1. Taxonomy (GTDB): domain Bacteria; phylum Pseudomonadota; class Alphaproteobacteria; order Rhizobiales; family Xanthobacteraceae; genus Bradyrhizobium; species Bradyrhizobium diazoefficiens_A. Next base: position 156,536 of record NZ_JAFCKW010000003.1, on the reverse strand, counting down.
AGCCGCGGGTGCTGCGGCTCCGGCCGCGGGTGCCAAGGCTCCGGCCGCGGCTGCCAAGGCTCCCGCCGGCGGCGACAAGAAGAAGTAATCTCTCAAAGAGCCGGCGCGCGATCTCCGATCGCGCGCCGAGCGAGGGGCGCGCCGCGTCATGCGACTCTTTGTTGGGCTCGGCAATCCCGGCGCGAAATACGCACGCAACCGGCACAATATCGGCTTCATGGCCGTCGACGAGATCGCGCGCCGTCATGGTTTTTCGCCGTGGCGCCGCAGGTTTCAGGGCGAGACCTCGGAAGGCGCGCTCGGCACCGAGCGCGTGATTTTGCTCAAGCCCACGACCTATATGAACGATTCCGGCCGTAGCGTTCAGGAGGCCGCGGGCTTCTTCAAGATCGCGCCCGGCGACGTCACCGTGTTCCACGACGAACTCGAACTGCCACCGGGCAAGGTGCGGGTGAAGATCGGCGGCGGCATCGCCGGCCACAACGGCCTGCGCTCGATCTCGGCGCAAATCGGCAACGACTACCGCCGTGTCAGGCTCGGCATCGGTCATCCCGGCGTCAAGGAACTGGTGCACGGCCACGTGCTGTCGGACTTCGCCAAGGCCGACAGCGACTGGGTGACCACGCTCTGCGATGCGGTCGCCGAGCACGCCGCGCTGGTCGCCAAGGGCACGGACGCGACCTTCGCCAACCGGGTGCATCTTGCGATGCAGGCGAAGGGATTTTTGACCAAGGACGACGGAGAGAAATCAAGCTGATCTCTCTCTCTCCGTCATGGCCGGGCTTGGCCCGGCCATCCACGTCTTTTTCTCCGCGGAGCGAAGGACGTGGATGCCCGGCATAAGGCCGGGCATGACGCCCTAACGAACGTATGCGCCCCGCGGCGCGGAGACTGGAACAGACCATGGGATTCAAATGCGGGATCGTCGGACTGCCCAATGTCGGCAAGTCGACCTTGTTCAACGCGCTGACCGAGACGGCTGCGGCGCAGGCCGCGAATTATCCGTTCTGCACCATCGAGCCGAATGTCGGCGAGGTTGCGGTCCCCGATCCCAGGCTCGACAAGCTTGCGGCGATCGCCAAGTCCGGGCAGATCATCCCGACCCGGCTGACCTTCGTCGACATCGCAGGGCTGGTGCGCGGCGCCTCGAAGGGTGAAGGCCTCGGCAACCAGTTCCTCGCCAACATCCGCGAGGTCGACGCCATCGCGCATGTCGTGCGATGCTTTGAAGATTCCGACATCACCCATGTCGAGGGCAAGATCGCCCCGCTCGCCGACATCGAGACCATCGAGACCGAGCTGATGCTCGCCGATCTCGACAGCCTCGAGAAGCGCGTCGACAATCTCACCAAGAAAGCCAAGGGCAACGACAAGGACGCCAAGGAGCAGCTCGACCTCGTCAACCGCACCTTGGTGCTGCTGCGCGAGGGCAAGCCCGCGCGCCTCGTCGAGCGCAAGGCGGAGGAGGAGCGCGCCTTCGGGATGCTCGGCCTGTTGTCGTCCAAGCCCGTGCTCTATGTCTGCAACGTCGAGGAAGGCTCGGCTGCCACGGGCAATTCGTTCTCCAAGGCGGTGCAGGAGCAGGCCGCCAAGGAAGGCGCCGTCGCCGTCGTCATCTCCGCCAAGATCGAGTCCGAGATTGCCACCATCTCGCGCGAGGAGCGCGCCGACTTCCTGGAGACGCTGGGTCTCGAAGAGGCCGGCCTCGACCGCCTGATCCGCGCCGGCTACAGGCTGCTCGACCTCATCACCTATTTCACGGTGGGCCCGAAGGAAGCGCGCGCCTGGACCATCTATCGCGGCACCAAGGCGCCGGGCGCGGCCGGCGTGATCCATACCGATTTCGAAAAGGGCTTCATCCGCGCCGAGACGATCGCGTTCGAGGACTACGTCGCGCTGGGCGGCGAAGCCGGCGCCCGCGATGCCGGCAAGCTCCGCCTCGAAGGCAAGGAATACGTCGTCGCCGACGGCGACGTGATGCATTTCCGGTTCAATACGTAGGGGTGCTGGCGGCGCTGTCGTAGGGTGGGCAAAGGCGCAACGCGCCGTGCCCACCATCTATCCAGTATCGCGATGGAGCAGGTGGGCACGCTTCGCTTTGCCCACCCTACGGCACCTGCGCGAGCCTCACCGCATCCCGCCGCCCTGGTCCCGGATCGCGCCGAGATGCTCGTTGATGCGGAAGACGATCAGGACCAGCTCGGCGACGATGCGCGAGAACACGATGCCGACCACGACGCTCGTGATCGACGACAGCAGCACCAGGAATCCGCCGAACGGGCTGATCGCCATCGCAGCGAGGCCGGAGAAGATGCCGGAGAGGCCGAACAGGCAGATCAGCGCGATCACCAGCCAGTAGAAGGTCTTGATGATCGTCGGCGTGATGAACCGGTCCCATTGAAACAGGTCGCTGAATGAAAACATCGCTCTCCCCAGACCATTTCGGGTCTCGTCAAAATCGGGCCTCTCGGCAACAGGACTCCGGCGCTCGGTTGAAACGGCCGACGTCAACCGACTCAAGGGCACGCCGCCGCGCCGAATGTAGCACGAGCCATGCGGGCCGGCGGGTTGAGATTGCCGCAAACTGCGGCCACAATCTGTCCTTTCCTCAAGCAATCCAAAGATGACCCTGACCTTCGAAGACTTCCCGCCAGGCCGGTTCGGAACGTTCGGCCCGCGCCATGTCACCCGCGACGAAATCGTGGCGTTTGCCGCCGAGTTCGATCCGCAGCCCATGCATCTGGACGAAGAGTCGGCAGCCAAAAGCATGCTGCGTGGCCTGTCCGGCTCCGGCTGGCACCTCTGCTCCCTGATGATGCGGATGATGGCCGACGGCTTCATCACCCGTGCCGCGTCGCTCGGCTCGCCCGGCGTCGACGAGGTGCGCTGGCTCTCGCCGCTGCGGCCCGGCGACGATCTCATGCTCGACGTCGATGTCGTGGAAGCCCGCGCCTCGAAGAGTCGCCCCGAGCTCGGCATCGTCAAGTTCAAATGCACCGTGCGCAACGCGGCCGGACTGGTGTTGTGCGAGATGACCTCGCCGATCCTGATCAAGCGGCGCGAGGGGGCGGTCTGATGCGGTTCTTTGAGGACATCGAGATCGGTCACCGCCGCGAGATCGGGGCCTATACGTTCACGGCGGAGTCGATCAAGACGTTCGCCGCGAAGTTCGATCCGCAGCGCTTTCACCTCGACGAGGAGGAGGGCAGAAAGTCGCTGTTCGGCGGGCTCGCCGCTTCCGGCTGGCATGTCGGCTCGGCCTGCATGAGCCTGCTTGTCGCGGACGGCCAGCGCCTGGCGCGTGAGGCCGCGGCGCGCGGCGAGGAGGTCGCGGTGTGGGGCCCGTCGCCTGGCTTTCGCGATTTGCGCTGGATCAGGCCGGTGCTCGCCGGCGACACCGTCGCTTACGTCAACGTCGTGATCGACAAGCGTGTCTCCGCCTCGCGTCCCGGCTGGGGCATTCTGACGGCCCGCACCACCGGCACCAACCAGCGCGGCGAGGAGGTCTATTCCATCACCGCGAGCGCCTTCGTGCCGATGCGCGCCAAGGGCGGCTAGATCCGGTCCATGATGAACGACTGAAAAGAGCGCGCGAGTGTTGCCCGCGCGCTATGGACGCGATTCGGGCCGGCTGGCATAAGCCTGCGCAACATGGTGCCCCCGCGAAGCAATTGGCGGAACCATCGAGTTGCTAACCAATTATGAACCTGTCGCTGTCTATTTGAACGAACTGGGCAGAGGACAGGGGACGAGGACAATGGCAGATCGCGGCGCACTCAAACTGGTCGGATTCATCTTTGCGACCGCGACGCTGGCCGTGATGCTGGTCGCCGGCATGGTGGTGAAGGGCTATGCCGATGGCGCCTACACCCTGGAAGCCTCGAGCGTCGACGCGAGCCGTTAACGGGTCGTTAACTCCGCGGGGCTGCCAAGCGGCCTCCGCCCTCAGCGGCTATAGACGAACGCCAGCACCGCGATCGCCACCGCCAGCAATCCGACAAAGCGCAGCATGATCGTGCCGAACTGGTTCGGCGCCGGCCGCATCGGGATCGGGTCCGTGGTCTCGGGCCGTATGCTTTCCATCTGAAATGTCCCCGGGCCCGGCCGCAAAGGCTGCCGGCGCTGGGCGTTGGTCGCCTGGGCAGAGTGGTGGGTTCAAACCGCACGCTTCCTGTCACGCCCCGCGTAGGCGGGGTATCCCGTACGCCGCGGCGTCTCGGCTCAATCACTGCCGTCTCTGGAATACTGGGTCGTCCGGTCCGGGTGCGCAATTGCGCACTGACCGGACGACGACAGCGAGTGTGTGCCGACAGAATCCAAACCGCCGCGCTCCTGTCGGAACGCGGCGGCCGGTGATGCGTGGTTCGCGCGATCAGCTGTTGCGAAGGCCGTCGGCGGCGCGCTTCCACTGCGCGACGTTGTCGGCGATCATGCGGGTCGACTTCATCGCGGCCTGGCTGAGCTGGGCATAGCCGGAGATCTCGCGCTGGACGCGCTGGCCTTCGGCGTGAAGCAGGTCGCGCAGGCTCTCGAGTTCGGAGATCAGATTCTCGATCTCGGCGAGCGAGGTGCCGGCGACGCGCTGGATCAGCGAATTGACGTTGGTGACGGTGGCCTCCGCACTCGGATCGAGCGCCGGCGCATCGGTGGTGGCGGTCGCCGCAGGCCGGCGCAGATAGGCAATGTCGTTGCGGACGAAATCACGAATGCCGGCCTCGACCTCGGTCACGGCGGCAAGGTTGCTATCGACCGTCTCGGTCTCGGTGGTCTCGGTCTTTTCCGGACGCATGGCGTTCATCGTTAGTCCCCTGTTCGCGTTCAGCGCAGCGCGAGTGTCCCCCGCACGACGACGTCAGTATGGCGATCGCATCTGTGCGCCGGATTTTGGCCGCAACTTGGCCGAGTTGCGGCAAGGGCGGACCATTCGGGGGCTTTGCCGTGACGTTTCAGGACAAGTTTTGGTATCGTCACCTGTATGGTGAAGACAAGCTTACCAGCTCTTCTTGAAACCGGCCGACAGGCTCTTGTTGATCGCGCCTTGCGGGGTCTCGCCGACCGAGCCTGAGACCGTGACGTCGTCGAACAGCTTCTGCTCGGCGCCGACCTTGCGCAGCCATTTGTCATCGGTGGTCGACAGCGTCTGGCCGGCGGTGACGCTGGTGCCGGTTTCGGTGATGGTGACCTTGGCGGACTGGTCGGTCTCGTAATTGCGCGTGATGCGCCCGCCGATGCCGGGAAGCGCGGTCGTGCCCTGCTGGTTGACGCTGTAGCCGTTCTGCAGCGTCAGCGAGGTGTCGCCCGATAGCGGCACCGACTTGATCAGCGATGCCCCGAGCTTGCTCTGCTCGGCGCCGGGATCGACGCGGGCTTCCACCGCGGTCTTGTCCCAGATCGCGCCGGCACCCGGCGCGGTCGCGGCGGCCCAGGCGCTGCCGGAGGATTGCGGCAGGTTGCCGCCATTGGTGGCCTTCTGCGCCAGCAACTCGGACATCGTCCGCGGCTCGCTCGCCACCGTCATGTCGGCGCCGATGCGGGTGTCCCAGAACGAGGAGACCGACTGCTTCACCCTCACCGCCGAGGAGCCGTTGGCATTGGCGTTCGACGACCAGTTCAAGCCGTCCTTGGCGGCGGCCTCGGCGCGCTTCTTTGCGGCCCTGGCGTCGATGCCGGTGCCGGCATCGACCGCGAGCTGGCTCCAGTCGAGCTTGTCGACGTCGATGCCCTTGAGCACGTCGGGGTCGTTGACGTCGGGCGCCTCGGCGGCCTCGGTTTCAGCCTCGTCGTCGGGCGCGGCAGCCGCGGGGGAGAAGGGCGGAATGATCTGCGCCTGTAACGTCAGCGCCGAGCCGAGAATAAACGTGGCCGCCAGCACCGGCAGCCTGGTCCAGCCAAAACCTGTCGAGAATTCCATCGTCCTGCCCGCAAGCCCAGTTCAGCTCCAGAGTGCGGAACCATCTTTGCAAAATTGTGGCGCGGTGTCTGCTATGCACGCGTGCGGAATTCCGCAGCTCCACCCCGAATGACGAACCAACGGGCCGCGCGAAAGGCGCGCGCCCGATCACTAGCGTCTCCGCGACGGCATCCGGCGGGGCTGGAGGCCAGGGCTCGTCGCGGTGAGCATCAGTGATCGGTCCCGAACTGCGGGACCCGTTGGTGTCCCCCTCAGCCGACGCTGGTCATCCTCGGCAGATGGATGGCGCGGCCGAGTGCCTGCTCGACGAGATCGAAGCTGTCGACCAGCACGCGCATGCTGACGAGCTTGCTCGCCCTGAACTGGGCAAACTGCGCGACCCGCAAGCTGATCGGCTTGTGGGAATCCATCGCGGTCAGCGAGTAGCGCAGCATCGAGGCGGCGGAATCGACGCCGAGCATGACGGTCTCGCGGTCGAAGCGGCGGACACTGAAATTGTCGGCGAGCTGGTGGATGACGTCGAGCACGGCGTCCTTGCCCTGGCGCGCGCCAAGGAACGGAAACATGTCGATCGGGCCATAGATCGCCCACTCGACGTCCTCGTCGATCAGGGCCTCGATGTCCTCGAACTGCCGGTCGTTGATCGCGCGGTGCAACGCGCGCGAGAAACGCCAGAGGCTGTGCTCTGTCATTTTGGGCGTCCTGAAGCTGGCTCGTAAAAACAAAAAACAACCCCATGCACAGTCACGCGCCGCGGGGTTGCATCAATTCGTTCGTGTACAAACAAATAGGTTTAATTTGCAGAAATGCAAATCACGAATTTGCAATGCACAATTGAGCGCTGGTTGTGAGATTTACAATAGTCGCCCGTAATCTTGCGGGGGTCGCGCATTACAGGCGTTGGAACCGGAACCGGCCCGCGGTCGTTGATATCGACACAGTTCATCCGGAGACATCCTTCCATGAAATCTTCGCTTCTCGCATGTGCCGCCGCGGTTCTGATGCTGGGCGCGACCTCCGCCGCCAACGCCAAGGGCTGCATCAAGGGCGCCATCGTCGGCGGCGTCGCCGGCCACTATGCCGGCCATCACGGCGTCCTCGGCGCCGCCGCCGGCTGCCTCTACGGCCGGCACCATGCCAAGGAACAGGAGCAGCAGGAGCGCCAGCAGCAACAGCAGAGCCAGGTGAACGGCCAGGGCAAGCTGTAGCCCTTCTCGTCATTCCGGGACGCGCCACTTGGCGCGAGCCCGGAATCCATCGCGCCGCATTTCCTGTCGCTGATCAAGGCGCGTGACGCACCTCACATCACGCCCATCCCGGCGCGCCTAACGTCATCCCCATGTCATCAGGGAGACGTGCCATGGCCACCTTCGCCGCGACGAGAAAGTCCAGCCTGCATAACGCGATCGAAGGCCTCGCGCTGACGGCGGTGCTGCAGAGCTTCCCGACCTTCGCCGCCGCCGCCTTCCTGCTCAAGCTCTGCGGCAACCACGACCTCGCCGGCGACCCCGGCGTCGCCATCTTCGTCGCCGTCGCCTCGCTCGCCCATGCGATGCTGGCCGTCACCCTCGGCCCCAGCTTCCCCACCTTCTTCAAGACCGTCTACGAACCCAAATTCTTCGAGGCCCATCTGTCGCTTGCCGACAAGATCACGGCATGGCGCACCCAGCCGGTCGCCTCGCTTCAGCTTATGACCATCGTGCTGCTGCTGTCGGTGATGGCGGTGGTGACGGCGAGCGTCGGGTGAGGGTGTCATGACCTCAATCACGGCACGGAAATCCGGGGCCTGCAGCTGGCTCGAAGGCTTCGCGCTCACCGCGACCCTGCAGGGCCTCCCGATCTTCGCCGCGGCCTCGCTGATGGTAAAGCTGCTGGGCGATGATCACGGTGGCAGCCCCGTGCTCACCATCGGCCATGGCGACGATCCTCTACAGCTTCCTTGCGATCTGGGCGGGATCGACATTCCCGAGATTTGCAAAGGCCTGGGAGCCGTCGTTCTTCGACGCCAGCCTGTCCTTCTCCGACAAGATCGCCCGCTGGCGCGCCAAGCCGGCGACCTCGGTCCAACTCATCGTGTCGGTGATGCTGCTGTCACTGCTGGCGGCGATCGTGAGGTGAGGCCCCACCGTCATTCCGCTGCGCCGCAAAGCGGCGAGCCCGGAATCCATAACCACGACTGACGCGAGAGCGTCGCCCTACCTCTTCTTCCATCCACCCCGCCGCCCCGGCATCCCGCCCGTCGACTTCGGCGCGGGCCCGAACTCCGGCCCTGACTGCCTTGAGTCAGTCGGCTGGATGATCCGGCTCTCGCCACCGAAGGGCTTTGACGGCAGTGCGCGGTTTTCGCGGTAGGGTAGCGATTCCGGGCCGTGCATCTCGTCGAGATGCGGCTTGTGCACCTTCGAGCCGCTGCCGCCGCCGCTGGCCTTCAGCGCCGAACTCACGGTCTTCTTCTTCATGGCGCTGACCGGCAGATTGGCGGCGTCGCCGTATTTCTTGCTGCCGGCATAGGCGCCGGCCCTGCCCTGCACGGTGCGCTGTTTCGCGGTCGGATCGTCGACCACCGCAAGCTCGGTGGCGCGCAGGCGCTTGACTTCGTCGCGCAGGCGCGCGGCCTCCTCGAAGTTCAGATCGGCGGCGGCCTCGCGCATCCGCGTTTCCAGATCGGCGAGCACGGCTTCGAAATTGTGGCCGATCGAGATGACGTCGTCGGTCATGTCGTGGCCGCCGACCTCGACCAGCACGTGGTCGCGCTCGTAGACCGAGTTGAGAATATCGCCGATCTGCTTCTTCACGCTCTCCGGCGTGATGCCGTGGGCGGTGTTGTACTCGACCTGTTTTTCGCGGCGCCGGTTGGTTTCGGCGATGGCGCGCTCCATCGAGCCCGTCATCTGGTCGGCGTAGAGGATCACCTTGCCGTCGACGTTGCGCGCGGCGCGGCCGATGGTCTGAATCAAGGACGTTTCACTACGCAGAAAGCCTTCCTTGTCGGCATCGAGGATCGCGACCAGTGCGCATTCGGGAATGTCGAGGCCTTCGCGGAGCAGGTTGATGCCGACCAGCGCGTCGAACGCGCCCAAGCGGAGATCCCGAATGATCTCGATGCGCTCGATGGTGTCGATGTCGCTGTGCATGTAGCGGACGCGGACGCCCTGCTCGTGCAGATATTCGGTGAGGTCCTCTGCCATGCGCTTGGTCAGCACGGTGATCAGCGAGCGGTAGCCGGCCTGCGCCGTGGCGCGGACCTCGCCGACGAGATCGTCGACCTGGGTGCGGGCGGGGCGGATGTCCACGGGGGGATCGATCAGTCCGGTCGGACGAATGACCTGTTCGACGAACACGCCGCCGCTCTCGTTCAGCTCCCAGCTGCTCGGCGTCGCCGACACCGCGATGGTCTGCGGTCGCATCATGTCCCACTCCTCGAACCGCAGTGGGCGGTTGTCCATGCAGGAGGGCAGGCGGAAGCCGTATTCGGCCAGCGTCGCCTTGCGGCGGAAGTCGCCTTTGAACATGGCGCCGATCTGCGGCACCGTGACGTGGCTTTCGTCGGCGAACACCAGCGCGTTGTCGGGCACGTATTCGAACAGCGTCGGCGGCGGCTCGCCGGGCAGGCGCCCGGTGAGATAGCGCGAATAGTTCTCGATGCCGGCGCAGCTTCCCGTCGCCTCCATCATCTCGATGTCGAAGGTGGTGCGCTGCTCCAGCCGCTGCGCTTCCAGCAGGCGACCCTGGTTGTGCAGCTGGTCGAGCCGCTGCTTCAGCTCGGACTTGATCGACTTGATCGCCTGCACCAGCGTCGGGCGCGGCGTCACATAGTGCGAGTTGGCGTACATCTTGATGAATTCGAGCTCGTCCTGCTTGTGGCCGGTGAGCGGATCGAACTCCTCGATGGTCTCGATGGTGTCGCCGAACAAATTGACGCGCCAGGCCCGGTCCTCGTAGTGCGCCGGGAAGATGTCGATGACGTCGCCCCTGACCCGGAAGGTGCCGCGGGTAAAGTCGTGCTGGGTGCGCTTGTACTGGAGTGCGACGAGGTCGGCGATCAGCTGGCGCTGGTCGATGCGCTCGCCCTTCTTCAGCGCGAAGGTCATCGCGGTGTAGGTCTCGACCGAGCCGATACCATAGATGCAGGACACCGAGGCGACGATGATGACGTCGTCGCGTTCGAGCAGCGCGCGCGTCGCGGAGTGGCGCATGCGGTCGATCTGTTCGTTGATCGAGGAGTCCTTCTCGATATAGGTGTCGGTGCGCGGGACGTAGGCCTCGGGCTGGTAGTAGTCGTAATACGAGACGAAATACTCGACCGCATTGTCAGGGAAGAAGTTCTTGAACTCGCCATAGAGCTGGGCGGCCAGCGTCTTGTTCGGCGCCAGGATGATGGCGGGGCGCTGCGTCGCCTCGATCACCTTGGCCATGGTGTAGGTCTTGCCGGAGCCGGTGACACCGAGCAGCACTTGCGAGCGTTCGTTGCGCTGGATGCCTTCGACGAGCTCCGCGATCGCGGTCGGCTGGTCGCCGCGCGGCTCGTAGGACGATTTGATCTCGAAGCGCACGCCGCCTTCGGACTTTTCCGGGCGCGGGGGGCGGTGGGGCGTCCACACTTTCAGCGAGCCGTCGTTCTTGCGGAACTCGGGGCGGCCCTCGCGGATCAGCGATTCCAGCGCGTCCGCGGTCGCCTTGACGCCGAGCGCCTCCATCTTGTTGCGCGGCGGCCGCGCCAGTGCCTCGGCATCGTCCTCCTCGGTGGGAAAACCGAGCTGCCGGGCCAGTTCCGGATCGAGCGTCGGGATCGTGGCGGCGGTGCCGTAATTGGCCTGCGGTGCCTCCTCCAAACCCATGCTCTCTCCCCTCCCTCCTTCTTGGCGGGGGAGGGGCGAGCCACGAGTCGCGCTGCCCGATGCGTTGTCCTGCGGAAATGTCTTCGGCGTCGAGGCGCGCGCGCGATGCGCGGCGGCCTCGCCCCCGGAGCGGCGATCGCGCGAATTGTCCGGCGGCGGCTGCAGGCCGGTTCCCGAGCCGAGCCCGGCATCGCCGCGATTGATCGCGGGATTGAGCAATTCGGCCAGCGCCGGCCCGATCGGCTGCACGTCGGGCCGATGTGCCTTCGAATTGGGAGCCTTGGAATTCGGAGACTTGGATCTCGGGGATTTGGGGGGAGCAGGTTTCTTCGCCATGGGACGAATATGGGGCGAGTCCGTCCCCCAGAAAAGGGCGAATGCCGGTCCGTGTTCAGGCTGCTGACAGCAGGTTGGCAGCAGCGCGGACCCGGTTCTCCGGATTTGCCAAAAGGACACCTAAAGCGCGACGGGATCTGGATCGTTCATCGCGCTTCAGGTGTCGTTCGAGCAGGGCTTTTCGGTGTACCGCTGCGCTCCGATCGTGGTCCTAATTCGCGACCATGGTGTGGTCGGCGAGATTCACCGTCACCATGTCGTAGCGCGACTGGGCGAGGCTTCGCACGCCGACCTGATGGAAGCCGATCTTGAGCTCGTTCTTGTCGACATGGATGCGCAGGTAGCCGTAGTTCTGGTCGTCGTACTTCTCCAGCAGAAGCTGCTTGGCCCAGGCCGGCTTATGCTTGCCCTCGAGATATTTGACGTCGGCGCCGCTATGCGGTTCCTCCGCGCGATGGCCGCGCGAGGGACGTACCAGCGGGTTGACGTTGTGGCCGCCGTCGCCGCACACGATGAAGGGGACGTCGAACTCCTTGCCCGCGAAATCGATGATCCGCGTGTAGCGTTGGTAATTGTGAGCGTGGGCCGACAGGAACGCGTGCGGATAGACGCCTTCACTGCGGCAGATACCGTCGATCTGACGCAGCATTTCGGTGCTGCCCGCATGATTTCCGCCGGTTCCGCTCCCGCTGTGCTGTGGCGCGTAGCTGAAAGGCGGATGATGCGTGGCGATGAGAACCGCGCCCTGGTAGTTCTCGTCCTTGATCTTCTTGAGCTGGGCGCGCAGGAATTTGATCTGCAGGTCGGAGGCTGCTGGCCATTTGCCGTCTTCGTTCGATATCACGCCGGGATCCTCGAGCGCGTTGCTGAACAGGCCGATGATCCTGACGAACGGAGCGTCGAGCGCAAAGTAGACCCCGGGCTGGGTCATCGCGGTCCTGTGCAGCGAGCCCGCCTCTCGCGTGATGGCGCGCTCGCGTGAGCAGAAATTGCGTTGAAAAGTCGTCAGCGGCTCGTGTCCATCGGCCGTACCCGGAACGACGAAGGAGTCGTGATTGCCGGGGATGGCGAAGATGGGCGCCGGATAGTTGCGAAACGGTTCGTAGAATTGGTCGTAGTAATATTGCGCCTCGCCGAAATTATAGACGATGTCGCCGAGGTGAAACAGGAAGGCCGGCTGGTTGCCTGGCGATGACGACGCCGCGTCGAGCGTGACCTGATCGGCGACACGCAGCTCATTGGCATATTTTCCGGCATTGGATGCGCCGGAATCGCCGAGCGCATGAAAGATGATCTTGCCGGCATCCTCGATCAGTTTCGTGACCTGGGGGCCGTGGTTTCCATAGGCCTCTGCAAGCGGAAACACGTCGTCGTCGGCGGCGCGCGAGGGAGGAATGGCGACGACTTCGGTCTTCAGCAGATCTCCGATCTGCTTGTACAATTCCGTATCGCTCGCGTGCTCGGTGGAAAAGCCGTTGGGATCGGGAAGCTGGTCAGTTTCGCCAAAAACGGGTTCGTGGAAAATCGGACCGGCAAGATGGGAGTGTAGACCTCTGGCCATTGCAGTCTCTCCGTTCTGGAAAGCCGCGAAGCTACTGCCCCAATATTACAACCTCAAGACGCGAAATATTCAGTGTTCCCGCAAGGTTGCGGGCGGCGGCCGGGCCTCTCCCCAACGCCCTCACGCCGCCGGACGCGGCCCGTCGTCATCCTCGGCCACCAGACGCGGCTCGAGGATGTCGAGCTGGAGACTCCCGCAATCGGAGCAGCGCATGGCCCAGTACTCGCAGCCGGCGCGGCCGGGGATCACGCGGAGCACCGTGAGATCGCCGTCGCATTCGGGACAATTCGACAGCACATTGCGGGCGTAGATACGCGGCCGCTGGGTGTCTTCGAACTCGATGACTGACATGACCGGCTCGCCTTTTCGCTGCGCTGTCTGTGGTTCGCTTGCTGTCCCGCTCGCTTATTCGTCGCTGTCGTCTGCCCGTCGGCGGAAGCGGTCGATGTGATGCTTGGCGTCAGCGATCGCCGCGTCGGGATTGGGACAGGCGAAGCCGACTTCCATGGCCGGAAACAGCACGCCGTCGATGGCACCCGGGCTGAAATCGGCGCGGCGAATGCGGGCATGCCACAGGCCCTGGCCAGCTTCGAAGGATTCGATGTCAAAGCCGTCGTAAAGCGTCGTCATTGGTGGTCCCCAAAAGTGTCTTGTCGGAGGGTCAGGGGACCATAATTGCCGGGTTCAGTATGTGAAGCCGTTCACAAGCGGCGGCCTTTTTTGGTCGGCCGCGTCAGTTTCGCGTCGCAGCACGCCCCGTCCGCCTGACGGGACGGGCCGCGGGTCCGGAGGCCGCACGCATGATCCAGCGGCGGAACGCGGCAAAGTCGCGCTGCTCGGTCTGGAAACTCCGATACACCAGATACCAGCGCATACCCTTGGGCACCGACAGGTCGAACGGCGCCACCAGCCGGCCGGCGGCGAGGTCGTCGTCGATATAGGGCCGGATGCCCATGGCGATGCCGAGCCCGTCGGCGGCGGCCTGGAGAGCCTGGCCGTAGAACTGGAACTCCGGCCCGCGGGCGTTGATCCGCGACAGGCCGGCGGCTTTCAGCCAGATCGGCCAGTCCTCGGGCGAATGCGTGACGCGGATCAGGCCCGGTCCCCGGAGGTCGGCCGGGCGCTTCAGACCGGCGGCGAGCCGGGGTACGCAGACCGGTGTCAGGTCGCCCGCGAACAGCGGCTCGGCCACCAGCCCCGGCCAGTCGCCGGTGCCGAGCTTGATGCCGCAGCTCCAGTCCTCGCCGAACGGGACCTCGGCACCGCCGGTGGTGAAGCGCACCTCGATGTCGGGTTCCTCGCTGCGAAACTCCGACAGGCGCGGGATCAGCCAGCGCATCGCGAAGGTATGGCCGACGCCGATGGTGAGCACGCGGACGCTGGAGGGCGCCGTCACCTGCGCGGTGAGGCTGGCGAGCGCGTCGAAGATCGGCGTCAGCCCGCTCTGATAGGCGCGGCCCGCCTGTGTCGGCGCGAGCTTGTTGGCCTTGCGCTCGAACAGCGCGACGCCGAGCCGCTCTTCCAGGAGATGCACCATGCGGCTGACGGCAGCCGCCGACACGTTCAGCTCGAGCCCGGCCGCGGCAAAGCTGCCGGTCCGCGCCGCCGCCTCGAATGCCTTGATGCCGTTGAGAAACAGCAGCCGCCGCAAATGTCCTACCCTCAGGAAAGCTGATGCCAGGCCAAGATAACTCAGTTTGCGAAGACGGGGCAAGGGAGGCAAAAGAATGAGAGTAATTCCAAGTTGATTTGCCTCGAGGCGTCGTTCTTCGCCTCTCCCCGCGTGCCGGGAGAGGCCGGAATTTGCGAGAGCAAATTCCGGGTGAGTGGGACTCTCCGCGAGTCTCATGCTCGCCGTCCCCGCTGAGACTCCCCCTCACCCCGCAGGCGGCGCGAGGGGGGCGAACAGGTTGCGTCCCTAACCAATCAACAGGAGACCCCACGTGACGCCCATCATGATCGCTGCCCTCGGTTTGCTGATGGTCGCCACCGCGTTCCTGTCGGGGCTGTTCGGCATGGCGGGCGGGCTGATCCTGATCGGCGTGCTGCTCGCCCTGATGCCGCTGCCGACCGCGATGGTGCTGCATGCGATCACGCAGATGGCCTCGAACGGCTGGCGCGCCTTGCTGTGGCGCGCCCATATCCGCTGGCGGCCGGTCGCGAACTATATGGTCGGCGCCGCCATTGCGCTCGGCGCCTGGTCGCTCACCCGCTACGTTCCGGACAAGCCGATGGCGCTGCTGCTGCTCGGCATCACGCCGTTCATGGCGCGATTGCTGCCTTCATCCGTCAAGCCGGATCCTGACAGGCTCTGGCAGGGCACGGTCTACGGCACGATCTGCATGGGCCTGATGCTGATGACCGGCGTGTCGGGACCGCTGCTCGACACCTTCTTCCTCGGCGGCGATTTCGGCCGGCGCGAGAAGGTCGCGACCAAGGCGATGTGCCAGCTCGTCAGCCACTTCACCAAGCTGATCTATTTCGGCGGGGTGATTGACCAGGCCGCGAGCCTCGATCCCGTGCTCGCCGGCATCGCGATTCTCACCTCGATGCTCGGCACCACGCTGGCGCGGCGCATCCTGGAAGCCATGACCGACCAGCAATTCGTGGCCTGGTCCAACAAGCTGATCACCACCATCGCCTGTTACTACATCGTCCACGGCGGCTGGCTGCTGCTCCACCCGCAGGTTGCGGCCGCTTTCGACAAGGGAGGTTTGCAATGAGCGAGACAGCCGATCCGCTGGTGCTGGACTTCGTCGAATGGGTCGCCCGCGAGCCACGCCCCTATGCCGAGGTGATCGCGACCTGGAAAACCTCGTGCCCGCGCCTCACCATCTGGGAGGACGCCGCCGACCGCGGCTATGTCGCGCGCGAGACGCGGTCCGGCGTAGGGCTGGTCATCGCGGTGACCGCGGACGGTGAGCAGTTACTGCGAACGCACCGGCGGTGATGCTTTCGCCTCTCCCCGCACTCTTGCTGTCTTCATCCGCGAAGGCGGATGATCCAGTAAACACCGGCCGTCGTGTGTCTCAACGAGCGTCACGGCGTACTGGAAGCGCCGTCTGCGCGGGGCACGACAGCTGATTTTGGTGCGCCCGCCCGCCTCAACAACGCCATTGCGAGCGCAAGCGAAGCCATCCAGAATGTCGCTGCGGCGGCAGTCTGAATGGCTTCGCTGCGCGCGCAATGACGGAGCAGCAGCCATGTCCCTCAAACTGTTCGAACTCGTCGGCACCGACGCCGCCCGCCCGTTCAGCCCGTTTTGCTGGCGCACGCGGATGGCACTGGCGCACAAGGGGCTGGCGGCGGAGACGCTGCCCTGGCGCTTCACCGAAAAGGGCGCGATCGCGCCGCACGGCTCCGATAAAGTCCCGGTGCTGCTGCATCACGACAAGCCCGTGGTCGATTCCTGGGCGATCGCCAATTACCTCGAAGACAATTTTCCGGACCGGCCGTCGCTGTTCGGCGGCGAGGGCGGCCGCGCCATGGCGCGCATGATCAACGCATGGGGCGACATCGCCATCGTCGGCGGCATCTTTCCGCTGATCATCGCCGACATCCCGAAGAACCTCGCCGACATCGACGCGGCCTATTTCCGCCAGTCGCGCGAGGCGCGCTTCGGCGGCAAATCGCTGGAAGACATCATGGCGGGCCGCGACAGCGGCGTGGTCGCATTCCGCAAGTCGCTGGAAGTGATGCGGCAGACTTTGAAGAAGCAGCCCTTCATCGGCGGCAGCGCGCCGAACTATGCCGACTACATCGTGTTCGGCGGTTTTCAATGGGCGCGGGTGACGAGCCCGTTCAAGCTGCTGGAGGCCGACGATCCGGTCTATGCGTGGCGGGAAAAGCTGCTCGACGCGTTCGACGGCATGGCGCGGAAATCGCCGGGGCACGCGGTGTAGGCGAGGCTTCTCGTCCTGGTCGTTCCTGCGAACGCAGGGACCCATACCGCGTGATCCATCGTGTGCGGTCGGCATCAGTCCCGAGCGATGAGTCTTCACCAAACGTTTCCCTGGGGTTATGGGTCCCGGCGTTCGCCGGGACGACATCGAGTTAGCGGTTGTCTTCCCGCGCTTGACGCAACTCCGTCGCCGCCTTGCGCAGGCATTCCCGGCACAGGCAATCCTCGCCCTTGACCGGCATCGGCAGTCGCGCCGTCTCCTCCGCGCACCAGCACGTGCCGGAGAGATCGCAGCCGAATTCGGTGCCGCAGCGGGAACAGGCGAGGCGGCGTGGTTCCCGCATCGGGAATTCTTGCGAATTTGTCATGATGTGCGCAAAAGCTTCGCCGTCATTTTCATGTCGGGTTCATCTCCCGCTGCAGTATATTAGGCGCTGCATCTGGACTCGCAAAGCGGCTGGCAGCGCGCAAAGGACAAATCGATGGCCCGCGATTCGCAAGCCGCACTGGTCGCGCTCAACCGTTTCGGCTTCGGGGCCCGCGGCGGAGCCTCAGGCGATCTGATCAACGCGGCTTCAGATCCGCGCGGATTCGTGAAGGCGGAACTCGCCCGTCCCAACGGCGTGCTGCTGGAGGCGCCCGGCCTGCAATCGACGCCGCAACTCGGCCAGGCCGTGTTCGCCTATCAGGATCAGGTCAAGCAGGCGCGCGAGGCTGCCGCCAAGGCCGGCGCGCCGGCCGAAGCGCCGCCGGCGCAACCCGATCAGAAGCCCGGGCCTCGCCGCAATCTCTCGCTCAACACCGTGGCGACCGAGATCGCCGGCCAGATGGCCGAGGCGAAGCCCGCCGACGCCTCGGCGAAGCCCGACACCATGCAGCCGAGCACGGCCGCGCCGCCCGCCGCAAAGCCTGCGGCACAGCCGCTCAACGTCATCCAGAAGACTTACCGCGCCGAGGCGCTGGCGCGGCTGCAGCGTGCCACGCTGGTTGAGTGCGGCTTCACCGAGCGCCTCGTGGTGTTCTGGTCCAACCATTTCTGCATTTCCGCGAGTAAGGGCGAACTGGCCCGGATGTGGGCCGGCGCGTTCGAGCGCGAGGCGATCAGGCCGCATGTGCTCGGGCGCTTCGCCGATATGCTCAAGGCGGTCGAACAGCATCCGGCGATGCTGTTCTTTCTCGACAATCAGCAATCGCTCGGGCCGGATTCGCGCGCCGGGCAGAATCGCAAGCGCGGGCTGAACGAAAATCTCGCACGCGAGATCATGGAGCTGCATACGCTCGGCGTCGGCGGCGGCTACACGCAGGAGGACGTCACCTCGCTCGCGCGCATCATCACGGGCTGGACGTTTGCGGGGCGCCAGGGCCAGCTCGGCACGCCCGGCGCCTTCGTTTTCAACGCCAATGCGCACCAGCCGGGGCCGCAAATGCTGCTCGGCAAGACCTACGAGGCGACCGGGCTGGCGCAGGGCGAAGCCGCGCTCGCCGACATCGCGCGCCATCCGTCCACTGCGAATTTCGTCGCCACCAAACTCGTCCGCCATTTCGTTGCCGACGATCCGCCGCCGGCCCTGGTGGCGCGACTGCGCGACATCTTCGTCAAGACCGACGGCGATCTCAAGGCGGTGGCGACGGCGCTTGTCGATTCCGACGAGGCCTGGCGCGCGCCGCTGACCAAGATGCGCTCGCCGTATGATTTCCTGGTCGCGAGCGGCCGGCTGCTCGCACGCGTGCCGGAGGACCCCGGCCCCTATCTGAACAGCCTCAACCTGCTCGGCCAGCCCCTGTGGACGCCGGCCGGCCCCAACGGTTTCCCCGACACCAGCGCCGCCTGGGCCGCGCCGGAAGGCCTCAAGCTCCGGCTCGACATCGCGGCGCAGTTGGGAGCGCGGCTCGGCAACAATGTCGATCCAATCGACCTCCTGGAGTTCGCCGCCGCGGACGCGGCCTCGATCGATACGCGCAAGACCATCGAGCGCGCGGAATCGCGCCAGCAGGCGCTGGCGCTGCTGCTGATGTCGCCGGAAATGCAGAGGAGATGATCATGATCGACTGCGTCGAAAACCGGCTCCTCACCTCGCGCCGTGGCGTCCTGCTCGGCGGTGCCTCGTTCGCGGCCTGGGCTTACTTGCCGAAATTCGCGCGCGCCGCCGACGGGCGCGATCCCAGGCTGATCGTGGTGATCCTGCGCGGCGCGCTCGACGGACTCTCGACTGTCGCGCCGGTCGGCGACCCCGACTATGCCGGCCTGCACGGATCGATCGCGCTCGCCGCCGATGGCGCGCATCCCGCGCTCATGCTGGATTCGTTCTTTGGGCTGCATCCGGCGATGCCGGAATTCGCGCGCATGCATCGCGACAAGCATGCCGCGGTGATCCATGCGGTCGCGACCCCCTATCGCGACCGTTCGCATTTCGACGGCCAGGACGTGCTCGAAAGCGGCTATGCCGGTCCGGGCCGGGTGCAGTCCGGCTGGCTCAACCGCGCGCTGGAAGCGCTGCCGCGCGGCGAGCGCGTCTCGAGCGGTCTTGCGGTCGGACCGACCACGCCGCTGGTGCTGCGCGGCAATGCGCCGACCGTCGGTTGGGCGCCGGTGGCGCTGCCGCAGGCCGATGACGACACCGCGATGCGGCTGGTCGAGCTCTACCGTCACCGTGATCCCGTGCTGGCCTCTGCGCTGTCGCAGGGCCTGCAACTCGACAAGGTCGCGAGCGGCGACGACATGAAGCCGAAGCCCGGCAACCAGGTCGCGCAAATGCGCCAGGTGGCGCGGGGCGCCGCAAAGCTGATGGCGGCCGACGACGGCCCGCGCATCGCCGCGCTCGCCTTCGACGGCTGGGACACCCACGCCAATGAAGGCGGCCCGGTCGGGCGTCTCGCCTTCCTGCTCGGCGGGCTCGACGGCGCGCTCGCCGAATTCGAAAACGGCCTCGGCGATCGCTGGCGCGACACCGCCGTGGTCGTCGCCACCGAATTCGGCCGCACCGCACGCATCAACGGCACCGACGGCACCGACCACGGCACCGGCACCATCGCGCTGCTCGCCGGCGGCGCCGTCAAGGGCGGCCGCGTCATCTCCGACTGGCCCGGCCTCAAGCCCGCCAACCTCCATGAAGGCCGGGACCTCAAGCCGACGACTGACCTGCGCTCGGTGATCAAGGGCGTGCTGCAAGGCCAGTTCGGCCTGTCCGATCGCGTGCTCGCCGAGACGGTGTTCCCGGACAGCGCGAATGCGAGGCCGATGAAGGGGCTGGTCGCTTAACCCAAGCCATCATTCCGGGGCGCGAAGCGCGAGCCCGGAATCCATCGGTCCACGCGTTCCGTCGCAAGATGGATTCCGGGCCTGCGCCTTGCGGCGCATCCCGGAATGACGACATGATCGGCGAAACATCAGGAGACCACACCCATGTACATCGCCATGAACCGCTTCCGCGTCGCCAGGGGCTCGGAGCCCGCCTTCGAGCAGGTCTGGCTCTCGCGCGACACGCATCTGGACAAGGTGCCGGGCTTCGTCGAATTTCATCTCTTGAAGGGGCCGGAGCTGGAAGACCACACGCTCTATGCCTCGCACACCGTGTGGGCGAACCACGCCGCGTTCGAGGCCTGGACCAGATCGGAAGCGTTTCGCGCGGCGCATGCGCGGGCCGGCGACACCAAGCCGACCTATCTCGGCCATCCTCAGTTCGAGGGCTTCGAGGTGATCCAGACGGTCGGACACGGCGCGAAGTAACGCGCCGCGCCGCAAGCATCAGCCCAGCGTGATTTTGTCGATCTCCGCCATCTCTTCGGCGCTCAGCTTCCACGCGATCGCCTTGACGTTCTGCTCGATCTGCTCGGCGCGGGTGGCGCCGGCGATCACGCTCGACACCTGCGGGCGTGCGGCGAGCCAGGAGAACGCGAGTTCCAGCATGGAGTGGCCGCGCGCCTGCGCGAAGGCCTGCAGCTTCTCGACGATGGCCTCGTTGCGCGGCGTGACGTAGCGGTCGCGGAGCCGCGGCGTCTGCCCGAAGCGGGTGTCGCCGGGCGCGGCCTCGCCCCTTTTGTATTTGCCGGTCAGAAGTCCGCTGGCGAGCGGGAAGAACGGCAAAAGGCCGAGCTTGTATTCCGTTGCTGCCGGCAACAGCTCCTTCTCGATGTCGCGCACGACCAGCGAATATTCGTCCTGGCAGGAGACGAAGCGGCTGACATTCATCGCGCGTGCGACATATTCGGCCTCCGCGATGCGCCAGGCCGGAAAGTTCGAATTGCCGATGTAGCGGACCTTGCCCTGCCGGACGAGATCGTCGAGCGCGCGCAGACTCTCCTCGATCGGCGTCAGCGGGTCGTAGTCGTGCTGCTGGTAGAGATCGATGTAATCGGTCTTCAGACGCTTCAGGCTCGCTTCCACCGCGGCCATGATGTAGCGGCGCGATGCGCCCTGTTTGGTGCCGTCCGCGGCCATCGGCTTGGAGTATTTCGTCGCCAGCACGATGTCCTTGCGGCGATCGCCCAGCACGGCGCCGAGCACGTTTTCCGAACCGCCCATGTTCGAATAGATGTCGGCGGTGTCGAACAGCGTGATGCCGAGATCGAGCGCGCGATGGATCACCTTGCGCGAGGCTTCGAGGTCGATGCGCTGGCCGAAATTGTTGCAGCCGAGTCCGACCGCGGACACACGCAGGCCGGAGGCGCCGAGATTACGAATTTCCATGAGAGTTCTCGTCAGGAGAAGGCGGCGTCCATTGTGACCGCGGTGCACCGCGGCAGCAAGGCGCTGCCGGCGTTGCTGCCATGCTGACAATCGCAGGCAAAAAAAACGCGGCCCCTGTCAGACGCGGCGACTGACGGGGACCGCTTTGGAGCGCTTGACCGGTGACGGGGGGCCTGATCAGACGCAACTACAGCCTAGTCCCGCAGTGTTACGCGCGGGTGACAGGCTGAGTTATCCACAGGCTCCGAAGCGTCAGAACACCTTGCGATAAACGATGAAGCCGGAGCGCTCGGCCACCTTGTCGTACAGGCTCTGCGCCGTGAGATTGGTCTCGTGCGTCTGCCAGTACACCCGCGGCGATCCTGCCAGCCTCGCCCGTTCATAGACGCCGTGGATCAACGCGGAGGCAACGCCCTTGCCGCGCGCGGCTTCCGTCGTGAACAGGTCCTGCAGATAGCACGACGGTTCGATCGCGGTGGTACTGCGATGGAACAGATAGTTCGTCATGCCGAGCAGGCGGCCGTCGCTCTCGGCGACCAATCCGTGCACCGGCTCATCGGCATCGAAGAAGCGCTGCCACGTCATTTGCGTGATCTCGGGCGCGAGCGCGGTCGGCCCCGAGCGGCCATAGAAGGCGTTGTAGCCGTCCCACAGCGGCAGCCATTGATCGTAATCCTGCTGCGCGACCGAGCGAATGGTGAGCGACATCTGAAAGTCCCGCGACCGATGAAGGTCCTTCATACGTGATCGTCGGTGTCGCGATCAATCGCCGGGCGCGCGGCGTCGCGCAGGGCTGCGGACTGCCGGCAGTTGGAGCGATCGTAGCGCCTTGCGACGTCGTCAGACCGGATGCGTGGGCCTGAGCCGCTGGTGCTGCGCAGGCGCATTCAGCGTCGAGGTCCCCGCGCTCTTGCGCACGCCGGTGAAGATCAGCAGCGATGCCGCGACCAGGATGGCCGCGGTCAGGGTGATGGCAACGACGACCACAGGTGATTTCATCGACGTCCTGTCGCGAGACCGGCCGGCGCGGGCCGATCGAAGGTCTCTTTGCGCCGTGAAGGCTGGTCGAGGATGAAACGGGGATCAGACCGGCAAACCCATCGCCATGGTCGCCTTGGTCGACAGCACCGTCAGAGTGACGATCAGACACAGCGACAGCGCGGCGAGGGCGAGCGAGGCCGCGACCGCGTGGGTTAACTTGGAAGATGCGACGGTATCGGGACGGCCCTGAAAGCCTGCCGTACCGGAGGCCCGAATCATGGTCTAAATCCTTCAGCGTGCGGACGAATCACCCGCGACGCCGAATAACTTCACAATTTCAACAGGCAATATTGCGGCGGAGACAGCCGCGAAAATGGCGGGAATGCGGCGGGGCTGAGGATACGCCCGCTAATCCCTGGCGCCGGAGCGGTTCAGGCCCCCGCCGCGATGCTGGCGGTTGCGTCGATGTCGGCCGGCCGCCAGTCCATCGTCACGAAGCCGGGGGCTGCCTCGACGCGCTTCAGCCACTCCCGGATCGCCGGGAAGGGGGAGAGGTCGAAGTCGCAGCGGTCGGCGAGGTGGGTGTAGCCGTACAGCGCGATGTCGGCGACCGTGAGCTGGCGGGCCGCGAAATAGGCGTTGGTCTTGAGATGGTTCTCCATCACCTGCAGCGCGCCATAGCCGCGCTCCATCCAGTCCTCCAGCGCGTGGGTCTGCAGATCGCGGCCGCCCTTGACCAGCGACAGCCAGAAATAGGCCGCGCCGATGTTCGGCTCGAGCGCGTGCTGCTCGAAGAACATCCACTGCAGCGCCTCGGCGCGGTCGATCCGGTTTTCCGGAGCGAGCGGCGTTCCGACGGCGACATACCAGAGGATGGCGTTGGACTCCGCGAGATAGCGGTCGTCGCCGACCTCGAGCAGCGGCACCTGGCCTGACGGATTCTTCGACAGGAAGTCCGGCGTGCGGCTCTCACCGCGCAGAATGTCCACCTCGATCGCTTCGTAAGGCAAGTTCAACAGCGCCAGCGCAAGGCGGACCTTGTAGCTGTTGCCGGAGCGTTGCATCGAATAGAGCTTGTACATTCTGAAGACGATTCCGGGACACGGGGAAGACGCGGCGCTTGTTGCCCCGCAACGCGGCTAAACAATGATGCCGATGCGAATCCGCTGCAAGGGCCAGCCCCTAGAAAAACTCGAAAAGCCTACCGCATTGCAATGCAGCGGAAGATCATTTCCGTGCGGCCATGCAACTCAGTTCACGCTTGCGTCACCGCGCGAACGCATTGCGTCGTGCATTGGTGAATGATGGATCTGCTGGCGTTGAAGCGTCAATGCTTCCACATCGTCATGGCCGGGCTTGTCCCGGCCATCCACGCCTCGCGTCGCTGGACAAAGAACGTGGATGCCCGGGACAAGCCCGGGCATGACGGCAGCCGAATGCGGCGACGGCCTACGCGCAAAAATTGCTCCGAGGACAGGTCTTGCGGGATATGAGCGATTCCAGCAGCAAAGTTTCAGAAAATTGCTGCAAATCGCGCTTTGAAACGCTCCAGATCCGCAAACTTTTGCGAGAACGGGCCGAAGTTTCTTGCGGTGCAGCGGCACACGTTTTAGGGTGGTTCATTCCCACAATCAGAGTCGTGACGACCCATGGGTTCACGACGCTTGTCAGGAGATGACGATGTCCTTCCTTGCCGCTGCGCTCGACCGTGTGAAGCCGTCCGCGACCATCGCGGTCACGGATAAGGCACGTGCGCTGAAGGCGGCGGGCCGCAACGTCATCGGCCTCGGTGCCGGCGAGCCCGACTTCGACACGCCCGCCAACATCAAGCTGGCGGCGATCCACGCCATCGAGGCCGGCAAGACCAAGTACACCGCGGTCGACGGCATTCCCGAGCTGAAGGAAGCCATCATCGGCAAGTTTCAGCGCGAGAACGGCATCAGCTACAAGCCGAACCAGATCATCGTCGGCACCGGTGGCAAGCAGGTGCTCTACAACGCGCTGATGGCGACCATCAATCCGGGCGACGAGGTGATCATCCCCGCGCCGTACTGGGTCAGCTACCCTGAAATGGTCGCCCTCGCCGGCGGCGAGTCCGTGCCGGTGGTCTGCACCGCCGCGACCGGCTTCAAGCTCCAGGCCGATGCGCTCGAGCGCGCGATCACGCCGAAGACCAAATGGGTCATCCTGTGCTCGCCGTCGAACCCGACCGGCGCTGCCTACACCAGGTCCGAGCTGAAGGCGCTCACCGATGTGCTGGTCAAGCATCCGCATGTGTGGGTGATGACCGACGACATGTACGAACATCTCGTCTACGACGATTTCCAGTTCACCACCGTCGCGCAGGTCGAGCCGAAACTCTACGACCGCACGCTCACCGTGAACGGCGTGTCGAAGGCCTATTGCATGACCGGCTGGCGCATCGGCTATGCCGGTGGTCCGGCGCATCTCATCAAGGCGATGGCGACCATCCAGTCGCAGTCGACCTCGAACCCGTCGTCGATTGCGCAGTGGGCGGCGGTCGAAGCGCTGAACGGTCCGCAGGACTTCATCCCCGCCAACAACAAGGTCTTCAAGGAGCGCCGCGACCTCGTCGTCTCCATGCTCAACCAGGCCAAGGGCATCGAATGCCCGCGTCCCGAAGGCGCCTTCTACGTCTATCCGTCCTGCGCCGGCACGATCGGCAAGACCGCGCCGTCGGGCAAGGTGATCGACAATGACGAGACCTTCGTGACCGAGCTTTTGGAGACCGAAGGCGTTGCCGTGGTGCAGGGGTCGGCCTTCGGCCTCGGCCCGGCATTCCGCATCTCCTACGCGACCAAGACCTCGGACCTCGAAGACGCCTGCAAGCGCATCCAGCGCTTCTGCGGCAATCTGCGGTAAGCCTGTCGCGACAGGATTTCGAAAGGCCCGCTTCGGCGGGCCTTTTTATGGCTTCACGAAATCTGGCACCGCCATCACTCTTGTGGCATAGAACTCCCGCGCGGCTCGTACCGTGCGCTCCCATGCTCGCATCACATTCATTGCCGGAGATATTTCATGCGCCGCTCACTCCTTCTCGCCGGGCTTGCCGCAGCCAGCCTCGTTGCTTCCGTCGCGGGCGCCAGCGCGCAGTCGCGGATGGTGCAGGTCGGCGTCCTCGAATGCCGCGGCGGGGCCAGCGTCGGCTTCATCGTGGGTTCCGTGACCAATCTCGGCTGCGTGCTGCGGGTCGATGGTTTGCCGGATGACCGTTACGTCGCGACCATCCGCAAGGTCGGTCTCGACATCGGGATCACCCAGGAGACGGCATTGGCCTGGGGCGTGTTCGCGCCGGTGAACAGGCTTGGGCCTGGTGACCTCGCCGGCAACTACGCCGGTGCGCAGGGCAGCGCCTCGGTCGGCGTCGGCCTCGGCGGCAACGTGCTGGTCGGCGGCTCCAACAACTCGATCGCGCTCCAGCCGCTCAGCGTGCAGGGCCAGGTCGGCCTCAACGTGGCCGCGGGTCTGGAAAGCCTGGAACTCCGTCCGGGCCGCTGAGCTCCGACGGCAGACGCTGCTTTCACCTCTCCCCGTCGGGGAGAGGTGAAATACCGACGACGCACCGCAGCGATTTTTGACGCTTGCCAAATCTGAGGGACGGGCAGAGCATCCAGGCTTGCCGACCCAATCACGGGCCGAGCTCCAACCAAGGAGGCGGCGAAATGGGACACGACGTCAGAAGTCCCCGAGGTCCACGGTGCATTGCGCTGGTGGGCCCTTTCCAAAGCGGTAAAACAACACTTCTCGAAGCGATCCTCGCGAGGACGGGCGCAATCCCGCGCGCCGGCAGCGTCGATGGCGGAACGTCCGTCGGCGATGCCACGCCGGAGGCGCGCCATCACAAGATGTCCGTCGGGCTGACGGCCGCCACCACGAGTTTCATGGGCGACAGTTACACCTTAATCGATTGTCCTGGCTCCGTCGAATTCGCCCACGACATGCGCGCCGCGCTGCCTGCGGTCGACGCCGCCATCGTGGTCTGCGAGGCCGACGAGAAGAAGCTGCCGCAGCTTCAGATCATCCTGCGCGAGCTGGAGGAGCTGAAGCTCCCCCGTTTCCTGTTCCTCAACAAGATCGACCGCGCGAGCAAGCGCATCCGCGACACGCTCGCCACGCTTCAGCCCGCCTCGCGCGTGCCGCTGGTGCTGCGCCAGATCCCGATCTGGAAAAACGAGCTGATCGAGGGCTTCGTCGATCTCGCGCTGGAGCGCGCGTTCATCTATCGCGAGCACAAGGCCTCCGAAGTGGTCGCGCTCGAAGGCGGCGATCTCGATCGCGAGAAGGAGGCGCGCTTCTCGATGCTGGAAAAGCTCGCCGATCACGACGACGGGCTGATGGAGCAGTTGCTCGAGGACATCCAGCCGCCGCGCGATGCCGTGTTCGACGATCTTGCCCGCGAATTGCGCGAGGGGTTGATCTGCCCTGTGCTGCTGGGCTCTGCCGCGCGCGAGAACGGCGTGCTGCGCCTGATGAAGGCGCTGCGCCACGAGGCGCCCGGTATCGCGGAGACCGCAAAACGTCTCGGCGTGCCCGCCAGCAAGGACGCGCTCGGGTTCGTCTTCAAGACGCTGCATTCCCAGCATGGCGGCAAGCTGTCGCTGACGCGGCTGCTGACGGGCCATCTCGACGACGGTGCCACGCTGCAATCCTCCGCGAGCGGCATCAGCCGCGTCTCCGGCATCCTCGCCGTCAACGGCGCCTACGACACCAAGCGGGCTACGGCGGAAGCCGGCGACACCGTGGCGCTCGCCAAGCTCGATCCCGTCAAGACCGGCGACACGGTCTCGACCGGTAAGAGCCCGCCACATGCGCTGGCCGCCGCGGAGCCGACGTCGCCGGTGCTGGCGATCTCGATCGCCGCCACCGACCGCAAGGACGACGTCAAGCTCGGCCAGGCGCTGGCCAGGCTGCACGAGGAGGATCCCTCGCTCGTCGTCGTGCAGAACGCCCAGACCCACGACACCGTGCTGTGGGGGCAGGGCGAGATGCATCTGCGCGTCGCCAGCGAGCGGCTCCGCGATCGCTTCGGCATCAAGCTCACCTCGCATCCGCCCGCGATCGGCTATCAGGAGACGATCCGCAAGCCGATCACCCAGCGCGGACGCCACAAGAAACAGTCCGGGGGCCACGGCCAGTTCGGCGACGTGGTGCTCGACATCAGGCCGATGCCGCGCGGCGACGGCTTCAGATTCACCGAGAAGGTGGTCGGCGGCGCCGTGCCGCGCAACTATATCGGCGCGGTCGAGGAGGGCGTCGTCGACGGATTGGCGCGCGGTCCGCTCGGCTTCCCCGTCACCGATGTGCAGGTGACGCTGACCGACGGCTCCTATCACAGCGTCGATTCCTCCGACCTGGCCTTCCGAACGGCGGCGCGGATCGGCTTGAGCGAAGGCCTGCCGCAATGCCAGCCGGTGCTGCTCGAGCCGATCCACATGGTCGAGATCGTCTGCCCGACCGATGCCACCGCCAGGATCAACGCGATCCTGTCGGCGCGGCGTGGCCAGATCCTCGGCTTCGACACCCGCGACGGCTGGAGCGGCTGGGACTGCGTCCGCGCCATGATGCCGGAAGCGGAGATCGGCGAATTGATCGTCGAACTGCGCTCGGCCACGGCCGGTGCGGGCAGCTTCACCCGCCGGTTCGACCACATGGCCGAAGTCACGGGCCGCGCCGCCGACCAGATCATCGCCGCACATCAGCACGCGGCGTGAGCTGGCAGGGACGCGCAACCCCTTCAACCCGTCGCCCCGCTCTTGCGGGGAGAGGGTGGGATGACGGCCTGCGCTCTCCACGCGTCATTGCGAGCGAAGCTGTAACTCCGTCGTCCTGAGGTGCGAGTCGCGCAGTGCAAATTGCACTGCGCGGCGAGCGTCGAAGGATGCCCGGCCCTGCTGCTGCAGCCGGGCCGTCGCCCTTCGGGGCCGCTGAAGAAGCGGCCACCTCGGGGTGACGGTAAGGGCTCCTGCAGAAACGAAGGCGAGAGGACTTGCCTTCGTCACAATATGATGTATTTTACATCATTGTACATGCTTCAGATATCACTTATAAGCGCTGATACGTGGGGCCAAGGTGATCACGTCATTCCAGATGCGGGCGGCCCGCGCGCTGCTCGGCATCGACCAGAAAACCCTGGCCGAACTCGCCGGCGTATCGCTGCCGACCATCCAGCGGATGGAGGCCTCGACCGGCAATGTTCGTGGCGTGGTCGAGACCCTGATGCGGGTGGTCGAGGCGTTCGAGCGGGCCGGCGTCGAGCTGATCGGCGAACAGGCGCGCAGCGAAAGCGGCGGACGCGGCGTCCGGCTGAGAGAGCCGGGGCCACCGCGCCGGGTGGGAGCGTGATCCCGCGATGATCACGCTCGGACGAAGATTGAACTAACGCACCGTCGCGCCGAGGCACGCGGCCGCACGATGCATCGGAGCGTTGTGGCAGCGGAGCACTTTGCTGAAATGACCATCACGGGCGAACAGGCAGGCAAGCTGAACCAGCAGCGCCAGCCGACCTTTACCGAACTCTATCTGCCGAAACTGGTGACCGTGTGGCGCGAGGGTTATGGCCTTGCCGATTTCCGCGCCGACGTGTTCGCGGGCCTCACGGTCGCGATCGTCGCGCTGCCGCTGTCGATGGCGATCGCGATCGCCTCGGGCGTGACGCCGGACCGTGGCCTCTACACCGCCGTCGTCGGCGGCTTCATCGCATCGCTGCTCGGCGGCAGCCGGTTTCAGATCGGCGGACCAGCCGGCGCCTTCATCGTGCTGGTCGCGGCGACCGCCGACCGTCACGGCGTCGACGGTGTCATCCTCGCCACGATGATGGCAGGGCTTTTTCTGGTGGCCGCCGGCTTCCTGCGCATCGGCACCTATATCAAGTTCATTCCCTATCCGGTGACCGTCGGATTCACCGCCGGCATCGCCGTGATCATCTTCGCCAGCCAGCTTCGCGATCTCGGCGGGATCACGCTTTCGGGGAAAGAGCCGAGCGAGTTCGTTCCGAAACTCGTCGCGCTGGCCGGAGGCCTGCCCACCATCAATCCGTCCGCCGTGGCCGTCGCCATCGTCAGCATCGCCATCATCGCCGGCTTGCGGCGCTGGCGGCCGTCCTGGCCCGGCATCCTGATCGCGGTCGTTCTCGCGGCGGTTGCCTCTACCGTGCTGTCGCTGCCGGTCGAGACCATCGGCTCGCGCTTCGGCGGCATTCCGCGCGAATTGCCGTCGCCGGCCTTGCCGGCGTTCTCGCTGGCGAAGGCGACGGCGGTGCTGCCGGATGCGATCGCGTTTGCGCTGCTGGCCGCGATCGAATCGCTGCTCTCGGCCGTGGTGGCCGACGGCATGACCGGACGCCGTCACCGCTCCAATTGCGAACTGGTGGCGCAAGGCGCGGCCAATATCGGCTCGGCGCTGTTCGGCGGCATCTGCGTCACCGGCCTGATCGCGCGGACTGCCACCAACATCCGCGCCGGCGCGCGCGGGCCGCTCGCGGGCATGTTGCATTCGGGGTTCCTGCTGCTGTTCATGCTGGTCGCAGCCCCGCTCGCGAGCTACATCCCGCTCGCCGCGCTCGCCTCCGTCCTCGTCGTCGTCGCCTGGACCATGGCGGAGAAGCACGAATTCGCCACGCTGCTGCGCTCGTCATGGGGCGACGCCGTGGTGCTGCTCGCCACCTTCCTGCTCACGATCTTCCGCGACCTCACCGAAGGCATTTTGGTCGGCTTCGCGCTCGGCGCGGTGCTGTTCATCCACCGCATGTCGGAGATGACGGGCATCGAGGAGCGCTCGCCGCTGGTGGCCGCCGATCGCCCCGATGACGGCAATGGTGAGCGGGTGCGCTACGATCCCGGGCTCGCGGTCGATCGCGACGTGCTGGTCTACCGCATCA
Source organism: Bradyrhizobium diazoefficiens (assembly GCF_018129965.1). GTDB lineage: Bacteria > Pseudomonadota > Alphaproteobacteria > Rhizobiales > Xanthobacteraceae > Bradyrhizobium > Bradyrhizobium diazoefficiens_A. Next base: position 126,424 of record NZ_JAFCKW010000003.1, on the reverse strand, counting down.
CCGGCGCGTTCTTCTTCGGCGCGGCCTCGGCGATCGGCAGCGTGCTCGACGGCGTCGCCGACGGGCGCAAGGCCTTCGTGGTCGATTTCGCCGCGGTGCCGTTCCTGGATTCGACGGCGGCCAACGTGCTCGGCCGCGTCGCCGCCAAGGCCCAGCGCCAGGGCATCAAGCTGTTCATCACCGGGGCCTCGCCCGCGGTCCGGCGCGCGCTGCTGACCCAAGGCGTGACGCCGCGCCGCGCGCGCTACCGCGCCACGATCGAGCGCGCCGTCGCCGACATCAAGCAGACCGCGGAGGCGGCCTCCCTCGCCGGGGATGCTGCCGCGAATTAGAGCGTTTTCGAGCGAAGTGGATACCGGTTCGCGTGAAGACAACGCGTCAAAACAAGAATCTAGAGCTTCGGTTCTGATTCAATCAGAACCGAAAAAGCTCCAGTCGCGCACCTTCTCAAGCCCGGCGATTTGGCCGACACTGCCGTGACGTTACCGCGGTGGTGCATTGGAATGCTGGATTCGCGTCGCAATATTGCGCTGGCCTGTGCGCTCAGCATGCTCGCAGGCTATGTCGACGGGATCGGCTTTCTGCAGCTCGGCGGCCTGTTCGTCTCGTTCATGAGCGGCAATTCCACGCGCCTCGGCGTCAGCCTTGCGGCAGCCCAGTGGTGGCAGGCGGCCGATGCGCTCGGCCTGATCGCGCTGTTCGTCGCTGGAGCCGCGGCCGGCAGCCTCGTCGTGCTCGGCGGCGGCACCGAGCGGCAGCCTTGGCTGCTTCTGATCGAAGCGGCGCTGCTGGCCGGCGCCGGACTTTGCCATGTCTACGGCCTGCCATCTCTCGCGATCGCGGCCATCGTGCTCGCGATGGGCCTGGAGAATGCCGTGTTCCAGATCGACGGCGGCGCGGGCCTCGGCCTCACCTATGTCACGGGCGCGCTGGTCAAGGTCGGCCAGCTCCTCGCGGTCAGCCTTACCGGGGGGCCGCGCTGGAGCTGGGCGCCGAATCTGCTGCTCTGGGCGGCGCTCGTGGCCGGCTCGGTGGCCGGTGCGCTCGCTTATGCCTGGATCAACCTCGCCGCGATCTGGTTCGCTGCAGGCGCTGCGCTGGCATTGGCCGCAATCGTGGCCGTAGCGATGCGGCGCCCGCGCGCTTGACAGAGCCCGCGGGACACGAAATGGATCGCCTCCGATACTCTTCCCAAGCGCAGGATCGCCCGTGACCCAACCGCCCGCAGCCTGCTTGATCGGATGGCCGGCCGCGCATTCGCGCTCGCCGCTGATCCATCACTACTGGCTGCGTACGCTCGGGATTGCCGGCGGCTATGTCATCGAGGCCGTGCCGCCCGATGATCTCCGCGATTTCGTGCTGCGGCTGTCGCTGCGCGGCTTCGTCGGCGCCAACGTCACCATCCCCCACAAGGAAAGCGTGCTGGCGCTGTCGGCACCCGACGCGCGCGCCAGCGCCGTGGGCGCTGCCAATACGCTGTGGTTCGAAGCCGGCGAGCTCCGCTCCACCAACACCGACGTCGAGGGCTTCATCAACAATCTCGATGCCTGCGCGCCCGGTTGGGACGAGGCGGAGGAGGCGCTGGTGCTCGGCGCCGGCGGCTCCTCGCGCGCTGTCATCTTCGGCCTGCGTGAACGCGGCATCCGGCGCATCCATCTTGCCAACCGCACCCTCGCGCGGGCCGAGGCGCTGGCAAGCCAGTTCGGACCGAACGTGCATCCCGTGAGGTGGGAAGCGATCGACGAGGTGCTGCCGCGCGCAAGACTTCTCGTCAACACGACCTCGCTCGGCATGAAAGGCCAGCCGTCGCTCGACATCGAATTGGCCCGCCTGCCGCAGGCGGCCGTGGTCGCCGATCTCGTCTACGTCCCGCTGGTGACGCCGCTGCTCGCTGCAGCGCAGGCGCGGGGCCTGAAGACCGCCGACGGGCTCGGCATGCTGCTGCACCAGGCGGTGCGCGGCTTCGAGCTCTGGTTCGGCCGCAGGCCGCAGGTCACGGCCGAGCTGCGCGCGCTGGTCGAAGCCGATCTCACGAAGACTTGAGCGAATAGTCCGCTATCTCTGGAGTTCTCTCTCCTGAGGGACAATCGGAGACCGCCATGCCTGTTCAAGCCGCCAATTTCACACGTCCGCTGCTCGCCGTCGCGATGGTGGGCTTCTCGGCCTATTGCGCCATCGCGCAAAAGGCGCCGGTGCCGACCCGCGTGCGTGGCACGATCGAAAGCGTCAGTGGCGATACGATGCAGATCAAGTCGCGGAGCGGCGAGGACGTCAAGCTTCGCATCGCCTCCGATCTGCGCGTCTCCGGCATCGTCAAGATCTCGCTGGCCGACATCAAGACCGGATCGTTCATCGGGGCCACCACGGTTCCGGGGCCGGATGGAAGCCAGAACGCGGTCGAGGTGCACGTGTTTCCGGAGAGCATGCGCGGCACCGGCGAGGGCTCGCGGCCCTATGATCTGAAGCCGAACTCCAGCATGACCAATGCCACAGTCGCCGAGAGCGTGGTCGGCAATGACGGCCACACCCTGCTGATCAAATACAAGGACGGCGAGAAGAAGGTGTTCGTCTCCGCCGATACGCCCGTCGTCACCTACGTGCCCGGCGAAAAATCCGACCTGCAGCCCGGCGCCAAGATCATCGCCTTCGTCAAGCCGCTCGAGGACGGATCGCTCGAAGCCACTCGTATCAGCGTCGGCCGCGACGGCCTGACGCCGCCGATGTGAGAGTGCGGCGCTGAATTCGTAGGGTGGGCAAAGGCGCACTTGCGCCGTGCCCATCACTTTGGCTCTTTCGAAGATGGTGGGCACGCTTCGCTTTGCCCACCCTAAGGCCCTGTCGCTGCGGTCACACCGCGATGATGTGCTCGTCGATCTCGTCGATCCGGTTGACGCCGCACAGGCCCATGGTCGTGAGCAGCTCCTTCCGGATGATGTCGATCGCCTTGGCGACGCCGGCCTGGCCGCCGGCCCCAAGGCCATAGGCGTAGGCGCGGCCGATCATGCAGGACTTGGCGCCGAGCGCGAGCGCGCGCATTACGTCCTGGCCGGAGCGGATGCCGCCGTCGAACATGATCTCCATCTTGTCACCGACCGCGTCGGCGATCTCCGGCAGCACCTCGATCGAGGACGGCGCGCCGTCGAGCTGACGGCCGCCATGGTTCGACACCACCAGCGCCTGCGCGCCGGTCTTGGCGGCTTCCTCGGCGTCCTCGACGTCGAGAATGCCCTTGATGATGAGCTTGCCCGGCCAGATGCTGCGGACCCAGTCGACGTCCTTCCAGTTCAGGGACGTATCGAACTGCGAAGCCGTCCACTCCGCGAGCCGGTTGAGGTCCTCGGTGTTCTTCACGTGGCCGGCGATGTTGCCGAAGGTGCGGCGCTTGCCCTGCAGCACGCCCGAGACCCAGGCCGGCTTGGTCGCGAAATCGATGAATTTCGACAGCGACCATTCGGGCGGGATCGTCATGCCGTTCTTGATGTCGGCATGGCGCTGGCCGATCACCTGCAGATCGACGGTCAGCACCAGCGCCGAACATTTTGCGGCCATTGCACGCTGGATCAATTCCTTGATGAAGCCGCGGTCCTTCATCACGTAGAGCTGGAACCAGAACGGCTTCTCGACATTGGCGGCGATGTCCTCGATCGAGCAGATCGACATCGTCGATTGCGTGAACGGGATGCCGGCGGCCTGCGCGGCGCGGCAGGCATGGATCTCGCCGTCGCCATGCTGCATGCCGAGCAGGCCCACCGGCGCCAGCATCAGCGGCATGGTCGAGGGCTCGCCGAGGATCGTGGTCGAGGTGTCGCGTTTGGAGACGTCGACGAGGATGCGCTGGCGGAACTTGATGTCCTGGAGATCCTCGCGGTTGGCGCGCAACGTCTCCTCGGCATAGGAGCCGCGGTCGCAATAATCGAAGAAGGCCTTCGGCACGCGGCGCTTATGCAGTGCGCGCAGGTCGTCGATACAGGTGATGTGCTTCATGATGATCCCGGCTCGTCTTCTATTCCAAGTCTTGCATCTACCGCTTTCATGGTCATCTAGCATGGTTGGATGCACAGCCAAATCGCTGGCGAGGAGATTCCCATGATCAGGCCGCACACCGAGCCGACATCGCCGGAGCTGACCGAGAAGAAGCGCCTCGACGATGAGCTGGAAGAGGGCCTGGAAGAGACCTTCCCTGGCTCCGATCCGGTGAGCGTGACCCAGCCCTCGCCAACCCGCGAGGACGGCCCAGCCAAGGGCGCGAACTAGGTCCCGGTAGAAATCTCAATATTAATAAAGGTTTACCACAGCGATCGTGGTTCCCGTTCGGTAATGATTCATCATATTTTTTGAAGCCAAGTTAGCCGCGCAGGCTTTATAAGACCGCAGCAAATCAGGGATGCGGGGCCCTCCGGGGCACCCGGAGGTTGTCGTGGGGATTCCTGGTTGTTGCGTGGGGGACGATATGAGCCGCAAATATTTCGGGACGGACGGGATCCGGGGCCGCGCCAACGGACTGATCACGCCGGAGCTCGCGCTCAAGGTCGGCCAGGCCGCGGGCCTGGCGTTTCAGCGCGGCGACCACCGCCACCGGGTCGTGATCGGCAAGGACACCCGCCTGTCCGGCTACATGATCGAGTACGCGATGGTCGCGGGCTTCACCTCGGTCGGCATGGACGTGCTGCTGGTCGGCCCGATGCCGACGCCGGCGGTCGCGATGCTGACCAAGTCGATGCGCGCCGATCTCGGCGTGATGATCTCGGCCTCGCACAATCTGTTCGAGGACAACGGCATCAAGCTGTTCGGCCCGCAGGGCTTCAAGCTGTCCGACGACGTCGAGAAGCAGATCGAGCAGCTGCTCGACGAGCCGATCGAGAAGCGGCTGGCGCAGAGCGCGAGCCTCGGCCGTGCCCGCCGCATCGACGGCGTGCATGACCGTTACATCGAATTCGCCAAGCGCACGCTGCCGCGCGATCTGTCGCTCGACGGCCTGCGCGTCGTGATCGATTGCGCCAACGGCGCGGCCTACAAGGTGGTGCCGGAAGCGCTGTGGGAGCTGGGTGCCGACGTGGTGCCGATCGGCGTCGAGCCCGACGGCTTCAACATCAACAAGGATTGCGGCTCGACCTCGCCGGAAGCGCTGTCGCGCAAGGTGCGTGAGATGCGCGCCGATATCGGCATCGCGCTGGACGGCGACGCCGACCGCGTCATCCTCGTCGACGAACGTGGCCACGTCGTCGACGGCGACCAGCTGCTCGCGGTGATCGCGCAGAGCTGGAAGGAAGACGGCCGGCTGTCGCGGCCCGGCATCGTCGCCACCGTGATGTCCAATCTCGGCCTCGAACGCTTCCTGAAGGAGCAGGGGCTCGATCTCGTGCGCACGCCGGTCGGCGACCGCTACGTGCTCGAGCAGATGCTGGGCGGCGGCTATAATCTCGGCGGCGAGCAGTCCGGTCACATCATCCTGTCCGACTACGCCACCACTGGCGACGGCTTCGTTGCCGCCCTGCAGGTGTTGGCGGTGGTGCAGAAGCTGCGCCGCCCGGTGTCGGAAGTCTGCCACCGTTTCGATCCGCTGCCGCAGATCCTCAAGAACGTCCGCCACAAGGGCGGCAAGCCGCTCGATGACTCCGACGTCAAGTCGGCGATCTCCGACGGAGAGAAGCGCCTCAACGGCCACGGCCGCCTGCTGATCCGCTCCTCGGGCACCGAGCCCGTGATCCGCGTCATGGGCGAGGGCGAGGACCGCATCCTGGTCGAGGACGTCGTCGACACCATCGTCTCCGCGCTCGGACAGGCGGCGGCCTAACGCCTCTCCTTCTCCCCTTGTGGGAGAAGGTGGCGCGAAGCGCCGGGTGAGGGGTTCTGTCCCCGAACTCAGCATCGGTTGGGTGGGCAAACCGAAGCGTGCCCACCACTTTTGTTGCAGTGTTGGATCGATGGTGGGCACGGCGCGACTTCGCCTTTGCCCACCCTGCGAGTCTGAGTACTGCTCACGTGCGCCAAAATACAACGCTGAGATTCGATCCTTACTCGAGCCGACTGAGCGCGTGAAATTCCCACCACACCGAGGCATACATCAGAATGACCGTACCGGACGTGACAAGGGTCCTGGCGGCCAAAAACTCATGGTCGTCTCGCCGCTCGTTCAGGACCTGCTGTGCGTGCCTGATCGAGGCGAGAGCAATCAAAGGGATCAACAGCATCCCCGGAAAAAGAATGAGGAAGACCGGCGCTGAGAAGCCAAACGCAAGTACGAAGCAGACTGGATAGAGCAGCCCAGGGATCGAGAGCGAGAGCGTAAGTGTGCTTCCGTTCAGACTTGGGATTTTCACGCAAAGAATGAAGAAGAGCGGAATTGAACTCAGCGGCAAGGCGATCGAACGTGACACGATCCACGCCGCTTCCGAAATCGACATGATTTGATCCGCTGCTTGAATTGTCGCTTCAGAGCCCCGATTTCTCAGCCGAGTGCCGTAGCAGAAGGCTAAGATACTTGAAATTCTTGACCGCGATTTGAAGCACGCGTGCCGTTCGGGCAGGCCAGCGTCATCTGGTCCTCCTGGTTCGCGTTCTTGGCCATCGTCATTCTCTGGCGCATGGGCGGCTGGTATAAGCCGCAGACCAAGGCCGAGGAGACCGAGGCGGCTGAATTCCATCGCGACGCGCCGGGCTTGCGTCGCTGCGTCGTTGCACTCTTCGTGCTGTTGACGCTGCTGTTCTCGAAGCCGTCCTGCGTCTCGCGCCTGTCGGCGGTGTTCCTGCCGAAGCTGCCGCGGCACGCGCGTTAACGGATGCTGTTTCGCGGCATTGCGGCTTCATACTTCGTTAGCAATTGCGGCGCGCGCTCGCCGCATTTTTGCAACGCTTGCACGTCATCCGCGCGAGTAGTGAGAAAAAATCAACCTTAAAAATTAGGGTTAAGTGGCGCTTAAGCATTTGGTGCGATCGTCCCGCCTGTGAGTTTCCAGAACGTGAGGCATCTGCATTTTGCCTCACCGGCCATAAGGACGAAGCCAATGCGTAGCGTTAAGTCTCTCCTTGCCGCGGGTGCGGCAACCCTGATCTCGTCGATGGCGTTTGCCGCCGACATGCCGATCGCGGCGCCCCCTCCGATGTACGCGCCGCCGGCTCCGCCCGCCGATTTCGGCGGCTGGTATCTCCGCGGCGACGTCGGCATGACCAACCAGAGCGCCAAGCGCATCGACAGCGCGACCGCGCAGACCTTCCCGACCACGACGACCGGGCTCGGCTTCGATAGCTCGCCGCTGTTCGACCTCGGCGTCGGCTATCGCTTCAACAACTGGTTCCGCGCCGACCTGATCGGCCAGTACCGCGGCAAGGCCAATCTGCACGGTTCGGACAGCGTTCGCCTCGGCCCGACCGACGTCGAAGCCAACAACTACTCCGGCAGCAAGTCCGAGTGGGTCGTGATGGCCAACGCCTATGTCGATCTCGGCACCTGGTGGTGCATCACGCCGTTCATCGGCGCCGGTGTCGGCGGCTCCTACAATAAGCTCAGCGGCTTCCAGGACAACGGCGTTCGCTACACCGCCGGCGCGCTGTCCAACAGCGTCACCTACTTCGATACGAACGGGAAGTGGAACTTTGCCTGGGCCGCCCATGCCGGTCTCGCCTACAAGGTCAACCCCGGCTTCACGGTCGAACTGGCCTACAGCTACATGGATCTCGGCGACGCCGCGCCCGGCAACTACCGCGCGTTCGACGGCAGCATCTCGGGCGCCTCGACGATCAAGGTCAAGGACATCACCTCGCACGACGTCAAGCTCGGCGTGCGCTGGGAGCTCAACAGCCCGCAGCCGGCCTACATGCCGCCGCTCGTCACCAAGGGCTGATCGCAGACCTCCTTGGCTGAAAAGCCTCATCGCTTAAGACATCTTAACGGCGCGGGATCATCCCGCGCCGTTTTGCTTTGCGCATTTTTCATGGCTTCGCAGCGACGAAATCGTCCGGCGCAACCATTGGTTAAGGTTAACGGGCCATGATCACGCATGAAAGTTCGAGTTCGATGGAGCGTTGCGATGCGTAGGCTTTTGTTGGCGGCGGTGATGTTGGGGACGGTGTCTGCCGCGCATGCGGCCGACCTCTCCGATTTGCCGATCCTGCGCGGCAGCTTCACCGACGGCCTGTCGAAGACGAGCCACAACTGGGACGGCGCTTATGTCGGCGGCGGCGCCGGCTACACGGCCGATGCGACGGATTTCACCCAGAGCGTCCGCGGCCTGACCAATTTCATCTTCCGCGACAGCGTCTTGCAGCAGCCGACCTCGACTTGGTCGCTCATGAACAAGACCAACACCCAGAGTACGAATTTCAACGCCTTCGTCGGCCGGAACTGGCAATGGTACGACGCCATCATGGGTCTCGAAGGCACCTACAGTTACTTCAACAATCTCGCGACGTCGTCGAGTGGCTCCAATTCGCTCATCATCACCAATCCGGCCGGTGACAATCCGCCCGCCGGTACGACCGACAACTATAATGTGACGTTGACCGGCACGGCCGCGGCGAAGGTCAAGGACATGATCTCGCTCCGCGGACGCGTGGGCTGGGACGGCGGCGACTTCATGCCCTATGCGTTCTTCGGTGCTGCCGTCGGACGGATGGACGTCTCCCGCACGGTGACGAGCGACGTGACGCTGACCCAGGTTGTGACGACCACGGGCGTTGGTGGCGCCACGACCACGACGAGCACGACCTATGCCGTTCCTGCGCAGTCGCAGACGCAGAGCCAGCACAGGACCAATACGTTCGCAGTGGGCTGGACCGCCGGTCTTGGGCTCGAATACTGCATCTGGAACGGCCTGTTCGCGCGCGTGGAATACGAGTATGTGAGATTCTCGCCCATCATGAACACCCAGGTGACATTGAACAATGCGCGCCTCGGGCTCGGCTACAAGTTCTAGGCCCGCGTTTGCAGCCGGTTGACACGGCTGCGCCGTCCTGATGCTCTGTCGGGCGTAAGCGGGGCGGCGGCGATGCAGATCTACGGCGACAGCAATTCCGGAAATTGTCTCAAGGTGAAGTGGGTCTGCGACAAGCTCGCGCTGCCTTACCAGTGGATAGAGATCGACACCCGCAAGGGCGAGACGCGCACGCCCCAATTCCTGAAGATGAACGGCGCCGGCCAGGTGCCGACCGTCGCCTTCGCGGACGGCCGCACGCTGGCGCAGTCCAACGCCATCGTCCGCTACCTCGCCCGCGACAGCGCGCTGATCCCGCAGGATCCCTTCACCGCGGCCAAGATGGACGAATGGCTGTTCTGGGAGCAGTACAGCCACGAGCCCTATATCGCGGTGTGCCGCTTCCAGCTGGTCTATCTCGGCAAGGATGCATCCGAGCTCGATCCCGAGAAGGTCAAGCGCGGCTATGCGGCACTCGACCGCATGGAGCAGCATCTGGTCACGAGCCGCTTCTTCGCTGGCGAAACTGTTTCGCTCGCCGATGTCTCGCTGCTCGCCTATACCCGCCTCGCCCATGAAGGCGGCTTCGATCTCGGCCGTTATGCGGCCGTCCGCCGCTGGATCGGCGAAGCCGAGGCCGGTCTCGGCCTGCCGCCGGCGCGCTGAGTCCCCGCGCCGAGCCTGGAGTCTTGCGCATGAACGACAAATCCGTGCTCATCCGTCCCGCACGTCGCGAGGACGTTCCTGCGATGATCGCCATGCTGGCCGACGATCATCTCGGGCGCGCCCGCGAGGCCGTGGAGGATCCGCTGCCGGCCGTGTATTACGAGGCATTTGCGCGGGTCGAGCGCGATCCAAATCTCACGCTCGTCGTTGCGGAGAGCGAGGGCAGGGTGGTCGGCTGCCTGCAATTGGCGGTGCTTTCAGGCATCAGCTCGCAAGGCGGCAACCGCGGCCTGCTCGAAGACGTGCGCGTTGCCACCGATTGCCGCAGCCGCGGCATCGGCGAGCAATTGGTGCAATGGGCGATCGCTGAGGCGAAAGCGCGCGGCTGCATTCTGGTCGAATTGTTGACGCATCAGACGCGAACCGATGCGCAGCGCTTCTACAAGCGGCTCGGATTTTCATCGAGTCATGTCGGCATGACTGTCCGCTTTTGAAATATTGCAGCGCCTGCGTTGCGTGATCAGCGAAATCGGATTGCGCATTCGTTCATATTAAGGGTGGGTAAACTACCCAGCCGACGTTCATGTGGAACGAGGAACGAACGGTGCTAGGTCAGCGTCTGAAACCGGGCTCGGTCGGTTCGGGGATTTCGATGACAAGCTATTCCATGATCAAGGTCGGCAACGATTATATTGTGCAAGCCAATGACAAATGCATTTTGAAAGTCGGCAGCCGTCGCCGGGCCGCGCAATTGATCAGCGATGCCACGGATCTGCTGAACGCGCTTGTCGTGGTCGAATCTCCCGAACTCGCACCCGATGAGCCATCACTCACGCGTGAGACTCCGGAACTTCCTTGACGGGTCTTCCCGTTTCCCGTATCAGCCGCGGCGGGACACCTCCCCCCAACGGGAGGCTTACTATCTGGAAGGGTAGATCATGACTGTAGCGAAGCCCGCTTCGCGGCCCAACGTGCCGCATTTCTCCTCCGGTCCCTGCGCCAAGCGCCCCGGATGGAACGCCCAAAATATCAAGGACGCACCGCTCGGCCGTTCGCATCGCGCGAAGGTCGGCAAGACCAAGCTCAAGCTCGCGATCGATCTGACGCGCGAAGTGCTTGAAGTGCCCGCCGATTATCGCATCGGCATCGTGCCGGCGTCGGACACCGGCGCGGTCGAGATGGCACTGTGGTCGCTGCTCGGTGCGCGCCCCGTCACTACGCTCGCGTGGGAATCCTTCGGCGAGGGCTGGGTCAGCGACATCGTCAAGGAATTGAAGCTCAAGGACGTCACCAAGCTGAACGCGGCTTACGGTGAGATCCCCGATCTCTCCAAGGTCGATCCGAACAGCGACGTCGTCTTCACCTGGAACGGCACCACCTCCGGCGTGCGCGTGCCCAACGCCGACTGGATCAGTGCGACGCGCGAAGGCCTGACCATCTGCGACGCGACGTCGGCCGCGTTCGCGCAAGCCCTGGACTGGCCCAAGCTCGACGTCGTCACCTTCTCCTGGCAGAAGGCGCTCGGCGGCGAGGCCGCGCACGGCATGCTGATCCTCTCCCCGCGCGCGGTGGAGCGGCTCGAGACCTACAAGCCGGCCTGGCCGCTGCCGAAGATCTTCCGTATGACCAAGGGCGGCAAGATCAACGAAGGCATCTTCGTCGGTGAAACCATCAACACGCCGTCGATGCTCTGCGTCGAGGATTACCTCGATGCGCTGAACTGGGCCAAGTCGATCGGCGGCCTCAAGGCGCTGATCGCGCGCGCCGACGCCAACACCAGGGTGCTGGCCGACTGGAAGGCGAAGACGCCCTGGATCGACTTCCTGGCCAGGGACGCCGCGATCCGTTCCAACACCTCGGTGTGCCTGAAGTTCACCGACCCCGCGATCACCTCGCTCTCGGACGACGCGCAGGCGGAGTTCTCCAAGAAGCTGGTTGCCCTCGTCGAGAAGGAAGGCGCCGGCTACGACTTCGCCTATTACCGCGACGCGCCGGCGGGCCTGCGGATCTGGTGCGGCGCGACCGTCGAAGCCCGGGACGTCGAGCTGCTGACGCAGTGGATCGACTGGGCCTTCGCCGAGACCAAGGCCACGCTGGCCAAGGCAGCGTAATTGCTCTCTTCGCCTCTCCCCCTTTCTTACGGGGATAGGCCGGGTCGCGCAGCGATTCCGGTGAGGGGCTCTCTCCACGAGCACCTCGCCTGTGGCTGCCCTCACCCCAACCCTCCCCCCGTAAGAACGGGGAGAGGGAGAGTAAGAATCTCAGCGGCTCTCGACACATTCCGGCCTTTGCAGGCCGATCCTCCCCTGAGGGAGGGATAGGACACACCCATGACCAAACCCAAAGTTCTCATTTCTGACGCGCTCTCGCCCGCTGCCGTGCAGATCTTCAAGGATCGCGGCGTTGAGGTCGACTTCCAGCCCAACCTCGGCAAGGACAAGGACAAGCTCGCCGAGATCATCGGCAATTACGACGGCCTCGCGATCCGCTCCGCCACCAAGGCGACCGCCAAGATCCTGGAGAAGGCGACCAGGCTCAAGGTGATCGGCCGCGCCGGCATCGGCGTCGACAATGTCGAGATTCCCGCAGCGACGGCCAAGGGCATCATCGTGATGAACACGCCGTTCGGCAATTCGATCACGACCGCCGAGCATGCGATCACGCTCATGCTGGCGCTGGCCCGCGAGATTCCGCAGGCCGACGCCTCGACCCAGTCCGGCAAGTGGGAGAAGAACCGCTTCATGGGCGTCGAGATCACAGGCAAGGTGCTCGGCGTGGTCGGCTGCGGCAATATCGGCTCGATCGTCGCCGACCGCGCGCTCGGCCTGCGCATGAAGGTGATCGCCTTCGATCCGTTCCTGTCACCGGAGCGCGCCAAGGATATCGGCGTGGAGAAGGTCGAGCTTGACGACCTCCTGAAGCGCGCCGATTTCATCACGCTGCACACCCCGCTCACCGAGAAGACCAAAAACATCATCGATGCGGCCGCGATCGCCAAGATGAAGAAGGGCGTGCGCCTGATCAACTGCGCCCGCGGCGGTCTCGTCGACGAGCAGGCGGTGGTCGATGCGCTCAATTCCAAGCACATGGCTGGCGCCGCCTTCGACGTCTTCGTCGAGGAGCCCGCCACCGCGAACGTGCTGTTCGGCCATCCCAACGTGATCTGCACGCCGCATCTCGGCGCCTCCACCACCGAAGCGCAGGAGAACGTCGCGCTCCAGGTCGCCGAGCAGATGTCGGACTATCTTCTCACCGGTGCGATCTCGAACGCGGTCAACTTCCCGTCGATCACGGCGGAAGAAGCGCCGAAGCTGAAGCCCTTCATCGCGCTCGCCGAGAAGCTCGGCTCGTTCGCCGGCCAGCTCACCGATTCCGGCATACTCAAGGTGCAGATCACCTATGAGGGCAACGTCGCCGAGATGAAGATCAAGGCGATCACCTCGGCCGTGCTGTCGGGCCTGCTGCGGCCGATGCTGGGCGAGGTCAACGTGGTCTCCGCCCCCGTCGTCGCCAAGGAGCGCGGCATGGTGGTGGACGAGATCGTCCGCGCCGCGCAGAGCGACTATGAGAGCCTGATCACCGTCACCGTCACCACCGAGAAGCAGGAACGGTCGGTCTCGGGCACCGTCTATGCCGACGGCAAGCCGCGCCTCGTCGACATCAAGGGCATCCGCGTCGATGCCGAATTCGGCAAGTCGATGATCTACGTGACCAACGAGGACAAACCGGGCTTCATCGGCAAGTTCGCGGGCCTGCTGGGCGACGCCAGGATCAACATCGCCACTTTCCATCTCGGCCGCGTCGCGCCGGGCTCCGATGCCATCGCCCTGGTCGAGGTCGACGGCGCGGTGCCGGCCGACCTGCTCGCCAAGGTGCAGGCCCTGCCGCAGGTCAAGCAGGTCAAGGCGCTGACGTTCTGAACGAAGGTTTCTCCGTCGTCATGGCCGGGCTTGTCCCGGCCATCCACGGACTCGGAATGACGACCATCATTTCATAAATTCCGACCTGCGGAACAACGGCGCCGCCCTCCCTTGAGGGCGGCGTTTTTGTTGATGCCGCGCCCGCTTTATTTTCCCCCAAGGCAGCCAAACTTTGTGTAAATGGCGCCAAGACCGCCTGTTACCGAAGCCTCGTACCAACGCCTCCGTACCACTGTCCGAAAGGGAGAAAACAATGCGTGAAGCCGTCATCGTTTCCTATGCGCGCACGGGCCTTGCCAAGTCCGGCCGCGGCGGGTTCAACATCACGCCGCCGATGTCGCTGGCCGCGCATGCGATCCAGCACGCGGTCGACCGCGCCGGCGTCGAGAAGGACTATGTCGAGGATTGCTATCTCGGCAATTGCGCCCATGGCGCGCCGAACATCGGCCGCCAGGCCGCGCTGCTCGCGGGTCTGCCCAAGTCGACCGGCGGCGTCTCGGTGAACCGGTTCTGCTCCTCGGGCCTGCAGACCATCGCGATGGCCGCCAATTCGATCCGTTCGGACGGCGCCGACTGCATCGTCGCCGGCGGCGTCGAGAGCATTTCGATGCCGGGCGGCGCGACGCCGAAGGAGACGGTCGATCCGGAGCTGCTCAAGACCGCGCCCGACATCTTCATGGCGATGATCGATACCGCCGACATCGTCGCCGAGCGCTACAAGCTCAGCCGCGAATACCAGGACGAATATTCGCTGGAATCGCAGCGCCGCATGGCCGCGGCGCAGCAGGCCGGCAAGTTCAAGGACGAAATCGTCCCGATGAAGACCAAGATGAAGGTGGTCGACAAGGCGACCAAGGCCGAGAGCATCGTCGACTACGTCGTCGATCGCGACGAATGCAACCGCCCCGAGACCACGCTGGAGGGTCTCGCCAAGCTCGAGCCGGTGAAGGGCCCCGGCAAGTTCGTCACCGCCGGCAATGCCAGCCAGCTCTCCGACGGCGCCGCCGCCGTGGTGCTGATGGAAGCCAAGGATGCCGAGAAGCGCGGCCTCAAGCCGCTCGGCCGCTTCGTCGCCTGGGCTGCTGCCGGCTGCGAGCCCGACGAGATGGGCATCGGCCCGATCTTCGCCGTGCCGAAGCTGCTCAAGCGTCACGGCCTGAAGATCGACGACATCGATCTGTGGGAGCTCAACGAGGCCTTCGCCAGCCAGTGCCTGTATTCGCGCGACAAGCTCGGCATCGATCCCGCCAAGTACAACGTCAACGGCGGCTCGATCGCGATCGGCCATCCTTTCGGCATGACCGGCGCGCGTCTCACCGGCCACCTCCTGCAGGAAGGTGCGCGCCGCAAGGCCAAGTGGGGCGTCGTGACCATGTGCATCGGCGGCGGCCAGGGCGGCGCCGGCCTGTTCGAGATCTACAGCTGAGGCGATCGCCGCGCTGAATGCGAAAGGGCACGGCGCGAGCCGTGCCCTTTTTTGTCGGCGGATCGGCGCCGGCGCGGCGGACCGGGCCGTCCATTCGCATTTGACTGCGTTTAACCGAATATTTGCCAAGCCCTGCCAAGCTCAATGCTCGGTACTTCGGAATGTTCTGATCCCCCGCCCGCAGATCCACGCTGCAGCGGCGGACGAAATCATATTCAGACAGTGACACGCCCTCATCTGACATAGCGGAGCAGTATGGCTCACCGGAATGTTCGGGAATTGCGGCGGTTCTCGCGAGATCGCCGGGGCAACATCGCCGTCATCTTCGCCATTGCGCTGATCCCTCTCATCAGCTTCCTCGGCATGGCCGTGGACTACAGCCAGGCCGTGCGGGCGCGCACGCAGATGCAGGCCGCGCTCGACTCGACCTCGCTGATGCTCTCGAGGGATCTATCGACCGGCGTGATCACCTCCGCCCAGGTCAATGCCAAGGCGCAGTCCTACTTTTCGGGCCTGTTCAGCAACGCGCAGGCGCAGTCCGTGTCCGTATCGGCGACGTATACGGCGGCGGGAAGCGGCGCCGGGGCGACCATTCAGGTCACCGGTTCGGGCACCATCCCCACGAATTTCCTGCAGGTCGCCGGCTACCCCACGCTGGGGTTCAACGGTACTTCGACGGCGACGTGGGGTGCGAGCCTGCTCAGGGTCGCGATGGTGCTCGACAACACCGGCTCGATGAACGACTACAACAAGATCGGCAATCTGCAGACGGCGGCGACGAATCTCGTCACCCAGCTGTCCAACCTCGCGGTCAACAACGGCGACGTCTACATCTCCGTCATCCCCTTCGAGGTCGATGTCAATGTCGGCACGTCGAATGTCGCGGCGAGCTGGCTGCGCTGGGATCTCTGGGACGCCAAGAACTACAGCAATTCCAGCCAGCCGTGGAATACCTATTGCAGCGGCGGATACTGGCTGACCTATGCCCAGTGCGTCGGCCATGGCTACACATGGAATCACACGCCGAGCAGCTCGAGCAAGTCGCAATGGAATGGCTGCGTCACCGATCGCGATCAGAGCTACGACGTGACCGCGACGGCGCCGACTTCGACGTCGACCTATTTCATCGCGGACCAGGATCAGTCCTGCCCGGTGGCGGCCATCACGCCGCTCAGCTACAACTGGTCCGCGATCAAGACCTCGATCGCATCGATGACGGCCCAGGGCGCGACCAACCAGACGGTCGGCCTGTTGTGGGGCTGGCTGTCGCTGCTGCAGCAATCGCCGCTGAATGCGCCGGCGGAATCCTCGAACAACACCTATCAGCACATCATCGTGTTGTTCACCGACGGGCTCAACACCGAGGATCGATGGTACGGAGACGGCTCCAGCATCAGCACGCAGGTCGATACGCGCATGACCACGCTGTGCACCAACATCAAGAAATCGGGCGTGACGATCTACACCGTTCAGATCGACACCGACGGTGCCGGCCAGTCGGCGGTCCTGCCGGCCTGCGCCAGCGACACGGGAAAGTTCTTCCTGCTGACGCAGCCGAGCCAGATTGCCTCGGCCTTCGCGCAGATCGGGGTTTCAATTTCCAAGCTGCGCGTGGCGCGTTGACCAGCCGCCACGTCGGGCCTCTTACGCCCCCGCCGTCACCGGCGCGAACACGACTTCGATCAGCGTGCCCGAGTTCGCCGCGCTCTTGATGTTGAAGCGGGCGCGGTTGGCTTCGACCAGCGCCTTGGTCAGCGACAGGCTCAGCGCTGCGCTATCCGCGGCGTCGCCGGGCGGCGGCGTGCGGAACGGCTCCATCGCGGCGGCGACCTCGCGTTCGCTGAGGCCATGGCCGGTGTCGCGGATGCGCAAGCATATCTCGCCGCGATCGGACAGCGCGGTCGAGACGATGACCTGGCCGCCGGCGCTGGCGAGCCGGATCGAGTTCGAGATCAAATTCATCGTGATCTGCCGCATCGCGCGCGCGTCCGCCGTCACCTGCGGCAGCGCATGGGCGAGCGAGGTGCGGATGATGATGCGCTCGCGGTTGGCCTGCGGCTGCATCACGGTGACACAGGCCTCGACGAGGTCGTTGAGGTTGATGTTGGCGAAGCTGAGATCGAGCTTGCCGGTCTCGATCCGCGACAGTTCCAGGAGATCGTCGATGATGGTGATGACGCGCTCGCCGGAGGCGCGGATGTCCTTCATGTATTCGCCGTAGCGCTCGTTGCCGAGCGTGCCGAAGCGTTCGGAGATCATCACTTCGGCAAAGCCGATGATGGCGTTGAGCGGCGTGCGGATCTCGTGGCTGATCCGTGCCAGCATGTCGGCCTTGGCATTGGCCGCGCCGTCGGCGAGACGCCGCGCGTTGTGCAGCTCGCTCTCGCCCTTCTTGCTCTGCGAGAGGTCGCGGAACACGGCGAAGAAGTTCGGGCCGTCCGGCCGGGTGCGGCCCATGATCATGGCGAGCGGCAGCACGCCGCCCTTCCTCTCGCGGCCCAGCACCTCGCGGCCATGGTCGAGCAGGCTGGCGATATCCTGGCTCTTGAGATTTTCCAGATAGTCGATCACGACAGGCTGGCTCTCCGGCGCGAACAGCGTCACCAGATTCTGCTGCATCAGGGTTTCGCCGTCATAGCCGAACAGCGCCTCGGCGCTGCGGTTGCAGGCGTGGATGTTGCCTTCGGCGTCGAACATCACGATGCCCTCGGCCGTGGTGTCGAGGATCGCGGCGAGATCTTCCGCGTCGGCTTCGCCGGCCTCGGGTTCGGGCACGGAGGGGAGCGGCTCCGCGACCACGGGCTCGGCGGCAATCGGCGGCGCGGCGATCGCCGCGGCGGGGGCAGGCACGACGGTTACAGGCTGCGGCAGCGCGCAGATCAGCGCATGCGCGCTCTCGCCGTCCCAGTCGATCGTGTGCAGATGCGCTTCGGTCGTCGGCAGCGGCTCGTCGCCATTGGGCAGCGCCGCGCTGATGGTCACCGGCGTGCCGGCCTGCGAGGTGCTGCTGACCGGGGACACGCCCGGCTCGACATAGAGCGCATCGAGTCCGCCGGCATCCTCCAGCGCGCTGATGCTGGCATAGCCCATGCGCGCGAGGAAGGCGGGGTTGGCGTAGAGCAGGCGGTCGAGCCGGTAGATCAGCATGCCCGTCGGCACGAGGTCGAGCAGCGCGCGGTCGCGCGCGCTGCGGCCCTGCGCGGGCGGCGCGGGTTCGGTCAGCCATTGCGCCGGCGCGTGCGGTGGCTCTACTTCCCGCATCGGCAGTTCGGGCGCGATCTCGGCCGCAGGCGCTTCGACGTTCACCGCCGAAATCGTCTCGCGATCGCGTTCGAGCCGCTCGGACAATTGCCGGGCGAGTTCGTTGAACGCGCTGTTCTCGACCGGCGTCAGCGTCGGCGATCTCTGATCACCCTGTGATCTCGGATCACCCTGTGATCTCTGGTCACCTTGTGACCGCGCATCGCCGGCGGGGCGGAACGGCACGACGTTGGGAGGCGTTTCCACGGGCGTTTCCGGTTCGGTGTTGTGTGAAGGCGTTGCGAGGACGGGCTCGGGCGGTTCGGGTTTGGAGATCGGCTCAGGCTCGGGTGCAGGTGGCTCGGCCGGCGGAGGCGGGGCCTCCGCGACCGGTTCGGGCTCGGTCTTCTGTTCAGGCGTTTCGTCTTCAGATGTCGGCGCGACCACGTCCGCGGACAGGCCCTGCGGCGCGCGCGGTTCGACGAACAGCTGATAGCGGCGGAGCGCGTCGAGCCGGTTCAGGCCGTCGAGATCGCGGCAGACGCCAAAGCCGCGGAAGCCCGCAAAATTACGATTGCGGTCGTAGACCGGCAGGCCGGCCAGTTCGACCGGCAGATGCTCGCCGCCATCGGCCGGCCAGTTCACGGTGATCCCGGCCCATGTGTCCTGGCTTGCGAGCGCCTGCGCGACGCGGCCTTCCGGATCGAGCGAAAATTCCTCGGCGATCTCGTGCCAGGGCCGGCCGAAGCCGGCCGCGGTATGCGCGCCCATCAGGCGGATGAATTCGTCGGAGCCGAGCAGGAAGCGGCCTTGCGCATCCATCTGCCACAGGAAGCGCAGCGGATGCTGGCGCGGGTGAGGCGGCTCCGCCGGCGGCGGGACGATGGCGTCGGGCACGTGGTCAACCGGCATCTCCGGCGCGGCTTCGCTCGCCTCGGTAGCAGAAGGCGTTTCGACCGGTTCGGCGAACGCATCGAACATCGCGATCCCGCCGGGCGCATCGGCCGATGGCGGCGCCTCGTCGCGCTCTTGCGCCGGGTGAACCTGCACTTCGGGCGCGGTGTCCACTTGGCGCGCGAAAGTCTCCGCGTCCGGCGCCGCATGCGCGGCGGCAGGCTCGATCAGCGCGATCAGCGCGACATCGGCACCTAGGCCGACCCGTTGCAGCACCATCTGGCCGATGCCGATCGGCGTCGCGACGCGGCCGTCGCGCAGCGCATCGCTGCGCGCCTGGTCGAGCCCGGCCTCGGTGAGATCGCGAAAGCCGAGCAGGGCGCGCGCCGCTTCGCTGGCGCCGGCGAACATGCCGTCGGGTGCGAACGCCGCCATCGGCAAGGTGGCGCCGTCGACGAGGCGATGCAGCCGCTCGATCAGCGGCATGGTGCGCAAGGCGGGATCCATCGCGGTGACGAGCACGGCGCGGCTGCCGTCGGCAAAGTCGAGCCGCGCGCAGCCGCAGGTCATCAGCGTGCCGAGCCGGGCGCCGAAACCGCGCAGCCGCTCCAGCCGCATCGCGCCGCTCGCAGGCAGCTGCAGGCCGAGCCGGACGATCTGCCGGCGATGGCTGTCGGCGGGGCCGAAGCTCTTCTCCGCCAGCATCGTCGCATTGGGTGCGCCGAACAGCTTGGCGCCGACCGGATTGGCCCACAGCACGCGCGCGCCGTCGATCGACCAGAGCCAGGCGGGCAGGGCGGAGGTCGCGTGCACGGCCAGCCGCGGATCGCCGATTCCTCGCAACTGGAAATCCGAAACTGTCATCCGACCGGCTTGTATCTCGCTGTCACGCCACACAACATCGGGCTGCCGGGAATGACAGCCTTAAGAAAGGGTTAGTATCGCCTGCGCCCGCGGGCAGGTCCACGGCCCCACGGTACGGGAAAACCCTAAAGCCGCGATAACCTTAATCCCGTCGCCCCCGCAAGGCGCAGCCAGGCGGCATCCGCAGGATTCGGCCGGGTTCGATGCGGAAGTGTTCGCGAGCGGACACGACAGCACCCTCAACGGAGGTGCGTTCCCTCCCCCCTTGTGGGGGAGGGCTAGGGAGAGGGGTAGCCCAGCAAAAGGTATGCGTTGCTCATGATGCGCCGAGGCGAGGTGCAACCGATGGAATCCCGCTGTGGGCCCCCCACCCTGCCCCTCCCCCACAAGGGGGGAGGGAACGGAGGGATCGAGCACCTCAACCTCCGGTTCTCCACACCGGGAACCTCATCCTCCCCCGTCATTAAATTTGCGCGGCGCACCCCGGATCGCGTTGCGCTGCACAATGTTGACATGTTAGGCAGCCACACTACCAGGCGTTGGGCGAGCCTCCATGTTTCGCGTATCAGGTCACCGCTGACTGCAGGCCCAGATGGGGGCCCGGCGGGCGCGCCAGAAGGCTCATCCATTTTTCCAGATAAATGTGAGGGACATCCATGACAGGTGCGACTGATCCATTCTCCTCCTCCGTCATCCCGTTCGAGGTTCCGGAGCAGGTGCGTGCGTTCGCCGAAAAGGGCGTTTCGCAGGCGCGCGAAAACTACGCCAAGTTCAAGGAAGCCGCCGAGAGCCATAACGGCACCGTCGAGGCCGTGTTCTCCTCCGCCCACAAGGGCGCCAGCGAATACGCCGCCAAGGTGATGGAGTTCCTGAAGGCCAACACCTCGGCCCAGCTCGAATTCACCCATCAGCTGTTCAGCGTGAAGTCGCCGCAGGACGCGTTCGCCCTGTGGACCGGCCATTCCAAGACCCAGCTCGAGACCTTCCAAGCCCAGGCCAAGGAACTCGCCGAGATCGCCCAGCGCGCCGCCACCGCCGCCGCCGAGCCGATCAAGGCCTCCGCCGCCAAGATCTACCCCGCCGCCTGAGCGGATCGGGTCTGACCGAGTTGAGAACCCGGGCCGCAAGGCCCGGGTTTTTCTTCACCTCTCCCAAAGGGAGAGGTCGGCTCGCCCCCGGCGATGCGCAGCATCGTCCGCCCCCGGCGATGCGCAGCACCGTCCGGCGAGCCGGGTGAGGGGTTCAGGTCTCCCAAGCCGCCGTATCAGCGTTTAATCGCGCTGAATCGGAGCAAATAACGGGTTTTGCGGCCTTGCCAAAAACGGCCGTTGCACCTAGTTTCCGCCCCGTCCAGCCCCCCTAGGTGACCAGCCCGTCAGGGCGACCCCAAGGCGCGGCTCGCAAGGATGCAGTTGTAGCTCAGTTGGTTAGAGCGCCTGTCTGTGGAACAGGAGGTCGGTGGTTCGAGCCCACCCAACTGTACCAATGATTCCAAATAGTTAGTTCCATATCGCGCCGGCAGCCTTTCGCAAGGTTGGCTCTGAGCCCCACTCCAAGCCCCAACCATCATTTAGCTGAGAAAGCACCGGGCGAGCTCGATCTCGGCTGCTTTGCGTGGCCCTGTCTGTCCCGCCACGGCGAGGCGCTGCCTCATCCACATTGTCTAGAGCCGGGCAGTCGCCTGGGCCTTCAGCACCTAGTTGTTTCATGCTCAACTTTCGCGCATTGAGGGGGGCGGATCGGCTCGGGGCAAGTGTCATCATCTGAAATTGCAGTCGGCTGTCGCGCTTCGCGCCACAACAAAGCTCGCCACCAATGGACAAGCGCTCACTAAGCGAACGAGATATCTGCACGAAGTTCATTACGCCTGCGCTACGCGAAGCCGGGTGGGACGAAATACTGCAAATCCGCGAGGAGGTCGGCTTTACCAAGGGCCGCATCATCGTGCGCGGCAAACTGGTCACCCGTGGGAAGGCCAAGCGCGCTGACTACATCCTCTACTACAAGCCGAACATCCCGCTGGCGCTGATCGAGGCTATAGACCGTGGTGTAGGGACCATAGACTTCCGGACAATCGCGCCAGCGCGAACCCGATTTCAGCATGTGCATGATGCCACTGATGACGCGACGATCATCAACCCGATGCGCCCCTTTGCGCCCCCGCGGCAACAACGGCTCAATCCGCCGCCATTCCGCATCGCTGAGCCAGTAGACCTGCTTTGCCATTCAAGCCTCCCTTCCGTTGAGAAGCTTGAATCACAATCCAATTTCAGATGGAATCCCTATTGAGTACAGACCCTAGTAGTTGTCGTGAAAAAAGTCATCGATCGACATTTCGCGCGGCAGCATGAAATCGAACAGTTGGGGGACACGGTCCTTCTTCAGGGGATGCACCGCCCTCGGGTTTAGGAACAGCCAAGCATTGTCATTCGCGAAGTTCAGAAAAAGCAGGCCGGAGAGCAATTGCGACGCCTGATCCAAGGTAACGTTCGGATCCGCCGCGGCGTCGAAGTTCGAGATCGGCGTTGCATCGCCTTTCGCTTGAAAGAACGCCCGCCTCGCCAACGATCTGAGGAACACTCCCGTGGAGCCGTCGAAGTCGACCGACATCAGTCCGTTGAATCTCGGAGAAAATGCAAATACCAGGACGAATGCCGAAGTGCGGTGAAACTGCCGGGACGTCTTGAACGGGTAATACCAGTTCTCTTCGGCCGTCCGATAAGGATCGGCCGTGCCCAGTTCCATGGTGAGCGGGGAAGTAGAAGCACGAAGCGTCCAATCCAATTCCGGGATCTTGGCGATGCCGTTTTGCTGAAGTTCGGCCGCCAACCCCTTGAGCTTGCGGAATGCGCCCTCGATGTCCTTTACCGAATTGTCGCGTGCGCCCTCGATGAGGATGCGCCCTTTGTTGACCATGCTCGAAAGCTTGGCTTTGAATTTTTCACGGACGTAGGCTTCGAATCCGAAACCCTTGATGTCGAAATACACGTCGCGTCCCTCGAAAAGTCCGTCGAGGTCGGTCCCGTTTGGATTCAGCACTTCCGATCCGGTCAGGGGAACCTGCATTTGAAAGCCGGCGTCGTTGCGGCGCAGCCAATCGTAGACCGCGAACTCGCAAAGTTGGCCATAGAAGTTTTGCTGCGAAAGCAGATCGGTCATCATCTTTCGCAAGGCGGCCCCGGGGGCCGGAAGGTGTTCGAGCGCCCTGCCGACCAGTGCGATTTCGTCGCCGTTGTTGGCGAATTCGAACCGCTCCGCTTCGACCTGTCCATCCTGGATGGTCGAGCACAGGTCGAGGGATGCCAGCTTGGGCGAGACCTTTTCCAATTCCCTGATCAGGGAATGGATGGTGTTTATCGTCGTCATTGTCGGCTCATCCGTTGGTTTGGACCGTCGGCCGGATGAGGCCGACGACCGCGCGGCATTTTGGCGCCCGCTTGCCGTCATCGCCACATTCCGCGCATGCGCGCGCCGATATCCAGCTTGGATCCCTGGCTTGCGGCGCGTGCGGCAGAACCAGCCGGCACAAGTGGCCAAGCCGTACGTTCGAACAGGCCGAGCAGCTTTTCCGGAATGAAGCGAGTCCTGGACGCATAGAGGTGACGATCGCCCTGCGCGTGCTGTCCGTGGACGAAGAAGCGCTGCGGCACGACCAGATGGAGGTCGTCCTTCGCGCGTGTCATGGCGACGTAGAGCAGCCGGCGTTCTTCCTCGATCTCTGCCGAGGTGCCGGCACCGAGGTCGGAAGGCATGCAGCCGTCGACGACGTTGAGCAGATAGACCGACTTCCATTCCTGGCCCTTGGCGGAGTGGATCGTGGACAGGATGAGGTAGTCCTCGTCGAGCAGCGGCACGCCGGCCTGGTCGCTGGTCGCGTCGGGCGGATCCAGGGTGAGCTCGGTCAGGAAGCGTTCACGCGAAGGATAACCGGAGGCGATCTGCTCGAGCTGGATCAAGTCGGCCCGTCGCATCTCGGCGTCTTCGTGGATGCGGTCCAGATGTGGTTCGTACCAGAGACGAGCACGCTCCAGGTCGACGGGCCATTCCGAATATCGGAGATTGCCCAGGGTCTCGACAAAACCCTTCCAGTCGTCGCCGGCGCGCGGTGGCGTCGGTATGTTCGCGAGCGCCGCGATGGGATCGGCGGCTTCCGCCATGCGGTCGAGCACGCGCTGCGCGGTGGCGGAGCCAATGCCGGGCAGCAAATGCAGCAGACGAAATCCTGCGACACGGTCGCGCGGATTTTCGACGAACCGCAGCAGCGCCAGCATGTCCTTGATGTGGGCGGCGTCGAGAAATTTCAGTCCGCCGAACTTCACGAACGGGATGTTCCGGCGCGTCAGTTCGATTTCGAGCGGACCGCTGTGGCTGGATGTCCGGAACAGCACGGCCTGTTCCTTCAGGAGAGTGCCTGATTCACGGTTCTCCAGGATGCGTTCGACGATGAAGCGGGACTGGGCGGCCTCGTCGCGGACGGTGACGAGTTGCGGCTTCGCTCCGGAGGAGCGCTCGGTCCAAAGGTTCTTGGTGAAGCGTTCCTTCGCAAGACCGATAACGCCGTTGGCGGCGGCGAGAATCGTTTGCGTCGACCGATAATTGCGTTCGAGTGTGATGATGCTTGCAGGCGGCGAGAACTGTTCGGGAAAGTCGAGGATGTTGCGCACGGTCGCGGCGCGGAACGAGTAGATCGATTGGGCGTCGTCGCCGACGACTGTGAGGCCTCGGCCTCCGGGTTTGAGCGCCAGCAGGATCGAGGCCTGCAGCCGGTTCGTGTCCTGATACTCGTCGACCAGGACGTGATCGAAGCGGTCGCCTATGTCGTCGGCCAGGGTGGCGTCGCCGACCATCTGTGCCCAATAGAGCAGGAGGTCGTCGTAATCGAGAACGTTCTGCTTCTGCTTGGCTTCGACGTAGGCCGCGAACAGTTCCTTCAGTTCAGCCGCCCACCCGGCGCACCATGGATACGACGTGCCGATAACCTGCTCGACCGGCATCTCGGCGTTGACGCAGCGCGAGTAGATGGAAAGGCAGGTGCCCTTGGTCGGGAAGCGGCTTTCGGTCCTGGAGAAGCCCTTCTCATGTCTCACCAGGTTCATGAGGTCCGCGGAGTCCTCCCGGTCGTGAATCGTGAAGGCCGGATCCAGGCCGATCCGTTCGGCGTGCTCGCGCAGCAGCCGGGCGCCGATGCCGTGGCAGGTGCCGGCCCAGGTCAGCGCGTCCGTCATCACGCCGGCACCGGCGCCCATCACCTTGCGCGCGATGCGTTCGACGCGCTTGGTCATCTCGGACGCGGCGCGCCGCGAAAACGTCATCAGCAGGATCCGGCGCGGGTCGGCGCCCTGCACGATCAGATGGGCGACCCGGTGGGCGAGGGTGTTGGTCTTTCCGGACCCGGCCCCTGCGATGACCAGCAGAGGCGGCGCCGCCGATGCTCCCGCAGCCCCGTGCTCGACCGCACGCCGCTGCTCGGGATTGAGGGCTTCGAGGTAGGCGGTTGCCGTCTGCACCTTGGGCGTCCGTTCATGGTTGGAATAAACGACGGTCGATGATTCCTGCCTGGACCGCAACCTAGACCTCGCCTTGAGGGTGACGCGGCTGCCAACCGAGTTGGAGCAAGGTCGCGGAGGGGCGCCGCCCGGCCTTGGCGCACTTGCGGCAGCGCAGGCGGCTTGCGAGGTCGTGCACGAAGGTTGTCGGCGGGTGTTCGATGGCGGCGAGATCGACGTCGTTCGGCGTCTTGCACCGCGAGCATCGGATTTCCAGCCAGGGAAAGCCGCCGTTGACGGCCTGGTCTATGGTGGGCGAGGGGTCGATCGGCTCGCCGTCGCTCCACATTCGCTCGTTCCAGCTTTCGCATAGAAGCCTGTCGGCCTGCCGGATCATCGCCTCGCCCTTCGTCCGCATCTCCGCCGATCGTGCAGCCAGGATGCCGGTCATGGCGCGTGCCTTGCCGAGCTCCTTGGCCAGAGCCTTGCGGTCGCCGCCCGACAGGGGCGTGGGGTGGTGCTTCGGCGCCATCCGGACATCCAGGTGAGGACCGGTGTGAGGTCAGGGCACGTCGAACGCCGGCCAGCACCCGTCGTCCTCATGGCTGCCGGTCCTTTGCCGGCAGGTATCGTCCAGGAGCCGCTGCCCGACGTCCTTCCAGACCGCGTTCCCGCCGAACAGTCTGACCGCATCCGCGGTCTGGATCTCCACGGTCCGGTCGCAGCGCCGGCAGGCGACGCGGAGCACGTGCTGGGGGATCTCGGAAAGCCTTCGGTTGCGCATCCGGATGCCGTCGGCGCCGGCGCGGGGATCCTTCAGGACCGACTCCCAGTATTCGGCGGGCAGCGCTCCATCCGGAGCCGCAGCCGGCGCCGCGCCCGCGGACTTCCGGGCCGCTTCGGCGGCCAGCTTCTCCATCTGTTTCGGGGTCGGCATGCGCCAGCTCGCGGGTCGGTCGTTCATTCCCGCAAATAGAACATAACAAGAACAAAAGTCGAGTCCGCGGAGGTTGAATGGTGCCGACCGCGAGAAGGCGTTGCACCGGGCGGGAAGCGTCGGCACTGCGCGACCCCCGGCGCCGGCCCCCGGCGGCGTGGGCCGACTGCGCTCAACAAGCAGGTCCGAAGGTGCCGTGGCGCGGTCCGCGGCCGGGTTCCGGCGACCGCACGCGGCCTCGCCCGGCGGCCCCCGGTTTAAACGCTTATTTCCGAAAAACCCGAAAATCGGGGGTGAGTGGTGGAGAAAACGGGGCGTCACGGGAGCGAACAAGCGGGGTTCGGAGGGGGTCGAAGGGGCTCAAAACGGTATCGGAGTGTGTGAAATCGCGGATTTCCGCGCCTAAGACCGTCTGCGGCATTGGCAGCGGAAAGCCGCGATTTTCGCTGCGGCGCAGGTACTTCTTCATTTACAGCCCAGCCGGTGGTGGAGGCGTTTTCGGCGCGGCGGACGTCATCCGGAAGCATCGGCCAGTGCCGGATCGGCGCCATGAGCCGGCGCCAGCAGGTTGGTCTCCGTGTGCCGGGCATTTCCCGCTGCCTGCCGCGGGGCAGGGTGACAGGTCAAGCGAACGGCGAGACCAGGTATCGGGGGCAACAGGCGGGCCAAGGCGTATCGGTCTCCGGCAGGCCTCGGACCTCCGGATCTCGCCTCGTTCGACGCTTCAGCAGCTACCCCACGGCAACACGCCATCCGCTGCCGGGCGGCGGGACGCCACGCCTGCCAACGAAGGAATTTCTCGATTTGGGCATCCAGGAAGTTGCCAGTCTCGTCGACGAGATAGACGACTACAGCAGGCTCGTCGCATCTATACCACCCGGCCGACGCTTTCCGCCGGAATCGAGTGGACCTCGTCGACCGATACCGTGTTCGACGGCACCTACCGGCAACCCGTTCGATCTCGGCCGCACGCCGGGCGGTTCGTCCGGCGGATCGTCGGCCGCCCTCGCCGCCGGTTACGGGATGCGCGCGGTCGGCAACACCGTGACCCTGGCGGTCGCGGCGGCGCTGATCGGATCTGGCTTGAGCGGGCGACCGGACCGAAACCGAAATAATTTCTGTCCGGGGGGCCTCGCGATCCCTCTTGCCCCCGAGGCTGCGGACCGCAGGAACCTCCCGTTTCGCAAAACGTCGGGGCTTGCCGGGCCGGACCCTCGCCTGCCTCGGAACGCCTCCCACGGAGGTCGCGGCGGGCCCCCAGGCGCATCGGTCGCGCCCTTGCCCGAGCAAGTCGGCCCCGGTGAGGCCGTCGCGGCCGCAGGCCTGCCCTTCGAGGTCGGATGGAAGAACGCGCGTTCGGACCCCGCCGGCATTTCTCAAGGCCGGGGGGCGCGGTTGACGGAGTGCCAAAGCGGCGGCGCGATGACAGTCCCGTTAACAATCAAGGCACGCGATCGGTGAACCGCACGCCGATCCGCTTCTCCTTGCGCCAGATCACCCGGCATCGTCGCCCGCCGCCTTCGAGCTCGAGAACGATTGAGTCGGGTATTCCGACTGGCGACGCAACCTCGAGCGAGGCCCCACTGTCCGAGAGGTTGCGCACCGTGCAGCTAATTGCCCCTCCTCCGAAGGAAATTGTCGCAGCCTTGAGGACTTTGTGGCGCGGGTCCGACCTCTTGTCGTCTTCCATCCGACATCCTCCGCTTGCCCCAGCCAATGGACCGTTGCTTCCGTCTCAGTGCTTGTGTTCGCCCTTTTGCTCTGTCTGCATCTGCATCGCGGTCGTGGGCTTCCCGCCTTTTTCCGGCTTCTTGCCGTCACCCTTGTCCATGGATTCCATCTCTTTGTCCGGAGGCGCCCTTGCGACCATGTCCTTGTAATGCTCGGCGGACAGGCCGGGCAGTTTGGTGACGAATGCAACGATGCTCCAGATGGCCTCATCGTCGTGTCCGAGACCCCAAGCCGGCATGCCGCTCATCTTCAGTCCGTGCTTCGTCACCCAGAACACGGTCTTGGGGTCGAAACGCTGCTCGGAAAGATTGGGCGGTTTTGGATAAAGGCCGGGTCGGATTTCCGAGTCCGTCTGTTCGGGTGCGAGGTGGCAATTCACGCACATTGCCGCATATTGCCCCGCTCCCTTAAGAACAAGCTGTTCGTCTTGGAGGTCGGGTAGCTCGATCCGGCTGGCGCGTACCGCGATGGAGCGGTTGCGGACGGTCTCCATCACTTTTCGGGTGATTTCCCAGTGCGGCGTGTCCGCGCCGACATCGTAGAAGCCGTAGCCCACGTAGAATAGAATTCCGCCAAAGAGAGCCACTGCAGACAGGACCGCAACAACCAATCGTCTCGTCATTTGGCATCCACCTTTTTGTCCGTTGAGGGTTCTCGCCGACGATCGTCAAGTACGGCGGTTGGTTTTGGGGATGACGGCGACCAATCGAGCGAACGCGACCAGTTCCGGTAGAAGGCGACGCAGGTCATGAGCGTCAGGCCGGTGACGCTGACGACGCCTTGGGCGGCCAACCCGTCGGAGTACATTTCGAGGACGAAATGTCCGACGAACGACAGAAAGATGCCGACGCAGAAAACCTCGAGCGACCGTTGGCCGCAAACGACCAGCGGTCGCAGCACCGCGGAACGCAGCCCGCTCCAATCAGCCGGAACGAAACGGACCACGATGACGGAGAGAGCGAGGAAGTGCAGCACCCGGTACGGCGCGAGGTTCGTCTTGTCGTTCGGGACGAACCATTCGAGTACCCCGGCGGGCAGGAAACTCGTCGTCCCGAGACGGTCTGCCAGCGTCACGACAAGCGCAAAAAGAACGAAAACGATGCTTGCGGCAAAAACGGTCCGGGACCGCGCCAGTACCTTCATCCGTGCGCGACCGCCCAAGGCCGACCACGCGCCCAGTGCGAACAGAAGCTGCCAGGCGAACGGATTGAAGTACCAACCGCCGGAAGGATACGCCGAGAAGTTCCAGCCGAAGAGGCGTGCCGCGAGGTAGACCGCGGTCGAGGCTGCCAACGCCGCATGCGGCCACCGCATCATGACGATCAGCAGCGGCGGGAAGCCGGCCATCAGGACGATGTAGAGCGGAAGGACATCCAGGTTGAGCGGCTTGAACTTCAGCATCAGGCCCTGCGTAAGCGTGGCGACCGGCTGCTCGATGAGGCCGGCGACATTGAATTCGTCGAGAAGGTGCGAGTGCCCGTAGCCTTGCGCCACGTAGCCGATCGCCGCGGCGTAGAAGACGAACAGCAGGACGTGGGCGACATATAGCTGCCAAACGCGCCGCATCAGCAGGGCAGTTCCGGCGAGCATTCCCTGTGTGGATATCCGTCGGGCGTACACGAACGCGGCCGTGTAGCCGGAGATGAAGACGAAGATGTCTGCGGCGTCGCTGAACCCGTAATTTCTCGTCGTCAGCCACGCGATCGAGTTGTTGGGAATGTGATCGAGAAATATCGCCCAGTTCGCGAGACCGCGGAACAGGTCGAGACGCAGATCCCGTCCTCGCGGCGAAACGACCTCGGATGCTGTCGTTGTCCTCTTGACTTGCCCCGGCGATGCGGGCTCCGACGAAGCCACTGTCGTCGATGGTTCGTCGGGCAGGAATATTCTAGCTGGCTGCACGGTCGGCATCGCTCAGCTTGCCATCGCCCGGCAGCTTTCGGCACAACGCGTACATGCCGTCACGCAATCGTCCATGCCGCCGAGGCGCTCGCAGTCCTTGGCGCATTCGGTGCATATCTCGGCGCACTCCTTGCAGACGTGCGCATGGTGCGGCGAATGGAGCAGCATGAAATGCGCCGCCGTACGGCACATTTCGGAGCACGCCATCGTGAGCCGGAAGTGCTGTGGCGCGACGTGTTCGCCGCCCGCCTCCAGGCAGTGGGTCATCGCGGTCCCGAGGCACATCCGGTAGCAGCGCAGGCACTCGTCGATGCACGCCTGCATCTCCTTGCTCGTCTTCATCTGGTCCGCTCCTCGGTTGTTGCCGCCCTATTGCACGTTCAGGACGAGCATGAGACCGCCGCCGCCCTTGTGTTCGACGTTGTTGTTGGCCGTGTGGTGTGGAATGTGACAGTGCACCAGCCATTTGCCGGGCTTCCGCGCCGTCCAGACCACGTCGTAGCGCTGGCCCGGACCGACGTTGACCGTGTCAGCCTGGTATCGCGCGGTGTCCTTCAGGTTCACGCCGTCTACGGCGACCACTTCGAACGGCCCGCCATGCACGTGCATGGGATGCACGAAGTTGTTGTTCGTGCCTATGAAGCGGAGCTTGATGGTCTGCCCGACTTTCATCGCGACGGTGTCGGTCGACGGATAGGCCTTGCCGTTGATGGTGAAGTAGTTCGGCAGCGACCCTTCCATCAGCATGGCCGGATAGGTCAGCCACTCCCGCTTCAGCCACTCCTGGAGCTGGATCGTGTAGTCGAGGTCGGCCTTCACCTCGGCCGAAGGATCCTTCGGCGCGATCAGAAGCGCCCCGTAGAGCCCCAGCGCCTGCTGGCGGTCTGGATGATCGTGGCTGTGGTAGAAGTACGTTCCGCTCTGGCCCACGTCGAATTCGTAGGTGTAGGAGCCGCCCGGCGGCACCGGATCCTGGGTGACCTTCGCCGGCCCGTCCATTTCATTCGGCACGATCAGTCCGTGCCAATGGACCGTCGTGCTTTCGGGAAGCGCATTGCGGAAGTTTATCCGCACGCGGTCGCCTTCCGTCACCTGCAGCCGCGGTCCCGGGACTTGACGGTTGTAGGCGTAAGCCTCTACCGCCACGTCCGGGAGGATGTTCCAGCGGATGATCTCGGCCTTGATGTCGAAGACCTTGACACCGTTCTCGATGCGCGGCTGGAGGACCTTGTCGCCCCTTGCGTCGGGCGCCGCCACGTAGGCGACCTGACGCGGCTTCACGGCGGCCATGTCCTTCATCGCCTCGCCGGGCAGGTCGAAGGTGTTGATCATTCCGGGCGGCATGATGGAGCCGTCGACGTCGCGGGCGCTGAGGCCGAGGTTGACGGAGAAGCCCGGTATCACCATTCCGGAGATCAGGAGAAAAA
The DNA here is from genome assembly GCF_018129965.1 of Bradyrhizobium diazoefficiens. GTDB lineage: Bacteria > Pseudomonadota > Alphaproteobacteria > Rhizobiales > Xanthobacteraceae > Bradyrhizobium > Bradyrhizobium diazoefficiens_A. Next base: position 95,022 of record NZ_JAFCKW010000003.1, on the reverse strand, counting down.
ACGTGATGCCGGCGAGCGCGGCCAGTTGCGGCGTCGTCGCGTCGGAGCCCATCTGGTGTCCGCCGCCGTGCTTCATTTCGCCCATGTCCTGCTTGGGCGTTTGGCCGCCGCCATGGCCTTCGTGACCTTGCTGGCGTTGCTCGCTGCCGCCGCGCTCGGTCATCAGGCCGTGCTTGATCTTCTTTTCCACCATCCAGACGTTGAAGGGATACGCGGTCGCGAATCCGACCATGACGCCCAGCGACATCACTCCCCAGAACACCAGTTCGAGCGGGTCCATCGCCCGCATGTCTCGCCCCATCATCAGCAGGCTCATCGTCGGCGCCATTCCTGCCATCATGGCGTTCATGCTGATGAACTCCGGGATGAAGCTCCTGCGGACGTTCTCCAGGTAGGTGCCGCCCATCGTCTTCTTCATGAAGAGGGACTGGAAGATGAACAACCCGAACGAGAAGCCCGCGACGTACTCGACGATCAGGTCGATCCACATCGGAAGCCCGAGCAGCGCCGTCACGGTGGCTGCCAGGATGATGCCGGTAGCATCCCCCGCAACGCAGTGGATCGTGCTGCCGACGCCCTGCTTCCAGAGCGGCGACGTAAAGTGTTCATGCTCCCCCGGTCGGGGCTCCTTGTCCGCGAGCACGTAGAGCAACAATCCGAACGGACCCATGTACAGCGTGACCAGGATGAAGCCCCACTTCATCACGGTCGGCTCCGGATTGCCGTTGAACTGGTCGAAAGCGACGTACGCGGTGCAGCCCGCCGCGAGGACGAACCAGGCGATCAGAAAATAGTCGTACGGAAGTGCGATCATGGTGTCCTCGCGGTTGGTCCGGGCCGGTTAGCCTCCGTGCTTGCCGATCCATTCCTTGAGCATCGTCTGCTCCTTCGTCTGATCCTTGACGGCCTTCTCCGCCATCTCGCGGATCACGGGATCCTTCGTCTCCTTCAGGACCGTCTGCGACATGTCGATCGCGCCCTGGTGGTGGGCGACCATCATCTTCGCCCACGCCTTCGTCGGATCGGGATCCATTCCCTTCTTCATGTCGGCGTTCATTTTTTCCATCGACTTCATGTAGGCCTGACCGGCATCGTCGGCGAACGATGGCATCGCCAGCGCAAGCAAGATCGCCGTGGACGCAACGGACATCTTCAGGATATTTGGCGTCATCACATTCTCCATTGTTCGAAAACACATTCGCAAACCGCCGCTAAGAATTGTGGCCCGGCGCTCCGGCAACACGCGCCGTCGAAGCGGACCTCGCCGTCCGGACTGCTACGGGTGGGAACTCTTGCGGGGCCTCCGCTTGCCGTGACAGGCTGCAACGAAGCAGTCATCGATGCCTCCAGGTTGCCGCGAGCAGCCTCTCTTCCCACAAGGTGCTGGAGGTGGCGAAGACGTTGTAGCCGACCCACGCATGCCTCTTGATCCGGTCGAGACGCCCGACGCCGTCCAGTCGGATGAAGCGGCACAGTTCGGGATCGAACACGAAGACACGCAGGGACAATTCGCCGATGAGGTGGCGTGTGATGCCATGCGAGCGGTCGAGGCCGTGCTCTTCGCAGATGACGACGCAATCGCGCTGCAGCAGCCCTGCGGCGCCGGCCAGCGCCTCGATCTCCATGCCCTCCACGTCGAGCTTGATGACGACGGGAAGCGCTGCGTCGATGAGACCGTCGGCGGCGAGTCCGTCCAGTGAAACGATCGGCACGGCCTCGGGCTCGTTCTCCGCCAGCGCAAGCGTTCCAAAGGCTTCGTGTCGTGCGCCGGTGATGCGCGCGAAGCCGCCGGATGCCTCGCCGACCGCGGCGTTGAGCCAGCGGAAACGGCCCCCGTTGAGGCGGGCGTTTCTTGCGAGCCGCTTCGCATTTCCGCGAGATGCTTCGATGGCGAGGGTCGCTTGTCCGCCGAAGGCGCGGCTGGATGCCAGCACGGACCAGTAACCGAAGTTCGCGCCGCAATCGACGAACGAGTATCTCACGTCCGATGCGCTCCTCAGGAACGCTTCGATCTCCTCCTCATAGTCGTATTTGCGGTTCAGCATTCTGCTCCAATAACCGTCGCAAAACGGAAACGCGAAGTCGGCGTCACCGTTCAGCCGGACGACGACGTCGCGTTCGGGGACGAGGTTGGCGACCGCCTTGCAGCCCAGCCTGTAGCCGCGATGTCCGTAATGCCTCGTCAGTATGGACCCGGCCTGCAGGGTCAGCACCGCCATCCGGTCGAGGACGCCGGCGCCGGTCAGCGTCCCGCTCTCCCGATCGAACGCGAGCGGTCGTTCGGCTTCAGCCTCGTCAACCTGGCGCAACGATGCCTCCATCCATTGATCCTCCGAAACGTCTGCGTCCGACCGGCGTCGCCGCTGCCTGCCTGCAGCGGGCAACGCCGGTCGTTTCGCCTACTTGCCCTTCTGCAGCTTGGTGATCGTAATTCCTGCCGTGGCCCGTTCGGCCTCGAACTGCACCTTGTCGCCGACCTTCACTTGTTTGAGCATGGCCGGATCCTGAACGCGGAAGACCATCGTCATCCCGTCTTCGTCCATGTCGAGATTCTTGATCGGGCCGTGCTTCAAGGTGACTTTCCCGGCCGCCTCGTCGATCTTCTTCACCTCGCCGTTGACCATCGCCGCCTGCGCGAAGGCGACGCCTGCGATCAGCGTGACGGACAGCGACAGCAACATCGCCGCCAACTTGTTGGTCTTCATTTTCTTTCCTTTCGTCGGATTTGCGCTCGAACCGGTCACTTGACGACCACCGTTCCGACCATGCCGGCCTCGCGGTGGCCCGGAATCAGGCACGCGAACTCGAAGTCGCCGCTCTTGCTGAACTTCCAGACGATCTCGTCCGTCTTCTTCGGAGCCAATCTCCTGGCGTTCGGATCGTCGTGCACCATGTCGGGGTTCTTCTTCATGGCTTCCGCGTGCTTGAGATTTTCCGCGGTATCGGCGAGGACGAATTCGTGCTCGAGCTCGCCGTTGTTGCGGAGAACGAACTTGACCTGTTCGCCCTTCTTCATCTCGAGCTTGGCGGGCATGAACATCATCTTTCCATCCATCTCGCCCATGGTGATCTGGATGATGCGCGCCGGCTTCTTCGGATCGCCGGGCTCGCCGGCGGAGAACGTTTCGTCGTGGCTGTGCCCGGAAGGGCCTGCACCTGCCCATGCTGCGGCGGAGAGAAGCGTCGTCGCGACGAGCGCGACCGCGGTTCGGTTGAGGGTCTTCATGGTCTTCGTCCTTGCTCTTGATTTTGAAGTTAAGATTTCGACAGCGCGGCTACATTCCCTTCATTCCCTTCATCCCTTTCATGTCCATTTGCTTGGATCCCTTGTCCTTCGAGGGTTTGTCCTTGGCGCCGGTCTGACGCGCCGGTTCGCCTTGCGGCGCGTCGATTTCGTAGGCGACGGTGCCCTGCGGATTTTTGTAGGGGCCCGGGTCCCTGAAATCGTCGCGCGCGAGTCCTTCTCTGATCTTCATGACCGTGAACATGCCGCCCATTTCGATGGGGCCGAACTGTCCGGACCCGGTCATCATCATGAGCGTGTTGTCCGGCATCGGCATTTCCATCTCGCCCATCGCCATGCCGGTCGATCCCATCACCATCGCGTCGGGGGCGAGCTTTCGGACGGCCTTGGCGAGATCCGCCTTCGGCACACCGATCATGTTGCGCATGTCGTGACCCATGGCGTTCATGGTGTGGTGCGACTTATGGCAGTGGAACGCCCAGTCGCCGGGGTTGTCGGCGAGAACGTCGAAGGCGCGGACGGCCCCGACCGGCACGTCGGTCGTCGTCTCCGGATATTGCGCGGATTCGGGCACCCACCCTCCGTCGGTGCAGCTCACGGCGAAGCTGTGCCCGTGCAGATGGATGGGATGATTCGTCATGCTCAGGTTGCCGATACGCACGCGAACCTTGTCGCCGAGGCGCACCGGCAGTGGATCGATTCCGGGAAACACGCGGCTGTTCCAGGTCCACATGTTGAAGTTGGTCATCTCGTTGACCTTCGGCAGGTAGGTGCCGGGATCGATGTCATAGGTGCTCATGATGAAGACGAAGTCGCGGTCGACCGGCCGGAACGTCTGGTCGCGCGGATGCACGATGAACATGCCCATCATGCCCATCGCCATTTGCACCATCTCGTCCGAATGCGGGTGGTACATGAACGTCCCGCTCGTCTTGATCTGGAATTCGTAGACGAAAGTCTTGCCGGGCTTGATGTGCGGCTGATTGAGGCCGCCCACTCCGTCCATCCCGTTCGGCACGATCATGCCGTGCCAGTGCACCGTGGTGTGCTCGGGCAGTTTATTGGTGACGAAGATGCGCACCTTGTCGCCCTCGACCGCTTCGATGGTCGGGCCCGGAGCCTGTCCGTTGTAGCCCCAGAGGTGTGCTTTCATCCCTTCCGCGAATTCGCGCACCACGGGTTCGGCGACGAGATGGAATTCCTTCCAGTCGCCGTTCATCCGCCACGGCAGCGACCATCCGTTGAGCGTCACGACCGGGCGGTAGTCGGGACCTGACGTGGGATGGAGCGGCGGCTGCATCACCGCCTTTTCCATCATCGGCGCTTCCGGAATGGCGGCCGCCTGCACCCGGCCGCTCACGGAGCTGGCGCTTACCAGGGCCGCCGTTCCGAGAAATCCTCTACGCGATAGCATGCTCGTCTCCTCAATGACCGCTGCCGCCGCCGCCGGCCTGGGCGGTGGTGGTCTGACGGGATGGATTCTGGGTGTCTCCGGAGCCGCCGCCGTTGACGGCCGTCTGCAGGTCCGACTGGGCGAACCAGAAGTCCCGCTTGGCTTCGATGCCCGCCCGCAGCGAGGCGATGCGTTGCCGTGCCTCCGTCAGCAGCGCGAACACGTCGATCTGCATGCTTGAGAAACGTAGTTGCATCTCTTCGGTGATGATCTTCCGCAGCGGCAGCACTTCGCGCTGGTACTGGAAGGCGACTTCATAGGTCGACCTGTAGACGCGGTAGGCGTCCCTCGCCTCCGAGCGCACGTTGATCGCCTTTTCGGTCAGGCGGTTGAACGACTGATTATAGGTCTCGGCAGCCTGCCGGACCCGCACCTCGCCGCCGTCGAAGATCGGAATCTGGAACTGGACGTCGAAGCCGCGCTCGCGGAAGGGTGCACTCTCCGGATCGCGCGTCTTGCGGTCGATCCCCGCAACGTCGAGGAGCGTCACGAAGCGGCTCGCTTCCGTCAGATTGAGCGATTTTGCGAGCGCGTCGAGTTCGATCCGCGCGATCTGCAGATCGATGCGGTGGCTGACCGCGTCCATCTCGATGAACGGCAGCGCCGACGGATGCCGTGGAAGCGCCGGCAACGCGCCCGGAATCCGGAAGGCCAGATCGCTTCCCCAAAGCCCCATCAGGCGCGCGAGGCGTTCGCGCGAACTAGCTGCTTCTTGGCGTATCGATCCGAGTTCGGCCGTGGTCTCCGCATAGAAGACCTGTTCGCGCGCCTGGTCGAGCTTGTTGAGCGCTCCGGTCTGACCGAGCTTCAGCGCGAGTTGGGCGGTCGACTCCGCGGTGGACTTGGCGTCCGCCAGAAGTGCGACGAGTTCATTGGCGGCGACCGCGCGGTAATAGGACCGCCTGACCTCCGCGGCGAGCCGAAGCGTTTCGAGGGCGGCCCGCAACTGCGCCTGCCGGAAACGCTGACGTGCGATTTCCGAGCGGAACGGCAAGGTTGCGAGCGCCAGAATGTCGCCGACGACCCGCCGTTCGATCTCGACGGCGCCGCTGCCGGCTATCCGTGAAATCGAGAAGGTCGGATTGGGCGGCAGGCTCTCCTGGACGAGGTCCGCCTCCGCGAGAGCAAGTTCGTTGTATGCCGCCTGAAGTCCGCGGTTGCTGAGGAGCGCAACCTGCACCGCGGTCTCGACGTTGAGCGTGCGCCGCAGGAGCCGCTTCACGGCATCGTTGGCGACCAGGGCGTCGTCGGCGGTACGGATCGAGATCACGTCCTTCTTGATGGTGCCGCCGGCGATGTCGGCGACCGCGGTCATGCCACCGTCCGGAGAGAATGTCGCGCAGCCCGAGAGCAGCAGAGCGGCGGATAGCGCAAGCAGCGCCGTTCTGCCGCCGCGAGCGGCTGACTGGCGTCGCTCTTGGATCGGAAAGATTTCTGTCATGGCGCGCTCCTACTGGCCGGATTTCGGCGACGGAGTTACGCGCTGATTCTGTTCCCTCCAGCCCGAAGGGGCCGTGGGCCGCATCCTGGTGTAGGGTGCGATGCCGGACCGGTAGTTGACGCCGGCCACGCGTACGCTCGGATCCGCAGGATCGGGACCGGCCAGCGGCGCCGCGGTCTGCATGCAACCGCCCAAGGCCAATGCCGTCGCGGCCGTCCCCGCTATCGTTCGAAATCTATTGTCGAATAACTTCTCCACCACCGACCGAACGGCGGTGAGAATCGCCCCGAGCTGCGCAAGCATTTTGTTTTCCTGAACTGACGATGGACCACAGGCGCGCGAGCCCTCGACGGGCACAGCACCGCGTAGCTTCGATCAGGTCAGGTAATGGGGGGACGATAGAGCCGAGGGGGAGCGTTGTCGGCGACGTTCTGGTAGCCTTCGACATCGCACACCGCCGTCGGAGCGGCAGGCTTCACGATATCGACGACCTTCGCCGGAATAGCGGTCACGCACATCAGCCCGCAGCACTCCCCGCCGGATTTATGCGGAGCTTTTTCCGGAGCCGACTTCGAATCCGATGCCAACGACATCGAATGGTCAATGCCGCCGGAATGTGCCCGCGCAGCGGCATGATCATGGATCTGGCCGTTGTCATGCACATGCTGCGGCTCGGAATGAACATGAACCATTCCGGGAACGTGGTTCTCATCCGTCAGGCAAGGCGCGGGAGCGTGGTCGCCGGGCAGGGCATAGGAGATGGTCGGCGCCAGCACGCAAAGCAGATAGGCAAGGGCTACCAGCCAGCCTGCCCTCAATCGCTTCACTCTGGTCAACCTGACGAGCATTCAGACATCACGCCTTTTCGTATCAAGACTCGGAAGCATAGCGGTGAAGCGCCCTGCCGCCAAGATGGAACTTGTGGTTTCGCTCATCGGTCGGCCCGACCGATGACGGCCATCAGTTCGGCGATCTTCTTCCTCTGGTCCGTCTTGTCGCCGCTCGCGATGGCGTGCTCGACGCAGTGGGAGACGTGGTCCTTCAGGACTTCCTCCTCGACCCGCCGCAGCGCGGCACGGACCGCCGAAATCTGCGTGACGATGTCGATGCAGTAGCGCTCCTCCTCCACCATCTTGGAGAGCCCGCGCACCTGGCCTTCGATCCGGCTGAGGCGTTTTTGACAGGATGCCTTGATGTCTTTTCGCATGACCCCCATATACCCCTACAGGGTACGGGTTGCAAGTAGGCATGGAGCACGAAATGGCCAGCGATCAGAATACGATGTCCTCCGGAGGATGCGGATGTTCGTCCAAGGCCACCGCCGGGGCTGAAACGCCGAAGAAGAGCGGCTGCTGCGGCGGCGGCGCTCACGACCATCATCATCACGCTGCGGCCGAAGCCGGCGTCGTCGACCCGGTCTGCGGCATGACCGTCGATCCCGAAACCAGCAAGCATCGCGCCGACCACCGAGGCGTGACCTACCATTTCTGCTCGGCCGGCTGCCGGACCAAGTTCGCCGCCGCTCCGGAGCAATACCTGGGGAAGGCGAAGGCCGAGGCGCAGCGCGCCGACGTCCCGGAGGGCACCGTCTACACCTGCCCGATGCATCCGCAGATCCGCCAGATCGGGCCCGGCAGCTGCCCGATCTGCGGGATGGCGCTCGAGCCCGAACTGGTCAGCCTCGACGACCGACCCAACCCCGAACTGGCCGACATGACCCGGCGCTTCTGGGTGGGACTCGCGCTGGCTTTGCCGGTGATTGTCCTGGAGATGGGCGGCCACCTGGTCGGCAGCCACCGGTGGATCGACCAGACGCTCTCGAACTGGATTCAGGTCGTCCTCGCCACGCCGGTCGTGCTCTGGGCCGGATGGCCGTTCTTCGAGCGCGGCTGGCAATCCCTGGTCACCCGTAATCTCAACATGTTCACCCTCATCGCGATGGGCGTCGGCGTAGCTTTTGCCTACAGCGTCGTCGCAACGGTAGCGCCCGGCATTTTTCCGCCCGCATTCCGGAGCCACGACGGAGCGGTCGCGGTGTATTTCGAGGCCGCCGCGGTCATTACCGTTCTGGTTCTCCTGGGTCAGGTGCTGGAGCTTCGGGCCCGCGAGGCCACCTCCGGCGCCATCAAGGCGCTGCTGGATCTCGCGCCCAAGACGGCGCGCCTGATCGACGAGAACGGCGCGGATCGTGAGGTCCCGCTCGACGGCCTGAACGTCGGCGACAGGCTGCGGGTAAGGCCGGGCGAGAAGGTGCCGGTCGACGGCGTCATCATCGAAGGACGCTCGTCGCTCGACGAGTCGTTGGTGACCGGGGAGTCCATGCCGGTCACCAAGGAAACCGCCGACAAGGTGATTGCCGGCACGCTGAACCAATCGGGCGGGTTCGTGATGCGGGCCGAGAAGGTCGGCCGCGACACACTGCTTTCCCAGATCGTGCAGATGGTGGCAAAGGCCCAGCGGTCCCGCGCTCCCATCCAGCGCCTTGCCGACCAGGTGGCCGGTTGGTTCGTGCCCACGGTGATCGTCGTCTCCCTCCTCGCGTTCGGTGCTTGGGCGCTGTTCGGTCCGGAGCCGCGGCTCGCGTTCGGCCTGGTTGCGGCCGTCAGCGTCCTGATCATTGCCTGCCCGTGCGCCCTCGGACTCGCGACACCGATGTCGATCATGGTCGGCGTCGGACGCGGTGCCCAGGCCGGCGTCCTGATCAAGAATGCCGAGGCTCTCGAACGCATGGAAAAAGTCGACACGCTGGTCGTCGACAAGACGGGAACGCTGACCGAAGGCAGGCCGAAGGTGGTCTCGATCGTGCCCGCAGAGGGTTTCGACGAAGCGGAAATTCTGAAGCTTGCTGCGAGCGTCGAACGGTCCAGCGAACATCCGCTTGGCGACGCGATCGTGCGGGCGGCGGAAGAACGGAATCTGCCGCTTGCCGATGTTCAGGAATTCGATTCCCCGACCGGCAAGGGCGTCACCGGTAAGGTCGCCGGCAAGGCGGTGCTTCTCGGCAACGCGAATTTCTTGACGTCGTCGCACATCGACACCCGACCGCTGGAAGAGCAGGCGGAAAGGCTGCGCGGCGACGGAGCGACGGTCATCAATATCGCGGTCGACGGCAAGCTCGCCGGAATCCTCGCGATCGCCGACCCCGTCAAGCCGTCGACGCCCGAAGCGTTGAAGGCACTGGCCGCCGAAGGCATCAAGGTCATCATGCTGACCGGCGACAACCGGACGACGGCGAACGCCGTCGCGGCGCGTCTTGGCATCTCCGAGGTCGAGGCCGAGGTGCTGCCGGATCAGAAGAGCGCCGTCGTCGGCAGGCTGCAGAAGCAGGGAAGGATCGTCGCGATGGCCGGCGACGGCGTCAACGACGCGCCCGCGCTCGCGGCTGCCGACGTCGGAATCGCCATGGGGACGGGAACGGATGTGGCGATGGAGAGCGCGGGAGTGACCCTCCTGGGGGGCGACCTCGGCGGCATCGTCCGCGCCCGTCGTCTTTCCCAGGCGACGATGCGCAACATCCGGCAGAACCTGTTCTTCGCCTTCGTCTACAACGCGGCGGGAATCCCGATCGCCGCCGGCATCCTGTACCCGACGTTCGGATTGCTGCTGTCTCCCGTCATCGCCGCGGCTGCCATGGCTCTCTCCTCGGTGAGCGTCGTCGGCAACGCGCTACGGCTTCGGACCGTCGAGATATAGGCGACTGCGAGCTCGCGGCGTCCGCGATCTGTTGCGTGAACTACTGCGGAAGGCCGCCACAACATGACACGCAAGTACGAAAAGGACGTGGAATGCCTGATCGTCGGAGGTGGCCCCGCCGGACTGACCGCCGCGATCTATCTGGCGAGATACCGCCGAAGGATTGCGATTGTCGACGGCGGCAGCAGCCGTGCCGCACTGATTCCCGTCAGCCATAACTATCCCGGCTTCGCGAGCGGGATCAGCGGCCCCGACCTCCTGAAGACGCTGCGGTCCCAAGTGCGGGAATTCGGCGTCTCGATACACGACGGCCAGGTGACGGACCTTCGCCGCTCTGACCGCGGTTACGTTGCGATCTTCGACGCATCGGAAATTCGCGCAAGTCGCGTACTGGTCGCGACGGGCATCGTGGATAAGACTCCGGATCTTTCGGGCCTCGACCGGGCCGTATCGGACGGGGCGATACGCTATTGTCCGGTCTGCGACGGTTATGACGTGCGGGGCCGCAAGGTGGCCGTGCTCGGCCGTACGCGGGAATGCTTCGAAAAGGCGCTCTTCATGCGCACGTATTCCCGCGACGTGACGATGCTGGATGTCGGCGACCCGTCGGATGCCGGCAATGAAGCTGCTTCGGCGCTTGCGGCGGCCGGCGTCCGTCGCTCCATCGCACCGGTAGTCGGGCTGCAGCGCGACGGGCATGGCATCGCCGCCCTATTTCGCGGCGGTCATCGCGAGACTTTCGACACGCTCTATCCCGCGCTCGGCTGCGACGTGCGTTCCGAACTTGGGCTGCGGCTTGGAACGCAGCATAATGCGTCCGGCTGCTTCAGGGTCGACGAGCACCAGCGCACCACCGTCGACGGGCTGTATGCCGCAGGAGACGTCGTATCGGACCTCCATCAGATTGCGGTCGCTACCGGACACGCCGCGATCGCTGCCACGCACATCCACAATTCATTGCCCCGCAATTTCTGCTGATGGAGCCGGTGTGCGGCCCCTCAAGGTACCCGCAGGCTCACTGGACCGGGCGTCCGTAAGCGTCCCCAGTCCGTTCCTGAAAACTTGTTGGAGTTCTTGCGAAAAGCCATGCGCTCCCTATCCGGCAAGCATCCGCTGCACGACGCGGTCACGGAAGATGAAGGCGTGCATAAAGGCCGCGATGACGTGGATGCCGATGGCGAAGAGCAGACCCCATCCGGCTGCTTGATGCCAGCCGCCGACCAGGCGGCCGGCCGCCGATCCGGAAGCGGTCAGCATAGGCAGGAGCACTCCGGAAAACAGCGGTAACTGCCAGCCCCGGAACGACGCAAAGAACCATCCGCTCATGGCGGTTGCAAAAACCAGTCCGTAGAGAAGCCAGTGAACGCTCGCCGACGTGAGGCGCTGCCAAGGAGGCAGCGCCTCCGCAGGCGCCACGGGGTGGAAGAGCCGCCAGACAAGGCGCAGCACGATCAACATCAGGATGACAAGCCCGATGGCAATATGCAGTTTCATCGCGTTTCCGGGAGCCATGCCCCGCCGGATGTCGGGCATCAGCCAACCGACCGGAAACTGCACTGCGAGCAGCGTCGCGATCAGCCAATGCAAGACCTTCGCGGTCTTTCCGTAAGCGGGTTGTTTCGGCATTCTTGATACTGGTCTCGGTAATGAAGGGGATCGGCCGCAGGCCTAGTCGGCCTTCTTCTCGGCCTTCTCTGCGGCTTCCACGATGTCGCCGTCGCTGAACAGAATGCCCTTGAGGATCTCCCGCCACTCCTTCTTGCGCCGAAGCAAGAATTCGAGATCCATGCCGAAGTGCTTGAACTCTTCTTTCTGCGCATTTTCCATGATCGCGCGAGCTTCCTTGTCCTTCTCAAGCGAGATGCGCTGCTCATACCAGCCGATCGCCTCGCCTTCTTCGACGAGGCCGGTGATCATCCGCGCAAAGGTGCGGGTCTCCGAGGAGAGTTCTGCAGCGGGCTCATGATATTGTTCGGTGGCCATACTCTGTTCCTATGATTGTTCGGTGGAGTCGATTTTTGGCCCGCATCAGGGGGTGCATTGGTTTATGCAGATCCGCAAAGACGGCGGGCCGTAACGAAGAAAAGAGGGATTGATCGCAGCGGCGTACCCCCCTATACACGATTTAGAATCATTCTAAATAGGAAAATGGGTGCGCCGTGAAGAAATTTTCCGATCTGTCTGAGCGCGAAGTTTTGGCCGTCGCCATTTCCGGCGAAGAAGAGGACAGCCGCATTTATATGAGCTTCGCCGAAGATCTCAGCGAGCGCTATCCGGAGTCTGCCAAGCTGTTCGAGGAGATGGCAGAGGAGGAAAAAGGCCATCGTCATCTGCTGCTCGAAATGTACGAAAAGAGCTTTGGACCGAATCTGCCCCCTATTCGGCGCACCGACGTCAAAGGCTTCCTGAGACGCCGTCCGGTTTGGTTGACGAAGAACTTATCGCTCGACGTCGTCCGCAAGGAGGCGGAGATCATGGAGTTCGAAGCGCAGCGCTTCTATACCAAGGCAGCGGAGCAGGCCACGAACGTGGGAGTTCGAAAGCTTTTGGGGGACCTGGCGGAAATCGAGAAAAGCCACGAAAGCCTGGCGGCAAAGCTTACCGACAAGATTCTCACGCCGAATGTCCGCGAGGAGGAGGACAGGACACGCAAACGCATGTTCGTCCTTCAATATGTTCAACCCGGCCTTGCCGGTCTGATGGATGGTTCGGTCTCGACTTTGGCGCCGCTTTTCGCTGCAGCCTTCGCCACACATCACAACTGGCAGACGTTCCTTGTAGGTTTGGCGGCATCAATTGGAGCTGGTATCAGCATGGGCTTTGCGGAAGCGCTGTCGGACGACGGCTCATTGACCGGGCGCGGCTCGCCATGGTTGCGCGGAGGGATTTGCGGGCTAATGACGACGCTGGGAGGACTAGGTCACACGATCCCCTATCTTGTTCCCGACTCGTGGCAGAACGCGTTTTGGATCGCGACTGCGATCGCCGGTGTGGTGGTGTTCTTCGAACTCTGGGCGATCGCATACATCCGAGCCCGCTACATGGACACCCCTTTCTTGCAGGCGGCCTTCCAGATCGTATTGGGTGGCGCGATCGTACTTTCAGTCGGCATTCTTATCGGAGCGGCCTAAACGAAAGAACGCTAAAGACTTGGCGCGAGACAAGCGAAAAAGAAAATAGTTATCCTAGCCCTATGACCTGACACTTGCGTCTAAGGGGTAACCGGGAAAAACGCCGACCCAAGGGCGAACATCAAAGCTTAGCTGTGCTTTCTTAAGCGTAAAGATTTCGAGCGAAGCGGTTACAATGCTTCCTACCGCTCCGATCCGTATGAATGATTTTTCAAGCTGGATGCCGGCCTGCCCGCTGGGGCAGCAACGCAATGCATCCGACGATGAATATTGCGAGCACGGCGGACGCAGCGTACCGACTCAATGCCATCCCGCCGTTGGAGAGCGGCTTGTCGAGGAAATCGCCGACCGTTGCACCAAGCGGGCGTGTGAGGATGAAGGCGGCCCAGAACAAAAACGTGCGCGACATGTTCGTCCAAATGTAGACCGCGGCGACGATCGCCAGCGCAGCCCCGAACACGACGGCGCCGCCGCTGTAGCCTAGTCCCGTGGAGTCCGCCATCCAGTCGCCGAGAGCGGTGCCGAGCGTCTGGGAGAACATGATGGTCGCCCAGTAGAACACTTCTGCCTTGGGCGTGGTGACGCTTTCCACCGAGACGGTCCCGAGCGAGCGGTACCAGACCGCAAGCGATAGCAGCAGGAGAGCGAGGAGGATCGAACTGCCGCCGAGATATCCGATGCCGAGGGACCGGTCCACGAAGTCGGCAAGCGTCGTTCCCGCCGTCGTCGTGGCCACGATGACCGCCCAATAGAGGAACGGATGAAATTTCCTGGCGCTTATCTGCGCCGCAACGGCGGCGACGAAGAGGGCCGCGAAGATCGCCGTGCCGACGAGATAGCCCAGATGCATCGACATCGTCACCGCATCGCCGCCGGTTTCCCCGAGCGTCGTCGCGGCGATCTTTATGATCCAGAACCCGAGCGTGACTGCGGGCACCTTGCTCAGGCTTTCGCGAAGTTGGTCTTTCATGAATGGTTGCTTTCGGTTCGGGCGCATTTGTTGTTGGCGGTGCATTCGGCCTATGACCGGCCGGCAAGGCGGTCCATCGTGGCGACGACTTCGTCGACCGCGGACTTGCAGGCGGCGAGGTCGGGCGAGGCGGCCCGCACGGCGGTGAGCGCACGGTCGATGGCCTTGTCGAGGGTGTGCCAGTCCGCAGCCGCCCGCGGCTTTAATCCGGCTTCCGCCTCGTCCCACGACGTCTCGAGATCCTTCAGGCGCGCCTTCGCCCCGGCCAGGTCGCCCTTGTCCAACAGCGCCTTGCTGTCGGCGACGACGTTCCGAAAGGAAGTGAGATCGCCCAATTTGGGCGAAGCGGCCTGCGCCCGCGTAATGTCGGCGACGATCAAAGGTGGCGACAGGATTGCGACCGACAGCGGGCCTGCACCAAGCAGCGCCGACAGGACGATCCTATGAAGGGTTTTCTGGGCAGACATGTTCGAACTCCATTTTGGTAAGATGAGGTTCAAGCGCGTTCGTCCGCGGCGACCGAGCGGTCGTGCAGGGTGAGGAACGCGACAAGCGCAACGATGGCGGTGAGAAATCCGAGGCTGGTGTAGACCGAACCGAGACCGAGCCCGCCATATTCACGCGATTGCGAAAGCAGGTCGCCGAGCGAAGCGCCGAGAGGCCGTGTCAGGATGTAGCCGAGCCAGAAGCACAGCACCGCGTTTGCGCCGAGATAGTACGCGGTCGTGACGACCGCGATCATCGCGCCGAACACCATGACGCCCAGGTTGAATCCAAGACCCACGGCCTCGGTTGCAAGATCGCCGGCCGCCGTGCCCAGCGCGAACGTGAAAAGGATGGCGGTCCAATAAAAGAGCTCGCGCCGTGCCGTGACGATCGTGTGGATCGAGAGCGTACGCTCCGCGGCGTACCAGGCGGCAAAAGTCGCAGCCAATGCTGCGGCGAATATCGGCGTGCTGACATAAAGGCTCACGCCCATGCCGTCGGTGAGCGCGTCCGTGATCTGAGTCCCGACGACGCTGACGAGCACGACGGACAGCCAGTAGATCCAGGGGACGTAGCGCGACATTTTCATCTGAAGCGTCAGCGCCGCAACCAGCAGCGTCAGGGTGATGCCGTCCGTCACTGCGGTGCCGAGTCCGACATGCACCGCCAGATAGTCGGCCCCCGTCTCGCCGACCGTCGTGGACATGATCTTGATCGCCCAGAACGCGAGCGTCACCTGTGGAACCTTGTTGAGGGCTATCCCGGCCCGGGCTGTCGCGAAATCCATCTCTTTTCCTTCGCAGGGCCGTCGGTATTCGTGCGCCCTTCCTCATCGTTAGGGTTGCGGACTTAGCGACGACTTAGAGGATGCGCCTTCGTCAGGCTGGATCGGCTAAGCTGCCGCTAAGTGGCCTGAGCCAGACGGGACGGGGGGCACTTTCTGGAGAAGACACATGAACAAGCTGAAGACGATCGTTTGCGCCGCCGCCGTCATGACCTCGGCGGCGGCTCTCGCGGACAATGCCAAGACGGCGTCCAACGATGCGGGGCCCATCGCGCAAGCCAAGATATCGCTGGGAGCCGCCGTCGCTGCCGCCGAGAAGCACACCAACGGCAAGGCGGTCCGTGCCGAATACGAAAAGGGCAAGGACGGCCGGTGGGCGTACGACGTCGAAGTCGCCAGTGGCACCGACGTGTTCGACGTGAAGGTCGATCCGGACGCCGGCACGGTCATCGCATCGACCAAGGATGCGGCGGACGCCGATGACGAGGGTGACAAGCCCGATTGATCCCCCTTACGCTGCATCAGGCGGCCGGCGGCGGAGGCCCGCCGCCGGCCGCAATGGAACTGAACATGCGCATTCTTCTGATAGAGGACGACCGGATGATCGGAGCGGCCGTGTCCCAGGCGCTCAAGGACGCCTCATATGCGGTCGACTGGGTCACGGACGGGGAAACCGCGATCGAGGCGGCCCGGGCCGAGACCTACGACCTCGCATTGCTGGACCTTGGGCTGCCGCCTCCGGACGGGAGCGAAGTCTTGAGGCAATTCCGCAAGACCGGACGTCAGTTGCCCGTGATCATCGTGACGGCGCGCGACGCCATCGACGACCGGATTCACGGGCTCGACCTCGGGGCGGATGACTACATCGTCAAGCCGTTCGAGATCCGTGAACTGCTCGCGCGCATGCGGGCGATACTCAGGCGGCAAGGAAGCGGTAGTTCCGCCGTCCTGAGCAACGGCGCGATCAGCCTGGATCCCGCAACCCATGAAGTGGCCCACGCCGGCGAGACATCGCGGTTGACCGCACGCGAATTCGCACTGCTGCAAGCGCTCCTGCTGCGGCCCGGCACCATCCTGTCGCGCGTGGACCTTGAACGGCATATCTACGGCTGGAACGAGGAGGTCGAGAGCAATGCCGTCGAATTCCTGATCCACGCGATACGCAAGAAGCTCGGCGCTGCGGCGATCCGCAACGTCAGGGGCGTCGGATGGATGGTGGACCGCCCATGCTGATTTCGTCGCTGCGCGGTCGTCTGTTCGCGGGGCTCACCGTTTTCATCGTCGGGACGGGGGTCGCAGCGGGTTACCTGGCCTTCAGATGGGCGTTCGAGGAGGCGATCGAGCTTCAGGATGCCATCCTGCTGCAGGTCGGATCGCTGGCGTCGAAAAGTCACCTGACCGACCTTCCGGCCGAAGGAAGCATCGACGGCGAGGCGCGAGTCGTCATCGACGAACTGACGCCGCGGCCCGGCGATCCCGCGCCGGCAGGTTCGCTTCCCCGCCTGCCGCAGGATCTTCCCGACGGCCTCCAGACGATCAAACGCGGCGCGGAGCAGTGGCGGATCCTGGTCCGGACGCGAAAGGACGGAAGCCGCGTTGCGGTCGGCCAACCGACGGCCAATCGCGATGAAGTTGCGCAGGACAGCGCGCTGCGGACCGTCGTGCCTCTTGGCCTGCTCGTTCCGGGCCTCATGCTCCTGATCGGCATCGTCATCGATCGAAGTCTGCGTCCGCTATCGAAACTGGCGGAGCGTCTGGACGCGAAGCAATCGGCCCATCTGGAAAAGCTGCCGACGGACGGCATCCCGAAGGAATTGCTTCCGTTCGTCGCCTCCATCAACCGTCTCCTCGACCGCATCGGGACGATGTTCGATAAACAGAGACGGTTCGTCGCCGATGCGGCGCACGAACTTCGCAGTCCCATCACCGCGCTTTCGGTCCAAGTCGAAAACCTGGAGCGTGCCGGACTTTCGGAAGACGGACGGGTCCGGCTGGAGTCCCTCAAGGCGGGAATTCGGCGAACCGCTCACCTGCTCGAACAGCTTCTCGCGCTCGCCAGATATGACGCGGACGCGGACGCGGAAATGCCGGATAGCGAGTTCGACCGCATCGTCAAGGAGATAGTCGCCGACCTTCTCCCGGTCGCTCAGGAGCGTTCGATCGACCTGGGATTCGCACGGATCGAAAACGTTTCGGTGCGGGGCGATCCCGTAGCCTTGGCGATGCTCGTTCGAAACCTGATCGACAACGCTCTTCGCCACACTCCGGCGGGCGGTCGGGTGGACGTGAGCCTGTTTCGCCAAGGTGAGGCTGTCACCCTCCAGGTCGTCGATACCGGACCGGGCATTCTGGACGCGGAGATCGACCGGATCTTCGAGCCGTTCTTCCGCGGAAGCCGCTCGCGTGGCGACGGGACCGGCCTCGGTCTCTCGATCGTTCGGCGCATCGCCGAATGGTGTCACGGTTCAATCCGGCTCGAGAATGTGGGACCGCCCGATGGACCCGGTCTAAGCGCCTGCGTCACTTTTACTGCCGTTTCCGAGACGACGTCCCAAGCGTAGTTGCCAACGTATCCATCTACAACGAGTTCTGGCCTTCGCCTTCATCGACAGACGTTCGGCCTTTCATTATTCCATTCTTGGCTTTACATCCCTGGCGACGGGGCGAGGAGGCAAGGTCCGCCGCATCTCGCGCCGACTAGATCACCGTCCCGAACAACCTGCCTATTACGGCGGTGGTGGCAAGGGCGAGCGCTCCCCAGAACGTCACGCGTATCGTTGCACGCAGGATGTGCGCGCCACCCGCCTTCGCTCCAACCGCACCCAAAAGCGCGAGGAAACCCAAGGACGCGGCGGACACCACCGGAACCAACACGCCCGCGGGCGCGATTACCACCATCAGCAAGGGCATGGCCGCGCCGATCGAAAACATGGCCGCCGATGCAAGCGCAGCCTGAACGGGCTTGGCCGCCGTAGCCTCGGATATTCCGAGCTCGTCGTGGGCATGCGCTTTCAATGCGTCCTTGGCCATAAGCTGCTGAGAGACCTGCCGTGCCAACTCGGGTTCGAGACCCCGTTTGACATAAATATCGGTCAACTCTTCGAGTTCGGATTCCGGGTTCTCACTCAGCTCCCGGCGTTCGCGCGCCAGATCGGCGAGTTCGGTGTCGGACTGAGAACTGACCGAGACATATTCTCCCGCCGCCATCGACATCGCGCCCGCAACAAGCCCTGCAATTCCAGCAATCAGCACGTCGTGCGGAGCTGCTGCAGCCGCAGCGACCCCCACAATGAGGCTGGCGGTGGAGATGATCCCGTCATTGGCTCCCAGTACCGCGGCCCGCAGCCACCCGATGCGATAGATAAGATGGTCTTCCGGATGTTGATGGAGACGGATCATTCCGCTGTTTCCTGTCTGATGGTTTCGAGTCGAACGCAGGGTAAAATGCCTTCGTCGATCTCAATCACCTTCGTCGTCAAATCCCACGCCGATCCGCCGTTCCTGCCGCCAAATCACATGGCAGGGCCGCCGGACCCGATCAGTCTCGATCACCAGGATGAACCGATGCGGAATGCCGACCGGACTCTCCACTTCCAATGCTGCGCCCGTTCGCGAAATGTTGCGGACGGTGCAGTCGATCACGGCGCCGTCGAACAGTATCTTCCCGGCTTTTAAAACGCGATGTCGCGATGCTTTCCGCTTGTCGTTCATCTCAAGCACCAAGGTAGGTTTGACAAAAGATCGAACGTCGTTCGCCTTCATCGGCGCCGGCACAAGTTGCTTGCGATCGACCAGCCGAAAAGATGCTCGCCCCAAATCGTGAGGCGCGCGCCGATCGTCCGTCCCACGGGCGACGAGACAGTCAACGACGATGCCGCGGCGACGCCCGCAGCGCCGACGATGTCCAATGGGTAATGGGCGCCGAGGTAAATGCGGGCCCAGCCCACGGAGAGGCCGAGGAAAACGGCGCATGCCCCGGCACGACGTGAGGGTATTGAGGCGGATGCCAAAAGTGCGAAGCCTAGCGCGAAGAGCAGGGTGCTGTGATTGCTTGGAAACGAGCTATCCCGAGCGTGACTGAGAAAATTGCGGATCTGCAGAATCGCGAAAGGACGGGGATGCATCCAAAGCGATGAAATGGCGACCGCCAACGCCAGCGCCAGAAGCGTCGACAGGCCCGCATCGACGGCGGCCCGCCGCTCCGCATGCGTCCCGAAAATCCACAGGAGGGCGAGCATGAACGGGCCGAGGTACACGGCCGATTGAGCCAGGAGCATCGCGAAGTTGAGTTGCGCTCCCGAAAGCGTCGGAGCCGCCGCAATCGCTTCGAAAAGGCGATTATTGAACGTTTCGAACATTTGGGGTCCCGATGGCGGCCATGGGTTGCGGCTCGAAACACCCGTCCAGACTTAGGGCAGAATGAGGAACCGGCCGCGGGGGACGCGCCGTCACGATCGAGCGACGTACCGGGGCGCGGTAGCTCGCTACAATCGACGACGAACCGGTCCGATTTCACAGGTCTCCGGCCGAAGCCATCGGTTTCAATGAGGCCGCCGGAGAAATCGGTCGAAACGTCTTTGCCATGGCGCTTTCCGATTTTTCCCGGCCGGTGCTCGAGAACATCGCCGGCGCCGCAGCACCACCTCGGAGTCGCGGAGGATCGATCCGGCCTGAACGGCCAGGCTTGCGGCGCGCAAAAGGGTCAATCTTTCGGGGGGCGCCTCTTCCTCACGCCCTCGCCGGTCTGCCCATCGGGAAAGATGAACTCGATGGAGTAATGATCCTCCATTGCTTTCCGGATGGCGTCGTGCACGGCGCGCCGGCGGGCGTCGAGACGTCCTTCCGGAGCGGCTTCGATCTTGATCAACGTCCGCGTGCTGACGTTCACAAGCTCTCCGAGTTTTGCCTGCGAAATATTCAGGAGGCCGCGCGCCGCCCTGATCATCGCCGCGCTTATCGGGGGATCTTCGATAGATTTTGTTTTCGCCAATGGGAAAGCCTCGTTAACGGGGAATTAACCTTAACAAATTTTTCCTTCACATAATAGGAAGGAAAACTTGCTTCTGGGATCATGCTGCGGCATGATGGTCCCAACGCAAGAGGAGCATTCATGCACTACCAACAATATATCGGAAGCGCGGCTTGGCGGACCAACCCGGTCCGCTTGCGCGAATTCGAAGCCGCGCGCTTCGAATGCCGCCTGTGTCCGGCCGCCGCATCCGACGGCACGCTGCTGGAGGCGCATCACCGCACCTACGAACGGTTCGGCTGCGAGGCCGACGGCGACCTCACCGCACTTTGCAGGAACTGCCATCACCATGTGACGTCCTTCCAGCGCGCCGACCGCTATGCGCTCATCGTCCCGCTGCGCGCCGATGTCCGGCGCTTGACTGTAAGCGTGCCGCTGTTCGACCCGACGCGCATGGAGCCGGTCCGATGACGGCAGAAAAGGTTCGGTTGCGTCTCACCGGCACGCGCCCGCTGCTGATGCACAGTTCGCGGTTGTCGGATCCGCTCGACCCGGTCACGAAGAGGCTCGCCAAGCTCACCGGTAAGCGGCCGAAGACCGAGGCCGACCATATCGAGATCGGACGCATCGAGTGGCACGGCGGCCTGTGGCTTCACACCGGATTGCCGTGCATCCCGCCCGAGGCCTTGCAGTCGACGTTCAAGTCGGTTGCCAAGACCGAGCGCCGCGGCCAGCAGGCGGCTGCCGGCATTCTCGTCGAGGCGCCGGCGCTCATCGAGTACGACGGCCCGACCGACATGGATGAGTTGTGGCTCGACAAGCGCTTTAGTTTGCGGGTGCCTGCGAGGGTCGGCCGGTCTAGGCCCATCAGGACGCGTGCACGGTTTCCCGAGTGGCGAGTGGAATTTGAAGTCTGGTTCCTGCCCTCGCTGATCAACCGTACAGACGTGGTGAGCACTTATTCCACCGCCGGGTTTCTGTACGGGTTGGGAGATTGGCGACCCAACTACGGAACGTTCCTGGTCGAGGAGATCAATTAGCAGCTTGGGGGGTGTGGCCCGGCCTGGCATGGCACGGCCCGGCGTGGCAGGGAGGGAGAGCCCGTAAAACGGCTCTCCCATTCAATCAAGGCAATCGACAACGGCGAACAACGTCAACGTGCCCATCGGCGCGGACGGGAGAGGCTTGCGTAATGACTACGGGAAACAAGATGACGAACCAGTCGAGCCACGGCCATCGTGGCCGCGAAGCCGGCATGGACGTCGCTGCGAACAGCGGTAGCTGCGAATGGCCGCGCGCGCTTCTTCTGTGGCGGACGGTGCCGGCGCACGGCTTCGATTTCATGCGCCGCGCCGCCGTGACCGAATGCATGCGCCGCACCTCGTCCACCATCGACGTCTGGCGTAAGGCCGTCGGCGGCGACGCCGCGAGCGCGATGGGCATGGCGCTTCGCATGGAAATTCCGTCCGAGATCACCGCCCGCACCGATTTCGTGATGACCGTGCTTCTTAACAGCGCGTTGCGCGGCAGCGCGGGCGCCTCGCTGGTCCTGTCATATCTGCTGCGCCGCATGCCGATCGACCGCGTGCTCCGCAGCCGTCTCGCAACGTCCTGGCTGGCGCACAACTTCCGGAATGCGTGGCCCGAACTCGACCGCGGTCGGAACGGACGGCTCGGCGGCGCCCGCCAAGGGGAGGACTCGAAGTGAGGCTCCAGATCCTTTCCGACCTGCACGTGGAATTCTACGGCACCACGTCCATCCCGCCGTGCGTCGAAGGCACCGATCTGGTCATCGTCGCCGGCGACACCTGCCAGGGCCTGGTCAAGGCGATCGAACTGCTGCGGCGCGCGTTTCCCGACGTCGAGGTCGCGACCGTCCCCGGCAACCACGAATATTACGGCTACGAACTGCCGTCCGAACTCGAAGCGGGCCGCGTCCGCGCCAAAGAACTGGGCGTGCATTTGCTCGAGAACGACGTCGTCATGATCGGACGCGCGCGCATCGTCGGGTGCACTCTTTGGACCGACTACTGCCTCTTCGGCGCCGGCTTGCGCGAGGCTGCGATGCGCACCGCCGCCGACGGGCTGCTGGACCATAAACGGATCAAGTGGCGCAAGGATCCGTGGGCGCGGTTTCGGCCGCAGGAAGCGGCGCTGCTGCACGCGCAGTCCAGGCAGTTTTTGGAGAGGGTACTCCCGCAGCATCATGACGGGCCGACGATCGTCGTCGCGCACCACGCCGTGACGCTCGATGCCGTGGCGCCGCAGTTTCAGCGCTCGTTGTTGAGCGCGGCCTACGCCTCCGAACTCCTGCCGCTGGTCGACCGCCACCAGCCCGAAGTTTTCGTGACGGGCCACACGCACTTCTCGATGAATTTGCGCCGCGGCCGCACCAGGCTGTTCAGCAATCCCCGCGCCTATCCGGGCGAAAACCGCTCGTTCGACCCCGCCTTCACCATGGAGATCTCCGATGCATGAACTGCTGCGCCTCTTCGCCATACTCTGCATGCCGCAGGTGCATCCGCCCTAGCGATGTCCGGCCCCCGACGATGAAGCCAACTTCACCATGGAGACCACGATGTCCGAACCCCGAAGCCGTTTCGCCATAGTCCGCACGCCGCAGGTGCACCCGCCCTAGCGGACGAGTTCGATCAGTACCCAAAGGAAGACTGCCGTGACGAGTAAGCAGACTAGCAAAAGCAAAACGAAAAAGGCCGGCGGCCGCAGCCGTACCGCTAAACCGGAAGACAGCGCCACCGCGCCGGCGGAGATGCACGCCGGCGGCGCGGCGGCGACCGCAGCCCTCGGTCCCCTGGAGTCCGCCGTCTACCGGAGCGACTGGCGCGCGTCGCTGAAATACCGCGACCACGTCGCCGTCGTGTCGGCCCGGCGGGAGCACGAACTGATGGTCAAGCAGCTTCAGGAGCAGGCCATGGCTGCCGTCGCGAAATCCTCCGCGGCTGGCAAGACGGGCGCGCGCAGTTCGTTCGCCGCTCTGCGCCGGCGTGCGGCCGAGGACATCGAGGATGAGGACATCGACACCGGCCGTTCGGTGAGGACGGCCCCCGAGCCGGTCACCGCCGGTCGCGTCGCGGCGCGTCTGCTGTTCGCACGGCAGATCGATGCGCGGCCGGGACTCGCTGCGGCAATTCGAAACGGCTCGCCGGTGGTGCTCGTCGATGTTCCGTACGCCGAACTGTTCAACAGGCTGATCCGCAACTGGAAGGACGTGGTCCTTCCGCCATCGACGCGCTATCTGCAGGCCGCCGCCGCCGGCGCCGTCGGCGACCGCGAGCAATACGACGCGGTGTACTTCGTCGCCAAGGAAGCCATCAAGCCCAGGGACCGCGACGGCATGCAGGACGTGGCGCTCGCGGTGGTGTCGCTGGCGTTGCCGGTGTTCGCCTTCTCGCCGCTCGCCACGACGCATCTCCCGGAGGCGCTCCTGCGCGCCGCGCGGCACCGGATCGAAATTCCGCGCCTCGACCCCGACACGATCGCGCGCACCGTCAGGATCGTGACCGGCCGGCCGTGCCGCGACGTGCTCGATGCGACCACTGCGGCCACGCTGGGTCCGGACGAACTCGTCATCGCGGTGCGTTTCGACCGGTCGCCGGCGGAATGCATGGCGGAGTTGCGCCGCCTTGCCGCGGACAAGACCACTACGCCGAGCGCGAGCGACCTTACGCTGGACCAGTTGCACGGGATGGATGAAGCCGTCGCATGGGCTCGCTCGACCATCGTCGATCTCGCGGCCTGGAAAAGGGGCGAGATCGGCTGGGACGCTGTCGACTACGCCGCCGTTTTGAACGGGCCGCCGGGTACCGGCAAGACCACCTTCTGCCGTCTGTTTGCGGAAGCCGCCGGCATTCCGATGGTGAGCGCGACGCTCGCGCGATGGCAATCTTCGGGGGAGGCGCACTTAGGTCATTTGTTGCGTGCGATGAGACAGGATTTCGAAAAGGCACGTTCGCAAATTCCGTGCGTGATGTTCATCGACGAAGTGGATTCTTTTCCTAACCGCGCGACGCTGACGCATGCCCACAAGGACTATCAAATTGAGGTGGTGAACGCGATTCTTGCCGAGATCTACGCGCACCCCGGATTGATTTTCCTGGCCGCGTCGAACGACATCACGCGTTGCGACCCCGCGCTGGTACGCGCCGGGCGTCTCAACCGCATTATCCAGGTGCCACTGCCGGATTTGGCCGACCTCGGGAAGATGTTCCGGGTGAGGCTCGGACCGGACCTTGCCGGCGCCGACCTCGACGAAGTTTGCGAACTGTCCTTGGGCGGCGCCGGCGCCGATGTCGAGCGCGTCGTCAAGGACGCGCGCCGGTATGCCCGCCACCAGGGAAGGCCGCTCGCCGCCGCCGACCTCCTCAAGGCGGTCGTCGCCGAGGACGATCGTCCGGAAACATTGAAGCGACGTGCCGCCGTCCACGAAGCCGGGCATATCCTGATGGATGTACTTTTCTACGGTCCGGACAATGTGCACGCCAACATCACCGCAATGGGCGGCAACGGCGGCGCCGTCGTCAGGACCGACGGGCCGAGGCTCGTCGGCGACTACGGAGACTACTTTGTGCGGCTGCAGATGCTGTTGGCGGGACGAACCGCGGAGGAGGTCGTGTTCGCGCGGGCCAGCCACGGCGCCGGCGGCTCCCCGGGATCCGACCTCGAACGCGCAACCGGCGTCGCCGCCGCGATGGTCGCTTCTTTCGGTTTGACGGGGCCGCGGCCCCTGCTTTACCTCGGCGCCCGCGACCAGCGCGACGAATTGTTGGCCTATGCCGACGTGCGTCAGGCAGTCAACGAGGAGTTGACCAAGGCGGCCGGGGCCTGCCGGCTCCTGCTGGAAACATACCGGCCGGCGCTCGATGCGGTCGCCGAACGTCTGATGGCGGTCGGGCGCATCGACGGCGCGGCGGTCGCCGACGCCATTCGGCGCCATCCGGCGCCTTCGGCGTCCGGGCAGCGGCCGGTGGCTACGCGGACGGACGCTGGTGCCGAATCATCCTTGCCCACGGCGAACGGAACGTCTCCGGTAGGTGGCGTCCGATGATTTTATGCAACAGCACCGGCGCGACGTCGGAGGACGCACTTTCGTCCGACGCCGGGACGGGATGCTTGGATCGCGAATCCTTGGAACGCATGGCCGCGCGGCTGGAAGCAAGCGGAGGATATCGAATCCTTCGGCGGCTGGAGCCGCGCGAACGCTACCATGCTCCCGACGGCACCCCGACGCGACGCGGCGTCTTCCTCGACGTCGAGACGACCGGGCTGGATCCCGCGACGGACGAAATCGTGGAGCTCGCCATGGCGCCGTTCGAGTTCGCCAGTGACGGCAGGATCTTCGCGGTTCATGAATCCTTCAGCCGGTTTCGCGATCCGGGCCGCCCGATCCCCGCCGCCGTCACGGCGCTGACCGGCATCACCGACGCGATGGTGGCGGGGGCGTCGATCGAGACTGCCGAGATCGAGGCGTTTGTCGGACCCGCCGCGTTGGTGATCGCCCACAACGCCGGCTTCGACCGTCGTTTCATGGAGCGGCTGTGCGGCGCGTTCGCGACGCTGCCGTGGGCGTGCTCATGGGCCGAGGTGCCTTGGGCGGACGAGGGTTTCGATAGCGCGAAACTAGCCCATCTGGCGGCGGCGCAGGGCTTCTTCCACGAAGGTCATCGCGCCGTGCATGATTGCCGTGCCGGCATCGAGATCCTTTCCCGTACTTTGCCGCGCAGCGGCCGGTCGGCCCTTGGCGTCCTGCTGGAGTCGGCCCGCCAGCCGCGCTGGCGAATCTCGGCAGTGCGGGCGCCGTTCGAGCGCAAGGACTTCCTGAAGCGCCGCGGCTACCGGTGGTGCGACGGGAGCGACGGCCGGGCACGGGCCTGGAATGTCGATGTTGCCGACCACGCGCTCGAAACCGAACTGGCGTTCCTCCGAAGTGAGATCTACCGCCGCCACGACGCCGACATCGACGCGCGGTCCATCAGCGCCTTCGAGCGCTATTCCTGTCGCGCCTGACGGCCCTGAAGTTGGAGAATCGCGATGCCGAGAACAGCAGCGACCGACCGGGTCACGACTAGGCCTGATCCCTCGCAATGGAGGGACGACGAGATCATGACGCTCCGCGAGGCGGCGGCGCTGTTCTGGCCGGACGGTCCCTTTTCGGAGCGGACGCTGCGCACGGCCGTGCGCGACGGGCGGCTTCCGATCTCGCAGGTCGCGGGAAAATTCTTCGTGACCAAGGCCGCGCTGCGGGTTCTGTCGGTGTGCGAACCCCTCCGCCCGGTACACCATGGCGCCGCCCCACTCCGAGGGGGCGGTGGCTTTGAGAACGATTTGGCCGCAATCCGGCGCATGCGCGAAAGCTAAGTTGCGCGGCTCGGCCGGATTGAAGATTCCCCTGCCGCAAGCGCCCCAAAGATGAGCCCGGCATGAAGCTCATGCACCGACAATTCCATTTCCGAACGCGTCTCTGACCGCCCGGATACTTGGCGACCGCCTCGACGCGCGCGTTCGGGGCGCTATATCACGGCGTTGCTGATGGTGCCGGCCGACCAGTTCTGTCCGTTAGGTTCTTGGTGCATCGTCCCTCCCGTCATTGAAGATAGTCACGGCGAACTCTGCCGCCGTATAGATGCGTCCGTCGCCGATGATGCTGACTAATGGAATTCCCTGGTCCAGAAAGTCTACGGCGGTCTCCAACGCGAGCTTTCTGGTTTCTCTGACTACCTTTATGATCCCGCCCGTCTCTTGGGCTTACCCTGTACCATGAACACTGTTTACGCCTTTGCTTCGCGCCAGGCATGGCAATCTACGATGGCGGTTGGATCGAAGTGAGTCTAGCGAGTTGCCCCCGATTGTCGAAAGGCCTTCAGTGGGCGTGACCAACCGGCTCCGCCATGTGAAATTCCTGAATGTCCTCTTTGCCGTTTGCCGACAAAATAAGCCGCGCGTTGAATTCGTGCGGTTCGGCCGGGGCCGCCCCGCTCTCGAGCGTGGAAAGATCTCCCGACGACGGCGCAAGAACGAGGGTTTCCGGTCCTGCGGCGCGATTGATCACCACGACCGCCTTCAGCCCGTCGGTCCGCCGGCTCAGTGTCAGCCGCATCCGCTCTCCCGCCGGCGTGCCGGCAATCGAAAGCTCCCCATCCGCAAGTTCGCTGCGGACTTCGAATGGCAGCGGAGCGTCATGCTCCCGCGGTATCTGGGCGTCGTCTGCCATCGACGACACCCGGACGCTCGCAACGGAGAGCGCGGGCACGTGCTCGAGCATCTCATGCCGGAGGTTTTCAGCCAAACGGTCTGCATCGGCCATCGGCATGTTGCCGGGGACGCGCACGCCGATGTCGGCGAGCAGGCGGTGTCCCAGCCAGCGCGCCTTGACGTCGAGCACCTGGCGGACGCCGTCGACATGCCCGGCGGCGTGCCGTATCTCGTCGGTGACCGCTGGGTCGACGCCGTCGAGCATCCGGACGAATACCGCCTTGGACGATTGCCAGACGATGCCGAAGATGGCGATGGTGATGAGAAGTCCGACGATTGGGTCCGCCAGCGGAAATCCCAGCCAAACGCCGACCGCACCCAAGACGACGGCAAGACTTGTGAAACCATCGGTACGGGCGTGATAACCGTCGGCGATGAGCGCGGCGCTGTTGATCTCGCGCCCGACCCGGATCCGGAAGACCGCCACTGCTTCATTCCCGAGAAATCCGATGACGCCGGCGGCAACCACCCAAGGAATGAAACCGATGCTTTGCGGGTGGATAAGGCGGTCCACGGCTTCGTAGCCTGCGAACACGGCGCTGAACAGGATGATCGCCACGATGGCCACCCCGGCCAGGTCTTCGACCCGTCCGAGACCGTACGTGAAAGTCTTGCTCGGCTTGCGGCGCGCCAGGACAAAGGCGATCCAGAGAGGAATCGCGGTAACGGCATCGCCGACGTTGTGAATGGTGTCGGCGAGGAGCGCTACGCTACCCGAGATCACGACGACCACAAGCTGCAGGACGGACGTGATCGCCAGCACGACGAACGACCACTTGATGGCCCAGATCCCCTTCGTCGTCGTCGCGATGGTGGGGTCTATCGATCCGTGCGTGTGGCCATGGCCCTTGCTGTCTTTCGGCCCGTGGCCGAGCCCCAGCGATTGCCCTTGGGGCGACATCCCGAACCATTCTTGGATTTGCTTCAACATGTCATAACCTTCGGTTTCTATTCGGCCGCGCGGCTTGGGATGAATGCACTGTCGGGCTTCGGCTGTGCTTGGGCAGGTGCGAAGTAGGAGTAGAGGGCCGGCAGGACCAGAAGCGTCAGCAGCGTCGCGCTCAACAGCCCCCCGATCACGACGGTCGCCAACGGCTTCTGCACTTCCGCCCCCGTGCCCGTCGCGATCGCCATGGGCACGAAACCCAGCGATGCGACCAGCGCGGTCATGATGACCGGGCGAAAGCGGGTGAGGGCGCCCTGGCTGATGGCCAACTGGGTGCCGACACCTTCCAGGATGAGCTTGCGGATCTGGGTGAGCATCACCAAGCCGTTCAGGACGGCGACACCCGACAGGGCGATGAATCCGACCGCCGCAGAAATCGAGAACGGCATGCCGCGAAGCCAGAGTGCGGCGATGCCGCCGGTCAGCGCCAACGGCACGGCGCTGAACACGATGAGGGCGTCGCGCGGCGAGCCCAACGCGCCGAACAGGAGAAGGTAGATAAGCAGGAAGCAGCCCGGTACGACGATCATCAGACGCTGACGCGCGACGGAGAAGTTCTCGAACTGTCCGCCCCAGGTCAGGAAACTTCCCGGCGGGAGCTTGACCTGCTCGTCGACCTTTGCCTGCGCCTCCGCGACCAGGGAGCCGATGTCGCGACCGCGCACTTCGGCGGTCGCGACAACACGCCGCTTGCCGTTTTCGCGGCTGATCTGGTTGGCGCCCTCGGTCTGCGCGAACGTGGCCACGGTCCGCAGCGGGACGGAGGAGGAAGGAGCGTTCGGATTGGCGTTCGGAAGCGGCACCGGAAGGTTCTCAAGTGCCGAGATGTCGTTGCGCAGCGCATCGTTGAGCCGCACGACGATCTGGAATCGGCGGTCGCCCTCGAAGACCAGGCCCGCGGCGCGGCCGCCCACGGCGGTCTCGATCAGGTCCTGCACCGACGCCAGGCTGAGACCGCGCCGGGCTATCTCGGACTTGTCTATCTTGATCTCAAGAAACGGAAGACCCTCAGTCTCCTCCACCTTGACGCTCTCGGCGCCGTCGACGTTGCGCAGGACGTCCGCGATCCGGGCTGCCGTGCGCTGCATCTCCGCGAAGTCGTCTCCGAAGACCTTCACGGCGACGGCTTCTCGCACTCCCGCGATCAGTTCATTGAACCGCATCTGGATCGGCTGCGAGAAGCCGACCTTGTTGCCCGGAAGCTTCGTTGCCTCGGCCTCGATGCGCTCGATCAGGTTGTCCTTCGTGATGCCGGGATTCGGCCACTCGTTCTGCGGCTTGACAATGATGTATGTGTCGGACGAGCTCGGAGGCATCGGATCGGCGGCGAGATCCGGCGTTCCGGTGCGGGAGAAGACGAAGGCCACTTCGGGAAACTTGCTGATCTGGCGCTCGATCAGAAGCTGCATCCGCTGCGATTGCGCCAGCGCAGTGCTCGGCACGCGCTTGACCTCCATGACGATGTTCTTCTCGTCGAGGGTCGGCGTAAATTCCTGTCCGAGGCGCCCGAACAGCAGGACCGCGCCGACGAACATCAGAGCGGCAACCGCCATCACCGGCAGCGGCCTTGCGATCGTCCGCCTCAGCAGGGGCGCGTATCCGGACTTCAGCCCCCGGACAAAATAGTTCTCGTCCTCGCGCACGGGTTTCGACAACGCGACCGCAATGGCGGCTGGGATGAAGGTAAGCGACACGACGAACGCGGTCGCGAGCGCGATCATGACCGTCAGCGCCATCGGCTCGAACGTCTTGCCCTCGACGCCGGTGAAGGCGAGGAGGGGCACGTAAACGAGGATGATGATGATCTGGCCGTACACCGAGGGACGGATCATCTCCGAGGTCGACGCCGTCACCGTGGACAGCCGCTCCTCAAGCGATAAAGTTCGGCCCAGTTCGCGCTGCCGTTCGGCAAGATGGCGCAGGCTGTTCTCGGCGATGATGACCGCGCCGTCGACGATGAGGCCGAAGTCCAGCGCGCCCAGGCTCATCAGGTTGGCACTGATCCGCCCCTGCAGCATCCCGGTGGCGGTCACCAGCATCGTCACCGGGATCACGCAGGCGGTGATGAGTGCCGCGCGCAAATTGCCCAGCAGCAGAAAGAGGACGGCAATGACGAGGAGCGCGCCTTCGGCCAGATTGCTCGCTACCGTATGGATGGTCGCGTCGACCAGTTGCGTCCGGTTCAGGACGGTATGCGCATAGATGCCCGGCGGCAGGGTACGGCTGACTTCCTTGATCCGGACGTCGGCCGCGGCGGCGACCGTCCGGCTGTTGCCGCCGATCAGCATCAACGCCGTACCGAGCACGACCTCGCGCCCGTCGACACTGGCGCTGCCGGTGCGCAGTTCGCGCCCGATCGCGACGTCGGCAACGTCCCGCACCCGCACGGGAACGCCGCCGCGGGTGGTGACAACGATGTTGGAGATGTCGTCCATGTTCTCGACGCGCCCGGCGGCGCGCACGACGTAACCTTCGCCGTTCTGCTCGATGTAGTTCGCCCCGCGGCTGACGTTGTTGGCCTCGATGGCGGCGATCACCTGGCCGAACGATAGGCCGTAACCGACCAGCTTCGCCGGATCCGGCTGGACCTGGAACTGCTTGACGAAGCCGCCGATGGCGTCGGCGCCGGCGACACCCGGAACCGACTTCATCTGCGGACGTATCACCCAGTCCTGCACCGTGCGCAGGTAGACCGTCCGCTGGAACTCATCGGCCAGACGCTCGCCTTCCGGCGTCAGATAGCTTCCGTCGGTCTGCCATCCCGGCTGGCCGTCGCGGACGGAAGCGGTCGTGCCGGGCTGTTCGTATTCGACGGCCCACCAATAGATCTCGCCGAGTCCCGTCGAAACCGGGCCCATCCTGACGTCGACGCCCGGTGGCAGGCTGGGCTTGGCGTCGTTGATCCGCTCCGACACCAGTTGGCGGGCGAAGTAGATGTTGGTGCGGTCGGCGAACACCGCGGTGATCTGCGCAAAGCCGTTACGGGAGAACGACCGAGTGGACTCCAGTCCCGGTATTCCCGCGAGCGCGGTCTCCAACGCGACGGTGACCTGCTTCTCGATCTCGACCGGCGTCAGCGACGGCGCGACGGCATTGACCTGCACCTGGACGTTGGTCACGTCCGGAACGGCGTCGATCGGCAGCTTGGTCAGCGACCAGAGACCTGACGCTGCGGCGGCGAGCGTGACGAGCAGGACCAGCCACCGGCGCTTTACCGAAAAATCGACGATCCACGCGATCATCGCTCAGTCCTCTTCGCCGGGCTTCGACAGTTCCGCCTTCAGCGAGAACATGTTCGACACCGCGATGGTCTCGCCGGCTGCAAGGCCCGAGACGATCTCGACGGATTGGCCTTCACGCTGGCCCAACACGACCTCGCGCTTTTCGAAACCCTCCTTGGTGCGCACGAACACGGCCTTGCGGCCACCGACGCTCTGAACGGCGGCGAAGGGCGCGACCACGGGAGCGGTGTGCTCCTCGATGGCGATGGCTGCCGTGACAAACGACCCGGGCCGCCAGCGCCCGTCGGCGTTATCGATGGCCGCAACGACGCGCGCGGTACGGGTGTCCTTGTCGAGCAGGGGGCTAACGAAGACGATCTTCGCGGTGCCTGCCTCCGGCTGACCGTGCGTCGCGACGTTGACCGCTTGTCGCTCCCTGACCGCAGGCAGATCGGCCGAGGAGACCGACAGGTCGATCCAGACGCGGCCGAGGTCAACGATGACGAAAAGCTCGGTTTCTAGATTGTCGCGGCCGACGGCCGTGCCAAGTTCGACCCTTCGTTCCGCAATTCGCCCCGAGATGGGGGCGCGCACATTCTGGCTGCGCAGGAGAGCATCGGGGGCTTGCGGAAGTGCTTCGATCTCATCCGCCCGCACGCCGAGTGCCAGCAGTTTCTGTCGCCCAATATTGAGGCGCATCGATGCCTGAGCCGCAGCGTTGCGCGAGCGGATGTACTGCTGTTCCGGAACGGCGCGTCCTTCCCACAAGGATTTGTCGCGGGACGTCAGATCCTGCTGCAGATCGTTCGACAGTCGCGCCGCCAAATATTCACTCTTCGCGTCGGCGATCTCGCGGCTCTCGAGGACGGCCAGAATCTCGTCCTTGACGACGTCGTCCCCGATGTTCTTGCGCAATTCGGCGACCGTGCCGGACAGTTTGACGGACACATGGGCCACACGGCCGGCATCGGGCACCACGGTGCCGGGCACGGCGAGGCGCCTGGCGATCGTGGCAGGTCCGACGCTGCGCTCCTCGATCTCCGCCAACTTGATGCGCTCGCTGTCCATCGCCACGACCGTGGATTTGTTCGACGGGGCGGCAGGCTTGGCCTCCCGCTGCGCGACGGCCGTCGGAACCGAGAGGCCGGTTGCGCGCTGCAACGCCGGTAAGCTAAAGGCGAATCCGGCGCCAAGGGCAAAAACTGCGACGACGATAATCGGTCGGATGGTCATACGAAATACTGACGGTTTCTGTTGCGAAAACGGCTGCGGCGCCGTCACAGGTATCGCGAGATCGCCCTGAAATCGGCGAGCACGCTTTCCGTCGACTTCGCCTTCCCACCGTTGGCGGCGGCGTCGAGGCAATGATCGACATGATCGTGAATCAGCGTCTTCTTCGCCTCACTGATGGCCTTCTCCACGGCATGAAGCTGCTGCGCCAGGTCGAGGCACGGGCGGCCGTCCGAGAACATCTCGATCACCTTGTGAAGGTGACCTTCGGCGCGCTTCAGACGCTTGAGAATTCCGGGGTGGGATACGTGAACATGATCATTGGCCATTGGCAGAATATATCCTCCCGGGGAGGATATGGCAACCTGTTGCGTAGAATAGGGGGGTAGGCTATATGGTCGCAATGCACACCGTAAGGGAAAAGAAAAAGCTCCTTGCCCGCGTTCGCCGGATCAAGGGTCAGGTCGAAGCGATCGAGCGTGCCTTGGGAGAGGAAGCCGAGTGCGAACGGATCATGCACATGATCGCCGGCATACGGGGAAGCGTCGCCGGTCTGATGGCGGAAGTGGTCGAGGACCACATTCGGACCCATCTGGTCGATCCCAAGAAGAATCCGGGCGCGCTTAATGCGGATGCGGCGGACGATCTCATCGAGGTCGTGCATGCGTATTTGAAATAGTTGCCATGACTGCCAACACACGATCGATCGTCCCGCTTCCCATGACCACGTCTTCTTGGGACGAGACGACGAAGGCCGAGCGACGGACTTGGACCGTCATTTTGCTGTACGCGGTCATGATGGTCGCCGATAATGTCGGCGGAACGCTGTTTCGGATCGTTGGCCCCGATCGCGGATGAACTGCAGATGTCGACGCATGCCAGCGCCCCGCTGCTCGCCGCGGTGGCCTACACGAACGCGCGCAAGTATTCCGACGACCGGACTTCACCTTCGGTACCGGGGCAGTCGGAGACTTGGCCAGATAGAGCATCGCCATCATCCTCGCACGGGCATGGACACGGGCCGCCTTTGCCACCATCTTCCTCGTCATGACGTCCCAAGGCCTGCAGGCGCTGACACAGAGACACACAAGGCATACTTCGCGGGGCCTACTGGGCGATGGGCCGCATCTCGAACAGCGCGTCCACAATAGGACAATCCGGAACTTTATTCCGCGTGCACTGCGCAGCCATTTCGGACATCACTTTTTCCAGGCGCCGAAGGTCTCTAATCTTCCGACGAATATCGGCGAGATGCCGGATCGCGAGTTCGTGGACCTCTCCGCAAGTGAAGGCGTGTCCGTCGACCAGATGGAGCAGCCCGCGCAATTCATCTAGGCTAAAGCCAAGCTCCCGACCCCGGCGTACGAAATGCAGACGTCTGAGGTGATCCAAATCGTAAACGCGATAGCCAGCCGCGCTGCGCGCTGGGATCGGCATGACGCCGATCTTTTCATAGTATCGGATCGTCTCGACGTTCACGCCGCTGCGCTCGGACAAAATTCCGATAGAAAACTCATCAGTTTGCGTCATCGCAGCCTCACGCTTCTGTGAAGAATTTTCGCTTGACCCTGTAGTCCCTACAGGCCGTACGGTCACCCTAGACACATTGCGGGAGCTAATTCAATGACGGCGCAAAACGAGACAGCAACGCTGCTTCTCGCATCCAAGACATTGCAGAAGCGTCTCGACGGGGCGGCATTGTTGTCGGTTGGCGGCATCCTGGCGGCACTGGGTGCGGCGACTTGTTGCGTGGTTCCGTTCGCCCTGTTTATCGCGGGCGTCAGCGGGGCTTGGATCGGCAACCTGACCGCGCTCAAGCCCTATCAGCCGTGGTTTGTCGGGATTGCAATTGTGTGCCTCGGCTTCGGGTTCTATTCCGTCTACCGCAAACCCAAAGCCGCCGATTGCGCCGAGGGGTCCTACTGCGCCCGGCCGTCGTCCGGTCGGAACGCAAAGATCGGCCTGTGGCTCGCGACCGTCTTGACCGTCATCGCTCTGGGCTTCCCCTACGTCGCTCGCCTTTTCCTCGACACCTGAAAGTAAGGAGAACATCCATGAAAATTCTGCGATTCGTCGCGTTGGCTGCTGCCTTGGTCTCGACTGGAGCAGCGTTCGCCACCGAGCAAACCGTGACGCTCAACGTTGCCAACGCGACCTGCGAGCTCTGCGGCCCGATCGTGAAGCGCTCGCTCAATCGGGTATCCGGCGTACTCGATGTTCAGATATCGGAGGCCGACGGAGCCACGATTGCAAAGGTGCGCTTCGAGGACAGCCGCACCAACGTCGCCGCGCTTGTCATGGCGACCACCAACGCCGGCTATCCCTCGAAAATCGGGCAATAAGGCCGGATTATGACAAATGGCCGCGCGCCTGCCTCGAACAATGACCATTACGATCTCGTCATCGTCGGGGCGGGGTCGGCGGGCTTCTCAGCCGCGATCACAGCCGCCGAGCAAGGCGCGCAGGTCGCTCTTATCGGGCACGGCACGATTGGGGGGACCTGCGTCAACATCGGCTGTGTGCCTTCAAAGACGATAATCCGTGCGACAGAGGCGGTACACTACGCCAACATCGCACCGGTCAGGTTCCACGGTCTCGAAAGCAGCGCTCGCGTGACCGATTGGGCCGCGCAGATCGCCCAAAAGGACGCGCTGGTCGCCAGCCTGCGGCAAGCGAAGTATGCCGACCTGCTGCCGGAGTACAACAACATCGCCTACCGCGAAGGCCCCGCGCGGCTCGTCGAAGGCGGCATCGAAGTGAATGGTCGACGTCTGGCGTCCGAGCGTGTCATCATCGCGACGGGCGCGCGCCCGGCAATGCCTGTCATTCCCGGAATAAGCGATGTATCGCCGCTCGACAGTACGATGGCGCTTGCTCTGAGCAAGTTGCCACGGTCGATGATCGTGGTGGGCGGCGGCTACGTCGGGACCGAGCTTGCGCAAATCTTCGCTCGCGCCGGTATCGCGGTGACGCTGGTCTTCCGGAGCCGCCTCCTGCCGGAGGCTGAGCCGGAAATTGGACAGGCGCTCGCGAGCTACCTGGCCGACGAGGGGATTACGATCATGGGAGGGCTCGCCTACGATTCCGCCCGCAAGGCCGAGGACGGTGTCGAGTTAACGATCAACCGGAACGGCAGCCTTGAGACACTGACCGCCGAGCGGCTTCTTGTTGCGACAGGCCGGACCGCGAACGTTGAAGACCTCGGATTAGTCGAGGCTGGCGTCGCGCAAGCGTCTTCGGGCGCGATCATCGTCGACGACAGGATGCGCACGTCGAAAGCGGGCATCTATGCGGCCGGCGACGTGACCGGCAAAGACCAATTCGTCTATATGGCCGCTTATGGTGCGAAGCTCGCGGCAAAGAACGCGCTGAACAGCAACAGCCTGCGCTACGACAACACCACCATGCCCGCAGTTGTGTTTACCGATCCGCAGGTCGCAACCGTCGGCCTGACCGAAGTGCAAGCCGTCGTTGCCGGTCACGCCGTGCGGACTTCAGTGCTCTCGCTCGACAACCTTCCGCGCGCACTCGCGGCCCGCGATACTCGGGGGCTGATCAAGCTCGTTGCCGACGGGACAACTCGGAAGCTGCTTGGAGCCCACATTCTCGCACCGGAGGGGGCGGACAGCATCCAGACCGCGGCCCTCGCCATTCGCTGCGGTCTCACGATCGACGAGTTGTCGGAGATGATCTTCCCGTATCTCACGACGGTAGAAGGTTTGAAGCTCGCTGCACAGACATTCGACAGGGACGTGAAGAAGCTTTCCTGCTGCGCTGGCTAACGGTAGCGGAAAGAGGAGTTCTCTTGAAACTGGAAACGTCGATGGCGAGCGAGCCCGCGGTCGAAATCAGGCCGGGTGTCTTCCGTCCGGACTGGTCTGTCGCGACGAGCGTGGCGGCGCGCCGGGCGCTCCATGGTCGAATTGAAGCCCGCGCGGGATTGCTGGACCAATGGTCCCATAGGCTGGAAGCGACTGACGACACGGTTTGGCGAACGACTTTGCAACTTTATGGCGCTTCCGGCCGGGCGCCTTCGGTCAGTGACATCGCCGTCGGATCCGGGATCCGACCCAATCGCGTGGCGGACATTCTGTGCAAATTGCAGTCGCATGATCTCGTCGCGCTCGATCAGACTTCCAATCGGATCCGGCTTGCCTATCCGTTCACAGAGTTCGTTACTGGACATCGGGTCGAACTTAACGGGCATGCCTTCCACGCGCTTTGCGCCATCGACGCGCTTGGCGTCGCAGACATGTATGACGCCGATACCGCGATCTCTTCGCCGTGTGTTCATTGCGGCGAGACGATCCGCGCGAGGACAGCGCACAAGGGCAGCGCGATGCAAAGCTTCTTTCCCGTGAGCGCCGTCGTTTGGTACGACTTCGCCTACGCCGGAACTGCAGCGTCCTCCTGCTGCCCGGCAATCGCGTTTTTCTGTTCAGTTGAACATTTGCAACAATGGCTCGATTTGCAAAAAGTACGCCGGGAGGGAATTCGCTTGAGTATGGACGAGGCGTTGCAGGTCGGCCGGGCGATCTTCGGTCCAGTTCTCGCCGAGTGAGTAGTTGTTTGGAATGATGCTAGTGTTGCGGTGTCTCACACAGAATTGCATTCGATGCCGCAGCGACTCCGGCTAATCTATGAGGCGACCACCTCGGAGATTGGGATTCATGATCGGATCGCACATTGACTATGCGCCTAGCCTGACGCGACGAAGCGCGCTTGGGCTAATAGCCGCAACCTTCATCTTGTCTCGGTCTTCCGCCTTAGCCGAGACTTCCACCATACTTGTACATAAAGATCCAAATTGCGGGTGCTGCGCGGGTTGGGTACGACATCTTAAGGACGCTGGGTTTGCCGTCACGGTTGACGAAACGGCTCAGCTTCAGGCGGTCCGGAAACGCTTGGGCGTACCGGGCGATCTTGCCGCCTGCCATACCGCAGAAGTGGCAGGATATGTCGTCGAGGGTCACGTCCCGGCATTGGCCATACGTGAACTGTTGGAAAAACGGCCGGCCGCCTTCGGGTTGGCTGTTCCGGGCATGCCTGTGGGGTCACCCGGTATGGAGGGCGATACACCCCAGAAGTACGACGTTGTTATTTTCGGGGCGTCGGGGAGGCGGACCTTCATGCAGTTCATCGGAACTAAAGCCACAAGCTGAGTTGGCGGGTGCGCATGTTAACCGTTCGTGTTCCGGCACTTTCGAGCGCCTTCGCCATCTAGCAACTATGTGATGTAATGACGCTTCCCAAGTTCCCATTCGCATGTGATGATGGGCCATGGATGTTCGCCGACTCATCGGTCGTTTGCTTGCGGTCTTAGTGATCGTTGGGCTGGTCTTTGCGCCGCTGGTGACACCGGCAGCGGCAAAGCGTCTGGCTGCCGCTGAGATGACCGATATGACCGCAATGTCGGGCGACATGCCATGCTGTCCGGACGGCCAGAAGGGCAATAACTGCCAGGATTGCCCGCTCGTCGCGATGTGCATGCTCAACATCGCCCAGGCGGAGCCGTCCCCGACAAACGGTATCCAGGTTTCCTTCCAGACCCGCAGGCTGTTTTTCGCCCTCGACGACTTGATCGCGGACGGCCTCATCGGTTCCCCTCCGGACCATCCCCCTCGAATCTCGACCTGAACGGCGTCTCCACGCCGTCTGCTGCTGCGCGGTAGTAGGGCCGCGCGGATAAACGCATGCCGCCATTCGCGGCACTTCAGGACATCGAGGATTTGCAAAATGAAGAACTACAACTACGCGCGCGCGCTCCAAGCCGCGCTGATCAGCATTGTCTTCACCGGGTCGGCCACGACCGCACGCGCAGACATCAAGGACTACGAATTCCAACTGGTTGACCAGACAGTCAAGAAGGGCGACGCAATCATCTCGGTTCGCCTCGTCCATAAGCCCGACGGCAAGCCGGTGCCCGATGCGGTCATCTTCGCAACACGTCTGGATATGGCCCCTGACGGCATGCAGGAGATGGCGACCAAGGTAGCCCCAATGCCCAGCACGGAACCCGGTGTCTACAAGTTCAAGGCGACCTTGAACATGGTCGGGGGTTGGCAGCTTTCGCTCGGCGCAAAGGTGCAAGGTGAGACCGGCACGGTCGAAAACAAGCTCGTCCTCAAGGCGACACCGTGATCCGCCCGGTCGAAGTTACGCGCTTCGTCACAATCGGAGCAACCATGGCAGTCCTGTGGTTGTCTCCGGCTGTGGCAGGCGATCAGACCTTGCCCGGCGCCACGGTTGAAAGCGTCGTCGCAATCGCCAAGCGCCTCAATCCGACGGTGGCGGCCGCTTCGCTCGACTTCGATGCGGCGGTCCACAAGATCGGAACAGCCGGCGTTTTGGCCGATCCGACCCTCATTTTAGAAGCGTGGGACGTCAATCGGTTTGGCGTTGGCCAACGCCGTATCGGCCTTGAACAGGAATTCAAGCTGTGGGGCAAATACGGGCTTGAGCGCAATGTCGCGCAGGCTGATGCCGACGCTGCGAAATTCCAGGGCCGCGCAACCGTTATCGATCTCATCGCGCAGGTCGTAGCCGCGCACGGCGAATACAACGCCGCCTATGAGGCCGCAGGAATCGCTGTCGAGATCAAGCGGCGTTATGACGAGATACTCGGGCTGTTGCGGTCGCGATACGGCACGACGTCGGTCGACCAGCAGGACGTCATCAAGGCTGAAATCGAGGCGGCCACCGCCGAGGGCGATGTCATCCGCCGGCAAGGCGAACAGAAAGCCGCCGCGGCAAGGCTGAATGCGCTGATCGGCCGTTCGTCCTTGGCGCCTTTGGCTTC
The DNA here is from genome assembly GCF_018129965.1 of Bradyrhizobium diazoefficiens. Classification (GTDB taxonomy): domain Bacteria; phylum Pseudomonadota; class Alphaproteobacteria; order Rhizobiales; family Xanthobacteraceae; genus Bradyrhizobium; species Bradyrhizobium diazoefficiens_A. The sequence continues at coordinate 55,386 of NZ_JAFCKW010000003.1, read as the reverse complement.
TCCGACCGGCTTTCGGCCTCTCAAGACAGTCAGCCTCGCGCAGGTTCAGGCACTCGCCCGCTCCGCGAACCCGATGCTGGCGCTGGCCGGCGCGCAAAGCAATTCCGCGGCCCAAACCAAATCCCTTACCGATCTCAACTACTATCCCGACGTGACGCTCGGCGCCAAATACGTACAGCGGCCCGGCACGGAAGATACCGGCGAGTTCATGCTGGGCGTCAAGCTGCCGCTGCATTACGAAGTCAAAGACGCTGAGCAACGGGCAGCAGGCGCGCGACTTGGCGCTGCGCAAGCCCGCAACGAGGCGCTGCGGCTGAGGATCGACGGTCAGGTTGCCGACGCCTGGTTCAGCGTCGATGCGCTTCGCAGGGTCGTGCAGATCTACGCCTCACGCCAATTGCCGCCATCTCGTTCTTCGGTCGACAACGCGCGCAACGGCTTCCAAGCCGGCACATCCGATCTTTCCTCCGTCTTCGAGTCGGAGCGGCGGCTTCGCGCGGTCCAACTCGACCTGCCAAAGCTCAAGGTGGAACTTCAGACGAAATATGCCGAAATGGAACGCCTGGCTGGAGGTTCGCTATGAGACGGCCAGTCGGTGCTTTCTTGGCCTTTTTCGCGATCCTGGCTGCCGGGGCGGGCGGATTGGCCATCGGTCGCTCAAGCGTCCCGCTTCCTGGATGGGTTTCTGCCGTATTCCCCGCAGCGGCGAAGCCGGTTTCCGATCCGCCGGCACCAACAGGACCAATCATCTACTACCGCGATCCGGATGGCGCTCCGGACTATGCTCTGGCGCCCAAGAAGACAGCCTCGGGCAAGGGATACTCGGCCGTGCACGCCAGCGAAGACTTGAGCTTCGAAGAGCCGAGTCCGGAGGCCATGCCCGCGAAAGCCGGAGGACCCGGAAAGATCAAGTTCTACCGCAATCCGATGGGCCTTCCGGACACCTCGCCGACGCCGAAAAAGGATTCGATGGGGATGGACTATCTCCCGGTCTATGAAGGGGAGCAGGACGACGATTCGTCGGTCAAGATCAGTGCGGGCAAGCTGCAGAAGGCAGGCGTCCAGACGGAGGTAGCGGAGCGCCGCACCTTGAATACAATGGTCCGCGCACCGGGCACGGTACAGCAGGATGAGCGGCGCGTGTCCGTCGTCTCGCTCCGGTTCGAGGGCTTCATCGACACCGTTGGCAACGTCACGACCGGCACGCACGTCCGCAAGGGCCAGCCGCTGATGCGCATCTACGGCCCCAATCTGTCGAGCGCTGCCGCCGAATATCTCTCGGCCCTCAACGCCCGTCCGGACGCCGGCATCGGCAACCAAGCCTTGAAAGGCGCGCGGCGGCGCCTCGAAAACCTCGGTGCGCCCGATGCTTTCATCGCGGACATCGAGCGGACCCGCGAAGTCCCGGCCTACATGAATTGGCCCGCACCGCAGGATGGGGAGATCGTGGAGCGGACGGCCGTCAACGGCATGCGCGCAGCGCCTGGAGACGTACTTTTCAGGATAGTCGATCACGAAGTCGTCTGGGTGATGGTCGACATTGCCGAACGCGATCTTGCGCTCATCGAAGTTGGCCAAAGGGCCGTCGTGCGGCTTCGGGCGTACCCGGACCATCCCTTCGCAGGGAAGATAACCGTCATCTATCCGCACCTGAAGGCAGAAACGCGAACCGCCCGTGTAAGGATCGAATTGCCCAACCCGGACGATGTGCTTCGGCCGGACATGTACGCGGACGTGGAGATCGCTACGGGGACGGAAGCTGCAGTCGTGACGGTGTCCAGCAGCGCCGTCATCGACAGCGGCGAGCGGCAGCTTGTGCTTCTCGATAAGGGGGAGGGCCGCTTCGAACCGCGTGCCGTGAAGTTGGGGCGTCGCGGCGGCGGCGTGGTCGAGATCAAGGAAGGGCTTGCCGAAAACGACAAAGTCGTCTCTTCCGCCAACTTCCTGATTGATGCCGAAAGCAACCTCAAGGCCGCGCTTAAGGGCCTCGATACCGGGGAGAAACCGCAATGATTGCGCGGCTCATAGACTGGTCCGCCCGAAACCTGATGCTGGTCCTGATCGGTGCGGTTTTCGCCGTGGCGGCGGGCGTATATGCCCTGCAGCACTCCGCACTGGACGCCATCCCCGACCTCTCCGACACCCAGGTGATCGTCTATACCGAATACAAAGGTCAGGCACCGCAAGTTATCGAAGACCAGGTCACGTATCCCCTGACGACAGCCATGCTGACCGTGCCGAAATCGAAAGTAGTGCGAGGATTTTCGTTCTTCGGCGTCTCGTTCGTCTACATCATTTTCGAGGACGGCACGGACATCTATTGGGCTCGTTCGCGTGTGCTGGAATACCTTAATGCCGCTGCGCGCAAACTGCCTGCGGGCGTGACGCCGACGTTGGGGCCCGACGCGACGGGCGTCGGGTGGGTCTATCAATACGCGCTGCAATCCAAAGACAAATCGCTGGCGGACCTGCGGTCTATCCAAGACTGGACCATCCGTTACGGCATTTCCAAGGCCGAGGGCGTTGCCGAAGTCGCAAGCGTCGGCGGCTTCGTCAGGCAATACAACATCATCGTCGATCCGAATCGGTTGAGATCTCTCGAAATACCGCTGTCGAAGGTCCGCGATGCGGTCCGCGGCAGCAACATGGACGTGGGCGGGCGTACGGTCGAGCTTTCGGAGTTCGAATTCGTCGTGCGGGGCAGGGGCTACGTAAAAAGCGTCTCCGACCTCTCGAACATCGTGCTGAAGGTCGACAAGGGCACGCCGGTCCTGCTGAAGGATGTGGCGCGGGTCGAGCTCGGCCCGGACGAACGCCGCGGCATAACCGAGCTCAACGGCGAAGGCGAGGTCGCCAGCGGCATCGCACTGCAACGCTTCGGACAGAATGCGCTCGACGTCATCGATAATGTGAAGGCGCGCCTGGCCGAGATGGCGTCGGCGCTCCCGAAGGGTGTCGAGATCATACCGGTCTACGACCGTTCAAACCTGATCCACGACGCAATCGAGACGCTGAAGCGGACGCTCACGGAAGAGAGCATCGTCGTCGCCCTGGTGTGCATCGTGTTCCTTCTGCACGTCCGCAGCGCATTGGTTGCCATCGTCATGCTGCCGGTCGGAATTCTGATGGCGTTCGGTGCCATGAAAATGCTGGGCATCGGGTCGAACATCATGAGCCTTGGCGGCATCGCGATTGCGATCGGCGCCATGATTGACGGCGCCATCGTCATGATCGAGAACGCGCACAAGCATCTTGAGCGCGCCCCGCCCGACAAGCCGCGCCTGGAAGTCTTGATCGAGGCCGCCAGCGAGGTCGGTCCGGCGCTATTCTTCAGCCTGCTGATCATCACAGTCTCATTCCTGCCGATCTTCACCATGGAATCCCAGGAGGGCCGCTTGTTCAGCCCGCTGGCATTCACCAAGACGTTCTCGATGGCGGCGGCGGCGATCCTGTCGATCACGTTGGTGCCGGCACTCATGGTGTTGTTCGTGCGCGGCAAGATCATTCCGGAGCACAAGAACCCGATCAACCGGTTCCTGATCTGGATCTATCGCCCGCTGATCCGTGGCGTGCTGAAGGCCAAGACCCTCACGATCCTTCTCGCACTTGTCGCTTTGGCGGTGAGTCTCTGGCCGGCCCGGCAACTCGGAACCGAGTTCATGCCGAGCCTGAACGAAGGCACGCTGATGTACATGCCGACGACGCTACCCGGCCTGTCGGTGACCAAGGCGGCCGAAATCCTGCAGATGCAGAACAAGATAATCAAGACGTTTCCGGAAGTCGCCTCCGTATACGGCAAGGCCGGGCGCGCCGAGACTGCGACCGACCCTGCTCCGACCGAAATGTTTGAAACCATCGTCAATCTCAAGCCCCGGGATCAGTGGCCGGCCGGCCTGACCGTCGATGGGCTGGTTGCAAAGTTGGACAAGGCCTTGCAATTTCCCGGCGTTTCAAACGCGTGGACCATGCCGATCAAGGCCCGTACCGACATGCTGGCGACCGGGATTCGTACGCCGGTTGGTATTAAGGTGCTGGGTACCGACCTCGTCGAAATGGAAAAACTCGCACGACAGATCGAGGCCGTCGTGAAAACAGTTCCAGGCACGTCGAGCGCTTATGCGGAACGTGTCATCGGCGGATACTATCTCGATATCGTTCCCAATCGTGAGGCGCTCGCGCGCTACGGTCTCATGATCAGCGACGTACAGGATACCGTCTCGTCCGCCCTCGGCGGAGAGACGATCACCACGACTGTCGAGGGGCGCGAGCGTTACGGCGTCAACCTGCGCTATCCGCGCGATCTGCGCAGCGACCCGCAATCGATCGCTCGGGACGTCCTGGTTGCGATGCCAAATGGGGGGACGGTCCCGCTGGGCGAGGTCGCGGCGATCAAGCTCACGCGTGGTCCCACGTCGATCCGGACCGAGAACGGCCAGCTTGCGGTCTACATCTTCGTTGATATCCGCGACCGCGATCTCGGCGGCTACGTCGCCGATGCCAAGGCCGCCGTGGCGGCAAGCGTGCAATTCCCGCCGGGAAACTACGTCGTCTGGAGCGGCCAGTTCGAATATCTGGAGCGCGCTACCGCCCGCCTGAAGATCGTGGTGCCGGTCACGCTGCTGATCATCTTCCTGTTGCTGTATTTGAACTTCCGCCGGCTGACCGAGACGTTGATCGTCATGCTGTCGTTGCCGTTCGCCCTCGTCGGCGGTTTGTGGCTGATGTGGTGGCTTGGCTTCAACATGTCCGTCGCGGTGGCCGTAGGCTTCATCGCCTTGGCGGGTGTCGCGGCAGAGACCGGTGTCATCATGCTGATCTACCTCGATCATGCGATGAAGGAGATTCAGGCCGCGCGCGCTGCGGAGGGCAAACCATTCACGCGCGCCGACCTGAATGCCGCAATCATGCTGGGTGCGGTCGAGCGGGTCCGCCCGAAAATGATGACGGTCGTTGCGATCATGGCCGGCCTGATTCCGATCTTGTGGAGCACAGGCACCGGATCAGAGGTGATGCAACGGATCGCCGTGCCGATGATCGGAGGCATGATCTCGTCGACTATTCTCACGCTCATCGTGATCCCCGCCGTCTATGCCTTGATCAAGGGATTTAAGCTGCCTCGCGGGCCGGGCGCTGAAGTTTCGGAGGCACTGCACGATCGGACCCGGACGGATGAATTGAACCGCTCGCAGGCAGCAGAATGACAAAGCGCCCGTTTCTCGGCGCCAGGATCACGTGATGGACCAGTGGGATTTTAAGAAATGGCGGAAGAAACTGGGAATCAACCAGGTCGTGGCTGGAGAGATGCTCGGGCTGAGCCGCGGTGCAGTCCAATACTGGGAAAGCGACCTCAGGCCGGTACCGCGCGCCGTCGAGCTCGCCTGCCAGGAACTGTTGCGTCGCTGGAAGCAGCGGCCGGAGTACGGGCCCGTAACCCTGCTGTACGCCGACGGTCCAGTATCTGAAGTCGATTCCCGCCCATCAGGTGATCTGGTCCTGCGATGCGAGCCGCACCCGGACAACGAAAGCGCTCTGGGTCACGTCGTTCGGCTGAGCGAAACCTTGAACCTGTTCATGCCGCTTATCGTGGATGACGATGGAACCGCGGTCTGGGCCGGCCCCGAATTGCTGCACGAATGCGAAGAGCGGAAAGGACGCGATCGGCAAGCAAAGCGCATTCAGGCCTAGCCGAAGCGCTGCGGCAGGCCTTTTTGACTTTTTTCGAGGCCCCTCATTTTCGATGTAACCAAATCCGCCGGACCACCGAACTAACAAAGATACGCAAGCATGACGACCCATGAAATTGAACTCAAGGCCCTGATGCTTGCCAGCCTGGATGGCGACGCCGCTTCGCACCGCGCGCTGCTCGACCGATTGAGCAGCCGTTTGCGGGCGTACTACAAGCGCAAGCTCGCCATGATGGGAAGGGGGGCGGCAGAGGCGGAAGATCTGGTTCAGGAGGCCGTATTGGCTGTCCATTTCAAGCGGCACACCTATGATCCTGCCGAGCCTCTGACGCCTTGGGTCCATGCGATCGCCCGCTACAAGCTGATCGATTTCCTACGGCGTACCCGCATGTCGCGGGCCGACGTTCCCATCGAGGAGGCCGATACGATCATGGCGCACGACGACAATGTCGGCGCGGAGAGTAGCTACGATGTTAGGAGGCTAATGGAGCGACTATCGAAAAACATGCGGTGTTCCATCGAGGCCGTGAAGCTGGACGGCTTGAGCATCGCGGAGGCGGCGGTACGATGCGGCATCTCCGAACCGGGGGTCAAAGTGAACATCCACCGAGGGCTGAAAGCATTAGCGACGCTGATCGCCCGGGAAACGCGGACATGAAAACTGACGAGCTTGTGGCCCTCCTGAGTAACAATCCCGAGCCGGTCGACCGCGGCTTGGTCGTTCGCACTCTTCTGATCGCGCTTGGGGCAGGTTTAATTCTGGCGCTGGGGATGACGATCTTCGCGCTGGGCGTCCGTCCGGACATGACGACGTCCGGCGCCTGGAGTTTCGTCGTCGCGAAGGTCTCTTTCGCGGTCGGGATCTCCAGCCTCGCGTTTGTCTATCTTGCAAAGTTGGCGCGTCCCGGCGGAGAACGAAAAGCTCGATCGTATCTCATTGCTGTGCCGTTCCTTATCATCATGGCGCTTGCAGCGATCAGCCTCGGGCTGGCGCCGAGTTCGCATTGGAACAAGATGATCGTCGGAGACGAATGGCTCGAATGCCTTGTTTCCATTCCGGTCATCGCGATCATTCCGTTCGCTGTCTCTATCTGGGCCGTTCGACAAGCGGCACCCACGAACCTTGCTCGCACTGGTGCTTTCGCCGGACTTGTTGCGGGCGGCGTGAGCGCGATGGCGTATGCGCTGCACTGCACGGACGATTCCCTGCCTTTCGTCGCGGTCTGGTATGGCGGAACGATTGTGCTTTGCACCTTAGCAGGCGCAGCAATGGGACCACGACTTTTGCGTTGGTGAAGGCGCATTCTTGCCGGATCACGTCAGCGTGAGCTTGTAACCGGCAGACAATTTGCGCCGAACTTCTCATTAGAAGCGCACATGACGCGCTTCGGAAAAATGATGGAGCCGGACCATGAAGAAAAACCTTCTCACGATTTCACTCTTGTTGCCGCTTATGGCGGCGTCGGCTTCTGCATATGCCGGATCGACGATCACCGACAAAAGCTATTGGCCGAATGAGGCCAGGCGGAGCGTACAAGCCAGGACCGGAAACTCACAGGGTGATCCGAATTCCGCGTTCGCATACGACCGGACACCATCGCGCCTGCAGCCCGCGACTAACCCAAACGATGGTGGATCGGCGTGGCGTTATCAGGGCGGTCCCAAGTCCCGATGATGGGTGCGGGAGAAATTGGTTCGCCGGTGGCCCAGCTTGACCTCGGACTGTCGGTGGTCGCAACCTCTTGCGGCTTCAGCATAGCACGGTGACCCCATGATGAACGATATGACGACGGCAATGACATTGGGCATGGGGGCGGTCTGCGCGCTGCTCCTCTTCGTTCTGATCTTGGCGGCGGTGGCGCTGGTGAAATATCTTCGCTCCGGAATCGCGCCACCGCCAGAAAGAAGAGATCGTGAGGACCGCAGCGGTCGTGGCGGCTCGACGGGCTCGACGCCGCACACGCGATGATGGTGTAGAAACCGAGGGTGTACCCGGCCGGCGGGCGCCAGCCGGGGTGCAGTTACCGTTGGCGTTACTTCCGGCCTTCGTGCTCCCAGTGAGCGGTGATATCCGCGCCGGATTTTGTCAGATGGACGTGCTGGTCAACGTGGTCGATCCAAGCGACCGGTATAAAGTGGTGATGGTCACCATCCGGCGAGCTTTGCTTGGTCAGCTTGATCTTGTCGGCTCCGTCTAGATGATCGACCTTGCCGACGGTCTTTTTGTCGGATGAAATGACGTCCATGTGCTCTTTGACTTGCGAAGTGTCCGGCATTGGTATTCTCCTGCGGGTTTGGAAATCAGAAACGCGCCACGGTCGGTAAGGTTGCTTAGCCGGTCAGTCGGTCCGTCTGCGCGCGGATACGCGCCGCCGCGCTTAGCCGGCCCAGGATAATGATGGCCGGTTGGTTTTATACCCTGATCCCGAGCGTTGCCGTCGTGCTGGGGGCTGCTGTCGCGCTCTGGCGGCAACCGACGCCCGTGATCGCCGCTGCGATTCAGCATTTTGCGGCGGGGGTCGTGTTCGCCGCCGCGGCGGGGGAACTCCTCCCCGACATAAAACATCGCCAGTCAGTCTGGGCGGTCATCCTTGGAGGAGTCGCGGGCATCCTTCTCATGCTCCTGATCAAACGTCTGGGCGAAAAGGCCAAAGGCACCCTTGGCCTGGTGATCATGGTCGCGGTGGACATCTTCATTGACGGACTAGTCCTCGGCATCGGATTCGCCGCCGGCGCCAAACAGGGTTTCCTCCTAACAGTCGCGCTCACGATCGAAGTGCTTTTTCTGGGGCTGTCGCTCACTGGCGAATTATCTGAATCCATCCGGCAACCGACGAAGGTACTATCCATCATCGCGGGCCTTGCGGTGCTGTTGCCGATCGGGGCGGCCGTCGGCATCCCTGTCAGCCATTTGCCTAATTTCTGGATCGCGGCATTCTTTTCTTTCGGTTTGATAGCGCTGCTATACCTCGTCACCGAAGAGCTCCTGGTGGAAGCTCATTCGGCTCCCGAGAAGCCGTGGGTAACCAGTCTTTTTTTCGTGGGTTTTCTGCTAATTCTTCTGTTGGACGAAGTCGCCGGTTAAATGCCAAACCTGCTTCTTCGCGGGAGAGATAGTGCAGACAAACCCTTTTCGAGCGTGGCTGGCCAAGGTCGGCTGGGAGGCCGCGTTCGCGGTGGCGCTGGCGGCGGCGCTCGCAGTCAGCACGGGAGGAACGGGCGCGCTTTTCTTTCGGTACCTGGCCGGCCTCAGCGGGCTTGGCTCCCTTGTGCAGGCGGCGGTAGCAATCGCCCGCGGGCGACCGCTCACCGAGCGCGTTTCCGAATGGGACGAGGCGATCGTGCTCGCCACGATGTCCGCTGGGGCGCATCTGATCGCTGGTCACTTAGACAAGGCTACATGAGGTAGGTGACGCCCATGGCGACCGCGGCAGCCGCCATGACCATCGTGGCTATCCATCCCAGCCCAGTCAGCCAACCGCCGATCGTGAATTCGCCCATGATTTTCGAGTTGGCAGCCATCAGCATCATCAGCGCCATTATCGGCACAGCCACGATCCCGTTGATGACCGCGCACCAATACAACGCCTTGATAGGATTGATCGGTGCAAAATTGATGAGAATGCCCACCACTGTCGCCATCACGATGGTCGCGTAGAACGCCTTCGCTTCCTTGGGCTGTCGCGCCAGGCCAATCGGCCACTTACGGGCTTCGCCAATGGCGTACGCTGCGGAGCCGGCAAGGACCGGAATAGCCAGAAGTCCCGTGCCGAGAACGCCCAACGCGAATATTGTCGCGGCGTAATTGCCTGCGATCGGACGCAACGCCTCAGCGGCCTGGGCGGAGGTCTCGATGTCGGTCACGCCCGACACGTTGAGCGTGGCTGCCGTGGTCAAGATGATTGCCAATGCAATGAAGTTGGAGACGCCCATACCGATCAGGGTATCGAGTTCGATCCGCTTGATGGCATCAGGGCCTTGTTCCGGCGCCCGTCTCAGGACCTGGCGTTCCGGAACGGCGCGTATGTCCTCAGCTTCCTGGGAGGCCTGCCAGAACAGCAGGTAGGGACTTATCGTCGTGCCGAAGACGGCGACGATCGTCTGGATATATTCGGTCTTCCAGGTGATGGAAGGCAACACGAACTGGCGCAGCGCTTCACCCCAGTGCACGTCCACCATGAACAGCGTCGCCACGTAGGCGAGCAGCGCGAGCGTCAGCCATTTCAAGTAGGATACGTAGCGGGTGTACTGCAGCAGAACCTGCAGACCGATGCAGACGACGCCGAATAGGGCCACATACAACGTTTTCGAGCCGCCTAGCACCAAACTGGTGGAGTCGGCCATCGCACCGAGGTCGGCGCCGATGTTGATGATGTTGGCGGCGGCCAGCAGCGCCACGAAGACCTGCAGTAGCCAGTTCGGGTAATGTTGGCGCAGGTTGCCGGCGAGGCCACGACCCGTCGTCCGTCCGATCCGTCCGCTGATCATCTGGACTGCCGCCATAAGCGGATAGGTCAACAACATTGTCCAGCTCATCGTGTATCCGAACTGGGCGCCGGCCTGGCTGTAGGTGGCGATCCCACTAGGATCGTCGTCGGAGGCGCCGGTGATCAGCCCGGGGCCGAGGGCATCCAGTAGGCGCGGTTTGCTAGTCCCGACGACGGGACTGGGCGCTGCCGGCTCAGTTTTTCGGGATGGACTCATCAAAACGATGCCCTAAATCGAAAAATCATTTAGAAACAAGGCGTGGCTGATTATTACGCGCCGGCTGCAATCGAGTTCCACGGTGCCCGGTTTGCAGTTTTTGCTCGGGGAGCTTCGATTTTATCAGATCCCGGGAATTCGCCGGCAGCGCGTGAGGTTGTTATCGATGTCCCTGGCCCAACGAGCCATCTTTTTCATCGGCGTTCTGGCGGCCATTGCCTTGGCCGCGACGGTGGCCGGTATTCTTCTGCACCGGGCGTTTCCAGACCATCCCTGGGTCACCATCATCGGGCCCCTCGGCGCAGCAGGGACGATAATTGGGTTGATCGGGATTCTTCGACGCAGGTGACAGGCGGCTTTTGATGCACAGTGAATACGGCCGGGTCACCGAGGTGACGTGGATGTCTGGCATCATTTTCGTCTACCGGGGACTTCCTGTTGAGGAGAGAGCATGAAGGTTCCCAAACGGACTGCCAAAATTGTAATAGTGTTCGCCAATGCAATTTGCTAACTCGACGTTATGGGACGTCAAGCCGGTCAGAAACTGCCGAGATTGCAAGCACCGGGATTTCGCCGGACGCTGCTGATGTTCCTTGCCTTTGCTTACCTTTTCGTCGGTCTTACCCACGCCATTTCCTGCACGGACGAAGCTGTCGCCGCCGCTATCTCATCTGATTTTGGCAATATCCCCGACGACGGCTCGGATGAGGGTGGCTCCAAAAAATCGCCCGTTGTTGCAGGGCATTGCTACGTTTGCGCGCCGGTCATGATGCCGGCGCTCGTCACGGATGCCGGGCCCTCCGCGCGCGCCGTGACACTTTACTTCGCCCCGCCGAAGCTCCAGTTTGAAGACCACCCTCGGCTTGATACGCCGCCACCCAAGCATCTGGCCTGAACATCGCCGCCGCGCGGTCTGACCGCGTCGTCTTCGTGCTTTTCAGGTCTTTTGTATGGTTTTGGTCCGAGATGCCTTGCGCCTGACGTGCGCATTGGTTGTATTTACATTTCCCGTCTATGCTGCCGAGCGCTCTTCGCACGCCATAACGTTGCCGCAGGCGCTGCAGCGGGCATTGGCCGCGAACCCGCGCTTGACGGCGGCCGAGCGAGATATCGGCATCGCGGGTGGGCTCCGGATCCAGGCGGGTGCTCTTCCTAATCCGGACGTTTCCTTCGAACTGGACAATGCGTTGGGGTCGGGGCCCTACAAGGGGTTGCGGTCCGCCGAAACCAATCTGCAACTCAGCCAGATTATCGAATTGGGTGGCAAGCGCGAAGCGCGGGTCGCGGCGGGCGAGGCGGGCATTGGTACGGCCGTCTGGCAGCGCCGGGCAACTCGGCTGGAAGTGTTGTCCGAGACCGCGATCGCGTTCATCACGATCATCAGCGCGCAACGCCGTATCGAGATATTCGACGAGCAGATCGCAAGCTTCGATCCGCTGATTCCGCTTCTTCAGAAACGCGTCCAGGAAGGCGCATCTTCTCCGGCGGAGACGTTGCGGGCCCAGGTTGCCGCCGACCTATTCCGCGTCGAACGCGAGCGCACCAAGACGCAGTTGGCCCTGGCCCGCCGCGATTTGGCGATACTCATGGGCGACAGCAGCCCGCGATTCGGCAAGGCGGTCGGACGGCTCGCGACTATCGGCCAGCCGCCTTCGTTCCATTCCATCATCCAGGCTATTGAAGCCAATCCGCAGTTGCTTCGGTGGACCGCGGTCACAGCCCAACGCAATGCCGAACTCCTGATCGCGCGCCTGAAGGCGATTCCCGACCCGCGCATTTCAGCGGGCTGGCGGCATTTTCAGGACACCAACGACAACGCGGTCCGGCTCGGCGTCTCGATTCCAATCCCGGTGTTTGATCAGAACACGGGCAACATCATCGCAGCCCAGCAGACGCTGGCAAAAACCGATGCTGAGCGCGCCATCAACAAGCTTGTGCTGATCAGCATCGTAGGCCGAGCCTACGACACTCTGACCGGGGCCTTGGCCGAGATGAAGCTGCTGCGTTCATCGGTCATTCCCAACGCCCGCAGCGCGTCGGAAACGATCTTCAGCGGCTACTCGCAGGGCCGTTTTTCCCTGCTTGAACTTCTCGACGTCCGGGGGTCGCTTGTGCAGGCGCTGCTGCGCGAGCAGGAAGCGCTGCAGAATTTTCATATTGCCATCGCGACCATCGAAGGTCTTGCCGGTAACCCGTTTACGCTAACCCGCGAGAGCTCACGATGATGAAGGGACTGATCCGATATTCCGTGTTCATTCTGGTCGCTGCAGCGCTTGCCTACGGCGGCTACCGGATGCTGCTGCCGGCTACGTCGAAGACGACGCCGACCGAAAAGACCGAGAAGGAAGAACATGCCGACAGCGTCGCATTGAGCGATGCCAAGGTCCAGGCGGCGGGAATCGAGCTTGCAAAAGCCTCGGCCGGCGTGCTGCGCGACAGCCTTCTGCTCAACGGCATCGTCCAGCCTAATCAGGAATCGCTGGTCCAGGTGACGCCGCGCTTTCCGGGCATCGTCCGGGACGTGCGCAAACGGATCGGGGACGTCGTTCAGAAGGGCGATGTACTGGCGCTTATCGAAAGCAACCAAAGCCTGACGCAGTATGAATTGAAGGCGGCGCTCGCAGGAACTGTCATCGACCGACAGACCACTTTGGGGGAATACGCCTCCGAACAAAAGCCTGCCTTCGTGATCGCCGACCTGTCGACGGTTTGGGTGGACTTCTCGGTGTACCGGCGTGATTTGAAGCGCGTCAGCATCGGCGATCAGGTCTTCATCGATCCCGCGGATGGCGGACCGGCAATCGAGGCCAAGGTTTCGTACCTGTCGCCGGTCGGCAGCAGCGATACCCAGAGCGCGATTGCCAGAGCCATCGTGACGAACGCCGAACAGCGGCTTCGTCCCGGGTTGTTCATCACGGGTCGGCTGACCCTGTCCGCGAAGAAAGTCGGCGTCGCAGTGAAGTCCTCGGCACTGCAAACCGTCGAAAACCGGACGGTCGTGTTCGTCCGAAACGGCGAAAAATTCGACGCCCGCGACGTCGAGCTGGGCGAGCGCGACCCTCATCTCGTTGAAATCATCTTCGGCGTGCTCGAAGGCGACGTCTACGCTGCGCAGAACAGCTTCATCGTGAAGGCCGAAATGGCAAAGGGAGCGGGCAGCGATGAGCACTGATGGCAGCAAGACTTTGATCACCGCTCTGATCAGGCCCCACATGGAAGGACACGTCGTCCGTGCGCTGCACGACCTTCCTGACTTCCCCGGCTTCACCTTCGACGAAGTGCGGGGACAGGGAAGAGGGCGCGGGCAGGGCGGCGGTTACATGTCGACGGAGACGGACCTCACCTACCATCAATACCTGGAGTTGAGATTGGTCTGCCGGTCCGAACTCGCCGATGAAATCTGTGGGCGCATTGCATCAGCCGCATGGACGGGACGCAAGGGCGACGGTGTCGTCTACACGACGCCTGTTCAGTCGTTTGCACGCATCCGTGAAACCGGCAAGCGATCCGGAGCAACCGAATGATTGATGCGATCCTTTCGTTCGCCATCCGCCAGCGTTGGCTCGTCATGATCGGCGTCCTTCTGATGGCGGCCTTCGGCGCGTGGAATTTTACGCGCCTCCCGATCGACGCGGTGCCGGACATCACCAACGTCCAGATCCAGATCAACAGCCGCGCACCTGGATATTCGCCGCTGGAAGTAGAGCAGCGGATCACGTTCCCCGTCGAGACAGCGATGGGCGGACTCCCCCATCTGGACAGCACCCGGTCGCAGTCCCGTTACGGCTTGAGCCAGGTCACGGTCATCTTCAAGGACGGGACCGACATCTATTTCGCCCGGCAGTTGGTCAACGAACGGATCCAGCAGGTCAAGGACCAGCTACCCGCCAGCATCGAAACCGCCATGGGTCCGATCTCCACGGGGCTCGGGGAAATCTACCTTTTTACCGTGGAAGCAAAGCCGGAAGCACGCAAGGCCGGCGGCGGCGAGTACACGCCCAGCGATCTACGAACGATCCAAGACTGGATAATCAAGCCGCAGCTTCGGAACGTACCCGGCGTCATTGAAGTCAACACGATCGGCGGCTTCGAACGGCAGTTCCACGTGCTGCCGGATCCCGCGCAACTGATGGCCTACAAGCTCAGTTTCCGCGAGGTGATGACCGCGCTGGCCGCCAACAACGCAAATGTCGGCGCGGGCTACATTGAACGGAACGGCGAGCAGTACCTCGTCCGCACGCCCGGGCAAGTCGCCAATGTCGAGGAAATCAAGGAAATCGTGATCGGCACGCGCAACGGCGTACCTGTGCGGATTGCGGATGTCGCCGACGTCAGGGAAGGCAAGGACCTGCGGACGGGCGCAGCAACCGTTAATGGGAAGGAAGTCGTGCTCGGCACCGCCATGCTCCTGATCGGCGAAAACAGCCGGACGGTGGCCCAACGCGTTGCCGCCAAACTTAAGGAGATCGGACGATCGTTGCCCGACGGCGTGATTGCGAGGGCCGTCTATGATCGGACGCATCTCGTCGAGGCAACGGTCGCGACGGTCGAAAAGAACCTCGTCGAAGGAGCACTGCTAGTCATCGTCATCCTCTTCCTGATTCTCGGAAATTTCAGAGCCGCGATTGCGACCGCGTTCGTTATCCCGCTGGCCATGCTGTTCACCATCACGGGCATGGTGGAGAACAAGGTCAGCGCCAACCTGATGAGTCTTGGCGCCATTGATTTCGGCATCATCATCGACGGCGCCGTCATCATCGTGGAGAATTGCCTACGCCTGCTGGCGGTGGAGCAGCACCGGCTCGGCCGAATACTCAACCGACAGGAGCGATTCGAAACGATACTGGCGGCATCTCAGGAAGTGATCGGTCCCAGCCTGTTCGGAACGCTTATCATCGGCGTCGTATACCTTCCGATCCTGACGCTTACCGGCGTCGAAGGGAAGATGTTCACGCCGATGGCATTGACGGTGCTGATGGCGCTCACTGGAGCCAGCATCCTTTCGCTAACCTTCGTGCCGGCAGCCGTGGCGTTATTGGTGACGGGCAGAGTGTCGGAGCATGAGAATTGGTTCATGCGGGGTGCCCGTTACGTCTACACGCCGCTGCTCGCAGCCTCGATCCGGAACAGATGGGGTGTGGCGCTAATCGCCGGCCTCCTAGTGGTCGTTTGCGGCATCGGGGCCTCCCGCATGGGCGGCGAATTCATTCCCAGTCTCGACGAAGGCGACGTCGCGCTGCAAGCGGTACGAATACCAGGAACGAGCTTGACCCAGTCGCTCGAAATGGAGGCCATGGTCGAAAAGCGGCTGATGAAAATTCCGGAGGTCAAGGAGGTTTTCGCGCGGACCGGTACGGCGGAGGTCGCCACCGATCTGATGCCGCCGTCCACGTCAGACGGATACGTCATGCTGAAACCGCGAAAAGAATGGCCGGATCCGGAGAAGCCGAAGGCGAGCGTAGTCTCGGAAATCCAGCAGGCGGCCGAAGAAATCCCCGGCAACGTCTATGAAATCTCGCAGCCGATCCAACAGCGGTTCAATGAATTGATATCGGGCGTTCGCAGCGACGTCGGGGTCAAGGTATTCGGTGACGACTTGGATACGCTTGTCCAATCCGCAGCGCAGGTTCAGGCAATCCTGCAGAACGTCCAGGGCGCCGCCGACGTCAAGACTGAACAGGCGTCCGGATTGCCGGTGTTGACGGTCAAGCTGAATCGTCAAGCGCTGTCTCGCTACGGGATCAGCGTAGGCGACGTCCAGAACCTGGTCGAAATCGCAGTGGGCGGCAAGAACTCCGGAATGGTCTTCGAGGGCGACCGGCGGTTCAACATCGTCGTTCGCCTTCCGGAGCATTTGCGTTCTGATATCTCCGCGCTAAAGGCGTTGCCGGTCCCGCTGCCGCCGTTGGAGAACCAGGCGAAGGCCGTCCCGGCGCTTTGGGGCAATTCACCGCTCTCCCAGATTCGTTACGTGCCGCTCTCGGAGTTGGCCCAGATTGATTTGGCGCCGGGCCCCAACCAGATCAGCAGGGAGCAGGGGAAACGGAGAGTTGTCGTTACCGCCAACGTGCGCGGTCGCGATCTAGGGTCGTTCGTAGCCGATGCGCAGCAGCAGATCGAAGCCAAGGTCAAGCTTCCGTCCGGCTATTGGATCGGGTGGGGCGGACAGTTCGAGCAACTGGTGTCCGCGACGCGGCGGCTGACAATCGTGGTACCGATCGCCCTCCTGCTGATCTTCCTGCTGTTGTTCATGAGCCTAGGCTCCATGCCGGATGCGCTGCTGGTCTTCAGCGGCGTTCCCTTGGCCCTGACCGGAGGCATCGTGGCGCTGCTGCTGCGGGGGATTCCGTTGTCGATCAGTGCCGGCATCGGCTTCATCGCGCTGTCGGGCGTGGCGGTTCTCAACGGCCTCGTCATCATTACCTTCATCGAAAGACTTCGAAAGGAAGGACGTCCTCTCGTCGAAGCGGTCAGCGAAGGTGCACTCACCCGTCTCCGTCCCGTGCTGATGACGGCCCTCGTCGCCTCGCTCGGCTTCGTCCCGATGGCAATCGCAACCGGCGCCGGCGCGGAAGTGCAGCGGCCCTTGGCGACCGTCGTGATCGGCGGAATCATTTCGTCCACCATTCTTACCTTGTTGGTACTACCGGCTCTCTACGTCCTGTTCAGAAGAGAGGATCTGGAGAACGGCGAATCGAAGTCACCCGCGCCAGAAGGAGCCACAACATGAAATACGCACTGTTGTTGATTGCCACCATTATGTTCGCTGCTCCGGCTTCTGCCGAAGAATACGAAAAAGGTCCCAATGGCGGCCTGATGCTTGATGTCGCCGGCGTCGACGCGGAATTGCTGACTTCCGGCAATTCAATCACGATCAATGTCTTTGATGCGAAGAACCACACTCCAATCGCAACCAAGGGCTACAGTGCCGCCGTGCTCGTCGCTGGAGGATCAGCACGCGAAACCGTTGCGCTCGCTCCCCAAGGAGAGAATTCGCTGAAGGGCGACGCAAAAACCGCGATAGCGTCGGGAACGACGATCACGCTCACCATCAAGACCGCCGAAGGAAAATCCGGTCAGGTGAAGTTCAAGAAGTGACCGGCGGCGTGCATCAGGACGGCAGGAGATTGAACGAACGTCGGTCGAGGTACGGCGCCGGAGCTGCGGCGCGGGCCGTCCCCGGTCGGCGCGCCGGACGTTTTCTCTTGGTCGTGTCGATGTCCTTGGCAGCCATCGTCGCGGCCGACGCATGGCGCGCCCTTCAGGCGGAAGAACCGAAGGCGAAGATCGTCGGTCTGGGCGCCACGACATGCCAGCGGTTCGTAGCTGATGTCAAAGCCAACCCCGCAGTCCGACGAGACTATCTTGCCTGGGCGCAGGGGTTCATGAGCGGAATCATATCGAGCAGGCCGGTTGGCGTCGATGTGGGTCTGGACCTCGCTCCGGAGACCTTCGACCTCATCAGACAACTGCAATTTCTGGATGATCACTGCGTGCGGAACGTCTCGCTGGATTTTTCGGACGCCGTAGCAGCCCTGTACAAGCGACTGCGCCAGGAGGGCAAGACGTGAAATTGAAACAATGCCGCGAGCGTGGCCCGCTGCGGGCAAGGAATCGTTCATGAGCGACACCTCACAGGCTGCGAAGATACGCTTCCGCGTGGAAGGGATGGACTGCGCCTCATGCGCCACGAAGATCGAAAATGCGCTCCGGCGAATGGCCGGTGTCACCGAGGTGAGCGTATCCGTCACCGGCGGCACGGTTACTGTCGGGCACGATCAAGCGGATATCAAAGCGATGAGTAGCCAGATCGCGGGTCTGGGATATGCCGTCACCGGGTCGGAAGAGTTCGGAGCCAAACACGCTGGTCAGGAAGTGTCCGCGGCCGACAGAGACGCTGGTCATTCCCACATCCACGATCGCGCGCCGGCGGACCAAAGCTGGTGGCAAAGCCGCAAGGGCCGGTTGACTATCGCGTCCGGAGCCGCTCTCGCGGTCGCTTTCGCGTTAGGAAAAGCCATTCCGGCCATTGAGCAGTGGGCATTTTTACTGGCGATGATGGTCGGCCTGATCCCGATCGCGAGGCGCGCAGTTTCCGCTGCCATTGCTGGAACGCCGTTCTCGATCGAGATGCTGATGTCGATCGCGGCCGTCGGCGCGGTCTTCATCGGCGCGACGGAAGAAGCGGCGACGGTGGTCTTCCTGTTCCTGATCGGCGAGCTCCTGGAGGGTGTCGCCGCCAGCCGCGCGCGCGCCAGCATCCAGGACCTGACCAAGCTGGTACCGAAGACCGCCCGACTGGAGGAAGACGGTAAGGTTCGCGAGGTGCAAGCCGATGCGCTTTCAGTCGGGGCCACGATTCAGGTGCGTCCCGGCGACAGGATCCCGGCCGACGGCGTCATCGTGACCGGGGAGAGTTCGATCGACGAAGCGCCGGTCACCGGCGAAAGCACGCCCGTTCGGAAAGGCCGCGATGAGAACCTCTTCGCCGGCACCGTCAACGGAGATGGACTGCTCAGGGTGCGGGTGACGGCCGCTGCGGCAGACAATACGATCGCTCGCGTGGTGAAGCTCGTCGAAGAGGCGCAGGAGTCGAAGGCGCCGACCGAACGCTTCATCGACCGCTTCTCCCGGTACTACACGCCCGGCGTGGTCGCCGTCGCGGCGTTGGTGGCCATCGTTCCGCCGTTGCTGTTCGGAGGAGTTTGGAACGCCTGGATCTATAAGGGCCTGGCGATCCTTCTGATCGGATGTCCCTGCGCCCTTGTGATATCGACGCCCGCAGCGATCGCCGCCAGCCTGTCGGCCGGTGCCCGCCGGGGTCTCCTGCTGAAGGGAGGTGCCGTTCTCGAACAGATCGGCAAGATCACCGTCGCCTGCTTCGACAAGACGGGCACGCTTACCGCGGGCAAGCCCCAGGTCACGGATATAATCGGCTTCGAGCGAAGCGAGGGAGACGTCCTGCGTTTCGCTGCCGCGCTCGAGTCCGGATCCAGTCACCCGCTTGCTACCGCGATCCTATCGAGGGCGGCGGAGCAGGAGATCTCGGTGCCACCGACTTCCGACTCTAAAGCGATCGGCGGCAAAGGCGTTCAGGCGACGGTCGAAGGGGTAATGACATTCCTTGGTTCACCGAATGCGGTTTCCGAACTCGCTACCGTCACCGCGGACCAGACCGCCCGGATTGCGGCCCTCAACGACGAAGGCAAGACGGTTTCGCTGCTCGTCATGGACGGTAGGGTTGCCGGAGCTATCGCCATGCGGGACGAGCCCCGTCCAGATGCCAAGCAGGGGCTGAAGCTCCTCACGGATGCCGGCATCCGGACGGTGATGCTGACTGGCGACAATCGCCGTACCGCCACCGCCATCGGCCAGCAATTGGGAATCGACGTAGAAGCCGAACTTCTGCCGCAGGACAAGCAGCGTATCGTCGGCCAGTTTCAGAAGGCCGGCTGGTCCGTCGCCAAGGTCGGCGACGGCATCAACGATGCACCCGCGCTCGCCGCCGCCGACGTCGGCATCGCCATGGGCGGCGGCACCGACGTCGCGCTGGAGACGGCCGACGCCGCCGTGCTGCACGGGCGGGTGTCGGACGTCGCGGCCATGGTCGACCTGTCGAAACGGACCATGACCAACATCCGCCAGAACATCACGGTCGCGCTCGGGCTGAAGGCGGTCTTCCTTGTCACAACCGTAGCCGGGATCACCGGGCTGTGGCCAGCCATCCTGGCCGACACCGGCGCCACCGTGGTGGTGACGCTGAACGCCCTGCGGCTGCTCCGGTTACCTAACAAACCTGCAAGCACAGGGAAGGACCGGATTTGAAGCGAATACCCAACATCCTGACGGCGCGCAAAACGATAGCCTTCGTCGCCGTACTCTCGCTTGTCGTGGGGCTGGCAACCGACGCGGCCATCGCGTCCGCCACTACGGGCGATGCCGGGGGGATTACGAAGTTCGATGCCGCGCTGCTGGTCCGTATCGGCGTCGCGGTGGCTCTCGCTTTCCCGATCGGGTGGGAACGCGAGTTTCGTGGTTCCGAGGCCGGCGACCGAACCTTCATGCTGGTCAGCCTGGGAGCGGCCGCCTTCACGGCCGTCGGCGTCGAGAATTTTCCGGCGACCGCCGAAAAAGTGATGGCGGGAGTCGTGACCGGCGTCGGCTTCCTCGGAGGCGGCATGATCCTGAGGGACGGAGGCGCCGTCAGAGGATTAACTACCGCGGCGGCGATCTGGTCGACGGCCGCGGTCGGCATGCTCGCGGGCGTCGGCGAGCTTCTCATCGCCGCGCTCGTCACCGGAATGGTTATCCTGATCCTCGAATTTGAATTCCTGCCGGTGATCGGCCGGCTCGACGCTCGCCGTTGGCGGCCGAAGAAAATCAAACCGGAAGGGAAGCCAAATGAGTTCTGACGGGCACCTACTTTAGGCGCGTCGTTTCTTTTCACTATTCGCATTCACGACATAACCAACAGGAGACGAAAATGGGCTTCGATCAATATCACGAACCGGCGGATGAGCTTTCACAGGAGACGCGTACTTTTGCGCGAATGATCACGTCGCTGATCGAGGAAGCCGAGGCCATAGGGTGGTACGAACAGCGGATGTCGCTGGAAAAGGACAAGGAGGCCAAGGCCATCATGGCCAACGCGCAGAAGGAGGAGTTTAAGCACTTTGGAATGAACCTCGAATTCCTGCTCCGCCGCAACAAAGACTGGCGGACTGAGCTTCAGGGCATCCTGTTCACGAAAGGCGACATCGTCGAGCTCGCGGAGAAGGCTGAAAAGAAGGTCGACTAGCGTGTCACGATGGGAGGCCCTCATGGAAGACAAGCGCAAACTGAGGCGGACGCGCGTCTTGAAGGCCGGAATGATCTCGTTCGGGGGATCGGCGATCTCTTGCACCGTGCGCAACCTGACGAAATCCGGCGCCATGCTGGACGTCGTGAGCCCGCTCGGTGTCCCGAGGGAATTCACGTTGGTGATCTCGTCAGACGATCTTCACCGCGAATGTCGGATCGTTTGGATCAAGGAAAAGCGTATCGGCGTCTCCTTCAAACCGGATCGAGATTCTTGAGGGTGCGGTCGGCAGCGCTGGCAGGGAGGACCTCATGTCGCGTATCGTGATAGCTTTTATGATCTGCCTCATGACCTCCGGCGCGATGGCGCGTGCTTCGGGGCAGGCACAAGGCCGGTTGGTCCCTTTGTCTTCCGGCCAGTACGACCGATTCTCTCCCGCCATACGCTCCGCACTAGATCTGGCGAAGCGCGCGTGCGGGGATGAATACATCACCGTGCGCAACGGCTTCCTGCGGTATCTGCAGGGAGCCACGGGTGAAGAATTCACGGCGGTGCACTTCGACCAGATCGGCTGCGGGAACAGAGCAGAAGTCTGCACGTCAAGTGGCTGTCTCCACCGCGTTTTCGTCTCCCGGGTTGGTTTGCAGCGGGAGGTCTGGCGGGGAAACGTTTTCGAAATCGACATGTCGATCGTTTCCGGCGTCCCTGCCATCGAAGTGCATTGCGGCGCATTCGACCATAGCTGCTGCAAACGATTAATTTGGAACGGGAGCCGGTTTCGTTGAAGCCCGAATGGTAGTTACTGTCCTGCGCTTCGGCCGCGAAGTCTTCCATCACGTCTCAAACAGTAGGAATTGAAGTTATGCATGGTGGTGGTGCAGCGGGGACCGCGACGGCGCAACACGCGGGACGGTTGAGATGGGCACTCGGCCTGACGGCGACGTACATGGTGGCCGAGGTCATCGGCGGCCTGGTGACGGGCAGCCTGGCGTTGCTGGCGGACGCCGCGCACATGATGACCGACGTCGGCGGGCTGGCGCTTGCTCTGCTCGCGATCCGCTTCGCGCAGCGCGAGGCAACCCCGCAGCGGACCTACGGCTACCTTCGCATGGAAGTGCTGTCCGCGCTCACCAATGCGGTCGTGCTGCTGCTGCTGACGGTCTACATCCTTTACGAAGCATACCAGCGTTTCCAGGCACCGCCCGAGATCCGGAGCGGGCCGATGCTGATCGTCGCGGCGATCGGCCTCGTCGTCAACCTGATCAGCATGAAACTCTTGGCCGGGGGATCCTCCGAGAGCCTCAACATCAAGGGCGCCTATTTCGAGGTCCTGAGCGACATGTTGGGCTCCGTCGGCGTCATCGTCGCCGCCCTGCTCATGATGTGGAAGGGTTGGGCGCTTGCCGACCCAATCATCGGCGCCGGCATCGGGCTATTCATTGTGCCGAGGACGTGGACGCTGTTGAAACAGGTCACGCATATCCTCATGGAAGGCACGCCCGCGAACGTCGACTTGGGAATACTGGAACGGAAGCTCATGGAGATACCCGGCGTGACCGCCGTCCACGATCTTCACGTGTGGACCGTCACGTCCGGATTCGACGCCATGAGCGGCCATCTCGTCGTCGCCGACATGGGGCAGGCGCGCGAGGCACTGCGGGAAGCGCGCCGCGTCATGAAGGACGAATTCGGCATCGATCACGTCACCGTCCAGGTCGAAGACGAAGCCATGAGAGCCGAGGAGGCCGTGCTGCATGTCTAACGCAAACAACAGGAGCGGGGGCGCCGATAATGATCATCGGCATGCCGGCCATGGAGACGGTAGAGACCATGTCCATGGCGGCGATCACCGGCATGCCGCCGGCGATGATCACCACCACGATCATGGCGGCGCGGGACACGTCCATGCGCCGGCGAGTTTCGGCAAAGCGTTCGCCATCGGCATCACCTTGAACACCGCGCTCGTCGTCGCCGAGGCCGTCTTCGGCTATCTGGGGAACTCGACCGCGCTGATGGCCGACGCTGGGCACAATCTGAGCGACGTCTTCGGCCTGCTGGTGGCCTGGGCGGCCTCGATCGCCTCCAAGCGCGCACCAAGCGGACGGTTCACCTACGGGCTTCGCGGCTCATCCATCCTCGCGGCATTAGCAAACGCAGTCTTTTTGTTAGTGGCCACCGGCGCGATCGGGTGGGAATCGGTCCAGCGTTTCCGGGATCCGGAACCAGTCGCCGGCGTCACTGTGATGGTGGTGGCGACGATCGGCATCTTCGTCAACGGTGCGACGGCACTGTTGTTTGCAAGAGGACGAAAAGGCGACATCAACATTCAGGGCGCGTTCCTGCACATGGCGGGCGACGCCGCCGTGTCGGCCGGCGTCGTGATCTCCGCGGCGCTGATCTTGTGGACCGGATGGTTGTGGCTGGATCCCGCCATGAGCCTTGTCATCTGCGCCGTCATTCTGTGGAGCACATGGGGCCTGATGCGGAGTTCGGTTGGGATGTCGCTGAGCGCAGCCCCGGCCGAGATCGACCTCAAAGCCGTCCGGGCATTTCTGCTGGACAGGCCGGGTGTGTCGGAAATCCACGACCTGCATGTCTGGCCGATCAGCACCACCGAAACCGCGATGACCTGCCACCTGGTAATTCCGTCCGGACACCCGGGCGACGAATTCCTGATGGAATGTGCTCACCTTTTGCAGGAATTCTACAAGATCGGCCACGCGACGCTGCAGATCGAGATCAGCGAGGGCAACGCCTGCTCGCTCGCGCCGGATGACGTGGTCTAGGTGAACGGAAGCGAAGAGGAAGGAATCGCGCGCCCCAACCGGCTGAAGACGGAAATGGAAACCAGGCTCGCCGCCGAACTTGGCGGAAGGGGAACGATTGCGTGTCCAGGATGCGCGAGCGACGGCGATTGGTACAGGGAGTCGGGAGGTTGGTCGTTCCGGTGCGATGATTGCGGGCTATGCGCAACCGGGCGCTTTCCCCGCAGATCGGCCAACTAACGGGAGGGTATACGGATGTTTCAGCGCGCCTACGTGAATACGCGGATGGCCGCAACAAACGCGGGGCGCGGAAGACTGCGCGGCGCGGCGCCCCTGACTGCTCTTCGGTTCGCCGCAGCGTGCGCGGTATACTGCATCTCGTTGATGTTCGTCCTCGCAGAGCCTTCGGCAGCGCAGACGGCCGGAGATCTTGTCCGCGAAGGGTTTGCCGCAAAAGAGCGGCGGCAATATCCCTATGCCATTCAGTTGTTCGACGAGGCCCTCCGACGCGGAGAGTTGGCGCCGGACCAACGAGGGCTTGTTCTTTACAGTCGGGGGGTCTCCTATGAAGCGCTCGGTTTACGCGACCGTGCGCTCGGCGATCTCGATGCGGCGATAGCGCTGCTCCCGCAGTTTCCCAACTCCTACATCTATAGGGCGCTGATCTGGACGGATCGCCGCGAGTTCGACCTCGCGCGCGACGACCTACTGCAGGCTCTTCGGCTCATCCCCGACAGTGCGCTAATACGCAATAATCTCGGTTCGGTTTACGAACGTAAGGGCGAATTGGACCTGGCCATCGAGAATTATGGGACGGCGATACGTCTCGATCCGGCGTATGCGGAGGCGTTCTACAATCGCGCTCACGCCTTCATCGCCATGCACGACTACCAGGCTGCCGTGACCGACTACGATCGCGCGATTGCGTTGCAGAAGGATTTTGCCGATGCTTACAGCAACCGCGGCGGCGTCTACCTTATGCAAGGAGACACCGAAAAGGCGATCGCGGATTTCGGCGAGGCCATCCGGCTTCGCGAAAGCGACCCGATCTTTTGGGCCAACAGGGCAAACGCCTATCTGGCCCTGGGCCGATACAAGGAAGCGATCGACGATTTCGATCGTGCCCATAAGATTGATCCGGGGAATGCTACGGTCTATCTGGGCCGGGGTCGCGCGCGTATGTACTCGAATGCGATTGCAGCGGCGGTCGAGGATCTGCAGACCGCCGTTCGCCTGAGACCATCGAACCCTAATTCCGTGATCTGGCTGCACATAGCGCGCGTTCACCAAGGATACGCCGACCGGCAAGAACTCGAGGAGAACACGACAAAGGTGAAGCGCGACCAATGGCCGGGCGCCGTCCTCGCCCTGTATCTCGGGCACGTGGACACCGATCGGGTACGCGAGCTTGCCGAAGAAGGCGCTGCACCCCCGGCCGCCAGACGCCTTTGCGAAGCGGATTTCTACATCGGCGAGTTCCTCAGGCATAACGGCAAAGCACCGGACGGCCGCCAAGTCCTGCAGTCGGTGATTGCGAAGTGTCGTCCCGCCGATGTCGTATTCAGCGCCGCGAGCGCGGAGTTGAGCGAGATGAGCGGGACGAAATAGCCGTCGCGGCTGCCTCACTTTGTCGCTAGAACTGCGCGCGCAGGCGGGCGCCGAAAACCGAGACCGGGCCGCGGTCCCTATTGAACGCGGGGTTCGTGATCAACTGATAATTCAAGGTCGCTCGCCAAACCGATATCGGAAAGCTGTAATAGCTTTCAACGATCTTCTCCGGACCTGGGTTGGGGAGCCGTCCGTCGCCGACCAGAATGCCGAGCCCTCCGGCATCGAGATAGGCCCGCCGCGCACTTGAAATGCCGTTGATGACGCCTGCCAAACCGAAAGTGTCGTTCGGTCTATTCCAGGATGCGCCCGAGAGAGAGACCCCGACCGCTGCCGTCCTGTCGATGTCCGTGAACTCATACGACTCCACTGAGCCGTCCGCGACGCCCACGCGCGCAAAGACGCCCAGATCGCGGGTTACCTCCTGTTCGAGATTGACGCTGACGCCCGCGCGACTGCGATACGACCGCACGGATCCCGTGTCGGCAGGGCCGCCGGTCGCTTGGGCCAGCGCCACGGCGTCGTCGAAGCGCCCCATGCGTCCCCGCGATAGAAAGCCTGTTACCGCGACCTTCCCGGGCTTGCCCCAAATCTCATGCCGGTGTTCGACTTCCCCGACCCATTGGAATTGCTCGAAGCGCGGATCGAGTTCCGAGCTATTGGGCACCCTGGAGAGATCGAAGAGGCCGCCGCGTATCGTCCAGGAGCCCTGGTACCATTCGATCGCGGCGCCATAGGTGTAGCCCCAGGCGTCCGCCGCATAGTCGAAGCTACCGGTGTCGATCAGCGACCAGTTCATGAAGTCCTTGCGGGGGTCGTGAGCGTATTTGTTTGTGTCGAAGACGTCGGTCACGGCAAACTTTCCGACAGTCAAGACGATCCGATCATTCGTCTGGGTGCCGGCGAACTGATTGATGTCGCCGTCGACCTTCTTCGTTTCGCCGCCAAGGTCGAGCGTCTGGCGGAAGAATGCCCGCGGAATCCGGGCGTAGGGACTGGCGGAGCCGACTTTGTAGGCTTCGCCGCTCGGAAACCCCGCGACCCCCAGCGTCGAGCTCAAGCCGAACCCCTGGTCGATCTCCGGATTGATCCAGAATTCTCCACCCTTCCAAGGCCGGATGCCGGCATAGAAGGTGACGTCCCAAGTCTCGCGGGTCTGGTTGGGGATAAGGCTGTTCGTACCGCGGTACGGTGCGCGAAACGGTGCGGCGTACTGCTGCACGTAGGTGGTCTGAGCCCGCAGATTGAACCAGTCGGTCTCCAACGGCTTCAGGCCCTCGGTGAGCACTTGCCGGTCATCCCGGCCAAACCGATAGTTGAAGCCCAAGCGTGCCGTGTGAACCGCCCAATCCGACGAGACCCGCTGCGCCGCTCCCGAAAATGTCACGCCTTGCGATCCGAACCCTGTCCCGAGGTATTCGAGCCTGGCCGACCAATTGGGCGACAATCCGAACTCCGCCCCCGCGCCCCATGCGAGGCCGAGTCTGGTGAGATCGTGCGTCTCGCCGTCGGCGGCCGCGACCGGTCCGAGCGTCGACCGGTCGTAAGTCCACGCCAGGCCGCCCGTGGCGTAGAAAAGCCAGGCACCCGGCGCGTAGCCAAGGCGCGCACGGATTGATCCGGAGGTTTGCATCGTTTCCTTAAGCGTCGAGGGGCCCTGCGCACCGGGGACGGCGGTGGAGCCCGAGATCGTGTTCGGAAAGGACACGTCGGCTTCGAAGCCAAGCACCACACGCGACGGCAGCATGTAGTTGTACCCAGCGCTCAGTCCGACGGCGTAGCTGCCCGTTCCTTTAAATGGATCGAAGACTTCGAACAGGCCGAACGATCCCGCCATCGGCGGCGTTCCCGGGCCGCTTGAAGAGAACCGGGAACTTCCGGCCGAATAGCCGAAATGAGCGCCAATGAATGCCCCGGTCCAATCGAAAGCCGCCGCGAGGCGGCCATCTGCATCTGCCGCAACGCCGTCGCAGATGCACCCTGTCGCAAGAAAAACGCCAAAAATGACCCGCTTCATCGACCCGAACCTTCAAACTCCTTGCATGAAAAGGCGCACGACACGGCCTGTTTGGCAACCAATTAAGAATCCCTCGGCGTCATCGTCCTGTCGTGAACGATGGAAAGGCGAGCGCCGGGGAGGGGCCGCGCGCGCCGCCCGCGAGCGCGCTGCGTTCCGGTGCTCAAGTCGCTGCGGGTTTATCGAGCGCGCGCCGGATAATGGTGGGGTGCCGTTCGCGAATGACCGCTGTGGGCCCGCCGCGACCTTCTACGGAGGCCTTGGGCGTCGGACGGGTGATTTGGGGGGGGCAGGAGGCGGATCGTGCTGACGGAGCTTCCGTCAGGGCGAGGACCGATACGGCGCGTTGCCCGATGCTTCGACTATCGTGGTGCGAGCGCGGTTTCGGGAGAAGCTCAGCGGGTCGGGTGCGCAGGCGCGCCCGGGCATGGCCGCCTATCCTTCGGCTAAAGCACCCACGATGCTGCCCAGGACCGCCAGTGCATCCACCGTCCCGTCGTTCTCACCCTTTTCGAAGTCTGCGCCGCTTTGGGCCATGGTGTTCGTCACGTGAGCCAGGCAGAGAACCTTGCAGCCCCTCGCCACTGCGAATGCATACAAAGCGGCCGCCTCCATTTCGACTGCTAGAATTCCCTTGTCGGCTGCAGCCTCAATGGCTTCGCTAGTCTCGCGGAAAGGAGCGTCGGTGGTCCAGGTCGCACCGGTGATGGTTCTGGGACCGTCTCGCTTTACGGCGACTACCGCTGCGGCGAGCAATTGCGGACATGCGTCCGCATACTCCGATGGCGGAGCATAGTGGTAGCTTGTGCCTTCGTCGCGCATCGCGCGGTCGATGATGATGAAGTACGGAGGAGGGCCGGAGGCGACGATCTGCCCCGACGAAGTCAAGCTGATCAGCAGGCGACAACCGCTGGCGAAAAGCTCTTCAGCCACCAGAACGGCGAAAGACGCGCCAACTGCCCGTCCGACGATGCCGACATCCCTTCCGGCGAGGGAGAAAACATCCAGTTCGGTGTGGTAGCATGGCCATCCTTCAAATGGCTTGGCGCGCCCGCTCCGGCGAAGATGGCGGACTAGATCGCCGTCTGGATCCAGAATGCAAACGGGGGGGACGTCGGCCTCCTTGATGTTCTTCTGGCGTCGCGCTTCCCGCATCAACGCCGCGGGTACGAAGACCGAAGGCGCTGATGGGTCTTTGTTGTCAAGAATGGGAGGTAAGGCCATCTATGTTGCACCGTAATTCGAAGGAAGGGGAGCAATTGTGAACGACACCGACCGCCAAGCTCATTGGCAGAACGTATACGCGACGAAGGCTGAGGAGGAAGTGAGCTGGTTTCAGGAGAATCCGGCCCCGTCGCTCGATCTCATCGCCGCCACCGGCATCTCGACCGGTGCAGCCATCATTGACGTCGGTGGCGGTGCTTCACGGCTGGTTGATAGCCTGCTCGAGCAGGGTTTCCACCGGCTGACGATACTCGACCTTTCCGCAAAAGCTCTTGAGGCAGCGAAAAAGCGGCTCGGCCGGCCCGGAGAAGCGGTCGACCGGGTCGTCGCTGACGTCACCAGTTGGAAGCCTTCGAGCACTTATGACCTCTGGCACGATCGCGCGACTTTTCACTTTTTGACGAAGCCGACCGACCGCGATGCGTACGTCGGTTGCCTGATGAAGGCCGTACGTCGCGGTGGTCACGCGATTATCGCGACTTTCGCTCAGGATGGCCCTGAAAGGTGCAGCGGGTTGCCGATCGTGCGCTACGATCCGGATGGGCTTGCCTCGACGCTTGGACCAGCCTTCGAACTGGCAGAGTCCCGGCGGCACGATCATATGACTCCCGGCGGCAACACGCAGCGTTTTCAGTTCAGCCGATTTTTGCGAAGTTGACGGGATGTTCAGGGCGCGTCGTTTCAGGACGGCTTGTTCCCGCCTAGAGCATTCTGCAGCGCAGGAAAACCGCCGGCGACGTGAGCCACGTTCGTTACGCCCATATCCTTCAAAGTTTTGGCAGCCAACGCCGAACGGCCGCCTGAGCCGCAGTACAGCACCAGCTTCTTTTTGCCCGCGAGCTTCGGATTATGCGAGGGGCTCTCCGGGTCAATCTGGAACTCTAGAAGTCCACGTGGGACGTGCATCGCGCCCGGGAGCGAACCTTTCTCCACTTCACCAGGTTCCCGTAAATCCACGAAGGCGATTTCCTTGTCGGAGGTAAGCTTCATCGCCTCGTCGGCGCTGAGCGTTTCATTTTGTTCATTGGCTTCGCTGACAAGCTCTTTGGTGCTTTTCATGTGGTTATCCTTTGCTGCGTCATTTGCGGGAAAAGGGCGATCAATCGGCCCACGGTGCCGCTTCGAGTGCATCGAGCGGTATTTTGAGGTAACGCTTGCGATTCGGTGCTTGTTCCGGAAGCCGCCCGCCCCTGATGTTGACCTGTAGCGAGTGCAGGATGAGCTTCGGCATCGGAAGTTCGCGGTCCCGGGCCTCGCGCAGCGCCACGAACTCTTCCTCGGTCTTCGCCTTCGTCAAATGGATGTTCTCGACACGTTGCCGTTCGACGGTGCTTTCCCAGAGGGGCTTCTTGCGTCCGCCGGGACAGTAGTCGTGGCCCGTGAACAATCGAGTGTCGTCGGGAAGAGCCATGATCCTCTGAATGCTGTGCCACAGCGCACGTGCGCTACCGCCCGGGAAATCCGCGCGGGCGGTACCGCCGTCCGGCATGAAGATCGTATCGTGGATGAATGCCGCGTCACCAACGAGATAGGCGATCGAAGCCAGCGTGTGGCCCGGCGTCAGCAGGACCTCCACGTCAAGGTTGCCGATCTTAAACCGTTCGCCGTCGGAGAAGAGCTTGTCCCATTGTGATCCGTCGATTGCGAACGTGTCGTCGTAATTGTAGATTCGCTTCCACAGCTTCTGCACTTCGACGACCTTCTCGCCGATCGCGGTCGGCACGCCGGTCTTATCCTTGAGATAGCCCGCCGCAGAGAAGTGATCGGCGTGCGGATGCGTGTCCAGGATCCAGACCAACCTGTAACCCTCGCGTTCGATGTGGGCCAGCAGGGCGTCCGCCGAAGTCGTTGCCGTCGCGCCGGAATTCGAATCGAAATCGAGAACGGGGTCGATAATGGCGCATTCCCGCGTTTCCGGATCGGCCACGACGTACTGGACGCTCGACGTGCGCTTCTCGAAAAATCCGGTCACGACGGGTCGCCCGTGCCGCCCGGTGTATTTCTCGTTCGTCATTTCATTTCTCCTTTATGCCGCGGCGGATGGATGCCAAAAGCCCTTAGCCACGACGTAGACTCCGACGAGTATGACCAGGCTCGCGAAGACCAGGGTCAGCACCCGCTTGCGGGCGCCCAGAACCTTCCCGATCCGGACACCGACCACGCCGCCGACAAGACCGCCGAGGACGAACAGGCCGGCCATGGGCCAGTCGATGAGGCCCGAGAGCGCGTAGCTCGCGGCCGTCGCTGCGCCGAACGCACTTACGGCAAATAGCGACGTCCCGATGGCATTCGATAACGGCATGCCGGTCGCCAGCATCAGACCCGGCACGATCAGAAAGCCGCCACCGATCCCGAAGAACCCCGAGAACAATCCGACGGTGAATCCTACGCCGACGAGAAGCGGAGCGAGCTTGCCGGCGGACTCCGTCGTCAATCTAACGTCGGGATCGCCTTCCGAGGACCGGGGCCGTAACATGAGCAGACCGACGACGATCATCACCAGTCCGAACAACGCAAGAAGCCTCTGACCGTCGACCGCCTTGGCCGCCGTCGAACCGCCGAAGGCGCCGACGACGCCGGCCGCCGCGAAGACGGCGGCGCAACCCCATTTGACGTTTCCGTTCTTCCAGTGCGAGAGCAGGTTTCCAGCCGCACTCGCCGCGACGGCGACCGAGCTAGTGCCGATGGCCACATGCGGGGACCGAACGCCGACCACGTAAACCAGCAGAGGAACTGCGAGGATCGAGCCGCCGCCGCCCACCAAGCCGAGCACGATGCCGACGACACCTCCCGAAACGAGTGTGAGCATGCTGGTGACGATATCCGGCATCACACACCGACCTCGCGCGATGGGGAGGATCCGGATTTGCCGGACGGAAGAGCGGCGAACAGCGCCATGCCGCCCAGCATGGCGACGACAAACGTCAAGCTCTGCCAGAGACCGAGCGCCAGCGCAGTGACGGCGGGGCCCGGGCACAGGCCGACCAAGCCCCAACCGACTCCGAATATGGCGGCGCCTCCTATCAAGCGGGGATCGAAATCCCGGCGGGTAGGTATTTCCAGCTTGTTGCCGATGACAGGGGCACCGCGGCTCTTGGCGACCGCATATCCGATTCCGGACGCGAAAATGGCGCCGACCATCACGAAAGCGAGGCTCGGATCCCATGATCCGGTGACGTCCAGAAATGCCAGCACCTTCGCAGGATTCACCATCTGCGAGACGATGAGTCCTAGGCCGAAGAGCAGCCCTGCGGCGAACGCGGAGAGCACAAACATTTTCAGTGTCCCATCAGGTGTCGGGTGACGAGAACCGTAATTGCGGCATTGACCATGAAGACGGCGGTCGCGACCAACGATCTTGGCGATCCGCGTGAAAGGCCGCATATGCCGTGACCGCTGGTGCACCCGGATCCCAGCCGCGCGCCGAAGCCGACGAGTAACCCCGCAGCCACGATCACGCCCGCGGAGGCGTCGAACGTGACTGGAGGCAGGGGACCGAACAGGACGCCATAGACGAGGGGCGCCAGCAACACGCCGACCACGAAGGCCGCCCGCCATGAGACCTCTCGGAGGTCGCGCCGAAACAGGCCCGCGACGATTCCGCTCATGCCGGCGATCCTGCCGTTAAGAATAAGAAGAGAGGCGGACGTGCCGATGAGCAACCCGCCCGCGAGCGCAGATGCCGGGGTGAAGTCGGTCATCCGCGAGTCCCCAGTGGTTTCCTGGTTTTGCGCACAGTCCGGCAGAAGAGGTCGTGAAG
This sequence comes from Bradyrhizobium diazoefficiens, assembly GCF_018129965.1. Taxonomy (GTDB): domain Bacteria; phylum Pseudomonadota; class Alphaproteobacteria; order Rhizobiales; family Xanthobacteraceae; genus Bradyrhizobium; species Bradyrhizobium diazoefficiens_A. The sequence continues at coordinate 22,826 of NZ_JAFCKW010000003.1, read as the reverse complement.
CGTCGCGAACAGCTTTTCGATGCGAGGGTCTGCAATGCGGTACCAGACCATCTGGCTTTCCTTTCGGAACGTGACGATGCCCTCGTCGCGCATTTTCGACAGATGCTGGGACATTGCCGACTGGCTTATGCCCACGGCATCGACTAGGGAGCCCACCGTCGCTTCGCCATATTCGACCAGTTTGCAGAGAATCATGAGGCGCCGCTCGTTGGCGAGCGCGCTCAGAATTCCAGCGACCTCGGTGGCGTTCTTCTGGAAATCAACAAAATCCTTGCTATCAGCAGCCATAGTCGTCGCTCTCATTAGTAATTACTAAATTAGGTAGTGCTTATATGAATCGCAAGTGTGAACACGAAGTCCTCACGGACTGGTGATTTGCCAGGCGCGCCCTGGGTGGAGAGAAGGCATCGATGCACCAGAGTCCCGCACATGCCATTGGAACCGCGCCTCGGCGGACGAGCTTGTCTCGTTTGCTGCTGGCCGTTCTTTGCATGGTGGGACTGTGTGCATCGTTCCTGCAGCCGGCGTTAGCACGGGGCGTCTCGAAGGCGGATCAGACCGCGTTCGTCAGGAACCATACGGTGAAAGGCGGCAAGCCTTGCCAGCGCGTGGTTCCGGGGGCCGTGGGAACATCGTGCAGCGCGGGTGCCATGGTCGCACTCGATGCGACGAGTTCCGTCTTCGTTGAACCTCGGTCTTCCGCTGCCGGAGATACTCCCCTCGCCGACATGGCGCTTCTGGTGCAGTGGCTTGGCGCTCCGCAGTTCAGGCCTCCACGGATCCGCGCATAACGTCGGCAGCTTCGCGCTGACGGCCGTATTGCGTCCATAGATCCCTGGAGAACAATCATGATATCGCCGTTAGCCGCACTTCGTGCGGCGTCGCATCCGTTGCTGCGCGCTTTGTGCTCGGCCGGATTGACAGTATTGCTGGCCGCCTGCAACCAGGCGACGCTTCAGCAAGCGTCCTTTGCGCCACCGCTTCCGCCGCAATACGCCGCACTCTCGGACGGCGCCGTCCGTATCCCTGCGGTCGAAGCTGAGACGATCAACCCTAAATTCGTAAAGCAGCGCGTCCGCTATGCGACGAACTACCCCACCGGCACCGTCGTCGTCGATCCCTACGCCAAGTTTCTGTACTTGGTGCAGGAAGGAGGCTTCGCTTTGCGTTACGGCGTAGGCGTGGGACGCGACGGCTTCGGCTGGACCGGAACGGCTGACATTCGCCGCAAGGCGCAGTGGCCGACTTGGACGCCGCCTTCCGCGATGGTGGCCCGTCAGCCGGAGCTCAAGCAGTACCGGCAGGGCATGGCCGCGGGCATTGCCAACCCGTTGGGAGCGCGAGCTCTTTATCTCTACCAGGACGGCAAGGATACCCTCTACCGCATTCACGGCACCAACGAGCCTGAAAGCATCGGCAAGAACGTGTCGAGCGGATGCATCCGGCTGTTGAATCAGGACGTGATCGATCTCTTCAACCGCGTTCCGGTTGGATCCAGGGTGGTCGTTCTCTCCGAGTCTGAATCGCGCTCGACTTCATCAGTAGCAGCCGAAACATCGATCAAGGCGGAGGTGCGCTGATGAGGACGATCAACATTCTGCGCACCATCGCCGCCTTCGTCGTCGCCGTCTTCGCGGCATCCGCCGCGGCAGGTCAGACCTTCACCCCGGCGGTGGCTAACAAGCCGGATATCAGGGCCGACCTCATGGTAGGCGACTCGACGGCGGCCCGTGACGAGATGTGGCTGGGGGTCGACCTCAATCTCGGGCCGGGATGGAAGACCTATTGGAAATCACCCGGGGATGCCGGACTGCCGACTGAGTTCGACTGGTCCGGTTCGTCGAACGTCATCGATGCGGAGGTGCATTGGCCTGCGCCATCCCGGCTGTCCATTCTAGGATTTGAGACGGTTGGATACACGCACGAAGTCCTCTTTCCGGTCAGGCTCAAGCTCCGCGATCCGAACGTAGAGACACGCATCCGGCTCAAGCTCGCGGTTTACGCCTGTAGCACCATCTGCGTCCGCGAAGAGCGAGTGCTCGACGCCACGATCCAGCCGGGAGTGGGCGGTCCATCCCAGGTCGCCATCGACGCATGGCGTTCGAAGGTTCCGGGGGCCACGTCCGACGTGCTGTCTGTTCTCTCCATCGAACGCTCCTCTACGGGGCCCGCGTCGTTACGGATCGAAGTCGTCTCAAGCAAGCCTCTTCTCGCACCCGACGCCTTCATCGAGAGCGATCCCCCGCTGAGCGGAGACAAGCCGGTCGTGACGTTCGATCACGGCAACCGCGCAACGCTTGCCGTCGACCTGCCCGGCGAGACCGCGAACAGCATCCGCGACCGGACAGTGACGGCCACGGTGGTCTCCGGCGGCGAAAGCGTGCTGGCGGTCTCGCCAGCCGTGCGGGCCGGAGAGAGCGGGAGTTTGCCGGCGTCCGTCGATCCCCGGCCGGCCTCCGCGCCGTCAACGTTGCTCGCACTCATCGGCATCGCGGTCGCCGGCGGTTTTATCCTGAACCTGATGCCGTGCGTATTTCCGGTGCTCTCGCTGAAGCTTCTATCCTTCGTTCACGGCAGCACGGCCGACAAGCGACAGGTGCGCAGGGGATTCGCGGCAACGGCGGCCGGCATCCTCCTGTCGTTCCTAGTTCTTGCGGGCGTTCTGGCAGGCATGAAGGCGGCAGGCGCAAGCATCGGCTGGGGCATTCAATTCCAACAGCCGGTATTCCTGGCGGGAATGTCGATCGTACTGTCGCTGTTCGCCGCAAGCCAGTTCGAGCTTCTTCATCTCGCCGCGCCATCCGCATTGCTGACAAAAGTGAGCGGCATCGCCGGCGGGACGTCCACGACGTCGCATTTTCTCAGCGGCTTCGTGGCGACCCTCCTCGCGACGCCGTGCTCGGCTCCTCTTGTCGGAACGGCGGTAGGTTTCGCGCTGTCGCAGGGTACTGGCGAGATTCTGATCATCTTCGCATCCCTCGGCATCGGCATGGCGTCGCCATATCTGATTATTGCCGCGTTTCCGGGGATAGCGAAGGTCTTGCCGAGGCCGGGGCCATGGCTGGCTCATGTCAAACAGGTTTTCGGCATCGCGCTGCTGGCGACCGCCGGGTGGCTCCTGATGGTGCTCGGCGAGGTCGCCGGCACCACGCTGGCTATTTCGATCGGCGCTGCATTGGTCTCGGCACTCGCCGTCCTCGGTTTGGCGAAACGGGCGCCACCCCGGATGGTTGCAGGGGCGGGCGCCGCGATCGCGGTTGTCATTGCAGCACTTGCTGCTTTCACTCCGCAGTATCGATCGCCCGCCCAGCAGATTCCATGGCGCACGTTTTCTGCCCACGAACTGCATTCGCTCGTTGCCGCAGGTCGCACCGTGTTCGTGGATGTCACCGCGGACTGGTGCATCACCTGCAAGATCAACAAGGCTCTTGTTATCGACGGGCAGGAGGTCACGGGGCGACTCTCCTCGGACGTAGTGCCCCTGCGCGCCGACTGGACCAAACCGGATCCGGAGATCGCACAGTTTCTAAACGAGCACGGCCGCTACGGGATTCCCTTTAATATCGTCTTCGGCCCTGCGGCTCCTGACGGTATCGCGCTTTCCGAAATCCTTTCCACATCGTCTGTGTCCGCTGCGTTCAATGACGCTTCGGCGCGATCCAAATAGAGGTCACACCATGAAGAAAATGATCATCGCAGTCGCCATCGCAACCAGCGTCGCCGTCGGAAGCTTCGTCGGCCTTTCAACCTTCGCTTCGGGGGAGAGCGCCGATTCCTTCAGGGAAAGCGTACTGCGCGACCCCGACGTTCCGTCGATGGGCAATCCGCAGGGAGACATCACCATTGTCGAGTACTTCGACTATCAATGCCCGTACTGCAAGAAAGTCGCTCCAGAGCTGGTCCGGATCGCTAAGGAAGATGGAAAGCTGCGCATCGTGATGAAGGACTGGCCGATCTTCGGCGCAGCCTCGCAATATGCGGCGAAGATGGTTCTCGCAGCGAAATATCAGAACAAGTACCATGAGGCGCATACCGCCCTGATCGGAGCGACCACGAAGCTAAGCGAGCAAATCGTTCAGGACCTGCTCTCAAGGGCTGGTGTCGACATCGACCAAGCCGTCAAGGACATGACGACGTACCAACCTGCCATCGAGGCGCTGCTGGCCCGCAACAATGAACAGGCCGAGGCCTTTGGCTTTCAGGGTACTCCCGCCTTCATCGTCGGGACGTTCCGTATTCCTGGCGTGCTCGACGCGGCGGGGTTCAAACAGGCCATTGCGGACGCGCGGGCCGCAGCACGCAAAAAGAAATAGAAGACACCGTGAGACGCCGCCCCAAGGCGACGGGTCTCGTTCTGTGCGGATCGACCGCTGCACTTTCGGCGGTGCAGCAGCCAGCCCTCGCAGCCGGGAATTGGCGTTCGGTATACGGTCGAATCGGCAGGGTTGTGCACCCACGAAAAGTGGTACACAGTGGTGGCCACAAAGTCTTTGCCGGCAATTCAGAAAAGCCCGTTTTCATTGACTTTCTTGAGCGCTCGCGCGCCTTGGCTGGGAATCCCTCCCTCTCCGCCAGTTGCCATCAAGCAAGATCTTAACGCTCTGTTAAACCGCCAATTTGTTCCATGGCGGCGCCGCTGCAATTTCCGCGCGCCAAGACGCCTGTTATGCGCCGCATGTCGCGTCGGTCTGCAACTGCTTCGGCATAGTCCGTGCCAGTTTCCGCGTGTGTGTCGTGGGGGGTACAGCAGACCAATGCACCGTATGGTAGAAAACACCACATGCCGGATTTGAATGCCGTGTCATGCCGGTGGCAACTGCGTTCCGAAATATCTTAGGGATTTGATCACATGAAGAAGATTTTGCTGGCGAGCACGTCCTTTGCGGTGCTGTTGAGTGCGGGCGTCGCGGACGCGGCCGATCTCGCGCCCCAATACGTCAAGGCGGCCCCCGTTCCCGTCTATAGCTGGACCGGCTTCTATCTCGGTCTGCACGCTGGCGGTGCGAGCCTGGACGAAGACCTCAGTGCCGTTGCGAGCTTCCCTGGGCAGTTCGATAATAGGTTTACCGACACTTACCACAAGCTCGGTTTTATCGGTGGCGGTCAGGTCGGCTACAACTGGCAGACCGGAATGACCGTGGTCGGTGTCGAAGCGGACGGCGCCTGGACCAACCTGAAGGTTTCGACGGACACCACCAATGATCCGTTCTTCTTCGGCAAGGGTGGCACGGCCCGGCTCTCCACCAACATCGACTGGTTGGTGACCCTGCGCGCCCGCGCCGGCATCGCGGCGACGCCCTCGCTTCTGCTGTACGTCACCGGTGGCGCCGCCGCGGCGGGCGTCAAGATCTCCTATCAAAATGCGGGAGGAGTTTTCGGCGGGCCGCTCGTCAACACCGTCACGGCCAACAACACCATCTTTGGCTGGACCGCCGGCGTCGGGGCCGAATACGCGCTCAGCCACAACTGGACGGTCAAGGGCGAGTACCTCCGCGTCCAGTTCGACAATTCGACGCTCAACCTGGCGACGATCCCGAACGGATTCGCTGGTGTCACGGGACGTGTTCGCGTCAGCCCTGACCTCGACATCTTCCGGCTTGGCGTCAACTACAAGCTCTGAGCTCTTTCAAACCTGCCTCCTGGCGTCCTCGCTTCGGCCTCAAGCCGGACCGCCGGACGCCAGAATCTTTTGCAGACTGCGCAGGCTCTCGAGCTCGGCGATCTCCATCGGCGTCAATTGACGCGTGAGCTGCGCCTCGATCGCCAGCACGAGGCGCATGTGGCCGAGACTGTCCCAGCTTTCGAGCGTCTCGATGGTCGCATCCTCAGTGATGGCTTGCGGATCGACATTGAGCGAGTCCGCGAGAATCGCGCGGGCCATAGTGAGATTGTCCCTGTCGCTCATGCGGCGCCCCGGCGCGCGCGCCACTCGCTCTTCAGCATCGCGTATTGCATCTGATCCAGTCGCCTGCCATCGGTCATCGACTTCCTGTGCGCCTTGAGCACGCCCTCGAGCCGCCAGCCCTCGGCCCTGTAATTGAAGATCGCCGGGATGTTGCGCGCGAGCGGTTGTCCGATGATCTTCTCGATTCCCCGTTCTTCGAAGAAGTGCTCCAGCAGCGCCTCGCGCGTCTCGAGCACGACCTTCTTGCCCCAGTAATCCTTGTCCCCGATCACCACGTTGAAACTCGCGACCTGGTGCACCGGATCGACCTCGACCATGTAGAAGCCGATATGGAGTTTATCGGCGCGGGTGAAGATTCCGATCAGGAAGCGGTTGATGCCGTCGAAGCCCGAAATATAGGCCGCGAGCTGCTCGCGGGCCATGCGCGTCGGCTTCACGTTCAGCGGGCCCATGACCTCGGCGTCGGCGGCCCACGCCAGATAGCGTTCGCTGGCGTCATTGGCCGTCAGATTGCGCAACAGGAAGCGTTCGGTCGTCAAGTGCACGGGTCTCTTGCGCAGTACGCTCATGTCTTCCCGCCCGCCAGCATCGCATAGACCTCCTCGCGCCGCATTTTACCCCGCGGCGTTCGGGGCAGCTCGGAGACGAAATACCACCGTTCGGGTACGGCCGCGCGCCGGATTCGCTGTCCGCACCAGAGCGCAAGACTTTCGCCCGATGCGTTCATTCCGTCTTTCAATCGTATCGCCGCCGCGACGATCTCGCCAGCGGCGGGATCGGGCATCGCAAATGCGCAGGCTTCCTCCACGGCGGGGTGGCTCTCGATCAGCATGTCGAGTTCGGTGGGCTGGATCTTGGTGCCGGCCCGGTTGATCTCATCCTTCAGCCGACCCTGCAACAATATCTGGCCATCGTCCTCGATGATGCCGAGGTCGCCGGTGCGATACCAGTCTGCGATACGGCATTGCTGCGTCAGGTCGGGCCGGTCGAGATAGCCCTGCATCATCGACGGGCTATGCACCAGGATTTCGCCTACGCCGGAGGCGGAAATCTGCCCCGACGAATCCAGCACGGCGGCGCGACCGCCCCATGGCCGTCCCACGAGACCGCTCCGTGGTGCGCTGTCGCGAGAAGAAGCGCCTGCGAACCAGTTCGCAACCTCGGTCATTCCATAGCAATTGACCGTCTCCGATCCCGTCCAGGCGATGATGTCGCGCCAGAGCTGCTCCGAAAGCGGCGCCGAGCCGACATGGACCCGGCGAAGCGATCCGCCCGCCGGAGGCCCGCTCATCTTCAAAGCCATGCGCCACAGCGCAGGAACGCCGGTGAGGAACGTGATCCCGTGCGTGTCGATCAGTGTCCCGAGGTCGCGCGCGAGCGTGGCCCGGCGCGCGGGAAACACGACGTCGCCTCCCGCGAACAATGGCGTCAGCACGTTCCCGATCAGCCCATGACCGAACGAGGTCGCCAAGGTCACGAGGCTGCGCGCCATCGCCGCGTCGCCGATGGCCTCGCGATTGCAAGCCACGCGCGCCTGCAGCGCACGGTGACTGAGGCCAACCGCCTTGGGCATTCCAGTCGTGCCGGAAGTGACGAGGATGATCGCCAACGGGTCGGCGTTGCCGGCATCGGCGCTGCGCCCTGCCGCGTCATCGGCCCGATCGCCGCGATAGGCGCGGGCCGTCCCGGCCTCGCCCAGAACGACGCGCGGATCAAAGAAGCGCAGCAGATTGTCCTGCTCGGCGGCCGCCGATGTCGGGTCAAGCAACACCGCCGTGGCGTCGCAGGACCAGACCGCAAGCAGGTCTGCGACGAAAGCTGCGCTGTTGCCGTGAACGATAGCGACACTGTCGCGCGCTTCCACGTTAAGACCGCGCAGTTTCACCGCTGTCAGCTCGACCTGTTCCGCCAACTGCTCCCGGGTCCAACTGATGGAGCGGGCCTCATCGAGAAGCGAGCCACAGGCATCGAGAGACCAATGGGTCAATTTGTCTGCTCTCCGATCCCCGCCGTGGCACCAGGACAAGCGTGAGTGCTGCAAGGGCGTATACAAGACCCCGCATCTGACGCCTATGGATTAACCGCTGAAGATCGGGCTCGCAAGAGCGCTCGGTGGTTCAGCGCGAGCCGGCGGCAAGCCCGCCCGGCGATCGCGAAGCCGAGGATGCGCTGTAGCGTGCAGGATGAGATCACCCCATCACACCGCACGCCGCCTGGACCTCACGTATGAACCCGCACGACCTTGACCCGGTCGATCTCTTCAAGCACGGCGCTGCGGTTGGCGACGCCGGGTAAGGTGACTTCCGGCGCGGCGACCTCGGACAAGGTCGGGCAGAACTCGGGCTTGTCGGACCATGGCGTCCCCACGAGTTCGGGGCAGGCGCCGTTCAGGATCTCCCACGCGACGCCATCGGTGGAGCGGACGATCGTCGTGCATTTCGAACAGCGTGTTTGCATGGACGGTCATATGCGCCCGAAGCAAAACAATTTCCAGCCCGTTGCAGGCCCGCAAGTCTGGCCGGAACCGGGACTTTTTGTCCAATCACCGCGGTCGCGCTGGCGGGCGTCGTCAAGCCAGGGTGGCCGGCTTCTCCAGATCGGCCCAGATTTTTGCAAAATAGTCCTGGAACGCCGCATCGGTCCGCAGGCTTGCGGGATCGCGGCCCGTGCGGGGCAGGTCGATCTCGTGCCACGCGCGCACCGTGGCCGGCCGTGCGCTCAGCACCAGCACGCGGTCGGCCATGGCGATGGCTTCGCCGATGTCGTGGGTGACGAGGATCGCGCTCTTGCCGCGCTCTGCGATGATGCGGGAGACGTCGGCCTGCATCAGGAGGCGGGTCTGGAAGTCGAGCGCCGAAAACGGCTCGTCGAGCAGGATGACTTCTGGGTCGAAGGCGAGCGTGCGCATGATGGCGACGCGCTGGCGCATGCCGCCGGAGAGCGCCGCCGGTTTGGCGTGCTCGAAGCCGGCGAGGCCGTAGGCCTTGATCAATTCCAGCGCGATCTGTCGCGCCCGCGGCTTTGGCGTCCTGCGGACCTCGAGGCCGAGCATGACGTTGTCGAGCACGCTGCGCCACGGCAGCAGCAGGTCCTTCTGCAGCATGTAGCCGACATGGCCGGCGGCATCGTCAACACGCCGGCCGCCGACTTCGACATGGCCGCGGGTCGGCCGCAACAGGCCGGCAATGGCGTTGAACAGCGTGGACTTGCCGCAGCCGGAGGGGCCGACGATCGCCAGCGTCTCGCCGCGGCGCAGCTCGAAATCGACCTTGCGGATCGCCTCGACCGCGCCGCCGCTGCCCTCGAACGTGACGCCGACATTCTCGGCACGCAGCACGATGGGCGCGGCCTCGGAAAGATTTTGCGCGAGCGCATTCATCGGTCTACTGCCTTGCAGAAGTCGAGCAGCGTGTCGTTGAAGATTGTTGGCGTCACCACGCTGAAGGCGTGCGCGCCCCAATCGACTTCATGTACGCGCGAGCCCGGAATGGCGGCGGCGAGCTCGCGGGTGAGATAGGCCGGCACCAGCGCGTCGTCCTTTGCGACCGACAGCAGCGTCGGCACATTGATGGCCGCAAGGCGCCGGCCGCCCTCGAACGCCAGAAAAATGTCGATGCGCTGGTTCATCGTCGCGACGGGCGGGAAGTGCTTGAGGATGCGCTCCTCCTCCGCATCGAGATGCGCGATGTTTTCGGAAATCCATTGTGGCGGGTAGAGGAACAGCGGCTGCGCGCGCACATAGGCCTGTGGACCGGACTGGTTGAGCAGTTGCTTGCGGATCTCGAAGCAGCGCCGCAGGAACGGATCGGCGCGGCCCCAGCCGTTGACGACGGTGAGGCTGCGCAGGCGTTTGGGGTGACGCAGCGCAAGCTCGATGCCGACGATGCCGCCGATGGCGTGGCCGACGACATGCGCGGCATCGACGCCTGCATCGTCGAGCACGCAGGCGATGTCGTCGGCCATGCCGGCGATGCTGCGATCGGCCCGCGCGCTGCGGCCGGTGCCGACGTGATCGTAGAGAATGACCTGATGACGCGCGGCGAGCGCCTCCAGCTGCGGCGCCCAGAACGAGCCGCTGCCGCCCATGCCGGCCGAGAGCAGCACCGGCGTGCCGCGTCCGTGAATTTCATAATGGATCTCGGCATCCTTGCCGCGTGCAAAAGCCATGACGTCCCAGCTATTGGAGTGATGTGTTTCGGATCAGGATTTCAGGCGCCGCTCGATCAGGTCGATCGCGCCATACATCAGCAGCGCAACCACCATCAGCGTCGCGATGCCGACCCAGACCGCGTTGAGGTCGTAGAGCACGCCGGCGTAATAGATCATGTAGCCGAGGCCCTCCTTGGAGGCGATGTACTCGCCGACCACGGCGCCGATCAGGGCGAAGCCGACGTTGAGCCGGAAGGCCGCGACGATCCAGGGCATCGCGCCGGGCACGATGACGGTGCGCCAGGTCTTCAGCCGTGAGGCGCCGAGCGAGCGCAGCAGCTTGACGAGATCGGCGTCGACTTCCTTGGCGCCCTGCAGCGCGGTGATGACCGCGACGATGAAGGTGATGATCGCCGCGATGGCGATCTTCGAGGAGAGGCCGATGCCGAACCAGACGATGATCAGCGGCGCCAGCGCGATCTTCGGCAGGCCGTTCAGTGCGACGAGATAGGGCCGCAAGACCGCGGCGCCGGTCGGAACCAGCCAGAGCGCCAGCCCGGCGGTGCTGCCGAGCAGCGTTCCGATCAGGAAGCCGGCGATGGCCTCCCATGCGGTCAGTGCGGCGTCCCGCAGCAGCTCGCCGCTGCCGATCAGTCTGGCGCCCTTGGCGATGATGCCGCTCGGCTGGCCATAGAGATAGACCGCGATCAGGCCGAACCGGATCGCAAGCTCCCACGCCGCGAGCAGGGCGACCAGCAGCGCGATCTGGAGCAGCGCGATCTTGAGGGCAGGCGGCAACTTGACGCGCGCGCCCGTCACCGCGGCCTGTCCGGCGTCGAGCACGGCCACCTCACGGCCTCTTGTGCGCGATCGAGGCGATCTCGACGAGGCAGGCCGGCTTCACCAGGCCGCACTGGATGCAGAAGCGCGCCGGCTTCTCGCCCGGGAAATATTCGGCATAGACCTTGTTGACGGCGCCGTAATTGGCCCAGTCGGTCAGGAAGATCGAGTTGAAGGTGACGTCGGCGAGGCTGGAGCCGGCCGTCTCCAGCACGCGCTTGATGGTTTCGAGAATGTGCCTTGTCTGCGCCGCGGCGTCGCCCTCGTGGACGACGTCGTTGTTGGCATCGAAGGCCAGCGTGCCCGACACGTAGATCACGTTGTCGGCCATCATGCCCGGCGAGAACGGGGCGAGGGGAGTGGAGCTGCCGGTCGGGATGATTGCGCGGTCGGTCATGGTGTGTCCTCTCATGCTGGAATGGCTTCGGTCTGGGCAAAGGCGCGGCGGAAGTCGCTCGCCGACGAGACCCAGCCGAAGAACGTCTCGATGTTGAAGACCGAGGCCTTCTGCAGATAGTCGGGCCCGGCCTGATGGGTTGCGTCCTCCAGCATCACGCCGAAATATTCGAGGTGGAAACCGTCGCGCAGCGTCGACTCCACGCAGACATTGGTCGCGATGCCGCAGAACACGAGATTGCGGATCCCGCGGGCGCGCAGGATGCTGTCGAACTGGCTGTTGAAGAAGCCGCTGTAGCGCGTCTTCGGCACCACGATGTCGCCGGGCCCGGGCTGGAGATCGTCGACCAGCGCATAGTCCCATCCGCCCTTGGCGAGCAGCTTGCCCTGCAGCTCGGGGCGCTTGCGCATCGTCTTCAGCGCATTCGACTTGTGCCAGTTCGGCGAGCCCGGCCCGCCGGCCTCGACATAATCGGCGTCCCAGCCGTTCTGGAAGAAGATCACGGGAACGCCCGCGCCGCGCGCCACGCCGACCACGTCCTTGATGGCCGTGATCGCGGCCTTGGCGCCGGAGATGTCGAAGCCGGCGAGATCGAGATAGCCGTTCGGCGAAGCATAGGCATTCTGCATGTCGACGACGACCACGGCGGTCTCGTCGACCGCCAGCCGAAGCGGCTCGGGCCGCGCCGGCAGCGTGACATAGCGCGGCTCACGCCTAGGAGAGGTATCCACCGTCATCAGACCAGACCGAACTGCTTGGTCGCCTGCTCCGCGAAGCGGTTGTCGACCATCTGCGTGTAGGGAAGCACGGTCTGCACCGCGCCACCGCCCTGTTCGAGCTGCATCGCGCGATCCCATTCGTCCGCGGAGATCATGGGATTGCGCGGGATTGCGGTCTTCGAGCCGAAGAAATTCTTTGTTGCGCTGGCGATGACGGACGGCGTGACCTTCGGGAAGTATTTCTCCGCGACCTCCGTGAACACGGCGTTGTTCTCGTGCATCAGCTTCTGCGCTTCGGCGATCGCGTTGCAGAAACCCTGAATGGCGGCGGGATTGCTCGCGATGGTCTCTTCCGTCGCCATTGCAGTCGTGAAGCACAGCGAGCCGAGCGCGTCGGCAAAGGACAGCACGGGGACGAGGCCGAACTGCTCCGCGGCGATGCTGACGTCCCATTCGAACGCGGTGGCGATGTCGGCGCGGCCGTCCTTGACCGCAGCGGCCTGCGCGCCCGGCGGAAGCTCGAGGAAGGTGACGCCGGCCTCCTTGGGATCGAACTTGCCGACGGTCTTGATCGCGTAGGTCGGCACCTGGATCGTCGAGGAGGGAAATTTCAGCGTGGCGATGGTCTTGCCGCGCAGATCGTCGATCGTCCTGATCTTGCTGTCGGACTTGGCGATGCCCCACATCGACACGCCGCCGACGATCTTGGCGATGTTCTTGATCTTGCCGCCTTCGCGCACCGCGTTGACCGACATGCCCGGGCTGGTCACGCCGATCTGGCTGCGTCCAGAGAGCAGGATCGGCACCGGCATCGCGATGCCGCCGGCCGTGGTGAGGTCGGTATCGAGTCCATGCTTGGCGAACAGTCCCTTGTCCGCGGCGACATAAAGCGAATTGTACATGCCGAGCCGAAGCGCCTCGGCGACCGCCACTTTGGTGCCGTCGGCAAAAGCCGGATTGTTGAGGCCCGCCAGCGGCGTCGCGGCGGCGCCCAGCAGTGAGTACTTGATGAGGTCGCGTCTGTTGATCACGTCCCTGTCCTTTGCGCGACAGAACAACGAGTTAGCTCGTGATCTGCCTATTTTGTGGTCATCCCCGGTCTTCGCCCAAAATCCTTGCATTGATGTTTTTCATTAGCAATACAGAATAGAGAGATATATTTATAAGCCATGCTGATAGATCAGCTCGACCTGAAACAGCTCCGCGCCTTCGTCCGTGTCGTCGAGACGGGCAGCTTCAGCGCCGCAGCGCGAGCGCTCGGGATGTCGCAATCCGCCGTGAGCCAGGCGGTGCGTCAGCTCGAGGAGGGCTTGCGCGTGCGATTGCTCGACCGCACCACGCGAAAGCTTCAGCTCAGCAAGGTCGGCGCGGATTTCATGCCGGGCATCCAGCGCCTGCTCGCCGATCTCGATCGCCAGCTCCAGGACCTTCGTGACCTGCGCGAGCACCGTCGCGGCCACGTGACGGTGGCCTGCGTGCCGTCTGTCGCGTTGCGGCTGATGCCGCGCGTGCTTGCGGCGTTTCAGCGCGAGCATCCGATGGTCGCCGTGACGCTGAAGGAGATTTCCCGGCACCAGATCTTTGCGGCGCTGCGCGGGGGTGACGTCGATCTCGGCATCGCGAACGTCCCCGGCGACGATCCGGAGCTCGATGCCACGCGTCTTCTGGTCGACAATTTTGCGCTGGTGATGCGCCGGGACCATCCGCTCAGCGCGCGCGATACCGTGAGCTGGGCCGAGGCGTCGAAGGCCGGCCTCGTGGTGATGGCGTCAGGCACCGGAATCCGGCTGGAGATCGAGCGCGGCGTCGCCGACCTGGCCCAAGGTACGCCGATCCATGAAGCCGAGCATCCGGCGACGCTGCTGGCGCTGGTCGAGGCCGGTGTGGGCGTGGCGCCGCTTCCAAGTCTGGCATGGCCCGAGGCGAGCCATCCCGTCCTGACGTGGCGCAAGCTGGTCGATCCGGTGATCGAGCGGGAGCTTTATCTGCTCTGGCGGATCGGTCGCGATCTTTCGCCGGCGGCGCGCGCGCTTCAGCGCGGCATCCTGGCCGGCGCGCAGGCGATCAGGGAGCGCGGCCCTGCAGGCTGACTGCGCGCGCCAACGTGCCGCATTCTATTTCCGGCGCGTCTTCAGGACTTGCCGCAGCACATTCCACACCCGCTTCTGGCTCAGCCCCAGGCTGCGGAGATACGCCTCGAGATACCGGTTGATGTCGGGTATCAACGACGCGCCGACGCGCGGGTTGATCTCCATCAGCATCGGCTGGCCATTGTCCATCTTGTAGTCGATGCAGCACGTTCCGCTGTAGCCGATCGTCGCGAGCAGCCGCGCAAAGACGGCAAGGTGATCATCGGCGGGAAGGTAGGCGATGCTCTGCGGTACCGCCCCTTGCCCCTTGATGCAGCCCGCGGACGCCATGTCGTATTTCACGGTTTGAGCGTATCGAACGGAATTGTCGACCATCAGGACATGTACCGCATATTCCTCGTGGCCGGGCACATAGGCCTGACGGAAATAGTCCGGTGAGGTCAGCAGCTCAGCCGCCATCCGCTCGTCCTCGCGGTCGCGGATGAGATGGGAATGCCGGCCCCACTCGTCCCTGCGCTTCTTGAGGACGTAGGGAAACGGATCGCTGTCGGTCTCCCGGAGTGGCGGCACGAGAGCGGCGAACTCGCCGTCGAGCAAGAGGCGGTTCAAGGCAAGCTTGTCGTCACAGAGCCTCACATGGTCCGGGTGTGGCGACCAGAATTTCTTGCCCCAATGGCCCTCGTTCCAGCGGATCACGTCATAGTCGGGCAAATCCAGCGGGACGACGCAATCGAAACCGGAAATATCCGTCGCGCGAAGTTCCCCGACCTGCCAATCGAAGCGGTCGCGATCGATATGCGTGGCAAGTTCTCGAATCCGGTCGTCCTGCTTGCCAAATCGCACGTGCCACATCGGCGCGCATTTCTCCCGTGTCGTCAGCGATTGCCTCGACGGTCTCAGCTCTAGATCGAATGCATCGATGAAGGCAATGGCTGGCGGTGATCGACGGGTGGCCGCCGTCCCCGATCGAGCGCGATCTCGGCTCTACCCCATCACCGTGCCGGTCAGCGCGCCCCTCGCGAACTTCTTCAGCGGCATCGGCTTTCCGAACAGAAAGCCCTGCACGAAATCGAAGCCGAGCTCGTTGGCGGCGACGAGGTCGGCGCGGCTCTCGACGCCCTCGGCCACCGCGCTCGCGCCGTAGCCCTGGGCGAGCTCGACGATGTGACGGCACACCATGCGTTTGAGGCGGTCGCTGCCGCTGCCGGTGACGAAGTGCCGGTCGGCCTTGAGCTTGATGAAGGGGATCCTGTCCAGATCCATCAGCGACGGCCAGTTGGCGCCGAGATTGTCGATCGACAGGCCGATATTGTGCAGGCGCATCTCGCGTGCGACCTCGACGAGGAGATCGAGGTCGCGGATCGCCTCCTCGCTGTCGATCTCGATGGTCAATCCGCCGAAGGCCGGATGAGACGGCACGCGGCGGCAGAGATCGCGAACGGCTTGCGGGTCCTTCAGATAGGATGCAGGCAGGTTGACCGACAGATCGACCTGGCTCTGCCGTTCCAGCAGATAATGCCAGTCCTGCAAGGCGCGCTCGATCACGAACTCCGAGAGCCCGCGCAAATGCGGGTCGTGCTCTTCGGGGATGAAATAGGCCGGCGGCACCACCCCCCATGTCGGGTGCCGCATCCGCACCATCGCTTCGGCGCCGCTACGGATCAGAGTGCGCGCGTCGATCTTGGGCTGGTACCAGAGTTCGAGCCAGCCGGCATGCAGGGCTTCGCCGACATGCACGGCCGGGCTCGGCGCCGGCTCGTCCGGCAGGAGCATCGCGACGCGATCGCGCAGCGTCTCCGCGGCAAACGGCGTCGTCAGCGGCGGCAGCATGCCAAGGCCATATTCCTCGCCGACCTGCTGCACCGCCTTGACGATGATCGACTCGCGTGCCCCGACGGTCAGAACCTTGCCGTCGTACGCCGCGCGCACCAGCGTCTCCAGAAAGCTTCCGGGCTCGATCCCGTCGGCCGCGATGCCGAGCAGGATCAGGTCGGGAAGTTCGCTCGTCAGCAAGGCCTGCAGCTCGTCTGCGCTGGCGCATTCGCAGGTGACGAAGCCGAGATCCTCCAGCACCTCCGCAAGAAAGGCGCGCAAATGGCGCTTGCCATCTGCGACGCAGGCACGCGGAGTCACCTTTCGCCGTCCGAAGGTCGCGGGCCTTCGTCCGGCGAGTTCAACAATTCCATCGTCCATCGCAAACCACTCCCCGTTCCGCGACCGGTATTAGCGATGGGAGCAGTTTCAAATATGGAGGGCTTCAGCCGTTCACCGGATTATCTGGGTAACGTTAAAGCCTGCATCATGTCTAAAATTGCAGGCATCTCGCTGGCGACCCGCGCCGGCCGCCCGTCATCCGTCGTCATTGCTGTTCAGGTGTGAAACACATCACACGCGTGTTGCTGCAGCTGCGCTATTGCTCGTTCAGCCGGTGGTGGGCTGTCGAGGATTGCAGCTATGTCGATGCGGCGAATGATGGTCTGGTGGTTCAGGTTCGTGCTGTCGGGGCGATTCCTCGATCGCTTCCTGTGCCTGCCGCGGTGACTTCGCGATAGCAGGTCTTGGTGTCAGAAGGTTTTGGTCAGAAGGCCTTGCTCAGAAAGTCTTGCTCAGAAAGTCTTGGCGATATCAGGTCTGGCCGATCAGTTTGCGGAACGCCGCCGCACCATCCTGCACTGCGTCGCGTCCCTTCCAGGCCAGATAGGACAGCTTGCCGCCGAGCGTGTCGTGACTGCGCAGCCGGCGCGAGCCGAGAATATGCCCGACATTGGAAGGGAAACGGCTGACCTCGGCGGACACCAGCGCCGCGATCGCGTCCATCAATTGCTGCAGCCGGACACCCCACTCGCAATCCTCGATGCCGTCGATGCGGACCTTGAGCGCGTATTCGGTGTCGTAGATGTCGGCGAGCAGGTCGCGGGCGACCAGCACCCGGTTGTTCCGGAGCGCAATCCTCAGAGCGAGGCGCTTGTCGTCGAGCCGGTCGAGCACCATCGGAACGACGCAGGCATAGGTCGTGGCGGCGACGTCGGCCGCACTCTTGCTTGCGGCGGCCTTGGTGGCGAGGCGCACCAATTGCCATGACGTCTTGAGGCGCCGCGCCACCAGCGTCAGCGCGAAAGGCAGCGCTTCGGAATTGGATTTCCTGAAGGCGTCGAGTTGTGCGGTGATCTGTGCAACCTGGCCGTCGTCGAACTTCGCGATGGTCGCAGGCAGCTTCTCGTTGAACTTCGGCAACGCGTCGCCGGATCGCAGCACCTGCTGCATCTTCCTGACGTCGTCAAAGGCCGTGCGCGAGGCGGTATATTGCGCGAGCTTGCCACGTGCGAACTCGGTACTCTCCGCGGATGCGAAGGTGTTCTCGAGGACCTTGACGACCTTGGTCTGAAAGATCGACGCGATCTTCAGCACTTCCTTCGGATTGTTGGCCGTGATCTGGTCGTTGAGCGCCTTGATGTAGTCGCGCGCCATGGTCGGCAGCAGATCGCGGCAGATCCATTCCCAGATCGGAGTGAGCGTGTTGCGCGAGATCCGCCCCATATTGGCATGCTCCGGCGCACCGTCGATCAACAGCAGTTCGAGAGGGGCGAAGAAGTAGCGCGAGGGACTGGTGGCGCGCGCCTGGGTGGATCCGTCCTTGCGGAACTCGGCGCGCAAGCGAGCCTGGATTTTGGCCGAGCCCGGCATGTCGATGCCGCACAATTCGAGCCGCTCGAGTTCGCTGAGCAGGCAGCTGCGCGACAGCGGCGTCAGTTTCTGCAGGAACTCCGATAGCCGATCGATCTCGTCCATGGCACGCAATCTTCCGCAACGAATCCCGCAGACCTGTCGGTCTCATGCGTGGAGGCATTTGCGCGCTCTCAATTCCGACATAGAGAAGCAAGTCGCCGTTAATTTATCCGTAAAATCTGAGATCCCGGACCCGCCGGTTCAGGGGCGACTGTTAATGAGGCTTTCGCCCGTTTGCTCAGGATCTGAGCAGATTTATCAACCCTGAAATGGTCTGCGACGCTATATCACAATCAAAAATTGTGCCTTCTTCAGATTTTCAACGCAAATATGTCAAAATCTACGTAGTCTTACGGATCAAATTGTTAACCACACAACCCCACGGGTTCCGCTAAACCAGTCACATGGGGTCACAGAACGATACGGCCACCGATTCGCGGCCGTCGGAATGGTTCGAAAGCAGCGGCGCTGGGGCTGAAGAGCTCGACTACGTTCGCCTGAACGCAGCCCGGGCCAAGGCAGCCGACGAGATGGCGGCCGCCATCGCCCGTGAGCTCAACGGCCCCCTCACCGCGCTCCTGCTCTACATGGGCGAGATCAAGCACCACAGCGATCAGCTGGTGCCCGCTACGGGCGACCGCCTCTATCTGCAGCGCGTGATCGAGAACGCAGTGGCGCAGACCGAGCGTGTCTGCGGCGTGGTCAAGCAACTCGCCGGTCCGCACACCGCCGGCTTGCCGACGCCGTCCAGAACAGAGGACACCGAAACGCAGGTCGTACGCGCTCCGCATCCGCACCCGCAGCGTGCGCCGAGCGCGGAGGCGCCGGGTTCGTCCGGCCAGAAGCGGTTGACCAAGCGAGAGCGCGAGGTGCTGAGGTTGATCAGCGAGGGCTACTCGAACAAGCAGGGCGCGCTGCGGATGCAGATCAGTCCGCGCACCTTCGAGAGCCACCGTGCCGAGGCGATGCGCAAGCTCGGAGCGCGCAACACCGCGGACCTCGTCCGCGCGGCGCTGCTGTATTCGATCGATTGAAAATCCGTCTTGCGCCGCCGCTGTGGCGCGGGCCCGAAACGGGTTTGGAAGCCGCTGGCGCTCAGAGATAGTCCTCAGCGAACGGCCGCGCCCGCGCGCCAGGCCGCAGCGGCTTGATCGCTTCCCTTGGCGCGTTCGGAATGATCGTGATGGTCCAGCGCGGAGGGGAGCTCGATTCCTGCTCCAGAACCGAGCGCACGAAGCCTGTCACTGTGGACTCGCCTGCCTTCACCGTGGCCATCCGGCCATTGAACTGCGCGATGCGGAAGCGGCGAACCTCTTTCTGGTCCGCGGTCTCATAGGTGAACATGGAAACCCTCCTGGTTTCCGGTGAATATCGCCGTCCATGATTAGCCATCTGTGAAAATCCCAAACCGTAGAAGTACGGCGGGTCCTGCACGCGTTTGGCTAGATTCGGGGTTCCTGTGCGCGTGCGGCGGCGTAGGCCTCATCCATCAAGTCGAGGAGATCGCAGAATTCTGCTTCGCCGAGCGCCTCCGCAGCCGTCTCCAGCTGCAGCGACAGTGCTGCCAGCCGGAGGTAACCGAACGTCCGGGCTGCGCTCTTCAGCGAATGCGCTTCGCGTGCGATCCTGGCGGGGTGCTGTGCGATGGCGAGAGTGCGGAACAATTGAAGGCGTTCGCAGGTCTGGCTCCAGAATACATCACGCACTTCATTGGCGCCGTCCTCGCCGATCTCGCGCACCAACGTCTCGTAGGCGCCCGGCTCGCGTGCGGGTTCGGCATCGAACGTCTTCTGAGCAGGCGCAACGGTCACTTCGAACATGGCTCTTCGATCTGCATCGCGGTTGGTTTGTCGCACCGCCCGTCCGGCGAGAGGCGCGCGCCATGTCTACCGCATTCGAATTTCAGTTCCGGTAGCAGGACAACAAATGTTTGCGAATTCGCTTTAGCTCCCGGTTTACCACCCAGCCGTGCCGGTCAGCGCGCTCCAAGCAACCGGTCGTACTGCAACTTCACGGTCGCGTAGCATTCGCATGCCGTCTGGCGCAGGCCCTCCAAATTGAGGATCTGAATGTGGCCGCGGCTGTAGTGAATGAAATTGGCCTGCTGCAGCGTATTGGCGACCAGCGACACGCTGTTGCGCCGCGCCCCGATCATCTGCGCCATGGACTCCTGGGTCAGCAGCAGCCGGTAGTCACCCGACAGGTCGTGGGTGTGCAACAGGCAGCGGGACAGCCGCGATTCCACCGGGTGGGCAGCGTTGCAGCCTGCGGTCTGCTGGACCTGCGCGTAGACCGCCAGCCCGTGACGCGTGAGCAGCGTCCGCAGAGTGGCGCTCTGGTCGGCTGCGATCCGCAGCCGGTCGAGATCCATGACGGAGGCGGCGCCGGGAACCAGCACGACCGCCGTGTTCAGCGCGCAGGCATCGCCCATGGTCGAGAGCGTACCGAGCAGGCTGTCGCGGCCGATCATGGCGACCTGCACATGTTCGCCCTTGGCGAGTTTCACCACCAGCGAGATGACGCCGCGGTGAGGAAAGTAGGCGCGCCTGAGCGTCTCGCCGGTTTCGACCAGGACCGCCTCGTGCGGCAGGTCGATCATTCGAAGATGCGGGCGGAGCAACTCGTAATCATCCGCCGACAGCGTGGAAAGGAAACCGTTGGATGGGCGTACGATCGTTTCCAAGACTGCCTCCCGTCTCGTCAGCCGAGACCTCGCGACAGGAGAATTCGCTGATCCCCTGCACGCGCAGGTTCCATCATGTTCGTGTCGGGATAAATTGGCAATTAGTACTTTGTTGTCCGGTTCATTACGCACCCGCTCGACCTGCACTTTTTTGCACGGTGACATTCGGCTCGTCGCATCCTCACAAGAATCATTGCCGGTTTCCGATCAGGGTGGTGCGACGGGCCTTCACGGCCGCATGACAAACACAGGAGGTTACTTCCAGCGCGTGCAGGTCGATGATCTCGATCTGACCGCGGGTGTAGTGAATGACGCCGGCGCGTTGGAGCGCATTGGCGACGAGGGAAATCGCGTTACGCCGTACGCCCATCATCTGCGCCAGTGCCTCCTGTGTCAGCAGGAAGGTCTTGCTGTCGGAAAGTTCGCTGGCGCGCAGCAGCCAGCGCGCCAGCCGGGCTTCGACAGTATGCAGCGTATTGCACAGCAACGATTGCTGTGCGTAAGCCAGCATGACCTGTTCATGACGAATGATCAGGTTGCGAAACCGCGCGCTTGCGGCGGCGATCGCACGGAAGACCTGAATTTCAAGCGTCGAAGCAGTGCCTGGGAAAAGGACCATGGCGTCCGCGGCAGCGACGCCATCGGCCAGGGCAGCTCCGCCGCCTATGACGCTGTCGCGGCCCAGCATGGCAACCTCGATCATTTGTCCCTCGGACAGGCCCACCGTGATCGAAACCGATCCATCGTGCGGGAAATAGACGTGACGTAACGCCGTGCCGACTTCGCCCAGGACAGCGTCCCTGACCAATTCAACCGTCGCGAGATGGGGCCGCAGCAGATCCAGGTCTGCAATGTCGAGCATTTGCAGCAGCTGGTTCGGCGGGTGACTTGCGCTCATGCAGGGATCAATCCGGGCGGTTATCGACAAGTCGATACCGCACATCCTTCGTGATCCAGTTGCACGGTTATTTTACAATATCGCAAAGGTTGTGTCGGCGTCCATATACCTGATGGAGGGCAGACAGGCCGTCGTGTTTGCGGCGGAAATGAGAATGGCGCGCTGATTCGGTCATGAACATGCAACGCCTGCTTGATTGAAGCGTCGGGATTAAATGGCAACGGAGCCATCGTGAGACGGAAGCACCGTATTAGGGACTTGACCGGACGCTGGCCGATACGTGCGGCCCTGTTTCTCGCGCGGGCATTCAACCATCACGCTTGGGACGTAACGCGGCTCTCCAGCGCCGCATGTGTGATCCCCTTCCCCCATCTTGCGGTCATCAATGTCTCGATCCCAGCCAGAGGAGAGCGGCGTGCCTCACGGTTCAATTCTTGACGCGCCAGAACGGGACGCCCAAACGGGGATGGAAGGTCAGCACCATATTCTCGTCGTCGACGACGATCCGATGGTTTGCATGGCCATCGAGATCTGTCTGCAGCGAAACAATTTTCGGGTGACGATTGCCGACGGAGGCGAAGCCGGATTACGCGCTCTCGAAAGCGGGCGGTTCGATCTGATGGTGATCGATATCTTCATGCCGCATATGCGAGGCTTCGAATCGATCCGTGTCTTTCACGAGCGCGCTCCGGCCACTCCGCTCATCGCGATGTCCGGCTATGCCTTTGCCAATCTGAACTCTCCCGCTCCCGACTTCCTCCGCATGGCACTCGAGCTCGGTGCGGCGCGTTGCCTCCGCAAGCCGTTTGCGCCGGAAGCGCTACTGGCCGCAGTCAAGAATTGCCTCGCGGAGCACCGGGCTGCGACCGCGCAGTTGGCTTAACGCGGTGTCAATCCCCGCTTAGGCGCAATAAGCGTCCGTTGACTCCAAGTGCAGATGTCGCGGATCCGGCAGACGGCGGTCCGGGCACTTCCGATTGCGCTCGATTTGAATCAATCTCGCGCATTCCGTGCATATGCCGCCGCACCGGCCTGATTTTTTTTCGCACGTCGTCACGCCGTTATCCGGGCGTTTACCTATGGCATCGGGCGCGTGAAATATCGCGCGGCTCTTGCCGGAAAACGCTTACGCATGCGGCCGAACGGCCAACTTCTCTTCAATATCCGTATTAGCACGGAGGCTGAAATTAACGCGACCGTGAAAGGGGATGTCTAACGATCCAGGCGAGGTCTTCCGTCTGATCCAAGTGCGGCACAGGCGTCGAAATTTCAGCTCAACAAGGCATAGCTCATGGATGATCTGTTGCGGGAGTTCTTGACGGAGACCAGCGAGAGCCTGGATACCGTCGACAATCAGCTGGTGAAGTTCGAGCAGGAGCCGAACAACGCCAAGATCCTGGATAACATCTTCCGCCTGGT
>NZ_JAFCKW010000029.1 GCF_018129965.1 Bradyrhizobium diazoefficiens | reverse complement strand
ACAGAAGCAAGTGCCCAGCGATTGGATCAGGCAAAAAGGGATTGACTTACTGAGGCCCGTTACAGAAGCCCGGATGGAGCGCAGCGCGATCCGGGAATCTATCAGCTTGGGAGGACGTCCCGGATTGCGCTACGCTCCATCCGGGCTATTGGAATATCAACCCTTGTCGTTCTCGAGCCGGAAGATCTGCGAACCCTCGCTGCCCGAGAGCAGGCCCGTGTCCGTGTAGAGCTTCAGCTTGGTGCGCGTGTCGGCGATGTCGAGGTTGCGCATGGTGAGTTGCCCGATGCGGTCGGCCGGGGTGAAGGCGGCGTCCTCGACCTTCTCCATGCTGAGCCGCTCCGGCGCATAGGTGAGGTTGGGGCTCTCGGTGTTGAGGATGGAGTAGTCGTTGCCGCGGCGCAGCTCCAGCGTCACCTCGCCGGTGACGGCGCGCGCGACCCAGCGCTGCGCGGTCTCGCGCAGCATCAGGGCCTGCGAATCGAACCAGCGGCCCTGGTAGAGCAGGCGTCCGAGCCGCATGCCGCTGATGCGGTATTGCTCGATGGTGTCCTCGTTGTGGATGCCGGTGACGAGGCGCTCATAGGCGATGTGCAGCAGCGCCATGCCCGGCGCCTCGTAGATGCCGCGGCTCTTGGCCTCGATGATGCGGTTCTCGATCTGGTCGCTCATGCCGAGGCCGTGACGGCCACCGATCGCGTTGGCTTCGAGGAACAACGCGACGGGATCGGCGAATGTCTGGCCGTTCAGTGCGACCGGCTGGCCTTCCTCGAACCGCACCACGACCTTCTCGGCCGTGACGACGCAGTCGTCACGCCAGAACGGCACGCCCATGATCGGGTTGACGATCTTGATGCCGCTGTCGAGGCTTTCGAGATCCTTTGCCTCGTGGGTAGCGCCGAGCAGGTTGCTGTCGGTCGAATACGCCTTCTCGGCGCTCATCTTGTAGGCGAAGCCCTGCGCGGTCATGAACGCCGACATCTCGGCGCGGCCACCGAGTTCGTCGATGAACTGCTGGTCGAGCCAGGGCTTGTAGATGCGCAAGGATGGATTGGTCAGCAGGCCGTAGCGATAGAAGCGCTCGATGTCGTTGCCCTTGAAGGTCGAGCCGTCGCCCCAGATGTTGACGCCGTCCTCCTTCATCGCCGCGACCAGCATCGTGCCGGTCACCGCACGTCCGAGCGGCGTGGTGTTGAAATAGGTGATGCCGCCGGTGGAGATGTGGAAGGCGCCCGACTGGATCGCGGCGATGCCTTCGTGGACGAGTTGTGTGCGGCAATCGACGAGCAGGGCTTTCTCGGCACCGAACTCCATCGCCTTGCGCGGGATCTCGTTGTAGTCGGCCTCGTCGGGCTGGCCCAGATTGGCGGTATAGGCGTAGCAGCGCGCGCCCTTCTGCTTCATCCAGAGCAGCGCCGCTGAGGTGTCGAGACCGCCGGAAAACGCGATGCCGACTTTCTCACCCTTGGGCAGGCTTTTCAGGATCGTGGTCATGGGGCTTCCAATCGGGTCTTCGAAGGGCTGATGCGAGGAGCGAACTTGACCGCGCGCATATCAAATTTCACGGGGGTGGGCACGCATTTAATGGCTCAAACCGAGGGCGCCGCCCCCGTCTTGCGGCCAAACAGCCGCTGGCGGAGCCGGTAGGCCGGCATGTTCAGCCGGGTCAGCGCGGCATCGACCGCCGCGTCCGAAAACCGGGTTCGCGGCCAACGGTAAATCAGGGCGTAGGCGAACCAGATCACCACGAAGGTGACGAGGCCGGCGATCGACACGTCGGTGAAGAAGTGCCCGCCAAAGGCCATGCGCAGCCCGCTGGTGGCGAAGCCAAAGATGACTGCGCCGGCATAGGCGAGCGGCCGCCACGCGGGCGGCGCCAGCGCGGCGGGCGCCAGCGTCCAGAACGCAGTCGCGCCCTCGCCCGAGAAGAACGAGCAATTGCGCGCGCAATCGCCGCGCGGATCCCACCACGCCACGAATTGCTGGTCGCCGGCGAACTGCGTCACCACCACCGGCCGCGGCCGGCCCCAATAGGTCTTGAAGGTCAGGTTGGAGAGAATGATGGCCGACATGATGATCGTGCCAAGCAGGAACACGATCGCGCGCCCCGATACCATCAGCGGCCGGTCGGGCCGGATCATCTTGACCAATAGCGCGACCAGCGGCGGCAGCACGAAGGCCCACGACACCCACATCGCAGCGTCACGCGCGAAGGCCGCCCATTCGTTCAGCTTGAGCGGAAACGTCTTGGTCTCGGGGTCGAAGAACAGCGACGCGAGCTTGAGATCGAGCTCGGGATAGAGGCCGAAAACGACGCCGATCACGAGCCACAGCGCCAGGGCGATGAAGAGTCCGGTACGGTTCATGGCGCGCGGTTTAGCGGAGTGGCGCGAGGATGAAAACCCCGGCGGAGGGCAAGAAAATCACCGCACATCCGGCCTTGAATGCGACGGCAGCGGCGGGGGTGGATTGCGCGGGGGCGGGGGGATGCGCCAGGCGCCTGCATTGCGGCCGGCGATCAGCCAGTAGACCACGCCGGCGACGATGCCAGCACCGGTCATGATCTCCAGGTGACGCCGCACGATGCCCTCGAACTGGAACGTGTCGGCGCGGAAGGGAACGAGGCCGAGATAGCAGGCGAGCCCGACGAGGCCGCCGCCGAGCGCATAAGCGAGCGCGCTGCGGATGAAGAGCGCTTCGGTGATCGCGACGATCACCGCCGCCGGCACCAGCGCAAAACCCGAGACGAAGATGAAGCCGAAGCCGAGCAGGATGTCGATCGTGCCCTGGTCGACGGGACCGGCACCGAGATCTGCGAATTCCGGAAACAGCAGCGCCACCACGACGATCATGCCGCCGACGAAACAGGCGGCGAGAAAGCCGAAGAAGATGACGATGAGGCGGCCGATCAGGGACATGATGTCAGCAGATTGCTACGCGCGATGGCATCACTACGCTCTCAACCGTCATTGCCGGGCTTGCCCCCGGCATCCACGCCTTTTTGTCTCGCGGCTCGTGGATGGCCGGGTCCAGCCCGACCATGACGAACCTTGAGGGCGTTGCCATGATCAATCCGTCATCGCCATGGCGCGCAGCGCCTGGCGTTCGCGGGCCGAGAGCTTTTCGGTTTCCGACTTGAGCTGGCCACAGGCGGCAAGGATGTCGCGGCCGCGCGGGGTCCGCACCGGTGAGGAATAGCCGGCGTTGAAGATGTATTCGGAGAATTTCTCGATCTGGTCCCAATCCGAGCATTCATATGCGGTGCCGGGCCAAGGATTGAACGGGATCAGGTTGATCTTGGCGTGAATGCCCTTGAGCAGCTTCACCAGCAGCTTGGCATCGTCGAGCGAATCGTTGACGCCCTTGAGCATCACGTATTCGAAGGTGATGCGGCGCGCATTCGAGGCGCCGGGGTAGTCGCGGCAGGCCTGCAGCAGCTCCTTGATCGGATATTTGCGGTTGAGCGGCACCAGCTCGTTGCGCAATTCGTCGCGCACCGCATGCAGCGAGATCGCGAGCATGACGCCGATTTCCTCGCCGGCGCGCACGATGTTCGGCACCACGCCCGAGGTCGACAGCGTGATGCGGCGGCGCGAGATACCGATGCCCTCATTGTCGCCGACGATCAGCAGCGCATCCCGCACCGCGTCGAAATTGTAGAGCGGCTCGCCCATGCCCATCATCACGATGTTGGTGACGCGGCGCGTGCCGTCTTCCCGATCGGCCCAGTCGTTGAGACGGTCGCGCGCCACCATCACCTGTCCCACGATCTCGCTGGCGGTGAGGTTGCGCACCAGCCGCTGCGTGCCGGTGTGGCAGAACGAACAATTCAGCGTGCAGCCGACCTGCGAGGAGACACACAGCGTGCCGCGATCGGTTTCAGGGATGTAGACGCACTCGACTTCATGCGCCTTCTCGACATTGTCGCCACTCGGCAGACGCAGCAGCCATTTGCGGGTGCCGTCGTTGGAGATCTGTTCGGCCACGACTTCGGGACGGTCGACGGTGAAATGCTGCGCGAGCTCGGCGCGAATGCCCTTCGAGACCGACGTCATCTCGTCGAAATTCTGGGCGCCGCGGAAATACATCCAGTGCCACAGCTGCTGCACCCGCATCTTGCGCTGTGCGGGCGCAACGCCGATCTCGCCGAGGCGGTCGGCAAGCTCGGTGCGCGACAGGCCGATGAGCGACGGCCTGGCCGGCGGCACATAGGTTTCGAGCGGAGTCTTCTCCACCAGGATTGCGTTGTGCGGCTCGGTCGTCGGTTGCATGGGTTGGTTGCCTGATATCTCTCGTCATGCCCGGGCTCGTCCCGGGCATCCACGTTCTTTCGCCCCCGCGGCTGGCACGTGGACGGCCGGGACAAGCCCGGCCATGACGGCTGCACGTTCGGAATACGGCTTTATATAGCAACCGGAACCGCCGATTGCGACCTTCCCGCCCGCAGGCCTAACGCCGGCAATCCTGCGCGATCCGGTCCAGCGCCTGGGCCAGACCCTTCAGCGAGAACGTGTCGGTCGTCTCCGTGCCCTTGGCCGAGACACCCTTGACCACGAGATCGGCCGATTTGCGCATGGCTTCGACCATGCGGTCCTCCTCGGCCGCGTTTTTGATCCAGAGGCCGTCGCCCTGCGTGTACATCGCGAAGGCAGCCCCGCCGACCTCGACCGACGATTCCGAGCCCGGCTTCAGCGCGTAGCCGATCATGACCGAGACTTCGTTGTTCACCTTCTCCGACGGCCGGGTCGAGACGAACGCATAGGCAGGATCGCGCGGACGATTCGGCGGGTTGGTCTTCGACGACGACGGCTTGGCCAGTGCGAAGCAGACCTTCTTGCCGTTAGGTGTGGCCGAATAGGCGCCCCAGGTACCGAATTGGCCGATCAGCGTCGGCTCGGCGCCGCCCGCAACCGCCGCGGGTGGAGTTGCCGGCTTGCCCTCGGGTTTTGCCGCGGTCTTCGCAGCCGTGTTGACGGATGGTATGGCCGCTTTCGGAACCACCTTCGGGGCCGGTTGCGCGGTCTGCGCCCGCGCGGAATCGGTGATTCCCCAAGCCACTGCCCCAGTCATCAAAGCTAAAATCAGCACCCGCCACATGCTGGAGTGGTTCCCTCAATATTGTGACTGGAAGATGGCTCGGCCGCGCTTTGTCCCCGCAGCAGGGATAGCCGGGAAAGCCCAATTTGGGAAGGCAGTTAGCTAGTCAGCCTTTGGATCGCGCGGCGCGCTGCTCGGCCCATTGCGCGTCGGTCCAGCGCAACAAATCCTCCGCGCCGGAACTGCGCAGATGCGCGCCGCCGTCGATCACCACCATCTCGCCATTGATGTAGCCGGCGCGGTCGGAAACCAGGAAGCTGGCGAGATCGGCAAGCTCGCTGTGCTCGCCGGTGCGGCCCATCGGGTTGCGCGCGGTCCAGCCTTCGTCGCGGCCTTCAGGGCGGAGCTGGCCCGACGCGCCGGCGGTCGGGAATGGGCCGGGCGCGATCGCGACGGTGCGGATGCCCTTCGGCCCCCATTCCACCGCGAGGCTCCTGGTCATCGCCAGCACCGCCGACTTTGCCATCGCCGACGGCACAGTGAAGGCGCGGCCGGTGATGGTGGAAGTCGAGAGGATCGAGAGCACGACGCCGCCATGCCTGCCGTCGATCCAGCGCTTGCCGGCGGCGAGCGTGCAATACATCGCGCCGTGCAGCGTCGGCGCGAGGATCGCGTCCGCGGCGCGGAAGGAGAGGTGCTCGCTCTGCGCGATGAAGGTCGCGGCAGCATTGTTGACGAGGACATCGAGTGGTGCATCGCGCCAGATCGCATCCATCATGCTCTCGACCGCGGCGCCGTCGCGAATGTCGCATGCGATGGTGGTGACCTTGCCGCCGGTCTGCGCGCGCATCTCGCCCGCTGTGGCCTCGAGCCGATCGAGCTTGCGTCCGCAGATCACGAGCTCGGCGCCGAGCGCGAGGAAACGATGCCCCATCGCGGCGCCGAGACCCGAGCCGCCGCCGGTGACGAGAATGCGCTTGCCCTTGAGCAGACCTGTTTCAAACATCGTTTGAATCCCTTCTTTTTCTTGTTCGTCTTTGCGAGGCGGCGAAGCCATTCAGACTATTTCCGCCGCGCGGACTCCGGATGGCTTCGAGGCGCTCGCAATGACACGAGGATAGGCCGGCGCATCGCCTTGCGCAAAGAAACCGGATTGTCGCCCGTGCTTAAATCCGGCAGAAACGGGTCAACTATAATTCCACCCCGAAACGCTTCAGGTGCCGCCATGAAAGCCATCCTCTGCTCGCAATATTGCCAGCCCGACGATCTCGTGCTCGCCGACGTGCCGGATCCGGTGGCGGGTCCCGGCGAGGCCGTGATCGCGATCAAGGCGGCGGCGCTGAACTTCTTCGACATCCTGATGATTCAGGGCAAGTACCAGATCAAGCCGCCGTTCCCGTTCTCGCCGGCAGCCGAAGTCGCCGGTGTGATCGAGAGCGTCGGTCCCGGCGTGACCGAGGTGAAGGTCGGCGATCGCGTCGTCGCCTCCTGCGGCCACAACGGTGCGCGCGAGAAGATCGCGCTGCCGGCGGCCTCGATCGTGAAGATTCCCGACAATCTCGACTATGACCGTGCGGCCGGCATCATCATCATCTACGGCACCGCGCTGCATGCGCTGGAAGATCGCGCCAGCCCCAAGCCGGGCGAGACGCTCGCGGTGCTCGGCGCCGCCGGCGGCACCGGACTTGCCGCCTGCGAACTCGGCAAGCTGATGGGACTGAAGGTGATCGCCTGCGCCTCGTCGGACGAGAAGCTCGAATTCGCAATGGCCCATGGCGCCGAGCTGACACTGAACTACGGCAAGGAAGATTTGAAGGAAGGCCTGCGCAAGCTCACCGGCGGCAAAGGCGTCGACATCATTTTCGATCCGGTGGGCGGCGCATATGCCGAGCAGGCGCTGCGCTCGATCGCCTGGGAAGGCCGTTTCCTCGTGATCGGCTTTGCCGCCGGCGACATTCCGAAGATGCCGCTGAATCTCGCGCTCCTGAAGGGCTGCGATATCCGCGGCGTGTTCTGGGGCGCCTGGACCCGTCAGAATCCGGAGAAGAACCGCGCCAATCTCGAGAAGCTCGTGAAGTGGACCGCAGAAGGAAAAATTTCATCGCATGTCGACCGCACCTTCCCGCTGGCCCAGACCGCCGAGGCGCTGAAGGTGCTCGCGGGACGTCAGGCGATGGGCAAGGTGATCTTGCATCCGTGAAAATGCTGGCTGTGGCGGCGTTGCCGTAGGCACGCTCGCCACATACACAGCCACATACACAACTCTCATCGCCCGGCTTGACCGGGCGATCCGGTATTCAGTGACAGCAGTGATTGAGCCGATGGGCCGCGGCTTACTGGATTCCCCGCCGGAGCCTATCATCAGGCCGGCCGAAGGCGAGACCCGGTGGCGGGGAATGACAGCGAGTATGGGACAGGCCGCAGCGCCCACCAAAATTCCCTAAAATTCTCCGCACCCACGCTGCCGAAATTGCGGTGCACTCCGCGTCCGCGCCCCAATCAAACCCAAATATCTCCCAATTCGCGCAAACGGCCGTCGTCTTTTGGGCTGATTCAAACGGCGATTTAATGGTTCCAGTTTGCGGGGCGCTTCTGGACAACAACAAGAAGACTGAAGCCGGGACTGCCCCTGCGTTGCGTTGCGTTAAAAATGGGGAGTATCACCATGGAGACGACGGCCTATCATCCGTCCGGGGAGTCGCGCACGTTCGACTCCGATCGAGCTGCATCACAACCGCCGACCGCGTCCTATATCCGTGCGCGGGCCGCACGGGCCGACTTTTCCGAAGATCCAATGCCGCTGTTCCTGTGCGATCCGCTGGGGGAGCCGGACCCGCGGGAATATGCGCCGCTGGCGCTGGGCACCGGAACGAGGATCGTGCCACGACTTTTCGCTGCGGTGATCGCGATATCCGCAGCGGCGATCCTGGCTGTCCTGTTCGAATCCGACCTGCGAGGCCTGGTTGCCGCAAACGCAGGAACTTCGACAGCCGCAGCCCAGGCCAGTACGCCGGTCGCGCCGCCGGTCCCGATCAAGGATCCAGCCCGTGTGACCAACACGACGCTGGCGAGCGCCGACAGACAGAACCTTTCCGCACCACCGACAGTGCCAAGCCGCGAAGCCATCGCAAGCGCCTATCAGATTGCGTTGCAGGCGCAGGCGCCAACACAAGTGCAAGCGCCGGCGCCCGTCGCGGCACTCCCTGCCCCCCCGGAGCCGGCCAGGACGCTCGACCCCGACACGCTGGCAGGGCTGATGACGCGTGCAAGGAGCATGATCAGCGTCGGCGACGTCGGCGCGGCGCGCCTGCTGCTCGAACGTGCGGCCAATGCGAAAGATGCGGCGGCCGCGCTGCTGCTGGCGCAGACCTATGATCCCGTGGTGCTGGGCACCAGCGACACCCGGAGCATCATCCCGGACGCTGCGGTCGCACGTGACTGGTACCGGCGGGCCGCAACGCTCGGATCGGCCGAGGCGCGTCAGCGCCTTGCCCAGTTTCCAAACTAGAACTCTTCAGGGGACATCATGCGTAATTTCTTGAAAATGGCGCTTGCCACCATCGTGACGATCTGCGCCTTCGCGGCGCGCGCCGAGCAGACCGAATATGATCCGGCCAAGGTCTCGGACAGTCTGAAGGCCATCTTCCAGTTCGGATCGACGTCGACCAAACAGGCGCTGAACGCCAACACCGTCACGCTGATCACGGGTACGATCGGCGGCACCTATGTGCAGTTCGGCGCCGACCTCGCCTCGGTGCTCGACGACGGCAACAAGATCCGGGTGCTGCCGATCGTCGGCCGCGGCTCGGTGCAGAGCGTGGCCGACATTCTTTTCCTGCAGGGCGTCGACCTCGGCATCGTTCGCGTCGACACGCTCGACTATCTCGAGCGCAAGGGCTTTGCCAAGGACATCAAGAAGCAGTTCACCTATGTCACCAAGCTCTACAACGAGGAGGTTCAGGTCATCGCGCCGCGCTCGATCGCGACGCTGAAGGATCTCGAAGGCAAGAAGGTCAGCGTCGACCTGCCCAATGGCAGCACCTTCGTGACGGCGCTCACGGTGTTCGAGCGGCTCGGGATCAAGGCGAACTTCCTGTATATCGAGCAGCGCATCGCGATGGAAAAACTCAAGGCCGGCGAGCTGGACGCGGTGATCGTGACCGGCGGCAAGCCCTACAAATCGGTCTCGACCTTCGCCAATGACGGCCGCTTCCATCTCGCGGGCGTCGATTACGCCAAACCCCTGCAGGGCGATTATCTGCCGGCGACGCTGACATCGAAGGACTACCCGAACCTGATCAAGGAGGGTGAAACGGTCGATACGATTGCGGTGCCGGCGGTGCTTGCGGCCTACAATTGGGCCCCGAACACCGATCGCTATCGCAAGATCGCGCTGTTCGTGGACGCGTTCTTCACGAAATTCCCCGAACTCCAGAACCCGCCCTTCCATCCCAAGTGGAAGGAGGTTTCGCTCGCGGCGCCGCTGGCCGGCTGGAACAGATTGCCCGTGGCGCAACAATGGCTCGACAAGCACGGCATCGAGCCGGTGACACGTCAGCGCTTCGAGGCGTTCTTGAAGCAGAGCCCGACCGCTGCCAACGTGTCCGACAAGGACAAGGAGGCACTGTTCAGGCAATTCCAGGCATGGGACGCCGAGAAGGCACGGGCGGAGAAGAAGTGAGAGGTAGTCCGAATAGTCGCTGTCATCGCCCGGCTTGACCAGGCGATCCGGTCCTCCGTGACGCCGATGATTGAACCGAGAAGCCGCGGCGTACTGGATTCCCCGCCTGCGCGGGGAATGACAGCGGATTGCGTGGCGAAAACTACTCCGCCGCCTCATCCACCCCGCGCTTCAGCGCGGCGCGGGCGGCTTCGCGGTGCTCCGGCGTGATATGGCTGGCGACCATGCGGAGGGCGGTGGCGAGCACGGCCGCGTCGTCGGTGAAGCCGAGGATCGGCATCACGTCGGGGATGAAATCGAACGGCAGGATGAAATAGGCGATGGCGCCGAGCAGCGAGGCCTGGACATGGCGCGGGGTCTGCCGGTCGAACGCACAGTAATAGGCGGCGAGCAGATCTTCCGCGAAGGGCAGTTGCGCGGCGACGCGCTTGAGCTTGCGCCAGAAGCGGCGGCGCACGCTCTCGCGATCTTCCGCGAGCCGATCGGCCGGCTCGAAGCCGACGCTGTGTTCGGCAGCCATGGTCGAAAACTCTCCGTTCAGCCCGGCGCGGTGGATGGCATATCCTGTGTCGATCACAACATGGGGACGCGGCCGGTCTCCGCAAGATGTCAGCCGGATGTCAGCCTGCAGGTGTCAGCCCGGCGAAGGCGTCCATGGCATGGGCGAGGGCGATGTCGAGCCTGGTGACGCCGCCGGCGTCATGGGTCGACAGCACCACGTCCACCGTCTTGTAGATGTTCCGCCATTCGGGATGATGGTCCATCTTCTCGGCGACCAGCGCCGCACGGGTCATGAAGCCGAACGCTTCGTTGAAATCCTTGAAGACAAAGGTTTTCCCGATCGCGTCCCGGCCTTGAACTTCCGCCCAGCCCGGGAGGTCGCCCAATGCCTGCCTGCGTGCATCGCCTGTCAGCCGCTCTGCCATGATGAACTCCGTATTCAGGGGAACTTTACCCTACCACCGTGCGTAGGGCCCTGGTTCAGCAGGGATTTCGTCCGTCTCGCTAACCATGACGCAGATGTAACCCCGCCGGGCAAGAAATTTGCTACACTTGCGAGCGTAAATCGCCGGCCAAGATGAAACTGAGCCTGAAGCGCCTGTTTGGGAGATCGATGACCGGGGGATTGGACCTGGCCGAAGCGCCCGTCCCGACGTCGCCGCGATCCGCGGCGCGAAGGACTGCGCTTATCTCTCTCGCATTGCTGCTGGCCATCATCGGCGCGCTGGTGGGCGGCTACTATTTCGCCATGCGGCCGGTGACGCTCAAGATCGCGGTCGGTCCGGCCAACAGTGACGACGTCAAGGTCGTGCAGGCGCTGACCCAGGCCTTCGCGCAACACAAGAGCTATGTGAGGCTGCGGCCGATCCAGACCGACGGTGCCACCGCCAGCGCCGATGCCCTCGCCGAAGGCAAGGTCGATCTCGCCATCGTGCGCGGCGACGTCGACGTGCCGAAGAATGCACAGGCAGTCGCGACCCTGCGCAAGAACGTGGTCGTGCTGTGGTCGGTGCCCGGCAAGGGCAAGCGAAAAGGCGCCAGGATCACCAAGATCGCGCAGCTCGCCGGCCATCGCGTCGGCGTGGTCGGCCGCACCCAGGCCAATGTCAGCCTGCTCAAGGTGATTCTGCAGCAATACGGCGTCGATCCCGCCAAGGTCGAGATCATCCAGTTCCCGGCCAGCGAAGTCGCCGAGGCGATCAAGGCGCAGAAGGCCGATGCCTATCTCGCGGCGGGCCCCGTCAACAGCAAGATCACGTCGGATGCGATCGCAGCTTCTGCCAAGGACGGCGGCACGCCGACGTTCCTCGCGATCGATTCCGCGGATGCGATCGCCCAGAATCATCCGGTCTATGAAGCCGCGGAGATCCCCGCCGGCACATATGGTGGCTCGCCGGATCGTCCCGAGGACGAAGTCAAGACGATTAGCTTCTCGCACCACATCGTGGCGCGCAAAGGCTTGTCGGAGACCACCGTCGCGGCGTTCACGCGACAGCTCTTTTCCGTGCGGCAGCAACTGGTGACGGAATTCCCGCTGGCCGCGAAGATCGAGACGCCCGACACCGACAAGGATGCGGTGATCCCCGTGCATCCCGGCGCCGCCGCCTTCGTCGACGGCGAGGAAAAGACCTTCCTCGACAAATACAGCGATTACATCTGGTGGACCCTGATGGCACTTTCGGCCATGGGCTCGGTCGGCGCCTGGTTCGCGGGCTATCTGAAGAAGGACGAACGCGACAACAACAGCCATCTGCGCGAACGCCTGCTCGACATGATCACGGCGGCACGCAAGAGCGAGACGACCGAAGAACTCGACCAGATGCAGACCGAAGCCGACGAGATCCTGCGCGACACGCTGCGCTGCTACGATCACGGCGCGATCGAGGAAGGCGCACTCACGGCCTTCAACATCGTGCTCGATCAGTTCCACACAGCCATTGCCGACCGCAAGGCGGTGCTGTTCACCATGCCGCAAAACCTGCAACGCACCAGCGCGCAATTCCGGGCCGCCGGCAACGCATAACCGCTTGCGCGCGTTATTGCTGCGTCACACTGTCTCGATATAGCTTCGAACGCGATCGTTTCGATCACCTGAGCAAGTCGTCTCACGCGATGCAGAGACCATTCCCATGAAAATCAAATTCTCCCGCCGCCGCTTCCTCGCCACCAGCGCCGGCGCGCTCGGCGCGATCGCGATGCCGCATCTCTCGCGTGCTGCCGACCGGCCCGCCGTGACGCATGGCGTGCAGTCGGGCGACGTCACCGTCGATGGCGGCGTGGTCTGGGCCCGTACGGACAGGCCCGCGCAGATGCTGGTCGAAGTGGCGACGACCGAGTCGTTCAAGGACGTTCGTGCGCTGCCGCCGATCGCGGCGCTGCCCGAGAGCGACTTCACCGCGAAGATGCTGCTGGACAACCTGCCGGGCGGACAGGACATCTTCTATCGCGTCCGCTTTCGCGACCTTTCGCACACCGCCGTCGAGGGTGAGCCGGTGGTCGGCCGCTTCCGTACGGCGCCCGCCAACCGCCGCGATGTCAGCTTCGTCTGGGGCGGCGACGTCGCCGGACAAGGCTGGGGCATCAATCCGGATGATGGCGGCATGTTCACCTTCTCCGCGATGCGCAAGCATCGGCCGGACTTCTTCCTGCACTCCGGCGATACGATCTACGCCGATAGCCCGATCGCATCCGAGGTGAAGCTTGCCGACGGCAAGATCTGGAAGAACATCACGATTGCGGAGAAGGCCAAGGTCGCCGAGACGCTGGACGAGTACCGCGCCGCGCACAAATACAATCTGACCGACGACAATTTGCGCGCCTTCAATGCCGAAGTCCCGATCTTCGTGCAGTGGGACGACCACGAGGTCACCAACAACTGGTCCGCATCGAAGGAGCTGCCGGAGACCTACAAGGAGCGCAACATCGCGCTGCTCGCCGCGCGCGGGGCGCGCGCGTTTCACGAGATGTATCCGATGCGCGAGAGCATCGCTGAGCCGGGCCGGGTCTACCGCCAGATCTCCTACGGCCCGCATCTCGACGTCTTCGTGCTCGACGAACGCAGCTATCGCGGCCCGAACGGCCCCAATCTCGAAACCGCTTATGGCCCGGCGAGCTACTTCCTCGGTCCTGACCAGATCGCGTGGCTCAAGCGCGGCCTTCTGAATTCGCGCGCGACCTGGAAGGTGATCGCCTCCGACATGCCGCTCAGCCTGGTTGTTTCGGACACGCCCAAGGGCGGATCTGAGGCGTTCGCGCAAGGCGATGGCCCGGTGCGCGGCCGCGAATTCGAGATCGCCGACATCCTGCGCTTCATCAAGATGGCGCCGATCAGCAATACGGTGTGGCTGACGGCGGACGTGCACTACGCCGCCGCGCACTATTACGATCCGAACAAGGCGCAGTTCCAGGATTTCGAGCCATTCTGGGAGTTCGTCTCGGGCCCGCTGCATGCGGGCACTTTCGGTCCGAACGCGCTCGACAACACCTTCGGGCCCGAGGTGCGCTTCATCAAGGCGCCGGGCAGGGACAACCAGAACCTACCGCCGTCCACCGGCATGCAGTTCTTCGGTCACGTCAAGATCGACGGCGCCTCCGGCCAGATGACGGTGACGCTGCGCGACCGTGCCGACGTCGCGCTGTGGTCGACCACGCTCGATCCGAAATTGGCGTGAGCCGCTCGCGACGGGCGATCAGGCGCCGCGCGTGCGGAGCGCGGTCTCGAGAGCCTCGCTCGAGCAGGGCTTTTGCAGCCTTGGCAGGGCCTTGAAGTCGGCGGGGATGCCGGTCTCTGCGCCATAGCCGGTCACGAAGACGAAGGGGATCCGGGCGGCCATCAGCCGCTCGGCGACGGCAAAGCTTTTCTCGCGGCCCAGTTCGACGTCGAGCAACGCGAAATCCGGCGCACGCGCGGCGATCTCGGCCAGCGCCTGAGCCACCGACCCCACGGAACGCACGCGCGCCACGCCGAATCCGAGCAAGCGATCCTCGAAATCGATCGCAATGATCGGATCGTCCTCGACGATGAGGACATCGGCGGGAATAGCGGCCGAGCCGTCCGGGGGAACAGGTATCATGATCCTGGCTATCGAGGTCTGCATCATTTTTCGATCAGGACAGCCTCGCTCCGACGCCTGCGCCGAGCGCATCGGAGGGTTCCCGGAACGAAACTCACCACACAACTGTTTCCCCGTCTGTCCACTTGTGCACACAACCAGGAACCGGACCTCGATAGTGTCGAGAGGAGATCAGAGGAACCACGATGGACTTGCGCACCAGCAAGACGACGACCGAGGCCGACGGCCGGCCGGCCAACAATCTGTTGCGGCGTTTGAACCCGGCGGACTACGCGCTGCTCGCGCCGCACGTCGCCGTGGATGACGCCGCGGCCAACGAGCTGCTCTACAGTCCCGGCGACGACGTCCAGGTCGTGCATTTTCCATGCGGACCGGCGCTCGCCACGTTTCTCGTTCCGAACGAAGACGGCCGCGACGTTGAGACCATTCTCGTTGGCCGTGAAGGCGCGGTGGGCGGCATCGTCAGCGAGGGCTTTCTGCCGGCCTACACCCGCATCTGCGTGAAATTCGGCGGACCTTTTGCCCGTATCAACGTCGCCAGGCTGGAGGCCGCCAAGCTGCGCTCCCCCTCGCTGCGCAACATCTTCGCCCGCTATGCGGACTGCCTGCTGGCGCAGATTTTCCAGTCCACCGCCTGCAATGCCATCCACTCGATCGAGCAGCGCACGGCCAAGTGGATCCTGGCGGCGAT
The DNA here is from genome assembly GCF_018129965.1 of Bradyrhizobium diazoefficiens. GTDB lineage: Bacteria > Pseudomonadota > Alphaproteobacteria > Rhizobiales > Xanthobacteraceae > Bradyrhizobium > Bradyrhizobium diazoefficiens_A. Next base: position 60,648 of record NZ_JAFCKW010000029.1, on the reverse strand, counting down.
GGAACGGACCGGCGACGAGAGCAGTGTGCCGCTGACCCATGAGCAGCTCGCGACGCTGCTCGGAGTCGGCCGCAGCTATGCGAGCCGCGTGCTCCAGTCGTTCAAGGCCGAAGGCGTTCTCGATACGCGGCGGGGCGCGATCCTGGTCCGCAACCATGACGGCCTGCGCCAGCGCGCCTGCCTGTGCAACGACGCCGTGAAGATGCATTTCGAGGAGGTGCTGCGGGGGGTCTATCCAACCGAGGAGGGGGCAGCAGCCCCAGCTCCGCACAGGGCTGATTGAAGCCGGTTTCCCGATGAAACGCCGGTTTGGCCCAGAAATCGCCCAAGTCCCTGGGATTCCCAGATAAAATTCAATCAACCAACCCCGAAAGAACGCATTGTTTTTTGGCGGTTTTTGCTTATATTGCGCCGCAAACGCGTAGGGTGCCCGGTCGATATGGCCGGGTTTCCTTTTTGGGCGAAGCAGGCCCCGTTTCCACGTTTCCAGCGTTATCCGTGAAGAGGTCCCGGCTCGACCGGCGAGATCGCGCTTAACCCATTGTCCGACCGCAAAGAAGCTCTTTCATGAATCTTCGTAACATCGCCATCATCGCTCACGTCGACCACGGCAAAACCACCTTGGTCGACAAGCTGCTGCAGCAGTCCGGCACCTATCGCGACAACCAGCGCCAGGTCGAGCGCGCGATGGATTCCAACGATCTGGAACGCGAGCGCGGCATCACCATTCTGGCCAAATGCACCTCGGTGCATTGGGAAGACACCCGGATCAACATTGTCGACACTCCCGGCCACGCCGATTTCGGCGGTGAGGTCGAGCGTATCCTGTCGATGGTCGACGGCGTGATCGTGCTGGTCGACGCCGCTGAAGGCCCGATGCCGCAGACCAAATTCGTGGTCGGCAAGGCGCTCAAGCTCGGCCTGAAGCCGATCGTCGCGATCAACAAGGTCGATCGTCCTGACGCCCGCATCTCCGAAGTCGTCAACGAGGTGTTCGACCTGTTCGCGGCGCTGGACGCTACCGACGAGCAGCTCGACTTCCCGATCCTCTACGGGTCGGGCAAGAACGGCTGGATGGCTGACTCGCCGGACGCACCCCATGACGTCGGCATGAAGCCGCTGTTCGATCTCGTCATCAAGCATGTGGCGCCGCCGGTGGTCGAGGAAGGTCCATTCCGGCTGCTCGGCACGATTCTCGAGGCCAACCCCTATCTCGGCCGCATCATCACCGGCCGCATTGCGTCGGGCACCGTGAAGCCGAACCAGGCCGTCAAGGTGCTGTCGCGCGACGGCAAGCTCGTGGAAACCGGCCGCATCAGCAAGATCCTGGCGTTCCGTGGCCTCGAGCGTCAACCCGTCGAGATCGCCGAGGCCGGCGACATCGTCGCCATCGCCGGACTGCCCAAGGGCACCGTGGCCGACACCTTCTGCGACCCCACAGTCGACACCCCGATCCAAGCGCAGCCGATCGATCCGCCGACGGTGTCGATGTCGTTCATCGTCAACAACTCGCCGCTTGCCGGCACCGAAGGCGACAAGGTCACAAGCCGCCTGATCCGCGACCGCCTGCTGCGCGAGGCCGAAGGCAATGTTGCGCTGCGCGTGGTCGAATCCGCCGACAAGGACGCGATGGAAGTGTCCGGCCGCGGCGAATTGCAGCTTGCGATCCTGATCGAGACCATGCGCCGCGAGGGCTTTGAGCTCTCCGTGTCGCGCCCGCGCGTCGTGTTCCAGAAGGACGAAGCTACCGGCCAGACCCTGGAGCCGATCGAGGAAGTGGTGATCGACGTCGACGAGGAGCATTCCGGCGTCGTCGTGCAGAAGATGAGCGAGCGCAAGTCCGAGCTGATCGAGATGAAGCCGTCCGGCGGCAACCGCCTCCGCCTGGTGTTCTACGCGCCGACCCGCGGCCTGATCGGCTACCAGGGCGAGCTGATGACCGACACCAAGGGCACGGCCATCATGAACCGCCTGTTCCACAACTACCTGCCCTACAAGGGCCCGATCCAGGGCCGCCGCAACGGCGTCCTGATCTCCAACGACCAGGGCGAAGCGGTCGCCTATGCCATGTTCAAGCTGGAAGACCGCGGCCCGATGATGATCGAGCCCGGCTGGAAGGTCTACAAGGGCATGATCGTCGGCGAGCACACCCGCGACAACGATCTCGAAATCAACGTGCTCAAGGGCAAGCAGCTCACCAACATCCGCACGACCTCGAAGGACGAGGCTGTGCGCCTGACCCCGCCGATCCGGATGACTTTGGAAAAGGCGCTGGCCTATATCGAGGACGACGAGCTGGTGGAGATCACCCCTAAGTCGATCCGCCTGCGCAAGAAGCACCTCGACCCGAACGAGCGCAAGCGCGCGGAAAAGTCCAAGGAAGCGGTGGCGTAAGCCGGCGCCCTCAATGACTGTCATGCCCCGGCTCGACCGGGGCATCCGGTACGCCGCGGCCTTTCGGTTCAATCACTGCCGCCTCTGGAATACTGGATCGCCCGCCCCTGTGCGCAATGGCGCACTAGGCGGGCGATGACAGCGCGCTTGTGCTGACTTCAGCGCCCCCCGCGAACGTGCTAGAGCCCGCGGATGGGCTCTCTCCCCTCATCCGTCGACGTCGCCATCATCGGTGCCGGTGCCGCCGGCCTCGGCGCCGCACATGCGCTGCGCAGCTCAAGCCTTTCCGTGATCGTGCTGGAGGCGCGCAACCGTCTCGGAGGGCGCGCCTGGACCGTACAGGCCTCGCCTGAGGTCACCTTCGACGTCGGTTGCGGCTGGCTGCACTCGGCCGACAGGAACTCCTTCGTCGCTATCGCGCAAAACATCGGTTTCGAGGTCAACAGGGACCTGCCGCCCTGGCGCGAGCGCACCTTCGGCAATGCGTTTCCGAAAGAGCAGCGCGACGATTTCATGCGCGCGATGGACGCATTCTATCAGCGTCTCTGGCAGGCCGCGCAGAGGGGCGAGGACGAGCCCGCGAGCCGGAGCCTGGAGCCCGGCAATCGCTGGAATCCGATGATCGACGCGATCTCGACCTACATCAACGGGTGCGAGCTGAAGGACATGTCGACGCTGGACTGGGACGCCTATGAGGACACCGAACTCAACTGGCGCATCCGCCGCGGCTACGGCGCTCTTGTTGCGGCCTATGGTGCACCATGCCCCGTGGCGCTGGATTGCAACATCACGCGGGTCGATCATTCCGGCCAGCGTATCCGCCTCGAGACATCATTGGGCACGCTGACGACCGACAAGGTGATCGTCACGGTGCCGACCAATCTGATTGCCGATGAAGCGATCCGATTCTCGCCGCCGCTTCCGTCCAAGGTGAGCGCCGCGGCCGGCCTGCCGCTCGGCGTCGACGACAAGGTCACGCTGGCCCTCGACGACGCCGAAGCCTTCCCCAGCGAAGGCAATCTGCGCGGCGCCACCATGCGGACCGAGATGGGCACCTACCATATCCGCCCGTTCGGCCAGCCCTGCATCGAGGGCTTTTTCGGCGGCAGCTTTGCCCGCATGCTGGAAGATGCCGGCGAAGGCGCCATCGCCGCACACAGCATCGATGAGATCGCGGGCTTCCTCGGCAACGACATCCGCCGCAAGCTGACGCCGCTCTACGAGTCGCGCTGGGCGCACGATCCGTTTGCGCGAGGATCGTATTCGCACGCGCTCCCAGGGCATGCGGGGGATCGTGCCGTGCTGGCTGCGCCGGTGGATGGGCGGTTGTTCTTCGCGGGCGAAGCGACGTCGCCGAACTTCTTCACGACGGCGCATGGGGCGCGCGACAGTGGCGAGCGCGCGGCGGGTGAGGTGCTCGCAGCCCTCCGCAATCCGTAACCTCACACTCCGTCATTGCGAGCGCAGCGAAGCAATCCAGAAGCCCTCCGCAGAGACAGTCTGGAGGCGTCTCGCTTCACTCCTCGCAATGATGAATCACTCGATCACCCGCGCCCGTAAATCCGCATCTGGCACGAAGCAGGCGTCGTACTTGCCGAAGATGCGATAGCGGTTATGCGCAACGAGGCTGTACACGGCATTCCGCAGCGGCTTCGGCACGGCGAACAGCACGCGCGCCCAGCGCCAGCCGGGAAGCTGCGACAGCACCGTCAGCGCAGCATCCGACTTCATGTACACCTCCCCGCCATGCACCACGGCATTGGTGTCGGGATCATTGGGATCGATGCCGAAGTTGCGGGCGAGCTTCGAACCGTAGTCCGACTGAATCGGGGTGAAGCGAAATCGCTTCGCTTGATCGCGTGCCGCGACGAACCGTATCCAGCGCGAGCAGAAGATGCAGACGCCGTCGAACAGGATCACGTCGTCATCGGGCCATTTGGGCATCATGGTTTGTTTGACCTGCCAGGGGTGGTTTGGTTCATGGCGGCGTCGAGCGCACGCCCCGCGGCCTTCACACCGTCCTCAAACTCGATCATCCAATGGCCCTCGCTGCCTGTGGCGGGCAATACGCGGAAATCGACCTTGCCACCACCGCCACGAAACGCTTCTGCCATTTGTCGCGAGAATGCGGGCGCAAAATAGCTGTCATTGGCCGCAACGAGCCATGTGACGGGAATGCGCGCCACCTTGCCGAACTCGGCCGCAGCCGCAAGAAGCGTCTGCGGCGCGCAGATCCGGTTCGGCTCGTCATTGGCATGCCCGCCTCGCCCCGGCGCAAACGTGACGATCGCGGAAACCGCCTTGGGATCAGCGTCGGCCAGCGCCAGCGCGCCCCAGCCGCCGGCGGAATGGCCGATCACGACGGCGGCATCCTTGCGCACGAAATCCTGCATGCGCAAAAACGCCAGCGCGCGCGAGATCTGGTCGGCCGTGGCGCGGCCGGAGCGCGCATAGTCCGCGTCGTCGCAGCCGCCCTGGTCCTCGCTGTAGCGGCCGCCGGTTGCCCCATGGCCGAGCCGCTCCGGCACCAGCACGGCGAAGCCGCGCGCGACCAGAAAGGCCGCGAGCGCGCGGTATTCCGGCTGTGGCATTTGCGCGCGACGCAGGACGTTCTGCGTCGAGGCATGTGCGATGACTGCAAGCCGGAACGGACCGGCGCCGGGCGGACGGAGCAGGACAGCATGCGCGGCCATGCCGGTATCCGGCGAGGGCACCCGCCACTCTTGCCGGCGAAACGGCTCGCCCTCAGCTCCCGATGACCCAAGCGTGACCTGTGCGCACAGAGGCGACGCGGTGAACGGGGAGAGTAGAGACAGGAGCGCGAGGATGTTGAGGAGCCGCATGACTAGCCGACGACGAACCCGGACTGCGACGGCAAGACTAGTCGGAACGAATCATTCCGGGCGGACTTTCTGCGTCGTCGTCGCCGATCATGCGTTGCCCAAGACAGTTTTGCACCCGCGCATGGCAGGCCGGTACCATTCGATATGGCGCGCTGTCTTTTTTCGGCACAACAGATTGTAAGACTGATGCAGAAAGTCCACAGGTTAACCGATAATTAACGATAGGTCTTGCCGCCGGCGCGGCGACTTGGTTTGATTGCGCCCATGAGCACAACCCTGATCGAGGTCCGGCCGGCCAAAGCTGCAGATGCAACTGCGGTGGCTTCCACTCATGATGAAGCCTGGCGTTCCGCCTATCAGGGCATCATTCCCGGCGGCGAACTGGAGAAGCTGATCAACCGCCGCGGTCCGCAATGGTGGGACAGCGCGATCCGCAAGGGCAGCCGCGTCAGCGTGCTCGTGTTCGGCGACAAGATCGCGGGCTATGCGAACTATGGTCGCAACCGCGCCCGCAGCCTGCATTTCGACGGCGAGATCTACGAGCTTTATCTGCGCCCCGAATTTCAGGGTCTCGGCTTCGGCCGTCGCCTGTTCACCGCCGCCCGCCGCGACCTGATGCAGAGTGGCCTGAAGAGCATGGTGGTGTGGGCGCTCTCGGACAACGATCCCGCCACCGAGTTCTATCGGGCGCTGGGCGGCCGCATGGTGGCCCGCTCCTCGGAGAAGTTCGGGCCGAAGTCGCTCGACAAGGTGGCCTTCGCCTGGACCAATTGAGCCGCTGAAGCTCCCGCAGGCAGTGTTCCCCATCGGACGATACCGCTGCCTTTCGAGCCGGTGATCGTGGGATTCATTATTACACAAGAACGCGATGGATTGGCGGGCCGAGCCCGCGTATGACAACGCCGAAATCGCTGCCGGGCGCGATTTCACCCGCGGCAACAACGGAGTCTTGAATGCGTATCGATGCGGTCTCGATCGGGAAAAATGTCCCCAACGACGTCAATGTCATCATCGAAGTTCCCGTGGGCGGCGAGCCGATCAAGTACGAGATGGACAAGGAGGCCGGCACCCTGGTGGTCGACCGCTTCCTCTACACGCCAATGCGTTACCCCGGGAATTACGGCTTCATCCCGCACACGCTGTCCGATGACGGCGATCCCTGCGACGTGCTGATCATCAACACGCGCGCCATTATCCCCGGCGCTGTCATGAGCGTGCGTCCGGTCGGCGTCCTGTTCATGGAAGACGAAGCCGGCGGCGACGAGAAGATCCTTGCGGTGCCGTCGTCGAAGCTGACGCAGCGCTACGACAAGGTGAAGTCGTATTCCGACCTGCCCGACATCACGCTGCAGCAGATCCAGCACTTCTTCGAGCACTACAAGGATCTCGAGCCCGGCAAGTGGGTGAAGATCCTGCGCTGGGGCGGCCCCGAAGAGGCGCAGAAGCTGATCCTCGAAGGCATTGAGCGCGAGAAGAAGAAGAAGGGCTGATGCGTCCCGTGTCCAGGACGGGATGCGTCACGAAGTGACGCTTCGCAGAGCCGGGACCCGTCGCTCCACTTGCACTGGGCCCCGGCCGAGCAGCGCATCGTTTCACGCTGCGCTGCGTCCGGGGCACGACAGCCAGGCTACACCGCCGGCTTCGGCAGCCCGGCGATCGCGCAGGCCGCGCGCAGCGTATTCACCAGCAGGCACGCCACCGTCATCTGGCCGACGCCGCCCGGCACCGGCGTGATCGCGCCCGCGACGTCGAGCGCTTCCTGATAGGCGACGTCGCCGACGAGGCGGGTCTTGCCATCGTCCTTCGGGATACGGTTGATGCCGATGTCGATTACGGTCGCGCCCGGCTTCAGCCAGTCGCCGCGCACCATCTCCGGCTTGCCAACCGCGGCGTAGACGAGGTCGGCGCGCTTGACGAGCCCGGGCAGGTCGCGCGAGCGCGAATGCGCGATGGTCACCGTGGCGTTCTCGTTCAGCAGCAATTGCACCAGCGGACGGCCAACCAGATTGGAGCGGCCGATGACGATGGCATTCATGCCTTCGAGCGAGGCGTGAACGCTCTTGGTCAGGATGATCGAACCGAGCGGCGTGCAGGGCGAAAGCGCCTCGAAGCCGCCGGCGAGCCGGCCGGCATTGTTCGGATGCAGACCATCCACGTCCTTGGCCGGATCGATGGCGTTGATGACGGCCTCGGTGTTCAGCCCCTTCGGCAGCGGCAGCTGCACCAGGATGCCATGGACGGCGGGATCGCGGTTGAGCCTGGCGACGAGGCCCAGCAGGTCCGCCTGCGACACGTCGGCCGGCAGCTTGTGCTCGAACGAGGCCATGCCGGCGGCCTGGGTCTGGGTGTGCTTGGAGCGGACATAGACCTCGCTGGCGGGATCGTTGCCGACCAGGACCACCGCGAGGCCCGGCACCAGATTGTGCTCGCGCTTGACGCGGGCGACCTCGTCCGCGACGCGGCCACGGAGCTCCGCGGCAATGACTTTTCCATCGATGATCCTGGCCGTCATGTCGTCAGTTCCCTCAGTCGGTCGATTTGGCTGCTGCGAGCTGGCGCAGGGCTTCGCCCAGCCGCACCGGATCGCCGTCGACGGCGATCTGCTTCAGCCGCGAGGTCGCCCCGGACAGCAGCCTGACAGCGGCCTTGGGGACACCAAGCGATTTCGCCAGCAGGACCAGCACCGCCTTGTTGGCCTCGCCGCCATCGGCAATCGCGCGCACCCGCACCTTGAGCACGCTGCGGCCGTCGGCCAATTGCTCGATCCCGTCGATGTCGTCGCGGCCGCCGCGCGGCGTCACCCGCAGCGCGATGCTCAGTCCTGCGGGAGAGTAACGCCAGGGTTCCTTGCGAGCTTCGTTGGCAACCAAGGCGCTCCCGCCTGCTCAGATCACGTTCGGATAGATGTAGTACAGGATCACCCGCTCGATGAACATGATCAGCAGGATCAGGATGATCGGCGAGATGTCGAGGCCGCCGAGGCTGGGCAGGAAATTGCGAATCGGCGCCAGCACCGGCTCGGTGATCCGGTACAGGAACTCCGCCACCGCCGAAACGAACTGGTTGCGGGTGTTCACCACGTTGAACGCGATCAGCCAGGACAGGATCGCGGAGGCGATCAGCAGCCAGACGTAGAGGTCGAGCACGATGATGACGATGTCGAGAACGGCACGCATGATTTTGCAGACTCTGGCTTTTGAGAACTCTGGCTGCGGTCGGGAATGACGCCTGTTGCTAGATATCGGTTCCGTCAGGCCCAAACAAGGGAAGTCGGTGCGGGGATGGCTAAAACCGCCCTTACAGCCGTCCTTGACTTGACCTTGCCGGGGACTTAAATGGCGCCCGGTTGTCGGCCGCATTCACCAGAGCGGTCAGCAAAAGGGGCCATAGCTCAGCTGGGAGAGCGCGTCGTTCGCAATGACGAGGTCGGCGGTTCGATCCCGCCTGGCTCCACCACGCTTCGCCCTTCGGGCTACGCGTGGTGCAGCCACGAGAAGCCCAAAGGGCGAAGCGTGGTGTCCGGCGAAGCCCAAAGGGCGAAGACGGACCGTCTCAAACCAATCCAGCCTCGCAGATTGCCGACTTCCAAATTGCTAAGACCTCGGGCTACGCGTGGCGCAGCCACGAGAAGCCCAAAAGGCGAAGCGTGGTGTCCGGCGAAGCCCAAAGGGCGAAGACGGACCATCTCAAACCAATCCAGCCTCGCAGATTGCCGACTTCCAAATTGCTAAGACCTCGGGCTACGCGTGGCGCAGCCACGAGAAGCCCAAAAGGCGAAGCGTGGTGTCCGGCGAAGCCCAAAGGGCGAAGACGGACCATCTCAAACCAATCCAGCCTCGCAGATTGCCGACTTCCAAATTGCTAAGACCTCGGGCTACGCGTGGCGCAGCCACGACGGAGCCCGAAGGGCGAAGCGTGGTGTCCGGCGAAGCCCAAAGGGCGAAGACGGACTGTCTCCGAATCAGCCCCTACTTCCCCGTAAACCGCGGCGCCCGCTTCTCCATGAAGCTCGCGACACCCTCGCGGAAATCGCTGCCGTTGAGCGCCACCATCATCTCGCGGTTCGCCTCGATGGTCGCCTCGGCGAGGGTCTGGAACGGCACGTCGTAGAGTTGCCGCTTGATCACCGCCATCGCACTCGGCGAGACGAAATCGGCGAGATCGCGGGCATAGGCATAGGTCTCCGCGCGCAGCTTCTCCGGCGAACAGAGCCGGTTGACCAGCCCGATCCGCAGCGCCTCCTCGCTTCCAACGCGCCGGGCCGAGAGCAACAGATCCATCGCGTTGGCATGGCCGACGATGTGCGGCAGCATCCAGGAGATGCCGTGCTCCGCAATCAGGCCGCGCCGCGCGAAGGCGGTCGTGAACACCGTGTTGTCGGCGGCAAAGCGCAGGTCGCAATAGAGCGCGTGGACAAGGCCGATGCCGGCGGTCGCGCCATTGAGCATGGCGATGACGGGCTTTCCAATCGACGGATAGAAGCCGTAACGCGTCTGCCAGTCCGGACGGCGGTTCATGTCGAAGGGCGGCAGGTTCGATGCGCGCCTGACGTCGTTGGGATCGAGCCCTTTCAGCGCATCCATATCGGCGCCGGCGCAGAAGGCGCGGCCTGCGCCGGTGAGCACGATGACACGGACATCGTCATCGTCGCGCGACACTTCCATCGCATGGCGCACGTCGCGCTCCATCGTCGGCGTCCAGGCATTCATGCGATCGGGGCGATTGAGGGTGATGGTCGCGATCTTGTCGCTCACCTCATAGAGGATGTGTTCATAGGCCATGGCGCTCTCCCTTTGCCGGCACGCGTTCGCGCGCGCTCGTTGGCGGCGAGCCTAGAGCTTTTCCGGTTCTGATCAAATCAGAACCGAAGCTCTAGGTTCTTGTTTTGACGCGTTTTCTTCACGCGAACCGGTATCCACTTCGCTCGAAGACGCTCTAGCATAGTCAGGCATCAGGCGAGCGCTTGCGTAAAGCCGCGATCACTCGGCGGCCTGGGCCAGCACCGGCCGGCGCGCCAGCCAGCCGTCGATGAAATGGGCGAGCCAGGCACGTTCAGCGGCGTCGTATACGGCGCGGTCCGCGAAATGATGATGCCGCTGCCGCGCGCCCGGCGCGCTGAAACCGTCGTGGCAGCGCGTGGTCCAGCGATGCATCATCGCGTAGGTCACGTCAGGGTGGAATTGCAGGCCGAAAGCATTGCCGGCCCGATAAGCCTGAATCGGAAAATCATCGCCTTCCGCAAGCAGCTCAGTGCCAGCGGGCAGCTCGAAGCCCTCGCGATGCCAATGATAGACCTGCGCCGGCCATGCCGGGCAGAGCGCATGCCCTGCAGCGGTCGGGCGGATCGGGTAATAACCGATCTGGGTCAGCGCCTGCGGATGCGGCGCGACGCGAGCCCCGAGCTGCATCGCCAGCATCTGCGCGCCGAGGCAGATGCCGAGGAACGGGCGCTGCTCGCGAAGCGGAATGTCGATCCAGTCGATCTCGCGGCGAACATAGTCGTCGGGATCATTGGCGCTCATCGGCCCGCCGAACACCACGGCGCCGGCGTGCCGGTCGAGCGTCTCGGGCAGAGCATCGCCAAAGCGGGGACGGCGGATGTCGAGGGCATGACCGAGCGCGCGGAGCGCATTTCCGACGCGGCCGGGGGTCGAGGATTCCTGGTGCAGGATGATGAGAACCGGCAACTTCGCTTCGGAGGCGGTCGCGCCCGGCGTCCTTCTGGTGATGGGCACCACCTCTGCGCCACCAAACCTGTCCGTCCGGAACGACATGGCCTCTGCGAGTACGATCGGTTCAGACCGCCAGCATAACTAAGCGATCGTTAATTTCATGTGAGTTTGCGCACACCCATCGCCGATGGAGAAAGCAAGCTCCGGGCCACGACGGGCGCTCCACGCCGTCCTAATGCCTCTGCCGCTGGAACCTGCTGGTGGCGGCCAGGATGAAGCCACGCGGGAAGAAACGCAGCGCGAATGGCACCATCTTGATGCCGAGACCGGGCAGCACTGCCCGTTTGTTGGCCATCAGGCCCTGATAGGCCTGCCGGGCAACGATTTCGGCAGAGACATTGAGCAGCGCCGTATCGTGTCCGGCCCCGACGCGGGCGCGCGCCTGGAATTCGGTGGGGACCGGCCCCGGACAGAGCACGGTGACACGAACGCCGTGCGGCGCCAGCTCCGCCCGCAAGGCCTCGGTGAGGGAAATCACATAGGCCTTGGAGGCGTAGTAGACCGCCATGCCGGGCCCGGGCAGGAAGCCGGCGACGGATCCGACATTGAGCAGACCGCCCTTGTTCCTGATGAGCTGATCGGCAAATCGCAGCGACAGATCCGTCAGCGCCCGGACGTTGACATCGATGATGCCAATCTGCTCGGCACGATCGCAATCGATGGCATCGCCGAACACACCGAAGCCGGCATTGTTGACGAGATGATCGAGCTCGACGCCTTCGGCGGCAAGCGCGGCCGCGATCTTGTCGCCGGCGTCGGCGTCCTGGAGATCGCAGGCGATCACGATCGGCTTCCGGCCGCCCTTGGCCCCGAGCTCGTTCGCGAGTGCCTCCAGCCGGTCCGCCCGCCGCGCTGTCAGCGCAAGGCGGTGTCCGTTCGCGGCGAACACACGCGCCAGCTCCGTGCCGATGCCCGCCGAGGCACCGGTGATCAACGTTACCCGCTCAGTCACGATCGAAGTCTCTTGAATTGACGTTTCTTGGCCCCGTAATGGCGGAACGAGAGCATAGGCCGCGCGCGACAGGCAAGCGGCACTGGCAGCATGGCGGCCTGAGCAGGCGGCAGGGAGAGCAAAAAACCCGCATATTTACGGGAGAATCCGGAACACGAGCCGAACGGGTTTACATTAAAGTTTCGTCATGTGCTCCGTACAACCGGCGCGAATGCCGCGTTGGCGTCGTTCAGCCACGGACCGCACTGCCGTCGACCTGGCCACTGACACGGTCTGCGACCGCATGTTTGAGGTCGATCCGGTCGCGCTGGGCGATCCCGAGCAGGTCGGAGGCGCGCCAAACCACGTTGTCCTCGAACTCGCTGACCTGGCCGTCGGCATAGACCAGCTCCCACATCATCTGGACGATGCGCTTGCGGCCCTCTTCGTCGAGTGAGCGCATGATGACGCTGGTGAAATGATAGAGGTCCACCGCCTCTCCCTCGACCTCGGTCGCATCCGCGATCAGCCGATCGGCCGTGCCGCGATCAAGCCCGAAATGGCTTTCGATCAGGCTGTGCAACTTGCGCTGCTCGGCCGCCGTCGGCTGACCGTCCAGCGAGACCACGTGAACCAGCAGCGCGGTCGCCGCCAGCCGGTAATCGCTGTCCCCGAATGCGCGATCCCCGGCATGGGGAGCGACAATGTCGGCGATGAACTGGCGCAGGCCGTCGAGCATAGGGTCCTACCGGAATCGATGGAAGCCGCGGGGGGCGGCGTGACCAGCCTTATATGAGCGGGAAACCCAGCCGGCGCAACGTGCGTCAAGTCCGCGCGCCGCATTACGTTTCGGCAATCTGGGTCGACATCAATCACCGTCATGGCCGGGCCTGTCCCGGACATCCACGTATCCCACGAAGAAAGACGTGGATGCCCGGGACAAGCCCGGGCATGACGATCGAGAGTGTCGTGCGTCGCCGCATTCCCTTCGAAAAATCCCTCACGGGATCTCGTACACCACGATCTTGTCGGCGATGCCGCGCAGCGCGGCCTGCTTCTGGATCGGCCTGATCTCGCGCTGCTTCAGCACGTCCGCCACGGCCGGCGCATCCAGCACCGGGCCGGTGATGTGAATCTCCCGCGCGGTCGACAGGCTCTGCACCCGGGCGGCGATGTTGACGGTCTGGCCGAAATAATCCTGCCGCTCGTTGAGCATCACCGCGAGGCAAGGACCTTCATGGATGCCGATCTTGACGATGAGATCATCGGTGCCGCGCTTCCTGTTGAGTTCGTCCATCGCCGCCCGCATCCGCAGGCCCGCGTTGACGGCGTGAACGGGGCGGACGAAGGTCGCCATCACGGCGTCGCCGATCGTCTTCACCACCGCGCCCTTCTCGGCGGAGATGATCTCCAGCAGCGCATGGAAATGCGCACGCACGAGGTCAAAGGCGGCGAGATCGCCGACGCGTTCGTACAGCGCAGTCGACCCCTTCAAATCGGTGAACAGAAACGTCATCGACGTGATCTGGAGCCGCTGGTCGATGCTGAGATTGTCCGCCTTGAACACATCGCGAAACGTCTGGTTCGACAGCATCCGCTTGGCGGTGAGGAACGGCTTGCGCTGGCCGATCAGATGGTGGAGTGCCTCGGCCGCGATGAACACCGATGGCAGCGCGCGCCCATTCGACTGATTCTTGAGCGTGAGATTGAGCGGCCCGGGACGCAGGGAAATCGTCGTCGTCGGCGACGGCTCGTTACCATAGGCGATCGAGAGATCCTGCGGCTCGATGGCCGGCTCGCCCTGCACGTCGATGAACAGCGCTGCATGCGTGATCGGCTCGAAGACGATAATGAATTCCTTTGGCAGCTGCAGCGAGAGGGTCGTGGACTCGCCGCGCGGCAGGTCCCGCGTCTCCAGCGTCACCTCGGTGGCTAGCGTCGCGACGGACTCTTCCGTGAAGTCGACGCCGGAACTCCAATAGATCTGCTTGTAGTAATCCCAGACCGGCAGGGTATCCGGATCATGCGCCGCGATCCGTCGCACCCGCGGATTGACGGTGAAGGACACCTCGACCTGATCGTCGACATTTGGCTTGTAGCCGCAGGCACAAAGCGCGCAGTGGTAATCTTCCGTCTTCAACGCCTTCAAGGTCGAATGCGCGCCGAGCACCCCGCCGCAGCCCGGACAGAGCACGTTCCAGCCGAGATCGAACAGCCCGAGCCGCGCCGAATGCAGGAAGGTCGCGATCGCCCGCTCCTCATCGAGACCGTTCTGCCTGGAAAAATCGATGACATTGATGCGATTGAGCTCATGATCCGCGCCCTGCTCGACCAGACGGGCAATCGCATCGACCGCATCCGGATCGGCCGTCTGCTTCAGCGTGGCGAACTGGGATTGGGCATAAGTCATGGCGCAACTCTATCCAGGGTTTACCACGCCGTTGGCCAGACGAGCGCCCGTCACCGGCGCGTGATCCGGAAGGGAGGAGAGCGATCCGGCTGGGTCGTGACGACGCCATGCGGAATCACGGGCACGCTGTCGGCAAGCTCGACGCGGAACGCGCCGATCAGCCGGGCCAGCGCCAGCACAGATTCGGCCTGCGCGAACGGCGCACCGATGCAGACGCGCGGGCCGGCCCCGAACGGCAGATAGGCGAAACGATCGGGTGCCTCTTTCGACATGAACCGCTTGGGAATGAACGCGTTGGGCTGATCCCACAGCTTCTCGTGCCGGTGAAGAAGCCAGGGCGCGATCATGATGACGTCGCCCTTGCCGATCTCGACGCCGGCCGCGTCGTCCTTGTCCCGCGCGGATCGCGCGACCAGGAAGGCGGGCGGATAGAGCCGCATGGTTTCGTCGATCACCGCACGGGTGAGTTTCTGGCGATCGATATCGGCCATGCTGTCGAGATGTTCGCCGCCCGTCTCGGACGCCACCTCTTCCTGCGTATCCGGATCGAGCGCGAGCAGATAGAGAGCCCAGAACAGCGTCGTCGCAGTGGTCTCGTGACCGGCGAGAATCATGGTCGCGACCTCGTCGACGAGCTGTTCGTCGGAAAACCCCTTGCCGGTCTCTGGGTCGCGTGCCGCGTCCATGAGGTCGAACAGATCGCGCGGCGGCGCGCCGTCCTTCTTGCCGGCGGCGCGCCGCTCGGCGATCAGCATCGCGACGAATTCGGTCCAGCGCTTGCGGAAGCGGGCGCGGGGAAAATCCATCGGGCTCGGCCAGGACACCGGCAACAGCATGTCGAGGAAATACGGCCGTCCCAGCCGCTCGCCATATTCCATGACGAAATTGCGCAGGGTCGGGCCGTGCCGCTCCATGCCGAACGAGAACATCGTGCGGCCGGCGATCTCCAGGGTCATGCGCTGCATGATCTCGCGCAGATCGACCGGCGCGCCTGTTTGCGTGTCGAGCTTCGCGATGGTCTCGTCCAACACCGCCGTCATGTGCGGCACCAGATTCGCCGTCGCGCGCGGGGTGAAGGCCGGCGCAAGCGTGCGGCGCTGATGCGTCCAGGCCTGACCTTCCGCGATCAGCAGGCCTTCGCCGAGCACGGGCCGCAGCATGCGGATGCCGGCCGGCGTGCGGGTGTAGTTCTCGTAATTGCTGAGCAGCACATGCCGGATCGCATCCGGCCGATTCAGGATGAAGCTGTGTTGCAGGAAGAAGCGGCCCTTGATGACGTCTTCTTCATAGGCGCGCTGCCCCCAGGTCGCGATCATGTTCTGCCGCAGCAGCGCGACCCGGCCGAGAAACGACATGTCGTCGGGCGCCCGCGGCGGGGTCGGGGGAACGACGGGCCGGCGCACACTGGCGATGTTCATGGCTCTCTCCCGCAGACGTGACGCACGCGAATAGCTAGTAAGTCAGCTCGGCAATCGCAATCCTGTTCTCGGACGCGGGCCAGACGCGTGCCACAATTCGTTCTTCGCCGAACTGGGCGACGACCTGACGCCCGACCTCGCTCGCCGGAAGGCGCAGGGTCGTTGCCGAATCCGTCGGCACGCCGGGCTTGACGTCGGCGGGCTCCTTGCCGTCGAGCAGCACCACGTCCCGCGGCAAACCGAAATAGCCGCGCGGCCGCGACATGATCACCACGGCTGCCGCGTCCTTGTCGGCCGGTCCAAGCGGGCGCGCGGCGCGCAGATGGACGACATCGGACGAGCGCGGGAAGGGCGAGCGGTAGATATGCGTCGTCGGCGCATCCGGCGCGGTCAGGACGAATTCGAGCGACCAGGACGGCTCGACCTGCGCCGGACCCCAGCGACCGTCGGCACCGGTCTTCGCGCTGTGCACGGCACCGCCTTTGCGCTCGCCGGTATCGGCATCGACGCGGAAGATGTCGACGGTTGCACCCGCCACCGGCCGATTGGTCGGCACGCCGCCCGGCGTGCCCGTGACGAGGCCGCTCAGCCGGACGCTCTGCTCCGGCTGGATCGCGATGCGTGCGGGCTCCCGCCCCGCAAGGAACTTGTAGATCTCGCGGAAGGCCCGGGGGTGAAACGCCACCTCGCGATGATCGAGCGCTCCGAGCACCAGATTGGTCGCGCCCTTCAGTTCCGGACCTTCGACGGTGACGCCGGTCGACGTGCCGGGCTTGCCGATGAAGCGGCCATCGGCCTGCGCGTACTTGTCCATGCCGTCGCTGCGCAAGGTGAGGAAGGCCGTGCCCGGCGTCACCTCGCTCTCGCCTTCGTTGAGGCCGCGCAGGAACACGCCGCGACCGTTGAATTCGCTGTTGGGCTGGTCATCGGTCGCGAACACGCCATGATTGGGCGTGCCGCACAGCACGGCGTGGCTGACATCCGCAGTGCCGCCATTCTTGATGACGTTGCGAATCGCATAGCCGCCGCGCGAGCTGCCAACCAGCGCCACGCGCGCCGCACCGGTACGGCGCTTCAGCTCGGCGATGGCGGCGGCGAGCTCGCGGCGCTGGTCCTCGGTCGAGGAGCGATTCGCCTGCTCGACCTTGTCGTCGCTCCGCGCCAGCGGATCGGTGAAGTTGATCGCCATCATGCGATCGCGCGCGACGCCGTTGGATTCCATCCGCCATAAGGTCGTCATCCAGAGCGCGTCGTAGTCGCCATTGCCGTGGACGAACAGGATGGGGGGCATCTCGGCGCTTTGCGCCGCGGGTGCGGCCTGGGCCAGCGCGCGGGTCCGCAAGCTCGCAAGTGCGAAGGGCAAGCTGCCCGCCCCTTGCAGGATTATGCGTCGCGACAGCGTCATGAGTTCCTCCAGGCAAAACCTCGGTCTTTGCACCGCTTATACCGGCCTAACCACTGGACAGCGAAGGACTTTCGCAGGCATCACTGGATTTGCCGGAATCACCCGAAGACCACTCCAGGACCATTCCAGGACCGCTTCTGCCAGCCCATTTGGAAGGGGATATGACCGAGCAGACGAACCGTCAGAAAATTGCGGCCGACGGCATCACCGCCCCGCTGCGGTACACCTTGTTCCGGCGCATCTGGCTCGCCAGCCTGCTCTCCAATCTCGGCCTGCTGATCCAGGGCGTGGGCGCGGCCTGGGCGATGACGCAGATGGCGGCCTCCGCCGACAAGGTGGCGCTGGTGCAGACGGCGCTGATGCTGCCGATCATGCTGATCTCGATGCCGGCCGGCGCGATCGCCGACATGTATGACCGGCGCATCGTGACCCTGATCTCGCTTTCGATCGCGCTGATCGGTGCGACGGCGCTGACGGTGCTGGCCTGGGCCAACCTGATCACCCCGGAATTGCTGCTCGCCTTCTGCTTCGTGGTGGGCAGCGGCAATGCCCTGTTCGGACCGGCCTGGCAGTCCTCGGTCAGCGAGCAGGTGCCGCCTGAAGCGCTGCCGTCGGCCGTCGCGCTGAACGGCATCAGCTACAACATCGCGCGCAGCTTCGGTCCCGCGGTCGGCGGCGTCATCGTCGCCTCGCTCGGCGCGGTGGCAGCGTTCGCCTGCAATGCGGTCCTCTATCTGCCGCTGCTGGTGGTGCTGATGCTGTGGCGACGCAACACCGAGCCGTCGCGGCTGCCGCGGGAAAAGCTCAACCGTGCCATGGTCTCGGGCTTCCGCTACATCACCAATTCGCCGCCGATCAAGATCGTCCTGTTGCGCACGTTGGTGATGGGACTGATCGGCGGCGCCGTGATGGCGCTGATGCCGCTGGTCGCGCGCGATCTGCTGCATGGCGGCGCACAGACCTACGGAATCATGCTCGGCGCCTTCGGCATGGGGGCCGTCATCGGCGCGCTCAACATCCACGAACTGCGCAAGCGCATGAGCGGCGAGGCCGCGATCCGCGCCTGCACCATCTCGATGGCATTCGCGATGGCCGCGCTCGCGGTCAGCAACGAACCGGTGCTGACCGCCGCTGCGCTGGTGCTTGCGGGCGCGGTCTGGATGGCTGCCGTCGCATTGTTCAATATCGGCGTACAGCTTTCGGCGCCGCGCTGGGTCGCCGGCCGCTCGCTGGCCGCGTTCCAGGCCTCGATCTCCGGCGGCATCGCGATCGGCGCCTGGGGCTGGGGCCATCTCACCGATTATGCCGGCGTGGAGATCGCGCTGCTGACGGCCTCCGGCCTGATGCTGATCTCGCCGCTGCTCGGGCTCTGGCTCACGATGCCGCGCGTCGGAGCGCGCAACGAGGACGCCGACGTGCTGGCCGATCCCGAGGTGAAGCTGTCGCTGACCGGCCGCAGCGGCCCGCTGGTGGTCGAGATCGAATACCGGGTGTCGCAGGAGAACGCGCGCGCCTTCCACAACGTGATGCAGCACGTCCAGCTCTCCCGGCAGCGCAACGGCGCCTATGGCTGGTCGATCGCGCGCGACATCGCCGATCCCGAATTGTGGACCGAGCGTTATCACTGTCCGACCTGGTTCGACTATCTGCGCCAGCGCAACCGCTCGACCCAGTCCGAGCGCGCGCTGCATCAGCAGGCGATCGATTTCCATATCGGCCCCGACCCGGTTCGGATCCGCCGCATGCTCGAGCGCCCGTTCGGCTCGGTGCGCTGGAAGGAGGAGACGCCGGATCGTGGCGGCGCGGAGGTGTTGCCCGTGGTCGCGAGCGCGGCGGGGAGCAGCACTTAGTTTGTCATTCCGGGGCGCACCGTCAGGTGCGAGCCCGGAATCCATTCCTCCATGCGCATGCTGCGCGATGGATTCCGGGTTCGCGCTTTGCGCGCCCCGGAATGACGGCGGTGGGTTTATTGCCCGTGATCGGTCAGTACCTTCTCACAGCCCTTGCTCAGCTTCGGACGGTTCTGCTTCAGGCAAGCCAGCACGGCGCCATCGCCATTGTTCATCACGGCGCGGCAGAAGCGCGTGACGTCGCGCGCGCAGGCGTCCTGGCCCGGCTGCTGCGCCGATGCGCCCGATGCGCACAGGAGCAAAGGAACAATGAAAAGAAATCTGGTCATCGCGTAATGCCTCTTACCCGGAAGATGTGCGGGCGAAGCTAGTGCGACGATCTTCCGGCCGCAACGGCTTAATTGACAGCCTCCAGCGCACCGCCGCGTGGCCCCGGCTTGATGCCGGGGCACATCGCGAGGGGAGCTCGACGACGATCACGCTTGATGCGTCGCGTATGCTGACTGACGGCCTGTTCCTGGCTGCGTCTTGTCGGTCGTCCCTTATTGACCGTCCTGGGCGTCAGCGACCTTGCGCGAGGCGCCCTTGGCGAGGTCCTTGTCCATCACCGCGCGGCAACCGGCGCTCAGGTCGGTGCGATGCTTCATCATGCACGCCGTGATCCTCGGGATATTGGGGATGTCCGACGAACACAGGCGGAAGGCGTCGCCGGTGCACTGCTGCTGCGCTTCGGCCGAGAAGGCGAAGCTCGAGGTCGTCGACACGATCGACACGATGGCGGCAAAACCCAGGGCCAGGCTGGTGTCGCGGATCTTGCTACTCAAGGACCTGGCAGAGAACGACTTGGCATTCAGCGAGGTGGTCATTTGAAGCTCCCATTGGCACCGCTCGGCGGGGCCCGTTGTCGATGGGAACGAGGATGCTCCAGCAAAACCGTTTCGACTGTGATGACGGTCACGGGCCACACACCGACTGTGACATCGGTCACGTAAGCGCACGCTGCTGAAAATCCGGCGCAAACGCTGTCGTGTTGGTGTCACGTTAACTGTTCCTTCGCATTAATAGCCGGGCGCGCGGAGGATTCCGCCGGTGTGGTTGCGTAATTGGAAAGAGTAACGATGCGTAATGCGTTGGGCCTGATGCTGGCCAGTGTCCTTGCGGCGGTCGTGATCGCCGCCGGCGGTTGGTTTTATTATTCCTCGCGCGCCGACCAGGGCGCTCCCAGGACGATTGCCGCCCATGCCGCCGATCCGTTGCCGGCACAGGCAAAGCTCGCCGCCAAGGATGACGTCGCGACCACGGCGACGATCGCGGCCAAGCCGACAGCACTTCCCCAGGCAGCAGCCCCCGCGCCAGCTCCGGCCATTCCGGCGCAGCCGAGCCAGACCTGCGCCAATCCGAACGCGCTGGGCGTCTCCCGCGTCGTCGAGATCGACACCACCGGCGGCCCCGGCTTCGGCTTCGAAACCTTCAAGCAGTTCGATTTCCTCACCGACAAGGAGGTCGTCCTGACCTTCGACGACAGTCCCTGGCCGGTCAACACGCCCGCGGTGCTGAAGGCGCTCGCGGACGAATGCACCAAGGGCCTGTTCTTCTCGGTCGGCAAGCACGCGACCTGGCATCCGGAAATCCTCCGCCAGGTCATGGCCCAGGGCCACACGGTCGGCACGCACACCTGGTCCCACCTCAATCTCAACAGCAAGAAATTGACCGAGCAGCAGGCCAAGGACGAGATCGAGAAGGGATTTAGCGCAGTGAAGCTCGCGCTCGGCACCGACCCGGCGCCGTTCTTCCGCTTCCCGCAGCTGCAGCACAATCCGGCCATGGTGAGCTATCTCGGCACCCGCAACGTCGCGATGTGGTCGACCGATCTGGATTCCTTCGATTTCAGGAAGGGCGCCACCCCGGAGAAGATCGTCAACACGGTGATGACCAAGCTCGACAAGCTCGGCAAGGGCATCATCCTGATGCACGACTTCCAGAAGCACACGGGCGAAGCGCTCCCGACCCTGCTCGCGCGGCTGAAGGCGGGCGGCTACAAGATCGTGCAGGTCAAGGCCAAGACGACGTTCCAGTCGTTGCCGGAATATGACGATGCGCTGCTGAAGGATTTGAAGGTGCCGACGGCAAGCACCAACACGCGCCCGATCTCGAGCGTGGTTCAGACGGTGTCGCAGTAAGCTTGCGTCACCTCCACCATTCCAGCGTCATGGCCGGGCTCGTCCCGGCCATCTACGTTCATGAACACAGCGGATCGACGTGGATGCCCGGGTCAAAGCCCGAGCATGACGGAAGGTGTGGCGACGAGCGGCCGCCTTACCAGTAGACGCCATGGCGATGCAGTTCGCTGATGATGCGGCCTTCGGTCCAATAGCGCTTGTGCTTCGGCTTGTCCGCCTTCGCCGCCGTCCTGGCGGCAGGTTGGGCTGTCGTCGCAGGGGGCGTCGAGGTCGCGGTGGTCGTGGCCACTGCGGGACCGGGCGTAGCAGGAGCAGTGGCCGCAGCGGGCGGGATCGCCGGCGGCCGATCGACATATTTCGGAGCCTCAACGACCGGTGCGGCTTCGCTGACCTGGGCCGTGGAGGTCACCGCCGTCGTGGTTTGCGGCGGCGAGCTGGGCTGGTTGGTTGCGGCGATCGACAGGCTGCGGTCGCCCGCATGGGCAGACGCGGAAGCCAGAACCATGGCGGCAACCAGAATGATCTTGCGCATGTGGAATCTCCCCGTGTTTGCGTGAGCGGACATTAGGGGACATCCGGGCCGCGTTCTGTGAGGAAGATCACATATACGGGCGTAACTACGGGATCGCACACTGCGCCGCGGCGCTGCCACTAGCGGTGCAAACTCAACTCCCTGATGGCGAAGCCGAGGTCGCGTGGATCGCCCGGGAAATGGGTTGGCGCATTGATCTCGATTTCCAGTCTCAACATCCTGTCGCCCGAGAACTGCTCCAGCGAACGGGACAGCGCCGATTGAGGCGGAGGTCCGGAGAATATCTCCGTGCCATTGACGCGCAGACTTACGTGATCCCCGGAGAGCGGCATCGGCCATAGTGCGAATTTTAGCGATAGGGCCGGAGAAGGTGTGTTGGGAAGCTCGACCGTGACCTTCGGGCCCGCCCATTGGAGGTCGCCTCCCGGCCTGATTTCACGATCAAACAGCCCCGACTTGATGAGTCCCGCCGGAGTTCGCGGTCCGATGTCGAGCCTGTCGCGGCGACCGTTGATAAAATCGCGCACCGTATGCTCCGTTGCGAAATCGATGAGCTTTTTCCCATCGGCTTCCGTCAATCGATCGGCCGATGCGAGGCAATCGAACTGCTCCCAGCCCGGCGGACGATGATCGTATGCCGATCTGCGGCCCGGCCAGTCCTTCATGTTCGGCGCGGCCCACGGTACGCCCGCTTCGACGGCAAGGCGCCGCAGAAGATTGTTCATCATCGGATTCGACGTCTCGATCACGAGGCCCTTGCAAGTCCCGATCTCTGCGCCGATTCGAGCATAATCCCAGTCCAGCAATGCCTTTTGCGTCTCTACATGGGCGGACGCGGTCGGTAGCCCCGGCAAGCCATGGCCGACCACCAGGAAAGGCCGCGCCAGGCCGAGGCACAGGTGGCCGAACACGACGATGCGGCTCATCATCTTGCCTGCGGGTGACGGCTTCGCCAGCGGAGCAATGACGAGCGTAAACAGCATCGGCGCGGCCATGGCGAGCCCCTTGCCCGCGGCCCAACCGTGGCCTGTCGCCAAGATGCCGAGAGGGACACAACAGCCCACGATACTGCCGAGCCAGAAACGGGTCCTGGCCAAGTCAGGCTCGACGCGCCAGGCCCGCAGGAGCGTGGTTGCGATATTCATCAGAAGCGTCGCGACGCATCCGTACAGCACGAGCTTCCAGGCGACGGCGAGCACAACCGGCCAACCGGCGATCGGCAGGATCGCAAACAGG
The DNA here is from genome assembly GCF_018129965.1 of Bradyrhizobium diazoefficiens. Lineage (GTDB taxonomy): Bacteria > Pseudomonadota > Alphaproteobacteria > Rhizobiales > Xanthobacteraceae > Bradyrhizobium > Bradyrhizobium diazoefficiens_A. Next base: position 37,717 of record NZ_JAFCKW010000029.1, on the reverse strand, counting down.
CCCAGCGCGGCGATGATGGCCTCGATCGGCCATGAAAACCAGGCATCGATCAACTGGCCGAGACCGCTCGACGGAGCGCTGACGACATCCAGATAGGACTCTGCACGCCCGAACAGATAGCGCTGGAAGTATTTCCACCAATCCGGCGTTTCACCGGCCGCCTGCGTCAAGACCCTTACCATGTAGGCTCCTGTTCCCGACCACAGCGGCGCACATACCAGGAGGCCTAGGCCGAGGCCGCCCCCCATTCCTGCCGCGGCGGCGGGCATGCCCAGCCGGACGCCGCGATGAAGGAGGGCGGCGACGGTCGCCGTGGCGATGGCGGGACCGTAGATGGTGACCGGCTCCGGATACAGGAACAAGATGCCGGCGATCAGCGCGGCGAAGACCGCAATCATGCGGCTGATCGCTGCGATGCCGATGCCGAACCGGTCTTTGTCGAAAGCCAGGACGGAAAGGCTGAACAACAGCAGGAAAAGCGGTTGCGCGGCGAGTTGCGACATTGCGTTGATGTCGAAGATGTACTGCTCGAAAAACCCGATCGTGAGCGCGGCAGCGCAGACGGCTGCCGTTCGTGGTTCAAGCGTCAGGACGTTCCTGAAGACGAACAATGCGGCGAACAGCATGTTGATCTGCAGGGCGACCATGTACGGATAGGTGCAATCGACGACACTGCCGCGCGTCAGGGTCGCGATCGCACCGAGCATCATCGACACCGCGCCGCGCCAATCGATGAACCAGAGAGCCCCCAGGAAGATCGGGTCCGGCAGGTCGGCGTTGGAACGACTGACCAGATCGGCGTAGTCGACAACGCGATACGCGATCGCCGAGCCGACATAGAGCATGTGGTCGTAGACATTGCCCTGGAAGACCCGGAAGCGCGCTCCGCCTGTCCAGGCCGGAGCCAGACATATGATGACGATGAGCAGCACGGACAGCACGCCGAAGGCGGCCGTGCGGCGAGGGATCGCAACCGAATGGCCGACCAGCCGCACCGCGGTGAGCGCAAGGCCGGCGATCGGAAGAAGCGCCATGGTCATCCATGGAGCGATGATGCCGTGAACGTAAAAGACAGCCGTTGCCGCAGCCAGCACCCCGACTCCGAGCGGAGGGGCAAGCGCCCACCGAACCGAAAACCGGTGCGATGGAAGGAGCAGGCAGAACGGAAGTCCGATGCCGCCGAACACCAGCATCGCAACGACAACGACCAACACATCATGCATTTGATGGATCTACGCGCGCTCTCGAGGAAGAAAAGTTCGACGGCCTGCTGGTGGCAGTAGATCCCGACCTAGGGGCGTTTGTGCGCAAGAGGGCACCACACTATATCGCTAACAATTTGAATTGTTGTAGGATTTTCCGCGCGATTTTGAGAAAGGCCAACAAATTTCGCGGCAGTCAGCGAACGATGGCGACCGACAGCAGCGGTGCAACCGCGCTTCGGCAGGGTCAGACGCGATCCGCGATGACGCCCAAGGCAACTAGGATCGCGAAGAGGACGTAGGCGATAAGGCGCAAATCCTGACGCGAATGCCGGATGTTGGTTGCCGCATCAACCGGGTCCGCATTTTGAAGGCGCGAAGTGCGCCATGCAATCAAGAAGGCCGCAACGAAGGCTCCGACAGTGAACATTTTGACTACCTCTCAGATCAATTGCATAGAGAGCGGCAAGCTAGGTGTAGTTTTGACAGGGGTCAATCAATGCGCGCGCCGACCTTCGTCCATAAGCACATGCCGCTTGCCGAATATCTACATGCTGTTGAGCGATCCCCCAAAGCTCAGCGCCTCTTTCACCGGGCACAGCGAACATTAGCCAAGCTGGAGCGCGCGGGCGTCCAAGAGAAGCGCGCATACCTTCTTGCTGGCGTCGCGCTGGCGGATCGTCGAATGATTTATCTGGGAAAGGCAAGGCGAGTTGCTCTCGCAAAGCTCGCCCGCTACTTGCGGACAGTCACCCCAAACGAACGGGCGTTTATTGCCGGCTCGCTCTTGGTGGGATGCCTGCCATCGGCGGCAAACGAAATTTAGCCGTAGCCACTTTGGCGCAATTTGCAGAATGAGGGGCACGTATGTCAGGGCAATGGATCGGCAGCTTCAGCGGCACGAACAAAGGACGTGCTCTTGTCGAACTCGACGATAGGGGCGATCAAATGGAGGGGCGTGCATATGCCTTTTCCGATGATCCGCAGTTGCCCTCATTAGTAGCGTGGGTGCGTACACCGAATAAGAACGACAAGTTTGATTTAGACCTAATCGTTCAGCCGATCATCAACGGCCGCATGGAAAACTGGGATCAGATCAAGGGCAATTTCCCGAACGTCACACTCAGTCCGCATCTGAAGACAAGTTGGGAGTTCAGCGGAGACAACCTCAAGCTTGTTTGGACAACTCCAATCGGCACGAACGGAAACGCCCAACTGCTCCGGCTGCCGGCTTCCGCCCCAAGCAATCGGCCTCCTGTCGCAGAAGTCAGAAGCTGGCCTCAATTCCGGGAGTTCGCAGCTTCCCTCGAACCGCGCAGGTTCGTTTTCCGAGGACAACAGAGCAGCAAATGGAAGCTCGTAACGGCGTTCCACAGACATGGCCGCTACGATTTAATGAGGTTCATTCAGGATGACATTCCTCAGTTGCACGGGCACCTAATCGGCCTGACCACTCATCGCTTCTATATTGAGAACGATGTTGAGAACGCAGCCTTTCACAGCCTAGCTCAACATCACGGTTATCCGACGCCTCTTCTGGATTGGACCCATTCGCCCTACATAGCGGCCTTCTTTGCTTTCCGAGGTATTCGAAAGGTCGATCAGAGCGCTGAAAAGTTTGTTCGCATATTCGTTTTCGATTTGCAGGAATGGCAGAATGATCACGCGAGAGTTCAGATGTTGACCCTGACACCTCCCCATCTGACTTTTCTGAAGGCACTTGCATTGAACAATCCTCGAATGATCCCTCAGCAAGCGCTGTCGTCCATCACAAATCTGAATGACATAGAAAACTTCATCGATTGGGAAGAGCGACAGCGCAGCAAGACCTATCTGCGCGTAATCGACTTGCCAACAAACGAGAGAAGTCAGGTCATGCAGGAGCTTGCGATGATGGGCATCACTGCTGGATCACTCTTTCCTGGGCTCGACGGCGCGTGCGAGCAGATTAGGGAACAGAATTTCGAACTGTAGGGCAGCTTAGAGTTATGAGGAAACTTGAGTGGCCGGGCATCGCAACCGCTGTCGGGATCATCTTGATCTTGGCCCTGATCATGCTCGGAGCGAGAGACGATTTCCATTTGAAGGATTGGCAGACAGTGATCGCCTCCGTAGTTGCTCTTACGGGCGGCGCTCTCGCTTACGTTAGCGCGATGGCGAAAGTGCAGGCCGAAAAGGATAGTGAACGGCGTGAGCTGGAACGAAAGAAACTTGGAGCCTACTACCGGCTCGGCTTCGCGCTAACTCAGCTCTTGGTGGATAGCCAAAAAATCGTCGATCGAACGGAATACAAGTTGTTCGCCACTCCTGAGGCATTTTCTGCCGCCGACGTGCAACTCTCCAAGCCACCCGAGATCGACGACGTTTGGCCGGACATTGAGATTTTTCCCAAGAAGGCTATCACGGACATTCACTGCATACGCGTGATGTTTCGCGACATGGAGGCTGCCCTCAAACTAGTTCCTGCAGACTATCTAGCGAAGAGACTTATGGCGCGCAGCGACACGCATTTCGGCCGATACCTCGCAGCTATCGATATGTTGCGCGGTGCGTGCCAACGAACAGCTCAAGAGCTAAATGACGCAATAAGTGAGCTTGAAGCGGCGGCGTAAGTATTCGAAGCGGCGCGCTTCTAAGGCGCTCGCCACCAGCCCTCACTCGGCGATTTGCTTCTTCGCTTGCGGGACCGACATGTTGGAAAGGTAATAAAAACCCGATTTCCAACCGCGCGCTGATGCTTCAGCTTGCTCAACTTCCACCACAACATGCTCCGGCGAGGTGATGCCATCCAATCCAGTCGGCTGAGCAAAACGCGGCGTGGTGTCGAGGTCGCTCCAATAATGAGACGCTGCAAGCCCTAGTCGTTTAACGCATTCCGACAGGGGCAAATCGTAGTCGGCCTCACCCGTAGTCGGATTTCTTCCCGATCGCGCGAACCAAACCTTTGCCATTCGTGATGCTCCCCGCTTTGCGACGGCATTCTAACGGACATCTGGCGGTTTCGCAAAAGCAGGATACCTGATCTTAAGCGAACGCTGGCGATCTTCGTCCTCGCGTGCGCGCGCAGGCGCGTATTGCTCTTGAAATTCAGGATGCCTCTCAGAGCCTCAGAGGGAGTCGCTGGCGCGTGTTTGGTCGATCCGACTGTGAGAATGCTGCATTTTCAATGAGCCTGCAGCTCCGCCAAAATTGCCGCCAGTAACGACGCCAAAATTGACGAAACCACCCATTCATTGCGCTCCCGCACTGACAAAATATATTTTGGCAGGTGGGCATCAGGCGCAGAGCGAATATCACTCGGACGGCCTTCCCGGGCCCGGCGGCTTCACTTTCTCGATTGCGATCCTCTCGGCGTCCTCCAATGACTTGAGAACGTCAGCCAGATGGCGCTTCTCGAATTTGTATCCCAAGGCGCGCAACAGATCGCGGTGCCTCATGCGGCCTCCGGCCTTTGTGAGAGCCCGCAGCACCGCATTGGCGACCTCTTGGGTGTCGGTGTCTGCGATATACAGGTCGGCGCCTTCGGCGAGCCGATCGGTGCACCACAGCGCAAACTCACGAGCCCATCGCATCATATCGTCGTCAACACGGGGCCGCACGGGATCGCAGCCGATGGCGACGATGGTTGCAGCCCGATCGCATTTTCAGCGGTGCGCGCAAGGAACGATTCAAGCGTCAGGTCGGCATCGCCGCGCGCGAGGATTTCCGCCACAAGCTCTTGCCGAACCGCATCGGCTTCGGCGGTGATTGTCACCGTGTGGTAGGGCGGTGACTGAACGGATTGACACAGAACTGCGGTTGCCAGCCGCCCGGCTGGCTTGGCATTCTTGATGGACGTGTCCGTTAATTTTCCCCGCGCTATCGCGCCCAGCCTCGAATGTTGGCCATTTGCAAATCGGGTCGGCCCAAAGCCAACAAAAAGGCCAACAATTCTTTTGTCTGTCAACGAGTCCCGACGAAGGTGCGCGGATACCAGCGACAGAAAATCGTTCCATTGCAGTATGTTGAATACCGCAAACGGACCCTAGCGAACGATGGTGAAGGGAGGTGCTGGTGCCGCAAGAGGGATTCGAACCCCCGACCCCGTCATTACGAATGACGTGCTCTACCAACTGAGCTATTGCGGCGAACCCTGCCGGGCCCGGGCGAGGCCGGCCCCGTTACGCGCGCTTCTGATATCGGGCATGGCCCGAATTGGCAAGGACAAGCGGGGCGCGAAATGCGTCTCACGCGCCCCAGCGGGACCAGAATCCGCGCCAGCCGCCGGCCTGGGCTTTGGGCGTGCCGATTTGTTCCGTAAATTCATCGCTCGGACCCTCGTCATCGATCCCGGGATCATCCGGAGCGCGAATGATCGGAACGACGGCCGCGACTGGGGCGGGCGCAGCCTTGCCGAGATCGGCGCGGGTCCTGAAGACAGGGGTTGCCGCCACCGGCGCTGATTCGGCGGGTGCGGGGGCCTGGCTGACCGGCTCGGCGGGCGCCACCGCCGGCTGTTCCAGCGCGGCCGCGGGCGAATTGTCCTGCGCCGCAGGGATCGAAACGGCCGGCGCCGGTTCCAGCGGACTTTCGCCCGGAGCCGCCGTCACCCGCTTGGGCGGCGGGGCTGCCAGCATGGCTTCCTCGAACGCCGACGACTCGATCGTGGCCCCCCTGTCCGAAGGCAGGCTCGCGACCGGGGTCTGCCACTGGAACGCATCGAGCCGGCCGGTGACCGGGGAGACCGGACGCCAGCGGTCGCTGACATAGCCGTCCGCGGTCCAGGCCGGATCGTGGCGGGCGCGCACCGCGCGCAGGGTCCAGGCGCGGGCACGGCCGCCATCGCCATGCTCGGTACGCTCGATCTCGGCCATCAGGAGCGCCACGCGCTGGGTCGGATCGTTGACGTAGGGCGCCAGCACTGCGCGGGCGCGGGCGAACTCGGAGGCATCGATCGCGGCGCGCGCGACCGCGAGCTGGCCCTCGACATGGCCAGCCTTGTCGGCCGGAATCTTCGCCGCGAGCGTCTCGACGCGCTGCAGGCGCTGCCGCGCAGAATCGCCGAGCTTCACATGCGCATAGGCATCTGCGAGATCGGGATGCGGATTGGCGAGCCAGGCGGCCTCGACCAGCTTCATGGCGCGGCGCACCTGATGCGCCTCGCTCTCGAATTTGGCGGCGAGCACCGCGGCAGGAACCAGGGTCGGTGCGAGCTTGATCGCCTCCATCACGCTCTCGCGCGCGACGTCGCGGTCCATCGTCTCCAATTCCAGCGCGCGTGCGGTGAGCAGGACGCCGCGCTGGCGGCGATAGGCCTGCTTGTCGATCAGGCCCGCGGACAGATTCGAATCGAGGATCGTGAGCGCGCCGCTCCAGTCACCGCGCGCGCAACGGAAGCCGAGCACCGCATGGGAGGCCCAGGTCGAGGACGGCGACAGCTTGATCGCCTCTTCGGCGATCATGACAGCGCCGACCGCGTCGTCGGCGCGCTGCGCCTCGATGAAGAGGCCGCGCAGACCGAGCAGCCGCGTATCCTCGCGCTCGGCCATGACGCGGAAGGCGCGCTGCGCCTCGTCGCGATTGCCTTCGAGCTGCGCCGACTGTGCATGAAGCAGCAGCGCCAGCGGATCGTCCGCGGCAAGCCGCCGCGCGGTATCGGCGTGACGTCGCGCGAGCGCGGTATCGCCATGGCCGATCGCGAGCAGGCCATGGGTGATGGCGTGGCGGCCGCGCGCGTGGCGCTTCTCGTGACGGCGGCGGCGCAGACGTCCGGGCGTGCGCCAGATCGACGTCAGGATGCTCCAGACAATCACCACGGCCGCGGCAAACAGGCTCAGCAAGAACACGAACTTCGGAAGCGTCGTCGAGGCGCGGAAGCTTCCCGCGGTCAGGACGAGATCGCCGGGCTGATCGGCAACCCAGGCCGCGCCGGCGCCTGCCAGCGCGATCAGAACGAGGAAGAGGACGATGCGAAGCATGACGATCCCTATACGCGCAGATTGTTGCGCGAACCTTTATTGAGCAGGCTTGACGAGATCCGCCATGGCATCGTCGGCGAATTTGCGGGACGCGGCGAGCGCGGCATCGCGGGCATCGGCCTTGTCGAGCCAGGCCTGCGCCGGCGCGCGATCCGCCTCGGGCAACGCCTTGAGCTCGCGCCTCGCTTCGACGAAGTCATTGCGCAGCGCTGCGGCCGTCACCCGCGCGACGACGGCGCCGCGGTCGTTGCCGACGCCGTCGGTCCGCTCGATGCGGACGAGTTTCGACGCCCCTGCCTGGAGCCGCTCGACGATGCCCGCATTGGCGACGGGGGCTTCCGGCGGCGGAGAGAGTTTCGGTACGATGCTGAGCAGCTCGCGGCTCAGCGCGATTGGCGTCGGGATGCCTGACGAAGCGAAAGCGTCGAGGGGTTTGAGCATATCCGGCTTGCTCGCCAGCGAGCGCGCCGCGGAGAGCTGCGACTGATAGGGGTCGCCATGCCGAACGGCAACGTCGAGCAGGGACGCCGCCACCACATGGCGCAGCGGCTTGTCGTCCATCCTCTCGCCCTGCTGTACGAGCTCGGCGCGCTCGGTCTTGCTGGCGCGCTCGAGCTGCGCGACGCGGTTGACGAGATCGGAAGAGACGGAGGCATCGCGCGGCGCGGATGTCGCGTCGCTCACCGCGCTCGCGGTCTTGTCCGCCTGCGCGCGTAGATTGGCGATGTCGCCGCGCAATGAACCGACCGATTTTTCCAGCGCATCGATCCGCGCCGTCATGGCCGGATCCGCCGCTTGCTTTCCGATCCTGGTTTCGACCGCGGCAACGCGTCCACTCAGCGCATCCACCGCCCCGCTCGTCACCTGCGGCGCGGCGGGCGGCGCCTGCACGGCAGGCCAGCCCAACATCCAGCCGACCGCGATCACGATCGCGGCTCCGGCAGCGCCGGCAAGCGGGGCAATCACCCAGGGCGAAACAGGCGCAGCCGCGGGTGCAGCCGCAGCGGCGGCCTCCGCGTCGGTAGGTCCGGGCTGCTGGTCCAGCCTGGCTTCGTCGGCACTGGCGGGCTCGTGCGCGGCCTGTTCGGGCTCGCCCGCCAATTCGCGGGGCTGGGTGGAGACTTCGGTCGCCTCGAGGTCGATGGTGGGCGGCGTGCGCCTGGCACGGCCGGATTCGGCAGCCAATCCTGCGTCTTCAGGCTTGTCGTCGGCCATCGTGACGGTTCCTCACACTTACATGCCCTAAACGGGCCCGATTGCGTCGGATTCGGTCCGACCTCTTACGCCAAACGGGTGCGCAAAGCACGCTCCAAGGCGTCAAACAGGGCATTTTCGTCCGGGCTCGCGGCCACAAGAACCTGTGACGCACCGGCGTCGCGCAGCACGCTGGCAACCGTCTCGGACAGGCAACATTGCGGAATCGCCAGCGCCGAGATCTCCACGCCTTCGTCGCGTGCGGCATCGAGGAAGGCGCGCGCGCTGCGCCGGGAGTAATGCAGCACCGCCTCGATTCCGTGGGCGGCAAAGCCGTCGCACACCTCGCGCGGCAGCACCGCGACCGGAGCCATGCGATAGGTGGTCTGCGTCACCACGTTGAATCCTTCGGCGCCGAGCTCACCGCCGAGATCGCGCGACAGATCGGCGCCCGCCAGGTACAACAGCGTGCTGTTTTTCGTCAGCACCTTGTCGCGCGCGCTCTGCATCACCCTGTCGCGCAATGCTGCGGCATCGCCGGCCGCGACGATCACCTCGGCAAAGCCGGCGCCGCGCGCCGCGGCGGCCGTGTGCTCACCGACCGCAAACAGCGGCAGCTTCAGGAGGCCAACGCTCTTTGAGCCAGGGTTCTTGATGTCAAGGTTCTGCAGTTGTGGCGCGATGGCGCGAATCGCATTGCTCGACGTGACGATGATGGCGCTGTAGTGCGCCTCCCCCTCGTCGTGGAAGGCGACCGGCTCGAACTTGAGCACCGGCGCGAGCAGCACCACATGACCTCGCGCGCGCAAATTCTCCGCCGTCGCCTCGTTGTCGGGATGCGGCCGTGTGACAAGAATGGACATCGCAAATGTTCCCGAACCACGTAACAGCGAAGCATTGCGAGGATGGATGCGCGGGACGATTGCGCAGGCCGACCCCGGAATGCTACCGGACGTACCAGAACTCTGCTTTGCGGATGAGCGCAAGGGGGGGTGAGAAGGGCGCAAATTGGATAACAATTCGCCAATGCTGGTACTGGGCATCGAAACCACTTGCGACGAGACCGCCGCGGCCGTGATCGAGCGCGCGCCTGACGGCAGCGGCAGGATCCTGTCCAACATCGTGCGGTCGCAGGTCGACGAGCACGCCCGCTTCGGCGGCGTCGTACCCGAGATCGCCGCACGCGCGCATGTCGACCTGCTCGACGGCATCATCGACCGCGCGATGCGCGAGGCCGGGATCGGCTTCGCGCAGCTCGACGGCGTCGCCGCGGCCGCGGGGCCGGGGCTGATCGGCGGCGTCATCGTCGGCCTCACCACCGCCAAGGCGATCGCGATGGTGCACGACACGCCGCTGATCGCCGTGAACCATCTCGAAGCGCACGCGCTGACGCCGCGCCTGACCGACGCAATCGAATTTCCCTATTGCCTGTTCCTCGCCTCGGGCGGCCACACCCAGATCGTCGCAATCACCGGCGTCGGCCACTATGTGCGGCTCGGCACCACGGTCGACGACGCCATCGGCGAGGCCTTCGACAAGGTCGCGAAGATGCTGGGCCTGCCCTATCCGGGCGGACCGCAGGTCGAGCGTGCCGCGGCCGGCGGCGATGCCGCGCGCTTTGCCTTTCCGCGGCCGATGCTGGGGCGCCCCGATGCCAACTTCTCGCTATCAGGCTTGAAGACGGCGGTGCGCAACGAAGCGAGCCGGCTCGCCGAAATCACTCAACAGGACATCAGCGACCTCTGCGCCTCCTTCCAGGCCGCCGTGCTGGATTCGACGGCCGACCGTCTGCGGGTCGGCTTGAGGCTTTTCCGCGAGCAGTTCGGCGCACCAACTGCGCTGGTGGCGGCCGGCGGCGTCGCCGCCAATCAGGCGATTCGTGGCGCACTGCATGACGTGGCGCGACAGGCCGGCACGGAACCGATCATGCCGCCGCCCGCGCTCTGCACCGATAACGGCGCGATGATCGCATGGGCCGGCGCAGAGCGCCTCGCGCTCGGCCTGACCGATTCGATGGAAGCCCTGCCCCGCGCGCGCTGGCTGCTCGACGCGAACGCCACGGCGCCGGCGGGCTACGGCAAGACGCGGGCGGGATACTGACGATGACCGCGTTCAACTCGGTCGCGGTGATCGGGGCGGGGGCCTGGGGCACGGCGCTGGCGACGGTGGCGGCGCGGGCGGGGCGGAATGTGACGCTCTGGGCACGCAATGCCGAGCATGCGACGCGGATCGCCGCGACCCGCGACAATCCACGTCTGCCCGGCGTTCGGCTGGCGCCGGAAATCGTCATCACGCACGATCTTGCGGAAGCTGCACGCGCGGACATGCTGCTGATCGCGACGCCGGCGCAGCATCTTCGCGGCGCGGTCAACATGCTGGCCTCGCATCTGGCAAGGCCGGTGCCGATCGTCGCCTGCGCCAAGGGCATCGAGCACGGCACCCATAAATTCATGACCGACGTGATCGCCGAAGCCGCGCCGCATGCGCAGCCGGCGATCCTGTCCGGCCCGAGCTTTGCCGACGATGTCGCGCGCGGCTTGCCGACGGCGGTGACGCTGGCGGCGCAGGATGACGCGCAGGCAAGCGCGATGGTCAAGGCATTGGGCTCGCCGACGTTCCGGCCCTATCATTCCACCGACATTCGCGGCGTCGAGATCGGCGGCGCCGCCAAGAACGTGCTGGCGATCGCGGTCGGCATCGCGGTCGGGCGCAGGCTCGGGGCCTCCGCCCAGGCCGCGCTCACGACCCGCGGCTTCGCCGAGCTGACGCGGCTCGGCCGTGCGCTGGGTGCGCGCAGCGAGACACTCACCGGCCTGTCCGGTCTCGGCGACCTGATCCTGACCTGTGCGAGCCCGCAATCACGCAATTTCGCGCTCGGCCTCGCGCTCGGCCGCGGCGAGCAGCCGCCCGCGGGCAAGCTTGCCGAGGGCGAGTTCACCGCGCCGGTGCTGATCGAACTTGCGGCTTCGCAAAACGTCGAGATGCCGGTATCGGAAGCGGTCGCTTCGATCCTGAGCGGCAAGAGCACGATCGACGCCGCGATCTCGGGACTGATGACGCGGCCATTCAAGGCAGAGGAATGACGCTCGCCCGTCATGCCCGCGCTTGTCGCGGGCATCCACGTCTTGATATTGGACGATCGAAGAAGGCGTGGATGGCCGGGAAGAACCCGGCCATGACGAATGGATGGGGCGTGCGATGAACTACTGGCTGGTGAAATCCGAACCGTCGGTTTGGTCCTGGGACCAGCAGGTGGCGAAGGGTGCCAAGGGCGAAGCCTGGACCGGCGTGCGCAATTACACCGCGCGCCAGCACCTCGTTGCCATGAAGAAGGGCGACAAGGCGTTCTTCTATCATTCCAACGAGGGCAAGGAGATCGTCGGCATCGCCGAGATCATCAAGGAAGCCTATCCGGATCCGACCGACAAGACCGAGAAATTCGTCTGCGTCGACATCAAGGCCGACAAGCCCTTGAAGACACCGGTGACCATGGCTGCCGTCAAGGCCGAGAAGAAACTCGCCGACATGGCCCTGGTGAAATATTCGCGCTTATCGGTGCAGCCGGTGACGGCGGAGGAGTGGAAGCTCGTCTGCAAGATGGGCGGGGTGTAGAAGTTGCGTCCGTAGCCCGCCTACACCGCCGCGGTCGCCACCACCTGCTGCAGCAACTGCTCACGCCGAGCCTGCGAACGCTGGCCCTTCATCGTGGCTGCGAAACGCTCGAGGATGCCGTCCTCGAAGGCGGTGACGATGGTGTCGTGGACGTAGCTCTTGCGGCAGATCGCCGGCGTGTTGGAGAGCTGGTCGGCGGCGGCTCGGATCGCATCCAGCACCTGCTTCTTGCGGCCGCGCTGGCTGGTGGCCGGCGTGATGCGCGACAGCGATTCGACGACGACGGCCGAGGCCATCAGGGTGCGGAAATCCTTCAGCGAGATCTTGATGCCGGCAATCTCGCGCAGGAAGGCGTTCACCTGCGTGGTGCTCACCGCCCGCACGATGCCGTAGGCGTCGCGATACTGGAACATGCGCTTGCCAGGGACGCCCTGCAGGATGCCGATGGCGCGCACCAGCTTGGCCGCGTCGCATTCCTTCCGCACGGCCTTGCCGCCCTTCGCCTTGAAGGTCAGCACGAAGCAGTCGTCCTCCAGCGTGACGTTGGACTTCAGCAGCGTGGTCGCGCCGCGCGTGCCGTTGAGGCGGGCATAGGATTCATTGCCGGGGCGGATCGCGGTGCGTGCGATCAGCTCGATCACGGCCGACAGCGCGAACTCGCGCGTCGGCTCGTCGCCGGAGAGGAACGCGGACACCTTGCGCCGGATCTTCGGCAGCGCGCCGACGAGCTTTTCCAGACGATGCGCCTTGCGGTGCTCGCGGACCTTCTCCCAGTCGGCGTGATAACGATATTGCAGCCGGCCCGCGGCATCGCGCCCGACGGCCTGCAGATGCGAGCTCGGATCCGCCGAGTAGCGCACTTCCCGATAGGCGGGCGGCACGGCCATGGCATGGAGGCGGCGGATGGTGCGGGCGTCGCGGATATGCGCGCCATTGGGGCGGACGAAGGAATAGCCCTTGCCGCGCTTGATGCGCCGGATCTTCAGCTCGTTCTGGTCGCCGAGCCGCAATCCCAGCTCCCTGGCGATCTCCTCGACCGAGGTCGGGGAAGCCGTATCGAAGGTCTTTTTCGGGCTGGGACGTCCGGAGACGGCCGGTTTCGGCCATTGTCCGAGGGCCTTGGCCAGGGCAACAGCGGTCGGATCGGCCGAAGCGGGCCGGATCGTCCCGAGATTCTGCTGATCCATCATAGCCTTATGCCTTAGCCCTGCCTGTTATCGCTCAATGCAATTGTTCTTGTGTTTGTTCCAAGGCCTCTTTGGGCCCGGGTTCGCCATTTAGGGTGTTGCGAACGGCATTGCGAGTCCGGAATCAGTGAAGGTGGTTTCTGAATACCGTTTTAGACGCATGGGCGCCCCGCGGCGGCCCTATTCCGGGGTTTGCGGTTAAAGCCCGGAAGCCAGCCTCGGTCTCCTCGGACCCGAGTCGGCCGTACGCGGCGACCTTGATCCTCCGCATGGCCGTCCGCCCGCCGAAGGTCCAGCTTGTGATCCTTGTCGGGTCCGGTTAGCCCGACGCATAATCGGTTCAACGATCAAGTCGGCTCGCCAGCGGCCTGCGCCCGGCTTGCCGCAGGTGGAGGGAAACATGTCCGAGAAGATCTACGACGTCCCCGCGGAATGGGCCAAGCGCGCCTGGGTCGATCAGGCCAAGTACATGGACATGTATGCGCGCTCGGTCTCGGACCCGAACGCGTTCTGGGCTGAGCAGGCCAAGCGCATCGACTGGATGCACGCGCCGACCAAGATCGAGAACGTCTCCTTCGCGCCCGGAAACATCTCGATCAAATGGTTCGAGGACGGCGTCCTCAACGTCGCCTACAACTGCATCGACCGGCATCTGCACACGCGCGCCAACCAGACCGCGATCATCTGGGAAGGCGACGACCCCTCGCAGTCCAGGCACATCACCTATCAGGAGCTGCACGACGAAGTCTGCCGGATGGCCAACATCCTGCGCACCCGCAATGTCGGGAAGGGCGACCGCGTCACCATCTATCTGCCGATGATTCCGGAAGCGGCCTACGCGATGCTGGCCTGCGCGCGGATCGGCGCGATCCACTCCGTGGTGTTCGCAGGCTTCTCGCCGGACAGCCTCGCCCAGCGCATCAACGACTGCCAGTCCAAGGTCATCATCACCGCCGACGAGGGCCTGCGCGGCGGCAAGAAGGTGCCGCTGAAGGCCAATGTCGATGCGGCGCTCGCCAAGGCCGATGGCGTCGACTGGGTCGTCGTTGTCAAGCGCACCGGCGGCAAGGTCGACATGAACCCGACTCGCGACCTCTGGTATCACGAGGCCGCGGCGATGGTGACGACGGAATGCCCGGTCGAGCACATGCACGCCGAGGATCCGCTGTTCATCCTCTACACCTCGGGCTCGACCGGCCAGCCCAAGGGCGTGCTGCACACCTCCGGCGGCTATCTCGTCTTCGCGTCGATGACGCACCAATACGTCTTCGATTATCACGACGGCGACATCTACTGGTGCACAGCCGACGTCGGCTGGGTCACCGGCCACAGCTACATCCTCTACGGACCGCTGGCGAACGGCGCGACCACTCTGATGTTCGAAGGCGTGCCGAATTATCCGGACAATTCGCGTTTTTGGAACGTGATCGACAAGCACAAGGTCAACATCTTCTACACCGCCCCGACGGCGATCCGCGCGCTGATGCAGAGCGGCGACGCGCCCGTGAAGAAGACGTCGCGCGCGAGCCTGCGCCTGCTCGGCTCGGTCGGCGAGCCGATCAATCCGGAAGCCTGGGAGTGGTATCACCGCGTCGTCGGCGACGACCGCTGCCCGATCGTCGACACCTGGTGGCAGACCGAGACCGGCGGCATCCTGATTACGCCGCTGCCGGGCGCAACCAGGCTCAAGCCGGGCTCGGCGACGCTGCCGTTCTTCGGCGTGGTGCCTGAAATCGTCGATGCCGACGGCAAGGTGCTGCAGGGCGAGACCACCGGCAATTTGTGTCTGACCCGGTCATGGCCGGGCCAGATGCGCACCGTTTATGGCGACCACGCCCGTTTCGAGCAGACCTATTTCTCGACCTACCCGGGCAAGTATTTCACCGGCGACGGCTGCCGGCGCGATGCCGACGGTTATTACTGGATCACCGGCCGCGTCGACGACGTCATCAACGTCTCCGGCCACCGCATGGGCACCGCCGAGGTCGAGAGCGCGCTGGTCGCGCATGAGAAGGTCTCGGAGGCCGCCGTGGTCGGTTTCCCGCACGACATCAAGGGCCAGGGCATCTACGCCTATGTCACCCTGATGGCCGGCATCGAGCCGACCGACGAGCTGCGCAAGGAGCTCGTCACCTGGGTGCGCAAGGAGATCGGCCCGATCGCCTCGCCCGACCAGATCCAGTTCGCCCCCGGCCTGCCCAAGACCCGCTCCGGCAAGATCATGCGCCGCATCCTGCGCAAGATCGCCGAGGACGAGCCCGGCAGCCTCGGAGATACATCGACCCTGGCCGATCCCGGCGTGGTCGACGATCTCGTGAAGAACCGGCAGAACAAGAAGCCGGCGTAAGCCAGAGGGTCGTGCCCCGGACGCGGCGCAGCGCCTCTTGGCGGTGCGCCGCAGAGCCGGGACCCATCTCTACGCGCGCAGAGAAGGGGTCCCGGCTCGCGCTTCGCGCGTCCGGGACACGAGACCTGCTCCGGAAACCACGGCCGTTCACACCCTCACGCTCTTGTCAGGGCGCTTGCCGGCACGGCCGCATCTTTCCGGCCGAGTGTTGTTTTCTTGTCATTTACTTTATTTCGAACATTTCCTTTGTTCCCCCTGCTGGCTGGCCCTTGGCGGCCGTGCATGAAAACCATCCGGTTAACAGGCGCGGTTAACATCCGGGCAGGCAGGCAATTGCCGGTTTTGCGTGAAATTGGACGACCCGTTCGGGGCGAGGGGAACATTGATGTCGACGAGGATTGCAGTGGCGCTTGCCGCCACCATCGGGGCCGGGGTCCTGATTTCGACGGCGGCCGAGGCGCGGCCGGAAATGGTGGGAACGCACATCGCCAATTATTCGCCGGGCACCATCGTGGTGAAAACCAACGAGCGGCGGCTCTATCTCATTCTCGATGACGGCCACGCGGTGCGGTATCCGGTCGGCGTCGGCAAGTCCGGCAAGCAGTGGGCCGGGACCACCCGCATCGACGGCAAATATCGCAATCCGGCCTGGTCGCCGCCCGCCGAGGTGAAGCGCGACAAGCCGAGCATTCCCGACGTCATTCCCGGCGGCTCGCCGCATAATCCGATGGGCGTTGCGGCGATGACGCTGGCCGGCGGCGAATATGCGATCCACGGCACCAACGTGCCGGGCTCGATCGGCGGCTTCGTCTCCTATGGCTGCATTCGCATGCTCAACGACGACATCACCGACCTCTATAGCCGCGTCTCCGTCGGCACGACGGTGGTCGTGACGCGCTGATTGCCGGCATCGGCACCGGGTTGCGAAAGGCCGCGTCCAGCGACGCGGCCTTTTTTGTCACCAGAAGCGCCAGCCCCGCGCGCACCAGCCGTCGCGGTGACCGCCATTGTAGCTGCGCACATAGCCGCCCGCGAGCAGCGCTGCCGAGACATTGGCGGTGCGTCTGGTCGCGACGTCGGCGAGCACGCGACCGTATTTGTCCTGGCCGAGATTGAAGATCGTGACGCCGCCCTGGCCGAGCAGATTGCGCAATGCGTCGCTGGCGGCTTCGGCCTTGTCCAGTTCATCCTGGCAGGATGCTTTCATCTCGGGCGCATCGATGCCGCGCAGCCTGACACGGGCGACCAGATCGCGGCCGTCGCGCTGGTGCATGCGGGCGAGGAACGTATCGCCGTCGATAGTCCTGATGACATCGACCGCATGACGCAGGTCGGAGCTGCCGGACTGCTGCAGGATGATCTCGGCATCGCGCGACTGTCCGTCATTCACACGCGGAACGGGCCCGTTGGTGCCGTGACGAAAGACCAGCACGATCGCCACGACGACGCCGACCACGAACATCCATGGCAACAGCCCCGAGAATTGGCGGCCGAACGGCGAACCACTATACGACGGCCGATAGGGATGACTGGGGTCGAAACGCGGCATCCGCACACGCTAGGGCTGAGTCGGCCGGGGCGGCAAGGGCGCAGCGGCCGGCGCCTCAAAAGTCCGAGGCGATGCCCTTGCGTTCCCAGTCGCCATAGCGCGTGGGTTCGGGACCTTTCGGTCCCTGCAATTCCTTCGGTGCGGCTTTGGCTTGCGCGGCCGCGGCATGCCGGCGCGCCTCGGCTTCGGCCAGCGCGCGCTGGGCGGCCGGCGTCAGCGGCTTGCGATCGGTAAAGGAGGGCTGGTCACTCATCGTCCGGGTTCCTAGCGCAGGATCGGAAGGCCTGCGACGTCCAATAACGCATTGCTGAAATGGTCACGACGGGCTGCAAACGCGAGAGGCCATTCTTACATTTGGCATATTCGCATGCCACAGCTGATTTTGTTAAGGCATGCGCCCTTCGGCGGAACTGCCGCTCGCTAAGAACCTTAAGCCGCATGCCCTCTCAACGTTTCGCTCCTCCGTCCGAAGTGCCCGGTCTCGCGGCGCGGCGGATTGCCGCCGACATTCTCGACGGCGTTCTGCACAAGCACCGCACGCTCGACGACCAGCTCGACGGCAGCGGCGCCCATCCCGGACTGAAGACGCTGGCCGACCGCGACCGCGCGCTGATGCGTCGCCTGGTCGCGACCGTGCTGCGCCGGCTCGGTACGCTCGGCCACGTGCTGTCCCGCCTGCTCGACAAGGGTATTCCCTCCGACGCGCCGCGCGCGCAGAGCGCGCTCCTGATCGGGGCCGCGCAGATTCTCTGGATGGACGTGCCCGATCACGCCGCCGTCGATCTCTCCGTCCGCCTCGTGCAATCCGACCGCCGCGCCGCGCGCTATGCCGGCCTCGTCAATGCCGTGCTGCGCCGCTGTGCGCGCGAGGGCCAGGCGCTGGTCGAGGAGGTCGCCGCACAGTCGCTGGACTTGCCGCCCTGGATGATCGCGCGCTGGAGCGCGCATTACGGCGAGGCCACTGCAAGGGACATGGCGCTCGCACTCAGCCACGACCCTTCGCTCGATCTCACCGTGAAGTCGGACGCCGCGCAATGGGCGAGCCGGCTGCATGGCGAGGTCCTGCCGACCGGATCGGTGCGCACCGTGCTGCATGGCTCGGTGACAGTGCTGCCCGGCTTTGCCGAAGGCCAATGGTGGGTGCAGGACGCCGCTGCCGCGCTGCCGGCGCGGCTGTTCGGTGACGTCAAGGGCAAGTCCATCGCCGATCTCTGCGCCGCCCCCGGCGGCAAGACCGCGCAACTGGCGCTGGCAGGCGCGCGAGTCACGGCGATCGACCGCTCACCTGCCCGGGTGGCACGTCTGCGCGAGAATCTGGCGCGGTTGTCGCTCCAGGCCGAGACCGTCGCCGCTGACGCCGTCGACTGGGCCGGCCCGACCGAGGGTTTCGACGGCATCCTGATCGACGCGCCCTGCACCTCGACCGGCACGATCCGGCGACACCCCGACGTCGCCTGGCTGCGCCAGGAATCGGACATCGCCGCCTTGAGCACGCAGCAGCAGCGGCTGCTGAAGAAATCCGTCTCGCTGCTCAAGCCCGGCGGAACGCTGGTCTATTGCACCTGTTCGCTGGAACCCGAAGAAGGTGAACAGGCCATCGCCGCACTGCTGCAAGCGGAGCCTGGCCTGCGCCGCGTGCCGATCGAGGCTTCCGAGGTGTCGGGGCTCGGCGAGATTATCAATGCCGACGGCGATCTGCGCACTCTCCCCAGCCACCTGCCGAACGCCGATCCCAAGCTCGGCGGGCTCGACGGGTTCTACGCGGCCCGGCTCGTTAAATCCTGATTTTGCACCGGTTTTTGCGGACACGGCACTGATTCGCCCCCTTTCAAGGTGGTGTCAGCCGGACGATTTTGGGATTAATAAGGATTCGTCGGAATCTCTCCCCCTTCAAGGCAAGGCGTGTCGGTCGCTCAACGCAGACGTATCTCGACGCTGGTGATGAACCGCTTCGCGCGGAACATGCTCGCGCGCGCGAGCGGCGGTTCCGTGGCGCTGTCGCGGTTGTGGCCGGGACGCGCTGACCGGCTGATCATCGCGCCGCACGATTTGCGTACCGCGGATGCGACGCGGGCCGCCGAGATCTATGCCGGTCGCTTCGTCTTCGCCGGCAAGATCGTCAATTGCCACGGCCGCTCGATCTTCGATCTCGAACCGCCCTCCGAGGATTGGGAGGTCGCGCTGCTCGGCTTCGGCTGGCTGCGCCACTTGCGCGCCGCCGATACCGCCCTGACGCGAGCCAATGCACGTGCGCTGGTCGAGGACTGGATCGCCAACCCCTCCAACAAGCGCCGCGCCGTCGCGCGGCGCGCCGACGTGCTGGCGCGGCGCGTGATTTCGCTGCTGTCGCAGGCACCGTTGGTGCTCAACGACACCGACAACAAATTCTATCGCCGCTACTTGCGCGCACTGGCGCGCGAGATCCGGCTCCTGCGTTACACCATGGTCGATATCCCGGACGGGGTGCCGAAGCTCCAGGTGTTGATCGCGCTGTGCTATGCCGCGCTGTGCCTTGCCAACCAGGCGGGCCACATCCGCAGCGCCTCGAAAAAGCTCTCTGACGAGTTGCAGCGCCAGATCCTGCCGGACGGCGGTCACATCTCCCGCAACCCGGGCGCGCTGATCGAGCTGCTGATCGACCTGTTGCCGCTACGACAGACGTTTGCCGCGCGCAACATTGCGCCGCCACCGGCGCTGCTCAACGCGATCGACCGCATGATGCCGATGCTGCGCTTCTTCCGCCACGGCGACGGCAATTTCGCGCTGTTCAACGGCATGAGCGCGACACCCTCGGACCTGCTGGCGACGTTGCTCGCCTATGACGATACCCACGGCGCGCCGATGGCGAACATGCCGCATACCGGCTTCCAGCGCCTCGATGCCGGCCAGACCACTGTGATCATCGACACCGGCCCGCCGCCGCCGGCCGGCGTCAGCCATGACGCCCATGCCGGCTGCCTGTCGTTCGAACTGTCCTCCGGCATCAGCCGCATCGTCACCAATTGCGGCATGCCGACCACGGGCCGGGACAATTGGCGGCCGTTCGCACGCGGCACCGCGGCGCATTCGACGCTGACCTATCACGAGACGTCCTCATGCCAGTTCGTCGAGATGTCGGCGATGAAGCGCCTGTTGCACGGCTCGCCCGTCACCGGCGGCCCGATCGAGGTCGAGAGCTATCGCGAGATCGTGCAGAACGGCACGCTGCTGACGACATCGCATGACGGCTATCTGGCGAGGTTCGGCGCGATCCATCGCCGGGTGCTGATGATCGCCAATGACGGCGCGCGCATCGACGGCGAAGACACGCTGTCGCCACCGCAGGGCGGACGCTTGAAGGGCTCTGACGCCGATTTCGCGCTGCGCTTCCACCTGCATCCGGCGGTGAAGGCGAGCCGGCTGTCGGATGCCCGCGGCGTCATGCTGGTGCTGCCGAACCGCGACGTCTGGACCTTCGAGGCGCTCGACGACAAGGTCGATCTCGAGGACAGTGTTTTCCTGGCCGGTAACGATGGCCCCCGCCGCACCGCGCAGATCGTGATCCGGCAGGATGCCCGGCAGGCGCCGTCGATCCGCTGGAGCTTCGTCCGCTCCACCGCCTCTCCCGCCGTCACCAATGCCCGCCGCAACGCCCGGCGCGAGCCGGAGCTTCCGCTGTAAACAGGCGCAATCCGGTCCCATCTAGCCGTTGAGAGGCGCGCCAAAAGCTGCTATCGAGCCCTCTCTCGCGCGACTGGCGACCTTGGATGGAGCACCATCGGGAAGCGCGGGACATATCCGCCGCGCGCCTGGGCATAGACACTCCTTAAGACAGAGGATCTTGCTCATGACTGACCGACCCCGCCGCGTCACCCGTGCTTTGCTTTCCGTCTCCGACAAAACCGGCCTGATCGAGTTCGCCAAGGCGCTTGCCGCCCATGACGTCGAACTGGTCTCGACCGGCGGCACCGCCAAGGCGATCGCTGCTGCAGGCTTGAAGGTGAAAGACGTCTCCGACCTCACCGGCTTTCCCGAGATGATGGACGGCCGCGTCAAGACCCTGCATCCGAAGGTGCATGGCGGCCTGCTCGCGATCCGCGACAACAAGGAGCATGCGGAGGCGATGAAGGCGCACGGCATCGCGCCGATCGACCTCCTCGTCGTCAACCTCTATCCGTTCGAGGCGACCGTCGACAAAGGCGCGGGCTTCGAGGATTGCATCGAGAACATCGACATCGGCGGCCCCGCGATGATTCGCGCCGCCGCCAAGAACCATGACGACGTCGCCGTCGTGGTAGAGGCGCAGGACTATCAGGCCGTGCTCGACGAACTCGCCGCCAACAACGGCGCCACCACGCTGAAGCTGCGCCGCCGCCTTGCAGCAAAGGCCTATGCGCGCACCGGCGCTTACGATGCCGCCATCTCCAACTGGTTCAACCGCCAGCTCGAGATCGACGCGCCCGACTTCCGCGCCTTCGGCGGCCGGCTGATCCAGTCGCTGCGCTATGGCGAGAACCCGCACCAGACCGCCGCGTTCTATGCGACGCCGGACAAGCGTCCGGGCGTTTCGACCGCGCGGCAGCTGCAGGGCAAGGAGCTCTCCTACAACAACATCAACGACACCGATGCGGCCTATGAATGCATCGGCGAATTCGACGCCGCGCGCACCGCGGCCTGCGTCATCGTCAAGCACGCCAATCCCTGCGGCGTCGCGGAAGGCCCCGACCTCGTCAGCGCCTATCGCAAGGCGCTGGCCTGCGATTCCACCTCGGCCTTCGGCGGCATCATCGCGATGAACCGCGCGCTGGATGCCGACACTGCGCGCGAAATCACCAAGATCTTCACCGAGGTGATCATCGCGCCGGATGCCAGCGAGGAGGCGATCGCCATCATCGGCGGCAAGAAGAATTTGCGGCTGCTGCTCGCCGGCAGCCTGCCCGACCCGCGCGCGCCCGGTCTCACCGCCAAGACGGTGGCCGGCGGCCTGCTGGTGCAGAGCCGCGACAACGCCGTGGTCGACGACATGACCTTCAAGGTCGTCACCAGGCGTGCACCGACGGATGCCGAGATGCGCGATCTCAAATTCGCGTTCCGTGTCGCCAAGCACGTCAAGTCCAACACCATCATCTATGCCCGGGATCTCGCCACCGTCGGCATCGGCGCAGGCCAGATGAGCCGCGTTGATTCAGCGCGCATCGCGGCGCGCAAGGCGCAGGACGCGGCGGCCGAACTGAAACTCGCCGAGCCGCTCACAAAGGGCTCGGTCGTGGCGTCGGACGCGTTCTTCCCCTTCGCCGACGGAATGCTCGCCTGTATCGAGGCCGGCGCCACCGCCGTGGTGCAGCCCGGCGGCTCGATGCGCGACGACGAGGTGATCAAGGCAGCCGACGAGCATGGCATCGCCATGGTGTTTACGGGGACGCGGCACTTCAGGCATTGATCTCTCGACGACCGAGTAGCCCAGATGGAGCGAAGCGAAATCCGGGTTGTCGTCACCTTGCAATGACTGTCCCGGATTGCGCTGCGCTCCATCCGGGCTACGGGACGACAGCGGGCTATTCTTCCCGCACCCGCATCAGCAGTCCCAATCCCGCGACGAAGAACACCACCAGCACGGCCATGCCGGCCTTCTGGCTGGCGGTCACCGCCGTGATCATGCCGATCAGCAGCGGGCCGATGAAGGACGTCACCTTCCCGGTCAGCGCGAACAGGCCGAAATACTGCGCGATCCGATCCTTCGGCGCGAGACGGATCAGCAGCGTGCGCGACGCCGCCTGCAATGGCCCGCCGGCGGCACCGATCAGACAGCCCAGCACGAGATAGGCGCGCTCGGCCGCGCTCGAGAACAGGGTAGCACCGGGCTGGGGCGGCGAGACGGTGACGAACAGCACGCTGTCCTTGTCGACCAGAAGGATCGCCGCCACCGCGAGCAGGAGCAGCAGCAAGCTGCTGGCGATCACACACCTCGGCCCGAGGGAATCGTCGAGCTTGCCGCCAATCCATGCGCCGAACGTGCCGGCGATCGCCAGGATGATGCCGAAGGTGCCGATCTGGATCGTGTGCCAGCCGAAGGTGCCGGCGGCATAGATTCCGCCAAACGCAAACAGCGACACCAGGCCGTCGGTATAGATCATGTTGGCGAGCAGGAACGCCGCCAGCGACTTCTGCTGCGGCAGTCCCTTGATCGATTGCTTCAGCTCCGACAGGCCTTCATGCAGCGCCGCGCGCAGCGGACGCTTCGCCGGATAGTCGGGCGTGAACAGGAACAACGGCGTCACGAAGATGACGAACCACAATCCGGTCAACGGTCCGACGATGCGATCGCCTTGATGGCTGACCGGATCGAGCCCGAACAGCGGCTTGAACCCGAGCAGGGTGCGGCCGGTCTCGGGATTGGCGGCAAGGAAGCCGAGCACGATGATCAGGCTGATGATACCGCCGATGTAACCGGTGGCCCAGCCGGTGCCGGAGAGCCGGCCGATCCGCTCCGGCGGCACCAGGGTCGGCATCATCGCGTTGTTGAAGACGGTGGCGAATTCCGCTCCGACGCTGGCGAGAGCGACGGCCAGCAACAGCGGCGGAATGATGGAGGGATCGCCTGGCTTGCCGATCCACAGCGTGGAAGCCGCCAGCACCAGCAGGGCGCCGAATCCTGCGATCCACGGCTTCCTGCGACCTGACGCATCGGCGATGGCCCCGAGCACCGGCGACATCAACGCGATCGCAAGGCCTGCTGCCGCCATCGCAAAGCCCCACAGCGACTGGCCGGTGGCGGGATCTGGCGCGATGCTGGTGGCGAAATAAGGCGCAAACACGAAGGTCGTGATTAACGTGAAATAGGGCTGCGCAGCCCAATCGAAGAAGATCCAGCTGATGACAGCTGCGCGCGGCGGATAGGTCCGCAGCGCGCCCGTCAGGCGCCCATCCGGGGCGATCGTCGTCATTCCGAAGTCCTCTTCACGAACAGTTTTGCCTGTCTTCGAGCAGACCGTATAGCATTGCAGCAGCGCGTGTGAACCGGCCCAAGGCCACGGCGGAAGCTCGATGATGTCGTCATATCCGGCACGGCGGAGATTTTTCGCCGTCATTGCCACTCTGGCGTTTGGTCTTGCGTCGGCCATCGCACAGGATGCGCGGCGCGTCTATGTTCCGCCTGCGCTCTACACCGTGCACGCCGTCGCCGCCGAGCACGGCATGGTCGTGGCGCAGGAGAAGATCTCTGCGCAAATCGGTGCCGACATCCTCAGGCGCGGCGGCAATGCGGTCGATGCCGCGGTGGCGACCGGCTTTGCCATGGCGGTGACCTATCCGCGCGCCGGCAATATCGGCGGCGGCGGCTTCATGGTGATCCATTCGGCCGAGCGCAACGAAGACATCACGATCGACTATCGCGAGACCGCGCCGGCGGCGACCACGCCGCAGGTCTTCCTTGGGCCCGACGGTAAGCCCGACACCGCGAAGTCGCGCGATTCCGCGCTCGGCATTGGCGTGCCCGGCACGGTCGCGGGCCTTGCACTGGCGCTGGAGAAATACGGCTCGGGCCAGTTCACGCTGGCGCAGTTGCTCGAGCCTGCGATCTCGCTCGCGCGCGATGGCTTCATCGTGAGCGACGACATGGCTGATACCTTGCCGGGCTGGCACCGGCGACTCGCGCGCTGGCCGTCTTCCGCAAAGATCTTCTCGCGCCCCGATGGCACGCCGCTCGGCGAGGGCGACAGGCTGATCCAGAGCGACCTCGCCGAGACACTGTCGGCTGTCGCGGCGCAAGGTCCGCGCGGCTTCTATGAGGGCGCGGTTGCGGACAGCCTCGCCAAGGCCGTGTCCGATGCCGGCGGCATCATGACGCCGGCGGATCTGAAGTCATATCAGGCTGTCATCCGCGCACCGGTGCGCGGCACCTATCGCGGCTACGATATCGTCTCGATGCCGCTGCCCTCGTCGGGCGGCGTTGTGCTGGTCGAGACCCTCAACATCCTCGAGGGTTTTCAGCTTGCAGACTTGAAGCAGGGATCGCCGGCATCGCTGCATCTGCTGATCGAGGCGATGAAGCGCGCCTATGCCGACCGCGCGCGCTATCTCGGCGATCCCGCTTTCGTCAATGCACCGATCGAGACACTGATCGCGAAGGACTACGCCGCCAAGCTGCGCGCCGGCATCTCCACCGCGCGCGCCATGCCGTCGAAACAGGTGGTGTCCGCCCCGCCCGCGCCGCACGAAGGCACCAACACCACGCATTTCTCCGTCGTCGATGGCGGCGGCAACGCCGTCAGCAATACTTATACGCTGAACTTCAGCTACGGCGTCGGCCTCGTCGCGGAGGGTACCGGCGTTCTTCTCAACAACGAGCTCGACGATTTCACCGCCGCGGTCGGCGCCTCCAACGCCTATGGTCTCGTCGGCTACGAACCCAATCTGCCGGGCCCCGGCAAGCGGCCGCTGTCCTCGATGTCGCCGACCATCGTGCTCAGGGGCGGCAAGCCGGTGCTGGTGACGGGATCGCCCGGCGGCAGCCGCATCATCTCGACCGTGTTGCAGGTGATCGTGAACGTGCTCGACTACAGGATGGATGTCGCCGCCGCCGTTGCCGCTCCGCGGTTGCACCACCAATGGCTGCCGGACGAGGTGCGGGTCGAACGCGGCTTCCCGGAAGATGTATTGCTCCAACTGAAGGCGATGGATCACCTCATCGTCGAGCCGATGGGACAGACGTCCGCCAATTCGATTCTCGTGACGCCGAACGGGCCGCTCGGCGCGCCCGATCCGCGCACCCGCGGCGCAGAGGCTGCCGGGCAGTGACCCTGATGTTGCATAGCTAGACAGCGCGCACCGCCTTGCTCCGGCTGCCGTGCGTGCTACGACCGCGCGGCTTCAAGACACTGCCGGGGGAAACACATATGAGCACAGCCGATCCGATCCAGCGCATCGAGCGCGCGGAAATCGAAGACACCAGCCTTCTCGCTTTCTATCGCGACATGAACCCGCCGGAGCGCCGGACGTTCTGGGCCTGCGCGGCCGGCTGGGCGCTCGACGGCATGGACTTCATGATCTATCCGTTGGTGATCGGCACCATCATCGCGCTGTGGAAGGTCGATGCGGCCTCCGCCGGTCTTGCCGGCACCGTGACGCTGCTGGCCTCCGCGATCGGCGGCTGGCTCGGCGGCTATCTCTCAGACCATATCGGCCGGGTCAGGACGCTCCAGATCACCATCATCTGGTTCTCGTTCTTCTCGCTGGTCTGTGCGGTCGTACAGAATTTCGAACAGCTCCTGATCGCGCGCGCCGTGCTCGGCCTCGGCTTCGGCGGCGAATGGGCGGCAGGCGCCGTGCTGATGGGCGAGGCGATCCGGCCGCAATATCGCGGACGCGCCGTCGGCTCGGTGCAGTCGGGCTGGGCCGTCGGCTGGGGCCTTGCGGTGCTGTCGCAGGCGATCCTGTTCTCGCTGATCCCGGCGGAGACGGCGTGGCGCTGGATGTTCGTGATCGGCGCGCTGCCGGCGCTGCTGGTGTTCTATATCCGCCGCTCCGTCACCGAGCCCGAGATCGCGGCCAAGGCCCGCGCCAGGCAGGCTGCGAGCGGCGATCGTCCGGCGCTCTGGGAAATTTTTTCGGGCCCGATCCTGAAGACCACGATTCTCGCATCGCTGGCGGCGACGGGCTGTCAGGGCGGCTATTACGCCATCACCTTCTGGGTGCCGCAGTTCTTGACGAAGGAGCGTCATCTGTCGATCGTCGGCTCGACCGGCTATCTCTCGACGCTGATCGTCGGCTCGTTCATCGGCTATCTCGTCGGGGCATGGCTCGCCGACCGGATCGGCAGACGCAATCTGTTCCTGATCTTCTCGATCGGCGCGATGGCGGTGGTGCTGCTCTACACGCAGCTGCCGCTGACAAACGAGATCCTGTGGGTGCTTGGCTTCCCGCTCGGCTTCTTCGCTTCGGGCTATTTCTCTGGGATCGGCGCGTTCCTCACCGAACTCTACCCGACGCGGCTGCGCGGCTCGGGCCAGGGCTTCTGCTACAATTTCGGCCGCGGCATCGGCGCGCTGTTTCCTTTCCTCGTCGGCGCATTGTCGGCGTCGACGTCGCTTGCCAACGCGATCGCGATCTTCGCGGTGGCGGCTTACGCGCTGTTCTTCATCGCAGCCTTCGCGCTGCCGGAGACACGCGGCCGCGTGCTGCACGCGGACTGATCGTATCCCCGGGGCGGTAGGGAAACTTACCGCCCCACCTGATACGGCCCGCCCTTCTCCAGCGCCCTGGCATAGGCCGGCCGCGCATGTATGCGCTCCAGGAACGCCATCGCCTTGGGATGACCGAGCTCGAGCCCGCCGCGCGCTTGCGCAGCCTCGAGCGGGAAGCTCATCTGGATGTCGGCCGCGGTGAATTCGTTGCCGGCGAACCACTCGCTCTTGCCTAGCTCGCCTTCCCAATAATCCATGTGCTGCTTGAGCTGCGGATTGACCAGGGCGGTCAGCGCCTGGTTCGAGACCTTGCGGACCAGCGGGCGAAGCAACGCCGGAGCGCGCTTCGGCATCAGCGTGAACAGCAGCTTCAACAGCAGCGGCTGCATCGCGGAGCCTTCCGCATAATGCAGCCAGTAGGTGAAGCGCAGCCGCTCCGGCGTGTTCGGCGGCGGGATCAGACGGCCGTTGCCGTAGGTGGCGATGATATATTCGATGATCGCACCGGACTCGGCGATGGTGTTGCCGTTGTCGGTGATGACAGGCGACTTGCCGAGCGGATGGATCGCAAGCAGCTCCTTCGGCGCGCGCATGTCCGGCTGGCGCTGATAGCGCACGATCTCGTAGGGCACGCCCAACTCTTCGAGCAGCCACAGCACCCGCTGCGAGCGGGAATTGTTGAGATGGTGGACGGTCAGCATTGGTGGGGTCCCCAGGCTTTGGCGTGGTCGGTCGGCCGCGCTTCCTGCCAGCCTGGCACCACAATGTCGAGCCATCCGGACGGGAGTTTCACCCGGGTATATTGACGCCTAAAATTTACCCGGGTATTAAATTGCCCCACGTGATCAATTATGGCAATGATTCCAATGCAAAAGAATTTCACCGCCTTTCAGGGCCACCGCCGTCTGGTTTCCGGACCGGCAGGCGAGGTCGCGCTGGTCGTCAAGCGGATGGCGCCGCGGCCGGACGAGCCCATCATCATCTTCGAGGACAGCACCGGACGATCGATCGACTTCGATCTGCGCGGCGGGGATCGCGAGGTGCTGGCGCGGCTGGCGAAGCTTGTCCCGCCCCCGGTCGAGGAGACCGCGCCACCGAGCGAGCCGCGCGGCCGCGGCCGGCCGAAGCTCGGCGTGGTGGCCCGCGAGGTGACGCTGCTGCCACGGCACTGGGAGTGGCTCAACGCGCAACCGGGCGGCGCTTCGGTCGCGCTGCGCAAGCTCGTCGAGGAAGCGAGGCGCGCCAGCGGCGACAAGGACAGCGAGCGGCAGGCGCGCGATGCGGCCTATCACTTCATGTCGACCATGGCCGGCAATCTGCCGCAGTTCGAGGAAGCCTCGCGGGCGCTGTTCGCGGATGACCGGCGGCGCTTCACCGGACTGATCGCCGACTGGCCCGCCGACATCCGCGACCACATCGTCAAGCTCGCCTCCAGCGACTGCACTTGAGGCGCGCGGGACTCGCCCGCGCCCGACGAGATCACGCAAAGTATTACGACCATCATTAAACGGTAGACCTGTGGCGCTCCCTCCGCCACAATGCGGGAAAGCATATCAGGGAGAACGATTTTGACCCGCACAGCCCCGCAATTCCTGTTCGATTTCGGCAGCCCGAACGCCTATCTCAGTCATCTCGCGATCCCCGCGATCGAACAGCGCATCGGCGTCAAATTCGAATATTTGCCGATCCTGCTTGGCGGCATTTTCAAGTCGACCAACAACAAGTCACCGGCCGAGACGCTCGCCGGCGTCAAGAACAAGCGCGAATTCCAGGCGGTCGAGACCGAGCGCTTTCTCAAACGCTTCAAGGTCGAGCCCTATGTCTGGAATCCGCATTTCCCCGTCAACACGCTGAACCTGATGCGAACGGCAATCGCCGCGCAGGCCGAGGGCGTGTTCGAACAATACGTCGAGGCCGCCTTCCACCATATGTGGCGCGAGCCGAAGAAGATGGACGACCCTGAAGTCGCAGCTCAAGCGCTGGCGTCCTCCGGCCTCGATGCCCAAAAACTGTTCGCCCGGGCCCAGGAGCCGGAGGTGAAGGGCAAGCTGATCAAGAACACCGAGGAGGCGGTCGCCCGCGGCGCGTTCGGCTCGCCGACTTTCTTCGTCGGCAACGAGATGTTCTTCGGCAAGGAGCAGCTGCGCGAGGTCGAGGAGATGGTGCTGGGCACGTAGCCCGCGCATTGCCTGGCGACAGAATGTGATCGCGGCAACATTCCGGATTGCTTCGCTTCGCGCGCAAGGCCGATTATAGATGGGTCGCCAAGAGCAACAAAAAGGACAACCCCATGCGTATCCTCGTGGTCGGCGCCGGCGCCATCGGCGGCTATTTCGGCGGCAGGCTTTTGCAGGCCGGCCGCGACGTCACCTTCCTGGTCCGCCCGAAGCGCGCCAGCGAGCTCGCAAGCGCCGGCCTCGTCATCAAGAGCCCGAACGGCGACGTGACCTTGAAGAATCCTCCGACCGTGCAGGCCGACAAGCTCGCGGAAAAATTCGACGTCGTGCTGCTGAGCTGCAAGGCGTTCGATCTCGACGACGCCATCAAATCGTTTGCGCCGGCGGTCGGGCCTGATACGGCCATCATCCCGATGCTCAACGGTATGAAGCATCTCGACACGCTCGATGAGAAATTTGGCAAGGAGCGCGTGCTCGGCGGCCTCTGCGCCATCGCCGCGACGCTGAACGAGAAGCGCGAGGTGGTGCAGCTCCAGCCGATGCAGTCGCTCAATTTCGGCGAGCGTGACGGCAGGATGTCCGACCGGGTCAAGGCGATCGACGAGGCCTTCAAGGGCGCCATCAACGGCGCCACCGCCAGCCAGAACATCATGCAGGACATGTGGGAGAAGTGGGTGTTCCTCTCCTCGCTCGCGGCAAGCACCAGCCTGATGCGCACCTCCGTCGGCAACATCCTCGCCGCCCCCGGCGGCAGGGACTTCCTGCTCGGCATGCTGGACGAGACCAGCGCGATAGCCGCCGCAGCGGGCTATGCGCCCGGCGGTCCGTTCTTCGAGCGCGTCAAGGGCAACATCACTACCGAGGGCTCGCCGATGACCGCCTCGATGTTCCGCGACATCAAGGCGGGCCTCCCGGTCGAGGCCGACCACGTCATCGGCGACCTCATCGCGCGCGCCGATGCCGCCAAGGTGCCGGTGCCGAAGCTGCGGATCGCGTATACGCATTTGAAGGCGTATGAGAAGCAGCGGGCGGGCTAATTCCACACTCAGCTGTCATCCCGGGGCGCGCATGGCGCGAGCCCGGGACGACAGCGGAGCTTGCCGCACTATTTGAAATTCGCCAGATAGTGCGAGACGGCCGTGATCTCTTCGTCGCTCATGTGATAGGCGACATCGGCCATCGCGGCGACGCCGCCGCCGATCCGCGCGCCGGCCTTGTAGTCGTGCAGGGCCTTGACGAGGTATTCCTCACGCTGACCAGCGAGCCGCGCAACGCCCTTGGTGCCGGCAAAGCTGTCGGTGTGGCATGAGCCGCAGCGGCGGCCGGCCGCGACTTGCGCGCCCTTGCTCGACAGGTCCGGATCGCTGTCGTCCGCTGCCTTCGGCGGCGTCATCTGCGAAAAATAGGCGCCGAAATTGCGGATGTCCTCGTTGGTGATGTCCTCGGCGATCGGCTGCATCTGCTCGTTCTTGCGCGAGCCGGCGCGGAAGAACACCAATTGCCACTGGATGAACTGATCAGGCTGCCCGGCCAGTGAAGGAATGTTCTCGGTCTGCGAGATGCCGTTCTCGCCGTGACAGCCGGCGCAGGCCGCCGCCTTGTCCTTGATCGCGGCATTGTCGGCGGCTTGCGACGATGGAATCAACAAGAGCGCGGCCGATAGCAATCCGAAAACGACAATCCGCATGGATGATTTTCTCCGATTGTCATTGCCGGGCTTGACCCGGCAATCCATCCCGTTTTGAAGGCGTTTCTTGTTTGATGGATGCCCGGATCAAGTCCGGGCATGACGAACGTGTTCCGCATGCGAGTGTTCGCATGAAACGAAAGAGGCTGCGTCGCCTTTCGGCCAGCGCAGCCCCGGATCCGCGTGCGCTACTTCTTGCTGTAGCTGATGCGGTAGATCGCGCCGGCCCAGTCGTCGGCGACGAGAATCGAACCATCCTTGGCGAGGATGATGTCGTTGGGACGGCCGAGATAGCCCTGGTCGCCCTCGAGCCAGCCGGAGGCGAACACCTCCTGCTTGGCGTTCTTGCCGTCGGGCCCGACCGTGACGCGCATGATGCGCGCGCCCTGGTACTTGTGACGATTCCACGAGCCGTGTTCGGCGATCAGGATGTTGTTCTTGTACTCAGGCGGAAACTGGTCGCCGGTATAGAACTTCATCCCGAGCGGAGCGACATGCGCGCCGAGATTCAGCACCGGCGGCGTGAACTCGGAGCATTTGTGGCCCATCGCGAACTTCGGGTCGGGCATGTCGCCCTGGTGGCAATAGGGATAGCCGAAATGCTCGCCCATCTTCGAGATCATGTTCAGCTTGTCTGAGGGCAGATCGTCGCTGACCCAGTCGCGCGCGTTCTCGGTGAACCAGTATTTGCCGGTGCGCGGATCGACGTCGCCGCCGACCGAGTTGCGAACGCCGAGCGCATAGATCTCGGCATTGCCGGTCCTGGGATCGACGCGCCGGATCTGCGACACGCTGGTCGGGGGAATGCCGACGTTGAAGGGCGGTCCGAACGGCAGATAGAAAAAGCCGTCCTTGTCGACCGCGATGTACTTCCAGCCATGCGCGGCATAGGACGGCATGTCGTCATAGACGACCTTGCCGTCGCCGAGCTTGTCCAGATTGGCTTCGGCGTTGTCGTAGCGGATCAGCTTGTCGACCGCGATGACGTAGAGCGCGCCATCCCGGAAGGCGAGACCGGTGGGCATGTTCAGCCCCTTGAGGATGGTCTTGACCTCTTTCTTTCCGTTGTTGTCCGTGATGGCATAGACGTTGCCGAGGCCGAACGAGCCGACGAATAGCGTGCCCTTGTCACCCCAGGCCATCTGCCGCGCCGCGAGAACGCCGGGCGCATAGACCTCGATCTTGAAGCCGGCCGGCAGCTTGATCTTCTTCATCATCGCCGCGAGCTCGGCCTCCGACGCACCGGTCGGCGGACCCGACGGCGGCGCGAGGCCCTTCTGCGCCTCAGTCTCGTCGCCGAGGAACCAGTCATCCGGCGGATGGGTCCAGAACTCCTTGGTGCCGGATTCATATTTCTTCAGCGGTTTGCTCTTGTCCTGCGCGTTGCCAAGACTGGTTCCCGCAAGAAGGGCAACCGCTGCAAGCGCCAACACGGATCGATGGAACATCGATGTCATCGCGTCACTCCCCTAAGGCAGCCGTCAGGGCTGCACGTTATTTTGTTATGTCTCGTCGAGAGGCGAAGTCGGGTCCGCCGCACGAGGCAGACGCAAAAAGGTTAGCACATCTGCGGGCGGTGAGAAGCGCGTCGCGTTCGCTGCGGTTGCACGCGTTGAAAGTTGAGACGGATTGTCTTTCAACGCGAGACAGGCGGCGAGAATGATCTCGCTGCACCGCGGAATCGATCGCGTGCGGTTGATTGGAAGGCAGCGGAATGACGTTTCGAACCAAAAAGCGAAAACAACCCCATGCACAGTAGAACGGGTCAGACGACGTTGCGTCCGGTAAATCCGGTCAGGCATCTGACACGTCGAGCGAAACCGCGATTGCGGCGCTTACGTGACGATGGGATAGGGTCCGTCGTCGAACACCGTGTCATGGTAGCCCTTCGATCCGACTGCGCGCGCCAGCTCGCTGCGAAAATCAAGGCCCGCGCGCAGGCAGTTCAGCACATGCGCGAAGTCGAACTCAGGCCGCCAGCCAAGCTCGCGCCGTGCGCGTTCGTTGACATAGACACGGTCGATCGAAGGGAATAGCCGCCAGCTACGCGCGGCATAGAGTTGCGTGCAATCCGGATAAAGCTCGCGCACGACGGCGGCCGCGTCGCGCGCGAGCGTCGCGAGATGCCGTTGCTCGAACGGGCTCGTCGCCGAGACGATGTAGCGGCCGAAACCGATCTGCGGTGCTCGTTCGACGGCGAGCAGATGGGCGCTCACCGCGTCGGCGATGTCGAGCCGGCGATAGAGCAGTTCGTTGGCTTGCGCGTTCTCCGGCGGATAAGCCGACCGCATCGCCGGATCGTCATCGTCTTCCGGAAAGAAGCGCGAGGTTCTCAAGACCACGACAGGCAGCCCGCGCTCGCGAACAAACAACTCACACAGATTTTCGGCCATCAGCTTGGTGGCGCCGTAGATGTTCTTCGGCACCGGCGGCAGATCCTCGGTGACCCACACCGCCGCCTGCCCGGCCTCCGGCCGAAGCTGCGAGCCGAACGCGCTGGTGGTGCTGGTGAAGACGAAGCTGTTCACGCCAGCAGAGGCGGCTGCCTGAAGCAGATTGAGCGTGCCGGTGACGTTGGTATCGATGAAATCCTGCTTGCTGTGGGTCGCCACATGCGGCTTGTGCAGCGTCGCGGTGTGGATCACGGCGGTGACGCCGTCCATCTGGCGCCGCACGAAATCAGGGTCGACGATCGAGCCCATGGCGTCCGTGAAGGGCGAGGGCTTCAGATCGATCCCGCGCGCAGGTGATCCGCACCCGCGAAGCGTCCGCAGAATGCCCTCCCCGAGATGACCCGCACTGCCGGTGACCAGGATTGTCATATCGGACCCCATGCAGCCGCCAGCGACGTGGATGACCACGGCCTGACCCGGTCTGGCTGGATGCTCTGGGAAAAACTGGAGCGGGCGAAGGGGCTCGAACCCTCGACCCCGACCTTGGCAAGGTCGTGCTCTACCACTGAGCTACACCCGCATCCTGTGTCGGTCGCATGACTGCGCCGGCAACGGCTGTCGTATGCCAAAAGCGGAGGCCGAATGCAACAGGTACCGGCGGCCTCAATTCGCATCTTCCGGCCTAAATGGACCCCAAAACCGGCCCGATCGCCCAAAAATGCCGCGGAGCCGCCGAATCATGGCCCTCGCATTGAAATTCGGCCGGCCCGGCCCAATTTTAGGGCTCATAGCAAAGCATATGAATGGGCGACGTGCTAAAGACCCGCCATTCCAGACATGAGACGAGGGGATCCCGTGACGATCATCGACCAGGGTAACGGAGCGCCGGGCCCGGCTGCAGCCGATCTGATCAAGGACACCACCACCCAGACCTTCGTGAAGGACGTCATCGAGGAATCGAAGCGCCAGCCGGTGCTGATCGACTTCTGGGCGGAGTGGTGCGGCCCCTGCAAGCAGCTCACTCCCGTGCTGGAGAAGGCGGTCAGGGCCGCCAAGGGCAAGGTCAAGCTGGTCAAGATGAACATCGACCAGCACCCGGCGATCCCCGGCCAGATGGGCATCCAGTCGATCCCAGCCGTGATCGCCTTCGTCAACGGCCAGCCGGCCGACGGTTTCATGGGCGCCGTGCCCGAGAGCCAGCTCAACGCCTTCATCGACAAGCTGACCAAGGGCGTCACCGCGCCGGGCGAGCCGAATATTGCCGAAATCCTTCAGGAGGCCGAGGCCGTGCTCGCCGAGGGCGATGCTCCGGCGGCCGCGCAGATCTATGCCGAGGTGCTCCAGCTCGAATCGACCAACATCGCCGCCCTGGCGGGCCTTGCGAAATGCTACGCCATGTCCGGTGCGATGGAGCAGGCCAAGCAGACGCTCGCCATGGTCCCGGAATCCAAGCGCAACGATCCCGCGGTGAAGGCCGTGCAGACCGCGATCGATCTGGCCGAACAGGCGGAGCAGCTGGGTCCGGTGGCCGAACTGGAACAGAAAGTCGCCGCAAACCCGCTCGATCATCAGGCCCGTTTCGACCTTGCGACCGCGCTCAACGCGCAGGGCAACCGGGCCGCGGCCACCGAACAGCTGCTCGCAATCGTCAAGCGCGACCGCAAATGGAACGATGACGGCGCCCGCAAGCAGCTCGTGCAGTTCTTCGAGGCCTGGGGCGGCACGGATGAGGCGACGGTCGAGGGACGCAAGCGCCTGTCGACGATCCTGTTCTCCTGAGGCGGCTGCCCGCGCACGATCTTTTTCAGGAAACCGCTTCGGCATTTTCCGTATCTGGCTATAGCAGGGCTGATCACGTCAACCGGGGACCGCGCAGCAGATGCCGATCAACATCGAATATCGCGGGCCCGCCGACCTTCCGGAGATCATCCCGGTGTTTCCGCTGCCCGGCGCGCTGCTGTTGCCGCGCGGCCAGATGCCGCTCAATATCTTCGAGCCGCGCTACCTCGCGATGATCGACGATTCCTTCCGTGACGGCCATCGCCTGATCGGCATGATCCAGCCGGACGCGGCGCATTCGCCGAAGAATTCCGACAAGCCGGCGCTGTTCCGCGTCGGCTGTGTCGGCCGCATCACCCAACTCGCCGAATCCGGCGATGGCCGCTACATTCTCGAACTCACCGGCGTGGCGCGCTTCAAGGTGATCGAGGAGCTGGAAGTGCTCACCGCCTACCGGCAGTGCAAGGTGGATTTCTTCGCCTTCATCGACGACTTCACCGCGCGCAAGGGCGAGGACGAGGTCGATCGCGAGGCGCTGTTGACGGTGCTCGCGGACTTCCTGAAGGCCAACAATCTCAAGGTCGATTGGGAGGGCGTCGAAAGCGCGCCCAATGAAGCCCTGGTCAACGCACTGGCGATGATGTCGCCCTATGGCCCCGCCGAGAAACAAGCGATGCTGGAGGCGATGGATCTGAAAACCCGCGCCGAGATTTTGATCGCGGTCACCGAGATGGACCTCGCCAAGAAGCGCACCAGCGGCGACCCGCCGCTGCAGTGAGTTCAGTCGCGCGACAAACGCCGTCATGCCCGCGCATCCACGTTTCGCGGACCCAAAAAAGGCGTGGATGGCCGGGTCAAGCCCGGCCATGACAGGGAGAGAGTGTCGCCTTAAGCGCCCTGCTGATGACCGCGAATGCGCTTGCGGCCGGTGAACATGGCGCGGATCAGGTTCTCGCGCTGGAGCAGCCCCATCAGCACGACGCCGGCGACGTGCAGCACCACCAGCACCATGACCGCATCCGATGCCCAGGCATGCGTGTCCTCGATCCACCACACGCCGAAGAAGGTCGTGGTCACCGACAGCGCGCCCGTGATCGCCGATAGCGCGAGCGACAGCAGCAGCGCCACCAGCATCAACGTGCCGGCAGGATTGAGCCCGATATAGCGGCCGGTCATGCCGCGGCGCAGATTCCAGAGATAGCGCGGCGCGGCACGAAGCCGGACGCCGATCATGCGGAAGCGCGAATAGCGGCTGCCCCAGACGCCCCAGACGAGGCGGAAGGCGAGAAGCGCGAGCACGGCATAGCCGATGATGCGATGAGCCCTGTCATGGACCGTGGGCGTGAACCATGCCGCCAGAACGCTGGCGGCGAGAGCCCAGTGCCAGAGGCGGAGAGGCAGGTCCCAGACCTTGATGGTCCGCGAAGCGGTGCGATCCGCGGGGGTGCCGTCGGACACCCCGCGCGATTCTCGCAGCGCTTCCTCGATCAAGCCGGGGACCATCTTCTCATCTGACTTATTTGGCGATGGTGTGCTTCAGGCTGAGATCCTCGGGGCTGTAGAACAGCTCATAGAGCTTGCCTTCCTTGACGCCATAGACCTCGTAGCACGAGCCTTCGATCTTGGAGCGGCGTACCTCGTAGCCGAGCGCCTTGGCCTTGGCTTCGGCTTCGCTGGCCGGCTTCCACGACGCCTTGTCGAGCTTGGTGCAGTCCTTGAAACCGTCGGCCATCGCCGCCGTTCCCGTGCCAATTCCGATCGTCAGTGCAATGGCGACACAACGAATGACGTTCACGAACTCTTCTCCTCTGTCCTGTGCGCTACGCGACGCCGCGCAGCGTCACCGAAGGACGCAAACGGGATGATGAAGTCAACTCGACGCTGGGGCTTGAAGGCCTTAGAGAAATTCTAACGGCCGCGAAAAGATCAGCGCTGTCCGCATGCAGCGTGCATTTGACCGGCCGATGCGGCTTTACGTCTCACGGGCGAAATGCGGCTGCGAATAGCCCGCCGCGATGGATGACGATGGCCGGTCCTGCGGGCGGCATCCGCGTCGGCGGACGCGATGGGCGGCCGCGATTTTCTATGCTAGAGGCAAACGATCGCCGGAGACACAGATGAACGCGCCCACTGAACGCCCCGAAAACAGCGTCGATCCCAAATTGCTGGAGATCCTGGTCTGCCCGCTGACCAAGGGTCCGCTGGAATTCGATTCCGCGCGGCAGGAACTGATCTCGCGCAGCGCCAGGCTCGCCTACCCGATCCGCGACGGCATCCCGATCATGCTGCCGGAAGAGGCGCGCAAGATCGATTGAGGTTCCTGTAGCCCGGATGGAGCGCAGCGAAATCCGGGAAGCTTGCGCTGAAGAGACAGCGGCCCCGGATTACGCTGCGCTCCATCCGGGCTTCTGTAACGGGCCTCAGTAAGTCAATCCCTTTTTGCCTGATCCAATCGCTGGGCACTTGCTTCTGT
>NZ_JAFCKW010000028.1 GCF_018129965.1 Bradyrhizobium diazoefficiens | reverse complement strand
CGCAGGGACGAGATCGGCGAGATGGCCGGCGCGGTGGAGGAATTCAAGGTTCAGGCCGTCGCGAAGGCCGAGCGTGACGCCGCCGCGAGCGAAGCGCAGAACAAGGAACAGGCCGCCGCGCGCCGTTCCGAGCTCATTCGTTTCGCCGACGATTTCGAGAGCGCCGTCGGCGCCATCGTGTCCAACGTCTCGGCCTCGGCCGTGCAGCTCGAATCGGCCGCGTCCACGCTGACCCGCACCGCCGAGACCACGCAGAGCCTGTCGAGCCAGGTCGCCGGCGTCTCCGAGCAGGCGTCCAGCAACATGCAGTCGGTCGCGACCGCAACCGAAGAACTCTCGGCCTCGGTCGAGGAGATCGGCCGCCAGGTCCGCGATTCCAGCCGCATCGCCGAAGCCGCCGTGGTGCAGGCCAAGGAGACCGACGGCCGCATCGGCAAGCTCTCGCATGCCGCCCAGCAGATCGGCGAGGTGGTCAAGCTGATCACCGCGATTGCCGAGCAGACCAATCTTCTGGCGCTCAACGCCACCATCGAGGCGGCGCGCGCCGGTGAAGCGGGCCGCGGCTTTGCCGTGGTCGCGAGCGAGGTGAAGTCGCTGGCGAGCCAGACCGCGAAGGCGACGGACGAGATTTCCTCGCACATTGCGGGCATGCAGGGCGCGACCGCCGAATCGGTCTCGGCGATCAAGGAGATCGGCGCCACCATCGGCCAGATCTCGTCAATCTCGACCTCGATCGCGAGCGCCGTCGAACAGCAGGGCGCGGCGACGCAGGAGATCGCGCGCAGCGTCCAGAACGTCGCGCAAGGTACCCAGGCCGCGGCCACCGACATCGGCCAGGTCAACCGCGGCGCCGCCGAAACCGGCTCGGCCTCGGAGGAGGTCCTCAATTCCGCCAAGACGCTCTCTAGCGAGAGCACCCGCCTTCGCGCCGAACTCGACCGCTTCATGGGGACGATCCGCGCGGCGTAGAGCTGCATTCTACTGCGCCTGCTCAAGCGCATTTTCACCTTGCGCGGGGGCCGCTTTCCCGCGTTGTCTAACCGTAAGTTGCGTCGTTCTAAATTTACCGCCGCTTATCCTTTGCAAACTACCTTGCCTATGAGTCGGGGAGCGACCTGCGTCCCGGCTGCGCCTGGTTTTCCGCGAATGGAATGGGGTGGGGAATGTCCGCCAAGTCGAAGCCGAACACATCGAAGCTGCTCACCTTGCGTTTTCGTGCAAAAATCATCCTCGGTTTCGTCGCGGTGCTGGCCATTCTCGCCGTCAGCATGGCCTTCGCCTATTTCGGCTTCGAACGCATCCAGGCCGCCGTGGCATCCTACCGAACCAGCGTGGCCGAAGCTGACCTTGCGCGAACGATCGACCGCGATCTGATCGCCTATCAGGGTCTCACCCGGGCCTATACGCTGACCGGCTCGGCCGATGACGAGACCGCGGCCAAGGCTGCCGAAGAGAATTTAAAGGGCGCGATCGCCAAATCGATGGCCGCGACCACCGGCGCGGCGCGCCGCGAGCAAATCGGCAAGCTCGAGGCCGAGTTCCAGCGGTTCACGAAGGTGTTCAGCGAGATCATCACGCTGACGCGAGAGAACAACAAGATTGCGACCGACGAGCTCAACAGTGTCGGCAACAAGATCCGCTTCAAGTTCGACGATCTCGCCGATACCGCGGCGCTGGCGGGTCTGAACTCGGTTCAGACCACGGCCAAGGACATCACCTCGCAATATCTGGCAGTTTCCACCTCTGTCAGCGCCTTCGTCGCCAAGCCGGAGCCGAAGACCGCCGACGGCGTGATCGCCCGCATCAAGTTCCTGGAGACCCTGCTGGTCTCGATCTATGCCAATGACCAGAAGATCACCGACCGCGTCACCGAGATCGGCAATCTGCTCAAACAGTACCGCACCTCCTTCTCGAAGCTGACCGAGAACGTGAAGGTCATCGTCAAGTTGAATGGCGAGATGACCAGGACGGCGGCGTCCATTGTCAAGCTCTCGGCCGACCTGCGGTCGGAGCTGACCTCCGATCAACAGCGCATCGAAGCGAGCGCCAATGCCACCATCGGCGATACCGAACAGCTGATATTGATGATGGCGCTCGGTGGCCTCGCGATCGGCGCCGTGCTGGCCCTCATGCTCGGCAACGGCATCTCGCGTCCGATGATCGCGATGTGCAAGGCGATGCGCGAGCTCGCCTCGGGCAATTTCGACGTCGTGCTGCCCGGCCTCGGTCGCAGGGACGAGATCGGCGAGATGGCCGGCGCGGTGGAGGAATTCAAGGTTCAGGCCGTCGCGAAGGCCGAGCGTGACGCCGCCGCGAGCGAAGCGCAGAACAAGGAACAGGCCGCCGCGCGCCGTTCCGAGCTCATTCGTTTCGCCGACGATTTCGAGAGCGCCGTCGGCGCCATCGTGTCCAACGTCTCGGCCTCGGCCGTGCAGCTCGAATCGGCCGCGTCCACGCTGACCCGCACCGCCGAGACCACGCAGAGCCTGTCGAGCCAGGTCGCCGGCGTCTCCGAGCAGGCGTCCAGCAACATGCAGTCGGTCGCGACCGCAACCGAAGAACTCTCGGCCTCGGTCGAGGAGATCGGCCGCCAGGTCCGCGATTCCAGCCGCATCGCCGAAGCCGCCGTGGTGCAGGCCAAGGAGACCGACGGCCGCATCGGCAAGCTCTCGCATGCCGCCCAGCAGATCGGCGAGGTGGTCAAGCTGATCACCGCGATTGCCGAGCAGACCAATCTTCTGGCGCTCAACGCCACCATCGAGGCGGCGCGCGCCGGTGAAGCGGGCCGCGGCTTTGCCGTGGTCGCGAGCGAGGTGAAGTCGCTGGCGAGCCAGACCGCGAAGGCGACGGACGAGATTTCCTCGCACATTGCGGGCATGCAGGGCGCGACCGCCGAATCGGTCGCGGCGATCAAGGAGATCGGCGCCACCATCGGCCAGATCTCGTCGATCTCGACCTCGATCGCGAGCGCCGTCGAACAGCAGGGCGCGGCGACGCAGGAGATCGCGCGCAGCGTCCAGAACGTCGCGCAAGGTACCCAGGCCGCGGCCACCGACATCGGCCAGGTCAACCGCGGCGCCGCCGAAACCGGCTCGGCCTCGGAGGAGGTCCTCAATTCCGCCAAGACGCTCTCCAGCGAGAGCACCCGCCTTCGCGCCGAACTC
The DNA here is from genome assembly GCF_018129965.1 of Bradyrhizobium diazoefficiens. Lineage (GTDB taxonomy): Bacteria > Pseudomonadota > Alphaproteobacteria > Rhizobiales > Xanthobacteraceae > Bradyrhizobium > Bradyrhizobium diazoefficiens_A. The sequence goes on along the minus strand of NZ_JAFCKW010000028.1, from coordinate 79,791 downwards.
GACCGCTTCATGGGGACGATCCGCGCGGCGTAAGCGCGCACTCGCAAGTTTGTTGCGCATCAGGCGCTTCGCGCCTCAGAGGCCCCACGCTGTCGCCTGATCCTCGCTGTCGTCCCGGACAAGCTCGCCCTCGCGCGCACGCCGATCCGGGAGTCTGGCTTGCTGCCATTCGAAAACGGGCAGTGCTGTTCCAAAGGGAACCCGCCCGTGTCGCAGACGTTGTCGCAGGTGCAGGCGGAATGCCGCTTCCCCGTGATTGGAACGCCCCATCCACATCGTGAAGCGGGATCGCTTTTATTGGTCAAACCCACAGCGCGATGGAATTGCAGCAGAGCCCAGCCCTGAAATACGGCTCCGAAGTCGCGATGGCGGCTGCTGCGGATCGCATCATCGAGACCAGCATTCCCGCGCGGCTCGACGCGCTGCCGTGGAGCGGATTTCACAGCCGTGTCGTGCTGGCGCTCGGCATCACCTGGATTCTCGATGGTCTCGAGGTGACGCTGGCTGGTGCGCTCTCGGGCGCGCTGAAGCAGAGCCCTGCGCTGCATTTCTCCAATGTGGATCTCGGCGTCGCCAACTCCGCCTATCTTGCCGGCGCCGTACTCGGCGCGCTTGGCTTCGGCTGGCTGACCGACCGCATCGGACGCAAGAAACTGTTCTTCATCACGCTGGCGCTCTATCTCACCGCGACGGCCGCGACGGCGCTCTCCTGGAGCGTCGGGAGCTACGCACTGTTTCGTTTTCTTACCGGCGCCGGCATTGGCGGTGAATACACCGCGATCAACTCCACCATCCAGGAACTGGTGCCGGCGCGCTATCGTGGCTGGACCGATCTGCTCATCAACGGCAGTTTCTGGATCGGCGCCGCGATGGGCGCAGTGGCGGCCATCGTGCTGCTCGACCCCGCGGTGATCGGTCCCGATCTCGGCTGGCGGCTGGCTTACCTCATCGGCTCAACCATCGGCCTCGTCGTGCTGCTGATGCGGATGTGGATTCCGGAGAGCCCGCGCTGGCTGATGATCCACGGCCAGCCTGACCAGGCGCACGCGATCGTCGACGACATCGAGCGCTCGGTGATCGGGCACGATCAGGATGCCAATGATGTCCGCTTCCCAAAAATACGTCTGAAGATGCGCGACCATACGCCGATCGGGGACGTCGTGCGCACCCTGTTCACCGTCTATCGCAAGCGCGCCCTGGTCGGCCTCGTCCTGATGAGCGCGCAGGCATTCTTCTACAATGCGATCTTCTTCACTTTCGCGCTGGTGCTGACCGACTTCTACGGCATCAGCGCCGATCATGTCGGCTGGTATCTGCTGCCCTTCGCGGCCGGAAATGTCCTCGGCCCGCTGCTGCTCGGCCGCCTGTTCGATACGCTCGGCCGCCGCGCCATGATCATGTTCACCTACGGCATGTCGGGCCTGCTGCTGGCGCTATCGGGCTATCTCTTTTCGATCGGAGCGCTGAGCGCGCAGGGACAGACCATCGCTTGGATGGTGATCTTCTTCTTTGCGTCGCCCGCCGCGAGCGCGGCCTATCTCACCGTGAGTGAAACCTTCCCGCTGGAAGTCCGGGCGCTGGCGATCGCGGTGTTCTATGCGATCGGCACCGGCATCGGCGGCGTCGCGGGACCTGCGCTGTTCGGCGTCCTGATCGACACGGGATCACGCAGGAGCGTGTTCGCCGGCTATCTGCTGGGGGCCGCTTTAATGATCGCCGCCGCGATCGTGGCGTGGCGCTATGCGGTCGCTGCCGAACGCAAGTCGCTCGAACAAATCGCGCGGCCGCTCGCCTTAATGGAGTAAGCTCATGAAATCGGAACTGGCGGAAATGCCGATGGTCGACCAAAGAACCGCACGAGACGAGACGGGGAAACCGGAGCGGATGCCGCATGAGCTCGTCCCGCATCTGAGAGAGACCGCGATCCTGCTCGATATCGACGGCACGTTGCTCGAACTGATGCCGACGCCGCGCGAGGTGTGGGTGCCGCCAGGTCTGTCGGAGACCCTCACGCTCCTGACGGAGCGGACATCGGGCGCGCTGGCGATGGTCAGCGGCCGTTCGCTCAATGACATCGACCTGATCTTCGCGCCCGACCTGTTTCGTGCGGTCGCAGGTCATGGCGCGGAGATGCGCTTGTCGGTGGGGAACGAAGCCGACGCCGTGCACGCGCCACCGATGGACAAGGAGCTGAAGCGGCGGCTGGCCGCGGTCGCCAAGCTGAGCCCGGGCATTCTGCTCGAGGACAAGGGCTATTCGCTGGCGCTGCATTACCGTCTCGCGCCGCAGGCGGAGCAGGCGATCTACGAAGCCGTGTCGCTGATCCGTGCCGATCTGCCGAATGCGCCGATCGAGGTCCTGCCCGGCAAGTTCGTCTGTGAGATCAAGCATTCCGGCTTCACCAAGGCGACCGGCGTGCGCGAGCTGATGAAGCATGAGCCGTTCCGGGGGCGCCGACCGATCTTCATCGGCGACGACGTGACCGACGAAACCGTGTTTGCGATCATGCCTGACATGAATGGGCTCTCGTTCTCGGTCGGCCGCCGCGCCGTCGGCGTTGACGGCCATTTCGATGCGCCAAGCGATGTGCGCGCTTTTCTTGCGCGGCTACTCGACGACACGAGGTTGGAATAAGGCCGCGTCACGCCGGAGCCACATTGTGGTTTGCGTCGTGTGAGGCGCGCAGCTACGAAAGTCGCCCTTTACTGAAACAAATCGATGGGTTCCGCGAAGGAAACTGGTTCCAACGCGCGCGCCTGATTTTGGTTTCATTTCGCAGAAATGATGACAGGAACCATATTGATGAACAACGGTTAATCAGGGTGGAATGAACAGGAGGGGACGACCTGTGAACTTAGTCGTCGTTTCAAATCGAGTGGCACGCGGCAAGCCCAACGAGCCCATGACGGGCGGCCTGGCCGCGGCATTGCTCCCCGTGGTCGAAAATTCGGGCGCGATCTGGGTCGGTTCCTCCGGCCGCGTGCGTGACGGCCACCAGAAGGAGCCGTTCGCCGAGATCGAGGCGCTGGGCGCCGGCGCGATCGCGACTCTGGATCTGCCGGCTGCGCATTATGGCGGTTATTACGAAGGTTTCGCCAATTCGGCGCTGTGGCCCGCGCTGCATTCGCGCAGCGATCTGATCCGCGTCTCCCAGGACGACTATGTCAGCTATCGCGAGGTCAACGCCTTCATGGCGCGCGCCTTGCTGCGCTTCCGCAAGGACGAGACGGCGTTCTGGGTGCAGGATTATCATTTCCTCGCGCTTGGCGCGGAGCTGCGCGATCTCGGCGTCGACGATCCCATCGGCTTCTTCCTGCACACGCCCTGGCCCGTCGCCGCGGTGATGCAGGGCGTGCCCAATCATCGCGAACTGATTACGGCCATGCTGGCTTACGATCTGCTCGGCTTCCAGACCGAAGAGGACTGCCAGAATTTCCTCGGCTATGCTGGCGGCGAGCTTGGCCTCACCGTCGAGGACGGCGTCGTCATCTCGCAGTCGGGCCGCACCCATTGCCAGGTCTTTCCCATCGGAATCGATGCAGAGAAGTTTGCCGCCTATGCCGCGAAGTCGGTCTCGCATCCTGACGTGTCGCGGTTGCGCCGCAGCCTGAACGGCGAGCGGCTCGCCATCGGGGTCGACCGGCTCGATTACTCCAAGGGCCTCGTCAACCGCATCAGCGCATTCGACCGGCTGTGGACCACGCAGCCGCAGTTTGCGCGCAGCATCTCGCTGCTGCAGATCGCCAACCCCTCGCGCGGCGGGATCGAGGCCTACGGCAATCTCCAGAACGACGTCGCCCGTCTCGTCAGCGACGTCAACGGCCGCCATGGTGAAGTCGACTGGACGCCGATCCGCTACCTCAACAAGGGTTTTAGCCAGGCCGTACTCGCGGGTTTGTATCGCACCGCGCAGGTGGGTGTGGTGACGCCCCTGCATGACGGCATGAACCTGGTTGCCAAGGAATATGTCGCCGCGCAAAATCCGGCCGACCCCGGCGTACTGGTGCTGTCGAAATTCGCCGGCGCTGCAAATGAACTCGACACCGCACTGCTGGTCAATCCGCACGACATCGACGGGATGGCCCGCGCCATCGCCGTTGCTGCTTCGATGCCGCTCACCGAGCGCAAGATGCGCTGGGAAGCGATGATGAAGACGCTGCGTGGCCACACCATCCAGCAATGGGCCGCAGATTTCGTCGCCGAGCTCGAGAAATGCCGGACCGAGAAGGCAGCGGTTGCACCGCTCGCGACGGAGCCTCCCCAGGCGCTGCGCTGGCTGAAATCGGCGATCTCGGGTGTGCGGTTGTTGTGAAGTTTTCCGTCATGGCCGGGCTTGTCCCGGCCATCCACGGTTCACTTGATCCCAAGATATTGGATGCCCGGGCATTCGCCGCGCCGAAGCGGCTTCGGCCGCGCAGGCCGAAAAGCTTGGGCATGAGGTTGACCTTCGACAGCGACCCGCCGTCAATAGCAATACGAGACGCCCTCCAGAATTGCGCATCGCCGCTTGTTTGGCGCGTTCGGATCATCCAGCGGCACCATTCCCTTGCCCTGGCCGACGAACACGCCGGCGCCGACATGCACCGAGCTCTTGTTGCCGATGATCACGCTCTGATGCGGCGTCGAGCTCGAGCGGGTCCCGTCCGGCCAGAGGATGACATCCCCCGAAAGCAGTCCGTGCCTCCCGTCATCGCAACTCACGTCGACACCCTGTCGGGTACAAACCTGCGACAGAGCAGGCCCGGAGAAAGCGGAGCCAAGAGCCAAAATCAGCCCCAGAGCAGCGATGGTTTTTCGAATGGTCATGGCGCCCCCGGTCGGCGTTGGTGGTCTCCGGTGAATCGTCGCGCCAAACCCGCCATGGGTTCAGCCAGCGGCCGTTTCAGGGATTGATTGGACAAATATATTTCCATTGAAATACAATGACTTAAGGAAAATTCGTCCGATTTCCTCGCGATCCCTTGCAAAATCACCGGCGCCCCTTCAAGAGAAGGCGCTCCGGAGAGATGGCCGAGTGGCTTAAGGCGCACGCTTGGAAAGCGTGTGTGCGGGAAACCGTACCGTGGGTTCGAATCCCACTCTCTCCGCCATTTCCGCGATTTGGTACGCAAGACTACAATTGAGGCTACTTGCGAACCGCGCAACTCTTGGCGTGACGCCGGGTATATTGCGCGACAAAAGCTCCTTGAGGACCATCTCCGCAGTCAGAAGCAGGCAATTGGCCGCAGCCGTTCGCAGCTTTCGGGCTGTTGCTTATCAGCGTTCGAGTGCTGCAAAAAATGGCCGGGACGCAGTGCATGCCGACGAGATTAAGCGCGCGGCTGCCAAACGCCGTCTTGTGGGCGGTCTCGTGGACCACCATGAACAGGAAGCGACGAAGTAACCCTGGACGACGACCAGCGGCAACGCCCAGAGCAGTCCGTAGCGCGACGCGACCCACCAGATCAGTGCGCCGACACCGACGATGACGCCATAGTGGCTGGCTGCGCGGAGCAGACCTTGCCGATCGGACCGCAGCGACAACTCGCGTAGCATGGCCGGGGTCAGCGGCTTCTCTCCGGTGGCAGTGATGGCATTGCTCATGATCGTGGTGGCCTCCTTGCGGGATCGCGAACCTTGACGCGCGCGTGCGGACGTCGAACGTCGTCAAGTGCGGGCCGATTTTAGGGAGCGACGCCGCGAACGCGGAAGCAATTAATTTCTCGCAGCAACGGCCGCCTCGCATCCCGCGATGCCGGGCCTATCGGGAGCGCCGCCATGGGAAAGCGCCGCGGCCTCTGTATCGGCATCGTGTCAACTCCCGGACGGAAAAATATTCCACTTTACCGAAATTCGGAAATATCGTATGTGTTGCGCCTCCCGGCTCATCCTTGAGGGGCGACGTGAAGTCGTCATGATCGCGAGCCGGGGATGCGGTGGACGCGGCAGCGTCGGGCGCGAGAGGTGCGGGCAGGGCGGGGTGTCCCCGTGAGCTCGTGGCCACGCGCGGACGAACGGCGCTGACAGGTTCGTCTCGCAGATCGGGTTGGCGGCAACGTGCACAACGTCGCCAGTCCGGAGTAGCGGGGGAAAGCGAACCGCGCGTACGGCCAAACCGTGTGGTCCTGACCGTCGTAGCCACGGTCAAGCCCCGGTGGATGCGGATGTCGCGTCAACCCGCGCGGCCTTCGGTAATTTCCGCTGGGGTGAGGGAGGCCAGAAGGACATTCGGCTCCCGGGAGAGCGCGGCATACGCCGTCCAACCATCGCGCAGGGAAGGCCGGGTGTCCGGCCACACCTGTATGCTGCTGTGCGGTTCTTCCTGCGTGTGCATTCGCGCAGCGGACCGCGGGTGCCGGTCGGCACCCGGTCTTCCCTGCGCCCTCTTGGCGAAGAGGGTGGAAACCAACGCAAAGCTCGGGTGCCGTGCGCCGCGAGATCGCGCCGGCGCGCCTCCCCTGGAGCGGCGTTGCTCGGATGTGCTCCAGCCGAACGGGCATGATGGTCGCGGCGACATGTGGCACTGGCATGCACAAACGCGGCTGTACAGGTTGCCTCGCTCTTTCTAACTTCCGCCGCGCGATTTCAGGAGATTCCACGTGGCGAAGAAGACGGCGACCAGGACCAACGTTTCCAAGAAGCGGGCGAAGACCTCGAGCAAGACCAGCGCACCTCGCAAAGCGGTCGCCGCGCGGCCGGCCAAGAAAGTGGTCAAGAAAGCACCCAAGGCAATCGTCAGGAGAGCCGTCGCGACTGCTGCGTCCCGGGCGCCCGCCGCGCTGCGACGCCCCAAGGGGCCGGTCTGGCAATGGTCGGCGGTGGAGACGGTTGCGGCGATCCGCGCAGGTTCTATCTCTGCCGTCGAAACCGTCGAGGCCCATCTGGAACGGATGCACGCGGTCAATCCCATGCTGAACGCGGTCGTGGTCGATCTCTCGGAAGAAGCGCTGGCGGCGGCGCATGCGGCCGACAAGCAGCGCGCCAGGGGCGGCGAGCTCGGCTTGCTGCACGGCGTGCCCATCACCATCAAGGAGAACGTCGACTACGAGGGCCGGCCGAACTTCAACGGCGTTCCCGCCAACAAGGATTTCATCGCGCCGTCGGATTCGCCCGTCGTCCGCAACCTGAAGAAATCAGGCGCGATCGTCATCGGCCTCACCAACACGCCCGAATTCTCCTTCCGCGGCTTCACCGACAATCCCCTGCACGGGCTGACGCTCAATCCCTGGGATCCGAACATCACTTGCGGCGGCTCATCCGGCGGCGCGGGTTCGGCGGTGGCCGCCGGCATCGGCACCATCGCGCATGGCAACGACATCGGCGGGTCGTTGCGTTGGCCGGCGCATTGCAACGGCGTTGCCACCATCAAGCCGACGCAGGGCCGCATCGCGGCCTTCAACGCCAGCGCGACGGCTGAGCGGCCGATGCTGGCGCATCTGATGTCGGCGCAGGGCCCGCTCGCCCGCCACGTGGCGGATGTCCGCCTCGCGCTGGAGGCGATGAGCCAGCGTGATCCGCGCGACCCCTGGTGGGTGCCGGCGCCGCTGGTCGGGCCGAAGCCAAAGGGTCCGATCAAGGTCGCGCTGGCCAAAATCCCCGAGGACATGGACGTCGACCCGTCCGTGCGCGCGGCGCTGCGCCAGGCCGCCGATCATCTGGAGCGTTCCGGCTATCGCGTCAGCGAGGTCGACGTCCCCGACATCAACGGCGTCTGGCAGACCTGGTGCGACATCATCACCAACGAGACGGTGGTGATGCAGGAAGCCGGCATGCTGAAGGTCACCTCCGAAGACTTCCACAAGGCGTGGAACGGCATGAAGAGCAAGGCGCATGTGCTCGACCTGCCGGCCTGGATGCGGGCCACCGCGGCGCGCAGCGGCCATATCCGCGCCTGGCAATTGTTCTTCGAGGAGTACCCGGTGGTGCTGGCGCCGACCACGGTGAAGCCGACGCCGGGCCCGCGCGACGACACCGTCAGCGCCGAGCGCGTGCAGGAAATCTTCTGGGGCGAGATCCGCTTCATCTCCGCCATCAACGTGCTGGGCCTGCCCGGTGCGGTGGTGCCGGTGGCCCTGCACGATGGCGAGCCGATCGGCGTCCAGCTCATCGCCGGGCGCTATCGCGAGGATCTCGCGCTCGATGCCGCCGCCGCGATCGAGAAGCGCGCCGGCGTGCTGACCCATCGGCTCTGGGAGACGATGGCGTAGGCTGCTACGATGGCGATATCCTTTCTCTCGCAAGAGGGAAGGGGCAACACCAGCGGGAGGGACGAACCATGCCGGGCGATCTTGCCATCATCCTGCATCATTTCGACGAGTCGCCGTTCTCGGAAAAGGTCCGTCTCGTGTTCGGCCTGAAGCAGATCGCTTGGACCTCGGTGCGGATCTCCAGGATCATGCCGCGACCCGACCTGATGCCGCTCACCGGCGGCTACCGGCGCACGCCGGTCATGCAGATCGGCGCGGACATCTATTGCGACACCCAGTGCATCATCCGCGAACTCGAGCGTCGCTTCCCGGCGCCGAGCCTGTTTCCCGGCAGCAGCGAGGGGCTGGCCTGGGCAAGTGCGATGTGGACGGACAAATCATTCTTCCAGAACACGGTGAACCTGGTGTTCGGCTCACTCGCCGACAAGGTCCCGCAGAGCTTCATCGAGGATCGCGAGAAGCTGCGCGGCGCCAAGTTCGACATTGCGGCGATGACCGCGGCGATCCCGCAGATGCGCGACCAGTATCGTGCGCATGTCGGCTGGATCGAGACCCAGCTCGCTGCCGGCGGTCCGTGGCTGGGAGGGCAGGGCGCGAGCCTGTTCGACATCAACGCCTACATGAACGTGTGGTACGTGCGCGCGCATCTGCCCGTTGCAGATGATCTGCTCGCCGAATTTCCCGAGGTGCGCGCCTGGGAAGCGCGCGTTCGCGCGATCGGCCACGGCATGCGGACCGAGATGTCGACTGCCGATGCATTGCAGATCGGACGCAGATCGACGCCGCAGACGATCGAGGCTGACGACCCGCACGATCCCAACGGCCGCAAGGTCGGCGACCTCGTCGACGTCAGGCCCGACGACTACGGAAAAATTGCCGTGCGTGGCCGGATTGTCGCGCTGTCGGCGCAGGGCATCGCCATCCGCCGCCACGACGACCTCGCCGGCGATGTGGTTGTTCATTTTCCGCGGGCGGGCTTTCTGGTGACGCCGGCGGGGTGAGACCTACTTATTCATCCAAATTGACTCGAATTTGAGCCAGTTCACCAATAATCATTAGGGTTACTTCCTCGATCTCTAAGCGAATTATTGTCCGCTTTACCACCCGCCTCTAACAGAGGAACGGCGGACAACGCACATGCCTCATACAGGCCAATAAGTGCGGCCCGCGGCCCACGCGGAGGTGGCAAGATGCGCAACGAGACACTCGCTATTCACGCCGGCTACGAGCCCGAGGCCACCACGCATGCGGTGGCCGTGCCGATCTACCAGACAGCGGCTTACGCCTTCGACAGCGCCGATCACGGCGCGGCGCTCTTCAATCTCGAGGCCGAAGGCTACCGTTACAGCCGCATCGCAAATCCGACCAGCGCCGTTCTCGAGAAGCGCATCGCCGAGCTCGAAGGCGGCGTCGGCGCGCTTGCGGTCGCGACCGGCCAGGCCGCGCTGCATTTTTCCTTCGTCAACGTCGCCGATTACGGCGGCAACATAGTATCCGTGCCGCAGCTCTACGGCACCACGCATACGCTGCTCTCGCACATCCTGCCGCGCCAGGGCATCACCGGCCGCTTCGCCAAGAGCGATGGGCCCGATGCGATCGAGAAGCTGATCGACGAGAACACCCGCGCCGTGTTCGCCGAGACCATCGGCAACCCCGCCGGCAATGTCTGCGACATCGAGGCCCTGGCGAAGATCGCGCACAAGCATGGCGTGCCGCTGATCGTCGACAACACGGTCGCAACCCCGATCCTGCTCAAGCCGTTCGACTACGGCGCCGACATCGCCGTGCACTCGCTTACCAAATTCCTCGGCGGCCACGGCACAACGCTCGGCGGCGCCATCGTCGATTCCGGAAATTTCCCCTGGGCCAAATACGCCGATCGCTTCCCGGGCTACAACAAGCCGGACGCCTCCTATCACGGCCTCGTCTATGCCGAGCGTTTCGGCAAGACCGCCTATATCGAGCGCGCGCGCAGCATCTATCAGCGCACCATGGGTTCGGTGCTGTCGCCGTTCAACGCCTTCCTGCTGCTGCAGGGCATTGAAACCGTTGCGCTGCGGATGGAGCGCCACTGCGAGAACGCGCGCAAGGTCGCCGAATTCCTCCGCAAGGATCCGCGCGTCGCCTGGGTCAATTACACCGGCTTTCCGGACAGCCCGTATTATCCGCTGGTGCAGAAATATCTCGACGGCAACGCTTCCTCGCTGTTCACCTTCGGCATCAAGGGCGGCATGGAGGCCGGTAAGACCTTCTATGACGCGCTGAAGCTGATCACGCGGCTCGTCAATATCGGCGATGCCAAGTCGCTGGCCTGCCATCCGGCCTCGACCACGCATCGGCAGATGTCGGCGGAGCAGCAGCGCGCCGCCGGCGTCCTGCCCGAGACGATTCGTCTGTCGATCGGCATCGAGCATTCCGCAGACATCATCGAGGATATCGACCAGGCGCTGGAAAAGGCCTGCCCGTCGGCGCGCCTCCAGGCCGCGGAGTAGGCGGCGGCACCGATGACGATCTTGATCGACAGGGATCAAGGCATACCGAGCCCGGCGCTGGTGCCCGCCGCCGGCGATCTCGCACGCGATCACGGCGGCGCGGATCTCACCATCGGCCTGATCAACAACATGCCGGATCCGGCCTTGAAGGCGACCGAGCGCCAGTTCATGAAGCTGCTCCAGGCCGCTGCAGGCCAGCGCCGCATCCGCTTCCATTGCTTCTCGCTGCCCTCGGTGAAGCGTTCGCCCGAAGCCAAATGGCATGTCGAGAGCGAATATTCGGAGCTCAGCGAGCTCAGGCGCCACACGTTCGATGGGCTGATCGTCACCGGCGCGGAGCCGATCGCGCCCGCGCTCGACCAGGAGCCGTATTGGCAGGACCTCACCGAGCTGATCGACTGGGCCAAGATCAACACCCGCTCGACAATCTGGTCCTGCCTCGCCGCGCACGCGGCGGTGCTGCATCTCGACCGGATCGAACGCCGGCGGCTGCCAGCCAAATGCCACGGAGTTTTTCACTGCGAGGCCGTCACGAGCGATCCGTTGACGTGCGCCGCTCCGGCCCCGCTCAAGGTCCCGCATTCGCGCCTGAACGAGATTGCCGAGAGCGACCTTGCGCAGGCCGGCTATCAGGTGTTGACCCGCTCGGCAGAGGCCGGCGTCGATATCTTCGTCCGGCAATATGCCAGCCGCTTCGTGTTCTTCCAGGGCCACCCGGAATACGACGCGCTATCGCTGCAGCGCGAATATCTGCGCGATGTCGGCCGTTATCTCGCGCGCGAGCGCGACGATTATCCGCGCCTGCCTGTGAGCTATTTTGACGCAGCGACGGAAGAGAAGCTGGTCCGCTTCGAGAAGCAGGCGAGGCACCAGCGCCATCCGGCGCTCACCAACGAGCTCCCTGCCTTGAATCTGCGCGCCGATATCGCCGCCGGCAGCGCGGCGGCCGCGCTCTTCCGCAATTGGCTGCAATATCTCGGCTCCGAGGCCGATGCGTCGGTCCTTGCGCGCTAGCCGCTATGGCGTTGCTGCCCTGTTAGGATTACTCAGGCGTTAAGCTTGCCACAACCGTCGCGCGAATGTTTCAGTACACGAACAGGAATCACGGGAATTGCGGTCGTGTGGTCGGCACTCCAGGGACGCGTGAGCAATCGGCTTGCCCGGCACTTCCGTGCCGCGCCGCACCGGCTGCCTGCGCATGCGCCGATGGTGAGTTTCACCTTCGACGACGCCCCTGACAGCGCCGCGGGGGAGGGCGCCTCGCTGCTCGAAGCGCATGGCGGCCGCGGGACGTATTATATTGCGGGCAGCCTGATCGACCGGCCGTCGGACCACTGGCGCGGCCTCTCGAACGACGCCGTCGTCCGGCTCCACCGCGCCGGCCATGAGATCGCCTGTCACACCTTCTCGCACCGGTGCGCGCCCGATCTCGACGAGGCCGCGATGGCCCGCGAGATCGGGCGCAATCGTCATCATTTACGCGATATCGATTCCTCGATCACGCTGGAGAACTTTGCGTATCCGTATGGCCTCGCCTCGGTCTGGCGCAAGCCGCAGCTTGCCAAGACCTTCCGCTCGGCCCGCGGCATCCTCCCCGGCGTCAATCGCGACGTGATCGACCTCCAGTTCCTGCGGGCCGTGCCTCTGGTCAATTTCGAGATCGATGGCGCGGGCATCGATCGGTATTTCGACGAGGCGGTCGCGAGCGGCGGATGGCTCATCTTCTACGGCCATGACGTCGTCGATGCGCCAAGCCCCTATGGCTGCACGCCGGCCCTGATGCGTCACGCGCTCGAGGCGGCCGGAAAGCGCAACATGCCGATCGTGACGGTGGCCGAAGCGCTGCGGCGAATCGGGGCGTAGCTCACTATCCTTCTCCCCCTGTGGGAGAAGGTGGCGCGAAGCGCCGGATGAGGGGTATCTCTCCGCGTTATTCAACGCGCAATTTGAATCGTGGAGAGATACCCCTCACCCGTCTCGCCGCTCTGCCGCGATCCACCCTCTCCCGCAAGGGGAGAGGGGAAGAGTCGCGCCAAGCCCCCAAACAGTCTTGCCATGCCGGCGCGGTCATGCGACTGGCCTTGTGACGAATCCACTGGCCGGTCCGCCAACCCATGTCCGCTTCCTCCACCGCTCCGCTACCTGCGCCGTCCGACGGCCGCGATGCGCTGTCGGTGCTGCATTCGGTGTTCGGCCTGCCGGGGTTCCGCGGTGCGCAGGGCGAGATCATCCGGCACGTCACCGATGGCGGCAATTGCCTGGTCCTGATGCCCACCGGTGGCGGCAAGTCCCTGTGCTATCAGCTCCCCTCTCTGTTGCGCGAAGGCTGCGGCATCGTGGTGTCGCCGCTGATCGCGCTGATGCGCGACCAGGTCGCGGGCCTGCTCGAGGCCGGCGTCAATGCCGCGGCGCTGAACTCGTCGCTGACGCTGCAGGAAGCGTCCGATATCGAGCGCCGCCTGATCGCAGGTGATCTCGACCTGCTCTATGTCGCGCCGGAACGGCTGGTGACGCCGCGCTGCCTGTCGATGCTGGCGCAGGCCAAGGTGGCGCTGTTCGCGATCGACGAGGCCCATTGCGTCTCGCAATGGGGCCACGACTTCCGTCCTGAATATGTCGGCCTCTCCGTCATCGCCGAGCGCTTTCCAAACGTCCCGCGGATCGCGCTGACGGCAACTGCGGACGATTTGACGCGCAGGGAGATCGTCGAGCGGCTTCAGCTCGGCGGTTCCCCGCAATTCGTCTCCAGCTTCGACCGGCCCAATATCCGCTACGAGATCGTCGACAAGCGCAATGCGGTGTCGCAGCTCAAGGAGTTCATCCGGGATCGGCACGCCGGCGATGCCGGCGTGGTCTACTGCCTGTCGCGTAACCGCGTCGAGGAAGTCGCTGCCGCACTCGCGGACGCCGGCATCGCGGCGCTGCCCTATCACGCCGGCCTCGACGGCAGCGTGCGTTCGCGCAATCAGGACCGCTTCCTCAACGAGGACGGCATCGTCATCGTGGCCACCATCGCCTTCGGGATGGGTATCGACAAGCCCGACGTGCGCTTCGTCGCCCATCTCGACCTCCCCAAGAGCATCGAGGCCTATTACCAGGAAACGGGCCGCGCGGGGCGCGACGGCAAGCCCTCCGCCGCGTGGATGGCCTACGGGCTCTCCGACATCGTGCAGCAGCGCCGCATGATCGATGAGTCCAGTGCGTCCGACGACTTCAAGCGGGTCTCGATCGGCAAGCTCGATGCGCTGGTCGGCCTCGCCGAGACCGCGCAGTGCCGGCGCAAGCGGCTGCTTGGCTATTTCGGCGAGACCCTTCAGGGCGCCAATTGCGGCAATTGCGACAATTGCCTGACGCCGCCGCAGATGCGCGACGGCAAGGTGCTGGCGCAGAAGCTGCTCTCCTGCGCCTATCGCACCGGGCAAAGGTTCGGCGCGATGCATCTGATCGACGTGCTGATCGGACGCCTGACCGAGAAGGTCACGCAGTTCGGCCACGACAAGCTCTCGGTGTTCGGCATCGGCCGCGAGCTCAACGAGAAGCAGTGGCGCACCGTGCTGCGGCAATTGGTGGCGATGGGCCATTTGCAGAGCGACAGCGAGGCCTTCGGCGCGCTGAAGCTGACGGAGTCGGCCCGCGGGGTCCTGCGCGGGGAGACAGAGGTATGGCTGCGCGAGGAAGCGCCCGGCACCCGCATCCGGTCAAGCCGCGCAAAATCCCGCCGCGGTGATCTCGCGCCCGCCGCCAGCACGCCGCAAGGCGACGTCGATCCCGAGCTGCGCGCGCGGCTGCGGTCCTGGCGCTCGGACATCGCGCGCGAGCGTGGTGTGCCGGCCTATGTCGTGCTGCACGACGCCACCATCGACGGCATCGTCCGGGCCTGGCCGACGACGTTCGACGAACTCCGCAACGTCCCGGGCATTGGCGACAAGAAGCTCGAGCACTACGGTGACGAGCTGCTGCAGATTGTGAAGACGCGGTAGGGTCGCACCGACCACTCCACGCCGTCATCCCGGACAAGCGCAGCGAGGCGGAGCGCAGATCCGGGATCCATAGCCACAGGCCGATGTGGTTATGGCAAGCTGGTCACCACGAGCCTTCGTCAAATGCGATGCTGTGGTTATGGATCCCGGGCTCGCGACTTCGTCGCGCCCGGGACGACACCGGTGTGTGAGGAGCGCTCTGGGTCTCTCAGCCGTTCCGGAACGCGTACCCATAGCCATTGAGCGCCGGCGCACCACCGAGATGGGCGTAGAGAATCTTCGCGCCCTTCTCGAAATGGCCCTTCTGGGTCAGGTCGATCAGGCCCTGCATCGATTTGCCCTCATAAACGGGGTCGGTGATCATCGCTTCCAGCCGCGCGGTGAGGCGGATCGCCTCCTTGGTCTCCTCCGACGGCACGCCATAGGCGGGGTAGGCGTAATCCTCGATCAGCACGACGTCGTCCGCAACGATGTCCTGGCCGAGCTCGACCAGCTTGGCCGTGTTCTGCGCGATCGAGAGCACCTGCGCCTTGGTCTGCGCCGGCGTGAACGAGGCGTCGATGCCGATCACTTTTCGCGCGCGGCCGTCGGCGGCAAAGCCGACCAGCATGCCGGCATGGGTGGAGCCGGTGACGGTGCAGACGATGATGTAGTCGAACTTGAAGCCGAGTTCGGCTTCCTGCTTGCGCACTTCCTCGGCAAAGCCGACATAGCCGAGCCCGCCATATTTGTGCACGGAGGCTCCGGCCGGAATCGCATAGGGCTTGCCGCCCTCAGCCTTCACGTCCTCGACCGCCTGCTCCCAGCTCTTGCGGATGCCGATGTCGAAGCCGTCGTCGACCAGGCGCACGTCGGCGCCCATGATGCGCGACAGCATGATGTTGCCGACCCGGTCATAGACCGCGTCCTCGTGCGGCACCCAGGCTTCCTGCACCAGGCGGCACTTCATGCCGATCTTGGCTGCGACCGCTGCGATCATGCGGGTGTGGTTGGACTGGACGCCGCCGATCGAGACCAGCGTGTCGGCGTTGGAGGCGATCGCGTCGGGGATGATGTATTCGAGCTTGCGCAGCTTGTTGCCGCCATAGGCGAGGCCGGAATTGCAGTCCTCGCGCTTGGCATAGATCTCGACATTGCCGCCGAGATGCTTCGACAGCCGATCCAGCTTCTCGATGGGCGTCGGGCCGAAGGTCAGCGGATAGCGTGCGAATTTGTCCAGTATCATGGGGCACCCCGGTTGGTGTTGCTGTCTGACACGTGGCTAGCATCGCTCTGGGAAAATGTGCTTTCGATTATTGCAATGATGTTGCACCGTATCTTGCGACAAGTACGAACATAGCTATATTTCCTTCCGAAAATTAGCTCGATTACGGAACATTCATTCATGTCGACCCGGCTCGACCGCATCGACCTCAAGATGTTGAGATTGCTGCAGAATAACGGCCGGCTCAGCAACGCCGAGCTGGCTGAAACCGTCGCCATCAGCCCCGCCACCTGCCATCGCCGTACCCAGCGCCTGTTCGAGGACGGCTTCATCGCCGCCGTCCGCGCCATGGTGGCGCCGAAGAAGGTGGCCAAGGGCACGCTGGTGATGGTCGGCGTTGTGCTCGACCGCTCGACCCCCGAGAGCTTTGCGGCCTTCGAGCAGGCCATCGCAAAGCTCAAGGTCGTGCTCGATTGCCATCTGGTCGCCGGCGATTTCGACTATTTCCTCAAGATCCGTGTCGGCGACATGGACGATTTCAACCGCATCCACGGCGAACTGCTGATCGCGCTGCCCGGCGTGCGCCAGACCCGCACCTTCTTCGTCATGAAGGAAGTCGTCGACAACGCGCCGCTGGAGTTCTGAGCGGTCACTTGAACGCCTTCATGCGGGTTGCAGAATTGCACGATCGTCACAGCAACTTCACTTGCCATGCGTGCGCACGCAAGCGAGCCTTGTCCCTTCTCAACGAGGAGACTCCACTGTGCGCCTTCCGATTCTCGATCCGAAAGACCTGAGCGCCGAACAGAAGCCGCTCTATGACGACATGCGAGCCGGCATCACGGACCACTTTAAGGGTTTTGTGAACATGCGCGACGATGGGGCGCTGCTCGGGCCCTGGAACCCCTGGATCCGCGAGCCGCGTTTCGGCAAGCCGGTGTGGGAACTGGTCAAGGCGATCGCGTCGAACCCGCTGCTGCCGGCGCCGGTGCGCGAGGTTGCGATCCTCGTCACCGGCTCGCATTTCCGCTCCGGCTACGAGCTCTATGCCCACGTGCTGGTGGCCGAGCAGCGCGGCCTGTCCGACGAGAAGCTGGCGACCATCGTTGCGGGGCAGCGGCCGATCGATCTCACCAGGCAGGAAGCGATCGCCTACGACATGGCATCCGCGCTGGTGAGCGGCGGCGTGCTGCCGGAGCTGACCTATCGGGCCGCAGTGAAGGAGTTCGGCGAGCACGGCGCGGCCGAGCTGTCCTATCTCGTCGGCGTCTATTGCATGGTCTCGGTCACGCTCAACACCTTCGACGTGCCGGTGCCGGACTAGTTGCGCACGGCATAGAGCGGCGTGCGCAGCGTTAGCTGACAGGACGGCTTCGGCATCCACGCGATCTGCGCGGTGATGCCGAACAGGCGATTGTCGTTGTCGTCCATGCGGTCGAGGTCGAGCCGCAGGATCGGCTGGGTGAAGGACTCCGCCAGCGTCCGGCCCGCGATCTGCGCGCCGCCGAACGACTGCATGCCGAGGCGCCCGGTGACTTTCCAGTTGCTCGGCCATTGGTAATAGCCGCCGGCATAGAGGATGGCGTTCGGCTTGATTCTGGCGAGCGGGCTGGCGATGTCGGTATAGGTATATTGCACGCCGGCAAGCCAGCCGCGCGTCTCGTCCTCGTCCAGCGCGTAGTCGAATTCGAGGATGTTGTTGAACGCGTTCGTCATGCCCTGATCGTTGGGGACCGACTGGGTCAGGGTCGATTGCAGCGTGATCGTGGGGATCTTGCCGCCGTTCTGCTGATAGAGATCGGCCTGGACGCCGATGTTCCAACTGGTGACGTCGAATGTCGACCAGCCGCTGCCGATGTCGGTCGTCGAGCCGGACACGCCGCCATAGAGCGAGACACGCTCGCTGACGTCGACCGTCAGCGGCAGGTCGACGGCAATCGATTTTGCGGCCGGCAAGCCGCCCGGCAGCGTCGTGCCTCTACGCGACGCCAGCGCTTCGAGCGCGGCTGACACCGATGTATTGCCGAAACCGAGCGCGAATGTCCCCGCCGGGATCGTCGCATAGGTGGTGCGGAGGTCGAGATAGATATTCGGCAGTGCCGATTTTGCCGACGCCTCGTCATCGGCAGAGGCGACGCCTGCCGACATGGCCAGACAAAGTCCTCCCATCGCGGCAGCGCGTAAAGCCCGAAAGTGCAATGGCATGTTGTGGGACACGTGACAATCCGGGGCGCGGCGATTCTGTGGCGGAGCCATTGCTAGATGGAACGTGATCGCTCGTGCGGTCAAGCGCTATCCGCGGCCGGTGGACGGCACGGGTGCGCACCGTTACTCTGCCGTGATTGCACTGACACACGCGCCGGTCAGAGTGCCGGCCGGATATTGGAAGGACAGCAGCCATGAACACGTCGCGCCGCATTCTCCTCACCGGTCTGGCCGGTCTAGCTGTTGCCCCGACCGCCGTGGCTGCCGCCGTGCCATTGCCCGCACCGCTCGGCGTGACGGTGGCCGAAGAGCGTTTCGCGCGCACGATCGCCGCCGCGCATGCACCCGACATCAATTGCGCGCGGCGGGCCGAGCGTTATGCAAATGCGCATTGGCCGGAGTATGTCGCGGCAGCCCGGGCCGTGCTCGACGCGCGGGTCTGATTTCCGCTGTCACATCTCCATCGCGCGCCGGACCTGCTCGCCGATTTGCGACAGCACGAATTGCGCCTGCGGCAGGATCGCACCCATGGCGTGGAAATTGTGCACCATGCCGTCGTGGCAGACGTGCTCGACCGCGACGCCCGCGGCGAGCAGCTTGCGGGCATAGGCATTGCCTTCATCGCGCATCGGATCGAATTCGGCGGTATGGATGATCGCGGCCGGCAAGCCGGCAAGCCGGGTCGCGCGCAGCGGCGAGATGCGTGGATCGGCGGTATCGACGCCGTCAGGGAGATAATCGGCAAGGTCGGCTTCGATGGTGAGGCGATCGATCAGATGGCCCTCGGCGAACGCCTCGCGCGAGGGCGAAGTCTCCGCGAAGTCCAGGACCGGGCAGATCAGGCATTGCGCGACGATGGAGAGCCCGGCGCTCTGCGCGGCCTCCTGGCACACGATCGCGGCGAGCGTGGCGCCGGCGGAATCGCCGCCCACCACCAGACGCCCGGCATCGATGCCGAGCGAGGACGCCTGCCGCGCCACCCATTCGGTGGCGGCGATCGCGTCGTCGGCGGCGGCCGGGAATTTGTGCTCGGGCGCGAGCCGGTACTCGACCGAGACGAGGCGGCAGCCAGTCGCATGCGCCAGTGCCGCGGCGATCCGGTCGTGCGTGGCGATACTGCCGGCAACGAGACCACCGCCATGAAAAAACACGAAACCCGGTGCTCGATCACCCGCACTCGCAGGAGAGTAGAGCCGATAGGGCAGCTCGCCGCCGGGGCCGGGCAGCATGCCGTCGGACGCCGTCACGTCCGGGGCATCGGCGCGCACGAACTGCATCAGCTTGGCGAGCGACTGCCGCCGCGCCTCCACGCTCGGCCGGATCCGCGCGGCCGGCCCGGCCGCAGCCATCATGGTCAACAAACGCTTTGCGAGCGGATCGAGCGGCATGCGGGACTCCGTGAGGTCCACGCATGATAGCCGATTTGCGAAGTCTTATCCTCCCCTGGAGAGCAGGGTGATCGCATATGGTGTCCACGGTGTGGCGGCATCGGCAGTGAGCTCCCTCCCCCGCGTGCGCGGACGATGCTTCGCATCGCCGGGCGCGTCGGCCTCTCCCGCAAGCAAGCGGGAGAGGCGGGAGCAAGCCCGCGATCCCCCTAAAATCCATATGCGATCGCCATGCCTACAAGGGAGAGTGCCCAGCCGCTGCAGCAAATCCTTTAGAGATTCGGACAATAGTGCCCGGATGTGTCCCAAGGGGATGTCACTCATGGCCAACATCGCAAAACCCATCGCATATTCGCCGAGCTGGACCTTCTTCGAGGGGAAATGGCACGACGGCAACGTGCCGATCATGGGGCCGCGCACGCATGCGGCCTGGCTCGGCTCGGTCGTGTTCGACGGTGCGCGCGCATTCGAAGGTGTCGCGCCCGATCTCGACCGTCACGTTGCCCGCGCCAATCAATCGGCGATCAATTTCGGCCTGAAGCCGGTGGTCGATGCCGGCACCTGGCTGACGCTCGCGAACGAAGGCATCGCGCGCTTTGCGGCGAATGCCGAGCTCTATGTCCGTCCGATGTACTGGGCGCAGAACGGGGCGGGCGGCGGGGTGCTGTTTGATCCGGAGACGACCAATTGGTGCCTTTGCATCTACGAGGCGCCGATGCCGAAGCCGGTCGGCAACGCCATCACGCTGTCGCCGTTCCGCAGGCCTACCGCCGAATGCGCGCCGGTCGAAGCCAAGGCGGCCTGCCTCTATCCGAATAATTCGCGCGCGCTGGCCGAAGCGGCCTCGCGCGGCTTCAACAATGCGCCGATGCTGGACATGCTCGGCAATGTCGCGGAGTTCGGCAATTCAAACGTGTTCATGGCGAAGGACGACGTGGTCTTCACACCCGTGGCGAACGGTACCTTCCTCAACGGCATCACGCGCCAGCGCGTCATCAGCCTGCTGCGCGGCGATGGCGTCACCGTGGTGGAGACGTCGCTGCGCTATGCGGACTTCGTCGCCGCCGACGAGATTTTCTCGACCGGAAACTTTGCCAAGGTCGCACCGGTGATCCGCATCGATGACCGCGAGCTGAAGCCGGGTCCGTTCTACACCAGGGCGCGCAAGCTCTATTGGGAGTTTGCGCATGCGGTGAAGCTGGCGGCGTAGACGCCTCGATTTCTCCGTCATTGCCAGCGCAGCGAAAAAATCCAGCCGACCTCTGCTGAGGGATTCTGGATTGCGTCCGCCTTCGCCAAAGCTTCGGCGGACAAGTCGCTACGCTCGCAATGATGGTGGTGATCGTCGGGCAGGAGAGCCGAGGGCGCGCCCGCGGCTTGATGGAAGGACCTACTCGTCCTTCTTCGACATCTTCTCGAGGCGTTCCTGCATGTCCTTCATCTGCTGACGCAGATCGTCGATGTTGGTGTCCTTGGCCGGCTCAGCGCCAGCGTCGGGCTCGGGCTCGGTGGTCGCAGTAGCCGGACGGCCCGCGGTCGGGACGAACGGCTTGAACATCGAGAAGGTCTGCTGGAACAGCTCCATGTTGCGGCGGACCTGTTCTTCGAGCGGCGCAAACGGCGTTCCGGACAGCGAGGTGGCGATCTGCTTGCGGAACTTTTCCTGCTCCTGGGTGAGCGACGCGATGGCCTGCTCCAGATATTTCGGCACTACCATCTGCATGCTGTCGCCGTAGAAGCGGATCAGCTGGCGCAGGAAAGTCGTGGGCAGCAGGTTCTGCCCGGCCTTGTTCTCCTGCTCGAAGATGATCTGGGCGAGCACGGAGCGGGTGATGTCGTCGCCGGTCTTGGCGTCGTAGACCAGAAAATCCTCGCCGTCCTTGACCATGGTGGCGAGATCTTCCAGCGTCACATAGGTGCTCGTTCCGGTGTTATAGAGCCGGCGGTTCGCGTATTTCTTGATCGTGGTGGGTTGGTCTGATTTCGCCATGGGCTCTCACTTGCAAACGCGGAGAACGGGAACCTGCAGGGCAATGCCGCAGGGCGGGAAGAGTACGCAACGCAACAAAATAAGCATTTTCAAAGGGCTCACGCTACCGTTTTGTGCGCCACGGTTAATTGCACAGCAAAAACGTGCTTGCGAAATCGCCAAGAACGCTATTTTGAATGCGCTGCGGCATGAATTCGGTCACCCGCCAATTGACATGCCGCAACGACGTTAACAGGATGCCGTCCGAGACTGGCGAGCCGTTTCCCCAGCCCCGTCTACCCCATTCAACCTCAGGAGATGCCCATGTCAGACGATGTCGTCATCGTCAGCGCCGCCCGCACCCCGGTCGGAAGCTTCAACGGAGCGTTCGCGACCCTTCCCGCCCACGATCTCGGCGCCATCGCCATCAAGGCCGCGCTGGAGCGTGGCGGCATCGAGCCCGGCCGGGTCTCGGAAGTCATCATGGGCCAGATCCTGACCGCCGCTCAAGGCCAGAACCCGGCGCGACAGGCCTCGATCGGCGCCGGCATTCCGGTGGAGAGCCCGGCCTGGGGCGTCAACCAGCTTTGCGGCTCCGGCCTGCGCACGGTCGCGCTCGGCTACCAGGCGCTGCTCAACGGCGATTCCGAGATCGTGGTGGCCGGCGGCCAGGAATCCATGAGCATGGCCCCGCACGCCCAGTATCTGCGCGGCGGCGTCAAGATGGGCGCGGTCGAGTTCGTCGACACCATGATCAAGGACGGGCTGTGGGATGCCTTCAACGGCTATCACATGGGCAACACCGCCGAGAACGTCGCCCGGCAATGGCAGATCACCCGCGCCCAGCAGGACGAGTTCGCAGTCGCCTCACAGCAGAAGGCCGAGGCCGCGCAGAAAGCCGGCAAGTTCAACGACGAGATCGTCCCCGTCACCATCAAGACCCGCAAGGGCGACATCGTCGTCAGCGCCGATGAATATCCGCGCCATGGCGCCACGCTCGAGGCGATGGCGAAGCTGAAGCCCGCCTTCGAAAAGGAAGGCACCGTCACGGCCGGCTCGGCCTCGGGCATCAATGACGGTGCCGCCGCCGTGGTGCTGATGACCGCCAAACAGGCCGCCAAGGAAGGCAAGAAGCCGCTCGCGCGAATCGTGTCGTGGGCACAGGCCGGCGTCGATCCGAAGATCATGGGATCGGGCCCGATCCCGGCCTCGCGCGCCGCGCTGAAGAAGGCCGGCTGGAACGTCGGCGATCTCGACCTGATCGAGGCCAACGAGGCCTTCGCGGCACAGGCCTGCGCCGTCAACAAGGATCTCGGCTGGGACACCGCCAAGGTCAATGTCAACGGCGGCGCGATCGCGATCGGCCATCCGGTCGGCGCCTCCGGTGCGCGCGTGCTGGTGACCTTGCTGCACGAGATGCAGAAGCGCGATGCCAAGAAGGGCCTCGCTACGCTGTGCATCGGCGGCGGCATGGGTATCGCCATGTGTCTGGCGCGCGACTGAACAACATTGACGCGTGCGCTGCACACAGCAGTGCGTGCGTCGCACGCGATTAAAAAGGCGGCGGTTGCAAATCAAATATTCTTCGCAACCGTGCCAGCCTCGACTAAAGAGAAACGCCCGGCTCGATGCCGGGCGTTTTGTTCTTGATGTCCGTCAAACGTCCCCCATAATCCGCAGCTAAAAACGACACTCAGAAACGTCCGACGAGTCCAAGGGAAGGAATGCGAAATGGCACGTGTTGCATTGGTGACGGGTGGTACGCGGGGCATCGGAGCTGCGATCAGCAGGGCGTTGAAGGCGTCCGGCTACAAGGTCGCGGCGAGCTATGCCGGCAACGATGCGGCGGCGGAGAAGTTCAAGGCCGAGACCGGCATTGCCGTCTACAAATGGGACGTCAGCAGTTTCGATGCCTGCGTCGAGGGCGTGAAGAAGGTCGAGGCCGAGGTCGGTCCGGTCGACGTGCTCGTCAACAACGCCGGCATCACCAAGGACGGCGCCTTCCACAAGATGAGTCCCGAGCAGTGGAACGCCGTGATCGGCACCAATCTCGGCTCGCTGTTCAACATGTCGCGCCAGGTCATCGAAGGCATGCGGGGACGCAAGTTCGGCCGCATCATCAACATCTCCTCGATCAACGGACAGAAGGGCCAGTTCGGCCAGGTGAACTACTCGGCCGCCAAGGCCGGCGAGATCGGCTTCACCAAGGCGCTGGCATTGGAAAACGCCAAGGCCGGCGTCACCGTGAACGCGATCTGCCCGGGCTATATCAACACCGAGATGGTGCAGGCGGTGCCGAAGGACGTGCTGGAAAAGGCCATCCTGCCGCTGATCCCGATCGGCCGTCTCGGCGAGCCCGAGGAAATCGCGCGCGCGGTGGTGTTCCTCGCCGCCGACGAGGCCGGCGCCATCACCGGCTCGACGCTGAGCGTCAACGGCGGTCAGTACATGGTGTGATGCGATCGCATCACGCGCGGCTCTAAAGCCAACTTCTCGTCATGCCCGGGCTTGTCCCGGGCATCCACGGCCTTACAACAGCCGAGCCACGGAGCAGCGTGGATGGCCAGGACAAGCCCGGCCATGACGGAAGTAGTAGCTGATGACTCCCCGCACCGCGACGCTGATCGGATTGACCGTCATCCTGATGTGGTCGTTGCTGTCGGTGATGACGGTGGCGACCGGAAAGATCCCCGCGTTCCAACTCGCCGCGATGACCTTCGCGATCGGCGGTCTCGTCGGCCTCCTCACCTGGATCGGTCGCGGCGAAGCGGCGAACAGCCTGCGTCAACCGCTCGTCGTCTGGGCAGTCGGCGTCGGCGGCCTGTTCGGCTATCACGCGCTGTATTTCCTCGCGCTGCGGTTCGCGCCGCCGGCCGAAGCCGGTCTGCTCAACTATCTCTGGCCGCTGTTGATCGTGCTGTTCTCGTCGTTCCTGCCGGGCGAACGTCTTGCCGCGCATCACATTATCGGCGCCGTACTCGGCCTCGTCGGCACCGTGCTGCTGTTCGCCGGCAACACCAGCGGCTTCGCGCCGGGAACGGTGCCGGGGTTGATCGCGGCCTTCATCGCCGCCTTCGTCTGGGCGATCTATTCGGTGCTGTCGCGGCGATTGAAGGCGGTGCCAACCGATGCGGTCGCAGGCTTTTGCCTCGTCACCGCGGCGCTTGCGACGCTGATGCATGGCTTGCTCGAAACCACGGTGTGGCCGGAGACGTCCTTGCAATGGCTCGCGGTGGTCGCGCTCGGCATTGGCCCCGTCGGCGCCGCCTTCTACGCCTGGGACATCGGCATGAAGCGCGGTGATATCCGCGTTCTCGGCGCCGCCTCCTATGTGACGCCGCTGCTGTCGACCGGCTTCCTCATCGCCGCGGGTTTTGCCAAGGCCAGCGCCAATATCGCCATCGCCGCGATCCTGATCGCCGGCGGCGGCCTGATCGCGGCGAAGGATATGGTGTGGAAACGGTAAGGCGCATCAAAGCGCCGGCTGCCAGCCCGGCGGCCGATACATCGCTTCGGGAATCTGTCCAAGCTCCGAGCGCTGAAGGCGCTGCGGCGTCAGGCCGTAGAATTCCTGAAAGCTCAAGATCAGCGGTCGCCACTTGTCCGGGTCGATGCGATTGCTCGCACCATCCATCATGATATCGGGATGCGCATGCACGCGGGTGATGCGGACCTCGATCGCGGCGAGATGGCCGCGAAAGACAGCATCGTCCTCTGCCATCTCGTGCATATGCGCGACCTTCGCCTCCATCTGAACCGGACATTCGACGGCGCGCGGAGCGCTGACCGTCTCACCCGACAGGGCCGTCAATCCGCAGAGGCCGAACTTGTCCTTCGCGTGCCGGTAGCCGCGATAGAGTTTGCCGGGCGGCACAGGATCCGAGCCCGTGGTGCGCGCGAGGCTGTCGACAGCGGCGACGAGCTCCGCTGACGGCAGATTGAGCACGCATTCGCCGGTACGAATCATGTTTTCGGTGGTCCTGGAATTGCGTGCGAGCCCGAGCATGCAGCGCCATCCCACCCACCACGCCGACGACATCGGCGCGAGATTGTAAGAGCCGTCGTCATTGGTCGATCCGATCAGGACGACCGGCGTTCCGAAATACAAAATGGCCGGGTCGATCTGGACGGCGGTGGGACCGAGTGTTCCGTGCATCGTGCGCTCCTGTTCACTGGAAGCGCTGTCGTAAGGCGTGACGCGGACCGAACCCACCCGATTCCGGATCGCGACGTCAGGGCTCCCAGCCCTTCGGTGCGAGCTCGAACTTCGCGAATTCGAACGCGGGCGCCACGGTGCAGCCGACCAGGGTCCAATCGCCTGTTGTCTCCGCCATCTGCCAGGCATTCGCCGGCACGATACCCTGCGGCCGCTCGCCGCCGAGCAGGTCCGTGCCGAGCCGCACCTCGTGCTGCGAGCAGCCCTCATGCGCGATGCGCAGCGTCAGCGGGCTGCCGGCATAATAGTGCCAGGTCTCGACCGCATCGATCCGGTGCCAGTGCGAACGCTCTCCCCGCGCGAGCAGGAAGTAAATCAGCGTCGATCGCGCCCGGCCGTTGGCATCCGTAGTCTGGTCGCGAAACGTCTCGCGATAATGTCCGCCTTCGGGGTGAGGCCGGAGTTCGAGGCGCGCGATGATCTCGGCTGCGGTCGGCATCGAACCCCGTCAGGATTTGTGCTTCAGGATTTGTTCTTTACGATTTGTTCTTGCGCTCGCGCAATTCGCCGAACACCGCGGCAGCATCCGCGCCCTTCATGTGTAGCCTGGCTGCGACCTCGGGCGCATCGGCCCGCAGGAACACGTTTGCTCGCTTCTCGTCACCAAGCAGTGAGGGAATCGTGGGCTTGTTCTCGGCCCGCAGCTTCGTGACCTCCGCCGCGCGCGCCTTCAGCGCAGTATTGTCCGGATCGACCGTGAGCGCGAACTTGACGTTGGACGCCGTGTATTCGTGACCGCAATAGAGCTTGAAGTCGTCGGGCAGCGCCCGCAGCTTCAACAGCGAGTCCCACATCATCGGGTAGTCGCCTTCGAACACGCGGCCGCAGCCAATCGAGAACAGCGTATCGGCGGCGAACAGCGTCTTCTCGTTGTCGAACACATAGGAGATGTGGTCGAGCGTGTGGCCAGGCGTCTCGACGACGCGTCCCAGCAGCGCGCCGACCTTGACCACGTCGCCATTGCCGACGCGCTGGTCGACATTGGCGATCTTCGCCGTCTTGTCGTGTGGCGCGACGACGCGGCAATTGTATTTCTGCTTGAGTTCGGCGACGCCGCCGACATGATCGCCATGATGATGGGTGATCAGGATGTCGGTGAGCTGCCAGCCCTCGCGCTCCAGGGCCGCCAGGATGGGACCGGCTTCCGGCGCGTCGATCGACGCGGTCGCCTTGGTTTCCACATCGTGGATCAGGTAACCGAAATTGTCGTTTAAACAGTTGAAAGTACGAATTTCGGCGGCCATGTCATCTCCATCGGGCTCAGCCCCGTCAGACAGATATGGCGTTAACGTTGTGCAGGCAATGCAATATTCCGCGCGCGGCGGCGCCCCCGTGCATGTTACATTGCCGTTATGAGCATCGACGTCGTTGACCTCAGAGAGTTCTATTCCCGCCGCCTCGGGATTGTGGCGCGGCAAATGATCAATCGCGGCATCAGGGAGCGCTGGCCGAACGCCGAGGGCCAGCGCGTGCTCGGCATCGGCTACCCGACCCCCTATCTCGGGTTGTTCCGCGAGGATGCGGAGCGCTGCATCGCCTTCATGCCGGCGGCCCAGGGCGTTTTGAAATGGCCGACGGGGCGGCCGGCGCTGGCCTCGCTGGTCGATGAATTCTCGCTGCCGCTGCCTGACGCCGCGGTCGACCGCATCCTGCTGGTCCATGCGCTGGAGATGTCGGACGATCCGGCCGCGCTGCTGCGCGAGGTGTGGCGCGTGCTGTCGCCGTCCGGCCGCGTCATCGCGGTGATCCCGAACCGGCGGGGGGTGTGGACCCGCAGCGACAACACGCCGTTCGGTCACGGCCGGCCCTATTCCCGCTCCCAGATCACGGACCTGTTGCGGCAGACCTGGTTCACGCCGACCTCATGGGGCGAGGCGCTGTTCATGCCGCCCTATGCGGGCGGCTGGGTGCTGAAATCGGCGCAGATGTGGGAGCGCGCCGGCGCGGCGCTGTCACTGCCCTTTGCCGGCGTGCACATCGTCGAGGCCTCCAAGCAGGTCTATCGCGCAATCCCCGCCAAGCGCGAGCGCGCGCGGTTGATTCCCGCGCTGACCAAGCCGGTGCTGGTGCCGTCCTCGACGACGGTCGGGCGTAGCTAAGAGAGACCCCCCAAGAGGAAAGAGCACTCACCCGGCGGGGGACGATGCTTCGTATCGCCCGGAAACGCGCCGACCTCTCCCGCAGGCAGGCGGGAGAGGTGCAAAGCCCAACCGCGCCACCAAAAACAAATCGTCCCGGCGAGGCCGGGACGATTGCTGTCGTTTAAAATCACAGGGAGGCGCCGGGGCCTACTCGCCAGGGGCCACTTCGTCGCTCGAGCCGACGGGAGCGGCTTCGCGCTCGGGACGCGGGCCATGCGGCCGGCGACGACGGCGCGGGAAACGCTCGCCACCGCCCTCGAAGCCGCCCGGACCGCCATTCGCGCCGCCGTTCACCTGCGGCTGCGGGCCGGTGATGAAGGAGGGCAGGCGATCGACGCTGCCGGTGTCGGCAACGACGGGCTGGGGCTGGTTCAGCGGCTGCGGCGGCTGATATTGCGGCTGCGGAAGATGGTCGCGTTCGCGATGTTCGCGCGGCTGCTGGTTATCGCGCTGATATCGCGGCTGGTTGTCACGCGGCTGATGATCGCGCTGGCCGTCACGGACGAAGGGCTGCTGCTGCGGCGGCGGCTGCGGGACGAAGCCCGGCTCCTGTCCGAAGTTCGAAAAATTCTCGCCGTCGTCCTCGCCATCGTCGTTGTTGCTGTTGATCGGCTCGTCGCCGCGCGGCTGCTGATTCTGGCGGAACTGTTCCTGGGCCGTCGCGATCAGGCGAAAATAATGCTCGGCGTGCTGGTAGTAGTTCTCGGCTGCCACGGGGTCGCCGGAGGAGCGCGCATCGCGCGCGAGCTGGAGGTATTTTTCGGCAATGTGCGAGGCGGTGCCGCGGATCTTGATATCGGGTCCGTTGGACTCGTAGACCCGGGTCATCGGGTTCTGACCGCGCCGGTTGTTATTGTTGTTATTATTATTGTTGTTGCGGTTGCGCATCCGCTGCTTGTTCTGACCGTTTCTCATGTCCTGCCTTTAATTCCAGCCCTAAAGGTTGCACGCATTACTGATTGCAGAGAGTGACCTGATGACAACGGCTCGCATGGCCTCGCGCGCACTGCACACGTGAAGCGGCTTGAACCCTGCCGGTGTTCGTCGACCGTCGCGTTCAACAAAGACGCGTTCCCTACCCGCCAGCATTCATTGCCGACGAACCCATTCATAATGCCTGCCAAAACAAGCCCTGGTTTCTTGCGTTAGTCTTCGCGCGCAATATCAGGCTTTCGTTCACTTTGCGGTCGGAAAGCAGCGCACCTCAATGGGCCATCGCGCTTAACAAGACCTGCGGCTTGGAACCTTAAATCAGTGAAACTCTCGCTTGAGAGCCCGGCTTTCGCCCGTTGGTCTACGGGGCCGACACTGATGTGCTGACGGGAAGGTAGTCGGTCCCAGGGGATATTCCAAGAGGTTTTTACAGGCCAATCCGGCTTTTATGGGGGCATTTTTCGGGCCGAAACCGCCCGCGGAATGCCCGCCAGATCGGCCCTGGGCGGCCGGTCCGCCGTTAACCCTGCCGCCGTCATCAGGGCCTCGATATCCCGGGTCTGGCCCTGTCCTGCCTCGACGATCAGGGTCCCGCCGGGCGCGAGCCGTTCGGCCGCCTGCGGGATCAAGGCGCGGTAGGCGTCATAGCCGTCATTGCCGCCGTCGAGCGCCAGATACGGATCGTGCTCGCGCACCTCGACGCTCAGCTTCGGAATTTCTCCGGAGGGAATGTAAGGCGGATTCGAGACGATGAGATCGAACGGCCCGTGCAGCGCCGACGCATAGGAGCAGGCCACGAAAGCCGAGCGGCCGGCGAGGCCGAGGGCGGCGGCATTGGCCTTCGCGGTGTTGAGCGCGGTGAGGCTGAGATCGGTACCGACGCCGAAAGCATCGGGCATGTCATGCAGCAGCGCGAGCAGGATCGCGCCGGATCCGGTGCCGATGTCGGCGATCCGCGGCGAAGGGGGTGTCGTCCGTTCGCGACAAATCTCCAGTGCGAGCTCGACCAGGGTCTCGGTATCGGGACGGGGGACCAGGGTCGCTTCCGAGAGCCGGAACGGCAGGCCCCAGAATTCCCTGACACCGAGAATTCGCGCCACCGGCTCGCCGGCGATACGGCGTTGTGCATGCTGCGCAAGACGCGACGCCTCGGCCACAGTGAGACGCCGGGTCGCCTGCGCGATCAGGCCGGTGAGGTCGAGGCCGACGGCTGCGCCGAGCAGGATGCGGGCATCGAGCTCGGCTTCGTCGAGCTGCGCGGCTTTCAGCTGCGCGGCCAGCGCGCGCCGCGCGCTCTCGATCGATTGTGCGGTGAAGGGATTGCTCACGCGCAGCGTCACGCCGCGCCTTGCGCGGCGAGCTGGGCGGCCTGGTGCTCGGTGGTCAGCGCGTCGGTCAATTCGCCGAGGGCTTCGCCCGCGATCACCTGCGGCAGCTTGTAGAGCGTCAGGTTGATGCGGTGATCGGTGACGCGCCCCTGCGGAAAATTATAGGTGCGGATGCGCTCGCTGCGGTCGCCGGAGCCGACCTTCTCCTTGCGTTCGGCCGAGCGTGCGGCGTCGAGGCGCTGCTGCTCGGCATCGTAGATGCGCGAGCGCAGGATGTTCATGGCGGACGCGCGGTTCTTGTGCTGCGAGCGGCTGTCTTGCATCATCACCACGATCCCGGTCGGGATGTGGGTGATGCGGATCGCCGATTCCGTCTTGTTGACGTGCTGGCCGCCGGCGCCCTGCGCGCGCATGGTCTCGATGCGCAGATCGTCGTTCTTGATCTCGACGTCGACGTCCTCGACCTCGGGCAGCACGGCGACGGTCGCAGCGGAGGTGTGGATGCGGCCTTGCGTTTCGGTATCGGGCACGCGCTGCACGCGGTGCACGCCGGATTCGAACTTCAGTTTCGAGAATGCGCCGCGGCCCTGCACCTCCGCGATGATTTCCTTGTAGCCGCCGACGGTGCCTTCGCTCGCCGAAATCACCTCGACCTTCCAGCCCTGCAGGCTGGCGAAACGCTCGTACATCCGGAACAGATCGCCGGCGAACAGCGAGGCTTCGTCGCCGCCAGTGCCGGCGCGGATTTCCAGCACCACGTTGCGGTCGTCCATCGCGTCCTTGGGCAGCAGCGCGACGCGGATCTTCTGGACGAGCTCCTCGATCCTCGGCTTGAGCTCGTCGCGTTCGGCCTCGGCCATGCCGCGCATCTCGGCATCCGTGCCGCTGTCGGCGATCAGCGCCTCGGTGTCGGCGAGTTCCTTGACGGCAGAGCGGTAGGCCTTCACCGCCTCGATCAGCGGCGTGATCTCGGCGAGTTCGCGCGTGACCTGCACATAGCGCTCGGAGGAGAGCTGTCCCAGCGATTCGGCCTCGAGCGAGGCGTGATGCGCGAGCAGGACGTCCAGTTTGGCTTCGGGAAGTGACGACATCGGTTTGGTCTCAAAAGGCGGAGGGAAGCGGGGCGAAGAGGAGCGGACAGGCTCGCTACAACGCCAGGCCTTCGGCCTCGGCAAATTCCGTCAGCTTCTGCCGGATCGAGACGCTGCCGGAGGGCGCATCCAGCAGCGGGTCGAGCATCGCCTCGGCCTTTTTGGCATCGAGATCGATGACCAGCGCCTTGACCGGACCGAGCGCGGTCGCCGACAGCGACAGCGAGCGATAGCCCATCGCGATCAGGGCGAGCGCGCCGATCGGCTTGGAGGCCATCTCGCCGCAGAGCGATAGCGACTTCTTCGCGGCGTTGGACTTCCGTGCGATCTCGCGCAGCACGCGCAGGATCGGCGCCGACATCGTGTCGAAGCGCTCGGACACCTTGGCGTTGCCGCGATCGACCGCGAACAGGAACTGGAACAGATCGTTGGAGCCGACCGAGATGAAGTCGACTTTCTTCAGCAACTCGTCGAGCTGGTAGAGCAGAGCGGGCACCTCGACCATGGTGCCGATGTCGATTCGTTCAGGCAGCGTGTGGCCATGCTGGCGCAGATAGGTCAGCTCGCGCTCGACCAGTGCCTTCGCGGCGTCGAACTCGGCGACCTCCGAGATCATCGGGAACATGATGCGCAGCGCCCGGCCGCCGCCGGCGCGCAGCAGCGCGCGAATCTGGCCGCGCAACAGGCCGGGACGGTCGAGCCCGAGCCGGATCGCGCGCCAGCCGAGCGCGGGATTTTCCTCGATCACGGCTTCCATATAGGGCAGCGCCTTGTCGCCGCCGATATCGAGGGTGCGGAAGGTGACCGGCTTGGGGCCGGCGGCATCGAGCACGGTGCGGTAGAGCGCGAGCTGGTCGCTGGTGCGCGGCAGGCTCTGGCCGACCATGAATTGCAGCTCGGTACGGAACAGGCCAATGCCGGCGCTGCCGGTGTCCTCGATATGCGGCAGGTCGATGGCGAGACCCGCATTGATCATCAGCTCGACCTTCTGGCCGTCCTTGGTGACGCAGGGCCGGTCGCGCAGCGCAAGATATTGCGCCTGGCGGCGGGCGCGGAAGCGCACGCGCTCGGCGAAGGCCGCTTCGACCTCCTGCGACGGGCGCACATAGATCGTGCCGGATGTGCCGTCGACGATGACGGCGTCGCCGGGATCGGCGATCCCGGGCGCGTTCGGTACTTCTCCCACGGCGGGAATGCCGAGCGCGCGCGCCACGATCGAGACGTGGGAGTTGGCGGTGCCTTCCTCCAGTATGATGCCGCGCAGGCGCTTGCGGTCGTAGTCGAGCAGCGCCGCCGGGCCCATCGCGCGCGCGATGACGATGGCGTTGTCGGGCAATTGCTCTCGCGACGGCGCGTGGTCCTGGCCGACCAGCTGCCGCATCAGGCGATAGCCGAGGTCTTCGAGGTCATGCAGCCGGTCGCGCAGATAAGGATCGGTCGAGCGCAGCATGCGCGCCCTTGTGTCGGACTGCACGCGCTCGACGGCGGCTTCCGCGGTGAGGCCGGTGGCGACCGCCTCGTGCAGCTTGTGCGACCAGCCCTGGTCGTTGGCGAACATGCGGTAGGCTTCCAGCACCTCGCGGTGCTCGCCGCCCTCGGCGACGTCGCCCCGCTCCAGCATGCGGTCGAGATCGGCGCGCAGCTTGGCGAGCGCGGTGTCGAGCCGCTTGATTTCCTTCGGCAGGTCTTCGGCGATGTAGTCCTTGATGACCACGCGCGGCTCGTGCAGCACGACATGGCCGAGCGCGATGCCTTCCGACAGGATCGCGCCGACCTTCTGCGAGGAATGGCGCGCGGCCGGCTCCTGGCCGGGCTGGGCGAGCGCGGACAGTTCGCCTGAGGCGATCAGCTCCGCCAGAACCATCGCGGTGGTCTGCAGCGCCTCGAGCTCCTCCTCGACATAGTTGCGCTTGGCGCGGTTCTGCACCACCAGCACGCCCAGCGTATTGCCGGCGCGCAAGATCGGCACGCCGAGGAAGGAGTGGTAGATTTCTTCGCCGGTCTCGGGGCGGAACGAGAAGGCCGGATGGCTCTGCGCATCGCTCAGATTGAGCGGAGTCGCCTCGCTGGCGACCAGGCCGACCAGGCCTTCATGGGCGCTCAGCACGGTGTGGTGCACCGCCTCGCGGTTGAGGCCTTCGGTGGCGTAGAGCTCGAGCGTGTTGTCGATGCGCAGCACGTAGACCGAGCAGACCTCGGCCACCATGTTGGCGGCGATCAGCACCACGATCTTGTCCAGCCGCTCCTGGGCCGAGACCTGCTCCGCCATGGTTTCGCGGAGCCGTCTCAACAAGACGCGGGGACCTCCCGACGCGCTCCGCATGAACCGTCAATCTCCTCCGTCAGCCGGGCCCGTAGGGGGGCTCCGGCGGCTCGCCCGAAAATCCAGAAAAACAACGAATTTGCTCATCCGGCGCCGGCCCAAGCTATCGCTGGAGCCGAATCAGCACCGCCTCAACTGGGGCACAGTTTGTGGCAGCCCACCCTGTTCGCCGTATAGCGAATTGGGGCTTGTTTTGCCAAGCAAAACGCCTGCCAGACGCGAAGGTGTGTATACCTTCGCGTTTGCTGCGACCGCTAAGAGAATATTAGTCTAAGCCTGATCCAGCCCGTAGAGCGTATGCAGCGTCCGCACCGCAAGCTCGGTATAGGCGGTGTCGATCAGAACCGAGAATTTGATCTCGGAGGTTGTAATGGCCCGGATGTTGATATTCCGTCCGGCGAGCGCCGAGAACGCCTGGGCGGCGACGCCGGCATGGCTGCGCATGCCGCTGCCGATCACCGAGATCTTGGCGACATCGGTGGCGGTATCGAGCCTGCTGTAGCCGATCTTGCCCTTGGCGGCGGTAATCGTGTCCTTGGCGCGGTTATAGTCCGCCGCCGGCACCGTGAAGGTGAGATCGGTGGTCTTGCCGTCCTCGGACACGTTCTGGACGATCATGTCGACGTTGATATTGGCATCCGCCAGCGGGCCGAAGATCGACGCGGCAACGCCCGGCTTGTCTTCGATCTGGCGAACCGAGATCTGGGCCTCGTCCTTCGAAAAGGCGATACCGGTGACGACGTGGCTTTCCATGATCTCCTCCTCGCTGCAGATCAGCGTGCCGGGCGGCTGGTTGGCATGCGGGTCGATATCCTCGGGCTTGTCGAAGCTCGAGCGGACGAAGATCGGCATGTTGTGGACCATGCCGAGTTCCACCGAGCGCACCTGGAGCACTTTCGCGCCCTGTGAGGCCAGTTCCAGCATGTCCTCGAACGCGATCTTGTCGAGCCGCTTGGCTTTCGGCACGATTCGCGGGTCGGTGGTGTAGACGCCGTCGACATCGGTGTAGATGTCGCAGCGGTCCGCCTTGACGGCGGCGGCGATCGCCACGGCCGAGGTGTCGGAGCCGCCGCGGCCGAGCGTGGTGATGCGGCCGGTCTCGGCATTGATGCCCTGGAAGCCGGCGATGACAGCGACTTCCTTGCGATCCTGAAAGCGCTTGATGATCTCGCTGCCGTCGATGTCCTCGATCCGGGCCGAGGCATGGGCGTCGCTGGTCTTGATCGGGATCTGCCAGCCCTGCCAGGAGCGGGCCTGGATACCCATGCTCTGGAGCACGATGGCCAGCAGGCCGGAGGTCACCTGTTCGCCGGAGGCGACGACGGCGTCGTATTCGCGCGCGTCGTGCATCGGCGAGGCCTCGGTGCACCAGGCCACCAGCTCGTTGGTCTTGCCGGACATCGCCGAGACGACCACGGCCACTTCATGGCCGGCGTCGACCTCACGCTTCACATGGCGTGCGACGTTGCGGATACGTTCGATGTTGGCGACGGATGTGCCGCCGAATTTCATCACGAGGCGGCTCATGACGACGCGTGCATTCCTTCATAAGGATCAGTATGGTGACCCGCACTGGACGGATGCCTCGCGGACACCGACCGCGCGTATACATAGCGCCGGGGCCGGGGGCAAGCGGGTTCCTGCGGGGGCCGTTGCGGGGGTAATGGGTTAACCGGGATCATGGCGCGCTATATCGACGAGATTCTTCAGCCCGGCGAGAAGGTGCTGTATTCGACCAATGCGCACTGGATCTTCTATTTCCCGGCGATCGTGGCCTGGGTCGTGGCCCTGGCGTTCTTCGTCGCATCCCGGCAGACCATCGTCGAGGGGCTGGTGCTGCTCTGTCTCGTCGCCGCCGGACTCGCGGCGCTGGCGGGGCTGTACTGGACCGTAAAGGCCTGGTTCCACCGGTTCACCACCGAGACCGACGTCACCAATCTCAGGGTCGTGCACAAGACCGGTTTCATCAAGCGCCGCACCTTCGAGATGGCGCTCGACAAGGTCGAGAGCGTCGACGTCGACCAGTCTATCCTTGGACGTATTCTGAACTACGGCGACGTGACGATTCGCGGCGTGGGCGAGGGGATCGAAAAGATCGCCACCATCGCCTCGCCGCTCGCGTTCCGCAGTTCGATCACCACGCGGTAGGGCCGCACGTAACCATGAGCATGCAGCAAGATACCTCGGCAACCACGGGCACCTCGCCCGGCTCGACCGTCGACGCCGCCGAGATCGCGAAATTCTCGAAACTGTCGGCCGAATGGTGGGACCCCAACGGCAAGATGGCCCCACTGCACCGGATCAATCCGCTGCGGCTCGGCTATATCCGCGACGCCGCCTGCCGCAAGTTCGAGCGCAATGTGCGCAGCCTCAACTGTCTCGGCGGCCTGCGCGTGCTTGACATCGGCTGCGGCGCCGGCCTGCTCTGCGAGCCGCTGTCGCGGCTCGGCGCGCAGGTCATCGGCGTCGATCCGTCGGCCAGCAACATCGCCGCGGCCAAGCTGCATGCCGACAAGGGCCACCTTTCGATCGACTACCGCTGCACCACGGTGGAGGAGATCGACCCGCGCGAGCGCTTCGATGTCGTGCTGGCGATGGAAGTGGTCGAGCATGTCGTCGATGTCGGTGTCTTCCTCAAACGATGCGCGGCGATGCTGAAGCCGAACGGCCTGATGGTGGTCTCGACCTTGAACCGCAACTGGAAGAGTTTTGCCCTCGCCATCGTCGGCGCCGAATACGTCCTGCGCTGGCTGCCGCGCGGCACCCATGAATGGAACAAGTTCGTCACCCCGGACGAACTGACGAAATACCTTCTCGACAACCGCCTCGTCATCACCGAGCAGACCGGCGTCGTCTACAGCCCCTTCGCCGACAAATGGTCGCTCTCGTCGGACATGGACGTGAACTACATGGTGGTGGCTGAAGGCATGGTGTGAGGGGTGGTGTGGGTGAGGTGAGCGCCGCTCCAGCACAAATGCTGTCGTCCCTGCGAACGCAGGGACCCACAACCACCGGCCCGTCTAGTTAACCGAGACAGGCGTTCCGAGCATGTATTACGTCTACATCCTCGCCAGCCGCCATCACGGAACGCTCTATATCGGAATAACCAACTCACTCCAGAAGCGGCTGGAAGAACACCGGACCGGCAAAGGCTCGGAATTCGTCAAGCGCTATGGCGTGCACCGGCTGGTCTACACCGAGGCCTACGAGCGGGCAGAGGAGGCGGTCGCCCGCGAAAAGCAGCTCAAGCGCTGGAAGCGCGACTGGAAGATCGAACTGATCGAGCGCGATAATCCCGAGTGGCGTGATCTCAGCGATTTGCTGATTTGAGGGTGTGATTTCGCCAAGCAAAGGCTGTCGTCCCTGCGAACGCAGGGACCTATACCGCGGAATCTATCGATGGGCGCGGTGGTAGACGTGCGGGTTGGCAGCCTTCGCCAAACTACTCCCTGGGGTTATGGGTCCCTGCGTTCGCAGGGACGACAGCGGAGTTTGTGGTGCGGGCATCGCTCCCATGAAATCCTCGCGGTTGACCGCGTGGGCTGCAGCTTGCAGGTTGGTCCAGCTTTTCCTGCATCCCCAAGTCACCCCCATGTTCACCGTCGCCAGCCTCTGGATTCCCTTCACCGTCATCGCTGCGCTCGGCCAGGTCGCGCGCAATGCGATGCAGCGGTCGTTGACGAAGCCGCTGGGGACGTGGGGGGCGACCAACATCCGCTTCCTGTTCGGCTTCCCGTTCTCGCTGCTGTTTCTGGCCGTGGTGCTGGTGGCGACCGGCGATCATCTCGGCATGCCGCCGACCGCGTTCTGGCCGTGGCTGCTGCTCGGCGCACTCAGCCAGATCGCCGCGACCGGCCTGATGCTGCTCGCCATGAACGACCGCTCCTTCGTGGTCACGACGGCCTACCTGAAGACCGAAGCGATCCAGACCGCGATCTTCGGTTTCGTGTTTCTCGGCGATCACCTGACCTGGCTGAAGGTGCTCGCGATCGTCGTGGCGACCATCGGCGTCGTCATCACCGCGCTGCGGCCGGGCGGCGAGAAGAGTTTTGCCGAGCTGAAGCCGACCGTCACCGGGCTCGTTGCGGCAGCGGCGTTCGCGCTCTCGGCGGTCGGCTTCCGCGGCGCGATCATCAACGTATCAGGCGTCTCCTTCGTGACCTCGGCCTCGTTCACGCTCGTGCTCGGCCTGTTCGTGCAGACGCTGATCCTGACGATCTATCTGCTCTGGCGCGCGCCGAAGGTGCTGCAGGCGATCTTGGGATTATGGAAGCCGTCGCTGCTCGCCGGCTTCACGGGCGCCTTCGCCTCGCAATTCTGGTTCCTGGCCTTTGCGCTGACGGCTGCGGCCAACGTCCGCACGCTCGCGCTGATCGAGGTGCTGTTCGCGCAAGCCGTGGCGTACTACTCGTTCAAGCAGCCGATCGCAGTGCGCGAGATCATCGGCATCGCGCTGATCGTGATCGGCGTGGCGGTGCTGGTCGGCGGCTGAATTAGTTCCGGTCTTCCGGCAAGGTCGGCAGCGGCGACACGTCGATGCCCTCGTCGATCAGCGACTTCGCCTCATCCGGCGAGGCCTCGCCGTAGATCGGACGATGCTCCTTGTCGCCGTAATGCATCGCGCGGGCTTCGTTCGCAAAGCGCTCGCCGACATTGTCGGCGGTTTTGACGATGTGGTCGCGCAGCTCCTTCAGCTTGGCGCGCAGCTCGCGCTCCTGCGCCATCAGGAGCGAGGTCGGCCCCGACGGCGTCGCCTCGGGCGCAGGTGCAGCGGTCGGCTCCGGCGGCTGGGTTGCGCGTTCGCGGCCTTTCTTGCCGACGATGCGCGGGGCCATGATCGCCTTGTCGACCTTGGCCGAACCGCAGATCGGGCAGGTCACCAGCTTGCGCTTCACCTGCGACTCATACGCCGACGAACTCTGGAACCAGCTTTCGAATTCGTGGTCCCGCTCGCAGCGCAGCGCGTAGCGGATCATGCCGATCCCCGCACGAGGTGCAGATGGTCCGGGCCTGCCTTGGCATCGGCAACGCCGAAGCGACGGCCGTGCTGGAGCGAGGGGATCGCACGGCGCGCGGTCTCGACCTTGGCCGGGTCGATCTTGGCCATGATGATGCCGGGCTCGACGTCGCCCTCGGCGAGGATTTCGCCCCAGGGATCGATGATCAGGGAGTGACCGAACGTCTCGCGCTTGTTCTCGTGGGTGCCGGCCTGCGCCGCGGCGAACACGAAGCAGCCGGTCTCGATGGCACGCGCGCGCAGCAGGATGTGCCAATGCGCTTCGCCGGTCTTGCGGGTGAAGGCGGACGGCACGGTGAGGAACGACGCACCGCTCTCCGCCAGCGCGCGATAGAGCGCGGGAAAGCGCACGTCGTAGCAGATCGTCAGGCCGACGCGGCCCCAGGGCAGGTCGGAGATGACAGCGGTTTCGCCGGGCTGGTAATTGGCGGATTCGCGATAGCTCTCGCCGTCCGGCAGCACGATGTCGAACATGTGGATCTTGTCGTAGCTTGCGAGCACATGGCCGTCGGGCCCGATCAGGAACGAGCGGTTGACAGCCTTCTCGTCCGAGAAGCGCAGCGCCAGCGAGCCGACATGCAGGTAAATCTTCAGCTCGGCCGCGAGCGCGCGATACGCCTTCAGCGAGGCGTCGTCTTCCTCACGCTGCAGATGCTCGAACAGCGCCGTGCGGTTCAGCTGCATCATGTTGCTGACTTCGGGCGTCTGGACGTAGTCGGCGCCATTGGCCGCCGCCTGCCGGATCAGCCTGGTGGCCTGCGCCAGGCTCGGCTCCGGCAGCAGGCCGGTGCGCATCTGGATCATGGCCGCAGTGAAGCTGCGATCCTGGGCTTGATCCTGACTCATGAGATCGCCTTCACGCTCTCGAGCATCGCATCGAGCTTGCCCTCGCGGTCGAGTGCGTAGAGGTCGTCGCAGCCGCCGACATGGTTGCCGCCGATCCAGATCTGCGGAAAGGTCGAGCCCTCGCCGGCGCGGCCGTACATCTCCTCGCGCCAGGACGGGTTCTTGGCGACGTCGAATTCCGCGAAAATCGCCTTCTTGCGGGTCAGCAGCGATTTGGCGGCGGAACAATAGCCGCAGCCGGGCCTGGTGTAGATTTCGACAGCAGCGGTCATGATGTCTGGCGCTCTCATGTCATGAATTCGTTGAATTATATGGGACTTCACCGGACCTCCACAACCCGGGCAAAGACCAACACGTCGACCTGGGCCGCCCTGGCACGCAGCAGGGCCCGCGCGCAGGCATCCAGCGTCGCACCCGAGGTCAGGACATCGTCGACCAGGATGATGCGCCGGCCCTGGACCTCGGCCTGACGGTCAGGGGATACCTGGAATGCGCCCTGCACATTGGTGGCGCGCTGGGCCCGCGACAGGCCGATCTGCTGTTCGGTCGCGCGCACCCGGCGCAACACCTCAGGCCTCGACTTGACCCCGCTCTGCCGCGCGATGATCCGCGCCAGCGCCCCGGACTGGTTGTAGCGGCGGCGCCAAGCCCGGCGCCAATGCAGCGGAACCGGCACCAGCATGTCGGCGTCGGCGAGCAGCTCGCCGCCCGCGCGCGCCATCCAGCGGCCCATGGCCGGCGCCAGATCGGTGCGATCCTGGTATTTCAGCGCATGCACCAGCGTGCGCGCGACGTCGTCATAGCGCACCGCCGCGCGCGCCCGCTGGTAGGCCGGAGGGCTCGCGATCGCCTCCATCGACAGCATGTCGGGGCCGGGATCGTAGACGAAGGGAATGCCGAGCCGCGGGCAGTAGGGCCGTTCGATGAACGACAGCCGCGCCCAGCACGCCGCGCAAACCCCCTCGCCATCGACCGGTTCGCGGCAGGATACGCAAAGAGTTGGCAAAGCAATGTCGAGCGCGAGCCGTGTCGCCCGCGACAGCGCGTGGCAGCCGGCCGTCCATGCCGCCCGCAGCGGTGCGGCTATGGAACGGGTAGGTGCGGCGTCGGCTTCCATGGGGGGAGGCTAGCGCCGCACGCACCGGATTGCCAGAACCGCTGCGATCGGCGTAACCAGCGGCATGGCTCAGAACGTGCAAACCCCGCCCGCCTTGTTCGATCGTGCTTTGCTGCATGCGCGGCAGCAGCGCGCGCAGGCGCAAGGAGCCGTGAGCTTCCTGCTCGATCGGGTGGCCGAGGACATGACCGACCGGCTCGCAGCGGTCATGCGCGAGTTTCACGCACCGGCCGATCTGTGGACGCCCGGCGGGGGTCTCGCGGCGTTACGCGCGCGATTTCCTTCGATCGCGCGGATCGCGCTTGGCGAAAGCGGCGAAGAAAAACTGCCCTTCGCGTCCGAAAGCCTCGATCTCGTCGTCTCGGCGCTGGCGCTGCAATTCGTCAACGATCTGCCGGGCGTCTTCGCGCAGATCCGCCGCGCGCTGAAGCCAGATGGGCTGCTGCTGGCCGCGATGATCGGCGGTGACAGCCTGACCGAGCTGCGGCAGGCCTTTGCCGCAGCGGAAGCCGAATGCGAGGGCGGCGTGTCACCGCGCGTGGCGCCGTTCGCCGATCTGCGCGATATCGGCGCGCTGTTGCAGCGGGCGGGCTTCGCGCTGCCCGTCACCGACGTCGACCGCGTCGTGGTGCGTTATGGCAATGCGTTCGCGCTGATGCAGGATCTTCGCCGCATGGGTGCGGCCAATGTGCTGATCGAGCGGCGCCGCACGCCGAGCCGGCGCGCGACGCTGCTGCGCATGGCAGAAATCTACGCCGAGCGCTTTGCCGATGCCGACAGCCGCATCCGCGCGACGTTCGACATCATCTGGCTGTCCGGCTGGGCCCCGCATGCCAGCCAGCAGCAGCCGTTGAAGCCGGGGTCGGCGAAAGCCAGTCTGGCGGATGCGGTGAAGAAGGCGGGCGAGACGTAAGTCTCCTCCGTCATGGCCGGGCTTGACCCGGCCATCCACATCTTTCAGCCACGCACAAAGATCGTGGATACCCGGGACATAGGCGAGCGGAAGCGACGCCGTCCTTCAGACGGCTATGCCCGGGCATGACGCTGGGGGCGTGGCGTACACTTCGCCCTCACATCAACAGATCAATCAAATGCGGGATCAGCGGAATGTCCGCGGGCGGCATCGGATAGTCGCGCAGCTTGTTGGCGCGGACCCAGGCCAGGGTCTGGCCTTCGCGGCCCGTCACCTGCCCCTCCCAGCGCCGGCAAATATAAAGCGGCATCAGCAAATGAAACGTCTCGTAGCCGTAGCTCGCAAAGGTCAGCGGGGCCAGGCACGGCTCGGCGACGGTGATGCCGAGCTCCTCATGCAGCTCGCGGATCAGGCTCTGCTCCGGCCGCTCACCGGGCTCGAGCTTGCCGCCGGGAAACTCCCACAGACCGGCCAGCGCCTTGCCTTCGGGGCGCTGCGCGATCAGGACGCGCTTATCGGCGTCGACCAGCGCGCAGGCCACGACGAGGGTGAGCTTCAGCTCGGCCATCGGATCAGGACCTGTAATCCCCGTTGATTGCGACATATTCCTTGGTGAGGTCGCAGGTCAGCACGCGGTCGCGGCCCTTGCCGAGGCCGAGCGAGACCAGAATCGCGATCTCCGGCGCCTTCATCGCTTCCGACACCTGCGCCTCGTCATAGGACGGATCGCGCGCGCCGCTCTTGGCGACGCGGATGCCGTTGAAAGAGATCGAGAGCTTGTCGCGATCGGCCGGCTCGCCGGCCTTGCCGACCGCCATCACCACGCGGCCCCAATTGGCGTCTTCGCCGGCGATCGCGGTCTTCACCAGCGGCGAATTGGCGATCGACATGGCGATTCTGCGCGCGGAGGCCTTGGTCTTGGCGCCCTCGACCGTGATCTCGACCAGCTTGCGCGCGCCTTCGCCGTCGCGTGCGACCTGCTCGGACAGATTGGCGAGCACCTGGTTGAAGGCCTTGACGAAGGCCTTCAGGCGCGGGTCGCTGGCGCGGCTGATCTTCGGGGCGCCGTGCTCGGCGGCAGCGCCTGTGGCGAAGGCCAGCAGCGTGTCCGAGGTCGAGGTGTCGCCATCGATCGTCACGGCGTTGAAGGTGTCTTCGACGCCGGCCTTGAGCAGCGCCTGCAGCGCGCTTGGCGCGATCGGCGCGTCGGTGAAGATGAAGGACAGCATCGTCGCCATGTCCGGCGCGATCATGCCGGCGCCCTTGGCCATGCCGTTGATGGTGACCTTGGCCTTGCCGAGCTTGACGGTCGCGGTCGCCACCTTCGGGAAGGTGTCGGTGGTCATGATCGCCTTGGCGGCGGCAAGATAATCGCCGGTCTCGGCGGTCTCGGCCAGACGGCCCAGCACGCCGTCGAACTTGGTTGCGTCCAGCGGCTCGCCGATCACGCCGGTCGAGGCGAGGAAGATTTCGCTCTCGCTGCAGCCGACGGCCTTGGCCGCGATCTTCGCGGTCAGCGCGGTGGAGGCGCGGCCGGTCTTGCCGGTGAAGGCATTGGCATTGCCGGAATTCACGACGAGGGCGCGCGCCTTGCCGCCCTTGAGCTTGGCGCGGCACCACTCCACCGGGGCGGAGGGGCATTTCGACCTGGTGAAGACACCGGCCACGGCAGTGCCCTTGTCCATGACCGCGAGCAGCACGTCGGTGCGGTTCTTGTAGCGGATGCCGGCCTCGGCGGTCGCAAGTCGGATGCCCGCGATCACGGGCATGTCGGGATAATGTTTCGGGGCGAGCGGGGAGACGGAGGAGGACATCGTGGGGCGCCTTATGGACAAATGAATCCGTCATGGCCGGGCTTGTCCCGGCCATCCACGTCCTTCAGCACATTTTGGTGAGGGTCTTAAGACGTGGATGCCCGGGACGAGCCCGGGCATGACGTCAAACTACTGAAACTTGAAACCGAAGTCGATTTACTTCTTCGCGGGCGGCGCCATCTTGCTGTCGGACGGCTTGGTATCCGACTTGGCGTCCGCCGCCGGCTGGTCCATGCGCTCGACCTTGGCTTCCGCACGCAGCTTGGAGACGTAGTCGGCCTGGGCCTTGCGGGTGACGTACTGTTCGATCTGGGGCTTGACCTGCTCGAAGTCCGGCGCCTTGCGGCTGCGCTTTTCCTCGACCTTGATGATGTGCCAGCCAAACTGCGACTTCACGGGGTCGGAGATCTTGCCCGGCTCGAGTGCGAAGGCCACCGTCGAGAACTCCGGCACCATCTGCTCCTTGGTGAAGAAGCCGAGGTCGCCGCCGTCAGCGGAGCCCGGATCCTTGGACTTCTTCTTGGCGAGCTCGGCGAAATCGGCGCCCTTGTCGAGTTCGGCCTTCACCGCCTTGGCCTCGTCCTCGGTCTCGACCAGGATGTGGCGGGCGCGCACTTCCTGCTCGCCGGTGATCTGCTTGGAGGCCTCCTCATAGACCTTCTTCATGGCGTCGGGGGTGGTGGCTGCCTTGCCTTCCTGGGCCAGCAGATTGTCCATCAGCAGGCGGCTGCGGGCGAACGCCATCCGCTTCTTGAATTCCTCGCTGTCGGCGACCTTCTTGTCCTCGGCGGCCTTGGCGACGATCTTCATGTCGATCAGGAATGACAGGACGTTGTCGTCCTTTGTCGCCGGGTCCATCTGGGCGAGGCTCGGCCCGAGTTCCTCTTCGGCCAGGGCGACGTCGCTCTTCTTGATTTCCGCACCATTGACCTTCGCCAGGACCGGATCGTCGGCAGCCCGGCCGGGACCCGCGATCAGCGCCAGCGCTAGGCAGCCCACGAGGGCGGTGGCGAGGCCGAAGCGCAGGCCGGTTTTGGTTACCGGGAACGAGGAGGTCATGGAAAATCCTTTTGTTGAAGCAGGGGGGCTGCTCGAGCGGGGCGGACACTCGCCCAATTCAGGGGGCCTTGGCAACGCGAAAAGTCTGTCAAAATGATGAATTAGCCGCAATGCGCCCGCCGTTGACAAGGCCCTGACCGGGCCATATCTCTGCCCGGTCGCGACCATGGCGATGGCTTT
This sequence comes from Bradyrhizobium diazoefficiens, assembly GCF_018129965.1. Lineage (GTDB taxonomy): Bacteria > Pseudomonadota > Alphaproteobacteria > Rhizobiales > Xanthobacteraceae > Bradyrhizobium > Bradyrhizobium diazoefficiens_A. Next base: position 35,389 of record NZ_JAFCKW010000028.1, on the reverse strand, counting down.
TATTTTGCTGCGTTTTTGGCCGTTGAACCCAGACTTGCCCAATTCCCACCCATATGGCGGATGCCCCCCGCAGTCCGGGCTCTGGCGCCATCAGGCGTCACGGTGAGTTGATAGGCAGGCGGGTGACAACTTCTTGGCTGCAACGCGGTTGAATCGCGAACACAGGAACAAGGCATGATCGGCGCGCTCGCCCGCAAGTTTTTCGGCTCCGCCAACGACCGGCGGGTGAAGGGATATCAGTCCCGCGTCAACGCGATCAACGCGCTGGAGCCGGAGGTCTCGAAGCTCTCCGACGAGGCGCTCAAGGCCCGCACCGCCGAATTCAAGCAGCAGCTCGCCGAGGGCAAGACGCTCGACGACCTCCTGGTCCCGGCCTTCGCCACCGTCCGCGAGGCCGCCAAGCGTACGCTCGGCCAGCGTCATTTCGACGTCCAGCTGATCGGCGGCATGGTGCTGCACGAGGGCGACATCGCCGAGATGAAGACCGGCGAAGGCAAGACGCTGGTGGCAACGCTCGCGGTCTATCTCAACGCGCTCGCCGGCAAGGGCGTCCACGTCGTCACCGTCAACGACTACCTCGCCCGCCGCGACTCCGGTTGGATGGGCCAGATTTACGGTTTCCTCGGCCTGACCACCGGCGTGATCGTCCACGGGCTCGACGATGCCGAGCGCAAGGCGGCCTATGCCTGCGACATCACCTACGGGACCAATAACGAATACGGCTTCGACTATCTGCGCGACAACATGAAGTACCGGCTCGAGGACATGGTCCAGCGGCCGCACTTCTATGCCATCGTCGACGAAGTCGACTCCATCCTGATCGACGAAGCGCGCACCCCGCTGATCATCTCCGGCCCGCTCGACGACCGCTCGGATTTCTACAACACCATCGACTCGTTTCTGCCCAGGCTCGATAAGACCGATTACGACGTCGACGAGAAGCAGCGCACGGTGACGCTGACCGAAACCGGCATGGAGAAGATCGAAGGCCTGTTGCGCGATGCCGGCCAGCTCAAGGGCGAGTCGCTCTACGACGTCGAGAACGTCTCCGTCGTTCACCACATCAACCAGGCCCTGCGCGCCCACACCCTGTTCACCCGCGACAAGGACTACATCGTCCGCGACGACGAGGTCGTGATCATCGACGAATTCACTGGCCGCATGATGGCCGGCCGGCGCTATTCCGAGGGTCTGCACCAGGCGCTGGAAGCCAAGGAGCATGTCCAGGTCCAGCCGGAAAACCAGACGCTGGCCTCGATCACCTTCCAGAACTATTTCCGGATGTATGAAAAACTCGCCGGCATGACCGGCACGGCGCTGACCGAGGCCGACGAGCTGTTCGACATCTACAAGCTCGAAGTCGTGGAAATCCCGACCAATCTGTCGGTCGCCCGTCTCGACGAAGACGACGAGGTCTATCGCACCCAGAACGAGAAATACGCCGCGATCCTGGCCGAGATCGAGCGCGCGAATGCGCGCCTGCAGCCCGTGCTGGTCGGCACCGCCTCGATCGAAAAGTCGGAAGTGATTGCCGAATACCTCAAGAAGCACGGCTACCGGCAGATCGATTTCGGCAACGAGAATTCGATGCAGAAGCTGTACGCCGCCGCGCGCGCCAACAAGCCGGCGAAGCTGTTCGCGGTACTGAACGCGCGTTTCCACGAGCAGGAAGCCTATATCGTCGCCGAAGCCGGCGTTCCCGGCGCGATCACGATCGCGACCAACATGGCCGGCCGCGGCACCGACATCAAGCTCGGCGGCTCGCTCGAGATGCGCATCCAGCAGGAAACTGCTGGCATCACCGACGAGGCCGAGAAGGCCAGGAAGATCGAGCAGATCAAGGCCGATATCGAGCATTTCCGCGAAATCGTGCTGAAGGCGGAGGAGACCGTCGAGATCGAGCCGGCGAAGGGCTCAAAGCCCGCCAAGACCGTGAAGAAGCCGGGCGGCCTCTACATCATCGGCTCCGAGCGTCACGAATCCCGCCGCATCGACAACCAGCTCCGCGGCCGTTCCGGCCGTCAGGGCGATCCCGGCCGCTCGAAGTTCTTCCTGTCGCTGGAAGACGATCTGATGCGCATCTTCGGCTCGGACCGTCTCGACAGCATGCTGCAGCGTCTCGGCCTGAAGGAAGGCGAGGCGATCATCCATCCCTGGATCAACAAGGCGCTGGAGAAGGCGCAGCAGAAGGTCGAGGCGCGCAACTTCGACATCCGCAAGAACCTGCTCAAGTTCGACAACGTCCAGAACGACCAGCGCAAGGTGATCTTCGACCAGCGCATCGACCTGATGAAGGACGAGAGCGTGGTCGAGACGGTCACCGACATGCGCCACGCCTTCATCGACGATCTCGTCGCCAAGCACGTGCCAGAGCATGCCTATGCCGAGCAGTGGGACGTCGCCGGCCTGAAGGACGAGCTGACGCGCGTGCTCGGTCTCGATCTGCCGGTCGACGAATGGGCCAAGGAAGAGGGTATCGCCGACGAGGAATTGCTCTCGCGCATCGAGACCAAGGCCGACGAGCACATGGCGGCCAAGGTCGCGCAATGGGGTCCCGACGTGATGCGTTACGTCGAGAAGACCATTCTGCTCCAGACGCTGGACCACCTCTGGCGCGAGCATCTGGTCATGCTCGACCATCTGCGTCAGGTCATCGGCCTGCGTGGTTACGGTCAGCGCGACCCCTTGCAGGAGTACAAGACCGAGGCCTTCAACCTCTTCCAGGAAATGAGCGCGCATCTGCGCGAGGCCGTGACCGCGCAGCTCATGCGGGTCGAGATCGTTCCGCCGGAGCAGGAAGCGCCTGCCCTGCCGCCGATGGAGGCACACAAGCTCAATCCGGATACCGGCGAGGACGAAATGGCACTCGCCAGCGTCTCGCTCGGAGCGCCGGCCTCCGACGCCGCGCTGCGCGACCCCAAGAATCCGGCAAGCTGGGGCAAGGTCGGCCGCAACGAGGACTGCCCGTGCGGCAGCGGCAAGAAGTACAAGCACTGCCACGGGCGCTACGCGTAAGCAGCGCAGGCCGCTTGCACGAGCTCATTCTGGCCGGGACGGTGGCGTGGAGACACGTTCCGGCCCGGAACCGGATGCCACCAACGGTGTTATCGACATCGTAAGTTTGCGCGGCGGGGCTTTGGCCACGGGTTGCAATAGTGGCCGGTCCAGTCCGGCCCGTATTCGAACAGGCGAGATGCGAGTAGGGATGGCTCGACCGGGTGATGCCTCCACAATGCAGGTGACGGGCTTGATTGCTCTGGATGATGCATCCCGTCGCGCCGGGCTGAAGATTGTTTCATGACATCCCTAGACAATACGTCGCCGTCCCGGTCGGCGATACTCGACGCCCATGACCTTGCGGATTTTTCGGATGGCGGGGTGTTCGACGAACTCACGGCGTTCACCGCCGCGTTGTGTGAAACCCCGATCTGTCTGGTGAGCATCGTCGGCGATGCGACGCAGCGGTTCCTGTCGAGACAGGGCCTCGACGTCTGCGAAACTCCGCGCGAAACCTCTTTCTGCGCCCATGCCATGCTGGGGTCCGATCTCCTGGTCGTTTCGGATGCGACCCAGGATCCGAGGTTTGCGGATAATCCATTGGTGACGGGCGAACCGTTCATCAGGTTCTATGCCGGCGCCCCGCTAATGACCGACGATGGATTTCCCCTCGGCTCGCTGTGCGTGATCGACCGTGTTCCCCGAACCGGCCTTACGCCGCTCCAGGAGCAGGGACTTCGCGTCATGGCCTCCCAGGTCATGGCCGCGCTGGGATCCCGCAAGACGACGAAGATCCAGCAGACCAATGAGGCCGTCGCCAAGCAGGCGCTGTCGGAGACGGAGCAGAAGTTTCGCATCCTCGCCGATACGATGCCCCAGATGGTGTGGTCGACGCTGCCCGATGGTCACCACGACTACTACAATGCGAGATGGTACGAATTCACGGGGGTTCCCGTGGGCTCCACTGACGGAGAGGGCTGGAACGGGATGTTCCACCCCGACGACCAGGAGCAGGCCTGGGAGCGGTGGCGGCATTCCCTCAGGACGGGCGAGCCCTACGAAATCGAATATCGTTTGAGGAATGCCGAAGGCAAATATCGGTGGACCCTGGGGCGGGCGTTGCCAATCCGCGATGCGGACGGTCACATTACCCGCTGGTTCGGAACCTGCACCGACATCCATGAGCAGAAATTGTTGATGGAGCAGCGGGAAATGGTCAGCCAGGAACTGAGCCATCGCATCAAGAACATCTTCTCCGTGATCAATGGGCTGATCGGCCTGTCGACACGCGCGCATCCCCAGCTCAAGGAGCTGGCGAACGAACTGCGTGCCCGCATCATGTCGCTCGGACAGGCGCACGACTTCGTGCGCCCTCACAGCGCCCGATCCCAGCCGGGCGCAACGCAGGCGACGCTCAAGGGATTGCTGGAAAAGCTGCTCTCCGCCTATCAATCTGAGACACAGCGCGTCCGCATCTCGGGCGATGATGTCCGTATCGACGACCGCTCAGCCACGCCGCTAGCGCTGATCTTTCACGAACTCGCGACCAACGCCGCAAAGTACGGCGCCCTCTCGACCCATGAGGGATCCGTGGTCGTCGAGATCAGCGATTCGCCGGATGACGTCATCATTGAATGGACGGAGAGCGGCGGTCCCAGGATCGAGCTGGCGCCGAAGGTGGAAGGTTTCGGATCGCGCCTGATCGAGCTCAGCATTTCGAATCAGCTGGGCGGACGGATTTCCAATTCATGGAATCCGGATGGCCTGCAGGTCGTAGCCGCTATCCCAAGGAACGCAATGAGCCGTCCGCTGCCGGAAACAACGTAACGTCCGGCGAACTTAGACGGTCCGCGTTGCCTGCCGCGTGGTGAATGGCGGCCAGGATCGCGTCATCGCTGAACGGCTTGCGAATGAAGCCGATCGCCGTGTCAGCCTTGGGCGCGATTTGCGTGGGATTCGCGGTGACGTAAAAGATCTTGATCCCGTATTTCTGCGAAAGATCGAGAGCGATCTGAGGACCGGTGGGGCCATCGCGCAGATTGACGTCTACAAGTGCGATCTGGGCCTTTGGCCCGGCCTCGAGGGCTTCCTGACGATCCGCCGCGATCGCGGCGACGGAATAGCCCGCATCTTCCAGAATCCGGGCGATATCCGTCGCGACGAAGATTTCGTCTTCGACAATCAATATTGTGGACGTCATTCGAGACCCGGCAGTTGCTCAAATCGAGGCTCGGTGAACGAGCGGACGTCAACGGGCCGTGCCCGATTTTGTTCCGGATCATGACTATTCGGCAGCAGCGCGGCCGATCACGAATGGAGCGAGAGCAAAAGCCTTCGCCCTTACTTCACCGCCCCAAAGCGGCTGTCGAACGAGTTCGACTGCACCACCGGCGCGGCGCCCATGATTTGCGTTGCATCGCTCACGCCATCAGACACGGACGGCTTCAGCGCGGGGCGCGATGCGGCGAGGCGCGTGTCGGGCTGCTGTTTCGGCGGCTCGGCGGGCTTGGTGGCTGCAACGGTCGGCTTCGGCGCGTCCTTGGTTGAATCCTTGGGCGGATCCTTGGCCGTATCCTTCGACGTGTCGCGGCCTGGCACGAACCGGCCGACCGCGGCCTTCAGCCGCGATGCTGCGGTGGTCGGCGCCGTCGATGTCGCGGCCGGAGCAACCGACGCAGTGGCTTGCGGCGGCGGCGTGGTCGCCGTGGTCTCGGCGGCGCCCATGCCCATCTTGCGGCCGAGGTTGGAGAAGAAGCCGCCTGAGGATTTCTCCTGGGACGCCTCGGCCGGTGCGACCGCGGCGACGCGCGTGGTGGCGGCGGGCGCGGACACCGCGACGACCGGCTCCTCCTGCGGCGCGGGCGCGACAGCTTCGAGATTTGGCTTGGGCGGATTGACGTGGCCGGGGATGGTGCCCGGCGCCTTCGCCATCGCCAGCATCTGCAAGGTGGTGCCTTCGGCGCCTTCGGACAGGCCGGTCGATCCTTCCGGAATCTTCGCGGCGAAGATCTTGTTCATGCCGCCGTCGATGCCGGTGTTCATGCGCGCCACCGGCGTGCCCTTGGCGACCAGCCTGGCATAGGCGGCCTCGTCCTGCTGCTGCTTCTCGCGCACGGCGCTGGCGATCTCGTCGGGGATCACATAGGCCGGGCACTTGGCTGAGGCGTCGAACACGGGATCGCGCTTGGCGTCGGGCGGCTTGGTCGCGTCGAAGACGTACTTCTTCTCGCAGAAATTGACCTTCGGCTCCTGCCGCGTCACCTCGAAATGATCATAGCCTTCCTTGATCATCCTCCAGAACGGCATGTTCGGATTGGTCCGGTGCCTGGCCATGTTCGCCGGCGTCATCTTGAACGGATAGGCCTGCAGCTGGAACGCCTTCTGGCCGCCGAAGAACGATTCGCGACCCAGCGAATAGATCTCCGCGATCTGTTCGTCCGTCATCGCGTAGCAGCCGCGCGACGAGCAGTCGCCATGCACCATCAGCTCCGAACCGGTGCGCCCCAACGCCTTGTCGAACGCGTTCGGGAAGCCGGTGTTGAACGACAGGTAATAGGCCGATTGCGGATTCATCTGGCCCGGATTGATCGAGTAGAATCCCTCGGGCGCCTGGCGGTCGCCTTCGCGCACCTTCGGGCCGAGATCGCCCGACCAGCGGCAGATCGGATAGGTCTTGAGCAGCGCGAACTGGCCGCTCCGGGTCTGCTTCCAGACCTCGAGCTCGGCCTCCTGCTTGAACAGGCGCACCAGGATCGGCGACTGCAGATCCATGTCCTTCTCGACCATCGCGGCAAGAAGCTTCGGCGGCACCGGCTGGTTGGCCTTGGCGTTGGTCGCGAGCGAAACCTGGTCGGTATCACAGCCGGCCAGCACGACGCTGGCGGCGATCGCAGCCGAAGCCAAAAGCGCGCGAGCAAGCGAACGAGAAATCAAGATGGACCCCACACCGTCCCGGGCATCGCGCGAACCCCAATTCGAAGCATGGACCGACCGGACATCCGGACCCGTTAGCTGCGGGTTTTTCGAGACCACGCTCCAGCGCTTATGCCCTGAAGCCATTGATTAAAATTCTAACCTCTGGGTCTGGGGGTCGCAACCCGAGCGGGGATCACGAGCCCGTTGGCCCAGTCACATGGTCAACAAAAGACTAAATGGACGCGACTTCGGGCTTAACTTGGGCCGGCGGGCCCAATCGGACTGAGATCGCTGATTTGGGCAAAAAAAGGGTTAACGCGGGGTTACTGGGCAGCCCCGGGGGTGGCTCTTCACCTCCCCCGCTTGCGAGGGGGAGCGCACCGTCCCCAAGGCACCAAACCCGCACCAATCAGCCCAATTTCCGGCCGATATCGAGGAATTTCTGTCGCCGCTGCTTGCGGATGGCGTCGCCGTCGAGGCCGCGGAGCTCGTCGAAGGCCTTGGCGATGGCGTCCCCGGTGGTGGCGATCATGGCGGCGGGATCGCGATGGGCGCCGCCGACCGGCTCCTTCAGGATGCTGTCGATCACTCCGAAGCGGAGCATGTCCTGGGCGGTGATCTTCATGTTGTTGGCAGCTTCCTGCGCCTTGCTGCCGTCGCGCCACAGGATCGAGGATGCCGCTTCCGGCGAGATCACGCTGTAGATCGCATGCTCCAGCATCAAGACCTTGTTGGCGGTGGTGATGGCGATGGCGCCGCCCGACATGCCTTCGCCGGTGATGATGGCGACGTTCGGCACGGTCAGCGCCATGCAGGCATCGGTCGAGCGTGCGATCGCCTCGGCCTGGCCGCGCTCTTCCGCGCCGATGCCGGGATAGGCACCGGCTGAATCGGCCAGCGACAGCACCGGCAGGCCGAACCGCTCGGCCATCTCCATCAGCCGCACGCATTTGCGATAGCCTTCGGGCCGCGCCATGCCGAAATTGTGCTTGATGCGGCTCTCGGTGGAGTCACCCTTTTCCTGGCCCATCACGCAGATCGCCTCGCCGCGAAAGCGGCCGAAACCGGCAACCAGCGCCTCGTCCTCGCCGAATTTGCGATCGCCCGCGAGCGGGGTGAATTCGGTGATCAGGCCCTTGATGAAATCGTTGAAATGCGGACGCTGCGGATGCCGCGCCACCAGCGTCTTCTGCCACGGCGTCAGGTTCGCATACAGGTCGGCCAGCGCCTGCGACCCCTTGTCCTCGATCCGCGCGATCTCCTCGCCGATGTCGCTGCCGGATGCAGCTAACGTGCGCAACTCGTCGAGCTTGGAATCGAGCTCGGCGACGGGCTTTTCGAAGTCGAGATAGCTGCGCATCGGGTCTGGCATCAACTCAATATAGGGAGGATCGGGCGGGGCGTCGAAGCGGATTTGGACCTGCGGAAAGAAGTGTAGCTTCTTCAATGAGTTGGCTTGTGTGCGGAGAGCGCGCGGGCCAAATCAGGGGGGAGGACACGGCTCTTTCTGCGGAGATGTAGCCGAAGTCAAGGCGGTTTCGGCCGTTACCCCATCTACGGCAGCTTCACCACGACGACGGTTACTTCTCCCCCAGCGGGTGCAGGTCGCGCACCAGGCTCTTCAGACGCTCCTCGACGACATGGGTGTAGATCTGGGTGGTCGAGATGTCGGTGTGGCCGAGCAGGGTCTGCACGATGCGCAAATCGGCGCCGTTGTGCAGGAGGTGGCTGGCGAAGGCGTGGCGCAGCACGTGCGGGGACACCAGCCGGGCCTGCAGCCCCGAGGCAACCGCAAGCTCCTTCAGGTCGCGGGCAAAATGCTGCCGCGTCAGATGTCCGCTCTCGCCGAACGAGGGGAACAGCCATTTCGAGGCGGCGACGCTGTTCTTCTTGTCGACTTTCGCGGCGTCCGTTGCGGCAAGATAATCCGCCATCGCCTGCCGCGAGGCCTCGTTGAGCGGCACCAGGCGTTCCTTGTCGCCCTTGCCGCGCACCACGATCATCCGGGCATCGCGCTTGGCCGCCGTGCGCGGCAGCGCCACCAGCTCGGAGACGCGCAGGCCCGTGGCGTAGAGCACCTCGAGCAGGCAATACAGCCGCAAAGCGCGCAGCCGCTGCGCCGGGGAGGCATCCGTCGCCTCGCTCAACTCCCTGGCGCGACGCAGCATGCGGTCGACATCCGCGATCGAGAGCACCTTGGGCAGGCCGCGGCCGCGCTTGGGGCCGGACAGGATCGCGGCGGGATCCTCGCTGCGGATGCGCTCGTTGAGGAGAAAGCGGTAGAGATGCCGCATCGCCGACAGCCGCCGCGCGACGCTGGTGGATTTGAAGCCGCGCGCAGCGAGATCGGCGAGATAGTCGCGCAGCGTTTGCGTCTCCGCATCCACGAATGTATGGCCGACGCGACCGAGAAACTCGGAGAAATCGGTCAGATCGCGGCGGTAGGCGTCGAGCGTATTGGCGCCAGCGCCCTGTTCCGCCGCGAGCATGTCGAGGAACAGGCCGGTGAGTTTGGCATCCGAGGGCTTGCTGGCGGAGGATCTGGCACGCATGCCGCGCAGCCTAGCTGCTATTTCTTGAGAAACTTATCCGGCGGGATCGTCACCGTCATTTCCCGCGACTTCGGGCTGACGAAGTTCGCCAGCGCGAAAACTGCGCCATAGACGATGCCGGCGATCACGGCGACGACCGTCAGGAAGCGGAACAGGCTGGGCATCGTTCAGGGTCTCGGCGAAGGTCTCTGGCGTCGAAATTAACCAATGGAATCATCCAACATGTTCGCCGTTTCGTGGCAAGAGTCCTCTGGCGAGGCCCCCTGCGGGGTCGTATAGGTGGCAAAAGAATGCCGCCTTTGGCGGCAGGTCGAGCGAGATCCAGAGCGAGTTTCATGTCCGACGCCGCGTTGCCGATCCAAGCTGCGCCCGAGGCCGACATCCTGTCGGCTCTGGGGACGCGCTCGGTCGTGCTCGTCGGCATGATGGGGGTCGGAAAATCCACCATCGGCCGCCGCCTGGCGCTCCGGCTCAAGCTGCCTTTCGTCGATGCCGACACCGAGATCGAGGCGGCGGCCGGCATGACCATACCGGAAATCTTCGAACAACATGGTGAGCCGCATTTCCGCGACGGCGAGGCCCGGGTGATCGCGCGCCTGCTCGACGGTGGGCCGATCGTGCTGGCGACCGGCGGCGGCGCCTTCATGCGCGAGGAGACGCGGGACCGCATCGCGGGCAAGGCGATCTCGATCTGGCTCAGGGCGGACCACGACGTCATCATGCGCCGCGTGCGCCGCCGCGCCGACCGCCCGCTGCTCCAGACCGCCGATCCCGAAGGCACCGTCACGCGCCTGCTCACCGAGCGCGAGCCGGTCTATGCCAAGGCCGACCTCACCATCGCCTCGCGCGACGTGCCGCACGACAAGATCGTCGAGGAGTGCATCGACATTCTGCGCGCTCATCTCTGCGGCGAGCCGGCCGCCGAACCATCTGCCGACGTCGCGAGTGCCGTACGATGACCGCGCCCTTGAAACATTCCGATCCCGTCAATGTCGACGTCGCACTCGGTGACCGCGCCTATGACATCGTCATCGGCCGCGGCGTGCTGGCTTCACTCGGCGAGCGGATCGCGCGTCTGCGCCCCGGCGTCCGCACCGCCATCGTCACCGATCGCACCGTCGCAAAGCATTGGCTGGAGCCGACCGAAGCCTCGCTCGCCGCCAGCGGCATCCCGACCTCGCGCATCGTTGTCGAGGAGGGCGAGATCTCCAAGACCTATGCCGGTCTGGAAAAGGTCAGCGAGGCCCTGATCGCCGCAAAAATCGAGCGCAACGATTTCGTCATCGCGCTCGGCGGCGGCGTGGTCGGCGACCTCGCCGGATTTGCGGCGGCGATCCTGCGCCGCGGCGTCGATTTCGTGCAGGTGCCGACCTCGCTGCTGGCGCAGGTCGATTCCTCCGTCGGCGGCAAGACCGGCATCAACTCGCCGCAGGGCAAGAATCTGCTCGGCGCCTTCCACCAGCCGGTGCTGGTGATCGCCGACACCGCCGTGCTCGACACCCTGTCGCCGCGGCAATTCCGCGCCGGCTATGCCGAGGTCGCCAAATACGGCGTGCTCGGCGACGAGGCCTTCTTCGCCTGGCTGGAAAAGAATCATTCCGACATCTTCAAGGGCGGTCCGGGCCGCGAGCACGCGATCGCGACCTCCTGCCGCGCCAAGGCCGGCGTGGTCTCGCGCGACGAGCGCGAGACCGGCGAGCGGGCGCTGCTCAATCTCGGCCACACCTTCGGTCACGCGCTGGAGGCCGCGACCGGTTTCTCCGATCGTCTGTTCCACGGCGAGGGCGTCGCCATCGGGATGACGCTGGCGGCGCAGTTTTCCGCGAAGCTCGGCATGATCGGCGAGGCCGACGCCGCGCGCGTCGAGCGGCACCTCATCGAAGCGGGCCTGCCGACACGCCTGCAGGACATCGCCGGCTTTTCGCAGGAAGGGATTGCCGATGCCGACGCGCTGATGGCGCTGATGGCGCAAGACAAGAAGGTCAAGCGCGGCAAGCTCACCTTCATCCTGCTGGAGGCGGTGGGCCGCGCCGTGATTGCTGGGGATGTCGAGCCGGCGCCGGTACGCGACTTCCTGCAAGAGAAACTCGCGCAGAAGGCCTGATGCGCGGCTGAACCGATTTCTGTTGAGTGGTGCATGGACTGGCTCGGCTTCACAATCGTCATTCTCTGCCTGCTCGTCTCGGGCTTCTTTGCCGCGAGCGAGACCGCGCTGACCGGCGCCTCGCGCGCCAGCATGCTGCGGCTCTCCAAGCAGGGCAACCGCGACGCCGACGTCGTCTCGGGCCTGCTCGACATGCGCGAGCGGCTGATCGGCGCGCTGCTGCTCGGCAACAACATCGCCAATATCAGCGCCTCCGCGCTCGCCACCTCGATCTTCACCGGCTGGTTCGGCGATGTCGGCGTGCTCTATGCGACCGGCTTGATGACCGCCCTGGTCGTGATTTTTGCCGAGGTCCTGCCGAAAACCATCGCCATCAACGCGCCCGACCGGATGGCGCTCGCGGTCGCGCGCCCGATGCGGATGACGATGTACGTGCTGGGTCCGCTGCTCAGGATCGTGGAAGTCATCGTGCGGGTGTTGATGCGGCTGTTCGGCCTTGCCGGTGAGCATCAGGCGATCCTGTCGCCGACCGAGCGCCTGCGCGGCGCGGTCGATCTGTTGCATCACGAGGGCAAGGTCGAGAAGCAGGACCGCGATATGCTCGGCGGCCTGCTGGACCTGCGCGAGCTTCAGGTCTCCGACGTCATGATCCATCGCACCGAGATGATGATGATCAACGCCGACCTGCCGCCCGAGGACCTTGTGCGCGAGGTGCTGGCGACCGAATACACCCGCATCCCGCTCTGGCGCGAGAAGCCGGAGAACATCATCGGCGTGCTCCACGCCAAGGATCTCCTACGCGCGATCCGCGCCGCCGACGGCGACACCTCGCGCATCGACGTCTCCACCATCGCGCTGCCGCCCTGGTTCGTGCCGGAGATGCGCACCGTGTCCGAGCAGTTGAAGGCGTTCCGCCGCCGCAAGACCCATTTCGCGCTCGTCGTCGACGAGTACGGCGAGGTTGAAGGTCTCGTGACGCTGGAAGACATCCTCGAGGAGATCGTCGGCGATATCTCCGACGAACACGACGTCGTGGTCGCCGGCGTGCGCGCCCAGCCGGACGGCTCGGTCGTGGTCGACGGCTCGGTGCCGATCCGCGATCTCAACCGCGCGATGGACTGGCATCTGCCCGATGAAGAGGCCACCACCGTCGCCGGCCTCGTCATTCACGAGGCGCGCTCGATCCCGGACCGCGGCCAGAGCTTTACCTTCCACGGCTTCCGCTTCCGCGTGCTCCGCCGCGAGCGCAACCGCATCACCGCGCTCCGTATTTCACCGGTGCCGCGCGAGGCGGAGATGGAAGAGGCAAGGCCCAAGCGGGCCGGGACGTCGTTTTGACGGAACAGTTGCTTGGCACTTCCGCTTCCACATCGTCATGGCCGGGCTTGACCCGGCCATCCACGTCTGACTTGCGGCATCAAGAACGTGGATGCCCGGGACAAGCCCGGGCATGACGACTTGGTAGGCAACCCGGCTCCCCAGGGAGAGTGAAGGGCATCACCCTTCCCCCGGCGCCTGAGCGTGGATCGCGAGCGCGTGCACGCTGCCTGAGAGTTCCGCGGCCAGCGCCGCATTTATCATGCGGTGGCGATCGACCCGGCTCTTCCCTTTGAAGGCCGGCGATACGATATAAACACGGAAATGCGTCTCGCCGCTCGGCCGATGGCCGGCGTGGCCCTCATGCAAATGGGACTCGTCGACGACCTCGAGGCTTTCCGGGGTGAAAGCTTCCTGCAACTTGTTGCTGATAGTGTCTCTGGTAGTCATGTGAGCCTCTGGCGTGCGCGTTCGCACTCCGTCAGCAGCTAATTGCAATGTCAAGACTTGAAGGTTTTTGCATTGCGTAGTCAAAGTCAGCCATGCCGATCGATTCATCAAAGTTCTTCGACTCAATCCGCGTCAAGCCGAAAGGCAAGCAGGCGGAGGTGAAGCCGCGCGACACCGTGGTCAATTGCGAATGGACCGGGTGTCAGAACAAGGGCGCCCATCGCGCGCCCAAGGGCCGCGAGAATTCGCGCGAGTACTGGCATTTCTGCCTGAATCATGTGCGCGAGTACAACCAGAACTACAATTTCTTCTCCGGCATGAATGCCGATGCCGTCGCGCGCTATCAGAAGGATGCGCTGACCGGCCACCGTCCGACCTGGAAGATGGGCGCCAATGGCGGCGTCAAGAAGGGCGCTGAGGCCGAGATCGACGGCGCCTTCGATCCGTTCAGCATGTTTGCCGAGCTCAACGGCCGCAGCGGCTGGCGCAAGGGTCCGGAGGCCCAGCCCAAGGTCGAAACGCGCAAGGTGATGAACGCCGAGCGCAAGGCGCTTCAGGTCATGGGCCTCGGCCCCAGCGCCACGCTCGCCGACGTCAAGAGCAAGTACAAGGCGCTGGTGAAGCAGCATCACCCCGACGCCAATGGCGGCGACCGATCCACCGAAGACCGCCTGATCGAGATCATCAAGGCGTATAATTATCTGAAGACGGTGGTGCGGGAGGCTTAAGGCCTCGCGCTCGCTTTCTTCCCTTATCCCCTTGTGGGAGAAGGTGGCGCGAAGCGCCGGATGAGGGGTTGCTTCAACGAACTCCATCGCAAGAGATTCGAGCGGGGAGAGAACCCTTCACCCGTCTCGCCGCTACGCGGCGATCGACCCTCTCCCGCAAGGGGAAAGGGAAAGAACGCCGCTCCATCCGGGCTACTTCGTCACCCCTCAGGCATCGCCCCCACATAGGACGAACTCGGGCGGATCAACCGTCCGGTCCGCTGCTGCTCGCGTGCATGCGCGGTCCAGCCTGCCGCGCGCGCCACCGCGAAGATCGGCGTGAAGGCCTGCCGGGGAATGGCGAGCGCATCGAGCAGGATCGCGGTGAAGAACTCCACATTGGTCTCCAGCGGCCGGTCCGGATTCTTCCTGCGCAACGCGCCGCGGATATAGGCCTCGACCTCGCCGGCGAAGGGCAGGTCGGCTCCGTCAGAGGCGAGTGCCTCGATCGCGGTCTTGAGCACGTCGGCGCGCGGATCGCGCACGCGATAGACGCGGTGGCCAAAACCCATCATCCGCTCGCCGCGGGCGAGCGCCGCATCCACCCAAGGCTGGATGCGCTCGCGCGAGCCGATGGCGTCGAGCATTTCCAGCACCGGCTCCGGCGCGCCGCCATGGAGCGGACCGGTCAGCCCGCAATAGCCTGCGGTGACGGCGGCAAACAGATCGGCCTGCGTCGAGGCCACCACGCGCGCGGTGAAGGTCGAGGCGTTCATGCCGTGGTCGCTGGCGGTGACGAGATAGGCGTCGAGCGCGGTGACCTCGCGTATGTCAGGCACGCGCCCATGCAGCATCCGGAGCGTATCGGCGGCATGGCTCGCATTCGGATCCGGCGCGAGCGGATCGAGACCCCTGGCGCGGCGGACCAGCGCGCCCGCGATCACCGGAAATGCGCCGACGATCGTCGCTTCATGCTCCAGCCCCTGCTCGGCGCGCAGACCGGCGATGGCTGCACGAAACCCGTCGACGATTCCCATTCCGCGTGTGGCGGGCAGAAGGTCTCCCAGCCGCGCGAAGGCGCGCTCGCGCGCCGCGCCGAGGCTCGCCCGCACATTGGCCTCGCTCAAGCTGGTCTTGCTGGCGCCGTTCCAGAGCCGGGCGGTGACGCCCTCGAAGCTCGACTTGGCGGCCAGTGCGCCGACATGCTCGCCGGCGATGATCAGCTGACCGCGCTCGCCGTCGACATGGCTCAGCACCGTTTCGGCTGCGGGAACGCCGTCCAGCCCGATCTGGCTCTTGGTAAGGTGGATGTTCATGGCCCAAATCTCCTTTGCACCAGGGGAAAATCAGACCTCTCGACAGATTGATCAATCTTGATTACGTAAATCAATATGAAAAATTCGGAAGGCCTCTATCTCTCTGCCCGCGAAGCCGCGGCCGAGCTCGCGATCTCGCCGGCGACCCTCTACGCCTATGTCAGCCGGGGCATGATCCGCTCCGAGCCGACGCCGGACTCGCGCAAGAACCGCTACCGCGCCGAGGACGTCCGTGCGTTGAAGGAGCGCCGGGTGCCGTCGCCGGAGCCGCGGGGCCTGCGCAGCTTCGACGCCGACCTGCCGGTGATGGACACGGAGATCTCGACCATCACCGAGGAGGGCGCGATCTACCGCGGCGTCAATTGCGTCGATCTCGCCGAGAACGACACGCTGGAACACACCGCGACCTTGCTCTGGGACGTTTCGGACGTCGATCCCTTCACGCCGGACAATCAGCCCGAGATCTCCGGCGAGATGCGCGCGATCGCGGACGCCGCGCGCCGCGCCGCGCCGATCGACCGCGCCATCGCCGTGCTGGCGCTGGCGTCGAGCGCCGATCCCCGCGCCTTTACCCGTGCGCCCGACGGCCGCGCCATGGTGGGCGGCCGCATCGTCCGGCTGCTGGTCGCGACCATGCTCAATGGCGCGCCGTCGGCCGAGCCGCTGCACCGGCAGATCGCGAAGGCCTGGGCGCCGGACAACAAGCATGCGCCCGATCTCATCCGCCGCGCACTCGTGCTGCTCGCCGATCACGAATTGAATGCCTCGACCTTCACCGCGCGCTGCGCGGCGTCGACCGGACTCAATCTCTACGACTCCGTCATCGCAGGCCTTGCTGCGCTGAAGGGACCGAAGCACGGCGGCGCCGGCGTGCTGGCCTCGCAGCTCGTCAAGACCCTGGTGGACCGCGATGTCGAGCCGCTGGTGCGGGAACGTGTCGCACTCGGCGAGCGTTTCGCCGGTTTCGGCCACGGTGTCTACAGGCGCGGCGATCCCCGTGCCCAGTCGCTGCTGAATGCGCTGACGCGCGCTGGCGCGCCGCGAAAATTCACCCGCGAAGTGCCCGAGCGGATCGCCGAGGCGACCGGCGAACTCGTCAACATCGACTATGCGCTCGCCGTGCTCGTGCACGCGCTGCGGCTCCCCGTCGGCAGCGAACTCGCTTTGTTCGCCATGGCCCGCAGCGTCGGCTGGATCGCCCATGCCAGCGAGCAATTGCAGTTCGGCAGGCTGATCCGCCCCCGGGCGCGCTATGTGGGTCCGGCGCCGGGGCGGCGGGCGGGGGCGTAGAACGCGGGGCCTCGGCGGGACGGGCCGGGCGGTCCATCGCTCAGGCTTCCATTCAAAAATATGTAACCGGGTCGGGAACTAAATCGAGCCAGGATGATTGGAGATTCCGGCCTGAAACCTGCTTCGATTGGACGACTAGAACTGCCATCCTGGATGCTCGAAACCCCGCACCCTCCGATCGATACGCACGGCGCCCCCGATTTCATGGCGGGTGCGGGCGTCATGGCGACGATGATGCGGAATTTCAATTGGGCCGCGACCGACCTCGGCCCGCCTGAATCCTGGCCCCAGAGCCTGAAGACGACCGTGCGGATCGTGTTGAGCTCCCGCTACGCGATGTGGATGGCGTGGGGGCCCAATCTCAGATTTTTCTGCAACGATGCCTACCTTCCGACACTCGGGCTGAAGCGTGATTGGTTTCTCGGTTCGCCAACGGACAAGGTCTGGGAGGAAATCTGGCCGGATATCGCGCCGCGCATCGAGCGCGTGCTCAGCACCGGCGAAGCGACCTGGGACGAAGGCTTGCTCCTGATTCTCGAGCGGCTGGGATTTCGCGAAGAGAGCTACCACACCTTTTCCTACAGTCCGCTCGCCGACGACGATGGCCGGATCAGCGGGATGCTGTGCGTCGTCACGGAAGAAACCGAACGTGTCGTGGGCGAGCGGCGCCTCGCCACCCTGAGCCAGCTTGCCGGCCGCCTGGCATCGGCCCGGGCCGAGGTAGAAGTCCTCGATGCGATCAGGGACGGCATGAAGGTCGCCGACAAGGACGTGCCCTTCTCGCTGCTGTATCTCTACGACGATCAGGGCGACCTGCGTCTGGCGCGCGCCTCCGGCATCGAAAGCGGCCATCCGGCAGCGCCCCCCGTGATCCTCCCTGGCGGTCCGTGGCCGTACGATATCCCGGTCGCGGGAAGCCTGATCGTGAACGATCTCTCCACGGTCGTGGATGGTCGCTTGCCCTCCGGGTTTTGGGACACATCACCGATCCAGGCCGCGGTCATTTCGATCGGGAGCAAGGGCCAGAGCGGGCCTGTCGGTTGTCTGGTTGCCGGACTCAATCCCTATCGGAAATATGATGAAGGCTACGCCAGCTTCATGGAGCTTTTGGCGGGGCAGATTTCCGCCAGCCTCGCCGGCGCGCGCGCTTTCGAAGAAGAGCGCCGGCGCGCCGATGCGTTGGCGGAGATCGACCGCGCCAAGACGCTGTTCTTTTCCAACGTCAGCCACGAATTCCGCACGCCGCTGACCTTGATGCTGGGGCCGGTGCAGGACGCGCTGAACGATTCCTCTGCGGCCGCCCTCGATCCCGTGCAACGCCAGCGCCTCGAGGTGGCGCAACGCAATTCACAGCGCTTGCTCAAGCTCGTCAATACGCTGCTCGACTTCTCCCGGATCGAAGCCGGGCGCGCCAATGCCAATTTCCAGCCCACCGACCTGTCGCGTTTTACGGCTGAACTGGTGTCCAACTTCGAGTCCGCCACCGAGAAGGCCGGGTTGAAGCTGGAGATCGATTGCGAGCCATTGCCCGGGCGCGTGCCGGTCGATCGCGACATGTGGGAGAAGATCGTCTTCAACCTCCTGTCCAACGCCTTCAAGTTCACGTTCGAAGGCGGCATCTCCGTCCGGATGCATGCCATGGACGACGGCAAGTTCGCCGAGCTCGTCGTGCGCGACACCGGCGTCGGCATACCGTCCCACGAATTGCCGCGGCTCTTTGAGCGTTTTCACCGCGTCGAGAACCAGAAAAGCCGGTCATTCGAGGGGTCCGGCATCGGTCTCGCGCTGGTCCATGAACTCGTCAAGCTGCACGGCGGTTCGCTCAGCGCTGAAAGTGAAGTCGGCAGGGGATCGTCCTTCAAGGTCCGCATCCCGTTCGCTTCGGCCGAGCTTGGGACCCAGAGCCTCGACGCGGACGCCACGGACGTGCCTGTGACCAGCCGGGCCGAGGCCTATGTCGAAGAAGCCTTGAGCTGGCTGCCCCAGGCGGCTCCGACCGAATTTGCCGTCTCCCGCGCAGACATCGCGCAAGCCGAGATGATCGCCAACAAGCTCGAGGGCCGCGTCCTGGTCGCCGACGACAACGGGGACATGCGCGCCTACATCGCGCGGTTGCTCGGCGCCCATTGGGAGGTTCAAACCGCGGCCGACGGCCAGGCGGCGCTCGCGGCGATACGACGAAGCGCTCCGGATCTCGTCGTCACGGACGCCATGATGCCGGGGCTTGATGGATTCGGCTTGCTGGCGGCGATCCGCAGCGATCCCGACCTGCGCGACCTGCCCGTGATCATGCTGTCGGCGCGCGCGGGAGAAGAATCCCGGATCGAAGGCCTGCGCGCCGGTGCCGATTACTATCTGACGAAGCCGTTTGCCGCCCGCGAGCTGGTGGCTCAAGTTGCCGCGAATCTGACGCTGGCGCGCGTGCGGCGCGATGCGGCACGGGAGTTGCGCGCAAGCGAAGAAGCCTTGCGCAGACGAACCACCCAGTTCGAGACCTTGCTCAGCCAGGCCCCGCTCGGCGTTTATCTGGTCGACGCCGATTTCAGGATCAAGGCCGTCAATCCCACGGCAGTGCCGTTCTTCGGAGACATTCCCGACCTCGTCGGCCGGAGGTTCGACGAGATCGTCCATATCCTGTGGCCCGAGGACTCTGCCAACGAACTGGTCCGGCTGTTCCGGCATACGCTGGAAACCGGCGAGCCGTACCTGGTGCCCGAACACATCGAGGAGCGGCGGGACCGCAAGGTGAAGGAATTCTACGAGTGGCGGATCAATCGCATTCCGCTGCCCGAAGGCCGCCACGGGGTGGTTTGCTATTTCCGGGACATCTCCGCCCAGGTTCGCGCGCGTCAGCAGCGCGAATTGCTGATCAATGAGCTCAACCACCGGGTCAAGAACACGCTTGCGACCGTGCAATCCATCGCCGCCCAGACATTGAAGGGCGCCACTGTCCCGGTTGCTGTCAAAGCCGCTCTGGAGTCGCGCCTGCTTTCGATGGCGGGAGCCCACGACGTGTTGACCCAGCAAAACTGGGAAGGTGCGGACCTGCGCGACATCGTGGAAAAAGCGCTGTCGCCCTTCATGGCGCAGCGGCATGAGTTCGACGTCCGGGGGCCGGACATCTGGCTGCTTCCGAAGTCGGCGCTGGCCGTCGCCATGGCGGTGCATGAACTTGCGACGAACGCAGCCAAATACGGCGCGTTGTCGAACGGCTCCGGCCGCATATCGGTGCATTGGGACATCGCCGAACGGGACGAGCAACATTTGCAGATGGTCTGGACCGAGACGGGTGGTCCCAAGGTCACTGCGCCCACCAGCAGGGGATTTGGCTCGCGGCTGATCGAGCGGGGCCTGGCCGGCCAGCTCGGCGGCGAAGCCGTGATCGATTATCGCGAGATCGGCGTCGTTTGCCGGATCATGGCGCCATTGAGCGCCATTACGGGAAGCGTGCCGGATATTCTTGGTTAGCCAGACAGGCACGGGAGGTGAGAATTTGAGCAGGCGGGAACTGTCAAACCGCAAGGTCCTCGTCGTCGAAGACGAGATGATGATTGCGATGTTGATCGAGGACATGCTCGAGGAGTTCGGCTGCAATCTGGTCGGACCGGCCACCAACGTGCCGCGCGCGCTGGAGCTGATCGGTAAGGAACAGGTCGACGTGGCGGTCCTCGACCTCAACCTGGACGGCCATGACACCTATGCGATAGCCGACGCGCTACGCCAGAAGGATGTGCCGTTCATCTTTGCGACCGGTTACGGCTCGGCGGGCTTGCGCAAGGACTATGCGGATCGGCGCGTTCTGCAGAAGCCTTTTCAGGCGAAAGACCTCGAAGCCGCGCTGGTGGACGCCGTGGCAGGCTCCCATGTGATCGCGGGGGATTGATAAGATAGTCGGTGATATTTGGCGCGGCAGCTTTCAGCTCCGAGCCAACCCCTACGCGCCTCTGCTTTTCGCTTGCGCAACCCCGCTACCATTCCGGCGGCGCATGATCCAGATTGCCAGCCCCAGAATGATCGCACCACCGATGACGGCAAGGATCCAGATGTGCTTGCCGATATGCTGATGGTGCGGCAGCCCGGCATATTGGTGCAGGGCCGACACGGCCAGCACGCCCGGTAGGACATGGGCCGGCGCCCACACCAGGATCGCGGGAATGTTGATCGCGTAGAAGCGCGGCGGCGCCATCCCCAGCGCACCGGCCGTTACCGGCACGAAGGCGCGGATCGGCGGCACGAAGCGGGCGAAGAACACGGCCCAGGTGCCGAAGCGGTTGAAGAAGCTCTCGCTCTCGGCCACCACGCGCGGATAATTGGTCAGCGGCCAGGTGTTGAGGATTTCGCGTTGCTGGCGGTGCCCGACCCAATAGGCCGACCCGTCGCCCAGCACCGCGCCAAGCGCGGCGGCAAGCAGCACCCATTGCAGCTTCAATTCTCCCCCCGGGATCAGGGCGCTCAGCGCCAGGATGATGGTCGAGCCGGGGATCACCGAGCCCACCACGGGCACGGCCTCGAGCAGGGCCGCCAGGAACAGCGTCAGGTACGCCAGCCACGCATGGGCCGAGACGAAGGCTATGAGGGGATCGAGAAAGGACGTCACATCGTCTCTGTGTTGGGGGCCGGTATATGGGTTCAGACCCTACATAAGTCGGGAGCAGGGGTAAAAGTGCCATTCGCCCGTGCAGGTCGCGCATCCCGGTCCGAAATCCGGGCGTGATTCGCAGGGCAGCCTTCCCAAAATCGCGTTCCTTGCCTATCTCGATGAAAAGACAACGGAACTTTGATTGCGGGTCGGGCTTCTGCCGGGACGTTGTCTCTGATACGTTCGCAGACGCACCCAGCCGCAGCCATCGTGCAAATAACTGGTTTCGGGATCGCCCGGAACCTCGGAGGATTGATGACGACCGCCGCCATGTCCAAAGTTGAGGAAGTTTCCGGTCTGCCCGACATGAAGGTGTCGGTGCGCCAGGTGTTCGGGATCGACAGCGATCTCGAAGTGCCGGCCTATTCCGCAGCCGATCCTCATGTGCCCGATGCCGATCCCGATTACCGCTTCGATCGCGCCACCACACTCGCGATTCTCGCCGGTTTCGCGCGCAACCGCCGCGTGATGGTGACCGGCTATCACGGCACCGGCAAATCCACCCATATCGAGCAGGTCGCCGCGCGCCTGAACTGGCCCTGCGTGCGCGTCAACCTCGACAGCCACATCAGCCGTATCGATCTCGTCGGCAAGGACTCGATCGTGGTCCGCGACGGCAAGCAGGTCACCGAATTCCGCGACGGCATTCTGCCCTGGGCGCTTCAGCACAACGTCGCGCTGGTGTTCGACGAATACGACGCCGGCCGCCCGGACGTGATGTTCGTGATCCAGCGCGTGCTGGAAGTCTCGGGCCGCCTGACGCTGCTCGACCAGAACAAGGTGATCAAGCCGCACCCGGCGTTCCGGCTTTTTGCCACGGCGAACACCGTGGGCCTCGGCGATACGTCGGGCCTCTATCACGGCACGCAGCAGATCAACCAGGGCCAGATGGACCGCTGGTCGATCGTCACCACGCTGAACTATCTCGCCCATGACGAGGAAGTGGAGATCGTGCTGGCCAAGGCCAAGCACTATCGCAATCAGGAAGGCCGCGACATCGTCAACAAGATGGTTCGCCTTGCCGACCTCACCCGCAACGCCTTCGCCAACGGCGACCTGTCGACGGTGATGAGCCCGCGTACGGTGATCACCTGGGCCGAGAACGCCGACATCTTCAGCGATATCGGCTTCGCCTTCCGCGTCACCTTCCTCAACAAGTGCGACGAGCTCGAGCGTCCGCTGGTCGCCGAATTCTATCAGCGCTGCTTCAACGCGGAGCTGCCGGAATCCTCGGTGAACGTGGCGCTGAGCTGAGGCTGAGATGTCGTCCCGGACAAGCGCCAGCGCAGATCCGGGACCCATAACCACAGGCCGTGGTTATCGCGAAGATCGGAGCCGTCTTTTGCGGCTTCGCAACCGCCCTCTGTGGTTATGGGTCCCCGCCTTCGCGGGGACGACGGTGAGATCGAGATGACCACCTCCAACAGCAAATACCGCAACACCAAGGAAGCGCCGACCGAGCCGTTCAAGCGCTCGGTTGCGGCCTGTCTGAAGGCGATCGCGAAATCGCCCGAACTCGACGTCAGCTTCGCTGCCGAACGGCCGGGGCTTGCGCCCGGCAAGGCGCGGCTGCCGGAGCCGGCGCGCAAGATGACCAAGCGCGACGCCGCGATCGTGCGCGGACACGCCGATTCCATCGCGCTCAAGCTCGCCTGTCACGATGCCAAGCTGCATCGCAAGCTGATGCCCGGCAATCCCCAGGCGCGCGGCGTGTTCGAGGCGGTTGAGCAGGCCCGGGTCGAGGCGATCGGCGCGCGCCGCATGGCCGGCGTTGCCAAGAATCTCACCGCGATGCTCGACGACCATTTCCATCGCGGCAAGTTCGACGAGATCACCGACCGGGCCGACGCGCCGCTGGCCGACGCGCTGGCGATGCTGGTGCGCGAGCGCCTGACCGGCCTTGCGCCGCCGACGGCGGCGAAGAAGGTGGTCGATCTGTGGCGGCCGATCCTCGAAGACAAGATCGGCAAGCGGCTCGACCGGCTCGACACCTTCGTCGAGGACCAGACCAAGTTCGGCGATGCCGTGCATGATCTGCTCTCGGCGCTCGAGCTCGGCGACGAGCGCAACGCCGACAGCGAAGACAATGAGGACAACGACGAGAACCAGGACGGCGACAACGACCAGTCCGGCGCCGAAGGCTCGCCCGATTCCGACGCCGCCCAGGAGATGAGCGCCGACCAGGCGCAGGCCTCCTCGGAGGAGATGAGCGAGAGCGCGATGGAAAGCGCGCAGGCCTCGACCTCCGACACGTTCGACGACGGCGAACTCGGCGACGACGAGACCCCGGGCGAGGCGACACGTCCGAACTCGCACGGCAAGAACGAGCCGCGCGGGCCGGAATATCACGCTTTCGCGCCCAAGTTCGACGAGGTCATCGCCGCCGAGGACCTCTGCGACCATGACGAGCTGGAGCGCCTGCGCGCCTATCTCGACAAGCAGCTCGCGCATCTGCAGGGCATCGTCGCCCGCCTCGCCAACCGCTTGCAGCGCAAGCTGATGGCGCAGCAGAACCGCGCCTGGGAGTTCGATCTCGAAGAAGGCATCCTGGATCCCGCGCGGCTGTCGCGCGTGGTGACCGATCCGCACCATCCCCTCTCGTTCATGCACGAGAAGGAAGCGACCTTCCGCGACACCGTGGTGACGCTGCTGCTCGACAATTCCGGCTCGATGCGCGGGCGTCCGATCACGGTGGCCGCGACCTGCGCCGATATTCTGGCGCGCACGCTGGAGCGTTGCGGCGTCAAGGTCGAGATTCTCGGCTTCACCACGCGCGCCTGGAAGGGCGGGCAATCGCGCGAGGCGTGGCTGGCCGCCGGCAAGCCGGCCAATCCCGGCCGCCTCAACGATCTGCGCCACATCATCTACAAGTCCGCGGATGCGCCCTGGCGCCGTGCGCGGAAGAATCTCGGCCTGATGATGCGCGAGGGCCTCTTGAAGGAGAACATCGACGGCGAGGCGCTCGACTGGGCGCACAAGCGGCTGCTCGGCCGTCCCGAGCAGCGCAAGATCCTGATGATGATCTCCGACGGTGCGCCGGTCGACGATTCCACGCTGTCGGTCAATGCCGGCAACTATCTCGAGCGGCATCTGCGCCACATCATCGAGGAGATCGAGACCCGCTCGCCGGTCGAGCTGATCGCGATCGGAATCGGCCATGACGTGACGCGCTACTACCGCCGCGCGGTGACGATCGTGGACGCCGAAGAACTCGGCGGCGCCATCACCGAGAAGCTCGCCGAGCTGTTCAGCGAGACCAACACCGCGCCGCCGCAACCGGCCGGCCGTCCGCGACGCAAACTGCATTCGTGAGCACGCATCCATCCCGCCGCAGCGTCCTAGGCCACGCGGCGGCGGGATTTTCCACTCTCGCACTCTCCCGCCTGGCGCGGGCGCAAAGCGCGACTGCGCCGCCGCCGCCGCGCGGACCGGTGCCGCCGCCCGAACACAGCGTCACCGAACCTGTCAGCATCGAGGTCAATGCGCGGCAGATCCCCTCGTTCGAGCCGCGCGACCGGTCGCGCGTGCGGTTCGGCTCGCTGGAATTTCGCAGCGGCCTCGTGCTGACCTCGCCCTATCGCGGCTTCGGTGGCCTGTCCGCCATCCGGCTCGATGCCGGGGGCGAACGCTTCCTCGCGGTCTCCGACCAGGGCGGCTGGTTCACCGGGGTCATCCGCTATTCCGGCGGCAAGATGGTCGGGCTCGACGACGTCGAGGCCGCGCCGGTGCTGGGCGCTGAAGGCCGGCCGATCACCGAGAAGCGCTATTGGTACGACACCGAGTCGCTCGCGCGCGACGGCTCCTTCGTTTACGTCGGGCTCGAGCGCGTCAACCAGATCATGCGGTTCGATTTTTCCAGGGGCGGCACCCGCGCCCGCGGCGAGGTGATCCCGACGCCGCCGGCGGTGCGCAAGCTACCGTCCAACAAGGGGCTCGAGGCGCTGGTGTTCGTGCCGAAAGGCAAGGACCAGACCATGCCGCTCGCGGGCACGCTGATCGCATTCTCGGAGCGCGGTCTTGACGCCGACGGCAATCTCGTCGCCTTCCTGATCGGCGGCCCCACGCCGGGCCAGTTCAGCGTGCGCCGCACGGAAAAATTCGACATCAGTGATGCCACGCTGCTGCCGTCCGGCGAGTTGCTTATCCTCGAACGCAAATTCTCCTGGTTCACCGGCATCAACATCCGCATTCGCGCCATTCCCCTGAAATCCATCGCGCCGAACGCGCTGGTCGACGGTCCCTCGCTGTTTGCGGCCGATCTCGGCCACGAGATCGACAACATGGAAGGCATCGACGCCCACGTCACGCCCGAGGGCGAGACCGTGCTGACGCTGATCTCGGATGACAATTTCTCGCTGCTCCAGCGCACGCTGCTGCTGCAGTTCGCGCTGGTGGAATAGCAGGCGGCGACGGAACGGTTCTTGCACCGATCCCGGTGAGTTCACTGGAGTTTTCGATGAGCAGGTTTCTTCGCGTGTTTTGCCTCGGTGCCGGCGTCTGGCTCGCCGCTGCGGCGCAAATGCAGGCCCAAGTACAGGCACAAGCACAGGCACAGGACTGGCCGACGCGGCTGATCAAGGCGACCATTCCGTTCGGTCCGGGCAGCGCGGCCGATGTGGTTCCGCGGCTGGTGTTCGAGCGTCTCTCCGCCGAGCTCGGTCAATCCATCGTGGTCGAAAACCGCGCCGGCGGCGGCGGCGTGGTCGGCTCAGTGCAGGTCGCCAAATCCGATCCCGATGGCTACAGCCTGCTCGCCCAGTCGTCGGCGCTGACCGTCGCGCCCCTGATATTTCCGAACGCGAGTTTCGATCCCAGCCGCGACCTCGCCTCGGTGTTGATGATCGGATCCGCCGCCAATGTGATGATCGTGCCGAAGGAGCGGCCCTGGAAAACCATCCAGGACTTCATCACAGAGGCCAAGGCAAAGCCCGGCTCGATCTCGTTCGGCTCGGTCGGCATCGGCAGCGCCGTGCATATCTCGACCGAGAAGTTCCGCTATGCCGCCGGGATCGAGGCCACGCATGTGCCGTATCGCGCCGGGCCGGAAGTGATCGCGGACATTCTCGGCGGCCGGATTGATCTCTATTTCTGCCCGCTGGCGACCGCGCTGCCGCTGATCCGCGAGGGCCAGGTCCGCGCGCTGGTGGTCTCGACGCCCAAGCGCGTCGCCGAGCTGCCCGACGTGCCGACACCGCTCGAGATCGGATTGAAGGACGCCGACAGCGAGATCTGGTTCGGCGTGTTCGTGCCGGCGAAGACGCCGCGCGAGATCGTCGAGAAGCTGCACGCGGCGGGCGAGAAGGTCCTGGCCGATCCGGCGATGCAGGCGAGCCTGAAGAAGATCGGCCTCGAACCGATGCCGATGACGCCGTCCGGGATGGACGACCTCGTCAAGCGCGAGCTCGTGGCCAATCAGGAGCTCATCAAGGCCGCCGGCATCAAGCCGTAGGCGCGGGTGCTTCTCGCCGCTGTCGTCCCGGACAAGCGAAGCGCAGATCCGGGACGACGGCGGCGTGAACGCATCCCGCCATGTCATTCCCGCCGCTGGCAATCTGGCCCCCACGCACTACACTCATGCAGATCGCCCCCTCTCAGTCCGGAACCCCCGCATGAGCGCCCTGTTTTCCCCGATCAAGCTGCGCGGCCTGACGTTGAAGAACCGTCTCGTGGTGTCGCCGATGTGCCAGTATTCGGCCGAGGACGGCGTCGCCACCGACTGGCACTTCACCCACATCAACAATCTGGCGCTGTCGGGCGCCGCGATGTTCTGCATCGAGGCGACCCATGTCGAGGCGATCGGCCGCATCACGCCCGGCTGCCTCGGGCTGTGGAGCGACGCCGCCGAGGCCGCGCTGAAGCAGATCCTCACCTCGGTGCGCAAGCATTCCTCCACCGCGATCGCGATGCAGCTCGCCCATGCCGGCCGCAAGGCCTCGAGCGCGCGGCCCTGGGACGGCGGCCAGCTCATTCCCGAGAGCGAAGGCGGCTGGCAGACGGTGGCGCCGTCGGCGCTGCCGCACAAGGACGGCGAGGCCGCGCCGCTCGCGCTCGATGCCGCGGGCCTCAAGCGCATCCGCGAGGCCTTCGTCGATTGCGCGAAGCGCGCCGCGCGGCTCGGCATCGACGCGATCGAGCTGCACGGCGCGCACGGCTATCTCCTGCACCAGTTCCTGTCGCCGATTTCCAACAGGCGCACCGATGAGTATGGCGGTTCGCTCGAGAACCGCATGCGCTTCCCGCTCGAGGTCTATGATGCGGTGCGCGCGGTGTTTCCGGCCGACAGGCCGGTCGGCATGCGGGTGTCGTCGACCGACTGGGTCGAGGGCGGCTGGGATCTGGCGCAGACCATCGCCTTTGCCAACGCGCTGAAGGCGCGCGGCGTCGACTGGATCGACGCCTCCTCCGGCGGCGTCTCGCCGCTGCAGAAGATCACGCTCGGCCCCGGCTACCAGGTGCAGTTTGCCGACGCCATCAGGCGCGAGACCGGATTGCCGACCATCGCGGTCGGTCTGATCACCGAAGCCAGGCACGCCGAGGAGATCATAGCTAGCGGCAAGGCCGACATGGTCGCGCTCGCCCGCGGCATGCTCTACGACCCGCGCTGGGGCTGGCACGCCGCGGCCGAACTCGGCGGCGAAGTCGAAGCCCCGCCGCAATATTGGCGCTCGCAGCCCGCATCGCAAAAGGCGCTGTTCGGCAAGACGACGTTCGGGGCGCGGTAGGGTCTTCACCCCAATTGCGACGAGGCAATTTTATCGAGAGGTCGTCATGCCCGGGCCTTCGCCTCGCCGAAGCGGCTTCGGCCGCGCAGGCGGGACAAGCCCGGCCATGACGGAAGGGGAGTTAGAGCGTTTTCGAGCGAAGTGGATACCGGTTCGCGTGAAGAAAACGCGTCAAAACAAGAATCTAGAGCTTCGGTTCTGATTCAATCAGAACCGAAAAAGCTCTAGTGGATCATTCCTGACGCATCCGTAACCCTCCCGAGCTTCCACCCCCTTCGAAACTGGCCTAACCTTCCGCGCTGACGAGGCATCATGGAGGCGGGCCATGCGGTTCGGTGTGCGGAAGGCTGCCCATGTCTTCGAGCGCGTGGGCCTTGCGATGGCGGGGGCCGCGTGCGGATTGTTCGTCGGCGCCTATGTCGGCTCGGCGATTCCCGCGCTCACCACGCAGGGCTTTCTGCTGCTGATGATGGGGCTCGGCTGCGCCGGCTTCTATCTCGGCATCGACACGCCGCAGCTGCCGTTCGACGAAGCCCATGGCAGCATCGATGCCGCCGAATTGCTGAGCTCCGCAGGTACGCTGTGCGCGACCGTCACGGCCTTCGCCTCCGTCGCCATCATCTTGCTGCGGCTGGAGCCGCACAGCGCGCTGACCTGGCTCGCCCTCATCGGCTGGATCGGCGGCGTCGTCATGCAGATCGTCGCCGGCGCCAAGGCGCGGATGCGGAAGTAGGAGTCCTCCTTCTCCCCTTGTGGGAGAAGGTGGCGCGCAGCGCCGGATGAGGGGTCTGTCTCCGCGAATTCGGCTGCGAAAGATGAGATTGCGGAGACAGACCTCTCAGCCGTCTCGCCGCCATGCGGCGAGCCACCCTCTCCCGCAAGGGGAGAGGGTAGGACGGCTGACGCTGCGCTCGCGCCTCGAGCGTTTTCGAGCGAAGTGGATACCGGTTCGCGTGAAGAAAACGCGTCAAAACAAGAACCTAGAGCTTCGGTTCTGATTCAATCAGAACCGAAGCTCTAGAACACCACGCCCACGCGCGTGCCGCGCTTCCAGGCGATGCGGCAGCGTTTCTTGGTGTTGACGTGCAGCAGCTCGAATCTCTCGGGGATCTTCACCTGGCCGCCGAGATCGACGCAGGCCCCGCCCGGCGAATAGTCGACCAGCGTGCAGGTGATCACCGGCGCGGTCTTGTCGGTGATGATCTTGGCCTGGCGCGACACCAGGCCTGCGGGTTTCACACGGGCATGTCGGCGCGGATGCATTGGCACTCTCCTCCAATTCCGCAAGGGCGCGGGTGGTTTGGGAGCGATGATGCGGCGGAGATGATGCCATCCGGATAACGGAATGATGAGAATTTTAACGAAAAGGGGCGGGGAGGTGAGGTGGGCGTTTTCCCCCTCTCCTCTTGCGGGAGAGGGTGGATCGCCACGAAGTGGCGAGACGGGTGAGGGGTCTCGCTCGGCACAGCAAGCACGTGCGTTTGCGGCGACAACCCCTCATCCGGCGCTTCGCGCCACCTGCTCCCGCAAGGGGAGAAGGAAAGCCCCATCACCCCGTCACGCTCTCACCAGCCTCAGCTTCTGCGCCCGCATGCGGCGGCACCGGCATCGGCACGGTCTCATAGACCTTCGGCAGATTCACCGGCCGATAGTCCGGCTCCACCGCCATCCGCTTCACCACGCTCTCATGCACATAGGCGCCTTCGGGGATCAGGCGCGGCTCGCAATCGGGAATGTAGACGCCGAGATATACCTTCCGCTCCGGCCACTCCCGGTACTTCGCGAGTTTCGGAACATATTCCAGCACGCGCCAGGCCGCGGTCATCGAATTGTGCAGCGCGCCCGTTTTGCCGGTATAGGCCGGCGGCACATATTGGAACGGCGAGTTCCTGCGCTGGATGCCCCAGGCGAGCTGGTTCACCGTGCGCGGGTTGAAGTTCAGCCCGGCTTTGGTTGCCTCCCCGATCATCCACACGAGCGGATATTTCGACTCGCCGCTCTCGGCCTCCGGATAGCCGCCGCCGACGTCGCAATGCACGCCGGCGAACCACACCTGCAGGATGTCCTGCGGCTGTTTCTTGTCGTCGGGCACGAAGCGGTTGCTCCAGAATTCCTGCGGCTCCCACCATGGCTTGAGGCGGAACATGCAGCGCCGCTCGTCGATCGCGATCGCCTGCCGGAAGATGTTGACGCTGGGATTGCGCAGCGTGAAGGCCAACTCCTCGAAGCTCGGCAGATAGAGCCGGTCCGGGCGCGGCACGATCACGCTCGCCACCGTGTCCCACACGCCGATGAAATGGATGGTCGGCCAGCGCGAGGAGGTGATGCGCGCGAACTGCGCGGCGAGATCGAACTTGTCCTGCGGCAGCGGGCCGTCGTCGTCGGAGCCGGCATCGGTGAGGTCCGCGATGTCGTTGCCGCGCCCCGAGCCGGAATATTGCTTGTAGGAGACGAGGCCGGAGCCTGCGAGATTGGCCTGCTCCGGCGAGATCAGGCCGATCTTGTGGATCAGCCCCGCCAGCACCCGCACCGTGTAGGCGCCGCGCGAAAACCCGAACAGGAAAATCCTGTCGCCCGGCGCGTAATGCTCGACCAGGAAGCAATAGGCGGACAGCACATTGTCGTCGAGCCCGTAGCCGGTGGCGAGCCCCAGCACGAGGTTGACGTTGGCCTTGATCCGGTGCCACGTCGACGGCTTGGTCACCGTGCCGACGCCGGGATCGTAGAACACCATCTGCCGCGGCGATGTCTTGTCCGTCTTGCGCAGGCAGCGGTACAGCTTCAGCACGTTGGAGATGTTTTCCGAGATCTCGTTGCCGGTGCCGTCGCAGCAGATGACGAGATTCTTCGCAGGCGTGTGCTCGTGCTCCACAGCTCAACCCCCTCCGGATCATGCTACCCAGGCGAGTATAGCCGAAAAGCCAGACGGAGAGGAGACGGTGGTTTCCCCTCTCCCCTTGTGGGAGAGGGTGGATCAATCGCGCGGCGCGCGATTGAGACGGGTGAGGGGTCTGTCTCCGCGCGCGATTCTCTTGCGGTGAATTTCCCGGAGAGAGACCCCTCATCTGCCTTGCCTTCGGCAAGGCACCTTCTCCCACAAGGGGAGAAGGGAAGTCAGCGCGCCTCGCTTCGCTCCTACTTCTTCTTCCCCGGCCCGAAATCCGGCTGCCATGCCGCGTCCTTGCGGTTCGGTGCGGCGGCGATCACCTTGGCCTTGTCTTTCTTCGGCTTCTTGGTTTCGCGATTGCCCTTTTGCTGTCCCTTGGCCATGACTTCAGTCTCCTCTGTGGGGGTTCGAGTTCGTTCGATGGCAGCACCCGCGCGCGGGCGGGAACTTGCCCGTCCAGCCTTGGCGTCGAAACTTGTCGCACGAGACGTTGTCGCGCCGGCCCGTTCGCCGATCGCGCTGATGAGACAGGCACGCATCGCCTTGTCGCACGTCACTCACAGATCACCGCGCGAGGCGATAGCCGGCGCAGGCGATGAGTGGTGCAAGCCTACGCCCGCGCCCCGCCGATAGCGAGGCCTAATCCGCCGCGCGCGCAAGGCCGCCTTGCGGCCACAATGCACGCGACGCGCGCGCGATAGTGCTGGCTATTGTCCGGCATTGGGCGCATGTTCGTCCCAGCAGCGTCGGTGGGGGCCTGACCAGCGAAAGGGAGGCTTTCATGACCATTCGCTCGCGGCGCGAAACCATCACATTCAGGCATCCGGTCCACATCCGCGGCATCGCGCGCGAATTGCCGGCGGGCGCCTATGAGGTCGTCACCGACGAGGAGATGATCGAGGGCCTGTCCTTCGCCTCCTGGCGCCGCATCGCCACCATGATCAATGTGCCGTCCGAAGGCGTGCAGGGCGCGACCGAGATGCTGTCGATCGGCTCGGTCGATCTCGCCGATGCGCAGGCGTCGGACGCGCAAGCTGCCGATCTTCACTCTCCCGATCTTCAATCTGCCGATCTTAAATCTGCAAAGGCAAGCGTTGCCCATGACTGACGTCCCGGTGGATCTCGACAAGCATCGCGGCATGGCCGCGCAGAAGGCGACCGATCTGCGCCGCGCGCTGGCCGACGTCGAGGCCCATGTCCGGGAGCTGCGCGATCGCGAGGCCGATCTGGAAAACCG
The DNA here is from genome assembly GCF_018129965.1 of Bradyrhizobium diazoefficiens. Classification (GTDB taxonomy): domain Bacteria; phylum Pseudomonadota; class Alphaproteobacteria; order Rhizobiales; family Xanthobacteraceae; genus Bradyrhizobium; species Bradyrhizobium diazoefficiens_A. Next base: position 3,256 of record NZ_JAFCKW010000028.1, on the reverse strand, counting down.
CATGATGACCGTGCCCGCGACGTCGTGGCCCGAAGCCGCGGTGAAGGCCCGCCATCTCCTCAATCTCTACGCCGCGAGCCTCCCCACCGAAGACACCCGCCACCGCGCGCTGGTGGCCGCCCTGTTCGACGATTTCGCCAGACTGAGCGGCGAGAGCTGAACCCCGCCGCACACACATCCGTCGTCCCCGCGAAGGCGGGGACCCATAATCCCAGGCAGCGGTGTGACGCGACGGCGGTGACTCCGAGTCCCCGTAACCACTGTTCCGTATCGCGATGAGCCCCTGCTTCAGCCGGGATGACGCGCGCAGCAAAGGAATCTCTCATGCCACTCACCGCCAGCCGTTTCATCGCCTACGACCAGGACCGCGGCATCGTCCAGTTCTCGCTGCAGGACGGCACCCGGGAGATCGCCTGCGCGATCTCGACCTCCGCCATGGACGACCTCGAACGCGGCCCGCGCGCCCGCCCCAGCGAGCGCGAAGCCCAGTTCACCCGGCTCAGCGAGCGCATCGAGGCCTGCGTGGAGCGGAAGTATCAGGCCACGGAGTTCGAAGGCACCCCGCCGGGGATCGTGCTGCGGAGCATTGATTTTCGGGGGTAGGGCGTCGCCTACTTCGGCGGTTCCTGCGGCTTGCCCTGAAACTGAATGCTGCACTTCTTTGCGATCGAAGCCTGCTCGATCGCAACCAGCTGTCCCTTCATCTGCGCAAGTTCGGCCGCAGTCTGCTTGTCGCCGCCGACAAGGAACGCCGCAGGCCAGAACACAACAACAGCAACGCCGGTCGCGACCTGATCCTTGGTGCGCTGACTGTCCTGGGCTCCGGAGAGAGTTGCAGCTCTGGTGGAGACCGCCTGTGCTTCCAGCGCGAGCTGTTGGCAGGTGAACTGTTGGTATTGTACCGGTGATACGTAAGTCGCCGTAATGTCGGATGATGAAGAAGCACAGCCCGCAAGTACGGTCGCAACGACCGCCACACTCAAATAACGCATAAATCCCCCAGCCTCAAAGATCAAACCAAAGCGCAACCCATGCGCGAGATCAATAGGACGTTCGCTGAACAGGTAAACTACGAACAAGGAACCTCAGTTGCGCCGCAGCAGGCGAAGCGTCGACGCTTACTGAGACTTGCGACACGCTGCAGGTTCCATGATTGTTCAGCTGTCGACGCGAGATGGAACCAAGCAAATCGCCTGCACGATCTCGACCTCCGCCATGGACGACCTCGAACGCGGCACGCACATCAGCCCCTCCGAATGCGAAGCCCAGTTCACCCGCCTGCGCGAGCGGATAAAGGCGTGTGTGGAGCGGAAGTGTCGGGCGACGGAGTTCGAAGGCACCCCGCCGGGGATCGTGATGCGGAGCATTGATTTTGGGGGACAAGAACCGGAGCGCAGCTGAGCTATGTCTAGACTTTTAGCTGTCGAAGTTTGGTGCTCTTCAATGGAAGTTCATACATAGCACCACCTTGTACCGTCGCAGTAACGGTTTGGATCACAGGCCAAAGTGCTAGCATTCGCTCCATCTGCTTTATTACAGGCGCCTTGTAGAGGCCATGCGAGAGAAAAAGACCAATTAAATTGGAACTGCGGAAGGCATGATACTCTGCGCGGTTCCTTGTGATGCGGCGATCACCAGAGATGACGACCCACAATCCTTCCTTGCTGAGGCCGGAGATCCAATCGATATCGCTAATGTTGCGCGGAAATTTTTCGGCAAGGTAGGTAACTTCGTGTTCGTCTTTGAACAGTTCGCGAAGGGCTCTTGCCATCGCAGGGGACATATTGTGGTCGAAGAATAGCTTCACGCAGCAAGTGATTTTTCAAACTTGACCGCATCCCTGATCGCAGACGGGGACACGTCGTAAAGTTTGCTCACGCGCTCCACCGAGCCTTCTGCCTTCACAGCATCCGCTAAGACGATGGTCGGTACGCCATAATTGTTTGTAATCGGCTGTCCAAAGGCGCGCGTAGGGTCGATGACGATGCTCTGCTTACCTTCGAGCGGCCGCCATCGCGAGACGATGTCGTGAGAAATATCAAGATCCTTGAAGGTGCGGTCTATGACCTTCTTGATTACATATTGGTGGCTTTTGAGGTCGAGAACCTCATCTTCGCCTGTTCTCCGCAGGCTCTCCAGAAAGATGGTGCGACCGTCGGTTAGGAAACGGCGAGTCGAAAACGGATGATCGTCTCCTGCCATTCCACGGGCGTAGTCGAGACAGTTACGAACGGTCAGTATCGAGAGGCCAGCGTCGAGGAAGCTTTTGATTACACGTAGTTCGATCAGATCCCGAAAGCCCAATTCCATGTGGTGATCATAGGAAGGCAATTGGGGCTTCCAGAGCGGCGGCATGTCAAATGTCTTGTCGCCTTGCGTGAAGCGATATCCCCCCAGCCAGCGCCGAATATTGAGCGGAGCGATTTTGAGCAGCCGCGCGGCTTCAGGAACGGTGTAGAAACCGATCCCCAGCAGTGTTTCATCTTTCCGGGTCGCGCTTTGTAACATGGCAAAACAATATAGCGCTCAGCTTGTCTAGGCTACACTAACGATTAAAAGGCGGCTTCGGGTGCCAAGCCCTCCCGCAAAAACAAAAACGGCCGGATCTTCCGATCCGGCCGTCCCGCAAAACTCTTCTCGGCCAAGCCTACGCCTTGCGACGCAAGCCTCCGCCCAATTCCAAAATTCGCTTAGCTCGCCTTCTTCTCCGGCGCGGGCGTCGGGCCGACCTTTTTCTGGATGGCGCGCTTCAGCTCGAGGGCGCGGGGCGACAGCAGGTCGGCCTTGGCCTTGAGCAGGAAGGCATCTAAGCCGCCATTGTGGTCGACGCTCTTCACCGCGTTGGTGGAGACGCGCAGGCGCACGTTGCGCTCCAGGGCTTCGCTGATGAACGTCACGTTGACGAGGTTCGGCAGGAAGCGGCGCTTGGTCTTGATGTTGGAGTGGCTGACCTTGTGGCCCACCTGGGGGCCCTTGGCCGTCAGTTCGCAGCGGCGAGACATGGCATCAATCCTTGTTGGAGCCCCCAACGATTTGCGGCCGCCATCCGGGGCGCCACGGGGGCAAATTCTCTGTCCTTGCAGGGAGCGGGCGGACGTATAGGGGGGAAGGGCCGGGTAGTCAAGGATTGGGGCGGGGTTTTGGGGCCGCGCCGCTGGCGGTGTGCTCCCTCCCCCGCCTGCGAGGGTTTTGCACAAAGGGGGAATTTGCGATTCTCTAGGATCTGTCGAGGATGGGGATTCGTATGGCATATCGA
>NZ_JAFCKW010000027.1 GCF_018129965.1 Bradyrhizobium diazoefficiens | reverse complement strand
ACAGAAGCAAGTGCCCAGCGATTGGATCAGGCAAAAAGGGATTGACTTACTGAGGCCCGTTACAGAAGCCCGGATGGAGCAAAGCGCAATCCGGGGGTCTTGCGTCTGGATGGGCCTGTCCCGGATTACGCTTGCGCTCCATCCGGGCTACGGGTCCACCGCGCGCGGTGATAGCGGAATTCAGCGAGAGCGGCGAGAGCAATTGCGGCGAGCCCTCACGCAAAAAAGCTCCGCACGAGGCGGAGCTTCCTTGCAGCGTTGCTGCGTCGATCAGCGGCCGAAGAACAGCCACAGCAGCAGGATCACGGGGATCGGCACGCCCAGCATCCACAACAACAATCCACGTCCCATGTCGTCCTCCTCACATTGCATTGTCGAGGAGTGAACGCACGCGGCGGAGGCTGGTTCCTCGAAAGAGCCCTACCAGTGGCCGGTATTGGGCATCGAGGCCCACGGCTCCTGCGGCGGCTTCGGCTCGCCCTTCTGCAGCAGCTCGATCGAGTGCAGATCGGGCGAGCGGACGAAGGCCATGTTGCCGTCGCGCGGCGGACGGTTGATGGTGACGCCAGCCTTCATCAGCTTCTCGCAGGTGGCGTAGATGTCGTCGACCTCATAGGCGAGATGGCCGAAGAAGCGATCCTCGCCATATTTTTCCTCGTCCCAATTGTAGGTGAGCTCGACCAGCGGCGCGCCGCGCGTTTGCGGCTGCTTCTTCAGCGCCTCGAGGTCGTCCGACGAGCACAGGAAGACGAGCGTGAAGCGCCCCTTGTCGTTCTCGATCCGCCGCACCTCCTTCAGCCCGAACGCATCGACATAGAATTTCAGCGCGACATCGAGATTGCGCACGCGCAGCATGGTGTGGAGATAACGCATGGGTGGGGCTCCCTTGAACAATGAGGTTTTGGTTTGGGCCGGGGCGGCGGAGGTAGGAGATAGCAGGAAAGTGGAAGGAGGGGCAGGGGGTGAGAGCACGTGCGCGTGAGGCGGATCTGATCAAATGCGTCGATCCGGCCAAGCTATGACCGACCTCATTTGGCTAGGCCGTGAACCCATAAATCTGCAGGGCCGACGCCAAGAGTCCCGCTATGCCTCGTTAGCCGACGTCTTGCTGCATAGAAGCGAAACGACGCTATGTGCCAAAAACCGGAAATCGCAGCCGCCTATTTATGAGCGGCTATTCAACCTGTCGCATCATGGTTGCCCATGGATTCGTAAATTTTCAGAAAGGGCAACTCTAATGCTAGTTATGCTGCGTGGTCAAAGTCGGTGGCGGCGTTGCTGATGCCGCCGCCTTGTTGGCCGAAACGCGCCACACGGCGTTGCCGACATCGTCCGCGATGATCAGCGCGCCCTTCGAATCGAACGCGACGCCGACTGGCCGGCCGTAAACAGACCCGTCAGCGCCGATGAATCCCTGGACGAAGGGAGTCGCCTTTCCGCTCGGCTTGCCGTCCGCGAAGGGGACGAACATCACCTGATAACCGTTGAGCACTGTGCGGTCCCAACTCCCGTGTTCGCCGACGAAGGCGCCGCCGTGATAGGGCTGTGGGAAGCTGTCGCCGGTGTTGAAGGCGAGGCCGAGCGGCGCGACATGGGAACTCAGCGAATAGTCCGGCACAATCGCCTTCGCTACCATGTCGGGACGCTGTGGATGCACGCGAATGTCGACGTGATTTCCGTAATAGCTCCAAGGCCAGCCATAAAAGCCGCCGTCTTTGACAGAGGTCATATAGTCGGGAACCAGGTCGTTACCGAGTTCATCGCGCTCGTTGACGACCGCCCAAAGAGTTTTTGTCATCGGCTCGAACGTCAGGCCATTGGGGTTGCGCAACCCGCTGGCGAACTCACGCATAGCGCCGGTGTTCGGATCGACTTCATAAATCGCCGCGCGACCGCGTTCAGCCGCGAGCCCGCGCTCGACAATATTGCTGTTGGAGCCGACGCCCACGTAAAGTTTCGTCCCGTCGGGGCTGATGGTGAGACTCTTGGTCCAGTGATGGTCGATCGGGCCCGCGGGCAGATCGGTCAACTTCTCGCCAGAACCGTTGATGGTTTGATCGCCTGGGTTGAAGGGGTAGCGCATGATGGCGTCGGTGTTCGCCACGTAGAGTGAGCCGTTTAGCACCGCCATGCCGAAGGGAGAATGCATGTCGCTAATGAGCACAGTTGGTTGGTAAGTGCTGCCGTCCCCCTTGGCATCATGCATCAGCAAGATGCGCTGCCCCGGTTTTACGGCGCTGTGTCCGATCGCCTTGACGAGACCGTAGATGATGTCCTTGGGCCGGGTGACGGGCTCGCCTCCCGGTCCGCCTGATTCTGCGACAAGAATGTCGCCGTTCGAGAGCGGCAAAATGTTACGCGGCTGATGCATGCCGCGCCCAACGGCGGTGACTGAAAAGCCGGCGGGGGCGGTCGGCGTCGCCTTGTCGCCCCAGTCGCTAGGCGCAACGATCTTCATCGGCGGGAACAAGAATTGCTCCGCCTCGGGCAGTGGCGCATTTTGTCCGATCTGCTGCTCCGGCGGCGCCGGCGCTTCCGAGCAGGCCCCAACCGCCATGAGAATGGTTGTACTGGCAATGAGACGCAGGCGTTTCATAGGAGGTCTCCGACCCTGACGCGATCGCCGTTCGCAATCATGGCTGATGTGGCGATCATGAGCGCGACCGTAATCGAGGAGAGGATCAAACCAGAGGGCACGATGGACGTCCAACCGTCGCGCGCGTGAACGAAATTATCCACGAGGGCGACCCCGAGCGCGATCACCAATATCCCGATGCCCCACCAGCTAGTCGAAGCTTGCCGCCTCCGATAAAAGATATGAACGAGTTCGACGATCAGAGACAGGCCACCCAGCATCATGCCGATCGCCAGGAGCCACGCGGAGAAGTTCGCCCATTGGATGTCCGACGTCCGCCAGTAAGCCAAGTCGGTGACTAGAGCTCCCAAAAAGCTGAAGGTTGGCAGCGCAGATGCAATGGTGCGCATCGGGTACCCTTGACCTGTAAGTGTTTCCGCCGCAGCTCGCGTCACCATGGGCTACTCCGAAGGTAAGTTCCGTCACAACAGTCTTCGGCCTAAATCGTTCCTCCACATGAGCAAATCTTGTCACTTGATCGCTGAAGGTGCGCGTCCTTCCCAAGAAACGTACTCGAGAAAGCCTCGGTAGGGTTTGGTCAATCTCGACCAAATTGGGTGATCCGCGCGAAGTCCGCTTTCCCTCCGATAGCGACCAAGCTGCGGGAATCGCTAGAGGTCCGGATGGTTTAGACGACATGAAAGAGGCCGCCACCTGAGGCGGCCTCTAAGGTAGTCATTGGTTCTTGGCTACTTGGAACGCCAATGGCCTGCCGGTCCATCTCGCTCTCACGCCCGGCGAGGCGCATGATAACCGGCTGTGCTCAGTACTCCTCAGCTCGTTGCTTTCCCAAACGATGTTGCTCGCAGATCTTGGCTACGACGCAGACTGGATCAGGGAGCTTGCTCGCCAACAAGGAGCATGGGCCAACATTCCACCGAAACGGAATCGCAAAGACCCGATCTGCTTTAGCCCGTATCTGTATCGCGCGCGCAACCTGATCGAACGGTTCTTCAACAAGATCAAGCAATGTCGGCGCGTCGCGACCCGATATGACAAACGCGCAGCCAACTATCTGGCGTTCGACAAACTCGCGTCAATCCGAGTTTGGCTGCGCGCTAATGAGTCCACGCCCTAGCGATGGTGAACGATTTAATGACTTGCCGAGCGAAGAGAAGGAACAGGACCATTGCCGCAGGTGGTGCCGACCTTTAGGCTGTCCGTGTCTCAACCCTGAGAGATATTTTCAATGCGTTTTTGTTTTTTGCTGGTCGGTGCTGTCCTGGTTTCTGCGCCCTCATTCGCACAGGATCGCGACGCCTGTACTGTCGCGAAGTGCCGTCAAGTGCAAGGTAAGGAGGGATGGACGCCCGCCGAAACGATGGATTGGTGCTCCAGAAACGTTACCAACCGCGGAGCTTCTGCTTGCATCCCGGTGCCGAAGGCGGGCGCCAAGAAGTAATAAGCGAATGAGGGCGAAAGCGCAGTCCAGCACTGTCACCGTAATCGAGTGTCACCGTAATCGAGGCGGAGAGTGAAGGCGATCTTTGGGCTGCCAAATCTGAAGCGACCGCAGCATTGATCGGCGCCCCGCGCCGATGTCGCTCATTGTCCGGCTGCACGTTTCTTATCGTACTTTGCCTTTACTTCCGCGAGACACGCGCGGATCTCGGGGCCGTAGCCGACGACACGACGGGCTTCCCAATCAGTCATGGTGTACTTGCCATGGGTGATGTTCGTAACACAGGCCCGGCCTTCCGGGGTCGATGCCGAGGCGGCAGAAATCGATACAACGAACGTGATTGCAGCTAGATATGACTTTCATGGGTCTTCTCTTGAATGGGTCATCTCTTGATTGAAACTGCGGCAAAATACGAGTGGTCTAAGTTACCCACAAGGCCGGCTACCGTGAACATCGGAAATAAATTGACTGGATTCCGAGACCGCTTCACCATCCGCATCATGCCAACAACTCATTCCGTGAAACGGCGCCGGCCAGGACTTTCCGCAGCGCTGGCTGTGTGTTTGAACCTTCCCCACGCCGCCCTTGCCGAGGAGTTGTTGACCGAGCGTCAGCTTCCGCTGTCATTGGCGCTCGATGGGGCTCGTGCAGCCCTCGATGGCTGCCTGGCGCAGAATTACAAGGTCGCGGTGACCGTGGTGGATCGCGCGGGGCAGGTCCGCGCCACGCTGCGTGCCGACGGAGCCAATCCGCATCTGCTCGAAGGGGCCCTGCGCAAAGCCTATACGGCATCGATGCTGCGGATCAGCACCGTGCAGATGGGGGCGGTCGTCGAGCGCAGCCCGGGCGCCAACGCCTTGATGGCATTCGAACACATGACGTCGCTTGGTGGCGGCTTGCCGATCCGCATCGGCGATGACGTCGTCGGCGGCATTGGCGTTGCAGGCGTTCCGGTGGGCGGGGCGGGCGGAGCAGGCGACGAGGGCTGTGCGCGCCTTGGACTGGAGCGGATCGTGTCGAAGCTGGTGCCGTAGCCCATCGTCCCTGACGTGCACGGGGGGATTGCTGCGACGGTGCAGTGCTTCTGCCAGGAGAACGCCCTGGGCGCGTGCGTGTTGGACTCCCTCGGGTCTAGGAGTTCGTCTCGGAGATCGGCTTGGTCTTCTTCAGGGGATCGAGGCCGTCACAGACAATGCACTGAAGCTCGGTCTTTCCGTAAAGACCGGGCACCGGGATTGTTCTCTTGCCGCACCGCAGGCAACGCGTCACCTTGTCCATGAAAGCTCCTGGTTCATGAAAGCTCCATCCGCGCGCTAACGGGGGCCGGGAACCATTGTTCCCGTGGTATCCTGCTATCGTTTTGATCCGTCCTTGTTGCGTCTCGTCTCTTCATCCTCATCCACAAGCCTCAACGCGGCTCCGTCGTAGCTCAGCTTCAGCCCGCGACCGACGATCCAGATCCATCCCTCGCGGGCGTCCTTCGTCGGCTGGACGTTGAACTGGTCGGAGATCGATTTGACGGCGGTCTCCTGCGGGCCGGGATTGGTCAGCTCCGCGGTGACGCGGCGGATCGGGTGCCTGTCGTCGTTCTCGTCGCTGTCGACCGTGACCCTGCTGACACCGGCGAGGAGGTCGCCAACGAGGACATCGTCAAGGGCTACAAGGTCGACACCGATACCTTCATCGAGGTGACGAAGGAGGAGCTCGAGAACGTCGCGCTGGAATCGACGCGAACCATCGAGATCGACGAGTTCGTCGACCGCAGCGAGATCGATCCGAGATATCTCATCCGGCCTTACTATTTGCGCCCCGACGGCAAGGTCGGGCACGACGCTTTCGCCGTCATTCGCGAAACCATCCGGGAGATGAACAAGGTCGCAATCGGCCGTGTGGTGCTGACCAATGACGCGCAGACCAATGCGCGCGAGGAAATCCAGATCCTCTGACTCAAGTGTAAGCGGATTCTTCTGCTTGTGCGCATCCGCTAGCCGCGGACCGGGCTCTCGTGAACCGAGCCGCTGACGCGTCTCGGCCGTCCGGCTTCGATCCCTTGCGCGATACGGTGTCGCTCGCCGGAGGCTCTCGCGTTAGGGGCTGCCGGCATTGCATGCCGGCACCGCTATCACTGCCCCGAACGCGGGTGCCTTTTTAACCGGTCTCGCGACTGCAGTCGCCTCGGTGCCCGCGGGCATTTCATGCCCGCGTCGCTATCACTGCCCCTTCGTCGGCTGCGTTCTCTCTTGCCTTCGCTGCGCTTCGGCCGAAGAGACTCTCCGGGGGCTAGAACGTAATGCGTGGTAGACTGTCTGCGGAGCCGTCAAGAGCAAGAAAAACCCCTGATTGGGTGATTGGTGTTGGCCCGGCCGAACATGAACCTGCAACCAGACCATTATGAGCGGCAGCCCAGTGGTTTGCCGTCTCCCTGCGGGACCGGGCTGTCGGCTGGCGCTGAAACCCCGGCTTGAGCCGGGTTTTCACCCTTCGGGCTTCCATCCCTGACGGAAGATGCGGCGGGAGCGGAATTTTCGTCGGCGTCGGCGATAGACGATGCAGGAGAGGAAGAGTGGGGTGGCGCTGACCGTGACGGGTTCAGGGCCGGAGGAGAGTCTTCCGGCGCCCGTCATGGAGATTGCTCCCATGAATACGCAGGTTCTTGATGCCCGCCGCGACGCCAGCGGCGGTTACAGAGTGGACGTAAGTCGCGGCGAGCGCGTCGGTCGGGTGTCCTCTGAGTGGTTTTCCCGTCCGGCGGATCAGCGTTATCTGTCTCTCAACGAACTGGCCCGGACGGTGCGTGATCGCACGGACCGCAGCCGGACGCGCGTGGTGGAAAGCGCGCTCATCCATGTGGAAGCAAGCCGCGAGGACCCCGAGCGCTTGGCCCTGATGCTGCCGGGCTCGGACAGGCCAGTCGCGCCGACCCACTGGAGCTTCGGCCAGCTTGCAAGCCAGGTTGGCGCGCCGGCCGCTTACCTGCGGCATCTTCCTGCGGCACTCGCAGGCATCAACCTGCAATTTGGCCTGACCGCCAATCGCGTCGAACAGATCAAAACGCTCGAGACCGAAGATAGCCGCGTTGAGCTTCGCGCCGTCACGAGCCCAGACTACGGCAGAATTTTCGACCACGAGTTAGTTGAGGCCGTGCAGCGCATCGCCGGCAATGGCACGGGCGATACGCGGTGGAAAGTGCCGGGTGTGCTCGACTGGTCGACCGGGACCTACAATCCCCGTGTCGACATTTCCAAGGACACGACGACGCTGTATGCTTCCGACAGGGACGTCTTCCTGTTTCTGGTCGATGACCTCAATCCGATCGAAGCTGGCCGTCTCAGGGACTGCTCGCCCGACCTCTACTTCCGAGGCTTCTATTGCTGGAACTCGGAGGTTGGGGCGAAGACACTCGGCATGGCGAGCTTCTATCTCCGTGCAGTCTGCCAAAACCGCAATCTGTGGGGCGTGGAAGACTTCGAGGAGATCACTATTCGTCACTCCAAATACGCCGCAAATCGTTTCGCCCATGAAGCGGCCCCAGCGCTGCTGAACTTCGCCAACTCCTCGCCAATGCCCTTCATCAACGGCGTCAAGGCCGCCCGCGAGCGGATCGTGGCGCGTAACGACGACGATCGCACCGAGTTCCTGCGTCGCCGCGGCTTCTCGAAGGCCGAGACAGGCAAGGTGATCGATGCAGTGTTGGCGGAGGAAGGCCGCCCGCCTGAAAGCATCTTCGATTTTGTGCAGGGCATCACCGCCGTCGCCCGCAACAAGTCTCACCAGGACGCTCGCCTCGACATGGAGGCGAAGGCGAAGAAGCTCTTGGATCGCGTCGCCTGACTACCACGAAGCCGGGCATGCCAACTTCCCACGTCCTCGGGTTTGCTTCTTCCGCGTTTTTCCGTTTCGTCTTCTTCGTGGCGCCGCCCTCTGAGAGCAAGAGGGCGGCGCTTCGCTCCTTGAACGGGTTGGAGGCCGAGAGAGAGGCTCCCGGCCGCCCGTTCCGGAGAAACCGACATGGCAAAGGCCGTTCAGAAGATCAATCTGTCGCCGTCGCGCGACATTCCCTTCAATAAGCTCGTGCTGTCCCAATCGAATGTCCGGCGGATCAAGGCCGGCATCTCGATCGAGGATCTCGCCGAGGACATCGCCCATCGCGAAAAATTGCTGCAGAGTCTCTACGTGCTGCCCATCCTCGAAGCCGACGGACAGGAAACCGGCATGTTCGAGGTGCCAGCCGGCGGTCGCCGCTATCGCGCGCTTGAGCTCCTGATCAAACAGAAGCGTCTCGCGAAGACCGCGCCGATCCCCTGCATCGTCGCTGATGCCGGCGGTGAGATTTCGGCGGAAGAGGACTCGCTTGCCGAAAACGTGCATCGTGTCGCGCTTCATCCTCTCGACCAGTTTCGAGCATTCCAGACCCTGCGGGAGCAACGGAAATCCGAGGAGGAAATCGCGGCCATCTTCTTCGTATCCGTCGGTGTCGTGAAGCAGCGGCTCCGGCTTGCGGCGGTTTCCCCAAGATTGAGGGCTGCTCGCTCGAGAGGTTCGAAGAGGCGACCGGACTGAAGCTTATGGACGCTAATGGGCTAAAGGATGAGCTTCCGCCGATCACGACCTTCCTCAACAGGTTGTTGGCGCTCACCATCGAGCTTCAAAATATCCTTTTCACGGCCTTTGAGCAGTTGCTGAGCGCTCGCATCGAGGGAGCCATCGCGTCCGGCACTTACGATGCCGGCTTGGAGACGCTACTCGCCGAGAGCTTCGTCGTCGCTGACCGGAGCGTCATCCACACCCATCCTGGGACCGGCGCGGAGACGCGGCTGCTCACCATCACCGAACGTCGGCGCAAACGTGCGGCCGGAATCGTGCCTGGGGCCGCTCCTTCGAACGGCCCGCCTCCGGCCCAAAATGCGAATGCCCGGGACAGGCCCGGGCATCAACGCAATTTTGGATTAACGACGGCTTCTAGTGCGTCCAGGGCTCGCCGCGCCGGAACGAGAAATTGTCCGCATAGGCGATCGGCCGGCGGATCGAATCCTGGGGCTCGATGACCTGGTAGGCGATGCCCTTGCGCTCGCAATAGGCGACGGCCTCTTCCCGGGAATGAAAGCGCAGGGTGATCTGCTGCTTCATGTCGCCCGACGAGGTCCAGCCCATCAGCGGCTCGACCGCGCGCGGCTGCTCAGGCTCGTAATCCAGCTGCCATTCCTTGGTCTTGGACCGGCCCGATTGCATCGCGTTCTTGGCGGGCTTGTAAATACGTGCGGTCATTGGCTGTCGGGGCCTCTTTGCGTCTTTTCGTTCAATTTGAACGCGTCACGGGTGGCAGTTGGTGGAAACCGTGGGCATAGATAGTATAGAGACACCCTCGGGGAACTGATCGGTGATTCCGCCCCCGGGCTCTCACCGGCAGGTATAATCATTATGCTGCACCGTGACAATTGCGTACCCGCCTTCCGCGCCGGGATCCCCTCCCGGCAGTATTGCCTCGCCGACATCAGCTAATCCTGCCCGCCGAAAGCCCCCACGCATGGCCTTCCTGAACATCAGCGCTACCCTTCCCGAGAAAGGCCGCGACCTCAGGCTCGACCTGTTTCGCGGCATCGCGAACTGGGCGATTTTTCTCGACCACATCCCCGACAACGTCGTGAACTGGATCACGACCCGCAATTACGGCTTTTCCGACGCCGCCGACCTGTTCGTTTTCATCTCCGGCTACACGGCCTCCTTCGTATATGCGCGGATGATGCTGGACCGCGGCTTCGTCGTCGGCGCCACGCGGCTGACCAAGCGGGTCTGGCAGCTCTACGTCGCGCATGTCATCCTGTTCGTGATCTATATCGCCTCGATCAGCTATCTGGCGTTGCGCTTCGGCGATTCCGAGATGATCAACGAGTTCAACGTCGCCGGCCTCGTCGACAACGCCACCGAGACGCTGCGCCAGGGCCTGTTCCTTCGGTTCAAGCCGCTCAATCTCGACGTTCTGCCGCTCTACATCGTTCTGATGGGGCTGTTTCCGCCGGTGCTCTGGTTCATGCTGCGCAAGCCGGACCTGACGATGATCCTCTCCATCGTGCTATGGCTCACGGCGCGCCATTTCGGCTGGAATCTGACGGCCTATCCGGCCGGCCAGTGGTACTTCAATCCCTATGCCTGGCAGGTGCTGTTCGTGTTCGGCGCATGGTGCGCGATGGGCGGGGCGCGGCGCTCGGGCGCGATCATCAACTCGCCGATCACGCTCTGGTTCTGCCTCGGCTATCTCCTGTTCGCGCTGATCATGACCATGGCGGGCCGCTTCCCGGCCTTTGGCGGCATGTTTCCGGAATGGCTGTTCTCGGCCTTCAATCCGAATGACAAGACCAATCTTGCACCCTACCGCTTCATCCATTTCGTCGTGATCGTGATCCTGGTCATCCGCTTCGTGCCGAAGGAATGGCCGGGCCTGGAGTGGAAGATCTTCGATCCGGTGATCGTGTGCGGCCAGCAATCGCTCGCCGTATTCTGCGTCGGCGTATTCCTGTCCTTCGTCGGCCATTTCGAACTGTCGATGAGTTCGGGCTCGCTGCTGGCGCAGATCTTCGTCAGCGTCGCCGGCATCGCGATCATGACCACGGTGGCCTATTACATCTCGTGGTCGAAGAAGCAGGACAAGCCCCTGAAGCCGCCGCCGAAGCCGGCGGCCGCCCCGGCTGCAAAGGCTGCGTGAGTCCGGGAGCGCCGGCGGTTCCGGCGCACGCCTCGGTTGGAAACAGCAGCGCGGGATCGGATTGACCTGCGTCAACCAGATCGGCCGCCGGCCGGCCTAGTGTCATGAGGACATGCGCCGCCGCATCGATGTCGGCGGCCTCCCCACAGCACAAGGCCGAAATCAATGCCCACTCATTTTCACGCCGTGGTCTGGATCGACCATTCCCAGGCCAAGATCTTTCATCTCGGCCTGAGCGGCTCCGACGAGGTCACGCTGCATCCGCATCTGGCAACCCGACATCTTCACCACAAGGCCAACGCGATCGGCAGCGGCCATGCCGCGCCCGACAAGACGTTCTACACCGAGGTGACCAAAGCCATCGCCGATGCCGGGGAAGTGCTGATCATCGGACCGGCGAGCGCGAAGACGGAGCTTGCCAGCCACATCCGCGCACACGCACCCGATCTCGCCAAGCGGATCGTCGCGGTGGAAGCGGCTGACCATCCCTCGGACAAGGAAATCGTCGCTTATGCCAAGCGTCATTTCAAACTGCCGCTGCCCCGCGTGCAGGCTCCGGGATAGGCTGCGAGCATCACCGGATTGAGACGGGGGCGGTCTGCTAGAGCGTTTTCGAGAGAGCTTCGGTTCTGATGCAATCAGAACCGAAAAAGCTCTAGGCCACCTCTTCGCTGTCGAATTCGGTGAACTTCCTGTAGATCCAGTCGCGGCCATCGTGGCGGCGCCAGACCTTGCCGAATACGAGCTGCCCGTTGATCGAGCGGCGAGGCACGATCACGGTCCAGAGATGCCAGATCTCGCTCCAGTTCGACTGGAAGGGAACGGTTCGGACGTTGCGATCGAAAGACATGACGCAGAACTCGCTGGATACGCGCGTCGCGACGAAAGGTCAGCCTTCCTCAAGCACGGATTTCGGACAGCTGATCGCGACTGGGACCGATCTGATAACAGCCGCCAAAGCGGCCGCAATCACTGCCCGCGCTTAACCTAACCAGTCAACCTTACCTCCCGTGCACAGACGACCGGACCGGTTGAAAGCCGGCGCTGATTTTTCTAGGATGCATGCGCGAGTTGAGAATAGCGTTCCGTTTTGGATGCGCACCAATTTTGAACTGACGTCGAATTTTGAACCGACATTTTTAGAACGAATTGACAGGGCCCGGGGCGACCAGAATGAAGTTGCAATGTGCACGTTTGCGCCTCGCGGTTCGGTCGACGCCGCCCGCTCCGCGCATCAGGACGTTCGTTCATAAGCCGCCGACACCCGCGAACGACAACCAGATGGCCTGGCCGCTCCTGCCGTTCCCGCGCGGCTGGTACGCGACGAACTGACCCGCACAAAAACGCAACGCCGCGCAAGCGTAGTATCATCGCTTGGCGGCGTCCGTTTAGACATTGGGCACTCAAATCCCCAACACTGATATGTCGGCGGCGACAGCCAAAGGTTCGATGAATCCTGCGTAATTTTGCGCGGACGCTCCGTCCCAATATCTTGAAAACTCACGCAGAAGTCGCGTTTCGGGGCGAACGAACGCCAGGGCTTCAGGAACTCGCCCCGTGCGCTTCAGGACGCCTCAGACCGCACGCCCCGCCCCCCCCCCCATCAGCGTCGGCTCAGACGCCGGCGCTGGCACCGGACGCGCTCTGGGTACTACCACCAAGCGAGCCTTGCGCGTTGTAGGTCTGTCCCGCCTGATTGGTTTGACCGCCTTGGCTGCCTTGCGAGCTCGCCGACGTTTCGACCTCGGTCGTGCCGTCGGAATAAGTGATCGTCGTGGTGGTGATCCCGTCGATGGTGATGGAGACCTCGCTGACGATGGTCTTGGTCGAGCTGCCGCTTCCGCCCGAGCTGCCGCTCGCCGATTGCGACGAGGATGTCCCTGACGTCTCCGATGTGGCCGAGGTCGATGACGTCGCCGATGTCGATGACGCCGCTGAGGATGACGTCGCGGCCGACGATTGAGACGTCGCAGCCGTCGCGGCTGCGGTGGAGGATGCTATCGGACTGATCGACATGAAGACCTCGCTGGCTGGAAACCACGGGCGCTGCGCCGATTGCGCGCCCGGTCCCCCTTCAACGCAGCGCTTGCCCCAAGCAGGCGCTGCAGGCGCGAAAAAACCGGGATGCGGGCGGGATGGCCAGCCATCACGTCTCACGTCCGTGTGAGTGGGAGCGCGGCCGGTGAATTTTCGCGAGCCAGCGGAGACCAATGAACAGCAGGCCGCAAGGCAAGGGGATGCTGTGAGTCAGATTAATACGACCGAGAAACTCAAGGACACACCGGAGACCGGAAACTCGCTGTTCGCGGTCTGCTGGCTGGGCGTCGCCGGTATCGCAATGCTGGGCTGGATCGGCGCCCTCGCCTGGGTCGCCTGGCGCCTTGCAGCCTGGCTCTTTTCCTAGGGGCCGTCAGCCCAAAAAAGTCGGGCGCGACCTTGGACTAACGACCCGGGACTGGTCGGGGCAGCTGGATTCGAACCAACGACCTGCAGTACCCAAAACTGCCGCGCTACCAGGCTGCGCTATACCCCGAATGTCCGGTGAGCCCCGTCGATACACGCTTCCAAAGCGGCCAGCAAGGCTGGGGCATCAGTCTTGTTCGGGGTCTTATTTGCTGCCGAACAGGGGGTGGCCGACGCGATCGCCGGGACGGATGCCGTATTTCTGCGCGGTGCCCGCCACCACCTCCAGAACGGCCCTGGCCGGGCCACGGGACGAGATGATTTTGGTCGACAACGGCTCGGTGTTTTCGGCGATGCGCAGGATGCTGCCGTCGGCGCGGATGAAGATCATGTCGAGCGACACATAGGTGTTCTTCATCCACATCGACACTTCCTGCTCGGGATTGAAGTCGAACAGCATGCCTTTGCCGTCGGCCAGTTCCTTGCGGTACATCAGGCCGGTCTGCTTTTCATCCTCCGTCGTCGCCATTTCGACGGAGAACACCTGGACGCCGTTCTTGGTGACGATCTCGAGCGGCTGGAAGCTGGCGGCCCGGGCGGGGGCGCCCATGATGGCAAAAGCGGCGATGACGACCGCGGCAAACCAGACCCTTGCGACGGGCCAGATGGAGTTCCGTTCAGAATTGATGGCAAAACGCATCGGAAATGCACTCGCGGCGTGGGACTGCGACAGTCCTTACGCGGCGGTCGCCGGAAAATAAAGAGGCGCGCTGGCTCGCCGGCGCGCCTTGGCTCACGATTGCGGGAATGGGCGGCGCCGCGACGGCACTGCTAGTGGGACGACAGTCCCGGCGATCCGGCCTCGGGATGGATCTCGGCCGCCATCATGCCCTTGGAGCCGGGCCCGAAGCGCACCAGCACATATTGGCCAGGCCGCAGCTCGGTCATGCCGAAGCGGCGCAGCGTCTCCATATGCACGAAGATGTCCGGCGTACCCTCGCCGCAGGTCAGGAAGCCGAAGCCGCGCAGCCGATTGAACCATTTGACCTGGGCCCGCTCGAGCCCGCTGGTCGCAGTGACCGTGACGTGGGTGCGCGGCGGCAGCATCTGCGCCGGATGAATCGCGGTCGACTCGTCCATCGAGACCACGCGAAACGCCTGGTAACCCTTGGCGCGCTGGATGCACTCGACGACGATGCGGGCCCCCTCATAGGCCGTCTGGAAACCGTCGCGTCTAAGCACGGTAACGTGCAGCAGCACGTCGGGCCAGCCATTGTCGGGAACGATGAAGCCGTAGCCCTTGGAAGCGTCGAACCATTTGATGACGCCGTGAACCTCGACGAGATTGGCACCGGCCTCGCCCAGCCCGCTGAAGGGACTGAGCGCGCTCTCGCGAGCCGCGCCGCCGAGTTCGCCCGGCGTCAACCGCCCCGGCGCGGCGCCCTGCCCGGGAACCCCGAGCTTCTTGGACTCAAATCCGTCCGACGACCCCATAACCCCGGACCCCACACATCCCATGCAACCCGCCTGACCGGCGGCGTCGAATCACGCGTCTTTAGAGAATGTTCTCAATTCGACGCGACGCGAATCTTTCGACTCAAAAGATAACACTCCCGGTTGCGACGCATAGACAAAAAAGAGATTCGCCCGAAGCTATGAACAGCTTGCACAGCCGCGAATCAAACTGATGCCTCAATTGCCGACGAAGGGCCCCAGGGTCTCGCCGATGTCGTGGCGGATGACGAGGTCGGCGAGGTCGTCCTGATCGGTCGGCTCGCGATTGATGATCACCAGACGTGCACCATTGTTCTTGGCCATCATTGGAAACCCCGCCGCCGGCCATACGACCAGCGAGGAACCGATCGCGATGAAGAGATCGCAGGCCCGTGACAGCTCGGCCGCGCGCTGCATTTCATCCTCGGGCATCATCTGGCCGAACGAGATCGTCGCCGTCTTCACCGGCTCATCGCAAATCGTGCAGTTCGGCGCGGCGCCATCCTGGTCGAAACGGACCTTGACCCAGTCGAGCGGATAGGACTGCCCGCATCCGATGCATTTTGCGTAGGTTGTATTTCCATGAAGTTCAATCACGTGCTCCGCGGCGAAGCCGGAGGCCTGGTGCAGATTGTCGATGTTCTGGGTGATCACTGCGGGAACCTTGCCGGCGCGGTAGAGCGAGGCCAGCGCGCGATGGCCGCGGCCGGGCCGAGCCGCCGCGAAGACCTCTTCCATCGCAAAGCGACGACGCCAGGATTCGTCGCGGGCGTCCCGGCTGGCGACGAATTCGCTGAACTCGATCGGCCGGTTGCTGGTCCATAGACCGCCAGGCGAGCGGAAGTCGGGGATGCCGCATTCGGTCGAGATGCCGGCGCCGGTGAACGGCACGATGGTCTTGGCCTCGGCGATCATGTCGCCGAGCCGTTCAACGCCGCTGCGAAGATCCGATGCAATCATCGTGGTCTCCCGATTTGTCTTGCGCTAGCGGCAACACGCGCAAGCGACAAGATCGTTGACGCTCTTATCCACCGCCAAGACAATGGTGACGCGACCTGAGAAGCAAGCGAAGGGCGGAAATTTTTTCCGACCTTCGCTTATCACAATCCTGCAATGCCCTCTCCCCATTGACGCCCCAATCAGAAGCGCGAATGCATGTGTGAATGCGACTCAAACTGATTTGCGGCGGCAGAGCTTGAGTTCGGCAATACAGAGACTCAAGGTGTGAAGGGGATTTCGATGACAGAGGAAGAACGAAGCAATATCCGCG
This sequence comes from Bradyrhizobium diazoefficiens, assembly GCF_018129965.1. Classification (GTDB taxonomy): domain Bacteria; phylum Pseudomonadota; class Alphaproteobacteria; order Rhizobiales; family Xanthobacteraceae; genus Bradyrhizobium; species Bradyrhizobium diazoefficiens_A. Next base: position 67,967 of record NZ_JAFCKW010000027.1, on the reverse strand, counting down.
AACGCGACGAGATCGCCGCACGTGTTGCCGCCTTCCGTGCCACGCAGGAGAGGTTCAAGCGCGAGCGCGAGGAGTTCTTTGTGTCGACGCTCGACAATGCGCGCAAGGTGGAACGGCCTTCGCTGTGGCCGTGAAGGATTTCTGATCGCAATCCATGAAAAAAGCCCGGAGCATCGCTCCGGGCTTTTCGATTCTTCGCCTTTTACTGTTAGCCTGTTACCAATGACGGTAGTAGTAGCGGTGCCGGTAGTACGGGCCGCCGCCGTAATAGGCGTAAGGACCGGGGCTGTAATAGGCGGGCCCGCCGTAATAGCCGTAGCCGGGACCGTAGCCATAGCCAGGACCGTAGCCATATCCATACGGGCCTGAGGCTGCGAGTGCGCCCGCGGTGATTGCGCCGGCGGCGAGGCCGAATGCGAGTCCCGGACCGATGCCGCGGCCGCGCGCCTCAGCGGGCGCCGGCGCCGCAACTGCGGTCACGCCGACCGCTGCGATGGTGGCCAAGACGGCTAGTGTCTTTTTCATGCGTGTTCTCCTTCGTCGATCTGCAAGACAACGCGTCGCACCTGCGATGGTTGCGCGCAGCTACCCGGAACCGGCCGCATAAAAATATGGCTGGCGGCGGAACGAAAGCCATTGCCTGGACTTCAAGTGCAAGGATTCGCGTACAGCGGCCGGCGTCAGACCGCGCGGCCCGGCCGTTGTCGGCCAGTGCCGTTCAAGCCGCCCGCTTCGCCTTGACCTTCTCAGCGAAGCATTCGAGGATCTGGATGCGGAGTTCTTCTGCGACCGGGCCCTCGACCTTCCTGAGTTCGTTCCACAGCCTGATCACTTCGCGCTGCTTTTCGACGGTCATGAGTCACCTCTTTAGAGATTCGAAGATGATGATCGACTAGAACAAAATAAGAACAAAAAGTCCATCCCCCTGTGAGGGATTTTGCCCTGCTGGCACCCGTGCGCCACGCCGACTCTTTCTTGTGGGTCGCGCGCAAGACGTTGGACGCGGACGGAACGACTTGCCGCCCCTGTCGTTAGCGCGGCCAAGGGTGGTGCGATGCCAGGAAATGTGCCGAGAAAATTCTATGCGGTCGAGGTCGTCAGGCAGATCGAGGAGACGGTCGAAATCATCGTCGAAGCGGCGGACGAGGACGCTGCGCAACGCGCGGCGCTCGACCATCTGAAGGCGCGCGGCGGCGAGTACGAATGGCTCAATCCGAAAACCGAATTGATCGTCTGGCGGAAGCGCGCGGTCGAGACGCCGGCGATCGTCGACGTCACCGCCTGACGCAATCAGGCGGAACGAAAACGTCGCATCGGCATTGTCAGTGAGATTTCAGTGGTGCCGGCGCGTGCGCGATGTGCATCGTCGGCTTTGAAGAACCCCGCAGCCCCCGCGCGGGGTTTTTCTCTTTTTGGCGACGGATGAATGAACCTTTGTCGCGCCGGAGAGTCTTATAAGTGAAGCTTCCCCTAGGCTTCACCCCATCAGAAAACCCCGCTTCCCCCAGGCGGGGTTTTCGCTTTTGACGGCCATCGCGCGGCCTGCCGGCGCGCCGTTGCGGCACGCAGGCGGCGCGCAATGGACGCAGATCAGACGGCGTCCTTGGCGACCTTCAGCGGCGAGGCCTTCACCGACTTGCTCGCCGGCTTTGCGGCAAACTGCATCGGCTCCTTGGTGAAGGGATTGACGCCCATGCGGGCTTCGGTCGCCGGCTTGTTCACGACCGACATCTTCACGAAACCGGGAATGACGAACTCGCCGGACTCGTTGAGCTCCTTGTATCCGACCGTCGCCATGTATTCGATGACCGACTTGACGTCGTTCTTCGAGAGCTGCGTGCCCTCGGCAATCGCATCGATCAATTGAGTCTTGGTCATCTTCGCCATATCCGGAGTCCTTTTGAATTGGGTGCGCGCGCGATGAAATCGCCGCCGGGCACGCGACAAAGCCGCGCAGCGCGGTTGTTCGTCGTGCCAGCGGTCGGGAAGTCACCGGGCTTAGAACCCATCGACGCCGAAAACGCAAGCTGCAGTTTCGCGGAAGTTCCGTCGGTTTCAGCCTTTAACAGCCTCTGTCAACAGGCTCTGGGCGGGCACGCCGCGCCTCGAATTCTGCAATGCGTGGAGCGGGTTCTCCCGGTTCGCAAGCACGCAGACAAGTCAGCAGAATCGGACCCGCATCACCAAAGCGGGTTCTCTTTCGCCAGCATTTGCTGCATAGTACGGCATGGCAAAAACAAAAGTGACGTTCAAAGTCGTCCGTGTCGCCGACGGCGACTGGAAAATCCTGGCCGACTATCCCGGCAGCGAGCAGCGTGAAATTACAGGCTTCACCAGCAAGGCCGATGCCGATGACTGGATGAACGGAGATCGCAAGATCGCCTGGCTCCGCTCGCAGGGTTACGCCAAGTAGGCGTCCGGAACTAAGCCTGCAAAACCATCGGCAAAATGGTTTGCGATGTCGGCGCATCGTGAGCGCTTCACTGCGCGTGCCCGGTCGGCAGCAAGCCGGAGCCGATCAGGATGCAGCCGATTCCGAAAAGAGCCGCCACAAGCTCGAAAGCATTGTCCCAGCCGAGCGCTTTGAGAATGGCGTGTCCGGCCGCACTGAGCAGCATTTCCAAGATCTCGCTGAGCAGGCTTTGAAGCATGGCGGTTGGTCGCCGGCGCCAGTACCGGGGTTCAATCGACGGTTCGCGACCAGGGGAAACCCCGGAGTGTCAGGGCGTTGCAGATACAAAGGAAGCGTTCAGAGCACGGTCACGCGCCAGGCAGGGGCGCGCCAGATCGTGCTATCAGGGCCTTGCGCGCCGTGTTCGAGGCTCCCGATCGCCGCGCAAAAACTTCAAGCCTTCGATCGTCAGCCTGGACGCGTCATCCGACCTGCCGGCGAGAAACACGGCAAGGCGCTCACGTGCGGCGGCGTTCTCCTGCGGCGTGAGGTTCACCATCATTCCGTACGCCTGCATGATATTTTCTATCGTATCCATGCCCGTCAACGCCGTGCAAGGAACAAATGTTCCCGCTATCAGGGAGATGCTGTTGGCCGGCGCGACCTCACGCCGCCTTGCGGCGCTCGACGGCCGCGATGGCCCGGTTCGACAGCATCAGCGTGCGATTCTCTCCCTTGAGGATCTGGGTCTTGATGCTCGCGAGCAGGATTTCTGCGGTGCGCTCGGGGTCTTCGATGCCGCCGGATCGCTCCAGGAAGTCCCAGGCGATCTGTAGCGAGCTCTCGATGATTAGCGGGAGTGGTTCGGTCATACGGGACGAACGCCGCGAAGGGGTGCACTGTTCCTCAACGATCAGATGCGCGAGCGGGCTGCGCAAGCGAGGTCCGGGCCGAGCCAGCGCTTCTTTCGCTTGAGATAGTTCTCGACGTCTTCGGACATCACGCCCGTCTGCGTCACAGCATCCGTCAGTTCGGCCCGGGTGCAACCTGTCTTCTCGCACCAATACCTGACCTCGTGATCTTCGCTGAGATTGATGCGGGTCTGGTCGGTATGGCCGCGCCTGGCGTGATCGTCTGTCATGGGCTCTCCCGTCGACAATCAACGGTTGCGCAAAAGCTTGGTTCCCGCTTGCCGCAGCGTTCGCGGCTGGACGCGCAAGCGCCTCGCTGCATCCGCGGGACACGGATCCACGCCCAACACGTCACCTCAGCGTGAAAGCTGGGGTTCGACCCATATCGTTCAGACTTCAGTAACCCAACGCCTCCACTCTCATCATCAGTATCGTTGCGTTGGAGTACCCCACAGTGCTGGATTTTCACGAGCTGCGCGAACTCGCGGCAGACGTTCGCGTGTTTGTCGATGTCGCCGAGGACAAGGCTGCTGCGCTGAGGTCCGTCATCACGGCTTATGATGTCGTGCTGGCGATCTTCCCCTGCGAGGAAGGCATGGGCATTCATGTCATCAAGGGCGGCGAGATCCTCGACAATATCTCGAAATCGCGGACCCATGCGACCTGGAGCCACACCGCGATCGCGGTGCCCGACCTGCAGCACGCGCAGGCGCTCAAGATCCTGACCGCTCCGGCCGCGCAGCGGATCGCAGCCTAGCAGCGGGCGGCCAGGAACGCTTTCACCCGGCGCGGCTGCACAAACCCAACGTGGTCCCGAGGGCCCGCCGCAGGCGGGCGTCTCGAAGGATGCGTGGCCGGGCAAGCTCGGGCCGCATCTTCCCGGGCATGAGCGCATGGCGTCGATGGATCCCACCGTCGCCACATCGATCCCGCAGCGGTGACGGACACTCCCGACTGGTACGAAGCTCCGGCTGATGTATGGTCGGACCTTTCGCGCGAGGGATCGATGAAGATTGCCATTGTTGTCGCCGGCCTGATCGTTGTTGCCATGGCCGCCATCGTGGCGCTCCAGCCGAACTGCGCAAACAAGGTCGACCCAATGCCGACAATGACGGCAAGCACTAGAACCTTAACGCCGGAGGAGATCACGTTGCCGAGCACGCGTTCTGCGGCAAAGGCGGTCTTTCCAAACAGGCCGAACGGGATCAACACAAAGCCGGCGAGCGTCGTCAGCTTAAATTCGACTAAGGTGACAAAGAGCTGAATGGCCAGAATGAAGAAGGCGAGCAGCACCACGATCCAGGCAAACAGCAGGACCGCGATCTGGACGAAATTTTCGAAAAAACTGACATAGCCCATCAGCCCCGAAATCGACTCAAGGATTGGGCGACCGGCGTCGAGTCCGACTTGCGCGATACGGCCCGGCCGCAGAAAGTCTGCTGACGAAAGGCTCGTGCCCGAGGCCTTCAGCCCCAAGCTCGCAAAACTCTCGAAGACAATGCGGGCGAGGCTATTCCAATTGCCGATCAGGTAGGCAAAGACGCCAACAAACAGCGTCTTCTTGACGAGGCGGGCGATGATGTCCTCGTCTGTGCCCCAGGACCAGAACAGGCCTGCCAGCGTAAGATCGATCACCGCGAGCGTGGTGGCGAGATATCCGACGTCGCCTCCTAGTAACCCGAACCCGGAATCGATATAGCGAGTGAAAGTTTCCAAGAACTGGTCGATGACGCCGGTACCACCCATTGGTCACTCGCTTTGCGCTGGCAAGAATGGATAGCCCGATGTGAGGCGGCTTCAAGCCTCGGGGATGCCCTGGGTGGTTGGCATCAATTCCGCCGCATGCTTCGCTGGCTTCGGTAACGGGCTCATGACGAGGTGGGGGATGGCCGGGCGTGACCAGCTCGACGGCGTCGATCTGAAGATACTCTCCGAGCTGCAGCAGGACGGGCGTGTGCGCAACAACGAGCTGGCGCTGCGCGTCGGTGTGTCCGCGCCGAACTGCGTGCGGCGGTTGAAATCATTGTTCAGCCGCGGCGTGATCCGGGCGGTGCGCGCCGTCATCGACGAACGGCGGCTCGGCTACGAGGTCGTGTCGTTCGTCTCGATACAGCTCGGCAGCCAGGCCCAGCCGGTGCTGGAGGCCTTCGAGAGCTCCATCTCTGCGATCCCGCGCATCCAGCAGTGCTGGCGGATTTCGGGCGAGACCGATTACCTGCTGAAATGCGTCGCGCCGAGTGTCGAGAACATGCGCCAGCAACTGCTGCATTTTGCGGCCATGCCGAACGTGAAAAGCGTCCGCAGCTTTCCTGTTCTCGGCGTGGCCAAGGACGTTCCGCTGCCGATGCATGATCTCGCGACGGCATCGGCTGGGTAGTGACCGCGCCATCCGCCTAGGAGCCAACACCATGTATGTCGCAGGCTTTGTCATTCCCGTCCCAGAAGACAAGATGGAAGCCTATCGCAGATGGGCCGAGAACGGTGCGGCGTTGTTTCGGGAATATGGGTGCCTCGAGATCGTTGAATCCTGGGAGGACAACGTTCCTCACGGCAAATACACGGACTTTCACCGTGCGGTGAACGCGGTTGAAGGCGAGCGGATCGTCTTCACATGGCAGGTCTGGCCCGACAAGGCGACCCTCGAGGCGGCCGAAGCCAGGATGGCCGGGGACAAGCGTTTTGAGGCTCCGGATGAGATTCCATTCGACCCCAGCCGGCTGATTCTCGGCTGCTTCACACCCATTCACGTCACGGGGCGGTAGCACCGTACAGGTTGAATGTTCGTGTCATAAAAACTTAGTAACTCACCTAACTGTGACATGTGAATCAGGCAGTCCTGCGATGCGCTGAGCCGCGATTGTCGGTGTCGGGCGCTGGCTTACATGCGGGGTGTGAAGCCTCAGCCTGCGTTGCATGCCGAGGACTGTTTTGTGGGACTGTGAAGCTTAGGAAAACACATATGACCTCGACCTCGAAGACGTTCGTCGCCTCCGCTGCGACGCTGTTTGCATCCGCGTTTCTCATGATGACCGCCCCGGCTGCGCAGGCGGAAGACTACTGCATCACCAACGGCGCGCAGGCTGCGCATGGTTGCGGCTATCCGACGATGGAAGCCTGCCGGCAGGCGGCCGGTGGTATCGGCGGGTCGTGCTCGCAGAGCGGCGGTGCGAAGACCAACGACGCGCTCGCCTTCCAGCCGAAGCAGACGCAGTCGCGCACCAAGCTTCGCTCGGGCGGCCAGACCAACTCGAACTAAGCCCAACATTACCTTCAAGCGTCACGGTGCGGCCTCTGCGTTCGATCGCGGAGGCCGTACGCGCTTGGATGGCCTAACGATACCGCCCGCGAAACTCGCGTGGGCTGGCGCCGGTCCAGCTGCGGAAGGCGCGTGAAAAGCTCTTCTCGTTGCGGAAGCCGGCGATCTCCGCGATGCGCTTGATCGGCGCCCGGCCGCGCATCAGCTCCTGCTTGGCGAGCTCGAACTTTGCCTCTTCCTTGAGATCCCGCAGTGATGTCGCTTCCTCGCGCAGGCGCCGATGCATGGTGCGCGTGGAGAGCGCAAGCTCGCTTGCGACATCCTCGGCGCCGAGACTGCGGCCGCGGCTGTTGCGCAGGACTCGGCGAACGCGTTCGACCAGCAGCCGGTCCCGCCGGTAAGGCAGCACCGTCAGCCGCAGCGCACCCTTGAGCATGCTGTCGAGATCGGCCGCGCTGCGCGTGAGCGGCAGCGACAGATAGTGCTTGTCGAAGATAATGCGGGCCCCCATCGCATCGAAGCTGAGGTTCTTGCAGAAGATGGTCGGATAGACCGAGACATGGCCAGGCTCGGCGTAAGGAAATTCCGCCGCGCGCAGCGCGATGGCGGAATCGACCGCCCAGCAGGAAAAGCCGAGGACATAGCGGAGCAGGGTGACCAGACAGAACTCTCGCAACGGCCCGAGATCGCGCTGCTCGCGAATGGCGATGGTCGCGGTCTCGCTACCAACCGAAAGCTCGAACAGCACGTCCTCGGTCAGCAGCCGGTGATGCCGGCACCAGCGCTTCAGCGCGACATCGAGATTGGGCGCGGTGATCGAGGCGCGGCAGAGCATGCCATAGGTTCCGAAAGGAAGCCGGCGCGAGAACCAGCCGAGTGCCTCGTCGTCGAGTTCGCGCATGGCGTGGCCGGCCAGCGCCTCGAACTGGGCCGCCGTGATCCGCGCATCGGCTGATTGAACAAGATCTTCTGCGACCTGGCCCCTGGCGAGGGCCTCGGCGGGGTCCCGCCCGTAGTGGGCATAAGCGGCGACCACGCCCCGGACAAAGGCGGCGGGGGTCATGGCGCGGCGGGGCGTCGCGGTCGCGGCTTGAAAAGTCATGGAAAATCCTCGCCAAACTTGGCGGAAAATGCAACCTTTTCGACTGCCAAGACGCCCGGACGGAGGTAGGTTCGGACGATAAAAGACGGAGGAATCGCCTTGAATATCCCGAGCATCGACTTCGATCTGGGCGAAGACATCGGCATGCTGCGCGATACCGTGCGCGCCTTTGTGGAGGCTGAGATCACGCCGCGCGCCGCCGAGATCGAGAAGGCCAATCTGTTCCCGGCCGACCTCTGGAAGCGCCTTGGCGATCTCGGCCTGCATGGCATGACCGCGCCAGAGCAATATGGCGGCTCGAACATGGGCTATCTCGCCCACATCGTCGCCATGGAGGAGGTATCCCGCGGCTCGGCGGCCGTTGGCCTGTCCTACGGCGCCCACTCCAACCTCTGCGTCAACCAGATCAACCGCAACGGCAACGATGCGCAGCGGCAGCGCTACCTGCCGAAATTGATCTCCGGCGAGCATGTCGGCGCGCTCGCGATGTCCGAGCCCGGCGCCGGCTCCGACGTCGTCTCGATGAAGCTGCGCGCCGACAAGCGTGGCGACCGCTACGTGCTCAACGGCTCCAAGATGTGGATCACCAATGGCGGCGACGCCGACGTGCTGGTCGTCTACGCCAAGACCGATCCCGAGGCCGGCCCGCGCGGCATGACCGCCTTCCTGATCGAGAAAGGCTTCAAGGGTTTCACCCACGGTCCGCATCTCGACAAGCTCGGCATGCGCGGCTCCAACACCTATCCGCTGTTCTTCGACGCATGCGAGGTGCCGGAAGAGAACGTGCTCGGCAAGGTGGGAGAGGGCGTCAAGGTGCTGATGTCCGGCCTCGATTATGAGCGTGCGGTGCTGTCCGGCGGTCCGCTCGGGATCATGGCGGCCTGCATGGACGCGGTGGTGCCCTATATGCACGAGCGCAAGCAGTTCGGTCAGCCGATCGGCGATTTCCAGCTGATGCAGGGCAAGCTTGCCGACATGTACGCCACCTGGCAGGCCACGCGCGCCTATGTCTATGCGGTCGGCAAGGCCTGTGATCGCGCCAGCCACGCGCGCAGCCTGCGCAAGGATGCCGCCGCCGCCATTCTCTATTCCGCGGAGAAGGCGACCTGGATGGCGGGCGAGGCGATCCAGGCGCTCGGGGGTGTCGGCTATACAACCGATTTTCCGGTCGGTCGTCTGTGGCGCGACGCAAAACTCTACGAGATCGGCGCCGGCACTTCGGAGGTCCGCCGCATGCTGATCGGCCGCGAACTGATGGCGGAAACCGCGTAAGCTTCCTACTCATACCCAACTGCCGCGAACCGTCGCGGCCTCTCATCACGTCATCAGAAACGCGGGACCTCATGCCGCTCCATTCCAGTATCGATCCTTCCTCGCCGGATTTCGCGCGCAACGCCGAATCCATGCGCGGCCTCGTTACCGATCTCAGGGACAAGCTCAGCCAGGTCGCCGGCGGCGGCGGCGAGGTCTCGCGCAAGCGCCACACCGCCCGCGGCAAGATGCTGGCACGCGAGCGTGTCGACCTCCTGGTCGATCCCGGAACCTCATTCCTGGAGCTGTCGCCGCTTGCGGCCTACGGTCTCTATGGCGGCGACGTGCATTCGGCGAGCATCGTCACGGGCGTCGGTCGTATCGCAGGCCGCGAATGCGTTATCGTCGCCAACGACGCCACCATCAAGGGCGGCACCTACTATCCGATGACCGTGAAGAAGCATCTGCGCGCGCAGGACGTGGCGCGGCAGAACAATCTTCCCTGCGTCTACATGGTCGATTCCGGCGGCGCCTTCCTGCCGATGCAGGACGAGATCTTTCCTGACGAGCGCCATTTCGGCCGCATCTTCTACAACCAGGCGCAGATGTCCTCGCAAGGCATCCCGCAGATCGCGATCGTGATGGGCTCCTGCACCGCCGGGGGCGCCTATGTACCGGCCATGTCGGACGAGAGCATCATCGTGCGGAATCAAGGCACCATCTTCCTCGGCGGTCCGCCACTGGTGAAGGCCGCGACCGGCGAGGTCGTGACGGCGGAAGAGCTCGGCGGCGCCGACGTTCATTCGCGGCAGTCGGGCGTGACCGATCACTACGCCCAGAATGACGCCCATGCGATCGGCATCGCCCGGCGCATCGTCGGCACGCTGAAACCGCCGGTGCGGCCGAACCTCAACATGAATCCGCCGCGCGATCCGCTGTTCCCGGCGGAACAGATCTACGGCGTGGTGCCCGTCGACGGCCGCAAGCCGTTCGACGTGCGCGACATCATCGCGCGGATCGTCGATGGCTCGGAGTTCGACGAGTTCAAGAAGCTCTACGGCACGACGCTGGTCTGCGGCTTCGCCCATGTCTGGGGTTTTCCAGTCGGCATCATCGCCAATAACGGCATCCTGTTCAGCGAGAGCTCGCTGAAGGGGGCGCATTTCATCGAGCTGTGCTGCCAGCGCGGCATCCCCCTGGTGTTCCTGCAGAACATCACGGGCTTCATGGTCGGCAAGAAATACGAGGCCGGCGGCATCGCGCGCGATGGCGCCAAGCTGGTGACGGCGGTTGCGACTGCGTCCGTGCCGAAATTCACCGTCGTGATCGGCGGCTCCTACGGCGCCGGCAATTACGGCATGTGCGGCCGCGCCTATAGCCCGCGATTCCTCTGGATGTGGCCGAACGCGCGCATCTCGGTGATGGGCGGCGAGCAGGCCTCGATGGTGCTGAGCCAGGTCCGGCGCGACAATATCGAGGCCAAGGGCGAGAGCTGGTCGAAGAAAGACGAAGACAAGTTCCGCGAGCCCATCCGTGCGCAATATGACAGCCAGGGCCATCCTTACTACGCGACCGCGCGCCTGTGGGACGACGGCGTGATCGATCCCGCCGACACCCGGCTCGTGCTCGGGCTCGGCCTCTCGGCGGCGTCGAATGCGCCGATCGAACCGACGAAATTCGGCCTGTTCAGGATGTGATGCGATGGACCGCTCAAAGCTCTACCGGCGTTTTCGCACACTCCTGATCGCCAACCGCGGCGAGATCGCCTGCCGCGTCATCCGGACCGCGCGCGCCATGGGCCTGCGCACTGTCGCGGTCTATTCCGAGGTCGACCGCGACGCGATGCATGTCGCGCTCGCGGATGAAGCCGTGCTGCTCGGGCCCGCGCGTGCGCGCGACAGCTATCTCAATGTCGAGCGGCTGATCGAGGCCGCGCGCAAGACCGGCGCCGAGGCCGTGCATCCCGGCTATGGTTTCCTGTCGGAGAATGCCGAATTCGCGCAGGCGTGTTTCGATGCGGGCCTCGTCTTTGTCGGCCCGACCGCCGCGATGATGACGGCGATGGGCTCGAAATCCGGCTCCAAGGCGCTGATGGAAAAGGCCGGCGTGCCGCTGGTGCCCGGCTATCACGGCGATGCCCAGGACGATGCGACGCTGGCCAAGGCGGCCGAGAAGGTCGGCTTCCCGATCCTGGTGAAGGCCTCAGCCGGCGGCGGCGGCCGCGGCATGCGGATCGTGCGCTCGGCCGACGAGCTTGCGCCCGCAATCGTCAGTGCCAAGCGCGAGGCCAAGGCCGCGTTCGGCGACGACCGCATGCTGATCGAAAAATATGTCGACAATCCCAGGCATATCGAGGTGCAGATCATCGGCGACAGCCACGGCAATCTCGTGTCGCTGTTCGAACGCGAATGCACGTTGCAGCGGCGGCACCAGAAGGTGATCGAGGAGGCGCCGTCGCCGACGCTCAATCCCGCCCAGCGCGAGACGGTCTGCGCGGCCGCGCGAAAGGCCGCGGGCGCGGTGAACTATGTCGGTGCCGGCACCATCGAGTTCGTCTCCGACGGCAAGGACGTGTTCTTCATCGAGATGAACACCCGTCTGCAGGTCGAGCATCCCGTGACCGAGATGATCACCGGGATCGATCTCGTCGAATGGCAGTTGCGCGTCGCCTTCGGCGAGGCGCTGCCGCTGAAGCAGGACGAAATCCGGCTCAGCGGCCACGCCATCGAGGCGCGCGTTTATGCCGAGAACCCTGCCAAAAACTTCATGCCGTCGGTCGGGAAGATATCGACCTGGCGTCTGCCGGCGGACGGCGGGGGCCTGCGGATCGATGCCGGCTATCGCGAGGGCGACAGCGTTTCGCCCTATTACGACGCCATGCTTGCCAAGATGATCGCCTGGGCGCCGACGCGGGATGTCGCGATCGAGCGGCTCAACCGCGGGCTGGACGAGTCCGACGTCCGCGGCATCGTCACGAATATCCCGTTCCTGTCGGCGCTGATCACGCATCCGGACGTGCGCGCGAATGCGATCGACACCGGCTTCATTGAACGCGAGCTGCCCGTTCTGACACAGGCAGCGCCGGCGCCCGGCGAACTCGAGCTGTGCGCCGCGGTCGCCGCTATTATCCACGACGAGCGGCAGGCAACGCAAGGAGACGCGACGTCGCCCTGGCAGACCTTTGGCTGGATGCCCGTCGGCCGCCGCCAGCGCAAGTTTGCATTCCGTGGCGGCCATGGCACGGAGCAGAAAATCACGCTGAACTACGGCAGCGGACCTTCGACGCTGGTGATCGGCGAGCGCGAGCTGGCGTTCGCGATTGCGCCGAAGGACGGCGGATTCGACCTGACGCTCGATGGCGTCAAATCGCAGGTTGCGGCCGTGATCGACGGTCATGAGCTGTATCTGCGCACGCGCCATGGCCGTTTCGAGCTGCACTGGGTCGATCCGTTCGGCGGCGAGACCGAGGAGCAGGCCGGCGTGGACAAGATCGCGGCGCCGCTGCCGGGCACGGTCGTGGCCGTGCTGGCGGAGGAGGGCGCGACGCTCGCCAAGGGCGCGCCGATCCTCACCCTGGAGGTGATGAAGATGGAGCAGACGCTGCGTGCGCCCTTCGCCGGCGTGCTGACATCCATCAAATGCAAGGTCGGCGACATCGTGCAGGAGGGCGTCGAGCTCGCCGTGGTCGAGCCGGCGGGTGAATGAGACCATGAGCGATCAAGTCCGCATCATTGAAATGGGGCCGCGCGACGGCCTGCAGAACGAGAAGAATCCGGTCGGCGTCGAAGCCCGCATTGCCTTCATCGAGGCGCTGGTGGCGGCCGGGCTGCATACGGTCGAGGTCGGCGCGTTCGTGTCGCCCAAGGCGATCCCGCAAATGGCGAGCTCGGACGCCGTGCTGCGTGGCGTCGCCCATATCGAAGACGCCGAATTCCACGTGCTGGTGCCGAACGAGAAGGGCTATGACGCCGCCCGCGCCGCCGGCGCCAAAGTCGTTTCCGTCTTCGCTGCGGCCTCCGAGGGTTTTTCGCGCGCGAACATCAATTGCACGATCGCGGAGTCGATCGAGCGCTTCAAGCCGGTGCTGGCGCGCGCCGGTGCGGATGGCGTGCCGGTGCGCGGCTATATTTCCTGCGTGCTTGGCTGTCCGTTCGACGGCGAGATCGAGCCGAAGGCGGTCGCCGATCTCGCCAGCACGCTATGGGATCTCGGTTGCTACGAGATCTCGCTCGGCGATACCATCGGCGTCGGCACGCCGAGCCGGGCGAAGCAGATGCTGCGCGCGGTCAGCGCCAACGTTCCCGCCGCAAAACTCGCGATGCATTTCCATGACACCTACGGCCAGGCGCTCGCCAATCTCTATGCCGGTCTGGAGGAGGGCGTTCGCGTCATTGATGCGGCCGCCGGCGGTCTCGGCGGTTGCCCCTATGCCCCCGGCGCGACCGGCAATGTCGCGACCGAGGACGTCGTCTACATGCTCGAAGGCATGGGCGTCGGGACCGGCGTCGACATGGACAAGCTGCTCGCGGCGACGAACGCGATGAGCGGCGTGCTGGGCAAGCCGCCGGTGAGTCGCGTGGCTTCCGCCCTGAACGCGAAGAAGAGGCGGGCGAATTTGTAGGGTGGACAAAGCGAAGCGTGCCCACCACTTTTGGCGTTATCGAAGAGAAATGGCGGGCGGGCGCTTTGCGCCGTTGCCCACCCTACGGCAGTCATGACTGCCGCTACCTGCTCCCGTCCGGCCCCAGCACCAGATCCGGCAGCGCGGTCGAGATCCCCGGCACGAAGCACAGCAGCAGTACCGCGAGCATCATCAGCAGTACGAAGGGCAGGGTGCCCCAGATCACGTCGCGCAATGGGATGTCCGGCGCGACGTTGCGGATGACGAAGATGTTGAGCCCGACGGGGGGATGGATCAGGCCCATCTCCATCACGATGGTCATGACCACGCCGAACCAGATGATATCGAAATTGGCGGCGCGTAGAGGCGGCAGGATGATCGGCGCGGTCATCAGAATGATCGAGACCGGCGGCAGGAAGAAGCCGAGCACGACGACCATGACGAGGATCGCGAACAGCAGGCCCCAGCGCGGCAGCTGCATCGCCACGACGGATTCGGCCACTGATTGCGAGATGTGCAGATAGCTCATCACGTAGGAATAGAGCAGCGACATGCCGATGATCATCATCAGCATGGTCGATTCCCGGATCGTCGATTTCATGATTGGCGCGAGGTCGCCCGGCCGCCACACGCTGTAGATCGCCGCGATCAGCGCCAGCGCCAGGAGGCCGCCGAGGCCGGCGGTCTCCGACGGTGTGGCGTAGCCGCCATAGAGCGCGATCATGACGCCGGTGAGCAGCAGCACGAAGGGGATCACGCGCGGCATCACGCTGAAGCGCTCGGCGAGCGTGTACTCGTCGCGCTGCAGGATCGCAGCCTCCGGCCCGCCCTTCCTGTAGATCGCCTCGGCCGCGGCATATTCCTGGCGGAAGCGGATCACGGCGTAGGCACCGAACAGGCTGACGAGCAGCAGGCCGGGACCGATGCCGGCGAGGAACAGGCGTCCCAGCGATTTCTCGGCCGCGACCGCGAACAGGATCATGGTGATGGAGGGCGGCAGCAGAATGCCGAGCGTGCCGCCGGCGGCGATGATGCCGGCTGCGAACCCGCCGGAGTAGCCGCGCTTGCGCATCTCGGGGATGCCGGCCGAGCCGATTGCCGAGCAGGTCGCCGGGCTGGAGCCCGCCATCGCCGCGAACAGCGCGCAGGCAAAGACGTTGGCGACGCCGAGGCCGCCGGGCACGCGATGCAGCCAGGCATGCAGCGCCGAATAGAGATCCTGCCCGGCACGCGACTTGCCGATCGCGGCGCCCTTCAGGATGAAGAGCGGAATCGACAGCAGCGTGATCGAGGCCATTTCCTCGTAGACGTTCTGGGTCACCGTATCGAGCGATGCCGATGGCATGTAGATGCCCATGAACACGACCGCGACCGCGCCGAGCGCGAACGCAATGGGCATGCCTGAGAACATCACCAGCAGCGTCGCGATGGCGTAGGCGACACCGATACCAAACACACTCATGAACGCCTCGCTCCAGCGAAAGGCAGCGCAAGTTGCACGAGGATCTGGACGCACAGCAGGCTCATGCCGAGCGCCATCAGCGCGTAGGGAATGGCGAGCGGCGGCGACCACATCGAGTTGGAGACCTGGCCGTCGACATAGGCTTCGTGCGCCAGCGTCCAGGACTTCCACGTGAAGAAGGCGCAGAACAAAAACGTCGCGAGATCGACCAGCCAGAGCCTGATCCGGTTCGCCAGCGGCGAGAGCAGACCGACGAAGGCCTCGATGCCGATGTGACCGCGGTTCTGCTGCACATAGGCGGCGGTCATGAAGGTCGCGCCGACCAGCAGGAACACCGCAGCCTCGTCCTGCCAGTAGTTGGCGGCCTTGAACAGGGCGCGGCTGAGCACGCTGTAGCTGAGAACGGCGCAGGCCGCGATCAGCGCGACCGCGGCGAACACGACGATGATGTTGTTGAGGATGGCGAGACAGCGATCGAGCGCAGCCGCGAGGCTCGAGCCTGCGGCTGCGGCTGCCGGGTCGTCACGATCCGGAATCGGACCGTGGATCATGCCGCGACGTCGGTGGCGAGCTTGAGCAGGTTGGCTGCGGTCGCGGTCTTGGCGCCGTAATCCTTCCACGCGGTGTCGCGGGCGATGTCGCGCCATTTGCCGACGGTCGCTGCGTCGAGCGCCGAGACCTTCGCGCCGGCCTTCTCGTAGACCCTGGCGACCTCGATGTCGTCGTCCTGCGCGCCCTTGCGGCCGAAGACCTCGAGCTCGGCACCGACGGCGAGCAGGATGTCTTGCTGGTTCTTCGGCAGCTTGTCGAAGATCGCCTTCGACATCATCAGCGGCTCGAGCATGAACCAGTACGACGCGCCGGCGCCCGACGTCAGCGACTTCGCGACTTCTTCGAGGCGGAACGAGATCAGGCTGGTCGAGGAGGTGATGCCGGCGTCGCAGGCACCGGTCTGCATCGCCGCGTAGATTTCGTTCGACGGCACCGACAGCACCGACGCGCCCGCGGTCTGCAGCACCATGTCCATCTCGCGCGAGCCGCCGCGCACCTTCAGGCCCTTGGCGTCCTCCGGCGACACGATCGGCTTGGAGCGGCTGGCAACGCCGCCGGCCTGCCACACCCAGCTGAGCAGGATAATGCCCTTGTCGGCGAGGAAGTCGGTCAGCGCCTTGCCGACCGGCTCCTTCTTCCAGCGCAGGCCCTGGTCGTAGGTGGTGACGAGGCCGGGCATCAGCCCGATATTGGTCTCCGGCAATTCGCCGCCGGCGTAGGGCATCGGATAGAGGCTGATGTCGAGCGCACCCTTGCGCATGGCCGAGAACTGCGCGTTGGTCTTGATCAGCGAGGAGTTCGGATAGATTTCAGCGGCGATGTCGCCATTGCTTCGCTTGGCCACCTCGGCTGCGAACATGCGGCAGAGCCGGTCGCGGAAATCGCCCTTGTCGACGGTGCCGCCCGGAAACTGATGCGAGATCTTCAGCGTTGTGGCGGCATGTGCGGTCCCGGTGCCGAAGCGGAGGATGGCGGGCGCGGCGACGGCTGTCGCGATCAAATGGCGGCGCGTGAGCATGGTGTGATCCCCTTGAAACGTTTTTTTGGATGGTTCTTGGCGTGTTCGGGTGAGGTCTTCGGAAGACCGGCGCTAGGCCCATCCTAGCCGGTCTTCCAGCCGATATTCTCTCATCTGATAGTTTGAGACCGAATGCCCCGGCAAGGGCTGGTTGTGTTGCGCTGCACACACGTCGTCATCACCATTTGAAAGACCGGCTGACCCATTGCGCATGAGATTGCGGCAACACCCTGTCGGCGGTTTCTCGAAGAATTTCTCGGCGACGGCGTAACAAGGCCGGTCCTCCATCCGTCGAGTCTGGTTAGCGGCGTCCGTCGCTGACAAACCTCACCTGAAGGGAAGATCACCCATGACCATTCGCACCCGCATCGTACTCGGCGTCTCGGCTGCCGCTCTGTCGCTTGGCCTCGCGCTGTCGCCGGCCGCGTTCGCCCAGGACAAGATGGGCAAGGACGACGGCATGAAGAAGGACTCCATGTCGAAGGACACCATGTCCAAGGACGGTATGAAGAAGGACACCATGTCCAAGGACGACGGCATGAAGAAGGACACCATGTCGAAGGACGGCATGAAGAAAGACGATGGGATGATGAAGAAGAACTGATCTTCAGCCGTCGTCGGGCGCTTGCGAAAGGCCGACGCATGCGCCGAAACTCCGGGGGCGGTCGCATGGACCGCCCCGAAGTGATGCTATTCGTTCAAGTTCAATTGAACGTGACTTGCGAAGCTTACTTGCGCTTGGCCTTGCGGGCGGCGTAGCGGGCGTCGCGCTTGGCCTTTTGCTCGGCCTCCATCGCAGCAGCCCTGGCCTCGGCTTCCTCCGCCTCGCGCGCAATGCGAGCGGCTTCGGCGGCTTTGGCCTCTTCCTCGAGGCGCTTCTGCTCGGCCTTTTCCGCCTCGCGCGCAGCCTTGGCCTCGGCGCGCTTGGCTGCGAGGGCCTCGCGTTCGGCACGCTTCGCCAGCACCGCAGGATCGTCGGGCCCGGGCTGCGACTTGAATTTGTTCAAAAGATTTTTGCGTGCTTCCTGCGCGGCCTTTTGTCGGTCGGAGAAGCCTGGTTCCTTAAATCCACTCATCGAAGAACCTTGTCATCCTCACTTTCAGTCCTAAATTACTGCCTGTTGGTACGTCGGCCGGGCACAGCGGGCGCCACGCGACGAAGAAGCGTGTACATCGGCGCGCGTCGCGAAGCCACCTATAATCGCAGCCGATCAGGTCAATGAATAATCGCCAGCCCACGACGATCTCTCGTAGCCCTGAAAATCTGCCGAATTGTGATGTCCCTCATAAGGGGCCCACGGAGCGGCGCCTAGCGTCCGCCCGCAGACGAGACGGAGCACGGGCATGACGATCTCAAGACTGAGCCGGAAGGCGCTCGCAATCGCCGTCGCGGTGGTGGCCCTGGCCGCCGCCGCGTTGCTGCTCGCCCGTCCTCAGCCGTTCGAAAGCGCCGTGCTGGGAGCCGACTGGGAATGCACGCAGACCGCCTTCGTGCTCACGAGCTGCGCACCTCGGCTCCGCGAGGAGATCCCGGCCGTCGAAACCTCGCGCAAGGATGCGATCCGGCAGACCCGGGGATAGGGCCGGGATAGTCGCGCTGGATGTGACGCGACGCCGCAGAGGTGGTAGACGCCCGCCCATCCCTGCCATCGGTCAGCCATGCGCAAAACAGAGTCCACTGAGCCCAAATTGAAGCCCGAGCCAGGCGAAACGCAAAAATCGCCGCCAAAGCCGCCGTCCGGTGATAACAGGCGCGGGGCCATGGCCGGCCTGGTCATCGCCATCGTGATCCTCGGAATCGGCTGGTGGCTCGCCCGCGATCTCACCGCCGCGAGCCGGATGCAGGACTGCCTGATGTCGGGGCGGAGCAATTGCAACGTGATCGAGCCGGCCCGTTAGAACCGCCCGCCGCGCGCCCCCGCAGGCGAAAAAATGCCGTGATCTTAATCATTTGTAACGGGACTTAGCCGACCGAAGCAGATCAGTTATGTCAGCCGGCATCAGCTGGCGCGATGCGAATCGTCTATCGCGCATGGCAGCACGGCAATCGCAAGAGTAGGGGGTCCCGCACGCATGAGTGCGTCCAGCAGCATCAAGATCATCATTCCCTTGGTTTCGGCCATGTCGTTGCTCGCAGTCCCGGCGCAGGCCCAGGATTCATTGCCGCCAAGGCCCTCGGCGCAGCCGCAGGCAGGCCCCGGCGCAGGTGGACCGCCCCCGAACAATCAGCAGAACATGCGCAAGGGTTCGCCGCCGCAGCAGGCGGCCCGGCCGCAGGGGCAGCCTGGTGGCCCGCCTCAGGCCGGCGGCCCGCGTCCCGGCTATGCGGGTCCCGGTCCGGCTGGACCTGGTCCGCGCCCGCAAAACGCCGGCGGCCCGCCGCCCGGCGGCAACTACGCCCGCGGGCCGGCACCTGCGCGCGACTGGGGCGGCCAGTCCTATCGCGGCAATCGCGCCTGGGATGGCGGTCGCTGGCGCCACGAGGTCCGCAACGGCCGCTCAGGCTGGTGGTGGGACGTCGGCGGCGTCTGGTACTATTATCCGCAACGGATGGCCGGTCCGCCCGCCTATATCTCAGACGACTATTACGACGACGTGCCGGTGGCCTACGCCCCGCCACCGGTCGCCTACGAACCGCCGCCTCCGCCGCCGCCCCCGGCTGATCCCGGCGCGAGCGCACTTGGCGGCGCCATCGTCGGCGGCGTGCTCGGCGGGCTGATCTCGGGCAATGCCACCGGCGCTGCCGCGGGGGCCGTCCTTGGCGGCGCCAGCGGGGCCATCGCCGGTGCGACGGCCGCTTCGCGGCCCGGCTACTATTTTGCCCAGGGCAATTGCTACTACCGCTATCCCAGCGGCCAGTATGTGCAGGCCGACCCGCGCGCCTGTTACTGAACGGCGCTGCGCCGCCTGATCCCCGGCGCGTGGCCACACCCGGCCGGCGGCTACGCGCCGGCCGCGTCCATCCTGTGAGACGGCCGGCTTCGGCGGGGGCTCAGGTTGCGGTCACATGTTGCGGCGCGCAGGCCGGGAAGGGGAGGCGCCTCGCACAACGCTGACTGTGCCATTCTGCAGACTTCATCTGGAACGGTCGCCGCAGTCGGGTAAGACAGGCGCCGCGGCTAGCCCTTCGTGACCGGAGCCGCGAACCAGGGATGTCTCATGATGCGGATCCGTCATGACTGATGCGAGCAGGGACACGGCTACTTGGTGGGCTCGGCGACCGGCGCAAATACTGCGGTGGCTTGCCGTCCATGGCCGCGGCTGGCGGCTCGATGTTGCCGCGTTGATCCTGTTCGCCGCATCCCGGCTCGTCGTGGTCATCGCCATCGACTTCGGTCCGCTGCTGCTTCCCGAACCCTACACGGGAAAATGGCTTGCGGGCCCGCAATGGTACCACCGCATGGTGCGCTGGGACGGTCGCTGGTACGGCGGCATCGTCACCGACGGCTACCAATACAGCGACGCCGCGCAGGCGCTGAATTCGATCAACTTCTTTCCGCTCTATCCGCTCGTCTCGGCCGCCATGCGCGTCCTGGCCCGGGTGGATCCATTCGTCGCGATGCTCCTGGTCGCGAACCTGTGCTCGGTGATCGTAGTGCTGTTGCTGGTCCGGTTGGTGAAGCAGGAGATCGGCGAAGAGTCCGTGCTGCCGACGGTCGCCCTGTTCAGCTTCTTTCCGTCGTCGATGTTCCTGTCGGCGGCCTATTCGGAGTCGCTCTGCCTTGTCTTCGTTCTGCTCAGCCTGATCCTGCTGGCGAGGCATCAATTCGTCGTGTCGGCCGCGATGGCCGGCGTGTCCTTGGCGGCACGATCGACCAGCATCGTCTTGCTGCCGGTGATCCTCTCGGTCATCGCGTTGACGCCGACGATGACCTGGCCGCAACGTCTGTCGCGGATCGCGGTGTGCGGCGTGCTGGCGGCATCGGGCCTGCTGGCCTACATGGCCTATCTATGGATCGCGTTCGGCCATCCGCTGGCCTTTGTCGCCAGCCAGGACGCGTTTCACGCGCAATCGCTGTCGCAGCGGATCGCTTCGGCTGTCACGCTCGAGGCGTTTCGCCGGGCGGAATGGCCTGAAGCGGTGCAGTTGCTCGCTTTCGTGCTGCTGGCGGTGGCCTCGTTCTGGCGGTTGCGGTTCAGCCTTGCCCTCTATGGGATCGCCGCGATCGCGATGCCCTATCTGCTGGACGGCGTGACCCGCTCGACGGGCCGTTATCTTCTGGCCTGCTTTCCCGCCTTCATGCTGCTCGGCTGGATCTGCCGGACGCGGCCATGGCTGACGATCGCGTTGACGGCATGTCTCGCGGCGCTCCTGTTCCGCAAGACCGCGCTGTTCTCCCAATGGTACTGGGAGGGATAGGGCCTCCACTCGTGCGGAATGAGCTTCAGCGACCCGGCTTCGCCTCGGCGTGCACGACGAGGCCGGTTTCCGTGATCGACGAGTCCTCCTGGTACTCGCTGTCGCTGTTCAGCGCCCACAGATCGTGCTGCGCGTCGCCGGCGATGTTTTCGGCGGCGAGCAGGTTCATCGCTCCGCCAGCCATCAACTGCTGCTGCACGGCCTTGGTGTAGAGCTCGGCCTGCGAGAGCGTCTTCCAGCCAAAGATCGCCATCAGCTGATGCGGTGTTGCGCCATTCTGCGCGGCAAGCGTCGCGCCGGCCTTGCGGAGCCCGTGGGCGCGTCCGGGAACGCCGGCCTCCTTGCATCGGTCGGCAAACCAGTTGCCCAGTCCCTTGACCGTGTGAGGCTTGCCGTGGGCCGTTTCGAGGAAGGTCATGGTGCCGAGGGTGGGGTTGGACGAAGCCGCGCCGGAGGTGGTGGAGGCTGTCGAGAAAAGTGGCCTTGCGGTGTCCGTTGCCGCCGAGATCGCCGAGCGCCCCGCCGAAGAACAAAAGGCCAGGCGCCCGTGGTGCAGGATGCGATCCGCAAAGCGATGGTGTCTGCCAAGAACGAAGCGGCGAAGATGGGTTTCACTCCACCCAAGACGCCATTTGAATTCGACGGTACTGGCCGGCTGAAGCTCAAGACCAATTCCGACGGTTCGAAGATCGAGCCCAACCTGCAATTCTGGGACATCGTCAAGCGCGGTCTCGACAAGACGGGCACGCCCGAAGCCAAGGACTGGGCGCGGATCCTGCGAGAGCATCTGGATGAGGTGGTGCCGAGCTACGCCACAGCGCGTGCGGGCGCGGCTAAATTCTTCAAGGCGGGCGACGCGCTGGAGGCCGGCGAGAATTTCGTCGGCGCCAGTCAGCGCTTTGGCATCCCTGAGACCCGAAAGGCGCTGGCCAAGATGAGCCCGGAGGAGCGGCAGCTGTTCCAGGACGGTTATATCTCGCGCCTGGTCCAGACCATCGAAAAGACGGGCGATCGCCGCAACGTCGTCAACCAGATCATGAATTCCCCCGCTGCGCGGGAGGAGATGCATGTCGCGATTGGCCCGCAGCGGACCAAGGAGTTGGAGGCGCGGCTGCGCGTCGAAAGCATCATGGACCGGATGCGGGGCGCCGTCGGTCATGGTGATGATCCCGGTGATGGAGTTTGCGAGCGACCCGAAAGGCGACGTCGCGCAACGCGCCTCAAATGAAAGGTTCTGCTGGATGCGTAGGGTTATTTGCCCTGCGGCTTCTTCTCTTCCAGTTCCTTGATCCGGGCCTGCGCCTTGACCAGGTCATCGGACAGCCCCTCGGCCTTCGCGCTCGCTACGGCCGCCGCGTCGAGGGCCTGGTTGCGCTGGTTCTGCAGCGCGGCGATGGCGCGTTGCATGAACGCCGGATCAGGCTGCTCGGCGAATGCAGGGGTGGAGATCAACGACAGCAGCACGATGAGCTTTTTCATGATGGATGATCCGTTTGAGTTGAGCCGATGAGATTCAGGGCAGCGAAACGATCACGCCGCCGCCATTGCCGCCCTATCCTTGCTTCCACGCCGGCGTCCCAGATCCATCACAATATACGACATGATGGTTGGTCCCACCCGTCGTGACCGCGCCGCCAAATGATGTTGCCGTGGCATTGTTCGTTACGAAAGCCCGTGCGCCGTCAAGGCCAGCCGTGCACGCGGGCAGACTGTTGACAACAGTTGGAACGACGGTGACGGAAGTGTTCACCGTAAGAGCGCCAGTGGGGGTCAGCTTCATCACTGGAGTCGTGAACGTTGTTCCACCCGTTGCAGTAGAGGGGGTCCATTCCAAGGTGTTCGAAACGAAAGCGTTAGACGACTGCTGCCAATTGTACTGAGTGCTCGACCCCTGATATCGGAGATATGAGCCGGCGTTCAGCGACGCATCTCCGATCGTGATGCTTGCCGTGCCGCTGTTGACGGTTGAAACAGATGCAATCGATAGCGATCCGGCAGCGGATATCGTTCCCGGCCCCTTGGATCCGCCGGAAGAGTTGCCCGAATTGAAGCTGCCGTCTTGGTCTAAGACCCATCCCAAAGTGATAGTTTTGCTGTTGTTCGGAACATAGGTAAATCTGGTTTGAGTCCCATGCGCCGTAGAAGTCCAATCCTGCGTTGTGTACCAAGAAATCTGAGCGGAATAGTCGATAGTGGACAACCACGTCGAAAACGAAGATCCGTCGTATCCCATCGGGCCGAGCACGCCCAGAATGTCACCGGACTTGACTGCGGTTGGAGCCGCGATGGTGCCTCTAAGTCCGATGAACTGCAAAGAAGGTTGCGGGCTAATGGCTCCGCCAGAATAAGCACCAATGGTAAAGTAGTTTCCGTTGTATCCGCTCGTTCCTTTTCCCTGCGAAATAAACGTCGCAATCCACGGATTGCTTGTGCTTACAATGTTGTCGGTGACGGAAAACGTACCAGGAAAACCTCCACTCATTTGAGAACGAGCGGCGCCTATCCCAAATGAAACTTGCGCCACGCTATCGATCACCATGGATGGGTTTAACCCCTGTCCGGCCGAGTAGCCCCCGCCAATCCACAGCTCGTTGCTTGAAGCGTCGTTAACACCAAAATAAAAATTGGCGTTGGCTGCTTGGTTCATGACCTCCAGAGAGGCTTGATAGCCCTTGATCTGTAGTTGGTTCGCAGAACTCGCGGTCGAAGCGACGTTGACTTGCGCGGTACGACCGCTGGCCGCGCCATTCACTCCGAGAGATGACCCCACCTGCGTGATCGACGAAGTCACGACGTTTGAGGCGAGCGTCGTTCCGGTGATGCCGCTTGCGGGCACTGCACCGGCGGTAAGGCCGGCAGCCGTTCCCGTCAAAGTGTTGTTCGCGGCGTTGATCGTTTTGTTGGTGATGGTTTGAACAGTGTCAGCAGCCAGCGCGGATCGGATGCTCGCGCCATCGTACCAGCTGATTAGACCTGCGTTGTAGCCGAGTGCACCGACTGCGGCTGGTGAAGCACCAGAGATAATCGGATTTGCCAGTGTCGCTCCGGACGACAGCACCATGCTTCCGGTGCCCGTGACAGAGTTGGAGAGCGTGACACCGCCGTAATTGATCGCGGAGGAGAATGTCGTGACCCCGCTGATCGTGAGATTGCCCGCCGACGTGAAGCCGGCCTGCACCACGCCGTTGACGACGAACTGCAAGGGACGCCGCTTCGAATGGGTGATCACGGTCGCAATGCTGTGGCTTGCAGCGGCGATCGTGATCTCGCCCGACATCGTGCTCGCGGATACGTTCCAACTGATCGCATTTCCGATGTCCGCGGCTTTCGTCGCCGTGATCCTGTTCGGCGTTGGCCTCGTCCGTCTCATCGGGCTTGTGCTCAACGGCCACGAAATCGCCGGTCGCAGGGCCGGACCAATGATCCGCGCCGCCATGGCGATCGCTTGCGCCGTCATGTGGACGCAGATCGACCTGGCGCTGATCCAATTGTCCTTCAAGCATGGGCTGATGTCACCCGACGTACCGTTCTGGTCGATGATCGTGCTTGGCGAACTCGACGTGGCTTACAGGGCGGTGGCGGACCATGAAGGATGTTCTTGAGGCGCTTGCGCCCTGGCCGGTCATCCAGGGCATTGTGATCGGCCTCATCATCGCCGGCATCGGCGTCTGGGCCATGCTGCGCGGCCTGCAGGATCAGCAGAAGAAGCCAGATCCCGGCGTGGAGGACCTGCAAGCCCGGTGGGAGATGCAGCAGGCCATCGCGCACATGCACGAGAACAGCTTCGAAATCGTGAAGCTCCTCGAGAAGCAGAACGACATTGGCGAGCGCATGCTCGCCGCGATCAACCGTCTTGCCGACAGCCACTGGAATCGAAGTCAATAGGAGGCGTTGATGTTCGTGCCGTTATGGAGCGCGGGCTCGTTCGTCGTGATGATGGCAGGCCTTCTGATTTCCGACCGCGCCAAGGGCCCGCTCCGCGCCGCGATCGGGGAGACCATCGCAGGCCTTGGCGTCTTTAGCCTGATCGTCTCGGTGCTCTGCGCACTCGTCCTCGACGTCGCCGCACGCGACCGCGACGGCCGCTACGCAAATTCCGACCTGAAGACCTGGTTTGACAGCCTGCGCAGCCGCAATGGTCCCTGCTGTTCGGACGCCGACGGCTACGCGTTGTCCGACGTCGACTGGGAATCCAAGGATGGCCGCTACCGCGTCCGGATTCCGCGCTCGAATGATGAGGCCGACAAGACCAACATGATCTGGCTGGACGTACCCGAGGATGCCGTCATCACCGAGCCGAACAGGGCAGGGCGAACGATGGTGTGGCCGATCTGGGGCTACCAGGGTCCGTCAATCCGCTGCTTCATGCCGGGGAGCATGACATGAGGGTGCTCTACGCGATCGCCGGGCGGCTCGTCGTGTGGGGCGGCGCGGCCGTGCTCACGGTCTACGGGCTCGGCGCGCTCTACGGCTTCGTGGCGCTCTATGGCAATCTGAAAGGGTGGTGGTGATGCGCATCACTCGCCGCAAGCTTCTGACGGGCGCATCAGCCGCGGTGGTCGCAGCCGGATTACCCGAAAGCCTCGAGGCTCTCACGCCGCAGCAGCGTGCTGTTGTCCTTGGGGGAGCCGCGGTCCCGTTGCTTCTCGATCGATTCTCCGGCAGCGGCGCGCTATCCGGCCGGGTGCCGGATGTGCGAGGACCTGCATGGGCCGCGGATGGATCAGCCGGCGCCAGCCTCACAGTCAGCGGCAACACTCTCACACAAACGTCAACAGGATCTTCCTATTCCCGCTCTGATACGTCGGGCGTCGTCAAGGAGGCGGGATGCATCTTCCGCGTCTCCTCGGTCGTCAACAAATTGATTGTCGGCGGCACCGCGGCGAATGGCGCGGCGATGTACGTCAACATCTACCCCAGCAGGTCGGCCGCCTTCTATCAGGTCTCCTATGTGCTGAACGGGACCGACACGCTGATAACCGCAGCGACGGCGCTGGCTTCCGTCATCAACAGCAACGCCACGTCGATCGCGAGCGGAATCACGGCGACGTCGAGCGGAGCGACCGTCAGCGTTTCGGCGACGGAATGCCCGCGCCTGGCCTATGCCACGACCGGCGGTATTGCGCTTTCGACCAGCGGGACGCCTTCGCCGACGATCGCCAATTTCATCACCGGGCAAAACTACCTCAACGGGATGCTGCATTTCCGTCTTGGCGTCGACGGCGCTCTGGACTGGACCTTCTACAATGGCGGCCAGGTGGCTTTTCAGTCGATCACGCGCAATTCGGCCTATACGGGCTTGACGGCGAATACCGACTACACGTATCGGTGCTTCATCGGACCGCCCTATGTCTGGGGTGGTCTGTGGAAGGGATCTACGCTGGTCAATTCCGTTTGGGCGCAAGACACTGGCATGAGCACCTATAACGGCAACTCGGTGTTCTTCGAAAACGGATTGGATGCCTCGACGCTTTCCTATAAGCAGGCGTGGGCGTACGCGACAAACGGCGGGGTGTCCTTGGCTGCGATCCAGGCGGCGACGACCTAGGGCGCTCTCCCGGGGCGCCGGCCCGCATTCATCCGCGCTGGTGCCATGGCCGGCTGTGGTCGCTGGTCATCGCGCGCGCGGCGCGGATCTGGTCATGGCTGATCTCGCCATGCAGTTCGGTCCAGGCCTTCCTGAACTCGGCCTTGGCGTACTCGAGCCGGCTGGCGCGGCCACGGTGATGGCTGCGCTGCGGCACGTTCGGCAGGAAGCAACTCCACGACCATTCCTCGCCGCCGCCGACCGCGTTGGTGCGGAAGATGCGGCCAATCGGCAGGTCATCCCAGATCACCAGGTAATCGTGCGGCGCGGTCTCGCCGCCGATGACGGCTTTGCGCAGGGAGAGGTCGTCGGGCATGCGTGAACGAATAGTGAATTTTTCCTCACTCGAAAAGGGTGTCAAAAAAGTGGGAAAACGACGGTTATTTTCGTCAATGAAATCAAAGGCAGGTCTATAGCTGGCGATCCCGGCAGGAATCGAACCTGCAACCCTCAGAGTAGAAATCTGATGCTCTATCCAGTTGAGCTACGGGACCGTCTGGAGCCGGCCTCGGCGACCGCCTTCCGGTCTTCTATCACGCCACATATGAAAAATCCTCGCCCGCGCCAAGTCTGAACCGAACCGTTTTCCCGCACGACGCGACAAAGCGGAACGGTGGGGTGTCAGGGTGCCGGGTCGGGCGGCCGCGGACTGGACGATGGATCACATCGCCGGGAACGCATGCCAGCTTCCGGGACATGGCCGCCGGTCGACGGGTCAGGTTTGGCTGCGCCATCAGGACGGCGTGCGCGGCTCATCGCGATCGGTCACTGAGGGCTTGCTTTGCCATGGCGAATGCGACGATTTGCACATCTTGTTCCCTCGCCTTGAGTCCGTCACCTTTCCGCGCACTTCATGCTCACGCGGCGCTCGCCGTGATCTCCGGGAGTCCATCATGATCGGTCTTGTTCGCGCCGTCACACTCTGCGCCGCGCTGGCGTTCGGCCTGGTGGCCGCCAACGCCGCGGACAAGGCGTTCAAGCGCGATGATCTCGCCGATTCCGCCATCAAGCTGGAGGCGCAGATCAAGGCCGAGGCGGGTCCGGTCGCCAAGACCGGCGCGAGCTTGCGCACCGACGCCGACGCCGCCTTCCGGCGCAACGATTTCCGCTCAGGTCTGTCGGTGCTCGGCCAGATCGCGGCGACCATGCCTGAAGATGCCGGCAACTGGCTGCGGCTTGCCAAAGCGATCTTCCAGATCACGCCCAAGAGCTCGACCGAGCAGACCTTCCTGCAGGAGCGCGCCTCGACCGCCGCCTACATCGCCTACATGCGCGCCGGCAATCCGGGCGAGGAGGCCAACGCGCTCGCCGTGCTCGGCAAATCGCTGGCCGAGCGCAAGCTGTGGCGGCCGGCACTGGATGCATTGCGGCTGTCGCTCGACATGCGCGAGGTCGCTGACGTTCGTGGCAGTTACGAGAAACTGCGTGACGAGCACGGTTTCCGGCTGCTCGACTATACGGTGGACTCGGATTCGGCGAGCCCGCGCGCCTGTTTCCAGTTCTCGGAGGAACTGGCCAAGCGCACCGATTTTGCGCCCTTCCTCGCGCTGGCGGGCCAAGACAAGCCGGCGCTGTCGGCCGAGGGCAAGCAGCTCTGCGTCGACGGGCTGAAGCATGGCGAGCGCTACAACATCAATCTGCGCGCCGGCCTGCCGTCCACCGTGAAGGAGGGCCTGCCGAAATCGGCCGAGTTCAACGTCTATGTGCGCGACCGCAAGCCGTTCGTGCGCTTCACCAGCCGCGCCTATGTGCTGCCGCGGACCGGCCAGCGCGGCATTCCCGTGGTCAGCGTGAACACGCCCGCCGTCAACGTCGACGTCTTCCGGATCGGCGATCGCAACTTGATCAATACGGTCGTCGACAGCGATTTCCAGAAGACGCTGTCGAAGTACCAGCTCACTGATCTCGGCGGCGAACGCGGCGTCAAAGTCTGGTCCGGCGAGCTTGCTACCGCGATGACGCTGAACCAGGACGTCACCACTGCATTCCCGGTCGACCAGGCGCTCGGCGAGCTTCAGCCCGGCGTCTACGTGATGACGGCCGCGGCCAAGGGCCCGGGCTCCGATGACGACGACCAACTCGCTACCCAATGGTTCATCATTTCCGATCTCGGCGTTTCGGCCTATTCCGGAAATGACGGCATCCATGTCTTTGTGAACTCGCTGGCCTCGACCGATCCGGTCGGCAAGGCCGAGGTGCGCCTGATTGCCCGCAACAACGAGATTCTGGCAACGCGCAAGACGGATGACAGCGGCCACGTGCTGTTCGAGACGGGCCTCGCACGCGGCGAGGGCGGCCTGTCGCCGGCGCTGCTGACCGTCACGGGCGAGAAGGCCGACTACGCCTTCCTGAGCCTGAAGACCTCCGCCTTCGACCTGTCCGACCGGGGCGTCTCCGGCCGTGCGGCGCCGGTCGGTGCCGACGCCTTCGTCTATGCCGAGCGCGGCGTCTACCGCTCCAGCGAGACCGTGTATCTCACCGCGCTGTTGCGCGACGGGCAGGGCAATGCCGTCGCCGGCGGGCCGATGACGCTGGTGATCGAGCGGCCCGATGGCGTCGAATACCGCCGCGCATTGCTGCCCGATCAGGGCGCCGGTGGCCGCTCGCTCGCCGTGCCGCTCAATTCGGCCGTCCCGACCGGGACCTGGCGGGTGCGCGCCTTCACCGATCCGAAGGGATCGTCGGTCGGCGAGACCACCTTCATGGTCGAGGACTATGTCCCCGACCGGATCGAATTCGACTTGTCCGCCAAGGACAAGCTGATCAAAGCTAACGCTCCTGTGGAGCTGAAGGCCGACGGCCGTTTCCTCTACGGCGCGACGGCCTCGGGCCTCCAGCTCGAAGGCGACTTGCTGATTGCGCCGGCGTCGGAGCGTCCGGGCTTTGCCGGCTATCAGTTCGGTGTGGCCGACGAGGAGACCACGTCGAACGAGCGCACACCGCTCGAGAACTTGCCCGAGGCCGACGCCAATGGTGTCGCGACCTTCCCGGTGACGCTGGACAAGCAGCCGGCCTCGACGCGTCCGCAGGAGGCGCAGATCTTCGTCCGCATGGTCGAGACCGGCGGCCGTGCCGTCGAGCGCAAACTGGTGCTGCCGGTCGCCCCCGCGACCGCCATGATCGGCATCAAGCCGCTGTTCGCGGACAAGAACGTCGCCGAGGGCGACAAGGCCGAGTTCGACGTGGTGTTCGTCTCGCCCGAGGGCGAGCGGCTGCGCCGCGACGGCCTGCGCTACGAACTCCTGAAGATGGAGTCCCGTTACCAGTGGTATCGCCAGAATAATTACTGGGAATACGAGCCGGTCAAGTCGACTTCGCGCGTTGCGGACGGTGACGTCACCGTCGCCGCCGACAAGCCGTCGCGGATATCGCTCAGCCCGAAGCCCGGCCGCTACCGGCTCGACGTCAAGTCGAACGATGCCGACGGCCCGGTGACCTCGGTGCAGTTCGACGTCGGCTGGTATTCCGACGGCAGCGCCGATACGCCGGACCTGCTGGAGACCTCGATCGACAAGCCGCAATACGCCTCTGGCGACACCATGACGGTGTCGGTCAACGTCCGCAGCGCCGGCAAGCTGACCGTCAACGTGCTCGGCGACCGCCTGCTGACGACGCAGACCATCGACGCGAAGGAAGGCACCGCCCAGGTCAAGCTTGCGGTCGGCAAGGACTGGGGCACCGGCGCCTATGTGGTGGCGACTTTGCGCCGTCCGCTCGATGCCGCGGCCCAGCGCATGCCGGGCCGCGCGATCGGGCTGAAATGGTTCGGCATCGACAAGCAGACCCGCACGTTGCAGGTGAAGTTGACGCCGCCGGCGTTGATCCGGCCGAACTCCACGCTGAAGATCCCGGTCAAGCTGGACGGGCTCAATCCGGGCGAGGACGCCAAGGTCGTCATTGCGGCGGTCGATGTCGGCATCCTCAACCTCACCAATTACAAGCCGCCGGCACCGGACGATTACTATCTCGGCCAGCGCCGCCTCAGCGCGGAGATCCGCGACCTCTATGGGCAACTGATCGACGGCATGTCGGGCACGCGCGGTCAGATCAAGTCCGGCGGTGACGCCGGCGCGGCGGAGCTGCAGGGCTCGCCGCCGGCGCAGAAGCCGCTGGCGCTCTATTCCGGTATCGTCACCGTCGCTGCCGACGGCACGGCGGAGGTGAGCTTCGACATTCCGGAGTTTGCCGGCACCGCGCGGGTGATGGCGGTGGCGTGGACCGCGACCAAGCTCGGCCGTGCCAACACCGATGTGGTGATCCGCGATCCCGTGGTGCTGACCACGACCCTGCCGCGCTTCCTGCTCAACGGCGACCACGGCACGGTCAACCTCGAGATCGACAATGTCGAGGGCCAGGCCGGCGACTACGTCATCAACATCAAGATCGGCGGACCGGTGAAAATGACCGGCAACCCCGCCACCACGGTCAGGCTTTCCGCCAAGCAGCGCAACGCGTTTGCACTTGCGATCGATGCGACCGCGGCGGGGCAGGCGACGCTCGACGTCGACATCAAGGGACCGGACGGCCTGACGCTGGCGCGCCATTACGCGTTCGACGTCAAGGCGGCGACGCAGGTGCTGGCGCGGCGCTCGATCCGCACGCTGGCCAAGGGCGAGAGCCTGACGCTGACCTCGGACATGTTCGCCGATCTCGTGCCAGGCACCGGCAGCGTCTCGGTCTCGGCGAGCCTGTCGACCGCGCTCGATGCGGCGACGATCCTCAAAGCGCTCGACCGCTATCCCTATGGCTGCTCGGAGCAGATCACGAGCCGCGCCCTTCCGCTGCTCTATGTCAACGACCTCGCCGCCGGCGCGCATCTGGCCATGGATACCGACGTCGACCAGCGCATCCGCGATGCGATCGAGCGGCTCTTGGCGCGTCAAGGCTCCAACGGCTCGTTCGGCCTGTGGTCGGCGGGCGGCGACGATGCGTGGCTCGACGCCTATGTAACTGACTTCCTCACCCGCGCCCGAGAAAAGGGTTTTGTGGTGCCGGACGTGCTGTTCAAGAACGCGCTCGACCGCATCCGCAACTCCGTCGTCAACGGCAACGAGCCGGAGAAGGATGGCGGGCGCGATCTCGCCTATGGCCTGTACGTGCTCGCCCGCAATGGCGCGGCGCCGATCGGCGACCTGCGCTATCTCGCCGACACCAAGCTGTCCAACCTCGCAACGCCGATCGCCAAGTCGCAGCTCGCCGCTGCGCTGGCGCTGGTCGGTGACCGCAATCGCGCGGAGCGGGTCTACGGCGCCGCCCTCGACAGCCTCGCGCCCAAACCGGTGCTGGAGTTCGGCCGCACCGATTACGGCTCGCAGCTTCGCGATGCCGCAGCTCTGGTCTCGCTCGCGAGCGAAGGCAATGCACCGAAGGCGACGCTGACGCAGGCGGTGGCCCGCGTCGAGACCGCGCGCGGTCTCACGCCCTATACCTCCACGCAGGAGAATGCGTGGCTGGTGCTGGCGGCACGGGCGCTGGCCAGGGAGAATCTCTCGATCGAGGTCGACGGCCAGAGCGTCAAGACCGCGCTCTACCGCAGCTACAAAGCCGCGACGCTGGACGGCAAGCCGCTGAAGATCACCAACACCGGCGATGCACCGGTGCACGCGGTGATCTCGGTCTCGGGCTCGCCTTTGACCCCGGAGCCGGCTGCGTCCAGCGGCTTCAAGATCGAGCGCAGCTATTTCACGCTCGACGGCAAGCCGGCCGACATCAGCAAGGTCAAGCAGAACCAGCGCTTTGCGGTGGTGCTGAAGATCACCGAGGCCAAACCCGAATACGGCCACATCATGGTATCTGACTATCTGCCGGCGGGCCTGGAGATCGACAATCCGAAGCTGGTGTCGTCGGGTGACAGCGGCACGCTGGACTGGATCGAGGACGGCGAGGAGCCCGAAAATACCGAGTTCCGCGACGACCGCTTCACGGCGGCCGTGGACCGGGCCTCGGATTCCAAGGCGGTTTTCACCGTCGCCTATGTCGTGCGCGCGGTCTCGCCCGGCAAA
Source organism: Bradyrhizobium diazoefficiens (assembly GCF_018129965.1). Lineage (GTDB taxonomy): Bacteria > Pseudomonadota > Alphaproteobacteria > Rhizobiales > Xanthobacteraceae > Bradyrhizobium > Bradyrhizobium diazoefficiens_A. The sequence goes on along the minus strand of NZ_JAFCKW010000027.1, from coordinate 35,453 downwards.
TACGTGCTGCCGCAGGCCTATGTCGAGGACATGTACAATCCCTCGCGCTACGGGCGGACGGGCACGGGAACGGTCGAGGTGCGGACGGCGAAGTGAGCGACGTGGGCGAAGCTGAGAACATATCTCGTCATTCCGGGGCGGTGCGAAGCACCGAACCCGGAATCTCGAGATTCCGGGTCTGGTCCTTCGGACCATCCCGGAATGACAGCACCGGAGCAGGGCGCGCGACCATGCGTGTCCTCTCCGTCGCCGCACTTACTCTCATCCTCGCCATCGTCGGCTTTGTCGGCTGGGTCTACTCCCTCGGCCCGCTGCCGCTCGACGAGTCCCGACGGGTCTCGACCACCATTGTCGACCGCAACGGCAAGCTGCTGCGGGCCTATGCCATGGCGGATGGCCGCTGGCGGCTGCCGGTCGACACCATCGCTAATGTCGATCCGACCTATCTGAAACTGCTGTTCGCCTATGAGGACCAGCGCTTCCATGCGCATAACGGTCTCGATCCCCTCGCGCTCGGCCGCGCCGCGTTGCAACTCGCAACGCGCGGCCACATCGTCTCGGGCGGCTCGACCATCAGCATGCAGCTTGCGCGTCTGATGGAGCCGCGGCGGCAACGCTCGCTCCATGCCAAGCTGCGGCAGATCGTGCGGGCGATCGAGATCGAGCGCAGCATGAGCAAGGCCGAGATCCTCGACCTCTATCTGGCGCTTGCGCCTTATGGCGGCAATCTCGAGGGCGTCCGTGCGGCGTCCATCGCCTATCTCGGCAAGGAACCGAAGCGGCTCACGCTGGCCGAGGCCGCGCTGCTGGTGGCGCTGCCGCAATCACCGGAGACGCGGCGGCTCGATCGCTATCCCGAGGCCGCGCGCAAGGCGCGCGACCGCGTGCTCGATCGCATGGTCGAAGAGCATGTGGTCAGCGCTGATGATGCGAAGCAGGCCAAGGCCGTCCCCGTGCCAAAACTGCGCAAGCCGATGCCGATCCTGGCGCCGCACGCCGCCGACACCGCGCTTGCGACCCTCAAAGATACGCCCGTCATCAAGCTGACGCTGGATGCAACCTTGCAGAAGGTCCTGGAGCCGCTGGCGCACGACCGCGCCCTTGCACTGGGCCCGAATATTTCGGTCGGCATCATCGTGGTCGATAATGAGAGCGGCGACGTGCTCGCGCGCGTTGGCTCCGCCGACTACTTCGACGAAAGCCGGGCAGGGCAGGTCGACATGACGCGCGCGATCCGCTCGCCGGGCTCGACGCTGAAGCCGTTCATCTATGGCATCGCCTTCGAGGACGGCTTCGTTCATCCCGACAGTCTGATCGACGACAGGCCGGTCCGGTTCGGCTCCTACGCGCCGGAGAATTTCGACATGACGTTCCAGGGCACGGTGCCGGTCAAGAAGGCGCTGCAGCTCTCGCTGAACGTGCCTGCGATTGTGTTGCTCGACCGCGTCGGCGCGAGCCGGCTGTCGTCGCGGCTGCGGCAGGCCGGCGGCAATCTGGTGCTTCCCAAGGACGAGGCGCCCGGTCTTGCCATGGGCCTCGGCGGCGTCGGCGTGACGTTGCAGGACCTCGTCCAGCTTTATACGGGCTTTGCACGGCTCGGCACCACCAAGCCGCTGCGCGAGGTCATGGCCGCCAGAGACGACCGCGAACCTCTCAGGCTGCTCGACCCCGTCGCGGCCTGGCAGGTCGGCAACGTGCTGCTGGGCACGCCGCCGCCGGAAAACGCGGCCCACAATCGCATCGCCTTCAAGACCGGCACCTCCTACGGCTATCGCGATGCCTGGTCGGTCGGATTCGACGGCCGCATGACCATCGGCGTCTGGGTCGGCCGGCCCGACGGTGCGCCGGTTCCCGGCTTGATCGGCCGCGTCGCTGCCGCGCCCATCCTGTTCGACGCGTTCGCCCGCACCGGCAAGACGCTGGCCGCGTTGCCAAAGCCGCCCCGGGGAACCCTGATTGCCAGCAACGCGAAGTTACCGCTGCCGTTGAAGCGGTTCCGCCCCGTGGGGGAACTGGTGCGGACCGGCAGCGAGCAGGCGCTGCACATCCAGTTTCCGCTGAACGGTTCGCGGATCGATGTCGACCGGTCCGGCGGCGACGCGAGTGCGGCCATGCCGGTCAAGGTCGCCGGCGGCGTGCTGCCGATGACCGTCATGGTTAACGGCGCGGCGCTCGGCGAGATCGACGGGCGGCGCCAGCGCCTGATCGATCCGCCCGGCCCGGGCTTTGCGCGGCTCACGGTGATCGACGCCACTGGCGCGGCGGACACAGTTGTCATTCGAATTCAATGAAGGGGCCTCAAGCGGTTGTCGGAATGACGGTTTCAGCGTAAGCGGAACCAATGGCCGAGAGCTATACCAGCCCCCGTTTTGGCGCACCGCGCGAGCCCAAAGCGCCCGTGAATCCGGGCAGCCGGCTCGTGTTGCTGCTCGACTACGTCACGGCCAGCCATGCCCGTGCTGTCGCCTTCCTGTTGCTGTGCGCGCTGCTGCTGTTCCTGCCGGGCTTCTTCACTATCCCGCCGGTTGACCGCGACGAGGCGCGCTTTGCCCAGGCCACCAAGCAGATGGTTGAAAGCGGCGACTATGTCGACATCCGCTTCCAGGAGGACGTCCGCTACAAAAAGCCGGTCGGCATCTACTGGCTGCAATCGGCGGCGGTTGAAATTGCCTCGGCGCTGAAGCTTCCGAAGGCCGAATTGCGGATCTGGGTTTACCGGATTCCATCGCTGATCGGCGCGATCGGCGCCGTGCTCATGACCTATTGGACCGCGCTCGGCTTCGTCACGCGGCGCGCCGCGGTGCTTGCCGCACTCCTGATGAGTGCCTCCGTGCTGCTCGGCGTCGAGGCGCGGCTCGCCAAGACCGACGCCATGCTGCTGTTCTGCGTAGTTGCCGCGATGGGCGCGATGTCGCGGGCCTATTTGTCTTGGCAGCGCGCCGAGGACGAGACGCATCCGCCCTGGAGCTGGCCCGCGATCTTCTGGACCGCGCTGGCGGTCGGCATCCTGATCAAGGGCCCGCTGATCCTGATGTTCGCAGGCCTGACAATCGTCACCCTTGCGATCCAGGACCGCGATGCCTCCTGGCTGTGGAAGCTGCGCCCGGTCTGGGGCCTGATGTGGATGCTGGTGCTGGTGCTGCCCTGGTTCGTCGCGATCTTCTGGCGCGCGGGCGACGCCTTCTTCGCCGATTCCGTCGGCGGCGACATGCTGAGCAAGCTGGGAGCGCAGGAATCCCACGGCGCGCCGCCTGGATTGTACCTCGCGCTGTTCTGGATCACGTTTTGGCCGGGCGCGCCGCTGGCGGCGATGGCGGCGCCTGCGGTCTGGCGCGCGCGGCGCGAGCCCGGTGCGCAGTTCCTGCTGGCCTGGCTGATCCCGTCCTGGATCGTGCTTGAGGCCGTGCTGACCAAGCTGCCGCATTACGTGCTGCCGCTGTATCCGGCGATCGCGATCCTCACCGTCGGCGCGCTGGAGCGGCGCGTTCTGTCGCGCTCCTGGCTGATGCGAGGTTCGGCCTGGTGGTTCGCGATCCCCGCGGCCGGCTCGATCATCGCCGTGGTCGGCGCAGTAATGCTGACGCGGCAGCCGGCTTTCGTCGCCTGGCCGTTCATCGCAGCAGCGCTGATCTTCGGCCTGTTCGCCTGGTGGCTCTACGACAACAACCGGGCGGAGCGTTCGCTGCTCAACGCGCTGGTCGCAGCCCTGATGCTGGCGTTCGTTGTCTACGGCATCGTGCTGCCGTCGCTGACGCCGGTCTTTCCGAGCATCGAGGTCGCGCGCGCGCTGCGCAACGTCACCTGCGTCGGGCCAAAGGCGGCTGCGGCCGGCTATCAAGAGCCGAGTCTCGTGTTCCTCACCGGAACCAAGACGCTGCTCACCGATGGCTCCGGGGCGGCGGATTTCCTGGGGCAGGGCAGCTGCCGTTTCGCGCTGATCGAGCAGCGCTCGGAGCGCGGCTTCGTGCAGCGCGCCGAGGCGATCGGGCTGCGCTACAAGGTCGGCGCACGCATCGACGGCTACAATTTCTCGCAAGGACGCGCCATCTCGATCTCGATCTTCCGATCCGAAGGCACCGAGTAGGATGCCTGTCCCGACCGACATCGCGCCGCGCGCGAGCTATCCCGCGCAATTGCTCGCCGTGTCGGGCCGCGCGCTGGCGCAGCTCGTCCGCACGCCCTCGCATTCGCGCCGGGCCGTGGCGGCCCGCAAGCTTGCGCGGCATTCGCTGTGGCTGGGCGCGGCAGGCGCGACGCTCGTCATTTTACTGATGGTCCTGTTCGACCAGACCGAGATCCAGTGGATGCCGGCGCGCGGCATGCCGGGCCTGTGGCCGATCCGCATCCTCACCGATTTCGGCAAGGACGAGTATGTGCTCTCGGTGCTTGGCACGGCGCTGCTGGTCGTGGCGCTGGTCGCGGCCGGACTTCACGGCACCCGCCGCGCGCTGCTGCTGGGCTTCGGCACGCAGCTGCAGTTCCTGTTCCTGTCGGTCGGTTTCTCCGTGCTCGTCGCCGAGATCCTGAAATATCTCATCGGCCGCGGCCGTCCGTTCGTCGGCGGCAAGGCCAATCCGTTCAACTTCATGCCGCTTGAGGGGACGGGGGCCTATGCCAGCCTGCCATCTGGGCACGCCGTGACCGCGTTCGCGCTGGCGTTTGCGGTCTCGGCGCTGTGGCCGCGCCTGCGCGTGTTCATGTTCACTTACGCAATCGTGATCCTGCTGACGCGGCTGATGCTGCTCGCGCATCACCCGAGCGACGTCGCCGCCGGGGCTCTGGTCGGCATGATTGGCGCGCTGGCGGTGCGCTACTGGTTTGCGGCCCGGCGACTCGCCTTTGCCATCCGCGCCGACGGCACCATCGTGCCCCTCCCGGGGCTGCTCCCGGGCCGCCTCAAAAGGGTTGCCCGCGGGGCATCCGCCCCATAAAAGCGGCTGCCTGCCGGGGCCGCCGGCTCCCCCAGGGCGCAGGCCAATTCCAACCACGAGCTTTCGATTTGTCGTCGTCCCAGCCTTCGGTTTCCCAGCCTGCGGTTTCCATCGTCGTTCCCGTGCGCAATGAAGCCGACAACATCGCGCCCCTGATCGAGGAGATCACGTCGGCGCTCGATGGCCGCTGGGCCTATGAGATCATCTACGTCAACGACGGCTCGACCGACGCGACCGGCGAGCGGCTCGCGTCCATCATGAAGCAGCGGGACAATCTGCGGCAGCTTCGTCATGCCCGGTCAGGGGGCCAGTCCGCGGCGGTGCGCAGCGGCGTGCGTGCGGCGCGCGGCGCGATCGTCGCGACGCTCGACGGCGACGGACAGAACAATCCGGCCTTCCTGCCGGACCTGATCGCGGCGGTCGAGAAGGGCAGCCATGTGGGACTTGCCGCAGGACAGCGGGTCGGCCGCAAGGATACCGGCTTCAAGAAATTCCAGTCGCGCGTGGCGAACAAGGTACGCAACGCGATCCTCCAGGACGGCACGCGTGACACCGGCTGCGGCCTGAAGGCGTTCCGCCGCGATGTCTTCCTGATGATGCCCTATTTCGACGGGCTGCATCGTTTCCTGCCGGCGCTGGTCCGCCGCGAAGGTTTCGAGATCGCCTATGTCGACGTGATCGACCGGCCGCGCCGCTCAGGCGTGTCCAATTACGGCTTCTTCGACCGTCTCTGGATCGGGATCATGGATCTCGCCGGCGTGTGGTGGCTGATCCGCCGCAAGCAGCCGACGCCAGAGGTGACTGAGGTGACGAGATGATCATCCACTACGGACAGGCGCTGAGCGACTATCTCTACGATGTCTTCGTCGCCAAGTTCGACTTCTGGCTGGCGTTCGGGCTCGTTGCGCAGCTGTTTTTCACCGCGCGCTTCCTGGTCCAGTGGATCGCGAGCGAGCGCGCCGGCAACAGCGTGGTGCCGATGGCGTTCTGGTTCTGCTCCATGGGCGGCGGGCTGATGACGCTGGTTTACGGCGTCGTCAAGCGCGAGCCGGTCATCATCCTCGGACAGGCGCTGGCAACCGTCATCTATATCCGCAACATCATGCTGATCTGGAAGAACCGCGCCAACTCGTCGAAGACGCTCAATCGCTGACGCCGCTCGGCGCGGCAACGATGACGTTGTGCCTGCTGCGGGCCACGTCGCATCGCCAGCGGGCTCACATCGCCGCTTTGAGGGCAGCGAAGCCGCGATCGAGATCGGCCTTGAGGTCGTCGCTGCTTTCGAGGCCGATGTGAATGCGCAGGGTAGGCCCGCCCGGCGCCCATTTGGTCGCGGTGCGATAGCCGTCGCAATCGAAGGGAATCACGAGGCTCTCGAAACCGCCCCAGGAAAATCCCATGCCGAACAGCTTCAGCGTGTTGAGCATGGTGTCGACGGCCGTCTGCGGCGCCGGCTTCAGCACGATGCTGAACAGGCCCGAGGCGCCGGTAAAATCGCGCTTCCAGATCGCGTGGCCAGGATCGGTCTCGAGCCCCGGGTGCAGCACGCGTGCGACCTCGGGACGGCTCGCGAGCCAGCGCGCCATGTCGAGGCCGGACCGGTGATGCTGCGCCAACCGCACCGATAGCGTGCGCAGGCCGCGCAGTGCGAGGAAGACGTCGTCCGGGCCGGCGCAGACACCGAGCAGGCGGATACCTTCGGTGATCTGCGGCCATGCCCTGGCATTCGCCGAGATGGTGCCGAACATGATGTCGGAATGGCCGCCGATATATTTGGTGGCGGCCTGCATGCTGATGTCGACGCCTTGTTCGAGCGAGCGGTGATAGAGCGGCGTTGCCCAGGTGTTGTCGTCGATGACGAGAGCGCCGCGCGCGTGCGCGACCTCGGCGATGGCGCGGATGTCAGGCATCTCGAACGATTGCGAGCCCGGCGCCTCCACAATCACCGCACGGGTGTTGGGCTTGAACAGCTTGTCGATGCCGGCTCCGATCAGCGGATCGAAATAGCTGGTCTCGACGCCGAGGCGCGCAAGCATGCCGTTGCAGAAATTGCGTGTGGGGCGATAGATGTTGTCGCAGACCAGCACGTGGTCGCCGGCCTTCAGCACCGAGAGCAGGGTGGTGGAGATCGCCGAAAGACCCGAGGGCACGATGCCGACGCCGGCACATTGCGGCCCCTCAAGCGCCATCATTGTTTCCTGAAACGCCTTGGTGGTCGGGGAGCCGTGGCGGCCATAGGTGAACTCGCCGCGATGGGCGTGCAGGTCCTCGGCGGTCGGATACAGCACGGTCGAACCGTGGAACACGGGCGGATTGACGAACCCCCTCTGCGCCTTGGTGTCGCGGCCGGAGGTGATCAGCCGGGTCTCGGTCTGCTGCGGGGAGGGGTGCGAGGAATCCATGCGTCTGCTTTCAAAACCGCGTTTCCGCCGGGCGCGTGGTGCCCTGCAGGCCGGCCGGAGGCCGCTGACTTTAATAACAGAACACAGAAGAGTCCCGTCAACCCCTTGACCCGGCTCGCCAGTCGTTCTGTGATGCGCAGGTGCTATTCAGTCGCCGCATGTTGAGGGGCTGCCGCGACCTTCGATCCATCGTCTGACCGGACCTTGTGCCCGCATGCGTGCGGGCGCCTGCGGCGGGGATTAGGTTATGGCCTCTTTGGATGAGCGAGTGTTCGGCAAGGATTCGAGCATGACTCTTGCAGGGCTTGTCCCGGTACGGATAGCCCCGGCAGAGATAATCCTGAGACAAAGTTCCTGACCTAGAGACGATTTTGAAAGGCCTTCAGCCCATGAAACGCGTAACCCTGGCTCTCACTCTCGCTCTCGCCGCCGGCCTGACGACCCAGGCCGCCGATGCGCAAACGCTCAAGACGGTCAAGGACCGGGGCATGCTGTCCTGCGGCGTGAGCCAGGGTCTGCCAGGCTTCTCCTCGCCCGACGACAAGGGCAACTGGACCGGTATCGACGTCGACATCTGCCGCGCCATCGCGGCGACCATTTTCAACGATCCCACCAAGGTCAAGTTCGTGCCGACCTCGGCCAAGGATCGCTTCACTGCGCTGCAATCCGGCGAGATCGACGTGCTGTCGCGCAACACCACCTGGACCATTTCTCGCGATACCTCGCTCGGTGCCAACTTCACCGGCGTGACCTATTATGACGGGCAGGGCTTCCTGGTGAAGAAGTCGCTCAAGGTGAATTCGGCTCTGGAACTCAATAGCGCCTCGGTCTGCGTCCAGACCGGCACCACGACCGAGCAAAATCTCGCCGACTACTTCAAGGCGAACAACATGAAGTACGAGGTGATCGCGTTCGGTACCAACGACGAAACCGTCAAGGCCTACGAGGCCGGCCGCTGCGACGTCTTCACCACCGATCAGTCGGGCCTCTACGCCAACCGCCTGAAGCTGGCCAATCCCGGCGACCACATGGTGCTCCCGGAAATCATCTCGAAGGAGCCGCTCGGGCCGATGGTACGCCATGGCGACGACCAGTGGTTTGACATCGTGAAATGGACATTGTTCGCGATGGTCACCGCGGAGGAACTCGGCGTGACCTCGAAGAACGTCGACGAGAAGGCCAAGATCGAAAATCCGGAGCTGAAGCGCGTGCTCGGCAACGATGGCAATTTCGGCGAACAGCTTGGCCTCACCAAGGATTGGGTGATCCGGATCGTCAAGGCGGTCGGTAATTACGGCGAGGTGTTCGACCGCAACGTCGGGGCCGGCTCGCCGCTCGGCATTGCCCGCGGTCTCAACAATCTCTGGAACAAGGGTGGTCTTCAATACGCGCCGCCGATCCGCTGATCCCGCCTGATCCGCGGCAATGAGCACCGAGGCTCGACAACCGCCGGCCCAGATCGCGCTGAAGATCAGGCGCATTCTGGGCGGCAAGGCAGGCTGGAACGGCATCGCCGTCCAGTTCGTTTTTGCCGCGATCCTGGGCTGGATCGGCTATGAGATCGTGTCCAATGCCCGCGCCAACCTCGAGAACCAGCACATTGCCGCCGGCTTCGGCTTCCTGCGCAACAATGCCGGCTTCGACGTCAACCAGACCCTGATTTCCTACACGGGCTCGGACACGTTCCTGCGCGTGTTCGTGGTCGGGCTTCTCAACACCGTCGTGGTCTCGGTGGTGGGCATCGTCTTCGCCACATTGATCGGCTTCATCGTCGCGCTGTGCCGGCTGTCGCCGAACTGGCTGCTGTCGCGCATCGGCGAGCTCTACGTCGAGGTGATCCGCAACCTGCCGCTGCTGTTCCAGATCCTGTTCTGGTACCTGGCCGTGCTCGCGGCGTTGCCCAATCCGCGGCAGAGCATCTCGCTGTTCGGCCTTGCCTTCGTCAGCAACCGCGGCCTCGTCGTTCCGCGCCCGGTCGGCGAGAGCGGCTTCGAGGCGTTCCTGGCGGTGCTCGGATTCGGCATCGTCGCTGCGCTCGCCTTGCGCTACCATGCGCGGCGCGCGCTGTTTCAGCGCGGCCATATGATCCGGATCTGGCCCTATGTGCTGGGCCTGTTGATCGGACTTCCGCTGGTCACGATGCTGGTGTTCGGTCTGCCCGTCACCTTCGAGCTGCCGCAACTCAAGGGATTCAATTTCGCCGGAGGCTCGCGGATCATCCCTGAATTCGTGGCGCTGACTTTGGCGCTGTCGACATACACCGCCGCCTTCATCGCCGAGATCGTGCGCGCCGGCATCCTCTCCGTCCACTCGGGACAGATGGAAGCGGGGGCATCGCTGGGGCTCAGCCGCGGCACCACGCTCCGGTTGATCGTCGTGCCGCAGGCGATGCGGGTCATCGTCCCGCCGCTGACCAACCAGTACCTCAACCTCACCAAGAATTCCTCGCTCGCGGTTGCGATTGGCTATCCCGACCTCGTGTCGGTGTTCGCGGGGACGTCGCTCAGTCAGACCGGGCAGGCCATCGAGATCATCGCCATGACGATGGGCGTGTATCTGCTGATCTCGCTGCTCACCAGCGCGGCCATGAGCATCTACGGCTGGCGAATCAGCCGGAGCCTCGGCGCATGAGCGATATCACCTCGCACGCCTACGTCCGCCGGGATCTGCTCAACGAACGTCCGGCTCCGGTCAAGACCACGGGCTTCATTGGTCTGGTGCGGACGCGCCTGTTGAACTCGCCGACCAACATCCTGCTCACGACCGTGGGCGCCTTGCTGCTCTGGTTCACCATCATTCCCTCGATCAAGTTCCTGTTGGTCGATGCGGTCTGGACCGGCAAGGACCGCACGGCATGTCTCACCGAGAATGCCGGTTTCGTGGTCGGGGCCTGCTGGCCCTACATCCAGGCGAAGTTGCCGCAGCTGATCTATGGTTTCTATCCCGAGGCCGAGCGCTGGCGGGTCAACCTCACGCTGGCGCTGTCGGTCGTTCTTTTGGTGCCGCTGCTGATTCCGCGTCTGCCCACGAAAGGGCTGAACGCCGGCCTGTTCTTCTTCGCCTTTCCGGTTGTCGCGTTCTTTCTGCTGCGTGGCGGCGGCATCACCGGCTTTGGCCTGAGCTGGACGGCCGGCCTGCTGCAATTGTTCGCCGACAGCATCACTGGCGGCGGGCATGTCCTGCTCAGTCTCGGCAAGACCTCGGCCATTGCGCCGCTGCTATGGGTCGTCGGCAATATCGTCGTTCTGCTCGGCACTGCGATCTCCTGGTTGATCTTTCCGCTGGTCTGGCTGCGCGAGCAGATCCAGGGTACGGGCCAGCCGGTCTGGGCCGATTTCGCCGTCACTGCCGTCGTCGTCTCGCTGATCGCTTTCGTGCTCGGCGGCGGCCTTCGCACCGGATGGCGCGCGCTGGCATCGAGCATCGCGGCCTTCATCGCCATCGCCATCGTAATCAAGCTGATGGGGCTCGACCACGGCGGATTGCCGGTGGTGACAACGAATTTGTGGGGCGGCCTGCTGGTGACGCTGGTGGTCTCCGTGACCGGCATCGTCACTTCGCTGCCTATCGGAATCGCATTGGCGCTCGGCCGCCGCTCCACCATTCCGCTGATCCGGATATTCTCGATCGCCTTCATCGAGTTCTGGCGTGGTGTGCCGCTGATCACCGTGCTGTTCTTCGCCACCTACATGCTGCCTCTGTTCTTGCCGGGCAACTTCACGGTTGACGGGCTCGTCCGCGCACTGATCGGGATCGCGCTGTTCACGGGCGCCTATCAGGCCGAGAACGTCCGCGGCGGCCTTGCAGCGATCCCGCGCGGGCAGGGCGAGGCCGCCGCGGCGCTCGGGCTGTCCTGGTGGAAGACGACGTCGCTGATCGTCATGCCGCAAGCGCTACGCCACGTCATTCCGAATCTCGTCAACAGCTTCATCTCGTTGTTCAAGGATACTTCGCTGGTCTCGATCGTGGCGCTGTTCGACCTGCTCGGCTCGCTCCGGGCGTCGTTCTCCGATCCGAAATGGTCGACGCCATCCACGGCGTTTACCGGCTTCGCTTTTGCCGGCATCATCTATTTCATCTTCTGCTTTGGAATGTCGCGCTACTCGCTCTTCGTCGAGCGCCGCCTCAACGCTCACCGCCGCAACTGATCGAGCTCACCATGTCCGACCCCATCGTCAAGATTTCCGGCCTGAACAAATGGTACGGCGAGTTCCACGTGCTGCGCGACATCGACCTTGCGGTCCAGAAGGGCGAGCGCATCGTGATCTGCGGCCCCTCGGGTTCGGGCAAGTCGACCCTGATCCGATGCATCAATGCGCTGGAGGAGTTCCAGGAGGGCCAGATCGTCGTCGACGGCATCGAGCTCGGGCCCAACCTCAAGCACGTCGACGCGGTCCGCCGCGAAGTCGGCATGGTGTTCCAGAGCTTCAACCTGTTTCCGCATCTGACCGTGCTCGACAATTGTACGCTGGCGCCGATCTGGGTGCGCAACATTCCCAAGAGGGATGCCGAGGCCAACGCGATGAAATTCCTGGAGCGGGTCAAGATTCCGCACCAGGCCAACAAGTTCCCGGGCCAGATGTCCGGCGGCCAGCAGCAGCGCGTCGCGATCGCGCGCGCGCTGACCATGAACCCGAAGGTCATGCTGTTCGACGAGCCGACCTCTGCGCTCGATCCCGAAATGGTCAAGGAAGTGCTCGACACCATGGTCGATCTCGCCGAGGAGGGCATGACCATGCTGGTCGTCACCCACGAGATGGGTTTTGCCAAGGAGGTCGCCAACCGCGTGGTGTTCATGGATGCCGGCCAGATCATCGAGGCCAACACGCCGAATGAGTTCTTCGCCACCCCCCAGCACGCCCGTACGAAACTGTTCCTGAGCCAGATCCTGCGGTGATCTCAGGGCATTCCGGAGGTGTCGGCGGCCGGCGTTTGCATGGGTGGCTTGGCAGAGTGACCCGTTTCGGCAGCCGGCCGGGTTAGAGAGCTTAAAATTACCCGTCCCCGATCAATCTTTCGGAAACCATGCCGCCTGCGACACGTGCGGCTTCACGCGTCGGAAAGAAATTGAGGCGTATTTAGCTCAAAAAATGGGTGCGCCAATGCTTGCTTTCCTGTTCGGCCTGAACGCCCGCCTCGGGCGACTGCAATTCCTTATCGCCTCGGTCGCACTGGCGATCGTCATGACCGCGATCTGCTTTGCGATCGCGATGGTCATGCTGGGCACCACGTCGCCGAGCATGATCAGGCCGGAGGATCTCATCCGAAACTGGACGATCGTCGCCGCGATGATTGTCTTCGGACTGGGGACTTTTACGCTGCAATCCATGCGTATCCGCGACATCGGCTGGGATCCGGTTTGCGTCGTTCCGGCATGGCTGGCGCTCATGATCGTCGATCACGTCGTCGCGACGCGGTTTCCGGTCTGGGCCTTGCAGCAGGCGCCTCAGGGCACGATCGTCGGTGCGCTGGTCAATGTCGTATTGATGCTCGCACTCGTGCTCTGGCCGAGCGCCGACAGCGATGGCACCTGCGTGAACCCGTTCGAGCGCCGCAGCCGCGCAGAGCTGCCGGCAATGTCGAATGAGCGCCTTGCGCGCGCAGCGCAGGGCGCCCCGCGCCCGACCTGGCGCTAGGTCGCCGGGCAGCTCCTAGACGAAGGGCAGCTTGATGTTGCTGCGCTTCTCCAGCCAGTCCGGCACGGGCAGGTTCTTGGCGCGCATGAAGTCGGCATTGTACAGCTTCGACAGGTAGCGGCTGCCGGAATCGCAGAGGATCGTCACGATCGTCTTGCCGGGCCCGAGCTGTTTTGCCAGCCGCATCGCACCCGCAATGTTGATGCCGGAGGAGCCGCCGAGGCACAGGCCTTCGTGCTGCAGCAGTTCGTAGATCACGCTCACGGCCTGCTCGTCCGGGATCACGAAGGCGTCGTCGACCCTGGCGCTCTCGACGATGGCGGTGGCGCGGCTGAGCCCGATACCCTCGGTGATGGAGTCGCCGGGCGTCACCTTGGCCTCGCCATGGCGGAAATATTCGTACATGCCGAAACCCTGCGGATCGGCGCAGGCGATGCGAATGTCCTTGTTCTTCTCCTTCAGGAAGCGGCTGGTGCCGGCGAGCGTGCCGCCGCTGCCCACCGCGCAGATGAAGCCGTCGACCTTGCCGCCGGTCTGCTCCCAGATCTCGGGACCCGTGGACTCGTAATGCGCCTTGGCGTTGTCGAGATTGTTCCACTGGTCCGCGAACAGCACGCCGTTGGGCTCGGTCTTGCGCAGCTCGTCGGCGAGCCTGCGGCCGACATGCTGGTAGTTGTTGGGATTGGAATAGGGCAGAGCCGGAGATTCCAGCAGCTCCGCGCCGCAGAGCTTCAGAAAATCCTTCTTCTCCTGGCTCTGCGTCTCCGGGATCACGATCAGCGTGCGGTAGCCGCGCGCACTCGCGACCACCGCAAGGCCGATGCCGGTGTTGCCCGCGGTCGATTCCACCACCAGGCCGCCCGGCTTGAGCTCGCCGCGCTTCTCGGCCTCCAGGATCATCCATTTGCCGGCGCGATCCTTGACCGACTGGCCGGGATTCATGAACTCGGCCTTGCCCAGAATGGTGCATCCGGTCAGTTCGGAGGCGCGCTTGAGCTTGATCAGCGGGGTGTTGCCGATGGCTTCGACAACGTCGTTCTTGATGATCATGTCAGGGGGAAATCACTGGCAAGGGGTTGATCAGGTTGGTCAGAACCTAGTGCTTGGGGAGCCAAAGGGGAAGGCTTTTGCGCTGCGGCGAAACTGGTCCAAGCGCCCGTCCGCGCAACGATATTCCGCAAGGTGCGGTCTCGCAAAGACGCGGCATCGCCACGAGGTGAGGAGGATCTGGCTCGTCTCTGCCGGCGGATGGAAAATAACCATCGTTGCAAGCCGTCTTGTGGAGCAATTTCCAACCCTGGCGCGCCGCGCCGATGATGCTCAGGCTGCCGTGATCGGCCGGTGCCGCCGCAAGATCACATGAAATCTTGGTAAGAATGACAGGGTCGCCGGAGGGTGCGGGAACACGAAAAAGCGCCGCCGGACAGGGGTTTTCCGGATTTTATTGCCCCTGACATCGAAGCGTTCAGGTGTGCGTTGCGCAGGTGCGGGGCTGTCGTGCCGTTCCGCGCCCGGTTAGTATGAAGTCCAAGGTTCCGCAGAAAGCATCACCTTTGAACGAGTTGCAGAAGGCCTCCCGACACTCCCGCCGCGAATCGGTTAATCCGGCTGCGCGGCGGTTGTTTTATCTGCCCGGTGGAGGGTGGATGTGACGCGGGAGGCTCCTGCGATCGCTGTGCGGCGGTCTATCGTCTCTGCGTCCTGGGCGCGGCATGCGGTGCGCTGGCTTGGCGCACTGTGCCTTGCCGCAAGCTCGGGCGCCTGTGTGCTGACCCAGGATCTGCCTGATCCGGCGCTCGATGTTCCCGCAGCGTACAAATACGCCGGCAAGCCGGACGCCCCGCCGACGCTGGATTGGTGGCGCGGCTTCCGCTCGCCGGAGCTGACCCAGCTGATGGAGGAGGCGCAAACCGTCAACCTCGACATCGCCGCTGCCGTCGCGCGCATCGTCCAGGCCGACGCCCAGGCGCGCCAGGCCGGCGCGGCGCTGCTGCCGAGCCTTTCCGGTACAGGGCAGGAGACCTATTCGCGCACCTCCGGCTCTTCCTCATCGGGGCTGACAAACGGCGGCCGCGAGGTCGTCAATTATCAGGCCTCGCTCAGCGCCAGCTACCAGCTCGATTTCTGGGGGCAGAACCGCGATGCGCTGCAGACCGCGGAAGAGACCGCCAACGCCAACCGCTTCGACCGCGACGTTGTCGCGCTGACGACGCTCTCCGCCGTCGCCAACGCCTATTTCCAGGTGCTGGCCTCGCAAGACCGCATCAGGACCTCACAGCGCAACATCGCGAGCGCCCAGCGCATCCTCGATGCCGTCCGCGAACGTCGAAAGGCCGGTACCGGCACCGACCTCGACGTTGCCCAGCAGGAGAGCGTGCTCGCCAACCAGAAGGCGCTGGTACCGCCGCTGCGCCAGACGCTCGACCAGAACGTCAATGCGCTCGCCGTGCTGGTGTCGCGGCCGCCGGAGAGCGTGCGCGTGCTCGGCGGCTCCCTGAACACGATCGCCAGCCCGCGCGTGACGCCCGGGCTGCCGTCGGAGCTTCTGACGCAGCGGCCCGATATCCGCCGGCAGGAGGCGCAGCTCGCCTCCGCCACCGCCAATATCGGCAATGCCCGCGCGCAGTTCTTCCCGACCATCCAGCTCACCGGCAATGGCGGCTATCAGAGCTCGGCGCTGGTGTCGCTGTTCCAGCCGCATGCGGCGTTCTTCCAGCTCGTCGGCAGCGCGACGCAGCCGATCTTCGACGGCGGCAAGATCCTCGGCAATTTCGAATACGCCAAGGCGCGGCAGGACGAGTTGCTGCAGACCTACCGCAAGACCATCATCCAGGCCTTCACCGACGTCGACAATGCGCTGTTCTCGATCAAACAGACCACAATCAAGCTGCAATTGCAGCGCGATGTGGTCACGGCCTCGCGGCGCGCCTTCGATCTCGCCGAGCAGCAACTCCGCGCCGGCACCGCCGACATCGTGACCGTGCTCAACACCCAACTGACCCTGTTCTCGGCGGAAGACGCGCTGTCGCAGGCCCAACTCGCGCGGCTTCTCGCCATCGTCAGCCTGTATCAGGCGCTCGGCGGCGGCTGGGAGCCGCGTATGGAGAAACCGGTCAATGCTCTTTAAGCCGGATATGAAGGAAGGCGCGAAACAGGGGACGGCGACGCGGTCGCGCGGCCGCTGCTTCGTCATGTCCCTGATTACGCTCGCGATTCTCGGCGGGCTCGGTTATTACGGCTGGACCGTCTGGCATCAGCAGCCGCAGCCGGCGAACGTCCGCAACCCGCGGCCCGACCTGCCGGTCCCGGTGCTGGCGGCGACGCCGCGCATCCAGGACGTGCCTGTCTATCTCGACGGCGTCGGCGCGATCCGCGCGCTCAACACCGTGACCGTGCGCTCGCAGGTCGACGGCAAGCTGATCGCCGTGAAATTCACTGAAGGCCAGGACGTCAGGAAGGGCGACGTGCTCGGCGAGATCGATCCGGCGCTCTATCAGGCGACCTATGACCAGGCCGTCGCCAAGAAGGCGCAGGACGAAGCCCAGCTCGCCAACCAGCGCATCGATCTTACCCGCTACGAGCAGTTAGCTGCCTCCAACGCCGGCTCCAAGCAGCAGGCCGACACCCAGCGCGCGCTGGTCGCGCAGACCGAGGCATTGGTCAAGGCCGACCAGGCCTCGATCGACAACGCAGCGGCCACGCTGAGCTATACCAAAATCGTTGCGCCGATCTCGGGCCGCGCCGGCCTGCGCCAGGTCGACCAGGGCAATATCATCCATGCCGCCGACACCACCGGCCTCGTGGTGATCACGCAATTGCAGCCGATCGCGGTGTGGTTCAGCCTGCCGCAACAGCAGATCATGCGCGTCAACGCCGCGGCGGCGAAGGGCACGCTTGCCGTCGATGTGTTCGGCAATGACGGCATCACGGTGATCGACACCGGCAAGCTCACCGGCATCGACAATCAGGTCGACCAGACCACGGGCACGCTCAAGCTGAAGGCCGAATTCCCCAACGCCAATTACCAGCTCTGGCCGGGCCAGTTCGTCAATGTCCGCCTCAAGGTCGAGACCCTGATGCAGGCGCTGGTGGTGCCGACCTCGGCAGTGCAGCGCGGCCCGGTGGGCACGTTCAGCTACTTCATCGGCGACGACAACATCGTCTCCGCCAAACCCGTGACGGTGACGCAGCAGAACGAGCATGACGCGGTCATCGCGAGCGGCCTGTCGGCGAACGACAAGGTGGTCACCACGGGTTTTGCCAATCTGTCGGATGGCTCCAAGGTGGTCATCGGCCGCGACGACCAGACTCCGTCGGCCGATCTCGCGCCGCGCAAGCGTGCGCGCGCGCCGGATGGCCAGAAGACGGACGGCCCGGCCAAGGACGGACAAAAGGACGGCGAGCCTCGCGCCAAGCGAAACAGCGGCGACGGCGACCAGAAGGGACAATCCGGACCGGCGCCGGCGGCATCAGGCAGCGGAGCCAAGCAGCCATGATCCCGACAATGGCCGCCTGAGCGGCAGCATCCCATGGGCGTCTCCGAACCCTTCATCCGCCGCCCGATCGCGACCTCGCTGCTCGGCATTGCGCTTCTGATCGGCGGGCTGCTGGGCTATTTCTCGCTGCCGGTCTCGGCGCTGCCGCAGGTCGACTTCCCGACCGTGCAGGTGACGACGCAGCTTCCGGGCGCGAGCCCCGACGTGATCGCATCGCTGATCACCGCGCCGCTGGAGCGGCAGCTCGGGCAGATCCCGTCGCTGTCGGCAATGAATTCGACGAGTTCGTTCGGCGTCAGCCAGATCTCGCTCCAGTTCGACCTCAACCGCGACATCGATGGTGCGACCCAGGACGTGCAAGCCGCGATCAATGCCGCCGCCGGCGTCCTGCCGAAGACGCTGCCTTATCCACCGACCTACGCCAAGGTGAACCCGGCCGACGCGCCGGTGATGACGCTGGCGCTTCGCTCGGACACGATCTCGCTGCGGGCGATGAGCGACATCGCTGACACGCTGCTGGCGCAGCGGCTGAGCCAGATCTCCGGGGTGGGGCGCGTCTCCGTGCTCGGCGGGCTGAAGCCGGCCGTGCGCATCCAGGCCGATCTCGCGCGATTAGCGGCCTACGGCATCGCGATGGAGGATCTTCGCACTGCGATCGCCAATGCCAATGTGTCCGGGCCGAAGGGCTCGCTCGACGGCGCGCAGCAGGCCTACATCATCGCGGCCAACGACCAGATCGCCGCCGCCGACGCCTACAAGCCGATCATCATCGCGTACCGCAACGGATCGCCGGTCACCATCGCCGACGTCGCGCAGATCGTCGACGGCCTCGAGAACGACCGCACCGGCGGCTGGTACCAGGGCACGCCGGCCGTCATTATCGATATCCAGCGTCAGCCCGGCGCCAATGTCATCGACGTCGTCAGCCAGATCCGTGCCGAGATCCCCAAGGTCCAGCGCGCGATCCCGGCCGGCGTGAACCTCACCATCGTCTCCGACCGCACCGTCACCATCCGCGCCTCGGTCCACGACGTCCAGTTCACGCTGGTCCTCAGCGTCGTGCTGGTGACGCTGGTGGTGCTGCTGTTCCTGCGCTCGCTGAGGGCCACGCTGATCGCGGGCGTAGCGCTGCCGCTGTCGCTGATCACCAGTTTCGGCATCATGTATTTCGCGGGGTTCAGCCTCGACAACCTGTCGCTGATGGCGCTCACCATCGGCACCGGTTTCGTGGTCGACGACGCCATCGTGATGATCGAGAACATCGTCCGCCACATGGAGAATGGCGACAGTGCGATGACGGCCTCGCTGAAGGGCGCCAGCGAGATCGGCTTCACCGTGATCTCGCTGACGGTGTCGCTGATCGCGGTCTTCATCCCGCTGCTGTTCATGTCGGGCCTCGTCGGCCGCATGTTCCGGGAATTCGCGCTGACGTTGACCATCGCGGTCGTGACCTCCGCCGTGGTCTCGCTGACGCTGACGCCGATGATGTGCTCGCGGCTGCTCAAGCACGCGCATGAGGAGTTCGCCGTGCCGGGTCTGGCTGCGGTCAGCCGATTCATCGACCGCACGGTCGAATTCTATCACCGGACGCTCCTGTGGGTGCTGGAGCGCCAGCGCGCCACGCTGCTCGTGACGTTCGCCACGCTGGTCGCAACCCTCGTCCTCTACGTCGTCGCGCCCAAGGGCTTTCTGCCGCTGCAGGACACCGCCTCGATCACGGCCGTAACGGAGGCGGGCCCCGACGTCTCGTTCGCGGAGATGCAGAAGCGGCAGACCGAAATTGCCGACGCCATCAAGGCCGATTCCGATGTCACCGGCGTGGTCTCGGTGATCGGCGCAGGCTCGGTCAATCCGACCACCAATGTCGGACGTCTCGTGATGTCGCTGAAGCCGCGCGGCGAACGGCGCGACGATGTCAGCGCCGTCGTGATCCGGCTGAAGGAGAGGGTATCCGGCATTCCCGGGATGACCGTCTATTTCCAGCCGGTGCAGGACGTGCAGATCTCGACCCAGTCGAGCCGCTCGCAATACCAGTACACGCTCACCGGCACCGATGCAGGGCTCGTCTCGGAATGGGCCCGCAAGCTGGTGGCGGAGATGCGGCACGATCCCCTGTTCCGCGACGTGTCTTCGGAAGCCCAGGAGGGCGGCCTGCGGGCGCAGCTCGATGTCGACCGCACCCGTGCGGGCCAGCTTGGCGTCAGCCTGCAGGCCATCACCGACACGCTGAATGACGCCTTCGCGCAGCGGCAGATCTCGACCATCTATGGCCAGGCCAACCAGTATCGCGTGGTGCTGGAGGCGCTGCCGATGTATCAGCGCGATCCCTCGATCCTGTCGAAGCTCTATCTGCCCGGCGGTGCGAGCGCCACCGCCGGCGCGCCGAACGCGCAGGTGCCGCTGTCGGCCGTGGCGACGCTGAAGCGCACGACGGCGCCGCTGGCGATCTCGCACCAGGCGCAATTCCCGGCGATCTCGCTCAGCTTCAACCTCGCGCCGGGCGCGGCGCTCGGCGACGCCGTCCAGGCGGTCAAGACGATCGAGACCCGGATCGGAATGCCCAACAGCATCGTCGGCGTCTATTCCGGCGACGCTGCCGAATTCGCCAAGGCGCTCGCAGGACAGCCCTGGCTCCTGCTCGCCGCGGTGATCACGATCTACATCGTGCTCGGCGTGCTCTATGAGAGCTACATCCATCCGATCACGATCCTCTCGACGCTGCCCTCGGCCGGCGTCGGCGCCATCCTGGCACTCATGCTGTGCGGGCAGGACCTCTCGGTGATCGGCCTGATCGGCATCGTCCTGCTGATGGGCATTGTGAAGAAGAACGCGATCATGATGATCGACTTCGCGCTGGAAGCCGAGCGCGGGCAGGGCATGTCGCCGCAGGATGCGATCGTGCAGGCGTGCCTGCTGCGCTTCCGCCCGATCATGATGACGACGCTGGCCGCGCTGTTCGGCGCGCTGCCGCTCGCCATCGAGAGCGGCACCGGCGCCGAACTCCGCTTCCCGCTCGGCATCTCCATCATCGGCGGCCTGCTGCTGAGCCAGTTGCTGACGCTCTACACGACACCCGTGATCTACCTTGCTCTGGACCGCATCAACCGCCGCCTCGAACGCGCGATGCCGCCGGTCGAGCCCGGCGGTCCGCCGGTGGCCGGCGCCACCGAGGGGATGCAGTGATGGCATCGATCTCGGAGCCGTTCATCCGCAGGCCGGTGGCGACCACGCTGCTGTCGATCGGGTTGTTCCTGCTGGGTGCCGTGGCCTACGAGTTCCTGCCCGTGGCCTCGGTCCCGAACGTCGACTTCCCCGCCATCTTCGTCTCCGCGAGCCGCCCGGGCGCCGATCCCTCCGTGATGGCCGCGACGGTGGCCTCGCCTCTGGAGCGGAGGCTGGGCGAAATTTCCGGCATCAACCAGATCACGTCGACCTCATCGCTGGGGACGACCAACATCCAGCTCCAGTTCGACATCGGCCGTAACATCGACAAGGCCGCGCGCGACGTGCAGGCGGCGATCAATGCCTCGCTGGTCGACCTGCCGAGCGACCTGCCCGCGCTGCCGCGCTTCCGCAAGGCCAATTCGGCCGGCGCGCCCGTCTTCGTGCTGGCGCTGACCTCGAAGACGCTGTCCGCAAGCGACATCTACGACGTCGCAGATACCGTGCTGGCCCAGCGCATCTCGCAGGTCCCTGGCGTCGGCGATGTCACGGTGAGCGGCGCCGACCAGCCGGCGGTGCGGATCCAGCTCAATCCGGTCGCGCTGTCGAACGCGGGCATTTCAACCGACGATGTGCGGACCGCCATCGTCAACGCCAACCCGCTCGGCCCGGTCGGAATCTTCAACGGCGAGCGCCAGAGCGAGACGCTGTCGCTGAACAGGCAGATGCGGACGGCGAAAGAGTTTCGCGACATCGTCATCAAGAGCGCGAATGGCAGTTTTCTGCGGCTGTCCGACGTTGCCGAAATCGAGGATGGCGTCCGCAATGCCCGCTCCATCGCCTGGTTCAACAAGCAGCCGGCGGTGCTGATCCAGATCACCAAGCAGGGCGACGCCAACGTCATCGACACCGTGGACAGGGTCAAGGCGCTGATCCCCGACCTGAAGCAATGGATTCCGGCCGGCGTCGATGTCTCCACCCTGGTCGACCGCACCAGCACGATCCGCGCCAGCGTGCTCGACATGCAGTGGACCCTGTTCGCGACGGCCGTCCTGGTGATGGTCGTCGTCTTCGTGTTCCTGCGGCGGGGCACGCCGACGATCGCCGCAGGCATCTCGGTGCCGCTGGCGCTGGCCGGCACCTGTGCCGGCATGTGGGTCGCGGGCTTCTCGATCGACAATCTGTCGCTGATGGCACTGGCGATCTCGGTCGGTTTCGTGGTCGACGACGCCATCGTCATGATCGAGAACATGTACCGCAATCTCGAGCACGGCATGCGGCCGCTCCAGGCGGCGCTGGAGGGCGCGCGGCAGATCGGATTCACCGTGATCTCGATCAGCCTGTCGCTGATCGCGGCCTTCACGCCGCTGATCTTCATGGACGGCATCGTCGGCCGGCTGCTGCGCGAGTTCTCGCTGACGCTTACTTTCGCGATCGTGGTCTCCACCGTGGTGTCGCTGACGGTGACGCCGATGATCTGCGCCCATTACATCCGGCAGACCACCTGCGGCACGGCCACGCTGTTCGACCGCATCATCGAAGGCTCGTTGTCGCGCATCGTCGCCTTCTATGCCCGCACCCTGAGCGCTGCGCTGGAATTTCCGCTGCTGACGCTGCTGGTGTTCTTCGCCACCATCGGGCTCACCGTGATGCTCTACATCAAGGTCCCCAAGGGCTATTTCCCGACCGACGATTCCGGCTTCGTCATCGGAGCGACGCGCGCCTCGGCCGACATCTCGTTCCAGTCCATGCTGAGCCTGCAGCAACGGCTCGCCGACATCGTGATGCAGGATCCGGCCGTGGCCGGCATCGGCTCGACCGTCGGCAGCGGAGGCGGGGGCCCGGGTGGCGCGACCTCGAACCGCGGCACCATGTTCATCAGCCTGAAGCCGCCGGAGGAGCGTGATCACGTCGCGACCCAGGTCGTGATCGACCGCCTGCGCCGTGCGTTGTTCCCGGTGCCCGGTATTCGCCTCTTCATGTTCGCGGCGCAGGACGTGCGCGCCGGCGGACGGCAGAGCGATTCTGATTACCAGTACACGCTGTCCAGCACCGACCTTGGCCTGCTGCAGAAATGGGCCCCGATCGTGGCCAAGCGCATGGAGAGCGTCGAGGGCATCACCGACATCTCCAGCGACCGTGACCCCGGCGGGCTTCAACTCACGCTTGCGATCGACCGCCAGAAGGCCTCCGCGCTCGGCGTCCGCGTCCAGGACATCGACAACGCATTGAACAACGCGTTCTCGCAGCGTCAGATTTCGATCATCTATACCCAGCGCAACCAGTATATGACGGTGCTGGAGATCGACCCGAAATTCCAGGTCGATCCCTCCAATCTCGACCGCATCTATGTCGCCGGCGCGGGCGACGCGCAGGTGCCGCTGTCGGCCGTGGTGCACGCGACGCGCGGCCTCGCGGCGCTTGCGGTTTACCACTCGCAGTCGTTCCCCTCGACCACGGTGTCGTTCAACCTGCTGCCGGACGTGCCGCTTCAGGCTGCGACGCAGAACGTCCAGCGCGCGGTCGAGGAACTGCACATGCCCGAGGGTATCCGCGGCAGCTTCGACGGCAATGCCGGCGATTTCGCCAGGACCAGCGGACGCCAGCCGCTGCTGATCCTCGGCGCGCTCGTTGCGATGTATATCGTGCTCGGCGTGCTCTATGAGAGCCTCGCCCATCCGCTCACGATCATCTCGACGCTGCCTTCGGCAGGCCTCGGCGCGCTGCTCGCCTTGCAGATCACCAACACGCCGCTGACGGTGATCGCTTTCGTCGGCATCATCCTGCTGATCGGCATCGTCAAGAAGAACGGAATCATGATGGTGGACTTCGCGCTCGATGCGGAGCGTCAGCGCGGCCTGTCCTCGGCGGAGGCGATCTTCGAGGCCTGCCAGGCCCGCTTCCGGCCGATCCTGATGACGACCATGGCGGCTCTGTTCGCCGGCCTTCCGCTGGTGATCGCAACCGGCCCCGGCACGGAACTGCGCCGTCCGCTCGGCATCACCATCATCGGCGGCCTGTTCGTCTCGCAGATCCTGACGCTGTACACGACACCGGTGATCTACCTGCTGATCGATCGCCTGCGCCGACGGTCCGAGCCGCGTCCGGTCGCGGCACCGGCGGAATGAGCAGGGTGATCCGCGAGCATCGGAATGTTATGGCTGTAACATTCACCGGCGCCCAGCCGCTAAATATTCTCATTTCTGTCAACAAAGGTCGCTACAGAGTGGCCTCATAGGGTCGCGCCTTTTGCATGTCGGACGAGTCGGTTCCGCAAATGCGCAATCTGGGTACGGATCGTCCGTCTTGCGGCGTCTGTCGTACCGGACTTTGGCGCCGGACGAAGCGCCAAGCAGAGCGAGGATTCCGTCGGCCTATCGGCGGAGACTGCTGTAGCTGAAGGGGCGGGTGCGCGAGTTGTGCCTGCCGGGTTGTTGAACCGCCGTGCAAAGCGTATAGCGGCGCTCATGCCCAATCCCCCAGCCACCGCCGCCGCGGCGCCCGAGCCGATCCCCGAGTGCCCGCACTGCCAGAAGCCGATGCCGCTGTGTATCTGCGACAGTGTCATCCCGATCGAGAAGAACCGCCTTGGGCTGCTGATCCTGCAGCATCCGCAGGAGCAGGACAGGGCGCTCGGCACAGCGCGGCTGCTGGCGAAACATTTTGCCAGGGCGACGGTGCGGGTCGGTCTGTCCTGGCCGAGCCTGTCCAAGGCGCTGGCACAACCGGTCGAGAACGCCTCGCATTGGGCTGTGCTCTATTTGGGCTCGGCACGCGCCGCCGACCTCGAGGCCGAAGGAGAGGTCGTGGCGCTCACCCGCAAGGGCGAGGTTGCGGAGAACCAGCGTGCGCTGCTCGGCAAGCTCGAAGGCGTGGTGCTGCTCGACGGCACCTGGAGCCAGGCCAAGGCGCTGTGGTGGCGCAATCCATGGATGCTGAAATGCCAGCGCGTCATCCTCAACCCGGCGCATCCGTCGCGCTACGGACGCCTGCGCAAGGAACCGCGCAAGGATGGGCTTTCGACCATCGAGGCGGCGGCGACCATCCTGGCCAGTCTCGAGAAGCGCCCCGACATCGCGCAGACGCTCAATGCGAGCTTCGAGCGGATGCTGGCGCGTTATCGCGAGGTACAGGCGGACATGCCGGAACTGGCTCCAAAGCCGGTGGTCAAAGACCGCCGGCGCGGTGTGCGGCGGGGCAAACGAGCCTAACCCTTGTTGATATTGACCGTACGGGGGTGGCCCCCGCCATCGGTTGGCGAATGGGCCAGTCCAGGCGGGATCTGCTATCCTTACTTTGTATCTGAATGCCGGAAGCGGAATGGGAAGTCGAATTCAGCTCGCAACAGAGGAAATCCTTGCACAGGTGACGCGGCCCGATCGTTGGGGCACGCTGGCCGTGATGGACATTTCGCTGCGCTACCGGCGCACCGTGATCGGTCCGCTCTGGATTACACTGACCTTGGGCGCGACAATCGTCAGTGTGGGGAGCGTCTATGCGACCCTGTTCAAGCAGGATATTGCGGGCTTCCTGCCGCTCTTCGCGATCGGTTTGGTCGTCTGGACCCTGATCGCAACGACGCTGCAGGAGGGCTCCAGCATTTTCGTGACCTCCGGTCACCTGATCAAAGCGGTACCGGCGCCGCTGATCGTGCATGTGCTGCAGATGATCGCGCGCAACGTGCTCATCCTGGCGCATCATCTGGTGATCGTGGTCCTGCTCTATATCGTGCTGCCATGGCCGCTGCACTGGACCATGTTGCTCGCCGTGCCCGGCCTTGCGATCCTGCTCATTACGCTGCTCGGCGCCTCGGTCGCGCTCGGCATGCTCTGCGCGCGTTTTCGCGACATCGGTTCGGCCATCGTCAGCGGCCTGCAATTCATCTTCTTCCTGACGCCGATCATCTGGAACGAGGACGCCGTACGCGGCACCGCGTTTCACTGGCTGGTCCGCATCAACCCGTTCGCGACCCTGATCGACCTCGTGCGCAGGCCGCTGTTGTCGCAGCCCACGGATCCTGCGCAATGGCTGCTCGGACTGGTCTATGCGGCGGTCGTGGCCGCCATCGGCATCGGCTGCTATGCGCGATATCGCCATCGTGTGGCGTATTGGCTGTGAGGCGCCCATGAGTCCAATTGCCAGCGTCGTCCTGCGCAACGTCTCGGTGACGTTTCCCATGCTGTCGTTCCGCGACCGCTCGCTGCGCAGCCGGTTCGTCAACGCGGTGACGCTCCGGCGGAAACCGGCGGTCCCGCATATCGTCTCCGCCCTGAACGACATCAGCCTCGACATTCGCGCGGGCGATCGCCTCGCCATCATCGGCGGCAATGGTGCCGGCAAGACCACCTTGCTGCGGGTTCTCGCCGGCATCTACCATCCGACCGCTGGCAGCGTGGACGTGCTTGGCCGCTGCCTCTCGCTGTTCGATCTGTCGGCCGGTATCGACGAGGAAGCGACCGGCTACGAGAACATCATGCGGCGCGGGCTCGTGATCGGCGCGCGGCGCTCCGAGATCGACGCGCGGCGTGCGGCCATCGCCGAGTTCACCGAGCTCGGCGACCGGCTCGACCTACCGCTGCGGACCTATTCCAGCGGCATGATGTTGCGCCTGATCTTCGCGGTCGCGACCGCTATCGAGGGCGAGATCGTGCTGCTCGACGAGTGGATCGGTGTCGGCGACCAGCAGTTCCGGAAAAAGGCGCGGGAGCGGCTCGACCAGATCGTGGCGCGCGCCGGCATCCTGGTGCTCGCCTCGCACGATATCGATCTGATCAAGAACACCTGCAACCGCGCCATCCTGCTGCAGCAGGGGCGGCTCGTCGCCGCCGGCACCACGGACGAGATTCTGAGTCAATATCTCGAGAAAACAGGAAAGTGATCGGCCGGGCGGATCGGCCCGAGCTTTTGGGTGTTCGGCATTGGTCTTGAAGCCGTGACACAGGGCGTGCAAGGCGGGACGAAGGCGGTTGCCTAAGCGCGTGAAGCCCTATATTGGTCCCGCCCAAGGGGCCACGTGGCGGAGTGGTTACGCGCCGGTCTGCAAAACCGTTTACTCGGGTTCGAGTCCCGACGTGGCCTCCATCACAACCTTCTGAAATTTCATTACAATTTAGCTCCGGCGCTGACTCTGTCGCCGCGTCACGCGCGTTGCGCCACGGTCCATACCCGGGTTTGCCCGGAGGCTCGCGGAAACATTCGATTCAGTCCCACTGGCACAGACTTCGCATCTGCGAAGTCCTGGTCAATCGAGCGCTGGAGAGCATGTGAGCGACGTCGTCCGATTTGTCCCGAAAGCCGAGCTGGAGCGGGCTCGCCTCATTCGCGAGGCACGTGCGATCTATGACAGCATCTTTCCGCCTGCCGCGCCGGACCGGGTGCCGCAGGATGGCGAAGAGCGCGTCAAGACCTGATCGTCGCCCCGACGGTCAGATCCAGGACCTGTTGTCCCAAGCTGGGCTGTCGGCAAAACGTGCACGACGCGGACGCGCGGCGTCCTTCACGGACAAGCTGTCTCAGCAGGCGGCGTACCAGCCATCTGGAAACGGCAGCAGGGGCCAGGCGCCTTCATTGTCATTGGCTGGCTTGGGCGTTGCGACGAAGCTCCACGAGCGCGGCACGAATGTCTCCTCCGGCGCGAACGCCAGATCGTCATGGTTCAAATCCTTGTAGACCATGGCGTCCTGAACGGCATCCAGCAGCAAGTTGAATTCGGCTTCGCTCATCACACCCTCCCCAACGCGGATGGCGCAATGTCGCAAAGCCGGTTTGTTGCCCGATTGAGCCGATCGCTCGCATTTTAACGATCCGGCGATCGGGTCCCGCGTGGTTAGCGATCTCTAAAGGTCCCCGCGGAACCCTAGTCAGCCGGGGCCGGCGGTCAGTGTGAAAGAGATCACATTCTCAGCGGTTTATTTCTCCTACCCATTCGCGCACCGGCCAATGGAGGTCGGGGCGGGCAGGGCAGACGGGAGAGCGGTCATGAAGGCAAGGTTCTTGCGGTTTGCGGCTGTGAAAAGCCGGGCGCGTCGCGCCTCGACGGTCGGACTGTTCCTGACAATGTTTGCGTCAACGGCTCATGCCCAGGGAACGGCCGAGCAGCGCCGGGCCTGCACCCCTGACGTCTACCGGCTTTGCGCTGGCGAAATCCCCAACGTCCGCGCCATCACGGCTTGCCTGCGGCGTAACCGCTCAAGCTTGAGCGAGGCTTGCCGCAGCGTGTTCGACCAGGCTGGCGGCTGACATGGCGGGTCTGTGGGTTTGTGCGCAGCAAGTAGCTCGCGTTGACTTCCGAATCCGGCATAGTTGGCCTGTGGATATGCTGCGGACAGGCTGTGGACAATCAAGGTTCATTCAAATTTTTGCAGTCAATGCGTCGCCGGGCGTTCAGATCTCTGTCAAGCGGTCACACCACATGATGTGATGATCGTTCGGATCCGCGCGTAGGACGGGATGATTTGGTTCTTCCGAATTCGGAATCGCCTGGCGCGGCGTCATTCCCGCACGAACAGTTTTTGGGCAGCCGCTTGCCCAAATTGCGGGCCCCGCCATCCAATTTTTTGTACGCCCGCGGACAAGCTTTCCGCTCCGCACTCCACCTAGGCTCCCTTCCGACATCTCGAACATGGCCATTGCCATGACAATTCGAAGGAGCTGGAGATGGAGAGACGTGGTTTGCCCCAAATATCGCAGAAAGCGCTGCGGAACATGGCGAGCGCATCGTTGCCTTGGCGCAAGGCTGCTATCGGCGCTGCCATCGTATTCGGCGCGCTCGCGGCTGCGCCCCTGACCGCGCAAGCCGCCGCGCCTGCGGCCTGCGCGGCGCTCCAGGACAAATATCCGGACTGGAAGGGCAAGACGCTCGTCAACGCCATCAACCCGCATACGCCGGGTTATGAGACGATCGACCCGAAGGATCCCAGCAAATACATCGGCTTCGACATTGATCTCGGCGAAGCCATCGGCGAATGCCTGGGCTTCAAGCTGACCTACAAGCCGGTGACGTTCGCGGCACTCCTCACCACGCTGGCGGCGGGCCAGGCAGATATCGTCATTTCCGACATCTACGCCACCAAGGAACGCGCCAAGGCCGCCGACTTCATCACCTACTCGAAGGTGTTCGACGGCGTTCTGGTTGCCAAGGGCAATCCGAAGGGCATCAACGGCATCAACATGTCGATGTGCGGCGCCGCCGCCGCCGAGAATACCGGTTATGTCGAGGTGCCCCTGATCCAGGCCCTGGTGCCGGAATGCAAGAAGGCCGGCAAGCCTGAGCCGACCGTCCAGCTCTACGACAACAACGCCAACTGCATCCAGGCGATCCTCGCCGGCCGCGCCGACACCTATGTCAACGACGTCAATACGGTCGACAGCGCGGTGAAGGCCTATCCGGACAAGCTGGAGAAGGCGATCGCGGTGACGATCCCGTATTCGGTCGGCATCGCCGTGCCCAAGGACAAGCCGAAATTCCGCGACGCCGTGCTCGCCGCGCTGATTGAGGTGCAGAAGGCCGGCACGCATATGGAGCTTCTAAAGAAGCACGGGCTCGACGTGAACAACTTCAAGGAACCGGACATCCTGGTGGCCGACTAGAGCAACAGCGGCCGCTGCCGAATTCACCTTTCCCAAGGGGGAATCCGGATGAGAGGCCGCAGCATGCGATTGGACCTTAACTCCTCACCCGGATCGCATCTTGCGATGCGATCCGACCTCTCCTCCGGGAGAGGTGGAGCGACTGCCCGGGCTGACTGATGTCGCTGTTCTTCCACTACCTCAGCATGCCGTATCTGATCGAGGGCATCGAGCTCACGCTCGAGGTGACGGCCCTCGGGCTCGGCGGCGGATTGATCCTCGGATTGATCCTCGCCGGCATGCAGCTCTCGCGCTTCTGGCCACTGGCGGCGATCGCCAGGGCCTACACAGTGATCTTCCGCGGCACGCCGTTGATCCTGCAGATGGTGTTCGCCTACGACGCGCTGCCGCATATCGGCATCAAGCTGCCGGCGGTGCTGGCCGCCGGTCTTGCTCTTGCCTGCAACGAGGCGCCGTTCATCGCCGAGATGCTGCGCGCCGGCGTGCTCGGCGTCGATCGCGGTCAGGTGACGGCGGGCCAGGCCCTCGGCATGACGCCGCGGATCCTGATGTGGCGCGTGATCGCGCCGCAGGCGATCCGCACCATGATTCCGGCCTTCGGCAACGAAGCCGTGAGTGCGCTGAAGAACTCCTCGCTGGCCTCTGTCGTGGCGGTTCCGGAACTGACGCTGCGGTCGACCCAGCTGGCGTCCTCGACCTTCGACTTCTTCTCGATCTTCTTTGCCTCGGGTCTGCTCTATCTCGTGCTGACCTTTGCCATCAGCATGATCCAGCTGTTCGTCGAATGGCTGCTCGATCTCGATCGCACCAAGGCACGCCAGCGCAATCTGGCCGATTACCTGCCCTGGCGCCGTGTCGACCTCGCGACCAGTCTCGAACTTGCCGAGGCTACGGCGGCGGGCGATCCGGCGCCGGTGCAGGCGGCGCCTGCCGACACGCCGCCGCTGGCCTTGACGCGCGAAGAGCGCACGCGGCGCGCCGTGACGATCGCGCGCAACAACATCGCGGTCGAGACCCGGGACCTCACCAAGAGCTACGGCGCGCAAAAGGTGCTCGGTGGCGTCGATCTCACCGTGCGCGTCGGCGAGGTGGTCGCGTTGCTCGGGCCCAGCGGCTCTGGCAAGAGCACGCTGCTCCGCTGCATCAATCATCTCGAAAGCTGGGATGGAGGCACCGTGCGCGTCGGGGGCCGCAGGCTCGGTTTTGACGACGACGGCAAGCTGCTGTCGCCGCGAGCGATCGCCAATGAGCGGGCCACCGTCGGCGTCGGCATGGTGTTCCAGCAATTCAACCTCTTCGCCCACCTCTCGGCGAAGGAAAACATTGCGGGGCCGCTGCGCTGGGTGCACGGCATGACCCGGATCGATGCCGACCGCCGCGCGGCAGAATTGCTCGAGCGAGTCGGCCTGAGCCATCGCGCGGATGCGCTGCCGCGGCATCTGTCCGGCGGCCAGCAGCAACGCGTCGCCATCGCCCGGGCGCTGGCACCGAACCCGAGCGTGCTGCTGCTGGACGAGCCGACCTCGGCGCTCGATCCGGAGCTCGTCAACGAGGTGCTGGAAGTGATCCGCCGTCTCGCCATCGACGACGGCCTCACCATGATCATCTCGACGCACCAGATCCGCTTCGCCGACGAGGTCGCCGATCGCGTCGCGTTCCTCAGCGGCGGCACGATCATCGAGGAGGGGCCGGCGCACGAGGTCCTGACCAATCCGCGCAACCCGCTGACGGCGCGGTTCCTCAGCGTGATGGAAGCCGACAAGACTCCGGAGGCCGTGCGATGAGCGTTTCCTCCGCACGTAACGAGACTGCGTTTCCCGAAGAGGCCACCTCATGAAGCATTTCACGCTGCCGGTTTCACCGAAGACCGTCCACTGGGGCTATTTCTCTAAGAAAGTCAGCCCGGCCCTGACGCTGCGCTCGGGCGATCGCGCCACGATCGAGACGCTCACCCACCACGCCAACGACGATTACGAGCGCATGATCGCAGGCGATCCAGGCGCCGAGAGCGTGTTCCAGTGGACCCGCGAGCACAAGGCCGTGGCGCGGCGCGGTTCGGGCCCGACGGAAGGCCCGTTCATCCGCGGCGCAGGCGAGGGGATCGGCGTGCATCTCCTGACCGGCCCGGTCGCGATCGAGGGCGCCGAGCCCGGCGACATCCTCGAAGTGCGCATTCTCGACGTCCGGCCGCGGCCGAGCTGCAGCGCCTGCCACGCCGGCCGCTGTTTCGGCTCCAACGTCGCCGCCAACTGGGGCTTTCACTACCATGACCTGATCGAGGAGCCGAAGCCGCGCGAGGTCGTTACCATCTTCGAGCTCGACACCTCCGGCGAGCCATATGCGAAGGCGGTCTACAATTACGTGTGGACGCCGCAGACGGACCCCGACGGCATCGTGCATTCCACGATCGACTATCCCGGCGTCCGCGTCGATCATGCCACCATCACCAGGCGCGAGAATATCCTGTCGCGCGTGAAGGTGCCGGCACGGCTGCATTTCGGCACCATGGGCCTCGCGCCGTCAGAGGCCGACTTCGTCAGCTCGATCCCGCCAAGCTATACCGGTGGCAACATCGACGACTGGCGCATCGGCAAGGGTGCGCGAATGTTCTACCCCGTCGCCGTCCCCGGCGCCTATTTCTCGGTTGGCGATCCTCATGCCGCGCAGGGCGACAGCGAGCTCGGGGGCACCGCGATCGAGACCTCGCTGACCGGCGATTTCGAATTCATTCTGCACAAGAAGGCCGATCTCGCCGGCACCCATCTCGAAGGCCTCGATCATCCCATGCTCGAGACCGATCACGCCTGGTCGTTCTACGGCTTCACCTATCCGAACTACCTCGCTGCACTCGGCGCCGAGGCGCAAACCGAGATTGCCAATCACTCGAGCCTCGACCGTGCGATGCGCGATGCGTTCCGAAAACTCCGGCGGTTCCTGATGACCGTGCATCACCTCAGCGAAGACGAGGCAATCTCGCTGTTGTCTGTCGGCGCCGATTTCGGCGTCACCCAGGTCGTCGACGCCAATTGGGGTGTCCACGGCACGATCCGCAAGAACATCTTCCGGTGCGATTGATGCACGCTCAGTCCCGTAGTTCGGATGGAGCGAAGCGCAATCCGGGTTTGTCGCAGCCAACTTTGAAAGTCCCTGATTTCGCTTCGCTCCATCCAGGCTACGCATCGCGCTTATCGGTGGCATTCGGCTCTAAGATGTTGAAGAGCGGTCCATTTCCGGGATGACGACGTGACCACCGAACCTCATCTACGCCCCGTCGCCGCGACGGACGATCGCGTGCGTTTGGCACAGAGGTTGCTTCGATCCACCGCAACCTGGGTCGATCCGATGAGTTTTCGCCCGTTCACAAGCGAGTCCTACGCGCAAGACGACCGCCCTGAAGCCTGGCGCGACGTGCTGGCAGCCGTCGGCCTGCAGCCGGCGACCGGCCATTCCTTCCTCGACGGGCACGCGACGGCATCACATCGTCATGCCGCCGGCGTCGCATTGACGCGCATGGCGGCGGGGGCGCAGACCATTGCTCCGCTCTCCCAATCGATCGAGGACCTTCCGATCGCCCTGATGCCGGTCGAGGACGGCATGGTGCTCCGCAGCGCCGGCGGGCATCGCATCGTTCCCATCGGCCATCTCGTGCTGCTGCCGCGGAGCGGAGACTGGAGCATCGTGTTCCAGCGCGACATGCGCGCGATCGTGCTCTCTGTGACGTCGGACGCGCTGCGCGGCCGGCTCTCGGGCAGGCCGCGTCTTGGCGAGCCCCGCGTGGTTCCGCCGAGCGGCTTCGCCGACGTTTTCGCGCGTCTGCTGGACGCGACCGCGCGCTCGCTCGACAGTCTGAGCGATGCCGAATGGAATTCGGTCGCGCACACTCTCGTCGATCTGCTGTTGACCCTTGCCCATCAACTGGCAGCCTCGACTCCCGACGCGGGGTCGAGCGCGACTCAGGCCGCGCTGCTGCACCGGATCTGCCAGACCATCGAGCGCCGGCTCGAAGATCCCGAACTGGTGCCGGCACGCGTGGCGCAGGCCGAAGGCATTTCCGAGCGTTACCTGCAAAAACTGTTCGAGACAGTCGGCGACAATTTCACCCATTATGTCCGCGAGCGGCGTCTGCAGCGCGCCTGGGCCGATCTGTCGAACCCTACGGAAGCGCATCGTTCGATCTCGGAAATCGCCTACGCCTATGGCTTTGGCGATTCCGCGCATTTCAGCCGCGCCTTCCGTCATCGCTTCGGCCTGCCGCCGCGCGAGTTTCGTCAGCAGGAGGCGGAGCGGGCGACGGTGCAGCACGGCGTGGCCGGTCAGCGTGGCTGGCCACAGGACGCGCTGGCGCAGCTTCGTGCGCATCAATTGGGCGCAGAGGCGCGCGGCGATGTCTTGCGTGCCGATTCCGAGGAGCCGAGGACCGCGGAACGCAGGCACCATCATCTTCCGATCGAGGCGAGTCGTGTTCACTGGGGTTATTTCAGCCGCTCGTTGCAGCCACAGCTCGAAATCGCTTCGGGTGATACGATCACCATCGAGACGCTGACTCAGCACGCCTCCGACGATCCCGAACTGATGATCGCCGGCGATACTGCCGCCGAAAGCGTGTTCGGCTGGACCAGCACGCGGAAGAACGTGGATCGCCGCGGCGCCGGTCCGATGGACGCCAGCGTGTTCGGCCGAGGCGCCGGCGAAGGCTTTGGCGTGCATATCTGCACGGGACCGGTGGCAATCAAGGACGCCCAGCCCGGCGACGTGCTGGAGGTGCGCATCCTCGACATCGTGCCGCGCGCGAGCCGTCATCCGAAGCACGCAGGCCGCGTGTTCGGCTCCTCCGTCGCAGCGTGGTGGGGCTATCACTACAGTGAGTTTCTCGCAGGCCCAAAGCCGCGCGAGGTCGTGACGATCTACGAAATCTTCGACCAAGCTGAAGCGCCACACGCCCGAGCGCTCTATTCCTATCGCTGGGAACCGCAGACAGATCCGTCCGGCATCGTGCACGCCACTTACGATTATCCCGGCATTCCCGTCCTGCCCGGCACGGTGAAGCGGCGCCACGCCGTGCTCGACGGCATCCGCATTCCCCTGCGCCCGCATTTCGGCGTCATCGCGGTAGCGCCGCGTGAGGTCGATTTCATCGATTCCGTGCCGCCATCCTATTTCGGCGGCAATCTCGACAATTGGCGGCTGGGGAAGGGGTCGACCGTCTATCTTCCGGTCTCGGTGCCGGGCGCGCTGTTGTCGGTGGGCGATCCCCACGCCACCCAGGGCGACGGCGAGCTGAGCGGGACCGCGATCGAATGCTCGATGACCGGCACGTTCGAGGTGATCCTGCACAAGAAGGCCGATCTGGCGGGCCGACCCTTCGCCGATCTCTCCTATCCCCTGATCGAGACTGCGACCGATTGGGTCCTCACCGGCTTCAGCCATCCCAATTACCTCGCCGAGTTCGGCGCGCAGGGGCAGAGCGAGGTCTACGCCAAATCCTCGCTCGATCTCGCCATGAAGGATGCGTTCCGCAAGATGCGGCGTTTCCTGATGAACGTGAAGGGCCTCAGCGAAGACGAGGCGATCGCGCTGATGTCGGCCGCGGTGGATTTCGGGGTCACGCAAGTGGTCGACGGCAATTGGGGCGTGCACGCGATCATCAGCAAGCGCCTGTTTCAGAACGCCTCCTAAACCCGGGGATACCGAAGTGAAATTCCACATGATCAGCGGCGGACCGAAGCCGGTCGCGCCCTTCAGCCACGCCGTCGAGACCGACGGGTTTGTCTTCGTCACCGGACAAATGCCGGACACGCCGCAAACGCCAGGCGTGCTGCCCGACGGTATCGTCGCGCAGACCCGCGCGGTGATGGAGAACCTGAAAGTGGTCCTGGCCGGCCTCGATCTGGGCCTCAAGCATGTCGTGATGTCGCGGATCTATCTGACGCGCTTCAAGGAGGATTACGCGGAGATGAACGAGACCTATAGCGGTTTCTTCCCGCCGGATCGCCTGCCGGCCCGGACCTGCGTCGGTGTCACCGGGCTCGCCTATGACGCGCTGATCGAGATCGATCTGGTGTGCCGGCGGCCGTGAGGCGATACCCTTAGCCCGGATGGAGCGCAGCGCAATCCGGAATTCTCGCTGCGGAATCTGAAAGCCCCCGGATTTCGCTGCGCTCCATCCGGGCTTCTGTAACGGGCCTCAGTAAGTCAATCCCTTTTTGCCTGATCCAATCGCTGGGCACTTGCTTCTGT
>NZ_JAFCKW010000026.1 GCF_018129965.1 Bradyrhizobium diazoefficiens | reverse complement strand
GAAAATCATCTACGGCGATCAGGGAGTGGGTGGCAAGACGGCCGTCCGCCACGCTCTCTATGACCTATCGAACCTCGATAGCAATCCGGGCGCTGCGCAAGATAAAGCAAAAGCTATCCTGAAATTGATCGAACAGCTCAACCTGGACATCATTAGCCTTCATAATGCGCTTCTCAAGCACAGGGCAAAGCGGGCCAAAGACGCAGCCAAAAAGGCCGAAGAAAAGCCGGTAGTGAAAGCGGTGCCTACGGCGAAAGAGAAACCGCCGGAAAAAGAGAAGCCAAAAGCCGCAAAAAAATCCGCCGCAAAGAAAACGAAACCTGCCGCAAAGAAAAAGGCAAAAGCTGCGAAACGTCCGAAGAAGTGAAGGCACGTCGATTTTCGGACGATCAATCAGCCTTCATAATACGGGTTCTTCGACGCGCGCTTGGAAGCTTGCTCGATCTTCCAGTATGGCGGGGCAAAGAAGCGAACGCCATTCGCCATACCCGCAAGCCAAAACAAGCCGCTCCCTTCGGTGAAGCCCATCAACTCATACGGTAGGTAGAGGGCGCGGCTGACTTGATTCCAGCTCGTACCTTCGCTCTTCTGTCCTGTTCCGCTTGACAGGTTCTCGCTTGTGTTGGCGGCGATCAAGGTTGTTTGACCGGCACGCCGCGACATCCAGTCGGCTGTCGTCAGATCGTTGGGCGCAAAGCCCTGCACGACCCCGGCATTTGCAAGGAACGACTCCCAGCGCTCGTTATAGAGCGCTTTGAGCTGCGCAAGGTCCTGGCAGATTCCGGCTATTTGCACCTTGTAACCGCGCACGAGGCCGAAGGCATCTTCAAGCGGGCCGAGATGGCCGAGTGCGGGCATTTCGTCGATCATCAGCAAGGTACGAATGCCGCCGGGACGGTACAGGGCGCGCAGCGCCGACACGACCACAAGGCGCAGCCATGTGCTGTGAGTCCGCATCCGTTCAGCGGGCAGGATGACATAGACCGTCGTCGGCTTGTCCTTCAGGCCCCGAAAATCCACACCATTCTTGCGCAGATCGTTGCGCATCGGTTTGGAGAGCAGCCAGCGCGTTTGCGTGTCGGCAGTCGAGCGGATGCTCGACAATTCATTCGTGTCGCGTCCGGCAAAGCGCGAGGCAAGGCTTGCTATCTCGTAACCGCCATCGATTGCCATCTGGGTTGCCACGTAACGGAGGCCGCCGACGAGCCGCTCATAGGCTTTGCCGTTCTCGGAGTAAGATTCGTACCGCTCGGGCTCGGTCAGCATCTCGCGCACGTTTTCGAGATTGGCCGCATGACCATTCTGCAACTTTTCCCACATGATGAGCGCGACCACGAGGCCGAGAGCCGATTCCGACCAGTGCGGGTCTTTGCTCTCGATCTTGATCAGCGCTTCGCCAAGCGCCGCTGCATCGTCGTAAAAGGTCGACGAGTCCGGATCGAGCCCAGCCAGCGGGTTGAATCCCGCCGAGCCAAGTCCAAGGACGTCGAAAGGATTGAGCAAGATCACATCGCCGACCGTGCGGCGATAGTCGGCAGTAACAGCGGCCAGCTCGCCCTTGGGGTCGATGACGATGATCGAACGGTCCTCGATGCTGAGCAGATTTGGAATGAGGAAGCGCGTTCCTTTCCCCGTGCCGTTGGGCCCGAACAGCAGCAAGTGCCGTTCGCCCTGATAGGTGATCTTGCTGCCCACTTGCTGCGAGGTATCGTCATAATGTCGTCCGAGGTTGATGCCGCTCGTCATTGACTCGCTCGCGTCTGTCATCGGGTCAGCTCAATCGGGAAAAGTACGGTCATGCAGCGACGGCGAAGTCTTTTCGCCACGCGCGGCGGCCTGTGCTTCGGATTCCGAGGCTGCTTTGGCCGAGCCGTAGACGCCGGTGTTTCGGGGCGACGGTTGGCTTGGCGCACCAAGGCCAACGGCGACAAACGCAACACACATAAAGAGCCCGAGCGCCAATCCCCACGGGGGAACGTGAGCGAATTCAAGAAACGCCGCGCCCGCCGCTAGGGCGAGCGCGGTCAGCGACGCCAGGAGTAACCACCCGACAAGATCGGTGCGGCTCATCACCGCCCCTTGCACTCGCGGTCGAGTTCGTTGAGGTGCCCCGACATCAATTCATTCATAGTGCTGAAGTTGATCGCATTCTTTTGGCGCGCGATACAGGCTTCCGCCTTGGCCCGATCCACGTTGGCTTTTAACAGGGCACCTTCCAGAGAGACGAGATAAGCCAAGACCGCAATCACGGACGCCTTCAGCGCGATGACGGTGGCCGCTTCAATCCGCGTACCGAAAGATGATCTTGGGCTCAACATCTTTCCGAAATCTGCCTTGAGGCCCGGCAGAAAATTCCGCACGTGCCCCGCAACACCTGTCAGATTGCTGAGGACGCCCGACAGCACGCCTTGGCCGGCACCGCCCGATCCGGCTTGTCCGCCCGTTTCCTTTGCGATGAGGATCTGGCTGATTTCGGCTTCGGTGTAGCCCGCGCCCGCCAAGCGCGTGCGCTCGGCCTCCACAAAGTTCTCGGCTGTTGTGATCGTGCTTGCAGTCGGCATCGGCTCTTCCTCTGTTTGCATTGGGACAGGTGCTGGCAATGCCATGATCTGGGGCGACGGCGTGCGGGACGTTGCGCTCTCGCGCATGCGCCGCCGCGCGTTGGTCGCTTCGATTGTAAAGAGTATCGTGGCAAGAGTTGCCGCGAGGGTGCCGCCTTGCCACCAGAGCGGATCACCGAATGGCGGATGGCGATAACCCCAAAGCACGAGACCGTTGGCGCTGGCCGCCGCCGTCGCCAGCGCAAGGTTGATGGAGAAGCCGCGATGCGGGGCTTGTGCAGTGAGGTCTGGTTCTTCCGACATGGATGATCTCCTTCAAAAGCGGCCAAAGCGGCGGACCATGTGGATCATTGGCAGCACGTGGCGGAGTTGCATCATTCCTCGAAAAGGGGAAATCCCCCGAGCGAACCGCATGGGCGGCGGCACCGTCCGAAAAGCCCGGCCGCGTGTCGCAGGCGGGTTCATTGGGGGTCCCGTCACAACCGGGGCCACCGCTCTTGGCGCGGTAACCACGACCGGTGCCGTCGGTGCTTCGTGGATGCTCGCGGTGGCTGGTAGCGCCTTCTCTTCGTGTGCAGGCTCGATCCGGGTTATTGGGGCCGCTGCCGGTATTTGCTTTGGCGTCGGCGGAACTATCGCACCACTCTCAGACCCGGTGACGTGCGACGAGCTATTCAGCTTAAACGTTTCGACCAGCACCGGCGCGGCGTGGTAGGCGCCGAACAAAGCAGTAGCGACGATGATCGCTGGATGGATTTTTGCGATGGTCGCAGCGATTGTCAGGCCAGTGTTCGGTGAAGTGCAAACAATCTGGGCCACGCTAGAGCCCCGCTGCCGAAAGGACCGCTTTCAGTGCGCTGACGTTGGCGTCGTAGTCATGTACGCAAACGTCGCCGCAGAGGTCGCAACCGACGTACTTGACTAGGGTGGTGAAATATATCGGAGCGTAGGGGCAAGCGCGGGCTCGGCCGCAGGTGGGGCATTCGAAAAGGTTGGGTGGATTCGTCGGCGCGGTCGTCAGGTCTAGGGGCAGCGAGCTCATGGCCATGACTCCTTCCGACGCACAATTGCGTCGTCAGGAACCGACCTAGCCGATTCTTGGAACTTTGTTGATATCTAATATGCGCAACGCCGCGTATATTAGATATGTGCAAACGTCTACCCTAAGCTAACGCCCTTCGGTCGCGTTCGGCGGGCAACAAATCGAAGCCCCGCCGCATCGCCTGCGTCTTGCTGCCGTCTTTCCCGTGTCGAAAGGTAGCCATCCACTTTCGCCATGAGCGACCTATCGATTTTTCGCACCATCTCTTTTTCGATTGTGCCGTCAGGCGCGATCTGATCAGCCCACACGCGCTTCAGAAACTGCGGAGCAGAAAGGTTGGCAAGCTCAGGATGGTTGGCGCGGTCATCCCAAAGTGGACGCTCGACTGCCGCAGCGCGCTTCCTTTGCACAAGGCGCCGAATCTCGGCGGCGGTGTCCGACCACATCGCGGGAGGAAGATTTTCGTCTTTAAAAAACTGGAGTAGTGAGGCGTTCAACTCGCCTTCGTCTTTCAATTCCTTTGTTGGAATTTCTTCAGTGTAATCAAAATCTTGCAGGAATTCAAGCGCTTCTGTCGACCCGCCATTAATGTTTGCAACCGCAAGCGGATCGGTGCCGTGGACATACGCATGCGCTTTTTCACGCAGCCGCGCTTCGGTAGCCGCCCGCAGTTTCTCTGCACCGCCTTCCAGGGCTTCGCGCATTTCCTCGGGCGTTAGACTGCGCTGTATCCCTTTTGCGAGGCGGTAGTCACGAAAGAGGGCAAACGGGCCGCCGCCACGTTTTCCTTTTCCTTTTTTCAGGCGTGGGCCATGAACCTCGTTTTGCCCGTGGCGGCCGTAGATCGTTCTTTGCCCTTTGGCGTCAGGCCTGTCTTTGTTGCTTTCTAAGGGGCGCTCTGGCGGCTGCTTGCTCATCGGCTCCTTCTACTCCGATTTTCTGACCCCGTGAATTCGATCACGCCAGTCTTGTGCAAAACTGCGAGCGAGGGCAAGGACTTCAACGTGCAAATTGAGCAGTTGGGCGTGGCCGGGCGCTCGTGCTAGCGCTCGTAGCCGATAGCCGAGGAACGGCGCGAAAGGCTTCAAAAAGAACGAGGCCGTTGCGATAGGGGCATTGGAAGGGACGCCGACGACCACGTTATCCCTTGTCGTGACCACAGAAACGGCACACGCTTTCCTGGTTGTTTACATGCTGCCCGGACTTGGCGGCTTGCGGGC
The DNA here is from genome assembly GCF_018129965.1 of Bradyrhizobium diazoefficiens. Taxonomy (GTDB): domain Bacteria; phylum Pseudomonadota; class Alphaproteobacteria; order Rhizobiales; family Xanthobacteraceae; genus Bradyrhizobium; species Bradyrhizobium diazoefficiens_A. The sequence goes on along the minus strand of NZ_JAFCKW010000026.1, from coordinate 82,322 downwards.
AGCGGCGACGACGGTCGGCTCCGCTTTGACGGGCGTTGACGCGGCTTGGGCTGTAGCCTCTACGCCTTGCGTCCGATGTTGATCGGGAGCGTCCGGCTTGGCCACGACCTCCGCATGATCGAGCTTCAGTGCTGCCAAATTCGACCGAGAGCCCGACTTGTTTGGGAGCGCCGGTGTGTCAGAGGACGCGGGCGCCGCTGGATCATCTTGGGCGCGGCTCGCCGCCTCGGCCAGCTTGTTGACCCGGTCCAGGTTGCTGACGGGCGTGTCGTCGGCGGGTTTGGCGTCACCGGGAGCGTTTTGATCGGTGCCTGAAGCCGCGGTGGGGTCGGAGCCGGAGAGTTCTGTTATCTTCTTGGCTTTCTCCCGTCTGTTATCGCGCCCGTCCTGCAATGCGTTCCCGTTTGAGGAATTTGCACGGGTCTCAATTGCCGCTTGAACTCCATTCAGGTCGACGCCGGAGCCTCGGCTTGCTCCGTTGTCGCCACCGGACGGTGCGGCAGCGGCGGTCTGAGCCACGGCGTTGGCGAGCCCATTAAGCTCGCCGAAGCTGCGTTCCAGCATCGCCTGATTGCCCGCGGACGGCGTTGCAACGAGCAACTGTGCGATATTCATCGTCACATTGCGTATGCTGCGCTGGAGGCCGATGATTACCTGTTCGGACTCAAGGATCTGTTGTTGGCGTTTGTCGAGATAAGCCGAGCTGCGCATGAACTCCGCAATGCGTTGGAGTTCATCCTCACTATGATCCTTGTTGCCCCCAGCTAAGTCCTTCATGGCAATTTCACTAAAAAGTATAGTTATCTAAAATACCTTCTTTTTACCATCGAATGCTTAAGGGCCGATTAATTATTCTATCTAAGGTTGTAATGGTTAATAGAGGTTAATCGGTAATTCTGGGGCGCTGCAAAATGACATGTCGCCATGATGCTGCTCGTCTTTCCGAAGCTCATTCATTCGCTGCGATGACGATGAGCTTTGCGTGACCATGACCCGGCACGCTCGCATTTTGCTGATGCGCCATGCCCATCAGGGAATACGGGGGTTTGGGTAGATATGGATATAAAGAGGCCGCCCTCTAGGCGGCCTTCGCGCTCAGTGAATTTTTGCATCCTGCAACGGAAGCCGCAACTCCGCGGCGCGCTCCTCTCGGTCCTTCTTGCAGAACTCGAGTTCTCGCCGCTCGAATTCAACGAGTTCCTTGCGAGCTACCTCTAAGAGTTGGTCGCGCGGCACCACGCCTGGTACATTGCGTTCCGTCATCGCTCGCTCCCGTCTCACGCCATGGACTTAAGAAGGCCAGGAACCGCCGAAGGGTTCATTGCCGAAAGATTACAGATTTGTGACGGAGAAGGCAATGCGGGGCGCTTTAACCGCACCATCTCAAGACCCGAGCCACATCCTTTCCGCGAAGGCGCGTTCTTCGATGCCAATCACATCGGCATAGATCGCCGTTGTGCGCAACGAGGCATGTCCGAGCCAACGCTGCACGAGATGCGGCGGTATGTTGGACTGAAAGGCGTTCACACCGAAGCCATGCCTCAACCCTTTGGGCATCGCGGGAGTTCCGGCGATCTTGGCCGCGGCCATCACCGCCTTGACGCGTCGCCATGCGGTGGTGCGGCTGCACGTCCAGAGACGCATGCCTGAGAGGTCGGGATCGCGCTGCATCTCGGCCAAGCTGAAAAAGCGATCAAGCTCGCCGAGCAAGCCGCGAGGCAGAGGTACCTGGCGAACGACACCGCGCTTGCGGCGTTTCAGGGTGTGGATTCCGGCGACTCCGCTTTCGATGTCGATCGCTGCCGGAGTCAGCGCGAGCACTTCGGAGATGCGCGCACCGCTGAAAGCGAGCACAAGGCAAAGCAAGCGATCGGCCGGAGGGAGTTCCTCCGCCGCCGTGAAGAAGCGCCGCCGCTCGGCGGCGTTCAGATACTTGCGGTTGCCGGATGGACCGAAAAGGCTGCCGCCACCATGAAACTGCTCATGCATCGCTTCCTCTGAAACAGAATGGCCGATTCTGTTTCAGCACAGGAACGCTCCGAGGCTTCAGCGAGTTAGCTCATGTTGGGCAGAATTGGATGTGGTTCCATACGCAATCTTTCGGCCGGAATCAACAATGATTAGGCTGTTTGCAACCGTATCGGCCATTCCGTTGCAAATCTTTCCGAGTAGTGGGGTCATTATTACTTGCAGCGCTGCTTTGGACCTCGATCGCATCGGCCGCCTTGGCGGAGCCACTGGTCTCCGGCCTGACGGAAGCGCAGTTTGAACAACTCGTCGCCCAGCTCAAGACCATCTATGACGAACGGCAGCCTGACGTCGTGCTGTTCGGCGAGAACCATTGCCAAGTGCAGCCCTATCAATTTCTCGCCGCCGAGGCGACGATTGGAATGCACGCCAGCGCCCGCTTTGTGGGGGCCTTCCTCGAAGAACCCGCCGATAGTCAGCCTTGGTACGACCGCATCATCGCCAACAGCCTGGTCAAAAATCCGACGGCCGAACAGCGGCGTGCCGCTGAAGCGCTCGAAGAGAAAATGATCAAAGCGAACTTGAATTCCTCGGCAGTCGATTGTCCAGCCGGTGCCACGCGCGCTAATGCCGTTGCTGACGTCACGATAGCCAAGCGGCTCGCAGCTCATGACATGGCCTATCGTGCCTCCGACTACACGGGAGATGCAACCGACGCGCTACGAGAGCAGTTCGCCAAAACCCGTGACCCGGCGCTTCGAGGGCAGCTCGACGCCGTGCGTCTCGACGAACGGCGCGCCGCGAAAGTTATCAAGACCGTGATGTCCGTCGGCCACATCTTCGTCATTCGCGGTGCGAAGCACTTTCTTCAGAAGTCGGACACTGCGATGCGCGAGAACCTAGCGGGGCTCAAGGCTCTTACTTTCATATTCGACGACACGGGTCACGAACTCAGCGACGTCCAGGCGCAAATCAAAAAGGCGGGTCTCTTCCCCTTCAACCCGCCCGACTACGTCATCGACGTCACGCCCCAACACGCCGGTATCTACCCGTGGCCAGAAGGGCGCCGGGCATCCAAGTAGTTTTGCGCGCTAACATCGGTTTGCCTAAGAGGCAGCGCTGCCGGGCGCCCGTTTCTAGCCGACGCCAAACTCTTCCGACGAATGCCACCGGCAAGCCGCCCCATGCTTGCCGAGCGCGGAGCGGTTGAAGGTCGAGACTTTCACGAGATCACCGTCGACGTCGCGCGCCCCGATCGTGATCCATTGCGGCGTTACGTTCATGAATTGGACGACGGGCACTCTTGCCGGAATGTCCAGCTTCAATACCCACCCCGGGCCTCCCGTCATCGTCGGTCCAATGTTGCCATTGCGGTAGCTCCACCGGTATCCGGGCCATTTGTCGGCCTCAACCTCGACCGATCGAGCTTCGAGGTCGACCATGACCGACAGCCGTCCATAGATGAATGCTCTCGGGCCCTTGATCCGGCATCGCAGGCTCACCGGATCGGCTGACGCCGGAAGGGACACAAGAAGCGCAATCAGCAGAGTGATTATTTTTGCAATCATGGGCGGTCTAACTTATCGAGGGGCTATATTCTTCGTTATCGATCGTGACCGTGAAGCTGTCGGCGACGGGGACTTTCGACGGGTCGTGATACTAACATCGGCAGATGAAAGTTCTTCCGTCGAGCAGTTCATACGTCTTATCCCAGTCGCAGCTATCGACGCAGCGGGACCCGAGGAGCGATCCATAGCCAAACGTATGTGGTCCAGGCGAGATTGAGCTATCCAAATTTGCGATCGCGTAGGTACTTTTGGTGGCCTGGCGACACCTGTGAAGTCGGCCCTTCCCCAGCACGAGTTGGCAGCTCTCCTGGTTCTTTCGAAATGGCGGCCAATGTCTGGCCAAGATACTGGATTGCCTGCTTCGCCCGTTCAGCATTGTGCTGCGGGCACAGATCGAGCTTGAAGGTGTGGGTGTCTCCGGTCGTACCATCCGCCCAGAGTTCGTTGCGCTTCGTCCCGGTTTGAACAAAACCTTGCCTGAGACGAATGTCGAGCCATCTCGTATTGTCCGAGCGGATAAAGACTTTCACGTGTGCGTAGCCTTGATCGATCGTCCAGTTTCGGACTTGCTCGTAAAGCGCCTTTGTGAGCCCTGTGCGCCGAAATTTTGGATCAACCCATGTGGCTTCCCATTCCACCGTTGAATCCTCAATCGGCCCAAAGCGTGTGATCATCACTATTCCGCTCAACTGCCCGTTCGTGAATGCTCCTATGATGCAATGTTCCGGCTTCTCTCTGCACCAATCGCGCCGCTCGTGCTCGGTCTTCAGTTCGGCTTCGCGCGTATAAGAATCGCTGAAATAGTGGCCGTCTCCCACACTCAGAATTCGTTGACGCAAAGCGAAATAAGCCTGTGCATCTTCACCGGTCAGTGGCCTGATCTCAATCCTATGAAGCGCATGCTGGGCATCTTTCAATGAGAGTTCTATCGGCGTCATTTACGCTCCTCCGCTGTCTTCGGAGGCTCTTTTCCAGCATTCCATGCAACATCAAATGCCCGGTGATATGTCTCGGCGAGCGGCGCGGATCGAACGAGCAGGACATATGGCGGATTGGTATGCTCGAAGGAGATAAGCGCCAGATAGTCCGAGAAAGTATAGAAGGCAGTAGGTGCCATCGTTCCTTCGGGCTGCCATCTGTAAGTGTTGTAAGTATATTCTGTCGAGAAGTTGCTTTTGTTCGCCAGAATCCGGAATGATTTGATGACGCCGCGATCGAACAGCTCTTGCATGCGCCGATAATGTTCGATCGTATTGGTGCGGTACTTGGAGAACAGTCGCTCGTCTGTAACGCTAAGGCAGATGTGTCCGCCATATGTCCGGATCTGTTCATAGACGAAATTGGTAAAGGTCTCGAACCGCTCCGCCCCCTCATATATTTCGACGTCGCTAGACTTCAGGCGAACGCCTTCGTTTGATAAAAATTCAACATTCCGGGCTTCGAGGGCCTGACGAAGTTTCCCGAGAGTTTCATCCCTGGCTACGGCTTCTTCATTCACAATGCGGTTCAATGATGGACGCGCGATCCCCGCCGCAGATGCCAGTTCATCTTGGTTCATTCCAGCCAAAGCCATGGCTGCCGAAATTTGTCGCGCCGTCAATCTCACTCTGAAACTCGACTCTCCCTTCCCAAATCACTTGAAGTAGCGTTTCGGATTACAAGAAGATATCTAAAATATAGTTAGGGTCCCGACAAGATACCAAAAACAGGTAATTACTTTCATGTATTTGGTAGTCAACGCTACTTTTAGTAGCCTTTTGGATTACAAATTGAATTGCTTTCGCGGTTTTGAGATTTTATATTCACAATCATTGATAGAGCGAATTTTTATACCAACGAATTCTTGCGAGGAAACGATGCTTGATTTCAATACCTACGTCATTCGCCACGGCGAGTTCGGTGCGCAAAGCCTCCTTGAAATGATCGAGCGTCGCGAAGGCATCGTCCATGGAGTTGAAGCCCCTCTTCCGCTCGAAGAGCGCTGGAATGCTGTGATGTGCTCCGCTTTTGAACCCGTGGCGGTGTAAGGGCCGACATGATCAGCCGCGAACAGATCAGGGGCGCACGCGCCATGCTGGAGTTGTCGCAGGATATGCTTGCCGAGGAGGCTGGCGTATCGCCCGCAACTGTCTTCAATCTTGAGAAGGGGCAATTGTCGGTCGGCAGTGCCAACAAGATTCGCGCCGCGCTTGAAAGACGTGGCATCGCCTTTATTGGCAGCACGGGCATAAACCGCGTCGAGCAAAAGCGGATCATTTTCGAGGGCCCCAGTGCCCGCGACCAGTTCTACGAACTCGTTCTCACCACCATGGAAAAAGACCAGGGCGAGATTACCGCCGTGTTCCGGACGCCTGAATTGTTCGCGAGAAGCCTCGGTATCGATGACTTTACCAAGCTTGGGCGGTTAGAGCGTTTGGCAAAGCAGGCTAGACTTCGTTGCCTGCTTTCCAACGCCCAGGCTGCGAAGCTCGCGCTTCCCTATTGCGAATTCCGGTCGATCCCCCGGCATCCCATGACGCCGCTCGCCGTGCTTCTGTTCGGCGACCATCATGCCATCGTGACGCTCACCAATACCGAATACGAGTTCTACGTCATTCACTGCATCGATGTCGCTCGGGCTCAGCTCGCCGAATTCGAGGCGCACTGGCAGTCCGGCCTGCCGTTTGCGGCGCCTCCTACCAAATTATCCGCCTGACCTGAATTCAGTCGTCGCACCCTGTGGCGGCGCGTTGGGGCCCACTTTCCTCACGTGAAGATTCCATAAGTTTCTTCGGACAATCTCCTAGTTCGCCGATTTCTCCGAGAAAGTCCTAAGCCGGGTCGGACAAAGTCGTAAAAATTCGCGTGGTTTCGGGGCCGTGCGGCGCGCCAAATTACTCCATCAAACGCGATGGAGGAGTGATGACGCGCAACGACTACAGAGTGATTTTCACGGCGCTTGGCTTTCTGGCGGTCGTCCTGGATAACGTGCCGCGCGAGAAGCAGGCATTACGTGCTGCGACCCTTGCCCGATTGATCGAGGGGTTTTGCGCTACCTCGGTGCCGGAGGCCATGACCGAGGTCGGGAGCAAAGACGTTGGCGAACTCCTCGAAGCCTACGTCACCCAACTCCGCGAGACTGGATCGGCGCGCCTCTCCTATGACCGGCAGACTCTGCTCAGCATGTATGAGCAGTTGCTGCTTCAGCAAGTTCGTTTCCAACAGCGGGAGTTCTTCGCCACCGGCCCTGACGATGTGATCGCGAACCAGATTCTGCGCCTTGCCGAGGAGCGTATCGAGCGGGAGCGCCGCGCATGACCCCGCAACCCTCATTCTGCGTGGTCGACCTCATCACAAGCAACGACGACAGGAAGTTCGCGCCAGCAGGACGCATGGCGGCCGCGATCATCGAGATCGTGGAAGAGAGTGGGGCATGCCTACCGCAGGATCTCAACGCCAAAGGATTCACGCCAGCCGAAGTCGCCCAGCATTGGCATATGGCGAAGGCACTGGCCGACGTGGAGCTGAAACTAGCGCAGCGAAAGCCAGGCAGGATATTCGGAGGCAGGCGATGACGCGCAAACCGTTCCAGCCCGCTTCCGGCAAGAGCAAACCAACTCGACCAAGCCAACCGCAGCAAGAATGCCACGAACGCGAGCTTCTGCTGCGAGCCGCCGAGACCTTGGAGGCAATCCTCGCAGACGGATTGAACTTCGCGACCGAACTGGAAGCTGAATCCGTAATTGCCGCGATCAAGCGGGTGATGAAATGACGCGTTCTCGCAACATACAGACGGGGAAGCGCGTCCAGCTCTCGCCGCGCGAGGTTGAGGTGCTGAAATGGGCCGCCTGCGGGAAGACTTCGGAAGAAATTGCGCGACTTCTCGAACTATCTGGCGAAACGGTTAGATCACATCTCAAAACCTTATGCAGAAAGCTGCACGCAGCCAACAAAACGCACGCGACGGCGATTGCGCTCGTGTTCGGATTTATTCAAGTCGAAGATTCGCGAAGGGGGATGGTGCTGCCCGTTCTTTTTGGCTTGGAGAAACTGCCGAAAAGAAAGGCACGACGGGGATTTTAGCCACTTCGGCTTGCTGCATTTTGGTTTGGCGTGAGCATCCCCTTTTCGGGGAATGGACATTAATTGTGGCGTTTGGCATATACGACCAAGAGTTGCATATAGATAGCTTCATCATCTGGGACGGGTTTTTGGTATGAGTACATTTTACGAAGATAGCCATATGCGGCGCTTGGCAAAGCTCGCGGCGTTTATGTCTTTGATCGTTGTGTTCAGCGTCCTCGTTTCGCGAACAGCCGTAGCGACGACGGTGCAAAACGCTGCATCGCCAAGCGGGACTCCTCCTGTAATGAGTGCACTTGGTCAAGCGCAGCCTGCAGCGGGTGATAGCCAGCAATCGGGGCTCAAGAGCTTTTTCAATGCAGTCAGCGCTTCTTTGTCACGTACCGTTGGAGCGGTCGGGCCCACGATAACCAAAGAGGTTGTTCTAGCGGAAGGCATCGTAGCCGATCCGATTTCCATCGTGCGGGCCGATGACGGTGGGTTCTTGATTACCGGATCAGAGCCAGGATTCGGGCACCACGGACATGCCATCCGCGCCGATGCTGACGGCAAAATCAAATGGCATTACGTTTCTTCGCTGCTGGACCCGGCTTGGGACCTAAGCGCGGCCCCGCAGTATTTCGCTGCTGTCGGTATGCCGGACGGGGACACTTTTCTTTGCGGCGCGCTGCCACGACATGATGCAGGATTTCGCAGCAGTATTGCTGGACATGAGCATTTCTATGGGCTCATCACACACCTGGACAAAGATGGAAAGCTGATCAAGGAGCAACTCTTTAAGCCGCACGGTGATGAGCAGAGCTATGGCGCCAGCCGATTCACCAGCTGCAAACGATCAGGCAACGGGATTATTGCCGTGGGGACTACCATCTTGCGCCGACCGAACCCGGCGGCGCCAGCCGGTCCGCCTTTTCTCATTACGTTTTTCTACTGGTTCGCGACTTTCAATGCCGATGGACAGTTGCAATGGGAGAAGCTTGAGCCGGTTTCCAACAGCCTAGTTGGCAGCCCCGACTATATGAGTCCGCTGCAGGAGTTGGATGATCATGGGTTTGTTCTTGCTGCTGCAAGTACGCCGCTTAACGGGCCACGTACCGAAATTCTCCACATCGGTCCAAACGGCAAGATTATAGCCGAAACACACTTTGACGGAATGTTTCTGGTTCTCGTGCAGCCGACTGGCCAGGGTTCCGCCGTGCAGCTCATTTCCAACACGACGGACTCGGCAACCCTAATCACGCTTGACGGCAACTTGCGGGAAACCAGGCGTATGACGAAGAACCTCACACCTGGTTTGATCAAGGCCGCCTATCGGCTGCCTGACCAATCACTCCTGCTGTTTGGGAGAGATCACCCTCCCAATTTCTCCAGCCTGTACAAGGCCAGCGTTACGAAACTCGACTCAGACCTTCAAAACGAGGGGCATTTGGTGATGCCGTGGACGAGGGCTGCGCATTCCTTGTGGATCGTAGATGCAGCGCCAACTGCGACATCAGAAGAATTCGCAGCGGTTCGAGTCATCCAGCGTAGCGACGGGACCGAACTCGCCAAGTTGGGCCTGGATTTCATAAGCACGAAGTAACTGACAAGCAACTTATTGGGGGAACGACAAGATGAGCACGAATCCATTGAACAGCCAGATCGCCGCGCTGCTTTCGCAGGCGACAGACCAAAGTCAGGCTTTTGGCACCAATGGCGTTGCCGTTCCAATGGACTCTACCTTGCCCGCAGGGTGGACAGCCGATACTACCCTCTCCAGGTCTGCTGGCGACTCTCTTTTTGTCGTCTATGTCAACAATAGTACCCAGCAGGTCGTAGTTACTTTCTCAAGCGCTCAGACAGTTCTCGGACCCTATTTGAGCAATGCCCTTGATGCGGGAGCATCACTTTGGAACGGCATACAGTCGGCCGCAATCAGTCAACTTGCGAGCATTAACGACAAGTACGCAGGTTATTCCGTCTTTGCCAATGGCGACGGTCTTGGCGGCGGCATGGCCCAGACCTTCGCGCTTCAGAAGGGCCTGGATGGTTACGGTCAAAACTCCTTTCCGATCGCGTCCGGCTCTTTGGAATCTATGGACTTGAACTCCACGTCATTACCATCGGCAGTGGCGCAATATCAGGTCAACAACACATTTTCAGAAACCAATGTCGACGGTGATCCCGTAACAGGATTTTTCAGTTCTCCGACTGGTGTTGGAGGCACATATCTCAGTGCTAGTCCCCAAACGCTTGAAAGTACCTTTCCTGATCGTGAAAAAGACGCGCTGGATTTGGTAACGGGTGAAGGGTTAAGCACGGAGCCAAGCCCATTTGCCATTCTGTCGGGTGTCGCTGGCTTGGTTGCTGACTTCTACCAGGCTCATTCGATCGAAGCTGTTATCGGTCTTCAACAAGCGAATGCAGCCGAAACCAGCGGGTCTTCCATCGATGTTCAACAAACCGCGGATGGGCTCACATTCTACGATCCGTCTCACAACAGCTCTGTGGCGCTCCAGTATTTCGTGAATGCGACTGGCCCCGTTTGCACGATCACTGATCCCTCCGGAACGGGTTCGGTGGTGGCGAACAACCAGCTTATCAGTTTCGCAGCAGGAACCACGCCCGACGTAACTGTCAGTGTAGATGGCGTTGTACATGTTGAGCTGACGACGACTTCGGGCAGCCCGCTGACGTTCGACCTAAGCGACAGTGGGATTACGACCAATGTTGACGGAAGTCCGGTAGGGTTTGGTGCCGGGAGCACTGGCGGGCAGGTTACTTTCATTCAAGGTCCGAATGGCACGCTGATCGCCACAGGTGGCGGGACGGCGCTGACGACCAATCAGGCTGGGCAAATGGTTTCCATCAGCCAAGCGACTCCTGGCGGTGGCGCTACTGCGGATGTCTACAACCCTGACAATGGCGTTCTTGTCGAACATGACGTTATCAATGCCGATGGCTCGATTGTTAAAGCGTTCTACGATCGGACCTCAGGCGCATGGCAAGGGACCTTTAACTACGACAACACTCCTGCGCATAGCCTTGTCGGCCAGTCGATCTCTCCGACGCTTGCGGCCAATGCGTTTTCGGATGTTGTTGCCAACGCCATAGCTGGCCAGGTGATCGCGCAGTTTCTTTTCAAGAACGATATGCCTGCCTCACTCGTGGCGCAGGCGCTGTCCAAAGCGAGTATCGACTCCATCGTCGCTGACACCAATGGTGCAAACGTCACGACAACATCCTTCGCTGAGAATTTTGTCGGCAGCCTGACGAGCATGACAGGCGGCATTCTTGGCGCAAACGAAGGGGTCGCGTTATTCAGCTCCCTCGGGATTCCGAGCGAGCTTGGATCGCTAGTCGGCGGCGCGATTGGTCAGATCGTAACGAACCAACTTGCTGCGTTTGTTGCCGCCGATGTTCTGGGCGTCAGCGCAGCCGACGTCAGCACAACCTTTGGAGCCTCGATAGCCGAAGGCACATTTACAGCGGAAACGTTCGCCTCCGAGTTTGTCGGCGGGTTTGAGACGGCAGGTTTTGCTTTGGCTGGTTCGGAGCTTGCGAATGCGATCCTTCCCAATGGCGGGGGCTTGGGGTCCGAGATTGGCGGCGCTATCGGCGCGGCGATAGGTATTTACTTTGGTGGACCCATAGGGGGATTCCTTGGCGACTTTGTAGGGTCTATTTTCGGTAGCCTGTTCGGTGACGGATATCGCGGTCTGCCGTTTGCGGAGAGCAATGTTGGCTTGTCCAACAACGCCTACACCATCGTCAACACCACGGTCGACAACAACGGAAGTCCGCAGCCTTCCATCAATCTGGCGACCGACGCGACGCAGATAGCGAACTCGTTTCTGTCCTCGATCGGCGGTAATGCGATTATGCATGGCGCCTGGAGCATCGGTTACACGGGCAGCCAGTTTATCGATTTCCAACCGGGTAATCCTTACACCTATTACAGCGACGCCAATACTGCCGTCAGTGACGAAGTTCTGGCATTGCTGCGCAACACCTACATTACTGGCGGCAACCCATACATGAACTACATGATGGCCGTTAGCCCCGCCAACAACGTGACGGATTTGGCCAACGACCTGAACGCGGCGCGGGATTACAGCCTCTATCTCGCCGATCCTGTCGCGTTCGATATCGCGCTGGCGGAAGGCACAGCGCAGCAATACCAGACCTGGCAGTGGGAATATGCCCGGGCCCAGGCGCTAGGCCTCGACAAGGTTACGCCCTTCACGGCGGCGAACATGGGCGGCGTGACGCAGCTCGGTGGCGGATCACAGGTCGCGAGTGCCTTCACAAATTACAACGCACCTGCCAACGGCATGGTTGTTGTGACGGGCAGCAACGATTCAATCAACGCGACATCGGACACCATTGTATATCGCGCAGGCGTCACCGGCGAAACGCTAACGGGAGATAATAATACGGTCATTGGCAACAATATTGGATCAATAACCGGCGCTCATAATGTGATCAACGGGTCGAACGATACGGCCAATGTCACCAATGCGACATCCGTCGACATCGTCCATGGCAGCAGCAACGACACGGCAAACAGCACGAACAGTCTGATTTTGGGCGGGACCGGCGTTAGCATGACTGTGAACGGCAACGGCAACACCATTGCCTGGGACGGCGATTCTTATGGAGGAAATGGGCTAAACGTTGCCGTCAACGGCGTTGACAATACAGTCATACTGTCGGGCTCGACCATTTCATTCAGCCCTGGCGTGCAAGGCACGACGGTCACTGGCAGCAACAATACAATCAACAGTATCAGCGCCAAGTTCGTGATCGACGGCAATAGCGACACGATCTACGCGACCTCGACGGAGGTATATTTCAAGACAGGCACCACGGCTGAGATATTGTCGGGCAACGGCAACTCGGCGATTGGTAGCACGGGAATTGGGCTTTCAATCCTTGGTACCAACGATACCGTCAATCTTTCAAGTTCGACGATCAATCTGGCGTCGAACACGGCCGCCATCACTATCAATGGCTCGAATGACGGTATATTCGCCAACGCCTTTGCTAGCTTCACGGTCAACGGCAACAACAATGCTGTCACGACATCGGACAGCGCCGTGACCTTCGGCGCAGGTGACACGACAGCTTCGGTCACAGGGAACAATGACACGATAAGTGGCAGCTCAGGCCTCAGTCTGACGGCGAGCGGCGCGAATGACACGATCAATCTCACCAGCGCCACCCAGATCAGTCTGACTGACGGCAGCTTGGGCGAGACTATCAATGGTTCCAGGAACCTGGTTTTGGTTGGCACGAATATTGGCATGACGCTGAACGGCGAGCTTAATTGGATTCAGAGCAATGGAGAGGCCAATGGGGGTACAGGGCTGAACGTTACCTTCAACGGCGTTAACAGCACGGCTGTGCTTTCGAACTCGACCGTAACCATCGGCTCGGGCGCTACGATAGGAACGACCGTGGCTGGCGATAATGACACCGTCAATGCTGCCGCTAATACTAACTTCACGGTCCATGGCAATGGCGACGTCGTCAACGCCTCCTCCGGTACTGTCAATTTCGGGCAAAGCACCAGCAACGCGAGCATGTTCGGCTCTTACGAGACGATCCTGACCGGAACCGGCGTTAGCCTTGCCTTCAACGGCGCGCATGACACAATCGGCTTTAATGGCGATGCCGGTGGCGGCAATGGGGTGAGCTGGGTGATTGTCGGCTCCTATAATGCCATCAACACGGCAGGGATAAACGACACCGTCCACAACGGAGCTGGTTGCACCAACAATACCTACAGCATGTCGAACGGCACGGCGATTCTTGACAGCGGCAGTGCGGCCGACGTGTTTAACGGCAACAACAACATTTTTAACGCGGCCGCCAACGCCAGCTTCACGATTAATGGTAACGGCAATGCGGTCAACGGCTCGTCGGACACTGTGACTTTCGGCGCGGGCGACACCAGCGCGACCGTCACGGGCAACAATGACACGATTAACGGTGGCTCCGGCCTCAGCCTGACCATCAGCGGCGCGAATGACACGGCCTATATTTCCAACAACTCGGCGCCGATCAACTTCCTGCAAGGCAGCAGCAATGCGACCGTGTTCGGTTCGTACGAGACGATCCTGACCGGCACAGGCGTCAGCTTCGCCTTCAATGGCGCGCATGACACGATCGGCTTCAACGGCGATGCCGGTGGTGGCAATGGGTTAAGCTGGGTAATCGTTGGTTCTTACAATACCATCAACACGGTGGGGATAAACGACACGGTCCACAACGGGGCCGGCTGCATCAACAACACCTACAGCATCTCAAACGGCACGGCGATCCTCGACAGCGGCAGCGCTGCCGACGTATTCAACGGCAACAACAACATCTTTAATGCCGCTGCCAATGCCAGCTTTACGATCGACGGCAATGGCAATGCGGTCAACGGCTCGTCGGACACCGTAACCTTCGGCGCAGGCGACACCAGTGAGACTGTCACGGGCAATAGCGATATTATCAATGGCGGCTCTGGCCTAAGCCTGACCGCGAGTGGCACGAATGACACGATCAATCTTTCCAATGCCACCCAGATCAGTCTGACCGACAACAGCTTGGGCGAAATTATCAACGGTTCAAATAATCTGATATCGGTCGGCAAAAATATCAGCATGACACTGAATGGCCAGCTCAACTGGGTTCAGAGCAATGGAGAGACCAACGGCGGCACCGGACTCAACGTTACCTTCAACGGCGTCAACAGCACAGCTGTGCTTTCGAACTCGACCGTCACTCTTGGTACTGGTGCCAGCATAGGGACGACCGTGGCTGGTGACGATAACATCGTCAACGCCGCAGCCAATACCAACTTCACCGTCCATGGCGTCGGCGATGTCGTCAACGGCTCATCCGACACGGTCAGCTTCGGTGCAGGCGGTCCTGTTTCGCTGATGGGAAGCAACGACACGGTGAATGCAGTCAATGGCAGCAATCTGATGTTCACCGGCAATGCTGATGCGATCACCGCGTCAAGCTCGACGCTTTATCTTGGCGCGAACACCACGAACGCTTCTCTGCATGGCAATGGCGACACCATCCATGTCGTGGCTGGCGATAGCTACACAATCTCGGGCACCGGCAATACGGTCATCACCGACACAGTCGTTAATGCCCAAAATGGTACGACGATCGCGAGCTATAATGGTGCGAATGTACGTGTCGATCTCACCAGTCTTGCGTTCGATACGTCGATGACGGCAAACTTTGTCCAGAACTCCGGTGGTTATGCCGCGCAGATCAAGGTCTACGACCACGGATCGCTGGTCGACACCATCAACCTGCAATCGGTCCAGAATCTCGGAAGCCTCACGGTCCGGCCCGACGGCTCAGGCGGCACAGTGCTCATCGACCCACCCCTGGTCTCAACCAACGAAGATGCGACACAGCAGGCTTTCGCCAAAGCCTGGGCGCAGATCGCGGGCAACTCGACCGTGGTCTCGTCAGCTTCACATGGGCAAGAGCAGAAGTTCGACTTTGCGCATCACGCCGACCTTCTTACGGCGAATCACGCGGCGACACCGTGGGCACAACAACCCCAGCTGCTGCTTGAACCTAGCCAGCTTACGACCGTTGCTTCGACGGCTTTCGTCAATCATGCGACAGAGCAGTTTCAGTTCTCGTCGATGCCAGCCAGCCCACCGGTCGTCGATCCCACGGCCCATTCAATGGAGCTGTTCTCGCAATATGCTGCCACCTTGGTTGATCATCATTCGGCCTACGCCGGACTGGATCTTTCTTCCGGCCCGCTGCCTGATCATCACCAGGACCTTGTCAGCACGCATCTGGCCCCTGCCCACGATTGGCATTTGTAGCCTTGGCAAAAGAGACCGCTGATGTCGTGGATCAGGCTCTTTAGGGCACTTTGCGCCGATTCCAGCTTAAAACCCCATTTTTTTTAGGGCATTATCTAGTGCACTTCTTTTGCATTGGAAATTGTTTAGATAATATATAATAGATATCAACTAGTTATAGTGTATATGCATTATTGTCCTTCTGACTCATAACCTGAAGGTCACAGGTTCAAATCCTGTCCCCGCAACCAAATCTGGATTTCACCGGATCCGATACGAAAATGGCCCGCATCGCGCGGGCCATTTTTGTTTGCTCGTGGTTTCGAGTGAACACGTCAGCGATCCCCTCTCGTAAATCCGCTGCTCGTGAGCGAATTCGCTCACTCCGGATAGCTCAAGATCATCTTCAGCAGCTTCGGGAATCGCGCGTTGATGTCGTCCTCGCGCACAACATTGCGGTGCTGGACGCCCTGCTTCGATGTCCGGATCAGGCCGGCCTCGCGCAGGATGCGGAAATGGTTCGACAGGGTCGATTTCGCCATGTCCGGGCAGGGCGCCGCCTCGGTGCACGACATGCAGCCGTTTTCCGTGACGAGGCTCCTGACGATGCGCCGCCGCATCGGATCCGCGAGGGCTGCGAGCACCCCGGCCAGTGTGATCTCGTCCCGCGCTGGGTGAACGAACTGAACCATACCGAAAATATAGCACCTCCCTTGAACTCGTTCAATGGTTCATTATTTCTGAACTATTGAATATTGGCGGCCCTGCCGACCCATGGAGAGATGCGATGACCAGGAAACTCGAAGGTAAAGTTGCGCTCGTGACCGGAGCGTCCAAAGGCATCGGCGCCGAAATCGCCGCCCGGCTTGCGGCCGAGGGTGCCGCCGTCGCCGTCAATTACAGCGCCAGCAAGCAGGGCGCCGACCGCGTGGTCGCAAACATCGTCGAAAAGGGTGGCAAGGCCGTCGCGGTTCAGGGCAACCTCGCCGTACCCAAGGACGTGACACGCGTGGTCGCGGAGAGTGTGAAGGCGCTCGGCGCCATCGACATCCTCGTCAACAATGCGGGCATCTACGAGTTCGCGCCGCTCGAGGAGATCACGCCGGAGCATTTCCACCGGCAGTTCGACCTCAACGTGCTCGGCCTGCTGCTGGTTTCTAGCGAGGCCTCGAAGCACTTTAACCCCAACGGCGGCAGCATCATCAACATCAGCTCGGGCGTGTCGACCATCGCGCCGGCCAACAGCGCGGTCTACACCGCGACGAAAGCCTCGGTCGATGCGATCTCCGCCGTGCTGGCCAAGGAGCTGGCGCCGCGCAAGATCCGCGTCAATTCGGTCAATCCGGGCATGATCGCCACCGAAGGCGTCGTCTCGGCCGGCCTGCACGAAGGCGACATGCGGACCTGGATCGAATCCACCACCCCGCTCGGCCGCATCGGCAAGGTCGAGGAGATCGCCGCCGCGGTGGCCTTCTTTGCGTCGGACGAAGCCTCCTACGTCACCGGCGAGACGCTTCACGTCACCGGCGGCCTGCGCTGACGGGGGCGTGTGAGGGCGACGTGTCACGGGCCGTCGTCCCGACTGCGGATCAAGGCGGGTGGCAGTGCTCGGACTATTCCTTTGGGAATGAGGGCGCTGTCCCCGTGAGCTGCGGACCTTTGAATGCGCGTCAGCGCGCGGTCACACCGTCAGGTCAACGCCGGCGGTTTGGCCCTGGTTGGCCTGCATGACGCCGAGGGCGGTCTGCAGGTGCTTGAGCATCTCGGGGTCGTTGTTCTGTTGCGCCCATGTCATGCCGCTTTGCGCGAGCTGCATGAAATTGACGGATTCCTGGCTGTCGAGCCCGGTATAGCCGCCATTGACGGGGATTTTCACCATCATGCTCACGAAGGTCGAGCTGTCCTGCAATGACATCCGGCCGCTCTTGATCTGCGCGTTCACCCAGTCGGCGAGCCCTGCGCGCGTCATGTGGGTGAAATCGGTGGTTTGGATGCTTCCTTCGCTGGCCTGGCCGGCGGAGGTGCTCGACGCGTCCGGCGCACTGCCGGCGGATGACGTCGTGCCGGCATTCGTCCGCTTCACCAATGAAGCATCCTGTAAATAGGCATAGGCATTCGCGCCCGAGATATTCATTGTCCTGGTCCGATTCGTCTTCGCGACGAGAGGCGGCACGATCCGTACCAATCCTGCGCGCTGCGATGATTGATTGATCGATCGACACAATTCCGAAATCAAACGCCCGCAAAGGCAACGGACCCGCAACATTTGCCGGACCATCTCTGCCGGATGTCGGCAATTCTTTCCGCTTCGTCGCGGCGAACATCGACGGCGCGCGCGACTGTGCCGTCCCTGGATCACCGTCCATTCGAATGCGCGCGTGAGACGCCCGGTACATCGCGGCGATGGCGGATTTGTTACGCCACGCGTCACGACCCGATGCACGCGCCGCGGATGGCCCCCATAAAAATGGCCCGCGTTGTGCGGACCATTTCTGTTTGCCGACCCGAATCACAATCCCGGTATCGCCTTCGCGGCAGGGTCAGGACCTGTGCGGGCAGACCATCGTCAGATGGAGCAGCGTCGGCTTGTCCGAGCCCTTCTTGTACTCCCATTCCAGCCGGATCTCGTGCCGGTGGGCATAGGCGTCGCTGGCCGCGTGGGTGATGATGTTGGTCTTCATCGGGATCGGCGGCTCGGAATTGAAGCATTTCCGGACGCAGGCATCGAGCAGGTCGCATCGCGTCAGCGGAATGACACCGGGCTCGTCCCTCGACAGCGGGACGGTGTTCGGCTGGGTCGCGAGGTCGACGCGCGCCCGGCCCTTCTCCTTGGGCCAGTACTTGGCGCTGCCCTCCGGCCACTTCGAGGCCGGGGTCAGGATCAGATGGTACTGGCCGTATTCGAGCGTCGGCAGGTCGATGTCGCCCGACGCCTTGAGCTTGGCCACGCTCTTTTTCATGTTCGCCAAAGGGTAGTAATTGCTGTTCATTACGTCCCGGAAAGCTTTGCTGCCGTATGTCCGTCCGCCCATCGTCTCGTCCTCGATTTGATCCAGCCAAAAAAAATGGTTTACGCGCCGTCCAACAAAGTGCTCCGGCTCGATTCGACCGCCAAATCACTGCTGAAATGCCCATAGTCGCGCGCTCGAACGCTATCACCCGGAATCGTGCTTCGTCCAGCAAACCGGTTGCGTGATGCAGCCTTGCTTCGTTTGTAAGGTCGATTGCCACGAATCTTCTGATAGGTAATCTTGTGGCAGGCTTTCCCGAGGTCGCCGGTCAGCGCAGAACGGCATCGGAAGCTCTGAAGGTTCGTAAATGCAATGCGTCGCATGTCAGTCGACGGTCGACCCAAGCGATAGCTGGTGCTCCAGATGCGGCGCCGCCCTGCGACGGGCGGAGCCGGACACAGAGCGCCGTTTCGTGACGATCCTTCGCGCCGATGTCGTCGATTCGACGGGTCTCGTTGCTGAACTGGATCCGGAGGCGGCCGTCTCGCGACTGGAGCCCGCGCTGGTCGCGATGAGAGGCGCGGTGCGCCAATTCGGCGGAATTGTCAGCAAGGAACTCGGCGACGGTCTTGCCGCGGTGTTCGGCGCGCCGATTGCGGACGACAATCATGCTCCGCTCGCCTGCCATGCGGCGATTGAACTGGTCCGGCGCGTGGCGGGCCTGGGAGACCCCGCACTCCAGGTCCGCGTCGGCCTGCACTCCGGTCACGTCGTTGCCTACATGGTCGCGAGCGAGTTCTCCAAAGTTTACGAAATGGGCGGCGCCGCGCAGCATCTGGCGGCGCGGCTTGAAACGGCGGCCGAGGCGAATCAGATCTACGTGTCGGAAGCCTGTCAGGCCCTGGCGGAGGGTCACGTTCGCTTCGAATCTTTGGGTGTAAAGGCGCTGCGCGGCTTCAATCAGCCCGTGCCGGTCTACCGGATCGTCGGCGCGAGCGATCTTTCGAGCTGGCGGGTGCGCAGGGCGCGGAGCGTCTCGCGGTTCGTCGACCGCACGCAGGAACGGGCTTTGCTTGGCCGTGCGGCCGCAAATGTCGGGTCCGGCAGGCAGACGGTTCTGCTGCTTGGCGACGCCGGAATCGGCAAGTCGCGGCTTGGCCACGAGTTCGCCCAGAATATGAGATCGAACGGCTGGCGCCTGATCGACGCCGAGTGCAGCCCGAATCTCCAGGGCGCCCCTTTCAGCACGCTCAAACGCCTGCTGATGTCCGCACAGGAGGCGGCATCGAGGGACTCCGGAAGTTCCGGCGATTTCCGAGATAACCTTTCCGATATCCATCGATGCGCGCTCGATGCGGTGCTCGATCGGCCGATTTCGAATCGGCAATGGAGCGAGCTCGAGCCGCATGCGCGCGGGCGCGCGATCACCGATGTCAGTTGCGCCCTGATCACGGCCATCGCGGCACGTCAGCATACCGTTCTGCTGCTGGAAGATCTCCATTGGATCGATCGCGCCAGTGACGGCGTGATTGCCGCGATCGCATCGTCGCAGGCGCCAGGCCTTCTCGTTCTTCTCACCTCCCGTCCCAACGGCATGCCGGTATGGATCGCAGGATGTCAGGCTGAGATCGTTGCGATGCAGCCGCTGGACGACGACTCCGGGCTCGCCATGCTGGAGGACATGCTCGGTCCCTCCGAGGACAACGCCGACCTGAAGAGCCGGATCATCTCCCACACGGCCAATGTCCCTCTTTTCCTTGAGGAGGTCTGTCGCGGATTAAAGGATAGCGGCACGCTGCGTGGTCAGTGGGGCAATCTCGCATTGGTGCGGCCAATCAATGAGCTTGGGATTCCCACCAGCATTCAGGGGGTGATTGCTGCGCGCCTCGATCGCATATCGCGCCAGGAACGTTCGGTCCTTCAGATCGCGGCTGCGCTCGGTCCGCGATCCAGCGTTGCCACGCTCAGGACGATTGCGGGGCTGGCTGAGCCGGCGCTGCAGGATTGCCTGGCGGCGCTCGATCGTGCCGAATTGCTCGTCAGGATCGACAGCGAACTGGATGATGCGCTGGAGTTTCGGCACGAGATGGTTCGTCAGGTGACGTATGACTCCATGGTCGAAAAGGCTCGCGACGGCATTCATGCCCGAATTCTCGCGGCGCTGGAGTCCGACCCGGCGCTCGCCGACGAGCCTGACGCACTCTGTTACCATGCGACTCGCGCCAAGGATTGGCTCAAGTCATTCACGCACGGCAGAAGCGCGGGTCGAAAAAGTCTTGGTCGCTCGGCCTTTGCCGATGCAGCCAATTATTTCGGGATCGCCATGCGCGCTCTCGACAAGACGCCGATGACGCGTGCGCGGGAGGCTGATGCGATCGATCTGCGCATGGAAGCCCGTGCGACCTTCATCGCGTCGGGCCATGTTGTCGAGTGGCTTGATCTCGGCAAGGAGGCTGAGCGTCGCGCCGGTGCGATCGACGATATCGGGCGCAAGGTTGCCGCAATGACGGTCAGGGCAGGCGCGCAGAATTTTCATGGAGCGCCGGTCGAGGCCGTTGCAATCAGCGAAGATGTCGTTGGTCTCGCCGAACGGTGGGGGGATCCCGGCTGGCTCAATCTCGCCCGATATGGCCTTGGGCAGGCCTATTTTCTCGCCGGCCGCTTTCATTCGGCGGTTGAGACTTTGGCGCTGGCGCATGCCCAGTTGGCCGGCCCCGACGCCAGGGCGCCTATCGGTTCAACCCCGAACTATCTGCTGGTGCTCTGCTGCATGATGAAGAGCTTCACCCATACCGTCATGGGCGAGTTCGACATCGCGGAAGAACTCCAGCGGCAGGCCTCCGCGATCGCGGAGGAGACCGGCCGGCCCTACGACCGCGTCGCCGCCGCCTATAGCGGCGGCTGGCTGCTGGTCGGCCGCGGCGAGCCTGCGGCCGCTGCTGCCGTGCTCGAAGACGGCTACCGGCTCGCGCAGAAGCACGGCATCCGGCTGTTCGTGCCGGTGCTCGCCTGCCATCTCGGCATCGCCTATCTCGACCAGGGCCTGTTCGACCGGGCGCGCGGCATGCTGACGGAAGCGCGCGAGGAGGCGAAGGCGGTCGGCTATACCTCGGCGGTGCTGCGCAGCTCGATCTACCTCGCGCTCGCCACCCATCGCCTCGGCGACGCCCAGGCGGCGCAGACCATGCTGCGCGAGGCGCGCAACACCGCCCGCCAGCAGGGCTTTGCCGGCCTCGAGGCCGAGGCCCTGGTCGGCGAGGCCGTGGTGACGCCGGCCTCCGGCGCGGAGAACAAGGCGGCCATTCTGGCTGCCTTGCGCGGCGCCATCGCGATCGCAGCCGAGAGCGGCGCGCGGCCACTCCAGCACAAGGCCGAGGCAATGCTGAACGAGGCGCTCGCCGGCGGTGACGAGTTCACCTAAGCCTTTTTCCTCATGCGAGTGGGCTCCTGCCCTGAGGTGCGATCCGAGTGCCCGACGGGCGATTCGGATTTCGTCGCGAAAGCAATCACTTAAGAATCGCCCCCTACTGTGCATGGGGTTGTTTCGATAGTTTGGAGAGGCTGCCGCCCCGGGACGGTCACGGACGCCGTGATGACGAAGGCCCTTGCGCGGACGCCAAGGTCAGCTACGCTTGCGACCGGCCGCAAGGCCTGCCGACTTTTGATTTCAGTTTTTTGCATCCCATTTTTTGCCGTCGCCACGGCGCGACGCCCACCGGACGAGGCGGGGACATGACCACACGTGACCAGGCAGCATTGTTGGCGCCGGTCGAGCGCGATCTGCGGCTCGATCTGTTCCGCGGCATCGGGCTGTGGATGATCTTCCTCGATCACATTCCCCACGATGTGGTCGCGTGGCTGACGCTGCGCAATTACGGCTTCAGCGACGCCGCCGAGTTCTTCGTCTTCATCTCCGGCTATCTGGTCGGCTGGATCTACGGGCCGATCGTTGCCGGCGGCTGGTTCGCCGCAGCGCTGAAGCGGCTGTGGACGCGCGCGGCCGAAATGTACGTCGCCCACATCATGCTGTTCCTGCTGTTCACCGCGCAGATCGCGCGCACGGTCAGGCGGTTCGACAATCCGATGTATGCGGACGAGTTCAATGTCCACAATTTTCTCGACCATCCGGACATCCTGATCGGTCAGGCGCTCACGCTGCGCTACAAGCCGGTCAATCTCGACGTGCTGCCACTCTACATCACGCTGGTCGCCGCCGCGCCCTTCATCGTGTGGGGGCTGACGCGCCGGCCGAACCTGACGCTGGCCGGCTCGGTGGTGCTCTACGTCCTGTCGCGCTGGTTCGACTGGAACGTCTCATCCTATCCCCCGGGCACCCACTGGTATTTCAATCCGTTCTGCTGGCAGCTGATGTTCGTGTTTGCGGCCTGGTGCGGCATCGGCCAGATCAACAAGATCGCGACATATGTCTGGTCGAAGGTGACGATGACCCTGGCCGCGGCCTGGATTGCCTTCGCGCTGCTGATCGTGATGACCTGGCACAGCCCCGCGCTCGAGGCGATGATCCCGAAATGGATGATCAAGGCGATCTACCCGATCGACAAGACCGATCTCGACATGTTGCGCTTCACGCACTTCCTGGCGCTGGCGATCTGGATGACCTATTTCATTCCGCGCCACTGGAAGGTGCTGCATGCGAAATGGCTGCGCCCGGTCATCATCTGCGGCCAGCATTCGCTGCCGATCTTCTGCCTCGGCGTGTTCCTGTCATTCTCCGCGCACTGGATCCTGACGCAATACACCAAGGGCGTCTGGGAGCAGCTCGCCGTGTCCTTCGCCGGCATCCTGATCCAGATCGGTGCGGCGGTTCTACTCGACCGCGCCCGCAAGGTTCCGCAGCTGTTCGTGAAGGTGACGGAGGTGGAGGAGCCTGACGAGATCACGCCGGACCGTGCGCCGGCGACGATCGCCGTCATGGCGCCTGCCAGCCGCTAGAGCGTTTTCGAGCGAAAGAGAAACGCGTCGCTCGCCTTCCTGTGGAGAGGTCCATGTCCAGACGTTTGTTGACGATCGCCGGCATTCTCCTGCTCCTCGGTTGCGGGGCGTCGGCCGAGACGCCGTCCCCCGACGCGATGACCGCGGCACGCAAGCTCGTGGTCACCCTGAGGATCCCGGACCAGTATCGCGCGGCGCTGCCGCAATTGCTGCTCAAGCTCAGGTCCGTGGTCGCACAGGACCGGCCGGAAATCGAGCAGGAGTACGACGCGATGACGCGCCCCGGCTCCGACATCTATACGCCGTACTTCGCCGCGATCACCGACCAGATCGCAGCGCTCTATGCCGCGGCCTTCACCCCGGACGAACTGCGCCAGATCGAGGCCTTCTATGCCGGGCCGGCCGGCCAGAAATATCTGGAGAAGGCGGATACGCTGGCGCAGGCCAGCGCGCAGATCGGCCAGGACGTCAGCCAGAAAGCCGCGGACGAGCTGAAGCAGCGCCTCAGCGAGGCACTGCGCCAGAAAGCGCGCAAGCCCTGAACGGGGACTTGTCTGCCGTGTTGTCCTACTTCACCAGCGGGCAGCCGCCGTCTTTCAGCGGCCGGAACGCCTGGTCGGCGGGCACCTCGGCGAGCAGCTTGTAATAGTCCCAGGGGCCCTTGGATTCCTCGGGCTTCTTCACCTGGAACAGATACATGCTGTGCACCATGCGGCCGTCCTCGCGTAGCACGCCGTTGTCGGTGAAGGCATCCTTGACCGGCAGTTCGCGCATCTTCGCCATCACCGTCTTGGTGTCCTTGGTGCCCGCGGCCTGCACGGCCTTGAGATAATGCAGCGTCGCGCTGTAGGTCGCGGCCTGGTTCATGGTCGGCATGCGCTTGACACGCTCCATGAAACGCTTGCCGAAGGCGCGGGTCTTGTCGTTGAGGTCCCAGTAATATGCCTCGGTGATGATCAGTCCCTGCGCGAGCTTCAGCCCCAGGCTGTGAACGTCGGAGATGAACATCACGATCGCCGCGAGGTTCTGGCCGCCGGCGACGATGCCGAACTCGCCCGCCTGCTTGATTGCGTTGATGGTGTCGCCGCCGCCATTGGCAAGCCCGATGATCTTGGCCTTGGAGGCCTGGGCCTGCAGCAGGAACGAGGAGAAGTCCGCCGTGTTGAGCGGGTGCTTGACGCTGCCGAGCACCTTCCCGCCCGCCGCCCGCACGACGTCGCCGGTGTCGCGCTCGATCGAATGGCCGAACACGTAATCGGCGGTCAGGAAGAACCAGGTGTCGCCGCCATTCTTCACGATGGCGCTGCCGACGGTGTGGGCGTTGGAATAGGTGTCGTAGGTCCAGTGCGCGGTATAGGGCGAGCAGGATTTCCCGGTGATGTCGGAGCTGGCCGCATCGGTCACGATCATGACCTTTTCATACTGCTTCGACAGCTCCATCACCGCGAGCGCGGTGGCGGAGGTCGGCAGGTCGATGATCATGTCGACGCCCTCCGTCTCCCACCATTTGCGCGCGATGGTGGAGGCGACGTCGGGCTTGTTGAGGACGTCCGCTGACACCATGTCGATCGGCTTGCCGAACATCTGCCCGCCGAAATCCTCGATGGCCATCTTGGTGGCCTCGACATTGCCCTGGCCGCCGATGTCGGAATAGACCGACGAGAAGTCGGAGAGCACGCCGATCTTGAGCGGCGTCTGCTGGGCAGACGACGGGCCGACGAACGACGCAAGAAGCAATCCGGCCGCCACGGCGGCACGCGCATTCCGGTGCATGAACATTTCCCCCTGTGAAGTTTTTATAATTGGTGCACAGCCTAGATTTCCCGCCGCCACGCGTCAAATCTTGCGTGACGGCGTCGACCGGTCCGGCGATTTGACGCGGCAGTGGGCGCCGACTACCTTCCCCGCAAATTCAGAACGGCGCTTGTGCCGAGGTCCGACGGAGCGTCGGCCGGCCTCGCGCCGATAACAGGTTCAGGGAGCAGACATGTCGAGCGATCTCGCCGCCACCATCGCGAAAGCCCGCGAGCACGCCATCGGCGATCTGCTGCGCCGATCGGCGGCCCGCGAGCCGACCAAGCTTGCGGTGAGCTGCGGCGATGTGAGCTGGACCTTTGCCGAGATGGACGCGATCTGCAACCGGCTCGGTCGCGGCCTGCTCGGCCTCGGCGTGACCAAGGGCGATCGCGTCGCCGTGCTCTCGCGCAATTCGCATGCCTTCGCCGCGCTGCGCTTCGCGCTGGCGCGGATCGGTGCGGTGCTGGTGCCGATCAACTTCATGCTCAACCCGGACGAGATCAGTTTCATCCTGAAGAGCTCAGGCGCAAAGCTGCTTGCGACCGGCCCTGATTTCGTCGAGCCGGCGAAGGCCGCGAGCGCCAGGGATTGCGCGGTCGAGACAATGATCTGGCTGCCCGGCGAGGATCCCGCCGCGGCACCCGCGGGGATCACCACCTTCGACGATCTCCTCCACGCCGACGGCTCGTTCCTGGACGCGTCCGTCGACAGCCGCGATCTGGCGCAGATCGTCTACACCAGCGGCACGGAGTCGCTGCCCAAGGGCGCGATGCTGACCCATGAAGCCGTGATGTGGCAGTATGTCAGCTGCATCATCGACGGCGGCATGAGCGCGGACGACAAGTTCCTGCACGCGCTGCCGCTCTATCATTGCGCCCAGCTCGACGTCTATCTCGGGCCGCAGGTCTATCTTGGCGCCTCCGCCGTGATCACCGGCAAGCCGACCGCCGACAACATCCTCTCGCTGATCCAGGGGCACAAGATCACCTCCTTTTTCGCGCCGCCGACGATCTGGATTGCGATGCTGCGCTCGCCGAATTTCGACAAGACCGATCTGTCGACCCTGCAGAAGGGCTATTACGGCGCATCGATCATGCCGGTGGAAGTGCTGCTCGAGCTGCAGCGCCGCCTGCCCAATGTGAAGTTCTGGAATTTCTACGGCCAGACCGAGATCGCGCCGCTCGCCACCGTGCTGCGGCCAGCAGACCAGCTCCGCAAGGCCGGCTCGGCCGGCAAGCCGGTGCTCAATGTCGAGACGCGCGTGGTCAACACGGCGATGGAAAATGTGAAGGTCGGGGAAGTCGGCGAGATCGTGCACCGCTCGCCGCATCTGCTCTCCGGCTATTACAACGATCCCGTCAAGACCGCGGCGGCCTTCACCGGCGGCTGGTTTCACTCCGGCGATCTCGCCACCGTCGATGACGAAGGCCACATCACCGTGGTCGACCGGGTCAAGGACATGATCAAGACCGGCGGCGAGAATGTCGCGAGCCGCGAGGTCGAGGAGATGGTCTATCGCATCCCCGCGGTGTCCGAGGTTGCCGTGGTCGGCCTGCCCGATCCGCGCTGGATCGAGGCCGTGACCGCGATCGTCGTCGTCAAGGCCGGCGAGACACTCGACGAGGAGTCCGTCATCAGGCACTGCGCCGGACAGATGGCGCATTTCAAGGTGCCCAAGCGCGTGATCTTCGTCGATAGCCTGCCGAAGAATCCGAGCGGCAAGCTGCTCAAGCGCGAATTGCGCCAGCGCTTCGTCGGCGGCGAGACGCTCGACAAGGCGGTGCAGAAGAGCTTTGGCACCTGAAGTGGAGCAATTTCAATGAAAGTCTGGCAGGTCGCGCGCGACTGGTCGATCGAGGGGATGGAACTGGCCGATCTGCCGGAGCCCGCGCCGGGGCCGGGCCAGGTCGCGGTGCGGATCAAGGCGGCGTCGCTGAACTACCGCGATATGCTCACGGTACAGGGCAAGGGCGGCGTCACCCGGTTGCCGCTGATCCCGTTCTCGGATGGTGCCGGCGAGGTGACCGCCATCGGCGAGGGCGTCACGCGCGTCGCGGTCGGCGACCGCGTCTGTCCGATGTTCTTCCAGTCATGGATTGACGGCAATGTGTCGTCGACCAGCCGACGCTACGCGCTCGGCGGCACGCGGCCGGGGGTTCTGCAGGAGGTCATGGTGCTCGATGCCGAGGGTGTCAGCCCCATCCCGTCGCATCTGTCGTTCCAGGAGGCTGCGACGCTGCCCTGCGCCGGGCTCACGGCCTGGCGCGCCCTGTTCGAGGAAGCAAAGGTGCAGCCCGGCGACACCGTGCTGGTGCAAGGCACCGGCGGCGTGTCGATCTTCGCACTTCAATTCGCCAAGCTTGCCGGCGCGAGCGTGATCGTGACGTCGTCGAGCGACGAAAAGCTCGAACGCGCGAGGACGCTCGGTGCCGACCATACGATCAACTATCGTTCGATCCCCGAGTGGGGCAAGGCGGCTGCGGAGTGGACAGACGGCGGGGTCGATCATGTCGTCGAGGTCGGCGGCAAGGATACTTTCGCCCAATCGCTCGAGGCTGCGCGGGTCGGCGGCAACATCCTCGTGATCGGCGTGCTCTCCGGCTTCTCGCAGCAGATTGCGATCCCGACGCTGTTTTCCAAGAACCTGCACATCATCGGGCTGTCGGTCGGCAGCCGCCGCATGTTCGAGGGGATGACGGCTGCGGTCGGCCGCAACGCCATGAGACCCGTGATCGACCGTGTGTTCGGATTTGACGCCGTGCCCGACGCGCTGCGGCTGATGCAGCAGGGCGGGCACTTCGGCAAGATCGTTGTCGAGTTCGGCTCGAGCGGCCTTCAGAATCCCGTTGCATTGATCTAATATCTGTACAATAAGTACACTTATTGAGCGCGACGCGTCGATGCGTTGCCGTGCGGCACGATCAATGCATCGCTGTCCCGGCGGCGCATTCTGCGGCCGCGCGAGCGGGATTGGACGGATGACGGGACAGAGCGACTACGAGATCTTCGAGGCTGGCGACGTCACGCTTCAGTCGGGCATCGTCTTTCCCGCGATGAAGCTCGCCTACAAGACCTACGGCACGCTGGGTGCCGCCAGGGACAATGTCATCCTCTATCCGACGTCATTCAGCGCCCAGCATTTCGATACCGAATGGCTGATCGGTCCCGACGGTGTGCTCGATCCGACCCGTTATTTCATCATCATCCCGAACCTGTTCGGCAATGGCCTGTCGTCCTCGCCGTCGAATTCCGACGTCACGCCGTTCCCCACACTGAGCTATCATGACGCCATCGCAGTCCAGCACAGGCTGCTCACCGAACGTTTCGGCATCGGCAAGCTCGCGCTGGTCTATGGTTGGTCGATGGGCGGCATGCAGGCCTATCATTGGGCAGCGCTTCATCCGAATATGGTCGAGCGTGCCGCGGTCGTCTGCGGCAGCGCGCGCTGCGCGCCCTACAATCACGTCTTCCTCGAAAGCGTGAAGGCTGCTCTGACCGGCGATCCGGCCTTCCGCGACGGCCGCTTCGTCGAGAAACCCGTCGCCGGCTATCGCGCCATGGGCCGCGTCTATGCCGGCTGGGCGATGTCGCACGGCTTCTATCGCGACGAACTCTGGCGCGAGGCGGGCTTTACCTCGCTGGAGGATTATCTCGTTCGCGCCTGGGATGCGACGTTCGCCCGGCGCGATGCCAACGATCTCCTGGCGCAGGTCGGGATCTGGCAGCGCGGCGACATCAGCCGTTGCGGGGCGTTCGGCGGCGATGTCGATCGGGCGCTGGCCGCGATCAAGGCGCACATGCTGCTGATGCCGGGCGCGACGGACCGCTATTTCGACGTCCGCGACAACGCGGACGAACTCGGCCGGCTCGTCAACGCGCGATCGGCAATGCTGCATCCGATTCCGTCACTGCACGGCCACCGCGCCGGCAATCCCGTCAACAATCCGCGCGACCAGGCCTTCATCAAGGCCGAGATCGCTGCGCTTCTCAGCAAGTAAGCCAGGCATCCGATCATGACCGACGCGACCGTTTCCGAACCCGGCCACCGCCTCAAGCCGCTCAGCCCGGCCATGCTGCGCGAATTGTCGGTGCGCTCGAACCTTCGGGGGGCTGCGCAGAGTCTCGGCCATTACGGCATGATCATTCTGGTCGGCGCGCTGATCTGGGCGGTGACATCGCGCTACGGCGTGCTTTGGGCGCTGCCGCTGATCGTGGCGCAGGGTTATCTCGTCGCGTTTCTGTTCATGGCCGTGCACGAGACCGCGCACAAGACAGCCTTCAGGAGCCGTGGCCTCAACCTTGCGGTCGGTTACCTCTCGGCCTTCATCATCGGATTGCCCTACGAATATTACTGCCTGTTCCATTGGGACCACCACCGCTACACCCAGAATCCCGACAGGGACCCGGAACTGATCGTCGGCGTGAAGCCGGCGACCGATACGCAGCTTGCGCTCGCCTATAGCGGGCTGCTCCAGGTGGCCGGCCGCCTCTGGCTGATGCTCGGCCACGCCGTCACCGGCAAGGTCGTCGTGCACTGGATCCCCGAAAACAAGCGCGCCACCATCGTGACCGAAGCGCGGATCTATGTCGCGCTCTATGCACTGCTGCTCGCGCTGTCGCTGTGGTTTGCATCGGCGCTGCTGCTGTGGCTCTGGATCGTTCCACTCTTCGTCGGACAATTCTTCCTGCGGCCCTATCTCTATGCGGAGCACACCGGCTGCGACACGACACGCAGCGCATTCCAGAACACCCGCACGACCTATACCGGCGCGATCGTCAAATGGTTCGCGTGGAACATGCCCTATCACGTCGAGCACCACGCCTATCCCTCCATCCCGTTCCACGCGCTGCCGAAGCTGAACGAGATCGTCGACGGCGCGATCGTCTATCGCGGCCGCGGCTACATCAGGACGACGCGCGAGACCTGGGACTGGTTTCGCCGGCATCGGCAAGGCGCTCGCCACTAGCCGCGCCCTGCGGCGCGATCACCGGAAAATTACGGGGGATCATTCTGCGTGTTGCGCGTTACCGATAGAGGTTTTTACGCGATGCTAAGCGCAGATTGCTTTTGTCGTCCGGGCTCGGATACCGCCGCTCGCACTCCGCCAGGGAGGCGCAAAATAAATTCAAAACAATCAGCGCCTTGGCGGACTCGCCGGGACGCTGCTCCGTTGGTTAGCAGGTTCTTACGGGACCGCTCGACTTTTAGCGAAGACCTTTCACTACAAGTCTAACGTTCCTCCCTAGTGTCTCCCGCGAGGAGACAACATGGCCGACGGACGTTTCGCAGAACAGCGCTCGCGCTTCAAGGGGCTCGACTGGCTTGCACGCCAGCTTGGGCGCTATGGCAGCGCGCTGTTCGGCATCGCCGCGATTGCGCTCGTCTGGACCGGCCTCTTCTACAGATTTGCCGAGGATTGGACGCGCACCGAGCAGGCGGCCCTCCAGAACGGATCCAACCTGGCGCGGGCCTTCGAGGAGCAGATCGTTCGCTCGATCCGCGCGGCCGATCAGACCCTGCTTTACGTGCGCGACAGCTACGCGAGAGACCCGGAGCATTTCGATTTCTCGCTCTGGACCAAGAATAGCCAGTTCCTGTCGGACTTCTCCTTTCAGGTCGTGGTCATCGACCCCAGCGGGATCATGCTCACGAGCAACATTGATCCGAGCATCAAGGGCCTCGATCTCCACGACCGGGAGCACTTCCGCGTTCACGCCGACAGCAACGACGACGTTTTGTTCATCAGCAAACCGATCTTCGGGCGAGTCTCGAACAAATGGTCGATCCAGCTGACCAGGCGCATCATCGCCAAGGATGGCGGCTTCGGCGGCGTGGTCGTCGTGTCGCTCGATCCGCAATATCTGTCGCGCTTCTACAACTCGATCGATATCGGAAAGAACGGGTCGGCGACTCTCGTCGGGCTCGATGGCGTGGTCCGTGCCCGGGGCGCGAACGGGCCGTCCGCTGTCGGCGAATCGATCAGCGGAGGGGCGCTGCTGGATCACCTCGCGCAGACCTCCAGCGGCTCTTATTTCGCGCGCAGCAAGCTGGATGGCGTCGAGCGGCTGCTGTCATTTCGCAGGGTGGACGGATATCCGCTGGCCGTCGTCATCGGACAAGCCTCGCGCGACGTCTTCGCGAGCTACAATCGCGATCGCAACAATGACATCGTCGTAGGAATGTTGCTGAGCTTCGTTTTCGCCGTCGTCACCGTTCTGATCATCCGCTACCAGACGGGCCTCGCGAAGTCCCGGGATGCCGCCGAGGCCGGCTCGCGCGCGCGTTCTGAATTCCTGGCCATGATGAGCCATGAGATCCGGACGCCGATGAACGGCGTGATCGGCATGGCCGACATCATGCTCTCGACCGAGCTTTCCCCGGACCAGAAGCAGGTCGCCTCGACCTTGCGGGATTCGGCGGATTATCTGCTCCAGATCCTCAACGACGTCCTCGACTTCTCGAAGCTCGACGCCGATCGGCTGGAAATCGAACGCATCGAGTTCGACGTTCGCAAGGTGGTCTCCACCGTGATCGATCTGCTGGCACCGAGAGCCAGGGAGAAAGGGCTGCGGTTGAGCTGCACGATCGACGAGATGGTGCAGTCCGGCGCCATCGTCGGCGACCCCGCACGCATCCGGCAGGTGCTTTTCAACCTGGTCGGAAACGCCATCAAGTTCACCGAAGCCGGTAGCGTCGAGGTGACGGCGAGCGCGACTCCTGTGGGACCCGGGCGATTGACGCTGGCATTCGCCGTTCGCGATACCGGCGTCGGGATTCCCGCGGACGCCCTCGGCCTGCTGTTCCGCGAGTTCTCGCAACTGGACAGCTCGATCTCGCGTCGCTTCGGCGGCACGGGCCTGGGGCTGGCGATCTGCAAGCGCCTCGTCACCTGCATGGGTGGAGACATATCGGTCAAGAGCTTCCCCGGGGTGGGCAGCCTGTTCACCTTCACGGTGGAGGTTTCGGTCCGCAGCCGGTCGAACACTGTTTCGTTCGAACGCGAGGGATCGCAGCGCGTCGAAGCGGACACCGCGCCCGTCGAGCGCCTGCGCGTTCTCGTGGCCGAAGACAACATCACGAACCAGTTCGTGATCCGCAAGCTTCTCGAGAAACTCGACCTGGAGCCGGATGTTGTCGACAACGGCACCAAGGCCGTGGCTGCCGTGGCGAGTGGCAGCTACGATCTCGTGCTCATGGACATGATGATGCCTGAAACGGACGGGCTTGCCGCGGCGCGCATGATCCGCCAGCTCCCTTCACCGGCGCGGGACGTCTACATCATTGCCCTCACCGCGAACGTAAGCAGGCAGGACGAACTCGCCTGCCTTGCCGCCGGCATGGACGACTTCGTGACCAAGCCGGTGACACGCGGGCAACTCAGCGCGGCATTACGCCGAAAATCAGCAAGGTCGGACAGGAGACTGATCGCATGACAGGTTTCGACAAGGACGTTCTCCGCTTGCTGATTTCGGAGCTGGGCCCGGAGGACACGGCCGAGGTCTTGAGAGCTTTTCTGGACGATACCGGCCGAAAGATCGCCGTGCTTGGCGCCGAGCCGCCGGATCCCGCGCTGATCCGGCAGGAAGCCCATTCGATCAAGAGCTCTGCAGCGACCTTCGGCTTTCTGGAGTTGTCGACGCTGGCGCAGAGCCTGGAGCAGCAGGCGTCGCTCATGCGCCCGGATCAATTGGCGAGCGCAACCGCGACCTTGCGGAAGGTCTTCGAACAAACCACTGAATTTGCCAGGTCGGTCCTGCTGGCCTCGAACATGGAGATCGTGCGATGAGGGAATTTGCTCACCAGACGGCCGAATCCCTCGGACGCCTGCTGGTCGTTGACGATGATCTCGTGCAGCGGACCGTGGTCGGAAAGATCGGCGCGAAGAGCGGCTATGATTGCCTGGTCGTACCCTCGCTCGAGCTGGCCGAGTCGGCCCTGTCGAGAGAAGCGTTCGACGTGATGACTGTCGATCTTTCGCTCGGCGAGCGCGACGGCGTCGAGCTGCTTCGCTACGTCGCGGAGCGAGGCCTCCGCGACATGTCGATCGTGGTCATCAGCGGCTGCGATGGCCGGGTCTTGAAATCGACCCGGCGCGTGGCCGAGAGCCTGGGATTGTCGGTGATCGGCGCCCTCGGCAAGCCGCTCGATCTGGACGAGCTGAAGGACCTGCTGCAATTGCCGCGACAGAAACGGGCTTCCGCGGATCTGCGGTCCGCGACGGTCGATGTCGCGCCGGAGCGCATCGCGGCAGGCATCCGCCAGGGCGAGTTCGTTGTCGAATTTCAACCGAAAGTCGAGCTCGAGACGGGCAAGGTGGTGGGAGCCGAGGCGCTGGCGCGCTGGCGCACCGCCGAATTCGGCGTCGTGTCTCCCCTGACGTTCATCCCCATCGCCGAGCAGTGCGGCCTGATGCCCGAGCTCACCGACACGCTACTCGTCTCGGCGATGTCGCAGGGGCGCAAGCTGATCAATCGATATCCCGACTTCACGATCGCCGTGAACGTGTCCGGATCGTTGTTGTCGGATCTGACCCTGCCCGAACGAATCGAGGAAGTGTTGCGCAAGGAACAAGTGCCGCCGCATTGCCTGATCGTGGAAATCACCGAAACGACGGCCATGGCGGATGTCGACCGCGCCACCGACATTCTGGTGCGGTTGCGTCTGAAGAATATCGGAACCGCGATCGACGATTTCGGCACCGGCTATTCGTCGCTTACGGCATTGGCGAAGCTGCCGTTCAGCGAGCTCAAGATCGACAGATCGTTCATCAACGGCTGCGAAGCCGACGAAGACATGGCGAAAATCGTTGAGGCGTCGGTCGCTCTAGGGCACGCTTTCAACATGAAGGTGGTCGCCGAAGGCGTCGAGACCCAGGAGACCCTGGCGCGAATCCGGCGCGCGGGATGCGACATCGGCCAGGGCTACCTGTTCAGCCCGTCCTTGCGGCTTGCCCGTGCTGAGAGCTGGGTGTCGCAGCGCAACGAATTCGTGAGCCAACGCATAAACTGGCTGAGCCAGCAGTCCCAGATCGGACCCGGTGTTGACGCTGTCGCGACAAAAATTGCGTAGGGGCGGGAAACTGGAACAGAGTTGGCCTCTGGCTTTCGCCGTCGATGCCCGACACTCCCTGACCGCGTCCGTCAGAATCGTGGCGCTCGCTTCTCCGCGAACGCCTTGATGCCTTCCTTGATCTCGTCACCGCGCATGCTGTCGCGGTGGCGCTGGTCGGCCGCGGCTTCATCCAGCTCGCCGCGGGCGAATTCGTTGATGGCGCGCTTCATGCCGCGCATCGCCTGCGGCGCGTTGCCCGCAAGGATGTTGGCGAGCTTGTCGACCTCCTCGTCGAGCGTTTCCTCCGGCACCATGGCGGTGAGGTAGCCGATCCGCAGCATCTCCGGGGCGTTGATCTTCTGCGCGGTCAGGAACAGCTTCTTCGCGTTGTCGACGCCGAGCCGCGTCACGTAGCGCTTGATGCCGCTCCTGTAATAATGCAGCCCGAGCCGCGCCGCCGGCATGAACATCTCGGCGGTGTCGACGCCGATGCGGAAGTCGCAGGCGAGCGCCAGGTCGGTCGAGCCGCCATAGACGCCGCCGTTGAGCCGGCAGATCGTCGGCACGCCCAAATCCTCCAGCCGGTTGACCACGACTTCGAAGGCGGATCCCGCGCTCTGCTGCTCGCTCGCGCTGATGGCGCGCTCGGCGACCGAGTTGAGATCGTAGCCTGCCGAGAAGGCGCGCCCGGTGCCGGTCAGCACCAGCACGCGGATATCGGAATGGGCCTCGATCCGGTCGAACAGTCGAACCAGTTCGTCGAGGTCCTCGGCCTGGAGCCGGTTGAGATGCTTTGGCCGGTTGAGGCGGATCGTGGCGCGTGCGCCTGCGATGTCGAGCACGGGGCCGGAGGCCGCCTCGGCGGTATCGGACATTCTTGTCTCCTTTATTTGTTTTCGAGCGTGCGGCGCCTGGCTTCCGCGTCGATGGTCTGGGCGAGATCTGGATGTCGCGCCATCAGCACGCGGAAATCGACGAGGTCGAGCACCAGAAGCCGCGACACTTTCGTGGTCGAGACATTGGCGCCGCGCAAATTGTTGCCGAGCAGCGCCATCTCGCCGAAGAAGGCGCCCTCGCCGAGCTGAACCTTCTTTCCGGGCAGGTCGACCTCGACCTCGCCGGCGGCGATGAAATACATGCAGTCGCCCTGCGCGCCCTTGCGGATGATCATGGTGCGCGCCGGCAACTCCATGGTGCGCAGCATGTGAGTGACGTCGGCGATGGCCGCCGGTCCCAGCGCCGCGAAGAACGGCACCTTGCTGACCGATTCCCAGGTCTTGAGAAAGTTGTCGCGCCGCGTCTCGGCGGCAAAGCCGGTGGCCAGAATGCCGGTCCACAGGCCGAACACGCCGAGGCCGGAGATCATCACCATCGCCGCCACCACGCGTCCGAGCGGCGTCACCGGCACGACGTCGCCATAGCCTGTCGTCGTCAACGTCACCACCGCCCACCACAGCGCGGCGGGGACGCTGCCAAAGGTCTGGGGCTGGACGTCCCGCTCCAGGAAATATTCGGCGACGGAGGCGAGGAAGACCACCATCAGGAAGATCACGAGCACGCTCAGCAGCGGCCCCGATTCCAGCACCAGCACCCGGCGAAGCTGACGCAAGCCGGGAATGCCGGGCACCACCTTCAGGACCCAGAGCACGCTGAGGAGCCAGGCTGTCTTGGGCTCGACACCCAAAAGGAGCGCGACCGGTACGGCCAGGGCGCCGACCGCATCAACCAGCCCGGCAGAGGAGGAGATGTAGAGCGACAGGCGCCCTGCGCGCGCCATGTGGCGCAGCCGGACCGCCCATTCGAACACGAAATAGACGAGGCAAGCCCAGAGTAGGACATCGACCCAGCGATGCGTTACCTCATAGGCCGGGCCGATCGTCAGCAGCACCATGCTGAGAACGCCGACGCTGACCGCCACATAGGCCGCCTTGGTCATGTTGCGGCCGGCCGTGGCGGCCAGGAACTGGGCCAGTGCGGGGATCAGCGGCTTGGACATGCGGGAGGCGGGCTCGGTTTTGGCTGTTGCGGTCCCGGCCGGGACGTCGGCCCAACCTGCCTGCCCGGGCGGGAGCCGTCAACGACGGGCGGCGACCGTCTGTCATCTCTTCAAACAGCAGGAAGCCGGCAGGCGACCTATCGGGCCAGGTGCGAAACGGGCCATGTGCGGAACGGGCCATGTGCGGAAGGCCTGGCCCGGTCGGCACCAGGCCGGTCAGGCGCTCTGAGCCGTCTTCACCACCACGACATTGCTGTCGTCATGCTGGGGCGGGGCGGGCTCGTGGACCGTCTTGTCGGCTTCGCTGGCATGGCGCTTGA
Source organism: Bradyrhizobium diazoefficiens (assembly GCF_018129965.1). Classification (GTDB taxonomy): domain Bacteria; phylum Pseudomonadota; class Alphaproteobacteria; order Rhizobiales; family Xanthobacteraceae; genus Bradyrhizobium; species Bradyrhizobium diazoefficiens_A. The sequence continues at coordinate 45,844 of NZ_JAFCKW010000026.1, read as the reverse complement.
GGTAGTCGCGGCGCATGCCGATCTCGTCGCGAACGAATTCATAGCCGAGCCTGAAGGTGTCGAGCCCGTCGGTACTGATCGTGCCGTCCCTCAGCCCGATGACGGCGCCGCGCAAGATGCTTTCGAGCTCGTCCTGGAGACATTCGAGCTGATCGAGCGAATGGGCGTGCTCGATGCGTTCGCCGATGTCGAGGATGGCGGTGGAGAGCTGGCTGGCCTTCTCCGGCGCGATCCGGGTGATCTTGGCGTAGATTCCGGCAAAAATCGAGCCGATCACGCTGAGCGCGCCGGCGCCCAGATACATCAGGTCGCTGTATTTATCCATGAACGACTTGGTGTCGTCGTTGATGTAGTCGGCGGCCCCTTGATGCGCCATCACGAAGGCGTCCTTCTCGACCGAGGCCGGCTCGATCCGGGTTGCAAAACCGTTGTCGAGTCCGAGCGCGGGCTTGTTCTCGTAGATGATACGCGCAAGGTCGCCCGCCGTGCTCGCCGACATCCTGGATTGCGCGACCAGAAGCCATTCCAGCCCGATCGTGTCGAGATCGTCGTCGGGGATTTCCGGGGAGTCCGACAGCGTGCCGGCTGTCAGAGTCTCGCTCGAGAGCCCGGGGAATTTGCGCGCCAGAGCCTTGGCCTCGTCGATCGCGTTCAGCGTGAAGCCGCCGCGTTTGGCGACCTGCTCATAGGCCTTGTCGCGCACCGCCCTGGAGGCATGCACGACGGCGATCACCGCGCCGAAGCCGCTCGCCGGCGCTAACAGTTTGTCGAGCGTTGCGCCCTGCGGCGCCATCTGGATCCTGGCCGCATCCGGACCGTCGGGGATGTCGAGGATGCTGCGCACGAAGGCGAGCGAGGATTCGTTTTCGGCGACGACCGCGACTTTCTTCTTCTTCAGTTCGGCAAGCGACTTGATCTTCTTGTTGCCGGGCCCGAGCAAGAGAACGAGATCGTGCTCGAGGATCGCGAGTGTGCGCGCGCGCAGCGGCACCCTGGCGTCGGTGCGCAATACCGCGAGGTCGGCCTGCCTGCGGTCGAATTGTGCGAGCGCCTTGGCGGTGTCGCCGTTGTTGACGATCTTGATCCGGAAGCGAGATGCGTTGTTCTCCAGGACGGCGGCGAGCTTGGCGGCGAACAGCGCCTCGTCGCTGTTGGAAGCGCCAACGGCGAAGATCAGCGTCTCCGAATTGTGCAACAAGGCGCGTCCGCCCCAGACTGTGGCAAACGACAGGAGCAGGGTCAGAACGACGTAGAGAAGGACCTGCTGCTGATTGGTCTTGATGGCCATGGCGCGCCGCGACGGCGGCTCGGTTGGTGATGAAGTAGGGCCTTCGGTACTCATGGCAGCACTCTGGCCTCGTGCCTGGAACGCGGGCGGCGCGCGACATACAATCCGCGGCGTGCGCCCAGCAATTTCTAAACGCCTGAAAAAAGAACGATATTCTCTGTCATGAATGATACCGCGCAGATACGGGAATGCAAATTTCAAGCCGACGGTAACCTTACTCCACTCCCGCGCGGCGACTGGTCATCCTATCACCAGTTAGCCACAGTTGGCGATTTTCGAGTTCCCCCGGCTGCATTCCGCCGTGGGAGATGTCATAAATCAACGTTCCGGTGATTTGACCGGTCCAAGAAGAAGTTGCGCTGGACGCTCCAATTTTTCTTGTCACGTCAATGAGGGCGTCAGCTTGTCGTTTCCACCCATGTCATCGGCGGTTCCGGTCGAAGCGCTCATTGGCTGGATGTTGTTGCTCAGCTTCAAGCACATCATCGCCGATTTCGTCCTGCAGAATGCGTGGATGGCGCATGGCAAGGACCAGAAGCACGGCTGGGCGCTGCCGTTGCTCGTGCACTGCCTGATCCATCTCGCGGTTGCGTTGCCTTTGATCCTGATCGTGGCGCCTAGATTCTGGTTCGTGGCGTTGATCGATTTCGTGATCCACATCACGGTCGACCGCGCCAAGGGACTGGTCTCCGCCAATTTCGGCGTCGACCTCACGCATCCGTGGTTCTGGACCCTGATCGGTGTCGATCAGGCGCTGCATCATCTGACCGGCTTCGGCCTCTCGATCTTCATGGCGACGAACTGAGTTGCTCTCCGGAGCGACTGCCGGGCCTGCATGGTTCGAGACGGCGCTTCGCGCCTCTTCACCATGAGGAGTTAGGATCTTTCAGCAGAAACGGACCTCATCCTGAGGAGCCCGCCAACAGCGGACGTCTCGAAGGATGGCCGCAGGGCGGTCGCCAAGTCCGCTATCAACGCACCCAGGCGCGACTGATTCGCGGCCGGCGCGCAAGCATGTCGGGTAACTGCGCGCCAGGGTGGTTAACCATTCATTAGAGAATTCCGCTGCATCTTCCACGTCGAGGGAGAACTGTAATGTTTTCAAGCCGCGATGCCTTTGAAAGCGATTTCTGCCCGGTTCAGGACGAACTCCTTGGTGAAATGTATCGCGCCAGCGAGAGTGGCCTGCCGAGGTTGGTCGAGAGTGTTTCCCCGGAAGCACGCGCGAAGCTGGCGCTGTTCTGCTATCGCCGCAGCCATCTGCATTCGCTTGCGGTCGCGATCGCAGGCAGCTGCACCGAGCGCGACCTGATCGAGAACGGCGGCCGTGTCGGCTCGACCCTCTACGCGCTGTCGCGCGAAAGGTCGGCCAAGGCTTCTCCGTCGCTGTCGGGTAGCCGCAAGCCGATCACGCTGTCGACCAAGCCGCTCTCGGTGCTCGCACCGATCGATGACGAACTCGATGACGAGATCGGCGAGACCGTCCCCGCTTAAGCGGCCTCGATGATCGGCAGTCCGAACTTCCGCCGCGCCATTGCGCATTCGGCGTCGCCCGGCATGCAGGTGCGACACACGTCCGGCCGCACGTCATAGACGCCGCAGGCTGTCTGTTTTCCGATCTCTCCATAGAGCGCCGAGCAGCGATCGCCCTCGCAGCGCATGCCGGATTGGCGGGCGTTCACGAACGCTTCCGGGATTGCCGCCAGCTCCTCGTCGCTCTCGATCGAGAAGCGCGGCCAGTTCTCCGAATAACCGCAGCACGCGCCGCAACTCTGGCAGAGGCTCGACAGGTCGATGGGCGAGGTCTCTTCCATCGTCGTCACGTGTCCTTTGGCGGGCCCCAGACCAGGCTCTGCCGCCATCTTGCGCGCAGCACGTCGCGCCTTTCCGGATATTTGTCGTCGAGATAGGTGGCGTCGACCACGCGGTCGGTGCGGAAGCTGCGGAAGTCACCGCGCAGCTCGCACCAGGCCGCGAGCAGGCGCACGGCTTCGAGATAGCCGACCGAGATCGGCCAGATCATGCGCTCGCTGGGGCGGCCCTGCTCGTCGCGATAACGCAGCATGATCTTCTTGCCTTCGTGGATCTGGGCGCGGGTGCGCGCCATGTCCAGCCGGTCCGGCTCACTGTTCCAGCTCGGCCGCGCGCGGCTCGCGGGCTCCAGCACGAAGGGACGCAGACGCTCGGGCACGGTGTCTGCGATCTTGGCCATCAGATCCTCGGCCGCGCGGGCCAGCGCGGAGTCGGCATGGCCGGCGACCCATTGCGCCCCCAGCACCGCAGCCTCGATCTCGTCGGGTGTCAGCATCAAGGGCGGCAGGTCGAATCCCTTCTCGAGGATGTAGCCCATGCCGGCTTCGCCGCGGATCGGAACGCGCTGACCCATCAGCGTTGCGATGTCGCGATAGATGGTGCGCTTCGAGGTCTCGAGTTCGGCCGCGATCGCATCCGCCGTCAGCGGCTTCCGCGTGCGCCTCAGCACCTGGATGATCTGAAACAGCCGGTCGGCGCGTCTCATGACGATTCTCTCATCGGGGCGGCTCAGACAAATGCGCGCGCATGCTGACAGGATGTTGGCAGCAGGGAACTTCTATACCGTGACAACACATCGACTGAAGAGGATTTGTCCATGATCATTCCAACCCATTTCGGCGCGGCGGCGCCGCTGTGGCGCGCGCAGCTGTGGGCCGCCCGGGCATTCGGCCGCCTCTTTTCGCTCGATCTCATGGCCGTCGACCTCCGGTTTGCAGTCGCCAGGGTGGTGGCACGCTGGCTGGTCCAGGCCTCCGACGCGCTGGTCCGCCATGTGATGGGCCGTGCCTGGCGGGGAGCCCGTTTCGCAGAAGATATCACGGCTGCTGCCACCATGGTGGCAGCAGCCCGTCACTAGGTTCCGTCCACTCTTTCGGTCGTTCAGGAGAGCCCTCATGATCACGCTTTACGGCTTCGGTGCCGGCTTCGGCCTGCCGGAAATCAGCCCCTTCGTCACCAAGACCGAGGTGCAGCTCAAGATGGCGGGACTGCCCTACCGGAAGGAGCGCGCCATGCCGCCCGCCTCGCCCAAGGGGCAATTGCCGTTCATCGACGACGGCGGCGAGGCGGTGGCCGATTCCACCTTCATCCGCGCCCATGTCGAGCGCCGCTACGGCTTCGACTTCGACGCCGGCCTGTCGCTGGCCGAACGTGCGCAGGCCTGGGCATTCGAGCGCATGATCGAGCATCACGTCTATTGGGCGCTGATCGGGGCGCGCTGGGTCGACCCGGTCAATTTCGCCAAGGGACCTGCGCATTTCTTCGACGGCGCACCCGAACACACGCGCGAGAAGCTGCGCGAGGACGCGCAATTCCGCGTCGCCGAGAACTATCTGCTCTCCGGCCTCGGCCGCCACGGGCCCGATGACGACGTCGATCTCGCGGTGCGCTCGCTGTTCGCGCTGTCGGTACAGCTCGGCGACAAATCCTATTTGATGGGCAGCAGGCCCTGCGGCGTCGACGCCACCGCCTTCGGCGCGCTCGCGGGAATTCTGACGCCGTTCTTCGAGTCCGTATTGCGCCAGCGGGCGGAGAGATTTGGAAATCTCACGGCCTATGTCGACCGCATGATGGACGCGTACTATCCGGAGTTCGCCTGGGTCCCGCTGCGGCAGGCGGCTTGAGGTTGAATGGAGTGAGACTCATCTCGCGCCCCGAAGGAGGTGCGTTCCCTCCCCCTTGTGGGGGAGGGCCAGGGAGAGGGGCGGCCCAGGAAAAGGTGCTGATGGTTTTTGAGGCACCGAGGGCTCGTGCCCGATGGAAAGAATCCCCGTGCGGCACCCCCCTCCCTGCCCCCCACTCCCCACAAGGGGGGAGGGAACGGAGAGAGAGACCCGGTTGGGTGAGTCAACTCGCCATCAAGCTCGGCAATATTGAAGCCAAAACAAAAGAGCCGGCCCATCGGGCCGGCTCTGGCCGTCTCTCAATCGTCGCTGCGTCTACTTCACCAGCGTGTACTTGCCGTTCTTCACGGTGAGCAGGATGCGCGAGCGCTCGTCGAGGCCGTAGCGGTCCTTTTCGGTGAAATTGTAGACGCCCTGGCTTGCCGCCAATTCCTTTTCCGACAGCAGCGCCTGGCGGATCGCCTCGCGGAATTCCGGCGTGCCGGGCTTGGCCGTCTTCAGCGCCGTCGGGATCACGCGCTTGAGGATCTCGAACGCGTCGTAGGAATGGCCGGCGAACTGGCTGCGGCTGTTCGGGCCGTATTTGCCCTCATACGCCGTGTTGAGCGCGAGGCCCGGCTTCTTGGTGGCGGCCTCGTCCGGCTGGTCTTCGGGATCCATGACCGGACCGGATGCCATCAGCACGCCTTCGGCTGCCTTGCCGGCGATGCGGATGAAATCCATGCTGGCTGCACCATGGGTCTGGTAGATCAGGCCCTGATAGCCACGCTCGCGCAGTTCGGTCTGCGGCAGCGCGGCCGCGGTGCCCGAAGCGCCGACCAGGATCGCGTCCGGATTGGCGGCGACGAGCTTGAGCACCTGACCGGTCACCGACGTGTCGGGGCGGGCGAAGCGTTCTTCGTCGGCGATGGTCATGCCCATCGGTCCGGTCTGGGCCTTCAGATCGTTGAACCAAAGGTCGCCATAGGAGTCGGAATAGCCGATATAGCCGATCGTCTTCACACCCTTTGCCTTCATGTGATCATACAGCACCTTGCCCACGATCGGGATCGGCTGCGGCATCGCCACCGACCACTTCATGCGGTCCGGGGTGATCGGGAACGGCGCCAGGCCGAAATGCGGAATGCCCGCTTCGTTGGCGACGTTGGAGACCGCGATGGTCGGCGGGGTCAGCGCCGAGCCCATGATGATGTCAGCCTTGGATTCGGTGACGAAGCGGCGGGCGTTGGTGGTCGCCGTGGTGGGATCGCCGCCGTCGTCGAGCACGATCACCTTCAGCGGCACGCCGCCGATCTCCTTCGGCACGAATTCCAGCGCATTGCGCTCGGGAATGCCGAGCGCAGCGCCGGGGCCGGTCGTGGTTGTGGTGATGCCGATGGTGATCTCGGCGGTCTGGGCCAGAGCGGGCAGGGCCGGCAGGGCAAGCGTCGCCGCGGCGATGGCGGCGGTCAGGTAAAAGCGTTTCATTCATTCCTCCCTTGACGTGTTTCTTTGAAAGCAGAAATCGGGGGGTAATTCAGCCCCCTCTTTTGGCGATGCGGCGATTTAGCTCCGGGCCTCACTCCCCGTGAATTTCGCTACCATTTCCGGCGGAAACGGTGCCGATTTCAGCTTGTCGGGGTTAACGGGATCGCGGCCGACCAGGACGCGGGTTTCAAAACCCTCGATCGCCAGCGCCTCGCCCTTGTAGACGCTGTGCTTCACCTCGAAGCTCGAGCGCTTGATGCTCTCGATCCTGGTTTCGATGGTGATCCAGTCGCCATAGGTCGAGGGGATGTAGAACTTGGACCGCGTGTCGACCATGGGAATGCCGACCAACCCGTATTTGCGGACCAGGTCCTGCTTGGAGAAGCCGGCGACCTCGAACAGGGTCGAGGTCGAATCGTCGAACATCGCGAAATAGCGCGGGTAATAGACGATGTTGGCGGGGTCGCAGTCACCCCACTGGATCTGGACGTCGCGCCGGTTCACGAACATGCGTCATGTATCCATTCGCGTTGTGCCGACCTCTCCCAAAGGGAGAGGTGAGGTCGAGATCGCTGCTGCGATACGGATCGTCAACTTACTTCGGCGCCATGCGCAGCGAGCCGTCCAGACGCACCACTTCGCCGTTCAGATACGAATTCTCGACCATGTGCAGCGCCAGCGCCGCGAACTCGTCGGCGTGGCCGAGCCGGCGCGGGAAGGGGATGGCCGCGGCGAGCGAGTCCTGGGCTTCCTGCGGCAGGTTGGCGAGCAGCGGCGTGAGGAACAGGCCGGGTGCGATGGTGAGCACGCGGACGCCGAACTGCGCGAGCTCGCGCGCGATCGGCAGGGTCATGCCGACGATGCCGCCCTTGGATGCCGAATAGGCCGACTGGCCGATCTGGCCGTCATAGGCGGCGACCGAGGCGGTGTTGATGATGACGCCGCGCTCGCCGGTCGCCTGCGGCTCCAGCTTGGACATCTCGGTCGCGGCGAGACGCAGCATGTTGAAGGTGCCGATCAGGTTGACCTTGATCACCTTGTCGAAATCGGCGAGCGCCATCGGGCCGTCGCGGCCGACCACGCGCTTGGCAACGCCGATGCCGGCGCAATTCACCAGCACGCGCGCCGGGCCGTGAGCTTTGCTCGCCTGCGCGATCGCGGCTTCCGCGTACGCGGCATCGGAAACGTCGCAGGTGACGGCGACGCCCTTGATCTCGGCGGCGACGGTTTCGGCGAGCTTGGTATTGAGATCGAACACTGCGACCTTGGCGCCCTGCGCCGCAAGCTTGCGAGCGGTCGCGGCGCCCAGTCCCGATGCGCCGCCGGTGACGATGGCTGCCTGATCTTTCAACAACATGGCGTTCTCCTGGTCCGATGGTTTCTTAGCCGACCGATATCACACGGTCCGAGGGATTGGCAGCATAGAGCTCGTCAATCAGCGTGGCACGATGCTCCAGCACCGCGCGCTGGTTGATCGAGCCCTTGTCGGTGACCTCGCCCTTGTCGATCGACAGCGGCGTGTCGAGCAGGATCGCACGCGTGATCCGCGTCGAGGATCCCGTGGCCTGGCCGAGGAAGCGCGTCAGGCGCTCGCGAAAGGCGTCGCGCACCAGCCGGTCGCGCGCGGTCACGGTGAGGTCGTCCGCCGGCAGCGTCGGGTTGATCAGCCGGCAGCCGTCCAGATCGAGCAGCACGAGAGCTGAGACCTCGTCGCGGTTGATGCCGGCGATGACGACGTCGCGCACCAGCGGCGCGCAGGCCGCGACAAGACGGGCGCGCAGCGGGCCGACACTGACCCAGGTGCCGCTGCCGAGCTTGAAGTCCTCGCTGACTCGGCCATCGAAGTCGAAGCCGGCATTGAGATCGTCGGGATTGACCGCCTTGAGCGCGTCGCCGAGCTTGTAGAACCCTTCCTCATCGAAGGATTTTTCGGTGATGTCGGGTTGGCGCCAGTAGCCGGGCATCACGTTCGGGCCCTTGCAGCGCACTTCCATCTTGCCGTTGTTCGGCACGAGCTTGGCGTCGTTGCCGGACACGGGCAGGCCGACATGGCCGGAGCGGCTGGTGCGCGGATTGACCGACATGAAGAACGGCGCGGTCTCGGTCGCGCCGAGACCCGTCAGCATCGGCACGCGATAGCCCTTCTCCTTCACCGCGAGCTCGTCGAGGCTGTTCCACACGAACGGCGAGAGCGCCGCGCCCGAGAAGAACATCGCGTGCAGCCGGTCGAAGAACTTCGCGCGCAGGCCTTGGTCGTCGCGCAAGTAAGGCAGCAGCGATTCGTAGCCCTTGGGCACGTTGAAATAGACCGTCGGCGAAATCTCCTGGAGATTGCGCACGGTCTCCTCGATGCCGCCGGGCATCGGCTTGCCGGCGTCCAGATACATCGAGCCGCCATTGTACAGCGTCAGTCCGATATTGTGGTTGCCGCCGAAGGTGTGATTCCAGGGCAGCCAGTCGATGATGACGGGCGGCTCGTCCTTGAGGAAGGCGAGCGTCTCGCGCAGCATCACCTGGTTGGCGCAGATCATGCGCTGGGTGTTGATGACGGCCTTGGGATTGCCGGTCGAGCCCGAGGTGAGCAGGAATTTTGCGATCGTGTCCGGGCCGATATCGTCGTGGACCGCATCGAGATCGCTGCGGATCGGGGTCGCCATGAGATCGGCGAGCAGCGTGACGTCGCGGCCGGCCACGCTGCCATAGGAGGCGGCGATTTCGGTGCCGGGCGGCACGTTGACCGCGAGCGCATCCGAAAACCTGTCGGCATCCTCGGCAAAGACGAGGCCCGGCGTCAGCAGCTTCATCAAATAGGACAGCTTGCCGTAGTCCTTCGACACCAGCGAATAGGCCGGCGACACCGGGCAGAACGGAATGCCGGCATAGAGCGCGCCGAAGGCGAGCAGTGCATGATCGATCGAATTGCCGGACAGGATCACGACCGGACGCTCGGCCGACAGGCCGCGCTGGATCAGCGCGGAGGCGATATGCCGGCTCGCGGTCAGCAACTCGGCATAGGTGATCTTGCGCCAGGAGCGGCCGCCATCGCGTTCGGCCATGAAGACACGGTCCGGCGTGGTCGTCGCCCAGTGATGCAGGCGGTCGGTGATGCGGACCGGATAATCGCCGAGCGGCTGTCTGGGCCGCAGGTAGATCGTGCCGTCGTCGCGGCGCTCGATGTCGATGACGGGATCGCCGAACGAGATCGGCCGCAGCGGGAAAGTGCTCGCGCCGCGCTCCATGCTGGAAGAGGACGGCTGCGCGCTCATGGCTTCGGCTTTACCTTCGCGGTCTTGTGCTCGAGGAATTCGCGGATCCTGCGCTTGGCTTCCTTGTCGCTTTGAGCGACCGTGGCCATCAGCGATTCCATCAGAAGCCCGGTCTGCGGATTGGCCTCCGCAATCATCGGCAGCGCCTGGAGCACGGCGAAGTTCGTAAGCGGCGCGTTGGAGGCAATCTTGGTCGCAAGCTCCAGCGCCTTGCCGAGCCCGTTGCCGGCCTCCGTCACATATTGCGCAAAGCCGTAGGACGCGCCTTCGGTTGCGGTATAGACGCGCCCCGTCAGCATCATGTCCATCATCCGGGCGACGCCGATCAGCCGCGGCAGCCGCACCGAACCGCCGCCGCCGACGAAGATGCCGCGCTGCCCCTCCGGCAGTGCGAAATAGGTCGAGGGCTCGGCGACGCGGATATGGGCGGCGCAGGCGAGTTCCAGCCCGCCGCCGATCACGGCGCCCTTCAGCGCCGCGATCACGGGCACGCGGCTGTACTGGATGCGGTCGAACACCCGGTGCCACATCTGCGAATGCAGCAGGCCGCCGGTGGCGTCGTGATCTTGAAGCTCGGACAGATCGAGGCCGCTGGAGAAATGATCGCCGATTCCGTGGATGACGACCGCGCCGATATCCTCGGGCAGCGTCGAAAAACAGTCGCCGATTTCCAGGATGATGCCGTCGTTGAGCGCATTGCGCTTGGCCGGCCGGTTCAGGCCCACGGTCAGAACCCGGTCCGCCCGCTCGATCCGAAGAAGCCCGGAGGCGCCCGCGTCAGCGGTATTGGCGTTTCCCTGTGTCATTTGCGTCCTTATCAGAATAGTTATGTTGTATAACGAATTCCGGGGGAGTCAAGAAGGGGACGGCGTGGTGGCTCCGGATGCTGCCGGTCAGGTAGAAAAAATCTCTCTCGAAATTGGGTGTCGTCCCTGCGTAAGCAGGGACCCATAACCCCAGGGTTGGTTGGGCGACGATTCGCCGCTCGGTGCGCCAGCCCCCCAAAATCCATGGATCACGCGGTATGTGTCCCTGCGTTCGCAGGGACGACGGCGGAGTACGTGGTCACACCACCTGGTGCACGTCGATCACCACGCGGTCCGCGTGGCGCGCGGCTGAGCCGACGAAGATATGCTCCATCAGCCAGCGATACTTCTCATGTCCCGTCTCAAATTTCGGCACGGTGCGGAAATAGATCAGCTTGGGATCGACCGGCTCGCCGCGCTTGAGCTTTTGAAGCAGCTCGACCGGCCCGAAGCGCATGCCCTTGTTTTCGACATAGACGACGGCGCCATCGTCGGTCTCGAAGGCGTATTTCGCCTCGAGGTCGATCAGCTCGTTGGGACGGATGGTCTGGAAATCGGCGCCGAACGGCAGCACCTTGCCCGATATCGCACCTTTCACCTCGCCGCCGAGGATCGGGATGATGCGGCGGACGCCGATCCCGGTCTCGCCGGCCGTGACGACGTCGCCGATCTTGGCCGTGATGGTGAAGACGTATCTGGTTTCGAGAGTCGGGGTCATGGGTCATCTCCAATCGCGTCAGCCGCGGTGCGTTTCCTTCTCCCCTTGTGGGAGAAGGTGGCGCGAAGCGCCGGATGAGGGGTTGTTTCTGCAAACACAAATGTGCGTGCGGAGGCAACCCCTCACCCGTCTCGCCGCTCCGCGGCGAGCCCCCCTCTCCCGCAAGGGGAGAGGGGGAAGACAGCTCGCCGTGCAGCAGGCAACCATACACGTCCTCGCTAATGCGCCATCATGCGCGTCGGCAGCCATGTTGCAAGCAACGGAAACGCGATCAGGATCACCAGGCGCACGAGGTCCGTGGCCACGAACGGAATCACGCCCTTGAAGATCGTGGAGAACGAGACGTCTTTCACTACGCTTTTGATGACGAAGACGTTCATGCCGACCGGCGGATGGATCAGGCCGAGTTCGACGGTCATCACGATGATGACGCCGAACCAGATCGGGTCGAAGCCGAGATGCATGATGACAGGGAAGATGATCGGCACGGTCAGGATGATCATTGCCATGGCGTCCATCAGGCAGCCGAGTACGAGATACATCACCATGATCAGCGCCAGCACGCCGTAGGGACCAAGGCCGAGGCCGGTGAGGAATTCGGTGACCTTCTGCGGCGTCTGCGTCACCGTGAGGAAATACCCGAAGATCAGGGCGCCGATCAGCACGGTGAAGACCGCCGCCGCCGTGCGCGTTGCCTGCAGCAGCGAGGCCAGGATCTTCTCGCGGTCGAGCCGGCCGGTCGCGACGCCGATGATGAAGGCGCCGGTGGCGCCGACGCCGCCGGCTTCGGTCGGCGTGAAACGCGGCAGGAAGGGCAGGCCGTAGAGGCCGCCGATGACGAACACGAACAGCAGCACCGGCGCCCAGATGTCCTTCAATCCGGCTAAGCGCTCGCGCCACGGCAGCACCTTGCCCTTCGGCAGGAAGTCGGGCCGGACATAGCCGATCAGGAAGATCGTGATCATGTACATGGTCATCGCCAGGATGCCCGGGATGATGCCCGCGATGAACAGCTTGCCGATGTCCTGCTCGGTGATGATGCCGTAGACCGCGAGCACGGTGGAGGGCGGTAGCATCGCGCCGAGCGTGCCGCCCGCCGCGATCACGCCGGTGGCGAAGGATTGCGGATAGCCGAACCGGCGCATCTCGGGGTAGGCGATGGCGGAAAAGGTCGCGGCGGTGGCGACCGACGAGCCGCAGATCGCGGCGAAGCCGCCGCAGGCGCCGACGGTGGCGATGCCGAGCCCGCCGCGCAAATGCCCGACGAAGCCGTTGGCGGCGCGGAACAGCTCGCGACTCATGCCGGAATTGCTGACGAAGGAGCCCATCAGCAGGAACATCGGGATCACGCCGAATGTGTAGTCGGTGACCGTGCGCATCGAGGTCTGGCCGACCAGCTTCAGCGCCGGCGTCGCGCCGACCAGATAGGTGAAGCCGGAGACGCCGACGAGGCCCATGGCCATGCCGACCGGCACGCGCAGCAGCATCAGGGCGAACAGGGAAACGAAGCCGATAACGGCGACGGCATCGGTACTCATGATTACTCCGTCGCCTTCAGCTTGGGGTCGTGCATCTCTTCAGGATGGAAGATCAGCCGGTAGGTGCGGATCGCGATCAGCAGCACGGCCGCGGCATCGCCGATCCAGGCGACAGCGAAGAACGGCCACGTCGGCATGTGCATGTCGAAGGTCTGGACGTTGTCGTTGTAGGTGCCGCGCACCTTGTCGAACAGCGTCCAGGTCTGCACCGTCACGACGAACAGCAGCACCAGGGTTGCGAACACGTCGATCCAGCGCTGATAGCGCGGCCCGACATTGCCCCAGACGAGGTCGACCGTGATGTGGCTGCCGCGATAGGAGGTCGCGGCGATGCCCCAGAAGATGAGGATGCCGAGCAGCATGCGGCCGATGTCGAACGAGTCGGGGATCGAATAGTTCAGCGTGTTGCGCAGCAGCACCGACAGAAAGATATCGAGCGCGACGATGCCGACGAAGGCCGCCGCGATCCATTCGATCGAATCGATGACGCGATCCATCCAGGAGCGCTTCATGGGTGTGTCCTGTTCAAGAGCATGACGATTTCAAGATGCACCCGCGATCGAACTGCGCTCCCTCCCCCGCCTGGCGGGGGAGGGCTGGGGAGAGGGTGTTTCCGCAAGGCGATAATCCCAAGGAGGAGAGAGCCCTCACCCGGCGCTTCGCGCCGACCTCTCCCGCAAGTAAGCGGGAGAGGGGCAGCGAGTGCGGGGCCGCAGCTTGGCCGTCACTCCGCCAGCGCGTTGTACTTCTTCAGCGAGGCCTTCAGCTCCGCCATCGCGGCGTCCGGATCGGCGCCGGCCTTCCTGGCGCCGTCACCCCACGTCTTCACCAGCGGCTCGGAGGCCTTCTTCCAGGCGGCGGTCTGGTCCGGCGTCAGCTTGTAGACCTCGTGATCGGCCTCGGCCTTCACCTTGTCGACGCCGGCATCCTCGAACTTGCCCCAGTGCTCGCCGACCACGCCGGCCATCTCGACCGAGCAGTTCTTGTCGATCGCGGCCTTCTGCTTGTCGGACATCGCATTGTACTTGTCCTTGTTGATCACGAACACGAAGGTCGTGGTGTAGAGCGGCGCCTCCATGTCGTATTTCGTCACCTTGTCGATGCCGAACAGGACCAGCGAGCCCCAGGGGAAGGTGACGCCGTCGGCGACGCCACGCTCGATGATGTCGCGGACCTCAGGCGCGGAGGACTGCACGTTGGTGCCGCCGAGCGAGGTGACGAAGTTCGCCATGGTGGCATGCGCGGGACGGATCTTCAGCCCCTTCACGTCCTCCGGCATCACGATCTTCTTGGTGCGGGAGTGAAAGGACGAGGGCGAGTGGACGAAGGCGAGGCAGTATTTGACGTCCTTCATCTCCTTCTCGGCATATTTGCGATACCAGGCGTCCAGCCCCATCGAGCCGCCCTTGGCGTCCGAGATCAGGAACGGCAGCTCGCCGGCGCCAATGATCGGGAAGCGTCCGGGCTGGTAGCCGGGATTGACATAGGTGACGTCGGCGATGCCGTCGCGCGCCATGTCGTAATGATCGAAGGCCTTGCCGAGCTGCTGGGCCGGAAACACCTTGCCGGTGACGGTGCCGCCGGAATCCTTGTTCACCGCGGCCACCCAGTCTTCCAGCGACTTCTGCAGCGGATGCGAGGCGGGCACCCAGTGCGAGACCTTCAGGTCGAAGGTCTTGTCCTGCGCGAACGCAGGCGTCACGCTTGCTGCGAGCAGCAAAGCCAGCCAGGCTTTCTTCATCGGTCGTCTCTCCCTGTTTCGACGGCGGGCTTCGATGGCCCCGGTTTCTTTAATTAACATGTTATCTAATTGGCCGGCGCGTTCAAGCCGGAACTGGACGACGGCCTACGCCAGCCATGTTGCATGGATTTGTCGCTGCCGGCGGCGCCGCGCACTCCCCTTTTGCCCAACCGTTATATGGTATAATTATCGCGCGCGGGCGGTCGCGACAAGCGAGCCGTGCCGAAAGCCTACAGATTCGGGAGGAGCACGTATTGCGGACAAAAGTCGCAATCATCGGGGCGGGGCCGGCAGGATTGTTGCTTGGGCAACTGCTGCATCGATACGGCATCGACAATGTCATTCTGGAGCGGCAGAGCCCGGATTATGTGCTCGGGCGCATCCGCGCCGGTCTTCTCGAGGAAGGAACCGTTGCGCTGCTCGACCAGGTCGGGGCCGGCGAGCGGGCGCATGCCGAAGGCCTGGTGCATGAGGGCATCGAGCTTGCCTTTTCCGGCCGCCGTCACCGCATCGACATGAAGGGCGCGACCGGCAAGACAGTGATGATCTATGGCCAGACCGAGGTCACGCTCGACCTGATGAAGGCGCGCCAAGCCGCCGGGCTCACCACGGTCTACGAAGCCAAAGACGTGCAGCCGCATGATTTCGACGGCGCTCACCCGCGCGTCACCTGGCTGAAGGACGGCGTCACCCAGACGCTCGATTGCGACTTCATCGCCGGCTGCGACGGCTTTCACGGAGTCAGCCGCGCCAGCGTCCCTGCTTCGGCGATCGAGGAATTCGAGCGGGTCTATCCGTTCGGCTGGCTCGGCATCCTGTCCGATACGCCACCGGTCAGCCATGAGCTGATCTATTCCAACCACGCCCGCGGCTTTGCGCTCTGCACCATGCGCTCGATGAAGCGGAGCCGGCATTACGTGCAGTGCTCGCTCGACGACCACGTCGACCAGTGGCCGGACGATCGCTTCTGGGACGAATTGAAGCGCCGGCTCGACCAGGAGGCGGCCGACAGCCTCGTTACCGGCCCCTCGATCGAGAAGAGCATTGCTCCCTTGCGCAGCTTCGTGGCCGAGCCGATGCGCTTCGGCAGGATGTTCCTGTGCGGCGATGCCGCCCATATCGTGCCGCCGACCGGCGCCAAGGGCCTGAACCTCGCCGCCAGCGACGCGCATTATCTGTCGAGCGCGTTCCGCGAGTTCTACGACGAGAAGTCCAGCGCCGGCATCGACGCCTATTCGGCGAAGGCGCTGGCGCGGGTCTGGAAAGCCGTGCGCTTCTCCTGGTGGATGACCTCGATGCTGCACAAATTCCCCGACACGGGCACCATCGGCGCGCGCATCCAGCTCGCCGAGCTCGACTACGTCACGCAGTCGCAGGCCGCGATGACCTCGCTGTCGGAGAATTATGTGGGGCTGCCGTTCTAAAGCGGGATCGTAGGGTGGGTTAGCCTTGCGAATGCGCGAAGCGCAATCGCTGGGCGTAACCCACCGCCTCCATTGCCGTTGACACCAAAGAGGTGGGTTACGCTACGCTAACCCACCCTACTGGTTCTGCGCTCGCGATGACGATCCCGTTTCAAACGCCCGCGCAAACCCCGTTTAAAACTTTGTAGGCGGTGAAACCATCCTCCACTTCGCGTTCAATGCCGGCGAAACGGCAACGCGAGACCGCCATGATGACCAGCACCGACATTCCCGCCGGCTTCGAGCCGCATTTCCGCAAGGCGCCGCTCACCGATCCCTGGGAGCCGCTCTACTCCAGAAAGACCGACAGGGCCGTGATCATCGGCCTGCGGCTGGCGACGCCGCACACCAACGCGCGCGGGCTGATCCATGGCGGCCTGATCGCGGCGCTGGCCGATGCCGCCATGGGCTATAGCTGCGCCCAGGCGACGGGCTGGACGACGTCCTTCGTCACGATCTCGCTCTCGGTCGACTACGTCGGTTCCGCCGGGATCGGCCAGTGGCTCGCGATCGCGGGCGAGGCGATCAAGACCGGCAGCACGATCTGCTTCGCGCAATGCCTTGCGACAGCCGACGACGCCGTGATCGCGCGCGCCAGCGGGACGTTTCGCGTGGTGCCGAAGATGGGGTAACCCAGCCTCTCTCCGTCGTCATGCCCGGGACAAGCCCGGCCATGACGGAGAAAGAGACCTACCCAAACCGCCACTCCGCCGTCTCCACCACGAGATCGATGAACGCGCGTACCTTGGCCGAGAGCAGGCGCGAGGTTGGATAGACGATGTGGATCGGCATCGCCGGCGGCTCGTACTTCGCCAGCACGATTTTCAGGCGCCCGCGCTTCAGCCCGTCGGCGGCCTGATAGGCGAGCACGCGCGTGATGCCGCCGCCGGCTTCGGCATATTGCAGGGCGGCGTCGGCGCTGTTGCTGTTGAAGCGCGGGGCCGGCGTCACCTCGACGTCGCGGCCGTCGTGGACGAAGCGCCAGTTGGTCGGACCGAACTGGATAGTCTGATGCGCGCGCAAATCCTCCGGCGACTTCGGCTCGCCGTGTCGCTTGAGATAACCGGGCGACGCCACTACGATCCGCCGCATCTCGCCGACCTGGCGCGCCACCAGCGAGGAATCGGCGAGATGGCCGATGCGGACCGCGGCGTCGACGGCATCCTCGACGAGGTTGACGAGGTGGTCCGACAGCCGCAGCTCGCAGGCAACTTCCGGATAGCGATTGAGATAGGCGGTCATCACCGGCCCGACATGCAGCCGGCCGAAACCGACCGGCGCCGACACCACAAGCCGCCCGCTCGGCCGGTTGCGCTCCTCCCGCGCGGAGCCGTCGGCCTCCTCGACATCGGCGAGGATGCGCCGCGCGCGTTCCAGGTAACGCGTGCCGACATCGGTCAGCGTCACCTGCCGCGTGGTCCGCTGCAGCAGTCGCGCGCCGAGGTGATCCTCCAGCGCCGCGATCAGCCGTGTCACCGCCGAGGGCGACAAATGCAGCTTGCGCGCCGCCGGCGCAAAGCCGCGCAGGTCGGCAACGGTGACGAAGACGTGCATGGCTTCGAGGCGGTCCATGGCATTATTGCATATATCGCAATGATAAAGTGTCAAGTGAACTGATTGTCTTGGACGCCGAAACGTCCATCTTGTGAAGCGGAGACGCAGAAATGCGCCGGAATTTTCAGGAGATGTTCCGATGACCACAGCAGCCCATGCCTATGCGAGCGACGTGGCCTTCACGCCCGCGGTCAAGGCGATCCAGGCGCGAAAGGGGTCGCGCGAGTCCTACGCTAGGGCCGAACAGCACGGGTGGCGTACCGAGGTCGACGAGAAGCTGGCCGGCTTCCTCACCGAGGCCAACAGCTTCTATTTCGCCACCGCCGCGGCGGACGGCCAGCCCTACATCCAGCACCGCGGCGGCCCGAAGGGGTTTTTGAAGGTGCTGGACAAGCAGACGCTCGCCTTTGCCGACTATGCCGGTAACCAGCAATTCATCACGCAGGGCAATCTGACGGAGAATCCCAAGGCGTATATCTTCGTCATGGACTACGCGCATCGCCGCCGGGTGAAGATCTGGGGCGAGGCCCGCGTGGTCGAGGGCGACGAAGCGCTGACGGCGTCGCTGATGCCGAAGGGCTATCGCGCGCGGCCGGAGCAGGTGATCCTGTTCAAGATCGCGGCGTGGGACACCAACTGCCCGCAGCACATCCCGCAGAAGTTCGATGCACCTGATGTCGCGGCAGCGCTCGCCGCGAGGGATGCGAGGATCGCGGA
The DNA here is from genome assembly GCF_018129965.1 of Bradyrhizobium diazoefficiens. Lineage (GTDB taxonomy): Bacteria > Pseudomonadota > Alphaproteobacteria > Rhizobiales > Xanthobacteraceae > Bradyrhizobium > Bradyrhizobium diazoefficiens_A. The sequence goes on along the minus strand of NZ_JAFCKW010000026.1, from coordinate 27,630 downwards.
GCTCGAGGCGGAATTAGCGGCGTTGAAGGGCGAGACGAGCTGACCTGCTGGCGAAAGCTAAGGCGGTGCGCCCGGTGCACCCTCTCCCCTTGTGGGAGAGGGTGGCTCGCATAGCGACGAGTAAGGGGTTCTCTCCTGACGATTGATCTTGCAAGTGGAGAGAACCCCTCATCCGGCGCTTCGCGCCACCTTCTCCCACAAGGGGAGAAGGGAAAACGAGTCCAAATCACGCGCCTTCGTGCTGGAAGCCAAGATAGCTCGCTGCCACCCGTTCGTTCGCCGCGACGTCGCTGGCCTTGCCGCTCAGCACGAATTCGCCGAGCTCCATCACATAGGCCTGGTCCGCGATCTTCAGCGCGGCCTGTGCGTTCTGCTCGACCAGCAGCACGGAGACCCCGGCGGCGCGGAGCTCGCCGACGATGCGGAAGATGTCCGCGACGATGATCGGCGCGAGCCCGAGGCTCGGCTCGTCCAGCATCAGCAGTTTCGGCGCGCCCATCAGTGCGCGGCCCATGGCGAGCATCTGTTGCTCGCCGCCGGAGAGCGTGCCGGCAAGCTGCTTGCGGCGCTCCTTCAGGCGCGGAAACAGCGTGTAGACGTGCTCCATCGAAGCTTTCGCCTTGCGCTTCTCGATGCGAAAGGCGCCGAGCTCGAGATTATCCTCCACATTCATCGTGACGAACAATTCGCGGTGCTCCGGCACGAGCCCGAGGCCCATCGCGACGCGGTCCTCGATATCGAGCCGGGCGAGGTCCTGGCCGGCGAACGTCACGCGGCCCTTCAGCGGCAGGATTCCTATGATGGCCGACAGCAGGGTGGTCTTGCCGGCGCCATTGGCGCCGACGATGGTGACGATCTGGTTCGCCCCGACCTCGAGCGAGACCGAGCGTACCGCCTCGACCTTGCCATAGGCGACATGCGCATCCGCGACGGACAACAGCGCGCTCATGCCGCCACTCCGAGATAGGCCTTGATCACTTCGGGATTGGTCTTGATCGTGGCGGGCGTGCCCTCCGCGATCTTGGTGCCGAAATCGAGCACGACGATGCGGTCGGCAAGGTTCATCACGAAGCCCATGTCGTGCTCGACCAGCAGCACGCTCATGCCGCCGTCGCGCAAGTCGCGCAGCAGCGTTGCGAGGCGCTGCTTCTCCATGTGGCGCAGGCCCGCGGCCGGTTCGTCGAGCAGCAGCAGCATCGGATCGACGCACAGCGCGCGCGCGATCTCGACGATGCGCTGCTGGCCGAGCGACAGGCTGCCCGCGAGCTGATGCATCTGGTCGGCAAGGCCGACCCTCTCGATCTGGCGCGCGGCTTCGGCGAGCAGTTTGGCTTCGTCGGCGCGGTCGAGCCGCAGCATCGAGGCGATCGGCCCGGAATGCCCACGCAGATGCGCGCCGATCGCGACATTCTCCAGCACGGTCATGTCAGGGACGAGTTTGACGTGCTGGAAGGTCCTGCTGATGCCGAGCTTGACGATTTCCTGCGGCGGCGCGTTGTCGACCGGCTTGCCAAGCACCGAGATCGATCCGGATGTCGCCGACAGCACGCCGGTGATCAGGTTGAACGTCGTGCTCTTGCCGGCCCCGTTCGGTCCGATCAGCGCGACGATCTCGCGGGCCTGGACGTCGAAGGAGACGTTGTTGACGCCGATCACGCCGCCGAATTGCTTGCGCGCCTTCTCGACCTGGAGCAGGACCCCGGACTGGCCGGGCGAGCGGACGCGGTCATCGAGCTTCAGCGTGATGTCCGGCGTCCTGCCGCGGGCCGACTGGGGCAGCAGCGACATCAGCCAGGGCCAGACGCCGCCCGGCGCGAGCTGGAGCAGCGCGACGAGCATGATGCCGAACACGATGGTCTCGACCTGGCCGGAGCCGGGCAGGAGCAGCGGCAGGTAGCTTTGCAGCACCTCCTTCAGCACCACGACGATCGCCGCGCCCAGCACGCCGCCCCAGACATAGCCGGCGCCGCCGACCACCGCGATGAAGAGATATTCGATGCCGGCCTGCGCGCCGAACGGCGTCGGGTTCACCGCGCGCTGAAGATGTGCGTAGAGCCAGCCGGAGAGGCCGGCGAGCACGGCGGCGTGGATGAACACCAGCAGTTTTGCGCGCGGCGTGTGCACCCCGAATGCCTCGGCCGCGACATGACCGCGGCGCAGCGCGCGGATGGCGCGGCCGGTGCGGGAATCCAGGAGGTTCATCGTGAGCAGGGCCGAGACGATCACGGCGACCCAGATCGCGTAATAGATCGAACCCGGCGAGAGCATCTTGAACGCGCCGATCGACAGCGGCGGGATCGCGGAGATGCCGTCGTTCCTCCCGAGGAATTCCAGCTTGCTGAACAAATAGAACAGGCCGAGGCCCCAGGCGAGCGTGCCGAGCGGCAGATAATGGCCGGACAGACGGACCGTCACGAGGCCGAGCAGCACCGCCAGCGATCCGCTCACCAGGAGCGACAGCGGCAGCGTCAGCCACGGCGACAGGCCATAGGTCGTCGACAGCACCGCGGTGGTGTAGGCGCCGAAGCCGACGAACGCCGCCTGGCCAAACGAGGTAAGGCCGCCGACGCCGGTCAGCAGCACGAGGCCCATCGCGACCAGCGCGGCAAGGCCGATATTGTCGAGCAGCACGATCCAGAACGGCGGCATGCCGGGAACGAACGGGATCGCCGCCATGACGGCTGCGAAGATGATGATGGGAAGCCGGCTTTGCATCTGGGCCTCAGTCCTTCTCTTCCTCGACCGCGGGGGCTGCGAGCGAGCGCAGCAGCAGCACGGGAATCAAGAGCATGAAAACGATCACCTCCTTGTAGTTGGAAGCGTAGAAGGACGAGAACGCCTCGACGATGCCGACCACCAGCGCCGCAATGGCAGTGAGGGGGTAGCTGACGAGGCCGCCGATGATCGCCGCGACGAAGCCCTTCAGGCCGATCAGGAAGCCGCTGTCGTAATAGAGCGTCGTGATCGGTACGATCATGATGCCCGACAGCGCGCCGATGACGGAGGCCAGCAGGAAGGCGATCTGCCCGGACAGCGTGGTGCGGATGCCGGCCAGCCGCGCGCCGAGCCGGTTGACGGCGGTGGCGCGCAACGCCTTGCCATAGAGCGTCAGGCCGAAGAACAGCCAGAGCCCGACGATGAAGGCGATGGTGATGCCGTAGACCGTGATGCTCTGTCCGGTGAAGCGCAGCGCGCCCGCGGTGAAGGAGCCGGACAGCACGGCCGGGCCGCGTTGGCCTTCGGCGCCGAAGAACAGCAGCCCCATTCCCTGCAGCGCGAGATGGACGCCGACCGATGCGATCAGCAGCACCAGCACGGAGGTGTGCGCCAGCGGCTGGAACGCGACCCGGTAGAGAAACAGCCCGATCATCGCGACGATCACCAGCGACAGCGCGATGCAGATCGCGACCGGCGGCTTCTGGGCGACGACATAGGAGGTCAGCGCCAGCACGATGGCCGGCAGCACGATGTTGGTGAGGAAGCTGCGCATGACCAGACGCAAATGCAGCGCCTTGCGGGCCACGACCATGTCGAAGGCGAAGGCGCCGATGCCGAGGGCCAGCGCGAGCTTGGCCGTGCCGGGCATCTGGCCCGCCGCCAGCGAGGCATAGGTCAGCGCGCCATAGGTGACGAATTCGCCCTGGGGAATCAGGATCACGCGGGTGACGGCGAACACCAGCACCAGTGCCAGGCCGAGCAGCGCATAGATTGCGCCATTGGTAATGCCGTCCTGTACCAGGAACAGCATGATGGTGGTGTTCAAGACCGGACGCTCCCCCTCAAAGATCCGGACCGGTCCCCTCGATTGCGGTGGACGGTCCGCTCACAGCCGTTGAAAATCGCCGGCGATATTTGATATGGTCCATAACAATTATCAAATATAATCTCAAGGGCGGCGGGCGGCCCGGCCTGAATTTAGCGGGATTACGAGCACGAGGCGATGACCGTTTCCAAAACCGCTGAAAAGTCCGGCGACGCGGCCAAGGGCCGCAAGGACGTGGGCGATGCCCAGATCCACGGGCACGCCGAAGCCCTGCAGCTCGGCGAACTCTCCGAACAACTCGGTTACGTCCTCAAGCGCGCCCAGCTCAAGGTGTTCGAGAACTTCATCCGCTGCATGGCCTCGCTCCAGCTCACGCCCGCGCAGTTCTCCGTGCTGCTGCTGGTCGAGAAGAATCCGGGACGTAATCAAACCGAGGTCGCCTCCACGCTCGGCATCCTCAGGCCGAACTTCGTCGCCCTGCTCGACAATCTGGAAAGCCGCGACCTTTGCGCGCGGATCCGCTCCACCAACGATCGCCGCTCGCACATCCTGGTCCTGACCGACAAGGGCAAGGCCGTGCTGTCGCGCGCCAAGAAGCTCGTCGCCACCAAGCACGAGTCGCGGCTGAACGAGTTGCTCGAGCCAGCCAACCGCGAGGCCCTGCTTCAGATGCTCTCGAAGATCGCCAACGAGTTTTGAGGCGAGCGATCACTATTCGCCGTCATGCCCGGGCTTGTCCCGGGCATCCACGCTCTCAGTGCCGCTGAGGAGATCGTGGATGGCCGGGACAAGCCCGGCCCTGACGAAGAAAATGTCTGGGCCTCAATCCACCAAGATCACCCTGATATCGTTTACGTTGGTCAGCGTCGGTCCCGGCTGCAGCAAGTCCCCGGTGGCCTCGAAGAACGTCGTCGCGTCGTTGTTGTCGAGATACGCCTGCGGCTGAAGCGCCAGCGCCTTCATCTTTGCAAACGTCGATGCGTCGATCAGTGCGCCGGCGGGGTCGGTGGGATGGCCGGCGCCGCCATCGGCGCCGTCGGTGTCGCCGGCGAGCGCGGAGATGCCGCTCGTGTCCTTCAGCAGCGCGGCGAGCGCCAGCGCATATTCCTGGTTCGGGCCGCCGCGGCCATTGCCGCGCACGGTGACCGTGAGCTCGCCGCCCGAGAGGATCGCGACGCGCTTGCCTTGCGCGCGCGCCTGCAGCGCAAGCCTGGCGTGATCGGCCGCGACCTCGCGCGCTTCGCCTTCGAGATCGGCGCCGAGATCGATGGTCTCGTAGCCGGCATTTCTGGCAAGCGTCACGGCGGCGTCGAGCGATTGCCTCGGCCGCGCGATCAGTTCGAACGTCGCATGCGCAAAGGCAGGATCTCCCGGCTTGGCGCCTTCATTGCGGGGATCCTCCAGTGCGCGGCGGACGGCATCGTCGATGTCGAGCCTGTATTTCGCGACGATGGCGCGCGCGTCGGCAAGCGTCGTCGGATCGGGGACGGTGGGACCCGAAGCGATCGCGGAGGGATCGTCATGCGGCACGTCGGAGATCGCGAGCGTGACGATCCCGGCGGCATTCTTGCCGGCGCGCGCCAGCCGCCCGCCCTTGATGCGGGAGAGGTGCTTGCGCACAATATTCATCTCGCCGATCGGCGCGCCGGACCGCAGCAGCGCCTTGTTGACCGCCTGCTTCTGCGCAAAGCTGATGCCGTCCACCGGTGCGATCCAGTTCGCCGAGCCGCCGCCGGTGAGCAGCACCAGCAGCAGATCGTCCGGCCCGGCCTCGCCCGCCAGCGCGAGCGTGTCGGCGGCGCCCTTGAGCCCGGCCTCGTCCGGCACCGGATGGCCGGCCTCGACCACGCGGATGCGGCGTGTCGGCACGCCGTAGCCGTGGCGGGTGGTGGCGATCCCGACGAGGCGCTCCGGCGCGAGCCCGAGCGTGTCCAGATAATGCCGTTCCGCGGCGGCGGCCATCGCGCCCGCGCCCTTGCCGGCGGCGAGGCAGATCACGCGTCCCCGCGGCGCGGGCCGCAGATGCGGCGCCAGGATCGTGCTGGGATGGGCGGCGGCAACGGCGGCGTCGTAGAGCGCGCGGAGCAGGGGACGTCGGTCGGTCATGACGAGGGCCTTGAGCAGACGAAAGCAGCGGCGACGAAATCGCCAATCGCATGCCTAGCGCATCGGGCGCCAAAGCGTAAGCGGGCTTTGCCGTCATTCGATTGTGCAATCGCGCGATCATAATCGCATCGCAAACGAAAGCCCCCTGCGAGGCTTCGCAGGGGGCTGTCGTCGTGACGCGGGTCGCGGCTTCTAGCCGCCGGCGTCGGCGCTGATCACGTCGCCGAACAGTTCCCAGCGCTCGCCCTTGAAGCGCTGGAGCTGGAGCGAGCTGATGGGCGCGAAGTCGGTCGGACCGGTATTGATCTTGATGCCGGGCAGCAGCATTTCGGCGCGGAAGTCCTTCAGGCTGGCCGCCTGCTTCATGACGTTCGCGCGCGTAAGATCGTCGCCGCACTGCTTCAGGACCTGCACCAGCGTCTGGGCGACGCTGTAGCCGACCACGGTGCCGTTGTCGGTCTTGTCGCCTTCCGGGAAATACTTCGTCATGAACTCGACGTAAGCCTTCATGCCGGGGTCGTTGTCCCATTGCTTGTCGGTGGTGTCCTTCAGATACGCGGCCGAAACCACGTCCTGGGCGGCATCGAAACCCGCGGGCTTGATCACGCTGCCGACCGAGGCCGAGACGTTGTTGAGGAAGTGCAGCGGCTTCCAGCCGATCTCACCGTTCTTCTTGATGGCCTGGGCGGCAAATTTCGGCGTCGTGATGTTCATGAAGACGTCGGCGCCGGTGGCCTTCAGCTTGATGATGTGGTTGTCGATCGTCGGCTCCGAGGTCTCGTAGCTTTCCTCCATGACGATCATCGAGGCGGCCTTGGACCCGAGGCCGTCCTTCAGGCCCTTGAGATAGTCCTTGCCGTAATCGTCGTTCTGGAACAGCACCGCGATCTTGGCGTCCGGCTTGTTCTTGAGCAGCCATTTCGCATAGATCTGCGTCTCGCTCTGGTAGGAGGGCTGCCAGCCCATGGTCCAGGGGAAGTTCTGCGGATCGTTCCACTTGGTGGCGCCGGTGGCGACGAACAGCTGCGGCACCTTCTTCGCGTTCATGTATTTCTGGATCGCCGAGTTCGACGGCGTCCCCAGCGAGTTGAAGACGAACAGCACCTCGTCGCTCTCGACCAGCTTGCGGGCCTGCTCCACGGCCTTCGGCGGCGAGTAGGCGTCGTCGTAGCTGATGAAGTTGATCTTGCGGCCGTTGATGCCGCCCTCTTCGTTGATCTTCTTGAAGTAGGCGGCTTCGGTCCGCCCGATGATGCCGTAGGCGGAGGCCGGTCCGCTATAGGGCATGATGTTGCCGATCTTGATCTCGGTGTCGGTCGCGCCGGTGTCGTATTTCTTCTGGGCCGATGCAATGGAGGTCGAGGCCGCGACGAGCGCAAGCGCCAATGACGCGGCTGCAAGTTTGCCGGTGACAGCAGACATTCCTATCTCCCTATCTTGGTGTGTGCGTTCCTCTTCTTGTCTTGATTGTTTTTTGGCGACGCAGTCGCAATTCAATACGATTTGCGCAGGAGCTTCAAGGAAAAGCCCCTGCGGCAAAGCCGCAGGGGATGCGTCTTTAGTTGACTGTCCGAACTCAGCCGCCGACGTCGGCGCTCAGAATTTCACCAAACCGCTCCCAGGTCTCGCCCTTGAAGCGGATCAACTGCAACTGCGAGAGCGGCGCGAAATCGGTGGCGGAGGTGTTGACCTTGATGCCAGGCAACAGGCCCGCCGGCACGTAGTCCTTCAGGCTGGCGGCCTGCTTCATCACGTTCTCGCGCGTCAGGTCGTCGCCGCAGGCCTTGAGCACATGCACGAGACCCTGGGCGACGATGTAGGCGTACATCACCGAAGCGTCGGCGCGGTTCGCCTCGGGATAATATTTATCGAGGAACTGGTTCCAGGCGATCATCGCGGTGTCGTTCTTCCATTGCGCGTCGGTCGGGTCCTTGAAGTATTGCGACGAGATGATCTCCTGCGCGTTCTCGAAGCCGGCCGGCTTGATCACGCTGCCGATCGAGCCGGACACGTTGTTGAGGAAATGCAGCGGCTTCCAGCCGAGCTCGGCGTTCTTCTTGATCGCCTGCGCCGCGAATTTCGGTGTGGTGATGTTCATGAAGACGTCCGCACCCGAGGCCTTCAGCTTCACGATGTGGGAGTCGATGGTCGGCTCGGAAACCTCGTAGCTGTCCTCGATGACGATCAGCGAGGCTGCCTTGGCGCCGAGCCCGTCCTTGAAGCCCTTCAGATAGTCCTTGCCGTAATCGTCGTTCTGATAGAGCACCCCAATCCTGGCATCCGGCTTGTTCTTCAAAATGTACTTCGCGTAGATGATGGTTTCGCTCTGGTAGTTGGGCTGCCAGCCCATCGTCCAGGGGAAGTTCTGCGGGTCGTTCCACTTGGTGGCGCCGGTGGCGACGAACAGTTGCGGCACCTTCTTCTGGTTCAAATATCTCTGGATCGCGGAGTTCGGCGGTGTGCCGAGCGAGTTGAAGACGATCAGTACCTCGTCACTCTCGACCAGCTTGCGCGCCTGCTCCACTGTTTTCGGCGGCGAGTAAGCGTCGTCATAGCTGACATAGTTGATCCTGCGGCCGTTGACGCCGCCTTCGGCGTTGATCTTGCGGAAATAGGCCTCTTCGGTCTTGCCGATCACGCCGTAGGCGGAGGCGGGTCCGCTGTAGGGCATGATATTGCCGATCTTGATTTCGGTGTCGGATGCGCCGGTGTCGTATTGCTTCTGCGCTGACGCCGCGGTGGACAGGGCGGCAGCCAGCAGGAGGGCAGCCGAGAAGGCCCCCAACCGCACATGCATTGCAGGCATCTTGATCTCCCTGGACCAGGTTTGAATGTGTCGATTGTTCTTGATGGGGAGCGATCGTTGCGCGCCGCTCCAGCGTCGCATTCAATACCCATCCCTCGTCGCCAGCAAGGCAAACGCCCCTGCACAACTGTCGCAGGGATGCGCGATCCATTCCAGGCGGTACGGAATATTGCGGCGCGTCAGATTCTGGGCGCCGCTCACCAACAGTGTCAAAATTGCGCGTCTAGAAACGACTATCTTGAATTGTTCAGCTTTACTGCCCGATCTCGCTCGAGATGATGTCGCCGAACAGCTCCCATTTCCTGCCCTTGAAGCGCATCATCTGCAGCTGCTCGATCGGGGCGAAATTGTCGGCTGCGGTGTTGATGCGGATGCCGGGCAGCAGCGTGTCGGGCGCGAAATCCTTCAAGGACGCGGCCTGCTTCATGACGTTCTCGCGGGTGAGGTCGTCGCCGCACATCTGCAGCACCTGCACCATGGTTTGCGCCGCGCCATAGCCGAACACCACGCCGGCATCGAGCTTGTTGGACTTGGGGTCGTATTGCGCGACGAAGTTGTAGAATTTCTTCATGCCGTCGTCCGCGTTCCATTGCGGATCGGAACCGTCCTTGGCGTAGCTCGCCGACAGGATGCCCTGCGAGATCTCGATTCCCGCCGGCTCCAGGACGCCCCCGACCGAAGCCGAGACGTTGGAGATGATGTGAACAGGATGCCAGTTGATCTCGGCCGCCTTCTTGATCGCCTGCGCGGCAAATTTCGGCGTGGTGATGCTGATGAAGACGTCGGCGCCGGAGGCCTTCAGCTTCACGATATGCTCGTCGATCGCGGGCTCGGAGGTGTCGTAGCCGTCTTCCATGGCGATCATCGACGTCCGGGCGCCGAGGCCCTCTTTCAGCCCCTTCAGATAGTCCTTGCCGAAATCGTCGTTCTGATAGAGCACGCCGATCTTCGCGTCGGGCTTCTCCTTGATGATGTATTTGGCGTAGATGCGCGCCTCGCTGGCGTAGCTGGGCTGCCAGCCCATGGTCCACGGATATTGCTTCGGATCGTTCCACTTCGAGGCGCCGCTCGCCACGAACAATTGCGGCACCTTCCTGTCGTTCATGTATGGCCGGATGGCGCTGTTGGTGGAGGTGCCGAGCGAGCCGAAGATCAGCAGCACCCCGTCGCTCTCGACCAGCTTGCGCGCCTGCTCCACCGTCTTCGGCGGCGAATAGCCGTCGTCATAGGAGATGAACCTGATCTTGCGGCCGTTGATGCCGCCCTCCGCATTGACCTTGTTGAAATAGGCCTCCTCGGCCTTGCCGATCGCACCATAGGCGGAGGCCGGTCCGCTATAGGGCATGATATTGCCGATCTTGATCTCGGTATCGGACGCGCCGCTGTCATACTTCTTTTGCGCCAGCACCGGGCTGCTCATCGCAGTGCACAACGAGAGTGCGGCCATAATGCCCGCAACCTGAAATCGAACGGAAGTCATCTCTCCCCCATCCCGGAATGGATTGGTGCGCCGCATTGAGCAAGAATGAGCCCTGACGTCAACAAAAAGCCCCCGCGGTTGACCGCGGGGGCTTGGCAGGGTTGGGCTATGACGTCAGCGCGCTATTCCGGAGCGACATCGCCGCTCAGGATATCGCCGAACTGTTCCCATTTCTCGCCCTTGAAGCGCTGCATCTGGAGCTGGCTGATCGGGGCGAAGTCGTTCGGACCGGTGTTGATCTTGACGCCGGGCAGCAGTGTGTCCGGTGCGAAATCCTTGAGGCTGGCAGCCTGCTTCATCAGGTTTGCGCGGGTCAGATCGTCGCCGCACTGCTCCAGTGCCTTGACCAGCGTCTGCGCGGCGCCGTAGCCGTAGACGACACTGGAATCGGTCTTGTCGGCGCCGGGCATGTACTTGTCGAGGAACTCGGTCCACTTCTTCATGCCGGCATCGTCAGCCCAGCGCGAGTCGGCGCCGTCCTTGGCATAGGCCGCCGACAGCACGCCCTGGGAGGCCTCGAAGCCCGCCGGCTTCATCACGCTGCCGACCGAGGCCGACACGTTTGTGATGATCTGGAGCGGCTTCCAGCCGAGCTCTGCGGTCTTCTTGATCGTCTGGGCGCCGAACTTCGGCGTCGTGTAGATCAGCAGCACGTCGGGATTGGCGGCCTTGATCTTGACGATGTGGCCGTCGATCGAGGGCTCGGAGACCTCATAGCTCTCTTCGAGAATGATGCTCGACGCAGCTTTCGCTCCAAAGCCGTCCTTGGTGCCCTTGAGGTAGTCTTTGCCGAAATCGTCGTTCTGATAGAGGATCGCGACCTTGGCGTCGGGCTTCTCCTTCATCAGCCATTTCGCGTAGATCTGCGCTTCGCTCTGGTAGGAGGGCTGCCAGCCCATGGTCCAGGGGAAGTTCTTCGGATCGTTCCACTTGGTGGCGCCGGTGGCGACGAACAGCTGCGGGATCTTCTTGGCGTTCAGGTACTTCTGGATCGCGCTGTTCGAGGGAGTGCCGAGCGGGTTGAACACCGCGAGCACTTCGTCGCTCTCGACCAGCTTGCGCACCTGTTCGACCGCCTTCGGCGGCGAATAGGCGTCGTCATAGGTGACGTAGGTGATCTTGCGGCCATTGATGCCGCCCTTGTCGTTGATCATCTTGAAATAGGCTTCTTCGGTCTTGCCGATGATGCCATAGGCCGACGCCGGACCGCTGTACGGCATGATGTTGCCGATCTTGATCTCGGTATCGGACGCGCCGGTGTCGTATTTCTTCTGGGCCAGTGCTGCGCCGGAGGTGAGGGTTGCGACCGCCGTGACGAGCGCGGTGGTTCGCAGTATTCTTGCGAGAAACAAAACGAGGTCTCCTTGGTGGGTGAGGGGGTCAGTTCTTCCTGAGCTTACCGGCGAGTTTTTGGCCCAGGATCGCGACTTGCCTTGCGCCATGCGGCACGAGGTAGATGACGAGGAACAGCAGCACGCCGAACACGGCGCCGGAGAGGCCCTTGGAGATGCCCTCCGCGATGTTCGGAACGAAGATGATGAAGGCGGCGCCGACGATCGAGCCGGGCAGCCAGCCCACGCCGCCGACGACCATGCCGAGGAACAGCGAGATCGCGAGCGTGATGGTGTAGCTGTCGGGCGCGACGAACTGCACCGCGATGGCGCCGAGCGAGCCGGCGATGCCGGTGATCGCGGCCGACACGCCGAAAGCCAGCGTCTTGTACAGCGCGACGTCGACGCCCATGGCGGAGGCGGCGATCTCGTTGTCGCGGATCGCCATGAAGGCGCGGCCCGAGCGGGAGCGAAGCAGGTTCACCGCGAAGATGTAGATCGCGATCACGACGACGAGCGTGAAGTAGTACAGCCACATGTCCTGCGACATCGGCAGGCCGAAGGGCGCGTCCGGCTTGGTGACGACGAGACCCTGCACGCCGCCGGTCCAATGCTCGAGGAAGTTCAGCTTCAGGAGCTGCGGCATGGCTGTGGCGAGCGCGAAGGTCGCCAGCGCGAGATAGACGCCGGAGAGCCGCAGGGCCGGCTGCCCGAACAGGAAGCCGAAGGCGAAGCAGACGACGCCTGCGATCGGCAGTGTCAGCGCGTAGTTGACGTTGAAGTGCTCCATCAGCACCGCGGTCGTATAGGCGCCGACGGCGTAGAAGGCGCTCTGGCCGAGCGAAAATTGGCCCGAGCCGCCGGTGAGGATGTTCAGCGCCAGCACCGCGAGCCCGTAGATCAGCAGCATCGTCATCTGGAAGATGATGAAGTTCTTGACGAAGATGGGCATGATGAGCAGTGCGGCGAGCACCACCAGCGAGGTGCCGGTGCCCAGCGTCATGCCTCGCTTCGGAACGGCTGCGACTGCCTGGTGGCCTTCTGCAACGACTTCTTCTGCAGCGCTCATGATCAAACTCGCTTGACGATGTGCCGGCCGAACAGGCCAGCGGGTTTGACGACCAGGACGGAAATGATCAGCGCGAGCGCGATCGGAAGTTTCAGCTCGTTGCCGACGCCGGGGATGTAGGTGCCGGCGAGGTTCTCGAAGATGCCGACCAGGAACCCGCCGACCACTGCGCCGAATGGGCTGGTCAGCCCGCCGAGCACCGCGGCGGCAAAGCCGTAGATCAGCACGCCGCCCATCATGTTGGGCTCGAGGAACACCACCGGAGCGATCAGCATGCCCGCGATCGCGCCGATCGCGGTCGCCATGCCCCAGCCGAGCGCGATCATCCAGGAGGTGTTGATGCCGACGAGGCGAGCCGATTCAGGCACCGACGCGGCCGCGCGCATCGCAAGGCCGATGCGGGTGTACTGGAAGAAGAAGTAGAGGGCCACCAGCAGCATCACCGTGACGCCGATCATGCCGGCCTGGTGGGTCGAGATCAGCTGGCTGCCGAGGAACGGCGAAGAGCCGAACGGGGTCGGGTACTGCTTGATGGTGAAGTCCCAGATCAGGCCGGCCGACGAGTTGATGATCGCGAACAGCGCGATGAAGCCGGCGACATTGGTCAGCACCGGCGCTTTCGTCAGCGGCTTGAACAGGATGCGCTCGATCGCGATGCCGGCGATGAAGGAGAAGACCAGCGTGATCGCGAAGGCGGCCCAGTAGGAGACGCCCCATTGCATCAGCTGCCAGGAGATGAAGGTCGAGAACATCGCCATCTCGCCCTGCGCGAAGTTGAGATGGTCGATGGCCTGGTAGATCATGACCACGGCGAGCGCCATGCAGGCATAGATCGCGCCCGTGGCGATGCCGGCCAGCACTTGGTTGGTGAATAGCTCCATCGTGCCGGCTCCTCAGTAGCCCAGATAGGATTTGCGGATTTCTTCGTTGTTCGCGATGTCCTTGGCGTTGCCCGACATCACGATGCGTCCGGTCTCGATCACATAGGCCTGGTCGGCGAGTTCGAGCGCGAGCTGGGCGTTCTGCTCGACCACAAGGATCGACACCTTGTCCTCGCGGTTGATCTTGCCGAGGATGCCGAACAGGTCGCGCACGACCAGCGGCGCGAGGCCGAAGGAGGGTTCGTCCAGCAGCATCAGGCGCGGCCGCAGCATCAGCGCGCGGGCGACCGCGAGCATCTGCTGCTCGCCGCCCGAGAGCGTGCCGGCCTGCTGGGTGTGGCGCTGCTTGAGCACCGGGAAATGCGCATACATCCGCTCGATGTCGGAGACGATGCCGGCGCTGTCCTTGCGGGTGATGGCCCCGAGCTGGAGGTTCTCCTCCACCGTCATGGTGGTGAAGGTGCCGCGGCCCTGCGGAACGTGGGCGATGCCGAACCGCACGATGCTCTCGGTGGAGCGGTTGTTCAGCGGCTTGCCGTCGAACTCGATCCCGCCGGTGGAGCGCACCATGTTGCAGATCGCGCGCAGCGTGGTGGTCTTGCCGGCGCCGTTGGCGCCGAGCAACGTCGTCAGCGAGCCCTCGTTGAGCGAGAACGACAGGCCATGGAGCGCCTGGACCTGGCCGTAATAGGCGCGCAGGTCCTTGACGTTGAGCAGCGTCGTCATTGGTCTTTGCTCCCGAGATAGGCCTTGATGACGTCGGGGTCCGCCTGCACCTGGGCCGGCGTGCCTTCCGCGAGCTTCTTGCCGAAGTTCAGCGCGACGACGTGGTCCGCGATCGACATCACGAGGCCCATGTGGTGCTCGACCAGTAGCACGGTCATGTGGCGGTCTTCGCGGATGCGGCGGATCAGGTCACCGAGGACGTAGACTTCCTCGTGGTTGAGGCCGCCGGCGGGCTCGTCGAGCAGCAGGATCTTCGGATCGGCCGCGAGCGCGCGCGCCAGCTCGACGCGCTTCTGCGTGCCGAAGGGCAGGCCGGACACGACGGTGTGGGCGACGTCTTCCAGGTCGAGATAGGCGAGGATCTCGTGGACCTTCTTGTTGACGTCGGTCTCGCTCCGGCGGATCCACGCAAGGCGCAGCGAGTCGCTGATGATGTCGCTGGAGGTGCGGGCATGCGTGCCGACGCGGACATTGTCCATCACCGTGAGGTTCGGAAACAGCGCCACGTTCTGGAAGGTGCGGCCGATGCCGATCTCGGCGATCCGGTGCGGCGGCCGCGTCAGGATGCTCGCACCCTCCATCAGGATGTCGCCGGACGACGGCTGGTAGAGCCGCGACAGGCAGTTGAAGAGCGTGGTCTTGCCGGCGCCGTTGGGGCCGATCAATCCGAGGATCTGGCCCTTGTGCATGTCAAAGGACACGCCGTTGAGCGCGATGATGCCGCCGAACACGACGCTGACGTCGCGAACCGCGAGCAGGGGGGGCGACCCCTGCGCGAGCTGTGCCTGCGTCATGTCGTCTCGCCCACGATTGTCGATGGGCGAAGGGGCGATACGGACCGCTCCCGGTGATGACACAGGCTATCTGAACCCCTCGGCCACACGCGCAACTTTTCCTCCTGATTTCAGCTTTTTGCTGACGTCTTTTTTGGATTGCGGCATCAGTCCACCGAGCGCCGCTTCGATGTTCCTTACCATCGCCAGCAGACGCGGTCCAATGTCGTTGATCAGACGCTCTTCCGTGAAGCGGAATGCGGGTGCGCCGCAATTGAATGCGTAAGGTCCGGTTCCGTCGTTGAGCCTGAGCGCGACGCCGGCGGCGCCGATGTCGTCGTGCCAGTCGCCGACGGAAATCGCAAAACCGTATTTCGCGACGGTCTCGCCGGAACGTTCCAGGCCGTCGCGCATCTTGGGCCAGCGACTGCCGTAATGTTCGCGCAGGACGCGCGACACTTCGGCGCGGTTGTCGTCGTCGAGTGCCCAGAAATAAGCGCGGCCCATCGCGCTGGTTGCGATCGGCACGCGCGCTCCGACGTCCAGTTGAACGCCGACCGTCTCGCTGCCGCGGCTCTGCCCGAAATAGATCATGCTGTGACGGTCGCGGCCGCCGATCGCGACGGCGCCGCCCGTCGCGCGCATCAGCTCCTCGCGGAACGGTTCGGACAAATGCCGAACACCGAGATTGGCCAGCGCCGCATAACCGAGCGCCATCGCGGCCGGGGCCAGTTGATACTTCTCGAAACGGGGAACCGGTGTCAGATAGCCAAGCTTGGTCAACGTGTAAGTCAGCCGTGACACGGTCGGCTTCGGCAGATTGGTGCGGGCTGCGATTTCCTGGTTGCCGAGCAGGCCGTCGTTGGGGTGGAATGCGCGCAATACATCAAGTCCGCGGGAAAGAGCCACGACGAAATTCCGATCTGTCGCAGTCTTCTTTCCTGTACGCTTCATCCCTGATCTGCTTCTTGCGCGGAGTCGTTGACAACGTGCGTGCTTCAAAATAACCCTGCCGTCAAGATGCGGAATTAAATTCCGCACTGCGAAATCGAATAAAAGTAACATCCCCACCAAGGAGGGACACCGTGAGCGAAGTGGTCAAGCTTGAGCGTCATGACGAAGTCGGGATCGTCACGGTCAACAGTCCTCCGGTCAATGCGCTGAGTGCCGCGGTCCGCGGTGGAATCCTGGAATGCATCAAGGCTGCCATCGCCGATCCCGCGATCAAGGGCATCGTGCTGACCTGCGCCGGCCGCACCTTCATCGCCGGCGCCGACATCACGGAATTCGGCAAGCCGCCGAAGCCGCCCGGCCTCAACGAAGTGCTGGCCGAGATGGAGAACTCGCCGAAGCCGATCGTGGCTGCGATTCACGGTACCGCGCTCGGCGGCGGCCTCGAGGTCGCGCTGGCCTGTCATTTCCGCGTGGCCGTCAAGGAGGCCAAGCTCGGCCTGCCCGAGGTCAAGCTCGGCCTGCTGCCGGGCGCCGGCGGAACCCAGCGCCTGCCGCGCGCGGTCGGCCCCGAGCTTGCCGTCAAGATGATCGTCGGCGGCGATCCGATCGGCGCGGCCGAAGCGCTCAAGAACGGCCTGATCGAGGAGATCGTGGAAGGCCCGGCCGCGGGCGGCGAAGCCTTCGTCCGCAAATTGCTCGCCGAGAAGCGTCCGCTGCGCCGCCTGCGCGACGACGATTCCAAGATCGCGGCGGCCAAGGCCGACCGATCGATCTTCACCAACGCGGTGGCCGCCATGACCAAGAAGTCGCGCGGGCTGGAAGCACCGTTCGCGGCCGCCGACGCGGTCGGCTACGCCATCGACCTGCCGTTCGACGAAGGCCTGAAGAAGGAGCGCGAGGGCTTCCTCAAGCTCGTCGCATCCGACCAGTCCAAGGCGCAGCGCTACGCCTTCTTCGCCGAGCGCGAGGCCGCCAAGATCGCGGGCGTGCCCGAAGGCACCAAGTCGCGTCCCGTTAACCGTGTTGCCATTCTCGGTGCCGGCACCATGGGCGGCGGCATCGCGATGTCGTTTGCCAACGCCGGCATTCCCGTCACCCTGATCGAGACCGGCGAGGAGCAGCTCAAGCGCGGCATGGGCATCATGCAGAAGAACTGGGAGGCGACCGCCGCGCGCGGCGGCATCCCGGCTGACGCGCCGGCCAAGCGTATGGCGCTGATCAACGGCGTCGTCGGCATCGAGAATGTCGGCGATGCCGACCTCGTCATCGAGGCCGTGTTCGAGACCATGGCGGTCAAGCAGGAAGTGTTCGGCAAGCTCGACAAGTACGTCAAGCCGGGCGCGGTGCTCGCCTCCAACACCTCGTACCTGAACATCGACGAGATCGCGAAGGCGACCAAGCGGCCGCAGGACGTGCTCGGCATGCACTTCTTCTCGCCGGCCAACGTCATGAAGCTGTGCGAGATCGTGCGCGCCGACAAGACCGCGCCGGACGCCCTCGTCACCGCGGTTACGATCGCGCGCAAGATCGCGAAAGTTCCGGCCGTGGTCGGCGTCTGCGACGGCTTCGTCGGCAACCGCATGCTGGCCCAGCGCGGCAAGCAGTCGGAAAAGCTGCTGTTCGAAGGCGCGCTGCCGCAGCAGGTCGACGCCGTGGTGACGAAGTTCGGCATGCCGATGGGACCGTTCGCGATGGGCGATCTCGCCGGCCTCGACATCGGCTGGCGCTCGCGCAAGGACCGCGGCATCAAGTCGGAGATCGCGGACGCGCTCTGCGAAGCCGGCCGTTTCGGCCAGAAGACCGGCAAGGGCTACTACAAGTACGAAGCCGGCTCGCGCTCGCCGCTGCCGGATCCGGAGGTCGAGAATCTGATCGACGAGACGCTGCTGCGTCTCGGCCTCAAGAAGCGCATCGTCAGCGACGACGAGATCCTCGAGCGCATGATGTACCCGATGATCAACGAGGGCGCGAAGATCCTCGAAGAGGGCATCGCGGCACGTCCCTCCGACATCGACGTGGTCTGGCTCTACGGCTACGGCTGGCCGATCTACCGCGGCGGCCCGATGTTCTGGGCCGACAGCGTCGGCCTCAAGCACATCGCCGACCGGCTGTCGTTTTACGCCAAGGAGACCAACGATCCGAGCCTCGAGCCCGCGCCGCTGCTGAAGAAGCTCGCGGCCGAAGGCAAGACGTTCGCCTCGCTCGCGGCAGGCTCGAAAGCGGCGTGATGGTTCGCGTCATTCCGGGGCGATGCGTAAGCATCGAACCCGGAATCTCGAGGTTCCGGGTTCGCCCTTCGGGCGCCCCGGAACGACGTCCGTGTGGTTTAAGGAAGCAATGACCCATCCCGGCGAACAGTTTTACCCCGCAGGCGTGCGTTGGGACGACCCGATCGCCCAGGGCACGCTGCCTGACCTGTTGGCGAAGTCCGCCGCCGATTATGGCCCGCGCATCGCGCTGGAATTCCGCGATCGGCCGTTCACCTATACCGAGCTTGCCGCCATGGCCGAGCGCGCGGCCGCGGCGTTCCTGCGTGCCGGCATCGGCAAGAACTCCTCCGTCGCGCTGTTCCTCGGCAACACGCCGGACCATCCCGTCAATTTCTTCGGCGCGCTGAAGGCGGGCGCCCGCGTCGCGCATCTGTCGCCGCTCGACGGCGAGATCGCGCTGACCCACAAGGTCTCGGATTCAGGCTCGCGCGTTCTGGTCACCTCGAACCTCGCCGCGCTGCTGCCGACCGCGCTGAAGTTCCTGGACAAGGGGCTGATCGATCGCCTCATCGTCTGCGAGGACGACGATTGGGGCAAGGTCGGCACGCCGCAGGCCGCGATTCCGGCCGATCCCCGCATCGTCACCTTCAGGACTTTCGTCGAGGGCGCGACGCTACCTGCCGAGTGGCCCAAAGTCACGGCGGATGACGTCGCGCTGCTGCAATACACCGGCGGCACCACCGGCCTGCCCAAGGGCGCGATGCTGACCCACGGCAATCTCACCGCGGCAGTGTCGATCTACGACGTCTGGGGCAAGCCGGCGCGTGCGGCGCGCGGCGATGCCATCGAACGCGTGATCTGTGTGCTGCCGCTATTCCACATCTACGCGCTCACCGTCGTGCTGCTGTCCGCGCTCAGCCGCGGCAATCTGATCTCGCTGCATCAGCGCTTCGACATCGAAGCCGTGATGCGCGACATCGAGGTCAAGCGCGCCACCTATTTCCCGGGCGTGCCGACGATGTGGATTGCGATCTCAGCATTGCCGGATCTCGACAAGCGCGACTTCTCCTCGCTCGCCACCATCGGTTCCGGCGGTGCGCCGCTGCCGGTGGAGATCGCCAATTTCTTCGAGCGCAAGGTCGGCAAGAAGCTCCGTAGCGGCTGGGGCATGACCGAGACCTGCTCGCCGGGCACCGGCCATCCGCCCGCCGGCCCGGACAAGCCGGGCTCGATCGGCCTGATGCTGCCCGGCATCGAACTCGACGTCGTCGCGCTGGACGATCCGACAAAAGTGCTGCCGCCGGGCGAAGTCGGCGAGATTCGTATCAAGGGCCCGAACGTCACCAAAGGCTACTGGAACAAGCCGAGGGAATCGGCGGAGTCCTTTGCCGACGGCCGCTTCCTCACCGGCGACATCGGCTATGTCGATGCGGACGGCTATTTCTTCCTGGTCGACCGCAAGAAGGACATGATCATCTCCGGCGGCTTCAACGTCTATCCGCAGATGATCGAGCAGGCGATCTACACCGTTCCGGGCGTGCACGAGGTGATCGTGCTCGGCATTCCCGACGCCTATCGCGGCGAGGCGGCGAAAGCCTTCATCAAGCTCAAGCCGGATGCGAGGCCGTTCTCGCTCGACGAGCTGCGCGCGCAGCTCGCTGGCAAGGTCGGCAAGCACGAATTGCCCGTCGAGGTCGAGTTCGTCGACGAGCTGCCGCGCACGCCGGTCGGCAAGCTGTCGCGCCATGAATTGCGCCAGCAGCAGAAACCTGCACAATCCACCCCATAGACGAGAAAGCTCACAGGAGGATCCGATGGATCTCGCATTCACGAAAGAAGAGCAGGCGTTTCGCGAGGAAGTGCGTTCATTCTTCCGCGACAATGTGCCGCCGGATACGCGGCGCAAGCTGGTCGAGGGCCGTCATCTCTCGAAGGACGAGATGGTGACCTGGTGGCGCATCCTCAACAAGAAGGGCTGGGGCGTCACGCATTGGCCGAAGGAGTATGGCGGCACCGGCTGGAGCGCCGTGCAGCACTACATCTTCAACGAGGAACTGCAGGCCTATCCGGCGCCGCAGCCGCTCGCCTTCGGCGTCAGCATGGTCGGCCCGGTCATCTATACCTTCGGCAGCGAGGCGCAGAAGAAGCAGTACCTGCCGCGCATCGCCAATGTCGATGATTGGTGGTGCCAGGGCTTCTCCGAGCCCGGCTCCGGCTCCGACCTCGCCTCGCTCCGCACCAAGGCCGAGCGGAAGGGCGACAAGTGGATCATCAACGGCCAGAAGACCTGGACCACGCTGGCCCAGCACGCCGACATGATCTTCTGCCTCTGCCGCACCGATTCCAATGCCAAGAAGCAGATGGGCATCTCCTTCATCGTGTTCTCGATGAAGTCGAAGGGCGTCACCGTGCGCCCGATCCAGACCATCGACGGCGGTCATGAGGTCAACGAGGTCTTCTTCGACAACGTCGAGGTTCCCATCGAGAACCTGATCGGCGAGGAGAACAAGGGCTGGGATTACGCCAAATTCCTGCTCGGCAACGAACGCACCGGCATCGCCCGGGTCGGCGTCTCCAAGGAGCGGTTGCGCCGCATCCGCGATCTCGCCGGCAAGGTCGAATCCGCCGGCAAGCCGATCATCCAGGACGCCGCCTTCCGCGAGAAGCTGGCGGCCTGCGAGATCGAGCTGAAGGCGCTCGAGCTGACGCAGCTGCGCGTCGTCGCCGACGAGGGCAAGCACGGCAAGGGCAAGCCCAATCCGGCCTCGTCGGTGCTGAAGATCAAGGGCTCCGAGATCCAGCAGACCACCACCGAGCTCCTGATGGAAGTCATCGGCCCCTTCGCCGCGCCCTACGACGTGCACGGCGACGACGGCTCCAACGAAGCCATGGACTGGACCGCCCAGATCGCGCCGAGCTACTTCAACAACCGCAAGGTCTCGATCTACGGCGGCTCCAACGAGATCCAGCGCAACATCATCGCCAAGGCGGTGCTGGGGCTGTGATCGATTGAACAGATGACGCTGTCGTCCCCCGCGAAGGCGGGGGACCCAGTACGCCGCGGCAGTCGTAAGTCCTAGAGACGCTTGCGTTTACTGGATCCCCGCTTTCGCGGGGATGACGTCCGAGGGTGAGGCGACGGCAGGACAATTCCCGCCGATTTGGAGAGAAACATGGATTTTGATTTGACCGAGGAGCAGCGGCTTCTCAAGGACAGCATCGACGGCCTGCTGACCGATTCCTACGATTTCGACAGCCGCAAGGCCTACATGAAGGAGAAGGGCGGCTGGAGCAAAGCCGTCTGGGGCAAGCTCGCCGAGCAGGGCCTGCTGGGCCTGCCCTTCAGCGAGGCCGATGGCGGCTTCGGTGGCGGCGGCGTCGAGACCATGATCGTGATGGAGGCGCTCGGCAAGGCACTGGTGCTCGAGCCGTATCTGGCGACGGTCGTGATCGGCGGCGGCTTCCTGCGCCATGCCGGCACCGACGCGCAGAAGGCCGCGCACGTGCCCGGCATCATCGACGGCAGCAAGACGCTGGCCTTCGCCCAGCTCGAGAAGAACTCTCGCTACGATCTATTCGACGTCTCGACGACCGCGAAGAAGAAGGGCGACGGCTGGATCATCGACGGCGAGAAATTCGTCGTGCTGAACGGCGAGAACGCCGACACCTTGATCGTCACTGCGCGCACCAAGGGTGCCCGCCGCGACACCAGCGGCATCGGCGTGTTCCTGGTTCCCGCGAACGCCAAGGGCGTGACGAAGAAGTCGTATCCGACCCAGGACGGCCTGCACGCCGCCGACATCACCTTCACCGGTGTGGAAGTTGGCAGCGACGCCGCGCTCGGCAATCCCGAGGACGGCCTCGCGCTGATCGAGCGCGTCGTCGACGAAGCCCGCATCGCGCTCTGCGCCGAGGCGGTCGGCCTGATGGACGAGTCGCTGAAGACGACCGTCGAGTACATCAAGACGCGCAAGCAGTTCGGCGTCGCGATCGGCACCTTCCAGTCGCTGCAGCACCGCGCCTCCGACATGTTCGTCGCCGCCGAGCAGGCGCGCTCGATGTCGATGTTCGCGACCATGGCCGGTGATTTCGAGGATGCCAAGGAGCGTTCCAACGCGATCGCCGCGGCCAAGGTCCAGATCGGCAAGTCGCTGAAGTTCGTAGGGCAGCAGGCGATCCAGCTCCACGGCGGTATCGGCATGACCATGGAGGCTAGAATCGGCCACTACTTCAAGCGCCTCACCATGATCGAGAACAGCTTTGGTGACACCGACTACCACCAGCGCCGCGTCGCGGATGCGGGTGGGTTGATCTGATCCACGGGTGCTGTCATCCTCCGCGAAAGCGGGGGATCCAGTACGCCGTGGCCCATCGGCTTAATCACTGCGGTCTCTGGAATACTGGATCGCCCGCTTTCGCGGGCGATGACACCGAACAAGTGGACGTAGCGGAGCCCCACCCCCATGAAAAACACCCCGTTCGATCTCACCGGAAAAGTCGCAGTGGTTACCGGCTCCAGCCGCGGCATCGGCCGTTCTTCCGCCGAATTGCTGGCGAAGCTCGGCGCCAAGGTCGTGGTCTCCTCGCGCAAGGCCGAGGCCTGCAAGGAGGTCGCCGACGGCATCAATGCGGCCGGCGGCGATGCCACGGTCATTCCCTGCAACATCGCGCGCAGGGCCGAGGTCGAGGCGCTGATCTCAGGCACGATCAGGCATTACGGCAAGATCGACGTCCTCGTCTGCAACGCTGCGGTGAACCCCTATTACGGCCCGCTGCTCGACATCACCGATGAGGCCTTCGACAAGATCATGGGCAGCAACGTCAAGAGCAACATCTGGCTCTCGGCCCTCGCAATCCCGCAAATGGCCGAGCGCGGCAACGGCTCCGTCATCATCATCTCATCGATCGGCGGCTTGCGCGGCTCCACCGTGATCGGCGCCTACGGCATTTCGAAAGCCGCCGACTTCGCGCTGTGCCGCTCGCTCGCCGGCGAATGGGGCCCGAAGGGCGTCCGCGTCAACTGTATCGCGCCCGGCCTCGTCAAGACCGATTTTGCCCGCGCCCTCTGGGAGGACGAAGCCAACCTCAAGCGCCGCACCGCCACCACCCCGCTGCGCCGCATCGGCGAACCGGACGAGATCGCCGGCGCCGTCGCCTATCTCGCCTCGGACGCGTCGAGCTTCATGACCGGCCAAACCATCGTCATCGACGGCGGCGTCACGACGGCCGCGCCGTAGGCATCACTTGTCCCGGCCGGAGCCGTCGCGCTCGCTGAGTGCGGCTTCGATGGCGCGCGCCACGATCACGGCCGATCGCTCGTCGAGATGCACGCCGTCGGCCCAGCGCAATTCGCTGCGCGGCGGATTGATCGGCAGCCACAGCGACGGATCGGGAAAAGCTGCACGAACGACCGCCCTGCTGATCGTGACGAGGCGGGTATTCTCGACCTCGGCCTCGAACGGAATCTCGATCAGCAAGGCACGCGATCCGCGCCGCTGGATCTCGTCGATCAGCTCTCTCATGCGCGCGACATTGGCGCGCGCCGACGTCGTCGGGTCGCCTTCGTTCATCTGCCGCAGCACGAGCGCCACATAGGCCCCGTTGTCGAAATTGCTCGGGGAGTCCCTCAGCAGGCGATCCTGCTCGGCGCGGGCCTGGGCGGCATTGGGCGGCGCGTGATTCCAGGTCTCATAGGCCGCAACCGCCGTCCGCACGGGGCGCAGGAACAGCGCGTCCGCGCGGCCGCTGCCGGAGAATTGCGCGATCAGTTCGCCGTCGGATTCGCGCGACAGGATGTTGGTCTCGATCAGGATGGTCTTGGGCAAGGCCGACTGCTTCGCGAGAATCTCGAGGACGGTGACCGGCGAGCCTCCGGCCAACGCGAGATTGCGGAAGCGAGGAGTCGAGAAATAGTCTTCCTTGAGGCGCCAGGCGACCGAACTGCCCACCAGCACGGTGTCAGGGACCGGCTCTCTCACATAGCGGTTGAGGGTGACGAGGCTGCCGTCGCGGGTGGTGACGGAGGGCTGCTGGAGCGCGGAGCCGAACCGCGCCGTGGCAAGGCCGCAGACCAGCAGCAGCGCCAAGGCCGTGCCCGCGCATCTGATCAACCAGGAAAGGGCGGACATCTGTGTCATCATCAGAACTGGAAGTAGATGAAGGCGGATTCCGGCCCCGCTTCCAGCCAGGCCAGCGCCGCGAGCGCGCCGTAGAGATAGGGCTCCGATCGCCGCAGCCCGCCGCCGGCGAGCGCACCGAGGCCGAGATGCTGGATCAGCACGGGCAGGGCGTAGAGCAGGGCCATGTTGCGGTACAGTTTCGTCGGATTGGGATTGTCGGTCGGCACGAACATGCCCGAGAGATAGCCGAGCGCATGATCGAAGTCCGGCAGTTTGAAGAAGATCCAGAGCATCGTCACGCAGAAGAAGACGACGCCCATGCGGGTGGCCCGAATGACCGGGCCGGCCTCGCCCAGCACCTTCAGAAACGGCCGCTCGATGACGAGCAGCAGGCCGTGCATCAGGCCCCACAATGCGTAGCTCAGGCCCGCACCGTGCCACAGGCCTCCGAGCGTCATCACGATCATCAGGTTGAGGCAGGTTTTGGCCGGTCCCTTCCTGTTGCCGCCGAGCGGGATGTAGAGATAGGTCCTCAGCCAGGTCGACAGCGAGATGTGCCAGCGCGTCCAGAACTCGGAGAACGAGGCCGAGATGTAGGGCAGGTTGAAATTGACCGGCAAGCGGTAGCCGAACAGCAAAGCAAGTCCGAGCGCGATCGCCGAATAGCCGAAGAAGTCGGCATAGATCTGGTAGCTGTACAGGAACACGAGCAGCCAGCGGTCCGGCGTCGCCACCGTCTCGTAGAGCGGATAGTCCATGTAGGACGTCATCTCGTTGAGATTGTTGGCGACGTAGAGCTTGAAGAAGAAGCCGGCCAGCATCCATTTGGCCGCCGCGACGACATCGACGTCGGAGAGCCGTTTGGGCGCGATCTGCGGCATGAACTGGCCCGCGCGCGTGATCGGTCCGGACACGAGCTGCGGAAAGAAGATGATGTAGAGGAAGACGTCGCGCAGCGGCGGCGGCCGCTTCTCGCGCGTGAGGTCGACCAGCATGCTGATGTTGTGGAACACGAAGAACGAGATGCCGATCGGCAACGGCAGCCGCAGCAGGACATCCAGCGGCGCGAGCCCTGAGGGGTGAGTCGTGGCCGCTGCGACGAACAGGAATTTGTATTTGAAGAACGCCAGCAGCGCGAGATTGAAGGCGATTCCAACCGGCATCCAGACCGCGCGGTTGTCGAAGGCCCGCACCAGGCAGAGATAAGTCCCAAGCACGGCCAGCAGCAGCAGCGGCAGCAGCTCCAGCTGGCCCGAGCCATAGAACACCAGGCTCGCCAGCACGAGCAGCTGAACCTGGAAGCGGCGCAGCGGCGGCCAGTAATAAGCGCCAAACACCACCGCGACGAATAAGCCGAACTGATACGAAGTGAAAATCATGCCGCCCCGTCCGCCCGGTCCGTCATGTAGCATTTCGGCACGGGCAGTCCTAGTCGGGGGGCGGGCAATCGCACATGGCGTGCCCGCTGTGGCCGCAACGGCAGTGAACTCCCTCCCCCGCGTGCGGGGGAAGGTCGGGGAGAGCGCTCTCTCCGCATTGGGATTGTCGAGAAGCGCGGAGGAAATCCTTAAGTGGAGAACCCTCACCCGCCGCGCGCGGACGATGCTTCGCATCGCCCGAGGCGCGTCGGCCTCTTCCGCAAGCGGGAGAAAGTCGCGCACTCCGCTTCGCTCCATGTGAGCCGACCCACGGACGAGCTACGCTCGTCCCGGACCCCTCCGCGGAAGGTAAGCGGCAGCCCGCCTTGACCTCGCGCCGGCAATCCCGTTTTCTCTGCCCCGACACAACGACCCTCTTCCGGGAACACGCCAAGGGACCCCGCCATGTCTTACGTCCTCGCCATCGACCAGGGCACCACCTCCTCCCGCGCGATCGTGTTTCGCGGCGACATTTCCATTGCGGCGAAGGCGCAGCAGGAGTTTCCGCAGCATTTTCCGGCTTCGGGCTGGGTCGAGCACGAACCCGAGGATATCTGGACCTCGACCGTGATGGTCTGCCGCGACGCGATCGAGCAGGCCGGAATCACGGCCAAGGACATCGCCGCGATCGGCATCACCAACCAGCGCGAGACCACCGTGGTGTGGGACCGCGCCACTGGCCAGGCCGTGCACCGCGCCATCGTCTGGCAGGACCGCCGCACCGCCGATGTCTGCGCCAAGCTGAAGGCCGACGGCCATGAACCGGTGATCTCGGAGAAGACCGGCCTGATCGTCGATCCCTATTTCTCCGGCACCAAGGTTGCCTGGATTCTCGACCACGTCCCCGGCGCGCGGGGGCGCGCCGCGCGCGGCGAGCTGCTGTTCGGCACCGTCGATTGCTATCTGCTGTGGCGCCTCACCGGCGGCAAGGTGCACGCGACCGACGCCACCAATGCCTCGCGCACGCTTCTGTTCAACATCCACACCGGCGCATGGGACGACCAGTTGCTCGAGATCATCGGCGTGCCGCGCTCGATGCTGCCCGAGGTGAAGGATTCCTCCGCCCATTTCGGCGAGAGCACGCCGGACCTGTTCGGCGGCGCGATCGCGATCTCCGGCATCGCCGGCGACCAGCAGGCCGCGACCATCGGCCAGGCCTGCTTCCGCCCCGGCATGATGAAGTCGACCTACGGCACCGGCTGCTTCGCGCTGCTCAACACTGGCAGCACGCCGGTAGCCTCGAAGAACAAGCTGCTCACCACCATCGCCTATCAGCTCGGGGGCCAACGCACCTACGCACTCGAAGGCTCGATCTTCGTTGCGGGCTCGGCCGTGCAGTGGCTGCGCGACGGCCTCGGCATCATCAAGCACGCCGCCGAGACCGGACCGCTCGCGGACAAGTCGGACTCCCTGCAGAGCGTCTACCTCGTCCCCGCCTTCGTCGGCATGGGAGCGCCCTACTGGAATCCGCGCGTGCGCGGCGCGCTGTTCGGCCTCACCCGCAACACCGGCCCCGCCGAACTCGCCCACGCCGCGCTGGAAAGCGTCTGCTACCAGACCTTCGACCTCTGGGCCGCGATGCGCGCCGACTGGCCGAACTCAGACACCGCCAGCGTCGTGCTTCGCGTCGACGGCGGCATGACCGCCTCCGACTGGACCATGCAGCGCCTCGCAGATCTCCTCAACGCGCCGGTCGATCGCCCGGTCATCCAGGAAACCACCGCGCTCGGCGCCGCCTATCTCGCGGGCCTTGCAGCCGGCGTCTATCCCGAGCCGACGAAATTCGCCGACAATTGGCGCCTTGAGCACCGCTTCAAGCCGGCGATGAGCCAGGCGACCCGCGAGAGGAAGCTGGCGGGATGGGCGAAAGCGGTGAAGGGCGTGCTGGCGAGTGACGAGGGGGAGGCGTAGCGGCGACCATCCGGGCTTCTGTAACGGGCCTCAGTAAGTCAATCCCTTTTTGCCTGATCCAATCGCTGGGCACTTGCTTCTGT
>NZ_JAFCKW010000025.1 GCF_018129965.1 Bradyrhizobium diazoefficiens | reverse complement strand
TGAGGCGCTCGACCTCGAGCGCGTTGGTCTTGAAGACCTCGACGGTCTTGGCCATGTCGCCGATCTCGTCGCGGCGACCCTTCTCGGGCACCTCGGTCGTGAGATCGTTGCGGGCCAGACCCTCCATCGCCAGCTTGAGCCGGGCGATCGGCTGCGACATCGCCTTGAGGCCGATGAAGAGTGCGATCGCGATGCCCAGCAGCAATCCGCCGCCGCTGACGCCGAGCACGGTCCAGGTCGCAGACCTGGCGTCACGGTCAATGGCCTCCTTGCGCTTGGCAACCGCCTTGGACGTCTCCGTCGTGAACTGCGCGATGCGGGCCAGGGCCGCGTCGATCAGCGGATCGCACTCCTTGTGCGCCCTATCGGCAGCCTTGGCATTTTCTTCCGTGCTGCTGGCTTGCGCGCCTGCCTGCAGCACGGGGTCGCAGCCCCCGAACACGGCCTTCAACTGGCTACCGATGCTCTTGAGCTCGCTTGCGCGCGATGGATCGTCCTGTTCTGCGGCGTCCAGGAATTGGCTGATCTCGTTGCGGTTCTGGGTCGCAATCTTGAGCCGGTTGGTATTGCCGGCCTCGGTCGCCTCGGTGAAGACGGCATAGAGCGCCGCGTGGTAGGTCTCGGCACGGCGCTGGGCTCGCGTGAGGTTGACCAACGCCGATTGCGCGGCGGCGAGGTCGCCGAACCCATCGACGGTCGCCGAAAGTTCACGCGTGGCGAAAGTCGCTACGCCAATCATCGCGCAGCCCATGACGGTCACGATCAGCGCGACCTTCCATACGATTTTCAGATTGTTCAAAAAGCTCATTCCAGCCGTCCAATGATGTGTCCGGTCCCAGTGACCGAAGCATGTCCCAGCGACGCCATTGGGACCGGCGGACGTTAAAATTTGACACTAAATGATCTGGGTAGTCTTACGGAAAGAGTAATCTTTCGAAGCCGGAGCGTAAGCTTCGCACAAGCTTCAGCCCTCCTTTTCAGCATCTGGCGCATGCTCGCCTGCCCGGGACCAATGGCGCGGCTTTAGGCGTTCTTGGCCCATGCGAATCAGAGACGAGAAACTGCTGGTGAGGATAACGCTGTGCCGTGGCGTCGTGGCCAGCCTCACTCCGCCGCTTGAGCCGGTGTCTCGCCGACAGCAGGTCGCGCGCGACCGGCTCAGGTCGGCGAAACATCCTGGCCCTCCTCGGGCCGGACATGGGCACGCAGCGCAGCCTCGACGAAAGCGATGACTTCCTCCCGCTTCCCTGGCGGCAGCAACAGGAATGCGCGGAGAAGCCTCAAGCCCTGCGCCTCACCCGATGGGTCCGTCTTCTTATCCATGCCCCACTTTCGAGCGACCGGGAAAAATATGCAATCCCCCTCGACCACCTTCTTGATTCGCGCTGCCAGCTTTGCTGGAGTGGCGCCAACAAAGGTGCGCCATGAAATGGATCAGGGAGCGCGAGGCGCTGATCGCGCAGACGATGGCCTTCGTTCAGTCGGTTACCGGCAGGAAGGATGGCTCGCACCGGCTGGAGATCCCGACGGCTGCCCCGGCCGAATGGACAGAGGCCGCCAGGGTCGAGTCCGGGACCGTCGAAACCTTCGCTGTCGATATCGAGCCGCCCGAGCCGGCCCCGCCGCATCCAGCGGCCGCGATCTCCCCGCCGCGGACCCTGATCCTGCCGCCGCGGGCGAGCAGCGACATCCGCTCCGAAGTTCTGGCCCGCGTCGCCAACTTCCGTAAGCATCAGGAGCGGTTCAAGCGCGAACGCGAGGACTATTGCGCGGCCACCCTGACGAGGCTTCGCGACGCCATCCGCGACGCAGCACCACGTCCTCCGGCTGGAAAGTGAGGCGGCAACCGGCTCACAGCCAGGACCATACCAGCCAGAGATTGGCTGCGCAGGCGCCGAAGAGCGCCAGCGTCAGGGGCAGCAGCATGTGCCCGCAGGAGGTTTTCAGGTCGGTCGTCATGGCTGAAAACATCCGCTGATTCCGCCAAATGAGTCCCGGGGATTCTTTTTTTTGGGATTCAGAACTCGTTTACGACTCAGGCCGCGCCGCCCCGATCACGCCCCCGTGATCGCCGACCAGCCCGGAACCCGCCGCCACTTTTGGCCGTTAACGGGCTTTCCTGGAGCGGACATCATGCCTTACGCCCTGTTCTGCAAGGACGCCCAACTCAGCAAGGCCTATCCTGATGAGGCCGACGTCTGGAAACTTGCACAGCGGAGTGGGCTCGTGGTGGATGTCATCGGCGACGACGACCGTCCCGGGCCGCGCCGGGTGCTCGACAATGATTACGAGATCAAGCCGTGCCTGCCAGCCCAGGGAGAGGATCCCGCCAGGAACAAGGCCGAGGCTGATCGGCTGTCCAGGACCGAGCTTGAGCTCAATTCCTGAGCAAGACGTAGAGATTCGCAGGGGAAGACGTCTCAGGGAGTCGCGGTCGCCAGGGACGCCTGCTCGCCGGCGATGGCCACGCAGGCCTTGCGGCGATGCAGCCCACGGATCGCTCCGGTAACCTTGAGCACCTTGCCCGACGGGCAGGACGCGTCCTTGACGAAGGCCACCTCATAAGGCGCCAGCATGAGAGGCTCGGACTTGAGGATTGTCTGGGCAGCGCATGGCAACGAAATGAAGCACGAGAGCACTATTGCCGACACCAAGATACGCATGTCCGTCGTCCCACCAGCCAGGTCATTCTCATGATAACGCGTTCCGGAGCGCCCGTTCCGTAAATCGCAAACATTATTTTTACTTTACCCGTGCCCCATGACGCGCGTGAGAAGCCGCGCGCCGAACATGGACTTGCAAATGACGCGCCAGATGGTTCACGCCAAGCAAACAATCGGGACAGGGCTGAGCCGCGCAAACGAAAGGCCGGCGCGAGCCGGCCTTTGTCAGATCCCGATCGTGGCGGTTCGTCAGTAACGCGATGCTGCCGGACCGCTCCAGCCGAAGCGGTAATTCACACCGACCTTGACGGTATGCTCGTCCTCCCTCCCGCGGACCCCGACGATGTCGACCGGGCCAGAGGTGAAGGTCGTGCTGCCGAAGTTGTAGTACTGGTATTCGGCCTTGGCCGACCAGTTCGGCGCGAACATGTATTCGAGACCGGCGCCGACGGTATAGCCGTCCTTGCTGTTGCCGGTGGTCGTGAAGGGCTGCGCCACACCGGCGACGTTGACGCCGAGGCCGCCATTGCGCCAGGCGTAACCGCCTTTGGCGTAGAGCAGCGCCGGGCCCCAGGTGTAGCCAAGGCGACCCGTGACCGAGCCGATCTGGTCGGTATTGGAGGTCACCTGCGTACCCAGCGGGAACGTCACCCCGTTATTGTTGGTCGGCAGCCAGGAATACTGGGCCTCGATACCCACCACCCAATTCGGGGCGAACTGGTAGTCGAAACCACCCTGCACGCCGCCCATGAAACGGGCGTCGCTGGACTGGAAGCTGCTGTCGCCGGCAAAGGCGCCGCCGACATGGCCGCCGATGTAGAAACCGGTCCAGTTGTAGATCACCTGCGGCGGTGTGTAGGCCGGAGCCTTGGTGTAGGTGCGCGCCTGCATGTCCGCTGCTGCGGCCGGCGCGGCCAGTGCAAGCAAGGCGGCTGCTGCCGCACCCAGAAAACTCGTCTTCATGGTCATCCCCGTTCTTTCAAAATCGACACTCAGGAAACAACGTGGCGTGATTTAGGTTGCTTCGCGGCGATGCCGGAACGTTGATCGTTCGTTACTGTGACGGGGTGGCAACACGGCGATTTTGTTCCGTCACATCTGCTTGCACCGACAGATTTCGTCGCCGACGCAAAACTCCGCCGTAACAATTTGTCGCAAGGCCAAACCCGCCCGTTCAAAGCTCGCCCGAATGTGATCCAGCGGCTCCGGCGGCCCCTCTCCTACCACCCCGGCATGAAGGCCGGCTTGGCGCTACCGCGTCATCTTTTCCAGTTCCGGAAAGGGTCCGTAAACCGCGCCGGCGCAGAGCTCGCTCGCCTTGTCGAGCACACGATCCGCACGGCCGTTGACGAAGACCACCGCGCGCTCACGCACGCCCTTGTAACTGCCATCGGTCTCGCGCGGGGTGAAGCGCAGACAGCTGACATAGAACTGCCGGCCGCCGAGCTCACGCTGCACCGGGTCGGCCATGCTGGCCTCGCGCACGCCGACCGGATTGTTCAGATAGGCGCGCATCAGCGCGAGCGTGTCGCCGCGGAAATTGTCGGGGAAGGGCTGCGGACCGCCGGCCTGGGTTCCGTCCATCAGTGACGGACGGTCACCGTCGCCTCCGAAGCATCCCGCGAGCGCCAGCGGCAATGCCAGGATCATCGCACGTTTCGCCACTCGCCCCAAAGGTCACGCTCGCCGCTCGATCAGACCCGGAGATGTTCCAGCCGCCAAGATTTGCAATGATGCAACTCTACAGGTGTATTGCCCGACGAGTCAATCGAATTCGTAAAATCCGCAATTCACCTGCCGCCAACCCCTTGATATGTCTATAGCGGGTACTGTGCATGGGGTTGTTTTCGAATTTCTCGTGAGGAGTGCGGGTCGAACGAATTCGCCTTTCGGCCAACAGTACCGGCCCGCCGCCAGCACCGCGCGCTTTCGCACGCGGCATGACGAACGGGCCGGACCTGAATTCCGCACGCAGCGGCGGGGCAATGCTGGATGCCGCCGCGCGGGATCAGTCGTTAGCTGCGCTTGTCCGAGGCCACCGGCTTCATCGCATCCGGCTGCGCGTTCGGCGACGTCTTGGCCGACAGATGCTTGTGGTGATGGCGATGGATGCGCATGGTCTTGTGCTGGTCCGGCGTAACCGCGGCGTTGGCGTTCATCGCCTTCGACTTCGAATCCACCTTGGCGTCCGCCTTGACGTCGGCAGCCTTGGTGTCGACAGCCTTGGTGTCGGCCTTGACGGCCACATCCGGTTTTGCGGCGGTGGTCGACGTCTTGGTCTGGGTCTGGTCCGCCTTGATCACCGGCGTGGTCGTGGTGGTCTTGCCGGATTCGGCGGCCAAGGCCGGGGCTGCGATCACGGAAGCGGCAAGCAAGGCTGCGGAAATGGTCTTCAACATGGTAGGTCTCCTCTTGGAAGGATCTTCAGGCGGGCGCCCTCTCGCCAACCCTTCGATCGTAGGTGTGAGCCTAGAGGCTCCGCGCTGAACCCAGTCTGAAGCCCCTTGCAGGCTTCCGTTCATCTCGATGACAAGTTCGTCATCCCCGCGCTGGGGCGGGAATGTTTTGGCCGGATGGGTGTTCCGGTCTTCAGGCAATCGTGTAGGATCGCCACGTTCCATACGGGAGAATTTCGATGCGCAAACTCTCTACGCTTCTTGTGCCGGGACTCGTCGCCATGACGCTGGCGGCCGGGCCGGTTCTGACCAGCGCCTATGCCGCGGGGAGCGACGAGCCCTCCTCTCCGCCGAAGTCCGACGACTCGGCCAAGAAGGGCAAGAAGAAGAGCTCCTCCGTCAGCGATCCCAAATTCCTCGCGGCCTATCGCACCGCCTACACCGCGATCTACGACAATCACGACTACACCGACGCGATCAGCCAGCTGAAGTCGCTCAAGCGCGACGACGTTGCCGACGTCGCCAACCTGATCGGTTATTCCTATCGCAAGCTCGGCGACTACCAGTCCTCGAAGGTCTATTACGAGCTGGCGCTGAAGGACGATCCGAACCACGTCCGCACCTGGCAATATTACGGCCTCTGGCAGCTCGAGCAGGGCAACCGCGAACAGGCGCAGTATCACCTCAACAAGATCGCCTCGCTCGCCGGCACCGACAGCTCCGAATATCGCTCGCTCTCCGCCGCGCTCGACAAGCCGACCGGCGCGACCCTGGTCTACTGAGCCACAACATCTTCGCACGAAGCGAACGGGCACAACCGCAGGGTTGTGCCCGTTCTGCGTTCTCGGTTAGCCTTCGCGCACGAATCCTCCCCTCACGATTGGTGCGCAATGGACCCGTGGCTGCGATCCGCGATCGACTACATCTCGTCCTGGATTGAATTCCAGCTCACGACCATCCAGCAGCCCGGCGTCCTCGTCGCGTTCGCCCATCGCGGCGAAATCGTCGCCGAACATGCGTTCGGCCTCGCCAATCTCGACACCGGCGAGAAGCTGACGCCGCGCCACCGCTTCCGCATCGCCTCGCACTCCAAGAGCTTCACCGCGGCCGGCATCATGAAGCTGCGCGAGCAACGCAAGCTCCGGCTCGACGACCCCGTCGGCCAATATGTCGGCGGCCTGCATCCGAGCGTCGCCGAGACGACGATTGCGCAACTGCTCTCGCACACAGCGGGACTGACGCGTGACGGCGCCGATTCCGGCCAGTTCATCGACCGCCTTCTCTATCTGCACGCCGGGGAGCTGGTTGCCGAGCTGAAACTGCCGACCGTGATCGAGCCCGGCACACGCTTCAAATATTCCAATCACGGCTTTGGCCTGCTCGGCCTCGTGATCGAAGCCGTGACGAAAGAGCCCTACCCGGTCTGGATCAAGCGCGAGATCGTCGAGCCTGCGGGCCTGCGCGAAACCGAGCCGGATGCGCCGCTGCCCAAGGGCGCACGGCTTGCGCGCGGCCACACCCGACGGGTGCCGCTGGGCGCGCGAGGCGTGATCCCGGGCGACAATCCCACGCATGCGATGGCGTCCGCGACCGGCTTCGCGGCCACTGCCGGCGACACGGCGCGCTTCTTCGCGCAGCTTGCGCCCAACGCCAGGAACAGTGTGCTTTCAGTCGCAAGCCGCCGCGACATGACGCGGCACCATTGGCGGATCCCGCAAAGCTTCGAGGCCTATTACGGCCTGGGCGTCAACGCCGGCAAGATGGATGGCTGGGATTGGTTCGGCCACACCGGCGGCTTCCAGGGCTACATCTCCCGGACCTGCTCCATTCCTGCTTGTGAGCTCGCGATCAGCATCCTCAGCAACTCCCTCGACGGCGCGGCGCCATTCTGGATGGACGGGGCGATGCAGATCCTGCGTGTCTTCAAAACCCGTGGCGCGCCCGACAAGCGACTGCGCGACTGGACGGGCCGCTGGTGGACCATCTGGGGCGCGACGGACTTCGTACCATTGGGCAACCGCGTGATTCTCGCCAATCCGCAGTTCAACAACCCTTTCATGGATTCCGCCGAGATCGAGGTCACCGGCCGCGACACCGGCAAGCTCGCTTGGGCCGCCGGCTATTCAAGTCATGGCGAGCCAGTCCGGCGTGTCCGCGACAAGCGCGGCAAGGTCAGTGACATCTGGGTCGCCGGCGCCAACGTGAAGCCGGCAGCCGTCGTGGCGCGCGAGATCGAACGGAGATACAAGCCGCGCAAGCGCCGGCCTATTCCCTGATCAATTGCTCGACCTCATCCCGCAGCGCCTGCCGCGCCCCGTCGCGCGAATAGAACATGTGGCCGCCGGGATAGACCACGAACTTCACGCGCTGCGTCGCGAACGCCGGCAGCTGGTCGAGGACCCGCTTCGACCCGAAATAAGGCGTGGCAAGGTCGAACAGCCCGTGCGCGACCAGCACGTTCAGCCTGGTGTCGGTGGCGAGGATCTGGCGCAGATCCGACACGGACTGCGGCGGGTTGATGCCGCGGCCGAAATCCCATTGCCCTTCGATGGCCCCGTTCAGGACTTCGTAGGAGCCATCCGGCCGCCAGTTCAGCTTGCGCGTCAGCACGTCGACCGCAGCGCTCGTCAGCGGCGCCTGCAGCGCATCGCCCGAGGGGTCGCCGAACCGCGAGTTGCTCGAATCCGGATAGGGATCGAAGCCTCGCACCGAGGCATCGTAGCGCCCCGTCACCTTGCCATTCCGACGGTCGAACTCGCGGCGGAATTCGCCGACATCGAAACGGCCGGCGAGCCTGCGGCTCACCGCCTGGTCGATGCCGGTGAGTTCGGCGACCTTGTCGGCAAGGCGATTGGTGGCCTCCTGGTCCGCCTCGCCCTTGACGAGATCGGCCAGGAATTCACCGCGCGCATAAGCCTCGACGTCGGCGAGATCGGCGCGCTTCACCGGTCCCTTCGCCTCGCGCGCGACCGCCACATAGCTCGGTAGCGTCGCAACATACTGTAGGAGGCTCGTGCCGGTAAACTCGCGGAAATCCAGCAGCGGCGACACCAGGACCAATCCCCTGACGCCGACGCCATGCTGGAGCTGCAACTGCCGCACGACCTTCGGCCCCCGAATGCCGCCATAGCTCTCGCCGGCGACGTATTTCGGCGAGGTCAGCCGGTTGTGCTGCTCGAGCCAGCGGCGGATCACCAGCGCGATCGCATTGGCGTCACCGTCAACGGAGTAGAACGACTTGCGCGCGTCCTCGCTGCTCGCCACGAAGCGGCTATAGCCGGTGCTGACGGGATCGATGAAGACGAGATCGGTGAAGTCGAGCCAGGTCTCTGCGTTCGGCTTCACCTCGGGCGAGGCCGACGGCGACAGCGCTTCGCCATCAAGCGGCAGCCGCCACGGCCCGGCCGCGCCGAACTGAAGCCATGCGGAGGATGCGCCAGGCCCGCCGTTGAACAAGAACGTCACCGGGCGCGTCGCACGGTCGGCGCCGTCGAGTTCATAGGAGGTGGTGGCGATATCGGCCAGCGGCTCGCCCTTGCCGTCGAACACGCGGATCGAGCCGGCAGTCGCGGAGAAATCGAGCCTGCGGCCGGGCAGATCGAGCGTCTGCTGCGTGGTCGAATTCGGCGGTAGACAGTGTGGCTCGGCCACTGACGCATTCTGCGCCGCACCTTGCGCGCCAGCGCCGCGCCCGCCCTTCTGCCCGGCTGGCGCGGCCGTCTCGGACGGCGACTTTGGCGGATCGTCCGCGCGTGCAAAGCCAGCAAGCACAAAACTCGACACCGCCAGCACCAGGGCCACGCGACGGAGCGCCGGCAAACTCGTCACCATGATCGTCTCCCTGCCCGGCCGTGAGAACCGTGCGCGGAAGAAGGCTAGCGATGAATTGCGACGGTTTGGGGGATCACCGGTCCAGCGGCGCCCGAACAGGCCGATCAGCCAGAAATCGGCCCGGATCGTCCTGGACCGGGGAGACCAACCGCCGGCTTGCCTCGACACCTGTCGTCCTCGACAATACCCGCTGAGGTGTATAGACGAGCCCGGCGGAAGTATCTCGAGCCAGCGGCCTGCCCGGAAGCCATGACCAAGCCAGTGCGATACGACAGGATCGCCTTCGTCGCCAGCCCGAGCAGCGAGGCGCAAGCGGCGTTCGGCCAGCTCACCCGGGAGTATGGCAATTGCGACCCGAACGAGGCCGACATCGTGGTCGCGCTTGGCGGCGACGGCCTGATGCTCCAGACGCTGCACGAGCACATGCACACCGGAAAGCCGATCTACGGCATGCACCGCGGCACCGTCGGCTTCCTGATGAACGAGTACTCGACGGTCGACCTTCGCGGGCGTCTCGAGGCGGCGCATGAATCCGAGATCAATCCGCTGCTGATGCGTGCGACCGACGTCGACGACCGCGTCCACGTGCATCACGCCATCAACGAAGTCGCCCTGTTTCGGCAGACCTACCAGGCGGCACGGCTGCGGATCCTGATCGACGAGCGCGAGCGCATGCCCGAACTGATCGCCGACGGCATCATGGTGGCAACGCCGGCCGGCTCCACCGCATACAATCTGTCGGCGCAGGGACCGATCCTGCCGATCAACGCCGCCCTGCTCGCACTGACCCCGATCAGCGCCTTCCGACCGCGCCGCTGGCGCGGTGCACTCTTGCCGAACACGGCCTATGTCGTGATCGAGGTGCTGGAGGGCGACAAGCGTCCCGTGGCGGCGGTGGCGGACCACGACGAGGTGCGCGATGTCCGCCGCGTCGAAGTCCTGTCCGACAGGACCATCTCGATGCGCATGATGTTCGACCCCGGCCACAGCCTGGAAGAGCGTATTTTGCGCGAGCAGTTCGGCTACTGAGCCCTC
The DNA here is from genome assembly GCF_018129965.1 of Bradyrhizobium diazoefficiens. Lineage (GTDB taxonomy): Bacteria > Pseudomonadota > Alphaproteobacteria > Rhizobiales > Xanthobacteraceae > Bradyrhizobium > Bradyrhizobium diazoefficiens_A. The sequence goes on along the minus strand of NZ_JAFCKW010000025.1, from coordinate 77,450 downwards.
TGCCAGGCGCCAGACGGAAACCCTTCGTTAACCCGCGGCGCGATATGGTTAACGAAGGTTGACCGCTCTGGCCCAGGCGTCATGTTCCGCATCGATTTCAACAAGCTGCGCTTCCTCATCTGCGACGACAATCCGCACATGCGCCGCATCCTGCGGACGCTGCTGCATTCGTTCGGCGCGCGCGAAGTCTACGAGGCCGAAGACGGCGCTACCGCGCTGGAAATGTACAGCCATTACGTGCCCGACATCGTCATCGCCGATTGGGCGATGCCGATCTTCGACGGGCTCGAGCTCGCGCAGATGATCCGGCAGCCGGAATCCAAGGGCAATCCCTACGCGCCGATCATCATGCTCACGGGTCATTCCGAGAAGCGACGGGTCACGGTCGCGCGCGATGCCGGCGTCACCGAATTCCTGGCCAAGCCGATCTCGGCCAAGGGCCTCTACCAGCGCATTCTCAACGTCGTCGCCAGTCCCCGGCCCTTCATCAAGACCAAGACCTATTTCGGCCCCGACCGGCGTCGCAATACGAGCTCCGCCTATATGGGTCCCGAGCGCCGCGTCGGCGAAAAGCATGAGGTGCTCCAGCAGCCCTCCCTGCTCGACAAGGCCCGCTCCTCCATCTAGCGCAACGTCTCACTCGATCGGGCAGACAACATGGCGAAGAACAGCGCAAGGGACATCGAGGTCACGACCTTCGCCACGCATCAGATCATTACGCAGCCCAACCCGCTGCGGAAGGTCCTGCGCCGTGTCGAGGAAAAGGACATGGACGATCCCGTCGCCCGCGCCGAACAGGCGCTGGCGGATCTCGCCGGCGAGTTCAAGGGCTGGATGGCGACCGAAGTCGATCGGCTGTCGGCCGCCTACGCCGCCATCAGCGACCACGGCTTCACCAAGGACCGCCGCGACGAGCTGTTCCACGCCGCCCACGATATCAAGGGCGATGCCGCGACGTTCGGCTACCCGGCCGCGGCCGGAGTCGCCGAGAGCCTGTGCCGCGTCATCGAGCACGCACCCGATCTTGCTCGGGTGCCCGCCGAGCTGTTTACCCACCATATTAACGCCATTCTTGCCATCGTGCACGAGAACACCAAGCTGGACACCATCAGCGTCTCCGCCGAGCTCAGCCGTCGCCTGCGCAAGGTCGCCGACGACTACCTCGCCGACGTCAACCGCGACCGCCCCGAGCATCTCGAGGTGATCCTGTCGCCGAGCATCGTGCCTGCGGAGTAGGATCCTTAATTCGCGAGGTCTCGTAGGGTGGGTTAGCGAAGCGTAACCCACCACTTGCTTCAGTACAGAAAGCTATCAGGTGGGTTACGCCTATAGGCTGCGCCGAGCGCAGTCCTACGGCTAACCCACGCTACGGCATCTCGTCACGCCGCAATCAGATCATCATAACCGAGATCGATCGCATCGTCCGCGACCAGCTCGTCGCAGAACAGCCGCGCCTCTTCGCGCGCGGACTCGGTGGCGAAGCGGCGGAGCAGGACCATCAGCGGCTCGGTGGCGCCGCGGTCGGTCTCGCAATGGGTGAGCACGCGCTCGACCATTCGCCGGCGCAGCCGCACCGCGCCGTCATCGCTGTCGACGAAGCCCTGTTCGTGACAGGCATCGAGCGCCACCTGGAAGGCCGCGAAGGTCGCCTCGGGCAGACCGGCACGGCGGAGCAGCGCGTGCAGGCTGTTGCCGCCGCGATCGTGCAGCAGGGCAGACACACGTGCCAGCGGCAGATCGGCGAGCTCGGCGAGCGCCGCGTCGAACAGGTCGAGATTGCTCGACAGCAGTGCGCGCAGGATCAGTCCGGCCGTAAGCTGGCCGGTGATGCGAAGGTGCCGCACCAGGCCCTGCATGTCCTCGCCGCGCGAGCGCGCCGCGATGTTCATGGTGGAACGGTCGCGCGCCTCGGCCGCGATGCGATCGGCACGGTCGGCGCTCAGCCAGTTCCGCGCCACAACGAACTGCGCCAGAGTCTCGGAGAGTTTTGCAACCAGCGCGGCGCGCGTGGCGGCCGGCAGATCCTCCAGCACCAGCATCGCCTCGCGGATCGCGGCCAGATGACCGTGACGCTCGACGATGCGATCCCAGGAGAACGGCGCGAGCTCGGCATGGGAATTTTCGATCAGCTCGAGCGCGGCCGCCGCGCAGCCGACTTCGGCAATGGCGGCGCAGACCGACACCGGCAAGTCAATCCGGCGGGCAACCGCGCACTGTACCTCGTCATTGCCGGTGGCGACGATATCGACGAGATCGGCGTCGACCAGCAGCCGCGAATATTCGAGCACCGGCAGCGCCACGGAAGGCTGATCCGCCGACAGGGCCCGCACGATGGTCGCCGGCGCGTCCGTGCTGCGCGCAAAAGCCTCGGACATCGCCTGCCGCACCAGCGGCGAGGGATCGTCGAGCAGCATCAGAAGCGCGCCTTCGGCGGCGATGCGGTCGTCATGGGAAAGGTCCGAGATCAGCCAGGCCCGGGCCAACGCCCGTGTCGCCTCGGCCCGCTCGCCAGCGGGCGCCGTCCTGATCCAATTGATGAACTGCCGAACGATCATGGTGCTTCCGGCTTACGCAACGAAGACGAAGCGGTGACGGCTGTCACCTGCAATACAAATTAAACCACGACGCTTAACAAAGCGTTCACCATAACTGGCTGGTTTTGTTGATGATTTGTTAAGGGAGGAAAGACGCGCGTCATATGCCCCGCGGGCGCGGCGCAGCGGCCGTTGCGGGCGGCAGCGCGTCCTGGACTGAGAGGCGGCGAGAACTAACTCGAGAACGTGCCGCTGCGATCACTGAACAGATCGAGCGGCTGCGGCGCCCGCACATCCGGCGTCGCCGACATGGCGGAGGTGAGCGCGGCGTTGCTGCCCCACAGTGTCTGAACCGTGGTCGAGACCGGCTGCGTCACATCGCCGGGCTGGTAGATCGAGCGGAAAGCCGGCGCAACCGGCGTGTTGTCGGCGACCGTCGCCGACGAAGTCGCGCTGACCGGCGTCACGGTGTTCGTCTTGGGGAAAGTCTGGAGATAGGCTGCGTTGTCGATCATCGGCGCAGTGGGCTGCACGCCGTTGGCGCTCGCAACCTGCGTCGTCGATGGGGTGCCGCCATACATGGCCATCGCGCTGCGGGTCGTCTTGGAGTTTGCGGCACTGGCATAGCGTGCGTCCAGCACCGAATAGACTTCGGAGACGCTGCGGGCGCGGCCGTCTTTGGCGTAGAAGATCGAACGATTGGCGGAAGCCGCATTCGGAAACAGCCGTGCGCCGACCGCTTGCGGATTGTCCTCCGCATTTGCGATCAGTTTCGCGGCGCCACCGACGCCCATGAAATGCGCCATGTAGAGTTCGCTGTCGCTCGGCCTGCGGCCGAGCAGACCGGTGAGCTTGAAGCTGTTGGACTGGGTCAGCGCCGCAGCCATGCTGGATGCCGCCTCCGGATCATCGCGCAGCTTCATGATCGAGCGCTTCATGACGGGATCGTCGACGCTGTAGGTGCCCGAGGACGTCCTGGTGATCGCGTCGGAATAATTGCCGTAGCCGAGTTGCGTGCCCGCCTCTTTCACCGTGCCGAGCCAGGTCTGGTCGATGAACTGGTAGAGTCCGTGTGCGGAGGATGTGGTCGCGCCCGCGGTCGGATCGAAATCCGATTCCATCTTCGCGGTGGTCAGCATGTACTGGAAGCTGACGCCGGAAATGTTCGAGGCCTGCTTGATCGCACCAGCGACGCGCGCCCGCGACGGATCGAGAACCGCCGTCTGAGAGCCACTGGAATTGTCGACCGACATGATGGAGTGCCCGCCCCGCGCGGCGTTGAGCAGCGCCGGCAATTCGGACGCCTGTCGTCTCACCGTGGGACAGGTATGGTTAATGCGGGGTTAATTTCGGGGCGTCTCCTCTCCCCGAGTCATTCCGGGGCATCGCGAAGCGATGAGCCGGGCATCCATCGAGCCTCGCGCAATGCCGCACGATGGATTCCGGGCTCGCGCTACGCGCGCCCCGGAATGACGAGAGAGCTATGTCTTGTAGACCTCGGCGGGATCGAACCACCTGGCTGCATCGACGAGGACGAGTTTTGCCCCTTCGCCCTCAGCCTCGACCTTGCGATAGAAGCAGGATCGGCGGCCGGTGTGACAGGCCGCGCCGATCTGCTCGACACGAATCCAGATCGCGTCCTGGTCGCAATCGGTGCGGATTTCGATCACGCGCTGAGTCTGACCCGACGTCTCACCTTTTCGCCACAAGGCCTTGCGCGAACGACTGAAGTACCAGGCCTCGCCGGTCGCGATCGTCTTGCGCAGCGCCGCGTCGTTCATATGGGCGACCATCAGAACGTCGCCGGTGGCGGCGTCGGTGGCAACACAGGTCACGAGGCCCGCGGCGTCGAACCTGGGCAGGAAGGAAAGGCCTTCCTCGATGTCATGGGAGTGAGCGGACATGGGCGTCCTCGCTTAAGACATTCGCGAGGTCAGCGCTGCATCCCTCGCACCATGGACAGGAACCGGGCCTGCTCGGCCGGATTGTCGCGGAACATCCCGGTGAAGCGGCTTGTGAACGTGGACGCGCCATGCTTGGCAACGCCGCGCACCGACATGCAAGTATGCTCGGCCTCGATCAGCACGGCGACGCCGCGGGGTTTCAGGACCTCGTCGATCGCGGCCGCGATCTGAGCCGTCAGATGCTCCTGGGTCTGCAGCCTCCGGGCGAAGATGTCGGTCAGGCGGGCGAGTTTGGACAGGCCCACGACGCGTTCCACGGGGGTGTAGGCGATATGTGCCTTGCCGTAGAAGGGCATCATGTGGTGCTCGCACTGCGAGGTGAACTCGATGTCGCGCACTAGCACGAAATCGTCGTAGCCTGCGGTCTCGCCAAAGGTGCGGTCGAGCACCTCGGCCGGGCATTGGTGGTAGCCCTGGTAGAGCTCGTCGAAGGCCTCGACGACGCGGCGCGGCGTGTCGAGCAGCCCCTCGCGCTCGGTGTTCTCGCCAATATAGGCGAGCAGCGTCTTCACCGCCGCTTCCGCCTCGGCGCGCGCCGGGCGTGGCTGGTCGGCGCGGACGGCGGCCGCGAGAAATTCGGCAGGATCGAGTTCTGCCGGACGGCTCTCAGGCTTGTCAGCGGGCTTGCCCGGGCGGATGGATTTGATCGCAGCGTCCATGTCGACTCCGTTCGACGGCCTTGTGGCCGGAGTGTCACCGGCAGACGGGGCGGCATGCCGCCGGACGCCTGAAGAAAACAGTGATGACGAAACAGTCCTTGGTCGCTTACGCTGGCAGCGCAGATCTGGATCACCGCTGCCGCACCGCTGGACTGTTTTTCCGCCAGTTCCGACCCTATATAGGACCGTGGACGGCGCCCGCCAAGGCCGATCCGGTGCCGAAGTGCTGGACTCCAACTCATGCTGAACGACATCTATAACAAGCGGATCATCGAACTGGCCGGCAATATTCCGCGCCTCGGACGATTATCCGACGCCGATGCGACCGCCACGGCCCATTCCAAATTGTGTGGCTCGACCGTGAAGGTCGATCTCAAGATGGAGGGCGACACCGTCACCGACTTCGCCCATGACGTGAAGGCCTGCGCGCTCGGCCAGGCCTCGTCATCCATCATGGCAAGCCACGTCGTTGGCTCGACTGCGAGTGAACTCCGTGAGTTACGGGAAACCGTTCGCAAGATGCTGAAAGAGAATGGTTTGCCTCCTGAAGGCAAATGGGAAGAGATAAAATTCCTCGAGCCGGTCCGCGACTACAAGGCGCGACATGCCTCGACCCTCCTGACCTTCGATGCCGTGGTCGATGCCATCGGCCAGATCGAGGCCAAGACCAAGCAGCCGGCCGCGGCCCGAGGCTAAGTGAGGGCTTGGTCACCTGGCCAGGCGAACGCCCCGGATCGACGAGGCGCCGGACGTCCTACTTCTGCGAGCTGCTGCTTTGCACCGCGCCGCTGGGCACCACGGCCTCTGCCGTCTTGGTCGACTTGGCGGGCTGCAGGTCCTGCTCCGCGCCGAACCTCGCCTGCGTCTTCGGCGCAAGCTCCGCCAACGCGGGCGCGGCGACGTCGACATGCGGCAACACATCGGCCAGCAGGTCGGTCGTCACGAGGTTGGTCTGCTTCAGCTCGGCAGCATCGAGCTCGTGCAAATCCTCCCACGGCGGCACACTGAGCGCGAGCGACAGCAGATCGCCGGCACCGCCCATGTCAAACGTGTATTTGGCGAGCCGGCCGAGATCGCGCTCCACGATCATCAGGTCCTGCGCGCTGTAGCTGGCCGCCTTGGCATCGTCGGCACGGTCGCCCATCCAGATCTGGTGGACCCGCACATGCGCGCTCTCCGGCACATAGCGCGTCTTGCCGGCCAGCAACAGGAACACGCACATGGACTCGCAATAGGCTTCCGGCGCGATCGCTGGACCGGCACTCTTGACGCCGCGGTTCTGAAGGCTGATGCCGACAGTGGTCAGCAGGCCGAGATTACGAAACCGCCGACCGAGGGTGATGGCATCGTTGACGGAGCCGCCGCTGGAATCGAGCACCACGGTCGCACCGCCAAGTTGGCGATCACGGGCAAACTCTTCAAAGTCCTTTGGCGTATCTGCTGTGATGATGCCGACCGCGCTGACCCAGCCGCGGCAGTTCGGCTCGCAGGCAACCCAGTTGAACTTCATCGGCAGCTTGCGCTCTTCGAGTGTCGCACCGGCCCGAGCCGACGTTCCGAAGGTCGTGACGGCGCCTGCCAACACCACCCCACAAGCGGCGGTTCCCACCAGCAACCAGCCGCGAAGATTGAGCGACTCCAGAAGTTTCAAACTGGTCCCTTCCCCAAGCCCCAGGCACCAGGCCCAAGCCGATTCAGGCAATCCCGTTCAGACGTTCCAACGAGTTTACACATGGACGTCACAAAAATGGTATCCGGGGGACTACAGCTCGTCCATAGCTACTTGCTGCGCTGCTCCCCGAAATCAGACAAAGTAGGGTCCCCGGACAACCGTTCGCTGTTCCCTGCGCTGGAACCGCGCAATAACTCGCTCAGGATCTCGGCACGGCGCACATGAAGCACTCAGCCTGCGAGCATTGCGCCACGCCCGTCGAGAGGACGCTACGGCTCCCGCGCCGATTCGGGCGCGCATTGATCTGGCTCTACCGGCATACGCTCTCGCCGCTGGTCGGCTACAATTGCCGTCACCTGCCGACCTGCTCCGTCTATGGAGATGAGGCGATCGAGCGGTTCGGGCTGTGGGCAGGCGGCTGGATGACGCTTGCGCGACTGTTGCGGTGCAATCCCTTCGGCACCTCTGGCATCGACAACGTGCCCGCCTCCGCGCCGCAAGGCGCCCGCTGGTACCTGCCCTGGCGCTACGCCCGCTGGCGCGGCGTCAACGGCTCTCACGGATAGGCCGCCCCCTAAAGGTCCAGCACCAGTCGATCGGCATCTGATCCCGCGACGCAAACCATGAGATAGCGTTCGCGCTCATAAGTCGACAGGACGCGATCGCGATGCACCGGCTTGCCTTCGAGCCAGCCTACCTTGCAGGCGCCACAGATGCCGCCGCAGCAGGAGGTTGCTATGTCGATGCCGGCTTCCTGCAGGGCGACCAGCATGGTCTGGCCGGCGCGCACCTGGATCTCGGTACCTGAACGCGCCAGTGACAGCGCGAACGGTTTGGCGTCGGGATCGATGACTACCGGCGGGGCAACAAAACGCTCGATATGAACATTGGCAGCAGGCCACGCAGAGGTCGCCCGCTCGAAATCGTCCGTCATGCCGTCCGGCCCGCAGCAGGCGACCAGCGTCTCCGATCCCCCCTCCCCGATGAGCGCGGCAAGATCGGGGCGCCCGGTCCGGGACGTCCGATGCACGACCACGCGTCCCTCGTTGATCAGAGGAGCCAGATGCCGCGCAAGCGGCAGCTCCTCGCGCACGATCAGGTGCAGCACGAAATCGGCAACGCCGGTGCGCGCGAGATGCCGTGCCATCGACAGGAACGGTGTCACGCCGATACCACCCGCGACGAACACATGGCGCGCAAGACCGGCACCGCAATCGAGCCCGCCGCGCGGCAGCGAGACGCCGATGGCGTCGCCAACCCTGACATCATCGTGGAGCGCGCGAGAACCGCCGCGCCCGTCCGGCTCGAGCTTCACCGCGATGACGTAGCGCGCATTGTCGGCAGGCTCATTGCATAGCGAATAGGTCCGGACGAGCCCGTTCGGCAGATGCAGATCAATATGCGCGCCAGGCTTGAAAGGCGGCAATTCCCACTGATCCGGATCTGTCAGCGTGAACAGCTTGATCCCTGGACCCGCCTCTTCGATGGCGGCGACGACCGTCCTGACGGTCGTGATCGGACGCGCCGTCATGCCGCGTTCCGCACGATGTCGCCGACCTTCACGACGCCGCCTTGCACGATCTTGCAATTGAGGCCGGAACGATTGATCAGGGGATCGAAGATCGCCTTGCCGGTGATCTCCTCGATATGCCGGCACGGCACCGACAGCCGGGTCGCCTCGAGCAACGTCTCGCCCAGCCAGAAGCGCCGACCGACCAGATGGTTCAAGGGCACACCCTCGACGGTGACGTTGCGCCGGTGCTCCTCGGGGCCGAGCGCGATGCCGGAATCGCGTTTCAGCGCAACCAGCGTCTCCAGCTCGAACAGGGTCACCTGCCGGCCTTCTTCGGGTTTGTGCGAATAGAACCCTTCTTCGTTGCCGATCATGTAGCGATCGCCTTCGATCCCCCTGCCGGCGACGAGCGAGACCGATTCCACGGCGCGCATCGGCAGGAACGCGCGAGGGGTCAGATGAAGAAAGCGCACGACGCCGGTCCAACCGAGCTGTGCTGCGCCGTGGGCCGAACCGGCCCTGATGGTGTCGAGCATGACAAAATCCTCGTGGGACAAGACGGCGCACTGCGGCAGGCGGCGCGCCATGCGATCAGGTCAGTTCCTTGTTCGCCATCTCCGGCGCGAACGTGGTCGCGGTCGCTGTGATGGCTGCGCAGGCGATCAGCAGCAGCGAAACCGGCCATGTGGCCCCGCCGCTCCATGCCATCAGGGACGCTGCAATCAGCGGCGTCAACCCGCCGCTGATTGCGGCGCCGACCTGAAATCCGAGCGACGCCCCGCTGTAGCGCAGCCGCGCGGAGAACAGCTCGGAGTACCAGGGCGCGCCGATGCCGAACATCACGATCTGGCCGAAGGTGATCGCGATCACGATGGTGCAGATGACGATCGTGGGGTCGCGGGTGTCGAGCAGCCAGAACAGCGGGAAGGCAAACAGCACCGAGAACAGGCAACTCGCATAGAACATGGCCTTGCGGCCGACGATGTCGGACAGCCAGCCGAACAGGGGAATGGCAAGCAGCGCGACCAGCGATGCGGCGAAGCCGCCGTTCAGCACCACAGCGCGCGACAGGCCGAGATTGGTGGTCGCGTAGGACATCACGAATACGCCGCCGATGCTCGCATAGGCGATCTCGGAGATCTTCAGCCCGACCGCAATGAAAAACGGCTTGCGGTGGTGTCTGAAGATTTCGAGCACGGGCAGCTTTGCGACCTCTTTCTTTGCCTGCACCTGCCGGAAGGCCGATGTCTCTTCCATGTTGAGGCGGATATAGAGGCCGACCCCCACGAGGAGAATCGAGACCAGGAAGGGAATGCGCCAGCCAAAGGCCATGAATTCGCTTTCCGGCAGTTGCGCGACCAGCGCGAACATGCCGATCGCGGCGAGATTGCCGATGGGATAGCCGATCTGCACCATGCTGCCGAGCAGGCCGCGGCGATGCGTCGGGCAGTTCTCCACCACCATCAGAACCGCGCCACCCCATTCGCCGCCGAGGCCGATACCCTGGAGAAAGCGCAAGCCGATCAGCAGCAGCGGCGCAGCGATCCCGATCTGCTGATAGGTCGGAAGCAGGCCGACCAGGAAGGTGCCGATGCCCATGACCATGATCGTGATCGCGAGCATCGCCTTCCGGCCGGCCCGGTCGCCGAAATGACCGAAAATGGCCGCCCCGAGCGGCCGCGCCAAAAATCCGACCGCGTAGGTGCCAAACGCCGCGATGGTGGCGAGCGTGGGATTGCCGGCCGCGAAGAACACCTTGTTGAAGACCAGGGCGGTGGCGGCGCCGTAGATCAGAAAATCGTACCATTCGACGGCGGTGCCGATCACGCTCGACCACACGATCCGTCGCAAGCTCGCCGCCTCATCCGGCGCTACGTTGAGGTTTACATCATCTGCTACGGTCATCGATCTCTCCAGAAAGTACCGGCACCAGGGGAAGCAGTTGGTCTGGCCGTGCCGCCCCTCGGCGATCACGACGGTAAAAATCGATCAGGTTTACCAATGGAAATCAACGACGCGGAACCGGGCAAATGCCGCCGATCGCGGCAGAGAAGAGCGGTTGCACATTTTTTCTGCTGATTTACGCGATATACCAGTATTGCTGCTCACAATATCCGCGAGCCTGCCGGAAATTTCCGCGCGCGAGTTTTCCTTTGGAATACAAACTGCGCTCGCGGAATGAGCAGCGCGCGCCGTCAGGCTGGCAGTCGGCCTGCATCTGTTGCAAAAGAACCATCAGGAGTTCGGGAGATTCATGCGTGCTTGACGTCAGCAAAGTGACGGCGGTCGGGGCCAATATCCGCCAGGCGCGGATTGCGAAGGGCCTGACGCTGGACCAGCTCGCCAGGCAGAGCGATCTGACGCGGGGCTACATCTCGCTGGTCGAGCGCAACCTGAAGATTCCTTCGCTCGCCGCGTTGCTGCGGATGGCCGCCGCCCTTGAGGTCAATGTCGCGAACTTCTTCGATCCGAACGCCGAGCCCGCGCCGCGCTACACGCTATTCCGCCGCGAAGGCGGCAACGTGCCGCTGTTTCGGGACACGTTCGGCGTGGTCCCGCTGGCAACCGGGCGCACTCGCAAGATGATGGAGCCGTTTCTCCTGAGCCCACCGCACAAGGCGGCGACGCGCGCCTCGCATGCGGGCGAGGAACTTCTGTTCGTCGTCAACGGCAAGATCGCGATCAAGCTCGACGGCGAAGAGTTGACGCTCGGCAAGGGCGATTGCCTGTATTTTTCAGGCGAGACACCGCACGAGGTCAGGAGCCTCGGCCGGCAAAAGGCGGAAGTGCTGGTCGTCGTGGCGCAGAGCACGGCAGGCTGACGCCGTGCCGGACAGCAGTTTCATCGGAACCAGTAGAAACGTCCGGGCGGCGGCGGGATCGGCTCGGGCGGGCGCGGCCGCTTCGGGCGCGGCGGCTTTGGCGGCGGCTCGGCGGACGACGTCGTCTCGGTCCCCGGCGCCGTCTCGGTCCCCGGCACCCTCACCGACAGCAGCAAGTTCGACTCGTGCATGCGCCAGCGATAGCCGACGCCGAAATCGATCGGCTGGGCGCGGGTGAACAGTTCGGCGTAGCGTTCCTGATAGCGGCCGGGGAATTCACCGATCGGTCCGAGGTAGCGACCGAACGGGAAGAACCGCCATTGCCGCGCGTTATAGTCCGCAAGCGGAATGCCGGAATCGTCCTGGACGATGGTGGCGCTGTTGGCGAGCAGCCAGTCGCGAACGACCGTGAAGCTGCCGGAGTGAAGCAGATAGGATGCGCTCTTGATCAGGCTGTTGCCGGGCCCGAGTGTCTCGCAGAACTTGAGGAAGCCCGCCGCACGAGCCCCGGGATTGGAGAGGTCGGTCGAGAAATAATACAATGTGCGCGCCTCCCCGTCGCTTCCGGCGAAAGTAATGCGGACGCCGCGCGTGGCGTTCGGTCCCGGATTGTCGTTGCCGGTGTGCATTCCGCCCTTGTCGTCGAGCGCGACCATCTCGACATTGCGGATGCTCTTGCCGGAGCGGACGAGGAAGACATAGAGGATCGGCAAGGTGCCATCGACCTGGTTGGCGCGCAGGTCGACCTTCATCTGCTTGGTGATGAAGAAGGAAAAACTCAGGATCGAGCCGAGCGAATGCTCGACATTGTAGAGCGCTGCCCCGACCGAGCCGCGCGGCAGCCGCGTCAAATCGGGCACGGCGCCGACCGGCTCCAGCGCCCCGAGCACATAGGTGCTCGCCTTGGAATAGAATGCGTTGGCGTAGAGGAAGTCCGGGCCGCTGAACATATAGAACATGGTCGGTCGCGGCGCCGCCAGGTTGACGTCGGCCCAGTTGCGGATTTTGGAGATCTGCCGCTGCTCAAGCTGGGCGAAGGCGCCATCGAAGAATTTCGCGTGGCGCTGCCAGCCGGGGTCCTTCGTGAGCGGCGTCAGGGGCGAATCCGCCGAAGGCTGCATGCCCGCAAGGAAGCGCGCTGTGTCGTCGAAGGTTGCGTCGGCCGCGCGCGCGGATGAGACGGCCGCAGCCACCAAAGCGAGAGCGACGGCCGCAATTCTCATGGGTCGAAACATAGCTATTCGCAATTGTGTGACGTGCCAGCGGCGACCGGCCGCCTGCGGAAAACTGCATAAATCAAAAGGCCCGATAGCATGACGAGCATCCCCGACAGCGACTGAACCAGCCGCTCGGTCAAAAGGTAGTACATCATGAACCCGGTCACGAGCAGGAAAACGAGGGGTGTGAACGGGTATCCCCAGGCGCGGTAGGGCCGGGCCAGTTCAGGATCGGTGATGCGCAGCTTGATCACGCCGGCGACCGTGAAGAACGAGCAGAACAAGAGCGCGAACTGAATGAAGTCGAGAACCGCCTCGAAGCTGCGCGTAAACAGCAGCAGATTAGCGACCGCGAGCTGAAACAGGATGGCATAGGCCGGCGCACCGCTCTCCGACCGCTTGGAGAAGACGCGAAGAACCGGAATGTCCTCCCCCATCGTCATCATCACGCGCGGGCCGATCCACATCATCGCGCTGATCGAGGAGATCAGGCCGAAGCAGATCATCGCGCCGACGATCCGGCCGCCGAGACTGCCGAAGATGGCAGTGCCGGCGACGCTAGCCACGTCGAGCTGGCCGGCGAGCGCACTGACCGGCGTCGCGTAGAGGAACACCGTATTCAGCGCGACGTAGAGCACCAGCACGATCAACGTGCCCGCCAGCAGCGCGCGCGGAAGATCCCGCTGCGGCATGTTCATCTCGCCGATGATGTAGGTCGCGGCGTTCCATCCCGAGAAGGAGTACATCACGAAGACGAGGCCGATGGCGAATGGCGCGCTCAAGATGTGGGCGAGGTCGCCTGTCTGCGGCGTGAATGCGATCGGTTGCGGCACGCCGATGATGAACCCGGCAACGAGAAAGGCGACGATCAGCACGACCTTGAGGATGGTCGAGATGAGCTGGAAGGTCGAGGAATGCCTGACGCCTGTCAATTGCACGAGCGAGACCAGCCAGACCACCCCGACAGCGAGCGGAATCGACGGCAGACCGGGAACGACCGATTTGGCGTATTCGCCGAACGCCATCGCCGCGAGCGCGACCGGCGCTGCAAAACCAACCGTCGCCGAGACCCAGCCGGCGAGAAAGCCGAAGGCGGGATGGTAGGCGCGGCCAAGGAAATTGTACTCCCCGCTCGAGCGCGGAAACATCGCGCCTAACTCGCTGTAGGAGAACACACCGCACAGTGCGACGATCCCACCAACGGTCCATAGCAACAGGATGGAGAAGCCGGACGGGATGTCCTTCACCTGGAAGCCGAGACTGGTGAATACGCCGACCCCGATCATGTCGGCGACGACGATGGCGGTTGCAACCAGAACGGAGACCCCGGGGCCGCTCCCGGTTACACGCCCCGTCCAGGGCGCGGTTCCCGCATCTGATGCCGTCATCGGGGTCCTCAACCTTAGGCGTTACGCCTCGTGGGAGCATCGTGCAGTTTGGTCCAGTCAATTCAAGCAGGGTTAACAAGGGTTAAATGAGGCGACCGAAATCGGTAACCAAGCACCTTCCATGGCGGCCCCTGGACAATAAACTCGGCAAACACCGCAGAATCCCGTTTCCTTTCCCCATAATCACGACATGATTACGTGCTCATCCTCGTCTCTCCGGATGTGGGAAAGTTTCCGGATACTTAACGTCGCCTAAACGCCAGTCGGCTAAAAGAAATCTAAACATTGCCGGGCGCTGGACGTGACTTGGACGTGACTTGGGGGTCATGGGTGGATGGTCGGGGCCGTTCCTAACGTGAGAGCTGACATGCGTGCCGATCGGACGACGTCCGGTCTGCGCGGTCGTGCGCTCCGGATCGGCCTGATCTCAGCCTTGGTGCCTCTCTCCCTGACGCTGGTTCAATGCGGCAAGGCGCCCGATCCGGCGGCGCTCGCGGCGAACTCGCAGGCCAACGTTCAGGTCGTCGCCAAGACCAGACCTCAAGCCGCCAAACAGCAAGTTGCAAGCGACACGTTCGAAGATCGCTTCCCTGCCCCGCAGTTCAGGGAGCGCTTCCCGTCGGCGAGCGAGGGCTTCCTGCAACGGCAGATGTCGGACTTCTCGCCGAAGCGCGCCGTACAGCAGCAGCCGGAACAGGCGCCCTACAAGGTGGCCTCGCTCGCGCCGCAGGTGCCCTACCAGCGTCCGCCACGCGAAGACCTCACGACGCTCGTCAGCATGAAATCCTCGGCCTTTCCCTATTTTGGCAACAACCCCGCCTCCGAGTCCCCCTTCCTCAACATTGCCAAGGGCGACCGCCGCGGCCATCGCAGCTATTCGGGCCGCGTCTACTGGCAGGACGAGACCTACAATGACAGCCGCGTGCTGATGCACGTGCCCGAGCATTTCGACGTGCGCAAGCCGGGCGTGATCGTGGTGTTCTTCCACGGCAACGGCGCCACGCTGGAGCGCGATGTGCGTGACCGGCAGCTCGTGCCGCGGCAGATCACCGATTCCGGCGCAAACGCGGTCCTGCTGGCACCGCAGATGGCGGTCGATGCCGCGGATTCTAGCGCTGGAAAATTCTGGCAGCCCGGCGGCTTCAAGCGCTTCATGGCGGAGTCGGCCGAACACCTCGCCCGCGTCACCGGCGATCCCAACAGCGCACGCGCCTTCGCCAACATGCCGATCGTGATCGTCGGCTATAGCGGCGGCTTCCTGCCGACCGCATGGAGCCTCGAAGTCGGCGGCATCAGCGACCGCGTCCGCGGGGTCGTGCTGCTGGACGCCGTCTATGGCGAAATGGACAAGTTCGCGTCCTGGATCGAGAGCCACCGCTCCAGCTTCTTCGTCAGCGCCTACACACACTACACCGCGAGGCGCGACCGCGAGTTGATGGGCATGCTTCGTCAGAAGGGCATCAGCGTCTCCGAAGACATGGATGAGCCGTTGCGTCCGGGCAGCGTGGTGTTCGTCGAGACCGGCGAGGGCATCACACATCGGGACTACGTCAACCGCGCGTGGACGCAATATCCGCTCAAGGACGTGCTGGTGAAGATGTCGGCAACACCAGCGCTCGCGCTGACGCGCGTCGCTGCGACATCGAGCCGCTAGGGTTTTTCCAGGTTTTGATCAGAATGCGATGTTGATGGGCGGCATTCCAGGGACCCACCGGATTGCTTCCGCCGGCAACGACTATAATTTGCTGGTCAGTTCGCATTTCGAATACTGCGGGGACCACCAGTGCGCCACGGACTGTACAAGGTCGACTTCCACACGGTTCACGGAACCGGTTGCGGCGTAATTTACGTGATCGACGGCAAGATGCGCGGCGGTAATTCCGCCTTCACGTTCATCGGCACCTACACCGGCGAAGGCGACAGCATCAAGGTCAAGGTATCAACCCAGCGCTACAACGACGATCCGTCCTTCAAGGCGCTGTTCGGGAACGACAGGATCACGCTGACGCTCGCCGGCCGCGAGGATGGCGACACGGCTGAGTTCGAAGGCACCGCATTGCAAGTGCCCGGCGTTGCCTTCAGGGCCGTACTGAGCCGGATCAGCGACTGAGCTTCCGGTCTCGAGCAGCTTCAGGTCTTGGGTGCTTCAGGTCTTGGGCAGCTTCAGGTCTTGGGCAGCTTCGGAATGCTCTCGGCAAAGCCATTGAAGCAGGCCAGCCGCTCATCCTCTTCCTTGAAGAAGCGGCAATCGGCGTAACCCTTGGCCTTCGCCGGCTTCGGCTTTGGTGTCGGCGGGATGATCGCGTCGTAGCAGTTAAGCCGGTCCTTGGTGCCGTCGTCGAGTTCGAGGCAGGCCTGAAGCCGCGCGGCGATCGATTGCGGCTTGCCCTTCGGGGCCGCGGCCGGCTTCGCTGCCGCCTCTTTGGTCCCCTTGGGCTTGACCTGCACCAACGGCTTGTCCCCGACCATCGGCGGCTTGTCGGTCTGTGCAAACGCGGAGGCTGAATAGAGCACCGCGGCAACCGCCAGAATCATCCTCATATCAGTCAACTTTCCTTGGTCCCGATGCCTCGCCTTCTAGCGCTCCGACGCGGCACTTGCCAAGCGCCTTGCGCACAGGAAAACGCGGGGTTTAGGCTGTTGCGGCAGCGGCCGGCCGCGGACGGGTCAGCATCAACAGAACAAGCGCCAGAACGATGAAGCCGACCGCGACGAAGCCGAGCGGATGCAGGAGTTCGCGGGCAAACAACAGCCCGCCGATGGCGGAGCCGACGGCCTGACCGATATAGAGCACGGAGGTGTTGAGTGCGACGGTCGCCGATGCGAGCGGCGGCGCCGCCGCGACCAGACGCACCTGCTGCATTGAATTGGTCGAGGCAAAGCCGAAGCCCCAGATGGCGACCGAGATTGCCATCAAGACCAGCGTGCCGGCGCCGAGCGCCCAGCCCGTGGTGCCCGCAAGCAGCAGGCAGGTGAACAGCAAAGAGGTCCGATACGGTCCCCAACTGTCGACGATGCGGGTCGCGATGACCACGCCGAGGAAGCCGCAGACGCCGTAGATCCCGAAGACCATGCCGATCGCATCAGGGCCTGCACCGGTGAGTTTCTTGAGCAATGGCCCCATGAAGGTGAACACCACGAACTGCCCGGACATCTGCAGCATCGTGATCGCCAGCAGCAGCAGGATGGCCCTGCTTCGGCCGACCGCGCTCCAGGTCTTCAGATCCACCGGCGTGCCCGTCAAGCCGGCCGGCAGCCGCAGCAACAAGAGCAGAAAGCTGATGCAGCCGAGCGCACCGATCCCGCCATGGGCCGCGCGCCAGCCATAGCGGCTGGCGACGAAGGTGATCAGCGGCAGGCCGACGGCGGCAGCAAGCGACCAGCCGAGAAAGATGTAGGCGATCGTGCTCCCCCGCCGCTCCACCGGCACGATCAGCGCCGCCGTGCCCGCCGCCTGCGGCGTGTAAAGCGCGCCGACCGCGAGCATCACCAGACGGATGACGAGGAGGCTGGTGTAGTCGGGCGCAAAGGCCGAGGCGAGATTGCCAATGGCGAGCACTGCGAGCGTGGTGGCGAGCAGCATTCGCCGCTCGATGCGACTCGTGAGCCAGGCCGTGAGCGGCGAGCCGATGCACAGCGTGATTGCGCCGAAGGTGATCAGGAGCCCTGCCGCATGGATGCTGATGCCGAGCCCCGCCGACAATTCCGGCAGCATCCCCGCCGGCGCAAGCACCGAGCAGCCGGTGACGAGGTTGCCAAGCATCAGGGCGGTTGGCGTGAAACGGGCTGCGAGGGGCAAATTTTCCATGCAATTGCATGTAGAGTACTAAGACCCGGAATGAAAGGGGCGCAACCGCCGCGTCGTGCCGTCGCCCGACGATCTCACTTCGCCGGCACGGCCTGCGGCGGCGTACTTTGGCCATCACCAAGCACACCTATCCCCTGGGCAGCCAGCGGCGAGGGTGCGGGCCACTTCGGCGATGCGGTCCACTTCGCGGATGACGACCAGGGCAATGACGGCGTTGACGAGGGCAATTTGGGCGGACCGACCCTGGCCTGCAGCGTCTCGCACATCGTCGACAATTGGGTGGACGCCGGCTCGAGGCCTCGGGTCTCGATCTCGAAGAAGGTCGAACTCGTCTGGCCGTCGGGCAGCAGGGTATTTTGCGCGATCCCCAACCGCGGCACTGCGATCAAATCCTTCATGGCCTCGGCCGTCATCACCGTCGTCCATATCTCGTTGGAACCGACGCGGATCGGGATTTTCGTAAACTGCGGCGGCTTGGCCGCACCGGCAACCATGGTCAGGACCCTGGTGCCGCTGGCGTCCTTGGCCAGTTCATTGGCGACCATGAGCCGGGTCTGCATCTTGCCGCCGCAGATGAAGCGCCATTCGAATTTCTGGAAGCTGCCGTCCAGCCTGGTCTCGGCGATCTTTTGCACCGCGGGACTGGGCATTTTCTCCATCGTCCATGGGGTCTCGACGACGTTTCTGATATCGATCCGGAAATTGTACAATTCCTGCCGAGTCAGAATACGGAATTTGTCCGGGCTGATGCTGTTAGCCAGTGTCATGACGTCACGGCTGATGCCCATTTCGTCGACATAGGCAAACGCCTGTCGATCGGCATCGTCATGGAGCTTTGTGAGGGCCTCTTCGCGTCGCGCTTCGGTCACGTTCAATCGGAATTGCATTGCCACTTTGGCGCCATGGACGGCGACCACCGCATCCGGTGCGACTTCGCGCGTCTGCGTACCGAACAGCAAGAAGGTGCAAGCGGAGCCGCAAACCACGCCACGGGTCGCGATAGACGCGACAACCTCGTCGCGCGTGGTCTTGATCAAGGTGCAGGCATCGTCCGTCTGGGTCCCCGGGCAGGCATCGACCACTGTCCGCCCGACCCGGCCGACCACTTTCCGGGCGCGAAGCAAGCGCCCGATCGCGAGCGCATCGCGCATTTCACCGCCGGGCGAGTTGAAATAGATCGGCCGTTGGGCATCCCTCCGTTCGTGGAAGAAATGCTCGACCCGCGCTGCCGAGCCGGCATCGATCTTGCCCTCGATCGCGATCCAGTGATCGCAGCCGGGTCCGCAGGAATCCGGCGCCCCCTTTGCCGCATAAATTGCAAGCTGTTCCAAGGGCTTTTCGGCAATCGGTGTCAACGGCGCCGCCCCTGCCGGTTGCAAGGATGGGAGCAGGGCCAACATGAGCGTGGGGCTCAACCTGAAATAGAGCTTCATGGCGCAACCATGGGCACAACGGCAGCACCGTCATGCCGAAATCGAGACGCTGAAAGCTCGAGCCTACACCGCGCCGTACGACCGATGCGTGACCGCGCCGCGAAAAAGACCCCCTCACCGGCTTGCCACCCCGAACTCCCCGGAATTCCACGATTGCGCCGCCCGAATCGCCTGCTATACGCTCGTTTCCGCTTACCTGCGCTCGTTCGCAGGAGTGAGCTTCAGGAGAAAAGCAATGACCGACCAGCCCAAATCCGAGTCCGGCTTCCAGTATAGCCTCAGCAATTTGAGACCCGTGACCCCGCCGGAAAAGATCACCCTCACCTTCCCCGACGGCGCCCGGCGCGAATACGCCAAGAGCATCACCGGCCTCGAGATCGCCAAGGGCATTTCGCCGTCGCTGGCCAAGCGCACGGTCGCGATGGCGCTCGACGGCGAGCTCGCCGACCTCAATGATCCCATCGAGGCGGATGCGAAGATCGAATTCTTCAACCGCGATGATCCGCGCGCGCTCGAGCTGATCCGCCACGACTGCGCGCACGTACTGGCGGAAGCGGTGCAGACGCTGTGGCCCGGCACGCAGGTCACCATCGGCCCGGTGATCGAGAACGGCTTCTACTACGACTTCTTCCGCAACGAGCCGTTCACGCCGGAAGACTTCGCCGCGATCGAGAAGAAGATGCGCGAGATCATCGCGCGCGACAAGCCTTTCACCAAGGAAGTCTGGGACCGCGAAAAGACCAAGCAGGTGTTCCGCGACAAGGGCGAAGCCTTCAAGGTCGAACTGGTGGACGCCATTCCCGGCAACGAGCCGATCAAGATCTACTACCAGGGTGACTGGTTCGACCTCTGCCGCGGCCCGCACATGACCTCGACCGGCAAGGTCGGCAACGCCTTCAAGCTGATGAAGGTGGCCGGCGCCTATTGGCGCGGCGACAGCAACAACCCGATGCTGACGCGCATTTACGGGACGGCCTTCGCCAAGCAGGAGGACCTCGACGCCTACCTCAAGCAGATCGAGGAGGCCGAGAAGCGCGACCACCGCAAGCTCGGACGCGAGCTCGACCTCTTCCACTTCCAGGAGGAAGGCCCGGGCGTCGTGTTCTGGCACGCCAAGGGCTGGACCATTTTCCAGCAGCTGATCGCCTATATGCGGCGCCGCCTGACCGGCGACTACAACGAGGTCAACGCGCCGCAGATTCTCGATAAGTCGTTGTGGGAAACCTCCGGCCATTGGGGCTGGTATCGCGAGAACATGTTCGCGGCCCAGTCGGCCGGCGACGAGGCCGAGGACAAGCGCTGGTTTGCGCTGAAGCCCATGAACTGTCCCGGCCACGTCCAGATCTTCAAGCATGGCCTGAAGAGCTACCGCGACCTGCCGCTGCGCCTCGCCGAGTTCGGCGTGGTGCATCGCTACGAGCCGTCGGGCGCCATGCACGGCCTGATGCGCGTGCGCGGCTTCACCCAGGACGACGCGCACATCTTCTGCACCGAGGACCAGCTCGCCGAGGAGTGCCTGAAGATCAACGATCTCATCCTGTCGACCTATGCGGACTTCGGCTTCACCGGCGATCTGACGGTGAAGCTCTCGACCCGACCCGACAAGCGGGTCGGCACCGACGCGATGTGGGACCACGCCGAGCGCGTGATGGCGACGGTGCTGCGCGAGATCCAGGCGCAGAACAACCACATCAAGACCGAAATCAATCCGGGCGAAGGCGCCTTCTACGGCCCGAAGTTCGAATACGTTCTGCGCGACGCGATCGGCCGCGACTGGCAGTGCGGCACCACGCAGGTCGACTTCAACCTGCCGGAGCGGTTCGGCGCGTTCTACATCGACCATGACGGCGGCAAGAAACCGCCGGTGATGGTGCACCGCGCGATCTGCGGTTCGATGGAGCGCTACATCGGCATCCTGATCGAGCACTATGCCGGCAACTTCCCGCTCTGGCTCTCGCCGGTGCAGGCGGTCGTCACCACCATCACCTCGGAAGGCGACGAGTACGCCAAGGTGGTGCTGGAGCAGGCCCGCCGCGCGGGGCTGCGGGTCGAGATCGACCTGCGCAACGAGAAGATCAACTACAAGGTCCGCGAGCATTCGCTGGCCAAGATCCCGGCGCTGCTCGTGGTCGGCAAGAAGGAGGCCGAGACGCACTCGGTCTCGGTCCGCCGGCTCGGCAGCGACGGCCAGAAGGTGATGACGACCGCCGAGGCGATCGCCGCGCTGGTCGAGGAAGCGACACCGCCCGATATCAGGCGGGCCCGGGGCGCGGCCTGATCCCTGAAATCGATCTAAACTCGCTTTCGGTTGCGGGCGTGCATGCCTATCTGGGCATGGCACGCCCGACGATCAACCATAAGAGGACATCGCAGTGCCCGACGCCATCGAACTGCTCAAGACACGCCGCTCGGTCAAGCCGCGCGAGATGACCGGGCCCGGCCCCTCCCCGGCCGAGCTCGAGACCATCCTCACCATCGGCGCGCGCGTGCCCGACCACGGCAAGCTGGCGCCGTGGCGCTTCATCATTTTCGAGGGCGATGCACGCCAGCGCGCCGGCGAGGTGATCGCCCAGGTGTTTGCCCGCAAGAATCCCGGCGCCCCCGCGGCTGACATCGAGACCGAACGCAAGCGCCTCGCCGATGCCCCGCTGGTCATCGGCATCGTCAGCTTCACCAAGCCGCATCCGAAGGTGCCGGCGTTCGAGCAGGAATTGTCGGCAGGCGCCAGCGTCATGAACATCGTCACGGCGGCGACCGCGCTGGGCTACGGCGCCTGCTGGCTGACCGGCTGGTTCTCGTTCGATCGCGAGGTGCTGGACGGGCTCGGCCTCAAGCCGGACGAAAAGCTCGCGGGCCTCGTCCATATCGGCACGCCGACCAAGCCGAGTGAGGACCGTCCGCGACCGTTCCTTTCGGATATCGTGACGCGTTTTTAATCCAAGGTTTGTTGACGACCCTGATGTCTTGCGGCTTTGTTCCCGGCGAGGGAGGAGCCCGGATGAAGCGTCGTGAATTTCTGGTCGGAGCCGCGATGCTGGCCGGCTCGATGGCGCAAGGCCGCGCCGCCGCCAGCATCCCTGCCCCCTCGCCCGACGGGCTCGACCGCATCACCGCCTATTTCGACAACGAGGTGACAAGCGGCCGGCTGCCGGGCGCGGTGATCCTGATCCAGCAGCACGGCAAGCCGGTCTATCTGAAAACATTCGGCGTGCGCGACACCAGGACCGGCCTTGCGATGGCGCCGGACACGATCTTCGCCGTCCACTCCATGACCAAGCCGATCACATGCCTAGGCGCGATGATGCTGATCGACGAGGGCAAGCTCGCGCTCACCGATCCCGTGTCGAAATACGTCCCGCTCTTCGCCGGCACCAAGGTCGGCGTGGAGCAGAAGGGCGCCTCGACATTGAAGCTCGTACAACCGGTCCGCCCGGTCAACATCGAGGATCTGCTGCGGCATACCTCGGGCATCAGCTACGATTATATCGGCGCCCCCTGGGTGATGCAGGTCTACAAGGCCGCCAATATTTTCGAGGGGCCGTTCAACAACAGGCAATTCGCCGACCGAATCGCGAAGCTGCCGCTCACGCGCCAGCCGGGGACGCTGTGGCGCTACGGCCATTCCACCGACGTCATCGGTGCCATCATCGAGATCATCTCGGGACAGACGCTGTACGAATTCCTCAAGGACCGCATTCTCGATCCACTCGGCATGAGCAGCACCAAGTTCGTGCTGAAGACGCCCGAGGAGCGCGCGCGGATGGCACGGCCGCTTTCGAGCGACCTCGTCCTGCTGCAGGGCGAGCGTGACCGCCTCGCCCATCCTGAATGGGAATCCGGCGGCGGCGGACTGCTGTCGACCATCACCGACTATCAACGCTTCTCGCAGATGCTGCTCAATGGTGGTGAATTCGAAGGCAAGCGTTATCTGAGCCCGGTAGCGTTCAAGGCCATGACGACCGACCACGTCGGGCCCGGCTCCGGCGTCGGGCGCGACTACTACTATTTCCCCGGTGACGGCTTCGGCTATGGCTATGGCATCGGTGTGCGCACCGATCCCGGCAATGCAAAACCGCCGCCGGCCGGCTCGCTCGGCGAGTTGAAATGGGACAGCGGCAGCGGCACCTATTTCGGCGTCGATCCCAAGCTCGACATGGTCTACCTCCTGATGCAGCAGACCCAGACCGAACGCAGCCGTATCACGCCTGCGTTCAAGGAGCTGGTGTACGGCTGCTATCCGCCCGGGTTACGCCGCCCGTGAGGCCCGCTGGCCGAAATCGGCGAGCAGCTTTGCGATCTCGGCGGCAGGTCGCGCCGCACTGAACAGGAAGCCCTGCACCTCGTTACAGCCTTCGGCGCGCAGCCAGTCGAGCTGATCCTCGGTCTCGACGCCCTCCGCGGTCGTGGTGATGTTGAGGCTGCGGCCGAGCCCGGAGATCGCGCGTACGATCGCGCCGCAATCGGGCCGCAGCGCCAGATCCTTGACGAAGGACCGGTCGATCTTGATCTTGTCGAACGGGAAGCTGCGGAGATAGCTGAGGCTGGAATAGCCGGTACCGAAATCGTCCATGGAGATGCCGACGCCGAGCTCCCGCAATTGATGCAGGATCGCAAGGTTCGCGTCGGTCTCGGCCAGGAAGATGGACTCGGTGATCTCGAGTTCGAGCCGCTTGGGCGACAGGCCGGATTGCGCCAGCGCAGAGATCACGATTTGCACCAGGTTACGGCTGCGGAATTGCGCCGGCGACAGATTGACCGCGACCTTGACATCGGCGGGCCATTTCACGGCCTCGGCGCAGGCTTCGCGCAGCACCCATTCGCCGAGCTGGGTGATCAGGCCGATATCTTCGGCCACCGGAATGAATTCCGCCGGAGAGATCATGCCCTTGTCGGGATGATGCCAGCGCAGCAGCGACTCGAAGCCTGAGATGCGATCGGAGGCGATCGAGATCAGGGGCTGGTAGTGCAGCTCGAACTCTCCATTGACGAATGCGCGGCGCAGATCGAGCTCCATGTCGCGGCGCTTCTGCGCCTGGAGGTCCATTTCGCGCTCGAAGAAGCGATGCACGCCGCCGCCGTCCGATTTCGCCCGGTACAGCGCCATGTCGGCATTGCGCATCAGTTCCTCAGACGTCGTGCCATCACCCGGCGACAGCGCGATGCCGATGCTGGCTCCGATCACCATCTCCTGCCCGTCGAGGCCATAAGGGGCCTTCAGCATATCGATCAGCAGCGTGGCACAGGCGCTGGCTTCGTTCGGGGTGACGTCCGAAGCGAGGATCACCGCGAATTCGTCGCCGCCGAGCCGCGCCGCGAGATTGGCCCCGCGAACTGCGGTGGTCAGGCGTTGGGCCACTTCCTTCAGCAGGCGGTCTCCAGAGGGGTGACCGAAGGAATCGTTGATGTTCTTGAACAGGTCGAGATCGATATAGAGCACGCCGACCCTTTTTCCGGCGGCCTGCTCGAGCGCCTGCTTCAGGCGTTCCTGGAAATATTCGCGGTTCGGCAGGTCGGTGAGCCCGTCATGATGCGCCATGTGGGCGATCCGGGCCTCGGCCTTGCGCCGCTCGGTGATGTCGACCACCGCGACCAGATAGCCGTCGCGATCGTCGAAGGCGACACGGCGACCGAAGGTGAGGACCTCGATCTCGCTGCCGT
The DNA here is from genome assembly GCF_018129965.1 of Bradyrhizobium diazoefficiens. Taxonomy (GTDB): domain Bacteria; phylum Pseudomonadota; class Alphaproteobacteria; order Rhizobiales; family Xanthobacteraceae; genus Bradyrhizobium; species Bradyrhizobium diazoefficiens_A. The sequence continues at coordinate 52,782 of NZ_JAFCKW010000025.1, read as the reverse complement.
CGGCGCGCAGATGCCGCCAGTTGCGCGAGGAGTGATAGGTGTCGCCGAGGCGCTCGAGCGCTTCGGCATGGCTGTCCCACTCGTCGTGCGGCCAGATCTCGTGCAGCGTCATGCGCAGGAACGCTTCGCGGCTGTAGCCGTAATGCTGAACCGCGGCGTCGTTGACGCTGAGGAACTCCTTGGTCTGCCCGTCAAACACCCACATCGGCATTGGATTGTTGTCGAACAGCAGGCGGAACGAGGCGTCACGCCGCTTCAGCGCGGTGACGTCCGAGATCGTCAGTGACACCACGTCGGCGAACGCCGTGGCGCTCAAGCGGAGACTTCGTCCCTCGCTCTCGATCTCGAGCTGTTCGCCGCGCCCACCCGCAACGGCCTTGAGCAGGAACTTCATGATATCGGGCGAGGCGAGCAAAGTACCGCCCTCGCTGAGCCGACGCCATAACAAGCTGGCCTTCGCGGCTTCCAGCAGCGTGGCGGCGCTCTGATTGTGGTGCACGATCTGGAGATCGAACGGCTTACCGGCAGCGTCACGCAGGGTTGCAAGCGAGATGACTGCGTCGTCGGTCGAGGAGAAGATCGCGTCAAGCAGATTGTATTGCGACCCGCGCTCGTTGACATAGGCGCCGACCAGCGTGGCGCCCCAGCGCGAGGAGGTCGGCAGCGCCAGCAGATCGTAGGTCCTGACCATGCCGTCGCGCACGCAATGTGCGCTCGACTGGTGCGGCCGGCCGCTCTCGAGCGCATTGGCCACAGCCTCAGACAGCGCCGTGGCGCAATCCGGCGACAGCTCCGCGACCGGAATGTCCCAGCGCTCCTCGCCGAGCCATTTCTGCACGTAGCGTCCGCTTCGCGACAATTCGAGCGCGCCGTCGTTCTTGAGCAGCGCGATATGGTCGGCGAGCCGTCCGAGGCTGCCGAGCATCACGTCCTCATAGCGCGGCAGCCGGTCGCCCGGCTTCAACGCCGCGCGCCATTTGCGCTGAAGCACCGGGATGTCGTCGAACATTTCGGTGGCCGGTTTGCCCGGCAGCTTCTTAACGGCACTCATTGCAGTCCCCAACGCACTTCCTCGCGGCATCCAATGCAACAGCGCTTAATTCCGTGTAAAAAGGCCGCAATCGCGGGTTCCATTCGCGTATTATGACAGTTTTAAATCGGGTGTTGGTTAGTGTGCGTTAGAGACTGTGACAGTCCTGCAAAGGCCAGGCGGGCACGACCGTATCGAACGAGTGCAAGTGCGGAGTGTGAATTGGCGTCTCGGCCCATGTCCAGGACGCGACTCAACGCGTAGCGCTGCGGCGCAGAGCCGGGACCCAGCAGGCACAGCGCGCTTGGCTGCCACATGGCCCCGGCTCTGCAGCGCACCGTCGTAGGGACGCTGCGCTGCGTCCGGGGCACGAGGCCGACGTTCGACGATCGACATGGCTGATCATCCTCGCGGCTTGTTTCGCCCGAGCTCTGCATCTCGTCTCACCCTCGATTGAAAGAGGGCGCAGGGAAGACCGGGCGCCGGCTGGCACCCGCGGTCCACTGTGCGAAATTGCAGTGAGAAATCTGCACAGCGGCATACAGGTGAAGCCAAACATCCGGCCTTCCCTGCGCAGTGGGTTGACGGCTTATGTCGCGCTCTGCCCGGGGAGCGTTGCACTCTTGCCCCCGTCGCCTTGCGGCTGACGATGCGCGCGCCCGGTTGGACAGCACGCATCACCGCAAACCTTGACGCCAGCCTGCGGGCGCCAGGACCACACGATTTTGCCGTACGCCGATCACACCGGTCGTGCGCGCGACGCATCTCGCTCACGGTTGCCCGCCCTGCGATGCTTTTCGCGCCGATATGACCCACGTCCACCGCCATCCGGCCCGCGTTCGTGACGATCGCGATACGCCCCTCTTCCTTGGGCCGGAGTGCGCGCTACATACGATATTTCCGAATTTCGATAAAGCAGAATATTTTTGAACTCACGGGTTGACCGGTATCTTGGGTGTTTTGCCCGACGGGCAACGCAAGGGATTGATGCGTAGGGTTGGCAAAGCCAAGCGTGCCCACCCTTGCACACGCGACCGTCGAGAGATGGTGGGGACTGCGCGCGAAATACGCGCCTTTGCCCACCCTGATGACTACAGAACTTTGCCTGCCAACCGGTCAATCACCAGATCGAGCAGCGCGCGCAGACGCGCCAGGCGCCTGAGATCGCGGTGATAGCCGACGAAGGTATCGCGGCCGGGCGGCTGCACGCCGATGTGGAGCGCGACCAGACGGCGATCGCGATCACCGAGGGGACGCGGCAGCACCGCAAGACCACCTCCGCTCGCACACAACTCGGCCTGCGCCTGCCTGTTGTTGCTGCGCGAGGCGACCACCGCATTTGGCAGCGTGCGTTTCAGCCAGACCGCGTCGGGCATATCGGAAAATTCGGCATTCATGGTGATGACGCGGATGCCACTTCCATCGCCGGCGCGTGGCGCCTTGCTGCCCTTCCTGCCGTAGAGCGCATAGGGAATGTGCAGCAGCTTCCTGGAAACGACTTCAGGCTCGTCGAACCGCTTGATCCGGAAGACGAGATCGGCCTCGCGGCGCGGCAGGCTGTAGAGCCGCGCATCGGTCAGGAGTTCGACGCTCACCCCCGGATGGCGCTTGCCGAAGGCGGCGATCACCGGGGAAAGAATGACGGTCCCGAACCAGTCCGATGAGGACACGCGCAACAGGCCGTCCAGCTGCGTCTCTGCGCCGGATGCTTGCCGCTGGAGTGCGATCGCTTCTTCCTCGATCCGCTCGGCATGGCACAGCACGGCCGTACCTTCGTCTGTCAGAACAAAGCCATCGGCGGTGCGCTGGAATAGTGTCTGTCCGAGCGCGGCCTCGAGCGCGCGCAGCCGCCGTCCCATGGTCGGCTGGGTCTGGCCGATTTTCCGGGCCGCGGCCCCAAGCGTGCCTTCGCGCGCAATTGCCAGGAAGATGCGCAGATCGCTCCAGTCCATGGGAATCCCCGCCATACAAAAGTGTTTGGATATCGTACATCCTTGTTTCTTCTCATGCAAAAAATCGCGGTCATATTGGAGGCAGACAGCGGAAAGGGACGATGATGACACGACAATCGACGATGCGCGCAGCCATCCTGGAGACCCACAACGCGCCACTGCGCATCTCAAACATCGCCACGCCCGACATCGGCCCGCCAGACGTGCTGGTGCGGATCTGCGCCAGCGGCATCAACCCGCTCGACACCAAGATCCACGCAGGCATGGCGGCGCATGCGCGCCATTCGCCGCCCGCAATCCTCGGCATCGATCTCGCCGGCACGGTTGAACGGATTGGCAGCGACGTGACGGGTTTCAAGCCCGGCGACGAAGTCTATGGCATGACCGGCGGTGTCGGCGGCGTGCAGGGATCGCTGGCTGAATTCGCCGCGGTCGACGCACAATTGCTGGCACTCAAGCCTGCCAATCTCGGCATGCGGGAAGCGGCCGCCCTGCCGCTCATCGTCATTACGGCCTGGGAGGGCCTGATCGACCGCGCGGCGTTGAAGGCCGGCCAGAAGGTCCTGATTCATGGCGGCGCCGGCGGCGTCGGCCATGTCGCGATCCAGATCGCGCGCGCCATCGGAGCGGAAGTGTTCGCGACCGGCTCGGCATCGCAGCGTGTCGCGATCGAAAGTTCTGGCGCCGTCTTCGTCGACCGCGATGTTGCGGTCGAGGCCTACGTTGCGGAGCATACCGGGGGTCGCGGCTTCGACATCGTCTACGATACCGTCGGCGGCAAGGTGCTCGATGCCTCCTTCACGGCGGTACGCCGCTTCGGTCACGTCGTGAGCGCACTCGGCTGGGGCACGCATGCGCTGGCGCCGCTCTCGTTTCGCGCCGCCACCTATTCCGGCGTGTTCACACTGTTGCCTCTGCTGTCAGGCGAAGGCCGCGCGCGTCACGGAGCGATTTTGACCGAGGCCACGCGGCTGGTGGAAGCCGGCAAGCTGACGCCGCTGCTCGACGCGAGGCACTTCACGCTGGAGAGTGTTGGCGACGCCTATGCGCTGATCCGGGACCACGCCGCGAAGGGCAAACTGATCGTCGATATCTGAGGCTTGGGTCTGTCTCCCGGATGGAGCTCCGCGAAATCCGGGCGACAAGGCCACCGCGCCGCTAGTCCTCGCTGGACGCGGCGGATCGCTTGCGCAGATAGGCTTGCGACAACAGGAAAAATAGTGCGCGCTCGCCATGATATTTGGCCGACGGCCGCGTGCGCTCGAAGCCATCGGCAAAGATCTTGCCGGACTGGTCGCACACCTGCCATCGCCAGCCGAACCGCTTGCGCCTGGTGAGGATCACTTCGTACATGCCGACGGGCTTGGTCCCCTGTTTCGTGCCGGTTTCGCAGGTGCACAAACCCGCTCCAGCCTCCCCCATATGAAGGATAACCGACATATAACCCAGCAAAACGGAAAGCGAATGAAATTGACTATCGGAAATATGTATCTTTCGCTCGGGTGCCGGCGTCGGAAAACCGATGGAATAAGCCGGCGTCACCGGTGTTTTTCGGCCTCGCCAATGCAGCGTGACGGTGCGGTCGGGTATTCAAATCCGAACACAGAGCCGTACGTCCGGTAAGCGAACGCTCACCGGACCCCACGGCCGGGATTTATCGACCGACTCGCGCTTGCAAATGCGCAGGATAGCGATCCCCCTGCACGGCCACCTTGGCCAGCACCGCTGCAATGGCCGAGAGATCGGCTTTCGACAGTGTCACCGCGGCAGCGCCAAGATTCTCCTCGAGCCTGTGCAGCTTAGTGGTGCCGGGGATCGGCACGATCCAGGGCTTCTGCGCGAGCAGCCAGGCCAGCGCGATCTGCGCCGGCGTCACCTTCCTGGCCGCAGCGATCTCGCCAAGCAGGGCGACCAGCGTCTGGTTGGATTTTCGTGCGCTAGGTGATAATCGCGGTACGATGTTGCGGAAATCGCTGCTGTCGAATGTCGTGCTCTCGGTGATCGCGCCGGTCAGGAAGCCCTTGCCGAGCGGACTGAATGGAACGAAGCCGATGCCGAGTTCCTCAAGGGTTGGCAAAATCTCCAGTTCCGGCTCGCGCCACCACAGCGAATACTCGCTTTGCAATGCGGTCACCGGCTGCACCGCATGAGCACGGCGGATGCTCGAGGCGCCCGCCTCCGACATGCCGAAATGCAGGACTTTGCCGTCGCGGATCAGATCCTTGACCGCGCCCGCGGTCTCCTCGATAGGCACGCCTGGATCGACGCGGTGCTGATAAAATAGATCGATGCGATCGGTCTTGAGTCGCTTCAGCGCCGCCTCGGCCACGGCCTTCACGTTGGCGGGTGAGCTGTCGAGACCGGCGTCGACCTTGCCGCCCTTGAAGCCGAATTTGGTGGCGATCGCCACCTTGTCGCGGAACGGCGCAAGCGCCTCACCCAGCAGTTCCTCGTTGAGAAAGGGGCCATAGGCCTCCGCGGTGTCGAACAAGGTCACGCCACGCTCGAATGCGGCCCTGATCAGGGTGATCGCCTGCGTCTTCTCGGTCGCAGGGCCGTAGCCATAGCTCAGCCCCATGCAGCCGAGACCGAGGGCGGAAACCTCAAGACGGCTGGTGCCCAATTGGCGCGTTTGCATTGCAGCTCTCCTTCGAAAATCGCGTTGACTGCGAACTTAGGCCGCTTCCCGCCCTGCAATTAGATGATAAAATTGGTATGAACTCATGATCTGGATTCATGAATGGCCCGCACCAACATCAACGACCTCCTCGCCTTTCTCGCGGTCGCGCGCGAGCGCAGCTTTACCCGCGCCGCCGCGCAACTCGGCGTCTCGCAATCGGCGCTAAGCCACACGGTGCGCGGCCTGGAGGAAAGGCTCGGCCTGCGGCTACTCACCCGCACCACCCGCAGCGTCGCACCGACTGAGGCGGGCGAGCGCCTGCTGCGCAATATCGGGCCGCGCTTCGAGGAGATCGACGCGGAGCTGTCGGCGCTGACGGCGCTGCGCGAGACGCCGGCCGGAACCGTCCGCATTACCACCGGCGAACATTCGGCGCAGACGATCCTGTGGCCGACGCTCGCAAAACTGCTGCCGCGCTATCCTGACATCAAGGTCGAGCTCGTCGTCGACTACGGCCTGACCGACATCGTCGCCGAGCGCTATGATGCCGGCGTGCGTCTCGGTGAACAGGTTGCCAAGGACATGATTGCGGTGCGGATCGGACCGGAAATGCGCATGGCCGTGGTCGGCGCGCCCGCCTATTTTGCAACGCGAGGCAAGCCGAAGCAGCCGCAGGATCTCACCGAGCACTCTTGCATCAACCTGCGTCTGCCGACCTATGGCGGGATCTATGCCTGGGAGTTCGAGAAGCGCGGCCGCGCCGTGAAGGTGCGCGTCGACGGCCAGCTCGTGTTCAACACCGGCCTGCTCAGGATGAATGCCGTACTGGCGGGACTTGGCCTCGCCTATATCCCCGAAGATCTGGTGAAGCGTGACATCGCCGACGGACGGCTGGTCCGCGTGCTTGCCGACTGGTGCGCGCCGTTCGCGGGCTATCATTTGTATTATCCGAGCCGCCGGCAGCCGACACCGGCGTTCGCGGTGCTGGTGGAGGCGCTGCGGTATCGGAAGTGAGCTTTGGACGCCCCTTCGCTTCGTGGTCTCGTGCCCCGGACGCAGCGCAGCGCTCCTTCAGCGGTGCGCTGCAGAGCCGGACCCATCCCCGTCGAGACATGCGCTTGTGGCCTTCTGGGTCCCGGTTCTGCGGAGCGGCATTTCATACCGTACCGCCTCAGGGACACGAAATCAGCGCGCCACGACTTCCACTTCGCCGTCGACGCCGTTCACGACGTTGAAACCGCGCTCGTAGACCTTGCCCTCGTTCTTGGCGATGGCGCGGTATTCTCCTTCGGAGAGCACGACGCGCGGGAAGGCGCCGATCGATTCCTTGATGACGTCGCCGCCGGGGGTCAGCACCGACCAGGCGGTGTTGGCGAGAGCCTCGCCGCCCTTGTCGCTGACGAGCTTGAGCGTGATCACGGCGGCGCGGTGGGTGATGGTGACGTCGGTGAGCTTGCCGGCCTGGACGCGGATGTCCGAACGCACCACCGAATTGGCGTCGCCATAGTTGGAGATGATGTAGTAGGTGCCCTCGGGGATCAGCACGACGTCGCCGGCGGCGACGTTCGGCACCAGCGAGGCGCGCTCGCCGGTTTCAAACTGGCTGCCCTTGTAGATCGCGAACGAGATCTGGTTCTGCGGGATGCGGCTGGTGCCGACGCGGCCCTCGATACGCAGGCCGCCGGCCGGCAGCACGAATGCTTCGCGGTCGGTCTCGGCCTTGAGGCTGACGGTACGCACGGCGCTGACGAGGCCGAAGGCGACATGCACGACGTAATTGCCGGGCGGCAGGACGATGTTCGGCGTGGCGCTGCGGTCCTCGCGGATCAGCTTGAAGGTGCCGTTCTCATCGGGGCGATCGGCAAACACCCGCCAGACGAGGCCGCTGTTGATCGGCGGGGTGTCCTTGCCATACTTTGCGGTCAGCGACAGCACGCCTTGTCCGGGCACGGCGGCGGTGAGCGGCGGGGCAGACGGCACAGTCGCAACCGCGGGCGGCGGCATGCTGGGCGTATTCGGCTGAATCAGGGTCGGAGGCAGGCTCGGCGGGCCGGCGCCGGGACCGGTGGGGGGCGCCAGGCTCACGGCCCCGCCGGGGTCGGGCACCGATGCGGGGGGCACCGGCGGCGGACGATCGGAGAAAAGCTGCGCCTGCGCAGCACTTTGGCCGAGAAGGGAGACGACGCACGCAGCAAGGACGAGCGCCGGCAGCAGCCTGCCGCCGCGCCGCCATCCGATGATGCCGTCACCCCCGCGTGTCATGCCATCTGCTTTTCACTGAAAACGCGGCAAATTCAAGCCTCTGATATCCCTGGAAATACGGTCCGTTCCGGCTCCATGGAACCGGGTTGACGCCTGCGTGATCACGGACAAGCCAGCCGGGACCCGCCACACTGCTGCCGCGCTGCTTCCCGAACGGTATAAACCATGCTTCTGCCTCGTTCTGGCGAAGCGGAATGGCGGTGCCTACTCTGCTGAGAGAGCTGGCCCGGGTAGGAGAGTTTCGGTGCTGGATATCCTGAAAGGTCGGAGCGCGAACGGCTCCAATGGCGAAAAGGTCGGGCTTGGCAGCATTCGGCGGCCGGTCATTGGCCTTGCGCTCGGGGGCGGCGCGGCGCGCGGCTTTGCCCATATCGGGATCCTTCGAACCCTGATCGCCAACGGGATCGTTCCCGACGTCGTGGTCGGCACCTCCATCGGCGCCGTGGTCGGCGGCGCCTATGCGGCCGGCCAGCTCGACTCGCTGGAGGAATGGGGGCGGAGCCTGCAGGGGATGCGCAACATCCTCGGCTATCTCGACATTCGTCTCAACGGCTCCGGCCTGCTCGGCGGCGAGAAGCTCGCAAGCCGGCTCGAGGAGGCCATGGGCCAGACCCTGGTCGAAGACCTCCCCATCAAGTTCGCGACGGTTGCGACCGAAGTCCGCACCGGCCACGAGATCTGGCTGACGCGCGGCCGCGTGGTCGATGCGATGCGCGCCTCTTACGCCCTGCCCGGCATCTTCGCGCCCATCCTGATCGGCGACCGCTGGCTGGTCGACGGCGCGCTGGTGAACCCGGTGCCGGTCTCGGCCGCGCGGGCGCTCGGCGCCGAAATCGTCATCGCCGCAAATCTTTCCAGCGACATCTTCACCCATTCCACGACGATCTATTCGCACGGCGCGATGCCCGCACCTGTTGCGCCGGAGGCCGAAGAGCCGACGGCCAAGCGGCGCTTCCCGCGCCTGTTCTCGGCCGAGAAGGCCATGAAGCGCGAGTTCTTCGGCAGCGCCGGACGTCCCGGCATCTCCTCGGTGATGGTGGACGCCTTCAACATCATGCAGGATCGCATCACCCGCGCGCGCCTCGCGGGCGATCCGCCGGACCTGCTGATCTCGCCGCGGGTCGGCCAGTTCGGCTGGTTCGACTTCCACCGCGCCGAGGATCTGATCGCACACGGCGCCCGCGCGGCCGAGCGCGCGCTGGAGTCGATCCAGGAGGCGATCGAGGTGCTCGCACCGGCGCCCGCGGGCCATGCGCCCAAAGAAACGAACAAGGCGGGCGAGTAAACTTCGGTCAGGCCGTCTTGATGTAGTCGCGCAGGGCTTCCTGCTCGGACTCGAATTCCTGGACGCGGCGCTTGACGATGTCGCCGATCGAGATCAGGCCGACCACCTTGCCGTTGTCGATCACAGGCAGATGGCGGAACTTGCCGGTGGTCATCATCTCCATGAGCTCGGCGACCGTATCGCTCTCCTTGCAGCTCACGACCTTGCGGGTCATGACCTCGGAGACCGGCTCCTCCAGCGCGGCGGCGCCGCGCTCGCCGATCACGCGCACGATGTCGCGCTCGGACAGGATGCCTTCGAGCCGGCTCTGGTTCATCACCAGCACCGCGCCGATCTTCTTCTCGCCAAGCAGCTTGACCGCGGCCGAGAGCTTGGCGCCGGGCTCGACGCTCATGATCTGGTGGCCCTTGGTATTGAGAATGGAACGTACCGTCATTGTCGCCTCCCTGAAAAGGACCCGGCCGCTTTTCGCGGTCCGGACTTGTTCGTCGAGTCTTCAAGTAACAGTTCAGGCGCCGGTGTAACGCTCAGGCGCTCGTGGAAGCGTTGCCTCTACAGGCTTGTCGCTCCTAAACATTCGTCTCGGGAATGATGGATGAATTCGGGCCGGGCCGCAAGCACAGCTTCAAGGACGATCTGAAACGTCCTGTGACGACGCATCCGCAGCATCGCTTCGTATGCGCGGCACGGGGTCGAACAGCGCGAACAGCAGCAGGCCTGCAACGAAGCCGCCGATATGCGCCTGCCAGGCGACGCTGGTGGTCTCGGAGTCGACCCCGATCGCACCGACGCCGAAGATGATGTTGACGCCGAACCATACCGCGAGGAAGCCGACCACCCGCCCGTCGCGCAGCGCGCGCGACAGCGGCAGCGCAGGGACCCTCGCGGCGGTATCGGCATCCGATCGGCTGAACGACAGGAAGCTGCCGCGCGCGAAGGCAAAACGAATGGCCGCGGCCATCGCGCCCGACACCGAGGCCGAGGCGCCGATCATCGGCGCCACCGCATGCTCATGGGTGACGAGATGGGCGAGCGCGCCCGCCGCCGCCGTCACCGCGAGGAACAGGAAGAACCTGACGGCTCCAAAGCGCCGCGCCAGCGCACTGCCGAACGGCAGCAGCCACAGCACGTTGAAGCCGAGATGTGTCAGATTGGCGTGGAGCAGCGAATAGGTGACGAAGGTCCAGACCTTGGCGCCGGCTCCGCCGGGAATCTGCAGATTGAGCAGCGAGGAATCGTAGCGCTTCGGGATGAAGCCGAAGACGTCGATGGTCCAGTTCTCCAGTTCCGGCGGCAGCAGCATCCGCAAATGGATCACCGCCAGCAGCACGATATAGGCCGTCAGCGCGACCGGCAGCGTCAGGATGGGCTCGCGCGGAGCGTCCTCGACGACGGCCGGCAGATCCGGCGTCGGATCGTGCGGCGGAGAATTGTGCGGGGAATCCAAGGCAGCTTTGCTTTCAGCGCGATCGGAGCGATCCACTTGGAGATAGTCGCCTTTGACGGCCTTGCGCAAGTGCACAAAAGGAAAAAGCAGGGCCCTGGGAAAGCCCTGCCTGTCCGTGTCGGTCTTCCGGTGCCGAGAGGAATAAGGAGTATCCCCACCCCTCCCCGCGGCCCGTGACCAAACTGTTTGACGCCCGTGTACAGGCCCCGCCGAGAACCTGGAGAAAGCGGCGAGGCTTGCGACCGCGATCACCATAGCAGCGATGCGGCCGGCGCAAAGCGCATAGTTAATTTAACGTTAATGACGCAAAGGCTGGGCAAGCGGGTGCGAAAACGCCTCTGCGGCATGGACGCTGCAAATCCCCTCCTGCACAACAAGAAAGGGATCGCGGGTGCGCTGAAGCGGGACAGATTTGTCCCGCCAGATGTCCCCCGGGGTAAAGCGTACAGTCATGAAACATCCGTCCAGCCGCGCGTTCTTCGCGTATTGGGATAAGAAGCGCGGCGCGGCGCGCGCCCCTGATCGGGCTGACATCGATCCGGCCGCCGTCCGCGAACTGCTCGGCGACATCTTCGTGCTGGCCAGCGAGCAAAACCTCGGCTTCCCGTTCCGCGTCGCCGGCACGCGCGTCTGCGCGCTGGCGGGACGCGACCTCAAGGACCAGAGTTTTGCGGCGCTGTTCACCGAAGCCAGCCGCGGCGAGATCGAGGAGATCACGACGATCGTCGCAGACGAGACGCTGGGCGCCATCGCCGGCGTCACCGCTGCGCGCGAGGACGGCAGCAAGGCGCATCTCGAACTCTTGCTGCTGCCCTTCAACGCCCGCCCGCATACGCCTGTGAGCGTCACCGGCGTGCTCGCGCCGTTCGCCGACGAGTGCGGCACGCTCGGCGCCCTCACCCTCACCTCCTGGCGCTATCTGCACCAGCCGGAGAAACTGTTGCCGCGGGCGATCCGCAAGTTGCAGATCGCTCGGGGACTGATGGTGTATGAGGGGCTGAGGTAGCGAGCTCTATCGTGCCGCGATCAAGGCGCGATCTCGTCGGTCCAGACCTTGAAGCTGACCAGCTCGTTGGGTCCGAACGTCTGCGTGATCGGAACGTCGCAGGCATCGCGCCCCTGCGCGATCAGGATGCGGCCCTGGCGCGGCTCGTTGTTGCGCGCATCGAACGTGTGCCAGCGCCCGCCGAGATAGGCCTCGAACCAGCCGGCGAAATCGCCGACGGCCCAAGGCTTGGGCGTACCGACGTCGCTCAGATATCCGGTGCAATAGCGCGCGGGAATGTTCATGCAGCGGCAGAATGCAATGGCCAGATGCGCATAATCGCGGCAGACACCCTTGCCCTCCTGGTACGCCTCCCACGCGGTCTTGGTGGCGCGCGCATGCTCGTAGCCGAAGGCGATGTGGCGGTGGACGAAATCGCAGATCGCCTGCACCCGCGCCCAACCCGGCGGCGTCTTCTCGAACAGCTTCCAGGCGATCTCCGAGAGCCGATCGGTCTCGCAATAGCGGCTGCCCAGCAGGTAGACCAGCGTATCGGCCGGAAGCTCTTCGATCCTGTGCTGAACAGCCGAGGCAACCACAGGATCCGGCAGGCCGTTGTCGCGCACGACGCCATCAGCGGCAAGGCGCATGCGGCCGGCCGGCGCGACCATGCGGCTACACCAATTTCCGAACATGTCGCGATAGGGCGTGATCTCGACCGCAGGCGTCGAGGTGACGAAGTCCGGCACGATGACATCGGACGCGCGTGTGAAATGCGTGCCCAGCACCATGATCATCGGTGTCGGCTGCGGGAAGTCGTACAGCATTTCGAATCCGACACGGAACTTCATCGAAATGCCCTTTCGGCTTGTGTCAGCTCGAAATGGCGATGAATCCGTCGATTACAAGGCGTGGGGTTACCAAGTCGTGCTCTGCGCCGTCGCACGCTGCGAATGGCGGGCGCGATGGTGGGTGACTGTTGAAGCCCACTCGTGTCCCGGCTCTGCAGCGCACCGCCAAAAGGGGCGCTGCGCTGCGTCCGGGGCGAGAGACCGCCTTTACGGCGTCGCCAGGTGCCAGGCGCCGTTGAGGAAACCGTCGCCGGTCACGTCGCCGGGCTTGGTGTCCTTGGCGAAGGTGTAGAGCGGCTTGCCCTTGTAGGCCCACTGCTTGGACCCGTCGTCGCGGGTGATGATGGAGTAGCCGTCGCCGGCGGCGTCGCTCGCCTCTGCCTTCAGCACCGGCCAGTTGGTCGCGCAGGGGCCGTTGCAGGCCGACTTGCCGTCCGCATCCTTGTCGAAAGTGTAGAGGCTCATGCCCTTGGCGTCGGTGAGCACGTTGCCCTTGTCGGTCTTGCCGGTCTTGGTCGGCGGTGCGGCGTAGGCGGCGGGGATGATCGCGAGCGCCGCGGCGAGCGTGAGTGCGAGGCGGATCCTGGATGTCGTCATGGTCTCTCCTGTCATGCAATTGGCTTGCATGGGGTAGGACGCCGCGCATCGCGCCGTATTCCGGCAGCGACGGCAAAGATATTTTTCGCTGCGCGCGGCGTCGCGGCGGAATAAACTGGGCTGAGACAGACGGACCGGACGAACAGACATGAGCAAGCCGCATTGGCGTCCCCTTCGCATCTCCGACCTGCCCGCGATCAGCGCGATCGCGACGCGGATCCATCCTGATCTGCCGGAACGTCCCGAAGTCTTCGCGGAGAAGCTGCGGCTCTATCCCGATGGCTGCTGCGTGCTGGTTTCGGGCGATGCGATCGGCGGCTACGCACTCGCGCATCCCTGGACGCAGCATCGGATCCCGCAGCTCGACGGCTTGCTCGAACGGCTGCCCGAGGACGCGGATTGCATCTATGTGCACGATGTCGCGGTGCTGCCGGAGTTTCGCGGCGGCATAGCGCGGGACTATGTCGCGACGGTCGAGGCGCTGGCGCGCGCTTCGAACATCACGACGCTCGCGCTGGTCTCGGTCTACGCCACGCGGCCATTGTGGGAACGTCTCGGCTTCCGGCCGGTTGCGACGGATGCGGAACTGTACGCGAAGCTCGCCTCCTATGGCGAGAACGCGACCTATATGCTGCGCGACGTCAGGGCGACGTAGCGTCCAGTCCCGATCGCGCCCCGCGCGATCGACAGCGCTTCAGCCCCGATGTTTCTTCTTGGGCTTCTTTCCCGGCGCGCCCTTTCCGGCCCACGGCGTGACCGACGGCTCTGCGCGACCCGGCTTGTTCTTGTGCTTGTTTTTCTTTCCGAAGGAAGCAGCGTCCTCGAACTTCGGACCGCGCTCGCCCTGCGCCTTGCCGCGTGGCTTGAAGTCACTGACCTCGCGCGCGCGATCGTCGCGACGTTCGCGATGATCGCCGTCACCGGACTCGCGCCGAGGCGTGTGCGGCCGCTTGTCGACAAGCGTCTCGCGCTGCGGCGTGTCCGCCATCGGCTCGAGGCGGATATTGTCTTCCTTGTCGGGACGCTTGATCTTCGCTGCGAAAGACTCCGCGACCCGCTCGGAAATCTCGAACTCGGTCGTGGTGTCCATGATCTTGATGGCACCGATGTCGCCCTTGTCGATGCCGCCGCGACGGCAGATCATCGGCAGCAGCCACCGCGCCTCCGCATTCTTCTTGCGTCCGATGTTGGCGCGGAACCAGACGCTGCCGTCCGCCATGCCGTGTTTCGCGGACGATTTTCCTGGTTTGGGACGAGGCCGCTCGGAGCGGTCATCGCCGCGCGAATTGCGGGCGTCGTCGCGCGGCGAGCGGACGTCGTTGCGGCCGCGATCCTCGCGCGGCCGGCCCGTTCGCTCGCCGGGATCGATGATGTCTTCGGGCGACGGCAGCCGCGCGCGATAGAGCCGCGCAAGCGCCGCTGCAATATCCTCGGCCGACCGCTCGGCCAGCAACGCCTGCGCGAGAACCTGGTCGTCGGCGGTCGTCTCCTCGGTGAACAGGACGTCCTTCATGCGCGCGTGATCGAGCTTGCGGATCTCGTCCGCCTGTGGCGCCGTGCCCCAGACCGCATCGATGCCCGACAGATTGAGCAGCAGTTCGGCGCGCCGCCGCCGTGCGGGCACGACGATCAGGACGCTGGTGCCCTTGCGGCCCGCACGTCCCGTGCGGCCGGAGCGATGCTGCATCACCTCGGCGTCGTTGGGCAGGTCGGCGTGAATGACGAGATCGAGGCTCGGCAGGTCGATGCCGCGGGCAGCGACGTCGGTCGCGACGCAAACGCGGGCGCGCCCGTCGCGCAGCGACTGCAGCGCCGTGGTTCGCTCGTTCTGCGTCAATTCGCCCGACAGAGCGACCACGGAGAAGCCGCGCTCCAGCAGCGCCGCCTGCAGATGCCTGACGCCATCGCGGGTGCTGCAGAACACCAGCGCGCTCGGCGATTCATAGAAGCGCAGCACGTTGACGACGGCGTGTTCGACGTCGCCGGGAGCAACCCGGATGGCGCGGTACTCGATGTCGGCGTGACCGCCCTCATCGCCGGCGACCTCGATCCGGAACGCCTGCTGCTGATATTGCTTGGCCAGCGCGACGATGCCGCGCGGAAACGTCGCCGAGAACAGCAGCGTCCGGCGCGTCTCCGGCGTGGTCTTGAGGATGAATTCCATGTCCTCGCGAAAGCCGAGATTGAGCATCTCGTCGGCCTCGTCAAGCACGACGACCTTCAATTCGGAGATGTCGAGACGGTTGCGACGCAGATGGTCGCACAAACGTCCGGGCGTGCCGACGACGATGTGCGCGCCGGCCGCAAGCTCGCGCTGCTCGCGGCGCGGATCCATGCCGCCGACGCAGGAGACGACGCGCCCGTTCGCATGCTCGTACAGCCAGGCCAATTCGCGCTGAACTTGCAAGGCGAGTTCGCGGGTCGGCGCCACGATCAGGGCGAGCGGTGCGCCCGCCCGCTCGAACCGCTCGGCGTCGCCGAGCAGATCCCTGGCCATGGCCAGTCCGTAAGCGAGGGTCTTGCCGGAGCCGGTCTGGGCCGAGACCAGAAGGTCGCGGTCGGCGGCTTCCGCCGCAAGCACGGCGAGCTGAACGGGGGTCGGACGGTCGTAGTTGCGCTCGGCCAAAGCTTTGGCGAGCGGCGCACTCAGGGTCGGGAAAGACACGGGATAAACCTTGGTTGGTCCAGGCGCGGAACGTCGAGCCGCGCGACCTGAAGCTGCGTAGGCGGCAAAATGGTCCAGCCGCACGCGTGGTGATTTGATTTGGACGCTCTTTACGCCAAGCGCGGACAAATCACCATGCCTATGATGCATGGCTTTGGCGCCATCGCGAATAAGCTTACCGGGAGGCTGACCCACTACATCCAGCGTTTTCGGGCCGTTTTGCTGGATGTAGCGAATTTTTGCTCCAAAGCGGACAATTCTCGCGGCCAAAGGTCGCTTCGCGCCCGCTCTCAGATCTCCGCGTAGACCTCCAGCAGATTGCCGTCGGGGTCGCGGAAGAACAAGGTGCGATGCCCAAAAGCCTGGTTGGTCGGCGGCGACAGCAGCGCAACGCCACGCCGGACCAGTTCGCCGGCGCACGCATCGACCTCCGCCGCGGACACCTTGAAGGCCAGCTGCAGCGACGCCGTGCCATGCGGCACCGGCGAATCGGCGGCGGTTCGGCCTGGCTTCGCCAAGGCCAGCGTGTTGCCGCCGAGGCGATACTCGATCCAGTTCGGCGAGAGCTCGCGCAACAGCGGAAAGGCGAGGATCTCCTCGTAGAAGCGGCGCATCGCGATCATGTCGCGCACGAAGATGATTGTGTAGTCGATCGCGCGGATGGCGTTGAAGGGGGAGCGGGTATGTTGGCTTGGGTCGGGTGCCCGATCGTTTGTCATCTCGTCCTTCATTCCAAACTCCACCTCGTCGCCCTCATGAAGCCAACTGGTCGGCGCAAAGCACCGCCCGATGACAGGCTGCACGGAATGCGGCAGCGGCGGCCCCGGATTACGCTGCGCTCCATCCGGGCGACACTCCGTTATTCAACCAATTCCGGCCACGGGACGATGGTCGACTTCACCGTCTTCATCGCCATCGCGTCACTCACGGCCTGTGCGACGCCGTCTTCTGTGAACGGATAGATCGTCTGCATCTTCAGCCACGGATATTTGTCACGCGTGCGATGGAGCATGTCGACGCCGAGCGGCAGATCGTTGCCGGTAAAGCCCCAGGATCCCAGCACGTTCAGGTCCTTGGTGCAGATGCGGTGCCAGGACGTCTCGATCGAGCCGGCATCGGTGAACTGGCCCATCTCGACATAGGTGCCGCCGTCGCGCAGCATCTCGATGCCTTCGGGGCCGGCTGTGGGGTGGCCGGAGCAATCCATCACCAGATCGGCACCAAATCCGCCGACGATCTCGCGCACGCGGGTGATGCGCGCCTGCGGCGACGTCACCTCCTCGATGTTTACCGTCGCCTCCGCGCCGAACTCGCGCGCGAGCTTGA
Source organism: Bradyrhizobium diazoefficiens (assembly GCF_018129965.1). Taxonomy (GTDB): domain Bacteria; phylum Pseudomonadota; class Alphaproteobacteria; order Rhizobiales; family Xanthobacteraceae; genus Bradyrhizobium; species Bradyrhizobium diazoefficiens_A. The sequence continues at coordinate 35,762 of NZ_JAFCKW010000025.1, read as the reverse complement.
GCCGCGGCTCTTCCGGCGCGCCGACGCAGATGACGCGCCCTGCTCCCATCTCCCTTGCGGCCGCAACTGCGAGAATGCCGATCGGGCCGGAGCCCTGGATCACCACCGTGTCTCCCCACGTGAAGCCGCCGGCACGGCTGGCGCGGTTGAAGGCGCGGATGCAGGAGGTCAGCGGCTCCGACAGCGCACCGAGCCGCAGCGACATGTCGTCGGGCAGCTTGTAGATCTTAGTGCCCGGCAGCATCTCGAGATCGACATAGACATATTCGGCCCAGCCGCCCCACAGATGCGGCGCCTCGTCGAAGCCGAGATAGCGGCCGTAATAGACCGGCGTCAGGCATTTGTTCGCGGTCTGCGGATAGTGAATGCAATAGTAGCAGCGGCCGCAGGGCATCAGCGGCGGAATCATCACCTTGGAGCCGACGGCGAGCGGCTTGCTCATGAAGTCCTCGGTGAAGTCGTCGCCGCATTCGACGATGACGCCGCCGATCTCGTGGCCGAGCGTGAAAGGCCAGGGCAGCGGTTTCGGCCAGTGGCCCTTCAGAATGTGCAGGTCGGTGCCGCAGACGCCGCAGGCGCCGACCTTGATCAGCGCGGCCTTGCGGCCGACTTTCGGCCACGTGACGGTCTTGATGACGGGCTCCGAGCCCGGTCCTGCATGGGTGCAGACGCGGATTTGATCCATGGGCGTGTCCTCGGTGCCCGTCTGTCATGATGGGTGCGGGCTGAGGCGAAGCGTATGTGAGATGCGCGGTGCTGCCAAGGTGGGGTTTTGTAGCCCGCATGAAGCCACCGGGTCGGCGCGAAGCGCCGCCCGATGACAGGCTCCGCGCAATACGGGGACAGCGGCCCCGCATTGCGCTGTGCTCGATCCGGGCTACGGCGCCGCCGCAACTTCCCCGTCATCCTGAGGTGCGAGCTTTGCGATGCGTCAGCATCGCAAAGAGAGCCTAGAAGGATGGGCCGCGAGCGCACGTGGCTCATCCTTCGAGGCGCGCAAGAGCGCGCACCTCTGGATGACGGCAGTGTGCGTGTAGCGCGCAGTGCATGGCAGGTCTCCGCGCGTCCAAGTATCTTGAGCGCTCACCGGCGACCGTGTACGGACGGCTCAAGTTCCTACCCAGGTGTCCCTTGAATCCCCTCCCCCAAAATCCTGTCGCTGCCTCCGGCTCGTTCGCGGCGATGAAGTCCGTGCCCTACCGCCTCCAGTTCATCGCCTATGTGCTGGCGATGATGGCCGACAATATCGAGCATGTGATCAGCTATTGGGTGGTGTTCCAGAAATTCCATTCGCCGACCCTTGGCGGTTTTGCCGTGCTGTCGCACTGGCTGCCCTTCCTGCTGTTCTCGGTCGCGGTCGGCGGGCTCGCCGACCGGTTCGATCCGCGCCGCATCATCCAGTGCGGCATGCTGCTGTTCATTATCGCGTCCGCCGGCTGGGGCTTCTTCTTCATCACCGACACGATCCAGATGTGGCACGCCATGCTGCTGCTGGTGATCCACGGCTGCGCCGGCGTGCTCTGGCAGACGCCGAACCAGCTCCTGCTCTACGACCTCGTCGCCCCGGCGGACCTGCCGAGCAGCGTGCGGCTCAACGCGATGGCGCGCTATCTCGGCATCCTGGTCGGACCTGCCGTGGGCGGCGTGATCATGCTCACGCTCGGCACCTCGCACGGCATCATCTTCAACACGCTGTTTTATCTGCCGATGCTGATCTGGCTGTTCTGGGCGCCCGTGCGCGACAAGAGCATCGCTGTGAGGCGCTTCGCCATGCGCGGCTTTGCCGATATCCTGCTGACCATCCGCGCGATCGGCACCCAGCCGGTGCTGTCGGCGATGACATGGCTTGCCGGCCTCACCTCCTTCATGATCGGCAATGCCTATCACGCCCAGATGCCGGGCTTTGCCGGCGATCTCGGCCATGGCGATCCCGGCGTCTCCTACAGCGTGCTGCTCGCAGCCGATGCCGGCGGCGCGTTGCTCGCCGGCCTTGTCCTGGAATCCTGGGGGCGGCTGAAGGGCACGCCGCGCACCGCGATCACGCTCGCGATGCTGTGGGCCGTGGCACTGCTCGGCTTCGCCGCGGTGCGGTTCTATCCGGTCGCGATCGTGCTGCTGTTCTTCGCGGGCTTCTTTGAACTGTCGTTCAACACCATGGCGCAGGCGCTGGTGCAGCTGAACGCGCCGCACGACATCCGCGGGCGGGTCGTGGGCCTCTATAATATGGCCGGTCTCGGCATGCGGGCCTTCAGCGGCATCACGGTCGGCGTGGTGGGGGCAGCGATCGGCATTCACTGGTCACTCGGGCTGTCGGCCGCCGTGCTGCTGGCGCTGCTGCTGGGGTTGTATCGCCGGGGGACGAGACAGGCCTGACCGGCCTGCCGTTGACCAGCCTCTTGGAACGCATTGTATCTGTCCGTAATCGACGCAACCAATCCTAACGCGGCATTAACCCTGTGCACCTTAGGGTCGTGGCGGACTCCGCCCGGGCGGGGGGTCGGGTGTTGAAAATGGCGTTGGCTAGCAAAAAATTTCTTCCGGCCGCCGAGGAACGTCGGCGTTTCCAGCGGGTGAAGGTTCACCTGCTCGGCCGCTACATGCTGCCGGACCGCCGGGAATTTCCCTGTCAGGTGATCAACATGTCGCCCGGCGGGCTGGCCCTGCTCGCCCCCGGCATCGGCAATGTCGGCGACCGGGTGGTGGCGTATCTCGACCATATCGGCCGTGTCGAGGGCAAGATCACCCGCATCATCGACAATGGCTTCGCCATGACGGTGGGTGCGACCCCGCGCAAGCGCGACAAGCTCGCGGCACAGCTTACCTGGCTGGCCAACCGCGACATCCTGAATCTGCCGGAGGACCGCCGCCACGACCGTATCGTGCCGCGCAACCCGATCGCGGTGCTGACGCTCGAGGACGGCACCAAGATGACCTGCCGCATCATCGACCTTTCGCTGTCCGGCGCGGCCATTGCCGCCGAAAACCGTCCGCCGCTGAAATCGAGCGTCCTGCTCGGCCGGGTCCAGGGCCGCGTGGTCCGAAACATCGAGGACGGCTTCGCACTGGAGTTCGTCCACGCGCAGCCGATCGAAACTCTCGAAGAGAGCGTTACCGCGCGGTAAAGCGCAAGGACGTCCAAACCACGGGAATTCCAGACCTGAAGGCGGCCTCCGCGATGCGGACGCCGCCTTTTTCGTGCGTGCGGGGGGCCATGGGCGCGTTAACGCAGGAGCCTTTTGCGCGCGGAACGGCGGTTTCCGCCAGCGTTTTCGCGTTAACAGCTAGAATTTGAATCAATTGCAGTCATGTCCAATTTTATTCGAATTTGACTCAAGTATAGATCGTATTCGCCGCGCCTTTTACTCGTATTCGTCTCGACTTGACTTGGCTGACTTAGCGGCCGCTCAAAAGCTCCATGCGCATGGTGGTCCCAACAAGAAACGGGGGCCGCAATGTTGGACTTCAGGGGACAGCGGAAGGGTCTTGCGCTGGCCGTCATGCTCTTCGGACTCGGCACGGCAGCGCAGGCCGGCGAAAGCCGCCTGCTCTACGCGAGCCTCGGCGACACCACGCGTGCGCCGATCGGCTGGGTCGAATTCTGCGCGGACAATCCCGCGCAGTGCCAGGGCGGACCGACGCAGCCGCGCGACATCGTGATGTCGCAGGCGGCATGGCGCGACCTCGTCAAGGTCAATCGCTGGGTCAACGAGACCGTCAAGCCTTTGACCGACCAGGAGCACTGGGGCGTGATCGAGAAGTGGTCGCTGCCGACCGACGGTTACGGCGACTGTGAAGACTACGTGTTGTTGAAGCGCAAGATGCTGATCGATGCCGGATGGCCGCGCGAGGCCCTGCTCATCACCGTCGTGCGCGACAAAAAGGGCGAAGGGCACGCGGTACTGACGGTGAAGACCGACAAGGGCGAGTTCGTTCTCGACAATCAGAACGAGAACGTCGTTGCCTGGACGGAGACCGGCTACCGCTTCGTCAAGCGCCAGTCGCAGAGCGATCCCAACGTCTGGGTCTCGCTCGGCGATACCAAGCCGGCGGTATCGACCGCCAGCGCAAGAGATCAATAGTTCGATCAGTCGTTCGATCAACAGCAACGAGACAACAGGTTACGCGACCCGGTCACATCCCCACCCCTCCCCGTCCCAGACCGGTTCGCGCGCGGCCAGGCTTCCCCCAAAGCCTGGCCGCAACTTTTTTGGGGTTTCGGATCAGTCCTGTGACGCCTGCCGCGACCACGGTACGCGTGCGGCGGTGAAATCGCGCCATGTGCTTTGCAAGGACGGCTGCACGCCCACCGATGCGCGCGCCTGCCAGCCTGCAATCGCCGCCGCCGCGATGGCGCTGTCCGGCTCGGCACCAAGCCCATCGAGCAACGATGCCGTCACCGCCATGTCGTTGAAGGCGCCGAGTTCCTCCTGCAAGGCGGCAAGCCGGCGCGAGAACTTCCGCGCGGATTTTCCGTCGGCGAACAGCGGCAGCAGGAACTCGCCGAGATAGCGCATCCGCTTGGTCGCGAGCCGCAGCCGGTGCAGTTCCTCCGCCGGGAGCGACTTGAAGCGGCGGCCGCGCTTGAGCACCTTGGCGTATTGCGCCGACAGGACGCGCTGCGCGAAATGGACGGCCGGCTCGGAGAGCTTGCCGAGATCCTCGGCGGCGACGTCGTTGCGCCAGCCCCGCGTCTCGATCCAGCCGCCGAGGCCGATCAGGAACATGGCGCAGCGGCGATCGCCCAGCGCATGGTGGGCCTTGCGATAGGCATCGGACTGGCGGCCGGCCGCAGCCCGGCCGAGCGCATCGAAGCCGGTCACCGCGGAACAGGCCTTTGCGATCGTCGGCAAGGTCTCGAGCCGGAACACGTCCCAGTCGCGCGCAGCCGACAGGTCCTGCGCCAGCCATTTGGCTTCCGAACGCAACGCATCGAGATTGCTGAGCGTGCCGACCGATCGCATCAGGTCGAGCGCCGAACGCAACCGGCGCAGCGCGACGCGCAGCTGGTGCACGCCTTCCGGATTGCGGCCGTCTTCTGCCGCAGGCAGCGACTGCAGCAGATGCAGGAAGCAGGCGCGCAGGATGGTCGCGAAGGCCTCGTCGAGCGCGACCGACGGATCGAGGCGAAGCTTGCGCGGCCGCCGGGCCGCTGGCGGCTTGTCGGCGGCAAGGTCGAAGCCGCGCGCCGACTTCGTCCGGATCGACGGCCTCACCGCCCCGTGCTCCGCAAGCCGCAGCGCGATCTCGTAGATCGTGCTGGCGCTGCCGCTCTTCAGTTCGAGTTCGATCTCGCTGACCGGCATGGACCGCTCGCCCGCGGTCAGCACGCCCTGGTCGAAGGCGACCTCGACGGTGCCGGCCGGCAGGTCGATCATCCGCGCGTGGCGATGGATGTCCGCGGTGAAGACCGCTTCGAGCGGCTGTGCGTCCAAATGGCTGTGAAGCTTCTCCGGAATGAAAGGCAACGCCAAAGCGAGATCGGGCGCGAGCGACTGGACGCTCGCTTCCCATTCGCCACGGCGGAGCGGATCATCCTCAACGTCCGTCTTCACGGTCTGCACGAAGCGCGAACCGCTCTGGCGCACGCGCAAGCTCAGGCCGTTGCGCCGGAGCGTCCGCTCGGCTGTGTCGTAATAGACGGACTTGAGATGTTTTCGCGTGCCCTTGTTGCGCGCGTTGGCCGCGATGACAGGTGCATCGTTGAAATGCGCCATGCGACCGGCATCGACGAGAAGCTTCAGCTCGATTTCACCGGCGGGAGAAACGGCGGCGTTCGAGCGGGCTTTCTCGGGTGCGGTCGTCGCTTGTTGCGATAGCGTCTGGTCAGTTGCCGAGCTCGCGACAATCGCAGGTTCCGCGCCTGATACGGCCGGTTCACTTTGCCTGAGGAAGCCAGCAAGGACTTGAGTCCTTTTGTCTTTGGCGACAGGATTTCCATCCGGCGCACCCGCAGTTTTGCGAGCCGGGCTTGCGTCTGATTTCAGCATCTCTGGCGACATGACAATTCTATGACAGATCGCCACTCTATACTGGGTAAGGCGCGCGAGGAATAGTCACGTTACACTGCAGCGCGCCGTGTCATCCACACGAGACAGCAGGTGCAAAAAACCGATAGGGATTGTCACAATCGGCGTGACGCCGCGAAAAATCGTCCGATGAGCGCCGCGCGCGAGCGAAATCGTTGCGGGTCTCAACGTTCGCGACCGAGTTGAACGCGGCGGATAGCCGATTGCCGACGATCATGAGGGCGATTTGACTTGAGCGTCCGCTGCGCCACGTCGGGCGGGCTCAGGCGCCGAGCACGTCGGCGAGCCGCAACTCGTCGGCGCTGGGATCCTTCAGGAACAGTTCGGCCTCGATCTCGCGCAGATGCGACAGCATCTGCGCGCGTGCGGCCTGCGCGTCGCGCTTGCGGATCGCAGCGACGATACCGGCATGATGATCCGTGCCGCAAGCCGGCGCATCATGGCGACGATAGAGCAAGATGATGAGCGAGGAGCGCGCGATGAGTTCTTTGAGGAAACCGAGATAGATGTTGTGGCCACTCATCTCGGCGACGAGACCATGAAACGCGCCGGAGAGCCGGACCGAGGCGCGCGCGTCGCCGCGCAGTTCGGCCTCGCGCTCTTCGGCAAGATGGCGCTGGAGACGATTGATCCAGGCTGGCGACACGGCGTCCACGGCATGATCGACGATGGTCGGCTCGATCAGGCGGCGCGCCTCGAACACCTCGCGGGCGTCGGCCGGCGTCGGCCGCGCGACGAAGGCGCCACGGTTCTTCTCGATATGGACGATGCCCTCATGCGTCAGTTGCTGGAGCGCCGTACGGACCAGCGTCCGGCTCGCGCCATAGATTTCACCGAGTTCGTCCTCTCCGAGTTTGGTGCCCGGCAACAGACGATGCTCGAGGATCGCCGCAGTCACGCCTTCCCTGATCCGGCCGACGCGATCGCTCACGTCTGGGGCTTCGGATTTCCGTCGGGTCCTGGCGGCCATCAGTTTGAGGGATTGGTTCGAGGGCTTGATCGGCGAATATCGGATGGAATGTTAGTCGACCCGCCGTATCCAATTACAGGCGAAAGATTATACAATCCGAGCACGTTTTGTGTGCAGACTGATATCCACGCGACAAGCCGCCTCGAAGCGCCGGATTCGATCTAACAATCTGACTCCGCTTCATAGTTTTGTGATTTGAGCGGGCCAGGACGGTTGGCACGGACCTTGCGGAGAGAGGCGGGACGCATCGCCCTCGCCTCGGACACGCCATGGCCACTCCCGCAAACCTCGAACTGGTCGCCGTCACCAAGCGCTACGATACGACGCTGGCGGTCGACAGCGTCAATCTGAAGATCCCCGCCGGCACTTATTGCTGCCTGCTCGGCCCCTCCGGCTGCGGCAAGACCTCGACCTTGCGCATGATCGCGGGCCACGAGGCGGTCAGCGAGGGCGACATCATCCTCGGCGCGCAGAACGTCACCGACCTCGAGCCCGCCAAACGCGGCACGGCGATGATGTTCCAGTCCTACGCCCTGTTCCCGCACCTGACGGTGCTCGACAACGTCGCCTTTGCCCTGAAGATGCGCGGCGTCGATCGCGCGACACGGCACAAGCGCGCCGGCGAGTTGCTCGAACTGGTGGCGATGACGCCCTATGCGGCCCGGCTCCCGGCGCAGCTCTCCGGTGGCCAGCAGCAGCGCGTGGCGCTCGCACGCGCGCTGATCACCGAGCCGCAGATCCTGTTGCTCGACGAGCCGCTCTCAGCGCTCGATCCGTTCCTGCGGGTGAAGATGCGCGGCGAGCTGAAGCGGCTGCAGCGCGAACTCGGCATCAGCTTCATCCAGGTCACCCACGGCCAGGAGGAGGCGATGGCGCTCGCCGACCACATCGTGGTGATGAACCAGGGCCGGATCGAGCAGCAGGGAACGGCGCGCGAGATCTTCCACCACCCCCGCACCGAATTCGTGGCGCGCTTCATCGGCGGCCACAACGTCCTCAGCGACGCCGGCAAACTCATCGCCGTGCGCGCCGATCAGCTCGGCATCGTGCCGTTCGCTGACGGTGCGTTCGGCGCGCCTGCGCTGCTGACCCAGACCGAGTACCAGGGCTCCTACATCGCCGTCTCGCTCACGCTGGACGACGGCACCGCCCTGTTCTCCCACCTCCCCGAGGCCGCCTTCGACATTCACCCGTTCCGTCCGGGCGATCGCGTTCTGGCCACCTGGGATCCCGCCAAGGCGCAGCGCCTGCAATAGCGCCGTCATTTCAAGAAATGCGCAACACAGAGGAGTGAACGATATGACCGAGAAGACCAGGACCACCGGCGTGAGCCGCCGCACGCTGCTCAAGAGCACCGCAGGTCTCGCCGGCCTTGCTGCCGGCTCCGGCGCTATCACCGGCTTTCCCTATGTGATGTCGGCCGAGCCGAAAGTGCTGCGCTATCTCGGCACCGCCGTGAACGAGGGTGACGACATCTCCAAGCAGTGTCTGAAGGACACCGGCATCAAGATCGAATACATCACCGCGACCACCGACGACGTCACCAAGCGCGTGATGACCCAGCCGAACTCCTTCGACGTGCTGGACACCGAATATTTCTCGCTGAAGAAGATCGTGCCGTCGGGCAACATCCTTGCGCTCGACTCCAAGAAGATCAAGGAATTCGACAACATCACCCCGGTGTTCACCAAGGGCGAGACGCCCGGCGGCAAGAAGATCGGCGGCCAGGGCACCGCACCCTGGAAGGTGCTCTATCTCGAAGGCAAGGACTCCAAGACCTTCTCCAAGACTCCGACCGAATTCGTCACGCTGATCCCGACCGTGTACAACGCCGACACGCTCGGCATCCGCCCCGACCTGATCAAGCGTCCGATCAGCTCGTGGTCCGAGCTGCTCAACCCCGAGTTCAAGGGCAAGGCCTCGATCCTCAACATTCCCTCGATCGGCATCATGGATGCCGCGATGGTCGTCGAAGCCTCCGGCAAATACAAATATGCCGACAAGGGCAACATGACCAAGGAAGAGATCGATCTCACCATGAAGGTGATGACCGAAGCCAAGAAGGCCGGCCAGTTCCGCGCGTTCTGGAAGGATTTCAATGAGAGCGTGAACCTGATGGCATCGGGTGAAACCGTCATTCAGTCGATGTGGTCGCCGGCGGTGACCAAAGTGCGCTCGATGGGGATTCCCTGCACCTTCCAGCCGCTCAAGGAAGGCTACCGCTCCTGGGCCTCGGGCTTCTGCGTTTCCAAGGGCGTGTCGGGCGCGAAGCTCGATTGGGCCTACGAGTTCGTCAACTGGTTCCTGTCCGGCTATGCCGGGGCCTATCTCAACCGCCAGGGCTACTACTCCGCCGTGCTCTCCACCGCGAAGGCGAACATGGAGCCCTACGAATGGGCGTACTGGATGGAAGGCAAGCCCGCCGAGAAGGACATCAAGGCGCCCGACGGCTCGCTGCTGGAGAAGGCCGGCGCGGTGCGCGACGGTGGCTCCTACGAGGACCGCATGGGCGGCGTCGCCTGCTGGAACGCCGTGATGGACGAGAACGACTACATGGTCCGCAAGTGGAACGAGTTCATCGCGGCGTGATGGACATGTCGGAAGAGGTTCTGCACCAGGCTGCCCCGGGCGTGATCCCGGGGTCAGGCACGGCGCGCGCCGCCAAGCCGGCGCGCCTGTCGCCGTCCGTCATCTCCTGGCTGCAGGCCGGGCCGATGATGCTGGTGTTTGTGGCCTTCTTCCTCATTCCGCTCGTCTTCGTCGTCATCGTCTCGTTCTGGGACTACAACGAATACCAGCTGCTGCCGGCCTTCTCCGGGCGCGGCTACACCGATACGTTCGAGGGCTGCATCGACAAGCTGCCCGAGCTCTGCACGATCGGCCGGACTTATGTGATGACGCTGAAGCTCTGCTTCATGGTCTGGGCCATCACCCTCTTCATCGGCTTCTGGGTCGCCTACTTCCTCGCCTTCCATGTGAAATCCAAGACCTGGCAGATGGGATTGTCGCTGCTCTGCACGATCCCGTTCTGGACCTCGAACGTGATCCGCATGATCGCCTGGATCCCGCTGCTCGGCCGCAATGGCCTCGTGAACTCCGGCCTGGTCAAGACGGGCCTGGTCAACCAGCCGCTGGAGTGGCTGCTGTTCTCCGAATTCTCCGTGGTGCTGGCACTGGTGCACCTCTTCACCTTTTTCATGGTGGTGCCGATCTTCAATTCGATGGTGCGCATCGACAAGTCGCTGATCGAGGCCGCCTACGACGCCGGCGCCACCGGCTTCCAGACGCTGGTGAACGTCATCATTCCGCTCGCAAAGCCCGGCATCGTGATCGGCTCGATCTTCGTCATCACCATCGTGATGGGCGACTTCATCACCATCGGCGTGATGGGCGGCCAGCAGATCGCGGCCGCGGGCAAGATCATCGAGACGCGGGTCAACGCGCTGCAGTTCCCCGCCGCGGCGGCCAACGCCGTGATCCTGCTGATCATCACCTTCCTGATCATCACCATGATGTCGCGCATCGTCGACATCAAGAAGGAGCTCTAGGGCATGAAGGAAGGACGCTCCCGCTCTTTCTACGTGCTCGCGACCTTCTTCGCGGCCTATGTGCTGTTCCTGTACGGCCCGATGATCGCTATCTACGTACTCTCGTTCCAGGGTCCGCAGGGCGGCCTCACCTTCCCGATGAACGGCGTGTCCACGTTCTGGATCGCAAAACTGTTCCAGGGCACCGGCATCGTCGATCTCGGTGCAGCCTTCCGACGCTCGCTGCTGCTCGGCATCATCGTGATGATCGTCACCGTCGTGTTGTCGGTTGCGGCCGGCATGGCGTTCCGCCGCAAGTTCAAAGCGCAGAGCATTCTGTTCTATTCGGCGATCGCGAGCCTGATCGTGCCCTCGATCATCACCTCGCTCGGCATCTCGCTGGAATTCCGCATCATCGACGATCTGATCAAGGCGCATTGGAACGAGAATTTCGAGACCTCGATGGGCCTGCTGACCTCCGGCCTCGGTGCGCACTTGACCTGGACGCTGCCGTTCGGCCTGCTGATCATGTTCGCGATCTTCAACCGCTTCGATCCCCGGCTGGAAGAAGCCGCGCGCGATCTCGGTGCAACGCCGTGGCAGACCTTCCGCCATGTCGTGCTGCCGATCATCCTGCCCTCCGTGATCGGCATCGGCCTGTTCGGCTTCACGCTGTCCTGGGACGAACTCGCGCGCTCCAGCCAGGCGATTGGCGCGGTGAACACGCTGCCGCTGGACCTCCAGGGTCTCACCACCACGGTGACGAACCCCGACATCTATGCGCTCGGCACCGTGATCTCGGCGGTCTCGTTCACGGTGATCACCCTTGCGCTCGGCACCATCCACGTGCTGAACAAGCGGCAGGCGGCCAAGGGCTCGGACGCCGGCCAAGGACTCGTCTGATCGCGATGCGACTGCACGTCGTCAATCCCAACACCACGGCGTCGATGACGGCGAAGATCGCCGCTGCGGCGCGCAGCGTTGCGCTGTCCGATACCGTGATCGACGCGCGCCAGCCCGCGATGGGCCCGGTCTCGATCGAGGGCTTCTACGACGAGGCCTTCGCCGTCCCAGGCATGCTCGGCTGCATCCGCGAGGCCGATCGCGACGGCGCGGATGCGCACATCATCGCCTGCTTCGACGACACCGGGCTCGACGCCGCACGCGCTGCAGCGAAGGCCCCTGTGATCGGCATCGGCGAGGCCGGCTTCCACATGGCGAGCCTGGTCGCCGCGCGCTTTGCCGTGGTGACGACGCTCAGTGTTTCCATCGTCCCCATCGAGCATAATTTGCGGAAATATGGTCTCGCAGACCGCTGCGCCCGTGTCCGCGCCGCCGAGGTCCCCGTGCTCGCGCTCGAGGAGCGCAATACGGATGCGCTCGCAAGAATCTCTGCGGAGATCACCGCGGCCATCCGCGACGACCGCGCCGAGGCGATCGTGCTCGGCTGCGCCGGCATGACCGACCTCGCCGCCGAACTCGCCAGGGAGCACGGCCTGCCCGTGATCGACGGCGTCGCCGCAGCAGTCACGCTGGCCGAATCACTGGTGCGGCTGGGACTGACGACTTCGCGACTCGGGCCGTATGCCACGCCGCGGTCGAAAACTTATTCCGGGCCATTTTCGCAGTTTCAGCCCTGAAGAGCGCCCCATCCGGGCGTTGTCGGCCTCAAGGCCCGCTGATTGCTGGTTTTTGGGACCTTGGCCTCTTTTTGGTCCCAATTGTTGCCGACCAGTAACACTTTCGGGACGCTGCGGCTGCCTCCCGGCAGCCGGCCTTCGCCACTCACCAAGTTTCAATTTGGGTTTTGTCAGCGATGATCGATCTCGCAGGGGACACACGGTCCCACCCCCTCCTTCGCCTTGGCGCCCAGCCGATCGCGCTGACCGCCGCCGCCTTGCTCCTTCTCATCGCAGGAGTGACCGCGATCGCAATCTGGCGCGCCTATACCGGCGCAGTTCCCGAGCCCGACCGGGTGGTGGCATCGCGGCAGCTCCAGGCCCGCACCGCCCAGGCGTCCGAGCAACTGGTCGAAAAGACCAAGGGCCTGGAGGCGACCCAGCAGGAATCGATCGACCAGCTGCAGGTCGTGCAGGACCAGCTCCAGACCATGAAGCGGCTGATGGCGGCGCAGCAGGCCGACACCAAGCGCCTGTCGGAGCAGGTCAGCACCCTGAACGAGTCGATCGACAATCTGCGGCAGTCCTTTGCCAGCGCCAAGGCGTCCGAGGTCGAAACTCCCTCGGTTACCCGCAGGAAACCGGTCAGGCACCGCGCCCAGGCGGGCACACGCAAGCGTTCGCACGGCTGAGCAGGTCAGGGGCGCCGTTAATTTTCGCCGCTTGTGAACTGGATCACATTTGACCGTATGATTCCGGGCGATGGTAGCGGTTACCGGATGGCGTAAGCCGATTTCAATATCCGGGGCTGGCAAGGTCGTTGACGGTATACTGCGTCAACGGCCTTGTTTTTTAGCGGGTCCAGCCGGCGTCGCTGCCCGCTATTCGCAGACATCCACCCGACGATATCGCCAGCCTGACGGTGTCCTGATACGCTTGCGAACCACGTAGCAGCCGCCGTAGCCGCCGTCGTCGTAGCCGGGGCCATCATAATAGGGGGCGCCGTAGTAATAGGGGCCATAGCCGTAATAGCCGCCGTAGTAGCCGGCGCCGGCAATGCCCGCCCCGATCGCAAGCCCGGGCCAGAAGCCCCGGCCACCCCATCCGCCGCCGTGCCATCCACCACCGTGCCAGCCCCCACCACCATGGAAACCGCCACGAGCCTCAGCTACCTGCGGCGCCGACAGCCCGACCGCCGCGACGGCCAGCGCCGCCATCATCATCTTGCGTAACATTACTCATCCCTCGGTGTGGAAATCGTCCACACGACGAGCGAGCGTAGTGCCAGCGGCGCGCGGATGACAGCCACGCCGTCTCACTTCCGCGCGAGCGTCAGCAGCCGCGGCAGATGCTCTTCAGCTTCTTGTCGAGGACCCGGTTTTCGGCATTGACGGCGGCGTCAGTGGTCCCGCCCGCGGCGGCGCCACCGGTGCCCCCGGCAGATGCGCCGGATGATTGGGCGGTGCCGAGGCTGTTGGTGCCCGGCGCTGGTGCGGACGAATTGGCGACGCCTCCGGCCGGTCCGCCGGAGCCGGATGCACCGCCGGTTGCTTGCGCAAACGACACGGTCGGGATCGCGGCGAGACTGAGGATCACGATCAAGGTCTTCGTTGAAATGAATGCAGGCGAAGCGGCCATCGGAAATCTCCTTTGGCATTCAACGGCCCTGGCCATCACCCGTTCCGGAACAAAATGCCCTCACGTCAGCTTGAGCGATAGCATCCGAACCACAGAGGCCAGATCACGATGACCGACCGCGATCCTTTTGCAGAAGGCGAACGCGCCGCGCGCGACAACATTCCGGCCGAGGCCAATCCCTATTCAAACGGCAGCGACGAGCATGCGCTGTGGTCGGCGGGCCACGAGAAAGTCGCGGGTGACATGGAAGCGCGCGAGTCCGAGGGAAGCTGACGCTCAGCCGATCCGCTTGAGGCCCTTCTGGAAGCGCGGGCCGTTGGCGACGTAGAACCTCGCCGCGCTGCCCATCTTCTGCACCTGCGCGTCGTCGAGCGTGCGGATCACACGCGCCGGCGCGCCGATGATCAGCGAGCGTTCGGGAAATTCCTTGCCTTCGGTGATGACGGAGCCGGCGCCCACGATGCTGTTGCGCCCGATCTTCGCGCCGTTCATCACGATCGAGCCCATGCCGATCAGCGCGCCCTCCTCGATGGTGCAGCCGTGCAGGATGACGTTGTGGCCGACGGTGCAATTGCTGCCGATGACCATGGGGAAGCCGAGGTCGGTGTGGCAGGTCGAGCCGTCCTGCACGTTGGCGCCCTCGCCGATCTCGATCCACTCATTGTCGCCGCGCAGTACCGCGCCGAACCAGACGCTCGCGCCGGGCTTCAGGCGCACGCGGCCGATCACGGTCGCGGTCTCCGCAATGAAATAATTCCCGTCAGCGGGAAGATCGGGCGCCTGCCCGTCGAGCTCGTAGATCGCCATGGAGGTCTCCTGTCGCGCCACACCCAGCCATAGCGAAACGGTGCCCGTGAAGCAAAGGGCCCGACGCCCGCGCGTCAGCCGATCACGCCGGTCGCGCGCAGCGTCATCAGGAAGAAGGTGCCGCTCATCATGCTCCAGAAGCCGGCGATGACGGTAGCGAGCATCACGAATTCCGCGCGGCGGCTTTCCACCCGCATGCCGCCCAGCGTGTTGCGCATGATGATGAAGGGCGCCGCGAACACCAGTAACGGAACCGCGGCAAACGTCTTCGGCGCCACGCCGTCCTGCAACAGGCCGAAACCGGCAGGCCGCTGTGCGAAGGCCTGGTAACCGTTCACGAGCGCGCCCGCGAGCGCGAAACCAATGCAGATCGAGAACAGGGAATTGAAGGCTTCAGGTGTCATCGGAACGGTCCGCCCTTAACGCAACGCCGGAGCCTTCCTGTGACAAAGAGTGACGGCTAACGCTACATTATCCTTAAGGGAAGGTTAACAAGGCCCGCCGTTCGGCGCAGGGCCCTCCCCGCGGCCCACGAGCCGGGAATGCTCCGCGAAAGCGCCGCCGCATGGCATATTCGCCGCTGATTCGTCGGCCACCGGCCGACCTCCTTGTGCGCGCAATTCATGACGGTGTTTTCGGCAACCTCTTCCCGGTCCTCAAGGACGCGCGCACGGGCGCACCTCGTCCCGATCCTGCTCGGCGGCACCGCCGCGGTGGGCGCGATCGCGCTCGTGGCCTATCTGCTGTGGCCGACCTGGGGCGCGGGCGGCGTGAGCGCGCCGGACAAGCTGCCGGTCAGTGTCGGCGGCACGCTGTTCAACCTGCCGGCGGCCGCGATCCGCATGAAGATCCAGCGCCACTCCGGACCGCAGGAGCGCATCGATCTCGATTTCCTCTATCCCTCGCTGGAGCCGCCGGGCGCGCCGAAGCATGTCACCGCCGATGCGGTGGAGACGGCGATGCAGCCGATCGACCGCATCTTCGTGTCGATCGCGGCGCATCACGATGCGCTGGCGCCGGAGCAGCGCACGGCCACGATCTATCCGCGCTATCTCGACCCGGCCGCGACGACGCCGCAGGACGGGCTGACGATGCGAATGTTCCGCAGCGAGACGCCCTATGGCAGCGAGGATTTCTACTCCGCTGAAAGCCCCGCCCTGACCGCGCGCTGCACCCGCGATGCGGCCACGCCGGGCATGTGCCTGTCGGACCGCCGCGTCGGCGGCGCCGACCTCACCTTCCGCTTTCCGCGGAGCTGGCTGTCGCAATGGCAGGATGTCGCGAACGCGATGGACAGGCTGACGGCGCAGATGCGCGGGCCGAAGGGCTGAAGCCCTCCCGACCAAAAAACCGAAAACAACCCCATGCACAGTAGCGAAGGTTCGGGCCGCACCGACGTTTTCGTCTTTTTCGAAATTCGACTTGACCCGTCGGGCAATACAGGGGCATGATGGCAGCATGGGACACGATCGCTGATGCGACGACGCGGCTGCCTATCCTCGACGGTGCGCTGCAGAGGCCGGGCCCATATTGCGGAGATGCGCCGTGTCGCTTCTGGGCCCCGGCTCTGCGCAGCAACGCGAAAAGCGTTGCAGCGCGTCCGGGACACGAGAGCGGCATTCTCACGCGGCGTCATCGCGAGCAGTGCTCGCAATGACGAAAGATAAAGCTATTCCTGGTCGACGAGATCGTCTTCGAGGATCGCCATCTGGAACTGGAACGAGCGATCATCGTCCTCGTCGTCGACGAACAGCACGCCGATGAACTCCTCGCCGATATAGACCTCGGCGGAATCGTCCTTCTTCGGCCGCGGCACGACGCGGATCTTGGGATTGCCGAATACGCGCTTCAGATACGCATCCAGTTTTCTGACTTCTTTGACGTCCACGGCCAATCTCCGATCGAAATTTTGTCGGCGGGTTTTAGGACGAGACGCGACGAACCGCCAGCATCAATTGCCAAACAATTTGGGGACGAAAGGGCCGGAGAATCCGGCCCCTCACTCAACACATCACAGACCCTAGAGTCCCATGGCGTTGATCATCTGATCCATGGTGCGCGACGGCTCGGCACAGCCGGCCTCGCCGACGATCTTGGCGGGCACGCCGGCCACCGTGACGTTGTGCGGCACCGGCTTGACCACGACCGAGCCCGCGGCGATGCGCGCGCAATGGCCGATCTCGATATTGCCGAGGATCTTGGCGCCGGCGCCGATCAGCACGCCGTGGCGGATCTTGGGATGACGGTCCTCGTTCTCCTTGCCGGTGCCGCCGAGCGTGACGCCGTGCAGGATCGAGACGTCGTCCTCGATGATGGCGGTCTCGCCGCAGACGAAGCCGGTGGCGTGGTCGAGGAAGATGCCGCGGCCGATGCGCGCGGCGGGATTGATGTCGGTCTGGAACACTGCGGAGGCGCGGCTCTGCAGATAATACGCAAAGTCCTTGCGGCCCTTCAGCCAGAGCCAGTGCGCGAGGCGATGGGTCTGGATGGCGTGAAAGCCCTTGAAGTAGAGCAAGGGATCGATGAAGCGCGAGGTCGCGGGATCGCGATCGTAGACGGCGACGAGATCGGCGCGAAAGGCGTTGCCGAGATCGGGATCGTCGCGCAGCGCCTCGTCATAGGTCTGGCGCACCAGATCGCCCGACAGCGCGGAATGATCGAGCCGGTCGGCGACGCGGTGCACCACAGAATCTTCCAGGCGGCTGTGGTGCAGCACGGTCGAATAGATGAAGGTCGCAAGCTCGGGCTCGCGGTGGACGATGTCTTCCGCCTCGCCGCGGATCCGATCCCAGATCGGATCGAGGGATGCGAGCTTTCCTCCCGGATTGACCTGATGCACTGCCATGGTTGCTCTTTCGAATGGGCTGGTTTTGCTGGCTCTATAACACAGTTGAGGCGACAAAGTCCTGACGGGCTTACCCCGCAGTGATCGGCACCCTGCCTCGCCAACCATGCCAACGCATTGAAACGCAACAGTTTTGTCTGACGCCCCCAGGCGGCAAGGTCGGCTCAAAATGGTCAGGGTTTCGTCAAATTCAAGCGGCGCGGCGTCAAACTATAGATGAATTCTCCCCGAGGCCTCATTGCAGGCATTGTCCCGGCGAGGACGGAGCGGATTTGACCAGCACCACCGACCATTTGCGCGCGCAGGCCGCGGACACCGTGTGGCTACGGCTCGCCGCCCTGGCGCTGCCCTTGCTGATGCTCGCGCCGGCGTTCTGGAACTTCTATCCGCTGTTGCAATGGGATACCGGGGGCTATCTGGCGCGCTGGTACGAGGGCTATCTCGTCCCCAGCCGCTCGACCGTGTTCGGCCTTTATCTGCATTATGGCGAGAGTTTCGGCTTCTGGACAAATCTCGCGGTCCAGTCGCTGGTGACGCTGTGGCTGCTGCAACTCACCCTGCGCGTGCTCGCGATGATGCAGACGCGCCGCTTCGTCGCGATCAGCCTGATCCTGATCCTGTCGACCGCGCTGCCCTGGCTTGCCAGCATGCTGCTCACCGATATTTTTGCCGGGCTCTCGATCCTGTCGCTGTTCCTGCTGGTCGTGGGTGGCAGCCGGACGACGGCGCTGGAAAAGATCGCCCTCTTTGTCTTCACCGCCTTTGCCGCCGCGACCCACAGCGCCACGCTCGGCGTGCTGCTCGGGCTCTGCATCGCCGGCTGGATGGCGCGGCCGCTCCTAGGGCGTCGCCTGCCGATCGCCGGATTGGCGCAGGCGAGCCTCACCATCGTCGCGGGCGGCCTGATGCTTGTCGCGGCGAACCATGCGCTATCAGGGAAATGGGCCTGGACGCCCGGCGGCACCGGCGTCGCCTTCGGCCGCATGATGCAGGACGGCATCGTCGCGCGTTACCTGAATGACCACTGCCCGCGCGAAACCTTCAAGCTCTGCCCCTATCGCAACGAATTGCCGGCGACCGCCGACGAGTTTCTGTGGGGCAAGAGCATGTTCAACACGCTCGGGCGCTTCGACGGGCTCGACGACGAGATGGGCGCCATCGTCGTGGGTTCGCTGAAGGATTATCCGGCGTGGCAGGCCGGCGCGGCCTTGCGCGCGATGGGCCAGCAATTGCTGCATGTGGCGACCGGCGAAGGCACGAGTGGCTGGATTCCGCACACCTACGGCATCATCGCGCGCTACATCCCCGCACAGGTCGCGCCGATGCGCGCGGCGCGGCAGCAGAACTGGGAGCTCGATTTCACCGCGATCAACCGGCTGCACGTGCCCGTCGCGCTCGCCTCGATGCTGGGACTGGTGGCCCTGCTCGCGCATTCGCTTCTCCATCGTCGGCTCGACGATCTGACGCTGCTGGCGGCGACCGTCACGCTGGCGCTACTCGGCAACGCCTTCATCTGCGCCGTGATCTCAGGCCCGCATGACCGCTACGGCGCGCGGATGGTGTGGGTGGCGACGTTTGTGGTGTTGATGGCGGTGACGCGGAGGTTTGGGGAAGATGGCAAGGCGCAATGAGACTGGGATGAAGCGTTATCGCGCTTGGCGGAGCAAGGATCGCGTTTCACCGCGAGCTTGTCCGCGGGGCGTAATGCCGGATTGCCCGACACATACGGGCTCTCAGCATCAGATTTGGTGTACGTACTGTCAACTTGGCAGCGTCTAGCAATGAACGGGCGCACAAGGTCTAGATTGTCAGTTTAGCGCATGTCCGGTTGTGACCCGAAGCGGGCCTGAAGCTATGTCCGTTTTTGGACCCTTACCGGAAGTCGCGCAGCTGAAACCAGCAATGCCTCACCCCCGCCGCGACAAAAACTCCAGCACACCGGTCTTGTAGACCTTGTCGCCGACCGCGCGCATGTGATCGCGGTTGGGAATATCGAGGACTTCCGAACCGGGAATGAGCGCGCCGAGCGCGGTGGCGGAGCCGGCGACGTCGTCGGTCGAGCCGACCGCGATCAGAACCGGCACGTCGATGCGCGCGGCCTCATCCCTGGTCATCAGCGCGCGCGTGCCGCGCAGGCAGGCGGCGAGCGCCTTGCAGTCGGATCGGGTCTGGTCTGCGAACGCGCGGAAGGTGCGGCCGACCGGATCGGTGACGTCGTCGAGCGAGGGCGCTTCCAGCGCCTTCGCGACGTTCTCGCCGGGCCCGGAGCCCTCGATCAGGCCACCGATGCCGATGCCGCCGAGGATCGCCGAGCGCAGGCGCTGCGGCTCGTTCAGCGCGAGCCAGGCCGTCATCCGTCCGCCCATCGAATAGCCCATGATGTCGGCCTGCGGGATGGCGAGATGATCCATCAGCGCCAGAACGTCGCCGGACATGGTGGGGATCGAGTACTGCGCGGGCTCGTAGAGCTTGGCGCTGTCGCCATGGCCGCGATTGTCGAGCGCGATGACGCGGCGGCCGTTCTTGCGCAGCTCGGAGACCCAGGTCGGATAGACCCAGTTGACGTTCTTGCTTGAGGCAAAGCCGTGAACCAGGACGATCGGATCGCCCTCGCCTTCGTCGAGATAGGCAATTTCAACGGCGCCGTTGTGGAAGCTCGGCATCATCAGGTCCGGGATCGAGGGGGGGGGGGAGAGATTGATCTTAGGCGGTCAAGGCCGCGTCCGCCAGAGCGGCATTCGCGGCGGCCTGCGCCCGGCGGAGCCGCCGCGCGCGTCTGCGATCGCACCAGGCCTGGGTCAGCCGCTCGGCGGTCGCCTTGATCGAAGATACGAGGCCAAACAGCGTCAGCGCCGCGCCGAACAGCCAGAGCGCGATGTCGAACGCGCCGCCGACCAGCAGCAGCGCGCCGCGGCCGAGCAGCTTCATGATCGCGCGGGTCTTGCCGCCTTCCGCTTCCGCAAGCCGCGCCGCGCGCGCGACGTCCTTCGGGCCTTCGGCGATGCGCAGGCTGTCCATCGCACCGCGCGTGCCGGTCTTCTCGGCGACGCGGGTGACGTCCTTGCCGAGCCTGACAAGCGCGCCGGCCTTCTCGGCGCGGAAGGCGGCCTTGATCGCGGTGGCGGTCTCGCCGGGACGAAACACCGAACCCTTAGCAACCGCGTTCTGCAGCATCGGGCCATCGACGATCTCGCGTGCGGAGCGCCCGGCCCAGAGCGCGAGGCCTTCGCCGAGCCGCCCGACTTTGCGCGCATCCTTCACCAGCGTCAGACCGGCGCGCACCGGGGCCGCGCCGCCGACCGACACGTAAGTGGCGGCCGTCACCGCAAGGCCCGCCGTCGCAAGGCCGAGCACGAGATGGTCGGTGTCCTCGCCCATGGCCAGATGCTTGCCCTCGCGCACGACGTCCCTGACGTCGCCGATCACGAAGAGATCGCCGGCCACTGTCCCGGACAGGCTCGCGACATCGTCGGCGTTGCCGGTGACGAGGCCGGTGGCGAAGCGTTTGGCGAAATGCGAGGTGGAGTTTTCGGCTTTGACGGCGTCGCTCACGCGGCTGAGCAGATCATCGGGAAGCGCAATGTTGCGGTCACGCGCCAGCGCCACAAAACTGTCGGCGAGGTCGGCATCGCCGGCGGCGAGTGCCGCTTCGATATTGTCCGGAATCAGGCGGTCGCCCTGCCGCAGCAGCGCGTCGAGCTGGAGCGCTGACAAAGCGGCCGGATCGTCCTGGGCGGCGAAAATCGCGCCAGCCTCGCGGGCATGCGGCGCGACCTGCGCGAGCATGAAGCTGCAGGCCGCAATCCCGCTCAACGCTGTGGTGATTCGCAGCCACTTCATGTGGAAAGCCCGGGCGGTCCCTGATGGTCGGTTGCGCTTGGTTCGTCTTTCGTCGCAATTGCGCTCGTCCACAGACATAGTATGCCAAAATTGCGACACAACGGCCCCGACGAAAGAAGGGCTTCTCTCAGGCCGCAAGATTGTGTCGAATTTGCATGAGCAAATGAGCATGGGGCAATGCGGGCCTTTCGGTTCCGCCGGACTAGCAATCAGCTGCACCCGCCAGTATGGTCCGCGGCGTCTTCAAAGATGCCGCGTCAGGTCTTGATTGTGTCTGCCGCCATTGCCACTCCAGGATGAACTACGATGTCCGACCATGTCGTCCCGCACTTCCACAACGATGCCGGCGTTCCCGTCATCGAGATCGGCTCGCAAGAGTTCATGTGCGTTGGCGCCAACCCTCCGTTCGACCATCCGCACGTCTTCCTCGACCTCGGCAACGACAACGAGATCATCTGCCCCTATTGCTCGACGCTGTACCGCTTCGCGGCCGACCTGAAGGCGGGCGAAGCCCGTCCGCCGGAATGCGTCCTCAAGGACAAGGTCGCCTGACCGCCCGCATGGGTCAGAGGTGACGCTGTCCCGAACGATCGTCATTTCGGGTGCCGGCATCGGTGGATTGACGGCCGCGCTGGCGCTCGCGGCGAGAGGCTTCCGCATCGTCGTGCTGGAAAAGGCCGAACGTCTCGAGGACGTCGGCGCCGGCCTGCAACTCTCCCCCAATGCCAGCCGCGTGCTGGTCGAGCTCGGCCTCACCGATCGGCTGAAGCTGCGCGCCGTCACGCCCGAGGCGCTCTGCATCATGAGCGCGCGGGCCGGCGGCGAGGTGCTGCGCATGCCGCTGGGCGAAGCCGCCTCCGCACGCGCCGGCGCACCCTATTGGGTGGTGCATCGCGCCGACCTGCAGTCGGCGCTGGCAGGCGCGGTGTCCGACCATCCCGATATCGACCTGAAGCTGGGCGCGACGTTCGAGGACGTCGCTCCCCACGCCAGGGGACTGACGGTGGTTCATCGCAGCGGCACGATCCGGCGCAGCGATCTCGCCAGCGCGCTGATCGGCGCCGACGGCATCTGGTCGACGGTGCGCCAGCACCTGTTTCCCGAGGTGCAGCCGCGCTTCTCCGGGCTGATCGCCTGGCGCGGCACGCTGGACGCGACGCAGTTGCCGAAGGAGTACACCGCGCGGCGGGTGCAGCTCTGGATGGGGCCGAACGCCCATCTCGTCGCCTATCCGATCGCGGGCGGCCGCCAGATCAACGTGGTCGCGGTGCTGCCGGGCACCTGGAACCGGCCGGGCTGGAGCACCGCGGGCGATCCGTTCGAGGTGATGGACGCCTTCGCCGCCCCGCGCTGGCCGCCGCCGGCGCGCATGATGCTGGCCGCGGTCGACAGCTGGCGCAAATGGGCGCTGTTCGGCGTGCCCGAGGGCTGCCCCTGGAGCAAGGGCCCGGTCGCGCTGCTCGGCGATTCCGTGCATGCGATGCTGCCCTTCGCCGCGCAGGGCGCCGGCATGGCGATCGAGGATGCCGCCGTGCTCGCCACGCATTTGAGCCTCGAGGCCGCCGAGAGCACGGCCGGCATCACCGCCGCGCTGACGCAATATGGCCGCGCACGCCAGGCGCGGGTGCGGCGGGTGCAGCGGACGGCGCGGCAGCAAGGGCGCATTTATCATCTGGGCGGGCCATTCGCGATCGCACGCGATCTTGCGATCCGCGCGCTCGGCCCGGAGCGGATGCTGGCGCGGCAGGACTGGATCTACGGCTGGCGGCCCTAGAGCTTTTTCGGTTCTGATTGAATCAGAACCGAAGCTCTAGATTCTTGTTTTGACGCGTTTTCTTCACGCGAACCGGTATCCACTTCACTCGAAAACGCTCTAAGGGACTATCGACCGGTCGCGCGTGATTAGCGGATCGAGGCCGGCTTGATGTCCGGCCGCTGCGGGCCGGAGGTGGTCGGCGGTGCACCTGCCGGTGTTTCCCGGCACCTGTTGCGGCGCCAGGCTTCGTCGGCGAGCTGCGCCTGCCCGCGCACCGCAACATAGTCGTTGCGATAGGCGAGTTCGGAGACGACGGCTCCGCCGGCGCCCGTCTCCGCCTTCGCCATGAGTCGCTGCAGCTCCTCGGTGCGCGTCGCGATCGTCTTGCGCTCGGTCTCGAGCAGCTTGCAGTCGTACAATTCATACTTCGCGGGATCTGCGAAGGCCGGAGCGATCGTCTCGCTGACGCTGGCGCAAGCGGACAGTGCGAACCCGGCCAGCAGAAGCGCGGCAGCCGCGCCACAGGCGCGCAGGCGAAAGGGAAACGAAGCAAGCATGCCGGAAAGCTAGTCCTCTTGAATTGAGAATGCCTAAAGCAGGGCCAGATGTCCGGATTGAGGCTTTGCCTTGCGCGGCCGCCTCGCTCAAGGAAGAACCACCCATCCGGCTCGCGCGGCGCCAACAGATGGCCGGACAGGGACTTAAGTGTTTGATCCGCTTGGATCAAGCGGGCATGGCGGAATTGGTAGCGGTGCGGGACCAGTCGCAGGGCCAACGCAACTGGCCGGGTCCAGCGGGGCGAGTTCGCCGGCGTCATCGAGCGACCGCGCCGCAAATTTCGCTCGGGGCCTCATTGGCTCAGGGTTGGGTGCGCCCGGGAGCCCGCCGGCAGCACGATCAGGGTGGACCTGTCATGACCCAGCAGAAAGTCCACGACCGACCCCGCCTCGACAGCCATCGGCTCGGGCAGGACATGGAGCACCTGCAGCCAGCCGCCATCATGGTATCCATCCGGATGGTTGTCGAAGACGATATCGTCGATGAGGTCGACCTGCATCCATTGCACGACGCCCACGGCGGTTCCGGCTGCGGTCACGGGGATCGACACGGCCCGCAGTTCCGGTTCGTGCGCGGCAGATGTCAAATCCAGCGATGCGATTTCGAAATCGCCCGAAAGTCTGGACCATTCGGTCATCGTGCCATGGATGGGCAAACGCAGCGGCGCGAGCCTGTTGAACCGAGACACGTCGAAGCCGGACGCCATCTTGACGTTGCTGTAAGCGGCGAGCGTTTCGCTTGCCACCAGGCAGCCCATGGCCGTCGCAGCCCTCGGAATCACGATCGCATCTTCGGCAATCAGCCGGCGCCGCGCATCCTCGAACGTGTTCAACACATCCTCGGCGAGGAGATCGCTGGACAGAATTTCGGAAATCATGATGTCGGCTCTCGCCGGCATGTCCTCGCCGATGGAAAGGCCCGTCGAGGATCTGCCGATGACCGTGATCTGTCCGCCATAGCCGTTGTCGGCCACGATCTCCTTCGCAACGCGCGCTATGGTCGGAACCGTTTCGCAGCTCACGATGTTGGTCGCGCCTTCACGCGCCGCCATCATCGACAGCAGACCGCCTCCCGTGCCGATGTCGAGAATTTGCGCGCTCGGGCCGCGGATTGCCAGTGCACGGCGAATCGCCCGTTCGAAACACGCGTTACGCCGCGTGTCGTTCATCATGGGGATGTGCCAGAAGGGAACGATCGCGGACGTCAATCGGCGCATCTGGTGGTAGGCGCTGACATTGTCCGGCTGAAGCCGAAGAACGCGGCCAAACTCGATGATCGCCTCATCCTTTCGCCCGCTATCGGCGAGCGCCACCGCGAGATTGTTGCGCACGAGCGCATCCTGGGGAGCGAGGCCGGTCGCCATTTCAAAGCAGCTCAGCGCGTCGGCCAAACGCCCGGTCTTGTAGAGCAGCCCCCCCTTGGCAGCCAGGGCATTGACGTGATGCGGCTCGATCGAAAGCAGCCTGTCCCAGTAATGCACGGCGCGGTCGATGTCTCCGCGTTTGGCAACGACGCTCGCAAGCAGCGGGAGAACCTCCGAGATGCGATAATCTTCCGACAAGACTTGCAGATAATGCTGCTCGGCGTCTTCCAGATTGCCGGCGACATGGAGTCTCATGGCCATTTGCAGCGAGCGCCGTGCGGAATTCACGGGCTCACGGACAGTCTCTTCGTTCATTCCAACTCCGCTCGCAGCCTTGATGGACCGGGAAGCGGACTGGACCAGACCGGTCTCGCTGCGAGCGAGAACATTGCTCGGGTGCACTCCAGATACGCGAGACGAACATTCCCGAACACCCCTACGGCCACCGTGCCGGTGATGTTACGGCCTAGCGATAATTTATTGGCGCGAGTTGGCAATCCCGTCGACATGCCTGCGCGGCCCCCACCGTCCTGCACGGTCGTCCCTGCGATGAACGGCTCGCGACGCAGGCGGAAACGACTGTATTCTCCTTGCCTTACGCGATTTGAGCCGTATAGATGGGCCGATGCGGGCATGGCGGAATTGGTAGACGCAAGGGACTTAAAATCCCTCGGTGCGCAAGCACTGTGCCGGTTCGACCCCGGCTGCCCGCACCAGCCGAGCCGGGCTATGGCTTCGCGCGGACGGAAAGCCGGGAGGAGTTCGTCATTGCTCCGGCCTTGCCGGACCCGAGCAGCGTCAGGAATGTAAGCTGAGTCCGCCCGTTACCCTCGCGAAACGGGTGGATTGCGTTGAGTTCGGCGAGGAAGTGGGCGGCCTTGGTGGCGAACTCGCCAGCGGTTAGGCATTTGAACTGTCGCTGTCCCGCGAGGGCGCGAAACAGCGTCGACATCTCCCGCTCGATGCTCTCAGGATAGCAGAACATATTGCCGCCCTTGGAAATTCGAACCATGCGAATCTTCCCCGCCCAGCTATAGACGTCCTGGAAAAGATGGCGATGAATGGCGCGATAATGTCGGTAGGAGAGCTTGCCGGTCGGGAGCGGCTCCTCGGCGCGCTGGGCGACGATTTCGGCCTCGAAGGAGTCGAGGTCTTTCTGGGTCCTGAGATCCAGCTTGTTTTGAGAACCGTTGTGCCCGGATAGCAATACGGGTCTTCAACGGCATCATACATTGAGCTGACTAGCCCTTCTTGTGGGCTTTGATGATTTCACGCCGCCGTTCTGCCGCCGACAATCCGAGGCGATCGAATTGCGCTACCCGCTTTCGCATCGCGGCTGACGGCGTAATACCCTCAACAGCGCTGATCTGGGCAAAGCGTTCCCGGCCAATAACAAGCTTGGCCACGCGCTTCCTGGCAGAGGGGTTTTTAGGTTTGGTCATGGATCGATCATAGCACAAGTCGCAATATGTACCAGTTGGGTACGCAGGAGCCGCACCGGTTCGACCCCGGCTGCCCGCACCAGCCGAGCCGGGTTATGGCTTCGCGCGGACGGAAAGCCATGCATCGAGCGCCTCGCGCGTGTCATGGGTCGCCGCCATGCGCGCGAACTGCTCGCGCTCGATGGCGAGGCCTTCCGAAATCGAGACGTTGAGACCGCGCGTGGCGGCGGTGATGATTCGGGCCACCGCCAGATGCGAATGCCGCGTGATGCGATCGGCCAGCGCGAAGGCTGACTCCAAAAGCTGCGCGTGCGGAACGATGCGGTTGACCAGTCCCATTTCCAGGGCACGCTGCGGTGAGAAGGAATCGCCGGTCAACAGGTGCTCGAGCGCGCGCTTGCGGCCGGCGAGCCGCGGCAGGCGCTGCGTGCCGCCGAAGGTCGGCGTGATGCCGATGGCGATCTCGGGCTTGGCGAAAACCGCCCGCTCGCTCGCGACGGCCAGATGCACGGCTTCCGTGATCTCGCAGCCGCCGCCGAAGGCGATGCCGTTGACGGCGGCGATGATCGGCTTGGGAAACGCCTCGATGCGCGCGGTCATGCCCTGCCCGCGCCGCACGAATTGCTTCACCGCGACCTCAGGGCCGCAGCTGATGCTCTGCGAGAACTCGGCAATGTCGGCACCGGCCGAAAAGGCGCGATCGCCCGCGCCGGTCAGCACGACCGCGCGGATCTTCTCCTCGTCCTCGATGCGGTCGAGGATTTCCATCAGGTGGTCGATCAGCGCGTAGCTCAGGGCATTGAGCTTGTTCGGGCGGTTGAACGTCAGCAACGCAACCGCGCCGCGCGTTTCCGCGAGTATCAAGTCGGACAAGTCGTCGGCTCCTTCCAGATCGGACAGGACGTGAAGACAGCCACAGATGCAACGTTGTGTATACTCACTAGGCAGTATACATTGGCATCATGTCAGGTCGAGGCGACACCACGCGCGAACAGATCATCGTCGCGGCGACGCGCCTGTTTTATGGCGAGGGCATCCGGGCGGTGAGCATGGACGCCGTCGCCGAGAAGGCGGGCGTCACCAAGAAGACGCTCTACTACCACTTCACCAGCAAGGACGAGCTCGTCGCCGAAACCATCGCGGCGCGGGACCAGCCGACGCTGGATCTGTATAGGCGCTGGTTCGCCGAGACCGACGGTGGCGTAGCCGACAAGATCCGCGGCCTCTTCACGAAACTCGGGCGTTCGATGGATACGCCGCGATGGCGCGGCTGCGGCTTCCTGCGCACGATCGCTGAACTCGCGAACACGCCGGCCCATCCGGCGGTCAAGGCCGGCGCGGTCCACAAGAAACGTTTTGAAACATGGCTCGCAACGGAGTTGCGCGGCCACGGCGTCGCCGATGCGACGGCGCTTGTGCGGCAGCTCATCGTCCTTCTCGACGGCGCCACCACCGTGATGCTGATCCACCGCGATCTCGCCTATGTCGAGACCGCAGGACAACTGGCGCGCAGTCTGGTCGAAGCTGCGCAAGCGAGCCATCGTCCTTAAGACGCGCTTAAACCGATCATCGCAGGCCGGGCGATCAACTCACCAATTCGTGTCCGTCCCCAACCCGCCGGACAGCCATCCCGAAACATGGGTTGTGCAGCGCAGCATAGCCGTTAGAACAGCCGCTGATTTTCAGAGGTGAGCTTCCTTGTCCGACGTCAATGCCGATGATTGGGTGTCCTCGGGACACCGTCCCATGGGTTTTCCGGAATTCGTTGTCGTGATCGCGTCGATCATGGCGCTGAATCCGCTGGCGATGGACATGATGCTGCCGGCGCTGCCCAACATCGGGGCAGCCTTCGCGATTCCCAACGCCAATCATTTCCAGCTCGTGCTGTCGACCTTCCTGATTGGCTTCGGCGCGGGCCAGTTCATCATGGGACCGCTGTCGGACCGGTTCGGGCGACGCCCGGTGCTGCTCGGCGGCATGACGGTCTATGCCATCGCCAGCGTGCTGGCGGTCGCCGCGCCCTCGTTCGAGACATTGCTGCTGGCGCGCGCGCTGCAGGGGTTCGGCACCGCGGCGACGCGCGTGATCGCGACCTCGATCGTGCGCGATTGCTATGTCGGCCGCAGGATGGCGAGCGTGATGTCACTGGCGATGATGGTCTTCATCGCGGTGCCCGTGGTCGCACCGTCGTTCGGACAGGCGGTGCTGCTGGTGTCGCAATGGCGGGGCATCTTCGTCGTGCTGGCGCTCTACGGCCTGCTGGCGCTCGCCTGGAGCGTGCTGCGGCTGCCGGAGACGCTGCCGGATAGCGAACGCAGGTCGCTTGCACCCGCCGACGTCCTCTCCGCATTCCGGCAAACCCTGACCAACCGCCAGACCATCGGCTACGCGATGGCCGCGGGCAGCGTCATGGGCTCGCTGTTCGCCTACGTGTTCTCGGCGCAGCAGGTGTTCACCGGCATCTACCACCTCGGCCATTATTTTCCGCTCGCCTTCGCGGCGATCGCCACCGGCGTCGCCATTGCAGGCTTCCTCAATGCGCGTCTCGTCGGACGGCTTGGCATGCGCGTGATCTCGCACGGGGCGCTGACGCTCTATGCCGTCACGGCGACCGTCCTTCTCGTCACGGAAAGCCTGAACATGCTGCCGCTGGCGCTGTTCATGGCGCTCTCGGCGCTGATGATGTTCGCGTTCGGCATGATGGTCGCGAACTTCACGGCGCTCGCGATGGAGCCGCAGGGCCACATCGCCGGCACGGCCTCCTCGCTCTACGGCTCCATCACCACCCTGATCGGCATCGCGATCGGCATGGCGATCGGGCAAAGCTTCGACGGCACCTTGATGCCGTTCGCGGTCGGCTTCTTCCTGTCGACGGCCGCAGCGCTTGGGATCGTGCTGATGGTGGAAAAGGGACGGCTGTTCAGGCCGCACCACCGCCCTATCGCTTGAGGAACTTGCCGGCGGCCTCGCTGTTGTTCTGCAGCAATTCGAAAGGCCGCCGCAATGGAACCGGAACTCCGTGAAGACCAGCACGCCTCGGCGCCAGCGGACACCAAACGTCCCGAGCCGCAGCCGAAATATCCCGCATTCACCGGGCCATTCCCCAGCGAAGGCCTCGAGGGCCTTCGCGACAGCCATTGCTGAGCGCGGGCGCTAGTTGGCGACGCGCCTGCTGGCACTGAAGTCTTCTGCCGCCTTATCCGGCACCGTACGTGCGGCACGCGGCGGAACGATCAACACGACAACATCGCGCGTGAGACCGGGCTGACCCCACAGCCTCGCCTGCACGGTGAACTCCCGCCGCACGAAATATCCGGCGAGCTCGGACACCCGGTTCATCCACTTGTTGCAATAGTCCTGGCCGCGGAAGCAGACCGCGGCCCAGCCGCGATCCAGCGTCGTCTGGCGCGGCATGCCCCAGTCGTACTGGAATTCGAAAGGCCGCGTATATTGCGGATGATCGGGACTGTAGAACGCCGCGGCGAAAGCCAGCGCATCGTCGCCGCTGACGCCGCTCATCGGCTGGCCGGTGACGTCGCGCCACTCACGTGTCAGCATGCTCGCAACATCGCCGTAGAGATTGCGCCCTTCCTCATAACCGTGCGTGTTGCGATAGACGGCATGGATCGGTGCCGCGACCAGGGCGGCGGCGAGCGCGACACCCGCCACGAGCACCGTGACGTTGACGGTATAGAAGCGTTCGATCGGATAGCGCGCGCCGCAGACGATCAGCACGACGAACAGGAACAACCCCTGCAACGCCCACAGCGACGGCAGGTCCGTGCCTAACCCCAGCGATGTCACGACGGGCAGCACGATCGTGCCGATCGCGATGTAGAACAGAAGCCGCAGCCCCGGGCTCATCGCGGCGAAGTCGGCCGGAAGTTGCTTCAGGCGCGTGCCTGCGATGAATATCCACACCACCGCTGACACGCCCATCGCCGCCGCCAACCCCAGCAGAAAGCCCTTCACCTCG
This sequence comes from Bradyrhizobium diazoefficiens, assembly GCF_018129965.1. GTDB lineage: Bacteria > Pseudomonadota > Alphaproteobacteria > Rhizobiales > Xanthobacteraceae > Bradyrhizobium > Bradyrhizobium diazoefficiens_A. The sequence goes on along the minus strand of NZ_JAFCKW010000025.1, from coordinate 5,395 downwards.
CCAAGCGAACTCGCGGCATTGCCGTTGGCGTGGTTCAGCGCATAGGTAAAGGTCGAGGCCCCCGTCGTCGAGAGCCAGTAGACATGCGGCGACAGCACCGCAAGCCCGGTGACGACCGAAATCCAGGGTGAAGCCGAGGTGAAATAGGCGCGCCGCCCCGGATGCGCCAGCGCAGCAAACGCGAAGCTGGCGACGAGGAAGATCGAATAATACTTGCCGACCATCGCCAGCGCCGTCGTGCAGCCCACCGCGACCGCCCAGGACGCCTTGCGGGTCTCGAACGCGCGCAGAAAGCACCAAGTCGCCAGCGGCCAGGTCGCGAGCAGCACCGCATTGGCATTGAAGCGCTGCGCATGGAATTGATAGGCCGGCGTCAGCATCAACAGCAGCAGCACCAGGATGCGCTTGTGGCCCGTCACGAATTGCCGCGCGACCAGGTCAACGAAGAACAGCGCGAGCCCGGCATTGACCATCGCCATCAATTGCAGCGACCAGTCGCTCAGCGGAAACACCGAGGTCCAGCCCGCGGCAATCCACCCCATCAGCGGCGGATGCTTGTGATAACCCCACTCGAAATGTCTCCCCAGCGTCCAGGCCTCGAGCGTATCGGGGTGAAGGCCGCCCCCGGCATAGGCGATGGCCAGATACAGCGTCCAGATCGCGACGAAGCAGATGAGCAGCAGCGGCACGGCCCAGCCCGCTTCGACGCCGTCGAGCCAGCGCAGGAAAGGCAGTCGCCATCGGGATGGCGCGCGATCGGACCTTTCGGCCATCGCCTGAAGTGCAAAATCAATCGACACTAGAATCAATTCGGTGATTGAAGTGATGTGCAAGTTGCGCACATCTAGTTCAGAACAGAAACAAATAGCAACAATTGGAAACTGGAACAGCTCAAAGCTCCACACCCCCGAGCAGCGCGGCTCTGACAGACGAAAACGGCGCCGCTCATGACAGCGGCGCCGCACTAAGGCCCGGGAGCCGGTCGAGGCCGGCGAGTCATCAAGATCAAGCAGCCTGCGACCGAGCGGCAACCCGCTCCCACGTCGTCGCCTTCATGCTCGGTCGCTGCTGCATCCGGACGAGCCAAGCGGCGAGATTGCCGTGGGGGCGTCCGAGCACCGACCATTCCGGCGTATCGGAAAAAAACTCGACGCCGGGCGCAACCAGCAAATCAGCGAGGGATACTTCGTTGCCTGCGAAATAGGGCTGCTCGCCCAACAGCCGCGCCAACTCCGCAAAAACGTTGATGGCGGCCGGCATTGCGTCTTGGATGGCCGCTTCGTCTGGGGCGAGCCCCATCAACTTTGGTCCGACGACGCGATGAAAGATGATGACGTCGCCCACACCATGAAAGAGATACCAATCGTTGATGTTCATCACCTGATCCATCCGTGCAGCGCTGTGCGGGTCTGCCGGAGTGAGGCGCGAACCAGGCAAGATGCGATCAAGGTAGCGCTGGATGGCCTGCGTCTCGTAGAGACTGAAGTCGCCGTGGTCGAGCACCGGAACGCGTCCGAACGCATGTCGGGCCAGATGCTCCGGAGACTTCAACTGTCCGGCCGCGACCGGCTCAATGCGATAAGTTGCGCCTTTTTCTTCAAGCGTGGCCAGTACGCTCCGCACGTACGGGCTGCCCGGAATACCGTGGACGATAAATTCTGGCATCAATCAACTCCTTCTCCATTGGAAGCTCTCCGACAGGTCGCCTCGTTCGCGAACCGACCGAGTAGGCCGGGCCAGCCGCCGTCTACATCTCTGCGCATAGAGGCTCCCGCTTCAGCACCCATGGTTTCAAACCTGTGATGCACCAGTTCCACGACGGTCGCTTCGGTCCCCTCGGCAATAAATCGGACATCGACCTCGGACTGCATTTGCGAATCCGGCTTCCATTGCGCGTTAACCTGCCAAAGCATGACGAGATGATGCGGCGGTTCCCAGACAGTGATTGTGGCGACCGTTGTCTCGGTGCCGTCGGTGGCAATCTCTACCCAGCGACCGCCCGGACCCGGCTCCATCATAACCTTCGCGATCGGCTGCTTTCCGACGCCGTAGTCGTAGGGCCACCAGCGCGTGAGGCCGGTGGTAAAAACATCGAAGGCGTGATCGATCGGCGCCGCGACCCGGATCGTCTTGCGCACCGGGGCAATCGCAATTCGCTCGTTCATCTGTCCCCTTTCTTTGCGTTGTGGGTACGTTCGGTTTCCAGCTTGAATGCCTCGAGGGCTCCATCCCAGAAACTGTCGAGCCACGCGCGCACTTCCAAAAGCCCTTCGCGACGCACGGAGTAATAGCGACGGGCGCCCTCACTCCGCTCCTCGACCAGCCCGGCCTCTTTCAAGACTTTCAGATGTTGCGAAACGGCTGGACGCGAGACCGGCAGACCGGCCGCGATGGCGTTCACTGCGCGTGGTCCACCGCGTAGTTGTTCAAGGACCTGACGCCGGGTCGGGTCTGAGAGAGCAGAAATCACAGTTCCGTAAGTCATTGCTTACCGTAAGCAATTACTTACCTGATAGTCAAGAGCTGGATCCGCTTCGCCTGTTCAAATGAAAAAAGGCGCCGCGACGGAGCAGCGCCTCTGAGGATTTTACAGGATTGGTATGGCGAAGAACGCCCCCGTTCTACTCCGACTTGTCCATGTTCCAGAACACCGGCGTCGCCGGGCCGTCGATCACGCCGCTGATCGACTTCCGCCATGCGCTCGGCGACTGATACTGGCCGAGCGGGACGTAGAGCACCTGATCATAGGCTTCCTTCTGGATCTCGATCGCAATCTTTTTCTGATCATCGAGCGACGCGGCGCGAACGAAGGCGTCCTTGAGCTGCTCGACCTTGGGATCCTCCGCCCAGCCGAACCAGCCGCCCTTCTTGCCTTGCCCGCCGACAGCAACGTTGGAGATCGGATTGACCACGTCGGCGCTGACCCAGTTGGTGATGAACATGTTCCAGCCGCCCTCCTTCGGAGGCTTCTGGCTGGCGCGCCGACTCACCACCGTCTGCCAGTCGGTCGCCTGCAGATCAACCTTGAAACCGGCTTCACGCAGTTGCTGGGCCACCACGATGGGCTGAGCCTTCAAGCTCAGCACGTCGCCCGGCGCCATGAGGACGACGGGTGTCCCGTCGTAACCGGACTCGGCGAGCGCCTTGCTGGCTGCAGCCATGTCGCCGCCCTTGGCTAGGGTCTCGCCGCCAATGTCCGTCGCGAACGGCGTGTCGCAGATGAAGATCGCCGCGCACGTCTTGTAGTATTTGGGATTGCCGATCAGCGCATCGAGCACGTCCTTCTGCTTGACGGCCATGAGGGCCGCGCGGCGAACCTTGACGTTGTCGAACGGCGGATGCAGGAAGTTCATGCGCGCGCCGGTCTGGAAGCCGAACTTGTTCAGAATCTCGGTCTTGAGCTCCTTGTCGGCTTCGATGGCGGGCAGCATTTCGATGGCGGGAGCTTCCATGAAATCGATATCGCCCGACTGCAGTGCGTTCAACGCGGTCTGCGCGTCCGGCATCGTGATCCACTCGACGCGGTCGACCTTCACCACCTTGCCGCCCGCGGTCCAGCTCGCCGGCTCCTTGCGCGGCACGTAATCGGTGTTCTTGACGTAGACCGCCTTCACGCCGGGCTGAAATTCACCCTGCACGAATTTGAACGGGCCGGAGCCGATCTGCTCGGGGATCTGCTTGTCAGCCGGCGTTTCGGCGAGGCGCTTCGGCATCATGAACGGCACGCGCGAGGACGGCTTGCCGATCGATTCCAGCACGAGCGCGTACGGCTCCTTCAGCTTCAGCGTAATCGTCTTTGGATCGGTCGCCTCGATGCTCGCGGTGAACAGCATCATCTGCTGCCCCATGCCATCGACAACAGCCCAGCGCTTCAGGGACGCGACACAGTCTTCCGCGGTGACCGGCGTGCCGTCATGCCACTTCAGGCCGTCGCGCAGGGTAAAGGTGTAGGTCAGCTTGTCGTCGGAGATATTCCAGTCCGCCATCTGCGGCTGGATCTTGAAGTTGGAATCGGTCGCGAGCAGCGTGTCGTAGACCATGTAACCATGATCACGCGCGATATAGGCGCTGGTGAAGATCGGATCGAGGATGCGCAGATCCGAATGCATCACGGCGGAAATGGTCTTGCCCGCGGCAAGAACCGGCGAGGCCAGGGTCGAAAGCGCCATGACCGACAGCGCAAGTGTAGAGGCGAAAGACCGACGTTTCCGGCGCGTGACCTGGGACAATGAAGTTCTCCTGAGAAGTTCTCCTGGGGTTCTTTGACGAGCGGCGCCGCTGATGACAGCGGCGCCGCGAGAAGGTCGAGACGGAAGGCGGGACGCGCCCTCGCCTACTCGGTCTTGTCGACGTTCCAGAACACCGGGGTTGCCGGGCCGTCGAGTACGCCGGTCAGCGACTTCCGCCACGCGCTGGGCGCCAGATACTGGCCGAGCGGCACGTAGATCACCTGGTCGTAGGCTTCCTTCTGGATTTCGGTCGCGATCTTCTTCTGATCGTCGAGCGACGCGGCACGGACGAAATCGTCCTTGAGCTTCTCGATCTTGGCATCCTCCGCCCAGCCGAACCAGCCGCCCTTCTTGCCCTGGCCGCCGATCGAGAGATTGGAGATCGGGTTGGACACGTCGGCGCTGACCCAGTTGGTGAAGAACATGTTCCAGCCACCCTCCTTCGGCGGCTTCTGGCTGGCTCTGCGGCTCACCACCGTCTGCCAGTCGGTCGCCTGCGCGTCGACCTTGAAGCCGGCTTCGCGGAGCAGTTGGACTGCGACGGTCGGCTGCGCCTTCAGCGTCACGACATCGCCTGGCACCATGACAACGACAGGTGTGCCGTCATAGCCGGACTCGGCCAGCAGCTTCTTGGCTTCCGCCATGCCGTTGCCCTTGACCAGCGATTCCGAGCCGACGTCGGTTGCGAACGGCGTGTCGCAGACGAAGAAGGCACCGCAGATCTTGTAGTATTTGGGATTGCCGACGAGCGCGTCGAGCACGTCCTTCTGGTTCATCGCCAGAAGTGCGGCACGGCGAATCTTGAGATTGTCGAAGGGCGGATACAGGAAGTTCATGCGCCCGAGGGTCTGGTAGCCGAACTTGTTCAGCACCTCGACCTTGAGGTCGGCATTGCCTTCGAGCACCGGCAGCAGATCCCACGGCGGCACTTCCATGAAGTCGATGTCACCCGACTGCAGCGCGTTCACTGCGGTCTGCGAGTCCGGCATGGTGATCCACTCGACACGGTCGACCTTCACGACCTTGCCGCCGGCGGTCCAGCTTGCCGGCTCCTTGCGCGGCACGTAATCGGTGTTCTTGACGTAGACCGCCTTCACGCCGGGCTGAAATTCACCCTGCACGAATTTGAACGGGCCGGAGCCGATCTGCTCGGGGATCTGCTTGTC
>NZ_JAFCKW010000024.1 GCF_018129965.1 Bradyrhizobium diazoefficiens | reverse complement strand
ACAGAAGCAAGTGCCCAGCGATTGGATCAGGCAAAAAGGGATTGACTTACTGAGGCCCGTTACAGAAGCCCGGATGGAGCGCAGCGCAATTCGGGAAAGCGTCGTGTGAGGGGAAAGCGGCCCCGGATTTCGCTGCGCTCCATCCGGGCTACTAAGGGAGCGAGCCTCACCCCTTCGGCACCGGCGTGCCGTCCGCCATGGTCGTCACGCCCTTGCGCTCCACGATCATCCCATAGGCCGCCGGCTGGCGGTGGACGTCGAAATTGAACGTGGTGCGCTTGTAGGAATTGCAGAGGTCCAGATCGCAGCGGGCGAGCGCGATCTCGTCGCCCTTGGTCGTGCAGCGTGCGATAATCTCGCCGGAGGGCGCGATGATGCAGCTGCCGCCGATATGATCGACGCCCTCCTCGACGCCGGCCTTGGCGACGCCGACCACGAAGGTGCCGTTCTGGTAGGCGCCGGACTGCATCACCAGATGATTGTGAAACAGCGACAGATCGTCGTGCTCCGGCGCGGGCGGATTGTGCACCGGGGTGTTGTAGCCGATCATCACCATCTCGACGCCCTGGAGGCCCATCACCCGGTATGTCTCGCTCCAGCGGCGATCGTTGCAGATCGCCATCCCCATCACGCCGCCGAACGCCCTGGTTACGGAAAAGCCGCTGCCGGGCTCGAAATAGCGCTTTTCCAGATGCTGGAATTCGCGCCATGGCTCGTGCTCGGCATGACCGGGCAGATGAACCTTCCGGTACTTCAGGACGATCGCGCCACTCTTCTCGACCAGGATGGAGGTGTTGTAGCGCCTGACAATGCCGGATTCGACAATCAGCTCGGCGTAGCCGAGGCAGAACCCGATGCCGAGCTGTCGCGCGAGATCGAACAAGGCCTGCGTCGCCGGCCCCGGCATCTCGCGCTCGAAGAAGCTGTCGATCTCGGCCTGATCCTCGAAATACCAGCGCGGAAAGAATGTGGTCAGCGCGAGTTCGGGATAGACGATCAGGTCGCAGCCGTTGGCGTGCGCCTGGCGCATCAGGGCCATCAGGCGCGCCACGACCTCGGTTCGTGTCTCGCGTCTCGCAACCGGGCCAAGCTGGCCGGCCGCCACATTCACAAATCTCGCCACACGTCGTTCCTTCGTTCGCGCCGGTTCACGCCTCGGGTCGAGCCTATCGCGCGGCGCGTCACCCGCACAGCCCCGCTATCCGGCACGATGCCCAGCGGAGAGGCAAGGCTGCGGCTGCGCGGGTATGGCGCGCACCGTGTGGCGGCATCGGCAGTGGGCTCCCTCCCCCGCATGCGGGGGAGGGTTGGGGAGAGGGCTTTCTCCACAATGGGATTGTGGAGAATTGCGGCGGATGTCCCCGCGTGGTGAGAGCCCTCACCCGCCGCGCACGGGACGATGCTTCGCATCGCCCGGGGCGAGGAACCAGACGCCTCGGCGTCGATTGTTCCACCTGGCGAGGAGAGCAACATGGCCCGACATCTGACACGAGCGCGGCTTGCGCGCGGCGTCACCGGCGCGATCTCGGCGCTGGTTCTGTGCGCGATCGCCGCCTTCGGCGCTGCGCATCATTTTGCGGTTTGAGGAGACATTCGCATGACAACGGATCCCGAGGAAGCGGTCAGGCTGCAAGGCTATGGCGAGATGACGCTCCGCACCGCCGTCGCCACGATGATGGCGCTGGTGCCACGCGACCGCGCGAACACGGCAGTGTTCCGGATTCGCGACGGCGAAAGACTCGCGTCGGGCGAGATCGCCGACCTCGCAGCGGAATGGGGCATCATCCAGACCGGTGACATCAGGTCATCACCGGCGCGCGCTTCCAGGCGACATTGGCCGGCGATCGTGCGCGGCATGGTGCGGGAGGCCCCGTTGCCCGCGCTGATGGTCGCGTTCATGCTGGGCGTGGTGGTGGCGCGGCGTTGACGAACCTCGTCGAGGTGCCCGCATCGCGCCTGAACGGCCGGGCGGGCAGGCTTGCCCCGCCCGCGCCCCTGGCATCGTCCTTGCTGCACTGCATGCAATCCTGCAGATCCGCAGTGGGTCTGTCTCATCATGAGGCGATCATATGCAGCCGATGTCCCGTTTCGAAGCGACCATCCCGACACAGCTCCACGCCCTGATCTCAGATCTGCGCTGGCGCACCCAAATGCTCGATGCCGACATTCTCGAGGAAGAGCGGAAGGCCGGCATCTCCGACCCCAAGGACCTCGCCTACCCGTTGCTTGCACAGAACCTGCGGGCCCGCCGCGACAATCTCCAGATGAGCATCGCGATTCTGGAAAGCCGGCTGTCGGACCGATCCACCGGACGGACGCGCGCCGCCTGACCGCCTACGCGAGGGAACTCGTTGCCTATCTGCAACGGTTCCCCGCGGTCAGATGGCGGCCAAAAGAAATTCCCATTGCAGCCACGAACCGCTCTCACAACGCCGTGAGACGTGCAGGGGAACCATGATGCGAGCGCAAAGAGTCTGGGCGGTGAACGGGGCCGCCAGTGTCGAGCTGTTGCAATCCAGACTGGACGAACTGAACAAGCGGCTCGGTCAACTCGAGACCCAGCATCCCGAGAGCTGGAAGGTCGAAGAATTGAAATCGAGCGCACTCAGCCTGTCGCGCGAGATCGACGACATCCGCTGCGCCGAGGCGACGGCGGCGTTGAGCGAGCTGTTGCGGAAATAGGCCGCGCGCACCGGTTCGCGCGCGCGCGGACAGCCACCGCCTCTGCGCAGCAGGCTGGATCACTTCTGCTCGTCGGCGCGCATGCTTTCGGCATAGGGACGCAACGCCTCGGACATGGCGTCGAGGTGCCTTTGCCACTCGGCGCCGGGCAGAAAGGAGATCACCGGCTCGTCGCCGGGAGAGCTCTTCAGGAAGTCGGGACTGCGCAGGCCTTCCGCGATTGCGGTTTCCAATTTGCTGACGATGTCGTCCGGAACGCCCTTGGCGACCGCGAAGCCGCGCTCGGCCGTCGATATGACGGCAAAGCCCGCTTCTTCCGCCGTCGGAACCTCCGGCAGCGCTGCAAAGCGTTTCTTCGACAGGATCGCGATGACGCGGAGCGGCCCCTTGTTGCTGCCATGCAGTTCGGGAATCTCGCTGAGACTGATCATCCCCACCTGCAGATGCCCGCCGAGCAGGTCGGTGCGCTGGGCGGCCGTTCCACGGTAGGAGATTTCGTTGGGCTCCACCTTGGCGGCGGCGGCGAGCATGCGAATCGCCAGATGACCGTTGGTGCCGGCCCCGTTGTGACCGAACGTCACCGAGCCCGGCCTGGCGCGCAGAGCGGCGATCACATCAGGCAGAGTGTTGAACCCGCTGTCCGCGGGCACCACGACCACATTCGGATCCTCGACGGCCCGCGCGACCAGCCGGATGTCGTTTGTAGCGTACTGGGTCTTGCGTGTCATCGGCAGGAAATTGTAGCCCGGCACGTTGACGACGCCGATCGCATAGCCGTCGGGCGCCGCGCGCGCGATCGAGGCAAATGCAATCTCTCCGCCGGCGCCAGGCTTGTTGAGGACGACGAACTTCGCCTTGCCGCCCAGCGCGCGCTCCACAAACGGAAGAAGCTTGCGCGCCATCACGTCGGTGCCACCGCCGGGCGCGAAGCCGACGACGACTTCGACCGGCTTGTCGTCCGGCCACGCGGCCCATGCCGGCCCGCAGGCCGCGACGCCAAAAGCCGCGACCAGCGCGACGATCGTCCTGTTCATGATTTCCACCCCTGCTTCTTGCTTTTGGTCGATCGCGCCGTGAGCGCGATCGACTGTGCGCTCATCTAGCCGTCAGCAAGGCTGGCTGGCAATCGGCTATCGCCACGCAGGGGTTTGATGGACGGCCCTGATCGACCCATCATGACACCAAGGATTTTCCGGACGGCGATCCCGGCGTCAGGGCGCCCTACAAACTGTAAAAAAACACCCGGCCGCCGCAGCGGCCGGGTGCTCCGACGATGATGTCGTTCAGTGATGCATCTTCTTGGCGCGTGCCGGCGGCAGCAGCACGGTGTCGATCACGTGGATGACGCCGTTCGAGGCCTCGATGTCGGGCTGGATGACGTGCGCATCGTTGACCGTGACGCCGAGATTGCCGTTGACGCTCACGGTCTGGCCCTGCACCGTCTTCACCTGGAGCGACTTGCCGGCCACGTCAGCCGCCTTCACGCGGCCCGGAACAACGTGATACTTCAGGATCGCCGCGAGCTTGGCCTTGTCCTTGAGCAGCGACTCGACCGTTCCCGGCGGCAGCTTGGCGAACGCCGCATCGTTCGGGGCGAACACCGTGAACGGGCCCTTGCCCTTCAGCGTGTGAACGAGGCCCGCGGCCTTCACGGCGGTCACCAGCGTGGTGAACGATCCGGCAGCAACGGCGGTGTCGACGATATCGGCGGCGCGCGCCATCGAGGGACCGAGCAAGCCGGCCAGCATGGTGGCTCCGGCCACGAACGAACGAATTGCAGGCGTCATCATTTTCTCCGAGTTGCCATGATTGAAACTCAACCGATGTGACGGATGCGCGCGATATGCCGCATCCATCGTGCGATCAGATGCGATCGACGCTGACGAAACGGAGGCTCGCTGCGGCTGGATCACATGCCGGTTCGAAAATCCTGCGGCGCAGTGCCACGCTCAATCCTCGACCATGGCCATGAACTCCTGACGCGAGATCGGATTGTCGCGGAAGCAGCCGAGCATGCAGCTCGTCACCATGTCCGAACCGATCTTCTGCACCCCGCGGGTCGACATGCAGTGGTGATTGGCCTTGAGAATGACGCCCACGCCCTTCGGATTGAGAGCCTTCTGAACGGCCGACGCGATGTCGGAGGTCATGCGTTCCTGGATCTGGAAACGCTTGGCGTAGACCTGCACCACGCGCGCGAGCTTCGAGATGCCGACGACACGGCCATCCGGCACATAGGCGACCCAGGCGCGGCCGATGATCGGCGCGATGTGATGCTCGCAGTGGCTCTCGAAGGAGATCCCGCGCAGGATCACCATCTCCTCGTAGCTGCCCGTCTCGTCGAAGGTCCGGTCGAGGATCTGGATCGGATCCTGCTTGTAGCCTGCAAAATATTCCTCGAAGGCCCGCGCCGCGCGGGCCGGCGTTTCGAGCAATCCTGGCCGGTCCGGATCGTCGCCCGCCCACCGGATAATGGTTCGAAATGCAGCCTCGGCCTCTTCGCGGCTCGGCCGCTGCAGCCGATCAGGAGCACTTCCGCTATTCACAGTCACGCCATTCAACCTTTCGCTTTATCCGCCGCCACGAAGCAAATGACTTGGCGACGGACGACATCGGATAACGAGCGGCGCGCGCTTCTGGATCACCGCGCGCCCGGCCGATCATGCCGCCGTCGGCTCGCCGCGCCGCCGGTGGATCTGCAGATAGTTGGTGTTGCATGAGCGGGTCGTATGCCAGCGCATGCCGATCGGCGCGAGTTCCAGTCCGCAGGTCTCGACGACGGAGAAGCCGAGCGGAGCAAGCGTGCGCGCGATCTCGTCCGGCCGCATGAAGCGACGCCAGTCGTGCGTGCCGCGGGGCAACCAGCCCAGCACATATTCCGCCCCGATGATCGCCTTCACGAACGACACCAGCGTGCGGTTCAACGTGCCGATCACCAGCAGGCCGCCGGGCGCAACCAGGCTGCCGGTGGCAGCGAGAAAGCGATCGGTGTCCGCGACGTGCTCGACGACCTCGAGCGATAGCACGATGTCGAACTGCCGCCCTTCGGCGACCAGCTCCTCGGGAACGGCCTGCCGGTACGCGATGGGCAGACCGGCCTTGTCCGCATGCAGGCTCGCCACGCGAATGTTGCGTTCGGCGGCGTCGATGCCGAGCGCCGCGGCGCCGAGACGCGCCATCGGCTCCATCACGAGGCCGGCGCCGCAACCGACATCGAGCAGGGTCATTCCTTCCAGCGGCCGCGCCAGCCTCGTGTCGCGCACCATCAGCGCGGGGAGCCGGTTGCGCAGATGCGCGACGCGCGCCGCATTGAAGCTATGGACCAGTTTCATGCGGCCGTCGGGATTCCACCAATCCTCGGCGAGCGCCTCGAACCGCGCGATCTCGGCGGGATCCGCAGTCGGCGCGAGACCGGTCTTCATGTCCTTGCGCAGCATGGTCAGCCTTCCTGGCGCGCGGCTCGTCGCCCGTCGCCGCGACAGCGTTCGGAACAGAATTTCACCTCCGGCCAATCGCGCGCCCATTTTCGCCGCCAGGCGAATGGCCGCTTGCAAGCGGCGCATATCTTGGTCGGAAGGTCCGCTTTGCGTCGCATCTTCGGCATGGCAGGCTTGCCCGGAGCGGATAAACACGCCCGCCGCACGGCTTGCGCTCGCAACCCGCGTCGCGCCACACACAGAGCGGGACTTTTCATCTGCATAACGATTCCGTATGGGTTTTGGATCATTGCGCCCGGCCCTTTTCCCCGCCGCTGGCGTGATCCAAATCCGGACTGGAACCGTTTCCTAGGCTATGGCGGCGCCATCGTGCGGGACGATCAGATCAAACGGCGCGCCCAGGACAGATGATCAAGACCATTGCAGCCTGGATCGGCGATTATGCCGATCACCCGGACCCTCGCTCGGCGCTGGCCGGCAAGATCGCGCTCGTGGTGGGCTCCAACCAGCCGTTTTATCCGCTCTATCTGCATTGGATCGTGGGGACGGCGGCCTGGCCGGCCTGGGTCAGCCTGCTGTCGACACCGTTCTTCCTCGCGGTCCCGGCGGTGGCGAAACGGAATTCGTTCGCGGGGCGCGCGCTGCTGCCACTCGCCGGGGTCGGCAACACCGTTTTTTGCACCAAGCTGTTCGGCGCCGCGTCGGGCGTCGAACTGTTCCTGCTGCCCTGTGCGCTGCTTGGCACCGTGCTGTTCCGGCCTGAAGAGCGCATCAAGTCCGCGATCGTCGCCGCCCTGCCCTTCATCGCCTATCTCTTCGTCGACGCCCATCTCGGCGAGCCTGTGATGGTGACATCGGAATATGCGCGGCTGATCGCCTTGAACGGCATGAGCGTGGCCGCCTTGATCGCGCTGATCGGCCTGCTCTGCTCGACAATGCTGGCGGCGCGGCATGTCTGAGGGCCCGCAATATGCAACCGTTCCGCGAGCTGCCGCATGGCTCGGCGGATTGGGCCTTTTGCCATTCGTCGGGCTGTCGATTGCCTCCCAGGTGATCCCCGGAGATGGGAAGCCGGCCGCGCTGCTGGGATTGCTGGCTTACGGCGCCGTGATCCTGTCCTTTCTCGGCGGCATCCATTGGGGCGCCGCGATGACCCGGTCGATCGCGCAGCCGGACCACGCCATCGACGCCCGCACCCTCGCGATCAGCGTCCTTCCCTCGCTCGCCGGCTGGGCCGCCTTGCTGATCGATCCCCGGTACGGCCTCGCCCTGCTGGCGGCCGGCTTCGCGGCCCAGCTGCTGTTCGACCTCAGGTCGACGCAGGCGGGCCTTGCGCCATCCTGGTATCCCAAACTGCGCAAACCGCTGACGATGATCGTGATCGCCGCGCTGATCGTGGCTGAATTCGGCCTGTGAGCCGTCCATCGACGGGACCGGCCCTCAGGGGCGTTCCGCGAGGGTCTTCGGCATGGCCGCCGCGCCCCAAAACAGCGCGCTCGTCGTTGCGCGCAAAAACCATCGAAACTATAACGGCTTGAAATCTTGGTCGGAGTGGCAGGATTCGAACCTGCGACCCCTGCGTCCCGAACGCAGTGCTCTACCGGGCTGAGCCACACTCCGACAAGAGGCCGGCTTATAGCGTCGGGTGTGGCGCACCGCAAGCGGCCGATTTGAGGAATTTCGTCCCAGTGAAAACGGGTCTTGAAACGCTGATTTTACCGGCCGGCGACGCCGCGGCCGAAGCCGCGGCCCGGACTTTGGCCTCTGGCGGGCTGGTCGCGTTCCCGACCGAGACGGTCTACGGGCTCGGCGCGGACGCCACCGATGCGGCCGCCATCGCCCATCTGTACGCCGCCAAGGGCCGGCCGGCCTTCAATCCGCTGATCGCCCATGTCGCCGATCTCGCGGCCGCGCAGGCGATCGGCCGGTTCGATGCCCGGGCCTTGCTGCTGGCGGAAGCGTTCTGGCCGGGGCCGCTGACGCTGGTGGTGCCGAAGACGGCGGGCTGCCCAGTGGCGGATCTCGCCACCGCGGGCCTCGACACGGTCGCGATCCGCATTCCCGCCCACCCGGTCGCGCAGGCGATCCTGCGGGCCTTTGGCGGGGCCGTGGTGGCGCCGTCGGCCAACATCTCCGGCCATGTCTCGCCGACGCTGGCCGCCCATGTCGCGAGCGATCTTGCGGGCCGGATCGACCTGATCGTCGATGGCGGGCCGGTCGAGGTCGGCGTCGAATCCACCATCGTCGGCTGCTTCGAGGCGCCGATGCTGCTGCGGCCGGGCGGATTGTCGCGCGAAAGGATCGAGGCGGTGCTCGGTGCGCCGCTGGCGCGGCCGCCGGTCGAGGCCGGGAGCGACGACAGCCAGCCGCTGGCGCCGGGCATGCTGGCCTCGCATTACGCGCCGCGCGCGCAGGTGCGGCTCGACGCGCGCGAGGTCGCCCCGGGCGAGGCGCTGCTGGCATTCGGGCCATCGCGCCTGCCCGGCCTTGACGCCGCGTCGGCGGTGATGAATTTGTCGCCCGCCGGCGATCTCGATGAAGCCGCCGCCAATCTGTTCGGCTATCTTCGCAGCCTCGATGCGAAGGGCGCGCCGGTGATCGCGGTGATGACGATTCCCGAACAAGGGCTCGGCGAGGCCATCAACGACCGGCTGCGCCGGGCTGCGGTCGCCCGATAGAAGCGTGAGAAGAGACCATGAACATCAACACATCCGTCCCACCTCCGCTGGCGCCCGAGCTGATCGAGCAATTGCGCAGGATCGTCGGCGATAGACACGCGATCACCGCCGCGGCCGACATCGAGACCTATGTCACCGAGGAGCGCAACCTGTTCCACGGCCGCTCGCCGCTGGTGCTGCGCCCGGGCTCGACCGCCGAGGTCGCCGAGATCTGCAAGCTCGCCTCCGCGCACAACATCGCGCTGGTGCCGCAGGGCGGCAACACAGGTCTGGTCGGCGGCCAGACGCCGCACAATGGCGAAGTGGTGGTGTCGCTGCGACGGCTCGACAAGATCCGCGAGGTCGACACGGCGTCGAACACCATGACGGTCGAAGCCGGCGTGGTGCTGCAGATCGCGCAAGCGAAGGCGTCCGAGGTCGACCGGCTGTTTCCGCTGTCGCTCGGCGCCGAAGGCAGCTGCACCATCGGCGGCAACCTCTCCACCAATGCCGGCGGCACCGCCGCGCTCGCCTACGGCGTGGCGCGCGAAATGGCGCTGGGGCTCGAGGTGGTGCTGGCCGACGGACGCGTGCTCAACACGCTGTCGAAGCTGAAGAAGGACAACACCGGCTACAATCTGCACAATCTCTTCATCGGCGCGGAAGGCACGCTCGGCATCATCACGGCGGCGACGCTGAAACTGTTTCCGAAGCCGCGGTCGGTCGAGACCGCCTATGTCGGGCTGAAATCGCCGGCGGCCGCGCTGAAGCTGCTGACCATCGCGCAAGGCGAGGCCGCCAGCGCGCTGACGAGCTTCGAGCTGCTCTCGGAAATGGCGGTCGATTTCTCGGTTCGCCACGGCAACGACGTGCGCGATCCGCTTCAGGAAAAGCATCCCTGGTACGTGCTGATGGAATTGTCCTCGCCCGGCGACGACGCCCGCACGCCGCTGGAGACGATCCTCGCCCGCGCCATGGAAGAGGAGATCGTGGACGATGCCGTGATCGCGGCCAATCTCAGCCAGCGCAACGGCTTCTGGAAATTGCGCGAGGAGATGTCGTGGGCGCAGAAGCCCGAAGGCGGCTCGATCAAGCATGACATCTCGGTACCGATCGCCGCCGTGCCCGCCTTCATCGAGGAGGCCAACGCGGCCGTGGTCAAGCTGATCCCGGGGTGCCGGCCGGTGCCGTTCGGCCATCTCGGCGACGGCAATCTGCATTACAATGTCAGCCAGCCGATCGGCGCGAACAGCGCCGATTACCTCGCGCGCTGGCACGAGATGAACGCGGTCGTCTTCGAGATCGTGCTGCGCATGGGCGGCTCGATCTCGGCCGAGCACGGCATCGGCGTGCTCAAGCGCGACGAACTGCCCGAGGTCAAGGACAAGACCGCAATCGCGCTGATGCGGTCGATCAAGGCGATGCTCGATCCCCACGGCATCCTGAACCCGGGCAAAGTGCTGTGAGCGTGTCCCTCACGATCGATGCGATCGGCGATGCCGATGTCGAGAACGTCGTCGCGCTGTGGCAGCGCTGCGGGCTGACGCGGCCCTGGAACGATCCGCACGCCGACATCGCGCTGGCGCGGCGGCGGGGTAATTCGACGGTGCTGGTCGGCCGCGACGGCGGCGCCATCGTCGCCACGGTCATGGTCGGCCAGGACGGTCATCGCGGCTGGGTCTATTACGTCGCGGTCGATCCGGATGGGCGCAAGCGCGGCTATGGCCGCGCCATCATGGCGGCGGCGGAGGACTGGCTGCGCACGGCCGGCATCGCGAAACTGCAGCTGCTGGTCCGGCGCGAGAACGCGCAGGCCAATGCGTTCTACCAGTCGCTGGGCTTCGAGGAATCGACCTCGGTGATGTTCCAGAAGTGGCTCGACGGCCGCGCGACCAGCTAGCCGGACAACAGCATGACCATTTCCGACCGCGTCCGCATCAAGGACGTCCGCGTGCTCTCGGACGGCTGGACCACGCTGAAGAGCACGACGTTCGACTACCGGCGCGCCAATGGCGAATGGCAGTCGCAGCAGCGCGAGACCTATGAGCGCGACAACGCCGCCGCCGTGCTGCCTTACAATCGCGCGCGGCGCACCGTGATCCTGGTACGCCAGTTCCGCCTGCCGGCGTTCATCCGCGGCTATGACGATCTCCTGATCGAGGCGGCCGCCGGCGTGCTCGACGACGCCACGCCCGAGGTGCGCATCCGCGCCGAGGCCGAGGAGGAAACCGGCTACCGCCTGCACCACGTCCAGAAGGTGTTCGAGGCGTTCATGAGCCCCGGCTCCGTGACGGAGAGACTGCATTTCTTCGTCGCCGAGTACGACCCTTCGATGCGCGTCAGTGCCGGCGGCGGCCTCGCGCACGAAGGCGAGGACATCGAGGTGCTGGAGCTCTCCATCGACGAAGCCCTGACGATGATCGCAGACGGACGGATCATCGACGGAAAGGCGATCATGCTGCTGCAACATGCAGCGCTGCATATTTTCAAATAGCCGATCCCGGCCCGGCCGAGCCGACACGCCGCGCAGGCGCCTCGGCTCCGGAATTGACGGTCAGCTCGACGTGTTTGACGGTGGAGGCGGCGGCGGCGGCGGTGGCACGACGGGCGGCTGGAACGTCGGGGGCGATGTATGCAGATGGTTGCCCCATGCACCGCCTGCCCGTCCGCCGACATAGAAACCGGCCCAGGGGTCGGCCGGCGGAGGCGGCGGCGCCTTGACCCACATGCTCGCATGCGCGTCCGACGGGCCGGACGGCTGGCCGAACTTGTAACTCAGGCTGATCGTGACCGTCTGGAATTGCGCATGCACGCTTGCGCCGGGCGAACTCGTCCCGACCAACGGCGCTGGCGCGATCATCGGAGCGAGAGCGACAGTCCCGAGATCGACATACTGATACTGAAGGCCGGCGACGAGATTCCGGCTGAGCATCCAGTCGACGCCGACGCCAGCGACCCATCCGGCCCTGACGCTCGATATGTTCGAGCTGAGAGGCGCGATCGACGACGCGTTTCCACTCGCGCCGAGGTCATATCTGTTGCTCAAGCTGACATTGCCGTAGGCAAGCCCACCGGTGCCGTAGAACAGGAACGAACCGGCCACGAATCCTGCGCGCGCGCGGATCGTGCCATACCAGTCGATACGCGCTGTCACATCTCCGGACGGAAAGACGAAATTGGGATTTGCCGGATCGACGAACGTGCCTGTCGTCTGGCTCTTGAGGCTAGTCCATGACGCATCGGCTTCGATACCGACGACGAGTTTGCCCTTTTGCCAATTGTATCCTGCGACCGCGCCGGCCAACCAGCCCGAACTGTTGGCCGGGCCAAAACCGACCGGCGCAGCATCTGCTTTGGCTGATGACGTGACGAACGACGCAAGGCATGCGGCCAGAGCGGTGGACGCGATCGCCTTGGAAAGCGGGATTGACATGTAACGAACGCGTGATGTTATCGAAGCGCCACCGACGGCTTCGCAGGATTTCCTCGAGTGCGCTGCAAACTGCACAACAACCGCAACCGCGGCAAGCGCGCAATCGCGGACGCGTCCTCATCCCACGAGAAAGCGGAACGAGTGTTGCGCATTTCAGACACTCAATGTGCCGTACGTCTCACGGCAATGCTAACTCGGCAGGCAATCCTAGGGTGCCCCGTTTTCACGCCAACCGTTGAGCAATATTCAGACACGGTCTACTGTCGCATCAAACGACTTGCGAAAAGAAGGAGACGCGCCCATGTCCGCCTCGCGCGACGATGAATTCGGCTTTGCGCCCGACCATGATGCCCCCATCCCCTATATGCAGCGCACGCGCGAGTATTACGCCGCGATCGGCTACACCACGCCCTATCGCTGGGCGCATTACACCGAGGCGCCGTTCCAGCCGCTGAAGAAGCCGCTGTCGCAGTCGCGCGTCACCATCATCACGACGGCGGCGCCGTTCGATCCGTCCAAGGGCGACCAGGGGCCGGGTGCCGCGTACAACGGCAGCGCGAAATTCTACCAGGTCTATGACGGCGACACCTCCAAGAACCACGATCTGCGCATCTCCCACATCGGTTACGACCGCAAGCACACCACGGCCACCGACAACGGCACCTGGTTTCCGCTGCCGCAGCTCCTGAAGGCGGGCGCTGCGGGCCGGATCGGCGAAGTGGCCCCGCGCTTCTTCGGCGCGCCGACCAACCGCAGCCATCGCGTCACGCTGGACACCGACGCGCCGGAGATTCTGGCGCGCTGCCTTGCCGACAAGGTCGATGTCGCCGTGCTGGTGCCGAACTGTCCGGTGTGCCACCAGACCACGGCGCTGGTGGCGCGGCACCTCGAAGCCAATGGCATTCCCACCGTGGTGATGGGCTGCGCCAAGGACATCATCGAGCACGCCGCCGTTCCGCGCTTCCTGTTCTCCGACTTCCCGCTCGGCAATTCCGCCGGCAAGCCGCATGACGTCGCATCGCAGGCGCAGACGCTGGACCTCGCGCTCAGGCTGCTGGAGAGCGCCAGCGGCCCGCAGACCACGATGCGGTCGCCGCTGCGCTGGAGCGAGGATCCGTCCTGGAAGCTCGACTACAACAACGTCGCGCAGCTCAGCGCCGAAGAGCTGGCGCGCCGCCGCGCCGAGTTCGACAAGCAGAAGGAGATCGCGCGCGGCAACCGCGCCGCCTGACGTCCTCCGATAACGACAACAAAATGGGGAGAGCGACGTGACGCGACCGTTCGAGGGCGTGAAGATCCTGGATTTCACGCAAGTGCTGGCCGGCCCCTATGCGAGCTATCAACTCGCGCTGCTGGGGGCGGATGTCATCAAGGTCGAGCGGCGCGAGGGCGAGGACATGCGCCGCACGCCTTTGTCGCGCGAATGGGCCGAGCGCGGGCTCGCACCTGCATTCCAGGCCATCAACGGCAACAAGCGCAGCTTGACCCTCGACCTGCAAAAGCCCGATGCGATCGCCATCGTCAAGAAGCTCGCCGCAACGGTCGACGTCGTCATGGAGAATTTCCGCCCGGGCGTGATGGACAAGCTCGGTATCGGCTATGAGGCGCTGTCGGCGATCAATCCGAAGCTGATCTATTGCGCGGTGTCCGGCTTCGGCCAGACCGGGCCGGATCGCCTGCGGCCGGGCTATGACGGCAAGATGCAGGCGCTGTCAGGCATCATGGCGATCACCGGCCATCCCGAGACCGGACCGACACGCGCCGGCTTTGCGGTGTGCGACGTGCTGTCGGGCGCCACCGCCGCGTTCGGCGTGTCGAGCGCGCTGTATCAGCGGGACCGCACCGGCAAGGGTCAGTTCGTCGATGTCTCCATGCTGGAGGCGACGATGGCATTTCTGTCCGGGCAGATCGCGGACTGGTCGGTCGCCGGCCATCGCCAACAGCTGTCGGGCAACCAGGCGGTGAGCCGCAGGACCACGGCGAATTTGTTCAAATGCGGCGACGGCCACATCCTCCTCGCCGTCAACAACGACAAGCAATACCGCGCGCTGATGAGCGCGCTCGGCCGCGAGGATACGCTGTCCGATCCGCGCTTCGCCGACTGGTTTGCGCGCAACGAGAACGAGCCGGCGCTGCGCGCCATCATCGAGGCAGCGCTCGCGGCGAAGCCGGCGCGCGAATGGGAGACGATCCTGGAAGACGCCGGCGCGCCCTGCGCCAGCATCTGGAAGGTCGAGGAGATCATCGACCATCCGCAAGTGAAGGCGCGCGGCGCGATCCAGGAATTGGATACGCCCTACGGCCGGCTGCGCTTCGCCGGCAGCGGCTTCAAGCTCGCCCATGGCGGCGGCAGGCTCGACCGGATGGCGCCGGAGCTCGGCGCGGATACCGATGCGGTGCTCGGCGAATTGGGATTCGATGCGGCGGAGATCGCGGCGTTGAGGGAACGGGAGATTGTGTAGGGAGGGCAAAGGCGCAACGCGCCGTGCCCACCATCTCTCCAATCGCTTAGCGAACAATGGTGGGCACGCTTCGGTTTGCCAGCCTACGGCAGCGTTCATCAGAACAACGACCCCTGCCCGTCATCGGTCGATCCCGCAGGTTTCCGCGCCGCCTTCTTCGGTTTCACCGCTTCAGCCTCCATCTCCTCCGCACTGATCGGCAGCAGCAACTGGCCGTCGTCGTTGGCGACGCGATTGACGCGGGTGGAAACCGGGTGCCAGGCGAATTCGCCGATGCGCGGGGCCGTCATCAGTGGCAGGATCGAATCGATCTCGTCGCCCCTGATGTCGAGCCAGCGCTCGAAATCGCCCGGGCTGATGGTCACCGGCACGCGGTCATGCAGCGCGGCGAGGTCCTCGCTCGCGGCCGCCGTGATGATCGCGACGGTGTCGAGTTCTTCGCCGTTCGGCCCGGCCCAGGTCTCGAACAGCGCGGCGAATCCAAGCGGCGCGCCGTCGGCGCGATGGATGAAGTACGGCTGCTTGCGGCCGCCCTCCGTCTTCCATTCGTAATAGCCGTCGGCCGGTATCAGGCCGCGGCGCCGGCGAATCGCGTTTTTGAACGCCGGCTTCTCCAGCACCGTCTCGGAACGGGCATTGATCAACACCGTAAATCCACGGGGGTCCTTGACCCAACTCGGTAGCAGCCCCCATCTCATCAGACGGAAATGGCGGGCTCCGTTCTCGACAAGCACGACCGGAATCGGTTGTGTCGGGGCGACATTGTACCGTGGCGGGAAATTCGGCTGCTCGATGTAACCGAACAGTTGCCGTAAAGCCGCGGGGGCCGAAGTTATGACAAAACGTCCACACATCCTGGGGCCAATATAGGGTCCGTTCAGGTCCTTTTAACATCGATCGTGAAGACTGCGGCGAATGAGTTCAACGGCCTCCCAACCCGCGAGGAATGCACAAACGGGCCCCGAGGCGGCAGCCTGGGCCGAGCGCCTGCGCGTGGCCAACATCAACCCGCGCACCGGGCTCGCCACCGACTACCTCAATCATTTCAACGAAGCGGTGATGCTGCTTGAAATGATCCCCGACATGCCGGAATGCGCGGAAGATTTCCTGACCTGGACGCCGCTGTCTTACGCGGAGCATTTCACGGCGTCGAACTTCAAGGCTCGTGATCTCGCCATCGAAGCCTACGAGAAGGCCGACCCCTCCGTGCGGACCCAGTTCGACAACATCACCCAGACGCTGCACTCGATCCTGACCGCGGTCGGCAACGCCATGCGCGAGGTCGAGAAGGACCAGACGCGCATCAAGCTCGCGGAACAGGCCACCCTGTGGGTCCAGCCGTTGATCGCGGCCTGCGGCGGCATCATCCATGGCGGCGCGAACGACGACATCGACACCATCATGGCGAACTGAGCCGTGACCTCGGTCGTTCAACCCGCCCATCCCCAACTCGCGGTCAGCGCCGCGATCTTTCGCGATGGCAAGGTGCTGCTGACCCGCCGCGCCCGCTCACCCGCCAAGGGGTTCTATTCGCTGCCGGGCGGCCGGGTCGAGTTCGGCGAATCGCTGCACAAGGCCCTGGCGCGCGAGGTCGACGAGGAGACAGGGCTCGGCATCGCGATCGTCGGCCTTGCCGGCTGGCGCGAGGTGCTGCCGGCCACGGCCGGCGCCGGCCATTATCTGATCATGTCCTTTGCCGCCCGCTGGGTGGCCAGGGAGCCGGTCCTGAACGACGAACTCGACGACTTCCGCTGGATCGTCCCCGACACGCTGACGAGCCTTGGCGACCTCAAGCTGACCGGAGGGCTGGAGGAGGTCATCCAGTCCGCCCACCGGCTGATCGGGCCTCAGATCTAACCGGGTCAGGGCTTTCTCCTCTTGGGGATTTTCGCGGGCGGAGACACCCTCTCCCCGACCCTCCCCCGCAAGCAAGCGGGGGAGGGAGCGCTCCGTACACGCAGCCCCGCCTTGCGTCATCTGCCCTGAGGGGGCATACAGCCCGCCGATGTCCATGCGATTTCTGGCCATTCTCGCCCTGATTCTCGCCTGCGCCTCGGCTCCCACGAGGGCCCAGAGCGTGGCGGCTCCGTTTGACGCCGATTTGCAGCGGCTGGCGGAGATCCTTGGCGGGCTGCACTATCTGCGCGGCATCTGCGGGGCCAGCGAGGGCAACAAATGGCGCAACGAGATGCAGGCGCTGATCGATGCCGAAACCCCCTCTGGCGAGCGCCGCACCCGCATGATCGCTGGCTTCAACCGCGGCTATAACGGCTTTCAGCAGACCTATCGAAGTTGCACGCCGGCGGCGACCGTCGCGATCCGCCGCTACATCGATGAAGGCTCGAAAATCTCGCGGGATCTCACGGCGCGCTACGCGAATTGAATTCTATGCTTGTCATTCCGGGGCTCGACGAAGTCGAGAGCCCGGGATCCATCGAGCGTCGGAGTTGGTTGGCCCCATGGATTCCGGGCTCGCGCTACGCGCGCCCCGGAATGACGGCTGAAACCCTTGTCATCGTCTTTGTCCACCGCCATTAACCGTTCTTAAAGATGTGGCCTAGCGGTCGTTAATGCGCGTGCTACACCTCCAGAACAGCGCATCGCCGTGGATCGCGCCCCAGCCTGATCGAGTTTCATGAGCCAGCCGATTTCCTACGCCCCCGCCCGCGCGCCGCTGCCCGACCACGAGCAGAAACAGGCCGCTCTGAGCTATCTCAACGAGGCCTGGGCCGAGGCGCGCCATGACGGCGTCGACGGCGACTGCCTGGCGCAGGCCAGCCTGTTCGCGGCGCTCGCCGAGCTCGTCGGCACCTATGGCGAGGACGCGGTGGCGAAGTTCGTCGAGGGTTTCCCGGGCCGCATCCGCAACGGCGAATTCTCCGTCGACATCTCCCGGCAGTAAGCGCTTCGGCGCCTCAATCCGTCTCGATCGGTAGCGCCGGATCCCTCGCCCATTCCCCCATCGAGGCATCGTAGAGCGTGAGCTTGTCGTAGCCGAGCTGCGTCAGCAGCAGCAGGTCGATTGTCGCCGAGATGCCGCCCCCGCAATAGCAGATCACATTCTTGTCGCGGGTGATGCCTTGCGCGGCGAATTTCGCTTCGGCATCGGCGAGACTCGTCAGAGTCTTGTCGGGATTGGTGAGCGACGCGGCGGGTACGTTGACGCTGCCGGGAACGCGGCCGGGCCGGCCATAGCGGCTCGGCTCGAGGCCGCGGTGAAATTGTGGCCCGAGCGCGTTGACGGTCACGGTCGAGGGATCGCCGATGCGCGCCTTCACGGCCGTCTTGTCGACGAAGAAGCCCGGGTGCGGCGCGGCCTTGAAGGTCGTGGGCGGATAGCCCTTCGGTGCGCCGGTTTCGACCGGGAGTCCCTCCTCCTTCCATTTGTCGAAACCGCCGTCCAGCACACGCGCATCGACACCGAGCGAGCGCAGCATCCACCAGAACCGCGTCGACCACATCATGGTGCCGATGCTGTAGAGCACGATGGTCCTGGATGCGTCAGCGCCGTGGCGGCCGAAGGCGGCTTCGAGTTGCGCCACGCCGGGCATCATGAAGAACTGCTGGGCGGAGGTGTCGGAGAACTCGCCCTGCAGGTCGAGGAAATCCGCGCCGGGGATGTGGCCGGCCGCGAACGTCTTGTCGCCGGGCACCGCGCGATACGGTGCGTCACTGCCGGGCGGCAGCGGCTCGTTATAGGTCGTGCAGTCGTAAAGGCGAAGATCGGGATCGCCGAGGATGGCTGCGAGCTGTTCGGTGGTGATGAGAGGGGACGGTTGGGACATCGGAATGCTCTGCCGATTTGAGCTTTCTCTTCCTGGCACTCTGTCATTGCCCGCGAAGGCGGGCAATCCAGTATTCCAGAGACGGCGGTGATTGAAACGAGAAGCCGCGGCGTACTGGATGCCCCCGTCAAGCCGGGTCATGACATCGGAGCGAGACGCGGGTTCTCGCCCCGCTACTGTTTCAGCGTCTCCAGGAACCGCACCGCCTCGCCCTGCGCGGCCGTCACCAGTTCGCCCTGCCACATGACGCGGCGGCCGCGGACGAAGGTGCCGACGGGCCAGCCCGTGACGCGGACGCCGTCATAGGGCGTCCAGCCGGCCTTGGACGCAACCCATTTGTTGGTGATGGTCTCGCTGCGCTTGAGATCGACGACCGTGAAGTCTGCATCGTAGCCAGCCGCGATGCGGCCTTTGCAGGCCATGTTGTAGAGGCGCGCGGGGCCGGCGCTGGTGAGGTCGACGAATCTTGCCAGCGACAGCCGGCCTGCATTGACGTGGTCGAGCATGAGCGGCACCAGCGTCTGCACGCCCGTCATGCCGGAGGGCGAGGCCGGATAGGTCTTCTGCTTCTCCTCCAGCGTGTGCGGGGCGTGGTCGGAGCCGAGCACGTCGATGATGCCTTGCTCGATGCCGCGCCAGATGCCGGCGCGGTGTTCGGCGCCGCGCACCGGCGGGTTCATCTGCGCCAGCGTGCCGAGCCGTTCGTAGCATTCGGGCGCGACCAGGGTGAGATGATGCGGCGTCGCCTCGCAGGAGGCGACATCCTTGTGGTCGCGCAGGAATTCGATCTCTTCCCGGGTCGTGATGTGCAGCACATGGATGCGCTTGCCGGTTTCGTGCGCGAGCTTGACCAGACGCTGCGTCGCCAGGAGCGCCGTGGTCTCGTCGCGCCAGACCGGATGCGAGCGCGGATCGCCTTCGATGCGCAGCGGCTTGCGGTCGTTGAGGCGGTACTCGTCCTCGGCATGGAACGCCGCGCGGCGGCGGATCACCTGGAAGATGCGGCGCAGGCTTTCATCGTCCTCCACCAGCAGCGCGCCGGTCGAGGAGCCGATGAACACCTTGACGCCGGCGCAACCGGGCGCGCGCTCGAGCACGGGCAGGTCCTGCACGTTCTCGCGGGTGCCGCCGATGAAGAAGGCGAAATCGCAGTGCATGCGGTGATGGGCGCGCCTGACCTTGTCGGTGAAGGTGGCCTCGGTCACCGTCAACGGCGACGTGTTCGGCATCTCGAACACGGCGGTGACGCCGCCCATTACGGCGCTGCGCGAACCGGTCTCAAGGTCTTCCTTCTGCTCCAGCCCGGGCTCGCGGAAATGCACCTGCGTGTCGATCACGCCGGGCAGGATGTGCAGGCCCTTGCAGTCGATCACCTCGGCCGCGGAGGCCTGCGACAGCGCGCCGAGCTCGGCGATACGGCCGCCCGTGATGCCGATGTCGCGCAGGCCCTCACCGTCCTGGTTGACCACGGTGCCGCCCTTGAGGATGACGTCGAAACGCTGGGTCATGGCTGAAGGCCTCTCTCGTCCCCAAGCGCGGGGCTCGAGGTCTTGTCGTTTATGCCTCGCGGGCTTACGTTCCGGAGCAACATGTCGCAAGAGATTTTCGCATGAAATCAGCGTTTCTTCCCGACCGGGGCGTGGTCAAGGTCGCGGGCGAGGATGCGCGCAACTTCCTCAACGGCCTGATCACGACCGATCTCGACAGGCTCAAGCCGGGCCTGGGGCGATTCGGCGCTCTGCTGACGCCGCAGGGCAAGATCATCGTGGATTTTCTGATCACGGAGGCCCCTGCCGGCCATGGCGGCGGGTTCCTGATCGACTGCCCCAAGGCGCTGGCCGACGGCCTCGCAACCAAGCTGAAATTCTACAAGCTGCGCGCCAAGGTCACGGTGGACAACCTCTCCGACGATCTCGGCGTACTCGCGGCCTGGAACGGCGCGCCTGCGGCGCAACCGGATCTCGCCTTCGCCGATCCGCGCCATGCGGAGCTCGGCACCCGCATCCTGATCCCCGAAGATCTCAAGCAGAAGCTCTCCGACCTGATCGGGGCGGAGCTGGTCGATGCGGGCGCCTATGAGGCGCATCGCATTGCGCTCGGCGTGCCGCGCGGTGGGCTCGATTTCATGTATGGCGATGCGTTCCCGCACGAGACCAATATGGATCGTCTCGCCGGCGTCGATTTCGACAAGGGCTGCTACGTCGGCCAGGAGGTCGTCTCGCGCATGCAGCATCGCGGCACCGCGCGCACCCGCAGCGTGAAAGTGCTGCTCGACGACCTCTCGCCGGAGGCCGGCATCAGCATCATGGCCGGCGACAAGCCGGTCGGCACCATGGGCTCGTCGGCGCAGGGCAAGGGCATCGCGCTGGTGCGCATCGACCGGGTCGCCGATGCGCTCGATGCCGGAGAACCGCTCACCGCCGGCGGCCTCGCCTTGACGCTCGCCGAGCCGGAGGTCGTACGCATTCCGACGAAGCAACCGATTGCATGAGCCGTATTGAATGAGCCGTGCCCCTCGCCTGCATCCCGACGGAAAGACGCGCTGCCCCTGGCCCGGCGAGGATCCGCTCTATGTCGCCTATCACGACACCGAATGGGGCGTGCCCGAATATGACGACCGCGCGCTCTATGAAAAACTGATCCTCGACGGTTTCCAGGCCGGCCTGTCCTGGATCACGATCCTGCGCAAGCGCGACAATTTCCGCAAGGCGTTCGACGACTTCCAGCCGGAGAAGATCGCGCGCTACGGCGAGAAGAAGGTTCACGCGCTGATGAACGACGCCGGCATCGTGCGCAACCGCGCCAAGATCGACGGCGCGATCCTCAGCGCGAAATCGTATCTCGACATCATGGAGAAGGGCCCGGGCTTCTCGAAGCTGCTGTGGGACTTCATGGACGGACAGCCCAAGGTCAACCAGTTCAAGACCACCGCGAGCGTGCCGACCTCGACGCCGCTCTCCGTGCAGATCTCCAAGGAACTGTCCTCGCGCGGCTTCAAATTCGTCGGCCCGACCATCGTCTACGCCTTCATGGAGGCGACCGGCATGGTCAACGACCATCTAGTCGACTGCCATTGCCATGCGAATTGCGGCAAGACGCAGCGCAAGCCGCGCCTCAAGGTCAAATGAGCGCGAAGAAAACCGCACGCGGCGCGGACACCCGCGCCTGGCAGCGTATGCTGTCGGGCCGGCGGCTCGACCTGCTCGATCCCTCCCCGCTCGATGTCGAGATCGCCGATATCGCGCATGGGCTGGCGCGCGTGGCGCGCTGGAACGGCCAGACGACCGGCGCGCACATCTTCTCGGTCGCCCAGCACACGCTGCTGGTGGAGATCGTGCTGCGGCATGAGATGCCGCGCGCCGACCAGCGCATGCGCCTTGCGGCGCTGCTGCACGATGCGCCCGAATATGTGATCGGCGACATGATCTCGCCGTTCAAGGCCGTGCTGGACGGCCATTACAAGGCGGTGGAGAAGCGCCTGCTCGGCGCCATCCACATCCGCTTCGGCCTGCCGCCGGTCCTGCCGGACGAGGTCACGCAGGCAATCAAGGCCGCCGATCGCGGCGCGGCCTATCTTGAGGCCACCGAGCTCGCCGGCTTCAGCGATGCCGAGGCCAAGCGCCTGTTCGGCCGCGACCCCGGCCTCTCCGACAGCGCCCGGCGCGACTATCTCACGCCCTGGACGGCGGCGCGGGCCGAGAAGCAGTTTCTGGAGCGGTTTGGCGCCGTGTTTGCGTGAGTCGTGTAAGGTGGGCAAAGGCGCCCTTGCGCCGCGCCCACCATCTCTCCCCGTTTGCGACAAGAGTGGTGGGCACGCTTCGCTTTGCCCACCCTGCGGCTGCGGCTATAATCAGCGCAGAAAAGGTCCCCTCATGATCCATGTCTGTTCACTCGCCGCCCTCCCCGAAACCGTCCGCCTCACCGGGGCGAGCCACGTGCTGACCGTGATGGCCAATGTGGAGCAGGTGGCGCGGCCGGTGTCGGTGCTTCCGGCCAACCATCTCAAGGTGTCGATGGACGACATCACCGAGGAGATGGACGGCTTTGTCGCGCCGTCCGAGACCCATATCGACCAGGTGCTGACCTTCGTGCGTGGCTGGGACCGCAATGCGCCGCTGGTGGTGCATTGCTATGCCGGCATCAGCCGCTCCACCGCGAGCGCGTTCGCCGCCGTCTGCGCGCTCAATCCGGAGCGCGACGAGATCGAGATCGCGCAGAAGATCCGCGCGGCCTCCCCCATCGCCTCGCCGAACCGGCGCATCGTCGGTCTCGCCGACCGCGCGCTCGGGCGCAACGGCCGCATGCTGCGCGCGCTCGACGAGATGGGCCCAAGCGCGATGATGGTCGAAGGGCGCCCCTTCGTGATCGAGCTCGCATGAGGGCTGCGCGCCACAACGCAGGTGTCGCGTCATGGCCGGGCTCGTCCCGGCCATCCTCGGACTATCGCGCAGCACGAAGAACGTGGATGCCCGGGACAAGCCCGGGCATGACGGATTTCCGGCAACATGCGCGACCATCAGCCAAATGAGCGACACGCTCCTCACGCCGATCGAAATCGGCCTGACCGCCGCGATCGTCGCGATCGAGGACCATGAGCCGCTGATCCTCACGGCGCGCGGCGGGGACGGCCTGACTGGCCTGCCGTTCGGCCCGTTCGACGCGCTCACACACCGCACCTTCGAGATCGGATTGCGCGCCTGGGTCGAGCAACAGGCGGGCCTGCATCTCGGCTATGTCGAGCAGCTCTACACCTTCGGCGATCGCGGCCGTCATGCGGAGGCCGGCGACACCGGCGCGCATATGGTGTCGATCGGATATCTCGCGCTGACGCGCGCCGTCGGCGGCGAACTCGCAGCGACGGGAGCGAGCTTCGAGCCGTGGTATCGCTTCCTGCCCTGGGAGGACTGGCGCGAGGCGCCGCCGGCGATCATCGCGCGCGACATCATCCCGGCATTGACCGAGTGGGCCAGCCAGGAAACGCCGGAGACATCGCGCGCGCTGCCGCGCCGGGATCGCGTGCGGTTCTACTTCGGCGTCGACGGCGCGGCCTGGGACGAGGAGCGCGTGCTCGACCGCTACGAGCTGCTGTACGAGGCAGGCCTGGTCGAGGAGGCGCGGCGCGACGGCCGTCCTGCGGCACTGGCGCGCAAGACGCTTCCGCTGCTTGGCACCTCCATGCGCTTCGACCACCGCCGGATCCTCGCCACCGCGATCGCGAGGTTGCGCGCAAAACTGAAGTATCGTCCTGTCGTGTTTGAACTTTTACCCGCCGAGTTCACACTTACCGAACTGCAGTACACGGTGGAGGCGATCTCCGGCCGGCACCTGCACAAGCAGAATTTCCGCCGCCTCGTCGAAACCGAGGCCCTGGTCGAACCGACCGGGGTGATGTCGACACAGACCGGCGGACGGCCGGCGGCGCTGTATCGCTTCCGCCGCGACGTGCTGCAGGAGCGGCCCGCGCCGGGCTTGCGCGTCCGCTCCCGGCGTTAACCCGAGAAATATGCGTGACCGGCCCCTGCCCGCCGGTCGCCTGGAGGCTTCATGTTCGACGGCCCGTTTGACGTCCTTGCGGTGATCATCGCGATCGTCGCCATCCTGATCGCGATCAAGGCTTCCAGCCAGGCGGCCGAGTTGCGCCGAAAGTTCAACGCGCTCGAAGCGATGTTCGACGCGCAGCGGCGCGTGGTGCAGCCGCCGCCGCTGATGCCCGCGCAGGCAATGACGACAGAGGCCGAGCCACCGCCGCTCGCGCCGGTACAGGAAACACCGCCCCCGCTGGTCTCACGCGACGTTTCCCCGCCCCCGCTCGCAGCGAGCACGGCAGCCGTTGCACCGCCTCCCCTGCCTGCACCCGCGCCCGGCTTCGAGGAGCGGCTCGGCACGCGCTGGGTGGTCTGGATCGGTGGCCTTGCGCTGGCGCTCGGCGGCTTCTTCATGGTGCGCTATTCGATAGAGGCCGGCCTCATCGGTCCCGGCGTGCGCGTGATCCTCGGCGGCCTGTTCGCGCTGGCGCTGCTGGGCGCAGGCGAATTGTCGCGCCGCAAGGAGAGCATCTCCAACATCGCGGCGCTGCCGATCGCCAATATCCCCGCGATCCTCACCGCGGCCGGAACGGCCGTGGCGTTCGCGACCATCTATGCGGCCTATGCGCTCTACGGCTTCCTCGTGCCCGCCACCGCCTTCGTGCTGCTCGGCATCGTCGCGATGGGCACGCTGGCCGCAGCGCTGCTGCACGGGCCTGCACTGGCAGGTCTCGGCGTGGTCGGCGCGTTCGTGACGCCGATCCTCGTCTCCAGCGACAAGCCGGACTATTGGGCGCTCTACATCTATCTTGCCATTGTCACGGCCGCGAGCTTCGGCCTTGCCCGCATCCGGCTGTGGCGCTGGCTGGCGGTCACCACCATTGCCTTCGCCATGCTCTGGATCTTCCCGGGCCTCGACACCGGCAATCTGCAGGTCGCGCCGCACGCCTTCCACGTCATCGCCGGCTTCGTGCTCGCCGCGCTCCTCGTCGTCTGCGGATTCATGTTCGGCCCTGCGATCGACGACGGCGAGATCGAGCCGGTGTCGTCGAGCTCGCTCGGCGCCTATCTGTTCGGCGCGATGCTGATCGTGCTGTCGAGCGGCCACGCGGATCGGGC
The DNA here is from genome assembly GCF_018129965.1 of Bradyrhizobium diazoefficiens. GTDB lineage: Bacteria > Pseudomonadota > Alphaproteobacteria > Rhizobiales > Xanthobacteraceae > Bradyrhizobium > Bradyrhizobium diazoefficiens_A. Next base: position 64,796 of record NZ_JAFCKW010000024.1, on the reverse strand, counting down.
GCTGATCGCCTTCACGCTGCTGGTCGGTGCGACCCTGTTCGTCGCCTGGCGCGCGCCGGCGGCGACCGGCGCGCTCGGCGCGGCCGCGGCGACCGTGTTCATCGTGTTCGCCGAATGGGCGGTCCGCGCCAATCCGGACATGCTGGTGCTGCCGGGCGGCCCGCTGCCCGGCGTTGGACCGGTCGCGACCGACGGCGCGGTGACGCTGCATCTGGTGATGGCGGCGATCTTCGCCGCCGGTTTCGGTGTCGCCGGCTTCCTCGCACAGGGCCGCTCGCACTCCGCGATCGTTCCGGTGGTGTGGTCGGCGGCGGCGGTCGCGACGCCGATCGCGATCCTGGTGGCGCTCTACGCGCGCATCGCCCATCTCGACCGCTCGATCCCCTTTGCGATCCTCGCCGTCCTGCTCGCCGCGGCCTTTGGTGCAGCGACCGAAGCGCTGACGCGACGCGCGGCACGGCCGGGCATCGCGATCTCCACGGCTCTGTTCGCCACCGGCACGCTCGGCGCGCTGGCGCTGGCATTGACCTTCGCGCTGGAGAAGGGCTGGCTCACCATCGCGCTGGCGCTGATGTCGCTCGGCACCGCCTGGATCTCGATGCAGCGGCCGATCCCGTTCCTGCGCTGGCTCGCCGCCATCTTCGCCGCGATCGTCACCGCGCGGATCGGCTATGATCCCCGCATCGTCGGCGATGCCGTCGGCACCACGCCGATCTTCAACTGGCTGCTGTGGGGCTACGGCCTGCCGGCGGCCTCGTTCTGGGGCGCGAGCATCTTCCTGCGCCGGCGCGGCGACGACGCGCCGCTGCGCGTGGTCGAGACCGCCGCGATCCTGTTCACCACACTTCTGGCCTTCATGGAGATCCGCCATCTTGCGACCGGCGGCGACATGACGGCGACGCCGTCGCTGCTCGAATGCGCACTGCAGGTCTGCATCACGCTCGCGATGGCGATCGGGCTGGAGCGGCTGCGGCTGAGAAGCCGAAGCATCGTGCACAATGTCGGCGCGGTGGTGCTGACCGTGATTGCCGGCCTCATCAGCGTGTTTGGGCTGCTGATCCTCGAAAATCCGCTGCTGTGGCGCGTCGATATCGACGGCGCCGTGTTCAACCTGCTGCTGCTCGGCTATGCGCTGCCGGCCGTGCTGATGCTGCTGTTGTCCTATGCCGTGGTCGGCCAGCGCGGCAAACCTTACGCGAATACGATCGCCGGCGGCGCGCTCGCGTTTGCGCTCGTATACCTGACGCTGGAGATCCGCCGCTTCTATCACGGCCCGATCCTCTCCATCGGCGAGCCCACGGGTGCCGAACAATACACCTATTCGATCGGCTGGCTCGGCTTCGGCGTGGTGCTGCTCGGCGTCGGCCTTCTCGTCAACTCGGAGCGGGCGCGGTTGGCGTCCGCCGCCGTGATCGCACTGACGATCCTCAAGGCCTTCATCATCGACATGTCGACGCTGACCGGCGTCTACCGGGCGCTGTCCTTCATGGGCCTCGGCATCGTGCTGGTCGCGATTGGCTGGCTCTATCAGCGCATCCTGTTCCGGCGGCAGGCTCCGCCGGCGGCACCGCAGGCGGGCGCGTGAAGCGTCAAGCGAGATCCCACCTCTCCCTACGGGAGAGGTGAACCATACGCGCGCACCGGCCCCTGTCAGGCGGCCCGCACCGAATGAAGGAACTGCGCGACCTCGACCTTGAGCCGTGTGCTGTCGCCGGCGAGCGATTTCGCTGCCGAGAGCACCTGGGTCGAGGCCGAGCCTGTCTCGATCGCTCCGCGCTGCACGTCAGTGATGTTGGCCGAGACCTCCTGGGTGCCAGCCGAGGCCTGCTGGACGTTGCGGGAGATCTCCTGCGTCGCCGCGCCCTGTTCCTCGACGGCCGCAGCGATGGCTGACGACACTTCGGACAGCCGCTCGATGGTGCCGCCGATGGCCTTGATCGCGCCCACTGATTCCTGCGTGGCCGCCTGGATTCCGGAAATCTGGAGGCCGATCTCGCCCGTGGCCTTGGCGGTCTGTTCCGCCAACGCCTTGACCTCGGAGGCGACGACCGCGAAGCCGCGGCCCGCCTCGCCGGCCCGGGCCGCCTCGATGGTCGCGTTCAGCGCCAGCAGGTTGGTCTGTCCCGCGATGGTGTTGATCAGTTCGACCACGTCGCCGATGCGCTGGGCCGCGCGCGACAGATCGTTGACGCGCTCGTTGGTCTGGGCCGCCTGGCCGACGGCCTCGGCGGCCATCCGCGCCGAATCCTGCACCTGGCGGCTGATTTCCGTGATCGACGACGACAATTGTTCCGAAGCCGACGCGACCGACTGAACGCTGGTCGAGGCCTCCTCCGAAGCGGAGGCGACGGCGGTCGCGAGCTGCTGCCCGCGTTGCGCGGTGCTGCTCAACGTGCTTGCGGACGCCTCCAATTCGGTCGAGGCCGACGAGACGGTCTCGACGATCTCGCCGATCATCGTCTCGAAATTGCGGGTGATGGCATCGACGCGGCGAGCCCGATCGAGCTTGGCCTCGGAGTCGCGCGCGGCGGCCTCGTCGGCGGCTTTCTTTGCGATCAGCGCCTCCTTGAAGATCTGCAGCGCATCCGCCATCGAACCAATCTCGGTCTTCGCGCCACGATGTGGCACCTCGGCCGCCAGGTCGCCCTGACCGAGCGCCTGCATCGGACGAATGATCGATGCGATGCCGCGCGAGACGTCGTTCACGAGATAATAACCGGCGCCGATGGCGACCAGGACCGTCGTAACGATGATGCCCAGCAGCACGCGGAAGATCGTAGCGAAACTATCAGCCGCGCGCTGCGCTTCCGCCTCAGCTCCCTTGTTGTTGAGATCGATCCCGGCCTGAAGCAAAGGGTCGGCGGCACTGGCCATTTTCGACGCCTGGGTCTGCAACAATTCGTTGGCGTCCGCCGGAAACTGACCGGTGCCCTTCCGGGACAGCTGCATGACGTCCTGTACGACCTTCAAATAGTCGTCCCAGCCGGTGCTCCATCTCTCATAAAGCGAGCGTTCCTCGGCTGACGTGATCAACGGTTCATACGCCTTGCGCGTCGCTCCAATCCGCTCCAGCAGCGACGCAATCCGCCGCTCGGCGCTTTGTTTCCCCTCGGTCGTATCCTGCATGAGATGCTGACGAATCGCGGAGCGCAGTTCGTTGATATCGGCGCGCAGGGCACCGAGCGCACGGACGCTCGGCAGCCAGTTCTGCGCGATTTCGACCGTATGTGCATTGATGCCTTGCATCGTGCTGATCGCCATCGCACCGACCCCGGCAAGCGACAGCACCAGAACTGCAAGTACGGTCAGAATCTTGAAGCGTATCGAGAATGCCGACATGGCGAGTGCCCCAATGAACCGGTTTTACAGCGCGCGGGACGGCTCGCGCCGCGATCACCTGGGACGGACGACGGTTGCCTGTCAGTTCAACAATGCTCGCTGGTTGTTGGGGTCGATTATATATCCCTGGTTGCAACGTATGGTTAATTCGCATTTCCGGACAATTACGGGGATTGCATCGGGCTGGCGCACTGAGCTCGCCGTCAGGCGGCGCGGACTGCTTCCAGGAACTGCGCGACCTCGACCTTGAGGCGCGTGCTGTCGCCCGCAAGCGATTTCGCCGCCGACAAGACCTCGCTCGAAGCCTCGCCGGTCTCGATCGCACCGCGCTGCACGTCGGTGATGTTCGACGAGACCTCCTGCGTGCCGGCCGAGGCCTGCTGGACGTTGCGGGAGATCTCCTGCGTGGCAGCCCCCTGCTCCTCGACGGCGGCGGCGATGGCCGACGACACTTCGGATAGTCGCTCGATGGTGCCGCCGATCTCCTGGATGGCGCTGACGGATTCCTGGGTGGCGGCCTGGATGCCGGACACCTGCTGGCCGATCTCGCCGGTCGCCTTCGCGGTCTGCTCGGCCAACGCCTTCACCTCGGAAGCGACGACGGCGAAGCCGCGGCCGGCTTCACCGGCGCGCGCCGCCTCGATCGTCGCGTTCAGGGCGAGGAGGTTGGTCTGGCCTGCAATGGTGTTGATGAGTTCGACGACGTCGCCGATGCGCGAGGCCGCCTGCGATAGCGCGTTGACGCGGTCATTGGTGCGCGCAGCCTGCTGCACGGCTTCGGCCGCCATTCGCGCCGAATCCTGCACGCGGCGGCTGATCTCGGTGATCGAGGAGGACAGCTCCTCCGAGGCGGCCGCTACCGCCTGGACGTTGGTGGAGGCTTCCTCGGACGCGGCAGCGACGACGGTCGCGAGCTCCTGCCCGCGCTGCGCGGTGCCGGTCAGCGTCGTTGCGGAGGCCTCGAGCTCGGTCGATGCCGCCGACACGGTGCCGACCACCTCGCCGATCATGGCTTCGAAGTTGCGGGTGATGGCGTCGACGCGGCGGCCCCGTTCGATCTTGGCCTCGGCGTCGGCAGCGGCCGCCTCGTCCGCAGCCTTCTTGGCGATCAGCGCCTCCTTGAAGATCTGGAGCGCATCGGCCATCGAGCCGATCTCGGTCCGCTCGCCGCGATGGGGCACCTCGGCCGAGAGTTCGCCCTGGCCGAGGGCCTGCATCGGGTGGATGATCGAGGCAATGCCGCTCGAGACGTCGCGCACGAGATAATAGGCAGCACCGATCGCGATCAGCACCGATACGACGATGATGCCGACCAGCAGACGGAAGATGGTGGCGTAGCTGTCGGCTGCCTGCTTGGTCTCTGCTTCTGCGCCCTGGTTATTGAGTTCGATGTCCTTTACCAGCAGCGGATCGGCCGCCTGAGCGATCTTCGAAACCTTGGTCTGCAACAACTCGTTCGCCTCGGTCGGGAAGCGGCCGGTGATCTTGCGCGACAGCGCCAGCACCTCTTGTGCACCGTTCAGATAGTCGCCCCAAGCTGTGGCCCATTGTTCATAGAGTGCGCGTTCCTCCGGCGACGTGATCAGGGGCTCGTAGACCTTGCGGGTCTTCTCGATCCGCTCACGCAGCGATGCGATCCGCTTCTCGGCGGCTTCCTTGCCTTCGGCGCTGTCCTGCATCAGGTGCAGGCGGAGCGCGACACGCAGCTCGTTGACATCTCCGCGGATCGCACCGAGAGCGCGCACACTCGGCAGCCAGCTCTCCGCGATCTCGACGGTATGGGCGTTGATGTTCCGCATGGTGCCGATCGCCATCACGCCGACACCGGCGAGTGCAAGCACGAGCACTGACAGCACAGTCAAGATCTTGAATCGGATCGATAATTTCGACATCACAATAACCCCGGCGGTCGCAGCAATCCACGTCACCGCCGCCACACTCATCGAGGGATGACGCGTGGGGGATCAGTTCGACGATGCTGGCTGGTTCTTATGGGACCATTGTGCACAGCAATTCCAAATACCGGTTAATCCTCGGCCCCGTGAGATTACGGTGTGACGTTGACGCACGCCCCCCTTCTCGCTTTCAGCGCACCTCAACATGAACGCGAACGACCGCCGCGCTGTCATGCGCGACGGTCGTTCGATCGAAGGATGGTTGGATTGGTTGTGTCGCGCCGCCGTCAGGCCGCGCGCACCGTGCCGAGGAACTTGCCGACCTCGAGCTTGAGCCGGTTGCTGTCGCCGGACAGCGACTGCGCCGCCGACAACACCTGGGCTGACGCCGAGCCGGTTTCGCTTGCCCCGCGCTGCACGTCGGTGATGTTGGACGACACTTGCTGGGTGCCTTGCGAGGCCTGCGCGACGTTGCGTGAGATCTCCTGCGTCGCCGCGCCCTGCTGTTCCACCGCCGCCGCGATCGCCGAGGAGATCTCCGACAGCCTTTCGATGGTGTCGCTGATGTCCTTGATGGCGCCGACCGAATGCTCGGTGGCGGTCTGAATGCCCGCAATCTGCTGGCCGATCTCGCCGGTCGCCTTCGCGGTCTGCTCCGCCAGGGCCTTGACCTCGGAGGCGACGACGGCGAAGCCGCGGCCGGCCTCGCCGGCGCGCGCCGCCTCGATCGTGGCATTGAGCGCGAGCAGGTTGGTCTGGCCCGCGATGGTATTGATCAGCTCGACCACATCCCCGATCCGCGTTGCCGCCTGCGACAATTCGCTGACGCGGCTGGTCGTCGTGCGGGCCTGGCCGACCGCCTCGCTCGCCACGCGCGCGGATTCCTGAACCTGCCGGCTGATCTCGGTGATCGAGGACGACAGCTCCTCTGTCGCGGACGCCACCGATTGCACGTTGGTGGAGGCTTCCTCCGACGCCGAGGCGACCACTGTCGCGAGCTGCTGGGCATGTTCGGCGGTCGAGGTCAGCGTCGTGGCGGAGGCCTCGAGCTCGGTGGAGGCCGAACTCACGGTCTCGATCATGTCGCCGACGGCACTTTCGAACTCGTCGGCAAGCCTCAGCATGTCCTGGCGGCGCTGCTCGGCGATCCGCTTCTCCGCTTCCTTCTGCTCGGCTTCCATCCGGATCTTGGCAAGGCCGTTGTCGCGGAACACTTCCGCGGTCTTGGCGACGTCGCCGACCTCGTCCTTGCGGTCGAGGCCGGTGATCTCGACCTGGTAGCGGCCGGCGGCGAGGTCCTGAAGCACGCCGACAATCGCGCGGATGGGTTTCGCAATACCGAACTGGCCGATGACGAAGCCCAGCACGCCGCCGATGACGACACCGAGCGCAGCAAGGATGATCAGGAGGCGCGAGGTCGTTTCGTACTGGTCGCGCGCTTCCTTACTGTTCTCCTCGACACGCGCGTTGAGGCGATCGGCCAGCTCGCGCATCTTGCTCACGAGGTTTTCAGCCGCAGTCCTGCTCTTCAAGGCCGAATCGCGCAGCTTTTCAGTGCTCTCGCTCAGCTTCGCCGACTTTTCTGCGTCGATGACCGCGAGCGTCGCATCCATCTGGCTCTTGTAGGCAGAGAACGCGTCGCGCACCCCCGGCAACATCAGCCTGGCCTTGTCGTCGACGGTCTGGCTGACCTCGTCGAACCGCTCCTGATATTGTTTGAGCTGATTGTTGATCACCTCGCGCGCCGCGAGCCGGTTGTCGTCACGCGGATCAAGCGCGCTGCGGAACTCGGCGCGGTTCATGGAAATGACGTTCTGGTTGGCGCGCGCGGCCAACAGCGCCCGCCGTGCGGCAACAGACATGATGTCGGCCTTCTCGCTCAACTGACCGAGCGCCGATACCCCGATATAGGCGATCGCGGCGCCGATGCCGCACAGAAGAATGACGATCCCGAGGATCTTGCTCAGGATACGGAAACGGCCGAGAAAATGCATGAATGGAACCTTGATCGAGGTGCAGCCCAAGCGGCTGCGCTTCCATCAGCTTCCCGGAAAACCTTTCCGGTTTTCTTAACCACACCCGCATCAACAGGGAATTTCCGGCAGGATCGACGCAGCTTTCGGCATCCGAGGGTTGTGCAAATAGTAGAGCTGCCCTCTGCCGTGTCGCTCACGCCGCCCGAACCGTCTCCAGGAACCTGCCGACCTCGCGCTTGAGGCGATCACTGTCTCCGGACAGCATCTGCGCCGCGGACAGGACCTGCGAGGACGCCGATCCGGTTTCGCTCGCGCCGCGCTGCACGTCGATGATGTTGGACGAGACCTGCTGGGTGCCCTGCGCGGCCTGCGCGACGTTGCGTGAGATCTCCTGGGTGGCGGCGCCCTGCTCTTCGACGGCTGCAGCGATGGTCGAGGAGATCTCGGACAGTCTCTCGATGGTCTGACTGATCTCCCTGATGGCTCCGACCGAGTCCTGCGTCGCCGCCTGAATGCCGGAGATCTGCTGGCCGATCTCGCCGGTGGCCTTCGCCGTCTGCTCGGCGAGCGCCTTGACCTCGGAAGCGACCACGGCAAAACCGCGGCCCGCCTCGCCGGCGCGCGCCGCCTCGATCGTGGCGTTGAGCGCGAGGAGATTGGTTTGACCCGCGATGGTGTTGATCAGCTCGACCACGTCGCCGATCCGCGTCGCCGCGTTCGACAGCTCGCTGACGCGCTCGGTCGTTGTCCGCGCCTGACCGACGGCCTCGCTGGCAACGCGCGCCGATTCCTGCACCTGCCGGCTGATCTCGGTAATCGAGGACGACAGCTCCTCGGTCGCCGACGCGACCGACTGTACGTTGGTGGACGCCTCTTCCGATGCAGACGCGACGGCGCTGGTGAGTTGCTGCGTGCGCTCTGCGGTTGAGGTCAGCGTCGTTGCGGATGCCTCGAGCTCGGTCGAAGCCGACGACACGGTGCCGACGATCTCGCCGACCGCACCTTCGAAGCCATCGGCGAGCCTGCGCATCTCGGCCTTGCGCTGCTCGGCCGCGATCTGATCCTGCCGCATCTTGGCTTCCGCTTCCGCGCGCGCCTTCTGCTCGGACACGATCTTGAATTTCTCGACGGCACCGGCAATTTCTCCGACCTCGTCCTTGCGACCAAGACCCGGCAGCAGCACGGAGAAATCGCCGCCGGCGAGCCTCTCCATCGCCGCCGTCAGCGCGCGCATGGGCCGCGCAATGCTGAAGACGGAGAAGATGCACGCGCCGATCAGAACGAGTGCGGCCAGCACGCCGGTGATGAGCGACGTTCGCGCGACGGAGGCAGCTTCCGCTTCCGCCTCGGCGCGCGCCTCGGCGCTCTTCTGCTTGGCGTAGTCGGTGATCTGCATGGTCAGTTCCGAGATCTCTTCGTTGATCGGAACCGTCATCTCCGTCCGAAGGCGAGCGATGTTCGCACTCAATTTGGCAAGTTGCGCGGCGACTTCGGCGTTTGCGCCGTTCTTATCGATTGCGATCTCCTGCTTGCGCAGGGCCTCGATCTGCTGCTGGGCGTTCTTGAAGTCTCCGATCAACGTCGTCAGTCTGTCGATCCGCTTTCCGTTTTCCAGCGCACGCGAGAGGCGCGCCATTTCGCTGGCAAACTTCAGAGCCGAGGTCTGCCGTTCGTCGAAATAGCTGACGGCCTTCTGGAGCTCGGCCGGTGAGGACGCCATCAGGATGTCTCGCATGCCGATCTGCATGCCGCGGACCGACGCCTTTGCTTCCGCGGCGCTTTGCGCGATCGACTGCTGAACGGATGCGACGGCACTGAGCTTCTGAACCTCGGCATCCCCCCTCATCTGGAGGTAGATCATCAGGGCGACGAGCCCGATGGTCAGCGCCGACGTGACGGCGAGCTTGGTGCCGATCCGCAAATTCTGAATGAGCGTCATTGAGGCAGTCCCTGGATACGAATTGCCGCGACCGAGCGCGCGAACTATCCGGGAAGCCTAACTGCCAGGTTCCACATTAACGTTAAGCCCGGCACGCCCGAATTGCGTAAATCTACGGGGATCGCAGCTCAAATCGTCGAACTTGAACAGCTTTTACGTGCATATGAGGGGCGTTGCGCGAATTCGCAGCATCCGGACGGTTAACGCCGGCCGTCCCGTTGCCGCGCCGTCAGCTCACCGTCTCTCCGACGAGGCTGATGCGAAACACCGGCTTCTTGTCCTCGTCGAGCAGTTCCATCCGCCACTCGGCGTCCCGCTTGAGGCCGCGCGCGATGCTGCCGAGCAGATTGGCGCAGACTTCGGTCATCTCGGTCCACGCAGCCGCGCGATCGTCGAACTCGTATGGGTGATCGGCGGCGCCGGAATAGCGACCACTGCTGATGCGAAAGAAGTACAGCGACATCGTCGAAACCTTGTGCCCCCCGGCCCACGTCAAAATGGGGCGCCAGTCGCTACCAACGCATGAAAGCCGCGCTCCGTACGACTACGGCGCGGCAGCTTCACGAAGGATAAAGGTGTTCAGAGGGGTGTGCGAACGGTGCCGCACAGCCGGCTCACTGGGTAGAACGGCGCAATTCCAGTGGCGCGTCGTTCCCGGCAGGCTCGGATTTCACCTCCGATTTCACAGGCTCGAGCCGGCTGCTCTCGACGCGCGGCGTCTCGACCCGTGCAGCCACTTCGGTATTCGACGTGCTCACCGTACCGGTGTGCTCCGACGAGCGCAGCGCGCGCGGGCGCGCGACGGCGCGCGCCATCAGCATCTGATTGCCGCCCTGGTGGTGGAAGTCGCAATAGGCGAAGCCCATGCCCGACACCGAGCCGCGGAAGCTGCGATCGTCGGTCTTTTCCAGGTTGAAGCAGGGCTCGAACGGAATGCCCTTGATCGAGGCGCAGACGTTCTGGCCGCGGATCTGGAGCGTATTGCCGGGCAGTCGGAGATGTTTCACCGGGCCGGCGCCCGAGAACTGCACCGCGCCGGCGGCGCCAAGGTCGTCCAGGATGCGGCCTGCGCCGCGGGTGCCGTCGAAGCAGGTGAAGGCGAACACCTTGCCGGCCACGAAGCGGCGCGCTTCGTCGGCGTTCATGCTGCCGGCAATGGCCGGTGCAATCGTCACTGCCGCCGTGACAGCCCCCAACACAATACGCGCAAGCATGCTCTACTCCGAACCAACCCTTGCAGCGGGCGATGCCTTATCTCTTTACCCGCTGCTTACCATACTAACCATGGCGACATTGAAGCAGCTTGGTTGGTAAAGTCTGAACGTCGTTAGACAATTTTTACCACGATCCGGCCGCGGACCTCACCCGCGAGGATTTTCGCGCCCCATTCCGGAACCTGATCGAGCGAGATTTCGTGAGTAATTTCAGATAGTTTTGTCCGATCCAGATCTGACGCGAGGCGCTGCCAGGCGGCCTTGCGCGGCTCGATCGGGCACATCACCGAATCGATGCCGAGAAGGCACACCCCGCGCAAAATGAAGGGGGCGACTGAAGACGGCAGGTCCATGCCGGCCGCGAGGCCACAGGCCGCGATCGCACCGCCGTATTTCGTCATGGACAGGAGATTGGCCAGCGTGGTGGAACCGACGCTGTCGACACCGCCCGCCCAGCGCTCCTTGGCGAGGGGCTTGGCCGGCGCCGACAATTCCTTGCGGTCGATGATCTCGGCCGCACCGATCGCCTTGAGATAATCCGCCTCCGAGGTCCGGCCGGTCGAGGCGATGACGTGGTAGCCGAGCTTCGACAGCCCGGCGGTGGCGACCGAGCCGACGCCGCCCGCTGCGCCCGTGACCACCACGGGGCCGCTCTTCGGCGAGAGGCCGTGCTTCTCCAGCGCCAGCACCGACAGCATCGCCGTGAAGCCGGCGGTGCCGATCGCCATGGCGTCGCGCGCGGACAGGCCATGCGGCAGAGCGACCAGCCAGTCGCCCTTCACCCGCGCCTTCTCGGCATAGGCACCGAGATGGGTCTCGCCCATGCCCCAGCCGGTACAGACCACCTTGTCGCCGGCCTTCCATTGCGGATGCGAGGACGCCTCGACCGTGCCGGCGAAATCGATGCCGGCGATCATCGGGAAGCGGCGCACCACCGGCGCCTTGCCGGTCAGCGCGAGGCCATCCTTGTAGTTCAGGGTCGACCATTCCACGCGGACGGTGACGTCACCGTCCATCAGTTCGGCTTCGTCGAACTGGGTAAGCGCGGCGGTCGTGCCCTTGTCCGCCTTGTCGATCCGGATCGCCTTGAACGTGGCCACAGCTTGAGCTCCCTGACTTGTTTGCAGGCGATGTTTAGCCGATCAGGCCGGCTGCGCAACCGCTCGCTGAACCGGCTTCTCCACGATCGGAAGATTGATCAGCGCCGAAAGCACGCCGAACAGGATCGAGAGCCACCAGATCGGCGTGTAGGACCCGTATGTCTCGAACACGATGCCGCCGAGCCAGACGCCGAGGAAGCCGCCGACCTGATGGCTGACGAAGGCAAAACCATAGAGCGTGGCGAGCCAGCGCGTGCCGAACATCAGCGCCACCAGCGCCGAGGTCGGCGGCACCGTCGACAGCCAGGTCAGGCCGGAGACCGCGCCGAAGGCGATCGCCGACCAAGGCGTGACCGGGAACGAGATGAAGGCCAGCGTCGCCAGCGCGCGGGTGAGATAGATGACGGAGAGGATGTAGCGCTTGGGCAGCGAGTTCTGGAGATAGCCGACGCTGAGCGAGCCGATGATGTTGAACAGGCCGATCGCGGCGATCACCCAGCCGCCGGTTTGCGTCGAGATGCCGCGATCAACCAGGAAGGCCGGCAGGTGCACGGTGATGAAGGCGAGCTGGAAGCCGCAGGTGAAGAAGCCGATCACCAGCAGCACATAGGAGCGATGGCCGAAGGCCTCGGCAAGCGCCCTGGTGATCGTCTGCTCGTCCGCGGGCGACGCGTTTGCCGTGGTCGCAACCGGCGGCGTTGACAGCGCCAGCGACAGCGGAATGATCAGCAGCATCAGGAAGCCGAACACGGTGAGCGCCTGTTGCCAGCCGAAATTGTCGATCAGGGCCACGCCGATCGGCGCGAACAGGAACTGGCCGAACGAGCCCGCCGCGGTGCCGGCGCCGAGCGCAAGGCCGCGCTTCTCGGCCGGCAACAGCTTGCTGAACGCCGATAGCACCAGATTGAACGAGCAGCCGGCAAGGCCAAAGCCCACCATCACGCCCGCACCGATGTTGAGCGACAGCGGCGTCGAGGAGTAGCGCATCAGGATGAGGCCGCCGGCATAGAGCAGCGCGCCGACGGACATCACCCGGAACAGGCCGAAGCGATCGGCGACCGCGCCGGCGAACGGCTGGCCGAATCCCCACAACAGATTCTGGAAGGCGATGGCGAGGCCGAACACGTCGCGGCCCCAGGCGAACTCACGGCTCATCGGCTGCACGAAGAAACCGAGCGCCGAACGCGGGCCGAAGCCGAGCATGCCGATGGCGCAACCGCAAAGGATGATGATCGCCGGCGTGCGCCAGGAGGAAGGCCTGGACACCGGACCGAGTTCGCCCGCTTGAGTCGACATGCGCTCCCCCATCTGTCGCCGGCGGATCCGGAATAGGCAGCCGCGCCCCAGGCGTTTAATGCAGATGCATGAAAATTCCAAGCCGAAAATGATTGCGTCCTACGAAGACCTGCTGCAGGAGCATTGCGTTTCCCGGAGACCTCGCCCGGCGGCACCGATCGCGTCTTGACGAGAATGTGTGCGGAAGCACCTAGCAGCCGCGCCGGAAGGATGTTATTTTCGATTTACTCAGTTTGAGCATATTGGAATCCCGATGAACTCCCACCCCGCCTCTCGGCCGGATTTCTCGGGCTCCATATATACTCATTTTGAGCATAATTAACCGTACGGGAGGCTTCGATGCCGATCACTGGACTTTACGGCCCCGACGACTTTGCCAACCGGCCGCATGGCGAATCCACCATCCGGCCCCGCCCTGCGCCGGCGCGCACCGGTTCCGCGCTGCCGATGCCCGCGCTGGACTGGACGCCGGAGGTCGAACGCGCGACTGCGCCCATCTATGAGCGCCTCAAGCACGTGATCCCGCCGATCGAATGGCCGCTGATGGCGCCCAGCATCAAGGCGATCAACGAGCTGAAGCAGGCGCGCGGCGCGGTGATCCTCGCGCACAACTACCAGGCGCCGGAGATCTTTCACGGCGTCGCTGACATCGGCGGCGATTCGCTGCAGCTCGCCGTCGAAGCCACCAAGGTGAAGGCCGGAATCATCGTCCAGTGCGGCGTGCACTTCATGGCGGAGACCTCCAAGCTGCTCAATCCGGACAAGACGGTGCTGATCCCGGATCAGCGTGCCGGCTGCTCGCTTGCCGCCAGCATCACGGGGGCGGACGTCCGCCTGCTCCGAGAAAAGTTTCCCGGCGTGCCTGTGGTCGCCTATGTCAACACGTCCGCGGAGGTGAAGGCCGAGGTCGATATCTGCTGCACCTCGTCGAATGCCGTGCAGGTGGTCGAGAGCCTGGGCGCACCAACCGTGATCTTCCTGCCCGACCGTTATCTCGCCACTTACGTCGCCTCGCAGACCGACGTGAAGATCATCGCCTGGAAGGGCGCCTGCGAGGTCCACGAGCGCTTTACGGGCGAGGAGCTGCGGGCCTATCGCGAGGCCGATCCATCGGTGCGGATCATCGCGCATCCCGAATGTCCGCCCGACGTGCTGGCGGAGGCCGACTTCACCGGCTCGACCGCGCACATGATCAACTGGGTGCGCGCCAAGCGGCCCCGGCGACTCGTCATGATCACGGAATGCTCGATGGCCGACAATGTGCGCGCCGAGCTGCCCGACGTGGAGATGCTGCGCCCCTGCAATCTCTGCCCGCACATGAAGCGCATCACGCTCGCCAACATCCTTGAGAGCCTGCTGACGCTGCGCGAGGAGGTGACGATTGATCCCGAGCTTGGGTTACGCGCGCGGCGATCGGTCGAGCGGATGATCAGTCTGAAGAATTGAGAGCGCTCATGACCAACAACATCCACAACCTCACCCGCAGCACCGACGATGTCGTCATCGTCGGCGGCGGCCTCGCGGGACTCTTCTGCGCGCTGAAGCTGGCGCCGCGGCCGGTGACGCTGATCTCGGCTGCGCCGCTCGGACAGGGCGCGTCCTCCGCCTGGGCGCAAGGCGGCATCGCCGCTGCGGTTGCCGAAGGCGATACGGCGGAAGCCCATGCCGCCGACACCATCGCCGTGGGCGGCGGTCTCGTCGACGAAACGGTCGCGCTCGGCATCGCGCGCGAGGCGGCGCCGCGGATCCACGATCTGCTCGCCTATGGCGTTCCGTTCGACCGCGATCTCGAAGGTCGGCTCGCGGTCGGGCGTGAAGCCGCGCATTCGGCGCGCCGCATCGTGCATGTGCGCGGCGATGGCGCCGGCGCGGCGATCATCGCCGCCTTGAGTGACGCCGTGCGGCGCACGCCGTCGATCCGGCTGATCGAGGGCTTCGTCGCCGAAGCGCTGCTGACCGAGGACGGCGCGGTCACCGGCCTGCAATTGCGGGAGGCCGGCAACTCTGCCGCAAGGCCGACGATGATCGCCTCGCGCACGGTGGTGCTCGCCACCGGCGGCATCGGCCATCTCTATGCCGTCACCACAAATCCGGACGAGGCGAGCGGATCGGGCCTTGCGATCGCCGCGCGCGCCGGGGCCGTCATTGCCGACCCCGAATTCGTGCAATTCCACCCGACCGCCATCATGACCGGGCGCGACCCGGCGCCGCTTGCGACCGAAGCGCTGCGCGGCGAAGGCGCGACGCTGATCAACGGCAAGGGCGAGCGCTTCATGCCGGCGCTCCATCCGCTCGCCGAGCTCGCCCCGCGCGACATCGTGGCCCGCGCCGTGTTCGCGGAGATCGCGGCGGGGCGCGGCGCCTTCCTCGATGCGCGGGCAGCGCTGGGCACGCGCTTCGCCGAGACATTTCCTACAGTGTACGCAAGCTGCATCGCCGCCGGGATCGATCCCGCCGCGCAAGCCATCCCGATCGCGCCGGCCGCGCACTACCATATGGGCGGCATCGCGGTGGATGCCCGCGGCCTCAGCTCGATCGACGGGCTCTGGGCCGGCGGCGAGGTGTCGTCGACCGGCGCGCACGGCGCCAACCGGCTCGCATCGAATTCGCTGCTCGAGGCCGTGGTTTACGCCGCACGGATCGCCGACGACATCGCGGGTCGCGCCATCCCTTCGCCGGCCCGCCTGCCCGATGCGCTGGTGACGCCGCGCGGCGGCAGGCCTGACGCAGCGGCCGTGACGCGGCTGCGAACGATGATGAGCGCGCGCGTGGGCGTCATCCGCGACGGTGACGGACTTGCCGAAGCGGTGCGCAGCTTCGCAGCGCTCGAACACGAAGCCACCAGCACCGCCGTCCGCAACATGGCGACAGCGGCCCTGCTCGTCGCCGCCTCGGCGTGGACCCGGCGCGAGAGCCGCGGCGCGCATGTCCGCTCCGATCATCCGGCGGATCTGCCCGCGCTGGCGCAGAGAACCATGACCACGCTCGCCGCAGCACGCGAGGTCGCCGAAAGCCTGAGCGAACACAAGCTGCCGCGTACCGCCCAATCCCTGATCGCCTGAAGGAGACCACCATGATCACCCCGACCTCACTGCTCTATCCCAACGCCTTCCTCTCGCCGCTCGCGATCGACGCGGCCGTGCAGCGCGCACTGGACGAGGATCTCGGCCGTGCCGGCGACATCACCTCGCTCGCGACGATTCCGGAGGCGACACGGGCGGAGGCCGTCCTCGTCGCGCGGCAGCCCGGCGTGATCGCCGGCCTGCCGCTCGCGCTGGCGACGCTGCAAAAGCTTTCGCCCGACATCGAGGTGCGCGCGCAACTCCGCGATGCCGCACGCGTTGCCCGCGGGCAGCAGGTGCTGACGATCGCAGGCCCGGCGCGCGCCATTCTCACGGCGGAGCGAACCGCGCTGAATTTCGTCGGCCGCCTGTCCGGCGTCGCAACGCTCACGGCGGACTATGTCGCGCGCACCGAAGGAACGCAGATGCGCATCTGCTGCACGCGCAAGACCACGCCGGGACTGCGGGCCCTGGAGAAATACGCGGTGCGCTGCGGCGGCGGCTTCAACCACCGCTTCGGTCTCGACGATGCGATCCTGATCAAGGACAATCACATCGCGGTCGCCGGCGGCATCCGCCCGGTGCTGGAGCGCGCCCGCGCCCATGCCGGCCATCTCGTCAAGATCGAGATCGAGGTCGACACGCTCGCGCAATTGCACGAGGTGCTCGACACCGGGCTCGCCGATGCCGTGCTGCTCGACAACATGGATCTTGCAACGCTGCGCGAGGCGGTGCGGATCAACCAGGGCCGCGTCAAGCTGGAGGCATCCGGCGACGTCACACCGGACTCGATCGCTGCGATCGCGGCGACCGGCGTCGACTACGCCTCCTCCGGCGCGCTGACGCATTCGGCGCCCAATCTGGACTGTGCGCTGGATATCGAGGCGTGAGGTTGGCACCTCGCAAAGCGTCGTCATGCCCGGGCTCGTCCCGGGCATCCACGACCTTGCTGCGCTGGCCCAAAAATGTCGATGGCCGGGACAAGTGTTTCGCCCGGCCACGACGCAGGAGAGATATTGGCGTTCGACTACCTTCGCTCGGTCACGCCCATCTCGGCGGAACTCTTTGCTTCCTGGGCGAGTTCGGCGGACAGCGCGGCGGTCTGCGCCGGGGTGCCCCAGCTCGGTTCCTCGCTGCCGTCGCCCCAGGCGCGCGGCCGGTAGAAGGTGTGCACGCCGGTCTTGTACATCTTCTTCATCTCGGCGACCCAGGACGGACGCACCCAATAGGCGTGGTAGTGCGTCGACTTGCCGACCTCGGGCAGCCAGATCTGGCCGTCGAGCATCGCCTTGGAGATTTTCTTGGCGCGCTCCCACATTTCGGGCTCGCGGATCACGTCGGGATTGTTGTCGCAGGCGAAGGTGAACTGGCAGGCGAGATGCCGGTGCTTGTTCTGGTAGACCGCGCCGCAGACGGTGTCGGGATATTTGCCGGAGAACACCCGGTTCATCACCACCTGCGCGACCGCGATCTGGCCGCGCACGGCTTCGCCGCGCGACTCGAAATAGACCGCTTCGGCGAGACACTTTTCCGATTTCGCGCGCGACTTCGCGTCGAGCCCCAGGCGCTCCGCCGGCGATTTGGCGCGCTGGTTGTCGGCATTGACCTCGCCTTTTGGCGCGACGCTCTCGCCGCTTTCGATGTCCCTGGCAATCTGCTCCGTCGGCGGCGACAGCGACGCCGTCACCTTCATGTCGGGGTCGGGCATCACGATCAGCGGCTCGGTGCCGGGCTGCCAGCTCTCGATGCTCTCGGCGCTGCCGCCGAGCGAGGAACTGCCGAAGAACAGGTTCGAAGTCTTGACGCTGAAAGGATCGCGCAGCGGCGTGATGGGCGCGGCGGTGCGCTTGAGCGCCTCCAGCGGCTGCACCGCGAACGAGGGCGCGACGTCGCTGGCCGGCGGGGCATGGGTATATTGCGGCAATGGCGGCGCGCGCAGCGCTTCGGCGAGTTCGGGATCGAGTGCGGCTGCGGACACAGGCAGCATTGGCTCTGGCATCGCTTCTGGCAATGCGGCGGTCTTGGCGCCGAACACCGAGCTGTTCGAGGTCGCCGGATCCTGGCTCGCGGGTGCCGCGGCCGGCTCTGACGTCTCGGGCGGCTGCGCCGGTGTCACGGTTGCGAGGCGATCACCCTTCATCGAGCGATCGACCTTGGGAAAATCGGCGGCCTGGTAGCGCGGCGGCGCCTGCAGCGCTGGATTGCGTCCGAGCGCGCCGGTGACGTCGCGACCATCGAGGCTCGCAAGACGAACCATCGCGCTCTGCGGAACCGACGTGCCGATCGGGCGGGAAAAACTGTAGGTGGCGAGCTGGATCGAGGATGCCGCGGAAAACACCTGCTTCTGCCAGCGCTCGGCGACGCCGGGCTGACGTGCAAGCAGGGAGGCAATATCCTGATAACCGGTCTCTCTCGGCATCAATGCGAAGATGCAGAGACCGATTCCGAAGGACGCGAACCGCGCGCCCTTCGGATGGTTACGCAACACAGACATCGATACGCTCACGCTACGCTTACGCTAGTTCGATCGAACCTCAGTACATCCGTGCAATTCGATCTTTTTCGTGAGTAGCTAATTTAGGTTGCCGAAGAATTAATCGACGTTGCATGCGCGGCACACGCAAGCGATCACGCGCGTTTTCACGCGCCGATCGAATCGCTTGGTAAATTTGAGCTGGCGGGACGTGGTGAATATCCGGTGGACGGATATGGTGAAGGAACTCTTGCGCGCGCGTCTCATTGCGGGACGGGCGGTTCCGTTGATTGCGAGACATCCACACCAGCGGTGCCATGCCAAGCGAAGGCGGAGCATCCAGTACGCCCGAGCTTCTCGGTTAAATCGCTGCTGTCTCGGCGTACTGGATCGCCCGGTCGAGGCCGGGCGATGACCGCGAATCCTTGGAAACAGCGTCCCACAAAATGAAAAGAGGCGGGGTTTGGCCCCGCCCCTTTCGCATTCAAGACTGCACTCGCGCCTATGCCTGGCTTGCCACGTCCTTGCCGAGCGCGGCCTGGGCGGCGGCGAGGCGTGCGATCGGCACGCGGTAGGGCGAGCAGGAGACGTAGTCGAGGCCGATATTGTGGCAGAAGGCGACGGAGGCTGGATCGCCGCCGTGCTCGCCGCAGATGCCGACCTTGAGCTTCGCCCGCGTCTTGCGGCCGCGCGCCACGCCGATCTTGACAAGTTCGCCGACGCCTTCCTGGTCGAGCGCCACGAACGGATCGATCGGCAGAATCCCCTTGGACACGTAGGTCCCGAGGAAGCTCGCGGCATCGTCGCGGCTGATGCCGTAGGTGGTCTGCGTCAGGTCGTTGGTGCCGAACGAGAAGAATTCGGCGCTCTCCGCGATCTCGCCTGCGAGCAGACAGGCGCGCGGCAGCTCGATCATGGTGCCGACCTGATAGGCGATCTTGGTGCCGGTTTCGCGCATCACCGCCTTCGCGGTGGCGTCGATCCGCGCCTTGACGAGGTCGAGTTCCATCTTTGTCGCGATCAGCGGCACCATCACCTCGAGGCCGACGGCCTTGCCGGTACGCTTCTCGGCCTCGACCGCTGCCTCGAAGATCGCGCGCGCCTGCATCTCGGCGATTTCAGGATAGGCGATCGCGATACGGCAGCCACGGAAGCCGAGCATCGGGTTGAACTCCGAAAGCTCGCGCGCGCGGTCGGCGAGGCGCCGCGGGTCGGTGTTCATGGCGCGCGCCACTTCCTCGACCTCGGCATGGGTGTGCGGCAGGAATTCATGGAGGGGGGGATCCAGAAGCCGGATCGTGACGGGCAGGCCCTTCATGATCTCGAACAGCTCGACGAAGTCGGCGCGCTGCATCGGCAGCAGTTTTGCGAGCGCGGCGCGACGCGACTGTTCGTCTTCGGAGAGGATCATCTCGCGCACCGTGCGGATGCGCGTCTCCTCGAAGAACATGTGCTCGGTACGGCACAGGCCAATGCCTTCGGCGCCGAACTTGATCGCCGTGCGCGCGTCCTCCGGCGTATCGCCGTTGACGCGTACGCCGATCTTGCGGACCTGATCGGCCCACTTCATCAGCGTGCCAAACTCGCCGGAAAGCTCCGGCTCGATCATCGGCATGCGGCCGGCAAGCACCTGGCCGAGCGAGCCGTCGATGGTGATGACGTCGCCGGTCTTGAAGCTGCGCGAGCCGATGCTCATGGTGCCGCGGCCGTAATCGACGCGGATGGTGCCGCAGCCGGAGACGCATGGCTTGCCCATGCCGCGCGCGACCACGGCGGCGTGCGAGGTCATGCCGCCGCGGGTGGTCAGGATGCCTTCGGCCGCGTGCATGCCGTGGATGTCTTCGGGGCTGGTCTCGATGCGGACCAGGATCACCTTGCGCCCGTCGGCCTGCAGCTTGGCCGCTTCATCCGAGGAGAACACGATCTCGCCGGAAGCAGCACCGGGCGAGGCCGGCAGGCCGGTCGCGATCACGTCGCGCTTGGCGCCGGGGTCGATGGCCGGATGCAGGAGCTGATCGAGCGAGGCAGGATCGATCCGCATCACCGCTTCGTTCTTCGTGATCAAACCTTCGTTGGCGAGTTCGACCGCGATGCGCAGCGCCGCCTTCGCGGTGCGCTTGCCGCCGCGGGTCTGGAGCATCCACAGCTTGCCCTGCTCGACCGTGAACTCCATGTCCTGCATGTCGCGGTAGTGCTTTTCGAGCAGCGTGTAGATGCGCGTCAGCTCCTTGAAGGCCTCCGGCATCGCCGCTTCCATCGACGCCTTGTCGGAGCCGGATTCCTTGCGCGCGTCCTCGGTGATGTCCTGCGGCGTGCGGATGCCCGCCACCACGTCCTCGCCCTGCGCGTTGATCAGGAACTCGCCGTAGAGCTTGCTCTCGCCGGTCGAGGGGTTGCGCGTGAATGCAACGCCGGTCGCCGAGGTCTCGCCCATGTTGCCGAACACCATGGCCTGCACGTTGACCGCGGTGCCCCAGGATTCCGGAATGTCGTGCAGCTTGCGATAGGTCACCGCGCGCGCGTTCATCCAGGATGAGAACACCGCGCCGATCGCACCCCAGAGCTGGTCGTGCGGATCCTGCGGGAATTCCTTGCCGGTCTCGCGCGCCACCGCGTCCTTGTACTTGCCGACCAGATCGACCCAGTCCTCGGCCGACAGATCGGTGTCGAGCGTATAGCCCTGGCTGTCCTTGAAGGTGTCGAGGATTTCCTCGAAGTGATGATGCTCGAAGCCGAGCACCACGTCCGAATACATGGTGATGAAGCGGCGATAGCTGTCATAGGCGAAGCGGCGGTCGCCCGACAGTTCCGACAGCGCTTCCACGGTCTGATCGTTGAGACCGAGGTTGAGCACGGTGTCCATCATGCCCGGCATCGAGGCGCGCGCACCGGAGCGCACGGACACGAGCAGCGGGTTCTTGGTGTCGCCGAAGATCTTGCCGGTCAATTTGCCGACATGGTCGAGCGCCTTCTCGACCTGCGCCTGCAATTCCTTGGGGTAGGATTTGTCGTGGGCGTAGAAATAGGTGCAGACCGAGGTGGGGATGGTGAAGCCCGGAGGCACCGGCAGGCCGAGATTGGCCATCTCGGCGAGATTGGCGCCCTTGCCGCCGAGCAGGTCGCGCATTTCCGTCCGACCCTCGGCCTTGCCGTCACCGAACGTGTAGACCCACTTGCCGGCCTTGGCGACGTTCGCCGCCTTGCCCGGTGCGGACTTCGCAGCGACTTTCGGCGCAACCGGCTTGGCCGCAGGCTTTGAGACCGGCTTTGCGGCAGGCTTCGAGACGGTCCTGGCAGCGGTCTTGGCGGCGGGCTTCGCAGCCGCCTTGCCGACAGGCTTGGCATTGGGCTTGGCAACCGGCTTGGCGGCGCTCTTGGGCAGCACCTTGCGAGCCGCCGGCGCGGCCTTCGCCTTGGCGGAGGCCTTTGATTTCACTGCAGTTTTATTGGGCTTCGAGGCGGCTTTGGCCATAGCTTGCACACAACCTGCGAGAGGAAAGGGAAATCGCGCGCCTTACACCACTTTGGGCAAGGTCGCGCAAGTCGAAGAGTTCCTGAAAATGAAGGCCTAGAGATGGAGCCACTTCAACAAACCGAGCCCGATCGCACCATTTACGATGAGAAAGATCGCCACGATCAGGTTGAGCAGGCGCGGCATGATCAGGATCAGCACGCCCGCCAGCAGCGAAAGGATCGGAGAAATGTGGGCAACCGTGATGTGCATGAATTGTCTTTCCGTGACATGAAGCGAATCGCGGGCGGATCATAGCGGACCGGGTTCCGCGGGTAGAGACGCACGACAAGCGGCCGGGTTCCCGGCTTCGCGAAAACTGCCCAAAATGGCCGCCGATACGGCAGGGCTTTTCCCGGAACATTGGCAAGGGGAAATGCATTGGCACCCAGTCGCGCGCCTGGCGCCGGCAGAAATCATGTCGAAGGAGTTGCCCATGCGGAACAGGATTCTTGCTGTTGCAGCGCTTGGCGTCGCGCTCGGCTCGCCGATCGCAGCGTCTGCGCAATCCGGTCTCACGGTTGGACGTGCGCCTGTCGTCGTCGACAGCGGCCCGACCATTGCGGTCGAGCAGAGGCCGGCATTCCGTGAATATGTCGTCGAGCAGCGTGTCCCGGCCTTCAGTATTCCAGATCGTGTCGTCGTCGGCAGCACCTTACCTGAGAGCGGTGTTACCTACTATGACGTACCGCAACGTTTCGGCGCCACGACCTATCGCTACACGGTCGTGAACGGCGCCACTGTGCTGGTCGAGCCGCGCTCGCGCCGCATCGTCGAAGTGGTGGACTGAGCCTGGTTTTGACCCAACCGGGTTTGCGCCCGGTGGGGCTTTTTGGGTGCTGTCATTCCGGGGCGCGCGGAGCGGAGCCCGGAATCCATAGCCACGATCGGGAGTATGGATTCCGGGCCGACGCCTTCGGCGTGTCCGGGAATGACGGCGGAGTTTGCCGCGCGACCGCGCCTCAATCCTGGATCTTCGAGAAATCCGCAACCGCACGCGTCGCGCTGCGAATCTCGTTCAGCAGCTTCAGGCGGTTCTCACGCACCTTCGGATCGTCGTCGTTGACGCGGACCTTTTCGAAGAATGCATCCACCGGCGGACGCAGTTTTGCCATCGCGCTCATCGCCGCGGCAAAGTCCTCCCTGGCGACCGCGGCACTTGCTTCTGCACTCACCTCACCGATCGCCTTGGCCAGCGCCTTTTCCTCGCTGAGGCCGTAGAGCGCGGCATCCGGCGCGCCGTCAAAACTGCGCTTGTCCTTCTTCTCCTCGATGCCGAGGATGTTGCTGGCGCGCTTGATGCCTGCGAGCAGGTTCTTGCCGTCGTCGGTCTCGAGGAATTTGCCGAGCGCCTCGACGCGGCGGACGATCATGAGCAGATCATCCTGGCCGCCGAGCGCGAACACCGCGTCGACGAGATCATGACGCGCGCCCTGCTCGCGGAGCTGGACTTTCAGGCGGTCGGCGAAGAAGGCAAGGAGATCACTCGGGATCTTCTCGGCCTCCGCAGCTTGCACCGACAAGCCCGCGAGCGCGGACGCAGCCACCGTCATCAATGACAACCGCAGCGTATTCTCGGCGATCAAACGAATAACGCCGAGCGCCGCACGACGCAGCGCATACGGATCCTTGCTCCCCGTCGGCTTCTCGTTGATCGCCCAGAAGCCGACGAGCGTATCGAGCTTGTCCGCGAGCGCGACTGCAACGCTGACCGGATCGGTCGGAACACGATCGGCAGGTCCTTGCGGCTTGTAATGCTCCTCGCACGCGGCGGCCACCGAGGCATCCTCGCCTTGGGCCAAGGCGTAGTACCTGCCCATCAAACCCTGGACTTCGGGGAATTCGCCGACGACTTCAGTAAGCAAGTCCGCCTTGGCCAGATGTGCTGCGCGTTTTGCCTTCGAGACCAGGTCCGCTAGGTCGGGATACTCACTGTATCTCCAAGCCTCGCCCTTTTTATAGATGAGCGGCGCGATCTCGGCGGCGAGCCGCTCGATGCGCTTGATGCGTTCGGCCTGGGTTCCGAGCTTCTCGTGAAACACGATCTGCTCGAACTTCGGCAGACGCTCTTCCAGCTTCGTCTTCAGGTCCGTCTCGTAGAAGAACTTCGCATCGCTCAGCCGCGCGCGGATCACGCGCTCGTTGCCGGCGATGATGGTCTTGCCGCCGTCGGTGGCCTCGATATTGGCGACCAGGATGAACCTGTTGGCGAGCTTTCCGGTCTTGGGATCGCTGACGACGAAGCACTTCTGGTTGTTGCGGATGGTGGCGCGGATCACTTCCGCGGGCGTCGCAAGAAACTCCTGCTCGAACGAGCCCATCAGCACGACCGGCCATTCGACGAGGCCGGCGACCTCGTCGAGCAGGTTCTGGTCCTCGACGAGGTCGAAGCCCTGCGCGAAGGCAAGCTGCTTGGCATCGGTGAGGATCGCATCCTTGCGCCTGTCAGGGTCGAGCACGACCTTCGCGGCGAGCAGCTTGGCGTCGTAATCCTCGAAGCGGCGCACGTTGATGGCGGCCGGCGCGAGGAAGCGATGGCCGTAGGTGGTCTGGCCGCTCTCGATGCCGTCCACCGCAAACTTCACGACGTCAGGCTCTTCAGTCTCGATGCCGAAGGTCGCCGTGATCGCGTGCAGCGGGCGCACCCAGTTGAGCGAGCCGGGCTTGTCGGAGCGCGCGCCCCAGCGCATCGATTTCGGCCAGGGGAAGGTGCGGATGATGACCGGCAGTATCTCGGCGAGCACGTCGACCGCCGGACGTCCGGGCTTCTCGATCAACCCGATGTAGAAGTCACCCTTGGGATCGCGCTGGATCTTGGCTTCGTCGAGCGATTTCAGACCGGTGGCTTTCAGAAAGCCCTGCACGGCTGCATCCGGCGCACCGACCTTCGGTCCGCGGCGCTCGGTCTTGAGGTCAGGCTGGCGCGCGGGAATGCCGTGCACGGTCAGCGCTAGGCGGCGCGGCGTCGCGAAGGCTTTCGCGCCTTCATAGACGAGGCCCTCGGCGACGAGCTTGTCGGTGACCAGGCGGCGCAGATCGTCGGCCGCCTTGGCCTGCATGCGCGCGGGAATCTCTTCCGAGAACAGTTCAAGCAACAAATCGGGCATCAGGCCGCTCCGCCCGCTTCGGTATGGATGCAGGCCTCGCCGCAGGCTTTTGCCAATTCGCGCACGCGAAGGATGTAGCTCTGCCGCTCCGTCACCGAGATCACGCCGCGCGCGTCGAGCAGGTTGAAGACGTGGCTCGCCTTGATGCACTGGTCATAGGCGGGCAGCGCCATCAGATGCGCCTCGCGCTTGCCGGAGTCGGGATTTTTCTGCCAACCCGCGTCGAGATACTTCTTGCAGGCCTGCTCCGCCATCTTGAACTGCTCGAACAGCATCGCGGTGTCGGCGACTTCGAAATTGTGCTTCGAATATTCGCGCTCGGCCTGCAGGAAGACATCGCCATAGGTGACCTTGGCGTCGCCCTCGCGGCCGTTGAAATTGAGGTCGTAGACGCGGTCGACGCCCTGCACATACATCGCAAGGCGCTCGAGCCCGTAGGTGAGTTCGCCCGCGACCGGCGCGCATTCGAAACCCGCCACCTGCTGGAAATAGGTGAACTGGCTGACTTCCATGCCGTCGCACCAGCACTCCCAGCCGAGCCCCCAGGCGCCCAGCGTCGGGCTCTCCCAATCGTCCTCGACGAAGCGGATGTCGTGCACGGCAGAATCGATGCCGATCGCGGCGAGCGACTTCAGGTACAGGTCCTGAAGGTTCGGCGGAGACGGCTTCATGATCACCTGGAACTGATAGTAGTGCTGCATCCGGTTCGGATTCTCGCCGTAGCGGCCGTCCTTGGGCCTGCGCGAGGGCTGCACATAGGCCGCGTTCCAGGGTTTTGGGCCCAGCGCGCGCAAGGTGGTGGCCGGATGGAAGGTACCCGCGCCCATCTCCATGTCGTAGGGCTGCAGGATCACGCAGCCCTGCTCGGCCCAGAACCGCTGGAGCGCGAGGATGAAGCCCTGGAACGAACGTTCCGGGCGCATATGGGCGGGCAATGAGGCGTCCATCGTCAGATCAGCTCTCGCGGGGGTTTTGAATCGCGCGGGACCGTATCGACGGCGGGGGTAGGAATCAAGGTAAAGGGCCGGATTGGCATCCCCGTTCTCCGTCATGGCCGGGCTTGTCCCGGCCATCCACGCCATGCCTCGCGAAGAACGTGGATGCCCGGGACAAGCCCGGGCATGACGAGCAATCAGCCTAACCCGGCCGGTAAGCCCCGGTCGCAGGATCACGCTTCAAGGTTGGAATATCCCCGGCACGCGCGGCCTCGGCGACGCGCGACAGGCGCATCTCCTCCAGCTCCTGGTTGATCCGGACAGCGGTCTTGTAGGCCCAGCGGACCACGGCAAGACCACCCAGCACGCCCGCGAAAGCGACGAACGGCGGCATCGGTCGTTCCTTGTTCAAAATGCTCAGCCCCGAAGCGCATTCTTGCGCAGACCGGGCCGCGCCGCAATCGGCTCGGACCGGACCAAATGGCGCGGGAGGGATTTTGCCTAGAACCCGAATTTTGCCCAAATCGCGCGGGTTTCGACCGCCGAGATCAGCTCGTCCGGCAGGCCGGCCAACGATTCCAGGGCCAAAAGCTGGCCTGCGCCGGCCGGTTTGCGTCCCAGAAGGCCGGACAACAGCCCGCTCGGCTGCGCAATCACGGGGGTGAGAACCTTCTCGCCATAGCGCGCACGAAGAGTTGAGCGGAGATCGCCGATGCTGTCGGCGAGCCCCAGCGCAATCGCGCTTTCGCCGGCCCAGTACTCGCCCGTGAACAGGGTGTCGTCCGGCCCCTTCAGCCGTGAGCCGCGGCTCTTCTTCACCAGCGAAATGAAGATCTGGTGGATCTCGCGCTGGATCGCCTTCAGCTTGGCGACGTCGTCGGGGTTTTCCGGCAGGAACGGGTCGAGCATCGCCTTGTGGGTGCCGGCCGTGTAGAGGCGCCGCTCGATGCCGAGCCGCTTGATCGCCTCCTGGAAACCGAAGCTGCCGCCGACCACGCCGATCGAGCCCAGGATCGAGGACGGATCGCAGATGATCTCGTCGCCGGCGCAGGCGATCATGTAGCCGCCGGAGGCCGCGACGTCCTCGACGAACACCAGCACCGGCAGCTTCTTCTCGGCGGCAAGCTGCTTGATGCGCAGATAGATCTGGCGCGACTGCACCGGCGAGCCGCCGGGCGAGTTGATCACCAGCGCCACCGCCTTGGCGTTGCGCATCGAGAAGGCCCGCTCCAGGACCCGCGCGACGCCCGCGAGCGACATGCCCGGGCGCAGCGGCGTCACTGCCCCGATAACCCCCGACAGCCGCACCACCGGCACCACCGCCGTGCCGGGGCGGAATCGCGCCGGCAGATATTGCAGGAGCTTGTCGGCCAGGCCGGAACTCTCACGATCGTTCAATTGTTCGGCCATGCCACTACCTCTGGTTAACCATTTTTTATCACGCGACTGTCATTGAATGTGCCTGGAACGTGTTTTGCAGTTCGCCGGTTTGCAAGCTGCAATGTAGCAGCGGAGGAACGCCATGAAGATCTATCTGCTGATGCTGCTGATCGGTGCCCTTTTCACGGCGATTCGCATGACGTCCGTGCAGGAACAGCAGTCGGAATCGCTTCCGCAGTAAGCGTTCACGGCTCCGCCAGCGGCAAGGCCGCTCTCCCCTCCAGAATATCTCCCACCTCTTTTTTAGGCAGACGTGACTCGTCGTTGAGCATGAGGCCCGGCAGCAATCGCGTCGGTGCCCGGCCACCCTTGACCGCGCGCACCAGCACGCGGATCGCAGGCCGTCCCGCCTCACCGTGAACCGGCAGGATCGACAGGCTGCCGAAGCCGCGTGACAGCGCTGCCACAATCTCCGCAAGACCATCTGCACGCCAGATCAAAGTCAGCGCGCCATTCGATCGCAGGATGCGCCGCGCCGCATGCACCCAGGCCTCCAGCGTGTCGTGTGTTGCGACATGCGCGATCTGGCGCGCCTGATCCGGCGAGCCGCGATGGCGTGCGGGATCGTTGAACGGCGGGTTCATCAGCACCACGTCGACGCTGTCGGGCAACAGTCCATGCGTAGCAAATGCCGAGGCATCGGCCGTGACATCGAGCACGATCGCCTCGGCCTCAATCGCATTCGCCGCGGCATTGGCGTGGGCCAGCTGCGCAAGTTCCGGATCGATTTCGACCAGGGCGAGATCAAGCCCCGACACCCGCCGGGCGAGCGCCAGCCCGGCCGTACCAATGCCGGCACCGAGATCGACCACGCGGTCGCCCGCATGGGCCTCCGTCGCCGCCGCGAGCAGGATGGCATCATGGCCGGCGCGGTGCCCGGACCGCTTCTGCTTCAGCCGCAACTGGCCGCCGAGAAAGGCGTCCTCGGTGATATCCGCCAAGATCTCACTCACACAAGGCCTCAATCATCGCCGCGCAATTCGTGGCTGAGACCGGCCTCGGTGAGGAGCGCCCTCGCCTCGACGGCGTCGTCCTCATGCACCAGGATTCGCCGCGGCAGGATGCCGAGCGAGCCCTCGATGATGCTCATGTTCTGGTCCAACACCAAATGGTGAATGTTCGCGCCGTCGAGCAGCGCGCCGATCGCCGACACCAGCACCATATCATTGGTCCGAACCAGTTCACGCAAAACTCGGGTCTCCTGCCCAAAAGGGGTTAAAGCGGCCATGTCAATGGTTCCGCGGCACTTGCCGCATCCGCCTCCAGTTTCTATTGTATTTCCATCAGAATAGCCCCTCCGGGGCAAATATTGGAGACCGGCGTGGCCGTCATCGTACCTTTCGAAACTCCCGGCGCGTCGATCGAAGAGCTGGTTGCCCTTGTCGCCGGTGACATGGAGCGCGTCAACGCCACGATCCTGTCGCGGACCGGTTCTGACGTCACCATGATCCCGGAGGTCGCCAACCATCTGATCTCCTCCGGCGGAAAGCGCCTGCGCCCGATGCTGACGCTCGCCATGGCCAACCTCGCCGGGTACACCGGCGACGGCCACATCAAGCTCGCTGCTTCCGTCGAGTTCATGCACACCGCGACCCTGCTCCACGACGACGTCGTCGACGAGAGCGAGCTGCGCCGCGGCAAGCTTTCGGCGCGCATGCTGTGGGGCAACGAGGCGAGCGTGCTGGTCGGCGACTTCCTGCTCGGCCAGGCGTTTCGCATGATGGTCGAGGTCGGCTCTCTCCGCGCGCTCGATATTCTCTCAGCCGCCGCCGCCACCATCGCCGAGGGCGAGGTGATGCAGCTCGCGGCCGCCAAGAACACCGCGACCACCGAGGACGAATATCTCGCCGTGATCCGCGGCAAGACGGCCGAGCTGTTCGCCGCCGCCTGCGAAGTCGGCCCCGTGATCGCCAACCGGCCGAAGGCGGAGCAGACCGCCTGCCGCTCGGTCGGCATGAATCTCGGCATCGCCTTCCAGCTCGTCGATGACGTGCTCGATTATGGCGGCAAGAGTGCAAAGCTCGGCAAGAACACCGGCGACGATTTCCGCGAGGGCAAGATCACGCTGCCGGTGGTGCTCGCCTTCCGCCGCGGCAACGACACCGAGCGCGCGTTCTGGATCAAGGCGCTCGAGCGCGGCGAGATCGGCGATAGCGATCTCGACCACGCCCTCGGCCTGATGAACAAGCACCGCGCGCTCGAAGACACGCTCAGCCGCGCCCAGCACTACGGCGCCATGGCGGTCGATGCACTTGCGCTGTTCCCGGCCTCGCCGATGAAGAGCGCACTGGAGCAGGTCGTGGCGTTCTGCCTCGCAAGGTCGCATTAGGCGCTTCAACCTGGCGTCCGTTCCGATACTGCCAACATCGCCAACCATTCGCCGACCCTGACCCGTCATCCTGAGGCGCTCGCGCAGCGAAGCCATCGCGTCGCTTGGCGAGCACCTCAGTTGACGGTGATGGAGTTGCGCTGGCTGCACCAACATCGTCATTGCGAGCGCAGCGAAGCAATCCAGAGTCTTTCCGCGGAGGGACTCTGAATTGCTTCGCGGCGCTCGCAATGACGGGGTCTCAAGCAGCGGCGCTCATCCCTCTCATGTCCCGGACGCGCTGCAGCGTGAAACGCTGCTGCGCATGGCCGGGACCCACACGACGTCCGCCATCATCGGCAACATGGGCCCCGGCTCTGCAGCGCACCGCCAAGAGGTGCTGCGCAGCGTCCGGGGCACGAGAGAGGGTAGCAACTTGCATTTTGCAAGTTACTACCCTATTTTGTCGCCATGCAGCCCAAATCCCACTCCATCCAGGAATGCCCTGTCGGCCGCGCCGTGGAAACGGTCGGCGAATGGTGGAGCATTCTGATCCTGCGGGATGCCTTCCAGGGCGCGACCCGGTTCGACGAGTTCTCGCAGAGCCTCGGGATCGCGCCGAACATCCTGTCGCGGCGGCTCGCGCATCTCACTGCGACCGGCATGTTCGTGCGCCGCCGCTATAACGAACGCCCGCCGCGTTATGAATATGTGCTGACCAACAAGGCGCGCGATTTCTTTCCCGTGGTTGTGGCCCTGCTCGCCTGGGGCAACAGGCATCTGGCGCCGAAGGGCGAATCCATCGTGCTGGCGAACCGCGACGATCGCCGCCCGTTCGCCCCGGTAGTGGTCGACGCGCAGGACATGCAGCCGATCACGCTCGCCAATGCGGTCGTTGTCGCAGGCCCGCGCGCCAGCCGCGGGATGCGCGCGCGGCTCGCGTCGCTCAAGGCCATGAACCCGGCCGTCGCGCCGGCCGGAGACTGACATGCGTCGTATCGTCGTCACAGGGATGGGCGCAGTGTCGCCGCTCGGCTGCGGTGTCGAACTGTCGTGGCGCCGGCTGCTCGCCGGCCAGAGCGGGCTGCGGCCTCTGCCCGACTGGTCGCAGGCGCTGCCCGCGCGCATTGCCGGCCTCGTGCCCGACAAGGCGGATGACGCAGAGGGCGGATTCGATCCGTCCGATGCGGCCGCGCCAAAAGACCAACGCAAGATGGACCGCTTCATCCTGTTCGCACTGCTCGCCACCGCGGAGGCGGTCGCGCAGGCCGGATGGACGCCGCAGGATGCGGCGGCGCTGGAGCGGACCGCGACGATCATTGCCTCCGGCGTCGGCGGCTTCCCGGCGATGGCCGAAGCTGTGCGCATCACCGAACAGCGCGGACCGCGCCGGCTCTCGCCTTTCACGATCCCCTCGTTCCTCGCCAATCTCGCCGCGGGCCACGTCTCGATCAAATACGGCTACAAGGGCGCGCTGGGCACGCCGGTCACGGCGTGCGCCGCCGGCGTCCAAGCCATCGGCGATGCCGCGCGTATGATCCGCGCAGGCGAAGCCGATGTCGCGATCTGCGGCGGCGCGGAGGCCTGCATCGATATCGTCAGCCTCGGCGGCTTCGCGGCGGCGCGCGCGCTGTCCAGCGGCTTCAACGACGAGCCCGCCCGCGCCTCGCGCCCGTTCGACCGCGACCGGGACGGGTTCGTCATGGGCGAAGGCGCCGGCATCCTGGTGATCGAGGAACTCGAACATGCGCTGGCGCGCGGCGCCACGCCGATCGCGGAGATCGTCGGTTACGGCACCACCGCGGATGCGTATCACATGACGTCGGGTCCGCCCGACGGCGACGGCGCACGCCGCGCCATGGAGATCGCGCTCAGGCAGGCAAACCTTGGGCCCGCCGATCTGCAGCACCTCAACGCCCATGCAACCTCGACGCCGGCCGGCGACGAGAGCGAGCTTGGCGCCGTCGCCGCGCTGTTCGGCCGCAATGGAGGCATTGCGGTGAGTGCGACCAAATCGGCCACCGGCCATCTGCTCGGCGCCGCCGGCGGCCTGGAAGCGATCTTCACCGTTCTCGCCCTGCGCGACCAGGTTGCGCCGCCGACGCTCAATTTCGAAAACCCCGACGCCAGTGCTGACGGCATCGATATCGTCGCAGGCAGCGCCCGGCCGATGCAGATGCGGCACGCCATCTCCAACGGATTCGGCTTCGGCGGGGTGAATGCCAGCGCGATCTTCCGCCGCATGGACTAAGCGACAGGCCTTGCAATCATCCCTCGCATCGCTACCAAAGCAGGATGACCACGACGAATTTCTGGCTGTTCCTGGCAACTGCCATTCTCATCGCCGCCGTTCCCGGCCCTGGCCTCTCGCTGGCGCGGCGGCCGTCAAATGGATAGCGCCCCGCAAAGCCGCTTCTATGAATCCCACGGCCTGCGGCTGCATTATGCCGATTGGGGCAACGAGGGCGCACCGCCCCTCATCCTGGTCCACGGCGGGCGCGATCATTGCCGCAGTTGGGACGTCATCGCCCGGTCGCTGCAACCGCATTTTCACGTTGTCGCGCCCGATCTGCGCGGGCATGGCGAATCCGACTGGACCAATGGCGGCAGCTACGCACTGACCGAATATGTCTACGATCTCACCCGGCTCGTTGGCACCATCGCGGCACCACAGATCACGCTCATCGGCCATTCGATGGGCGGCATGGTGAGCCTGATCTTTACAGGATCCTTCCCCGAGCAGGTCGCAAGGCTCGTCGTGCTCGACGGCGTGACCATGCTGCCGGATGCGCCCAAACCCCCGGCGCATGAGCGCATCGGCAAATGGGTCGGCCAGCTCGACAGGCTGCACGACCGCGACCCGCGCCGCTATGCGACCCTCGCAGACGCGGCCGCGCAGATGGTGCTTCACAACAAGCGGCTGTCCCGCGAGCTCGCGCTGCATCTTGCCACTCACGGCGCGCGGCGGAACGAGGACGGCACCTATAGCTGGAAATTCGATCCCTACCAGCGCGCCTCCGCGCCGCACCGGCTCTGGCCGGACGATCACGTCGCGCTGTGGTCGCGCATTGCATGTCCGACGCTGCTGCTCAATGCCGGCGAGAGTTTTCTGGCCGGCGCCAAGGCGGCCGGGCTCGAGCGCTATTTCCCGCAGGCGCGCATCGAAACCATCGCCGGGGCCGGACACTGGCTGCAGCACGACAAGCCGCAAGAGGTATTGGGCGAGATCCGGCGGTTTCTCGGGCTGGCAGAGGACGGCAGCGGCTAGCTCAACGTCCCCGCATGCACCCACCAGCCGGGGTGATCGCGCCTGATCTTTTCGGCGGCGGCGTGCGCATCAGCGGGTGCGCCATAGATCGCAAAGCAGGTTGCGCCCGAACCGGACATGCGGGCGAGCTTGACGCCCCCGGTGTCACGCAGCGCTTCCAGCACATCGCCGATCACGGGCTCGATCCGCAGCGCCGGGGCTTCGAGATCGTTGGGGACGGTTTCGAGCACATCGACCCAATCGGCGATCGATCCGCCTTCCTCCGGCCAGGCCGGAGCTTCCAGTACCGAGGTGGCGCCGACCAGCAACTCGCCGTTGCGCAGGCCCAACTCCCTGAACACGTCCTTGGTGGCAACAGGCACGCGTGGATTGACCATCACGCAGGGCATGCTCGGCAGCGCCAAAGGCAAAAGCTGCTCGCCAACTCCGGTCATGTCGCAGGCGCGCGAGAAAAGGCATACCGGGACGTCGGCGCCGGTCGCAAGCGCGACCTTCTGGAGCCGGGGATCATCGAGCGAGAGATCATTGAGACGCGCTAGCAGCCGCAGCGCAGCCGCGGCATCGGCCGAGCCCCCGCCGATGCCGGCCGCAACGGGGAGCACCTTGTCGAGTGCGAAGGCTCCGAGTTTCAGATCTGGCACTGTCTCGGCCAGAAGCCTCGCGGCTTTGAGCACCAGATTATCGGACGTCTCGCCACAGGCCGCAGCCAGCGGTCCTGTCGTGGTGAGCTTCAATTCGGCGCCCGGATCGAGCGTCAAACGATCGGCGCAGTCGGCGAAGGCCACCACGCTTTGAAGATCATGATAGCCGTCGACACGGCGTCCGACGACGCGAAGGCTCAAATTGACCTTCGCCCGCCCATGTTCGATCAACGCCGGCATCGGCGACACGCCCCCAAACGCACTCTTAGCCGCCCTTGCCGTCGTCCTTCTTCTTGTCCGCCTGAGCGGCCGAAGAGTTCGAATTGTCGTCGGTGATGCCATTGGCGATCTTGGCCTCGATCTTCGGAAGGTCGTCCGGCTCGGGCTTGAGATCGCGGGCGTGGGCCCACTGGAATCTTGCTTCCAGTGTACGGCCGACGCGCCAATAGGCATCGCCAAGGTGGTCGTTGATGGTGGGATCCTCGGGCTTGAGGTCGATCGCGCGCTCGAGATTCTTCACCGCTTCTTCGTAGTTGCCGATGCGATAGTAGGCCCAGCCGAGGGAGTCGACGATGTAGCCGTCGTCAGGACGCTGCTCGACGGCGCGCTTGATCATCTTCATGCCTTCGTCGAGATTGACGCCCTGGTCGATCCAGGAATAGCCGAGATAGTTGAGAACGTGCGGCTGGTCGGGCTGCAGTTCGAGCGCCTTCTTCATGTCGGCTTCCGCCTTGGCCCACTCCTTCGAGCGCTCCTCGCAGATGCCGCGATAGTAATACCAGACGCTGTTGGCCTTGTCGTTGCCGGGCGGCAGCACGTCGATGCCGCGCGAATAGGTCGCGCCGCAATCGCCGAACCGCTTGCGGCCGCGCTCGATGTTGCCGAGCGCCATGATGGCCTCGAGATCCTTGGCATCTTCGGTGGTGACGCCCTTGAGGATCTTGATCGCCTCGTCGGTGCGGTCGGCGGAATCCAGGTCGATGGCGAGCTGGATCTGGGCGTTGCGCTTGAGCGGGGACGTCGCAGGCACGCGCTCGTAGACCTTGATCGCCATCTGCGGCCGCTTCACCGATTCATAGAGATCGGCGAGCGAGAGCAGCGCCAGCGGATGGGTCGGCTGCAAATAGAGCGAGAGCTGGAGATAGACCAGCGCCAGATCCTCGCCGCCGCGGCGGGTCAGCGTGGCGCCGATGCCGTAGAGCGCCTCGGCGGCGCCGGCTTGCGCGGAATCGACCAGCGGCGGCATCTTCTTGCCGGCCTTGGTGTCGCGCAGCCCTTCCACGATCAGCGGGTGGCGGGGAAGCTTCTTGTCGAACGCCTCATAGACATTGGTCGCGGCAGCCGAATCCTTGTTGCGCGACAGCCAGCGCGCATAGGCCTCGGTGACGCGCAGCATGGAGTCATCGAGCTTGTAGGCCCGCTCGAAGCGGGTTCCGGCGTCCTTTTCCTTGCCGGAGAGCTCGAGGATCATGCCGGCGTGGAGATCCTTGAACAGCGGGTACCATTCGGGACCTGCAAGCTTGTCGATGGTGGCGACACCGCCTTTGGCATCGCCCGCGCCATAGGCGGCCCAGCCCGACAGCAACGTGGCGACGAGATCGGTGATCGGACCGCGGATCGACTGGTTGATGTTGGTCTGCGCGGTCGCGTACTTCTTCATCTTGAGATCATGCACGCCGACGACGAGACGCGCGACGCGGTTGGTCTTGTCGATGGTGAGGATGCGCTCGGCGAGCTTGACGGCTTCGTCGATGTCACCGTCGGCGACCGATGAGATGAAGGCGCGGTCGAGCAATTCGTTATTCTTCGGGTCGGTGCGCAGCGCCGAGCGGTAGAAGGCGGCAGCCGAGCTCGCGTCGCGCTCCACGCTGGCGTGGCGAGCGGCGAGATAGCTGCCGGCGGTGGTGAGCGACTTCAGATCGTTTCGGGTCGGGAATTGCACCGCCGTGTCGGACGGATGGTCCGGCGTCTGCGCAAGGACCGCGCCGGGGACCGTCGCGATCGCTGTGCCCATGAGGGCGATGGCGGCAACGGTCCAGCGGTTAAAACGATTTGAGAACATCAGGGCTCGCCTTGAGTTGGTAGTGCCTGGGTTGCAGCAGAAGGCCGTATCGCATGCGAACGCGGCCGGTGGCAGCGGACCCGGAACCGTCGGGCCGACAATGCCGCTTTTGGCGCTTCGCCGCAAGGATTCGGGCCGGCCGATCGCCTCCGCACGCCCCAAATCGGCCGACAGAGCCCCAAGACGCCGCCAGTATGGCCGTATCGTGGCCGCGGCGGGTCGCCGCAGCCGGGTCCTCACGCGAACGTGCGGCAGATCACGTTTTGTGACCTGGTCCGCGCCGCCCTCGCTCCAGCGTCGCTTTACATCGCCTCGTAATTCGGGCCGCCGCCACCCTCCGGGGGAACCCAGGTGATGTTGCCGTTGGGGTCCTTCACGTCGCAGGTCTTGCAGTGGACGCAGTTCTGCGCGTTGATCTGGTAGCGCGGGCTCGCACCGTCCTCGACCCACTCATAGACGCCAGCCGGGCAATAGCGATTCGAGGGACCGGCGTATACGTCGTGCTCCGACATCTTCTGCAGGTTCATGTCGGCGACACGGAGATGGACCGGCTGGTCCTCTTCATGATTGGTGTTGGACATGAACACCGAGGACAGCTTGTCGAAGGAGATCTTGCCGTCCGGCTTCGGGTAGTTCTTGGGCGCGTGGGCCTTCGCCGGATCGAGCGTCGCACGGTCGGGCTTGGCATGGGACTGCGTGCCGAACAGCGAGCCGCCGAACAGCGTATTGCACCACATGTCGAGACCGCCGAGCGCGACGCCGAGCACGGTGCCGAACTTCGACCACAGCGGCTTGACGTTGCGGACCAGGAACAGGTCCTTGCCGACGGACGAGGAGCGCCAGGCGTTCTCGTACTCGACGATCTCGTCATTGGCGCGATTGGCGCCAAGCGCCGCAGCGACATGTTCTGCCGCGAGCATGCCGGTGCCCATCGCGTTGTGCACGCCCTTGATGCGCGGCACGTTGACGAAGCCGGCCGCGCAGCCCACCAGCGCGCCGCCGGGGAAGCTGAGCTTCGGCACCGATTGGTAGCCGCCCTCGGTGATGGCGCGCGCGCCATAGGCGAGCCGCTTGCCGCCCTCGAAGGTGCCGCGGATCGAGGGATGGGTCTTGAAGCGCTGGAACTCGTCGAACGGCGACAGATACGGATCGTCGTAGTTCAGGTGCACGACGAAGCCGACCGCGACGAGGTTGTCGTCGTAGTGATAGAGGAACGAGCCGCCGCCGGTCTTCAGGTCGAGCGGCCAGCCGAACGAATGCTGGATCAGGCCCTTCTGGTGCTTGGCAGGATCAATCTGCCAGACTTCCTTGAGGCCGATGCCGAACTTCCCCGGCTCGCGGTTGGCATCGAGTGAGAACTTCGCAATCAGCTGCTTGGTCAGGCTGCCGCGTGCGCCTTCGGCGAACAGCGTGTACTTGCCGAGCAATTCCATGCCGCGGGTGAAGGAGTCCTTCGGCTTGCCGTCGCGGCCGACACCCATGTCGCCGGTGGCGATGCCCTTCACCGCGCCCTGCTCGTCATAGAGCACTTCAGCCGCGGCAAAGCCCGGATAGATCTCGACGCCGAGCGCCTCGGCCTTGCGCGCCAGCCAGCGGCAGACATTGCCGAGCGAGCCGATGTAGCAGTGATGGTTGTCCATCAGCGGCGGCATCATGAAACCCGGCAGCTTGATCGCCCCGCCGGCAGTCATCCAGTAGAAGCGGTCGTCCTTGACCTGCGTCTTCAGCGGGCAATCTTCATCCTCGCGCCAGTCCGGAGCCAGCTTGTCGAGACCGACCGGATCAATCACGGCGCCGGAGAGAATGTGCGCGCCGACCTCGGAGCCCTTCTCCACCACGACGACGTTGAGATCCGCGTTGATCTGTTTCAGCCGGATCGCCGCAGCCAGGCCCGAGGGGCCGGCGCCGACGATGACGACGTCGAATTCCATGGATTCGCGCGGGGGAAGTTCTTCGGTGCTCATCTGATCTCAGCCCTTGAGACGGTCCTTGGGTCGATTGCGCCCTCTTGTTTCCGATTTTTCCGGGTAGGACAACCACGGAAATGCGTTTCGCTGGGATGCAAGGCGCCTTAAACTGAACTAATAGTCAGACTTTCCATGATCCTTGAACCTGCACCCACCGTCCGAGAGCTGCTCGCCTTCTATCTGGAGGCCGGGGTCGATTGCGCGCTCGCGGAGGAACCGGTCGACCGCCTGGCGGAATTGGACGTTCCGCCGCCCGCTCCGCGCGCGGCGCCGCCGGTCGAGGCCCCACGGCCGGTTGCGGCGCCTGCGGTGATGCGCGGCGAGGCAACACCGGCGCCCGAAATCGCGATTGCCTCCGCACGCGAGGCTGCGCGCACCGCGCCGACGCTCGAGGCGCTGCGCGAATTGATGCAGAGCTTCGAAGGCTGCGCGCTGAAACACACCGCGACGCGGCTGGTGTTCGCCGACGGCAATCCGCAGGCCCGCATCATGTTCGTCGGCGAGGCGCCGGGCCGCGATGAGGACATCGAGGGGCTGCCCTTCGTCGGACGCAGCGGCAAGCTGCTCGACCTCATGATCGGCGCGATCGGGCTCAACCGCTCCACGGCCTATATCGCCAACGTCATTCCATGGCGGCCGCCCGGCAACCGCACGCCGACGCCGCAGGAGACGCAAATCTGCCTGCCCTTCATCCAGCGCCATATCGAGCTGGTGAATCCGGATGTGCTGGTGACGCTCGGCAATCCCTCGACGCAGACGCTGCTGTCGACCCGCGAAGGCATCATGCGCACCCGCGGCCGCTGGTTCGACTACGACACGGGCCAACGCAAGATCCGCGCGCTGCCGACGTTTCACCCCGCCTATCTCTTGCGCTCGCCGTCCTACAAGCGGCTGGCCTGGCAGGATCTGCGGGCGATCGCGAAGGCGCTGGCGGGATCGTAAGGCGCAGCGAGCTCTCGTAGGGTGGGCAAAGCGAAGCGTGTCCACCATCGTTGGCTTGACGACCGACAGACTTCACGGTGGGCACGGCGCTTTGCGCCTTTGCCCAACCTACGATTTCAGCGTTTCTCGCTAAGTCCCCTTCGGCCGCACGATGGCCCAGCCGATGCGCAGGAGTTGCTGGCGGCCGGTGACCAGCCATTCGAAGGCGCGCGGGACCTCCGGCACGATGCCGGGGAAGCGCGCGAGGATGTCCGGCGGCGGCGTGCCGGCCGTGTCGGAGGCGCGCCAGACCACGACGCCGCCGGTCTCGCTGAATCTGGCCTGGTTGATCCACGGCGTGCGCGCGGGCTGGGCGTCGATGAAGAGATGCGGCCGGCCGGAATGCAGCGCGATCAGGCTCGCCAGCTGGGTCTCGCCGGCGACCGCGCGCAGGCGATGGTTGGTGCGGCGGGAAAAACTGTCGTCGAAGAAATCCGATATCGCACGCGCCGGCATCGAGGTCGTGATTTCGCCCGCGCCGGTCCACGGCAGGAACAGCGCGGCGAGCACGACGCCGGCCGCGGGCGCGACGACCGCGGCGGCCCACACCATGCGCAACATCCGCGCGCGGCGCATGGCGATGAGGTCGCCGGCCGCAACGACCACGGCAAGACCTGACATGACGAGCAAAACACCGGCGCCGCCGACGACGGTGTCGAGCCCGAGCACGGCCGAGATCAGCACGGCGCCGAGCGCCGGCGCGAGCGCGAAGAAATAGATGAAGTTGCGCGCCAGCGGCTCGACCGGCGGGCGGTAGATGATCGGTGCCTCCTCGCCCCTGGCGACGAACAGGCCGGTGTTGAGGAACGACAGCGCCGGGATGGCAGCGGCCCCGAGCACGAGGCCGCCGAGCAGCCAGGCCGCGTGGATCGCGCGGGCATTCAACTCTGCGACCTCAGGCAGGGCCGGCAGCACCAGTGTCCCGGCCCGCATCAGCCAGACCGCATAAGGCAGCGCCAGCACGGCGACGACGATCAGCGCGAACAGTGGATCGAGCGCGCGCAACGTGCGACGGCCGCCGGCGGTCGCGAGCGCGAAGACGACGATCAGCAGGAGAAGGTAGATGGCCGCTTGCGTGGTCAGCAGCAACAGGCCCGCCTCGATCGACCAGGCAAACCAGGCATTGCCGCGGCGTTGGCCGATGATCTGCCAGGAATGCAGCAGCAGCAGCGCCCAGAGCGGCCGCGCCAGCACCTGCGGGCCAAAATCGAGCGCTGACGAGGAGAAGGCCAGCACCGTCATGGTCAACAGCACGGCAAGAACAGCCTGCTGCGAGCCGACCACGGCGCGGGCGTGATAATAGAGCGCGATGAAGGTCGCGACCTCGCAGAGCTCCGCCAGCAGATAGACCCCGAGCATGTGGCCGCCGGCGGCACGATAGGCGATGTCGGCGAGCCAGATGGGCAGGGGCGGACCCAGATCGGTGCCGATCTGGTACTCGCGACCGAACGCCAGCAGGGTCGCGAGGCTGCCGGGCGGGCTGCGGTAGAACACCAGCGCCACGAACAGCCACATCACGGCCTGCAGCAGCACGGCGATCCAGACGATCAGCCGCGGCCGGGCGCGAATGAGCTCGATGACGAGGGAAGTAAACCGCATGCAACGCCTGAAAGATGCAGCCAACCCGTCTAGCCGGCCCTATTCGCTGACACCTGTTTTGATAAAGGGCATGACGCGTTGTGGCAACTTCGGTCTGCTCGTCATGCCCGGGCTTGACACGGGCATCCACGTTCTTCGTGCCGCGGGGAAGGCGTGGATGGCCAGGTCAAGCCCGGCCATGACGATGCGGGGCTGCAGAATGAGCCCCTAGGGATTTGCCGAGGCGTCGCTTTCCAACGCCGCTTCCACCTGCACGTCGACCCCGGCAAACAGGTCCCGCACCGGTTCGACGGTCCAGGGCATGTGCCTGGCGCGGGCGGCGGCGACGGGGGCAAAGAAGCTGCGATGGTGGATGGTCGGACCGAGGCGGTTCAGCGCATCGAGGTGCTCGGGAACGCCGTAGCCCTTGTGCTGCTCGAAACCATAGCCCGGGCAGTCCTGCGCCAGCGCGCACATCAGCCGGTCGCGCGTCACCTTGGCGACGATCGAGGCCGCGGCGATCGACAGCACGATACCGTCGCCGCCGATCACGGCCTCGCAGTCGCATTCCGTATCGAGCCGGTCGCGGCCGTCGACGAAGACATGCCTGGGCGCCTCGGGCAGCGCCACCACGGCCCGCTTGAGTGCCCATAGCGAGGCCCGCAGGATGTTGTCGCGATCGATCCGGGCGCGCGAGGCGATGGCAACCGAGACCTGCGCGGTGGCGCAGATCTTCTCGAACAGCCTCTCGCGCTCCTCCGCCGTCAGCCGCTTGGAATCGTCGATTCCGCGGGGGATGCGATCAGGATCGAGGATGACGGCGGCCGCCACCACGGGACCGGCCAGCGGGCCGCGGCCGGCCTCGTCGCAGCCTGCGACCGGCCAGACGCCACGCTTGATCAGCGCCCGCTCGCGGCGGAAGCTTGCCTTGGCGGGCGCGGTTTTCCGGGCGGCGTCCTTCTTGGGGGCGGCTTTGGCCGGCGTCCTGGCAGAGTTCCGAATCATCGCCGGGATCGTGCGCAAGCCGGCATCGCGGCGCAACCGGGAACCCCGGGCAATTCCCGTTATCCAGTTCAGAACAGGCTGAGCTGATCGCCGTTGCGCTCCGGCCTTGCAAAGTGATCCGTGGTCAGCTTCGCGCGCCGCTTGTTGAGACCGAGCCTGTCGCAGGCGATTTCGAAGCGGCGGCCGATGGTCCAGGCCATCGGGCCGGTGCCCTTCATCCGCTCGCCCCATTTGGCGTCATAGTCGCGGCCGCCGCGCATGTCGCGGATCAGCGTGAAGACGTGGCGGTAGCGGTCCGGATAGTTCGCCATCAGCCACTCGCGGAACAGATCGCGCACCTCCAGCGGCAGCCGCAACAGGATGTAGGAGGCTTCCTTGACGCCGGCATGGGCCGCCGCATCCAGGATGCGCTCCATCTCGGAATCGTTCAGCGCGGGAATCACGGGCGCGACCATCACGGTGGTGGGAATGCCGGCCTCCGAGAGCTGCTTCAGCGCTTCCAGCCGCTTCGACGGTGTCGAGGCCCGCGGCTCCATGGTGCGTGCCAGTTTCGGATCGAGCGAGGTGACCGAGATCGCGACCTTGGCGAGGTTGCGCCTGGCCATCCGCGAGAGAATGTCGATATCGCGCGTCACCAGCGCCGATTTGGTGACGATGCCGACCGGATGGCTGGCGCGCTCCAGCACCTCCAGAATGCCGCGCATAATCTTTCGCTCGCGCTCGATCGGCTGATAGGGATCGGTGTTGGTGCCGATCGCGATCATCCGCGGCTCGTAGCCGGACGCGGCGAGTTCCTTCTCCAGCAGCGCCGGCGCATCGGGCTTGGCGAACAGTTTCGACTCGAAGTCGAGCCCC
This sequence comes from Bradyrhizobium diazoefficiens, assembly GCF_018129965.1. Lineage (GTDB taxonomy): Bacteria > Pseudomonadota > Alphaproteobacteria > Rhizobiales > Xanthobacteraceae > Bradyrhizobium > Bradyrhizobium diazoefficiens_A. The sequence goes on along the minus strand of NZ_JAFCKW010000024.1, from coordinate 22,844 downwards.
GGCGACAGGCCGAGATAGGCATGGGTCGGCCGCGCGAAGCAGTAGACGCAGCCATGCTCGCAGCCGCGATAGGGATTGATCGAGCGGTCGAAGCCGATATCGGGCGAATCGTTTCGGGTGATCACCTTGCGCGAGGTATCGACGGCGACCGTTGTCTTGAACGGCGGCAGCTCTTCCAGACTCTGCCAGCCATCGTCGAAGACGACCCGGGCCTCGGCCTCATAGCGGCCGCTGGCGTTGGATTGGGCGCCCCGCCCGCGCCGGCGCTGGCTGTGGATGGCGACGGCCAACTCGGGGAACGCGGCAGGACTCTGGGAAGGCGCACCCGCCGGCTCGGAGGGCGCCGTGACCGGCGGGTGCTTGAGGGCACGAGAGGATGCTCGACTCATGACGCCAACATAGCACGTCATCGGAACAAATCAAGAACGAGAACCCAAAACGTCGAAACAACCCCATGCACAGTAGAACTGCCCAAACTTCGCGCGGTCGCCTTTGACCTCACGCAACACGCCTGTCACGGCGATCCCGTTTGATGACCCCGAAGGATCGATTGCGCCCGAGCAATGTTGGTGACGGTCCCGGTGAAGGTCCCCAAGAACATGACAAATCAACAACAAACGGCCGCCGCGCGCAGTGACCTCGATCTGCTCGATCGCTATTGGCGCGCCGCCAACTACCTCTCCGTCGGGCAGATCTATCTGCTGGACAACCCGCTGCTGCGCGACCCCTTGCGGCCCGAGCACATCAAACCGCGTTTGCTCGGCCATTGGGGCACGACCCCCGGACTGAACTTCATCTATGCCCATCTCAACCGCGTCATCCGCGCGCTCGACCTCAATGTAATCTATATCTGCGGCCCGGGGCATGGCGGCCCCGGCATGGTCGCCAACACCTATCTCGAAGGCAGCTACAGCGAGATTTATCCAGACATCGCGCGCGATGCGGACGGCTTGCGCAAGCTGTTCCGGCAATTTTCCTTCCCCGGCGGCATTCCGAGCCATGCGGCGCCGGAAACGCCGGGCTCGATCCACGAGGGCGGCGAACTCGGCTACGCGCTGGTGCACGCCTATGGCGCAGCGTTCGACAATCCCGACCTGATCGTCGCCTGCGTCGTCGGCGACGGGGAGGCCGAGACCGGCCCGCTCGCGGCGTCCTGGCACTCCAACAAGTTCCTCAATCCCGCCCATGACGGCGCGGTGCTGCCGATCCTGCATCTCAACGGCTACAAGATCGCCAATCCCACCGTGCTCGGCCGCATGGCCGACGAAGAAATCCGCGATCTGTTCCACGGGCTCGGTCACGAGCCGCTGTTCGTCGAGGGCGACGATCCCACGCTGATGCACCGCGCCATGGCCGATGCGCTCGATGTCGCGCTCGCCAGCATCCGCTCGATCCAGCAGCATGCCCGCGACGGCCGCAAGAGCGTCGAGCGGCCGCGCTGGCCAATGATCGTGCTGCGCAGCCCCAAGGGCTGGACCGGTCCGAAAGAGGTCGACGGCAAGAAGGTCGAAGGCTTCTGGCGCGCGCATCAGGTTCCCGTTGCGGGTTGCCGCGAGAATCCGGCGCATCTCAAGGTCCTCGAAGACTGGATGCGCAGCTACGAGCCCGACAACCTGTTCGACGCGAACGGCACCCTGGTCCCCGAGTTGCAGGCGCTGGCGCCCTCAGGCATTCGCCGCATGGGCGCCAATCCGCACGCCAATGGCGGCCTCCTGAAGAAAGAACTGAAGCTGCCGGACTTCCGCAGTTTCGCGATCGACGTGCCGCAGCCTGGCGGCGTCACCGGCGAAGCCACGCGCGAACTCGGCAAATTCCTGCGCGACGTCATTCACCTCAACGCCGCCGAGCGTAATTTCCGCATCATGGGCCCGGACGAGACCGCATCAAACCGGCTGGACGCGGTGTTCGAGGAAACCGAGCGGGTCTGGATGGAGCCGATCGAACCTTACGACGTGCAATTGGCGCAGGACGGCCGCGTGATGGAGGTGCTCAGCGAGCATCTCTGCCAGGGCTGGCTCGAAGGCTACCTGCTCACCGGCCGCCACGGCTTCTTCTCCTGCTACGAGGCTTTCATCCACATCGTGGATTCCATGTTCAACCAGCACGCCAAATGGCTGAAGGTGTCGCGGCATCTGCCCTGGCGGCGTCCGATCGCCTCGCTCAATTATCTGCTGACGTCGCATGTCTGGCGGCAGGACCACAACGGCTTCAGCCATCAGGATCCCGGCTTCGTCGATTTCGTCGCCAACAAGAAGGCCGATGTCGTCCGCATCTATTTTCCGCCCGACGCCAACACGCTGCTCTGGATCGCCGATCACTGCCTGCGCACCTATGACCGCGTCAACGTCATCGTCGCCGGCAAGCAGCCCTCGCCGCAATGGCTTTCGATGGACGCGGCGGCCACCCATTGCGACGCCGGCATCGGAATATGGACCTGGGCCGGCACGGAGGATGCGGACCGCGAGCCCGACGTGGTGATGGCCTGCGCCGGCGACGTACCGACGCTGGAGACGCTCGCCGCCGTCGACCTCCTGCGCAAGGCGCTGCCCGATCTGAAGATCCGTGTCGTCAACGTGGTCGACCTCATGACGCTCCAGCCCAAGGACCAGCATCCGCATGGGCTTTCCGATCGCGACTTCGACAGCCTGTTCACGCGCGACAAGCCTGTCGTGTTCGCCTATCACGGCTATCCTCATTTGATCCACCGGCTCACCTATAACCGCACCAACCATGCGGGCCTGCACGTCCGCGGCTTCATCGAGGAAGGCACCACGACCACGCCTTTCGACATGGTCGTGCTCAACGAACTCGACCGCTTTCATCTCGCGATCGAGGCGATCGAACGCGTGCCGGGCCTTGCGACCAGAGCCGCGGCCGTGAAGCAGAAGTTCCGCGACGCGTTGATCGCGCATGCGCGCTACATTCGCGAGCATGGCGAGGACATGCCGGAAATCCGCGACTGGGCCTGGCCCGGCAAGACGGGCTGACGTCATGCCGGCCCCGGCCTCGGTTCTCGTCCTCAACTCGGGATCGTCGAGCATCAAGTTCGGCTTGTTCGATATCTTGGAGGCCGAGCCGGTCCTGCTCTGCAGCGGCCTGCTCGACGAGCACGAGGCCAGGCCCCGGCTCGTCGTGAAAAGCCCCGCAGGACAAGTCCTGTTCGACACGCGAAGGGAGCCGTCGGATGCGGACAGCGGCCATCTGTTCGCTGACGTGCTCGGTTTCATCGAGGACCATTTCGGCCAAGGCTGCCTGGGTGCCGTCGGCCATCGTGTCGTTCATGGCGGCCCGGACTACGCGGGTCCCGTCGAATTGACCGAAGAGATCACCGCGAAGCTGGAGGCGCTGACGCCGCTGGCGCCGTTGCATCAGCCCCGCTGCCTCGCGCCGGTCCGCACCATTCGGGCGCTCCAAGCCGCGCTGACGCAGATCGCCTGTTTCGATACCGCCTTCCACCACGGCCTCGCGCCGCCCGCGAGCCGCTTTGCCATTCCCGGGCGTTTCGAGGCGCGCGGCATCCGGCGTTACGGCTTCCATGGACTCTCGTTCGAATATGTCGCGGGCCGTCTCGTGGACATCGCGCCGGAACTCGCTGCCAGGCGCACGGTCATCGCGCATCTCGGCAATGGCGCGAGCCTGTGCGCGCTGCGCGCGGGCCGCAGCGTCGATACCACAATGGGGCTGACGCCGCTCGACGGCCTCGTGATGGGCACACGCTGCGGCACGATCGATCCCGGCGTGCTGCTCTATCTGCAACAGCACGAGAAGATGTCGGTCGAAGCCTTGCAGCACCTGCTCTATCACGAGTCCGGCCTGCTCGGCGTATCCGGGATTTCCTCCGACATGCGCACGCTGCTCGCCAGCCCCGAGCCCGCCGCGCGCGAGGCGATCGATCTCTTCACGTTTCGCGCGGCGCAGGAGATCGCCGTGATGGCGAACACGCTGCAAGGGCTGGACTGCCTCGTCTTCACCGGCGGCATCGGCGAGCATGCCAAGGAGATCCGCGGCGCGATCGGCGAGCGGCTGGCATGGCTCGGCGTGCGCATCGATGCCGCGGCGAACGACGCGGCGCGCGAGCGCATCAGCGGCGGTGACAGCGCAGTCGAAGTGTTGGTCATTCCCACCAACGAAGAGATCACCATCGCGCGCCATTGCGCCGCGCTGCTTGGCGCGCAGCGCAGCGCATGACATTTATATGAATGATCTGCCGCAATGATGCCGGCGCAACTTCGCGGCATAGAGACGGTATCAATCGCGTTGCGGACGGATCATGAAAACCCAAATCATCGAAGAGCTCGGCGAGGGCGGCATCCTCCTGCCTGCGCTGGTGACGGAAGGGCTTGCCGCCAATGACCGCATCAAGGTGCGAATGAGCGCGCTGCAGGCGGCCGCAAGCCATGCGCAGCACCCGGATCGTCCGGCCAGCGAACTTGCGGTCGAAAGCCACGCCGCGGGGATCGCGCCTGCGGCGATCGCGACGCTGATCGGGGGCGCCCATCTGATCGGAGCGTCGCGGCTCGCGGCACCCAACCTCGCCAAGCTGATGAAGGAGATCCAGGACGACGCCGCAACCATGATCCGGGCCGTCGCCGCCGGCGCGCCCCCGGAGGGAGAAAAAGCGAATGCGCGGCTGAGTGCGGTGCGCAGCGCCGGGCTGCTCGACGCCACCAACGACATCGATCTTGCGCGCATCGCCCGTCTCACCGGCATCACCGAGACAGCCGGCGACAGCCTCCATCGGCTGGTGATGGATCTGCACAAGGCGCTGAACAAGCTCGCGGCGAGTTGCTCCGAGGAGACGCTGGCGGGCGCCCACGTGTTCGGCCTGCACAGTGAAGATCGCGGCGCGGTCGACGCCTTCATGAGCGGCCTGAACGAGACGCGCGGCCTGAAGTTCAACCACCCCGGCCTCGACACCATGGCGACCCGCTCGGGCGGAAGGCTGCTGATCCAGAACGACATCGGCACCACCGATGCCCATGTCGTGGTGATCGCGATCAAGAAGAATACGGTCACCGTCACCTACACCGACGTTCACCTTGCGCGCGCAAAATTCTTCATCTCGCTGTTCGACAAATTCGAGGCGACCTGGAGCGGGCTCGACCGGCACACCGCCGCGGGTCTTGGCGACGACAACTCCTTCTATCTCGTCACCGGCCAGTTCCAGGCCTCTCACGCCGCGGATCGCAACGCATTCCTCGCGGCCGTGGGCGGCGCGCTGGTGTTCCTGATCGACTGGAACAAGGCGCGCAAGCTGTTGCGCAGCTGGGTCGCCAAGGACGACGCGGCGCGGATCCTGGAATGGGCGGCGCGTCACCGGATCGGACATCGCGGCTTTCTCGAACTCGGCGGCAACGATCTGCTGGGGTCCGCGGTCCGCAATGCCGCCCCCGCGCGGATCGGCTTCGGCGAGCGGCTCGACCAGGCGCTGGGCCGGACCGCCGCAATCGATTTCCTGAAAGCCGCGCTGCGCGCCTCGACCGCCGCGCTGCTCGCGGGGCGCTCGGTCAGAACCGTACGCGACCAGATCGAGGCCGATCTGGTGCGACATCTGGAGCGCGTCGATGGCGCCCTGCTCGCAGCCGTGCTGCGCCAGATCGGATTGGCGCATGATCTCGTCGCGGCGATCTCTCGCCACATCGACGCGCTTCGGGTCGGCCGGCCGGCCGATGCGAAGCTGCTGGCGCGACGCTGCGGCGCGATCGAACAGAAGGCCGACAGGATCGCGCTCGAAACCCGCAAGGAGATCGACCGGCTCAACGCCCGGCCGACGATCGGGCAATTGATCGATCGCGCCGAAGAGGCGGTCGACGAACTGGAACAGGCCGCCTTCATTGCCTCCCTGATGCCCGATCGGACCGACCCGCCGCTGCTGACCGCCCTCGCCGAACTTTGCGCGGTCGCGATGACCGCGACCGAGGTCGCAGCCAGCGGCGTCGCCGCGGCAACCGACGTGCCGGAAGGACGACGCGCGGATTCCGACGATGCGCTAACCGCGGTGACACGGCTGATCGATGCCGAACATGCCGCCGACAGCCTGGAGCGCGCGACGACCGCGCTGGTGTTCGGCGGCGGCTTCGACGTCGCGACCTCGCTCTCGGTGCTCGAACTCGCGCGTGCGATCGAGCGCGCCACCGATCGTTTCGCCGGCTTCGGCCATCTGTTGCGCCGTCACATCATGATCGACCTCGCAGCCTAGGAGAACCGCCATGCATATCGTGCGTATCGGCGGCGGCGCGACGGAGCTGCAGTCTGCCGACGAGATCGGCGCCAAGGCCGCGAACCTCGCCCGGATGGCGGCGCTCGGCCTGCCGGTGCCGCCCGCCTTCGTGCTGCCGGTCAAGCTGTGCGCGGACATCATCTCCGGCCACGCCCATGCCGAACATCGTCTGCGCGACGGGCTCAAGGACGGAATTGCGTTCCTCGAAGACGCGACCGGCAAGCGTTTCGGCGACCGGCGGCAGCCGCTGCTGGTCTCGGTCCGCTCGGGCGCCGCCCGATCGATGCCGGGCATGCTCGACACCGTCCTCAATGTCGGCTGCACCCCGGACGCCGTGCACGGCCTGATCCGGGCGACGGGCCGGCCGCGGCTCGCCTGGGACTGCCGCCGCCGTTTCCTGGAGAGTTTTGGCGAAACCGTGCTCGGATTGGACGCCGACGCATTCGCCGGCCGCATCGCCGAACTGGTCGCAGCCGAAGGCGCCGACAGCGATCGCGAGCTCGACAGCGAAGCGCTGGAGCAGCTCGCCGCAGACGAACAGATGCTGGTCGGGGACCGCGCCGATGAATGGCTCGACGATGCGGTCGCCCAGCTCGAGGCAGCCGCCCAGGCCGTCTACCGATCCTGGATGAGCGAGCGTGCCCAGACTTACCGGAAGCTCCAGCAGCTCGAAGACCTCCAGGGCACCGCCGTCACGGTCCAGGCGATGGTGTTCGGCAATGGCGGGCTGGCCTCGGGCGCCGGCGTCGCCTTCTCGCGCGATCCTTCGACGGGAGCACCCCGCCCGATGATCGATCTCGTGCTCGATGCGCAGGGCGAGGACGTCGTGTCCGGCCGCCGCGCGCCCGACTCGGCCGACGCGATCGCGCGCGCACTGCCGCGCGCCGAAGCCGAGCTTGGCGACGTGCTGAAGCGGCTCGAGCGCGCGTCCACCGACGTCCAGGACGTCGAATTCACCGTCGAGGACGGCAAGCTCTGGATCCTCCAGACCCGGGCCGCCAAGCGCACCCCGCGTGCCGCGGTGAGGATCGCGATCGATCTCGTGCATGAAGGCCTGATCACGGAAGACGAGGCCCTGACACGCCTTGCCGACATCGATCTCGCCGCGCTGACGACAACCAGACTGGTTTCGCCCGGCAAGCCCGCAGCCGTCGGGGTCGGAGCCTCCGGCGGGATCGGCACCGGACGCGCAGCGTTCGATTCCGAGAGCGCAAAGCGGCTCTCGGCCGCGGGCGAGCCGGTCATCCTGCTACGTCCCGATACCAGCACCGCCGATGTCGCAGGCTTTGCGCTGGCGGCGGGTATCGTGACGGCGGTCGGCGCGCGAACATCGCATGCCGCCCTGGTCGCCCGGCAGATGGGCAAGCCGTGCGTGGTGGGTTGCCGCGAATTGAAGATCGATCCCGTCGCAAGGCGGGCCCAGCTCGCCGGTGCCGCCTTGTGCGAGGACGAATGGGTCACGATCGACGGCGACACCGGAGAACTCTATCTGGGACGCTGCGAGACCAGCCAAACGCGGCCCGAGGCCGAGCTTGCCGAGATCGCCGCGTGGCGTTCGCGATCCGGCCCGCGCAAGCGGCGCCCGCACGCGGCGAGCGGCTCAGTGAGTCCCCGATAGAATCTGAACGCAGCCGATCGCGACCTCGAGCACGATCAGAACCACCACCGCGATTTCGAGGCGCAGCGAGCGCTGGGTGTCGATGATGTCGGTCAGCGCGTTGGCGGTCTCCGACACCGCCGTGAGCTTGCGCTCCAGCGTGTCGAGGCGCTCCTTCAATTCGTATTCGTCTTCGAGACGGGCATAGAGCCGGTCGAGCTCCGGCTTCTCCCAGAGCACGTCGGGCTTCTCGGCGACCGCGACGCGGCCGGCGACGCGCTGCTGCACCAGCAGCGCATTGCCGATCAGCTGCAAAATCGCCTTGCGGCGGCGCGGCGTGCGGCCGCGCTCGGCGAGCTCGCGCGCAAAGGGCTCGATCACGTCGAAGACCGCAGCGACGCGCCGCTCGTCACGGGCGAGCGAGGTGCTCTTGGCAAGCGCATCCGCCACGATCAGCAGCCGGTCGTCGGAGAATTTGGCAAGGCAGATCGGTCCGCCCGGCTGGATCACCTCGAGGCTTTCGTCCTTGCAGAGCTGCGCCTGCGCGATCTCTTCCTCATGGGGGCTGAACGCACCGGTCACGCGGGACTTCAAGCTGTCGATCAGCACCTTCTCCTCCGATGGAAGAAGGCCGATCAGCACCACGACGCCGTAGCGGAAGACCACGGCAAGCCCGGCATGGATGCGAAAGGCGGCGGGCGTCGAGGACACTGGCGCACCGATCTCGAGGCCGGAGGGATTGATGCGTTCTCCCAGCATCACGGCACGAATCCGGAGCGCCGTGGCGACGTCCGGCCTGGAGGAGCTAACAGCAAGTTGATCGGCATTCATGCGCGGCTCCGGTCGGCATCGTAGATTGCATGGTTTTCCCGTTCGCGGTTCTCGTGCCGCTCGCATCCCATCCTGGTGGGATTGCGATCCGCACGCGCGCCGCGCAATATCCGGGCTAGATCCAGGTTAATTCATTCCGGGCGCGCTTGCGCCGAAACATTCGGCAAACTCGCCACCCTGCGCAGGACATATTTGGATGCGACCGCTCTGGCAGTTTACCATCGAACGGCGAAGCGCCGCCAAAAAGTTGCGCTCGGCAGCGCCGCATGTTTATGACAGCATCATAACAGGCTACGCTTCTCCCGAAGTGAAGACATTGAAGTCCAAATCATGTTGAGCGTCATCATTCCAACGGAAGGTGTCGAACCCACGGCGGTCGCCACCTTGGCCTCGCTGGTCCCGGGTGCCGCCGCCGGCATTATCCGGGAAGTCCTTTTGGTCGATGGCACCCGCAACGGCGTCATCGAGCGGGTTGCCGACGTCGCGGGCTGTCGTTTCATCGGCTACGAGGGCTCCTCGCAGGGCGCGGCGCTCGCCGCCGGCGCACTCCAGGCACGCTCGCCCTGGCTGATGTTCCTGCCCGCAGGCGCGGTGCTGGAAACCGGCTGGATCGAGGAGACCACCCAGTTCATCCAGGCCGTCTCGACCAGCGGCCGGGATCGCGCCGCGGTGTTTCGCTACGCGCGGTCGCCTTACGCCGATACCGGATTGAAGGACATGCTCCGCGCCGTCGCGCGCAAGCTGGTCGGCCCGCTCGGCGATCAGGGCCTTTTGATCGCGCGTGATCACTACGACCGGATTGGCGGCTACCCGCCCCAGGCCCGCCGCTCCGAGGCCAGGCTGCTGCGGCGGCTCGGCCGGTCCTCCCGGACCATGCTGCGCAGCCGGATCGTCATGGTCGGCTGACAGCGCCAGATACTTGCCAAGGTCAAATAATTATTTGACAATGGCAAATATCGAGGTGATCCATGCCCATCGGCGAGACTGACGACCCAATCGCGGCGGTTCGTGCCTTCAACCGCTTCTATACCCGCAAGCTCGGTGTGCTCGACCAGCACCTGGGACAGAGTCCGTTTTCGCTCAGCGAGGCGCGCGTGCTCTATGAACTCGCGCAGCGCGACCAGCTTGCGGCCAAGGAGATCGGAACGGAGCTCGATCTCGACCCCGGCTATCTCAGCCGCATCATCCAGAGTTTCGAGGAAAAGGGGCTGATCACGAGAAAGCCCCTGCCCGCGGATCGCAGGCAGTACCAGCTCAGCCTCACCGCCAAGGGCCGCCAGAGCTTCGCCAAGTTGAACCTCGGCTCGCAGAACCAGGTCGCCGCGATGCTGGCGGGGCTTTCAACCGGCGAGGCAACGCGGCTCGTCCAGGCGATGGCGACCATCGAAGCGGTGCTGGAGCAACGGCGCGGCCAGCCCGCGCCGGTGGTGCTGCGCAGTCATCGGGTCGGTGACATGGGCTGGATCATCTCCAGGCAGGCCGCCGCCTACGCCGCGGACTACAACTGGGATATCGGCTACGAGGCACTGGTCGCAGACATCTGCGCGCAGTTCATCAAGAGCTACGACGCCGCACGCGAGCATTGCTGGATCGCCGAGGTCGCCGGCGAGCCGGTCGGCTCGGTCTTTCTGGTCAAGGCGACCGACGAGATCGCGAAACTTCGACTGTTGCAGGTGGAAAAGAAAGCCCGTGGTCTCGGCGTCGGTCGCGCGCTGGTCGAACAATGCATTCAGGGCGCGCGCGAGCGGGGCTACAGCAGGATGACGTTGTGGACGCAGAGCATCCTGGTCGCCGCACGCGACATCTACCAGAAAGCGGGTTTCAAGCTGGTCTCAACCAGCCCGCATCACAGCTTCGGTCAGAATCTGATCGGCGAGACCTGGGAGCGGGATCTCTGATGATCGCGCAGCGCCGTTCTCCCGGAGGGAAAATGCGCGCTCAGACCGTCGCGCCCTGCGCCTTCGCCCGCCGCAGATGCTCGTCCAGCCGCGGCATGATCTCGACGAAATTGCAGGGACGCGTGCGGTAGTCGAGCTGTGCATTGAGGATGCCGTCCCAGCCGTCGCGGCAGGCGCCGGGCGAACCGGGCAGGCAGAAGATGTAGGTCGCGCCCGCAACGCCCGCGGTGGCGCGGCTTTGGATCGTCGATGTTCCGATCTTGGCGTGGCTCATCATGTGGAATGCGATCGAGAAGCCGTCCATGCGCTTCTCGAACAGGGGCTCGATCGCCTCCGGCGTGACGTCGCGTCCGGTGAAGCCGGTGCCGCCAGTGGTGATGACGACATCGACGCCGGCATCGGCAATCCAGCGGCGGATGACGGCACGGATCGCCTCGACATCGTCGGTGACGATCTCGCGTGCGGCGAGATGATGGCCCGCAGCCATGAGGCGGTCGGCAAGGGTCTGGCCGGATTTGTCATCGGCCAGCGACCGCGTGTCGGACACGGTCAGCACCGCGATGTTGAGCGGAATGAATTGTTTTGCGTCGTCGATCGGGGCCATGGCTCTTTCCTAACGTGTCCCGGACGCGGCGCTGCGCGGACGCGCTGCTCCGCAGAGCCGGGACCCATTCCAGAGGGTTGGGAGACCGGCGTTGTGGGCCCCGGCTCAGCAGCGCATCACTTCGTGCTGCGCAGCGTCCGGGGCACAAGCATCTCTAGCTCCTAAGACCCGCCACCGAACGTGTTGCAGGCCTGGACCGTGCCCTGCTGGTAGCCGGTCATGAACCATTGCTTGCGCTGCGCGGCCGAGCCGTGGGTGAAGGAATCGGGCACCACGCGGCCGGTCGCCTGGCGCTGCAGCGTGTCGTCGCCGATCGCGCTCGCCGTCGTCAGCGCGGCATCGATGTCGCCCGGCTCGAGGAAGTTCGGCCGCTTCTTGGCCTCGCGGTTGACCCAGACGCCGGAGAGGCAGTCGGCCTGCAACTCCACCTTGACCTGGAGCGCGTTGGATTCGGCCTTGCTGCCGGCCTGCTGCTGCATCCGCGTCACGCGCGGAATGATGCCGAGCAGGTTCTGGATGTGATGGCCGGCCTCGTGCGCGATGATGTAGGCGGCGGTGAAATCGCAGGCCGACTTGCCGGAGCAGCCGCGAAAGCGCGTCTCGACCTCGCGGAAGAAGCCGGTGTCGAGGAAGATGGTCCTGTCGGGCGGACAATAGAACGGGCCCATCGCCGACTCCGCGCGGCCGCAGCGGCCGCCATTGGTGACGTTGCGGAACAGCACCACCTTCGGACCGGTGTAGGACTGGCCGTTGGCCTGGAAGATCTCGCTCCAGCGGTCGTCGATCTCGCCGAGAATGCCGGAGATCATGCTGCCCATCTCGTCGGTCGGCGCGCCGCGCTTGGCGGAGGTCGACTGGCGATCGGTCTGGTAGGAGGGCGCCTGGCCGCCGCCGGTGAGGATCTCGGCGCCGCCGATCAGGATGCGCGGATCGATGCCGAAGGCGTAGCCGACGAGGCCGAGCACGATGATGGTGCCGATGCCGAGCCCGCCACCGCCCATCGGAAGGCCAAAGCCACCTCCGCCACCACCGCCGCCACCACCATCGTCGCGACGATCCTCGATATCGTCGCTGCGGCGGAAATCATCGTAGCGCATGGCAGGCTTCCCTCAATCCTAGGATCACATCATTTGGGCGAAGAGGCACCAAAGCTCAACGCGCCACAGACGTAAAATTTCCGTTGCTTTCATCAATATCCCGCTCGGCAATTATTGCCTAGTGCGGCAGCCTGCCGATGCGAGCAATTTTTTCCGGGTGTCGAGCAATTTTTTCCGAGAGAAATTTGGCATCTTTTTGAAGCCACGATCGCGTCCGGAACGCGACCACGCGCGAAATACACTGGAAAACACGAGGTCCGCGCGCGAGGAGGCCGCAGCAGATCGCGATGCGACGCCTGCTCACAAAAGCAGCGGGTTAAGTCGATTTTTACTTTGCCGCTTCATTGTGACGGTCAGTCGGTTGTTTGGTCCCGCGTCGCCGACAGCGTCGCCTGAGTCAGAGTTCTTGAGTCATGGTAGTGTCGCGTCGCGGGGCGTCTGCAAGGGCGCCCCGCACAAATTTTGAGTCTTCGTCGCATCGCATCATTATCGGTGATTGCGTCGCCGAGATGTCGAAGCTTCAGGCTGGTTCGGTCGATCTGGTGTTCGCAGATCCGCCCTACAACCTCCAGCTCAAGGGCGATCTCAAGCGCCCCGACGAATCCCATGTCGATGCCGTCAACGACGACTGGGACAAGTTCGATTCGTTCTCCGCCTATGACGATTTCACCCGCGCCTGGCTGCTTGCCGCCCGCCGCGCGATGAAGCCGTCGGCGACGATCTGGGTGATCGGCTCCTATCACAACATCTTCCGCGTCGGCGCGATTATGCAGGACCTCGGCTTCTGGCTCCTGAACGACATCGTCTGGCGCAAGTCGAACCCGATGCCGAATTTCCGCGGCCGCCGCTTCACCAACGCGCACGAGACCATGATCTGGGCCGCGCGCGACGAGAAAGCCAAGGGCTACACGTTCAACTACGAGGCGCTGAAGGCCGCCAACGAGGACGTGCAGGCACGCTCCGACTGGCTGATCCCGCTCTGCACCGGCGAGGAGCGCCTCAAGGGCGCGGACGGCAAGAAAGTGCATCCGACGCAGAAGCCGGAAGGCCTGCTCGCGCGCGTGCTGCTGTCGTCGTCCAAGCCCGGCGATCTCGTGATCGATCCCTTCAACGGCACCGGCACCACCGGCGCGGTCGCCAAGCGTCTCGGCCGCTCCTATATCGGCTTCGAGCGCGACAGGACCTATGCGAAGGCGGCCGAAGCGCGCATCGCCGCGGTCGAACCGCTGCCGGAAGCAAGCCTTGCCCCGTTCATGACCGCGCGCGAGGCGCCCCGCGTCGCGTTCTCCGAGCTGATCGAGCGCGGCATGATCATGCCCGGCACCAAGCTGTTCGACGCCAAGAAGAAGCTCGGCGCCCTCGTGCGCGCCGACGGCGCCATCATGTTCGGCGACAAGGTCGGCTCGATCCACCGCATGGGCGCCGTGGCGCAAGGCGCACAGGCCTGCAATGGATGGACTTTCTGGCATGTCGAGACCAAGAAGGGCCTCAAGCTGATCGACGAGTTGCGCGCCGAGATCCGCGCCGGCATGGCGGCAGGCTAGTCTCCCTCTCCGTCGTCATTCCGGGGCTTGCCAAGCGAGAGCCCGGAATCCATCTGACCACATTTCTGCCGACCCATGGTTTCCGGGCTCGCGCCAAGAGGCGCGCCCCGGAATGACGGCCGTGGGTTATCGGGATGACGGCGGCTCCTTACGTCGGTGATCGGCCTTTGTTACGCCGGCTGATCTGCGCAGCGCGCAGAGACCACGCGGCAAACACGCCGGTTGCGCTCGCGGGTCATGTTCGGGCAAAGAAAGCTGCGACGCTGCGTTCATTCTCTCAAAAGGGAATAAGGGAGACAAACATGCTCAAATTCTATTTCAACGGATCGCCGAACCCGACCAAGGTCGCGCTCTATCTGGAAGAGGCCGGGCTGCCCTTCGAGCCCGTCAAGATCGACACCCGCAAGGGCGAGCAGTTCGCGCCCGACTACCTGAAGATCAATCCGAACGGCAAGGTGCCGGCGATCGACGACGACGGCACGATCGTTTTCGACAGCAACGCCATCCTGCTCTATCTCGCCGAGAAGACCGGCAAGTTCCTGCCTGCGGCCAGCGTGCGCGGCCAGACGCTGTCATGGCTGATGTTCATCGCCACCGGCGTCGGGCCCTATTCGGGGCAGGCGGTGCACTTCAAGCATTTTGCGCCGAAGGACCAGAACCACGACTACGCCCACAACCGCTACCAGTACGAGACCGATCGTCATTACCGGATCCTGGACGATCACCTCAAAGGCCGCAGCTACATGGTCGGCGACAGCTATTCGATCGTCGACATGGCGCTGTGGGGCTGGGCGCGGATGGTGCCGTTCAAGCTCGGCGACGACGCCTTCGCGCGCTACCCGAACGTGAAGCGGCTGGTGGACGAGATTTCGGCGCGCCCGGCGGCGGCACGCGCGATCGCGCTGAAGGACAAGTTCACCTTCAAGGCCGAGATGGACGACGAGGCGCGTGCCAACATGTTCAAGCACATGACGACCAAGGTCGCCTGATCGCACGCGCCGGTTCTGCTGAGGCCACGCGCATGCGCGTGGCCTTTTGCTTTTCGGGCCTCAGGCGGCGTGAACCGACTCCAGGAATTTGGCGACTTCCTGTTTCAGGCGGTTGCTGTCCGACGACAGCGAGCGCGCCGCCGAGAGCACCTGCGAGGAGGCCGAGCCGGTCTCGGCCGCGCCACGCTGCACGTCGCCGATATTGGTCGACACGCGCTGCGTGCCGTGAGCCGCCTGCTGGACGTTGCGGGAGATCTCCTGCGTCGCCGCGCCCTGCTGTTCCACGGCGGCCGCAACCGTCGAGGCGATTTCCGAGAGCCGGCCGATGGTGCCGCTGATTTCCCTGATCGAGCCGACGGACTCCTCCGTGGCGGCCTGGATGCCGGAGACCTGCTGGGCGATCTCGCCGGTCGCCTTCGCGGTCTGTTCGGCCAGCGCCTTGACCTCGGACGCGACCACGGCAAAGCCGCGGCCGGCTTCGCCAGCGCGCGCGGCCTCGATGGTGGCGTTCAGCGCCAGCAGGTTGGTCTGGCCCGCGATGGTGCTGATCAGCTCGACCACGTCGCCGATACGGGCGGCGGCCTTGGACAGCTCGCTGACGCGCTGGTTGGTCTTGCTCGCCTGCCCGACGGCCTCGCCGGCGATGCGGGCGGATTCCTGCACCTGGCGGGCGATCTCGGACACCGAGGAGGACAACTCCTCCGTCGCCGAGGCGACGGCCTGCACATTGGCCGTGGCTTCCCGCGATGCAGAGGCGACCTCGGTGGAGATATCCTGCGCACGCGTCGCGGTCGATGTCAGGGTCCCGGCAGATGCTTCGAGCTGGTGTGACGCCGACGACACGGTGTTGACGATCTCGCCGACCGCCTGCTCGAACTGATCGGCGAGCCGGACCATGTCGGCCTTGCGGCTTTCCGCCTGGCGCGCCTCGACCTCCACCTGCTCCGCGCGCATGCGCTCGGTGTCGATCATGCTGGTCTTGAACACCTCGATGGCCTTGGCCATGTCGCCGATCTCGTCGGCTTTGCCGCGGCCGGGGATCTCGACCTCAAGATTGCCATCGGCGAGCAGCCCCATCGCGCGCGTCATCGCAGTCAGCGGACCGACGATGCTGCGGGCGATCAGGAATGCGACGATCACGCCGAACAGGATGGCGAGCCCGCCCGCGATCTCCTGGATGGTCGTCGTCCCTTCGATGGCCGCCTCGGCGGTGGCGCGGGACTCCTTGTAATCCTTCTTCAAGGCGGTTTCCGTGTCCTTGAGCTTGGCGATGCTGTCGACGATGAGGGGCGCAAGATTCTTGTGGTAGAGCTCGTCGGCCTGAAGCATCGCGGCCGACGTCGTCTCGAACGCCGATTTGTAAATTCCGAGCGAGGTCTTCACCGGCGCGAGCGTGGCTCTCAACTCCGTCGCCTGCGGGCTCTTTTCGATCGCAGTCAGCCGTTGCATGGCCCGGTCCACGTTGGTCCGGAAGTTGGCAGGTCCCTTGGTGTCGCGCAGGGCCAGGAAGCGCCAATTCGCGATCTGGACGACGAGCAACCTGGATTCGAGATCCGCAACGAGGGCCGCGGTGTCTTCGTCGACGGCTGCGCGCGCTGTATCGACCAGCTTGCCCATCTTGACAGTCAGTTCGTCCCCGCTCGGCAGCAGCGTTGCCTTGCCCGTTCTCGCCTCGTTGACGGCGTCGCCGAGATTGTCGCGCAGGCTGCGCATTTTGGCGATGTCGGCGATCAGCTCGTTGTAGAGCTTGCGCCGCTCCGCAGACTGCGTCCCCTTGGCGCCGACCTGCAACAATTCGGTCGCCGCGGTCTCCCGCTCTGCCGCCTCGCGCATCGCGGCCTCGTTGGCATCATAGACGTAGCGCAGATTGGCGCGCTGGATCGCCTGCAGATGGGTCGAGATTTCCAGGACACGGGCGGTGCTGTCGGACAGGGCGGATTGCCGTGTGACCTGGTCTTGAACCGCTCTCAAATTCCAGACGGCGACCACCGCCATCACGAGACCAACCGCCACCAGGATCATGAAGCCTGCGTACAGGCGTCCCCTGATCCGCAAACGAAAATTCGGCATTCCCACTGTCCACCCAAAAGCATGTGAATTCGAGCGGCCGAACGCGTCAGGTGATCGTCACGGCAACCCTGGCAGCCGCGAGTCGAAGACCTACGCTGCACCGCGACACAATGAGGGACACTTCTTAATTGAACCTTCCAAATTTTCGCGCAGACTTGCAACGAAGCGCGCAATATTTGCTGATTTTATGGACAGGTGCGCAGAGATACGGCGCGCAGGCGCATGTGTATGCAGCCCGCTGCAGATCCGTCGCATGGAATCTTCATCAGCTGCCTGCCGGTCCCAATTTACCGAGCGCATGCTCGACCACTTCCAGCGTGTAGGGCTTTTGCACCACGGGCGCCGAGGCAAAATCCGCCGGGATCGGCGCGCGCTCGCCGTAACCGGTCGCAAAGATGAAGGGCACGCCGATGTCCTTCAGCTTCTGCGCCACCCTGATGCTGCTCTCGTTGCCGAGATTGAGATCGAGCAGCGCAAAACTCGGCCGCGCGCGCTCGATCGCACGCAGCGCCTGGTCGACGCTGGCCGCCGTGTCGACCTGGCGGGCCCCGAGATCGAGCAGGATGACCTCGGCCGCCATCGCGATGATGAGATTATCCTCGACGATCAGCGCCGTGTCGGACAGGCGATGACGGGTGGATTGCTGTTCCTCTGCACGCATGGCCGCTCCTGCGATTGCCGTGACCAACTCGACGAAGTTCGGGGGGATGATGAACTTCGCCTGCACTCCGAGCAGATCGAAACGGATCTCGGCCTCGCCCTTGAGATCGAACGGCACGGAGCGTTCGATGATGGTGGTTCCGAAGCCGCGGCGCGACGGCGGCTGCACCGGGGGCCCTCCACTCTCCTTCCACTCGATCTCGAGGCTCGCATTCGGATCGATACGCCACACCACTTCGACCTGACCGGTCGAATCGGCGAGCGCGCCGTATTTGGCGGAATTGGTCATCATCTCGTGGACGACGAGCGCCAGGGTCGCGAACGCGCGGGGGTCGAGCGCGACGTCCGGTCCGTCGATCTTCACGCGGTCCGCACGCGCGCCGAGATAGGCCCCGGCCTCGGATTCGATCAGCGCGCGGAGCGCCACCGGCGCCCAGTTCAGGTTGGTGATCTGGTCGTGGGCGCGAGCCAGGGCCTGGATGCGGCCACCGAGCACGCTGGCGAACTCCTCGACGTTCCTGGCGGTGTCCTTGCTCTGCGCCACGAGGGCCCTAACCAGACTGAGGATGTTGCGAACGCGATGATTGAGCTCGGCAATCATCAGTTCCTGCCGCTCCTGCGCGCCGCGGCGCTCGCGCGCGGCGATATCGGACAGTTGCAGGATCACCTCGAGCAGCGTGACGCGCAGACTCTCGGCGATGCGGATGTCGGCTGCCGACCAGGGCTTCGACTGGCCCGCCACCGTCTGCTGCCAGAGCTCGAAACTCTTGCGCGGAGTCAGACGCGGGCCGTTCGGGCCCTCCTCGTACACCTTCTCGGGGGCGCCAGCCCAATTGACGGACCGGAGCACCTCGCGCCGGAAGAAGATCAGGCAATCGCGCGGCGTCCGCGAGATCGGGATGGCGAGGAAACCGGCAGCGCGGTCGTGGAAGGATTCGCCGGCCGGATAGACCTTGGCAATCTCGGCGCTGGCGAATATCCGTCCCGGCGAGGTCCGGTTGATGAAGGTGACGAGTTCCTTCACTTCCTCCTCGGTCGGCGTCTCGCCGTCGAGAGTGATCCTGTTGTCGGACCACACGGCGACGCCGTCGCATTCGATCATCCTGCGATAATCGCCGACGAAATCGACGATCGCGCGACGGCTGTTCTCATGGGCCGCGGCGGTCTCGATCAGCCGTTCCTGGACCTTGTGAGCGCGGGCCTCGTAAACGACACCGCTTTCGCGCTCCCTGCCCTCGACGATCCAGGAGAACATCTGCCCGAACAGCTCGGAGGCCGTGCGCTTTTCGAAGGAGATGTAGCGCGGCGCGTAATGATGGCAGGCAAACAGGCCCCAGAGCTTGCCGTCACGCAGGATCGACACCGACATCGATGCGTCGACGCCCATGTTGCGCAGATATTCGATGTGGATCGGCGAGACCGAGCGCAGCACGCTCATGGAAAGATCGAGCAGACCCGCATTGTGCGTGGCGACGGATAGCAGTGCCGCCGGCTTTGCGTCGATGTCGGCGATGATGCGCAGCCAGTTGCGCTCATAGAGGATGCGGGCCTGCCTCGGGATGTCGGATGCCGGATAATGCAAGCCGAGAAACCGTTCGAGCCCGGCTTCCGCGGCTTCCGCGATCACCTCGCCCGATCCGTCGGGGTGAAACTGGTAGACCATGACGCGGTCGAAACCGGTGAGCACCTTGAGCTGGCGCGCCGCTTCGCGCGCAAGCTCCGTCATGCCGCGGGTCTTGCGGACACGCTCGAGCATCAGGCGCACGAGTTCGCCGGAATTGACGTCGGGCTCGATGACGCTGGGTTCGGCCTCGACGACGAGATAGACGCCGGAGAAATGGATCGACAAATCGTAGAGCGGCTTGCCGGGCTGGATCTCGACGCCGAAGACGCGCTCGGTCGCATCAGGGCCGCTGAGCTGGTCGACACGGTTGCGGATGATCTCGATCGCGGCCGGCGAAAAGACGTCGGCGATCGGCCGCCGCAGAAGATCGGACATATCGACGCCAAGAAAGCTGCCGGCATTGTCCGACGCCATGCAGATGGTGAAATCGGACAGCAGCGTCAGCAGGAAGCCGAACGGCTGCACGCTGCCGGGGATATGGATCGGCTCGCGATCGCAATTGGTGAGATTGACCGCCTCGTTCATGCGCGGTCCGCCGCCTGCTCGAACGCGGCGAAGGCCGCGCCAGCCGCCTCGACCGCTTCGTCCTCGTCGCAGCCGTCCTCGGCTTCGAGCCTCGCCAGGAAGCTCTGCCACAGCCGCTGACCCTCGCCATGGCTGAGATAGGCCGTGGCCGCGTTGATGCGGGGATCTGCTGCGCCCGCAACCGCCGTCAGCAGGAATTTGGCGCCGAGCCGGGAGCCTTCGAGCACGTACATCGTGCCAAGCACGCCATGGGGCGTCAGTGGCGCAACGGTCATGGCCGGCGGCACTGCGCTGCCGAGGCGCGCGAGATCGGCTGTTATCGCCGTGCTGCGGGCCCGCTCCAGCCAATCCGGAACCATCGTATCGACGCCCGCCTGCACCAGCGCGGCCTCGAGCGGCAGCAGGGCAGCGGCACTCGCTTGCAGGAAGCGGCGATAGCCGGAGAATATGGTCAAATCGAACGACGAGAACTGCGCATCGAGCCTCCGATGCGCGGCCGCAGTCGCTGCTCTCAATCGCTCGCGAAGTCCGGGACGGCTGTATCCCACCCGAGTCGAAACGTCCAAAGCCTCAGCCAGCATGAAATTCCCGAACGCAAATGCCCGGGGCGCGATTGTCCCGGAAGTAAGCGAACGTTGCAGGGAACGCAAAGGTTCCCGCGGGGAGCAGAAAAATGGAGCTGGCGCCGCGCTACCTGCGCCCGGGTACTCGAACTCGGGCCGTACTCACGTTCCACCCGATGCGTGCGCAGATGGCCCCCGGCTCAATCTGCCTGCGGGGCATGTTTCTGGAGAACGGGCGGGAGTTGAAGAAGAGTTCGGGATTTCGTAGGATGGGCAAAGCGAAGCGTGCCCACCACTTCTTTTCATAGTCCGTAGAGTGGTGGGCACGGCGCGTCGCGCCTTTGCCTACCCTACAACTATAACAACCTCACGCCTTCTGCGCATCCATCACCTTGCGCACGGCGGGACGATCCGACATGCGCTTGAAATGGTCGGCGATCTTCGGCGTCGCGTTGATGTCGACGCTGTCGCCTTCGAGCCAGTGCGAGAGCGTGTGGAGGTAGGGATCGCAGATCGTGAACTGATCG
The DNA here is from genome assembly GCF_018129965.1 of Bradyrhizobium diazoefficiens. Taxonomy (GTDB): domain Bacteria; phylum Pseudomonadota; class Alphaproteobacteria; order Rhizobiales; family Xanthobacteraceae; genus Bradyrhizobium; species Bradyrhizobium diazoefficiens_A. The sequence goes on along the minus strand of NZ_JAFCKW010000024.1, from coordinate 2,095 downwards.
CCCATCACCCACGGCCCCTTGAACATCTTCTGCTCGATCAGGGCGAAGCAGGCGGCCATCGTCTTCGGGACCATCACCTTCATGTCGGCGAACGAGCTCTCCTCCGTCGCCCAGCGCGCGCCGCGCATCTTGTGGGCATGATTGATGTGCACGGTCGAGCAGAGATAGGAGTTGAACGACTGCACCTGGGCGAAGTCGAAGGGATCGTCGAAGGGGGCGAGCTTCGCCTTGGGAAAGATCTGCGCGATGTAGGCCAGCATGGCCGGCGTCTCGGTGAGGACGCCACGGTCGGTCACGAGGGCCGGGACGCGGCCCTTGGGGTTGATCGCCAGATAGTCCGGGCTGCTCTGCTGCTTGTCCTTGAAGCTCAGCCGTTCGGCCGTGTAGTCGGCGCCGGCCTCCTCCAGGGTCATGTAGGTGGCGAGCGCGCAGGTGCCGGTGGCGTAGTAGAGCTTGAGCATGTCTGACCTCACGGGAAAGCTGGAAATTAACGGCTGTCGGCAGCCAGGTCTATAGCACGCTATTCCACGGACTTCGCTCTTCGCAGTTGCCCACATCCGCCCGCTTGTGCCAAGACGCCCGCAATCGGAGGGGTTTTGTCATGACCGTACTCATCGCCGGCGGCGGCATCGGCGGGCTGACGCTTGCGCTCAGCCTTCATCAGATCGGCGTTGCCGTCAAAGTGTTCGAAAGCGTGGCCGAGTTGAAGCCGCTCGGCGTCGGCATCAACGTTCTGCCGCATGCGGTGCGCGAGCTGATCGAACTCGGGCTGATGGACAAGCTCGATGCCAGCGGGGTGCGCACCCGCGAGCTCGCCTACTTCTCCAAGCACGGCAAGCCGATCTGGAGCGAGCCGCGCGGGCTGGAAGCCGGCTACAAATGGCCGCAATTCTCGATCCATCGCGGCACGCTGCAGCAGATCCTGCTCGACACCGCGGTCGAGCGCCTCGGCCGCGAGAACATCCTGACCAGCCATCATCTGACCGGATGGCGCGAGACGGACGGCGGCGTGCGGGCCGACTTCATCGACAAGGCGACCGGCAAGGCGGCCGGGACCTACGAAGGCGCGATCCTGATCGCGGCCGACGGCATTCATTCCGCCGTGCGAGACAAGCTCTATCCCAACGAGGGTCCGCCGATCTGGAACGGCCGCATCCTCTGGCGCGGCGTCACGCCCTCGAAGGCGTTCCTCACCGGCCGCACCATGATCATGGCCGGGCACGAGATCCTGAAATTCGTCTGCTATCCGATCAGCAAGGCGCCGGATGCCGACGGAAACCTGCTCATCAACTGGGTCGCCGAGCGCCACATGCCGCCGACCTACCAGTGGCGGCGCGAGGACTACAACCGCACCGCGCGGCTGGAGGAATTTCTGCCCTGGTTCGAGAGCTGGCAGTTCGACTGGCTCGACGTACCCGGCCTGATCAGGAACTGCCCGCACGCCTATGAATATCCGCTGGTCGATCGCGATCCGGTGGCGCAATGGACCTTTGGGCGCGTCACGCTGATGGGCGACGCCGCGCATCCCATGTACCCGATCGGCTCGAACGGCGCCTCGCAGGCGATCCTCGATGCCCGCACGCTCACGCGCGAGATCCTCGCGCATGGCCCGACGCAGGCGGCGCTGCTGGCCTTTGAGGCCGAGCGGAGGCCGGCGACCACCGACCTCGTCCTGCTCAACCGCAAGAACGGCCCCGAACAGGTCATGCAGCTCGTCGAGGAGCGCGCGCCCGACGGCTACAAGGTCGTCACCGACGTGCTGTCGCAGAAGGAGCTGGAAGACATCGCGGCGAACTACAAGCGCGTTGCGGGATTCCAGGTCGAAGCATTGAATGCGAAGCCGCCGATCGTGAGTGCGGGCACGCGGGCAGGGTAGCTGATCAGCGAGCCGCCACCTCCCCTTCACCTCGCCCCGCTTGCGGGGAGAGGTCGGATCGCTCTTGCGATCCGGGTGAGGGGGTACAGGTCCATCGACTAACTCCCTTGCGGAGAGAAGCCCCTCACCCCACCCTCTCCCACTAGAGCATTTCCTGGCTAAATTGAATCGGAGGGATTCCGGTTTTTGGCGGATTGTGATTCAAGATGCTGGCTGGAT
>NZ_JAFCKW010000023.1 GCF_018129965.1 Bradyrhizobium diazoefficiens | reverse complement strand
GGGAAGGCCGAGTGATTTGGCTCCACCTGTATGCTGCTGTGCGGTTCTTTTGCGTGTGCTTTTCGCGCAGCGGACCGCGGGTGCGACGTCAGCACCCGGCCTTCCCTGCGCCCTCTTGGATTGGAGAGGGTGGAGCGACCAGGCAAAACTCGGGCGAAACGCGCCGCGAGAATGCGAAGGCGTGTCTGCAAGTTGAATGCGAATTGGAGCATGGCGGCGATGCCAATCGCTCCGTCATTGCGAGCGCAGCGAAGCAATGAAGAGTCTTTCCGCGGAGGGATTCTGGATTGCTTCGCTGCGCTGCCAATGACGATGTGGAGAGAGCGTGCGCCCCACTCCACTCGAGTGCCCCGGACGCAGCGCAGCGCCCTTGCGGTGCGCTGCAGACCCGGGCCCCATGCAGCACGGGAGTTCGCGACCTCTGGGTCCCGGCTCTGCGCTGCAACGCTTACGCGTTGCAGCTTGTCCGGGACACCAGGGCGAATCCCGACGATGCGGGACGCATCGGCCTACCACCGATAGCTCAACGTCCCGATCACCTGGCGCCGTTCGCCCGCATAGCAATAGCCGGACTGGCAGGTGTTGAACTTCTTGTCGAACAGGTTGGTGGCGTTCACGCGCATATAGGCGCCCTGGAATCTCCGGTCGAGCTTGCCGACATCGTAGTCGATCACTGCGTCGAACAAGGTGGTCGCTGCATTCTCGAACGTGTTCTGGTCGTCGCCGAAATTGGCCCCGATATAGCGTGCGCCGAGGCCAAGGCCCAGTCCTTCGAGAGGCGTGCCGGACTGGAAGGTGTATTTGCCGAACGTCGCGAAGGAATCTCTCGGAATGCCGGAGTACTGGTTGCCGGTGGTGTCGATATTGCCGCGCGTAATCACGACGTTGAGATGGGTGTAGGCGGCCGTGAAATCGAAGCCCGGCTTGAGCGCCAGCTTGGCCTCGAGTTCCAGTCCCTTGGACTCGATCTGTCCGGTTGCAGCCTGGAATGCAGTGTTATCAGAATTGGTGCGCAGGACATTGTCCTGCTTGATGTCGAACACGGCGGCGGTCATCAGCAGCGGAAAATTCGGCATCTGATATTTGATGCCGGCTTCGGTCTGCTCGCCGGTGGTCGGCTTGAACGTGGCCCCGCTCACGTCGACGCCGGTCTGCGGGCTGAACGAGGTGGCGTAGCTGACATAGGGCGCAACGCCGTTGTCGAAGACATAGCTGAGACCCGCGCGGCCGGTGAAGGCCGAAGGCTTCCCGGTCTGTGGCGTTCCATTCAGCGTCGTCGTCGTGCTTTGCGAGACCCAGCTCTGACGTCCGTTGAGCGTCAGGACGAAGCCTCCGAACTTGGCCTGCTCCTGCACATAGACCCCGACCTCGTCGGTCGTCTGCTTGGTGAAGATCGAAAACGGCGGCGACGCGATCGCCTGGGCGCCGTAGTTCAGCGTCTGAAGATTGAGGTCGGGCGCCGGCCCGTACCCGATCTTGTCGTCGTAATAGGCGTGGGTGTAGTCGACGCCGAACAGGACCGTGTTCTTGACCGAGCCCAGCATGAACTTGGCCTCGGCCTGATTGTCGAGGCTCGCCGTCTTGAGATTGTCCACGATGCGCCAGGCGGAACGCGATGCGGTCTGGGCCGCGTCATTGATACTGTCGATCTGGACGTATTTCGCGTCGACCCCGACCTGATAATACCGGAAATTCTGCCGTACGGTCCAGGTGTCGTTGACGTTGTGCTCGAACGCATAACCGATCCGGAACTGCTTCTGGTCCATGGAGCTGAACGCCGGATCGTTCGAATAGATGTTGGTCAGCTTCCCATCAGCCGTGCGCGCGTTTCCGATGCTCGCGGCGGTCCGGCTGGTCTGATATTCCCCGAGGATCGTGAACGTCGTATCGAGGTTCGGCTTCCAGGTCAGCGCGGGCGCAATATAGGCGCGGTCGTCGTCATTGCCGGGAAACCAGGTCTTGGCATCGCGCAGCAGGCCCGTCAGCCGGTAGTAGAGTTGATCGCTGCCGGGCACCGGTCCGCCGACGTCGAAACTGCCCTGGTAGCGATCGTAATTGCCGGCCTGCAACTGGACCTCGCCGAACGCCGTCATCGGCGGGCGCTTCGTCGTGACATCGACGATGCCGCCCGGAGAGCCGAGGCCGTAGAGGCCCGAGGCCGGGCCGCGGAGAATCGTGACGCTGTCGAGCCCATAGGGCTCGATCTTGGGAATCGCGAAATTGCCGCCGCCCTGCCGCAGCCCGTCCCGATAGATCCCGGTGTAGGTCACGTCGAAGCCGCGAATATAGAAGCTGTCGAAGCGCGGATCGTATCCGAACGCCGAGGTCGTGACGCCCGGCGTATAGTTGACGGCGTCCTTCAGCGTCTGGACGTTGCGATCCTCGAGTTCCTTCCTGGTCACGACCGAGATCGACTGCGGCGTTTCGATCAACGGTGTGTTGGTCTTGGTGCCGGCCGAACTGCTGGTGGCGACATAGCCGGTCGCTGCCTCGGTGGTGGCGCGTCCGCTCGCCTGTGCAGAGCGATTCGGATCGGCGGCCACGTTGGCCCGGCGGTTTGCCGTGGCCGTGCGTGCCGATCGTGTGCGCTGATTCGACGCGGCGGCACTGCGCGTCTTCGGCGCGTTCGGCGCTTCGACCGTCACCGGCGGCAGGCTGGTCTGGGCGTGCGCCGGGGACCACGGGAGTTCAACGGATACGAAGACGACCGAACCTAACATCGTTGCCCTGATCGCAGCCGCTGATCCGAGCCAACGATAATTCCTCTCCAACGAACTCATTCCCACCGATGATGCTTCCCAATTTCGCCGAACCGACATCGCCCGAACGCGCGCTGCTGCGTGCAGACGCGCGTCGGTCGATGCGGACTTCTATGGGTGGAGCATTCGAAATTCCACACGTGCAAAATGGAATTGCTTGAAAGTGCGGAGCAGTTTGGAAACGTTCAAGATGCAGCTGCAGAAGCCTCAGATGCTTGCTGGCGTTCGACGACGCGATCAGGCAGCGTGCGACAGAATCGCGCATGTCGGTCGAAGCGGCCGCCGAAGTTTCGCGGACCACTCACCATGAAATCGGAATCCGTCCCGCAAATCCGCCGAGATCCGAATCGGGGTAGAGCGGCTGGCGATCGAGCGGACGGTTGTTGTTGCCGCGTGCGAACGAGGTGCCGGGCGGCATGGCATAGTCGGTGAACTTGCGGTCGCCGGGCAGCACCTCGGTGCCGCCATCCAGCCAGGAGCGCTTGCTCACATAGAGGCGGGTGTGGGGGCCCGACTGGTAGGACCGGTTGGGGCCACGCGGGCCGTACTCGTAAACGGCATTCCGTGTCGCCTGCGGCCGATCGCGCTTGCCGGTGGTTGCGGCATGAGCGGTGATGGTCGAGGCGAGGAAGGCCAGCAACACCGTTCTGGTCATGATCATCGTGCTCATCGGCGAGTACCCCATGCGAGTTCCTGATGGCGCTGCCTCTCGCACCGGCCTGTGCGCCTGTAAAGAATTCGCACGTTGCGCGATGTTGCTGAGCGCCGGGGTGGCCGGCACGCGCGCAATGGCCGCATTCTGCGGCCAGGCAATGCGGACGGTCGGCGCGGCCGTTCCGGCCGTTCCGCCCACAGGGCTGATCCGCCAATCAAATTCAACGACCGGAAACAGTACAGCAATCTCAAAGCCACACCTCGGCCACAGCCGTTTCGTTTCAGAGCAGTCAGGTGCTCTTGAGGTGTGGAATGTCGGTTTTGCGGGCCTGGCTGATCGCTGTGGCGATGAGTGTTCTGTCGATTGCGAGTTCAATTCCCGTCGTGCTGTTGCCGCAACCGGCCGCCGCGCAGGCCGCGGAGACGATCGTGGTCGAAGGTAACCGCCGCGTGGAGGCCGAGACGGTTCGCTCCTACTTCAGGCCCGGTCCCGGGGGACACCTCGATCAGCCCGCGATCGACGACGGTCTGAAGGCCCTGGTCGGCACCGGTCTGTTTCAGGATGTGAAGATCAACCGGGCCGGTGGCCGCATCGTGGTGTCGGTGGTCGAGAACGCCGTGATCGGCCGCATCGCCTTCGAGGGCAACAAGAAGATCAAGGACGAGCAGCTCACGGCCGAAATCCAGTCCAAGGCGCGCGGAACGTTCTCGCGGGCGCTGGTGCAGTCGGACACGCTGCGCATCGCCGAAATCTACCGGCGCTCGGGTCGCTACGACGTGCGCGTCACGCCTGAAATCATCGAGCAGCCGAACAACCGCGTCGACCTGATCTTCACGGTGGAAGAGGGTGCCAAGACCGGGGTCAAGTCGGTCGAATTCATCGGCAACAACGCCTATTCGGCCGCGCGCCTGCGCGACGTGATCAAGACGCATGAGAGCAATTTGCTCAGCTTCCTCGGCAGCAACGACATCTATGATCCCGATCGCGTCGAAGCCGACCGCGACCTGATCCGCCGCTTCTATCTCAAGAACGGCTTCGCCGACGTTCAGGTGGTGGCCGCGCTCACCGAATACGACCCCGAGAAGAAGGGCTTCAATGTCACCTTCAAGATCGAGGAGGGTTCGCAGTATCGCGTCGGCACCGTCGATTTCCACTCCAGCATTCCCAATTTCGACGCAAGCTCGCTGCGAAGCCTGTCGCGCATCAGCGTCGGCTCGCTCTACAACGTCGAATCGGTCGAGAAATCGACCGAAGATATGCAGCTCGAGGCGTCGCGCCGCGGTTATGCCTTCGCCGTGGTCCGCCCGAGCGGCGACCGCAACTACGAGGCGCGCACGGTGTCCGTCGTGTTCAACGTTGACGAAGGCCCGCGCACCTATATCGAGCGCATCGACCTGCGCGGCAACACCCGGACGCGGGATTACGTCATTCGCCGCGAATTCGACCTCGCCGAGGGCGATGCCTACAACCGCGCGCTGGTCGACCGTGCCGAGCGGCGCCTGAAGAATCTCGATTATTTCAAGAGCGTGAAGATCGTCACCGAGCCCGGCTCGTCGAGCGACCGCGTGATCCTGATCGTCGACCTCGAGGAGAAGTCGACCGGCGACTTCTCGATCTCGGGCGGCTACTCGACCTCCGACGGCGCACTCGCCGAGGTCTCGGTCTCCGAACGCAACCTGCTGGGCAAAGGGCTCTACGCCAAGGCATCGGTCAGCTACGGGCAGTATTCGCGCGGCGTATCGCTGTCGTTCGTCGAGCCCTACCTGCTCGATTACCGGCTGGCGCTTGGATTCGACACGTATTGGAAGGAGCAAAAATCCAACAGCTATACGAGCTATGGCGTGACGACGCTGGGTTTCTCCCCGCGCCTCGGCTTTGCGCTGCGGGAGGATCTCTCGCTGCAGCTCCGCTATTCGCTGTACCAGCAGAGCATCACGCTCGCCAGCGCCTATAACAACTGTAACAACAACGCGGCCAACACCTCGCTGGCCTTCAACCCGACGCCGTCCTACATCAAGAACGTTCTCGGCGGTGTGGACCCGACCAACTCGACGAGCTCGGGCGTCTATGGCTACGGCTGCTACGGCGACGGCGAGTCGAGCCTGCCGGTCCGGAAAGAGCTGGCGAACGGCGCAACCTGGACCTCGGCGCTCGGCTACACGCTCAACTACAACACGCTCGACAACAACAAGAATCCCACTGATGGTCTGCTGGTCGACTTCAGGCAGGATTTCGCCGGCGTGGGCGGCGACGTGACGTATCTGAAGACGGCGATCGACACCAAATACTACACGCCGCTCGTCTCCGACATCGTCAACGTGATCCATCTTCAGGGCGGCATCCTCAACAAGATCGGCAACAACGATCTGCGCATGCTCGACCATTTCCAGATGGGTCCGAACCTCGTACGCGGCTTTGCGTCCAACGGCATCGGCCCGCGCGACATCACCTACATCAACTACGGCGCCACCGGCGACGCGCTCGGCGGCACGAAGTATTGGGGCGCTTCGATGGAACTGCAGATGCCGTTCTGGTTCCTGCCCAAGGAGGTCGGTCTGAAGGGCGCGGTCTATGCCGATGCCGGCTCGCTCTGGGGTTACCAGGGTCCGACGTCGTGGACGGCGACGGGCGAAGTCAACACCAAGGCCTGTCCGACCTGCGGCCTGCAATATGACGACAGCCGCGTGGTGCGCTCGTCGGTCGGCGTCGGCCTGATCTGGGCTTCGCCGTTCGGTCCGCTGCGCTTCGACTACGCCGTGCCGCTGACGAAGGGCAAGTACGACACCGTCCAGGAGTTCAGGTTCGGCGGCGGGACGTCGTTCTAGCCGGTCAGGATTCGCCTGCAGGTGTCGACGAACACCTCCGCGCCGGTGACGATATCGGCGTCGGCGGTGTTCTCGGTCCAGTGGTGGCTGATGCCGCCGATCGACGGCACGAATAGCATGGCTGCGGGCATTACGGTCGCGAGCATCTGCGCATCGTGGCCGGCGCCGCTCGGCATGCGGATGGAGCGTCCGCCCGCCATGGCCTTGCTCGCCGCTTCGATCGCGTCCTGGAAGCCTAAGTCCATCAGGGCGGGGGCGCCGGTGCGTAGCTTCGTCACGGTGACGGTGCAGGGGCCCTTCGCGCTGGCTTCGTCCGCCATCATGTGCAGCAGCGCCTCCAGCCGCGCGATCACGGCCGGATCGTCGTCGCGGATCTGGAACAGCATGTCGGCCGCGCCCGGAATGATGCTGGGAGCACCGGGATCGAGCGTGATGCGGCCGGTCGTCCAGACCGTGCGCGGGCCGCACGCGGTCGGAAACCGGTCGTCGATGGCCACGCAGAATTTGGCGAGCGCCAGCCCGGCGTCCTTCCGCACGGCCATGCGGGTGGTCCCGGCGTGGTTCTGCGCGCCGTTGAAATCGATGCGATACTGCCAGATGCCGACAATCGAGGTGACGACGCCGATCGCGAGCTTGCCGCTTTCGAGCGTATCGCCTTGCTCGATATGCGCCTCGAGATAGCCGACATGCCGACCCTTCTCGACGGCGACGCGCGGACGTCCGGCGAGCCCCATCTCGGCCAGGGCCTCGCGCATGGTCCGGCCGCTTGTGCGGTCGCGCGCGGCATCGATCTCGGCGTCGGTCACTTGCCCGATGTAGGAGCGTGAGCCGAGAAAGCTGCCGAAATGACCCTCCTCATCGCACCACGCGGCGACTTCGACGGCGCCCCTGACCGCGGGATCTGCATTGAGCACGCGCGCCGCCTCGAGCGCGTAGACGACGCCGAGCGGGCCGTCGAGCCAGCCGGCATAGTTCTGGCTCTCCAGATGTGATCCCGCGAGCAGCTTCAAGCCGGGCTTGGCGCTGGTGCCGAAGACATTGCCGATGCCGTCGATGCCTGCGGCAAGGCCGGCGTCCGGCAGTTTCTGCACGAGCCAGTCCAGCGAACGCTTGTGTGGCTCGGAGAAGGTCGGCTTATGCACCCCGGTCTGGTAAGCGCCGATTGCGCGGAGCGCATTGAGATCGGCGAGAACGCGCTGGCCATCGGCGCGCGGCTTGGTGTCAGGCATGTTCGGCAACCTTCAGCGCCTCGGTACGGATTTCCTCGACCAGCCGTTCCTTCAGCTGGACGAATTCGGGTGTCGTCTTGATCTTGTAGGAGCGCGGATGCGGCAGGTCGATCGCGATATCGGCCTTGATGCGTCCGGGACGCGCGCTCATGACGACGACGCGACTGCCAAGGAAGATGGCTTCCTCGATGTCGTGGGTCACGAACAGGACCGTCTTCTGGTCGCGTTCCCAGATCCCGAGGAGCATTTCCTGCATGAGGGCGCGGGTCTGGTTGTCCAGCGCGCCGAACGGCTCGTCGAGCAACAGGATCTTCGGATCGTTGGCGAGTGCGCGCGCGATCGCGGTGCGCTGCTGCATGCCGCCGGAGAGCTGTTTTGGCCAGTGGTTCTCGAAGCCGGTGAGGCCGACCTGGCGGATGAAGGCGTTGGCAATCCCGTTGCGCTCGTCCTGCGCCACGCCGCGCTCGCGCAGGCCGAAGGCAATGTTCTCGCGCACAGTCAGCCAGGGAAACAGCGTGTAGGACTGGAACACCATGCCGCGCTCGGCACCCGGTCCGGTCACCTCGCGTCCGTCGAGCGTGACCCGGCCGCCGGTCGGGCGGTCGAGGCCGGCGACGATACGAAGCAGCGTGGACTTGCCGCAGCCGGAGGGGCCGAGGATGGTGACGAAGTCGTTGTTGCCGATGGTGAGGTCGGTCGGCTCCAGCGCCCGCGTCGGCGCATTGCCGTGGCGGGCCGGAAAGGTTCGCGAGACCTGCTCGATCTTCAGCCTGGTCATGCAAGCTTCCACGGAAACAGCCAGGCGTTGAACGCCTTGAACAGGAAGTCCGAGATGAGGCCGATCAGTCCGATCACGATGATGCCGAAGATGATCTGGCCGGTGTTGAGCAGCGCCTGGCTGTCGGTGATCATGTGGCCTATGCCGGAGGACGAGCCGATCAGCTCGGCGACGATGACATAAGTCCAGGCCCAGCCCAGCACCAACCGGAGGATTTCGGCGATCTCGGGCGCCGACGACGGTAGCAGCACGCGGCGGATGATGCCGCGGTCGCTGGCGCCGAGTGTATAGGCCGCCTCGACCAGATCGCGCCGCGTCGCACCGACGGTCACGGCGATCATCAGGATGATCTGGAACACCGAGCCGATGAAGATGACGAGCAGCTTCTGCAACTCGCCGATGCCGGCCCACAGGATCAACAGCGGAATGAAGGCCGAGGCGGGCAGATAGCGTGCGAAGGACACGAATGGCTCGAGAAACGCCTCGACCGGCTTGTAGGCGCCCATCAGCACGCCGAAAGGGACTGCGATGATGGCGGCCAGCGCAAAGCCGCCGACGACGCGCCAGATCGTCATGCCGATGTCGTAGACGAAGCCTTGTTTGGCCAGCAGGTCATAACCTTCCTGCACCATGGTCAGCGGGTTGGCGAGGAACACTTTCGACACATGGCCGCCAAAGGTCGCCCAGGACCAAAGCGCAACGAACACCGCGAAGAATGCAAGGCCGTAAGCCACGCGTTGCTTGGATGTCACGGGATCAAGGGGGCGCATCGACAGTCTGTCCGGGTAGTAAAAGAGCTTGCCGGCCCCGCCGCGAGACGGGGCCGGCTTCTGGAAAGGCGGTTACTTGATGTAGCTGGCGTCGTAGAGATCCTCGACCTTCGGCGCTGCCTTGATGATGCCGATCTCGAGCAGCAGGTCGGCGGCCTCCTTGTTGAAGGTCAGGAAATCGCTTGCGAAGAACTTCTGGTTCGCGGCCTTGTCCTGCCAGCGCAGGTACTTTGCGGAGTTGCCGAACGCCTCGCCGGTCTGCTTCACGTCGGCGCCCATGATCTCATAAGCCTTGGCCTGGTCCTTGGCGATCATGTCGAGCGCCTCGAAATAGCTGTTCGCCAGCGCCTGCGCGGCCTTCGGATTCTCGCTGAGGAATTTCGGTGTGCAGCCGAACGTGTCCATCACGATCGGGTAGTCCAGCGTGGTCGCGATGATCTTGCCCTTGTCGGGCGCGGCGCGCACGGTCGACAGATACGGCTCATAGGTCATCGCGGCGTCGTTCTGGCCGGAGACGAAGGCCTGCGCCGCGGCCGCCGGCTCGAGGTTGACGATGGTGACGTCCTTGGTCGTGAGACCGTTCTTCTTGAGCATCCAGGCGAGCGCAAAGTATGGCGATGTGCCGGGCGCGGAGGCGGCGACCGTCTTGCCCTTGAGGTCCTTGATCGCCGCCACGTCGTTGCGCACGGCCATGCCGTCGGCGCCGAAGCTCTTGTCGAGCTGGAAGATCTGCTTGGTGGCAACGCCGTTGGCGTTCCAGGAGATCCAGGTCTCCACCGTCGTTGCAGCGCACTGGATGTCGCCTGAGGCGATCGCGAGGTGGCGGTCCTTCTGCGGGATCTTCTTGATCGTGACGTCGAGGCCGTTGTTCTTGAAGATGCCCGCCTCCTTCGCCAGCGTCAGTGGCGCGAAGCCGGTCCATCCGGAAATGCCGATGCCGACCTTGACGTCGTCGGCGAGCACCGGAGTGGAGGCCGCAAGCGCAATGATTGTCGCGAAAATTCTCGAACTACGCATGATTATCGTCCTCTTGTCGATCGGTGGATTGACGTCCTGTTGATCATGGAAAGTCCATGGGGACCGTTGCCCGAAGCTTTGCACGATTTGTGCCGACATCGTCCTCAGCCTCCCTTGAATCGTGCGACAAGGCGGTGAGAGTCACCGGGATAGAGCAGTCGCACCGCGGTGATGGTGCGTGCGCTGCGCCAGGTATAGCGATCGATCACGAGGCATGGAGCGCCGACGGCGATGTCGAGCGCTTCCGCCGTGCGATCGTCTGCAACGATAGCGCTGATCGTATGCTCGGCTTCCGTCCATGGGACATGATGAAGCAGCCAGGAACCCGGCGGCTCGCACGAAAAATCCGCGTTCGCGGCATCCGGCACCGATGACAGGTCGATCAGCCTGTCCTCGACGGCAAACGGCACGCTGTCGGCGCTGTGGCGGCAGGCGATCGCGATGACCTTGCCCGCTTTCTTGACACCAAGACGCTGGCGGTCGGCGGCCGTCGCCGTGCGCAGCTTGCGATGCATCAGTTCGTAGCCGTAGCTGCGGCCGAGCGAGGTGATCTCGGCGCGCATGTCGGCAATCTTGAGCACTGCCGATTGATGCTGAGGCCGGCGCACGAAAGAACCGGCGCGCCGGCGTCGCTCGATCAGATCAGCTTGTGCGAGCTCCGACAGCGCCTTGTTCACGGTCATGCGCGAGCATCCGTACCGCGCGACCAGTTCGTGCTCGAACGGAATACGATGCCCGGGCGGCCATTCGCCGGTCAGGATCCGCTTCTCGATATCGGCGCGGATGCGCTTGTAGAGCGTGGGCTGGTCGGCTGTATCCGTCGCGAGGCTCATGCGACGAGCCTCCGCACCGAGGCGTTGAAGCGCGCGCGCGCGGGCTGGCGCAGCCTGTGCCGGCCGGCCTCGACGACCTTGTCGCCGCCGGCCCAGACGCAATCGATTGCACCGCTGCCCGCGGCAAAGATCCAGCCGTCGATGACGGCGTCGCGCGCGCGCCCGGCCAGTGAGGGATGCGCCGTGTCGAGCGCGACGATATCGGCACGTGCGCCCGGTGTGAGGCCGACATTGGGCTGCGCCAGCGCGCGTGCGCCGCCCGCGAGCGTGTGATCGAACAGCGTGCGGCCGGTGGAGCGGCCCGCTCCGCCGGAAAGAACGTTACGCTGGCGATGCTTGAGGCGTTGGCCATATTCCAACTGGCGCAGCTCGTCGGCGACGCCGACCAGCACGTTGGAGTCGGTGCCGACACCGAAGGCGCCGCCGGAATCGAGGAATTCGCGCGCTGGAAAAATGCCGTCGCCGAGGCTCGCTTCGGTGATGGGGCAGAGACCCGCCACCGCACCGGTCTTCGCGAATGCAGCGATTTCCTCATTTGTCGTGTGGGTCGCGTGAATGAGGCACCAGCGTTGGTGGAGAGGTGCGTGCTCCAGCAGCCATTGCACTGGACGCCGTCCCGACCAGGCCAGGCAGTCCTCGACTTCCTTCATTTGCTCGGCGACGTGAATGTGCACCGGCCCGCCATTCGCGAGCGGAGTGATCGCCGCGAGTTCCTCCGGCGTCACGGCGCGCAAACTGTGCGGCGCGATGCCGATATTGGCATCCGGCAAGGATGCGATCGCCTTGCGCGAGGCGCTCATCAGTTCGGCAAATTGATCCACCGAGCAGATGAAGCGGCGCTGGCCGTCATGCGGGGCTGCGCCTCCGAAGGAACCATGCGCATAAAAACTCGGCAGCAATGTCAGCGCGATACCCGACGTTTCGGCAGCCTGCGCGATGCTCGCGGCCATTTCGCCGATGTCGGCGTAATGCGAGCCGTCGCGATCGTGATGCAGATAGTGAAACTCGCCGACGCGGGTAAAACCCTGCTCGAGCATTTCGACGTAAAGCAATGTCGCGACGGCGGCGACGTCATCCGGTGTCATCGCCAGCGCAAAGCGATACATCGTCTCGCGCCAGGTCCAGAACGTGTCGGTGGAATCGCCGCGCAATTCCGCCAGTCCCGCCATGCCGCGCTGGAACGCGTGGCTGTGAAGGCTCGCCAATCCGGGCAGTGCGATTTCGTGGCACTCGTCGCCAGCGGCGGGCGCAACGCTTGTTGTCACCTCAGCGATCGCGCCGGCGGCGATCACCACCTTCACGTCATTGGCCCAGCCCGAAGGCAGGAGCGCGGAGGCGAAATGCAGTCGGGTCATGCTTACACGCCGGCTGGACAGAACGGGCCCACGATTATATGTCTAGACATATAAGTCAAGCATCCCAGGACGCCGGCACATCGGCGAAGGGAGACCGTCATGGCAGAGCGCTTCGACCGGATCTGGCACAACGCCCGGCTCGCGACGATGCGGGCCGACCGTTCCGATCTCGGCGAGATCGAGCGCGGCGTGATCGCCATGCGCGGCGGCCGTATTGCGTATGCGGGCGCCGAGGCGGATTTTGCTGGTGATGCCGACGCCATCAAGCGCGTCGATTGCGAGGGACGCTGGATCACGCCAGGACTTGTCGACTGCCATACCCATCTCGTCTATGGCGGTAACCGTGCCCACGAGTTCGAGCTTCGCCTGAAGGGCGCTAGCTACGAAGAGATCGCGCGCGCCGGCGGCGGCATCGTCTCGACGGTGGCGGCGACCCGCAAGGCGGGCGAGGCCGAACTCGCAGCACACGCGCTGCCGCGGCTCGATGCGCTGATCGGCGAGGGCGCCACCACGGTCGAGATCAAGTCCGGTTATGGCCTCGATACCGAAACCGAGATGCGCCAGCTCGCTGCCGCGCGCAGCCTCGGCCGCCAGCGGCCAGTGGCGATCCGCACGTCCTTCCTCGGCGCGCATGCGCTGCCGGTGGAAGCCGATGGCGACAAGGACCGTTACATCGATCTCGTCTGCCGGGAGATGCTGCCGGCCGTGGCAAAGGCCGGCCTTGCCGATGCCGTCGACGCCTTCATGGAAGGCATTGCGTTTTCCGCCGAGCAGACGGCGCGTGTGTTCGAGAGCGCAAGGGCGCTTGGACTGCCGGTCAAGCTCCACGCCGATCAATTGTCGAATCTCGGCGGCGCGGCGCTCGCCGCGCGCTATTCCGCGCTGTCTGCCGATCATCTCGAACACACCGACGAAGCCGGCGCCGCCGCGATGGCGAAGGCCGGAACGGTGGCGGTGCTGCTGCCGGGCGCATTCTACTTCATTCGCGAGACGCAGAAGCCGCCCGTGGAAGCGTTCCGAAAGCACGGCGTGCATATGGCGCTCGCGACCGACTGCAATCCCGGCAGCTCCCCGCTGACCTCGCTGCTGCTTGTGATGAACATGGGTGCGACGCTGTTCCGGATGACTGTGGCCGAATGCCTCGCGGGGATCACCCGCGAAGGTGCGCGCGCACTCGGCGTGCTCGCCGAGACCGGCACGCTCGAGGCCGGCAAGTGGTGCGATCTCGCGATCTGGGACGTCGAGCGGCCGGCCGAACTCGTTTATCGTATCGGCTTCAATCCGCTGCACCGCCGGGTGTGGAGGGGACAGTGACGGAGCAGGGTGCGGCGCTCATCGTCAGGCCGGGGACGGTCACCCTCGACGAACTCGCGCACGTCATTGCGGGCGCTCCTGTCGTCCTCGATCCATCGTTCTGGCCGCGCGTCGAGGCGGCGGCGGAGATTGTCGCCAAGGCCGCGAGAGCCAGCGCGCCCGTCTACGGCATCAACACCGGCTTCGGAAAGCTTGCCTCAAAGCGCATTCCGCCCTACCAGACCGCACTGCTTCAACGCAACCTTATCGTCTCGCATTGTTGTGGTGTCGGCCCGGCGACGCCGGAGCCGATCGTCCGGCTGATGATGGCGCTGAAGATCATATCGCTCGGGCGCGGCGCCTCAGGCGTGCGGCGCGAGGTGATCGAGCAGTTGCAGGCCATGCTGGCGCACGGTGTTTATCCGCTGGTGCCGCAGCAGGGCTCGGTCGGCGCCTCCGGCGATCTCGCGCCGCTCGCGCACATGACGGCTGTGATGATCGGAGAGGGGCAGGCGATCGTTGACGGCCAGACAGTGTCGGGCGGAGAGGCGCTCGCCGCGGCGGGTCTCGCGCCGCTGACGCTCGGTCCAAAGGAAGGGCTTGCGCTGATCAACGGCACGCAGTTCTCGACCTCCTACGCCATCTCCGGCGTGCTGCGTGCGTTTGGCCTCGCTCGCGCCGCGCTCGTGACCGGGGCGCTGTCGGTGGATGCGGCGATGGCATCGACGGCGCCGTTCCGTCCTGAAATTCAGGCGCTGCGAGGTCATCCCGGGCAGATCGCCGCGGCAGCGACGCTGCTGGCGCTGCTCGACGGCAGCGATATCCGCCTGTCGCATCTCGAAGGCGACGAGCGCGTGCAGGATCCCTATTGCCTGCGCTGCCAGCCACAGGTCGCAGGGGCGGCGTTAGACCTGATCACGCAGGCCGCGCGCACGCTGATCGTCGAGGCCAATGCGGTCACCGACAATCCGCTGGTGCTGGTCGAGACCGGCGAGATCGTCTCCGGCGGCAATTTCCACGCCGAGCCGGTGGCGTTTGCCGCCGATTCGATCGCGCTGGCATTGTCGGAGATCGGTGCGATCAGCGAACGGCGGATCGCGACGCTGGTCGATCCGGCCCTCAATTTCGGCCTGCCACCGTTCCTGACGCCGGATCCCGGCATCAATTCCGGGTTCATGATCGCCGAGGTCACGGCGGCGGCGCTCTATGCCGAGAACAAGCAGCGCGCGGCGGCCTGCTCGATCGACTCGACGCCAACCAGCGCCAACCAGGAAGACCACGTCTCGATGGCGGCACATGCCGCGCGCCGGCTCTCCGACATGGCCGACAATCTCGCCGCCATTCTGGGTATCGAGCTTCTGGTCGCAGCCCAGGGCATCACGCTGCGCGCGCCGCATGCGACCAGCGCGCCACTCGTTGGCGTGATCGCCGCGCTTCGCGAGCAGGTGCCTCCGCTCGGCGCCGACCGCTATATGGCCGGCGATCTCGCCAGGGCGGCTGCGCTGATCGAGGCCGATGCCCTGCCGGCTGCTGCGATCGCTGCGCTGTCATCCAATCCGTTTCCAAAACTCGACTGAACCAGGCTCGACCAAGAGGTCCTCATGAACCGCCGACTGGACAATGATCGCACCATCCGCTCGCCGCGCGGCAGCGAGATCAGCGCCAAGAGCTGGCTGACCGAAGCGCCGCTGCGCATGCTGATGAACAACCTCGACCCCGATGTCGCCGAGCGCCCGAGCGAACTCGTCGTCTATGGCGGCATCGGCCGCGCCGCGCGCGACTGGGAGAGCTTTGACAGGATCGTGGCTGCGTTGCGCGATCTCGAGGGCGACCAGACCCTGCTGGTCCAGTCGGGCAAGCCGGTCGGCGTCTTCCGCACCCATGCGGACGCGCCGCGCGTGCTGATCGCGAACTCCAACATCGTGCCGCACTGGGCGACGCTCGATCATTTCAACGAGCTCGATCGCAAGGGCCTGATGATGTACGGGCAGATGACCGCGGGCTCGTGGATCTATATCGGCAGCCAGGGCATCGTGCAGGGAACCTATGAGACCTTTGTCGAGGTCGGCCGGCGCCATTATGGCGGCAGCCTCGCAGGCAGGTGGATTTTGACCGCGGGCTTGGGTGGCATGGGCGGCGCGCAGCCGCTGGCCGCGACCATGGCGGGGGCTTCCATGCTCGCGGTCGAATGCCAGCCGAGCCGGATCGAGATGCGTCTGCGGACGGGCTATCTCGATCGCCAGGCTACGACGCTCGACGAGGCGCTGGCGATCATGGAAGAGGCCGCGACGACGAAGAAGGCCGTCTCGGTCGGCCTGCTCGGCAATGCCGCCGAGATTTTTCCTGAGCTGGTGCGCCGCGGCGTGAGGCCCGACATCGTCACCGACCAGACCAGCGCGCATGATCCGATCAACGGTTATTTGCCGAAAGGCTGGACGCTGGCCGATTGGGAAACCAGGCGCGCCTCGGATCCGAAGGCGGTGGAGCGTGCGTCGAAGACATCCATGGTCGAGCATGTCCAGGCCATGCTGGATTTCCATGCGCAGGGCATTCCTACGCTCGACTACGGCAACAACATCCGCCAGATGGCGCAGGATATGGGGCTGACAAACGCCTTCGATTTTCCAGGCTTCGTGCCCGCCTATATCCGTCCGCTGTTCTGCCGCGGAGTCGGGCCGTTCCGCTGGGCTGCACTCTCGGGTGATCCCGAGGACATTTTCAGGACCGACGCCAAGGTCAAGGAGCTGATGCCCGACGACAGGCATCTGCACAACTGGCTCGACATGGCGCGTGAGCGCATCAAGTTCCAGGGGCTGCCGGCGCGGATCTGCTGGGTCGGCCTCGGCGACCGGCATCGGCTCGGCCTCGCCTTCAACGAGATGGTGGCGAGCGGCGAGCTCAAGGCGCCGATCGTGATCGGCCGCGACCATCTCGACAGCGGCTCGGTGGCAAGCCCCAATCGCGAGACCGAGGCGATGAAGGACGGATCGGATGCCGTGTCCGACTGGCCGTTGCTCAACGCACTGCTCAATTGCGCCAGCGGCGCGACCTGGGTCTCGCTGCACCATGGCGGCGGCGTCGGCATCGGCTATTCCCAGCATGCCGGCATGGTGATCGTGGCCGATGGCACGCCGGAAGCGGCCAAGCGGATCGAGCGCGTGCTCTGGAACGATCCGGCCAGCGGCGTGATGCGCCATGCCGACGCGGGGTACGAGAGAGCGATCGACTGCGCCCGCGAGAAGGGCCTCGATCTGCCGAGCCTTGTGAAGTAGTCAGCCGCTCGCCAGCAGCTTCGGCATCGTCGTCTTCGCGCCGTCCATGAAGGTCTGGACGGCATCGCGGACGATCGCTTCGAGATCGGACGGGATCGGCGTCTCGTAGATGAATTTGCGGATGGCAAGATAGAAGATTCGGCCGTGCAGGCCCCAGAACAGCTCGGTCTCGCGCTCGCCGAGCGGGTGGGCCTTCGCATCCGGCAGTTTCAGATCGTGGCGCAACTCCGCCGCCGCCGGCTCGATGATCTCGCGGCGCACGATGTCGAGATATCGGCTGGTGATACCGAACGACTTCATCCCGGAGAAGACGAAGATCCGCACCCAATTGTACTCGAACACGCGTTCCACATAATCGAGATAGAAGCGCGTCAGCCGTGCTTCGAGCGATAGCGCGCGGTCGCGGATCATCGGCCCCCAATCGGGCGACCAGCGGCTGAGATAGACCTCCTGGTACACGCGCTCGATCAGAGCTTCCTTGCTCGGGAAGTAGCGATAGATCGCCGAATGCGTGATGCCCATGCGCTTGGCGAGCTCGCGAGTCTGGCCCTCGAAGCCGCGCTCGGCAAAGAAGCGAACCGCCTCGTTCACGATCGCGCGCTCGCGATCGGCCGCGCGCATGTTGCGACGCTTTGGCGCGGACTTGCCAGTCGGGGTCCGCTTCCGGATCGGTCGCTTCGCTGGTTTCTGCGCTTTTCGGGCCATTTCGTCCTGAATCGAACGCCTGACTGCCTTCATAGCCCAAGGCGCATTTGTGACCAAATGGTCATTTCCTGTTGACCAACTACTTGGCTCCGTGCCAGAATTTTGAGACCAGATGGTTACAAATCTGGCATCCCGGCTGATGAGCCGATGGATATTCGAGGAAACGGCAGTGAAGGCGAGGGCTTTCAGCTATTTTCGTGCGACGACGATCGACCAGGCGCTGGATGCTCATGCCCGCGCCGGCGACGATGCGCGCTTCATTGCCGGCGGCCAGAGCCTGGTGCCGGCGCTGTCGCTGCGGCTGCAGGCGCCGCGGCTGCTGATCGACATCACTCATATCGAGGAGCTGCGCGGCGTCCGGCGCGAAGGCAGCCATCTGCGCATCGGTGCGCTGACGCGCCATTGCGAGATGCTGAGCGAGCCGCTCGTCGCCGAATTCGCGCCGCTGCTGCACGCCGCGGCGCCCTATGTCGCCCATCCTGCGATCCGCAACCGCGGCACGTTTGGCGGCAGCGTCGCACTGGCCGATCCGGCTTCCGAATTCCCGGCGATGACGCTGGCGCTGGATGCCGAGATCGAGATTGCGGGCTCGGCGGGCCGCCGGCGCGTCAAGGCCGACGACTTCTTCGTCGATCTGTTCGAGACCGCCTTGCAGCCCGGCGAGCTGATCATCGCGATCCATGTGCCGATGTTCAGGGCGGACCAGCGCTTCGCGTTCGACGAGCTGGCGCGGCGGCGCGGCGACTACGCGCTGGTCGGCTGCGGTATGCTGGCAACCTACGCCGGCGAGCGCATCGACGATATCCGGATCTCCTTTTTCTCGGTCGGCAATACGCCGACGCGGGTCAAGGCGGCGGAGGCGGCCCTGATTGGCGGCAGCCTCGATGCGGTCCGTATCGCCGCCGCGCAAGCGGCGCTCGAACGCGATCTCGCGCCGCCCGATAGCGAAGACGTGCCATCCGCGATGCGGCTGCATCTCGCGCGCGTGCTGCTCGGGCGCCTGCTCGGGCGTCTCGGGGAGGGCGCATGAGCGGCTCTGACGAAACCGTTCTGGATGATGTGGACGAGACCGTGCGGGTCCGCTTCGTCGTCAATGGCCGCAGGGTCGCATGCGAGGTCGCGCCTCGGGAGACGCTGGTCGATTGTCTGCGCAACGCACTCGAACTGACAGGCACGCATGCCGGCTGCGAGATGGGCGCCTGCGGCGCCTGTTTGGTGCAGCTCGACGGCCGCGCCGTGCATTCCTGCCTGATGTTCGCGGTGCAGGCCGATGGCGCGAGGATCGATACGATCGAGGGCCTCACCGAGAGCGGCGTGATCGCCGATCTCCAGGCCGAATTCCATCGCCGCAACGCGCTGCAATGCGGCTTCTGCACGCCGGGTATGCTCGTCAATGCCCATGAGCTGCTGTCGCACGTCGCGCGTCCGAGCCGCGAGGAAATCCGCGACGCGCTGTCGGGGAATTACTGCCGCTGCACCGGCTATGAGGCCATCGTCGATGCCATCGACGCCGTCGCCAAGGCGCGCAGCGAAGCGGGAGCTGCGACATGAACGCGCCGCTGACCTCACTCGATCGGCCCAATCCCTACATTGGCCGCTCCGTGCCGCGGCCCAATGCCAAGCGCCTCCTCGCCGGGCGCGGGCGCTATGTCAGTGACCTCAAATTGCCGCGGATGCTGTATGCGGCCTTCCTGCGCAGCCCCTATGCGCATGCGAAGATCGTTTCCATCAACGCCGAGCAGGCGCGAGCGCTCGAAGGCGTGCATCTCGTCGCTGTGGGGGCTGATCTCGCGAAGATCTGCACACCCTGGACCGGCACGCTCGACCATTTCAAGGGCATGACCTCGGCTCCGCAATTGCCGCTGCCGCTGGACCGTGTGGTCTGGGCCGGCCAGGCGGTGGTTGCCGTCGTTGCCGACAGCCGGGCGATCGCGGAAGACGCTTTGGAATTGATTGAGGTCGACTATGATGAGTTGCCTCTTGTCGTCGACATCGACGCCGCGCGGGAGCCCGGCGGACCGCTGATCAATCCCGATAGCGGGGACAATGTCTGCTTCCGCAGCCAGCTCGACAGCGGCGCGGTCGACGACGCCTTTGCGCATGCCGCCCATTTGGTGGAAGAGGAATTCTCGTTCGGCCGCCATACGGCGGTAACGCTCGAGCCGCGCGCGATCGTCGCCGATTATGATCCGGCCACCGGCGCGCTGACCGTGCATCACGGCACGCAAACGCCCTATCAGTTCCAGGACCTCTATTCGCGCCACTACGGCATTCCCGAGGCCCGGGTTCGCGTCATCGCGACCGACATCGGCGGCTCCTTCGGGATGAAGCTGCACGTCTATCACGAGGACATGGCGGTGGTCGGCCTGTCCATTCTGCTTGGCCGTCCCGTCAAATACGTCGCCGACCGCATCGAGTCCTTCGTCTCGGACATCCACGCGCGCGACCATCGCGT
Source organism: Bradyrhizobium diazoefficiens (assembly GCF_018129965.1). Classification (GTDB taxonomy): domain Bacteria; phylum Pseudomonadota; class Alphaproteobacteria; order Rhizobiales; family Xanthobacteraceae; genus Bradyrhizobium; species Bradyrhizobium diazoefficiens_A. Next base: position 74,232 of record NZ_JAFCKW010000023.1, on the reverse strand, counting down.
CCATGCCCGCATGGCGCTCGATGCCAAGGGCGAGATTCTGGCGATGGACGTTGTCGATCTGACCGCGATCGGCGCGTTCTCGACCTATCCGCGCACCAGCGTGGTCGAGGGCAACCAGGTGATCCGCCTGATGGGCGCTCCCTACCGCTTCAGGAATTATCGCGCCGCGCTCGAGGTGATCTTCCAGAACAAGGTCCAGACCAGCCAGTATCGCGCCGTCGGTCATCCCATCGCCTGTGCCGTCACCGAGCGGCTGGTCGACATGGCCGCGGCGAAACTGGGCCTCGATCCCTTCGCGATCCGTGCGCGGAACGTGATCCCTGACGATGCCTATCCGCAGACCTCGCCGACCGGGTACCGCTTTGAGGCGCTGTCGCACCAGGCCTGCCTGAAGCGCCTGCACGAGATCATGGACTATGAGGCGCTGCGCGCCAAACAGGCGGACTTGCGAAAACGCGGGGTCCATCGCGGCATCGGCATCGCGGCCTTTGTCGAAATCACCAATCCCAGCCCGGCCTTCTATGGCGTCGGCGGCGCGCGCATCTCCTCGCAGGACGGTGCGATCCTCAGCCTGACGCCGTCGGGTGAAGTCCGCTGCCTGATCTCGGTCACCGAGCAAGGGCAGGGCACCGAGGCCATCATCAGCCAGATCGTGGCCGACCAGCTCGGTCTCGCCCAGGAGCACGTCAAGGTCATCACGGGGGATACCGAGGTGACGCCTCATGGCGGCGCGACCTGGGCCTGCCGCGGCGCCGGCATCGGCGGCGAAACCGCGCTGCAGGCCACGCGCGTGCTCAAGCGCAACATTCTGGATATCGCGGCGCTGATCCTGCAGGAGCAGCCATCGGCACTCGACATCATCGATGGCGAAATCGTCGATGCCGCAACGCGGAACCAGCGCATGCCGATCTCAGAGATCGCGCGCATCGCCTATTTCCGTTCCGACACGCTGCCGCCTGGCACGCAGGCGCAGCTCACCGTCAGCCATCATTTCGCCCCGCAAGGCTATCCCTTCGCCTTCACCAACGGCATCCAGGGCTGCTCGCTGGAGGTCGATGTCGAGACCGGCTTCATCAAGGTGCTGGAGCACTTCATCGTCGAGGATTGCGGCCGCGTCATCAATCCGATGCTGGTGGACGAGCAGTTGCGCGGTGGCATCGTGCAGGGGCTGGGCGCGGCGCTGTTCGAGGAGTGCCGCTACAGCGAGACCGGCCAGCTCATGAACGGCTCGCTGGCCGACTACCTCGTCCCGATGCCGATGGAGATGCCCGACATCGTCATCAGCCATGTCGAGACGCCGACCGCCGACACCGAGCTCGGCGCCAAGGGGGTCGGCGAGGCCGGCACCGCAGCGGCGTCCGCCTGTGTGCTCAACGCCGTCAACGACGCGCTCGTACCGTTCGGTGCGACGATCAATTCGATTCCGATCACGCCGGCAAAAGTCCTGAAAGCCCTGAAGCGTTTCTAGAAAAAACACAGTTGGAGGAAATCATGCCCAAATCCGGTTCGACCTCGAAAATAACCCGCCGCACTGCGCTCGCCGGACTGTCGGCCGGCGCGGCCCTGCTCGCCATGCCTCGTATCGGCCGCGCAGCGGACGAGACGGTCCGTATCGGCTTCCCGACGCCGCTCACCGGCCCCTTCGCCGCTGAAGCGCGCGACCAGGTCAAATGCGCCGAGCTCGCGGTCAAGCTGGTCAACGACAAGGGCGGCATCGGCGGCCGCAAGGTCGAGCTCCTGGTACGCGACGACAAGCTCAATGCGGGCGAAGCGGCGACCCGGACGCTCGAGCTGATCGAGAAGGACAAGGTTCATGCGGTGGTCGGCGCGCTCTCCAGCGCCGTGCAGCTCGCGGTCAACGAAGTCACGCGCGCCCGCGGCGTGATCTACGTCTCGATCAGCCAGTCCGACACCATCAACGAGGCCAAGGATTTCAGCAAGTACACCTTCCACGAGGCGCTCAATCCGCACATGACCACGGCGGCCGTGGCGCGGCAGACCTTGAAGAAAGGTATGAAGGTCGCCCATCTCGTCGCCGATTATGCCTATGGCCACGAGATGCTGCGGGGGTTCAAGCGCGCGCAGGCGACGATCGGCGCCGATACCGTCGGGGAGATCCTGCATCCGTTCGGTGCGGCCGACTATTCCACCTTCATGCCGCGCCTGATGTCGTTGCGGCCTGATGTGCTCTGCATTTCCAATTTCGGCCGTGATCAGGCCAATGCGATCAAGCAGGCGGTGGATTTCGGCGTCAAGCAGCAGATGAAGATCGTCGTGCCGGTGATCCTGCACAACCAGCGCCTGGCGGTCGGCCCCGACGTGTTCGAGGGCGTCGTCGGCGGCTCCAACTATTTCTGGGGCCTTGAGACGCAGAGCAAATCGGCTGCCAGTTTCAACACGGCGTTCAAGGCCGCCAATGGCGGCGCGATCCCGACCGATTACGGCGCTTACGGCTATTCCGGCGTCGGCTCGTTGCTGGCTGCGATGCAGGCCGCCGGCGGCACCGAGACCGACAAGGTCGTCGATGCGCTGGAGAAGCTGCAATACGATATCACCAAGGGTCCGCAGCACTACCGTAAATGCGATCACCAGTCGGTGCAGTCGGTGCTGGTGCTGGAGTCCAAGAAGAAGTCCGCCATGGCCAATGACAACGATTTGTTCGCGATCCTGGCCAACGACGCAGGCTCCGACGAGTTGCTGCGCAGTTGCAGCGAGCTTGGCCACGCGACCTGAAGTCAGTGACGATGGATCTGTCGCTGATCATCATGCAGCTTCTCTCCGGGATCGCGCTTGGCGCGGTCCTGGTGATCACTGCGCTTGGGCTGACGATCGTGTTCGGCATGCTGGGGGTCGTGAATTTCGCCCACGGCGCGCTGTTCATGATCGGGGCCTATGCGGGGCTGTATCTGGCGTCGCTCACCGGCAGCTTCTGGTGGGGATTGCTGCTCGCTCCCGTTTTGATCGGCGCCATCGGCATGCTGATCGAGTTCGTCCTGATCCGCAGGCTCTACGGACGCTCGATCGACGATCCTCTGCTGCTCACCTTCGGGCTCAGCTACATCCTGGTCGAGGGCGTGCGTATCGTTTTCGGAAGCGACGGCATTCCGTTTCCGACCCCGCCGCAACTGGTCGGCGTGCTCGATCTCGGTATCGGATTCTTCCCGCGTTATCGGCTGTTCGTGATCGCCCTCGTGGCGGTGGTGCTGCTGGTGCTCTGGCTCACTCTGGAGAAGACCCGCGTCGGCCTGATCGTGCGCGCCGGTGCTCGTGATCCCACCATCATGCAGGTGCTCGGTGTCGATATCGGACGGGTCTGGCTTGCGATCTTCGGGCTGGGTGTCGGCCTGGCCGCGCTGGGTGGCGTGCTCGCGGGGCCCATGCGCAGCGTCAATCCGGAGATGGGCTCGCTGGTGCTGGCGGAAGCCTTCGTGGTGACCGTGATCGGCGGCCTCGGCTCGATCGTGGGCGCGGTGGTTGCCGGCCTGATGGTCGGCATTTCCATCAGCCTGGTGGCTCTGTTCGCTCCTGAAATGGCGACGATCGTGATGTTCGGGCTGATGGCGGTGGTGTTGCTGATCCGTCCCGAAGGGCTGTTCGGCGTGAAAGGGAGGACCGCGTGACGTCACCATCGACCGGCGAAGCGGTCGCCAAACCAGCTTCCAGCGGGCTCGGCTGGGTCCTCGACCAGCGCGTGCTGCTGTCGATTGCGGTGCTGGCCGTGTTGCCGTGGCTGTTGCCGTCCCAGGCGCTCGCCGTCAACGTCCTAATCTACGGCGTCGTGGTGATGGGCTACAATCTTCTGTTCGGCTACACCGGGCTGCTGTCATTCGGGCAGGCGGCGTTCTTCGGCGCCGGCGCCTACTTCACCGGCATTGCGATCGGCCGCTATGGCATGCCCTGGTTTGCGGCGGTGCCGATCGCCGTCCTCCTCAGCACTTGCCTTGCCGCCGCGATCGGCATGGTCTCGACCCGCACCCGCGGCATCTATTTTTCCATGGTGACGCTCGCGCTGGCCCAGCTCGTCTATTATGTCGCGCTGCAGGCCTCCTCGTTCACTGGCGGCGAGAACGGCCTGCGCGGATTCACGGTCGACCGCATCAATCTGTTTGGCTTTCAGGTCAACTTCCTCGATCCCGTCAACAAATACTATGTGCTGATGGCTTTCGCTGCGCTGGCGATGTGGTTCCAGTCGCGCATCCTGAACTCGCCGTTCGGCGCCGTCATCGAGGCGATCCGCGAGAACGAGCAACGGGCGCGCGCCTGCGGCTATGACGTCGAACGCAGCAAGCTGATCGTGTTCATGCTGTCTGGTGCGATCTCGTCGCTCGGCGGCTGCATGCTGGCGCTGCATCTGTCGATCGTGCCGCTGGACCTCCTGCACTATCAGACCTCCGGCATGATCGTGATGATGGTGCTGCTCGGCGGCGCGCGCAGCTTCTTCGGACCCTTCGTCGGCGCGGCAAGCTTCCTGATCCTGGAGGACGTCATTTCGCTGTGGACGCCGCACTGGCAGATCTTTGTCGGCGCGATCTTCGTTCTGTTCGTGCTGTTCCTGCCCAAGGGCATCTGGGGCACGCTGCTCGACGCTCTCGGTATCGGAAAGGCGCGGCCATGAGCGGCGAACTGATTCGCGTCGATGGCGTCGGCAAGCGCTTCGGCGGCTTCGTCGCGCTCGAGGGCATCACCGTGTCGTTTGCAGCGGGACAGCTCACCTCGATCATCGGGCCGAACGGCGCGGGCAAGAGCACCTTCTTCAACATCCTTTCAGGTGCGCTGACCCCGACATCGGGCAAGCTGCACTTCAGGGGCCGCGAGCTCAACGGCCTCCCGCAGCACCGTTTCGTGCATCAGGGCATCTCGCGGTCCTACCAGATCACCAACATCTTTCCGGACTTGTCCGTGCACGAGAACGTCCGCGTTGCAGCGCAGGCGCTGACCGTGAGCTACGACATCTGGCGCAACCGCGGCCGTTTGACCGAGCTGAACGCGCGCGCCGATGCTGCGCTCGACGCCGTCGGTCTGCTCCCCAAGCGCGGCGAAGTTGCAAAATTCCTGTCGCATGGCCAGCAGCGCGCGCTGGAGATCGCGATCGCGCTGGTGTCCGAGCCCGAATTGCTGCTGCTGGACGAGCCGACCGCGGGCATGGGGCCGGAAGAGACCAAGGACATGGTCGCGCTGCTCGAGCGCCTTGCCGAAAAGCGCACCGTGCTCCTCGTCGAGCACAAGATGAAGATGGTGCTGGGCCTGTCCAAACGCGTCGTGGTGCTGCATCACGGCCGCCTGCTCGCGGACGGCGCGCCCGACGAGATCAGGAGCAACCCGGACGTCCGCCGGGTCTACCTCGGACAGAGTGAAGGCTATGGCTGAGACCGCGTTGCTCGAAATCGAAGATCTTCACGCCTGGTATGGCGCGAGTCACATCCTCCACGGCATCTCCCTGCACGTGAATCCGGGCGAGGTCGTCGCTCTCGTAGGCCGCAACGGGGCCGGCAAGACCACGACGCTGCGGGCGATGATGGGCCTGATGCCGAAGGCCAGGGGCCGCGTACGCTTCGCGGGCAGCGAGCTGCTGCCGCTCCGCGCCCATCAGCGCTTCCACCTCGGCCTGGCCTATGTGCCCGAGGAGCGCCGTATCGTTCCGGGACTCTCCGTGCGCGAGAACCTTCGTCTTGGCCTTGTCGCTGCCGGCGGTGATATCGAGGAGCGCGCGGCGATCGACGAGATCGCCGAGACCTTCCCACGCCTCAAGGAGCGCCTTGATCAGGAGGGCGTCACGCTGTCGGGCGGTGAGCAGCAGATGCTCGCGATCGCGCGCGCGCTGATCGGAAAACCTAGAATGATCCTGCTCGACGAGCCTTCGGAAGGCATCATGCCTGTCTTGGTCGAGGAGATGGGCGTGCTGTTCCGCCGCCTGCGTGACGAAGGCAAGACGCTGCTGCTGGTCGAGCAGAACGTCGAATGGGCGCTGCGGCTCGCCGACCGGGCCGTGATCATCGATCGGGGCGAAGTGGTGCATGAGAGCAGCGCCGCGGCGCTGCTGGCCGACAAAGACATCCAGGAACGCTACTGCGCGGTGTGAGCGGCCTCAGGCCACGACCTTGGCTCCGGCACCGTCGAGCCTTTGCCGTTCCTTCGCGAGATAGTCGCCAATCGCGCTCGCCGGCATGGGCTTTGCGAAATAATAGCCCTGGATGAAGTTGCATCCGAGCCGGCGCAGGCTGTCGAGCTGGGCGCGGGTCTCGACGCCCTCGGCGACACAGGCAATCTCCATGTCATCGCACAGACCCGCGAGTGACTTGATGATCTTGTGGCTCACAGGATTGTCGTTGATATCGGCGACGAAGCTGCGGTCGACCTTGATCTTGTCGAGCGGCAGCCGGTGTACGTGGCTCAGCGAGGAATAGCCGGTCCCGAAATCATCCAGCGAAATGCCGCAGCCCATGGCCTTCAGCGTCGCGATCGATTCTTGCGCGCGCGCGAAATCGAAGGTGACGGCGGTCTCTGTGATTTCGAAATCGATCCGGCGGGGCGGTACGCCGCTTTTCTCGATAATGGAAATCAGCGGCAGGATTCCTCCGGCCGCGCAGACGTCGTGGGCGGAGAGGTTGAAAGAAAGACGGATATCGTCGGGCCAGGTCCTGGCAGTTGCGAGGGCGCGACCGAGCAGGGACTGCGTCAGCGGCCGGATCAGTCCGATGCGCTCGGCGGCCGGGATGAAATCGGCCGGCGAGACCAGCCCGAGGCGCGAACTGCGCCAGCGCGCCAGGACCTCGAAGCCGGCGGTGTGCTCGCTCACGGCTTCCACGATCGGCTGGAACACGAGGTCCATCTCGGTGTCGAAATCGGCAGTCCGCAGCAAGGTCTCGATCACGCCGCGGCTGCGGATTTCGGCTTCGAGCTCGCCCGAGAAGATCACGGTGCGTCCGCGCAGATGGCGCTTGGCGTGATAGAGTGAATAATCGGCGCACTCATAGAGCGTCTCCGGCGTCGTGGCGGAGTCCGGGAACAGGGCGAAGCCGATCGAGCACGACAGTCCGGTATGGGCGTTGTCGAGCTGATAAGGCAGCTTGACTTGGTCGCCGATGCGTTCGCCGAGCCGCATCAGATCCATATCCTCCGGGTCACCGCAGACGACGAGACCGAACTCGTCGCCGCCGAGCCGGGCAAATTCCACGCGCTGCGGCCCGAAGCCCTCGCAAACCTCGCGGATCCTCTGGCCCGCCTCGATCAGCACGCGGTCGCCGACCGAGTGCCCGTAATTGTCGTTGATCGGCTTGAAGCCGTCGAGATCGATGATCCCGACCGCGACGCGAACATGTCTGCGCTCGGCATCCGCGAAGGCGCTCGACAGTTCGGCGAAGAAGCGACGACGGTTCGGCAGTTCGGTGAGGGAATCGAGATTGGCGAGGCGGAAGTTTTCGTCCGAGAGCGCCTGGGTCGCTGCCTGCTGTGCGAGCAGCGACTTGCGGCTGGCGACGAGGTCGGCGAAGTCGCGATAGTAGATGAACAGCACCGTCACCATCGCGCCCGACACGAGGAGGTTGTTGATTGCGATCGCCCTCAGCGTCGGCTCTCCCGTCGCCCAGAAGAACAGGACATAAGGTACGTCGACGATCAGCGTGACGATCAGTGCCGCCGAGCGCAGATGCATCAGCGAGAAGATGCAGCCGATCACGGTCACGGCCATGTAGAAGGCGACCTGGCTCTTGGCGAACGGATCGCCATAGGGATAGAGCGCGAACGACCATGCGGTGAAGCCGGCGCCGATCGGAAGCGTCATCCAGTTGGTGGAGCGCAGATTGCGCAGGATGTCGGCATCGCTGCGTACAAGGTGGCGCTGGCGTAGCCACCAGAAGGTTCGGAGCGCGGCGAGCATGGTCAGCACGGTGGGGACGATGATCGTCAGCCAGTCCGGCGCCAAATTCACATAAGTGTAGGCGACCGCGATCGTGTTGCTCATGAGGATGAAGTAGAGCAACGGCATCTGTTTGGAGAACGCGCCGAACTGCGCGCGCATCAAGTCCGGGTTGTCGGCGGGCACGCGAAACAGTCGCACCGCGGCGGCTATATGAGAGTTCAAATTGGCGACAGGCATTGCAATACGAGCCCCGATACCTTCAAAACGAGGATAATCTTGCACAGCGCGGGTAAAGGGCGCGTTAGGCTGGTTCCATCGGTGAGCGCCGATGCGGGTTGCAAACGACCGCAGGGATTTCGGCCGCGTGCATTGGTGAGGCCACGTTAAGGATATCCGGCGGCCAGAACGCGCGTCGAGGACGCGCGTCCAGGACACAAAGTCGCCCTCAGCGATCGGAGCTACGACCTGCTAACCATGCGCGCAACGAGGCGGCGCAGCGCATGGCCGCGTCGTTGTGGGGGATGGCGAGACGCCCATCACCTCTCGCCGCGAGAGGTGATCACTATCTCTACTAGGAGGAGTGGTAAGGCGGCGGCTATTTCTTCTCGAGAGCCGCGGTTTGTTTGGCGAGCTGCTTGTCGAAATCCTCCGACAGGCTTGTCGCATAGGTTGCAAGCTCGCCGGGCTTGACGAACGGGTTCGGCGCACCGTCCTTCATCTCTGCGCGTTTGGCCTGCATGCCATAGACTTCAGGATGCGGACCGAGCAGGACGTCGATCTTCATCGCCTTCACCTTGGCGTACGTCGCGCGGTAGTCGTCGACAATGCCGGGATGGGTCGGCTGTCCGACCAGCCGGTTCAACGCGACCGTACCGCTGCAGAAGAACAGCACCTGGCGGTCCTGGCCTCCGTCCTTCACGGTCATCTCCCAGCTCGTGCAGCCCGGCGAATGGCCTGGCGTTGCGTGCGCCGTCAGCGTGGTGTCGCCGAGCGTGACCTTGTCACCTTCCTTCACGGCGCGATCGACCTTCACCGCCGGGAAGGCGAGATCCTCGTTCTTCTCGTCGCCGGGATAGAAGCCGCCTTCGAGCAAAGGCCTGTCGCGTTCGCCGGCGATGAGCTGCGCACCGGTCTCCTTCTTGATCTCGGCGAAACCGCCGGTGTGATCAAAATGCGCATGCGTGTTGAGGATGATCTTGATGTCAGAGGCCTTGAGGCCAAGCTTTGCGATGTTGTCCTTGATCATGCCGGTCGACTGCGGAAGCGCCGTGTCCATCAGGATCAGGCCTTGCGAGGTCTTGATGACGTACACGGCAATGCCATCGGTGCCGACATAGTAGATATTGTCGATGAGCTGGAACGGCTCGAATGGCGCGGTCCACTTCTTGGTGACCGCAGCGAGGAAATCCTTGACCGTCTGCGCCTGCGTGCCAGTTGTGAAAAACGCCAGCGCACACAGCGCGGCCATGAGCTTCTTCATAGGTTGCCTCCCGGAGTGTTCTTGTCATTCTGACCGCAGGCGGCTTTCGCCGGGCGGCCGGTGCCCAAGCTACGCGCTGCGCGATACCGCAGCAACCGCCTGGTGTCCGAAAATCTTCCGTCCATGCGCGGAATAACGATCTCCGTCCGATTTCGGCATGACGGTCTTTGCCCGGTCGCCGGGCAGAGGGGTCAGGCGAGGACGGCTTGCCGTTCGCGCACAGGTTCACGGACCCGCTCGGATTTCCCCGGCTCGGCGAGCCGCGTAAAGCTACGCGGGCCCGCATGCGCAGGCGCCTCGACGATGATGCCCTCGCAGACAATCTGCCCACCCAGCATCCTGAATTCCAGCTTGTCGTAGCGTGGCATGGTTTCGCCGGGGGCGGGCGGCAGCAGTTCGACACGCCCCTGGATGTTCAGCGTGGCATCGCCTGCGCCGTGAAGCCGAGGATTCCACATCCTGATCCCGGTCTCCGCCCAGCGCTGCCGGATCAGTGTGGCGCGATCGACGGGGGGCGTGACCTTCGCGCGCGCCTTCTGCACGCGAGCGATCTTCGGAGCGGGAAACTCGAGGACCGGTTCCGGCGCGCCAGACTTAACGGCGCCTGGAGCGGTCTCCGCGACAAGTAGCGGAACCGGCACAGCAACGGTCGTGGAGATCGGCTCGATCTCGTCCGGTGCGGTCGAGGAGGGGACGCTTTCGATGTTGGCCTCGGCGATATCCATCGGCGAGACGTCGCTTTCCGCGAGAGCTGCATCGGCGTTGTCGGCGATGACCGGTTCAGCATCCACGACGTCGCCGCAAGATGGCTCGTCGTTCATGATCAGAACAGGGGCGTCAACCGCAGGGGCCGCGACATCGTCGGATATCTCTTCTGCGACGACGGGTTCGAGTTCGGTCGAGGCTTCGATGGATGGCTCGTCGCTGATAACGGGTTCAGGGGCATCGAGCTGCTCGCGCTCCGCTTCGACAACAGGAGCCGGCGCCGCTTCCTCGGCGGCAAATTCAGCGGCAATCGGGAGTTCAGCACGCGGATCATGGTCGACGAGCTCAGGAGCATGAACCGGCTCGGGCTCGATTGGAGATGCCGGCACCTGTTCGACGGCTACCGCCTCAGCGTCGCAACGCGACGGCTCTGCGACGATGCTGTCGAGACCAGGTGCTGCCTCGGTCATGTCGGCTATCGGGTTGCTGGCCAGGGGCGGCGCGACGTCGATGCTGCCGCCATGCGGTTCTGGCCGAAGCCGGGTGAACGCCCATTTCACCGCAGGTATGCGGCGCAGCAACGATATCAGTCTCGAAAGCACAGGGCGTTGTCCAGGAGTACTTGGCGTGAGGCCGTCGCTGATTCGCCAGCAAAGCAAAAAACTGCCCCGGCTGTCACGCTGGTGTCAATGTAGGTGGGACCAATTGCAGAACATCGAGGCGTGGATCGCGCATCGGATGGGGTGACCACCAAGCTCAAGCTGGATGTGCGCCGCAGCCTGTCATTGTGACCGCGCCCACAGAGCTCGCGGGCCGGTCCCGGTACGCTTTCCCTTGATGACAAAGGAGCAACCCGTGATCTGCAAGACCTATCTGGCTGCCGCGCTTCTCGCATTGGAGCTGCACACCCGCGTTTGCGGACGATCTGACGCAAAGAATCCCAGCTCATGTGATCCCGCCGAATGCGGAGGTCCATGTTTCCTGGACCAGTCCAGCATCCGATCCCGAAGGCCGCGCCGTCGAGGTGGCTTGCGGCGAAGTCACGGTCCGCAATCCCAATGGCTTCCAGACCCGCACGTTCGCGTATGTCATCGGGGACGACAAGCTCTGGCTGCATCCGGAGGCCTGGGCGAAGGAGCCCGAGCTGCAGGCGATCCGCGCCGTGATGCGCTACTGTCCCGGCCGCTGATGCTGCACCGAACGTCGGACTTCCCAGCCTCATCGTTCCTGGACTGGTTTGAAACGCCTGGGGAGTGACGACAATGAAGAAGCTTGCCGCCATCGCAGCGGTCCTGTTCTGGTCGACCGGCGCATACGCGCAGCACAGCACCATCACCGTGGCCTCGACCACCTCGACGGAACAGTCGGGGCTGTTCGGCTATCTGCTGCCGCTGTTCTCCAGGGACGAGGGCATCGAGGTCAAGGTCGTCGCCGTCGGCACCGGACAGGCGCTCGACATCGGGCGGCGCGGCGATGCCGATGTGGTGTTCGTCCACGACAGGCCGGCGGAAGACAGGTTCATGTCCGAAGGGCAGGGCGTGAAGCGCTTCGACGTCATGTACAACGACTTCGTCATCGTCGGGCCGAAGGCCGATCCGGCGAAGATCGCAGGCAGCAAGGACGTCGCGGAGGCGCTGCGCAGCATCGCGGCGGCGAAGGCGCCGTTCATCTCGCGCGGCGACAAGTCCGGCACGCATGCAGCGGAGCTGCGCTTGTGGAAGGAGGCGGGGGTCGACATTGCTGCCGGTAGGGACAGCTGGTATCGCGAGATCGGCCAGGGCATGGGGCCGGCGCTGAACATGGCCTCGTCGACGAACGCCTATCTTCTGTCGGACCGCGGCACCTGGCTATCGTTCAAAAATCGCGGCGACCTCGCCATCCTGACCGAGGACGACAAGCGGCTGTTCAACCAGTACGGCGTCATGCTGGTGAACCCGGCGACGCATCCGAGCGTGAAGGCAAAGGATGGGCAGGCCTTCGTGGACTGGCTGATCTCGCCGAAGGGGCAGGATGCGATCGCCGGCTACAAGGTCGGCGGCGAGCAGTTATTTTTCCCCAACGCGTCCCACTAGCAGGAAGGCGATCGTCGACACGGTGACGCTGAGCGCGAGCAGGATCAGTCCGAGCCCGAGCGCCAGCGGCAGGTCGCCCTTGCTGGTTTCTAGCGCGATCGCGGTCGTCATCGTGCGCGTGAAGCCACGAATGTTGCCGCCGACGATGAGGATAGCGCCGACCTCGGCGATCGCGCGCCCGAACGCAGCGAGAAATGCCGTCAGCAGCGAGGTCCGTCCGAGAGCGAATAGCAGGCCGATGCTGCGCAGCGTCGACAGCCCGTCGATCCGGGCCAGATCGCCATATTCGGCCCATAGCAGGCTCGCCGGCCGGTGCACCAGCGCCACCACGATGGGCGTCGCCAGCAGCGTCTGTGCGATCACCATGGCGACAGGCGTAAACAACAGGCCCGGCGCCCCGAGCGGGCCTGACCTCGACAGCAGAAGATAGAGAGCAAGCCCGACCACGACCGGGGGAAGGCCGAGCAGCGCATTGGTCAGCACGATGATGACCTGCCGGCCGCGAAACCGCGTGATCGCAAGCAATGCTCCGATCGGAGCACCGATCAGGAGCGCGACAAGGCTCGCCGTCAGGCTCACGCGCAGAGATAGCCCCACGATGCCGAGCAACTCGGAATCGGCCTGGCCGATCAGCGCGAAGGCTGCGGCAATGGATTTTGCGAAGTCGTTCATCCGGCCCGACGCTTGGGCGCCGGGCCGAAGGCCTGCGGAAAATAGTCGCTATTGGGGCTGCGCGGTCGCTTCACGGATCATCCTTGTCCTGCCGACAGCCGCAGAATACCCGGCAGCAGCGCTTTAGAAACCCGATTCATCCGGAAGAAAGCAAGAAGAGTGTCTAGGAGCTGCCCATGAACATGGTGGCGAGCATGCCGACGATGCAGAAGGCCATCGCAACCGTCGATGCCCAACCCAACCAGTACAGCGGACCCGTCACCACGAGTTCGCCCATGACCTTCGGCCGCCGCACGAGCAGCATCAGGATCACCATGACCGGTGCGGCGAGCACGCCGTTGACGACCGCGCTCCAGTACAGCGCCTTGATCGGATCGATCGGCGTAAAGTTCAACCCGATCCCGCAGAGACCGGACAGGCCCAGCACCGTATAGAAGGCAATCGCCTCTCTCGGTTTGCGGGAGAGCCCGACTTTCCAGCGGCGGCCTTCGCCGATGGCGTAGGCGGTCGATCCGGCAAGCACTGGAATGGCGAGCAGGCCGGTGCCGATGATGCCGAGCGCGAAGACGAGCTCTGCCAAAGGCCCGGCAATCGGCTTCAGCGCTTCGGCGGCCTGCGCGGAGCTCTGGATGTCGGTCTTGCCTTGCGCGTGCAAGGTCGCGGCGGTGGTGATGATGATCGACAATGCGATGAGGTTCGAGAAACCCATTCCGATCAGCGTATCGAGCCGGATGCGGCGAAATTCCGCGACCGCCGTCGATGTGTCCCTTTTCAGCGGCGTCTTGTTGTCGTCGATCCGCTGCTCCTCGGCCTCCTGTGAAGACTGCCAGACGAAGAGATAGGGCGAGATCGTCGTGCCGAGGATGGCGACCAGCGTGGTGAGGAAGTCGACGTTCCAAGTCATATGTGGAATCAGCGCGCCTTTCAACGCCTCGGTCCAGGGGACTTTCACGACGGCAAGGGCAATGACATAGGCCAGCAGGCTGAGCGTCAGCCATTTCAGCACCGCGACATAGCGGTCGTAGTTGAAGAAGATCTGGGCAAGCACGGAGACGGCGCCGAAGATCACCACATAAACGATCCCCGGACCGCCGATCAGCACCTTGAGGGCGTCCGCCATGGCGCCGAGATCGGCCGCGATGTTGATGGTGTTGGCGGCAAACAGCAGAACCACGAGGCCCCAGACATAGGCGGGGCCGAAATTGCGGCAGACATTGCCGGCGATCCCGTGGCCCGTCACCCGTCCGATCCGCGCCGAGATTTCCTGGATCGCCGTCATCAGCGGGTAGGTCAGCAGCATGGTCCAGCCGATGCCGAAGCCGAGCTGCGCGCCCGCCTGGCTGTAGGTGCCGATCCCCGAGGGATCGTCGTCCGAGGCGCCGGTGATCAATCCCGGCCCGAGCGTGGAGAAGAATTTGCGCAGGCGAAAGGTGGCGCGCCTCTGTATCTTCGGTTCAAACGCCGCCGTGTCCATCGCGAATCCTCGGATGCAGCCTGCCGGATAACCGGGCAGGGCATAGGGAGTTCCAATTGCGGAACGCCTTGATGGATCGGCCCTGAGCGATGTGATCGATTGCGAGATCGGCGCAAAGGGAGTGACCCCGGCCGTTGATCATCGGCCGGGGTCGTGATGTGCTTTTCTGCGCGGCTTCTTCAGCGCTTGACGGTTGCCGATGCGGAGACCGTGGGCGTGCCAAGACTCTGCTGCCAATAGCGCTCGATCTGGTCGATCAAGGCCGCCGGCAACGGCACGTAGTTGAGTGTTTCAGCCTGCGGCTTGCCGTTCTCCAGCGACCAGCGCATGAAGTCGATGACGGCGGCGGACCGGTCCGGGGATTTCGGGGCCTTCGGCATCAGCACGAACGTCGTGGCCGTGATCGGATAGGCGTCTTCGCCGGGCGCGTTGGTGAGCACGAGATGGAAGTCCTTGTCCGCATTCCAGTCCGCACTGGAGGCCGCCGCCTGGAACGATGCGGCGTCCGGGACCACGAAATGGCCGGCGCTGTTCTGCACGGTTGCGAAGGAAATCCTGTCGAGCCGTTGCAGGGCGTAGGTGTATTCGAGATAGCCGATCGCGCCGGGAACGAGGCTGACGAGCGAGGCGACGCCGTCATTGCCCTTGCCGCCGAGCCCAACCGGCCATTCGATCGCGGTGCCCTCTCCGACGCTCGCCTTCCACTGCGGACTGACTTTTGCGAGATAGTTCGACCAGTTGAAGGTCGTGCCAGACCCGTCGATTCGATGGACCACCGTGATTGCGGTGTTCGGCAGCTTGATGTCGGGATTGATCGCACGGATCGCGGGGTCGTTCCAGGATCTGAGCTTTCCGAGATAGATGTCGGCGAGCAGCTGGCCGGTGAAACGAATCTGACCGGGCTTGACGCCGTCGATATTCACCACGGGAACGACGCCCCCGATCACGATCGGGAATTGCATCATGCCGAGCTTGTCCAGTTCACTCGGGTCGAGCGGCATGTCGGTGGCGCCGAAGTCGACGGTTCCTTTCTTGATGAGGCCGACGCCGATACTCGAGCCGACCGCCTGATAGCTGACGGTGTTGCCGGTCTTGATCTTGTAGGCATCGATCCATTTCGCCATCACGGGCGAAACGAAGGTTGAGCCTGCTCCTTTGGTCTCGGCCGCGAGGCTTGGCGCGGCGACGAACAGAGCGGTGAGGATGATGGGTAGCGCGATGTGTTTTTTCATGCTGGCGACGTTAACAGGCCGGACCGGAGGCCGATGTGGCCTATGTCACAAAAGCGTCGCGGGGCTTTGCGGGATGCGTAAGAACGTCACCGCAAAACCCTTGTCAGATCCCTCGGGTCAGACTTCCTGAATCAGATCAAACCGCGCAGCGCTTCGATCAGCCGGCCGCATTGCTCTTCAGTCCCGACCGTGATTCGAAGGAAGTCCTCGATGCGCAGCTTGCTGAAATGTCGCACCAGAACGCCACGTTGGCGAAGAGCGGCGGCCAGATCGGCTCCCCTCCGGCTTCGATGGCGCGCGAAGACAAAATTTGCGAGCGACGGCAGCACCTCGAAGCCGAGCTGTCCGAGATCGCGAGCCAGCTTTTCGCGGCTGGCAATGATGCGGGCACGGCTGTCCTGGAACCAAGCGTCGTCCTCGAGGGCGGCAATGGCGCCGGCCATGGCGAGGCCATCGACGGGATAGGAGTTGAAGCTGTCCTTCACCCGCTCCAGCGCCTCAATCAGCGGCCGTTGGCCGATCGCAAATCCCACCCGCAGGCCGGCGAGCGAGCGCGACTTCGAGAAGGTCTGGACGACGAGCAGATTGTCATGCTGCGCGACGAGCGGCACGGCACTCTCGGCGCCGAAATCGACGTAGGCCTCGTCCACCACAACCAGTCGATCCGGATTTTGGGCGAGCAGTGCTGCGATCGCTTTGCGCGGAAGGGCGATGCCAGTGGGCGCGTTCGGATTAGGGACAAGGACGGCGCTTGATGGTCGATCATAGTCAGAGATATCGATCCGCATCGCGGCATCGAGCGGTATCACCTCGTGAGCAATTCCATAGAGCCGGCAGTAGACGGGATAGAAGCTGTAGGTGACGTCGGGGAACAACAGCGGCCTGTCGTGTTTCAGAAGAGCCTGGAAGGTGTGCGCCAGGACCTCGTCGGAGCCGTTGCCGACGAACACCTGTTCGGGCGCAACGTCGTAGCGGGCCGCAATCGCCTCACGCAGGCGCATGGCGTGCGGATCGGGATAGAGGCGCAGCCGCTCTGCAGCTGATGCGATCGCCGCCAGCACGCGCGGCGAGGGCGGATAGGGATTCTCGTTGGTATTGAGCTTGACGACGTCGTCCTGCTTCGGCTGCTCGCCGGGGATGTAGGGCGAGAGCGTGTGGACGACCGGACTCCAGAAGCGGCTCATGATCTCCAATCCAAATTGATCCGGCACATTAGGATATGCGCGGCATCGGCGGAAGGGCGTTTGCGGTTGGCATTCGCAGCAGGTCTGCATGAGCATGATGGCTTGCGAGCTCCCGCATCCGCGACCTTCGCGCTGGAATCAACCTGCGGAAAAGCAGAAATTCGGCCGGCGTTCCAGTGTGTCCAGGATCAGGCCCTTGTCGCCGACGATCATGGGTCCTCGCAAGGTGCTCCGTCTCCAATGAGTCCGTGGGCGGCCATCCGCTGCGGTCGATTGCGCCAAATCATGACGTTTGCCGCTTTATTCCCGCTTGGGATGCTTTATGGAAGGGAAGGATCAGGTCGCACCCGGCCGGTGGCGGTGCTAGATCCTGATGCAGGACAACGGAGCCTGGCCGGCTGGCACGGGCCGCAGGATGAGAAGGATATGACGCAATGATCCAGACGGTTGGCATCATCGGGGCAGGGACCATGGGGAACGGCATCGCGCAGGTTTGCGCGGCAGCCGGCCTTTCGGTCGTGATGGTCGACATTTCCGATGCCGCGGTGAACCGCGGCGTCGCCACCGTCGGCGGTAGCCTCGAGCGCCTGGTCAAGAAGGAGAAGATCTCGGCGGCTGACCGCGATGCCACGCTCAAGCGCATCACCGGCACGACCGATAGAGCGAAGCTGGTCGATTGCGATCTCGTCATCGAAGCTGCGACCGAGAACGAGGAGCTCAAGGTCAAGATCCTGAAGGACCTCTGTGCCACGCTGTCGCCGCGCACGCTGCTCGCGACCAATACGTCCTCGATCTCGATTACCAAGCTCGCCGCCGCAACCGACCGTCCCGACCGCTTCATCGGCATGCACTTTTTCAACCCGGTGCCGGTGATGGCGCTGCTCGAACTGATCCGCGGCTTGCAGACCTCCGACGACACCCATGCCAAGGCGCTGGACTTCGCCCAGCGCGTCGGCAAGGTCGCGATCACCGCCAAGAACAGCCCTGGCTTTGCCGTGAACCGTATCCTCTGTCCGATGATCAACGAGGCGATCTTCGCGCTGCAGGAGGGAATCGCGACGGCCGAGGAGATCGATGCCGGCATGAAGCTCGGTTGCAACCATCCGATCGGGCCGCTGGCGCTGGCCGATCTGGTCGGACTCGACACCATGCTGTCGGTGATGGAAGTCTTCTACAAAGGCTTCAACGACCCCAAATACCGTCCGGCCCCCTTGCTGCGGGAAATGGTCGACGCCGGCCATCTCGGCCGCAAGACCGGGCAGGGCTTTTATACCTACGGCGCCTGACCAAGGCGCCAGCGGCGGGCATTCAGTGCCCGCCGCCTTCTCTCGCATTTGCGCTGCGACAAAGACGTCGCGCGCGATTGGCCCGACAATGTCGAACGGGCGGCTCGCGGGACCAACCAAACGGAAAACAAGACATGTCGGATCGATTGAAGGCCGAGCGCGAGGCGGCGGCCGCGCGACGCAGCCTGCTGACAGAGGATGCGATCGCGCGTACCGGAATCACCGAGGAGATGATCGGCGACCTCGTCACGCGTTTCTACGGACGCGTGCGCGAAGATGCGCTGCTGGGTCCGGTGTTCGCAAACGTGCGGAACTGGGACGAGCATCTGGCCCGGCTCAGGGATTTCTGGTCGTCAGTGGTCCTGATGAGCGGACGCTACCACGGTTCGCCGATGCGGGCGCATATGCCGCTGAGCCTCGTCGGCGATCATTTCGACCGCTGGCTCGATCTGTTCGAACAGACCGCGCGCGAGGTCTGCCCGCCCGCGGCGGCCGCGCTGTTCGTAGACAAGGCGCGGCGCATCGCCGACAGTTTCGAGATGGCATCGGCGAGGATCGCCGGTCGCATCGCTGCGCCGCGTCACGTGATCAGGTCCTGACGACGAGCCTTCAAAGCGTGGCTGCGGGGCAGTCGCCGGTGGCGCTCTGCACCAATTCCAAGATCGTCGGTCTGATCTGCAAAATGATCATGCCAATCGCGCGGCATGACGTTGCAATCGCGAATCCGTGCGCGATTGGGCTCCTTTATGTTCAATCAAAACGAGTAAAGCCATATTGATGCACTGCGGCGCCAATTCTCCGCCTTTTTTTCGGCAGAGTTCCAGCGCCTGCTGGTGTGCATGTCGTGCGCATCACTCAGCAACACTTCATCATCCTCCGAGGGCGCTGCGGACCCTGACATCGACAAGGGCCCGGAGCAGACCCGGCGAACGGTGCTGCTTGGCGCAATGGCCGCCACCGCTTGCCTTGGATGTTCCGACCTTTCTCGTGCGGGTGAGGATCCGCCCGGCTCCGATGAGCGTCCCAAGAAGGGCGACTTGCTCGTGTTCTCCGAGGGAGAGCAGGAAGGAAAGCCGATCACGTCTGCTGACATCCCGAAGGGCGGACCACCGGTGCATGCCTGGCCGAAAGACCCGGTCACATCGGTCGTGCGCAGCGGCTCGCGTCTCAACGAGATCCTGATCATCCGGCTCGATCCCGCCGAACTCGACGAGCAAACCGGCGCGCGCGCCGTCGACGGCATCCTCGCCTATTCGGCGATCTGCTCGCACGCCGGCTGTCCCGTCACCGCCTGGGTCAAGAGCGATGCCGGTGACAAGGAGGTGTTCAAATGCATGTGCCACAATTCCGAATACGATCCGCGCGCGGGCGCTCAGGTCGTGTTCGGACCCGCACCGCGGCGGCTCGCTGCGCTGCCGATTGCGCTTGCTGAAGGCGCAATCAGCGTCGCCGGCAGCTTCGTCGGAAAGGTAGGTGCGGTACAGCCAGGATGACGGTCACTGCGGGCTATGCCCGCGTCGCGAGATGCCGCGTCCGCCGCGGGGCGGACGACGGGAGGAACGACACGAATTCAAAACAACAATTCAAAACATGAATTCCAACGGATGAAAAAGGGGAACGTCCATGACCAAGACGCAGTGGTACCTGTCCGGTTTCGTCGCCTTCACATGCCTCGTCTCGACCGCCGCAGTCGCAGGCCCTATCGAGAACTATTCCCCGGTGACCCAGCAGCGCCTGGAAAATCCGGAACCCGCCAACTGGATGCTCTATCGGCGCACTTATGACGGGCAGGGTTACAGCCCGCTCGACCAGATCAATGCCTCGAACGTGAAGAATCTCACGCCAGTCTGGACCTTCGCCACCGGCGTGGTCGAGGGCCACGAGGCGCCGCCGATCGTCAACAACGGCGTGATGTTCGTGACGACGCCGATGGGACAGGTGATCGCGATCGACGCCAGGACCGGCGATGAATACTGGCGCTACAAGCGGCAGCTTCCCGACGACCTGTTCCAGCTTCACCCGACCAATCGCGGCGTCGGCCTGTGGGAGGACAAGCTCTATCTGGCCACCACGGACGACCACGTCGTCGCGCTCGATGCCAAGACCGGCAAGGTGGTGTGGGACACCAAGGTGCAGGACTACAGGAAGGGTCAGTACATGACCCTGATGCCGCTGATCGTCGAGGGCAAGGTCATCGTCGGCGGCTCCGGCGGCGAACTCGGCGTGCGTGGCTACGTCGCCGCCTTCGACGCCAAGGACGGCAAGGAGCTGTGGCGGACCTTCACCATTCCCGGCGAAGGAGAACCCGGTCACGACACCTGGCAAGGTGACGACTGGAAGACCGGCGGTGGGTCCGGCTGGATGACCGGCAATTACGACAAGGACACCAAGACGATCTATTGGGGCGTCGGCAATGCGGCGCCATGGCCCGGCGAGACCCATCCCGGCGACAATCTCTATACGTCTTCGGTGCTCGCGCTCGATCCCGGCACCGGCAAGATCAAGACCTACCACCAGTATCACCAGAACGATTCCTGGGACTGGGACGAGGTCGACGCGCCCATGCTGATCGATCTGCAACGCGATGGCCGCACCATCAAGAGCCTGGTGCATCCCGGCCGCGACGCGATCTTCTGGGTGCTCGAGCGCACCCAGACCAGGATCAATTACGTTGCCGGCTGGCCGTTCGTCGCAACCGACGTGTGGAAGGGTATCGATGCCGAGACCGGCAAGCCGATCGTCGATCCCGCGCACAAGCCGGTCATCGGCAAGCGTGTCGAGTTCTGTCCGTCACTGTGGGGCGGCAAGGACTGGCCGTCGGCGGCCTACAGCCAGAAAACGGGCCTCGTCTATGTGCCCGCCAACGAGAATTTCTGCGGCGGCTTCACCGGCGAGAAGGTTCCGCTGAAGGCGGGCGAGCTCTGGCTCGGCACCAAGCCGGAGGATATCGGCCTGAAGACAAAGCCCGGCGCCGATCATTTCGGCGAGCTCCAGGCCTGGGATCCCGCCACCGGCAAGAAGGTGTGGCAGCACAACTTCCCGAAGTCGCAATTGTTCGGCTCGGTGACGGCGACGGCGGGCGACCTCGTCTTCGTCGGCGGCACCAACGACCGCAACTTCCGCGCCTTCCACGCCAAGACCGGCGAATTATTGTGGGAGCAGAAGACCAATTCCGGCATCATGGGCATGCCGGTGTCCTACGAGATCGACGGCACCCAATACATCGCGATCCAGTCGGGCTGGGGCGTCGACGCGCAGCGCATCCAGGATGCGCTGGTGACGAACAATATCGGCATCGAAGCCAATGTGCCGCAAGGCGGCGTCGTCTGGGTGTTCGCACTTAAGAAATGAGCTCCGCGGGCGGATCGAAGACAGCGGAGCGATGAGGGGGCCGTGCGGCGAGCGGTGACGCTCGCCGCATTTTTGTGTGTGAAATGGATTGCCGCCCGCGCCACGACCTCGTCATGCCCGGGCTTGTCCCGGGCATCCACCTTCTTCGCGCCGCGGCGAAGGCCGTGGATGGCCGGGACAGCCCGGCCATGACGGCGCGTGGAGCTTTGCGGGCAAGACACCAGCCGACTATTTCCCCTGGCGATCCACCTTGTCCTTCTCCTTCTGATTCATCTCCTGAATCTTCGGATCGGTGCTGGTCTGCCCGGTGGTCTGGCTGGTCGAGGCGGGCGGGGCGCTGGCGTTGGGAAGCGAGTTCTGGTCCGGCGCGGTGGGGCGCGTGGCCGTGGTCGGCGGCGTCGTGCTGCTCTGGGCGAACGCGCCGGCGGTTGTCATGAAAAAGGCGCCCGACAGCAACGAGACTGCGAGCGCCTTTGGGATGTTGGTCATCGATCTGCTCCTGTCAGATCGATGGAAACGGCGCGGAGCCGCTTTATGTTCCCTTACGCCTCCAATTGCTTGCCGAGCGGAAGACTGCGAATGCGTTTTCCAGTCGCAGCGAAGATCGCGTTCATCAAGGCGGGTGCGAAGGGCGGCACGCCGGGCTCGCCGACGCCGCTCGGCGGCGTGTCGGGCCCGGGCGGAACGATGTAGACGTTGGTCACGACAGGAGATTCGTCGATCCTGACGACCGGGAAGTCGTCAAAGTTCTTCTGCTCCACCTTGCCGTCCTTGAAGGTGACCGCGCCGTATTTGGCGAGGCTCAGCCCCATGATCGCCGCGCCCTCGATCTGAGAGGCGATGCGCTCGGGGTTGACATAGGTGCCGCAGGAGATCGCGGTATCGACCCGCGGCACACCCAGCTTGCCCTTGTCGTCGACGGCCACCTCGACGATGGTCGCGATGTAGCTGACGAAGCTGCGGTGCACCGCGATGCCGAGGCCGTGGCCCTTCGGCACCTGGCGGCCCCATTCGCCCTTCTCGGCGACCAGCTCGACCACCTTGCGCAGGCGCGCAGTGTCGATCGGGTAGCTGTCGGTGGGCTCGCCGTAGTTCCACATGTCCTTGACGGCCGGCTTGACGATGCGCGGACTGCCGATCAGTTCGAGCAGCGTTTCCTTCTGGTCGCGGCCGGTCGCAGCCGCGATCTCGCCGACCATCGACTGCACTGCGAAGGCGCGCGGGATGTTCGAGACCGAACGGAACCAGCCGATACGGGTGAACGCCGCGGCTTCCGGATTCTCGCAGGAGATATGGGCGATTTCGAACGGCATGTCGACGAGGCCCATGCCGAGCTCGAACGGCGCCGCGTGCTTGGCGCCTGCTGCAAACGTCGAGGCGATGGTGGGCGCTACGCTGCGGTGACGCCAGGCGATCACCTTGCCGCTCTTGTCGAGCCCCGCCTCGATCCGTTCCACCGAAACCGTATGCAGGAAGTCGTGGTGGATATCGTCCTCACGAGTCCACTGCACCTTCACGGGCGTACCAAGCTCCTTCGACAGCAGCGCGGCCTCGAGCGCGAAGTCGCATTTGGACTTGCGGCCGAAACCACCGCCGAGCAGCGTCACGTTGACGGTGACATTGCCCTCGGGAATGCCGAGCGTCTTGGCGACGTCCTCGCGGGTGCCGCCGGGGCTTTGTACCGGCGCCCAGATCTCGCACCTGTCGCCCTTGACGTCGGCGACCGCCACCGGCGGCTCCATGCTGACATGGGCGAGATGCGGCAGGTAATATTCGCCGACGACGACCTTGTCGGCGCCCTTTAGCGCCGCGTCCGCATCGCCCTCGGCGCGGACGACGAGGCCGGGCTTGCGCGAGGCTTCCTCGAGCTCCTTGCGATAGGCGACCGAGTCGTATTTGCCGTTGGCGCCGTCGTCCCAGGTGAGCTTCAGCGCATCACGGCCCTTGATCGCCGCGCCGGTGTTGCGTGCGATCACGGCGACGCCGCCGAGCGGCTGGAACTTCGACGGCCACGGCCAGCCGCGCACCTGCATCACTTTTTCGACGCCGGGAATCTTCAGTGCCGCATCGGCATCGAACGAGACCAGCTTGCCGCCGGTCACGGGCGGACGGGCGATCACCGCATACTTCATTCCCGGCAGCCGCACGTCGGCGCCGTAGCGCGCCTTGCCGGTGGTGATGTCGTGGAGATCGACGATGCCGACCTGGCCCTTGCCGAGATAACGGAAGTCTTTCGGGTCCTTCAGCTTGAGGCCTTCGATGCTTGGCACCGATTCCCTGGCGGCATCGGCCGCGAGTTCGCCGAAGCCGAGCTTGCGCCCGCTGGCGCTATGGACGACCTCGTGATTGACGGCCTTCACCTCGGTCGCCGGCACGTTCCAGCGCTTGGCTGCGGCCTGCTCCAGCATGGTGCGGGCGGAGGCGCCGATCTGGCGCATCGGGATCAGGTAATGACGCGTGCTGCGCGAACCGTCGGTGTCCTGGTTGCCGAACATGACCTCGTCGCCATGGGCCTGCTGCACCTTGACCTTCGACCAGTCGGCTTCCATCTCCTCGGCCACGATCAGCGGCAGGCTGGTGCGCACCCCGGTGCCCATCTCGGAGCGGTGGGCGAGGATGGTGACGGTGCCGTCAGGCGCGACCGCGACGAACACGCGCGGATAGACCACGACGCCGTGCGGCATCTTGCCGGCGCCGGTCTCGTAGGCAAAGGCCTGGCGCGACATCACAGGCGCGGCGAGTACGAATCCGCCGGTGATCCCGAGCCCCTTCAGGATGTTGCGGCGCGAGACCTTCTCGACCTTGATGTGCTTCTCGAAGCCGCGAAGCTTCGCCGGTTTGTCGATGAAATTCATGTCACACTCCCGTCGATGCGAGATGGACCGCATTCTCGATGCGCTGATAGCAGCCGCAGCGGCAGATGTTGCCGGACATCGCCTCCCGGATCTGGTCGTGAGACGGCTTGGGATTCTCCATCAGGAGCGCCGCGGCCTGCATGATCTGGCCGGCCTGGCAGAAGCCGCACTGGGGAACGTTGACCTGGCGCCAGGCCTTCTGCACCGGGTGGTCGCCGCTCGGATGCAGGCCCTCGATCGTCGTGACCTCACGTCCGGCGACGTCGTTGATCGACGTGATGCAGGAACGCACGGCTTGCTTGTCGACGATGACGGTGCAGGCGCCGCACAGGGCCTGGCCGCAGCCATATTTTGTGCCGGTCAGCCCGGTTTCGTCGCGCAGGAACCAGAGTAGCGGGAGATCCGGGTCGCCGTCCCAGCTCTGTTCCTGGCCGTTGATCTTCACCTTGATCATGCTCGTTCCTCGCTCTTCATAAGCTTGCTGATTCTGACATGGCCGATATCCCTCGGCGCAATTCCCGTTGCGTCGTTGCCGCAGTCCGGCCCGATGTCCCGCGCGGGCAGTTCCCGGCAGGGGCAGGATTGCGAATCGTGATGTCCGGATGTGCTCGATACCTCCCCGTGCTGTTCTTGCTTGATAGAACGTCGCGCGGCATCGTGACGACGCGATCCTAACAGAGATTGCACCGGTCCGACCTTCACAGCCGGGTGTTGAGGGGAAAAGATTGCAACGCAGGTTTGTCAAAAGCAGGGCGCGGCGTCACCGCGCGCGTGCGGATTGCACGGGCGTCTGCGAAATGAGTCGATCCGGAAAAAAGCTTCGTCCGGCAGAATGACTGCGCGGACGAAGCAGTAGGCCTCAGTCGAGGGAGGGAGAAACGCAAGTCGCGGGCTTCAACCGGGAAGCTGGCGGCACTGCGCAGTCATTCAGAGACCAGGACTGAGGAACCAAGGCCCTCATACGCAGAGTGCAGAGGAGGCGGCATCGCCGCGATCGTCTCGGAGCCTCACCCCGTCCGGCTCGCTATCAGCGAGCGGACGGGACGGGAAGTCTGGGGCGGCCTTGTTCAGGCCGCGGTCGTTACGCGGCTTTGGCTTTCGCGACGTGGGTTGCGATCGCATCCATCAGCACCGGCGACAGGCAGTCATAGGGCTCGAGCCCGATTTCCTTCAGCCGCGTGCGGATGCCGGCCATCTGCTCCGGCTTCACGCCCGATTCGATCACGGAGGAGACGAAGGCGGCGAACTGCGGCGCCTGCGATCCCTGTTCCTGGAACAATTCGGGATGGATGAAGTCGAGGCCGTAGAACGGATGGTTCTTGTTCTCGATACGGCCGTACATGTGCGTGCCGCAGGCCTTGCAGGCGTGACGCTGGATCGCTGCCGATGCATCGACGATCTCAAGCTTGTCGCCGTTCTCGAGCACGATGACGTTCTGGCGCGGTACGACGGCGACGACGGAGAATGTCGCACCCTGCGGCTTCCAGCACTTGGTGCAGCCGCAGGCGTGGTTGTGGGCCACGTCGCCCTTGATACCGACCTTGACCTGATGGTCCTTGCATTTGCAGGCGAGGGTGCCGCCGGTGAAATGGCCGGTGCCTTGTTTCAGGCCGCTGTCGATCGAGGGGTGGAGTGCAACAGTCATGGGACGATCCTCCTTGGGGGTGATGCTTTCGAGCTAGTAGACGACGACGGAACGAATGGATTTGCCCTCGTGCATGAGGTCGAAGCCCTTGTTGATCTCTTCGAGCTTGAGCACATGGGTGATCATCGGATCGATCTGGATCTTTCCGTTCATGTACCAGTCGACGATCTTCGGCACGTCGGTCCGGCCGCGCGCGCCGCCGAAGGCGGTGCCGCGCCAGTTGCGCCCGGTGACGAGCTGGAACGGGCGGGTGGCGATCTCCTTGCCGGATTCGGCCACGCCGATGATGATCGACGTGCCCCAGCCGCGATGGCAGGCTTCCAGCGCCTGCCGCATCACGGTGGTGTTGCCGGTGCAGTCGAAGGTGTAATCGGCGCCGCCGTCGGTGAGGGCGACGAGATGCGGGACAATGTCGCCGGTGATCTTCTTGGGATTGACGAAGTCGGTCATGCCGAACCGGCGGCCCCAATCCTCCTTGGCGTCGTTGATGTCGACGCCGATGATCTTGTCGGCGCCGGCCATCTTGGCGCCCTGGATCACGTTGAGGCCGAT
The DNA here is from genome assembly GCF_018129965.1 of Bradyrhizobium diazoefficiens. Lineage (GTDB taxonomy): Bacteria > Pseudomonadota > Alphaproteobacteria > Rhizobiales > Xanthobacteraceae > Bradyrhizobium > Bradyrhizobium diazoefficiens_A. The sequence goes on along the minus strand of NZ_JAFCKW010000023.1, from coordinate 47,866 downwards.
ACCGCCGAGGCCGAACACGACCACGTTGGCGCCGGGCTCGACCTTGGCGGTGTTGACCACGGCGCCGACACCGGTGGTGACGCCGCAGCCGATGTAGCAGCTCTTGTCGAACGGCGCGTCCTCGCGGATCTTGGCGACCGCGATCTCCGGCAGAACAGTGAAGTTCGAGAAGGTGGAGCAGCCCATGTAGTGGTAGACCGGCTTGCCCTTGTAGGAGAAGCGGCTGGTGCCGTCGGGCATCACGCCCTTGCCCTGCGTCGCGCGGATCGCGGTGCAGAGATTGGTCTTCTGGCTCAGGCAGCTTTTGCACTGCCGGCATTCCGGCGTGTAGAGCGGGATGACGTGGTCGCCCGGCTTCACGGAGGTCACCCCCGGGCCGATCTCGCGGATGATGCCGGCGCCCTCATGGCCGAGGATGGACGGAAAGATTCCCTCGCTGTCGAAGCCGTCGAGCGTGTAGGCGTCGGTGTGGCAGATGCCCGTCGCCTTGATCTCGACCAGGACTTCGCCGGCCTTCGGCCCTTCCAGATCGACTTCGACGATCTCGAGCGGCTTCTTGGCTTCGAAAGCGACGGCGGCACGTGTCTTCATCGGTAACTCCTCAGATTCTCATAGGACGGCAACAAGTAGTCTTGGCAGTCCTCACAACGTTCATTTATGGCCCATGCAAGCGTCTTCCGCCTTGGTGTAGACCTCGTTCTTCTCGTCCTTCTTGGCGGGACGCTGCCGACCCCACGCTTCGTCGGAGCGGGCGCGGAGATAGACGTAGAGGTCGTCCATGTAGCAGGCGACGTTCGGATTGTCGCCGAACGCCGGCATGACATTTTCCTGCGCGGTCGAGATGTTCTTGCGGCCGGAAGCAACCACGCCGAGAAAATCGCCATAGCTCATGGCCTTGACCGAGTCCTTCAGCGCCGGTGCGTAGGTCGATCCCATGCCGTCGGGGCCATGGCAGACGTGACAGTCGGAGTGATAGCGCCGATATCCGGAATAGGTGAACCAGTCCACGGTGCCGTCGGCTGAAATCTTGTAGGTCGGGTTTCCTTCCTTATCGAGCCACTTTCCGTCGTCTTCCTTCTTGACGGCGGTCGGGTCACCCGGACCTTCCGCCCGTGCAAGTCCTGCGGACCCAACGAAGATGATTGCAGCGATGGCAAGGCAGAGTTCGGCAAGCCGGATTTTACGCAAGAGATTGTCCTCGAAGGCATCAGGTGGAGACGAGCCGGCGCGTGGATTTGATCCACGCGCCGGGATGATGCGGCCTTGGTGCTAGTTCGCCGGCAGCGAGAACACGGTCAGCGTACCGCCGAGCGCGGTGTAGTTGCTGAGGGCCGCGTAGCCACCGACTGCGCCGAGACCGGCGGTCGGATCGGTCAGGCCTGCCGCCAGACCGATACCGGCCCAGCCGCCGACGCCCGAGAGCACTGCGACATACTGCTTGCCGCCGTTCTCATAGGTCGTGACGTTGCCGATGATGCCGGAGGGAGTCTTGAACTTGTAGAGCTCCTTGCCGGTCTTGGCGTCGACTGCCTTCAGGTAGCCTTCGAGCGTGCCGTAGAACACCACGCCGCCGGCGGTTGCGAGCGCACCCGACCAGACCGAGAACTGCTCCTTGTTCGACCACACGATCTTGCCGGTCTTGCCGTCCCAGGCGATGAAATTGCCCATGTTGGTTTCACCCGCCGGCGGATACATCGAGAGCGTGGCCCCCACATAGGGCTGGCCCGCGGTGTAGCTCACCTTGAACGGCTCGTAGTCCATGCAGACATGGTTGGTCGGAACGTAGAACAGCTGCGTGTCCGGCGAGTAGGCTGCCGGCTGCTCGTCCTTGGTGCCCAGCGCGGCCGGGCAGATGCCCTTCACGTTGTGGTCCTCGCCCGCCTTGTCGGTCGAAGCTGCGTCGAGCACCTTAGGACGGCCGTAGGTGGGCGAGTTCTTGTCCATGTCGACGCCGGAGGTCCAGTTCACCTTCGGATCGTACTTTTCGGCGACCAGCAATTCGCCGGTGGCGCGATCGAGCGTATAGCCGAGGCCGTTACGATCGAAATGCGTCAGCAGCTTGCGCGGCGCGCCGTTGATCGACTGGTCCGAGAGGATCATCTCGTTGACGCCGTCATAGTCCCATTCGTCATGGGGCGTCATCTGATAGACCCACTTGGCCTGGCCGGTGTCCGGGTTGCGCGCCCAGATCGTCATCGACCATTTGTTGTCGCCGGGACGCTGCTTCGGATTCCAGGTCGAGGGATTGCCCGACCCGTAATAGACAAGGTTCAGCTCGGGGTCGTAGGAGATCCAGCCCCAGGTCGCGCCGCCGCCGATCTTCCACTGATCGCCCTGCCAGGTCTTGAGGCTCGAGTCCTTGCCGACCGGCTTGCCGAGCGCCGTCGTCTTCTCCGCGTCGACCAGGATCTGATCATCCGGTCCTTCAGAATATCCGCGCCACGCCAGCTTGCCGGTCTTGATGTCGTAGGCGGACATATGGGCCTGAACGCCGAACTCACCGCCGGAGATGCCGATCAGCACCTTGTCCTTGACGACGAGCGGCGCCGAGGTGCCGGTCTCGCCCTTGCCGGGATCGCCATTCTTGGCGGTCCATGCAACCTGACCGGTCTTTGCATCGAGCGCGACCAGCGTCGTATCGGCCTGATGCAGGAAGATCTTGCCGTCGCCATAGGCGACGCCGCGATTGACCGTGTCGCAGCACATCACCGGGATGACGTTCGGATCCTGCTTCGGCTCGTACTTCCAGACGATCTTGTTCTCGTTTGAAAGGTCAATGGCGTAGACCTTGTTCGGGAACGGCGTGTGGACGTACATCATGTTACCGACGATCAACGGACCGCCTTCGTGGCCGCGCAGGACGCCGGTCGAGAAGGTCCAGGCGACCTGGAGCTTGCCGACGTTCTGCGCGTTGATCTGGTTCAGTTTGGAGTAGCGGGAATTGGCATAGTCGCCCGCCGGCATCACCCAGTCTTTCGGGTTTTGCGACATCTTGTTAAGCGCGTCATTGGCCGACGCACCGCCGACGGCGAGAGCCGCCGCGGAGCCAAGAAAGGTCGCCAGTAGCACCTTGCGCATAGTGATTCCTCCGTTTGATCTCGTTTATTGTTTCCGAAGCATTGCTTAATCACCGGATTGTTGTCCGGCGTCTGCTCGTGCAGGGCGGTCAAGATGGGGACCAGAAACGATGCTGTGCTGTTTCCTCCTCGGGATGAGAGCTGCGGGTCCGCGTGCAGGAGCGGCCCGCTTTTTTTGTTCCTGCCGCATTCCGTAGCGGCTTCGTCACCGGGAAACTTGCCCAAGAGAGAAGCCGGTTTGCTTGACAGTGCACGGCCGCCAACATTTTGATTTTGCAGTAGCGAATTCAGCCGGCTCAGTGCAGCGCGGCATGGCGCTCAACGTTCAGGTTCCCCTTGACGACGCTGCAACTAAGGCGGAGGATTAACTCTCAAGGGTGGCAATGGAACGATGGCGCTCGTTCCACAAGATCGCTCCAATTCGAGGTAAACGTCACGCAGTCGCGGTTGAGGGCTCTCCGGTAGCGCTGGCCGCGATTCGTACTCATCTTCGGATGAAACCAGCGGCTGGATGAATGTCCGACACAATTCACACGCTCTCGACGACCGGACTGACGCCCAAGCGGCAGATCCAGAGCTGGATCGACGGGCTGACGAGTCTGTGCGGGCATTTCGACGTCGATCCGCTGGAGGCGTCTTCGCTCGAAGGCCGCATCGACTACACGTCGGTCTCGCGCCTGAAGCTTTGCCAGATCGAGGTCAGCCAGCATCGGATCGCGCATACGCTGGCGCGCGCCAAGGCCAATGAGCACCCCTACATCAAGATCCACTTCCAGACCTACGGTGTGTCCTATTTCGAGCAGGAAGGCCGCCACATCGAAATCAATCCGGGTGACATCATCGCCTATGACGTCTCCTGCCCGCATTCGATCATCAGCCCCGCCTTCACCCGCCATGACGTGGTGATCGTTCCGAAATCGCTACTGCGCGACCGCGGGTTCCCGTCGCAGCGGATGCCGGCCTGCAAGCTGTCCGCAAAAACCGGTACGGGCCGGATCGCACATGATTTCGTGCACGCGACGTTCGACGAAGCCGCCAAGCTGTCGGCGAACAGCGCGGTCGGTGTCGCCGATTCGCTGATCGACCTGCTGCTGCTGCCGCTGCGCGAAGCCGATACGGGATTCGATCGGGTCGGGCCCGAGGCGATGTATGTGCGCGCGCAGTTCTTCATCCGCGAGCACTTGCGCGATCCCGATCTGTGCATCGATCAGATCTCCGCCGAACTCGGCTGCTCCAAGCGCTATCTGCACATGCTGTTCTCGGAGCGCGGCACCACCGTCAGCGACTACATCTGGCAGGCGCGCCTGCAGAATTGCCGCCAGGAACTCGAGGCGCATTGCGGCAAGACGATCACCGACGTCGCGTTCTCCTGGGGCTTCTCCAGCTCATCGCATTTCAGCCGCGTATTCCGGAAATATTTCGGCGTGGTGCCGTCCTCGATCCACAAGGCGCAGCTGGGCGCGGGAGCCGCGGACGAGCATTAGGGGGCAGGCCGGGCTTGCCCGCCTGCCGATAACAATGTCTCCGACGCCGTCGTTGAGATCGTCGCAATGCTGGCAAGCAAAGCGGCGAGCAGGACCGCCTTGCCCGTTGCGCGATGCCAGAGGGATCAGGCCGGCTCGAGGCCGAGCGACTTTGCACTCTCGATCCAGATCGGCAGCTCGCGCTGATACAGCGCATTGGTCTCCTTGAAGCCGATCGCCGGTTCGAGCACGAAGGTCGCGAGAACCTCCTTCACCTTCGGATCGTTGTTGGCGGCGACGCAGAGCTCGGCGAGGCGGTCGACCACCGGCTGCGGCGTCGCCTTCGGCACCGCCCAGCCGGAGAAGCCGCTCACGGTGAAGAATTTCGACGTGGCGCCCTGCTCGGGGAGGGTCTTGACGGCGGGGATCGCTTCGACCTTCTTGGAGTGGACCGCGAATACCGTGCCGCGATCGCTCTGCAGCACCGATTGTGCCGCCGTATAGCTGCCCATCGCAGCGTCGAGCGTGCCTTCCAGCATGCCCGTCCACATCGGAGCCTCGCCGCGGTAGTGGACCGGCTCGATGTTGAGCCCGTATTGCTTGTTGAGTTCGTTGATCGTCATGTGCGGGGCCGAACCCGCACTGTAGGTTCCGAAATTCACCTTGCCACTCTTGCGGGCGAAGGCGACGAAATCCTCCAGCGTCTTGACCCCGGTCCTGGGGTTCGCGACCAGCAGGAGGCCGGCGCCAGGAATGACGCTGACGAGCGTCAGATCCTTGTCCATGTCGTAGCCGGGAGTCTTCATGACCACGCGGTTCATGATGTAGGTGGTCGAGATCGAGCACAGCACGGTATGGCCGTCGGGCTCGGCGCGGGCAACCTCCGCCGTGCCGATCGCGCCGGAGGCCCCGGGCTTGTTCTCGACCACGACGGTCTTGCCGACTTGCTTGGAGATGAATTCGCCATAGGCGCGCGCGAGCAGGTCTGTCTGTCCGCCGGCAGGATAGCTGCAGATCATGCGAATCTGCCGCGACGGCCAGCCAGCTTGCGCCAACGCGCTGCGCGGGATGAATGGCATCGCGAGTGCGCTGGCACCGGCGGCGATGAAGTGACGGCGATCGAATTTTGCGGACATGATTCCCTCCTGATTTTGGCCGAACCTACTTCATCAGGCTGGCGCCGCCATGGGCGAGGGGCGAGACACATTGGCGCATTCGGGCTGCGTGCTCGCGATTGCAAGCGAACTTCTGTCATTCCGCGATGCGGACGAAGCGCGCAGGCCCGGAGTCCACCGGGCCACATGCTTGATGGAGGAAGGAATTCCGGAGCGACGCTGCGGGTGTCCCCATTGCGCAATGGAAGATGATCGACGTCACCGCTGAATGATCTTCATCCAGACGTCGCCGAGGATCGCAGGCTCTCGCGGCGGCAGGTAGGTGAGGCCGGCCTGCTTGCCGAATTCGGCGATCTTGCCGCCTGCGGCAAGCCCGCCCAGCGCGGTGTTGATCGCTTCGATCAGGGCGGGATCGCTCGCGAGCCCGACATAACCGCGATTGGCGCCGATCGGATAGTAATAGCCGGATGGTGCGATCGCGGTGTCGGGGTGCGCGGCGCGATGAGCGTCGAAGCGGCCGAGATCGATCAGCGTCGCGTCGTAGTCGCCCCGGGCAACCGCGCCCAAGAGGTCGTCGCGGCCGGGCACGAGATGCGTGATGTTGTCGATCAGGCGTCCCTTGTCGAAGGTCATCAGGATGGCGTCGCCCAGCGATCCGCTTTCGATCGCGAGGCGCAGGCCGGCGAGATCGCCGATGCCGCTGATCCTGCGATCCCTCGCCTTGGGTCCGAGCACCACCGTCATCGGCGAGTAGACGTAAGGCTGGCTCGGCGTGAGCACGCCGAGCGGGATGCGCCGCCGCCTGTCGTCGCGGGTGGCGCCGGCGAAGTCCGGCAGGCGCGCGCTCGTCATGCCGGGCTTGACGAGCGAATCTGTCGTCAACGCGTAACCGCCGACCAGCGAACAGCGCCCGTCGGACAGCAGCGCATTGGCCTCGAGCTGCGGGCTCGAATCCTCGTCAAGCTTGCTCTCGAACCACTGGATTTTCAGCGGTCGTCCCATCCGCTCCGCGATCGCCTGCGCCAGCAGGACGTCGAAGCCGGAGTCCGGCTTGCCTTTCTGATGCACCGAGAGCGGGGGCCGGTCCTCGTCGAGGCAGATCTTCAGCGGTTGATCGGACGCGCGCGCAGCCGTGGCCGCCGTCGCCAGGATTGCGGCAACGATCCGGGCGGTGAACCAGCGTCTCATGGCCTTCTCCGGCTCGAGATGAAGGCCCAGAGATTGCCGATCTCGTCGTCGTTGAGAATGTCGCCCCAGGGCGGCATCTTGTTGTTCTTGCCGTTCTTCACCGTGGTGACGAAGCGTGTCCTGTCATCGGGGAAGGCGCGCAGGTCCGGCGTGATGGTGCCGGGGTTCATCATGTTGGGGCCGTGGCAGTGCGAGCATTTTTCGGCATAGGTCGATTTTCCGTGGTCGATCTGTGCCTGCACGGGATTGCCGGTTGAATCGTCCGCGGCACGAACGGTCGCCGCAAGCGCGACCGTCAGAGCCGCGACGGTGGCGAGGATCGCCACCGTCTTGTGAGATACGTCTCTCAGCACGTCTTGCCTGGGATTACTGCTTGACCGCAAAGACCCAAAGCGAGCCGCCGGGCGGCACCTTGGCAAGCCGCTCGTCGCCGGAGAACAGCGAGTAGACGCCGCCATAGCCGCTGGTCACCGCGACATATTGCACGCCGTCCTGCTGCCACGTCACCGGCTGTCCCTCGATGCCGGAGCCGGTCTGGAACTGCCAGAGCTTCTTGCCGGTGTCGGCGTCGAAGGCCTCGAATTCGCCCGTCAGTGCGCCCGAGAACACGACGCCGCCTGCGGTCGACAGCACGCCCGAGAAGCGCGGGATGTCGCTCGGCGCTTCCCACTTCGACTTGCCGGTCATGGGATCGATCGCCTTGAGGTGGCCGCGCGGACCGTCACCCCACTCCCAGAGATCGCTCAGGTCCATGCCGAGGTACCATTCACCCTGCTTGAAGGTGACGGGCTCGGTCTTGTACCTGCCGCCGAAGGCGAGCGTGTTGGCGTAGGCAAGGCCGGTCTGCGGGTTGAATGACATCGGCTCCCAGTTCTTGCCGCCGAGGATCGACGGATAGACGGTGACCTTCTTGCCTTCTCGCGCACCCTGAGCGACGTCGGTCTCGATCGGACGGCCGGTTTTCATATCGACGCCGGTCGCCCAGTTCACCTTCACATAGGGATTGGCCGCCAGCAGCTTTCCATTGGTGCGGTCGAGCACGTAGAAGAAGCCGTTGCGATTGGCGTCCATCAGCACCTTGGTCGGCTTGCCCTCGACATTCATGTCGGCGAGGACCATCTCGGCCACCGAGTCATAGTCGAACGGATTGTTCGGCGAGAACTGGTAGTGCCACTTGATCTTGCCGGTCTTGGGATCCATCGCCAGCACGGAGCAGGTGTAGAGGTTGTCGCCGGGGCGCACCGCCGAATTGAACGGGCCGGGATTGCCGATGCCCCAATAGACGGTGTTCAGCTCGGGATCGTAGGACCCCGTGATCCAGGTCGAGCCGCCACCGAGCTTCCAGGTGTCGCCCTTCCAGGTGTCGCCGCCGGGCTCGTCGGGTGAGGGGATCGAATGGGTTCGCCACAGATGCTTGCCGGTGGCCGGATCCCAGCCGTCGATGAAGCCGCGGGTGCCGAACTCGGCGCCGGAGATGCCGGTGATGACGACACCGTCGGCGACCAGCGGGGCCACCGTCATCGAATAGCCTTCCTTGATGTCGGCGGCCTTCTGCCGCCACAACTCCTTGCCGGTCTTGGCATCGAGCGCGATCACGTTGGCATCGAGCGTCGTACGGATCACCTTGCCGTCGTAGAGCGCGGCGCCGCGGTTGATGATGCCGCAGCAGACGATGCGCGGCGTCTCGGCGGGATATTCGATCTTGGATTTCCAGATCTGCTTGCCGGTCTTGGCGTCCACCGCCATGGTCGCGTTGTGCGACGTTACGTAGATCACGCCCTGGTACACCAGCGGCTGCGACTCCTCGCTGCGATCGTCGTTGAATGAGTAGTTCCAGACCGGGACGAGATTCTTGACCGTGTCCTTGTTGATCTGGTTCAGCGTCGAGAAGCGCTGCAGATTGTAGCCCATCCCGTAATTGAGAACGTTCGATGTATCGGTCGCACCCTTGACGAGCTGTTCAGTGGTCTGGGCGTTTGCACACGTCGATGCCAGCATGACGAGGCTCGCGGCCATCGCAAAGCGTTTCATCCGTTCCTCCCAATATGCGCGCCTTTTGACGCTGCGAGTGCAACACTCCGCCGGAATGCAAAATCGGTCAATACGAAAGTCGAAAGAGCGCTGCCAATTTGTTGGACAGCGGATGCCGGTGGACGCACGGCGTGCTGCGCGGGAATTTGCGCGTCTTGCGCGAATGCGCTGCATCAAGGCTCGCGAGGCGAGGAGAGATGCGAGAGTTGAAGGCAGCAAATCGCCAAAAGGACGCAACGCTGAACGCGAAGGATTTGAAAGCGCCCTGCGGCCGCGCCCTTCTGCGATCGTTGCGACGACGGCGGCGGCGTTTGACTGGGAGCGAAGGCGATTTGCCCGAGAGCGAAATTCGCAAGTGAATTGCGGCAGTTCGCTGGATCCAAGCGTCGATTCGAGACTTGCGCTGCACGTGAGGCAGCCCTAGGTTTTGCCCGGCGCGATTGTCGCGCCCAATATCCTTGGGAGACCCGTATGGCCTGGAAAGCTCCGAAGATCGTGGAAGTGCCGGTCGGCATGGAAATCAACATGTACGCCTGCGCTGCGCGCAAGTAAGACTGACGAACCTGCCGCGGCTTCGGTGGCAAGTGCCGTCGAAGCCGTGGTAGTGTTCATGATGCGCGTTCGAGCCCATACGATCCGGACGGCGGTTGCATGCACGCTTGCGCTTGCACCGGCAGGTGCCCGCGCCGAAGAGGGCTTCGATACCGAACACATCTTCGGTTTCATGATCGGCACCGACGTCGGCACGCCCGGGGAGCGCGAATTCCAGTCACAGACGACAGGGCGATTCGGCAAGGGCGGCACCTATCGTGCCCTCGCGCAGGAGGCCGAAATCGAGATCGTGCCGCTGCCGAATTTTCGCATCGAGCTCGGCGGCACCGCCACGCTGCACGCCATCACCGGTGTTCCCGATATCGACGATCGCCACCAGTTCAATTTCCAGGGCGCCTCGCTCGACCTGCGCTATCGCCTGCTCGACCGCGAGCACGCGCCGTTCGGCTTGACCGCCGCCGCCGAACTCCATGGCGATCGTATCGATGAAACGTCGGGCGCCAAAGGGCGGATGTACGGCACCGATTTCAAACTCGCCTTCGACCGCGAACTGATCCCGAATTTCGTCATTGGCGCGCTCAACCTGATCTATCAGCCGCAATGGGCACGCTTCGAGGTGGCGGGGCTGTCGGAGCAGAGCTCGACGATCGGAGCGGCCGTCGCCGGCCTGGTCCGCGTGCGTCCCGATATGCTGCTCGGCGGCGAGATGCGCTATTTCCGGCAATATGACGGGATCGGCCCCGGCGCGTTCGCAGGACAGGCGTTGTTCGTCGGACCAACCTTATATGTCCAGCTCTCCGACCGTTCGCGGCTCACCATGAGCTGGAGCACGCAGGCCTGGGGCCGTCCGGCCGGATCGGCCGGCAATCTCGACCTCGTCAACTTCGAGCGGCATCAGGCGCGGCTGGTGTTCGGGGTGAATTTCTAGCGCGGAAGATCGTCATGCCCGGGCTTGTCCCAGGCATCCACGTTCTCCGTTCCGCGAGGCAAGGCGTGGATGGCCGGGACAAGCCCGGCCATGACGAGGCTGTGGCGTTTTGAAACCAACCGCTCCTTGGAACGTAGTTTCTCGTGCTAATCTCCATAGCCCTTGCGGGAGGATCCCGGTATGAACCCGATCGACCTGGTGGTGACAGTGTGTGCGGTGCTCTCGCCTGCGACCTGCGAGGAGCAGCATCTGGTGTTCAACTTCGCGGGGTCGCCGACGCAATGCGCCATGGCCGCGCCGCCTTACATCGCGCAATGGGTCGGCGACCATCCGAAATGGCAGGCGGTGCGCTGGCGCTGCGAATATCCGCACCCGAACGACAAGGCGTGAGGTTGCACAATTACTTCGTGCAGTCCTTCAGGTCCTTGTCGGCGATCGAGAACACCGCGTCCGCCCGTATCTCGATGTCGCGGATGATGCATTGTCTTGAATTGGGATAGCTGACCTTGGCGTCATAGCGCCCGGGTTCGACGCCGGTGATGCGCAGCCGCTCATCGTGGTCGACCTCCTTGTCCTTGTCGTTGAGGCACTGGTTCGGGCCCCAATCGGTCCTGCCGGCCGGCGAGAGCTGGAAGCCGGAGATCGTTTCCGTCGTCAGGTTCCAGAGCCGGATGCCCTTGCCCTTGGCCTGCGCGAGCGCCACGCCCGGCATCGCAACCAACAGAATGCCGATCGCAATCAGCGTACGCCGCATGGTGAAGCCTCCCCTCGTCATCCTGTTGTGGTCAGTTGACCACGACTTGTCATTTCGATTCAAGCGGGAGCGCAGCGAGCTGCGCCCGGATCCTGACGAGTTCCGTCTCGCTGCGCTTGGCGCGCGGAATCGCAATCGGCACCTCGTGAATGATGTGCGCGGGGCGCGGCGACAGGAAGAACAGGCGGTCGCCGAGGCGGATCGCGTCGTCGATGCTGTGGGTGACGAGCAGCGTCATCACGGGGCGGTTTGCCACCAGCGTCGCGATCTCGTCGCGCAAGCGGCCGGCGAGCGCGTCGTCCAGCGAGGCGAGGGGCTCGTCGAGCACCAGCAGATCGGGCTCGACCGCGAAGGCGCGCGCGAGCGCGACGCGGCGGGCAAGGCCCAGCGACAATTCGCCGGGAAAGTGGCTGCGATGCGCGTCCAGCTCCAGAATCCTGAACAACTCGGCGAGTTTCGCGTCGGCGATGTCGGGCGCCGCCAGCCGCACATTCTGCTCGACCGAGCGCCACGGCAAGAGCCGCGGCTCCTGGAACACCATGCCGATCCGCGCCTCCGGCGGCCGCGCGATCTGCCCCTGAAAATCGCGATCGAGCCCGAGAATGATGCGCAGCATCGTGCTCTTGCCGCAGCCTGAGGGGCCGATCAGTACGCCGACCTCGCCAGATTGAAGCGCGAACTTGACCGGCGCGAGAACCTCGTGGGTTCCGCCCGCGGCACTGTTGAATGTCTTGCCCGTGATATCGACTTCAAGCCGCACGGGGCCGCCACCGTGTTGCGCGGGCTTCGAACGGCTGCACCAGCAAGGTTTCGATCACCAGCACGACGGCAGCAAAGGTCAGCGAATAGGCCAAAAGCCGCGGCGTGTCGAACAGCTGGAAGGCGACGCCGATCTCGAAGCCGACGCCGTTCGGCCGTCCCAGCAACTCGGCGACCAGCACGATCTTCCACACCAGCGAGAGCCCGGAGCGGGCGGAGGCCGCGATATAGGGCGCAAGCTGCGGCAGCACGACGTGGCGGAAAGCGCGCCAGCGCGGCATCGCGAATACGGTGGCCATCTCGTCCAGCGAACGGTCGAGTGCGCGCGTGCCCTCGCGCAAGGTGACGATGGCGGTCGGCAGCTTGTTGATGGCGATCGCCGCGATTGCGGCTGCTTCGGTCAGCCCTGCCCAGATATAGGCCAGCACGATCACGACCAGCGCCGGCAGGTTCAGCAGCAGGATCAGCCAGGGATCGCCGAGCCGGTCGGCGAGCTTCACCCGCCCCATGAGGTAGCCGATGGCGCTGCCGAGCGACATCGCCAGCACGAAGGCGAGGGTCACGCGCGCCAGCGTCGCCCCGAGATGCAGGAACAGTGTGCCGCTCGACGCTTCCGCGATGATGACGCGCAGCACGGCGGGCGGGGAGGGCAGTTTTGCGCCGCCGACGAACAGCGCAGCGATCCACCAGATCGCGAGAAGCAGGACAATCGACAGGAGACGCAGCACCTCAGTCTCCGGGGGCGGCGTGATAGAAGGTGCCGGGATCGAGCTCGGTCGCGGGGCCGACCAGATCGCGTCCGCCGATCTCGGCCAGCACGCGGTAGAGCACGCGCGCATCGGCCTCCTCGTCATTGATGCTCCGGCGCGGAATGCCGTCGCGATAGCGGTCGCGGTAGGTCTTGAGCAGGGTGGCATCGCTGGTGCCTGTCAGCGGCGCGATGTTGTCCCAGGCGGCATCGGAGCTGACCAGCAGCTGCTTGGCCTTGCGGGTCATTGCGATGAAGCGCGCCAAAGCGTCCTTATGGCTTGCCGCCCAGCTTTCGTCGAAGACATAACCGACCGCCGAGACGGCACCCTTGGCGCCGAGCTTCGGCAGGATATCCTCGATGCCGGCGAGGCGTCGAAAGCCCTTGGCCTCGAGCTGCGCGCAGAAATTCCAGAAATTGAGGCTCGCATCCATCTCGCCGTCGAGCGCCTTGGCGGCGATCAGCGGCGGTGCGCCGTAGACGATGCTCGCATCCGACCTCAGGTCGATGCCATCCTGCTTCATCCGGGCCTGCAGCAGCAGCCAGCTCTTGTCGATCGCGCCGCCGCCGACGCCGAGCTTGCGGCCCTTCAGATCGGCCAGCGTCCTGAGCGGCGAGGCCGCCGGCACCATCACCGCGCCGAGCGCGCTGGAATAGGGGAAGAAGGTCAGCCCGGCGCCGAGCGCGCGCTCGCGCGACACCCAGAGCCAGTCGGACAGGATGATGTCGGCACTGCCGGCGCGCAGCGAGATCTTCCCGGCTTCGGGGCTCGCGAGTTCGGTGACCTCCAGCGACAGATCGGCCTCCTTGTCGAGGCCGCGGGCGCGGATCGCCGCCAGCTCCCAGGAGAATGTTCCGGTTTTCTGCACTGCAAGGCGGATCGTATCCGCGGCATGGCCGGTTGCGGCCAGCGTGAACGCCAGCATCACCGCGAGCGCAAAACTTCGACCCAAAACTCTCATCACCTTGTGAGCCGTTTCCTCGGACAGAGTGCTTTTCAGGACAATACGCATAGCATAGCCTCCGTCGCAACCTGTGGGAGGACGCGGATGAATTTGGCGGGACCGCTAGGACCGATGATCGCCGCATTGGCCCTGTGGGCGGCGAGCGCCGGCGTGGTGCGGGCCGAGGAGGCGAACGACTATCCGACCTCGGCGCGCGCCGAATATGTCTATGGCTGCATGAAGGCCAATGGCGAGTCGCGGCAATCGATCGAGCAGTGCTCCTGCTCGATCGATGTGGTGGCCTCGATCGTCTCTTATGAACGATATGTCACGGCCGAAACAGCGCTCAGCATGTCCCAGGTCCGCGGCAATCTCGGAGTCCAGTTCCGGACCTCGGAGCAGGCGAATTCGGCCGTGAATGATTTGCGCCGTGCACAGGCGGAAGCCGAGGTGAGGTGTTTTTGATTTAGCACCGTCATTCCGGGGAGGTCCGCAGGACCGAACCCGGAATCTCGAGATTCCGGGTTCGCGCTTCGCGCGCCCCGGAATGACGCCGTGATCGTTAAGTCCCCGGCTTCTCCACATCCCATTCGTTGCGGAACACGTGCCCATCCGTGTCCTTCGCCTCCGCACGGAATCGCTTGGCGCCGTTGGACACGTAGGTGAAGCGCAGATTGGGATCTTCCGAGACAGAGATGCCGCCTTCCATCGACAGCACGGGGCTGTCGTCTTGCGTCAGCTTCAGCTGGTTGACGAAGAAGGCGGGAATATAGAGCTGCGTGACCTGGTCCATCTGCAGGCCGGAATTATTGGGATGGCCGATCATGATCTGCGCTTCGCGGATGCGGCTCGCCGGCGCCGGCTCGCGTGCGAATTGCCGGTAGCGCATCTGGCCGAGACGGTTCTGCGCTTCCTCGATATTCTTTCCCGCCGGCGCCGAGCAGCCGCCTGACGCCTTCACATAGGTCTTGGAGACGTAGAGCTGGCCGTCGCTGAGTTCGGCCACCGCATGCACGTCGGTGTAGTTGTTGACACGCACGCGCGTGGAGATCTCGGTGACGTTGGCGTCTGGCCCAAGCGCGAACTTCGCCGCCATCGGCGCCGGGTTGCGGTCGATCACCAGCGTGATCGAGCGGATGCGGCGTGCATCGCCAGGCGACAGCTTGCTGCGCAGGGTCACGGGCACGATGGCCGCGTCCTCCGCGCGATAGGGCATCTCGATGCCGATGACGTCGGCGCCATCGTTGATCGGGCGGTTGTTGAAAATATCCTGCACCAGGCCCGGCCAGGGATCGTAGGCCTCTTCGGCCTGCGTCGGCACAGCGAAGGCGAGGCCGAGCAAGGCAGCGATCAGGGGCAGGCGGCGTGTGCATCCCGGCATGGTCATGTTTCCCGGAGTCAGCGAAGCTGATCTCCCCGGAGTCAGCGAAGCTGATCCCGCGAAGTCAGCCTAGCGCGTCTGCTACTCCCATTCAATTTCTGAAAATGCTGCGGTTGCGTTGCGGGCGTTGTAATCGTCGAACAGCTGCCATTGCGGCCGTTCCGTCGCGGCCGCCTTGTCCGCCGCGGTTCGTATCGGTTCGCCCTTCTTGTTGGAGGTACGGACGTCCGCAAGCAGCGTCGCGAGGTAACGCCGTTCGTCCGCCAGCGCGGCAGGCCAATCGCTCACAGGCCCGTGACCCGGGACCACGCGCAAGGCAGGAATCCGCTCGAGTTCCCCGAGCGTGCCGAGCCAGCCGCGAATGCTACCGTCCATCACCGGAATGTGGCGGAGAAAGACGAGGTCGCCCGCGAACAGCGTCCTGGTCGTCTCATCGAACACGGTCAGATCGTTGTCGCTGTGCCCGGCGGGCCAGGCCCGCAAGGTCAGGCGGCGCGATCCGAGATCGAGCGTCATCGTGTCCAGCACGAGCAGGGTAGGCGGCTCGATCTTCACGGGATCGATCAGTTCCTTGCCCATGATGCGCCTGAAATTGTCCAGATAATACGGCCCGCGGCTCGCCAGCGCCTGCGGCAGCTTGCTGTGGCCGACGAAGCTGGTTCCGTCGGCGATGAAAGCCGCATTGCCGAAGACATGATCGGGATGGCCGTGGGTGTTGATGACATAGCGGATCGGCTTGCCAGTGCGCGTCCGCACGGCGGCGAGCAGCGCCTCGCCCTCCCGAAAACTGCCGCCGCTGTCGATCACGGCCACCGCATCCTCGCCGACGATGAAGCCGACATTGGCGATGTCGCCCGCATTCTCGCGCGTCATCAGCGCGATGGTCCCGGAGTGTACGAAGATTCCCGGCGCGACTTCGCTCACAGGCAATTCGCCCGCCGTGACGCGTGCTAACGTCGATAAGCCCTGCAGGACTAAAGCTGCGATCACGAGAGCGATGCGAGACAATTTCGCCTCATTTCAAGAGATGGCCGCATTGCACTGCAGCACGACAAGCCAACACCAAGCTTGGCAGAACATGGTGCGTCCTGCGTGATTTGGATAGCATCCGGACAAAAGATGGAGGAAGCGCGATGACGGAGGCCGGGCGACATCGTCGCTGGTTGTTTTCACTTGGGGTGCTGGTTGCGTCCTGCACGTTCGGCGATGTCGCCATCGCGCAGACCAAGGACAGCGGCGACCTCTCATTCGAACTCGTCGACCCCAATGTTCTGCGCGTCTGCGCCGACCCGCGCAATCTGCCGTTTTCCAATGAGAAGGGCGAGGGTTTTGAGAATAAGCTCGCCGAGTTTCTGGCAGGCAAGCTGCAGAAGAAGCTCGACTACGTGTTCTTCCCGCAGGCCACCGGCTTCGTGCGGATGACGCTGGGCGCGCATCGCTGCGACGTTATCATGGGCTTCCCGCAAGGCGACGACCTCGTGCAGGGGACCAATCCCTATTACCGCACGTCCTATGCGCTGGTCGCGAAGGCCGGTAGCGGACTCGAGGACGTCGACACGCTCGAAGACGCGAAGCTGAAGGGCAAGCATGTCGGCATCGTCGCCGGCACGCCGCCGGCGACCAACATGGCGCTGGCCGGCCTGATGGGCGATGCAAAACCCTATCCGCTGATGATCGACACGCGTTTCGACAATTCGGCGCAGGCGATGATCGACGACCTCGTCGCCGGCAAGATCGACGCCGGTGTGCTGTGGGGGCCGATGGCGGGCTTCTATGCGCAGAAGGCCGGCGCGCTGCACGTGACGCCGCTGGTGAAGGAGACCTCCGGGCCCAAGCTGGTCTACCGCATCGGTATGGGGGTGCGTCCGGCCGATCAGAACTGGAAGCGGCAGCTCAACAGGCTGATCCAGGAGAACCAGGCCGAGATCAACAAGATCCTGGTAGAGTTCGGCGTGCCCTTGCTGGACGAGAGCGACCGGCCGCTCGGTGACGAGACGGCCAAGAAGGCGCCATGAAGTTTATTGTCGCTATGCTCGTCGCCGCCACGCTTGCGGCGTCGGCATTCGCGCAGCAGCAGGAGCCGTTTGAGCCGGATGGCTATCGCAGCGACAATTACCGCGCGCCGGTGCCGGCGACGCTTGCCGGCGCGCGTGTGCTGACGACGGCGGAAGCCGAGGCGATCTGGCGGACGAAGAGCGGCGCCTTCGTCGACGTGCTACCGCGTCCGCCGAAGCCGAAGAACCTGCCTGAAGGCACGGTCTGGCGCGACACGCCGCGCAAAAACATTCCGGGTAGCTTGTGGCTTCCGGATACCGGCTATGCGCTGCTTCCGCCGATTATGGACGACTATTTCCAACGTGGCCTCGCACGCGCCTCTCGCGGCGACAAGGCCGCGCTGGTCGTGATCTATTGCCTCGCCGACTGCTGGATGTCGTGGAATGCCGCCAAGCGCGCCTTGGCTTACGGCTATTTCAACATCGCCTGGTATCCCGATGGGACCGACGGCTGGGAGCGCGCAAAGCTTCCGACAGAGGATGCGCAGCCGGAGCCGCGACCGGAGCAGTAGGAGATATCCCCGTCATTGCGAGGAGCGCAGCGACGAAGCAATCCAGACTGCCTCCGAGGAAAGATGCTGGATTGCTTCGCTCCGCTCGCAATGATGTTGTGGACGGCCACTCCGCTTACTGCTTCTGCAGCTTAGTCAACGTCCCGGTGCCGTTATTGTCGGTCGCCGAGTACGTGACCCTGTCGCCGGCATGGACGGCGTCGAGCATTGCGGCGTCCCCGGTCTTGTACTCCTGGAGCGCGCCCGCGCCGCCTGCGCTGCCGCCGACCGTGCCCTTCTGCGTCTGCTGGATCGAGATCGTGCTGTTGAGCCGATCGATCCGCGTCACCATTCCGGTCATGTCCTCAGCAAAAGCGCTGGTTGCGAGCATGATGATGGCTGTCGTGCCTGCGAGGATAAATTTGGCGGTTCCCATCGAGGCCTCCCGGCATGTGAGATCAACAAGGATAAAAGATGCCGGCACGAATTGGTTCCCGCAGCCGAGGGCAGCAGGAGCAACAATCGTGTCTGATCTGGCGGAACGTCCCGCAAGCCGTCAGTAGTGCTGACGCTATTCCAGTTCCTGCTGGATCACCCGCCCCAGCGCAAACAGGCGCTGGTCGATTGCGGTCGGAACCTCGCAGACGAACCGCACCACCTTGTTGCGATCCTCGAAAATACGCGTCTTCCAGATCAGCTCGTTGCTGAGCGCTTCGACCCTGGCGTCGTCGCGCGGAGCTGCGCCCTGCAGTGTCTGGAGCTGGATCGAGTCTTCGCGGATCTTGTCGGCCGCCTCGCGCTGCTTGCGGCTGACCCGTTCGAGCCCGTTCATGACCTGGGAGCGCTGTGCATTCAGCGTCTCGAACAACCCGGCGAACAGGAGCTTGGCATTGGCGGCCTTGCCGGCGGCGGAGCCGGCCAGAAATTCCTTCACCGACCTCTCGGCCTCGTCCATCGGCGTCTTGCGCGCCGACAGCTTCGAGACCAGCGCGGTGATCTTGGTATCGTCCTTCCATCTGGTTTCGGCGTCGTCGAGCGGAGGACCGGCCCAGACGGCGGCGAGCGAGATTTCCGGCACCTTGGCTTGCGCGCAGGGCCAGTTCGGATAGCGCGGATCGGCCGCGCGCGCGACCGCACTCATGCCTGAGAGCGCCAGAGCGACCATGGCTAGAATCCGAACGATCATCCTTCGCCTCCCGCAGGCCCCCGCCGCGCCAGCCCGCGCGAGGGATCATAGGCATAGATCGCGCCGATCATGAAGACGATCGTGCAGCCGGCCACGACAGCCAGCGAGATCCAGTTGATCTGTCCGTACAGCGCAAAACGGATCAGCTCGACGGCATGGGTGAACGGATTGGCCTCGCAGAGATAATAGAGATAGGGGCTGCCCTCCTGCACCCGCCAGAGCGGGTAGAGTGCCGAGGAGGCGAAGAACATCGGGAAGATCACGAAGTTCATGACCCCGGCGAAATTCTCGAGCTGCTTGATGCCGGACGAAATCAGCATGCCGAGTGAACCCAGCATCAAGCCTGACAGCATCAGCGCGGGCAATACGGTGAGATAGCCCGATGGCGGCGGGCTGATATCCCAGAACCAGGCGATCACGAGGAACGCATAGACCTGCAGCAGCGACACCGCGGTGCCCGCGAGCAGCTTGCAGAACAGCAAAAACCCACGCGGCAATGGGCTCACCAGCAGCGTACGCATATTGCCCATCTCGCGGTCATAGACCATCGAGAGCGAGGACTGCATGCCGTTGAAGAGCTGGATCATCGCCATCAGCCCCGGCGCGATATAGACCTCGTAGAGGATGTAGGTCTCGTAGGGCGGGATGATGGAGATGCCAAGCACCTGGCGGAAGCCGGCGGCGAAGATGAACAGCCACACCAGCGGCCGCACCAGCGCCGAGACGAAGCGCTCGCGCTGATGCAGGAAGCGCAGCCCCTCCCGCCAGACGATGCCGGTCAGGCAGGTGATATATTCGGAGGCCGTGAAACCGCGCGGCGCAACGCGCGTGGTGAGGCTGCTCATGCGCCGCCTCCCGGCATCACTTGCGCACCGGTTAGGCGCATGAAGGCGGTATTGACGTCCTGCGCGCCGGCCTCCGTGATGACGCGGCTCATCGGCCCCTGCGCCAGCACCTTGCCCTGGTGCAGCACCACGAGGTCGTCGCCGGCCATGATCTCGTCGAACAGATGCGTGGCCCAGAGCACGCCGATGCCTTGCTCGGTCACGAGCTGGCGGACATGGCTGATGATGTCGGCGCGCGCCTTGACGTCGAGGCCGACGGTCGGCTCGTCCAGCAGCAGCAATCGCGGCCGGTGCAGCAGCGCGCGGGCGATCTCCAGCCGCCGCATCTGCCCGCCCGAGAGATCGCGCACCTTGCTGGCGGCGCGATCGGCGAGCCCGATGCGGGTGAGCAGCTCGACGCTCCGCATGGCCGCCTCGCGGCGGCTGATGCCGTGCAGCGCGGCGTGATAGAGTAGATTCTGCGTTAACGACAGATCCAGATCGAGCGTGCGCGGCTGGAACACGACGCCGAGCAACCGCAGCGCCTCGCTGGGGTCCTTGCTGACGTCGTGGCCGAAAATGGAGACACGGCCGGTCTGGATGCCGAACAGGCGCGTGATCAGCGAGAACAGCGTGCTCTTGCCGGCGCCGTTGAGGCCGAGCAGCGCGGTGAAGCTCGCGGGCTGCACGTTGAAGGACACGTCCATCAACGCGCGGCGCGGGCCATAGGCATGGCTGACTCCGTCGATCGACAGCGCCGGGATCGCCGCCGGATCCGGCGTCGGCGCCTCGCGTGGTTCGACGATGGGGGCGGGGCTGCTCATGGCGCGATCGCGATGCCCCAGGGCAGTTCGCCGACCTGAATGGTCTTGATCACCTTTTGCGCGGCGACGTCGATGACGGAGACGTCGTTTGACACGCCGTTGGTGGTCAGCAGATATTTCTCGTCCGGCGTGAACGCCATGTGCCAGACGCGCTGTCCCACCAGCAGGTATTTCGTCACCTTGCGCGTGGCGACATCGACCACGGCGACGCGGTTAGCGGGGCCGAGCGCGACGAAGGCGGTCTTGTCATCCCTGGTCATGCCGATGCCGACCGGCTGGATCGCCTCTTTCCGCAGGCCCGGAATCTCGAAACTGACCTTGCCGACCACCTCATGCTTTTTGGGATCGATGATCGAGACGGTGCCGCCGATCTCTGAGGACACCCAGACTTCGGACGCGTCATGCTTGAACTCGGCAAAGCGCGGCCGCGCGGCCACCAGCACGTTGGCGACGATCTGGCGCGAGGCTGTGTCGATGAAATGCGCCATGTTGGTCGTCTCGGACGTGTTGATCAGCGTCTTTCCATCAGGGCTGATCGTCATGCCCTCGGGTTCGACGCCGACCTGGATGTCGCCGAGGCGGGTGCGCTTTTCGAGATCGATCACGGTCACCGTGTTGTCGTTCTCGTTGGCGACATAGAGCGTCTTGCCGGCGGCATCCTGGGCGAACAGTTCGGGGTCGGGTCCCGAGGGCAAGCTGTCCACCACGGTTTGAGTCTTTGCGTCGATCATTTGAATGGTGTCGTCGTCGCCGACCGCGACCATCACGAACTTGCCGTCGCGGGTGAAATCGATGCCGCGCGGGCGCTGGCCGACCTTGATGGTCTTGGTCACCGTCCATGTGTCGGTGTCGATCACCGAGACCGTGTTGCTCTTCTCGTTCGAGACATAGGCAATGAACGCATGCGCGGGCGCGGCCGCGGCCGCCAGCACCAGTCCGGACAGCAAGCCCACACGCCACATGTGCGACATCTGCTTCCTCACTTCAACTTGCATTTGCTCTCCGGTCGATCGTAACCAAGCGTGTCGAGCTCGGAGACCTGGTGCAGAAAACCTTCCTGCGGCGACACCGACACCACCATGCGGCCGTCCACCAGCAGGATGGGCTGGCGCAATTGCAGGTTCCAGTCGCGCAGCGTCAGCTTCGTGCCCTTGAAGGCGGCGACCGAAAAATCCGGGCCCTTGATGAAATCGGTAACCTTCTTGAGGTCGC
Organism: Bradyrhizobium diazoefficiens; assembly: GCF_018129965.1. Lineage (GTDB taxonomy): Bacteria > Pseudomonadota > Alphaproteobacteria > Rhizobiales > Xanthobacteraceae > Bradyrhizobium > Bradyrhizobium diazoefficiens_A. Next base: position 26,335 of record NZ_JAFCKW010000023.1, on the reverse strand, counting down.
CGGAATTGGTGCGCGACGTCGCTTCGCCGATCATGCGCGCCGCCGTCCAGGCCTGCATGTCGAGCGCGCTCATGCGCCGCGAATTCAGCTTGAAGAAGCGGTTCTGCATCTGGACCGCGCCCCATTGGTCCTGCGATGCGTCCCAGCTTCGCGGCACGAGGCCGGCCGAGCCCGCGACGGGCCGCGGATCCCAGGTGCGATAGGGTAGGTAGGCGCCGAACACTTCGCTCTCGTCGGCGGCAACCAGCACGTCGTAGGCGGGCGCCCCTTGCGTGAACACCGGCATCTGGCGCTGGATCAGCGTCACGCCGCTGTCGGTGCGCCGCGCGCCGCCCTTGTCCTCGAAGATCTTCTCCTGCACGATCTTGGCGCCGAACCGCGTGGCGGTGCGCCTCAGCGCATCGGCAAACAGCTTGTCCTCGTCGTGCGAGCCGACCACCAGCAGCCAGCGCTTCCACTGCTTCCACACCAGATACTGCCCGAGCGCATCCGCCAGCATTGCGCGCGTCGGCGCGGTGTGGATGACATTGGCGCGGCAATCGGCCTCGCGCAGCCGCTCGTCGATGGCGCCGGCATTGAACAGCAGCGTGCCGCGGTCGCGCAGCGCATCCGAGACTTTCAGCAGCGCGTCGGCCGGTAGGTCGGCGATGATGAAGCCGTTGCGCGCGGCGAGGTCGGTTGCGGCCTGCACCGCATCCTCGCCCTCCCTGATGCGGCGCTCCTCCAGCGTGAAGCGCTGGCCCAGGAACTTTCCGGTGGTGTTGTTGTCCTCGATGGCGAGGCGCGCGCCGGCGACGCCGTCATTGTCCGCGGGCTGATCGACCAGCGACAGCGTCGATCTCGCGCTGCCGGCGACGCCGAGATAGCCGACGCCGATCTGGACAGGCTCCGCCGCGAACGTGCTCGTCGCGGCAAGACCCAAGCCGATCAGGCCCAGCAACCATCGGAACATGCGTCCTCCCAGGGCTCCCCGGCTTGACCGCCGGTGGAGAATTGTCTCAGCTGAAGCATGACCGATTTGTCAGGGCATGCAACCCCGCATTTCGGTCTCACGCGGGCCATGCCGGGAATCACGATGATGCGAGCGGTGATATGTTTCGCAGCTTTGCTGTTGACGGGCTCGGTCGCGCGCGCCGATCCGCCAAAGCTCGCCGTGTTCGATTTCGAGCTGATCGACACCAGCCTGCCCGGCGAGTTCTACGGCTCCAAGCCGGAGGAGGCGCGGCTCGTCCTCATCAGCGAGCAGCTGCGCAAGGAACTCGCTGACTCCGGCAGGTACGAGCTGCTCGATATCGCGCCGGTCAGGGATGCCGCTCGTCATGCCAATCTGCAGGCCTGCGGCGGTTGCGACCTCAAGCTCGCGGGAGAGCTGGGGGCGGACCTCGAGATCACCGGCATGGTGCAAAAGGTCTCGAACCTGATCATCAACCTCAACATCTACCTGCGCGACGTGAAGACCGGCACCATGATCGCCGTCGCCAGCGCCGACATGCGCGGCAACACGGACGAATCCTGGACCCGCACGATGAACTATCTCATCCGCAACCGGTTGCTGGCGCCGAACTACGGGAAGCGGGAATAGATTATCTGTCCGCGTGCGCCGCTGCACCCTCGCGCCCTGTGGGAGAGGGTGGCTCGCCGCGGAGCGGCGAGACGGGTGAGGGGTCTCTATCCGCTTATCCAACTCTTACTTGAATTCGCCGAGACAACCCCTCATCCGGCACCTCGCGCCACCTGCTCCCGCAAGGGGAGAAGGAAGAAAGCAGGGAGCGAACCTCACCCCTTCAATCTCTCTGCATGCCAGTGCAGATGATCGCCCATGAAGGTCGAGATGAAATAATAGCTGTGGTCATAGCCCGGCTGTCGCCGCAGCGTCAGGGGGATGCTGGCCTTGGCGCAGGCGGCTTCCAGCAGTTCGGGGCGCAGCTGCTCCTTCAGGAAATTGTCGGCATCGCCGACGTCGACCAGCAAGCCTGAGAATTTTGCACCGTCCTCGATCAACGCCACCGTGTCGTGGTTGCGCCAGTCGTCCTTGTTCGGCCCGAGATAGCCGGTGAGCGCCTTGATGCCCCACGGCACCTGTGAGGGCGCCACGATCGGCGCGAAGGCGCTGGCTGCGCGATAGCGGTGCGGATTGCGCAGCGCGACCGTGAGCGCGCCGTGGCCGCCCATCGAATGGCCCATCACCGACTGCCGCCTGGCATCGACCGGGAAATGTTCCGCGACCAGTTTCGGCAGCTCGTCGGTGACATAGCTCCACATGCGATAGTTGCGCGCGAACGGCTCCTGCGTCGCATCGACGTAGAAGCCTGCCCCCAAGCCGAAATCATAGGCGTTGTTGGCGTCGCCGGGCACGTCGGCTCCGCGCGGCGAGGTGTCGGGCGCAACGAAGATCAGGCCGAGCTCGGCGCAGGCTTGGCGGAATTCGCCCTTCTCGGTGACATTGGCATGCGTGCAGGTGAGACCGGAGAGATACCAGACCACGGGAAGTTTTGCGCCGGCCGCATGCGGGGGCACAAAGACCGAGAACACCATGTCGGTTCCGGTCGCCTGGCTGGCATGGCGATACACGCCCTGCACGCCGCCGTAGGATGTGTTGGTCGAGACAGTCTGGATCGTCATGCCGAAATGCTCCGTGGCGTCAAACCACATCAGGATTGCAACGCTTGTGTGACCGAATTCGCGGCGGCGCGCCAGTCGGATGAGGAGTCAGGCGACGCCGCTGTCGATCGCCAATCGCACCAGCTCGACCGAGGTCTTCACGCCGAGCTTCTGTCGCATGATCGAGGAGGTGTTGGCGACGGTCTTGTAGGACGATTGCACCAGCCAGGCGATCTCGGACAGGCTTTTTCCGGCGCTGAGCAGCCGCAAGATCTCCATCTCGCGCGCGTTCAGTTTCGACAGCGGGCTTTGCGCCAGCGCAGGCCCCGCGAAGGCGATGCTGCGCGCGATCGCGGACGGCAGATAAGTGCCGCCGCTACCGACGGCGCGGATCGCCTCGACGAGATCGTCTGGGTCGCCGGTCTTGGAGACGTAGCCCTTGGCGCCGCATTCGATCGCACGCGCGGCGAAGGCCGGGTCATCGTTCATGCTGAACATGATGATGCGGGCTTGCGGCGCGCGCTCGAGGATGCGCCGCGCCAGCTCGAAGCCGGAGACGGTCGGCAGGTTGATGTCGATGATGCAGAGGTCGGGGCGCTCGACGATGAACACGCACTCGCCGTCTTCGGCATCGGCGGCCTCCAGGATCTCGATCTCGCCCTCGTCGGCCAGCACGGCGCGGCAGCCGGAGGCGACGATGGGATGATCGTCGACGATCAGAATGCGCATGGGCGTTCCCCGCGACAGCTCCCCGCTTGTTTTGCGCCGCATGATGCCGGACAGGAAACACGCACGTCTCATTGTCGGCCCATGCAACCCGGCCGGGATTGCTGTACGCTTTCGATTAGATATCGGGCGCTTCGCCCCTGTCAACGTCATCGGACAGGCGAGGGCCCATCTTCGCGAGCGACTGGCGGCACCAATGTGGCAAAAACTATCCTTGCGCGCGCGCATCAACCTCTTGCTGGCGCTGCTGCTGGCGCTGGGGCTTGCGGTCAATATCGGCCGCCAGGTCGCCGAAGCGGGTCCCCGGGTGCAGGCCGAGGACCAGAGCGTGATCCGCCTCGCGCGCGAATTCATCGAGATGATCGTGGCGGATCTCAACGAAGCGCCCGATCCGGATGCGCGGCTGACCCGGATTGCGCGCGATTTCAGCCGCCTGCGCCATGTCAGCATCGCCCTGAAGGATTCCGGCGGGAAACCGCTGACGCCGCCGCGGCCCGATGCCGACGACGACTCGCACGGCCCGCCCGCCTGGTTCGTCAGCCTGGTTCACCCCGAGCAGACCGCGGTCAGCGTGCCCGTCGCGATCCACGGTGAGCCGGGCTCGCTGGTGATTACCTCGTATCCCAATGACGAGATCGCTGAAATCTGGGACGGCATCGTCACCCAGCTCGAGGTCGGCTCGGTGATCGCGCTCGTGCTGTTCCTGGTGATGATGACCGTGATCGGCCGCGCGCTCGCCCCGCTCCGGTCATTGGCGCACATGATGGAAGAGCTCGAAGAGGGGCGATATCAGGCGCGGATTGCGCCGGGCGGTGCGCCCGAGCTGGCCGCGATCTGCAACAGGCTCAACCATCTTGCGGCAACGCTCGGCGAGGCGGTCGAAGACAAGCGGCGGCTCGCCGAGCGAGCGGTGTCGCTGCAGGACGTCGAGCGCAAGGAGATCGCGCGCGAACTTCACGACGAATTCGGGCCGTATCTGTTCTCGCTGCGCGCGCATGCCAGCGCGCTGGCCAAGCAGGCCGACGGGCGCCTCCCGAGTGCCGACGCCGTCGCAAAGCATGGCGGCGCCATGCTCGAGCAGATCAACGCGTTGCAGCAATTCACCCGCCGCGTGCTGCAGCGCCTGCGGCCCGTGGGCCTTGCCGAGCTCGGCCTCGGCCAGGCGCTGGAATCGCTGTCACGGCTGTGGCGGGAATCGCATCCCGACGTCACGATCAAGACCACGATCTCGCCGGCGCTGGGCCTCACCGGCGAGACGGCCGATCTCACCATCTATCGCACCGTGCAGGAGGCGCTCACCAACGCGTTCCGCCACGCCGGCGCGACGGCGATCAATGTCGTGATCGAACCGGTCGAGCAGCCTCCCCGCGACGGCCGCGGCTGCGCCCGGGTCAGGGTCAGCGACAATGGCCGCGGCATGGAGCCCGGCCAGAAGCTTGGCTTCGGCCTCGTCGGCATGCGCGAGCGGATTCTGGCGCTGGGCGGCACGCTCAACGTCATCTCCGGCGAGGGTGGCTTGACCGTGGAAGCATTGGTTCCGACCGCGGCGGCCTGATCGCGCGCGATGCAATCGGGAATTATTCCCGATCGGATCGGGAAAACGGGTGCGAAGAGGACCTGACCTTTTGTGGCTGGCGTGTCAGCCACGGCCGACTACAGTCGTCTCAACCAAACGGCGAACATCAAAACAGCCGGCGGTGACGGGTGGGAAGGCTGGGATGGGCAATCGTCTTTGGTTCGAGCGTGTTGCGTTCAGGCGTCGTTTGTTGATGGCCTCGGTGTCGACGGGCCTGGTGTCCGGTGTGGTTTTCGCCGGCCCCGCCGGAGCCGCACAGGACGAGCAGACCAACGTCCAGAACCTGCCCGCCATCGAAGTGGTCGCGCCGCAGCCGGCCGCGCGGCGCGTGCCGTCCCGAACACCGCCCCGATCCACAAGCTCCGCAAAACCCAGCAACAGGCTGTACGTCTATCCGACCTCGCCGGGCAACGGCCGCGGCCTCGAAGTCGACAAGGTTCCGTCAGCCATCAACGCCGTCGATGCCAACCAGATCAAGCGCACCGGTTCGCTCAACATCACCGACGCGCTGCGCGACAACATCGCGGGCGTCAACATCAGCGAAGTCACCGGCAATCCGTTCCAGCCCGATGTCGAATTCCGCGGCTTCGTCGCCTCGCCGGTGACGGGCACGCCGCAGGGCCTTGCGGTGTACCAGAACGGCGTCCGCATCAACGAAGCCTTCTCGGACGCCGTCAACTGGGACCTCATCCCCACCGCGGCGATCCGGTCGGTGACGCTGGTGACCAACAATCCGGCCTTCGGCCTCAATGCGCTCGGCGGCGCCATCAACCTGCAAATGAAGGACGGTTTCACCTATCAGGGCGCCGAGCTCGACGTCATGGGCGGCTCGTTCGGCCGCATGCAGGGTTCGGCGCAATGGGGCAAGCAGGTCGACAGGAACTACGGCGTCTATGCCGCGCTCGAAGGCCTGCACGACAGCGGATTCCGCAATTTCTCCCAGTCGGACGTGCGACGGTTCTACAGCGATGTCGGCTACAAGGCCGGCGACAGCGAATTCCACGTCAACATGGGCGTTGCCAAGAACGATTTCGGCGCCAGCGCCACCGTTCCGGCCGAACTGCTTGATAAATACTGGGGCGCGACCTACACGACGCCTCAGACGACGAGCAATCGCGTCGGCTATCTCAATCTGACCGCCAAGGCGGAGGCGACACCGACCTGGACGCTCGAGGGCACCGCCCATGTGCGAAGGTACGAGCAGAAGCTCGTCGACGGTAATCCGACCGATGCGCAGGAATGCACCGATCCGGGGCTCGCGGGCCTTCTTTGCTTTGGCGACGGCGCCACGCCCGCGAACGGCCCGAATGGCCTGCCGCTCGTCAATCCATTCGCGACTGGAACGATCCTCGGCGAGATCGACCGCAGCTCGATTCGTTCGACGACCTTTGGCGTGTCAGGACAGGCCACCAACACCGACCAATTGCTCGGCCATGACAACCGCTTCGTGATGGGGGCGACCTACGACGCCAGCGTCACGCGCTACAACGCGACCGCCGAGATCGGGTCGATGGGCGAGAACTACGTCGTCAGCGGCAGCGGTCTTTTCCTGGGGCCGACCGGTGTGCCAAATATCGTTGCCGGTCCAGTCTCGCTGCGCACCGTCAATCAGTACAACGGCCTCTATGCGATGGACACATTCAACGTCACGGATGCGTTTGCCGTGACCGGCGGCGGCCGCTTCAACGTGGCGCGCATCTCGCTGGAGGACCAGCTCGGCACCGCGCTCAACGGCGATCATACCTTCACCCGCTTCAATCCGGTGATCGGCGGCACTTACAAGATCACGCCGGAGCTGACCGCCTATGCCGGCTATTCCGAGGCCAACCGCGTGCCGACGCCGCTCGAGCTCGGCTGCGCCGATCCTGCGACGCCCTGTCTGATCGCGGCGTTTCTCGTCTCCGACCCGCCGCTGAAGCAGGTCGTCTCCAAGACCGTCGAGGCCGGCTTTCGCGGCACAAAGGAGCTGAACATCGGCTCGCTCGGCTGGAAGATTGGCGGCTTCCGCGCCACCAATGACGATGACATCGTCGCCATCCCCGTTCCCGGCCGCACCGGCTTTGGCTATTTCTCCAATGTCGGCCGGACCCGGCGGCAGGGGCTCGAGGCCGAGGTCAACATCAAGTCGCCGACGCTGCAATTCCAGGCGAGCTACGCCTTCGTCGACGCGCGCTTCCTCGATGCGTTGACCATCGGCTCGAACAGCCCGTTTGCCGATGGCGGCAACATCCAGGTCTCGCCCGGCAACCAGCTCCCCGCGATCCCGCGCCACCGCGTCAAGGTCGGCGTCGACTATGCCATCACCGATGTCTGGAAGGTCGGCGGCAACGCGATCTTCGTCTCCAGCCAGTATCTGGTCGGCGACGAGTCCAACCAATATGCGAAGCTGCCGTCCTACACGGTGTTCAATCTCCACACCTCCTACCAGGTGATGAAGAACCTCCAGATCTACGGCCGCGTCGACAACGTCTTCGACAAGCGCTACGCGACTTACGGTCAGTTCTTCGACACGGGAGCCTTGCCCAACTTCACCAACGGCGGCGCCAACTTCAACGACCCGCGCTCGCTGAGCCCGGCAAGGCCGAGGGCGTTCTATGCGGGCATGCGGGTGACGTTCTGAACCCCGACCACGGAGTGTGGGTATTCCGACGCTACGACCTGAAGCCGATTGACACAATGTTCATGATTTGTTCTTATGCTGGGCGTCCAGTCAGGGAGCCAGCCATGGACAACCGCATCAATGAAATCCGCAGAATCATCAGGGCGTTGCGCGTCAGCATGCGCGAGGCTGAAGCCATCATGCATGAACAGATCGACCGGGACGAGGACTGCAAATTCGTGGCCGAGGAGGTCATGAAGATGCGCACCGTGATGAGCGAACTGGTCCGGGAGCGGGCCGCCCTCGGCGATACCGACCCGATCGTCGTCGCCAGCCTCTTCATTCCCCGGAGGCGGCCCACGCCGCCGCGCGTCAATGTCGGGAAGCGCCGTCTCGTCCCGCCGCGCGAGGTGGCACGGGCATGAAGGGAGAGAAGCCGACCTACTTCTCCGACATGCAGGAGCCGCCGGAATTCCTCAAGGCGCTCGATCATGCGCGGCGCCTGTCCTGCTACGAGGGCTGGTGCCGGATGCACATCGAGGCCATCCAGGTCGCGATCGATCAATATGCGGAAGCGGCGCTCGGCAATCGCGAGTTCTTCCTCAACAAGCCGCACAGCATTGGCGGGCGCAGGACCGGCGAGGTGCCGTGACGGTCGTGGGCCTCGGCTTTCGCACCGGCAGGATCGAGAAGGCCCGTGCTGGAACCACAGCCGTCCGGGCCTTGCAAAAGCTCGAGGCCGATCGCCCTTAACCGATCGGAAACCATGGCAAATGATCCTAAAATTGTAACGAAACTGCTGGGCTCGCCGCGCGTCGTTTCGCCGGAGGGCCCGCCCCATGACCGAGCGCCAGTTGAGAGACCAGCAATTCCAGATCGCGCGCTATCGGCGTTTGGAGCGCGAGGTCACCGATCCGCTGGCCGTGGGTTTGCTTCACATCATCATCGAGGATCTTGAAGCCGGGCTCCGCAAGGACCAGCCGGACTGGAACAGTCCGGCTGATTAACGTTTTGTTAGCGCTCGTCATGCGGATGATCGGTCGGGAAGACGAGGCAAGACCACTCCGATGCTGAAGGACGGGACCTACGCGGCGTGGTTCAAGACGCCTCTGGATCAAGGGACAGGCATCGTTCATCTTGCAGATGGCGAGATCTGGGGCCGCGACAGCCTGATGACGTATCACGGCGTCTGCAAGATCGACGGCGAACGCTTCACCGCCACCGTGTCGACGAAGCGTCATACCGACGGACGGGCCACGATCTTCGGGGTCGATGACGAACTCACCCTGGAGATCGAGGGGATCTGCGCCGGCAAGATTGCGACTTACACCGCGACGACAGCAAAGGTGCCGGGAGTCGTCCTTCAGGGAACCCTCATCCGCACGGAGCAGCCGTCGCCGGCGCCTGAACGGACCGCTCAGATCCCGGCGTTCAATCCCGACAAGCTTCCAAAGTTGCCGACGCGTTCGCGCTGATTGAAGCGGCGTTTTAGTTTCCGAGGCGACGCTAAGCCAGCAATCCGTCGAGGTCGGAATAGATCACGTCGGCCGTGCGCTGATAATGCTGCTGAAGCAGGCGCACGGCGCGCTCGCTGTCCCTCGCGAGAACCGCTTCGAGGATGTCGCTGTGCTCGGCACCGACCTTGCGCGCCGGATAGGCCTTCGCAATCGACATCATGCGATAACGATAGAGCCGGTCGGCCAGTTGCTCGCAGAAGCCGAGTAGCGGCCGTGAACCGCAAAGACCGATCAGCGTCGCATGGAATGCGCGATGCACCTTCTCCCAGTCCGGATTGTCCTCGAACGTATCGGGCTTGAGCGAGCGCGACGTGCGATCGAGCCGGTGATGCGCCACCAGAAGGGCCTCCTCCCAGCTCTGGGTCGCATTCTGCATGGACTCGCGCAGCGCCAGGGCTTCGACCCAGCACCTCGTCTTGGTAAGTTCCTGGAGCTCTTCCTTGCTGACCTGCTTCACGTAGAAGCCGCGCTGCTCCATGCCGACGACGAATTCTTCGGTCGTCAGGCGGTTGAGGGCCTCGCGCAGCGGGGTCTGCCCGACATTGTACTGCTCCATCAGGAAACGCGATTGCAGCTTTCGTCCGGGCTCGAGCCGCGTTGTCAGGATGTCGGCCTTGAGGCGCGCGTAAATCGTGGTCGCCAGCGTTGCCGGCTGGTCCACCTTCGGGCTGGGCAGGTCAGGACTCATCGTCATTCATTGATATCTTAAGTCTGTGTAAATAGCACGATCCGTCGCAGTTATTTATATATTTTTGCTTTACGTGGCATTTTGTACATATTAACAAGCTCACATTCGTGTTGCCTCACGAGGAAGCCCTATGCCCGACTTTCCGGTAGCGGCCTTGCGCAGCGTCGAGCTCACGACGCCGCACCTCGCTGTTTCCGCCGAATTCTATACCAAAGTCTGGGGCCTTGATGTCGCGGCGGCAGCGAACGGCACGGTGTATCTCGCCGCGACGGGCCGCGACTTCCACGTTCTCGAGCTGACGCCGGGTGAGGCGACGTCGCTCCGAAAGGTCAGCTTCCGGGTCCGCTCACATGAGGATCTGCACAGATTATTCGTGCGTGCGCGGCAGGCCGGCTGTGAAGTGATCAATCCGCCCGCGCCGTCGCCTGCGCCGCCCGGCGGCGAAAGTTTTGTCGTCCGCGAACCGCAGGGCTGCGCCATGGAATTCGTCCATGGCGATCGGACCAAAGCCGCCCGGGTGATCGCCGAGCGCCCCGAGCGGCTGGCGCATGTCAACATCAACAGCGCCGATGTCGAAAAGCTCTCGGCCTTCTATCAGGAGACACTGGGATTTCGTCTGTCGGACCGCTCGAAGCTGATGGCGTTCCTGTGCTGCAACAGCGATCACCACGCGATCGTGCTCGCGGAGGCTCCTCGCAACGGCCTCAATCACGTTGCTTTTCTGATGCCTGATCTGGAGTCCGTCATGCGCGGCTCCGGCCGCATGGTGGATCACGGCCATCCGATCGGCTGGGGCGTCGGCCGTCACGGCCCGGGCGACAACGTATTCGCTTACTTCGTCGATCCGGCCGGTACCGTGATCGAATACACGGCCGAAGTCCTCCAGATCGACGACAGCTACGTTGCGAAAGGTCCGGCCGATTGGGTCTGGCCTCCGGGACGAACCGACCAATGGGGCATCGCCCCGCCGAAATCCGACGCCTGCAAGGCCGCGCAGCTGGCAATTCCCTTTGCGACGGCGTCCACATGATCACGGCTGGCGCCACCGATTATGACGTGCTCGTCGTCGGTTTCGGGCCGACCGGCGCCGTTGCCGCAGGCCAGCTCGGTCGCCTCGGCCATCGCACGCTGGTCATCGACCAGCTCACGGATGTGTATGACAAGCCGCGCGCGATTGCGCTCGATCACGAGATTTTTCGCGTGTTCGACAATATGGGCGTCGCGGATGCAGTCGCGCCCTATGTCGAGCCTTTCACTGCATCCGAGCATTTCGGCGTCGACGGCCAATTGATCCGGCGCATCGACATGGTCGCAAAGCCCTATCCGCTCGGCTACACGCCGAGCATGGTGTTCAGCCAGCCTGCGGTCGAGGCCGAGCTGCGCCGCCACGCATCCGGCTTTTCCAACGTGCGCACCGAACTCGGCGTCGAACTCGTCGATCTCGTTCAGACGCCGGAACGCGTCGAGGCTCATCTCGAGGACGCCGATGGACGGCGCCGGTCCGTGACCGCGCGCTATGTGATCGGCTGCGACGGCGCTTCGAGCACCGTGCGACAGATCGCGGGTCTCGGGCTCGAGGATCTCATCTTCGATGAACCCTGGCTGGTGGTCGATGTGCGCGTCAACGAGAACGCGCTTGCGCGTCTGCCGCAATGCTCCGCGCAATTCTGCAACCCGGAGCGCCCCGTCAGCTTCCTCATCGGCCCGAACAACCACCGCCGCTGGGAGATCATGCTGCTGCCGGGCGAGGAGGCGCGCCAGATGGAGCGGTCCGACAATGTCTGGAAGCTGCTCGCGCCTTGGCTCACGCCGCAGGATGGAGAGTTGTGGCGGGCGGCCTCCTATCGATTCCACGCGCTCGTCGCCGACGATTGGCGCAAGGGCAGGATCCTGGTCGCCGGCGACGCCGCGCATCAGCAACCTCCCTTCATCGGCCAGGGCATGTGCCAGGGCCTGCGTGATGCGACCAATTTTGTCTGGAAGCTCGATCGGGTCCTCAAGGGCCTGTCCTCCGAAAGCCTGCTCAACAGCTACACGATCGAGCGCAAGCATCACGTCATCGAGCTGACCGGCAAGATCAAGGCGATCGGCCAATCGATCTGCGAGCGCGATCCGGCGGCGGCCCGGCAGCGCGATGCCCGGATTCTCGCAGACGGCGGCGGCAAGCCGCTGCTGATGACACGGCAGGAGATCATTCCGCCGCTGCGCGCTGGATGTCTGACACATCGCGACGCGCCGGCTCGCGGCAGCCTGTTTCCACAGCCGCGCATTGCAAGCGGCAAGACGACGCGCTTGCTGGACGAGGTGGCGGGGTCCGGCTGGCGCCTGTTCATCGACGGCCGCAGCAGTGATGCACACTCGCTGCGCTCGCTCGGCGCCGCGCGCCCGGACCTGTCCGTCGCCGCGGTCGCGCCTGCCGGCGCAGGTGTGCCGCATGCTCTCGAAGAGACCGAGGGCGTGATGGCGAACTGGTTCGACCGCCACGGCGTCGTCGCGGCGATCGTGCGCCCCGACCACTACGTATTCGGCACCGCGCGCAATGCCGCGGAGCTCGGCGATCTCCTGCGCGAGGTCGACCTGCGCCTTCGTGACGTTGCGACGGAGCGAGACAAAATTCCCGATTTGAAAATGGAGAGAACGCCATGAAACTGGCCACTGTAGCGATCGACGGCCGCACCACCTGGGGCCTTGTCGAAGGCGAGAATTTTCTGGATGCCGGTGCCGTGCTCGGCGCGCGCTACGCCGATCTCAAGGCGGCCATTGGTGCCGGCCTGTCAGGTGTTGCGGATGCACGGTCCACGGCCGCATCCATCCCGACCTCAAAAGTCATCTGGCAGCCGGTCATCCCGAACCCGGACAAGATCCTGTGCGTGGGCCTGAACTACGAGACCCACCGCAAGGAAACCGGCCGCGCAGAGGTCGAACATCCCACCATCTTCCCGCGCTACGCCAACAGCCAGACCGGACATCTTCAGCCGATCGTGCGGCCGCGCGTCTCGACCCACCTCGATTTCGAGGGCGAGCTTGCGGTCATCATCGGCAAGGCCGGGCGCTACATCTCCCGCGCGGACGCCATGGACCATGTCGTCGGCTATTCCTGCTACAACGACGGCAGCATCCGCGACTTCCAGCGCCACACCAGTCAGTTCACGCCGGGCAAGAATTTTGCGGACACCGGCGCCTTCGGACCCTGGATGATGACACCGGAAGAGCTCGGCCCGCTCGGTAAGCTTCGCTTGCAGACCCGCCTCAACGGGCAGGTGATGCAGGAAGCGCAGATCGAGCAGATGATCTTCGATATCCCGCGCCAGATCGAATATTGCTCGATCTTCACGCGGCTCGAGCCCGGCGACGTCATCGTCAGCGGAACGCCGGGCGGCGTCGGTTCACGGCGCGAGCCGCCGCTCTGGATGAAGCCCGGCGATGTCGTCGAGATCGAGGTCGAACGTCTCGGCGTGCTCAGGAATGTCGTCGAAGACGAAGCCTGATCAAACGGCCGCAGCCGGTCACGGCTGCGGTCGTTCGAACGACCAATAACAAGGCCGCGAAGCGGCATCTCCAAGGGAGGAATACCATGTCGGGACTATCCCGCTGTCTGCTGTTCGCCGGCGTGGCGCTTTGCTGCGCTCTTCCGGCCTTCGCGCAGTCATGGCCGCAGCGGCCCGTGACCGTCGTGGTGCCGCAGCCCGCGGGCAATAGTCCCGACGTGATGTGCCGCCTGATCACCGAAAAATTGTCGCGGACCGTCGGGCAGCAGTTCATCGTCGAGAACCGTCCGGGTGCCGCCAATCTCGTCGGTACGCAATCGGTCGCCCGTGCGGCGCCGGACGGCTACACGTTCCTGTTTGCGACATCGGCCGCGCTCGTCACCAACCCCTATACGTTCAGGAAGCTCCCCTACGATCCCGTCAAGGACTTCGTGCCGGTCGCGATGGTCGCCAAGAGCAACCATGTCCTACTCGTCAACCCCGAAGTGAAGGCCAACACCCTGCCGGAATTGATCAAGCTTGAAAAATCGGCGCCGGGGTCTTTGAGCCTGGCCGTCGACGGCGCGCGCAACCTGTCGGGCCTGATCGCCCAGGCCATCAACAAGAGCGCCGGAACCAGTTTTGTCCTCATTCCCTACAACACCACCACGAATGCGGTACAGGACGCGATCTCAGGTCGCATCCAGGTGACGATCCAGTCGGCATCGATCGCCGAGGCCTTCATCAAATCGGGTACGCTGCGACCCGTTGCTGTTGCCGGGGCCCGGCGGCTCGATGCCTTGCCGGACGTTCCCGCGATTGCGGAGACGCTCCAAAGCGTCGATCTCCAGGGCTGGTTCATGTTCATGGCTCCTGCGGGTACGCCGACTGACATCGTCGAAAAGCTGAGCGCCGAGCTTGCGCGCGCCCTTGAATCGCCTGATGTGCGCGAGCGTGCGCCCACGCTCGGCTTCGATGTCCGTGTTGGCGACGCGGTGACGACGACTGGCGCCAAGCGCTTTCTCGACGACCAGCTCGCCTCGTCCGGCCGGATCATTCAGGGGCTCGGCATCGAGCCCGAATAACGACGCAGGAAACGGAGCGCTCTTCTGCATTTTTGCATCTGCAAGTCCCGGCACCGTCGCTTCCCAAAGCCGGTGCGAGGCGCCATTGTGCGGCGGCATCAGCACCACTTTCGGAGCAGCAACAATGTCGGACAAGGTCTCGCGTCGCCAGTTCGCGAAAATCGCGGGCGTGTCCGCAGCCGGAATCGCAAGCCCTCTCGGAAACGCGGACGCCAGGCCGGCCACGGCGGCGCGCGGCGGCAGCGGCTTTCCGGCGGGCTTTCTCTGGGGCACCGCAACCTCGTCCTATCAGGTCGAGGGCGCGGTCGATGAGGACGGGCGAGGGGCCTCGATCTGGGACAAGTTCGTCCGCATCCCCGGCAAGATTGAGGACGGCTCCACCGGCGACCGCGCCAACGATCACTATCACCGCTACAAGGAAGACATCGCGCTCATCAGGGACCTCGGCGGCAAGGCCTATCGCTTCTCGGTGGCCTGGCCGCGGGTCTTTCCGGACGGCGACGGCAAGCCGAACCCGAAAGGGCTCGACTTCTACAATCGCCTCGTCGACGAACTCCTCAAGAACGGCATCGAGCCGTGGATGACGCTGTATCACTGGGATCTGCCGCAATCGCTGCAGGACCGCTTTGGCGGCTGGCGCTCGACCGAGACCTGCAAGATCTTCGGCGACTATGCAGGCTACGTCGCCAAACATCTGACCGACCGCGTCAGGAACGTGTTCACGCTGAACGAGAGCGGCCGCTTCGTGCAGTTCGGCTATGGCCTCGGCATCGATGCGCCCGGCGTGACCTTGCCGCAAGGCGAGGTCAACCAGATCAGGCACAACAGCGCGCTGGCGCACGGGCTCGCGGTGCAGGCGGTGCGGGCGCAGGGTCGCCGCGGCACCAGGATCGGGCCGGCCGAGAACATCGACGTCTGCGTTCCCGCGATCGACACGCCCGAGCATGTCCGTGCCGCCGAGATCGCGCTGCGCGAAATGAACGCCGGCTATCTCAACGTCATCATGACAGGCAAATATACCGACGCCTTCCTGAAATATGCGGGCGCCGATGCGCCGAAATTTACCGACGCCGAGCTGAAGATCATCGGATCGCCGGTCGACTTCCTCGGCCTCAACATCTACGCGCCGCAAAACTACGTGGTGCCGTCCGATCAGGGCGCCGGCTTCATGCCGCTGCCGATCCCGAAATCCTTCCCGCACATGAGCTCGGACTGGCTCCGCATCGCGCCGGAGACGATCTACTGGGTGCCGAAGCTGGCGGCGAAGATCTGGAAGACGGATGCGATCTACATCACCGAGAACGGCACCTCCGGCGACGACGTCGTGACGCAGGACGGCAAGATCTACGACACCGACCGCATCATGTATCTGCGCAACTATCTCGCCCAGCTGCAGCGCGCCACCGCCGAAGGCGTGCCGGTGCGCGGCTATTTCCTCTGGAGCCTGATGGACAATTTCGAATGGGTGTTCGGGCTCAGCAAGCGCTTCGGGCTCTACCACGTCAATTTCGACACCCAGGTGCGCACGCCGAAACTCAGCGTCAGCTATTACCGCAATGTGATTGCGAAGAACGCAGCGGGCGCGTGATGTCTCCTATCGAGTCGAGGCCGTCATGCCCGGGACGCGCCCGGCCATGACGTCGCGGAGGCATTGTGCCCTAACCGCGGAACGGAAAATCCGGGCGAGGGGCGCAGATGCCCCGCATTGACTCCCCTGTCTCCCTGATCGACAACCTCTCCCAACACTCATAACAAGAGGACAACGCCAATGACCGACGCACTCATCATCGATGCCTGCCGTACCCCGCGTGGCGTCGGCAAGGCCGGCAAGGGGGCCCTTTCGGGCATTCATCCGCAGCAGCTCGGCGCGACCGTGCTGCGCGCGCTGGCCGAGCGCACCGGCATCGACACTGCCGATGTCGACGACATCGTCTGGGGCTGCAGCGCGCAGGTCGCGACGCAAAGCGGTGACCTCGGCCGCATGTCGGCGCTCGATGCCGGGTACGACGTGCGCGCCAGCGCCGTGACGCTGGATCGCTTCTGCGGCTCCGGCATCACCAGCGTCAACATGGCGGCATCCTCGATCATGGCGGGCGCCGAAGACCTGGTCATCGCCGGCGGCTGCGAGATGATGTCGATGGAGGGACGCCGCGGCGGCGGTCCGATGATGATGGATGGCGGCAATCTGCGCCTGCGCGCGCGGCACCCGCAATCGCATCAGGGCGTCTGTGCCGATGCGATCGCGACTCTCGAAGGCATCACGCGGCAGGACGTCGATGCGCTCGGGCTCGAAAGCCAGAAGCGCGCGGCGCAGGCCATCGCCGGCGGTCACTTCAAGAAGAGCCTCGTGCCTGTTCATCGCGAGGATGGCAGCCTAGCGCTCGACCATGAAGAGTATCCGCGGCCGCAGACCACGATGGAGGGCCTCAGCGCGCTCAAGCCCGCATTTCCGGCGGTCGCCGATTATGCGCTCGACGACAAGGGCACGACCTATCGCGGCCTGATCCTGCAGAAATACCCGGATCTCGACATCGACTTCATGCACCATGCCGGCAATTCCTCCGGCGTCGTCGACGGCGCCGCCGCGATCCTGCTGGCCTCACCGTCCTACGCCAAGGCGCATGGCCTCAAGCCGCGCGCCCGCGTGGTCGCGATGGCCAACATGGGGGACTCTCCGACACTGATGCTGAACGCGCCGGTGCCGGCGACGCGCAAGGTGCTGGCGAAGGCAGGCCTTACCATCGACGACATCGACCTGTTCGAGATCAACGAGGCGTTTGCGGTGGTTGCGGAAAAATATATCCGTGATCTCAAGCTCGATCGCGCCAAGGTCAACGTCAATGGCGGCTCGATCGCGCTCGGCCATCCCATCGGCGCGACCGGCTCGATCCTGATCGGCACCTTGCTCGACGAGCTCGAGCGGCGCGACCTGAAGCGCGGTCTCGTCACCATGTGTGCGGCCGGCGGCATGGCGCCCGCGATCATCATTGAGCGCGTCTAGCTCGGCGCGACCGGTAAAAGACAGGGAAAATAGCGGCTGAGACGCCACCGAGTGACGATCCAGCCCTATTTTTCAGGGTGAATTGCGCTCGGCCTCGACCAAAGAGGCCGGTCGTCGCTTGTCGAAAGCAGCGAATCAGCTTTAGCAAGGCTGCGTGCGGGCCTTTGAAACAAGGTAAAAACCGCTGCCCGAGGCCTCTTCCGTTCAGGAAGCAGCTAAAAAGCAGGGGTTTTTGCCACAGGCGGCCAAAAAAGCCCGTAAAATCGCGACAAAACTGTGCAGAAGGCTCTAGGCCTTCGCCGGTTGGTCTAATATGCAACCGGCAACGAATCAGAGGAGACACGATGCCAGCCCAAATGTCCAAATCGCAGTTGATCGAAAAGATTGCGACCGCCACCGAGCTTTCCAAGCGTGACGTCAAGAGCGTCATGGAGACGCTGACCGATGTCGGCCACAAGGAGCTCAAGAAGAACGGCTTGTTCCTGGTGCCGGGCTTCGCCAAGTTCGTGGTTGTCAAGAAGCCCGCGACCAAGGCGCGCAAGGGCACCAACCCGTTCACGGGCGAAGAGATGATGTTCAAGGCCAAGCCGGCCCGCAAGATCGTCCGCGCCCGCCCGGTCAAGGCTGCCAAGGACGCCGTGGCCTGATAAACGCAAAGGCCCCCTCGCAGGAGGGGGCCTTTTGATTGGACGACCGCGAGGGCTGGGGCTGAGGGGACTTTAGCCCTTGCGGCGTTTGATCCGGACCGGGATCGGCTGAAGCCGGGGGCCTGGCCCTGACAGCGCATCGCGCACGCCGTCGACGGCACGATCAAGCAGCTGGCGTAGCCGCTGCCTTGTCCGCGATCTCTTCGCTCTTTCCAGCAGTTTCTTCATCACATCACTCCGCCGCTTCGACTGTCGCGCCGATCTGGGCCTCGACCGGCTCGAGCGCTGCGGCGATGGCATCGTCGACGCGCTCCAGCCAGACGAATTCGAGATTGTCCCGCGCGCTCTGCGGGATGTCGTCATAATCCCGCCTGTTGCGCGCCGGCAGCATCACCCGCTTCAAGCCGGCGGCGGCCGCGGCCACCACCTTCTCCTTGATGCCGCCGACCGGCAGCACCAGCCCGCGCAGCGAGATCTCGCCGGTCATCGCGGTATCGCTGCGCACCGTGCGGTTGGTGAGCAGTGAGCTCAGCGCGGTGAACATCGCGACGCCCGCGCTCGGTCCGTCCTTCGGGGTGGCACCCGCCGGCACGTGGACATGGATGTCGCTCTTCTCGAACAGCTGCGGATCGATGCCGATCTGCGTGGCGCGGCTCTTCACCAGCGTCAGTGCCGCCTGCACGCTCTCGCGCATGACGTCGCCGAGCTGGCCGGTCAGGATCAGATTGCCCCGACCGGGGACCCGCGTCGCCTCGATGAACAGGATGTCGCCGCCGACCGGCGTCCAGGCAAGGCCTGTGGCCACGCCGGGAACGCTGGTGCGCTGCGCGATCTCGCCTTCGAAACGCGGCTGCCCGAGCACGGTGCCGATGTCCTTCGCACGCACCACGACCTTCGCGGCCGTGCCTTCGGCGACCTGCACCGCGGCATGCCGGAACACCTTGCCGATCTCGCGTTCGAGATTCCGCACGCCGGCCTCGCGGGTGTAGCCCTTGACGATCAGCTGCAGCGCCTCCGGCTCGATCTCGGCCTGCTCCGCGGTCAAGCCGTTGGCCTCGAGCTGACGCCGCACCAGATAGCGCCGCGCGATCTCCAGCTTCTCGTCCTGGGTGTAGCCGGCAAGGCTGATCAGCTCCATGCGGTCCAGCAGCGGACCGGGGATCTGGTCCAGCATGTTGGCGGTCGCGATGAACACCACGCGCGACAGGTCGAAGGGCACGCCGAGGTAATTATCCCGGAACGTCCCATTCTGCTCGGGGTCGAGCACCTCGAGCATGGCGGCGGAGGGATCGCCCTGCACGCCGCGGCCCATCTTGTCGATCTCGTCCAGCATCATGACGCAGTTGCGTGCGCCCGCCTTCTTGATGCCCTGGATGATGTTGCCGGGCAGCGCGCCGATATAGGTGCGCCGGTGACCGCGGATCTCGGCCTCGTCATGCACGCCGCCGAGGCTGACGCGCACGAAGGGGCGATCCATCGCGCGGGCGATGGACTGGCCGAGCGAGGTCTTGCCGACGCCGGGTGGGCCGACGAAGCACAGGATCGGCGCCTTGCCCTGCGGGGCGAGCTTGCGCACCGCCAGATATTCGATGATCCGGCTCTTGATCTTCTCCAGCCCGAAATGATCCGCATCAAGGATGCGGCGCGCTTCCTTGATGTCGATCGGCTTCTCCGCGGGCAGCGCCCAGGGCAGCTCGATCAGCCAGTCGAGATAGGTGCGGACCATCCCGGCTTCGCCGGCGGCCTCCGGCATGCGCTCATAGCGGCGCAGCTCCTTCCTGGCATGCGCGTCCGCTTCCGGCGGCATGTTGGCCTTGGTGATGGCGGCGGTCAGCTCGGCCACCTCGGCCGCCTTGCCGTCGCCTTCGCCGAGCTGGCGCTGGATGGTCGCCATCTGCTCGCGCAGGATGGCCTCGCGCTGCCGCTCGTCGAACGAGGCGCGGGTCTTCTGGCCGATCTCGTTGGAGATGCGCAGCACCTCCAGCCGTTCGGCCAGATGCTTCGACACCTTCTCGACCCGCAAGGCGAGGTCGACGGTCTCCAGCACCTCCTGCTTGTCCTGCGGCTTGATGTCCATGAACGAGGTCGCCAGATCCGCCAGCGCTCCGGGCGCGGTGGTGCTCTGGAACATCGCGGCCAGTTCGGGCGGCGCCTGCGGCAGCAGCTCGATCGCCTCGATCGCCTGGCGCTGCAAATTCAGCGCCCGCGCCTCGATCTCGGGCGAGGTCGTGGTCGGCTCCGGAATCTGCTGGAAGCGCGCGGCCAGGAACGGCGTCCCCGGCAGGAAGTCGAGAATGCGCGCGCGCTGCACGCCCTGGCAGACGATGTGATGGGTGCCGTCGGGCGCGGTGATGTAGCGCACGATGTTGGCGATGGTCGCGACCCGGTAGAGGTCGTCCGCACCCGGCTCGTCGGTCTCGGGGCTGCGCTGCAGGACGATGCCGACCGCCCGCTGCTCACGCAGCGCCTGCTGTGCGGCGGCGACCGATTTCGGCCGCGCGATCGCGATCGGCGCGATGGCGCCGGGGAACAGCACCATCTCGCGCACGGGGATGATGATCAGTGCGTCGTCGGGGATCTTCACGTCTGAGCCGTTCTGGGAATTGGTCTGCGTGGTGTTCATCTGTTCGGTGGCCATGGTCGACCTCAGGATTTGGCGAGGCGCAGTGCGACGCAGCCGTCCATCACGAAGCGGCTGATCGCGTAGCGGCCGAGGGGCAATGCAATGCGGCGCTCGAAACGCCCCTGCGGCAGTTCGAGCCGGTGGATGCGGGCGTTGCGAAGCTCCGGCGGAAGCGTGCGCTGGCCGGAAATGACGAGTGCGCCGTCGTGGATGACGGTCTCGACATTGTCCGGATTGACGCCGGGAAGCGCGACCAGGATCAGAAGCTCATGCTCGGTCTCGAGCACGTCGATCGGCGGCTCCCAGCACGCTTCCTGGCGGCCGAACTGCTGGCGCAGCCGATCGGCGCGGGTCAGCTGGTCCAAAGCTTCGGACAGCATCCAGTCGAGGGGATTTTTGGGTTGCATGGCAAAACTCGGGGGAAGGCGCTGCGGTTGGAGAACCGGATATGGGTATGGTTCCCGGGAATTCCAGCATCGCGCATTCGGAGCATGCCTGCTTCTCGAACCGCACGAGGCCCTTGCAAGCATGCGACGGGACGCCGCGGAGATGTTCCGCGGCGTCCAGTAAATGATGGGGCGAGGCCGATCAGGCGGCTTCGCGGTACTCTTCTTCGGCTTCGAGGTTGATGACCGAGGTGGCGAGTTCGGTCAGCGAGTGGTCGGTGGCTTCTTCCTCGTCCAGCGTCGCCTGGAGCAGCCTTGCCGCGTCCGGCATGCCGAGCTCCTCGGCCCAGGTGCGCAGCGTGCCGTAGCGGGAGATCTCGTAGTGCTCGACGGCTTGTGCCGCCGCGAGAAGGCCGGCATCGAGGGCAGGGGCGTTCTTGAAATCCTTCATGATCTCGGCGCCCTCGTCGGTGATGCCGTTGATCGCCTCGCAGGGCTTGCCGCGCGCGGGCTTGCCCAGCATCTTGAAGATCTGGTCGAGACGTTTGACCTGGCCCTGGGTCTCGCGCAGATGCTTGTTGAAGGCCGCCGCGAGGTCCTTCGAATGCGCCGCCTTCGCCATCTTGGGCAGCGTCTTGATGATCTTGTTCTCGGCGTAATAGATATCCTTGAGCGTCTCCAGGAATAGGTCGCTCAGCATCTTCGGCGCCTGACGCGGACGGCGGGTCGCGGTCTTTTTCGCGTTCGCACGTTTCTTTGCTTGTCTAGCCATAAATCCTCCTCGTGAGGGGCACGGGAATGCGTTCCCGTCCTCGATCCTCGCGCGATCAAGACTCCACGACGGCAAATGTTCCTCGCGAAGGCGTCTTCGAGCGGTTATGGATGGCTCGCCACCTCGCCCGAGACCCTGCCGCATGCTCGACTTTGCCCTGTCCGCCTTCGTGACATTGCTGCTGGTGATCGATCCCGTCGGCCTCGCGCCGGCCTTCCTGGCTGCGACCGGGGGCATGCCCGACGCGGTCAAGCGCACCATAGCGCTGCGCGCGCCGCTGATCGGGGCGTCGATCCTGGTGGTGATCGCGCTGGCCGGAAACTGGCTGCTGCGCCAACTCGGGATCGGCATCCCCGCCTTCCAGATCGCCGGCGGGCTGCTGCTGTTCGGCGTATCCTACCAGATGATCTTCGGCGACCGTCCGCACCGGGAGGCGCGCGAGGCCGACAAGGCCACCGCGGAGCACGCCTCCGACGTCGCGGTCTTCCCCCTGGCCATCCCCATGATGGCGGGCCCCGGCGCGATCGCGACCACGCTGCTTCTGACCGGCGATGCCGGCTACGGGCCGAGGCTCGCGATCGTCATCGCGGTCGTCATCTCAGTTTGCCTGCTCTGCATGTTCTGCTTCGTCTCGGCTCACCTGATCGCGCGTAGCCTCGGGCGGACCGGCAATGCCGTGCTCTCGCGTGTGCTCGGCGTGCTGCTCGCGGCCTATTCGGTGCAGTTCGTGATCAACGGGATCGCGGCCGTTCGGTCGAGCCTGGCCTAGATTTGCGACAATCCGTTAATTCATTGATTTAACTGTCTATTTCGCGGCGTGCGGGGGCCGCGGGCAAGAGCCCCGCTGGTCGGAGCGGCTTTCGCTTGCGCTGCCATATTGCTTTGACGTACTCCCGCTCTGACGAACGCCCTTCGCCAGTCAATCGAGGTGAAATCGGGATGTCGATGACAGCGGACGAACTCGCAAAGAGACAGGCGATCATCGACGCCTGCCGCCGCATGAATGCGCTCGGCATCAACCAGGGCACATCAGGCAATATCAGCGTCCGGCATGCGGACGGTCTTTTGGTGACGCCCACGAGCGTGCCTTATGAGGCCATGATGCCCGATCAGATCGTATTCATGGCAATGGACGGTGCGCATGCCCCGCATCAGAAGCCGTCGAGCGAATGGCGCTTCCATCGCGACATCCTCAAGTCGCGCGCCGACGTCGACGCTGTCGTCCATGCCCATCCGACCTATTGCACCATCCTGGCGGTCATGGGCATGGACATCCCGCCCGTGCATTACATGATCGCGGCCGCGGGTGGCGACAGCATCCGCTGTGCGCCCTATGCGACCTTCGGCACGGCGGAACTGTCCGAGCACGCGGTGCGGGCACTGGAGGGACGGCTTGCCTGCCTGCTCGACCATCATGGCATGATCGCGATCGGCAGGACGCTGGACAAGGCGATGTGGCTCGCCGTCGAGGTCGAGACGCTGGCGCGGCAATATCACGGCTGTCTCCAGATCGGCAAACCGCCGCTGCTCCCCAGCGACGAGATCGAAAATGTCCGCCAGCGCATGGCCGGCTACGGCCTGTCGGAACGATAGGACGGGCAGACGGTGTTGGTGCGCCTTAGGCATATGGTCGACGGCAAGGGATCGAACCGCTTCATGGTTCGGCTGCGGGCGCTTCTGCGCAGCAACGAGTTCTATCTCATCCCGCTGTCGCTCGTGATCGGCACATTGGCGGGCGCCGTCGTGACGCTGATGGCCGAGATCGCGCAGATCGCCCACATGGTGATCTACGGCATTCCCGTCGACGTGCGCCTGTCGGCCAACGCCCATGTCAGTCCCTGGGCGGCGCTGATTGCGCCCGCGCTCGGCGGCCTCTCGCTCGGCGTCATGGAATGGTGGCGGCGAAAGCTGAAGATCTCGAACGCGGTCGACCCGATCGAGGCCAATGCGCTGCGCGGCGGCAATCTGTCGATGCGCGACAGCGTGGTGGTATCGAGCCAGACGCTGATCTCCAACGGCTGCGGCGCTTCGGTCGGCCTCGAGGCCGGCTATACCCAGATCGGCTCTGGCATCGCCTCGTTGTTCGGCAAGTTCTTCAACCTGCGCCGCAACGACCTGCGCCTGATCGTCGGCTGCGGCGCGGCTGCCGCGATCGCAGCCGCCTTCGGCGCGCCGATCACGGGCGCCTTCTACGCTTGCGAGCTGATCGTCGGGGTATATTCGGTCGGCAGCGCCGCGCCGATCCTGGCCGCCTCGCTGGCGGGCGCGCTGACCGCGCAATGGCTCGGCGGCGCGCCATATTCGCTGGAGATACCCAAGGTCAGCGCCGTCGGCGTCGAGCAATATCTGGCGCTGATCGGGCTCGCGCTCGTCACCAGCGGCGTCGGCATCGCCGTAATGCGCTCGTCCTCGATGTTCGAGCGCCTGTTCGCGTGGCTGCCGGTCTGGCTGCGCCCGGCGGTCGGCGGCCTCGTCGTCGGCGGCTTTGCGATTGTCACGCCGCAGGTGCTGGCGGCCGGCCACGGCGCCATGGTGCTCGACCTGTTTCACGACATGACGATAGGCCTGATCGCGCTGATCATCGCGCTGAAGGTGACGGCCTGCCTGATCTCGCTCGCCTCGGGGTTTCGCGGCGGTCTGTTCTTTGCCTCGCTGTTCGTCGGCAGCCTGATCGGAAAGTTCTTCGCCGCGGTGCTGTTGCTCATCAGCCCGGAATTCGTGATCGATCCGCTGGTCGCGATGCTGACGGGCATGGCGACACTCGGCGTCGCCATCGTCGGCGGTCCGCTGACCATGTCGTTCCTCGTGCTCGAGATGACCCGCAATGTCGACGTCACCGCCGTGGTACTGGCAGGCTGCATCGTCACCTCGATCTGCGTCCGCTTCATGTTCGGCCATTCGTTCTCGACCTGGCGCCTGCATCTGCGCGGCGAGACCATCCGCAGTGCCAACGATGTCGGCTGGCTGCGCAATCTCACCGTGGAGCGGCTGATGCGCTCCGACGTCGGCAAGGTGCCGTCGACCACGACCATCGCCGCCGTTCGGAGCGAATTCGCGCTGGGATCTCGGCCCGGAATCGTCGTCGTCAACAATGCGGACGAATATGTCGGCCTCGTCCTGCTGCCCGATCTGTTTTCCGGCGATCTCGACACCATCGCCGACGACATCCAGGTGATCGAACTCGCCCGCCTGACCGAGATCGTGCTGATCCCGGAGATGAACGTGAAGTCGGCGATGGCGGTGTTCGACGAGGCGGAAGCGGAGATGCTGGCGGTGGTCGATTCCACCGACAGCCGCAAGGTCGTCGGCTTCCTGACCGAGACCACCGCCCGCCGCCGCTACGTCGAAGAGATCGACAAGGCCACGCGCGGCGTGCTGGGGGCGCTGTCGTAGCGGTATAAAGCGGGACGACGGGTCGCCGTCGCCGCCGTCCCTGCCGGTAGCGGCCTGGTTGGGATGGGGCCGCGACGATGCAGGCCACGATCCTGCGGACCATGGGCAGCACCAGCAGCAGGGTGGGAAAGGCGACCAGCCATGAGAGCGCCCAGGCGCCTGGCCAGGTTGCCAGGAACGCCGGCGTTGCTCCGAGGCTTCGAAGCGTGGAAATGACCGACACCACGGCGGTCATGAGGATGGACAGCACGAATGGCATCATGATCGGCGCATAGCGCGCCGGCAGTTTGCGAACTGCGATCATCTGATTTCTCTTGAGGAATAGGACGCGTCAGGCACGTTGAACCCAAAATGGCATCGATTCCGACGGCGTCGGTTGATGCGTTGGTTCACGTAAACGCTTACGGCGACCCAAAACGGCGCGGCTGTTCATTATCCGCTCAGGTTGCATGGATCAAGCTGGATCGGTTGGTCGAACTTAAAATCGTTCGAAGCGTGGCAGATTGCCGCGATCACGAAACCTTCCGATGGTCCGGGCGTTGGTGGTGGTTGATGATGTCGCTCGGGAGCGACCAGAGGAATTTCAAAATGAGTGTTGAATCGATGATGTCCATAGCGGGCCGCAGGACGGTGGTAGCTGCGTTCGCAAGCCTCGCCCTTGTCGCGGCTTCGGTATCCCCGTCCGCAGCGGCTTCGTCCGGGGCGCCTGCAAAGGCTCCCGTCGCGAGCCATGCTGCGTCGGATGCGACCGATTTCAGCGCGGCCAGGCGCCGTCACTATCGCCGCGGACCTAATGCTGCAGCCCTCGCCATCATGGGCGCGGCGACTGGCCTCGCTGTCGGAGCGATCGCTGAAAGCCGTCGCCGCGAGTACTACGAGAACCAGTACTATTATGATCGCGGTCCCGCCTATGGTGGCAACGCATATTATGGCGGTGGCTATCGGCAGCCTTACGCGGGTGCCTGGACGCCGGCCTATCGACAGGACCCCCGCGTCTGGGGCGACCCGCGCTATTGATGCGGGTGTAAAGGCCATTGAAGGGGCGGTGCCTGGCACCGCCCCTTTCTGCGTGCGGCCTCATGGTCACGTCGCCCGTCGGCCTGTTTCGCCGGCACGTCAACCCCTCCGAGTGAAAATATTCCACTTTACCGAAATTCGGATTTGTCGTATGTATCGCCCATCCCGGCTCATCCTTGAGGGGCGATCGTACGTCGTCACGACTTGCGAGCCGGGCCTGCGGTGGACGCGGCAGCG
>NZ_JAFCKW010000022.1 GCF_018129965.1 Bradyrhizobium diazoefficiens | reverse complement strand
AGGACATCCAGCCTCGCGAGTGCGCCAACTACTTCGCCAACGCAGGTTATGCTTCCGTCAAAATGTGAAACGCTCTAGATTCTTGTTTTGACGCGTTTTCTTCACGCGAACCGGTGTCCACTTCGCTCGAAAACGCTCTCGCTTACTCGGCCTTGCGCACCGGCCCATCAGCCGCTGCCTCCGACCATTCGCCGACGACGCGATCGAGATCACAGAGATTCTGGTGCATCTGCTCCAGCGAAAAGCCGATGGCGAAGAAGCGCTCGGCGGTGTCGCTGGAATGGCCGCGGATCAGCCCGTCCCTGCGCACGGCGGCGACCGCCTCGGCGTAGTGCTCGAGGGCGAGATGGACCGGCCGGATCGGCGGCGCGCCGGCGCCTTGCCGCATGGCGGCCGCAGCCGATCGCAGGAAATGCGCGATCACGGTCGAGACTTCCGCCAGCGGACCCGCGAGCCGGGTCTGCACCTCGATCGGCAGAGGCACCACGGTGGCGCGGCCGATCATCACGACGTCATGGCGCAGCCGCAGCACCGTTCGCAGCAACGGGCCGGTGTCGGGCCCGCCCGACAGCCGCGCGGCGCGCTCGCGCTCCGCCTCCGCGCCGATCGCGTTCATGCCGACCATCGCGGTGCCGATGCCGTCCTGGATCCGGTGCAGCGCGTCGTTGTCGCGCCCGCGCGTCAGGCCCGCCAGCAATTCGGTGAAGGCGTCCGCAATCAATTCGAGCAGGCCGGCCGCGCTGGCGCGGATCTGCCGCACGGCGCGCGAAGGCAGCACCAGGAACGAGACCAGCAGCCCGGTGATGGCCCCAACCGCGACCTCGCTGACGCGGTCGATCGCCGAGGCCATGGGATCGGCATGATGCATGGTCGGAAGCACGAGCACGATCACCGCCGTCACCGTTGCAGAACTCAGATTCGGATAGATCGCCGCGACAAAGGCAAGCGGCGCCACGGCCAGCACCAGCAAACCGAGGAGACCCAGCTCGCCGGAATAGGGAATCATGATGGCGATGGCGCCGCCATAAATGGCGCCGCCGATCGTGCCCAGCATGTAGTCACGCGTGGCCTTCAGCGAGCGCCCGACGCTCATCTGGGTCACGATGATGGAGGTAAGAACCGCCCAGAGCGGCAACAACAGGTGCAGGGCGGTGGCGAGCGCATAGGCTGCGGTGGCGGCCACCGTGACCCGGATCGCCAGCCCCAGTTGCGTTTTCCGCGACCAGACCCGGTCGAACAGCCGCGCTGCGAGTGCCATCATCGAAGATCCAGGTCCAATCCTTAAAGCCGGCCAAAAGCATGGCTGATGCCCGCGGCCCCAAGGCCGCTTGAAAGGCCAAATGAGCCCGCCTAACTTGCGCGCCAAAACGAGGAAACACGATGGCCCACGAAACCGCAACGCTCGCCGCCTATGTCTTCAATCTGAAATTTGACGATATTCCAGCGGAGGTGCTGGATCGCGCGAAGGTATTGACGCTGGATTTCCTCGGCAGCGCCATCCGGGCCCGCAGCGAGGCTGAATCCACCCCCTCGATCCTGAAGATGCTGGAGGCGCTCGCGCTAGACAGCAAGGGTGAATCCACCGTGTTCGGCGACACCAAGACCTGGACGCCCGCGGTGGCGGCGCTGCTCAACGGCGCGCTCGGCCATTCCCTCGATTTCGACGACACCCATGCCGATTCCTCGCTGCATCCCAGCGCGCCGGTGGTCCCGGCCGCCTTCGCCGTCGGCGAGATGGTCGGCGCCTCGGGCCGCGACGTGCTGACCGCGATCGTGGCGGGCTATGAGGTCTGTTGCCGGCTCGGCAACGCGCTCGATCCGACCTCGCATTATGCGCGCGGCTTCCACCCGACCGCCACCGCCGGCACCTATGGCGCGGCCGCGGCCGCCGGCAAGCTGTTCGGCCTGTCCGAGGCACAGATCATCGCCGCTTTCGGCGTCTCCGGCAGCCAGGCGGCGGGCTCGCTGCAATTCCTGGTCAACGGCGCCTGGAACAAGCGCTACCAGGTCGGCGCCGCCGCGATGAACGGCGTGATCGCCGCGACGCTGGCGCGCAACGATTTCGTCGGCTCGACCGAATCGGTCGAAGGCAAGCACGGCCTGCTCGCCGGCTATACCGACGATCCGCATCCCGCCAAGGCGGTCGCCGGACTCGGCACGACCTATGAGACGATGAAGATCGGCGTGAAACCGTATCCGAGCTGCCGCTACACCCATGCCGCGATCGACGCGCTGATCGCGATGCGGCGCGAGCACAATCTGACGCCCGACCAGGTCAAGCGCGTCGAGATCGGCCTGCACCGCAACGGCATCACGCTGACCGGCGATGCCGCCACCAAGCGGCATCCCACCTCGATCGTCGGCGGCCAGTTCTCGATGTTCTTCACCGGCGCGCTCGCGCTCGACCAGGGCTCGTTCGGCTGGGACGATTACAACCGGCTCGGCGACGCCGCCATCGACGCGCTCGCCGACAAGTTCGACGTGGTGCAGGACGACCGCCTCGAAATCGGCCGCACCCATCCGTTCGGCGCGCGCGTCAGCATCACCACCGACGACGGCGTGCATGAGCGGCTCTACGCCGATCCCTCGGGCGAACCGACCTCGTTCCCGGATGCGCAGGCGATGCAGCAGAAATTCCTGACCCTGGCGCGGCCGGTGTTGAATGCCCGGGCCGAGAAGTTCGCCGATGCGATCATGACGCTGGAGCGGTTCGATCGCGTCGCCAAGGCGACGGAGCTGGGACGGTAAGAGGTCCCTTCGCCTCTCCCCGCTTGCGGGGAGAGGCCGGAACCCAAGCACAGCTTGGATTCCAGGTGAGGGGGACTCTCCGCGAAGTCAACTCTCACCTGCCTTGCGGAGACTCCCCCTCTCCCCACAAGCGGGGAGAGGGAGAGAAGCGGCGCGCGTCGCCCACACAACATCCCTCACCAGATCGAACACGCCGTCTTCTTCCTGCGGCCAGTTCGACGAGCGGCCCATGCGTACGACCACCAGCTTCTCCGACGCCGCCGCGCGGAGCTCTTCGCGGGCGATGACAGCGGACCTTGTCACGACGACGGCCGAAAATCCTGCTACGATCGGGTCGAAGAAAGCCAAAGGAGTCCCACCATGAGCTGGCAACCCTCCAACGATCCCGTGCTCGGCGATCCCCTGTCCTGCGATGCGCTCGATCTGGTCATCGTGCCGCGCACGCGTGACCTTGGTGATGGATTCGCGGTGCGGCGTGCGCTGCCGCATGGCAAGCGGCAGATGGTCGGCCCCTTCATCTTCTTCGATCATTTCGGACCGGTGCAGTTCGTCTCCGGCAAGGGCATGGACGTGCGACCGCATCCCCACATCGGGCTTGCCACCGTCACCTATCTGTTCGACGGCGCGATCATGCATCGCGACAGCGAGGGCAACATCCAGGAGATCCAGCCCGGCGCGATGAACCTGATGACCGCCGGGCGCGGCATCGCGCATTCCGAACGCACGCCGGATGTGCAGCGCGCCGCGGGGCAGAAGATGCTGGGCCTGCAAAGCTGGATCGCGCTGCCGGCCGGGTCGGAAGAGATCGCGCCCTCGTTCCAGCATTACGGGGCCGCCGACCTGCCGGTGATCTCCGAACGCGACTTTACCGCGAAGGTGATTGCGGGCTCGGCCTTCGGCGTCACCTCGCCAGTGTCGATGGTCTCGCCCTGGTTCTATACCGAGGTCACGGCCGTCGCCAGCGCAACCGTGCCGCTCGATCCCGACCATGAGGAGCGCGCGATCTACGTGGTCGAAGGCGAGGTCGAGATCGCGAACGAGCGCTACGAAGGACCGCGGCTGCTGATCTTCCGTCCCGGCGATCGCATCACCGTGAAGGCCGTGAGGCCGACACGCATGATGTTTCTGGGCGGCGATGCACTGGAGGGCCCGCGCCATGTCTGGTGGAATTTCGTCTCCTCCAGCAAGGAGCGGATCGAGCAGGCCAAGCAGGACTGGAAAACCGGCCGCTTCGCGGCGGTTCCCGAGGAACATGAGTTCATTCCGCTGCCGGAATAGGCTATCCCGGTCCGGCCGCGCTGTCCGGTGCGGCCGGTTCTTTGCCTGAAGACCTGCCTGCGAAAGCTTTACCGATGACCACCATGCTCTCCAGCGACCTGCCCCTGCCCAAGATCGGCCGCGGCAAGGTGCGCGACATCTACGCCATCGACGACGACCGCCTGCTGCTCGTCACCACCGACCGCATCAGCGCCTTCGACGTCGTGATGGGCGAGACCATTCCGATGAAGGGCGCGGTCCTGACCCAGATCAGCGCGTTCTGGTTCAATGAGCTCGAAGGCGTGGTGCCGCACCACATGATCAGCGCCGACACCGACGAGATCATCGCGGCCGTGCCGGCCTTGAAACCGCACCGCGCCGAAATCCTCGGCCGTGCCATGCTCTGCCGCCGCACCACGGTGTTCCCGATCGAATGCGTGATCCGCGGCTATCTCTCTGGCTCGGCCTGGAAGGAATATGCAGCCAGCGGCACGCTCGCCGGCGAAAAGCTGAAGGCGGGCCTGGTCGAAAGCGAGAAGCTGGAGCCGTCTATCTTCAGCCCGGCCACCAAGGCCGAGACCGGCCACGACGAGAACATCACCATCGCAAGGATGCGCGAGGTCGTCGGCGACGAGACGGCCTACACGCTCGAGAGCATGACGCGTGCGATCTACACGCTCGGCGAGGAGCTCGCCCGCGAACAGGGCATCATCATCGCCGACACCAAGTTCGAATTCGGCCGCGACAAGGACGGCCGCATCATCCTGATCGACGAGGTGATGACGCCGGACAGTTCGCGCTTCTGGGCGGTCGATGCCTACAAGCCCGGCCAGCCGCAGGCGAGCTTCGACAAGCAGCCGCTGCGCGACTATCTCGACGTCGAGCGCCGCGCCGGCCGCTGGAATGGCGACGCCCCGCCACCGCCGCTGCCCGCCAGCGTGGTGGAGGCCACCAGCAAGCGGTATCTGGACGCGTACCGGCGCGTGACCGGGACAGAGCTGAAGATCTGAACCCTGCTAGCGTCCCAATCCGTCATCGCGAGCGCAGCGAAGCAATCCAGATCCTCGCCGCGGAGAGATCGTGGATTGCTTCGCTACGCTCGCAATGACGTCGAAGGGCCAGTGCTTACGGTTTCTCGCAGCCATATGGTTGAGCCTTCACAGGCTGTGAATGTGGATATTCGCGCGGAACTGTTGGATATTTCATAATCGCAAGAATCCTGTTGCGCTTAGCCTGTACTCGTCTACGTCTCGGAGAGACATTTTCAGGAACGAGCGCAACGGCGTGACCGATCCAGCCATTACCTTCAGTCCAATTCCCCGGTTCAATCCGGCCCTCAAGCGTGCCTTGAATGACATCCTGGGCGGAAGCGCCGCCAGCGTCCTCACCGTCACTTTCGGGCTATCCTATTCGCTGCTGATTTTCGCCGGACCGCTGTCGCCCTATTTGTCCTACGGCATCACGGCAACCTTCGTCAGTTCGGCGGTTCTCGCCATCGTCATCGGGCTTGGCAGCTCCCTGCCCTTCGTGGTCGCGGCCCCCGACAGTTCGACCGCGGCAGTGACGGGGATCCTGGCGGCCTCGCTGGTCGAGCGCATCGAGACGGCGAACCTGTCGGCGCCACTGCTCGCGCCGGTCCTGATCACGCTCGGCCTCTCGACCGTGCTGACGGGGCTGGTTCTGTGCGGGCTCGGACTGACGCGGTTCGGCCGCGCCATCCGCTACGTGCCTTATCCCGTCGTCGGCGGCTTCCTCGGCGCCACCGGACTTCTCATCGCGCTCGGCGCGATCAGGGTAATCACCGACCATCCACTGCAATTCGCGACGCTGTCCCGTTTCGTCGACCGAACCACATTGCTGGAACTGGGGGCGGCCTGCGCGATGGCGCTGGTGCTCTATCTCACCTGGCATCGTTCGCGCAGCCCGTTCGGACTGCCGATCATCCTTGTTGGCGGCGTGCTCGCGGCGCATCTGGCGTTCTGGATGACAGGTGTTTCGCTCGATGACGCACGTGCGCTGGGCTGGACGTTTCCGCCTCCGCCGCAGGCGGCCTTCATGCTGCCATGGCATATCGACGATCTCACCCACTATCCCTGGTTCGCCATACCGGACCTGCTCGGCAACGTCGTCGCCGTCATCTTCGTCACCGCCGCCAGCACGCTTTTCAATACCACCGGCATCGAGGTCGCTACGCATCGCGAAGCCAATCTGGAGCGCGAACTGAACGTTACCGGGGCCGCCAACATCCTGACCGGCCTGCTCGGCGGTTACGCCGGCTGCAGCTCGATCAGCCGCTCGATTCTCAACTTCTCGACCGGCGGGCGCGGGCGCCTGTCCGGCCTGACGGTCGCCGTGCTGTCTCTGCTGATGCTCGCGATCGCGCCGGCGCTGCTCGGCTTCATCCCGAAATTCGTGCTTGGCGGCCTGCTGCTCTATCTCGGCGCCGATCAGCTGCACAAATGGATCATCGAGTCGCGCAAGCGGCTCTCGAAACTCGAATATCTGTCGCTGATCGCCATCATCGTCATCATCGTGATCTGGGGTTTCGTGCCGGGCATCCTGATCGGCGTGATCATCGGCTGCGCGACGTTCGCCTTCAGCGCTGCGCGCGTCGAGTCGATCAAGTACAGTTTCGACGGCTCCGAATACCGATCATCGCTCGACCGCTCGCGCGACGACCAGGAGGTGCTGCTCGCTCACGGCGGCAAGATCCGCGGCCTCAATCTCCAGAGCTATCTGTTCTTCGGATCCGCCAACCGGCTGTACCAGCACGTCAAGCGGCTGCTCCAGGAGCACCCGGAATGCCGCTATCTATTGTTCGACTTCAAGCTCGTCACCGGCGTCGATTCCTCGGCAGCCTACAGCTTTGCCCAGATCAAGCGCAGCGCGCGTGACCTCGGCGTCGAGCTGATCCTGGTGCATCTATCGGCCGCGGCCGAGAAGGTGCTGCGCTCCAGCGACTTCGTCGGCGAGGGCGTCACCATCGTTTCCGAGCTCGACCGCGCGTTGGAATGGTGCGAGAACGAGATCATCTCACAGCATCAGGAGCTGGCTCAGGAAGAAGCCAGCCTGCGCGACTGGTTCAGCGGAATTCTCGACAGCGAGCACGACGCGGACAGGCTGATCCACCGCTGCCAGCGCCTCGAGGTCAAAGCCGGCGACATCATCGTGCGGGCAGGCGACCCCGCCGATTCCATGCATTTCATCCTCGAAGGCCGCGTCGGCATCATGGTGCCCGCCGACGAGGACCGCACCACGCGCGTGCGCAGCCTCGGGCGCTACACCACGATCGGCGAGATGGGCCTGGTGTCGAACACGCCGCGCAGCGCGACGATCCAGGCCGAAGTCGACAGCGTGCTCTACGTGCTCAATACGCACCAGTTCGATGCGATCAAGACCGAGGACCCCGTGCTCAGCCACAAGCTGCTGACCTATTTCGTGTCGGTCATGGCCGAGCGGCTGACATTCGCGAACCGCACGATCGCGGTGCTGCGGCGGTAGGGCTTTGTAGCCCGGATTTCGCTGCGCTCCGTCCGGGCTACGAGATTAAGCGCGGCAGCTACACACCCGCCATCATCACGTATTTGATCTCGACATATTCTTCCATGCCGTGACGCGAGCCTTCGCGGCCGAGCCCGCTTTCCTTGACGCCGCCGAAGGGCGCGACTTCCGTCGTGATCAGGCCGGTGTTGACGCCGACCATGCCGGACTCGAGCGCTTCGGCGACGCGCCAGACGCGACCGATGTCGCGGGAGTAGAAGTAGGAGGCCAGGCCGAACGGCGAGGCGTTGCACATCGCGACGACATCGGCCTCGTCCTTGAAGCGGATGACGGGCGCGAGCGGGCCAAAGGTTTCTTCCTGCGCCACCAGCGAGTCCGGCTTGACGTCGGCGAGCACGGTGGGCTCGAAGAAGGAGCGGCCGAGCTCGCTGCGCTTGCCGCCGGTGACGACCCTGGCGCCGCGCTTCACGGCGTCCGCGATGTGGCGCTCGACCTTGTCGACCGCCTTCAGATTGATCAGCGGGCCCTGCGTGACGCCGCTCTCGGTACCGTCACCGACCTTCATCTCTGCGACCTTGGCCGAGAGCTTCTTCACGAACTCGTCGTAGATCTTGTCCTGGGCGTAGAGGCGGTTGGCGCAGACGCAGGTCTGGCCCATGTTGCGATATTTCGAGACGATGGCGCCTTCGACCGCCGCATCGATATCGGCATCGTCGAACACCACGAAGGGCGCGTTGCCGCCGAGCTCGAGGCCGAGCCGCTTCACGCCGACGGAGGCCTGCTGGTAGAGAATCTTGCCGACCGCGGTCGAGCCGGTGAAGCCGACGAAGCGCACCGCCGGATGCTCGCACAGCACCTTGCCGATCGGCGGCGCATCGCCGGTGATGATGTTGAGGACGCCCTTGGGGATGCCGGCCTTCTCGGCCAGCACGGCCAGCGCCAAAGCCGAGAGCGGCGTTTCGTTGGCGGGCTTGAGCACCACGGTGCAGCCGGCCGCGAGCGCCGGAGACACTTTCCGCGTGATCATCGAGTTCGGGAAATTCCACGGTGTAATGGCGCCGCAGACGCCGATCGGCTGCTTGATCGCGAGCAGCCGTGCATCGGGCCGCTGCGTCGGGATGGTCTCGCCGTAGACGCGGCGGGCTTCCTCGGCGAAGAACTCGATATAGGCGGCGCCGATGTCGACCTCGCCGAGCGCCTCGGACAGCGGCTTGCCCTGTTCGGAGGTGAGGATCAGCGCGAGATCCTCGCGGTTGGCGATGATCAGCTCGAACCATTTGCGCAGGATGTTGGAGCGCTGCTTGGCGGTGTGCTTGGCCCAGGCCGGAAAGGCGCGCTGGGCGGCTTCGACCGCTTTGGTCGTCTCGTCCACACCGAGTTGGGGAACCCTGGCAAGTTCGACGCCGGTCGCGGGATTGTTGACGGCAAAGACCGGCGTGCCGACCCAGGCGCCGTCGATGTAGCAGGCCTCCTTCAGCAGCGAAGGATCCTTCAGCCGGTCGCGCAGGCTGGCGGTGGCGTGGGTTGCGCGTGCGGCGGCGGTCGGTGTCATGGTCTCACTCCCTGGGACGATCGGATCGGCCCGGAATATAGGGGCATATGGCGCGCAATGCACCGCCGCCCGACGCACATCTGGTGGGAGTTAACGCAAGAGACGGCGTCTCTTACATCTCCGCGCCGGGGAGAGGTGGCGTCGCGACGCCGCCCTATCTCGATGCAATCGCGTCGCTCGTTAAGCCGCGCCGCTCATATAGGTCTCGCGGCGGCCGATCATGCGCTCGGCGGCCGCCTTGGCGTCGGCCTTCGAGGAGGTCGCGCAGGTCCGGTATTCCAGATCGGGCGCGCCGGAGGCGTCGCGGCGGCCAAACCAGGATTTCGCCCCGACCGGCAGCAATGCCAGCGCCTGCGCCAGATTGTCGACGGCGCCGAAAGAATGGAGCGCGCCGGAGCCTGCGATCCTGACCTCGTAAATGCCGGGCGCGATCGGCGCCTCGAGGTTCTCGCCCCGTCCGGGACGGGGATAGCGTTTCCATTCGCTCCAGGTCGAAATCATCTCAGGTCCCCTCGCGGCCGTCGGAGGCCGCCAAATCTGGATCAAGTTTTAACGTCAGCCGCTGATTGGGCCAAAGGCCAAACGCCGCAGCGCACAAAATGTTTCAAGTGTTTAAAACCCTCGAAACATATCGCCGGAGCCCATCCGAGGTCACGGCGAAGTGCGGCCATCCACCGCATATTGCGATGGGGTGTTGCAATTCTGTCGTCTCGCGTGGGGCGCAGACCGTCAAGTCACGACATCGCGACCGACGGCTGCATTTGGCCGCGCTTGCCGCGCAGCGGATGACGAAGGACAGTCGGTTACTTCCAATAATAATTAAACCGGAGGAAATGCCTATGCAAAGCCGAGCCCAGATCGACGAGATTCTGCGCCAGAAGAGCGACGCCAAGGAAATTCCCGGCGTCGTCGCCATCGCCGCCAGCGGTAACGACGTGCTGTACCAGGGCGCTTTCGGCAAGCGCGATCTGTCCAGGCCCGATGCGATGACCGCGGACAGCGTGTTCTGGATCGCCTCGATGACGAAGGCAGTGACATCGGCAGGCGCGATGCAGCTTGTCGAGCAAGGCAAGCTATCGCTGGACGCGCCGATCGGCGAGGTGCTGCCCGATCTCGCCAGTCCGCAAGTGCTCGAAGGCTTCGATGCGGCCAGCGCAGCGAAGCTGCGGCCGGCGAAGCGGCCGATCACGCTGCGCCAGCTCATGACCCACACCGCCGGCTTCGCCTACAACATGTGGAACGGCGATCTTGCGATCTATCTGGAAAAGGCGGGAATCCCCGCCATCACCACCTGCCAGAACGCGGCGCTGAAGACGCCCGTCATGACCGACCCCGGCACACGCTGGGAATACGGCACCAACATCGATTTCGTCGGCAAGGCCGTGGAGGCGGTCAGCGGCAAGCGGCTGGATGCCTATCTGCGCGACGATCTTTTCGCTCCCCTCGGAATGTCCGACACCGGCTTCAAGATCACCGGCGACATGCGCAAGCGCCTGGTCGGCATGCATGCGCGCGGTGAGGACGGCCAGCTCGCTGCGATTCCGTTCGAGCTCGAACAGGAGCCGGAGTTCCACATGGGTGGCGGTGGCCTCTATGCGACCGCGGCCGACTACATCAGGTTCACGCAGATGATCCTGAACAAGGGCCGCGGCAATGGCAACCAGGTGCTGAAGGCCGAGACCGTCGCGACGATGGGACAGAACCACATCGGCGATCTCAACATGACCCGGATGAATACGGCGGCGCCGATGTACACCAACGACGTCGATCTCTATCCGGAGCAGGTGAAGAAATGGGGCCTCAGCTTCATGATCAACACGGCCAAGACCGCGGAAGGCCGCAGCGCCGGCAGCCTCGCCTGGGCGGGTCTCGCCAATACCTATTACTGGATCGATCCGGCACGTGACGTCACCGGCGTGATCCTGATGCAGCTGCTGCCGTTCGCTGACACCAAGTGCCTGGAGGCGTTCGCCGGCTTCGAGCGCGGCGTGTATGCCGGGCTCGATGCGGGAAGCGGGCGGAAGGCGGCGTGAGGGGCGGCAGCCATCACCACACCACGACTGTCATTCCCCGCGAAGGCGGGGGAATCCAGTACGCTGCGGCTTCTCGGTGAGCCACTGACGTCACGGGTTACTGGATCGCCCGGTCAAGCCGGGCGATGACAGCGGAGTCATCCAGCCAGCCCGCGTTGCTCGGCGAGTTCCTTCAGCGACACCTGCGGGCGGGCGCCGATGTGCTGGATGACTTCGGCCGCCGCCAGCGCGCCGAGTTCGCCGCACTGCTTGTAGGCGAGGTTGCGCGACAGGCCGAACAGGAAGCCCGCGGCGAACAGATCGCCGGCGCCGGTGGTGTCGACCAGCTCGGCGATCGGGAAGGCCGGCGCGGCGACGGCGTCTTCGGCGGAAACGACCATGCAGCCCTTCTCGCTGCGGGTGACCACGCCGAGATTGACGTCGTTGCGAAGCTGCTTGAGTGCGGCGTCGAAGTCCGAGGTCTGGTAGAGCGAGTGCAGTTCGGACTCGTTGGCGAAGACGATGTCGACCGTGCCGTTGCGCATCAGCGACACGAATTCCTCGCGATACCGATCGACGCAGAAGGAATCCGACAGCGTCAGCGCCACCTTGCGCCTGGCATCATGCGCGATCTTGGCCGCCTTGACGAAGGCGTCCTTGGCGTTCTTGGGGTCCCAGAGATAGCCTTCGAGATAGACGATGCCGGCGCTCGCGATCTCGGCGGGGTCGATGTCGGCAGGCGACAAATCCTGCGCGGCGCCGAGATAGGTATTCATGGTGCGCTCGCCGTCGGGCGTGACCAGGATGTAGGAGCAGCCGGTGGCGGCCCCATCCTTCGCGGCGGGCGTGTTGAAGGCAACGCCGGCGGCACGGATGTCGTGCACATAGAGCCTGCCGATCTGGTCGTCCTTGACCTTGCCGACATAGGCGGCGCGCGCGCCCAGGCTGCCGATGCCCACGATGGTGTTGGCGGCCGAACCGCCAGAGACTTCCGTCGCCGGGCCCATGTCATTGTAGATGGCCGCGGCCCGCGCCTCGTCGATCAGGGACATGCTGCCCTTGGTCATGCCGTGCTTGGCCAGAAAAGCCTCGTCGGTCCTGACCAGCACGTCGAACAGTGCATTGCCGATCCCGAGAACGTCATATTTCACGTCAACCATTCACCTTGATCCTGTTGCCGGATTGCGATTGCCGGAGAAATCCGCTTCCTGTCGGCCTGAAATCTGGCTCGCGGCCTATCACGACCGGCCCCGCGCGGGCAAGCAACGGTATTATAACAAGCCCGA
Organism: Bradyrhizobium diazoefficiens; assembly: GCF_018129965.1. Classification (GTDB taxonomy): domain Bacteria; phylum Pseudomonadota; class Alphaproteobacteria; order Rhizobiales; family Xanthobacteraceae; genus Bradyrhizobium; species Bradyrhizobium diazoefficiens_A. The sequence goes on along the minus strand of NZ_JAFCKW010000022.1, from coordinate 82,427 downwards.
TGATCCGCTCCTTCCTGACCGTCTCGACGGGAACGCTGGCCTCGCGACTGCTGGGCTTTGCGCGCGATTCCCTGATCGCGGCCCTGCTCGGCACCGGCGCGGTGGCCGATGCGTTTCTGGCTGCCTTCCAGCTCGTCAACGTGGTGCGGCGCCTGCTCAGCGAGGGGGCGCTGAATGCGGCGCTGGTCCCGGCCTGGCTGCGCATGCGTGAGCGCGACGGCGAGGATGCCGCGTCCGCGTTCGCAGGCCGCGTGCTCGGCACGGTCAGCGCGGCGCTGATCGCGATCTCGCTGGTCATTGCGGTTGCGATGCCGCTGATCATCACGATCATTGCGCCCGGATTCATCGGCAGCGAGACGCTCGACCTCGCCGTCGCCAACGCGCGGCTGATGCTGCCCTATCTCGCCTTTGCCGGTCCAGTCACGGTGCTGATGGGACTGCTCAACGCGCAAGGGCGCTTTGCGCTCACCGCCTTCTCGCCGCTGCTGTTCAACATCGCGCTGATCGCTGCGATCGCGCTGCTGATCATCTGGCACGCCGATGCGCGCTTCGCCGCGTGGATGCTGGCGGCCACCGTCGGCCTCGCCGGCCTGCTGCAACTCGCGATGCTGTTGTCGCAGCGGAGCGGACGCCTCGCGACGCCGCTGCGGATCAGCCTCGACGGGGAGATGCGCGGCTTCTTCGCCAAGGCCATTCCCGGCATGATCGCAAGCTCCGGCCCGCAATGGCTGATGGTGGCCGGCGCGATCATCGCCTCCGCCACGCCGTCCGCGGTCTCCTGGCTCTACTTCGCCAACCGGCTGATCGAGCTACCGCTCGGCATCGTCGGCGTCGCCATGGGGACCGTGCTGGTCCCGGAGCTGACGCGCGCGGTGAGCAGCGGCGACCGCGATGCGGTGGCCCATGCGGAATCGCGCGCGCTGGAACTCGCGGCCGGGCTAGCGCTGCCGGCGACGCTCGGCCTGATCGTGCTGGCCGGGCCGATCGTGCAGCTGCTGTTCGAGCATGGCGCGTTCGGCGCGGCTGACAGTACCGCGACCGCGCATGCGCTGACGTTGCTGGCGCTGGGGCTGCCGGCCCACGTGCTGATCAAGGCCCTGTCGCCGGCCTACTATGCCCGCAGCGACACGATGACGCCGCTACTGGCCACGGCGAAAGGCTTTGTCGTGGCGATCGCGCTTGCGGTCGTACTCGGTCATTATTTCGGCGCGAGCGGGGTCGCCGCCAGCATCGCGGCCGGCGCCTCGAGCTGTGCGCTTTCGCTGCTGCGCAAGGGCAGGCGTGAATTTGGCTTCGCGCTCGATGCGGCCGCGCGACAACGGCTGCCGCGGATCGTGATCGCCGCCACCGCGATGGGCACCCTGCTCTGGCTGTCGACGGGTCTGGTGCCTTCCGGGACGCATGGCCTGATCAGGTTCGTCGCGCTGGGCTTCCAGATCGCGGCCGGAATCGGCGTCTATGGCCTGCTGCTGCAGATCCTCGGAGTCGCCTCCCTGCGCGCGGCGGCGGCCGCCCTGAAGCGGCCCGCCTGACTCGCCTGGCCGTGCGGGCCGATCGAATTACCCTTGACGGGGCAGCGCCGCTGTTGGAAACGACCCCGGCTACCCCTTAGGAAAGCTTGCCATGCCATTCGTTGAACGGGTTTTTTCGGGCGTCCAGCCGACGGGCAACCTGCACCTCGGCAATTATCTCGGCGCGATCGTCAACTTCGTGAAGATGCAGGACACCCACAACTGCATCTATTGCGTCGTCGACATGCACGCGATCACGCAAGGGGTGGACGTCTGGGGCGGACCGGTCGAACTGGCGCGCAACACCCGCGAGGTAACTGCAGCGTTCATCGCCGCCGGCATCGATCCGAAGAAGCACATCGTGTTCAACCAAAGCCAGGTCTCGGGCCATGCCGAGCTCGCCTGGATCTTCAACTGCGTTGCGCGCATGGGCTGGCTCGGCCGCATGACCCAATTCAAGGAGAAGGCCGGCAAGGACCGCGAGAACGCGTCCGTCGGCCTGTTCGACTATCCCGTGCTGATGGCGGCCGACATCCTGCTCTACCGCGCCACCCACGTTCCGGTCGGCGAGGACCAGAAGCAGCATCTCGAGCTCTCGCGCGACATCGCGCAGAAGTTCAACAACGATTTCGGCGACTCGATCCGCAACCTCGGCGCCAATGACGGCCTGTTCTTCCCGCTGCCGGAACCGCTGATCCAGGGACCGGCAACGCGCGTGATGTCCCTGCGTGACGGCACCAAGAAGATGTCGAAGTCGGATCCGTCCGACAATTCGCGCATCAATCTGACCGATGACGCCGACACCATTGCGCAGAAGGTACGCAAGGCGAAGACCGATCCGGAGCCCTTGCCGACCGAAGAAAAGGGCCTGGAGCCGCGCCCCGAGGCCGACAATCTCGTCGGCATCTTTGCCGCGCTCTCCGGCCGCAGCAAGGCCGACGTGCTGCGCGAGTTCGGCGGCGGCCAGTTCTCCAGCTTCAAGAACGCGCTGGTGGAGCTGTGCGTGACGAAGCTCTCGCCGATCGCCGGCGAGATGAAGCGCCTGGTCGCCGACCCCGGCCATATCGACGCCATCCTCAACGACGGTGCCGACCGTGCCCGCGCCATCGCCGAAGAGACCATGAACCTCTCCAAGGACATCGTCGGCTTCATCCGCCGTCGCTGACGTCTGGCATTCCGGAACTCCGCCGGGTGCGCCGGCGTCGGCGAGGAGCGGACGTGCGCGCCGGCGAAATGGCCAAAACAACCCCATGCACAGTAGACATGGCCGCATGGGCCGGACGAGGTGGTTTGATAAGCCGATGAAACCACTATTGAATTTTCGACGCGCCCTTGACCGTGCGTTCGCCGTCGCCATCTGCTAATTGATAGCTCACGCGCCGGCCTTGAACCGGCGACGTCTGGAGAAAGCTATGTTCATTCAAACCGAAGCCACCCCCAATCCCGCCACGCTGAAATTCATTCCCGGCCGCGTCGTGGTCGATGGCGGCCCGATGGAATTTGCGAGCCGCGAATCGGCCGCGCGTTCGCCGCTTGCCGAAAAGCTGTTCGACGTGCCCGGCGTCACCGGCGTGTTCTACGGATCGGACTTCATCACCGTGACCAAGGCGGACGGTGAATGGCAGCAGCTCAAGCCCGCGATCCTCGGCGCCATCATGGAGCACTACATGTCCGGCGCGCCGCTGCTCGCCGACGGCGCGGCCTCCCATGATGCCGATCTCGACGACGAGGACGAGTTCTTCGACGAGTCCGACGCCGAGACGGTCGACATGATCAAGGATCTGATCGAGACCCGCGTGCGGCCTGCGGTCGCCAATGACGGCGGCGACATCACCTTCCGCGGCTTCAAGGACGGTATCGTCTATCTCAACATGAAGGGCTCCTGCGCCGGCTGCCCGTCATCGACCGCGACGCTCCAGCACGGCATCCAGAACCTGCTCAAGCATTTCGTGCCTGACGTGGTCGAAGTCCGGCCGATGTGACGACGAAGTCGTCATTCCGGGGCGGTCCGCAGGACCGAGCCCGGAATCTCGAGATTCCGGGCTCGATGCTTCGCATCGCCCCGGAATGACAGCAACTAAGCCGCCCGGCCGATGCTCGCAGCTTCTTCGGCCGCCCTGCGCATGCTCGCCGACATCTCGCGGGTGACCGTGCTTTGCTCCTCGACGGCGGCGGCCGTTGACGACACGTACTGGCTGACGCCCTGGATCGCGCCCTTGATCTGCTCCAGCGCGGCGACGACATCGACCGAGATGCCGTTGAGGTTGCTGATCTCCTGCTCGATCCGGTCAGCCGCCTGCTTGGCCTGATTGGCGAGGTTTTTCACCTCCGACGCAACCACCGCAAAACCGCGGCCCGCTTCGCCGGCGCGCGCGGATTCGATGGTGGCATTCAGCGCCAGCAGATTGATCTGGCCGGTGATGTTGCCGATCAGCTGGACGATCAGGCTCATCGATTCCGCCGCCTGGGTCAGCCGCTGCGCCTGCTGGTCCGCCGCCTCGACCCGGCCGACCGCGGTCGACGCGGTGTCGCGCGAGCGCGTCATGGCTTCCGCGATCTCGCGCACCGAGGCGTTGAGCTGCTCGGCGCCGGCGGCGACCGATTCCATCATGCCGCGCACCTTGTCGCTGCGCTTGCGCGCGATCACCTGGGCGGTGGTGTCGGAGGCGTATTTCACGACCTTGAACGGCTTGCCATTGAGATCGCGGATCGGATTGTAGGAAGCCTGGATGAAGACCTGGCGGCCGCCCTTGCCGACGCGCAGATATTCGCCCGACTGAAATTCGCCGGCATTCAGCCTGGCCCAGAAGGCGCGGTAAGCCTCGCTCCCGCATTCTTCGTGCGGCACGAACACGCTGTGGTGCTTGCCGACGATTTCGGACAGCGTGTAGCCGAGCGCACCGAGGAAGTTCTCGTTCGCGGTCAGGACCTTTCCGTCCATGTCGAACTCGATCACCGCCTGCGACTTGCCGATCGCCTCGATCTGGCCGGCGAAATTCGCGTTGGCCAGCTTCTGCGCACTGGTGTCGGTGGCGAACTTCACCACCTTGAACGGCTTGCCGGCCTCGTCGAGGATCGGGTTGTAGGAGGCGAGGATCCAGACCTCCTTGCCGCCCTTGCCGAAGCGCTTGTATTCGCCGGACTGGAATTCGCCCCGCGCGAGCTTCGCCCAGAATTCGCGATAGGCGGCGCTGTCGCGCTCACTGGCGGCGACGAACATTCCGTGGTGGCGGCCCTGGATCTCGTCGAGCCGATAGCCGATGGTCGTGAGGAAATTCTCATTGGCGGTGACGATGGTGCCGTCGAGATTGAACTCGATCACAGCCTGGGCGCGGCCGATCGCCGAGATCTTTCCTGCATCCTCCAGGCTGCGGATCTTGCGTGCGGTGATGTCAGTGGCGAACTTGACGACCTTGATCGACTTGCCGGTCTCATCAAGGATCGGATTGTAGGAGGCCTGGATCCAGATCTCGCGGCCACCTTTGCCGAGCCGCTTGTATTCGGCGGATTGATACTCACCGCGGGCGAGGCGGTCCCAGAACGCGCGATAGGCTGCGCTGCCCCGCTCCTCCGGCATCACGAAGATGGAGTGGTGCTTGCCCCGGATCTCGTCGAGCCGGTAGCCCATCGCTTCGAGAAAATTCCGATTGGCCGTGATGATGGTGCCATCGAGTTCAAACTCGATGACCGCCTGCGATTTCGAGAGGGCCCTGACCTGAGCCATAGCCTCGCGGGCCGAAGAACCGCTTCGCCAGAGAGTCATTAATGAAACCTTTCCGAGGGAACCGGACCGGGCGAGGAATGCCGCGCGATCCACATCGTCGCGACTACGCGTCGAATGCCCGAAGGCTGTCATTTGGAGCCTAACAATTTCTTAAAAGCTAAATAAATCAGATACTTGGCTATTCCACAAGTTGTAATTGGATACCGCCGCCCCCTTTAGTAAGTGCAAGGACTATCGCTCTTTCGCGCCCACGTAGAACTACGGAGTTGATCGTGCGCCTGTCGAGAAACCAAACTTGCTCTGGTTCGACGGCGCCGGAACCGACTAAGCTGGATCGATGCTGATCCTTGCCATCGATACCGCGCTGGAGGCGTGCGCGGCCGCCGTTCTCGACACCGATTCCGGCGAGCTCCTTGCGCAGGAGCAACTGCTCATGAAGCGCGGCCACGCCGAAGCGCTGATGCCGATCATCGCGCGCGTGATGCAATCGGCCGAGCTTGCCTTCACCGCGCTCGATCGTATCGCCGTCACCGTCGGCCCCGGGAGCTTCACCGGCCTGCGCGTCGGCATCTCGGCGGCGCGCGGCCTTGCGCTCGCGGCGAAGCGGCCGGCCGTCGGACTGACGACCTTGTCGGCCTACGCCGCTCCCATCGTCGGCGAGAGCGGGACGGCGCCGGTGATCTCGGCGATCGATGCGCGGCATGACCACGTCTATTTCCAGATCGTCGCCGGCGACGGCAGCTTGCTGGTGCCGCCATGCATCGCTCCCATCGACGCGGCGATCGCGGCCTCGCAATTCGGCACGCCGCATCTGGTCGGCAATGCGGCAGCAATTCTCGCCGAGCGCTGGCCGAAGGACGGGCCGCAACCCGTTGCGGTCGACGCGCAACCCGCGCCCGATATCAGCTGGGTCGCGTGGCTTGGCGCTGCCGCCGATCCCGAAACCAATCCGGCGCGGCCGTTCTACCTCAAGGCGCCCGACGCAAAGCCGGCCGCAGCACCGTTCGCACAAGCCGCTAGCTCATGATCAGATGGTTTTGGCAATGGTGGCGCGGCGGCACGGCCGCCGTCGAGCCCGCCGCCACGCGCGACGCCGCACGGCTGGCGCAGCTGCACGGCCAGTCTTTTGCGCACGGCTGGGGCGAGGGCGAGTTCGAAACCATGCTGAGCGAGCGGAATACGCTCGTCCATCGCCTGCGCCTCGGCCGCAAGGTCGTCGGCTTCGCCGTGTCGCGGATCGGCGCAGACGAAGCGGAAATTCTCTCGATCGCGGTCGATCAGGCCCATCGCGGGCGCGGCCTGTCCGGCACGCTGCTGATGACCCATCTCGGTCATCTCGCAGGTCATGGCGTGCGCACGATCTTTCTGGAAGTCGAGGAGAACAACCAGCCGGCACGACGCCTCTATGACAGAGCCGGATTCGTGGTGGTCGGACGCCGCGAACGCTACTATAAGCAGCCCAACGGGGAACAATTGAACGCACTTCTGATGCGCCGTGACTTGTCGTAATATCGATGGCAGACAGCGCCCCGTCAGGCAGACACCACATGACCGGACTTAAACCTTCTTCCGCATCCAAGGCGTCCGGCATCGAGGCGCGCTGCGCCGCCACCGGCATGCGCATGACCGAGCAGCGCCGCGTCATCGCCCGCGTCCTCGCGGAGGCGATCGACCATCCCGACGTCGAGGAGCTGTACCGGCGCTGTGTCGCGGTCGACGACAAGATCTCGATCTCGACCGTGTATCGCACCGTCAAGCTGTTCGAGGATGCCGGCATTATCGAGCGCCACGATTTCCGCGAGGGCCGCGCGCGCTACGAGACGATGCGCGACAGCCATCACGACCACCTCATCAACCTGCGCGACGGCACGGTGATCGAGTTCACCTCGGAGGAGATCGAGAAGCTCCAGGCGGAGATCGCCCGCAAGCTCGGCTACAAGCTGGTCGATCACCGGCTCGAGCTCTATTGCGTCCCGCTCGATGACGACAAGCCGGCGTCCTGATGAACGGATCTTTCGGCGAGCTCTCTTCATCTCTCCGCGCCAAGAGCTGAATGCCCATCGATCTCATCATCTTCGATTGCGACGGCGTGCTCGTGGACAGCGAGGTGATCTCCTGCCGTGCGCATGCCGACGTCTTGACGAAGCACGGCTATCCGATCACGCCGGAGCAGGTGCTGGTCCGCTTCCTCGGCGTCTCCGAGAAAGACGCGCGGCGGATGGTCGAACAGGACATCGGCCGCAGTCTCCCCGACGATCTGGAACAGCAAGTCAGTGCCGCCACCCTGCGATTCTATGCCAGCGATCTGCAGCCGATCATTCATGTGTCCGCGGCGATTGCCGCAATCGATCTGCCGAAATGCGTCGCATCGAGCGGCACGCCGGAGAAGATCCATCACGGCCTGACCTGTGCCGGGCTCTATGACCTGCTCGCTCCGAATATTTTTTCGGCGAGCCAGGTCGCTCGCGGCAAGCCCGCACCCGACCTGTTCCTGTTTGCCGCCGAACAGATGAAGGCCGCGCCGGAGCGGTGCCTCGTGATCGAGGACAGCGTACCCGGGGTGACCGGCGCGCGCGCCGCCGGGATGACCGTGCTGGGCTTTCACGGCGGCAGCCATTGCCCGCCGGGTCACGCCGAACGGCTGCGTGCCGCCGGCGCCGGATTGACGTTCGACGATATGCGGCAATTGCCGGAGCTGGTCGGGAGGATCGCGGCGGACGCCGCGGGCTAGAGGCCGAATCCCGCGCCAAAACCGCCGAATTCCGCATTTCGCCCGCCTTCAGGGCGCTCCGGAACGACCTCGCTCCCCCAATCGCTGGATTTTCGTCGCTCCAGCCTATATCTGAGGGCCGTCCTCCACCTCCATTCCGGGTTCCATGACGCCGCCGCGCAAGCTGCACATCAAATCATTTGGCTGCCAGATGAACGTCTACGATGCCCAGCGCATGGTGGACACGCTGGCTCCGGAAGGATTCGTGGAGACGGCCAATGCCGAGGACGCCGACCTCGTCATCCTCAACACCTGTCATATTCGCGAGAAGGCCTCCGAAAAGGTCTATTCCGAGCTCGGCCGGCTGCGCGTCGCCAAGGACGAGGCCGCGCGCGGGGGACGCGCGATGCAGATCGCGGTCGCCGGCTGCGTGGCGCAGGCCGAAGGCGAAGAGATTACGCGCCGCGCGCCGACGGTCGACATCGTGGTCGGCCCGCAGAGCTATCATCATCTGCCCGAGCTTCTCAAGCGAGCGCGCGACGAAGGCCGCGCGATCGAGACCGAGTTTCCGGCCGCGGACAAGTTCGGCTTCCTCGCCCAGCCCAGACCCGATGCGATCCGCGCGCGCGGCATTTCCGCTTTCGTCACGGTGCAAGAAGGCTGCGACAAGTTCTGCACGTTCTGCGTCGTTCCCTATACGCGCGGCGCCGAAGTCTCGCGTCCGGTGGCGAAGATCGTCGACGACGTGAAGCGGCTGGCCGACAACGGCGTGCGCGAGCTCACGCTGATCGGGCAGAACGTCAACGCCTATCACGGCGAGGGGCCGGACGGAAAAACCTGGCCGCTCGGCCGGCTGCTCGAACATCTGGCGAAGATTCCCGGCATTGCCCGGCTGCGTTATTCGACCAGCCATCCGCGCGACGTCGATGACAGTTTGATTGCGGCCCATCGCGATCTCGATGCGCTGATGCCCTTCGTGCACCTGCCGGTGCAGTCGGGCTCGGACCGGATTTTGGCCGCCATGAACCGGAAACATACCGCCGATGATTACCGGCGGGTCGTCGACCGTTTCCGGTCCGCGCGCCAAGACATTGCTTTTTCATCAGATTTCATCGTGGGCTTCCCTGGCGAAAGCGAGCAAGATTTTCGCGCCACTCTCGCGCTTGTCACGCAAATCGGCTACGCTGCGGCTTATTCGTTCAAATACTCCGCCCGGCCGGGAACGCCGGCCGCGGACATGCAGGAGACGGTGTCCCCCGCCGAAATGGACCAGCGATTGGAGCGGCTCCAGGAACTGATCGACAGCCAGCAATCGGCCTTCAACAAGGCTGCGATTGGCTCAACGGTCGATGTGCTGTTCGAGCGTCCGGCCCGCAAGGACGGCCAGATCGTCGGCCGCACCGCATTCCTCCAGCCCGCCCATGTGATGGCTTCGCCGGACATCATCGGACAAATCCTGCCGGTCCGGATCGACAGCCTCGAGCGCTACAGTTTCCTCGGTGAGCTCGCCACACCGCGCCTCCCGCGCGAGCCCGCTTTATCACAAGCCACTGGAGCCTGAACCCTTGCCAAAAAGCGCATCGGATTCGTCTTCTATCGCTCCCAGCCGCAAATTCGACCGCGACATGCAGGCACCGCCCGAGACCCAGGTCGTCATCGACTTCGACGACAACCGCGCCGCTTCCGCGCTGGTCGGCCCCTACGGCCAGCACCTGGCGCAGATCGAACGGCGCCTCGGCGTCGTCGTCGACTCCAAGGGCAATCACATCACGATCGGCGGCTCGCGCGACGGCTGCGATGCCGCCCGCCGCGTGCTGGAGGCGCTCTACGCCCAGGCCGTGAAGGGACAGGATCTCGACCAGGGCGAGGTCGAGGGCGCGATTCGCGCGGTGATCGCCCAGGGCTCGCTGTTCGAATTCGACGCCAAGTCGGCGAAATCGACCTTCGACAGCATCAATCTGCGCAAGCGCCCGGTGCGTGCGCGCACGGCGGCGCAGGATTCCTACATCCGGGCGCTGAAGCGCCACGAACTGGTGTTCGGCATCGGCCCCGCCGGCACCGGCAAGACCTGGCTCGCGGTCGCGCATGCCGCGCAACTGTTCGAGCGCAAGGAGGTCGACAAGATCATCCTGTCGCGTCCGGCGGTGGAAGCCGGCGAGCGGCTCGGCTTCCTGCCCGGCGATCTCCGCGAGAAGGTCGATCCCTATCTGCGCCCGATCTACGACGCGCTCTATGATCTCATGGATGCACGCATCGTCGAGCGCGCGCTGCAGACCGGCGAGATCGAGATCGCGCCGCTCGCCTTCATGCGCGGCCGCACGCTGACCAATGCCGCCATCATCCTGGACGAGGCGCAGAACACCACGTCGATGCAGATGAAGATGTTCCTGACCCGTCTCGGCGAGAACAGCCGCATGATCGTGACGGGCGACCCTTCGCAGATCGACCTGCCGAACGGCCAGACCTCGGGTCTCGCCGAGGCGACGCGGCTGCTGAGCGGCGTCGAAGGCATCGCACAAGTTCATTTCAAGGCCGAGGACGTGATCCGCCACGAACTCGTGGCGCGGATCGTGTCCGCCTATGAAGGACAGCCGCAGCGGCCGGCCGCCGGTCAATCCTGACGAGACAACAGCCGGACCATATGGGCGCAGACGCAGGCGCCTCTTCGTTCCGAACAAAGACAATGTCACACCCCAACCTTCCCATGACCGAGGTCCTCGTCGTTGCCGATTGCTGGCAGCGCGAGCCCGATTCCGAAGCCGTGATCCAGCGCGCGATCACGGCCGCCGCCGAATCCGTCGACGAGGACGTCGCGGACGCCGAAGTGGCCGTGATGCTGACCGACGATGCCGGCATCCGCACCCTCAACAGCAATTGGCGCGGCATCGACAAGCCGACCAATGTGCTGTCGTTTCCCGCGCTCCAGCCGGAGGGTGAATGGAAACCGGGCGATGCGCCGCGCATGCTCGGCGACATCGCGATCGCCTACGAGACCATGCGGCGCGAGGCGGACGAGGAACACAAGCCGTTCGAGCACCATCTCAGCCATCTCGCCGTGCATGGTTTCCTACACCTGATCGGCTTCGACCACGAGAACGACGACGACGCGGAAGAGATGGAAGCGCTGGAGACGCAGATCCTGGCTCATCTCGGCATCCCCGACCCCTATGCAGACCGTGCAGGGACGCACTGAGATGCCCGATTCCGAACCGATCCACGACAATCCGCGCAGCACGCCCAATCTTCCGGCGGTGGTGACGTCGGGCGAAGTGCTGCGCCCGACCGCTGACGGCTGGCTGCTCCGCGCCATCCGCACGCTGTTCGGCTGGAAGGCGGGATCCGTGCGCGACGACCTCCAGGTCGTGCTCGACGCCACGACGCCCGACGACACCGGCTTTTCGACCGTCGAGCGCACCATGCTGCGCAACATCCTCGGCCTGCACGAGCGCCGCATCGCCGACGTTATGGTGCATCGCGCCGACATCATCGCGGTGAAGCGCGACATCCCGCTCGGCGAGTTGATGGACCGGTTCGAGAGCGCCGGCCATTCGCGCCTCGTGGTCTACAACGAGACGCTCGACGATCCCGTCGGCATCGTCCACATCCGCGACCTGCTCGCCTTCATGACCGCGCGCGCGCGCGTGACGGAGGCCACGAAGACCAAACGCAAGAAGCCGCTGCCGGCCGGCCTCGACCTGAAGGCGGTCGATCTGGCGCTGCCGCTGCAGGACGCGCGCATCATCCGCAAGCTGCTCTACGTACCGCCCTCGATGCGGGCGATCGACCTGCTCGCGCAGATGCAGGCGACACGCATTCACCTCGCCCTGGTCGTCGACGAATATGGCGGCAGCGACGGACTGGTTTCGCTCGAGGACATCGTCGAGCAGATCGTCGGCGAGATCGACGACGAGCACGACAGCGACGAGCCGCCCTCGATCGTGCGCCTGCCCGACAACGCCTTCATCGCCGATGCGCGTGCCAGCCTCGACGACGTTCGCACCGTGATCGGCGAGGATTTCGTCACCGGCGAGGCCGGCGAGGAAGTCGAGACGCTCGGCGGCTATCTCGTCAGCTTCGTCGGCCGCCTGCCGGTGCGCGGCGAGGTGATCTCCGGCCCCGGCAATTACGAGGTCGAGGTGCTCGACGCCGACCCGCGCCGCGTCAAGCGGCTGCGCATCTCGACGCGGAAGGAACGCACCACGCCGCGCACCCAGCGCGAGAGCCGCCGCCGCGAGACCCCGCCGGAAAGCGGTCAGCCGCCCTCCGGCGACACGCCCACCCCGCCGCCGAGCGACGGGGCCGGCCCGCAGTGAGCCCGTTCCAGCGCCTTCGGCAGATCGCCCTCGCCATCATCCTCACCTGGGGATGGAAGCGCGCACTCATCGCGATGGGTTGCGGCGCGTTGTCGGTGCTGGCGCTGGCGCCATTCAACATCTTTCCGGTGCTGTTCGTCAGCTTGCCTGTGATGGTCTGGCTGATCGACGGCGCCGGTGCCGGACGCTATGGCGGCGTCCCCGCCGCGGCGCTGACCGGCTATTGTTTCGGACTCGGCTATTTCGTGCCCGGCCTCTACTGGATCGGCTACGCGTTCTTCGTCGACGCCGATGTGTTCGCCTGGCTGACGCCGTTCGCCGTGCTCGGCCTGCCGGCCTATCTGTCGATCTTCACGGCCATCGGGTTTGCGCTCGCCCGCCTGCTCTGGACCAAGGACGCCACGCGCATTCTCGCGCTCGCGGCCAGCCTCACGATTGCGGAGTGGCTGCGCGGTCACGCGCTGACCGGCTTTCCCTGGAATGCGTTCGGCTACGCGCTGTCCGAGCCGCTGCCGCTGGCGCAGACGGCGTCGCTGGTCGGCCTCTGGGGCATGACGTTCGTCGCGATCGCGATCTTCGCCAGCCCCGCGGCACTGATCGACCGCACGCCCGATCGCCGTCCGGCATGGCGCGCGCCGGCCGCTGCGGTTGCGCTCCTGATCGCGATGAGCATCTTCGGGGCGATCCGCCTGTCGCAGCATCCGACCACGATGGTCGCGGGCGCCAAGCTGCGCCTGATGCAGCCGGACCTCCAGCAGGACGCGAAGTTCAACTACGCCGCCAAGGCGGAGGTGATGAAGAAATATCTGGCGCTGTCGGACCGCGCCTCCGGACCACAATCGACCGGCGTGCGCGACGCCACCATCCTGATCTGGCCGGAATCTGCCTTTCCCTTTTTCCTGACCCGCGAAGCCGACGCGATGGCGCAAATCGCCGAGTTGCTGCCGCCAGGCACGGTGCTGATCACGGGTTCGGTCCGCGCGCCCGATCTGCCACGCGGCACGCCGATCACGCGCGCCTACAATTCGATCTACGTGATCAATCACGACGGCAGCGTGCTCTCGGTTTACGACAAGCTGCACCTCGTGCCGTTCGGCGAATTCCTGCCTTACCAGGACCTGATGGAGAAGCTCGGCTTCGAGCAACTGACGCGCATGCGCGGCGGATTCATCCCCGGCACCGTGCGGCATGCACTGCCGGTGCCCGGCGTGCCGCCCGCGCTGCCGCTGATTTGTTACGAGGCGATCTTTCCCGGTGAGGTTGCCGGGCGCAACGAACGTCCAGGCTGGATCGTGAACCTCACCAATGACGGCTGGTTCGGCATCTCGACGGGTCCCTATCAGCATCTGGAGCAGGCACGGATGCGCGCAATCGAGCTTGGACTGCCGCTGGTCCGCTCGGCCAATACCGGCGTCTCGGCGGTGATCGATCCGGTCGGGCGCACCGTTGCGAGCCTCGGTCTCGGGGTGGAAGGCATTCTCGACGCGAACCTGCCTGCCGCAATCCCACCGACCATCTACGCGCGCGTGGGCGACGTACCTGCAGCCATGCTCGTCGCGCTTGCTGTGATTCTGGCGATCAGGCGACGTGTTGCCAAACGGCACCCTTGATCAAACCTTCACTGGCGGATTTCGGTCCAAGCGAACGGAATCCTTTGACAACCGTAGTCTCACGGTTGACAGATTGCACATGGCCTCCCCATTCTGCACCCGCTGCAGGAGACAGTGGGCGTTGCTAAATTTCTCCGCAATGTTCGGAAATAACGGGGTTTCTTTTTACGTCGTTTGCACCGGAGGCATTCGCGTTGATTGCGCCGACGGTGATGTTTGGAGGCTGAGGAAATGTCGAAAGCGCCCAACCCTGTTGACAAATATGTCGGCAGCCGCGTGCGCATGCGCCGCATCATGTTGGGCATGAGTCAGGAGAAGCTCGGTGAAGCTTTGGGCCTGACTTTCCAGCAGATTCAGAAGTACGAGAAGGGCACCAACCGCGTCGGTGCGAGCCGCATTCAGCAGATCGCGGAGATTCTGCAGGTACCTGTCTCGTTCCTGTTCGAAGGCGGCCCCAGCGGCGTGGCTGGACCGGACGGCTTCGCGGAGGGCGCATCGCCATCCTATGTCTCGGATTTTCTCGCGACCTCCGAAGGTCTCGCTTTGACCAAGGCGTTCACGCGAATCACTGATTCGAAGATGCGCCGCTCGATCGTCGATCTCGTCGAGCAGATCGCGGCCCGCGAAGGTCCCGACAAGCGCTGACTGCCACCGCTGTCCGATTTGTGACAGCGTCAAATCTGTCCTATGTCGTCATTTGCGGCTGCGACGTGATGCGCGCCCTTTTCGATGATGCGATTCAAAGGCACAGATGCGCTCATGACCAACGCAAACTGGTTCGACTCCCAAACCATTCTCGACGGCATCCGGCGCTGGGTGGAGATCGAGACGCCGACCGAAGCGCCCGAACAAGTCAACAAGCTGATCTCCCTGGTCGCGGAGCAATATCGCGATCTGCCGGTGACGCTCGAACGCATCGCCGGCGTCGACGGCTGCGGCGATCATCTCGTCGCGCGCACCATCTGGGGCCAGGATGCGCCGGGCATTCTGGTGCTGAGCCACCTCGATACCGTCCATCCCATGGGATTCATCGAGCGCCTGCCGTTCAGGATCGAAGGCGACAGCGCGTTCGGCCCCGGCATCTACGACATGAAGGGCGGCGCCTACATTGCCCATCACGCATTTGGCGCGCTGTGCGCAACGACGGATCGCTCGCCGCTCGGCATCACCCACATCTTCACCTCCGACGAGGAGATCGGAAGCCCCAACTCCCGCGCGCTGATCGAGCGTGAAGGACGCAAGGCCAAATACGTTCTGGTGACGGAGCCTGCGCGCGACGGCGGCAAGATCGTCACCGGGCGCAAGGGCGTCGGGAGATTCGAAGTATTCATCAAGGGCGTGCCCGCGCATGCCGGCACGCGGCCGCAGGACGGCCGCAGCGCGAACCGCGAGCTCGCCAATTTGATCCTCGCCCTCGAGGGAATGAACGATCTGGAACGCGGCGTCACCGTCAATGTCGGCGTGGTGCGCGGCGGCACGCGCCCCAACGTCACGCCGGAAGAGGCTTATGCCGAAATCGATCTGCGCGTCCCGAGCTTCACCGATGCGGAGGAATTCGTCGGCAGGATTCTCGGACTGACGTCGAAGACGGACGGCGTCACCATCAAGGTCACGGGCGGTCTCAATCGTCCGCCTTACGAGAAGAACAACGCAGGCGCCTCGCTTTACGAGCACGCGAAGGCGCTTGCGGCCGAGATCGGCTTCGAGCTGATCGATACCCACACCGGCGGCGGGTCGGACGGAAATTTCACCGCCGCGCATACCGCGACGCTCGACGGGCTCGGCGTCGACGGCAAGGGCGCGCACACCCATTACGAACAGCTTTACGTCTCGTCACTCGAACCGCGGGCGCGACTGCTGCATCGCCTGTACCAGACGCTGCGATGAGTGAACGCAAATCAAATCCCGAGCGCGACGACAGCGAGCGCGCCTTCTTCGGTCGCCGCAAGGGCCACAAGCTCAGGCAGCACCAGGCCGAGCTGATCGATCATCTGCTGCCGCATCTGTCGCTCGACATCGAGGGCGACCGGCCGGCGGCGGCCGGCGAGATCTTCGATCCCGCGGTGGACGAGGTCCGGCTCGAGATCGGCTTCGGCGGCGGCGAGCATCTTGCGGCCGAGGCGCAGGCCTTCCCCGCGACCGGCTTCATCGGTTGCGAGCCCTATGTCAACGGCATGGCGAAGATCCTCGCGCAGATCGAGGCGGCCAACATCGCCAACATCCGCCTGTTCGCCGGCGACGCCGCCGAACTGCTGGCCTGGCTGCCGCAGGCCTCGCTGTCGCGGATCGACCTGATCCATCCCGACCCGTGGCCGAAGCGGCGGCACTGGAAGCGGCGCTTCGTCCAGGACCGGACGATCGCCGCGATGGCGCGCGTGCTGAAGCCTGGCGGGGAATTCCGCTTCGTTTGCGACATCGACGATTACTGCGCCTGGACCCTGTCGCATCTGTCGCGCGCGCCGGATTTCCAATGGCTCGCGGAACGCGCCGATGATTTCCGGCTGCCGTGGGACGGCTACACCATGACGCGCTACGGTCGGAAGGCCACGCGCGAGGGGCGCAAGGCGGCCTATCTGCGGTTCAGGAGAATCTAGATTGTCTGCCGGTTGCGCCAGAATTTCACGACGCGCTCGGCCGTCGCGGGCATCAGACGCGTGAAGTTCGCGCGCGCCTGCTCGAGGTCGGCATCGGCCGGCGTGCGATGGGGGCCGTACCACATCAGGACCAGGGCGCGCACCGTCGGCCAGCCGAGATTCAGCATGCGACCCAGGATGAGGATCGGATCGTGGCGATCACCGGAGATCAAGCGGTCGAGAATGGGGATCCTGACGCCGGCCATCGCCGAGAGCGAGGCAATCGCCTCCTCGTATTTGTGTGCCCTGGCGAAGCCGAGCAATGCGCTCTCGCCGAGATGACCGCCGCGATGCAGAGCGAGCACGGTGCGCTGGGCCGCCGAGAAATCGCGTCGCTGCTGCCCGGGCGGCTGGGAGGTCTCCTCGATCGCGGCCATGGCGCGCTTGATCTCGACCTGGCGCGCGGGATTGACGACGCGCGAGAGGCGGCGGCGGATCACGCCGAGCGTGCCGTTGAGAAGCTCTTTGAGATGCTCGCCCGAAAGATCGTCGCGCTGGCCGATCTTGAGCGTCAGGACGCCGTCATGGGCCGCACGCTTGATCAGCTCGGTATAGCTGCCGGGTGAGAAAACCGCGCCGGCATTGCCGGCCGTGCGACGCACCACGTCGCGATCGCCACGCTCGACCAGCACGTCGGTGAGTACAGCCGGCAAAACAGGGCGCTCCGTCATCGCGAGCAGATGACCCTGGCCCTTCACGCGTGCGATCTCGACCAGTGCGGCGTCGTCGAGAACCGGCGAGTGGCGCAGCACGGGGCCCGCCACCATGATCTCGTTTTCGCGGGCGAGCTGGGTCACCAGATGCGGCGGCGCGTTGCCCAGGCGCGAGAAGCGTTCGGCAAGATCGACCCGCGAGGCCAGCGCGGCATGCGGGACGAGATCGATCAGGAGATTGTCGAACAGCTCGATGAGATCGGGGCGCAGCCTTGCGGCGTCGTGGAAGAACAATTCGGAGATGGCGCACGCGATCTCGCCGCGACGCCGGGGATCACCGCGCTTGACGATGTCGTCCAGTCCGGGAATGAGCGACGTGGCAACGGTCATGAAGTCACTCGAACAGGGCACGCCGCGAAGGCGCTCCTGGTCCGAGCCGCCCCACGGTCGGGGAATTTAGGCCTGCTTCATGAAGGAAGCGTTGCCTGAGGGGGACGTCGACCGGGCGCAAAAAGCCTCCCCTTGCCTCCGATGGGCCTTGTCCGGGAGGACAGAACGGGCTATATCACCGCCAATTCATCTTCTCATACGATCCGCGTAGTGAGAGTGGGCCCGAAAGGACCCGCTCTTTTTTATTACCTGAGCGCGGCTTTGCGGAAGATGCGGCTGACGCTTTGTCGGGAAAGTTCCGAAGCGGACTTTGCAGTCGTAACCAAGCCTTAACCATCGAGCGCCTTGACCCTGGATATGAGCGAGTCGAACACTGGTTCCACGGATGCCGAGTTGCTGGCCGAGCCGAGGCTCGTCGTCGAGCCGGGTGCGGCGGCACGGGTGTCCGCGGTCGCAGGTCCCGTGCTCGAGGGCATGGGCTACCGGCTCGTGCGGATCCGCATTTCCGGAGAGGCGGGCTGCACCGTGCAGATCATGGCCGAGCGCCCGGACGGCACGATGCAGATCGAGGATTGCGAGGCCGTCTCGCGGGCGCTGTCGCCCGTGCTCGACGTCGCCGACCCCATCGATCGCGCCTATCGCCTGGAGATTTCCTCGCCCGGCATCGACCGCCCGCTGGTGCGGCGTTCCGATTTCGAGCGCTATGCCGGCCATCTGGTGAAAGTCGAGATGGCCGTCGCCCATGAGGGGCGGAAGCGGTTCCGCGGCAAGATCGGCGCGGTCGAAGGCGACCGCGTGCATCTGCATCGCGACGACGTCAAGGCGGGCGAAGAGACCGACGTGCTCCTGGCGATGGAGGATATCGGCGAAGCGCGGCTGGTGCTGACCGACGAGCTGATCGCGGAATCGATGCGCCGGGGCAAGGCCGCGGCGCGCGAGATGCGCCGCAATCTCGGCCTGGAGCCGCCGGCTGCGCCGCACGCGAAGATCAGCGAAAAGACCACCAAGAATACCAAACCGAAAAAGAAGCCGGCACCGACCAATACCAAGAAACATCGCCTGACCGCCGAACGCGCGCGGCGGGGCGAGATCGAGCCTGACGAAGGAGACTAGCCATGGCAGTCAGCGCCAATCGACTTGAATTGCTCCAGATCGCCGACGCCGTTGCGCGTGAGAAGTCCATCGACCGCGGCATCGTGATCGCGGCCATGGAGGACGCCATCGCCAAGGCCGCGCGAGCCCGTTACGGCAGCGAGACTGACGTTCACGCCGAGATTGACCCCAAGAAGGGCGAGCTGCGGCTGTCCCGCCACATGCTGGTGGTCGAGAAGGTCGAGAACCACTCCAACCAGATCTCGCTGGTCGATGCCCAGCGCGCCAATCCCGGTGCCCAGGTCGGCGACACCATCGCCGACACCCTGCCGCCGCTGGAATACGGCCGCATCGCCGCGCAGTCGGCCAAGCAGGTGATCGTGCAGAAGGTGCGCGAGGCCGAGCGTGACCGGCAGTACCAGGAATTCAAGGACCGCATCGGCGACATCGTCAACGGCGTCGTCAAGCGCGTCGAATATGGCAGCGTGATCGTCGATCTCGGCCGCGGCGAAGCCATCATCCGCCGCGACGAGATGCTGCCGCGCGAAGTGTTCCGCAACGGCGACCGCGTCCGCGCCTACATCTTCGACGTCCGCCGCGAGACCCGCGGCCCGCAGATCTTCCTCTCCCGCACCCATCCGCAGTTCATGGCGAAGCTGTTCGCGCAGGAAGTGCCGGAAATCTATGACGGCATCGTCGAGATCAAGGCGGTAGCCCGCGATCCCGGCTCGCGCGCGAAGATCGGCGTGATTTCCCGCGATTCCTCGGTTGATCCGGTCGGTGCCTGCGTCGGCATGCGCGGCTCGCGCGTGCAGGCCGTGGTGAACGAGCTGCAGGGCGAGAAGATCGACATCATTCCCTGGTCGCCGGACATCGCGACCTTCGTGGTCAACGCGCTGGCGCCGGCCGAAGTCTCCAAGGTCGTCATCGACGAGGACCGCGAGCGCATCGAAGTGGTGGTGCCCGACACCAACAACCAGCTCTCGCTGGCGATCGGCCGCCGCGGCCAGAACGTGCGTCTGGCCTCGCAGCTCACCGGCTGGGACATCGACATCCTGACCGAGCAAGAGGAATCGGAGCGCCGCCAGGCCGACTTCGAGAACTCCACCCGCGTCTTCATGGAATCGCTCAACGTCGACGAAGTGGTCGGCCAGTTGCTGGCGTCCGAAGGCTTCACCTCGGTCGAGGAACTCGCCATGGTCGACATCAAGGAGCTCGCCGGCATCGAGGGCTTCGACGAGGAGACCGCGCAGGAACTCCAGAACCGTGCCCGCGAATATCTCGAGCAGCAGGAGGCCGAGATCGAGGCCAAGCGCAAGGAGCTCGGTGTCGAGGACGCCGTCAAGGACGTCCCGGGCGTGACCTCGAAGATGCTGGTCAAGTTCGGCGAGAACGACATCAAGACGGTCGACGATCTCGCCGGCTGCGCCACTGACGACCTGGTCGGCTGGACCGAGCGCAAGGACGGCGGCGAGCAGACCAAGTTCGCCGGCGCGCTCGACGGCCTCGACATCTCCCGCGACGACGCGGAAGCCATGATTATGCAGGCCCGCGTCAAGGCCGGCTGGATCACCGAGGCCGACCTGGCCAAGCCGGCCGAAGAGGCCGAGGCGGCTGAAGACCAGCCGGCTTAAGGGCCAAGGAGAATGTCGCCCGGATGCTCGCAGATACCGACCACGATCTCGACAATGGCCCGCGGACCGAAAGGTCCGCGACCATGCGGATGTGTGCGGTCAGCCGCGAGGTCCGGCCGATCGACGAGCTGATCCGCTTCGTCGTCTCGCCGGAAGGTCAGGTCGTTCCCGATCTCAAGCGCAAGCTGCCCGGACGCGGCATGTGGCTCACCGCCTCGCGCGAGGTGGTTGCGGAAGCCGTTCGTCGTCACCATTTCAGCAGAGCCTTCAAGCGCGAGCTGCGCATCCCCCTGACGTTTTCTGCGGACATCGAGGCGCTCCTGGTCCGGAGCGTGATCGAGGCCCTGGGGATTGCTGCCAAGGCGGCCCAAATCGTGGCCGGTTTCGGCAAGGTCGAGAGCGCCCTGCGGGAAGGCACGGTCGAGGTCCTGATCCATGCCAGCGACGGGGCCGCGGACGGAATCCGCAAATTGGACATGCTGGCACGTCAAAATGACGGAAATCGCGGCGCCAAGCCGCAGATTCCCGTCGTGACTGTCCTGAAATCAGTAGAATTGGATTTGGCACTTACCCGGTCAAATGTGATACATGCTGCCCTGCTCGCGGGCCCGGCGAGCAAGTCATTCCTGTCACGTAGCCAGATGCTGGTCCGATACCGGATGGCGGACGATGACAAGACTGCCGAAAAGCCCGGCCAGGATTTCTGAGAGACAACGACGACCCGACAGGACGGTGCGGCAACGCACAACGCTAACAGATCAGGATTAGGACTGCTGAATGGTTGATACCAAGACCCCTGACGACAAGAAGCTGAGCGTTCCGAGCAAGACGCTATCGCTCAAGCCGCGCGTCGAAACGGGCACTGTGCGCCAGAGCTTCAGCCATGGCCGCAGCAAGCAGGTCGTGGTCGAGAAGCGCGGCAAGCGCCGCACCGACGGCAGCCCCGAGCCGCAGGCTCCCACGGTTGTAGCAAAGCCGGCACCGGCCGCGCCTGCACCCGCTCCCTCGCGCCCGGCACCGCCGCGCAACTCCGGCTCCGGCGTGGTGCTGCGCACCCTGACCGAGGACGAACGTTCCGCGCGCGCCAGCGCGCTGGCCGATGCCAAGGTGCGCGAAGTCGAAGAGCGCCGCCAGGCCGAGGAAGAGGCCCAGCGCCGGGCTGTCCGCGAAGCCGCCGAGCGCGTCGAGCGCGAAGCCGCCGAATCCCGCCGCAAGGCCGAGGAAGAGCGCCATCGCCACGAGGACGAAGCCAAGCGCAAGGCCGAGACCGAAGCCAAGAAGCGTTTTGGCGAAGGCGAGCAGCCATCCGCGCCCCGCCCCGCGGCAACTGCAGCGGCGGCTCCGGCCGCTCCCGCGCCGCGTCCCGGCGCGCCCGCAGCGCGCCCCGGCACGACCACGACGCGCCCGGCAACGACACCTTCGCGCCCCGGAACAACCACGGCGCGGCCGACCGGCGGCCCGCTGGGTCGCGCTCCCGCGGTCGCAGCCGGTCCGGACGAGGACGATGGTCCGCGCCAGATCCGCAGGGGTCCCGGCGGTGCGGCACGCCCCGTGGTGGCCCCCAAGCCCACCCACAAGCCGGGCCCGCAGAAGGAGCGCGGCCGTCTGACGGTCGTGACCGCACTCAATGCCGATGAGGTCCGCGAGCGCTCGATCGCCTCGTTCCGCCGCCGCACCCAGCGCCTGAAGGGCCACGCGGCGAACGAGCCGAAGGAAAAGCTCATCCGCGAGGTGGTCATTCCGGAAGCGATCACCATCCAGGAACTCGCCAACCGCATGGCCGAGCGCGCGGTCGACGTCATCCGCATGCTGATGAAGCAGGGCGCGATGCACAAGATCACCGACGTGATCGATGCCGACACCGCGCAGCTGATCGCCGAGGAACTCGGCCACACCGTCAAGCGCGTTGCCGCTTCCGACGTCGAGGAGGGCCTGTTCGACCAGGTCGACGATTCCACCGACACCGAGACCCGCTCTCCGGTCGTCACCGTGATGGGCCATGTCGACCACGGCAAGACCTCGCTGCTCGACGCGCTCCGTCATGCCAACGTCGTCTCCGGCGAGGCCGGCGGCATCACCCAGCACATCGGCGCCTATCAGGTGCTGTCGCCCGAAAGCGGCAAGAAGATCACCTTCATCGACACGCCCGGCCACGCCGCGTTCACCGCGATGCGCGCCCGCGGCGCCAAGGTCACCGACATCGTCGTGCTGGTGGTCGCGGCCGATGACGGCGTGATGCCGCAGACGATCGAAGCCATCAACCACGCCAAGGCGGCGCGGGTGCCGATCATCGTTGCCATCAACAAGATCGACAAGCCCGATGCCAAGCCCGAGCGCGTGCGCACCGAGCTGCTCCAGCACGAAGTGCAGGTGGAATCCTTCGGCGGCGACGTCGTCGACGTCGAGGTGTCCGCCAAGAACAAGACCAATCTCGACAAGCTGCTCGAGATGATCGCGCTGCAGGCCGATATCCTCGACCTGAAGACCAATTCGGATCGTCCGGCCGAAGGCACCGTGATCGAGGCCAAGCTCGACCGCGGCCGCGGTCCGGTCGCGACCGTGCTGGTCCAGCGCGGCACGCTCCGTGTCGGCGACATCATCGTCGCCGGCGCCGAGATGGGCCGCGTCCGCGCGCTGATCTCCGACCAGGGCGAGACGGTGCAGGAAGCCGGCCCCTCGGTTCCGGTCGAGGTGCTCGGCTTCAATGGCCCGCCGGAAGCCGGCGATCGTCTCGCGGTCGTGGAGAACGAAGCCCGCGCCCGCCAGGTCACCAGCTACCGCGCGCACCAGAAGCGCGAGAACGCGGCTGCCTCGATCTCCGGCATGCGCGGCTCGCTCGAGCAGATGATGTCGCAACTGAAGACGGCGGGCCGCAAGGAATTCCCGCTGATCATCAAGGCCGACGTGCAGGGCTCGCTGGAAGCGATCCTCGGCTCGCTGGAGAAGCTCGGCACCGACGAAGTCGCCGCCCGCATCCTGCATGCCGGCGTCGGCGGCATTTCGGAGTCGGACGTGACGCTCGCGGAGGGCTTCAACGCGGCGATCATCGGCTTCTCGGTTCGTGCGAACAAGGAGGCCGCTGCGGCCGCCAAGCGCAACGGCATCGAGATCCGCTACTACAACATCATCTACGACCTCGTGGACGACGTGAAGAAGGCGATGAGCGGCCTGCTCGCGCCGACCTTGCGCGAAACCATGCTCGGCAATGCCTCGATCCTGGAGATCTTCAACATCTCCAAGGTCGGCAAGGTCGCCGGCTGCCGCGTCACCGACGGCACCGTGGAACGCGGCGCCAATGTGCGCCTGATCCGCGACAACGTCGTCGTGCACGAAGGCAAGCTGTCGACGCTGAAGCGCTTCAAGGACGAAGTGAAGGAAGTCCAGTCCGGTCAGGAATGCGGCATGGCCTTCGAGAACTACCACGACATGCGCGCCGGTGACGTGATCGAGTGTTATCGCGTGGAGACGATCCAGCGCTCCCTGTAAGTCCAAATCTTACCGAAGCGCACGGATCTTTTTGAACTGAAATGACGAGAGTGCGGTGGCCGGATTTTTCCGGCCACCCGCCTCTCATTCGCTTCAACAGGACAAATGACAATGCTCGTGTCCCAGGCACGGGCAATGAGGTGATTTCGAACCATGCCACGCCACCATCAGAAGAAGAGTTCCGCGCCAGGCGGAGGCTCGCAGCGCCAGCTGCGCGTCGGCGAACAGGTTCGCCACGCGATGGCCGAGATTCTGGCGCAAGGCAACGTGCATGATGCAGACCTCGAAGGTCACATCATCACCGTGCCGGAGGTGCGGATGTCGCCCGACCTGAAACTCGCGACGGTCTACGTGATGCCGCTCGGTGGCCGCGACACCGAGGTCGTGATCGCGGCGCTCGAACGCAACAAGAAATTCGTGCGCGGCGAGATCGCGCGGCGCGTTAACCTGAAATTTGCACCTGACCTTCGCTTCCGCGTCGACGAACGATTCGACGAAGCGGAACGGATCGAGAAACTTTTGAGAACACCTGCGGTGCAGAAGGACCTGGAACAGGATCCGGAACAGGATCGGGAAGAAGAGCAATGACGATGGACCCCGCTTACGGCACGATCGGCGGCGAAGAGGCCGATCAGCGCGACACGCAAAAAAATAATTTTGCGGATCCGGGCGCCGCTTCCGAGCCGCATCAGGAGCGTCGCGTCAACAACGATCCGCGCGCCGGCAAGCAGAAGGGCAACCAGCCGCGCCGCGACCGCCGCGACGTCCACGGCTGGGTCGTGCTCGACAAGCCGATCGGCATGACCTCGACGCAGGCCGTCGCGGTGCTCAAGCGCCTGTTCAACGCCAAGCGCGCAGGACACGCCGGCACGCTCGATCCACTCGCCTCCGGCGGTCTCCCGATCGCGCTCGGGGAAGCCACCAAGACGGTTCCCTTCGTCATGGACGGCCGCAAGCGCTACCAGTTCACCGTATGCTGGGGTGAGGAGCGCGATACCGACGACATTGAGGGCCGGGTGACTGCGACCTCGGACCAGCGCCCGACCCGGGAGGCCATTCTGGCCCTGCTCCCCCGCTTCACCGGGGTGATCGAGCAGATCCCGCCGCGCTATTCGGCGATCAAGGTCCAGGGCGAGCGCGCCTATGACCTCGCCCGCGACGGCGAGATCGTGGAACTGGCCCCCCGCCCGGTCGAGATTCACCATTTAACCCTTGTTAATCAACCGGATAACGACCGGGCCGTATTCGAGGCCGAGTGCGGCAAGGGCACCTATGTCCGCGCGCTGGCCCGGGATATGGGCCGAATTCTCGGTACTTATGGCCATATCTGCGCGTTGCGGCGGACCCTGGTCGGCCCATTTGACGAGAACGACATGATTCCGCTGGATCAGTTGGAGGCTTTGTGCGATAGAGCCGCGTCCGGCGAGGGCAGCCTCGCCGACGCGCTGATGCCCGTTGAGACCGCGCTGGACGACATCCCGGCACTGGCCGTCACTCGGGCTGATGCGGCAAGGCTCCATCGGGGCCAAGCCGTTTTGTTGCGCGGACGGGATGCGCCCACAAGTAGCGGCACAGTCTATGTCACGGTGGCAGGCCGTCTCTTGGCGCTTGCTGAAGTCGGCAATGGCGAAATCATCCCCAAGCGTGTGTTCAACCTGACCGGCCTGACTGCCAGCTCCGGTCGTAACGAGAGAAATTGACGATGTCGATTGCCGCAGAACGCAAAGCGGAAGTCATCAAGACGAATGCCAACAAAGCCGGCGATACCGGTTCGCCAGAGGTGCAGGTCGCGATCCTGTCGGAACGCATCAACAACCTCACGAACCATTTCAAGACCCACGTGAAGGACAACCATTCGCGTCGCGGCCTCTTGAAGCTGGTGTCGACCCGCCGCTCGCTGCTCGACTACCTCAAGAAGAGGGACGAGGCGCGTTACAAGGCGCTGCTCGAGAAGCACAACATTCGTCGTTAAGTGTTCCTGCGCGCGCCAATGGCGCGCGTTTTTGCGCGCGGTTTCGAACGAAAGCATTTCCTTAAAGGTTTTTGATCGAGGCTGCGTGCGCGTCGGATGCGAACCATCAAGGTTTGGCATCCGGGGCATGATGAGCGAAGACCGCAAGCCGGTGTTCGCGTTCATGCCGACTGACAGTCCAGCAGCAATCCGGCGGCTGGGCACAACGGGCAAGGCGCCCGTATGACCCGAAAGGATGGACGCCATCCGAAATCCGAAAACCATGGCAGGATCGCAGGACGCTGATCGCCCGCTTCGATCAGCGTCCCGCAATCTTGACATGGTTTTTGTTTTTCGGGCCGTCCCTTCTTTCGAGAAACCATGAAAGAAGACCTCCATGTTCAATAAGCATTCGGTCGAGATCGATTGGGGCGGACGCCCCCTCAAGCTCGAAACCGGCAAGATCGCCCGCCAGGCCGACGGCGCCGTCGTCGCCACCTATGGCGAGACCGTGGTGCTCGCCACCGTGGTCGCCGCGAAGTCGCCGCGCGAAGGCGTCGACTTCCTGCCGCTGACCGTCGACTACCAGGAAAAGACCTACGCGGCCGGCCGCATCCCCGGCGGCTATTTCAAGCGCGAGGGCCGTCCGACCGAGAAGGAGACGCTGGTCTCCCGCCTGATCGACCGTCCGATCCGTCCGCTGTTCGTGGACGGCTGGCGCAACGAGACCCAGGTGATCGTCACTGTGCTCTCGCACGACATGGAGAACGATCCTGACATCGTCGCGCTGGTGGCCTCGTCCGCCGCGCTGACCCTGTCGGGCGCTCCGTTCAAGGGCCCGATCGGCGCCGCCCGCGTCGGCTTCGCCAATGACGAGTTCATCCTCAATCCGACGCTCGACGAGATGGTCGATACCCAGCTCGACCTGGTCGTCGCCGGTACCGCCGACGCCGTGCTGATGGTGGAATCGGAAGCCAAGGAGCTGAACGAAGACATCATGCTCGGCGCCGTGATGTTCGGTCACCGCCACTTCCAGCCGGTCATCAACGCGATCATCGAGCTCGCCGAGAAGGCCGCGAAGGAGCCGCGCGAAGTCACCGTGATCGACAATTCGGCGCTCGAGAAGGAAATGCTCGGCCTCGTCGAGCAGGAGCTGCGCGCCGCCTACGCCATTCCGGTCAAGCAGGATCGCTACGCCGCGGTCGGCAAGGTCAAGGAAAAGGTGATGGCCCACTACTTCCCCGAGGGCCAGGAGCCGAAATACGACAAGCTGCGCATCGCCGGCGTGTTCAAGGAGCTGGAAGCCAAGATCGTTCGCTGGAACATCCTCGACACGGGCAAGCGCATCGACGGCCGTGACAGCAAGACCGTGCGCAACATCATCGCCGAAGTCGGCGTGCTGCCCCGCGCCCACGGCTCGGCGCTGTTCACCCGCGGCGAGACCCAGGCGCTGGTCGTGACCACGCTCGGCACCGGCGAGGACGAGCAGTACATCGACGCGCTGTCCGGAACGTACAAAGAGACGTTCCTGCTGCACTACAACTTCCCTCCCTACTCGGTCGGTGAGACGGGCCGCCTCGGCGGCACCAAGCGCCGCGAGATCGGCCACGGCAAACTCGCCTGGCGCGCGATCCACCCGGTGCTGCCGCCGCATCACGAGTTCCCCTACACGACGCGCGTGGTGTCGGAGATCACCGAGTCGAACGGTTCGTCCTCGATGGCTTCGGTCTGCGGCGCCTCGCTCGCGCTGATGGATGCCGGCGTGCCGTTGAAGCGGCCGACCGCGGGGATCGCGATGGGCCTGATCCTCGAAGACAAGCGCTTCGCGGTTCTCTCGGACATTCTCGGTGACGAGGATCATCTCGGCGACATGGACTTCAAGGTGGCCGGCACGGAAGCGGGCATCACCTCGCTCCAGATGGACATCAAGATCGAGGGCATCACCGAAGAGATCATGAAGGTCGCGCTCGGTCAGGCCAAGGAAGGTCGTATCCACATCCTTGGTGAAATGTCGAAGGCGCTCACCAATGCCCGCGCCGAGCTCGGCGAATACGCGCCGCGCATCGAGACCTTCAAGATCGCCACCGACAAGATCCGCGAAGTGATCGGCACCGGCGGCAAGGTGATCCGCGAGATCGTCGAGAAGACCGGCGCCAAGGTCAATATCGAGGACGACGGCACCGTGAAGGTCGCCTCCTCCGACGGCGAGGCGATGAAGGCCGCGATCAAGTGGATCAAGTCGATCGCGTCGGATCCGGAAGTCGGCCAGATCTATGACGGCACCGTCGTCAAGGTGATGGAGTTCGGCGCCTTCGTGAACTTCTTCGGTTCCAAGGATGGTCTCGTCCACATCAGCCAGCTCGCTTCGGCGCGCGTGCAGAAGACCTCCGACGTCGTCAAGGAAGGCGACAAGGTCAAGGTCAAGCTGCTCGGCTTCGACGACCGCGGCAAGACCCGCCTGTCGATGAAGGTGGTCGACCAGACCACCGGCGAAGACCTCGAAGGCAAGGTCGGCGACGGCGAGAAGGCCCCGCGCGAAGCGGCCGGCGAGTAAGTCTCGCAGCAGCCAGAAACACGAAGGGCGGCCTCGCGGCCGCCCTTTTTGTTTGTCGCCTGTCCTGTAGAACCGTACGCCCTCTTCCCGCAAGCGGAAGAGGATGCATCACGACTCACGCCACGATGTCGTAGCGGTCGAGGTTCATGACCTTGGTCCAGGCCTTGGCGAAGTCCTTGACGAACTGCTCCTTGGCATCGGACGTGGCATAGACTTCGGCGTAGGCGCGGAGCTGCGAGTGCGCGCCGAAGATCAGGTCGACGCGCGTGCCGGTCCACTTGACCGCATTGGTCTTGCGGTCGCGGGCTTCGTAGCTGCCGTCAGCCGCCGGCGTCCACTGCGTGCTCATGTCGAGCAGGTTGACGAAGAAGTCGTTGCTCAGCGTTCCCACCTTCGAGGTGAGGACGCCGTGCTTCGAACCATTCGCATTGGCGCCGAGCACGCGCAGGCCGCCGAGAAGCGCCGTCATCTCCGGACCGGTGAGACGGAGCAGCTGCGCGCGGTCGACGAGGGCTTCTTCCTGCTGCATGAACTGATGCCGCTTGCCGACATAGTTGCGGAAACCATCGGCGCGCGGCTCCAGCGGAGCGAAGGAAGCAGCGTCCGTCTGCTCCTGCGAGGCGTCCATGCGGCCCGGCGTGAAGCCGACCTTCACCTCGACGCCGGCATCCTTTGCGGCCTTCTCGACCGCGGCGGTGCCGCCGAGCACGATCAGGTCGGCCAGCGAGACCTTCTTCGCGCCTGACGACGCGTTGAAGTCCTTCTGGATCGCTTCGAGCTTGCTCAGAACCTTCGCAAGCTGGGCCGGGTTGTTCACTTCCCAGTCCTTTTGCGGGGCCAGACGGATGCGCGCACCGTTGGCGCCGCCGCGCTTGTCCGAACCACGGAAGGTCGAGGCGGACGCCCACGCGGTCGAGACCAGCTCGGACACCGAGAGGCCCGAGGCCAGGATCTTCGTCTTCAGCGTGGCGATGTCCTGATCGCTGGCCAGCTCGTGATTCACGGCCGGGATCGGGTCCTGCCAGATCAACGTCTCCTTCGGCACCAGCGGGCCGAGATAGCGCTGGATCGGCCCCATGTCGCGATGGGTGAGCTTGAACCAGGCGCGGGCAAAGGCGTCCGCGAACTGATCGGGATTTTCGAGGAAGCGACGCGAGATCTTCTCGTAGGCCGGATCGAAGCGCAGCGACAGATCGGTCGTCAGCATGGTCGGCCGATGCTTCTTCGACGGGTCGAAGGCGTCGGGAATAATGGCGTCGGCACCCTTGGCCGTCCATTGATGCGCCCCGCCCGGGCTCTTCGTCAGCTCCCATTCGAAGTTGAACAGGTTCTCGAAGTAGTTGTTGCCCCATTTCGTGGGCGTCGTCGTCCAGGTCACCTCGAGACCGCTGGTGATGGAATCACCCGCCCGGCCCGACGCGTACTTGCTCTTCCAGCCGAGGCCCTGATCTTCCAGCGCGCCCGCTTCCGGCTCCGGACCGACCAGCGAGGGATCACCCGCGCCATGGGTCTTGCCGAAGGTGTGGCCGCCGGCGATCAGCGCCACGGTTTCCTCGTCGTTCATCGCCATGCGGGCGAAGGTCTCGCGGATGTCCTTGGCCGCGGCGACCGGGTCGGGCTTGCCGTTGGGGCCTTCCGGGTTGACATAGATGAGGCCCATCTGCACGGCGCCGAGCGGCTCGGCGAGCTCGCGTTCGCCGCTGTAGCGCTCATCGCCCAGCCAGGTGCCTTCCGGGCCCCAATAAAGCTCCTCCGGCTCCCAGACGTCGGCGCGGCCGCCGGCGAAGCCGAAGGTCTTGAAGCCCATCGACTCCAGCGCGACATTGCCGGCGAGCACCATCAGATCGGCCCAGGAAATCTTGCGGCCGTACTTCTGCTTGATCGGCCAGAGCAGGCGGCGTGCCTTGTCGAGGTTGGCGTTGTCGGGCCAGGAGTTGAGCGGCGCGAACCGCTGCTGGCCGGCGCCGGCGCCGCCGCGACCGTCAGTGGTGCGGTAGGTGCCCGCGCTGTGCCAGGCCATGCGGATCATCAGGCCGCCATAGTGACCAAAGTCGGCGGGCCACCATTCCTGCGAATCCGTCATCAGCGCGGTCAGGTCCTTGATCACCGCGTTGAGGTCGAGCGACTTGAATTCCTTGGCGTAATCGAAATCCTTGCCCATCGGATCGGACAGGCTGGAGTTCTTGTGCAGCATCTCGATGCTGAGCTGGGTCGGCCACCAATCGCGGTTCGCCGGCACGCGTTTTCCACCCGAAAAAGGGCACTTCGAAGTGTCGTCCATGAATACCTCCTCTGGCGGCGCGAACTCGCGCCTTCGACCAGGTAGAACCACTCTAAGCCTCCCGCTCCATCAGGGGAAGTTGACTTTAATGATCGCTGCGATAGGATTTTCTGATGGCCAACGTCACGATGCGCCAGCTCCGGTATTTCGATGCGCTGGCGCGCCACGGCCATTTCGGCCGTGCGGCCGAGGCCAGCTCGATCTCCCAGCCGGCCCTGTCGATGCAGATCAAGGAGCTGGAGGACGCGCTCGGCGGCTTGCTGCTGGAGCGTAGCGCCCGGCAGGTGGCGCTGACCCGGTTCGGCGAGGAGCTCGCGCCACGCGTCCGCGACATCCTGCGCTCGGTCGACGAACTCGGCGATTTCGCCCGCGCCTCGCAGGACCGCTTCGCCGGCCGCTTGCGGATCGGGATGATCCCGACCATCGCGCCCTATCTGCTGCCCAAGATCACCAAGAACCTCACGCGCATGCATCCGGAGCTCGACATCCGCGTGCGCGAGACGATGACGCCCCGGCTGATCCAGGAGCTGCTGGACGGCCGGCTCGACACTGCCATCGTCGCGCTCCCGGTGTCCGAGCCCACGCTCACCGAGGTCGCGCTGTTCGACGAGAAATTTTTGCTGGTCAGGCCAAGCTTCGATGAAGGCACGCCGGTGCCCTCGCGTGAGATGATGCGCGAGATGCGGCTGTTGCTGCTCGAGGAAGGGCACTGCTTCCGCGATCAGGCGCTGTCGTTCTGCAACATGCAATCGGCGCCGCCGCGCGAGATGCTGGATGCGAACTCGCTGTCGACGCTGGTCCAGATGGTCAGCGCCGGCATCGGCGTGACCCTGATTCCGGAGATGGCCGTGCCGGTGGAGACGCGATCGGCCTCGGTCTCGCTGGCGCGCTTCCGCGCCCCAGAGCCTTCGCGCACCATCGGCATGGTCTGGCGCAAGACCAGCCCGCTGGCGCGCCAGCTTTTGCAGATCTCCGAGGTGGTGTGCCTGTCCGCCGGCAAGGCGCGCGCACGACAACCCGCGCGCAACCCAAGGGCCTGACGTCCAGATGTCGCATCCCGTCATCCGCCCGGCCCGCATCGAGGAATATGACGAGGTCGGCCGCGTCTGGATGGAGAGCTGGGTCTCGACCGGGCTCGGCGAGGCGAGCGAGTTCCTGCTGGCGAATTTGCGCGCACGCATCAGGCGCGAGATCGAGGACGGCTGGACCCTGTACGTCGCCGATGACAACGGCGCGATCGCCGCGATGCTGGCGCTACACCTGCCAAAGCTCTATCTCGACATGCTGTTCGTCGGGCCAGCCTATCAGGGGCAGTCGCTCGGACGGAAACTGCTCGCCTTCACCCGCACGCAGATGCCGGATGAAATCCACCTGCGCTGCGTCCGCGAGAACGAAAAGGCCTGGCGCTGGTACGAGCGCGAAGGTTTCGTGTTCGAGAAGGAAGAGGTCGAACCCTCGAACGGGTTCGTGATGAAGTATTATCGCTGGACGAACAGAGGTTGCCCGCCATGATCAAGCTCTATTGGTCACCCCGCTCGCGCTCGTTCTCGACGCTCTGGCTGATGGAAGAGAGCGGCTTGCCCTATGAGCGCGTGCTGACCGACATTTCGACCGGTGCGCAGAAGGCGCCGGATTTCCTCAAGGTCAATCCGATGGGCAAGGTGCCGGCGCTCAGCGACGGCGATGCTGCGCTCGGCGAGGCCGCGGCGATCTGCGCCTATATCGCCGACCGCTATCCCGGAACGAAGCTCGCGCCTGCCGTGACCGACCCACGCCGCGCGCGCTACCTGCAATGGCTGTTCTTCTCGCCGGGCTGCATCGAGCCGGCCATCATCCAGATCTTCACCAAGATCGAGGTGCCGACCGCGAGCGCGGCCTGGGGCAGCGCGACGCAGGTCTTCGATGTGCTGGAAGCCGCACTCGCGGAGGGCCCCTGGATTCTCGGCGAGGCGTTTTCCGCCGCCGACATCATGATCGGCTCAGGGCTGAACTTCGCGGTGCGCGTGTTCAAGATGGTGCCGTCGCGCACCGTCTTCGATGCCTATCTCGCGCGCTGCATGGCGCGGCCGGCATTCCAGCGCGCGGAGACGATCGCGGCTGGGTGAGGCAACTGGCGCAGGGTGGGTAAAGCGAAGCGTGCCCACCATCTGTCGCACGATATTCGAGAGAATGGTGGGCACGTCGCTTTCGCTCCTTTGCCCACTCTACGCAACACCTACTCCGGCGCCTTCAGATCGTCCGGCCTCGGCATCAGGATGGTGTTGTAGCCGGAATCGACATAGTGGATCTCGCCGGTCACCCCGCCGGAGAGATCCGACAGCAGATAGAGAGCCGAGCCGCCCAGTTCGTCGAGCGTGACGCCGCGGCGAAGCGGCGAATGCTTCTGCATGAAGGCGAACATCGCGCGCGCCTCGCCGATGCCTGAGCCCGCCAGCGTGCGGATGGGGCCTGCGGAGATCGCGTTGACGCGAATGCCGCGCGGTCCGAAATCGGAAGCGAGGTAACGCACCGAAGCTTCCAGCGCCGCCTTGGCCACGCCCATCACGTTGTAGTTCGGCATCGCGCGCTCGGAGGCGCCGAACGTCAGCGTGATCATGCTGCCGCCCTCGGTCATCAGCTCGGCGGCGCGTTTTGCCACCTCCGTGAACGAAAAACAGGAGATCACCATGGTGCGTGAAAAATTTTCGCGGCTGGTGTCGGCGTAGCGGCCCTTGAGCTCGTTCTTGTCGGCAAAGCCGATGGCGTGGATCACGAAATCCAGCCGGCCCCATTTTTCACGCAGCGCATCGAACGTGGCATCGACACTGGCGATGTCCTCGACGTCGCAGGGCAGCACCAGTCCCACGCCAAGCTGCTCGGCCAGCGGTTTGACGCGCTTGCCGAGGGCTTCGCCCTGGAAGGTGAAGGCGAGCTCGGCGCCATGAGCATGCAGCGTCCTCGCCATGCCCCAGGCGATCGAATGATCATTGGCGATGCCCATGATCAGACCGCACTTGCCCTTCATCAAACCTTCCATTGCGAATTCACCCTCCGCTGTTCGTCATGCCCGGGCATAGCCGTCTGAAGGACGGCGTCGCTTCGCTCGCCTATGTCCCGGGCATCCACGTTCTTTCGAGCCTTAGCCTAAGACGTGGATGGCCGGGACAAGCCCGGCCATGACGAAAAATAACGACGCGTAGACGATAGCGTCACACATCCAGCCGGCTGAACACCAGCGTGGCATTGGTGCCGCCGAAGCCGAACGAGTTCGACAGCACGGTACCGATCTTGACGTTGTCGATACGCTTGCGCACGATCGGCATGTCCGCGAACACGGGATCGAGCTCCTGGATGTGCGCGCTTTCGCAGATGAAACCATTGTTCATCATCAGCAGCGAGTAGATCGCCTCCTGCACGCCGGTGGCGCCGAGCGAGTGGCCGGTCAGCGCCTTGGTCGCCGAGATCGGCGGGCACTTCTCGCCGACGCCGAACACCTTTCGGAGCGCCTCGATCTCCGGCGGATCGCCGGCCGGCGTCGAGGTGGCATGCGGATTGATATAGTCGACCTTGGTCTTCACCGTCGACATTGCCATGCGCATGCAGCGCTCGGCGCCTTCGCCCGACGGCGCGACCATGTCGTAGCCATCCGACGTCGCGCCGTAGCCGACGATCTCGCCGTAAATACGCGCGCCGCGCGCCTTGGCATGCTCGAGCTCTTCCAGCACCAGCACGCCGGCGCCGCCGGCAATCACGAAGCCGTCGCGGTTGACGTCGTAGGGCCGCGAGGCAGTGGCGGGCGTGTCGTTGTATTTCGAGGACATTGCGCCCATGGCGTCGAACAGCACCGACAGCGACCAGTCCAGCTCCTCGCAGCCGCCGGCGAAGATGATGTCCTGCTTGCCGATCTGGATGGTCTCATAGGCATTGCCGACGCAATGGTTCGACGTCGCGCAGGCCGAGGAGATCGAATAGTTGACGCCCTTGATCTTGAACCAGGTCGCGAGCGTCGCGGAGGCCGTGGACGACATCGCCTTCGGCACTGCAAAAGGCCCGACGCGCTTCGGGCCCTTGGTGCGGGTGATGTCAGCGGATTCGACGATGGTGCGGGCGGACGGGCCGCCGGAGCCCATGATGATGCCAGTGCGGATGTTGGAGACTTCGTCGGGCGACAGGCCGGAGTCCTGGATCGCCTGCTCCATCGCGATGTGATTCCACCCGGCGCCCTGGCCGAGGAAGCGCATCGCACGACGATCGACAACCGTCGCAGGATCGATCGTCGGCGCACCTTGCACCTGCGAACGGAAGCCGAGTTCGGCATATTTCTCCGCCCGCGAAATGCCCGACTTCGCCTCGTGAAGGCTCGCAAGCACTTCCTGGGTGTTGTTTCCGATGGACGAGACGATGCCCATCCCGGTGACCACAACCCGCCTCATGACAGCCTCGCCTAAATCGTTGTCTTTCTTGGTGATGCGCTCAGCCCAGGCTCGTGCCCTGCTTGAACAAGCCGACCTTCAGGTCCTTTGCGCGATAGATAATCTGGTCATCGACCGAAAGCCACCCGTCGGCGATGCCGAGCACGAGCTTTGAACGCATCACGCGTTTGATATCGACGTTGTACACAACCTTGCGGGCCTCTGGCAGCACCTGGCCGCTGAACTTTAATTCGTTCAGCCCAAGGGCGCGACCGCGACCTTCACCGCCGCTCCAGCCCAGGAAAAAGCCGACCATCTGCCACAGCGCATCGAGGCCGAGGCAGCCGGGCATCACGGGATCGTTCTTGAAGTGGCAGCCGAAGAACCAGAGGTCGGGCTTTACATCCAGCTCGGCGCGCACCACGCCCTTGCCGAATTCACCGCCATTATCGTTAATTTCCGTGATGCGGTCGAACATCAGCATCGGCGGCAGCGGCAATTGTGCGTTGCCCGGGCCAAACATCTCGCCGCGCGCACAGGCCAGCAGATCCTCGTATTCGTAACCGTTACGCCTGTTCAACATGCGGAAGCCTCTGTTTGAACCCCGATTGAGCGGCGTTTCTGGCAAAATGGGCCCCGTTTCATCCGGAATGCAGCGCCAATGGCCTTGATCAGGCGCGAATGCCGAGAGACCGGATGGCCTGGACCAGGCCTCAATGCCCGGTCGCGCCAAGATCGGTTCAGCGAAGCCGCGGGCTCTCTAACACAGGCGATTTCGGGTAGCAAAGCGGTCTCATGAAGGTAAAGTGACGTCGCATTCGCCAGGTTCCCGGCCTGATTAGAACCTCTCTAGTTGCGAGAAACTTGCATCTGCATCTATCTGTCCATATATTGCCTGGAGTGAGTGTCCCACGCGTGCCCGAAATCTGGAAATGAGTGAGAATACAGCGCATCACGACGACGTCCACGCAGCCCTGATGTCCGGCCGTCAGCCGGCGCTGACCGGCTGCCCGTGGCATGACGTCAACGAAATGCTCCAGTCCGCGGGGCTTCGTCCGACGCGCCAGCGCATGGCGCTGGGCTGGCTCCTGTTCGGGAAGGGTGCGCGCCACCTGACGGCGGAAATGCTCTACGAGGAAGCGACCCTGGCCAAGGTCCCGGTGTCGCTCGCGACCGTCTACAACACGCTGAACCAGCTCACCGACGCCGGCCTGCTGCGTCAGGTCAGCGTGGACGGCACCAAGACCTATTTCGACACCAACGTCACCACCCACCACCACTACTATCTCGAGAACAGCCACGAGCTGGTCGACATCGAGGATCCGCATCTGGCGCTGTCCAAGATGCCGGAGGTGCCGGAGGGTTACGAGATCGCGCGCATCGACATGGTCGTGCGCCTGCGCAAGAAGCGCTGAGATTTCGCCGAATTCAGGCTGATTTCGTCATGGCCGGGCTTTGTCCCGGCCGTTGTCGTTAGGCGCCGTCATTCCGGGACGGTGCGTAGCACCGAGCCCGGAATCGCGAGATCCAGGGTTCGATGCTGACGCATCGCCCCGGAGGACCCTTCGGGTCAGTTGACCTGTTCGTCCGCGTAGACGCCCCAGAGGCGCTCCTGCTGGATCCAGCCGTCGAAGCCATTGCCGCTGACGCGACACCAGCTTGCATTGCACTTCTTCACCTGCGTCACGACGCCGGCCTGAAGCCTGGCCGCAACCGCGCTGTCGGTATCGGCGCGATCGTAGATCGGCGCGAGTTCGTCCTTGTGCTTCATGGTCACGACCGCGGTGCGGCGACCCGACAGCAGCGAGTGATAGACCCAGCCCTCGGCGCCTTCGGAATCGCGCACCCGGCGCCAGTTCTCGAACTCCGCGGTGATTTCGACCGGCAGGCCGGACCTGGTGTAGACCCAGGCCACATCATTGTCCTTGGTCGGGCCGGCGCGGACGTTCACGTGATCCGATTTGAGGCTGACATAGCGCGGCACCGGCAGGCCGCTGGCAGTCTGGGGGGTGTTGTCCTTGGCCGAATGCCCGGGGCTCACGGAGACGCTCAACCAGCTGCAAGCGAGCGCCATCACTGAACAAAAACGCCCCAACGCCATCAACCCGCCTCCTGTCGAGACCCCGGCCGGGCCGGTTTCTCACGCCAATTCCAAAACGCTGCCGCATTGACCTTGCCCCGCCCCACGCGGGTGTTCCCGAGCCCTTCGCCCGTGGTTCTTGTCTTGGCCCGGCCTTCTGCTAGAGAGGACGGACACTTGAACAACCAGTTTGCCCCGATTTTCCGGCCGGAAATCTCGGGAGAGCTTGAAGGAAACGCCGGGGACGACACGGCCATCGCAGTGTCGAACAACCGGGTTAATGAGGACTGAACGGCCGGCCTTTGGCGACAGGGGCGGCCTGCAGCGCCTCATGAGGGCAGGACATGTCGGTGAAGAAAAAGCCCCTCGTCGTGGTGACGCGCAAGCTGCCGGACTCGATCGAGACCCGGATGCGCGAACTGTTCGACGCGCGGATCAATCTCGAGGACATACCGATGTCGGCCGAGCAGATCGCGGAGGCCGCGCGCACCGCCGACGTGCTGGTTCCGACCGTCACCGACCACATCAGCGCCGACATCGTCAACCAGCCCGACTGCAAGCTCCGCCTGATCGCGAATTTCGGCAACGGCGTCGACAATATCGACGTCGAAGCCGCACATGCCCGCGGCATCACCGTGACCAACACGCCGAAGGTCCTGACCGAAGACACCGCCGACATGACCATGGCGCTGATCCTGGCCGTGCCGCGCCGGATGATCGAGGGCGCCTCGATCCTGACCGAGGGAAAGCCCTGGGCCGGCTGGTCGCCGACCTGGATGCTCGGCCACCGCATCGGGGGCAAACGTCTCGGCATCATCGGCATGGGCCGCATCGGCCAGGCCGTGGCGCGCCGCGCCCGCGCCTTCGGCCTGCAGATCCACTATCACAACCGCCGCCCGGTCGCGCCGAAGATCGCCGAGGAGTTAGGGGCGACCTATTGGGAAAGCCTCGACCAGATGCTGG
Organism: Bradyrhizobium diazoefficiens; assembly: GCF_018129965.1. Lineage (GTDB taxonomy): Bacteria > Pseudomonadota > Alphaproteobacteria > Rhizobiales > Xanthobacteraceae > Bradyrhizobium > Bradyrhizobium diazoefficiens_A. Next base: position 44,451 of record NZ_JAFCKW010000022.1, on the reverse strand, counting down.
CGCGGATGGACATCATCTCGGTCAACTGCCCGCATACGCCGGCGACCTATCATCTGCTCTCGGCGCGGCGGCTGAAGCTGATCCGGAAGGACGCCTACATCGTCAACACCGCGCGCGGCGAGGTGACCGACGAGGACACGCTGATCAAGCTGATCGAAGGCGGCGAGATCGCCGGTGCCGGCCTCGACGTCTACGAGCACGAGCCCGCGGTCAATCCGAAGCTGGTGCGGCTTGCCAAGGCCGGCAAGGTGACGCTGCTGCCGCATATGGGCTCGGCCACGATCGAAGGCCGGGTCGAGATGGGCGAGAAGGTGATCATCAACATCCGCACCTTCCTCGACGCCCACAAACCGCCGGATCGCGTGCTGCCGAGCATGCTCTGAGTTTTATTTGCTGCGCTTACGCCAGTCGGCGACGAAATCGATGAAGGCGCGCAAAGCGGGCGGCGTCTGGCGCCGGCTCGGATAGTACAGGAACGGGCCGGGAAACGGCTCGCACCAGTCTTCCATCAAGCTGACCAGCGCGCCGGACTTCACGGCGTCACCGACATAGCCATCGAGCGTCGCCCAGATGCCGACGCCATCGCGCGCGGCGCGCATCGCGAGGTTCATATTGGTTGAGATCAATTTTGCCGGCGGATCGACCTTCACGATCTGGCCGGCTTTCTCGAACTCAAGATCGTGCATGACGCCGTTCGAATAGCGCGGGCGGATACAATCATGCTCGAGCAGATCCTTTGGATGCTTCGGCCTCCCGCGTCGCGCGAGGTAGGCAGGCGACGCGACGACGACATATCTTTGCGGACCGCTCAGCGGTATCGCGACCATGTCCAGCGCGAGGTGCTCGCCATAGCGCACACCGGCGTCGTAGCCCCCGCTCACGATATCGACGAAACCGCTTTCGGAAACCATGTCGAGATCAACCTGCGGATGGGCCGCGAGGAAGGGGCCCACCATCGGTGCCAGCACGAGGTCGACGGCCGGCGGCGGCGCGTTGATGCGCAGGCGGCCTGATGCGATCTCGCGCAGGCCCCGGATTTGGTCCAGGGCTTCGCCGACGTCGCGCAAGGCGGGCGCCACCCGAGACAGCAACAGTTCCCCCGCCTCAGTGAGCGCCACGCTGCGGGTGGTGCGGTTCATCAGGCGTACGCCGAGGCGCTCCTCCAGATCCCGCAATCGCTGGCTAAGGCTCGACACCGACACACGAATTTCGATCGCCGCACGACGGAAATTGCGGGTGCGGGCCACCGCCACGAAGGCGTCGAGATCGCGCAGGTCGGGATCAGCCATTGTTCGCCAATGTGAACACGTTATTCCGCATTGTCCAGCTTATCGCGGCAATCGGGCAGGCGCATATCAGGCCTCGTCACGCGGCGTCCATCAGGCGCCGCCTTTTCAAGGAGAGCCATCATGGAACAGCGCAAACTCGGTTCAACCGGCCCCAACGTCTCCTCCCTTGGCCTCGGCTGCATGGCGATGTCGGATGCCTATGGCCCGTCCGATCGCGGCGAGAGCATCGCCACGCTCCATGCGGCACTCGACGCGGGCATCACGCTGATCGACACCGGCGATTTCTACGCGATGGGCCACAATGAAATGCTGATCCGCGAGGCGCTGACGAATGTCCCCCGCGACAAGGTACAGCTCAGTGTGAAGTACGGCGCACTGCGCGGTCCCGCCGGTGAATTCGTCGGGTTCGATTCGCGGCCGGCGGCGACGAGAAACTTCCTCGCTTATTCGCTGCAACGGCTCGGCACCGACTACATCGACATCTATCGCCCGGCGCGGCTTGATCCCAGCATTCCCATCGAGGAGACGATCGGCGGCATCGCCGCGATGGTGAAGGCCGGTTACATCAAGCATATCGGCCTGTCCGAGGTCGGCTCCGACACCATTCGTCGCGCGCATGCTGTGCATCCGATCGTCGATCTCCAGATCGAATATTCGCTGATCGAGCGCGGCATCGAGCGCGATATTCTGAAGACTTGCCGCGAGCTCGGCATCGCCATCACCGCTTACGGCGTGCTGGCGCGCGGCCTGATCAGCGGCCATTGGTCGAAGGACTCCGGCAAGATCGGCAAGGACTACCGGCTGATGAGCCCGCGCTTCCAGGGCGCGAACCTCGATGCCAATCTGGCGCTGGCAGAGCAGCTTCGCGCCGTCGCCACAGAGATCGGTGCAACACCGGCGCAGGTCGCGATCGCCTGGGTGGCGGCGCAAGGCCAGGAGATCGTGCCACTGATCGGCGCCAAGACCCGCAACCGTCTCAGCGAAGCACTGGGCGCAACGAAGGTGACGTTAACGCCGGCTCATCTGACCACGCTGGCAAAGGCCTTCCCGCCGAACGTTGCCGCCGGCACGCGCTACGCCGCCGACCAGATGGCGCATCTCGACAGCGAGAAGCTGGCGACCAAGTAGCGGCTTCAATCAGCTGCGATGGGCGCTGAGGTCCGTCATGACCGGCCCATCGCCATTGAGCGGATTGGCGGGATCCCGCGCGTAGCGCAGCGTCTCGAAGCGCATCGCGCGCGCGTCGATCATCAGGAGGCGGCCGACGAGGCCCTCGCCGAAGCCGACGATCTCGCGGATCGCCTCCAGCGCCATCATCGACCCCATCATGCCCGCGAGCGCACCCATGACGCCGGCCTCCGCGCAGGCCGGCACCGTGCCGGGCGGCGGCGCCTCCGGAAACAGGCAGCGATAGGTCGGATTGAACACGCCGTCGGCATTCGTCTCATGCGCGCGGATGGTGGTGAGCGAGCCGTCGAAAGTGCCGAGCGCCGCCGTGATCAGCGGCTTCTTCGCGAAGAAGCAGGCGTCGGATACCAGATAGCGCGTCGCAAAATTGTCGGAGCCGTCGAGCACGAGATCGTAGTCGCCGATCAGGCCGAGCGCATTGTCGGCGTTGAACCAGGTGGCGTGGCCGACGAAGCGGACATGCGGATTGAGCGCCGCGATCCGCTCGCCCGCACTCTCGACCTTGTGCCGGCCGATATCGGGCGTCGCGTGGATCACCTGACGCTGGAGGTTGGACAGCGAGACGACGTCGTCATCGACCACGCCGAGCGTGCCGATGCCGGCGGCGGCCAGATACATCAGAGCGGGCGCGCCGAGCCCGCCGGCGCCGATCACCAGCACGGAGGCGCGTTTCAGCGCAGCCTGGCCCGGTCCGCCGACATCGCGCAGCACGATATGGCGGGCATAGCGTTCGAGTTCGTCCGGGCTCAGCATCGTCGTCCTTCGTTCCTCTCAATCCTCATGGTGCGGAGCGCGGCACGCGCATCTCACCATGAGGGCCCCGATCTCGCCCGGGGCCATCCTTCGAGACGCGGCCTTGAGGCTGCTCCTCAGCATGAGGACCTGAACGCGTGGCCTCTATCGCCACCTGAACCGCCCCAACATTGTTCACGACCAACGAGATGTGCTTGAATGGCATTGCGTTCAATGGGCTGGCTGGATTTGTCATGAGATCGATGCTTGCGGCAACACTGATGTTGACGGCTACCACGGGCGCGAGCGCGCAAATGACGACGCCTCAGCTCCCCGGCGCCAAACCCAAGCTGGTCCAGACCGTGCCGATCAAGCCGCCTGCCCTGCAGACGCCTTCGGAAACCGCGGACGGCATGGCGCAGGCGGAACGGCTCTCGCTACAGTCCGACCTCGCCTGGGTCGGCCAATACAACGGCGCCATCACCGGCGACGTCAGCGCGCGCATGGTCGACGCCATCAAGGAGTATCAGAAGCTCAAGGGCAGCAAGCCGACCGGCGTGCTCAACCCGCAGGAGCGCGCCGCGCTCGCCGAGACCGCGCGGCGGAAGCAGGAGAGCGTCGGCTGGAAGATGGTCACGGAGACGACCAGCGGCGCGCGGCTCGGCATTCCATCGAAACTGGTGCCGCAGCAGGCCAGCGATGCCAACGGTTCGAAATGGAGCTCGCCGACCGGAACGGTGCAGGTGCTGCTCAGCCGCCGCAAGGAGACCAATCCCACCACCGCCAAGCTTGCCGAGTTCGAGAAGAAGGAGCCGGCCGGGCGCAAGGTCGACTACACCGTGGTGAAGCCCGATTTCTTCGTGCTGTCAGGATTGCAGGGCCTGAAGAAGTTCTACGTGCGCGGAACCTTCAAGGGCGATGAAGTCCGCATCATGACGATTCTCTACGACCAGGCGACCGAGAACACGGTCGAGCCGGTCGTGATCGCGATGTCGAGCGCGTTCAACGCGTTCCCTGCAGGACCGCAAGCCGGGCCGGCGCCGCGCAAGACGGTCGAATACGGGACCGGCATCGTCGTCAGCGACGACGGCGCGATTCTGGCCGATCGTCTCGTCAGTGATGGCTGCCTCGCCATCACGATCGCCGGCTACGGCAATGCCGACCGCCTTGCCGAGGACAAGGAGCACGATCTCGCCCTGCTGCACATCTATGGCGCGCGTGGCCTGAAGCCGCTCAGCCTCGCGAACGGCGTGGCGAAGACGAATGTCGACATCATCGGCATCGCCGATCCGCAGAGCCAAGGCGGCGCCGCCGGCGTGTCGGGCCTCAAGGCTGCGCTCGCGCCCGTCACCAGCGGCGTTGCCGCGCTGTCTCCGCCGCCGTCCGTCGGGTTTTCAGGAAGTCCGGTCATCGACGGCGACGGCAAGTTCGCCGGCGTCGCGCTGTTGAAGCCGGCGATGGTTGCAGGACCCGCGACGTCCGTGCCCGCATCGCAGGCCGTGATGATCTCCGCCGACGTCGTGCGCGATTTCATGAAGGCGAATGCAGTGCCCGCGAACGGCACGTCGACGGATGCGGGCGCCGCTGTGGTGCGCGTGATCTGCGTGCGGAAATAATTCAGGACGTCGCCAGCGTCTCGAGCGGCGCCGTCAGGCGACAAACGAGGCCGGTCGCATCATAGGAAACCTCGACCTCGCCTCTGAAATCGTCTTCCAGCACCCGGGAAATGAGACGCGAACCAAAGCCCGCACGGTCGGGCTTCGCCACCATGGGACCGCCAAACTCCTGCCAGACGAAAACGAACTTCGGCTCTCCGTCCTGATCCCCCGCAGTCCATGTAATCGAGACGTGGCCGCTCGCCGCGGTCAGAGCGCCATACTTCAAGGCATTGGTCGCCAGCTCGTGGATTGCCAGCGACAGGGCGAGGGCCTGTCGGGATTTGACGACGAGCGAAGGACCCGTGACCGCGAAGCGGCTTTCGCCCGTCCGATGAGGCATCAGCGCGTTGTCGATCACATCCTGAAGCGGCGCCGCAGCCCAATTGGCCGCGGTCAACAGGTCGTGCGCACGTCCGAACGCGGCAAGGCGCGCCTGGTATTTTTCGAGATCTGACTTGCTCGCGGGGTCGCGAAATGTCTGGGCTGCGACTGCGCTCAGCACGGCAAGCGTGTTCTTGACGCGATGCTTCAGCTCCTCATTGATGAGGTGCAGCGCCTCCCGTCCCATGTGTTCGGACGTGACGTCCTTGCAGACCACGAGCACGCCGCCCACCTTGCCGTCGAGATCGATCGGGCCAAAGCTGTATGTCCACCAGACGTCCTCGCGGCGACCGTGACGCGTGACAGGGACCAGCTGGTCCTCATGCCACGTCGCGCCCTGGCCCGACATGACGTACTCGATCTGGGGACCGATGATGTCCCAGATCTCGGCCCAGCACTCGCGCCCCCGCGCTCCGAGAGCGCTTGGATGTCTTTCGGGCCCCATCGTCGCCCGGTAGGCGTCATTGTAGAACTGGATGAGGTCTGGCCCCCACCAGATGAACATCGGATGGCGCGAGGTCAGAACGAGCCGCACCGTCACCCGAAGACTTTGCGGCCAGGTGTCCGGGGAGCCGATCGGCGTGGTCGACCAGTCGAACGCACGCGTCAGAGCGCCCATCTCGCCGCCACCCGCGAGGAAGTCGCTAACTCCATCCCCACCCATAGATACAACCTTACTCAAACACCAATCGATAAGCCCGTCGCCGAGGTTCCATCATAAGATGCCCGGCTGGTGTCGTCATCCGCCTCGAAATGATCTTGGGGCATGTTCCGTGCAACGGCGCATGGATTCGTCCGGAAACCGCCACCAAAGTGCAAAAAACGACAGGCGCAGGATTGGCTTTCCCTAGAGGTTGGGTTGGACGGCGCCTCTGGCATCCAGGTGCAGGCCTGCAGCGCTTACGAACACCCGGCTAACCCAACCTGAACCGCACACCGCTGCGCGCGAGGCCGCCGGACATCCCGACCGGAGTGCCATCTGCGCGCCAGCAGGCAGCGCCGGTCATGGTGCCATCGTCATGGAAGGCAATGCCGTTCATGCCACCGGCGACGGTCGCAACGGCCTGGACGTCGTGGCCGAGCGCCGCAAGCTTCGCGCGCACACTCGGGGGCACCGCCTGCTCGACTTCGAGCGCGTTGCCTTCGGTCCAGACCCGCGGCGCCTCGACCGCCTCCTGCAGGCTCATGCCGTGGTCGATGAGATTGACCAGCGCCTGCATCGCGCTCGGGAAGATGCGCTTGCCGCCGGGCAAGCCCAGCGCATAGCGCAGCTTGCCATCGCACAGCGCCATCATCGGCGACATCGAGGTCGTCACGCGCTTGCCGGGCGCCAGCGACAGCGCATGGCCGGGGCGCGGATCGAACAGGTTCATGTAATTGTTGGCGATGGCGCCGAGACCCGGGATCATGATCTTGGCGCCGAACAGATTATTGATGGTCTGCGTGGTCGCGACCACGTTCCCGAAAGAATCTGCCGCCGTCATGTGCGTGGTGTGCGCGCCTTCGAGCGGCGACACGCCGGCGCCCCAGGCCTGTGCGCGCGAAGGATCGATGGCGCGGCGGCGCTCCTCGGCATAGGCCTTCGAGGTCAGCCGCTCGACGGGCACGCCGACATAGTCGGGATCGCCACTGGCCGCGGCACGATCGGCGAAGGCGATCTTCAGGACCTCGGCGAGGTAGTGAATCGTCTCGGATGTGCCGAAGCCGAGGCCGCCGATGTCATAGCCTTCCAGGATGTTGAGCATCTGCGCGATGTGCACGCCCGATGCTGCGGGCGGCGGCGGCCCCAAAATGGTCCAGCCGCGATAGTCGGCACGGATTGGCTGCCGTTCGACGGTCTTGTAACTGGCAAGATCGCTGCGGCGGATGAAGCCGCCGGCTTTCTCCATGTAGTCGGCGAGGATGTCACCGAGCGGCCCTCCATAGAGGGATTGCTCGCCGTGATCGGCGATAGTGCGCAGGGTCTCGGCATATTCGGCCTGCACCACGCGCTCGCCGACCTTCAGGGGCGCGCCATCGGGCAGGAACACCGCCGCGATCGGCTTGTCCTTGCGCATCTCGGCGGCGCTTTCGCTGATGCATTCGTGCAGATAGGGCGTCGCCGCATAGCCGCGCGCGGCATGCTTGATCGCAGGCTGCATGACGTCGGCGAGGCTCATGGTGCCGAACCGGCGCAGCGTCTCGCACCAGGCCTTCAGCGAGCCCGGTGTGGCAACCGCTTTCGGGCCGTTGAGGTTCTCGTCGCCGACGGTGTCGAACACGTCATGCGCCGAGCCCGGCCTGGATGTGTAGCTGCTGTCCCGCACCGCCGCGGGCACGGTGCTCTGGCCGTCGATGAAGCGATGGCTGCCGTCGGCGAGCCGGATATGCGCCATGCCGCCGCCGATGATGCCGACCATCATCGGCTCGACCACGGTCAGCGTGAACAGGGTCGCGATCGCGGCGTCGATGGCGTTGCCACCCGCGGCCAGCATCTCGGCACCGGCGCTGGAGGCCAGCGGGTGGTTGCTGACCACCATGCCGCGGCTCGAGACCGCCGGCATCTTCTGGCAGTCGAAGGTCGTCGGCGTCCGGTCGCGCCAGTTTCCGCTCATGCTGCTCGCCCCTTTACTTCACGGCGGCGAGCACACCATACGCGCGACTACGGGTCCAGTAATGGTACGGATTAGCTGGCATTCCCGATTCTGCCATCATCACCATTGCTGATTCGGACAACCGCGATCCCCTTTGGATCGGGCCGGGCACGTCCTGAGCGAGAAGCGCTCAGCATCCATCCAGATGCACGTTCGCGTGGCGTTACCCTGCACCCAGGCACTCCAAAGGATTCATGTTCCAATGCACACGATCGTACTCGCAACGCAAAAGGGCGGCAGCGGCAAGAGCACCCTCGCCGTCGGCCTCGCGCTGGCGGCCAGGCAGGCCGGCTTCACCGTGCGCCTGATCGAAACCGACCCGCAGGGTACCCTGTCCAACTGGCTGCGCCGCCGCAACAAGGACGACGTCGTCGTCGAGCCAATCTATCATGCGGCCGATATCGAGCCGCGCCTCAGGATGCTCGCCGACAGCGGGCTGCAGCTTGCGATCGTCGACACCGCGGCCGGCCTCAGCGCCGCGACCACCGCGGCGATTCGCTACTGCGACCTCTGCCTGATCCCGACCCGGCCGAGCGTCGTCGACATCGAGGCGACCGCCTCGACGCTCAGTGTCGCGCGCGCCTGGCGCAAGCCCTACAGCTTCGTGCTGAACCAGACGCCGATCCGCGGTCAGCGCATCGACAACGCGGCCGGCACGCTCGCCGAGGAGGCAGCCCTCGATCTCACCGATGTGCTCGCGCGTCCGCTGATCGTGATGCGCAACGACCACCAGGACTCGCTCGCCAGCGGCCTTGCGGTGAACGAATTCGCGCCAAGCGGCAAATCGACCGAGGAGATCTGCAGCCTCTGGCAGTGGATCGAGGCCCGGCTCAACATCTCGGCGACCAATATCCTGATCGACCAGGTCATCTCGGCAGCCGACGGCGTGTTGCACGTCGCCTCCGGGCTCACGTCGAGGGAGACCAAAATTCTGGCGTCCTGAGCGGGGCAATCGCCCGGACGGCAGACGGGCGCTTCGTCACCATCCGGTCGAAGCGCTCAAGCGACGAAGCAATCCGGTCTCCAGCCCGGCCGGATTGCTTCGCTTCGCGTTTTGGCGATGACGAACCCGTCACCGCGCAAAATGTCGAAAACAACCCCATGCACAGTAGAACGGCTTCCGGCCCATTCATTTCGGCGGGAGCGCGTAGACGTCTGACTTGTCGGTTAAAATGGACGCGTGCGAGCATTCGTAGATGGGGTAACGGGCCGACCGCCCGCTCGCTACGGCGCTGCATTACTTCTGACATGTCGGACACCAGAAGGTCGACCGTCCGTTCTGCGTGAAACGCTTTACCGTGCCGCCGCAGCCGGGCGTCTTGCAGGGCTCGCCCTCACGATCATAGACCTTGAAGGAGTGCTGGAAGTAGCCGAGCTCGCCGGAGGTCTGGCGGTGATCGCGCAGTGACGATCCGCCGGCCTTGATGGCGTCGTTCAGCACGGTGTGGATGGCACTCACCAACCGCTTCGCGTGATCGGTCGGCTCGCCCCCGCCGACGCCCTTGCGACCCCTGGTCGCGAGCGTCGCGGCGATCCGGCGCGGCGACAGATGCGAGCGGTGCAAGGCTTCGCAGACATAGATGTTGCCAAGCCCCGCGACCACGCGCTGGTCGAGCAGCGCGGCCTTCAGGCTCGTTTTCTTGTCCTGGCAGGACCGCGCCAGCATGGCCGCATCGAATTCGTTGCCGAGCGGCTCGGGGCCGAGGTCGCGCAGCAGCGGCTCGTCGTCGAGCACGTTGCGCGCGATCACTTTCATGTAACCGAAGCGGCGCGGGTCGTTGAAGACGATGTCGGCGCCCGAGGACATCCGGAACAGCACGTGGTCGTGCGTGGAGTCCTTGCCCCTGGGATAGTGAAACTCGCCGGGCGATGCGTCGTTGTCTTGCTTGATGACGCGAAACGAGCCCGACATGCCCAGATGCATCAGCAAAACGTCGCCGGAGGCGAGGTCGGCCATGAGATATTTTGCACGGCGGCCAAGCCCCGTGACGACCTGCCCCTGCAGCCGAGCCACGAAATCCGGCTGGAACGGAAAGCGCAGATCGGGCCTGCGGGCCTCCGCGACCAGGATTTTCGCACCCTCCATGACCGGCTGAAGGCCGCGGCGGACGGTCTCGACTTCAGGCAATTCAGGCATGGTCAGGCATTCACCTTATGAGGGCGGTGTGATAGCGCCATTGCGACGGGCGCGCTATGGTTCGCCCAGTGGAGTAGAGTAATGGATCGGCCGGGCGAAACCACGCATTTTGGCTTCAGGGACGTTCCCCTGGGCGACAAGCAGACGCTGGTGAACGATGTGTTTCACAGCGTGGCGTCGCGCTATGATCTGATGAACGATCTGATGTCCGGCGGCCTGCACCGGGTCTGGAAGGACATCATGATCAACGCGCTGGATCCGCCCAGGAGCGACCGGCCGTTCGCGTTGCTCGACGTTGCCGGCGGCACCGGCGACATCTCGTTCCGGGCTGCCAAGGCGGCAGGTCCCGGCTTTCATGCCACCGTCTGCGACATCAATTCCGACATGCTGGCGGTCGGCCGCGAGCGCGCGGCCAAGCGGCATCTCGAGACCCAGGTCGATTTCGTCGAGGGCAATGCCGAAGCGCTCGCCTTCGCCGATCGCAGCTTCGACGCCTATACGATCGCTTTCGGCATTCGCAACGTGCCGCAGATCGATCTGGCGCTGCGCGAGGCCTATCGCGTCCTGAAACCCGGCAGCCGCTTCCTGTGCCTCGAATTCTCGACGGTCGAGATGCCCGGGCTCGACAAGCTCTATGATCTGTTCTCGTTCAAGGTGATCCCGCCGCTCGGCCGCATGATCACGGGCGACGCCGAATCCTACCAATATCTTGTCGAATCGATTCGCAAGTTTCCAAGGCCGAACGTCTTCGCGGAGATGATCCGCGACGCCGGCTTTGCCCGCGTCAACTGGCAGACATTGTCGGGCGGCATCGTTGCGCTGCATTCGGGCTGGCGTTTGTGATCTCTGCCATCACCCACATTTCGCGCCTCGCCCGCGCCGCCTTCGTGTTCGCGCGCGAAGGCGTGTTCGGCTCGGTCGATCCGAGCCTGGTGCCGCCGCCGGGACAGCTTGCGCTGAAACTCGCGCGCATCGTCGAGCGGCGCGGCCCCAAGGACGGGCCACGGATGTCGCGCGCGCTGACGCGGATGGGCCCGGCCTATCTCAAGCTCGGGCAGTTCCTGGCGACGCGCCCCGACGTCGTCGGCGTCATGATGGCGCGCGACCTGGAAAGCCTGCAGGATCGCCTGCCGCCGTTTTCGCAGGCCGAGGCGGAAGCCGTGATCGCGACCTCGCTGGAGCGCCCGGTGACGGACGTGTTCGCGAGCCTCGGCCCGCCGGTCGCGGCTGCCTCGATCGCACAGGTGCATCGCGGCGAAGTGGTGCGCGACGGCGTCCGCAAGGCTGTCGCCGTGAAAGTGCTGCGTCCGAACGTGGCCGCGCGCTTCCGCCGCGACCTCTCCGATTTCTTCTTCGTCGCGCACAAGGCCGAGGCCTACTCGTCCGAAGCGCGGCGTCTGCGCCTGATCGAAGTCATCAACACCATGTCGCGTTCGGTCGCGATGGAGATGGACCTGCGGCTCGAGGCCGCAGCTCTGTCGGAGATGGCGGAGAACACGCAGAACGATCCCGATTTCCGTGTGCCTGATGTCGATTGGGACCGCACCACGCATAACGTGCTGACGATGGAGTGGATCGACGGCATCGCGCTGAACGATCACAAGCGCCTTGCGGAGTCGCAGGTCGACTTGCCCGATCTCGGCCGCAAGGTGATCCAGAGCTTTCTGCGCCACGCGCTACGCGACGGCTTTTTCCATGCCGACATGCATCCGGGCAATCTATTCCTCGATGACGCCGGCCGTCTGGTCGCGGTCGATTTCGGCATCATGGGCCGGCTCGGCATGAAGGAGCGGCGATTTCTCGCCGAAATCCTGCTCGGCTTCATCACCCGCGACTATCGCCGCGTCGCCGAGGTGCATTTCGAGGCGGGCTACGTGCCCGCGCATCACTCGGTCGAGAATTTCGCGCAGGCCATCCGCGCCATCGGCGAGCCCATCCACAACCGCACCGCCGAGGAGATCTCGATGGCGCGGCTGCTGACGCTGCTGCTCGAGGTCACCGGCCTGTTCGACATGACGACGCGGCCCGAACTGATCCTGCTGCAGAAGACCATGGTGGTGGTCGAGGGCGTGGCCCGCGGCTTCGATCCCAGGCTCGACATCTGGAAAGTGGCCGATCCCGTGGTGCGCGAATGGATCGAGCGCAATCTCGGACCGATCGGCCGGGTGCAGGGCGCGCTGTCCGGCACCGGCGACCTTGCCCGCATCGTGATGCGTCTTCCGGATATCGCGGCCCGCTCGGTCGCGGTGCTGGAACAGCTCGAGACCATGACGCGGGACGGCATCAAGCTGTCGCCGGAAAGCATTGCCGCGATGGGCCGCAGCGAGGGCCGCAAGAACCGGTGGCGTACCGTCGCGCTCTGGATCATCGCCGCGACCTTCATCGGAATCCTGATCGCTGTCCGGAATCTGTGATTGCACTGCAATCATACGATTGATAGCATCGCTATCATTTCCGTGCTGGAGGGCGACATGGCAAGCCTGACCATCCGCAAGCTCGACGAGAGCGTCAAAACCTATCTGCGCCTGCGCTCGGCCCGGAACCGCAGGTCGGTCGAGGAAGAGGTGCGGGTCATCCTCGGGGAGCTGATCGAGGGCCGCGAGGAGCCGCTGACGCCGTTCGCGGCCCCACCCGCGACATCCACCGCCCCAACGCCGCAGCGCACCGGCGCCGTCTCCGAGGCCAGCATCACCCTCATCATCGGCGGTGGGATCGCGGCCTACAAGTCGCTGGATTTGATCCGCCGGCTCAAGGAGCGCCGCATCGAGGTCCGCTGCGTGCTGACCAAGGCGGCGCAGCAATTCGTCACCCCGCTGGCGGCGAGCGCGCTCTCGCATGAGCGGGTCTACACCGATCTGTTCGACCCCCAGAGCGAGTTCGACGCCGGCCATATCAGGCTGGCGCGGGAGTGCGACATGATCGTGGTGGCGCCGGCGACGGCCGACCTGATGGCCAAGATGGCCAATGGCCATGCCGACGATCTCGCCAGCGCCATCCTGCTCGCGACCAATCGGAAGATCCTGCTGGCCCCGGCGATGAATCCGCTGATGTGGAACAACGCGGCAACCCGCCGCAATGTCGCGCAGCTCCAGCGCGACGGCGTGGTGCTGATCGGACCGAACTCGGGCGAGATGGCCGAAGCGGGCGAGGCGGGTGTCGGCCGGATGTCCGAGGCGGTCGAGATCGCAAATGCCGCCGAGCGGCTGCTGCGGCCGCCGGTGCCGCGCCCGCTCGCCGGCAAGCGCGTGCTGATCACGGCGGGTCCCACCCACGAGCCGATCGATCCGGTGCGCTTCATCGCCAACCGCTCCTCCGGCAAGCAGGGCTTTGCCATTGCCGCCGCCGCACAGGCCGCGGGTGCCGAGGTGATCCTTGTGAGCGGCCCGGTCGATCTCGCCGACCCCGCCGGTGTCACCGTCAGGCACGTCGAATCGGCGAGGCAGATGCTGGAGCAGGTGCAGGCGGCGCTCCCCGCCGACATCGCGATCTTCGCCGCGGCCGTCGCCGACTGGCGCGTCGCCAATGAGGGCGAGCAGAAGCTGAAGAAGACCTCGGCCGGCATGCCGCCGCTGCAGCTCGTGGAAAACCCCGACATCCTCGCCACGATCTCGAAGCTGACCGACAAGCGGCCGCCGCTGGTGATCGGCTTTGCCGCCGAGACCGAACACCTCATCGACAACGCCAAGTCGAAACTCGCCCGCAAGGGCTGCGACTGGATCGTCGCCAACGACGTCTCTCCGGCCACCGGCGTGATGGGCGGCGACCGCAACACCGTGCATCTGATCAGCCGCCAGAATGGTGCGAAGGACGGCGAGATTGAAGTTGATTCCTGGCCGGTGATGACCAAGGAACAGGTCGCCATCGAACTGGTCGCGCGTGTCGCAACGCGCGTGACCGATACATCCCGGGAGCCGTCCTCTTGAGCACCACAATCACGGTCGAACTGCAGCAACTGGCACACGCCGCGGGCCTGCCGCTGCCGGCTTACCAGACCGCGGACGCCGCCGGGCTCGACCTGATGGCCGCCGTCCCGGATGGCGAACCGGTCACGCTCGCGCCCAGTCAATATGCGCTGGTGCCGACGGGGCTCGCGATCGCGCTGCCGCCCGGACACGAGGCGCAGGTGCGGCCGCGCTCGGGGCTTGCCGCCAAGCACGGCGTCACCGTGCTGAACTCGCCCGGCACCATCGACGCGGACTATCGCGGCGAGATCAAGGTGATCCTGATCAACCACGGCGCGGCTCCCTTCGTGATCAACCGCGGCGAGCGGATCGCGCAGATGGTGATCGCGCCCGTGGTGCAGGCCACGCTGGTTGCCGTGGCCGAATTGTCTGCGACCGATCGCGGCGCCGGCGGCTTCGGTTCCACCGGCCGCTAACTTCTTACCTCTCCCGCCTGCCTGCGTGGGAGGTAGGCGCAAAGCGCCGGGTGAGAGTTGTTTCCTCTGGGGGAGTGTCCCGTTGCGGAGACACCCTCTCCCCGACCCTCCCCCGCAAGCAAGCGGGGGAGTGCAGCCGCATCGCGGCAGGCCTTTACGCCAACCTACTGCAATCCCGGCCGAATCATCCCGGCGAACGACCCGGGCTGGAACCGCATGCCGGGCATTTTTTACGGGCCGCACCAGCGTTCACGATCTGGACTCTTACCGGTGGAGTCACCGTGAGGGTATTGTCCTTTGATTCGCGCGCGACGGGGGTCGCCGCGCGTCAATTCGTGCGGTCTTGGGGCAACTATGTCAGGCGTGATCGTGTCGATGCGTCGGACGCTGCTGTCGTGCACATCGCTCGTGCGCAACGGCGTGATTGGAAGCGCTCTCGCGGCGCTGCTGCCGGCTGCGCCGGCCGAGGCGGCCGACGTCGTCGATACACTCTCTCTATTGCTGGATTTCAACCGGCAGGAACTCGCGGTGCTGACCACCGCGTTGGCCTTGCTGGGTTTCGCGGTCGTGTCGGCCATCCTGCTCATGCGCACGCGCGTGCGCACGGTGAAGAACGAGGCGCGGCTGCGGGCGCGGATCGCGGAACTGCAGCTCCAGGCCGACCGCTTCGGCGCGCTGCTATTCGCGGAGCCGCAGGTGCTGATCTCCTGGCCCGCCGGCGACAGCCGCGCGCAGATTTCCGGCGACATCTCCCTGGTGCTGCCGCGCGACTCATCCCCGCAGCGCGTGCTGGCATTCGGAACCTGGCTGCCGCCGGAACCGGCGCTCCGGATGGATCATGCGGTCGATGCGCTGCGCGAACGTGGTGACGGATTCCAGATCACGCTGACCACCGCGCACGGCCACACGCTGGAGGCCATCGGCCGCGCCATCGGCGGCCAGGCCATCGTCAGGATTCGCGAGCTCTCTGGCCTACGCCGGGAACTGGCCGAGATCAATCTGCGCTACAAGGCGCTTTCCGACGAGACCGAGATGCTGCGCGGCTTCGCCGCCGCCGCGCCCTGGCCGATCTGGGCCAAGGCCGAGAACGGCGCGCTGACGTTCGCCAATCCGGCCTATGTGCGCGCAACCGAAGCCGCCAGCGTCGGCGACGCCCAGGAACGGAAGCTCGAACTGCTCGACAGCGCCGACCGCAGCGCCATGGACCGCAGCCTGAAAGAGGCCGCCAGCTTCACCTCGCGGCTGCCGATCGTGATCGGCGGCGAGCGGCGCATCTACGACGTGCGCGCGGTCAACGTCGGCAGCGGCAGTGTCGGCGTCGCGATCGACGCCAGCGAGGCGGACGGGCTGAGCTCGGCACTGGTGCGGATGGCGGAGGCGCATCGCCGCACGCTCGACCAGCTCTCCTCGGGAGTCGCCGTGTTCGACGGCCAGCGCCGGCTCGCCTTCTACAACGATTCCTACCGGCGGCTGTGGGACCTCGACCGCATCTTCCTCGACGCCAATCCCGACGATTCGAGCGTGCTCGACCAGCTCCGCGCCGCACGAAAACTGCCGGAGCAGCCGGACTTCCGCGCCTGGAAGGCCAAATTGCACGAGGCCTACCGGGCCGTGGAGGCTGCCAAGGACACCTGGTATCTGCCTGACGGCCGCGCGCTCTCCGTTGTCACCACGCCGAATCCGGAAGGCGGCGTCACCTATTTGTTCGACGACGTCACCGAGAGCCTCGAGCTCGCCCGCCGCTTCGACGGCATGATCCGGGTCCAGCGCGAGACGCTGGACAGCCTCGCCGAGGGCGTCGCGGTGTTCGGCAGCAACGGCAAGGCCCAACTGTTCAATCCGGCCTTCGTCCGGATGTGGAAGCTGTCCGCGGACGCCATGCGCGACGAACCGCATATCCAGACCGTCGAAGGCTGGTGCCACCAGCTGTACGACGATCCCGCGGTCTGGCGCCAGATCCGCGAGGCCGTCACCTCGATCGAGAGCCGCGCCGACGTTCCCCTGAAGCTGGAGCGCAAGGACGGCAGCGTGCTCGACGGCATGATCCGCCCGCTGCATGACGGCGCGACCATGCTGACGTTCCAGGACATCACCGATACCGAAAACGTCGAGCGCGCGCTGCGCGAGCGCAATGAGGCGCTGGAGACCGCGGACCAGATGAAGGTGGATTTCGTCCACCACGTCTCCTACGAGCTGCGCTCGCCGCTCACCACCATCATCGGCTTCGCGCATTTCCTCAGCGATCCCTCCACCGGACCGCTGACGCCGAAGCAGGCCGAATATCTCGACTACGTCACCAAATCGACCAATGCGCTGCTGGCGCTGACCAATAACATCCTGGATCTGGCCACCATCGACGCCGGCGCCATGAAGCTGGAACTCGGCCCCGTCGACGTCAGCAAGACCATCGAGCTGGCTGCCGAAGGCATCCAGGACCGGCTCGCCACCGACCGCATCCGTCTCAAGGTCGAGATCGCGCCCGATATCGGCAGCTTCGTCGGCGACGAGAAGCGCGTGGTGCAGGTGCTCTATAACCTCCTCGCCAACGCCGTCGGATTCTCCCCGCAGGATTCCACCGTCGGTATCAGCGCGCGCCGCACCGAGCACAGCGTGGTCTTCACCGTGACGGATTCCGGACCTGGAATACCTGCCGACATGAAGGACAAGGTGTTCAACTGGTTCGAAAGCCGCTCCCAGGGCTCGCGTCACCGCGGTGCCGGGCTCGGCCTGTCGCTGGTGCGTTCCTTCGTCGAGCTGCATGGCGGCAAGGTGCGGGTGGATTCGATCGTCGGCCGCGGCACGGTCGTGATCTGCGACTTCCCGACCGACCAGGCGGCGCATCGCGACGCCGCCGAATGACTGCACCCGCCACATTCTCCGTCGCGCTTGCCGACGAGACGGCGACGGCGCAACTGATGGCCGACCTCGCGCTGCTGGTCGGTCCCGGCGATGTCATTACGCTCACCGGCGATCTCGGCGCCGGCAAGACCGCGGCGGCGCGCAGCCTGATCCGCTATCTCGCCGGCGACGAGGAGCTGGAGGTGCCGAGCCCGACCTTCACCCTGGTGCAGGGCTACGAGCTGCCGCCATTCCCGGTCATGCATGCCGACCTCTATCGCATCGAGGACGAGAGCGAGCTCCAGGAGATCGGACTGTCGCCGCTCCCCGAGGCCACGCTGGTGCTGATCGAATGGCCCGAGCGCGCGCCGTCGGCGATGCCTGGAGATCGCATCGACATTACGCTGACGCACCGGCCGGCGCTGGGCCCGGATGCGCGCGCCGCCGACATCACCGGTCATGGCAAGGCCGCCGCCACTGTGGCGCGGCTAAAGGCGTTACGTGAATTTCTGGACGCATCGGGGTACATGGATGCAACGCGCAGGCGCATGGCGGGGGATGCCTCGACCCGCTCCTATGCACGGCTGCTGCGCGATGACGGCGTCGTCATCCTGATGAACTTTCCGCAGCGCCCGGACGGCGCAGCGCTCTACAATGGAAAATCCTACAGCGCCGCAGTGCATCTGGCCGAAAACGTCAAACCCTTCGTCGCCATCGACGAGGGCCTGCGCGCGCAGGGACTCTCGGCGCCCGCAATCCACCATTCCGATCTCGATCACGGCTTCCTGATCACCGAGGACTTCGGCAGCGAGGGCGTGATCGAGGGCGATCCGCCACGGCCGATCGCAGAGCGCTACGAGGCCGCGACCGACGTGCTGGCCGCGCTGCACGGCAAGACGCTGCCGGAAACGCTGCCTCTGGATGGACAGACCTACGCCATTCCCCGGTTCGACACCGAGGCGCTGCTGATCGAAATCGGGCTGATGCCGGAATGGTATCTGCCCGATCGCAACGCGCCGCTGAGCATCGAGAAGCGCGACGCGTTCTTCGCGATGTGGCGCGAGCTGCTGAAGAAGCCGCTGGCCGCGCCGAGAACGTGGATCATCCGCGACTATCACTCGCCCAACCTGATCTGGCTCGGGACACGCACCGGCATCGGACGCGTCGGCGTGATCGACTTCCAGGACACCGTGCTGGGGCCGCATTCCTACGACGTGGTGTCGTTGCTCCAGGACGCCCGCATCGACGTGCCCGAGGCGCTCGAGCTGACGCTGCTGTCGCGTTACATCAAGGCGCGCCGCGCCGATGATGCGAGCTTCGATCCGGCCGGCTTCGCCGAGCTCTACGCCATCATGTCGGCACAGCGGAACACCCGCCTGCTCGGCACCTTCGCCCGGCTCAACCGTCGCGACGGCAAGCCGCATTATCTGCGCCACCAGCCGCGAATCTGGACCTACCTCCAGCGCTCGCTGGCGCATCCGGCGCTTGCGCATCTGCGCGAGTGGTATCTCGCCAACGTCCCGCCGCCCCGATCCGGAGCCTGATTTACCACCTGTTAGCCATCACGCCGGTATCATCGCCCGAATGCAGCCGGACAAATACGGGGCTGAAGCAAGGGTGGATGGCGGTGAAGACGGATCAGCGCGGAAAAAGCCGGGTCGTTTTCGAGCGCGGCGTTCCGGCCCAGATGATGGGGATCGACGGCACCTGGCGCCGCGACTGCACCATGGAGGACGTTTCCGAGACCGGCGCCAAGCTGACCGTCGACGGCTCCTTCGAAGGCCTGCATCTGAAGGAATTCTTTCTCCTGCTGTCGTCGACCGGGCTTGCCTACCGCCGCTGCGAACTGGCCTGGGTCAATGGCGAGCAGATCGGCGTCAATTTTCTCAAGCTCGCCGACAAGAAGAAAAAGACGCGCGCCACATCCATCGGGGCGTAACGTCAATACCCGTCGTACAACCGTCACGGCGGCTGGCTATGGCGGTAAGACGCGGTGCGGACAGACGAGGTCCGTGCTAGGATTGCCGCCAGCGCGGAATCAGCAATCTGAGAGAGACCAGTCCAGGAAAGCCAAGGATGTCCGTCAAGCCGACCAAAGCCATGGTGCTCGCCGCAGGATTCGGCCTGCGCATGCGTCCGTTGACGGAGACGATGCCGAAGCCGCTCGTGCCGGTGGCCGGCCAGCCGCTGCTCGACCACGTGCTGGACAAGCTCGGCCAGGCCGGCGTCACCGACGCGATCGTCAACGTGCACTATCTTCCGGACCAGATCATCAACCACGTCGCATCCCGCCAGCACCCGCGCGTCACCATTTCGGACGAGCGCGACCAGGTGCTCGGCACCGGTGGCGGCGTCGTCAAGGCCCTGCCGCTGCTTGGCGATGCGCCGTTCTACCATGTCAATTCGGACACGCTGTGGATCGACGGCGTGCGCTCGAATCTGACCCGGCTCGCGGAGAATTTCGATCCCGCGCGCATGGACATATTGCTGTTGATGGCGCCGACCGCGACCAGCATCGGCTATAGCGGCCGCGGCGATTACGGCATGCTGCCCGACGGCGCCTTGCGCAAGCGCAAGGAAAAGGAAGTCGTGCCGTTCGTCTATGCCGGCGCCGCCATCCTGTCGCCGTCGATCTTCGCGGACGCACCGGCGGGCGAGTTCTCGCTCACCAGAATGTTCGACCGCGCAAACGAGCAGGAGCGCTTGTTCGGCCTGCGCCTCGACGGCGTCTGGATGCATGTCGGCACCCCCGATGCGGTGCATGCGGCGGAAGAGGCGTTTCTGGAGAGCGTGGCGTAAGTCGCTTTTGAGCACGGTGCCGTGGGGTGGGTTAGCGTCAGCGTAACCCACCTGTTTCCACAGCGACAAACGGTGGGTTACGCCATCGGCCCACGCTTCGCGCAGTCCGCCGTCTAACCCACTCTACGACACTACGAACTTCGACAAACAGCGGGGACTATCTCCCCTCCACCCATATCCATTTGAGTCCGCCTCCCTATATTGGCGCCTGATCCTTCGAATCAGGCAGCCCATGCGCGTTTTCAGCGTTCCCCTCTCGGTTCCGTTCCTGCGCACGGTCGTCACGGCCCTGCTCGACGGCCGGCTGGTGAACGGATTCGAGGCGCGCAAGGAGCCGGCGCGGCTGGCCGATGCCACGCTGTACCTGCCGACGCGGCGCGCCATGCGCGTCGTCCGCGACATCTTCCTCGACGAGATGAAGGCCGATGCCGTGATGCTGCCGCGCATCGTCGCGCTCGGCGACATCGACGAGGACGAGCTCGCCTTCGCGGACGAAGGCGAGCAGTTTTCGGGCGCAACGCCGCTCGACATTCCGCCGCGGCTCGGCGAACTCGAGCGGCGGCTGACGCTGGCGCAGCTCGTCGCCGCCTGGGCCAAGGGCCCGGTGCTGTCGCCGCTGGTGGTCGGCGGCCCCGCCTCGACGCTGGCGCTGGCCGGTGACCTCGCACGCCTGATCGACGACATGGTCACGCGCGGCGTCGACTGGAGCACGCTCGATGGCCTCGTACCCGACATGCTCGACCGCTACTGGCAGCATTCGCTCGAATTCCTGCGCATCGCCCGCATCGCCTGGCCCGGCCACCTCGCCGAAATCAACCGGATCGAGCCTGCGGCGCGGCGCGATCTCCTGATCGCCGCGGAAGCCGGCCGGCTGACCACAAATCCCCGCGGCCCCGTGATCGCTGCCGGATCGACCGGCTCGATGCCGGCCACCGCAAAATTCCTGCATGCGGTCGCTTCGCTGCCGCACGGCGCCGTCGTGCTGCCGGGACTCGACACCGATCTCGATGACGATGCCTGGCGCACCATCGGCGGGGTACGCGATTCGCTCGGCAAGTTCGTGGAGCATCCGGCCTCGAATCATCCGCAATATTCCTTGCACGCGCTGCTGGATCGGTTCGGCCTCAAGCGCAGCGATGTCGAGATCCTGCAGCCCCCCGCGGAAGGTGGCCGCGATCTTCTGGCGTCGGAATCGATGCGGCCGTCCGCCAGTACGGAGGTCTGGTACGACCGGCTCAAGCAGCCCGATGTCGCGGCCAGGATCGCCGGCGGCATGGCTCATCTGGCGGTGGTGGAAGCCCCCAATCCCGAAATGGAAGCGCTCGCGATCGCCATTGCGATGCGCGAGGCGCGGCATCTCGACAAATCGGCGGCGCTGGTGACGCCTGACCGCGCGCTGGCGCGGCGGGTAATGGCCGCGCTGACCCGATGGGATCTCGCTTTCGATGATTCCGGCGGCGACGTGCTGATGGAGACCTCCGCCGGAATCTTCGCGCGCCTCGCGGCGGAAGCCGCGACCAAGGGCCTGGAGCCGGCGACGCTATTGGCGATGCTCAAGCATCCGCTGTGCCGGCTCGGCCGCGCGCCCGGCGCGTGGCAAACGGCGATCGAAGACCTCGAGCTTGCGGTCCTGCACGGCACCCGCCCGCCTGCGGGCACCGCGGGGCTGCGTCGCGAGTTCAATCGCTTTCGCGAGGAGCTGGCAAAGCTGTGGCGCAGCGAAGTCTCTGCGCTCCACAGGGCCGAGCCGCGCGCACGCCTCAAGGCGGAAGATCTCGATCGTGCCCATGCGCTGATCGACAGTTTGCAGAAAGCCCTGGCGCCGATCGAAAGCCTGGCATCGTCGAAGCCGTATGACCTCGCCGAGCTTGCCCACCGGCACCGCGAGATCCTGATCGAGCTCTCATGCGACGAGCAGGGCATCCCGCACGCCTTCGAGGACCGCGAGGGCCTCGCGCTCGCCGGCGCCTTCGACGATCTGCTGCGCGGCGGCACCACCAGCGGATTGATGGTGCCGCTTGCCGACTATCCCGATGTTTTCCAGACCGCGTTCGGCGACCGCGCGGTACGACGGCGCGACAGGCCCGGCGCGCGGCTGCAGATCTACGGCCCGCTGGAATCGCGCCTCATGCAGGCCGACCGAATCATCGTCGGCGGTCTGATCGAAGGCGTCTGGCCGCCGGCGCCGCGCATCGATCCCTGGCTCAGCCGTCCGATGCGGCACGAGCTCGGCCTCGATCTGCCGGAGCGCCGCATCGGCCTTTCCGCCCACGATTTCGCGCAACTGCTGGGCGGCGGCGAGGTGATCCTCACCCATTCCGCCAAGGCGGGCGGCGCGCCGGCGGTCGCCTCGCGCTTCCTGCACCGGCTCGAGGCGGTCGCGGGCGATGCGCACTGGAAGGCGGCCGTTCGCGCCGGCGAAAAATACGTGATATTCGCCGAAGCGCTCGACCAGCCGGACGAGGTCAAACCGGTCAAGCAGCCCGAGCCGCGACCACCGCGCGCGACGCGTCCGCTGACGATGTCGGTCACCGAGATCGAAGACTGGTTGCGCGACCCCTACACGATCTACGCCAAGCGCATCCTGAAGCTCGCCGCGCTCGACCCCGTCGATATGCCGCTGTCGGCCGCCGACCGCGGCTCGGCGATCCACGATGCGCTCGGCGAGTTCACCGAGACCTACGCCACGCATCTGCCGCCCGATCCCGCCCGCGTGCTGCGCGCGATCGGCGAGAAGCATTTCCTGCCGCTGATGGAGCGGCCCGAGGCGCGCGCGCTGTGGTGGCCGCGCTTCCAGCGGATCGCGCGCTGGTTCGGCGAATGGGAGACAGTGCGCCGCGATGCGATCGAGGCGATCACGGCGGAAACCCGCGGCGAGATCTCGATCCCGCTCGATCATGAGCGCAGCTTCCGTCTCTCGGCGCGCGCCGATCGCATCGAGCGGCGCCAGGGCGGCTTCTACGCCATCCTCGACTACAAGACCGGACAGCCGCCGACCGGAAAGCAGGTCCGCATGGGCCTGTCACCGCAGCTCACGCTGGAAGCCGCGATCCTGCGCGAGGGCGGCTTTCCCGACATCGATGCCGGCGCCTCGGTGAGCCAGCTCGTCTATGTCCGCCTGAGCGGCAACAATCCGCCGGGGGAAGAACGCATCCTCGAACTCAAGTTCAAACAGAGCGACGAGCCGCAGCCGCCGGACACGGCCGCCGCGGAGGCGCGCGCCAAGCTGGAGGCGCTGATCCGTGCCTTCGATGACGAGACCCAGCCCTATATCTCGCTGAACCTGCCGATGTGGACCAACCGCTACGGCACCTATGACGATCTCGCCCGGATCAAGGAATGGTCCGCGGCCGGCGGCCTGGGGATCGAGGAATGGTGAAGGCGCCCCGTCCAATTCCCGATGAGGTGCGCGCGCGGCAGGCGCGCGCGTCCGATCCCACCGCGTCGGCCTTCGTGTCGGCCAATGCCGGCTCGGGCAAGACCCATGTGCTGGTGCAGCGCGTGATCCGGCTGCTGCTGTCGGGCGTGCCGCCGGAAAAAATCCTCTGCATCACCTTCACCAAGGCGGCCGCGGCCAACATGGCCGAGCGTGTCTTCACCACGCTTGGCCATTGGGTGACGCTGGACGACGATGCGCTCACCAGGGCGATCGTCGCGGTCGGCATTCCGCATCCCAACGCAAAGCTGCGGCGCGAGGCGCGAAAGCTGTTCGCCTGCGCGCTGGAGACGCCGGGCGGGCTGAAGGTGCAGACCATCCACGCGCTGTGCACGCGCCTGCTCCAGCAATTTCCGTTCGAGGCCAACGTGCCCGCACGCTTCGCGGTCATCGACGAGCGCGACCAGACCGACATGATGGAGCGGGCCAATCTGAAAGTGCTGCTGGAGGCGGCGCGCGATCCTGACAGCGTCACCGGCCGCGCGCTGCTGACCGCGATGGCGAGCGCCGCCGACGTCACCTTCAAGGAGGTCGTGCGCGAGGCCTGTCTCAGCCGCGACCATTTCATGGCCTGGACCGACGAGGCCGGCAATGCACAGGCGGCCGCCGCGCAGATGGCCGCGGCGCTGGGCGTCGATGCCGGCGACCGCATCGAGGATGTCGAGACGGAGATTCTCGACGGACCGTTCCTGCCGCGATCGCGCTGGGACGACATCGCGTTCGCGCTTCAGGACGGCAGCAAGTCCGACAACGACCAGGCCAGCCGGCTCCGCGAAACAAAAGTGTTTTCCGGGGCCGCGCAGGTCGACGCCTATCTCGGCGTCTTCCTCACCGACGAGAAGTTGCCGCGCAAGGCGGTGCTGACCAAGAAGTTCGGCGAACAGAACCCTTCGGTCGCGCGCCTGTTCGAGAACGAGGCGCAGCGTCTCGCTGGCCTGATCGAGAAGCGCCGCGCGGTGACCCTGCGCGACCGCAGCACGGCTCTCCTGCATATCGCGACCGCAGCCGCCGCAAACTACCGCCGCGAGAAGCAGGAGCGCGGCCTGCTCGACTATGACGACCTCATCGACAAGACGCTGGCGATGCTGAATCGCGTCGCGTCGGGCTGGGTGCATTACAAGCTCGACCGCGGCGTCGACCACGTTCTGATCGACGAGGCCCAGGACACCAGCCCGCGGCAATGGGACATCGTCGCGCACATCATCTCGGAGTTCACCTCCGGCGAAGGCGCGCGCGAGGGGCTGAACCGCACGGTGTTCGCCGTCGGCGACGAGAAGCAATCGATCTTCTCGTTCCAGGGCGCGGCTCCGCACGAGTTCGACGCGCGGCGGCGCGAGCTGCACCGCAAGTTCACCGCGGCCGGACTGAAATTCGATCCCGTCGCCTTCACCTATTCGTTCCGCTCGGGCGCGACCATCCTGCACTCGGTCGACCACGTCTTCCGTGATCCCGCGATCTACAAGAGCATCCATTCGGTCGAAATCGGCCATCCCCTGCACAACGCGCTCGCAGACGCGGGCCCGAGCGTGATCGAGCTCTGGGATCTGGCGGAAGCCGACGAGAGACAGGACATCGAGGGCTGGCGCGCGCCGTTCGACGGCGTCGCCGTCACCAGCCCGGAGGTCAAGCTCGCGCGCCGCATCCAGGCCGAGATCAAGCGGCTGGTCGAGAGCGGCACGCTGACCGGTCACGAAGGCGAGCGGCGTCCGCTGCGCTATGGCGACATGCTGATCCTGGTGCGGCGGCGCGGCAACGCGTTCGATGCGGTGATCCAGGCGCTCAAGCACGCCAATGTCCCGGTGGCAGGCGCCGACCGGCTCAAGCTCACCGAACACATCGGCATCATCGATTTGATGAATCTGGCGGACGCGCTGCTGCTGCCGCAGGACGACCTCGCGCTGGCGGTGGCGCTGAAGAGCCCGCTGTTCGGCCTCGACGACGACGATCTGTTTCAGCTTGCGCACGGCCGCAAGGGATCGCTGCGCCGCGCGCTCGGCGAGCATGCGGCTGGAAGCGAGAAATTCACGGCCGTGCTGCGGCGCCTCGAGACTTGCGAGATTCGTGCGCGCGAGGAGACGCCCTTTGCCTTCTATGGCTGGCTGCTCGGCGGCGACGGCGGACGCGCGCGTATCCTGCGGCGGCTCGGCCATGAGGCCAACGACGCGCTCGACGAGTTCCTGGAACTGGCGCTCGCCTATGAGCGCAAGGCGCCGGCCTCGCTGCAGGGCTTCATGGCCTGGCTGCGCTCGGCCGACACCGAAGTGAAGCGCGACATGGAGATCTCCCGCGACGAGGTGCGGGTGATGACGGTGCACGGCGCCAAGGGCCTCGAGGCTTCCGTCGTATTCATGGTCGACACCACGTCCTCGCCCGCGGATTCGCAGCGGGTCCGGCTGATCCACGTGCCGCGCGGCAATGGCGGCGAGGTCGTGGTCTGGGCGGGACGCAAGGCGGATGATCCCAAGCCCGTCGCCGATGCACGCAAGGCGATGATCGAGGAGACCGAGGACGAATATCGCCGCCTGCTCTATGTCGCGATGACCCGCGCGGCCGATCGGCTGATCGTCGGCGGCTGCATGCCCGGCAACATGAAGACGGTCCGCAAGCTGAGCTGGTACGACCTGATCGACACCGGGCTCAAAGGCTCGGGCCTCGACAGGCAGACCATCGAGACGCCGCTCGGCAAGGTGACGAGGTTCGCCCGTCCCGAGGATGTCGCTGCGCTGGGTACGCCTGCTACACTGGTGGACCAGGCGACCGCGTTGCCCGGCTGGCTGCGGACGCCGGCGCCCCCCGTGCCGCTCGACGACGATCCGCTGCGTCCCTCCGGCCAATCGGCCGGGGAAGGCCGCAGCGTGCGGTCAGGCGAATCGGTCCAGTCCCGCGCGCTGGCACTGCAACGCGGCACGCTGGTGCACCGGCTGCTGCAATCCCTGCCCGACATCGCCGCCGAGCGTCGGCGCGAGGCCGCGCTCGGCTTCATGGCGCGCAATGCCTCGGACTGGCCGGAGGCCGACCGCACGGCGCTGGCCGACAAGGTGCTGGCCTTGATCTCCGAACCGCGCTTCGCAGCCGTGTTTGCATCCGGCAGCCGGGCGGAAGTTCCCATCGTCGGCCGGCTGGAGCGGCCGGGCCACACCCCCGCATTGGTGGCGGGGCAGATCGACCGCCTGGTCGTTCGTCCGGATGAGGTTCTGATCGTCGATTTCAAGACCAACCAGGCCGCGCCCAAAAGCGCGGCCGAGGCGCCCGCCACCTATGTCCGACAACTTGCGCTGTACCGGGCGGTCCTGGCGCGGCTTTATCCCCAAAAGCCGGTCAGGGCGGTCCTGCTCTGGACCGAGGCCCTTAAATATATGGAGATTTCAGCCTCCGCGCTGGACGCGGCGCTGGCATCCCTTCATGTCGGCGTGAGCGTCCTTGACCCGGCAAGGGGCCGTTCATAGGTTGGCTGCATGATCCCCGGCGCGATTCCAGGTCGCGCCGATTCTCTTTCAACCGAACGAGGTACTCCCATGGCCGTTGGCAAGGTTTCCGACACCGATTTCGAAGCCGAAGTGCTCAAGGCAAACGGCCCCGTCGTCGTCGATTTCTGGGCCGAGTGGTGCGGCCCCTGCCGCATGATCGCCCCCGCGCTCGACGAGATCGCCGGCGCGATGGGCGACAAGGTCAAGATCGTCAAGCTCAACGTCGACGAGAGCCCGAAGACCGCGTCGAAATACGGCGTGATGTCGATTCCGACCCTGATGATCTTCAAGGGCGGCGAGATGGCCTCTCGCCAGGTCGGCGCCGCGCCGAAGGCGAAGCTCCAGCAGTGGATCACCTCGGCGGTCTGATCCGCGGCGGGAACGAAGACGTGTCAAACGGCCGGCGAAAGCCGGCCGTTTTGTTTTGCGTAGCCGGAGGAAGCGTAGCGTAATCCGGGTCTGCTATCGCTCGCGGTACCATTCCCGGATTGCGCTTCGCTCCCTCCGGGCTACGACGACGGCTACTTGATCCAACCCGTCGCGAGCGCGTTCCCCAGTTCCGGTTGATTGTTGCGGCGGGCGAGCGCGGCCATCGTCTCGTGATCGTAGGCGATGTGGCGGAACGTCACCTGCCAGGCACCATCGTTGAGCTCGAGGATCGCGTAACGCGCGTGAGGGGTGCCGGCCTCCACGACATGCGGGAACGGATGCACGTCGCGATAGCCCGGGCTGCCGACGCTGCCGGGATTGACGATCAGCCGGCCGTCGCGCAAGCGCACCGCGCGGGCGAGATGGGTGTGGGCGCAAAGGATCAGCGACTGCGTGATGCCTTGCGCGAACTGCTCGATCCGGTCCAGCGGCGACAGCGCCACCGTGCCGTCAGGATGCACGGTGTCGAGCCAATAGACCTCGTCATTCCCTGGAGTCGCGTGGCAGAGGAAGACCTTGTCACGAAACACACGCGCCACCGGCTGCGCGCGCAGCCAGTCGAGCTGCGCGGCATCGAGCGCGTCGTAGGCGGGACGATCCCACGAGCCCATCTTTTCCGGAGGGCGGTCGAGCAGATAGCGATCGTGATTGCCGAGCACGTTGACGGCATCGAGCGTCATCAGGATCTCGATGGTTCGCCGCGCATCGAGCGGGCCGCTCAGCATGTCGCCGAGATTGACGATGTCGGCGATGCCTTGCGCGCGGATGTCGGCGAGCACCGCGTCCAAAGCGAGATGGTTTCCATGGACGTCAGCGATCGCGGCAAAGCGCATTGGCATTATCATCATTCTCGTGCCCCGGACGCAGCGCAGCACGTAGTGATGCGCTGCTG
The DNA here is from genome assembly GCF_018129965.1 of Bradyrhizobium diazoefficiens. Taxonomy (GTDB): domain Bacteria; phylum Pseudomonadota; class Alphaproteobacteria; order Rhizobiales; family Xanthobacteraceae; genus Bradyrhizobium; species Bradyrhizobium diazoefficiens_A. The sequence goes on along the minus strand of NZ_JAFCKW010000022.1, from coordinate 16,194 downwards.
AGCCGGGGCCCATGTTGCGGCATTCTGGGTCCCGGCTCTGCGGAGCAGCGTTACACGCTGCACCGCGTCCGGGACACGCGCCCCGTCATGCAGGAGGCGTGCCGTTGATATCAAGCACATGGCCGGCGAGATAGAGCGAGCCGGTGATCAGGATGCGCGGCGGCACTTCGTAGGCGAGAGTCGACAGCTTGCGCAACGCGGCCTCGATGTCGGACGCGATCTCGACACGCATGCCGAGGCTGCGGGCAGCGTCCGCGAGCCGGTCCACCGGCATCGCATTGTCGATGTCGGGAATCGGCACCGCGACGATGTGACGGGTGAGGCCGGCGAAATTGGTGAGGAAGGCTTCCGCATCCTTGTTGGCCATCATGCCGGCAATCACCACCAGGGGCCGCGACACGCGTTCCTCGAGATCACCGAGAGCCGCAGCCGCAACGCGCCCGCCTTCGGCATTGTGGCCGCCGTCGAGCCAAAGCTCCGAGCCCTGCGGCCCGAAGGCGAGCAGTTCGCCCGAGGTTATTCGTTGCATCCGCGCAGGCCATTCGGCGCCGACGATGCCGGCCTCGAAGGCGGCTTGCTGGACCTTGAATACCGGGATCGCGCGCAGCGTCGCAATCGCAAGGCCGGCATTGTCGAACTGGTGACGGCCGAACAGCCGCGGCGCAGTGAGATCCATCAGGCCGCGCTCGTCGGAATAGACCAGACGTCCGTTTTCGATATTGACGTGCCAGCTCTCGTTCGCGGCAAACAGCGGCGCGCGCATGCGCCTTGCCTGCGCCTCGATCACGGCCATCGCCTCCGGCGCCTGCTCGGCACAAATCACGGGCACGCCGCGCTTGATGATCGCGGCCTTCTCGCCGGCAATGGAGGTCAGCGTGTCGCCGAGGAAATCCATGTGGTCCATGCTGACGGGCGTGATCACACAGGCCGCGGGAGCATCGACGACATTGGTCGAATCGAGCCGGCCGCCGAGGCCGACTTCGAGCAGCACCACATCGGCCGGGTTCTGCGCGAACAGGTGAAAGGCCGCCGCGGTCTTCAGCTCGAACACGGTCGCAGGCTCGCCGGCATTGACGCGCTCGACCTCTTCGAGCGCTGCGCGCAGCTCGTCGTCGCCGACGAGCACGCCGCCACCGACGCGGCCGAGGCGAAAACATTCGTTGATGCGAACGAGATAGGGCGAGGTGTAGGCGTGGACGCGCAGGCCGGCGGCCTCAAGGGTCGCGCGCAGATAAGCCAGCGTCGAGCCCTTGCCGTTCGTGCCGGCGATATGGATCACCGGCGGCAGCTTGCGTTCGGGATGGCCGAGCCGCTCGAGCAGACGGTGCATCCGTTCCAGCCCGAGATCGATGCGCTTCTGATGCAGGGCCGACAGCCGCCCGATCAATTCACCGAGCGGCGGCTTTGCATGGTCCGCGGAATCGTTCACGCGTGAGGCGCGGCCGGTGCCACGTCCGGGGCCGATACGATCTGCGCCGGGCTCACGACCGGCTGCGCCGATCGGGACGCGGTCTCCAGCGCCGGCGCCTTGGTCAGGAGACGGCAGAGCCGCGCCAGGGTCGGGCGCAGATCATGACGATGCACGACCATGTCGACCATGCCGTGCTCCTTCAGGTACTCGGCACGCTGGAAGCCCTCGGGAAGCTTTTCGCGAATGGTCTGCTCGATGACGCGCGCGCCGGCAAAGCCGATCAGCGCGCCGGGTTCGGCGATCTGGACGTCGCCGAGCATCGCGTAGGACGCGGTGACGCCGCCGGTGGTCGGGTTGGTCAGCACGACGATGTAGGGCAGCCTGGCCTCGCGCAGCATCTGCACGCCGACCGTGGTGCGCGGCATCTGCATCAGCGACAGGATGCCTTCCTGCATGCGCGCGCCGCCGGATGCGGCAAACACGATGAACGGCGACTTCTTCTCGACCGCGAGCTCGAGCCCGCGCACGAGAGCCTCACCCGCAGCCATGCCGAGCGAGCCGCCCATGAAATCGAAATCCTGCACGGCGATGACGACGGCGGCGCCTTCGAGCTTGCCGTAGCCGACCTTCACCGCGTCGTTCAGATTGGTTCGCGCGCGCGCATCCTTGATGCGATCGGCGTATTTCTTCTCGTCGCGGAACTTGAGCGGATCGGCGGTGACCTCGGGCAAGGCGACGTCGAACCAGGTCTCGTTGTCGAAGATCGACTTCAGACGCGCCACCGCGCCCATGCGCATGTGGTAGTTCGAGCCGGGGATGACGAACTGGTTGGCCTCGACGTCCTTGTAGAACACGAGCTGTCCGGAATCCGGGCACTTGATCCACAGATTCTCCGGGGTCTCCCGCCGCAGCATGTTGCGGATCTTGGGCCGGACCACATTGGTAAGCCAGTTCATGGTTTGCTCCGATGTGCGACCCCGCCCGGGGATCGCCTGAAGGATATATGGCGGCCGGGCCTCGGCCCGGCAAGCCGCCGTGTCGCCCACACCAAAAGCGGAATTTTGGCTATTCCGCCGCCTGTTGCGCGCCCCTGACGCCCTGGGCCAGGGCCGCCGTCAGATCGGCGACAGCCTTCACCGTTTTGCCGGTCGCCCGGCCTTCCGCATCGAGGCTGCTCTTGAGCGCATCGACCAGCGCGGTGCCCACCACCGCGCCGTCGGCGTGCGAAGCAATGGCGCGGGCGGTCTCGGGCGTGCGGATGCCGAAGCCGACGCAGACTGGCAGCTTCGTATGCCGCTTGATGCGGGCAACCGCCTCGCTGACGGCATCGGAATCGGCAGCCGCCGCGCCGGTGATGCCGGTCACCGAGACGTAGTAGACGAAGCCCGACGTGTTGGCGAGCACGGCCGGCAGGCGCTTGTCGTCGGTCGTCGGGGTCGCCAGCCGGATGAAGTTGAGCCCGGCCTTGATCGCAGGCAGGCAAAGCTCCTCGTCTTCTTCCGGGGGCAGATCGACGATGATCAAACCATCGACGCCCGCGCTCTTGGCGTCGACGAGAAACTTGTCGACGCCGTAGATGTAGATCGGATTGTAATAGCCCATCAGCACGATCGGCGTCGCGTTGTCCTCCTTGCGGAAGCCGCGCACGAGATCGAGAGTCTTCTTCAGTGTCATGCCGGCCTTCAGCGCGCGCAGGCCGGCAGCCTGGATCGACGGACCGTCGGCCATCGGATCGGTGAAGGGCATGCCGATCTCGATCACGTCGGCGCCCGCTTTCGGCAGAGCCTTGATGATCTCGAGCGAGGTCGAAGGATCGGGATCGCCGGCCATCAGGAAGGTGACGAAGGCCGGGCGGTCCTGCTTCGCAAGCTCGGCAAAACGGGTATCGATACGCGTGGTCACTGGCTCTTGCCCCTCAGGATGTCGCCGACCTGCGGGACGTCCTTGTCGCCGCGGCCGGAGAGATTGATGACCATCAAATGATCCCTCGGCCGCTTCGGCGCGAGTTCCAGGACCTTGGCGATGGCGTGCGCGGGCTCGAGCGCCGGGATGATGCCTTCCAGCTTCGACAGCAGCTGGAAAGCGGCGAGCGCCTCGTCGTCGGTCGCGGAAAGATAGTTGACGCGGCCGATCTCGTGCAGCCAGGAATGCTCCGGGCCGATCCCGGGATAGTCGAGGCCGGCCGAGATCGAATGCGCGTCCGTGATCTGCCCGTCCGCGTCCATCAGCAGATAGGTGCGGTTGCCGTGCAACACGCCGGGACGGCCGCCGGCGATCGAGGCCGCATGCAGCTGCGTGAGCCCATGGCCCGCGGCTTCGACGCCGAAGATCTCGACGGTGGAATCGTCGAGGAAGGGATGAAACAGGCCCATCGCGTTCGAGCCGCCGCCGATGCAGGCGACCAGCGAATCCGGCAGCCGGCCTTCGATCTCCTGCATCTGCGCCTTGGTCTCGTTGCCGATGATCGACTGGAAATCGCGCACCAGCGTCGGATAGGGATGCGGGCCCGCCACCGTGCCGATGCAGTAGAAGGTGTTGTGCACGTTGGTCACCCAGTCGCGCAGCGCCTCGTTCATGGCGTCCTTCAGCGTGCGCGTGCCCGACTGCACCGGCATCACGGTGGCGCCCAGCATCTCCATGCGGATGACGTTCTGCTGCTGCCGCTCGACGTCGACCGCGCCCATATAGACGATGCATTCGAGTCCGAAGCGCGCGCACAGCGTCGCGGTGGCGACGCCGTGCTGGCCCGCCCCGGTCTCGGCGATGATGCGCTTCTTGCCCATGCGCCGCGCCAGCATGATCTGGCCGAGCACGTTGTTCACCTTGTGCGAACCGGTGTGGTTGAGTTCTTCGCGCTTGAGGTAGATCTTGGCGCCGCCGAGATGCTCGGTCAGGCGCTCGGCGAAATATAGCGGCGAGGGACGACCGACATAGTTCTTGAGATAGCCGTCCATCTCGGCCTGGAACGCCGGATCGGCCTTGGCCGCGGTGTAAGCCTTCTCGAGGTCGAGGATCAGCGGCATCAGGGTTTCGGCGACGAAGCGTCCGCCGAAAATGCCGAAATGGCCGCGCTCGTCGGGGCCGCTGCGGTAGGAGTTTGGTTTGACGATGTTCATCGGACGCTCAATTCTTGCGTGGCGCGGCTTGCGCGAATGAAGGCTTTGATCATCTCCGGATCCTTGACACCGGGAGCGCTCTCGACACCCGAGGAGACATCGACGCCGCCGGCGCGGGTGAGGCGAACGGCTTCGGCGACGTTCCCTGCATGGAGACCGCCCGAAACCATATACGGCAGCACCAGCTCCAGGTTTTGGAGAAGATGCCAATCGAACGGGGCGCCGAGCCCGCCCGGCCGGGTCGCATCCTTGGGGGGCCTCGCGTCGAACAGGATGCGGTCGGCGACCGCCGCGTAGCCGGGCAGGACGGCGAGATCGGCGGCGGTCTCGACCGGGAGCGCCTTCATCACCGGACGGCCGAATTTCTGCTTGATATCGCGCAGCCGGGCGACACTCTCCTTGCCGTGGAGCTGGAAGATGTCCGGCGACAGCGCGTCCATGATGTTGTCGAGCATCGCATCATCGGCATCGACGGTGAGCGCGACCTTGAGGGCGCGCCCCTTGACCTGCCGGCCAAGGTCGCGTCCGGCCTCCAGCGCGACGTGCCGCGGCGACGGCGGAAAGAACACGAACCCCACCATGTCGGCGCCCGCGTCGAGCGCTGTTTCGAGCGTCTCGCGCGTGGTCAGGCCGCATATTTTGACGAGCAGGGACATGGTCTCAAAGCAGGTTGAGGCCGCGACTTGGCGGCCGGAAAGCAGGGTTTTCGGTTGCGGCCGCTTCTACAACGTCGCGCGCTGCTTGTCTCGCCCGACAGGCCCGTAAAGACCCACCCCGGCGGGGACGGGGAGGCGCTGGGACTCGGGCCTTGCCGCCGCGGCCGCCTGGGCCCGCAAATCGGCCAGTTCGAGCCTGGCAGCCCGCGCATCGGCATCGTTCCGGCGCGCCGCCCGCCGCCAATGCCGCTGGCCGAACCAGACCGCAGAGCCGCCCGCCAGGACCCCGAGGGCGCCGACCAGGATCAGCAGCAGGAACAGCGGCAGCGTGACCGACAGCGACGGATCGTCCGAAATGAAGGGGTCGACGGAGACCGTGACGAAGTGCCGGTTGGCAACGGCGAAAGCCACCAGGATCAGGCCCAGCGGAATCACGATCAGCGCGGTCAGGAACTTTCGCATCGCGATCGCTCGTCTTGAATCAAGCCTGCTGCCGCATCATGCGGCCGTTCCGTTAAGTCCGGACGACAGTCGACGACGACTCTAATCTGGCGCGCCGGGATCCGGATGGTCGCGGTTCAACCGCTCGCGCATTTCCTTGCCGGTCTTGAAGAACGGAACGCTCTTCTGGTCGACGGGCACATGAGCGCCGGTGCGCGGATTGCGCCCGGCGCGGGCGGGACGATGCTTGACCGAGAAGGCACCGAAGCCGCGCAACTCGACGCGATCACCGCGCGCGAGGGCCGCTACGATTTCTTCGAGAATCGCATTCACAATGTTCTCGACATCCCGCTGGTACAGATGCGGGTTGTGCTCGGCGATACGCTGAACAAGTTCGGATTTGATCATCGAGAGATAGGACCCGGAAGCGTGCGGATGACCATTTCCGTGAAAATACCGTGATCTGTCAAGACGCTAAATCAGGGTTGAGCGTCGTGAAAATACGTGACAAATGCCGAAAAAGCGGGCTTGACGGACACTCGCCAGACGGGAAAAGCCTTATTTACTCGCCTGGGCCCGGTCAGTTTGACGCCGCCGGCTGCCACAGGGCCAGCATGCCATCCATCCCGAACCGGTCCACGGCCTGAACGACACCGGTTTGCCCGATCTGCTGCGCAATCGAGCCTAAACCAAGCGCTTCCAGCGTCACGGCCGCTGCAGCCTTGAGGAACGGCAGATCGCTGAATCGCGGCTGAAGCTTGTAATCTCGGACCGGCAGCCCCTTCTTGACGCCCTTCTGCTCGACCAGCCAGGTCACGGCGGTCTTCTCGTCGCCAAGCTGGTCGATCAGCTTGAGATCGATCGCCTGGCGCCCGGTGAAGACGCGGCCATCGGCGACTTTTTCGAGCTGCGTGTCATCCATGCCACGCCGTTCCTTCACCAGGCCCTTGAACCAGGCATAGGAATCCTTCACCAGCGCGTCGAGCGCGGCGCGCGCCTCCGGGCTGGTCGGCTCAAAACCGTTGGGGGCGGCCTTCAGGGGCGAGGACTTCACCTCCTCGACCTTGACGCCGACGGTCTTCAGCAGTTCCGAAACATTGGGAAACTGGAACAGCACGCCGATCGACCCGACCAGCGAGCTTTGCTGGGCGATGATGTGGTCGCTGGCGATCGCCGTGATGTAGCCGCCGGAGGCGGCAAGACCTTCGACCACGACGACGAGCGGTTTCTTCGCCTTCAGACTGACAAGCGAATCGTAAAGCTGCTCGGAGCCGGCGGTGGTGCCGCCCGGCGAGTTGATATGGACGATGACGGCTGCGGCCTGCGAGTTCTCCAGCCGCTCCAGCGCCTGCGTACGGTCGGAATCGCTGCGGATCAGGCCCTCGATCTGGACGCGCGCGATCGAGCCGGCGGATGCGAAGGAGCCGCGCGCACCGGGCGTCGCGATCAACGCGAAGCCCGCAATCGCCGCAATCGCGATCAAGGCGGCCACGACGCGCCAGAACGTCAGCTTGCGGCGGATCCTGCGGCGATCGACGATGATGTCCGAATCGAGCGACATCGCAATATCTCCAAATCAAAGCCCAGGCGCGTTGTGCCGTCACAGCGTGACCATCGGCTCATCTGGATACATCAATTGCGGCGCAATTTGAAGAAAACAAGGCCTGTTGAGGGCGAAGGAAGTCGCCACAAACTCATTCGTCATCCCCGCGAACGCGGGGATCCATAACCCCAGGGAGAAGTTGTCGCGCGAAGCTCATAACTCCGGGTCTTCGCCAAACGTCTCCCTGGGGCTATGGGTCCCGGATCGGCGCTCCGCTTCGCTGCGCTTGTCCGGGACGACAGCGGAAGATGAGGCCACAACAAAAAAGCCCCGGCTCGCGCCGGGGCTTCGATGTCAGCGAAAACTTCGTTTCGCTTACTTGTCGCGGTTCTTGAGCGCGGTGCCGAGGATGTCGCCGAGCGTCGCTCCCGAATCGGAGGAACCGTACTGCGCGATGGCTTCCTTCTCTTCGGCGACTTCGAGCGCCTTGATCGACACCTGGACCTTGCGGGCCTTCTTGTCGAACTGGATCACGCGGGCGTCGACCTTCTCGCCGACGGCAAAGCGTTCGGCGCGCTGATCGTTGCGGTCACGCGCGAGCTCCGAGCGCTTGATGAAGGTCGAGAAGTCGGTCCCGGTGATCTTCACCTCGATGCCGCTCTCCTTCACTTCGAGCACTTCGCAGGTCACGACCGCACCCTTCTTGACATCGCCCGGCTCGGCGAATGGGTCGCCTTCGAGCTGCTTGATGCCGAGCGAGATGCGCTCCTTCTCAACGTCCACATCGAGCACCACGGCCTTCACCATGTCGCCCTTCTTGTAGTTGTCGATCACCTGCTCGCCCGGAAGCTTCCAGTCGAGGTCGGAGAGATGGACCATGCCGTCGACGTCGCCCTCGAGGCCTAGGAACAGACCGAACTCGGTCTTGTTCTTGACTTCGCCTTCGACGGTCGAACCGGTCGGGTGACCCTCGACGAAGACCTCCCAGGGGTTGCGCATGGTCTGCTTGAGGCCGAGCGAGATGCGGCGCTTGACGGAATCGACTTCCAGCACCTGCACATCGACTTCCTGCGAGGTCGAAACGATCTTGCCGGGGTGCATGTTCTTCTTGGTCCACGACATCTCGGAGACGTGGATCAGGCCTTCGATGCCCGGCTCGAGCTCGACGAACGCACCGTAGTCGGTGATGTTGGTGACGCGGCCGGTGAAGCGGGCACCCAGCGGGTACTTGGCTTCGATGCCCTGCCACGGATCGTCCAGCAGCTGCTTCATGCCCAGCGAGATGCGGTGCGTCTCGTGGTTGATCTTGATGATCTTGACCTTCACGGTCTGGCCGATCGAGAGCACCTCGGTCGGGTGGTTGACGCGGCGCCACGCGATGTCGGTGACGTGCAGCAGGCCGTCGATGCCGCCGAGATCAACGAACGCACCGTAATCGGTGATGTTCTTGACCACGCCGTCGATGACCTGACCCTCTTCGAGGTTCTGCACCAGCTCCTGACGCTGCTCGGCGCGGGTCTCTTCCAGCACCGTGCGGCGGGAGACGACGATGTTGCCGCGGCGGCGGTCCATCTTGAGGATCTGGAACGGCTGCGAGTTGTTCGTCAGCGGTGCGACGTCGCGGATCGGACGGATGTCGACCTGCGAGCGCGGCAGGAAAGCCACGGCACCGTCGAGGTCGACCGTGAAGCCGCCCTTGACCTGGTTGAAGATGACGCCGTTGACCTTCTCGTTGTTCTGGAACGCCTTCTCGAGCTTGCCCCAGCTCTCTTCGCGGCGCGCCTTGTCGCGCGACAGAACGGCTTCGCCGAGGGCGTTCTCGATGCGATCGAGGAACACTTCCACCTCGTCGCCGACCTTGAGCTCGCTGTCACGGCCGGGGCCGGAAAATTCGCGCAGGGCGACGCGGCCCTCGGTCTTCAGGCCGACGTCGATGACGGCCATGTCCTTTTCAATTGCAACAACCCTGCCCTTGATGACGGAGCTCTCCTGCAGGTTGCCACCTGCGAAGGACTCGTCGAGCATCGCGGCGAAATCATCGCGCGAGGGGCTATAAGTATCAGCGGAAGTCGAAGCCATTTGTTCTCCAGTTGCGGAAGTCGTGCCGGCCGTTGGGTTCAAGGGCATATCGGGCGCGCAGTGTCGGAAGGTCCACAAAACCTTCGAGCGACCGCTCGTTGCCCCGGTTTGAGCCGGAACAGCGGAAGCGGGCCGGCTGAGGCCCGCGCGTTCGATACGTTGAAATCTTTGTCCGGAGCCTGGATCGCGCCGGCCCCAAAGCGAAGGACCGAGGTATCGACCTCAAAGAGCGGGAGCGGGCGCTTCCTCCAATGACGGCAGCGGCTTAACCCCGCGACCGGCCCGCTCGGACGGCCTCGATAATGTCGATGGCGGCCCGGACGCCGCCTTCTATATCCAGTTGGGAGTTATCTAGCAAGTAAGCATCGGGCGCGGGTTTCAGGGGGGCGACCGGCCGGTTCATGTCGCGCTCGTCGCGCTGGATGATGTCGGCCAGCACGGCCGCCTCGTCCGCCTCCTCGCCCCGCGAGAGGGCTTCCAGGGTTCGGCGGCGGGCGCGGACCCTGGGGTCGGCGACGACGAAGATCTTCACGTCGGCATGCGGGCAGATCACGGTTCCAATGTCGCGGCCATCCAGCACCGCGCCGGGCGGTTCGCCGGCGAATTGACGCTGGAAATTGACCAGGGCCTCGCGAACCCTGGGGATCGCCGAGACGATGGAGGCGCCCTCGCCGGCCTTCTGGGTTTTCAGCGCGGGATTGCCGAACTTTTCGGGATCGAGCTCCATGGCCACAGCGACCGCCGCCGCCTCGTCGCGAAGATCATGTCCGGCCTGCATCAGGGCGTAAGCCACCGCGCGGTAGATCACGCCGGTATCGAGGTGACGATAGCCGTAATGATGGGCAAGGCGCTTGCCGAGCGTCCCCTTGCCCGAGGCCGCCGGTCCGTCGATGGCGATGATCATGTCACTGAGTCTCGGCTGCTTGAGGACCCCGCGCACGCCGCAGCGGCCGCTGCTCGGTGAAAATGTTGCGAGACGCGAATTCGGCGGGACTCGCATAGGTCAAATATTCACGCATTGCGTCGGTCGGGGAAGACGCGGTGAACCACGGCTCGGCGAGGCGACGCGCCGGATCGCAGACCCACGCCGGCACCCGGCCGAGACGACGTTGTTTGGCGAGATATTCGGCGATCGCGCCGACCAGGGCATCGAGCCGATCGTTCTGCGTCAATGCCGGCTCGTCTTCGATCGTCTCGTATTGAGCGCGGCTGGTCTGGGCCAGATCGAACGTGTCGAGGAATTCGGCCAGCACGACGTCCTGCGGCGCGCCACCGCAAATGCGATCGACGGCTTCAGCGAGGGTAGTTGGGCGCATCAACGCCTCCATCCAGATTCATGTTCTTCAGCAGAAAGCGCTGTTTCTCGGATGATGCCGCACTCACCGGAAAATACCGACCCAGTAGCGCGATGGCTTGTTCCACATTCGTGATTCCAACCACTTTCATCAAGTTCAGGATATCCAGACGCTCGGTCTCTCCCCGAACGGGGTCCGTGATCCGGAATGCCTTCAACTTGAGCGCGAGAAGATATGCAGCAGATGGCACCGAAACCTTAAGCCCCGGCTGGGTGCCGTCGCGGGGGAAAGTGCCGAATTCGAGATGATCGGCCGCGCTGTCTGCCAGTGGACTGAGATGGAATAAGACGTGATCGTTGAACCAATCGGCGTTCCACCCATTTTTTGCAGCAATTTCGGCTGTCGTCCTCTCCAACCAGTCTGGCAGTGGGCGCTCGAGCTTCGAGACGTTAACATCCTCGGTCGCGAACCGGAAATTGCTGGCCAGCATGAGTGCCGACCCTCCATAGACCGCGATCTGAAGCTCGGTTCCAGCGTCGGCCGCGGCACGGCCGATTGAATCGAAAGCGTCCAGCAAGGCGTCGCGGTGGAAGGCTGCGCTCATGGCCGCGGCCTCATGAAAACTCGGCCCCAAGGGAACGCATCATCGGGATAAAGTCCGGAAAACTGGTGGCGATGAAGGCGGTGTCGTCGACGGTCACGGGCTGGTCGGACGCACAACCCATCACCAGCGCGGACATCGCGATGCGATGATCCATGTGGGTGGCGACCGTGCCGCCACCAGGGACATGGCCGCGCCCCTCGACGATCAGATCGTCGCCGGAGACCTCGACCTTGACGCCGTTGACGCGCAGCATGGCGGCTGTGGCCTCCAGGCGGTCGGATTCCTTGACGCGCAGCTCCTGCAGGCCGCGCATGATGGTCGTGCCCTCGGCGAAAGCGGCTGCCACCGCCAGCACGAGATATTCGTCGATCATCGACGGCGCGCGCTCGGGCGGCACCTCGACGCCGCGCAGCTTCGAGGCGCGCACGCGCAATTGCGCCATCGGCTCGCCGGCATCGCCGCGCACTTCGCTTTCCTCGATCGAGGCGCCCATCTCACGCAGCGTGGTGAACAGACCGGTGCGCAGCGGATTGGTCATGACATCGGGCAGCATGACATCGGAACCGTCGACGATCAACGCCGCGACGACCGGGAAGGCTGCCGAAGACGGATCGGCGGGCACGATGACCGTCGCGCCATGGAGTTCAGGCTGCCCCACCAAGGTGATGCGGCGGCCATGCTGACCTTCCTGCACCGAATTGATCTCGGCGCCGAAATGCCTGAGCATCAGCTCGGTATGGTCACGGCTGGCCTCGCTCTCGATCACGGTCGTTATGCCCGGCGCGGCGAGGCCCGCCAGCAGCACCGCCGACTTGATCTGGGCCGAGGCGACGGGGGTCTTGTAGCTGATCGGCAGCGGATCGCGGGCACCCTGGACGGTGAGCGGCAGACGGCCGCCCTCGCCGCCGGAGACGACCTTCGCACCCATCTTTTCCAGCGGATCCAGGATCCGGCGCATGGGGCGGCTGCGCAAGGAGGCGTCGCCGTCGAAAACCGCCGAGATCGGGCAGCCGGCGACGGCGCCCATAACCAGCCGGCAGCCGGTGCCGGAGTTGCCGAAATCGAGCGGCGCCCTGGGCTCGGCAAAGCCCGCGACACCCACGCCGTTCACCTTCCAGGCGAAATCCCCGGTGCGCTCGACCCTGGCGCCCAGGGCCTGCATGGATTTGGCGGTGTTGAGGACGTCCTCGCCCTCCAGCAGCCCGGAAATCCTGGTTTCGCCGACCGCGAGCGCGCCCAGGATCAGGGCGCGATGGGAAATCGACTTGTCGCCGGGGACCCGTACTTTCCCGGTCAGCGGACCGCTGGCCCGCGACTGGAGCGGCGTTGGCTTGTCGGAATGGGTCAAGATTGTGTCCTTGGATGTGCCCCTGGAGGCCCCTTGGGGGCTCGCGGGCAGGTACCACATGGTCTCCCCGCCGTCACCGGCATGTCGTTCTCCCGTAATGCGCTATTGACAGCGGGCCGCCAACTAGCCAAGTGAAACACCGCTTTTCAGACATTCCAGGATTCCTCTGCCGTGGCCAAGTCCGAACTCGGAACCAAACGTATTTGCCCGACCACGGGCAAGAAGTTCTATGACCTCAACAAGAATCCGGTGATCTCGCCCTATACCGGCGAAGTGGTGCCGATTGCGCCGGTGGCGCCGGCCCGCGCGAGCCGCAGTGCCGAAGCCCGCCATGCACCGGCCGCCGACACCGCGCCGGAGCCGGCAGAGATCGAGGAAGTCTCCCTCGAGGAGGCCGACGCCGAGGAGAACACCGGCAAGGTCAAGGCCGTCGTGCCCGAATCCGAGGACGACATCGAGGTCGACGAGACCATCGAGGACGATGACGACGACGATTCGACCTTCATCGCCGACGACGAAGAGGGCGATGAGGACGTCACCGACATCATTGGTGACGTCGGGGGTGATGAAGAGACTTGAGATCGTCCCTGATCTGTGAAAAAGGGTGCACCGCGCGAGTCACCAGGCTCGCCGGTCGGGAGTGGCCCACCAGGGTCGTTCCATTCAAGGACTACGGGGCCATAGCTCAGCTGGGAGAGCGCTTGCATGGCATGCAAGAGGTCGGCGGTTCGATCCCGCCTGGCTCCACCACGCTTCGCCCTTCGGGCTACGCGTGGCGCAGTCGCGCAGAGCCCGAAGGGTGAAGCGTGGTGTGCGGCGAAGCCCTACGTCTACATCATCCGCAGCATCGAGTTCCCCGACCAAGAATACATTGGCGCAACCGAGGATTTGAAGCGGCGCATTCCAGAGCACAACGCCGGCAAGTCCTCTCACACCGCCAAGTTCAAGCCGTGGACGCTGGTCTGGTACTGCGCTTTCCCCTGACAAGATGAAGGCCCTGGAATTCGAGAAGTATCTCAAGTCACACTCGGGTCGAGCCTTCTCAAAAAAGCGGCTCTGCTAACCCCCTACTCCCCGATCACCGCATTCAGCCTGTCGCGCAGCGCGACGATCTCGTCCTTCATTGCCACCAGCTCCGAGACCGAGCAGTCCGACGCCGCCAGGATCGATTGCGGCACCGCGCGCGCCTTCTCCTTCAGGGCATGCCCCTGCGGCGTCAGCGCGATCAGCACCTGACGCTCGTCCTCGCGCGAGCGCGTGCGCTTGACGAGGTGGGCGGCCTCGAGCCGCTTCAGCAGCGGCGTGAGCGTCCCCGAATCGAGGAACAGCTTCTCGCCGATATCCTTCACCGGCACATCGTCGCGCTCCCACAGCACAAGCATGACCAGATATTGCGGATAGGTGAGGCCGAGCCGGTCCAGCAGCGGCTTGTAGACGCGGTTGAAGGCGTGCGCGGCGGAGTAGACCGCAAAGCAGATCTGATTGTCGAGGCGCTGCGGATCCAGGGTCGTTGATTTCCGGGGCATGGAGACTCTCACGGGACTTTCTCCATTCTGGGGCCGGGCGGCGGGACATTCAATTGCGAACAATTAAATGTGAGGCGCGCCAAATTCAATTGCGCACAATCTAATTGTTTGCGATATGGATGGACCCCAACCCGACCACCCGAGGAGACGAAAATGTCCGTAAATGTCCTCTACAAGACCAGCGCAAAAGCCACCGGCGGCCGCGACGGCCATGCCGCGACCCTCGACGGCGCGCTCGACGTCAAGCTCACCACGCCGAAGGAGCTCGGCGGTGGCGGCGGCGCCGGCAACAATCCCGAGCAGCTGTTTGCGGCCGGCTACGCCGCCTGCTTCATCGGCGCGATGAAATTCGTGGCCTCCCAGGGCGGCCCGAAGGTCCCCGCCGACGCTGCCGTCACCTCGACCGTCGGCATCGGCCCGCGCGCGGAAGGCGGCTTCGGTCTCGACATCGATCTTGCCGTCTCGCTGCCGGGCCTTGCCCGTGCCGAAGCCGAGGCGCTGGTCGCGAAGGCGCACGAAGTGTGCCCCTACTCCAACGCGACGCGCGGCAATGTCGACGTCCGCCTGACGGTCGTCTGATCGCGCAGCGGATGGGCCGGCCCGGGATCCCCCTCGGGCCGGCCGCTTCCGTTTCATCTTGCCACGCTGCGGGATGGCACGGCGGCGCTGCATACGCCCTACCGCACCAAGCCATTGCTGGCGCAAAAAAACCTCGCTAGGCCTGTGATCAATTGATCGACACAGGGGAAGCGAAGGCATGACTGAACCCGTTTTGGGCGCAATGAGCGGACTGCGCGTCATCGATCTCACGCGCGTGCTTGGCGGTCCCTATTGCACCCAGATTCTCGCCGACCATGGCGCCGACGTGATCAAGGTCGAGCCGCCCGCCGGCGACGAGGTGCGCGACTGGGGCCCTCCCTTCCACGAGGACGACGCGGCCTATTTCATCGGCATCAACCGCAACAAGCGCTCGATCGGCCTCGATCTCGCCTCCGAAGGCGGCCGCGCCGTGCTGCTCAGGATGCTGGAGACGGCCGACGTTCTGATCGAGAATTTCAAGCCGGGCACGCTGGAGAAATGGGGCATCGGCAACGAGGTGCTGCGCGAGAAATTCCCGCGCCTCGTGCATTGCCGGATCTGCGGCTTCGGCGCCGACGGGCCGCGCGGCGGCAATCCCGGCTACGACGCCATCATCCAGGCCATGACCGGCATGATCGCGGCGACCGGTTCGCCCGAGAGCGGACCGATGCGGATCGGCGTGCCGCTGGTCGACATCGGCACCGGGCTCTATGCGGCGATCGGCATCCTGATGGCGCTGTCTGAACGGCAGCGCTCGGGCAAGGGCCAGTTCCTCGAGACCACGCTGTACGAGACTGGCCTTGCGATCATGCATCCGCACACCGCGAATTATTTCATGCATGGCAAGCCGCCAAGCCTCACCGGCAACGAGCATCCCAATCTCGTGCCCTATGCGATCTTCCCGACCAAGACCGACAACATCTTCATCGGCGTCGGCAATGACGGCACCTTCCGCAAGCTCGCGAGAGAGATCGGCAAGCCCGAACTCGGCACCGATCCGCGCTTTGCCCGCAACAAGGACCGCATCGCCAACCGCGAGGCGCTGCGCGCCGAGCTGGCCGCGGTTTTCAGCCAGCACGAGGCCGAGCCGCTGTGCAACCGCCTGCTCGCCGCGGGCCTGCCCGCGGGGCCGGTGCAGAAGATCGACCAGGCGTTGACGAACCCGCACACGATCGCGCGCGGCGATATTATCGAGAAGGACTGGTACAAGGGCGTCGCTTCGCCGATCCGGCTCGATCGCAGCAAGCCGAGCCTGCGCCGCCTGCCGCCCAAATTCAGCGAGCACTCTGCCGAGGTGCTGGGCGAGTTCGGGTATTCCAAGGCCGAGATCGACGCGATGGTCGAAAAAGGCACGGTCTGCGGCCCCGAACGGAAGCGGTAGATGCGACGAAGATCGCGCACCTGCCCTGGTGCGCTCCTCCCGCTTGCGAGGAAGGGCTGGGGAGAGGGTGTCGCCACAGTGAGACTCCCCCAGAGGATAGAGCCCTCACCCGGCGCGATGCGCCGACCTCTCCTGCAAGCGAGAGCTTTGCGTAATTGGATGAGGGAGATTGATTGCCGCTGGCGGGCTTTTTTTGAGTCGCGTCGGGCGGTCGC
>NZ_JAFCKW010000021.1 GCF_018129965.1 Bradyrhizobium diazoefficiens | reverse complement strand
CAACCAACAGGCCGCTCGCGAGCGCGCTTGCAAATCGCGCCGTAGCGAGCGGGCGGCCGGCCCGTTACCCCATCTACAAGGTATGTCCATGCGTTTCGCTCGATTGCGGCTCTGCGGGCAACAAGCGCAACTTTTCCATGAATGCCGGTTCATTGCTGCGGAGAATTCGAATCTGTAAGAACTGGCGCGCTGCACGCCTGGCGTCGCCCTGCGAGTTGACGCGACGTCAGTCACCAGAGCCGCTTTCGATCGGAGGAGTTTTCACATCAAGTATTTTCTGTCTGCACTGATTGCGATCGGTCTCGGCATCGCCGACGCGCCGTCATCTGCGGCCGACGCGCGCAACGTCGCCGTCGTCAACGAGACCGGCTAGGCTATGGAAGAACGTCAACCTCTGCAAGTTCACGGCGCTTCGGCTGCCCTACGACCCCGGCACCAAGACGACATCGTTCGTTGCCGAATGGTTCGACCTGACGCAGGCCCGGAGGAGGGCCCCAGGCCCTTCTTCCTTGCATTGCATCAGACCTCGAATTCGTCCTTTGCAAGCGCGAGCGGCTTTGTTATACGCAGCCGCGCGCGAACGACTGGTTCGCCCTTTCCTCGGTAGCTCAGCGGTAGAGCATCCGACTGTTAATCGGATGGTCGCTGGTTCGAATCCAGCCCGGGGAGCCAATTTTACCGCAAAATCAACGACTTGCGCTTTCGTGCTGATGTGGCGCTCAACCTGTCTCGAGCTGTCTCTCAAGACGTTGCGCGCCTGAATCCTCGGGGGAATCGCGCATCAAGCGGATGTGTGCGGCAGCAGCAGTGCGGTCACCGACGCGGCGCCAAATCGACTTAATTCGAATCGATCCTTGCGGGGCCGGACCTCTATGGAGCTGATTCACATGCCCGACATCCAGATCGATCGTGCCCCGCTGGCTCCCTCGATTCTGCTGGCCGACCTTCCCGAACTCAGTGACGATGAATGCATTGCCTGTCTGGCGCGTGCGGTCGAGACACCGGATTCGGCGCGTCTGGACGAGGTCGCGGCGCTGATCGGCCGCCTCGCGGTGACCATCGAATAGTCCATCGTCCCTGATGCCTTGAGTTACGGAAGCGTTGTCCGGTCTGCCAACGGCCATGTTGCGTTTTGGCCGGGCATGTTCCAAAGATGCCGCAGGTTTTCTCCGCGGCATCGTCCGCATTTCAGGGTCCGCAAATGTCCGGTTTCTCGACCGCGCGCCTCAAAATGGTCGATGGCCAGGTGCGCACCAACGACGTCACTGATCGCAATGTTCTCGATGCCATGCTGACGGTTCCCCGCGAGGCGTTCTTGCCGGCGGCCCGTCAGGCCTTGGCCTATCTCGACCTCGATCTCGATGTGAGCGAGGGCGGCACCAAGCGTTTCCTGATCAAGCCGCAGCTGACCGGCAAGCTGCTCCAGGCCGCCGAAATCGGCGCCGGAGATAACGTGCTGGTGGTCGGCTGCGCCACGGGCTATCTCGCGGCGCTGGCAGCCAAGCTTGCCCGGCAGGTCACCGCAACGGAAGCCGATTCGACCCTTGCCGCCCGAGCCAGGGATATTTGCGCCGGGCTTGGGCTCGCCAACGTCACCGTCAAGGCTGCGGCCTGCGCCGATGGCGATCCGGCATCTGCTCCCTACGACGTGATCATCCTCAACGGCGCCGCCGAGGTGACGCCGGATGGGCTGCTGAGGCAGCTCAAGGAGGGCGGGCGTCTGGTCGGTGTTTCCGCCGAATCGAGTCCGTCCCGGGCCATGATCGTGACCCATACCCATGGCGAATTCGGTCATCGGGCGTTGTTTGATGCCGCAGCCCCGGTTCTTCCCGGGCTGGAACGGGCCGCCGCCTTCGTCTTCTGACGGCCCAAACCCCGTTAAAATCCCGTTCTGAATCAGAAGTGTGGCCGGGATGCTGCACGTGAAGAGTTTCCACTGGGAACTGGCTTGGGGTAGTTCCGTCGCGCCATTTGGCGTCCTATGTTGCGGCGGGGCAACGACTCCACTCAGTAGACGGCTACCCGGCTCGCGGGCACGAGCAGGGCGTTAGAATGAACGGAATTTCAGGGATGCATGGGGTGAAGCTCTTTACCGGAGCTGCGGTTTCGGTCCTGTTGCTGGCGCTTGTGGGGCCGACGCCTGCCTTGGCGGACACGATCGAGGCTGCGCTGGTGCGCGCCTATCAGAACAATCCGCAACTCAACGCGCAGCGCGCCCAGGTGCGCTCGACCGACGAAAACGTGCCTCAGGCCTTGTCGGGCTATCGCCCGAAGGTCAACGTGACCCTCGGAACCGGCTATCAATATCAGGATATCCAGGCCGCGCAGAAGGGCCAGTCGATCTACGGTATCCCCCAGCCCAACAGCGCCAGCCTGACCATCAACCAGACGCTCTACAACGGCAATCAGACCGCCAACAAGACGCGCGCGGCGGAGAGCCAGGTCTCCGGGGCACGCGAGGCATTGCGTGTGCTCGAGCAGACCGTGCTGCTGCAGGCCGCAACCAGCTACATGGATTTTCTTCGCGACTCGGCGACCCTGGAAGTCCAGCGCAGCAACGTGCGCGTGCTCGAACAGACGCTGAAGCAGACGCGCGATCGCTTCAATGTCGGCGAGGTCACGCGGACGGACGTGGCGCAATCGGAAGCCCAGCTGGCGGCCGGCAGGACCCAGGCCCTAACGGCCGAATCGAATCTCACGACGACGCGCGCGAACTTCCGCCGTATCATCGGGAACGATCCGACCAACCTTGCTCCGGGCTCGCCCGTCGATCGCTTCCTGCCCGGGTCGATCGCCTCCGCGGTCAATCTCAGCCTGGTTGAGAACCCCAACGTCACGGCAGCGATGTTCGGCATCGACGTCAACTATCTCCAGGTCAGGATCAACGAGGGCGCGCTGCTGCCGACCGTGTCGTTGCAGGCTGCTGTCAGCACGTCCTATGAGCAGAGCCTGACCGTTTTCCGAACCAATACCGCGTCTGCTGTCGCCACAGCCTCGATTCCGATCTTTCAGGGTGGCGCTGAATATGCGCTGATCCGGCAGTCGAAAGAGAACCTGGCGCAGCAGCGCCTCAATCTCGAGACCACCCGCGATCAGACCCGCGCCAACGTCGTTCAGGCCTGGGGCCAGCTGGAAGCCGGCAAGGCGCAGGTGAAGTCCGCGCAGGCGCAGGTCACGGCGTCCGAGATCGCGCTGAACGGCGTGCGCGAGGAGGCCAAGGCCGGTCAGCGCACCACGCTGGACGTGCTCAACGCGCAGCAGGCGCTGGTGAACGCGCGCGTTGCGCTCGTCACGGCCCAGCATGATCGCGTGGTCGCGTCCTACTCGGTGCTCAACGCCATCGGTCGTCTGGCGCCGCAGGTGCTCGGTCTCAACACCACGGTTTACGATCCCAGCGTGCATTACCAGCAGGTCCGCGACAGCTGGGCCGGTGTGCGTATTCCTGACGGGCGCTAAAACCCCGTAGTCATCCGGTCGGCGTGGTGAATAGCCGAAGCCGACCGGTGCTTTGCTTGCAATCATCAAAATCCCTGACATAGCCTTGCCAAGAAGATGCGGGTCGATTCGTCCCGTAGCCGATGTCGTGTGCGTAAAGCTTGAGTGCCAAGGGCAGGAGCGTGCTGCTGCACGTTGCGCCGTGAACTGGGGACAAGTCGGGCTGCGGCGGCGAAAATGTCGAGGCGCTCGTCCGGAACCGGCCAATCCTGTCGTGCTTGGTGTAAAATGACGCATGCGAGGGCGTTGATGATGTGGAGTCGGAGATGACGCAGCCTGCAAAGGTCACAGAACCCTCGATGGAGGAGATTCTGGCCTCGATCCGGCGCATCATTGCCGACGATGAGGCCAAGCCGCCGCCCGCGGAGGCAGCCAAGCCCGCGCCAGCTCCTGCCGCGCCGGCCCCCAAGGCGCAGGCGATGACCGACATTCCACCCTCCAAGGTTGCCGCCGCCAAGCCTGCTGCTGAAAAGGCTGCACCGCCGGCCGCCAAGCCTGCTCCCGCGCCGCCGCCACCACCGGCGCCCGCGGCGGATGAATCAAACAATCAGGACGATATCGACGCGTTGCTGGCGGGGCTCGATGCGGCGACGCCGGCGCCCGAGGTCCGCGCTCCGGAGCCCGAGCCCGAGCCGGAGCCCGACGTGCTCGAACTGACCGACGAAATGGCGGTCGAGCCGACGCCTGCTCCCCCGTCGCCGAGCTTCCGCAAGGTCGAGCCGCGCGACGACCTGGAGTTCGCCGAAACGCCGCCGCAGCGTACGACCCCGCCGCCGTCCTACGCGCCGGTGGACTTCGATGCGCCGCCACTGCCGCCGCAACAGCCGATGCTGGCGCAATCGACCGTCTCCGCGGTCGAATCGGCCTTCAACTCCCTGGCCCATACGGTGCTCAGCAGCAATGCGCGCACGCTGGAGGATCTGGTCAAGGAGATGCTCCGCCCGATGCTGAAATCCTGGCTCGACGACAATTTGCCGGGCCTCGTTGAACGCATCGTGAAGGCGGAAATCGAGCGCGTCTCGCGCGGCGGCAGGTAGAGCAGGGCGCAGAGCCCTCATAAAGCCGCGCTTATGGTCATGGTCGGGCTCCCAACCGGGCCGGACGCCCCGTTGCCGCTGAGCTTTCCGTTGACTTGGCCCCCGCACGCGGCTTTCTAGCGCCTCATGATCGAGAAAAATTACCAGCCCGCCGATATCGAAGCCCGCATGTCGCTCGTGTGGGAGGACAGCCTTGCCTTCAAGGCCGGCCGCCCCGACCGCCGCGACGCCGCGCCCTTTACCATCGTGATCCCGCCGCCGAACGTGACGGGCTCGCTGCACATGGGGCACGCCCTCAACAACACGCTGCAGGACATCCTGTGCCGGTTCGAGCGGATGCGCGGCCGCGACGTGCTCTGGCAGCCAGGCACCGACCATGCCGGCATCGCCACCCAGATGGTGGTCGAGCGGCAGCTGATGGAGCGCCAGCAGCCCGGTCGCCGCGAGATGGGCCGCGAGAAGTTTCTGGAGCGGGTCTGGCAGTGGAAGGCCGAGAGCGGCGACACCATCATCAACCAGCTCAAGCGGCTCGGCGCCTCCTGCGACTGGTCGCGTGAGCGTTTCACCATGGACGAGGGCCTGTCCAAGGCCGTCATCAAGGTGTTCGTCGAGCTGCATCGCGACGGTCTGATCTACAAGGACAAGCGGCTGGTGAACTGGGACACCAAGCTCTTGACCGCGATCTCCGATCTCGAAGTGCAGCAGACCGAGGTCAAGGGGCACCTCTGGTATCTGCGCTACCCGATCGAGGGCAAGACCTTCAACCCCGTGGATCCCGCGACCTTCATCGTGGTCGCCACCACGCGCCCCGAAACCATGCTCGGCGACACCGGCGTGGCCGTGCATCCCGAGGACGAGCGCTATCAGAAGCTGGTCGGCAAGAACATCATCCTGCCGCTGGTCGGCCGCAAGGTGCAGATCGTCGCCGACGAGTATTCCGATCCGGAGAAGGGCTCCGGCGCGGTCAAGGTGACGCCGGCGCACGACTTCAACGACTTCGAAGTCGGCAATCGCCACGGGCTGCGCCGCATCAGCGTGCTCGACAGGGAAGGCTGTCTCGATCTCCGCGACAACGAGGACTATCTGCGCGATCTGCCGGAAGGCGCCACGCAATTCGCCGAGGAGTTCCACAAGGTCGACCGCTTCGCCGCGCGCAAGCGCATCGTCGAGCGGCTGGAGACGTTCGGTTTCGTCGAGCGGATCGAGCCGCACACCCACATGGTGCCGCATGGCGACCGCTCGGGCAGCGTGATCGAGCCCTATCTCACGGACCAGTGGTACGTCGACGCCAAGACCCTCGCAAAACCCGCGATCGCGGCGGTGCGTTCGGGCGAAACCTCGTTCGTGCCGAAGAACTGGGAAAAGACCTATTTCGAGTGGATGGAGAACATCCAGCCCTGGTGCATCTCGCGCCAGCTCTGGTGGGGTCATCAGATTCCTGCCTGGTACGGTCCCGATGGCAAGGTGTTCGTCGCCGAGACCGAGGAAGCGGCCGTCAGCCACGCGCTCGGTTATTACGTCGAGCAGGAAGTCATCACGGCCGAGCAGGGCCGCGAGATGGCGCTCGACCGCAACAAGCGCGAAGGTTTCATCACCCGCGACGAAGACGTGCTCGACACCTGGTTCTCCTCCGCGCTGTGGCCGTTCTCGACGCTCGGCTGGCCCGAGGACGCGCCCGAGGTGAAGCGCTACTACCCGACCAACGCGCTGGTGACGGGCTTCGACATCATCTTCTTCTGGGTCGCCCGCATGATGATGATGGGCCTGCACTTCATGAAGGAGGTGCCGTTCTCGACCATCTACATCCACGCCCTCGTCCGCGACGAGAAGGGTGCCAAGATGTCGAAGTCGAAGGGCAACGTCATCGATCCGCTCAGCCTGATCGACGAATACGGCGCCGACGCGCTGCGCTTCACGCTGGCGGCAATGGCGGCGCAGGGACGCGATATCAAGCTCGCCACCAGCCGCGTCGAGGGGTACCGCAACTTCGCAACCAAACTCTGGAATGCGTCGCGCTTCGCCGAGATGAACCATTGCGCCATGCCTGAAGGCTTCGAGCCGGCGAAGGCGAAAGAGACGTTGAACCGCTGGATCGCCCATGAGAGCGCGCACACCACGCGCGAGGTGACCGAGGCGATCGAGGCCTATCGCTTCAACGATGCGGCCGGCGCGATCTATCGCTTCGTCTGGAACGTCTATTGCGACTGGTATCTCGAGCTTGCAAAGCCCGTGCTGCTGGGCCCGGACAGCCCCGCCAAGGACGAGACCCGCGCCATGGTCGCCTGGGCGCGCGACGAGATCCTGAAGCTGCTGCATCCCTTCATGCCCTTCATCACCGAAGAGCTGTGGGAGGTGACCGCCAGGCGCGACGGCCTGCTGGCACTGGCGCCTTGGCCGCTGAAGCCGGCTGAGCCGACGCCTGAGCAACTCGCGATGCTCGCCGCCGCAGCCGGACCGACCGATCCATTGGTGTCGCCGATGTTGGCGCTGCCGATCTTCGACCACGCCGATTTCAGCGATCCCAAGGCGGAAGCCGAGATCGGCTGGGTGATCGACCTCGTGACGCAGATCCGTTCGGTGCGCGCCGAGATGAACATCGCGCCGGCAACGCTGACGGCGCTGGTGCTCGCGGGTGCCTCGACCGAGACGAAGGAACGCGCGCCGCGCTGGACCGACGTCATCAAGCGCATGGCGCGGCTCTCCGACATCTCCTTCGCCGACCGTGCGCCTGACGGCGCGGTTCAGCTGCTCGTGCGCGGGGAAGTGGCCGCGCTGCCGCTGAAGGGTGTGATCGATGTTGCGGCCGAGCGGACGCGCCTCGACAAGGAGATCGGCAAGGCCGACGCCGACATCAAGCGCGCCGAGGCCAAGCTGGCGAACGAGAAATTCGTCGCCAACGCGGCGGAAGAGGTCGTCGAGGAGGAGCGCGAAAAGCGCGAGGCGGCGTTGGCGCGCAAGGCCAAGCTGCTCGAGGCGCTGGAGCGGCTGAAGCAGGCCTCCTGACCTGGCTATGATTCTGGGTTCGATGCTGCGCATCGCCCCGGAATGACCGTCACTTCGGAAACGGCTTGCTGAGGAATTTCGAGCCCTTGACGCCATAGCGCCAGGGCAGGTCGACGGCCTTGGTGATACCGATCCGGATGCCGGTCGCCACGTCGATGTCCGCCGTCCGCGCATGCAGCGCGATCGGCGGCCGGTCGAGCGGCAGGGCGTTGTGGGCGATGGTCACGCCGAGCGCCTCGGTCAGCTTGCCTGGCCCCGAGCAAAGCGCATGCACATCGACCGCATGGCGGCGACGGCGCATTCTGGCAAGGCCGTGCGTTGGCTCAAGGGCCCGGATCAGCACGGCAGCGGCGGAGCCTTCCTCCTCGCAGACGAAATTGACGCACCAATGGATGCCGTAGGAGCGGTAGACATAGGCGAAGCCGGGCTTGCCGAACATCACCTGGTTCCGCGGCGTCGGCCCATTATAGGAGTGCGCCGCCGGCTCGGTATGATGATAGGCCTCGACCTCGACGATGATCCCGCCGACGCCATCGACCAGCATGGTGGCGCCGATCAGGTCGTGTGCGACCTCCCGGACCCCGCGGGCAAAAAAGCCGCGCTTCAAGGTCTTGCCGAGCCGCGGCGTGGAGACTTTCAAGACTGGAGCCATTCGAGGTGAGAATCGCTTGAGAACAGAGCAGGATATTGCCCATATCTGCCATGTTCCCTGAGGCCGGGCGAGCCGGGTTGCAGCAGGCAACCAGACCGACTAGGTAGGACTTGAACAGACCGGACAGCCCATGGTCGTTATTGTCGACACCATCACGAACCCATTGCGACCGCGCCACCCCGAAAAGGTGAACCGCCCCGATTCCGCTTCGCCGCCGAAGCCGGATTGGATCCGCGTGCGCGCGCCCAACACCCGCGGCTATGCCGACACCCGAAACATCGTGCGCGCCAACGGCCTGCACACGGTGTGCGAGGAGGCGGGCTGCCCGAACATCGGCGAGTGCTGGGACAAGAAGCACGCGACCTTCATGATCATGGGTGACACCTGCACCCGGGCCTGCGCCTTCTGCAACGTCAAGACCGGCATGCCCAATGCACTGGATGCCGCCGAGCCGCAGAACGTC
This sequence comes from Bradyrhizobium diazoefficiens, assembly GCF_018129965.1. Taxonomy (GTDB): domain Bacteria; phylum Pseudomonadota; class Alphaproteobacteria; order Rhizobiales; family Xanthobacteraceae; genus Bradyrhizobium; species Bradyrhizobium diazoefficiens_A. The sequence goes on along the minus strand of NZ_JAFCKW010000021.1, from coordinate 86,435 downwards.
GCCGAGGCCGTCGCCAAGCTGGGCCTCGCCCACGTCGTCATCACCTCGGTCGATCGCGATGATCTCGCGGACGGCGGCGCCGAGCATTTCGCCCAGACTATCCGCGCGATCCGGGCCGCGTGCCCATCGACCACGATCGAGATCCTGACGCCGGACTTCCTGCGCAAGCAGGGCGCGCTCGAGGTGGTGGTCGCGGCGAGGCCCGACGTCTTCAACCACAATCTCGAGACCGTGCCGTCGCGTTATCTGACGGTGCGGCCCGGCGCGCGCTACTTCCATTCGATCCGGCTGCTGCAGCAGGTCAAGGAGCTCGATCCCACCATCTTCACCAAGTCCGGCATCATGGTCGGGCTTGGCGAGGAGCGCCACGAAGTGCAGCAGGTGATGGACGATCTGCGCTCGGCCGACGTCGATTTCCTCACCATCGGGCAATATCTCCAGCCGACCCGCAAGCACCATGCGGTGATGCGCTACGTGCCGCCGGACGAGTTCGCGTCCTATGAGAAGATCGCCTACACCAAGGGCTTCCTGATGGTGTCGGCGAGCCCGCTCACCCGCTCGTCGCATCATGCCGGCGAGGATTTTGCGAGACTGAAGGCCGCCCGGGCCGCTACCGCCCGCTGAACCGCCATGCCCCAATTTTCGAGCAAGCGCCGTGTCAATCACAGCGCATCAGAGATGTTTGATCTGGTCGCCGACGTCGAGCGCTATCCGGAGTTCGTGCCGCTATGCAGCGCGCTGAAGATCCGACAGCGCATGGCTAAGCCCGATGGCACCGAAGTGCTGGTCGCCGACATGACGGTCTCGTTCAAGCTGGTCAAGGAATCGTTCACCAGCCGCGTGACGCTCGACCGCGCCCATTTGAAGATCCTGGTCGAATATCTGCAAGGTCCTTTCAGCAATCTTGAAAACCGCTGGACGTTCGAGCCCAAGGGCCAGGAGATTGACGCTGGGGTCTGCGACGTCGGCTTCTTCCTCGCCTACGAGTTCAAGAGCCGTATGCTGGCGATGCTGATGGGCTCGATGTTCGACGCCGCCTTTGCGCGGTTTTCCACCGCTTTCGAGAAGCGCGCGGATGCGATCTACGGCCGGCCGAAGCTGGCGTCGTCCTAGCGATTGATCGGCCGCCCCGGCGAACGCCTCTCAAATCACGAGGCAGGATCCGTGGGCGTTGCGCACGGATCCTGCACCGGTCTCCTGGATCGCGGAATTAGTCGCGTAGTCCTGCTTCCTCCAACGCGGTGCGCAGGCTGATCGCGTCCGCATCGCGCGTGCCAAGCGGAGCGAGGCGGAAGCGCTCTTCGATCAATTTGAGGATCGAGGTCGTGTCGTGATCTGCATGATCCACCCCCGACTTGCGGAATTTCTTCGAGACCAGCAGCGCCGGAACGCGCGTTCCGGGACCCCACTGGTCATGCGGAGCCGGATGGCGGTGCTCGCGGAAATGTTCCTGCCTGCCAAAAGGGGGCGGCGGAACGTGATCCCACGCGCCGCCGAACTCGTCATAGGTGACGACGATCAGCGTCTCGTGGCCGTCTGGCCCGTCGACGATTGCCGAGATCAGATCGACCAGATGATCGCTGCCGTTTGCTTCGCTGGCATAGCCGGGGTGCTCATTCTCGGAGCCGAGCGGCTTGACGAAGCTCACCGGTTTAAGCGTGCCTTGCTTGGCCGCCGCGATGAATTCGACTTCATCGCGAAGATGCGCCGCACGGGCGGCGGTGCCCGGCTTGTAAGCGTCGAAGTAGTTGAATGCTTGGTGGTGGAACTGAAACAGATTGTCGGGGCAGTTCGGGTAGGTTGCATTCGATTTTGCATTGGGATCGGCGCAGCTCGGACCATCGCCGTTGGTCCAGCCCGGCGCTCCCTTATCGCCATTGGCGTTCGACCATCCGCCCGAGTACCAGGCCCAATCGACGCCGGCCTGCGACAGCCGGTCGCCGATCGTCGGATTCTTCAGAAGGGGCAACCGTTTTGCGTCCACCGTGCCGGGAGAGTAGGGCTGGCTGAACGGCTGGATTGTGTTGATGGCGTAGTCGCCGCAGGCTGCGTTCACACCGACCGGCAGTGTCGAGCACTTCGAGGTCAGCGCCAGATCTTTGACGGGGCCTGTCGCTGTGTAAAGCGGCGTGCTCGTCGGCATTGCGTTGGTGTCGAGGACCGAGTGGAGGTCCAAGGCGGAATTGTCCTGCAGCGCCCCCGCAAACACCGGCGTCGCCGCGGCGATCAGCCATTGATGATTGAGGAATGATCCGCCGAACGCACCCTGGAAGAAGCTATCGGAGATCACGTAGTGCGGCGCACCATGGGCGTGCAGATATTTGTAGATCGGCAGCGTCGTGGTGTCGTAATGGCCCATCACGAGGCCGGCCGCGTCACTGCCGGTGACGTAGCGGTTCTGCTTGCCCTGGTTGATCTGGTATTGCTCGCTATAGAAGCGATGCACGATGTCGCGGGTGCATCCGCCAGGCAATGCACCTGGGCTGTCCTTGAGGACACCGTTCGGTGCGAAGACATTCCCGGGCGGGCAGGTCTTGTCGGTCGCCGCAATGAAGTCGTCGATCTTGAACGGCTTGTTCAGAAAGTCGCTGCTGAAAGGTGTCCCGGTATTGTCCGCGCAGAGTGCTGGCAGGGGCGGCGAAGTCAGGTTGACGTCGATCTGCTGCAGGCAGGCGTAGGCCGTCACATTGTCCTGCCGCACTTGCGTTGTGTGTGCGAGATCTGCGGACGGCAAGCCGTTGATCCGGTCGCCCCACACTTCGCCCCACAATCCATACAGATTGTCGAAGCTGTGGTTCTCCTGGTAGATGACCACGATATGCTTGAACTCTTTCAGTGATTCAGCAAAGGCGATCCGTGGCGAGAGTGCCAGACCCATCGCGGCCGTAAAGAAAAATAACAGGTGTCGACGATTCATTTTGAGTCTCCCCAGACGAAACGATGGGAGAAATGGTCTCATCTGTTGGTGACGTAACGTTAACGATATCGCAAAACATGTTAGTGTGGTATCATTGGATGGCTGTGCAACCTGAGGGAGTGCAGGGCTAAATGCCGGTCTTTGATTTGCCGACGACACTCAGTGACGTGTTTTGCGTGACATTCGAGGCTGGGGAGCGTCACTCCGTGCAGCCTTAATTCGGATTGACGCGCGACGTGTGTGTTGCCAATCGGGCGACGGACAGACTTCAGTTCCGCGGAGAGCGCGGCGGCCTTCGCTTCACGGCATGACGGCGCGGCGTTCGGGTCACGCGGGGGCGCAGGCGGGTGGCCGCGGCGGTGCGGGCCGGCTTGGCTGCTGCCTTCGGGCCGCGCGCGAGATCCATCAGCATACGCAGCGCCTCCACGACAGAGCGGGCGCGAACGGTGCTGCGGCCGATCGCGCCGAACCGATGCTCGCGGTGAGCAATGCGGCCGTCGCGCGCCGCGACGGCGAAATGCACGAGGCCGACCGGTTTGCCGGGCGTGGCGCCGCCGGGGCCTGCGATGCCGGTGATGGCGACCGCAAGGTCGGTGCCGGCGCGCTCCAGCGCGCCGACCGCCATCGCGATTGCGGTCTCTTTGCTGACGGCGCCGAAATTGGTGAGAGTGCTGGCCTCGACCCCGAGCATCGCGCGCTTGGCGTCGTTGGAGTAGGTGACGAAGCCGCGGTCGATCACGTCGGAGGCACCAGGGATGTCGGTCAGCGCGCCCGCAACAAGCCCCCCCGTGCAGGACTCCGCGGTCGCGATCGTGAGCTTCCGCATCCGGCACAGGTCGAGCAGCGAGCGGGAGAGGGCGCGTGCGTCGCTGCCGGACATGGTCCTAGGCGCTCCAGGTCTTCTCGTTGAACGGCAGGCGGATGGTGGCGCTCGCGGTTGCGGCAATACCTTCCTCACGGCCGGTGAAGCCGAGCCGCTCGCTCGTCGTCGCCTTCACCGCAACGCGCGAGATATCGACGCCGCAGATCTCGGCGATGCGCGCGCGCATGGTGTCGCGCAAGGGGCCGATCTTCGGCCGTTCGCAGATCATGGTCACTTCGAGATTGGCGATGCGGCCGCCGCGCTGGGTCACGCGCTCGATGGCGTATTTCAGGAACTGGTCGGAGGAGGCGCCCTTCCACTTCGCGTCGCTCGGCGGAAAGTGCGAGCCGATGTCGCCGTCGGCCAGCGCGCCGAGGATAGCGTCGACCAGCGCATGCAGGCCAACATCGCCGTCGGAATGGGCGAGAAAACCTTTCGTGTGCGGCACGCGGACGCCGCAGATCATGACGTGGTCGCCTTCGCCGAAGGCATGCACGTCATAGCCCGTGCCCGTTCTGATATCGCCGAGCAGGCTGGCCAGGCGCGCCTCTTCGCGCACGAAGTCTTCGGGGGTGGTGAGCTTCATATTGGCAACATCGCCTTCAAAGGTTGCAACCGTCAATCCCGCCCATTCGGCAATGGCGGCATCGTCGGTGAAATCGCTGCGACCATCCCTGGCGGCGCGACGATGCGCTTCGAGGATGACATCGAAACGAAAGGATTGCGGCGTCTGCGCGATGCGCAGGCGCGCGCGATCCGGCGTGTCCACGACATTGCCGCTCTCGCTGGTGACCTTGATGGTATCGGTGACGGCGACGGCGGGAATGGCCGCACCGGTGCGGCTCGCCGCCTCGATCGCGCGCGAGATCACCCCGTCCGAGACGAAGGGCCGCGCGGCGTCGTGAATCAGGACGATGTCGGGCTTGTGCTTCACGAGCGCTTCGAGACCTGCGAGCACCGAGGCTTGACGCGTTGCGCCGCCGCTGGCCGGTGGCTCGTGCTTCAATCCTGTGACCGCTGCCGTGAACATGGCGCTGTCATCAGGATTCAGGACGGGCTGCACTGCAAACACATCCGGATGGCGGCTGAAAGCTTCCATGGCGCGATAGATCACGGGCACACCGCCGATCGTCCGGTATTGCTTTGGCCCGCCAGCGCCGGCGCGCAGGCCGCGTCCGGCTGCGACGAGAACGACAGCAGTGCGTTCTGATTTCGCCATAGGTTACAAATACTCGGTTTATGATGAAGAGGCGGGATTGGGTGATGACCGGCATGCCTCTAGCACGGCAGGCCCGCAAAAAAAGGGGGTTTCCCCGGATTGTGGGAAACAGCATTTTGTTGCACTGCACTTGAAAGGTTTGCAGAATTGTCTAAAGTGTAGGCATGACGCTTGACTGCACAAGAATTGTGCGCAAGATAGGTCATGGCAGACGCGATGAGGCCCTGCCTAGTCAACGAGACCCCTGTGACCGGCTCGGCAAAATCAGGCTCTAAGCCGTTGAAAATAGGCGATATCGATGTCGCCACGCCGGTCTTCCTGGCACCGATGTCGGGGGTGACGGACTCGCCCGTCCGGAAGCTCGCCGCCGAGCTCGGGGCCGGCCTGGTCGTCTCCGAAATGACCGCCAGTGCTGAACTCGCCAATGGCCACTGGATGTCCCGGTTGCGCTGCGAAGCGACGGGAATCGGCCCGCATGTGGTTCAGCTCGCTGGTTGCGAGACACACTGGATGGCGGAAGGCGCCCGGATCTCGGAAGCCGAAGGCGCCGACATCATCGATATCAACATGGGCTGCCCGGCCCGTCACGTCACCGGCGGCCAGTCCGGCTCGGCGCTAATGCGCGACCTCGATCATGCCGTCAGCCTGATCGAGGCGACGATCGCGGCGGTCAAGGTGCCGGTGACGCTGAAGATGCGGCTCGGCTGGGACGACCGCACTCGCAACGCGCCGGAGCTGGCGCGCCGCGCCGAGGCCGCCGGCATCAAGCTCGTCACCGTGCACGGCCGTACCCGCTGCCAATTCTACAAGGGCGAGGCTGATTGGGACGCGATCCGCGCGGTGCGCGAGGCCATCTCCATTCCGCTCGTCGTCAACGGCGACATCACGTCGTATGAAAAGGCGCTCGCCGCGCTGGACGCCTCCGGCGCCGACGCCGTGATGATCGGCCGCGGCGCCAATGGCCAGCCCTGGCTTCCGGGCCAGATCGGCCGCCGCCTCAAGGGCGGAGCGGCCGAAGCCGCGCCGTCGCTGGAAACGCAGCTGCATTATGTCCGCACGCTTTATGACGGCGTCTGCACGCTTTACGGCTTGCGCGTCGGCCTGAGGCACGCGCGAAAACACCTCGGCTGGGCGCTCGACGTCGCTGCCGATACGAGCGGCGCACCGGTCGAGAAGCTGAAGGGCTGGCGCCAGACCATCCTCACCTCGGAGGATCCGCGCCGCGTCCACCAGTCATTGCAAGATGCTTTCGACGACTTCGCATGGAGCGCTGCTGCATGAGCTCAGCCGCTGAACATCGTCGGCCGCCACCGTCCGACAGCGACGCGATCCTGGATGCCTTGCCCAACCCGGTGCTGCTGATCGGGCCGGACGGCAAGATCGTCGGCGCCAATATCGCCACCGAAGCCTTCTTCGAGATTTCGACACAGTTCCTGAAGCGGCAGTCGCTGAAAGAGCTGGTGCCGTTCGGCAGCCCGTTGCGGGCGCTGATCGATCAGGTCCGTTCGTCGAACTCGCCGGTCAACGAATACAAGGTCGATCTCGGCACCCCGCGCATGGGCGGTGACCGCCAGGTCGATCTGCATGTCGCCCCGCTCACCGAGCGGCCCGGTCATATCGTGGTGATGCTCCAGGAGCGTACCATCGCCGACAAGATGGATCGCCAGCTCACCCATCGCAGCGCCGCACGCTCGGTCATTGCGCTGGCCGCGATGCTGGCACATGAGATCAAGAACCCGCTGTCCGGCATCCGCGGCGCGGCGCAGCTGCTGGAGCAGCAGGCCTCGTCCGAGGACCGCATGCTGACCCGGCTGATTTGCGACGAGGCCGACCGCATCGTGACGCTGGTCGACCGCATGGAGGTGTTCGGCGACGAGCGGCCCGTGGTGCGCGGACCCGTCAACATCCATTCCGTGCTCGATCACGTGAAGCGGCTGGCGCAGTCGGGCTTTGCCCGCAACATCCGCTTCATCGAGGATTACGATCCTTCTCTGCCGCCGGTGCTGGCCAACCAGGACCAGCTCATCCAGGTGTTCCTCAACCTCGTCAAGAACGCCGCCGAAGCGCTGATCGACGTGCCCGACGGCGAGATCCAGCTCACCACCGCGTTCCGCCCCGGCGTGCGCCTGTCAGTCCCCGGTCAAAAATCCCGGGTATCCCTGCCGCTGGAATTCTGCGTGAGGGACAATGGACCAGGCGTGCCGGACGATCTTCTGCCCAACCTGTTCGATCCCTTCGTGACCACCAAGCAGACGGGCTCGGGCCTCGGTCTGGCGCTGGTCGCCAAGATCATCGGCGATCACGGGGGCATCATCGAATGCGAGTCTCAGCCGCGCAAGACCACCTTCCGCGTGCTGATGCCGATGTATTCCACATCGGTGAAACATGCCGATCACAGCAGTCGCGACGGCTCTGCCGGGAAGTCGTCGTCTGCATCACAGGGGGCAAAATGAGGATTAACAATGCCCGCAGGTAGCATTCTCGTTGCTGATGACGACACCGCCATCCGCACGGTTCTCAACCAGGCGCTGTCGCGCGCCGGCTATGAAGTCAGGCTCACCGGCAATGCCGCGACGCTGTGGCGCTGGGTCAGCCAGGGGGAGGGCGATCTCGTCATCACCGACGTGGTGATGCCGGACGAAAACGCCTTCGATCTGTTGCCGCGAATCAAGAAGATGCGGCCGAATTTGCCCGTCATCGTCATGAGTGCGCAGAACACCTTCATGACGGCGATCCGCGCCTCCGAGCGCGGGGCCTATGAATATCTGCCCAAGCCGTTCGATCTGAAGGAGCTGATCGCCATCGTCGGCCGCGCGCTCGCCGAGCCGAAGGAGCGGGTCGCCTCGCCGGACGAAGATGCCGAGATGGAGGCGATCCCGCTGGTCGGCCGTTCGCCGGCGATGCAGGAAATCTACCGCGTGCTCGCGCGGCTGATGCAGACTGACCTCACCGTGATGATCACCGGCGAGTCCGGCACCGGCAAGGAGCTGGTGGCGCGCGCGCTGCACGATTACGGCAAGCGCCGCAACGGCCCCTTCGTCGCCGTCAACATGGCGGCGATCCCGCGCGACCTGATCGAGTCCGAGTTGTTCGGCCATGAGCGCGGCGCCTTCACCGGCGCCAACACCCGCGCCTCCGGCCGGTTCGAGCAGGCCGAGGGCGGCACGCTGTTCCTGGACGAGATCGGCGACATGCCAATGGAGGCGCAGACCCGCCTGCTGCGCGTGCTGCAGCAGGGCGAATACACCACCGTGGGCGGCCGCACACCGATCAAGACCGACGTGCGCATCGTCGCGGCCTCCAACAAGGATCTGCGCGTGCTGATCCAGCAGGGGCTGTTCCGCGAGGATCTGTTCTTCCGCCTCAACGTCGTGCCGCTGCGGCTGCCGCCCTTGCGTGAACGAATCGAGGATCTGCCGGATCTGGTGCGCCACTTCTTCACCCTGGCCGAGAAGGACGGCCTGCCGCCGAAGAAGCTGGACACGCTGGCTTTGGAGCGACTCAAGCAGCATCGCTGGCCGGGCAACGTGCGCGAGCTCGAAAACCTCGCCCGGCGCCTCGCCGCGCTCTATCCGCAGGACGTGATCACGGCATCCGTCATCGACGGCGAACTCGCGCCGCCCTCGGTCAGTCCGGGCGCCGCGGTCCAGCAGGGCGTCGACAATCTCGGCGGCGCGGTCGAGGCCTATCTGTCCTCGCACTTCCAGGGTTTTCCGAACGGCGTGCCGCCGCCGGGCCTCTATCACCGCATCCTCAAGGAAATCGAGGTGCCGCTCCTCACGGCCGCGCTTGCGGCGACCCGCGGCAACCAGATCCGCGCAGCCGACCTGCTCGGCCTCAACCGCAACACGCTGCGGAAGAAGATCCGGGACCTCGATATCCAGGTGTATCGGAGCGGGGGCTAGTTTCGCGGGACGGTGGCTCAGCTCCGCCTGAAAAAGGTGAGCTGAGCCTGTCCGGATCGCGCCGGCCTGCATGGCCGATGCGGAGGGCAAAAGTCCAGATCGGGCCGATAGGTTCCGCACAAACACTGTGCGTGGTCATTGGGCCGCAGGGGCGCCCTTCACCTGACGCGGGGGCCCAAGGCTTGTCGAGCTGCGACCGCGCTCGCCGCCGGCTCTTGTATGATGTGACCGTTGACGAGCAAGCCCGTCACCCCGATCAGCAGCAGAACCGCAGAAATCATCATTGCAAGGAAGAACCTGTCCATGGGGTGCCAAGCCGCGGGGGACTGAACCGTTCCCGCGTGCGAGGTCTGCCAGACGACCAGCCTGTGGACGCGCCGGGCCGCCGCGGCTGAAACGCCGCGGAATTGTCGCAATTCGGCAACAATGTGGTACGAATACATCAGTGCCCGCCCGCCGCGGACCCGTTTTCAGCACCCATTGCCGGAATGACCAGCGCAGAGACTTCGGCCGCAGCCTTTGACACGACCCCAGCGGAAGAGCCCCGGCGCTGGTCGGTGCGACGCTGGCTGGCGCCGTTTGCCGTGGCGCTGGCGATGCTGTCGGCCCTCCTGACCTTCGTGGTTCTGACTGGCCTGACCCGTATAGATCCGACGCCCGAGGTGGTCCGGTCGTTCTATCTGATCAATGCGGGCTCGATCCTGCTCCTGGTCGGGATCATCGTCCGCGAGCTCTGGCAGCTCATCCTGGCGCGACGGCGGGGCCGGGCGGCGGCGCGGCTCCACGTCCAGATCGTCAGCCTGTTCTCGATCGTAGCGGTGCTGCCGGCGGTGCTCGTGGCCGTCGTCGCCAACGTCACCCTCGAGCGGGGCCTCGACCGGCTGTTCTCGGGGCCGACCAAGGAGGTGATCCAGAATTCGCTGACGATCGCGCGCGCCTACATGCAGGACCATGCGCAACTGATCCGCGGCGACATTCTCGGCATGGCCAACGACATCGCCCATGCAAGGCCGCTCTACGACCAGGACCGCCGCTCGTTTCGCGAGTTGCTGGCGGCCAGTGCCAGCTCCCGCAATTTGCCGGGCGCGATGATCATCGACAAGAACACCAACATCCTGGAATCCGCCGACACCGGGATGCGGCTGGCCTATTCGCCGCCCGCGCCGGACTTCCTCAGCAACGTCAACGAATCCGAGCCCGAGATCGCGGTGCTACCGGATGCGAGCTTCGTCGCCGCGGTGATCCGCCTGCGCGCCTTCAGCGACACCTTCCTCTATGTCGCCCGTCCGCTCGATCCGAACGTCGTCAACCAGCTCAAGCAGACCGAGGTGAGCGTCGCCGAATATGCCCAGATCGAGTCGCGGCGGCTCGGTATCCAGGTCGCGTTTGCGCTGATGTTCGCGGTGATCGCGCTGACGATTCTGATGGCCTCGGTGCTGATCGGCCTCAACTTCGCCAATTCGCTGGTGGCGCCGATCCGGCGGCTGATGAACGCGGCCCAGACGGTTTCGACCGGCGACCTCCATGTGAAGGTGCCGGTGCATCAGTCGGAAGGCGACCTCGCCCAGCTCGGTGAGACCTTCAACAAGATGACGCAGGAATTGCGCAGCCAGCGCGACGAACTGGTCAACGCCAGCGATCTCATCGACAGCCGCCGCCGTTTCATCGAGGCGGTGTTGTCGTCGGCGAGCGCCGGCATCATCGGCGTCGACAATTCGGGCAGTGTCGGCATCCTCAATCGCTCCGCCGAGAAGCTGATCGGGCATTCCGAAGCGGAGACGCTCGGCCATCCGCTGTCGGACGTGCTGCCCGAGCTCGACGAGATGATGAAGACGGCGCGGGACGGGACCCAGCGCCTGGTGCAGGGCCAGATCACGATCACGCGCGACGGGCAGGAGCGCAACCTCTCGGTTCGCGTCAGCGCCGAGAAGACCAGCCAGCCGCATGACAGCTACATCATCACGCTCGACGACATCACCGAACTCGTGTCGGCGCAACGCACCTCGGCCTGGGGCGACGTCGCGCGCCGCATCGCCCACGAGATCAAGAATCCGCTGACGCCGATCCAGCTCTCGGCCGAGCGGATCCGCCGCAAGTTCGGCAAGGACATCACCGAGGGCAAGGACAAGCAGATTTTCGAGCAGTGCACCGACACCATCGTGCGCCAGGTCGACGACATCCGCCGCATGGTCGACGAGTTCTCGCGCTTTGCGCGGATGCCGAAGCCGGTGATGGAGGGCGAGGACGTCGCCGACACCGTGCGGCAGGCGGTGTTCCTGATGAAGGTCGCCCATCCCGAAATCGATATCGAGGTCGAGTTCAAGGACGATCCGCTCCGCGCCCAGTTCGACCGGCGTCTGATCTCGCAGGCGGTCACCAACATCGTCAAGAACGCCACGGAGGCGATCGAGCAGGTCCCGCCGGAGGAGCTCGGCAAAGGCCGGATCGACGTCGTGGTGTCGCGCGAAGGCGAGGACGTGCTGATCGACGTCGTCGACAACGGCATCGGCCTGCCAAAGGTCGCGCGCTCGCGTCTGCTGGAGCCCTATGTGACCACGCGCGCCAAGGGCACCGGCCTGGGGCTCGCGATCGTCGGCCGCGTGCTGGAAGACCATGGCGGCCGCATCGAGCTGAAGGATGCCTCCGACTTCCGGGCCGGCCAGCGCGGCGCCTGGATGCGGATGCGCTTTGCGATCTCCGGCGCTCCCGCCAAGAGCGAGGGCACCGAGACGGCCCCGGCTGCCAAGGAGACGGCTCAGGAAGCGGCCCCGGATACGGCGAAGCAAGCGGAGTCCATCAAGGATCCGGAAACAAAAGAGCGGGCAGCCGAAACCAGAGAGCTGGCTGAAAAGACCAATGATTCAACGAAGATCGAAGCCTCAACAGGCATCTGACCAGACAGGCGCGACCCATGGCTAGTGAAATTCTGATTGTCGATGACGAGGCCGATATCCGGGATCTCGTCGCGGGCATTCTCGAAGACGAGGGTTTCGTGACCCGGACCGCGCGCGACAGCGACACGGCGCTCGCCGAGATCGCCAACCGCAGGCCGCATCTGGTGTTCCTGGACATCTGGCTGCAGGGCTCCAAGCTCGATGGCCTGCAGCTGCTGGAGCAGGTCAAGAAGGACAACGCCGATCTGCCGGTCGTGATGATCTCCGGCCACGGCAACATCGAGACCGCGGTCGCCGCAATCAAGCGCGGCGCCTATGACTTCATCGAGAAACCGTTCAAGGCCGACCGGCTGATCCTGGTTGCCAACCGCGCGCTGGAGAACTCGCGGCTCAAGCGCGAGGTCAAGGAGCTGAAGCAGCTCGCGCCGAGCGCGAGCACCTTGGTCGGCCGTTCGCCGAGCATGAACCAGCTGCGCCAGACCATCGACCGCGCGGCCAAGGCCAACAGCCGCATCCTCATCGTCGGCCCCGCCGGCTCCGGCAAGGAACTCACGGCGCGCACGCTGCATGTGGCCTCGGGCCGGGCCGATGGTCCGTTCGTGGTGATCAATGCGGCCGCGATCACGCCGGAGCGCATGGAGCACGAGATGTTCGGCGTCGAGCAGTCCAATGGCGAGCAGGCGCGCAAGCCCGGCGCGCTCGAGGAAGCCCATGGCGGCACGCTGTTCATCGACGAGATCGCGGACATGCCGCGCGAGACCCAGAACAAGATCCTGCGCGTCCTCGTCGAGCAGTCGTTCCAGCGCGTCGGCGGCACCGGCAAGGTGCAGGTCGACGTCCGCATTATCTCCTCCACCGCGCGCAATCTCGAGGAGGAGATCGCGGCCGGCCATTTCCGCGAGGATCTCTATCATCGCCTGTCGGTGGTGCCGATCCGTGTGCCCGCGCTCTCGGAGCGGCGCGAGGACATTCCGGAACTGATCGACTATTTCATGGAGCAGATCTCGGCCGGCAGCGGCCTGCCGAAGCGTCAGATCGGACAGGACGCGATGGCGGTGCTGCAATCACATGTCTGGCCGGGAAATGTGCGCCAGCTCCGCAATAACGTTGAGAGAGTCATGATTCTGGCCGCAGGCGGACCTGAGGTCATCATCACGGCAGACATGCTGCCGCAGGACGTCGGATCCATGGTGCCTGCGATGCCGACCAGCAACAATGGCGAGCACATCATGGGCCTGCCGCTCCGCGAGGCACGCGAAGTGTTCGAACGCGACTATCTGATCGCGCAGATCAGCCGTTTTTCGGGCAATATCTCACGCACCGCCGAGTTCGTCGGTATGGAGCGTTCCGCGTTGCATCGGAAACTGAAGGCACTGGGCGTCGGCTGAGGGCGCTCCGCCGCGTCCGGAACGTCGCTGGAAGCGAGCAAATTTGATCGATTCCCGTAGTTTTGCGGGGCATTCGATCGTGGCCTGCCATCTCAAGCGGCTTGCCTAATAACCCGACCTGCCTTCTAATAAATCTGCTGTTCCTCCGAGGGGGATCTCATGAGGGACGGCTACCGGAAGAGGCCCCGAAATTTTCAAAAAAGAGGGTCTCAACCGGCGCAATAAAAAGAAACTCAAAGCGAGATAAAAACAATGGCGGCAGACCGCGCACAGAACCTTCAGGACACCTTCCTTAATCACGTTCGCAAAACCAAAACGCCACTGACGATCTTTCTGGTCAACGGAGTGAAGCTCCAGGGCATCGTGACCTGGTTCGACAACTTCTGCTTGCTGCTTCGGCGCGACGGTCACTCGCAGCTTGTCTACAAGCACGCGATTTCGACCATCATGCCTGGCGCTCCGATCCAGCTGTTCGAAGGTGGCGAGGATCAGCCGGCTTGAGAGTGATCTGATTGGAACCCCGGAATTTCGACGGGGAGGCCGACCGTCCGCGGTCGGCAGGAGCCAAGCAAACGGGGCGGGTGCTTGTCGTCGGCCCCTACTTGCGACTGCGTGCGGGAAGTGCTGACCCGCAATCGGAAAGCCATGCCTCGTCCAGCCAGATCCAGCGCAACGCCGAGGCCCGGCTCGACGAAGCCGCCGGCCTCGCACGTGCGATCGATCTGGTCATTGCCGATGCCATCATCGCGCCGGTCAGCCAGATCCGCCCCGCAACCTACATCGGCAAGGGCAAGGTCGAGGAAATCGCCGCGCTGGCCAAGAGCCTCGACGTCGAGCTTGTCGTGATGGATTGCGCGCTGGCGCCGATCCAGCAGCGCAATCTTGAAAAGGAGCTGCACGCCAAGGTGCTCGACCGCACCGGGCTCATTCTGGAAATCTTCGGCCGCCGCGCCAAGACCAAGGAAGGTTCGCTCCAGGTCGAGCTTGCGCATCTCAACTACCAGCGCTCGCGCCTGGTGCGCTCGTGGACCCATCTCGAACGCCAGCGCGGCGGCTTCGGATTCATGGGCGGTCCCGGCGAGACGCAGATCGAAGCCGACCGCCGCCTGATCCAGGAACGCATCTCCAAGCTCGAAAGCGAATTGAAGAAGGTGCAGGCGACGCGGCGCCTGCATCGGGCCGGACGCCAGCGCATCCCCTATCGCGTGGTCGCGCTGGTCGGTTACACCAATGCCGGCAAATCGACGCTGTTCAACCGGCTGACGCGCGCCGACGTGCAGGCCGCCGACATGCTGTTCGCCACGCTCGATCCGACCCTGCGCGCGCTCACTCTGCCGCATGGCGGCAAGGCGATGCTGTCCGACACCGTCGGCTTCATCTCCAACCTGCCGACGCAGCTCGTCGCCGCCTTCCGCGCCACGCTGGAGGAGGTGCTCGAGGCCGACGTCATCCTGCATGTCCGCGACATCTCGCACGAGGACGCCGAGGCCCAGCAGAGCGACGTCGATGCCGTGCTGCGCCAGCTCGGCATCAATCCCGATGACTCGGGCCGCATCATCGAGGTCTGGAACAAGATCGATCGTTACGATTCAGAGCAGCGCGAAGAGCTGCTCAACATCGCCGCGCGCAGGCCGGAAGATCATCCGGCGATGCTGGTCTCCGCCGTGTCAGGCGAGGGCGTCGATGAACTGCTTGCCGCGATCGAGGAGCGCCTTGCCGCCAAGCGCACCACGCTCGATCTCTCCATCGACGCCGCGGATGGCGCCGGCATCTCCTGGCTGCATCGCAATGCGGAAGTGCTGGCCAAGGAGCTGCACGACGGCCGCTTCGATATGACGGTACGAGTGGACGAGACCAAGCGGGACATCGTGGTGTCGAGGTTTGACGCCGTGCCGCATCACGCGGCCTAGACCTTGGCATGTGAGTTCAGAGAATTGTTGCCTCAAGCACGACTGTCGTCCCGGACAAGCGCAGCGTAGATCCGGGACCCATACCCCCAGGAAAAGTTTGATGGGCGGTATCAGCCGCGTCGCGCTGCGGATAGATCACGCGGTATAGGTCCCCGCCTTCGCGGGGACGACGACCGAGTTAGCGGCGGGCTTCCTTGTGTCCCTCTGACACAGGCTTCTCCTCGCCCTTCGCCGCAGTCCACAGCGCATCCATTTCCGCCAGCGACGCCTGCTCCAGCGTTCGCCCCTGTGCTTCCAGCGCCCGTTCGATGAACGCAAACCGCCGTTCGAATTTCGCATTGGTCGCGCGAAGCGCGGCTTCCGGATCGGCGTCGACATGGCGCGCGAGGTTGACGAGAGCGAACATCAGGTCGCCGGTCTCTTCCGCCAGCTCCTGCTTGTCGTTTCGATCCAGCGCGGCTTCGATCTCGTCGGCTTCCTCGCGGATCTTTGCCAGAACCGCGCGGGGATCGTTCCAGTCAAAGCCGACGGTAGAGGCCTTGCGCTGCAGCTCCATCGCGCGCGTCAGCGCGGGCTGGCCGGCCTTGACCCCCGATAGCAGCGATTTGTGCGCCGGCGTTGCTTCGGGCGGCCGGCGCGATGCGCGCTCGGCTTTCTCCTCGGCCTTGATGCGGTCCCAGACCTCCTTGACGTGGGAGGAGGCGAGGTTGCCCTCCTTGTCGGCGAAGACATGGGGATGGCGCCGGATCATTTTTCGCGTGATGGCCTCGACGACGTCGCCGAACGCAAAGGCGTTCTGCTCGGAGGCCATCTGGGCGTGGAACACCACCTGGAGCAGGAGGTCGCCGAGTTCCTCCCGGAGATCGTCGAGATCGCCGCGGTCGATCGCATCGACCACCTCATAGGCTTCCTCGATGGCATAGGGCGCGATGGTCGCAAAGTTCTGTTCGAGGTCCCAGGGGCAGCCGGTCACCGGCGTACGCAGCGCCGCCATGATCTCGATCAGACGGGAAATGTCGCGGGAAGGGGTCATTGCGGGGCAGTCTCCAGGGTCTGCAGACTTATGCCAAAAGCGGGCCGCCGTTCCCAGCGCGGCGCGGTGGGAGGGGCCGATTTCCACCGATTGGCGGCCGAGGTCGGCAATGCTAAAGCGCGGGCTATGAGTGACGCATTTTCATCACAAACCGCACTGGTGCTGTTCTCCGGCGGTCAGGATTCCACCACCTGCCTTGCCTGGGCGCTGAACCGCTTTTCGCGCGTGGAGACGCTGGGCTTCGACTACGGCCAGCGCCACGCCGTCGAGCTCGACTGCCGCGCGCGCCTGTTCGACGGCATCAAGGGCCTGCGTGCCGATTGGGCCGCCAAACTCGGCGAAAGCCATACGCTGTCGATCCCGACGTTGGCGGCGGTGTCCGAGACGGCGCTGACCCGCGACGTCGCGATTGCGATGGGCGCCGACGGCCTGCCCAATACGTTTGTGCCCGGCCGCAATCTGGTGTTCCTGACCTTTGCCGCAGCTTTGGCCTACCGGCGCGGCATCACTCACATCGTCGGCGGCATGTGCGAGACGGATTATTCCGGCTATCCCGATTGCCGCGACGACACCATCCGCGCCATGCAGACCGCGCTGTCGCTCGGCATGGCCCGCGCATTCGAGTTGCATACGCCGCTGATGTGGATCGATAAGGCCGCGACGTGGCAGCTCGCGCATGATCTCGGCGGCGACGGCCTGGTCGATCTCATTCGCGAGCAGTCCCACACCTGCTACCTCGGCGAACGCGGCGCGCAGCATGAATGGGGATATGGGTGCGGCGAGTGCCCGGCGTGCAGCCTGCGGGCGAAGGGCTGGCGGGAGTATGAGGGGAGGCGCTGATGCCTCGTAATCGCTGTCATCACCCGCGAAAGCGGGTGATCCAGCATTCCAGAGACCGTGTTTGAGCCATGAAGCCGCGGCGTACTGGATTCCCCGCCTTCTCGGGGAATGACAGCTGTAGTCGGAGTCACTACCGCCCAAAATCCTCCGGCCGCAGCTCGATCGGCTGGCCGTGCGGCGTCCGATCCGCCGCGTGGTCCCAGGCGTCGCGGTAGCGGTGCAGCGTGTCCATCGACGCCACGCCCTTGCGGGCGACGAGGCCCTCCAGCGTGGCGAGCCAGTGCAGATAGTAAGTCTCGCCTGTATCGGGATCGCCGGCCGCCTGCGCGCGCTTGATCTCGTCGGCGAGCGCTGCGGCCCATTCGGGCCAGGTGAACACGCCGCGGTCGTGGAGGCTCAAGGCCATCGCGAAGGCCTGCGCTTCCCAGGGGGCGCGGAACACCGGGCCGTCATCGTCGCGCGGGATGCTCGGGATGGCCGCCGTGGCGGCGGCAGCAGCGCGGCTCATCACGTCCGGTCCAGATAGGGCTCGAACGCGTCGATCGAGACCTTGAGGGTGGGATCGCCATCCTCACCCCAGAGATCGCTGCCCTCGAACACGACCGTGTAGAGCCATTGCGGATTTTCGCCGAGCTCCATCGCCGCCGTGTCAGGAAACACGTGGCAGCCATGGTTCAGTTCGACGATACCGACATGGCCGCGCACATAGCGCGGCAGCCGCGTATGTGTGGCCGGATGAATGTTTTTCGCGCGCACGCGGTCGCCGATCTTGAACTTTGCGGGAGCGGGCGCCGTGCGGGCGAATTTGCCGCGCACCATCACGCGCTCGACCTGGCCGAGATCGAACTTGCCGTGCTTGAGCGCCTTGCCAGGCTGCTTCGCGTGGCCGGCGGCCACCTCCTCGCGGGTGAGGTAGCCTTTGTCGATCAGCATCTCCTCGAGCCCGAGAAACCATTTCCTGTAGTAGGAGCTCGACAGATAAACGTCAGGCGGCAGCGTTTCGCGATAGAATCGCGAGGTGTCGATGTTGAAGGCGCCGGCTGCGCCCATCGCGCGCACCATGGCCAGGACCCGGGACTCCCAATCGGCATGAAACACCGGCTCATTCGGCTCGGGCTCGACCTTGCCGAACCCGTCCATGCCGCCCATGTCGTGCACGCCGTTCATGACGGCGCTCCCGGCGTCCTGGGAAAGCCGGTGCCGATCATGGAGTCGCGCGTGACGAGCCCGGCGAGCTGCTCCTCGCTCCAGCCTTCGGTGCCCGCGGGCCGCATCGGCAGCACCAGAAAACGCGTCTCGGCGGTGGAGTCCCAGACCCGGATTTCCATGTCCTTCGGCAAGCTGACGTCGAAATCGGCGAGCACGCCGCGCGGGTCCTTGACCGCGCGCGAGCGGTAGGGCGAGGCCTTGTACCAGACCGGCGGCAGCCCCAGCATTTCCCAGGGGTAACAGGAGCACAGCGTGCACACGACCATGTTGTGTCGCAGAGGCGTGTTCTCGACCACGACGAGATGGTCGCCGACCCGGCTGACATGGCCGAGCGTGCCGATGGCCTTGCTGCCGTCCTCCAGCAGTGCCGCCTTGAAGGCCGGGTCGGTCCAGGCCTTGGCGACGACGCGCGCGCCGTTATGCGGGCCGATCCTGGTCTCGTAGGCCTGGATGATGGCATCGAGCGCAGCCGGCTCGACATAGCCCTTTTCGGTCAGGATCGTCTCGAGCGCGCGCACGCGCAGCTCGGTCTCCGACAGTTCGGAATGGTCGTGATCGTGGTGGTGATGCTCGCTCATGGGTATGAAGATAGTCCCAGAATCCGGGCGTTGTCGAGGCGAAGACTCTGCTAACATCCCGCGATGGGATGGGCTGGACACACCGGAAAGACCGCCGCAATCGCGGCACTGCTCGCATTCGCGGCGCAGGATGCGCGCGCCGCGAATGGCGCCTATGCGGTGGATGCCGCCGATATCTCCGAGGTCGGCTCCTGCAAGGTCGAAAGCTGGATGTCGGCGGCGTCCAACACGGATTTCGCCGCGGTCGCCAACCCCTCCTGCGTGGTCGATCCGTTCAGGCCGATCGAGCTGAGCCTTCAGACCATCCGGGCCCGCAGTGATGGCGACTGGAGCACGACGCTCGCCCCGAAAGCCAAGACCAATTTTATCCCGACCGGGATCGGCCGCTGGGGATTGTCGGCCTATGGCGGCGGATCGTTCGATGCTGCGACCGGCGAGGCGCTGACCGCCTTTGCCGTCATCCCCGCAACCTTTCGCCTGTCGGAGACCATGCGCATCAACGTCAACGGCGGCTGGCTGTGGGATCGCACCGTCGACCGGCATTACCTGACCTATGGTCTCGGTTTCGACTGGAAGTTCACGGACACCTTGCAGTGGACGATCGAGGCCTACGGGCAGGCCGGTGCCTCCGAGATCGCAAGCGTCGTGCAGCCGCGCTTCCAGACCGGCGTACGCTACCGGCCGAACGAGATATTCTCCGTCGACGTGATCTACGGCCACAACATCACCGGCGAGAACGCCAACTGGATGACGCTCGGCACCACGATCCGGTTTCCGGTCCCTGATGCGAAGCCCGAGCACCACCGCACCGGTCATCTCTAGCGCCAGGACCGACAGGACCGACAAGACCAGGGAGTTTGCGTTGACGGAGTATGTCAAGATCGAGAAGGGGCAGGGGCCGGACGGGCGGATCGCGATCGTGCGGTTCGACCGCGGCGACGGCATCAACGCGCTGTCACCCGACGCGCTGCGCCAGCTGACCGCGGCCGCACGCAGTTTCGAAGATGATTCCACGACATCGGTGGTGGTGCTGACGGGCAGCACCAGCGCCTTCAGCGCCGGCTTCGACCTCAAGGATGCCGAAGGGCGCGCGCGCAAGGACATGGACCTCGGCACGCTCAGGCGGCACCTCAAGCTCGGACCGCGCCTCACCCACGCCTGGCAGGAGATGGAGCAGATCACGATCGGCGCCATAGAGGGATTCTGCGTCGGCGGCGGCGTGGCGCTGGCCGTGGCGCTCGACTTCCGCGTCATGGGGCGCGACGCGCATCTGCGCGTGCCCGAGATCGGTCTCGGCATGAACATGAGCTGGCAGAGCATCCCGCGCATGCTGCATCTGATTGGACCTGCCCGCACCAAGCAGGCCGTGATCCTGGCCGATCAGCGCATCTCGGCGGACGAAGCGTATGAATGGGGGCTGGTCGAGCAGGTGGTCGACCCCGGACACGCGTTCGATGCCGCGATGGAGCTTGCGCGCAAGGTAGCCTTGCAGCCGCCGCTCTCGGTCGCGATGACGAAGCTGACCGTCAACAGGCTCACGCATGCGCTGGACGATCTGGCAAGCCACATGGACATCGACCAGTTCGCGCTCGCAAGCTTCAGCGAAGACCACAAGGAGGGCGTCGAGGCGTTTCTGGGTCGCCGCAAGCCGAAATTCAGGGGGCGGTAGACCGCCCGGCATCACAAGAACATTTGGGGGGAGAATCGATGGCCGCCAGTTCGCAGGCGCCTGAAGGACAAGGGGTTCGCTGGAAGCTGATCGCGCCGCTCTTGGTGTGGCTGGCGATCTATCTGTGGCCGGTGCCGACGGGACTCAACGTCAACCAATGGCACTATTTTGCCGTGTTCGCGGCCGTCATCACCGGGCTCATCCTGGAATCGATGCCGGTCGGCGCGGTCGGCCTGATCGGCCTCACGGTCGCCGGCGTCGGCGGCTATATCGATCCTGATCCCAACAAATCGCTGCGCTGGATGCTGGGCGGATTTGCCGAGAGCACGGTATGGCTGATCGTCGGTGCCTTCGTGTTCTCGATCGGCTATCGCAAGAGCCAGCTCGGCCGGCGCATCGCGCTGGTGCTGGTGCAGAAGCTCGGGCGCAACACGCTCGGGCTCGGCTATGCGGTCGCGATGTCGGACTTCCTGCTGGCGCCCGCAACGCCGTCGAACACCGCGCGCAGCGGCGGCATCGTCTACCCCATCATCAGCAACATTCCGCGCATCTACGGCTCCGAGCCCGGACCGACCGCCGGCAAGATCGGCACCTACGTGATGTGGACGGCGTTTGCAGCAACCGCGGTGACCAGCTCGCTGTTCTTCACCGCGCTGGCCCCGAACGCCGCCGCGCTTGCGATCGCCAAGAAGACCGTCGGCGTCGACGTGAGCTGGGGCCAGTGGTTCGTCGGCTTCGCGCCGCTCGGCCTCTTGCTGATGATCCTCGTTCCACTGCTCAGCTACGCGATCTGCCGACCCGAAGTAACGCGCAGCCCGGAAATCTCCGATTGGGCGGCGAAAGAACTCGCCAGCATGGGCCCGATGTCGCGCAACGAAGGGATCATGCTGGCGCTGATCCTGCTGGCGATGTTCCTGTGGATCGCGGGCTCCAGCCCGGACATCCACGTGCCTCTGCTGGGCTCGAACTTCATCAATGCCACAACCGTCGTCTTCATCGTGATTTCTCTGATGCTGGTGACGGGCGTGATCGAATTTGCCGATATCGTCAGCGAGAAGAGCGCCTGGGAGGTGTTCTTCTATTTCACCTCGTTGTTGACGCTGGCCTCGGGCCTGAACGAGATCGGCTTCATCAAATGGTTTGCGACCGAATTCGCCAAACCCCTCGTGGGGCTGTCGCCGTCGACGGCGATGATCCTTCTGGTCGCGCTGTTCTTCTGGATCCACTATTTCTTCTCGAGCATCACTTCGCATGCGGCCGCCGTGCTTCCGGTGGTGCTGGCGGTCGGATCCGGCATCCCCGACCTGCCGGTCACGACGCTCGCCATGCTCTGCATGTACTCGCTCGGTCTGATGGGCGTGATCTCGCCTTACGCCACGGGGCCGGCCCCGATGTATTTCGGCAGCGGCTATATCGGCAAAGGCCAGTTCTGGGGCTTTGGGCTGATCTTCGGACTGCTGTATTTCGCCGGCCTGCTGGTGATCGTGCTGCCGTGGTTGCAGATGGTTCGGTGAGTCCGGCCGGAGGCCGATACCGCCCGGAAGAAGAATATTCTTCTACAGCAGGGCCTATGAAAAACTTCATCCAACTCCCTGCAAATATCTGAAATTGCAAGAAAGACGTGAAAAAGCGATGGTGTGTGCTGCAGTGCAGCGCCTATTGCCGCGCAGTATTGTTGTCCTGTCGCACAGTGCGACCCGGCTCAGGTCGCCTCCGGCGGGCGGGCCACGATTGATGATGCATGAAGGCCGCCTTGATGAACGCCCACCAATCGCTTGCGATCGGAGAACCTCTCGAAACGTTCGAAGCGATTTCATCCGCCGCCGCCAAAGCGAACGCCATGGTCCGCTTCGAAGCCATCTCGAAGACCTATCCGGCCTATCGCGGCAAGCCCGGCGTCAACGCACTGCAGGATATCGATTTTGCGATTCCGCGCGGGTCGATCACGGGTGTGATCGGCCGCTCCGGCGCCGGCAAGTCGAGCCTGGTCCGGCTCATCAACGGGCTGGAAAAGCCGAGCACGGGTCGCGTCATCGTCGATGACAGAGAGATCTCCGCGCTGGCGGGCCGCGAATTGCGGCTGGCGCAGCGCTCGATCGGCATGATCTTCCAGCACTTCAACCTGCTGTCGTCGCGCACCGCGGCCGACAACATCGCACTGCCGCTGGAGATCGCCGGCTGGGCCAGGGCCGACATCAAGGCCCGCGTGGCAGAACTGCTCGCGCTGGTCGGCATCGCCGACAAGCACGACCGCTATCCGTCGGAACTGTCCGGCGGCCAGAAGCAGCGCGTCGGCATCGCCCGTGCGCTCGCCACCCGTCCCAGCGTGCTGCTGTCGGACGAGGCCACCTCGGCGCTCGACCCGCAGACCACGCGCGCGATCCTCGACCTGCTTGCGAATATCAATCGCGAGCTCGGGGTGACCATCGTGCTGATCACCCACGAAATGTCCGTGGTACGCCAGCTCGCCAAGGACGTGGTGGTGCTGGACGCAGGCCACGTCGTCGAGAGCGGCCATGTCGCCGACATCTTCACCCACCCGAAGCATCCGATCACGCAATCCTTCCTCGCCGAGGCGATCGGCGACAGCCTGCCGGTCTCGCTGCAGAGCCGGATCGTCGCGGAGCCGCCTGCGGGCGGACAGGCCGTGATCCGCGTCCAGGTCCGCGGGGCAGGGGCCGGCGACACGCTGGTGGCGCGGCTCGCGCGCGAACTCGGCCTCGACGTGGCGCTGCTGTCAGCCCGCATCGACGAGATCGGCGGCCAGCATGTCGGCTCGCTGGTGCTCGGCATTCCCCTTGGCACGTCCGGCGGCGATGACGCGGTGACGCGGACGCTCGCCTGGCTCTCTCAATATCAAGTCTTGGCGGAGCGTCTCGGCTATGTCGCCTGAACTCATCAACCTGATCGTCCAGGCCACCGGCGAAAGCCTGTACATGGTCGGGATCGCAGCGCTGCTCGGCACCAGCTTCGGCCTGCCGCTCGGTGTCTTCCTCGCGACCAGCCGGAAGGGCGAGCTGTTCTCGGCGCCCGCCGTCAATCGCGTGCTCGGCATCGTCGTCAACGCGACGCGCTCGACGCCCTTCATCATCCTGGTCGTCGCCATCATCCCGTTCACCCGGCTGATTGCCGGCACCTCGATCGGCTCGACCGCGGCGATCGTGCCGCTGGTCATCGCGTCGACGCCGTTCATCGCGCGCCTGGTCGAGGCCGCGATCCGTGAGGTCGACGGCGGCCTGATCGAAACGGCGTCCTCGTTCGGGGCCTCGCCGATGCAGATCGTGCTCAAGGTGCTGATCCCCGAGGCGCTGCCCGGGCTGGTTCTGGCCCTGACGCTCGCGGTGGTCAGCCTGCTCGGCTATTCCGCGATGGTCGGCGCCGTCGGCGGCGGCGGCCTTGGCGATCTCGGCATCCGCTACGGCTACCAGCGTTTCATGCCGGAAATGATGCTGGCCGTCGTGGTCGTGCTGATCGCGCTGGTGCAGCTCGTGCAGAGCGCGGGCGACTATCTGGCGCGCCGGGTCAACCGGCGGCTGCGGCACCGCTAAACCAACTCGATTCGAAACTGGAGATATCGATGCGTTTCCTGGCAACCCTTGCGGCTGCAGTCTTGCTTGCGACCACGACTCACGCCGAGACCATTCGTGTCGGCGTGACCGCCGGCCCGCATGCCGAGATCATGGACGTCGTGAAGAAGGTCGGCGCCGAGCGCGGCCTCGACATCAAGGTGGTCGAGTTCACCGACTACGTGATCCCGAACCAGGCGCTGGCGCTGAAGGACATCGAGGCCAATTCGTTCCAGCACGAGCCATACCTGAAGAACCAGATCGCCAAGACCGGCTGGAAGATCGTCAAGGTCGCCAACACGATCGGCTCGCCGCAGGGTGTCTATTCGCAAAAATACAAGACGCTCGCCGATCTGCCCGAAGGCGCTCGCGTCGCCATCGCCAACGATCCCTCCAACGGCGCGCGCGGCCTGATGATTTTGGCGTTGCACGGCGTGATCAAGCTCAAGGACGCGAACAACGTCTCCTCGACGGTCGCCGATATCACCGACAACCCGAAGAAGCTCCGCTTCATCGAGCTTGACGCCGCCCAGCTCCCGCGCGCGCTGCAGGACGTCGATGTCGTCTCGATCAACAACAATTACGCGGTGCAGGCCGGCCTCAATCCGGCGACCGACGCGATCGCCCGCGAGAATCCTGACGGACCCTGGGTGAATATTCTGGCCGTCC
Organism: Bradyrhizobium diazoefficiens; assembly: GCF_018129965.1. GTDB lineage: Bacteria > Pseudomonadota > Alphaproteobacteria > Rhizobiales > Xanthobacteraceae > Bradyrhizobium > Bradyrhizobium diazoefficiens_A. The sequence goes on along the minus strand of NZ_JAFCKW010000021.1, from coordinate 61,776 downwards.
GCGAGGAAGACAAGGACAAGCCCTGGGTCAAGCAGCTGATCGAGGCCTATCACTCCGACCAGGTGAAGGCATTCCTGGAAACGCGCTTCAAGGGGACGTATTTGCCGACCTGGTAAGGCGAGCGGCGCGCGTCAGGCTCGGAGCCTTGCGCGCCGCAATGTCTCCGAGGGCAGCTCGGAGAAGTGGCGCTTGTAGTCGCGCGAGAACTGGCTGAAATGCCAGAAGCCGTGCTGCACGGCGACGTCGTAGACGGAACATTCGGTGCCGCCGGCGCGCTTCAGGTCGCGACGCGCCCGGTTCAGGCGCATCGCGCGCCAATAATGCATCGGGCTCGTACCCACGACCTCCTGAAAGCAATAGCCGAGCTTGCGCGGGCTCGCGCCGACCGCTTTGCAGACCTGCAGAATCGACAGCGAACGATCTCCGCTGCCGTGCATCAGTTCGCGGGCGCGATCGACGGTGCGCCTGCGGGCCGCCGAGCTGCGACCGTGGTCGCTGGGCCGTGCCGTCGGCAGCATGAGCATGATCTCGACGAGGAGGGCGTCTTCCAGCGCCTGTCGGACGGCCGGGTCGTTGAAGTGCACAGGGCTGATCGCGATGGTCTCCTGAACCGCGACCAGATGAGCGCGCAGCCGGGCAACCGGCGCTGCGGCCATCTCGATCGCCCGCATCTGATGCCAGACCGCACGCGGCAGTTCGATGTCGAGGCTGGCCGCGATTTCACCGATCAGCGCCGCGCTGGCGACGACGCCGCGCAACTCGAAGGCCTTCGGCGTGCACATGTCGACCTCGGCGTCGATGCACGCGATGACCTGGGCGCCCGCAACGCCGGCGCCGTTGCAATTGACCTCGCCATCGCCGTGCCAGGGCAGGCCGATGGCAAAGCTGTCGTCACCGAGCTGGCCGTACTGGCGGACCTGCTGGCTGGTGATCTCGCGGAACACTTCGAGGCGGGGCAAGGAGAGCTGGGTGAAACTGCCCCGGAAGGCGCCGGCGCTGATCTGGTCGTAGCTCAGCCGCCAGCGGCCGAGCGAGGCGCAATGCTCGTCGACATCCGCGCTATCGGCCTGAAACAGGCTGACAGCCGAGTCTTGAATCGGAAGAATTGCGCTTAAGGCCATGACAGCACGTCAGAATCTGAGCGCCCAGCACAGGCAAGAACCACGCCAGACTGACACGGCCCTACGCGGTGTCCAGCAAAATATTGCTGGATCTCGATAACGCCGGGAGGGCGCCGTGGTGCAGGCTTCCTTGCCGTTCCCGACACCGGGGTTGGGACCGTGCTTCGCGGAGGATCCAGATGCGACCGACCGAGATCATGCGCGGCAGCCCGCCCGCGCCGGAGGCCCAGGTGACCCGCGCCAATTGGCGCAGCTTTCCCGCGATCCGCTGGGGCTTTACCCACACCCGCGAAGTGCTGCCGACCGCCGAGGTCCGCCGCTCGGCGCATCCGACGCCCATACCGACTGCGCCGCACGATCTTCAGAAGCTCGGCTTCGCTGCGCCCGCCGGCCAGCCGACCACGATCGAGGCGACGCTGCGCGAGACTTTCGGCGACGCGCTCCTCGTCATGCACCGGGGCACGCTGGTCCACGAATGGTACGGCGACGGCATGAGCGTGACCACGCCGCACCTGATCTGCTCGATCAGCAAGTCGGTCGCCGGCACGCTCGGCGGCGTGCTCGCAGCCCGCGGGCTGCTCGATCCCGAGGCGAGGGTGGTGCGCTACGTGCCGGAGCTGGAGAGCTCGGTCTACGGCAGCTGCACCGTTCGCAACGTCCTCGACATGGCCGTCGCGATCCAGTTCGAGGAGGATTACGAGGATCCGGCCGGCGACGTCGCGCGTTATCGCTTCTCCTCGGGCTGGGACGTGCCGCCCCCGGGCGTCGAGCCCGGCAACCAGCGCAGCTACCTCACCACGCTGCGCGGCACCGGCAAGCCGCATGGCAAGGTCTTCCACTACGTCTCGACCAATACGGAGGTTCTCGGTTGGGTCTATGAACGCGCCTGCGGCATGCCCTATCCGCGCATCCTCTCCGACTATCTCTGGCAGCCGCTGGGCGCGGAGGAGGACGGCTCCATGACGCTCGACAGCCACGGCATGGGCCGCATTGCCGGCGGTCTCTCTGTCACCGCGCGCGACCTGCTGCGGTTCGGCGAGATGATCCGCAATCGCGGCGTGGTCGAGGGACGGCAGGTGGTGCCGGGCTGGTGGATCGACGACATCCACGAGAACGGCGATCCGCAGGCCTGGACCGACGGCGACCTCGCCGAGATCTTCCCGGGCGCCCGCTACCGCAGCAAATGGTACACGATCGACCCGTCGCGCAATGACCTCGCGGCGATCGGCATCCACGGCCAGTGGCTCTACATCGATCCGGCCACCGACACCGTCATCGTCAAGCTCGCGACCCAGCCCAAGGCGATGGACATTCCGCTCGACCATCGCTGGCTCGCCGCCTTCCGCGCCATCACCGCGCATCTCGCTTCGCGCTGAACTCCGGACATCATCATGCTCGACACCGTCAATGCCAAATCGAAGGCGCAATCCGCGACGCCGCATCCATTGGATCCGCTGACCGCCGAGGAGATCACGGCCACCTGTACGCTGGTGCGTGCGGCGGCGGTCTCGCCGGAAGACTGCCGCTTCCCCACGGTGCGGCTGGAAGAGCCGACCAAGCAGGAGCTGGCCGCGGGCGGGATCGAACGCCGTGCGTTCGCGCTCACGCTGGACATCGCCACCGGCGAGGCGATCGAGCATATCGTCGACCTCGGCCGCAACGAGATCGTCGCGCGCAAGATCATCCCCAACCGCGAGGCCCCCTACGGGCAGCCGCCGGTGATGCTGGAGGAATTCTTCAAGTGCGAGGCCGTGGTCAAGGCCGATCCCGGCTGGCGCGCGGCGATGGTTCGGCGCGGCCTGACCGACAAGGATATCGAACTGGTCCAGGTCGATCCGTTCTCCTCGGGCTTCTTCGACATGGCTTTCGAGCGCGGCGCGCGCATCGTCCGCGCCGTCAGCTTTTTCCGCGAGCATCTGCAGGACAACGGCTATGCGCACCCGATCGAGGGCGTCGTCGCCGTCGTCGACCTGATCGCCGGCAAGGTCATTGACCTCACGGACGCAGATCCGATCGTGCCGATCCCGCGCAAGAAGCGGAATTACGGCGCGCACGAGGTCAAGAACCCGCGCACCGACATCAAGCCGCTGCACATCGAGCAGCCCGAGGGCGCCAGCTTCAAGGTCGACGGCTGGAAGGTCGAGTGGCAGAAATGGAGCTTTCGCGTCGGCTTCACGCCGCGCGAGGGCCTGGTGCTGCATCAGCTCGCCTACCAGGACGGTGAGCGCAAGCGCTCGCTGATCCATCGCGCCAGCGTCACCGAGATGGTGGTGCCCTACGCCGATCCGACCGAGAACCATTTCTGGAAGTCGGCGTTCGACGCCGGTGAATATGGGCTCGGCATGCTCGCCAACGCGCTGGAGCTCGGCTGCGACTGCCTCGGCAACATCCATTATTTCGACGTGCCGGCCGCCGACACCAAGGGCGAGCCCTTTGTCATGCAGAACGCTATCTGCATGCATGAGGAAGACTACGGAATTGCCTGGAAACACTACGAATTCCGCAACGGCCTGTTCGAGGTGCGGCGTTCGCGGCGCCTCGTGATCTCGTTCTTTGCCACCGTCGGCAATTACGATTACGGCTTCTACTGGTACCTCTACCAGGACGGCACGATCCAGCTCGAGACCAAGCTCACCGGCATCATCCAGACCGCCGCCGTGCCATCAGGCGAGAGCTACAAATGGGGCGGCATGGTCGACGACAATCTGGGCGGGCCAACCCACCAGCACTTCTTCAACGTGCGCATGCATATGGATCTCGACGGCGGCGGCAACACCGTTACCGAGCACGAATTCGTGCCGCGGCCCTGGGGCCGCGACAATCCCCACGGCAACGCCTTCGACACCACGACGCGCGTGCTGGCGCGCGAACGCGATGCGGCGGCGATCGCCAGTGGCGAGACCGGCCGGTTCTGGAAGATCAGCAATCCCAACGAGACCAATTCCGTCGGCAATGCGCCAGCCTACAAGCTCGTGGTCAATCCCAGTCCGCTGATGCTGGCGCAGGAAGGCAGCTATGTCCGCAAGCGCGGCGGCTTTGCCACAAAGCACGTCTGGGTAACGGCGTTCGACAAGGACGAGAAGTATGCGAGCGGCGACTATCCCAACGTCCACGCCGGCGGCGATGGACTGCCGCGCTACGCCGCGCAGAATCGCAACATCGAGAATGCCGATATCGTGGTGTGGCACTCCTTCGGCCACACCCACATCTGCAAGCCCGAGGACTTTCCGATCATGCCGGTCGAATATGCCGGCTTCATGCTCAAGCCGACCGGGTTCTTCGCGGCCAATGCGGCTGGCGACATCCCGCCGGACCGCAACAGCCGCAGCGTGCTCGCGGGCGAGGGGAAGGGCGGTGGTAGTTGCTGCCACGGCGGGTAGGGGATCGCCGGGTTCCAGCTTGACGTGATGCCCACGGTGGCGACAGTGTGGTCCGGTCTCCCGGTTCACACCCAGCCATGAGGTGAGCGAATGTTCGTTGATCTGCCCGGCTCCTGGCCACCGGAGGATCCGCAGCCTGACCCGCCACAGCGCCGGCTCTCGGTTCGGGAGCAGAAGGTCCTGATCTGGCTGCTTGGCGTGAACGTGGTGCTATTGCTTGTCGCGCCCATTGGCGGGGCCAGTCTGGTGCAGTTTCTCGTCGGGATACACTGACCTTTGCGCGCGGCTTCACTCCGCCGCCAGCTCAGCATCGCTCTCCGGTCATCCCATCGACGCCGGGCCGGCAACGAGGCTGTCGAGGTCGACCAGCAGCAGATCGGCAATGTGCGTGAGCTGGTGGAGCGGAATGCTCGTCTCGCCGCTCTCGGCGCGTGACACGAACTCGGGCGAAACGGAAATGAGGTTCGCAATCTGGGCCTCGGTGTAGCCGCGCCCCTCCCGTGCAGCCTTGACCTGCGCGCCGATGTGCCGCCGGTGCAGAGCCTGCTCTTCCTCGGTCATCATGCGGGCCTGCTCGTCGGGGCTCGCAACGCCATCGGCGAACGCGACGCCGAGCAGCCGTCGCTTCTGCCACGCGACCTGGCAGGTCTTTCGCAGGCCGTCGGCAAAGACCAGCGTGGCTTGTTTCGGAAACGACAGCGACCAGTCGAGCTTCAATCTCGCGCCGGTGCCGGAGACGTCCGAGATCGTGCAGGGAATGCTGACGGCCCCTCTGGCGCCGTCAAACTCAATGATCCCGGTTCTATCCGTGGATTGCCGGGCCGCAGCGCGTAATTCGTTCATGGATGTCAAACCCTGAATTCCCGCCACGCGCCGGCGCAGGGCATTGCAGCGCGTTCCGCAAAGTGACTGATATATTTCGCAACAGAGCCTACCTCCAGGTGTCTTCAGGCTCAATCGAGCGGCGAGGGCATGGTAAAGGATTTGTTCTTCACCGATGCCGCGGATCGTTCTCGTCGACCGCGCCTGTGGGCTGGAAGACGTCCAGATATCGACCAATCATGCATGGCGTGTTCGTGCGTGAGTGCATTCGCCGCACGCGTTGTAGACATGTCTGGAGAGATTCTAACGCGGTGCCTATCGCGCTCCTAAATCGGCTGCGTTAGGGCGAGGCATCAAAACCGATGCCGGCAAAGCCGGCCGTGCGTGGGCCTCGATAGACGTGACAGACTTCCGACGATCTTCCTGTGCGCGCCCTGAACACATTCGGACGGTCCTGCCAAGTGAGGCATGCGTGATGAGGTCTATGCGATGAGAGCGATCTTCGGCAGGCTGCATCGCTGGGCGGGACTTTTGACGGCCGGCTTCCTGTTCTTCTCCGGCATCACCGGTGCGATCATCTCCTGGGACCACGAGATCGACGACGTCCTCAACAGCCGTCTGTTCGAGGTCTCGACCAAGGGCCCCGCAATGCCCTCGATCGAGCTTGCCAGGTTGATCGAGCAGCGCGATCCTCGCGCGCGAGTCGTCTACCTCTTCATGACGCCGGAGAACGGGCATTCGCTGTCGTTCTTCGTGATGCCGCGGATTGACCCTTCGACCGGCAAGCGCTTTGAGATCGACTACAACCAGGTCTTCCTCGATCCCAACACGGGTGCCGAGCTTGGCCGGCGCTATTGGGGCGCGGCGTGGCCGGTGACGCGCGAGAATCTCGTCTCGTTTCTCTACAAGCTGCACTACACCATGCAGATCCCGGAGTTCTGGGGCAGCGATCGCTGGGGCACGCGCGTGCTCGGCATCATCGCCATCATCTGGACCCTCGATTGCTTCGTCGGCTTCTATCTGACGCTGCCGTCGCGGCGCAGCGCGAGGGCGGGGCGGGCGCCAGAACTCGGGCGCCAGCCCGAACGTGGCTTCTGGGCTCGCTGGGCGCCGGCCTGGAGTATCAAGACCTCGGGCAGTGCCTACCGCATCAATTTCGACATCCACCGCGCCTTCAGCCTGTGGACCTGGGGGCTGCTGTTCGTCATCGCCTTCACGGCATTCTCGCTGAACCTCTATTACGAAGTGTTTTCGCCGCTGATGAAGATGGTGTCGAACTACACGCCGACGCCCTATGAGCAACGGCCATACCGCGATCTCGACGATCCCATCGAGCCCAGGGTCAGTTTCGCCGAGATCGCTGCGCGGGCAGCGGCCGACGGCAAGGCGCGCGGGTGGAGCACTCCGGTCGGTTCGCTCAGCTATGGCCCGGCCCACGGCGTCTACGCGGCGGCCTTCTTCGATCCCGGCGACGATCACGGCGCCGGCGGCGTCGGGCCCGCGCAGCTCTATTATGACAGCGAGGACGGCCGTCCGCTCGGCGAGCGGCTGCCCTGGGTCGGCACCGCCGCCGACATCTTCGTGCAGGCGCAGTTTCCGCTGCATTCGGGCCGCATCGCCGGTCTGTTCGGCCGGATCCTGATCTCAATCATGGGGATTGTGGTGGCCGCGCTTTCCGTCACCGGCGTCGTGATCTGGTGGCGCAAGCGCCGCGCCCGTGTCCGCGCACGACAGACGGCATCCGTGCGACTCAGCGGGCAGCAGCTCACGGCGGCGGAGTAGGGCTCTCCGGCGCTTCATCCTTGCGCTGCCGATCGTCCCGTTGCGATGGTACCCTTCCCGGGACGGTTTACAGTCCGGTCCCACTCACTCGGCGACCGGAGCATGCCGGCAACAGCAGGAGGACAAGCGGAAATGGCGGCTCAGATCATGATCCTCAATGGACCCAACCTCAATTTTCTCGGCATCCGGGAGCCGCACATCTACGGCCGGACGACGTTGAAGGAGATCGAAGCGAGCTGCCAGGCATTGGCCGATCAGCTCGGCGTCTCGATCTCGTTTCACCAGTCCAACATGGAGGGCGAACTCGTCAGCCTGATCCAGTCGGCGCATGGCAACGCGGATGCGATGATCATCAACCCGGCCGGCTATTCCTTCACATCGATCGCGCTGATCGATGCGCTGAAGATCTTCGAAGGTCCGAAGATCGAGTTGCACATCTCCAACATCCATGCGCGCGACGAGCTTCATCGCCATTCGATTATTTCGGGCGCCTGCACCGCGGTGATTTGCGGCCTGGGTCCGTTCGGCTATCTCGCCGCGCTGCTGGCGGCTGTCCAGAACCTCGGGCAATTGCCCGGCACGATCCCGACGGCTCTTCATGGGCTCGCGGCGACCGGCAAAGCGTAAGCGAAAGGGGAGGCGTCAGCGAAAGGAGAGGTGGGATGCGCTTGAACCCGCCCGTCTCGCGCCTGTAGAAGCACTGGAGATTCCTTCCAGTCCACGGACATCGCATGAGATCGCTTGCCTTGCTCTGCCTGCTCGCTTTGGCGGCGCCCGCCCATGCTGCCACGCCCGAACAGCGCTATCTCGACCTGCGCGATCGCTACATCGCCAAGTTCACGAAAGCCGAGGGCAACGACGAGACCTCCAAACAGCACGATGCCGCGCTGAAGGAGCTGACCGGCATGCTGCGCGGGCTGGTGGGACCGGTCACGATCAAGGGCCTCCCGGCGGAGGGCAAATCGAACGTCGACACGCTCTACAGGGACGACTCGGGCTTCGGCCATCTCGACGGGCTCGGTTTCGCGTCAGACGGCGACAAATTGCAGGCCGTGGTGACGACAACTGGTTTGCTCAAGCACTGGCTTGCAGAGCAACGCGGGGAGGGCATGCCGCAGGAGATCGACGCGGCCTTGAGGTCGGATACCTTCTATTATCGTGCCATCCAGGATTCAGCGTTCGCCAAATATGCGGAGCTGCCAGTGAACAAGCCCGCCGGCGCAAGCGTCGCTGTTGCCGTGCTCGGCCTGCGCGGTAATGGCGACATCAAGGGGCCGCCGCGCGAAATCGACGTCGTCACCATCCAGGGCGACAAGGTCTTTTTCCTCGCCATGAGCGACGCCGTGAAGACGGCGGAAATCCCGGCCTGCGAGAAGGTCTGGAAACAGATGATGGCGAAGCCCGTCAACAAGAAGGACCCGCGCGGCGACATCGCTCGCGAAGACCAGGCGATGGCGAGCTACACGACATGCTTTGCCAGGGAAGCGCCCGGCCAGGGCTGGTATGCGGCCGCCGTCAGGAAAGCGCAAAGCCAGATGGACCTGCTGCCGCTGCGATAGCGTACGAGGCTTCACCCTGGAGCGTTTTCGAGCGAAGTGGATACCGGTTCGCGTGAAGAAAATGCTTCAAAACAAGACTCCAGAGCTTCGGTTCTGATTCAATCAGAACCGAGAAAGCTCTAAGAAGCAACGCGCATCTCCGATCCGAGTTCGTGAATGACTGCGGCCGGCGCGACCGCCTTGGCGATCTCACAGAGATGCCGGTGATGGGTGAAATACACGACCTGACCTTTCATAGCCATTCCGGAGAGCAGCCGGAAGGCCTCCTCGGCGCGGAAATCGTCGAACGTCTCCATGATGTCGTCTGCCAGGAACGGGGCCGGTGCATGCGCCCGGGCAAACTCGTGATAGCCCGCGACGCGCAGCGCCAGATAGAGCTGAAACCGCGTTCCCTTGGAGAGCTCGGAAGCGATCTTCGAGCTTCCGTCCACGGCCTTCGCAATCAGAAGCTCACTGCCGTTCGACGACTGGGTTACCAGCTCAGAATATTTGCCGCGACTGATGAGCGAGAAGGCCTCCGACGCACGGGCCATCATCGAACTGCGATGCCGGTCCCGATAGACCTGCAAGGCGCCGTCGGCCGCGGCGACTCCGAGCTTGAGCCGGATGTAGGCCCGCGCCTTATCCTCGATCGTCAACAGCAGCGTTCGCCGCGTCGCATCGATGCGAGCGACGGCGGCATCACCGCCGATCGCGGCGATGCGGTCGTCGGCTTTGGTCTTTGCGGCAAACAGATCACGGGTCCGCTCGTCTTCATGGTCGAAGTGCGATTTCCGTTCGCTCAATTCTGCTTCGAGCGCCGCTCGGTCCAGAGCGTCGAGGATCGCCTCGGCTTCCTCGAAGGTTTGGAGCCCGATGGCTTTGAGCATCTCGTCGCGCGCTTCGACCAGGCGCGCCGTGAGTTCGGACCGGCGTACGACGTGACGCAGGCAGATGTCGACCTCCGTCAATGAGCCGACCTTGAAGACATCCATCATCCGCTGCGCCTGCGCCTGGACTTGCGCTAGCTGCCCGGCCAGCTCGCAAGCCTCGTCGCGTTCGGCCAAAAGAGCCGCCTCGGCATCCTGCCGGCGCTCCAGCGTTTTCGTTGCGTCGGCGACGCCGGTCACGACGGCATGATACAGCTCGAGAACGTCGGATGTCTCCGCAGGCAGCCCCATCGTCACGGCAAGGGTTTCGACCTCCGCACGGAACTGGATCTGATCACGCTCCATCTTCGCGATTCGATCGGTCAGGCCGGCCGTTTTCTCCAGCTCGGGACCGAGTTCTGCGAGCGCCTCCAGCGTCTCTCTCACGGTCGCGACGGTCGGCAGGCTCTCGTTGTCGCCCAGCCAGCATGCGGCGCAGGCCTGCCGCCACGCGGTGTTCCATGCCCCTTCCATGGCCAGCACCTCTTGCCGTCTCGCCTCTCGCGACCTCAAGTCCCGTCGACGCTCATCGACGTCAGCGCGCAACGCCTTGGCCACGGCTTCGCGGTCAAGTGCGGCCTGGCCGGCGGCCAATAGCGCCTGGATGTCCGCGTCGTCCGTAAAAACGACGCCCGCTGCACGCAGCGCTGCCGCGAGCCGTTCCCGCGCAGCCGCCACGTCGGTGAGCGCCTGTCGCGATTCGCGCTCCGCGGACATCAAGCGTGTACGGAGCTCGATGGCCCGCTCGCGCTTCTGAAGCCAAAGTTTCAGCCCTGCGAGACTGATGCTCTCCTCGAGCCCACCGCCGATGACACGCGCGGATGCGGCGACGTCCGCGGCGAGCAATTCACGCTGCTGCAGGCTGGTTTCAAGCACGTTCACAGCATGTTCGCGCCGTGTCCGGATGTCCGCATAATCCAGCAGCGTCTGATTGAGTTCGGCGACGCTTGCGACATGGCTCAGGCGCTGCTCCGAGACGAGATCGAGCTTCCGCATCTCTGTTTCGAAGCTCGCGGCCGTCGTTGCATCCAGCCTGTCCTTGTGGAGGGCCCACGCGGCTTCGCGTGCCGACCTGATCTCAGCGACCTCCCGGTCGCTGACGGCGCCGGCGACGGAGGCGAGCGCCTCGCTCTTGCGCTGGAGCTTCAGAGCCTCTCGGTCCAGCCGATCGATATCATTGTGCTGGAGCGCGATGTCCTGGGAGAGTTTCGCGTCGGTCGACGTCCACGTTTCCAGTTGATCGGGGCGGGGGACCTGGACAAGGAGAAGCGCGTTTCTGTCGCCGGCCCAAGGATGCAGTTCGGCGAGTGCATCCTCGAACTCCTGGCATCGCTCCTGGCGGGTTCGATCCGCCGCACGCAGGCGTGCGACGTCGTCGCTCTGGCGTGCCATGCCGACCGCAAGGCCCAGGGCGTGCAACGCCGGTTCATCCAGCGCGCCGCCGTCGCTCCCGAGCCTGGCCTCGGCGTCGGACAACGCATCACGCGCCTTTGCCAGCTCTGCCTCGGCTCCCACGATCGCCGCTTCAATGCCGGATCGCTTCTGGATCAGATCGTGGAGAGGGCCGGTCATCTCGGTCGACAGGATCAACCGCCTCGGCTCAGGGTCCGAGGCCCGGTTGATGCGCGTCAGGATTCGCGACACCGTCTGTTCGGCCAGCGCCAGGGTCAGCCTGCGTTCAGGCAGGTCTTTTTCCGCCGTGACGAAGCGCGCGCGCATGTCCATGAGACCCTGGATGCGGTCCTGCAGGCGACAGGCCGCCTCGTTGACCCTCGATGCCGCGATCGTATGCTCCAGGCGCGTGATCTCTTCGTCGGACGCCTGCGCCTGCGTCTGCAACTTCGTATGCCGGGTCATCAAGTCGGGGAGGTCGGTCGCCCACGCCGATGGCGCCTCGGGCAGCGCCGCGAGCGGCTCAATATCCGCACGGAGCCTGCGAACCGCCTGGAGCCGGGGCAAGGCATGCAGGAGCCGTCCGATCTCTTCAATCCGGGACTGTGTCCTTGCGCGCTGGCGAACGGCTTCGTCGTAGGCAGCGGCCGCCTCGTCGCGATCGGTGACGAGGCGCGAGAACTCCGAGGCGAGCGTGTCGATCCTGTCGCGCTCCTCCTTCAGGTTCGCAAGCTCCCTCTTGAGATCGGCAAGCACGCCCGTGCGCTTGCCAGGCCGAAAGAAGCCGTCTGCTTCCTCCCTCACAGACGCGAGCCGCGAACTCAGATCCGAGAGGCCCGCGGTCGCGGAGAAGAGGAGGGTGCCGAGATCGCCCTTGCTGGCGAGGATGTTCTCTCCGCCCGCCTCCAGCGTCTCATCGTCGAGGCAGAACATGGTTTGATAGGCGCTCCGGTCGAGGCCTCCCAACTCGCCGAGCAGCACGGCTTCGGGGATGGGCCGATCGGAGTCGTCCAGCAGGCTGTTCTGAGGCTTCTTGATCCGCGCGACGTGACGCGAGCCGGTGGAATGCGCGATCTCGGCCTCGATCCGCATGGTCGGGTATGGGTGCAGGAAGTTGAGCTTGCTCTGCGTGTGAATGCCATAGAGGAGGTCCATGACGGCCGACATCACAGTCGATTTGCCGGCCTCATTGGGCCCGTAGACGATGTGCATGTCCGGGCCATCTTCGAGACGAGCGCCGAAGTCGAGCACCGTATCCGTGAATTTGCCGTAGCGTCTCAGACCGAGCTTGCGCAGACGCATCAGCGTGCTCCGTCCAGGCTGCCCGCCGCCAGCCGCGCCAGGACCTCTTCGGAGCCTTCATCGGACATTTGCCCGACCAGCAAAGCAAGACCGGTCTCATCCGGAGCGAGAACGCGCCTGCATTCCGCAGGCAATTGTTCGAGCAGATTGTCGACGATGATCTGCGCTTGCGCGTGGAACGCATCGGACGCGACGATCTCATCGGTTATGGTCCGGCGAAGCACCTCAATGGGATCGGCGCTGTCGGCGGGAGCGACGATAGACGGCTTTCGACAGTCGATGTCCAGCTTCTCGATCCAGACATTGCCGATCGATTCCGCGCGGCTTTCGGCTTCGGTACGGAGAACGTCGGCGTCGCGCCGGATCGTCCAGGCCAGCGGCGTCGCTCCGGAGACGGACACGCGTGCGACGAGATGATCGGATTCCGAGCGATCGAAGGCGTCGCCGATCGTGCTCTCGATGCGCATGGCGAGCTCGCGCCACTCCAGGACTCCGGACGCGTCGACGGCCAACCGTTCGAATTGGGCCATACTGACGACCCGTTCGTCGAGCGATACCGATCCGTCATCCAGAACGCTCACCAGCGTGACCGACTTTGGCCCATTTTCTCCGACATCACGGCCTTGCGGAATGCCCGGCATGACAATGGCGCAGGCTCCCTCCGTCGTGGACCGCTTGTGGATGTGTCCGAGCGCCCAGTACCGGAAGCCGGAACCGGCCAATTGGGCCGTGCTGCACGGGGCGTAGACGTCGTGCCCGGGCGCCCCGTCGAGGCTCGTGTGCATGAGCCCGATGTTGATCGCGCCCTCGACCGGCGGTTTGTATTTGCCGAGCAGGCTTTCCGGCGCCTGCGGCTTGGCGAAGCTGAGCCCATGCACCAGGATGGGTCGCGCGCCACGATCCCGCGATATCTCGACGGCGTCGGCCCGGCCGCCAAACACCATGACGCTGTCCGGAAACACCAGTTCTTTGGTGATCTTCGACAAGGCATCGTGATTTCCACGAATGATAAAGACGCGGATGCCGGCGGCATGCAGGCGGCGCATCTGCTCACTCAGGAACCGCGCCGTCTTCATCGAGGTCTGATCGCCGTCGTACAGGTCGCCGGCGAGGAGGAGGGCGTCCACACGCTCATCGATACAGAGGTCGACGATCCGGATAAAGACTTGGCGGCTGGCGTCGCCGATCATCCCGGCAAGCCCCGGATTTCGCAACGCGAGAGAACGGAGCGGGGAGTCCAAATGGATATCGGCTGCATGCACGAAACGGAAAGCCGACATTTGAGCACACCTCGTTCGTCCAACGAATCAGCAAACCTTACCGCATCCGGCCCCTCGGATCGTTGTGGTGGTCCCGCGATGCCCGTTTCAGGTGTGGATTTCGGCCGTGGAAGACGTGACGATATGGTCCGCCGCCGTGCCTGACGCCGCTCACGCCGGTGCCGAGCTGAACGTCGGCCGGTTCGTCGGAGAATGCCGTGGTGACCCTAAGCCCGGGCCTAGCCAGGCAACCTCATATGGCAGGGACTTCGGGCAGGCAGCGAAACGTGAGGAGCTCCCGGCACAACACGTGCTGAGCGACGGGCCATATGCATGATTCGCATAAGGTATATTATGGAATATATTTATCTCGCATCGGATCAGACACTTAGACAGCATTCCTGCCGCGGCGTCTTCGCCCAGGCTCCATGTCCGGCTTCCTCCTCAACCAACGCCTCAGCCCTTGACGGCTACTGTGCATGGGGTTGTTTTTCACGTTTTTGATCCGGCCGTCCCGTCGAAAGCCGATATTGCCGCGACGTTGTCCGGCTGCAATAAGCGAGCTTCGCGAGATCGCAGGTGACCTTCTGGCCCGACGACCGTATAGGTTTGCGTCTCACAACAAGAACAAATTTTCGAGGAAGCAGACCCATGGTGTTTTCAACGCACTTTTCCCGACGCACGCTTCTCAAGGCTTCCGCCGCGACCGCCGTCCTTGGCGGCGTCAGCGCGCCCCATGTGGCCCGTGCCCAGGCTGCCGAGTTCACCTACAAGTTCGCCAACAACCTGCCGGAGTCGCATCCGTTCGTGGCGCGCGCCCGTGAGATGGCCGCCGCCATCAAGACAGAGACCAATGGCCGGTTCGACATGCAGGTGTTCCCGAACAGCCAGCTCGGCTCCGACACCGACATGCTGAGCCAGGTGCGCTCCGGCGGCGTCGAGTTCTTCACGCTGTCCGGCCTGATCCTGGCGACCCTGGTGCCGGCTGCCTCGATCAACGGCATCGGCTTTGCGTTCCCGGATTATCCCACGGTCTGGAAGGCCATGGACGGCGACCTCGGCGCTTACGTCCGCGGCGAGATCAACAAGGCCGGCCTCGAGGTCATGGACAAGATCTGGGACAACGGCTTCCGCCAGACCACGTCCTCGACCAAGCCGATCAACGGTCCCGACGACTTCAAGGGCTTCAAGATCCGCGTGCCGGTGTCGCCGCTGTGGACCTCGATGTTCAAGGCGTTCGACGCCTCGCCCGCCTCGATCAATTTCGCCGAGGTCTATTCGGCGCTGCAGACCAAGATCGTCGAGGGCCAGGAGAACCCGCTGGCGCTGATCTCGACGGCGAAGCTCTACGAGGTTCAGAAATACTGCTCGATGACGAACCACATGTGGGACGGCTTCTGGTTCCTGATGAACCGCCGCGCCTGGGCGGCGCTGCCGGACGACATCAAGACCATCGTCGCCAGGAACGTCAACGCGGCCGCTGTGAAGGAGCGCGAGGACACCGAGAAGCTCAATATCACCGTCAGGCAGGAACTGGCCGGCAAGGGCCTCACGTTCAACCAGCCCGAGGTCGGGCCGTTCCGCGACAAGCTGCGCGCCGCCGGCTTTTACGCCGAGTGGAAGGGCAAGTATGGCGAGAAGGCCTGGGAGCTGCTCGAAAAGTCCGTCGGCAAACTGTCGTAACGCGTCCGCAAGAGGGGCCTTGCCAGGAGTTTAGCCGACATGGCTCATGTCGAGATGACGCAAGCCGTGACCGGCGGCGAGGTGGCTGAGCCCCCTCGCCGCCGGTCCCTGCTCGGCTCCATCGAGCTTGCGTTGAAATGGCTGGTCGAGATTCCGGCGGCGATCCTGGTCGTCGCCGAGATCGTGATCCTGTTTGCCGGCGTGGTCTCGCGCTACGTCCTGCATGCCCCGCTGGTATGGTCGGACGAACTGGCGTCCATGCTGTTCCTGTGGCTGGCGATGCTGGGCTCGGCGGTCGCGTTCCGCCGCAGCGAGCACATGCGGATGACGGCGCTGGTGGCCAGCGCCGGTCCCAGGCTCTGGGCTTATCTGGACGTGGTCGCGACCTGCGCGGCGCTGGCATTCCTGCTGCTGATCGTGCAGCCGGCCTATGAATACGCCTACGAGGAAAGCTTCATCACCACGCCTGCGCTGCAGATCTCGAACACCTGGCGCGCCGCGGCGCTGCCCGTGGGCATCTGCCTGATGGTGCTGTTCGCGCTGCTGCGGCTGCTCCGCGTCGGTGACATCAAGACCTTGCTGGCCGCCGTGGCGACGGTCGTGGTGTTGATCGGACTGTTCTGGTTCGCCCAGCCGCTGCTCAAGCCGCTCGGTAACATCAACCTCATCATCTTCTTCGTCGGCGTGGTCGGCTTCTGCGTGTTCGCCGGCGTGCCGATCGCGTTCGCCTTTGGACTGGCGATCTTCGGCTATCTGGCGCTGACGACGCGGACGCCGCTGATGGTGCTGGTCGGGCGGATGGACGAGGGCATGAGCCACCTCATCCTGCTCTCGGTGCCGCTGTTCGTCTTTCTCGGGCTGCTGATCGAAATGACCGGCATGGCGCGGGCCATGGTGGCGTTCCTGGCAAGCCTGCTCGGCCATGTCCGCGGCGGCCTGCATTACGTGCTGGTCGGTGCCATGTACCTGGTCTCCGGCATCTCCGGCGCCAAGGCGGCCGACATGGCCGCCGTCGCGCCGGTGCTGTTTCCGGAAATGAAGCAGCGCGGCGCCCGTCCCGGCGATCTCGTCGCCCTGCTCGCAGCCACCGGCGCGCAGACCGAAACAATTCCGCCGAGCCTGGTGCTGATCACCATCGGCTCGGTGACGGGCGTGTCGATCTCGGCGCTGTTCACCGGCGGCCTGCTGCCGGGCGTGGTGCTGGCGCTGACGCTGTCGGGGCTGGTCTGGTGGCGCTACCGCGACGAAGATCTCAGCCATGTCAGGCGCGCCACATCGGGCGAGATCGGCCGCGCGTTTGTGATCTCCATCCCTGCCCTGGCCCTGCCCTTCGTGATCCGCTACGCCGTCGTCGAAGGCATCGCGACCGCGACGGAAGTCTCGACCATTGGCATCGTCTACGCGCTGGTCATCGGGCTGCTGATCTACCGGCAGTTCGCCTGGCGGCGCCTGTTGCCGATGCTGATCGAGACCGCCTGCCTGTCCGGCGCGATCCTGCTGATCATCGGCACGGCGACCGGCATGGCATGGGGCCTGACCCAATCCGGCTTCTCGCGGGCGCTGGCGGCGTCCATGACCGGCCTGCCCGGCGGCTCTGCGACCTTCATCGCAGTCTCGATCCTGGCCTTCGTGGTCCTCGGCAGCGTGCTGGAAGGCATCCCGGCGATCGTGCTGTTCGGGCCGCTGCTGTTTCCGATCGCACGTCTGGTCGGGGTGCACGAGGTGCACTACGCCATGATCATCATTCTGGCGATGGGTATCGGACTGTTCGCCCCGCCGTTCGGCGTCGGCTATTATGCCGCCTGCGCCATCGGAAAGGTCGATCCGGCCGAAGGCATCCGCCCGATCTGGGGCTATCTGCTGGCGCTGCTGGCGGGATTGATCATCGTCGCGATCTTTCCCTGGATCTCGATCGGGTTCCTGTAAAGCGCGGCTTTCAAGGAGTATGTCGATGAGCAAGCGGCAGAACCAGTATGATATCGGCCTCGACAAGACCCCCGCCAACTACGTGCCGCTGAGCCCGCTGAGCTTCCTTGCGCGCAGCGCGGCGGTCTATCCCGATCACGTCAGCACGGTCTATGAGGGCCGCAGCTTCACGTGGCGCCAGACCCATGAGCGCTGCAAGCGCTTTGCGTCCTGGCTTGCCGGCAAGGGCATCGGCGTAGGCGACACTGTCGCGGCGATGCTGCCGAACATTCCGGCGATGAACGAGGCGCATTTCGCGGTGCCGATGACGGGCGCCGTCCTCAACGCGCTCAACATTCGTCTCGATGCGCCCTCGATCGCGTTTCAGCTCGACCATGGCGAGGCCAAGATCATTCTGGTCGATCCGGAATTCTCCGGCGTGATCACCCATGCCCTGGCGCAGATGAAAGGGCCGAAGCCACTCGTCGTCGACGTCGACGATGCCGCTTTCAGCGGCGGCAAACGCATCGGCGAAATCGAGTACGAGGCGGCAGTCGCACAAGGCGACCCGGACTTCGTCGCGATCCCGCCGCGCGACGAATGGGACGCCATCGCCCTGAGCTACACCTCGGGCACGACCGGCAATCCCAAGGGCGTCGTCACCCATCATCGCGGCGCGTATCTCAACGCCGTCAGCAACATTCTTGCCGGCAATCTCGGCCAGCACCCGGTCTATCTCTGGACGCTGCCGATGTTCCACTGCAACGGCTGGTGTTTTCCCTGGACCATGGCGGCAGCTGCCGGCATCAATGTCTGTTTGCGCAAGGTCGAGCCGAACCGGATATTCGCGTTGATCAGGCAGCACGGCGTCACCCACATGTGCGGCGCGCCCATCGTCTACAACACGCTGATCAATGCGCCCGATGCGCCGAAAGGCGACGCCGTCCGCCGCGTCGTCGGACTGATCGCGGGTGCCGCACCGCCGGTTGCGGTGCTCGAGGGCGCGGAAAACATCGGCATCAAGCTCACTCATGTTTATGGCCTGACCGAGGTCTACGGCCCCGCCTCCGTCTGCGCCGAGCAGCCCGGCTGGGACGAGCTTCCGCCCGCCGAGCGCGCGCGCATGAAGCGGCGGCAGGGCGTGCCCTACCCGCTCGAGGAGGGCGTCACGGTCCTCAATCCGCAGACGATGCAGCCGGTGCCGCGCGACGGCGAGACCATCGGCGAAGTCATGTTCCGCGGCAACATCGTGATGAAGGGTTACCTCAAGAACGAAACGGCGACGAAGGAAGCCTTCGAGGGCGGCTGGTTTCACACCGGCGATCTCGGCGTGCTCGACGAGCACGGCTACGTCACCATCAAGGATCGCTCCAAGGACATCATCATCTCCGGCGGCGAGAACATCTCTTCCGTCGAGGTCGAGGACATCCTCTACAAGCATCCGGCCGTTCTGTTCGCAGCCGTGGTCGCAAAACCCGATCCGAAATGGGGCGAGGTGCCCTGCGCCTTCGTCGAACTCAAGGACGGCGCAAGTGCGTCTGAAGCCGATATCATCGCCTTCTGCCGCACGCATATGAGCGGCTTCAAGACGCCGAAGGCGGTCGTGTTCGGGCCGATCCCGAAAACGTCCACGGGCAAGATTCAGAAGTTCCTGCTGCGTAACGAGGTTGGTTCGGCGAAGGCGATTACGGCCTGAGCCTGCTCTGATCTCAGACATATTCAGAAACACATGATGTGTCTGCGCCGTGATTTTGCGCTGTTCTGAAACCGATCGCGTGGGCTTTACGACAACGCGACACGTCAGGAAAAGATTGGAAAACATTGGAGAGGCATTTACGATTCAGCTTCGTCGGATTCGCTGCTTCCACATGATTCGCCGCGCGGGCTGCGTGGCGGGCGGCCGGCGCTGTTGGGGCGCTTCATGCGTTTTCTGTCTTGAGCGCAGACATGCGTGTGCGTCTGGCGCTGCTGCTATTGATGGCCGGCATGTTGATGCCACGCGCGGCGGAGGCACAGGCCCTGCGCGAGTTCGGCGCATTCGCGGGCGCGGAGAATCCTGGCTACCCAGTACCCGAGGCACCCGGCAGCAACTTTGCAGGCAGCAATTCTGTCGGCGGTAATTTTGTCGTCGGCATGGGTGGTGCCCTGTCGGGCAATCCGCAGCAGGCGTCCAGTTTCGGCGGAGCTCCCTTGGGTGGCAGCAATGGCGGCAGCGCGATGCAGCCAAATTTCGGATGGAACACCGACCCGCCGGATCACACCGGTGCGGCCAGGTTCGGCCTGCGGCAGGCCTTTGGCGTCGCCTCGGACCGCGTCGCTGCGCAGAGCGAAACGGCGCAGGCGACGTTCCTTGCGATGACGCAGTTTACACAGACCCTGCTCGACCCCGCCATCGACGGCCGCGGCAGCGGCCAAGCCGAATTCGATGCGGAGCTTTCCGCCTATGCCGCCACCAGCAACGATCTTACGCATGGCGGTATCGGGCGCGAGGCTTATACCGCGATCTACGGCAAACCCTTGCTCGCCGTTGCGCATTGGGGCGTGTGGGCGGCGGGATTTGGCGGTTCGCAATCCTCGAGCTTGGGCAACGGTTCGTCCACCCGCAGCTTTGCCACCGTTGTCGGTGCCGACTACGCGCTGTCGCCGCAGACGCGGATGGGATTTGCGCTCGCGGGCGGCGGTACAGGCTTTGCCAATAATTTCTCCAGCGGCCGCTCCGATCTGTTCCAGGCTGGCGCCTTCGTCCGGCACACTGTCGGAGCGGCCTATGTGGCGACGGCCGCCGCCTATGGCTGGCAGGCCATCAGCAATGATCATCCGGTGACTCCGGCCGGCTCCGACCAGTTCGCCGCGGCCGTCAACGCCAATGCCTATTCGGGCCGCCTCGAGAGCGGATATCGGTTTGCGATGTCATGGCTTGGCATGACGCCTTACGCAGCCGGCCAGTTCACCATGTTCCGCCTCGCCGCCGATGCAGGCCAGCCGGCCTACGCGTCCGAAGCATCCACGGCCGTGTCCGGAAACAACGGCTTCATCGACAGCCGTAGCGAACTCGGTGTGCGCGTCAGCTCATCCTTTGCGCTCTGGGGAAGCGTGATGAATCTGCGCGGACGACTCGCTTGGGCGCATGATTTCACCGCGACACAATCGACGCCGGCGGTGTTTCAGGCCGTAGCGCATCGGGGCTTCATGATCGGTAACACCGCGCTTGCGCCGAATTCGGCGTTGGCGGGTCTTGCCATCGAGCTGCGCAACCTGAACGGCTGGTCAGCCGCAGCAAACTTCGACAGCGAGCTGTCGAGCCTGGTGCGCTCCTATACCGGCAAGGCCGTGCTGCGCTACGCTTGGTAGATCCGCTCAGTGCGTCTCGAGCCGCAGCCCGTCATACGCCGGCACAACGCCTGACGGCAGCGATTGCCGGATCGCCTCGTAGTCGACCTCGGCGGTCATGTTGGTGATGACGGCGCGCTTCGGCTTGAAGCGTTCGATCCAGGACAGCGCGTCGGCGATGCTGAAATGACTGGAATGGCTCGTGTAGCGCAAACCGTCGACGATCCAGAGGTCGAGATCTTCCAGCGCGCTCCAGCTCTCGCGCGGTATGTCGTTGAGGTCGGGCGTATAGGCGGCATTGCCAATGCGATAGCCGAGCGCCGGGATCTGGCCGTGCTGGACCAGGAAGGCGGTCATTGTGACGGCGCCGCCCTTCCCCAAAATGGTCTGGGTTTCGCCCGCCTCGATCGAATGCCGCGTCAGGATCGGCGGATAGTCGCTGCCTTCGGGCGAGATGAAACAGTAGGAGAACCGCGCCATGATGTCCTTCGCGGTCGACTGGTTGAAGTAGGTCGGAATGCGCTTGCGCATATGGAGCACGACCGAGCGGAGATCGTCCATGCCGTGGGTCTGATCGGCGTGCTCGTGGGTCAGGAACACCGCGTCAATGTGATCGACACGGGTGTCGATGAGCTGCTCGCGCAAATCCGGCGAAGTGTCGATCAGGATCCGCGTGGTGCCGTGCTCGGTGGCCCGTTCGACCAGCAGTGAGCAGCGCCTCCGCCGGTTCCTGGGATTGTCGGGATCGCAAGCGCCCCAGCCGAGTGCCGGACGCGGTACGCCGGCGGAAGAACCGCAGCCCAGGATCGTCAGCGTCAGCGTCATTAAGGCCGCCCCGTCTTAGGCTTCCACCTTGGAGAACAGGCGAAAGAAGTTTTCTGTTGTCTGGCGCGAGATCTCTTCCAGCGACACGCCGCGCGTCTCGGCGAGCACCTTTGCGACCTCGACCACATAGGCCGGCTCGTTGCGTTTGCCACGGAACTTGCCGGGCGCAAGATAGGGCGAGTCTGTTTCAACCAGAATACGGTCAGACGGCAGTTCGGCCGCCAGCGCGCGCAGGGCGTCCGACTTCTTGAAGGTCAGGATACCCGTGAAGCCGATGTAAAGCCCAAGCGACACGGCCTTCAGCGCCAGCTCGCGCCCGCCCGTGTAACAATGCAGCACGGCACGAAACGATCCCTTGGCCGCCTCCTCCTCCAGGATGCGGCTGCAATCCGCATCCGCCTCGCGGGTGTGGATCACCAGCGGCAGACCGGTGGCGCGGGCGGCGGCGATATGGGCTCGAAAGCCTCTCGCCTGCGCCTCCGGCGAGCCGTCGTCGTAGAAATAGTCGAGACCGGCCTCACCGAGCGCGACGACCCTCGGATGCTGCGTCAGCGCGATCAGCTCGTCCGGCGAAATACCGTCCTCCTCGTCCGCATTGTGCGGATGGGTGCCGACCGAGCAGTAGACGTCATCGTAGCGCTCGGCGATGGCCAGAAGCTGGTTCAGTTGTCGCACACGCGTCGAGATCGTGACCATGCGGCCAATGCCGGCCGCACGGGCACGCGACACGATCCCGTCGAGATCCTCCGCAAAGTCCGGAAAATCCAGATGGCAGTGACTGTCGACCAGCATGGTGCGATCGCCTTACGCTGCCGGCTCGATGTAGCGCGGGAAAGCCGGCGTCGGCGCCGGCAGCGTCGAGCCGGGCGCAATCCGCCTGGCACCGCCGAGCGTCGCAAAATTGCGCTCGCCTGCGGGGATACCGAGGCTGTCGAGCAGCAATCCGGAGGCGGTCGGCATCGCCGGCTGGGCCAGGATCGCGATCTGGCGCACGACTTCGGCGGTGACGTAGAGCACCGTCTTCTGTCGCACGGGATCGGTCTTGGCCAGCGCCCACGGCGCCTCGCCCGCGAAGTAGCGGTTCGCTTCGGCGACCACGGCCCACACGGTACCGAGCCAGTGGTGGATCTGCTGCGTCGCCATCGCCTCACGCGACGCGGCGATCATGCCGTCCGCCATCGCCAGGATCGCCTTGTCGTTGTCACTGAATTCGCCGGGCTCGGGCAGCACGCCGCCCAGCTGCTTGGCGATCATCGACAGCGAGCGCTGCGCGAGGTTGCCGAGATCGTTGGCTAGATCGGCATTGATGCGCGCCACGATGGCTTCGTGGTTGTAGTTGCCGTCCTGGCCGAACGGCACCTCGCGCAGAAAGAAATAGCGCATCTGGTCGACGCCGTACTGGTCCGCGAGATTGAAGGGGTCGACCACGTTGCCGACCGACTTCGACATCTTCTCGCCCCTGTTGAACAGGAAGCCATGGGCATAGACCCGCTTCTGCACGGGGATGCCGGCCGACATCAGGAACGCCGGCCAGTACACCGCATGGAAGCGGATGATGTCCTTGCCGATGATGTGCACATCGGCCGGCCAGTAGCGCCAGTTCTTGTCGCTCTCGTCGGGGAAACCGACGCCGGTGATGTAATTGGTCAGGGCGTCGACCCAGACATACATAACGTGCTCTTCGTCGCCGGGCACTTTGACGCCCCAGTCGAAGGTCGTTCGCGAGATCGAGAGATCGCGCAGGCCGCCTCGCACGAAGCTCACCACCTCGTTCTTGCGGGAGTCCGGCCCGATGAAATCGGGCTGCGTCTCGTAGAGCTTGAGCAGCTTGTCCTGATAGGCCGAGAGGCGGAAGAAATAGCTCTTTTCCTCGACCCATTCGACCGGCGTGCCCTGCGGGCCGAGGCGGACGCCGTCGTCGTTCAGGCGCGTCTCCTCCTCGGCGTAATAGGCCTCGTCGCGGACCGAGTACCAGCCGGAATAGGTGTCGGAATAGATGTCGCCGTTCGCTTCCATGCGACGCCAGATCTCCTGGCTGGAGCGATGGTGCTGCTCTTCGGTGGTCCGGATGAAGCGGTCGAACGACACGTTCAGACGCTCGTCCATCTCCCTGAAGCGGTTGGCGTTGCGGGTGGCCAGCGCCGACGGCGTTAGGCCTTCGTTCTGCGCGGTCTGGACCATCTTCAGACCATGCTCGTCAGTGCCGGTCAGGAAGAACACGTCCTTGCCGTCGAGCCTGGCAAAGCGCGCCAGCACGTCCGTCGCGATCGCTTCATAGGCGTGGCCGATATGCGGGCTACCGTTGGGATAGGCGATGGCGGTCGTGATGTAGAAGACGTTGCCGCGTGCGGGTGCTTTGACTTGTGTCGCGACTTGCGGAGCCGCGGCGGGCTTCGGCGCGCGGGGCGCCTTGGGCTTGGGCTGTGGCTTGGCGACTTTCGGCGGAGCTGCGGCAGGAGCCGGCACCGCGATCGCGGCGGGCGCCGTCACCTTCGCCTTCCTGGCGACGCTCTTTGCGGGAGCCTTGGTCGGCTTTTTGGCCGCTTTCTTCACTGTCTTCTTGGCGACGACCTGCTTCTTACCAGCCTTCTTGCCGGCCTTGCTTGTCGTCTTGGCGGCACTCTTCGTCACGCGCTTGCTGGCGTCACTCTTCCTGGTCTTCTTGGCAGCTTTGGACGCGCGCGCCTTTGCAGCCTTCTTCGCGGCTGTCTTCACGGCCTTTTTCGCAGCCTTCTTGCTGCTCTTGGCTTTGACGGTCTTCTTAGCTCGCGTGGCCACGACGAATTCCTTTACGGCTTCTCGAAATTTGAAAACGAACCTGCGTTAGATCATTGTTTTGTGCACGATCCTCTCGGAGAACCGCCCGCACACTTTTCCGGATCATGCTCTAGCGCGTTGCGTCCGCCAGCCAGCCGAACACCGAGAAAACCAGGGGCTTTCGCTCCAGATTGTAGGTTTCGGTGTCGCGCGCGGCGCGGACGATCTTTTCCCATACCTCGGCTAGGCGCGCAAGGCGCGGCAGGTTCTGGTTGGCATGGGCCTCGTCGACATGCAGACGTTCCGCGATCCAGCGGTCGATGCCGTCGATGAAGGTCGCCAGAGCGACGCGGTCGCTCGTGCCAAGCGACTCGCCGAGCATGTGCAATTCGCGCGGATCGACTTGCGGAAGCTTCGCCAGCAACGTCGCCGTGCGCTGCTGAAGCTTGAGGGCGTCACCGCCGAGCAGCGTTAGCGCCCGCGCGACGCTTCCCTCGGAAGCCTCCGCCGCTTCGCGCAAGGCGGGATCATTCGGATCGAGGCCGCCGGCGGCGGAGGCTGCCCCAATCACGTCGTCCGTTGCGAGTGCACGAAGGCGCAGTTTGCGGCAGCGTGACTGGATTGTGGCGAGCACCCGTGCGGGCGCGTGGCTGACCAGCAGGAATAGCGATTGCTGTGGCGGTTCCTCCAAAATCTTCAGGAGCGCGTTGGCCGCATTCGGATTGAGCTCGTCGACGGTGTCAACGACGCAGACGCGCCAGCCTTCGGCCGCCGCGGTCGAGCCGAAGAAGCCGATCGTCTCGCGCGTTTCGTCCACGGTGATCACGGTGCGCATGACGCCGCGGTCGTTGGCGGTGCGCTCCAGCGTCAACAGGCCGCCGTGGGAGCTGGCCGCAACCTGCCGCGCGACGGCGTCGTCCGCGTCGATCGCAAGGGTCTCGGCGCTCTGCACGGACGGCGAGAGCGGCTGACCGTGGGCGAGCACGAAGCGCGCCATGCGATAGGCCAGCGTCGCCTTGCCGATCCCCTGCGGCCCGCCGATCAGCCAGGCATGCGGGATCCGCCCGCTGCGATAGGCCGCAAGCAGTGCCGCTTCCGCATCGCGATGGCCGAACAGCAAGTTCGTCTCGCGCGGATGCGGAATGGCGGATTCGCGCTCGGACTGGCGCGGGCTCATGCGGATACGACCGAAGCGGGCGTCGGCAGGAGGCGATCGCGCAGCGCCGTCCAGATGCGCCCCGCCACCGTATCGGCGTCCGCATCGGCGTCGATCAGTACGCAGCGGTCAGGATTATCCGTTGCGATCTTGCGAAAGGCCTCGCGCAGGCTCTGG
The DNA here is from genome assembly GCF_018129965.1 of Bradyrhizobium diazoefficiens. Classification (GTDB taxonomy): domain Bacteria; phylum Pseudomonadota; class Alphaproteobacteria; order Rhizobiales; family Xanthobacteraceae; genus Bradyrhizobium; species Bradyrhizobium diazoefficiens_A. The sequence goes on along the minus strand of NZ_JAFCKW010000021.1, from coordinate 36,418 downwards.
TGGAAGCTGAGCGTCTCGCCTTCGAACCGGTCCGGCGTACTGCCGCCGCGGCGTAGCGCGGCGCGCTGCAAGCCGATCTCGACCGGCAGGTCGAGGATGATGGTAAGGTCCGGCTTGAGTTCGCCGATCGTGACCCGCTGCATCGCGTTGATCAGGCCGAGCGGAACGCTGCCGAGGCTACCCTGATAGGCGCGCGTCGAGTCGTAGAAGCGGTCACACAGCACCCAGGCGCCCTGATTGAGCGCAGGCTCGATCACGGTGCGGACATGGTCGTCGCGGGCGGCGGCAAACAGCAACGTCTCGGCCTCGGGTCCAAGCAGCTTGCCCATCCCGGACAGTACCAGATGGCGCATGATCTCGGCGCCCGGCGAGCCGCCGGGCTCGCGCGTGACGACGGTGCGCATCCTCGCCGCCTTGAGGCGATCTGCGAGCTTCTTGATCTGGGTCGACTTGCCCGCCCCCTCGCCGCCTTCAAAGGTGATGAAGCGTCCCCGTCCGGACGGCCGCTGTGCCGCACGCTCAACCATGATCAGAGCTTCTCTGCGCCTGCGCGGAACATGCCGATGACGAGCTCGCTGGCACCGTCGATTGCGCGGCGCATGGTCGAACCGGTGCCGATCGCTTCGGCCGCGTAGACCGGCGTCTCCACCGCGATGTTGCCGCTACGCCAGACCCTGACCACGCCGACCTTCTGCCCGGCCTCGACCGGCGCGCGCACCGGACCGCTGTAGACGACCCGCGCGATGAGCTTGTCGCTGCCGTTCTTGTGCACCATCACCTTGACGGGCGTCTTGGCCACCAGCTTCACCGAGCGGCTCTCGCCACCGAACACCTTGGCGTAGCCGACCTGCTGGTCGGCCGCGATCAGCGTGCGGGTCTCGAAATTGCGAAAGCCCCATTCCAGCATCTTCTTGGCTTCCGTGGCACGGTCCTCGGGGTCTTCCAGGCCGTTGACGACGACGATCAGCCGCGTGCCGTTCTGCACGGCAGAGCCGACCATGCCGTAGCCGCCTTCCTTGGTGAAGCCGGTCTTCAAACCGTCGGCGCCTTCCATCGAATTGAGCAGCGGGTTGCGATTGGGCTGGCGGATCTTGTTCCAGGTGAACTCCTTCTCGCCGAAGAGTTTGTAGAATTCGGGGAAGTCCAGGATGATGTGCCGGGCGAGGATTCCGAGCTCGCGCACCGTCATTTTGTTGCCGGGGTCGGGCAGACCGTTGGAATTGCCGAAGGTCGACCTGGTCATCCCGAGTTCGCGGGCGCGCTTGGTCATGAAGTCGGCGGCAAAGATCTTCTCGCTGCCCGCAATGCCTTCGGCCAGCGCGATGCAGGCGTCGTTGCCGCTCTGGATGATCGCGCCATGCAGGAGGTCGTCGACCGAAACCTTGCTGTTGATGGCAGCGAACATGGTCGAGCCGCCCGACGGCGCCCCACCCTTCCGCCAGGCGTTCTCGCTGATCCGGTACTCGTCGGTCAGCTTGACGTCGCCCTTCTGGACGGCATTAAACACGACCTCCGCCGTCATCAGCTTCATCATGCTGGAGGGCGCGCGAAGCTCATCGGCGTTCTTCTCGAACAGCACGCTGCCGCTGGAGGCCTCGATCAGGATCGAGGTGGGCGCATCGCCATCAAAACCGGAATCGTCCGCCTTCTTGGCACCCTGGACGCTCTGGTTGGCGGCGTAGAGCGCCCCGCCAGAACCGATGCCCGCCACCAGAACCGCAGCGATCAATCCGCGCGCCAGCATTCCGACCGTGACCCGGGTGCGACGAAGCGGAAAAAGACGAAATGCCATGGCCTAGCCCTGAGAGCGGCGTTCTAACAGCTGGAACCTTCGCGAACAACACGAGGCTGGTCGCTGGAACCCGAGATTGCACGATTCTCGCTACGCCCCTATCGTGGCACCTCATATTTCTCGACCAAACCCCTGAAACAAGGCGGAAAAGCGATGGCGTCCACCCGCGTGATCAAGGCCAACGGGATCGATCTGTTCATCCGCGAGGCCGGCCAGGGTCCGCTGGTGGTGCTGTGCCATGGCTGGCCGGAGCTGTCGTACTCCTGGCGCCACCAGATCCCGGCGCTTGCAGATGCCGGTTTCCACGTGGTCGCTCCCGACATGCGCGGCTACGGCCAGAGTGCGGTGCCGGCCGACATCAACGCCTACTCGATCTTCGATACGGTCGGCGACGTCGTCGGTCTCGTGCAGGCGCTGGGGGAGACCAGGGCCATGGTGGTCGGCCACGATTGGGGGGCGCCGGTCGCCTGGCATGCGGCGCTGTTCCGACCCGACATCTTCACGGCCGTCGCGGGCCTGAGCGTGCCGCCGCCGTTCCGCGGCCGCGGCAAGCCGCTCGATCTGTTGCGCCAAGGCGGCATCACCAATTTCTACTGGCAGTATTTTCAGACGCCCGGCGTCGCCGAGGCCGAATTCGAGCATGACGTCGCCCGCACCATGCGCATCGTGCTCGCCGGGCGCGGCCTTGCCGATCCCAGCGCCGCCATGTTCGTGCAGGACGGAAAAGGCTTTCTCGGCCATGGCAATCCCGAGGATCCGCTGCCGGAATGGTTGAGCGAGGCTGAACTCGCCACCTTCACCGAGACGTTCCGCAAGACCGGCTTCCGCGGCGGGCTGAACTGGTACCGCAACCTCGACCGCAATTGGGAGCTGACGGCGCCCTGGCAGGATGCGCAGATCCACCAGCCCTCGCTGTTCATTGCAGGCTCGAGGGACGCCGTGATCACCGGCCTGATCGGAGCCAAGCGCGTCAACGAGCTTGAACGCGTGCTGCCCAATCTCACGCGAAAACTGATTATCGACGGGGCCGGGCATTGGGTGCAGCAGGAGCGCCCCGACGAGGTGAACGCGGCGCTGCTGAAATTCCTGCGTGAGGCGACGGCAGGCTAGCCAAGTTCCTTCCGCATCGCGATGTGCGCCTGGCCCGCCTGCCCGGTCTCGATGAAGCCGCACCGCACGTAAAACCTCCGCGCGGCAAGATTGCCCGTCAGAACTGACAGTGTCAGCGCGCCAACAGTGGGAGCGGGAAAATGCCTATGTGGATTCACTCGGTGCCCAGCAGGCCGCCCGCGCGTTCTCAAACAGCCGCGCCTCGGCCGGCAGAAGCGGAGGCGCCGCCTCGTCGGCGAAGTTTCCAGGATCAGTAGAGGCCGCGCCCGCTCAGGATGCTGCGGGCCTCTGCTGCGCCGTCGGTCGCGGACGCGCCGTCGTCCGACGCGTAGCGGCCGTCCTCGTCATAGGACACCGCGCGGGCATTCTGGACGCCCCGGCCACGGCTGCGGCTCGAGGCCGACATTTCCGAGGTCGCGTTGAGCGAGGCCATATCGGCTGAGGTGTTGCCGAGATTGTAGGGTCGCCCCTCCGGCATCGGAATGTCGCCACGGATCGCTCCGCGCCCCGAAGACGCAAGCTCCGGCACGAACGGCCGCGCCGAGGCGACACGCACCATCGAGGGCGACGGTGCCGGGACACCGGTGCGCAGGGTTGCCATCAACTGGCGGTCATCGGAGCCTTCGAGCGGGGCCCGGCCGACATATTCGACACGGACCTTGGCGACACCATTGCCTTTGAATTCAAGGAGTTCGGCAGCCTTGTTCGAGACGTCGATGAGCCGGTTGCCGTGGTAGGGGCCGCGGTCATTCACTCGAACGATCAGCGATTTGCCGTTCGACATGTTCGTGACCCGCGCATAGGAGGGCATTGGCAGGGTCGGATGCGCGGCCGTCAGCGAGGTCATGTCGAACACTTCGCCATTGGCCGTCAGGCGGCCGTGAAAATCGTCCCCGTACCAGGACGCCATGCCCTCGGCGCGATAGTTGACGTCCTCCTCAGGCACATAGGTCCGGCCGCCCACCACATAGGGTTTGCCGACGCGGTAAGTCCCGCCGCCCTTCGGCACGGGATCGCCCAGAGCCACGACGCGGGGGCTCGATGACACGCCGTATTTCGGGTCGACCCGGCTGGCGAACTTGTTGGAAGAGGCGCAATTGGCGAGCGCAAGGCAGGTCGCGAACGCCGCAACGCCGCGCGCGACGCGCACTACCGAATCTGACCGTCGGATCCCCATGTACCCCAAATACCACTTTGCCGAAGACTTCCCCAACCCGCTTTGGCTACGGGGAAGAACTGTCCAGCCCTTTGCTCCGAAGCGGCCCACCACCGCTCGGGAGTGGTAAGGATAACGCAACCCGAACACGGCGGAAATGGGGAGCCCAGGGCCATCACGCCGGGATGGTAAACGGGGTGTTCGACTCCCCGTTGATCTACGGGGCGCAGGTCCCGTCAATTGTGCCACTCCTGGACATTCTGTTGCGCCAAATCCTCACTCCACCCCCATTGTCATGGCCTTCACCGAAATTCTTTTGACTGTGCAAGGCCGCCCGCGTTCTCTCGCGAGCAAGGGCGGGATTTGGAATTTCACGATGATCGAGACGGTTTCGGCACTGATGGGTCTGGTAAGCGCGGGGATCTTCCTGGCCCATGCGTTCGAAGGTTACCGCACAAGGGCCTGAGGTCATTCGCGCGGACTGAAAGCATCACCTCTTTCAAGACGGCACGTTCGGATCATTGTAACCAATCCGGCCGAGCATTGAAGATGAGAGCGGTAGAGGTGTCCCATGAGCAACCATGACCTCGTATCCGATGGCTTCCTGGCGCTGACCGCCAGCGGCTTCATCTTGCTCTGCTCGAGCCTTGCGGCGCTGGCTTTCGCCTGAAGCGCCACCAAGATTTCCCTGGTCCTCGCCCCGACCACACCGCAACGCAGCGTGCGGCCCGCCGCGGCAGTGCCGTGCTCCCATTTAGTTGATTGAATTTTCGGGCTCGGAGCCTCGACCCATATCAAGAGGTCACCACCAACGAGAGCGGCGCAAATGCTTGCTGAGAAATTTTTTCTGGTTCTGGAATCGCTGATCCGAAGCGATCGTACCCACGATGACGGAAGTCCTCGCGTCATCAGCACCACACCGCATGTGCCGGTGAAGTTGCCGGGCCAGAAATAGAAGCGTTTGATGGCAGCAGAAGCGATCGACCACGTTTTGGTCAGGTCACTCCTTCGCAGCCGCCTGTTCGCGCGCCAAACGCTCGGCCCTCAGCCGCTCCTTGTTGGCGTACAGCGCCTTCTGCGCGGCTTCATGATCCCGCATGGCTTTTTCAGCCTCGATACGGCGCACAGCATCACGTGCCTGGCGCTGCTCAGGGGTCAAGGGTTTGCGTCGGTATGAAATATCGTCGGTCATCCCGTCCTAACGCGGACGCTCGCGAAAAGTTCCGCCGCTCCGCCGCCGTCCTAACGAGGTCGGGCGGCCCGCCAAAAGTTCGAAAACAACCCCATGCACAGTAGCCGATGCGTGCCGGATCAAGGGCTTGCACGACTGGTCGCGAAAGTGCCGCAAATCCATTGACACGTCGGGCAATACAGCAGCATAATGCCAGTATTCCGAAATCAATTTTGCCCGTGCCGGGGCTTCGCTGAGGCGAAGCCACCGGGGCAGGTCAGCCTTCCTGTCCTGCTCTCACGGATCGAGCGAGGCGACATAGGCCGCGAGAGCGATCATGTCGTCCTGCGACAGCTTCTCGACAGTTGGCCTCATCAGGGCGCTCGAGGCTCCCGATCGGCTGCCGTGCTGGAATTCGTAGAGTTGACGCATGAGATAGGTCGGCGATCGCCCTGCAATGCCGGGAACGGCGTCCAGCCCCTTCAAGTCCGCTCCGTGGCAGAGATTGCAGGCGACCGTCGCACCCGATCCCCCTGTCCTTGCGAGCGCTTCTCCCTTCGACAGGCTTCCGACCGGGACAAAGGCCGTGAATGTCGCGCGCGAGTCGCGAAGCTCGAATTGATCGACGACGTCCGGCATCTCTACGATGCGTCGGCCAAGCGGTTCGGTGCCGCCGTCCGGACTCCTCACGTAGAACAGGCGGGAGGGTCCGGTTTTCGGAATCGTGTCGCTTTCGACGACCTTGATCAGCGACTTGCGCGTCAGGCCCGCGAAATATTCCGCCGCGGCACGAATGTCCGCGTCCGTGAGGCCCTTGACCGACGCCGACATGAATTGCGTGGAAGGCCGAAGCGGGCCGGACATCACTCTCGCACCGCTCTTGAAGTCGGCAATCTGCTGGACGAAATAGGCGACCGGCAGACCGGCGAGGCTCGCATTCTCCGGACCGCCGGTGCCCTCGACACGATGACATGCGCCGCACGCGCGAATCTCGGGTTTGCGTCCGTTCGCCACGATATCAGGCATCGCGGGATGGGCCTCAGGATGCCAGTCGAGTGCAACGAACAGGTCCCTCGCCTGCTTCCAGCTGTAGGTGACATTGCTGCCGGCCAGCGTGACGGGCGCCTCGCTGGGCGGTGGCACTTGCACGGTCGGATCCCACAAGAAGGCCCAGGCAGGCAGGGCATCCGTGGCTCCCGTCGCGGTTGAGCTTCCGCCGCTTTGCGGAAAACCTTCGCTGATCGTCGACGCCGCGATGATCAGAAGCGTCAATGCATGCAACAACGCCGTCTTGAAAAACGTCAAAATAACCTCCTGAAAAATGCATCCGGGTCGTGAAATGGCGAGTGCGGCAAACAAGAATGGTCAAACGAGCCTAGCTCTTTGGAGCCGGATCAATTTGGAAAACTTTGCTGTCATTCGCGCCTATGGCGAAGGTCAGGGAAAAAGCGATGCGCGGTTGAAGCGTTCATCGATCTCAGGGCGCCGGAGACTGCAACCGATAGGGCTGGACATCAAGCCAGCCGCTCCCAATTGAGCGCGTTTCCTTTTTCGCCCGGCGACGGCCTCTCTTTCCCGAAAGCCGGATAGCTGGAACCTGAACGCAAGGATGGGGATGAACCCGAAAAAGTGCGATAGTCCGGCCCTCGCCATCACTCGCCAGCACAGGGACCGCGCCTTGCCGCCAGATAAATTTGCCCCGAGAGGACGGCCGGTTCCAACCGGGCGGCTGTCCAGGCTGGCACGTTTTGCCACGTTGGCCTCGGATGTCGCAGGCGGCATCATCCTGGACGGCGCCAGACAATTCGTCGAAGGCCGGCGTCCCAGCCTGAATGACCTGCTGCTGACGCCGGCCAACGCCTTCAAGGTCATGCACCAGCTGGCCCATTTACGCGGCGCGGCGATGAAAGTGGGGCAGCTGCTGTCGATGGACGCGGGCGATCTGTTGCCGCGTGAGCTCGCCGACATACTCGGACGTCTGCGCTCCGACGCGCATCACATGCCGCGGAGCCAGCTGCGGGCAACGCTCGATCGGCAGTGGGGACGGGATTGGGAGCGGCGTTTTGAGTGGTTTTCCTTCGAACCGATCGCGGCGGCATCCATCGGCCAGGTTCACCGCGCGCGAACCAGGGATGGCCGCGACCTCGCGATCAAGATCCAGTATCCCGGAATCCGCGACAGCATCGACAGCGACGTCGACAATGTCTCGGCCCTGTTGCGCATGTCCGGCCTCCTGCCTGCAGGGCTGGATCTGTCGCCGATGCTCACACAGGCGAAGCAGCAATTGCATGAGGAGGCCGATTACGAACGCGAGGGGCGATATCTGCAGCAGTTCGGGGTCCTCCTCGCCGGGAGCCCGGACGTTCTGATTCCCGATCTACACCCCGACTTCACCTGCAAGAACGTGCTCGCCATGTCCTACGTCGGCGGCACGAGTCTGGACGCGCTCGAAGCTGCGCCGCAGGTCCGGCGCGACCGGATCGCAACGCTCCTCATTGATCTGGTGCTACGCGAGTTGTTCGAATTCAGGCTGATGCAGACCGATCCCAATTTCGCGAACTACCGCTACAGTGCCGAGACAGAGCGTCTCGTCCTGCTCGATTTCGGCGCGGTCCGGGCGTTCTCTCCCGAGACCACGGACAGCTATCTCGGCCTGCTGCGCGCCGGCATCGCCGGCGATCGCGCCTCGGCAATCCGGGTGGCGCTCGATCTGAAATTGTTTCCCGGACAGATTCCGCGCGTACGGCAGGACGAGATCATGGCGCTGTTCGACCTGGCGATGCAGCCCTTGCGAAACGAAGGCCTGTTCGATTTCGGCAAGACGGACATCGCGGCGCGCTTGCGCGATGGCGGCTTGCGCATCGCCGCCAATCGCGATGTCAGGACCATCCCGCCGATGGACGTCCTGTTCGTCCAGCGCAAGGTGGGCGGCATCTTTCTGCTCGCCTCGCGCCTCAAGGCGCGGGTCGATATAAGGAAGCTGCTGGAAAAATACGTCTGAGAGAACCCGAAATACCGGCGCAACCCGTTCAGGCTTCGACCTTCACGCCCTTCCAGAATGCCACCCGGCCCGTGATGTTTTTCGCGGCCGGTTTCGGATCGGGATAGTACCAGGCGGCATCCCGATTCTGGTCGCCATCAACGACGACATTGTAGTACCGCGCAACGCCCTTCCACGGACATGTCGATTGATGGCTGCTCGGTGTGAGGAATTCCTGATGGACATCGTCAATCGGGAAGTAGTGGTTGCCTTCCACGACCTCGGTTCGACCGGATTCCGCGATCACGCGTCCGTTCCAGAGGGCTTTGACCATTTATCTTACTCCACATTCATGGGTCTCGTGGGACCGGCCGGCAAGCACGACGACAGCCGCCAGACTAGCACGAATGACAGCATAAGCGACAAGGCGGCAGCGGATTGGCCGGATCGATAGGGGCATGCCTCTTGGTTCCGCCCGAAAGCTGTGCCCTCCCCGAAGGCGATTCAACTTCCTTCGCGGGGCGCGCAGGAAGTTTTCGGTGACGTGATCTATTTCATACGTCCGCCATTCAATGACGGCTTTCCTGCCTGAGGTCGTGCCCGTAAGCTTGGCAAGGCAGAGGTCGCCCCATGAAAATGCATCTCATTGCCTTTATGTCGTTCCTGATCCTGTTCACGCCATCTGGCGCGCTCCAAGCCGCCAACGACGCCGACCGAACGGTGCTGCAGCAGAACATTTCCCAATTCGTCGAAGGCGTTCGGACGTCCGACCTTGCAAAAGTGAAATCAGCGACCTCGCGGGACTACCGGCCCGACGATCAGTCCCGATACCCGATCCTCTCGCGCCTGGGACAGGTGACAGGCGTCGAGCTTGGGGAGGAACGATACCTGTCCAATCAAACCATCATCGACGCGGAAGTCCGGCATGCCAACGGTGCTTCGTCCTGGAATTTCAGCATCCAGGATGGGAGCAAAATCCTTGCCGCTGAAATGACGGGCGCGGACGTCTATGGCGCCGGGACACCAACTGCGCCCTCGCAAGCTCCGACGAGCAATTCGGCCCATTATCATCGGCGCTATTCGAGCGGGTATCGGCGGCCGGCGGTCGTTCAGTCCTGTGAGACGGCTCCAAGCTCCTGCAATCAGGATGCAAGGCTGGTCGAGTTCTTCTATGCAACGGACCGCAACATCCAGATCACGAACAACGTGTCGACCCTCGATACCAATGCACCGCGGTCGGGCAAATTGAGCTACGGCGTCGCCGGCGTTCGCATTCCGGAAGACCATGAGCCTGGCAAGATCGAACTGCCCTCCGAGTGGCATTTTCTGGGATTCGACTACAAGTCCGCCACCGATGAGCAGAAGCATTTCTCCATCAAACGGCTTGCAGCAACCTCGTATGCCGACTGGAGAGATCTGATCAAGCGGCAAGCCGACCAATCGGAGAACCGCGCCCTCATCTTCGTGCACGGCTTCAATACGGGGTTCGAGGACGCACTCTTTCGGAACGCACAGATCGTCTGGGATCTCCAGTACCAGGGCGTTTCCGTGCTCTTCTCCTGGAGTTCGAAGGGAAAGGTGCGCGATTACGGCTATGACCAGGACAGCGCGGACATCGCGCAACCCGAATTCGTCGAACTGCTGACCAAACTGCACGACAGCGGGATCGAGCACATCGACATCATCGCCCACAGCATGGGGAACCGCGTCGTGCTGCCGGCGCTGGATCAATTGGCGGCGCAGTCCAATCCCGTCAGGGTGCGACAGCTCGTCATGGCCGCGCCCGACGTCGCCCGCGACAAGTTCATGATTCAACTTCCCCTGGCGCAGAAGATCGTTGACGGCGCCACGCTGTATGCCTCGTCCGCCGACAAGGCCCTGCTCGCATCGGCCGAGCTCGCCGATTTTCCGAGGGCCGGGATGGTTGCCGCCAATGGTCCGGTTCTGCTGCCAAACCTCGACACGATCGACGTGACCGCGGTCGGCGATGAGATCCTCGGATTGAACCACACGGTATTTGCGACCAATCGTGCCGTCATGGAGGACCTCAAGCTTCTCCTCATTGACGGGATGAAGCTGCCGCGACTGACACAGGTGCGGAAATATCCCGAGCCGCCGGCGCCTTCTACCTATTGGCGGTACCAGTGAAGCCTGACGATGCCGCGCCCCTCCCCGTTGCGGTTCAGCTCACCTTGCGCGTGGCGCCTTCCCGCGCCCCACCCAGGCCGGGACTGATCGGCAGTGACGCGCCGGCGGCGCCGCCGGCTTCGTAGGCCGTCATCGACACCATCCGGCTGCCGCCGCGCATGGTCCGGAGCTTGAGGTCGAGCTTGTCGAACTCCGCATCGACCACCGAGGTCTTGAGCACCACCAGCCCGCGGCCGGTGCTTTCGTTGACCTCGTCGCGACCGGCCTTGATCGCGACCAGCCGGTCCGCCACCGAAGCCACCATCCCGAGGGCGAAGGAGGCATTGGCGAGGTGACGCTCCTGGTGCCGGAACCGGGCGTAGTCATCCGATGTCTTGAAGCGGCCGAGCTCGGCGCGCACGGCGCCGTCGATCAGCTCGGCCAGATAATGCGCGACCTCGATATACGCGCCGAGGCCGAAGAACACATAGCTATTCTCCCCGGCCGCGTTCTTCTCGCGCCAGACCCGGCAATCGCAGAAATGGGCGATCGCGCCGATGCAGTCGTCGAGCGGAATGCGCTTCTTGCGATGGGTCTCGAAGACCTTGCGCTCGCATGGCGAGGCCCGCAGCTCGACATCCGACAGCGACAGGTCGTGACGATCCAGCAGCTCGGCCACCTTGGCAGCAGCCGACAGCGCCTCGTCCTCGGTGCAGCCATTGGCGATCGTCTTGGCGCGCAACGCCTGAATGCGCAGTTTCAGCTTGTCGAGGGAGGCGGGATTGGATGTTGGGTTCACCGATCACCTGAACGGGAAAGCCTGATCAGTTGACCCGGCCGGTAGAACTGGCGGAAGGGGATCCCGTCAATCTGACTGACATTTTTCGACTTTTCTGCCTGAATTGCAACCGATCTACGGTGCTCGCCACGGTCGGTTGGCTGCCTCACGACCTGTCCATATTGTTGCTTTGACTGGTAAACCTGCTCCCGCATCCAGAGATGCATTGTCTCCGAATTGAATATACTCGCTACCCTTTGTTCCAACGACGTCGTTGTTCTTGACAGCCATCGTCTCGTTGCTCGAAAGAATCCGGATTAGCTGGTCGTTTACAGCGGTTATGCGGAAACGCAGTGGTTTCCCTAGTCAAGTTGAATGCGGGAGCCCTTGGCACCATTAAGTAACCGCTTCAGTTGGAATCCTGCCAACGCATCTTCGGCATGCAGGCCAACAAGCGCCGCAAAAGCCGGCATCGCCGTGGCGTCGCCGGCCTCGAGCTTGGCAAAAGCGTCCGCATATTGGGCGGTGGCAGGAGCCTTGAATGCCGCGTCTTGCAGCGGTTCGAAGGCGCGAAGCGGCTCGCTGCGGCCGCGCAGCATGATATCTCCGACGGGCCGTCCCCGAAAATTGCCGGCGCTATCGGCTACTGCGGCGCTAACGCAAATGCGGGTGCCGAGCTGCTTGTTTGCGGCCTCGAGCCGCGCTGCAGTGTTGATGGTGTCGCCATAGGCTGTGTAGTCGAAGAAACGGCTGCCGCCAAAATTGCCTACCAACGCCGGGCCTGCATGAATGCCGATCCGCGTGACGCCGAAATTGACGCCTTTTTCCTTCCACCGTTCGCGGAACGCCTGTGCCCAGATGTCGAGATCGTGAGCGCAGGCAATAGAGCGACGGGCATAATCAGGCTGGTCGCCGGGCGCGTTGAACAGGACCTGGATCGCGTCGCCGATGATCTTGGCAACCGTACCCTCGTGGTCGAACACGACGTCGGTCATGCCGCCGACATACTCGTTGAGCAACGCCCCCAGTACGTCCGGCGCTGCGGTCTCCACCAGCGAGGTGAAGCCGGTGATGTCGGTGAAGATGGTCGCGATCTCACGCCAGTGCACTTCCATCCCGTCGCTGTCGCCGATCGCCGCGAGACGGCTCGCGATTTGCGGCGAAAAATATCGCGACAGCGAGGCGTGGGCGCGCTCGGCCTCAAGCTGGCGGCGGCGGGCCTCGCGCATCGTCTCGACATGGCGGATGGTCTTGTCGATCGTCATCTCGAGATCGCCGAAATCGATCGGCTTGGTCAGGAAGTCGAAGGCACCGCGGTTCATCGCCGTACGGATATTGCTCATGTCGCCGTAAGCGGAAACGATGATGGTCGACTTCTTGTCGTCGGCCTCCTGCAGCTTGGCCAGCAGTGACAGCCCGTCCATCCTTGGCATGTTGATGTCGGAGACCACCATGTCGACATGCGGATGCTGCTCGATGGAGGCCAGCGCCTCGATGCCGTCATGCGCGAATACGAAAGCCACCGTTCCATCACGGATCTGACGACGAAATTTCTGCAAAACCAGAGCCTCGAGATCGGGCTCATCATCGACGACAAGGATGGTCGCGGTCATGCGGCTTGGCCCAGCCGGTTGTCGATCTCGGCCCTGAGCAGCGCGAAATCGATTGGCTTGGTCAGCAGGCCGACCGCACCGTTCTCCAAAGCCTTGCGGCGCGTTTCGGCATCGCCATAGGCGGTGATCATGATCACGGGCACATCGGGACGCTCGGCGCGGACCTTCGGCAGCATTTCGAGCCCGCTCATGCCGGGCATGTTGATATCGGAGAGGATCAGGATCAGAGAGGGATCCCTCACCTCGGCGGCGCGCGCCAGCGCCGCCGGGGCCGACGGAGCGAATTCCATCGTAAAGCGGCCGGATCTCAGATCGCGGCGAAACTGCTGACGAAACAAGGCTTCGACATCGGGTTCATCATCGACGACGAGTATGTAAACGCTCAATTCGTGCCTCCGGTAATCGACTGTGCGGCCCCGCTTCTGGGCAGCGTAATGATGAATTCGGTAAATGCGCCGGGCTCGGTGGTGACGCCGATGGTGCCGCCGTGCTGCTTCACGATGATGTCGTGGCTCATCGACAGCCCGAGGCCGGTGCCCTCGCCCGCCGGCTTGGTGGTGAAGAAGGGATTGAACATCCTCTCCTTCACCTCGGGCGGAATGCCGGTGCCGTTGTCGCGAATCCGGATCTCCACCTTGTTGCCCAGACTCCTGGTGGCCGCGCTCAGCGTCGGCTCGAACCCCTCCTCGCCGCTCTCCTTGCGTTTGGCTGCGGCATAGAAACCGTTCGAGATCAGATTGAGAAAAACGCGGGTCATCTCCTGTGGATACAACTCGATCTGGCCGGCGGCAGGATCGAAGTCGCGCTTCAAAGTGATATTGAATCCAGCCTTTTCCGCGCGGGCGCCGTGATAGGCAAGATTAAGGCTTTCCTCGACGATCGCGTTGATGTCGGTGGCCCGATGTTCGCCGGACCCCTCACGCGAATGCAGCAGCATGTTCTTGACGATCGAATCGGCCCGTTTGCCGTGCTGCACGACCTTTTCGAGATTGCCTTTCAGCATGTGGCTGAGTTCGTCGACCTCTTCCCGCGTCTTGTCGTCGAGCGATACCGGTTTCAACACGTCGTTCAGCTCGTCGATCAACTCTCCCGACAACGCTGCGAAATTGTTGACGAAGTTGAGCGGGTTCTTGATTTCATGGGCGATGCCGGCGGTAAGCTGGCCGAGCGAGGCGAGCTTCTCGGTCTGCACCAGACGATCCTGCGCGGTGCGCAGCTCGTCGAGCGACGCCGAGAGCTGCCGGGTGCGCTCCTGCACCTCCTGAAACAGCCGCACGTTGGAAATCGCAATGACTGCCTGGTCGGCGAACGTCTTCAGCAGCTCGATGTGATTATCCTCGAAGGAGCCGGGTTCGACCCTGGTTTGCCCAATCATGCCGATCGGCGTTCCGTCGTGAAGCAGCGGAATGAACAACATGCTGCGATAGCCGCGCAGGCGAGCCAGTTCGCGCAGGGAGGGTTCAAGTTCCGTATCGGGGATGCGGACGATTTCGCCGCGACGAATCCCATCTCCAAACGGCAAGGCGGAAACCGGTCTTGGGAAATACGCCGCCAGCGCGACGTCTGCCTGTGGATTGGTCGGCGTGAAAGCCGACAAATGGACGGTGTCATCGACGATACTAAGCACCGTCGTCGACAGTCCATGCACCAGCTGGTTCGACCGCTCGGCAATCGCCTGGAACACCGGCTGTACGTCGTCGGGAGAACTGGCGATGACCTTGAGAATGTCGGCGGTCGCGGTTTGCCGCTCAAGCGCTTCGCTGAGCTGTGCGGTACGCCTTTCCACCTTCTGCTCTAGATCTGCGTAGGACTCCTGCAATCGCGCGCCCATGTCGTTGAATTGATTGGCAAGACCTTCCAGCTCGTCGCCGGTCTTGATCGAGATGCGCTGGGAGAAATCGCCACCGCCGATCCGTGCCGCTCCTGCGCTTAGCGCCCTGATCGGACCGACCATCCGGCGGGCCAGGAAAACTCCCGCCATAATGGCAAAGATCAATGCCGCGGCGAGCACGATCGCAAGGCGCTGCAGCGACAGATACAGCGACGAATAGGCCTCCTCCACCGGCAACTCGACGAACATGGTCCAGCCGAGCGGCGAGATCGGCGCCGATGCCGTCAGCACCTCCTGGCCCTGAATATTGAGCGAGCCTTGCAACGCATCTGCGTCGTTGGCGTTGCCAGCGCGGGCCGCCTGGACCTGCACGAGCTTTGACATATCCGTGTTGCGCAGCACCAGACTGATGTCGGGGTGAGCGATCAGCCGACCTCCCGATCCCACCACATAGGCGTGCCCTCGCTCCCCGACCTTGATCTGCGAGACCACATCCCAGATCAGCTTCAGATTGACCTCGGCGATGCTGACGCCGGCGTCCTTGCGGGTGCCGGCCAGCGACAGGGTCATGTAGGGCTCCGATTCCCGGCGGAAGTAGACCGGACCGTAATAGACCTTATTGGCAACCGCTTCGGCGAATTTGGGGTCCCTGGAGAGATCGAGACCGGAGTCCACGACATCCATGGCCAGGCGCGAAACCCGCAGACGCTCCTTGCCGGTCGAATCGATTTGCGAGAGTTCGGTGATGGCCGGCACCTGCCGCAGCAGCCGAAGCGCATCAAAACGGCGGTCCTGCAGCGAGCCCGCCGACCAAGGGAGCTGCGTGGTCCAGCCGATCTGACTTTCGATTTCCTTGATGAACTGGCTGATTTTGGCCGCGGCGGCCTCGGCCTGTTCTCGCTGAATCCGAATCAGGGACGCCTTATGCTCGCGATAGTAGAAGAAAACCTCGAAAATTCCGTTGGACAGCAGTGCCACGCTCACCACCGCCACAAACAGCGCAACGTATTTGGCGAACAGGCGGGCACGGACCTTCGGTCCCGAAGCGCCCTGGACAGGCGGTGCGACCGCCGCGGACGAAGCCGCCAGCGTTCGTCCTTCCGACCTATCCGGATGCAGGGAAATGCTCATCCTGGCCAAATTAGCAAGAAGACTGGTCGTTGTCTTGTGCGGACGACCGCTGGGACACTGGGTTCGGTGATTTCGCCCGGCCGCCCCTGGTGCTTCGGGGAAGACGGAGATACGCGCAAAGTTTTCCGAACGCTCGTCGCGCTCCCGGAGTAGGTCTGACTGGCTATGCGAATTAATGGGCCGACGCCGTCTCCGGGCGCTGCGCCGAATTTCGGTCCGAGAGGTGATCGATCAATCTGCCCGTGACGCAGGTGGCTTGCAGGGTCCCGAGCTTGCTTTCACCATGTGCGGCATTCGCTATCGCTAACAAGATTTCGTCGTATCGCTCCCGGACACCTTTCAGATGTTGGGTTTGAACGATTATACTGCCGCTTTTCCAGCCTTGGAGGCGGCCGTGCGAAGGCGTGAGTTTATCGGGTTGGCGGTGGGGGGGGCTGCAACTTGGTCGCTTGAGGCACGTGCACAGCAGGAAGGGGCACATCGTCTCCCGACCGTCGGTTTCCTTGGCTTCGCCAGCGCCACCATCGACGCCACGATCCAGCAGCCCTTCCGCAAGGCCCTGGCCGATCTCGGATATGTCGAAGGGCGTAACATCATCGTCGAGATGCGCAACGCCAATGGCGATGTCGCACGTGGGCACGCGATCATCGACGAGTTCGTCGCGATCCCCGTGGACGTGCTGCTCGCGCCGGGCCCTGCCGCAGCGCGGGCCGCGGTACGCAAGACGAAGATCCCGGTGGTCGCAATCGCGCTACCGGCAGTGCAGAGCGACCCCGAACTGTTTCAGAGTCTCGCCCGCCCTGGTGGCACCGTGAGCGGATTTTCGGCCTTCGGCGAGGAGATGTCGGCCAAGCGCATCGCGATGATGAAGGAGATCATTCCGGGCCTGACAAAGCTTGGTGTCATGCACAACGCCACCGACCCGACGTTCACGGCCTGGGGCAACCAGACCATGGCGGATACGGAGAAGCTCGGTATCAAGCCAATCCGCGTGGGGCTCACTGCGCCGACGCCGACGCAAGTGGCGGAGCAGATCGGGAAGCTTGCGGAGGCCGGCGGCACCGCCATGATCGTCATTCGCGACTACATGACCGCCGCCATGATCAAGGATATCTGCCGCGTCGGCGCCGACATGAACGTCGCGGTAATTGGCGAGCAGGCGGAGTTTGCGCAGGCCGGCGCTCTATTCAGCTACGGTGCCGATATCGCAGACCTCTCGCGACGCGCCGCGGGCTATGTCGATCAAATCCTCAGAGGTCAAAAGCCATCGGAGATGCCGATCCAACTCCCGACAAAATTCGAATTGGTCGTCAATCTCAAGACCGCACGAACGCTGGGGCTGACGATCCCTCAGACCATCCTGGTGATGACGGACCAGATGATCGAATGAGCTGGTTCCCGCCATGTGCGAAGGAGAGCAATCCGTTCATGACGGAGGTCTGATGTCGTATGGCATCGATGCAAAACAAGCGTGCGAGCGTGCCGCCGATCTGTTCAGCCGGGTTTTGGCGGGTGCGCAGCCGCCCGATATTCTGTTTGAGCAACCCACGCGCTGTACTTTCCTGATAGATGTTGCCCATGCCAAATTGATCGGCTCGAGGTGCCCCACTTTGCTCGCCCTTACTGACGAACGAATTGACCTATTTCCGCAATCGACCCGTTTCAGACGTCCGTGCTTCAGGCACCTTTGCGCCCGCGTCCGGATCAAATAGTTTACCTCGGGGGCTAAATGGCCAAGACCAAGACGGCAAAGCCTGGCACGACGGCCAATCTCGTTGGATCGCCGGCGCGCAAACCTTCGCGTCAGCCGTCGGCCGCGCTGCTGAAACGCCAGTTGAAGGCGGCGCGGAGGCAACAGGAGGCCAGCGCCGAAATCCTGCGCGCGGTCGCCAACATATCGGGGGACGCCGCGGGGCCATTGCAGCAAATCGCCGAGACGACCGCGCGTCTGTTCGACGCGTCCAGCGTCGCGATCCAGCTTGCCGAGGGAGACGAGTTCACGCAGGAGTATCGCGTTGGCGCCAGCGCCAAGCGTATCGGCTCGGCCTATCCACGGTCGATGATCAAGGTGGGCGGCCGAAACCTGCCAGGCACGGTGGTGGCTGAGTGCAGGCAGATCCACATTCCAGACCTCGACCAGCTCGATCCCTCGATGTCCGACTTTCCCGGCCTGCCCCATGCGCGGGCCGGAGGCGCCCGCACCGTGTGTGGCACGCCGCTGCGCCGCGAGGACAAGGCAATCGGCGCTATCATCGTGCTCCGCGACCGGCTCTTGCCATTCACTGACAATGAGCTTGCCCTGCTGCAAAGCTTCGCCGACCAGGCCGTCATCGCCATTCAGAACGCGCGGCTTCTCAAGGAGACCAAGGAGGCACTGGAGCGGCAGGTAGCGACGGCGGACATCCTGAGGATCATCAGCCGTTCGGTAGCTCATGCGGCGCCAGTCTTCGACACAATCCTCGAATCCTGTCAGCGCCTGTTCAACCCCTATGATGCGGCCGTCTACCTGGTCGAAGGCGACAGGGTGAGAGGCGTTGCGCGACGCGGCCCTGGAGTGGGAGACTGGGGAACGGATTCGATGCCGCTCGCTGACAGTTCGACCGGCCGGGCAATCGCGCAACGACGACCGCTTCATTTCCCCAACCTTGCCGACAAGGCAGGCGTACCGGAGCACAAGAGGGATGCCATAAGGCTGGCCGGCGGCATGTCCGTGCTCTATGCGCCAATCATTTCCGAATCGCGCGGCGTCGGCTCCCTCGTTGTCACGCGCCAGCCCATGAAGCCGTTTACGGAGACCGAGATCGAATTCATTCAGAGCTTTGCGGATCAGGCTGCCATCGCCATCGAGAACGCACGGCTGTTCAGCGAAGTTGGAGCCAAGACGCGCGATCTCAGCGAGGCGCTTGAGCAGCAGACCGCGACCAGCGCCGTCCTTGCGGTGATCAGCCGCTCGCCCTCGGACCTCAATCCCGTGCTTGAGGCCATTTCCGATACCGCAGCTCGGCTGTGCGGATCCGAGCAGACGATGTTCTTCCGCTACGATGGCAGCGTGTTTCGTATCCTCGCAAGCTGGAACTTTCCACCCGAGGTTCACGAAATGCTCGAACGTCGCCCGTTGATGCCAGGCCATCCCTCCGCGATCGGCCGCGCCGGAGCTTCCCTGAAGCCGGTCTGCATTCCGGACGTGCTGGCCGATCCGGCTTATGGCCTGACCGGCGAGCAGAGCCGCGCGCGCTATCGTGCGACGCTCGCGGTGCCGCTGTTGCGCGAAGGCCGGCTTGTTGGTGCGCTATCGCTCAATCGCAGCGAACCCGGCGCCTTTACCGAGAAGCAGATTGAGCTGGTCGCTACTTTCGCCGATCAGGCCGTGATCGCCATCGAAAACACGCGGCTGTTCAACGAGACCAGGGAAGCGCTGGAACGGCAGACCGCGACTGCGGAAATCCTGAAGGTCATCGCCAGTTCGCCTGATGACGTTCAGCCCGTCTTCCAGGCCATTGCCGAGCGCTCCAATCATCTTGTCGGCGGATCTGCAACGACAGTCGTGAGCATTATCGATGATGTCGTTCATTTGTCGGCGTTTACGTCGACGACGCCTGCGGCCGATGCGGCGCTCAGACATTTCTATCCCCGACCGCTGTCGCGATTCACCTACAGCGATGCCGTCCGCCGCGGCGAGATCTACAGGATCGTCGACGCAGAAGTGGAGCTTGCCGGTCAATTGGATGAGTTGGCGATCGTACGCCGTCGCGGATGGCGCAGCGCGTTGTGGGTGCCGCTGCTGCTCGAGGGCCAGGCCATCGGCGCCATCGGAGTGACCCGGGGTGAGCCGGGCCCCTTCGCCGATCACCATGTCGACATGCTCAAGACTTTCGCCGACCAGGCGGTCATCGCCATATCCAATGTGAACCTGTTCAGACAGGTTCAGGACCGGACGCGTGATCTCGAAGAGTCATTGCAGCAGCAGACCGCGACGTCAGAGGTCTTGCAGGTGATCAGCCGTTCAGTCTTCGATCTCAAGACAGTCCTGCAGACGCTTCTTGAATCCGCAGCCAGTCTCTGCGATGCATCCATTTGCATTCTGTTCCAGTCCCAGGGCGACCTTCTGCATGTGGGCGCGAGTTACGGCGGCACGCCCGAATTCGTCGAATATCTGTCCAACCATCCGCATCGTTTGGATCGTGCTACGGTCGCCGGACGCGCCGCGGTCGAGCGGCGCACCATCCACATTCCCGACATCGCAGCCGATACCGAATACGCGCTGCCCCAATCCATAAAGCTCGGAGGCTGGCAGTCGATCATCGGCGTGCCGCTTTTGCGCGATGGCGAGGTGCTGGGCGTTCTCGACCTGGCCAGACCCATTGCTGGGCCGTTCACGCCGCGACAGATCAAACTGATCGAAACCTTTGCCGACCAGGCCGTGATCGCGATCGAGAATGCCCGCCTGTTCGACGAGGTACAGCAACGCACCAAGGAGCTCGCCGCTTCGCTCGACGAGCTTCGTACCGCGCAGGATCGCCTTGTGCAGACCGAGAAGCTGGCCTCACTCGGCCAGCTCACCGCCGGCATCGCACACGAGATCAAGAACCCGCTGAATTTCGTCAATAACTTCTCGGCACTGTC
Organism: Bradyrhizobium diazoefficiens; assembly: GCF_018129965.1. Taxonomy (GTDB): domain Bacteria; phylum Pseudomonadota; class Alphaproteobacteria; order Rhizobiales; family Xanthobacteraceae; genus Bradyrhizobium; species Bradyrhizobium diazoefficiens_A. Next base: position 16,106 of record NZ_JAFCKW010000021.1, on the reverse strand, counting down.
GGTCGAACTCATCGACGAGATGACCGAATTATTCGAAAATCCGGCGCTGGGCGAGGCCGACAGGCGAAAGGAACTGGATGAAATCCGCGAACTCCTGAAAAGCAACCTCGAAAAGGTCATTCAGCACGGCAAGCGCGCCGATTCCATCGTCAAGAACATGCTGTTGCATTCCCGGGAAGGTTCGGGCGAGCAGCGGTTGGTCGATGTCAATGCGCTGTTGGACGAGAGCCTCAATCTCGCCTATCACGGCGCACGCGCCGAAAGACCGGATTTCAATATCACGCTGCAGCGCGACCTGGATCCGGACGTCGGCGTGATAGAGCTGTTCCCGCAGGAAATCACCCGCGCTCTGCTCAATCTGATCTCGAACGGATTTTATGCCGCAAGCAAGCGCGGAGCCGACAACCGCGAGGCTGATTTCGAGCCGTTGCTCAGTGCTGCCAGCAAGAATCTCGGCAGCCATATCGAGATACGCATTCGCGACAACGGGACCGGTATACCGCCGGAGGTGAAGGAAAAAATGTTCAATCCGTTCTTCACGACGAAACCGGCTGGCGAAGGCACTGGGCTCGGTCTTTCGATGAGCCACGACATCATCGTGAAGCAACACGGCGGCAGGATAGAGGTCGATACGGAGCCGGGGCAATTCACCGAGTTCACCGTCATCCTCCCGCGTACCGGGAGATCCCTCGTCAAGGCTGGAGAACGCTAGAACGCCCTCCTGCCCGACATCCGGGTGGCTCGCCCGCGCCGACGAGGTCGTTGAATAAAGCGGCGGCCGGATTTGCGGAGATGCGGCTCCTCCGGAATGTGACCTCGGGATCAATAAGCTCACTTGGATTTTGGACAATCTGGACATTGGCGATGAAACGGCGAGAGTTCATGACGTTGTTGCCTGCTGCGGCGATGGCCATACCGCGGTCGGTCTTTGGCCAGGCGTCCGCCAAGATTTATCACGTCGCCACGATCAGTCCCGGTCCGCCACGTGACGAAACCAGCGTGACGGGCGCGACACTGCTGCGCGGACTGAAGGAGCGCGGTTACGATATCGGCAGGAATCTGAGATTCACGGCTTTCAGCGCCAGGGGACAAATCTCCAGGATCCCTCCTTTCATCGAACAAATGAGAGCGGACGGCGTCGATGTGATGGTGACAGTCGGCTATCCGACGGCGCTTTCAGCGAAGGACTCGGGCATCCCGGTCGTGATTGCGTCCGGCGGCGGAGATCCGGTTGCAACCGGGCTGGTGAAAAGTCTGGCACATCCCGGCGGCTCCGTGACCGGCATTTCCGACGACGCGGCGACGATCTCGACCAAGCGGCTGTCGTTGCTCAAGCAACTCCTGCCGAACATGCAGCGGGTTGCTATGCTGTGGAACCGCGACGATCTCGGAATGACATTGCGTTATGGGGCATCCGCCCAAGCTGCGCAGGTTCTCGGGGTCAGCGTTCAGGCCTTGGGCATACGTGAGCCGGATGATTTCAACGGCGTGTTTGAGGCGCTGGACCGCGAACCGCCGGATGCCATCCTGATGGTCTCGGACGTTCTGACCATTCTCAACCGCAAGCGCGTGATCGAGTATGCGGCTGCCAAGCGCATTCCAGCCATTTACGAGGAAGAACAGTTCGTTCGCGATGGTGGGCTCATGTCGTATGGCGCGGATGCAAAGGAATGTTTCGAGCGAGCCGCCGATCTCGTCAGCCGGATTTTCAAAGGTGTGCCACCGTCGGACATTCCGTTTGAGCGGCCCACGCGCTACCCGTTTGTTGTGAATCTCGCTACGGCCAAATCGATCGGAGTGGAGATGCCGCCGACTTTGGTCGCCCTTGCGGATGATGTGATCGAATGATGTCGCCAGTGCAGTCCCTTCCGGCATCGGCCATGAAGCGGCGCCGGTTTCTCGGTCTTCTCGGCGGTGCGATCATTGTGGGGCCGCTCGCCGCACGCGCGCAGGAGCGGGTGCGCCGCGTCGGCATATTGATGAGCACGGCTGAAACCGACCCTCTGGAGGTCGCCAGCGTCCAAGCCTTCAGCGCCGAGCTTGCACGACTGGGATGGGTTCCGGGCCGGAATCTGGACCTGAGCGTGCGCTGGGGCGCGGTCGACAGTTCAACGCATGAAGGGCAACTCCGAAGAACTGGTTTCTCTCGGGATGGATGTGATACTGGCCAAGGGAGCAACCGTTGCCTCCGTCCACCAAGCGACGACAACCATACCTATCGTTTTCGTCAGTCTCCCCGACCCGACGGTCGAGACGCTCGTCGGCAGCTTCTCGCATCCCGTGGGCAATATCACGGGCTTCACCACCTATGAGGATGGGCTTGTCGGTAAGCGGCTCGGCCTGTTGCACGACTTGTCGCCTGGCATCACCCGCGTGATGTATCTGCGAAGCCGCCAGACCGGTGCGGCAACGGAGACACTGATGAAACGTGTCGTGGAATCCGCACAGGCGACGGGCTTGAGTGTCGTCGATGCTCCCGCCGACAACCATTCGGACATCGAGGCTGCGATACGGACATTCGCTTCCAGTCCGGACGGAGGTTTGTTGGTCGCCTTCGACGCGTTTACGTTGGTGCACCGCGAGCTCATCGTGGAATTGGCTTTGCGATACCGGCTGCCTGCTGTCTATGCGTCGCGCAAATCCGCCGGCAAGGATGGATTATGCAGTTACGGCTTCGATCAGGACCAGCAATTCCGGGAAGCTGCATTTTACGTGGCCCGATTGCTGTCGGGCGCCAAGCCGTCCGAGCTGCCGGTTCAAACGCCGACGAAATTTCAGCTATCGGTCAATGTCAAAACTGCAAAAGCGCTCGATCTTACGATCTCCCCAAGCCTACTTACCGCTGCTGATGAGGTTATCGAATAGGTCCCGACATCCGGATCTGGATTTGCAGCGGAAGTAGCCCTTTGAAGTGCTCGGTCAAATCGTTTAGATGCCGCCTCAGGAGCGCAGGGAGCGACATGCAGCGACGCGAGTTCGTCACGCTGGTTGGCGGGGTATTGGCGTGGCCTCTGGCGGTGCGAGCCCAGCAAGCGCGGCCCGTCCCCCGCATTGGCCTTCTCCTGCCCCCACCGCGAAATCCGGAGGTGGACGCGTTCTTCGGGGGGCTGAGCGATCTCGGTTGGATTGACGGCGTGAAGCGTTCATGTCGAATATCGCGACGCCGGAGGCGACGACGGCAGGCTGCCGGCGCTGGCGCGCGAACTCATCGATCTTGACGTCGACGTTCTCGTTACAGCCACATTTCCCGGGATCCTTGCCGCTCACGGCGCGACGACCAAAATCCCGACGGTGATGATCGTGGGCCCCGATCTGGTGACGATCGGCCTTGCATCCAGCATGGCTCATCCCGGAGGCAACATAACTGGACAAACCTTTTTTCTGACAGAACTGGCTGAAAAACGCCTTGAGCTTCTGGCAGGCTTGGCTCCCGCGATGGCCCGCGCTGGCGTCTTGATGCAGCGAGGAAACCCGCTCAACGACAGTACAATGAGCGTTATGAGGAACGCAGCGCAGGCCTTGAAGGTGCAGCTGGTCCCCATGGAGGTTGACGTGCCCGTGGATCTCGAAAGCGCGCTGTCACTCGCTGGCTCTACCCGCATGGACGGGCTCGTGATCACGGACGCAAACGCATTTCTCACCAACACGCCCATGGTCGCCGCAATTGTGGACAAGTGCCGCGTGCCCTCGGTTGCCGCACCAATTGTCGCCCCCCGTGGGCGGCTCTGTTGGGTTACGGGGTGGATTTCACCGCCATGTTTCGTCACGCCGCTGTTTTCGTCGACAAGATATTGAAGGGGGCGAACCCGGCCGATATCCCCATCGAGCAGCCGACGCAGTTCAAGACTGTCATCAACCAGAAGACCGCAAAGGCCCTCGGCGTCGAAATACCGCCGTCGATGCTGGTGCGAGCGGACGACGTGATCGAATAGCAGCGCCGCCCCCTCCTCCCGTTGCCAAAGCTGGTTTGAGCGTACAGGCCTGCGAAGGTCTCGATTTGACCTGAACGCGATAGTCCCGCGCCCCGATCTTGGAATCGAATCGGCGGCTGACCTATCAACGGCCCGATCAAACCGATATGATGTCGCATCCAGGGCTCAGGGGGCGGCATGGGGCGACGCGAGTTCATCACGCTGGTCGGCGCTACCGCCGCGGCATGGCCGCTTGCCGCGCGTTCGCAGCAACCGGCCGCCAAGCTTCCGATCATCGGATTCATCGGTCCCAGTACGCCAACGGCCGACGTCACCCGACGGGCCGGGCTCACCAAACGGCTGGGCGAACTGGGCTGGGTCGATGGACGAAATCTGACGATCGACTATCGCTGGGCCGAGGGTGCGGTTGCGCGCGCGGGCGAGATCGCAGCCGACTATGCCCAACGAAAGGTCGACGTCATCGTCGTCAGCGGCGACGCCCAGGTGCTGGCGGCCAAGCGCGCGACCGCCGCAATCCCGATTGTCATCGCCGCAGCCGCAGATCCAGTCGGCAACCATCTGGTCGAAAGCCTCGCGCGGCCGGGCGGCAACGTGACCGGTCTGTCGCGTCAACTCACCGATTCCACTGGCAAAAGGATCGAGGTGCTCCGGGAATTTCTCCCAGGTCTTCGCCGGGTGGCGATCCTGTTCAATGCCGCCAATCCCCTCACGGCTCCCGAGCTGAATACGGCGCTGGCTACCACCACGAAGCTCGGTCTTGATGCCGTCAAGTGCGAAATCCAGCGCGCCGAGGACATCGCGCCGGCGATTGAGGCGCTCAAGGGGAATGCCGACGCGCTTTACGTCTGCATTGACCCGCTCGTGAATACCAACGGCGTTCGCATCAATTCGCTGGCGCTGGCCGCGCGGCTGCCGACCATGCACAGTTCGCGCGACAACATCGACGCCGGCGGGATGATCTCCTATGGGCCTGACATCACCGACCTGTTTCGGCGTGCCGCAGAATTTGTCGACAAGATCCTCCGCGGCGCCAAGCCGGCCGATCTCCCGGTCGAACAGCCAACCAAGTTCGAACTGGTGATCAATCTCCGGGCAGCCAAATCCATCGGACTTGAGGTCAGCCCCACTTTGCTGGCTCGTGCCGACGAGGTGGTCGAATGACACGACGGGAATTTCTCAAATTGTCTGGTCTGGCGACCATTGCTCTTCCACTGCCTGGGTTCGCCCAAAGAGGCCTGCCGCTTGTCGCTGTGCTCGTTCCGGGGACGGCGGACCTTGCGAAGCCGAGGCTTGACGCGATACGCAAGGGACTGTTGGAGGCAGGCATCACCGAGGGTGTGAACTACGCTTTCGCAGTGCGCTTTGCCGATGGTGTTTTCGATCGGCTCCCGGGACTCGCGTTGGAACTGGCCGCGCTGAAACCGCGCGTCGTCATTGCGTCGGCGGCGGCGGCCGTTGCGGTCCACACAACGGTTCCCGATTTGCCGCTGGTGTTCACGTCGTATTCCGCCGATCCGATCAAGGCAGGTTTTGCAGAGAGCTACGTTCACCCCGGCGGAAACACCACCGGCAATGTGATGAATGCAATTGGTGGCGAGCAGGCCCTGACCCAAAAGCGTATGGGACTGTTCAAGGAGATCGTGCCGGGTTTGAGACGGCTCGGCTTCATCGGGACCGCAACGTCGATATTGGCAAATGCTGAACTCAGTGCGTTACGAGTCGTAGCCGGGCATTTGGGTTTCGAAATCCTTGACCACACCATCCGGGGCCTGAACGATATCGAAGCGCCGTTGCATCCAGCCAGAGCGCAGATGCGGACGCGTTTTATGTCTCCGGCGATACGCTGTTCTACAATAACATGGCGAAGGTGCTGCCGTTCGTTATGGCCTCCGGCAAGCCGACGCTGGGGACATATCCTGACTGGGGGCGTGCGGGCCTGCTGATGTCTTATTCGGCTGACCTGCTCGATGACTTCCGACGCGCCGGGATATACGCCGCGAAAATTCTTGGCGGAGAGAAGCCCGGAGACCTTCCGATCGAACAGGCGAGCAAGTTCACATTGGTCATCAACGCAGGCACCGCAAAACGTCTTGGCATCAATGTGCCACCCACGTTGCTCGCGCTTGCTGACGAGGTGATCGAATGAGGCGGCGGGAGCTCATCCGCTAGACAGATTCAATGGACCAAGAGGAAATCATAATGATCGACCTGATGTAGTTTTTCCACAAGAGCAATATCTGTGCCCGAGAGCTTATCGACGCCGATTGAACCATCGACATAAGATGCAACGAGCTGCACGAGACTCGGCACTGGCCCAGCGTGAGCGTCGCCTAAATCACGCTGCAGGATTGAAGACGCTGCGCCGCCGCCCGCTTCGCTGGAATTGAACAGGAATCCGTCGGAGAGATTTAAGGAATGGCCGCTGGGGTTTTGGACATATGGGCCGCTCGGAACCGGCGGATCGAAAACAATCGTGCCGCCCTGCCCATCACTGACAAATTTAAAGTTGGCCTCCTGATACGTCCCAGCCAGATGGATCGCCGCGGCGTTGGTGCCATCCGACACGTGGAGCACGTTGTTGATGGAATCGTAGTTCTCGGTGAACGCGCCGGAATTGTAGTTGATGTCCCTCAGGTCGATCTGATCCGATCCAGCCAGCGTGCCGTCACCGGTAAAGCCGGAGATCGTTGCCTGGAACGCCGCGGAGTGATCAAGGATCAACGAACCGCTCTGGGTCTGGAACGTGATGTTGTCGCTGTTGGCGACTGACCCGGCGAATTCCAGATGAGCACCCGCCGCTATGCTGAAAACTCCGGATCCTGTCACCGCCCCATTGATATCCAGTGTTCCGCCCGTGGCCGTGACGTTGCCATCGTTGACGACGTTTCCGTTGATGGTCCCACTCCCCTGGAGCGCATCCAGGCCACCGACATGGACTGCGCTGGCGATGGTGGAGGCGTCGGTTCCAACATCGACGGCACCACCATGGGTGACGGTCAGGTTGGCTGAACCACCTGAGAAGCCCATGGTCAGGAATGATGTGGCCGTGACAAGCGAACCGGCTCCATCGACCGACAGCGAGCCCGTGCTGCCCGCTTGATTGGCGAGGGTGAGGAATGCCGCCGTGACGCTACCGCCGTTCTCTACCGTAGCGTTGCCAGTCCCGGCATCGCCGATCGTCAAATATTGCCCGACGTTCAGGGTCGCGTTGTTGATATCGAGCTTGTCGGTCACGCCGGCCGCATAATAGTTGGCAACATCCATGCTGTTGGCGGTGACGACCGCGTGGTCTGCGATCGTCAAGGACGCGGAACCATGCAAGCCGTCATTGATGTAGGAGGCGGCATTAAGGGAGGTCCCTGCGCCAGTGATTGTCACCGTGCCAAGGCTGCCGACGTTTGCGCCGACATTCAAATAGCCGGTCGTCACCGTGGCATCGGCCGCGACCGTCAGACTTCCGGTCGCGGTGTTGGCGACACTGATGCCGTTCGAAGCGCCTATGATCGTGATCGTCGACCCCGCACCCGATGCGACGATCGTTCCTTCGTCGTCGATAAAGCCGGCCTGCCAGATGGCTCCGGCATTATTGTCAAGCGTACCGCCGAAAGCGCCGGTATTGCTCGTGCTGATGCTGCCCTCGATCTGGCCGTTGTTGTTGACCAAGAGAGCGCCACCATTGTCGAAAATAGCCTGGCTCGTTCCCGCAGCCGCAGTGTTGCCAATAATTCCGGAGTTGTTGATCGTGACGATGCCGGACGCATTCTCGTTGACATTGATAGACGAGTGATTGGCCGCACCGACGACCGTGCCGGTGTTGGTGATCGTGGTCGATCCGGTCGAACCTGCGCTATTTTGCGTGACATTGATGCCGGAGAACGTCGCCGCGGTAATCTGACCGTCGTTCTCGATCGTGATACTGCCGGATTTATTCGCCGAGGCGTTGATGCCGGTCGCAGCATGGATGCTGCCGCCGTTGATGATACTGACATTACCGCCATTGAGCGCATTGGCATTGATGCCGTTGGCCTGGGTCGTCGTACTTCCAATCGTGATAGGCGTCAGCGCCGTGATCGACGAAGTGGCCCCTGTCGTGACCGAGATATTGCCAGTGCCATAATTATAGGCGTTGATGCCGGCGGCCTTGTCGGCGACGATCGTCGCGTTGCTCTGAACCGAGACGTTGCCGTGCACAGTGTTGCTGACGGTGTTCGTGCCGTTGGGATTGTAGCCCGCCGAGACAGCCCCAGGCAGCGAATTGCTCGGGCTCAACAATGACCCCGAATGGATGAAATCGTTGCCAAGGACGATCGAAACGCTGCTGCTTGATGGATCCGAGATTGCCTGGCTCTGGGCATTGATGGCGATGCTGGCCGCCGTAATCGTATCGCCATCGGCGGTCGTGACACCGACATTCCCGACCGCGTTGCTGAAAGCCTGGATTGCAAAAAATGCGTTGCCCGCCGTCGTCCCCGTTGTCGCCAGAGTGACATTCGAGCCGACCGTGACGGCAACGTCGCCGCTGCCCTTGCTGTTCTGATAGGCGCCGATGGCATATTGCAGCCCGGAGACCGACGTTCCGGCGCCTTCGTTGACCGTGACATTGCCGTTGCCGTAAGTGTACCCTTGGACGCCATAGCCTGCCGCTGCGGTGACGTTGGCATTGTTGGTGACGAGCACGGTGCCATTGATACTCGTGTTGGCAGTGGCGTTGGCGCCGAAATAGCCGGCGACGACGCCGATGGCTTGCGAGCCGCTCGGGTTCACCGTTGTCCCCGAGGCGACCGTCGCATTGTTAATGAGTGTGATCTGGCTGTTGGCTGAACTCGCGATCGCCGTGGCCAGGTTCACGAGATTGATGCCGGATCCTCCGGAGGAGACCGAACTGCCGGCATCCGTGACCACAGAAATGTTTCCGCTGCCGGAACTCTCGGCCCGAAGCCCGAATTGTGTTCCGGCCGTTATTGGGCCAGCCGCCTCGATCACAACATTGCCGTTGCCCAGCGTCACGGCCCTGATGCCGTGCTGACTCCCGCTCACACCGCCAAGCTCGGTGACCGAGACGTTCCCATTGTTGGCGGCATCGAGATTCTCGGCGAGCACGCCGACATTGCCGGTGCCCGCTCCACTCACGAAGCCGGTCGTGGTGAGGTTGATGTTCCCGCTGCCGGTCGCGCTGATCTCGGCGAGAATGCCGTTGCCGGCGCCGCCGTTGACGATGCCGCTGGTGCTGACCGTGACGTCGCCCGTGCCGTTCTGGATCGTCACAACGCCGCTGGCGGCACCGGTGAGATTGCCGGAGAGCGTCTCTATGAGCGTCGCGGGGGTGCCCGCGCTTCCGCCCGACGCCGTGAGGTCGACGGCATCGCCGCTCGTCGTGATGACGTTGCCGAGGCCGGTAATGGCAAAGGTTCCGCCGCCGGTCGCGGTCGCGGCGATCGTTCCGCTGAAGCCGAGCGCGTTGTCGAGCTGCAGCGTGTCGCTGCCGCCCGCGAAGGTGATCGCCTGAGCCGAGGCGCCAGCGAGTTCGAGCGTGCCGCCATTGTCGATTTTGACCGTGCCGGTCCCGCTCAGACCGCCCGACAGATTGAGCGTGCCACCGATGACCTCGATCGTGCCGGTGTTGGTCACCGCACCGGTGATCATGTCGTATCCCGACAGGTTGTCGATCACCCCGGTGTTGGTCACGACAAGGCCATTGGCGCCCGTGATGACGGCGCCGGCCGACAGGTTGATCGTCCCGGCATTGTTGATGGTGTTGCTCTCCGCCACATCCGTCGTCGAGGCCGTCCCCAGTCCGCTCCAGGTTCCTACCGACCAAATACCACCGGCCTTGTTGTTGAAGGTGCCGTTGCCGGTATTGATATTGCCGAGGATCGTGCCGGTATTGTTGAGCGTGATATCGCCGCCGCTCTCATAGAGCGCAAAGCCTGTAGCTCCCGAGCCGATGGTCCCGCTGTTGTTCAGCGTGACGCTGCCGACATTGTTCTCGTTGACCGCAATGGCGGAATTGCTCGCCGATCCCGTCACCGTGCCGGTGTTGGTGATGGTCGTCCCACCGGTCGCGCCGGGGTTGTTCTGCACGACATTGATACCGGAGAAACTGGTCGCCGCGATCTGACCATCGTTCTCGACCGTGACGTTGCCGCTCCCCACCGACTTCGCAAAGATGCCCGTCTTGCCGGAGAGCGAACCGGCATTGACGACACTCACATTGCCGTTGCCATTGCTCGCGGTGGCAGAGAGCCCGTTCGCGCCCGAATTGATCACCCCGTCATTGGTGAGGGATACGTTGCCGCCATTGAGGGCGTTGGCTTGAATGCCGTTGCCGGCAGCCGCCGTGATCGACGAGGTTACCCCGGTCGTGACGGAGACGTCGCCTTTGCCCCAGTCATAGGCGTTGATGCCGGCGCCCTTGTCCGCGGTGATCTGGGCGTTGCTTACAACCGTCACGTTGCCGAACACCGTCGCGGATGGCTGGTTGAGGCCGCCCGGGGAGAAGCCGACCGACACCGCTCCCGAGGTCGCCGAACCGCTCGGCGTGTTCAGGGTTCCGGAATGGATCGTATCGTTGCCAAGGGTGACCACGATATCGTTGCCGGCCGGATTGGCCGTCGCCTGGCTCTGCGCATTGACCGCGATACTGCCGCCCTGGATCGTGTCGCCATCTCCGGTCGTGACATTGATGCCCCCGGCCCCACTGACGAAGGCCTGGATGCCGAAGAGCGAGCCACCCGAAATGGCCGCATTGGCCCCGACGGAGACGGCGACGCTCCCGCTGCCCTTGCTCAGCGCGTAGGCCGCCAGGCCATAGAGGGCGCCGGAGACCGAGGTATTGGCACCCTCGTTCAGCGTTACGTTGCCGTTCCCCCAATTATAGGCGTCGATGCCGTAGCCTGCGGACGCATTGATATTGCCGTTGTTGTTGACAATGACCGTGCCGTTGACGTCGGTGTCTGGAACGGCGATGCCGGGAGGAGAAATGCCGCGATAACCGATATAGATCCCGCCGGCCACGCTGCCATCAACATTGGAAAGCACACCCGAATGGATCGTCGCATTGTTGGTCAGCGTAATCGTGCTGTTGGCGGCCTGCGGAATGGCCGTGTCGACATTGACGATCGTCAGTCCGGTACTGCCGGAGGTCACCACCGCGCCGGCATCCGTCGTGACGTTTTCGCTGCCGGTACCGAAGCTTCGAACTCGAATGCCGTAATTTGTTCCCGCTGAAATTGCGCCAGCGGCCTCCAGATTCAAATTGCCATTGCCTTGCGTCAGCAGGTCGACGCCGAAGGCACCACCCGCGGCGCCGCCAAGCGCTGTCACGTTGATATCGCCGTTGTCCGCAGAATTGAGGATCTCGGCAAGCAATCCCACCGACCCGGCACCCGTACCGGTCACCAAGCCAGAGGCACTTACGAGAATATTCCCGGTCCCTGTACCGCTCACCTCTGCGAGAATGCCGTTGCCCGCCTGTCCAGTGACCTGCTGCGAGGCATTCACAACGACGCCGCCGGCGCCGTTCTGGATGACCGCAAGCCCATTGGCCGAGCCGGTGATCGATGCTGCCGCGGCCACCGTATTGGAGCCGCCGGACAAGACGACCGTGTCATTGCCGCCCGCGACGTCGATAACGTTACTCGCGCCGGTCAGGTTGAGGACGTCGTTGGATCCGGAGACGGTGATCGTATCGCCATTGGCACCGAGACTGAGCGTGGCGTTCGACGCCGAGAAATTGACGTTGGCTCCGCCCGTGATGGCGAGCGTGGCGTTCGTTCCCGTGACGTTGACGCTGTCACCACCAAGCGACAGGTTAGAAGTGGCATTGTCCGTGACGATGATGGTGTTGTTACCGTCACCTCCCGCCACCGTCGTGCCGACACCGGAGAGTGTGAGGGTAACGCCGTCGCCCCCCAGAGTCACGGTTGCGCTGGACCCGGTGACAATTGCGGTATCGCCCTGGTCGAGGGTCACCTGATCACCCGCACCCGAAATCAGGACGGTTTCGGAAGAGCCGAGCGTGACGATGTCGCCGTCTCCCACAACGTTAATCGTGTTGCCTGCGGAGAGCTCAGTGACGATGTCGTTTGCACCCAGAATGTTGATGACGTCGTTGAAGGTGTTCAGCGTCGCAGTGTCGTTGGCACCGACAATGTTGATCGTGCCGCCGCCTCCTGTCTCGGTGTAGTTCAATGTCGCGCCATCGGCCGCAAGCGTTGCCGCGACATTGCTGGCATTGCCGCCCGATACGGTGACGGTCTGGCTGCTGCCGGACAGAAGCACAACGTCATTGTGGCCGGACAACTGAAGAACATCTCCGGCACCGCTGCTGTTGACCGTGTCGCCGTCCCCGGCGATGACCACAGAATCGTTACCGGCCGAGAGCGTCAGTGTGCTGCTGTTGCTCGTCACCGATATCGGCGCAGGTGACGTCGGGCCGGCAAGGACCAGAGTGGCGCCGTTGCTCAACGTGATCGATCCCGTACCGCCGACCACGCCTTCGACATCGAGCATGCCACCGATGAGCTGGATCGCACCTTCATCGTCGAGGCCGCCGATGCTGACGCTACCGCCACTTAGGACATTCACGTTCGCCGATGTGCCGAGCTGCATGAACGAGGCGGTCACCTGCGATCCGGTCCCGCTCACGGTCAAATTCGCACCACTACCGGGCTGCTGCGCCAGGCCGAGGAAGCCTGCGTGAATGGCGCCTGCGTTCTCTACGGTCACGTTCGCCGCCCCGGCGTTGCCGAGAGTCAATACCTGACCGACGTTGAGCGTGGCATTGTCGATCAGGAGCGTGTCGGTGACACCGGGCTGATAGTTGCCGCCGACTTCCATGCCGGTTGTGGTGACGACCGCCTGATCCGAAATCGTCAGCGAGGCCGATCCGTCATTTCCGACCAGAATGTTCTGGTACTGGCCCGCCGTGGTGGTCACGGTCGTTCCAGAACCGGTAACCAGGACTGTACCGGAGCTTCCGATGAGCTGCCCGATGTTGAGAAAATCTGCAGTCAGCGTTGCCCCCGCCTCCAGCGTCATTGTGCCGTTGCCGGCATAGCCGATCACGGCGCCGTTCCCCGGCTGGATGACCGTGATGGTCGAACCGGACGCAACCAGCGTGCCGTCGTCGTTGAAGAAGCTCGTCTGCCAGACCGCACCCGCCGTGTTATTGAAGGTGGTGTTGGCGCCGATCGCGCCATTCGCGCCGGTCACGACGTGGCCGTTGATCTCGCCGCTGTTGTTGATCGTGACCTGGCTCGCACCATTGACCCCGATGGCGCTTGTAGAGCTATCGATGACACCCGGCCCAATCGTTCCGGAATTGTCGATCGTGACGGTGCCGAATGCGTTCTCGGCAACGAAGATAGCGGCCGAAGATCCCGATCCTGTAACCGTTCCGGTATTGCTGATCGTGGTCGAACCAACCGCATTCGAGGCATTCTGGTTGACGCTGATGCCCGAGAAGCTGGTCGCGGTGAGCGTTCCATCGTTCTCGATCGTGATATTGGCCGCACCCACTGCCTTGGCAAACAGTCCGGATGTCCCCGTGGCAACCCCTCCATTCGTGACGGACACGTTGCCACCGTCAAAGGCGTTCGCTGCGATGCCATTGCTGGACGACGAGACGATCGAGGAGCTTGGGCCAGTGACCACCGTGATGTTGCCGGTGCCCCAATTGAAGGCGTTGATGCCGTTCAGCGCCGAAGTGATGGTCGCATTGCTGGTGACGGATACATCGCCGTGTACGCTGCCGGAGATCGCGCCTGCGCCACCGGGCGTATAGCCGGCATTGATACCGTAACGCGTGGTCGAGTGGATCGTATCCGCGCCGGCGTTCACCGTGATGGTGTGCCCACCCGAGATCGACGACGCCGCGTCGATCGCCGCGATACCATCGCTGCCCCCCGAGATGACATCCCCGTTCCCGGTCGTCACGCTGACATTGCCTACCGCGGTGTTATACGCCTGAATACCGAAGCTCGAGCCACCGGTGATGGTGGCATTGTCGGCGACGTTGACAACCACGTTGGCGGTGCCGCCGGAAAATTGACTGCCTCCGCTCAAGGCGAAGGCACCGATGCCGATCTGCGCGGCCGAGACCGAGGTCCCGGCTTCGTCGTTCAAGGTAATATCGCCGTTGCCGTAGCTATAGGCGCTGATGCCATAGCCCTGCGTACCGCTGGTCTGGGTAATGTTGGCGAAATTGTCGACGAAAACGGTTCCGTTGACCCCGGTATGTGCGGTGCCGTTACCCGCGAAATAACCGGCATCGATTCCCTTTGCAGCGCTGCCACTGGGATTCAGGGTCGGGCCAAAGTTGATGGTTCCGTACGCGGTCACCGTGACCGAGCTATTCGCTCCGATTGGCACGCTTGTGTTCTTGTTGAAAGCGCTGATCCCTTCGCCGCCGGAATTGATGATGGTGCCGGGATCGGTGACGACCGAGACGCTACCCGTGCCATCATTCTCGGCACGGACGCCATACTGGACCGTCGCGGTGATCGCCCCTCCCGCCTCGACGGAGACGTTGCCGTTGCCCTTTGTAAGAGCGCTGATCGCATTCTGGGTCCCGCTCGCCCCGCCAGTCGCGACGACCGAGACGTTCCCATTGTTGGCCGCATCGAGATTCTCGGCGAGCACACCGACACTGCCGGCGCCCGCTCCGCTCACGAAGCCGGTCGTGGTGAGGTTGATGTTCCCGCTGCCGGTCGCGCTGATCTCGGCGAGAATGCCGTTGCCGGCGCCGCCGTTGACGATGCCGCTGGTGCTGACCGTGACGTCGCCCGTGCCGTTCTGGATCGTCACAACGCCGCTGGCGGCACCGGTGAGATTGCCGGAGAGCGTCTCTATGAGCGTCGCGGGGGTGCCCGCGCTTCCGCCCGACGCCGTGAGGTCGACGGCATCGCCGCTCGTCGTGATGACGTTGCCGAGGCCGGTAATGGCAAAGGTTCCGCCGCCGGTCGCGGTCGCGGCGATCGTTCCGCTGAAGCCGAGCGCGTTGTCGAGCTGCAGCGTGTCGCTGCCGCCCGCGAAGGTGATCGCCTGAGCCGAGGCGCCAGCGAGTTCGAGCGTGCCGCCATTGTCGATTTTGACCGTGCCGGTCCCGCTCAGACCGCCCGACAGATTGAGCGTGCCACCGATGACCTCGATCGTGCCGGTGTTGGTCACCGCACCGGTGATCATGTCGTATCCCGACAGGTTGTCGATCACCCCGGTGTTGGTCACGACAAGGCCATTGGCGCCCGTGATGACGGCGCCGGCCGACAGGTTGATCGTCCCGGCATTGTTGATGGTGTTGCTCTCCGCCACATCCGTCGTCGAGGCCGTCCCCAGTCCGCTCCAGGTTCCTACCGACCAAATACCACCGGCCTTGTTGTTGAAGGTGCCGTTGCCGGTATTGATATTGCCGAGGATCGTGCCGGTATTGTTGAGCGTGATATCGCCGCCGCTCTCATAGAGCGCAAAGCCTGTAGCTCCCGAGCCGATGGTCCCGCTGTTGTTCAGCGTGACGCTGCCGACATTGTTCTCGTTGACCGCAATGGCGGAATTGCTCGCCGATCCCGTCACCGTGCCGGTGTTGGTGATGGTCGTCCCACCGGTCGCGCCGGGGTTGTTCTGCACGACATTGATACCGGAGAAACTGGTCGCCGCGATCTGACCATCGTTCTCGACCGTGACGTTGCCGCTCCCCACCGACTTCGCAAAGATGCCCGTCTTGCCGGAGAGCGAACCGGCATTGACGACACTCACATTGCCGTTGCCATTGCTCGCGGTGGCAGAGAGCCCGTTCGCGCCCGAATTGATCACCCCGTCATTGGTGAGGGATACGTTGCCGCCATTGAGGGCGTTGGCTTGAATGCCGTTGCCGGCAGCCGCCGTGATCGACGAGGTTACCCCGGTCGTGACGGAGACGTCGCCTTTGCCCCAGTCATAGGCGTTGATGCCGGCGCCCTTGTCCGCGGTGATCTGGGCGTTGCTTACAACCGTCACGTTGCCGAACACCGTCGCGGATGGCTGGTTGAGGCCGCCCGGGGAGAAGCCGACCGACACCGCTCCCGAGGTCGCCGAACCGCTCGGCGTGTTCAGGGTTCCGGAATGGATCGTATCGTTGCCAAGGGTGACCACGATATCGTTGCCGGCCGGATTGGCCGTCGCCTGGCTCTGCGCATTGAC
>NZ_JAFCKW010000020.1 GCF_018129965.1 Bradyrhizobium diazoefficiens | reverse complement strand
CAACCAACAGGCCGCTCGCGAGCGCGCTTGCAAATCGCGCCGTAGCGAGCGGGCGGCCGGCCCGTTACCCCATCTACGGGATGCCATGCACGCGGAGCGTTGACATCTGACGATGCGGGAGTAGCTTTTTCGACAACAGGGCGGGAACAACCGCTCGCGGTCCGCGGGAGAAACGCCATGACGATCGCCATCCGGCAGCTTCAGACGCATTTTGTCGGCGAGGTGTCCGGCCTCGATCTGCGACAGCCTCTCACCGAGGCCGAGGCGCGCGAGATCGAGTCCGCCATGGACAAATACGCGGTGCTCGTCTTTCACGACCAGGACATCACAGACGAGCAGCAGATGGCCTTCGCGTTGAATTTCGGTCAGCGTGAGGACGCGCGTGGCGGCACCGTGACCAAGGCGCAGGACTACCGGCTGCAGTCGGGCCTCAACGACGTGTCCAATCTCGGCAAGGATGGCAAGCCGCTGGCGAAGGACAGCCGCACGCATCTGTTCAATCTCGGCAACTGCCTGTGGCACTCCGACAGCTCGTTCCGCCCCATCCCGGCAAAATTCTCGCTGCTGTCGGCGCGCGTGGTGAACCCCAAGGGCGGCAACACCGAATTCGCCGACATGCGGGCCGCCTATGACGCGCTCGACGACGAGACCCGGGCGGAGATCGAGGACCTCGTCTGCGAGCACTCGCTGATGTATTCGCGGGGATCGCTCGGCTTCACCGAATATACCGACGAGGAGAAGCAGCTGTTCAAACCGGTGCTGCAGCGGCTGGTGCGGACGCACCCCGTGCATCGCCGCAAGTCGCTCTATCTCTCATCGCATGCCGGCAAGATCGTCGGCATGAGCGTGCCGGAGGGGCGGCTGTTGCTGCGCGATCTCAACGAGCATGCGACGCAGCCGGAGTTCGTCTACGTCCACCGATGGAAGCTGCATGATCTCGTGATGTGGGATAACCGCCAGACCATGCATCGCGTCCGCCGCTACGACCAGTCCCAGCCCCGCGACATGCGCCGCGCCACCGTGGCGGGAACGGAGCCGACGGTGCAGCAGCAGGCGGCGGAGTAGGGTCTCGTCAATAACGGTGTCATCGTCCGGCTTGGCCGGGCGATCCAGTACGCCGAGACGGTTTTGGCGGAGTCGATAAGCCACGGCGTACTGGATGTCCCCGTCAAGCCGGGGCACGACAGCGGAGGGCGCCGCGAGAGCGATGCAAGACCTACGCGTGTCCCGCCTCGTTCGAGAGCATGCCGGGATCGATGCCGATCTTGCGCAGCGCGCGGCCGTATTTCTCGTCGACGTCGTCGCCGAAGATCAGATCCGCATCCGCATCGCAATGCAGCCAGCCATTGCCCTGGATCTCGGTCTCGAGCTGGCCTGGCGCCCAGCCGGCATAGCCGAGCGCGAGGATGGCGTGCTTGGGGCCGGAGCCATTGGCAATCGCGCGCAGGATATCGACGGTTGCGGTGAGGCATACGCCGTCGTCGATCCGGAGCGTCGCATTCTCGATATAGAAATCGCTGGAATGCAGTACGAAGCCGCGACCGGTGTCGACCGGGCCGCCGCGGAGGACCTTCATGCTCTCGGCATTCTCCGGCAGCTTGATGTGCTCGCCCTTCTTGACGATGCCGAGCTGCTCCAGGAGTTCTGGGAAGTCGATGCTGCCGGCCGGATGGTTGACGATGATCCCCATCGCGCCCTCGGCCGAATGGGCGCAGAGAAAGATCACCGAGCGCTCGAAGCGCTCATCGCCCATCACTGGCATCGCGATCAGGAGCCGGCCGTCGAGGTAGTCGGCCGAACCGGGCGGCGCGGGGCTCGTTCCGCGGGTGCTTTCGCCCGTTCTCTTGCCTGTGGGAGCCATCGGTGAAGCACTCCGGTTTCAATGCCTATCCTGATGTCGGGCTGGCCTGCTGTCAAATCAAGGCTTGCGCAGGCATGAATCACATGCATCCATCACAAGCATTTCAATGGTTTGCACCGTGGCGCCCCTGTAAAGACGTACTATGCTGACAACAGTTCCCAGGGATGCGGCGATCGGCATCGCGACAATCTTGCTTGCTTCGTCGCTGGCGATGGCAGCCCGTGCCGACGACGCCTCGCCGTGGCAACGCGATGGACATTCCGCGGTGCGGCTACTGGCGGGATCGCGCAGCGGCGCCGTTCTGCTCGGCGGTATCGCCTTTCAGCTCCAGCCCGGCTGGAAGACCTACTGGCGCACGCCCGGTGATTCCGGCGTTCCGCCGCGCTTCGACTTCTCGAAGTCGGACAATGTCGAAGCCGTGACCGTGATGTGGCCGGCGCCGCTGAAATTCGACGATGGCGCGGGCGGCCATTCGATCGGCTATCACGACCAGATCGTGCTGCCACTGCGCATCGTCGCCAAGGCCGCCGACAAGCCGGTAACGCTGCGCGCCGAGATCAACTACGCGGTCTGTGAGAAACTCTGCATCCCGGTCGAAGCCAGTGCCGAGCTCGGCTTCAACAGCGTTGCCTCCACCGAGGACGCCAATTTACGCGCAGCGCTCGACACCGTGCCGAAGCCTGCCACGATCGGGGACCCCAATCCGCTGACCATCCGCGACGTCAAGCGCGACGGCACCAAATATGTGCTGGTCGATGTGGTGGCACCGGCCGACGCGCAGACCATCAATTTGTACGTGGAAGGTCCGACACTGGACTGGTCGCTGCCGATTCCGGAGCCGGTCAAAGACAGCCCGCCGGGCGTAAAGCGGTTTTCCTTCGAGCTCGATGGATTGCCGCCGGGCGCCAAGCCTGACGGCGCAGCACTGAAGTTCACGCTGGTCGGCCCCGAGAAATCGTACGAGTTCAATACGAACCTGCCGTGAACCTCCCGCAAAGGCCAGACCGTCGTTCGGGTGAGTCCCCTCCACCCAACCGAATCTTAACGAATGGTTGCTAATTTCCGAAGCTAACGCATCAGGCCCGCCGCAGCAGGCTGGACGCCCCGGGGATTTTCGAATTGGCCGTGATGGATGCAGAACCCGCAACGACCGCACCGGCCGGGCTGATTGCACGGCTGCGCGCGAAGTTGACCGGCGGATCGAGCGAGGCGTCGCTGACGCGGAGGCTGGCCGGCACCATCTTCATCATCCGCGTCATCAGCGCCGGCCTTGCCTATGTCTCGCAAGTGCTGCTGGCGCGCTGGATGGGCACGTCGGACTACGGCATCTACGTCTATGTCTGGACCTGGGTGCTGCTGCTCGGCAGCATGCTGGATTTCGGCATCTCGGCGTCCGCGCAAAAAATCATTCCGGAGTACCGCACCGGCGGCGCGCATGCGCTGCTGCGCGGCTTCCTCTCCGGCAGCCGGTGGCTCACCTTCGGCGCCTCGGCACTGGTATCGCTCGGACTTGCCGGCATCGTCAGGCTGGCGTCGCCCTGGCTCGATCCGTCCGAGCTGCTGCCGCTCTATATCGGCTGCATGACGCTGCCGGCCTTCGTGGTCGCCAACACCCAGGACGGCATCGCGCGCTCGCACGACTGGATGCAGCTCGGATTGATGCCACAATTCATCATCCGGCAGGCGCTGATCATCGGCATCACTGCCTGCGCCTTCCTGCTCGGCTACCACATCGGCGCGATCGCCGCGATGGCCGCCAGCGCCGGCGCGGTCTGGATCGCGATGACCGGGCAGATGGTGGTGCTGAACCGCAAGCTCGCCGGTCACATCGAGCCGGGCCCGAAGGCCTACGACGTCAGCGGCTGGCTCGCCGTGTCGCTGCCGATCCTGCTGGTCGAGAGCTTCTACCTGCTGCTGTCCTACACCGACGTGCTGGTGCTGCAGCAGTTCCGCCCCTCCGACGAGGTCGGCGTCTACTTCGCGGTGGTGAAGACGCTGGCGCTGGTCTCATTCATCCACTACGCGATGTCGGCGACGACGGCGCATCGCTTCGCCGAATACAATGCTCTCGGCGACAAGGCGCGCCTGTCGGCCTATGTCGCGCACGCCATCAACTGGACGTTCTGGCCTTCGCTGGCGGCGACCATCGTGCTGCTCGCGCTCGGCAAGCCGCTGCTCTGGCTGTTCGGACCGCAATTCACGATCGGCTACAACATCATGTTCGTCGCGGCGATCGGCCTCGTGGTGCGCGCCGCGATCGGCCCCGTGGAGCGACTGCTCAACATGCTCGGCCAGCAGAAGATCTGCGCGCTGGCCTACGCGCTGGCCTTCGTGATGAATCTTGTGCTCTGCATCGCGCTGGTGCCGCGCTACGGCGGCCATGGCGCCGCGGCAGCGACCTCGATCTCGCTCAGCTTCGAGACGGTGCTGCTGTTCTGGATCGTGCGCCAGCGGCTCGGCCTGCACGTGCTGGCGTTCGGCAAGCGCACAGGCTGACGAACCGCTTTAGCCGTTCTGAAAGGCCACAGTTCCCGCATCTCCGACCAGCAGCGCGTCGAGCATCTTGCGGCCGGACGTATCAGCCTGCATCAGCGGATCGGACTTGAACACCGCCTTGAGGAAGCTCGAGACGGCGCGGATGCGCGGCACGAACTGAAGATCGCTGTGGACGTTGATCCAGACGTCACGCGACGTCGACAACTCGTCGTGCAGCACCGGAATGAGATCGGCACGGCCGGCAACGGCGAAACTTGGCAGCAGCACGAGGCCGATGCCACCGGCCGCGGCGTTCATCTGCGCGATCATGCTGTTGGAGTGGAAGCTCACCGGCGGATTGCGGATGATGTCGTCGAGCCAGCGCACCGAATCGAGCTGGATGAGATCGTCGATATAGGTGACGAATCTGTGCCGGGCGAGATCCGCCGGCCGCTCCGGCATGCCTTCGCGTGCCAGATAATCCCCGGAGGCATAGAGGCCGAGCTGAAAGCTGCCGAGCCGCTCGGAGACCATGCCCTGCCCCGGCGGACGGAAGAAGCTGAGGAACAGATCGGCCTCGCGCCGATTCACCGAGACCGCCTGCGGCGATGTCAGGAGTTCGACGGTCAGATCAGGATAGCGCTGTCGCAGCGGCGCGAACCGAAATGCGAGATAGAGCGAGGCGATGCCCTCCATCGTCGCGAGCCTGACCCGGCCGGCCATTCGGCTACCGCCGCGCTGCACGTCCTGATGCATCGCGATGACGGCGCTCTCGATCCGCTCGGCATGACAGAGCAGGCGCTCGCCGGCCTCGTTGACACGCAATCCCTGCGGCGAACGATCGAACAAGGTCGCGCCCAGCGTGCACTCCAGATGTGCGATCCGGCGGCTGATGGTGGACTGGTCGACCCGAAGCCGCTTGGCCGCGCTGGCAAGGCTCCCGCCGCGCGCCACGTGAAGGAACGTCTTGAGGTCGTCCCAGTCGAGCGAATTGAACTCCTGCATACCTCCCAAACAGCAAGGGCTATGCCAGCGACCGCGCGGTGGGACGGATTGTCGCCCTCCGCAAGCCGTCTTGCAGGATTGTCTGTATCGGGGTGTTGGGAGCCCCATTAGCCTGTCCTGAACCAAGGACAAAGTCATGCTTCCCCGCTTCAAGGCCGCCGCGGTGCATGCCGCGCCGGTATTTCTCGACCGTTCGGCGACCACAAAAAAGGCAATCTCGCTCATCCGGGAGGCAGCCGCCGCGGGCGCGGAAATCGTGGCCTTTTCCGAGACCTTCATTCCCGCATTCCCGGTCTGGGCCGCGCTGTGGGCTCCGATCGACAATCACGATCTGTTCGTGCGCATGGCGGACCAGTCGGTGCTGGTCGACGGCCCCGAGATCAAGGCGATCCGGGATGAAGCGCGTTCGCTCGGCATCGTGATCTCGATCGGCATCAGCGAGAAGTCGCCGGCGAGCGTCGGCGCCATCTGGAATACCAACCTTCTGATCGGCGAGGACGGCGAAATCATCAACCACCATCGCAAGCTGGTGCCGACCTTCTACGAGAAGCTGATCTGGGCCAATGGAGACGGTGCGGGCCTGCGCGTGGTCGACACCCGGCTCGGCAAGATCGGGCAGCTGATCTGCGGCGAGAACACCAACCCGTTGGCACGCTATTCGCTGATGGCACAGGGTGAGCAATTACACATCTCGAGCTGGCCGCCGGTCTGGCCGACCCGTCGGCCGGCAGGCGGCGGCAACTACCATATCGCCGCAGCGACCCGGATCCGGGCCAGCGCGCATTGCTTCGAAGCAAAAGTGTTCGGCCTCGTCACCGCGGGTGTGCTGGACAGGGCGGCGCGCGACATGCTGGTGGCGCGCGACGCCTCCGCTGCCGCCGTGCTCGACGCGACACCGCGCGCGGAGACCTTTTTTCTCGATCCGACCGGCGAGCAGATCGGCGAGGCGCTGCGCGACGAGGAAGGCATTCTCTACGCCGAGATCGATCTCAACCGCTGCGTCGAGCCCAAGCAGTTTCACGACGTGGTCGGCTATTATAACCGGTTCGACATTTTCGACCTCAGCGTCAACCGGCGCCGGCTCAATCCCGTGTCCTTCACCGGAGACGCGGCATCACAACCCGACGCGGAGAGCGATCATATCGATGCCGGGTCGTGAGCCCGGCCCATATTTAACCGCAATCCACCTGCCGATCCGGCGGTGATGAAACATGGAAGGTGAGTCATGAAGCTTGACCGTCGTCAGATTCTGCTCGGAAGCGCCGGCGCCGCGGCCGGTCTCGTGCTTCCAGGTACCGCCTGGGCGCAGACGCCAGCCAGCATCGGTACTTTTCCGGACGGCGTCACCGCGGACTCGGTCTTCGTCGGTCTGACCATTCCGCTCACCGGCGTTTTCTCCGGCGACGGCGGCGATCTCAAGCTCGGTTACGAACTCGCCATTTCAGAGATCAACGCAGGCAGCGAATCTGCAAAGGCATGGGGCCTGCAGGGCAAGGGCGTGCTCGGCCGCCAGATCCGCTACAAGGTGTCCGACACCGAGGGCAAACCCAATCTCGATGTGCAGAGCGCCACGCAGTTCATCCAGCGCGACAAGGCGATTATGCTGGCAGGCTCGGTGTCGAGCGCCAGCGCGATCGCGTTGGAGGAACTGGGCTCGCGCGAAAAAGTGCTCTACATGGTCGGTATCGCCGGCTCCAACGACATCACCGGCAAGAACTGCCAGCGCTACGGCTTCCGCTCGCAGCAGAACGCCTACATGGCCGCGAAGGCGCTCGCGCCCGTCGTCGCCAAGGCGCTCGGCAAGAACATGAAGACCGCCTTTCTGGTGCCCGACTACACCTACGGCCACACGGTCTATGACAGCTTCGCGAAGTTCTCGAAGGAGCAGGGCTGGCAGCAGGTCGCCAAGGAAGTGGTTCCGCTCGGTACCACCGACTATTCCTCGGCCCTGCTCAACATCGCCAACAGCGGCGCCGACGTATTCGTCAACATCGCCTTCGGTGCCGACGCCGTCGCCTCCACCAAGCAGGCCGAGCAGTTCGGCGTGCTCAAGAAGATGAAACTGGTGGTGCCGAACCTGTCCTCGTTCCAGGACAAGGAGCTCGGCGCGGAAATCATGCAGGGCGTCTATGGCAGCTGCGACTTCTGGTGGACGCTGTCGGATCGCTATCCGCTCGCGAAGGCCTTCGTCGACGCCTTCGTCGCGAAGAACAAATATCACCCGCGCTGGGGCGCCCATATCGGCTACATGCAGACCTATCTCTGGGCGCTGACGGTCGAGCGGGTGAAGAGCTTCAATCCGGTCGAGGTCATCAAGGCGATGGAGGCCTCGAAAGAGCAGCCCTACGAGACCACCATCGGCAAGGTCTATTTCCGCGCCGAGGATCACCAGATGGTGCGTCCGATCCCGATCCTGCGCGGCAAGGCGCCGGCAGAGATGAAGGGACCCGAGGATTATTACGAGATCGTCGACGTCGCAGAAGGCGAGAGCGTGATGAATCCGCCGGGCCTGTTCGGCTGCAAGCTCGGCCCGTATAGCTGAGCCGCCCGGATGCCGAGCTGGCCCGCCCTCGCCTCACAGGCCTTCAATGGCCTCGCCCTCGGTTCGCTGCTGGCGCTGGTCAGCAGCGGCCTCACCATCATCCTGGGCACGCTCGGCGTGCTGAATTTCGCCCACGGCGCGCTGTTTGCCGTGGGCGCCTATGCCGCCTTCGTCATGCTGCAATACACCCAGTCGTTCCTGCTCGCGATCGCGGTCGGCTGCGGTTTCATGCTGGTGCTCGGCTTTCTGCTGGAGCGCCTGATCATCCGCTTTTTCTACGGCCGGCCGCATGAGGACCAGATCCTGGTCACCTACGGCATCGGCATCGTGCTCGTGGAGTGCGTGCGCGCCGTATTCGGCGGCAACGCGCAGCGCGTGCCGACGCCGTCATGGGGACAGGGCGCGACCCAGCTCGGCTTCCTGATCTATCCGACCTACCGCCTTCAGCTCATCGCCATCATCGCAACGCTGCTGGTTGGCCTCTATCTGGTGCTCTACCGCACCTCGATGGGTCTCGTGGTCCGCGCCGGGATCGAGAACCCCGGCATGGTCGGCATTCTCGGCATCAATCTGCGGCGCACCTTCCTGCTGGTGTTCGCGATCGGCGTCGTCGCGGTCGGCCTCGCCGGCATGCTGTACGCGCCGGTCGTCGCGGTGACGCCGGACATGGGCGCGAACTTCATGGCGCAGTCCTTCGTCGTGATCGTCCTCGGCGGCCTCGGCTCGTTCCCGGGCGCCGTGGTCGGCGGGCTGATCGCCGGCGAGATCGTCAGCCTCACCAGCGCGTTCAACTCCTCCTATTCGGAGGTGATGCTTTACGCGCTGATGGCACTGCTGCTGGTGCTGCGCCCGCAGGGCCTGTTCGGCTCGGAAGGACGGGTATGAGCATCGCGCGATCGGGCGGGCTGCGGAGCCACACTCCGGAGCTCGCGATCCTCCTCACGCTGATTGCGGCGCCTGTCGTGCTGCCGCATCTCGGCTTTTCGATCGACCTGCTGACGCGGGTGCTGAACTGGGGTCTGATCGGGCTCGGTTTCGACATCCTGTTCGGGCTTGCCGGCCTGCTGTCGTTCGGTCAGGCCGCATTCTACGGCGCCGGCGGCTTCGTCACAGCGTATCTGCTGGTGTCGGGGACGCTGACGAGCGTGTGGCTGGCGCTCGCCGCCGGCACGATTTCCGCCGGCGCGTTCGGACTCATCGTCGGCTGGCTCGCGGTTCGCCGCATCGGCATCTACTTCACGATGATCACACTGGCTTTTGGCCAGATGGCCTATTTCATCGAGAACTCGCCGCTGTCGCACTACACGGGCGGCGAGAACGGCATTCCCGGGGTGCCGGTGCCCATGCTCGGCTTCGGCGAACACGCCATCCGCGTCGGCGCCGGCCTGCCGATGTATGTGCTGTTCGCGGTGATCTTCTTCGGTGGCTACGTGCTGGCGCGCCGCATCGTCTGCTCCCCCGTGGGCGCGATCCTGCTCGCGATCAAGGAGAACACCGCGCGCGTCGCGATGCTCGGCCACAACGTGCCGGCCTACAAGCTGACGGCTTTCGTCATCGCCGCACTCTATGCGGGCCTCGCCGGCGGCCTGCTGGGCTCGTTCCAGAGCTACATGCCGCCCGACGCGTTCGCGCTGGAAACATCCGGCCAGCTCGTGGTTCAGACCATCGTTGGCGGCGCCAACACCCTGATCGGCCCGCTGGTCGGCGCGGCCGTCTGGCTCTGGCTGCGCGACAATCTCCAGCTCATTCCCGGCCTGTCCACGCTCTGGAAGCTCGTGCTTGGCATCGCCTTCATCGTGCTGGTCGTGGCCCTGCGCCGCGGCATCTGCGGCGAGATCATCCATTGGTGGACCGAGCGCCGGACCCTGTCCGCACGCCAGGCCGCGGAGGCCGTGACCGAGACGATCGAGGCCGGGCGCGGCGCCATGGAAGCCTCATCGCGCAAGCAACGCGACACCACCCTGCCCTTGCCGTCACCCGCCACCGCCGACAGCGACATCGCCCTGGAAGCGTGCGCGCTGGCGCGGCACTATGGCGGGCTGAAAGCGGTCGATGGCGTTTCGTTCAAGGTCCGTGCCGGCACCATTCACGCCGTGATCGGTCCGAACGGCGCCGGCAAGAGCACGTTGTTCAAGATGCTGCTGGACGAGGTCAGCCCGACCTCGGGTCATGTGCTGTTGTTCGGATCGCAAGTGACCGGCCACGGCGTCAGCCGGACCGCGCAGTTCGGCATCGCCAAGTCCAACCAGTTGAACCAGTTGTTTCCAAATCTCTCGGTCCGGAAGAACTTGCGCATCGCCGCCCTGGCGCGGTGCCGCGGACCGCTGCGGATCGACCTGCTGCGAACGGCCGACAGCCTGGTCGAGGTGGAGGCGCAGATCGACGCGATCATGGCGCTGCTCAACCTTGCCAGGCGCGCCGACACGCCGGCCCACATCCTCGCCTATGGCGAAAAGCGGCGGCTCGAGATCGGCATGGCGCTTGCGACGAGCCCGAAGGTGCTGCTGCTCGACGAGCCGCTCGCCGGCATGAGCCCGTCGGAACGCGCCGCGACCTGCGCGCTGATCCGCGACATCGCCCGGACCTGCACCATCGTGATCGTCGAGCACGATCTCGACGCGATCTTCGGCCTCGCCGAGCGCATCACGGTCCTCTACGAAGGCCGCCTGCTCGCCGACGGCACAGCGGACGAGATCCGCAGCAATCAGCAGGTTCAGGACGCTTACCTCGGAGGGCTTCACGCGCATGAGCCTGCTTGAAGTCGACCGCATCAATACGCTCTACGGCGATTCCCACGTGCTGTTCGACCTCTCGATCCGGGTCGAGGAGGGCGAGGTCGTGGCGCTGCTTGGCCGCAACGGCGCTGGCAAGACCACGACGCTGCGCTCGATCATGGGCGTGCTTGCCCCGAGGAGCGGCGAGATCCGCCTCGACGGCAAGCCGATCAGCGGCCTTGCACCATCGGCCATCGCCAGACTGGGAGTGCAGCTCGTTCCCGAAGAGCGCGCGATCTTCGGCGGGTTGACGGTGGAAGAGAATTTGCGCATCGCGGCTCTGACCGCGCCGAACGCGTGGTCGTTCGAGCGCATCTACGCCGTGTTTCCGCGCCTGAAGGAACGGCGCAAGTCGCTCGGACGCACGCTGTCGGGCGGGGAGCAGCAGATGCTCTCGATCGCGCGCGCGCTGATCCGCGACGCCCGCATCATCCTGCTCGACGAGCCGTTCGAGGGACTGGCGCCGCTGATCGTGCGCGACCTCGTCAACGTCGCCGCCGGCCTCGCCCGCGAGGGGCGCACCATGATCGTGGTGGAGCAGAACGTCGCCGCCGCGCTGAGCTTTGCGACCCGCGTCTATGGCCTCAACAATGGCCATGTGGTGTTCGAGGGCAGCTCCGCCGAGCTCACCGCCAATCCGGAACTGGCGCGGGATTTCCTCGGCGTCGGCGTCTGATTCGGCTGGCGTGGTGAGGACAAGCCCCACCTCGCTCAACGTAGCAAACATAGGGTGGGCAAAGCGAAGCGTGCCCACCGCTTTTCCTGAATTGAAGAAGGATGGTGGGCACGACGCTGACGCCTCTTTGCCCACCCTACGGCTGCGCCCAGCTACTCCGCGGTCCAGCCGCCGTCGATCGACAGGTTGGTGCCGGTGATCTGCGCGGCATCGTCGCCGCACAGGAACAGCGCCAGCGCGGCGACCTGCTCGGAGGTGACGAACTCCTTGGTCGGCTGGGCGTGGAGCAGCACGTCGTTGATGACCTGGTCGCGCGTGAGGTTACGCGCCTTCATCGTGTCGGGGATCTGCTTCTCCACCAGCGGCGTCCAGACATAGCCGGGGCTGATGCAGTTGCAGGTGATCTTGCTGGTGGCGACTTCCAGCGCGACGGTCTTGGTCAGGCCGGCGATACCGTGCTTGGCCGAGACATAGGCCGACTTGAAGGGCGAGGCGACGAGGGAATGCGCCGACGCGGTGTTGATGATGCGGCCCCAGCCTTTTTTCTTCATGCCGGGGATAGCCGCGCGAATGGCGTGAAAGGCCGAGGACAGGTTGATCGCGATGATCTGGTCCCATTTCTCGATCGGGAATTCCTCGATCGGCGAGACGAACTGGATGCCCGCATTGTTGACGAGAATGTCGACCGAACCGAAGCTCTTCTCGCCGAGCGCGATCATTTCGGCGATCTCCGCCGGCTTGGTCATGTCGGCGGGCGAGTAGACCGCCTTGACGCCGAAATCGGACTCGATCTTCGTGCGCTCCTTCTCGATGTCCTCCGGCGCGCCGAAACCGTTGATGACGACGTTGGCGCCGGCGCCCGCGAAGGCGCGCGCGTAAGCAAGCCCGATGCCGCTGGTCGAACCGGTCACGACGGCGTTCTTGCCTGACAGACTACCCATATCATTCGCTCCTGTTTGGCGGGGGCGCAGTGATGTCCCCCGTGAGATCGTAGGTCACCATGGTCTCGCCGGACTGCGGCCGCTCGAGCCAATCCTTGTGGCGCATCGACTGATGCACGTCGTTCACGCCGGCTTCCCAATGCTCGACCATGGCGACATGCGAGAAGTCGTAATCCTTGGACGAGGTTTCGTAGTTCTTGCTGCGGTAGATCAAATGCACCACCGTGACGGTGCTTTCACGCGATACCTTCGCAAGGAATTCCACGGAAGGGTCGTTCTTCAGATAATCGGGCAATTTGGAAATCAGGTCGCGCACGGCCCTGCGGGCGTTGTGCAACTGCTTGTTCTTGTCGGTATTCATCCGGGTCCGGCTGGAGAAGCGGATATCCTTCTCGCGCTCGGTGGCCTCGAGCAGTGAATTAGGCAGATCGCCGCGCGCGCTGAACAGATCGACCTGGAAGATCAGCATGTCGCGATCGACTTCGGCCTCGAGCACATAGTCGAGCGGCGTGTTGGAAGCGATGCCGCCATCCCAGTAATGCTCGCCGTCGATCACGACGGACGGAAAGCCCGGCGGCAGCGCACCGGAGGCCATGATGTGCTCGGGGCCGATGGTCTTGCCGAGCTTCTTGAACTCGTAATTGTCGAAATATTTGAAGTTGCCGGAGGTGACGCCGACCGCCCCCACCGACAGCCGCGTCTTCAGATCGTTGATGCGGTCGAAATCGACCAGCCGTTCCAAGGTCTTCTTCAGCGGCGCGGTGTCGTAATAGCTCTCGGCCTGGGGGCTGCCGGGTGGCCAGAGCGGCGCGGGCGGGACGCGCGGGGTGAAGAAGCCGGGCACGCCGAAGGTCGCGATCAGCGCAGCACTGGTCGAATTGAAAAGTTCGCGGCTGTGATCGCTGTTGCCGATCGGCTTCCACGGGACCGGCGCGGACACCATCTCCCAGAATTCCTTGAGCCGCTTGACGCGGGTGTGGCCCTCATTGCCGGCAATGATCGCAGCGTTGACGGCGCCGATCGAGATGCCGGCAACCCATTCCGGCTCGAAGCCGAAACCGCACAGCGACTGATAGGCGCCGGCCTGATAGGAGCCGAGCGCGCCGCCCCCCTGCAGCACCAGGACACGTTGCGCATTCGCGGGGACGCTGGCGGATTCCGTACTGATGTGATCGGTCATTCGGAAACATTAGCAGATGGCGGCCGACCGTGGCGACAGTTCGCCGCGGCGTCAATGTATCCCGGGATCAAGTCTGGCTTATCGCTCGGTCGAGGCCAGGATCATGGTCCAGAACACCTTGTACTTGGTGCCCGGAGCATAGCTCGCCGCAATGCCTAATTTTGTGACACCGCTCTTGAGCATGTTGGCACGGTGCGGAGGCGAGTCGCGCCAGCCGGAAAACGCTTCCGCCAGCGTGTGATAGCCGGCCGAGATGTTCTCGACCGCCACGGTCGCCGGATAGCCGCCGGCTGCAAGCCGCTTGGCCAAGGGGGCGCGGACGTCATGGTCCATCTTGTTGGCCGCCGCCATGGCGTTGGACTGGGATTCGGCGAGCCGCATCAGGTCGGGGTCGATGACGACGCTGCCGAGGGCATTGTTCTGGCGATATTGCGAAATCATGATCGCGGCCGCCTGGGCATCGAGCTTGGAGCCGGGGACCGCCATGTCGGCATACATCGACGGCTGCTGCTGGATCGGCGCCTCATTGCCGGCGCAGCCGGCAAGAAGCAAAGAAATGAGTATCGCGGCCGCAGCGCGCATGAATCGGAGCCCCCAAAGGAAGGGCCGTTGTTGCATACCAACCGTGGCTGAAAGGTGAATTTTGGGGAAAAACGACGCACGTCTTTCCGGGGCAGCGCACAGTGCCGAACCCGGAATCTCGAGATTCCGGGCCTGGTCCTTCGGACCATCCCGGAATGACAGGGATTTTCAGCCCGCAAAGATCCTGTAACGGCGGGGCTCCAGGCCAACCGTATCGCCGGCACGCAGTTCCCGGCCGCGGGGGGCGTCGATCTCGATGGTTTGCCCGCCTGACAGTGCGACCTCGGCCCGCTGCACGGGCCCGAAGTTCCGGACGTGCTGCACAGCGCCCTCGAAGGCGCCGCTGCCGGGCGGGCCGACCAGCATGTCATGTCGCCGCACGAACAGGCGCGACGCGCCAGGCGCAAGCCCGTCCACCGCAAGCCGGAGCGGCCGGTCGCCGAGCCGGACCACACCATCCGCCACCTGGACCGGCAGTTCGATGGATTCGCCGATGAAGCTATGGACGAACGCGGTCGCCGGTGTCTCATAGACGTCGTCGGGCGAGCCGATCTGCTCGATTTTACCCTTGTCCATCACCACGACGCGGTTGGCGACTTCGAGCGCCTCCTCCTGGTCGTGGGTGACGAAGATCGAGGTGACGTTGATCTCGTGATGCAGCGAGCGCAGCCATTTGCGCAGCTCCTTGCGCACCTTGGCATCGAGCGCCCCGAACGGCTCGTCGAGCAGCAGGATACGCGGCTCGATTGCGAGCGCCCGGGCGAGCGCGATCCGCTGGCGCTGGCCGCCGGAGAGCTGGCTCGGATAGCGATCGGCGAGCCAGTCGAGCTGCACGAGATCGAGCAGTTCCTTGACGCGCGCACGGATGGTCGCCTCGTCCTTGCGGATCGATCGCGGCTGCACGCGCAAGCCGAAGGCGACGTTCTCGAACACCGTCATGTGGCGGAACAGCGCGTAATGCTGGAACACGAAGCCGACATGGCGCTCGCGCGCGCCCTGGGTCAGCGCGTCTTCGCCGTTGAAGGCGACCTCGCCGGAATCGGGCCAGTCGAGGCCTGCGATGATCCGCAGCAACGTGGTCTTGCCAGAGCCCGAGGGCCCGAGCAATGCGAGCAATTCGCCGTCATTGACCTTGAGGTCGACGCCGTCGAGGGCAGCGAAGCTGCCGAACTTCTTGACGAGATTTCTGACTTCAATGGTCATTGACGTCCTGCCCTTCGTCCAGATGACGCTCGAGAATGGTTTTGGCGATCAGCGTGATCAGCGCCAGCATCGCCAGCAGCGAGGCAATCGCGAAGGCGGCGACGAACTGGTATTCATTGTAGAGAATCTCGACCAGCAACGGCATCGTGTTGGTCTCGCCGCGGATGTGGCCGGAGACGACCGAGACCGCGCCGAACTCGCCCATCGCGCGCGCGTTGCAGAGCAGGACGCCGTAGAGCACGCCCCATTTGATATTGGGCAGCGTGACGCGGAAGAAGGTTTGCAGGCCGGAGGCCCCCAGCGAGATCGCGGCTTCCTCCTCCTGCGTGCCCTGCTCCTGCATCAAGGGGATCAGCGCGCGAGCCACGAAGGGGAAGGTCACGAAGGTGGTGGCGAGCGCGATGCCTGGTACCGCGAACAAAATCTGGATGTCGTGGTCGCGCAGCCATCCGCCGAAATAGCCCTGTGCGCCGAACAGCAGGACGAAGACGAGACCCGAGATCACCGGGCTCACCGAGAACGGCAGGTCAATCAGCGTGATCAGGAAGGTCTTGCCCGGGAAATCGAATTTTGCAATCGCCCAGGCGGCGACTAAGCCGAAGACCAGATTGAGGCCGACCGAAATCGCGGCCACCACCAGCGTCAGCTTGATCGCGGACAATGCCTCCGGATCGGAAAGTGCCGCAAAATAGGCAAAGATACCCTTGGAGAGCGCCTGCGCGAACACCACGACGAGCGGCAGCACGACGAAGACGGAGAGGAAGAGCATCGCCAGCGCAATGATGACGATGCGCACCGCCCGCGGCTCGGTGCGAAGGTTGTCCCGCGCGGCCAGAGCATGCGCGCGCGCCTTCGCATCTGGCGAGGTGAGCGAGCCTGAATCGGCGATCTGCATCGTCATCGGTCCCGCCTCAATGCACAGGAACCCGGTTCTGCGCCCAGCGCTGCAACCGGTTCACTGCGAAGATGATCACGAACGAGACGACCAGCATGATGACGGCGATCGCGGTCGCGTCGGCATAGCGAAATTCGGAGAGCCGGATCACGATCAGCAGCGGCGCGATCTCCGAGACGTTGGGCAGATTGCCGGCAATGAAGATCACCGAACCATATTCGCCGACCGCACGCGCGAAGGCGAGCGCGAGCCCGGTGAGCAGCGCAGGTGCGAGCGAGGGCAGGATCACGCGCGTAATCGTCTGCCACCGGCTGGCCCCCAAACTCCCGGACGCTTCCTCGAGTTCGATCTCGAGATCCTGCAGCACCGGCTGGACGGTACGGACCACGAAGGGGATGCCGATGAAGATCATGGCGACGAAAATGCCGAGCGGGGTGAACGCCACCTTGATGCCGAGCGCCGCAAGCGGCGCGCCCAGCCAGCCCTTTTCGGCGAACAGCGAGGTCAGCGCAACGCCGGCGACCGCCGTCGGCAATGCAAAGGGCACGTCGACGATGGCGTCGAACAGCTTCCTTCCGGGAAAGCGGTAGCGCACCAATGCCCAGACGATGATGCTGCCCATCACCAGATTGACGCAGGCCGCCGCGAAGGCGAGGCCGAACGAAACCCTGAGCGCGTTCAGGGTTCGGCGGCTGGACAGGATGTTCCAGAACTGCTCGGGACTCAGCTCGAGCGATTTCAGGAACAATCCGGCGAGCGGAATCAGGATGATGACGGACAGCCAGGACAGCGTCAGTCCCATCGTGAGACCGAAGCCCGGCAATGTCCGGCGTCGTGCTGCAACTGCGCTCACCAGGCCCCCTGCTAAAGCCTCCTAAGACAGCGCCCGATCAGTTCTTGTAGATCTGATCGAAGACGCCGCCATCGGCAAAATGTTCCTTCTGCGCCTTGGTCCAGCCACCGAACAATTCATCGATCGTGAACAGCTCGACCTTGGCAAAGGAGTTTTCGTACTTCTTGGCGATCTCGGCATCGCGCGGACGGTAGAAATTGCGCGCAGCGATCTCCTGCCCTTCCTTGGTATACCAATATTGAAGGTAGGCGTCAGCGGCGTTGCGGGTGCCCTTCCGGTCGGCAACCTTGTCGACGATCGCGACCGGCGGTTCGGCAAGGATCGACAGCTTTGGCGCGACGATCTCGAACTTCTCCGGGCCGAATTCCTTG
This sequence comes from Bradyrhizobium diazoefficiens, assembly GCF_018129965.1. Taxonomy (GTDB): domain Bacteria; phylum Pseudomonadota; class Alphaproteobacteria; order Rhizobiales; family Xanthobacteraceae; genus Bradyrhizobium; species Bradyrhizobium diazoefficiens_A. Next base: position 78,439 of record NZ_JAFCKW010000020.1, on the reverse strand, counting down.
AGCGCGAGATAGGCCTCGTTCTCCCAGGCGAGTAGCACGTCGCCGACGCCGCGCTCGACGAAGGTCACGGTCGCGCCGCGCGCGCCGGTATCGAGCACCGGAACCTGCTGGAACAGCTTTCCGATGAACTCCTTGGCCTTGTCGGCCGAGCCGTATTTCTTCTGCGCGTAGCCCCACGCCGCGAGGTAATTCCAGCGCGCACCGCCCGAAGTCTTCGGGTTCGGCGTGATCACGGCAACGCCGGGCTTGAGCAGATCGTCCCAGTCCTTGATGCCCTTGGGATTGCCCTTGCGCACCAAGAACACGATGGTCGAGGTATAGGGCGACGCATTCTGCGGCAGACGCTTCTGCCAGTCGGTCGCGGTGAGGCCCTTGTTCGCGATCGCATCGATGTCATAGGCGAGCGCGAGCGTCACGACGTCGGCCTGCAATCCGTCGATCACGGCGCGCGCCTGCGAACCACTGCCGCCATGCGACTGCTTGATCTCGACGCTCTTGCCGGTCTCCTTCTGATAGGCGGTCGCAAACGCCTTGTTGAAGTCGACATAGAGCTCACGGGTCGGATCGTACGACACGTTCAGCAGATTGATGTCAGCGGCCAGAGCCGAGCTTGCCCAGAGCAATCCTGCCGCGAGCTGAACGATACGGCGCATCATGTCCATCTCCATTCACATCGACGACGTCAGCGTCGTCGATGGCATGCGGGCATAACTCAGGGCGAAACGCTCTCAAGTCAACGGAACCGGATTTTCTTGTTCGTAGCGAGGCAGCGTTGCTGTGCTACGAAGTCTTCATCGTGTGGATGCCGCATTCTGTCTTGGCACGGCCGCGCCAGCGACCGGCGCGCGCATCCTCGCCCTCAGCCGTTCGGCTCGTGCAAGGCATACATCCAACTGAGAGGAAACCGGACTTCACCAGGGGATGACGCGGCAGTTTGGCCCGCAAGAAGATCGCCTCGAGTTCCTCGCGCGAGACGTTGGCGAAAGGATTGAATTTCAACCGCGCGCCATCGTCCTCGACCACCGGAATGTCGGCGCGCGCACTGCCTTGGAAGCGCTTGCGGCCATTGAGCCAGGCCGAGAACGGTTTCAGCGCGCGGGCCAGCGGCTCGACTTTGCGGATGCGGCAGCAGGCATCGGGATCGGAGAACCACAGGTCGCGGTCCGGATCATCGCGCGACAACGTCTCCTCGGCGGGCTTGACCGACCGGACGTCCTTGAGACCCAGCGCCGCGATCAGCGTGTCGCGATAGGCCAAGGTCTCCTCGAACAGCCAGCCGGTGTCGAGGAAGATCACGGGGATCGCCGGATCGACGTCCGCCATGACCTTGAGCAGCGTCGCCGATTCCGTACCGAAGGACGACACCAGTGCAAGCTTCTCGCGCCCGACCGTCTTCAATGCCGTCGCGATGACGTCAGCGGGCGAAGCATCGCGCAACGCGCGATCGAGCTCCTCCACCGAGGGCAGCGCAGCGACGGGCATCGACGAAAGCTCGGGCGCGATCGCGGTCACGTGCCGATCCCTTCGGAATGGCGCAGCTGCATGCGCCGGTGCAACGCCGTGATGCGGCCGTCGCCGGTCGGCTGGTAGAACACCGAATAGCGCTTCGCCGTCGCCATGAAGGCTTCCGCATCTGCCTGCTTCTTCACCTCGAAGGAATCGAAGCCGGCGCGCAGCATGAACACGAACTGGTCGCGCAGCACCTGCCCGGTGGCCCGCAACTCGCCGCGATAATTGTAGCGCTCGCGCAGCAGCCGCGCCTGGCTGTAGGCGCGTCCATCGCGAAAGCTCGGGAACACCAGTGCGACCACGGCGATCCTGCCGAGATAAGGCACGAGTTCGGCGATATCGCGGTTGTTCGGCCAGATCACGCCGATCTTGCCGCCGCGCCCCAGCAATGCGTCCGCATCGCCCAGGAAGCGTTCGGCCGGCACCAGGATGTCGCCGCCCTCGGGCAGCGGCGTGTCGACGGCGAGCTTGACGAAGCTGTCGTCGGCGATCTTTCCGCCGTTAACGAGTGGCATAGACGCGCTCCTTGAAGGGTTCGACGCCGAGGCGCTTCACCGTGTCGACGAACAGTTCGTCCGGCCGCTCGCGCAGCGCAAGATAGGCTTCCACGATGTCCTCGATCACATCGGCGACCTCGTGGAACTTGACGCCGGGGCCGATCAGATTGCCGAGCGCGGCGCTCTCGTCGGCACGGCCGCCGATGGTGATCTGATAGACCTCCTCGCCGTTCTTCTCGACGCCGAGAATGCCGATATGGCCGACATGGTGGTGGCCGCAGGCGTTGATGCAGCCGGAGATGTTGATATGCAGCCGGCCGATCAGATTGGCCAACTCGTGGTTGGCGAAGCGCCGGGTCAACTCCTGTGCGATCGGGATCGAGCGCGCATTCGCCAGCGAGCAATAGTCGAGCCCCGGGCAGGCGATGATGTCGGTGATCAGGTTGACGTTGGGCGTCGCGAGGCCAAGCTTGTCGAGCGCCTTCCACAGCGCCGGCAGATCGCGCTTGGCAACATGCGGCAATGCGAGATTCTGCTCGTGGCCGACGCGGATCTCGCCGAAGGAATATTTGTCGGCGAGATCGGCGAGCGCATCCATCTGCTCGGCCGTGGCATCGCCCGGAGGCGCTCCGATCGGCTTCAGCGAGATCGTGACGATGGCGTAGCCCGGGTTCTTGTGAGCGGCCACCGAGTTCTTGCGCCACGCCTCGAAATCGGGATCGGCCGCGGCCTGCCGCAGCTCGTCCGGCATGTGCGGGAGCTTCTCGTAGGACGGATAGATGAAGCGCGAGCGAATGTCCTCGATCACCTCGTCGTCGATCTGCAGCGAGGAGTGGCGGATCTGCTGCCATTCCTCCTCGACCTCGCGCGAAAACTTCTCGATGCCGAGCTCGTGCACCAGGATCTTGATGCGCGCCTTGTAGATGTTGTCGCGGCGTCCGTACTGGTTGTAGACGCGCAGGATGGCTTCGATATAGCTGAGCAAGTCGCGGCCATGGACGAAGTGCTTGATGGTCTTGCCGATGAACGGCGTGCGGCCGAGACCGCCGCCGACCAGAACCTCGAAACCGGTCTCGCCCTTCTCGTTCTTGATCAGACGCAGGCCGATGTCGTGCACCTTGATCGCGGCGCGGTCGTGGTCCGACGCGGTGATCGCGATCTTGAACTTGCGCGGCAGGAACGAGAATTCCGGATGAAGCGTGGTGTGCTGGCGGATCAGTTCCGACCAGATGCGAGGATCCTCGATCTCGCCGGGCGCGACGCCGGCCCATTGGTCCGAGGTGACGTTGCGCATGTTGTTGCCGGAGGTCTGCATCGCGTGGATGCCGACTTCGGCAAGATCGGCAAGCGCATCCGGCAGGTCCGACAGCTTGATCCAGTTGAACTGGATGTTCTGGCGGGTCGTGAAATGACCATAGCCGCGGTCATATTTGCGCGCGACATGAGCGAGCTGCCGCAACTGGTTCGACGCCAGCGTCCCGTAGGGGATCGCGACGCGAAACATGTAGGCGTGCAGTTGCAGATAGACGCCGTTCTGCAGGCGCAGCATCTTGAATTCGTCTTCGGTGAGCTCGCCCGAGAGACGGCGCTTCACCTGGTCGCGGAATTCCGAGACGCGCTCGTTGACCAGCGTGCGATCGATTTCGTCGTAAGCGTACATGATTGAAGTGCCTTGAAGCTCGACCTGCGATCAGACCGGCAAGTCGATTGTCACGCCGTCGCGGCGGATCTGCTCGCGCAGATTGCCCGGCAGGATCTTTCCGGTGTCGTCGACCTGCACCGGGGCGATGTAGGGACCGATCGCGCCGACGTCATCGGCAACAGCCTCGGCGAGCAACGCTTTCGCCTCATCCGGGGTTCGCACGATCGCGGCCTCGGCGAGGTCGGCCGACCAGCCCTTGGCAGCCGTCCGATAGACGACAATGCCATCCCAGGTGCGGTTGGCCGTCACCACCGAGGAGCCGTTGATCTTGAGTTTCTGTTGCAGAGGAGAGGTCATTCGGCAGCATCCAGGAGGTCAGAGATGATTTGCTTCGGGCTTTTGAGGATGGCTTCGTTGCGGGAGACGTCGGCATGCCGCACCACGTCGCCGATGATGAGGATGGCGGGACCCTGTTCGATCCTGGCCGCCAGTTCCGGCAGATCGCGAAGGGTGCCGAGGGCGCCCTGCGCGTCCGGGCGCGTGACCCGCGCGAACACGCCGACCGGCGTCTCCGGCGAGCGGCCCGCGGCGAGCAGTCCGGCCTGAACCGCCGGCGCGGCGGTCATGCCCATGTAGACGACGACCGTCATCTGGGTGTCGGTCAGATTGGACCAGTCGACGGCCTCGGCATCGTGAACCTTGTGCGCGGTCAGGAAGGTGACGCGAAGCGCTTCCTGACGGTAGGTGAGCGGCACCTCGAAATGAGCCGCGCCGCCGAGCCCCGCGGTGATGCCGGGAATGATCGAATACGCGATACCGGCGGCGCGCAGGGCTTGCACCTCTTCGCCGCCGCGGCCGAACACGAAGGGATCGCCGCCCTTCAGCCGCACCACGCGCTGGCCGGATTGCGCAGCCTCGATCATCCGCCGGTTGATGGCGTCCTGGCCGATACCGGGCTTGCCGACGCGGCGTCCGACCGGAACGCGCGTGGTATCGCGGCGGATCCGGTCGAGAATTTCAGGCGAGACAAGCTCGTCATGGAAGACGACATCGGCATTCTGGAGCGCGCGCAGCGCCTTGATGGTGAGTAGATCGGGATCGCCGGGGCCGGCGCCCACCAGCGCGACCGAGCCGCCCGGTTCGTCGGCGCGCGCGAAGGCGGACGGATCGGAAATCGCCCTCAGCGCCGCGTCCGCTTCGCCCTTGCGCCCGGCGAGCACGGCGGCGCCGATCGGACCGTCGACGACGCGCTCCCAGAAGCGGCGACGCAGCGGAAACTCTGCGATGCGCTCGTTGACGGATTTGCGAAAGCCACCGATGAACTCCGCGAGTTCACCGATGCGGGCCGGCAGCAGCGCCTCGATCTTCTCGCGCACGCGCCGCGCCACCACCGGCGAGGTTCCGCCGGTGCCGATCGCCACCACGACATCGCCGCGATCGACGATGGCCGGGAAGATGAAGCTGGAATGTTCGAGGTCGTCCATGACGTTGACGGGCAGGCCGAGCGCCTTGGCGCGGGCCGACATCGCAATGCCGACCTCGCCCGCACCTGCGCAAACGATTGCGACGACGCCTGCGAAATCGGCGGTAAGCGGATCGCCGGTGGCGATGTCGACCCGCGCTGCGTGCTCGGGGCTGAGGCCGAGATCATGATTGCCGTCGATCGCGTGCACGCGAAGCCGCGCACCAGCCGCCGTGAGCACGCGCAGCTTGGCGCGCAACAACTCACCCGCGCCGATGAGCACCACCGGACCGGCCTTGAGATCGAGAAACACCGGCAAGAACCGCATGCGAGACTCGCTTCCCCTGCACCCGGGGTTGACTGGAATTATTTTCTATATATGTGTCATTTCTGGCGCGCAAAGAGAAAATTTCATCTTCTCTCTTGCGCTGCAACTATAGAATTTTCGCCTCCAAACGCAAAGTGGCAGAGATGCATCTTCTCAGGACCGATTCCGGTGCGGATGGACAGGACTCCGGAGCGCCCGTTTCCCAGCAAATTCCTGTTGGGCTGTCTGCCCCCGGCATGGACCATCTCGACCAGCTCGAGGCGCAGAGCATCTACATCCTCCGGGAGGCATTTGCCCGCCTGAAGAAGATCGCCCTGTTGTGGTCGCTCGGCAAGGACTCCAACGTCATGATCTGGCTGGCGCGGAAGGCGTTCTTCGGCCGCGTGCCGTTCCCCGCCATGCATGTCGATACCGGTAAGAAGTTTCCGGAGATGTACCAGTTTCGCGATCATTACGGGAAGGAGTGGGAACTCGACCTGCGCGTCGAGCCCTGCCCGCCCATCGATGCCGTCGATCCAACGCTGCCGCCGGCCGCCCGTTCCGCCGCGCGCAAGACCGAGGGTCTCAAATTGGCGCTCGCCAAATACGGTTTTGACGGCCTGATCGCCGGCATTCGCCGCGACGAGGAGGCAACCCGCGCCAAGGAACGCGTATTCTCGCCGCGCGGGCTCGAAGGCAATTGGGACGTCCGCGACCAGCCGCCGGAGTTCTGGGACCATTTCAACGCCTCGCCGCCCCAGGGCGCGCATTTGCGCATCCACCCGATCCTGCATTGGACCGAGGCCGACATCTGGGCCTACACCAAGCGCGAGAACATCCCGATCATCCCGCTGTACCTGGCGAAGGACGGCAAGCGATATCGCTCGCTGGGCGATCAGGACATCACCAACCCCGTGAATTCGACCGCGTCGAACATCGACGAGATCCTGGCCGAACTCGAGCAGACCAAGGTGCCGGAGCGCGCCGGGCGCGCGCTCGACCACGAGACCGAAGACGCTTTCGAGCGTCTGCGCGTCGCCGGTTATCTCTGATCAAGGACGCGAGCGCCATATGAACATGATCGCCCCCTCCGCTTCGCCCGCGGCTCCCGACGATACCCATGCCATGCCGAACGGCACGACGCGACCGCAAGTGCGCATCGTCATCGTCGGTCATGTCGACCACGGCAAGTCGACGCTGGTCGGCCGTCTCCTGCACGAGACCGGCAGCCTGCCCGACGGCAAGCTCGAAATGCTCAAGGCCGTCAGCGCGCGGCGCGGCATGCCATTCGAATGGTCGTTCCTGCTCGACGCGCTCCAGACCGAGCGCGACCAGGGCATCACCATCGACACCACACAGATCCGCTTCCGCACCAATTCGCGGGACATCGTGCTGATCGACGCGCCCGGCCATGCCGAATTCCTGCGCAACATGATCACCGGCGCCTCGCAGGCCGACGGCGCGGTGCTGATCATCGACGCGCTGGAAGGCGTGCGCGACCAGACGCGGCGGCACGGCTACCTGCTGCATCTGCTCGGCGTGAAGCAGGTTGCCATCGTCGTCAACAAGATGGACCGCGTCGACTTCTCCGCGGATCGCTTCAAGGCGATCAGCGACGAAATCTCCGCACATCTGAACGGCCTCGGCGTGACGCCGACGGCCATCATCCCGATTTCCGCGCGCGATGGCGACGGCGTCGCCGCGCACACCGACCGCATCGGCTGGTACAAGGGACCGACCGTGGTCGAGGCGCTTGACCGGCTCGAGCCGGCGCGGCCGCTGGAAGCGCTCGCGCTGCGCCTGCCGGTACAGGCGATCTACAAGTTCGACGACCGCCGTATCGTGGCCGGCCGCATCGAGTCGGGGAGCCTGGTTGCCGGCGACGAGATCGTGATCATGCCGGCCGGCAAGATCGCGAAGATCAAGACGGTCGAGAGCTGGCCGGTGACGCCGGTCGCGGGCCGTCAGGGTGCCGGCCGCTCGGTCGGCATCACGCTCGATCGCGAGCTTTTCCTCGAGCGCGGCGACATCGTCGCGCATGCCGGCTCTGCCCCGCGCGAGACGCGCCGGCTGCGCGCGCGCATCTTCTGGCTGCACGACAAGCCGCTCGCCAGGGGCGACCAGTTGCTGGTCCGCTGCGGACCGAAGGAAAGCCGCGCCACCGTCGTCGCGATCGAGAAGGCGGTCGACCCCGGCGAGCTCTCGAGCGTCGAGAACAAGGCGATCGGCCGTAACCATGTCGGCGAGATCGACATTTCCCTTTCGACCTCGATTGCGACCGATCCCTACACCGACAATCCGCGCACCGGGCGCCTGGTGATCGAAGTGTCCGGACGCATTGCCGGCGGCGGTCTCGTGCTGTCGGTCGACGCCGGCCAGCGCGCCGTTCCCGTCGACATCGTACCGGTGGAATCGGCGCTGCGGCCGGACGAGCGCTCCGCGCGCTACAGGCATAATGGCGCCGTGGTCTGGCTCACGGGCTTGCCGGCCTCCGGCAAGTCGACGCTGGCGAAGGCGCTGGAGCGGCGGCTGTTCACCAATGGCGGCTCGCCGATCCTGCTCGACGGCGACACGGTTCGCGCCGGGCTCAACAGCGATCTCGGCTTCTCCGCCGCCGACCGCAGCGAGAACATCCGCCGCCTCGCCGAGGTCGCGACGCATCTCGCTCGCAACGGCCACATTGCGATCGTGGCTGCGGTTTCGCCGGCCCGCGAGGACCGCGCTGCGGCCCGCCGCATTGCCGATATCGCGTTCCGGGAGATCCACGTCGCGACACCCGCCGGCGTCTGCGAAGAGCGGGATCCCAAGGGCCACTACAAGAAGGCCCGTGCGGGTGCGCTGGCGTCGTTCACCGGGATCGGCAACGACTACGAAGCACCGCAGGCCGCCGAGCTGGTGATCGACACGTCGAAGCGCACGGTCGCCGAGGCCGCCGACGAGATCGAACAGATGCTCAAGACGACCGGCGTGCTGTTCGACGACGTCGGGGATCTCGCCGCGAATATTTGAACTGGTCCGATTCCCAGCTGTTGTCGTTCGGCTTGTCGTCTTCGCTAAAGCTTCGCCGGCCCAGCATCGAAGAGCTGGGCGAAGCCTTTGACGTAGCCGGGACCGGGCGGCCCGAAATTCCAGAGACAGTGTTGGAATATCGAGAAGCCGCGGCAGACTGGATTCCCCGCCTTCGCGGGGAATGACAGGGGGGCGCGGAGCCGCCCTCCCCGCCTTGACATTCTGACAGCTGTCAGGGGCCTTCTCACGGCCCCGATTTTGGGGCTAATAAGACCCCGAAAGCCGCTCCCAGTGGGCGCATTTTGCTGCTGTCGGGTCAAAAGCAGCCAAAAACAGCCATTTCCAACAAGAAAGACCATCATGAAACGCGTCGACGCCCACGGATTGAAGATTGCACCCGTCCTGTTTGACTTCATCGCCAAGGAAGCGGCCCCGAAGACGGGGATCGCGCCTGATACGTTCTGGGCCGGGGTTGCCGCCATCATCAAGGAACTGGGGCCGAAGAACCGCGCCCTGCTGGCGTTGCGCGACACGCTGCAGGCCAAGATCGACGACTGGCACCGCGCCAACAAGGGCAAGGCGTTCGACCTCAATGCCTATACCGCCTTCCTCAAGGAGATCGGCTATCTCGTCCCCGAGCCTGCGACGCAGCAAGTCGAGACCGCTGATGTCGACGAGGAAATCGGCAAGATCTGCGGCCCGCAGCTCGTCGTTCCCCTCACCAATGCGCGCTACGCGCTGAACGCGGCGAACGCGCGCTGGGGCTCCCTCTACGATGCCTTGTATGGCACCGACGCCATCCCGCACGATCCTCCCGAAGCCGGCAAGGGCTACAACAAGGCGCGCGGCGACAAGGTGATCGCCAAGGCCAAGGCGTTCCTCGATGCCGCCGTGCCGCTCGCGACCGGCAGCCACACCGACGTCACCGCCTATAGCGTCGTCGCCGGCCAGCTCTCCGCGAAGCTGAAGAGCGGCAATGCGACCGCGCTGAAGAACGCCGCGCAGTTCGCGGGCTTCCAGGGCGATGCAGCCGCGCCGTCCGCGGTGCTGCTCGCCAACAATGGCCTGCATGTCGAAGTGAAGATCGACCGCACCAGCACGATCGGCAAGGACGACCCGGCCGGCGTCGCCGACATGATCTTGGAGTCCGCGGTCTCCACCATCCTCGACATGGAGGACTCGGTCGCGGCAGTCGACGCCGAGGACAAGGTGCTGGTCTATCGCAACACGCTCGGCCTGATGAACGGCACGCTATCGGCCGATTTCGAGAAGGGCGGCAAGACGCTGACGCGCGCGCTCAACGCCGACCGCAGCTACAAGACGCCGGACGGCAAGGGTGAGATCAAGCTGCACGGCCGCAGCTTGCTGCTGATGCGCAATTGCGGTCATCACATGTTCACCGACGCGGTCCTGGACGAGAACGGCGAGGAGGTTCCGGAAGGCCTGCTCGATGCCGCCGTCTCCGGCCTGCTCGCGATTCACGACCTCAAGGGCAACTCGAAGGTCAAGAACAGCCGCACGGGATCGGCCTATATCGTCAAGCCGAAGATGCACGGCCCTGACGAGGTCTCCCTGACCTGCGAGACGTTCGACCGCGTCGAGAAGATGCTGGGCCTGCCGGAAAACACGCTCAAGGTCGGCATCATGGACGAGGAGCGGCGCACCACCGTCAACCTCAAGGCCTGCATCCAGCGTGCCTCCAAGCGCATCATGTTCATCAACACCGGCTTCCTCGACCGCACCGGCGACGAGATCCACACGTCGATGGAAGCAGGCCCGATGATCCGCAAGAACGAGATGAAGGCGCAAGCCTGGATCAAGGCCTATGAGGACTGGAACGTCGACATGGGCCTCGCCTGTGGCCTGCCCGGCCATGCCCAGATCGGCAAGGGCATGTGGGCCGCGCCCGACAAGATGGCGGACATGCTGCAACAGAAGCTCGCGCATCCGCAGGCCGGCGCCACCACCGCATGGGTCCCCTCCCCGACCGCGGCGACGCTGCACGCGCTGCACTATCATCAGGTCAACGTCACCGCTCGCCAGCAGGAGCTGTCCAAGGGTGGGCCTCGCGCGAAGCTGTCCGACATCCTCACCATTCCGGTGTCGAATTCGAACTGGGCGCCCGACGACGTCAAGCAGGAGATCGACAACAATTGTCAAGGCATCCTGGGCTACGTCGTGCGCTGGATCGACCAGGGCGTCGGCTGCTCCAAGGTGCCTGACATCCACGATGTCGGCCTGATGGAAGATCGCGCCACATTGCGCATCTCCAGCCAGCATCTCGCAAACTGGCTGCACCAGGGTGTGATCACCGAAGCGCAGGTGATGGAATCGCTCAAGCGCATGGCCGTCGTGGTCGACAAGCAGAACGCGGGCGATGCGATCTACAAGCCGATGGCGCCCGGTTTCGACGGCGTCGCCTTCAAGGCTGCCTGCGACCTCATCTTCAAGGGGCGCGAGCAGCCGAACGGCTACACCGAATACATTCTGACCGCCCGTCGTCGCGAGGCCAAGGCCCTCGGATAACAGCACGCCGGGGCAGGTCCGGTCATGCGAACAGAAAGCCCCGGCTCACGCCGGGGCTTTTTTGTTTCAGTCGCGTTCCGCTAAAACACCGCCAGATATTTCAGCAGCGACACGATGCCGATGATGATGACGACCACGCGCGCGATCTGCTTGGCGCGGCCGTCCATCGGCAGCATGTTGATGAGATAGAGGACGAGAATGACGACGAGAAAGGTGACGAGTACGCCGACCAGCATGGAGAGGCCCCTTCCGGCAAATTGCTAATGGTGTCCTAACGCCCGTGGCTCGCGTCGGTTCCGGTCAGGCAACCCACTGCAACTTCTAGTAAATACGTACTTCTACCAGTCGGCTTTCTGCTTAAAACTTTACCTTTTTCCTTTCAGATACGGAAACCGAGCGCGTCCCGAGGCGCAGACGGCATGCAATTTCCGAGGTTTGCCCGCCCCTTGCTTTTCGCTGTTGCCGGGGCGTCTCACGACTTTTGATAATGGGAATTTGGGGGACTTCGATGCTGAATCGTCTGACCGTATCCGCGTTGCTGAAGGCAGTGATCGCGATCACGTCGGTCTGCGTGGTGATCGTGCTCTCGCTCACCGCCTACGCATCCTGGGATCGCCTCAAGACGGCCAACCGCATCTCGCAGATCGCGGACGCTTCCGCCGATCTGTTCAAGGCGATGCACAATCTGCGCACCGACCGCTCGACCACCACGCGCCTGTTGAACGCGACTGAGCCGGTGGATTCCGAGATCGAGAAATATCTGCGGAGCTTGCGCGATGCGCAGATGCCGGCAATGGCACGCGCGCTCGAACTGCTGCCGAACATGGACTTCCCGGAATCGTGGACGCTGGTGCCGGAGCTGTCGCGTCTCTACAAGCTGCTGATCGAGGAGCAGAAGCAATTCTGGGAAGCTGTCGCCCGGCCCAAGGACCAGCGCCGCGCGGGCCTGTCGCAGGAATACATGGACACGACGCAAAGCCTGCTCGACGTGCTCGACAAATTGTCGAACACGCTGGCATCGACCGTCAACCACCAGGACGCTGCGATCGACCAGCTGCTGTCGATCAAGCAGAGCGCCTGGCTGTTGCGCAATACCGCAGGCGAAGCCTCGCTGATCGTCTCAATGGGGCTGGCGGCCGGCAAGATCACGCCGGAGGGCCGCTACACCTACACCCAGTTTGTCGGCGGAACCGCCGCGATGTGGAAAGCGCTGGAATTGTCGACCGCAGGCATGCAATTGCCGTCCGGCGTCACCTCCGCTATGGCCGCGGCCAAGACCGCCTATTTCGAGCCGCAATATCTGGCCCTGCGCGACCGTCTCGCGGACGCGCTGGTCAAGGGCGAAAAGGCCGAGATGACCGCCAACCAGTGGAGCCCGATCACGGTCGGCCGTATGGCGAGCGCGGTCGCGGTTGCCGAAGCCGCCCTCGACGCCGCCAAGGCCCATACGCAGGAGCAGCGCGGCGCCGCCGGGCGCGCCTTGATCGTGCAGCTTGCGCTGCTGGCGCTCGCTATCGGTCTCTCTCTCGGCGCGATCATGCTGGTCAGCCGACGCGTGATCACGCCGCTGAACACCATCCGGGATGCCATGCTGAAGGTGGCTGGCGGTGACCTTGCGGTCGACAGCGGCTATCTCGACCGCAAGGACGAGATCGGCGCGCTGGCGGGCGCGCTGGAAACCTTCAAGCAGCAGGCTGCCGAAAAACGCAAGATCGAAGAGCAGGAGCGCCAGCACAATGCGGGCACCATCGCGCGCCAGCGCGCCGTCGAGGCTTATGTCGGCGAATTCGAGGGCGCAGTGCGCAAGACTCTGGGCGAACTGAACGAAGCGTCCGGCGAGATGCGCAAGACCTCCGGCGATCTGTCAGCCGTATCGCGCCAGACCAACGAGCGAGTGGAGATTGCGGGAAGAGCTTCCAACGAGGCGTCCGGCAGCGTCGAGAGCGTTGCGGCTGCCGCGGAGGAGCTGAGTGCCTCGATCAACGACATCAGCCAGCAGGCCGCGCATGCCGCCGGCATTGCCGGTCGCGCGGTCACGCAGGCCCGTGACACCGACGGTACGGTGCAGGGTCTGGCGAAGTCCGCAGGGCGCATCGGCGAGGTCGTCGGCCTGATCAACACCATCGCCGCACAGACCAATCTGCTCGCGCTCAACGCCACGATCGAGGCCGCACGCGCCGGCGAGGCCGGCCGGGGCTTCGCGGTCGTCGCCTCCGAAGTGAAGTCGCTGGCGAGCCAGACCGCGAAGGCGACGGAAGAGATTTCCGAGCAGATCGCCGACATCCAGAAGGTCGCGGGCGACGCCATCAACGCGATCCAGACCATCGGCGGCATTATTGGCGAAGTCAACGAGGTCGCGACCGCGATCGCCGCCGCCGTGCAGGAGCAGGGCGCGGCAACCCAGGAGATCACCCGCAGCACGCAATTCGCGGCGCAGGGCACCAAGAACGTCACGGACAATATCACCGGCGTGAAGGCCGATGCCGACGCTGCCGCCGCCGCGGCGGACAACGTCAAGCACGCCTCCGAAATGCTGGAGACCCAAAGCCGCCAGCTCGGCCAGGAGGTTGCCGACTTCCTCGGCAAGATCCGCGCAGCGTAGGCTGCACCGGCGCAAGCCGACACAATTGCTTCGGACCGGCGTCAACTCCGCATCATTTTACGGCAGAGGCACTGTCTAAGTTTTTACCCTTTTCACTTCAAATGAGTTCCAGGCGCCTTCCACGGGCGAGCGGCTCATGATGCGCACCCATGTGTTTCGAAGTTCGTGGGGGCTGCCGATCAGACCATGAACTTCGAAACGCGTACCGGGGTACCCCATGCTCAATCGCTTGACCGTATCCACGCTGCTGAAGACGGTGATCTTCACCACCGCGCTCGTCGTCGTCATCGGCTTCTCGATCAGCGCATGGAGCTCATGGATCCGGCTTCAACAGGCCGGCCGGATCGTGGACATTGCCGCGGCCTCGGCCGACGTGTTCAAGGCGATGGCAAACATCCGGGCCGACCGCTCGACCACCAACCGGCAGTTGACCAGCGACATCCAGGTCGATCCCGACACCGAGAAATACATCCGGGGCATTCGCGACGAACTGATGCCGGCCCTGGCGCGCGCAATCGACATCCTCCCCGCGATCGACATCCCGCAGCGTGACACGTTCGTTGCCGATCTCGCGCGGCTGAACAAGGCGCTGCTGGCGCAGCAAGCCGAGTTCTGGACCGAAGTCGCCAAGCCCAAGGCCTCACGCAGGCTCGCTTTGGCCAAGGAATATCTCGAGAGCGAGGACGGGCTGATGACCCTCCTCGAGAAGCTGTCGCCCGTGCTCGCAGCCAGCGTCAACCACCAGGACGCCACGATCGACCAGCTTCTGATGATCAAGCAAATGGCCTGGCTGCTGCGCCAGAACGCCGGCGAATCATCGGTCATCGTCGGCAATGCCTTGACCAGCGGCAAGATCTCGCAGGAAGCCCAGCAGGCCTTCACGAAATTCGTCGGCGCGACCGATGCGGCCTGGAGTGCGATCGAGCTGGCCGCGACCGGCATGCAACTGCCCACGGCGCTGTCCGCGTCCATGGCGAACACCAAGTCGGTCTATTTCGACCCGCAATATACCAGCACGCGTGATGGCATCATCGCGACGGTAGCCAGGGGCGAGCAAGCGGCGATGACCGCAAACCAGTGGAGCCCCTTCTCGGTCGGCCGGATGGCAAGCGCGATCAGGCTCGCCGATGCCGCGCTCGCTGCAGCCAAGGATCATGCCTCTGCCCAGCGCGCCGGCGCGCTGCAATCGCTGCTGGTGCAGCTTGCCCTGCTCGTCGCCGCAATCGTCCTGACCGGTACAGCCATGCTCGCCGTCAGCCGCCGGGTGATCACCCCGCTGCACCGGATTCGCGATGCCATGCTCAAAGTCGCCGGCGGCGATCTCGGTGTCGACAGCGGCTATCTCGACCGCCGGGACGAAATCGGCTCGCTTGCCGGTGCACTGGAGACCTTCAAACAGCAGGCGCTCGACAAGCTCAAAATCGAGAAACAGGAGCGCGAGCGCAACGCCGGCGCGGCGGCGCGCCAGCGTGCAATGGAGATCTATGTCAGCGAATTCGAAGGCGTGGTGCGCAAATCGCTGGGCCAGCTGAGCGAGGCTTCCGGCGAGATGCGCAAGACCTCGGGCGATCTGTCCGAAGTGTCGCGCCAGACCAATGAGCGTGTCGAGGTTGCAGGCAGAGCTTCACATGAAGCATCGTCCAGCGTCGAGAGCGTCGCAGCCGCGGCCGAGGAGCTCTCCGCCTCGATCAACGACATCAGCCAGCAGGCGGCCCATGCCGCAGGCATCGCCAGCCGCGCCGTCAACCAGGCCCGCGAGACCGACGGCACCGTTCAAGGGCTGGCGCAATCCGCTGGTCGCATCGGCGAGGTCGTCGGCCTGATCAACACGATCGCGGCGCAGACGAACCTGCTCGCACTGAACGCCACGATCGAAGCCGCGCGCGCCGGCGAGGCCGGGCGCGGCTTTGCCGTAGTGGCCTCGGAGGTGAAGTCGCTGGCGAGCCAGACCGCGAAGGCAACGGAGGAAATCTCCGAGCAGATCGCGGATATCCAGAAGGTCGCCGGCGACGCCATCAACGCGATCCAGGCGATCGGCGGCATCATCGGCGAAGTCAACGAAGTCGCCACCGCCATCGCAGCCGCCGTGCAGGAGCAGGGGGCGGCGACCCAGGAAATCACCCGCAGCACGCAATATGCCGCGCAAGGTACCAAGAACGTCTCGGACAACATCACCGGCGTGAAGGCCGATGCGGACAGTGCAGCCGGTGCGGCAGATCACGTCAAGCAGGCTTCGGAAACGCTGGAGACGCAGAGCCGCCAGCTCGGCGAGCAGGTCAGCGACTTCCTGGGGAAAATTCGCGCGGCTTAGGGCAAGCGGTTTAATGACTGACTGACAACCAGTTTCTCGGTGTCATTCCCGCGAACGTGGGGATCCATAGCCACAGGGAGTGGTTACGACGCGAGCTTTCAGCCAACAATCGTCGTCAAACGAAGCCCTATGAGTATGGATCCCGAATCGGCGCTTCGCTTGTCCGGGACGACAGTTTTTACTAGGCTGCCGGCGCGGCAGCTCAGCCTGTCCATTCCCTATTCCTTCGCGACCACCGGCACTTGGCGGAACCTGACCCGGACCGACTCCGGCAACGGCGAGAAGTTCATTGCGACACCGCTGCGGTTATTGGCATTGCGGCTGGCAACGACGAGGCCATCAGCGCCCGCGACGATATCGCCCTTGCGCAAGGTGGGATCGTCCTCGGCCTTGACCTGGGCGAGCCCGACCGGATCCTTTCCGTTGCAGGTGCAGCCGGCCACCATCTCGGTGCGGTAGCGGAAGGCGTTGGGCAGGTCGGAATAGGACTTGCCATTTTCCGTCGCCGCATTGTCGATGTTGCTGCCGTAGACCAGCGAGGTTTCCGAGGTCGGGCAGAAGCTCTTGCAGGATTGAGCCTTGCTCTCGGCATCACTTCCCTGTGCCGGGAAGTAACGGCCGTCGCAGCCGCGCACGCAATAGGCGGTGCCACCGCCATAGGAGGCACGCTGGCGCAGCGTGTCATTTCGCGGCATGTCCTCGTTCGCGAACGGCATCTGAATTTGCGGCGGCGGTCGCCCTCCAAATCCGCCGAACAGGGCCGAGAAGAAATCCTCCGCATGCGCCGGCGGACTTAGCGCGAGGCCGAGCGAGGCGACAGCAAGGACCGCCGCTGCGCTGCCAGCGAGTTTGCTGATCGAACGTCTCGTCATGGGCTCAACCCTCAGTTCAGGGCCGAATTCGTGATGTTCAGCGCCTGCCGTCCCGAGGACAGCGTCGTCACCGCAGCGCGCTTGCGAACCGGATCGCCGCCCTTCGCCATCAACGGCGCGTTCTTCGGCAGCACCACGACCTTGGTGCCGACAGTGACACGGCTGAAGAGATCGCTGACGTCTTCGTTAGTGAGGCGGATGCAGCCTGACGAGACGAACTTGCCGATTGTCGTGGGATCATTGGTGCCGTGGATGCGGTAAACGCTGGAGCCCAGATACATCGCGCGCGCACCGAGCGGATTGCCCGGGCCGCCGGCGACGAAGCGCGGAAGATAGGGCTGGCGCGCAATCATCTCGGCGGGCGGATGCCAGTCCGGCCATTCGGCCTTGCGGGTGACGGTCTGCACGCCGGCCCAGGTAAAGCCTTCGCGGCCGACCCCGACGCCATAACGAATGGCACGGCCATTTCCGAGCACATAGTAGAGGTAAGTATTCGCGGTATCGATCACGATGGTGCCGGCGGGCTCGCTGCGATCGAAGCTGACAATCTGCTTGCGCAGCCGGTCAGGCAGGGCTGCGTCTTCATCCGCAGCCTGCGGCTCCCCGGTTGCATAGCTCGGGTTTGCGTAATCCTGTGAATAGGTCTGGTCTTGCGGATACGGCTGCGGCGGCACCGGTGCGTAGCCGAGCGTCTGGGCCTGTGCCGCGAACGGCACGGCCAGCAATGCGGTCGCGAAGGCAAATGCGGCGACGGCGCGCGGCGAGAGGCTGCGACGGACTGAAGAGAGCTTGGTCATGTACTTGCCCCGTGAACTGCACGCATCGATGTGATGCGTCGTCCCGTCAACCAGCAGAACCGACTCAAGTTCCGGCGGCTACCGCGGCGGCTTGGTCACAGTCAAGCGAGCACGCGGTCACGAAGCCGCGATGGAACCGGAGCCATCCTCGCGCGTTGTTTGGCCAACTTTGGGCGCCGGAGACCTCCGTGCGGGAGAGAAATTGTGCGCGTCCTTCCAAGTGAACGGCTGCTTCCCGGAAACAGCGAAGGCGTCCCCGTTCCGGGCAGTCCTGCAGAGTTGCCGCCGGTCATTCGCCGCACCGAGTTCGTCGCCTATGCGCTCGGCGGTCTGCTGCTGATCGCCGTGATCGCGGTGCTCTATTTTGCCAGGGCGTTCTTCCTCCCGGTCGTGATGGCCGTCGTGGCGGGCACGATGCTCTCGCCGGCCGCAAGCTTTCTCGAGCGGCGCCATGTGCCGCGCGCGCTCGGCGCCGTGCTGATCGTCATCGTGGTGACCACAGTGGTCGCCTTCGTCGTCGCGCTGATTGCCGTGCCCGCCATGGAGTGGAGTTCACGCCTGCCGGAGCTGGGCGCGCAGCTGAGCGAGAAGATGCATGTCTTCGACCGGCCGCTCGCGCTCTGGAAGGAGCTTCAGACCATGGTGGGCGGCTCCGAGGGGCTGCCCAGCCTTCCGCTGCCAAAAACCGAATGGGTGCAACCGACGTTGGAATTCCTTTCGCCGACCTTTGCCGAATTCCTGCTGTTCTTCGCAACCCTGATTCTGTTCATCGCGAGCTGGCGCGATCTGAGGCGCGCCATGATCATGAATTTCGGTGATCGCGACGCCCGGCTGCGCACGTTGCGGATCCTCAACGAGATCGAGGTTCATCTCGGCAATTACCTGCTGATCGTCACAATCATCAATGTCGGTGTCGGCATTGCGACCGGTATCGTCTGCGCGATCACCGGCATGCCCAATCCGGCCGGGCTCGGCGCGCTCGCGGCTGCTCTCAACTTCATCCCGATCATCGGGCCGGTCGCGATGTTCGCCGTGCTGGCGCTGGTGGGACTGGTCGCCTTCCCGACGATCGGCGGCGGCTTGATGGCGGCGCTCGCTTTCGGCGGAGTGACGTTCCTCGAAGGGCACTTCGTCACGCCGACCATCATCGGCCGCAGGCTGTCGCTGAACGCGCTCGCCGTCTTCATCGCGCTGGCGTTCTGGACCTGGCTGTGGGGGCCGATGGGCGCATTTTTATCGTCGCCGCTCCTGATCGTCGGGCTGATCCTGAAGGAGCATCTGATGCCAGAGAATTCGCCGCAGCTTCCGCCGGGATGACGGATTTCCGCGAACGGAACTTACCTCCCAGCGAAACGTTCTCCGCCCATCTCACCGCCAACAGTTCGGAGCCTTTCATGTCAATAGCCGACAGCGAAGCCAGGATGAGAGATTGGACCGACAAAGCCACCGCAGAACGCCTCGAGAAGGATGTAGCAGCCGTGAAAAACGATATCGCCGCCCTCACTGACCAGATCACTGACGCTCTCAACACCTTTGCCAACGCAACGAGCAAACAGGCCCGCCGCGGTTACAAGCAGGCCCGCGAGAACATGGATTCGACCTTCGACGACATGTCCGAGCGAGGCAACGCCATGATGAGCGCGGCCCATGATGCCTATGGCTCGATCGAGGAGACCCTCGAGGACACGATCACGCAGCGGCCGCTTGCAACTGTCGGGATCGCGCTCGGCATCGGCTTTCTGATCGGCGCGGTCTGGCGCCGTTAAGCGCGCGGCGATCGCAAGGTACGGCGGCGCTGCGGCGCCGCCGCTTTTGGCTTGTGGGGATTTGAGGAGCAAGTCCATGTTTCAACGCATCATCGAGGGAATCAGCGCATCGACCGGTACAACGGTCCGGCTGACGTCGCTCGCCGCAGGCGCGGCATTCGCACTTCTGATCACGACAGGCTTTCTCTGCGCTGCCGCGTTCGTTTCGGTCCTCCAGACCTACGGTCCGGTCCAGGCCTGCCTCGCAGGCGCCGCCATTTTCTTCCTGCTGACGCTCACCGCGGTGGGGTCCTATTGGGGATACAAGCGGGACATGCGGAAGCGCGCCCGAATGGCAGCAGAGCGCGCGGCGAAGTCGGCGGCGCCAGGCATGCTCGCCGACCCCATGCTGATCGCCACAGGTCTTCAGATTGTTCGCGCGATCGGCATCAAGCGGCTGTTGCCCATCCTGGCGATCGGCGGTGTCGCGCTCGGGATCATGGCGGCACGGGCCGGCGTATCCGATGAGGCTTCTTCCGAACCCGCCGAATAACGGCAAGGCCTGCGTTGACCGGTTTTAGCGTCCCCGGGAAAAATCAGCTCCCATCACGCAAAAGCTACTCGGATGGACAGGCGGTTGCCGCTAAAAGCAGCGCCCCTGATTCCAGAAGCCAATTTCCGCATGAAACCGTCCGTCAAGGCGAACCTCTCCGCATACCGTCACGACGCCAGGCTCTATTTGACGCTCGGCATTGCCAACTGGTCGGTGTTCGTGGACCACATCCCGAATAACGTCGTCAACTTGCTGACGCTGCGAAACTTCGGCTTCAGCGGTGCGGCAGATCTGTTCGTGTTCGTTGTAGGTTATGGCGTCGCCGTCATCCACGGCAGGATGGCGCTGGAGCGCGGCTATCTCGTCGCGGCGACGCGCATCTTCCGCCGCGTCTGGCGGCTTTACGCAGCCTACGTCGTTCTGTTCGTGATCTATATCGACACCATCGCCTATGTGGCCTCGCAGTCGATGGCGCCGGAGATCATCCACGAATACAACATCTCCGGCATTCTCGAGCATCCGCTGCGCATTCTCGTCCGGGGACTGGTGCTGCAGGAAGAGCCGCTCAACCTCGACCTGTTGCAGCTGATGATCCCGCTGATGGCGTTCTTTCCATTCGCGCTTTGGGGCCTGTTGCGGCGGCCGAACGTCACGCTTGCAGCATCGGTCGCGCTTTATCTGGCGGCACGCTGGTTCGACTGGAATTTTCGGGTCTATCCGGATCAGGAATGGACCTTCAATCCGCTGTGCTGGCAGATGCTGATGGTGCTGGGCGGCTGGTTCGCCGTGACCGGCGCGTCCGGCCGCACGTTGCGCAGCATGACCTGGCTGCGGCTGCTGGCGGGTGCCTATATCGTGTTCGCGATGGCCGTCACCCTGATGCGCCATTCGCCGGCACTGTCGGCCTATTTGCCGGACCTCGTCGTCAACAGCATCGCGCCGACCGACAAGGAAAACCTCGCGCCCTATCGCGTGGTCCATTTCCTCGCGCTCGCGTTCCTCGCAACCCACCTCATCCCAGCCGATCACCCCGGCCTGAAGTATCGGCCGCTCCAGGCCGTGATCACATGCGGCGAGGAATGGCTCGCCGTCTTCTGCGTCGGCGTATTCCTGTCCTTTGCGGGCCATCTGATCCTGATCACCGGCGCAAACCTGATGGTGATACAGATCGCGGTGAGCCTCCTCGGCTTCGCGGCGATGACCGCCGTGGCCTATTACATCTCCTGGTCAAAATGGCAGGATCTGCCGGCGACCGCGCGGCAGCAGGCCTGAGCATACAATCGTGCGATTCTGCTAGGCCGGCCGCGGCGGCTGCGCTATGCCGAAGTTCTGCGCGAGGGGGCCGGACGTGGCGATGGAGAAAAACGAGGCTGAAGCGGCTGACAGCGCGCCCCGGCGCGGCAGGCCGCGGTCGATCGAGACCAGCAACGCCATTCTCGAAAGCGCCTATGCGCTGATGGCCGCCACGGGCCTTGCCGCCACCACCATCGACGCGGTCGCGCGACACTCCGGCGTCTCCAAGATGACGATCTACAAATGGTGGCCATCGCGGGAAGCGCTGCTGATCGACGCCTTCCTCCATCACGCCGCACAGATGCTGCCCTTGCCGCCGGCCAGTTCCGGCACGCCCGCGGCACGCGCCCGCCGCCATGCCGCGGCTTATGCCGAGGCGCTCCAGGACGAATTCGGCAAGGTTCAGCTCGCCGTGATCTCCGAATGCATTTCCAGGACCGGTTCGGCGGAGCTGTTCTACGCCCGCTATCTGCAATTCCGCCGCGACGCGCTGGTCGAGATGATCGCGGCCGGCCAGAAGGACGGCAGCATTCTGGCTGAAGGACAGCCCGAGGATCTCTACGACGCCATCTATGGCAGCCTGTTCTACCGCTACGTCTTCGGCATCGCGCCGATCACGCCTGCCTATGCGCGCACCCTGGTCGATCTGGTTTTGCGGCCGAAAGGCTGAGCTTGAAGCGTCACATCTACCGTACCGTTTTCACCGGCTGCGAGAGCTTCTCCGTGCGGTCGCGCTCGGTCATGTCGACCACCGTCTCCATCGGCGCAGTCAATTCATAGACGTAGGAGACGTCGGTGAAGAAGCGCTTGGCGGTGCCGCCGAGCGCTTCCGGCGCGACGCGATCGAGCAGGATCAGGCCGAAATCGGAATCCGGGCGTCGCGTCGCCTCGCTGGTGTTGAACTCCTCCCAGCGGAAATGGAAGACCTCGTCCGCTCCCTCGCCCGTCACCGTCCAGTTGGCCGTGATATGCGGATGCTTGCCGACCAGCGACAGGCCTTCATCGGAGTGCGAGGCGAGCTCGAAAAACAGCAGCGACAGGCTCTGCGCCGCCCGTGCGCTGACCGCGATATCCGGCCCGGTGACGGCGATGCGGTCGGCATGCGGAATGGCGCGCGCCTCGAACAGGCCCTTTAGCTTGACACCCTGCCACTGGCTCTCGCTGAGCAGCGAGACCACGTTGGACATGGCGTGGATCCGGCCGATCAGCAGTTCGCGTGCGACGTCGATGTCCGAACCGTGCCGGAGCGTGCGCGTCACGATCGACTGGATCACCGCCAGGATGTTCTTGACCCGGTGGTTGAGCTCGTCGATGACCGCGGTCAGGCGGCGCTCAAAGCCGATCCGCACCTGGATTTCCCGGCTGAGCCGCAGATTGTTGTAGGCGACATAGCCGAACAGCCCGCAAACCATCGCGGTGATGGCAAAACCGATCGCCGCCACGATGATCGCGGTCTGCTCGGCGCGGCGCGCCGAATTGGTCTTGGCGTAATAGCCGAGCTGCCAGTCGCGCCCGCCGAAGCTCACTGTGCGTGTCGCCGAGGGCGCTGGTCCGTCTGCTGCCGTCATGCGCGCAGAGATCGTGCCCTGGTCGTTGGCCACGAGTTCGCCGCCATCCCGGCGCGGGTCCTTGAGGGCGACCGCAAACAACGACAGGTCGTCATTCGTCAGCATCAGCGAAGCGAGCTCATAGGAGAATACGATGAATCCGGCAGGCTCCGTATCTCCTTCGGCAATGACAGGGGCGGCTACGATAACACCTATCGGCCCGCGGCCGCTCAGCAGTTCGACCGGGTCCGATGCGATGGATCGTTTCTCGAGCCGGGCGCGCGTCAATAGGGTGTTGCGAATAGGATCCTGGTCGTAGCTCACTCCTGGGAGCACTTTGGTCTCGGCACTCCGCGGCTCCAGGTCCAACAACACGTTGATTGGCTGGGTGACCGTGGCCGGATCGACCGGCGTGTTGTCGTAAGTGCGTATCTTGGGATCGGGGAAGCCGGCCCCAGCGATTGCGGCCTCTGCTGCCGGAAGTTCATCCGGTTTCAACCGGGCGATCCAGCCGGCCACCACGAAATCGGTCTTGAAGGCGTAGATGGCCGAACGCAGCGGCCCCAGCATGTTCGGCTTGAGCACGGACGGCGCGCGGAACAGGCCCGATGCGACGCGGGCGAGCAGCTCCCGCTCGGTGAGCCGGTCCTGGACCAGGCTCGCGTGAACGTCGATGGCACGCGCCAGTGCGATCCGGTCCAGCGCCAGTTCCTGATCGTGGACACGATAGGCTGCGAGCCCGGAGAGCAGAACCCCGAGCAGCGCGATGAAGCCGATGATGAATCCCAGCCGGACCAATTGACTACTCAGGCAAAAGCAGCAGCTCGGCAATCAATACGGAGCATGTGAACGCCGCTCGAACGGCCCTGTGCCGAAACAGAGTGGACCCCAGTGGCGAAGATAATGAAGGAGGAGGCATCGGTACGCAACTTCGGTTGCCTGAAAAGCTTAATCCGCCCGGCCGACGGTCCGGCCATGACGGCTTTGCTTCGGGCAGTGGAGGTAGATAATCGCCGTGACCGAGATTTGTTCCGCAAATGCGGCTTTGCCGGCGCTTGAACGGATGAATATACCTGCGCCACGTCGTCGCGCCGTCAACCCGCCGGTTTCAGCCCGCCCTTGGTCTCAATGAAACCGACGATCCGGTCGAGCCCCTCGCTCTTCTTCAGGTTGGTCATGACGAAGGGGCGCTGGCCGCGCATGCGCCTCGCGTCCGTGTCCATCTTCTCCAGGGAGGCGCCGACATGGGGCGCAAGATCGATCTTGTTGATCACCAGAAGATCGGACCGGGTGATGCCGGGGCCGCCCTTGGACGGGATCTTGTCGCCGGCGGCAACGTCGATGACGTAGATGGTGAGGTCGGCCAGTTCCGGGGAAAAGGTGGCAGCGAGATTGTCGCCGCCGGACTCGATCAGCACGAGGTCGAGGCCGGGGAATTTCGCACGCATATCCGCGACCGCAGCCAGGTTCATAGACGCGTCCTCGCGGATGGCGGTGTGCGGGCAGCCGCCGGTCTCGACACCGGCAATGCGGTCGGGCGTCAGCGAGCCAGAGCGCACCAGGAATTCCGCATCCCATTTGGTGTAGATATCGTTGGTGATCGCAGCGATGTCGTAGCGCTCGCGCATGGTCTTGCAGAGCAGGTCCATCAGCGCGGTCTTGCCCGATCCGACGGGGCCGCCGACGCCGACACGCAAGGGGCCGTGAGATTTCGACATGTCACTTGCTCTCTCTTGAAGGGTTGAAGGCCGCGCCGCTCACGACCGAAACAGCCGCGTATACTGCGTCTCGTGGCGCAGGCTGGCGAGATCGGCACGAAACGTCGCACCGCCGAGATCGTCCAATGTCGCATTCAGCGCGCGATCGGCGGCCGCGACGACCGCGGCTTCCAGCCTCACCAGGACGCGCTGGCTGTCGGTCTGGCCGAGCGGAATGAGACGGCTGGCCGCGGAAATCCAGTTCGAGACGAGCGCGTGCAGGAAGGCGTGCAGGGTCGGCGCCAGCGGTACGCCGTGCATCGCGGCAACCACGCCGACGGCGACGGGATAGACCAGTGGCGCCCCGCACGCCGCGACCATGGCTTGCAGGCCTTCCGCATCCCATGCCGCGCGGGTGATGTCGATGAAGGCACGCCCCTGCGAGGTCGTTTCGAGCTGCCGTTCGCGTGACGGCACGAAAGCGGCAGCCAGTTCGGCGATGTCGCTGAGAGTGCTCTCCTCGCCGGTTTCGGCGGCACGATAGGCGTGAACCAGGAACGTTGCATCGCAGAAGCCGGATCCGTCGCCGAGCATCGCATCGAGCCAGTCGGCAAGCGTCGCGATGTCGGTGATATCGCCGGCCTCGACCGCCCATTCGATGCCGCTGGAATAGGAGAATCCGCCGACGGGAAACGCCGGCGACAGCCAGGTCATCAGCCGGTACAGCGCTGCCGCCTCGCGCCCGGCGAGGTCACCGGCACGAACCGGCTCATTTGTGGTCATGAGCATGCTTGTGGCCGTGGTGATGGTCGGGATGGTCGCAATGCTCGTCGTGATGATGGTGGTGATCGTGGCCATGGTCATGCGCGGCATGGTCGTGGCCGTGATGATCATGGTGGACGTGATCATGGTGGCCGTGGTCGTGATGGGCATGGTCGTCGTGCCCATGCGCGTGGCCGGCGTCGGCATAGGCGCCGCCTTCGGGATCGAACGGCGCCTCGATCTCGATCACGCGTGCGCCAAGGCCCTTCACCATGGCCTCGATGACGTGGTCGCGGCGGATTCGCAAGGCCTTGGCCATGATCTGCGTCGGCAGATGGCGGTTGCCGAGATGCCAGCCGACGCGGATGAGGTGATTCGGATCGCGGCCGCGGATCTCGAGCAGCGGCTCGGGGGCCGCGACCACCTCGACCAGCCGGCCGTCCTCAAGCAACAGCGCATCGCCGCCGCGCAGCGCGACGGCATTCTCCAGGTCGAGCAGGAACTCGAGACCCCGCGTCCCCGTCATCGCCATGCGGCGGCGGTGTCGATCGTCGAAATCGAGCACAACCGTATCCGCCGGCGTCTCCGTGAAGCGGTGCTGTCCCCTAACCTGCGTCGCCCGGATCATGCGCTATGTCCTGTTTACCGAATGTCGACCTTCTCGGGCGTGATGACCTCGATCTTCGGCGGAGCGGTGAAGCACTTCACGGCCACGCGGCCGAAGGTCTTCATGTGCTCCATGCCACGATGCGGCACCAGCGCCTCAGCATTCTCCCACTGCTCGACGAACACCATCTTGGCAGGATCGGTGACGCTCTCATGCAGATCATAGGCGATATTGCCGGGTTCTTTCCGCGTCTCCTTGATGCAGGCGGTGGCCGCTGCAATGAATTCGGCGCGCGTCTCGGGCTTGATGGTCAGGGTGGCAACGACGTAGATCACGAGAAATCCTCCCGGCTTTTCTTCTGGGTTCACGATACCGGGCGGGACCTTAGTACCAGGCGGCACCGAACGCAAAACCGGAAAGACCGCCCGGATATGCGCCCGAAACATGCGTCCAGACGCTATTTCAGTACATGAAATATCGCTGCCCCATCGGCAGCACCTCCGCGGGCGCGCAGGTGAGCAATTCGCCGTCGGCGCGCACCTCATAGGTCTCCGGATCGACCTCGATATTGGGCGTCGCGTCGTTGTGGATCATGCTCTTCTTCGAGATCCTGCCGCGGGTGTTCTGGACGGCATAGAGCTTCTTGTCGATGCCGAGCTTGCGCGCCAGACCGCCGGTGATCGCGGCTTTCGAGGTGAATACCACCGACGATGCCGTGCGCGCCTTTCCGAAGGCGCCGAACATCGGCTGGTAGTGCACGGGCTGCGGCGTCGGGATCGAGGCGTTGGGATCGCCCATGGGAGCTGCGACGATCATCCCACCCTTGACGATGCAGTCCGGCTTGACGCCGAAGAAGGCCGGCGACCACAGCACGAGATCGGCGAGCTTGCCCTTCTCGACGGAGCCGATCAGCTTCGACACGCCGTGGGCGATCGCCGGGTTGATCGTATATTTGGCGATGTAGCGCTTGACGCGGAAATTGTCGTTGTCCTTGCCTTTGTCCTGCGGCAGCGATCCGCGCTGCTTCTTCATCTTGTCCGCGGTCTGCCAGGTCCGGATGATGACCTCGCCGAGGCGACCCATGGCCTGCGAGTCCGACGACATCATCGAGAGCGCACCGAGATCGTGCAGGATGTCCTCGGCCGCGATAGTCTCCTTGCGGATGCGGCTTTCGGCAAAAGCCAGATCTTCCGCGATCGAGGGATCGAGGTGATGGCACACCATCAGCATGTCAAGATGCTCGTCGATGGTGTTGCGCGTGAAGGGGCGCGTCGGGTTGGTCGAGGACGGTAGCACGTTCTTCAGCCCGGCGACCTTGATGATGTCAGGCGCGTGACCGCCGCCGGCGCCTTCGGTGTGGAAGGCGTGGATGGTGCGGCCCTTGAACGCCTTGATGGTGTCCTCGACGAAGCCCGACTCGTTCAGCGTGTCGGTGTGGATCATCACCTGGATGTCGTAATCGTCGGCTACCGACAGGCAGTTGTCAATGGCGGCCGGCGTCGTGCCCCAGTCCTCGTGCAGCTTCAGCGCACAGGCACCGGCCTTGATCATCTCGACCAGTGCGGCGGGACGCGAGGCGTTGCCCTTGCCGGAAATGCCGAGATTGACCGGGAAGGCGTCGAACGACTGGATCATCCGCCCGATGTGCCACGGTCCCGGCGTGCAGGTGGTGGCGAAGGTGCCATGCGACGGACCGGTGCCGCCGCCCAGCATCGAGGTGACGCCGCTCATCAGCGCGTGCTCGATCTGCTGCGGGCAGATGAAATGGATGTGGCTGTCGAAGCCACCGGCGGTGAGGATCTTGCCTTCACCGGCGATCACGTCGGTGCCGGGGCCAATGATGATGGTGACGCCCGGCTGGATATCGGGATTGCCGGCCTTGCCGATCGCCGAAATCATGCCGTCCTTGATCGCGACGTCGGCCTTCACGATGCCCCAATGGTCCACGATCAGCGCATTGGTGATGACCGTGTCAGCCGCGCCCTGCTTGTTGGTGACCTGCGACTGGCCCATGCCGTCGCGGATCACCTTGCCGCCGCCGAACTTCACCTCCTCGCCATAGGTGGTGAAATCCTTCTCCACCTCGATGATGAGATCGGTGTCGGCGAGCCGCACCCTGTCGCCGGTGGTCGGGCCGAACATGTCGGCATAGACGGAACGCTTCATCTTGACGGACATCACAAGCCCCGTTTGCATTTGAATGTTTGATCGGCGTTCACAGCGAAGCTCTCGCCGTTCGCACCATCTCGTCGAATGTAGTGTCGAGCCAGGCGTTGCCGCCACGGCAGCCGGCAACGACCTGTTCCGCCCAGTCGGTGTAATCGGCGAGGTCGCCGCGCTCGTCCGACGTTGGATCGGAATGAATTCGCGCGCCGACATTGCTGATCTTGTCGGCGATCTTGATCAGCCTGGCGCTCGTGGATTTCTTCGGCGCATCGACCACCTGCCGCCGCCGTCGTTCGGCCTTGGGCAGGTTCATGTCGTCGGTGCATTCGACGACCAGGGACGCAATGCGGTCAGAGAATTTCCGCGCGAGTTCCTCATGCGTCGTCTCTGTGTCTTCGATCACATCATGCAGCCACCCGGCTGCGACCAGTTCGGCATCGGCCCCATCGGTCGCCCGCGCGAGCAGGTTCGCGACCTCGGCGAGATGGTTGATATAAGGCTCGTTCCCCCGCCCCTTGCGCGCCATGCCGTTATGGCGGCGCGCGGCCAGCTCAGCGGCTTCGGAGATGAGACGGACCGCGGAGAGCATGCCTCACAGCTTCCCCATCACGTCGCCACGAAAACCGTAGATGGTCTTCTTCCCGGCCACGGCGACGAGCTGGACGTCGCGGGTCTGGCCGGGCTCGAAACGGACGGCGGTGCCGGCGGCGATGTCGAGGCGCATGCCGCGGGCCCTCTTGCGGTCGAACTTGAGCGCCGGGTTGGTCTCGAAGAAGTGGTAGTGCGAGCCGACCTGGATCGGGCGGTCGCCGGTGTTGGCCACCGTGAGCGTCACGGTCTTGCGGCCGGCATTCAGCTCGATCTCGCCGTCCTTGATGAAGAGTTCGCCGGGGATCATGTCTGCCTTCCTATGTCATTCCGGCGCTCCCGAAGCGAGAACCCGGAATCTCGATCAACAACCTCTGGATTCCGGGTTCGCCCTACGGGCGCCCCGGAATGACGAATTCACTATCGGATCGGTTCGTGCACGGTGACGAGCTTGGTGCCGTCCGGAAAGGTCGCCTCGACCTGGATGTCGTGGATCATCTCGGGGATGCCGGGCATCACCTGGTCGCGGGTCAGCACCTGGGCGCCGGACTGCATCAGCTCGGCGACGGTGCGGCCGTCGCGCGCGCCTTCAAGGATGAAATCGGAGATGATCGCGATCGCCTCGGGATGGTTGAGCTTGACGCCACGATCCAGCCGGCGGCGGGCCACGATCGCGGCCATCGAGATCAAGAGCTTGTCCTTTTCGCGGGGAGACAGGTTCATGCGAAATCTCTTCCGTTCAACACTTCAATTCAACCAGAGCCGCGGCAGCCCCGCACCGGTGCGCGCCAGCACGGCCATCATGTCGGCGCGCAAGCGCGCCGCATCTTGGGCACAGAACCGCGCCATTGCAAATCCATTCCAGGCGGATATCCCGACCTCGCCGGAGAACGAGTCCGACGCCTCGCGGAGGCGCTCGACCAAGGCCTCGTCGCCGGGAACGATCAGCGCTGTCCCGATCGCGGCCCCGCCTTTGGCCACCGCCGGTCTGCCGAGTTTTGCGCCGATATTGCCGTCGAGCCTGACCGTCTCGGCGAACACCAGCCGTCCGCCACGACGCAGCCGCCAGCGGTCGACGAATTCGCCCTGCTCCATCCGCTCGCCCATGGCGGTGCGGCCGAATACGACGATCTCGCAGAGCAGAAGCGAGGCGCCCTCGTCGAGCGTGATATCGAAGCTGCGGCGGACCCGGGCGCGATCGAACAGGATCGTCTCCTGCGGCAGCCAGCCGAGATGCGCACCTGCGGCGACGCTGAGCGCGATATTGATCTGCGCGGCCGGCCCCGGCGCGCGGTAGACCTTCTCAGCCGCCGCCGTCGTCAGTGTCAGCCGCGCGGCGTCGGCGACCGCAATCTCGACGTCGAAGCGATCGCCGCCGGCGACACCACCTGCGGTATTCACGAATACGCCGGACAGGCCTTCGTCTTCCGGCGACGGAAAACGCACGCGGAGGGAGCCGGACTCATGCAGGACGCCGCGCCGCGTCACGCCATCGCGCGCGTGCACGTCGAATCGAACCGCGCCGCGGGCGCGGTTCGCCTCGAAAACCCCGGATGTCATTGAAACGTCGCTGCGCATCCGCCTCCCCAGCCGGTCGCGGCAGAATGACTTACAGCGCCATCTGGCGGCTGATTTCGGCCGGATCGAGATTGGATCGGTCGCAGGTGAACTTCACCGCGCCGCGATCCATCACGGCGAAACTGTCGCCGAGTTCGCAGGCAAAGTCGAGATATTGTTCGACCAGCACGATCGCGATGCTGCCGAGGTTACGCAGATACGAAATGGCTCGGCCGATATCCTTGATGATCGAGGGCTGGATGCCTTCGGTGGGCTCGTCGAGCAGGAGCAGCTTCGGCCGCATCACGAGGGCGCGCCCGATCGCCAGCTGCTGCTGCTGGCCGCCGGAGAGATCGCCTCCGCGCCGGCCGAGCATGGATTGCAACACCGGAAACAGTGAAAACACGTCATCGGGGATGTGCTTGTCTTCGCGCCTGAGCGGACCAAAGCCGGTCTTGAGGTTCTCCTCGACCGTCAGCAGCGGAAATATCTCGCGGCCCTGCGGCACGAAGCCGATGCCCTTGCGCGCCCGCTCATAGGGCTTCAGGCCCGAGATGTCGCTGCCGTCGAACACGATCGCGCCCGAGGAGATCGGGTACTGCCCGACCATGGCGCGCAGCAGCGAGGTCTTGCCGACGCCGTTGCGCCCGAGCACGCACGTGACCTTGCCGGGCTCTGCGGCGATTGAGACGCCGCGCAGCGCCTGCGCCGCGCCGTAGAACAGGTTGATGTCCTTGACCTCAAGCATTGCTCAGCGCCCCAAATACACTTCGATGACCCGCTCGTTGGACGAGACCTGGTCGATGGTTCCCTCCGCAAGCACGGTACCTTCGTGCAGGCACGTCACCTTGACGCCGAGCTCGCGCACGAACGTCATGTCATGCTCGACCACCATCACGGTGTGGGTCTTGTTGATCTCTTTCAACAGTTCGGCGGTGAGATGCGTCTCGACGTCGGTCATGCCGGCGACGGGCTCGTCGACCAGCAGCAGCTTCGGGTCCTGAGCGAGCAGCATGCCGATCTCGAGCCACTGTTTCTGGCCGTGGCTGAGGCTGCCGGCGAGGCGGTTACGCGCCTCGGTGAGGCGGATGGTCTCCAGCACCTTGTCGATACTCTCGGACTCGGCCTTGCTACCGCGCCAGAACAGCGTGCCCTTGACGCTGTGATCGACATTGAGCGCGAGCAGGAGGTTGTCCTGAACCGTCTGGCTCTCGAACACGGTCGGCTTCTGGAATTTGCGGCCGATGCCGAGCTCGGCGATGCGGGTCTCGTCGAGCCGCGTGAGGTCGGTGACGCCATCGAACAGCACCACTCCCTCGTCGGGCTTGGTCTTGCCGGTGATGATGTCCATCATCGTGGTCTTGCCGGCACCGTTCGGACCGATGATGGCGCGCATCTCGCCGGGCTCGAGCGTCAGCGACAGATTGTTGATGGCGTGGAAGCCGTCGAACGAGACGTGCACGCCGTCGAGATAGAGCATCGCGGAGGTCGCGCGGGTGTCCATGACGTTCATTGCGCCGACTCCGCCATGTCAGGTTCGGTGACGCCGTCTTCGGCTGCAGCGCTCGCCGCGGTCGCGGCGCGATTTTCCTTCGACTGGTCCCACCAGGAATTGAAGGTGCCGACGATGCCCTTCGGCAGCAGCAGCGTCACCAGGATGAACAGCGCGCCCAGCATGAACAGCCAGTAGGGCGCAAGCATGCCCGATGTGAAGAACGTCTTGGCGTAGTTGACGACGACGGCGCCGAGCGCCGCCCCGATCAGCGTACCGCGGCCGCCGACCGCGACCCAGATCACTGCCTCGATCGAATTTCCCGGCGCGAATTCGCTCGGATTGATGATGCCGACCTGCGGCACGTAGAGCGCGCCGGCGACACCGGCCATGCAGGCCGACAGCGTGAACACGAACAGCTTGTAGGATTCGACGCGGTAACCGAGGAACCGGCTGCGTGACTCCGCGTCGCGGATGGCGATCAGCACCTTGCCGAGCTTGGAGGACACGACGGAGCGGCAGATCAGGAAGGCGAGAATCAGCGCGAGGCAGCTCAGCGCGAACAGCGCGGCACGGGTGCCTTCTGCCTGCACGTTGAAGCCCAGGATGTCCTTGAAGTCGGTCAGCCCGTTGTTACCGCCGAAGCCGAAATCGTTGCGGAAGAAGGCGAGCAGCAGCGCATAGGTCATCGCCTGCGTGATGATCGACAGATAGACGCCGGTGACGCGCGAGCGGAAGGCGAGCCAGCCGAAGCAGAAAGCGAGCAGGCCAGGCACGACCAGCACCATCAGCGCCGCGAACCAGAACATGTCGAAGCCGTACCAGTACCAGGGCAACTTCGAATAGTTCAGGAACACCATGAAGTCGGGCAGGATGGGATTGCCGTAGACGCCGCGGGTTCCGATCTGCCGCATGAGATACATGCCCATGGCGTAGCCGCCGAGCGCGAAGAATGCGCCGTGGCCGAGCGAGAGGATGCCGCAATAGCCCCAGATCAGGTCGATCGCCAGCGCCAGGATGGCGTAGCAGACATATTTGCCCCAGAGCGCGACCAGATAGGTCGGCACCTGCAGAAAGGAGCCCGCCGGCAGCAGCAGGTTGGAGAGCGGGATGAGGATGCCGCACGCCGCAACGATGGCGAGGAAGATGGTCGCGCCGCGGTCCAGCGATCGCGTCAGCATGTGAGGGGTCATGCTTCCACCGCACGGCCCTTGAGCGCGAACAATCCGCGCGGGCGCTTTTGAATGAACAGGATGATGAGAACCAGGATCGCGATCTTGCCGAGCACGGCGCCGGCAACCGGCTCCAGGAACTTGTTGGCGATGCCCAGCGTGAAGGCGCCGACCAGCGTGCCCCAGAGATTGCCGACGCCGCCGAACACCACGACCATGAAACTGTCGATGATGTAGCTCTGGCCGAGATTGGGGCTGACATTGTCGATCTGCGACAGCGCGACGCCAGCGATGCCCGCAATACCCGAACCGAGACCGAAGGTCAGCGCATCGACGCGAGAGGTGGCGATGCCCATCGATGCCGCCATGCGGCGATTTTGCGTGACCGCGCGCATCTCGAGGCCGAGCGCGGTGTAGCGCAGCATCGCCAGCAGGACCGCGAACACCGCGAGCGTGAAGACGAGGATCCAGAGCCTGTTATAGGTGATGGTGATCTGACCGAGTTCGAACGCGCCGCTCATCCAGGAGGGATTGCCGACCTCGCGATTGGTCGGGCCGAACATGGTGCGAACCGCCTGCTGGAGCACCAGCGACAGGCCCCAGGTCGCGAGCAGCGTTTCCAGCGGACGACCGTAGAGGAAGCGGATGATGCTGCGCTCGATCAGCACGCCGATGGCGCCTGCGACGAGAAACGCGAGTGGCACGGCGATCAGCAGCGAATAATCGAACAGGCCGGGATAGCGGGTGCGGATCACCTCCTGCACCACGAAGGTGGTGTAGGCGCCGATCATCACCATCTCGCCATGCGCCATGTTGATGACGCCCATGACGCCGAAGGTGATGGCGAGGCCGATCGCGGCGAGCAGCAGCACCGAGCCGAGCGAGAGACCGTACCAGGCATTCTGAACCGTGGACCAGACCGCGAGCGAACTCTGGATCGAGCCGATTGCGCTTGCAGCGGCCTTGGCCACGGATGCCGGCTGATCCCCCATGCCGGTGAGCAGCGCCATTGCCTCCTGGTCGCCGCGCGCCTTGAGGGTCGCGACCGCTTCGAGCTTCTCGACCTCGGAAGCGTCGGGTTTGAACAGCAGGATCGCCGCACGGGCGTCGCCCAGCGCAGCCTTGACGGATTTGTTGGTCTCCTTGGCAAGCGCGCCGTCGACCGCCTCGAGCGCGGTCTCCTCGTGCGACTTGAAGACGGATTGCGCGGCCTGCAGGCGCGTCGCGATGTCCGGAGACTGCAGCGTCAGACTGCCGATCGCAGCATCGACGCTGCGGCGCAGGCGGTTGTTGAGGCGGACCGCGCTCGCGCTGTCGGGGACGCTGTCCACGGGCTGGCCGGTCGCCGCATCGATCGACTTTCCGTCGGCGCCGGTGACGTAAACTTTCTTGCTATCAGAGTCGGCCATGAGCCGGCCGTCCTGGAGCGCGCTGATGATGGGGAAGGCCAGCGGATTGCCGCTGCTCGCGACCACGCCGATCGCCTCTTCCGTGTCCGAATAATCGTCATTGGCGAATTTGGCGATCGCATCCTCGAACGGACCGGCGAAGGCCGGCAACGCGAACGCAATCAAAACCAGCGAAAGCAGAAGCGTACGGAGGCGGGCGGGCAAATTGACTAGCACTGTGAATGACCCCGGCAGAAAAAATGGTGGAGAAGGCGGCGGGATCGCCGCCTTCTCCCGTCGTGCAGTGAAGCGTCAAATCCGGATCAGGAGCCCGAACCGAGGCACTTGTTGGTCTTGGTGTTGAAGTTGCCGCACTTCTTGCCGACCCAGTCGCCAATCAGGTCCTTGGAGCCATCGAGCTCCTTCGACCAGGCGTCGCCGGCCACGAGGCCCGGAGTCTTCCAGACCACATCGAACTGGCCATTGGCCTTGATCTCGCCGATGAACACCGGCTTGGTGATGTGGTGGTTCGGCAGCATCTTGGACACGCCACCAGTCAGGTTCGGCGTTTCGGTGCCGGGGAGCGCGTCGATCACCTTGTCCGGATCGGTCGACTTCACCTTCTCGACGGCCTTCACCCACATGTTGAAGCCGATCACGCTGGCTTCCATGGGATCGTTGGTCACGCGCTTCGGGTTCTTGGTGTAGGCCTGCCACGCCTTGATGAACTTCTCGTTCTCAGGCGACTTGACCGACTGGAAGTAGTTCCAGGCGGCAAGGTGACCGAGCAGCGGCTTGGTGTCGATGCCGGCGAGCTCTTCCTCACCCACCGAGAACGCGACGACCGGGATGTCCTTCGCCTTGATGCCCTGGTTGCCGAGCTCCTTGTAGAAGGGGACGTTGGCGTCGCCGTTGATGGTCGAAACCACCGCGGTCTTCTTGCCGGCCGAGCCGAACTTCTTGATGTCGGCCACGATCGTCTGCCAGTCGGAATGACCGAACGGCGTGTAGTTGATCATGATGTCTTCCTGGGCGACACCCTTCGACTTCAGATAGGCTTCCAGGATCTTGTTGGTGGTGCGCGGATAGACGTAGTCGGTGCCCGCGAGCACCCAGCGCTTCACCTTCTCGTCCTTCATCAGATAATCGACGGCGGGGATCGCCTGCTGGTTCGGCGCAGCACCCGTGTAGAACACGTTACGCTCGCTCTCCTCGCCCTCGTACTGCACGGGGTAGAACAGGATGTTGTTGAGCTCCTTGAAAACCGGGAGCACCGACTTGCGCGACACCGACGTCCAGCAGCCGAACACGACCGCGACCTTGTCCTTGGTGATCAGCTCGCGGGCCTTTTCGGCGAACAGCGGCCAGTTCGAGGCGGGGTCGACCACGACGGCTTCGAGCTTCTTGCCGAGCACGCCACCCTTTTTGTTCTGCTCGTCGATCAGGAAGAGGATGGTGTCCTTCAGCGTGGTTTCGCTGATGGCCATCGTGCCGGAGAGAGAGTGAAGCACACCGACCTTGATGGTGTCGTCTGCGGCCTTCGCGCCGGTCAAAGAAGCCAGGCCGAGCATCAGTCCGGCGGTCGCGGCGAACAGGCCGCGGCGGCTAAATGAAGCCGCTATATCGTGAGTGGATTTCTTAAGCATGAGTCGATCATCTCCCTGACGCAGACGTGAAAAAGACGCTGCGAAACGGCCCCACGGCCGCCTGCGATTAATGGAATCGCAAAAACCATGCCATGGACTGAGCACCTGCCAACCCATTGGTCAGACTAGGTAATTACAGCGCAATCCAAGTTCTGCCACAGCCCTTCTGCTTAATTATTGAGCAAGATAAATGTATGCCGACGCGGCAAGCGGGCGACTAATTGAGCAAATCGATGCGCCTGTCTAAAAATCCGGCATAACTATTCTGGCACCAAGACTGTCGTTTCCGCCCGCATTGCCTTGAAAGCGCCCCCTGAATGTTCCATATGGGTGTGCGAGACCTCTTGCGAATCAAGGGGCCGTTGCGAGCCGCGTGTTCTTAAGCCCTTACGGGCCTCTGGCTTGCCCCATCTCTCCCAAGCCATCCGACACCCCAAACACGCAGGTGTCTTCTCGACACCCTTTTGCGCGCGCCGCGCCGAATGCGCCGGCCGCTCGCTTTTGACATGGAAAGAACCCACCTTTTGAATTCGTTTCAGGACTTCGGCCTCGCCGAACCCATCGCGCGTGCTCTCGCCGAAGAGAAATACGTCACCCCCACCCCCATCCAGGCCCAGACCATTCCCACGGCGCTGACCGGCCGGGACGTCGTCGGCATCGCACAGACCGGGACCGGCAAGACCGCGTCCTTCGCACTGCCGATCCTGCACCGCCTGCTCGAGAACCGGATCAAGCCGCAGCCCAAGACCTGCCGCGTGCTGGTGCTTTCGCCGACCCGCGAACTGTCCGGCCAGATCCTCGACAGCTTCAACGCCTATGGCCGCCACATCCGCCTGTCCTCGACGCTCGCCATCGGCGGCGTGCCGATGGGCCGCCAGGTCCGCTCCCTGATGCAGGGCGTCGACGTGCTGGTCGCCACGCCCGGCCGACTGCTCGATCTCGTGCAGAGCAACGGGCTGAAGCTTGGAAGCGTCGAATTCCTCGTGCTCGACGAAGCCGACCGCATGCTCGACATGGGCTTCATCAACGACATCCGCAAAATCGTTGCCAAGCTACCGATCAAGCGGCAGACGCTGTTCTTCTCGGCCACCATGCCGAAGGACATCGCCGAACTCGCCGACGCCATGCTGCGTGACCCCGTCCGCGTTGCGGTGACCCCGGTCTCCTCGACCGCCGAGCGGATCAACCAGCGCATCATCCAGGTCGACTTCTCGGCCAAGCCCGCCTTCCTGACCAAGCTGCTGAAGGACGAGCCGATCAACCGCGCACTGGTCTTCACCCGCACCAAGCACGGTGCCGACAAGGTGGTGAAGACACTGGAGAAGGCCGGCGTTCCCGCCAGCGCCATCCACGGCAACAAGTCGCAGAACCATCGTGAGCGTACTCTCGCCCAGTTCCGCTCTGGTCAAATCCGCACGCTGGTCGCCACCGACATCGCCGCCCGTGGCATCGACGTCGACGGCATCACCCATGTCATCAATTTCGATCTGCCCAACGTGCCCGAAACCTATGTGCACCGCATCGGCCGCACCGCGCGCGCCGGCGCGGAGGGCACCGCGATCTCGCTGGTCGCGGGTGGCGAGGAACTCGCCTATCTCCGCGACATCGAGCGGCTGATCAAGGTGACGCTGGCGCGTGAGGATCACCGCACCGACGCCGGCCGCCGCGATGCGGGGGCTCCCCCGCCGCAGCAACGCCAGGGCCGGCCGGGCGGCCGCCCGGGCCAGCGTCCGCAAGGCGCGCGGCATGGTGAGGGACGCCACGGCGACGGACGACGCACTGACGAAAGACACGCTGACGGTCGCCGTCCGAGCGCCGTCAAGCAAGGCGACGGACGGCCCGGTGAAGGCCGGCACGGCGACGCCCGGCATGCTGAAGGACGGCCAGGCAGCGGCCCGAGCAACTCAAAGGGGTCACGCCGCCGCCCCTCTGGTGGTAAGATACATTCTGCGCCATCAGACCGATCAGAACAGCGTTCCGCGCATAGCGCAGGGGCGTCTGATGGGATACAAGGCGTGGCCTTTTTGCGCCGCGAGAGTCGGCCGAACAGCCAACCGAACCGCAAACCCCACTCGCACTAGCCGTCCACGACCTGGAGACATTCATGGCTAAGGAAGAGCTGATCCAGTTCGAAGGACTGGTCACAGAAATCCTCCCCGACGCGCGCTATCGCGTGCAGCTCGACGCCGGGCACGAGATCGTTGCCTACACCGCCGGCAAGATGAAGAAGAACCGCATCAAGACGCTGGCTGGCGACCGCGTGACGGTGGAGATGTCGCCCTATGACCTCGAGAAGGGCCGACTGATTTTCCGCCACAAGGACGAGCGTCCCAGTGGGGTGGGTGGACCTCCCCGTCCCGGACAGCGCGGTGGCCAGTTCCGCCGCCGCTGATCCGCTTCGGTCCGCCAATGGCGGAACTAAAATTCTGGCCTGTATTCTGATCCGCCGTGGCAGCCACGACGGATCAAAAAATCGTGCACGTCAGGATTGTTTTGGGGCTCTAATTCCAATAAAATGGGCTAATCGATTTTCGGCCGGACGACATTAGCATCCACCGGTACAGCCGGTTCAGACACGCTGACGACCCTTCCAAAAATTCGATCTAACCTGCCCGCGCGAGCGGGCTCTGACATTGTGTGATCTGAGAAGGGACTACCCCATGAGCATGGGAACCGTGAAGTGGTTTAACGCGACCAAGGGCTTTGGCTTCATCCAGCCCGACGACGGCGGCCAGGACGTTTTCGTACACATCAGCGCCGTTGAGCGCGCCGGCCTCGGCTCGCTGCGCGAAGGCCAGAAGATCTCCTACGAGATCGTCGCCGACCGCCGGTCCGGCAAGTCGGCAGCGGACAACCTCCGCGCCGCAGGTTGAGCCTGCGGGCCCTTGGCCCGGATGGTTCTAGCGAACAAGCGAAAAGGCCGTGCACGATGCGCGGCCTTTTTTCATGTCCGAAGCGAGCGGGCGCGTTCAGTAAGTCGTACAGGCCGTATCCGGGCTGTAATAGACGCAGGTGGACTGGCGCGGGCGCGTGTAGGCGACGTCGCTCAGCGTGATCGCGCTTTTGAGCACATAGCCGACCGTCGGCGTGTAGGCGTAGCTGACCTCGCTGAAGATCAGATAGGTGCCCCCGACCGCGAGCGCCGTGGGAATGGTGACCGCGGCTTTCTGCGTTCGCGGCACGGATCCCTTGCTCCATTGCACATGTGCCTGCAGGGTCGAGGGATCGACATAGAGCTCCGTGATCGTCGCCTTGACCGGCGCAGTCGGGTAAGGCGTCATGACACCGGTCGAGGCCGCGAAGAAATTGGTCATATCGGTATCGCCGACCGAGGTCGATTGCGACGTGAGGTCCGACAACGTCCGCGCCATCAGAGTTACCTTGCGATCGATCGCAACGGCGGACGAGAACTCGATCGTGCCGAAGAACATCACCAGCATCACCGGCACGATCACCGCGAATTCGGTCGCAGCCAGCGCACGGCTGTCAGCCACGAATTCGCCCGCCGAGCCGCGAAATATCCGCCAGAATGTCATGATCGCCTGCATCGTTCCGCCCGATCCATCGGCCTCAATAGGGCTCGTTCTTGAACGCGGCCGTAGCCACCAGCAGCCGCTTGTTGCCCGTGAGATTGGAGATGTTGTAGCCGAGCCCGGTGACGAACAGCGGCCACTGGTAGAACAGCCGCACCACCACGATGTCGCCGGCATTGCCCGGGCTGTAGCCTGTGCTGGTGTCGAAGTTTCCGGACGCATCAATGTGGGTCGGCAACGTCACCGCGGAGAACGACGAGAAGCTCGTGACGTCGACATAGAGGTTGTTGCAATCGAACAGCGCCGGGATCTGGCTGCAGACATAGGTCTTGAACGTCGCCTGCGTACAGGGCGTGCTCACGCCGGACACCGCACAGGCCGTCACCGAACCGGATTGCGCCTGGCCGGTCAGCACCACGCGCGCGGAATTCTGCGTGATGGTCTCGAGCACCTGGCTTGCGAAGAACATGAGCGCCGTTTCGATGATGGCGAACAGCAGCGCAAAGAAGATCGGAGCGACCAGAGCAAACTCGACGGCCGCGGAGCCGCCGCGGCTGCCGCGAAACCGGTGCAGCGCTTTCCGAAGCGTAAACCTCGTTGATGCGGGCGATGTCATCGCGTCCAATTCCCCGGCAGCGGCGGTCCGCTGCCTCATTCACTAGCAAACGCTGATTGTTTAAGTGTTTCAGGTGATCCGAACCCGCCGCGCGCTGTTAACGAAGCGTTAACAACGAACTCCCACACCCCAGGGGAGACACACTGCGCGTGCGCGCGGTGCTGCCGACAGGTGCAGACGATCCTTCACCGGGCCGATCCGCCTGTCGGCCCCGCTAATTGGTCTTGGCGCCCGCACCGGCATTTCCGCTGGCGCTGCTGCTCAGCGAACCGGCCTGGCTCATCGTGTTGTTGAAATAAGTGTCGCTATCACCGAGCGTCACCCGGCGCTGGCAAACCGGCATGCAGCTATAGGACTCGCGCTCGATCCCGCGATAGACAGTGACCAGGCGATCGCTCGGACCTTCGACCTGGATCTGGCGGTCGACCAGGATCTCGCCACCCCGGTCGAGCGCGATGAAGTTGGTGGCGCCATAGCCCTTCCCGGTGACGACAATCATGCCGCCAGGCTGGAGCGTGACGTCGGCGATCAGGGGATTTCCGACCACGATGGTCGCCACCTTGCCTGGAAGGCGGACCAGCTTGGCCTGGTCGACATTGACGGCGATGGTGTCGATGGTGGGCTCGGCAAGGCCGGCCGCTGGCGATGCCAGGACCGCGGCCGCAACCAGAAGACAAACGCGCGCAGGACGGCGCAGAAACTCTTTACGCATACTCTTACCCCCGGGACGTCACAAACCGGCAGAAGCGACAGATTCAGCGGAGCCGGTGCCCGACCCCGCTAACCTGCCCTTAATTCGTGAACGTTCCGCAAATTCGCGGACCATTGTTTGAAGCGACTGACGTTTTGTCGCTCCCGGACGTCGCGCTAGCGGCGGAACGGATAGGCGAGCTGGCCGCCGATCTCCTTCGGCATGGTGGCTTCGTCCTTGCCGTAATCCTGAGGCAGTTTCCCCTCCGGCATGCGGAAGGTGCCGAACAGCACGTCCCAGATCGGGAAAGTTCCTGCGAAATTGGTGTTTCCACCCTCTTCGATCCCGGTGTGGTGCCAGCGGTGGAACACGGGCGTTGCCAGCACGTATCGGAAGGGCCCGAAGGTCCATTTCAGGTTGGCGTGCACGAAGGCGGAATGGAAGGTCGTGAACGGACCAACCCAGATCATGACGTTCGGGGATATGCCGGCCATCAGCAACACGACATCGACACCGATCGTCCCGAGCACGAGATTGACGGGATGGAAACGGGCCGCGGAAATCCACCCGATCTCCTCCGAAGAATGATGGATCGCGTGGTACTTCCAGAACCCGCCGTCGTGGAACAGCCGGTGCAGCCAGTACAGCATGAAATCAGACAGCACGAGGAACAGGATGGCCTGCAGCCACAACGGCAGTTGCGCCAGCGGCCCATGGCCATTGTCGTAGAATGCGATGAGCCCGTCGGCGTCGTGGATGTTGAAGACGACGCCGGCGCCGACGATCAGCAGGCCGATCCGCATGGTGCGGGCGAACACCGGAACGAAGAACCAGTAGCAGATGTCGGTGATGATCTCGCGCTTGCGCCACCACGGCGCCCCGGGATTGCACGCCCAGAAATGCTCGAGCACGGTGAAGACGATTGCGAGCAAGAAGGTGACGGGGATGACCTTCTCGATGGTCTCACCGAGCATCAGAGCGACTTGCATGGGTAGGCTCGACATCGTCGCCTCTCTTCCAAATCCTGAACCTGCCTAGGCCTACTCCGCCAAATTTAAGGGAGGGTGAAGTCGGCGGCGTCTGTGGTGCATTTGGAACAAGAATGAATTGCAACGTCCGTCTTAAGTCGAAATTCACTTTGGGTAAAAGCATCGGGCTGAAAGCGGGAAGGAAGCGGGTTTGAGCGATCGAATTAACTGTACCGAAAGAGCTCGGATCACATGGTCGGCGCGTCAATCACGCCGCCGAACGAGGCGATCCAACCCCAGATGGAGCTAAGCTCATGAAGAACCTGATTGCACGTTTCGCGAAGGATGAATCCGGCGCAACCGCCATCGAATACGGCCTGATCGCCGCCGGCATCGCGCTGGCCATCATCACGGTCGTCAACAACCTCGGCACCACGCTGAATGCCAAGTTCAGCTCGATCAGCACCTCGCTGAAGTAAGCGACCGACCAACGATGGCAAAAGCCCCGGACTTCCGGGGCCTTTGTTTTTGAGTACGGCGAGTTCCAGTGGCGTTGCGCGAGTACAAACCCCATGCCGCCGTCGCGGCCAGCGAGGCGGCGCCGACCGAGGCGCCCGCCTATTGGGTTTGCCTCGCGTTGCTGCTCGCCATCGCCGCCATCGCGTTGCGTATTGCCAGCTTCTGGTGATCGCGATGCGGGCGAATTTCCGCCCGCTGCTCCGTTGTCTGTTTGTTTAGCACTGACGGCTAGCATACGGCGACGCTTCGATCCCGCGACGAAACCAAGCTCAAGACGCAGCCCATGATCCTCGACCTTGCGCGCCTTCTGCTCTTCCCGGCCCTGATGGCATTCGCCGCCGCGAGCGATCTCTTTACGATGACGATCTCCAACCGCGTGTCCCTGGCGCTGGTCGCGGGCTTCTTCGTGCTCGCCTTTGCCGGCGGCATGGCACCTTACGAGATGCTGACCCATGTCGGCGCCGGTGCGCTGATCCTGGCCGTTGCCTTCACATGCTTTGCGATGGGCTGGATGGGCGGCGGCGACGCCAAGGTCGCGGCTTCCGTCGCGCTGTGGTTCGGCTTCGCCCCGCTGATGGACTTCCTGCTCTATGCCTCGCTGTTCGGCGGCGCGCTGACGCTGCTCCTGCTCCAGTTCCGGCAATGGCCATTGCCGTACGGGCTGGCGGGCCAGGCCTGGCTCGCACGGCTGCACGCCAAGGAGAGCGGCATTCCCTACGGTATCGCGCTCACCCTTGGCGCGCTGACGGTCTATCCGGAGACCGAATGGGTGAAGGCGATCGACCTCGCCCATCTCGCACTGCGCTGAAGACGTCGGGTAAACCCGGCGTTAAGGCGATTTAGATACGCCTCATTAACCATGCTTTGACGAATAGCTGGTCAACTGCCGATTACGGCGGCGGCCACGTCGCGGCGTTTGTTGGA
Organism: Bradyrhizobium diazoefficiens; assembly: GCF_018129965.1. Taxonomy (GTDB): domain Bacteria; phylum Pseudomonadota; class Alphaproteobacteria; order Rhizobiales; family Xanthobacteraceae; genus Bradyrhizobium; species Bradyrhizobium diazoefficiens_A. Next base: position 35,441 of record NZ_JAFCKW010000020.1, on the reverse strand, counting down.
AAGTGAAGCGTATGAATAGGGCACGCATTGTCGTCCTGACGGTCGCCATCTGCGCCGGCGGTGTCGCCGCGTACCTGGCGAGCGGCTCGGACTCTGCGCCGCCACCGGCGGCTCCGGTCGTGCAGCTTCCGACCGTCGACGTCCTCGTGGCCAGGAACGACATCGGCCTCGGCCAGACCGTCAAGCCGGAAGACGTGCAATGGCAGACTTGGCCGGCCGCGACCGCCAGCGCCACCTTCATCCGCCGCAACGAGCGTCCCGAGGGCGTGACGCAGGTCACCGGCTCGATCGCGCGCGCCCCCTTCATCCAGGGCGAGCCGATCCGCGACCAGAAGCTGGTCAAAGCTGAGGGGTCCGGCTTCATGGCCGCGATCCTGCCGACCGGCATGCGCGCGATCTCGACCGAAATCTCGCCGGAGACCGGCGCCGGCGGCTTCATCCTGCCGAACGATCGCGTCGACGTGCTTTTGACGCGCCGCCTGAAGAACCCCGACCAGAGCAGCGGCGCCCCCGATATCGTGACGTCCGAAATCATCCTGGCCAATGTCCGCGTGCTGGCGATCGACCAGGCGCCGAAGGAGAAGGACGGCCAGAACGCGGTGGTCGGCAAGACCGTCACGCTCGAACTCAATCCCACCCAGACCGCGACGCTGTCCGCGGCCCGGCAGAGCGGCACGCTCTCGCTGGCGCTGCGCAGCATCGCCGACGTCAAACTGAGCGAGATCACGCTCGACGACTCCGCGCAGAAGCGCGATGGCGTTTCGATCATCCGCTACGGAATCCCAAGCTCGACGGCGAAGGCACGATGAGGACTGTCGATATGAAATGCAGGGCAGATCAGGCGACGATGCGAACCTCCATGGTCCGCGCCCTGTCGTTTTCGGCCGCCTTTGCGCTGACACTCAATCCGGTGATCGCGCCCGTGGTCGCCGCCGATTACCGCCCCGTTGCACCGGTCGCGGCCGACGGCCAGATGAACGCGCGTTTCCTGTCGCTCGGTGTCGGCAAGTCAATCGTGATCGACCTGCCGCGCGACATCAAGGACGTGCTTGTCGCCGATCCCAAGATCGCCAATGCGGTGGTCCGCTCGTCGCAGCGCGCCTACATCATCGGCGCCGCGGTCGGCCAGACCAACATCGTGTTCTTCGACTCCGCCGGCCAGCAGATCGCGGCCTATGATATCGCGGTCAAGCGCGACCTCAACGGCGTGCGGGCCGCTCTGAAGCAGGTCCTGCCCAATGCCGACATCCAGATCGACGGGCTCGGCGACGGCATCGTCCTGACCGGCACCGCTGCGAACCCGCTGGAAGCACAGCAGGCCAACGACCTCGCCGCACGCCTCGCCGGCGGCGCCGACAAGGTAGTGAACTCCATCGTGGTCCGCGGCCGCGACCAGGTCATGCTCAAGGTGACGGTCGCCGAGGTCGCTCGCACCATCGTCAAGCAGCTTGGCATCGACCTCACCGCGAACCTGAACTACGGCACGTCGGTGGTGAGCTTTACCAACGCCAACCCATTCACCGCGTATGGCAAGAACCTGGTGGACGGCAATTCGCTCACGACGAAGTTCGGCGCGACCCCCTCGGTGCAGGCAACCCTGCGTGCGATGGAGACCGCAGGCGTGATCAGGACGCTCGCCGAGCCGAACCTGACGGCGATCTCCGGCGAGTCCGCGACATTCATCGCCGGCGGCGAATTCCCGGTACCGGCGGGCTATTCGTGCGATCCCACCACGCATGTCTGTACCACCCAGATCAGCTTCAAGAAGTTCGGTATCTCGCTCAACTTCACCCCGGTGGTGCTGAGCGAGGGCAAGATCAGCCTGCGCGTGATGACCGAGGTCTCGGAACTGTCGAATGAGAATGCGATTACGCTGTCGCAGGCCGTGACCTCGACGTCGGTGAACTCGCTGACGGTGCCCTCGATCAAGACCCGCCGCGCCGAGACCTCGCTGGAAATTCCCTCCGGCGGAGCGATGGCGATGGCCGGCCTGATCCAGCAGCAGACCAAGCAGGCAGTCAGCGGCATGCCGGGCCTGATGCAGCTTCCGATCCTCGGCTCGCTGTTCCGCAGCCGCGACTTCGTCAACAACACCACCGAGCTGGTCGTGATCGTGACGCCTTATGTGGTTCGCGCGGTGGCGCCGAAGGACCTGTCGCGGCCGGACGACGGCTTCGCCGCGCCGGCCGATCCGCAGGCCGAGCTGCTCGGCAACATCAACCGCATCTACGGCGTACCCGGCAAGACCGAGCCGGCCAAGAACTACCGCGGCACTTACGGCTTCATCACCGACTGATGCGGAACGGGGACTCAGTTATGACCAAAAGACCACCCCAGATTCGCGGACGCGCCATCGGCTTCGGTGGTGCGCTCGTCGGTGTCGCGCTTGCGCTTGCCGGCTGCCAGCACGACGAAGCGGCCACGGCTTCGATTCCCGACGATTACAAGCAGCGTCACCCGATCGCGATCGAGGAGCAGAACCGTTCGATCGTCGTCTTCGTGGGCCATGCGCGCGGCGGATTGACCGCGGCCCAGCGCGCCGACGTGATGGGCGTTGCCTCGGCCTGGCTGCACGAGGGGACCGGCGCCATCCGCATCGACGTGCCGTCCGGCACGCCCAACACGCGTCCGGTCGCAGACACGATGCGTGAGATCGAGGCGATGCTGGCAGCAGCGGGCGTTCCGCCGCGCGGCGTCAACGTTCGCCCCTACCAGCCGGAAGACAAGCGCTTCCTGCCGCCGATCCGGCTCACCTATTCCAAGATCGCCGCGGTCGCGGGTCCCTGCGGATTGTGGCCCGAGGACATCGGCCCCTCGATGAAGAACAAGAGCTGGTTCGAGAACAAGGACTATTACAATTACGGCTGCGCCTATCAGCGCAATCTGGCGGCGATGGTCGACAATCCGTCGGACCTCGAGCAGCCGCGGCCGGAAACGCCGACCTACACCGCGCGCCGCACCGCGGCCTTCGAGAAATACCGCAAGGGAACACCGACGGCGATCGCCTATCCTGAAGCCGACAGGGCCAAACTCAGCGACACCGGCAAATGATCAGTTACGCACGCCAGACCCAGGAAGAGCAGCCGGATACGACACCCCCGGCCGAGGAGCATATTGCGCCCGCGCCGCGCGTGTCGGTCCAGGCCTTCTGCGAGACCGTCGAGACCGCTGCCGCGGTACAGTCGGCCGGCGAAGATCGCCGTCTCGGCAAGGCCCACCTGAAGATCCAGATGGGTGGCATGGCGGCCGCGATCGAAGCCTACCGCTCCGCCCCCACGCCGAACGTGATCGTGCTCGAGAGCGACGGCCGCAACGATCTTCTGACCGGGCTCGACCATCTCGCCACGGTCTGCGACGCCGGCACCCGCGTGGTCGTGATCGGCCGCATCAACGACGTCACGCTCTATCGCGAGCTCGTTCGCCGCGGCGTCAGCGACTACGTGCTCGCGCCGGTTGGTGCGATCGACGTCGTGCGCTCGATCTGCAACCTGTTCTCGGCGCCCGAAGCCAAGGCGGTCGGCCGCATCATCGCGGTGGTCGGCGCCAAGGGCGGCGTCGGCGCGTCCACCATCTCCCACAACGTGGCCTGGGCCATCGCGCGCGATCTGGCGATGGACGCGGTCGTCGCCGATCTCGACCTCGCTTTCGGCACCGCCGGGCTCGACTACAATCAGGACCCGCCGCAAGGCATCGCGGACGCCGTGTTCTCGCCGGATCGCGTCGACACCGCCTTCATCGACCGCCTGCTGTCGAAATGTACCGATCATCTCAGCCTGCTGGCAGCGCCGGCGACGCTCGACCGGGTCTATGATTTCGGCGCCGACGCCTTCGACGCCGTGTTCGACACGTTGCGCTCCACCATGCCCTGCATCGTGCTCGATGTTCCGCACCAGTGGTCGGGCTGGACAAAGCGCGCCCTGATCGGCGCGGACGACATCCTGATCGTGGCATCGCCGGACCTTGCCAATCTGCGCAATACCAAGAACCTGTTCGACCTCCTGAAGGCCGCGCGGCCCAATGACCGGCCCCCGCTCTACTGCCTCAATCAGGTCGGCGTCCCGAAGCGGCCCGAAATCGCCGCCGCGGAGTTCGCCAAGGCGATCGAGAGCCAGCCGGTCGTCTCGATCCCGTTCGAGCCGCAGATATTCGGCTCGGCGGCCAACAACGGCCAGATGATCGCGGAGATCTCGGCCAACCACAAATCGATCGAAATGTTTCTTCAGATCGCCCAGCGCCTGACCGGCCGCAGCGAGACGAAGAAACAAAAGTCGTCCCTGCTTTCACCCCTGATTGATAAGTTGCGGGGAAAATAAGCCGCCGCATGGAGTTGTTAAGTGTTCGGTAAGCGTAGCGGAACAGACACCGAGACTCGGGCTCCCAAGCCCGGTGCCGTGTCGCCAGAGCCTGCCCCGGCTCCGGCGGCCGCGGCATCGCGCGCGCCGCCCCCGCCGGCCGTCGCTTCGCCGCCGCTCGCCCCGGCGAAGCCTGCTCCGTCGATGGAATCCCGTCGCTCGGACAATTATTACGAGGTCAAGGCAACCATTTTCGGCGCGCTGATCGAGGCCATCGACCTCGCCCAGCTCGCCAAGCTGGATTCCGAGTCCGCGCGCGAGGAAATCCGCGACATCGTCAACGAGATCATCGCGATCAAGAACATCGTGATGTCGATCGCCGAGCAGGAAGAATTGCTCGACGACATCTGCAACGACGTGCTCGGCTACGGTCCGCTCGAGCCGCTGCTCTCGCGCGACGATATCGCCGACATCATGGTCAACGGCGCCAACACCGTCTACATCGAAGTCGCCGGCAAGATTCAGCGCACCGGCATCCGCTTCCGCGACAACCAGCAGCTCCTCAACATCTGCCAGCGCATCGTCAGCCAGGTCGGCCGGCGCGTCGACGAATCCTCGCCGATCTGCGATGCGCGCCTCGCCGACGGCTCCCGCGTCAACGCCATCGTGCCGCCACTGTCGATCGACGGGCCCACGCTCACCATCCGCAAATTCAAGAAGGACAAGCTGACGCTCGATCAGCTCGTCAAGTTCGGCGCGATCTCGCCGGAAGGCGCAGAAATCCTCCAGATCATCGGTCGGGTCCGCTGCAACGTGCTGATTTCCGGCGGTACCGGCTCGGGCAAGACCACGTTGCTCAACTGCCTGACGAACTACATCGAGCACGACGAGCGCGTCATCACCTGCGAGGACGCCGCCGAACTCCAGCTCCAGCAGCCCCACGTGGTGCGGCTTGAAACCCGACCGCCCAACATCGAGGGCGAGGGACAGGTCACGATGCGCGAACTGGTGCGCAACTGCCTGCGTATGCGCCCTGAACGCATCATCGTCGGCGAGGTCCGCGGACCCGAGGCATTCGACTTGCTGCAGGCCATGAACACCGGCCACGACGGCTCGATGGGCACGCTGCACGCCAACAACCCGCGCGAAGCCCTGTCGCGTTGCGAATCTATGATCACCATGGGCGGCTTCTCGCTGCCCTCACGCACCATCCGCGAGATGATCTGCGCCTCGATCGACGTGATCGTGCAGGCGGCGCGCCTGCGCGACGGCTCACGCCGCATCACCCACATCACCGAGGTGATGGGCATGGAAGGCGACACCATCATCACCCAGGACATCTTCCTCTACGACATGATCGGAGAGGACGCCAACGGCAAGATCATCGGCCGCCACCGCTCGACCGGCATCGGCCGCCCCAAATTCTGGGAGCGTGCCCGCTATTACGGCGAAGAGAAACGCCTTGCCGCCGCGCTCGATGCGGCGGAAGTCGCGCCGACGACATGATGGGATCGGCACAGCCATGAACATGCAGGTCCTTGCCCTCGCCTTCCTTGCCACCGCCGCCGTCGGCGGCATCGCCTGGGTCTTCCTCTATCCCATCCTGTCCGGAGAGCGGAAGGCGGAAGGCCGTCGCGCTTCGATCGCGCGCGCCGACGCGCCTTCGTCCAAGCAGGCCGAGAAGAGCCTGCGATCCCGCCGTGAGCAGGTCGAGACGTCTCTCAAGGATCTCGAGGCACGGCGCCAGCAGGAGAAAAGCGTCCCGCTCAACATCCGCCTGGCTCAGGCAGGACTCGACTGGACGCCGCAGAAATTCTGGATCGTGTCGGCTGTCATGGGCGGCGTGCTGTTCTTCGTCGCCATGATGGTGGGCGGCGGCCTGCTCGGCGCGGCCGGACTCGCTTTCGCCGGGGGTCTCGGCCTGCCGCGCTGGGCGCTGGGCTTCCTGAAGAAGCGCCGTGAAAACAAGTTCCTGAAGGCGCTGCCCGATGCCGTCGATGTGATCGTCCGCGGCATCAAGGCGGGCCTGCCGCTGTTCGAATCGATCAAGGTCGTCGCCGCCGATTCGCCCGAGCCGCTGCGCAGCGAGTTCCTGGCCATCATCGAGACGCAGGCGATCGGCATGCCGCTCGGCGAGGCCTGCGCGCGGCTGTACGATCGCATGCCGCTGCCGGAAGCGAACTTCTTCGGCATCGTGGTGTCGATCCAGCAGAAATCGGGTGGCAACCTTTCCGAAGCGCTCGGCAATCTGTCGAAGGTGCTGCGCGACCGCAAGAAGATGAAAGAGAAGATCCAGGCGATGTCGATGGAGGCCAAGGCCTCGGCCGGCATCATCGGATCGCTGCCGCCGATCGTGATGTTCCTGGTCTATCTCACGACGCCGCACTACATCTCGCTGCTGTGGACCCATCCCACCGGCCAGCTCATGCTGGTCGGCTCCGTCGTCTGGATGTCGATCGGCGTCATGGTGATGAAGAAGATGATCAATTTCGATTTCTGATGGTGCCTTATGGTCGATCTCCTCGTCACGAAGCTGCACGACGTCCACTTCATGACCATGCTGCTGGCGGCCATCGCCGCCAGCGCTACTGTCTATACGCTCGTGATGCCTCTGTTCGCCGGCGAAGGTCTCTCCAAGCGCATGAAGGCGGTGGCGAGCGAGCGTGAGCGGATCCGGCAGCGCGAGCGCGAGCGCCTCAACAAGAGCGAGAAGGTCTCGCTGCGCCAGACCCCGAAGCAGCTTGTCTCCAAGGTGGTCGAGGACTTCAACCTCACCAAATGGCTCGCGCAGGAGGCTGCGCGCGACAAGCTCATCATGGCGGGCTACCGCGGCCAGGCTCCCTATATCACTTTCCTGTTCGCGCGCATGGTCGCTCCGATCGTGCTGTTCGTCGGCTCGGTCGTGTACGTGTTCCTGATCGCCCATATGGAGCAGTCGATGCCGATCAAGATCGGTATCTGCGTGGCCGCGGCCTATGCCGGCCTGCAGGCGCCGATGCTGTTCCTCAAGAACGCGATCTCCAAGCGCCAGCTTTCGATCAAGCGCGCCTTTCCCGACGCGCTCGACCTGCTGCTGATCTGTATCGAATCCGGCATGTCGGTCGAAATGGCATTCCGGAAGGTCGCCACCGAAATCGTCGGCCAGTCGATCGCGCTATCGGAGGAATTCACCCTGACGACGGCCGAACTGTCCTATCTGCAGGATCGCAAGGTCGCTTATGAGAATCTGGCGCGCCGAACCGGGCTCGAAGGCGTCAAGTCGGTCTGTCTGGCGCTGCAGCAGGCGGAACGTTACGGCACCCCGCTTGGTCATTCGCTGCGCGTCATGGCGCAGGAAAATCGCGACATGCGCATGAACGAGGCCGAGAAGAAGGCCGCCGCGCTGCCGCCGAAGCTGACCGTACCGATGATCCTGTTCTTCCTGCCGGTGCTGTTCGTCGTCATTCTCGGACCGACCGGCATCAAGATCACCGAAATGCACTGACGCAGACGCAGGATCGGACCCGGACGTTGCGGTCCGCAGGCGGCTTGCAACTGAAGGATCGGGTCTTGATCAGCCGGGCTGGCTCAGTGATGCGACCGGCGTCCGCTTCGGTGCGCCGCGCCCACCGTCGCTGCGGCTCAGCATGTCCTTGAGGTAGGCGACATTGGCTGCGGCCTGGTCCGGTGGCAGGTCGGCTTTCACGATCGTCTCGGCCTCGGCGAAGCGACCCTGGAGGCCAACGACAAGGCCGAGATTTTGCCGCACCCGGGCGCTCGCGCCCGGTGCTGCGTAGGCCTGCCGCAATGCCTCTTCCGCCTTCGGCAGATCTTTCGACAGCATGTAGGACAGGCCGACATTGGAGAGCACGCCGGGATCGCCCGGTGCGATCTTCAGCGCGCTGGCATAATAAGATCGCGCCTCCTCGTGGCGGCCCATCTGATCGAGCGCGGTGCCCTGCACCGACAGCAGGCGCCAGTCCGGATTGTCGGGGGAGTGCGCCTTGGACAGCACGTCGAAGGACTGCTGGAAATTTCCGTTGTCGGCGAGCGCGCGGCCGTATTGGGCAAGCAGCGCCTTGTTGCCGGGATTGGCGATGGTCGCCTGCTCGAGCACGGCGACAGCCTGTGCGCGCTGGCCGTTGGCGCGCAGGGCCTGGCCGTAGCCCAGCGCGGCGTCGGCGTCCTTGGGATTGGCACGATAGCGCTCGCCATAGGTTTCGACGGCGCGCGCTGGATCGGCCGGAGCAGACTCCGCCCGCGGACCTGTCGAGCCGGTGACGTCGGAGAGTTTCGACACGGCCGTGCAGCCGCCGAGGCTCATGGCCACCACCGCGACCAGCGAGGTGCACGAGAGAAGCCGGGCAGGACTGAAACGTTGACGCATGACGCTTTGACTCTCGAGCCGATTGATCGAGCCGAACGCGCCAGCAATAGACTGTTAACCCTAACGGCCGGTTAACACCGAATGGTCCGCGCTTCACGGCGGCGTCTGCGGCGGCATCGGGCCCCCGAGGCCGAGGTCAGAGCCGATCGCACTCACCCGGTCGTTCAGGTCCCGCAGCAATTGCAGCCTTCGCTTCACCTGCTCGGCGACGTCGACGCCCACCCGCAGCGTGCCGGGCCATTCGCGCCGAAGATCGTCGCGATTGACCAGGCGCTTCCTACGAAGCTCGTCGAGCTGAGCGCGTTCGATCCCGAGCACATCCGCCGACAGCTCGATCAGTCGGTGCAGCAGCAATCTCGCCGCGGCCAGCGTCTCGACGTCGTGCTTGTGCGCCGACCTTGCGAACTTTCCCTCGAGATCCGCCCAGGCATGCGAGGTGACGAGGTAGGTGTGGAGCAAGCTCGTCCAATCTGCCTCGCCATCGGCATAGAAGGCGCTGCGGCTCAAAAGCCGGCGGACGAACGATGCGACCTGGTCGCGCTTCAACGTCGTGCAAGAGTCGATCTCGATCGCTGCCTGGACGGCCGGATCACGGGAAAAGTCCCGCCCGGCCGGCAATTCGATGACGCCGTCCGGCAGGTTCGAGTCGAGCGGCCTGAACGCGCCATCGTTGCGCGGTCGCGAGTAGCGGGTCATCGCGAACCGGTAGTCCGGGCGCCCCGGATGAGACGACGGACCAAAATGGATGACGTTGAAACCGGCATCGTCGCCGGCCTGCCCGGTCGAGGACGGACAGGACAGCACATAGATCGTACGCCAGAACGCTTCACCGCTCCTGCTCCGGGTCGCGCGAGGATCGGGGATCGAGTAGCGGGTCAATCCCTCGACATGCCGGTGTCCGTGCAGGACCAGATTGACGTTGAGCGAGGTCGCCGCTTCGAGGAAGGTTGCAGGCGATGCCAGATACATCAGGGGCTCGTCGGGGACTCCGAGAAATCGCTTTCCTTCCCCTGTCGCCTGCGGCAAGGGATGATGGTGCAGTGCGAGCACGCGTACCAGGTTTTCCGACGGCTCGGCAAAACTGGCACGTCCTGCCGAATTCATGCTGCCCGCGAGCTCGACGCTCAAGCGGGCGGAATCCGCAACCATCGCCTGGTAGGCACCCTCGTTGAAATTGCCCCTCGCAAGCATCGTGAGACTCGCGCGGTTGGAATCAAGCAGCACCAGATCGAGGCCGGCCTGGCGGTAATAAACGCTCTTTGAAGTGCGCGGCAGATGCAGGTAATCATAGGCGTCGTGGCGACCCGCGCGCTGGTTCGGGCGCTTGATGTCGTGATTGCCGGCAACCGCCTGGATGTCCGTGAACAGACCGGTCTGCCGGAAGGATGCGATGACGGCGAGCGCCTCGTCGAGCGCGCGCGGCGTCGGATCGTCGACGAGATCGCCCGTGATGATCAGAATGCGATCGGGGCAGTCGGCGAAGGCCGCCATCCTCTGGCCGATCTCGTCGCGGAGCGCCTCGATCGTCGCAAGCAGCCGGCCTGATCCGTCCAGATGGAGGTCGGAGATCTGCGCAATGACGAACGATCTATCCATTTGCGCCGCTCATTGCGAATGCTGCGTCGCCCAAACGATTGAGACAATGATCTTCAATGAATGAGTTCAGGCCGCTATCGACTGAGGTGGGTATCAATCGCGCATCGCCGCATCCTGCGCTTGACGTGTAGAACCGCGCGGCACAATTTATAATATTCGCCGAATATGCCACAACCGCAGCGCTAGTAAAGCCCTGCGGGCCACACCCTGGCAAACGGCAGTTCTCAATCCCATGAAGACGCGATCGCTCCGCTGACGGCTTCGGCCCGCCCGGTCAATATTCGATGGCAAGCCGCTTGCGGATTTCGTCGACGCGCTTGTCGATTGCGTCGAACCTCGCGTGGACGGAGCGGTCGTGGAGATAGAAGACGTAACCGCCGGCAAGGAAAGCGAATATCCAATGGTGATGTTCGACATAGCCGAAAACAGCCTCGACGGCCTGGCCGACGAATGTGACCACGCTCCACACAAATTCCATTACATTTCCTCCCGGCAGGCTCCGTCTTCGGTCGCCGGCGCTCTCCTGAACAATTTTCCGGCAGGTCCGGCCGCCGTTGCCGGAACCTAGCATGGCCGCCTTTTGGCGAGTAGCGGCTCGCTGAGCGCTGACAGCAATGACGATTGCGGCCGCGGCAAAACTCTGCGAAGTCTCGTCCGTTCGTATGCCCCCTTTTGGACCCGCCAATGTTTTCCGTCTTCGAGACATCGTCCGACGCCATCCCGATCACCTTCGTCACCAAGTCGAGCTGGGAAGCGGCGCGCGAGGCGCTGCCGCCGTCGCAGCGCCAATTCGCTAGCGCCAATGGCTTCACCGCCAATCCGGGTGGATACCTTGCCCTGCCCGCGCCGGACGGCGCGATCGCACAGGTGCTGTTCGGGCTCGAGGACGACAGTTCTAGATCGCGCGATCCGTTCCGCGCCGGCGCCCTGCCCGGCCTGCTGCCGCCGGGCATCTACCGCTTTGCCAATGCACCCCACGATGCACGGCTTGCGGCGCTCGCTTTTGCACTCGGTTGCTACCGCTTCGCGCGCTATCGCAGGGTCGACAGGCCCGAGGTCCGGCTGGTGCCGCCGGTTGGCATCGACACCGCCGAGATCATCCGCATCGCGGACGCCGCAATGCTGGCGCGCGACCTCATCAACACGCCGGCCAACGACATGGGGCCGGAGCAGCTCGCCGCCGCTGCACAGGATCTCGCCGCCGAATTCGGTGCGAGCTTCGCCTGCACGATCGGCGACGATCTCGAGACGAACTTTCCGCTGATCCACGCCGTCGGCATGGCCTCGGACCGCGCGCCACGGCTGATCGACATCGGTTGGGGCGATCCGGCTCATCCGAAGGTGACGCTGGTCGGCAAGGGCGTCTGCTTCGATACCGGCGGGCTCGACCTGAAGCCGTCGAGCGGCATGCTGATCATGAAGAAGGACATGGGCGGCGCCGCCAACGTGCTGGCGCTGGCGCGCATGGTGATGGACGCGAAGCTGAAGGTGCGGCTGCGCGTTCTGATCCCCGCGGTCGAGAACGCGGTCGCGGGCAATGCCTTCCACCCGCTCGACATCTTCACCTCGCGCAAGGGCATCACGGTGGAGATCGGAAACACCGACGCCGAAGGCCGGCTCGTGCTGGCCGACGCGCTGGCGCTGGCCGACGAGGAGAAGCCGGACCTGCTGATCGACCTCGGCACGCTGACCGGCGCTGCCCGCGTCGCGCTGGGGCCGGATTTGCCGCCCTTTTACACCAATGACGAGACGCTTGCCGCAGACGTCGCGCGCTTCGCGGTGAAGGAGAACGACCCGTTGTGGCGCATGCCGCTGTGGCCCCCTTACGATGCGTGGCTGGACTCCAAGACCGCCACAATCACCAACGCACCGTCGGGAGGCTTTGCCGGCTCGATCATTTGCGCGCTGTTCCTGCAGCGCTTCGTCGAGCAGGCCAAGAGCTGGCTGCATGTCGACATCTACGGCTGGACACCATCGGCCAAGCCGGCGCGGCCCGAGGGCGGCGAATGCCAGGCCGCGCGCGCCATCTACGCGTTGCTGAGTGAACGCTATGGATGATCCAGGAATCGATCCAAGGCTGACACCGGCGCGCGGCGACCTCGCCGCGAAATATCTCGAAGGCAAGGTGAGAGCAGATCGCTTTGTCACCGGCGAGTCTTTCGAGGTGATCGATCCGATCGCACCGGTGCACGAGCATCCGTCCTCGAGTGCCATGCTGATGACGGAAGCACTGCGCGGCGAGCGCGTCACGGTCTACGACCGCAATGGCGAGGGTTGGGCCTGGGGCCAGCTCGAGGGCGATGGCTATGTCGGCTGGCTGCCGGATGCGGCGCTCCGGAAGCCATCGGCCACCCCAACCCATGTCGTCACGGCACTCCGGACATTTGCGTTTCCCGGACCTTCGATCAAGCTGCCGCCGGCCGATACGCTGGTGATGGGCTCGAAGATCGCGATTGTGCGCGAGGACGGCCCTTTCGCCGTGACGCCGGACGGGGTCTTTCTGCCGAAAACACATCTTGCTCCGCAAGGTCATCGCGAGCCGGACTTCGTTGCCGTCGCCGAGCGCTTCGTCGGCACGCCCTATCTCTGGGGCGGCAAAAGCAGCTTGGGGATCGACTGCTCGGGCCTCGTGCAGGTTTCGCTGACCGCCACAGGCATCGGCTGCCCCCGTGACAGCGACATGCAGCAGGCAGGGCTCGGCCGCGCGCTGGAGCCGCACGAGCGAAACAAGCTGCAACGTGGCGATCTGATCTTCTGGAAGGGCCACGTCGCGATCGTCCGCGACGGCGGCACCATGGTCCATGCCAACGCGTATCACATGGCCACCGCCATCGAGCCGATCGAACCGGCGCTGGCGCGGATCAAGGCGGCCGGCAGCGAGGTCGCCGCGATCAAGCGACTCTAGCGACGCCTCACAGCGTTCGCCTCGGAATGCGTGCAGATGCGGCAGGTTCGTCGGGCCACCGCCGCCCATGCATAAAGAATGTCGCGGCGGTCGCCCGGCCGCCGTTATCGCGCTCACGCAGGATCAGGTCGCAACCGACCCGTTTCCTGCCGTCTCCAGCCGAAACGCCGCCGCGAACAATGCGCGCGTGTAGTCGGTCTTGGGGTTCTTGAACAGCTCGGCCGCCTGGCCTTCCTCGACCACCTTGCCACCGCGCATCACGATGAGATGGCTCGCAAGCGAGGCGACGACGCGTAAGTCGTGCGAGATGAACATGTAGGTGAGCTCGCGCTTGCGCTGGAGCTCGCGCAACAGATCCACCATCTGTGCCTGGAACAGCATGTCGAGCGCGCTGGTCGGCTCATCAAGCACGACGAAGTCCGGCTCCAGCACCACCGCCCGCGCGATGCTGATGCGCTGGCGCTGCCCGCCCGAGAATTCGTGCGGATAGCGGTAGCGGGTGTCCGGCTTCATCCCGACATCCTCGAGCGCCTTGACGACGCGCGCCTCACGCTCCTCGAGCGACAGCTTTGGCTGGTGCACCGAGAGACCCTCGGCGATGATGTCCGCGATCGACATGCGGGGGCTGAGCGAGCCGAACGGATCCTGGAACACGATCTGCATGTCGCGCCGGAAGGGCCGCATCTCCTTGAAGCGCAGGCCCTGGATGTCCTTGCCTAGAAACACGATGCGTCCGTTGGAGGAGACCAGCCGCAGCAGGGCGAGCCCAAGCGTCGTCTTGCCCGAACCCGATTCGCCGACGACACCGAGCGTCTCGCCCTTGCGTACCGCGAGGCTGACGCCGTCGACCGCCTTGATGTGACCGACCGTCTTGCGCATCAAGCCGCGCTTGATCGGAAACCAGACCTTCAGATCATTGGCCGACATCACCACCGGCGCATCCGGCTGCGGCGGCGCCGGATCCGGCTTCGGCTCCGCCGCAAGCAGGTCCCGCGTGTAGGGATGTTTCGGGGTCCTGAAGACCTGCTCGACCGGTCCCTGCTCGACGATCTTGCCGCCCCTCATGACGCAGACCTGGTCGGCGATGCGGCGCACGATGCCGAGATCGTGGGTGATGAAGAGCAGGCTCATGCCGAGCCGCGCACGGATGTCGGCGAGCAGCGCCAGGATCTGAGCCTGTACGGTGACGTCGAGCGCGGTGGTCGGCTCGTCCGCGATCAGCAGGTCCGGCTCGTTGGCGAGCGCCATCGCGATCATCACGCGCTGTCGCTGGCCGCCAGAGAGCTGGTGCGGATAGCTCTTGAGCCGCGTTTCGGGCTCGGGGATGCCGACCTGCGTCAGCAATTCCAGCGTCCGCTTGCGCGCCTGCGCGTTGCTGGTCGGATTGTGCAGCTGGATGATCTCGCCGATCTGCGACTCGATCGTGTGCAGCGGATTGAGGGAGGTCATCGGCTCCTGGAAGATGATGGAGATGTCGCTGCCGCGAATCTCCCGCATCTGTTGCTCCGATTGGTCGATCAGTTCGCTTCCCTTGAAGCGGATGCTGCCCGAGGGATGCGAGGCGTTGGGATAGGGCAGCAGCTTCAGGATCGACAGCGCGCTGACCGACTTGCCGGACCCGGATTCACCGACCAGCGCAACGCACTCGCCGCGCTTGATCTGGAACGAGACCTTGTCGACGGCCAGTGTCGTGCCGCCGCCCTGGTGGAAGGCCACCGAGAGGTCGCGGACGCTGAGCAGGGGCTGGTTGATCGCGTCCATCGGCTACCTGAACGTCTTGCGCGGGTCGAAGGCGTCGCGCACGGCTTCGCCGATGAAGATCAAAAGCGACAGCATGATCGCGACCGAGAAGAAGCCGGAGAAGCCGAGCCAGGGCGCCTGCACGTTGGACTTGCCCTGCGCCAGCAACTCGCCGAGCGAGGGCGAACCGGGCGGCAGCCCGAAGCCGAGGAAGTCGAGGGCCGTCAGCGTCATGACCGACGAGGAGACGATGAACGGCAGGAACGTCATGGTCGCGACCATCGCGTTCGGCAGCAGATGCTTGAACATGATCACGGCGTTCGACACGCCAAGCGCCCTTGCTGCCTGGATGTACTCGAAATTGCGCCCGCGCAGGAATTCAGCGCGCACGAGCCCGACCAGCGACACCCAGGAGAACAACAGCAGGATGCCGAGCAGCACGAAGAAGCCGGGCACGAGCACCGACGACAGGATCAGCAGCAGATAGAGCGACGGGATCGCCGTCCATATCTCGATGAAGCGCTGGAACAGCAGGTCGGTCCAGCCGCCGAAATAGCCCTGAACGGCGC
Source organism: Bradyrhizobium diazoefficiens (assembly GCF_018129965.1). GTDB lineage: Bacteria > Pseudomonadota > Alphaproteobacteria > Rhizobiales > Xanthobacteraceae > Bradyrhizobium > Bradyrhizobium diazoefficiens_A. The sequence goes on along the minus strand of NZ_JAFCKW010000020.1, from coordinate 19,973 downwards.
CGGCGGCGATTCCGACGACAGAGGATATGATGGTAAGGCAGAGCCCGAACAGCACCGAGATACGGAAACCGTAGATCAGGCGCGCGATCACGTCGCGGCCCTGATCGTCGGTCCCGAGCCAGTTGTATTCGAGGTCGCGGCAGCTCTTGAGACCCTTCTTCTCGACCACCGGCTTGCACTGCGCCTCGGTCAGCATCCAGGTCGGCGGCGACGGCGCCGGCGTCGGCAGATCGAGATTATGGGTGTCGTAGGAGTAGCGGATCAGAGGCCAGACGATGCTGCCACCCTTCTCCTTGATCAGTTTCTGCAGATAGGGATCGCGATAGTCCGCTGCGGTTTCGAAATCGCCGCCAAAGGTCGTTTCGGAGTAGGTCACGAAGGCCGGCCAATAGAGATGACCGTCGAATTTGACCAGGAATGGCCGGTCGTTGGCGATCAGTTCGGCGAACAGCGAGGCCACGAACAGGAACATGAAGATCCAGAGCGACCAGTAACCACGACGGTTCGCCTTGAAATTCTGCCAGCGCCGCCTGTTGAGCGGCGAGGGAACGAACGGCTTGCGCGAGATCGGCACGGCATCGCCGAGCGGCGACTTCGCGGTGGTCTCGATCGGGGTGGGGGCGGTCAGCATCATCAGACCTCCCGCGCTTCGAAATCGATCCGCGGATCGATCCACATGTAGGTCAGGTCCGAGATGAGATTGACCACGAGCCCGACGAGCGAAAAGATGAAGAGCGTGCCGAACACCACCGGGTAGTCGCGATTGAGAACGCTTTCGAAGCTGAGCAGTCCCAGTCCGTCGAGCGAGAAGATGGTCTCGATCAGAAGCGAGCCCGAGAAGAAGGCGTGAATGAAGGTCGAGGGAAAACCTGCAATGACGATCAGCATCGCGTTGCGGAAGACGTGTCCGTAAAGCACCTGGTTCTCGCTGCAACCCTTGGCGCGCGCGGTCATCACGTATTGCTTGCGGATCTCGTCCAGAAACGAGTTCTTGGTCAGGAACGTCATGGTGGTGAATGCGCCGAGCCCCATGGCGATCAGCGGCAACGTCAGATGCCAGAAGTAATCAACGATCTTCCAGTACCACGGAAACTCCGACCAGCCATCCGACGTCAATCCACGCAGCGGGAACCAGTTGAAGAACGAGCCGCCCGCGAACAGGATGATCAGGAGGATCGCGAACAGGAAGCCGGGAATGGCATAGCCGAGCACGAGCACGGACGACGTCCAGGTATCGAAGCGGGTCCCGTCCCTGACCGCCTTGCGGATGCCGAGCGGAATCGAGATCAGGTAGGTCAGCAGCGTCAGCCAGATGCCGAGCGAGATCGAGACCGGCAGCTTTTCCTTGACGAGCTGGAGCACGCTGACGTCGCGAAAATAGCTCTTTCCGAAGTCGAAGCGGGCAAAATTCCACACCATCAGCGCGAAGCGTTCCGGCGCGGGCTTGTCGAATCCGAACTGCACCTCGAGCTTCTTGATGAAGTCGGGGTCGAGGCCCTGCGCCCCGCGATATTTCGAGTTGATGGCATCCGCGCCGGCGCCGAGCTGGCCCGGCGCGCGCTGCGCAAAGTCGCTGCCTCCCGAAATGCGCGAGGTCCCGCCGGTGTCGGCGCCCGAGAGCTGCGCGATCACGCGCTCGACCGGCCCGCCCGGCGCGAACTGCACGACGACGAAGGAGACAAAGAGAATCCCGAGCAGCGTCGGGATCATCAGGAGAATGCGGCGGGCGATATAGGCACTCATGATTATTTCGCCTGCTCGATCTTGGCTGCCTTGGCAGGGTCGAACCACCAGATGTCGGGCGCGCCAACGCCATTGGCATAGCGCGGCAGCTTCTGCGGATGGCCGAACTGATCCCAATAAGCGAGCCGGTGCGTCTTGTTATACCATTGCGGCACCCAATAGCGGCCGGCGCGGAACAGGCGATCGAAGGCGCGGCAGGCAATCGTCAGTTCCTCGCGGCTGTCGGCCGCCATGATCTTCTCGATCATGGCGTCGATGGCCGGGCTTGAGATGCCCGCGAGATTGTAGGAGCCCTTGGTTGCCACGACCTGGGAGGAGAAGAACGAGCGCATGGCATCGCCTGGCGTCGCCGACATGCTGAAACGCTGGATCGTCATGTCGAAATCGAAATCTTCCTGGCGCACCTTGTACTGCACGGCATCGACGAGGCGCACGCTCGCTTCGATGCCGAGCGTGCCGAGATTCTTGATGTAGGGCGCGTGATGCGGCTGGAACGAGGGTTCGTCCAGCAGGAACTCGATTCTGAACACCTCGCCATTCGGCAGCACGCGCTTGCCGTCCTTGATCGGTATGCCGGCCTCGGTCAGGAGTTGCTGGGCCTTGCGGAGCAGGCCGCGGTCCTGGCCGGAGCCGTCCGATACCGGCGGCGAAAACGGCGCGGCGAACACTTCGTCCGGGACCTGGCCGCGGAACGGCTCCAGCAACTTCAACTCCTCCGGCGACGGTGGCGCGTCGGCCGCCATGAGGTCCGAATTCTGGAACGGCGATACGGTGCGGGCATAGGCGCCGTACATGATGGTCTTGTTGGTCCACTCGAAGTCGAAGGCGTTGGTCAGCGCCTCGCGCACGCGCGGGTCCTTGAACTTGTCACGCCGCGTGTTGATGAACCACCCCTGCGCGCCCGACGGCGTATCGTCGGGAACGACCTCCATCTTGACGCGGCCGTCCTTCACGGCAGGAAAATCGTAGCGCGTCGCCCAGATGCGCGAGGTGAACTCCTCGCGATACAGATAGTTCTTGCCGGTGAACCCTTCGAAGGCGACGTCGCGGTCGCGATAGAATTCGTAGCGCACGACATCGAAATTGTAGCTGCCGCGGCAGACCGGAAGATCGGCGGCCCACCAGTCCTTCACCCGTTCGAACTCGACGTAGCGATTCACCTCGAACTTCCCGACCTTGTACGGGCCCGAACCCAGCGGAATATCCAGCGACGATTCGTCGAAGGGTCGAGACGCATAGTATGCTTTGGAGAAAATCGGCAGGCCCGCGACATAGAGCGGCACGTCGCGCGCCCGGCCCTTGGCGAAGGTAACGACGAGCGTCGCATCGTCGACCGCTTCCGCGCTGACGAAGTCGCGCATCTGCACGATGATCAGCGGATGGCCCTTGGTCTTCAGCGAATTCAGCGAGAAAGCGGCGTCGTGCGCGGTGAGCTTGCTGCCATCGTGGAATTTCGCCTCGGGCCGCATAGTGAAGAGGTAAGTGAGCCTGTCCGGCGAAATCTGCACCGATCTGGCGGCAAGCCCGTACATCGCGTCGGGCTCGTCGTTGGCGCGCACCATCAGCGGCACGAACGTCATGTCCATGCCCTGTGCGCCGTCGCCCTTCAGGATGTAGGCATTGAGCGAGTTGAAGGTCTGGTAGGACTGGTTATAGGCGCGTACCGACGGAATGAGGGAGAACATGCCTCCCTTCGGCGCATCGAGATTGACGTATTCGAAATGATGGAAGTCGGCCGGGTACTTGAGATCGCCGAACGCCGAGATGCCGTGGGCCTCGCCTCCTACGTCCGCAGCCTGCGCACCGCGCAACAGCGGCGCGCCCAGGGACATCCCGAAGGCGCCTCCGGCGCCCAGGGCCAGCACATGGCGGCGTGACATCTGCGTCATGCGGGAGGAGTCCTTCACGACTTCTTCGCGATCCGTGCGGCCTTGTCTGAATCGTACCACCAGACGAAGGGGAAGCCGGACTGGCCGTATTTTGGCAATTCCGCCGGCCGGCCGAAGCGATCCCAGCGCGCAGTTCGCACCTTGGTATAGGTCCACTGCGGCACGACGTAGTGATTCCACAGCAGCACGCGGTCGAGCGCCTTGGTTGCGGCGACGAGATCATCGCGGTCCCTGGCATAGATCACTCGCTCGATCAGCTTGTCGATCGCCGGGTTCTTGATGCCGCCAATGTTGCGCGACCCGGGAATATCCGCCGTCTTGGACGACCAGAACTCGCGCTGCTCGTTACCCGGCGACTGCGACTCACCCCAGGAGTTGGTGACGATGTCGAAGTCCCACTCGCGTGTCCTGTTCTCATATTGCGTGGGATCAACCGTCCGCACGCTGACGGCAATGCCGAGCCTTTCCAGCGACGGCCTGTAGAACAGCGTAACCCGCTCGAAGCTCGGATCCTGGTTGAGCAATTCGAGGGAGAACTGCGCACCGGTCTTGACGTCGGTCAGCTTGCGGTCGCGCACCTCGTAGCCGGCCTCTTTGAACAGGCGCAGCGCCTCGCGCAGATTGTCGCGTACGGCTTCCGGACTGCCGCCGACCGGATTGGTGTAGGCCGTTGTGAAGACGTCGGGCGGGACTTCGGCGCGGACGGTCTCGAGGATCTCGAGCTCCTTGCCCTGCGGCACCCCGGTTGCCATCAGTTCGTCAATGCCGTCGAAATAGCTGCTGACGCGCTTGTACTGGCCGTAGAAAATCTGTTTGTTCATTTCCTCGAAGTCGAACGCAAAGTTGAGCGCACGGCGCACGCGGGGATCGCTGAATTTTGCGCGGCGCAGGTTCGGCACGAATGCCTGCATGACGCCGGAGCTGCGATTGGCAAACTCCTCGAGGATCACCCTCTTTTCCGTCACCGCCGGGAAGTCATAAGCCGTCGCCCAGTTCTTGGCGCTGTTTTCGGTGCGCCAGTCGACCTGATCGGCCTTGAAGGCCTCGATCGCCACGGTGGCGTCGCGGAAATACTCGTAGCGCAGCTCGTCGAAATTGTTGCGGCCCACATTAGCGGGCAGATCGCGACCCCAATAATCCCTGACGCGCTCCAGCGTCATCGACCGTCCGGCGACGAATTCCTTGACCTTGTAAGGCCCCGAGCCAAGCGGCACTTCGAGTGTGGTGGCCGAGACATCGCGCTTGCGGCCCTGCGCGTCCGTGCCCTCCCACCAATGCTTTGGCAACACGGTGAGCTGACCGACGATCTGCGGCAGTTCGCGGTTGCCCGGCGCGTCGAACACGAACTTCACTTCGCGCTCACCGACCTTCTCGGCCCTCACCACATGGCTGTAATAGGCCGAGTACATCGGATGGTGCTTCTTGAAGGAATCCAGCGAGAAGATCACGTCGTCCGCAGTCACCGGCTTGCCATCGTGCCATTTGGCCTCCGGCCGCAACCGATAGGAGACGAAGGAGAAGTCGTCGGGGTGGCTGACGGCTTCGGCCAGCGCGCCATATTCGGTCGAGACTTCGTCGAGCGCGGACGTCAGCAGGGATTCGTAGATGAAGGCGACGGCGCCGGCAACCTGCCCCTTCACCCCCGAGACCACGATGTTAAAATTGTCGAACGTGCCGACCGCGATCTGGCGCGCGACACCGCCCTTGGGGGCGTCCGGATTGACGTAATCGAAGCGCTTGAAGTCGGCGGGGTATTTGACCTTTCCGAACAGCGACAAGGCATGGCGCCAGGGGAGCGCACTTGAAGCTGTCTCCCCGGCGGATTGCGCATGGGCCGCGCCGATGACGGGGACGCCACCAACGGAACCGAGAGCAGGGAGCGCTACGGCCGCAGTGCCGGTGAGCAGGAGATCGCGTCGGGTAATGGCCAAATCAATAGTCCTGTCTTGAAGGAGGCTCATCCTTTAAGGACCCAATATAGGCGAGGTTTCGACGGAATATGTTGCTTTTTCCTCATCTTGGAAGGCCGGGCGGTCTGTCCGATGCGGCCAAACGCCCCGATAAACTCACCGCGAGGCCCAGATACGCAAACGGCCAGGCTTTCCAGCCTGGCCGCAGATTCCAAAACGGGTTTGATAGACCTTACTTCGCCGCCGTCGGCAGTGGCTTCGGATTGTCGGAGAGGGTGTTCAGATAAGCGATGACGTCGGCACGCTCGCTGTCCTTCTGAATGCCGGCAAAGCCCATCGCCGTGCCGGGAATATAGCCCTTCGGATTGGTGATGAACTTGTTGAGCTCATCAACGCTCCAATCGCCGCCCTTGGCCTTGATGGCGGCCGAATAGTTGAAACCGGCTTCCACGGCGCGGGCTCGACCGACAATGCCGTAGAGGTTCGGACCCACGCGATTCGGGCCGCCCTTATCGAAGGTATGGCATGCGCCGCACTTCTTGGCGGCGGAAGCGCCCTTCTCGACCGAGGCGGTCTGGAGCAGCTTTTCGATCGGCTCGGACGGGGCGGACGCGGCTGCGCCGCCTTCCTTGCCACCGGCCTCTTCCTTCACCGCGATCTCGAAACCCGGCTTTTCCGGCAGCTTGGGCGAAAACAGCGCATTGGCGGTAAAGCTCGTCACCAGCAGGATGAGACAGGTGCCGAGCACGGCGCCGAGAATCTTGTTGAGTTCGAAAGAGTCCATTTCCGGCCAGGCCCCACACCACAAGAAGGAATAAGCGGCCGCGCGGCCGCCAGGACGAGCCTCGGGAGAATCAAACGTTCCTTATTGTTTCCCCGAGTTTTGCCATTGAGATATCGGTTTGCCCGGGGTCTGGCAACCCGTATAAGCGACCCCGCCTTCAGCCCGTCCCACCCCCCATTTCTCGGCGCGGAAAACGCCCCGTTTCCAGGCCTTTGAACCGATGATCGATCCCCGCATCCTGGTGCTGATCCCGGCCCGCATGGCCGCCACCCGCCTGCCCGGCAAGCCGCTCGCCGACATCGCCGGCCTGCCGATGATCGTGCATGTGATGCGCCGCGCCGAGGCCGCCGGCATCGGCCGGGTCGCGGTGGCAACCGACACGGCCGAGATCGCGTCCGTCGTCATGGCCCATGGCGGCGAGGCGGTGATGACCCGCGCCGACCACCCCTCGGGCTCCGACCGCATCCACGAGGCCATGCAAAAGCTGGACCCTCAAGGCAAGGCCGAGATCGTCATCAATCTCCAGGGCGATTTCCCGACCATCACACCGCAGACCATCCGTGAGGTGCTGCCGCCGTTTGACGATCCGGACGTCGACATCGTGACGTTGGCCTCGCAGATCCACACGGAAGAAGAAGACCTCGCCCCAAGCGTCGTCAAGGCCATCGGCTCGCCGATAGGGCCGCGCCGGATGAGGGCGCTTTATTTCACCCGCGCCACCGCCCCGTACGGCGAGGGACCACGCTACCACCATATCGGCCTCTATGCTTACCGCCGCGCGGCGCTGGAGCGCTACGTCTCGCTGCCACGCTCTCCCCTGGAAATTCAGGAAAACCTGGAGCAGCTTCGGGCTGTGGAAGCCGGCATGCGCATCGACGTCATCGTTGTCGACAGCGTGCCGCGCGGGGTCGACACGCCGCCCGATCTCGAGACCGCGCGCAGCATCCTTTCCAAATCCTGAGCCGCTGCTACAAGGCCCGTCATGAGCAAGCTGAAAATCGCATTCCAGGGCGAGCCTGGCGCCAATTCCCACATCGCCATCGTCGAGGCCTATCCCGACGCCGAACCGCTGCCCTGCGCCACCTTCGAGGACGCGCTGTCGGCGATCTCGTCGGGCGAGGCCGATCTCGGCATGATCCCGATCGAGAACTCGGTCGCCGGTCGCGTCGCCGACATCCACCATCTGCTGCCGGCCTCCGGCCTCTTCATCATCGGCGAATGGTTCTTGCCGATCCGCCATCAGCTGATGGCGATCAAGGGCACCAGGATCGAGGACATCAAGTCGGTCGAGAGCCATGTCCATGCGCTCGGTCAGTGCCGGCGCATCATCCGCAAGCTCGGCATCAAGCCGATCGTGCACGCCGATACCGCCGGCAGCGCCCGCGACATCTCCGAGCGCAACGACAAGACCGTCGCCGCGATCGCCTCGCGCCTCGCCGCGAATATCTATGGCCTCGACATCCTCGCCGAGGACATCGAGGACGAGGCGCATAACACCACGCGCTTCGTGGTACTGGCGCGCGAGCCGAAATGGGCGGCGCAGGGCTCGGGCCCGCTGGTCACGACGTTCGTCTTCCGGGTGCGCAACTTGCCCGCCGCGCTCTACAAGGCGCTCGGCGGCTTTGCCACCAACGGCGTCAACATGACCAAGCTCGAAAGCTATATGGTCGACGGCAATTTCTTCGCCACGCAGTTTTACGCCGACGTCGACGGCCACCCTGACGACAGGGGCCTCGCCTTCGCAATCGAGGAGTTGAAGTTCTTCTCGCGCGAATTCCGCATCGTCGGCGTGTATCCGGGCCACCCGTTCCGCGCGACGTTCAGCGAGACCGCTGCGGAGGGTTCTCCAGATCGCCGATCCTGAAGACCGATGACTGCCGTCGCAGGTCAATCCCGCGCCGGCAGTCAGGACAGACCGTATGCACGACGAGGGCCGTTTCGTCCGACTTGACCGCATCGTCCGGCTCGCGCCACGTCTCGTTCCCCCTTGCACCGCAACCGGTTGCAACCGCTGCAGCGAAGGTGGCGCGCCTTTGGACGCGGCACCTCTCGAAAATGCACCGGGAACATCAGTGCGCGAGATCCCAGCGTGCGATGGTCCACGCGGAGCACGTCCGGACTTTCCATCACCGCGCACATCTCCATGAGCCGCTTCGTTTCTGGCGTATCGCAGCGATAACATTGGCGCGTCAATTGCCGTGCCAGCCGCGCCCTACGAAGAAAGTCCTTCAAGAACCTCTTGGTAAAGTGTCCGGCAACGTGGTCGTACAGGCAGGTTCCCTTGAGGTTATCGCCAGCGAGATGCCAGCCGGCGCCGCCGGTATCGATGACGCGGTCGTACGGATCGAGACGGTACCAGATTTCCGGCAAACCGCCTTCTCCTGTGTCTTGCCCCGCCTGCACCGTCATTTCTCCGGAAACGACAACACGACGGTGCAGAGCTTGCCCACGGTGTCGGCGACCTCGTGCAGGCCTTCTACATCGGTGGGCTTGCGAATGTAGCCGGCGGCGAAATTTCGGTAGGCGCTGTCGACATCCTCCTTGTCGTCGGATCCCGAAAACATGATCACGGGTATCCGATGGAGGTCCGGATCACGTTTCACCGTCTGAAGCAGTTCGATCCCCGAAAACCCCGGCATCTTGACGTCGACCAGCATCAGGTGCGGACGCGCATGGCCGTCGGAACGCAGATAGTCCAGTGCGGCGGTACCGCTGAACGCGAATTGCAGATTGAGCGGGTAGCCCGACTTCGCGAACGCGATCTTGATCGACGCCCGGTCGGCGGGCGAGTCGTCGACGATAAGAATATCCGCGCGATTCATCACGATGCAATCGAGGAGGCTCGCGGCCTGACTTTGGGCAACCGAATGACGAACAAGGTACCCTCATCCTGCTTGTCCGCAATGTCAATCGTGCCGTTGTGAAGCTCGCAGACGCGCTTGCAGATGGCGAGGCCCATACCGTGCCCCGTGTAATCGGTATCCGAGTGCAGCCTGCTGAACATCTTGAATATCTCCTGCCGGTGCGCGGGATCCACGCCGATGCCATTGTCGCTCACGGAAATGACCGCATCATCACCGTCGATTTCGGCGGAGATCGCGATCTTGGGCGCGATGTCCTTCCTGCAATATTTGATGGAGTTGGCCAACAGGTTCTGAAACAACCGTGTCAACAAGATGCGATCCCCTTCGACCAACGGCAGGTCGCCGCACTCCAGCACGGCATTTGCCGAGGACATTTCCATTCGCAGCAGTTCCGCTGCCTGATCGATGCAATCCTGCAGGCTGACATTGAAAAACCTTGCCGCTCCGGCGCCTATCCTGGCGTATTCGAGCAGTCGCTCGATCATGCCCGACATGTTCGCCGCGCTGGATTGGATGATGTGAAGATATTCCTGAACCGATGGCGACGTGTTGCCCTCCAGCTCGGCGAGCAGGAATTTTGCGAACTGATTGAGATGGCGCAGCGGCGCGCGCAAATCATGCGCAACCACGCTCGCGAATTGCTCGAGCTCCCGGTTCGATACGGCAAATTTGCGCGCACGCTCCTGCAATTCGCTCACGGTACGGGCGCGGTCACGATTCTCTATGATGCGGATGACCGAGTAGGTCTTGTCTGGACCGTGGTTGCCACCAGATCGGCCGGGAATATCCGGGCATTCTTGTCGATGAACTGGACGTTGATCCGCGTGGAGGTGGCGCCCACGCTCACCATCGACAGGAAGCTGGTCCACGACGAATCGCTCAGTTCCGGCGTCAGCCGGGAGAGGCGATATTCCTCTTCGGGCGCGGCCCTGACGCCATACCGGACCCAGGCGGCGCTGTTGGCGAATTGGATGACGCCTGTGTCGGGCGACACGACCATCACGGCGTCGCCGGCATAGGCAGCAGCGGCTGACAGGATGCGCTCGCACCCGGCAAGCGCGACGAATGCGCCATCGCGCAGCCGCGCGATGCTGATCACGGAGAGCACGACGCCCTTCTGGTCCGGATAGCCGGCGGCGCGCAACAACCATGCGCGGGAACTCTGGTCCTGGGCCTCCGCCTCCTCGGTCTGGCCGTCGCGCATGACCCGGTGCAGGAAACCCTCGAGATCGAACTCGATGAACGGCGAACGGAAGGTGCGAAGCGGACGCCCAACATCGGTATCCGTGAACTGGAAAAGTTCCACAATCAGACGGGTGAAGCGCCCGATGTTCAGCGATTCATCGAAGAAGAGCACCCCGACTTCGGTCGCATGCAGCAACGCGTCAAAATCACGGGTCAGCCGCGTGAGTTCCGCATTCTGGCGGAAATGCTCGGCGTTGACCGAATGGAGCTCCTCATTGAGCGAACTCAACTCCTCGTTGGTCGATTGCAGCTCCTCGTTGGAGGACATCAACTCCTCATTGGTCGCTTGCAGCTCCTCGTTCGCCGTCTCGATCTCCTCGATGGTCGATTGGAGCGCCTCCCGCGTTCGCAGTATCTCGAGCTCGAGCGCGTCGGTGCGCGAGTTCGACACTTCGACATTCTCGGCCACAGCCGACACCGCGAGCTGGGAATCGGGCTGCTTGAGAATCACCAGGGCAAACGTCGCCTCGCCGTCGATCATCAGGGGCTTGATCCTGACGTCCAGAATCAGCCCCTTCTGCGGGACAGCGTTCAATTCGATACGCGAGAAAGTGAGTTCAACCTTGTCGCGCATGACCCGGTCGATCCCCGCGGCCAGGGGAATCTTGAGTGCGCTGTCGCACATCCCGGTGACGTCGAGGCCGGCGACTCCTTCCGGGGTGCGCAGGAAGCGCCCGGCATCGCCGAAGGTGTGAAGCAGTTCGCGGTCGCCCGACACCAGCAGGGCCGGCGGCGCGAAGTCCTTGAGCATCGCGGCGTAGGCGGGCTGGAGAAAGGTTTCACGCGACTTCGACTGACGTCGCGCCGGCGGAACCTGAAGACCGTGATTGACGCGATCGTAGCCTTCGATTGCGCGCAGAAAAGGAGGCGTGCGCGTCTGGGCGCGGGTACGGCGGAAAATGCGACGCCGAACATCGACCAGCTCGAACGAATCCCGCTGCCCTCCGACAGTCTCGCTGCTGCCGAGAAACAGAAAGCCCTTCTCGAGCAGCCCGAAGGCGAACGATCCGATGACCCTCTGCTGGGCCTCGATGGAAAAATAGATCAAGAGATTGCGGCAGGACACCATATCGAGACGGGTGAACGGCGGATCCATCAGCACGTCATGCGGCGCGAAGATGATGTTTTTGCGCAACTTGGCGTCGACCTGCCAGGTCCCGGACGGGGTGCGCGTGAAGAATTTGCGCCGGCGTTCCTCGGATACACTCTGCATGCGCTCCGAGGTGTATTCGCCACGCGCGGCTTCCGCCAGCAATCCCTTGTGAACGTCGGTGGCGAATATCTGAAACTCGATCGGTGTGGGAAAATCGGTTGCTGCTTCAGCCAGGATCATGGCGAGTGAGTAAGCTTCCTCGCCGCTCGCGCATCCGGCGACCCACAAGCGGACGCTACGGCGCTCGGAAGCCGCTCGATGAATCAGCTGCGGGGCGAGCTGCCGCGCCAGCCAGGCGAAGGCGCCCTCGTCGCGAAAGAAATCGGTTACGCCGATCAGCAGCGTTTCGCTCAGCGTACGCGCCTCGTTCTCATCGCTGCTGACCAGATCTGCATACCTCGCCAGCGTCTCGATCTCGAGCTCCTGCATGCGACGCTGGACGCGGCGCTCGAAGGTCGATTGGGTGTATTGCGCCGCGTCAAGGTGCGAGGCCCCGACGACCGCGAAGAGGATCTTCTGCAGCGCAGTGGCATCGCCCGACGATTTGCGCGCCGCGTGAAGCCGGGGCAGGAAGACACTTTCGACCACGATACCGGCGAGCGCTTCCGGTGTATCGACACCGCTGACACTATTGGTCGCGATCGCAGCGATCGGCATCGAGTCGAACTTGGCCGACTCCGGTGATTGTGCAAATACCAGTCCTCCGGCGGTGTGGACGGCCACGACGCCTTGCGCGCCATCAGACCCCGAACCCGACAGGACGACCGCAACCGCCCGCTTGCCCCAGGAACTGGCCAGCGACGTGAACAGCACGTCAATCGAAGACACCCTCGCCGTCGATGTCACGGATGGCCGGGCCACAACCCTGAACTTGGTGCCGACAACCTCGATCTCGGTCCCGGGCTGAATGACATAAACGGTATTGGCGCGCAGCTCGGCCCCTTCCTCGATCGGCCGGACCAGCATCGTCGTGTGTCGCGCCAGCAACTCGTCGAGGACGCTCTTGAAGTCGCGCGCGAGATGCATGACGACGACATAGGCGCCACCGGAGTCGGTCGAGGAATTATCGAAATACCTTTCCAGCGCCTCGAGGCCGCCAGCCGAAGCGCCGAGCCCGACGACGAAGCGAGGCTCTTCTGGTTTCTGCGTCATGGCCAATCCGAGGCCGGAGGCATTTGCGATCGCGAAGCCTATAGCATTGCGCGTGCAGTGACAGTCCCGCGACACACGACATTGCGATACTTTTTTCAGCCCCGCACGGGCCTTCCCGTATTTGCCCGGATTGTCGTCGACGCACGTTACGCGCAGCAATGAAGGTCACGGCGTTGCAGTGAGTCTCTTTTCGAGAAAATTCACCTCACAGGGCAGGCAGCGCCGGAATGGCACATTGTGAGCCCCAATCATCGCGCAGATTCCTGAACGTTCTGCTCGTCGAGGACGACGATATCGACGCGCGTATCATCGGACTGGTGGCGGACCTGGTCGAAAACTTCGAACTTGGAGTCACGCGCGTCAATTCGCTCGTCGAAGCCAAGTCCGCGATCAAGACCACGAAATACGACATCTGCCTGCTGGATTTCTGGCTTGGACGAGAATCCTCGTTGCGGTTTCTCTCCGCGCTCGAGGAGATGGACGAACGTATGGGCACGGTCGTTCTTTCCAATATCTCGCCGCAGGAAGCGACCAATTTCAGGCTCGCCACGCGCCGCAACTTCTTCCTGCCAAAGGCGGAGTGCACACCGGACCAACTCTCAAGCGCGATTGGAGCCGTCGCGCCGCTCGATCCATGATCTATCCCGTGCTGGTTGCACTGCAGCGTCGTTTTTCGGCAATCACCACTTGAGCCACCAGCGCGACTCAAGCCATGCAGGCTACGCTGCGAACTGCGTGCCGAGATCGAACGCCGTTGCGAGCAAGCCGTAGGATCTCTTGCGCGCCTCGTGGTCATGCACCGCAGTGATCACCATCAGTTCGTCCGGCTTGCTGGCTTCGATCAGGGGCTGAAGTTTCTTACGCACGGTGACGGGATTACCGACGAATAGGCGCGAGCGGTTGCGAACGATCGAGGCGCGCTCTGCGTCGCTGTAGGGATAGGCAAGCGCCTCCTCGACGCTCGGCAGCGGCAGATATTGGCCGCGGTCACGACGAAGACGATTGAGGTCGAAGGAACTAGCGAGCTTTTCCGCCTCCTCGTCGGTATCTGCCGCGATGACCGCGACCGCAAGGATCGCGTGCGGCGATGCGCTCCAGGCCGAGGGCTGAAAGCGGTTGCGATAATGCACCATCGCATCGATCGCATCATGGGATGCGAAGTGATGGGCGAAGGCGAAGCCCATGCCGACCTGCGCGGCCAATTCCGACGAATAATCGCTGGAGCCGAGCAGCCAGATCGGCGGCAACGGCGTGTCATCAGGCATCGCGACGACGTTGTGATAAGGATGTCCTGCTGGAAATTCGCGGGTTTGCCACAGAATCAGTTCGTGCAGCCGCTCCAGAAAATCGTCCCCCTCGCGGCGGTCGAGCCGGCTTCTGAGCGCATAGGCCGTGGCGCCGTCGGTGCCGGGCGCGCGGCCGAGGCCAAGGTCGATGCGGCCGGGAAACAGCGCCTCCAGCATCTTGAAGCGCTCGGCGACGACCAGCGGGGCATGGTTGGGCAGCATCACACCGCCCGAGCCGACCCGGATGTGCTTCGTGACCGCGGCGATCTGCCCGATCATCACGTCGGGCGCCGGGCTCGCGACGGAGGCGAGGTTGTGATGCTCGGCGAGCCAGTAGCGGACATAGCCGAGCCCGTCCACATGGCGCGCCAGATCGATGCTGTTGCGGAGCGCCGCGGCTGGCTTGGTGCCTGTCGTGACGACGGAGAGGTCGAGGACTGAGAGCGGGATCATGACGCGCTAACGTAATCGAGGGCGGCGCGGCGGCAATGGGTAGTCGACGCAGATCTGACGTGTACTGGCCGGGAGCCTCTAGCTCGCCAATATAGCGCGTTGGGACAAGTACCGTACTCCTAATATAAAATTCACACTGCCCACCTCCTTAATTCAGATTAAGGGCAGCCAAATTCCGACATATCGATTGATCTTGTTTTATTATTTGCTCTGAAAGAAGCTGCCCACCCACCCTCATTGCGACGCAATATTTAGCCTTCAACTCAATCTAATGGGCGAAATCCCACACTCGATGGGCTGTCGAGAACCGCCTCTTTGCCCTATCTTAGCGTCTTCCAAGGTAGAGCTGACCGCAGGCCGCCAAATCTGGAGTGAGTGGTGCCATGACCGATCCGACGACGCCTGCGACAGCCGAAGGGCATGACGGGAACCTTGCCGTCAAGCGGGCGGCGATCTCCTTCGAGTTCTTTCCGCCCAAGACCGAGGATATGGAGCGGAATCTCTGGGACACCATCAACCGGCTGGCCCCGCTCGATCCGAAATTCGTCTCGGTGACCTATGGCGCCGGCGGCTCGACCCGTGAGCGGACCCATTCCACCATCGCGCGCATCCTGAAAGAGACCGCGCTGCTGCCGGCCGCGCATCTGACCTGCGTCGGCGCCTCGCGCGGCGAGATCGACGAAATCGTCGACCGCTATCACGAGGTCGGCGTCCGCCACATCGTGGCTTTGCGCGGCGATCCCGCCGGCGGCATCGGCACGCCCTATTCC
This sequence comes from Bradyrhizobium diazoefficiens, assembly GCF_018129965.1. Taxonomy (GTDB): domain Bacteria; phylum Pseudomonadota; class Alphaproteobacteria; order Rhizobiales; family Xanthobacteraceae; genus Bradyrhizobium; species Bradyrhizobium diazoefficiens_A. The sequence continues at coordinate 4,724 of NZ_JAFCKW010000020.1, read as the reverse complement.
AGCCATCCCGACGGCTACCAGAGTTCGGCCGACCTCGTCGCGGGGATCAAGAAGCGGCACGGGGACATCGAAGTCTCGGTTTCGGCCTACCCCGAGAAGCACCCCGAAGCGCGCGACTTCGACGCCGACATCGATACGCTGAAGGCCAAGGTCGATGCCGGTGCTGCGCGCGCGATCACCCAGGTGTTCTTCGATAACGACCTCTACTTCCGCTATCTCGACCGCGTCCGCGCCCGCGGCATCGACATTCCTGTCGTGCCGGGCATCATGCCGATGCACAATTTCAAGCAGGCCCGGAATTTCGTCACCCGCGCCGGCACCACCGTGCCGGACTGGTTCGCCGCGAAGTTCGAGGGCCTCGATGAAGACCCCGAGACCCGCAAGCTGGTGGCGGCGACCGTCGCAGCCGGCCAGGTGCAGAAGCTCGCCAAGCACGGCGTCGACACTTTCCATTTCTACACCATGAACCGCGCCGATCTCGTGTTCGCGATCAGCCATTTGCTCGGCATCCGCGCCAAGAGTGCGCACAAGGCGGCGTAAGACAACATGACCGGACCCATCTCTCCGAAGCGGACTGCCCTGCTCAATGCCGCGCGCGAACGCATCCTGGTGCTCGACGGCGCCATGGGCACGATGATCCAGAACCTGCAGTTCGACGAGGCCGCCTTCCGCGGCGAGCGCTTCAAGGATTTCCATCGCGACCTGCGTGGCAACAACGATTTGTTGATCCTGACCCAGCCGCAGGCGATCGAGGACATCCACGCCGCCTATTTGCGCGCCGGCGCCGACATCGTCGCCACCAACACTTTCTCGACGACTTCGATCGCGCAGGCCGATTACGACCTCACCGACATCGTCTACGAGATGGCGCGCGAAGGCGCCCGCCTCGCCGGAAATGCGGCCCGGCGCGTCGAGGCCGAAGACGGCAAGCCGCGCTTCGTCGCCGGCGCCATCGGACCGACCAACCGCACCGCCTCGATCTCGCCCGACGTCGCCAATCCCGGCTACCGCGCCGTTACCTTCGATGATTTGCGCAAATCCTATGGCGAGCAGATCAACGGCATGCTCGACGGCGGCGTCGACCTGCTGCTGGTCGAGACCATCTTCGACACGCTGAACGCCAAGGCGGCGCTCTACGCGATCGCCGAGATCACCGAGGCGCGCGGCATCGACGTGCCGGTGATGGTGTCGGGCACCATCACCGACAAATCCGGCCGCCTGCTCTCCGGCCAGATGCCGGAAGCGTTCTGGCATTCGGTGCGGCACGCCAGGCCGATTACGATCGGCTTCAACTGCGCACTCGGCGCGGAAGACCTCCGCGCGCACATCGCCGATATCGGCCGCGTCGCCGATACTCTTGTGTGTGCTTACCCGAACGCCGGCCTGCCCAACGAATTCGGCCAGTACGACGAGACGCCGGAGTACATGGCGCGCCTGGTCGGCGAGTTCGCCGCGGCTGGCCTCGTCAACATCGTCGGCGGCTGCTGCGGCACCACGCCGGAGCACATCGCGGCGATTGCCGCCGCCGTCGCGCCGCACAAGCCGCGCATCGTGCCCGAGATCGAACCGCGCCTACGGCTGTCCGGCCTCGAGCCGTTCATCCTGACCGACGCCATTCCCTTCGTGAATGTCGGCGAGCGCACCAACGTTACGGGCTCGGCCCGTTTCCGCAAGCTGATCACCGCCGGCGACTACACCGCCGCGCTGCAGGTCGCGCGCGACCAGGTCGAGAACGGCGCCCAGATCATCGACGTCAACATGGACGAGGGCCTGCTCGATTCTGAAGCGGCGATGGTGACCTTCCTCAACCTCGTCGCCGCCGAGCCCGACATCGCCCGCGTTCCCGTGATGATCGATTCCTCGAAATTCTCGGTGATCGAGGCCGGCCTGAAATGCGTGCAAGGCAAGCCGGTCGTCAATTCGATCTCGATGAAGGAAGGCGAGGAGAAGTTCATTCACGAGGCCAACATCGCCCGCCGCCATGGCGCTGCGGTGGTGGTGATGGCGTTCGACGAGGCCGGCCAGGCGGATACGTTCGCGCGCAAGACCGAGATCTGCAAGCGCGCCTACGACATCCTGGTCGACCGCGTCGGCTTCCCGCCGGAAGACATCATCTTCGATCCGAACATCTTCGCGATCGCTACCGGCATCGAGGAGCACAACAATTACGGCGTCGATTTCATCGAGGCGACGCGCTGGATCCGCCAGAACCTGCCGGGCGCGCATATCTCCGGCGGCGTCTCCAATCTGTCGTTCTCGTTCCGCGGCAACGAGCCGGTGCGCGAGGCCATGCACGCGGTGTTCCTGTATCACGCCATCAAGGCCGGCATGGACATGGGCATCGTCAACGCCGGGCAGATGATCGTCTATGACGACATCGATGCCGAGCTGCGCCAGGTGTGCGAGGACGTCATTCTCAATCGCGACCCCGGCGCCTCCGAGCGTCTGCTGGCGCTCGCCGAGAAGTTCCGCGGCAACAAGACCCAGACCAAGGAAGCAGACCTCGCCTGGCGCGAATGGCCGGTGGAAAAGCGCCTGTCCCACGCTTTGGTGCACGGCATCACCGAATTCATCGACATCGATACCGAGGAGGCCCGCAAGCAATCCGCGCGCCCGCTCGACGTCATCGAAGGCCCGCTGATGGCCGGCATGAACGTGGTCGGCGATCTCTTCGGCGACGGCAAGATGTTCCTGCCGCAGGTGGTGAAATCCGCGCGCGTGATGAAGCAGGCGGTGGCCTGGCTGATGCCGTTCATGGAGGAGGAGAAGGCGCGCAACCTGGCCAACGGCATCGGCACCGAGGGCTCCTCGTCCGCCGGCAAGATCGTGCTCGCCACCGTCAAGGGCGACGTCCACGACATCGGCAAGAACATCGTCGGCATCGTGCTCCAGTGCAACAATTTCGAGGTCATCGACCTCGGCGTGATGGTGCCGGCCGCGAAGATCGTCGAGACCGTCAAGGCGGAGAAGGCCGACATCGTCGGCCTGTCCGGCCTGATCACGCCCTCGCTCGACGAGATGGCGTTCTTCGCCAGCGAGCTGCAGCGCGAGGGGTTGAATCTGCCGCTGCTGATCGGCGGCGCCACCACGAGCCGCGTGCATACCGCCGTCAAGATCGACCCCAACTATCGCGCCGGCCCCGTCGTGCATGTCAACGACGCCAGCCGTGCCGTCGGCGTCGCGTCCTCGCTGCTGTCGCCGGAGAAGCGCGAGGCCTATGCGGCCGACGTGCGCGCCGAATACGCAAAGATCTCCGAGGCGCATTTCCGCGCGCAGGCCGACAAGAAGCGGCTGAAGCTGGAGGTGGCCCGCGCCAACCGAGTACCGGTCGACTTCGCCGCCAACAAGCCGGTGAAGCCGACCTTCCTCGGCACCCGCAGCTTCGACGACTACGACCTTGCCGCGCTCGTGCCCTATATCGACTGGACGCCGTTCTTCCAGACCTGGGAGCTTGCCGGGCGTTTCCCCGCCATCCTCGACGATGCCAAGGTCGGCGAAGTCGCCCGCTCGCTCTACGACGACGCACGCAAGATGCTCGACCTGATCGTGAAGGAGAAATGGTTCCGGGCGCGCGCCACCATCGGCTTCTGGCCGGCGAACGCGCAAGGCGACGACATCGTGCTCTATGCCGACGAGAGCCGCACCAAACAGATCGCGACGCTGCACACGCTGCGCCAGCAGCTCGAGAAGCGCGAGGGCCGCTTCAACGCGGCGCTGTCCGACTTCATCGCGCCCGCCGGCATCGGCGTGCCCGATTATGTCGGCGGCTTCGTCGTCACCGCCGGAATCGGCGAGGATGCAGTTGCTGATCGCTTCCGCAGCGCCAATGACGACTACTCCTCGATCCTGTGCAAGGCGCTGGCCGACCGCCTGGCGGAAGCCTTCGCGGAAGCCATGCATGCCCGCGTGCGCCGCGAGTTCTGGGCCTATGCGCCGGACGAGTCGCTGTCGCACGAGGATCTGCTGCTCGAAAAATACCAGGGCATCCGCCCCGCGCCGGGCTATCCCGCCCAGCCCGATCACACCGAGAAGGCGACGCTGTTCGAACTGCTGGATGCGGAGAACACCGCGGGCGTGACGCTGACCGAGAGCTTTGCGATGTGGCCGGGCTCCTCCGTGTCCGGGCTCTATTTCGCCAGTCCCGAGAGCACCTATTTCGGCGTCGGCAAGATCGAACGCGATCAGGTCGAGGACTACGCCGCACGCAAGGGCATGAGCGTCGCGGAAGCCGAGCGCTGGCTCGCGCCGGTGCTGAACTACATCCCGTCACAACAGGGCGCGACCGGCAAGGACTTCACGGCGACGCCTGCGAACGACGAGACGTCGAAGGACATCGCGTCGCATCCGCCCGGCTGCACCTGCGCGGTGCATCTGATCTGGCAGAAGAAGCGCGCGGGGGCGGCGTAGGACGGCCTCCGCTCGAAAAATTCAAAACAACCCCATGCACAGTAGAACGGGGTTGAAAGCATTGAGAGATTTCGGCCTTACCGAAATTTCTTGCTCCGTCGGGCAATACAGCATTATTATTACATCATCGCCCGGTGTGCACGTCGCCTCTTTCGGCGGATGCGAGGCCCCTTTCTCCATCTCATGCCCCGGACGCTGCGCATTGCGAAGCGGTGCGCTGCAGAATTTTGTTAAAGCCATGTAGATGGGGTAACGGGCCGGCCGCCCGCTCGCTACGGCGCGATTTGCAAGCGCGCTCGCGAGCGGCCTGTTGGTTG
>NZ_JAFCKW010000002.1 GCF_018129965.1 Bradyrhizobium diazoefficiens | reverse complement strand
CAACCAACAGGCCGCTCGCGAGCGCGCTTGCAAATCGCGCCGTAGCGAGCGGGCGGCCGGCCCGTTACCCCATCTACAAGAATGAAAACGCGCGGGAGGAATTCATGCCGGACACCAACATCACGATCTGGGGCCGCGCCAATTCGGTCAACGTGCAGAAAGTGCTGTGGTGCCTCGCCGAGCTCGGCCTGCCCTTCGCGCGTATCGACGCCGGCATGCAATATGGCAAGACCCGCGAGGCCGCCTATCTCGCCATGAATCCCAATGCGCGGATCCCGACGCTGGTCGAGGGCGATTTCGTGCTGTGGGAGTCCAATTCGATCATGCGCTATCTCTGCCTCGCGCATGGGCACGGCACGCCGATCTATCCGGACGCGCCGAAGCTGCGCAGCAGCGTCGACCGCTGGCTCGACTGGACGTTGTCGATGGTGCAACCGGTCGATCGGCCGGTGTTCTGGGCCCTCGTGCGCACCGCGCCGGCCGCGCGCGACATGATCCAGATTCAGAAGGATGCCGATGCGGCTGCCGAGGTCTGGGCCATCGCCGAGCGCCTGCTCGCCGCGCGCCGCTTCATCGAAGGCGAGCAGTTCACGCTCGCCGACATTGCCGTTGGCTCCTACGCGCGGCGCTGGCTCGGCGTCGAGGGTATTACCCGGCCGGCGCAGCCGAACCTGACGCGCTGGCTGGCCGAGCTCGGGACCCGCGCCGGATTTGCTCAGCATGTCGCGCCGCCCATGTCGTGACGGGCTGGCCCGCTCAAGCTGCGGTAAGTGCGCGAGGAATCGGCGAGCCCGCGCAAACGGACGGCAGCGCGTTTGCCCTTGACGGCTACTGTGCATGGGGTTGTTTTTGACTTTTCAGGTCGAGGGGCCGCCCTGGCCCCAGCCGCGCTCGACCAGCAGCACGCCGATGATCAGCGCCAGCGTCACGGCGGCGGTGGCCAGCCGCGCGGTCCAGCTCAGGCGGCGGCTGACCCACCACAGCATCGCGCAGGACATCAGCACGGGAACGACGAGATCGAGCCGCAACAGATCCGCCGGCATGCGGCCTACCGCCTGACCGTGGTCTCGACGCTGATCGAGCCGCCGATCTTGACGCAAGTGCCGGTGCCCTCGACCATGACGAAGCGCGGCCCGTAGGAGGCGCAGGAGCCCGCCTTGGCCGCGCCGCCCGCGCCCTTCAGCGGCAGCGTCTTGCCAGTTTGCTCCGTCGCGGGAAGGCGCAAGCCTTCGGCGGCGGCCGCGGATGCGGCGAGCAGCGAGATCAGGATGAGGAGCGGCGTGCGCATGACGCAGTTCTAGCCCGGACAGGCGCCCCGCGCCAACCGGGTCGGGGCGATCCGGATCAGATGAACTTGATGCCGGCCGACTTGCCGCGGCGCCAGACCACTTGGCAGCTCCGCCCGGTCCGCGCATCGCGCGAAAACGCCATCCGGATCACGCCCGGCAGCTGGCTCGCGTCCTCTTCGGTCGTGATCCTGGCGCCGGAGGCCGAGATGTCCTGGACCAGGCAATGCCGCGCCGCGAATCCGCCGTCGAGCGTGATCCAGGCGTGCTGCGACAGCAGCTTGCGGGCTGCGCGCTTCTTGGGCTGTGGCATCGGCTTGAAATCTCCCGTCCCAGCGCTACTCCGGGGAACCTAAGAAACCGTTGAAATCACCGTCCGAATGATGCCGGAGGCAGCTATCCACCGGGGCGCAAAAGACCGCTCCCGACGGCTTGCCCGCGGCCGCAAAGGCCACTATACGTTCGCCCGCTGCAGCCGCCGGGCCCGACTCGGGCGGCCAGCGGGCCTGCCGTGACAGCGGCCGGACCCTGCGTTAGCTCCCTTCGTCTATCGGTTAGGACGCCACCCTTTCACGGTGGAGAGAGCGGTTCGATTCCGCTAGGGAGCGCCATCATCCGGCCCATCGGATGGCACGGCGAAAACTGCCGTCCCCGCATAAACCTCACCCTCGTCTCCGACCAATGACCGCGCCATAGCCTGGACCTTATGCCGCGCACTCCGGCACACTCCCGGCGCGTTCGTTAGCCGAAAATTTACCCCTGCTATTTGATCGGCGTATCGTTTGCTTAGACGTTGCCGCGCTACCGTGATTTTACGGAAATCATCCGAAACATGATTGGCGCTCAATGTCCGTCGCAGAATTCCTCAGGCAGCGTGCCGTGGACGTTAACGTGAACGGCAGCTACTCGCTGCCGCGCTGGTACGATTGCGAGGGCAAGCTGCGCAGCTTCGCCTGCCGCACCAAGCGCGTCTCGCCGTTCCGCATGATCGTGGACGTCGCGGTCGTCGGCAAGATCGGCGAACGGGTGACCTCCTATTTCCAGGATTTCGGCGAGTTCCAGTGCACCATTAGCGCGACGCTGCAGGCGGGCTTCTTGATGGAGCTCGAGATGACGCGGGCAAGGCGCGCCTGGATGTCGGAAAAGCTGACCTGGCTGGAGAAGAAGCAAAAGGACGACAGCATCAAGGAGCTGCGGCGCGATGCACGCTTCGTCCCCCAGGTCTCCCACACCGTCCTGACGCTGGCCGACGGCAGCACGCAGCCCTGCTTCATCATCGACGTCTCCACGTCGGGTGTCGCGATATCCTGCGCCTACGATCCGCCGGTCGGCACCCCGCTGGCGGTCGGCGCCTGCGTCGGGCGCGTCATCCGCAAGTTCGACAACGGATTTGCGGTCAAGTTCGCCGAAAAGCAGAAGCGTGACAGCCTCAGGCGACCACCGTCAACGAATATTACGCCAAGGACATCCTCGCCGATCCGATCGTGATGTTCTTCGTGCGCACGCGCTGGGTCTGGTACGGGATGTCGACCGTCTTCATTCCGGGCGTGGTCGGCTACGTCTTCGGCGGCGTCCACAGCATGATCGGCTGCGTGCTGTTCTCCGGCCTGCTGCGCGGTTACCTGCGGATCTTCGTCAGCCAGTTTACCGGCTCGATCTGCCACGCCTACGGCTATCGCCGCTTCGAGGTCGAGGACGCCTCGACCAACGAGTTCGTGACCACGATCCTCACGTTCGGCGAGGGCCTGCACAACAATCACCACCGCTTCCCGCGCGACGCCTGTATCTCGCACGCCTGGTGGGAGATCGATCTCAAGCGGTCTGATCATTCTGGGCATGGAGAAGATCGGCCTCGTCCACGACGTCTTCCACGCCTCGCACCGCCAGCTGGAACTAGCGTCCGAAGCGGAAGGCGCCACCACGGCACGCTGAACCGGAGTCGGCGAGGCATGTTCGTCCCGGCGCCTTCGATGCACTAAACCCGCCGCACGCGTCGTGCAGGCGCGCATGATTGGCGCCTTCGCAAGCTGCGTCATAGGGAAGGCGCGGCTGCACCCGGCGCAGACCGTAGCGGGAACAAGTGGCATAGGCGTTGCTTTGTCAACTCCATGATACAGATCCCAGCCGTCGATCAGGCCTTCCTGCTGCTGCTTATCGTCCTCTGCCTCGGCACGTGCCTCGTGCGTGCCTTCTGGCAGCTGGAGCAAGTTCGAGCCCGCCGCATCACGTCTCCGCCCCGCGGACCCACACCGAAGCGTGACTAGCCCGATCATGCCGGCCGCGCGTTGTTCTGGGGAGGCCAACAAGCGTCCGGACCTCGCCGGCGCCCAGCTTGGTCCGTGAATGGAAGAAACCCACACACGGCCTTGATCCGCCTGATCAATCTCAACCAGATGGCCGGGGCATGGCCGCTGCCATCGACGACGAAATAATTCCGTCATGCGATTGGCGGCGCTTGTATTCTGCCGGTGCGACGGCGATGCCGATGAACGCTGGCTGTCAGGTTCGTTAAGCCAGCCGACAGCAGGCGCATGACACATGGTCGCATCTCAAGTCGTAGCTAACCGGACCAAGGGAACCTATTTTCGGCGCCGATGTACCTGATTGAAGCGTTACCAACCGTCATCGGAACTGCCGCCATCGCCCCGGCGCTGCTGCTGCTGTGGCTCGTGATTGCCGCCGAGGAGCGGCCGGGTCCGCCAGCCCAGGTCTGGACCGCGTTCCTGCTTGGCGCGGCCAGCATCTCGCTGCTTGGCCTCGTGCGCGCGCCCTTCGCCAAAATGGTCGCAGCCCCGGACAATCCCTGGGCGGCGCTCGCCGTGCATTCGGTTTTTGGCGTGGCGCTGCCCGAGGAAGCGGTCAAGGTGATCGCCATCGTGCTGGTCGCCTCGACCAAGCGGCGGACCTTTGCCAATCCGATGGACACCGTGGTTTACGGCGCCGCGGTCGGCCTCGGCTTCGCAGCTTACGAAAACCTCGCCTACCTCGTGCAGCATGCCGAGATGTGGCGGTCGCTGGCCGCCTTGCGCAGCGTGCTGACCGTGCCGTTCCACGGCGCGCTCGGCATCATCGCCGGCGCCTACCTCACGATCGCACGCGCCGGCACCGCGCTGGGGGCAAACCGTCACAACCGCGATTGGGCTCGCCTCTCCAGCCGCCTGCTCATGCTGGGCGGCCCGCTGGCGCTGCATTCGGCTTTCGATTTTCCGCTGCTTGCCCTCCAGCGCATGCCGGACATGGACCCGACCTTACGGATGTGGCTCGGCGCCGCAAGCCTCCTGATCGGCTTCGGCGCAATCGCGTTTGCCATCCGCCTGGTCCGCCGCGTCGCGCGCCATCACGCGCCCCGGACCGACGTTGCACGCGAACGGCTGAGCCAGCTGCGCCGGATGTGGGCGCTGCTGCTGGCCGGCGGCGGGGTGGGCTTTCTAGGCCTCGCCTTCGTGCTGACGTCGATCCACCACTGGCTGATCAACCCCGAGCGCAATCTGACGCTGGCCCTGATCCCGATCGGCCTGGTCTCGATCCTGCTCGGCCTCGCGCTTCTGATTGTCACGACCGCGATCTATGTTCTCGGCCGCAACCGCATTCGCACCACCGGCGAGGGTTTTTCGTCGGCGCACGGCGGCGGCTGAGCTTCGGGGATGGCAAGCGCGGCGTGTACGTATTACATACGAGTTGTAACTTTTGATCTGGAGCCTGCCGATGACATCGCCTGACGATATTTCCCGGCTCCAATCCGCAATGAGCCAGACGGTCAAGGCGCATTGGAAGGCCTTCCTGTTCGAAGGCATCCTGCTCGCCGTTCTCGGCGTCGCCGCACTCATCCTGCCGCCGCTCGCGAGCCTTGCAATTGCGATCTTCCTCGGCTGGATGTTCCTGATCAGCGGCATCGGCGGTCTCATCGTGACCTACTGGGCGCGCAATACGCCAGGATTCTGGTGGTCGCTGATCTCGGCTGCGCTGGCCGTTCTTGCCGGCGGCCTGTTGCTCGCCCGTCCGGTACAGGCCGTGCTGACGCTGACCATCGTGCTCGGCGCGTACTTCCTCGCCGAAGGCGTCACCACCATCATGTACGCCCTGGAGCATCGCCGCGAGCTGACCGGCCGCTGGTCATGGCTCCTGATCTCGGGCCTCGTCGACATCGCGATCTCGTTCATGGTGATCACGGGGCTGCCGAGTTCGGCGGAATGGGCGATCGGCGTCCTCGTCGGTATCAATCTCTTGTTCGGCGGCTCCACCCTGATCGGCATGGCGCTGGCGGCGCGCAACGGCAACACTTGAGCGGACTTGTTGCGTCCTGCGCCGATTGGGGGGTGACAACCCGCCATCGGCGCGCTATATGGTTTCGATGATCACCCTCGCAACCAGCTTTTATTGGTACTTTAGCTACGACAGCTCGCTGGCGGCAGGAGGATCGCGCTCAATCTGAAACATTGCAGCAAACGTCCGAACAAGCCGCCAGACCTGGCGGCTTTTTTATTGGCCGGCAGGTTCGAAACAAACAGGAGCCCGCCGTGCTGAGCACGACCGACGATCTTCGTATTCGCGAACTGAAAGAGTTGAGCACGCCTGCAGAGGTGATGCGGGAAGTCCCGCGCACGCTCACTGCAACCCGCGTGGTGATGGCGGCGCGCAACGCCGTCCATGCCATCCTCCACGGGCAGGACGACCGCTTGCTCGTCGTGGTCGGCCCCTGCTCCGTGCACGACCCCAAGGCTGCCCTCGAATATGCCGAGCGCCTCGCCGCCTTGCGCGAGGACCTCGCCGACCAGATTGAAATCGTGATGCGGGTCTATTTCGAGAAGCCGCGAACCACGGTCGGCTGGAAGGGCCTGATCAACGACCCTGACCTCGACGGCAGCTTCGACATCAACAAGGGCCTGCGGATGGCGCGCAACGTGTTGTCGGCGGTGAACAATCTCGGCCTGCCCGCCGGCACGGAATTCCTCGACATGACGACGCCGCAATACATCGCGGACCTGGTGTCCTGGGCCGCCATCGGCGCGCGCACGACCGAAAGCCAGATCCACCGCGAGCTCGCTTCGGGGCTATCCTGCCCGGTCGGCTTCAAGAACGGCACCGACGGCAACGTCCGCATCGCGGCCGATGCGGTGAAGTCGGCCTCGCACCCGCATCATTTCATGGCGGTGACCAAGCTCGGCCGCTCGGCGATCGCCTCGACCGCGGGCAACGAGGACTGCCACATCATCCTGCGCGGCGGCAGCAAGCCGAACTTCGATGCGTCCAGCGTCGCGGCGGCCTGCAACGATCTGGCGAAATCCGGCGTAGCGCCGCTCGTAATGGTGGATGCGAGCCACGCAAATTCGAGCAAGAAGCCCGAAAACCAGCCGCTGGTGACGGCAGACATCGCCGGCCAGATCGCCGGCGGCGAGAACCGGATCATGGGCGTCATGATCGAGAGCAATCTCGTCGCCGGGCGCCAGGACGTGGTGCCGGGCAAGCCGCTCACCTACGGCCAGAGCATCACCGACGGATGTATCGACTGGGCGACCACAGCCACCGTGCTCGAGCAGCTCGCTGACGCGGTGGAAATCCGGCGCAACACCAAGCGCGCCGGGCTGCACGAGCGTACCGCGTAAGTCCAGGCAAACGCGGGCGGGGCGAGCTGTCGCGCCCTGCCCGCCGTCGTCGCTAGCAGAGCGTTTTTGAGCGAAGTGGATACCGTTTCGCGTGAAGAAAACGCGTCCAAATAAGAATCTAGAGCTTCGGTTCTGATTCAATCAGAACCGAAAAAGCTCTAGCAGCCGCGGCAGATGCTCTTGATCTTCTTGTCGAGCGCCTGATTTTCCTTGCTGAGCGGATCGTTCGGGTCGCTCAAATTCTTCTCATCCGGCACGTCGCCGACGCGCGGCTGTCGATGACCGACGGGCGCAGAGGGCAGAGCGCCCGCCGACGGTCCGGACGTGGCACCGCCTGACGTCGATCCCTTGCTGCCGGTCTGCGCGATCGCCGCGCCACCGAGCAAGATCACCAGCGATGCTGCCACGATGATCTTCTTCATATCTATCCTCCATTCCTCAACCCGCGTCGCCGCTTTCACCGCTCAGGTCTCGGGCGGATAGAGATGAACGTCGCCGCAATAATCCACGATACGATAGCGCGTTTCCCAGCCCGCATCACCTGCATCCGAAGCGGTATTTTGCACCGCCAACACGTAATTCGGTCCGACCGGCGATTTACCGGCGCCGCCGGGAATGTCGATGACGTAGTCGGGCTGACACAGTCCCGACACACGTCCGCGCAACTGCCGCATCAACTCCTGACCTTCGGCGAGCGTGGTACGCAGATGCGCCGTCCCCGGGGCGAGATCGCCGTGATGCAGGTAATAAGGTTTGATCCGGCATTCGACGAACGCGCGCATCAAATCCGATAAAGCGGCGGGGTTGTCATTGACGCCGCGCAAAAGCACGGACTGGCTCACCATGGGAATCCCCGCATCGATCAGCCGCGCGCAGGCAGCGCGCGCGGGCCCTGTCAGCTCGCGCGCATGGTTGGCATGCAGCGCCACCCAGGTGGTGGCACCCTCGGCCTTCAATGCCGCAGCCATTTCATCGCTGATCCGCGCCGGTTCGGCCACCGGCACGCGCGTGTGAAGGCGAATGATCTTGACGTGATCGATCGCGGCAAGATCGGCCATGATCTCGCCCATCCGCCGCGGCGACAGCATCAGGGGATCGCCGCCGGTCAGGATCACTTCCCATATCTCGCCATGGGCGCGGATGTAGTCGATCGCCGCGCGATAGGCGGCTTCCGACAGCGCGTTCTCCTTGCCGGGCCCGACCATCTCGCGGCGGAAGCAGAACCGACAATAGACCGCGCACACATGAACGAGCTTGAAGAGCGCGCGGTCGGGATAGCGATGCACGATGCCAGATACCGGCGAGTGGGGATGATCGCCGATCGGATCGGCGTTCTCGCCCGGCTGGATGTCCAGCTCGGCGGCGCTCGGAACGAACTGCCTTGCGATCGGGTCGTCGGGATCCGATGTATCGATCAGTTCGACCAGCGCCGGTGTGATCGCAACCGCATAGCGCGCGGCGACGCGCTCGAGCGCGGGCAGCGCCGTGGCAGTGGCGAGGCCCTCGGCGACGAGTTCGGCCGGCTCGCGCAACGTCCTTGCAAGATTGGTCTTCGTCATGTCTCGATAAACATTTCATCTGCAGGGGGTGTCCATACCACCTGATCAATCCGCGACGCACCGCTCGCCAACATCACCAGCCGGTCGAAGCCGAGCGCGACGCCGCTCGCCTCCGGCATTGCGGCGACCGCGGCCAGAAAGTCCTCGTCCAGCGGATAAGCCTCGCCGTAGCGGCGCTGCTTCTCCGCCATCGACTCCGTGAAGCGCTTGCGCTGCTCCCCCGCGTCGGTCAGTTCGCCAAAGCCGTTGGCGAGTTCGACGCCGCAGGCATAGACCTCGAACCGCTCTGCGACCCGTGGGTCATCGCTCTTCACCCGCGCCAGCGCCGCTTCTGGAGACGGGTATTCGCACAGGATGGTCAAACGGCTCTGCCCCAGCTTCGGCTCGACGTGCTCGACCAGGACCTTGCTGAAGATGTCCGACCAGGTGTCATCCCGGGCCAAGCGGACCTTGCTGCCGGCGGCCTCGGCAAGCGCGGCACGATTACCCTCGCTGCCGGAGATTGTCGACAGCAGGTCAATGCCGGCGAACCGCTCGAAGGCGCTTGCGACGGTCACAAGCTCCGGCTCGGCGAAGGGATCGGCGGTCCGGCCGCGGAAGGAGAACGTTCCGATTCCGGCCGCCTGGGCTGCGCGGGCGATCACAACAATGGTGTCGGCCATGATGGCGTCATAGGGGGCGCCGGCCCGATACCACTCCAGCATGGTGAATTCGGGCAAATGCAGGTCACCGCGCTCGCGATCCCGAAATACCCGGGCGAACTCGAAAATCCGCTCCTCCCCGGCCGCCAGCAGCTTCTTGCAGGCGAATTCCGGGGAGGTCCTCAAATAGCGGCTGGCCCTGCTGCCGTCGGGCCGCAAAATCTCGGTCCGGGGCGCATGAAGGTGGGTCTCATTGCCGGGTGAGACCTGGAGAACGGAGGTTTCGACCTCGATAAACCCCTGCTCGGCGAAAAAGGCCCGCAGGGCCCCGGTAATGGCCCCCCTGGCCTGGAGGAACGGTCGGCGGTCGAGATGCCGCGAGGGTGACCAGAACGGCGAAATGGCCTTGTCCCCAACCATCAACCGACCGCCCGGCAGGCCAGCAAAATGCTGGCATTCAACGACAAAATGCGTATGTTGCGGCCCGAAACGGGTGCCCCGGTCCGATTTGAGGCCCCAGGTCCCCCATCAATTTGACCACGTCCTGGCCGGAGCCGGGCCAAGCAAGCAGGAAATAAAGCTTTGAGAGTCATCGCCAGTTCTATTCGCAAGGGCAACGTGATCGAGCAAGACGGCAAGCTTTATGTCGTCGTGAGCGCCGAGAACATCCATCCCGGCAAGGGCACACCGGTCAGCCAGATCGAAATGCGCCGAATCTCGGACGGGGTAAAGATCTCCGAACGCTACAAGACCACCGACCAGGTCGAAAAGGCCACCATCGAAGAGCGCAACTACACCTTCCTGTATGAAGATGGCGACGGCTATCACTTCATGAACCCGGAAACCTACGATCAGGTCCAGGTCTCCAAAGACGTCGTCGGCGACGCGGCCTCCTATCTTCAGGAGAGCATGACGGTCAAGCTGTCACTGCACGGCACCAACCCGGTCTCGATCGCGCTGCCGCAGCGCGTGACGCTGGAAGTGGTCGAGACCGAACCGGTGACAAAGGGCCAGACCGCATCGTCTTCTTACAAGCCCGCGGTGCTCTCCAACGGCGTGCGCACCACCGTGCCGCCGCACATCGCCGTCGGCACCCGCATCGTGGTGATGACCGAAGACGGTTCCTACTCCGAGCGCGCCAAGGACTGAGGCGCAGGACAAATCCAGGGGATCAGATCAGGCGCCGCCGGGGGGCGAGACAGTGGTTGGGCAGAGTTTCCGCTTCGTCTCACTGCTTCTGGCGTCGCTGCCGCTCCTCACTGCCTCACCGCTCGCCGCGGACGAAATCCGTAGCCCTTCACTCACAGCCCTGCGCGTCGATTGGCGCGCAGCGCTCGATCAGCTCCGCACTGAGATCAACAGCCGCCCCATGATCGCGGGCGACTTCATCTTCGCGCCCCGCCGTTCGGTGTCGCGGTACGATCCGCGTGCGATGCCGGCGCTGGTGCAGCTCAATGCGGTCTCCTCTCAATTCTTCACCGGCATCGCCCGCAGCTCCGTGCCTGTGCTGCTGCCGTTCGATGCAGCAGCCTATGTCGAGGCGCAGCGTCGCGGCGCGCCGGCGACGCTGTCCCTGTCGCACTATCAGGCCGATTTCAATCCCGTGGACGTGTTCGATGCCGGCCCCGCCGGCTACAGCGCGAGCTTTTCGTTCGAACCCGGCGCCGGTGACGGCATGCCGGGCCGCGTCTATGCAAGGCCCGTGGAGGTGCAGATCACCGGCTCGGCCCTGATCTACGACATCGCCGATCCCGCCGGCGGCAAGGGCGAGCCAGTCAAGCCGCTCGCGGCCACCTATCCGGACCTGCGCAGGTTCATCCGGGAAGGTTATGTCCGCTACGCTTTCACGCGTTTTGGCGTCGCCTATGTGGTGTCGGTCCAGTGCCTCGACAGCGTCGCCAAGCCGCGACGGCTCGCGTGCAAAGAGGCCTATCCGGTGGCGGAACGCTTCCTGAAAGCGCTGCGGATCGCCGGCGGCCAGCGCATGCGGCCGCTGACGGACACGGCCTCCAGCATCATCGATCGTCCTGCGGCGCGTTCGGCGGATTTCAGCTACCGGCCGAGCGGCGACATCATCCCGAACACCGGCCATCGCAACAAGGCCGGCCATCCCGACGTGATGGCCTATGCCCAGATCCGGTTTCCGCTCGAGAAGGCACCTGCGTTCGTTCGCTCGCAATCCTACGGCAAGCGCGACAAGAGTGACGGTCCCACCGCCTATGCCTGGCGCGACAATTTCTGCGAATCACGCAGCTTCGAGGTCTGGCAGTGCGCGAGCGGTTACGGCCACCAGGGCGAGGATATCCGCGCCGCCGATTGCCCGCAGCCCGGCGAGGGCCACGAGCCCTGCGATCCCAAGCAGCGCGCTGTCGTCGCCGTGCGCGACGCCATCGTGATCCGCGGCGCCAAGGACCAGGCGGCGACCCTCGAGATCAACAGTCGAACCGAGCACATGCGCTTCCGCTACATGCACATGAACCCGCAGGCGATGAACGCGGACGGCGTGCTCAACGGACGCCTCGTCGCGGAGGGCGAGAAGATCGGCGTGGTCTCGAACTATCTCGACCATCCGGCCGGCACGTCGATGCATCTGCATTTCGATGTGCAGGTGTTCACCCGCGATGGCTGGATCTGGGTCAGCCCCTACAACACGCTGGTCTCCGCTTACGAGCGGCTGATCCGCGCCCGCGGCCGCGAGGTGGGCCCGGAGATCGCAGTCACGTCACAGCCGGTGGCACATGCGATGCCGGAGGACGTCATCAAGCCGGACCTGCGCGAAGGATCGAGCGGCGAAGAGAATTGACGCCTTGCTCGCTCAATCGCCGGCAACATCGAATGGACGGCGGAGGCGCTTATCTCGGGCGCGCTTGAATTGCTTGTCGGCGCCGTTGCTGTTCCGACAGTCCAATACTCCAGCTCCGCTGCGTGGCAGCGATTGAGGCGATGAGGATCGACCTGGCCGCCATGAGCCTGCTGGACGCATTCTAAGGACTGCGAAGGCGCACTATTCCAGATAGGTCGTCAGTTGCGCGCCCTCGTCCGCCACAAACACCGCGATCAACTCCGCTGGCTCCGTGGCGCTCGCGTTGGCCGAGACAAGATGTGTCGAACCGGGCGGCTCGAAGAACGACTGGCCGACTCCGAATGTCTCGACCGGACCGCCGCCGAGTTGGGAGCGGATCTCGCCCTTGGTGATGTAGGCAGTCACCGAGCCCGCGTGGCGGTGCGGCCGCGAAGATCCCCCGGGACCGTAGGACACGCGCACGATGGTGACGCGCTGCCCCGGCACGTTGGGCAGCGCGTAGGAGCCGATCGGCTCGACCTTGTCGAGCGGAGAGTTCTCTGCCGCCGTCGCGCAGAGCGGCACCAGCGCGCCGGAATGCGTATCCATCGTCACCGGATAGGCCTTGCCGATCGCAAGGGCGCAGGCGAGGCCGCCGACGACGGCCATCGCCATCGGACGTGACGGCAGCGGACGCTGCATGCTGGCCAAACTCATCGCGGTCATGACATACCTCCCCTTGTTCACTCGCTGCAATCAGGATGCGGCCGCATTCGCTGTGACCGGCCGCTTCGCCGGCGTCCAGCGATACGCCGCGCCAAAGCGGTTCCAGACATTGATCGAGGCAATCGCCGAGGTGAGATACATGAGCTCGGTCTCGGAGAATTGGCGGCTCGCCTCCGCATGGACCTCCTCGCTGACGCCGTTGGGCAAGAGGGTCAGCGCCTCGGCCCACGCCAGCGCGGCACGTTCGTGCGCGGAAAAGATCGGCGCCTCCCGCCAGACCGCGACCAGATTGAGCTTGTCCACGGGCACGCCGATGCGCTCGGAGACCAGGATGTGATGCTGCACGCAGAAGGCGCAGCCGTTGATCTGCGAGGCGCGCAGCTTGACCAGCTCGAGCAGTTGCTTGTCGAGGCCGGCCTTGGCCGCCAGCTGGCCCAGCGCCAGAACCAGATCATACGCATCGGGCGCGATCCGCCTGAAATCCTCATATTCGCTGCGCGCGTGTGACATGGCCGTACACCTCGTGTTATTGTAAGACTGCTTACATCTTATAAGAGCACTTACATGTTACGCAAGACGCCCAATATCACGAGATCGAAATCCCGGCGCAAAGCCGCCGAGCCTGCCGCCGTTCGTGTCCCCGCTCCGGGCGAAGGCAAACGCGGCGAAGAGGGTTATCTCGGCTATCTCCTGCGCCAGGCTCATGCCGCCGTCCGGCTGACGATGGAACGGACACTTGCCGATCTCGGCGTGACCTCGCCGCAATTCGCGGTACTGACGATGCTGAACGCCTATCCGGGGCTATCCGGAGCCGACGTCGCGCGCCTTACCTTCCTGACCCCGCAGACGGTCGGCGTGATCATCCGGAACCTCGAGCGCGATGGCGCCATCGAGATGACGCCCCACCCGGTCCACGGGCGGATCCAACAGTGGACGCTGACACAACGCGGTACGACGCTGCTCAAGGCGTGCCGGGAACGCGTGATCGCATTGGAAAAGCGCCTTGCTGCCGGCCTGGATGCCAAGGCCGAGGCAAGCATTCGCCGCTGGCTGGCCGGCATCGCCGCCGATTTGCAGGAGGACTAGGCGAGGCCTAGTCGCCTCCTCCGTCCCCGCCGCCGTCGCATCCGCCGACATCAAGGAAGTCGCCGCCACCCTCGCCGTCGCCATGAATGCCTCGGCCGAAGTTCTCGGCGACGATCATCAGGATCACGACGAGAAGCCCTGCGCCGAACGGCCAGGGATTGCCACGAATGATGTCGAACAACTCTCGCATGATCCCATCATGCGCAGACGGAACCGAACCGACAGTAAAATCACAGGCTTGAAAATCGGGATATCCAGCTCGGTGCACGCGAGCCCTGGCCGCACATCAACACTTTCTTAACCTCGCCGCCCTGCCAGGTCTCGGCCGATGCATCAAGCGCACGCGGCTATCGGCGCTCCAGGAACCGGCTCACACTGGCCATGTTTCCCGCTAGACTACGGCCATGAAACAGTCTGATTCCTCGGCCCATCTGAGCCGCCGCACCCTGCTGCAATCCGTAGCCAGCGCGGCCACCCTGATTGCCTTGCCGACGCAGGCCATCGCAGCGCCTCCCGGCTTCGAGGAATGGCGCGAGAGTTTTCGTGCGCGTGCGATGGCCAAGGGTATTTCGGCTGCGACCTGGCATCGCGCGATGGCGCGGGTCGAGCCGGACATGAGCGTGTTCAAACAGATGCGCAACCAGCCCGAATTCCACGAACAGATCTGGCAATACATCAACCGCCGCGTCTCCGACTGGCGCATCATCAACGGCAAGATCGCGCTGAAAAACAACGAGGCGCTGCTCGCACGCATCGAGCGCGATTTCGGCGTCGAGCGCGGCACGCTGCTGGCGCTGTGGGGCGTGGAGTCGGCCTATGGCGATCCGCTGGTGCAGCAGAACCACATGACGCCGGTGTTTCCCTCGCTCGCCGCCCTCGCCTGGAACGAGCCGCGCCGCAAGGCCTATTGGGAGACCGAGCTGATCAACGCGCTGCGCATCGTCGATAAGGGCTGGAGCACGCCGGA
Source organism: Bradyrhizobium diazoefficiens (assembly GCF_018129965.1). Classification (GTDB taxonomy): domain Bacteria; phylum Pseudomonadota; class Alphaproteobacteria; order Rhizobiales; family Xanthobacteraceae; genus Bradyrhizobium; species Bradyrhizobium diazoefficiens_A. The sequence goes on along the minus strand of NZ_JAFCKW010000002.1, from coordinate 717,921 downwards.
GGAGATGCAGGGCTCGTGGGCGGGTGCGATGGGGCATTCGCAATGGATGCCGGAGGTCTGGCTCAATGTCGGCATCGATTATGACGGCGACGGCAAGGTCTCGCCGTTCGGCAAGCCCGACGACGCGCTGGGATCAACCGCAAAATACCTCGTCAACCGCGGCAAATGGCGCCGCGGCGAGCATTGGGGCTACGAAGTGCGCGCGTCCGGCGAGGCGAGCGGGAGCCGCACCTACGCGGCGTGGCAGGCGGCAGGTGTCACCCGCGCCGACGGACAGCCGTTCCCGCAGCCGAACGCATCCGCGCAACTGTGGACGCCGGTCGCGGGCGGGCCGTCCTTCCTGCTCGGACCGAACTTCAACGCGGTGAAGAGCTACAATCCCTCGATGAACTATGCGCTCGCGATCTGCCATCTCGGCGACCGCTGCCTCGGCGCGCCGCCCTTCATCCAGCCCTTTCCCGGCTCCGAACGCGCGCTGACGCTCGCCGAGGTGCAGGAGATGCAGACGCGGCTGACCAAGGCCGGCTTCGACACCGGCGGCACCGACGGCCGCGTCGGCAACGACACCATGAAGGCGATCAAGGATTTTCAGCTGCGCGCGGGACTCACGCCCGCCGATGGATATGGCGGGCTGAAGGTGCTGGCAAAGTTGCGGCAAGGCTCCTAGCCCCGGCTTTCCTAGCCAGGATGGAGCGCAAGCGTAATGCGGGACGTTGCTTCCGCGGATAACGCCTCCGGATTGCGCTTCGCTCCATCGGGGTTAAGGCACCAATACCTAGTGCCTGTACTGCGGCTCTTCCGCATCGAGCTGGCGACGCACGGCCGCAAGGTGCAGCCGCGCGGATTCGGAATCGCCTTCGCGCATCTGCCTGTAGGTCTCGGCGGCAATCGCCGGATCGACCGGCAGCACCTTTCGCCCCGTCGACATCGCCAGCACCTGCACCTCGGCGGCGCGTTCGAGGTAATAGAGGTCGTCCCAGGCCTCCGCGATGGTCGGGGCCAGCACCATCACGCCGTGATGCTTCATGAAGACGATGTCGGCATCGCCGACGGCGGCGGCGATGCGCGCGCCCTCGCGGTTGTCGAGCGCAAGGCCGTTGTAGTCACGGTCGACCGCGGTGCGGCCGTAGAATTTCAGCGCGGTCTGGCCGGCCCAGATCAGCGGATCGCCCTCCGTCATCGACAATGCGGTCGCGTAGGGCATGTGGGTGTGGAACGCGACCTTGGCGCGCGGCAGGCGCTTGTGCATCTCGGCATGGATGTAGAACGCTGTCGCCTCGGGCACGCCCTCGCCGTCGAGCACATGGCCGTGGAAATCGCAGATCAGCAGTTTTGACGCGGTCAGTTCGCGGAAGGCATAGCCATAAGGATTGACGAGAAACAGTTCGTCATGGCCCGGCACCACTGCCGAGAAGTGATTGCAGATGCCCTCTTCGAAACCGTTGCGCGCGGCCATGCGGAAGCAGGCGGCGAGGTCCTCGCGCGCGGTGCGGATCGCGTCGGTGGTGAGATCCGGCCGGTTCGAGCGGACGGGCTCAGGCGCGGGAGACGACGAGTGAAGGCTGTGCGCCATGGCGAAGGACACCTTTGTCGGTCGAAAGCTGTCCGCCTTGTACAGGGCCGACGCTCGCGCGTCAGCCCCTGCCAAGCGCCGCCCTGCCCCTCGCAGTCCGCGCGGCGGCCTATTGCCGCCGCGACACGCCGCCGGCGTTCATGCCGCCGTCGATCACGAGTTCGCTGCCGGTGACGTAGCGCGAGGCATCCGAGGCCAGATACAGCACGCCGGAGGCGATCTCCGCGGCGTGGCCGGCGCGGCCGAGCGGCGCGACCAGGCGGGCGCGCTCCTCGGGGTCGATCGGCGCGTTCTGGCCGGCGCCTGTCGCGCCCGTCGGGATCTTGCCCCAGATCGGCGTGTCGATGATGCCGGGATGAACGGAATTGACGCGGATGCCGTCGCCCGCCGCCGCGCATTCCATCGCGATCGACTTTGCGAACAGCCGCACGCCGCCCTTGGTCGCCGAATAGGCAGACAACCCGGGCGCGCCGCGCAGGCCCGCCAGCGAGGACATCATGACGATCGAACCGCCGCCGGTCTTGCGCATCAGGGGCAGGCAATGTTTCACCGATAGAAACACACCATCGAGGTTGATCGCGTTCTGCTTGCGCCAGTCACTGAGCGTCATGTCGACGATCGACGGCACGGCAATGCCGATGCCGATGCCGGCGTTGGACACCATGATGTCGAGCCGACCGTAGCGCTTGGCGATCTCGGCGACGATCTCGATCCAGCGCTCCTCGCTGGTGACGTCCTGCTCCAGGAAGATCGCCTTGCCGCCCGCCTTCGTCACGCGCTGGGCGAGATCAGGTCCCCTCAACTCGTCGATGTCCGAGATGACGACCGTCGCGCCCTCGCGCGCGAACAATTCGACGATCGCCTCGCCAATGCCGGAAGCGCCGCCCGTCACCAGCGCGACCTTGCCCTCGACCTGTCCTTCCATGTTCACTCCCTTTTCTTGTTGATTGCGTCCCTGCGCATGATCTTGGCGGATCATGCGCTATCTAATCACGGATGGCCCCTGGTCCGGTAGTGCGACATCGATGACGCGGAACTGCACCCGCTCGGTGCCCTGGTATCGATCGACCGACAAGGATCCTGCGACATGCAGCTGCTGGCCACGATTGGCGACAAGTGCGTTGCCGAGCTTCTGGCCGATCGAACGGAATGCGATGCCGTTGACGATGGAGCCGTCGCCCGACTTGAACCGAAGCCTCAGATGCGCCTGACCGACCTCGTCGGCATAGACGAGCTGATGCGCCGGCAGAGCCAGCACGGGCTCCGGATTGCCGCTGCCGAACGGACCGGCGCGGTTGAGCGTGGCCGCAAGCTCGGTCGTCACCGCGCGCGCGGAGACCGCGCCGTCGATATAGAGCTCGTTGACGTGCCGGGCGTCGGCGACGTCCTGCGCCAGCGCGTTTTCGAGATAGGCGCGAAACTCAGCGAGCTTCTCCTTGCGCAGCGTCACGCCCGCAGCCATTGCATGGCCGCCGCCCTTGAGCAGGATGCCGTCGGCGACCGCCTGCCGCACCGCCTTGCCGAGATCGACGCCGGCAATCGAGCGGCCCGAACCGGTGCCGATGCCGCCGGGCTCCAGCGCGATCGCAAAGGCGGGCCGCGAAAACTTCTCCTTCAGCCTGGACGCAACGAGGCCGACCACGCCGGGATGCCAGCCTTCGGAGGCCGTAACGATGACGCTAATCTTGTCCTCGAGCCCGATCGAGGCCAGCGCCTCTGCTTCGGCCTGGGCTTCCGCCCCCTGCTCGATGACGCGCCTCTCGGCGTTGAGACGGTCGAGTTCGGCGGCGATCCGCGCGGCCTCGACGCTATCGCCCTCGAGCAGAAGCCGCACGCCGAGATCGGCACGGCCGATGCGGCCGCCGGCATTGATACGCGGACCCAGCATGAAGCCGAGATGCCAGGCCTCCGGCGGACCGTTGAGCCGCGCCACGTCCATCAGCGCGGTGTGGCCGACATGGTCGCGCCGCCGCATCGCGATCAGTCCTTTTGCAACGAAGGCGCGGTTGAGACCGATCAGCGGCGCGACGTCCGCGACGGTGCCGAGCGCGACGTGATGCAGCATGCCGAGCAGGTCGGGCTCGGGCCGCTCCGCAGTCCAGAACCCGCGCTGGCGCAATTCGCGGTTGACCGCCACCAGCGTCACCAGCACGAGGCCGACGGCGGCGAGATGCCCGAGGCCGGAGAGATCGTCGGGACGGTTCGGATTGACCAGCGCATCGACCTCGGGAAGATCGAGGCCGCATTGGTGATGATCTATCACGACGACTGACATGCCGAGCCGCTTCGCCTCGGCCAGGGGCTCGATGCTGGTGGTGCCACAATCGACGGTGACGAGCAGCGTCGCCCCCTTCTCCGCCAACCCGCGCACCGCCTCGACGTTGGGGCCGTAGCCTTCAAAGATGCGGTCTGGGATGTGGATCAGCGGGTCGAGCCCGCAATGGCGCAGATGCCATGCCAGCAGCGCCGCCGAGGTCGCGCCGTCGACATCGTAGTCGCCGAAGATCGCGACCTTCTCGCCCTCCGCAGCCGCATCCGCGATCCGCTTTGCCGCAGCCTCCATCTCCGTCACCGTATACGGGTCCGGAAGGAGCTTGCGAATGGTCGGATCGAGGAAGTCGGGAACTTCATCGATTTCGACGCCGCGGCCGGCAAGCACCCGCGCCAGCATCTCAGGCAATTGGTGCCGTTGCACGATGGCAAGCGCCTTGGCTGCCCCGCGCGCATCGAGCCGATCGCGCCAGAGCTTGTCGGTGAGCGAACGGGCCACGCCCAGGAAGGCCTGGGGCGCTTCGACGGGCAAGGCATTGGCTGGCGGCGTCATGACGAGAGGCGATCTGTTCAGAACTCGGGGTCCGGGCGATCACGCAAGGCGCGCGGTCACTGGCTCAAAGCGATTGGTCGCGAAACCCTGGAGATTTGCAACGGCGGGGGCGCACAAAGCGGTGGATGGCTGCGCGGCAGATCATGACTACCATTTAGGCATTCCGCAGAACAGCAAATTAAGCGGGCGTTAGCTTGAATCCCCGAAAAAGACTCATCTTCGATCTGTACGTGATTGTCCGGGTTCATTGCAGATCTGGCCTCATTGCCAAGGAATGCCCCAATGTCTGTTGCGCTGGGTCTGAAAGCCAAGCCGATCGCTCCCGAACCCGCCGACGATGACTCCGACATCTCCGCGCTGATCAATCGCCTCACCGCCGAGGTCAACCAGATCGCGGTCGACAAGACCAGGGCGATCCAGCAGATCACCAACCAGATGAAGATGCTGGCGCTGAACGCGCTGATCGAAAGCTCGCGTGCCGGCGCGCAAGGCGCGGGCTTTGCGGTGGTGGCGCAGGAGGTGCGCGGCGTCGGTCAGCAGGTCGAGAGCATCGCGCGTGAACTCGAAACCCAATTGACCAAGCGCACCGGCGATCTCGTCTCCTCGATCGACAGCATGAGCCAGCGCTCGCGCGGTGAGCGCATGGTCGACCTCTCGCTCAACGCGGTCGAGCTGATCGACCGCAATCTCTATGAGCGCACCTGCGACGTGCGCTGGTGGGCGACCGATTCCGCCGTGGTCGATTGCGCGGCCTCACCTGCCCCCGCAACCGTCACCCATTCCTCGGAGCGCCTCGGCGTTATCCTCGGCGCCTACACGGTCTATCTCGACCTCTGGCTCTGCGACCTCGAGGGCAACGTCATCGCCAACGGCCGCGCCGACCGCTTCCGCGTCGTCGGCCAGAACGTCGCCCACACCAAATGGTTCCGCGAGGCCAGGAGCCTTCGCTCCGGTGACGATTATGTCGCAGGCGACGTCGAAAACCAGCCATTGCTCGGCAATGCGCAGGTCGCGACCTATTGCGCCAGCGTCCGCGCCGGCGGACAGGCGAGCGGCGCGCCGATCGGCGTGCTCGCGATCCATTTCGACTGGGAGCCGCAGGCGCGCGCGATCGTGCAAGGCGTCCGCGTCGGAGACCGCGACAAGGCCCGCGTGCTGCTGGTCGATTCGAACTTTCGCGTCATCGCAGCCTCCGACGGCCAGGGCATCCTGAGCGAACGCGTCTCGCTGTCGCTGAACGGCCAGCGCTCCGGCTTCTCCCATGACCGCTCCGGTACGCTGGTCGCATTCCACGCCACGCCGGGCTACGAGACCTATCGCGGGCTCGGCTGGTACGGCGTGATCATTTGCGGGGCGTGAGGCGGGTCTCTCCGACAAAAATTGCAAAACAACCCCATGCACAGTAGCCGGGATCAGTGAAATCAACGACTTGAGAACGGCCCCGCAAAATTGCGGATTTTTCGAATTCTGGTTGACGCGTCGGGCAATACAGGCGCATGATGCCACCATGGCTTTTCTCGCAACCGTGACGGCTCCGCTTCTCGCGGACGTTTTCGCGTTTGCCACAGATACGCCCAACAGCCGCCTGATGATCCATCGCTGAACAGGGCACCTGACGTGATGAGCGTCGGCAACGAACGAGCCTGGCCGCCCGTGCGCGCGGGCGCATCGCTGCGTGTCAAGCTGCGGCAAATGACCAAACCAATTCCACTTGCGAGCCTGCGCGAACCGGCGCAGCATCGCACCGTTGGCATCAAGCCGAACATCACGCGCGAAAAATCGCGCGGATCAAAACATAAACTGGAGGAAACCGATGACACTCAACGTCTCCCGCCGCTCGCTGCTCTCCCTCGGGGCCGGACTTGGCGCCAGCGCAATGCTCGGCTCTGGTGCGTTCGCACGCGCGCCCAAGCTCGGCACCCAGACTCCCTACTGGCACCGCTTCACGCTCGGCGATGCGGAAGTGACCGTCGTTTCCGACGGACCGCTGCCGCTCGGCGATCCCTCCGGCACCTTCACCGGCGTTCCCAAGGAAGAGGTGAAGAAGATGCTCGCCGACAATTTCCTGTCGCCGGACAATGTCGTGCTCGAGCAGAACTCGCCGATCGTGAACACCGGCGACAAGCTCATCCTGTTCGATACCGGCATGGGCACATCGAAGGCGTTCGGCCCCACCACCGGACGGCAACAGAAGAGCATGATGGAAGCCGGCATCAAGCCGGAGGATATCGATGCCGTGGTCTGCTCGCATGCCCATATCGACCACATTGGCGGCATCGTCGATGCCGACAACAAGCCGCTGTTTCCGAACGCTCAGATCTACATCTCCCAGACCGATTTCGATTTCTGGACCGATGAAGGCAAGCTCGGCAGCGCCGCCAAGGATTTCGTCGTGCACGCCCGGAAGAACCTGCTGCCGGTCCGCGACCGCATCGTGTTCTTCAAGGACGGCCAGGAATTCCTGCCCGGCGTTCAGGCGATCGCCGCCCCCGGCCATACCGTCGGTCACACCATCTTCATGGTCTCCTCGGCCGGAAAGTCCTTCGCCTTCCTCGGCGACCTATCGCACCATTCGGTGCTGCTGCTGGAACGGCCGCGGATGGAATTCTCCTACGACACCGACCCGAAGCAGGCGGCAGATTCGCGCGTCAAGCTGCTCACCATGCTCGCGGCCAACAAGGTCCCGGTGATGTCCTATCACTTCGCCTGGCCGGGCTATGGCCATGTCGCCAAGGCCGGCGACGGCTTCCGCTATTTTGCAGAGCCGATGCAGATGACGCTGTAGGTCGTCGAAATGGTCCGGGTGGCGCATTTGCCCCCCGGACCATCATCGGTCAAAAGCTCCCGGCAGATGGGGCTCATCAATAGCTGAGGCTGCACGAAATTTAGGCGCTGCAACGAGTTCCCGTACTTATACTTATCCGAACGACTGCGTTGAGTGACGCTCCGTTAAGGACCCCATTGCTATTTTTTCCCGGTCGCAACGGCGCGACCGGGCGACCTCATCGCTCTGCACAGCAAGTCAGCAGCCGTCGCAGACCGCAATGCCCAGCTTTTGGCTCGATGAGGAGCGATGATGAAGTTGTCTTTGCTGACGAAAGTCATTCTATTCGGCTTCCTGACTGTTCTCTCGCTGGTTTCGATCCTGGGCATCTGCACTTATTCCAACAGCCAGGTGCGTATCGGCGGTCCCATCTACTCGGATATCAAGCTGAGCGCGGATTTGCTCGCCGATATCCTGCCCCCGCCGATGTATGTGGTCGAAGCCTACCTCGAAGCGACCCTGGCTTTGCAGAATCCTGGAAGCACGGCTGCCCACAAAAAGCGGATCGACGAGCTTCGACGTGATTTCGACGATCGCCAGAAGTTCTGGTCCACGTCCGAGTTGCGCGGTGACCTCAAGAACAGACTGACCGTCGATTCGCAGGCCGAAGCCCAGAAGTTCTGGACGATCGTCGATCACGAATTGATGCCCGCCCTCGAGAAATCCGACATAGCAAGGGCGAGAGAATCCTACGCTAGCCTCGGATCAGTGTACGCAGCCCACCGGGCCATCATCGACGACTTGGTCGCGAAGGCACAGGTCTCCAACAAGCAACTCGAGGACGCGGCCGAGCAACGGATTGCGATGTTTGCGCTTCTGACCTGGACGATCTGCGGAATCGGCGCGGCGGTCATTGGGCTGAGTATCGCTTCAAATATCTTCGGTACCGTTCGTCCCGTCGTTCGCCTGACCGACGCCGTCGCGGCGATCGCAGCAGGAAATCTCGGCACTTCCATTCCGGGTCTCGATCGCTCCGACGAAATCGGAAAGCTTGCCGGTGCCGTAGGCCTCGTGCAGATCAACGCGGAACAGAAGGCACGCGACGAACTCGAACGGACCGCGCAGCAGGAGGCCGCGGCGGCGGAACTGCGCAAGGCCGAGTTGCGGCGGCTGGCCGCGACCTTCGAAACGAGCGTCGGCAATATCGTTCAAGCGGTGTCGTCCGCTTCGACCGAGCTGGAATCGTCGGCAAATACCCTTGCCTCGACAGCTTCCCATTCCGAGCAACTCGCCACGATGGTTGCTTCCGGGTCGGAGGAGGCGTCCGTGAACGTCCAGGCCGTCGCATCCGCAACCGAGCAGCTTTCGTCCTCCGTCAACGAAATCAGCCGGCAGGTGCAGGAGTCCGCGCGGATTGCCGGCAACGCGGTCGATCAGGCCCACGCGACAACGCAGCGCGTCGGCGAACTCTCCGTCGCGGCAACACGTATCGGCGATGTCGTCGAACTCATCAACACGATCGCAGGCCAGACCAATCTGCTCGCCCTGAACGCGACGATCGAGGCTGCGCGCGCCGGTGACGCGGGCCGCGGCTTCGCCGTCGTCGCGTCCGAGGTCAAGGCGCTCGCCGAACAGACGGCCAAGGCGACTGACGAAATCAGCCAGCAGATCTCCAGCGTGCAGATGGCCACCCAGGAATCCGTCACGGCCATCAAGGAGATTTCAGCGACGATCGCGAAGCTCTCGGAAGTGTCATCGGCAATCGCCTCGGCCGTCGAGGAACAAGGTGCCGCGACAGTGGAGATCTCGCGCAACGTTCAGCAGGCGTCACATGGTACCCAGCAGGTGTCGGCCAACATCCTCGATGTGAAGCGCGGCGCGACGGACACCGGCTCAGCGTCCTCGAATCTTCTCTCGACAGCGAGGACCCTGGCCGCCGATAGCACCCGGCTCAAGTCCGAAGTCTCGAGATTCCTGGATACCGTCAGGGCAGCGTGACGACAGGTCGCAACGCTCCCACCACGCGCATGTGCGGCGGCGTGAATGACCGAGCCAAACAGGCGGGGTGACGGCGTTCACGTCCTCGCCGAACCGATGCAGCTGACGTTATAGACGCCCGAATACGATAGGGGGCGCAAACCGCCCATCCCGGTCGGTCATCGCTTCGGCACAAAGCCGAGCACGGCCCGGGTTTGGCCTCACGCCGTCAGCCTCTCCATCAGCATGAGAGCCACGCCATTATGGTCGATCCGGTCGAACGTGACCCAGCCGATGCGTGCGTAGAGCGCCTCGCTGCGTGGCGTGAACAAATACAGCCGATCGAAGCCGAGCGCTGCAGCCTTTCCGACCGCGTGCAAGCTCAGCGCGGAGGCGATGCCCCTGCCCCTCAATTCGTCCGGCACGTACACCGAAGATAGCCAGGGCGTCAGATGTGCGTGGGTCACCGTCGTGGCCAGGATGCCTGCCGAGCCCAACAGTGCCCCGTCCTCCGACAGCGCGATGAAGGCCATGGGCAGCGCGTTCTTCTGGAGCGAAAGGCGAAGCCTGTCAGCGCGATCCTGAAGGGCCATCGCCGGCGTGAGATAGCCAAACTCGGCATGCTGCCACGCCGCGATCGTTTCGAGATGTTCGGGGTGGTCCGCCAGATAGCCAATTTTCATGAAGATCACCGCAAGGTCAGCGATACCGGTTTAGACGCTTCCAGCAAAACGCGCGAGGCGTCGGATTCGTGCTGCTCGCGACCTTCCGGTCCAAGGCCGCTTACCCCTGAACGTCTGCTGACCAGGGCAACGCGGATGTAAGCCACCTCCAGCATGATCGGCGGCTTGTGACCCACCTCAGACATCCCGGTCGACAAGCGTATGTGGTAGATGTATCCGCGCGGAATTTGATGGGCCACGGTGTTTGAAGTGGTTTTGCGCACCCGATGCAAGACGCTGCGTGTCAAGGTGGCTGTGCGCCCCAGTGAACGCCCTTTTGAGTCTCTCAAATATGCGGCCGGCGGGATGCAGGATCGGCGTTCCAGCCAACATCGACGCGGTCCGCCTCTCCGCGCTCAACACCTTTCACGCTACATAGCATGGCATCGCGCCACCAGAGGCGCGGACACCCTTCGGCATGGCGTTCCACCGGCTGAGTTCATGAGGAAAGTTTCAACCGTGACAAATTTATCACCTTGCCGGACGCCTGCATTGATATCACAAGCTTAATTTTAGACTTTTTGATAATGCGGTGCCTCATTATGGCAAGTGCACGTTTCGGGATAACGAGCGCCCTATCGCTTGTTGTTCTTCTAACCCATGCTTCGCAGATTTTCGCTCAGCAAGTCTGCACCAATGCAGGCACGGACATCAGTTGCGTCATAACCGGCTCATACAACGGGACCAACTTCGGGCCCTTCAATGGAGCCGGCAGCCTTACTGTGATGAACAACGCCGATATCGTCGATACGAACACGGCTCTCACCTCGGTCGCCACCGGTGGCGTGTCAGTCACAAACAATGGGGCCCTGTCGGGCGCCAACCTCTGGGCCCTCGACGCAGAAGTTCTGGGTGGCTCTGGCCGCATCTCCGTCGTCAACAACAGCAGCGTCCAGTCGGCGCAGGGGAGCGGAATTCGCACCTTCAACCAAGGTCCGGCTCAGACCCTCCCCGATACGATCATCAATTTCGGGATTGCTTCCGGATTGGTCGGCATCAACCAGGTCGCAAACAGCACCGATGTGATCACGGTCAATTACGGCAAGGTTTCAGGCAGTTTGCTCGGCATTCTCGCTCAGTCCACTGGCAGTTCAACGGTGGTGAACGCCGGCACCGTCGTAGGCGGCGGCGCGGGCCGCTTCGGAATTCAGGTAGGATACTTCAACCAGAACTCGCCCTCCGTGCTGGTCAATTCCGGGGGTATTCTTAACTTTGGCGGGACTGCGATTATTCTAGCCACGACTGACAATGCGCTGGTGTTGGCGCCGGGATCCTTCATCGTCGGAAACATTCAGCTCAACGGGACCCGCAAGGCCGTGCAGGTTGACGTGGGCAACCAGAATTTGACCTTCACTTCGCTCGCCTCTGCGACCGTCACGGGCAGCGTGCCTGTTGCGGTCGTCGGCAATCGCATCGTCTCGGTGGATCCGACGGGCTTCGCCGGTGCCGGCCGCACCCTGATGGATTTCACCCGCGCGGTGTCCGGCCTGCTCGGCGGCCGCAGCGGCGATGGCGCGGCGGGCGGGGGCACCCTCGGCTTTGCGGCGGACAGCGCCGTTGCTGACGATGTCTTCGCCCAGGTCCTCGGTTATGCACAGCCCGCGACCGGTGCCGTCTGGTTCAAGAACCCGTCACTGACGACGGCGGATGGCACGACGGTCTGGGCCAAGGGCTTCTACGGCCAGCGCATCCAGCAGGCGGACGGACCGGTGCTGCGCAGCGTCACCAATTTCTATGGCGGCGCGCTCGGCCTCGATCGCCAGGTGCAGGGCGACCTGCGGCTCGGCGCCGTGGTCGGCGGCGGCAACATCAGTTCGAGCTTTGATCTCAATGCCGGCGACCTGCGCAGCGACATCGGCTTTGGCGGGCTCTATGGCCGGAAGGACTTCGGTCGCACCTTTCTCGATTTCGCGCTGCTCGGCGGCGCCTCGTCGAACCGCGCGACGCGAGCACGGATCAACAACAACCTGCTTGCCGGCGGACTGGAGACTGCGACCGCGAGCTATGGCGGCTGGTTCGTCAGCCCGGAACTGGCGGTCGGTGTCCGCACCGAATTGGCTCCGGGCTGGACAGTGACGCCGGCGGCACGGTTGCGCTATCTTGCGGCCGGCTTCGACGGGTTCACCGAGGCAGGCTCGACCGCGAATCTGACGGTCGGCAGCCGCACCTCTCAGAACGTGGAGGAGCGTGGCGAGCTTTCGGTGACCCGCACGGCGACGTCGGAGCTCGGGCGTCTTCAGATCAGCTTTGCCGGCGGCGTCATCGGGCAGCAGCGGGTGGGCGATGGCGGGATCAATGCCGTCGTGCTCGGCCAGGCCCTGGCCTTCGCCACGCCCGGCAAGGCAAGCCTTGCCGGCGGCTTCGCCTCAGCCTCGTTCGACTGGCGGATGCGCAACAACGCCTCGCTGTTCGCCGGCACCGAATATGTCGCAATGAATGATTCCAGCGGCACGATCACCGGCAAAGCCGGGGTCCGGATAGGCTTCTAAATAAGCTTCCGGTCCAAGGCCGCGTACTCCTAACGTCGGCTAACCGGCGCAAAGCGGCCCTAAGCCACCTCGATCATGATCGGCAGCTTGTGACCCGAAGCTGACATCACGTTTTTTAAGAAAGTATCTGCGGCTACATGATGGCCCGCTCAAAAACGCGAGGTAACAAACGCGCGGCGAAGTCGTACCTTCCCAAAGAAGAGGGTCAGACGTGATCAAAAGCCGTGATAATTTTCTAGGATCTTTAATCTCGAACACCCATCTGCGGGATGCTGTACCGGAACACTCTGCGGGGATTGGGGTGATCGCTGAGGATACTGGTCTCTTTCCGGCCAGTATGGTGAGCCAAATGATGCAAGGTTGCTTCAGTAGGCCAGACGAAGCATTTCTCTTGGTCGCAGAGTCGGCCGACTCAATGCTCGGCTTCGCTTATTGTGAGCTTGAGCGGTTGACTTCCGGGACCTGGAATCTTCGAGCAATCGGAGTAGCCCCGAAATGTCATCGGTCAGGCGTAGGAACGGCACTGTTGCGTCGAGTCGAGAAGAAAATTATTGCTTTAGGCGGTCGCGTGATCATCATCGAGACGACAGATGAGACCGCGCAAGCGCCAGCACGCGCCCTGTACGCCGCATCGGGATATGCAAAAGAGGCATACATCCGAGATTTTTGGGACGCAGGCGTAGCAAAAGTTGTTTTCTGGAAGCACTGCTAATTGAAGATTGCTTTGGGAAGAATGACTGAATCTGGCCCGGAGCCGTCTGTGAGGGCAGCGCAGAATAAGTCTGCTCTGCCCCCGAAGTCAGACGTCGACTTGTTCTGCTTTCGCGAGCACGTCGTCGACCTCGATGCCGAGATATCGAACGGTGCTCTCGATCTTAGTATGTCCCAGCAGGAGCTGCACAGCTCGCAGGTTGCCGGTTCGGCGATAGATTAAGGTCGGCTTGGTCCGGCGAGGGGAATGCGTCCCAAACATCACTGCCGGGCAAAGAGGATTTCTTTTTTATCACGAAATAGTATCTGCCCATCTCCGAATCTGGCCCGAAACGGACCTGAGCATTTCGGCCGACCATGTCTGCTCCCGGAGGAAGACACGACATCCCGCTTCGACGCCTGAAGTCTTAGTTTGCCCCATCCCTGACCTTGGGTGAGGCCCGCCAATGCGCCGCTATCAGCGACAGAGCGGACCTCGTCGGAAATGCCGCACGGGTTTATAAAGTCTACGTCAGCACCCCAGCCTGTCGGCGATGCCGCCAAAATCCCTGGCGACGATGTCCCAGTTGCCGGTGGCCTCGAAGTCGACTTTCTGGTGCGGCCCGTACTCGGTCGGCCTGGCGACGAACGCGGTCTTGAGGCCGTTCTTCTGGGCGGCGGCGAGATCGCCGTTGTGGGCGGCGACCATCATCACCTCGTCCGGCTTGAGGCAGAGAAGACGCGCGGCGCCGAGATAGGTCTCGGGATCGGGCTTGTAGTGCTCGAACAGCTCGGCCGACATGATGAGGTCCCAGGGGAGCCCTGCGAACTTCGCCATGTTGGTGAGCAGCGCGACATTGCCGTTCGAGAGCGGCGAGATCACGAACTTCGTCTTCAACCGGGTCAGGCCGGCGACGCTGTCGGGCCACGGATGCAGGCGATGCCAGCCTTTGGTGAGGTAATCGAGATCGGCTTCCGTCAGACCCTTGATCGCGAACTTCTCGACCAGCTTTTCGAGCGAGCGGCGGTGCAGGTCATCGAGCATGACATAGCCGCGCTCCGGATGCTTGCGCACGTCGTCCATCGACGCCGAATACACGGCGCGCCAGCCGTCCACCAGCGCGGTCCAGTCCGCATGGATGCCGCGGCCCTTGGCCCACCACATGAAGTCGGTGATCAGGCTGGTGCGCCAGTCCACGACAGTGCCGAACACGTCGAACACCAGGGCTTTGACGGCGGTGAGATCGGACATGGGTGGTTTCCCCTGCTTGTTCTTGTTGCCAATCTTCTTTCTGTCATTCCGGGGCGATGCGCAGCATCGAACCCGGAATCCATCTCGATACAGTCCCTGCCGCCCGATGGATTCCGGGTTCTCGCTTCGCGAGCCCCGGAATGACGGCAGCTGGCATCGCGGCGGCTAGTCCAGATGAAACTTCGCGAGTTCGCGGTGCTCGGCCTTGATGTAGCGCACGGTGCCGGTGACGGAGCGCATCACCACCGTCTCGGTCTCGATCACGCCGTCCTTGCGGAATTTGACGCCCGAGAGCAGCGAGCCCGTGGTGACGCCGGTGGCGGCGAACAGGCAGTCGCCGCGCGCCATGTCCTCGATGCCGTAGATCATCTTGGGGTCGTTGACGCCCATCTTGGCGGCGCGCTCGATCTTCTCGCCGGAATCCAGGATCAGGCGGCACTGCATCTGGCCGCCGATGCAGCGCAGCGCCACGGCCGCGAGCACGCCTTCCGGCGCACCGCCGGTGCCGAGATACATGTCGACGCCGGTATTGTCGGGGTCGGCGCAGTGGATCACGCCGGCGACGTCGCCGTCGGTGATCAGGCGCACGGCGGCGCCGGTCGAGCGCACGCTCTCGATGATGCTGGCATGGCGCGGACGGTCGAGCACGAGAACGGTGATGCCGTCGGGCTGGACACCCTTGGCCTTGGCAAGACGGCGGACGTTCTCGGCCGGCGAGGCATCGAGTTCGACGACGCCCTTGGCGTAGCCGGGACCGATCGCGAGCTTCTGCATGTAGACGTCGGGGGCGTGCAGCAGCGTGCCGCCGTCGGCCATCGCCATGGTGGCGATCGAGCCCGGCATGTTCTTGGCGCACAGCGTGGTGCCTTCGAGCGGATCGACCGCGATGTCGACCTGCGGGCCGGCGTTCATGCCGACCTTCTCGCCGATGAAGAGCATCGGCGCCTCGTCGCGCTCGCCCTCGCCGATCACGATGGTGCCTTCGATCGGCAGCTTGTTCAGTTCGCGCCGCATCGCGTCGACCGCCGCCTGGTCGGCCGCCTTCTCGTTGCCGTGGCCGCGCAAGCGCGCCGACGACACCGCCGCCCGCTCGGTCACCCGCACGATCTCCAGCGTGAGGATGCGCTCGAGCAATGCCTGCGGCGGGACTGAAATATGGGTCGACATCAGCTAACTCCTTCGAAACGGTTTTGGGCGGAAGTCTCTGCCCACATCAATTCGCAAGACCTGCGGTTCGTTCGAACCGCATCAGTTCAGTTCTTCTCGATCCGGATCACCTGCGGCCGTCCGCTGATCACCTTGTCCTTCTGCACGGCGGCGAGCGCGCGGCGCACCGCGTCCTCGTGGGTAGCATAGGTGATCAGTATGACGGGCACCGGCACGGCCTTGCCGTCGGGTGACGCAGCGCCGCCATTGGGGTGACGCTGCACGATCGACTCGATCGAAATCTTCTGCTCGGCAAGCCGCGTTGCGATTGCAGCCGCCGTGCCCGGAAAATCGCGCGCCAGGAGACGGATATAGTAGCCGCCCTCGTGCCGCTCCATCGGCGCCTTCTTGGTATCGCGCAGCTGCGCAATCGGCCGGCCGAACGGATGGGCGCGGATGCCGCGCGCGACATCGGCGATATCGGCGACGACGGCGGACGCGGTCGCAGCACCGCCGGCACCAGGGCCGACCAGCGTGATCGGCGGAATGCCCTCGCCATCGATCGTAACCGCATTGGTGACACCCATCACCTGCGCGATCGACGAGGATTTGGGGACCATGGTCGGATGCACGCGCTGCTCGATGCCCTTGGCGGTGCGAACGGCAACGCCGAGCAGCTTGAGACGGTAACCGAGCTCGTCGGCCGCGCGCAGATCCTCCGGCGCGATGGATGAGATACCTTCGACATACACCGCGCCTTGAGCAACTTTCGTGCCGAAGGCGAGGCTGGCGAGAATGGCGAGCTTCTGTGCGGTGTCGTGGCCGTCGACGTCGAAGGACGGGTTGGCCTCGGCATAGCCGAGCCGCTGCGCATCCGTCAGGCATTCGGCGAAGGACAGGCCCTCCTGCTCCATCCGGGTCAGGATGTAATTGCAGGTGCCGTTGAGGATGCCATAGACCCGGTTGATGCCGGTTCCGGCGAGGCCTTCGCGCAGCGTCTTGATGACGGGGATCGCGGCGCCGACGGCTGCCTCGTAATTCAGCGCGCCGCCGTGCTTTTCGGCGGCCTTTGCCAGTTTGAGTCCGTGCTTTGCGAGCAGCGCCTTGTTGGCGGTGACGACCGATTTGCCCGCGTTCAGCGCCGCCTCCACCGCGGACAGCGCGGGATCGCCGGCACCTCCCATCAGTTCGACGAAGCAGTCGATGCCGGGATGCGTGGCCAACGCCAGCGGATCCTTCACCCATTCGACGCCGCGCAGGTCGATACTGCGCTTCTTGGCCTTCGAGCGCGCGGTGACGGCGACGACACGAATGCCGCGGCCACTGCGGCCCGCGAGCACGCGGGCCTGGGTTTCGATCAGACGGACAACTTCGGCGCCCACGGTGCCGAGCCCCGCTATGCCCACTTTCAGGGGTGCAACCATGATGCCTTTAGAGAACCTGCCGAAGAGAACTTAACGCCGATTGGCGAGCGGAACGACGTTGTGCAACGTTTCGATGCCGCTTTCAAGGAAGCGCCGCACGCCGCGCGCGGCCTGCCTGATCCGCTGCTCGTTTTCCACCATGGCGATGCGGACATATCCTTCACCATGCTCGCCGAAGCCGACGCCGGGCGAAACCGCGACGCCGGATTTCTCCACCATCAGGGTGGCGAACTGCATGCTGCCGACGCTGCGGAAGGCCTCCGGCAGCGGGACCCAGGCGAACATCGAAGCCTCGGGCGGCGGAATCTCCCAGCCGGCGCGGCCGAACGATTCCACCAGCGCATCGCGGCGCTTGCGGTAGGTGTCCCGCATCTCCCTGATGCAATCGTCGGGGCCGTTCAGCGCGGCGGTCGCCGCAACCTGGATCGGCGTGAACGCACCGTAATCGAGATAGGATTTGACGCGCCCGAGCGCTGCGATGACGCGCTCGTTGCCGACCGCGAAGCCCATGCGCCAGCCGGCCATCGAATAGGTCTTGGACATCGAGGTGAACTCGACGGTGACGTCGATGGCGCCGGGCACCTGGAGCACCGAGGGCGGCGGGTTGTTCTCGTCGAAATAGACCTCGGCATAGGCAAGGTCCGACAGGATCAGGATCTCGTGCTTCTTGGCGAAGGCGACGAGGTCCTTGTAGAAATCAAGACTTGCGACATAGGCGGTCGGGTTCGAGGGATAGCAGACGACGAGCGCCAGCGGCTTCGGGATCGAATGCACGATCGCCCGCTCCACCGCCTCGAAGAATTGCGGCGTCGGCTCCGAGGGCACCGAGCGGATCACGCCGCCCGCCATCAGGAAGCCGAAGGCGTGAATCGGGTAGCTCGGGTTCGGACAGAGGATCACGTCGCCGGGCGCGGTGATTGCCTGCGCCACGTTGGCAAAGCCTTCCTTGGACCCGAGCGTGGCGACGATCTGGGTGTCGGGATTGAGCTTCACGCCAAAGCGGCGGGCATAGTAGCCGGCTTGCGCCTTGCGCAGGCCGTTGATGCCGCGGGAGGCCGAGTAGCGGTCGGTGCGCGGCTTGCCGAGCGTTTCCTTGAGCTTCTCCAGCACATGGGCCGGGGCCGGCAGGTCCGGATTGCCCATGCCGAGGTCGATGATGTCGGCGCCGGCATTCCGCGCGGCCGCCTTGGCCCGGTTGACCTGCTCGAACACGTAAGGCGGAAGGCGGCGGATGCGGTAAAACTCTTCCATGGCTCTCTGGGCTCCGGGCAACCGTCAGGACAGAATCGACGGGCAATGACGCCGATCGGAAAGGCGGCCGCTCCTTGCACAAAAATCGCTCAAAATCAGACACTTGGAGCGAATTTCCGCGGCAGGGGCTTAACGCCTTCGCCCTGACTCTCGGCTGAATTGCCGTCTTTTTAGCACGGAGTGGCGGGGGCGCCAGCGATTACCTTGCACCGCTTCATTTGGCGTCCTTGGCGGCGACCGCCTGGCGATCGCGCGCAGCGGCAAGCTCGGCTTCGATCTTGGCGCGCTGGTCCGGCGGGATCACAGCCTGATCGCGTTCCGGCGGCAAATCGTGCACCGGAAGGTAGGCGCCGGGCTCTCTGGGATGGGCCTGAGTCTCGTTGGGCGTGTAGTCAGCCAACTGACTGGAACAGCCGCCGAGGGCGAACGCCGCCATCAGCAGCGCGCCATAGATCGGCAGCGACTTTTTCGGGTCCCTGAACACTAACACCTGGGAAATTCCCACCTCGTCCCAATGCAAGGCTGCCCGGAGCTTACCCCGACAACCTGCCCAAGCTCAAACCATTGCTGCCCACAAATGGCACGAGCGAGAATTCATCCAAGGCCCACTGGTCCAAGACGTGCATCCCGATTGTGACGAAACCAAGAAGCTTTGTCGCAGTGCAGCACATCTTGGAGCGTGTTTAACGCCAAAGATGCCAGCTTCGCGGTGACGAATACGGAATGAATCGTTACTGTTCTGCTCATGAGTACCGCAACGACCGACACACCCAAATCCGAGACGACGTTCGACCCGAACGCTTTTGCGATCAATGTCGCGCGGGCGATGGAAAACGGCGGCAAGGCGCTCGCCGCCTATCTCAAGCCGCGCGAGAGCGGCGAGGTGCAGGATCGCCCACCGGCGGAGCTCACCGAGGTCGTCAAGACCTTCACGTCGGTCGCCGAATACTGGCTGTCGGACAGCTCGCGCTCGTCCGATCTCCAGATCAAGCTCGCCAAGGACTATCTCGAGCTCTGGGGCTCGGCGGCGCGGCGCATGGCCGGCCAGGACGCCGCACCCGCGATCGCCCCCTCGCCGCGCGACAAGCGCTTTGCCGATCCGGAATGGAAGTCGAACCAGTTCTTCGATTTCGTGATGCAGCTCTACCTGCTCACCACCAAATGGGCGCAGGAGCTGGTGCACAACGCCGACGGGCTCGACCCGCAGACCCGCCGCAAGGCGGAGTTCTACATGCAGCAGCTCACCAACGCGCTGTCGCCCTCCAACTTCGTGCTGACCAATCCGGAAGTGCTGCGCGAGACGATGGCGAGCAGCGGCGAGAATCTGGCGCGCGGCCTCAACATGCTGGCCGAGGACATCGCCGCCGGCCACGGCATGCTGAAGATCCGCCAGTCCGATCCGGACAATCTCGTCGTCGGCGTCAACATGGCGACGACGCCGGGCAAGGTGATCTACCAGAACGAGATGATGCAGCTGATCCAGTACACTCCGACCACGGAGACTGTGCTGCGCACCCCGCTGCTGATCATTCCGCCCTGGATCAACAAGTTCTACATCCTCGATCTCAAGCCGGAGAAATCCTACATCAAGTGGTGCGTCGACCAGGGCATCACCGTGTTCGTGATCTCATGGGTCAATCCCGACAAGCGGCTCGGCAACAAGAGCTGGGAAGACTACATGAAGGAAGGCCCGCTCACGGCGATGGACGTGATCGAGAAGGTCACCGGCGAGATGAAGGTGCACACCGCCGGCTATTGCGTCGGCGGCACCATGCTCGCGACCACGCTGGCCTGGCTCGCCGAGAAGCGCCGCCAGCGCGTGTCGTCCGCGACGTTCTTCGCCGCCCAGGTCGATTTCACCCATGCCGGCGATCTCCTGGTGTTCGTCGACGAGGACCAGATCGCGGCGCTCGAGCAGGACATGAAGGCATCTGGCGTGCTCGAAGGCTCCAAGATGGCGATGGCCTTCAACATGCTGCGCTCCAACGATCTGATCTGGTCCTACGTCGTCAGCAACTATCTGAAGGGCCAGCAGCCGAGCGCGTTCGACCTGCTGCACTGGAATTCCGATGCGACGCGGATGACCGCGTCGAACCATTCCTATTACCTGCGCAACTGCTATCTGGAGAACCGGTTGTCGACCGGCACGATGGTGCTCGACAACACGCTGCTCGATCTCTCCAAGGTCATGGTCCCCGTCTACAACCTCGCCACCCGCGAGGACCACATCGCGCCGGCGGAGTCGGTGCTGTACGGCTCGCAATTCTTCGGCGGCCCGGTGAAATACGTGCTGTCCGGCTCGGGCCACATCGCCGGCGTCGTCAACCCGCCGGCCTCGAACAAATACCAGTACTGGACCAACGACAACATCAAGGACGTCACCGTCGCCGAGTGGTTGAAGGGCGCGGTCGAGCACAAGGGCTCGTGGTGGCCGGACTGGCGCGAATGGCTGGGCACGATCGATCCCGAGCAGGTTCCGGCGCGCCGCGTCGGCAGCGATGCCCTGCCTCCGATCGAGGATGCGCCCGGCAGCTATGTCAGGGTTCGCGCGTAGCGCCACGGCGCGCGCTTTCGTATAAGCTCACGACATCGATTTTGGAGGGGACCTGGTTATGACGCGTGAATTGTTCTGGCTGACGTGTACGGTGATCCTGACGGGCATTCTGTGGATTCCCTACACCATCAACCGCTGCCAGATTCGGGGCCTCAGCGGCGCGATGGCCAACCCCTCGCGCAACGCCAAGCCGCAGGCGGAATGGGCCAACCGCCTGATGTTCGCGCATGACAACGCGGTCGAGAACCTCGTGCTGTTCGCCCCGCTGGTGCTGATCCTGAACGCGATCGACTATTCCTCGAAATGGACCGTGCTCGCCTGCGTGGTCTATTTCTGGTCGCGCGTGGCGCATCTGATCGTCTACGCGCTCGGAATTCCGGTGTTCCGCACGCTGGCCTTCACCGTCGGTTTCGCAGCGCAAGCCGTGCTGGCGCTGGCGATCTTCAAGGTGCTGTAGCGACCACGCCTGCTGGTAAAGCCTTGTTTAGAAGGCCTTGCGAACGACGAGATGCAGCATATTGGCGGGCGTCTCGTCGAAGCTCTGGATGACGCTGGTCTCGGATGACAGCGTGATCCACGGCCCCGCGCTGGCATAGGTCGTCTCAAGCCACTCGGGCGAGACGTAACTGTAATAGCGCCCGAGGCTGTCGCGGCCGTCGTTCTCGCCCATCTTGTAGCTGGCATAGAAGGCGCCCGATGGCTTCAGCGCGCGATGAATCCGCGCCAGGATGCCGGCGAGCTGGTCGCGCGGCACGTGCAACAGGCAGGCGCTTGCCCAGACGCCGTCATAGGCCTCGCTCGCCTCGAGCTCGTCGAACCGCATCGCCTCGACCGGATGGCCAAGCCGCTGCGATGCGATAGCGGCCATCTCGGGCGAGCCATCGGTCGCACGCACAGAAAATCCTTCGGCCAGCATCACCGCCGAATGATTGCCGGCGCCGCAGCCGAGCTCGAGGACTGAACCGCCCGGCGGCAGCAACTTCAGAAAGCCGCGCAGCCGTGTCGATGGCGCCTTCGCCCAAGCCGCATAGGACTGGGCGTTGCTCCGGTAGAATTGCAAGGTCGCTTCGTCCACCGCGGCACCTCGTGTCATGGAAACAGCGCGATCTGCTCCAGCCCCGTCGTCTCGGGCAGCCCGAACATCAAGTTCATATTCTGGATCGCCTGTCCGGCCGAACCCTTCACCAGATTGTCGAGCGTGGAAATCACGATCGCCCGGTTCTTGATGCGGTCGGCGACGACGCCGATCTGCACATAGTTGGAGCCGCGCACATTCTGGGTCTGCGGCAGCACGCCCTTGCGGGCGACATGCACGAAGGGCTCCTTGGCATAGGCCTGCTCCAGCGCGGACCGCAGATCGTCCGGCGTCGCGCCGTTGAGCTTGACGTAGGACGTGCAGAGTTCGCCGCGCGCCATCGGAATGAGATGCGGCGTGAAATTGACCGTCACCGCGGAACCGGCCGCGACGCCGATCTCCTGCTCGATCTCGGGCGCGTGCCGGTGGGTGCCGACCGAATAGGGCGACAGCCCCTCGCCCGCCTCGCTGAACAACGTGTTCTGCTTCAGCCCGCGGCCGGCGCCGGTGAGGCCCGATTTGGCGTCGATGACGATGTCGTCGACGTCGATCAGTTTGGCCTTCGCAAGCGGCACCAGCGCGAGCAGCGCGGCCGTGGGATAGCAGCCGGGACAGGCGACCAGCCGCGCCGAAATGATCTTCTCGCGATAGAATTCGGTCAGGCCATAGACCGCTTCGGCCTGGAGTTCGAGCGCCCGGTGCTCGTGACCATACCACTGCGCGTAGGTGTTCCTGTCCCGCAGCCTGAAATCGGCGGACATGTCGAGCACCTTGATCTCGGGATTCGCCTTGAGCACCGCGGCGATGATCTCCTGCGTGGTGCCGTGCGGCAGCCCGCAGAACACCGCATCGAGCTTGCTCCAGTCGACCTTTTCCCACTCCACGAGCTTGGGCAGGTCCAGCATGAAGAAATGCGGAAACACCTCGGCCATCGACTTGCCAGCGTGGGTGTTGGCGGTCAACGCGACGATCTCGGCGTTCGGATGCCGCGCCAGCAGGCGGACCGCATCGGCCCCGGTGTAACCGGAGGCACCGAGAATGCCGATCTTCTTCAAGCTCATCACGCGTACCTTTCAGGCGTCATTTGATCGTCTTGCCGGCGTCGAAAGTCGCAGCGTCGCGTCGTCCACCGGGGTGGACGAAGCGCGCAACGTTCGAACGGTTACTCCTCCGGCAGACCCAGCATCAACCGCATGTTCTGCACGGCTGCGCCGGATGCGCCCTTGCCGAGATTGTCGAGCCGGGCGACCAGCACCGCCTGGTGGTACTTGTCGCTGGCAAACACATAGAGCTCGAGCTGATTGGTCTCGTTCAGCGCCTCCGGCTCGATGCGGCCGCCCTTGCTGGCCTCGTTCTGCAACGGCATTGCCGAAACGTATTTCGAGCCTGCGTAGCGCTTGGCCAGCGCGGCCTGGAGATCGGCGCCGCTCGGCTTGCCCGGCAGCGTGTCGAGCTGCAGCGGGATCGAGACCAGCATGCCCTGCCGGTAGTTGCCGACCGAGGGGATGAAGATCGGCCGCCGGGTCAGATTCGAATAGAGCTGCATCTCCGGCAGATGCTTGTGCTCGAAGCCGAGGCCGTAGAGCTCGAAGGACGGCGCGCTGCCGTCTTCGAAGCTCGCGATCATCGACTTGCCGCCGCCGGAATAGCCGCTCACCGCGTTAACGGTGACGGGATAATCCGGTGGCAGCAGACCGGCATCGACGATCGGTCGCAGCAGCGCGATTGCGCCGGTCGGATAGCAGCCGGGATTGGACACTCTTTTCGCGGCCTTGATCTTGGCGGCCTGGTCCGGCGCGAGTTCCGCAAAGCCGTAGGCCCAGTCGGGCGCGACCCGGTAGGCGGTCGAGGCGTCCAGCACCTTCGGACCCGACGGCCCCATGCTGTCGATCAGCGCGACGGTCTCTTTGGCGGCATCGTCCGGGAGGCAGAGGATGACGAGATCCACCTCCTGCATCAGCGCCTTCTTGGCGGCGGGGTCCTTGCGCCTGTCGTCGGGGATGGTCTTCACCACGACGTCGTTCAGGAGCTTGAGCCGCTCGTTGATGCCAAGCCCGGTGGTGCCGGAGCCGCCGTCGACGAAGACGGTGGCGGGCTTCTTCACCGCGCCGCTGCCCGGGGCTTTGCTGGTTTCCGTGAGGCTCATGGCGCGCTCCTTTCGAGCATGTTGGTTTCATTCGCGAAGGCCTCCGGCCTCACGTCCTGCATCAATTGTGCGATGTCCCTGGCGTCGGCGGCAGGCTGCGCGCCGAGCGCATTGGCAATCGCCGTATAGTCGGCGTCAGACTTGTGCTGGTTGAGCTTGAAGCTGCCTTCGACCTCTTCAACCGTCATGAGCAGACCCACGATCCCCTTCTTCATCGCCTCGAGCCGGCCGGCCGTCATCTTGCCCGACGTCCACGGCTTCTTGGGCAGCAACCAGCTCTCGAACTTGTCGCTGAGCGTGTCGAACTGAAGCACCAGCTCATCATCCGACAACAGGTGCACCGGCCCGGTCAAATGCACCGATTGATACAGCCAGGTCGGCACCTGATCCGGCGAGACGTACCAGTCCGGCGAGACATAGGCATCGGGTCCATTGACCGCGAGCAGCCAGGCCGCAGCGCCGTCCGCAAGCTTTAGCAGCGGATTGTGACGGGCGACATGAAAGGCGGCCTGCGGCGTGCCGTCCGCGGCATAGGTCAAATAGAACGGCAGCGGCGAGGCGATGGGCTTTTGGCCGTCGAAGGCGCACAGGGTGCCGAACCCGCGCGCCTCGGCGAACTTGAGGCTCGCGGCGCGATCCGGCTTGAACTGGGGTGGCGTGTACATCGTGGTCTCCTGCTGGGCCTCCTTGGGGGGCCGCCGGATCAGATCGCGCTGACAGGAGAGAGAATGCCGCGGATCGGATCCAGCGGCAAAGACGGTGATCTCAAACGCGATCGACCGCCCAAACCGCGGGAGCGCGGCGGCGGCGACGGGCGAACAGGATGGTCGCGGCGTTGATCATGGCGCACGGCCATAAGGCCGGAGGCGGTTCCCGTCAAGGTCCAACTCGTCAGATCACGTGCCAGATCCACTCCATGAGCTTGGCGATCACGTCGCCGAACAGCAGCAGCGCCGCCGACCAGACCAGCGCCGAAACGAAATTGGCGGCCTGGAAACTCCAATAGGGCATCTCGAAAATGCCCGCTGCAAGCGCCACCGAGGCGCGCAACGGACCGAAGAAGCGGCCAATGAAGATGCTGGGCACGCCCCAGCTGCGCACGAAGGCCTCGCCCCTGGGAAGCAGTGTCGGATATCTCGACAGCGGCCACATCTGCGCGACCTTCTCCTTGTAGCGGTAGCCGAACCAGTAGGAGACCCAGTCGCCGAGCGCAGCGCCGATCCCGCCTGCGATCCACACCGGATAGAAGCTGATGCCGCTTGCTCCGATCAGTGCGCCGATGGCGACCAGGGCTCCCCAGGCTGGGATCAGCAGCGAGATGAAGGCCAGCGACTCCCCGAAGGCCAGCAGGAAAACCACGGGAGCCGCCCAGGCCTGGTGAGCGCGCACGAAGTCGGCCAGCGCGTGCGCAAACTGCTCCATTCCAGATCGCCTTCCCGCCCCCTCTCGGGCTCATCAGATAAAAGGACTGGTAAGCCAATGGCTTGTGTGACATCAAGTCACAAAATCCGACCCGGGCCTGACCGCTGCGTCAAATTGCCGGGAACAGCTGGGCCTCTGGCGTAAAATCGCCGGCATTGGCTTCCAACCCCACCCGCCCGGCCGACCTGCGGTGACCTTTCCGGGCCAGCCGTGTCATAGTCGGCCCAACCGATTCGCCGCCTGGGCGGCCCTCAAAGCACATCAAAATACATGTCCAAGCAATTGAAGCCAAAAGCAAAAGACGACTTCTTCGGGGGCAATGAACCGAAGACGAAAGCCCCGGCCAAGCCGGCTCCGCGCGGAACCGGCGGCGAGGCCGATTACACCGCGGCCGACATCGAGGTGCTCGAAGGCCTGGAACCGGTGCGGCGCCGGCCCGGCATGTATATCGGCGGAACGGATGAGAAGGCGCTGCATCATTTGTTCGCGGAAGTGATCGACAATTCGATGGACGAGGCGCTGGCCGGGCATGCGACGTTCATCGGCGTGGAACTCAGCGCCGACGGGTTCCTGACCGTTACCGACAACGGGCGCGGCATCCCGATCGATCCGCATCCGAAATTCCCGAAGAAGTCGGCGCTCGAAGTCATCATGTGCACGCTGCATTCGGGTGGCAAGTTCGACAGCAAGGTCTACGAGACCTCGGGCGGCCTGCACGGCGTCGGCATTTCCGTGGTGAACGCCCTCTCCTCCCTGCTCGAGGTCGA
Organism: Bradyrhizobium diazoefficiens; assembly: GCF_018129965.1. Classification (GTDB taxonomy): domain Bacteria; phylum Pseudomonadota; class Alphaproteobacteria; order Rhizobiales; family Xanthobacteraceae; genus Bradyrhizobium; species Bradyrhizobium diazoefficiens_A. Next base: position 691,845 of record NZ_JAFCKW010000002.1, on the reverse strand, counting down.
GGTCGCGCGCAGCCAGAAGCTCTACCGCATGACGTTCGAGCGCGGCCACCCCAAGGGCAAGCTCGAGGACCTCGGCAAGGTCAACAACCGCCGCGGCACGCGGGTGCGCTTCAAGCCCGACACCGACATCTTCGGCGCCAAGGCCGCGTTCAAGCCGCAGCGCCTGTTCAAGATGACGCGCTCGAAGGCGTATCTGTTCGGCGGCGTCGAAATCCGCTGGAACTGCGCCCCCGAACTGCTCAAGGGCGTCGAGGACGTGCCGGCCGAAGCGACCTTCCACTTCCCGGGCGGCCTGAAGGATTATCTCGCCGCCGCCATCCATGCCGACACGCTGGTGCATCCCGACATCTTCTCCGGCAAGTCGGGCCGTAACGGCGCCCATGGCGCCTGCGAATGGGCCGTGGCCTGGACCGCGGATGCCGACGGCTTCCTGTCCTCCTACACCAACACCGTGCCGACGCCCGACGGCGGCACGCACGAATCCGGCCTGCGCAGCGCGCTGCTGCGCGGCCTGAAGGATCACGCCGAGCGCGTCGGCCAGGGCAAGCGCGCCGCCTCGATCACGTCAGAAGACGTGATGGTGGGGGCCGCCGTGATGCTCTCGGTGTTCGTGCGCGAGCCTGAATTCCAGGGCCAGACCAAGGATCGTCTGGCCACCGCCGAAGCGCAGCGCATCGTCGAACAGGCGATGAAGGATCCGTTCGACCATTGGCTGTCGGGCAATCCGAACATGGCCAACAGGCTGCTCGACTTCGTGATCGATCGCGCCGAGGAGCGGCTGCGCCGCCGCCAGGAGAAAGAAACCGCGCGCAAGACCGCGGGCAAGAAGCTGCGCCTGCCCGGCAAGCTCGCCGACTGCAGCGATGCGGGCCTCGAGGGCTCGGAACTCTTCATCGTCGAAGGTGACTCGGCCGGCGGCAGCGCCAAGCAGGCGCGCGACCGCAAGACCCAGGCCGTGCTGCCGCTGCGCGGCAAGATCCTCAACGTTGCCTCCGCCGGCAAGGACAAGCTGACGGCGAACACCCAGCTCGCCGACCTCGTGCAGGCGATCGGCTGCGGCATGCTCGCGCAGTATCGCGAAGAGGATCTGCGCTACCAGCGCATCATCATCATGACCGACGCCGACGTCGACGGCGCGCACATCGCCTCGCTGCTCATTACCTTCTTCTACCGGCAGATGCCGCGGCTGATCGACGAGGGGCACCTCTTCCTCGCCGTGCCGCCGCTCTACAAGCTGACTGCCGGCACGAAATCGGTTTACGCGCGCGACGACAAGCACAAGGAAGAACTGATCAAGAGCGCGTTCAACGCCAACGCCAAGGTCGAGGTGAACCGCTTCAAAGGCCTCGGCGAGATGATGCCGGCGCAGCTCAAGGAAACCACCATGGACCCCGCCAAGCGGACCATGCTGAAGGTGGTCCTTCTCGCCGACGATCGCGATACGACAGCAGATTCGGTGGAGCGGCTGATGGGCAGCAAGGCCGAGGCGCGCTTCGCCTTCATCACCGACAAGGCCGAATTCGCCAACGACGACCTGCTTGACGTCTGACGCCCCGCGCCCCTGTCCAAAAAGCCCCGGTTCAAGCCGGGGCTTTTTGACTTTCAGAGGGCCTGCAATACCTCCCGCAGGCTCGCGCGGCATGACCGTCCTGCCGAATCGTAGGCCGGGTCGGCCAACGACTCACACTGACAAGACCGAAGCAGCGCTGCCTCCGTTTTGGACAAAGGCGACTTTCCTAACGAAATCCTACCGGCGCTAGCGTCTCACTCGCCCGCACAAAATATTGTAATTACTCGCATTTTTCTATTTCTGCCAAAAATTCCCGGGAACCCCTCCTCATGGCGTTTTCAGCCAACTGTGCCTGCCCTGCAACAGCATTTCGGCAGGAAACGTCTATAGTCCGGGCATCAGGTGAAACGAACCACAGTGCGCTCGCGCCACTACAGACCAAGGTTGGGGATTTGATCATGAAGAAGATTTTGTTGGCTCTGTCCGCGGTTGCGGCGATGACCGGTTCGGCCTCTGCGGCTGATCTCGCGGCGCGTCCCTACGTGAAGGCCCCGATGGCAGCTCCGGTTGCCAACTGGACCGGCTTCTATGTGTTCGGCGGCGGCGGCGGCGGCGTCTGGGATGCAAACACTGGCACGCAGGTTACCGGTACCGGCGTTCCGATCCTCCCCTTGAACGTGAAGCAGGGTGGTGATGGCTGGTTCGGCACCGTGGGCGCCGGCTACGACTGGCAGTTCAACAGCACCTGGGTTGCCGGCGTGTTCGCCGATGGTCAGTTCGGAAGCCTGAAGGGCAGCATTCAGGATTTTAACGCGGGCCCCACCGCCATTGGCGTCGGTACCATCAAGAACGATTATTCGTGGGCTGCTGGTGCGCGTATCGGCTACCTCGTCGCGCCGAACGTCCTCTCCTATGTGAACGGTGGCTACACCAACTCGCACTGGAAGGGCACGACCCTGTTCGACAATCAGACGTTCGCCCGGACCGGACTTCATACCGATAGCTTCGATCGTGGTGGCTGGTTCGTCGGCGGTGGCGTCGAGAACAACCTGAACATCTTCGGGATCTCGGCTCCCGGCTGGTTCATGAAGACCGAATACCGTGCCGCCTATTACAGCACCAAGAACATCTCGGAGCGTTTCGACGCTAACAACGCTCTTAACGGCACCGACATCACCTTCAAGCCGTTCGTCCAGACCATCAGCACCTCGCTGGTCTACCGCTTCAACTGGACCGGCCCGGTCGTCGCCAAGTATTGATCTGATCCAAGTTTCATACGTCAAAGCCCCGGTTCCGCCGGGGCTTTTTCGTTGTGCGGTACTTCAACCGATCTCCGCCTCCTTCGAGCTGTCCCGGGACTGACGGACATCTCCCCTCGCGTTGCCGCATCCGCAACCATTGTGTCCGAGCCAAAGCCCGTTACTGTGCAGGCCAAGCTTTCGCGGCCGCAGGCATCCCCGATGTCCGCAGCACGCGACAAATCAGACCAATGGGGAGGATCGCATGCGCAGATTTCTGCTTGGTGCAGGCCTGTTTGCTCTCGCCGTCGGGCTGCTCTGGATCGGCCAGGGCACGGGCACCGTTCCCTGGCCGCGATCGGGCTTCATGGTCAACCAGTTGCAATGGGCCGGTTATGGCGCAGCCATGGCCGGCTTCGGGCTGGTGCTGATCTGGCAAAGCAACCCATAGAAGATACCAGGAAATGACAGCATGACATCCAACCGGTTCGATCTCCGCGGCAAGGTCGCGATCGTCACAGGGGGCAATGGCGGCATCGGGCTCGGCCTCGCCCACGGGCTCGCCGATGCCGGCGCCGATATCGCCGTGGTCGGACGCAACGAAGCCAAGTCGGCCGCGGCCGTGGCCGACCTGAAGGCACGCGGCGTCAAGGCGGTGGCCGTCACCACAGACGTTACCGACAAGGCGGCGATCACCGCGATGGTCGAGCGTGTGGTCAGGGATCTCGGCCGCATCGACATCCTCATCAACAATGCCGGCATGAGCATCCGCAAGCCGCCGCACGAACTCGAACTCGACGAGTGGAACACGGTGATCAACACCAACCTCACCAGCGCCTTCCTGTGCTCGAAGCTGGCCTATCCGGCGCTGAAGGCCTCCGGCAACGGCAAGGTGATCAACATCGGTTCGATGATGTCGATCTTCGGCGCGAGCTTCGCCACCGCCTATGCGGCGAGCAAGGGCGGCATCGTGCAATACACCCGCGCCTGCGCCAATGCCTGGGCGCCCGACAACATCCAGGTCAACGCCATCCTGCCGGGCTGGATCGATACCGACCTCACCCGCGGCGCACGCAAGCAGGTCTCGGGCCTGCACGAGCGCGTGCTGGCGCGCACGCCCGCCGGGCGTTGGGGCGACATCGACGATTTCGCCGGCATCGCCGTATTCCTCGCCTCGTCCGCCTCGAACTTCGTCACGGGCACCGCGATCCCCGTCGATGGCGGGTTCTCGGTGATGGCGTGAGGCCATCAGGCCTGCGCTGGACCCGTGCGCAAAAAGAAGCCCCGGCGATGCCGGGGCTTTTGAGGTTTGGCAGTGATGGTCTTTTTTGCTGATTGATCGTTTGATGCTCAGTAGCGGGCGATCACAGGCCCGTCGAACTTGTAGCTGGCGCGAACGACGGCCCACTGGATGTCGCGCGGCTTGGCGTCGAAGCTGTAATTGCCGCCGGTACCGCCGAGCTGATAGGTCTGGCTGGCGAAGGCTGCGTAATTGTACTCGAGACCGACGATCCAGTTGCGGGTGATGCCGTATTCCCAACCAGCGCCGACGGTCCAGCCGTTGGCCCAGCGGGTCTGGCCGCCGGAGCCCGTCGCCGGGCCAACCGTGTCGCTGACGCTCAGACGGTTGTTCACGCCGGCATAGCCGCCCTTGATATAGAACAGGTTGTTCTGCACGGCGAAGCCGGCGCGGCCGACGATGGTCGCGAGAACATTGGTGCGCCAGGAGAACACGTCGTCGCGGGCAACGCCAAACTGGGTGTTGGTGAAGCTGCCCTTGTTGTCGAGGCCGGAGATGGTGCCTTCCATGCCGAACACGTAATTGTTGGCCTGCCAGTTGTAGCCGATCTGGGCGCCGCCCATGATGCCGGAACCGCGCTGGCGATAGCCCTCGCCCGGCGCGAGATCGCCGAAGAGCGTCGTGTTCGCGCTGTTGACGAATTGCTCGTTGGTCCAGGCGCCGCCGATGTGGCCGCCGACATAGAAGCCGGTCCAGTTGAACAGCGGCTCGATATAAGCAGGCGCCTTCGTATAGGGACGCGCAGCGAGATCGGCCGCGGAGGCAGCGCCGGTCGAAACCAGAGCGGTCGTGCAGGCGAAGGCAGCAATCAGTTTGTTACGCATGGTACACCCCGTGTCCTTTGATGGGCGTACGCTCACACGCAGGTCTTACTCAAATTTGAATCAAGAGAGTTAAGACGCGGGATTGGCAGATCCGGCGCCTGCAATACGCAGGTGCTGTTGCAAGCGCGCAACGCTTGGCACGCAATCTTAACGGGACATTAGCCCTACCCCATCGCGCGCGAAATTGCCGGCGCCGCCTTCGACTCGACGTGTTCGGGCCGCACGCCGAGCGCGAGCAGGCGAGCAGGAATGCCCTGCAGCCACGGCAGCGCGGTGATGAGGCGCACGATGAAAGGAACCTTCAGCGGCCCGCCGCCGCCCTGCAAGGCGCCGCTGATGATGTTGTTCTGCACGGCCACCTGCATGGCCTGCGTCATTCTGACGGGGAACGCGCGGCGCCGGCGCACGGCGTCGAGTTCGTCCTCGGACGGGCAACCTCGCTGAAGCTTGCCGGCGAGCAAATTGGCGGTCGCGACCGCATCCTGCACGGCGAGATTGACGCCGACACCGCCGACCGGCGACATCGCATGCGCGGCATCGCCGATGCACAGCAGACCCGGCCGCGTCCAGCGCGGCAGGCGGTTGATCGCGACAGTCAGCAGCTTGACGTCGTCGAAGCTCTTCACGTCGGCAATGCCGGCTCCGAGCACCGGCGCCATGCGCACGATGTCGTCCAGCAAGGCCTGCAATCCCCTCGCCTTCACCGCATCATATTGTCCCTTGGCGATGACATAAGCGCATTGCCAGTAGTCGCCGCGGTCGAAGGTGATCATCATCTTGCCGGGCTCGACGCGCGCGAACAGGTTCTCGGTCTCATCGGGCCTGCGTCCGACGCGGAACCACAGCACGTCCATCGGCGCGCCGATCTCCTCGACGCTCAGTCCCGCACGTTCGCGCACGAGCGAATGCCGGCCATCACAGGCAATGGTGAGATCGGCCTCGATGTCGACAGGCCCTTCCGGCGTCTGCGCACGGACGCCGGCGATGGTCTCGCCACGGCGGATCAGATCGACGGCTTCGGTGCTCATCATCACCTCGAGCGAGGCAAAACGTTGGCCCGCTTCGCGCAGGAAGTTCAGGAAATCCCATTGCGGCATGAAGGCGATGAACGGGTACTTCGTGTGCAGCCGGCCGAGATCGGCGATGCGCACATGGGTGCCGCCGAACAGCCCATCCATCTTCTGCAGGCGCCGATGCGGCAGCTTCAGGAACGCGTCGATCAGACCGAGTTCGTCCATCACCTCAAGCGTCGAGGGATGCACGGTGTCGCCGCGGAAGTCGCGGAAGAAATCCGCATGCTTCTCCAGCACCACGACCTCAATGCCGGCGCGCCCGAGGAGATAACCGAGCATCATGCCGGCCGGGCCGCCGCCGACGATGCAGCACCTGGTTGTTACGGAGCGATGTCTCGAGGCATTGTCGTCCACGATTTTTCTCCCTCCCGCGTCGATCCGGATCTGGATTTTAGCGTTAGCCGGGGCCGCGGAAAGACGCTATTTGAGCAGAGCATCGTCAATTGTTGCTGCGGTTCGTCGTGCGAAAGCTCTTGATCTCCGACACGCTGCCGTCGCGATAGGTCAGTTCCACCGAAACGGTCTGCGTGGCGGGGGCCAGCTTCATGTAGAGCGGCATGCCGGCGGTGATCGCGCCGGGGTCTCGCATGTCGCAGGCGGGCATCTTCAGCACCTGATTGGGTACGGCGGTGTCGATGCCGATGCGCACCTCGCGAATGGCGCAGCGATACGAGACCAGATGCGTGTAATAGACCAGCAGGCCGTTGAACTCGCGGAACGACAGCCAGCTCGTTGCGGTCATGTCGAGGATCTTGCGCTGGTCGCGGATCAGGGCAGCCTCGGGATCGAATTTGATCGGAAACGGCCCCTGCATGTCGCCGGCCTGATCGACATAGCGAACCTCGATGGTGCCGGCCTGCGCATCGGCCGGCAATTCGATCGAGGGGTTCGGCATCCGCTTGCGCGTGCGCGGATCGAGCGTGTCGATGAAGCCGGTTTCGCGGAAATCGCCGCCGCCGGCCATGCGCCAGGAAATCCCGAGGGTCGGATCGGCGAAGGAGAACACCACGCTCCAGCCGGCATTGTGCCGCGAGAAGCTCGCGATCGGCGCGTTGGTGGCTTCCTCCTTCGGCGGGCGCGGCACCGACACCGGCGGCAGCGCTGCGACCTGCTGCGGCGGATCGGCCGGACGCGTTGCGGCCGCATCCTTGGCGACGCCGCTGAGGAAGACATCGTCGACCATCTGGTCGAAATAGACCGGCACCTGCCTGTGCTTGACGGCGTCGGCCATCTCGCTGACGAGGCGGCGGGTGCGCTGCGCCACCTGAACCAAATTCTCGCCGGGCTGCAGCAGCTCCTTGGCGAAGGTGCGCGTGAACACCGAGTTGGGATTGGCATCGTCGTTGGAGAGACGATCGAGCGCGGTCTGGCGGGGACCTGCCGAGAACACCGAGAACACGCCTTCGGGCAGCTGCGTCATCGGCGCCAGCCCGCCGCCGCCGGCCACCGCGCGCGTGCCGGAGCGCTCGAACGGATTGTTGCGACAGGCGTCGAACACCAGGATCGAGGTACGCGCCTTCTTGTTCTGCAGACGCTCGACGATTCGATCGGCGAGGATCGAGGCGTCGCGCACCAGCTCTTCCTGCCCTTCGGTCGCCGCCGGCACGTCGGTCGGCAGCAGATAGTTCTGCCCCGCGATCTCGAAACCATGGCCGGCGTAGAAGAAGAAGGCGGTATCGCCCGGCTCGATCGCCCTGTCGAACGCGAGCAGCGTCTCCGAAAATTGCTGCCGGCTCTGGTTCTCGGCCACCATCACCGTGAAGCCGAGCTGCTTCAGCGTGTCGCCCATGGTGCGCGCATCGTTGACCGCCTTCTGCAGCTTCGGAACGTTTTTGTAATCGTTGTTGCCGACGACCAGCGCGACGCGCTTGGCAGCATGTGCGGGACACGCGACGCCGCAAAGGCTCGCCGCCATCCCGAGGGCCACCAGAATTCTGAAAAGCCGACGCGTCATCGCATAAATCCCGCAACAGAACGGCGCCAGGCCGGTTCCCCCGGCAGGCGGTTCTTTGGAACCCTCCGCCGTCGTTGTGATAGTCGGTCCAGCTTCATCGACGGTTCAACAGGCTGGAACGGTCTTGAACGGGCTTGGCCCTGCCGCTCCACGAACTCGCCTATGGAAGATTCGTCCGGAATCTGCTTTTTCTTGGGCGAATGCCGGAAGCGAGGGCTGGCTTGTATCGCTGGTGTACCGACGACGTCGAACCGCATCATCGCTTCGACTATTGGCGCGAGGTCCGCTCCAAAGGTCTATTCGGCGTCACCGCAGAGCTCGCGCGCGAACGGCGCGACGACTTCCATGGCGAATTGTCCTTGCGCCAGATCGGCCGCGGCGCCCTCGTCGAGCTGAAGGCCTCGTATTATACGGTCGAGCGGAGCCCCGCCGACATCGCTGACGCGCCCGGCGACAGCATCTGCGTCTACCAGCAGCTCGGCAGCGGCGGCTGGTTCGGCGGCATGCGCGCCAGCGACTTCGCGATCGCCCATGGCAGCTTCGCCACCAGCCATACCGACCAGCCCTATCGCACCGCGCCGCTCGGCGTAGGCGGCTTCCACCTGCGGATTCTGAAAATACCCGTGAGCGGCCTTGCGACACAGGACCAGCGCATCCGCGAGCTCGTGCCGCGGCGGTTCGACGATCCCGGCCTGGCGCCGCTGCTCGGCGCCTGCTTCGCCGACCTCGCCGAGGCCGCCGCGGCGGAAAACGGCACCACCTCTCCGGTCCAGGAAAGCCTGGTTCAAGCGCTAGGCCATCTGGCGCTGATCGAGCGTGGCATCGTGCGGCCCGGCAGCCGGCGCGGACAGGCGGCGCTGCGGACCGCACGCTTCGCGCATGCCAGGCGCCTGATCGCGCAGCACCTCCTGGACCCCGATCTGGCACCGGCGATGGTGGCCGACCTGCTCGGCGTCTCCGTGCGCCACCTGCATATTCTGTTCGAAAGTGCGGCCAAAAGCTTCTCGCAGACCGTGACCGACGAACGCCTGAAGCAGAGCCGCCGCCTGCTGCGCGAGGCGCCGGACCGGCTGATCGCGGAGATCGCGACCTCCTGCGGCTTTGACAGCCTTGCGACCTACTACCGCGTCTTCAACGCGGCCTACGGCATGGCCCCAGGCGATTTCCGCGCCAGGGCTGTTGCGGAGCGTTGACCCAGGACGATTTCATCGCCGGGCAGCGCGCGGCTAGATCTTCCCCTGGATCGTGAAGTAGTCGACTTTTCCGGCCGAGAGATCCCGAAGCGACTTGGCGGAATCCAGTTCGCCAAGCTGCTCGGCGGCGTAAGCCGAGATCGATCCGGATTTCCGCATCAAAATGGTCCCCGCATTGCTTGCCGCGCCGGCCGCCAGCGCACGCTTGCCGAAACTGAATGCGGATACGGAGTCGTTTCGATTGAGATAGATGTGCGCCGAATTGTTGAAGGCCCAGGCCCGACGCTGGTCGCCCTTCTCGGCAACGTCGGCGAACAGGCGGTACGCGCTGACGCGCGCCAGCGGATCCTTGTCGGTCATGGCCGTCGCGAGGAGGTCGTCCGGTTGGACGTTCAGCGCCGCAAGCACGCCTTGCGTCGTTCTGACCGTGACATCGCTGGGGTCGCCCCCAACCGATGGTACGGCGGCATGCAGGGACGCGTAGAGCGTGACGAGACCGTCGACATTGTTTCCGGTCTTGGCGGCGAATTTCCGCTGCATCTCGCGATGCAACTCGTCGCGGTAATCGTCGAGATAGTCCATGAACTCGTCCGACCCGACCAGATGCAGGTGTCCCTCGCCGGTCGATCGCGACGTATTCGCCGTGGAGTACATGCGTTCCGACGCGATCCATTTCGGTACGGTCCCGTCGCCGTCGTCACACATTTTCGTGTCGATCGTCGCCGGCTCGTTCAGGGTCGTCGGCTGATTGATCGTCACCTCGCAAATGGTCTTGCGGCGCATCCCCGAAAGCCAGACCACGTCGAATTTCTGCTCGGGGCGGTAATGGCTGATGCCGCAGGCAAAATCGCGGGCTGAACTGAGCAGCTTCGGCAATTGCTTGTCCACGAACGCTGTTCGATCGATCGACGGATCAATCGCCTTGGGCCAGCGAAGCAGTTTCCACGTGCCGGGGTCGAACAGGTCGATTTGCGAGGACACGCCGCCATTGATCGACTTGACGAAGACCTGCGACGGCCATTTGGGATCGGCGAAGCACTTGTTCGTGTTGACGATCGGCAGCAGCTCATAAGCACTCGGGAACGTGGCGCCGAAGGCGTTCAGCGACTTCGAGAAGGTCGCGGAATCGGCGAAGCCCAGCACCGCATTCAGCGTCGTGTCGTCGCGATCGACGAACAGTGAATAATTGTCGGCGAACGCGGTGATGGCCTTCGGCGCTCCATAGTGCGGCGTTCCCACGAAGACGATGCGCTTGATCTTCGCCCAATTGGCGAAGATATCGCCCGGCGCGCACCCCGACGAGTCATAGATATCCTTCAGCCACGACTTGACGACCAGTCCGCCCATGCTGTGTGCGATCAGGACCAGGGGCCGCGTTGCGAACTCGGCCTTGTTGTCGCACATCCAGGCAGCAAACTTCTTCGCGCTAAGGGCATTCGGCTGGCGCCAGTCGTAGCCGAACTTGCGGACGCTGTTGCCCGCGGACAGATCCAGGAACGAGAGCTTGGCAACGGCTCTTCCGTAGACGTCGAACGCCTGGTTGAAGACGTAGTAATCCTCCAATGGCTCGGCGGTGACCTGATCCGCCTCATCGTACAGAAGCAGCTTGTCCGGCTTCGAAAAGACGCCATCCGTCCGCCCCCAGATCACGGCGGTCTTGCCGTTCGGCAGCGTCTTGGTCAGACGCGAGCCCATGATCCCCGGGACGAGGATGAACAGTGGAAAGGTCTCGGCCGCGGCCGCTTCCATCACCGATTTTTGCGCGGGCGGCAGTTGCTCGATGGCCGCCCGGATATCGCTCCCCGCGGGGAGGCGAAGGCTGGCGGAGTCCGCTCCTGCACCGTGCCCGTGCAACAGCATGGCCGCGACAAGGAGCGGAGTCCGAAGGTACTTGATCGGCCACATGAGCGTCTCCCCCCGTCTCCAAACGATCCCACCGGACGATCCGGGATGCCGACACCGCCTCGGCAATGGCTGTGAGTTTAGCCAACCTCAACTCCGAGGCGAAGTGCGCAGGCGGAACAATTCCGCGCGAGGCCGGCCCCTTTCCCCCCAAGCCTGCCGGATGACCGGCGCCGGGGTCCTTTCCAGCGCAGAATCTCCGGCAGGCCCGGTATTTGGGCAAAAAGCTCAGGTTTTTTAGGGTCTTCCCGCGCCCGCTCCATTGACTTTGGCCGATTCCCGCCTATGTTCCGTGGCGACGCGGCTCAGATCGAAGACCGATTCCTGAGCCTTGCGCTTGGTTCGCGTGAGTCAGCACCCCCAGCTTCTTTGAGAGCGCGCCGTTTCGGGGTGGAACGCGACAGCCTTATTACCCTCGATTCCGAACGGCGGTTTCGACCAGAGGCTCAATGTCCTTTTCAAATCTCGGACTATCCGAAAAAGTCCTCGCCGCCGTGGCGGCCACCGGTTACACCACCCCTACCCCCATTCAGGAACAGGCGATTCCCCACGTCCTCGCACGCAAGGACGTCCTCGGCATCGCCCAGACCGGCACCGGCAAGACCGCGGCCTTCGTGCTGCCGATGCTGACCATCCTCGAAAAGGGTCGTGCCCGGGCGCGCATGCCGCGCACGCTGATCCTGGAGCCGACCCGCGAGCTCGCGGCGCAGGTGAAGGAAAACTTCGACCGCTACGGGGCCGGCCAGAAACTCAACGTCGCCCTCCTGATCGGCGGCGTCTCGTTCGGCGACCAGGATGCCAAGCTGACGCGTGGCGTCGACGTCCTGATCGCAACGCCCGGCCGCCTGCTCGACCATACCGAGCGCGGCGGTCTGCTGCTCACCGGCGTCGAGCTTCTCGTCATCGACGAAGCCGACCGCATGCTGGACATGGGCTTCATTCCCGACATCGAGCGCGTCTGCAAGCTCGTCCCCTTCACGCGGCAGACCCTGTTCTTCACCGCGACCATGCCGCCGGAGATCCGGCGCATCACCGAGACCTTCCTGCACAATCCGCAGAAGGTGGAAGTGTCCAAGCCCGCCACCACCGCCGTGACCGTCACGCAGTGTCAGGTCCCGGCCGGGCGCGAGTCGCATGAGAAGCGCGAATTGCTGCGGCGCCTGCTGCGCGAGGCCAAGGATCTGCAGAACGCGATCATCTTCTGCAATCGCAAGCGCGAGGTCGCGATCGTTCACAAATCGCTGCAGAAGCACGGCTTCAGTGTCGGCGCCTTGCACGGCGACATGGACCAGTCGGCCCGCACGGCGGCGCTGGAGCAGTTCCGCAAGGGCGAGCTGCCGCTGCTGGTCGCCTCCGACGTCGCCGCCCGCGGCCTCGACATCCCCGAGGTCAGCCACGTCTTCAATTTCGACGTTCCGCACCATCCCGACGATTACGTCCACCGCGTCGGCCGTACCGGCCGCGCCGGCCGCACCGGCACAGCGATCTCGCTCGTGACGCCGCTCGACCAGAAGTCGATGGTGGCGATCGAGAAGCTGATCGGCCAGACCATTCCGCGCGCCGAGGGCGATTACGAAGTCAGCACCGATGGCGCCGAACAGGGCGAGCGTCCGCGCGAGCAGCGTGGCCGCGAACGTTCGCGCGGCGGACGCGGCAAGCCGCAGCGGGGCGGCCGCGAGCGCAGCCACGAGCCGCGCGCCGAGGCTCGGCCTTCGGCGGAAGCACGTCCCGCCCCCGAGGCGAGGCCAGCCCGCGAAGCAAGGCCTCCGCGTGAAGCCAGGCCGTCATCCGAATCGCGTCACGGCACGCGCCCGCAGGCCAATACGGCACATGTGCCGTCGATCGGCCGTCCCGAGCCGCGCCGCCAGCGCGACGCGGACAGCGAGCCCGGCGATCATTCGCATCTCCCGGCGTTTTTGCTCCGCCCGGTGCGCTCGCCCGCCGGCGCCTGAAACCGACATGCAACGGGAGTCGCGGTTGAACAGCATCACCGCGACACTTTATCTGATGCGCGAAAGACCGTATATTTACTGAGCGTTCACAATCAGCAATTACCCTTCGGACATAATTTATTTAAGCATTGTAGCGACCGGCCGCGCACCGCTCGCCTTGGGGTATGTTCTGTGGTCAAGGTGCTCGACGAACACGAACGCACGATGGCGTTTGCCGAAGTGGCGCTCGGTCAGATCCGGTCGCTTAGGCAGACTGCAATTCCCCGCAACTACGAGATCTGGTACGTCTACGCGACCGGCTACAACGCGCCGCTCAACAAGATCATCAACGAGACGCTGGCGCGCCAGGGCAAGCTGACCGAATCCGATCTCGATCAGATCTACGACACGTATCTTTCACACATCAAGACCACCGACCGAATCGACAAGGTCGGCGCGCGCGTTATCGGCGAGATCGACGACGTGATGAAAGTCCTGAGCGAAGCGCTCGGGATGACCGGCTCCTACGATGCCAGCCTGTCGGGCGCGACCGAAAAGCTTTCCTCGGCCAGGAACCGCGACCAGATCACCTCGATCGTCGAGGCCCTGTTGCGTTCGACCACCGAAATGCGCGAGACCAACAAGGCGCTCGAAGACCGGCTGACACTGTCGAAGAACGAGATCAGCAATCTCCAGCACAGTCTCGAGGCGATCCGTGCCGAGAGCCTGACCGATCCGCTCACGGGGCTCGGCAACCGCAAATATTTCGATCGCATGATCAACACGTCCGTGCAGAGCGCATTGGCCTCGGGCGATCCGTTGTCGCTGCTGCTGTTCGACATCGATCACTTCAAGTCGTTCAACGATTCCTACGGCCATCTCACCGGCGACCAGGTGCTGCGGCTCGTCGGCCTGTCCCTGAAGCAGACCATCAAGGGCCAGGACATCACCGCGCGCTATGGCGGCGAAGAGTTCGCCGTGGTGCTGCCCAACACCGCGCTGCGCCAGGCCCTGACGGTGGCCGACCACATCCGCCGCGCCGTTATGGCGAAGGAATTGAAGAAGAAGTCCACCGGCGAGATCCTCGGCCGTGTCACCATCTCGGTCGGAGTCGCCATGCTCAAGCAGGGTGACGACACCGACGCACTGATCGAGCGCGCGGATGCCTGCCTCTACGCCGCCAAGCGCAACGGCCGCAACCGCGTGATCTGCGAAGCCGATCCGGAATTCGCCATCGAGACCCAGAGCCGGGTGGCGTGAGGCCGAAGCGGCGCACGCTTGACAATCAAAACTCACCGACGACATTTTCCTGGCCGCCTCATCGCGCATCAGAGGACCTGTCGTCGTGCCCAACCCTCATGACTTTCACACGCCGCAATCGTCCTACAGCAGGGACGAACTGCTGAGATCGAGCGAAGGCGGCTATTTCGGCCCGGGCAATGCGCAATTGCCAGCACCGCCCATGCTGATGATGGACCGCATCACCGAGATCAGCCTGGACGGCGGCGAATTCGGCAAGGGCCACATCACCGGCGAACTCGACATCGTACCGGGACATTGGTTCTTCGATTGCCACTTTCGCGGTGATCCGATCATGCCGGGAAGCCTTGGCCTCGATGCGATGTGGCAGATGATCGGCTACTGGCTCGGCTGGTCGGGCTCACCCGGCAAGGGCCGCGCCATCGGCGTCGGCGAGGTGGACGCCACGGGATTCATCACGCCGGACACAGGATGCGTGCGCTACGAGGTCGCCATGCGCATGGTCAGGCGCGGCAAGCTGGTGCTCGGAATTGGCGACGGCCGCGTGCTCGCGGACGGCGTCTGCATCTTCACGGCCAAGGACATGCGGGTCGGCCTGACGAAGGCCGTGGAGTGAAGCGCCGTAGGTGCGCAAAGGCGCGCAACGCCGTGCCCACCATCTTGCATTTTGAACGGTGGGCACGCTTCCGCCTTCGCTCTAATAGAGCTACGGCGGACGAGTCGCTTTGTCCACCTTGCGGATCGACTTGTTGGCTACTCGTTTCTTTGCGGGTTTACCCACCATTTTCTTCGCGGCCTTCTTCGCCTTCGGCTTCTTGACCTTGGCACGCTGGGCGGCGGCGAGCGCGGCGCTCGCCCATCTGACGAGATCCTCGGAATCGTCGAACAGCCGCGCCGGCAACTCCCAGTAGGAGTTGACCGTCACGGTCTTGGCCCGGGTCGAATATTGAAACGGCCTCGAGCCTTCGGCCTCAAAGTCCGGGATAGTCACCGCGTCGGCGCGGAAGAACAGGCCGGCGCGCAGGGCCAGCGCGAAGTTGATGCCGTCGGCCGAAATGCCGTAGCCGGAGAACATCTTGCGGATGGTGACAGGGCCGAAATCGGCGAACAGGTCGGTCAGGAAGTCGCGGTCCATTGGAGGATTCCCTGCGCGAGCAAGCGACCCCTCATAGCATCCTCGCCATTGCGGGCGAAGCGAGGCAATGACCGGAAAAAATTACCCGTCGATCTTGGCCGGACGCAGCTCGACCGACTCGCCGCAACCGCAGGCGGAGACCTGGTTGGGGTTGTTGAAGACGAACTGGGCCTGCATCTTGTCGGCCTTGTAGTCCATCTCGGTGCCGAGCAGGAACAGCACGGCCTTCGGGTCGACCAGGATCTTGACGCCCTTGTCCTCGACAACCTCGTCGGTCGGGCGGACGTCATGGGCGTATTCGACCGTGTAGGACTGGCCGGCGCAGCCGCCGTTCTTCACGCCGACGCGCAGGCCCACGATCTCGGAGTCGGCGCGGCTCGTCAGTTCGCTGATCCGCTGGGCGGCGGCATCGGTCAGCCGCATCACCTGCGGGCGGGGCCGCCGCGGTTTGGGAGGGGATGCCGGTGTCGAGCCTGACGATATCTGGGTCATGTCGATGATGTGGTCCGTTGCGGCGTGAATTCAATGCCAGGGAGATTCAAAGCAAGCCTACGCGTCACCACATGTTGAGCACGAGGCGGGCCTCGTCGCTCATGCGTTCGGGCGTCCAGGCCGGCTCCCAGACCACCTTGACGTCGACCACGCCGACGCCGGGAACGCTGGCGACCGCGTTCTCGACCATGGTCGGCAGTTCGCCGGCGGCCGGGCAGTTCGGCGTCGTCAGCGTCATCTGGACGTCGACGGAGCGGTCGTCCTTGATCTCGACCTTGTAGATCAGGCCCAGCTCATAGATGTCGGCCGGGATTTCCGGATCGAACACGGTCTTGAGACCGGCGATGATCTCGGTGGTGAGACGCTCGGTCTCCTCCGGCGGCAGCGCCGACCGGGTCTCCATCGGATTGGCTTTGATGTCGGCCGTGTCACTCATGCGAACATATCCCGCGCCTTCAACAGCGCCCGTGCCAGATGATCGACTTCTTCTCGCGTATTATACATGCCGAACGAGGCGCGGCATGTGGCGGTCACGTTGAACCGCTCTAAAAGCGGCATCACGCAATGGGTGCCCGCGCGCACCGCGATGCCTTGGCGGTCGATCACGGTGGCGACGTCATGGGCATGCGCGCCCTTGAGCTCGAAGGAAATCACGGGGCCCTTGCCTCGTGCGGTGCCGATGATCCGCAACGAGTTGATCTCGCGTAAGCGATCCTGGGCGTAGGTGAGCAGATCGTGCTCATGGGCGGCGATCCGCTCCTTGCCGATCGAATTGACGTAGTCGATGGCTGCGCCGAGGCCGACAGCTTCGACGATCGGCGGCGTACCCGCCTCGAATTTGTGCGGAGGATCGCCGTAGGTGACGACACCTTGCGAGACCTCGCGGATCATCTCGCCGCCGCCGTTGAACGGGCGCATCGCGACGAGGTGGTCGTATTTGGCCCAGAGCACGCCGATGCCGGTCGGACCGTAGACCTTGTGGCCGGTGAAGACGTAGAAGTCACAGCCGATGTCCTGGACGTCCACGGGCAGATGGACGGCGCCCTGGCTGCCGTCGACCAGCACGGGAATGCCGCGGGCATGGGCGATCTTCACGACGTCCTTGACCGGGACGATTGTGCCGAGCGCGTTCGACATCTGCGTGATCGCGACCAGCCTGGTCTTCGACGTCAGCAGCTTCTCGAACTCGTCGATGAGGAAATTGCCCTCGTCATCGACGGGGGCCCATTTGATCACGGCGCCCTGGCGCTCCCTGAGGAAATGCCAGGGAACGATGTTGGAGTGATGCTCCATGATCGAGAGGACGATCTCGTCGCCCTCCTTGATGTTCGGCCCGCCCCAGGACGCGGCGACCAGGTTGATCGCTTCGGTCGCGTTGCGGGTGAAGATCACTTCCTCGGTGCGCGGCGCGTTGATGAACTGCGCGACCTTGGTGCGGCCGCCCTCATAGGCTTCCGTCGCGGCATTGGCGAGGTAATGCAGGCCGCGATGCACGTTGGCGTATTCGCTGGTATAGGCCTGCGTCATGCGTTCGAGCACGGCGCTCGGCTTCTGCGCCGAGGCGGCGTTGTCCAGATACACCAGCGGCTTGCCGTAGACCTGCAGGCTAAGCGCCGGAAAATCCTGGCGCACGCGCGCGACGTCGTAAGAGCCGTTCTTGACTGCGGGATGGGTGCTCATTGACGTCGCTCCAGCCAGCGCTCGGCGATGCCGATCACGTGCTCGCGCAAGCCGTCATCGGCGATCTGCTCGATGGCTTCACCGACGAAGGCCTGGATCAGCAGCGCCTGGGCCTGCTTTTCGGGCAGGCCGCGCGCCTTCAGATAGAACAGCAGGCTGTCATCCAGTGCGCCGGCGGTGGCGCCGTGACCGCAGGAGACGTCGTCCGCGAAGATTTCCAGCTCGGGCTTGTTGTCGGCCTCGGCTTCGTCCGAGAGCAGCAGCGCACGGGTCATCATCTTGCCGTCCGTCTTCTGCGCGTCGGGACGAACGATGATGCGGCCCTGAAACACCGAATGGGCGCGATCGTCCAGCACGGCGCGGAAGATTTCACGGCTGGTGCAGTTCGGCACCGCATGGTCGACCACCAGCGTGGTGTCACCGTGCTCGGCATCCTTCAGCAGGTTGACACCGTTGACCGAGAGCTCGCTGCCCTCGCCCGCCAGCGTGATCCAGCCCTGGAGGCGGCTGACAGCAGCGCCGCTGGTCATGCTGAAGACGTTCAGCTTCGTGTTCGCACCGATCGTGACGAACTGCGAGCTGATGTTCACGGCGTCAGCCGCATCGTCCATCAGGCGGATATGGGCGACGTCGGCCTCGTTGCCGACCCAGAGAACGACGGCGTCGTTGACCTGGTAGGCGCCCGCCTGCCCTGCCGCGACAAAGGTCTCGATGATGGTGGCGCGGGCGCGGCTGCCGACCTTCACATGCGAGCGGGTGAACGCCGAGGCGGACGCCGCGGTCGCGACATGGATGATCTGGACGGGCGCCGACAACTCGACGCCCTCGGCGATCGAGAGCACGATGCCGTCGGTCGCCATCGCCGCGTTCAGCGAGATCACCGCATCGGTCGTGATGGTCCGCAGCAGGTCACCGGCGGCCGGATTGGCTGCGTTGCCCAGCATCTCGCGCAATGTCGTGATGGTGGCTTCGGAGCCGAGCGAAGCGGCATCGGACAGATCAGCGGCAAACACGCCGTCGACCAGCACCAGCTTGCGGGCGCCATCGATCGCCTGGGCCTTCACCGCGTCCGCAGCGCGCTTCAGCGCAGCCGCATCGGGCGTCGCCGCAAGCGGCAGAACCTCGCCGACCAGCGCGCGCAGATCGGTGTATTTCCATTCCTCGATCCGGCGATGCGGCAGTCCGAGACGCTCATAGGCCTCGAACGCCTCGCGGCGCACCGCGATCACATCAGGCGAACCCGGCAGCCGGCCTTCGGCGCTGGCGAAGAGATCGCTCAGCGCGCGGGCCTTTCCGGTCTTTGCCACAGCAACGTTCATCGCAAAATTCCTTACGCGGCGTCCTCGAACTGGGCGTAGCCGGTCGCTTCCAGCTCGAGCGCCAGTTCCTTGCCGCCGCTCTTCACGACACGGCCCTTCGACATCACGTGGACGATGTCGGGCACGATGTAGTTCAGCAGCCGCTGATAATGGGTGATGACGACCATCGCGCGCTTGGGCGAATGCAGCGCGTTGACGCCGTCGGCCGCGACCCGGAGCGCGTCGATGTCGAGGCCGGAATCCATTTCGTCGAGAATGCACAGGCTCGGCTCGAACAGCGCCATCTGCAGCACCTCGTTGCGCTTCTTCTCGCCGCCGGAGAAGCCGACATTGACGCCGCGCTTGAGCATGTCCTGCGGGATGTTCAGCGACTTCGAGACCTCGCGGACCTTCTTCAGGAAGTCCGGTGTCGAATATTCGCTCTCGCCGCGCGCCTTGCGCTGCGCGTTCAGCGCGGTACGCAGGAACGTCATGGTGGCGACGCCTGGGATCTCGACCGGATATTGGAACGCCAGGAACACGCCCTTGGCCGCGCGCATGTCCGGCGACATCTCCAGGAGGTCCTCGCCCCTGAACAGGATTTGGCCGCCGGTGACTTCATAGCCGGGCTTGCCTGCGATGACGTGGGAGAGCGTCGATTTGCCGGAGCCGTTCGGCCCCATGATGGCGTGGATCTCGCCCTCGTTCACGGTCAGATTCAGCCCGTGGAGGATCTCACGCTCCTCGACACGAACCTGCAGGTCTTTCACTTCAAGCAAAGCCATCGTTTTTTTCCACCTATCCCCTCATCCTGAGGAGCGCCAAAGGCGCGTCTCGAAGGATTGAGGCCAACAATCTTTCCGGTACCATCTTCGAGACGGCCGCTTGCGCGGCCTTCTCAGGATGAGGCCGGAGCTAGCCGACCGACCCTTCGAGCGAGATCGAAATCAACTTCTGCGCTTCCACCGCGAATTCCATCGGCAGTTGCTGCAGCACATCCTTGACGAAGCCGTTGACGACGAGGCCGACAGCCTCTTCCTGGCTGAGGCCACGCTGGATGCAGTAGAACAGCACGTCCTCGGAGATCTTCGAGGTCGTCGCCTCGTGTTCGAACGTTGCAGACGAGTTCTTGGCCTCGATGTACGGCACGGTGTGCGCGCCGCATTTGTCGCCGATCAGCAGCGAATCGCAGGCCGTGAAGTTGCGCGCGCCGGTGGCTTTCCGATGCGCGGTGACGAGGCCGCGATAGGTGTTCTGCGATTTGCCGGCGGCGATGCCCTTGGAGATGATCCGGCTCGTGGTGTTCTTGCCGAGATGGATCATCTTGGTGCCGCTATCGACCTGCTGATAGCCGTTCGAGATCGCGATCGAGTAGAACTCGCCGCGCGAATTGTCGCCGCGCAGGATGCAGCTCGGATATTTCCAGGTGATGGCCGAACCGGTCTCGACCTGGGTCCAGGAGATCTTGGAATTGTTGCCGCGGCAGTCGCCACGCTTGGTGACGAAATTGTAGATGCCGCCCTTGCCTTCCGAATTGCCCGGATACCAGTTCTGCACCGTCGAATATTTGATCTCGGCGTCGTCATGGGCGACGAGTTCGACCACGGCGGCATGCAACTGGTTCTCGTCGCGCTGCGGCGCGGTGCAGCCTTCGAGATAGGAGACGTAGGAGCCCTTGTCCGCAATGATCAGCGTGCGCTCGAACTGGCCGGTGTTGCGCTCGTTGATGCGGAAATAGGTCGACAGCTCCATCGGGCAGCGCACGCCCGGCGGCACGTAGACGAACGAGCCGTCGGAGAACACCGCCGAGTTCAGCGTCGCATAGTAATTGTCCGAGGTCGGAACCACCGATCCCAGATATTTCTGCACCAGTTCGGGATGCTCGCGGATGGCTTCCGAGATCGGCATGAAGATCACGCCGGCCTTTTTCAGCTCCGCCTTGAAGGTCGTGGCGACCGAGACCGAGTCGAACACCGCGTCGACCGCGATCTTGCGGCGGTTCGGGTCGTCCTCGCCGGGCTTCGGCTCGACGCCTTCGAGCATGGCGACTTCCCGCAAGGGGATGCCGAGCTTCTCGTAGGTCTTCAGGATCTCCGGATCGATCTCGTCGAGCGAGCTGATCGTCTTCTTCGGCTTCGGCGCCGAATAATAATAGAGATCCTGGAAGTCTATCTTGGGATAGTCGACGCGCGCCCAGGTGGGCTCCGTCATGGTCAGCCAGCGCCGATAGGCCTCGAGCCGCCATTGCAGCATCCAGGCGGGCTCGTTCTTCTTCTCAGAGATGAACTTGACGGTCTGTTCCGACAGTCCCTTGGGGGCCTTGTCGGACTCGATCAGGGTCTCAAACCCATAACGATACTGGTCGACGTCGATGCGCTTCACGCGATCGACCGTCTCTTGCACGGCTGGCATTCTATCCTCCGCTCGCGGTTTCAAGGACCGCGGTGGATCAAACTCGGACGAGTATTACGATGTTTTTCGGCAGAAAGCACGCGCTTAGAACCGTTCAAGCTGTGTTTCGTCGCTTAGGCTCTAAGTAGGGCATTACCAAGCTTTCGCCAAGCCTCTAACGCCCTGTTGATGTCATCGGGTTCCGTGGACCAGCCCAGACTGAGGCGCACCGCTCCCTGGGCCACGGTGGCATCGTACCCCATCGCCGACAGCACATGGGACGGCTGGACCTTGCCGGAGGAGCAGGCCGAGCCCGAGGATACCGCGATCCCTTCGAGATCGAAGCCGATCACGGCGGTTTCGGCCTTGAGGCCAGGCGCGGTGAACAGAACGGTATTTGGCAACCTCGTCGCATCATCTGAGAAGACGGTCGCGCCGGCGACCGCGCGAAGGCCATTCTCCAAACGAGTCCTGAGGGTTGCCATGCGCTGCGCATCCTCTGGCAGAGCCTGAAAGACTGCCTCTACGGCCGCCCCAAAGCCAGCGATCCCAGCGACGTTCTCGGTGCCCGCGCGCCGGTTCTTTTCCTGTCCGCCGCCCCGCAGCACTGGCTCCAGCCCGGCGATTCCCTCGGCTACCAGGAGCGCGCCAACCCCCTTGGGACCGCCGATCTTGTGCGCAGAAACGGTCGCAAGGTCCGCTCCGACTGCGTTCATATTGAAGGGAATTTTCCCTAGTGCCTGGATCGCATCGACATGCAGGAGGCCTCCAGCCTCGTGCACGATGCGGGCGGCCTCCGCGACCGGCTGGATCGCACCGGTCTCGTTGTTGGCCGCCATGATCGAGACCAGCGCCCGCGGACCCTCGCCAAGCAGCGTTTCGAGATGGTCAAGGTCGATCACGCCGGAGCGTGTGACCCGGATCAGGCCGATCCTGTCGGGCGGGAACCGGCCGCCTGCCAGCACCGAGGCATGCTCGACCGCCGAGGCCAGCAGCCGCTCGACGGGACCGCCGGACGGTCCCCGCAAGCCAGGCGACAGCGCCAGCGCATTGGCCTCTGTTCCGGCCGAGGTGAAGACCACGTTCCGCGGCAACGCCCCCACTGCCGCGGCAAGCGCGGCGCGGGCGTCCTCGACCAGCCGTCGTGCCTCCCGCCCCTCGGCGTGGACCGAGGATGGATTACCGATCAGCGCGTAAGCAGCGAGCATCGCATCGCGCGCCTCTGCGCGAAGCGGAGTGGTCGCATTCCAGTCGAGGTAGACGCGGCGCGGCATGACAGTATTATATTACCCTGACGACGGAAGCTGGTGAGTCCATTCGCTGCCCGACATGGGCTGCGGCCGGGCACTTGGCAACCGAGATTCCGGCCTGCGGCGCGCCATGACATGCCGGTGACACGCTAACATCTTGAGCCCATTGGGGGATGTTCAAGATGCTTGCTTTTTGACCCACGCCTCATGTTAGAACGCCCGCGTTAGTTCACCGCGCCGCTCGCGCCTCATCCGAGGGCGCCGCCCCACCTTTCCATTCGCGCTTTCGTCGGCATCGCTGTCGATGAGGCCACAATCGGTTGATTGCCCAGGACCGTCTTCCAGCAAATCAATCAAGAGATCACCGATGCCCGAAGTTATTTTCACCGGCCCTGCCGGCCGTCTCGAAGGCCGTTATCACCCGGCCAAGCAGAAGAACGCGCCGATCGCGATGATCCTGCATCCGCATCCGCAGTTCCACGGTACGATGAACCATCAGATCGTGTACCAGTGCTACTACGCCTTCGCGCATCGCGGCTTCTCGGTGCTGCGTTTCAATTTCCGCGGCGTCGGCCGCAGCCAGGGCTCGTTCGACCACGGCACCGGCGAATTGTCGGATGCGGCGGCGGCGCTCGACTGGGCGCAGACCATCAATCCCGAGGCGCGCGCCTGCTGGGTCGCCGGCTTCTCGTTCGGCGCCTGGATCGGCATGCAGCTCCTGATGCGCCGCCCCGAGGTCGAGGGCTTCATCTCGATCGCGCCGCCGGCCAATCTCTACGACTTCTCGTTCCTGGCGCCCTGCCCGTCCTCCGGGCTGATCGTGCATGGCGAGAAGGACGCGGTGGTGCCGCCTAAGGACGTCAATACGCTGGTCGAGAAGCTGAAGACGCAGAAGGGCATCGTGATCGATCAGCAGATCATCCCCGGCGCCAACCATTTCTTCGACGCCAAGCTCGAGCCGCTGATGGAAACCATCACGGCCTACCTCGACATGCGCCTGGCCAACGTGCGCTGAGGCCTCGATGGGCTCCTTCGTCGCCTTGCTGCGTGCCGTCAATGTCGGCGGCACCGGCAAGTTGCCGATGAGCGAGCTCAAGGCGATGTGCGAGGAGCTCGGCTTCGCCGCCGTGCGCACCTATATCGCGAGCGGCAACGTCGTCTTCACGAGCCGCAAGTCGGAATCTGCGATCAAGACTGCCCTCGAAAAGCGCCTGCACGCCTACGCCGGCGCGCCGGTCGGCGTGCTCGTGCGTAGCGCCTCCGAGATGGCGCAAATCCTGGCCGACAATCCCTTTCCGAAGGCCGCGCCGAACCGAACCGTCGCGATCATCCTCGACAAGGCTCCGCCAGCGGACTCGCTTGCCGCCATTCGCGGCCAGAACAACGAGGAAGTCCGTCTCGGCGGCCGCGAGATCTACGTGCATTATGGCGACGGCATGGGAACGTCGAAGCTCGTCATACCCGCTGCCAAGACCGGCACCGCGCGCAACCATGAATACCATTGCAACGCTGGCCAGGATGGCCGCAGAGATCTAACCGAACTTCGGCGCGGCGGCGGACGGGCCCGTCTGCGTCAAGGTCAGGCGGCAAGCTTGAGCAGGTGCGCGTCGTGCCGCACGAGGAAGCCGCGGAGCAACTCCGGATAATTCGCGTCGACCGCCGAGCGGACGCTCGGACGCTTCGCCAGCTTTTCCCGCCATGCGCGGACCTTCGGCACATCCCTGAAGATGCCATGCTCGGTCAGGTCGTCGAACAGATCGAAATAGCGGAAGATCGGCGCGAACACCGCATCGACCAGGCTGAATGCATCTCCAGCGAAGAACGGGCCTGCGCCGAGCGCGGTCTCGACCCTCGCGAATTTCGCGACAAGCGCCTGGCGCTTGCTTTCGAAGGTCGCCGGATCCGTCGTGGTCTCCAGCCCCCAGAGGTCGCCGAGGATCGCCGAGCCGAACTCCATCCAGGCGCGGTGTTCGGCACGCGTCAGCGCATCGGCCGGATGCAGCTTCGCGCCGCTTTGCGTCTCCTCGATGTACTCGCAGATCACGTTGCTCTCGAACAACGCGACCTCGCCCTTGTCGGTCGTCACCACCAGCACCGGCACCTTGCCGAGCGGCGACAATTTCAGAAACCAGTCAGGCTTGTCGGCAAGATCGATATCGACGCGCTCAAACGGCACGCCCTTCTCTTTGAGCGCGATGACAGCACGCTGCACATAGGGGCAAAGCTTGTGGCTGATCAGTCTCAGGGGAGCGGTCATGACAATGATCCCGGCTGTCGATGCAATTGCATCCATATAAATGCAATTGCATGAACCCGTCAAGATCAATGCATTTGCGTTAATCGTCCACCACGCTCACGGCCGCGCGATCACCCCGCCCGTCATCGGCATCGGCACGCCCGTGGTGGCGGGATAGGACAGCGGCAGGCCTTTCAGGCCGCGCGCGGCCAGGAAGCCGAAGGCCTGGGCTTCGATGGCGTCGGAGGCCCAGCCAAGCGTCTCGGCGGCCTCGACGGTGGCCGAGCCCACCCGCTCGCGCAGCATCCTGAGCATGGTGAGGTTGCGGGCACCGCCGCCGCAGACGATCCAGCTGCGCGGCCTCCGCGGCAGCAGCGGAATGATGCGCGCGATGGCGGCGGCGGTGAAGGCGGTGAGAGTCGCGGCGCCATCGGCAGGCGCCACGTCGCCGAGCTTCAGCGCGGCAAAGTCGTTGCGGTCGAGCGATTTCGGCGGCGGCGCCGCGAAGAACGGCAACTCCAGCGCGCGTGCGATCCAGGCCTCATCGGCCTTGCCCTGCGCTGCGAACCTGCCCTCCGCGTCGAACGCCAGGTTCATGGTGCGGTACATGAAATCATCGAGCAGCGCGTTGCCGGGCCCGGTGTCGCAGGCGATCAGCGTGTCGTTGCCGTCGATATAGGTGATGTTGGAGACGCCGCCGATATTGATCACGACGATCGGTCCCTCGCGTTCCAGCGCATTGGCGAGCGCGCGATGGTAGACCGGCACGAACGGCGCGCCCTGGCCGCCGGCCGCGACGTCGGCGGCGCGAAAATCGTGCATCACGGGAATATGGATGGCTCTCGCCAGCATGGCGGCATCGCCGATCTGCACCGTCAGCCGGCGCTCGGGACGATGCAGCACGGTCTGGCCGTGGAAGCCGACGATGTCGATCTCCTCCGGCCGGATGTGATGCTGGGCGATGAAAGCAGCGACCGCCTCGGCATGTGCCTGCGTCACCGCGCGTTCGGCCTCGGCCAGAATGCCCGGCCGGGCATCGCGTTGCGGCAGGTGCACGGCCTCGGTCAGCGCCTGGCGCAGCAGATTGCGCTCCGCCGGGCTGTAGGGCCGGTAGCCGGATGGTCCGAACGCCTTCACTTGCTTCCCGTCGGTTTCGATCAGCGCGACGTCCACCCCGTCCAGCGAGGTACCGCTCATCAAACCGAGTGCCGTCAACATCATCTCAAGTGGCCCCGACGCCCCTGCCCCGACGCCCGACTTGTATCAAACAAGCACATCTTATAATGCCACAACGCGCATTTTTGCGGCAGCCTACTCGCGCCGGTTCCGTAACTTGCGGCAATGATCGTAAAATAAGAATGATCAGGTCCGCCGACAGATGACTGCATTTAAATCGGATTTCCTCAATACCCTCAGGGAACGTGGATTCATCCACCAGTGCTCCGATTTCGAGGGGCTGGACGCGCTCGCCGCCAAGGGCGAGGCGATCGCCTATGTCGGCTACGATTGCACCGCACGCTCGCTGCACATCGGCAACTATTTGACCATGATGATGCTGCACTGGCTGCAGCAGTCCGGCAACAAGCCGATCACGCTGATGGGCGGCGGCACCACCATGGTGGGCGATCCCTCCGGCAAGGACGAGACGCGCGCGATGCGCACCGTCGCCGAGATCGAGGCCAACAAGGCCTCGATCCGCGGCGTGTTTGCAAAGGTGCTGACCTACGGCGATGGCAAGAGCGACGCAATCATGCTCGACAATGCCGAGTGGCTGACCAGGCTCAACTGGATCGAGATGTTGCGCGACGTCGGCCGGCACTTCTCGGTCAACCGCATGCTGACCATGGACTCCGTGCGTCTGCGCCTCGAGCGCGAACAGGAGATGAGCTTCATCGAGTTCAACTACATGGTCTGCCAGGCCTATGATTTCGTCGAACTGGCCAAGCGCACCGGCTGCCATTTGCAGATGGGCGGCTCGGACCAGTGGGGCAACATCATCATGGGCGTCGATCTCGGCCGCCGCATGGGTACCCACCAGCTGTTCGCGCTGACGACACCGCTGCTGACCACGGCATCCGGCGCCAAGATGGGCAAGACCGCGCAGGGCGCGGTGTGGCTCAACGCCGACCAGTTCAGCCCTTACGATTTCTGGCAGTATTGGCGCAACACAGAGGACGCCGACGTCGGCAGGTTCCTCAAGCTGTTCACGACGCTGCCGATGAGCGAGATCGGCAAGCTCGAGGCGCTCGGTGGTTCCGAGATCAACGAGGCCAAGAAGGTGCTCGCCACCGAAGCGACTGCGCTGCTGCACGGCCGCGACGCAGCAAACGAAGCGGCCGAAACCGCACGGCGCACCTTCGAGGAAGGCGCACTCGCCGAGAGCCTGCCGACCGTGGAAATTCCGCGCGGCGAGCTCGACGCCGGCATCGGCGTGCTGAACGCCTTCGTCAAGGCGGGCCTCGTCGCCTCCAACGGCGAGGCGCGGCGCCAGATCAAGGGCGGCGGCCTGCGCGTCAACGACGTATCAGTCACCGACGAGAAAATGACGCTGTCTGCGGCCAGCCTGACGCCGGAAGGCGTGACCAAGCTGTCGCTCGGCAAGAAGAAGCACGTCCTGCTCAAGCCTGCATAGGCGTATGAGCTTTTGATGCTTGTCAGGGCGCACGGAAGCGCGCTCCCTGACCGTCAATGGATCAGAACACGCCAAGGGAAACGAGCCGGGAGAACGAAGCTGCGATGCAGCAAGGCGCGGTGCGCACCGCGCTCGTCGTGCTCGCGCTGTGCTTCACGCTGGCCGTGCTCGGACGCGGCCTCAGCGAAAGCTTCACCGTCTTCCTCAAGCCGATCTCGGAGAACTTCGGCTGGGACCGCGCGCAGGTCGTCTCGATCTATTCACTGACCTGGCTGATCAGCGGACTGACCGCGCCGTTCGTCGGACGCCTGTTCGATCATTCCGGTCCGCGCATCGTCTACGCGCTCGGCCTGCTGCTGCTGGGGTCGGCCTTCCTGATCGCGGCCCACGCGCAGGCGCTCTGGCAATTCCAGCTCTCGATCGGATTATGCGTCGGCGTCGGGGTCGCCTTCATCGGCAACGTGCCGAACTCGATCCTGCTCGGCCGCTGGTTCGGCGAGAGGCTGCCGACCGCGATGGCGGTGGTGTATTCGGCGATGGGCGGCGGCGTCCTGGCGCTGCTGCCGGCCTCGCAGCTCCTGATCGATCGTCTCGGCTGGCGCGAGACCTACCAGCTGTTCGGCTTCGCCGCGCTCGGCCTGCTGGTGCCGCTGATGCTGCTGCCGTGGCGGCGGTTCGCATCGGGCTCGCCGCATGTCGCCAAGAAGACCGATCCGGATTTCGTCGACCACGGCTGGACGCTGGCGAGCGCGATGCGTCACCACGCCTTCTGGGCGCTGTTCTCGACCTTCTTCTTCACTGCCGTCGGCATGTATGCGATCGCCGCGCAAATCGTGGCCTATCTGATCGATGCCGGCTTCCCGCCGCTCCAGGCCGCAACCGCTTGGGGCTTTTCGGGAGTCGTGCTGGTGTTCGGCATGCTCGGGGTCTCGGCGCTCGACGGCCTGATCGGACGCCGGCCGTCGGTACTTCTCAGCTACGCGATCTCGATCATCGGCATCGTCCTGCTCTGGCTGTTGCAGTACTGCCCGAACATCATCCTGCTCACAGGCTTCGTCGTCTGCTTCGGCAGCATGATGGGCTCGCGTGGACCGCTGATCACGGCGACCGCCATGAAGATCTTCAGGGGCAAGCGTGTCGGCACCATCTTCGGGACCATCTCGATCGGCAGCGGCCTGGGCTCGGCGTTCGGCTCCTGGAGCGGCGGCCTGATCCATGACGCGACCCATGGCTACAACGCGCTGCTCGTCTTCGCACTCGCGAGCGTCGTGCTCGGCATGATCCCGTTCCTCGTCGTGCCCGCTCTGCGGCGCTAGGTCTCCTCGAGGTAACCTGCGCGCATCCCTGTCACCGGACAATTACGGACGGATACGAGGCGCGCACGCACAAAAAATCCGGTTGGCACCTGGCTGAAACTCACGCCTGAGGTGTTTCATTCGACATGACGAAAATGTCAGCGCGAAGTGACCTTGGGCGGCTTGAAGGTTGCAACTGAATGCGGTCCAAGGACCACCATTGGATGGAGGGCATAAACCAATGAACTTTCCCTATCTCGTTCGCTTTCAACCGGTTCTCTTGAGCCTGTTTCGCTTCATCACCGGCCTGCTGCTGTTCCAGTACGGCGTTGCCAAGCTGTTCAAGTTTCCGGTTCTTCCCTACTTCGCGAACATCCCCCCGCTGATCTACGCGGCCGGCACGCTCGAACTTGTGCTCGGCGCGCTCCTGATGATCGGCCTCTTCACGCGCCTTGCGGCTTTCATCCTGTCGGGCGAGATGGCTTTCGCCTACTTCATGGGCCACATGCTCAAGGGCGAAACGCCGGTGTTCCTGCCGTTGTTGAACGGCGGCACCGCGGCGATCCTTTTCTGCTTCGCCTGCCTCTACCTTTCGGCAGCCGGCGGCGGTTCGGTCGGCGCCGATGCGGCGATGGGCAAGGACTAGCGACGCCTTGCGCGGTGCTGACGCGCGCGCAACTCACGTACGAACAATGGATGGCACCGGCCACCTGGCCGGTGTCGTCTAGCGCGAGCCCAGCACGTTCCAGATCAGGACGAGGGCCGCAACAAGCAGCCCGGACATGACGAGACGGTGAGCGAATCGGTTCATCGCCGCTCCGGCAAGGCTCGATGACCACCAACAGCCACGATTGATCCGCGCCTGCATCGGTGCCGGCGTACGCCGATACATGCCGGTTCGTTTGCACATTTGCGCACAGGGCTGCGAACGGTCGCGCGCGCGGCAGGTCGCCGCATGCCTACGTTCATGATTGGTAAGAACTTCATGCTACCGCTGCGAGCAATAACAACCATGTTCTAGAGGCTACGATGAAGCTGCTGAGTCATCTGAAGATCCGCACCAAGCTTGCCAGCATGGTCTGCCTTGCGGCTCTCACCGTCGCGGCGATCATCGCGGTATCGGGCTTCCTCAGCAAGAGCCGCATGATGGAGGACCGGGTCCAGCTGATGAAGACCGCGGTCGATATGCTCTACAGCCTGGCGCAGTCGGTGCAGGACGACGTCGCCGCCGGCAAGCTGACCCAGGCCGAGGCCAAGACCCAATTCCATTTGCGCAGCCGGACGATGAGCTTCAACGCCGGCCAGGGCTACCCGGTCGTCTACAACGCCGACACATCCATCATCGTGAACGGCGCGAACCCGAAGCTCGAAGGCAAGATCACCGGCGCCACTGATTCCAACGGCGTCGTCATCGCCGACGCGATCATCAAGGCCGGCGACCAGTCCGCGCAAGGCGGCGTGACGTCCTACCTTTACCCCCGCCCCGGCCAGACCGAGCCCGTCCGCAAGACCGTGTTCGCGCGCAAATTCGCGCCCTGGAACGCGACGATCAGCTACGGCCTCTATGTCGACGACATCGACGCCGAATTGCGTTCGATCACGTTCGAGCTCGCCGCGATCGGCGTCGGCCTGATGCTGCTGATGGCCACGCTGTCCTGGCTGATCGCCCGTGACGTGCTGAGCGCGCTCGATCGGCAGAAGACCCGCATGCAGGAGATCGCCGAGGGCGCCATCGACAAGCCGGTCGAAGAGACCGACCGCGGCGACGAGATCGGCCGCATGGCCGAGACGCTCGAAGTGCTCCGGCAGACCGCTCTGACCGCGCGCATGCTCGAGGCCGAGCAGGTCGCCACCAAGACCCGCAGCGAGCAGGAGAAGCGCGACGCCCTGATATCGCTGGCCAACCGTTTCGATGCCTCCGTCGGCCAGCTCGTCGGCCTGATGGCCTCGGGCTCCGGCGAACTCGAGACCACCGCCAAGTCGATGTCGTCCACGGCCGAAGGCACCAACCGCCGCGCTGCCGTGGTCGGTTCGGCCGCCACCGAGGCCAGCCAGCGTGTCCAGACGGTTGCCGCGGCCGCCGAAGAGCTGTCCTCCTCCATCACCGAGATCAGCCGCCAGGTCGCTCAGTCCGCCGAGGTCACCGGCCGGGCCGTCGACAGCGCCCGCCGCACCGATACCATCGTCCGCGCATTGTCGGACGGCGCCCAGCAGATCGAGCACGTCGCCGAGCTGATCTCCAGCATCGCGGCACAAACCAACCTGCTGGCCCTCAACGCCACTATCGAGGCCGCCCGTGCCGGCGAAGCCGGCCGCGGCTTCGCCGTCGTCGCCTCCGAGGTGAAGTCGCTGGCGAGCCAGACCGCGGAAGCCACCCGCGAGATCGGCGACAAGATCGCCCAGATCCAGGGCGCGACCAAGGAGGCCGTGGACGCGATCGGCGGCATCACCGCCACCATCGAGGAAGTCAGCCGCATCGCCACCTCGATCGGCGCGGCCATCGAAGAGCAAGGCGCCGCCACCGCCGAGATCGCCCGCAGCGTCTCCCAGACGGCGGAGGCGACCAAGGAAGTTACCACCAACATCGGCGGCGTCAGCGCGGCGGCGAACGAGACCGGCAATGCCGCCGGCATGGTGCTCGCGGCCGCCTCGAACCTCTCAAAGCAGGCCGAGCAGCTGTCCGGCGAAGTCAGCACCTTCCTGGCCGGCGTGCGCGCGGCGTAAGGCTACCCATCTGCTTCCGGAGAGTTGCGCAGCAATTCTGAGGCCGTCTTGGCCGGGCTTGTCCCGGCCAATCACGTCTAACCACGTGGTCCGAAGAACGTCGATGCCCTGGACAAGCCAGGGCATGACGACGCTTGTGGACAAACCGCCCGCCGCTACCGCCGCGCGAGACTGCAGCCGTTCGAGAGCTTGCTCGTCGATCCGGTCGAGCCATCGCTCGATTGCGAGGGGAATTCCTCGAACGGCGAGTTCTGCTTGCCGGTGTTGAACTCGAAGATCTTGCGGAACAGGCCGGGCGCCATCGCCGAGATCGGGTTGACGCGCATGACGGGCGCGGCCGGCGTGCCGACCACCTCGTAGGTCACGCCGATCAGTCCCTCGTTGTTGCCGCCGCCGAGGAAGATGCCGAACAGCGGGATCTGGCCGAAGATGTTGTTGACGCCATACATCGGCACGAAGGTGCCGCTCATGCAGACCTGGTTGCCGGGATAGTCGATCGAGCCCTCGATGGTGGCGCCGATCATCGGCCCCTTCACAACGCCGTCGCGAACGGTGAGCGCGCCGTTCTGCCGGGTGAACTCGGCGCGGAGCGCGCTGAAGGAGACGCCGCTCCCGGTGCCATTGGGCGCGCCGGCAGCGACGCGTTCGAGCTGCGCTTCGCCCTTCACCGTGAAGTCGCGCACGTTGATGAGACCCTCGCGCGACGTGTTCGGCTCCGACGTCGGCGGCTCCATCGCGACCACCATCTGGCCTCCGACGGCCTTGGTGTAGGTGTCGGTGAAGCGCAGCAGCGCGCCGGCATCGTTGGTCTGGAGGTAGATCACCTCGCGGTTGCCTTGCGCCCGGCCGCCGCGCAGATCTGCCGCGACGGGCGTGTCGCGACCGATCTTGCCGCTGAGGGTGAACGCCTTGATCGCGCCGTTTCGCCGCGACATCTTGGCATCGACGCTGCGCATCGCCTCGCCGTTGAAGCCCGCGACGGCACCGAGCTTCACGTCGATGTCGAAATCGACGTTCTTCATCTTGCTCTTGGCATCGTCCTTGGCGTTGCCTGAGATCGCCGACTTCAGGAAACCGCGGCCGTCGAACACGTCGCCGCGCATCGTGCCGCGAACCACGCCGTCCTGGCCACGCTCCACCTTCAGTGACGTCTTGTCACCGTCGGACGGCGAGTAGATCGGGAAGTTCGCATTGATCAGATCGCCGTTCGGATCGACCTCGAGCGAGCCCTTGATCGAGGCGCCGCCGCCTTCGATGACGATGTCCTCCAGACGCGTCGACTGCGCCGTCGGCACCACCTTGAACGTCGCCTTGCTGGATTTGCCCGGCAGCTTGACCCAGCCCGGCAGAATATTGTCGAGCTTGACCGCGGTCAGGTCCGCTTCGATGCCGAGCTTGGTCGTCTGGTCCGGCCCGCCGGCGATCTTGCCCGACAGCTTGATCGGCACCGATCCGCTGACGGCGGGACTGAGATCGAAGCCGAGACGCGCGCGGCTCGCATCGTCCAGCGTGGCCTGCAATTTGACGTCAGCGTCGCCTTCGGCGGGCTTGCGATAATCCAGCGACGCGGCCTGGCCGTTGATCTTGACGTCGCCCTTGACCTGATAACCCTGGTTGCTGGCGATGATCTTGAGGTTGTTGGCCTCCAGCTTCTGGTTCATCACCAGCTTGTCCGCCGAGAAGCCGTTGAGGTCGGCGGTGACGGCGTAAGTGGTGTCGGCCTTGGTCAGTTCGCCCTTGACCGGCAGGCCGAGCTGGATGCTCGCCGTGAACGTCCCCTTACTGGTGTTGGGATCGACGACGGTCGACGACAGATCGCTCAGCCTGTCGCTGGCGAGCATTTCGGCGGCGGCGGCCACGGGGCCGTCGACACGAAACCTCGTCCGCGACGGCGACGGTTTGGGTGCCATGTCGGGCACTTCGAAGACGAAGTCGGAGATCGTGACCTTGCGGCCCGCCGGCGTGTCGGCAATGCCCTGGGCGATATTCACGGTCGCGGTGCGCCCGGTCACGCGCGCCTTCAGATCGGCATCATGCACGACAGGCATGCCGTCGACCGGACGGACCGCGACGCCGCTCGCGACGATGTTGACCGACAGGCCGTCGTCGGGAATGGGCGGGCCCTTGCGCGGCAGGTTCCTGGTCGGTGAATTAACGCCGATCTCGATGCGCTGGAGCGTGCCGCGCTCGATCCGCTCGATCACCCATTCGCGCAATTCGGGAACGACCAGCGTCGGCCACATCCGCTTGAGCGCGGAGGCCGACATCGGCGTTCCCGCGAATCCCAGGGTCAGCCGCGGCTCGCCCGAATAGTCGATGGCCCCCGTGCCGGCGACGCCGATCTCGCCATTGCTGATATCGGCCTGCGTCAGCAGCATGCGCTTGTGGTCGGTGTCGAAGCGGAAGCCGATCGCAATACGGTTGAAGACCAGCGGCGGTTCATTGTCGATCCCGCCGAGCAGGATCGAGCCGCCGCTGAAACCGAGTTGCCAGTCGTTGACGGTGCCGTTGGGCGGCTCGAGATGGGCCAGCAGCGTCACACGGTTCGCGCCCGACAGGATCTTGAACGGCGCAACCAGCACCCGCCGATTGGCGTCCCACTCGACGTTGATCTCCGCGGAGTCGATCGCCATCGGATAGTCGGGCGTGTCGGTATCGATGATGTTGCCCGCGCCGATGGCGACCTTGCCACGGAAGAAGGTCGGCACGCCGTCGCGACCGAGTTCGCCCTTCAGCTCCCCCGTCATCGGCAGGTCGGCGGTGTAGGTGAGATCCTTCACCCGCAACGCCAGCAGGATGTTGGCGGTCGACACCTTGTCTGCGCGGATGTCGACCGAGCGCACGCCGTTCTCGGCGGGGCTGATCGTGGCCCGCAGCGACCATGGACGCGCGCCCTCCTCGCCGAGGCTGAGCGTGACGCCGCCGTGGCTCGGCCGGCGCAGGCTGAGCGTGATGTTCTCGAACGACCATTTGCTGCCGCGCTGCTGATCGTCGACGATCAGATTGCCGTTCTTCAGACCGATCTCGTTGAGGTTCTGTCCGTCGAGGCCGGTCATGCTCAGACTGTCGAGCCAGTCGAGCCCCTGGAGGATTCCGCTCTGGGCCGTGGCCTGCGGGGCGCTTTGCGATGCGGCCTGGGATGGATCCTGGCCCGCAGCCGCCGTTCCGACAGCCGGCGGAACGCCATTGCGCGGGAATGTCGGCGGCAGGCCCGCGTCCTTCTTCGACGCCACGCCGGTTGCGAGCGGTTTTGCGGTGTCGCCGGCTGAGACGGTGACGGTGCCGTCAGGCGCGATCCGGATCGCGAGTTCGGCATCGACCAGGTTGAGGCTTTCGGCGCGCAGGTGGCCCATCAGCAGACCCGCACCCGACAGCTTCACCTCGGCCTTCGGCGCGCTGGCGACGACGGCGTGGTCGCGGTCGCGCACGATGATGTCGCGGATGCGAACGGCAATGCGAACCCGCCCGGCGCGCTCGATCTGGGTGCCCCCGACCTCGACCGTGTTGCCGTGGCCGATATTGTCCTCGATGGCAGCCGCGAGCCAGGGCGTCGCGATGTCGAGATTGATCGGCCCCGCACCAAGCCGCCACCATAACGCGCCGAAACAGCCGACGAAGATGACGGCCAGAGCCGCAACCACGATCGCCATCCGCTTCAGCCAGCGACCTCCGCCCAGCCAGCGGCGCAACCAGCCAAAGCCGTCACCAAGGCGATCGAAGCTCGAGCTGGAACGCGACAAGAGCCGGCGCGCCCGTCGGCGCGCCGCCGCTTCCTGATCCGGATCCCAGTCGGCGTCGTCCCATTCCTGCGGCTCCTGCTGGCCGCCGCGCCGATCGAAATCCCGATTGTAATCCTGGGGCGACGTGTTCCTTGCCATTGCCTCTCGATACAGGCGCCCATCTTGGGATAGGGCGCCGCCGGGACCGCAGCCGTCGACAGGGATCGAAGCTCCCCGCCCCGGCATTGCCGCCTTACCTGGTCTATTCCTGCTGTTCGTCATTTCGCCCCGGAAGCGCGTTCAACGAGCAGTGGGGTGGTGCGTGGAATTCCTTGTAACCATACTCCGGCGCCGTCAAACTTGCCCAGCCAAGGGCACGATTCCGGCACGCCGGACGAGAGCTGCAATACCGCGCTGGTTGACCCGCCGAAAGCGACGAAAGGAAGGCGTATGTCCAAGAAATCCCGAACGAAATCGTCCAAAGCGCCCTCCGGCGGTCCGACAGCTAAAAAGAAGGCCCCGGCGAAGTGGGCAACGACTCAAGCGAAGCCTGCGAAAACACAGCGGACACCGGCGCGCAAATCAACCGGAAGCGCGGCAAAATCAGGATCACACCAGGCCGCATCGAAACAGTTAAATCCCGCCAAACCGGCGGCGTCGCCGGAGAAGGCCAAAGCCACGAAGACGTCGGTCCTGGCCGAGGGCCAGAAAGCACCCCCCTTTCGCCTGCCCCGCGACGGCGGCGAATTGGTCACTCAGGCCGATTATGCCGGCCAGAAGCTCGTCCTTTTCTTCTATCCCCGCGCCGACACGCCCGGCTGCACCCGGGAAGCCATCGACTTCACCCGGCTGGCCGGCGCCTTCAAGGCGGCCGGAACCGCCGTGCTCGGCATCTCGGCCGATCCGTTAAAGGCCCAGGAGAAGTTCCGCGACAAGCACAAGCTCGCCATTCCTCTCATTTCGGATGAGAAGCACGAGATGCTGGAAGCGTATGGCGCCTGGGGCGAAAAATCCATGTACGGCAAGAGCTTCCTTGGGATTCTTCGGACCACGGTGCTGATCGGGACCGACGGCAAGGTCGCGAGGGTCTGGCGCAGTGTCAAAGTCGACGGCCACGCCGATGAGGTGCTGGAAGCCGCAAGAAGTCTTTAACCAGCCCGTCAGATTCGAGTACTCCCGTTTCCGGAAAATTAACCATGACCAGCCCAGATTGCCGCGGCAATTGAGCCGTAAGGAACCATTCCGACCGGCGCCGGAGTGCCGATGTCGAAAAGTTCTGCCCACTTCTCGCAGTACCCCCAACATCACCCTCACGACCATGGACGCGCCTATCAACGGCGTTCGGCGGCCGCGGTTGCGGCCGCGGTTCCCCTTCCCGCGCCCGACGACGCCTACACTATCGTGCATCACGGCAAGCAGGTCCGCCTCGGACCTGTCGTGTTCTGGATCGTGGTCGGCACGGTGGTGCTGCTCGGGCTCTGGTCGGCAGCGACCGCCACCTATTTCGCGTTCCGTGACGATGTCCTGACCCGGCTGATCGCCCGCCAGGCCGAGATGCAATACGCCTATGAGGACCGCATCACCGAACTGCGCGCCAAGGTCGACCGCACCACCAGCCGCCAGTTGCTCGACCAGGAGCAGTTCGACCAGAAGCTCGAGCAGATCATGAAGCGCCAGACGGCGCTGGAATCCCGGGCGACGGCGCTTGGCGCCATGCCCGACGTGACCGGGTCGATACCGCGCGCGGCCCCGCAGCGCGGCGATTCGACCCAGGGCACTGCAATGCAGGGCACGCCGAAGCCGTCGCCGATCAGCGACACCGTGATCTTTGTGGCGCCGCCCGATCGCGAGGCACGGCTCGAATCGCGTGCACCGTCCGTCATCGCGCCGCCGACCAACCAGTTCGCCAAGAACCAGGGATTCGACAACGTCCTGGTCCGGTTGACGTCTTCGCTTGACCAGGTCGAGCGCCGCCAGATCGCAGCGCTCAGCGCCGTCGAGGAAAGCATGGATTCACGCATGCGCCGAATGCGCGGCGTCGTCAGCGACCTCGGCCTCAATCTCGCCAGCCTCGAAGCCGCCGTGCCGCGCGCGGCCATGGGTGGGCCGTTCGTCCCGGTCAAGCTGACCGCCAATGCCGGTCCGTTCGAGAGGCAGCTGTTTCGCATCAACACCGCGCGCGCCGAGATGGATCGCCTCAACCGCACGCTGGCGCAGGTGCCCTATCGCAAGCCCGTGATCGGCGAGGTCGAATTCACCTCGGGCTTCGGGGTGCGCAGCGATCCATTTCTCGGCCGCCCGGCCATGCACACCGGGCTCGACTTCCGCGGTGCGACCGGCGATCCCGCGCGCGTCACCGCCAACGGCAAGGTCGTCTCGGCCGGCTGGTCAGGCGGCTATGGCCGCATGGTCGAAGTGGATCACGGCAATGGGCTGTCGACCCGCTACGGCCATCTCTCCGAGATCAACGTCAAGGTTGGCGAGATCGTGAAGCTCGGCCAGGTCATCGGGCTGGTCGGATCGACCGGCCGCTCCACCGGCCCCCATTTGCACTACGAAACCCGCATCGACGGCGAGGCAGTCGACCCGCAGAAATTCCTGCGTGCCGGCGTGCGCCTCAGCGCGGGATAGATCAGGGCCCCAGCGTTCGAGAGCCCTCAGGCCTGGGGTTGGCATGCCTTCAGGAAGAATTTCAGGCCAGCCTCGATTTCCTGTTCGATCGCCTGCTCGGTGATATCGCTGAGGCCCAGAACGATCCGCAGCGGCAGTTCGCCGCGAACCAGAGACAGGAACTGCCTGGCGGCCTCCACCGGATCGTCGAATTCCAACAGCTTTTTGGCCCGCGCTTGGTCGAGGAATACGGCAAGCCGCCGGGTCGTGGCCTCGGGTCCGCTTTCATAGAACAGCCGGGCGAGCACTGGAAACCGGCCGCTCTCATTGGCGATGATGCGGACGAAAGCGACGTCCTTTCGATGGATGAAGCTGGTGAGGTATTGCTTGGCGAACTCCCGCAGCGCCTCGGACAGTCCGGCCGACAGTTTCGGCACAGGCAAGTCGTCCTGCAGGCTCTCACACTCCGCGACGATCAAGGATGCAAACAGGGCCTCCTTACTCGGAAAATAGGCATAGAGCGTCGCCTTGGACACGCCGGCGACTTTCGCGATGGCGTCCATGCTGGTCGCAGAAAACCCCTGGTCCAGGAACAGATCCCAGGCCGCACGGGTGACGATGTCAACCTTGCGGCCAGCATGCGCCACCTCCTTTTCGTGGGCGCGGTGCTCGGTGGTTTCAATCAAGGACGGCTCTCCTTTGGCTCACGAAACGCTTCGCCTGTGCAAACCCGCAACTTTCCGGATTGTTATCACCCCCAAAAAACAAAGTATGGGATTCGGCGGCAAGGAACCTCTTTCCCTTGGGTAACGCAAAACTGAACAGTACAGTACTGTTGACAACGCACCTAGCCCCAGTCAAGTACTAAACAGTCCAGTTCCAAGCGAGCAACGATGACTCTTTACGCCAGGTTGAAGAAGGGTGCGCTGATACCCCTCGCACACGCCCTTGCCCTTGGGGGATGCGCAGTCGGCCCGAACTTCGTACCTGCGGAAGCTCCCCCCGTGAGCGGCTATACCGCGGGCCGCTTGTCCTCGGCCGCTGCGGCAGACGGGCCCGGCGGTACGGCACAGCGATTCGTCCATGGCGCGGATGTGCCGGGCATCTGGTGGAAGGTGTTCGGCTCGCGGAGGATCGAAGCCTTCGTCCGAGAGGCGATCGAGAACCATCCCGACATCACCGCAGCGCAGGCTGCGCTGCGCCAGGCACGCGAAGTTGCCGCGGCCGACATCGGCGCGTTGATGCCGTCCGTCACCGGAAGCGACAGCGTCACCCGCAGCCAGACACCCCTGGCGGAATCGGGGCAGACCGGCCCCTCGTCCTTGTTCACCCTCTACAAGACGTCCGTTCCGATTTCTTTCACACCCGACATCTTCGGCGGCAAGGCACGCGGGATCGAGGCCGATCTTGCCAATGCCGACTATCAGCGCTTCCAACTCGAGGCGACCTACCTGACCTTGACGGCCAATGTGGTGACGACGGCGATCAGTGACGCCTCCTATGCCGATCAGATTCGCGTCACCGAGGAGCAGATCGAGGGCCAGCGCCAGTTGGTGGCGTTGCTCGAGCAGCAGTTCGCCCTCGGCGCCGTCTCCAATGCCGACGTCCTGACCCAGAAGGCCCAGCTCGCGCAGACGGTCGCGACGCTGCCGCCACTGCAAAAATCGCGCGCGCAGAACCGCAACCAGCTGATGGCCTATCTTGGTCGTCTGCCGAGCCAGGACAAGGGCGAGGCGGTGCCGCTGTCGAACCTGCGCCTGCCGCGCGACCTGCCGGTTACGGTGCCTTCCTTGCTGGTGCGCCAGCGCCCGGACATCCAGGCCGCCGAAAGCCAGGTGCATCAGGCCAGCGCCAATGTCGGCGTGGCCACCGCCAACATGCTGCCCAACGTCACACTGTCCGCCTCGGGTGGCAGCTCGGCACTCGCGCTATCGAGTTTATACGGACCGCAATCCGCCGCGTGGAGCGCGGCCGCCAGCGTGACCGGGCCGATCTTCGACGCCGGAAACCTGTTCCACACCAAGGAATCCAAGGTCGCAGCGTTGGAGCAATCCGGCGCGAAATATCGTTCGACCGTGATCACCGCGTTCCAGAACGTCGCCGACGCGCTCCATGCGATTCAATCGGATGCCGACCTGTTGAAGGCGCAGGTCGAGGCGGAAAAGACCGCGGCCGAAAGCCTCAAGATGTCCCAGGCCCAATTCAAGGCGGGTTCAACCACATTCATCTCCGTCATCAATGCCGAACAGACGCTGCTGACGGCGCGGATCAACCGCGTGAAGGCGCAGGCCTCCCGCTATGCCGACACCGTTGCGCTGTATCAGGCTCTGGGTGGCGGCTGGTGGAATCGCATCGATGAAACTCCGGACGCCGAGGTAAGGCCCGCGGGCATTGCCGCGATCTTCGTACCCGCAGGAGCCCTGCCCCCGCAGCCGGCTCCGCCATCCAACTAACGCGAAAGCTAGACGCCATGTTCAAGCGCATGATCATCATGCTGTGTGCGGTCGGGGTGGTGTTTGCCGCCCTCGCCTGGTTCGTCAATTTCCGCGCCGGCATGATCAGTCAGGTCATGGCCTCGCTCGCCGATCCGCCGCAAACGGTGTCGACCACCACCGCGCAACCCAGCGACTGGCAATCGACCTTGACCGTGATCGGCACGTTTCGCGCCGTGAACGGTGCCGATCTTTCGCTGCAGCAGGCCGGAATCGTGGCCGGCATTCACTTCGAATCCGGCAAGGATGTCGCCGCCGGCGACGTCTTGCTCGATCTGCGCAAGGAGGACGACGTCGCCAAGCTGCAGTCGCTCCAGGCCACCGCGGACGGCTACGGAATCACGCTGCGACGCGATGAGGGTCAGCTCAAGATCAATGCGGTCAGCCAGGCAACGGTGGACAGCGATGCCGTCAACGAGCGCAACGCACTCGCTCTCGTCGCCCAGCAGAAGGCGCTGGTGGATCAGAAGACTTTGCGGGCGCCGTTCGCCGGACGCCTCGGCGTGCGTCAGGTCGATGTCGGCCAGTATCTGACCGCCGGAACCACCATCGTCACGCTCCAGGCGCTCGATCGCCTCTTCGTCGACTTCACGCTGCCGCAACAGGCAATCGACCAGGTCAAGGTCGGGCAAGAGGTCGTGGCCCGCGTCGATGCGTTTGCGGACCGCAGCTTCAAGGGCGTGGTGCAAGCCTTCAACTCCAAGGTCGATTCAACCAGCCGCAACGTCCAGGTCCGCGCGCTGTTCGACAATCCGGATCACAAGCTGCTACCCGGCATGTTCGCCAGGATAGACGTCCGCGTCGGCCAGCCGACGAGCTACCTCACGCTGCCTCAGACCGCGATCGTCTACAACACCTATGGAGAATCGGTGTTCCTCGCGGTCAAGAGCGACGCGCCGGGCAAGCAGGGCCTGGTGGCACGCCAGACCTTCGTCAAGACCGGCCCCACTCGCGGCGACCAGGTCGCCGTGCTCTCCGGTCTCGATGCCGGCTCAGCCGTCGTCACCGCCGGCCAGATCAAGCTGCGCAACGGCACCCTGCTCAAGGTGGACAACTCGATTCCCCTGGCGAACGATCCCAATCCCAAGCCGATCGATCAGTAAGGATCAAACAGCGTGTCCTTTACCGACATCTTCATTCGCCGGCCCGTCCTCGCGATGGTCGTCAGCCTGATGATCCTGGTGCTGGGTCTGAGGTCGATGACCTCGCTGCCGATCCTGCAATATCCGCGAACCCAGAACGCGATCGTCACCGTGACGACGACGTATTACGGCGCGGATTCGGCGATCGTCGCCGGCTTCATCACCACGCCGCTGGAAAATGCCATCGCCCAGGCCAACGGCATCGACTACATGACCTCGACCAGCCAGTCGGGCACCTCGACCATCACCGTCAACCTGCGGCTGAATTTCGATTCCGGCAAGGCGCTGACCGAGATCAACACCAAGGTGAACTCGGTCCTCAACCAGCTTCCGAGCGGCGTCCAGCAGCCGGTGCTGACGGTCAAAGTCGGCCAGACCATCGACGCCATGTATCTCGGCTTCAGCAGCGACGTGCTGGCGCCGAACCAGATCACCGACTATCTGATCCGCGTGGTGCAGCCCAAGCTTCAGGCCGTGACGGGTGTGCAGACCGCCGAGCTGCTCGGCAACAAGACCTTTGCGCTGCGCGCCTGGCTCGATCCGATCAAGCTCGCGGCCTATGGCCTGACCGCATCCGACGTCTCGACCGCGCTGTCCAGCAACGACTACATCGCGGGACTCGGCACCACCAAGGGCCAGATGGTCCAGGTCAACCTGACCGCCGCGACCAACCTGAAGTCGCTCCAGGAGTTTCGCGACCTGGTCGTCAAGCAGGCCGGCGCTTCCAACGTCAAGCTGTCGGACGTGGCGAACGTCACGCTCGGCTCCGAGGATTACGATTCGTCGGTCGGATTCAACGGCAAGCGTGCGGTCTATATCGGAATCCAGGTCGCGCCAAACGCCAACCTCCTCGACGTCATCAAGGGCGTCCGTGCGGTCTATCCCGACATCAAGGCGCAGCAGCCGGACGGTCTCAATTCGGAGATCATCTACGACTCCACCGACTTCGTGAACAGCTCGATCGAGGAAGTGATCCATACACTCGTCGAAGCGCTCCTGATCGTCACCGTGGTGGTGTTTCTGTTCCTGGGATCGTGGCGTTCGGTGCTGATTCCCGTGATCGCCATCCCGCTGTCGCTGGTCGGCACGTTCACCCTGCTGCTGGCGCTGGGGTTCTCGATCAACCTTTTGACCCTGCTGGCGCTGGTGCTCGCGATCGGTCTTGTGGTCGACGACGCCATCATCGTCGTCGAGAACGTCAATCGGCATCTGGCCGAGGGCAAGACGCCGTTGCAGGCTGCGCTGCTGGCGGCGCGGGAGCTCGCC
This sequence comes from Bradyrhizobium diazoefficiens, assembly GCF_018129965.1. Classification (GTDB taxonomy): domain Bacteria; phylum Pseudomonadota; class Alphaproteobacteria; order Rhizobiales; family Xanthobacteraceae; genus Bradyrhizobium; species Bradyrhizobium diazoefficiens_A. The sequence goes on along the minus strand of NZ_JAFCKW010000002.1, from coordinate 649,298 downwards.
AGTCCGATCCTGGCCATGACCGTGGTGCTGATCGCGGTCTATGTGCCGATCGGCTTCCAGGGCGGCCTGACCGGTGCGCTGTTCACCGAATTCGCCTTCACGCTCGCCGGTGCCGTGGCGGTATCGGCCATCATCGCGCTGACTCTGACGCCGATGTGCTGCGCCTTCATCCTGAAGCCGCCGAACACCGGCAAGCCGACGCTGGACGACCGCATCGTCGGGTTCATCGATGCGCGGATGGAGTCCTTGCAGCACCTGTACCGACGGATGCTCGACAGCAGCCTGAGGACGATCCCCGTCACCGTGGTGTTCGCCGCCCTCGTCCTCAGCAGCATCTACTGGCTCTACAGCAACTCCAAGAACGAACTGGCGCCGGAAGAAGACCAGGGCGCGATCCTGATGCAGTCGACGCTCGCGCCGAATGCGACGCTGCAGCAGAAGCTCCTGTACTCCGCCGAGGTCTACCGGCGCATTGCAGCCCATGCGGAAACTGCCGGCGTATTTCAGCTCGACCTGGTCGGCAGCTCGATCGCCGGCTGGGTGCTCAAACCCTGGGACAAGCGCGACAAGACGGCGGCGCAGCTCCAGCCGGTGCTTCAGCAGGAGATGTCGGGGGTCGCGGGCGCCAAGATCGTGGCGTTCCAGCTGCCGCCGCTACCCGGTGCAAGCGGCCTGCCGATCCAGTTCGTGATCCAGACAACGGATCCATTCGACCGGCTCGACGGCATCGCCAAGGCATTCACGGCCGAGGCCTTGAAGAGCGGCAAGTTCATCTTCCTCGACAACGACCTGAAGGTCGACCAGCCGCAAACCTCGGTCATCATCGACCGGGAAAAGACCGCCCAGCTCGGCCTCAAGCTCAGCGATGTCGGCGGTGCGCTCGGCTCCATGCTCGGCGGCGGTTACGTCAACTATTTCGGCCTGGATGGCCGCTCCTACAAGGTCATCCCCCAGGTCGAGCAGCGCCAGCGACTGAACGCCGATCAGGTGCTTGATTACTACATCAAGACCTCGGACGGCACGTCCGTTCCCCTGTCGACGGTGGCCTCGTTGAAGACATCGACGGTTCCGCAATCGCTGAACCATTTTCAGCAGGTCAATGCCGCCACCATCTCCGGCGTGGCGATGCCCGGCGTGATCACCGGCGAAGCGCTTGCCACGCTGAGGGAGATCGCGGACCGGACGCTGCCCAAGGGCTACAGTATCGACTATGGCGGGCAGTCGCGGCAATTCATCCAGGAATCGTCCGGCTTCGCCACGACGTTCGGCTTCGCCCTGATCATCATCTTCCTGGCGCTTTCGGCGCAGTTCGAGAGCTTTCGGGATCCCCTGATCATTCTGGTCTCGGTGCCGATGTCGATCGCAGGCGCCCTGATCTTCATCATGATGGGCGTCAAGGGTGCGAGCCTCAATATCTACACCGAAGTGGGCCTCGTCACGCTGATGGGTCTGATCAGCAAGCACGGCATTCTCATCGTCGAATTTGCCAACGAGCTGCAGCATGCCGGCCGCTCCAAGCGCGACGCCGTCATTGAGGCGACCGCGATCCGGCTGCGTCCGATCCTGATGACGACGGCTGCGATGGTGATCGGCGTGATGCCGCTGATCACCGCGACCGGCGCGGGGGCCGCCTCCCGCTTCAACATGGGGCTGGTGATCGCCTCGGGCCTCTCGATTGGGACGCTGTTCACCCTCTTCGTGGTGCCCGCTTTCTACATTGTGCTGGCGGCCGACCATTCGGCGAAGGCGACGGCCGACGACGCGGAGAAGCCCGATGAAGCCAGCCTCGGACCACAGGGCAAGCCGCAGGCAGCCCACTGAGCCGATCAAAGCGACGTCGCAGCCGCAGCCCGCATCATGCTGATCGTCGGCTCCCCGAATTCGGGGAGCCGCGCCAGCGGCGGAGACCATTCGCGAGGAACGGAACCTGCGCAGCCGGATTGAAGGACTCCCCGGCCCCGGAGATCCTCACATGGCTAAAAAGACGAAATCGACCCCCGTATCTGCGGGAACGGCAACGATCCACGATCAGAAGCTCATGCGAGGTGAAGGCGGCGAACTTCATCAAACCGCCACGGGCAAAACACCTGTCCTGACGACGGCCCAGGGCGGCCCGGTGTCGGATGACCAGAACTCGCTGAAGGTCGGGCCCCGCGGGCCGACGCTGCTCGAGGATTTCCATTTTCGCGAGAAGATCTTCCACTTCGACCACGAACGCATCCCCGAGCGCGTCGTGCATGCGCGCGGTTACGCGGCGCATGGGTTCTTCGAGACCTATAAATCGCTCACGAAATACACCAAGGCCGACCTGTTTCAGCGCGCCGGCGAAAAGACGCCGGCCTTCGTGCGATTTTCCACCGTGGCCGGAAGCAAGGGCTCGGTCGATCTCGCCCGGGATGTGCGCGGCTTTGCGGTCAAGCTCTACACGCAGGAAGGCAATTGGGACATCGTCGGCAACAACATGCCGGTCTTCTTCATTCAGGACGCCATCAAGTTTCCCGACCTGATCCATGCGGTCAAGGAGGAGCCGGACAGCGCGTTCCCGCAGGCGCAATCGGCGCATGACAATTTCTGGGACTTCATCAGCCTCACCCCCGAGAGCATGCACATGGTCATGTGGGTGATGTCCGACCGCGCCCTCCCGCGCTCGTTTCGCTTCATGGAAGGGTTCGGCGTCCACACGTTCCGCCTCGTCAATGCCAGGAACGAATCCACCTTCGTCAAATTCCACTGGAAGCCGACACTCGGACTGCAGTCGGTGGTGTGGAACGAAGCCGTCAAGATCAACGGTGCCGATCCCGACTTCCACCGGCGCGATCTCTGGACGGCGATCAAGACCGGAAATTTCCCGGAATGGGAGCTGCAGCTCCAGCTGTTCGATCAGGACTTCGCCGATTCCTTCGATTTCGACGTGCTCGATCCGACCAAGCTGATCCCGGAAGAAGTTCTGCCGCCCGTTCCGGTCGGACGGCTGGTGCTCGATCGGATGCCCGACAATTTCTTTGCGGAAACCGAGCAGGTCGCCTTCATGACCCAGAACGTTCCGCCGGGAATCGACTTCTCCAACGATCCCCTGCTGCAGGGGCGTAATTTCTCTTACCTCGACACGCAGCTGAAGCGGCTGGGTAGCCCCAATTTCACCCACATCCCGATCAATGCGCCCAAATGCCCCTTCGCCCATTTCCAGCAGGACGGACACATGGCGATGCGCAACCCGGTCGGACGCGTCAATTACCAGCCGAACTCGTTCGGCGAGGGACCAAGAGAGTCGCCGCAGCGCGGCTTCACGCCGTTCGCCGAGGTGGAACAGGGCGCAAAGCGCCGTCTGCGCGCTGAAAGCTTTGCAGATCATTACAGCCAGGCCCGTCAGTTCTTCATCAGCCAGACCCCGGCAGAGCAGTCGCACATTGCCGCAGCCCTGACGTTCGAGCTCAGCAAGGTGAAAATTCCGGTGATCCGGGAACGTGTCGTCTCGCATCTGCTCAATATCGATGAGACGCTGGCCAGCGAAGTCGCAAACAAGCTCGGCCTGCAGAAGATGCCGAAGCCTGCCGACGCAGCCATGCCCACGCGTCAGGATCTCGATCCCTCCCCGGCCCTGAGCATCGTCGGAAATGGCCCGGAGCGTTTCGAGGGGCGAAAGCTCGGTATCCTCGTCTCCGACGGTTCGGACGCCAACATCCTCAAAGCCATCAAGGCCGCTCTCGACAAGTCCGGAGCGACCTTCGAGATCATCGCGCCGAAGGTCACCGGCGCCAAGGCCAGCGACGGGAGTTGGATCGAGGCCGACCAGATGATCGACGGCGGGCCGTCCGTTCTCTACGACGCAGTCGTGCTCATGCCCGCGGCTGATGCCATGAACGATTTGCTGCTGGAGTCCTCGGCACGCGATTTCCTTGCCGACGCGTTCGCGCATTGCAAATTCATCGGCTATGTCGAAGCGGCGCTCCCGCTGTTCGAGAAAGCAGGCGTCGCCTCTGAAGATTTCGACGACGGATGCATCCCTATCGCAAGCGCGAAAGAGGCCAAATCGTTCGTCGACGGCCTCGGGAAATTGCGAGTCTGGGAGCGCGAGCCTCACGTCAAGATGTCTTGAGCGCGCAAGACTGAGGCGCGCTCCGCGTGCGCCTCAGTTCTGGTCAGCGCCGGCCACCGCCCATCCCGCCGCCGGGCCCTCCGAAGCCACCGCCCATGCCGCCACCGGGGCCCATCGGGCCTGAGCCGGGCGCGCCAGGACCAGCAGGGCCTGGCGACGCGCTGCCTGAGCCCGGCGGCACCGAGCCGGGACTGGCGCCGGGGCTGGATCCAGGCACAGGCCCGCCCGGCGCACCTGGCTGACCACCACCCAAATTGGGCGTGCCGCGATTGGGATGCAGGATCGAGCCTCCGGGCGACCGGTCCGGACTGCCAGCGCCGGCCGCAGATGTGCCCGGCCCCTGCCCGATGGCCCGAGCCGAATCCACCTCGAATCCGCGTGAGCGGTCGAACGCGCCGTTCACCACCATGCGCGCTTCGCCGGCAGCCGGGCCGAACCGAGAGCCATCGCGAGCGACGATCCCCGAGCCGAGTTGCAGGTTCGATCCCGCCCGCTGCACATACGCCTCGATCGACAGGCGGCTTGCACCGACGAGATCCGAAAAATCGTCGATCCGCGTGCGCGCGGCCTGCATTGCGCCCTGGCTCGCGCTGCCTTCGATCTGGACGCGCTGACCGACCAGCAAGGGATCGACACCGCTCAGCCTCAGTCCGCCGATCCGCAAACCGTCGGGCCCGCGCTCGACGAGACCGGTGACACGCTCGGTCGTCTCGCGTCGTGGCTCGATGAGAGTTGCGACGATCACGCCGTCGGCGCGGCGCAGACCGTAGACCGCAACCTGCGTGCCGGCTCTGAGCTTGCTGTCCTTGCCGGTTGCGACGATCTTCTGGCCGAGCACGATCAGCTCGTTGCCCTTTGCGGATTCGATCGGACCTGCGACCTCGCTCGCGATCGCGATGTTGCGCGTGACCAGCGTGCCGTCGGCCTGGCGGGTTGCGACGACGCGCGCGAGCTGGCCGATGCGCAGGGCCTTGGGGCTCGCCGCCTGGCCATCGATCCGGACCGGGACATCGCTGGCATAGGTGATGCGTTCGCCGTTGACGTAGATGCTGCCGAAGCGTTGGATCACGCCGACGATGCCGGTGCCGCCGATGCCGTGATCGTCACCGCGCGTGAGCCCGGTGCCACCGATGCCCTGATCGGTGCCGCGTCCGACCTGCGCCCGCGCCATGGCGGTGCCGGCGAGCCAGAGCCCCGTCAGCAGCAGACGGCGCGAGATCAGCGGCGGCCGGCTCATGAGGAGCCACCTTCTTTGCCGCCCTCCCTGGCCTCGCCCTCTTCGTCGGCATCTTCGCTGTAGATGTAGATGCCGAAATTCCAGCGGGCGTCACCGCCCTTGTCCCTGCCGAGCGCACGGTGGGCTTCGCGGTTGGCCGTCTTCAGCGCGTCCATCGCCAGTTCGCGCGAGCGCGCTTCGAGGCGGCGCGCAAGCTTCGGCGAGATGTTGTTGTAGTGCACCGCGCGTTCGAGAAAACGCGGGGCCGCGCCCGAGACGTTGCGTTCGGCCGCCGCGATATGGTCGTGCAGATTCCGGCCGAGATAATGCCATTTGCTGTCGTCTTCGCCGCTGGGAACGAAGGCGGCCTCAACCAGCTCGATCTCGTCGGCAGCGTTGATGGTGACGAGCTTGCGGTCGACCCATTCGTCGAGCACCGCGCGCGGACGCACGTCCTTGGTGACGGAGGCGACCAGTTGCTCGAACGACGGCGCATCGCCCTCGGCGGTGCGGGGCAGCGCCAGCGGCTCGCCCCTTGCATCGGTGAACTCCGGCGCGGCGAGCCAGCGCGCGATCACCGCGCTCGTCAGCGACACCGCCGCCGGGGTCTCGTGCACCGGCGTCCCCGCGCCGCGCAGCCGCGCGACTTCCTTGCGATGGATGCCGGTGAGCAGGCTGACGCGGCTGTCGGTCTGCTCCTTGCCGTCCAGAGCGAAATCGTGCTCGGCGACGTTGACGAAGAGCTCGCGAAGCAGTTGCGCCAGCGCCGGAAATGTCATGCCGCTGCGGATGCAGAGCCGCACGAGCGGGCGCAGCAGCCGCGCCAGCGGCGCGTGCAGCTTCTCGGCCGAATTCGGCTGCGGAGCCGCCGGCTTGTCGACCACCTTGGACCCGGACTTGGCATTCATGTCTGAATTGTACCTGCGCCACACGTGGGACACAATCCCACATTTCTCACTTCGCAATTGACGTGGTAAATTTTCCCACATATACCGGACCTCACTGAGGGGCGCGACGTGAAGGGACACAACACCCATGGCTGACCGCTTGGTCCGCAATTCCAGTGCGCTGCGTGCCGTTCCTGATCCCGGCCGGTGGCACGGCGCAATCGAACCCATCCTGCCCGCGCTGCTGCGCGGCGTGATCTTCATCTCGGTGCTGGCCGCACCGTTCGTCGCAGCGCTGATCGCAGGCTGACCCCGTCATGCACCACACCCAGGAAGACTTGCAGGCCCCCTTGCACGAAACAGCGCACCGCCCGTCGGTGCTGCACATCTTCAAGATCTATTATCCCGACCTGTTCGGCGGCACGCTGACGGTGATCCGCGACATCTGCGCCAGCCTGAAGGACGCCTTCGCCTCCGCCGTGCTGGTCTGCTCGCAATCGGCCGGGCCGCGCGAACTCGTCGTCAACGACGTGCCGGTCGAGCGCGTCCGCTCGTTCGGCAATCTGTTCTCGCTTCCGACCGCTCCGACCTATCCGTGGCGGCTGTGGCGCAGAATCGCCAAGCACGATCTGCTTGCACTCCATGCCCCCTTCCCGCTCGCCGACCTCGTCTTCGCTCTGGGATTCGGCGGCAGCAGACCGCTGGTGGTGCACTGGCACGCCGACATCGTCACCCATGCCGGCCTGCGCTGGTTCGTCCAGCCCCTGATGCGGCGAACGCTGCGCCGCGCCAAAGCGATCATCGTCTCGGACCACGTGCTGGTCGAGACCACGCCGCTGCTGCGCGAATTCGACCACAAATGTCACGTCGTGCCGTTCGGCATCGACAGCTCCGGATACGACTGGCCGAAGCTCGAGCCGCACCACGTCAACGACCGCGGCCGGCTCGTCCTCGCCTGCGGCCGGCTCGTGCCCTACAAGGGGTTTGACGTCCTGATACGCGCCGCAGCCAGTCGCGCGTTCGAGGTCTGGATCATTGGTGAGGGCAATGAGCGGCCGCGTCTGGAGCAGTTGATCCGCGAGCTTGGCCTGACTGACCGCGTCCGCCTGCTCGGCTCGGTCAGCGACAGCGAACGCGTCAAGCTGATGTGCCTGTGCGACGTCTTCGTGATTCCTTCGGTAACCAACGCCGAGACCTTCGGCCTCGTCCAGCTCGAAGCCATGGCCGCCGGTCGCCCCGTCGTGAACACGGCGCTCGATACGGCCGTGCCGCGCGTCGCCCGCCACGGCATGGAAGCCATCACCGTGCCGCCCGGCGATCCGGAGATGCTCGGATATGCCATCGACACCCTGATCCGCGACCCCGAGCGCCGCCGTCGCATGGGCGTCGCAGCCCGCACCCGCGCCCTCACCCGCTATTCCGCCGCGGCCTTCAGGGAGGGCATGGAAACCGTCTACCGCAACGCCGTCGCCGCGCCCAGCCCCGCGCCGGCATCTGATACCGAGCGGCCGCGGCCGACGGAGTGGATGGAAAGCGTCCGGATTGCGGCCGCGCTGGCGTGGTCCGACATGCGGCACCGCTACGTGCGCTCACTGCTCGGACCGTTCTGGATGTCGCTGCAGATGGCGATCGTGGTTGCAGTGCTGGGCTCGGTGATCGGCCAGATGTCGAACACCGGCATGCTGTCGCGCCTGCCGATGCTGGCGCTGTCGATGACGGCCTGGACCTTCCTCAACGGCGTCGTGCTGGATGCGACCACGGCGCTGCAGAATTCGGCGAGCCTGATCCGCGACCGGGCACTGCCGCCGGTCGTCTTCCTGCTGCAATGCACGTTCCGCCAGGGGCTGTTCGCGCTGCATAACGCCTGCGTGCCGCTGGTGCTGTGGCTCGTCCTGTCACCCCACGATGTCTCGTACGCACTGGCTGCGCTGCCGGGCCTGCTGCTGTTCGTGGCCTGCACTTTCGCCCTGAGCCTCGTCCTCGGCGCGCTCGCAACGCGCTATCACGACCTCAAGCCGATCATCGAATCGACGCTGATGCTCGCCTTCCTTGCCTCGCCCGTGATCTGGTCGTCCGACATGATCAACCAGCGCGCGATCGTACTGCGGCTCAATCCGCTCACGCATCTGTTCGCAGTGTGGCGCGAGCCGCTTGCGGGTGGTCATGTCGACCCTGCGAGCCTCGTCTATGTCCTCGTCACGCTCGCGCTGCTGATCCTTGCGAGCGTGCTGACGCTGGTTCAACTGCGCAAAGCCGCATTCTGGATCTGACCATGGTCTCGATCAGGCTCCATAACGTCTGCCTCGATTATCCGCTCTACGGCGCCTACGACTTCTCGCTGAAGCGGCGGCTGCTCGGCCGCCTCATCCGCGAGCCAGGCCAGATGCGCACAATCCGTGCCATCGACAATATCACGATCGAAGCCGAACCCGGCGCGCGTATCGGACTTGCCGGCCCCAACGGCTCCGGCAAGTCGACCCTGCTGCGCCTGATCGCCGGCGTATACCCGCCGAGCGGCGGCCGCGTTGCGGTCCACGGCAACATCGTGCCCCTGCTCGGCCTGAACGCCGGCGTCAACCTCGATTTCGTGGCGCAAGACAACATCGCGCTGCTGCTGCGGATCGGCGGCCGTAAGCCGACCCGCAGCGTGATCGACGAGATCTGGGCCTTTACAGAGCTCGAGACCCGGATGCAGCGGCTGCCGTTGCGGATGTTCTCCTCGGGGATGCTGATGCGCGTGCTGTTCGCTACCGCGACCGCATTTCCGGCCGACATCCTGCTGCTCGACGAATGGCTCAGCGTCGTCGACGAACATTTTGCCGAGAAGGCCGAGATGCGGCTCCAAAACCTCGTCTCGCAGGCGGCGATCGTGATCATCGCCTCGCACGACCGGCCGCTGCTGCGGCGCACCTGCTCCACGATCATCAACCTCGACCGCGGCCGCATCGCCTCGACCGTCGCGGTCGAGCCGCCGGCGACGCATGCCCTCGAGCTTCGCGAGAAACGCGCATGAAACAGGCCATCCTTCTCGTCTCCGAGGCGCTGGGCCAGCCCAACCACAAGCGCGGCATCTTCCACGTCACGCGCGAATTGATGCGTTCGCTCGCCGCCGAGGGCCACGCGCTGACGCTGCTGGTCGAGACCTCGCGGCGCTATCGCAAATTGCGCGGGCGCGAGCGGCGCACCAGGTTGTTCCCGACGGAGGCGCGCAACATCGAGCTGCTGGCCCTCTACCGGTTCCTGGACGAGATCAACATGAGAGAGCCGCTGGCGCGCAACGGCCTGCGGCGCACCCTTGGCTGGGTCCACCACAAGGCCGCCATGATGCTCTCGTCGGACTATCTCCTCTGCCTGCTGCGCGCACTCCGGCTGCGCGGACTGGATGCGCGGCGACTCAAGAACGGCACCTCGGCGATCGAATACATACCGCCGGATTTGCGCCACCTCGAATTATTCCACGACTTCCAGCTCGAGGCAGGCATCTACAGCTACCAGGACTCGTCTGCCTTCTTCCTGCTACCGCCGCCCCGGGTCGATGCGCGCGACTACGACGTCATCGTGGTGGACACGCCGACCCGGGTGGTGATCCGGCGCAAACCGGGGGCCAAGGTGATCTGCGTGGTCCACGATCTGCTGCCGCTCACCGACGTCAAGCTCAGCGACGTCGCCACGCGCCTGTTCCTGTCGCGACTGCTCACCAGCCTGCGGCAGGCCGACGAGCTCGCCTTCGTCTCGAACTATACCATGATGCGGTTCCGGAACTTGCTGCCGCAATTTTCGCACCTGCCGGCGCGGGTCGTCTATCCCCGCACCCGGTTCGACGCCCCGGATGTCCTGCACCTGCCAGCCCCGTCGGGGCGTCCGGGGCGGCCGAGCTTCGTCGTCATCGTCTCGAACGAGCCACGCAAGAACGTCGCCACCATCGTCCGCGCCTTCCGCAGCGTGCCGCAGGCCGATCTCGTCGTGATCGGCTATGCCGGCAAGATCGCCCGGATGGGCAATCTGCCCCCGAACGTGCGTTTCGCCGGCTATGTCGACGAACACGAGAAGGCCACCCTGATCGCCGACGCGCACGGGCTGATCATGCCGAGCTTCGCCGAGGGCTTTGGCGTGCCGATCATCGAGGCGCTGGCCGCGAACACGCCGGTGCTGTGCTCCGACATCGCGGTGTTCCGCGAGGTCGCAGGCGAGCTTGCCGACTATTTCGACCCGTTCTCGACCGACTCGATCGCGGCGTCGATCACCCGCGTGCTGGCACGGCAGGAGGAGTGGCGCGACAGGATCAGGTCACGACGTGGCGAACTCGCCGCGCGCTTCGGCTACCAGACCCAGGCCCGCGATTTCCTCGGACATGAGCTGCCCACGGAGGGTCTCGCCGCCACGCAACTGGCGTCGTACGGATGAGCGTCGACTCCGCGACATGGCCCAGCCCTGCGGACGCTCAGCGCGGACGCGCCCGATGGCCGGCCTCGGGCAAGTCACCCCTGCTGATCCGGGTGGTCGATGGTCTCGCCGCCCTGACCGCGGCATCGCTGCCCTGGTCGACCACGGCGCCGTCGATCCTGGTCGGCCTCTGGCTGCTCGCCGTGACGCCGACGATCGATTGGCGCGACTATGGGCGACAGCTCGCCCGGCCCGCATTCGCGCTTCCCTTTGGCTTCCTTCTGCTCGCCCTCGCCGGCACGCTCTGGTCCGACGGACTTTGGGCGGACCGGTTGCATGCGGTCAAGCCGGTCGCCAAGCTCGTGCTGATCCCGGCGCTGCTCCACCATTTCAGCCGCTCGGAGCGCGGCTTGTGGGTTTGTCTCGCCTTTCTCGGCTCCTGCGCGCTGCTCGCCGTCTATTCCTGGATCGTGCTGCTCGATCCCGCCTGGAAGATCACCGCGACGGCGTCGGCGGGTGTTCCCGTCAAGAACTACATCGACCAGAGCCAGGAATTCACGCTTTGCGCCTTCGCGCTCGCGCTGCCCGCGCTGACCTTCTGGCGCAGCGGACGTATAGCGATGGCATCCCTCTGCCTGGCGTTGATCGTGCTGTTCGCGACCAACATGGTGTTCGTCGCCTCGGCCCGCACCGCGCTGGTGTGTATCCCCTTGCTGCTCGCGCTATTCGCCTGGAAATCTCTCAAACCGCGCGGGGCACTCATCCTGCTCGCGGGCGCCGTCATCGTGAGCGCGCTGGCCTGGACGACGTCGTCTTATCTGCGCCAGCGCATCACCGACATCGCGGTCGAATACCGCCATGGCCATGAGGACATCAGCCGCGCCTCGACCGCGCAGCGGCTGACCTATTGGCGCAAGGCGCTTCACGCCTTTACCGAGGCGCCCCTGATCGGCCATGGCACCGGCTCGATCAGGCGGCAGTTCGAGCGCGCCGCCACCAGCGGCAGCCGCCTCGATGCCGAGATCGTCAGCAATCCGCACAACCAGACCCTCAACGTCGCCATGCAATGGGGACTGCTCGGCGTCGTCCTTCTCTACGCGATGTGGATCGCCCATCTTCGCCTGTTCACAGGTGAAGGTCTTGCCGCATGGATCGGCCTCGTCACCGTCGTTCAGAACATGGCGAGTTCGCTGCTGAACTCGCATCTGTTCGATTTCCACGAGGGCTGGATGTATCTGCTCGGCGTGGGCGTCGCCGGCGGCATGGTCTTGAAGGCGAAAAACGGCAGCCAGCCCTGACTACTGGCTGCGCTCGTGGCCGACCTCGCCGGTGATGACGTCGCCGAACAGCTCCCAGGCCTGCCCGTTGAAGCGCATCAACTGCATCTGCTCGATCGGGAAGTAATCATCGGGTGAGGTGTTGACCATGATGCCGGGCAGCATCAGATCGGTATGAAAATCCTTCAGGCTGGTGGCCTGCTTCATCGCGTTTTCACGCGTGAGGTTGTCGCCGCACTGCTTCAGCACCTGCGCCATCGCCTCGGCCTGCACATAGCCATAGAGGTTATTGGCATTGGTCTTGTCGCCGTCGGGGTAATATTTGTCCATGAACTCGCGCCACTTCACCACGGCCGGGTCCCTGTCCCAGGTCGGATCGGTCGGGTCCTTCAGATAGGCGGTCGAGATGATGTCCCTGGCATAGTCGAGCCCGGCAGGTTTCAGCACCGACGCGATGGACGTGGCGGTGTTGGCGAGGAAGAACTTCGGCTTCCAGCCGAGTTCGCCGACCTTCCGGATCGCCTGCGCCGACCCCTTTGGCGCGGCCCACGAGAAGAAGATGTCCGCGCCGGAATCGTGCAGGGCGACGATCTGCGAGTCGATCGAGGGATCGCTGACCTCGTAGGATTTGTCGGCAATGATCATGTTGACCTTGTCGCCGAGGCCGTCCTTCAGGCCCTTGAACTGGTCCTTGCCGGCGTCGTCATTCTGCCAAAGCACCGCGATCTTGCTGTCTGGAAACTTGTCACGAATGTATTTCGCGTAGATGCGCCCCTCGCTCTGGTAGTTCGGCTGGAAACCCATCGTCCACGGGAAATTCTTGGGATCGCCGAACTTGGTGCCGCCGGAGGCGACGAACAGCTGCGGCACCTTCTTGGCGTTCATGTATTTCATGATCGCGGAGTTCGAGGGCGTGCCGAGCGACTGGAAGATCAACAGCACCTCGTCGCTCTCGACCAGCTTGCGCGCCTGCTCGATCGCCTTCGGCGGCGAATAGGCGTCGTCATAGCTGATGAAGTTGATCTTGCGCCCGTTGATGCCGCCCTGGTCGTTGATCATCCTGAAGAAGGCGGCCTCGGTCTTGCCGATCACGCCATAAGAGGAGGCCGGCCCGCTATAGGGCATGATGTTGCCGATCTTGATTTCGGTGTCGGAGGCCCCGAGGTCGTATATCTTCTGCGCCGGGGCTGGTGTCGCGACGAGCAAACCGGCAGCAAGCATGGCGAGGGCAGCAAGGCTTCGGCGACGACCCGGCATCGTTCTCTCCCCTTTATTTTGTCGTCTTGTTTTGAGGAGAGTGTCGCAAGGCGGCGCGCCGCTGGCAAGCGCCGTGATGTTCCGTTCCGTGAAACGCGGACCGGGAACCTACGCAGTGCGGCGCAACAGATACAGGATGCGCCCGTCGATCACGAGCAGTGCGCTGCCGATGACGAGTGCGCCCGCGATTTCTCGCATGGAGATGGGTTCGCCCAGCACCAGCCATCCCAGCAGGATCGCGGTGACGGGAATGAGCAGCGTCACCAGCATGACGCTGCTCGCGCCGGAGCGCCGTATGATCTGAAAGAAGACGATGTAGGCCAGCGCCGTCGACAGGCCGGCGAGGCCGAGCACCGCGAGCCAGGTCGTGAGGCCCGGGTTCGGCAGGCGCCAGGGCTGCTCGATCGCGCCGGCGACAACCGCCATCATGACCGTCGACGCAATCAGTTGTAACGTCGCCGTGCCGAGCGGCGCGGCGTCCTTCAGCAGCCGCCGCGCTGCGAGCGCCGCAAAGCCGTAGCTCAGCGCGCCGCCAAGGCAGAGCAGCACGCCGAACCCCTGCCCCGGCCTCGTCTCGATACCCCATCCGCGCAGGATGACCACGCCAAGAAGACCAACCGCCACGCCGGCGACGCGCCGCATCTGCAAGGCTTCCTCGCCTGCCGCAGCCATCACCATGACCGTGAACAGTGGCGTGGTCGCATTCAGGATTGATGCCAGTCCGCTCGGGATGAAGGTCTGGCCGATCACGATCAGCGAGAACGGGATGACATTGTTGAGCAGCCCGATCGTGACGAACGGTGTCCAGCCGGCCAGCCCCCTCGGAAACGCGATCCCCTGCATGCGCATGATCGGCAGCAGAATGGCGGCGCCGAGCGCGACGCGCAGCAACACGAGCGTCAGCGGCGGCAATTCCCGCAAGGCCGCGCCGTTGAAGAAGAACGACCCGCCCCACAGCACCGAGAGCACGGCGAGCAGCGACCAGCCTCGCGCGTCGATCCGGTTGTCATTGGAGGGCATGGTGTTTCATTTCAGCGGCACGAACCCCTGCCTAGGACGCGGCTGGGAAAATTGCCACCCGATTTCCGATATGACTCTTGCGTCATCCTTCAGGACCGTTCGCGCGACCGCGCATCACCGGCAATATCGGCGATCACGGCCCCAATCACCAGAGCGCCGCCAATCAGAGCATGAACGGCCGGCAACTCGCGGAACGCAACCCAGATCCAAAACGCCATCAGCGGCGTTTCCAGCGTCGCGATCAGGGAGGCCTGCCCCGAGGGCAGCAAGCGCGAACCGAGCATGTAGAAGGTCAGGCCGAGCGCGACCTGGAGGCAGCCGAACATCGCCAGGATCGCAAGGCTGCTGCTGCCGACATGGGCGATGTCCTGGGCAAAGGGCAGGCTGACGAGACTGGCCAGGAAATTCGACAGCGCCGCCGCCGCCACCATCGACGTCTCCCTGTGACGTCGAACGACGACCGTCATGGCCGATATCGCAAGCACCATGAGGCAGCTCAGCGCCACGCCGCTGATATCGCCGGCGGCCTCGACGCCGCCGACCGTGATCACGACGCCGGCGAAAGCAACCAGGCTCGCGATCAGCGTGCGCCTTGTCGCGGCTTCACCGAGCCATAGCCACGCCAGTGCCGCGGCAACGAACGGCTGGGTGGCGATCAGCACGGCGACATTCATCACCTTGGTCATCTGCAGCGCGGGAATGAAGGAGATCATGCCGATCGCGGACAAGGATGCGACGAGCAATCCGCCCCGTCCCGGCACCACCAATTGCCGCAGGGCGGCACGGCCCTGCATCATGACGAGAATCACCGTGATCAGGCTGCCGCCGAACAGGCCGCGCCAGAACAGAATAATCCAGGGATCGAACGGCAAAAGTCGCGTGAAGAACGGCGCCGTGCTCCAGGCGATCGCTGCGGCGGCCACCAGGGCAATGCCGAGACCGCGTTCCGATCGAGGCTGCCCCATGTCAGTATAACCAGCTAGGAAGGCGTCTTCGGCCGCGACACCAGCTCGATCATCCGGCCTTCGTCGGCATCCGGCATCTCCGCCTTCGCCTGCGCATAGGACTCGACCGCGGCGCGCGCGACCAGCGGCTTGTCGGCCAGCAAGCTCTCGGCGAGCTTGACGGCATAGGCGGCATCCTTGTGCCGCAACGCCGTCGTGAACGAGGCGCCGGCGAAATCACGGGCGACCATGCGCTTCGAATGGCGCTGCACCTGCGGGCTGGCGGCCACGCCTGACAGAATCGACTCCAGCACCAGGTTCATGTCGAGCCCGGCCTGCTCGGCGATCGCAAGACCTTCGGCGAGGCCGGCGATCTGGATCGCGCCCATCAGATTGTTGATGAGCTTGTAGACCGTGCCGGTGCCGACGGCGCCGAAATGGTGGATGGTCGAACCGATCGGTGCAAGGAACGGCCGCGCGCGATCGAGGTCGGCGGCATGGGCGCCGACCAGCAGCGTGAGCCTCCCGCTGGCGGCCGCATCCGGCAAACCCGTCACGGGACAATCGAGATAGATCAGACTGCGCGCGTTGAGTTCGCGCCCCATCTCGCGGGCATGGTCATAGGAGACGGTGGAGCATTCAATCGCGATGGTGCCGGCCTTTGCCGTCTTGGCGGCGCCCTTGGGCCCGAGCCAGACCGCGCGCGAAGCCTCGTCGTCGGCGACCATGGTGACGACCGCATCGGCATCGATCGCAGCATCCTCGGGCGAGGTCGCCCAATGCGCGCCGCGCGCGATCAGGTCTTCCGCCTTTGCCTTGCTGCGATTCCACAGTGTCACCGTGAAGCCGGCATCGAGATAGCGGCCGGCCATGCCATGGCCCATCCGCCCCAATCCGATGAAGGCAACGCGCTGCATCAGTCGACATCCTCGATGTCGGCACCGGGAGTTCCGAAGGCGCGCTGCGCCAATGTCGCGGCCATGAAGTCGTCGAGATCGCCGCCGAGCACGCCAGATGTGTCGGAGGTCTGCACGCCCGTGCGCAGATCCTTCACCATCTGGTAGGGCTGCAATACGTAGGAGCGGATCTGGTGGCCCCAGCCGATATCGGTCTTGGCGGCCTGGTCGGCGGCCGCCTTCTCCTCGCGCTTCTTCAGCTCGATTTCATAGAGGCGCGCGCGCAGCATGTCCCAGGCCTGCGCCCGGTTCTTGTGCTGGGAGCGGCCGGCCTGGCAAACCACGGCAACGCCGGTCGGGATATGAGTCAGGCGCACCGCGGATTCGGTCTTGTTGACGTGCTGGCCGCCGGCGCCGCCCGAACGCATGGTGTCGACGCGGACGTCGGCTTCCTTGATGTCGATCTTAATGCTGTCGTCGATGACCGGGAACACGGCGACCGAGGAGAACGAGGTGTGCCGGCGTGCGTTGGAATCGAACGGCGAGATCCGCACCAGGCGGTGAACGCCCGCCTCGGTCTTCAGCCAGCCATAGGCGTTGTGGCCGGAGACCTGGATGGTCGCCGACTTGATGCCGGCCTCTTCGCCGTCGGACTCTTCGAGCACCTCGACCTTGAAGCCGTGGGTCTCGGCCCAGCGCGTGTACATGCGCAGCAGCATCTGCGCCCAGTCCTGGCTCTCGGTGCCGCCGGCACCCGCATGGACTTCGAGATAGGAGTCAAATCGATCCGCCTCGCCCGACAGCAGCGCCTCGAGCTCGCGCCGTGCGACGTCCTTCTTGAGGGTCTTCAGCGCAGCTTCAGCTTCGGCCACGACGCCGGCATCGCCCTCGGCCTCGCCGAGCTCGATCATGCCGATGTCGTCTTCGAGCTCCTGCTCGACCTTGCCGATGCCGGACAGCGAATCCTCGAGCGAGGTTCGCTCCTGCATCAGTTTCTGGGCTTTCTGGGGATCGTTCCAGAGGTTGGGATCTTCTGCGAGCTTGTTCAGCTCAGCGAGGCGCGCCGTCGATTTCTCGACGTCAAAGATGCCTCCTCAGCAGCCCGACTGACTGCTTGATCTCTTCTACCAACCGTTCGATTTCGGCGCGCATGATGTTCTCTGGTCTCTCGGATCTGGTGCCGCGTCAATTCAGCTGCGGGATGTAGCGGCGGCGGCCGCAAAGCGCAACCGCCGCGGCCGCGATCGTCAGTCTTATACGCTAGTAGAGACCGCCAGTGCCCGGCCGCATGAAGAAGCCGGAATCCGGCTGCTGCTGCTGCGACGCCGGCATGCGGCCGTCGGCATCGGCAACGCCGATGACAGAGTAGTTGTCCGGCGGCGCCGTGCCCGGCTTGAACGCTTCGAGGATGGTTCCGCCGGTCTCGCCGGGGCCGGCGCGCATGCCGGTCTTGGCGACGACGCGCACCAGCTTGATGCCGGCCGGCACCTTGAACGGGACCGCGGGTTTGTCGGCGAGCGCAAGCTTGAGGAAGTCGCGCGCGATGGGCGCGGCCAGATGGCCGCCGGTCGCGGCGTTGCCCTTGCCGAGCGGGCGCGGCTTGTCGTAGCCCATGTAGATGGCGACGGCGACGTCGGGCGAGAAGCCGACGAACCAGGCGTCCTTGGCCTCGTTGGTGGTACCGGTCTTGCCGGCGATCGGCTTGCCGACCTCCTTCACGACGGTCGCGGTTCCGGCCTGCACGACGCCTTCCATCAGCTCGGTGATCTGATAGGCGGTCATGGAATCCAGCACCTGCTCGCGGCGGTCGATCAGCTGCGGCTCGGCCTGATTCTTCCAGCCGCCCGGCGCGTCGCAACCGCGGCATTCGCGCTGGTCGTGCTTGAAGATGGTGTGGCCGTAGCGGTCCTGGATACGGTCGATCAGCGTCGGCTTCACCCGGCGCCCGCCATTGGCGAGCATCGAATAGGCCGTGACCATGCGCATCGCCGTCGTCTCGCCGGCGCCGAGTGCGTAGGACAGATAGTTCGGCAGTTCGTCATAGACGCCGAAACGGCGGGCATATTCTCCGATCAGCGGCATGCCGATGTCCTGCGCGAGCCGCACCGTCACGGTGTTGAGCGACTGGCGCAGCGCGTTGCGCAAGGTCACCGGCCCCTGGAACTTGCCCGAGGAGAAGTTCTCGGGCCGCCACACGCCGGCGCCCTGGCCCTGGTCGATTTCGATCGGCGCGTCGAGCACGACGGTCGAGGGCGTATAGCCATTGTCGAGCGCGGCCGAATAGACGATCGGCTTGAACGACGAACCCGGCTGCCGGTAGGCCTGCGTGGCGCGGTTGAACTGGCTCTGGTCGAACGAGAAGCCGCCGACCATCGCGAGCACGCGGCCGGTCCACGGGTCCATCGCCACCATCGCGCCCGACACTTCCGGAATCTGGCGCAGGCGGTACTGGCCTTCGACCGGCTGTCCCTCCTTGCTGTAGAGCGGATCGGCATAGATGACGTCGCCGGGCTGGAGCACCTGCGACACCGCAGTTGCCGTCCTGCCCTTCGCGGGGCCCGAGGCCGCCCTCGCCCATTTCACGCCGTCGAGCGTGATGAGACCCGTCTCGCGTTGCTTGCTGATGGCGCCGCCGAGCTCACGGCTCGGCTGGAAGCCGATCCGCGCCGACTGGTCGCTGGTCTCCAGCACCACCGCCATGCGCCACGGCGAGATGTCGGAGAGCGATTTGATCTCGGCGAGCTTGACGCCCCAGTCGCCCGACGTATCGAGCTTGCTCATGGCGCCGCGATAGCCCTGCTGCTCGTCGTAATTCACGAGACCGGCGACCATGGCCTTGCGCGCCATGACCTGGATCTTCGGATCGAGCGTGGTGCGGACGGACAGGCCGCCCTCGTAAAGCTTCTTCTCACCGTAGCGCTCGAAGATGTCGCGGCGGACTTCCTCGGCGAAATATTCGCCGGCGAAGGTGTGGGCGCCGTTGGAGCGGTTGGTGACGGCCAGCGGCTCCTTGCGGGCCTTGTCGGCGTCGGCCTGCTTGATCCAGCCGTTCTCCAGCAGACGGTCGATCACGTAGTTGCGGCGCTCGATGGCGCGGTCGCGGTTGCGGACCGGATGCAGCGTGGCGGGCATCTTCGGCAGCGCGGCCAGATAGGACGCCTCCGCGACCGTCAGCTCGTTCACCGACTTGTCGAAATAGACCAGCGAAGCAGCCGCGATGCCGTAGGCGCCGAGGCCGAGATAGATTTCGTTGAGATACAGTTCGAGGATCTTGTCCTTCGAATAGGTCTTCTCGATCCGCATCGCCAGCAAGGCTTCCTTGATCTTGCGGGCGAAGGAGACCTCGTTGGTGAGCAGGAAGTTCTTGGCAACCTGCTGGGTGATCGTGGAGGCGCCCTGCGGACGGCGGTTCGAGCCGTAGTTCTGGATGAAGAGCACGCCGGCGCGCGCCATGCCGGTGTAGTCGATGCCGCCATGCTCGTAGAAATTCTTGTCCTCGGCCGCGAGGAAGGCGTTGATCACGAGCTTCGGCACCGCCTGGATCGGCAGATAGAGCCGGCGCTCCTTGGCGTATTCGCCAAGCAGCGAGCCGTCGACCGCATGCACGCGGGTCATCACCGGCGGTTCGTAATCCTGAAGCTGAGAGTAGTCCGGCAAGTCCTTGGAGAAATGCCAGATCAGGCCTGCCACGGCCCCGACACCGACAAGGAACAGCACCGTTCCCGCGGCGAACAGGAAGCCCATGAACCGCACCAGCAAGCGCATTATCTATTATCCGTTCAAACTCTGGATCAGCCCTTTGGCACCCGAACCGAAACAGGCACCAACCTCACGTCGCGAATTCACCGGCCTCATCAATACCAACCATGCCGGACTTAAAGACGCTTGCCGAACGGGATTCACGTCGATTCCGGAACCCCCTGCGTCGTTTTTATAAAGCGTCCGCTGTGGCCAAACTAGGGCTTTTGCGGCGGGACGGAAAAACCCTTCTTAAAATCGCTGGCTCAATTCGACGCCCCCAGGTCGTCAAGTTGACGATCCCAGGGTCGTCAAGTTGACGATCCCAAGGTCGTCAAGTCGACGATCCCGGGGTCGTCAGTTCGACGATCCCGGGGTCGTCAGTTCGACGATCCCGCCGTGGCGAGGCGCTTGGCGAGGAACCCGTCGATGGCCTGCGCCATCGCACCGACGGCACGGGACCGCCAGCCATCGGACACCAGGTGCTCGAGGTCGCCCTTGTTGGAGACATAGCCGATTTCGACCAGCACCGAGGGCACGTCTGGCGCCTTCAGCACGCGGAAACCGGCCGACTTCAGGGGATTCTTGTGCATGCGCACGGTCGACTTCATTTCGCCCATCAAGAGGCGGGCGAAACGGTTTGAAAAGGTGCGTGTTTCCCGCTGGGTGAGGTCGATGAGGATGTCGGCGACGTCGGTCGGCTCCTCCGCGAGGTTGAAGCCCGCGATCGCATCGGCGCGGTTTTCCGCATCGGCCAGTCGCTGGGCCTCGGCGTCGGAGGCCTTGTCGGACAGCGTGTAGATCGTGGCGCCCTGCGCATCGCCTTCCGCACGCGGAAGGGCGTCGGCGTGAATCGAGACGAACAGCGCGGCCTTGAGGTTCCGGGCGATTTTGGTCCGGTCATTGAGAGGAATGAAAGTGTCGTCGTCACGCGTCATGACCACGCGGTATTTCCCGGCCTTGTCCAGCTTGTCGCGGAGCGCGAGGCCGAAGGCGAGCACAATGTTCTTCTCGCTCTCGCCGCTCGATTGGGTACCGTTGTCGATACCGCCATGGCCGGGATCGATCACCACGATGGGGCGGCCATCGGCCTTCGGCTGGCCCGGCTCAGGCGTGGCTGCGGCAACGGTCGCGGGCGGCGCGTCGGCGATCGCGGGCCTCAGTTCGGGGCGGCTTTCCGGCGGAAGGGATTGCAAAAACGCGGCGCGATCGACCTCCTCGAGCTCGAGCACGAGCCGGGCCGGCTGGCCGTTGGCCGCCTCCAGCACGTACGACGTGGCGATCTTGGCCGGTCCCGTCAGATCGAACACGATTCGGGAGCCGCCGGGCATGACCAGCCCGTAGCGGAACGCCTTGACCAACCCCCGCCCTGCGGCGCCGGCACCGGCCGGCAGCTGAAAATTGATCTGGGGAACATCGACCACCACCCGATAGGGATCAGCGAGCGTCACGGCGCGGAAGCTGACGGCCTGATCGATGTCCAGGATGAAGCGGGTCTGCTTGCCGTCGCCGGCCAGCCGGGCGGCCGAAGCGATTGGAAAACTCGTTGCCGCAACAGAGGGTTGCTGCTGACTTTCCGCCGCCTTCAGGCGTGAGGAATCAGCACATGGCAAGGCCGCGGCGCAGAGCAGCGCGCATCCCAGCAAAAACCTTTGATTTGCGCGGCTCGCCACCGAATCCGTGCCTCCGAGCAGCCCTTTTAAGGCAATAGAACCACAGGGTTAATCGATGCTTAATGACCGCCGTGCGAAACTTCCTGACTGTGACCGCCATGCGACGCTCCTTGCACGGATGGCCCAATCCACGTATGTACGGAGTGCTGACGGCCGATATTTCCGGTTGTGTCGCATTCAGCCTCCCGGTGCAGCGCCGGAACTCTCAAGGTTTGGGAATTCCAGCGTTTTCCGTTCCTCTCAAAGACCAGCGCGGTGCGCGGCAGCGAGGTGGAGCGGGGCAAGTACCGGCGGGCGGACGGTCCCCGGATACCTCAATGTTTCCGGGACTGTTCTGACAGCGGCGTAACCCGTTACCCGGTCCCTTAATCCCAAGGGAGCGGTTCGTAATCCCAAGGCGAGCGCGCTCGCGCCATGCCTGGCCTGCAGCAACTGATTGAAGGGCGGCCTCCCCGCCCAATGTTTCATACGGGCCGACGCTTGATGCGCCAGACTGTGCCGACCAATTCTGAAGGACGATTCGCGACGCTGCGGAGTGAAAATCCCGCGCGCCGCTTCGGTCCCGAAGGGTCCGGTTCGGCAAGGCGCGAGAGACGGCGTTTCGGCCTTCCCCTCACCCCCGAATCAGGTGGACCGTCGCGTCACCCGGCAGCGCTGCTTGCGCCCACGGTGAATCGCGCCCGCCGCCGCCAAGAGTTAAGACATGCCCAACAAGATGTTGATCGATGCCACCCACCCGGAAGAGACCCGGGTCGTCGTGGTCCGCGGCAATCGCGTCGAAGAGTTTGATTTCGAGACCGCGCAACGCAAGCAACTGCGCGGGAATATCTACCTCGCCAAGGTCACCCGGGTCGAACCCTCGCTCCAGGCCGCCTTCGTCGAATATGGCGGCAACCGCCACGGCTTCCTCGCCTTCAGCGAAATCCATCCCGACTACTACCAGATCCCGGTCGCCGACCGGCAGGCGCTGATCGAGGCCGAGGAACAGGCCCATCGTGAAGCCGAGGAAGAGAGCGAGAACCGCTCCCACGGCCGCCGTCGCTCGCGTCACCGCAACGCCCGCCGCCGCGGTAACGGCGAGCGCGTCCGCAGCGAAATCGTCGAAGGGGCCGATCCCGCGGCCCATCCGGTCGAGGGCGAGGCGCTGCCGGCGCACGCCGAGGGCGCTTCGCACGAAGGCGAGCATCTTCACGCCGACGCTGAGCATCACGGCGAGCACGAGGGCCACGATCACCACGGCGACCATGATCACGACGATCACGGTCACGATGATCATGGCCACGAAGATCATGGTCACGACGATCACGGCCACGACGACCATCATCATGCCGACGATGACGATCACCACCGCGCCCACGCTCATGACGCGCATGGTCATGACGTTGAGCTCGCCCATCACGGCCATGATCACGATCATGCCGACGAAATCCCCGCGCCCGTCGCAGCCATCGTGGCCGAGACCGCGGCTGCACCGCACGAAGCTGCCGGCTCCGAAGCGCATGCCGAGGCTCTGGCCGAAGCGGTGACCGCTGCGGCTGAACCCGCCGATGCCGTGTACGGGGCCGGCGAGAGCACCGAGGCCCCTCATCACGACTCCGACGAGGAGGACGACGAGGACGAGGATGACGAGGACGCCGAAGAGGAAGTCGTCGAATCCGTCGGTGGTGACGACGTGCTGGAGGAGGTTCCGGTGCGGACCTTCCGCCCGCGCCGCCAGTACAAGATCCAGGAAGTGATCAAGCGCCGCCAGGTGATGCTGGTGCAGGTCGTCAAGGAAGAGCGCGGCAACAAGGGCGCGGCGCTCACCACCTATCTCTCTCTCGCCGGCCGCTATGCTGTCCTGATGCCGAACACCGCGCGCGGCGGCGGCATCAGCCGCAAGATCACCAGCGCGCAGGACCGTTCCCGCCTGAAGGAAGTGGTGCAGGATCTCGACGTGCCCGAGGGCATGGGCATTATCCTGCGCACCGCGGGCGCGGCCCGCACCAAGCCCGAGATCAAGCGCGACTTCGAATATCTGATCCGGATGTGGGAGACGGTGCGCGACCTGACGCTGAAGTCGCAGGCCCCGACCCTCGTCTACGAGGAAGGCTCGCTGATCAAGCGCTCGCTGCGAGACCTCTACAACAAGGAGATCGACGAGATCTCGGTCGCCGGCGAAGCCGGCTACCGCGAAGCGCGCGACTTCATGAAGATGCTGATGCCCGCCAATGTCAGCGCGGTGAAGCAGTATCGCGACGGCCAGCCGCTGTTCTCGCGCATGGGCGTCGAGAGCCAGCTCGACGCGATGTTCTCGCCAACGGTGCAGTTGCGCTCCGGCGGCTACATCGTGATCAACCAGACCGAGGCGCTGGTTTCGATCGACGTCAACTCCGGACGATCGACCCGCGAGCATCACATCGAGGACACCGCGCTCAAGACCAATCTGGAGGCGTCCGAAGAGGTCGCCCGCCAGCTTCGCCTGCGCGACCTCGCCGGCCTGATCGTCATCGACTTCATCGACATGGACGAGAAGCGCAACAACCGCGCGGTCGAGCGCAAGCTGTCCGATTGCCTGCGGCAGGATCGCGCCCGCATCCAGGTCGGCCGGATCTCGCATTTCGGCCTGCTGGAGATGTCGCGTCAGCGCATCCGCGCCAGCGTGCTGGAATCCTCGACCGATCCCTGCCCGCATTGCGGCGGCACTGGCCATGTCCGCTCGGTGTCCTCGGTGGCGCTGCAATTGCTGCGCGGCCTCGAAGAGATCCTGATGAAGGGAGCGACCCACAATCTGGTGGTCCGCACCCGCACCGACGTTGCGCTCTACGTGCTCAATCACAAGCGCGGCCATCTGCGCGACCTCGAAAACGGCTTCAAGGTGACGCTGGCCGTCATTGCCGACCCGAGCGTCAGCGGCCCGCAGGCCTATGTGATCGATCGCGGCGAGCAGGTCCACACGCTGGAAGCCGCCAAGGCGCTGCTGGTCGCGCAGGCGGCCGCGAGCCCCCCGCCTCTGGCTGAAGAAGCGTATGACGACGAGGAATTCGATCCGGAGACCGAATCCGAGGTCGAGACCGAAGAGACCGAAGGCCTCACCGAGGAGCCGGTTGCCGGCGATGCCGCAAGCGAGCAGGACGGCCAGCGCCGCAAGCGCCGCCGCCGCCGGCGCGGCCGTGGCCAGCGCGACGGTGAGCTTCGCGAAGATAGCCCGGCCACGCTTCCCGAACCGGCCCTGGCGGTCGGCGAAGGCGAGGAAGACGCCGAGTCCGAGCAGGACGGCGGCGAGGACGGCGAGGAGCAGGCAGCCCGCGGCGAGCAGCAGGGCAACAGCGACCGTCGCCGCCGGCGCGGTCGCCGTGGCGGACGCCGTCGGCGCGGTGGCAACGAGGAAGGTCTCGCCGGATCCATCGCTGACGAACTGGGCGGCAATGCACCGCCGGAAGTCTCCGAAGCGGTTGCCGATTTCGACGGGGCGAGCGGTGTGTCTGCCCCCTCGATTGCGCATGCCGAACAGATCGACATCGTTCAGCCGCAGGTCGCGCGGCACGAGCCACGCGCCGAGCCGCAAGCTGAGGCGCCGGCCCAGCCTCAGGCGCCCCAGCCTCGGCAGCCCGCGGCTGCGGAGGAAGAGCCCGCCGACGACAAGGGCGCACGGCGTCGCTCAACGGTCCGGGAAAAGGTGAGCTTCCTGTCGAGCAGCGCGAGCGAGCCCGCAACACCGGTCGCATCGGCGCCGGAGCCGGTTGCTCCGCCCGCCCCCGAACCCGCACCGCAGGCGGCGACCGAGACACCGGCCGCGCCGCGTCGCGCCGGATGGTGGTCGCGCCGGTTCGGCGGCGGCGAATAAAACGGACAATCCAGACGAAACCGCCCGGCCAAGCCGGGCGGTTTTGATTTGGCGAGGGCATTGGAATGAAAAGCGCGATCGTTCTCGGCGGCGGCATGGTGGGCGTTGCGACCGCGCTTCATTTGCAACGGCGCGGCTGGTCGGTCACGCTGGTCGATCGCAGGGAGCCGGGCCGCGAGACCAGCTACGGCAATGCCGGCATGATCCAGGCGGAAGCCGTACGGCCCTATCCGATGCCGCGCGACCTCGCCACGCTGCTCAAGATCGCAACCGGCCGCACCAACGACGTGCGCTACAGCCTGTCGTCGCTTCATCTCCATATCGAGCCCCTGGCTCGCTACTGGTGGCATTCGGCGCCGAAGCGGCATCGCGACGCGATCGCGGCGTGGGCGCGCCTGATCGCCTATGCAACGGGCGAGCACGACGTACTCATCCGCGAAGCCCATGCCGACAATCTCATCCGGCGCGCGGGCTACCGCGCTGTGTATCGCGACGCTGCCGCACTGGAGCACTCGATCAAGGATGCGGAAGAAGACCAGCGCGAATTCGGTGTGAAGTTTCGCGTGCTCTCCGGCAGCGAGCTTGCCAGGGCCGAGCCGATCCTGCGCGACGATCTGCCGGGCGCGATCCACTGGCTCGACACCTGGACCGTGTCCGATCCGGGTGCACTGGTCACGGCGTATGCGGAACTGTTCGAGCGCTCGGGCGGTACCATCGTGATTGGCGATGCGCAGTCGCTGCGGCAGACCGCTACCGGCTGGTCGGTTGCGACGGACAAGAGCCGCATCGATGCCGCGAGCGCCGTCGTAGCGCTCGGGCCGTGGTCGCCCGATCTGCTCCATCAATTCGGCTATCGCATCCCGCTGGTGCGCAAGCGCGGCTACCACATGCATTACAGCGGCGGCGCATCGCTCGACCTGCCGATGGTCGACAAGAGCAACGGCTACGCGATGGGTCCGATGGCCAAGGGCATCCGCATCACCACCGGTGCGGAACTGACCAGCCCCGATGCACTCGCAACGCCGGTGCAGCTCGCCAGCGCCGAAGCTTCAGCGCGCGAGCTGATCGACCTCGGCAAGCGCGCCGAACCGGATCCCTGGTTCGGCACTCGCCCCTGCACGCCCGACATGCTGCCGGTGCTCGGCCCCTCCCCGCGCCATCCCGGCCTCTGGATGAATTTCGGCCACGGCCACCAGGGTTTTACGCTGGGCCCGGCGACCGGACGGCTGCTTGCGGAGATGATGAACGGGGAAACGCCGGCGATCGATCCGGCGCCTTACCGGACGGAGCGGTTCTAGAGCTTTTTCGGTTATTATTGAATCAGAACCGAAGCTCTAGATTCTTGTTTTGACGCGTTTTCTTCACGCGAACCGGGATCCACTTCGCTCGAAAACGCTTTAGCGTTCAGTCGTCGCGGCCAGCATCGCGAGTGCTGCGGACAGGCGCAGCAGCGGGTCGTCCCATACGCGCGGCCTGCGCTGGCGGAACAGCCGCATGGTCGGATACCACGGACTGTCCTCGCGCTCGCGCAGCCAGCGCCAATCGAGCGCATAGGGCGTCAGCATCCAGACCGGACGGCCGAGCGCGCCGGCCAGATGCGCAACCGATGTGTCGACGGCGATGACGAGATCGAGCGCAGCCACCGCCGCCGCGGTGTCGGAGAAATCGCCGAGCGCCGGCGCAAGGTCGATGATGTCGCTGCCGAGCGCCGCCAGCACCTCGCCATCCTCCGGCCGCGGCTCCTTTTGCAGGCTGTAGAGCTGTACGCCCGGCATCACGAGGCGCGGCAGCACGGCGGCGGCAGACAGTGAGCGCTGCCGGTCGCCCTTGTGATTGGGATTGCCGGCCCAGACCACGCCGACCTTGAGGGCCTCGACATCGGCAAGTGCAGCGCGCCAGCGCGACAGCTTTCCGGGATCGGCGTGCAGATAAGGAACATCGGCAGGGATGTCGTCGAGCGTCGTGCCGAACACGCGCGGCAGGCTCATCAGGGGCAGTTGCAGATCGAACGGCGGCAACGCTTCGCCGCGCGCAATCACGGTGACATCGGAGAGCTGCCGCAACAGCGCCGCCAGCGCGGGCTGAACCTGCAGCACGATCCTGCCGCCGCAAGCCGCGGCCATCGGCACATAGCGCACGAAATGCAGGGCATCGCCGAGACCGTATTCGGCAAACAGCAGCAATGTGCGGCCGTTCAGCGGCTCACCCTGCCATTCCGGCTCGGTAAACGAGGGATCGCCGTCCGAGAGCGTCTTGCATTTGCGTCGCCAGCGGTAGGCCTCGAACCCGTTCACGAAATCGCCGTTCATCAGCAGGAAGTGCGCGTGATTATACTGGGCGAGCGGCTGCTCCGGATCGAGCGCGATGGCGCGATGCGAGACGACGAGCGCCTCGTCGATCTCGCCGGCATTGCGCAGCGCGACCGCGAGGTTGGCGTGGCCCTTGGCATAGGCGGGATCGGCCACGACAGCGCAGCGGTGCGCCGCGAGGGCATCCGCAACGCGCTCCTGCTTCTCGAAGATGATGCCGAGATTGGTCCAGGCCGGCGCGTGATCGGGCCTGAGCAGCAGCGCGTGCTCGCAGGCGGCAATCGCCTCGTCCAGCGAGCCGAGATCGGACAGGCAGGCGCCGAGATTGCTTGCGATCACATGATCCGCCGGATCGAGCGCGAAGGACCGCCGGTAGATCTCGGCCGCTTCCGACAGGTGACCGGCCTCATGCAGCACCAGTCCGAGCAGACGCAGCATAGGAGCGTTGTCCGGCACGCGTGCGACGGCGCGGCGGTACTGGACGATGGCGTCTTCGAGCAACCCTTGCCGATAGAGCGCAGCGGCGAGATTGCCGAGCAGCGGGGGATCATCGGGATCGGTCTCGAGGGCGTGACGATAAGCGGCCGCAGCCTCGTCGAGCCGCCGCTGGTCCATCAGGAGGTTGCCGAGATTGAGCCAGGCGCCGCGATAGGCCGGCTCCCGCGCGATGACCGTGCGATAGGCCTCCTCCGCTTCGGTCAAACGCCCCTGCTCCGCAAGGACGAGGGCAAGATTGAAGCAGGCCCGCGTCAGATGCCCGTCGAGCGCCAATGCACGCCGATAGGCGGCCTCGGCCTCGCCGAAACGGGAGAGCTCGCCGAACGCCACGCCGAGCTTGTTGTGCAGGCCCGCATCGTCGGGGCGCCGGACCAGCGCCCGCTGGAACGCCGCCACCGCGCCTTCCCGCTCACCTTTCACCGCAAGCGCGTCGCCGAGCGTGATCAGGGCCGGCGCGTGGTCCGGGTCGATGTTGAAGACGCGGCCCAGCAGCGCCGCGCCGTCGGCCGCGCGGTCGGTCACGAAGGCCGCGACGGCCGCCAGATGCAGCGCCGGCAAATGATCGGGCTCTGCCCTCAGCACCTCCGCGCAGAGCGCATCAGCCTCATCCGGCCGGCCCGCCGAGAAATGCTCCGCCGCCTGCAGCACAATCCGATCAACCGTCGCCTTGCCCACGATCCCGCCCGCCTGTTCCAAGTCAGATGCGGGTTAAACGCGCGAGGCGGCAAAATCCGTCGGTCCGCGTCCTGTGAGCTGCTTTTGATCCGCTCGGCCGGGAGCCGCAAAGAAAAGGGCTGGTCGAGGATATCGACCAGCCCTTTGGCTTCGAGACCAGACGCCGTATCGCGTCGCAAAGATATCCGACATTCCCGTCACCCTGAGGCGGCCGCGCAAGCCGCCCTCGAAGGACGGCGGCTCGCTGCGCTCGGGACGACAGATCGAACAGGATCAGTCCGTCGTCAGCGCGGTTTCCATGTCGGTCGGATCGATCTGCCTCGCGAGTCTGGCGTTGAGCTTGTCGCGGTCGAGTTCGCCCTCCCACCAGGCGACGATGACGCATGCCACGCCGTTGCCGCACAGATTGGTCAGCGCGCGGCACTCGCTCATGAACTTGTCGATGCCGAGCACGATCGCCATGCCCGGGACCAGGCGCGGATCGACCACGGCGAGCGTCGCCGCCAGCGTGATGAAGCCTGCGCCAGTGATGCCCGAGGCGCCCTTCGACGTCAGCATCGCCACGACCAGGATCGTGAGCTGCTGGCCGAAGGTGAGATCGAAGCCGAGCGCCTGCGCAATGAACAGCGTCGCCAGCGTCATGTAGATATTGGTGCCGTCGAGATTGAAGGAATAGCCGGTGGGCACCACGAGGCCGACCACCGATTTGGAGCAGCCGAGCCGCTCGAGCTTTTCCATCAGGGACGGCAGCGCGCTTTCCGACGACGAGGTGCCGAGCACGATCAGGAGTTCGTCCTTGATGTAAGCCAGGAACCTGAAGATCGAGAAGCCCGCAAGCCGCGCGATAATCCCGAGGACGACGAATACGAACAGCGCCGCGGTCAAATAGAACGTTGCAATCAGACCCATCAGGTTGAGGATCGCGCCGGTCCCGAACTTGCCGATGGTGAAAGCCATCGCGCCGAAGGCACCGACCGGCGCTGCGCGCATCACGATCGAGATGACGCCGAACACCGCGTGTGCGGCGTCGTCGATGAAGTTGCGGATCACGTGGCCGCGCTCTCCCAGACCCATGATCGCGAAGCCGAACAGCACCGAGAACAGCAGCACCTGCAGGATCTCGCCTTGCGCGAAAGCGCCGACCACGGTGTCGGGGATGATGTGCAGGATGAAGTCGACCGACTTCTGGCCTTCGGCCTGCTTGGCGTAGTTTGCGACGGCTTGCGCGTTGGCGGCCGCGCCGCCGAAGCCCGCGCCCGGCCTGATGATGTTGCCGACGAGGAGACCGATCACCAGCGCGAAGGTCGAGACGATCTCGAAATAGATCAGCGCCTTGACGCCGATGCGGCCGACCTTCTTGGCGTCCTGGATGTGGGCGATGCCCGAGACAACGGTGCAGAAAATGATCGGGGCGATCACCATCTTGATCAGCTTGATGAAGCCGTCGCCGAGCGCCTTGATCCAGTCGTTGGTCGCGACCTGTGGCCAGAGCCAGCCGACGATGGCGCCGAGCACGATGGCGATCAGCACCTGGATGTAAAGCACCTTGTACCACGGCTTGGCCGCGCTTGGCGCGACCGGCGTTCCCGCCGTCATCGTTGTGGTCGTCATCGTCTCACTCCCCCCTCAAAATCAGAGGCCAACCAAGATCAACTTGGCCGGCCCTGTCAATTGGAACTGGTCGGAATCGGCCGTCTTACAGGCGATCGACGAAACGGCGCGCGGCCGGAATCAGCGTTGCGCCAAGCGCGTTCTTGATCAGCGAGGCCGCAATGAACGGCATGATGCCGACCTGCCAGGCTTTGGCCGCACCAAGACCGAGACCAAATGCCAGCCACCCGAAGCCCGCCGCGAGAATGGCGACGTGACCGACGGCCATCGCTGCGAACAGCCGCAACACACTGCGATCCCAGCCACGCTCGGCGAGCCAGCCGGTGACGAAGGCGGCGCCAACGAAGCCGAACAGGTAGCCGGCGGTCGGGCCGACCAGCGGCGCAATCCCGCCGACGGGTCCGGCGAACACCGGCAGTCCCATCGCGCCTTCGGCGAGGTAGGAGATCATGGTTGCGCTGCCGAGGCGCCAGCCATAGGCGGAGCCGATCATCAGCACGACCAGCGTCTGTAAGGTCATGGGCACGTAAGGCAGCGGCAGGTTGACCTTGGCCGACAGCGTCATCAACGCCGTGCCGAGTGCGACCAGCACCACGGCGCGCAAGGCGCCGACGGTTTCGCCCGGACGGGTCGGCCACATCAGTGCGGCGAGAGAGGCATGGGTGGCGGTCGGGACAGGACGATCAGACAAGTTGCACTCCAGAAGGCTGTCGAAGCTGGCGGCTATTTAAGCCAGTGAGCGATCCGGTCAAATGCCTCCCGCATCTCTTCAGCCGATCGCGCATAGGACAATCGTATGAACGAACGGCCATGGATGGGGTCGAAATCGAGGCCTGGCGTGGCCGCGACATGGGCCTGCTCCAGCATCTGCTTGGCGAATTCGAAACTGTCGGAGGTGAAGTCCGACACGTCCGCATAGAGATAGAAGGCGCCATCGGCCGGCAAAAACTTGCTGAGGCCTGCTTTGGGCAGTCCCTCGATCAGAATCCGGCGGTTTTCCTGATAGCCGTGCTTGATCACCTCCATCTCGGCCGCACCGTCGAAGGCAGCTTCGGCCGCGATCTGCGACAGAGACGGAACCGAGATCGACAGGTTCTGCTGCAGCCGCTCGATCGGCCGCACCAGCACCTCAGGCACGACCATCCAGCCGACGCGCCAGCCCGTCATGCAGAAATACTTCGAGAACGAGTTGATCACGAGTGCGTGCTCGGACAGCGAGGCCGCCGTCACCGCAGGAAAGGCGTAGTCGAGCCCGTGATAGATTTCGTCAGAGATGAAGCGAATGCCGGCGTCCTCAGACGCCGCGATCAAGCCTGCGAGCGCCTCGCGCGACATCATCGTCCCCGTCGGATTGGCCGGACTTCCGACCAGCACGCCCTTCAGCGGGGCCTTGCGATGGGCGGCTAGCAGGGCCTCGCCGGTCAGCGCGTGACGCGTGTCGTTGCTGGTCTCGATCAGCACCGGCTCGCAGCCGAGCGCCGTCAGAATATGCCGGTACGGCGGATAGCCCGGCACCGTCACGGCGACGCGATCGCCGGGCTCGAACATCGACAGGAAGGCGAGGATGAAACCGCCCGAGGATCCCGTCGTCACCACGATCCGCTCGGGGCTGACGTCACAGCCATAGGCATCGCGATAATGCCGCGCGATGCGCGCGCGCAGGCTGGGGATGCCGAGCGCCGAAGTATAGTCGATCCGCCCCGCCTCGAGCGCCGCATGGGCCGCCGCAATCGCGGTCTTCGGGGCGCCGGTTGCAGGCTGGCCCACTTCCATATGGATGACATGGCCGCCGGCCGCCTCGATTCGCGCCGCCGCGGCCATCACGTCCATCACCATGAACGGGGGAACGTCGCTGCGGCGGGAGGGCTCAAGCCACGGCCCCAACCTGGTCCTCAATGTCGCATCGTGCATCGAATTCTGCTATTCCGCTGGCGAACCGCTCGGTCCGGTCCGGGAAACGGGGCGCTTGCGCCCCAGACTGGCCGCATTGTACGGCTCATAAGGGATATCTCTCATAAGGGCATATCGCGTATCCGGTCCGCCGCCAATCGCCAAACCCATCACGAAACCGCTTTTCAAGACCGTTTGACCCAGACCGCCTGATGTTGCTCCAGATCGCTTTGCGCAAGAAGGTCACCGCCCTCACCGCCCTCGTCACTGCGGTGGCGATCGCGCTGTTGCCGATGCCGGCGGCACAGGCGCAGGCACAGGGCAAGGGCCCGCCGATCCTGCGCGACACCGAGACCGAACAGCTTCTGCGCGAATATACCCGCCCGATCCTGCGGGTCGCCGGTCTGGAAAAGCAGAACATCCAGATGGTGATCATCAACGAAGCGTCGTTCAACGCATTCGTGGCCGATGGCCGCCGGATCTTCGTCAATTACGGCGCGATCCTCCAGTCGGAAACACCGAACCAGATCATCGGCGTGCTCGCGCATGAGACCGGGCATCTGGCCGGCGGGCATCTGTCCAAGCTGCGCGAGCAGCTTGCCAACGCCCAGACCCAGATGATCATCGCCATGCTGCTCGGCGCCGGTGCGATTGTCGCGGGCACCACGCGCAGTAGCAGCGCCGGCAACAACGGGCTCGCCAATGCCGGCGCCGCCGCGATCGCCGGACCTCAGGAGATGATCCGCCGGTCGCTGCTGTCCTACCAGCGCCAGCAGGAGGAGAACGCCGACCGCGCCGGCGTCAAATTCCTGACCGCGACCCAGCAGTCGCCGAAGGGCATGTACGAGACCTTCAAGCGCTTCACCAGCGAGAGCCTGTTCGCCGCACGCGGCGCCGATCCCTATCTGCAGTCGCACCCGATGCCCGCCGAGCGCGTCGCCGCGCTGCAGGAGTTCGCCAGTTCCAGCCCCTATTGGGACAAGAAAGACGATCCGGCGCTGCAGCTTCGCCACGACATGGTGCGCGCCAAGATTTCGGCCTTCATGGAACGGCCGGAGACGGTCTATCGCCGCTATCCGCAGACCAACGACAGCATGCCGGCGCGCTATGCCCGCGCCATCAGCACCTATCTGCACGGCGATCTGCGCAGTGCGCTCGCCCAGATCGACGCGCTGATCCAGGTCCAGCCCAATAACCCGTACTTTTATGAAGTGCGCGGCCAGGCCCTGCTGGAGAGCGGCAAGCCGGCCGAGGCCATCGCCCCCCTGCGCAAGGCGGTGCAACTTTCCAACAACGCCCCCCTCATCGAGATGTTACTTGGGCAGGCGCTGGTTGGAGCCGATAATAAAGCTTACACGGACGACGCCGTCCGGATTCTCCGCGCCGCGGTCGCGCGGGAACCCGAGGCGGTGCTCGGCTACACCCAGCTGGCGATGGCCTATGGCCGGAAGGGCGACTATGCCGAGGCCGATCTGGCGTCGGCGCAAGCCGCTTACCTGCGCGGCGACAACAAGACTGCCCGCGAGCTCGCCACGCGCGCAAAGACCCGTTTCGCCGTCGGCACCCCCGGTTGGGTCAAGGCCGACGATATCGTGGCTGCAAAGCCGCCCCGTGACTAACGCGACCAGACGACGCCTGACACTACGACGTCACGCCCTGAGCTTAAGCCCGCCAGGACGTTTTCCGAAACCTGCTTTGGATAAGAGGATTTGCCTATGCCTTCGCTGCGCCTGCTTGCTCCCGCGCTGATTGCGCTCGCCATGTTCGGCGCGACCGTTCCCGCCTCGGCCGACAGCTTCTCCGACACCCAGCGCACCGACATCGAGGCGATCGTCAAGAACTACCTCGTCACCCATCCGGAAGTGCTCGAGGAGGCGATGGCCGAGCTCACCAAGCGCCAGGCCGCGGCCGAGACGCAGAAGCACGAGGCCAGCATCGCGCAGAATTCCGACGCGATCTTCAACTCGCCGCGCCAGGTCGTGCTCGGCAACAAGGACGGCGACGTCACCTTCGTCGAGTTCTTCGACTACAATTGCGGCTACTGCAAGCGCGCGATGGGCGACATGCTCGACCTCATGAAGACCGATCCGAAGCTGAAGGTCGTGCTCAAGGAGTTTCCGGTGCTGAGCCAGGGCTCGGTGGAAGCGGCGCAGGTCGCGGTCGCCGTCCGCATGCAGGATCCCACCGGCAAGAAGTATCTCGACTTCCACCAGAAGCTGCTCGGCGGCCGCGGTGCGGCCGACAAGGCGCGCGCGCTCCAGGCCGCCAAGGAAGCCGGCCTCGATACTGCGAAGATCGAGAAG
Organism: Bradyrhizobium diazoefficiens; assembly: GCF_018129965.1. Lineage (GTDB taxonomy): Bacteria > Pseudomonadota > Alphaproteobacteria > Rhizobiales > Xanthobacteraceae > Bradyrhizobium > Bradyrhizobium diazoefficiens_A. Next base: position 614,799 of record NZ_JAFCKW010000002.1, on the reverse strand, counting down.
GACCTCGCCAGCCCCGAGGTGCGCGCCACCATCGAGGAGAATTTCAAGCTCGCCGAAGCGATGGGCATGAACGGCACGCCGAGCTACGTGATCGGCAAGCAGATCGTCGTCGGCGCCGTCGGCCTCGAGGGCCTGAGGGAGAAAATCGGCGTCGCCCGCTGCGGCAAGGCGACCTGCTAAAACGGCGACCGCCTAACAAGGCGAGTTGCTAATCCCACATATCGATGTCACGCACGAAGAAGGCCGGCTGAGAAGCTGGCCTTTTCATTTTGCGCTGCTGATCGAAGCAATCGTGTCGGAAATCCACACGGGCATTCATCTGGCGTTCAACAAACAAATGCCGCCAAACCGTAGATGTTCCGGAACAAGTGATACCCCCCTTCGTTGTTGGCGCGGGCAATGACGCTGTTAACACGTGAGGAGAAATTTTATGTCTAACCGCTTTATGATCTCAGTTGCCGCGATCGCTCTCATCGCCGGCACTGGTCTCGCCAACGCACAAGGCACCATGAACCGCGACAGCGGTGGCGGTGCGGGCGCCCAGCCGATGCAGCAATCGCAGCCCTCGGGCGGTGCGGCCGAGCGTGGTTCCATGGGCAAGGAAGTCGCTCCCCAGATGGGCACCGTCGGCCAGACCGGCGGCGCCATGAAGCCCGGCGCAGCTGCCGAGGAGAGGTCGTCCGGCGCGATGGAGAAATCCGGCGCCATGGAAAAGTCGGGCGGGATGGAGAAGTCCGGCGCGATGAACAAGAACGCGGCAGAGGAGAAGGCCGGCGCGGCGAAGGGCGAGCACGCCCAGGATGCTCAGGACAAGTCGAAGAGCACGATGGACAAGTCCCAGATGGACAAGTCGAAGAGCACTGAGACCGACACCAAGAGCGGCAACATGAACGCTCAGACCAAGGGCACGGACAGCAAGGCTGCTGCCGACACCAAGACTGGCGACGCCAAGTCGCAGACCACGACTGGCACTGCCCCCGCGACCGCCGCTGCACCTCCCGCCGAAAAGCGGACGGAAATCACCAGCGCGATCAAGTCGACCAAGATCGAAGAGACCACCAACGTCAACTTCAACATCTCGGTCGGCGCCGCCATCCCGGCGTCGGTTCGCTTCCACCCGCTTCCGCCCCGGATCGTCGAAATCTATCCGGAATGGCGCGGCTATGACGTGATCTACGTCCGCGGCCAGTACATCATCGTCCGTCCGCAGACGCGCGAAATCGTTTACATCATCGAGGGCTAAGTCCCTTCGTTGATCGACCATCCCGAAGGGCCCCCGCCGAGAGATCGGCGGGGGCTTTCGGCATGTCAGGGCACGCTCCCCGGTTCCGCTCCGGAAGCCATGCTTTAGACTGGTTAACAAGCGATTTCCGTAGCTTGCACACAGATTTTTGCACCCCGCATGAGCTGCTTCAAGGACCCGGAAAGGCCCTTCAGGCTTCCCCTTCGGCGCTTTGTTACCTATAACCCCGGCCACGCCGACGCACCTCCGCCGGGATTGGAATGGCCGAACCTGCAACCGATACGATCCTCGTCCTCAACGGGCCGAACCTCAACATGTTGGGGACGCGCGAGCCCGAGAAGTACGGCCATGCGACGCTGGCCGATGTCGAGGCGCTGTGCCGAGAGACGGCAACGTCCTTCGGTCTCAAGGCCGACTGCCGGCAATCCAACCGCGAAGGCGAGCTGATCGACTTCATCCACGAGGCACATGCCCGCCGGATGAAGGGAATCGTCATCAATGCCGGCGGCTATTCGCACACCTCGATCGCGCTGCACGACGCGCTGCTCGCGGTACAGATCCCGACCGTCGAAGTGCACGTGACCAATATCCACGCCCGCGAGAGTTTCCGTCATCACTCCTACACCGCGCGCGCGGCCTTCGCCTCGCTCTGCGGTTTCGGCATCGAGGGTTACCGCCTCGCCATCCAGGGCCTTGCCGCCAAGCTCGGCATCAAGCCCAAAGCCTGACGCTCCCTCCCACACCAGAACATTCGGATCAAGAACATGGCGCGCCAGCCAGACGACAAAGCAGCCGCAAAGTTTTCCAGCGACGATTCCGCACTCGTTCGCGAACTCGCCCTCCTGCTGGATGAGACCAGCCTCACCGAGATCGAGATCGAACGCGCCGGCCTGCGCCTGCGCGTTGCCCGCAACATCAGCGTCGCCGCCACCATGCCGGTGCCGATGGCGCAGGCTGCGCCCGTCGCGGTCGCTGCCGCCGCCGCACCTGCGGCCGCAGCAGCGCCCGACCTGTCGAAGCATCCGGGCGCCGTGACCTCGCCGATGGTCGGCACCGCCTATTGGTCGCCGGAGCCCGGCGCAAAGCCGTTCATCGAGATCGGCAGCAAGGTCTCGGTCGGTCAGACGCTGCTCATCATCGAAGCCATGAAGACCATGAACCAGATCCCCTCGCCGCGCGCCGGCACGGTGACGCAGATCCTGGTCGAAGACGGCCAGCCGGTCGAGTTCGGCGAGCCGCTCGTCATCATTGAGTGAGGCATTGGCGAATGGCGAGCAGGCCTGCTCCTCGCCATTCGCCATTCGCTCTTCCCCATTCGCCCACTGAGGCAACATGTTCGACAAGATCCTCATAGCCAACCGCGGCGAGATCGCCCTTCGCATCCTGCGCGCCTGCAAGGAGCTCGGGATCGCGACCGTCGCCGTGCATTCGACCGCCGACGCGGACGCCATGCATGTGCGCCTCTCCGACGAGAGCGTGTGCATCGGACCGCCGCCGTCCAAGGACAGCTACCTCAACATCCCCGCGCTGCTCGCGGCCTGCGAGATCACCGGCGCGGATGCCGTGCATCCCGGCTACGGCTTTCTCTCCGAGAACGCGCGCTTCGCCGAAATCCTCGACGAGCACAATCTGCATTTCATCGGCCCCAAGGCCGAGCATATCCGCCTGATGGGCGACAAGATCGAGGCCAAGAAGACCGCCAAGAAGCTCGGCATCCCCGTGGTGCCCGGCTCGGACGGCGCGGTCGGCCCGGACGACGATGCCATGGCGATCGCCCAGAAGATCGGCTTTCCCGTGCTGGTGAAGGCGGCAGCCGGTGGCGGAGGCCGCGGCATGAAGGTGGCGCAGACCGAGGCAGACCTTCAAATGGCGTTGTCGACGGCGGCCAACGAGGCCAAGTCCGCCTTTGGCGATGCCTCCGTCTATCTCGAAAAATATCTCCAGAAGCCGCGCCACATCGAAATCCAGATCCTCGGCGACGGCCGCGGCGGCGCGATCCATCTCGGCGAGCGCGACTGCTCGCTGCAGCGACGCCACCAGAAGGTCTGGGAGGAAGGCCCCTCGCCCGTCCTGTCCGCCGCCGCGCGCGCCAAGATCGGCGAGACCTGCGCCAAGGCGATGCGCGAGATGAAATATCTCGGCGTCGGCACCATCGAGTTCCTGTTCGAGGACGGCGAGTTCTACTTCATCGAGATGAACACCCGAATCCAGGTCGAGCATCCGGTGACCGAGAGCATCACCGACATCGACCTCGTGCTGGAGCAGATCCGCATCGCAGCCGGCGGCGATCTGCCGGCCAGGCAGAGCGAGGTCCAGATCATCGGCCACGCGATCGAGTGCCGCATCAACGCCGAGAACCCGCAGACCTTCCGGCCCTCACCGGGCCGCATCACGCAATACCACCCGCCGGGCGGTCTCGGTGTCCGGATCGATTCCGCGGTCTATCAGGGCTACACCATCCCTCCCTATTACGATTCGCTGGTCGGCAAGCTGATCGTGCACGGCAAGACCCGCGCCGAGTGCCTGATGCGCCTGCGCAGAGCCCTGGACGAGATGGTCGTCGACGGCATCGAGACGACGCTGCCGCTGTTCCGCGACCTCGTCCGCGAAGACGACATCATCAACGGCGACTACCACATCCACTGGCTGGAGCAGTACCTCGCCGGAAAGACGAACCCGGCGGCAAAATAACCAGTCCGTCCCTGGAACCCTTCGGTCCCGAACGCGTTCTGAACCATTGGGGACAGTTCCAAGGGGCTCTTTTGTACGTCGCTCTTTTTCTCTTCGTTCAGCGCAACAAGGCCAATCATCGTGAACGCTGAAGCGCAGCGGCGGCGCACGGTGCTGCAGACCTTGCTGTTATCGGCGGGGTTTTTCGTACTGGTCGCGATCAGCGTCGCCTCGATCCTGCTGGTCAACAAATCCCGGGAAGACAATTCCTGGGTTCTGCACACGGTCGAGGCCGAGAATCAGATCTCGACTCTCCTGCTGGAAATTCGCCGCGCGGAAAGCGCGACCCGGGCCTATTTGCTGTCCGGCGGGCCCCAGTTCCTGAAAGAATACCAGATCGCGGCCGCCAGCGTTCCGGCGGCCCTCGATCAGCTCTCCCGGCTCACGCGCGACAACCCGGTGCAGATCCAGAACATGGCCAAGCTGCGCAAGGCCGTTGAACAGCGCCTGACGGAATTCGCCCGCGGGATCGACCGCGTCACCAACAACGATGTCTCGACCGCCGTAACTGCGCTGCGCAACGGCACATCCACCGGAGCGGTCGAAACCATCGCCGAGGTCGGCCGCGATATGCGGGCGGAGGAAGATCGCCTGTTCAGGGAGCGGACAGAGACCGCCGATCGCACCCAGCTGCTCGCCTCCTCGGTCACCATCGCCGGCTCGGGACTGGTTCTGGCCCTCGCCTTCGGATCGGTCCTCCTGGTCCGACAGTCCTCGCGGGCCCGCGACCTCGCCGAGACGCGCCTGCGCGATGCCAATCTCAACCTCGAGGCCACCGTCGACGAGCGAACGGCCGACCTTCGCGAGGCCAACAACGAGATCCAGCGCTTTGCCTACATCGTCAGCCACGATCTGCGTTCGCCTCTGGTCAACATCATGGGCTTCACCAGCGAACTCGAGGAACTGAGCGGCGACATCTTCCGGCGCATCGGCGGCCTCACCCAGGCCGCGACCGGCGTGCCGCCGCCTGCGGCCGGCGAGATCGCGCTCGAGGGTCCCGACCAGCAGCTCTCGGCGGATTTCTCCGAAGCGCTCGGCTTCATTAAATCCTCGATCGCCAAGATGGACCGCCTGATCTCGGCGATCCTCAATCTCACCCGCGAGGGTCGCCGGGAATTCGTGCCGGTGCAGATCGACACGCGCGAGCTGATCGAGGCGATCGTGGCGACGCTGGCGCATCAGGCCTCCGAGGCGCAGGCCGAGATTCACGTCGAACCGCTGCCGAATATCGTCAGCGACCGTCTTGCGCTGGAGCAGATCTTCTCCAATCTCATCGACAACGGGATCAAATATCTCAAGAGCGGTGTTCCCGGCGACATCCGAATCCGGGGGCGCACCAAGCTCGGATACGCGATCTTCGAGATCACCGATAATGGCCGCGGCATCGATCCGAAGGATCATCAACGGATATTCGATTTGTTCCGCCGCGCGGGAACCCAGGACAAACCGGGTCAGGGCATCGGGCTTGCGCATGTGCGTGCACTTGTGCGGCGCCTCGGCGGCACCATGTCGGTGTCTTCGGAACTGAATGCGGGCAGCACCTTCGTCATCACGCTGCCCATCAACTGGAACGCAAGCAACCGGAACTCCGACCAATGACTCTGCCTGTCAGCATCATCATGATCGAAGACGACGAGGGACACGCGCGGCTGATCGAGCGCAACATCCGCCGCTCCGGCGTCAACAACGAGATCATCCCCTTCACCAACGGCACCGATGCGATGAGGCACCTGTTCGGCGCCGACGGCAGCGGACTTGCGCAGAAGGGCAACGCGCTGCTGATCCTGCTCGATCTCAATCTGCCCGACATGACCGGGATCGATATCCTGAGGCAGATCAAGGAGAACAAATACCTGAAATCCTCGCCCGTGGTGGTGCTGACCACCACCGACGATTCCCAGGAAATCAAGCGCTGCTACGAGCTCGGCTGCAACGTCTACATCACAAAGCCCGTCAATTACGAGAATTTCGCCAACGCCATCCGGCAGCTCGGCCTGTTCTTCTCGGTCATCCAGGTCCCGCCCGCCGCCTCATGAACCAGCGCACGCCCACATTGCTCTACATCGACGACGACGCGGCGCTGGCACGCCTGGTCGATCGCGGCCTGACGCGGCGCGGCTACAAGGTGGTCCATGCCGCGAGCGGCGAGGAAGGCCTCGAGCGCATCCGCCGCGCACAGACCCAGGATGGCGTCGACGGCGGCATCGACGTCGTGGCACTCGACCAGTACATGCCCGGTCTCGATGGGCTCGAGACGCTCGAGCAGATCATGGCGATCGTGGGCGCGCCGCCGGTTGTGTTCGTGACCGCCTCGCAGGATTCCAGCATCGCGGTCACCGCGCTGAAAGCCGGGGCGTCCGACTATCTCGTCAAGGACGTCAGGGGCGACTTCATCCCCCTGCTCCAGGTCGCCGCCGACGGCGCGCTGCGCCAGGCCGCATTGCAGAAGGCGCGCGAAGAGGCCGAGGCCGAAATCCACGCCTCCCGCGACCGCTACGCGGCGCTCGCCGCCGAACGCGAAATGCTGCTGCGCGAGGTCAACCACCGCGTCGGCAACTCGCTCCAGATCATCGCCTCGCTGCTGCATCTGCAGGCAAGCTCCGCGAGCCAGGACGAGGTCAAGGCGGCGCTCACCAATGCGATGGGCCGCGTCGCCGCAGTCGCACAGGTGCATCGCCGCCTCTACACCTCGCAGGACCTCAAGAGCGTGGTCCTGAACCAATATCTGGATTCCCTGCTCGAGGATCTCAGGCGCTCGGCCGAAGGCAACCGGATGTCGCGCCTGACGGTGAAGGCCGCGGCGATCGAGATCGACCCGGACCGCGCGGTCGCCGTCGGCATCATCGTCAACGAGCTGGTGATGAACGCGGTGAAATACGCCTATCCCGACGGCGCCGGTCCGATCCATGTCGAGTTGACCTCGCAAGGCGACGATCTCCTGCTGTCGATCACCGACGACGGCGTCGGCGACAAGGCCAAGGCCGACCCGCGCTCCACCGGCATGGGCCAGCGTATCGTCGCGGCGATGGCCAGCAAGCTGGACGCCACCGTGGAGCGCGACCCCGCCCATTCCGGCACGCGCATCCTGCTGAAGTTCCGCCGCGTACCTGCGGCGCCAGCCGACCGGGCGAGCAGCGCCGCGGCAAGCTGACCCGCGATGGCACGGGGTTTCTCCCCATCGCACGCACGTCACGATCCTGCTAATGTTGCTGCATGAACTCGCGCGACTCCGCCTCGTCTGAAATCACGCCGGCCGTGCTGCTGAGGGCCTATGCCTGCGGCATCTTTCCGATGGCCGAAAGCGCCGATGATCCGACCCTGTTCTGGGTCGAGCCCGAATTGCGCGGCGTGATCCCGCTCGCGGGATTCCGCGTCGCATCGCGGCTCGCCCGCACCATCCGTTCGGACCAGTTTCGCGTCACCGTCAACACGGCGTTCGAGGCGACCATCGCCGGGTGTGCCGCGCCGCAGGCCGGGCGCGAGGACACCTGGATCAACAAGCGCATCCGCGACCTCTATGGCGGCCTCTACGAGCTCGGCCATTGCCATAGCGTCGAGGCCTGGCAGGGCGACGATCTCGTCGGCGGGCTCTACGGGGTCAGCCTGGGGCGCGCCTTCTTCGGCGAGAGCATGTTCCACACCGCGCGCGATGCCTCGAAGGTCGCGCTGGTGCATCTGGTCGCGCGGCTCATCCATGGCGGCTTCGAGCTGCTCGACACGCAATATGTCACCGAGCATTTGAAGAGCTTTGGCGCCGTCGAGATTTCGCGGCGGCGCTACACCGCGCTGCTCGACAAGGCGCTCGCCGGCGAGCCCGGCGATTTCCTGAGGCTTTCTGACGGCGCGGCGATCCCGGGCGCACGCGCGCTCGAGATCATCGCCTCCAGGCAATAATCGAAATCTTACCGGCTGAACCGGGGGGATTTGGCCTAGCGGCCAAACCCGGGGAAGCCGAACAGACCCGGACGCTGCTCCGGCGGCGGAGGCGGTGGCGGCGCCGGTTGCTGCTGCTGGATCGGCGGCAAGGGCTGCGGCGGACGCTGCTGCACGGCCTGCTTGGGCGCGGCCTTCTTCTGTGCGGGCGGCGGCGGAGGCGTGGCCGGCTTGGACGCGGGATCGGGCGCCGCGGTCGCGATCGTCTGCTGCGGCTCTTTGCAGTCAGTCAGCCAGATATCGTAGATCGGATGCTCGACGCCGTGCAGGCCCGGGCTTGCCGCGTACATCCAGCCCGAGAAGATGCGCTTCACCTCGCCCTGCAAGGTAATCTCGTCGACCTCGACGAAGGCGTCTGTATTGGTGGCTTCGGTCGCCGGCCGTGTGTAGCAGGCGTCGGTCTTGACCCGGAGCGCGCCGAACTGGACGGTCTCGCCGATATCCTCGTCGAAATTGATGATGCGCCCGGTGATCTTGTCGAGGCCGGAAAAGGTCGCCTTCTTGTTCACGATCTTCTGGGCCGGCGGCTCGGTCACGACCTCGTCGCCCGGCTGCAGGCTCGCCGGCGTCTGCGGCACCGGCGCGCCCTTCTGCTGCGGCTGGCGCTGGCCGGGCGCGCCCGGGGCGCCTTGGGGATTAGGGGGTGCGACCGCGACGCCCGGCTGGCTGGGTGGCGCGACGGTGGAGCCCGGCGGCGGCGCCAAGGGCTGGCTCTCGACCGGCCCCGGCATCACATTGCCCTGCCGTCCCTGAGGCGGCACCATCGGGCGCGACGGCAGCACGCGGCCCTGCGGCGGCAGCTCGGGGACCTCTTCGTCGTCGTCGGGAATCTGCGGCTGCGGCTGGCCACGCGGGATTGTGCCGGGCGGCCGCGGCGGCGGATCGGAAAAGATCGTGCCGATCTGCGCCTGCGCGGGCGTCGCAACCGTCAATGCGGTGGCGGCCAGAAGCGCCGCAAGACCTGCAGAAGCAAGACCTGCAGAAGCAAGACCTGCAGAAGCAAGACCTGAAAGGGTAAAGGTTCGAACCATTGTCTCGCGCGGCTTCAACAGCGAATCGGGCTTGCTGGACATTCTACAGGGGATACCGCCGCTCGCAGGCCATCCGGTTAACACGGCGAATACGGCGGGGAAAGGGCGGCATTCCTGCCCTGCTGGGTGCCATCTGGCCAGAGCGGCGGCCGAATGGGATAGTTGGCAGGCTCCTCCCGGGGCCGAGCCGGGCATCGCCCCGATAAATCACATCCAACCATAAAACCAGGAAACCCAAGGTCCCCCATGCCCGTCGTGCTCGATCCCGATGCCGCCGCCGTTTACAAGGCCTTCCAGGAAGCCGGCCGCCCCGCCTATGAGAGCCTGACCGCGGACGAAGCGCGGGCCTATTACGCGCAGGCCCGCTTTGCCACCAATCCCGACGCGCCCGAGCTGGCGCGCGTTGCGCCGCTGTCGATCCCGGCGCCGCACGGCGCGATCCCGGCCCGCATCTACGTGCCGAAGGAGCCGCGTCTGCAAAACGGCCTGTCGCCGGCGCTTGTGTTCTTCCACGGTGGCGGCTGGGTGATCGGCGATCTCGACTCCCACGACGTGGTCTGCCGCCAGCTCGCCGTCGCGGGCGCGCTGATCGTGATCTCGGTCGACTACCGCCTCGCTCCCGAACACAAATTTCCCGCCGCCGCGGATGACGCGATCGCTGCGACCAAATGGATCGCCGCCAACGCGCGCGAGCTCGGCATCGACGCCGCGCGCCTCTCGATCGGCGGCGACAGCGCCGGCGGCAATCTCACCGCCGTCGTCGCGCTCGCTGCACGCGACGGTGATGGCCCGAAACTCGCCGGCCAGGTCCTGATCTATCCGGCTACCGATTTCGCCATGACGCACGGCTCGCACAGCGAGCCCGAGACCAGCGTGCTGCTGACGCATTCGGTGATCCGCTGGTTTCGCGATCATTACCTGAACGGCGCCGCCGACATCCACGACTGGCGTGCCTCGCCGGCGCGCGCGACAAATCTCGCCGGACTGCCGCCGGCCTATGTGCTGACCGCGGGCGCCGATCCGCTGCGCGACGAAGGCGACGAATACGCCGAACGCCTCCGGCAGGCCGGCGTGCCCGTCGCCTACAAGCACTATCCCGGCCAGTTCCACGGCTTCTTCACGATGGGCAAATTGCTGCAGCAGGCCAATGTCGCCGTCAGCGAGATCGGTGCGTGGTTGAAGGGACTGGGCTGAAGCCGCCGTCCCTGATGTCTTCCCTCTTTCAAACCGTCTTCGCCCTCCCGCTGCGCGCACTGACCTGGCTCGGCAGCCAGGGCACGCGCGCGGTCGCCGCCGTGGTGTTCATCGCGATGGCGGTGCCGCCGCTGGGGGCATTGCTGCGGCCCTACATCACCGAAGCGATCTTCGCTCTGCTCTGCATCTCCTTCATGCGGGTCGATCTCGCCGCGCTCCGCCACCATCTGCGCCGGCCGGCGCTGGTCGCGACCGCGACGGCCTGGACCACGGTCGGCGTACCGCTGATCGTCGGACTGATGGCCCATGCCACGGGGCTCACCAGCCGCTCACCCGACCTCTTCCTCGCGCTGATGCTGCAGGGCATGGCCTCGCCGATGATGGCCGCCCCCGCGCTGGCCGCGCTGATGGGCCTCGATGCCACGCTCATCCTGGTCACGCTGGTGGCGTCGACCGCGCTGGTGCCGTTTACGGCCTCGCTGTTCGCAGGCATCTTCCTCGGCGACATGCTCAGCATCTCGCCGCCGGCGCTGGGCCTGAAGCTGTCAGGCATCCTCGCTGTATCGCTGCTGGCGGCCACCCTGATCCGATGGACCTTCGGCGCGGAGGCGATCCAGCGCCACAAGAAGCCGATCGACGGCTTCAACATCATCATCCTGCTGATCTTCGCGGCCGCGATCATGGGCGATGTGGTGAGCGACTTCGTAACGCAGCCGCTGTTCACGATCGGCCTCGCGGCCTTGTCCTTCGCGATCTATTTCACGCTGCTCGCGGTGACCACGCTGCTGTTCCGCCGCATCGGCTATGAGCGCGCGCTGGCGCTCGGGCTGATGGTGTCGCAGCGCAATCTCGGCCTGATGCTGGCGGCAACCGCCGGCGCGCTGCCGCCGACCACCTGGCTCTATTTCGCGATGACGCAGTTTCCGATTCACCTCGCGCCCTACATGCTGATGCCGATCGCGCGGCGTCTGACGGCGCGGGCGGAGACGTCAGCGGCGGCGGTCGCAGGCGAGACCAATTAGCCCGCCCGCGCCGCGCGCCGCAGCGCCTGCGGCGGCTGACCGAACGCGCGGATGAAGGCGCGACGCATGCGTTCGGGATCGCGAAAGCCGGTCGCCTCGGCGACGCGCTCGATCGACTCGCGCGAGGACTGCACGCGCTCGCGGGCGACCTCGATCCGCAGGCGTTCGATCGCCTTCGACGGCGTCGTGCCGGTCTCGGCGGCAAAGGCGCGGGCGAAATGCCGCGCGCTCATGTTGGCGCGATCGGCCAGATCCTCCACCGTCAGCGGCGCGTCGAGATGTTCGCGCGCCCAGGCCAGCAGGGATCCGAAACGGCCGTTCGGCGTCTTCAGTTCCAGCAGCGATGAGAACTGCGACTGGCCGCCGCTGCGGCGATGGTACAGCACGAGTTGGCGCGCGACCTGTTGCGCGATCTCCTCGCCGTGGTCCTCGGTCACCATCGCAAGCGCAAGGTCGATACCGGCGGAGATGCCGGCCGACGTCCAGACATTGCCGTCGTGTGTGAAGATCTGGTCCGGCTCGAACTTCACCTTGGGATAGCGCGCGACGAAATCGCGGGTGCGCCCCCAATGCGTCGTGGCGCGGCGACCGTCGAGCAATCCTGCCTCCGCCAACACATAGGCGCCCGAGCAGACGCTGGCGACCCGCACGCCGCGCCTGGCCAGCCGCTGCACGAAGGCGAGCGTCGTCGGGCATCGCGCCGCAGTCGCAACGCCGGCACCGCCCGCCACCACCAGCGTCGTGATCGCATGCGCCGACTTGAAGTCGCGCGCCACCATCTCGACGCCGGAGGAGGAGCGCACCGGTCCAGCATTCAACGCCAGCACGCGCAGCGCCGCCGGCTTGTCGGAGGCGCGCGCCGCGATCTCGAACACCGAGATCGGGCCTGCCGCATCGAGCAGCTGGAAATCGGGGAAGATCAGGATGCCGATCATCGTCATGTCCGAAAGTGAGGGAATTATGCCATTTTGGACGAGAGCCCATCATGGCAGGCTGCGTCCGTCAAGCTCATCCTTGGAGGACCAGCCGATGTCGTCACCGCTCCAGATCGGACTTCTGGTGTTTCCGCACGTCACCCAGCTCGATTTCACAGGTCCCTTGCAGGTTTTCTCGTCGGTTCCCGGCGCGACCGTGCATTTGATCTGGAAGACGCTGAATCCGGTCCCGAGCGATTCCGTGCTGATGCTGACGCCGACCGTCACGTTCGCCAATTGCCCGCAGCTGGATGTGATCTGCATTCCCGGCGGCTTCGGCACCGACGCCCTTCTCAATGACGGGGAGACGCTGGACTTCGTTCGCAAGCAAGCAGCGGGCGTGAAATTCGTCACGTCGGTCTGCACGGGATCGCTGGTGTTGGGCGCGGCCGGCTTATTGAAGGGCTACAACGCCGCAACCCATTGGAGCGCGATGGAGATGCTGGCGCTGTTCGGTGCGACTCCGACCAAGACGCGCGTCTGCATCGATCGAAACCGTGTGACCGGTGGCGGCGTCACCGCCGGAATCGACTTCGCGCTGAAGTTGGTGTCGCTGCTGGTCGATCGCACCACGGCGGAAGCGGTGCAGCTTCGCCTCGAATACAATCCCGCGCCGCCGTTCAATTCCGGCTCGCCGGATACTGCTCCAGACGAAGTGCTCGCACTGATGAAGGAGCGGATCGCGCCATGGCAGGCACGGCGCCTCGATGCCGCCAAGCGGGCAGCCGAGCGACTGGGATAGCGGTACGAAAGAAAAAGGCCACCCGGTGTCCCGGGCGGCCTTTCCTGTCTTACGGCGGCTGCACATTCACATCGGGCGATTTCGGAGCTTCCAGACCGGGGGCCTATCTCCCGATCGAGTCCTGGTCGGCGGCCGCTGCATTTCGGGACAGTCGCGAACTGTTGCCCGAACCGAACGCGATGGTCTCCCATCTCCGTAAGATGGAACCATTGAGCCGCTTCGCTGGCGTCTCGGCAACGGTCGCGCAGCCGACATCCCCGCTGTTCCCATTGTCCACAGCGGGTGATGCGGATGCGGGTGCATCCAGTCGAACGACGGGAGATTCGCGGTTGGGCGGGATGCCTAGCCGGGCGTCCAGGGTTGGTAGTCACCGGTCGCCTTCGGACGCTTGCCGCTGGCAAGGGTCGAGCCCGAGGGGCGGTAGGCGTTGGCGGTGCCGGTGAGATTGGGCTGGTGCGGCTTTTCCCACTCGCGCGGCTTGTAATTGTCCTGCGTCGGCGGCACGTCGACGGTGTGATGCATCCAGCCGTGCCAAGACGGCGGAATGCGACTCGCCTCGGCGTAGCCGTTGTAAATGACCCAACGCCGCTCGAAGCCCAGCGTCGGATCGATCGCTCCGCCGCGGGTGCGATAGTAGAGATTGCCCTGCTCGTCCTGGCCAACCAGCTCCCCGTACCGCTTGGTCCAGAGCTGGGTGCCAAAGGTCTGGCCACTCCACCAGGTAAAGAACTTGAGAAAGAACTGTTTCATGCGGCTAGGGCCCTGCTTCGTGACGTCCTGATGCCATCGGCGAGACGAAATGTCCAGTTCGGCGGGCGCGGCCCGTCCGGGCCACAAACGGGTGCAAGCCCCAAATCGGACGTGATCCGTTCATGCCGGGTACAGCGGCCGCGTGAAAATCTCGCCTCCACACGCACACAGCCGCGTGACCCCAGGAACAACAGCCTCTTCCATGGGTTTGCTTCCGGGAAAAGGAGTTTTGAACATGAACAATCTGAAGATTTTAAGCGCTGCGGCCGCACTGGCGCTGGTGCTTCCGCTGGCGACGCCGAGCTTCGCCCAGGGTCATGGCGGCCGCGGCGGTGGCGGCGGCGGCGCTCACTTTGGCGGTGGCGGCCCGCGGATGGGCGGCGGAGGCGGTATGCGGATGGGCGGAGGCGCCCCCCATTTCGCCGGTGGCGGAGCGGCGATGCGGCCCAGCGCCGGCGCAGGCCCGTCCTTCGGCGGTGGCCGTCCCCTCGCGGTTGCCGGCAACAATTGGCATGGCGGCGGCGGAGACTGGCACGGCGGCGGCTGGCATCGCCACGGCGGCGGCGGCTTCTGGCCCGGCGTGGCGGCGGGTGCCGCGATCGGCGGCCTCGGCTCGTATGCCTACTACGGCGGCGGGGGTTATTATAACGACCCCTATTATTACGGTGACGACAACTACTATGACGAGCCGTCCGTAGCCGTGGTCCCCGACACGGGGGGCGACGCGGCGGGTTACTGTGCCCAGCGCTACCGGTCCTACGACCCTGCCTCGGGCACTTATCTCGGATATGACGGCCTGCGTCATCCCTGCCCGTAAGCCGATCGACAACGTCTAGAGGACAACGTCCCGACGAAGAGGCGTCGCTGTCATGCGGCGCCTCTTTTCGTTGCGCCGCGCGCATCGGCTGCTTCGCCGACCGCGCGCAGCGCTCGCGCCGTTTGGCGTTTGATCGCGAACGCAACTCTATTCACTAAACCGTGCATATCCTCGATCATCAATCCCAAATTGACCCACTCGTTGATTCCCATATATCACCGACACGTGTGTCGACTTCGATCTCGTGGGAAATGTCATGCCGCGCACCCTCGTGGTGTATGACGATCCGACGGTCCGCGCGACCATCGAGGTCCTGCTCCAACGTCAGGACTTCGACGTCATGCCGAGCGACGGGGGAGAAACGGGGATTGCTGCGCGCGAGCCGCAGACGTTTGGTGCGATGCTGGTCGAGATCTTGATGCCGTACATGCGCGGCTCCGAATCCATCCGCATCTTTCATGAGCGTCCGCGGGGCGCGCTGCTGACCTCGACCCGGGAATGCCTCACCGGCGCCGGCGCGGGCCTGCAGCCGAAGGACTGGAAAGAAGCACCTTGATCCCCACGCAGCGCGTCATCATCGGTGCTGGACTTACGATCCTCCTGCTCATCACCGCTGCCTCGATTGGACTCGACGTCAAGTCGCGGTCGGACGCCGCGCGGGTCAACCACACCGTCGAGGTGCTGAAGAAGATCTCGGACC
This sequence comes from Bradyrhizobium diazoefficiens, assembly GCF_018129965.1. Classification (GTDB taxonomy): domain Bacteria; phylum Pseudomonadota; class Alphaproteobacteria; order Rhizobiales; family Xanthobacteraceae; genus Bradyrhizobium; species Bradyrhizobium diazoefficiens_A. The sequence goes on along the minus strand of NZ_JAFCKW010000002.1, from coordinate 599,663 downwards.
TGCATCTCTGGGTTCGCCGCGCCGAGAGCGCGGCACGCGGCTATGACCTCTACCGCACGTCGGGCTTTGCGGAAGAATTCCAGGCAGCGCGCAGCCGCATCACGCCGGCGCTCGGCGAGCTCAAGCTCGCGATCAGCGACAATCCCGATCAGACGGCGCTGTTGGAGGCCACCGCGCCCCTCATCCTCCGCCGCATCGCGGTTGCGGCCGAGGCGCAGCGGATGAGAGAGAACGGCGACACCGAGGGCGTCAAGGCCCTGACCGACCGCGCCGAGGGCCGCGGCCTGATGGAGAGGCTCACCGGCAATCTGGACCGGCTGGCCGCAGCCGAAGCGAAGCTGCTGGCCGACCGCGAGGCCGATTCGCGCCGCACCGGCATCGTGCTGCTCGGCGTCGACCTCATTGGCGCGCTGGTGATCCTGCTGCTGGTCGCCATTCAGCTGCGCGAGAGCCGGCGCACTACGGTGCAGTTGCAGAGTTCGCTGCAGGAAACGCAAGCAGCCAAGCAAGCGCTCGAGGCCGCCGTCGCCGAGCGGACCGAGCACCTCGTCGCCGCGCATGACGAGCTGCGCCTGTCGGTCAACGTGCTCCAGAGCACGTTCCGCAGCATGGCCGAGGCGGTGCTGGTCATCGACCGCGAGCGTAACATCCTGTTGTCCAATCCGGCGGCGGACCGCATCCTGCTGCGGCGCGCGGGGGCGAACCTGGTCAATCTGCGCGCGCTATCGGCGATCTTTCACAGCGACGGCGTGACGCCTTTCAAGACCGATGAGCTTCCCTCTACACGTGTGTTGCGGGGCGACGCCTTCGAAGAGCTCGAGATGATTGTCCGCCCGCACAACGGCAATCAGGTGCGCCATCTCGTGGTCAGCGGCCGCCCGATGCTGGATGCGCAGGGCGCGATCTCCGGTGCGGTGCTGGTCTATCACGATGCAACCATCTCGCGCGAGATCGAGCGGCAACTGCACCAGTCGCAGAAGCTGGATTCCATCGGCAAGCTGACCGGCGGCGTCGCGCACGACTTCAACAACATGCTGACCGTGATCTCCGGCAATACCGAGACGCTGGTTTCGCAACTCAGCGGGCAGCCCGAACTGCAGCGCGTGGCGCGGCTGATCGACGATGCCGCCGAACGCTGCGCCGAGCTGATCCAGCATCTCCTCGCCTTTGCGCGCCGCCAGCCGCTGCAACCGCGCAATGTCGCGATCAACAGCGCGATCGCCGACATCGCCAAACTGCTGCGCCCGACCCTCGGCGAGCAGATCCAGATCGAGACCGTGCTGGAACAGGGATCATTGACCGCGCATATCGATCCGTCCCGGCTGACCAATGCCGTCCTCAACATGGCGATCAATGCCCGCGACGCCATGCCGAATGGCGGCAAGCTGCTGCTGGAGACCCATCGCGTCGTGCTCGACGAGGCCTACGCGCAGGCCAATGTCGATGTGCGGCCCGGCCCCTACGTGATGCTCGCCGTCAGCGACACCGGCACGGGCATGTCGGCGGAAATTCAGCAAAAGGCGTTCGAGCCCTTCTTCACCACCAAGGAGATCGGCAAGGGCTCGGGCCTCGGCCTCTCCATGGTCTACGGCTTCGTCAAGCAGTCCGGCGGCCACATCAAGATCTACAGCGAGCAAGGCCACGGCACCACGATCAAGCTCTATCTGCCGCCCGGCGACGGCATGATCGAGATTGCCGGGGCCGTCACACCGCAGGCCCAAGGCGGCGCCGAGACCGTTTTCGTGGTCGAGGACGACACGATGGTCCGCAATTTCGTCACGTCGCAATTGCAGGCCCTCGGCTACAAGACGATCGCCGCCGCCGACGGCCAGGCCGCGCTGCAACTGATCGACGCCGGACAGTCCTTCGATCTCCTCTTCACCGACGTCGTCATCCCCGGCGGCATGAGCGGGCGCGAGCTCGCCGACGAAGTTGCAAAACGGCGCCCTGGCGTGAAGGTGCTCTACACGTCCGGCTACACCGACAACGCCATCGTCCACCACGGCAAGCTCGACGAAGGCGTGATGCTGCTGACGAAGCCCTATCGCCGCAACCAGCTCGCCGAGATGATCAGGAAAGCGCTGGGCGACAGCGGACGGGCCGCGGTCTGACGGCCGGAGCGTAGAACCGCCGAACGCTGGCTCTGGGCGGAACCGCCTCAGCGCCGGCATCCAGGCGGGAAAAAACGGCACATCCTTCCAGGGAACCGCAAGGGCACTCGCGGCTGCAGCGGGCAGGCGGCCTTCATCCACAGGAGGTGGACGCCAAGGACCTCCTCAACTCCCGGGAGATATTGTAATGAAGAATTGCAATGCGGAAGTAATTGGAAGCACTGGTGCGTTCACAGGCGAACGAGTATCGGCCTGATATCGATGGTTTGCGGGCAATTTCGATCATATTGGTCATGGCGTTTCACGCCTTCCCCAAGGTCGTGAGCGCCGGCTTCGTCGGAGTCGATGTATTCTTCGTTATCTCGGGGTTTCTGATCACCGGCATCATTGCAAAGCCGGGCTTCAGCTTCGCTGATTTCTACCTGCGACGGGTTCGGCGGCTTTTCCCGGCGTTGGCCCTCGTGCTGGCCGCGACGATGGTCGCGGGCTGGTTTTTTCTCACCCCTCGAGAATACGAGAATTTGGGCCGCCAGGCTGTGGCCAGCGCCCTTTTCATGCCCAACCTGCTGTTCTGGTCGGAAGTGGACTATTTCGACTCCGCAGCGTCGGCCAAGCCGCTGCTTCACCTGTGGTCGCTCGGCGTCGAGGAGCAATTCTACCTGTTGTGGCCGATCGTCTTTCTCGCCCTCGGACGGCGGGCCAGGTGGGGGCTCGCCTTGATCTCGGCAGCCTCTTTAAGCCTGTACCTCTGGTCGCTCAAAGCCGATGGTTCGGCCGCTTTCTATTCGCCGCTTTGCCGCGCATGGGAGCTTGGCTGCGGAGGACTCCTGGCGATCTCGAATAGTCGCCTTCGCAAGCGCGCGGGCCTCGCCGCCGGCGCAGCCATTGCGACGCTGTTCGGCATCTCCTTCCCCGCCGATGAATGGCACGTCGCACCAATCGTCGCAGTGGCGTGCGCTGTGGTTCTGATCGTGTCGGAGCCGAGTCGATTGCTCGGCGGCAAGGCGGCCGTCTATGTGGGTCGAATGAGCTACCCGCTCTATCTCTGGCACTGGCCGTTTTTCTCGTTCCTTTTCATCGCGAGCAACAGATCGCCGTCGACTGCACCGGCGTTCGCGGCGCTCGCCGCCACCTTTGTTCTTGCTGCGATGACCCACAAATGGGTGGAGGCGCCGGTTCAAGGATCTCCGCAGCGCAGCTTTGCAACCGCCTTGTCCGCGGCGTCTGTCGCGTTGCTTGGCATGGCAGGGACGGCAGTTTTTCTGCTCGCCGGCGTCCCCGCCCGCTTCCCCACCGCGCTTCAAGCCATCCTCTCATACGAGCGCTATGATTTTGCCGCTGACGCGTTGAGGCCTGGGTGCTGGCTTCGCCGTTCGGACGCACCGGAGGATCTGCAGCAACGGTGCATTTCGGGATCAAGTGGGGCGATCGCTGTCTGGGGGGACTCGTATGCCGCGCGGCTTTCCCCCGGCATACGCGCTGTGGTCGGCGCGGCGCAGGTTTCCCAGTTCAGCCGGGATGGTTGCGCCCCCCTTGTCGATGGTCCGGTGACACCGGATTGCGCGCGAACCAATCGCCTCACGCTCAAACGTCTGGCCGATAGCAAACCCGGGATCGTTCTGCTGTTCGCCGCGTGGGACAGCTATGGCGCTGACGAAACGTCGCGCGCGATTCTGGACACCAGCCTGCGGACGACCATTCGCCAGCTCAAGGCGGAGCTGGCGGAACCCAACATTCTATTGATTGGACCTGCGCCTCGCTTCGACCGGCCTCTCCCGTCCATCCTGATGCGAAACTGGGTGAGCCAGCACTGGCAAGTGGCCCCCGAGCGCATCGTCGTCGATCGACGTGTGCTGGACCGGGTGGATGCCGAACTCGCCATGATCGCACGCGATGAACACGTCGAGCACGTCTCCCTGCTGAACGTTTTCTGCGAAGGCAGCAATTGCCTGACCGCGGTTCCCGGCAAAGAAGGAGAGCTCGTGACTTGGGACTATGGTCATTTCACCACGGCGGGGGCTGTCTTTGCGGCCAGGAGGATTGCGCCGACGCTGACGCCTCGAAACGACAACACCGTTGCCAGGGCGCCGGCAGGTCGAAAGAATGGACCAAGGTAAAACGCTGACCGCGCTGACAAGCTTGGCTTGAGTTGAATCAAGGAACTTGGTGGACATCGCGCCTAGCCTGAACGGGCAAGGAGAGACCAGCCATGTTCATATCGCCCGACGACTTCCGCATCAAAGCCGACAATTTCGACCTCACGCGCATCGAGAACATCGTTCGCATCGCGTGCGGCGCCTTCTATCTTCCGCACGCCTTCGGAAAGTTTGCGGGCTTCGGCGTTCTCAATCCTGCCATCGTCAAGTTCTTTGCCGCCGCTGGCCTGTCGCCGCCCGAGGCCTGGGTCTATCTCGCCGCCGCCGCCGAATTGTCGGTTGCCTTCGCATTGACACTCGGCATCTGCACGCGCTTTGCCGCACTCGGCTCGGCTGCGCTGATGGTCGTGGCGGTCTACTCGCTGCAGGTCGTCAAGGGCTTCGGCTGGACCTGGAATACGGGCGGCTACGAATACCCGGTGTTCTGGGGCATCTGCTCGCTCGCCGTGGCGGTGCAGGCCTGGAGGGTCTGGCTGAGCGCACGGAACGCCGTACACGCCGGCGACAGCAACGTCGGGATCAAGATTGCCCGGCAAGGCGCCTAGCGCGTCGCCAGCACCACCGCGGCCAGCGTGAAGATCAGCGCCGCGATCTGCCCGGGCCCGAGCGGCTCGTGCAGCGCGATCGCCGAGGCCACCACACCGATGACCGGCACCGCCATGGTGCCGATCGCGGCCACCGAGGCCGGCAGCCGCGACAACGCGGCGAACCAGCTGACATAGGCGATGCAGAACTGCACCACGGTCGAATAGACCAGCAGCCACCAGCCGACCGGCGTCACCAGATCCAGATGCGTGGTCTCGATCCAGAGGCCGATGATCGAGATCGGCAGACAGCCGATCCCGATCTGCCAGGCCGCGGCCGTGATCGGCGGCAGCCGGATCGGGTACTTCTTCGAGACCACCGTGCCGAGCGCGAAGCCGGCCGCGCCGCACAGCGCCATGATGATGCCCGGCAGCTTCTCCGCGCTCGCGGCAATGCCATTGCCCCCCATGATCGAGGCGAGCCCGACAAAGGCCATCACCAGCGACAGCGTGCGCAACCAGGTCGGCCGCTCGCCGAGCACCGGCCAGGCGATGATCGAGGCCCAGACCGGCATGGTGTAGGCGATCAGCGCCGCCTCGCTCGCCGGCAGCCACAGCAGCGCGAGGCCCATCAGCACCATCCAGCCGGTGACGTTGAGCATGGCGGCGGCGATCAGGCGCGGCCAGATATCGCGCGCGACCTTCAGACTGTCGCCGCGCACCAGCGCAAGGGCCGCCAGCAGCAGCGCGCCGAGCACACCGGTCACCCCGCGCAGCGTCAGCGGCGGCAGCTCGCCGAGCAGGAATTTCGTCACCGGCCAGTTGAAGCCCCAGCCGATCGAGGTGATGGCGAGGAACATCAGGCCGGCCGGGGCGATGCGCGGCCGCGCATCCCGGCGGGTCGAATCAAGCATGTGGGGTCCCCGGCAGAAAACGCAGCCAGCTTGGCGCGGATTTCCCCGCTCCGCCAGCGCCCCCGCGGGCATGCCTGCCCCGAGCTGGCGCTGCCCGGCCTTGAGTCCCGGCAGCGCAACCCCGGAACCCAAAAATATACCTGCCCTGTGAAGAACGGGAGGAAGGCCCGGGAACATCACGGCCTGGAAATTTTTTCGGTTGGGAATCCCTGAGGACTCACTGATACTTGCCTCCGTTGCAGGCGCGGGCATGCCCCCTGTTATCCCCCACAATCCACCACATTTAGTATTTGATTCAGGAACCCGCACTAATTCTTGACGGGCGCAACGGAGAGTCCTAGCTTTCAAACCGTTCGGCGCGAGTGAGTTTGCGTCCCGCCGGCACTCCCCCAAAGGGTCTTGCAAATCGCCACTCCGCCAAGCCAGCCGAAGGCCGCGGGATAAGGGCTTGTCTGCCCTGTGGAAGCAGACTTTTCGGGCGCCAGAACGGGCCGGCGACAGGCCCGGATGGCACAGACGACGTTGTGATGTTGTGGGGCGTTGAACGCATGTCGGGCGCATCCCCTTGGGGGCGGGTGGGTCTGGACATGCCGGCGGAAGAGAGGTGCGCGCACCGCTCAAGCCTGCCGGGAGAAACTGGGCCGGAACCACCGGCTTGCACTGCGAAGCCTCTGGCCCGGCACGGCCGGGTGGCCTCGCGAATTGAAATATCGACCCGGTCGCCTTGCGGAGGCGGTCCGGTTAAAAATAGGACGGGGCAATAAGATGCGGATTGAGCGGCGCCACACCACTGCGGGACAGTCACCCTATGCTGGAATCGACTTCCGGCTGACCACGTCGGAGATCAGGAATCCCGACGGCTCGGTCGTGTTCAAGCTCGAGAACGTCGAGGTGCCGACCGCCTGGTCGCAGGTCGCCTCCGACGTGCTGGCCCAGAAATATTTCCGCAAAGCCGGCGTTGCCGCGCGCCTGAAGAAGGTCGAGGAGGAATCCGTCCCCTCCTTCCTGTGGCGCTCCGTGCCCGACACCGAAGCCCTGGCCGCCCTCCCCGAGAAGGAGCGCTATGTCAGCGAGCTCAGCGCGAAGCAGGTGTTCGACCGCCTCGCCGGCTGCTGGACCTATTGGGGCTGGAAGGGCAACTACTTCTCCTCCGACGAGGACGCCCAGACCTTCTACGACGAGCTCCGCTACATGCTGACCATGCAGATGGTCGCGCCGAACTCGCCGCAATGGTTCAACACCGGCCTGCACTGGGCCTATGGCATCGACGGCCCCGGCCAGGGCCATTATTACGTCGACCCATTCACCGGCAAGCTGACCAAGTCCAAGTCCGCTTACGAGCATCCGCAGCCGCACGCCTGCTTCATCCAGGGCGTCGGTGACGACCTCGTCAACGAAGGCGGCATCATGGACCTCTGGGTCCGCGAAGCCCGCCTGTTCAAATACGGCTCCGGCACCGGCTCCAACTTCTCGCGCCTGCGCGGCGAAGGCGAAAAGCTGTCCGGCGGCGGCCGCTCGAGCGGCCTGATGAGCTTCCTCAAGATCGGCGACCGCGCCGCCGGCGCGATCAAGTCGGGCGGCACCACCCGCCGCGCCGCCAAGATGGTCGTGGTCGACGCCGACCATCCCGACATCGAGACCTATATCGACTGGAAGGTGAAGGAGGAGCAGAAGGTCGCCGCTCTCGTCACCGGATCCAAGATCAATCAGAAGCACCTCAAGGCGGTGCTGAAGGCCTGCGTCAATTGCGAAGGCTCGGGCGACGATTGCTTCGACCCTGAGAAGAACCCGGCGCTGCGCCGCGAGATCAAGCTCGCGCGCCGCAGCCTCGTGCCCGACAATTACATCAAGCGCGTCATCCAGTTCGCAAAACAGGGCTACAAGGACATCCAGTTCGACGTCTACGACACCGACTGGGATTCGGAGGCCTATCTCACGGTGTCCGGCCAGAACTCCAACAATTCGGTCTCGCTGAAGGACGATTTCCTGCGCGCGGTGGAAACCGATGGCGACTGGAATCTCGTCGGCCGCACGACGAAGAAGATCACCAAGACGCTGAAGGCGCGCGACCTCTGGGAAAAGATCGGTTACGCCGCCTGGGCGTCGGCCGACCCCGGCCTGCACTTCAACACCACCATGAACGACTGGCACACCTGCAAGGCCTCCGGCGACATCCGCGCCTCCAATCCGTGCTCGGAATACATGTTCCTGGACGACACCGCGTGCAACCTCGCCTCGGCGAACCTGCTGACGTTCTACGACATCGAGGCCAAGCGCTTCGACGTCGAGGGCTATGAGCATCTCTGCCGGCTGTGGACCGTCGTGCTCGAAATCTCGGTGATGATGGCGCAGTTCCCGTCGAAGGCGATCGCCGAACTCTCCTACGAGTTCCGCACCCTCGGCCTCGGCTACGCCAATATCGGCGGCCTCCTGATGACCATGGGCCTGCCCTATGACAGCAAGGAAGGCCGTGCCATCGCCGGCGCGCTGACCGCGATCATGACCGGCATCTCCTACAAGACCTCGGCGGAGATGGCGGGCGAGCTCGGCACCTTCCCCGGCTACAAGAAGAACGCCGCGCACATGCTGCGCGTGATCCGCAACCACCGCCGCGCCGCCCACGGCCAGTCCAACGGCTATGAGGGGCTCAGCGTCAATCCGGTGCCGATGGACCTGGTCTCCTGCCCGCAGGCAGACCTCGTCACCCACGCGCAGGCCGCCTGGGATGCGGCGCTCGAACTCGGCGAGAAGCACGGCTATCGCAACGCGCAAGTTACGGTGATCGCGCCCACGGGCACGATCGGCCTCGTCATGGATTGCGACACCACCGGCATCGAGCCCGACTTCGCCCTGGTGAAGTTCAAGAAGCTCGCCGGCGGCGGCTACTTCAAGATCATCAACCGCGCGGTGCCCGCCGCGCTGCGCGCGCTGGGCTATCGCGAGAGCGATATCGCGGAGATCGAGGCCTACGCCGTCGGCCACGGCTCGCTTTCCAACGCGCCCGGCATCAACGCATCGACGCTGAAGTCCAAGGGCTTCACCGATGAAGCCATCGCCAAGGTCGAAAAGGCCCTGCCGACCGCCTTCGACATCAAGTTCGCCTTCAACAAGTGGACCTTTGGCGAGGACTTCATCCGCGACCAGCTCGGCATCGACGCCGAGGCGATCGCGGCCCCCGGCTTCGACCTGCTCCAGGCCGTCGGCTTCACCAAGCGCGAGATCGAGGCGGCCAACGTCCACATCTGCGGCGCGATGACGGTGGAAGGTGCCCCGCATTTGAAGGCCGAGCACTATCCGGTGTTCGACTGCGCCAATCCCTGCGGCAAGATCGGCAAGCGCTATCTGTCGGTCGAGAGCCACATCCGCATGATGGCGGCCGCCCAGCCCTTCATCTCGGGCGCGATCTCCAAGACCATCAACATGCCGAACGACGCGACCGTGGAGGACTGCAAGTCCGCCTACATGCTGTCGTGGAAGCTCGCATTGAAGGCCAACGCGCTCTACCGCGACGGCTCCAAGCTGTCCCAGCCGCTCAACTCGCAGCTCATCAGCGATGACGAGGACGAGGACGATGCGGTCGAGGCCTTCCACGACAAGCCGATGGCGGCCCGCACCGCCCAGGTCTCGGAGAAGATCGTCGAGAAGCTGGTCGAGCGCATCATCGTGATGCGCGAGCGCGAGAAGATGCCGGATCGCCGCAAGGGCTACACCCAGAAGGCGGTTGTCGGCGGCCACAAGGTCTACCTGCGCACCGGCGAATATGACGACGGCCGTCTCGGCGAGATCTTCATCGACATGCACAAGGAAGGCGCGGCGCTGCGCTCTTTCATCAACAACTTCGCCATCGCGGTGTCGCTGGGCCTGCAATACGGCGTGCCGCTCGACGAATATGTCGACGCCTTCACCTTCACCCGCTTCGAGCCGGCGGGCCCCGTGCAGGGCAACGACAGCATCAAGTATGCGACCTCGATCCTCGACTACGTCTTCCGCGAACTCGCGGTCAGCTACATGTCGCGCTTCGACCTCGCCCATGTCGATCCCACCGAGTCCAACTTCGACGCGCTCGGCAAGGGCGTCGATGAAGGCAAGGAGCCGGACGAGACCCACCACGCCAACAAGCTGGTGTCGCGCGGCCTCACCCGCTCCCGCACCGACAACCTCGTCGTGATGCGCGGCGGCTCGGCCGCGGTGGTCTCGGGCAACGACAGCGCCCCGACCGGCGGCTCCAAGGTCACAGCGCTCGCCGGCCACGGCGCGAGCGCAAGGGTCGGCGACGTCCTGGAAGGCGCGGTCGCGCTGAAGCAGGAAGTCCAGCACGACCTCTCCCCGACGGAGAAGTTGGAAGCGCTGCAGTGGAGCAAGTCGGGCTCCGCCGCAACGGTCGCAGCCCCCAGCAAGGCCGAGCGCCGCGCGGAAGCCAAGGCCAAGGGCTATGAGGGCGAGATGTGCAGCGAGTGCGGCAACTTCACGCTGGTGCGGAATGGAACGTGCATGAAGTGCGATACGTGCGGAAGCACGACGGGGTGTAGCTGATATTCAGCTGCTGCCATTGAATAAGATGCCCCTCGTCCCCTTGACTTTAGTCATGGGGACGAGGGTTCAATATCTCTCTTCGGTCACCAAGCTTTTTTGTCATTGTCGCCGCCGGCCTAGTTGGCTCTGAGGGCACAACCTAGCCCGCCCTCGTATTTCGGGCTGTATGGTATGGGTGAAGCCAAGCAAAAGCTAAGAACGTTGCGAGCCCTGTTGACCGGGACTCCTGCCTGCATCTACTGCGCTGGGGCCCGACCTGCGACCACGATCGAACACATGCCCCCTATCCAAATATTCGAAGGGCGCCAACGACCAAGAGGGTTGGAATTCCCGGCCTGCGACGTCTGCAACAGCCAGACCGGTCATGCGGACCTTGTTGCGTCATTGCTCGCCCGTTGTTTCCCGGCGGCAGATACGTCAGTGCAGCGCCGCGACTTCCTAAAAATACTTTCGGCGGTGTCCAACAACATCCCAGCTCTTTTGACAGAAATGCACATTCCGCGCGCAGCGGGAAAACTCGCACGTAAAAGTCACGGCCTACCCGAAAGTATGCACCCTCTCCGCGCGAACGGCCCGCTCTTGAACCGATACATCCTGACCTTTGCCGCCAAGCTTGGCTTTGCATTGCATTTCGAGACCATGAGCGAAGTGGTTCCAGCCGCCGGTGGCGTGCAGGTGATGTGGTTCTCCAATTTGCAGGCGATGAAGGACGATATTCCGCAAGAACTATTTGACCTACTGCCGGGCCCCAAAAGCTTGCAGCAAGGCCGCAAGGGCGTTGGCGATCAATTCAAATATTCGATCGCGACAGGCGAGAAAGGTCATACGCTCTACTTCGCTTCCTTCAATTTCTCTTTTGCGGTTGCCGGCATAACCGCGGTCGATCGGTCGATTTGGCTTGAAGGGTATGCGGACAGATTCCCGATTTACGTCCCTGGCGAGTTCAACTCGTAAGGTCTTTTCGCCAAAGGTGTAATGCACCTCTTTTTCGTGGCGACAGAAGTGTGGCGGGTTACGCTTCGCTAATCCACCCTACGAGCTTCTTCTCCAACGAGGGGCAGCCAACCCAGCTGCCCCATATTCATGTCAAAGGCGGCGGCCGGGACGCCAAGATCTGGCTTGAACCTGCCATATCGATCGCCGACAGTTATGGCTTCAATCCACGGGAACTTTCAAATATCCTGCAAGTCGTCCAGGACAATCGCGATCTTCTCCTGAAGGCCTGGCATGACCATTTCGGCAACTAGCGTTCGCTTCGACGAACACACGATGTGGGTCGAACTGTCCGACGGCCGGACGCTCGGTGTCCCGCTCGCCTGGTTTCCTCGCCTGCTGCACGCGACGCCTGACGCGCGCGAGCGGGTTGAGTTGAGCCGGGTTGGGCTGCACTGGGAAGCGCTCGACGAGGATATCTCTATTGCCGGCCTTCTCGCGGGCCGCGGCGACGTAACGCGATCCACAGAACACGCCGCATAGACGGACGATATTCGACCAGGCCGCTTACCCTTTGAGCTCGTGGAGCTTGTGACACGAAATTGCCTTTGCGGCCAAGCGCTTCTCTCCTAAACTTCTGACTCCCGCCATGTGTTATGACGGACCCGGTCAAAGTGGAGTCGCGTTATGCCCAAACCGGAAAGCTTCCCGATCGAGAAGATCTTCGTTCCCACGAAGATCAAGAAGACCCTCAAGCCCGACACCGTCGCGGAGATCGCGGAAAGCATGCTGGACATCGGACAGCAGGAGCCCATTTCCATCAGGCTCGACGGAGACCGCCTCGTTCTGGTCGAGGGACTGCATCGGCTGGAGGCCTGCAAGGCGCTCGGCGAGACGACCATTCTCGGTGTCCTTGTTACGGCCGAGCTGGCTCAGCCCAAGCCGCGGCTCGCCGAACGGCCCGAAGTCGAGGCCGAACGCATCAAGATGGCGCGGTTGAAGCAGTTACGGCTCGAGAAGGAAGCCGCAGAGGCATCCTCGGCTGGCTCGAGGGGCGCTGGCGCAACGGAAGCGTCGCGCGCCCGTCCGATCAAAGGCGTTCGCGACAATCCAAAGGCATCACCGGGCCGGACCGCGAAACCGGCGCCGAAATCATTGTCGGCCTGGATCACGCAGCAAAAGGGCAGCGGCAGCCGCTATTGATGGCCCATCGCGGACCTGCTCGCAGAATTTTGGTGCAAGTGCACTCAAGTTCCAGTCTCGGCCTCCTGTTCAGGAAGCGTATCCCGAATCTCCTCCAGCGCTTCCAGGGCAATGTCGCAGGACCTGTCGATAAATTCCTCGCCCCGCGGCGTCGCGTTGATCACGCGCCTCATGTCCGACTGATACTGTCCCTTGGCGAGATTCAGCCGGTTCAGCGCGGACGACACGACATGATCGGTCATGGCCGGACATTGCGCGATCTCGCCCAGCGCTGCACGATCATGCAGATGGATCGCGGCAAGATCGAAGGCATCTCGTGCGGTGAATGTCGAAGCGCGATAGACCAGCTTCTTGGTCGCGATTTCCGCGGGCCGCTCCGCCGCGATGGAACGCTCGCCAAACGTCAGGTCGTAAGTCGGATGGTCGATGTAGGACGGCGCGTTCAGGAAATCGATCTCACCGACGTCGCGCAGGATGAGCTTCAGATATTTGCCCGGCCATTGCCAGGTGTCGCAAAGCGACTTCGTCACCGGATTCATGTTCGGCGCGAGATTCTTCAGCGCGTTGCTCGAATCCAGGAAGATATCGATATCGTAGCTGATCCGATGATTCAGAATCTGCGCTAGCGCCGTGCCGCCGCCGAACGTCCACGCTCCGGCGCCGCCCTGCAGACTATCGAGGGCGACCAGCGCCTTCTGCAGGAGTTCTTCCCACCTCGAAGGCAGCCATCTCCCTGACCCATCTTTCATTGTCGGACTCCGTGACCTGCCAGGCGTCGATCGCCTTCGATAACTGGTCGAACGTCACGAGTTGATCAACGACCAGATTGTGGATGACGGAGACGTCGACCTCGTCGAACATCGCCTGCACATACACGCGCCATTTTCGTTCGGAAATCTCCCCCTTCAGACAGGCGAGAAGGGTCGTCTCGTCGATGCTGGCAGGCATCGGCGTGTTGATCGTCGTCACGGCCGCCGTCAAATTATCGAATGCCTCTTTCAACATCCCAGCACTATGGCGCTATACGGAGAAAGCCTCAACCGGCCCCGAGATTTATCGTGAACCCGGGATATCGACCAAGGCCCCCCACTACCACCAATACGGCCACCGCCATCCCTCGTAGCGCACATAGGACGGCACCAGCGGCGGGCCGTAGGGATCGACGCGGTCGTCTTCGGGGCGATAGCGGTAGCGCGGAACGACGTTGTAATCCCACGGCGTCGGCCTGAGCACGGGGGCGTCGACCCTCAGGCGCTGTTCGGCGGTGGCTTGCGCCCGCCGGGTCCGGGCGTCCGCATCCGAGGGTGCGAGATGGCCCAGCACCAAGGCCGTTCCGAGCGCACAGGCGATTGTCTTGATTTTCATGTGGTGGTCTCCCTGGACCTGAGAGTGCAAAAGCTCCCGCAGCAAGGCAAGTCAATTCACGCGTGACTGCGGCCCGGGGTAAGCGCCATCGGAACTTCCATGCGGTCGTCCGATTTATCGGATCATGCGCATATACATCGCCCTCCTCATCCTCTGCGGTCTCGCGCTCGGCACGGCCGGCATTCTCTTCGTGCCGACCAAGCAAGCCGATGCCGGACGGACCGTCACCACCGAACAGGCCGCGGCCGATGCCGGCGCGACCGTGCTGCCCACCAATCGCAAGCTCAGCGTCGAGCCGAAATAGCTGTCATGACCGAGGATGAACGCTACATGCGCGAGGCGCTGCGGGTTGCCAGCTCAGAGGGCACCGATCCCTCGCTCAGCCCGATCGGCTGCATCATCGTGCGCGATGGCAAGGTGCTGGCCGAGAGTCGCAACCATGTCGCCGAGCATCATGATGCCACGGCCCATGCGGAGATTGAGGCGATCAGGGCCGCCGGCGCCGGGTTCGAGAGTGGCGAGCTCCGCGGCGCCACGCTCTACACCACGCTGCAGCCATGCGGCATGTGCACGATGGCCTCGATCTGGTCGAAGGTCTCGCGCATCGTCTACGGCGCCGGCCGCGACGACGTCCACAAGATGTATTTCGAAGCGCGGCACATCGACACGCTCGATTTCGTCGGCAAGGCCTACCGCGACGACCTCAGCATCGAAGGCGGCGTTCTGCGCGAGGACTGTGCGCAGCTCTATTACCGGCCCTGGGACAAGGTGCCGGAGAGCGAACAGGGCAACATCTGACGCGATACCCAGTCTCTCCGTCATTCCGGGGCGATGCGCAGCATCGAACCCGGAATTCATCGTTCCCCACAACGCGCGGTCAAATGGATTCCCGGCTCGCGCCTCCGGCGCGCCCCGGAATGACGGCCCTCACCTATCCAGCAACTCCCTGATCTTCCGCGCCAGCATCACCTGCGTGACGGGCTTGGACAGCAGCGCGACACCGGGATCGAGCCGGCCGTGATGCACGATGGCGTTGCGGGAATAGCCGGTCATGTAGAGCACTTTCAATGACGGCTGCCTTGCGTGCAATTGGTCGGCAAGCTCGCGGCCGTTGATGCCGGGCATCACGATGTCGGTCAGGAGCAGATCGGCCTTGACCGGCCCCTTGTCGAACAGCGCCAGCACCGATGCGCCGTCCGGATAATCCTGCACGGTGTAGTTCAGCTCGCGCAGCGTCTCGGCGAGATAGGAACGGACCGCGGGCTCGTCCTCCGCGATCAGGATCGTCTCGCCGCCGGGACTGCCGATCACCTTCAGATCGGTCTTCTCCGGTGCCACCGGCTCGGCATGGCTGCGCGGCAGATAGAGCCTGATCGTGGTGCCCTCCCCGACCTCGCTGTAGATCTTGACGTGCCCGCCGGACTGCCGGACGAAGCCGTAGACCTGGCTGAGGCCGAGGCCGGTTCCCTGCCCCGGCTGCTTGGTCGTGAAGAACGGGTCGAAGGCCTTCTCCTGCACTTCCTTCGGCATCCCCGGGCCGTTGTCGGTCACGGAGACCTGGACATACTGGCCGACCGCGATGCCGGCGTTCTGCTCCGAATAGGCCTCGTCGATGAAGGCGTTGCTGGTTTCGATCGTCAGCTTGCCGCTGCCCTCCATCGCATCCTTGGCATTGACGACGATGTTGAGGATCGCGGCCTCCATCTGCCCGGGGTCGATCTCGACCTGCCAGATCCCCGCGCCCCCGACGATCTCGAGGTCGATCGTCTCGCCCAGCGTGCGCCGGAAGAAGTCCGACATGTCGGCGAGCAGCTGGTTCACGTTGGTCGGCTTGGGGTCGAGCGGCTGCCGCCTCGCAAAGGCAAGCAGCCGATGGGTCAGCGCGGCTGCGCGCTGCGCGCCGGTCGCGGCGCTCGCGATCAGCCGCGCCAGCCTGTCACGCGCCCCGTCGTTCCAGTTGCGCAGCGCGCGGTCGGCGGTGTCGAGGTTGCCGATGATGATGGTCAGCAGATTATTGAAGTCGTGCGCGACGCCGCCGGTCAGCTGGCCGATCGCCTCCATCTTCTGGGATTGCCGCAGCATCTCCTCGGCCTGCCGCCGGTACTGCCCCTCCTCCACCAGCGCGGCCTCGGCCCGCCGGAGCTGCGCGGGCGACGGGATCGCGAGCATCTGCGGCAGCAGCGGCCAGAGAACCACGGCGGTGATGACGGACGCCACGGCGGTCACCGCCTTCACGATCCCCTCGATCCCGTAGATCGGGATCCAGAGCGTCACGATGGCCAGCACATGCGTCATTCCGCAGGCCATGATGAAGATCGCGAACGCCCAGAACAGCCATCCGAAATCGACATCCGGCCGCCGCG
Source organism: Bradyrhizobium diazoefficiens (assembly GCF_018129965.1). Lineage (GTDB taxonomy): Bacteria > Pseudomonadota > Alphaproteobacteria > Rhizobiales > Xanthobacteraceae > Bradyrhizobium > Bradyrhizobium diazoefficiens_A. Next base: position 583,561 of record NZ_JAFCKW010000002.1, on the reverse strand, counting down.
CCACGAAAATGGAGAGCACGGCAGGGATCGAGAAATAAGCCAGCGCAGTCAGGGCGTCGGATGCAACATGGAGCCAGATCAGTTCCGGTTCCCACAACAGGCAGATGCCGTGGGGAGAGAACATCGACGAATCGAGGAGCCGCTCAAAGAAGGCCCACATGTTGCGGAACACCCTTTTTCAATGGAACTTGCGCTCTGTCGGGCATCCGAACGGGTTCCAGCCCCTGACGGCGCGACTGTAGCATAGTGCTTATTTTGCCCGAGGCGTCAATTTGTCTTCGGTATCACCGAATCCATGGCGAGGTACGCGCCGCTTCTGGCTAGCGCCAGCGTCCTGCAAAAGTCGGCCGCGTGCCCCGGCTGGAGCGCAGCGAAATCCGGGACAGTGCCGATGAGGTGAGAGATCCCGGCTTGCGCTTCGCTCCATCCAGGCTACGGGCCCCCTGGCGTCACCTTGCCATGATGCCATCATGCACCTGTATTGCCCGACGGGTCAAGCAAAATTCGGCATTACCGAATATTGAGGGCGTCGCCCGTTTCTACTGTGCATGGGGTTGTTTTCGAACTTTTTGCCGGACGCCCCTCAATCGCCCTTCAGGCTGAGGATGTAGCTGGAGAGCGCCTCGGCCTGTTCGGGCGAGATCACGAGGTTCGGCATGGTCGGGTGGCTGGTCCGCCAGAACACTTTCAGCGACAGCGCGGTGGTGCCCTCGCGCTCGGCGATGGCCTGGAAGCTCGGGCCCCGGTCGAACCATCCGGACATGCCGGGCTCGACGGCGTGGCAGTTCTGGCACCAGGCCTGCGCCAGCCGATGGCCCTCCGCGGCCGCACGCTCAGCGGTGCGCGATGCGCCCGTGGCGGTGTGGACGGCGCTGACGAACAACAGCCCGGACAGCGCGATCGGCACCGCAACGCCGGCACGGATTCGAATGCTGCGCGTCATCGCCGGACCTCGCCTTCTCGCCGCTGGCCTGATAAGCGTACGGCCGCGCGCGCCGGCGAGGCTTGATCTGCCTCAATCGACCGCTGCGATCCCTGTAGGATGAGAAGGCTTGCAGGACCAGACGGCACGCCATCCCGCGGAAGGATCACCATGAACCAGAATCGATCTTACGGCGTCCGCGTCGAGGGCGCCAAATACGGCGTCGGCTTCGGCTCGGCGCTCGCCATCGCGATCTCCTACACCAACAACCATTCGATCCTGTGGGCGATCATCCACGGCATCCTCGGCTGGTTCTACGTGATCTTCGCCGCGCTGTTTCGATGACGCGCATGAATGCCATCTGACGCCCCTTTGCTGACTTCCGAAAGACGAGACCTGCCATGACCGACGCCACCAAATGCCCGAAATGCAATTCGGAGCATGCCTACCAGGACCGCGATCTCTGGATCTGCCCGGAATGCGCCCACGAATGGAGCGCCGCCGGCGATGCGACCGCGGACGCTTCGCAGGAGGCCGGCGTGCGCGACGCCCATGGCAATATGCTCACCGATGGCGACAGCGTCATCGTGATGAAGGACCTCAAGGTCAAGGGCTCCTCCTCGGTGGTCAAGGGCGGCACCAAGGTCCGCAACATCCGCCTCCAGGACGCCACCGACGGCCACAACATCGCCTGCAAGATCGACGGCATCGGCGCCATGAATCTGAAGTCGGAGTTCGTGAAAAAGGCTTGAAGCGCGCACCGACTGCCTCTGCGCGACTGAACTTTTTGGACGCTCGGCCGTTCTCTTCCCAACAGAGGATGGCGAGAATGTTTGATCTGCGGATGGTCGCAATCGCGGCGAGTTTTATCCTGGCGTCGATCGCCGTTGCAGCCGCGGAGCGTGCGCCGGATCAACCTGCGCCGGCGCCGCGGACGGAAAGCTCCGACGAAGCCCGCCCGATCCGGGTGGTTCTGCCCGCCCCCTGGGAGGCTGCAGCTCCAGGGTCTACCTCGCAGCTTCGCAAATAAGCGTCGGCATCATTTGCCGCCGTCGCCGTCCAGCAACGCCAGCGCCCGCGGCACCTGGTCGCGATTGTCCACCAGCACATAGTCCTGCCGCGCCAGGCTGGCGCCGCTCGCAACCACAACCGCCCCTTTCGGGCACAGGCCAAAGCAGCCGGCCATCACCAGCTTGGCCGGTTTGGTTCCGTCGCGCCGAGCCGCCTTCAATTCCGACTTCAGCGCCCGCCCGACATCGCGCCCTGCATCGCTGCGCTTGAGGCATTTGCGGCAGACCAGCACCGGAGGCGCGCGGCGCGCGTGGACGATCCTGGGCGCAGTGGATGTGGAGTGCTTGTCGGACATCGCAGACTTTCTGTGGGACTGCGCTGATATAGGGCTGGAACTTAGGTTCTGCCGCGCGTCACCGGCAGGTCACCCCTGCCGTTGCGCCAGATAGAATCCGCACAGCACCGTCACCAATCCCGCCGCCTGCAACGCCGTCGGCGGCTCGCCGAGCAGCAGCCAGCCGGTGAGCAGCGTCAGCGCCGGGACGCAGGCCGGAAACACGGCGGCGCGGGCGACGCCGAGCCGCTGCACCGAGACGACGAACAGATAGAGCGCAGCGGGGCCCGCGAGCACGCCCTGCGCCAGCGCCTGGATGGCGTTTTCGCCGACGCCTATCGCCGCCATGCGGGCGGGCCCGGCGGTGAGCAGGTAGAACGGCATCATCACCAGCGACAGCACGTTGATGACCAGCGCGGCCGAGACCGCAGACACGCGCCAGCGGCGCAGCAGCGTACCGAATCCTGCGAACATGAAGCCGGTCGCCACGAAGATCAGATCGCCCAGCACGCCGTCGGCGCCGATATGGCCGATCGATTCCGCACCGATCACACAAAGGCCGCCAACGATGACGATGGCGCCGGCGAGGCGCGCGGCGGAGATCCTCTCCTTCAGGACCAAGGCGGCCAGAAACAAGCCACCGAGCGTCGCAGACGACGGCTGGATGACGCTGCCATGGCCGAGCGGCACGAACAGGAACCCGGTGTAGGAGATCAGCGACATCACGGGGCCGCCGAGCACCATCAGCACGAGGCCCCTGCCCCAGCCGATGCCGCAGAGATCGGAGATGCCGGCGCGCAGGACCAGCGGCAGGAACACTATGCCCGACCAGACATAGCGATGCACCAGCAGATCGACCGGCGTGAAGCCGACCTTGAGGCCATGCCGCGTTCCGGCAAAGCCGAGCGCCCAGAAAAAAGCAGCCGACAGGCCGCAGACGACGCCAATCAGCGCCGGTGCCGTCGCGTTGTTCTCCGTGAGAGCGTTGGCGCCGCCAGTCCGCTGATCCATGGATCAAGCGTTACGTCGGCGACGCTGCCGCCTCAACCCATTTGCCTGCAAGGCTGGCACGCGGCGATCGTGTCGAAGCCGGCGGAAGCGGGAAAACGCTCAGAAGAACCCGGGGCTGAGATCGAGCCCATAGGTCAGGCTCAGCACGAACACGAACAGCGCAGCGGCTGCGAACAGCGCCAGATGCCTGACGATGACCCCACGCAACGAGGCGGGCGCGACGACGGCTTTCTGGGCAACGGGCATGACGGACTCCAATATGAAAACGATTCTTGGCCGCCACTCCGGCGACGCCTGCATCAAGCGCCGCGATCTGCAAAACAACTATTAAGGAGATCACACTCGTCTCGAACGGCGGTCCACAACGAAGGCCCGCGCGATTCTTTTTCGGCGATGACTTCTCGATCCGCGCATGATCCACGAAAAAACCGCGCCACCCGGAGGGACGCGGCTCCATTGGCGAAACGCTGCCTTCTTAAAACCCGAATCCTGTGCGAGACGCGACAAGCTCGCAGCGCGCCTGTCGCAGGAAGCCAGGTCTAGCGGGCCGAGCCCGTGGTCGCCGTCGCGGTCGTCAGCTTGCGTGGCGACAGGACACTGGCCTGCAGCGCCGTCACGCTGGAGGCAGGCGCCGTCACCTGCTGCTCGACATTGTTGGCGCCGAGCACGCGGACCTGCACGGGCGAGACGGTGATGCCGTTCGCCTCATAAGCCGGCAACTCGGCGGCGAAGGTGGCAGTCGTGCCCGCGATGACGAGGCCGGCTGCAATCGCGAAAATCTTCTTGTTCATGGGTGATGCTCCAAAGAGTGCTTCGGAGCAGATGTAATCCCGGATTGCTGCATTGCGATATGCATTGCTGCACTGCAACATCGCTTCGGGCGCATGGGGGAATCGTTAACCTTCCAAAGACGCTGCCGCAGATAGGCAATTGCCTGCTTTAAGGCCTTCACCAGCGCCTGGACCTTGCCGACGACCGCGGGAACCCGCGTTGTAGATGCGCAACACCCGCTGGAAAAGCCTGATCCCGGCACATTGCGCCATTGCACCGCCACACGTCCTCCGAACAATGGATGCACCGCGTGCCTGGCTGTGCAAATCTGTTCCGACAAGAAAGGTTCGACAGAACCTTTGGAGGCAGGGATCATGAACGATCGGCGGTCTCTTCTGGTGGCAGTCTCATGCCCCTCGGCCGTGATGGCCGGATGGCTGGCGCTTTCCTTGTCTGCCTACGCACCTGCCCTGATCGAGAACAGTGGTGCCAACGCAGCGGCCGTCTCCCGCGCGAAAGAAGTCAGCCGGATCGAACTCGCCGACGTTTCGCGCGCTGCGACGATCAATGATCGCGCTGCGACGATCAATGATCGCGCTGCGAGCGTCGAGGACGGCGGCGCAGTGACCGCGGATGACGCAGCTACGGTCGCAGCCGCGCCCGTCCCGCCCGCTGCCGCCATCAAGCTCGCCTCGGCCGATCCGTCGCTGGTCTTGCCGATCGAAGCGCCGCCCGCGTCGCAGATCCTGCCGGATGCTGCCAACGTCGCCAGCGAGACGGCGCCAGCGCAACAGCCCACGATCCAGCTCGCATCTGCCGACCCCGCCGATATCGTGCCGACGGACGCGCTGTCGGCCGCAGCGACCGCGACCGGTCCTGCGCCCGCTGCAGGCAGCGCCTCGCCGCCTGCCGACACTGTCGCGGTGCTCGACGAATGCTTCGTCATGGATGCCTGCATCGACCGCTATCTCTGGACGCTCTATCAGCGCACCCCCAAGGAGGACTCGATCAAGGTCGAGGAGCGCCGCACCGTCACCGTCAAGCGCAAGGGCAAGATGGTCACAGTGATGCGCAGCTTCACGAAGCTGGTGGATGAAGATTTCGGCTGGAAGGATCCGAAGGCGGCCGAGCACGCCGGTCTGTCGATGATGGATTACGTGATCGGCGGCATGGACAAGGGCTTCAAGCAGAAGCTGTTCCGTACGCTGCTCGCGGCGGAGGCTGCCGGTCTCTCGCCGGGTATCACCAGCGCGTTCCGCGACGATTATCGCCAGTCGATCGCGAGCGGCCTGAAGGCCGCCTCGGACCGTTCCTATCATGGCGGCAGCACGCGCGGCGGCTACGGCCACGGCATGGCGGCTGACATCGTCAGCATCCAGGGCAGCAACAGGGCCCAGCGCTGGGCTTCGACCGAGATCCTGTGGAAATGGGTCGACGCCAACGGCAAGGCGCTCGGCATCGGCAGGCCCTATCTTGGCCGCGATCCGCCGCATGTGGGGCCGATCGACGGTCCGGAATACATCTCCAAGCGTGGCACAGCGGAGCGCAAGGAAGTCGCCAACGTCAAGCCGAGGACGATCAGGGCCGTGGCCAGCGCCAGGCCGCCGAAGGCACAGGCCGCGCGCGAGCAGAAAGTGTTGGCCAAGCCGCAGAAATCGGCGCAATCGGCCGCCAAGCGCGCGACCTGAGCGGTTACGTTCGCCCCGGCGTCGGCAGCGGCACCAGGCGCATCTCGGCGGAGCCGGAGTCCTGCGTGCGCACCAGCACCGCAAAGACGGTCTCGACCGCCAGCCGCACCGCCGTCTCCGTCGCCTTTCCCTTGGCCAGATGCGCCGCGATCAGGCCCGTGAGAAGATCGCCGGTGCCGGAGGGACGGATCGGCAGGCGCGGCGTCGCAAAGCGCGACAATTGTCCGTCCGCACAAAGAATGGTTTCGACCTGGCCTTTCGGCGTATCGGCGAGCGTGCAGCCGGTGGCGACGACGTCGATGCGGCGCTGGCCTGCGAGCGCCGCACATGCCGCGCGCAAGCCTTGCGCATCCTTGATCGAGGCCCCCGAGAGCAGTTCGAGTTCGAACTGGTTCGGCGTGATCAGATGGGCTGCCGGCAGCAGGCGGTGACGGACCACGTCCAGAATGCCGTCCGCAACGTAGACTCGGCCGTCATCTCCGATCACGGGATCGCAGACATAGACCAGCTTCGCATTGCGCCTCAGCGCCCGCTCGGCGAAATCGGCAATCGCCGCAGCATTCCCGGGCGACCCGAGATAGCCGGTGACGAGGACCGCGGCCTCGTCGACGAGATCGCGCTCCTCGACGCCCTTCAGCAGATCGGCAACGAGTTCGGTCTCCAGCACACGACCGCGTAAGGTCGGATAGCGCGGATGGTTCGACAGCAGCGTCGTGGGCACCGCCGCGACGTTGACGCCCTCCGCCTGCATGGCATAGGCCGCGGCGCTGTTGCCGACATGGCCGTGGACCACCTGGCTTTGAATGGAGATGACGAGCATGCAGACGTCCGTAAGGTCGATCGCCCGAAGCCGCAAGCGCGACCGTTTCAGGGCGGGAACCGCAGGCTAGCGGTTTGTCGCGGGCTCGTCACGCGCGCGTAGTAAGCCGTCCAAGGCATGGCCCATCGGGCCCACCATGATTCGCCTGCTGAACATACCTGCCGCGCGGTGTCTTTCTCGTCCTTCCAGGTCCGCCATGACGTCCGCCTTCAACGCCTACGCCGCGCTTGCCCTCGCCATCGTCCTCGAGGTCACCGCCTCTGCTTTCCTCCAGCAATCCGCCCAGTTCACCCGCCCATGGCCGACCTTGGCCATGGTGCTGTTCTATGTCGCCTCGTTCTATGCGTTGTCGGTCGCGATCAGGGTCATCCCCTTGAGCATCGCCTATGCCATCTGGGGCGGGGTCGGCATCATCCTGACCGCCACGGTCTCCTTCGTGCTGTTCCGCCAGATGCTGGACGCCGCAGCCTTCGTCGGCATCGCCCTAATCGTATCGGGGGTGGTCGTCATCAACCTGTTCTCGGAGACGACGGCGCATTGACGCCGGCGAGCGGCTGAGCCCGCTTCAAGCCGCCGGATGTCCGTGACGACGCGCTACACGGTCACGCCGCCGAGAGCTGATCGAATTCGGACGGCGCGTAGGCCTTGCCGTCCTGGTCGGTGATCACGACCTGCCACCCCTCGCTCGCCCAGACCTTCGCCTTCGCCACGATGAGCAGCCGGCTCTCGCGGGCGAAACTGCACTTTTCATTGTCGCGTTCTGCGACCATCTTGTAGGCCAATTCGCGTCCCCTTGCGTTACCCTGCACCCGTGTCCCTCGTGACAGCGGGCCTTGGCGGCAATTCGCCGGGACCATGGCAATTTGGTGCCATCCACAGCAGCATTGTGCTTTGGTTCCAACTGAGCAGCGGAGGTCGAACGTGCGACTCAAAATGAATGCGATTCTGCTTGTCGCGGGCTTGCCGGGCCTGTCTCTGGTCGGCGGCGCGCCGGGAGCGGCGCAAACCTACGACCCGCGCTATCCCATCTGCATGGAGGTCTACACCGTCGACGGCAGCACCATCGATTGCAGCTTCACGTCGATCGCGCAGTGCGCCGCGACCGCGTCCGGGCAACCGGCGCAGTGCTACGCCAATCCTTATGCGATGCAAAACCGTCAGCCGGGTCCGACGCCGCCGCGACGGAACCGCTAACGCGCGCAATCCGCTCAGTGCACGCGGATGATGTGCGGGCGGCCGAGATCGATCAGCCCCTGCACGGCAGAGAGGCGATCGCCCAGGGCTGCGACGGTGAGCAGCAGATTGTTGCGGCGCTCGTCGAGCGCGCCCATCTCGGCGCCGGAGAGCCTGACGCTCGCCCGCTGCCTTTGGATGTCATCGAGGGATTCGCGAAGGGCGGCGATCAGATCGGCCAGTTGCTTGGCCTCCTTGGTCATCGATCGTTTCGCGACACTTTGGCGGCGCGTCTCCGCCTGGGTCTGTCTCATCGTCATCCTCCCGTTGCCCCGCTGCCCCGAGTGGATGCCAACAGCTTTCGGCAGAGAGATTACGATCGATGAAATCTGCCTGCGATGATCTATCTTAAATTGTATTTGCTTCAACGTGCGGGCAGCATGATCCCGTCGAAATAAGCGGTCAGACCGGCGAAGTCATCGAGCGGCAGCAAATGTCCCACATACTGATCCGGCCGCACCACGACCATGCAGCCGGCCTTGCGATCGATGCCGCGCATGGCGAAGACGTCGTAGCCGCTCTTGAGGTCGGGGCAGAACATCTTCTCGTAGTCGATCAAGCCATGGCGGCCCTTGCGAGGGAGCAGCAGCGCCGGCATCGCCGCAAGGGCAAGCGCGCGATGATCCTGCTGGAATACCGCGCGCAGGTCGATCACGCTGTCGATGTCTGCGTCCGCTTGCGTATAGCGTCGCACCGGCGATTCCCGGGCTTCGCTCAGGAAATTACACAAGGCGCGAATGGCCGAACCTTCAGCCGCAGGATCTTCCGCGGGCGAGAACGCGTAAAGCCGAAAGCGGCCGTCCGCCTGCGCAGCGTGACCGAGTTGTACAGGCTTGGCGTCGCCAAGCCGAATGACCGGTGCCGAATGAAAGCGCTTGCCGATCAGCAGACCTTCGGCGAGATGCTGATGTGACGTCGCGCCGGTCAGAAGCGAAGGCTTGTAGTGGGTCGCCGTACCCGCCGTATAGCGGCCGTGCCTGACGAAATAGTCTTGCGTCCTGGCGGCATCGGCGCCGCCCGCCTTGGCGGCGGATGCGAGGATGCCCGACCATTCGCGGTCGAAATCGATCAGCTCCTTCGCAACCGCCTGACGCTCAGCCGAATAGGAATGCAGCAGGCTCGGTGCGCATTGCTTGCGCAGCACTGCGGCCAGCTTCCAGCCGAGATTGAAGGCGTCCTGCATCGAGACGTTCATGCCCTGCCCCGCCTTCGGGCTGTGGGTGTGGCACGCATCGCCGGCGATGAAGATGCGCGGCAGCCTTGTCGCGATCTCGGCCTCGGGCACGTCGTCGAACTTGTCGGTCAGGCGCTGGCCTATCTCGTAGACCGACCACCACGCGATCTCCTTCACCTCGAGCGTATGCGGCTTCAGGATCCGCTGCGCCTTGGCGATCACGTCGGCGGCGGTGATGTTGCGGCTCGCAACGCGCTCGCCGACATCGAGTTTTGCAAGCTCGACATAGAGGCGGACCATGTAGCCGCCTTCGCGGGGAATGATCAGCAGGCTGCCGTCTTTCGCCGACTGGATCAGCGATTTGAAGCGGATGTCCGGAAAATCGGTCACCGCCAGCACGTCCATCACGCCCCAGGCATGATTGGCGGAATCGCCGTGCAGCTCGCGGCCGATCGACTTGCGCACCATGCTGCGCGCCCCGTCACAGCCGACGACATAGCGCGCCCTGATCGTTTCGATCTCGCCCTCGCGTCCGGCTTCGACGCGTTCGAGGCGCACGGTCACTCCGTAATCGGCGGGATCTGCAGCCGGATCGATCCGCACCTCGAGCAGCCGGCGGCTGTAATACGGCTCCAGCTTGGCCGGTGATTTGCGCATGACGTCGAGAAAGCCGTCGTGAATGCGCGCCTGGTTGAGGATGACATGCGGGAATTCGGAAAGGCCGTCTTCCACGTCCTGAACCCGCCCGCTGCGGACGATCGTCTCCGGCGCCCGCTCGTCGGGCTTCCAGAACGTCGTCTCGTTGACCCAATAGGCCTCCTTCAGCACGCGCTCGCTGAAGCCGTAGGCGTGGAACATCTCCATGGTGCGGCAGGCGACGCCATCGGCCTGCCCGACCAGCAGGCGGTCCGGCTTCTGCTCGACGATGCAGGTCTTGATATCGGGGAACTGCGCAAGCTGCGCAGCGAGCGTCAGGCCCGCAGGGCCGCAGCCGACGATCAGGACATCGACCTGCTCGGGCACTGCACCCGCTGCGCCGGACGCCTGAATACGGTCGGCGGGATCGGCGATCTCGGGATCGCCCGGCTGAAATCCATTGAGATGGAATTGCATGCGCACCTTTCCCGTCAACGTCATCTTCGATATTGCTCAGTATGCTGACTATCAGTATACTTGTCAATAATGGCACGTGTCCCTGCCCGAGGAGCAATCGGTGAAAGACAACAACGACATGCCCGGGCATCTGGCGCGCCGCTTCCAGCAGATTGCGGTGGCAGTGTTTCTGGCGGAGGTCGAGAAAGCCGGCTTCGATCTGACACCGGTCCAATACGCGGCGCTCGCGACCATCAAGTCCAATCCGGGACTCGATCAGGTCACGCTCGCAGGGTTGATCGCCTACGACCGCACCACCATCACCGGCGTGATCGATCGCCTCGTGCAGAAAGGGCTTGCGGAACGCCGTGCCAGCAGCCGCGACCGCCGCGCCCGCGAACTCGAGATCACCGACGAAGGCAAGCGCACGCTGCGGAAGATCACCCCCGCCGTCGAGTCGGCCCAGCGCATCATGCTGCTCGGTCTCAATGCAAAGGAAGGCGAGGAGCTGATGCGGCTGCTGCGCAAGGCCATTGCCGCCGGCAACGAACGCAGCCGCGCGCCGCTGCGCGAGGCGCAAGAATAAGTCCGTAATCACCCGTGATTGTCGCAGTGCCGCGAAACGTGGAACTAACTTTCTGCTGTTACGGTCGCCGGCATTCTGCGCTTAACGCGCGATTAACTTTGTCGCTCGGGAGTTCTCCGATGTTCAGGTGTCTCATCGTGGCCGCGGCCATCGCGCTTTCGGCCGGCCATGCGCTCGCAAATGGCCATGGTGGCGGCGGCGGTGCCGCGCCTCCGCCGAAGGTCGAGCCGACGGCCGCACCGGCGAAGGTGGTCATCACCAAGCAAGGCCCCAAGCTCGTCGATCTCAAGGGCATGACGCTCTATTATTACGAGCGCGACACCTCCGGCAGTTCATCGACCTGCAACGGCAAGTGTGCCGAAAGCTGGGTCCCGCTTGCTGCAACGGCCGACGCCAGAGCCACCGGCGACTTCACCGTGATCAACCGCGAGGACGGAAGCAAGATGTGGGCGTATCGCTATCGTCCGCTCTACACGTCCCCCGCCGACAAGGAACCGGGTGACGTCAATGGCACCGCCACGACGCTGCAATGGCGCGTTGCCCGGCCCGCAGAGTAAGCCTCGAAGCGTTCAGCCGCGCCAGTTCGCGCCGGTCTCGACCCGCGCGTTCTGCCCGGGCGGCAGCACCACGACCGTCGCGTTGAGTTTCACCCGGTCGTAGAGATCGATCACGTCCTCGTTGCGCATGCGGATGCAGCCGGACGAGATCGCCTGCCCGATATATTCGGGCTGGTTGGTGCCGTGGATGCGGTACAGCGTGTCCTTGTTGCCGGCATAGAGATAGATTCCGCGGGCGCCGAGCGGATTGGCGGGACCGCCGGCGACGCGCGCCGGATACGGTCCGAGCCGCGCCTGGATGTCCGCGGTCGGAACCCAGTCCGGCCATTCTGCAAGACGGCCGACGCGCGCGACGCCGGAGAAGGCCATGGCCTCCTCGCCGACAGCGACGCCGTAGCGGATCGCCTTGCCGTCCGGCAGCACGAAATAGAGATAGCGCGCATCGGTATCGACCAGGATCGTGCCCGGCTGCTCCTTGCGCGGGTAGTCGACGACATGACGAAGAAACTGCTCGGGCACATCGGCCTTGGCGTAAGGCGCATGCGCCAGCAGCTGACGGTCGCGCGCCGTCATGCTCTCATCCGTCGACGGCGAGAGGGTCGTCTGCATGCAGCCACCGAGCGGCAGCAACGCCATGACGACCAGAGCGAATAAGGATTTTGGCACCACCGGCCCCCGATAGCGAATGGCAGCGCCCCCAGCAACGCGACATGTTGCCCAAATCAGGCTGAAAGCAAGACGATTTTGAACAATTCCGCGTGTTGGATGGAACAGGTTCCATCACCACAAATGCGAACAAGCGTCGCACGGTCTCCATCCCCTCGCCTTGCTTTGGTCAAACCCGGCTGGAGTGGTGGGGTTGGCACCCGGCTCATCAGGTGGTGACGGACACGCCTCGACAGATCGGCTCGCGCCAATGCAGCCGCCCGCGATTTCAAAACCTGGACTTCAGAGGAGCTGCGATGCTCGCGACGCTGAACAGCAGTCAAATCGTCGATGCGATCGTGAAGAACGCGGTCAGGGATAACGACCCGCACGACGCCGTGCAGATTTCGCCCGATGTCGTGCTTGCCTCGCGTCCCGTCAGCATCGCGCCTTCGCTGGCGCCGGAGATCGTCGGCCGTCCGGAGCCGACATTCGCACCGGAGCCCACAATCAATCCGGAGCCGAAGTTCGGTCCCCCCGCTCCGTCGCAACCGGAGCTGTCCTCCGTCGACAGCGCCGTGCGAGTCGCGGCGGGCGATGGTCACGGTCCGCGGCAGCGATCGGCTGCGCGCAAATGGCTGCGCGGTGCGTTCGTCACGTTTCTTTTCGCGGGTGGCAGTGCGGCCGCCACCATCGCATGGGACAAACACGGCGACGCCGTCACACCGATGCTCGCGCAATGGACGCCGGCTTTGGCGTCGCTGTGGCCTTCGACTTCGCCGACGGCTCCGGTGGCCGCCGCGCAGGCCACGCCTGCGGCGACAGATCAAGCCGGCGATCAACCGGTCGCCCCACCTGCGGTTCAAATTGCAGCGCCCACGACGACGCCGACGCAGCCCGCCGACGCAGCACCGACCGTGCAGTCGATGACGCGCGATCTCGGCTTGATGGCGCAGCAGATCGAATCGCTCAAGGCCAGCATCGCGGAGTTGAAGGCCGGACAGGAGCAGATGGCCCGCGAGATGGCAAAGCAGCCCGCGCCGAAGCCCGTGACGGAGGCGAGACCCGCGGTCGATCCGCGTGCGCGCGTGTCGACGCTCCCGCCGCGAGCACCCGTCCCGACGGCACCGCCGGTTCGCAAGCCGAAGCCGGTCGTGTCTCATAGCTACATGCCGGCCTATGCGCCCGCGCCGCTCGCATCTTCGCCGCCAGCGCAGGCTGCCGCGATGCCGCCGCCGGCCCCACCCGTCGCTACGACGCAAGCCGTCGCCGATGACGACGGACCCGTGGTGCGCCCGCCGATGCCGCTACGCTAGAGCAACGGCGCAGTGGCGCGATCGCAAAGTCGCAGGCTGTCCTGGTCGATGCGATGATGCGTTGAATCCGGGCGACTACGGGATGCGATGCTTCGAGCGAGTTACATCCAAGAGAAAAGGCCGTCGGGATCTATGCCGGCGGCCTTCTCTTGCAGCTGCCGGTTCCCGGAGCCCGGTTCTGCTGCAATTTCATGCCCAATGATCGCGCCGACATCCTTAATGAAATCTTAATGCGCTCGCGGCCTGCACATCATTTCTGCGCCATAAGCACAGAGATTGCGCGATCCGTTCACCCGATAGACATCGACTCAGTGGTACGATCCAGCATGTTCTGAAGCCTTCCGTTGAAGGCCTTTTTTGAAATTTGGTCGTCACACCGGGGAACTCGGATGCCTTACTATTCCTTCGATCTCGTGGTCGGTGAAGAGTTCAAGAACCAGGGCGGTATCATCCTCGAAGACATCGAGCTCGCCTCCGATCGCGCCGTTCAACTGGCGACCGAGCTGTCGCAGGTGAAGCCGGAGTTGCAGAAGAAAGGGTGCGCGGTGCGCGTCACCGATCGCGATCAGAAAGAGGTCTATCGCACGCCGCTCGATCCCGTGCCGGCCTGGCGGCGCTAGTCCATCGCGTTTTCGAGCGAAGTGGACAGCGGTTCGCGTCAAGAAAACCCTTCAAAGCAAGAATCGAAAGGCCCGTTCCGATTCATCGGAACGGGCCTTCACGCGTCCAGAACTGGCGGATCGAACCAGTTCGTCAGCGACAAGCCTCCGTCGACGACGAACGCCGCACCGGTGACGTAAGCCGAGAGCTTGTTCGACAACACTGCGAGCGCCATCGGCGCGAGATCATCGGCCGCGCCGAGACGACCGAGCGGAATGTGTCGCGCCAGCGACGCATCCGCAACGAACCCGCCTGCTGCGATCGCCCCCGGCACCAGCGCGTTGACGCGAATGTCGTGACGCCCGAACGTCTTGGCGAGTTCCTTCACCAGCATCGCCATCCCCGCCTTCGCCGTCGAATAATGCGGCAGGTTGCGCGGTGTGCCCGCATGCAGCGAGGTGAGAAACAGGAACGAGCCGGGCCGCTTCGCCGCGATCAGCCGTTTTGCGATCTCGCGCGCGAGGTGAAAGCCTGCATCGAGATTGACGGCATGCATCTCCTGCCAGGTCCTGCGATCGACCGCGAGCGCGTGATCGGCCTCGCGCCGCGGCGGAGAAGCGCTGTGAACGAAATGGGAGATCTCGCCCAGCGCGTCATGAGCGGCAGCCAGCAGCTCATCGCAGGCCTCAAGCTTGGCGAGATCTCCAACCCAGGGCACCGCCAGTTCAGGCTTGCTGCTTGCGCCGATCGCGGCGCCGACACGCTCTGCATTCAGGTCGGCGAACACGGTCCGCACGCCCTCACCGACCAGGGCCTGCGCGATCGCGCGGCCGATGCCGTTGCCGGCGCCGGTGACGAGCGCCGTGTCGCGTACAGGGTCGAACGGCGCGCTGAACAGGCTCATCTCACCCTCTCCTTCGCCTGGATGCCTGCCACGATAACGCACCGCAGCGCAAAGCGACAAATGCGCCCCGGCACCATTGCGGCGCGCCGCGCCGGACGCTAGCCTCTCCGAAAAACAGAGTCCAAAAAATAGAGGAGGACACGAGGATGCGAAGCCGTTTCCTGATCGCGGGCCTGTTGCTGATCACAGCACCGGCCCAGGCGGCCGACGATCATTCACGCTCGACCTATGTGACGCTGGTCTTGCAGGCCTTCGCCGCCAAGGTCGAATGCCCGGGCACGGATGTCGTCTACCAGGACCTGGTGCAGAAGGCGGAACAGATGCACTTGCCCGACGGCACCACCGAGAAGGTGCGCAAGGCGATCGCCTGGATGCACACCGGCGGCAAGATGGGCGAAAAGCAGGATGATGATTTGATGGCCGAGGTCGCGGTGGCGACCCAGGCGACCGATCTCAACCAGCGCCGCCTCGGCATGCCCAGCTGGTGCGAGGCCCAGAAGACCAACCTCGCCGGCCTGATCCGCGCCAAAGGCGGCTGACGGGCCATCAAGAGCTCGCGACGGAACCGTCGTCTTGGCTCAAAATCGTCATATTCCTCGCCAGCATGCGGGCATCTTCGAACAGGAGACCCCCCATGCGAATTGCTCGTCTCGTTTTCGCCGCGGCTGTCGCAACCAGCGCTGCGCTGGCGGCGCCGGCTCTGGCGCGGAACACCGATACCCAAAAGGCGGAAGATCAGTCGACATCCCCATCCTGTAGCGCCTACCAGCTGGCGCCCGACGGATCGTGGCAGCGGCTGCCCTGCAAGGAGAGCAGCGACCGTGGCCAGCCGCAGACGCAGCGCAAGTCCGGCACGCAGAGCGCTGATCAGGGCGAGCGCTGAGCGCTGATTGCACGACAAGGCAGCCCGCCGATGCCGGCAGGCTGCCTGTCACCACCCCAAAATCAATCGGCCAGGATCTACCCAACCGCCGCCCGCTTGCGCTCGAAATCGTTGGGCACCTCGATATCGACCTCCAGGGTCGACACCTCGTCGCCGCGCTCGAGCCGGACGATGACCTTGGTCGGATCCAGCGTCACATGCCTGGAGACGACCGCGAGAATTTCCTCGCGCAGCACGCCGAGCAGATCGGGCTGGCCGCGCAGCCCGCGTTCATGGGCAAGCAGGATCTGCAGCCGTTCTCGAGCGACCGGTGCAGAAGCCTTGTTGCCGCGGAGAAGCCGGAGCAGACCCATGCTCATGCCGCCCTCCGTCGCAGCAGACGATCCATGAAGCCCTTGCGCTCGGCCGGAACCTGCATGGCGACGGTCTCGCCGCACAGACGCCGCGCCGCGTCGATATAGGCCCGCGCGGGCGCGCCTTCGGCGTTCGACAGCGTCACCGGCGTGCCGACATTGGAGGCGCGCAGCACGTCCTGGCTCTCCGGGATGATGCCGAGCAACGGAGTTGCGAGGATTTCGAGGATGTCGTCGATGGTCAGCATCTCGCCACGCGCGGCGCGGGAGGGATCGTAACGCGTAATCAGAATGTGCTTCTCGACGCGCTCACCCTTCTCGGCCCGCACCGTCTTGGAATCGAGCATGCCGATGATACGGTCGGAATCGCGCACCGAGGACACTTCCGGGTTGGTGACGATCACCGCCTCGTCCGCAAAACGCATCGCCATGGAGGCGCCACGCTCGATGCCGGCCGGGCTGTCGCAGATCACCCAGTCGAAACGGCTGCGCAGATCGGCGATGACCTTGCCGACGCCCTCTTCCGTCAGCGCATCCTTGTCGCGGGTTTGCGACGCCGGCAGCAGCCACAAATTCTCCAGCCGCTTGTCCTTGATCAGCGCCTGCGGCAGCTTGGCGACGCCCTGCACCACGTTGATGAGATCGAACACGACGCGGCGTTCGGCGCCCATCACGAGATCGAGGTTGCGCAAGCCGACGTCGAAATCGACGACGACGACCTTCTCGCCGCGTTGCGCCAGCGCAGCTCCCAGCGCGGCGGTCGTCGTCGTCTTGCCGACGCCGCCCTTGCCTGATGTCACGACCAGTACTTTGGCCATCTGAAAAATCTCCTTCTGGTCAGTTCAGCGCAGTAATTCGCATGGTGTTGCCCTGCAGCCAGGCCTGGGCAGGCCGCCCGCGCAAGGCGGCGTCGATATCGTCGGCGGTCTGGTAAAATCCATCGATCGCAAGCAGTTCGGCCTCGATCTTCTGGCAGTAGATCCGCGCGCTCGTGTGACCGTTCACGCCCGCCATGGCGCGGCCGCGGAGAGCGCCGTAGATGTGGATGGAGCCGCCGGCAACGACTTCCGCACCGGATCCGACCGAGCCCAGGATGGTGACGTCGCCCTCCGGGAAAATCACGGTCTGGCCCGAGCGCACGGGAGCTTCGAGCAATAGCGACGTCGGCTTGATCTCGACCTTCGCCTCGGGCTTTTTCGGCGCGCTCGGCTCGATCACGCAGCTGCGCCCGCCCGAGAGCAGCGGCGGCATCATCGGGGTCAACCGCGCCTCGTCCACGCCCTCGATGCCGAGCACGCGGATGTTCCGGTCCTGAAGGCTGGTGAGCAGATGGCTGATGCCGGACTGGCTGAGATCGACCGAGGACAGGTCGATCACCACGGGCCGGCCGGCGAAGAATCCCGGCGAGCGGGCGATGGTGGTGTCGATCTCCTGCAGCCAGTCCTGGATGGGAACCGTCGGCACGAACACGAAGGCCACGTAGGAGCGCCCGCGCAGGCGCACCATCTGGCGTTGGACTTTTGCTGCAGCCTCCATGGCGGCCGACTCGTTCCCTGTTATTGAATGGTTAACGATGCGGCCGCGATGGTTAACGACGGGTTAATTTCTCCGTGGGGGGTTACTTGAGATGGGATCGTAGGCGCCGCCCGTGTCCCGGACGCGCTGCAGTGTGCAACGCTGCTGCGCAGAGCCAGGACCCAGCCTTTCTCGGGTCAAACTCTCGACATAGCTGAGCCCGCGTCTGCAGCGCCCCGCCGAAGAGGCGCTGCGCTGCGTCCGGGCACGAGGGAGAGCATGTCCCCTACTTCTTTACCTTGCTCGCATCCATCTTGACGCCTGGATCCAGCATTTTGGTCGTGAACGCCGTCGTCACGTCGAACGGCTTCTCCATGCCGAGATAGGTCTGGACCAGGTCGTAGTCTTTCTTCATCCGTTCGCCGTCGATCCAGCCGAGGCCCTTGGTGGTCGTGAATTCATCGGTCATCAGGTATTTGATACGTTCCCACTGACGTTCCTGGTTCGCCTTGTCGAGGCCGGAGACCTGGTCGAGCAGCGCCTTCAGGCAGGGTTCGACCTCGGCAACGCACGTCGCAAAGGCCTTCTGCGAGATGCGGACGAACTCCTCGACCAGCTTCGGATTCTTCTGCAGATAGGCACCGTTGACGATCAGCGAATTGCCGTAGGGATTGAGACCGATGTCCTTCCAGTTGACGTAGCCGAGGTCGGGCCCGAACTCGATCACCTTCAAGTCGTGCTCGTTGTAGAAGTCGCTGATGATGTCGACCGTGTGGCTCTTCAGGCCTGCGATCTTCGCGGTCGGCCCGATATTGACGAAGCTGACCGCATCGGGCGCGATGCCGGCGGCCTTGGCGAAGGCAGGCCACATCACGCGCGAGGCGTCGCCGGGCGGGTTGCCGATCTTGTGGGTCGGGAAATCCTTCACGCCGTTCACGCCGTAGCTTTTCAGCCAGTAGAACGTCTGTCCGGTGTTGGCGTAAATGCTCATCAGCGCGACGTCGTCGGCGCCCTTGCTCTTGGCGACCAGCATGGTGGCGAGGTCGGCGATGCCGAAGGCCGAGCCACCCGCGCCGACCTTGGCGGCTGAGACGCCTGAGCCCTTGCCGACCTCGATGGTGAGGTCGATGCCGGCCTTCTCGTACCAGCCTTGCGCCTTGGCGTAATAGAACGGCGAATGATCGGCCGTCGGCGTCCAGTTCAGGATCAGATTGACCGACTCGCCCGCGCTGGCGCGCACAGCCGGCAAACCGAGCATCAGAGCCACAAAAGCCGTCTGCAAACGCTTCATCGCATCTCTCCCCAGTGCTGCGACCCGGCTTGTCGCTCCCCCCATGTGAGGATACCAATGCAACAAGTCCGCCCTCAACTTGTCAACTGTTTGGTTGGAAATGCCCGCAAAACGTTCAGGCGACACCGTGCCGCAGCGGCGCGATCCCGTCGCCACCCGCAAGAAGCTGCTCACCGCGGCGCGCCAGGAGTTCGCCCGGCACGGCTTTGCGGGCGCCCGCGTCGACGAAATCGCGGTGCGGGCCGGCGTCAACAAGCAGCTCGTCTACCACTATTTCGGCGACAAGGACGCGCTCTATCTGGCGGTGCTCGAATGGGTCTATGAGGACATCCGCGAGCAGGAGCACAGGCTCAATCTCGAAGGCCTGCCGCCGGAACAGGCGATCCGAAAGCTGATCGAGGCCTCGTTCGACCATCTGGCGGCAAACCCAGATTTCATCGTGCTGTTGAACGACGAGAACCGCGGCGGTGCCCGCCACGTCCGCGGCTCGACGCGGCTGGAGGCGATGCATTCCCCGCTGGTCAAGAGCGTCTCCCACATCCTCAACGAAGGGGTGCGCTCGGACGTATTCCGCAAGGGCATCGATCCCGTGCAGCTCTATATCTCGATCGCGGGCCTCAGCTATTTCTTCTTTTCCAACACCCCGACGCTGTCGGCGATCTTTGGCAAGGATTTGTCGAGCCGCACAGCACGGCGGGCCCGGCGCCGGCACGTCGCCGACCTCGTGCTGCATTCGCTCCGGCCTTAATCAACCAACTGGTTGAAACTTGCCGCGAGGACGGCTAGGCTGGCGACCGGCGGCAAGGCAGTCGCTGGCAACAGGGAGCGACCGGTGGCGGGAGACGCAGCACGCACCACGCGCAGCTTCGCGATCATCCTGGTCGCTCACCTCGCCGTTCTCGTGCTGTGGCAGGTCGCGGTCGATGCCTTCCACGTTCCGAAATTCATCCTGCCCTCCCCGCTCGCGACGATCCAGACGCTGGGAACTGCGAGCTATGCCTGGGGCGCCAACACGCTGGTGACGGCGATCGAGATCCTCGGCGGCTTCGCGCTTGGCGCCTTCGTTGGGGTCGCCCTGGCCGCGATCTTCAGCTGGGCACCACTGCTCAGCATGGTGCTGCTGCCGCTGTTCGTGACGCTGAACATGATCCCGAAGGTCGCACTCGGCCCGCTCCTGATCGTCTGGTTTTCCTACGGAATCGTACCGAATATCCTGATCGCGTTCAGCATCTGCTTCTTCCCGATCCTGCTCACCACCGCGCGAGGCCTGCGCGAGGTCGAGCCCGATCTGCTCGATCTCGTCAAATCGCTGCGCGGCTCGCGCTGGATTTTGTTCCGCAAGATCCAGCTGCCGGGCTCGCTGCCTTACGTGTTCTCCGGCATGAAGGTCGGCGCCATCCTCGCGGTCGCCGGCGCCATCGTCGGCGAGTTCATCGCCTCCGAGCGCGGGCTCGGCTACCTCATGATCCAGGTGCAGTCCTCGCTCGACACACCGGCGATGGTGATGGCGGTCGTGCTCCTGACCCTGCTCGGCGTCGCCCTCTACGGCCTGGTGCTCGTCCTCGAACGCATGTTCGTCACGGGCGATGCAAGACAGAACTAGGAACGGCAGACTTGAAGGATAGAACCATGCTGCTCACCCGCCAGACGCTGCCGAAGACCATTCCCGACATCGCGGCGCTCGATGATCTCTTGTGCAGGCCGACCCAGGCGCTGATCGACGACCTCGCCAAGACCAGCGGCGACATCATGATCCTCGGCGTCGCCGGCAAGATGGGGCCGACGCTGGCGGGGCTTGCGAAAGCCGCAGCGCCGGATCGCCGCGTCATCGGCGTCGCCCGTTTCAGCGATCCCGGCGTCAAGGACTGGCTCGGGGCGCGCGGCATCGAGACCATCAATTGCGACCTGATGGACGAGAGCGCGATTCACGCGCTACCGAAGGCGCCCAACATCGTCTTCATGGCCGGCCGCAAGTTCGGCGCCGAGGGTGACCTGTCGCTGACCTGGGCCATGAATGCGCATGTGCCCGCCCTGGTCGCGCAGGCCTTCCCGTCGTCGCGCATCGTTGCGTTCTCGACCGGCTGCATCTATCCGTTTGTGCCGGTCGACGGCAAAGGCGCGACCGAGGACATCGCGCCGAACCCGCCCGGCGAATACGCCCAGTCCTGCGTCGGCCGCGAGCGCATGTTCGAGTATTTCTCCCGCAAGTTCGACACGCCGGGCCGGCTGTTCCGTCTCAATTATGCGATCGACATGCGCTACGGCGTGCTGCACGACATTGCCACGAAAGTGCTGGCCGGTATGCCGATCGACGTCAGCCTCGGTCACGTCAATTTCATCTGGCAGGGCGATGCGTCGTCGCAGGCACTGCGATGTCTCGCGCATTGCACGGCGCCGACCTCGTCGATCAACGTCAGCGGCCACGAGATCCTTGCGGTGCGCGATCTCGCGGCCAAATTCGGCGCGCGCTTCGGCCGCGCGCCGGTGCTGACCGGCCAGGAGGAGCCGACCGCGTGGCTCACCGACACATCGAAAGCGGTCGAACTGTTCGGCCTGCCGGTGGTGGACACCGAGCAGCTGATCGCCTGGACCGCGGACTGGGTCTCCCGCGCCATGCCGAGCCTCGGCAAGCCCACCAAATACGAGGTGCGCGATGGGCGCTACTGACGGCCCGACCGTCATCAAGCTTGGCCTTGAGGATGCCATCGCCGGGCTCGCGCTCTCGACCGAAGCGCATTGGAACCAGACCAAGGAGGACTGGCGCGTGTTCCTGCACGACGGCGTCGTGTTCGGCATCCGCGACGGCGCCCGACTGGTCGCGACGGCGGCACTGCTGCCCTATTCCGGCGACAACGCGTGGATCAGCATGGTGCTGGTAACAGGCACGCACCGCCGCCGCGGCCTCGCCACGCGCCTCGTCGATGCCTGCCTCGCGACGGCACGACAGAACGGCCTGACGAGCTGGCTCGACGCCACGCCCGACGGCGCTACCGTGTACGGGCCGCTCGGGTTCACGCCGACGCTGCAACTGCGCCGGCTGAAACTGGTGAGCCCCCCACGGGAAACGTCGGGGTCGCCCGCTGTCGCAAGCCTCGATGCGCTGCGCGCGCGGGACCTTCGCGCCACCGGGTTCGACCGGACCGCTCTTCTCACCGCTTTCGCACAGCGATCCGGCTCGCGTATCGTGGCGGCGGATGGGTCCATCGCGCTGGTCCGCGACGGCCGGACCGCGCGCCATATCGGCCCGCTGTTCGCCGACAACGCCGTCGAAGCGTTGGCGCTCGTTCATGCGATCGCGCAGTCCGAAACCCGCCCGCTCCTGATCGATGCTGTCGCCTCGCAAGCCACGTTCCTCGAGGGATTGACCGCCTCGGGATGGACCATCGAACGGCCGTTCCAGCGCATGCGGTGCGGCCCTGACACAACAGCGGGCGAGGACATGCCGTTCGCCGTCGCCGGCCCGGAATTCGGATAGGACATCATGCACCACAGCCAGATCGACGCCGACATCCGCAAGCTGATCGCCGAAGGCACCGTGATGCCGGCGCATCCCCTCGCGCTCACCGCCAAGGGCCAGCTCGACAAGACGCACCAGCGCGCGCTGACGCGCTACTACATCGACGCCGGCTCCGGCGGCCTCGCCGTTGGCGTCCATACCACGCAATTCGCGATCCGCGATGTCGGCCTCTACCGCCCGGTGCTCGAACTCGCCGCGGAGACCGCGGCGAACTGGACCAAACGTCCGCTGGCCATGGTGGCAGGCCTCGCCGGCCGGACCCGGCAGGCAACTGATGAAGCCCGCACCGCCCGCGACATCGGTTATCACGCCGGCCTGCTCAGCCTCGCCGCGATGAAGAGCGCCTCCGAGGACGAGATCATCGCGCACTGCACGGCGATCGCCGCCGAGATTCCGCTGGTCGGTTTCTATCTCCAGCCGGCGGTCGGCGGCGTCGTCCTGTCCAGCCGGTTCTGGCAGCGCTTCGCCTCGATCGACAACGTCATCGCGATCAAGATCGCACCGTTCAACCGCTATCGGACGCTCGATGTCCTGCGCGGCGTCGCGGCTGCCGGCGCGCTCGACCGCGTCGCGCTCTACACCGGCAATGACGATCATATCCTGCTCGACCTGATGCTGCCGTTCGACCTGCGCGACAACGGCGTCACCACGCGCACCTATTTCAAGGGTGGCCTGCTCGGCCACTGGTCGGTCTGGACCGCGAGCGCCGTCAAACAGTTCGAGCGCTGCAAGGCTGTGCGGCACAAGGACAGCGTGCCTGCGGACCTGCTCGCACTGGATGCCCGCGTCACCGACTGCAACAGCGCCTTCTTCGACGTCGCCAACAATTTCCACGGCTGCATTGCCGGCTGCCACGAGGTGCTGCGGCGCCAGGGCCTGATGCAGGGCTTGTGGTGCCTCGATCCGGACGAAGGCCTCAGCCCCGGCCAAATGGATGAAATCGATCGCGTCACACGCGAGCACGCCGATCTCAGCGACGACGCCTTCGTCGCCGCCAATTTGAGCAAATGGCTGGCATGAGCTCAGCACCCTTCATCAGCCTGCAAGGCGTGCGGAAGGTTTACCGCAGTGGCGGCGCCGATTTTCTCGCGGTCTCCGACGTCACCATGGACGTTCAGGAAGGTGAGCTGGTCTCGCTGGTCGGCCCGTCCGGCTGTGGCAAGACCACGGTGATGAAGATTTTGGCCGGCCTGCACGGCGCCGACGGCGGCACGGTGACAATCGGCAACGCCGAAAGCCCGTTCGATCCGACCCGCGACATCGGCATGGTGTTCCAGCAGGCGCTGCTGCTGAAATGGCGTACCATCCTGGACAACGTGCTGCTGCCGGCCGAGATCGTCGGCCTGCCGGTCAAGGTCGCACGCGAGCGCGCGCGCGATCTGCTCAACCTCGTCGGACTCTCGGGCTACGAGCAGAAATATCCGCGAGAGCTCTCGGGGGGCATGCAGCAGCGCACCGCGATCGCACGCGCCTTCATTCACGACCCCAAGCTGATCCTGATGGACGAACCGTTCGGCGCGCTGGATGCGCTGACGCGCGAGCAGATGAATCTGGAGATGCTGCGGATCTGGCGCGAGAGCGGCAAGACCATCATCTTCGTTACGCACTCGATCCAGGAAGCGGTGTTCCTGTCCTCGCACTGCGCGGTGCTGACGGCGGGTCCGGCGAAGATGGCCGACTATTTCCCCATCGACCTGCCCTTCCCCCGCGACCTGCCGCTCAAGACCACCGATGCGTTCGGCGTCTATGCGCGGCGCATCTATGCGAAGCTGGGATTGGGCGCGGCGTAAACACCGCGCCCGCTCTTCTCGCCATCAGCTCTTGTTGCGCATCTTGCTGAGCAGATAGTTGTCGTAGAAGTTCTCCGCGATCTGCGTGTAGAACAGCAGTTCCTTCATATACGCGTCGTGGCTTTCCTTGGTGCGCTTGAACAGGTCGCTCTTGGCGGCGAGCTCGTTCAGGTGGTCCTGGGTCGCGCTGTAGCAAGCCTCCAGCACCGGCTGCGGAAACGCCTTCAGCTCCGCGCCGTTGGCGATCAGCCGCTTCAACGCCGCCGGATTCACGCTGTCGTATTTCTCGAGCATCCAGGCGCCGGCTGCGGAAGCAGCCTGATTGACGACCGCCTGGTAGTGCTTGGGCAGGCTCGCCCACTTCTCGTCGTTGACGATCATGTGCAGCATGGCGCCGCCTTCCCACCAGCCGGGGAAGTAATAGTATTTGGCGACCTTCTGGAAACCGAGCTTCTCGTCGTCATAGGGACCGACGAACTCGACCGCGTCGAGCGAACCCTTCTCCAGCGCCGCATAGATGTCGCCGCCCGCGAGCTGCTGCGGCACCACGCCGAGCCGCGCCAGCACGTGGCCGCCCATGCCTGCGATGCGGAATTTGAGGCCCTTGAGATCGTCGACCGTCTTGATCTCCTTGCGGAACCAGCCGCCCATCTGGGTGCCCGAATTGCCGCAAAGGATGGCGTGGGTCTTAAACGGCTTCAGCGCCTCGTTGGCGAGATCGGCACCGCCGCCGAAATACCACCAGGACTCCTGGTGGCGATGGTTCATGCCGAACGGCGCGCCGGTGGCATAGGCCAGCGCCGGCTCCTTGCCGATGTAGAAATAGAGCGGCGTCTGCGCCATCTCGACGGTGGCGACGCTGACGGCGTCGAGCGCCTGCAGGCCGGGAACGAGTTCACCGGCGGCAAAAGTCTGGATCTGGAATTTGTTGTCGGTTGCCTCGGCGACGTATTTCGCGAAGGTCTGCGCGGTGCCGTAGATGGTGTCGAGCGATTTCGGAAAGCTCGACGTGAGGCGCCATTTGATCTCGGGCTGCGATTGGGCGATCGCAGGTGCGGCAACCAGCGTCGTCGCGCCGGCAACCGCGCCGCCCGCAAGGAATGTACGGCGTTTCATGATGGGTCTCTCCCTGAAAGTAAGCTTCAAATGAACGGCCTTGTAACCGGCCTCGGGCCACGGTGCTTCCGGGACCGTTTGCCCGTTCCCGTAGCGAAGTTCAAGCTGGCAGGACGCCGCTTCAGAGCAGCTTGGCGCTCACGAACAGCGCGCGCACGGCGTTGGTCGCCTGCACCGCCAGCATGGCGTTTCCGGACGCGCCTTCCAGCGCCGCCACGGCGTCTTCATGCAGGGAGCGGAATTCCATCCATTCGACCGACTTGAAGTTGGTGAGGAATTGATAGGCCTGGCCGACGGTCGCGATCGCCAGCGTGTCACCGTTCAGCTTGATCTTGAACGTCGTGCGCAGCGGGGTCTCGGAGTTCTGGGGATCACTCATGGGCTGCTTCTGGACGAGGACGGCTTAACGAAGGGAAAACGACAGCCCAGCGATCGCAGCAAATATCAGGAGCAGAAATCAGGAGTCGGTGCTCGATCGCTGCGATGCGGTCGCCGAGCCGCTCAGGCTCGGCACCACGACCAGGCGGTTGAACTCGCCATTGTCCCAGGCCTTCAGGAAGCGATCATAGTCCTTGATGGAGACGCAGCCGTTTGAATCGCCGCGCGGCCCCAGCATGTAATTGTGGGTGAGCAGGCCAACACGGCCGAGCGCGCTGGTACCGTCCGTGGGCGTCATGCGCAGCGCGCGGACGCCGTGGAACAGTCTTTCGCGCGGCTTCAGATCGTAGGTCGCCGGCGGAGTCGCACCGACCATGCGCTGGTCGACATGCTCGGGGTCGTCCATCAGCGGGCCCATGCCCGAATGGGCTTCGAGAGCGACGCCGCTTGGCAGGTAAAGCGCCTTGGCCGAGATGTCGTACACCGCCGTCCGTGAATCGTAGCCGAGGGCCATGAGATCAGGGCCTCGACCGAGCAGACCGTCGCCAGGCGTCAGCGAGGCCAGCCTAATCTTGTCGGTGAACTTCTCGAAGAAGTTGCGATTGTCGACCCTCGGGTTGGTCTCCGCATAGGCCTGGCTGGAGGCGATCTGTGCGGAGAAGTCCGCCTGGGCTGGACGCGAGCGCGGCAACGGAATGGCGTCGGCGCGCTGCACGGACCGCCGCTCGTCAACGGGCCGGTCGTCATCGGTCAGGCTCGCGCGCCAGTCGTCGCTCTGGAGCTTCTGGGCCAGCATCGCCTTGGCATCGCGCAGCTTGAGCTGCACCGCATTCAGAGCGGAGCGCTCCAGCGTCCGCAGGCCAAGATCGCGGGCGGGCGGATTACCGGACAGCGATGCGAAACGGTCGTCGAAAGACGGGGCATTGGCCGGAGGGAGCGCGGCGGACACCAGCGGGGGCGATCCGCCCGAATTCGAATCGCCCAGATTCAAATCGCCGGGGTCCGCGATCCAGGCAGCCGCGCCGAGCGCCAGTGCAAGGGCGGCCAAAGACAGCAATATCGTCTCGGCTCGCCCGATACGGCGGCGCGACAACAGCCTTTCGGCATGTGCGGCGTCGGAAACCATCAGCTCCCCAAATCGACCCCCGGGGAGACCCACCCCCGCCCGGAGACTCTATACCAGCTACCACATTAGGAGCCAAAAGTTAGGCATAATCGCGGCCGACGACACGCGAAAGCGGTATCTAATAACCGACACCCTCGATCCGGACCGGTTCGATGCCCTGTCCGACGCCCCGTCTTCGGTATTTGGCAGGCAGGCACGCGCGAGCCGGGATCGCCTCGCCGCGCCCGCTCGCAAGGCTCCGTCAGTGCAGCCTCCGCCCCCATTAGCGTAAACCCGCGATTAACACGGCCTCCCTATCGTCCGGAGAATAAATTTCTTCCCAGCGCAATTGTCGGACAGTCCATGAAAATCGGTACGCTCCTGACCACCTCCATCGTCTCGCTCTCGACCGTCGGCGGCGGCCTTGCCGTCTACGTCGCCGTGACGAAGTACCAGACGATGGACAGGATCGGCGAGGCGCAAGGGCGGCTTGCGATCGTCCGCGCCGCCAGCGACATCCCGCGCTATCTCAATCCCGAGCGCGGCTTTGCCACCAACATCCTCTATGGCCCGGCAACCATCGACCCGGCCCAGCTCGCCGAGCACGACAGGATGCGCAAGCAGACCGACGCCGCGCGCGACAGGATGAACGCGCTGCGCAAGGAACTGCCCGGCGCCTTCGACGACGGCAGCACCATCGGCAGCAACATCGACGGCATCAATTCGAAATTCACCGCGCTCCGCGACGCCATCGACAAGGCGATCGCGGGCCCGGCCGATGCGCGCAAGGACGCCGCCAGGAAGATCGTGGCCGACAACGCCGTGCTCAACACCGGCGTCACCACGCTGCTCAACGAGCAGGTGCGCCGCATGGCCATCCTCAATGGCGATGCCTACCGCCAGTCCAGCTACGCCAACATCGCCATGACGCTGCGCGACGTGGGTGGCCTCAATTCCAGCGTGCACAAGAACCTCGTCGGCGCGAAGAAAGTCGCCAACGAGGCCGAGAAGGCCGACATGGCCCGCATGCAGGGCCGCAACGACCAGATCGTGATGTCGCTGTTGGAACTGCGCGGCAATCCGGCAACTCCGGCGAACGTCGCCGCGGCGATCGAGACGATGAACGCGAGCTATGTCGAGGAATTCGGCCGCGAGATGAAGCTGGTCAAGGACGGCTCCATCAACGGCAAATACGACCACGATGTCGATGCCTTCTACGTCGCGTCCCAGAAGGGCCTCGGGTCCATTATCGGCGTCCGCGATGCCTTCTACGACAATGCCGAGCAGATCCTGGCCGGCGCATTCTCGGCCGCCCGCACCAGCTTCACCATCGCCCTCGCCGGCCTTCTCGCCGTGCTGGTCGCCAGCGTCGGCCTCATCGTCATGGTCCGCCGCCGCGTCTGTGCGCCGATCGTCCACCTGACGACGCGGATGTCGCGCCTCGCCGACGGCGACGTGGCCGAGGAGATCCCCGGCGCAGAGCGATCCGACGAGATCGGAGCGATGGCCTGCGCCGTCCAGGTCTTCAAGGACAACATGATCCGCGCCGACCGGCTCGCCGCCGAGAAGCAGGCGGAGAACCACGGCAAGATGCGCCGCGCCCAGGCGCTCGATGCCCTTACCCGCGCGTTCGAAGCCAAGGTCACCGAACTGATCGGCGGCCTGTCCCGCGCCTCCTCGACCATGGAGAGCACGGCGCAGTCGATGACCTCAACGGCCGCCCAGACCAACAGCCAGGCCGCGATCGTTGCCGCCGCCTCGCAGCAGACCTCGACCAATGTGCAGACGGTCGCCAGCGCGACCGAAGAGCTGACCTCCTCGATCTCCGAGATCGGCCGTCAGGTCGCACAAAGCACCGAAATCGCGGCCCGCGCCGTCGAAAATGCCCGCCGCACCGGCGACACCGCACGCGCCCTCGCAGAGGGCGCCCAGAAGATCGGCGACGTCGTCACGCTGATCCAGAGCATCGCCGAGCAGACCAATCTGCTCGCTCTCAACGCCACGATCGAAGCGGCCCGCGCCGGCGAAGCCGGCCGCGGCTTCGCCGTGGTGGCGTCTGAGGTGAAGTCGCTTGCCGGCCAGACCGCCAAGGCGACCACCGAGATTTCCGAGCAGATCACGGCGATCCAGGCCGCGAGCGACGAAACCGTGACCGCGATCCGCAACGTCGCCGACGTCATCGGCGAGATCGACCAGATCGGCTCGGCGATCGCTGCTGCGATCGAGCAACAGGGCTCTGCGACCCGGGAGATTTCCCGCAGCGTGCAGGAGGCGTCCCGCGGCACCCAGGAGGTCAACACCAACATATCAGGCGTGCAGCGTGCCGCCGACGACACCGGTGCGGCGGCCCGGGAAGTGCTTGGCGCGGCCGAGCAGCTCTCGACGCAGTCACGCGATCTCGCCGGCCAGTTCGACCGCTTCCTCGGCGAAGTCAGGGCCGCATAGTCGCGGCCTCGCGAAATTCGTAGCCCGCTTCGAGCGACAGCGAAATCCAGGACTCGAGCGGCAAACGACGACGGCCACGGAGTACGCTGCGCTCCGTCCGGGCTGCAGCACCGTCACAACGTCAATACGGCGGCGCCTTGCGCGCCCGCTGCGCCTTGGCAGCCTCGATCCACCAATTCAGATCATCGGCGAAGCGCGGGAACGACCGCTCCAGCGCCTTGCCGCCCTCACCGATCGGCTCGCTCTCGGCCGAAAGCGTCTGCGCAATCGGACCGACGCCGATCGTGCTCGACACCACCACCATGCCCATCTCCGACAGCGTACCATGCCAGGCGGTGGAGGCGCGCGCGCCGGACAGGCGGCCGGCGGAATAGCTCACGATCGCGGCGGGACGCCAGAACCACTCTTCGAGAAAATGGTCCGTGAGGTTCTTCAACCCGGGCTGAATGCCCCAATTGTACCCCCCGGTGACGAAGATGAATCCGTCGGCGCCGCGGATCTGACCGGCGAGCTTCTCCAGCGCCTCCGGCGCGGAACCCCTGGGATATTCCTTGTACATGCGGTCGAGCATGGGCAGCCCGATCGCCTTGGCGTCGATGAGTTCGACGTCCTCGCCGCGGGCGCGCAGGCGATCGATGACGAAATTCGCAAGGCGAATGCCCATGCGGTCGGACCGGTAGGAACCGTAGAGGACGAGGATGCGATGGCTCATGCCGCGCAGCCTAGCACAAACCGATCCCGCCCGCTCCAGCCGATTTGCCGCGCTAGCGCCCTCGGCCGCGTTCCAATGTCTGCGACGGTGCCTCGCCGAACTGGTCGCGATAGCTCCTGGAGAAATCGCTGAGGTGCCAGAAGCCGAACGCCAGCGCGACGGCCTTGACGCTGTCGGCGCCGGCCAGCAGCCGCTTGCGGACCAGCCACAGCCGGCGCAGGCGCAGATAGCGGTGCAGGCTCATGCCGCGATAGCGGCGAACAACGTCATGCATGGTGCGAACGGAGAGACCGAGCTTGCGCGCGATCTCCTCGCTGTAGATCGGCTGCGAGAGGTCGTCGGACAGCGCCGCGTGGATATCCTGGAAGATCCTGAAGTGACGCTCGTCATTGGGGCGGTGGGTCCAGCGCGCCTGAACGACGCTATAGAGGACCTCGTCGACGGCTGCGAGCAGGGATTCCTTCATCGCCGCGGCCTTCAACGGCATCTCCGCTGAGCCGATCGGTTCCGCGGCTGCGGCGAGCACCTCCCGGACCAGCGCGCGGAGCCTGTTCAAGCTCTCGGCGGTCGTCTCGAATATCTTGAAGCTCAGCGCAGCCTGCGGCCAGCCGCGATCCGTCACTTCCGGCCTGAACACCACCGAGGCGATCTGTCGCTGCACCTCCTCGATGGTGGTGTAAGCGGCACCACCGCTGCCGATCACCACGACCGGACGCGAGCGCTGCGCACCGTTGAACCGAACGGGGACATCGAGGTCGTCCATCGTGAAACCGATCGCCGTGCAATTCTCGACGAGTTGGGCGTCAACGATGCG
This sequence comes from Bradyrhizobium diazoefficiens, assembly GCF_018129965.1. Taxonomy (GTDB): domain Bacteria; phylum Pseudomonadota; class Alphaproteobacteria; order Rhizobiales; family Xanthobacteraceae; genus Bradyrhizobium; species Bradyrhizobium diazoefficiens_A. Next base: position 552,978 of record NZ_JAFCKW010000002.1, on the reverse strand, counting down.
CGGAAACGCCCGCGTCAGATTCACGTCGCAGCCAGGCAGCGACAAAATGACCTGCTCAGCGGCCATCTTCCGGACGAACGGCGTGAATTCGAGATTCAGGCCTCGTATGGCATTTCGAAATTCGTCGACGTCCGAGAAGCAAAATGTCTTTGGCGCCCACACTGGCGCATGGTCATTATCGTTCATTTCAAATGGAAATTCGCGTCGGAAAACGACACGCGTCCGGCGATATGCCGATCCGAATTTCCTCCCTTTCGGTTGCTCCGTCAGCCCGAAAGAATCGTCCTGGCTCTGACTACATAGTTGGTGAGGACCACCGCCAAAGGACAAGCGGTCGTTAGGCGACCTGCCAATTTTCGATAACGTTTCCGGAGCAAGGAACGGTGCCGCCGCCCGGCACTAAAAGCCAAATTAACACCTCGGGTGCTCAATGCAGCTCGTTGGACTGGGAATAACTTTGGAATCAGGCCGCTGCCATGATGGCAAATTCGCCTGTCGATATTTTGGGTGAGCTGGAGGACGCGGTTGCCGCGTTTCCGCAGGAGCGCTGCGCGCGCATCCTTGCAGGCATCGTTCAGTTGCTCGCGAACGGTGATGACCAGCCTCAAGACCTTCTCGTCAGGATGGTCGATGGCCTGCTGTTGCGCCTGAGTGGACGCGTCGCCTCGAGCACGCTGGTCCAGATGAGCCATGCGCTGGCCGAGCTTGCCGTGGTCCCTCGCGAGACGTTGCTTCGCCTCGCCTCGCACGAAGATCCGGATGTTGCCTGTCCGGTACTCCAAAACTCGCAAGCCTTGTCGCCGAGCGATCTCGCGACGATCGCCGCTTCAGGCGGTGAACGCCAGCAGCGCGCGATATGCGCCCGCGACAAGATCGAGCCGACGGTGGCCGAGGCACTGATCGGACGCGGTGATCGCGCGCTCTGCCTGGCGCTGATCGAGAATCCCGGCACGAGCTTCTCCTTCGGCGCTTATGCCTCGCTGATCATGCTGGCGGAGCGGGACGACGAGATCACCAAGGCGCTGGCGCTGAGACCAGACACACCCGACCTCGTCGTGCAAAAATTGCTCGCGGCCTCGCCGCGCAAGACGCCTCCGGCGAACCCGAAGCCATCCGTCGCGCCGCCGGCGTCCGGCGCAGCTCCCGCGCGGCAAGAGCCTCGCCGGCCTTGCCCGGCCGACTACGACAGCTCAAGGCCGGAGATCGTCGCGCTGAGCCGCATCGGCAAGCTCAACGACTCCACGGTGAACCGCTTCGCGATCCGCGGCGAGACCGCCAATCTGTTCGTGGCGCTGTCGGTACTGTCAGGCGCGCCGATCGAGATCGTCGAACATGTCATGACCGACGACGACTGCGAAGGCCTGGTGATGGCGTGCCGGGCGTCGCGCCTGAACTGGACGACCACGCTCGCGATCCTCAACAACCGCAGCGGTACGCGGCTCTCCTTCGCCGATCGCGAACGCGCGCAGCAGATCTTCGAGAGCCTTCTTCTTTCGACCAGCCAATGGAGCGTGCGTTGGGGTGAAATCGCGGCCAGCGCCGGCGCAAGCGATCAGGAACATCGCAGCGCGAGAATGGGCGCCAAACGATGAAGTTCGACGCTCGCAAGGCGCTTCGCGTCCAGATGGATCACAGGCAGTCCGTCAATCTGATGGCCTCGGATGGCACATGGCGCCGTAGCTGCGTCCTGCTCGATGTGTCGCAGAGCGGCGCCAAGATCGAGGTGGAAGGCACGCTGGACGTGCTGCAGGCCAAGGAATTCTTCATGGTGCTGTCCTCGACGGGGCTCGCCTACCGGCGCTGCGAACTCGTCTGGATCGACGGCACCACAGCCGGCGTTCACTTCGTCACCGCGGACAGCAGGAAGAAGGCGAAGGGTCAAGGCACGATTTCGGACCGGAGCAAATAGCGCCGGTCATTCGTCCTCCAGGTTGAACTCCGTGAATTGAAAGTCCAGGTCATACCGTGCAGAACGCGCGAAACATCCAGCGCCCCGTCAATGGCGACGGCGGCATCCCGGCGAACGAAGCGGCCCGTCCACTGGTGCAAGTGCTGGCGGACACGTCCGACAAGCTGTCGGGGGTCTGCGCGATCGTCGAGGAACAATTCACCGTTGCGGGCGAGCGGCTCGACGTCGATTCCAAATTGTCGCAGGTGCCGTGGGCGATCGTCATCCGCGCGGAGCTGCGTGACGTCGACAACATCGCGGCCATCAAGAAGCGGGCCGGCAAGCTGGCACAAGCCAGGAAGCGGATCTTCCTGCTCGAGCATACCTCACATGTCGGCGTCTCGCAGGCCTATGCGCTCGGCGCGACGCTGGTTCTTCCAGGGACCGTCAACCGAATCAAATTGCTGGCGGCGCTCGCTGAGCCGGGCGTCCCGGCATCTGCGTCCGCGACCGAAACAGGGCAGCCGGACAATGCCGTGGAGAGCGCGGCGACCGCGATCGCATCGATGTTCACGTCCGTCACCCTCGGCCAGCCCCTCGATGTCGACGGCACCAGGGAGGCTGGCCGCCAGATTGCCGATCGCATCACTCAACACGGCCTCTCGGAATGGCTGACGACCGTGCGGCGTCACCACGAGGGAACCTATCAGCACTGCCTGCTGGTGACGGGCGTCGCGATCGACTTCGGCTTGAGCCTCGGCGTCGGCCGCGCCGACCTGGAGCGCCTTTATACCGCGGCCATGTTCCACGACATCGGCAAGGCCAAGATCCCGCTCGCCATTCTCGACAAGCCCGGCCGCCTCGACCCCGAGGAGCGTGCCCTGATCGAAACCCACCCGGCGGCGGGCTATGATTTCCTGAAGGGGCAAGAGAGGATTTCGCAAGAAATCCTCGATGCCGTGCGCCATCATCACGAATATCTCGACGGCAGCGGATATCCGGATGCGCTCTGCGCGGAAAGTATCGGCGACATCGTGCGCATTCTCACGATCTCGGACATCTTTGCCGCGTTGATCGAGTACAGGCACTACAAACCGACCCTGCCGCGCGCGCAGGCCTACGACATCCTCTGCGGCATGAGCGGAAAGCTGGAGAAGGCGCTGGTCGCCTCGTTCAAGCAGGTTGCGCTCACGCGGTGAGCGCGAACGCCGTCTCGACCTGAGGCCGTCCTGACGCGGCCTAGAGCTTTTTCGGTTCTGATTGAATCAGAACCGAAGCTCTAGATTCTTATTTTGACGCGTTTTCTTGACGCGAACCGGTATCCACTTCGCTCGAAAACGCTCTAGTGTGTGGCCCGGAACTTTGCGCGCTGCCGGATCGACCGACAGGCGAGGCCTTCGGCGAGTAGCTTCATGTCCTCGCGCCTGCCGCTGCGGATCAACCTGCTGAACTCTTCGGGGGCGAATGGAAGACTGGGATCATGGTCGACCATGTGCCGCAGTCGCGGACCGAAGAACCGTCGAACCAGGCTAGCGAGCCGCCGCATGTCAATTCCCTCGCGCCAGCAACAACCCTTCCAGTCAGCATATTGTTCCTCCTCCGCGATCGGGATTGCAAGAGGCTGCAAACCCTCCGCACCAAAAATTTTCGCGAGAGAAGACTCTGCTGCCTGACGCTTGACCTTGCGAGGCGCGGCGGAACTGGTTCGCGAGGCCGACATCGCGCACGAATTGGTCATTGCCTTCGCGATCCGAGTGCACCGCGTTCGCGGCAAGCTTGTCGTCGGGATAGCCCATCGCGGCGCAGCTTGGCGCTCTTGATCGCCTCGACCACGGGCGCGCGACGACATCGCGACAGACCGCCGGTTGCAGATGCGAGACGCAAAATCTATGCTTCCCCGCAAGCAAGACCAAGAACCCCGGAGAGACACAGCAATGCCCGCGCCGCTCGATCCCGTCATTGCCCAGATCATCCCGCTGCTGCCGCTGCGCGATCCCGCCACGATGACGCCACAGAGCGCCCGCGAGTCCCTGCGCGCACTGGCCGCCGCACGCGCCGCCGTGCCGCCGCCGCCCGTCGACGCGGTCGCGGATATCAAGGTGAAGGGCGGCGCCGGACCGCTCGATGCGCGCGTCTATCGGATCGGCACGACGCCTGCGCCGACCGTGGTGTTCTTCCATGGCGGCGGCTGGGTCGCCGGCGATCTCGAGACCCATGACCGGCAGGCGCGCAACCTCGCGATCGAGACCGGCGCCGTCGTCGTCTCGGTCGACTATCGCCGCCCGCCGGAAACACGCTTTCCGGGTGCGTTCGAGGACGCCTTCGCGGCCGCGCGCGACGTCTTCAACCGCGTCGCGGAATTTGGTGGCGATGCGAGACGGCTTGGGGTCGGCGGCGACAGCGCCGGCGGCAACCTCGCAGCTGCCACCGCGATCGCCTGCCGCGATGCCGGCATCAAGCTCGCCGGGCAGCTCCTGGTCTATCCCGTCACCGACGTCGTCGGCAGCTACGCGGACGCCGCCGAAAATGCGCGTTATCCCTCGCGCGCCGAGAATGCCGAGGGGTACTTCCTGTCGCGCGCGGTGATGGAATGGTTTTCCGGCCATTATCTCGCCGATCCCGGCCATGCTGCCGACTGGCGCGTCTCGCCGCTCCGTGCCGCATCGCTCGAGGGCCTCGCGCCCGCGATTCTGACCACCGCCTGGTTCGATCCCCTGCGCGACGAGGGCGCCGCCTATGCGAAGGCGCTGGAGGCGGCCGGCGTGCAGGTCAGGCATCACGAGGGCGCCGGGCTGATCCACGGCTATTTCGGCCTCGGCGAGGCCTCGGAGGTGGCGCGCGCCGAGGCGCAGCGCGCGCGGGCCGATTTCAAGGCGTTGCTGGCGCGCGGGGTCTGACGGCGTTGCGCGCGGCCGGAACGAACTGTCGAACTCTCGTCGTTGTCCTGATTGGCCTGATCGCGTTGCCGCTGTCGGGCACGGCCGCCAACGCCGAGCCGCAGACGGTCTACTTCCGCAGCGGCGATGGCAGCACGGCCCTCGTCGGCTATCTCTTCCGACCGGCCAAGCCCGGACCATGGCCCGCGATCGTGATGCTGCACGGGCGCGGCGGCCCCTACTCCAGCAACGACAATACAGGCTGCACCACCGTCGCTCCGAACACACCGTCGCCCTGCAACGCCAACACCCTGTCCAAGCGCCATATGATGTGGGGCGAATATTGGGCTGCGCGTGGCTATCTGGCCTTGCTGCCGGACAGTTTCGGACCACGCGGCAAGGCCCACGGCTTCGGCCGCTTCACCCATGACGATCCCGACCGGGCCGATGTCAACGAAAAGACCGTGCGTCCGCTCGATGCCGAGGGCGCGCTCGCCTATCTGCGCAGCCGCAACGACGTCATCGGCAGCGATTTTTTCCTGCAGGGATGGTCGAATGGCGGCAGCACGGCGCTCAACGTCATGATCCGGCAGGGCGCGCAGCCCGCAGGCTTTCGCGGCGCTCTCGTGTTCTACCCCGGCTGCGGACAGGAGGCGCTGCTGCGGCCGTCCGTCGCCACGACCGCGCCGATGGCGATGTTCCTGGGAACTGACGACGAGGAGGTGTCACCCGTGATCTGTCAGCACGTCGCCGAACGGTCGCTGCAGGAGGGTACCCGGATCGATGTCATCCTCTATCCCGGCGCGACCCATGATTTCGACGAACCGTCGTCCCGGCGGCAGTCCGCGCCGGGGAATCAAGCCGCCATGGAAGACGCGCTCGTCAAGGCTGCCGCTCAGCTCGTTCGCTGGAAAAATTGAACCGAGGATGGATGCGGCCTGCCGATCCTGCTTGATTGCGCCACGATTCGCGGCTCCTATCCGCTTGCAAATTTTTCCCAGGGAGACACCCATGATGAAGAAGATTTTTCTTGCCGCGATCGTCGCCACCTTTGCGGCCGGCTCGGCCCTCGCCGACGACACCTGCGCGAGCAAGGCGGTCGGCAAGGACGGCAAGCCGCTCGCCGGTGCCGCCAAGACCTCGTTCATGAAGAAGTGCAAGGAAGACGCCTGCACGCCGAAGGCGATGAGCGCAGATGGCAAGCCGCTCGCCGGCGCCGCCAAGAACAGCTTCATGAAGAAGTGCGAGATGGGCGCGTAAGGCGCTGGGAACTCTGTTTTTTGGCGACCGATCGCTCCACGAACTCCGCCATGGCCGGGCTTGTCCCGGCCATCCACGTTCCGCGTACCTTGAGACAAGAACGTGGATGCCCGGGACAAGCCCGGGCATGAGCGACATGGGACGCCTCACTCCCGCTTGAAGCGGTAATCGAACGCATCACCCCGCGGCTTGATCCACCCCACCGTCGGCGCCGGAAAATGGATCGGCAGGATCAGCGTGTCGGTATCCGCCACCGAAGCGAAGAACTTCCGCCGCGAGACCGCCGACAGCTTGGCATCCCAATCCGGCCTGGACGACCACTCCGGCTCGCGGCACTGGATCTGGTGATGCATGAGGTCGCCCGCGACCACCGCGCGCTGCCCCTTCGAAAAGATGTTCACGCAGCAATGACAGGGTGAATGCCCCGGCGTCGGCGTCAGCGTGACGGTGTCGTCGAGCGCGTAGTCGTCATCGACCAGCAGCGCCTGGCCTGCTTCGACGATCGGCAGGCAATTGTCGCGGAAGACGGTGCCGGGCGGGTTATTGCCTTTGGCGTTCTCCGCCTCCCAGGCCGCATACTCGCCCTTGTGGAAGACGTATTTGGCATTCGGAAACGTCGGCACCCAGCGTCCGTCGCGCAAGGTCGTGTTCCAGCCGGTGTGGTCGATGTGCAGATGCGTGCAGAAGACATAGTCGATCTGCTCGAAAGAGATACCGAGCGCGAACAATTCGTTGCGCCAGCGCTCCTTGCCCGGAAAGTCGAACGGCGGCGGATGGCCCTTGTCCTCGCCGGTGCAGGTGTCGACCAGGATGGTGTAGCGCGGCGTGCGCACCACGAAGGTCTGGTAGGTAATCACCATCATGCCGCGCGCGGCATCGAACACCTCCGGCTCCATGGTCGGCAGATGGCGCTTGAACACACCCTCGTCGTAAGCCGGAAAGAAATCCTGCGGCCGCCGCCACGGCCCCTCCCGCTCGATCACCGCATCGATGGTGATGTCGCCGATCCGCAATTGCTTCATGGTTGTTTCGCTCCCTTTTTGAGGGAGCGTACCGAGGGGCGCCAGCGCGTCAAGGCACGCCGCGGAATGCTAGCTCCGCAAGCCCGGCGCTTCCTGTCCGGTACGCGCGACATATTCGGTGTAGCCGCCGCCGAACTGGTGGATGCCGTCCGGCGTCAGCTCCAGCACCCGGTTCGACAGCGTCGCCAGGAAATGCCGGTCATGCGAGACGAACAGCATGGTGCCCTCGAAATCCGACAGCGCGTTGATCAGCATCTCTTTCGTCGCGAGATCGAGATGGTTGGTCGGCTCGTCCAGCACCAGGAAGTTCGGCGGATCGAACAGCATCTTGGCCATCACCAGCCGCGCCTTCTCGCCGCCCGAGAGCACGCGGCAGCGCTTCTCGACGTCGTCGCCGGAGAAGCCGAAGCAGCCGGCGAGCGCGCGCAAGCTTCCCTGCCCCGCTGTCGGAAACGCGTATTCGAGCGACTCGAACACCGTCTGCTCGCCGTCGAGCAGGTCCATCGCGTGCTGGGCGAAATAGCCCATCTTGACGCTGCCACCGAGCGCCACAGTGCCCTGATCCGGCTCACTCGCCCCCGCAATGAGCTTGAGCAGCGTGGATTTGCCGGCGCCGTTGACGCCCATCACCGCCCAGCGCTCCCTGCGGCGGATCATGAAATCGAGCCCATCATAAATCCGCTTGCTGCCATAGCCCTTGTGGACGTTCTTCAGCGCCACGACGTCCTCGCCCGAGCGCGGCGCCGGCAGGAAGTCGAAGGCGACCGTCTGGCGGCGGCGCGGCGGCTCGACCCGCTCGATCTTGTCGAGCTTCTTCACCCGGCTCTGCACCTGGGCGGCATGCGAGGCGCGCGCCTTGAAGCGCTCGATGAACTTGATCTCCTTGGCCAGCATCGCCTGCTGGCGCTCGAACTGCGCCTGCTGCTGCTTCTCGTTCAGCGCGCGCTGCTGCTCGTAGAATTCGTAATTGCCGGTATATGTGGTGAGCGAGCCGGAATCGATCTCGACCACTTTCGAAATCACGCGGTTGATGAACTCGCGGTCATGCGAGGTCATCAGCAGCGTGCCTTCGTAATCGTGCAAAAACTTCTCCAGCCAGATCAGGCTCTCGATATCAAGATGGTTGCTCGGCTCGTCGAGCAGCATCACGTCGGGCCGCATCAAGAGGATGCGCGCCAGCGCCACGCGCATCTTCCAGCCGCCGGAGAGTTTGCCGACGTCGCCGTCCATCATCTCCTGGCTGAAGCCGAGGCCGGACAGCGCCTCGCGCGCCCGGCCGTCGAGCGCGTAGCCGTCGAGCTCCTCGAACGCGTGCTGGACCTCGCCATAGCGTGCGATGATCTCGTCCATCTGGTCGGCCTTGTCGGGGTCGGCCATGTCGGCCTCGAGCTGGCGCAGCTCGGCCGCGACCTCGCTGACGGGACCTGCGCCGTTCATCACCTCGGCCACGGCGCTTCGGCCCGACATCTCGCCGACGTCCTGGTTGAAATAGCCGATGGTGATGCCGCGATCGGTCGAGACCTGTCCCTCGTCGGGCAGTTCCTCACCGGCAATCATCCGGAACAGCGTGGTCTTGCCCGCGCCGTTCGGCCCGACCAGGCCGATCTTCTCACCCTTGTTGAGGGCGGCGGAGGCTTCGATGAACAGGATCTGGTGGCCGGCTTGCTTGCTGACGTTGTCGAGGCGGATCATGGGGTCATTTCGGGGGATTTTTGCGTTGCAGCGTAATAGGCCATGGCGGCCGCCAGGGGAAGCCCGGCGGGGTACGGATTTCGCGCGGGCCCCGACGAGGCACTCGGCTCGAAGGCTCGCTCTCGGGCGAAGTTCGGCAACGACAGGCGTTACGTCAGGAACCGCGCGATGCCTGCGCGCATACAGGCGAGGATCTCGCCCTGACGCTCTTCGAGTCGTGAGACCGGCCCGCCGACGCCGAGGACCAGCTGGCGCCCGAAATCGCGTTTCGGCAGCAGCACCGCGATCACCCCGGCGTCCTGGACAATGATGTGCTTGGAGAACATGTAGCCGTTGCGGCGAATGCCGTTGATGATCTTCATCAGGGCCTTCAGCTCGATGTGGTCCTCCGGCGGGCAGACGGCATTGATGCGGCGCAGCAGCCGGGCAATCTCGACATCGGTGTGACCGCTGAGCAGCGTGCGCCCGATGCCACTGATCGCGAGCGGGCGGACGTCGCCGGGCCTGACTTCGAAGCGCAGACGCTTGCTGGTCTGCAGGCAGTGAATGTATTGCGCATGCAGGTCGGACTGCGTGCTGATACTGACGAGCTCGTCCAGTTCCTCATGGACGAAGTTGACCAGCGCGAGAATGGCGCTGTCGCCGAACAGCCCGGCATCCAGCCACCGGCCCATCTGGGCGATGCGCATCGTCGGCATGTAGGTGCGATTGTAGCTGTCGTAGAACAGGTAGCCCAGCATCGCCATGCTCTTCAGCAAGGCCGCGGCACTGGAGGTCGGATAGTCGCACTTGGCTGCGACTTCCTTCAGCGAGATCGGTCGTTTCACCTCCTCGAAAAATTCGAGCACCTCGAAGATCCGCTTGGCCGACTTGATGGTGGCGTTCGTCATGTCATTCACCGGAATTGCGCGACCGCGATGCGGACCCGTCCGAACCTCGCCCTCTTCTTTTACACATATATGGAAATAGAACTACATATATGTAATTTGTGGACTTGAGAAAGCACCGCCTCTAGTCTTTCCGGCGGCCGCAGGGTCGCGGTGAACAGCCGGTCAAAAACAAGAAAACGCCCCACCAGAGGGGCGCGCTGACGGGGAGGCGTCATGAAGCCAGGATCGAATATGTCCGCCGCGCCCCGCTGATGGCGTTCGGCGCGACCGGCCCGCTGCACAGGCGCAGGCCCAAAAACCTACCTCCCGCACCTCGATCATCGAGCGCCCTCGGGTGCGACCGGCCGTCTCGTCTGCCCTTCCCGCAGCACTGACCGATAACGAACAGGAATTGCCTTGCATGGACTATTCATTGCCCGCAGGCAGCTGCGATTGTCACTTCCATATCTACGGCCCCTTTGATCGCTTTCCTCAGAGCGATGAGGGACGCTTTACCGCCGCACGGCCCTTCACGATCGAGGATGCCTTCGCCGTCTGGGACAAGCTCGGTATCACGCGCGGCGTCATCGTCCACGCCGTGGGGTCGGGAGAAGACAATGCCGTCACCTATGATGCGCTGCGTCGCTATCCCGACAGGCTGCGTGCCGTCGCGATCCTGCGGCCCGACGTGTCGGATCACAGGCTCGATGAACTCACCGATGCCGGTTTCAAGGCGGTGCGCGTCACCATGATCCGGCAGGACGGCAAGCCGGTCTCGACGCTCGGCACCAGCTTCGACGATCTGGTCGCACTCGCCCCTCGCCTCGCCGAGCGCGGCTGGCATGCCCAGCTCTGGATCGAAAGCTCGGATCTGGCTGCCGCCGCAGCGGAGCTCGATAAGCTGCCGCTGACCTACGTAATCGACCACATGTCGCGGACCATGGCCGACAAGGGTCACGAGCACCCGGATTTCCGCGCCTTCACCGAACGGCTGAAGACCGGCCGCTACTGGACCAAGATCTCAGGGGCGGACCGCAACACCCGGATAGGCCGTCCCTATGCGGACACCGCGCCCTATATGCGCGCCATCGTTCAGGCTGCGCCCGATCAGGTCCTATGGGGCAGCGACTGGCCCCATGTCGGCCACAGCGCCGAGACGATGCCCGATCTTCAGGACCTGCTGCGTCTGCTGCACGACTGCGTGCCCGACGAGGCCATGCGGCGCAAGATCCTGATCGACAATCCCGCACGGCTCTACAGGTTCTGACCACAACCGAGGACGTCTTGAACACCAACAAGAGATTGCCGCTCGACGGCGTAACCGTCATCGACCTCGGCCAGGTTTACCAGGGGCCCTATTGTGGATTCTTGCTGGCGCAGGCCGGCGCGACCGTCATCAAGGTCGAGCCGCCGAACGGCGAGCCGGTGCGCCATCGCGCCCGCATCAGCAAGGGCAACGCCGTTCCGTTCGCGATGCTCAATGCGAACAAGCGCAACATCAGTCTGAACCTGAAGTCGCCCGAGGGCGCTGCGGTTCTCAAGGCGCTCGCCGCGAAAGCCGACGTGCTGATCGAGAATTACGCACCTGGCGTGCTGGATCGCCTGGGCGTCGGCTATTCCGTTTTGAGCGCGATCAATCCGCGCCTCGTGTACGGATCGGCGACCGGCTACGGCCTGTCCGGCCCCGACCGGGACAATCTGGCGATGGACCTGACGGTCCAGGCGGTGTCGGGCATCATGAGCGTGACAGGCTTTGCCGACGGTCCTCCGGTCAAGGCGGGGCCGGCCATTACCGACTTCATCAGCGGCGTTCATCTGTATGCCGGCATCCTCACCGCGCTCTATGATCGGGAAAAGAGCGGGCGCGGCCGGCTGGTCGAGATCGCGATGGTCGAGACCGTCTATCCGGCGATGGCCTCGAATCTGGCCGATGTCTTCAACCGCAAGGCCGCAGCCCCGCGCACGGGCAACCGTCACGGCGGGCTCGCCGAGGCGCCCTACAATGTCTATCCCGCATCCGACGGCTATGTCGCCATCATCAGCGTCAACGAATCCCACTGGTCCGGATTGACGCGCGCCATGGGGCGGCCGGAACTGGCCGACGATACGCGCTTCAGGACGGTGCTCGACCGCCTCAAGCACATCAATCTGACCGACCAGATCGTGACGGATTGGTCCTCGCAGTTGACGCGCCAGGAGATCACCGATCTCTGCCGGGCCAACCGAGTGCCCTGCGCTGCGGTTCGCGACCTGCACGAGGTGACGGAGGACAAGCACCTCCACGCAAGGGGCATGTTGCGCGAAATCGAACATCCCGAATACGGCGACATTCTCGTCCATCGCAGTCCTCTCGTGCTCCACGAGACAGCAACGCCGGACTACATCCCATCCGCGCGGCTCGGTCAGCATAATGGCGAGGTCCTGTCGGAATATCTCGGCCTGTCCGAGAGCGAGATCGAGGCGCTGCGCCACTCCGGCGCCATCGCGCAAGCGTAACGGACGCCATGCACGACAAGAACGAAAGTCGTGTCGCGAATGCCCAGTTCTGCCAGTTCAGAGGAAGATGACAATGGTCAAGCTGTTTGAAAGCATCGCATTCCGTGGCGTAGAACTCGCCAACCGGATCGTCGTGTCGCCGATGGGGATGTACTCGGCCGACAACGGCTACATCACGCCGTTTCACCTGGTTCACTACGGCAAGTTCGCCATGGGCGGCGCCGGGCTCGTCTTCGTCGAGCAGACCTCCGTCAGCCGCAAGGGACGCATCACCAACGGCGATCCCGGCCTTTGGGAGGACGGCCAGATCGACGGCATGCGCCAGATCGTTCACGTCATCAAATCGCATGGCGCGAAGGCTGCAATCCAGATCAATCACGGCGGGCGGAAATCCAGCCAGCAGCGCGCGTTCCGGGGCAACAGCCATCTGACCGACCGCGACCTCGAAATGGGCGAGGAAAGCTGGGTGCCCACGGGGCCATCGGATGTCGCATTCTCCGACGGCTTCCAGACGCCCATTCCGCTCAGCAAGGACGGGCTCACCGGCGTGCGCGATGCGTTCGTCGCGACGACGCGCCGGGCCGTGCTCGCAGGTTTCGACGTTATCGAGCTCCACATGGCGCATGGCTATCTCCTGCAATCCTTCCTGTCGCCGCTCGCTAATTTCCGCACCGACGAATATGGCGGCAGCCTCGAGAACCGGATGCGGTTCCCGCTCGAGGTAACGCGCGCCGTGCGCGCCGCCTTGCCCTCGTCGACGCCGCTGTTCGTGCGCATCTCGGCCACGGACTGGATCGACGGTGGCTGGGAGATCGAGGACAGCGTCGTCTTCTCCCGCAAGCTGAAGGAACTGGGAGTTGATCTCGTCGACTGCTCGACCGGCGGCAATCTTCGCGCGGGATCAACCAATGCCAATCTCGGTCGCGGCCCGGGCTATCAGGTGCCGTTCGCCGAACGCATTCGCCACGAGGCCGGCATTGCGACCGGCGCCGTCGGCATGATCCGCACGCCCGATTTCGCCGAGAAGATCCTGCAGGACGGCCGCGCAGATCTCATCTTCATCGCCCGCCAGATGCTGTTCAATCCGTTCTGGGCGCTCCACGCCGCGGAGCATTTCGGCCTGACCGGCAATTTCGAGAATTGGCCCGAACAATATGGCTGGTGGCTCGCCAAATGGGGCGCGGCGCTGCGCGCCAATGGCGAAAGCCTGGACGGGCTGGAGCGCTACCGCGACGCCGCCGAATAGACCTGTCGGTCGTACCACGACAGCGATCGACACTTCGACAATCAACAAAAATCAACGGGAGGTTATGACCATGAAGACTATGCTGGCAGTGTTGGCCACCGTCCTGAGCCTGGCTTCGGCTCACGCACAGGCGCCCGCATCGAAGCCCGTCAAGCTCGGCGTGCTCAACGACCAGTCGGGGCAATACGCGGATGCCGCGGGACCTGCCGCAGTTGAGGTCGCCAAGATGGCGATCGCCGATTTCGGCGGCAAGCTGCTGGGCCAGCCGATCGAACTGGTGTTCGCCGATCACCAGAACAAGACGGACATCGCCTCGGGCATCGCGCGGCGCTGGATCGACACGGACAACGTCGACGTCATTCTCGACATCGGTAACTCGGCGGTCGCCCTCGCGCTGGCCGATCTGGTCCGCGACAAGAACAAGATCATGATCGTGTCGTCGGCCGGCGCCTCGACGATCACCAACGAGAAGTGCTCCCCCAACAGCTTCCAGTGGACCTATAACACCGCGACGCTGGCGCGGAGTACGGCGAAGGCGCTGATCGGCCAGGGCGGCAATGAATGGTTCTTCCTGACGGCCGATTATGCCTTCGGCCACGCCTTCGAGGCCGACGCGTCGGCCGTGGTCAAGGCGAACGGCGGCAAGGTCGTCGGCTCGGTCCGCCACCCCTTCAACACCAGCGACTTCTCCTCGTTCCTGCTGCAGGCCCAGAGCTCCGGCGCCAACGTGCTGGCGCTGGCCAATGCCAGCGGAGACACCTCCAACTCGCTGATGCAGGCGCACGAATTCGGTCTGCTCGGCCTCAAGAGCAAAATGAAGGTGGCGGCGCTGCTGTTCCAGATCACCGACGCCAAGTCGGTCGGTCTGAAGAACATGCAGGGTCTGTACACGTCGGAAGCCTTCTACTGGAATCGCAACGACGCCTCGCGCGACTTCGGCAAGCGGTTCTTCGACAAGGTCGGCCGCATGCCGACGATGGTTCAGGCCGGCATGTACTCGGCCACCCTGCACTATCTGAAGGCCGTCGAAGCCGCCGGAACGCTCGACACCGCCGCCGTTCTGGCGAAATTCCGTTCGCTGCCGGTGAAGGATTTCTTTTCCGAGAATGGCTATGTCCGCGAGGACGGTATGCACATCCACGACTACTATCTGCTGCACGCCAAGACGCTCGAGGAGTCCAAGGGACCATGGGACTTCTACAATGTCGTCTCGACCATTTCTGCCGAAGACGCCAACATTCCACGCGATCAAAGCAAGTGTCCGCTGATGAAGAAGTCCTGATCTTTCGGCGAACTGACGATCGACCGGGAAATGCATGCGCATTTCCCAGTCTTGCTGTGAGCGCCAGAGCAACACGCACGTTCGGGTCTGACCCAACCCGACCTGCGGAAGACCCGACTGCGCATCGCTTTCGGACGGCAAAGCCAAAGACAGCAAAGCTGGAGCGATGAAGTTTCGGTCGACGCGCTCGAGTCCGCCGCTCTAGCTATCCGGTTTGGCAGGAAGCCGGCCCCGCTGCCGCGCGGCCTTTCTGGCCATTCCGACGAAATTGTTCACCACGGTCGATAACTCGTTTCTTCGGCAGACGATATTGAGTGTGGACCTCGGGGCATTGGGTCCCTTCAGCAGCTTGTACGTCACACCCTGCATGTCGATCCGTTGCACCGAGGATGGAACGAAGAAAACGCCCAATCCGACCGCGACAAGATTCAAGGCTGAAGCCAGACGCGCGGACTCCTGGCCGAATCTGGGACTGAATCCTGCGGTGCGACAAGCAACGATGGTCGCCGCATACAATCCGAAACCGTCCTTGCGTCCATACACGATGAAGGTTTCTCCAGCGAGAGCCTTGACGGAAATTGCCTTGTCGCTGGATTGCGCCAAGGGATGCTCGGACGGAAGTGCGACGACCAACGGATCGTCCACCAGGGGAAAGCTGGCCAGTCCCTCGGCACGTGGGGTCCACAAAAGCGCAACGTCGATCCGCCCGTTGCGCACCAACTCAACGAGTTCGCTGCTGAGGCGCTCTTCCAGTGACAGGTTCACGTTCGGGAAGGTGCGTCGAAACGTGCGAATGACCTCAGGCACAAAAGGAACGAATGGACCCGTCGGGCTGACGCCGACGCAAATGCGTCCCCTCTCGCCCCGAGCCGTACTCCTTGTCGTCTCGACGGCATTGTCCACACTGGCGATCAACTGGGTCGCCTCGCGGTAGAAGGCAAGGCCAGCCTCGGTCAGTTCGACGCCGCGGGGTTTGCGCACGAACAGCCGCACGTCGAGGTCATTCTCCAGGGCCTTGATCAGCCGGCTGAGCGGGGGTTGCTGAATGCCGAGCCTGTCCGCGGCACGGGTAATGTGGCCCTCCTCTGCAACCGCAATGAAATAGCGTAGCTGGCGCAATTCCAAGGCATACCTCCGCAGGTATGACGTTTGTCATTTCACATCATAGTCGAACGCTTTCGCCGCAGATAGTTTCTCGAGGACAGGACCAGCAGGGGGAAGTCACATGATCCGCCTTCTCGTGCTCATCTTCGCAAGTTTTGCCGTCGTCCCGAGCGCATCGTGCGCCGACTTCCCGTCCAAGACCATCACGCTGATCGTGCCCTATGCTGCCGGGGGATCAAACGATACCTTGTCCCGCATTCTGGCCGAGCACATGTCGAAATCGCTTGGTCAGCCCGTCATTGTCGACAATGAGCCCGGTGCGGCGGGGACGACGGCCTCGACGCGCGCAGCCCGGGCTGCTGCGGATGGCTACACCATCATCATGGGCAATATGGGCACCCACGGCGCCGCTCCCGCCCAGTATCCGGACCTCAAATACGACCCGATCAGCGACTTCACGCCAATTGGTCTTGCCGCGGAAGTGCCTGCAATCATCGTCACCCGAAAGGACTTCCCCGCCAACAATCTCGCGGAGTTTTCCGCCTATCTCAGGGCCAACGCAGACAAGGTCAATGAGGCCCATGTCGGCGTCGGCGCCCCCACCTATCTGTTTTGCACGCTGCTGCAGTCGCTGCTCGGCGTGCAAACCGGTCGCGTTCCCTATCGCGGAGGGGCGCCTGCCATGAACGATCTGATTGGCGGCCAGGTCGACTTCAGCTGCATTTCGCTGAGTGGCGCCATTGCTCAGATCCAGAGCGGGACATTGAAGGCAATCGCCATCGCAAGCCCGCAGCGCGCAGACATCCTGCCCGACCTTCCGACCACCATCGAGGGCGGACTTCCACAGTTTGTCGTCTCGACATGGAACGCGCTTTTTGCACCGAAGGGCTTGCCGCCGGCAACGCTCGCCAAGCTGAACGATGCCTTGAACAAGGCACTGGACGATCCGACGACGCGCAGGAGGCTGGCCGAGATGGGATTGGTGATCCCGAACTCTGCGCGCCGGAGCCCGGAGTTTCTCGGTGAATTTGTCAAAGCCGAAGTTCCTCGCTGGGGCAAGATCGTGGCTTCGTCCCTGGACAAGCAGCGCTAGCGCGTTCCAGGTGGCAGCCATGGTCTGTCTGTGTCACGCGCGGTCCATGCCAGGCGGTCGGCAACGTCAGCCTGCGTCACATGCCGATATTACGAAGGACGCTCCGCGGG
This sequence comes from Bradyrhizobium diazoefficiens, assembly GCF_018129965.1. Lineage (GTDB taxonomy): Bacteria > Pseudomonadota > Alphaproteobacteria > Rhizobiales > Xanthobacteraceae > Bradyrhizobium > Bradyrhizobium diazoefficiens_A. Next base: position 536,040 of record NZ_JAFCKW010000002.1, on the reverse strand, counting down.
TGAGAAACGGATATCCCGTCCTTGCGAGTTGACGCCTCACGCCCGTCGCATCAGCTTCAGCGACGCTGCCAGCCGCAGGCTGCGCTTGCCGGCGAGCGCGATGCCTTCGAGTTCGCCACTGGCCTCCGTGCAGGTCCCGGAGAAACCGATCCCGACCTCATAGCCACCGAACACGGGGTTCTCGCCCTTAGCCGGCGTGTGCTCCTGGTTGAGCATCTCGCCCTTCCAGCGGCCGTCGGCGGAGGAATATGAGCCGAGATAGTAGAAGAACGCATCGCCGCCGAGGATGCGGCCGTCGATCAGCAGCATCACGCCGGAGAGCCCGGCATCGACACCGTCGAGCGCGCGCAGGCTCATCCCGTAGAGCCCATTGGCGATGCCGCCTGGCCCGGTCGTCCCGCGGAGCGGCAGAGCGCGGTCATCGAGCCGCGTGAGGATTGCCCAGAACTTGCCGCCCGGCATGGTGTCCGCGCTGCCCTCGAGGCGGATCTGGTTGCCGGCAAGCCTGCCGCGTGCGCCGATCGTGGCGACATCGGCGCCCATCAACGGCTTGAAGTGGGGATCGTCGTTGTGCCGTTCGGTGATGACTTCGGCGACTATCTCGCCGTCCTGCTCCTGATACGTGCCGAGATGGGCGAACGCCGAATTGCCGCCGAGCATCTTGCCGTCGTGCAGGCACATGATGCTGCGGCCGAAGCCGTCATGGATGCCGTATTCAACCTTGTAGAGCCCGTTCAGCAACGCAATCGACCCGTAACCACCCTGGGAATTGACGGCTACCTAGCACCCTCGCCGCATCAGGGCCATCCGGCTTTTCCGCGCAGGGGCATAGGCGAAAGCCAGAAATTCCATGATGGCATCATGCCCCTGTATTGCCCGACGGGTCAAGCGATATTTCGTAAAATACGAAACCCGGACTTCGGCGGCCCGGCTACTGTGCATGGGGTTGTTTTCGAACTTTTGCCCGCGTGCGGTCGTCACGGCTTGCCGGCCGGCGCAAACTGCTGGTTGGCGAACGGCTGTAGCTCGCCGGGAACCTTGATGACGACGAAGCCGCGCTGCAGCGACCGGTGGCAGGCATTGCAGCCGTCGGTCAGATCGCCGAGGCCCTTGGCGAATTTGCGGCCATCCTTCGCATCGATCGCGTCGGACACGGCTTGCAGCGACGGCTCCAGCGTCGCGACATTGCCGATGGGAATGCCGGAATAGAACACGGCGGCCTCGACCAGGCTCGCCTTGAGCTGGCGCAGCTCGAAGGCGGCCAGATCCCAGTTCTGCGCCTTGCCCGCCAGCCAGAGCTTCTGGTGCCGCGTCTGCGCGGCGCCCATGATGTCGCCGAGGCGCGGCACGTACTGGTCCGAGGATGGCGTCTTCAGGTCCTGCGCCGCCACGGCAGTCGCCGCTCCCAAACCGGCCAGCGCCAGCATCCACCCGTGAAGCTTCATTGCAAGTCTCCATTCCCAGCGAATGGAGTGTAGGACGGCGCGATCAGGCGGGCTTGCGCTCGATCAAGGCGGGCATTGCAACGCCCTGAGCAGGCGCAATGGCTAGAAGCAGAGCGTGGTGACGAGCTTGCCCGCCTTGTCCTTGATGGCATAGGGACAGCGAATGCGATCCAGCGCCTTCTTGGCGTCCTCGTCGCCGAGCGCGGCGGCGCGCTCGTAATAGGCCTTGGCGGCATCCTTGTCCTTTGGGCCGCCGCGGCCGTCCTGCGCAAAGGCGCCCATGCGCTCCAGCGCGCCGGGATGGTTTTGCGCCGCCGCTTTCTCGAACAGCGCGCGCGCTGCGACATCGTCCTGCGCGCCGCCCTTGCCTTCGGAGAGCATCAGGCCGAGCTGGTACTGCGCCTCGGCATTGGTCTCGGCGGCCCGGCCGAGCAGCGCGCGCGCCTGCGCGGGATCGGCGGGCGCGTTGCCGCCGCTGCCGCCGAGCGTGGCCAGATTGCTGACGCCGCGGGGATTGCCCGCCTGCGCCGCCTTCTCGAACAGCTTTCGCGCCTGCGCCTCGTCCTTCGCGACGCCGGAGCCGGTGCCGTAGGCGACGCCGAGCTCCACCATCGCGGCGCTCGAGCCCTTTTCGGCGGCCTTGCGCCAGGCGGCGAGCGCCTCGCTCGTCTGCCGGTTGGCCGCATAGGCACGGCCGAGCGCGAACATCGCACGCCGCGACGACGATGCGGCCTGCTTGCAGAACTTGATCGCGGTGGCGACGTCGTTCGCGGCGAGTTCCGCCACGCCCTTCACGTCAGCCGGCTTGTCGGGGTCGCTGGGATCGGCGGCGAGCCGGTCGCACAGGACGAGGTCGGCCGACTGCGCCTGCGCCGCGAGCGGCGCGGCGAGCGCGAAGAGGATGGCAAGGAAAGAGGTCCGCATGGTCATCACGTTGCGTCCGCGCATGGACAAATTCAAGGCTCGAGTCCCGATTGGCGCAGAACCGGAACGACCTCGCGCGAAGCCAGGTAGCGCAGCAACCGGCCGGCAGACTCTGGATGCCTTGCGTTGGCGATGAGGCCGGCGGAGAACACGGCCGGGGTCTGCAGATCGAGCGGGATCGGCCCGACCACCTCGATGCCGCCAACCTGCTTCAGCTCGCTGATCTGTTGCACGGCGAGGTCCGCCTCACCGCTGACGAGCCGCTCCGCCGTGAAACCCTGCTCGACGATGGTCGCCCTGGCATTGATCTCGGCCGCGATGCCCCAGCGCTGGATCAACTGGGCGAAGTAGACCCCGCTCGCGCCAAGCCGCGAATAGGCGACGGAGCGCGCCGCGAGCAGCGCCTTGCGCAGCGCGGCTTCGCTGGAGTTGTCGGGATGCGCCTGCCCTTCCCGCACGGCGAGGCCGACATAGGAGCGCGCCAGATCCGCCGCGCTGGATGCGACCACGCGGCCCTCGCCGATCATCTCGTCGAGCCCCTCGCGCGTGAGGATGACGAGGTCGGCGGCCTCGCCGTCGCGCAAGCGCTTGAGCAGCGCCAGCGTCGGCGCAAAGTCGGCATCGACATGGATGCCCGTCACCCCCTCGAAGGCGGAGGAGAGGCTGCGCATCGCCCCCATCAGGCCGAGCGTCGAGAGCATGCGAATGTTGTCCATGGGCGTTTCCTGGGATGGCGATCAGGCGCGCTGCATCAGCTTGAGCGCGGCGGTCAGGCGCAGGCTGCGCTTGCCGGCCAGCGCGGTGGCCTCGAGCAAGGCCTGCTCCGTATCATATGTGCCGGAGAAGCCGATGCCGACTTCATGCCCGCCGAAGATCGGATCGTCCTTGGCCGGCGTGTGCTCCTGGTTGAGGAGCTGGCCCTTCAAGCGTCCGTTCGCGGCGGTGTAGCTGCCGAGATAGTAGAACGAGGCGTCGCCGCCGAGGATGCGGCCGCCATTCAACAGCATCACGCCGCTGAGGCCGCCGTCGACGCCATCGAGCATCCGCAGATGGATGGAATAGAGGCCATCGGCAATGCCGGCCTCGCCGACGCCGCCCGCGATCGGCACCTCCTCCTCCGTGATCGGCGTCATCACCGACTGGAATGGGACGCCCGGCAGCTCCTTGAGTTCGCCCTTGAAATGATAGAGATCGCCGTCGGCGACCCCCTTCGCCAGCAAGGTGGCGTCGTCGGTGCCCGCCATCGCGCGATAGGCCGGGTCGGGATTGTGGCGCACGGTCTTGATGACGATGTCGACGCCGCCTGCGGTCTTCTCGTAACTGCCGATATGGGCGAAGGCCGAATTGCCGCCGAGCATCTTTCCGTTGCCGGCATGCATCACGCTCCGGCCGACGGCGTCGCCGAGCTGAAACCTCACCTTGTAGAAGCCTTCAAACACCCGCCGTGTCCCCGGCCCCGCGCGTACCCGGCATATTCTATCCCGGTTTCGGCGGCGATGGACAGACATCAAGCCGGCATGGCCGGCAGACCCACGACAACGACCGTCATCAGAACGAAAAAATCCGCCGGAGCGTTGTCGCTCCGGCGGATCGAGAGCCAACCCGGGCCAGCCCCCAGCCCGGGCCGGGAGGATCTTAGGCGACGGCCTTCTTTTCGGTCGGCACGGACGAGATCGTCTTCAGGATCTGCGACGCGATCTGGTATGGGTCGCCCTGGGAGTTCGGACGGCGGTCTTCCAGGTAGCCCTTGTAGCCGTTGTTGACGAAAGAATGCGGAACGCGGATCGAGGCGCCGCGGTCGGCAATACCGTAGCTGAACTTGTTCCACGGCGCGGTCTCGTGCTTGCCGGTCAGACGCTTGTCGTTGTCCGGGCCGTAGACGGCGATGTGGTCCATCAGGTTCTTGTCGAAGGCAGCCATCAGCGCCTCGAAATACTCCTTGCCGCCGACGGTGCGCATGTACTCGGTCGAGAAGTTGGCGTGCATGCCCGAGCCGTTCCAGTCGGTGTCGCCGAGCGGCTTGCAGTGGAACTCGATGTCGATGCCGTACTTCTCGGTGAGGCGCAGCATCAGGTAGCGGGCCATCCACATTTCGTCAGCGGCCTTCTTGGAGCCCTTGCCGAAGATCTGGAATTCCCACTGGCCCTTGGCGACTTCCGCGTTGATGCCTTCATGGTTGATGCCGGCCGCGAGGCAGAGGTCGAGATGCTCCTCGACGATCTTGCGGGCGACGTCGCCGACGTTCGAGAAGCCGACGCCGGTGTAGTACGGGCCCTGCGGCGCCGGATAGCCGGAGGCCGGGAAGCCGAGCGGGCGACCGTCCTTGTAGAAGAAGTATTCCTGCTCGAAGCCGAACCAGGCGCCGGCGTCGTCGAGAATGGTGGCGCGCTTGTTGGTCGGGTGCGGGGTCTTGCCATCGGGCATCATGACTTCGCACATCACGAGCACGCCATTGGTGCGCGCAGCATCCGGGAACACGGCGACCGGCTTCAGCACGCAATCGGAGCTGTGGCCTTCGGCTTGCTGGGTGGAAGAGCCGTCGAACCCCCAGAGCGGAAGCTGCTCGAGCGTCGGGAACGACGCGAATTCCTTGATCTGTGTTTTGCCGCGCAGGTTCGGCGTCGGCGTATATCCGTCGAGCCAGATGTACTCGAGCTTATACTTGGTCATTGAGCCTCTCTGTAGATGATGCGAAAGGTGGGGGCCCAGGGGCCCCCGCACGATTGTTTACCCGGCCACCATCGGCCTTCCCTTTACAAGCATTTAACGTGCCAAAAGGCCGCAGTGCGGGAGGTTATCCACCAGTCGCTCCGGCAAGTGGACGGCCGCAGGCCGCCTGAAATCGAGTGCGTCATAGCCGCGCACCTGCCCCTGACGCCGCAACGCAAAATCCCGCGGAAATCGCCTGTTTCTCAAGCAAGCCGCCGGGCGCCGGAGGTTGCCGATCAAACGCGCATCAACGGCAAGCAATATTCGCGAACTCTTTGGCGGTCGCTCGCAACCTTCGCAATGGCCCAAGCGTTAGTCATCCGAACCATGCCTTGAAGGAGGCAGAACGCTGACTGCTCATAAAATAGGCCAACGTTGATTTTCTTTTCAGCACTTTGCATTTGGGACTGCGAGGCCGATATGGGGATTCCCGTAACCACTAGCGAACGAGTCGAGCGCACCATGGAGGCTAGGCGCATTCGGTCTCAGGAGAAGCCGCAATGATGAATAATGGACTAAGTCACGGATCCGCAAAGATCTACCAATTCCCCGTCGGGGGCCGCGCGGCTCTCGCCGGACGCCGCTACGGTGATGCCCGCGTTCCTGCCGATCGCTCCTTATTTGCCGCGAAAGAGACGATCTGCAGCGACAGCTGGTACCATCAGGACGCGGTCGACGAAGCCAAGCCCAAATGGGAACGATGATGCCAGTGTTTGGTCATAGACCGAAGCGCTCTCGCAAGCGCCCGGCAGGAGTTTGAAAAAGGGTCGAAACAACGAGGTTTCGACCCTTTTTGATTCTGCCACCCTGTACCTGGACTAGAAGCCAGGCCGTTCGATCACCGCGCACGTCGTCTCCGGCCGCTTCAAATGCTTGACCGTGGTGGCCCCGCTCCCGGGGATTTTCAGCGTGATCCCGGCCCCCGAATAGCGCGCGCCCGAGACAGTCAGCCGCTTGCCGAGCATCACCGGCTCACCGTCGATCTGGACGAAGGCGCGGTTGTCGCCGTCATAAAACCCAACGATGAACTGCGTACCATCGGCGCAGCGATAGGTCCGGAACGTCTGCGCATCGGCCTGCCGCGCACAGAAAATTCCTCCTGCAATGGTGATCGCCAAAACTGTGGCCTTGTGCCGGCCCATGATCGCCCCCTGTAATAGACCTCAAGGACGCCTATCAAGCGCGTCCGGTGGAAACATAACCCAAGCTTGTCTCATGCAAGACTCCTCCCCAACGGGATCCCCTGCCCGCCATCTCGCCCTGCAAGGCGCCAGCAATTTCCGCGATCTCGGCGGCTATCCGACCGCGGACGGCCGCACCACGCGCTGGCGGCACATCTTCCGCTCCAACCATCTCGGCCACCTCACCCCCGAAGACATCGACGTCGTCCGTGCGCTGGGCGTCAGAAGCGCGTTCGACTTTCGCGGAGCCGAGGAGCGCACGGCCGGGATCTGCGTCGTGGACGAGATCGCCGTGCACTCCCTGCCGATCGAGCCCACGGTCGTGGCAGCGCTACGCGCCGAGCTCGCCAAAGGCGCGCTGACGGCACCGGTGGCGCTCGAACTCATGCGCGACTCCTATCGCAACTACGTCCGGCACAACACGCACAGCTTCCGCGCGCTGTTCGGCCACCTCCTGGAAGACCGCGCGCCGCTTGTGATCCACTGCACCGCCGGCAAGGACCGCACCGGCTTTGCCAGCGCGCTGATCCTGCATGCGCTTGGCGTGCCCGACGACGTCATTGCCGAGGACTATCTGCTGACCAACCGGTTCTACCGGCGCGACGCGACGGCTGCCACCGATCTGCCCGAGGACGTGCGCAGCGCCATCGGCAGCGTCGAGACCTCATATCTCGCGGCAGCTTTTGAAGCCGTCGACAAGGACTATGGCGACCTCGAAACTTACCTTCGCGACGGGCTCAAGATTGGTCCGCCGGAGCGGGAGGCGCTGCGGGCGCGTTATCTGCAGTCGTAAACAGGCACCCGCATTTTTGCGTGGCTCCGGTTGCCTTCAGGATCGCAGAACGAAGGGCTCGTGCGACGAACATTGTGCTCCAGTCGCTTTGGTGGAGCAGTAGCCCATCGTCCGGGGCAACGAGTTGCTCAAATGACGCCTTGTTGTAGACGTGCCAGTGCCGCATCAGCGCCCAGCGCTGGAACAGGTTGACATTGGCGCGTTGCGCCGCGGTTCGGATCGCTGAAACCATCTTTTCGGCCAACTCAGCGTGGTCGTCGAACAGCATGGCCGTCGTGTATTGCGGATCGATCAGCACGACATCGATGGTCGGATGGTCGTGAAGGAGCTTCAATCCCTCTGCGATTTTACCGACCACCTCATCGAAATCGAAGTCCTTCTGGCGGAAAACGGCGTTGGTCCCGACTTGCCAAAGCACCAGCGATGGATTGTCGGCAAAGATATCCTCGTTGAACCGAAGCACTTCCAGGTTCGCTTCTTCGCCGCCCCTACCCCGGTTGAGTACGTCGATCCGGATGCTTGGACGCTGATCGTGATCCTTGAAGTGGCTTCTCAAATACAGTTCGAGCCGTGCGGGATAGGCAACGACATTGTCGAGGCCGGCGGTCGAAGACGATCCCATCGCCACGATGCGAACGGGCCCAGTTCCGGCTAACGCGGTCCGGAAATTGTCCAGCGAATGTTTGAAATCCACGATCGAAGCAGGAAATTCGAGGGTTGGAAAATCGTCAGGCATGCAACAATCTCCTCTACAATCTAATGTTGCATCGATAGCCCATTCCGAGGATCGCCGCCATTGCAACTCCAGTTTACGGGGAGCAATAGTCGACGTGAACCGAACCGACGGAGAGGCTCATGCAGGGAAAAATCATTGTCGTCACCGGTGCGCTCGGCGCGCTTGGCAAAGTCGTTGCCGAAACGGCGCAGTCACGCGGCGCGCGCATTGCCGGCATCGATTACGCCCCCTCGCAACTCCAAGCGACGCCTGAGCGTATCGAGATCGGCGGCGTGGATCTTTCGGACGCGGCACAGGCCAAGACCGCGGTCGAGGCGGCCGCAAATCATTTCGGCAGGCTAGACGTGCTCGTCAACATCGCCGGCGGCTTCGCCTTCGAGACCGTCGGCGACGGCGACATCAAGACCTGGCAGCGCATGCATGCGCTCAACGTACTGACCGCCCTCAACAGTTCGCACGCCGCGCTGCCGCATCTCGCTGCTTCCAAGGCCGGCCGCATCGTCAACATCGGCGCAATGGGCGCGCTTCAGGCCGGCGCCGGAATGGGCCCGTATGCGGCGTCGAAAGCCGGCGTGCATCGCCTCACCGAGGCGCTGGCGAACGAGTGGAAAGGCAAGGTGACCGTGAATGCAGTGTTGCCGTCGATCATCGACACCAAGGCCAACCGTGCGGACATGCCCAAGGCGGACGTCTCCAAATGGGTGACGCCGCTGGAGCTCGCCGAAGTCATCCTGTTCCTCGCCAGCGATGCCGCGAGTGGCATCACCGGAGCGCTTATCCCGGTCAGCGGGCGGGTGTAGTCGCCTTCAGATAGGATCTTTCGCAGCGTCGGCTCCGATTCAACCGGAGCCGATAACGCTCTAAACTGCCGACAACTGATTCTCTAATCGGCATCCCCGTGGAAACCACGCTTTATCTGCCCGTCAAACGCTTCCTCGAAGAGCTCGGCTTCACGGTCAAGGGCGAGATCGGCGGCTGCGATCTCGTCGGGCTCAGTGCCGGCGATCCGCCGGTCGTGGTGATCGGCGAGCTCAAGCTCGCCTTCAATCTCGAGCTGATCTTGCAGGCCGTCGACCGTGCGCCGGCCGGCGACGAGGTCTGGATCGCAGCCAGGATGTCGATCCGCGGCAAGGGACGCGAGAGCGATGCGCGCTATCGCAATCTCTGCCGCCGGCTCGGGTTCGGCATGCTCGGGGTCACCGACCGCGGCCAGGTCGAGGTGCTGGTGAAGCCGCCGACCGCGGCCCCGCGCCGCGAGCCCAAGGTTCGCTCCCGCCTCGTTGCCGAGCATCAGCGCCGCCAGGGCGATCCTGTGCTCGGCGGCAGCACGCGCGCGCCGATCATGACGGCCTATCGGCAGCAGGCATTGGCCTGCGCCTCGGAGCTGTCAGGAGGCCCGCGGCGCGTGCGCGACTTGCGCGAGCGCTGTCCCGATGCGGGCAAGATCCTGCTGAACAACGTGTATGGCTGGTTCGAACGTACCGACCGTGGAATCTACGGGCTCACAGAAGCAGGGCACGCCGCCTTGAAGCGCTGGCCGCAACAACGGATTGAAAGCGATGCCGGAGTCGCCTCATCGCCCTGACACCCGACCGGTGCATAGCTGAGATGCCACACGGATTTCATATTGCAATGCAACATTCCCGGCACTAGGTATCCCGGCATCGAAACGAGGCCGTTATGAGCGCAGACTGGAATACCAAATATGGCACGCGGCGCGTGCGCCACGATCCCCCGACGCTGGATGAGGCGATCTTCGCCGCCGTCGGCATCACCGACGATCAGGAGCAGCAGGCCGAGATCGCCGCAGCGCTGATGGGCATGCCGCTCGAAGTGGTTCAGGCCGAGGTCAAGAAGCAGGCGCGCACCAACAGCCGCATTACCGCAACCCGCGTGATCGCTGGCGAACAGGGTGCGCAGCGCTCGGTGGTGGTCGAACGCCGCGTCGTACGCCGCTTCGGCAACGACAAGCGCACCGGAACCTGATCGTTTGCTTTTGTAGTGCCACAAAAAAGCGGACCGGTTTTTCCGGTCCGCTTTTTTGCTTCCTGCTGGCAGTTCGTGTCAGGCCGCGCGACTGCCGTACATGCTGGAGATGATCTTCCAGCACGTCGAGTTGAAGCTCAGCAAGGCGCGGCCAGCCGCGAAGGGCGAGGCCGCGAGATCAGCAAGCTCGGCCTCAGGCGTCTTGGCAAGATCGATCGTACCGGTCGATTCGCCATGACGGAAAGCAAGATGCGCCCCGAACTTCCTGGCGAGCGCCCGCATGGCGTGGTTCTCGGCACCCGTGGTGATGCGCAGGCGCTTGTAGCCCTTCCAGCGCGCTTCGGCGATGAGTCGGCTGAACAGGATGGTCCCGACGTTCTGGCGGCGCGCCGAGGCTTCCACGCTGAAGGCGACCTCAGGCAGGGAATCGCCCTCCGGCGGATGCAGCTCGGCCGCACCGCGGACCACGCCGTCGACGATGTAGGCGACGATCACGGTGCCGTCCTCGGCACAGCGCGCGGCGTAGCGCTCGATGAAGCTATCGTCGAGGAAGCCGTTGAAACGGTCATGCCGGCTTCCGGCATCGAGCCTCAACAGGTGATCGCGCAGGAGCGGCAATTCTTCCGTCTGGCTCAGGGTCCGTACATAGCCCGGAACGGACATCGTGCGAACGGTGTCTTCAAGTATCACGTCAAAACTCCTCTTGGTGTCCCTTGAGGAGGCGCTCGAATCCCTAGGCCTCCAATATTGTGCATCGCACCAAATTTTTCAAGACGGGAACCTGCTTAAGTTTCGAGCACCGCAGGCGACTAATTCGTTAACAAAATCAAAGTCCCGTAGTCTTACAGGACCAGCTGCGTCTGGGTAACGACGGCGACGAGCTTGCCGTCCTCGGTTTCGAGCCGCGTGGTCCATACCTGGGTCCGCCGGCCCCGGTGAACCGGCGTTGCGGTGGCGATGACGATCGTTCCCTCCCTGGCCCCGCTGATGAAATTGGTTTTGCTCTCCAGCGTGGTCGTGCCCTTGGCGTCCTCAGGCAGGTTGATCACGGTCGCCGCCGCGCCGACGGAATCGGCGAACGCCATCACCGCACCGCCGTGGATGGTGTGGTGGAGCGTGCAGAGGTCGGGCCGGACCGCCATGCGCGCCACCACACGATCCTTCCCGGCCTCGACGAACTCAATGCCCTTGAGCTCGGCGAACGGCATCTTCATCGCTTGAAGTTTTTCGAGCGGCGTCATCAGATCTCCTCCCAATTCATTGTTGTTCCAGCGTGAATGGCCAGACGCGGCAGCGCAATGACGTCGGACGTAATGGCCATGCTGACATCGGCGCATTCATTTGCGCATATGCTCGTCCCATGCGCCAGTTCCCGCCCCGCCGTATCGTCTGCCTGACCGAGGAGACGGTCGAAACGCTCTATCTGCTCGGCGAGCAGGACCGCATCGTCGGCGTCTCCGGCTACGCCATTCGTCCGCCGCAGGTGCGGCGCGAGAAGCCGCGGGTGTCGGCCTTCGTTTCGGCGGACATCCCGAAGATCCTGGCATTGGAACCGGACCTGGTGCTCGCCTTCTCCGACCTCCAGGCCGGTATCGTTGCCGACCTCGTGCGCGCTGGCGTTGATGTCCATGTGTTCAATCAGCGCGATGTCGCCGGCATCCTTGCGATGATCCGCACACTCGGAGCGCTGGTCGGTGCAGGCGGGCGTGCGGAGGACCTCGCTCAAGGGTTCGAACGACGTCTTGCCGCAGTCACGGCCACGCCCCGCCCCTCGCCACGGCCAAGAATCTATTTCGAGGAATGGGACGATCCGCTGATCTCGGGCATTGGCTGGGTGTCGGAATTGGTCGAGATCGCCGGCGGTGAAGATGTCTTCCCGGAGCTGCGGCATCGGCAGGGGGCAAAGGATCGCATCGTCGCGGCGGACGCGGTGCGTGAGGCTGCGCCTGACGTGATCCTCGCGTCATGGTGCGGTAAGAAGGTCGCGCCTGCCCGCATCCGCGCACGCGACGGCTGGAGTGAAATTCCGGCCGTGCGCAATGATCGCATCGTCGAGATCAAGTCGCCGATCATCCTGCAGCCGGGACCGGCGGCACTGACTGACGGGCTCGATGCGATCGCGACGGCGCTGTGGGGGACCCACGCGAAACGGTCTATCCCGTCATCCTGAGGTACGAGCTGCGCGGTGCGAAGCACCGGCAGGGAGCCTCGAAGGGCGATGGCGATAGCTTTACGCTTGCAAATGAAACCGGGCGCCACGCATGGCGCCTCACGTCACCGCGTTGACGACCTGATACTCCGGCCGGCGCCACACCTCGCCCGAGATCACGTCCTCAATGATCTCGGCAGCCCGCATGACCTCGCTCTCGCCAATATAGAGCGGCGTGATTCCGAACCGCATGATGTCGGGCGCGCGGAAGTCGCCGATGACGCCCCGGGCGATCAGTGCCTGCATCGCTGCATAACCGCCGTCGAACGCGAAGGAGATTTGCGAACCGCGACGCTCATGCGAGCGTGGCGTCACGAGCTTCAACGACGGGCAACGGCGCTCGACCTCCGCGATCAGGAGATCGCCGAGCGCCAGCGACCTGGTTCTGACCTCCGCGATGTCGACGCGATCCCAGATGTCGAGCGAGGCTTCCAGGGCCGCCATCGCCAGCACAGGCGGCGTGCCGACCCGCATGCGCTCGACGCCGCCCGCCGCCGCATAGCCAAGCTCGAAGGCAAACGGCTTCTCGTGCCCCATCCAGCCGGACAGAGCAGCGCGCGCGGTGTCGGCGTGGCGCGGCGCGACGTAGAGGAAGGCCGGCGAGCCGGGGCCGGCATTGATGTATTTGTAGGTGCAGCCCGCCGCGAAATCTGCACCGCAGCCCACGAGATCGACCGGTACCGCACCGGCGGAATGGGCGAGATCCCAGACAGTGACGATACCGAGCGCATGTGCTTTCGCGGTCAGCTTCGCCATGTCGTGGCGCCGTCCGGTTCGATAGTCGACCTCGGTGATGTACAGGACCGCGACCTCCTCCGACAATGCCGCCTCGATCTCCTCGGGCGCCACGAGGCGCAATTGATGGCCGCGACCGAGCGTCGCGATCAGGCCCTCGGCCATGTAGAGATCCGTCGGGAAATTGCCGGTGTCCGAGACCACGACCTTGCGCGATGCGTTCATGTCGAGCGCGGCAGCCAGGGCCTGATAGACTTTCAGGGACAGCGTGTCGCCGACCATCACGGAGCCGGCTTCCGCACCGATCAGCCGCGCGATGCGATCGCCGACATGGCGCGGCTGGGCATACCAGCCTGCACTGTTCCAGGCGCGGATCAGCTCGTTGCCCCACTCGGTCGTGATCACGCGATTGACGCGCTCGGCAACGCCCAGCGGCAGCGCGCCGAGCGAATTGCCGTCGAGATAGATGACGCCTTCGGGCAGATGAAACAGAGCCTTGGTGTCGTCGTAGACGCGATATCTGGTCATGGCATCTCTACAATATCGTGCGCACACGCCAGAGCTCCGGGAACAGTTCGACCTCCAGCATGCGCTTGAGATAGCTGACGCCGCCGGTCCCTCCGGTGCCGCGCTTGAAGCCGATGACGCGCTCGACCGTGGTAACGTGGTTGAAGCGCCAGCGGCGAAAGTAATCCTCGAAGTCGACCAGCTTTTCGGCGACCTCGTAGAGCATCCAGTGCGTTTCGGGAGCCTCGTAGACCTGGCGCCAGGCCTGCAAGACGCCCTCGTTGAAGCTGTGTGTCTCTCGGACGTCCCGCGCCAGCACCGCCGGCGGCATCTTCAATCCGTTGCGGTCGGCGAGCCGCAGCACCTCATCGTAGAGGCTCGGGGTCGCGAGCTCGGCTTCGAGCAGCTTCGTCGTCTCCACATCATGCGCATGCGGCTTGAGCATGGCGTGGTTGCGGTTGCCGAGCAGGAATTCGATCAGCCGGTATTGCCGCGACTGGAAGCCCGAGGACTGGCCAAGCTGGGAGCGAAAGCGGGTGTATTCGCTCGGCGTCATGGTGCGTAGCACGTCCCAGGCGCCGTTGAGCTGCTCGAAGATTCGCGACATCCGTGCCAGCATCTTCATCGCCGGCGCGACCTCGTCCTTTGCAATCGCGCGGCGCGCGGCCGCCAGTTCGTGAATGGCAAGCCGCATCCACAACTCGGTGGTCTGATGCTGGATGATGAACAGCATCTCGTCATGGGCTTCCGAGAGCGGATGCTGCGCGCCGAGGATCGCGTCCAGCGCCAGATAGTCGCCGTAGGACATGCGCCGGGCGAAATCTGTCTCGGCGCCTTCGCTTGCGGGATCGTAATTGCTGGACGTCATGGCAATGCCCTTTCGATCGTCCCTCGCGTCAGTCGAGGCCAATCAGGCGCGCGGTGATCGGTGACGACGGATCCTTCAGTCCGTCGATCACGGTGAAATGGTTCAGCCCGGGATCGACGACGAGGCGTGTCGGCACGTCGAATCCGGTCCAGACATTGGCCATGAGATCGGACTGGCGAATGAATTCCGGCCGCTCGCTGCCACCGACCCAGGCGGTGACGGGCAAATGTCCGCGCGGCATGTGCAACGCGGCGCTTTCGAGCGTCGCCTCCTCCAGGGTCATGCGCAGCGTCTCGTTCATCTTCGTCTTCAGAAGCGGACGCAGATCGTGCAGACCGCTGATCGAGAGCGTGCTGGCGATACGGTTGAAGACGGCGGGCTCCAGCCGGCTATCGTCGCACAGCATCCGCGTGACGAGATGGCCGCCGGCCGAATGGCCGGCGAGCCGAATCGGACCTGCGACGATCGAAGCGGCCTTGGCGATCGCGGCAGAGATTTCCGCGGTGATGTCAGAGATCCGTGCGGCCGGCGTCAGGGTGTAGCTCGGCAGCGCCACCGTCCAGCCATGTTGCCGCGCGCCCTCAGCGAGATCGGTCCAGGTCGATTTGTCGAACCGCATCCAGTAGCCGCCGTGCACGAACACGACGAGGCCCTTACTGTCGCCGTCAGGGACGACCAGATCGAGCCGCTGGCGTTCGCTGGAGCCGTAGGCGATGTCAAAGTGAAAATCCTTCAGTCCGGCCCGGTAAGCCGCCGCCCGCTCCGCCCATTGCGCCGGCATCTTGTCCGAGCCGGGGATATGGGCCGAATTGGCGTAAGCGTCATCCCAATCGCGCATTGTAACTCCCAGGGACTCGTCCAACGACGCCAGTCTGCCACCGGTCAGGGCGGCATCCTAGTCTTTATTTTAAGCTTAAAGGATTTGGGGAAGCCGGTGGATTGGGCAGCATTTGCGCGATCCGGCAGTGGATCTTATCTCGTACGGAGAATTCGTCGGGTGGGCAAAGCGAAGCGTGCCCACCTCTTCGTTCGGACGTGAAGAAGTTGGTGGGCACGGCGCAAATGCGCCTTTGCCCACCCTATTCGAAGTCGCGGAGAGGCCTACGCTTTCTCCACCCCGCACCACTCCGCGATGAACAGCGCCATCGCCTTGGTCGACTTCTTCAACGAATCGAGGTCGACGAATTCGTTAAAGCCGTGCATCTCGCCGCCGCTGGCGCCGAAGCACAGGCTCGGGATGCCATAGTTGAGGCCGTAGAAGCGGGTGTCGGTGAGCGCGGTGAAGACGAGATCGTGGACCGCCCCGCCATAGACCTTGTCGAACGCCTTGCCGAACGCGGCTTCGGGCGCGGCGGAATCAGTCAGCTCATAGCCTTCCGACAGGAATCCGGACCATTCGACTTCGGGCGGATTGTTGGCGAGGAAGCGGTGGTTGCGCGAAGCGGCCGCGACGCAGGCCAGAATCTCCTTCTGGTGATCCGCGATCGACCAACCGGGCAACACGGCGATACGACAGTCGACGTCGCACCAGGCCGGTACGCTGGACGCCCAGTCACCGCCCTTGATGATGCCGGGATTGAGGTTGATCGGATGGTTCAATGTCTTGAAGTGGCGATCGGCCTTGGCGCGCTCGTTCCACTCAATCTCGAGCTTCTGCAGCGCCTGGATCAGATGGTAGGCCGCCATGATCGCATTTGCGCCCGAACCGGCATGCGCAACGTGGACGGGATGCCCCTTCACTCTCAGGCGAAACCAGATCACGCCGACCTGCGAACGCACCATCTTGCCGTTGGTGGGCTCCGGGATGAAGCAGGCGTCCGCGCGGTAGCCGCGCTGAAGCGTCGAGAGCGCGCCGACGCCGGTGCTCTCCTCCTCGATGACCGACTGGAAGTGAATCCGCGCGGTGGGCTTCAGGCCCGCCGCCTTGATCGCATCGAGGGCATAGAGCGCGCCGATCGTGCCCGACTTCATGTCGCAGGCGCCACGGCCGAACATCTTGCCGTCCTTGATGACCGGCGAGAACGGCGGTGTTTCCCACAACTCCAGCGGGCCCGCGGGCACCACGTCGCAATGCCCCTGGAGGATCAGCGATTTGCCGGCATTGGTCTGCGGGCGGTAGGTGCCCACCACCGAGCGCGCCCTGGAGAAATCGTGCTCGATCGGCCCGAAGCCGCGCAGGTCCTTGAGATCGTCGACATTGATGTGCCAGTCGTCGACCTCGTAACCGCGCTCGCGCAGGAGGTCGCCGATCATGTCCTGGCACGGCCCCTCCGCCCCGCGGGTCGAAGGGATCGCAACGAAATCACGTGTGGTCGCCAGCTGGGCCTCGAAGCCGGTATCGACGGCGTCAAGAATCCTCTGCTGCGTTTCGGCATTCATCAGGCTGCTCCAGGCGTTCAACAAAACGAAGAGCGCGCAAGCTAACCGATTTCAGCCGTTCGGGTACTCCACAAAATATGCATCCCGCAATGCATCTTCGAGCAGACGGCCTTCATAATAGCCATTCAGTGTCGCAGGCCGGCTCACGCCGTCGAGCAGACGCGGACACGGCTCCGGCGCACCGAGCACGGTCCGCACGGGAATGCGCTCGGCATAGATCGGCAGCGCGTAATCCTCATCGTCGTCCGCGACACCCTTGGTGCGAACTTTGGCCGAGGCCTCCTCGATCTCCATGGCGATGAACGAGGTCGCCTTGATCTCCTGCGTGTTGCTGGCCCGCAGGCTCGCGGTGCGATCGGGGAAGAAGCGGTCGACCATCGCGATCACCGCGCGCTCTTTCTCCTCGGGATCGGTCACGAGATAGGCCGAGCCGAACGCCATCACGGCACGGTAGTCGGCCGAATGGTTGAAGCCGCAGCGCGCCAGCACGAGGCTGTCGAGATGCGCGACCGTGAGGCACACGCGTTCGCCGCTGGTCTGGTTGCGCAGCATGCGGCTCGCGCTCGAGCCGTGCCAGTACAGCTTCGTCCCTTCGCGCCAGAAGAAGGTCGGCGTGCAATAGGGCTGGCCGTCGATGACGTAGGAGACGTGGCACAACATCGAAGAATCCAGGATGCGATGAACGGTCTCATGATCGTAGAAGCCGCGGTCGTGCCGGCGCTTCACCTGGTTGCGCGCCGACGTCGGATAGGACTTCTGGGTTTCAGTCTGGCTCACGGCCGCTCCTGTCGGATGGGAACAATTGAAGAGTGTTTGTAGCGGTCGATTTGGTCTGCGATAGTGCCAATTCCATGCAAAAAATTCCGACCAATTCCTCCCCACCCGCCAAGGCCGAATTGCCGCTCGACCTCACTGGTCCGCACATCACGGCCGGCGCCTCCGCCGCGCACCGCCTTTACCAGGCGCTGTGCGAGATGATCGTGGCCGGCCTCGTGAGGCCCGGCGAGCCGCTGCCGCCATCACGGACCCTCGCGAAGCAGACGGGCTTCGGCCGTAACGCCGTCGTCATCGCCTATGAACGGCTGATCGCGGACGGCTTTGCCGAGGCAACTGTCGGTTCCGGGATGTTCGTCGCCGCGCGCATTCCGGCTCGCGCGGCCGAACCGAAGAAGGCGATGGTCGTGATCGAAGCCCCCAGGCAGGGCGCGTTCTCGCTAGGCTGCACCCTTATCGACGCGCGCGCCCTGCAGCAATTTCGTGCTTTCGTCGGTCGGCGCATGCGCGTCTTCGGCTCCGAGCATCTGCACTATGGCGATCCACGCGGCAGCTGCGAGCTGCGCGCGGCGATCGCCGATCATCTGTTGTCGGCACGCGGCCTGCGCTGCGATCCCGATCAGATCATGCTGACGACAGGCACGCTGCACGCGCTGCGCATCGTACTGAGTGCGATCCTGCAGCCGGGCGACCAGGTCTGGTGTGAGGATCCCGGCTATCCCGCCGCTCGCAACACCATCGCGCATTGCGGCTATCGCGCCGTGTCTGTTCCCGTCGATGAACATGGCATGCGCGTCGCCAAGGGGCGCACTGCCGCGCCGTCCGCACGTGCGGCCTATGTGACGCCATCGCATCAGTTTCCGCTGGGGGTGCAGATGTCGATGCCGCGACGGCTCGAACTGCTGGATTGGGCAAGGCAGGCCGGCGCCTTCGTGCTGGAAGACGATTACGACAGCGAGTTCCGCTATGACGGCGCGCCGCTGATGTCTCTCGCCGGAATCGATCAGCTCCAGCGCGTGATCTACATGGGCACCTTCGCCAAGACGCTGTTTCCCGGCCTGCGCATCGGCTATTGCGCCCTGCCCGAGCGCCTCATCGCCGACGTGACGGCCACGCGCGCTGCGCTCGACCGCTTTCCAGGAACGCTGATGGAAGGCGCGGTCGCCGACATGCTCAATTCCGGCGCGTTCGCCGCGAACCTGAAACGGGTGCGAAAACTCTATCGCGAGGCGCGCGATGCGCTGGCCGAGACACTGGAAGCCGTATCCGACGGCGCACTGTCAGTGCCAGTCCCGTCGCAGGGGTTGCACCTGGTCGCCCGGTTCGATCCTTCGGTTGACCTGTCGGTGGCCGAGACAGCAAAACGGGCGGCCGGCGCGGAAGGCTGGCTCCTGGCCGATACCTATTCGCGCGCGCGACCCCTGCCCGGCTTCGTGCTGGGATTTTCGGGGCACACGGTTCCAAAGCTGATGGCGTCAGCCAAACGGCTCGCGCAGGAATCGCGCATCGCCCTGGGCCGGAGGAAGACATAGGCCCGGGGGACGTAATGAACTTTGCTGTCAGAATCGCGCGGCGCTCCCTACATTGCGGCCTCAATTCCAGGAGCTCTCATCATGTCACTCCGCCGCACAGCCCTTTTGCTCCTGATCTTGAGCGCACCCGGCGCAACGGCGCATGCGGCCACGGTCGGGCGCGTGGAGGATATCGCCGATCTCAAGCTAGGCCAGCGTGTACTCGTGGATGACGGAACCTGCCCGGCCGGACAGGTCAAGGAAGTGCGCGGGGCGAAGATGACCGACAAGGGCGTGGCGCGGACCAGCGCATGTGTGTCGCGGTTCGGTCCAAAAACCAAATAAACGGAAGAAGCGCTACTTCGCCGGATCGAACATGCACTGCAAGGTCGGCTTGGCGATCTTGGTAAAGGTCGGGCCAATCTCGCTCTGCTTGGCCGCCGGCACCCAATCGGATTCGATCGTCGGCACGCCGGTCTCGCTGATGCCGCGCAGCAGCGCCTCGCGCAGATCGCGGTCCTCGACGACGGCAGCAGCATGGTCGTGCAGGCAGCCGCAGACTTCCTCCGGATGCTCCCAGCGCCCGATCATGCGCGGTGCGCATTGACGCACGAACTCGATGCGAGGATCAGGCAGCCGAGAAGGAGCCCGCACCTGTGCCTGGGCTGCATTGACCGTCAGAAGGGAGGCGAAGGCTACGGCGCACAAGCGAACGATCATGATGGCCTTTGTCGACTGCTTTTCCTGGTGGCGATCAGAACCGCGCGGCGACCACGATCGGCTGCGGCGAGTTGCTCGCGGCAGGTGAGCCGCTGTACTGGAAGGTACCGACGCCGGGAAGGCTGCCCTCCGGCGAACCTGCGAATGATGATCCGGCGAACACAAAGCCGAACACGAGGATGAAGCTGAGCGCGCGCATGGTCGTGTCCCTCGATCTCGTGGCCGGCAGTTCGCTGTCGTCGCTGTGACGTTGATAACCATGGGCGGTTTCGGCCGTGATGCGCCAAAAGCGGAAAATGGTTTCGTCTTTATGAGAATTGTTTCGCCGCGCCGGCGGTAACGACACATTCGGCTGAAAACGTCAATGTTTTCAGACGGCTCATGCCTCGGCTTAACGTCGCCTGACAGGCTCTCTTCGAGCCCGGGACCGTGCGGCGGCCGGCGCGCCGTCATGCGCGCGCCTTCCACGCTTCATACGCATTTTACGTTTCTCTGCTGAAGAGAAACCGAACGAAGGCTGGATCCTGTCGAACCGGGGGCGCTTCGGCTGCGACCCAAGCCTTCGAAACCAGAAGCCCGGATCACCGGACAAGTGCACGTGAGGAATGGCCATCATGATGGCGCAAGATCGCGCAGCGGCGCGCGACGCGGATCGATCGACGGACCGAGCGGATCAAACCGCCCAATCACATGGCGCGATGGCGTTGCAATCGCAACGCGGCTTTGAGGCCGCGCCGCAGGCTTTCGTACGGCTGACCGGCTCGCATCTCGCCAAGCCGCGCGCCATCGCTACTGAGTGAAGAACTCACTGCACTTCTGGACGTTGGCGTCGGCTGGTCCCCACGGCATGATCGGCACCGTCGAGGTCGAGTTCTTGGGCGAGCCCTCGATCACCCTGTCCGAATAGACCATGTAGACCAGCACGTTGCGCTTGGCGTCACAGCCGCGCACGATCTGCATCTTCTTGAAGAACAGCGAGCGGCGCTTGCGGAACATGTCGTCGCCCTGCTCCATCTTATCCTTGAACTTGATCGGGCCGATCTGGCGGCAGGCGAGCGAGATGTCCGAGACCTCCTCGGCAAGGCCGAGCCAGCCCTTGAAGCCCCCCTTCTCCGGCACGGTGAAATGACAGGCGACGCCTTCGACTTCGGGGTCGTCGAGCCCATAGGTGGCAAGCTTGTCGTTCGGGCTCATCCATTTGAACACGGTGGAGCGGCGGAAGATCAGATCCGGCTCGTCGGCCGCGGCGGCAGGGGCCACCGGCGCAGTCAGGGCCAGAAGAAATAAAGCAAGGCCTTTCAAGCGGATGCCGGAAAGACCGGGGAAACGAGATGACATGAAGTTCTCCGGTAACGAGTTCCCGCAATGTAGGAACGCGACAGCCCGACAGGAAGACGACAGGTGCCCGAAAGGCAGCCGCCGTTTACCGCTCTGTGAGGCTTTTTTGCTACGGCTTGGACAAAAGTGGCCCAC
Organism: Bradyrhizobium diazoefficiens; assembly: GCF_018129965.1. Taxonomy (GTDB): domain Bacteria; phylum Pseudomonadota; class Alphaproteobacteria; order Rhizobiales; family Xanthobacteraceae; genus Bradyrhizobium; species Bradyrhizobium diazoefficiens_A. The sequence continues at coordinate 515,090 of NZ_JAFCKW010000002.1, read as the reverse complement.
GGCCGAACCGCCCTGCTGGTGAACGCGTATCCGCTCTGCGACACTAACTTCTGATTTGGATTGTGGATTCGAGCAATGAATAGCGTGAACGGGTCCCGGTTTGCTGCCGCGCCGGCAAGGCTGTGGCAGGTCGCAATTTTGACGGTGGCCGGTGCGATCGGGACGGCAAGCCAGGCCGACGCCGCGTTTTACTACTGGACGGATTATTCCGACGGGTCCTACGCGTCGCGGCAGGATCGGCATCCCGAGGTCCCGCGGCAGAAGCCGCAGAAGCGCGGCGCGGCTGGCAAGAAGGACATCGTCGCAGAGAAGGAAGTCGGCACCAAGCCGCAGGGCCCGCTCGTCATCGTCGTCTCGATCGAGCGGCAGAAGGTGACGGTCTACGACACCAATGGCGTGTTCGCGGAATCCCCGGTGTCGACCGGCATGAAGGGCCATTCGACGCCGATGGGTGTGTTCAGCGTCATCCAGAAGCACAAATTCCACCATTCCAACATCTACAGCGGCGCGCCGATGCCGTACATGCAGCGGATCACGTGGTCCGGCGTCGCAATGCATGCCGGCGTTCTGCCGGGCTATCCGGCCTCTCACGGCTGCATTCGCATGCCCATGGCGTTTGCCGTGAAGATGTGGAACTGGACCAAGATGGGCGCGCGCGTGATCGTCACGCCCGGCCAGATGTCGCCGCAGACCTTCTCGCATCCCCTGCTGGCCTCGGTGCGCGTGGCGCCGCAGCCTGTCGCCAGCCTCGAGCCGACGACCAGCATTGGCGACAAGGCTGACAAGGGAGCGCCGCAGGCCAAGGTCTCCGAAGCCAAGCCGGTTGAGACCAAGCTCGTTGAGACCATGCCCGTCGAGACGAAGACCGCTAGCGCGGACGGCGTGCTGGAGCTGCGCTCGTCGGTCGGCCATACCGTGATGTCCGATGTGACCATCGGCAATGCGACGGCCGGCACGGAAGCCGCGGCAGCAGCCGACAAGGTCGAAGCACCGGCGTCCTCCGAGACCAGGGCCGCGGAGACAACCGACGCAGCCAAACCGTCCGAAGATGCAAAGCCCGCGGAGGCCACAGAGGCGCCGAAGGATTCGACGACGCAGGCCGACAAGCCTGCCGACAAGGTCGAGTCTTCCAAGACAGAACCGGCCGACGCCGCGAAGAAGCCCGACCCGGCCGTGACGGCTGCGGCGCCTGCACCGGCACCCGAGGCCAAGAAGGATGAGAGCCGCGTGGCCGATCCCGCGCCGGCCGCAAAGCCGGACGCGCCCAAGCGGGCCGGCCAGATCGCCGTCTTCATCAGCCGCAAGGATTCCAAGCTTTACGTGCGGCAGAATTTCGCGCCGCTGTTCGAGGTGCCCGTCACGATCGCGGCGAGTGACCGGCCGCTTGGAACCCATGTGTTTACCGCCGAAGTCGACAAGGCCGATTCCAATGCACTGCATTGGTCGGTGGTGTCGCTGCCCGTTTCGGTCCGCTCCGCTGCGCGCGAAGACGATAGCCGCGTGCCCCGCCGCAAGGGCGGCGCCGCCGTGATCCCCGTCGCCGCCAAGCCCGTGGTGACGCCGGACAACCCGGCCGAGGCTCTCGATCGAGTCTCGATCCCCGCCGACACCATGGCGAAGATCAACGAGATGCTGACCTCCGGCGGCTCGATCATCATTTCCGACCAGGGCATCAACCAGGGCGAGACCGGTGAAGGCACCGACTTCATCGTCCGCCTGTACTGAGCAAATCGCCGCGCCCGATAACGCGTTGTTGAGCAGGCGGGCCGCGGCGGCGGAGTAAGGTGGCCTCGGTCATTTCGAGAGACACCGTCATGATGAACCGCAGGACGATGCTGGCCGCGCTTCTCGCGACGACCGCATCCGCGACACGCGCGCTCGCCGAGAGCGGCATGAGCCGGATCCCGGCCTACGCCTTTTCCTTCCCCGCATTGTCAGGCGAGGACATCCGGCTGGCCGCTTTCACCGGCAAACCACTGCTCGTGGTCAACACCGCATCGCTCTGCGGCTACACCCCGCAATATGCAGGCCTGCAGGAGATATGGAGCCAGTTTCGCGAGCGCGGGCTGACCGTGATCGGCGTGCCCTCCAATGATTTCGGCGGACAAGAGCCCGGCGGCACCAGCGAGATCGCGGAGACCGCACAGCACCATTACGGCGTTACCTTCCCGATCGCGGCCAAGGCGGTGGTGGTCGGCCCCAGGGCGCATCCCTTCTACAAATGGGCCGCCGAGGCCCGGCCGAGAGATGTTCCGCGCTGGAATTTCCACAAATATTTGATCGGGCGTGACGGTTATATCGCCGAGATCTTTCCGTCGGCGGTTGAACCTGCCGACACGCGGGTCAAGACCGCGATCGCCAGGGCTCTGGCCGACAGTTGACGCGCCGTGCCTCCATGCGGTTGGGCACAATTGCGGCGAAGCGCCAAACAGCCGTTGCCATGGCGATGGCCCACCATCTAGGCTAGGATCAGCGCGAGGATATTTGGGGCAGGATGGTTTTGCCGGAGGCGAAAAACCGCGGCAGAACAACGGGATCAATCTCGAGGACAACACCATGCGTGTGGCGGCAGGACTGATTTTGGCAAGTGCGATCTCCGTGGCGCTGACGGGCGCAGCGTGGTCGCAGACCCCGGCCGCAAAGGCTGCGGCCGCGACGACTGCGGCTGCAGCGCCGGCGGCTGCCACCGCCGCGCAGCCCGCCTTCGTCAATCCGCCCCCGCCTCAACAGGCGCCGCAGCCCGCCCGTGCCGCCTGCAATACGCAAGGTGCACTCGGGGTCGCCCGCACCGTCGAGATCGATACCACCGGCGGTCCGGGCTTTGGATTCGAGCACTTCAAGGAGCTCGACTTCCTGCGTGACAAGGAGGTGGTGCTGACCTTCGACGACGGCCCGTGGCCGAAGAACACGCCGGCCGTGCTAAAGGCGCTCGCCGACGAATGCACCACCGGCATCTTCTTCTCGATCGGCAAGCATGCCACCTACGAGCCGGAGATCCTCAAGCAGGTCTATGCGGCCGGCCACACCGTCGGCACCCACACCTGGTCGCATGCCAACCTCAACAACAAGAAGCTCACCGAAGCGCAGCGCAAGGACGAGATCGAGAAGGGCCTGTCCGCGGTGAAGTGGGCGCTCGGCGGCATCTCGCCCTCGCCGTTCTTCCGCTTCCCGGCGCTGCAGCATCCGCCGGAGATGGTCACCTATCTCGGCAACCGCAACACGGCGATCTTCTCCTGCGACATCGACTCCTTCGACTTCAAGGCGTCCAAGCCGGAGAAGGTGGTCGAGACCGTGATGAAGAAGCTCGAGAGCAAGGGCAAGGGCATCATCCTGATGCACGACTTCCAGAAGCACACCGCCGAAGCGCTGCCCGAACTGCTCAAGCGCCTGAAGGCCGGCGGCTACAAGGTGGTGGCGATGCGCGCCAAATTCCCGGCGTCCTCGCTTCCCGAGTACGACCAGGAACTGCTCAAGGACATCAAGCTGCCGACGGTGAGCAGCCGGCCCGTCAACAGCGTCGTCACCACAGTTTCAGAATAGCCGCCTTGTCTTTCCAGTTCGAAGGTTACGTCATCGTCTCCGCGGACGGCATGCTCGCCGACGCGGACCACGTCATGCCCGATAGCCTGAAGTTCGAAGGCGACAAGCTGTTCTTCGAACAGGCGCTCGATCGCGTCGCGCTGATCGTGCACGGCCGCTACTCGCACGAGCAGCAGCCGAATTCGCCGATGCGCAAGCGGCTGATCCTGACCCGCAAGATCAAGGCGCTCACGGTCGATCCCGAGATGCCGAATGCGACGTTGTGGAATCCGGAGCATGTGAGTTTCGAGCAGGCCTGCGCCTTCGCCGGCGTCGCATCCGGAACCGTCGCCATTATCGGCGGCCCCGTCGTGTTCGACATGTTCATGGACCGCTACGATACGTTCTGGCTGTCGGAGGCTCCGCGCGTCAGGCTGCCCGGCGGCGACGGATGCTTCGTCGGCGTGCCGGAACGGACGCCGCATGAGGTCCTGGCATCGCATGGGATGACGCCGGGCACGCCGTATGTGCTCGATGCCGCCCATGGTGTGACCGTCACCCCGTGGCGATCGGCGAGAGCCTCCGGCTAAACTTCGAAAACAACCCCATGCACAGTACCGGCATTTAAATACCGGCATTCAACACGTTGATTAGCGGAGCAAAGAGCCCGCTCTTTTCAGCGCATGAATCAGCATGGGGATCCCGGCTCGGCCCGCCCGGTTTTCAGAACCCGGTCCTCCCCCCGCCCCGTCCGCTCACTCACCACGCGTAGCGCAGCACGCCCTTGCCGGCATAGCCGCGCGTCACGTTGGAGAACGCGCCGTCGAAACTCGCCGCGGCGGACCAGCCGTTGCGCCAGGTCTGCTGCAGCGAAGCGGTGACCAGCGCGGCGTCTGACGCCTGTGCCGCGCCATTGACGACAAAGCTCGCATCCGGGAGCGCCTGAAATGTCGCGGAGATGGTCCGGTTCGGATTGAAATCATGCTGCCAGGCGAGCCGTCCGCGCAGGGTGAGGTCGCCGTTGCCGGCGGCAAACACCTTGTCGGTGCGAACGCCGAGCTCTGCCCGCGCATCAGTTACGGTCTTGCCGTCATAGTTCAAAGCAAAGGCGTTGCTGCCCCCCAGCACGGCTTCCGCGTAGGACGGCAGGGCGACGGTCGTGAACTGGCCCGCCGCATAGGGCGTCATGCCGACCCCGTCCAGCGCCGGCAGAGCGAAACGGTAGCCGCTCTCGGCGCGGCCCGACCATGCGTTGGCGCGGAACTGGGCCCGCAGGCGATCCATCCCCGAGATGGTCACGGTCCGATCGGTGGTGACGTCCTGCCAGCCATAGGCCAGCACGGCCGAGAGATAGACCGGCCCCCTGACATGGCGCAGATAGGCGCCGGCCTGGAATAGGTCTGACCGGCCGCTGCCAAGACCGTCCACACTGAAATTGGTCCCGCCGCCGGCCAGCGCAAAGCCGGCTAGCGTATCGGCCGAGAACCGGTAATCGGCCCCGACGGCGGTCCCAGCCACCCGGCTCGTCGCATCATGCGATCCGAGCGCGGTGTTTCCGCTGCTCGTCTGCGACCCGCCGAAACCGGACGCCCAAACGCTCCAGCGTGCCGGGCATGGCAGCGGCTTGCCGCGCTTGTCGGCAGCGACACAGTCCGGCAGGTCGCGGTCGGCCAAAAGTCCGACGAACTGCCCCATTGCCTCGAACGTCGTCTGCTGCAGGCGCGTGGCGAGTTCGCCTGAGGCCAGCGTCAATCCACCGGCCGACAAGGACGCATAGACGCCCGGAATGCCGCCGTTGCGGTTGAAGGAGTTCGTCAGCCCGTTGCCGACATTGCGCTGGTTGATGTTGAGGTTGGGAGCGATCGCGAAATCGAGCGCAAGGTTGAGATAGACGTTGTTGGCGTCATAGCTCAGCGAGCTGTGGACGTTCGACGGCAGGCCCGTATTGACGATGCCGGATGCAAAGGTCCCTGAGACGCCGCCGGCAGCGCTCAGGATCGTGTAGGTCTTCGAGACGTAGCTGCCAGGCGCGAACACGGCCTGTACCGTCGCGCCGCCGAGATCGGCAGTGCCCGTGACCGTGGTGGACGCGGCGGCCGACGGGCTGACCTGCACCAGGTAATATGCGCCGGAGGCGAAGGCGAGACTGCCATCGATCGACAGCACCGAGCCGGCGCTGCCATTGCCGGGCGCCAGCGTGCCGCCGCTCTCGACCGACACGAACGGCGAGACGATGCTGCCGGCGCCCATCAAGGTCGCGCCCGACTGCACGGTCGCGGACGACGTGCCGTTGAGCGCGCCCTCGACGTCGAGCACGCCGCCGGCCACCACGGTGTCGCCGGTGTAGGTGCTCGTTCCGGTCAGCTGGAGAGTACCTGTCCCGACCTTGGTCAGAGAGCCGCCGTCGCCCTCGCCCATGCCGCCGTCCCGCAAGACGCCCGAATAGGTGGTGGTGAGATTGTTGCCGCCGACCTCGAGGTTCGTCGAGCCGAGATAGATCGTGCCTGAGCCCTCGATCGACCCCATCGTGATGCTGAAAGCCGTACGGTACGAGACGTCGATATCGCCATTGTTGATGAAGCGCGCCGTGCCGCCGCTGCTGTTGTCCCGGAAATAGACGCTGCCACCGGAATTGGTGATGGTGGCGTTACCGGCGGTGCTGTCGTTCCAGAAATTAATCTCTCGATCGCTGTTGATGACGGCGCTGCCGGCCGAGGCGCTTTCGGTGAAAGTCAGCGTGCCGTGGTTGACGTTGATCGTGGCGGTGCCGGCGTTGCTGCTGTTGGCGAAGCGGGCGAAACTCGAATTGACATTGAGCACGACGCTGCCGCCGTTGACGATGATGCCGTCGCCGAAGAACTGGAGTACCGCCTCGCCGCCCACGGTGATCGTGTAATCGCTCGCGCCGGGACTGAAGACCCAGGCGTTCACCGAGCGCGAACTTCCGATCGTCAGGTCGGTGATGGAGGACGTTCCGAATGTCGCCGTTCCATTCGGCGCGACGCCGCCGGTCCAGTTCCCTGCAGTCAGATAATTGCCGGACGACGGATTGTTGAGCCAGTCGGCATCGACCGCATCGGCGCGCCCGACCGTTCCGACCAGCGCCGCCGTCACCAGAGCCGAAGTCCCGAGCCAGCGGCCGATTGACCGCACCAATCCAACTGCCCGGCTCTGTAAGCCCGAGCCGAGTTCACCACGCACCAGCATTCCAGCCCTTAACCTCGACTTCGACATCATCATGACGTCCCGGGCCCGGTCTCCCGTCGCCCGTGGCGCTATTCGAGTGTTGGCGGCACAGGGTCAATACGACCGGCGGCGCCAGGGACGGGGCATCAAGAGGTTGAGACAAAAGCGCAAAACAGAGGGGCTGGCCGACTGTCGGCCAGCGCGGCCGCGCGGTCTCCTGGCCACTTTCGTTTGACCGGAGACCGTCCTATACCCACACGAGGGCCGGTTTCGCTGGGTACCTGGGCACCCCCAGTGACCGGTCTCATTCACCCAAGGGGATACCTGGAGAGCCGGTTCAGCGGCACCGCCGGCTCACCACCACGACCGAGAATAACCGACCGCCGCCATGACCAACGACCCTGCCAAGAACGGCCCGGCCCGGCTCACCGGATTGAACGGCGAAGCTGCCGCGGTTTCCTACCAATTGCCGAGCTTCGGTTTCTCGGCCGACCAGATGGACACCGAGACCAACGTCGCGATCTGGCGCGAGGCTGTCGCGACGCTGTTCGACGTCGACGAGCTCGCGCAGGGCGAGCCCGGCCCATTCCGCGCCGACGTCCGCTCCTATGCGATGGGACCGGTGCTGATCGGATTGAGCCGGGCCAGCGGCCAGCGATTCCGTCGCACCGCCGAGACGGTAGCGCGCAGCGGCGTCGACCACATCATCCTGCAGCTCTATCTGAAAGGCGGCTTTGACGGCGTCGCTGGCGCGCGACCCGCTCGCGTGAGGGCCGGCGACATCTGCGTGTTCGACCTTGCCCAGACGCTGGAAACGCGCGCTGTGGCATTCGAGAATGTGACGCTGGTGGTGCCGCGCCCGCTGTTCGGCGACCATCTGCTCCGGGTCGAGGATCTGCATGGTCTGGTGCTGCCCGGCAGCAGCGTGATCGCCCGGCTCCTCGCCGGGCATCTGTCGGCGCTGCTCGAATTCGCCCCGCGCATGAGCCTGCACGAATGCCAATCCGTGGTCGAGGGCACGGTCTCGCTGCTGGCGGCGTGCCTGCGCAACGAGATCGAGAACTCCGATGTCGAGCCCGGCACCACCGCGGGACCCGCGCTGATCCGCATCCGCCAATATATCGAGAGCCATCTCGGCAGCGAGGACCTTTCGGCCAATTCGGTCGCGGCCCATTTCGGCCTGTCCCGCGCCTCGCTGTACCGGCTGTTCGCGCCCGTCGGCGGCATCGCCGACTACATCCGCAGCCGCCGGCTTCACCGCGCCTTCTTCGACCTTGCCAATTCCGGTGGTCGCGGCCCCAGGATCAGCGAGGTCGCGCGGCGATGGCAGCTCGGCACCGACGCGCATTTCACGCGCTCCTTCAAGGCTGCCTACGGCATCACGCCCCGCGCCGCGCGCGAGGCCGCGCTGCTCGGCATGCAACGCGGCACGGATGGCGCGAGCAACGCGACGATTTCAAGGTGGATGCGCGAGATCGCGCCACCGCGCGCGGCGGATTGAGCGCGGCCGTCGTGCCGGACAGAAGCGATTGAGCCGCATCAATGCGGGCCATCCGGATTCGCCTAGGATTGCAAATGCCGGGACTTCAGTTGCGAAAGGCTGGCCAAATGTCCCATATCCTCGTTCCCGACCATCCCCGCGAAGAGACCGCACGTTTGCTGGGTCACGCCCGCCACTGCCGTCAGCTCGCGACGTCAGTCCCTGAAGATCAGCTGGTTGATCAGCTCATGACGCTGGCGAAATCCTACGAAGCCAAGGCTGCCCTGCTTCGCGCGAACTGCGACGTCAGCGGCCAGGCCGCAGGCTACACGTCGCCGTAGGCGGTCTCCGCCGAGCGCGTGGTGCGGCCATAGCCCATGATCATGAACAGCGCGCCGATGATCGAGAGGTTCTTCAGCGCGTCGACCAGCACCTTGGCATTGTCGGGCGGCGTCTGGTTCCAGAAATCGGAGAACAGCACGGTCGCGACCGCGACATAGACGATCATCAACAACGCGAAAAAGCGCGCGCCGAAGTTGAGCGCGATCATCAGCCCCGCGATGATCTCGAGGCCGCTCACTGCGATCGCCAGCAGTTGCGACGTGGTCATCGCTGTCGCCGTCTCGATCTGCTTGGCATAGGGCGCAATGGCGTCGGGCACCACGACCTTGGTGGCGATGAAATCGGCGGTCGCCTGGATGGCAAAGAGCTTGGTCGCGCCCGTGTAGATGAACAGCACGGCGAACAGGATCCGCCCGAAAGTCACGAACGCTGGCATGATCGGCCTCTTGGCTCAGGCATTTTGAAATCGAAGGTCCGGCGAGAGTATCGAAGGATTATGATGAGTCGTACGCCGGTTTACAAACGGGGAAATGGTGAACTGCTCGTAATTCAAAGGCGGCAGAGACAGCGCACCTTCTCCCCTTGTGGGAGAAGGTGGCTCGCTGCGAAGCGGCGAGACGGATGAGGGGTATCTATCGGCACGGGCAACTTTTGCGATCTCGCCTCGCGGAGAGATACCCATCATCCGGCGCTTCGCGCCACCTTCTCCCACAAGGGGAGAAGGATTTGCACCGCCTCCATCGCTGCAGCTCGCTCTTACGTAAACAACGTCGGCTGCTGGCGGGCCGCGCGCTCCTGGGCTTCGACCACTGCTACAGCCGTCATGTTCAGGATGCCGCGCGCCGTGACGGAGGGCGTCAGGATGTGCGCGGGGCGCGCCGGGCCGATCAGGATGGGGCCGACCGGCAGCGCGTCGGCCAGCGACTTGATCATCTGATAGGCGACGTTGGCGGTGTCCAGCGTCGGCATGATCATGATGTTGGCCTCGCCCTCGAGCTTGGAGTGCGGCAGCACCATTTTTCGCGCCGCGGCTGAGAGCGCGGTGTCGCCCTGCATTTCGCCATCGGCCTCGATTTCCGGATGCTTCTCCTTCAGAAGCTGGGTCGCCCGTCGCATCTTCCGTGAGGATTCGGTGTCGTAGCTGCCGAAATCCGAATGCGAGACGAAGGCGATCTTCGGCTTGATGTTGAAGCGCTGGACATGGACCGCCGCGAGCGAGGCGATCTCGGCGAGTTCCTCGGCGCTCGGATTGGGCCGCACCTGCGTGTCGGCGATGAAGAAGGCGCCCTTGCTGGTGATCAGCAACGCCAGCGCGGCATAGTCGCTGATGCCGGGCGTGAAGCCGATGATCTCGCGGACATGGCGCAGGTGGTGCATGTAGCGGCCCTCGACGCCGCAGAGCATCGCATCGGCCTCCCCGCGCGTCACCGCGAGCGCGGCGATCACCGTGTTGTTGGTACGCACCACCGTGCGCGCCGCATCCGGCGTCACGCCGCGGCGGCCGGCGACCTCGACATAGGACTGTACATAGGAGCGATAGCGCGGATCGTCCTCGGGATTGACGAGGTCGAAATCCTTGCCGGCCTTGATCGAAAGGCCGAAGCGCTTGATGCGTGCCTCCACCACCGAGGGACGGCCGACCAGGATCGGCGTCGCCAGCTTCTCCTCCAACACCACCTGCGTGGCGCGCAGCACGCGCTCGTCCTCGCCCTCGGCCAAGATCACGCGCACCGGCTGGGTCTTGGCCTTGGCGAACATCGGCTTCATGACGAGGCCGGAGCGGAAGGCGAAGCGCTCGAGCAGCGCGGTGTATTCGTCGAAATTGGTGATGGGCCGCGTCGCCACGCCCGATTCCATCGCCGCCTTCGCCACCGCCGGCGAGATCCGCAGGATCAGGCGCGGATCGAACGGGCTCGGAATCAGCGAGCCCGGCCCGAAGCCTTGCGTCTCGCCGGTGTCAAAGCCCTGCGCGACCGCGTCCGACGGCGCCTCGCGCGCGAGCTGCGCGATGGCCTCGACGGCGGCGAGCTTCATTTCCTCGTTGATCGCGGTGGCGCCGACGTCGAGCGCGCCGCGGAAGATGAAGGGGAAACAGAGGACGTTGTTGACCTGGTTCGGATAGTCTGAGCGGCCGGTGCAGATCATCGCGTCGGGTCGCGCCTTGCGGGCCTCCTCCGGCATGATCTCCGGGGTCGGATTGGCAAGCGCCATGATCAGCGGCTTGTCGCCCATCGCCTTGGCCATCTCGGGCTTGAGCACGCCCGGTGCCGAGAGCCCGATGAAGATGTCGGCGCCGCCGATGACGTCGCCGAGCGTGCGCTTGTCGGTCTTCTGCGCATAGACCGCCTTCCAGCGGTCCATCGTGGTGTTGCGGCCTTCGTGCACGAGGCCGTCGATGTCGCAGACCCAGATGTTCTTGCGCTGCGCGCCCATCGAGACGAGAAGGTTGAGGGTCGCGATCGCCGCGGCCCCGGCTCCCGATGCGACGATCTTGACGTCGGAGAGCTTCTTGCCGTTGAGGCGCAGCGCGTTGGTGACGGCGGCGGCGACGATGATGGCGGTGCCGTGCTGGTCGTCATGGAAGACCGGGATCTTCATGCGGGCCTTAAGCTGCGCCTCGATCTCGAAGCACTCCGGTCCGCGGATGTCTTCCAGATTGATGCCGCCGAAGGTCGGCTCCAGCGCCGCGACGGTCTCGACCACGCGATCGATGGTGTCGGCGGCAATCTCGATGTCGAACACGTCGATCCCGGCGAATTTCTTGAACAGGACGGCCTTGCCCTCCATCACCGGCTTCGATGCCAGCGGGCCGATATTGCCGAGACCGAGCACAGCGGTGCCGTTGGAGACCACGGCGACCAGATTGGCGCGCGTCGTCAGCGTGGCGGCTTCGGCGGGGTTCTTGGCGATCTCGGTGCAGGCGGCGGCAACGCCCGGAGAATAGGCAAGCGCGAGGTCGCGCTGGTTGGCGAGCGGCTTGCTCGCCTGGATCTCGAGCTTTCCGGGGCGCGGCAGACGGTGATAGGCGAGCGCCGCCTGGTGGAGATCATCAGAATAAGACATGCGGTGTCTCGTTTCGCGTTACCGGCCTCAAACTACCTGTCCCGACCGGGCGACCGCGAGGGCGGTATTCCGGGTCATGGAAGGCGGATGAAGCACGGCCGGCGGCTTGGTGGCAACATCCGAATGAATCACAATCAACAAGGCGACAGGTGTTACTGCGAAACCATCGCCCCCATCGACGCGGGCACGATGGTCGAAAACATGGGTCGATCCCGGCTGATTGACCTCGTGTCCCGGACGCGGCGCGTCATGAATTGACGCGACGCAGAGCCGGGACCCGGAAGCTTGCGGCTCGCCGGGATATGGGCCCCGGCTCGGCAGCGCATCGCTGAAGAAGCGCTGCGCTGCGTTCGGGGCACGAGCCCCGTCACTTCTGCGGCAGGTTCACCTTCACGTGCAGCTCGCGGAGCTGCTTGGTGGTGGCGTCCGATGGCGCGCCCATCAGCAGGTCCATGGCCTGCTGGTTCATCGGGAACAGCGAGATCTCGCGCAGATTGTTGGTGCCGCACAGGAGCATCACGATGCGGTCGACGCCCGCCGCCATGCCGCCATGCGGCGGCGCGCCGTACTGGAAGGCGCGGTACATGCCGCCGAAGCGGTCGACCACTTCCTGCTCGCCATAGCCGGCGATCTCGAACGCCTTCACCATCGCTTCCGGCACGTGGTTGCGGATGCCGCCCGAGGCGATCTCGTAGCCGTTGCAGGTGATGTCGTACTGGAACGCCTTGATGGTCAGCGGGTCCTGGCCCTTGAGCGCATCGAGGCCACCTTGCGGCATCGAGAACGGGTTGTGCGAGAAGTCGACCTTGTTGTCGTCCTCATTGTACTCGTACATCGGGAAATCGACGATCCAGGCGAGCTCGAACCGCTCCTTGTCGGTGAGGTTCAATTCCTCGCCGACCTTGTTGCGGGCAAGGCCCGAGAACTTCCAGAACTTGTCGGGATCGCCGGCGACGAAGAAGGCGGCATCGCCTTCCTTGGTGCCGATCTGCGCGCGGATCGCAGCGGTGCGCTCGGGACCGATGTTGTTCGCCAGGGGACCTGCGCCCTCGCCGCCCTCGCGCCACATGATGTAGCCGAGGCCGGGCTGACCCTCGCCCTGCGCCCACGAATTCATGCGGTCGCAGAACGCGCGGCTGCCGCCGCCAGGCGCCGGGATCGCCCAGACCTGGTTCTTGGGGTCTTCGAGCATGCGCGCGAACACCTTGAAGCCGGAGCCGCGGAAGTGCTCGGAGACATCCTGCATCTCGATGGGGTTGCGCAGGTCCGGCTTGTCGCTGCCGTATTTGCGCAAGGCCTCCGCGAATGGGATGCGCCGCCAGTTCTTGCTGACCGGCTTGCCCTTGGCGAATTCTTCAAAGACGCCCGTGATGACAGGCTCCATCGCCGCGAACACGTCTTCCTGCGTCACAAAACTCATCTCGACGTCGAGCTGGTAGAATTCGCCCGGCAGACGGTCGGCGCGCGGGTCCTCGTCGCGGAAGCAGGGCGCGATCTGGAAGTAGCGGTCGAAGCCCGACATCATCAGCAGTTGCTTGTACTGCTGCGGCGCCTGCGGCAGCGCGTAGAACTTGCCGGGATGGATGCGCGAGGGCACCAGGAAGTCGCGCGCGCCTTCCGGCGAGGACGCGGTCAGGATCGGCGTGTTGAACTCGAAGAAGCCCTGCCCTTCCATGCGCCGGCGCATCGACTTGATGATCTCGACGCGGGTCATGATGTTCTGGTGCAGCTTTTCGCGGCGCAGATCGAGGAAGCGGTATTTCAGGCGGATGTCTTCGGGATATTCCTGGTCGCCGAACACCGGCAGCGGAAGGTCGCCGGCCGGGCCGAGCACCTCGATCTCGCTGATATAGACCTCGACCTTGCCGGTCGGCAGGTCGTCATTGTCGGTGCCCTCGGGGCGGCGGCGGGCCTTGCCGTCCATCCGCACCACGAATTCCGAGCGCAGCTTCTCGGCTTGCGAAAATGCCGGCGAGTCGGGATCGACCACGCACTGGGTCAGGCCATAATGGTCGCGCAAATCGATGAACAGCACGCCGCCATGGTCGCGCACGCGGTGGACCCAGCCCGAGAGGCGAACCGTCTCGCCGATGTTGCTCTCGCGGAGCGCGCCGCATGTATGTGACCGGTAGCGATGCATGGTCGTCCCAAAATGATGTCGGAGGGGTCGAATCGGGCGGCCAGAGGCCGGCCCGACCTTGCGGCAGGGTTTACCCGACAGGGGACGGTGCGGCAACCGAGGCCGGGCCCTGTTTTGGGCCCGAGCTGCCCATTTTTACCGCTTCGCGGCCGGAGCCTTTGCCATCAGCCGTTTGCGGCCTATCTTAAGGCAATGACAGTCCATTTCCCGTTCCAGAACACCTATGCGGCGCTGCCGGACAATTTTTTCGCCCGGGTGGCACCGACCCCGGTCTCGGCCCCCCGGCTGATCAAGCTGAATCGCCCCCTGGCGGTTCAGCTCGGGCTCGATCCTGATGTGCTGGAGACCGCCGAGGGCGCCGAGATCCTGGCCGGGAAGACAGTTCCCGCCGGCGCCGACCCCATCGCCATGGCCTATGCCGGCCACCAGTTCGGCAATTTCGTGCCCCAGCTCGGCGATGGCCGGGCGATCCTGCTCGGCGAGGTGATCGATCGCGACGGCATTCGCCGCGACATCCAGCTCAAAGGCTCGGGCCCGACCCCGTTTTCCCGCCGCGGCGACGGCCGCGCCGCGCTCGGGCCGGTGCTGCGGGAATACATCGTCAGCGAGGCGATGTTCGCGCTTCATATCCCGACCACGCGCTCGCTTGCCGCCGTCATCACCGGCGAGCATGTGCTGCGCGAGACGGCGCTGCCGGGCGCGGTGCTGACGCGCGTCGCCTCCAGCCACATCCGCGTCGGCACCTTCCAGTATTTCGCCGCACGCCGCGACACCGAGGCGCTGCGCCGCCTCGCCGACCATGTCATCGCGCGTCATTATCCGGAACTGTCGGGCACTGAGCGGCCCTATCACGCGCTACTCGCCGGCGTGGTCGCGCGGCAGGCCAATCTGGTCGCGCGCTGGCTGCTGGTCGGCTTCATCCATGGCGTGATGAACACCGACAATTCGTCGGTCTCCGGCGAGACCATCGATTACGGCCCCTGCGCCTTCATGGACGCCTACAATCCGTTGCAGGTGTTCTCCTCGATCGACGAGATGGGCCGCTACGCCTATGCCAACCAGCCGCGCATCGCGCAATGGAATGCGACGCGGCTCGCCGAATGCCTGCTGCCGCTGTTCGGCGACGACAGGGACAAGGCGGTCGCCGAGGCGCAGGAGATTTTGGGCGCATTCCCGGAGATCTTCAGCACAGCGTATCAGGCGGGCCTGCGCCGGAAGGTCGGCCTGTTCACGGCGCGCGACGGCGACGAGGCGCTGATCCAGGACCTGCTGGATGCCATGGCCAGGAACCAGGCCGACTTTACCCTGACGTTCCGCAAGCTCGGCGAGGCCGCAGGCGGCGATGCGTCGGACGCGCGCGCGCAGTTCATCGATCCTGCGGCCTTCGACGAATGGGCCGGGCGCTGGCGCGAGCGCACGGCGCTGGAGCCGCAATCCGTATCCGAGCGGCAAGCGGCGATGCACGCCGTCAATCCGCTCTTCATCCCGCGCAACCACCGCGTCGAGGCCGTGATCCAGGCCGCAGTCAACAACGACGATTACGCGCCGTTCGAGGAGCTGGTGAAGGTGCTGGCGAAACCGTTCGACGACCAGGCGGGGTATGCGGCCTACGCCGAGCCGCCGCTGCCGGACCAGCGTGTGCTGCAGACGTTTTGCGGGACGTGAGGCGGCCCCCTTCTTCGTCACTACTTTAAATTGGTTCGGCGGGTGGATTGCGCGCTGCGCTCATCCGTGTGGCTTGCTCGACCTTGTGGACGCGTTTCACCGCCTGGAACCGCTGTCATCAAACTGAAACACTCGCGTTCTAACGGCCTGTCAGGGCGGTCTTGCCGGAGGCGCCCATCCTCCAACAGTCCTGACAAGCGCCATGCCCTTCAAGTTCATCCACATCACCGACACGCATCTGGCGAACCCCGGGCTGAAGCTTTACGGCCTCGACCCGCGCGCGCGGCTGGATGCGGCGATTGCGGACATCAACACTTACCAGGCCGATGCCGCCTTCGCGGTGGTGACCGGCGACCTCACCCATTGGGGCGAAGCGGAATCCTACGCCAATTTCGCCGAGGCGATGGCCGCGCTGAAAATGCCTTACATCGCGATGGTCGGCAATCACGACAAGCGCGTCACCTGCCTCGACAGCCTGAAGGCCGCGCCGCGCGATCAAAGCGGCTTCGTGCAGGGCACGCGCAGCACCGAACACGGCCTGTTCGTGTTCCTCGACACGCTGGACGAGACCAGCCACGCCGGCGAGATGTGCGCAAGGCGCCTCGGCTGGCTCGCGAGCACGCTGGCTGCCGCACCGGCCGACATGCCGTTCGTCGTGTTCATGCATCACCCGCCCTTCCCGGTCGGCGTGCACGCGATGGACGAGATCGCGCTGAAGCAGAGCGCGGAATTCGCCGAGGTGATCGCGCCCTACCGGTCGCGTATCCGTCACCTCTTCTTCGGCCATGTGCACCGCCCGATCTTCGGCAGCTACGGCAAGATTCCGTTCTCGACGCTGCGCGGCACCAACCATCAGGTCTGGTTCGAACTCGATCCGAGCGCGCCGCATCTGGCGAGCCATGAGCCGCCTGCCTATGGCGTGGCGCTGATCGACGACGAAAACCTGGTCGTGCACAGCCACGACTTCCTCGACACCAGTCTGCGCTTCCCCTTCGAGCCACCGGCGGGAATGGACGGCCGCGACTATGCGCTCAACTTCGCGGCGCGGTGAGATGAGTCTCGCTGAACCCGCGGCTCTCCCGGTCGCGGCATCGGCGCCGCCGCATCTGCACATCCTGAAACGGTTTGCCACCCGCTTCAAAACCTCGCTGCCGGCCTATCTGTTGCTGCTGCCGTCGCTGGTCTTCCTCGCGCTGTTCACCTATGGCGCGATGGGGCGCGTGCTCGTCGACGCGCTCTACCAGCGCGCCACGCCGAAGGCGCCGCTCCGGTTCGTCGGCCTCGACAATATCAGCGCCGTGCTGGCCGACCCCGCCTTCACCGGCGCTGTCATCAACAACCTCGTCTATGCCGTCGGCACCGCGATCCCCAGCATCGGCCTCGCGCTGCTGTTCGCGCTGGCGCTGGCGCGGACCAATGCCGTGACCAGCGCGCTGCGCGCGACGCTGTTCCTCCCCGTGCTGATCCCGATGGTCGCGGCCTCCGCGCTGTTCCTGTTCATCTTCCTGCCCAATGTCGGGCTGCTCGACTATTACATCGGCCAGCTGCTGCCGGTGCTGCCGAACTGGCTCGGCGATTCCGACGTCGCGCTGTACGCGATCATGGTCATCACCATCTGGAAGAACGCCGGCTATTACATGCTGTTCTTCCTCGCCGGCCTGCAGTCCGTGCCGGAGGATGTCATGGAGGCCGCGCATCTCGACGGCGCCGGTCCCTGGGCTCGCTTTCGCCACATCACGCTGCCGGAGCTCAAGCCCACTTTCCTGTTCGTCACCGTGATCGCCATCCTCAATGCGGTGACGCAGGTCGACCACGTCTTCGTCATGACCAAAGGCGGCCCGTCGAACGCCACCAATCTCGTGCTGTTCTACATCTATCAGCAGGCGGTGGAGCATTACGACATCGGCAAGGCCTCGGCCGCGACTCTGCTGACGCTCGCCGCGCTGATGGGCCTCACCGCGCTGTCGTTCCGCACCATGGCGAACCGCGAGGGCGGCGCATGACGCTGATCGATTGGCTGTACAAGGACGCGCCGCTCGCCACCCGCCGCGAGATTACGCCAAAGCTCGGCTTTCTGCTCACCGTGCTGCTCGCGCTGGTCTGGCTGGTCCCGTTCCTGTGGATGGGCGTGGCGACGCTGCGCCCGGCCTCCGACGGCATCAATCTGATGGCCGAGCTGATGCCGAGCCTGAAGCCGACGCTGGACAATATCAGGGATGCCTGGGAAATCGGCGACTTCCCGCGCTACTTCCTCAACACCACGATCATCTGCACCGGCATCCTCTCGGTGCAATTCGTCACGATCACACTGGCGGGCTTTGCCTTCGCGCGGCTCGACTTCGCGGGAAAGTCACTGCTGTTCTACCTGTTCCTGATGCAGCTGATGCTGGTGCCGGTGCTGCTGATCGTGCCGAACCTGCGGATCGTCGCGCAGTTCGGCCTCTACGACACGCTGGCCGGCGTGATGATGCCGTTCTTCGCCTCGGCCTTCGGCACGTTCCTGATGCGGCAGGCCTTCGAGGCCATTCCGACCGAACTGGAGGACGCAGCCCTGATCGACGGCGCCAGCCTGTTCCAGCGCATCCGCCACATCTACGTGCCGCTGTCGATGCCGAGCTTCTCGGCGTTCGCCATCATCTCCGTCACCAGCCACTGGAACGACTTCCTGTGGCCGCTGATGGTGATCAATTCGCCGGACAAGCGCCCGCTCACGGTCGGGCTCTCCGTGTTCACCGCGACAGCGGAAGGCACCCAGGCCTGGGGCACCATCGCGGCCGGCACGCTGATGGTGATCGCGCCGCTGCTCATCACGTTCCTGATCTTCCAGAAGCGCTTCATCAGTTCTTTCGTCACCTCAGGCATCAAATAGGAGATTTTCGATGCTGTTTACCCGCAGGCTCATGCTTGGCCTCGCCATGGCAGGCTCCATGGTTGGCGCCCTCGCCGTCCCGGCGATGGCCGAAGGTCCGACCGAAATCGACCTGTTCTTTCCCGTTCCCGTCGATGGCAAGCTCGCCCGCGACATGGGCACCCTGATCAAGGAGTTCAACGACACCCATCCGGCGATCAAGGCGACCGCCGTCTACACCGGCTCCTATGACGACACGCTGATCAAGACCCGCGCCGCAATCAAGGCCGGCAAGCCGCCGTCCGCCGTGATCATGTCGGCGAACTTCCTGCTCGACATGCAGATCGAGAACGAACTCACCAATCTCGACAGCCTGATCGCCGCCGACGGCACCACCAAGGAAAAGTTCCTGGGGCAGTTCTTCCCGGCGCTGCAGGGCAATGCGGTGATCGATCGCTCGGTCTACGGCGTGCCGTTCCACAATTCGACGCCGCTGCTCTACATCAACGCCGACAAGGCCAAGGAAGCCGGCCTCGATCCGGACAAGCCGCCGCAGACCTGGGCCGAACTCACCGACTGGGCCAAGAAGCTCACCAAGCGCGAGGGCGACAAGGTGACCCAATGGGGCATCGCGATCCCCTGCGCCTATGACTATTGCGGCTGGATGATGGAAACGCTCACCATGACCAATGGCGGGCGCTACTACAACGAGGAGTTCGGCGGCGAGGTCTATTACGACACGCCCTCGATGCTGGGCGCACTGACCTGGTGGAATGACCTCGTGTACAAGCACAAGGTTCACGCGCCTGGCGCCACCCCCGGTCCTGCCGTCAGCACCTCCTTCATCTCCGGCAACGCCGCGATGATGATGCTGTCCACGGGCTCGCTCACCTACGTGCGCGACAATGCCAAGTTCAACTACAAGGTCGCCTTCATCCCGCGCAACGTCCGCAACGCCGTGCCGATCGGCGGCGCCTCGCTGATCGTTCCCGCAGGCCTCGAAGCCGACAAGCAGAAGGCTGCCTGGACGCTGATCAAGTGGATGACCTCGCCCGAAAAGAGCGCCTGGTGGAGCCGCGCCACCGGCTATTTCGCGCCCAACATGGCCGCCTACAAGACGCCCGAGATGGTCGAATTCCTGAGCAAGAACCCGGACGCCAAGACCGCCGTCGAGCAGCTCGACGTCGCCAAGCCCTGGTTCGCGACCTACAAGACCGTCCCCGTGCGCAAGAACCTCGAGGACGAGGTGATGCTGGTCCTCAACGGCAAGAAGCAGCCGAAGGAGGCCCTCGTCGCGGCGCAGAAGGCGGCGGATGAGACACTCAAGCCGTACAACGCTGAGACGTCGCTGAAGCTGCCGTAAGGCGACCGCTCACCGGCCAACAGAGTTCGGCGCTCCGTCCTGCGGGGCGCCGAATTCGTTTGGACTGCGCACCCGTTAACCCCCCGTCCACCATCCGGCCGCCCCCGCCGCCGGTAACCATGACATTTAACAGACCCTCAATTCACCCCAGACAAGTCTAGCAATGTTTCTAGGGAGATTTTTGCCGTGGATCTGCTGGTTGTCGAGTTCCTGGGTCTGGCGCTGGTCGCCATGTGCGTGGTCGTCGTGGCGCTGCCCTGCGCGCGCAAATCGTCGAACCGGGTCCGCTACGAATAGGAATTTCGTCGGAAAATGCGATTCCGGTGCAAATGCAAGGCTCGAATTCGCTGAGAGCCCCTTGACATCACAGCACTTTCGGCAGAACGGCTGATGGACGTGTTATGGGCCGTTCATGGATTTGATTACCACCACCGCTGACCTCGCGGCTGTCTGCAGCCGGCTGGCCAAGCATCCCGTCATCACTGTCGATACCGAGTTCCTGCGCGAGACCACCTATTACCCGCTGCTATGCGTGGTGCAGATGGCCAGCGCCGAGGAAGCCATCGTCGTCGACACCCTGGCCGAGGGCATCGACCTCAAGCCGTTCTTCGAGCTGATGGCGAACGAGGCCGTGCTCAAGGTGTTCCACGCCGCCCGGCAGGACATCGAGATCATCTGGCATCAGGCCAATATCATCCCGCATCCGGTGTTCGACACCCAGGTTGCCGCCATGGTGCTCGGCTATGGCGACAGCATCGCCTATGACGCGCTGGTCGAAAAGGTCACCGGCCACCGCCCGGACAAGACGCACCGCTTCACCGACTGGTCGCGCCGGCCGCTGACCAAGGAGCAGATGCATTACGCGGTCTCCGACGTCACCCATCTGCGCGACGTGTTCGCAGCGCTCGATGCCGATCTGAAGAAGCGCCGCCGCAGCGAATGGGTCTCCATCGAGATGGAAGTCCTGACCTCGCCGAAGACCTACGACTTCCACCCCGAGCGCGCCTGGGAGCGGCTCAAGACGCGCGTGCGCAAGCCGAAGGATTTGGCCGTCCTGATGGAAGTCGCCGCCTGGCGCGAGCAGGAAGCCCAGAGCCGCGACGTGCCGCGCGGCCGCGTGCTGCGCGACGAAGCCGTCAGCGATATCGCGACCCATGCCCCCAATACGATCGAGAAGCTCGCCAATCTGCGCTCGGTGCCGAAAGGCTTCGAGAAGTCCAAATGGGGCGCGGACATCGTCGCCGCGGTCGGGCGCGGGCTTGCGCGCGATCCTGCCACGCTGCCGAAGCTGGAGAAGCCGCGCAACAACAACAACGGCGCCGCCATCGTCGAACTGCTCAAGGTCCTGCTGCGCATGACCGCGGAACGCCACGCGGTCGCCAGCAAGGTAATCGCGACGGTCGATGATCTCGAGGAGATCGCAGCCGACGACGAGGCCGACGTGCCCGCCTTGCGCGGCTGGCGCCGCGAGCTGTTCGGCGACGCCGCCCTGAAGCTCAAGCGCGGCGAACTGGCTCTGGCGGTCGAGAAAGGCCGCGTGATCGGGGTCCAGCGCGCGGAGTAGCCAAGTCGCTGACTGCCAGCGCGAAAAGGGTATTACACCGTCATCCTGAGGTGCGAAGCTTGCGATGCGGCGCATCGCAAGAGGAGCCTCGAAGGATGTACGGCCCGCGGCCGCAGTCGGGCTGTCCCCCTTCGAGGGCCGCCGAAGAGGCGGCCACCCCAGCGTGACGGTTATAGAGTTGGGCCGTACCCTTACGCCGGCGTCAGCTTCGGCACTTCGCCCTTCATGTCGTCGAGCACACCCGTGATCGCCGCGATCAGCTCTTCGATCTGGGCCTTGGTGACGATCAGCGGCGGGCAGATGGCGATGGCATCCAGCATGTTGCGCACAATCACGCCGCGCTCCTGCAGCATGCGGCTGGCCATGCCGCCGACAGCGCCGGGCGTGCTGGCTGCGGTCTTGCGGCCCTTGTCGAGGACGAGCTCGATCGCGGCGATTAGGCCGACTCCGCGGACCTCGCCGACCAGCGGATGGCTGGTGAGTTCGCGCAAGCGGCCCTGCATGTAGCCGCCGAGTTCGGCGGCATGCGCGACCAGGCCGCGCTCCTCGATGATCTTGAGGTTTTCCAGCGCGATCGCCGACCCGACCGGATGGCCGCCGGCGGTATAGCCGTGGCCAAGCACGCCGATCCTGTTGCTCTCATCCGCGATCGGCTCGAACATGCGCTCGTTCATCAGAATGGCCGAGAGCGGGAAATAGCTCGAGGTGATCTGCTTGGAGACCACCATCACATCCGGCTTAATTTCATAGGTCTCGCAACCGAACATCTTGCCGGTGCGGCCGAAGCCGCAGATCACCTCGTCGGCGACCAGCAGGATGTCGTACTTCTTCAGGACCGCCTGGATCTTCTCCCAATAGGTCGCCGGCGGCACGACGACGCCGCCCGCGCCCATCACCGGCTCGCCGAAGAAGGCCGCGATCGTGTCAGGCCCTTCCTTCTGGATCAGCGCGTCGAGCTCCTCGGCCCGCCGCGTCGCGAAGGCCTCCTCGCTCTCGCCGGGCGCACCGTCCTTGTAGAAATGCGGCGAGCCCGTGTGCAGGATGTTCGGCAGCGGCAGGTCGAACGAGCGGTGGTTGTTGGGAAGGCCGGTCAGGCTTGCGGATGCGATCGTGACGCCGTGATAGCCGCGAATGCGGCTGATGATCTTCTTGCGCTGGGGCTGGCCGAGCGAATTCGAACGATAGGCGATCAGCTTGAGGACGGTGTCGTTCGCCTCCGAGCCTGAATTGGTGAAGAACACCTTGCTCATCGGCACCGGCGCCAGCGCGACCAGCTTCTCGGCGAGGTCGATCGAGGGGCCGTGCGACTTGGCGGAGAAGGTGTGGTAAAATGGCAGCTCCTGCATCTGCTTGTGCGCGGCCTCGACCAGTCGCTTCTCGCTGAAGCCGAGCCCGACGCTCCACAGACCCGACATCGCCTCGAAATAGCGCTTGCCCGACGCGTCGAACACGTAAGGGCCCTCGCCGCGCTCTATCACCAGAGGCCCGGCCTGCTGATGCGCGCGCGCGTTGGTGTAGGCGTGGAGCTGGTAGGCCACGTCGCGGGCTTCTTGCGAATTGGGCAGCATGGACATGTGCGGCATCCCTCAAGGCGTCACGTCGCAGGCGCAGCCCGCATCGACACGTGATTGTCTGGTCACTTGGCTATTGCGACGGGAGGAAACTTGCAACGCCAATTCGTGGGCGGCAAGCGCTCAGCAGCGATGCACAAAGCCGCACACAGCTCGCACGCGCACCCGCCGGTGCTCAAGCCGCGCCATCATCATCCGCGTCGTCGGCAGCCGCGGCTTGCCTTACTTCCACCAGCGCCATCGACAGCAGATAGACCGTCGTCGGCAAGCCGATGCGGCGGGCCGTCTCGGCGGCACGCGACAGATCGCCCGCCAGCTCCCTGAGCTGCTCTCCCCGTGACAATGTTCCACCCCGTTCATCTGCCAGTCGCGGCCGTTCAAACCGCGATGGCGCCGCTGGTTCTGATCAGTTCGGCGCTGGGATGGATTGTAGCAAAATTCGCGATGACATTCACCACCGCAAGCCGGTAGGCGGCCGCATCGCCGGTCACAGGTTGCCGGCAGGCCACGGCGTCGTCGATCACCTCATAGCGATGGCTGCGGTGAAACCCCTCCACGGCGGTGGCGAGAATGGTCTCGTCCAGGGAAAGGCCGACCAGGATGCAGCGCGTGCTGCGGATATTGGACATGTAATCCACGAACCGCGACGAACTGTAAGCCGAGGGCAGCGGGTGCTCGAACGTCATTTCTCCCGGACGCGGCCTGGCCTCCGCGATCCAATCGGTCAGCCGCGAAGCCGGATTGAACCAGGCCGCCTGGGCGATGCGCTTGAGATGCATCACCGGCCAGAGATTGGAGCGCCACAGCGCCAAAAGCTCCAGGCAGGACATGATGGCGGCGTCGCCGTCGAGAATGACGTGGCGACGCCCTGGGGTCAGATATTCGACCTGGAGATCCGCGCAGATCAGGATCGGCGGATCGTCATGGATAAAGGCCGGCATTGTCTTGCGCCAAGCTGCACCAGTTTCAGCGATCAGCGAGGGCGAGGTCCCGCAGCGGCGAGGTCACCGACCGCCCCGCCGATGCGTCGAGCACGCCCGGGCGGTCCCAATCGCCCTCGGGACGGATGATCACATAGGGATCGCTGTCGAGCGTAATGGCGTCCGGTCCCGGCTCGATCTCCAGCAGCATCTCCGTGTATGAGAAATCGGAGAAGGTGATCTTGCGGTTGTGGCCGAGCGGCTTGGCGCCGAAATGAGCCCAGAAGTCGACCAGACGGTCCTGCGCCTGGCCGTAGATCTTGCGAAAGCCCTTGCGCTTCACATAGTCGACGCTGGCCTGCACAAGCTTGAACGAGATGCGCGAGCGCCGGTACTGGTGACGCACCGCCAGCCGCTCCACCTTGGCGAAATCGCCGAAGAACCGCACCCGCAGACAGCCCGCGGGCTCGTTGCCGATGTAGCCGATGAAGTGCGCGGCAACCATGTCGTTACCGTCGAACTCCTCGTCGAACGGGCAATCCTGCTCGGCAAGATAGACCGCCGAGCGAATGGCGGTGACCAGCATGAGATCGCTGGGATCGCGCGCAAGTCGAATGGTGATGGCGCGGGAGTCGGGCTTCGCGAGGGGAATCCTAGTACCGTGCATCTGCATAGCTCCTTGCTTGGATGATCGCGCCCGGCATGCGCATTGAATGCCGATGCCAGGGGCGCTCGTAACACCACAGGTCCGGCTGAAAGCTCGCGATGGGCGCAAAGCCCGTCGCCTTCATGATCTCGCGTCCGGCCACGGTTGCCGGCTGCGCATAGCAGTCCGCGTTGCGAAATCTTATCTGACGAAGATGCGCTGCGGCCTTGCCGAGACCGGCGATCCCGCGGCCCGTCGCCGCGATCGCCCATATGTAGATTGCGGACACCTCTTCGTCGGCCGCCGCGAGATAGCTCGTCTGCGGCGCCGTCAGGCAGATCTCGTCGAGCAGCAGCGCTTCGTGGCCGCGATCGTTGAGAAACAGGAAAGCCATGCCGCCGAGCAGACGGCCCTTGCGGCTGAAGGTCAGGAGGCTCTGGGGATCGAAGGCGAAATAGTGCTCCAGTTCCGCCGCCCCGATCTGCACGCCCGGCACGAGGCGATGCGCCATTCCGGCCAATTCGGCAATTTGGGAAAATTGAGCAACGCGGACATCGATGTCCGGACTCAACGGCAGCGCGTCGAAATCATGCCTTGCGGCACACGCGCCCCTTTGCATACTCATGTCGTCCCTCTATCGTTCGGAGGTTTTAGGTGCCGCTCTGTCGAGAAGCTTAGCGGCTGGAGATCAGGAGTATGCAGCAAGTATTGCACCGGGGTGCTGCAATGATGCAGCACCATGAAGAAGCGCTAAATGCGTCGTGGGACGATTTGAAACTGTTTTTAGCCTGCGCAAAATTTAAAAGTTTCCGTAACGCTGCCGAAGAGCTCGGACTGACTTCGACCACCCTGATGCGCAGGATCGACCGGCTCGAGGAGAGCATCGGCTGCAAGCTGTTCCTGCGCGATCAGAGCGGGCTCACGCTCAGCGACGAAGGCACCGCGATGATCGCCGACGTGACGCATATGGAGCGCCACGCCTTCAACGTCTTCCGACGCGCCTCGCGCGCGTCGAACGATACGTCAGGCACCGTGCGCGTCGCAGTGACGGAAGGTCCCGGCAATTTCTGGATCCTGCCGCGGCTGATCGACTTCCAGAAGACCTATCGCAAGATCACCGTCGATCTACGCTGCGCGATGGAACAGGCCGACGTCGCACGACTGGAATCCGACATCGCGATCCAGCTCGAGCCGCCGACCAATCCCGATCTGATCGTTGCCAAGCTCGGCCGCCTGCACATCTATCCCTTCGTCTCCAAGGAATACGAAACTCTGTACGGAGTTCCGAAGACTCTCGCCGAATTGCAGAACCACCGCATCGTCAAGCAGACCGCGCCGCAGATCGACGACACCGCCTACGCCCGCATCCTCGGCTTGACGTCGCTCGAGGGCATCGTCGGCATCAAGACCAACTCCTCGGTCGGCGCGCTCTACGCGGTGGAGCGCGGCGCCGGCATCGGCTTCCTGCCGACCGTGGCAATCGCGCTCGGCGTGCCGCTGATTGCCGTCGATCTCGGCGTCAGCCATCACGCCGACCTCTGGCTCACCTACCACAAGGAGTTCCGCTCCTCCGAGCGGCACAAGATCGTGGTCGACTGGCTGAGGAGGATCTTCGATCCAAAAACCTATCCCTGCTTCCGCGACGAGTTCATTCATCCAAACGAGTTGGTGCCGATGATGACGGCCGCGCGCGAGGGGTTTGGATTGACGGGATATGCCGCAGCGACGCCGATCTGAACGCAGACAATGATTGGAGCATGATCTTATCGGAAAACCGCTTCACGCTTTTCCGATAAGATCATGCTTGCTTCACCACCGATATTCGAAGCCGACCGTGCCCTGGTGCGAGGTGAGCTCGTTGCGGAACTTGCCGTCGTAGTTGACATAGAGCCGCGCGGTGCTGGTCAGGCTGAGCGAGGCTGAGGCGCCGGCATCCATGCCGAAACGGCTCTCCCCGATGCCGGGCACCACGATATTCTGGGTCCCGAGACTGACCTGCACCGATCCGAGGTCCTGATGGAAATTGTCGACGAACTTGCTGTACGCCGACAGGTCCAGGATCTTCTGATCGAGGATGAAGTAGCGTCCGATCTCAGCACCGATCATGACGCGCGCGCGCGACAGCGCGGTGGAACCGACGCTGAGCGGATCGAGCCCGCCCGCCTCCTGGAACGCAGCGCCGGTGGCGCGCACATATTCGAGTGCGGCCTTGGGCACGATGCGCATCTGGTCGCGGGTCCAGTAGTAGCTGATCTCGGTCAGCGCGCCATCGACGGCGGCGCGATAGCCTGCGGTCGCAAACCCAAGGCCGGTGTCGCGGCTGGAGTGGACCTTGCCGAAACCATGCACCAAAGCGAAGGCCCAGGTCCAAGGCCCCTTGTCGACCGAACCGCTGAAGCCGAGCTGTGTCAGGTCAAGCGTCGCAGACTGGAGCGCCAGCGGCACGTCGATGTCGGTATGGCTCTGATCGACGGAGAAGCCGAGATTGACGCCAGGTGCGACCCGTGCGCCGAAGCCGGCGACGCCGCCGAACGTCTTGCGCTTGTCGCCGACGAAATCGCCCTGCGCGTCGGTCCGGACTGAAACGCCGTAGCCTTCGAACCAGGTGCGGTAGCGCGGATCTTCCGTGGCCGCCGACGCACCGCCGCCGCCCGGATTGGTGCGGGACACGCGGTTGAAGCCGTTCGAAGCCTGGTTGCCGAGCCGCTCCAGGAAATTCGAGCCGAGATTGAGCGCGCTGTTGCCGGCCGATTGGTCGTCATTGATCGAGGTCGGCATCGGGACCGGCGTCGGCGATGCCGTCGGTGTCGGGATTGATGTCGGTGTCGGGCTTTGCGCGAAGCCTGATGTCGCCGCGCACATCATCACGACGAACGCGATCGCCGCCATGATCCGGCGGACGCGATTCAGCCCGATCGTCTGCCGTGTCCCGGAGAGCTGCGTGATGCAGCGCATGACGACTATTCCCAAAGCAAAATGCAACACGATGCTGGCGCGCGTGCTGAGATTTGTGCCCAACTGCCACGAGGGGTCAACCTGCCGGCCTGTCGTTGCGAAGGCTATTGCCCCGATTGTGGTTCCGCGGCCACAGGTCGCAAATTGCACGCGGTGGCATCACAGCCGGGCTTGAAATCCGCACGCGGCTTGCTAACGCCCGCTTTTCATGTTGCAATATCGGTCACAATCGGAATTGGCCGCTCGGCTGTGCGTTTCGCGACATTGAGACTCGAACAGACTTCCGGAAGCCCGTTTGTGGCGTGGCACGCGAAAAGCGGCCGCGTCGTTTTTGTATCCAGCGGAGGAGACTAAGGATGCCGCAAAAGGGCACCGTCAAATGGTTCAACCCGACCAAGGGCTATGGGTTCATCAAGCCGAACGGCAGCGACAAGGACGTGTTCGTCCACATCTCCGCCGTCGAACGCGCCGGACTGTCGACCCTCAACGAAAACCAGGTGGTTGAATACGACCTCGTGGAGAACCGCGGCAAAGCCTCCGCGGAGAACCTCAAGGTCTCCTGACCTCGCTCGCGCCTGACAAGCGAGAGATCATGACGTTGCCCCCGGCTCTGCCGGGGGATTTTGTTTGGCTGGACGAAGCGCGATGACGCTTCAACCCACCACAGGCGCAACCAGGAAATTGTCCGAGGCCGCGCTGCCCGCCGTCTTGCAGACATCGCCCTCGATCTTGACCTTGCCGGTCGCAAGCAGTCGCAGCGCTTCAGGATAGATGCGGTGCTCGACCTCGAGGATGCGCTCCGACAGCGTGTCGGCGGTGTCGTGGTCGCCGACCGGGACTGCGCCCTGCATCACGATCGGACCGGCATCGGTCTCGGGGATGACGAAGTGCACTGTCGCGCCAGACAGTTTCACACCGGCGCGCAAAGCCTGGCCATGCGGGTCCAGACCCGGGAACGAGGGCAGCAGCGAGGGATGGATGTTGAGCATCCGCCCATACCAGGCTCTGGTGAATTCCGCAGTGAACAGGCGCATGAAGCCGCCCAGACAGATCAGCTCGATGCCGTGCTGGTCGAGGGCGGCCTGCAGCACGAGCTCGAAACCGGCTCGGTCCTTGCCGAACGGCTTGCTCTCGATCACCAGCGTCGTCACGCCGCTCGCTTTGGCCCGTTCGAGCCCAAGTGCATCGGCCTTGTTCGAGATCACGAGCGCAATCTCGGCCGGGAAATCCGGCGCGCTCGCGGCCCGGATCAGCGCGGACATGTTGGAGCCGCGGCCGGAAATCAGGATGGCGACGCGGCGCTTCATCACAGCGCCAGATCGAGGTGGCCGTTATAGACGACGCGGTGCTCGCCCTCGGCCGGGATCACGGTGCCGAGCTGCGCCACGGTCTCGCCGGCATCGGTGAAGATCCGCACGACGTCGTCGACCTTGTCCGGTTCGACGATCGCGATCATGCCGATGCCGCAGTTGAAGGTGCGCAGCATTTCGAGCTCGGCGATGCCGGCTTGGGCCGCCAGCCATTTGAACACCGGCAGCACCGGGAGGCGAGCCAGATCAATGCCGACGCCGAGATGGTTCGGCAGCACGCGCGGAATGTTGTCGGTGAAGCCGCCGCCGGTGATGTGGGCAAGCCCCTTCACCGCGCCGGTCTCGCGGATCGCGCGCAGGCAGGATTTGACGTAGAGCCGCGTCGGCGTCAGCAGTGCGCCGCCGAGTGTCATGACCGGGGCGAACGGCGCCTGCGCCTCGAAGCCAAGGCCGGACTGCGCGACAATCTTGCGCACCAGCGAGAAGCCGTTGGAGTGCACGCCCGACGAGGCGAGGCCGATGACGGCATCGCCCGCGGCGATATCCTTGCGCGGCAGCAACGTGCCCCGTTCGGCGGCGCCGACGGCAAAGCCGCCGAGGTCGTAGTCGCCATCTTTATAAAGGCCGGGCATCTCGGCGGTCTCGCCGCCGATAAGCGCGCAGCCGGATTCGCGGCAACCTTCAGCCACGCCCGCGACAATCGAGGCGGTCGCCTCCGGATCGAGCTTGCCGCAGGCAAAATAGTCCAGGAAGAACAGCGGCTCAGCGCCCTGCACTACGAGGTCGTTGACGCTCATGGCCACGAGGTCGATGCCGATCCCGCCATGCAGGCCGGTCTCGATCGCGATCTTCACCTTGGTGCCGACGCCGTCGGTGGCGGCGACGAGGATGGGATCCCTGAAACCGGCCGCCTTGAGGTCGAACAGGCCACCGAAGCCGCCGATCTCGGCGTCGGCGCCGGGGCGTGCGGTGGCGCGCACCATCGGCTTGATCAGGTCGACAAGGCGGTTGCCCGCGTCGATATCGACGCCTGAATCGGCGTAAGTGAGGCCGTTTTTGCGGTCGGTCATGCCCGATTTCCAGTGGGTTTGCGGCTGGTTACGTCGAATTCCGGGGACGCGCAATGGCTCGCATGGCGCTTGGCGGCGTACTATGTAGATATCAACCGGTTCAGCCTCCCCAAGGGGCGAGATTCGAGGTCAAGGCCGGGTGCCGGGAAGCGCCGCGTGAGTATTCCGAACATCATTACCCTGGGCCGCATCCTGCTGGTCCCGATCATCGTCTGGGCCATCGTGTCGAGCCAAATGGAAGTGGCGTTCGCGGTGTTCCTGATCGCCGGCATCAGCGATGCCGTCGACGGGTTCCTGGCCAAGCGCTTCAACATGACGAGCGAGCTCGGCGCCCTGCTCGACCCGCTCGCCGACAAGGCGCTGCTGGTCTCGATTTACCTCGCGCTCGGCATCTGGGGCGACATCCCGCGCTGGATCGTCATCCTGGTGGTATCGCGCGACATGATGATCGTCACGGCGGTGATCGTCTCCTGGCTGTTCGACAAGCCGGTCGAGATGAAGCCCTCGAAAGTGTCGAAACTGAACACGGTGGCCCAGGTCGCCTATGCGGCCCTGGTGCTG
Source organism: Bradyrhizobium diazoefficiens (assembly GCF_018129965.1). GTDB lineage: Bacteria > Pseudomonadota > Alphaproteobacteria > Rhizobiales > Xanthobacteraceae > Bradyrhizobium > Bradyrhizobium diazoefficiens_A. The sequence goes on along the minus strand of NZ_JAFCKW010000002.1, from coordinate 484,887 downwards.
GCCGCGCTCGCCTTTGGCTTCAATGCAGCGCCCTATGATATGATCCTGATGGGTCTCGTGACGGTCTTCACGCTGTCCTCGGTGTCGCTGTACCTCGTCGAGTGGCTGCGGCACATGAGTACGATTGAGGCCAAGTAACACGATCGAGGCCCAAGAGCGCGATCGAGACCCATGAACCGGGATATGGCCCCGCAAAAGGCCAACTCCCGCTCGATACGTCCAGTTTCTTCACAACAAGCCGGCGCGCCGGCAGGAGCACAGCAAGCGTGGCAGGCCGCGTTCATCCCCGACAATTGGCATTCGCGCTTCCGCATGCGGAGAGCCTTAGCCGGGACAATTTTCTCGAAGGCCCCGCCAATGCCGCCGGTCTTGCCCTCGTCGATGCCTGGCCGGAATGGCCGAACCGGATCATGTGGCTCGCCGGCCCGGAAGGAAGCGGCAAGAGCCACCTCGCCGCGATCTGGGCCGAGGATGCCGGCGCCCGCTCGACGACGGCCGACGGGCTGATTGCTGAAGCCGTGCCGGGCGCACTCGCCACCGGCGCATTGGTCGTCGAGGATCTCAGGGCCGGGGCTTTCGACGAGCGCGCCCTGTTCCACCTGATGAACCTCGCGCGGGAGGACGGTGCCTACGTGCTCTTCACCGGACGCGAGGTGCCGTCCTCGCTCCAGATCGAGCTGCGCGACCTGCGCTCGCGCCTGCGCGCCGTGCCCGTCATCTCGCTGCTGCCGCCCGACGACCAGCTTTTCCGTGGCCTGATCGTCAAATTCTGCGCCGATCGCCAGCTTGCCGTGGACGAGACCGTGGTGAGCTACCTCGCCACACGCCTGGAGCGGTCTTCGGCGGCCGCCCGGCGGGCCGTGGAACTGCTCGACAGCGAGGCCCTGCGGCTCGGCCGCCCCGTCACAAGGGCGCTGGCCGCCGAACTGCTGCGGGACGCCTGACCTGTTCGCCCGATCCAACGCCGCTTGACGCCAGGCGGCCGTGGAACATCAATGTCATCGAAACGTCATCGGACTAACACATGCTCCCGCGGTTTTTGCGCATAGGTCGCAAATTGGGGCGAACTAGATGGACCGACTTCTCATGGAATCCGCGCAAGCTGTTGAAAGCAAAGACAAAGCCCCGGAAGCCGAGGGGCTGCCGGCGATTGCCTCAAGCCCTGAGCGATTCATCAATCGCGAATTGTCCTGGCTCCATTTCAACCGCCGCGTCCTGGAGGAATCGGTCAATCCCAACCATCCCATGCTGGAACGGGTCCGGTTCCTGTCGATTTCAGCGAATAACCTCGACGAATTCTTCATGGTTCGCGTCGCCGGCATCAAGGCGCAGATCCGCGAGGGTATTGCCGAACGCGCCCCTGACGGTCTCACCCCGTCCGAGCAGCTCACGCTGATCAACCGCACCGTCTCGCAGCTCGCCTCCGACCAGCAGGCGATCTGGGCTGATTTGCGCAACACGCTGGCCGATGCCGACATCATCCTGGTCGACGGCAAGGACGTCACCAAGACGGAGCGGACCTGGATCGAGGACTACTTCCTCAACAACGTGTTCCCGCTGCTGACGCCGCTGGCGATCGATCCGGCACACCCCTTCCCGTTCATTCCGAGCCTCGGCTTCACGATCGCGCTCCAGCTCACGCGCGCCGCCGACGGCAGGCAGATGAACGCGCTGATCCGCATGCCCGGCAAGATCGACCGCTTCATCCGTTTGCCGACCGAGGGCAAGGTGCGCCTGATCTCGCTCGAGCAGGCGACGGGACTGTTCATCAACCGGCTGTTTCCCGGCTACAATCTGCAGGGCCAGGGCGCCTTCCGCATCCTGCGCGACTCCGAGCTCGAAATCGAGGAAGAGGCCGAAGACCTCGTCCGCCTGTTCGAGACCGCGCTCAAGCGTCGCCGCCGCGGCTCGGTGATCCGGCTCGAGATCGACGCCAAGATGCCGGAGCAGTTGCGCAGCTTCGTCCAGCATGCGCTCTCGGCCGCCGATGACGAGGTGTTCCTGGTCGACGGCGTGCTCGCGATGAACGAGCTCTCGCAGCTCACCCGCCTCGACCGGCCCGACCTCGAATTCACGCCCTACGTGCCGCGGCATCCCGAGCGCGTGCGCGAGCATGGCGGCGACATCTTCGCCGCCATCCGGCAGAAGGACCTCGTCGTCCATCACCCCTATGAATCCTTCGACGTCGTGGTGCAGTTCCTGCAGCAGGCCGCGCGCGACCCGGACGTCGTCGCGATCAAGCAGACGCTCTACCGCACCTCAAACAACTCGCCGATCGTCCGCACGCTCGCGGAGGCCGCCGAAGCCGGCAAGTCCGTCACGGCACTGATCGAGCTGAAGGCGCGCTTCGACGAAGAGGCCAACATCCGCTGGGCCCGCGACCTCGAACGCGCCGGCGTGCAGGTCGTCTACGGCTTCCTCGAATTGAAGACGCATGCCAAGCTCTCGATGGTGGTGCGCCGCGAGGGCGGCAGCCTCACGACCTATGTCCATACCGGCACCGGCAATTATCACCCGGTGACGGCGCGCATCTACACCGACCTCTCCTACTTCACCTCGGATCCGACCATCGGCCGCGACGCAGCGCGCGTGTTCAACTTCATTACCGGCTATGCGGCGCCAAGCGACCTGGAAAAGATGGCGGTGTCACCCCTGACCCTGCGCAAGCGCATCATCGAGCACATCCAGGGCGAGACCGCGCATGCCAAGCAGGGCCGTCCCGGCGCGGTCTGGATGAAGATGAATGCGCTGGTCGACCCCGACATCATCGACGCGCTCTACGAGGCCTCGCAGGCCGGCGTCCAGATCGAGCTCGTGGTGCGCGGGATCTGCTGCCTGCGACCCGGCATTCCCGGCCTCTCGGAGAATATCCGCGTCAAGTCGATCATCGGGCGCTTCCTGGAACACGGCCGAATCTATTGCTTCGGCATGGGCCAGGGCCTGCCGGGCGCCAAAGCGGCTGTGTATATCTCCTCGGCCGACATGATGCCGCGCAATCTCGACCGCCGCGTCGAAGTGCTGTGCCCGCTGCAAAATCCCACGGTGCATCAGCAGGTTCTCGAACAGATCATGGTCGCGAACCTGAAGGACAATGAGCAGAGCTGGCAATTGTTGCCGGATGGGTCTTCAACGCGTATGAAGGCCGCGAAGGGCGAGGAGCCTTTCAACGTCCACAACTACTTCATGACAAATCCGAGTCTGTCCGGCCGTGGAAAGTCGCTCAAGGAATCCTCGCCGCGCCGCCTCACGCGCCGTAATGAACGTCAATCCTAATCCGGGATCGTGCACGTGAAGCGGCCGCGTAAGCGCGGCTCGAGCGTCGCCGTCATCGACATCGGTTCCAATTCGGTCCGTCTCGTCGTCTACGAGCGACTGGCGCGGAGCCTCATACCGATCTTCAACGAGAAGACGCTGTGCGGCCTCGGGCGCGAGGTGCAGAGCACCGGCCTGCTCGCGCCGGACGCCGTCGACAAGGCGCTGACCTCGCTGAAGCGCTTCCGTGCGCTGTGCCGGGTAATGCAGGTCGGGCGCGTGTTCGCGATTGCGACCGCCGCCTGCCGCGACGCCTCCAACGGCCCCGACTTCATCGCCAGGGCCGAGCGCATCTGCGCCGTGAAGATCGAGATCCTCTCGGGCCCGCGCGAGGCGCGGCTGTCGGCGCTCGGCGTCATCTCCGGCATCCATCATCCTGACGGCATCGTCGGCGATCTCGGCGGCGGCTCGCTCGAACTGATCGACGTGCGCAGGAACCGCGTGCGCAGCGGCGTGACGCTGCCACTCGGCGGGCTCGCGCTGCAGGACCTCGCGCACAGATCGCTGAAGCGTGCCGATCGCATCGTCCGCGAAGCGCTCGACGAGGTGCCGCAGCTCAAGGCAGGCAGCGGCCGCACCTTCTACGCGGTCGGAGGCACCTGGCGTGCGCTCGCGCGCATCCACATCATCCAGAGCGGCTATCCGCTCCAGGTCATGCACGGCTATTCGATTTCGGCCGCCGAGGCGCTCGACTTCTCGCGCCGTCTGCGCCGGCTCGCGGCCACCGGCATGCTCGCCGACATCGAAGTGGTCGCGGACGCACGCCGCCCGCTCCTCACCTATGCGGCCCTGGTGCTCGAACACATCATCCGCGTGGCGAAGCCGAAGACCATCGTGTTCTCGACCTTCGGCGTTCGCGAGGGCCTGCTGCACGAGAAGCTGCCGGAGTCCGAGCGCAACAAGGACGGCCTGATCTGCGCCGCGGAAGAGCTGAACCAGTTGCTGTCACGCTCGGCCAGGCACGCCCGCGAGCTGATCGCCTGGACCGACCGCCTCGTCCGCGTGGTGAAGCTGCGCGAGACCGAGGAGGACCGCCGGCTGCGCCATGCGGCGTGCCTGCTCTCCGACATCGGCTGGCGCGTGCATCCCGACCATCGCGGCGAGCAGACTCTGAGCCTCGTCGTCAACGCCAATTTCGGCGCAATCACCCACACCGAGCGCGCCTTCGTCGGCCTGTCCGTGTTCTATCGCTACGCGGGCCTGAGCGACGAGAACCAGCCGCCGCTGACGACGCAGGAACTGCTGACCCCGGCCCAGCTCGAACGCGCCCGTCTCCTGGGCGCAGCGTTCCGCGTCGCGCACCTGATCTCTGCGGCACGGCCGGGCGTGCTGCCAGCGACGCATTTCCGCAGCCAGGGCCGCAATCTGATGCTGGTGTTCGAACACCGGCTCGTCGACCTCGTCGCCGACCGCGTCGGCAGCCGCTTCAAGCAGCTCGCCCGCCTGATCGGGCGCGCGGGCTCGATCGTAAGGCGCTAGACAATTAATTAATCCGCCGACGCCTTGGCGTGGCGCTCGGACGCTTCGAGCGCAGCCTGGCTCATGCTGCGCCAGCGCCAGATATAGCCGACCACGATCACCACGACGACGCCGAGCGCCGCGCAGAGATTTTCACCGCCCGCGCCGCCATGGGTGAATTGCGGCGGGATGCGCAGACCGGCGAGGATGTTGTCCAGCGAGGCGCCGAACGGTCCGTCGAACAGCTTGTGTAGCCACGGCGCGATGCCGGGATCGGTCGCGATCACTTCGCCCGCGACCCAGCCGAGCAGCGCCGCGCCGGCCCACACCAGCACCGGCAGTTTGGCGAGCAGCGCCATGATCAGCGCGGCGCCGGCGACGATCAGGGGAACGCTGATGGCAAGGCCGAGCACCAGGAGCGGCACGCTGCCATTGGCGGCGGCGGCGACCGCGATGACGTTGTCGAGGCTCATGACGATGTCGGCGACCACGACGATCTGCACCGCCTGCCACAGATGCGAGGCCGACTCGACGCCGTCCTCGTCCTCCTGCTCGGGCACCAGCAGCTTGGCCGCGATCACGATCAGCGCGAGACCGCCGACCAGCTTGAGATACGGCAGCTCCATCAGGCTCGCGACGATGCCGGTGAAGATGATCCGCAGCAGCACGGCCGCGCCGGCGCCCAGGATCATGCCCCACAGCCGGTGCCGCGGCTTGAGGCCGCGGCAGGCCAGCGCGATCACCAGCGCGTTGTCGCCGGAGAGCAGGATGTTGATCCAGATGATCTTGCCGACCGCAATCCAGAAGGTCGGCTCGGCCATTTCATTGCGAAACTGGGTGAAGAATGCCCCGATCGTCGCGGGATCGAAGATCTGCCAGAGCCAGTTCACAATGAGTCCTTTCGCCCCGTCGATATCAGCTGATCGGCTGACGGATCAGCCGACGATCTCGTTGCCCGAGAAGAACTGCGCGATCTCGATCGCGGCGCTCTCCGGCGCGTCCGAGCCGTGGGCGGAATTTTCGCCGATCGACTTTGCGTAGAGCTTGCGGATGGTGCCCTCGGCGGCCTTCGACGGATCGGTCGCGCCCATCGCGTCGCGGTACTTGGCAACGGCGTTCTCGCCTTCCAGAACCTGGACGACCACGGGACCCGAGGTCATGAACTCGACGAGCTCGCCGAAGAACGGCCGCGCCTTGTGGACGGCATAGAAGGTCTCGGCCTGCTCCTTGGTCATGCGGATGCGCTTCTGCGCGACGATGCGCAGGCCCGCCTTTTCGATCACGGCGTTGACCGCTCCGGTCAGGTTGCGCGCGGTCGCATCGGGCTTGATGATCGAGAAAGTGCGTTCGATGGCCATGGTCTTGTCCTTGAGAAGAAAGAGGTGGTTTGCGAGTTGCCGGGCTTATATCGGCGCCGTTGCGATACGGCAAGCGACCGCCGGAGCGGCCTCACCGACGCTTCGCCGCAGGGGCCGGATCCGAGGATTCCAACATGGATTACAACAATTTCACCCAGATGAACCCAATCTGAACCCTCCGTGCAGGCTTTGGTTCAGCTTGGCGGGATTAAGGTGGTCCCATCGAAACCGAAGCCACCTGCCAAGGCTGACCGTTTCGAACGGCCTTACCATCGACGCGATCGCCCCGCGCCGGCAGTTTTAAGGAGATCACCATGTTGAGGAAACTTTCGCTTGCCGCCGTTGCGGCGCTGGCGCTGGGCGCCGCGCTGGCGCCGACCTCCGCTTCCGCTCACTGGCACGGTGGCTGGCATGGCGGCTGGGGCCACGGATATGGCTACGGCTGGGGTGGCCCGCGCTACTATTATGCGCCCGGCCCCGTCGTCTCCTACGGTTATGGCGGCTGCTATGTGCGCCGGCTGGTCCCGACCCCCTGGGGACCCCGCTGGCGGCTGATCAACCGCTGCTACTGAGCCCGACAGCACCTTGAGCTCAGGTACCTTCCCCCCAGGGTACCTCACATGCGAAGCCCCGGCGTTCCCCCCTGCGCCGGGGCTTTGTATTTGGGGCAGATCGAGCCGACTCGTCCAGTTTTGACGAGAATGCCCGGCGCGCCCCCATGAACGGCGAAACCATTCCGGGGTCCAATGACTTGATACCGTGTCATCAATCTGAAAACACGGACCCCACAATGGCTGGCCTTTCTGCCAATGACAGCGAACAGATCGACCGGCGCACCAGCCGCTCGATCTGCGATGCCGTGGGCGAGCGGCTTCAGCAGCGGCTGCGCCCCGATCCCCGGCTCCCCACACATCTGGAGCAGCTGCTCGACGAGCTGGCCAAGCGCGAGCGCAGCTCGCACTGACGGACGGCCGTCACGACGGTTGCGCAAAAACGGGTTGCGTTTGGTCCCGCCTGCGGTGACAAGGCCGCATGCTCTCGATTACCGACCTTAGCATCCGCCTCGCCGGACGCCTTCTGATTGACCAGAGTTCCGTGCAGATCACGCCGGGATCGCGCGTTGGCATGGTCGGGCGCAACGGCACCGGCAAATCGACCCTGTTCAAGGTGATCCGTGGCGAACTGTCGGCCGAGCACGGAACGGTATCCCTGCCGCCGCGCTGGCGCGTCGGCAGCCTCGCCCAGGAGGCGCCGAACGGCCCGGAAAGCCTGATCTCCGTCGTGCTCAAGGCCGACCTCGAACGCGACGCGCTGCTGCGCGAGGCCGAGAGCGCGACGGATGCGGATCGCATTGCCGAGATCCAGACCCGGCTGGTCGACATCGACGCGCATTCGGCGCCGAGCCGCGCCGCCGCCATTCTGTCCGGACTCGGCTTCTCCGCCAACGACCAGCTCCGCCCCTGCGCCGAATTCTCCGGCGGCTGGCGCATGCGCGTCGCGCTCGCCGCGACGCTGTTCCCCGCCCCTGACCTTCTTCTGCTCGACGAGCCCACCAACTATCTCGACCTCGAGGGCACGCTGTGGCTCGAGGATCATCTCGCGCATTATCCGCGCACGGTGATCGTGATCAGCCATGACCGCGACCTCCTGGAAAGCTCGGTCGACCAGATCCTGCATCTGGAGCGCGGCAAGCTCACGCTCTACAAGGGCCCGTATTCCTCCTTCGAGGAGCAGCGCGCCACGCGCGAGCTGCTCGATGCCAAGGCGGTCAAGCGCCAGGAAGCCGAGCGCGCCCGCCTGCAGGCCTTCGTCGACCGTTTCAAGGCCAAGGCTTCCAAGGCGCGTCAGGCGCAGTCCCGCGTCAAGATGCTGGAGCGGCTGAAGCCGATCAACGCGCTGGTCACCGAGGGCGTGCGCGAGATCAGCTTTCCGGCGCCGGAGAAACTCCTGTCGCCGCCGATCATCGCCGTCGACAATGCCTCGGTCGGCTACGATCCGGCGACGCCGGTGCTGAACCGCGTCACGCTGCGCATCGACAATGACGACCGCATCGCGCTGCTCGGCTCGAACGGCAACGGCAAGTCGACGCTGGTCAAGCTGCTCGCAGGAAGGCTCGCGCCGTTCTCCGGCAAGGTCACGCGCGCGGACAAGCTGTCGATCGCCTATTTCGCGCAGCACCAGCTCGACGAGCTGAACGAGGACGGCTCTGCCTACGATCACATCCGCAAACTTATGGGCGATGCCCCCGAGGCCAAGGTGCGGGCGCGCGCCGGCAGCATCGGCTTTTCCGGCAAGGCGGCCGACACCAAGGTTGCAAAACTCTCGGGCGGCGAGAAGGCGCGGCTGCTGCTGGGGCTGGCGACCTTCTTCGGCCCCAACATGATCATCCTGGACGAGCCGACCAACCATCTGGACATCGACAGCCGCGCCGCGCTTGCCGAAGCCATCAACGAATTCCCCGGCGCCGTGATCATGGTCTCGCACGACCGCTACCTGATCGAGGCCTGCGCCGACCGGCTCTGGATCGTCGCCGACCGCACCGTGACCAATTACGACGGCGACCTCGACGAGTACCGCCGCCAGGTGCTGTCATCGCGCAACGGTGAGCCCGCGCCGCGCGAGCGCAGCGCCGCGGCCGAGAAGCCGCAGCGTGCGAAATCCGACAATCGCGGCTCGCTGAAGAAGCGCATCGCGGAAGCCGAGAGCGAGATCGCCCGCGTCACCGACATCATCGCCAAGATCGACACCGCGCTGTCCCTGCCCGACATCTTCACCCGCGATCCCAAACAGGCGGCGCAACTGTCGAAGGCGCGCGCCAACGCGGCGAGCGCGCTGGCGCGGGCCGAGGAGCAATGGCTCGAAGCCAGCACCCAGTTCGACGAGGCGGCGGGGTAGATTCGAAAATTCGAAATCAACCCCATGCACAGTACGGGTAACAAAATACCCCATTACAAAGCGGCCAATTGCCAACGTTTGTTGGCCGACTGACTCAGTCCGCAGACGGCCCCGCCCGCACTCACCACTGATAGCGGACGCTGCCCTTGCCGGAGTAGCTGGTGGCATGCGGCGCCCATTGGCTGTCGAGGCTCGCAGCCACCGCCCAGCCGCTGACGAACTTCACTTCCGCCGCTGCCGTCGAGAGCCAGGCATCGCGCGGCTGCGCGGCGCCGTTGACCACGAAGGACGCGCCTGGCAGCGCCGTGAAGGTCGCGCCGACGCTCTGGTCCGGATTGTAGTCGTGCATCCAGGCCTGGCGGCCGCGCAGCGTCAGCACGGCGCCTGACAACGCGTAGGATTTGTCGGTGCGGACACCGAGTTCGGAGCGCGGATCGGTGACGGTCTTGCCGCCATAGGCCAGTGCGAAGGTATTGTTGCCGGTGACGGCCTGCTCGGCATAGGACGGCAGCCAGATCGTGGTGACCTGGGCCGCCGCATAAGGTGTTACGCCGAGACCACCGACGATCGGTACGACGAAGCGGTAGCCGCCTTCGAGCCGGCCCGACAGCGTGTTGGCATTGAAGCGAGCCTGCAGCACGTCGAGGCCGGCAATGGTCACGTTGCGCGTGGTCGTGACATCCTGCCAGCCATAGGCCAGCGCACCCGTCACGTAGGCCGCGCCCATGTTATGACGCATGTAGGCGCCGGCCTGGAACAGGTCCGAGCGGCCGCTGCTCAGATTGCTGACACCGAAGCTGGTGCCGCCACCCGCCAGCGCAAAGCCGGCGATCGTGTCGGGCGAGAAGCGGTAGTCGGCGCCAACGGCGGCACCGGCAATGCGGCTCGTGGTGTCGTTCGTTCCAGCGGCGGCGTTGCCGCTGATCGACTGGCCACCACCAAAGCCCGACGCCCACACGCTCCAGCGCGGCAGATAGGTTGCCGGCGCCTTGGTGAACATCGCAAACGCATCGCCCGCGCGCCGCGAGGCATAAGCGCGCGTCTGATCGCTCTCGTCCGCGTAGCCCGTCGCGGATGAACCGCTGCCAAAACCGTCGCCGCGTCCGGCGACGGGATCGGTGAGCACGCCCAGGAACTGCGTCATCGCATTGAACGCGACCCGCTGCGAGCCGGTGCTGACCTCGCCGGAGAGCTGCGATAGCGCGGCCGACAGATTGCCGCCGGTGAGGCCGAACACGGTCAGGAAGTTCGGCGGCAGAGTGCCGCCATTGTTGAAAAAATTGTTGAGCGTGTTGACGACGCCCTGCTGGTTGCCGCCAAGGCCGGCGGCGCCGTGCGTTCCGAGCACAGCGGTGAGATTCAGCAGCACGTCGGTACTGGTGTAGCTCAGGCTCGCGGTGAAGCCCGTCGGCAAAGCGGTGGTGCTCAGGCCCGCGAACGTGGTGCCGCCGAGGCCAGCCGAATGCAGGATCGTGTATTGCCTGGCCAGATAGGTTCCTGGATAGAATCCGGCCAGCACGTTGCCGCCGAGCGTCGCCGTACCCGTGACATTGGCAAAGCTTGCCGCCGCAGGGTCGACCACCACAAAATATGTCGCGCCGGACTGCAAGGCGAGATTGCCGGAGACGGTGATGGATGTGCCCGGCGTGACCGTGTCTCCGGGCCCAAACCAGCCACCACCTGCGACGGTGACATTGCCGACCGTGCCGCTGCCGGCCAGCGCGGCGTTACTGTTCACGGTGAAGGTCGAATTGGCGAGGTTGCCTTCCACCACCAGCGTGCCGGCATTGATCGTCCAGGGCAGGACCGCCGTGTTGGTGCCGGTCAGCGTCCAGTGCGAGTTGCCTGTTTTCTCGAAGGTCGCGAAGCCCTGGTACTGCGCCGACGGCCCGATCGCCGAGACATCGAAGCTCGCATTGGTACTGCCGCCGAGGCGGAAGGTGTCGTTGCCGGTGCCGACGACATTGCCTGATATCGTAAAGCCGGACCGCAGCTCGAGCACGTTGCTGCCGCCCGTGAAGGTGATGGCGTTGGCCCCGCTGCCGCCGGTGATGGACCCGGCATTGATCACCGTCAGGTCGGAGCCGGAGATACCGACCCCGCTGGCGCCGTCGCTGCCGTTGCTGATCTGTCCCTGGCCGCCAATGCCAAAGCTGCCGCCGGTCACCGAACCCGACGTCCCGATCGTGATCGCAGTTCCCATGCCGCTGATGCCGGCCCCGCCGTCGCCGCCTCCGCCGCCGGTGGCATGGTTGACGTTGGCATTGCCGCCATTGCCAGCATTGCCGCCTGTCACCGCTGCGTTAATGATCACAGCCGAACCGGTGAGCGCCAGCCCGACGCCACCATTGCCGCCGCGGCCGCCACGACCGCCAGAACCGGCGTTGCCGACGCTGCCGCTGTCCCCCCCAGTGCCGCCGGTGCCGCCGGTGACCGCTGCATTGATCGTCAGGGCTGCGCTGGCCGCGGAGATCCCGCTCCCGCCGCTGCCGCCATTGCCGCCCACGCCGCCGTTGTTGGCGCTGCTGGCGCTGCCACCCTGACCGCCATTGCCGCCGATCACGATAGCGTTGATTGTCAGGCTCGGGGCAGAACCGACAAGCGCCAGACCGATCCCGCCGCTGCCGCCGTAACCGCCGTTACCGAAGCTGCCGTGGCCGACAAAGCCGGCGGGGGCGGCGCCACCAGCGCCACCAGTGCCGCCACTGACCGTCACGGCGAGCGCGCCGAGATCCCCGCTGCCCGTCAGGACCGCGCCCCAGCCGCCGGCACCACCACCTCCGCCGGCATAGTTTTGTGAATCGCCGCCATTGCCACCATTACCGCCGACCACTGCCCCACTCGGCGGCGTAGCCCCCGTAAAGCCGTGCGCCCCACCGCCGCCGCCACCGCCATTCTGTCCTCCGGAGCCGCCGTGGCCGGCGAGGCCTGACGCGCCAGGGCCGGAGCCCCCAAGGCCATCGATGCTAGAGGAGTTTCCACCCGAACCACCACTCACGCCGGCGCCGCCGCCGCCGCCGCCGTAAGAGGTGCCGTCGGTACTGCCATCGCCGCCGGCCGTCGTGGCCTGGTCCACGCCGCCGGATGTGCCGTAGCCATTGGCTCCGCCGTCGGCGAGCGCCGTCGAAGTTTCGATGCAGAGGGCACCGACCGCGACCGGCAGCGCGACCACGACTCCGCGCGCAAGTGGCGCCAGTGCTGTCGAGTTCAAAACCGCACGCGTATAACGCCAAAACGCCGACCGCCGCCGCTGCATCATTCCGATTCCAATTTCAAGTATTCGCTCAGCGTCTCAGTATGGAACCTGTGCATAAGTGAGTCGGACACGGGAAAACATCGAGTTCCAAAAATCGAACACAGAACGTCCTTCCATGTTGCTTGCCAGCAACAGAATGTCTGACGTATCGCATGCACGGTCCGACACGCGCATCGCGGACTATTCGACACAGAATTCGAAGCGGCGGAGCTCTGGCTGCGCTATTCGCGATCGGCGCGCGCGAGCGGCACACATCCGCGCCGAGCGCTTTTGCCGTCTTCAGATTGATGACCAGCTCATAACGCTGCGGCGACAGGATCGGCAGATCGTGCGGCGCAGAGATCGATTGTCCGGCCTAGCCCCCCGGCCGTCATCAGGTCGATGACCAGTTCATGGCGGCGCGCCACCATGCTAGGAAACACGGACCGGCCTTTGCGGCCCGAAAGATATTTGCATAGGCAATTTCAGGAGATCTGCAATGTCGTCACCCGAACCGATCAAATTCACCGACGGCGCGGCCTATGAGCGCTTCATGGCACCCTGGAGCCGCTCGGCCGGGGCCCTGTTTCTCGACTGGCTGGCGCCGGGCACCGGGCGGTCCTGGGTGGATGTCGGGGCCGGCAACGGCGCGTTCACCGAACTCGTTCTGGCGAAATCCGCACCGTCATCCGTCTGCGCGATCGATCCCTCCGACGCGCAGATCGAGGCGGCGCGCAAGAAGATATCGGCAAAACAGGTCGAGCTGTCGATCGGCGATGCGATGGCCCTTCCCTACGAGTCCAACCGCTTCGACGTCGCGGTGATGGCGCTGGTGCTGTTCTTCGTGCCTGATCCGCGCAAGGGCGCCTCGGAAATGCTCCGCGTCACCAAGCCCGGCGGCATCGTCGCATCCTACACCTGGGACGTCATGGGCGGCGGCATCCCGGCGCAGCCTTTGTGGGACGAGATGGACGCGATGGGCAAGCCGGCGGCGCGTCCGCCGAGCGCGGAGATCTCGCGTTTCGCGGCGCTCAAAGCGCTCTGGGCCGACCTCGGCATCCGCGATGTCGAGACGCGCGAGCTCGTCGTCGAGCGGACCTTCGCCGATTTTGACGATTACTGGCTGTCCATGGTCGTGAGCAGCCCGAGCGGAATCGTGGGGAAACTGACGGATGCGGAGACCGCGGAACTGAAACGCCGGCTACAGGACAGGCTGCCGGCCAGCGCGAGCGGAGTGATCACGGTTCACGCCTGGGCCACGGCGATCAAGGGACGCAAGGCCGCCTGACGCGCATGCGTCAGGCCGCAGGATTCTTTTTCGCCGGAAGGCATCCGAGCACGGCAACATCGACAGCCATGGCCCCCCTCGCCCATATTTCCAACGTCTTCAGACGCCTTCGCGCGGGGCGACGGATGTTCGATCAGGGCTCCAGAGTCCCGCGCTCCATGGAAGACGCCTTCGTCAGCCTCATCGAGGCTGCCCCGGCACCCGACGCCTGCTGCGAGGGGCGCGTCGTGCTCGTCATTGGCAATCTTTCCCCCGGCGGCGCTGAACGGCAGGCTCCCGGCCGCATTGGCGTCATCCCAAACGGCGTCGATTTCGGCTCGCAAACCGGGCTTTCGCCCGCCGCGATCGCCAAGGCGCGGGAGGATTTCGGCATTCCGCAAGATGCCTTCGTTGTCGGCGGCGTGTTCCGGCTGGTCGAGCAGAAGCGTCCGATGCTTTGGCTCGACGCCGCCGTCCGGATCGCGGCTGCAATTCCTGAAGCCCGCTTCCTGATCTATGGTCAGGGTTCATTCCTGCCGGCGATGCAAGAACGCATCCGCGCGCCGGATCTGGCGAACCGCGTAACGCTTGCGGGCGTGACAGACCGCCCGCTCGAAGCGATGTCACTGTTCGATATCTTCCTCCTGACGTCACGTGGCGAGGGCCTCCCGAACGTGCTGCTGGAGGCGCAGTCGGTCGGAACGCCCGTCGTTGCAACGCGCGCCGGAGGCGCGCCCGAAGCCATCGCCGATGGCCTCACCGGCTGGGTTATCGACGAGCCGAGCGCCGAAGCCATCGCCGCGAAAATCGTGGACTTGAAGAGGCGGCCGGACCGGCTTCAGGCCGCGGCAGACGCGGCACCGGCTTTCGTCAAGCAGAGCTTCGGCGTCACGCAAATGATCGGCAGCACCCTCGAACTCTACGGCCTGGACTCTGCGCCGCGATGAAGCGTCAGTCGCCGTCGCCCGGCGTTCCCAAACCGAAACGGACAGCAAGACGCTTGAACATCCCGGCCTTCCCCGCGCGATGTCGCTGCGATGCCGCGACATCCGCACGCAGACGCGTGAGCGCTTCGTGATGCACGTGGTTCCAGTAACCTGCATGATCCCGGTCGCGCCGCAAGGCCGCCCAGCGCTCGACATGATCCGGCTCGAGCCGGTTTGACCAGGCGGGACTGAATCGATGACGCTCGAACATCCGATCGAGCCAGCTGCCCTTTGGCGGCGCGATGTGTTTGGGGATCCCGGCCCGTCGCCACATTTCATTCCACAGATGCACGAATGTCGATTGCGAGATCCGTCGCTCGACCTCGTCGCAGGCGTCCGGAAGCAGAAATTTTTGAAATTCGTCGGGGCCGATGGCGTAAGCGACCCCACGCTCCGCCGGTTCGAGCTGCGGCGCAAATTCCGGCTGCAACCGGCTCAGCAGCTTTGGGCCGACCTCGCCCCAGCGTGCATCGATGCCCACGGCCACGCTACGAACGTGGCACGCCCGCATCAATGGATCGCCGGCCGGAAACTTCATCACCGCCGTGTTGAGTTCGTCATCGGCCTGGCGAGCGATGAAGCGGCTTGTCGCAGGCAGCGCATCTGCGACGAACAGGACATCCGCGTCGACCCACCAGCCGCCTATCTTTTCGAGCAGTGCATATCGGAAATGGTTCGAATGAAGAGCCGGACTTGGTCCGTCGAACTCGTGCCGGTAGAAAGCAACATCGTCGTCGATGATGTCACGAGCATTCCGCAGAACGACCCCATCGGGCAATTCCATCGCCGGCTGGTCCGAAAACAGTTCAACACGAATTCCCGCCGCCGCAAACGTGCGCAGGCAGAGAGCCTCATAGGGCGAGAACGGCCCATGCCAGAAGGTCCTGACGACGGGCGTCAAATCGGCTTCGGGATTTTGACCGATGGAATTGTTACCGGCTCGCATCCGGCGAGACTTTCGAATTCAGGCCGTCGACTTCTTCTTTGCCTTGGGCTTGGCCGTCTTCGGCATCGCCGGCGCTTCGGGCGTGCCCTCGATCGATGACAAGCGACCGGACGTGAAGGTGTAGATGCCGGCCCGCGGACCGGTGGTCCACGTCACGACGGCGACGCGGCGGCCGGCGCCATCGCTGGAGAGATTGACGTTGGAGGGCGCGCCGATGCCGCGCACCACGTCGCACTCGGTATGACCGAGCGCGACCGTGCCGCCCGTGGGCGCCGGCGCCGTCGTCGACGCATTGGCGTCGGCCGGCCCGGGGGGCGGCGTCATACCGGGACAAGCCCCGTCGGCGCTGACCAGATCCTCTGCCGTGACCGGCTTGTCGGGCGTCAGCGGCGGCGATTCGATCGAGATGCTCTTGATGAACAGGCGGCTCGGCGTGTTGAACCATTGCGCGTCCTTGGCGGACGCGAGCAGATCGGTCCCGCCGGAGCAGCCGGCAACCAGTGGCGCGACGGCAGCCAACGCAACTATGAGCGACTTTGGAAGCTTTTGATGTCGCACGATAAACCAAATTCCCCGCATCAAGGACCAGCCCTAAGCGTTTGTACCAACATCACTTTGCGGCACGAAGGTGACAAAAACCATCATTGCCCGGAAAGTGCAAATTATCATTAATTGCGAGCGGCCGCTAATTCCGGCGCTGCCAGCGGCCCCGTTCGTCGGCCTGCCAATAGGTGACATCAAAACCCCGCGCCTTGCAATCGGTCCATGCGCTGCGGGCGAGCGCGAGCGCGTCCGGATCGTCGCCGTTGAACAGCAGCACCATGCGCTCGTAGCTTTGCGCATCCTGCGGCAGCGTGGCGCTGTCGACCAGGAAACGGACATTGGCGCCGTTGGGATTGTGCTCCTCGACCGCCAGCACGATCGGCTGATCGGCGGCATCGCCGACGCGCCATGTCGCGTGCGGCAGGAAGGAATCGTCGCGATAGGTCCACAAATGAGCGTCGAGCGCGTCGGCGCGCTCCTCCGACGTCGACTGCACGACGACGCGCCAGCCGCGCTCCAGCGATTTCTCGAGAAGCGGCGGCAACACGTTCTCCACCGTCATGTTTTGCAGATGGTAGAACAGCACTTCGGTCATCGCGGGATCATTTGCGCTCGTAGTGATCCGCGACCAGCCGGTCGAGCAGCCGGACGCCGTAGCCGCTACCCCAGCTCTGGTTGATGTCGGTCTTCGGCGCGCCCATGGCGGTGCCGGCGATATCGAGATGCGCCCAGGGCGTGCCGTCGACGAAGCGCTGCAGGAACTGCGCAGCTGTGATCGAGCCGCCGTGGCGCCCGCCGGTGTTCTTCATGTCGGCGAACTGGGAATCGATCAGCTTGTCGTATTCGGGGCCGAGCGGCATGCGCCAGACCTTCTCACCGCTCTCGATGCCGGCCGCCAGCAGGCGTTCGGCAAGCTCGTCATTGTTGGAGAACATGCCGGCGTGCTCGGTGCCGAGCGCGACCATGATCGCGCCGGTCAGCGTCGCCAGATCCACCATGAATTTCGGCTTCGTCTTCTTGGCGACGTACCAGAGCACGTCTGCCAGCACGAGACGGCCTTCCGCATCGGTGTTGATGATCTCGATGGTCTGTCCCGACATCGAGGTGACGATGTCGCCCGGCCGCTGCGCGTTGCCGTCCGGCATGTTCTCGACGAGGCCGATGGCGCCGACCACGTTGGCCTTCGCCTTGCGCGCCGCGAGCGCGTGCATCAGGCCGACGACGCAGGCAGCGCCCCCCATGTCGCCCTTCATGTCCTCCATGCTGCCGGCCGGCTTGATCGAGATGCCGCCGGTGTCGAAACAGACGCCCTTGCCGACGAAGGCCACCGGCGCATCGCCCTTCTTGCCACCGTCCCAGCGCATGATCACGGTGCGGCTCGGCCGCGACGAGCCCTGGCCGACGCCGAGCAGCGCGCCCATGCCGAGCTTGTCCATCGCCTTGACGTCGAGCACCTCGACCTTGACGCCGAGCTTGCGGAGCTGGCCGGCGCGGTGCGCGAATTCCTCGGGGAACAGCACGTTCGGCGGCTCGTTGACAAGGTCGCGCGCGATGATCACGCCATCGACGACGGCTGAGGCGGCGGCAAACGCCTTCTTGGCGGCGGCAACGTCACCCACCGCAAGCGAGATCTCGGCGCGCAGGCCGGCCTCCTCGCCCTCCTTCTTCTTGGTCTTGTAACGGTCGAACTTGTAGGCGCGCAGGCGCAAGCCCGAGGCGATGCCGACCGCCTGCTCGCTGGTCATGGGGCCATTAGGCAGTTCCGCCAGGATGGTCATGGCGGAGGCACTGGCCGAGAGCTTGCCCGCCGCCACGCCGCCGAACTTGAGACAATCGTTTGCCTTCAGGCTCTCAGCCTTGCCGGCCCCGATCACGATCAGGCGGGTGGCTTTCACGCCCTCCGGCGCCAGGATGTCGAGGGCCGCGCCGCTTTTGCCCTTGAAGCCGGCGGCGGAGGCGGCCCGCTTCACAAGTTCGCCAGCGCCACCCAGCGCCTTGGCCGTCGCAGGTCCGAGCTTCAGGCCGTCGTCGCAGAACACGACCAGGATGCCACGGGCGGCTGACGGCAGCGGGACAAAGCCGACCTTGATGGCATCGGACATGGGTAACTCCTCAAAAAGACGGGGCTTTTGCCGATCAGACTCCCGGCTACGGACCCGGAGCTGAACGGCGATTCAGCGGACTGGCCCCACTATGGGCCACCGGCAGGGCAGATGCCAAGCACTGCCCGTGGCCGCAACGCCACAACGAGGGAAATATTAACCATATAATGACAGTGCCACGGGGCAGCCATTTTGTTGACGGATCAAAGGGATGGTAATGAGAGACTAAGCTGGCGGACACGATGGCTGCGCGACCCTGGGGATCCCTTTCGGGATGGGTCGGACAGCCGGACATTCCCGGGACTGCAATGGGGCTTTGGTGGGGATTCGTGCGGTAGCGCATGGGGTCGATCGATAGGTACATCTTCCGCACGACGCTGGCGTCGTTTGCGCTGGTCCTGGTCAGCCTCACCGGCGTGATCTGGATTACGCAGGCCTTGCGCGGCATCGACCTGATGACCAGCCAGGGTCAGACCATCCTCACCTTCCTCGGCATCACCAGCCTCGTCGTGCCGGCACTGGTGCTGATCATCTCGCCGATCGCGCTGATGATTGCGATCTCGCATACGCTGAACAAGCTCGCAAACGATTCCGAGATCATCGTGATGAATGCCGCCGGCTTCTCGCCGTTCCGGCTGTTCTATCCGTTCTTCTACGCCACCTGCGTGGTCGCTCTGCTGGTCGCCTTCATCGCGGCCTATCTGGCGCCCGACGGGATGCGGCGGATCAAGCAATGGGACGCCGAGATCACGGCCGACGTGCTCACCAACATCCTCCAGCCCGGCCGCTTCGCCCAGCTCGACAAGAACCTCACGATCCGGATTCGCGAACGCCAGCCCGGCGGCATCCTCGCCGGCATCTTCATCGACGACCGGCGCGATCCCAACGAGCGCGTCTCGATCGTCGCCGAACATGGCGAGGTCGTGAAGAACGAGACCGGATCTTTCCTGGTTCTGAAGGACGGCAATCTGCAGCGCTTCGAGGCCGGCAAGCGCGATCCGGCGCTGGTGGCGTTCGGCCGCTACGGCTTCGACATGTCGAAATTCTCCAACCAGGGCCACGACGTCACCCTCGGCATTCGCGAGCGCTATCTGTGGGAGCTGTTCGCGCCGGCCGAGGACGATCCGGTCTACAAGCAGATTCCCGGGCAGTTCCGCTCGGCCCTGCATGACAGCCTGCTCGCGCCGATCTATCCCTTCGCCTTTGCCGTGCTGACTTTCGCCTTCCTCGGCGCGCCGCGCACCACCCGCCAGAGCCGCAATTTCTCGATCGGCGGCTCCATCATCGCCGTGTTCGGGCTGCGCATGGCGGGATTTGCCTGTTCGGTGATGGCCGTGAAGTCGCCGGGCCCGGTGCTGTTCCAATATGCGATGGTCATCGGCGCGATCGGCGTCGGGCTGTGGATGATCATCGGCGGGATCGTGGTCGAGCCGCCGCCCCGCCTCATCGAGGCCATCAACAGGTCGAACGCGCGCATCGCGCGGCTGTTCGGGCGGCCGGTCGCCGCATGAGCATGCTCACCAATACACTCGGGCGCTATTTCGCCGGACGCTTCGTCGTCGCCGCGCTCGGCGTGTTCGCCAGCATCTTCCTGCTGCTGGTGCTGGTCGATTACATCGAGATGGTGCGCAAGACCTCGGGCCTTGCATCCGCCTCCGCGCTCATGGTGGCCGAGACCTCGCTGTTCCGGGTGCCGCAGCTGCTCGAGAAGCTGACGCCGTTCTGCATGCTGATCGGCGCCATGACCTGCTATCTCGCCCTCTCCCGCCGGCTCGAGCTCGTGGTGGCGCGCGCCGCCGGCATCTCCGCCTGGCAATTCATCTCGCCGGCGCTCGGCAGCGCGCTGCTGATCGGCGTGATCGCCACCGTCGCCTACAATCCGATGTCGGCGAATCTGCGCGAGCTCTCCAAACGCATGGAAGCCGAGCTGTTCGGCTCGGCACCCGGGGGCGGCATCCAGGACGCCTCGGGATTCTGGCTCAACCAGGTCACCAATGACGGACAGACCATCATCAATGCGGCGCGCAGCGAACAGCAGGGCGTCCGGCTGACCGGACTGACCCTGTTCCGATTCGATACAGACTGGCATTTCAAGGAGCGGATCGAGGCGCGAGAGGCGACGCTGGAGGCCGGCCGCTGGCTGTTCAAATCCGTGCGACGCTTCTCGCTCGACCAGCCGCCGGTCGACCAGGCGACCCTGGAGATTCCGACGACGCTGACCGAGGCCCAGGTCCGCAACAGCTTTTCCACACCCGAGACTGTGTCCTTTTGGCAACTACCGGGCTACATCCGCTCCTCCGAAAGCTCGGGCTTCGCGACAGCCGGCTATCGACTCCAGTATCACAAGCTGTTGGCGCAGCCGTTTTTGCTTGCCGCCATGGTGATGCTGGCGGCCTCCGTGTCGTTGCGTTTCTTCCGGATGGGCGGCGTACAGAAGATGGTTTTGAGTGGCGTGGGCGCAGGCTTTCTGCTCTACGTTTTGTCGAAAGTGACTGAAGACTTGAGCAAGGCTGAGTTGATGCATCCGATCGCTGCGGCGTGGTTGCCCGTGGTGGTGGGCGGCCTCACCGGCTTTTTGGCCTTGTTGTATCAGGAGGACGGTTAGTGACTGCCGTCCATCGAGGGCTCGTGTCTCGTTTGACGCGCCGCACGCTGGTGCGCGCGAACGGGTGCGGATTGTCCGTGCGCAGGCTCTTGCTCGCGATCGCCGCCGTGGCCTCGCTCGGCGGCCTGATGAACGTCGCCGCCGTGACGCCCGCCTCTGCCCAGAGCTTCAGCTACAATCCGCTGCCGCCGCGTCCGAAGCCGCCCAAGGCCGCCAACGACAACCAGATGTTGGTTCAGGCAACCGAGGTCGATTACGACTACAACAATTCGCGCGTCTCCGCGGTCGGTAACGTCCAGCTGTTCTACAACGGCACCAGCGTCGAGGCCGACAGGGTCGTCTACGACCAGAAGACCAAGCGTCTTCATGCCGAAGGCAACATCCGCATGACGGATGCCGACGGCAAGATCACCTATGCCGAGATCATGGATCTCTCGGACGACTACCGCGACGGTTTCGTCGATTCGCTGCGCGTGGACACCGCCGACCAGACCCGCATGGCCGCGAGCCGCGCCGATCGCTCCAGCGGCAACTACACGGTGTTCGAGAACGGCGTCTACACGGCCTGCGCGCCGTGCAAGGACGATCCGAAAAAGCCGCCGCTGTGGCAGGTCAAGGGTGCGCGCATCATCCACGACCAGCAGGAGAAGATGCTGTATTTCGAGACGGCGCAGCTCGAATTCTTCGGCGTGCCGATCGCCTACATGCCCTATTTCTCGACGCCCGACCCGACCGTGAAGCGCAAGACCGGCTTCCTGATGCCGTATTTCACGTCGAACACGCCGTTCGGCTACGGCGTCGAAGTCCCGTTCTATTGGGCGATCGCGCCGGACATGGACCTCACTCTCACTCCCCGCATCACGACCCGGCAGGGCGTGCTGATGCAGGCCGAGTTCCGCCAGCGTCTGTTGGACGGCTCCTACCAGATCCGGGCTTACGGCATCGACCAACTCGACCGCGGCGCGCTCGCGGGTCAGCCCGGCGACCGTCAATTCCGCGGCGCTCTCGACACCAAAGGCCAGTTTGCTCTGAACGACAAATGGGTCTGGGGTTGGGACGGCGTCGTCATGTCCGACTACTATTTCTTCTCGGACTATCGGCTGTCGCAATATCGCGATCCGCTGGGCTCGTTCCTGTATCTGCCGACAGACGCGTTGTCGCAGCTTTATCTGACCGGCGTCGGCAACCGCAGCTTCTTCGACGCACGCACGATGTATTGGCTGAGCTACTCGGGCAACCAGCAGCAGGTCCCGATCGTCTATCCCGTGATCGACTATTCGAACGTGCTCAACTATCCGGTGTTCGGCGGCGAGTTCAGCTACAAGACCAATTTCGTGAACATGTCGCGCGAAAGCGCCGTGTTCGATCCGATCACGACGCTCGCCAACACCAACAGTCTGTGCACGACCGCGTCGGCCGATCCGCTTGCCCGCTTGCCGTCGCAGTGCCTGCTACGCGGCGCCCCCGGCACCTACACTCGCCTGACGGCGGAAGCGCAGTGGCGCAAATCCTTCACCGACCCGTTCGGCGAGATCTGGACGCCATTCGCCAGCATCCGCGCCGACGCGATCAATTCCTCGGTCTCCAACCAGCCGGGCGTCTCGAACTTTCTGCCGGTGGGCGATACCCAGGCGCTGCGCCTGATGCCGACCGTCGGCCTGGAATACCGCTATCCCTTCATCAATGTTCAGCCCTGGGGCTCGACCACTATCGAGCCGATCGCGCAGATCATCATCCGGCCGAACGAGACCTATGCCGGCAAGCTTCCGAACGAGGATGCGCAGAGCCTGGTGTTCGACGCCTCGAACCTGTTCAGCGTCGACAAGTTCTCCGGCTACGACCGCGTCGAGGGCGGTGGCCGCGCCAATGTCGGCGTGCAATCCACCACGCAATTCGACAAGGGCGGCGCCGTCAAGGTGCTGTTCGGCCAGTCCTACCAGCTGTTCGGCATGAACTCCTACGCGGTTCAGGATTCCATCAATACAGGCGTCGATTCCGGCCTCCAGAAAACGCGTTCCGATTACGTCGCGAGCGCCTCCTACTCTCCGAACAGCACCTATACGTTCAGCGTCCGCTCCCGCATGGACGAGCAGACCTGGAACATCCAGCGCTTCGAGGCGGAAGGCCGCGCCAATTTCAATCGCTGGTCGATCAGCATGATGTACGGCAATTACGCGCCGCAGCCGGAGCTCGGCTATCTGACCCGCCGCGAAGGCATCCTGACGTCGGGCTCGATCAAGGTCGCGACCAACTGGGTGGTGACGGGCTCGGCGCGCTGGGACCTCGAGGCCAACAAGATCAACCAATATGTGCTCGGCGCCGGCTACGTCGACGATTGCTTCGTGCTCGGTTTGAACTATGTAACTTCGTATAGCTATTCCGCGGGCACCGCACCGCCCACGCTGAACCACGCGTTCATGTTCCAGATCGGTCTGCGCACGATTGCGACCTCGACGGGGTCCAGCAGTTCCGCCGGCTTCCAGTGAACCCGTCCAAAATGCCGGCCGCTTGTTCCCGATCGCAGGATCATTTCGGCTGACATGCGAGCGACAACCATGACGACCATATTGCCAGCCTTCCGCCTCCTCCTCGCCATCGGCGCCGGGTTGATCCTGACCGGCCTGCCCTCGCCCTCGCGCGCGCAGAACATCGTCGTCATGGTCAATGGCGATCCCATCACCGATTTCGACATCGAGCAGCGCTCCAAGCTCGACCTGCTGACGACGCAGAAGACCCCCGCCCGGCAGGAGGTCATCAACGAGCTGATCGACGACAAGATCAAGATGAAGGAAGGCAAGAAGTACGGTGTCGATCCCGGAGTCTCCGACATCAACCAGTCCTATGAGGGCATGGCGCAGCGCATGCGCATCACGCCGGACCAGCTCACCAAGTCGCTCGAGGTCAAGGGCGTCCGCCCCGAAACGCTGAAGGGCCGCATGAAGGCCGAGATGGTGTGGACCAGCCTGGTGCGCGGCCGCTACAAGGAAAAGCTGATGGTCGGCGAGCGCGACGTCGCGCAGGCCGTGCAGGCCCAGACCGGCGACAAGCTTCAGATCGAGGGCACCGAATACAAGATGCAGCCGATCGTTTTGATCGTGCCGCGCGGCTCGTCCCCGGCCTTCCTGGAGACGCGGCAGAAAGAGGCGGAGCAGTATCGCGCGCGCATCGGAAGCTGCGAGGAGGCCAACTCCCTGTTCCGCTCGACGCCGAACGCCACCATCCGCGAAACCGTCACCAAGACGACCGCGGAGCTGCCCGAGGCGCTGCGCAAGGTGCTCGACGACACGCCGATCGGTCACCTCACCGCGCCCGAAGTGACCAAGGCGGGCATCGAGATGGTCGTGCTTTGCTCGCGCCAGTCGACCATGATCGACACGCCGAAGAAGCGCGAGATCCGCGAGAAGATGTACTCGGAGAAGTACGAGAAGACCCAGAAGGCCTATCTCGACGAGCTCCGCAAGGCCGCGATGATCGAATATCGCAACCGGTGATGGCCAGTCCTTCTCTCAGGCGTTCCGCAAAACCGCTCGCCCTGACGCTGGGAGAGCCCGCCGGCATCGGCCCTGACATCACGATCGCAGCATGGCTCAGGCGCCGTGAACTGAACCTGCCGTTCTTCTATCTACTCGGCGACGAGGCTGTGATTGCACAGCGCGCCAAAGCGCTCGGCGCCGACATCAGGATCGTCGCGTCGAGCGCGGGCGAGGCCGAAGCGGTCTTCGCCGAGGCTCTGCCGGTCGTCGCCACCGGCGAGCACGCCACGGCCGGGCCCGGCAAGCCCGACGCATCGAGCGCACCGGCCGCGCTCGCCTCGATCCGACAGGCCGTCGCCGACGTCCGCGACGGGCGCGCCGCTGCAATCGTCACCAATCCGATCGCCAAAAGCGTGCTCTACCGCGCGGGATTCCGCCATCCCGGCCACACCGAATTCCTCGCCGAACTCGCGGCTGCGAACGGCCACGTGCCGCAGCCGGTGATGATGCTGTGGTCGCCGCGGCTCGCCGTGGTGCCCGTGACCATCCACGTTTCGCTGCGCGAGGCGCTGGCGCAGCTCACCAGCGAGCTCATCGTCTCGACCGTGCGCATCGTCGCGACCGAGTTGAAATCCCGCTTCGGCATCGCAAGGCCGCGCATCGCGATCTCCGGCCTCAACCCGCACGCCGGCGAGGATGGCTCGCTCGGCCACGAGGAGCAGACCGTCATCGCGCCGGCGCTCAGGACATTGCGCAACGACGGCATCGATGCCAGAGGGCCATTGCCCGCCGACACCATGTTCCACGAAGCCGCGCGCAATCTCTATGACTGCGCGGTCTGCATGTATCACGATCAGGCGCTGATCCCGATCAAGACGGTCGCGTTCGACGACGCCGTCAATGTCACGCTCGGCCTGCCCTTCATCCGCACCTCGCCCGATCACGGCACCGCCTTCGACATCGCCGGCACGGGCAAGGCCAATCCGGCCAGTTTGATCGCGGCCTTGAGGCTTGCGAGCCGCATGGCGGCCGCAACGAGCGAATGAGCGCGATCGACGACCTTCCGCCGCTTCGCGAGGTCATTCGCCAGCATGCGCTGTCGGCCCGCAAATCGCTCGGCCAGAATTTCCTGCTCGATCTCAATCTCACCGCGCGGATCGCGCGTGCGGCTGCTCCTCTCGAGGACTGCACCATCGTCGAGATCGGCCCTGGCCCGGGCGGGCTGACGCGCGCCCTGCTCGCGCTCGGCGCGAGGCGCGTCATCGCCATCGAGCATGACGAGCGCGCGATCCCGGCGCTGCAGGAGATTTCCGCGCACTATCCCGGCCGGCTCGAGATCGTGCATGGCGATGCCATGACCATCGATCCGCGTCCGCTGCTCGATGGCCAGAAGGCGAAGATCGTCGCCAACCTGCCCTACAACATCGGCACCCAGCTTTTGATCAACTGGCTGACGGCCGAGCCCTGGCCGCCCTGGTTCGGGATGATGGTGCTGATGTTCCAGCGCGAGGTTGCGGAACGCATCGTCGCCCGCGAAGACGAGGAGGCCTATGGCCGCCTGGGCGTGCTCGCCAACTGGCGCTGCGAAACGAAAATCCTGTTCGACATTTCGCCGTCCGCTTTCGTGCCGCCGCCGAAGGTCACGTCCTCCGTCGTGCGACTGATCCCGCGCGAGCAGCCTCTGCCTTGCGATCGCAGAATGCTCGAACAGGTCGCGGCCGCAGCCTTCGGCCAGCGCCGCAAGATGCTGCGCCAGAGCCTGAAATCGCTCGCCGTCGATCCCGCGCGTCTGGCGGCGGCCGCCGGCGTCGATGCGACGCGGCGCGCGGAGACCATCCCGATCGCGGGCTTTGTTGCCATGGCGCGTGAATTGGCCGATATACGCAGCGAAGGCTAAAGCATAAATTTCGGAGGAAGGAATATGGCGTTGATGCGTCGGCAGTCCCTGGTCAAGTTCGATGCGCCCTTGTGCGAGACCATCGTCGACACGCCCAAGCCGCAAGGCCGCGAAGTGCTGGTGCGTATCGAGCGCTGCGGTCTGTGCCATTCGGACCTGCATATCCAGGACGGCTATGCCGATCTCGGCGGCGGCAAGAAGCTCGACACCACGCGCGGCATGACGCTGCCTTTCACGCTCGGCCACGAGATCGCCGGCGTCGTCGACGAAGTCGGCTCCGACGTGCCGGCCGGTCTCGTCGGCGCCCGCAAGGCGGTCTTCCCGTGGATCGGCTGTGGCCAGTGTCGTGACTGCGCCAATGGCGACGAGAATCTCTGTGTCAAGCAGCGCTTCCTCGGCGTCTCCATCGACGGCGGCTTCGCCACCCACGTGCTGGTGCCCGACGCAAAATACCTGCTCGACTACGATCCCCTGCCCGTCAACCAGGCCGCGACGCTGATGTGCTCCGGCGTGACAGCCTACGGCGCGCTCAAGCGCCTGGTCGACCGTCCGCGCCAGCGCAACCTGCTGCTGATTGGTCTTGGCGGCGTCGGCATGATGGGCCTGTCGTTCGCCCAAGCCATGTTCAAGCAGCCGATCACGGTTGCCGACCTCTCGCCGGCCGCGCGCGATACCGCGCTCAAGAACGGCGCGGCCGGCGCCTACGATCCGTCCGAGCCCGACGTGATCAAGCGCATCCTGAAAGAGACCGAGGGCGGCTTCGACGAGATCGTCGATTTCGCCGGCAACGAGAAGTCGATGGCGTTCGCGGTGGCGGTCGCCGCGCGCGGCGGCAAGATCGTGGTGTCCGGCCTGATGGGCGGACAGTTCACGCTGCCGATGGTGCAATGGGTCTACAAGCGCATGACCATCGAGGGTTTCATGGTCGGCACGCTCAGCGAGGCCCAGGAACTGATGGCGCTGGCCCGCGCCGGCAAGATCAAGCCGACGCCGATGCGTGAGGAACCGATGGGCGACGTCCAGAAATGGATCGACGAACTGCGCGCCGGCAAGGTGGTCGGTCGCATCGTGCTGAAGAACTGAGTGGTCACGCAGCGGCGCGACACATCGCGCCGCTGCGCTTGCTCGACGCCATTAACTCGGAATTGACGCAAGCCGTGGTTCCGCCTAGGGGAACCGGATACCGGCGAACTATGGTCCTCACCAGCTTCTTTCTTGGACTTCGGGTGAGATCATGCAGACCATTCGCCGCTTCCTGGCCGACGAATCCGGCGCGACCGCGATCGAGTACGGGCTGATCGCCGCGGGCATCGCGCTTGCGATCATCGCCGTGGTCAACAATCTTGGCGTGTCGTTGAAGCTCAAATTCGGCTCGATCAGCAGCTCGCTGAAATAGCGCGTCTCGCCCTTTGCTCGCCGACAACACACCACCCGGAACAGCTTCAGCCGCGCTGCGTTGGCAGCCCATGTCCATTCGCTGCACGGTCGAAAGCGCATTCTTCATTGCCTGGAGTTGTCTGGAGACGAGCGGCGAGCTCGGCCCTCCGGAAGAGACGGCGAACCTGCTTCTCGATGCGATCGAAGCCCAACTCAGGACTGGCGAGCGCCGGCAGCTGATGCTCGCCAACAAGGCGATCGACGCCTATCGCAGGCAAATTGCCAATGGCCCAATCCCGGCTACGCAGAAACTCCATCTGAGATGACTCGGCTCGGATGAAGCCCTGAGATCCACGCCTACACCGGCGCGCGCAAGAGGCATATTGGCGAGGAAGTATCGTCTCGACGTGCTGTGTGCGCGGCCTCGGCAGCTCGGCAGCTGATCGGCGCAGAGCGCTGCGCTGCCGGAACATATTTGCGTGGCCCGCATTGCCCGGACATGCAGCGGTATTATTTTCACTTCGAAGGTCAGCAGCCCCACACCGACACCACGGGCGAAGCGCTCCTCGACGACGAGGCCGCCTGGCGCGAGGCGGTACGCCTTTCACGCGACGTCGAGCACGCGCTGCGCCCCGGCGACAGCTGGACCCTCAGCGTGTTTGACGGAACGGAGCCTGTATTCGTGCTGGCGATGGTGACGCGGAGGTTTCGTTGAGGTGGCCGGCCATTTTAGGCGGCCGGATCGAGGCGGCCTGCGGCTCGTGCGTCCGCATTGCCCAACAGCAAAAGCTGAGCCTGCCGAAATCTGGATACTCGTTGCACCTCCTCTATCTGGCGCAAGGCTAGCGGCGAACCAAGCTCACGACGGGTGAGCAGCAGAAGCACGAGCGCCCGGCCGCGCCACGGATCGCGTGAGCCCGCATTGGAACACCGCGAGCTTCCAGCCGTTTGTCTCACGTGACGGCAACGGAACGCCTCGGCTGGCAACGAAGATGGCCACCACGCCGGCGGACGCATTGAGCCCGCGAAGGAACCTCTCCCTTGGTCAATCCCGGCAAATGGTATGATCCAATATCCGAACGCTGGATCGAACCGCGCGTTGCGAGCCGCGAGGCAGTCGCGGCGGTCCCCGCCGCAAATCATGTTCTCGAACTCGAGAGGACGATCGAGCTCAAACGCATCTGGCGCGCGCTGGTCGATTGCTGCACGCACGACTGATGGTCCTGCGCATCGCCGCCGATGACGGAACTCGCGGCCCGCAACATCGTTGTCTTCCCGCATGACCGATTCCACATCACCGGCAAGACCCGTCGCGACCGCGATACGCTATCTGGCGATCATCGCAGGCTGCGCCTGCCTTTTGCTGGCCGCGATCTGCGTTGCCATCGCGTGCCAGGTCTTCGTTCAAACCGGATTGTTCGCGCAGTCCTACGCGATGGTCGGCCTCATCAGCACCGCGATGGGGCTTCTGGCCCTGACGCTGGCGCGGGTGTGGAAGTAGCATCGGCGACGATCCCGCGTGCTCGCATCAAGGTGCCGATCAGCAGTTGCAGTGGTATTCTGCTCCTGCTTTGTTTGCTCTGATTGTGGATGCCGCCATTTCGAGCGTCAAAAACACGGCAAGCCCGGGCCTGACGGCCTGTACGAACGCCGCACCGCTTTTCGCTCGCGCCCCCAGATGCTAGACTGCGGCCATTCCTTTTGGGATTTTTCATGCACGCGAGCTTTTTCCATCGCGTCCTCGTGCTGGCGGCGCTGATCGCAGCCACGCTTGCCGCCGCGGTGCCGGCATCCGCCGAGAAGCGAGTCGCGCTGGTGGTCGGCAACTCCGCCTACAAGAACATCACGCCGCTCGACAACCCGTCCAAGGACGCCAGCCTGATGGCGGAGACGCTTGGGCTTCTCGGCTTCACCCTCGTCGGCGGCCACGCCCAGCTCGATCTCGACAAGGCCGCGATGGACATTGCGGTGCAGAGCTTCGGACGACAGGTCCAGGGCGCCGACGTTGCGCTGTTCTATTATGCCGGCCACGGCGTGCAGGTCGCCGGCTCCAACTATCTCGTGCCTGTCGGCGCCAACCCGACGCGCGAGGCCGACGTCGACTTCCAGATGACCGACGTCAATCTCGTGCTGCGGCAGATGCAGGGCTCCGGCACGCGGCTCAACCTCGTGATCCTCGATGCCTGCCGCAACAACCCGTTCGGCTCGCGCGGCCTGCGGTCCTCCGACGGCGGACTGGCGCAGATGCGCGCGCCCGAGGGCACGCTGATCTCCTACGCGACGCAGCCCGGCAATGTCGCGCAAGACGGCAGCGACGGCCACAGCCCGTACACCAAGGCGCTGGCGACGACGGTCCGGACGGCGGGCCTCGACGTGTTCCAGACCTTCAACCAGGTCGGCCTCGCCGTAAAGCGCGCCACGTCAGGCGCGCAGCAGCCATGGGTGTCGTCATCGCCGATAGACGGCACTTTCTATTTCGTGCCGCCGACGCAAAATGCGCCACCGCAGGTCACCGCGATGCAGCCCGATCCGTTGCCCGCGGAGCGCCTGCGCGCCGATCCCGACCACGTGCCGCTGCGCGATGCCGCGCTGCTGAGCGAACTCAGCGAGCGGCTGTATGAACTCAATTTCGATCCTGATACGCCCGAAGGGCTGACCCGCTCGATCACGAAACTGCAGCAGCGGATTTCGATGGTGCCGAATGGCGAGCCGACCGAAGGCCTGCTGCTGCGGATGCGGAAGATGGACGATCTGAAGCCGTGGGGCTCGATCGTCTACGGCCCCGACAGCAGCAAATGGGGCATATCGTGGAACCACGCCTCGCGGCGAGCAGCGGTAGCGGATGCACGCGGCAATTGCGCCGGCGCCAAATGTCCGGTCGAGCTCTCGTTCTACGGCAAGAGCTGCGGCGCGTTCGCGATCTCCGACAAGTCGTGGTCACTGGTCCAGCGCGACAGCGTCCAGCGCGCCAGAGACGCCGCGCTTGACGAATGCGGCAAGGCTGGCAAAGCTTGCCGGATTATCGGGTCCGTCTGTGCCGACGGCTCCGGCCGCTGAGATATTTTCATTGCTGGATTGATCACTCATGTCGCATGCCGTCACCCGCACATTCGCCTTTCTCATCGCGCTCTCCTCATCGTCCGCCTTCGCGCAATCCGGCAGCGCCGGCGGCGCGATCGGCAATGATGAGAAATCGCTGTCCGGCTCGCGTTCCGATCGCTCCGCCGAGCCCGCGCCATCGGCGCGGCGGAGCAAACCGGCCGCCGAAGAGCGTTCCGCGCCGCGCCGAAGCGGCGGCGGGGGTGGCGGCGGCAATTTCGACGGCGCCTGGATCGTCACGAGCGTCGGCTGCGGGGGCTCGACCAGCGGCGCGGTCGTGGTCAGTTCCGGAAAGGTCATCGGCGAAGGTGTCAGCGGAACCGTCAGCCCGAGCGGCTCGGTCTCGACACAGGGCCAAGGTCAGGGGGTAACCTTCACCAGCACTGGCCGCGTCTCAGGGCGCAGCGGTTCCGGGACCTGGCGGCGATCCGATGGCTGCGGCGGAACCTGGACGTCAGCCAAGCAATAGCGCAACTCGCAACGGGCTGAACTCGACGCATCGACGCGCCGCAGGCCCAATTCAAGCCACATCCTCTCCGGATTTGCGGCTCATTGCCACCCAACTCCTCGGCGAGAAGGGGCAGGTCAAGAGTTGCGTCATGCGTAATCGGGAGACCAGGATGGGCAACCGCACCGCGAAATTCATATCAGCGCTGGTTGGCAGCGTCATCGCCGGCGCACCACTCGCCGCCGTGTCGCAGAACGCGCCGACGGCAACGGGGACAGCGGTGGCGAGCACTGCAAATGCGAGCGACTGCCTCGCCTCACCGAAGGGCACCGCACCGCAGGGACAGCATTGGTACTATCGCCTCGAGCGCGCAACCAAGCGGCAATGCTGGTACCTGCGCGCCGAAGGCGGCAAGGCCACACAGGGCACCCAGACGACGGCGGACACACCGAGCGAACCTGCGGCGCCGCCATCGGTGCAGAATGCGCGCGCTGAATATATCGCGCCGCAGGCTGCTGCCGCGGCAAGTGCAGCGTCGACGGCGAATGTCCAGCCGGCCCCCCAGCAAGCTGACACCAGTGCGCAACAGCCCGCCATCGCCGCGCGCTGGCCCGACGCCACGACGACCACCGCGCCTGCGCAACAGCCGGTGACCACATCTGCATCGACCGCCGCACAGCCGAGCGCGAAGCCGGCAAAGGCCCCAGCTCCGGTGGCGCTCGCCGCCGCCGAAATCCCCGCTGACAGGCCGACCGGCTCGCTGCAAACGCTGATGCTTGTCATCGTCGGAGCGCTGGCGCTGGCCGGCCTGCTCGCCAGCGTCATCTATCGCTTCGCCGGCGGACGCGTCCGCGTCCAAGCGGGCGACCGCCGCGTCAACTGGGACCAGCGGGAGCCGCAACGTCACGACGACAGCCGCGCGCCCTGGCTCGAGCCATCACTTGCCTCCACCGCGCCACGCGCCCCGCGTCCGGTGGACTTCGATGCCGTGCGCGCCCCGGCCCCGCAGGTCGCCGCATTCACCAACGCGATCGCCAGGGGCGCAAGCCAGGTTCCGCCTGCACAGGCCAAGGCGACAGAGCCTGACGAGTCCGAGATCGCGGCCTTCGAAGACGAATTCGAGATCGAGCCCCCAGCGCCGCAGCTCGCCGCCCATGACGTTCACGACGAAGGGCCGGCCGAGCGCGACGACGATGCGCACCATGATGTTGCCGTCGACATCGATGTCATCACGGCGATGCTGGAACGGCTTGCGCAGGAAGGGCCGCGGCTGACGCAGCCTAGCCTTGAAGCTGGCCTTGAAGACCTCGCACGAAGCCCACGAGTCCAGTCCGCCGCTCGCGCTTGAGGCGTTCGGCCTTCAGGATCGACTGCACCTCGGCGAAGGCCTCGTCGACGTCGTGGTTGATCACGATGTAGTCGTACTCCGCCCAGTGGCTCATCTCGTGGCTGGCGCGGCTCATGCGGTTGCGGATCACCTCGTCGGAATCCTGCGCGCGCGAATGCAGCCGCTTCTCCAGATCGGCTGCCGACGGCGGCAGGATGAAGACGCGAACCACGTCAACGCTTGCTTTCTGGTGCAGTTGCTGCGTGCCCTGCCAGTCGATGTCGAACAGCACGTCCTGCCCGGCCGACAGTGCCGCCTCGACCGGCGCGCGCGGCGTGCCGTAAAGATTGTCAAACACGGTGGCCCATTCGAGCAGCTCGTCGCCCTTCACCATCGCCTCGAAGCGCGGCTTGTCGACGAACAAATAATCCTTCCCGTCGACCTCGCCCGGGCGCTTGGCGCGCGTGGTCGCCGACACTGACATCTTCAGACCGGGCTCCCGCTCAAGCAACATTCGCGACAGCGTCGTCTTGCCCGCGCCCGACGGCGAGGACAGCACGAACATCAATCCGCGCCGCTCGACACCGTCAGTACCGTGGCCGCCCGTCGTCATCGATCACTCCAGATTCTGGACCTGTTCGCGGAACTGCTCGACCACGTTCTTCATGGCAAGCCCCGTATTGGTCAGTTCGATGTCGTTCGACTTCGAGCAGCAGGTGTTGACCTCGCGGTGAAACTCCTGCGCCAGGAAGTCGAGCTTGCGACCGACCGGGCCGCCCTTGCCGATCAGCTCGCGCGCTTGCGCGATGTGTGAGGCGATGCGGTCGAGCTCCTCGCGGATGTCGGCCCGGGTCGCGATCAGGATCGCTTCCTGCATCAGGCGGTCGGAATCGAAACGGTCGGAGGTGTCGAGCAATGTCGCGATCTGCTCGGCGAGTCGGGCCTTGATCGCCTCGGGCCTGCGGCCCGGCGCGGCTTCCGCCTTTTTCGCCAGCTGCTCGACCTCGTCGACCCGCTGGATCAGGATCTGGCCGAGCGAGGTGCCCTCGCGCTTGCGCATCTCGACGAGTTCGGCGAGCGCCTTGTCGAATGCGTCGGCGGCAGCGGTCCGCGCGGCCTTGTCCTCCTCCTCGTCGCCCTCGGGCTCGGCGACCTCGATCACACCCTTGATGGCCAGCAGGCCGTCGACGCTCGGCGCAACCGCATCGACCTTGCCGGCGATCACGGAGGCGGCCTTGAGGACGGCGTTGAGCACGTCCTCATTGACCCGGACCGAGGCTGCAGCATTGGCGCGCTTGACGGTGAGATTGGCATAGACCGTGCCGCGCACCAGCAGTTCACCGGCGCGCTTCTTGGCGTAAGCCTCGAGCTCGTCGAAGCCCTGCGGCAGCCGCACCCTGAGGTCAAAGCCCTTGGCGTTGACCGACTTCAATTCCCATTCGAACGTATACGGCCCGCTCGCGCCGTGGCTTCGGGCAAAGCCGGTCATGGACGACAGCGCCATCAGGTCAAATTCTCCAGGAGCACGGGATTCGCGAGGCCATCAGGCCACGCGAATCTTAAGACTATTTTGCAGCAAAGTGGAATCCGCAAAGTCCCGTAGGCAGGTCTGCAGCTCAACTAGCGCTGAACCACCGGCGGGACCGGCTGCACCGCGCCCTGCCGGGCGGGCGCGGGATTGGCAGGGCGTACCGCCGGCGGCTTCTTCGGCTGGCTGGGCCGCGGCGGCGTGGCCGCGGTCGGCGTGTCGGCTGCGGCCGGCGCTGCGGCGGCCGGTGCCGGTGCATCCTCGGCCGGCTCGACCGTGTCGTTCTGGATCTGCTTCTCCATCGCGCGCAGCTTGGCGACGTTCTTCTGGTGCGCGTCGTAGGTCTCGGTGAAGGCATGCCCGCCGCTGCCGTCGGCAACGAAGAAGAGATCGCGGGTGCGGGCCGGATTGGCGGCGGCTTCCAGCGAGGCCCGGCCGGGGTTGGCGATCGGGCCCGGCGGCAGGCCTTCGATGACATAGGTGTTGTAGGGCGACGGCTGCGTGATCTCGCTGCGCTTGATCGGCCGCCCCAGCGTGCCTTTGCCGCCGACGATGCCATAGATGATCGTCGGATCTGACTGCAGCTTGATCCTCTGCTTCAGGCGATTGACGAACACCGCCGCGACGCGGCTGCGCTCGTCGGGCTTGCCGGTCTCCTTCTCGACGATCGAGGCCAGCGTCACCAGTTGCTCCGGGGTCTTGACCGGAATGTCCTGATTGCGGCGCTCCCAGATCTCGGCCAGCACGCGCTTGTGCGCCTGCTGCATGCGCTGGATCACCTGATCGCGCGGGGTCCCCCGCGGGAACTTGTAGGTCTCCGGCAGCAGCGTGCCCTCGCGCGGCAACTCGCGCACGCTTCCGGTGAAGATGTCATTGTCGGAAAGCCGCGCCACGATCTGCTCGGAGGTCAGGCCTTCCGGGATCGTCACGGCATGCTGCACCACCTTGCCCTCGACGATGGTGGCGATGACATCGCGCAAGGAGGCGTTCTTCTGGAACGAATATTCACCCGGCTTGAGGTCCGAACTCGCCTTCAGCGCCGCGACGCTGGCGATGAACACCCACGGATTGACGTCGGTCACGCCTTCCCGGTTCAAGGTCTCGGCGATGTCGCGCTTGCCCGCGCGCTGCGGGATATTGACGATCTTGTCGTCCTTCAGCGGCCCCGGCGCCTCCAGCACCTGCCGTCCGTAATAATACACGCTGCCCGCGCCGATCATGGCGATCAGCAGCAGGGTGATGATGGCGTTGCCGACGATCACGAAGGGATTGCGGGCGCGGTCCGATCGCTTCGGCGGCGGCGGGACCTGCTCGGGCTCGAGCGCTGCCCGCGGACTCCGGGGCGAAATGGGCGGCCTTTCACTCATCGATGCAACCTGAATCCTGCCGGTTCAATCGCGGCCTGACAATCGCTTGTCGAGCCAATGCACGCGCCCACGGGGTATGACTATCGCCGAATACGGCAAAACGGTGGATTCGTTTCGAACTCAAACTATTGGACCACCCGCCGGACGATCACCGACGCGTTGGTACCGCCAAAACCGAAAGAATTCGACAACGCAACGTTGACCTCGCGCTTCTTCGCCGTGTGCGGCACGAGATCGATCGCAGTCTCGACCGACGGATTGTCCAGGTTGATGGTCGGCGGCACGACATTATCGCGAATCGCCAGGATGGCGAAAATCGCCTCGATCGCGCCGGCCGCGCCGAGCAGATGGCCGGTCGACGATTTGGTCGAGGACATCGCGACCTTGGAGGCGGCGTTGCCGAGCAGGCGCTCGACCGCACCGAGTTCGATCTCGTCGCCGAGCGGCGTCGAGGTGCCGTGCGCATTGATGTAGTCGAGATCGGACGCCGAAAGGCCGGCGCGCTTGAGCGCGGCCGCCATGCTGCGGAAACCGCCGTCGCCATCGGGCGACGGCGAGGTGATGTGATAGGCGTCGCCGGAAAGACCGTAGCCGATCACTTCGGCATAGATCCTGGCGCCGCGGCGCTGCGCGTGCTCGAGTTCTTCCAGAACGAGGACGCCGGCGCCCTCGCCCATCACGAAGCCGTCGCGGTCCTTGTCGTAGGGACGCGAGGCCTTCTGCGGCGTGTCATTGAAGCCGGTGGAGAGCGCGCGCGCGGCGTTGAAGCCCGCAATGCCGATGCGGCTGATCGGCGATTCCGCGCCGCCGGCGACCATCACGTCGGCATCGCCCAGAGCGATCAGGCGGGCAGCGTCGCCGACCGCATGGGCACCGGTCGAACAGGCCGTGACCACCGAATGATTAGGGCCCTTCAGCCCGTGCTTGATCGAGACATAGCCCGAGGCGAGATTGATGAGGCGGCCCGGAATGAAGAACGGCGACACCCGGCGCGGCCCGCGCTCCTTCAGGAGGATCGCGGTCTCGGCGATGCCGCTGAGCCCGCCGATGCCGGATCCGATCATGGTTCCGGTCGCGCATTTGTCCTCTTCGGACTCAGGATGCCAATTGGCATCGTCGAGCGCCTGTCCCGCGGCCGCCATGCCGAAGATGATGAAATCGTCGACCTTGCGCTGGTCCTTCGGCTCCATCCAGATATCGGGATTGAAGCTGTCGTTGCTGCCGTCACCACGCACGACGGTGCAGGCATATTTGGTCTGGAGATCGGAGACATCGAAGCTCTCGATCGGGCGCGCACCGCTTTCGCCGTTGAGAATCCGCTTCCAGGTCGGCTCGACGCCACAACCGAGTGGCGACACCATGCCGAGACCCGTGACGACAACCCGCCTCATATCCGAAAACTCCGCATCGAAAGATTCACGGCCAATAACAAGAAACCGGCTGACCGCTGGTCAGCGGCCCGTCCGGTTTCAATGTTGTCCACGCGAAAATGAGAGAGCCTTAGCTCTTCGCGTTCTTCTCGAGAAACTTCGTCGCGTCGCCGACGGTGAGAATCGTCTCCGCCGCGTCATCCGGAATCTCGCAACCGAATTCTTCCTCGAACGCCATCACCAGCTCGACGGTGTCCAGACTGTCGGCGCCGAGGTCATCGATGAAGCTCGCTGCATCGACAACCTTCTCGGGTTCAACACCAAGGTGTTCGACCACGATCTTCTTAACCCGCTCGCCAATCTCACTCATTGCATAACCTCGTGTTGTTCCCTGTAGACCCGACCCCCCGGGACGATACGAGCCGTCGTGGTCGTTGACTGCCTTCGCTTACGAACTTTGATTTGGCCCCATCCTAACCGATAGAGGCCCGGCGAACGACGGCCAAGGCTCCGCATCGCCAATATACAGGGTTTCAAAAACCTGCAATGGCGTTCTTTGCCCATCCGTTGAAGGTCCGGTTATCATACTTCAATTGCCTTGACTACAAGCCTCATTTCGTTCCGAAAACGGCCGTTTGCCGCATCTTGCACCGCCCAAGGAGGGCCGTGCGGAACGAGACGTCAGATCATGGCCATGCCGCCGTTGACGTGGATGGTTTGTCCCGTGACATAGGCCGCTTCGTTCGAACTGAGGTAGACGGCGGCAGCCGCGATGTCCTCGGGCGTGCCCAGGCGGGCGGCCGGAACCTTGCTCAGAATCGTTTCGCGCTGCTTGTCGTTGAGCGCATCCGTCATCGGGGTCTTGATGAAGCCGGGTGCGATGCAGTTCGCGGTCACGCCGCGCTTGGCGTATTCAGCGCCTAACGTCTTGATCATGCCGATCAGGCCGGCCTTCGACGCCGTGTAGTTGCCCTGACCGGGATTGCCGGTGACGCCGACCACCGAGGTGATGGCGATGATGCGGCCGAAGCGCTTGCGCATCATCAATTTGGTGGCCGCGCGCGCCAGTCGGAAGGTCGAGGTCAGGTTGACGTTGATGACCTCATCCCAGTCCTCGTCGCGAAGCTGGACGAAGAGATTGTCGCGCGTGATGCCGGCATTGGCCACGAGAATGTCGACCTGCCCCATCGCAGCTTCCGCAGCGGGCACCAGCGCCTCGACCTCGTCGGCCTTGGAGAGATTGCAGGGCAGCACATGGGTGCGCTCGCCGAGCTTGCCCGCAAGCTCGTCCAGCACGTCCTTGCGCGTCCCTGATATCGCGACCGTGGCGCCCTGCGCGTGCAGCGCCTGCGCGATCGCGCCGCCGATGCCGCCGGTCGCGCCGGTGACGAGCGCCATTTTGCCAGTCAGATCGAACATTCGAAGACTCCTCTAGGCCTGCTTCGCAGCGGCCAATGCTTCCTTGGCGGCGGCGATGTCGTTCGGTCCGCCGACCGCGACGCCAACGGCGCCCTCCGCAATGCGCTTGACGAGGCCGGTCAGCACCTTGCCGGCACCGATCTCGAAGAAACGGGTGACACCCTGCTCCGCCATGTAGGCAACCGACTCGCGCCAGCGCACCGTGCCGGTGACCTGCTCGACCAGGCGGCGGCGGATCTCGTCGGGATCCATGATCGCACGCGCCAGCACGTTCGACACCAGCGGAGCGGCCGGCGCCTTGATCGTGACCTTGGCCAGCGCTTCGGCCATGGCATCGGCAGCAGGCTGCATCAGCTTGCAATGGAACGGTGCGGACACC
This sequence comes from Bradyrhizobium diazoefficiens, assembly GCF_018129965.1. Lineage (GTDB taxonomy): Bacteria > Pseudomonadota > Alphaproteobacteria > Rhizobiales > Xanthobacteraceae > Bradyrhizobium > Bradyrhizobium diazoefficiens_A. The sequence goes on along the minus strand of NZ_JAFCKW010000002.1, from coordinate 446,496 downwards.
GGCAGCAGCATCGCGCGCTTGGCGCCCTTGGTCTTGGCGATCTCGACGGCGCGGTCGACCGCGGCCTTGTCGCCGGAGACGACCACTTGCCCCCCGCCATTGTCATTGGCGGCCTGGCAGACCTGGCCCTGCGCCGCCTCGCTCGCGACCGCAATGGCGGTCTCATAGTCGAGGCCAAGCAAGGCGGCCATCGCGCCGGCACCGACCGGAACGGCTTTCTGCATTGCGAGACCGCGGGTGCGAAGCAGCCGCGCGGTATCGGAAATCGTCAGGCTGCCGGCTGCGGCCAGCGCCGAATATTCACCGAGCGAGTGGCCGGCGACGAAGGCTGCGTCCCGCCCGACGGAAAAACCGGCTTCAGCCTCGAGAACTCGCAGGGTGGCCACGGACACGGCCATCAGCGCCGGCTGGGCGTTTTCGGTGAGCTGGAGCGTTTCGGCCGGCCCCTCCCAGATGATGGCGGTCAGCTTCTCGCCAAGCGCCGCGTCGACCTCGTCGAAGACGGCGCGCGCGGCCGGAAATGCGTCGGCCAGGGCCTTGCCCATGCCGACGGCCTGGGACCCCTGCCCCGGAAATGTGAATGCTGCCGTCATCGGCGCTCCCTGCTTGACGGGCGTGATCCCTGCGAGAACCGGCAACCGATGACGCACGGCCTTGGGCCGCAGTTCCTTGGGCCGCAGTTCCTTGGGCAATGGTTCCGGATCATGCTCCAAAGGGGGCCGTAGACACTGTCCGGGGCCGGAATGTCAAGCCAAGATAGGAACTTCGGCCATCATTCAACTGGGGATGCGGCCTCTCAAAAACCGCCGTTGGTCTGGTTGGCATCGACCGCCGCCCCCGCCCGCGCCCGGCGTGCGTTGCTCACCAATTGCCCCGGACGGTCATCCCGGTCGGGCCTCGCGGTCGCCAGCCGGAGCACGGCGGCATAGCCCGGCTGCACCTCCATGCGGCCGGCGTGCCGGCTCTCGCCGAGCAGGCGATGGACCTTCGGCAGATTGTAGCAGGGCACGTAGAACAGCAGATGATGCTCAAGGTGATAGTTCACGTAATACGGGGCGATGAACAGGCGCTCGAGGACATTGGCGTGCGTGGTGCGGGTATTGCGCAAGGGATCGCTGCTGTCAGGAACGACAGCATGCTCGGCGATGTTGCGAATGCGGGTGATGACCATCATCCAGGTCAAGAGCGGCACCAGCCATAGCAGCGGATAGGCCCACCACACGCCGGCTGCCGCAAGCGCCGCGAACATCGCGGCGTTGACCAGGCATTGCGGACCAAGCTTCTCCCAGAAGTGCGCAGCGCGCTGCCGCAACGGCCAATCCTTCGGCCCGAGCGCGTTGAGCCATTGCGCCTTGCGCTGCTGGAAGCCTGTCTGGCCGGTGATGTCGCGGAGGAACTTGCGGCGGTAGCTCAGCTTCGTGATCGGAAACGGCGCCGAAAGCACGAGATCAGGATCGTCCTCCTGCTGCGTGCGCGCATGATGTTGCAGATGATAGCGCCGGTAGGCGCGCGTCTCGGCGAACACCGGATAGGCGCAGAACCACTGGCTCAACGTCAGATTTGTCCTCTCGTTGGCGGACAAACAGCCATGCGCGCCGTCATGCATCAGGATCGCAAGTCCGAGCTGGCGCGACCCGATCACGGCGACGGCGAGAACATAGGTCAGCGGATTGGGCCACCAGGCGACCAGCGCGATCGCGCCGATGATCAGCGCCCAGGCGTGGGCGATCAACGCAACGCCCTTCCAGGTCACGCGCGTGCGCACATCGGCAAGCTGGTCGTCGGTCAGGAAATCGCGGGCGCGCATGCGAAGTGCGGTCATGGCCTACCCCTCCTTGGTCGAATTGGTCGATGTGTCACGCTCGTCGACGAGGCGCAGACGCGCGGTGTCGCCGCCTGGCTTCGCCTGGTCGCCAAGTACGCGCATCATCTCGGCGCAAAGTTCGTCCGGCGAACGGCCCATGGCGTAGCCTTCGAGGATGACGCCGATGGCGACGGCCCAGAACCGCCGCGAACTTTCGTCCGGCGCGCGCAGGGAGCGCCAGCCATGGCGCGCCACCTGGCCCGCATAGGCGCGCGCGCCCTCGCTATGCAGGCGCTCGATGGTGCGCTCGACCAGCGGCGCGAGATCCTGGCGCCGCCGCGTCAGCGTCAGCGCCTCGGCGAAGAACGCGACCGAATCGCTCGCGGTCACGGTCTCGGCCAGCGCGCGCGTGTAGTCCCCCGGCGTCTGGGCCTGCAGCGCCGCCTGCTCGGTCGCGCGAGCCAGATACAGGAGGTCGCGGCAGGCGCATTCGACGAACAGCGCCTCCTTGGTGCGGAAATAATAGGTGATCTGGCTCGGGAACGCGTTCACGGCGGCCGCGATGTCGGAGATCGCCGTGCCGGACAGCCCGCGCTCCCGGAACATCGGGCTCGCCGCGTCCAGCAGCAGCGACCGCATCTTGCGGCCGGCCGAGCGCGTGGCCCGCGCGGCATGCCTGGGGTCGCCCTGCGCCTCGAACTGTTGCTGGAGCGGCCTTTTCGCCATTGAGTCCTCCCTCAATTTATTTGTATGTTATACAAACAAATAAATCAAGCCGGGATGGCATCTGAGAGCGGGCACCTGGCTGCCCGAGGGCGATCTGGAGCGAAAACCCGCCCCGCAACCTTGCAAAGCCGGCCAAAATCCGTATAAGGCGCGCATCCGCAGACCCCGGCCGGGAGCTGAACGGACGGTCTCAGCAAATCATTCGTGATTTTGGTGTGGCAGGGCCAGTCGGCCCGTCGTCCCGTGTTTCCGCCTTCTGAGCTTAATCCCAGAGTCCTTTCCGAAGGCCTCTTAAGGGCTTGACGCCGGGCGATGCGCCAACACGAGGAAAGGACTTCCATGGCTCTCTATGAGCACGTTTTTCTCGCGCGCCAGGACGCGAGCACGCAGCAGGTCGAAGAGCTGACTGCGCAGATGACTGGTATCGTCGAGGGTCTCGGCGGCAAGGTCACCAAGACCGAGAATTGGGGCGTTCGCTCCCTCACTTACCGCATGAACAAGAACCGCAAGGCGCATTTCGTGCTGCTCAACATCGACGCGCCGTCCGCGGCGATCGCCGAGATCGAGCGCCAGGAGCGCATCAGCGAAGACGTGATCCGCTATCTCAGCGTGCGCGTCGAGGAACTCGAAGAAGGCCCGTCCGCGATGATGCGCAAGGCCGATCGTGACCGTGAGCGTGACGACCGCGGCGGCGGCTTCCGTGGCGATCGCGAAGGCGGTGGCTTCCGTGGCGACCGCGAGGGCGGTTTCCGTGGCGGCGATCGTGACGGTGGCGGCTTCCGCGGTGACCGCGGCCCGCGCCGCCCGCGCGAAGAAGCTGAAACCACGACGGATGCGGAGTAAGATCAATGGCTGAAGCTGGTGCACGCCGTCCGTTTTTCCGTCGTCGCAAGAGCTGCCCGTTCACGGGCGCGAATGCTCCGAAGATCGACTACAAGGACTCCAAGCTGCTGATGCGCTACGTCTCCGAGCGCGGCAAGATCGTGCCGAGCCGCATCACCGCGGTGTCCGCGAAGAAGCAGCGTGAGCTCGCCCGCGCCATCAAGCGCGCGCGGTTCCTGGGCCTGCTGCCCTACGTCATTCGCTAAGACGAATTCGGCCGGCGACGACATCGCCGCCGGCCGCACTCCAGAACGCGATGATGATTGATCGCGTTCTGGGTTGTCATTTGAGCATGATCTTTTCGGAAAACCGCCACACACTTTTCCGGATCATGCTTTGATCTCATAAGGCTTCCGGGTCGTCCGGTCGCCGATGGTTGGGGCGATGCCTCTAACCGCTCGAAGGGAGCGGGACAGCTGATGATGGCTTTTGGACTGATAGCCCTGATCGCCGGCGCCGCGTCGGCCCTGATGTTCGCCTCGATCGTTTCGGGCGCGCTGATCTCGCTCGTCCTGTTCTATCTTGCGCCATTGCCGCTGATGGTCGCCGCGATCGGCTGGGGACCGCTTTGCGCCAGCGTCGGCGGCATCGCTGCTGCGATCGGCCTCGGCGCCCTGTTCGGCCTGCCCTACTGCATCGCCTTTGCCGTGACCGTCGCGCTGCCGGCCTGGTGGCTCGGCCATCTCGTCCTGCTCAGCCGGCAGGCGGGCCCCGTTACACAGCTCGCCGCCGGGCCTGCGTCGCAGCCCGAACTCGAATGGTATCCGGTCGGTCGCCTGCTATTGTGGATCGCAGGCTTCGCCGCGCTGACCACGATTGCCGCACTGCTCACGCTCGGCACCGACGCCGAGACCATCACCGGAACGTTGCGACGCGGCTTGCTGCGCCTGCTCCGCGCCACCGACTCGCAGACATCAGGCGAAGTCGGCCCGTTCGTCGACGCGCTGGTGCGGATCGCGCCGGCCGCCGCCACCGTCGTCGCGATGATGACGCTCACGCTCAACCTCTGGCTCGGCGCCAGGATCACGGCGACGTCGGGCCGGCTGGCGCGTCCCTGGCCGGACATGAAAACTGCGGAGCTGCCGCCGATGACGTTGGTCGGGCTCTGCGTCGCACTCGCCTTCTGCTTCACCGGCGGGCTGCTCGCCATCGCCGCGCAGATCGCCGCGGCGGCGCTGATGATGGGCTACGCGTTCACCGGCTTTGCCGTGCTGCACACGCTGACGCTGGCCCTGAAGAGCCGCACCTTCTGGCTCAGCTCGACCTACGCCGTGGTCGTCGTCTTCGGCTGGCCGGTGATTGCGATGGTGATCCTCGGCATGGCGGACGCCGTGTTCGGCTTTCGCGAGCGCTTCCTGCGCAGCCGCCAGCCACCGCCGCTACCAACCATCTAGGTTCAAGTTCGAAAATCCACACTCAACACTCAACACTTCAAAAGGAGAACGAATATGGAAGTCATTCTGCTGGAACGCGTCAGCAAGCTCGGCCAGATGGGCGAAGTCGTGAAGGTTCGCGACGGCTATGCCCGCAATTTCCTGCTCAAGCGCGGCAAGGCGCTGCGCGCCACCGCCGACAACAAGGCCAAGTACGACGGCATGAAGGCCGAGCTCGAAGCTCGCAACCTCCAGAGCAAGGGCGAGGCGTCCAAGGTCGCCGAGAAGATCGCGGGCAAGAACATCATCGTGATCCGCCAGGCGTCCGAATCCGGCCAGCTGTTCGGCTCGGTCAACGTGCGTGACATCGTCGTCGCGTTCGAAGCCGAAGGCATCTCGCTGTCCCGCCCGCAGGTCCAGCTCGACGCACCGATCAAGGTCATCGGCAAGCGCTCGATCACCGTTGCCATCCACCCCGAGGTTGAAGTCGAGATCTCCGTCACGGTTGCCCGCAGCCAGGACGAGGCCGAGCGCATCAACCGCGGCGAGGACATCTCGACCCGCAACGAGGACCGCGATGCGGCCGCCGAGGCGATCGCCGCCGCCGGCGAGTTCTTCGATCCGGAAGCCCAGCTCGACGACGAGCCGGCCCCGGCCGCGGACGAGACCGAAAAGTAAATACGCAGCGTCATGCGCGGGCTTGCCCCGCGCATCCATCACCAGAGTCAGCTCGATGAGATGGATTGCCGGATCAAACCCGGCAATGACGAGACAAGACGGATCAGCCCGGTCGCCTCAGGCGGCCGGGCTTTTCGTTTTGGCGGCGGCAACGGAGATTTGGCGGCCCGGCTTGAATCCCCCGCGCCCGGGAGGCCAGCTTCTCTCCGAGACCGAAGGTGACAACAGGGTCCGCGCCACTTCGCCACGCGAGGTGGCCGCTGCGATCGGCGAAGTTTGATCGGCTCAACGCGAAATCGGCGGCGTGGGCGGTCCTGACGAGTCCGACGGAGCGGCAGCGGTCGCGGGCGGCGCCGGCTCGGGGCTCGTGGCAGAGGCGGCCGGCTTGGGCGAAGCCTCTTCGGCCGGCTTTGACTCGGTGGGCTTGGACTCGGCGGGCTTGGCAGCGGGCGTCACCTGCGGGACCGGATCGGGCCGCAGTGCCGGAGCGTCGCTGCCGCGCGGCTCGACCTTGGCGCTTTCGGGCTTGGCCGCGTCGCGGCTGGGCTCGACCTTGGCGCTGTCGGGTTTGAACTCCGACTTCGGCTCGGTCTTCTTGTCCTCGCTGGCGGGCGCGGCGGCATCGACCTTCGGAGCTTCTTCGGTGCCGGGCTTGGCGCGACGCTTTCCCTTGCGCCCTTCCGGTGCGACCTGCCCCTCGGGCTTGCCACCTTCCTCGGTCGGCCGCGCCACACGCTTCTGGCGCGCGCCCTCCGCGGCGGGAGCTGCGGCCTCGCCTTCCGGCTTGGCGGCGTCCTGGGATCGCGAGCGGCGGCCCTGATGCTCAGGCGGCTGCGCGGGAGTGGTATTGGCTTCCTTCTCCCTGGCGCCGTCCTTTTTATCCTTCCCGTCCTTGGCCTGATAGCGAGTATCGGTGGCGCCGTTGGAGACGAGGTAGGCGGACAACACGCCGGCCATGTCGGAGCTGGTCGTGTAGTGCTGGCGCAGGAATCCCGGCAGCGAGCCGGGCGCGACCGTCTTCAACAGCCCACGCGGGCTCTTGTGGCAGGCATTGCAGGTCTGCGCGAAGAGCTGGGATGGGGCCTTGCCGGCCTCGAGGTTCGTCGCCTGCGCAAGAACGGCGTCGGTCGCGCCGAAGCCGATCAGAAGCACTACCGTCGCGAGGCTGAGCGCTCGGCTCGACATTCCCATCATCTCCATCGAATTGACGCGATTGCAGCCGGCACAAGGTGCGGCGGCGGTCACCTTTTAGCGGATTGAGCTGTGAATGGAAGCAGCCTCCAAGCGCAAGGATGTGATTAAGCGCTTTTCGAATATCGGCTGTGGACACAGCGTCATAGCGCCGCGCGACGGGAGGCACACGGGTCATGCGGCACCGCCGGAAAGCGGCCACATCGTCGCAAAGACGCGGCGCCGCAACGGCCGCCCGCGCAGGTCGAATGGTGGCGCCGGTCCCGCCCCGGAGGGTCAACAAAATCCTAATGACGAAGAGTGGACAGCGAGGTGGCGGGAAGCGCCAAGTGGGCCCGCACCTGCTCGCGGATGTCGTGCTCGAGCTGCTCGCGGCGGATGTGGGGCTGCTCAGCGTACTGCATGGCTGCGATCAGACCGGACAGCCAAAGCCGGCTGCCCGCCTCGCTCCGCCATATCTGGTGCTGCCGTTCTGGCCGCATCGCTTGCCTCGTTCCCGCAGGAGAATTCTCTAGGGACACCAACGGTAATCCCTTGCACCCCAACCTGTTCCGGCCGCACCCCCGAAAAAATCCGGGGATTTGTGACCTACTTCACATGAGGCTCGTCGGGCCTGGCTTAGACGGTCGCTATGAGCAAGCAGTCCCAAACCTCATTCGACGCGCAGGACGACCTCCGCACCGATTACGCTCTCATCGCCACCGGCGTCGGAGCGGCCTTGATCGCGCTCATCTACCTCCTGCTGGTCTGACACCGGGCGGAGAGCCCCCGGCGCGCGTCACGTCGCGCTCCCCAGTAGGTCTGCGCGGCATTCCATCAGGTTCAGGTCAATCATCCATGGTTTCGGGATATTTCCATGGCTTGGTCGCGGCGGCTCTCCAGACGCGACGCGTTCCGTGAAAATGCGTCAAGCACGGCACGTGATGCGGCCGCCAATCATCCACCGCTTTAATGATCGGTTGATAGCGGCCAGCTTTTGCTTCCGCTTTGGTCTGCGGCGGCGCTTTATCCCGGCCCCGCATCCGCCCCAGAAAATTGCTATCGCTCGACCATGGCCCTGACTGATTCGAACGTCCTCAAACTCGCGCCGGAAGCCGGAACTCCCGCCTACCGGAGCGCACCGCATAATATCGAGGCGGAACAGAGCCTTCTCGGCGCGATCCTGGTCAACAACGATGCCTTCTACCGGGTCTCCGACTTCCTGGAACCGAAGCATTATTTCGAGCCGCTGCATCAGACCATCTACGAGACCGCCGGCAGCCTGATCCGGATGGGCAAGATCGCCACCCCCGTGACGCTGAAGACGTTCCTGCCCGCCGACACCGACGTCGGCGGCATGACCATCGGGCAGTATTTGGCGCGGCTCGCCGCCGAAGCGACCACCATCATCAACGCGCAGGACTACGGCCGTACCATCTACGATCTCGCCTTGCGCCGCGATCTGATCGGCATCGGCGAGGACATGGTCAATGTCGCCTACGACGCCCCGGTCGACTTCGCGCCGCGGGCGCAGATCGAGGACGCCGAGCGCCGGCTCTATGAGCTCGCCGAGTCCGGCCGCTACGATGGTGGCTTCCAGAAATTCTCGCAGGCGCTGACCGTCGCGGTCGATCTCGCCGCAAAGGCGTTCCAGCGCGATGGAAAGCTGTCGGGCATCTCGACGGGCCTGCGCGACCTCGATACCAAGATGGGCGGCTTGCAGCACTCCGACCTCATCATCGTCGCGGGACGTCCCGGCATGGGCAAGACGTCACTGGCGACCAACATCGCCTACAACGTCGCGCAAGCCTACGTGCCGGAGCTTCAGGCCGACGGCACCATGAAGGCCGCCAATGGCGGTGTGATCGGCTTCTTCTCCTGCGAAATGTCGGCCGACCAGCTCGCCACGCGTATCGTGGCCGAGCGCACCGGCATTCCCTCCTCCCACATCCGCCGCGGCGGCATCACGGAGGCCGATTTCGAGAAGATCCGCCAGGTTTCGATCGAGCTGCAGTCGCTGCCCTTCTACGTCGACGCGACCGGCGGCCTGTCGATCGCCCAGTTGATGGCGCGCGCGCGCCGGCTGAAGCGTCAGAAGGGCCTCGACCTCCTGGTGATCGACTATATCCAGCTGCTGTCCGGCTCGGGCAAGCGCGCCAGCGACAGCCGCGTGCAGGAAATCACGGAGATCACGACCAGCCTGAAGGCGCTGGCAAAGGAGCTGAACGTCCCCGTGATCGCGCTGTCGCAGCTCTCGCGTCAGGTCGAATCGCGCGACGACAAACGGCCGCAGCTCTCGGACTTGCGTGAATCCGGCTCGATCGAGCAGGACGCCGACGTCGTGCTGTTCGTGTTCCGCGAGGAATACTACCTTGCGATGAAGGAGCCGCGCCCCGGCACCGAAGAACACGCCAAATGGCAGGGCGACATGGAGCGCACGGCCGGGCGTGCCGAGGTCATCATCGGCAAACAGCGCCACGGTCCGACCGGCACCGTGGAGCTGCACTTCGACGCCTCGGTGACGCGCTTCGGCGACCTCGCGCATGACGGCCAGATCCCCGATCGCAGCGACTACTGAGGCCTTGATCCGGCAGAGTTCCTTGAACCGGGCCAACCTCTTGCGTAAAACGGCGCCATGACAATGGCGTCCGACACGAAAATGATCCCGCAATCCGGCCTTCTCTCGGCGGAGGCCAATCAGGCCGCCGCCCTCGCAGCCTATGGCGGCGTGCTCACCGTCGATCTCGATGCCATCATCGCCAACTGGCGCAAGCTCGAAAAGACGGCCGTCCCCGCCGAATGCTCGGCGGTGATCAAGGCCGACGCCTATGGCTGCGGCGCCGAGCAGGTCTCGCGCGCGCTGAGCAAGGCCGGCTGCAAGACCTTCTTCGTCGCCACCATCGAGGAAGCGCGCAAGGTGCGCGGGGCCGTGCCGGACGCCGCGATCTATGTGCTCGGCGGCTATTTCCAGAATACCGGCGAGCACTACGCCAGCATCAATTGCCGGCCGGTGATCGGCGATCTCAACGAGCTCGCCGAATGGGACGTGTTTTGCCGCCGCACTGGCTGGAACGGAGGCGCCGCCATCCACGTCGACACCGGCATGAACCGGCTGGGGCTGACGCTGGCCGAGGCGCAGGCCATCATCCCCCGCATCAATGCCGGCGACCACGGCATCACGCTGGTGATGAGCCATCTGGTGTCGGCCGAGCAGCTCAACAATCCCGTCAACGCCAAGCAGCTCGCGGCCTTCCGTAGCATCGCCAGCGAATTCTCCGGCGTGCCGGCCGCGCTCGCCAATTCATCAGGCATTTTCCTCGGTGCCCCGTTCCAGTTCGACCTGGTCCGGCCGGGTGCGGCGCTCTACGGCGTCAATCCGACGCCGGAGGCCGACAATCCGATGCAGCCGGTCGTCGACCTCAAGGCGCGCATCGTTCAGATCCGCAACGTCGAGCGCGGCGAGACCGTCGGCTATGGCGGCACCTGGACGGCGCGCAGACCAACCCGGCTCGCGATCATCGCCGTCGGCTATGCCGACGGCTATTTCCGCGCCGCCAGTTCCAATGACGGCACCCGCGGCGCCGAGGTCATCGCCGCCGGCAAGCGATGCCCGGTCGCGGGCCGCGTATCCATGGATTTGATCGCGATCGACATCACCGACCTGCCGCCGAATGCGGCGCGGCGCGGCCATCTGGTGACGCTGATCGGCGAAGGCATCACCGTCGACGAACTCGCGCACCATTTCGGCACCATCGGCTATGAGGTCCTGACCAGCCTCGGCCACCGCTATGCCCGCATCTACAAGGGCGGCAACGTGGTGGAGTCGCTGACGAAGCCGGAGCCCTTACCGGCGGCCGATCAGCCGTTGGCTCCGCCGCCGCTCGATAAGCCGGTGAGCCCGCCGCCGCTGCCCACCTAGTTGTCAGCCGCTTACTTCTTCTTCCGGCTGTCGAGCGCCGTCTTGCAGGACGCGCTGAGCTGATCGCGCTTGGCGTCGAGGCAGGCGATGACCTTGCCGCCGCCCGGCGTGATTCCGGCGCAGAATTTGTCATAGTCCGCCTTGCACGCACCGCGCGGATCGGAGGATTGTGCCGAAGCCGCTCCGGAGATCGCGGCAACGACGACGAAAGCAGCAAACTTCAACTTGGACATTGTAACTCCGGTGTCGGAAGGTGGAAGCTCCAGCTCTACATGAAGATTGCGACATTCAACATCAACAACATCAATCGTCGCCTGCCCAATCTGTTGGCATGGATGCGCGCGGCAAAGCCTGATGTCGTCGCGCTTCAGGAACTGAAGGCAAGTGACGGCGAATTTCCCGCAGACGCGATCGAAAGGGCCGGCTACGGCGCCGTGTGGCGTGGACAGAAGACGTGGAACGGCGTCGCCATCCTGGCCCGAAACGCCCAGCCGATTCTCACCCGCGATCGCTTGCCGGGAAAACCGGGCGACCTCGAAGCCCGCTACATCGAGGCTGCGGTGCGCGGAATCATCGTCTCGAGCATTTATCTGCCGAACGGCAATCCGCAGCCGGGGCCGAAATTCGACTACAAGCTCGACTGGTTTGCGCGCCTCAAGCGCCATGCCAAGACGCTCATCAAGCAGGATCTGCCCGTGGTGCTCGCCGGCGACTTCAACGTGGCGCCTGATGAGATCGACATCTATCCGACACGGTCGTGGGACAAGGATGCACTGATCCAGCCGAAGAGCCGCGCGGCCCTTGCGTCACTGGTCGCACAAGGCTGGTGCGATGCGATCCGGGAACTCAATCCGCAGCAACGGATCTACACGTTCTGGGACTACAAGCGGAACCGCTGGCCGCGTGATGCCGGCCTGCGGCTCGACCATCTCCTGCTCAGCCCTGCCCTCGTCTCACGGCTGACGAAGGCCGGCGTCGACAAGAAGGTTCGCGGCGAGGATGGCGCGAGCGATCATGCGCCGGCGTGGGTGGTGCTGAAATAACGTTGATCCGGTCGCCGGCTCCTGCTGCGACATGCTGCCTGCCAGCAGCAATCATTCACGGAGCTCGTTCGCGGATAGCCGCCTGGCATTCGCGGCCACGTGCTCGCGATAGCGCTGGACGATGGTCCCCGGCGTTGCCCCGGCCAGCAGGCTTGCTGCCGCCTCGAAGGCGGCCGCGATCTTCTCGCTGACCATCAGCATGGCCTCCTGCGCGGCAGCCTCGTCGCCATGGCCGAGTTTCTCGCAGCGCAGCCGCACCACTTCACTGGCTTCCACCGCGAGCATCGCACCGGCGTACCAGGGAAAGCCGTTGTCGGATCCGCCGAGGACCGCATGGCGGTCGAGCGCGGAGAAGGACGGGCGGTCGGGCATCACGGACCTCAAAGTCCTGGGGGCGGACGCTCCGATCAATACGCTTCAAATTCTAAGGGGCAGGTCGCCGAACGGGTCGGATTGGCAGACGGCTCGGAACCGGCGCTTAACCACGGCCCAACGGGCGCAGCCATTCGCCTTACCACCTCTTTTGGCTAAACTCGGCCCGATTCCGGGAGCCTTGCCCTTGGCCTTTCTCTTCGTCCTCAGCGTCGGGCTGCTCGCCGGCATCATCTCGGGCATCGTCGGCACGGGCTCGTCGATCATGCTGATGCCGGTGCTGGTCTACGCGTATGGGCCGAAGGAGGCCGTGCCGATCATGGCGGTGGCGTCCGTGATGGCGAATTTTTCGCGCATCCTGGCCTGGTGGCGCGAGGTCGACTGGCGGGCCTGCGCGGCCTATTCGTTGACCGGCATTCCCGCCGCCGCGCTCGGGGCGAGAACGCTGCTGGCGCTGCCCTCGCATGCCGTCGATCTCGCGATCGGTATCTTCCTCATCGCGATGGTGCCGGTGCGGCACTGGCTGGCGCGGCACGACCTCAAGGCCAATCTCTGGCATCTTGCGACCGGCGGAGCGATCATCGGCTATCTCACCGGCATCGTGGTCTCGACCGGCCCGCTCAGCGTGCCGCTGTTCCTGTTCTACGGGCTCAGCAAGGGCGCTTTCCTCGCCACCGAAGCCGCTTCCTCGCTCGGGCTCTATTTTGCGAAGTCTGTGACCTTCGAGCGCTTCGGCGCACTGACCGGCGACGTCTTCCTCAAGGGCCTGATCGCCGGCTCCTCGCTGATGTCAGGCGCCTTCATCGCCAGGCGCTTCGTTGTGCATCTGAAGCCGGAGATGTTTCGTGTGGTGATGGACGCGATCATGATCGCGGGAGGGCTATCCATGCTCTGGAATGCGACGCGGTCGTAATCTGGCTCAGGCAGCAATTTCGGGCGCGATCGACGGGCTGTCGGCGAGGACGCGGCTGTCTTGCGCCGCCTGTTCCGCTAGCCATTGCAGCAGGGCCGCGAGCGGCTGCGGCCGGTGATAGAGAAAGCCCTGCCCGAGCCTCACGCCCATCTCGCGCATGGCTTGCGCCTGCTCGGCCCGCTCGATGCCTTCGGCGACCAGCGTGAGCCCCAAGGTGCCGGCGAGCGATGCGATGACGCCGACGATGGCCTTGTCCTCCTCGCTGCCGGGAATCTCGCTGATGAAGGCCTTGTCGATCTTGACCTTGTCCAGCGGGAAGCGCCTGAGATGGGCGAGCGAGCTGTAGCCCGTGCCGAAATCGTCGAGTGCGATGGTCGCGCCGAGTCGGCGCAGACGATGCAGCGTCTCGGAGGCGCTTGCGATGTTGTTGATCAGCGAGCCTTCGGTGATCTCGAGCTCCAGCATCGTTGCGGAGACACCGAAGCGCGCGCAGGTCTCGCTCAACTCCGCAGCGAGCGAATGGTCGGCGAGCTCGGATGGCGGAAGGTTGATCGCAATCCGGATATCCGGTCTGCCCGCAAACGCCAGGCGCTGCAGCGCGCCGCAGGCATCCGTCAGCACATAACGCGTCAGCCGCGCGTTGCTGCCGCTGCGCTCGATCAGCGGCAGGAACTCGCCGGGCCCGATGACGCCATGCTCGGGATGGCGCCAGCGAATGAGCGCCTCGAGGCCGACGACCGACTGGCTCTCCAGATCGACCAGGCTCTGGTACCAGACTTCGAACTGCCTCTCGGCGAACCCTGCGGGAATGGCGAGTTCGAGATCCCGGCAGCGGCGATAGTCGCGCTGAAGCGCTTCGTCGAGCACAGCAACGGTGCCGGGCGCCTTGGTCTTGGCATGGTAGAGCGCGATGTCGGCGAGCGCCGGCAGGTGCGAAAGCTCGGGATCGCCGGCACGGCGCACGGCAAGGCCTATGCTGGCGCGCGGAACGACCTGCTTATCATGCAGCCGGATCGGCTGGGAGATCGCATTCAGCAACAGGCCCGCAAATGCCTGCGCGGCTGCTGCGTTGCCGACCTCGGGACGGATAACGACGAATTCGTCGCCGCCGAGCCGTGCCACCCAGTCCTGCGGCCCGACCGCCTCACGAAGGCGCTCGGAGATGTGCACAAGAAACTTGTCGCCGGAATCATGGCCGAAGGTATCGTTGATTCCCTTGAAGTCATCGAGATCGATGAAGCAGAACGCAATCAGGGAGTCCGCCGAGCGGGCATCGTTGCTCAACGTGGCCAGACGCTCGGACAGCGAGCGCCGATTGGGTAGCCCCGTGAGCGGGTCGTGGGAGGCCATATGGCCGAGCCGGTCGAGCGCACCCGTCGTCGTGTGCTGCATGGAATTGAAGGCACGCGCCAGTTGGCCGAATTCATTCGAGGATTTGATGTCGGCCGGATATGCGCGGCCGTCCTGCTTGCTGCGCTGGATCGCGGACATGATCGCCGCCAGCGGCTTGCCGATGAAGATATCGGCGGAAATCCGCAAAGCAACCACCGTGGCAAACGTTGCGAGCAGGCCGACGACCGTCATCAGCATCAATTGGCTGCCCGTATCGGCATAGACGTTCGCATACGAATACGCGATCGCTATCCGGCCGGCCTGAACGGCGATGTTGCCGTTGCGATAGTTGATCGGACGCGACACTTCTGCGACGGTCTGATCCGCTGGACGCGCCACCACGCGGGCGATCGCAATGCCGGTGTCGTCATAGACTGCCGCTGCGGCAATCGTCTCGTCGTGCATGATCTCGTTGAGCACGCTTCTGACCTGGTCGTAACGCATTTTCCAAAGCGGCTCGGCGATCAGCTCGGCGCGGCTTTCGGCGACGCGGGTCATGCGGGCGTCGAGCTGCCTGATCTGCGACCAGAAGCTCGAGACCTCGACGCCGGCGGAAGCGAGCAACTGCACCAACAGCAACACAGGCACCGTCGCCCAGATCATCGCCCGAAGCACCGAGCGCGAACGAGAAGGCGACGCCTGCTCTTTGCGCACCGGATCGGTCATGTCATGACGGGTTCGCATCAGTCAGCGGTACCTTGCACGGGCGCCAGGGACGAGATCAGCTCATCGATGGAAAAATCGTATCTGCCGCAGCGTCCCGCCTTCGCCCTGAACCGTGTGAAGTCGATCCGGTCGAAGGCGCGGGTTTTGATGAGATCGCCGACCGCGGCCAGGTTGGCGCGCGTGATCGCAGCCGCCTGGACCTCGACATGCGGGGAAGCGGCTGCGAAATCGCAGCCATCGGCGTAGTCTCGCAACAACACGATCGACCAGCCGCCGAGCAGGAAGTGGCCGCCATCCGTCATCAGCAGACGGTCCGCCCCGACCGCGCGCAGCGCGTCCTCGGACCAGTTGAGACCGACCACCTGGATGTCCCGGCCCGGGGCCAGGCCTGCGGCCGAAGCGGCCTTGATGGCTCCCAGCGCCATCGGATCGTTGCCGGCCCAGATGCCGGCGGGCCGAATTCCCTTGCGGGTGGCCCAGCTCAGATAATTCGCCGTGACCTGCTCGGCTTCGGACTGCGTCCAGTTGGCGAACAGCATCCTGTCCACGACCACGTCAGGCGCGGCCGCGACCGCGAGCTGCAGCCCGTTATTTCGGGCGATCGAGGCCGGCGTGATTTCGTCGCCGCCGATGCCGAGAATGTGGATCTTGCCGTCAGGGCTCTGCCATTTCTCGGCACGCGCCGCCTGGATCAGGGCATCGGCCATCCGGACGCCCGCGTTCCGCAGATCGGCGGTGATATCCCCGAGCCAGGTCTTGAGGATTTGGCGCGGCGCTCCGAGACGCGCCGCATCGTCGCCGATCAGCGTGTTCGACAACAGCAGCGTCTTGACACCGGCGGCTTCGGCCGCCTGCAGGATGGGGACGGCAGCGGATTCCTCGTTCGACAGAATCAGGAAGTCCGGCTTATCGGTGCGGGCGACCACGCCAAGCCCAAGCTCCTGCATGGTGCGGTAGTTGCGCTCACTGGTGAGCACTTCGACATTCGCGTCGAGCCGGCGGCCGGCGGCCTGCATGCTCTGCGCGACCATGTCCCAGAAGACCTCGCCGGTCTTGCCTGGATTCACGAAGACGATGTTGAGACGTCTTGCATCGGCGGCGACAACACAGCCGATCGGCGTGAGTACTCCGAAGACAATGCTCGCAGTCAGCAATATCCGCAGGATTACCTTCATTTTTTTCGCCACCCCGAACGGTTCCAAAACTGGACCGGAGTCCTCTAAGATTTGGCAAAGTCGGGGGCGGCACGGGATTGTACGGCTAACAAAGTGTGTATCTATTGCGATGAATTGCGCTAACTGGGGCGGTGTGACCGGCTGGCGGTTGCACGCTCGACCATCGTTCCACGCGATCGACACATCCACCTCCCAGGCTCGCTGTCCCCATGGCCAAGAACACGCTTTCCTTCGTCTGCCAGAATTGCGGCGCGGCCTATAACCGCTGGCAGGGCAAGTGCGAGTCCTGCGGCGAATGGAATACGCTCGCGGAAGAAGACACGACCGGCAGCGTGCCGGTCTCGATCCGCTCCAAGCGCAAGGGGCGGACGTTTGCGCTGGAGAGCCTGTCCGGCAAGAGCCCCGACGCGCCGCGCCTGTCTTCGGGGATGGCCGAACTCGACCGCGTCACCGGTGGCGGATTCGTCCGCGGCTCGGTGCTGCTGGTGGGCGGCGATCCCGGCATCGGCAAGTCGACGCTGCTGACGCAGGCAACCAGCCTGCTCGCGCGCGCCGGACACCGGGTCGTCTACATCTCCGGCGAAGAGGCGGTCGCACAGGTGCGCCTGCGCGCCGAACGGCTCGGGCTGTCGGACGCGCCGGTGCAACTCGCGGCCGAGACGTCGGTGGAAGACATCGTTTCGACGCTGTCGGAAGGCGCGGTCCCGCGCCTCATCGTGATCGACTCGATCCAGACCATGTGGACCGACACGGTGGAATCCGCGCCGGGCACCGTCACCCAGGTCCGCGCCTCGGCGCAGGCGCTGATACGCTTTGCCAAGAAGACCGGCGCCGCCATCATCCTGGTCGGCCACGTCACCAAGGACGGCCAGATCGCCGGCCCTCGCGTCGTCGAGCACATGGTCGATGCGGTCATGTCCTTCGAGGGCGAAGGCTCGCAGCAATTCCGGATCCTGCGCGCCGTGAAGAACCGTTTCGGCCCGACCGACGAAATCGGCGTGTTCGAGATGACCGGCCTTGGTCTCCGCGAGGTCACCAACCCGTCCGAGCTGTTCCTGTCCGAGCGCGATCTCGGCACGCCCGGCACCGCGGTCTTTGCGGGCATCGAGGGCACAAGGCCCGTTCTGGTCGAATTGCAGGCGCTGGTCGCCCCGACTTCGCTCGGCACGCCGCGGCGCGCGGTGGTCGGCTGGGACCCCAGCCGGCTCTCGATGGTGCTGGCGGTGCTGGAGGCCCATTGCGGCGTCAAGCTGTCGGGGCACGACGTCTATCTGAACGTTGCAGGCGGCCTGCGCATCCACGAGCCGGCGGCTGACCTTGCTGCCGCTGCGGCACTGGTGTCATCGCTGGTCAATGCGCAGTTACCCTCCGACGCGGTCTATTTCGGCGAGATCTCGCTCTCCGGAGTGGTCCGCCCGGTCGCCCAGACCCCGGCCCGGCTGAAGGAAGCGGCAAAACTCGGCTTCCAGCGGGCCGTGTTGCCCGAATCGGCTCGCGGCGAGGCTGGCGGTGACGCCGGACTGTCGCTGAACGCAATCAACAGCCTCACGACATTGGTGGCCGAGATTGCCGCCCGTGGCTCCCGCCGAGGCGAGTCCAGCGGATCGGCAGAGAAATCGGCGGAGAAAAATGCCACACCGGCAAGATTCCGCCGTGGAGAGGGTTAGCTGGAGGTGACGTCCCCCGTCCCCGCCGCTATACACCCGTCACAAAAGCAGCATGGGATTGCGTGGTTGCGGCCTTGCCGGGAACGTCGTCTAGCCCTCAGTTAGGGCGGCGGCCAAGCACCGATTCGCCGATCACCTTTGAGAGTACGAGCGGACCAGACCAGCCGATGCCAGTAACCATCCTCGACCTGATCCTGCTCGGTGTGATGCTGATTTCGGGCCTGCTCGCAATGGTCCGCGGCTTCATGCGCGAAATCCTCTCGATCGCAGCCTGGGGCGCGGCGGCCATCGTGACGCTGTATTCGTTCTCGAAGCTGCTGCCGACCGCGAAGACCTATTTCAACAACGACACGGTGGCGAGCGTGGTCGTGGTCGCCGGCGTGTTCGTCGGTACCCTGGTCGTGGTGTCCGTGATCACGGTCCGGATCTCCGACATGATCCTGGATTCGCGCATCGGCGCTCTGGACCGCACCCTCGGCTTCCTGTTCGGCCTCGCTCGCGGGCTTTTGATCGTCGTGGTCGCCTTCCTGTTCTTCACCTGGCTGGTGCCGGACAAGCAGCGCCCGGACTGGGTCACGGGCGCCAAATCCCGCGTGGTGCTGCAGGGAACCGGCGATTGGCTGATGGCCCTCTTGCCGGATGACCCCGAGAACACCATCTTGAAGAGATTCAAGAAAAACAAACCAGATGATGATCAAGCTGATACCGAGCAGCAGCCTTCGGGCACTGCCGACGGATACAGCAAACCGGCTCGTGACAGCCTGAAAAAGCTGATCGAGAAACCTGCTGCGCGTTGATTAGGCCCTAACGAGAGGCGTGGACGAGATGCGACACCCTGACCAGGACGCCCAGCTTGATCTCGACTTGAACCGGCTCTCTGGGCCAAACGCGATCGAGCTGCAGGACGACCTGGAGGGGGATACGCTGCGCGAGGAATGCGGCGTGTTCGGCATCTACGGCCATCCAGACGCGGCCGCCATCACCGCCCTCGGCCTCCACGCGCTTCAGCACCGTGGCCAGGAAGCGGCCGGCATCGTCGCCTACGATGGCTCCCGCTTTCACAGCGAACGCCGCCTCGGCCTCGTCGGCGACACCTTCTCCCGCCGAGAAGTAATTGACCGCCTGCCCGGCACCATGGCGGTCGGCCATGTCCGCTATTCCACCACCGGCGCCACCATCCTGCGCAACGTCCAGCCGCTGTTCGCCGAGCTCAATGCCGGCGGCCTTGCGGTCGCCCACAACGGCAACCTCACCAACGGCCTGACGCTGCGCCGCGAGCTCGTGAAGAACGGCGCGATGATGCAGTCGACCACCGACACCGAGGTGATCCTGCACTTGGTCGCGCGCTCCAGGCGCAGCCGCTTCATCGAGCGCTACATCGACGCGCTGCGTGAGATCGAGGGCGCCTACGCGCTGGTCTCGCTGACCAACAAGAAACTGGTCGGCGCGCGCGATCCGCGCGGCATCCGTCCGCTGGTGCTCGGGGACCTCGACGGCTGCCCGATACTGACTTCCGAGACCTGCGCGCTCGACATCATCGGCGCGCGCTTCGTCCGCGACATCGAGCCCGGCGAGGTCATCGTGTTCGACGAGAACGGCCAGGACATCCACAAGCCGTTCCCGCCGATGGCACCGCGCCCCTGCATCTTCGAATACATCTACTTCTCGCGTCCGGATTCCATCGTCCACGGCCGCTCGGTCTACGAGGTGCGCAAGAATTTCGGCGCGCAGCTCGCCCGCGAAAGCCACGTTCCCGTTGACGTCGTGGTGCCGGTGCCGGATTCCGGCGTTCCCGCCGCGGTCGGCTACAGCCAGCATTCCGGCGTGCCGTTCGAGCTCGGCATCATCCGCAACCACTATGTCGGCCGCACCTTCATCCAGCCGACGCAGGCGATCCGCGAATCCGGCGTGCGCATGAAGCATTCGGCGAACCGCGCCGCGATCGAAGGCAAGCGCATCATCCTGATCGACGACTCGCTGGTGCGCGGCACCACCTCGAAGAAGATCGTGCGCATGATGCGCGATGCCGGCGCGAAGGAAGTGCATTTCCGTCTCGCCTCGCCGCCGATCCTCTACCCTGATTATTACGGCATCGACCTGCCCGATCGCGGCGGCCTTCTCGCGGCGACGCACTCGCTGGAAGAGATGCGCGAAATCATCGGCGCCGACTCGCTCGCCTTCCTGTCGATCGACGGCATGTACCGCGCCATGGGCGAACCCGGCCGCGACCCCGCCAATCCGAAGTTCTCCGACCACTGCTTCACCGGGGCCTATCCGACCCACCTCACCGACCAGACCCAGACCGAGCAGCAGCCGCGCCAATTGTCGCTGCTGGCGGAAGCGAGCTGACGGCATAGCCGTCATGCCGGGTGCCCATAAGAGGCTCATTTTCGTCATAGCCGGGCTTGTCCCGGCCATCCACGTCTGTAATACCCGCCGCAAAGAACGTGGATGCCCGGGACAAGCCCGGGCATGACGGAAGTTTTCGACGATGACCAACCCCCTCGCCGACCGCATCGCTCTCGTCACCGGCGCCTCGCGCGGCATCGGCTACGCCACGGCCATCGCACTCGCAAAGGGCGGCGCTCATATCGTCGCGGTCGCGCGCACGCAGGGCGGCTTGGAAGAACTCGACGACGAGATCCGCAAGGACGGCGGCAGCGCCACGCTGGTGCCGCTCAATCTCACCGATTCCGACGGCATCGCCCGGCTGGGTGCCGGCCTGCACGAGCGCTACGGCAAGCTCGACATCCTCGTCGGCAATGCCGGCGTGCTCGGCCCCTCCTCGCCGATCGGCCATATTGAGCTGAAGTCCTTCACTGACGTGATGGCGGTGAACGTCTCCGCGAACTTCCAGCTGATCCGCTGCATGGAGCCGCTGCTCAGGCAGTCCGACGCCGGGCGCGCCGTTTTCGTCACCTCGGGAGCCGCCAACAAGGCCACCGCCTATGTCAGCCCCTACGCTGCCTCCAAGGCTGCGCTGGAAACGCTGGCGCGCGCCTGGGCGCAGGAAACCGCCAACACCAGGATCCGCATCAACCTGTTCAACCCCGGACCGATCCGCACCCGCATGCGCGCGACCCTGATGCCGGGCGAGGATCCGGCGACGCTGGACACGCCCGAGCAGGTCGCCGAATTCATCGTGCCGATGTGCACGCCGGACTGGACCGAGACCGGCAAATTCTACGACTACAAGACCCGCAGCCTGATGAGCTTCCGCCCGCCGGCCTGATTGACTTGAGCGCCTCCCCGCGATTGACTGCCTGCGCTCAAGCGGCAGCAAGCCGCAAGCCAAAAGGGAGGTCGCCATGGCACGATGGCATGATCGCGCAGGCTTTGCGCGTACGCTCGCAAATGTCTGTCGCGCTGTCTCCATCCTGATTGCGACGCTTGCGTTTGTGTTTCCGCGCGTTGCGACCGCCGGCGACGTCCCGACCTTCGCGGTCGATCCCGCCTGGCCGAAGCCGCTGCCGAACAACTGGATCCTCGGCCAGGTCGGCGGCATCACGGTCGACTGGCAGGGCCATGTCTGGGTGATTCATCGCCCGCGTTCGCTGACCGATGACGAGAAAGGCGCGAGCCTCAACCCGCCGCGCTCGAAATGCTGCGTGTCGGCGCCGCCCGTGCTCGAATTCGACGCCGAGGGCAATCTGCTGCGGTCCTGGGGCGGTCCGGGCGAAGGCTATGAATGGGTCGGGCGCGAGCACGGCATCGAGGTCGACGAGCGCGGCTTCGTCTGGGTCGGCGGCAATGCCGAGAACGACAACGCGATCCTGAAGTTCACGCTCGACGGCAAGTTCGTGGCCCAGATCGGCAAGATCGCGCCGAGCCTCGGCAGCAACGACACGACGCAGCTTGGCAAGCCGGCCGAGACCGCGATCGACAAGGAGGCGAACGAGATCTACGTCGCCGACGGCTACGGCAATCGCCGCGTCATCGTGTTCGACGCGACGACGCTCGCGTACAAGCGGCACTGGGGCGCCTATGGCAACAAGCCTGATGACGCCAAGCAGCCGCCTTACGATCCCAAAGCGCCAGTCTCGCAGCAATTCGGAAATCCCGTGCATTGCGTCAAACTCGCCAATGACGGGCTCGTTTACGTCTGCGACCGCATCAACAACCGCGTCCAGGTATTCAGGAAGGACGGCACGTTCGTGAAGGAGTTCTTCTTCGAAAAGAACACGCTGGGAAATGGCGCGGTCTGGGACATCGCGATCTGGCCCGATCCGAAGCAGACGTGGCTGCTCAGCGCCGACGGCGAGAACAACGAGATCCGGGTGATCAGGCGCGACGACGGCAGCGTGGTCGGCAGCTTCGGGCACAACGGCCGCAATGCCGGGCAATTCCACTGGGTGCATGCCATGGCCATCGACGCCAAGGGTAACGTATATACCGCCGAGGTCGATACCGGAAAGCGCATCCAGAAATTCAGGCTGACGTCGGACGCCCTCAAATAACGTCTCGGGTCCCACCTCGGCATGGTTTGCCCAAAAGTTAACCGAGGGATGACGCCGCGCCACAGCGTCACCCGGCTTTAGGCGCATTGCCGCAGACCGCGGGACACGATAGAGCGATCGGAAGGACCGAGGCTTCGCAAGAGAGCCGTCCGCATATTTGACCATGGAGGAGACCTTTATGACGACCACGTTCGCGCGCCGCACCGCGGCCCTTCTGGCCTGTGCCGCTTTCGGCTTCGCCACATCCGCCTCTGCTCAGGACAAGTCCGTCACGATCGGCGTGCTGAACGACATGTCCAGCCTCTACGCCGACATCGGCGGCCCTGGCGCCGTGGTCGCGGTCAAGATGGCAGTGGACGATTCCGGCCTGGCCGCCAAGGGCTGGAAGATCGAGGTCATCAGCGGCGACCACCAGAACAAGCCCGACGTCGGCGTCAACATCGCGCGGCAGTGGATCGATACCCAGAAGGTCGACGTGATTGCCGATACGCCGAACTCCGGCGTCGCACTGGCCGTCAGCAACGTCGTCAAGGAGAAGAACGCGGTCCTACTCAACAATGGCGGCGCCAGCGCCGACCTCACCGGCAAGGCCTGCAACGCCAACACCATCTCCTACACCTACGACACCTACATGCTCGCGACCGGCACCGGAAAGGCGCTGACCAAGGCCGGCGGCGACAGCTGGTTCTTCCTGACGGCCGACTACGCCTTCGGCGCCGCGCTCGAGCGCGACACCAGTGCGGTCGTCACCGCGAACGGCGGCAAGGTGCTCGGCGGCGTCAAGCATCCGCTCAACACATCGGACTTCTCGTCCTTCCTGCTGCAGGCGCAGAACTCGAAGGCGAAAATCGTCGGGCTTGCCAATGCCGGCGGCGACACCACCAATTCGATCAAGCAGGCCGCCGAGTTCGGCATCGTCGAGGGCGGCCAGAAGCTCGCCGCGCTGCTGCTCTTCATCAACGACGTCCACTCGCTCGGTCTGAAGACGGCGCACGGCCTGACCTTCACCGAATCCTTCTACTGGGATCTCAACGACAACACCCGTGCCTTCTCCAAGCGCTTCCAGGACAAGGTCGCCAACAAGGCGATGCCCTCGATGACGCAGGCCGGCAACTATGCGGCCGTTTTGCACTACCTGAAGGCGCTCGAAGCCCTCGGCGGCAATCCGCATGACGGCGCCAAGGTCGTCGCCAAGATGAAGGAAATCCCGACCGACGATCCGCTGTTCGGCAAGGGTCCCTTGCGCGAGGACGGCCGCCGCATCATTCCGGCCTATCTGTTCGAGGTGAAGAAGCCCGAGGAGTCGAAGGGACCCTGGGACTATTACAAGCTGGTCTCCACCATTTCGGCGGAAGATGCGGCCAAGCCGCTCAAGGACAGCGAGTGCCCGCTGGTGAAGAAGTAAATCAAAGCTGCCGCAGGGTGGGCAAAGGCGCGCAAGCGCCGTGCCCACCGCCTCTTCGCGGCTCAAAAGGTGGTGGGCACGCTGCGCGTTGCCCACCCAACGAGACTATGTGACCGTCTTCGTCGCAGCCGGCGTCCGCATCGCAATCGCAGCGCAGACCATCAACAACGCCGCCGCCAGCAAGAACGGCGCGCCGGGCAAATGGAACGGCGCGCTGGCGCCGATGAAATATGAAAACGTCAGTGTGAACAGGAAGGGGCCGACGAGTTGCGACACGCTCTGCACGCTCGCGGTCGCGCCCTGCAACTGGCCTTGCTGATCGGGGGCCACGAGCCGGCTCATCAGCGATTGCATGGCGGCACCGGAGATGCCCCATAGCGCCATCACGGGAATGCCGAGCCAGAACAGCGGTCCGGTTGGCGCAGCGCCGAAGATCACGAAGCCGGCCGCGCCACAGCACAGACCCAACAGCACTGCATTCCGCTCGCCGAACACACCCACGATCGGTCCGATGGCGAGCCCCTGCACCACCATGGCGCAGACGCCGACCATCGCGAGCGTCAGTCCGACCGTTTTGGAATCCCAGCCATAGCGGTAGGTCGCATAGAGCACGAAGGTCGAGGGCAGGACCACGTGCGCGACCTGCGCGATGAAATTGACGACGGACAAGGCGGCCAGCGCCGCGTTGGATCGCAGCAGGTGCAGCGCGCCGATCGGATTGGCACTGGCCCAGCGGAACGGCGCACGCTTCTGGGGCACCAGCGATTCCGGCAGGACGAACAGCCCGTAGAGCGCATTGGAAAAGCTCAAGGCAGCCGACGCCCAGAACGGCAGGCGCGGATCGATATCGCCGAGCAGGCCGCCGAGCGCCGGGCCCAGAATGAAACCTGCACCGAAAGCTGCCCCAATCTTGCCGAAGACTGCCGCGCGCCGCTCCGGCGGCGTGACGTCGGCGATGTAGGCAAAGGCGGTCGAGATGCTGGCGGAGGTGATGCCGGAGATGACGCGGCCGATGAACAGCCAGGAGAGCGACGGCGCCATCGCCATCAGCACATAGTCGGCGGCAAGCCCGAAATTCGACAGCAGCACCACCGGCCGCCGTCCGAACCGGTCCGACAGCGCGCCGAGCACCGGCGAGAACACGAACTGCATCAGCGCCCAGGCGGTGCCGAAAAGCCCGAAGATGCGGGCCGCATGCGCGGTGTCGTTGCCGACGAAACTCTCGATGAGTTTTGGCAGGACCGGCATGATCACGCCGAGCGCGAGCATGTCGAGCAGGATGGTGACGAAGATGAAGGCGACGGCACCGCGCCGGACCGGCGCTGCGCCCTGCGCCGTCGCCTCGCCGGCCTCACCGCTCACGACGGCCGCTTGCGCTTGTGGGCAAAGGGGTTGGCCTTCTCGCGCAAGGTGATGCGCACAGGCGTGCCGGGCAGCTCGAAGGCCTCACGCAGCGAGTTGGTGAGGTAGCGGAGGTAGGACTGCGGCACCGCGTCGGCGCGCGAGCAGAACAGCACGAAGCTCGGGGGGCGCGCCTTGGTCTGCGTGATGTAGTTCAGCTTCAGCCGGCGTCCGGACACGGCGGGCGGCGGATTGGCCTGGACCGCCTCCTCGAACCAGCGGTTCAATGCCGAAGTCGATACGCGCTTGTTCCAGAGCATGTAGGCGTCCTGGATCGCCTGCATCAGTCGATCGACGCCCTCGCCCATCAAGCCCGACACAGCGACGATCGGCACACCCTTGATCTGCGGCAGCAGATGGTCGGCATCCCGGCGCAAATTCGAGATCGCGCCGCCACCTTTGCTCTCCATCAGGTCCCATTTGTTGACGGCGAGCACGACTGCCCGGCCCTCGCGCTCGATCAGATCGGCGATGCGCAGGTCCTGCTCCTCGAAGCGGTTCTGCGCGTCCATCATCATCACGACGACTTCGGCAAAGCGCACCGCGCGCAGCGCATCCGCGACCGAAAGTTTCTCGAGCTTCTCCTCGATGCGTGAGCGACGGCGCAAACCGGCCGTGTCGAACACGCGGAATTGGCGGCCCTTCCAGTTGATCTCGACCGCGATGGAATCGCGCGTCGTGCCCGCCTCGGGGCTCGTCAGCAGCCGCTCTTCGCCGAGCAGATGATTGATGAATGTCGACTTGCCGGCATTGGGCCGGCCCACGATGGCGACCCGGATCGGACGCGTCGCGGCCTCTTCCTCGGTGAGCGGCTCGTCGTCCTCGGCTTCGTCGTCCTCGACGGGCTCCGGCATCAACTCGCGGAGCGCATCGTAGAGCTCGCCCATGCCCTCGCCATGCTCGGCCGAGATCTGGATGGGATCTCCAAGGCCGAGCGCGAAGGCCTCCATCGCGCCGGCGTCGCCATGCTTGCCTTCGCTCTTGTTGGCGACCAGCAGCACCGGCTTGTTGGCCTTGCGGGCGAAATCGGCGAAGGCACGATCGGTCGGGGTGAGGCCGATGCGGGCATCAATCACGAAGAACAGCGCGTCGGCCTGCGCGATCGCGGCCTCCGTCTGCTCCTGCATGCGCGCGGTCAGCGACCCCTTGGCGCCCTCGTCGAGGCCGGCCGTGTCGATGATGGTGAAGCCGAGATCGCCGAGCCTGGCCTCGCCCTCGCGGCGGTCGCGGGTGACCCCGGGCAGGTCATCGACAAGCGCGAGCTTCTGCCCAACCAAGCGGTTGAACAGCGTCGACTTGCCGACGTTGGGTCGGCCGATAATGGCAATCGTGAAGGACATCGGTCATTCGTGCGCTGCGAAGGCCGCGCCTGTCAATGCAATGAAGTGATCAGCGCGAGAAGCTGCCACTCGGCATCGGCGCAGGGAAAGCCCCCTGCGACTGCTGCTGAGTGGTTTGGGTGGTCTGGGTCGGCTGCGCCTGCTGGGCGGGCTGATCCGGCGGCGGCGCCGTGGTGCGCCTTCGGACGATTTTCTGCTTGGGCGCCGGGGCGGCGGGGGCCGGCGCGGCCTCCGGCTGGGCCTCGCCATCGACTTCGCCCGCCGGGGCCTCGGCCGGCGCGGCCGCGGCGGCGGGCTGCCTGGTCTTCTTCGCCTTGGCACTCTTTGCGGGCTTGGCCTCGGGCGCCGGCTCCGCGGGCAGAGCCGCGACGGCAGATGCGTTCGAATCCGGCTGCTGTTGGGCCCCTTTGTACATCTCGCGCGGCACGCCCTGCTCGAGGCCCGGCACACCCTCGGGGAAGACCGGCTTGCGGTCGC
The DNA here is from genome assembly GCF_018129965.1 of Bradyrhizobium diazoefficiens. Taxonomy (GTDB): domain Bacteria; phylum Pseudomonadota; class Alphaproteobacteria; order Rhizobiales; family Xanthobacteraceae; genus Bradyrhizobium; species Bradyrhizobium diazoefficiens_A. The sequence continues at coordinate 419,636 of NZ_JAFCKW010000002.1, read as the reverse complement.
CCGGCAGCTTCTTCTTGGTGTCCAGGAAGTCGAGCATGTCGCTGGGATCGAAGCTGGAGCAGCCGCCCAGGACGCCCGTGAAGGCGATCAGGACGGCGGCTGCGATCAAGCGTGACGTGCGGCGCATATGAGTCTCTCGTCTCAGCTCTCGGGACCGTCAGCTCTTGGCGACGGGCGGCAGCAGGGCCTGTAGCGCCTCGGCCCGCGAGCGCAGGCCCGGCGGCGTTTCGCCATCATCGGCGATCGCGTCGAGCCATTTGCGGGCCGCGGTCGTGTCGTTGTTGCGCCAGGCCGACAAGGCCAGCATCTCGCGCGCAGTGTGCCGAAAGGTCGATTTCGGCGCGGCGGAGGCCTCCAGCCGCTGCTGCATATCGGCATAGGACGCGCTGTCGACCAGCAAGCCGGCAGCCCGAATCCTGGCCAGATCCTGCCACTCGCCACCCACGCCGCGGTCGGCGGCGATGTCGTCATACATCTTGGCCGCCGCCTTGGGATCGCGAGCCCCCGCCTCGGCCGCAGCACGCAGCCGCGCCAGAATGCGATAGCCCGAGGGCGCCTTGGCGGCGAGTTCAGCAAAGGCAGCCTCGGCCTCCGCATGCTTGTCCTGGTCGGACAGTTCTGCGGCCTTCTCGAAGGCGGCGCCGGCCTCGGCGGCCTTCTTGCCCTCGAGATATTGGTAACCGCGCCAGCCGCCGACGGCGGCCACGACGAGAACCATCAGGGCGATGAAGACGATGGAATACTTATCCCACAGCTTCTTGAGCTGTTCGCGACGGACTTCCTCGTCGACTTCGTCAAATAATTCAGACACTTAAGCCAATCCCATGCCCGACCGGGCGCGCGCGCCATATCGTTCGCGTCAAATACCGGTCCCCACGTCGCGGCGGCGATACCCTATGGATATGGCGGAGGCAAGGCAAAGCAAGCCCAATCAAGGCGTTAACCACCCGTGACGGGCGGCGAGAACCGCGTGCCCTGCGTCAAGATCCCAGCAGCTCCCGCAGCTGCCGCTTCAGCACCTTGCCATTGGCGTTCCGCGGCAGCGGATCGGCCGTGATCGTCATCGTTTCAGGGACCTTGTAGTCGGACAGCCGCTCGGCGCACCAGGCCCGCAAGGCTTCGCCGGAGACCGGCCCGCGCGCCACCACCACGGCGTGGACGCGCTCGCCCAGCACCGGACATGACTTGGCAACGATCGCGCTCTCGATCACGGCCGGATGGCCCGCGAGCACGGATTCGACCTCGGCAGAATAGATTTTCAGGCCGCCGCGGTTGATCATGTCCTTCTGCCGGTCGAACACGCGAACGAACCCCTCGGCATCGACCGAACCGAGATCGCCGGAGTGCCAGAAGCCGGCGGTAAAGCTCTCGGCCGTGGCCTTCGGGTTGTTCCAATAGCCCTTGATGACGGAGGCGCTCCGGATCCAGAGTTCGCCGATCTCGCCCGGGGGCTGCTCGCGCCCATCTGCTCCCATCGCAACGATGCACGCGCCCGGACACGGCAGGCCGACGCTGTCGATGTGGCTCGCGGTCAATTCGCCCGGCATGATGGTCGAGGGCGACGTCGTCTCGGTCGCGCCGTAGCAGTTCGCGAGCTTCAAACCGGGAATCGTCGCCTTGAGCCTCTCGATGGTCGCGACCGGCATCGGCGCACCGCCGAAGCCGCCGATGCGCCAGCTCGATAGATCGTAGCTCTCGAAATCGGGCTGGAGCAGGCAGAGATTATACATCGCCGGGACCATCACCGTGTAGGTGACGCGCTCCCGTGCAGCCAGCTTGAGATAATCGGCGGCCTTGAACTCCGGCATGATGATCAGCGCGCCGCCGCAGCGGACCATGGTCGTGATGTTGGCGACCACGCCGGTGACATGGCCGAGCGGAACCGCCGCGATCGAACGGTCCGCCGACGTCAACTGCAAGCACGACACGAACACCATCGAGGAGTGAACGATGTTGCAATGGGCGAGCATCGCGCCCTTCGGCTTGCCGGTCGTACCCGAGGTATAGAGGATCATCGCGGTGTCTTCTTCGCCGACCTCGACCGGCGCCGGTGCGGGCGGACTGTCGGCGAACGCCGCGAAATGCGAGCGAGCCGGATCATCGTCGATGGCGATCCGGTGGATCACATCGGGAATATCGCGCGCGTCGGGTAGCCGGTCGGCGAGCGCGGCCTCGTGGATCAGGATCCTGGCGCCGCAATCGGCGAGCACATAGGCGATCTCGGGCTTCTGCTGGCGCGTGCTGAGCAGCACCGTGACCAGCCCCTCATGCGCGGCGGCGAACAGCAGCAGCGGAAACTCGATGCGGTTGCCGAGCAGGATCGCGACGCGGTCGCCGCGTTGAAGACCCAGCTTGCGAAAGCCCGCCGCGATTCGCGCGGCCTGCTCCACCGCCTGCCGCCAGTTCAGGCGGACATGGCCTGCGATCAGCGCTTCGCCCTCGGCATTGCGGGCGCAAGCCTCCGCAACCATCGCCCACAGGCTCATCGGGCGATCGCAGAAGGCCGGCACCACCCGATCGCCAAAGCGCGCCTCGAGCCGCATCGGCGGAATCTGAGATTGCGACCAGTCCATCGGAAAGCCTCGGCTATTCACTCTTGCCATCTTGCGCGCATGGTCACGCAGAGCTGTCTTGCGCTGATCGGCTGCGACTAGCCGCCCATCACCGGCACGCCGATCACGACCGGATGGAACGCAAAGGCCAGCGCGAGATAGGCGACGACGCCGACCGCCACCGCGAGGATATCGTTGGTGACACCGCCCACCGGAATCGGCGGACCGCCGCCATCGGAGCGATGCTTCAACGAAATGCGGTCATAGACCGCCCAGCCCAGGAACGATCCGAACAGGATGATGGAGCCGAGATCGCCATTGGCGAGCAGATGCGCCGCGGCCCACAGCTTGATACCGGCCAGCATCGGATGCTTCAGCGTCGCGTAGATACGGCCACGCAAATAGGAGGCAACCACCATGATCACGGCCGGCAGCATCAGTGCGATCGTGATGTGTTTCAGCGCCTTCGGCGGATACCAGACGTCGATCCAGCCAGTTGCGCGATAATGCGCAAAGCCCCAGACGATCAACGCCAGGCCTGCGAACGACACCGCCGCATAGAGGATCTTGTAAGTCCCCTCGCCCAGCCGCGCGATCGCCTGCGCGCGTGCATCACGTTTCGTCGTGAAAGTATGGGGCGCGAAAAACAGCAGCAGCCCCAGGATCATGATCAGCAGACCCACGACATCCTCCCCTCAACCAGCGCCCCACCCATGGCGTATCATTGATTGGCAGATGCTCGCAATGCGCTACTTGCCCGGCTCCCGATTGTCGACGTAGCGGATCGCAATCGGCCGCCCGGCCAAGGCGCCGCCAAGTCCGCTGGTGAATTTCAGCGGCAGGCAGGCGTTCAGCGATCCATTGATCGCTTTCAGATAAGTGGCTCGGGTGTCTGCGGGGACGCCCGGGGTCGCAAAGGTCAGGCGGGGCGGACCGATCAGGCCGCCGGCCTTGTTGAAGCTGAAACGCACCGACATCTGCATGCCCGCGTGGGCATTGTCGGATGGCGGCGACCAGCAGGAGCGCAGTTCGGCGAAGAGATCACCGATCGTATCGAGCTCATGCTCGGGCTTGCGGTATTTGGCCCGGTCGGAATCCTCAGGCACGCTCACGATCGTGAGCTGGAGGTTCTCCCCGTAGGGATAGTCGATCTCGGGAATGCAGGGGCCGGGTTCGAGCGGGCTGCAATAGGATGGCGTGCACGGACGATTGTCGAGCACGCTGCACGGCTCATGCGCAAACGGGACCGGGTTGATCTGGCGACGCTGCGCATCGGCGGGCGCCGTCGAGATTACCAGCAGGAGAAAAAAGAGGATGCCGCGCCACATCGCTGAAACGTGGCATCGTCCCGGAGCGCGTCAAGCCCACGGGTGTTCACATGCTCGCGTTTGGGCGCAGGACGAGAGCGCGCCCTACCCCTTCTTCTTGACGTCCTTGACGTTGGTGAACTCGATTCCCTCGGCGCGTTCCCGGGCGTAGCCGAGATAAAACTCGTTTCGCGCCAGATAGACGGGATCGCCGTCGACGTCGTCCGCAATGCTCGACGCGTTCGCCGCGATGAAAGTGTCAAGCTTCTTGCGGTCCTCCGACGAAACCCAGCGCGCGAGCTGGAACTCGCTGACCTCGAAATCGACAGGCAGCGAATATTCGGCCTCGAGCCGCGCCTTCAGCACGTCGAGCTGCAGCGCGCCGACGACCCCGACCAGCGCAGGCGCGCCATCGCGCGGGCGGAACACCTGTACGACGCCCTCTTCCGACATCTGCTGAAGGGCTTCCTTGAGCTTCTTGGCCTTCATCGCATCGGTGAGGCGCACCCGGCGGACGATTTCAGGAGCAAAGCTCGGCACGCCGACGAAGTTGAAATCCTCGCCATCGGTCAAGGTATCGCCGATGCGCAGCGTGCCGTGATTGGGAATGCCGACGACGTCACCGGCAAAGGCTTCATCGGCGACCGAACGGTCCTGCGCGAAGAAGAATTGCGGGCTCGACAACGGCATGCTCTTGCCGGTGCGCACCAGCTTGGCCTTCATGCCGCGGCTGAGCTTGCCGGAACAGAGCCGCGCAAAGGCGATGCGGTCGCGGTGGTTCGGATCCATGTTCGCCTGGATCTTGAACACGAAGGCGCTCATGCGCGGGTCGGTGGCTTCGACCCTGCGCTGGTCGCTCTCCTGGGCCCGCGGCTCGGGCGCGAACTTGCCGAGGCCTTCCAGGAGATCGCCGACGCCGAAATTGCGCAGCGCGCTGCCGAAATAGACCGGCGTCAGATGGCCCTCGCGAAACGCCGCGAGTTCGAACGGTTTCGAAGCTTCGGTGACGAGCTCGAGCTCGTCCTTCACCGCGCCGACGTCGAGATTGGCATTGAGCTTGCCGAGTTCGGCGATCTCGATCTGCTGTGCCGCGCCGGTCTTGGCGCCGCCGCCTTCGAGCAGGCGTACGCCGCCATTGACGACGTCGTAGGTGCCGAGAAAGTCGCGGCCGCGGCCGACCGGCCAGGTCATCGGCGTGGTATCGAGCGCCAGCGTCTTCTCGATCTCGTCGAGCAGCTCGAAGACGTCCCGGCTCTCGCGGTCCATCTTGTTGATGAAGGTGATGATCGGGATGTCGCGCAGGCGGCACACCTCAAACAGCTTTCGGGTGCGCGCCTCGATGCCCTTGGCGGCGTCGATCACCATGACGGCGGAGTCGACGGCGGTCAGCGTGCGATAGGTGTCTTCCGAAAAGTCCTCATGGCCCGGCGTGTCCAGCAGGTTGAAGACGAGGCCCTCGAATTCGAAGGTCATGACCGAAGTCACGACCGAGATGCCGCGCTCGCGCTCGATCTTCATCCAGTCCGAACGCGTGTTGCGCCGCTCGCCCTTGGCCTTGACCTGGCCGGCCAGATTGATGGCGCCGCCGAACAGCAGCAGCTTTTCGGTCAGCGTGGTCTTGCCGGCGTCCGGATGCGAGATGATCGCAAAGGTCCGCCGCCGCGCCACTTCAGCGGCAAGCGGGGATCGGGCCGGCGATTCGGCTGTGGTGGTGGCGATGTCGGACATGGCGGCAGCGTTTGGCAGGGAAAATGGGCCGGAGCAAGCCTCATTTGGTGATTGCGGAGCCTTTCGGCCAGCCCCATATCGGCTTTGGGAAGGACGGCCTTCCCGCTCATCTGGATATCAGCCGCGGGGACGACCCTGCCTTGAATGGAGGGTCGCCATGGCCTGGAGTATCCTGTTCGTCGCCGGGCTTTTGGAAATCGCCTGGGCGATCGGCCTCAAATACACCGAGGGCTTTAGCAGGCTCGTTCCGTCGGTCCTCACACTCGGAGCCATGGCCGGCAGCGTCATACTGCTCGGCCTTGCCCTCAAATCGCTGCCGATCGGAACGGCCTATGCGGTCTGGACCGGGATCGGCGCGGTCGGCACCGCAACGCTCGGCATCATCCTGTTCGGCGAGCCCGCCACGGCGCTCCGCCTGGCCAGCATCGGATTGATCGTCGCCGGCATTGTCGGTCTGAAGCTCGTCACCTGAGGAAAATCTTGACCGCCCACCAGGTCAGCGCCGCGACGATCGCCGAGGCTGGCATCGTGATCACCCAGGCATAGACGATCGAACTGGCGACGTTCCAGCGCACCGCCGAGAGGCGGCGAGCCGCCCCGACGCCGACGATCGCCCCCGTGATGGTATGGGTGGTCGAGACGGGAACCCCGAGGAAGGTCGCCATGAACAGCGTCGCGGCGCCGCCGGTTTCGGCGCAAAAACCCTGCATCGGCGTCAGCTTGGTAATGCGCAGTCCCATGGTGCGTACGATGCGCCAGCCGCCCATCAGCGTGCCCATCGCCATCGCGGCCTGGCACGCCAGCACTACCCAGAACGGCACGAAGAAATCGCCGCCGAGCTGGCCCTGCGAATAGAGCAGCACGGCGATGATGCCCATCGTCTTCTGCGCATCGTTGCCGCCGTGCCCGAGCGAATAGAGCGAAGCCGAAGCAAATTGCAGGATCCGGAAAGCGCGATCGACCGCGAACGGCGTCGATCGCATCGACGCCCAGGACACGATCGCCACCAGCGCCATCGCCAGCAGGAATCCGACCAGCGGAGACAGCACGATGGCGATCACCGTCTTGGACAATCCGCTCCAGACGGCCGCCGACATCCCGGCCTTGGCCACGCCAGCGCCGAACAAGCCGCCGATCAGCGCGTGCGACGAGGATGACGGGATGCCGAGCGCCCAAGTCACGAGGTTCCAGACGATGGCGCCGACGAGGGCCGCGAAGATCACCTGGGCATCGACGATCGCAGGATCGATGATGCCGGTGCCGATGGTCTGGGCGACGTGCAGCCCGAACACCAGGAAGGCGACGAAGTTGAAGAAAGCGGCCCAGAATACGGCGAATTGCGGCCGCAGCACCCGGGTCGAGACGATGGTTGCAATCGAATTGGCGGCATCGTGCAAGCCGTTCAGGAAGTCGAACAGCAGCGCGACGGCGATCAGTCCGACCAGGACGGGAAGACCCAACGCAGCATCCACGGCGTGGCCCCTTCTCTAAGGAATTCGCATGATCTGGTCGGAAAACCGCTGCACACTTTTCCGGATCATGCGCTACACTTGCTCGATGACGATGCTGTTGATCTCGTTCGCGACGTCGTCGAACCGGTCGGCCACCTTCTCGAGGTGATCGTAGATCTCGACGCCGACGATGAAATCCATCGCGCTGCCATCGCGATGCTTGAGGAACAGCTCCTTCATCCCGATGTCGTGGAGGTCGTCGACCCGGCCCTCGAGCTTGGTCAGCTCTTCCGTGATCGCGGTCAGCATGGCCACGTTCTTGCCGATCTCCTGCATCAGCGGCAGCGCGCGGCCGACCAGATTGGCGCATTCGATCAGAAGGCCGCCGATCTCGCGCATCGGCGGCTCGAAGGTCCGGACCTCGAACAGCATCACGGCCTTGGCAGTCTGCTGCATCTGGTCGATCGCATCGTCCATCGACGTGATGAGATTCTTGATGTCGCCGCGGTCGAACGGGGTGATGAAGGTGCGGCGCACCGCTGTCAGCACCTCACGCGTGATGTTGTCGGCGTCGTTCTCGAACTGGTTGACGCGCTGGCAATAGACCGGCGTCTCCTCACCGCCGTTGAGCATGCCCTGGAGCGCGATCGCGCCCTGGATCACGGTCTTTGCATGGCGGTCGAACAGGTCGAAGAAACGTTCTTCCCTGGGCAGGAAAGCGCGAAACCATCGCATCATGGGAGTCGTCTACCGGTTGGAAATGGCCTGGCCCGAGCGGGCCGTCATAAAACTGTCATAGACCATTTTCACGCCGCGCGCGTGCCACCACGCCCGCGACGCCGGATCATCCACTGCTTTCACGCACCAATTAAATTGTTGCGAAATCAATGATTTAAAGCGATCGCCGGAAGTAATGCGCGATTTCGCCGATGACGCCGCGGCGGAAGGTAAGCACGCAGATCACGAAGATCGAACCCTGGATCACCGTCACCCACTGGCCGAAGCCCGCGAGATATTGCTGCATGGCGATGATCGCGAACGCACCGACCACCGGACCGAAGATGGTGCCGAGACCGCCCACCAGCGTCATCAGCACGACCTCGCCCGACATCGACCAGTGCACGTCGGTGAGCGAGGCATTCTGTGCCACGAACACTTTCAGCGAACCGGCAAGGCCAGCAACCGTGCCGGACAGCACAAACGCCAGGAACTTGTATTGGTCGGTCCGGTAGCCCAGCGAGATCGCGCGCGGCTCGTTCTCGCGGATCGCCTTCAACACCTCGCCGAACGGCGAGTTGATGATGCGGTAGATCAGCAGGAAGCCGGCGAGGAAGCCGACCAGCACGACATAGTACAGCACCGTCGGTTTGGAGAGATCGAACACGCCTAACATGTGCCCCTGCGGAATCCCCTGGATGCCGTCCTCACCATGGGTGAACGGTGCCTGGAGATAGATGAAGTAGAGCAGCTGCGACAGCGCCAGCGTGATCATCGAGAAATAGATGCCCTGGCGGCGGATCGAGATGTAGCCGGTGATCAGCGAGAGCACGAAGGCGCCGGCGACGCCGACGAGGATGCCGAGTTCCGGCGGCAGCGCCCACACCTTCAGCGCATGCGCGCTGCAATAGCCGGCGGTGCCGAGGAACATCGCATGGCCAAACGACAGCAGGCCGCCATAGCCGATCAGCAGGTTGAAAGCGCAGGCGAGTAGCGCGAAGCACAGCGCCTGCATCACGAAGAACGGGTAGATGCCGCTGAATGGCACCGCGGCCAGCAGCACGGCCATCACCACGAAAACGACCATCTCGTCGCGAATGGCGCGCGGGGTTACCGGCAGCGTGTCGTCCGTCAAGGCTGTCATATCAGGCCGCCCTTCCCGTCAATCCCGTTGGCTTCACCAAGAGCACCAGCACCATCAGCACGAACACGACGGTGTTGGAGGCCTCGGGGTAGAAATATTTGGTCAGGCCCTCGATCACACCGAGCGCGAAGCCGGTGATGATGGAGCCCATGATCGATCCCATGCCGCCGATCACGACGACCGCGAACACCACGATGATGAGGTCGGCGCCCATCAGCGGCCGCACCTGGTTGATCGGCGCCGAGAGCACGCCGGCGAGTGCCGCAAGGCCGACGCCGAGACCGTAGGTCAGCGTGATCATGCGCGGCACGTTGATGCCGAAGGCCCGCACCAGGGTCGGGTTTTCAGTCGCGGCACGCAGGTAAGCGCCGAGCCGCGTCTTCTCGATCAGGAACCAGGTGGCGATACACACCACGAGCGAGAAGATGACGACCCAGCCGCGATAGATCGGCAGGAACATGAAGCCGAGATTCATGCCGCCCTTGAGCTGGTCCGGAATGGCGTAAGGCATGCCGGACGAGCCGAAATAGTTCTGGAATACGCCCTGCACGATCAACGCGATGCCGAAAGTGAGCAGCAGGCCGTAGAGATGGTCGAGCCCGGTCAGCCATTGCAGCATGGTCCGCTCCAGGATCATGCCGAAAACGCCGACCACGACCGGCGCGATCAGCAGCGCCCACCAGTAATTGATGCCGCCGAGGTTCAGCAGGAAATAGGCGACGAAGGCGCCCATCATATAGAGCGCACCATGGGCGAAATTGATGATGTTGAGCATGCCGAAGATCACGGCGAGCCCGAGACTGAGCAGCGCGTAGAACGAGCCGTTGATCAATCCCACCAGTAGCTGAGCGTATAGAGCCTGCATCGATCCCGCACCCGGTCCCTTCGGCGTTCCCTGGAGTTGCCCGCGGGCGCGAGGCCGGCGGGCTGTTGGTTTATTTCTTGAGCAGCGCGCATTTGCTCTCGGAGAGCGGCGTGAAGGCCTGGTCTCCCGGCACCGTGCCGACCAGCTTGTAGAAGTCCCACGGTCCCTTGGATTCCGAGGGCTTCTTCACCTCGAACAGATAGGCGCTGTGGATGGTGCGGCCGTTCGGCTGGATCTCGCCCTTGCCGAACAGATCGTCCTCGGTCGGGATCGATTTCATCTTCTCGACGACCTTGACGCCGTCATGGGGATTGCCGCCGAGCGCCTCTAGCGATTTGAGATAGTGGCGCACGCCCGCATAGACGCCCGCCTGCACCATCGTCGGCATCGCGCCGTTCTTCATCTTCTCCGAGAACTTCTTGGAGAACGCCCGGGTCTGGTCGTTCATGTCCCAGTAGAACGTCTCGGTGAAGTTGAGGCCCTGCGCGGTCTCCAGGCCGATCGCCTTGACGTCGGTGAGGAACAGCAGCAGCGCCGCGAGCTTCTGACCGCCCTTGACGATGCCGAACTCGGCCGCCTGCTTGATCGAGTTGGTGGTGTCGCCGCCGGCATTGGCAAGGCCGATGATCTTGGCCTTGGAGGCCTGCGCCTGCAGCAGGAACGAGGAGAAATCCGGCGTGTTGAGCGGATGCTTGACGCCGCCGATCACCTTGCCGCCATTGGCGGTGACGACGGCAGTGGTGTCGCGCTCGAGCGCAGCACCGAAAGCGTAGTCGGCGGTCAGGAAGAACCAGGTGTCGCCGCCGGCCTTCACCAGCGCCTGGCCCGTCGTGTGGGCCAGCATGTAGGTGTCGTAGGTCCAGTGCACGGTATTGGGCGAGCACTGCGCGTTGGTGAGATCAGAGGTCGCGGCACCTGAGTTGATGTAGACGCCGTTCTTTTCCTTGATGACGTTGTTGACCGCGAGCGCCACGCCCGAGTTCGGCACGTCGACGATGATGTCGACCTTGTCGACGTCGAACCACTGCCGCGCGATCGCAGTGCCGATGTCGGGCTTGTTCTGGTGATCGCCCGAGATGATGTCGATCTTCCAGCCCTTCGCCACGAGACCGGAATCCTCAACGGCCATCTGGGCGGCGAGCGTCGAGCCCGGACCGCCGAGGTCGGCATAGAGCCCGGACTGATCGGACAACGCACCGATCTTCACGGTCTTGTCCTGCGCGAAGGCTGCGCCGGCCGTTGTGACGGCCAACGCCGTGCCGAGCAGAAACGAGGCAATCGACTTCTTCATGCTACTTCCCTCGTGGACATTCTCGCAGTCGTCAAGCGCCCGACCGCCTCAGACGCCGAGATAGGTGTGGAGCTTGTCCATGTTTGCGGCAAGCTCCGAATTGGAAAATCCGTCAATGATCTTGCCATGTTCGACCACGTAATAGCGGTCGGCGACGGTGGACGCGAAGCGGAAGTTCTGCTCGACCAGGAGAATCGTAAAACCCTCCTTCTTGAGCCGCGCGATGGTGTGGCCGATCTGCTGGATGATGACGGGCGCAAGACCTTCGGTCGGCTCGTCCAGCATCAGGAAGCTCGCGCCGGTGCGCAGGATGCGCGCGATCGCGAGCATCTGCTGCTCACCACCGGACAGCTTCGTGCCCTGGCTGTTGAGACGCTCCTTCAGATTGGGAAACAGCTCGAAGATCTGCTCGAGCGACAATCCGCCTGGGCGCACGACCGGCGGCAGCAGCAGATTCTCCCGCACGTCGAGACTGGAGAAAATTCCACGCTCTTCGGGGCATAACGCGATGCCCATTCGCGCGATCTTGTCGGAGGTGGTGCGGGTGATGTCCTGGTTGTTGAACTTCACCGAGCCGGTCCGCTTGCCGATGATGCCCATGATGGACTTCAGCGTCGTGGTCTTGCCGGCGCCATTGCGTCCAAGCAGGGTGACGACCTCGCCAGCGTTCACGTCGAAATTGATCCCGTGAAGGATGTGAGACTCGCCGTACCAGGCTTCCAGGTTGCGCACCTGGAGGATGTTGCCTCCGGCCGCGGTCTTTGCCGGAGCGTCCGCAATCACAGTCTCAACCATGACCAGCTCCCAGATAGGCTTCCTTGACGCGTTCGTCTTTGGTCAGTTCGGCGTAATTGCCCTGCGCGAGCACCTGGCCGCGCGTCAGCACGGTGATGATGTCGGAGAGATTGGCGACGACGCTCAGATTATGCTCGACCATCAGAATGGTATATTTCGCCGAGATCCGCTTGATCAAAGCCGCGATCTTGTCGATGTCCTCGTGGCCCATGCCTGCCATCGGCTCGTCCAGCAGCATCATCTCGGGGTCGAGCGCCAGCGTGGTCGCGATCTCCAGTGCGCGCTTGCGCCCATAAGGCATCTCGACGGCCGGCGTATTGGCGAACTCGCTGAGGCCGACGTCGTTCAACAGCTCCTGCGCACGGTTGTTGAAGCGGTTGAGCACCGTCTTGGAGCGCCAGAAGTCGAAAGAGCTGCCGTGCTGGCGCTGCAGCGCGACGCGAACGTTCTCCAGCGCGGTGAGATGCGGAAACACCGCGGAGATCTGGAATGAACGGACCAGCCCCATGCGGGCCACGTCGGCCGGCGCCATCGCGGTAATGTCCTGTCCCTTGTACAGGATTTTCCCGGCAGACGGTTTCAGGAACTTGGTCAGAAGATTGAAGCACGTCGTCTTGCCGGCGCCGTTCGGGCCGATCAACGCGTGAATGCTCCCACGGCGAACCTTGAGCGCAACGTCGCGGACGGCGAAGAAGCCCGCGAACTCCTTGGTCAAGCCTTCCGTTTCGAGAATGAACTCATCGGCCAAACAGATTTCCCCCTGCCCGCGCTATACGCGTAGCTGTCCTTGGTTGCTTCGGCATTCCAGAGGCCCTGCAGCCCACCCGGAACCGCCCCCTCCGCGCGCGGAATATGCCGGAGGTGACGGGGGTTAGGCAAGGCGGAAAGCTGAGCAGATCAGGCCTCTGGTCGGGATACAAATGCTCCCTTGGTCGAAGGTGTTTCGATGTCGCGCCTGCCCGGCCTCCCGGTTCGCAAGGCACCGGTCATCAAGCCGTCGTTAACGGTCTTTCGCCCCGCGCGCCAGCCTTCATCAAAAATTTTCTCGCGGCGACGAAGATATGCGCGTTTATTGCCGGGAATATTGTCTTGGATTTTGCAAGCGCCGCTCCTTCCGTCGTCAAATCGATCAAGCAGCGTGATCTGCTGAACGCGTGGCTGCGACTCTTTGCGCGCACGCAGACGGTGCCGGCGGTCTGGGAATATCAGCCCGCGCGACTCGAGGACGAACTGGCCGATCTCATTTACTATACTGTCGACATTTCGACACCGACGCCGCGCCTGACGATCCAGAGCGAAGGCACGCGCATCTCACGCGCTTATGGACATACCGGCAAGGGCATCCCACTCGACGAGTATATCGGACCGCGGCTCGCCCCCTTCGTGATGCCGTTCTATTATGAATGCGTGGCGCGCGGGCTTCCGGTCTACAGCGTTGCCGACGTCAACGACATCTACGGACGGGTGGTCGCCTATGAGCGACTGCTGCTGCCGTTCCACACCGACGGCAAGGTCTGTCACATCGTCGCCTCGCTCAAGACGTTCTGCGAGGATGGCGGCTTCGAGATCAAGAATCTGATGCGCGGAAATGACGCGCTGCCCCGGCCGAAACTGCGCGCTGTGATCGATCGAGACCTCTACCATCGCGCCCCCGGCCGCATCGCAGCCGCTGACATCGTCGAGTTCGCCGATCAATCCGGTCCCGCGGTCAATGCCGAGACCGTCGAGCTGAACTAGCCGTCAGTGCGATTGCGGCCTACTTGGTCTTGACTTCCTTGGCATAGATTTCGGGCCTGAAGCCGACCAGCAGCTTGCCGCCGACTTCCAGCACCGGTCGCTTGATCATCGATGGTTGCGCTAGCATCAGCGCCAGCGCCTTTTTTTCGGAAAGGCCTTCCTTGTCGGACTCGGGCAGCTTCTTGAAAGTCGTGCCGGCGCGATTGAGCAGGGTCTCCCAGCCGACCTTTTCGCTCCACTGCTTGAGCTTGTCCTTCTCGACGCCCGCCGTCTTGTAGTCGTGGAATTCGTAGGCGACGCCGTTGGTGTCGAGCCAGGCGCGCGCCTTCTTCATGGTGTCGCAGTTCTTGATGCCGTAGATGATGTTGGGCAAGACGTCCCTCGCGCATGCGTCATGTCGTGATCGTGGCCGTTGTACGCAACTCCGCTGCGCGCGACAATATTGCGAACCAGCTCTCCAAACGGACATTCCATGCACGTCACCCACGATCCCGCTGCGGGCGCCTCGCCGGCAATCGACTTCAATACCTTCCTCGCGGTCGACATCCGCGTCGGCACCATCGTCGATGCAAAGCCGTTCCCCGAGGCGCGAAAGCCGGCCTGGCGGCTGTGGATCGACTTCGGACCCGTGATCGGCGTGCGCAAGAGCTCCGCGCAGATCACCGAAAACCACCCGCTCGAGACGCTGGTGGGACAACAGGTCGCCGCGGTCGTCAATTTCCCGCCGCTCCAGATCGGCCCGGTCGTCTCGGAGGTGCTGACGCTCGGCTTCCCCGACGCCGACGGCAAGGTCGTGCTGGTGCAGCCGAGCAAGCCCGTGCCGAACGGCGGACGCTTGTTCTAGCGTCGCACTCCCGCGACTGTCCGCGTTGTTGGCCGGCCGTGCCTCGGCATTCGGCTGTTTTCGGGTTTCCGGGCCTCTCCACTTGACCACGCCACGCATCGCTCTTTAAAATGACTGACTGATCGTTTTTTTATACTACTGAGACTGATTTGCTGGCCTTTCCGAGCCGAACCAAAACGATCGACTGGTCAGTTATTCAGGGACCCCGCATGCCCAAGATCAGTGACAAGCAACGCGAAGGCCGGCGGCAGCAAATCCTCGAGGCGGCCCTTGCCTGCTTCGCCGAGAACGGCTTTCACCAGACCGGCATGGCCGACATCGTGAAGCGGTCGGGACTGAGCCACGGCGCGGTCTATCTCTACTTCCAGAGCAAGGACGACCTGATCGAAGCCCTCGCCGACGACCGGCACCGGCGCGAAGCCGTGCTCAATTCGGTTGCGCAGGGATTGGGCGACCCGGTCGAAGGACTGCACGCGCTGGTCCGCGTCTACGCGCAATGGCTCACCGATTCCGCCGGAGAGGCCCGGCGGCGCGTCGGCATCCATGGCTGGGCCGAAGCGCTGCGCAACCGCCGTGTCCGCACCAGCGTAGTCGAAGGCATCGAGATGCCGCGCGCCCTGATCGTGGCGCTGGTCGAACGCGGCCAGCATGACCGCCTGATCAGGCGCGACATCGAAGCTGATGCGATCGCGCGCGTGCTGGTCGCGATCTTCCAGGGTTTTGTGCTGCAGAAATGCTGGGGCGAGGATTTCGACGTCGCGGCCTGCATGTCGGCGGTCGGCAGCATCATCGAGGGCATGCGCGCGACGAAGCCGGACGTCAAGCGACGAACCAGGACATGAACGATGTCCGGAATCCATGACCTTCTCGCCGGCGCCGGCGTCGGTCTTATCGGCGGGCTGGCATCGGGCTTCACGGGCACGAGCCCGGGCGGCAGCCTCGTGATCTTTTCCGTGCTGCTGCTCGGCGCGGAGCAACACGTCGCACAGGGCACGTCCCTGATCACGCAGATCCCGCCGACCGGCCTTGCCGGCGTGCGGCGCTATTGGCAGAGCGGCAATCGCAGCCCCTTGCCGTGGATCGTCTGGATCGGCATCGGCTTTCTGATCGGCGGGGCTGGCGGCGGCTATGCCGCGACCACGGTGTCCGACGCAGTCCTGCAATGGACCTACGTCGTCTATCTCGTCGCCCTGATCGCCCTCCTGATCCTGCGGCGCGAAAGCAAGGATCGGCACCGCGAGGCCGTTGACCGGGACGAATTGCCCTGGCTCCCCCTGACGCTCATCGGCATTCTTGCCGGATTTTCCTCCGGCTTCATGGGCATCGGCGGCGGACTTGCGATCACCGTCGGCCTTGCCGCTGGTCTTCGCGTTCCGCAGCATCAAGCCCAACTGATCAGCCTGGTCTTCTCGGTCATCCCGACCAACATTCCCGCGGCCTGGATCTACTGGAGCAAAGGTCTGATGGTCGGCTGGCCGGCCGTGTTCGGCATTGTTGCGGGCCTCTGGATCGGCACCGATCTCGGTGCACGCATGGCCAACGGGGTCAGCAAGGCGGTGCTGCGCCGGACTATGATCGGCCTCGTCTCGCTGATGGCGCTCTACATGACCCACAAGGCGTTGACCTGATTTACGGCCGCTTCGGGATGTCGAGCCCGCGCTGGACGGCGGGACGCGCGAGGCCCCGTTCGAGCCAGGCGGCAACTGACTTGAACGTGCTGAATTCGACGAGATCGCCGGCGCCGTAGAAGCCGATGAGGTTGCGTACCCAGCCGAGCATGGACACGTCGGCGATGGTGTACTCGTCATCCATGAACCATTGCCGTCCGGCAAGACGCGTCTCCATGACCCCGAGCAGGCGCCTGGACTCGCCCCCGTAGCGTTCGAGCGGCCGCTTGTCCTCGACATCCTTGCCGGCGAATTTGTGGAAGAAGCCGACCTGGCCGAACATCGGCCCGATGCCGCCCATCTGGAAATGCACCCACTGGATGGTCTGGTAGCGGCGCGCGGCGTCGTCGGGCAAAAGCTTGCCGGTCTTCTCCGCAAGATATTGCAGGATCGCACCGGACTCGAATAATGGCAGCGGCCTGCCACCGGGACCATTGGGATCGAGGATCGCCGGAATCTTGCCGTTCGGATTGAGCGAGAGGAATTCGGGCGTCTTCTGGTCGTCCTTGCCGAAGTCGACCAGATGAACTTCGTAAGGCAATCCGATCTCCTCCAGCATGATCGAAACCTTGACGCCGTTCGGTGTCGGCAGCGAATAAAGCTGGAGCAATTCTGGATGCTTCGCCGGCCAGCGCCTGGTGATCGGAAATGCGGAGAGATCTGACATCGGGGACCCTTCGGGCTCGTATTTGGCCATACCTAAATTTAGGTGGGGCGCGGATCGGCACAAGGCTCAATAATTGATCTCCATCCGCAATCCGCGCGGATCGATCTCCTCCCCACCGACACGCTGCGTGCTGTCGCGCGCGGCGACCGCACAAGCGCAGGCATCGATGAGATCGTCACGGCCGATGCCGGTGCCGTGACGCTGCGTCAGCCATTTCGTCAGTCGCGTGAAGCCGCGCTCCGCCAGCAATGCGATACGTTGTTCGCGACCTTGCGCCGACGTTTTCTTCGGGAGCAGAACTCGTCTCGCCAGATTCCAGAAGATCAATTCCGGATGCGCTTCGCCGATCGTCTTCTGACGTATCGGCGTCATTATCGCATCCACCTCTTGTATCTTGTCCCTGATGTTCCAGAGCTGCGCGGACACACCCCTGTTCTTCCCCT
The DNA here is from genome assembly GCF_018129965.1 of Bradyrhizobium diazoefficiens. GTDB lineage: Bacteria > Pseudomonadota > Alphaproteobacteria > Rhizobiales > Xanthobacteraceae > Bradyrhizobium > Bradyrhizobium diazoefficiens_A. The sequence continues at coordinate 402,428 of NZ_JAFCKW010000002.1, read as the reverse complement.
CGTGCTCCCAATAGTGCCGGTTGGCTGCGGCCATGTCGGCAAACGTCCAGAGATCTCGGCGCGCACCGAGAAACACGGCCGGGCCAACCAGTTCGCGTGCACGCAGGTCGCACGCACGATATCCGCTCGGCTTCAAACCGATCGGCATGTCGATCATCGCACGCGCATGCGGCATCGCCAGCAAGCGCGTCAGGCCTGGCGAATAGTCAAAACCGTGATCGCCGCGATCATCGATCCACGCGGCAACCCAGCCGAAGCGAAATCCATCGAGGCCGAGATAGTTTGGCACGGATGCGAGCCTGAAGTGCGTTATCAGCCGCCGACGGCCTGATAGGCCAGGCGCTTGAACTCGAAGAAGAACGGATTCCAGAATCCCATGTGGCGCTGGGCCATCAGCACGCCGGCCGTGTTAGCCTGCGGGCAGATCCACCAATGGGTACCGGCAAGACCGCCCCACTGGAATTCGCCGGTCGAATTCGGCGGATCGAACGGCATCGGCGCGAAGGTGACCGCGCCTCCGAGGCCAAAGCCCTTGCCGGGGATGGGCCCGAGATTGGCAAAGCGGATGGTCTGCCCGGCAGGCAACTGGTTCGTCATCATCTGCCGCAGTGTCTCCGGCTGCAGCAGCGCATCCGAGCCGGGAAGCAGCGCACGAACCAGCGCGAGCATGTCGGGCAAGGTCGAGACCAGGCCGCCGCCACCCGACAGCCGCGGGAACGGCCGCCGATAGGCCTGCGGGTAAGGCAGATTGTCGGCCCGCGTCAGACCGGGCTTCATCGGGTCGAGCACGTCGGCGCCGGTGTAGAGCGCAACCAGCCTGCCCTGCTGTGCTTCAGGCACATAGAAGCCGGTGTCGGTCATGCCGAGCCGATCAAATATCCGCTCCTTGAAAAAAGCGTCGAGGGACTTTCCCGAGACGATCTCGACGATACGGCCGAGCACGTCGGTCGCCACCGAATATTCCCATCCGGTGCCGGGGTGATAGGACAACGGCAGATCGGCGAGCTTGTCGATCATGTCCGTCAACGGCGTCAGCGGATTGAGCACGCGCGCCTCGTTGTAGGCCTTGAACAGCACAGTGCCGGGATCGAAGATGCCGTAGCTGAGGCCCGACGTGTGGGTCAGAAGCTGCCGGATCGTGATCGGGCCCTTCGCCGGCTCTACATCGGCAAGGCTGGAAGCGCCGGGCTTGAGCACCTTGCGATGGCCGAGTTGCGGCAGGACTTTTTCGACGACGTCATCCAGCCCGATGCGCCCCTCTTCGACCAGCAGCATCACAGCGCAGGTGACGAAGATCTTGGTGTTGGAATAGGCCCGGAAAATATGATCAGCCCGGAGCGCGGTCTTGGCCTCGCGATCGGCGAAGCCGACGCATTGCTGATCGACGACCTCGCGGCCCTTCAGCACGGCCCAGGACGCGCCCGGAATGATCTCCTGATCGACATAGCGCTGCATCGCCGTCCGGACGGCGGAAAATTCGGTTGCCCTGGCGTCCATGAAGTCCTGCCTCCCTGACTTGATTGAGATGGATATAGCGACAATTGCGCCGCAGGGAAGACCATCCGCCCAGGGCCGGGTCCGCACAGACCACATCGTCATTTTTGTTTCGCCATGTGTTCATCCGGGCGGAAGCAACACAACGAAAACCGCTGCAATCCTTGCGGCAAGACCTCGTTAATCGCGCGACCTTTAGCCTCACGCCCATGTTCAGCGTTTCTTCAACTTCACCACGGGCACATCACAATGACCTCGATCTCTGCAGCCTCCACCAGTTCGTACTCGCCACTCGACCGCCTTAAGAGCGAACTCACCAAGGAAGTTTCGGCGGGCACGATCAGCTCGAGCGACGAAACGGCGCTCTCGTCCGCGCTCGACGACATCGATTCCGCGCTCAAGAGCAGCGCCTCCGGCTCCAGCTCCTCGTCGCCGCCCTCGTCCGACGAGATGAAGTCCAAGATCGACGACCTGATCCAGAGCGAGGTGTCGAGCGGCAAGCTGACCAGCGACCAGGCCAGCGAACTGAAGAACGTGTTTTCCAGCACATTCTCCGGCGGCGCCAGTGGTGCCGGCGGCCCGCCTCCGCCGCCGGACGACAGCAGCGACTCGTCGAGCACCGGCAGCACCGACTCCACGTCCTCGTCCAGTTCCTCCTCCAACAGCACCGAGGACATGATGAAGGAGTTGCTCGCGATGCTTCAGAGCGCGACCAGCCAGTCGACCTCCTACGGCTCCAGCGGCACCAACAACGCCTCCGCGTCGAGTGCTCTGCTGGTCGATTACAAGACCTGATCTCCGCGGCACTTTGCACGCCATCGTGAGGTCATTCATGCTTCATCAGGGCGGTGACGTGCAGGCGGCGGCGGATGCGCATGCCCTGCCGCTGGTAGAGCGCGATGGCGGAGACGTTGCTCGAAAACACGTGCAGGAACGGAATCTCGCCGCGCGCCTCGATCCCGCGCGCGACGGCCGCGAGCAGCGCCTGTGCGTAGCCGCGCCCACGATAGTCGGGATGCACGCAGACGGCCGTCATCTCGACGAACTTTCCCGGCTTCATCCGCTCGCCCGTCATCGCGACCAATTCGCCGCCAACTCGGATACCGAGGAAGGTGCCGAGTTCGTGGGTCCGGTGCGCGAACGGGCCGGGCTTGGTCAGGTCCGTCAGCGCCATCATGGCGGGAACGTCGGCCGCTCCCAATTTGACGATCCCGGCATCGCGAAGCGGACTGTCGGCCGGCGAGCCGATCATCTGTTCGCCGGTCTGCGAAAGCACGACCTTGAAGCCGGCGGGAATGTCGACCGGCTCCGGCGTGAACAGCGCAGCGACTTGCGAGGCTGGCAGGATATCGCCGAGCGCGGCAAAGCTGGCCGCCGACATGTCGACCATGTCGGCAAACGGTGTCATGTCGACGGGATAGCGCAGCGCCTGCGGGCCGCCCTCGGCCAGATGCTTCTGGCTGGTCGTCAGCGCGCTCCAGATCGGCCGGTCCAGCAGCGCCTCATCGCTGCCTGACACGGGTCTAATCCTTGTCGAAACTGACGATGACCGCAGCGTTGGCGATGAGGATGGGGTCGTTGGCGACCTCCGTCGCCGAGGGGATCTCGAGCCCGCCCCTGACCGCAGTCACGGTCACCGTGCCGTAAGGCAGCTCCTTCGCAACGGCTTCCTTGTCCACCGCCTCGGGGTTGGGGACGCCGATCGTCACGTCGACGAACATGTCGTTGGCGGTCTTGCCGATCATCCGGAAGAAGCCAAGGCTGGAATGCCGGATGGCATCCGACACTGCGCGCTTGGCCGCCTTGGTGGCGTCCCGGCCGTGGACGTCGACGCCCATGCCCATCTCGGTGATACAGCGAACGCGGGTCATGTCTTATTCCTGTGGCTGATTGAACAAAGCAAATTGTTATCGCATTCTGGCGGATCGGCATACTCCGTCATTGCGAGGAGCCCGCGACAAAATTGCGAAGCAATTTTGCGCTGGCGACGAAGCAATCCACACTGCCTCGCCGGTAGGGCTCTGGATTGCTTCGCTACGCTTGCAATGACGGGCGGGAATGAGAGCGTCGATGAAATCACGCCTTCGCTTTCTCGTGCGCCCGCAACTCGTCCACCAGCACCCGTACGTTCTCCGAATAATCGATCGGGATCACGACCAGATGCACACCGCCCTCGCTGAAGGCTGCATCGAGCGTTGGAGCAAAGCTGTCGATGCTCTCGATGCGATGCCCCTTGGCGCCATAGGCCTTCGCGTAGAGGACGAAATCGGGATTGCCGAACGTCATGCCGAAATCGGCGAAGTGATCCACGGCTTGCTTCCATCGGATCATGCCATAGGCGTGGTCCTCCAGCACCAGCACGACGAGATTGAGATTGAGCCGGACGGCCGTCTCCATCTCCTGGCTGTTCATCATGAAGCCGCCATCGCCGGCGACCGCGAGCACACGTCGCTCGGGATGAAGCATCGCGGCCATCATCGCCGACGGCAGGCCGGCGCCCATGGTCGCCAGCGCATTGTCGAGCAGCAGCGTGTTCGCAACCCGGGTGCGATAGTTGCGCGCGAACCAGATCTTGTACATGCCGTTGTCGAGCGCGACGATGCCGTTCTCGGGGATTACCTGCCGGATGTCGTGCACGATCCGCTGCGGCGTCGGCGGCCAGCGCGCCTCGGTGGCGCGGTCGGCAAGATGGCCGAGAATCTCCTCCCGCAACGGCAGCAGCGCCGCGGCCTGCGGCAGCTTGCCTTCGAGACGATCTGCCAGGAGCTCGAGGCTCGGGCCGACGTCCCCGATGACCTCGGCATCGGGGAAATAGACCTGCTCGACGCTGGCCGACGTATAGCTGACATGAATGACCTTCGGCCCCGACGGCCCCATGATGAACGGCGGCTTCTCGATGGGATCGTGACCGATCGCGATGATCAGATCGGCGGCCTCGATCGCGTCGTGGACGTAGTCGCGCTCGGACAGCGCTGCGGTGCCCATATAGAGATTGGTGCCGCCCGGCACCGTGCCCTTGCCCATCTGCGTCGTGAAGAACGGGATGCCGGTACGCCGCACGAAGCTTGCGATGCCGTGGGTCGAACGCGGCCGGCTGGTCGCGGCGCCCATCATCACCAGCGGAAATTTTGCATCCAGGATCATGCCGGCTGCGCGGTCGAGCGCGGCGCGGTGTGCGACGGGGATTTCGATGGGGTGGACCGGGATCATGGGAAAGGCCGGCACCTGGTCGCCCGCGATGTCCTCGGGCAGTTCGAGATGCACCGGTCCCGGCCTTTCCTCCATCGCCACGCGGAAGGCATCGCGCACCACGGTCGGAATGCTGGAGGCGCTGATGATCTGCCGCGACAGCTTCGTCAGCGGCTTCATGCTCGCGACCACGTCCACGATCTGGAAGCGCGCCTGCCGGCTGTTCATGATCGGCTTCTGGCCGGTGATCAGGATCATCGGCATCGCGCCGAGATGCGCATAGGCCGCACCGGTGGACAGGTTGAGCGCGCCGGGGCCGAGCGTCGACAGACACACGCCGGGCTTGCCGGTCAGCCGGCCGTGCGTTGCAGCCATGAAGGCGGCGGCCTGTTCGTGGCGGGTCAGGATCAGCTGGATTTTTGAGGTGCGCAGCGATTCGACGAGATCGAGGTTCTCCTCGCCGGGAACACCGAAGATGCGGTCGACCCCTTCATTCTCCAGCGCTGCGACAAAGAGGTCCGATCCCTTGACCTTGTGGTCCTGCCTGCTCATGTCGCCTCCGCTGTTCACTCTCCCGAGTTCCAGGAGAATACGCGCATGGTAGCGGTCTGAGGCACGGGCACAACTCACAATGCGGCGTGGTGTGTGATGCGCGCTCCTCGTGTCCCGGAGCACGACACCTTTGCACCGCAGACACGCAATCGCGGCCTCGCGGCATGTTTTGCCCGAGTGTTGCTTGATCTCGACACCCTCATGTCAGAGGGCGCAGGGAAGACCGGGTGCCGGCCGGGCACCCACGGTCCACTATGCGACGATTGCGCTACAGGAGGCTGCACAGCGGCATACAGGTGAAGCCAAACATCCGGCCTTCCCTGCGCAGTGGGTTGACGGCTTATGCCGTGCTCTCCCCGGGGAGCGATGCACTCTTGCCCCCGTCACCTTGCAGATGGCTGATGCGCGTGCCCGGTCGGGCCGCCACATCACTGCAAGACTTGGCGCCAGCCTGCGGGCGCCAGGACCACACGGTTTTGCCGTACGCCGATCGCACCGGTCGTATGCGCGCCGCCCTCGCTCACGGTTGCCCGCCCTGCAATGCCTGTCGCGCCGATGTGACTAGCGTCCACCGCAGCCCACCCCACGTTTCGTGACGATCGCGATACGCCCCTCTGGCCGGGGTGAGGTGGCGCATGAATACGCCAAAGCCGAATTTCGGTAAAGCGGAATGTTTTTGCGAGCGCCGATTGACCCGTGACTTGTGTGTATTGCCCGTCGGGTAACGCAAGGGGTTGTAGGCTGCAAAGAACGCCAGGGCTGCCCGAGCGCTCTCCAGAACGTGATGAGATGACAGTTATCCTCCCATTGGATTTTGCTGCACTGCACCTAAATCAGCTCAAAGCCAATTCGAGAGAGTGTTCCATGAGCAATTCCACCGTTTCAACCAAGTCGCATCGTTACGAACTCGTGCACGGCGAGGGCGCCGACTTCGTCGCCTACCAGCTTCGTCGCGAGGACGGGCGCTGGCAGACCTTCGCGACCTGGATGATTCCGCGCGCGATATGTAACCAGATCGGCAGTCACGCGGCGCTCAGCCGTTGACCACAGCATAATACCTGACTACGGTCAGGTATTATGCTCGATCCCGTCTCCCGCGTCCGCCGCTTCAACCGTGCCGTGACGTCCGCCGTCGGCGCGCTCGATACCTCGTTCCTCGGGCGCGGCCGGCCGCTGGGCGCCGCCCGCGTGCTCAATGCGATCGGCCATGGGCGCTCGGATGTGGCGGAGATCCGCGACTATCTCGGCCTCGATTCCGGGCTGATGAGCCGGCTGTTGCGCAGCCTCGAGGACGAAGGGTTGATCGAGACCATCGCACATGACGGCGATGCGAGGCGCCGCGTGGCGAAGCTGACGCGCACGGGCCGGCGCGAATTCGGGGCCTACGAGGCGCTGTCGAACACGCAGGCCGAGAGCTTCATTGCAGGGCATTCGCAGCGCGAGGCGCTGCTGGCGGCGATGGACCTAGTTGCTTCGGCGCTGACGCGCGAGCGTATTGCGCTTGCCGAGATGGACCCGCAGAGCGATGAAGCCCGCTATTGCCTCGGCGAGTATTATGCCGAGCTCGGCCGCCGCTTCAAACAGGGTTTTGACGTCTCGCTGTCGCGCGACCCCGACGCCAAGGACATGCGACGGCCGCGCGGCACGTTCATCGTGGCGATCTCGGATACGCTGCCGATCGGCTGCGTCGGGCTGAAGGGCACCGACCACGGCTACGCCGAGATCAAGCGCCTGTGGGTCGCCCCCGCCGCGCGTGGATTACGCCTCGGCCGGCGTCTGATGGACGCGACTGAAGCTATCGCGCGCGGGCTCGGCATCGCGCTGTTGCGGCTCGACACCAACAGCGCGCTGGTCGAGGCCGGCCAGCTCTACCGCAGCACGGGCTGGCGCGAGATACCGCGCTTCAACGACGATCCGTATCCGGATCTGTTCTTCGAGAAGCGCATCACCTCATAGCTCTCGTCACGCCGCAGCCGGCGCCGCCTGCCCTTGCGGCTTCGGGAAGGGACGGAACATCATCGCCATCAGGAAAGCGCCGAGACCCATCGTCCAGGAGGCGACATAGAGCCAGGCATAGCTCGAGAACGCATCAAAGATCAGCCCGCCCGCGAGCGGGCCGGTCGCCATGCCGAGGCTGCCGGCCATCGCGGTGCCGCCGATCACGGTTCCCAAAATGCGCAGCGGAAAGTTCTCGCGGATCAGCACCGCATAAAGCGGCATGGTGCCGGCATAGATGAAGCCGAACACGGCGCCGACCGCGTAGAAGGTCGCGAGCTGATGCGCGGCGACATAGGCAAGCGCGCCGAACGCCTGCAGCAGCAGGCCCGACACCAGCACGCGCTTGGCACCGAAGCGGTCACCCAGCAGGCCGAAGGCGATGCGCCCGCCGAGGCCGGCAAAACCCTCGATGCTGTAGATCGTCACCGCCGCGACCAGCGGAATGCCGCAACTGACGGCATAGCTGACGGTGTGGATGATCGGGCCGGAATGGGTGGCGCAGCAGAAGAAATTGGTCGCAAGCAGGATCAGGAATTGCGGCGAGCGCAGCGCCTCGCGCGTCGACATCTCTGCCTGCGGGCCGCCCTCCCCCATGGGCGCGGCCACGGCCTGCGCGAGCGCAGGCGGACGGCGCACCAGCAGCGCCACCGGGATCATGATGGCGCCGACCACCAGCGCCACGATCTGCATCGCGGTGCGCCAGTCATGGTTGGAGACAAGCCATGCCGCCAGCGGGGCCATCGTCATCGGCGCCGCGCCCATGCCGGCCGACACCAGCGACACCGCGAGGCTGCGATGAGTATCGAACCAGCCGGTGACGGTCGCCATCATCGGCGCGAAGATCGCCGCGCAGGACGCGCCGGTCAGGAGGCCGAACACGATCTGGAACACGATCAGCGAGGTCGCATGGCTCGCGGCGAACAGGCTCAGCGCCAGCACGATCGAGCCCGTCAGCACCACCGGTCGCGGACCGAATTTGTCACTCAGCGTGCCCCACGCCATGCTGGTGAGCGCCATCGCCAGAAAGCCGATCGTCATCGCGCTCGAAATCCCCGTCACCGACCAGCCGGTGTCCCTGGCGATCGGCTGCAGGAACACCGGCAGCGAAAACATGCCGCCGATGGCGACGCAGCCAAGCAAGCCGCCCGCGGCAACGATCACCCAGCGATAGGAGGAAGCGTTCATTTGGGTCTCCCGGTCTGTCTGGGTGAAAGACGAACGGGAACCGCGCAGGCCGACGTGGCCGTCGCAAATTTCTGCAGGCCCGTTTCACTCCTGATCGACAACGTCTCGACACGCCCCGCAAGCAAAAAAAGCAAAACAACCCCATGCACAGTAGCCGGTGCCGTGGGATCAAGGACTTGCAAGGTCAGTACTGCGATGCCGGCGGCTTGCGGTGCCGAACGCAATTGACACGTCGGGCAATACACCGGCATGCTGACAGCATCCCGAAAGTGCGGTCGATCAACCCTCGGACCAGACGGCCGGCCATCTCGAGGCCGGCCGCGCTTGGCCGACGTCCTCACTCTTTGCCCGGACATCGACATGATCAGCGCCAATCCAGACGGCCCGTGCGTGCACAAGAACGACGGAGTCTATCGGGACGAATGAACGGCAATCGCACCATGACCATCCGCTCCATCATCCGCTATCCCGACCGCCGCCTCGCGATCGCCGCCCGCCCCGTCACCGCGTTCGACGAGGCCCTGCGCGAGCTCGCGGCGGATTTGCTGGAGACCATGCGCGCTGCGCCCGGCATCGGCATCACCGCGCCGCATATCGGCGTACCCTTGCGGCTCGTGGTGCTCGAGCTCGACGCCAAGGCGGGACCGCAAACCTACGTCAATCCGGAGATCATCTGGGCCTCGCCGGAACTGATCACGCACCGCGAGGGCAGCGTCTCGATGCCCGGGGTTAACGACGAGGTACAGCGTCACGCGCGTGTGTGGATCAGCTATCAGGATCTCGACGGCAACATGCACAACGAGGAGTCCGATGGCTTGCGCGCCGTCTGCCACCAGCACGAGATCGACCAGCTCGACGGGATATTCTGGATCCAGCGGCTGTCGCGGCTGAAGCGCGAACGGCTGGTGAAGAAGTTCGAGAAGATGGCGCGGAACGCATAGCGTTGCCGCGCATCGGCGCTACGCGGTCACCACGGCACAGGCTCTCCGCGCCAGTCGAAGAACCCGCCACTGGCTTCACGCGTGAGCCCGTCGACGACGGCGAGCATGTGACGCGCAGCTACCGGCGGGGAATGCGACTGCAATCCCGTCGCCGCGAACGGATCGGTCAGCGGCGTGGCGACCGTGCCGGGATGGAGCGCGATGCACAGCGCATCGGGAGATTTGCGCGCCAGCTCGACCGACGCAGTCCGCACCAGCTGGTTGAGCGCGGCCTTCGAGGCCCGATAAGAGTACCAGCCACCGAGCCTGTTATCGCCGATGCTGCCGAGCCGGGCCGACAGCGTCGCGAACACCGCCTTGCCCGACCGCGGCAAGTGCGGCAGCAGGTGCTTCATGATCAGCGCGGGCCCGATCGCATTCAGCGCAAAGGATCGCGCCAGATTGACCGCGTCGAGCTGGCGCAAGCTTTTCTCGGGCGCCTGGCGATCATCGTGCAGGAATCCCGTCGCATCGATCACGAGACGAAGCTCGCCGCGCTCGGCCGCGAACACCGCGGCGCGTTCGAGACTGTCCTCGTCGAGGAGATCGATCGACGGCTGCGTGCTGCGGCTGAATGCGACCACCTCGCTGAAGCGGCCCGACGCCACGACGGCCTCGCGCAGGGCCGATCCGATCCCGCCGCCGGCGCCGAACACGACGGCGACGCCTCCTTCAGGAAACGACGCCAGATCGATTGCGCCGCCCGCAACCGGGCCTCGAGGTTCGAGTGGCCCGGTCACGCGCGAGGGGCGCCTTCGCCGCCGGATGTGAGCCGCACAGCTCGTCCAAACAGACGGGAGATCAGGGGACGAACCGGCAGGAACATCCGGTAGCCCAACTCCAGAACAGCCAGGGCGCCCGGCAGCGATGCGACCCGCGCCGCCCAGCGCCATCGCGGCAAACGTGACCAGACCTCGACGAAAGCCGCCGCGCCAGAGAGCACGCGTCCGTCGCCGGCGCGAACGTGGAATCGGTCCATCGCGAGCTGCTGGGTCAGTCCATCTGGCACCGCAGCGCCGGCTTTGGAGACGTCGACGAAACACAAGGAGCCGTCCTGATCGGTGCGGCGGTAATATCCGATCTCGGCCCGGCACAGCGGGCAGGATCCGTCGAAATAGACGGTCGATGTCGAAGGCTCTTGCGTCATGCGGATCTCCCCACGGGCGGGCGGCCTGCGACCAGGAGATGGCGAACATCGCACCGACGCTGGTGAGGCTTCGAAGAAACGTTCCGCCGCGCGGTTTGGATCAACAGCCTATTTCAGCGGCATAAACACATCCGCGACGGTTTCATGCTCCGGCACCTCCGGGAAGAAGCTCAGCCGCTGGCAATAGATCGGGAAGTCGCGCACCTCCTCGCCGCTGGCCGGAAGCCAGTCGCGATAGAGATAGAGCGCTGCAGGCTCGAGATCATCGGTGTAACCGACGACGCGCAGTACGGCGCAGCGTCCTCCCGGGATCGCGCCAGCCCTGATCGCTCCGCCGTGCGCCACGATCGGCTGCTCGGTGCCGACGCACAGGTCCACGCTGTAATCGGCAGGCGAGGCCGGATTTCGCTCGGACCGCCAGACGTTGAAGGTCGGGCTTTTGCTCGGGTGCAGGTTCGCTGCCTTGCGCCAGGCGATGAACCGCTGGATGGTGGCGCGCAGCGCTAGCGGATCGCCCCTATGCTCCATGATGGCCACTTTCGTGGTTGGCACGTCGCGGATCGTCACGTCGTCTATGGTAAACTTTCTCTGCATGAGCTCCCTCCTCGCATGGTCGAGAGGCCCGAAGGCCGCAAGCCACGGCTCCCAGTCCGGGGATCTGCGGAACGATGACGGCGATTGCCCGAGCCGTTGCCGAAAGGCGCGGGCGAAGGCATCGGGCGCGTCGTAGCCGGCATCCATCGCGATATCGGTGACAGCGAGGGCGTCCGAGTAGGCCAGATGATGCGACGCGCGCTTCAGACGGGCGAGCTGGACATAGCGATGCAACGACAGACCGAAGGTTGCCGTGAACTGTCGGTGGAAATGGAATTTCGAGAAGGACGCGACGGCGCTCAAGCTGTCGAGGTCCAGATCGGCGTCGAGATGCCGGTCGATATGGTCCAGCACCCGACGCATCCGGTCCTGATAGTTCTGCAACGCCGGCTTCATCTTTCTTGCTCCGTGGCGGGATCAACTAGCGGCATGCGAGCGACATGCGCTCGACAGATCTTGCGGTTTGGGCGAAGTCCAAAGCGGACGCTTCGAGCGGCGCGCCTATCGAGCGGAGTCGATGCCAGCCAGAATCAGGTCGACACCGGCAAGGAACTGCGCGCGGTCATCGTGGTCGCGCAGTTGCGACGCCATTTGCCTCACGAAAGGATATCGCGCGGGGTCGAGCGCGGTCCACTGCGCCGCGACGGACGACAGAAAAGCCGATCGGTCCGTTCCTGGCGCGACAAGGCGGGCATTCGCCGCATTCTGTCCGGCGACGCCGAGAATGTAGTGAACGAGCGCAGACACGGTATCGAATTGCGCGACCTTGGCTACGCCTAGCACCCGGAGCTGCCGGCCGATTCCCTCAATGATGTCCAGCGTCGCCGGCCGGCCCGGCTCGCGGAAGAGCTGCGCGCCAACCCAGGGATGGGCGTCGATGGCGTCGAACACGCCGATGGCCACCGCGCGGATCGCCTCGCGCGGCTTCGCGCCACCGGCAACGTCCGACATGACGCGGGCGATGACCGCGTCGGCTGCCGCAGCCAGAAGCTCGTTCTTGTCGACAACATGCCAGTAGATCGCCCCGCTTCCCGTCGCCAGATGCGCCGCAAGCGCGCGGACAGTCAGAGCGCCCTCGCCGCCGGTGTCGAGGATCTCGATCGCGGCCGCGATGATCCGCTCTCTGGAGAGGGCGTCGCTCCGCCGTTCGGTGCGGTCAATCTTCCTGATCATGGACGCCATCTTGACATGAATGGAACGCTGTTCCAATAGATTGGAACAATGTTCCATTTACATTGGGAAAGACCTGATGACGACGCCAGTGACGATTATCGGCGCAGGCCTTGGGGGCCTCACCCTTGCCCGCGTGCTGCAGCTTCATGGCATTGCCGCGGACGTCTACGAAGCGGAAGCCTCGGCTATGGCTCGCACACAGGGAGGCATGCTCGACATCCACGACGACAGCGGACAGCTCGCGCTCTCGGCGGCCGGCCTGATCAATGAATTCCGCAGCCTGATCCACGAGGGCGGCCAGGCCTCGCGGGTGCTCGACCAGCATGCTCGCGTGTTGCTCGACGAGTCGGACGACGGCAAAGGCGGTCGGCCCGAAGTGCACCGCGGCGCTCTGCGAGGCATCCTGCTCGAATCGCTGCCGGCAAACACGGTCCAATGGGGGAAGAAACTCACCGGCGTGGTGGCGCGCGGCGACGGGCGGCATGAATTGACATTCGCCGACGGCTCCAGCGTCACCACGAAACTGCTCGTAGGCGCCGACGGGGCGTGGTCGAAGGTACGGCCGCTGCTGTCGGATGCCGTGCCAGACTACGTCGGCACCTCCTTCATCGAGATGTATCTCCACGACGTCGACGTGCGGCACAAGGCGACGGCCGAAGCGGTCGGATGCGGGGCACTGTTCGCGGTCGCGCCGGGGCAAGGCGTCTTCGCGCATCGCGAGCCCGGGAGCGTACTGCACGCCTACATCGCACTGAACCGGTCCGCCGCGTGGATCGCCGACATCGACTTCAGCGACGGCGCCACCGCCGCAACGCGCGTCGCGGCCGAATTCGACGGCTGGGCGCCTGCCCTCACCGCACTGATCACAGATGCCGACAGCCCGCCGGTGCTGCGCATGATTCATGCGCTGCCGAACGAGCATCGATGGCACCGCGTCGCCGGGGTGACGCTTCTCGGCGACGCCGCTCATTTGATGCCGCCCGCCGGCGACGGCGCCAACCTCGCCATGCTCGACGGCGCCGAACTCGGCAAAGCCATCGCGGCACGCCCCGACGATGTGGAGGCAGCCCTGTCGACTTACGAGGACGCGATGTTTTCCCGCAGCGCTTCAGCCGCTGCTGGAGCGCATGAGACCCTCGATCTGTGCCTCAGCGCGCGCGCGCCACTCAGCCTGGTGGAGTTTTTCGAGCAGATGCGCGGGTCGCAGCGCGGTTGAGGCGCGATGCTGGGGGCGATGATGGGCTTCGCTATCGCATCACCCACCCGCCATGAGCTGCTTCGCCAGCGCCATGTAGGCCGGCAGCGTCACGGGGTCATTCGCGGCATTCCCCGCGACGGGGTGCGAGGCGTAGCGCGCGATCACCATCTCGGCCTTGGGATCGATGTAGAGGCCCTGGCCGTGGACGCCGCGCGCCATGTAGGCGCCGTGGGCGTTGTGCGTGACCCACCATTGATTGCGGTAGGAGGCGCCAGGCAGCGTGACGTAGCCGGCCGGCTTGAACTTTTCGGGGTCACCGCCGCGCGCGATGTCCTCGACCACCTGTGACGGCACGATCTGGCGGCCGTTGAAGCGGCCGTGGTTACGCATGGTTTCGCCGAAACGGGCGAGATCGCGGAGCGTGGTGGAGAGACCGCCGCCGCCGCTTTCGGTGCCGATGCGGTCGACGTGATAATGCGCGTCCTCTTCGGCGCCCATCTTCTGCCAGATCCGCTCCGAGAGCAGATCGGACAGCGTCACGCCGCTGGCGCGACGGATGATCCAGGCGAGCACGTCGGTGTTGACGGTCTTGTAGGCAAACGCCTGGCCGTGCTCGCCCTGCTTGGTCTGCGCGACGAGGAAGTCGAAGATGGTGGTGGGGCCGTCATAGCCGGGCGGGATCGGTGCCATGCCGTTGGCGCGGCGCAGGCCCCACACATGCGAGTTCTTGTCGGTGTAGACCTCGGTGTATGCAAGCCCCGTGGTCATATCCATGACCTCGTGCACCTTGGCATCGCCGAACGCGCTGGCCTTCAGCTCGGGCACATAGTCGGTGACAGGCGCCTTGGGATCAATCCTGCCCTCGCTGACCAAAATGCCCGCGAGCACGCCGGTGAACGATTTCGTCACGGACATGCCGATATGCGGCTTGTGCGGCTTCAGCGCGCCAAAATAGCGCTCATGGATCAGCTTGCCCCGATGCAGCACGGCGATGCCGTCGGTGTAGGTCTCCTCCAGCATCTTCGCGAACGTCATGGGGCGGCCGTCCATCGTGGTCGAGGCGACCGCGCCGATGTCATGGTCCTCGCGCGGAAGCGGCGACGCGGGCCCTGCCCCGCGCCAGACGTTCACAGTCGGCACCAGCTGGCGGATGTTGCTCCAGGCCCAGCGCAGTTCGGGGAAGTTGCGGAAGGAGCCATTCTGGAAGGTGATGGTGCGCTCCGGCGCGGGCGGGAAGCCGCGCATCCAGCCGAGGGTTTCAGGATCGGTCTCGGCGGCGGTGGCGGGCGAATTGGGGGCAGCAGTGGACATCGAGGCAGGCTCCGGTGGCGGCGACGCCGAGTCCGTATCACGCGGCCGGGAAGCGGACATCCCGCGTTTGCGCAGGTCCGCGCAGCGGCCCGAGATGGGTGTCGGCAAAGGCGGTCGGATATTTCAGTCCGAAGCCGAGCGCCCGGTCGACACCGATATGGACGCACCAGATCAGCGCGATTTGCAGCCACACTTCATATCCCGTCGTCCAGGCCAGCGCGGCGAGCAGAGCGACCGCGACATAGGTGTGGGCGAGATTGTAGAGACGCGCCCCGATCGACGGGCCGGCAAAGTAGCCGAGCATCGCAAGATCCGGCGCCAGGAAAAGGACAGCGAAGATCACCCAGCTGCCGCCGACCGCGTGAAAGGCGAGCCCGGCCGCGATCGCGAGCGCAAGGTTTTCGAGACGCAGCAGCACCGTCACGCCTGCGGCCGGCGGGTGTGGGACGATGGGTGAAGATGGGGTCGAAACGGGTCTGGACACGGCAATTGCTCCGGTTTGGACCCTCACCCTGCCGTATACGCCTCTTGAACGAAATTGGCTTATTTGCTTCATCCGCTGTACGCATTTATTCCAAGTGCTGGATCGATGGACTGGGGCCTCTACCGCACCTTTCTGGAAATCGCCCGCAGCGGCAGCCTGTCGGCGGCGGCGCGGACGCTCGGCATCACGCATCCGACCGCCCGCCGTCACCTCGCCGAGTTGGAGGAGCAACTGGCCGGCCGGCTGTTCACGCGCTCGACCCGCGGCCTGATCCCGACCGGGCTCGCCGAGCGGATCCTGCCCGAGGTCAGCCGGATCGAGGCCTCGATCGGCGCCATCGCCCGGCTTTCGACCGAGCGCCCGGGCGCGGTGCAGGGCACGGTGCGGGTGTCGGCCAGCGAGGTGATGGGGGCCGAAGTGCTGCCGCCGATGCTGACGCGCATTCGCGCCCTGCATCCGGGCCTGAGCTTCGAACTGATCCTGTCGGACGGCGAAACCGACATCCTGCGGCGGGACGCTGATCTGGCCGTGCGCATGGTGCGTCCGCGGCAGAAGAGCCTGGTTGCGCGGCGCGTCGGCGCGATTCCCGTCGGCTTCTTCGCGCATCGCAGCTGGCTCGCCGCGCATGGCGCGCCCGCCTCGCTCGACGCATTGCTCGCCGGGCCGAACCTGATCGGCCAGGACCGTCGCCGCACCCTCGTCGATGCCCTCGGGGTAGACCAGACGCGCTTTAGCCGGAGCCTCGTGCTCGCCACCGACAGCGACGTCGCGCAGATCGCGGCGGTGCGCGCGGGCCTCGGCGTCGGCGTCATGCAGGCGCCGCTCGCCAAGCGCGAGCCGGCGCTGCGCCGCGTGCTTCCCAGGCTCGACCACAAAATGGAGGTCTGGCTGGTCACCCACCCGGGTCTGAGATCATCCACGCTGGTGCAGAGCGTGATGGCGGCGCTGTATGCCGAGTTGAAGGGGTATGTGCGGGGGGCTGCTGCGTAGAGAGGTTGAGACGACAAGCGGCAATGCCTATCCCGCCCCAACCTCGGCAAATCCGCGCATCAGGTTCGGTGTCAACCAGGTCGCGACGCCGGTCCCCGCAAAGTCGCGATCCGTCGTCCAGACGTCGGCCTCGACACTCCAGGCCAGCGCCAGCACATGGGCATCGCGCACCGAACCGTTGCGGCTGGGCACGGCGTCGCGAAGCGTCTGCTCGCATCGGGCAAACATCGGCTCCAGCGCGGCGACGGGCACGATTGTGAGGACCTCCGCGAGATCGTCGAGCACGCCGAGCAGTTCTGGGCGCTTCAATCCAAGCTCGATACGCCGACGCGCCTCCTCCACAACACGATCGGTCGTGACCAGGATCGCATGCGCCGCAGCCATCAGGACCGCGCCGGAGCTACGGCCGCGAACCGCGGCAATCAGAATGGCCGCATCGACGACGATCGTCGTCGCCGGCCGCCTCACCGCTTCGCCTTGCGCGCCTTGCCGGGCTTGCCAGTGAGGGCGTTCACGGCCGCGACCGACCATTCGACCGGATCAATATCGCCGAATGAAGCCAGCGCCGCGTCGTCCGCCCGCGCATCGCGGCCCTTGGCCAGCGCTTCAGCTCGCCGCAAGACAGCGGCAAGACGAGCCGGATCAGCCGACTTGAGGGGAATGAGCAGCCCCACCGTCCGCTCGCCCGACTTCACAGGCGTTGGCCCCGGTAGCGCACCGATCGCCTCGCCGGAAATCTTCTGGAGATCGCGGATGCTGATGTGGGTCATAAGGATTACATACGCCTATATGTAAAAAACCGCAAGTTCACTTCACTTCGAACGAGCCCCCGTGCCGTCGAATGGCTGCCCTGGCGACCCGCCGATCTTCTGCGAGACCACGTAGATATCGACGGCGCTCATCGAGCATTCCTCGCTCGAGGCCCGGCTGTTCGTGATGACCTCGATCGTCTTGCCATCGCTGGTGTGGAAAATAATGTCGTAAACCTGCTGGTGGAGGTCCTTGGAGATCTTCTCGGATGCGAGACGAACGGCCCTGGTCTGCGTCTCGATCACCGACGGGATATCAATCAGGCCGGCGTTCTTGAGGTGCACGAGCGCCATGTTGGTGGGCCAACTCGCGCAGTCCGGAGACTTCGCCAGAGCCGCCGCAGCCGGCATGACAAAGATTGCGGCCAGCACCAGTTTCAACGCGGCGCGCATCAATGCACCACGTTGATGGTGGGGTCGTCACTTTCCAGGGTCTGCTTGCGCCTGGTAATGGGCCGGACGGCAACGTCCATGCCGTCGCGGTGGTCGCCGCGCCTGTTAATTTTCTCGCCAAGCTTGAGTTCCTGAAGTGCCGTATCGGTCATCGAGGCATTCTCCGTTCGGTTCGCCGCCAGATACCATAGCGCTCGCGCCGACCACTTGCGCGACAATCAGGACGGCGGCAAACCTCTGAAGGGATCGAGCACGGGCACGCCGAGCGGCTCGAAGTGCCTGACATTGCGCGACAGGATCGTCAGCGCATACTGGCGTGCAGTGGCAGCAATGATGATATCGGCAAATCCGGGCGCATTCCCCTGCCCCCGAGCCCGGTCTGACAGCTCGCCCGCGAGCCGCGCGGTCGGTGTGTCGAATACCAGGATGCGGTCACCATAGAGGTGCAGCAGGGCGTCAAGCCACTGGGTCAAGTCCTTACTCCTGCGCGTGGCTTTCTCGCGGCGTAGCTTTGCTATGCCATCCTCGACCTCCGCAATCGTCACAACGGACAAGAACAAGGAGGCCGATTTCGCATCCATCCATTCGGCCAGAGCCACGGGCGCCGGCCGGTTCGGCGAGACCGCGGATATGACGTTGGTATCGATGAGGTACACGTCTCAGAGATCGGTTTTGCGCAGCTTGGAACGATTGCGCGCCGGCAGATCGCCTGAACTCAAGGGAGCTGCCATCAGCAAGCGTCCGAAGCTCGGGACTTGCGACAAGCGCCGCCACTCCTCGTAGCTCAAGACCACCGCCTGTTTCTTGCCGTGGCGGGTGATCACCGCCGGCTTGCCGTCGACGGCCTCATCGACGACTGCGGAGAGATTGGCCTTCGCATCACGGAGCTGAATTTCGCGCATGGCACACCTATATGACCACAGTAGTTATATATTGAAGTGACCCATATTTCAAGGACTCCTCGACGCCCCACATCAGGCGACATTCGAACGAAGCGAAGCTCGCCTATTGCTTGAAGCAATGCTCGCGGTGCCACCTCAGGAAATGCGGATGCGGGTGATCCGATGCCCGCTGCGGCGCAATTGCGTGGCCCGTCTTGTTAATCATCGACCGCACTCCATCCAGATCGTTTGTCTGGCGGGAGATCAAGATTTCCAGATTATCCGCCAAGCTGATGAGGCCGCGGTCAAACATCCAATGCGCGGTGCCAGAAAGGGCGACACCATTATTAATGATGTCTGGCCCATTCGCGTCAACTGGTCGAATGTGAGCGGCTGCGACTTCCGCCCGTCCCATTCCATTGATGAGCTTTAGCCCGGTAATGGCACAACGCTCATCATAAGCGCGCAGCACGACACGGCGAAAAACGCGATCGCGCAAAATTCTGGAGACCGTCAGACTGACACGGTCGCGCTGCTGTTCGAACCTGAACGGCATCTGCGTCTCATTGAGATCAAGCTGTCGAACGTCTCCATCGCGCCGCGGCAGCAGCGGTGCACTCTCGGCCAAACCGAGTTCGCATATTCTGTTGAAATCGTCGGGAGAGATTGGCCGGACTGCCGCCTGGGCACGCCCGGAAATTCGTCCTTGCTCATTCAGGACGCCCCGCTCCACAGGACCAGTTGGCCCGTTGAAAGAAACCGGATTGGCAAAGTCGAGATAACTTCCGGGTTCAATCAGGGCGAGATACATCCCCGAAATAGCAGGGTCGGGAATGACCTGCTGAACCCGAGCTATCGCAAAGTAGCCACGCGTTTCAGCCACCTTGCTCGGTTCATAGTAGATGATCCAATCGCCGATGCAGGCTTCGACGCGGCGGAGATACTGGCTCGGAAATTGATACTGTTCAGCGGGGCTGTCATCGTAGATCGAGTCCGACCGATGGATGAATACCCCAAATCCCATGATTCTTGCGCCGCCGCCTCTCCGGGAAGTAACTACCTAATTCAGTTTGCTGAGCTTAGCGAGGAAGCTACTCCCACTCGATCGTCCCCGGCGGCTTGCTCGTCACATCATACACCACCCGGTTCACGCCCTTCACCTCGTTGATGATGCGCGTCGCGGTCTCCCCTAAGAACTTCATGTCGAAGGGGTAGAAGTCCGCGGTCATGCCGTCGGTGGAGGTGACCGCTCGCAGGCCGACGACGAAGTCATAGGTGCGGCCGTCGCCCATGACGCCGACGGTCTTCACCGGGAGCAGCACGGCAAAAGCCTGCCAGATGTCGTCGTAGAGGCCGTGTTTGCGGATCTGGTCGATGTAGACGGCGTCGGCCTGGCGCAGGATGTCGAGCTTGTCCCTGGTGATTTCGCCGGGGCAGCGGATGGCGAGGCCCGGGCCCGGGAACGGGTGGCGGCCGACGAAGATTTCGGGCAGGCCGAGTTCGCGGCCTAACTTGCGGACTTCGTCCTTGAACAGCTCGCGCAGCGGCTCGACGAGCTTCATGTTCATGCGTTCGGGCAGACCGCCGACATTGTGGTGCGACTTGATCGTCACCGACGGGCCGCCGGTGAAGGAGACGCTCTCGATCACATCGGGATAGAGCGTGCCTTGCGCCAGGAAGTCGGCGCCGCCGATCTTCTTCGCCTCGGCCTCGAACACCTCGATGAAGAGGCGGCCGATGGTCTTGCGCTTGGTTTCGGGGTCGGTGACGCCTTCGAGTTCGCCTAAAAACTGCTTCGAGGCATCCACGTGCACGAGCGGAATGTTGTAGTGGTGGCGGAACAGATCGACCACCGTCTTGGCCTCGTCGAGGCGCAGCATGCCGTGGTCGACGAACACGCAGGTGAGCTGGTCGCCGATGGCCTCGTGGATCAGCACGGCCGCGACCGCGGAATCGACGCCGCCGGACAGGCCGCAGAGCACCCGGCCCTTGCCGACCTGGGCGCGGATCTTTGCGATCTCCTCCTCGCGGAAGGCGCGCATGGTCCAGTCGCCGGAGAGGCCGGCGATCTTGCGGACGAAATTGCGGATCAGCTTGGCGCCGTCGGGCGTGTGCACCACTTCGGGATGGAACATCAGGCCGTAATATTTGCGGCTCTCGTCCTGGATGATCGCGAACGGCGCGTTCGGCGAGGTGCCGGCCACCGAGAAGCCCGGCGGCATTTTGGTGATGCGGTCGCCGTGGCTCATCCAGACCTGGTTCTTGCCGCCCGGCGACCAGACGTCCTCGAACAACTTGCTCGGCGCCTTGACCTCGACATCGGCGCGGCCGAATTCGCGGTGATGGCCGCCCTCGACGGTGCCGCCGAGCTGCTCGGCCATGGTCATCTGGCCGTAGCAGATGCCGAGCACCGGCACGCCGGAGGCGAAGATCAGCTGCGGCGCGCGGGGGGAGCCCGCCTCATGCACCGATTCCGGCCCGCCGGAGAGGATCACCGCCTTCGGCTTCATCTCCTTGAAGGCGTCTTCGGCCTTGTTGAACGGGACGATCTCGCAATAGACGCCGTCTTCGCGGACGCGACGCGCGATGAGCTGCGTCACCTGGCTGCCGAAATCGACGATGAGAATCTTGTCATGCGCCGAGGCCACCGAGGGCGTCGACGCGGAGCGGTCGTGCTGTGCTGCTGTCATGGCCAGCAAATACGCGACCGTGCCCCCGCCCGCAACCGCGCGGGCCGCGCGCCCACATTCTTCTTTGGGCATGGACAAGCGATATTAGGTAAGTATTATTAACCTAATTTGCTCCGGGCTCCACAGGAGCCAATCAGGGAGAACGCTCGTGTCAGAGCAGCATCAGCCATCCACGAGCGTGGCCAGCGGATCTGCGAATATCTGGAGGTGAACGCAGCCGGGCTGATCGTGCAGGGCTCGGCGAACCATCTGCCGCATTGAGGCGCTTTTGCACAGGGACGCCCTTCTCTCCGTCATCCTGAGGTGTGAGCGCTGCGGCGCGCAGCGACGCTGCGCGAGCCTCGAAGGATGCACGGCCGAGCTGCTAGCCGGGCTGTCGCCCTTCGAGGGCCGCTGAAGAAGCGGCCGCCTCCAGCGACAACCGCTTCGCGGTTGCGCGGGGGTGACGGTCCAACTCTTGAGTGCGCTGCTCCAAAAGCGTCATTGCGAGGGGCGCTCGCAATGACGGAGACTGCGGCGACCGCTTACGCTAACACTCCGCCCGCCGGCTCTGAGACAGGATACCCCCATGAAACTTCCCACCTCCCCCTTCACCGTCACCGACTGGAGCGAGGTCGAGCCGACCACGCATCCCGGCGAGACCGGCCAGGCGCTGTGGCGCACGCTGAACATCGGCGAACTCCGGGTGCGGATGGTGGAATATTCGCCGGGCTATCTCGCCGACCATTGGTGTGACCGGGGCCATGTGATCTTCGTCGTGAAGGGCGAACTCGACAGCGAGTTGCGCGACGGGCGCACGTTCAAGCTGACCGCGGGGATGAGCTACCAGGTCTCGGACTTCGGCGACGCCGCGCACCGGTCCTCGACGGCGTCGGGCGCCACGCTTTTCATCGTGGATTGAGAGGCGACGGCCGGTTTCATTTGCAGCGCAAAATAGCAAAGTCGCGCGACATGCCGGACCACGGGTGATGCCTTGAAGAAGCCCAAAAACTCGCTATAATGTGATCAATCGATACTTGGCCGAACGACTGGGCCGCTTCGCTTCGTTACAGACGGGCGCGCACGCTTCAGATGACTTCTCCAAACATCGACTGAACAGGATCATGGGCGCAGCGAGGCGTACCGGTCCGCGTGCGTACCATCTCTAACAAAGGAAATTCCCATGGCTATGGGCACCGTGAAGTGGTTCAACACCCAAAAGGGTTATGGTTTCATCCAGCCGGACGACGGCCAGAAGGACGTGTTCGTTCACATCAGCGCCGTCGAGCGCGCCGGCCTCTCGACCCTCAACGAGGGCCAGAAGGTCTCGTTCGACATCGTCGCCGACCGCCGCAGCGGCAAGTCGTCGGCTGACAATCTCCGCGTCGGCTAACGCCCGCGCAGCGTTCTGACCGCGGACGTCCCGGCAGAACGCAACAATCAGAAAGCCCCGCGACCGGGATCCGGTTCGCGGGGCTTTTGTTTTGCCCAGTCATTCCGGGGCGCCCGCAGGGCGAGCCCGGAGTCCATCGGGCGGCGGTCTCTTCGGCTCGGCGGATTCCGGGCTCTCGCTTCGCGAGCCCCGGAATGACGGTAGGGCGAGATCAACCCGCCTTCTTCAGCACAGAGACGAAAAACCCGTCCGTTCCGGTGCGCCGCGGGGTCATCAGCCAGCCTTCCGGCGATTGCAGCGCGGCGTCTGCGAACGCCTCCGCCTTGTCCCAGAGCACGCTGGCGGTCTGCTCGGGCGGGACCACCGTGAAGGCCGGGTTCCGCGCCACGAATGCCCGCACCTGCTCGCCATTCTCCTCTGATAGCACCGAGCAGGTGATGTAGGCGATCCGGCCGCCGGCCTTGACCAGCGGCACGGCGCGATCCAGCACCGCCGCCTGGTCGCGCAGGCGGATCTCGAGCGCGCCCGGCCGCATGCGCCATTTGGCGTCGGGATTGCGGCGCCAGGTGCCGGTTCCGGTGCAGGGCGCGTCAATCACGACGAGGTCGGCGGTGCCGCTGATGTCGGCCAGTGTATCGGCCTCACCCTTGGGGGTCCGGACATCGGCGTTGTGGACGCCGGCGCGCGACAGGCGTTCGTGGATCGGCATGAGCTGGCGCTTGTCGCTGTCGGTCGCGATCAGCCGGCCCTTGCCCTGCATCATGGCGGCGAGCGCCAGCGTCTTGCCGCCGGCGCCGGCGCAGAGATCGATCACCTGCTCGCCGGGTTTTGCCGCAGTGAGCAGAGCCGCTAGCTGCGATCCCTCATCCTGCACTTCAACGTTGCCCTTGATGAAATCCTCTTCGGCCTGGATGCCGGGGTTGCGTGCATCGGCCGAAAGCTCGATGCGCAGGCCGTTTACGGACCAGGGCGTCGGTTTCGCATGAAGATGAGCAAGCCCGCGCAGCACCTTGTCGGGGCTGGATTTTAGCGTGTTGACGCGCAAATCCAGCGGCGCCCGGCTCGCCATGGCGACGGCTTCCGCGACGCGGTCCTCGCCGAACACCTTTGCCAGATGGGAATCCAGCCACTCGGGATAGTCGCCGGCGATCGCGGCCGGTGCGTCCTTCAGTGAACGCGAGGCCAGCGCGGCCTGCTCGGCGTCGGTCAGCGGCGCCGGCGCGAACCGGCTGCCGTCGAACAGAGCGGCCATGGTGGCCGCATCCATGTTGCGCTCGAGCCGGAGCATGCCGATCAGCCGGGCACGCGCGGTCTCGGCATCCATCAGGAAGGCGCTCGAAGAATAGCGGCGAAGCACGTCCCAGACGAGGCCGGCGATCGCGGCGCGGTCGCCCGAGCCGGCGAACCGATGCGCGGTGCCCCACTCCTTCAGCGCCTTGGCCGCGGGCACGCGGTCCTTCTCGATGGTGTCGATCAGTTCGATGGCTGCGGACAGCCGGGCAGCGGGAGTCATGTGTATCTTTCAGATCAGCAAAAGCATTTTCAGCGCGAAGTAGATCCACATCGCCAGCAGCACGAGCACGCCGGCGAGCCAGACCGCCGAGCGCCGGCCGAGATGGTCGGAGGAGACGAACACGCCGGCATGGGCAAACCGCGTCACCACGAACACCCAGGACATCAGCACGATGAAGAGATCGGCATGGCGCAAGGGAAGCGCCAGCGCGATCAGGGCGTAGAACAGCACCGGCAGTTCGAACTCGCCGAGCGCAATGTCGGGGCTTCCCGTCTCGCCCGAGCCCGATGCCTTTCGGCGCACCATCGCTACGCCGATCAGGAGCGCGAAGGTGAGACCGACCTGCACGAAGACAGGCAGCAAAACCATTTGAATGGACATCGGAACTTTCCCGTCAGGCGGCATGGCCGCGGACCGTCATTAGCCGCGACCAGAGGCGCTGACAATCAACCAGTTGAACCGGTGTTCCCGCGTCCGCGACCAAATCGCGATCGTTGAAGCGATTTTGGGCCCTTCGGTCTGTCGAGAGACGCCATGAACACCCTGTCGAGTCTGATCAGCCCGTTGACCGAATTAGCCAACGGCCGGCTCGGCATCCTGATGTCGGCGCTAGCAGGGGTGGCGGCGGCGCTCGCGGTCGCGCTGGCGATGACGGTGTATGTCCGCACGGGCTACCGCACCTGGCGCGACGTCATCAGGCATGGACTGGCGGTGCTGGCCGCGACAGCCCTGTTCGCTTTCGCCGCCTGGGACATGCGCCACGCCGCGCTGGCCTATCTCGGCCTCAACCCGTCAAAGCCTGCGGTCGAGTTCGAGATCCGCATGCCCAGGGAGACCTTGACGGCGGTGCCCGATGCCCAGATCGAACTGCATACCGACCGCAACCAGACGCTGGCGCTGGTGGACGGCGTGCGCGAGCTCGGCAACGGCCGCGCGCTGCTGCGCGGCGCGGTGGCGCTCGACCATCGTACCGCGGACCGCGTGCTGGCCGTCAACCTGCCCGGCAAGGGCACCTTCGAATTCCGCCTCCGCCTGCCGGCCGAGCCGCATCGTTCGGAAGGATTCAGCCCGTGGCATCTGGCCGACCGCCTCGCCTCGCCGGTAGCGGGAGCGGTTGCCCCGCAGGACGCCTACGCGATCCGCTACCGCGTGTTTTAAACTTTGTTCTCAACCTTGTTCCTGGTGCTGCAGCCCCGCGCCGTCATCGTTCCGACGCGCGACACCGGCTAGCCTCGCCGCATGTCCGAATTTCGCCTGACGCAGATTTCCGATACGCATCTCGGCCGGCGCTTCCCCGGCCTGATCGCCAACTTCCACGCGATCAGCGAGCACATCGACGCTGACAGGCCCGACCTCGTCGTCAACACCGGCGACGTCTCGTTCGACGGGCCGACCAGCCGCGACGATGTCGAATTCGCCAGGGGCCTGCACGACGCCCTGCCCGTCGCCTGGCGCACCATTCCCGGCAATCACGACGTCGGCGACAATCCGACCGCGATCGGGCCGGCGCCGAAGCCGCCGGTCACCGAGGCCCATCGCCAGCAGTTCCGCGAGATCATCGGCGACGACCATTGGTCGTTCGAGGCCGCGGGCTGGCGCTTCATCGGCCTCAACACGCTGGTGATGAACTCAGGCCTCGCCTTCGAGGCCGAGCAGTTCGAGTGGCTGGCACAGGACATTGCGCGTGCCAATGGCAGGCCGGTCGCGCTGTTCCTGCACAAGCCGCTATTTCTCAACCTGCCGGGCGATCCCGAAACGCCGGACACCTCGATCCGCTACGTGCCGCAGCCGGCACGCGCGCGCCTGATCGAGATGTTCGCGGATGTGGATCTGCGCCTCGTCGCCAGCGGCCACGTGCACCAGCGGCGCGATTTCACGTTCCGCCATACACGGCACGTCTGGGCGCCATCGGCCGGATTCGTCATCAACGACAAGCGCCAGGAGCGGATCGCGATCAAGGAGACGGGCCTGGTCGAATACCGCTTCCGGCCCGACAGCTTTGAGGTCCGCCACGTGCGCGCTGCCGGACAGGTCGATGTCGACATCGAGGAGCTGTTCGCCCAGATGGGCGGGGAGCACTAGAGCTTTTTCGGTTCTGATTGAATCAGAACCGAAGCTCCAGATTCTTGGTTTGACGCGCTTTCTTCACGCGCACCGGTATCCACTTCGCTCGAAAACACGCTAACGGGGATGGTCAGGCGACGCTCTTGAGATCCTGCTGGATCGCTGCGAGCAGGGATTGCAGCGCGGCGCTGCTGACCGGACGGGCTTCGACTTTCGCAGGCTGAACGTTGGCCGGCTGCACACCGGCAGGTTCGACCTCGACGGACCGCGTCACCGGCACGGGGCGCTTGGGAAACGGCGGAGGTGGCGCCGGCACAAACGGCTGGGCCATCCCGATATCGTCCTCGGCACGAACGAACTTGCCATGGATCACGTCGTCACGGCGGCCCATGACGAACATCGTCGCCCAATAGCCCGCAGCCAACAGGATTACGCAGAAAACACTGATCTCTAACATCGCAGCACCCGAAATATACGCGATGATTCAATGCCTTCGATCTGACGTCAATGAACGAGCGGTCACACCTGCGGCTTTTACGGGCAGGTGTGGCCGATCGGTGACTCTTTATTAACCACTCCCATCCGGGGCGTGGTCGACGTGCAACGACGCCTTCGCGGCTCTAAGCCTTATCAGGCCCGACGCGAACCAGCTGCTTGCCGAAATTGGCGCCCTTGAGGAGCCCGATGAACGCAGCGGGCGCGCTGTCGAGGCCCTCGGTCACGAACTCCTTGTATTTGACCTTGCCGTCGCGGACCCAGCCCGACATGTCGCGCAGGAAGTCGCCATGGCGCGAGGCGAAGTCGGAGACGATGAAGCCGCGGAAGTTCAGCCGCTTGGTCAGGATCGTCCGCATCATCGCGCCCGCCCATTTCGGCGGCTTGGACTCGGTGTCGTTGTAATGGGCGATCAGCCCGCAGACCGGGATGCGCGCAAACGGATTGAGCAGCGGGAAGACCGCCTCGAACACGGCGCCGCCGACATTCTCGAAATAGACGTCGATGCCTTTCGGGCAGGCATCCTTCAGCTTCGCGGCAAGATCGGGATCGCGATGATCAAGGCAGGCATCGAAGCCGAGCTCCTTAACCACATAATCGCACTTGTCCTTGCCGCCGGCGATGCCGACCGCGCGTGCGCCCTTGATCCTGGCTATCTGGCCGACGGCCGAGCCGACCGCACCGGAGGCGCCGGCGACGACGACGGTCTCGCCTTCCTGCGGCTTGCCGATGTCGAGCAGGCCGGTATAGGCGGTCATGCCGGGCATACCGAGCACGCCAATGGCCGTCGAGATCGGCGCGAGTTTCGGATCGACCTTGGCGAGCCCCTTGCCGTCCGAGATCGCATGCGTCTGCCAGCCCGCGCGCGAGAGCACGATGTCGCCCTTGGCAAAGTTCGGATTGTTGGACGCGGCGACTTCGCACACCGTCCCGGCTTCCATTACACCGCCGACCGGCACCGGCGTCGCGTAGGACGGACCGTCGCTCATGCGCCCGCGCATATAGGGATCGAGCGACAGCCAGATCGTGCGCAGCAGCACTTCGCCCTGCCCCGGCGTCGGAACAGCGAATTCCTCAGTGCGGAAATCGGACGGCTTGGGCTCGCCGACGGGACGCGCGGCGAGAACGATGCGTTTGGCCTGGGACATGATGGCTTCCTCCGGATTGTCTTTCGGCGCGAACGGAAGCGGAGGCAGGCAGCTGCGTCAATACAAAAGCGATGTTGGGAAGCGATGATGCTGTTGCGGTACGCTCTGCCCCCATTCTCCCTGTCATCGTCCGCGAAGGCGGACGATCCAGTCTTCCAGAGGCGGTCGTGATTAAGCCGAGAAGCTGCGGCGTACTGGATGCCCCGCTTTCGCGGGGCATGACACCGTCATTTGAGGCGTGCGCGCGCCGTCACCGACGGACTAACCGCCGCCCGGATAGTTCGGGCTCTCGCGCGTGATGGTCACGTCGTGAACGTGGCTCTCGCGCAGGCCGGCGCCGGTGATGCGGACGAAGTTCGCCTTTTCGTGCAGCTCCTTCATGTCCTTGGCGCCGACATAACCCATCGCGGCGCGCAGGCCGCCGGCGAGCTGGTGCATGACGTGGCCGACCGGGCCCTTGTAGGGCACCTGGCCCTCGATGCCCTCAGGCACGAGCTTGAGCGTGTCCTTGATGTCCTGCTGGAAGTAGCGGTCGGCCGAGCCGCGCGCCATCGCGCCGACCGAGCCCATGCCGCGATAGGCCTTGTAGGAGCGGCCCTGCCACAGGAAGACCTCGCCGGGCGTCTCGTCGGTGCCGGCGAGCAGCGAGCCGACCATCGC
Source organism: Bradyrhizobium diazoefficiens (assembly GCF_018129965.1). Classification (GTDB taxonomy): domain Bacteria; phylum Pseudomonadota; class Alphaproteobacteria; order Rhizobiales; family Xanthobacteraceae; genus Bradyrhizobium; species Bradyrhizobium diazoefficiens_A. Next base: position 374,108 of record NZ_JAFCKW010000002.1, on the reverse strand, counting down.
GATGTCGGCGCCGGCGGCAAGCGCCTTGGCAAGGTCGCCCGAAAACTTGATGCCGCCGTCGGCAATGACGGGGATGTCGGCCTTCTTCGCGGCTTCGACCGCATCCATGATCGCGGTGAGCTGCGGCACGCCGACGCCGGCGACGATGCGCGTGGTGCAGATCGAGCCCGGTCCGATGCCGACCTTGATGCAGTCGGCGCCCGCATCGATCAGCGCCTGCGCGCCCTCGGTGGTGGCGACGTTGCCGGCAACGACCTGTACCGAATTGGACAGCCGCTTGATGCGGTTGACGGCGTGCAGCACATGGCGGGAATGGCCGTGCGCGGTGTCGACGACGACGATGTCGACGCCGGCTTCGATCAGCCGTTCGGTGCGCTCGAAACCGGTATCGCCGACGGTGGTGGCGGCGGCGACCCGCAGACGTCCCTTTGCATCCTTGCAGGCGAGCGGATGGGCGACCGCCTTCTCCATGTCCTTTACGGTGATCAGGCCGACGCAGCGATACTGATCGTCAACGACGAGCAGCTTTTCGATGCGGTGATGATGCAGCATCCGCTTGGCTTCGTCCTGGCTGACGCCTTCGCGTACCGTGACGAGACCTTCATGAGTCATCAGCTCGGAGACTTTTTGCCGGCGGTCGGTGGCAAAGCGCACGTCACGGTTGGTGAGGATGCCGACGAGCTTGCCCGGCGTGGTCTTGCTGGCCCCGGTGACGACGGGAATGCCGGAGATGCCGTGATCGCTCATCAGCTTCAGCGCGTCGTCGAGCGAGGCGTCGGGGCTGATGGTCAGCGGGTTCACCACCATGCCGGATTCGTATTTCTTGACCTGCCGCACCTGGGCGGCCTGCCCCTCCGGATCGAAATTGCGGTGGATGACGCCAAGGCCACCGGCCTGCGCCATGGCGATCGCCATGCGGGCTTCGGTGACCGTGTCCATGGCGGAGGCCATGATCGGGATGTTGAGCGGAATGGCGCGGGTCACGCGGGAGCGGATGTCGACCTCGCCCGGCATGACGTCCGACAGGCCCGGCTTCAGCAGCACGTCGTCGAACGTAAAGGCTTCGCGAATGCCTTGTTGCACCGTGGCCATCTGCCAACTCCTTCCGCGGCCCTGCCGCAAATAGCTATGGATGAGCGCCGCCTGCGGCGTGCCTTGCGGCATCGCCGGAGAATCGGAGCCCATCGGTGGGGTTGACGCCGGTCGATAGCACGGCCGGATGACGAATCAAAGCAATTCGGATCGCTGGCCAGCCATGCACAGGCTTTTTAAGTCAATTCGGCGTGGATAGCTGGCGGGAAACACCCCCTCCGTCATTCCGGAGCGCGGTGAAATTGCGCGCCCGGAAGCCATCTCGCGGCGGTGCCGGCGGTCCGATGGATTCCGGGGTCGCGACACCTGGCGCGCCCGGGAATGACGAGGGTCACACCGTTGTTACGCGGGATTTAGGTGCTATGCGTTGATCTGCCATGGTCCCTGCCGAGTCGCGGTGTTAAGCCGCAACTCCATCGTCCTTCCGATTTTCATTACCAATCCGTCATGGTCGACAAGCAACGCGTCATTCCGCTGATCGTGGCCACCGCCCTGTTCATGGAAAACATGGACTCGACGGTGATCGCCACCTCGCTGCCGGCGATCGCGGCCGACATCGGCAGCAGCCCGCTGACGCTGAAGCTCGCGATCACCTCCTATCTGCTGTCGCTGGCGGTGTTCATTCCGGCGAGCGGCTGGACAGCTGACAGATTCGGCGCGCGGATGGTATTCGCGATCGCGGTCGGCGTGTTCATGGTCGGCTCGGTCGGCTGCGCGCTCTCGACCTCGGTCACCGATTTCGTGTTCGCCCGCATCCTGCAGGGCATGGGCGGGGCGATGATGACGCCGGTCGGGCGCCTCGTGCTGCTGCGCTCGGTCGACAAGAGCGCGCTGGTCAATGCGATGGCGTGGGTGACGGTCCCTGCCCTGATCGGTCCCGTGATCGGCCCGCCGCTCGGCGGCTTCATCACGACCTATGCCTCGTGGCACTGGATCTTCCTGATCAACATTCCGATCGGGCTGCTCGGCATCTTCATGGCGTTGAAGTTCATCGATCCGATCAAGGCCGAGGAGCGCGAGCGGTTCGATCTCTACGGCATGATGCTCGCCGGGCTCGGGCTCGCCGGCATCGCATTCGGCCTGTCGGTGGCCGGACTCAATCTGCTGCCGTGGAGCACGGTCGCGGCGCTGGTCGTCGGCGGATCGATCTCGATGACGCTCTATGTCATTCACGCCAGACGAACGGGATCGCCGGTGCTGGACTTTTCGCTGCTGAATCTGCCGACGCTACGCGCGGCCGTGCTCGGCGGATTCCTGTTCCGGCTCGGCATCGGCGCATTGCCATTCCTGCTCCCGCTCTTGATGCAGATCGGCTTCGGGCTGTCGCCGTTCCATTCCGGCCTCGTCACCTTCGGCTCCTCGCTCGGCGCCATGGGCATGAAGACGCTGGCGGCGCGCATCATCCGCACCTTCGGATTCCGTAATTTGATGACGGTGAACGCGATCGTCAGCGCGTTCTTCCTCGGTATCTGCGCTCTCTTCACGGTGACGACGCCACTGCTGATCATCATGGTGATCCTGGTGGTCGGCGGCTTCTTCCGGTCGCTCGAGTTCACCGCGATCAACACCGTCGCCTATGCGGAGGTCGAGACCGCGCAGATGAGCCGCGCCACCACGCTGGTCAGCGTCAACCAGCAGCTGGCGGTCTCCGCCGGCGTCGCGGTGGGCGCAGCCTCGGTGGAGACCACGATGTGGCTCAGCCATGTCAGCGAGCTCAACGCCACCGTGTTCGCGCCCGCCTTCGTCGTGGTGGCGTTGACCTCGGCGGCCTCGGCATTCTTCTTCTGGCAGATGCCCGCCGACGCCGGCCACGAGATTTCCGGTCGCAAGGTGGCGGATATTTCCAGCCGCAAGGGAGCGGACAAGAGTGCCGACAAAGCGGCGGTCAAGGCCGCCAGCGAGGGCACTGGCGACGCCCGGGATCAGCGGCTCGGGTAAGGAGCGGACCTTCACGCCTGGGAACGTCCTCGCTCACGGGAACCATCCGGTACCGTCAGCACCGGCGCTTGAGCTTCTGTCTCCAAGGATATTCTGTAGCGATCTTGGCCCCTGACGGACTTCAATGGGCTCGGCCTCGTGACTAGATATCGCCTGTTCACCTCGTGGACACCGCCAGAACGAGGCGGCTAACCCGAGAGAGGCAGGCCATGCATGACGACTATCTGCAGAACGTGTCGGTTCAGTCCATCGCCTATGTGCTTGCAGTTCTGACCTGGAATGGCCTGACGGCCCTCTTGGCCGGACACTCGACCTTCTGGGGGGCGGTCCTCGTTGGTTCGATCCATATGGCCATCCTGGCCCTGCCATTCTGGCTGGTGGACGTTCTGCTGCTGAGACCCATGCTGCGCTTCACCAACTCGCCGAAGCTTTGCGCAGCCGAGCTTGCCGTCCTGTTCTTGAATTGGTCCGTTGTCCACGCACCCGGTCTCGTGAATAGTCCACGTGACCCGAAAATCTGGCGGGACATCATCACCACATCCCTCGCACTCGGCGTGATTTACGTCGCGATCAGCTGTATTCTCAATCTGGGCCTGAAAGGCAACGCCTCGACATCGAGGACGGCCTGAGCCGCAGAGGTTTCGTGCGCCCCAAACCGGTCCGGCACGTCCCGATCGGCTCAAGCGCGAACGACAAGGTCAGACCACTATTCCCGGCTTGTGCCGCCGCGAAACCCCGTCGCCAGCACGTAGCGCTCGGACGAGTCCTGACGGCTCGCGGCGGGCTTGACGTGGCGCACGGTCGCAAAGTCGCGCTTGAGCTGGGCCAGAAGTTCGGCGTCGGCGCCGCTCTGGAACGCCTTGGCCAGGAACGTCCCGCCGGGCTTCAGCACGTCGCAGGCAAACGACGCAGCCGTCTCGATCAGGCCGACGATGCGCAGCTGGTCGGTCTTGCGGTGGCCGGTGGTGTTGGCGGCCATGTCGGACATCACGATGTCGGCGCCGCCGCCGAGCATGGCATTGAGCTTGGCCGGGGCGTCGTTGTCCATGAAGTCGAGTTGGGCGAAATCGACGCCGGCGATCTCGGGCATTTCCAGCAGATCGATCGCGACGACCTTGCCCTTGCCGTCGACAGAACCGACGCGCTTGGCGGCGATCTGGCTCCAGCCGCCCGGCGCGGCGCCGAGATCGACGACTGACATTCCGTGCTTCAGCAAGCGGTATTTGTCGTCGATCTCGAGCAGCTTGAACGCGGCGCGCGAGCGATAGCCGAGCGCCTTGGCCTTGACGACATAGGGATCGTTGAGCTGCCGCTCCAGCCACAGCTTCGACGACAATTTGCGCTTGCCGCCGGTCTTGACCTGAACGTGCAGGCGGCCGGTGGTGTCCTTCGCCATCTCACCAGCTCCTGAGCGCGCCGTCTTCGCGCATCATCTCGACCAGCATGCCCTCGCGGAGACCCCGGTCGGCGACGCGCAGGCGCGGCAGCGGGAACGCGCGGCGGATCGCATCGAGAATGGCGCAGCCTGCCAACACGAGATCGGCGCGCTCGACGCTGATGCAGCTGTTGCTCGCGCGTTCCTCGTAGCTCATGCCGAGCAGCTTGCCGATGGTCGCGGTGATGTCGGCATCGTTCATCCAGACGCTGTCGATGCGGCGACGGTCGTAGCGCGCCAGGTTGAGGTGAATCCCGGCGAGCGTCGTCACAGTGCCGGAGGTGCCGAGCAGGTGCATGTCGGCGAGATCGCCGCCGTGCCGTTCGGCGAACGGCCCGACATGGCTCGCGACCTCCTGTTCCATCGCGGCGTAGATCTCCGGCGTCACGTCGCGGCCGCCGAACTTCTCGGCGAGCGTCACGACGCCAAGCGGGATCGACATCCAGGCCTTGATGCGCGGCTCCGGATTCTGCGGATCGCGCTCGATCCGCACGAGCTCGGTCGATCCGCCGCCGATGTCGAACAGAATCGCGCCCCGGCCTTTGGGGTCGATCAGCGGCGAGCAGCCGAGCACGGCAAGCGAGGCCTCGGTCTGGCGGTCGATCACCTCGAGCTCGATACCGGTCTCGGCCGCGACACGGCTGCGGAAACCTTCGGCGTTGGAGGCCGCGCGGCAGGCTTCGGTCGCGATCAGCCGGAGCCGCCGCGCCTTGCGCAGGTTGATCTTGTCGCGGCAGATGCTGAGCGCCGCGATCGCGCGCTCGATCGCGGCCTCGCTGATGCAGCCGGTTGCCGAGACGCCTTCGCCGAGCCGAATGATGCGCGAGAAGGAATCGACCACGCGAAAGCCGTCGCTGGTCGGACAGGCGATCAGGAGCCTGCAATTGTTGGTGCCGAGGTCGAGCGCCGCGTAGACGCCGGATCCCGGCGCTTGCGCGGCGACGGCCGGTTCGGGGGCCAACGCCACCGCCGCCATCGACCCCTCGAGCCCACCGTGCGGCGCATGGCCGTCGCGGAGCCGCGTGTGGTCATTCATCTAGACTGTCTTTCCGCGGCCGGTTCGGGCCGAGCTGGAATTGGTTTTTCGCCTTAAACATTAGCAGCGCACCAGTCCTGCGCAACAACGCATCACATGGGACCATGCCCATTCGTGCGTTGTCGTGAACGAGGTGGTGGGTTATTTGAAGGGACCCGGTCCTCCAGAGCGCCCACAAAACGCGCAATTGCCGGCTTTTTAGGTCATTTCCATGCAAGAACACACCAAATCGTCCACGCTCGAAAACGCTATTGCACTGCAAAAATACGGCGTCGGGCAGCCGGTCCGCCGCAAGGAAGACGATACCCTGGTGCGCGGCAAGGGCCGCTATACCGACGATTTCAACCTGCCCGGCCAGGCCTATGCCGTGGTGGTCCGTTCGACGCATGCCCATGGCGTGATCCGCGGCATCGGCCTCGATGCCGCCAGGGCGATGCCGGGCGTGCTGGGGGTGTGGACCGGACAGGACCTCGATGCCGCCGGCTATGGCCCCTTTACCTGCGGCCTGCCGCTGAAGAGCCGCGATGGCTCGCCCCTGCGCCAGACCAATCGCCAGCCGCTGGCGACCGACAAGGTCCGCTTCGTCGGCGATCCCGTCGCCTTCGTGGTGGCGGAGACACTGGCCCAGGCGCGCGATGCCGCCGAGGCGGTCGAGCTCGACATCGAGCCGCTGCCCGCGGTGACCGATCCCGAGGAGGCCGCCAAACCCGGTGCCCCCCAGCTTTACGACCACATCCCGAACAACGTCGCGCTCGACTACCACTATGGCGACATGGACAAGGTCAACGCGGCGTTCGCCAGCGCGGCCCACGTCACCAGGATCGACATCGAGAACACCAGGGTTGCCGTGGTCTCGATGGAGCCCCGCGTCGGCCTTGCCTCCTACGACAAGACGACCGAGCGCTACACCATCCAGATGCCGACGCAGGGCGTTGCGGGCAACCGCGCCAATCTCGCCAAGAACCTGAAGGTGCCGAACGAGAAGGTTCGCATCCTCACCGCCAATGTCGGCGGCTCCTTCGGCATGAAGAACGTCAACTATCCCGAGTACATGTGTATACTGTATGCGGCGAAGGAACTCGGCCGCCCGGTGAAGTGGCTGGACGAGCGCTCGACCGCCTTCCTTTCCGACAGCCACGGCCGCGCGCAAAAGATCCACGCCGAGCTGGCGCTCGACGCCGAGGGGCACTTCCTCGCAGCGAAGCTGTCCGGCTACGGCAATCTTGGCGCCTACATCACCGGTGTTGCGCCCGGCCCGCTCTCGCTCAACACCGGCAAGAACTTTTCGAGCGTCTACCGCACGCCTCTGATGGGCGTCGACATCAAGACCGTGCTGACCAACACCACGCTGATGGGCGCCTATCGCGGCGCCGGCCGGCCCGAGGCCAATTACTACATGGAGCGGCTGATCGACCGGGCCGCCGACGAGATGGGCATCAACCGGCTGACCTTGCGCAAGCGCAACTTCATCAAGCCGAGCCAGATCCCGTTCGCCGCGTCCTCCGGCGTCACCTATGACAGCGGGGACTTCCAGGCGGTCTTCAACAAGGCGCTGGAGATTTCCGATCACGAGAATTTCGCCAAGCGCAAGAAGGAAAGCAAGAAGGCCGGCAAGCTGCGCGGCATCGCCGTCGGCTCCTATCTCGAGGTCACCGCGCCGCCGAGCCCCGAGCTCGGCAAGATCGTGTTCGACCCCGATGGCAGCGTGCAGCTCATCACGGGCACGCTCGACTACGGCCAGGGCCATGCGTCGGCCTTCGCGCAGGTTCTGTGCGCGCAGCTCGGTGTTCCCTTCGACAGCGTCAAGCTGGTGCAGGGCGACAGCGACATTGTTCACACCGGCAACGGCACCGGCGGCTCGCGCTCGATCACCGCGAGTGGCCAGGCCATCGTCGAGGCCTCCAAGCTGGTCATCGAAAAGGGCAAGCGCGCCGCGGCTCACATCCTGGAGGCATCCGAGGCCGACATCGAGTTCGCCGGCGGCAGCTTCACCATCGCCGGCACCGACCGCAGCATCGACATCATGGAGCTCGCCAAGAAGCTTCACGACGGCAAGACGCCGGACGGCGTGCCTGACAGCCTCGATGTCGATCACACCAGCGAGCCGGTCGCCTCGGCGTTTCCGAACGGCTGCCACGTTGCCGAGGTCGAGGTCGATCCTGACACCGGCGTGGTGCAGATCGTGCGCTACAGCGCGGTCAACGATTTCGGCACGGTGATCAACCCGATGCTGGTCGCGGGCCAGCTCCATGGCGGCGTGGTCCAGGGCATCGGCCAGGCGCTGATGGAGCAGGTTCGCTACGACGAGAGCGGCCAGCCGATCACGGGCTCGCTGATGGACTACGCGCTGCCCCGCGCCGAGGACGTGCCGAACATGACGGTCGGCGATCATCCGGTGCCGGCGACGACCAATCCGCTAGGCAGCAAGGGCTGCGGCGAAGCCGGCTGCGCCGGCAGCCTGTCGACCGTGGTCAACGCCGTGGTCGACGCGCTCTCCGACTACGGCATCAAGCACATCGACATGCCGCTGACCCCAGAACGGGTGTGGCGCGCGATCCAGGATGCGAAGGGCAAGGCGGCGTAGGGTTGTTCTTCTGCCTCCATAAACACTGTCATCGCCCGGCTTGACCGGGCGATCCAGTACTCGAGGCAGTCGTGATTGACCGAGACGCCGCGGCGTACTGGATTCCCCGCCTTCGCGGGGAATGACACCGTCTTTGAGGTTACACGTTCGCCTCGTCGCTAAGCCACCGCCTGCTCGCGCGGCTGGGTGATCGCGGTGTGATGGCAGTGGGCGATCGGCGTGGTGCCGTTGGCGACGACGAGCGCATCGAGTTCGACGAAGCGGTGGCCCTTCTTCTCGTAGCTCGCGGTGACTTTCGCACGCGCGGTGATCTCGTCGCCGATGCGCGCGGCCGACAGCAGCTGCATCCGGCTGCCGACATGGATCCACGGACCCAGGATGGTGTTGTCGACCAGCACGCGATTCATCACCCGCTGGATCAGGCCGGGATGGCCGAGCCCCTCGCGCGCGAAGATCGGATCGGTCTCCCGGATATCGGCGAGATAATCGGACGCCGCCTGCCCGATCCAGCGGCGCGGTTCAGTACCAAGCCATTTGCCGGTCTCGAAGGTCGCTGAATTGACCGGCTTGCGCTCGGCCACCGCGGGCATTTCGACATAGTCGTCCAACGCGACCACAGGCGCAATCGCCGGCAGCGAGGCCGTTCCGGTCGCACACAGCTCGGCGCGGCTGAAGACCTCGATCGTGAGCTGGTCATGATGCTCGGTGGCCTCGACATCGGCGGTCTCGCCGTCATAGACCGGCTTGATGAAGCGGGCCTCGATCAGCCCGCGCTCCAGAAAATCGCGGCCCCAGCGGGCAACCGGCACGTGCATCATGTAGGCGAAGACGTCGACCCCGGGGACCAGCCCGCCGGAAAAGCCGAAACGACGCGCCACATTGTCGTCATGCATCTTGTTTTCGGATTGCTTGGCGGTGTTGTAGGCCTCGACGCGCCAGGTTTCGAGCCGGTTCGGCATGGGGTCATCTTCCCTGTCATCTCAGTGTGTCCGGGCTCATCGTAGGCCCCGGGGAACAGCGGTCAATCCCCTCGCCTTTGCGGCCCGAATGGGGTACCACGCGGCGAATGACCGACACCTCCGCCCGCATCTATGTCGACGCCGACGCCTGTCCGGTGAAGGACGAGATCTACCGCGTCGCACTCCGGCATGGCGTGCCCGTGAGCGTCGTCGCCGGCAATTTCATCCGCGTGCCGCAAGACCCGCTGATCGAGCGTATCGCGGCGGGCGCCGGCATGGACGCTGCCGACGACTGGATCGTCGAGCGGGTCAGGCCCGGCGACGTCGTCGTCACCTCGGACATCCCGCTGGCCAGCCGCTGCGTCAAGGCCGGCGCCGACGTGATCGCCCCGAACGGCAAACCGTTTACGGAGGAATCGATCGGGATGACGCTGGCGGTGCGTAACCTGATGACCGATCTGCGCTCGGCCGGCGAAGTCACCGGCGGCCCGCGATCGTTCGCGCCGCGCGACCGTTCCACCTTCCTCTCGGCGCTCGACCAGACGCTGCGCCGGATCCAGCGCCGCCGCGCCGACCAGGCCGCAACGAGCCACAATGCGAGTCAAGGCTGACCATGGCGCCGCCGCTGATCCAGTTGAAAGACATCAAGCTGACCTTCGGCGGCACGCCGCTGCTGTCAGGCGTCGAGCTCAGCGTTGCGACCGGCGAGCGGGTCTGCCTGATCGGTCGCAACGGCTCCGGCAAGTCGACGCTGCTGAAGATCGCGGCGGGCCTCGTCGAGCCCGATAGCGGCACGCGCTTCGTGCAGCCGGGCGCCACGGTACGCTACCTCCAGCAGGAGCCGGATTTCGGCGAGCACAAGACCGTCCTCGCCTATGTCGAATCCGGGCTCGCGCCCGGCGACGATTCCTATCAGGCGCGCTATCTGCTGGAGCAACTCGGCCTCAGCGGCGACGAGAACCCGCACAATCTCTCCGGCGGCGAGGCTCGCCGCGCGGCGCTGGCCTATGTGCTTGCGCCCTCGCCCGACATCCTGCTGCTCGACGAGCCGACCAACCATCTCGATCTCGCCACCATCGAGTGGCTGGAAAAGGAGCTCGCCAGCCGCCGCAGCGCGCTGGTGATGATCAGCCATGACCGCCGCTTCCTCACCAATCTCTCGCGCTCCACGGCCTGGCTCGACCGCGGCAAGATCAAGCAGATCGACCGCGGCTTTGCCTCGTTCGAGACCTGGCGCGACGAGGTGCTGGCGGAGGAAGAGCGCGACCAGCACAAGCTCGACCGCAAGATCGTCGACGAGGAGCACTGGCTGCGCCACGGCGTCTCCGGCCGCCGCAAGCGCAACGTCAAGCGGCTCGGCAATCTGCATGCACTGCGCGACCAGCGGCGGAATTATCGCGGCACGGCCGGCACCGCCAGCCTCGCCGCCGCCGAAGCCGAGCAATCCGGCAAGCTGGTGATCGAGGCCAAGGGCGTCACCAAGGCCTATGGCGCGCGCATCATCGTCGACCATTTCTCGACCCGCATCCAGCGCGGCGACCGGCTCGGCATCGTCGGGCCGAACGGCGCCGGCAAGACCACGCTGGTCAATCTGCTCACCGGCGGGGACCAACCGGACTTCGGCACGATACGTCTCGGCGCCAACCTGGAAACAGCCACGCTCGACCAGCACCGCGAAAGCCTCGATCCCAAATCGACCTTGGCGGAGGCGCTGACCGGCGGCCGCGGCGACCAGATCATGGTCGGCGGCAAGCCCAAGCACGTGGTCGGCTACATGAAGGACTTCCTGTTCGCGCAGGAGCAGCGCGGCACGCCGGTGGAAGTGCTCTCCGGCGGCGAGCGCGGCCGCCTGATGCTGGCGCGTGCGCTGGCGAAACCGTCCAACCTGTTGGTGCTGGACGAGCCGACCAACGATCTCGACCTCGAAACCCTCGACGTGCTCGAAGACATGCTCGGCGACTACGAGGGCACCGTGATCCTGATCAGCCACGACCGCGACTTCCTCGACCGCGTCGTCACCTCGGTCATCGCGCCGGAGGGCAACGGCAAGTGGACCGAATATGCCGGCGGCTACAGCGACATGCTGATCCAGCGCGGCGCCGACCTGAAGCGCGAGGTCGCGAAAGCGCAAGCTTCAGCGGAGAAAAAGGAGGATCGGCCCGGCGTTCCCACATCCACATCCAAGCGCAAACTGAGCTTCAACGAGAAGCACGCGCTGGAAACGCTGCCGAAGAAGATGGAATCGCTGCAGGCTGACATCGCCAAGCTGCAGCGTGTGCTGGACGATCCCAAGCTTTACGTCAAGGATCGCAAGAAATTCGACGATACGTCCGCCGCCATCGCCAAGGCGCATCACGAATTGTCCGCCGCCGAAGAGCGCTGGCTCGAACTGGAAATGCTCCGCGAAGAAATCGAACAGGCCTAGCGCGCATTCCGCAAAAGTGGGCACCGGTTTTGCGACCGGAGTGCGCGCCAACTAAGAGACGTCTATGACCACTCCCCTCGCCGCAAAAATCGCCCGCGAATACGGCACGCCCTGCGCCGTCATCGACATGGACAAGGTCGAGCGCAACATCGCACGGATCCAGAAGGCCTGCGACGAGGCCGGTATCGCCAACCGGCCGCACATCAAGACGCACAAGAATCCGACGATCGCCAGGATGCAGATCGCAGCCGGCGCCAAGGGCATCACCTGCCAGAAGCTCGGCGAGGCCGAGATCATGGCCAATGCCGGCATCGACGATATTCTGATCAGCTACAATCTGCTCGGCGAAGAGAAGATGGCCCGGCTCGGGGCGCTGCAAGCCAAGGCCAACATGACGGTCGCGGCCGATAATTCGACCGTCGTCGCCGGCCTGCCGAAGGCAGCCGCCGCGTCGGGCCGACCGCTATCGGTCGTGGTCGAATGCGATACGGGACGCAAGCGTGCCGGCGTCGAGACGCCGGCCGAGGCCATTGCGCTCGCGCGCGAGATCGCGGCGTCCAAGGGGCTGCACTTCGCCGGCTTCATGCTTTATCCGACCGAGACCGGCTGGGCCGACGCGCAGAAGTTCTACGACGAAGCGCTGGCCGGCGTGCGTGCGCACGGGCTCGATGCGACGATCGTCTCGACCGGCGGCACGCCGAACCTGAAGAATATCGGCAAGCTCAAGGGCGGCACCGAGCATCGCTTCGGCACCTATGTCTACAATGACCGCATGCAGGTCGCAGCTGGCTCCGCCACCTGGGACGACTGCGCCTTGAACATCTACTCGACGGTGGTGAGCCGCGCCGCGCCCGAGCGCGGCATTCTCGACGCCGGCTCCAAGACGCTGACCACGGACACCGGTGGGCTCGACGGCCACGGCCTGATCCTGGAGCACCCCGAAGCCAAAATCGCGCGCTTTGCCGAGGAGCACGGCTTCCTCGACCTCTCCCGCAGCAACACCCGCCCGAACATTGGCGACGTCGTGCGCGTTGTCCCCAATCACGTCTGCGTCGTTGTCAACATGATGGACGAGGTCGTGATGGTGCGCGGCGAGGAGATCATCGGCACGCTGCCGGTAGCGGCGCGGGGGAAGCTGCGGTAGAACTGCGGAACGCCCGCGCATCCTTCGAGGCTCCCGGCGCGATGCTATGCATCGCGCCACTCGCACCTCAGGATGACGCTCTCTCTTGACTGCGCTCGGGGAGGAACGGCGCTCTCTCGTAGCCGTCACCCTGAGGTCGCCGCTGCTTCAACGGCCCTCGAAGGGAGACGGCGTTCTACGAACGCTTCGACCACGCCAGCACACCTCTGCCCGCCGCGGCGCCTGTCGCAAATGAGGCCTGCAGCAGATAGCCGCCGGTCGGCGCTTCCCAGTCCAGCATCTCGCCGGCCGCGAACACGCCCGGCAGCTTGTGCAGCATGAAATGCACGTCGAGTTCGTCGAACCTGATCCCACCCGCGGTCGAGATCGCGCGATCGATCGGGGCGACGCCCGAGAGCTGAACCGGAATGGCGTTGATCAGGTGTGCCAGTTCCGCCGGCGAGAACGACGCAAGCGGCCGGCCGGATGCGATCGCGGCTTCCTGCATCAGGCCGATGCCGACCGGCGACAACTGCGCCGCCTTCCGTAAAAAGTTCGCGAGCGACTGCTTGCCGCGCGTGCCTGAAAGCCGCGTGGTCAACGCGTCAGTCTCGAGATCAGGCCGCAGGGCAATCATGAGCGTCGCCTGCCCGAGCCCCAGCACCGCCTCGCGCAGCTCCGCTGACAGCGCGTAGATCGCGCCGCCCTCGATGCCGCTGCGCGTGATCATCGCCTCGCCGCGCACGGTGTGTGCGCCCAGTGTCAGCGCTACGCCCTTGAGCGGCTGGCCCTCGAAACGGTCGCGAAACACCTCGGACCACGCCACCGTGAACCCGGAATTGGCCGGCCGCAGCTTCGAGATGGCAATGCCCTTTTCCGCGAGTATATCGAACCAGCCTCCGTCCGACCCCAGCCGCGGCCAGCTTGCGCCGCCGAGTGCGAGCACGGTTGCCGTGGCATCGAGGGCGAGTGCGCCGGTGGGTGTCTGAAATTGCAGCCGCCCCTGCGCGTCCCAGCCGGTCCAGCGATGCCGAAACGCAAATTGCACGCCGGCCGCATCGAGCCGCCGCAGCCAGGCGCGTAGCAGCGGAGAGGCCTTGAACGCTTTTGGGAACACCCGCCCGCTGCTGCCGACGAACGTCACCTGCCCAAGTGCCGCGCTCCAGTCGCGCAGCGTATCGGGCGGAAACGCTTCGACTGCGGCGCGCAAATGCGGCATCGTCTCCCGGTAGCGGGCGAGGAAATCCGGCAGCGGCTCGCTGTGGGTGAGATTGAGGCCGCCGCGGCCCGCCAAGAGGAATTTGCGGCCAGCAGACGGCATCGCGTCGTAGACGGTCACGCGGGCACCGCCTTGCACCAGCACCTCCGCCGCCATCAGCCCGGCGGGACCGGCACCGACCACAGCCACGTTGGTTTCGGGAGGTGTCATGGTGGAAGTTTAGGGCAAGCTCGATACCAAAGACCAGATCGTCATGCCCGGGCTTGTCCCGGGCATCCACGAGAGCCACACGCGCGGTGCTAAGGACGTGGATGGCCGGGACAAGCCCGGCCATGACGGAGAGTACGGCCCCGGGTTCGATGCTGCGCTTCGCCCCGGAATGACTGCGCGGCTACAGCTTGATGCCCGCCCGCGCCGCAGCCTGCGCCACGTATTTCTGCGTCTGCTCGAACGCACCCGTGAGCGCCCTCGCCTTCGACATGTCGCTGATCTCTGCAAAATGCGCTGCGACCGCGTCCGGCGTCCATTCGGATTCCGGCAGGTTGATGCCTTCACTCTCGAGGATCTTGATGACCGCGAAGGAGCCGGCACCGGCGCCCATGATGGTGCGGGTCGGCGCGTCCTCGCTCAGCATGTACTCGACGGCGGGGGTGATCGCGTTCGGCTTCATCAGCTGCAGCGCCTGCGGCGGCAGCAGCTCTTCGGTCATGCGGGTGGCCGCCGTCGGCGAAATGATGTTGACGCGGATATCGGTCTTGCGGCCTTCCTCGGCCAGCACGTTCATCAGGCCGACCATGCCGGACTTCGCCGCGCCGTAATTGGCCTGGCCGAAATTGCCGTAGAGGCCGGAGGACGAGGTGGTCAGCACGATGCGGCCGTAATTGCGCTCGCGCATGCCGGCCCAGACCGCCTTGCAGCAGTAGAAGGTGCCGACGAGGTGCACGTCGAGCACCTTCTGGAAATCGGCGGCCTCCATCTTGCCAAACGACTTGTCGCGCAGGATGCCGGCATTGGCGCACATCAGGTCGACGCCGCCCCACTCCTTCGTCGCGCGCTCGACCATCGCAGTGACCTGCTCGAAATTCGAGACGTCCGCGCCATCGGCCATCGCGGTGCCGCCCGCCTTGCGGATCTCCTCGACCACGGCTTCGGCCGGCGACAGCGAGCCGCCGCTGCCATCACGCGCGCCGCCGAAATCGTTGACCACGACCTTTGCCCCGCGGCTGGCCAGTCCCAGCGCATGTGCCTTGCCGAGGCCATTGCCCGCGCCGGTGACGATGGCGACGCGTCCGTCGAACCTGATTGCCATGAGTGTGCTTCCTGGATGCTATTTCGCCATGGCCGGGCTTGATCCGGCCATCCATCAAATCGACAGCTTTTGAGCAGCGATGGGTTGCCGGGTCAAGCCCGGCAACGACACGCGGGATCAGGCAAGATAGATCAGCCCGAGCCAGTCCGCGACCAGCGCCGGCTTGTCCTCGCCTTCGATCTCGACGGTGACATTGGTGCGGGACTGTAATTCGTTGGGCTTGCGCAGATGCGCCTCGGCCAGCACGAAGCGGCCACGGACGCGCTTGCCCGAGCGCACCGGGGAGATGAAGCGCAGCTTGTCGAAGCCGTAATTGACGCCCATCGTGGTGCCCGCAATGGCCGGCATCACCTCATAGGACATCACCGACATCATCGACATCGTCAGAAAGCCGTGTGCGATGGTGGTGCCGAACGGCGTCTGCTTCGCCTTCTCGGGATCGACATGGATGAACTGGTGATCCTCGGTCACGCCGGCATAGGTATCAATGCGGGTCTGATCGATCAGATGCCAGGACGAGACGCCAATCTCCTTGCCGACCAGGGCCTGATAGGCCTCCAGCGTGATCGGGGGCTTCTTCCAGATTTCGTTCATTTCGCTTCAGGTCTCACTTTTGGTTTTCGACAGCTCCGGAAAATCCTCCTCGCGGAATTCCCGGCCACGCAAGGGACCGTTGCGGTCGTCGTCGCGTTCGAGCCGTCGTAGCTGTACGCGGCGGATTTTGCCAGAGATCGTCTTCGGCAGTTCGGTGACGATTTCGAGGCGACGGATGCGCTTGAACGGCGCAAGGCGCGTATGCAGGTGCTTGAAGATGGAGAGCGCGGTCTCCGGCGTCCGCTCCGCGCTCGAGGTGAGCAGCACGAACGCCTTCGGGATCGCGAGCCGGATCGGGTCCGGGCTCGGCACCACGGCGGCTTCGGCAACCAGGTCGTGCTCCAGCAACACGCTTTCCAGCTCGAAAGGGCTGATGCGGTAGTCGGAGGATTTGAACACGTCGTCGGAACGGCCGACGAAGGTGAGATAGCCGTCCTCGTCGGCGAACACGACGTCGCCGCTGCGATAGAGCGCGCCTTCGGCGCCTGCCAATGTGCCGTCGTCGGCCTGATAGCCCTGCATCAGGCCGGCGGGACGGTCATCGCCCAGCACCAGCGTCACCTCGCCCTCCTTCGCCGGATGGCCATCGGAGTCGCTGACCTGCACGCGATAGCCCGGCAGCGGACGCCCCATCGAGCCGATCTTGATCTTTTGTCCCGGGGAGTTGCCGGCGAGCGCCGTGGTCTCGGTCTGGCCGTAGCCGTCGCGAATGGTGAGGCCCCAGGCGGCCTGCACCTGGTCGATCACTTCCGGATTGAGTGGTTCGCCGGCGCCGCAGACTTCGCGCAAGCTTACTTTGAACGCGGCGAGGTTCTCCTGGATGAACAGCCGCCATACCGTCGGCGGCGCGCACAGCGTGGTGACCCCGCAGCGGCCGATGGTGGCGAGCAGCGCCTTGGCATCGAAGCGCGGCTGGTTGACAACGAACACGGTAGCGCCCGCATTCCATGGCGCGAAGAAGCAGCTCCAGGCATGCTTGGCCCAGCCGGGCGATGAAATATTCAGATGGACATCGCCGGGCTTCAACCCGATCCAGTACATGGTCGAGAGATGGCCGACCGGATAACTGCGCTGGCTGTGCCGCACCAGCTTCGGTTTGGCCGTGGTGCCCGAGGTGAAATAGAGCAGCATCGGGTCGTCGGCATTGGTAGGCCCGTCCGGCGTGAAGTCTTCCGACGCGGTTGCAGCTTCGTCGTACGAGAGCCAACCATCGGAGGCCGCACCGACCACGATGCGCACGACATTCCCGGCACCAAGGCTCGCGAACTTCGCGACCTGGTCCTGCGCCGCGACCACCGCCTTCGCCTTGCCGCGATCGAGCCGGTCGCGCAGCTCATCTGCCGTGAGCAGCGTAGTGGCGGGAATGACGACGACGCCGAGCTTCATCGCAGCCAGCATCGTCTCCCACAGCGGAACGACATTGCCGAGCAGCAGCAGGAGATGATCGCCGCACTTCAGGCCCTGCGCGCGGAGGAAGTTTGCGACTTGGTTGGAGCGTTTCGAAAGCGCCGCGAAGGACAGCTTTGTCTGTTTGTCCTGCGCCGCATCGACGATCCAGAGCGCGGGCCGGTCCCCGCTCTCCGCATTCGCCGCAAGCTCGGCGTCGAACCAGTCGAGCGCCCAGTTGAAGGGAACCGGATCTGGCCATCGGAAGCCTTTGACCGCTGTCTCATAGTCGGTGCGGTGTTGCAGCAGAAACGCGCGTGCGTCCTGAAATGTCGTCATCCGGCCTCACGAAATTCACTGCCGTCATCCTGAGGAGCCGCGAAGCGGCGTCTCGAAGGATGGCTACAGATACCGTTTTTTCATCCTTCGAGGCTCACTCCGCTCGCACCTCAGGATGACGACGATCGAGCCAAGCCTCTAACGTGCTGGATAATTCCGGAAAAATCCACCCCGCCCTGACCGGCCTTGTCGAAGGCCTGGTAGATTTCCTGGGCGTGCTGGCCGAGCGGGGTCGCGGCGCCCGCGGCCTTTGCGGCGTCCTGCGCCAGCGTCAGGTCCTTCACCATCAGCGCCGAGGCAAAGCCCGGCTTGTAATCGTTGTTCGCCGGTGATGTCGGCACCGGACCCGGCACCGGGCAATAGGTCGTCAGCGACCAGCACTGGCCCGACGAGGTCGAGGCGACGTCGAACAGCGCCTGATGCGACAGGCCGAGCTTTTCGCCGAGCGCGAAGGCCTCGCTCACCGCGATCATGGAAATACCGAGGATCATGTTGTTGCAGATCTTGGCCGCCTGGCCCGCGCCGGCACCACCGCAATGCACGATCTTCTTGCCCATCTTCTCCAGCACGGGCCGGGCCGCCGCGAACGCGCCCTCCTCGCCGCCGCACATGAAGGTCAGCGTCGCGCCCTTCGCGCCGCCCGTGCCGCCGGAGACCGGCGCGTCGACCGAGAGTACGACATGCTTGGCCGCCAACACATGCGCCTGACGCGCGCTCTCGACGTCGATGGTGGAGCTATCGATGATCAGCGCGCCCTTGGCCATGACGGGAACGACCTCGTTCCAGACGCCCAGCACATGCTTGCCGGCCGGCAGCATGGTGACGACGACATCAGCGCCTTTGGCCGCGGCCGCCGCGCTGTCGGCGATGCCGGCACCGTCGGCCCTCGCCTGCGCGCGCGAGGCCTCGACGAGATCGAACGCCACGACCTTGTGGCCGGCCTTGACCAGATTGGCCGCCATCGGGCCGCCCATGTTGCCGAGACCGATGAATGCGACCGTGGCCATTTTCGTTTCCTCCGCTGTGACGTTTCGTTGATTAGTTGAACTTCAATTCGTCGGCGCCGATCCCGTCGAGATATTTTGCCAGTATATCTGGTGTCACGTCCTCGATCCGCGGCGGTGACCAGGTCGGGTTGCGGTCCTTGTCGATCACGGCGGCGCGCACGCCCTCGCGGAAATCGGCGCTGCGGAACACTTCCAGCGCGGCGCGGTATTCGCGCACGAGACATTCTTCGAGAGAGGACGCGCTGCGCGCGAGCCGCAGCAGCTTGAGGGTCACCACCATGCCGCGTGGTGATTTTTCGTTGAGCGTCTTCAATGTCGCCAGAGCGAAGTCGGAGCCATCGCGCTTGAGCGCGGCAACGATGTCCTCCATGCGATCGAAGCCGAACAGTCTGTCGATCATCGCCTGCTGTGCCGCGACCGGACCTGCAGCATCGCCCGTCGCAAAACTGTTGATGAGCTTGCTGACATCGGCGGCGGTCGCTGCCAGACGAACTTTCGTCAGGGCCTCGCGCAGCTCCGGCCATTTGGCCGCTGGCACGACGGCGTCGGCGAACTTCGCGTGAATCGCATCGGGGCCATTCATGGTCTGGCCGGTAAGGCCGAAATAGGTGCCGATCTCGCCGGGCGAGCGCGACAGTAGCCAGGTGCCGCCGACATCGGGGAAGAAGCCAAGCCCGACCTCGGGCATCGCAAGTTTCGTCCGGTCGGTGACGATTCGATGGCTGGCATGGCCGGAGAGACCCACGCCGCCGCCCATGACGAGGCCGTCCATGAACGCGACATAGGGCTTCGGATACGTCGCGATCCGCGCATTCATGATGTATTCCTGGCGCCAGAACCGCGCGCCGAGATCGCCGCCCTCCCGCGAACTCTCCCAGAGGCCGCGGATATCGCCACCAGCGCAGAGGCCGCGCTCGCCGGCGCCTTCCAGGATGATCACGGCCACCTCAGGATCGGCCTGGAAGCGATCGAGCGCCGCGTCGATGCCTTCGGACATCTCCAGCGTCATGGCGTTGATCGCCTTCGGCCGGTTGAGCCGGATCACGCCCGCCGCGCCCTCGCGGCGAACGATGAGGTCGCCCTCCTCCACTGCATTCATCGCGCGCCCTCGATCAGCTTGCGCGCCACGATGAGCCGCATGATTTCATTGGTGCCTTCGAGGATCTGGTGCACGCGCAGATCGCGCACGATCTTCTCGATGCCGTATTCGCTGAGATAGCCGTAGCCGCCGTGAAGCTGCAGCGCCTGGTTGGCGACCTCGAAGCCGGCATCGGTACCGAACCGCTTGGCCATCGCGCACAGCATGGTCGCATCAGGGTCCTTGCGGTCGAGCGCGGCGGCGGCGCGCCACAGCAACGTACGCGCGGCCTCGAGCTCGACCGCCATGTCGGCGAGTCGGAATTGCAGCGCCTGGAATTCGTCGAGACGTTTTCCGAACGCCTTGCGCTCCTTCATGTAGGCGCGCGCCTTGTCGAGGGCGGTTTGGGCCCCCCCAAGAGAACACGCGGTGATGTTGAGGCGGCCGCCGTCGAGGCCCGCCATCGCGATCTTGAAGCCCATGCCCTCCTCGCTCAGGCGATTGGCCACGGGCACGCGGGCGTTCTCGAAGATCACGGCGCGGGTCGGCTGCGCGTTCCAGCCCATCTTGCGCTCGTTGGCGCCGAACGACACGCCCGGCGTCTTGCCGTCGATGACGAGGGTCGAGATGCCGCCGGGACCGTCACCGCCGGTCCGCACCATCGTCACCAGCAGATCGGTGCCGCCCGCGCCGGAGATGAACTGCTTCTGGCCGTTCAGCACATAATGATCGCCGTCCCGCACCGCGCGGGTGCGCAGAGCCGCCGCGTCCGAGCCGGCGCCAGGCTCGGTCAGGCAGTAGCTCGCGATCAGCTTCATGGTGCAGAGCTTGGGCAGCCAATTGTGACGCTGGGTGTCGCTGCCATAGGCATCGATCATCCAGGACGCCATGTTGTGGATGGAGATGAAGGCCGACGTCGTCGGACAGCCGGTCGCCAGCGCCTCGAAGATCAGGGCCGCGTCGAACCGCGTCATGGCGGAGCCGCCGACATCCTCGCGGATGTAGATGCCGCCCATGCCGAGCGTTGCGGCCTCGCGCATCACATCGACGGGAAAATGCTTCTCCTCGTCCCAACCCAGCGCATGCGGCGCGATCCTTTCCGCCGCAAACGCCAACGCCATGTCACGAACCGCGACCTGATCCTCGTTCAGAGCGAACTGCATGCAGGGCTGCTCACTGTTCTCGTCATTGCGAGGAGCTCGTGACAAAATTGCGGAGCAATTTTGCACTGAAGCGACGAAGCAATCCAGCGTGTCCATGGAGAAAGTCTGGATTGCTTCGCTGCGCTCGCAATGACGGGCTGGGCTACAGCCTTACTTCATCAACGGAATGGAGAACTCTGCGCCTTCCTTAACGCCGGACGGCCAGCGCGAGGTAACCGTCTTGGTCTTGGTGTAGAAGCGGATCGAATCCGGGCCGTGCTGGTTGAGATCGCCGAAGCCCGACTTCTTCCAGCCGCCGAAGGTGTAATAGGCGATCGGCACCGGAATCGGAACGTTGATGCCGACCATGCCGACATTGACCTTGGCCGCGAAATCGCGCGCGGCGTCGCCGTCGCGGGTGAAGATGGCAACGCCGTTGCCGTAATCATGCTCGGACGGCAGCGCCAGCGCTTCCTTGTAGTCGTGTGCGCGCACGACCGAGAGCACGGGCCCGAAGATCTCTTCCTTGTAGATCCGCATGTCCTTGGTGACGTTGTCGAACAGCGAACCGCCGAGGTAGAAGCCGTTCTCGTAGCCCTGCATCTTGAAGCCGCGGCCGTCGACGGCGAGCGTCGCGCCTTCCTTGACGCCGATGTCGATGTAGCCCTTGACCTTCTCGACCGCCTCGCGCGTCACCAGCGGACCGTAATCGGCCGACGGATCGATCGAGGTGCCGATCTTGAGCGACTCTACGCGCGGGATCAGCTTTTCCATCAGACGGTCGGCGGTGGATTTGCCGACGGGAACGGCCACGGAGACCGCCATGCAGCGCTCTCCGGCCGAGCCGTAGCCGGCGCCGATCAGCGCGTCGACGGCCTGGTCCATGTCGGCGTCCGGCATGATGATGGCGTGGTTCTTGGCGCCGCCAAAGCACTGGCAGCGCTTGCCGGTCTGGGCGGCGCGCTCGTAGATGTACTGCGCGATCGGCGTGGAGCCGACGAAGCCGACGGCCTTGATGTCGGGATCGTCCAGGATGGCGTCGACCGCTTCCTTGTCGCCGTTGACGACGTTGAGGATGCCGGCCGGCAGGCCCGCTTCCATCATCAGCTCGGCGAGCAGCATCGGCACGCCGGGATCACGCTCCGACGGCTTGAGGATGAAGGCGTTGCCGCAGGCGATCGCGGGCGCGAACTTCCACATCGGTATCATCGCGGGGAAATTGAACGGCGTGATGCCGGCGACGACGCCAAGCGCCTGACGCATCGAGTAGATGTCGATGCCGGGGCCGGCGCCTTCGGTGTACTCGCCCTTCATCAGATGCGGGATGCCGCAGGCAAATTCCGCGACCTCGAGGCCGCGCTGGATGTCGCCCTTGGCGTCCGGCACGGTCTTGCCGTGCTCGCGAGCGAGGAGGTCGGCGAGCTTGTCGTAATCGCGCTGCACCAGCTCGACGAATTTCATCATGACGCGGGCGCGGCGCTGCGGGTTGGTCGCGGCCCACTCCGGCTGCGCGGCGCGGGCGTTCTCGACGGCGGCGCGGACTTCGGCCTTGGACGCCAGCGCCACTTTGGCCTGAACGTCACCGGTCATCGGCTCGAAAACGTCGGCAGTGCGGCCCGAGGTGCCCTTGACCTCCTTGCCGCCGATGAAATGTCCGACTGCGCGCATGGAATGAACTCCTTAGGTCCGGTCTGATCGCTTTGACAAATCCTATCGACCTGCATTTTATAGGATTCAAGTCTGAGATAATGCACCATAGATGTGCGGAAATGCTGGATCAAGGCGCGATCGACTGGGACGACTTCCGCTTTGTGCTGGCCATCGTGCGGGGTGGCTCGGTTTCGGCTGCCGCCAAACAGCTCGGTGTCGACCATGCCACGGTGATCAGGCGTGTCGACCGGCTGGAAAAGCACCTCTCAGCCAAGCTGTTCGACCGGCGCAAGACCGGCTACCTGCTGACCGAGGCCGGCCAGCGCGTCGCTGACAGCGCGGAAGCCATGGAATCGACCATCGTCGCCAACCAGGAGCAGGTCGGCGGCTCGGTGGCGCGGCTGACCGGCACGGTGCGGATCGGCGCGCCGGATGGCTTCGGCACGGCTTTTCTCGCCCCGCGGCTGGCGCCGTTCGCGGACCGCTATCCCGACCTCGATCTGCAACTTGTAGCCACCGCCCGGCTGTTCAGTCTCTCCAAGCGCGAGGCCGACATCGCCATCAGCCTGACCATGCCGAAGGAAGGCCGCATCGTCGGCCGCAAGCTGCTCGACTACCGCCTGGGGCTGTATGCCGCGCCCGGCTATCTCGGCCGCTTTCCGACAATCACCTCGCGCGAGGCGCTGCCGCAGCACCGCTTCGTCGGTTACATCGAGGAGCTCCTGTTCACGCCGGAGCTCGATTATCTGCCGCAGGTGTCGCCGCGGATTTCCGCGCGCCTGCGCAGCGCCAACTTGATCGCGCAGCTCAACGCCACGCTCTCCGGCTTCGGCATCGCCGTGCTGCCGCATTTCATGGCGAGCGACTACCCGCAGCTCTTGGCGGTGTTACCGGAGGAGATTTCGATCACCCGGACGTTCTGGATGCTGATGCACGCCGACAGCAAGGATCTGGCGCGGATCAGGGCGGTGGCGGATTACATCGGCGAGATCGTGGAGCGGGATCGGGCGTTGTTTGCGGGGCGATAACGCGGGTCCCATCGGGTGGACACAGCGAAGCGTGCCCACCATGCCAACCGAACTCGCGGAGAGATGGTGGGCACGGCGCAAGGGCGCCTTTGCCCACCCTACGGCATCTCGGCCTAAACCTGCTTCGGCTTCTTCGGAGCGACCTTGACCGGCTCGCGCTTGACGCCTTCCAGCACACTGTCCTTGCCAGCCTTCAAAACCTCGTCCGAGAGCTCGCTCGAGCCGGCGATGCGGGCCAGAAGCATGGCGCCGGCCATCGTCGCCAGCGTCGCGATCGCCTGCTTGCGCGCGGCCTTGCGCGGCAGGTTTGGGATAAAGTCAGTCATCATCTCGACCATTTCGTCGAGCTTGCCGGCAAAGGCCTTGCGCGTCTTCGGGCTCTCGCGGGCGATCTCGGCGCCCAGCGCCGGGATCGAACAGCCATGGCCCGGATTGTCGCGGTGGAGCGTCGACAGATAGGTTTCGACGATCTGGGTCAGCTGCTTCTCGGGCGCGACCTGATCTGACTGCTTGCGCCAGTGCTCCATCGAGCGGTCCATGGCGTAGGCAAAGGCCTCGATCACCAGCGCCTCTCGCGAGTCGAAATGCGCGTAGAAGCCGCCATGCGTGAGGCCTGCCTCCTTCATGAGGTCGGCGACGCCGATGCCATGGGCGCCCTTCTCCCGCAGCCGCACTGATGCCTTCTTCACGATGCGGTCGTGGGTTTCCTGCTTGTGTTCCCGGGAATAGCGCATGCGCGTCTCATTGAATGTCAGAGATCATTTGATAACACAGGAGCGCCCCGGCGGGTGCATTAATTCATGTCAAGTTGTTGCGCCGATCATGGAAAATGTTGCAGTTGCATGGACTGCGAGCGCGCCCTTGCCATCCCGCACGAAACCCTCGGTGTAGCTGGTCTGGCGGCCGAGCTTCACCACCTTGCCTTCGGCCGAGATCAATCCCGACCGGACCGAGAGCGGCCGCAGGAACGTCATTTTCAGGTCGAGCGTGACCGACGACAGCCCCGCCTCGAGCCGGGTCGAGATCGCGCAGCCCATGGCGGTGTCGATCAGCGCCGCAGCGGTCGCGCCATGCAGAAGTCCGATGGTGTTTTCGAGGTCCTCGCGCGGCTCCAGCTCCATCACGATCCGGCCGGGCTCGACCACGGCCATGGTGAAGCCGATCAGTTTTGCGAAGGGCGGCGGCGGCAGGCGGCCATCGCGGATGCCGAGCATGGCATCCATGCCTGACAGCCCCATCGCCACCCTGGCGACCGGCGCGGGAACCTGCCAGTCAACCACGCGCTCGCGCCGCTGCGCAGGCGAAAACAGGTCGAGTTGATCGTCATGGGTCATGGCAGCCTCTTTAAATGATATACGTCATACTATTCTGCGGATTTCGCGCTGGCAACTCCGTCTCCCTGCTGCCCGCTTGACAAGATGGGCGTTTCGGCCCGGAAGTGATGCGGACTGCAGCGTCTTGCTCCGGTCCACGAAACATTCGAGATGCCACGATGGAAATGCTCAACCAGCACTGCGGCGTGACGCGTGACGCGCGCGGCGTCCTTCACGTTGCGATCTGCAACGCCGGCTCGCTCAACATTCTCGGCTCGCCCGTGACCGACGCGGTCCGCGAAGGCCTGCAGCAGCTAGCCTCGGACCGCAGCATCCGCGTCGTGGTGCTGCGCGGCCAGAGCGAGAAGAGCATGATCGGCGGCGCCGACATCAAGGAGATGGCCAGGCTCGACCAGACATCCGCCGAGGCCTTCATCAGCCGCCTGCGCGATCTCTGCGAAGCTGTGCGGCAATTCCCAGCCCCCGTCATCGCGCGTATGCCCGGCTGGTGCCTTGGCGGCGGGCTGGAGGTCGCCGCCGCCTGCGATTTCCGCATCGCCGCGTATGATGCGCATTTCGGCATGCCGGAGGTGCGCGTCGGTATCCCTTCGGTGATCCACGCGGCGTTGCTGCCGCGCCTGATCGGCTGGGCCCGCGCGCGCTGGCTGGTGATGACGGCGGAGAACATCGATGCGCCGACGGCGCTAGCCTGGGGCCTCGTCGACAAGGTGGCGCCGGAGGGCGGCCTGGATACAGCCGTCGAGCACTTGGTGACCGCGCTGCTCGCATGCGGTCCCGAGGCGTTGCGCTCGCAGAAGGCGCTGTTGCGTCAGTGGGAGGAACTGCCGCTGACGGAGTCGGTGAACCTCAGCGTCAAGGTGTTCGGCGAGTCGTTCCTGACGGAGGAGCCGACGCGGCTGATGGGCGCGTTTGTGAACCGGAAGCGGTAGGGTTCAGGTTCAGTGCCCCGGACGCACCGCAGCGCCCCTTTGCGGTGCGCTGCTGAGCCGGGGCCATTACACGAATGAGGTTATCGCGACTCTGGGTCCCGGCTCTGCGTCGCAACGTTGCACGTCGCGCCGCGTCCAGGACACGCGCGAGCAAGTAGCCACCGCAACAAATCTCATCCGAACCACGACATTTTCTCATCCCTGCCGCAGTTGCATTTTTTGCGCCGCGTCATATGATGATCATCATCTTAAACGTCATCGCAGGGAGTTTTGTCATGGCCGAAGCCGCCGATCCCGTCGTCATCGTCTCCGCCGCCCGCACCCCGCTCGGCCGCTTCATGGGCGAATTGTCGCCGCTTCCCGCCCACAAGCTCGGCTCGCATGCGATCGCGGCCGCGCTGGAGCGCGCCAAGCTCGCGCCAGAGAAAGTCGACGAGGTCTTGATGGGCTGCGTGCTGCCGGCCGGACAGGGCCAGGCGCCGGCCCGGCAGGCCGCGCGCGCGGCGGGCCTTCCCGATGCCACCGGCGCCACCACAATCAACAAGGTCTGCGGCTCCGGCATGAAGGCGACCATGGTGGCGAACGATATCATCCGCGCCGGCTCGGCCGGGATCGTCGTCTCCGGCGGCATGGAGAGCATGAGCAACGCGCCCTATCTGCTGGCGAAGGCCCGTGGCGGCTATCGCGTCGGCCATGACCGTATCATCGACCACATGATGATGGATGGCCTCGAGGATGCCTACGAGACCGGCCGCTCCATGGGCGATTTCGGCGAGGCCACCGCGGAGGCCTATCAGTTCACGCGCAAGGATCAGGACGCCTATGCGATGGAGACGCTCAGCCGCGCGCGCAAGGCGGTCGAGGGCGGTGCGTTCAAGGCCGAGATCGCGCCGATCACGCTGACCGAGAAGGCAGGCCCGCGCCTCATTGCCAATGACGAGCATCCGCTGAAGGTCGATCCGGCAAAAATCCCCGGATTGAAGCCGGCGTTTCGCGCCAATGGCACCATCACGCCGGCCGCCTCCTCGGCCAATGCCGACGGCGCCGCGGCGCTGGTGCTGGCGCGGCGATCGCTTGCCGACCGCGAGGGCCTGCCGGCGATGGCCGAGATCAAGGGCCACGCCACCCACAGCCAGGAGCCGCAATGGTTCACCACCGCGCCCATCCCGGCGATCCGCAAGCTGCTGGACAAGGTCGGCTGGGCTGCCTCCGACGTCGACCTGTTCGAGATCAACGAAGCCTTCGCCGTGGTCGCGATGGCGGCGCAGCGCGATCTCGGCATTCCCCGCGACAAGCTGAACATCAACGGCGGCGCCTGTGCGCTCGGCCATCCGATCGGCGCCACTGGCGCGCGTCTGATCGTGACACTGCTGCATGCGCTCGAGACGCAGAACCTCAAGCGCGGCGTCGCGGCGCTTTGCATCGGCGGTGGCGAAGCCACGGCGATCGCGGTGGAGCGTCTGACGCACTGATGCGGCCGCGTCCGAAAATGAGGCAAGTCTGTCATTTTCGACAGACAATCCCCGTGTCATTCTGCACCCTCGCGCAGGTCTAGCGAGACCTGCCTTTCAAACATTGAGGCCCAATGATCTCGAACTGGCTGGCGGCAACGCTTTCCCGCCGCAACATCCACTACGGCTGGGTGATGGTCGGCGTGACCTTCCTCACCGCGCTGATCAGTGCCGGCACGGTCGGTGCGCCCGGCGTGTTCATCGTTCCCCTGCAGAAGGAGTTCGGCTGGAGCACGGCGCAGATATCCTCCGCGCTCTCGATCCGATTCATCCTGTTCGGGCTGATGGCGCCGTTCGCCGCCGCCCTGCTCAATCGCTACGGCCTGCGCAACGTCACGCTGACGGCACAGCTCATCGTGGTTTCGGCACTGGTGCTTTCGCTCGGCATGACCGAGGTCTGGCAGCTCGTCGCATTGTGGGGCGTGGTGATCGGCATCGGCACCGGCATGACCGCGCTGGTGCTGGGCGCGACCATCGCAACCCGCTGGTTCGCCGCGCGTCGCGGCCTCGTCGTCGGCATCCTGACCGCGAGCGTCGCCACAGGCCAGCTCGTGTTCCTGCCGCTGCTCGCAAGCCTCACCGAGCGTTACGGCTGGCGGCTGGCGCTCGGCTTCGTGTGCATTGCACTCGGCGTGTCCGCACTCGCCGTCCTGCTCGCGATGCGCGACCGGCCGAGCGATGTGGGCCTGCGTCCGTTCGGCGACGAGGGCACCGCGCCCCTGCCCGCCCCGCCGGTCAGCCACGGGTCCATCACGGGCGTGGCGCTCGGCACACTGCGCGACGCCTCGAAGTCGCGCGCATTCTGGATCCTGTTCGCGACCTTCTTCGTCTGCGGCGCCTCGACCAACGGCCTCGTGCAAGTGCACCTGATCCCGATGTGCCTCGATTTCGGCATCCCGCAGGTGCAGGCCGCGAGCCTGCTCGCGGCGATGGGCATCTTCGACTTCTTCGGCACCATCATGTCCGGCTGGCTGTCGGACCGCTACGACAATCGCCATCTGCTGTTCTGGTACTACGGCCTGCGCGGGCTCTCGCTGATCTTCCTGCCGTTCAGCGATTTCTCGTTCTACGGCCTGTCGCTGTTCGCGATGTTCTACGGTCTCGACTGGATCGCCACCGTGCCGCCGACCGTGCGCCTGACCGCACAGAAGTTCGGGCCCGAGCGCGCCAATCTGGTGTTCGGCTGGATTTTTGCCGGCCATCAGCTCGGCGCCGGCGCGGCCGCCTTTGGCGCCGGCGTCTCGCGGACGGTTTATCAGAGCTACCTGCCAGCCTTCTTCGTGGCCGGCGCGCTCTGCATGTTCGCCGCGCTGATCGTTCTGGCGATCTCGCGACCGCCAAAGCCGCAACCAGCGCTGACCTAGGACCCGATGATGGTGGCGACGCCGGAGATCGCGGCGTCACCAAGGCACCTACTCTGCGGCTAATCCCCGCGCCGCGGCTTCTGCTTCCTTGACGTAGTCATGCACGACGCGGCCGAACGGCAGCGTCAAATCGGCGATGTAATGATGCGCACCGAGGCAGCGGCGGACCGGGAAATCCGCCACCGGTGCATTGACGTGGGGCACCAGATGCAGCCGGCCGGGCCCGATCCAGGAGCCCCTCGGCACGATGTCGACGAGGTTGATCGCGACGAGCTGGCAGACCTCGAGACGGCCGTCGACGCCCGGGATCATCTTCAGATTGACTTGCGTCTTCGACAGCGTGGCGCGGGTGAGATCGCCGTTGCCGGCCATGCTCTCGTGCTTGTAGCCCATCGTGCCCATGGCCACGAGCTGGCCGGCATATTCCAGCGTCCCGGTCAGCGTGTCCTTGACGATCTCCAGTTTGGGGTGGGCGTACTTCTTGGGAAAGCCCCAGATCTCGCGGCCGGCGGCGATCGGCGGATCGTCGTCCAGATACATCTGCGAGACGAAATTCACCTCCTCGCCGTGCAGTCGGGCCGGGATGACGAGGCCGGATTCGGTGTAGCTGCCGAAACCGGAGGAGTCGGGCATCTTGATCCATTCGTAATGGACGATCGGCTGGTCGATCGGCTCCAGCGGCTCGGGCAGGCCGGCGCGGATCAGGTCCGGATCGGTCTCGTAGGTGATGACGAGAAATTCGCGATTGACGAAGCGGTATGGGCCGGCGGGATAGCTCGGTCCTGCGGCCGGCATGGACGGAAGTCTCAGCACGTCTTCCCTGCGCATCGCTGTCTCCTGTGTGATGTCTCGTGTGATGTCGACCCGGCCGCGTCTTGTCAGATGCAAATTGCTAGCCGTCCTCATTGACTGCGATGTGAAGGATTTCCGTCAGGCGCGCGACCCGCCAGTCCCGGCGCGCCGATGGGCCGGCCCTGTCATCACCTCGTCACCCGCGAACGCAATCGTCCGGCCAATCCAGGAGGCATCACCATGGACGCACGCACCTCGCAGCCCGCCACTTCCACGCATCAGCCGCACCCGAGAGGCTGGCGGCCCGAACGCTGCGATCGCGTGGCGCTGGTGCTGCAAGGCGGCGGCGCGCTCGGCGCCTACCAGGCCGGCGTGTATCAGGCACTGCACGAAGCCGGGATCGAGCCCGACTGGGTCTGCGGCGTATCGATCGGCGCGATCAATTCCGCGATCATCGCCGGCAACCGGCCGGATCGCCGGCTGGATCAGTTGCGGGACTTCTGGGAGCGCATCACCAGCCGCAAGATCTGGCACTACACGCCTGACGGCGACATCTTCCGCCAGGCGCGCAACATGATGAGTGCGTACATGACCTCGGCGCTCGGCCAGCCCGGCTTCTTCACGCCGCACCAGGTCAATCCCTGGCTGAGCCCGGTCGGCGCCAAGACCGCGACGAGCTATTACGACACCACCCCGCTGAAGGAGACGCTGACCGAGCTCGTCGACTTCGATCTCATCAACGAGAAGAAGATCCGCTTCGCGGTCGGCGCGGTCAACGTGCTCTCGGGCAACTTCCTCTACTTCGACAACGCCCATGACGAGATCGAGCCGGAGCACATCATGGCCTCCGGCGCGCTGCCGCCGGCACTGCCGATGGTGCGGATCGGCACCGATCATTTCTGGGACGGCGGCATCGTCTCCAACACGCCGCTGCAGCATCTGCTCGACCAGGAGGACGCGCTCAATTCGCTGGTGTTCCAGGTCGACCTGTTCAGCGCCCGCGGCGTGCTGCCGCGTTCGATCCAGGACGTGATGGCCCGCCACAAGGACATCATGTATTCCTCGC
The DNA here is from genome assembly GCF_018129965.1 of Bradyrhizobium diazoefficiens. Lineage (GTDB taxonomy): Bacteria > Pseudomonadota > Alphaproteobacteria > Rhizobiales > Xanthobacteraceae > Bradyrhizobium > Bradyrhizobium diazoefficiens_A. Next base: position 343,768 of record NZ_JAFCKW010000002.1, on the reverse strand, counting down.
GCACGCGCCACAACACCGACGTCTACCGCCGCACCCACAATCTGAAAGTTCAGCTCTACAAGGCGCTGGTCCGAATCCCGGACGAGCATTTGTCCGACGAGGAGCGCAGCCTCAAGGCGAGCCTCGGCAACATGCCGGAAATCGCGATCCTGCACCTGATCTACCAGCAGAAGGCCTATGAGGGCGACGCCAAGGACCACGAATTCTCGGGCACCTCGATGCGCGAACACTGGACCTCCGGATACGAGGACACCAAGCGCACGCTGAAGCGCCGCGACTGGATCAAGATGCCCGACGAAGGCATGGGGCTGGTCGTGCACGACGTGCACCGGGAAACGGAGAGCGCGTAAGCGGCGTTACGGGCGGAGCGCTCGCACAAAATTACGAAAACAACCCCATGCACAGTAGCGGGGGCTGGAGAATCAAAGACTTACGTTTTACCGAAAATAAAATTGACACGTCGGGCAAAACAGGGGCATGATGGCATCGTGGCACTGGGAGCATCGGGGGCTCCTCTCAGGTCACTTCGCTTCCTTGTTCAGTTCGATCGCGACCTCCGACATCCAGGAGCCCGGCGCTTCCATCAGGAAGGATTGGTGACTGGCCTTGGTCTGGATCGTGACCAGCGCAGCCACGGTGTTTCCCTCAATCCGCGCCTCGATCAGGCCGTCCTTGTTGGTGCCGTAGACCTTGCCGCCCTGCCTGTACTCGCTATCGAACCAGTTGCCTGAGAGCTCCGTCCCGCTCTGCTCGATGTTCGCGGACAGGACCATCTTGTAGGCATCGCTCGCGCAGCGCAGGTCCAGCGTCAACGACCGTCCAGGCTTTGTGACGACGTACGCCACTTTGCAGCGCACTTTTTCACGTGGACCGTCGGACGGCTTCATGGTTCCGGTGCCCGACCATGCGCCGGCCAAACCGTCGAACACTGGCTCTGCGCTTAACGGACTGATGCCGACGAGTGCGAGACAGGCAGCACCGATGCCCATGCGCAGCACGGAAATCTTCAAAAGCATTCCATCAATCCCGATCCGTAAAATCTGGACGTTTCCTACGCCTCAACAGCCGCGGGATCTTGGCGAAGATGTTTGGAAATGTTGCTGAACTTGCCTGGACGTTGCCGGGATCGATGCATGGATAGCGCCTCAATCGGTGATGAAGCCGATGTCGCCGCGACGGGGGCGGGTCGATCCCGTTCGGCCGTAAAGCCGGTTGACGTTGCCAATGAGAGCGGCTTGCGGATCGCTCGGGTTGACGAAGCCGTCATCGGGTCGCGAGAGCTCTCTCGGGCTCACGGCGCGAACGAGGTAAGGCGTCACGAGAACGACGAGCTCGGTCTGGTTATTGACGAAATCCTCACTCCTGAAGAGCGCACCCAGCAGCGGCACCTGCATGAGGCCGGGCAAGCCGTTCACGGCTCGCTTGGTCTGGTCCTGAATCAGGCCGGCGATTGCCATGGACCCGCCCGAGGGGATCTCGAGCGTGCTCTCGGCCCGGCGCGTCTTGATGGACGGGACGGTCAGCGAGTTGGTCGTGGTGTCGGTCACCGCCTGGGACAAGGTGATCGAATTCTCGTTCGACAGATCCGACACTTCGGTCATCAAATGCAGGCTGATACGGCCCTCCGCCAGCACCACCGGCGTGAAATTCAACGCCGTTCCGAATTTCTTGTAGGTGATCTGCGTCGTGCACACATGGGTCGTCGGGTCGCAGGAATAGCCTGCGGGAACGGGAAACTCACCGCCGGAGATGAATGTGGCGGCCTCTCCCGAGATCGCCGTCAACGTGGGCTCCGCCAAGGTGCGCATCACACCCGCCTGTTCCATCGCCCTCAGCGTGGCCGTCGTTCCGCCGGCCGACAGGGACACATTGTTGCCGTCGACGAGATTCTTGCCGTAGGCCGTGAAGGGATTCGCGTTCGTCAGGCTGACGACCGACGTACCCGAGGAGAGACTGGTGCTGAGATCGACACCGATCTGCTTCACGATGTTGCGTGACATCTCTGCGACCGTCACCTTCAACATGACCTGGTGGCGTCCCCGAACATTGATCGAGTTGACAACCTTGTCGGGCGAACCCGTGAGGCGCGCGGCGATATCGTTGGCCTGCTGGGCTTCGATTGGCGTCGCGACGGAGCCGGTCAGGATGACCCCATCGCCGACGCCGTCAATCTGGACATTGGCCGCGGGGAGCGCCTGCTTCAGCGCGACACGAACCCCGTTCAGGTCACGCTTGACGGCGATGTCGTAGGCGACGATCGACTGGCCCGCGGTATCGAAGAACACCACGCTGGTCTGGCCGACCGCTGCACCGATGATATAGGCGCGCTGCGCCGATCGAAGCACGACGTTGGCGATCTTGGGGTCGGCGACCAGCACGTCCTTCGCGTCGCGCGGAAGGTCCACGACGAACGACTTGCCTATGCCGAGGGACGCAAACCTCGCATCGGATGGGCCGGCCGCGTCTGCCTGTCGCTGGATTCGCTGGTCACCAGCTTCCGTCGGGGACGACGGTCCGCAGCACAGAAAGGCCAGAACGAGCAGCGCTGAAAGCCGATGCCCGAGGGCATGCGAGCATGGCCCGATGCCACGATGAATCACGCTGGTCCTCAACGTCTTGTCCCTCAGATGACTCCAAGGGTCGCTCGCAGGCTGCGGGACGCCACATGGCAGTCAACGCGGCTTGAACGTTGCAGGCCGGACGTTCGGGCGCCGCCAGCACAAGTGAAACAAAATTGAGGGCGGCGACACACGCCGGACAAGGATGCCTCAATCCAGCCGAAATTCTGTCCGGCCAGGATCATGCGGTTTGCGTGACGCGGCCAGACCTGACAGCCTTATGGCTTCCCCATGGCGCCCATGCGGACCCGCTCGGCACACCAGATTGCAAAGATGGAGGCGAACGACAGACAGAAAAATATGCCCGTCCAAAGCAGTGCGTTGTTCGCGCTTGTCATGGCGTCGCTCCCTCATTCAGAACGAGCGACGCTGACAGCTACTGGACAGTCGGTGTTGCGATAGATCAATCCTGCCCAACGATGGGGCAAAGGCGAGCTACGGCCTGATCGTCATGTTCCCCGGCGGTCCGGCCTTGCGCAGCGGCTCGGCGAGCCTTGCGAACTCGCACAAAAGCGACCTCGTCTTGCGGGGATCGATGATCTCCTCGACCCAGAACTTTTCGGCCGAGCGGAACGGCGAGCGCAACTTGTTGAGGCGGTCCTCGATCTCCTTCAGCTTGGCGGGCTTGTCCTCGGCAGCGTCGATGTCGGCGCGGTAGGCCGCTTCGATGCCGCCTTCGAGGGGCAGCGAACCCCAATAGGCCGACGGCCAGACGTAGCGGATCGAGAAGCGGTCAGCCGGCTGATGCACCACGCCGGCGACGCCGAAGGCGTTGCGCAGGATCACGGTGCACCAGGGCACCGTGGTCTGGTTGACCGCGGTCATGGCGCGGACACCGTGCCGGATCGTGCCGGCCTTCTCGGCATCGAGGCCGATCATGAAGCCGGGGCAATCCATGAGATAGACGATCGGCAAATGGAAGGTCTCGGCAAAATCGACCCAGCGCACCACCTTCTGACAGGCATCGGCGGTCCAGGAGCCGCCGTAATGGAAGCTGTCGCTGGCGAGCACCATCACCGCCCTGCCCTCGAGCCGGGCGAGACCGACGATGAGCGGCTTGCCGAAGTTCTTTGCGACCTCGAAGAACGAGCCCCTGTCGACGACCTGCTCGATGATCGGCCGGATCTTGTAGACCTGCTTGCGGTTGCGCGGCACCGCGTTCATCAGCGCTTCTTCGCTGCGCTCGGGATTGTCGGCGCAAGGCCATGTCGGCGGCAGCTCGTAGACCGACGACGGCAGATAGGAGAGGAAGCGGCGCGCGCAGGCGAACGCCTCTTCTTCGGTGTCGACGGCATGATCGACCGCGCCGGCGCGGGTCTGGATCTCGGCGCCGCCAAGCTCCTCCTTGGTCAGGTCCTGGCCCAGCGCCTTCACCACCGGCGGACCCGCGACGAACATCGCGGATTTCCTGGTCATGATGGAATAATGGCTGGCGGCAAGACGCGCCGCACCAAGGCCCGCGACGGAGCCAAGTCCAAGCGCCACCACCGGCACGCGCGACAGGTTCTCGGTCGTGAAGCGATACCAGCGCGTTCCGCCGATGCCGCCGGGCAAATTCGCCGCGCCCTTGGTCTCGATGGTCTTGACCGAGCCGCCGCCGCCCGAGCCTTCGATGATGCGGATGATGGGCAGGCGCAAATCATGCGCCATCTCCTCCGCCATCAGCGGCTTGGCCGAGATCGACGCATCCGCCGAGCCGCCGCGCACGGTGAAGTCGTCGCCGACCACGACCACGGTGCGGCCGTCGACGCGCCCGCGGCCGAACACGCAGTTCGCCGGCGTCAGTTTCTGCAGCTCGCCGCTGGAATCGTATTCACCGATGCCGGAGACGGCGCCGATCTCGTGAAAGCTGTCCTTGTCGGTCAGCTTGTCGATACGCTCCCGAACAGTCAGTCGGCCCTGGTCATGCTGACGCTTGACCTTGTCAACGCCGCCCATCTCCCGCGCGAAGGCTTCGCGCCGGGCGAGCTCGTCGAGTTCCGGCTTCCAGTTCATTCACTCCCTCCGAATTAATCGGCTTGTTATTGTTATGCACGGCCATTGCGACCGGTTTGCGCGGGATGCGGGCGTTGAAGGCGTCGCCTTCCGCGCCTTCCATCAGGCTGCCCAGCGAGCGTGCGAGCGCGAGCATGGGCGGCGCGACCTCGGCATGCAGGCGCTCCTCGTCATACATTGCGGAGAGCAGACCGATCGTGATCACGACGAAAGTCTGGTACTGCGGCGACCAGATCGGCACGGCAAGCCCGTTGATGTGCGGACTCCACAGGCCGCAGGCCGTGACATAGCCGCGCTCGCGCAGCGACTGCCGGTTGGCCTCGATGCGGGGCCGCAGGATCCTGGCAGCATCGGGGGCTTCCCGCTCCATGTCGGCGATGAAAGCATCGCCGACCTCGGGCGCCAGTGCAGCGGTGTAGGCTGCGCCAGCGGCTGTCGACGCCATCGAGATACGGCTGCCGATACCTTCATGTAAACCGAGCGCGGTCGCCGAGCGCGCGAACTGCAGATAGACCAGATGGAAGCGATCGGGGACGACGAAGCCGACCGTGCCGGGAAGCTGCTCGGCGACTTCCTGCAGCCGCTGGCGAATCATGCTGCGCAGCTGCGCGCCCTTCATCATGGAGGCACTCATCGCAACAGCGCTGGGACCGATGCGATATTTCTGATCGCGCGGCAGATAGACGAGCTGTCCCATCCGCGTCAGCGTGTGCGTGAGCCTCGACACCGTCGAGCGCGGCAGACCGCAGCGATTTGAGATTTCGAGATTGCCGAGCCTGCTGTCATGGCCCTCGAAGCATCGCAACACGTCGAACGCGCGCGACACCACCTGGATGACATCGCCCTCGCCGGCATCGCCAGCGAGCGCACCTTGCCTACTCAACCGCTCCGAACGTCTTCCCATGTTCCCTACCACTTGTTCCGCTGTGCGGAATTAAATTCCACTTGCAGACGACGCTACCTCAGTCATTTTGCGACGACAACAAAAAGGCGATGGCATGCCAGAAATTAAGATCGTCACGGAGGTCGCCGGTCGCATCTGCGCAACTCTCGTGCAGGTTGGAGGAACTGTTGCGGATGGCGATGAGATTGTCCTCGTCGAAGCGATGAAGATGGAGATACCTGTGTCCTCGCCTGCGAGCGGCACGATCACTTCGCTTCTCGTCAAGCTAGATGACCTCGTTGCGGAAGGACAGGCTGTCGCGATCGTCGCGAACTGAGCGCACCGTTGCGACTGTTGCCCGCGACAAGCTGAAACATCACTCCGCCCCACAGAACAATGAGATGGCGCCGGCATCTTGCGTTCTGGCGTTACGGCCGAGGCGATCGTTCGCCGGACGGGTTGCGCGTGCCCTGATTGCGTTGCACAAGAGAGGCGATGACACCGCCTCCCGCATCCGCCTGGACCCGATCGAAGCCGCCCTTGCTGCGGTTTCTCGACACCTGCCTCAACGAATTCTCGGCCGAAACCTCCGGCCACGTCGCCGACTACATTCCGGAACTGGGCAAGGCCGACCCTGCCTATTTTGGCATCAGCCTCGCCACGCTCGACGGCCATGTCTACGAAGTCGGCGACTCCAGGGTGCCCTTCACCATTCAGTCGATGTCAAAGCCGTTCGTGTTCGCGCTGGCGCTGGATCTTCTCGGCGCCAGCAAGGTCGAGAGCGCGATCGGCGTCGAGCCATCGGGCGATCCCTTCAACTCGATCCGGCTCAATGCGGACAACCATCCGTTCAACCCGATGGTCAATGCCGGCGCGATCGCCTGCACCGGGCTGATCTATGACAGCAAGGGCGCGGAGGCCTTCGAGCAGATCCGGATCGCGCTCAGCCGTTTTGCCGGGCGCGACCTCGCCGTGGACGAGGCCGTCTACACCTCGGAAAGCCAGACCGGCGACCGCAACCGCGCCATCGGCTATCTGCTGAAGACCAATGCGGTGATCTCGGACAATGTCGCCGGCGTGCTCGACGTCTATTTCCGGCAATGCGCGGTGCTGGTCACCGCACGCGACATCGCAGTGATGGCGGCGACGCTGGCCAACCGCGGCATCAACCCGGTCACCGGCGAGCAGGTCATGAGCGCTTACGCGATCTCGCGCACGCTCTCGGTGATGACGTCGTCGGGCATGTACGACTATGCCGGCGAATGGATCTACCGGATCGGCATCCCCGCCAAGAGCGGCGTCGGCGGCGGCATCCTGGCCGCGCTGCCCGCCCGCCTCGGCCTCGGCAGCTATTCGCCAAGACTCGACAAGCACGGCAACAGCGTGCGCGGCATCAAGGTCTGCGAGGCGCTTTCCTCGCATTACGACCTGCACATGCTCAACCGCAGCGACGACGCGCGCAACGCCGTGATCGCCGACTACGACATCGGCAAGAGCCCGTCCCGCCGCGTCCGCCGCCCGCAGGAGCGCGAGATCCTCGCCGCGCATGAGCAGGAGGTGCGGATCATCGAGCTGGTCGGCACGCTGTCGCTGTCGGCGGTCGACTACGTCTCGCGCCGGCTCGCGGGGCGCCCCCGGCCGCAATTCGTGATCTTCGACCTGCACCGCGTCACCTCGACCACGCGGGCCGGCGCGCGGCTTGTCGCCGAGGCGTTCGAGGAGCTCGCCGCGCTGAACGTGACAGTGGTGCTGTCGGGCGTCAGGCGCGCGTCCAAGGAATGGAACACGTTGCGGGAGTGGACCGCGGAGCTGAAGAACGTCCGCGATTTCTACCTGCTCGATACCGCGATCGAATGGGCCGAAGACCAGATCGTCTACCGCTATGGCGGCTCGATCGACTTCCACGAGACCACCGAGCTTGCCGAACAGCCGCTGCTCGACGGCCTCAGCCCCGAAGAGCTGACCGACCTCGCCTCGATCTGCACCGTCAGGACCTATCAATCCGGCGCCAAGATCCTCTCGACCGGCGATCCCGCCGATGCCCTGTTCTTCCTGCGCAGCGGCGCGGTGCACGTCACCCTGCCCGACGGCGTGCGGCTGGCGACGTTGACCGCGGGCATGGCGTTCGGCGAGATGGCGCTGATCGAGCAGACGCGCTCGGCCGACGTTTTCGCCGACATGGCGGCAACCGCGTTCGAAGTTCCCCTGAAGGATTTCGAACGCTTCCGCAAACAGCACCCGCGCGCGAGCGAGCGCATCATGCGCAATCTGGCGCTGCTGCTGGCCGACCGCCTGATCGTCGCCAATGCCAAGGTCGACATTCTGACGGCGACGTAAGTTCGGCGGGGGCCCCGTTGCCTCCTCTCGTCATTGCGAGTCCCGTCATCCTGAGGTGCGAAGCATGCGATGCGAACGCATTGCATGCGGAGCCTCGAAGGATGAACGGCCCCGATCCAGCCGGGCCGTCATCCTTCGAGGCTTGCGCCGCAGCGCAAGCACCTCAGGATGATGTTGATGGACCGGCATTTTTTCGGTCGCAATGACGGAGTGCTTGGAAAGTGCCTGCTCTCAGCCCACCACTTCCGTGACCGGCTGCAGGTCGATCTCGAACGTCTCCAGGAATTTCGAGGTCATGATGTAGAATCCGACCGAAAGCTGAAGCTCGACCAGCGCAGCCGGCGTCAGCTTGGCCGCGATCGCCTTGAAGGTCGCATCCGTCGGCTTCTTCAGCTTGACGACCTCGTCGGTGAAGGCGAGCGCGGCGCGCTGCAAGTCATTGAAGCAGGTTGCCGCCTGCCAGTTCGCGAGCGCCTCGTTCTGCTCGTCGGTGACGCCGACATTCTTGCCAATGCGCTTGTGCGCGACGATCTCGTACGGCGCCTCGCACAGAATGCCGGTGCGCGTGATCGCGAGTTCGCGCACGACCGGATCGAGCTCGCCCTTGTGACGGATGGCGCCGCCGAGGCGGCAGTACTGTTCGAAATAGCTCGGCGAATGCGACATCATGCGGAAGATGTTGGCATTGCGGTTCTTGTCGAGGATCTCGCGGGTGCGGTCGGATGCCTTGGCAGGATCGCTGTAGTCGATACGGGCCATCAATCACCTTGGGTCTTTGTTTTGCTGTCGGTTCTCGACCAACTTGCGACGAACACTATTCCCGGCCCGACGCAAGAGCAACATCATCGAGTCAAAATGCCGCCGCAATACTGATCGACCTTGAGACAGCGCGATATTCGCTGAGTGGGGACTCATCGAAGCGAATACGCGCCGTGGGGTGTTCCGAGTAAAAACAATTGGCCGTCGGCTGCGCAGTGCGCGCAACGATGAGTCACGCCCAAGTCTAGGGAGAAAAAGGCATGAAGGAAGCCTCCAAGAGGGCGGCCTCGGGAGCGCTCGCGCATATGCTGGCGGTGACGGCGATGCTGGTCATCGCCAGCATCTTGTTCTACGGGCGTTAGGTCAGAGTTGCGTTCGCAAGAGTTTTCGTCATTCCGGGGTGGCGCTTCGCACACCGCCAGGCCCAGAACTCCCGTTCCAGGCTCGGTCCTCCGGACCGCCCCCGAATGACGAAATCCCCTTACGATTCCTTTGTGAAGAACGGCACCAGCTTTCCGGCGAAGGGTTTGAAGCTCGCAGTCACGGAATCACCGATGGCGAGGTTGTTTTCGCCATGCGCCATCATGCGAAAACCCTCGGCGCAATCGACCAAGAGGATATTGTAGGGCACGTGCGCGCGGGTCTCGGGCGTGGCGGCGCGGCAGACCAGCGAGGTCGCGTAAACCTTGCCCTTGCCGCTGGCGCGCGCCTCGCGCGGATCGGAAGCGCCGCAGGCCGCGCAGAAGGCGCGATGGAAATATTGCACATGGCCGCATGTGGCGCAGGTCTGGTAGGTGATGGCTTCTTCGCCCTTGGTCCAGTCCGCCAGACGCTCGCTCATCGTACCCGCTCCAGGAACATGCTGACATGGGACGATAGCACGCCGCCGTCGCCGTGCAGGAGCGCGATCGAGGCATCCCGCACCTGGCGGTCAGCCGCCCGTCCCGTCATCTGCAAATGCGCTTCGACCAGATGCGCCATCGCGCCGCCGACGCCGCAATGGCCGTAGCTGAGCAGCCCGCCATGGGTGTTGAGCGGCATGGCGCCGTCGCGGCTGAAATGGCCCGACCGTATCCGGGCTGCCGCCTCGCCGCGGCCGGCAAGGCCGAGGTCTTCCAGCAGCATCGCCAGCGTGATCGTAAAGCTGTCGTAGATTGCGGCGTAGCGCACGTCGGAGATCGCAAGCCCTGTCGCCTCCTTGGCGCGCGCGATGGAAATCTCGGCGCCGAGTTCGCTCGAGGCAGGTGCAGCCGTGACATGCTGGTGCGTATGCGCCTGGGCGCAGCCGCGGATGCGGACGCCGGCCTCCCCGGTCCGCTCGCGGCTGATCACGAACGCCGCGCCGCCGTCGGACACCGGGCAGCAATCGAGCAGCTTGAGCGGCATCGCCACCGGCTTCGAGGCCATGACGTCGGCGACCGTGATGGGCTCGTGGAATTGCGCGCCGGGATGGGTGCAGGCATGCGCGCGCATCAGCACGGCGAATTCGGCCAGGTCCTCTTCGGTCACGCCGTATTCGTGCATGTAGCGCGTGGCGACGAGGCCGTAATAGGCGGGAATGGTCGGGCCGAGCGGCACCTCATAGTCGGGATGACCGACCTGCGCCAGCGCCTGGATCGAGGCGTCGCGGCTCTGCCCGGTGAGACGGTTCTCGCCGGCGACCACGAGCACGTTGCGCGCGACGCCTGCTTCGACGAGGTGATGCGCGAGCATGGTCATCGCGAGACCGGTGGCGCCGCCGACCTGCACGGCATGGGCGTAGGACGGGCGGATGCCAAAATGCTCGGCGAACACGGTCGCCAGCATGATGTGCGGCGATACGGTGGAGTAGCCGCAGAGGATGCCGTCGATGTCCGAACGCTTGAGCCCGGCATCGTCGAGCGCGGATTGTGCCGCCCTGCTCATGAGGTCGAGCGAGGACGAGCCTTCGTGCTTGCCGTAGGGCGTGAGGCCAACGCCGGTGATGAAGCTCATATTCTCTCCTCCTCGTCATTCCGGGGCGCGACGAAGTCGCGAGCCCGGAATCCATAACCACGATCGGGAGTATGGATTCCGGGCTCGCGCCCAAAGAGGGCGCGCCCCGGAATGACGGATGAGAGAGTATGCGCCATCACATCCTCCCTATTCCGGCGGCGAACGGGTGACGCCGTCGCGGACCATGGCGGCAATCTCGTCGGCGGAATAGCCGATCTCGCGCAGAATCTCCGCGCCGTGCTCGTTGAGGCGCGGCGCCAGCCGCATGGGCTCGGCCTCGGTCTCCGACCAGGTCGCCGTCACCTTCATGCTGCGAATCGGACCCTCGGTCGGATGGTTCACGACCGGGAAGAACTTCGTCGCCTCCAGATGCTCGTCGTGGAGCACGCCCTGCAGATCATGCATCGGCATGACGGGCACATCGGCCTCGGTCAGCAGCGCGATCCACTCGGCCGTCGTGCGGGTCTCGAAGATGCGCGCGAGCTCGGCATAGACGATATCGATGTTGGCGGCGCGGCCGGCGAAGGTCGCGAACTTCGGATCAGCGCGCAGATCGTCGCGCCCCGTCGCCTTGAAGAAATTTTCCCACTGCTTGTCGTTGTAGACGATGACGCTGAGATAGCCGTCCGAGGTCTTGTAGGGCCTGCGGTCGCGCGAGAGGTGGCGGGCATAGCCGCCCTTGTCGAGCGGCGGCTCGAAGGTGAGGCCGCCCATGTGGTCGCCCATGACGAAACCGGCCATGGTCTCGAACATCGGGATGTCGACACGCTGGCCGCGGCCGGTGCGATCGCGATGCACCAGGCTGGCGCAGATCGCGCCGACGGCGGTGAGGCCGACGATGCGGTCGACCAATGCGTTCGGCACGTAACGCGGCACGCCGTCGCCGGTCTGCGCCATCAGCGCGGGCAGCGCCGTGGCGCCCTGGATCAGATCGTCATAGGCGGGTTTGGCGGCATAGGGCCCGTCCTGGCCGAAGCCGAACACGCCGGCATAGACGAGGCGCGGATTGATCTTCGAGACGACATCATAGCCGAGCTGAAGCCGCGCCATCGCCTGCGGCCGAACATTGTAGACGAGGACGTCGGCGTCCTTCAAAAGCCGCAGCACGGCCTCGCGCCCCGAAGGCTTCTTCAGGTCGAGGCAGATCGAGCGCTTGCTGCGATTGGTGTTGAGGAAGACCGGCCCCATGCCGGTGTGCCGCATCGGGCCGATCAGCCGGGTGACGTCGCCGTCGAGAGATTCCACCTTGATCACGTCGGCACCGTAGTCGCCGAGCATCTGGGTCGCATAGGGCCCCATCAGCACGGTGGTCATGTCGACGACCTTGATGCCCTTCAGCGGCCCCATTCGTTCGCTCCCGATTGCGCAAGGCCAGGCCGGCCCGCGATTGCGGTCAGCTAACGGCAGTCATGCCGCGCAAGCAAGAGCGGCTGGCGTATGGCCGCATGCGCGGCGAAGCGCTGCTATTTCTTCTGGCGGGATTCGCGGATCTTGACGAGACGGTCGAGCTCGTCGTTCTGCTGGTTGATCCGGTCGGCGATCCGCGACTCGTTCTGTTCGCCCGAGGCCGCCGCGGCCTGCTCGATCAGCTGCCTGATATTGTCCTCGAGGATCGCGATGCGATCGTTGAGGGCGTCCATCGACAGCGAGTCTTCGTAGTCATTGCTCATGATGTCTTTCCCGGGAATCAACCAAGAGCGGCAGGGTGGGCAAAGCCAAGCGTGCCCACCATGATCTAGCGCAAGGAAAATGGTGGGCACGGCGCTTTCGCGCCTTTGCCCACCTGACAGACCTTACTTCAGCGGCTCGAGCACGGAGACGTAGTTGGCGACTGCGGCGCCGCCCATGTTGAAGATGCCGCCGAGCTTGGCGTTCTTGAGCTGCATGCCCTCGGGCGCTTGGCCGGCGAGCTGCATCGCCGTCATCACGTGCATGGACACGCCGGTGGCGCCGATCGGATGGCCCTTGGCCTTGAGCCCGCCGGACGGATTGACCGGCAGCTTGCCGTCCTTGAGCGTCCAGCCTTCCTTGATGGCGCGGGCGCCCTGCCCCTTCGGCGTCAGACCCATCGCTTCGTATTCGATCAGTTCGGCGACGGTGAAGCAGTCATGGGTCTCGACAAAGGAGAGATCGTTGAGCGTCACGCCCGCCTGCTCCAGCGCGCGCTGCCAGGCAACGGTGCAGCCCTCGAACTGGAGGATGTCGCGCTTGGACATCGGCAGGAAATCCTGGGCATGCGCGGTGGCGCGGAAGCCGATCGACTTGCCCATGGTCCTGGCGGTCTCGGCGTCGGCCAGGATCAGCGCCGCGGCGCCGTCGGAGACCAGCGAGCAATCGGTCCGCTTCAGCGGGCCGGCGACGAAGGGATTCTTCTCGCTCTCGGCGCGGCAGAAGTCGAAGCCGAAATCCTTGCGCATCTGGGCGAAGGGATTGGCGACGCCGTTCTTGTGGTTCTTGGCCGCGATCAGTGCGAGCGCATCGGACTGGTCGCCGTATTTCTGGAAATAGGAGCTGGCGATCTTGCCGAACACGCCGGCAAAGCCGCCGACCGTGTCGCCATCCTCGGGCAGGTACGACGCCTTCAGCAGGTTCTTGCCGATCTCCGGGCCCGGGGTGCGCGTCATCTGCTCGACGCCGACGACCAGCACAATCTTGGCCGCACCGGCGGCGATCGCACGCAGGCCCTGATGCACGGCAGCCGAGCCGGTGGCGCAGGCGTTCTCGACGCGCGTTGCGGGCTTGAAGCGCAGCTTCGGGTCGGCCTGCAGCACCAGCGAGGCCGTGAAATCCTGCGGCGAGAAGCCGGCGTTGAAATGGCCGAGCACGATCTCGTCGACGTCGCCGGCCGAAATGCCGGCATCCGCCAGCGCCTCGTTGGCGACCTTCACCACGAGGCTTTCCACGGTCTCGGTGTCGAACTTGCCGAACGGCGTATGGGCCCATCCGACGATGCTGGCGCTCATGGTCTTTTCTCCCTGGGGTCTTTGACTGAGTTAAGTCTTAGCGCGGGGCTGGCCAGACTTCACGCGGCTTTCAGGGCCTGGAGGCTGCGCTGGCAGATGGCAGTTATGCCGGCCCAGTTCCCCGCCTTGATCTCCGCCGTCGGGCACAGCCAGGACCCGCCGACCGCGACCACATTGGGCTCGGCGAGCCAGGTGGCCGCATTGGCCTCGCTCACGCCGCCTGTGGGGCAAAACCGAACGTTCGGGAACGGGCCGCCCAGCGCCCGCAGGCCCTTGATGCCGCCGGCCTGCTCGGCCGGGAAGTATTTTGCGACGTCGAAGCCGTAGGACAGCGCCATCATCAGCTCGGACGCGGTGGCGATGCCGGGCGCGAACGGCAGCGAGCTGTCGGTGGCGGCCTTGAGAAGATCGGGGGTCAGGCCCGGGCTGATGCCGAACGCGACGCCCAGTTTCTCGACGCGGACAAAATCGGCCGGGTTGAGAATCGTGCCGATGCCGACGACCGCCTCGGGGACCTCGGCCATCATCGCCCGCGCCGCCTCGATCGCAACGGGGGTGCGCATGGTCACCTCCAGCGTGCGGATCCCGCCGGCCACCAGCGCCCGCGCCAGCGGCACGGCGTCCTGGATCCGCTCGATGGTGAGGACGGGAATGACGGTCGCGGCCTTGAACAGCGCGACGAGGTGGTTCTGCTGGGCGGTCGTGGTCATGTTGGCTTTCGTTTCACTTGGGCGCGAGTCATTTGGCGCGAGTCACTTGCTCGCCTGACGTGTGGCTGCCGGCCGGTGCCGCTTCTTCGGGGGCATGGCATAGACCGGAATGATGGCGCCGGCATAGCAGATCACGAGGCTGGCGAGGCGATGCCCGGCCTGGGCCGCCTCGATCGGATCGGAACCGGCGAGCCGGGCCGCGATATAGGCAGCCGCGAAGCTGTCGCCGGCGGCGGTGGTGTCGATAACCGGCCTGGTCATGGGCTCGGCGCGGACCTCGCTCGTCCCGCCGGGAAAACGCAACAGGCTGACGGGTTCGGGCAACCGGAACACGAGTTCCGGGCTCGGGATCCGCGCCATCAACTGCTCCTGGCTCTCGCCGGGATAGAGCGCGAGCAGGTCCTCGGTCGAGGTCAACACGATGTCGGCTGCTGCAAACGCCGCGGCAAACACCTCGCGCGCGACATCGCGGTCGGGCCAGCCGCGCGCGCGAAAATTGGTGTCGAACACGAAGCGGGTGCCGAGCAGCCGCGCCCGCTTGATCGCCGCGAACAGACGGTCGCGCCCGGCCGCGTCGTAGATCGAGAGCGTGATCGCGGAGAGATAGACGATGTCGTAGCTCATCAGCGAGTTGAGCAGTTCGTCCGTCTCCGGCAGGTTCATCAGCTGCCGCGCCGCCGCGCTGTCGCGCCAGTGGAAGAACTGGCGCTCGCCGTTGGCATCGGTCTGGATCATGTACAGGCCGGGCAGCTTGCCCGGCAACCGCACGACGCGCCGCGTGCCGATGCTCTCGGCCGTCCAGGCCGCGACCATCTCGTCGCTCAAGGTGTCGTCGCCGAGCGCGGTGAAATAGTCGACCTTGACCTCGAGCCGCGCCAGATAGACCGCTGTGTTGAGGGTGTCCCCGCCGAAGCCGCGCGAGTACAGGCCGCCGACGTGCCCGGCAGACTGTCCGGAGGAATGTCCCCCGGGTTGTCCGCCCGGCGCCTGCCGGAGTTCGACCATGCACTCGCCGATGCAAGCTACGCTCGCCATCGTCATATCCAAGCTGTTCATCGGTCGGGTCAGGCGACGAAATTGCCGCCGAGCTCGTCCTCGATGTGAATGCGGATGATGTCGTCGAAGGTCTTCTCTTCGGTGGTGAAGCCGAGTTCGCGCGCCCGCTTCGCCTCGAAATTGCGTGGCCAGCCGCCAACGATCCCGACGATGAACGGATCGGGCTGGTGCTTGATGCGCGCGGCGACCTTGTCGCCGGCCACCCGCTTCAGCGCGGCGATCTGTTCGCCGACGGTGGCCGAGAAGCCCGGCATGGTCAGGTTGCGGCGCGGCCCGACCTTTTCGAGGTCCATGGTGCCGGCATGGAGCAGGAAGCCGACGGCCGAGCGCGGCGTGGCGTGCCAGTGGCGGACGTCCTCGGACACCGGGAGGATCGCTTCCTTGCCGGCCAGCGGCTCGCGCAGAATATTGGAGAAGAAGCCCGACGCCGCCTTGTTGGGCAGGCCCGGACGGATGCAGATGGTCGGCAGGCGGATGCCGATGCCGTCGAGGAAGCCGCGGCGCGAATAATCGGCAAGCAGGAGTTCGCCGATCGCTTTCTGGGTGCCGTAGCTGAGCAGCGGGGTGTGGAAGAACTCGTCGCCGATCGCGTCGGGGAACGGGGCGCCGAACACCGCGATCGAGGACGTGAACACGACGCGCGGCTTGTAGCCACCGCCCACGAGCCTGACGGCATCGAGCAGCATCCGCGTGCCGTCGAGGTTGATCCGGTAGCCCTTGTCGAAATCGAGCTCGGCCTCGCCGGAGACAATCGCCGCCAGATGGAAGATCACGTCCGGACGGCCGGCGATCAGCTTCTCGGCCGCACCGGGGACCGCGAAATCACCCGACACGGTCTCGACGGTGAACCCGGCCTTTTCCGGCGTCTTGGGCTCGACCACGTCATGCATGGTCAGCTTGGTGATGTCGCTCTTGCCGAGCCGTCCGTCGCGCAAGAGCCGTTCACACAATTTGCGGCCGACCATGCCGGCGGCGCCCAGAACCAGAATGTGCAAGAGCCTACTCCTTCTTGTTGTCGGAGCGCGTCAGGCGAGACGCGCTCTCATGGCGGCCCCGCCATCATTCCTTCACGGCGCCGGTCATCGCCGACACATAATACTCCACGAAGAAGGAATAAAGGATAACTACGGGGACCGAACCGGTCAGGGCCGCCGCCATCAGCGCGCCCCAATGATAGACGTCGCCATTGACGAGCTCGGTGATGGCGCCGACCGGGATGGTCTTGTTCTCGGACGAGGAGATGAAGGTCAGCGCGTAGATGAACTCGTTCCAGGACAACGTGAAGGCGAAGATGCCCGCCGAGATCACCCCCGGCAGCGATAGCGGCAGCGTGATCTTCATCAGGATCTGGAGCCGGGTGGCGCCGTCGATCAGCGCGCACTCCTCCAGCTCATAGGGGATGGTGCGGAAATAGCCCATCAGCAGCCAGGTGCAGAACGGGATCAGGAAGGTCGGATAGGTCAGGATCAACGCCAGATTGCCGTCGAACAGGCCGAGCTGAAACACGATCGCCGCCAGCGGAATGAAGAGGATCGAGGGCGGCACGAGATAGCCGAGGAAGATCGCAAGTCCCACATAGCGCGAGCCCTTGTAGCGCAGCCGCTCGATCGCGTAGGCCGCGCAGACGCTGGCGAACAGCGAGATGAAGGTCGAGCACACCGAGACGATCACGGTGTTCCACATCCAGAGCGGATAGTCGGTCTCGAAGAACAATTTCGTGATGTGCTCGAACGTCGGATGTACGATCCAGAACGGATTGTACTTCTCGTAGTCGTACATCTCCGCGTCCGGCTTGAAGGTCGCGACCGTCATCCAGTAGAACGGAAACAGCAGGAAGACCATGATCAGGCCGAGCGGAAGATAGACGCGGAGAAACTTCCGCGGAAAACTTTCCAGATAGTCCATTCCGACGCTTTGGTCGTCTGCGGTGCTCATGGTCAGTCCCTTCCGCCCTGCTGCCAGCGGGAGCGCTGAAGCCCGAAGAAGCTCAACAGGATCGCCGCCACCAGGAACGGGATCATCGCGTTCGAGATCGCCGCGCCCTCGCCGAGATTGCCGCCTGTGATGGCGCGCTGGAACGACAGCGTCGCCATCAGATGCGTCGAATTGATCGGCCCGCCCCGCGTGATGGTGTAGATCAGCTGGAAGTCGGTGAACGTCATCAGCACCGAGAACGTCATCACGACCGCGATGATCGGCGACAGCATCGGCAACGTGATGTGGCGGAAGCGTTGCATGTTGGTGGCGCCGTCGAGATTGGCGGCCTCGTAGAGCGAGGGCGAGATGGTCTGCAAGCCCGCCAGCAGCGTGATCGCGACGAACGGCACGCCGCGCCAGATATTGGCGGCGACGACCGACCAGCGCGCATTCCAGGGATCACCGAGGAAGTCGATGTAGCGCGTGATCAGCCCGGCCTTGATCAGGACCCAGGAGATGATCGAGAACTGGCTGTCATAGATCCACCAGAACGCGATTGCGGAGAGCACCGTCGGCACCACGAAGGGCAAAAGGACGATGGCGCGGATCATCGACTTGAACGGCAGCCGCTCGTTGAGCAACAGCGCCAGATACAGTCCGATCGCGAATTTCACGGCGCTGGCGGTGACCGTGTAGAAGATGGTGTTGAACACGGACAACCAGAACACGGAGTCCTTGGCCAGCGAGACGAAGTTCTGGAAGCCGATGAAGCGCCCGGCTCCGCCGATCTTGGTGTCGGTCATGCCGAGCCAGAAGCCCAGCGCCAGCGGGTAGGCCAGAAACAGGATGAGGATGGCGACGGCCGGCACCATGAACATCGCGCCGAGAAAATGCCGGCTCTCGAATGCTCTGGTCCACAGGCTGCTGCGCCTTGCGGGCACGGCGACGGGCTCGGCCATAACTGCCATGTCGGATTCCCCTCAACGAAGATTCACGGCGCCCGGCGAACCGGACGCCGCGCAGACTGGAGCTTGATCAGACCTGATAGTAGCGCTTGGCGCGCTCGGCGGCGCGTGCAGCTGCCTGCTTCGGCGTCACGGAGCCGGATGCCGCTTCCGCGAACATGTCGACGACGACGAAGTCGCCCATCACGGCGGCGGAGGCATAACCGAGATCGCCGGCATAGCCGTTGTCGCGGCAGCGCTTTAGGCAGTCGCGGTACGGCGTGATCTTCGGGTCAGAGGTCCAGACCGGATTGTCGTTATAGGCCGGCAGCGGCGGCGAGACGTAGCCGTTGGAGGCGACCTCCCAGGCGTCGTAGTTCTCCTTGTCCATCATGAACTTGATGAATTCCTTGACCGCCTTCGGATACTTCGAGTGCTTGTATCCATAGTAGACCAGCACGTTCTGCTGCTCGGTCGGCACGCCCACCGGGCCGATCGGCATCGGCGCGTGGTTCATGTCCTTGGCGATCTCCTGCTGCTTGGGATCGGTGGAGTTCTTGCCGACGGTCCAGATCGAGATGCCGTTCAGGGTCAGGCTGAGTTCGCCGTTCAGGAACGCCTTGTTGTTGTTGCTGTCATTCCACGACAGCACGCCGGGAATGAAGGTCTCATAGAGCTGCTTGACGTATTCGAGCGCGGCGATCGTCTCCGGCGAGTCGATCACCACCTCGTTCTTGTCGTTGACGACCTTGCCGCCGAAGGCCCAGAGCGCCCACTGGCACCAGCCATTGGCATCGCCGGTGGCGTGGCCCAGCGCGAAGCCGGCCGGCGTGTTGTTCTTCTTCAACGCCTGGCAGAGCTTGAGGAAGCCGGCGGTGTCCTTGGGGAATTCGTCGAAGCCCGCGGCCTTCACGTGGCTGATGCGATAGTTCAGGCAGCCGCCGGTCGCGCCCTGCGGAATGGCGATCCAGCTATTGCCCTTCTTGCCGTAGCGTTCGGCGACCGGATACCAGCCGCCATACTGCGCGCCGAGATAGTCGGCGACGTCAGTCACGTCGATCAGCTTTTCGGGGAATTTGTGGGGATCGTCGAGCGTGCCGATGATGAGGTCCGGACCGGCGCCGACATTGGCGGCGACCGCGGCCTTGGGACGGATGTCTTCCCAGCTCTCGGCCTCGAGCTTGACCTTGACGCCGGTCTTCTCGGAGAACTTCTTGGTCTGCTCGGCGAACTTGTCGAACTCGGCCTGGATGAACTGCTTCCAGCGCAGGACGCGGATGGAGGCGTTCGGCTCCGGCGTGTTGGTCCACTCCGCCGCACGGACCGGGACGATGCCCGGGCCGGCGAGAAGAGCTGCGCCGCCGAGGCCAGCCTTAAGCACACTTCGCCTGTCGAAATTGCTCATTGTTCTCTCCCTGAATTTTATATTTGTATTTGGTAGTTCTGAAAGTCGTACCGCGTCGCTACATGCGCTTGCCCGTCGCCTCGTCGAACAAGTGAACCAGCGAAGGGTCAGGCTTCAGCTGGACCTTGTCGCCCGGATTGAACTGGTGGCGCTCGCGGAACACCGCGACGACCTGCTCGCCACCGACCTTGGCGAAAACCTGCGTCTCCGAGCCGGTCGGCTCGACCACGATGATCTCGGCATCGGCGCCGTCATCGGCGATGGTGAAATGCTCGGGCCGCACGCCATAGACGACCGGGCGGCCGTCGGACCCTGCCGGTGCGTTCTTGAGCGGCAGCTTGACGCCGTTAGGACCTTCGAAGGTAGCAACGCCGTTCACGCGCACATGCCCCTTGAGGAAGTTCATGGCGGGCGAGCCGATGAAGCCCGCGACGAACTGGTTGTCGGGCTTGTCATAGAGTTCGAGCGGCGTGCCCATCTGCTCGACGATGCCGTCATGCATGACGACGATCTTGTCGGCCATGGTCATGGCCTCGATCTGGTCATGGGTGACGTAGACGGTCGTGGTCTTGAGCCGCTGATGCAGCTCCTTGATCTCGGTGCGCATGGCGACGCGCAGCTTGGCGTCGAGGTTCGACAACGGCTCGTCGAACAGGAAGACCTGGGGATCGCGCACGATGGCGCGGCCCATGGCGACGCGCTGGCGCTGGCCGCCGGAGAGCTGGCGCGGATAGCGATCGAGCAGCGGCGCCAATGCGAGGATTTCGGCGGCGCGCTTGACGCGCTTGTTGATCTCGTCGGAACTCGCGTTGCGCAGCTTGAGCGAGAAGCCCATGTTCTCGCCGACCGTCATGTGCGGATAGAGCGCGTAGTTCTGGAACACCATCGCAATATCCCGCTCCTTGGGCTGGATATTGTTGACGACGCGGTCGCCGATCGAGATCGTGCCGGAGGTGATGTTTTCGAGGCCTGCGAGCATGCGCAGAAGCGTCGACTTGCCGCAGCCGGAGGGGCCAACCAGGACGACGAACTGGCCATCCTCGATCGGAATCGAGACGCCGTGCAGGACTTCAAAATTGCCGAACGATTTCCGCACGTCGCGGATTTGCACAGACGACATCTAGCTCCCTCCTCGAAAGTCCGCGACGCTTCGAGCGCCGCGACCGTCTTGTTTTTTTCAGACTTCACCGACCGAAGCCCGATCTTGGCGAGCGACATTGTCGGCAGTTTGTGCGGTTTTGGCAATTTGTCTTTGGTTAGTCGGTGCTGGTAGCGCTGTCAACGTTCCTTTGTTTGCGGGAATGACTGTGTTAAGAGCGGCAAATGGGTCGAAAACGTACCAAGTCAGGCAAAATCCGGCTGGCGGAAGTCGCCGAACTCGCCGGCGTGAGCCCGATCACGGCGTCGCGCTTCTTTCGCAATCCAGAGGCGCTCTCCGTCGCCAAGCGCACGCGGGTCGAGAGCGCCGCCAGGGAGCTCGGCTACGTGCCGAACCTTGCGGCACGCGCGCTGGCCTCGCACCGCACCGAAGTCATCGGCGTCCTGATTCCGTCCCTGACCAACAACGTATTTTCCGACGTGCTGCGCGGCATCTATGACGCCTCCGAAGGCAGCCGTTACTCGATCCAGTTGTCCAACACACGCTACAGTATTCTCCAGGAGGAGAAGCTGCTGCGGCTGTTCCTTGCGCAGAAGCCGGCCGGGCTGATCGTCACCGGCATCGACCAGACCGCGGAATCGCGCGCGATGCTGGAGGCCGCCGACTGCCCGATCGTGCAGATCATGGAGATCGGACCCAATCCGGTCGACATGATGATCGGCTTTTCGCACTATGATGCAGCGCGCGCGGCAATTGCGCATCTGTTCGCGCAAGGGCATCGCAAGATCGGCTTCGTCGGCGCACGCATGGACCCGCGGGTGCAGCGGCGGCTGGACGGATATGTCTCGGCGATGAAGGAAGCCGGCCTGTTCGACCAGCGCCTCGTCGTCACGACGGCGACGCCGACTTCGGTGACGCTGGGCGGCACCCTCTTCACCGATCTGCTCGGGCGCGAGCCCGGCATCGATGCGGTGTTCTGCGCCAATGACGACCTCGCGCTCGGGGTTTTGTTCGAGTGCCGGCGCCGGGAGATCGCCATCCCAGAGCAGATCGCCCTCGTCGGCTTCAACGACCTGGAATTCATGGCTGCCGCGGTCCCCACCCTTACCAGCGTGCGCACCAACCGCTACGAGATGGGCAGCACCGCGGCCACGATGCTGATCGAGGCGATCGACGGGCGGCGACCGGAGCGCACCGTGCTCGATCTCGGCTTCAGGGTGATCGAGCGGCAGAGTTCGGCGGCACGGCGTTCGGACAGCAAGCCGGGCTTAACCGGCGCGGGTGCAGCGAACAAAATGATAGCGTTACCAACTGGCCATGACTAAGATCGAAGCCGTGAGGAAATGACCCGCCAACGGGCCTTTGAACCATGAATCGCACCGTTGGGCATCGCACAGGCCGAAGCTGAGCCCCCGACGCCGGTGCGTTTGCATTGCAGGAGAAACCAATGACAAAAAAGCCAACCAATGGGCATGCGCCCGCCAGCAACGGCGTCCGCCGCCACCTCCGCTCGCAGGAATGGTTCAACAACCCGCATAATCCGGGCATGACCGCGCTTTACATGGAGCGCTATCTGAATTACGGCCTCACCCGCGCCGAACTGCAGTCCGGCAAGCCGATCATCGGCATTGCCCAGACCGGCAACGACCTCTCCCCGTGCAACCGCCACCATATCGAGCTGGCGCACCGCGTCCGCGAAGGCATCCGCGAAGCCGGCGGCATTGCGATGGAATTCCCGACCCACCCGATCCAGGAGACCGGCAAGCGCCCGACCGCGGCGCTCGACCGCAACCTCGCCTATCTCGGCCTCGTCGAGATTCTCTACGGTTATCCGCTCGACGGCGTGGTGCTGACCACCGGCTGCGACAAGACCACGCCCGCCTGCATGATGGCGGCGGCAACCGTCAACCTGCCCGCGATCGTCTTGTCGGGCGGCCCGATGCTGAACGGCTGGCACAATGGCGAGCGCACCGGCTCCGGCACCATCGTCTGGAAGTCGCGCGAACGGCTCGCCGCCGGCGAGATCGACTATGAGGAGTTCATGGAGATCGTGGCGTCTTCGGCGCCCTCGGTCGGCCATTGCAACACCATGGGCACGGCCTCGACCATGAACGGGCTTGCCGAAGCGCTCGGCTTCTCGCTGCCGGGCTGCGCGGCGATCCCCGCGCCCTACCGCGAGCGCGGCCAGATCGCCTACGAGACCGGAAAACGCGCCGTCGAGATGGTCTGGGAGGATCTCAAGCCGTCGGACATCCTGACCCGCAAGGCGTTCGAGAACTGCATCGTCATCAACTCGGCGATCGGCGGCTCGACCAATGCGCCGATCCACATCAACGCGCTGGCCCGCCACATCGGCGTCGAGCTGTCGATCGAGGACTGGCAGACATTCGGCCACGACGTGCCGCTGCTGGTCAACATGCAGCCGGCCGGCTTCTATCTCGGCGAGGAATTCCACCGCGCCGGCGGCGTGCCGGCCGTGGTGCGCGAATTGATGAAGCACAAGCGCATCCATGAAGACGCACTCACCGTCAACGGCCGCGGCATCGGCGAGAACTGCGCCAATGCGCCCGCGCCCGACAACGACGTGATCCGGGCCTACGACAAGCCGCTGGTGAAGGACGCCGGCTTCCTGGTGCTGAAGGGCAATCTGTTCGACTCCGCGATCATGAAGACCAGCGTGATCTCCAAGGAATTCCGCGACCGCTATCTCGGCAACCCGAAGGACCCGAACGCCTTCGAAGGCCGCGCCATCGTATTCGAGGGTCCGGAGGACTATCACGCGCGGATCGACGATCCCTCGCTCGACATCGACGAGCGCTGCGTGCTGTTCATCCGCGGCACGGGACCGATCGGCTACCCTGGCGGCGCCGAGGTCGTGAACATGCAGCCGCCGGCGGCTCTGATCAAACGCGGCATCCACTCCCTGCCCTGCATCGGCGACGGCCGCCAGTCCGGCACCTCGGGCTCGCCGTCGATCCTGAATGCTTCGCCGGAAGCGGCAGCCAACGGGGGCCTCGCGATCCTCAAGACCGGCGACAAGGTGCGCATCGACCTCAACAAGGGCAGCGCCAACATCCTGATCTCCGACGACGAGGTCAAGAAGCGTCACGCCGAGCTAATGGCCAATGGCGGCTTCAAGCATCCGGCCAACCAGACGCCGTGGCAGGAGATCTATCGCAACACTGTCGGCCAGCAGTCGACAGGCGCCTGCATGGAGCTCGCCACGCGCTACCAGAACGTCGCCGGCACGTTTGGCGTGGCGCGGGATAATCACTAGGAAAGATCGTCATTCCGGGATGCGCCGCAAGGCGCAGGCCCGGAATCCATACTCCCGATCGTGGTTATGGATTCCGGGCTCGCGGCTGCGCCGCGCCCCGGAATGACGGCGAACAATTCAAAGGAGACCAGAAAAATGGCAGACCGCCTCAAGGGAAAACGCGCAATCGTCACGGCAGCCGCAGCCGGCATCGGACGCGCATGCGCTCTCGCATTCGCGCGTGAGGGCGCGACCGTCATCGCCACCGATATCAACGAAAGCGGCATCGCCGGCCTGACCAAGGAAGGCATCGCCGAGGTCGCCAGGCTCGACGTCCGCAACACCGCCGATGTCAACGCCCTTGCAAAACGTGTCGGCAAGGTCGACATCCTGCTCAACGCGGCCGGCTTCGTGCATCACGGCACCATCCTGGAGTGCTCGGAGGAGGATTTCGACTTCTCGTTCGACCTCAACGTCAAGTCGATGCACCGGACCATCAGGGCCTTCCTGCCCGACATGCTCGCGGGCGGCGGCGGCAGCATCGTCAATATTTCGTCCTGCGCGGCGCTGCGCCCGCCGGCCAACCGTTACGTCTACAGCGCGTCCAAAGCTGCGGTGTCGCTGCTGACCCGCGCGGTCGCGCTCGACTTCATCACCAAGGGCATCCGCTGCAACTCGATCTGCCCCGGCACCGTCGAGACGCCGTCGATGCTCGACCGCGCCGCCGCGCAGGGGCCGCAGGGCAAGGAGCAATTCATTGCCCGCCAGAAGATGGGCCGGCTCGGTACCGCCGACGAGATCGCCGCCATGGCGGTCTATCTCGGCAGCGACGAAAGCGCCTTCACCACCGGCGTCGACCTCGTCGTCGACGGCGGCTACATGCTCTGACGCCAATGGCTGCCAGCATGAACAGGATCGACCTCAACGGACGCGTCGCCATCGTCACCGGCGGCGCGCAGGGCTTTGGCCGCGCCATCACCGAACGCTTCGTCGCTTCCGGCGCCAAGGTCGCGATCTGGGACTTTGACGGAAGCCTGGCCGAGAAAACCGCCAGGGAGGTCGGCGGCGAAACTAGAGTCTTCAAGGTCGACGTTACCGACACGGCCGGCGTCGAGCAGGCCCGCGACGCCACGCTGGCCGCCTTTGGCAAAATCGACATCCTCGTCAACAATGCCGGCATCGCCGGCGTCAACAAGCCGGTGTGGGAGACCGATCTGGAGGAATGGCGGAAAGTCCTGCGCATCAACCTCGACGGTCCCTTCATCGTCTGCAAGGCGATCGTGCCTGAAATGCTCAAGCAGAAATACGGGCGGATCGTGAACATCGCCTCGATCGCCGGCAAGGAAGGCAACCCGAACGCCGCGCACTATTCGGCATCCAAGGCCGGCCTGATCGCGCTGACGAAGTCGCTCGGCAAGGAGCTCGCGGCGCATGACATCCTCGTGAACGCCGTGACGCCGGCCGCCGCAAAGACCGCGATCTTCGACCAGATGACGCAGCAACATATCGACTTCATGCTGTCGAAGATCCCGAAGGCGCGTTTCGTGCTGGTGGAGGAGCTCGCCGCGATGGTGAGCTGGCTCGCATCCGAAGATTGTGCCTTTTCCACCGGCGCGGTGTTTGATATTTCCGGTGGCCGGGCGACCTACTGATGCGGTAGCTGCCCTTGGAAGGGGCGGACCATGCGGATTGGGCGTCGGGATTTCGTCAAGCTCGCAGCGGGCGCAGGCGCGCTGCCGCTGCTGTCGCAGGCAGCACGCGCGCAACTCGCGCCGAACCCGCCGGGCATTCGCCCGCCGGCGCCGGCCGAGCGCGCGGCCATGGCGCGGCTGGCGCGTAGCTTCATGGACAAATACGGCGTGCCGGCGCTGTCCTTTGCGATTGGTTACGCCGGCACAGTCGTTCACGAGGACGCCTTCGGTCTTGCCGATGTCGAGCGCAAGGAGGCCTTGACGCCCGGACATCTGTTCCGGATCGCCAGCGTCAGCAAGCCGATCACCTCGGTCACGATCTTCCGCCTGATCGAGGAGAACCGTCTCAAGCTGACGGATCGCGTGTTCGGCCCGGGTGCGCTGCTCGGCACCGATTACGGGCAGCCGCCCTACTCTGCCGGCATCGACCAGATCACGCTCGAGCATCTCCTCACGCACACCGCCGGCGGCTGGAGCAACGATGGCCGCGATCCCATGTTCAGCCATCCACGGATGGACCATGCGCAACTGATCAGCTGGACGCTCGCAAACCATCCGCTGGACCGCCCGCCTGGCCGGCAATACGCCTATTCCAATTTCGGCTATTGCGTGCTCGGCCGCGTGATCGAGAAGCTGACCGGCCAGCCCTATGCCGAGCATGTCCGCACCGAGGTGCTCGCACGCTGCGGGGTCACCAGCATGACGCTTGCGGGCAACACGCGCGACCAGCGCCAGGCCGGCGAAGTCGTCTATTACGGTCAGGGCGAAAATCCCTACGACATGAATGTCCGGCGGATGGATTCCCATGGCGGCTGGCTCGCGAGGCCGGCGGACCTCGTGCAGTTCCTGATGCATGTCGACGGCTACACGAGGCCGGCGAACCTCCTGCACGCGCACACCGTCAAGGTGATGACCACTGCGCCCGGCTACAGCCCGGACTACGCCAAGGGCTTCTGCGTGAACAAGTCCGACAATTGGTGGCATACCGGCAGCCTGCCGGGGACGAGCACGATCGTCGTGCGCACCCATGGCGGCTTCTGCTGGGCCGCCTTCACCAACACCAGGCGGTCGAACTCCAACATGGACGCCGATCTCGACGAGCTCAACTGGACCATGGCGCGCCAGGTCGGCGAATGGCGGGTCGCATGAGCATGATCCGGGAGGGCGGATGCCTGTGCGGCGCGGTGCGGTTCAAGGCTGAGGGCGAACCGCTCAACGTCCGCATCTGCCATTGCCGCATGTGCCAGAAGGCGATGGGCTCGCCCTACTTCGCCCGCGCGCAATTCGACCAGCGCGCCCTCACCGTCGAGGGCGACACCGCCCGCTATGCGTCGTCCGAAGCCATCGACCGCGTGTTCTGCAAGCGCTGCGGCACGCGCCTGTTCTCCTGGCGGCGCAACGGCACGCTGGCGGGCGTGGCGCTGGCGACCTTCGACGACCGCAATGCGTTTGCGCCGACCGAGCACATCTGGGTCTCGGAGAAGCTGGCGTGGCTGAAGCTGGACGACGGCCTGACCCAATATGAAGGGACGATCCCGGCCTAGGGGCGTGGCATTTCGGAACCGGGCGCCCTATGTTGAGCTGAAGCGTTGCTGCACCGCCGGTTCGGCCGGGTCGCCTGCAAGGCGCAGGCAAACCGGGACCGACAAGCCGTGGACATTTCGCTCTATAGCCTTTCCGTATGGGTGCTGCCGCTCGTGCTCGCCATCACCTTCCACGAGGCCGCGCACGGCTTCGTCGCGCATCGGCTCGGCGACAACACGGCCTGGCAGCTCGGCCGCGTCAGCTTCAACCCTTTGCGCCACATCGATCCGTTCGGTACCGTGATCCTGCCGGCGATGCTGCTGTTTGCCCATTCGCCGTTCCTGTTCGGCTACGCCAAGCCGGTGCCGGTGAATTTCCGCAACCTCGACAACCCCCGGCTCGACATGGTCTGGGTCGCGCTGGCCGGGCCGGTCACCAACATCCTGCTGGCACTCGCGGCGGGCCTCGCCGTCCACGCCCTGCCCTTGATCCCCGCGGGGTCGGCGCAATGGATCGCTGACAATCTCAGGAATGCGATCCTCATCAATGCGGTCCTGGCGGTCTTCAACATGTTGCCGATCCCGCCGCTCGACGGCGGGCGAGTCGCGGTCGGGCTGCTGCCCCGCGCGCTCGGCCTGCCGCTGGCACGGCTCGAGCCGTTCGGGATGATGATCCTGATCGGCCTGCTGATCCTGCTGCCGCTGGCGGGCTCCCAGTTCGGTCTAAATCTTGATGTTATTTCAGCAATACTGCGAACGTTGACCGGTCATGTGATTCAAGCTGTTCTCTTTCTGACCGGCAATGCGTAGTTGAACAGCGACACCCGCACCCACAAGCCGAAAGGCCAGAGGCCGACTTGGTCAAAGCTGCCGATATGCTGATCGCGCGACGCGCCGATACCCGCGCCCGCGCCGATTTCGCCACCTGGAAGATGATGGCGAAGCTCAACGGGGCGTCCGCCCTGCCCCCGGAGGCCCAGGAGTTCCTCACGAGCTACCAGAACCTGCTGGCGCAGATGAGCGAAAGCGAGGCCGGCGAGGCCACGATCGGCGCGATCTACAAGGCCTACTATGTCGAGATGGGCGGCACGGGAACCCCGCCCGACGTCCAGCCGCGCGCGGCAGAACCTGCCGCCGACAATGTCACCGCGTTCCGGCGCCCCGCGCCCAAGCCGAAGAAGACGGCGGCCTCGTTCATGTCGGCGACGTTCGGCGGGACCCAGAAACGCCCGCTCCCGGTGGCCCTGATCTTCGTCTGCCTCGTCGTGGTCTACGTCGCGATCCGGCTCTACTGGCGCTAGGTGAAGGCAGCACGCGACCTTGGTCGGTCTATGCCCCGTGACCGAGTGCACGGCTGATGCAGTCGGCGTGATGAATCACGATCTTCGCAACCCGGCCCGCCTCACTTAACGGCGTCTTCCAGGCCGGGCCACTGACACTGACAGCGGCAAACACCCGTCCCGACAGATCACGGATTGGAGCGCCCACGCAATTCAGGCCTGGCTGATGCTCGGCCTGATCGATCGAGTAACCGCGGTTGCGCGTCAACTCGAGTTCCTGCCGCAACACGACGGGATCGGTGATGGTGGTATCGGTGAAGCGGGCTAGTCCTTCGGCGAGAAACGTCTCGAGGACCACATCCGGCTGATACGCCAGGATGGCTTTACCGACACTGGTGCAATGGGCAGGCGCGGATTCCAGGAATGCGCCTGAGGTCGCGTCGATCTGAGATTCCGATTTGCCGATGACAACCGCGTGGCGCCCGTCGAACACGGCGAGATGGACAACTTGCCCGGTCAGGCGGCCGAGCGCCTCGACATAGGGGCGTGCCTCTCGGTGCAGATCCATGTTCGCGAGCACAGTATTGCCGAGCTCGTACAGCTTCAGGCCCAGCCGATAGCGATCACGATTGCGATCCTGATCGAGCAAACCGGCCTCGCGCATCGACGATAGCAATCGGTGGGTGGTGCTCCGCGGATAACCGGTTCGCTGGCAAATCTCGGCGAGCGACAGTGCACGTGCGGTACGCGAGAACACGTCGAGGACACGTACGACTTTGACGAGCGATTTCAAACCCTCGTCTGAACGCGTGGTCGCTTGAGATGGATCTCGCCTAGCCATCGGAGCACTCTATTCCGGATATTGGAATACAATTATCACATACGGGATAAAATGACAAAAAACCTACACCAATCCCATATAACGGGATTCTATTCCGAAATACGATTGACAGCGGAGTGCGCCCGGCTGCAAAAGTGCTCGCATTCAAGAAGTCAAAGGCGGGCGGACAGATCTTTGAAGGAAGCGCTTGCGACCACAGCCTCTTTCGATCCCAGGTCACCGAGATCGGAACGGCGAAGGCGCTCACCTCCAGGCCTGACCAGATCCGCGATATGAGGAGCGCACTGTGCCGACAACCGTACTCGAAAAGCCGAAAGTCAAAGCCACCAATCTCCGCGACGTCCTGACCGGAATCCTGCCGCCGTTCACCATGCCGTTCGACCGGCACGGCGAGATCGTGTTTTCTGCAATCAAGGAGCAGGTGGATTTCGCGATCGACAAGGGCGTGAACGGAATCGTAGTCGGCGGCAGCACCGGAGAGGGCCACACGCTCGGCGCCGAAGAATTCACCAAAGTCATGCGAGCGAGCCACGACGCCCTCGGCGGCCGCAAACCCTTCATCGTCGGGCTGATCGTGAACAGCACGCGCGAAGCCATCGAGCGCATGCGCGCGCTACGCGACCTCGACATCGCCGCGCTGCAGATCACGCCGGTGCACTATCTGTTCAAACCGAGCGCCGAAAACACAGTCGAGCATTTTCGCGCCATCTACGAGGAAACCGGCATCCCCATCCTCATATATAACGTGATCCCCTGGAATTATCTCAGTGTGGAACTGATGCTTCGCGTGATGCGTGAAGTGCCCGGTGTCGTCGGCATGAAGCAGAGTTCGGGCGATCTCAAATCCGTTTCCGACCTGATGGGGAGCGTCTCGCCGAACAACATCGTGCTGAGCGGTATCGACGCCCTGCTCTATCCGTCCTTTGCGCTCGGCGCGCATGGCGCAATCAGCGCGCTGACCGCCGCCCTGCCCGGCACATGCGTCAAGCTCTGGAACGCGGTAAGCGCCAAGGACCACGACACCGCGCTCGATATTCACAACAAGCTCAACAAGCTCTGGAACGTGCTGCGACACGATAATCTGCCGGCCTGCGTCAAATACATCCAGCACCGTCAGGGGCTCGGCCTTTTCTACCCGCGCGCGCCGATGGACGAGGTGAGCGACGAGCAGAAGAAGACGATCGACCAGGCGCTGAAGAGCCTGGGCATCTAAGAGCCTCCGGCACCGCCGGGATCGAACCAGCACACGATCGAACAGCGCACCGGCTGCCCCGCGCGGGCAGACGGTGCCGCTTGTCCGGTCGAAACGCGGCCACCGAGCCGCGTCCTTCATCAAAAAAACACCAGGGGAGACGTTATGACTGAACAAAATCTCGCCGCGGATAGCGCGGTCGACATTCCAGCCCGCGGCCGCTCGAAACTCGCGACCGTTGTGGGATCGAGCCTGATCGGCACCACGATCGAATTCTACGATTTCTTCATCTACGGGACGGCCGCAGCGCTAGTGTTTCCGCGGGTGTTCTTCCCCACACTGTCTCCCTATGCCGGCATCATGGCGGCCTATGCGACGCTCGCGATTCCGTTCCTGACACGCCCGCTCGGCGCGATCGTGTTCGGACATTTCGGCGATCGGTTCGGCCGCAAGGCTACGCTGGTCACCTCGCTCACGATCATGGGCCTGTCGACGTTCGCGATCGGGCTGGTTCCGAGCTACGACAGCATCGGGTTGCTGGCGCCGGCCATCATCATCCTGTTGCGTCTGCTTCAAGGGTTCGCCATCGGCGGCGAATGGGGCGGTGCCGCCACCATGATCGTGGAATATGCCCCTGCTGGCCGGCGGGGCTTCTATGGGACATTCGTCCAACTCGGCAACGTCATTGGATTGTTTACCTCGACCCTGGTCTTTGCCGTGTTGCCGCAGGACAGCCTCAACGGGGACGGCTGGCGAGTCCCCTTCCTGATCAGCATCGTGCTGCTGGCGGTCGGATCGTTCATTCGCAGCAAGGTCGATGAAAGCCCGGTGTTCGAGGCTGCGACGCGCAAACCGCAAGCGACGCAACGAGCACCCATCATGGAAATCCTGCGCAACGGCAAGAAGCCGGTGCTGATCGCCATGGGCATGCGCACCGGCGAGATCATCCTCGGCTGGCTGGTGATAGGCTTCCTGCTATCCTACGCCACGCGCACGGTCGGACTTACCTCTCAGCACGTCCTGATCGCGTTGCTTGGGGCGAGCGGCGTGGGCATTGTCACGGTGCCCCTGTTCGGCGCGCTGTCCGATCGAATCGGGCGGCGTCCCGTCTATCTGTTCGGCGCCTGCCTGGCGGCGGCATTCGCCTTCCCCCTGTTCTGGCTGATCAACACTGCCAATCCCGTGTTGTTCTTCCTCGCCATCGTATTCGGCTATGCCGTGGCATTGGCGGCCATGTTTGCGGTCCAGCCCGCCTTCTTCTCCGAGAGTTTTTCGACCGGCGTCCGCTACACCGGTATTTCGCTCGGCTTTCAGCTTGCCAACATCATCGGCGGATTAACTCCGATGATTGCGACTTTCCTCGTCGCACAGGCGGGCGGTGCGTCCTGGCCTATCTCGGTTTTCCTCATGATCGGCTGCGCGATCACCGCCGGTTGCGTGTTGACGGCGCCGGAAACGGCCAGGCAACGATTGGGCTGAGACGTCGTGCTCGGTTGGATCCGAGCAGACGCGCAAACGGCATCGCCACCTCGTTTGGGTGGCGATGCATATAAGAAGTGAACAACGCCTTCCAGTTGGCGCGATCCTCGTCTGCCTCGTCGTGGTCTACGTCGCGATCCGGTTCTACTGGCGCTAGGTTCCAGGAGCCGTACTCATTGATCCGTCGCGAGCCGCGGCGTCTCCGCCTGCGTGCGAGGCGCGCGCGGATCCGCGATGCCGCCGACCAGCAGGGACAGATCGCCCGGGGCTGCCTGCGACCGCTCACAAGGAAGTCGAAACCTGCTCCATCGCATTTGTCGCCGACGGCTTCTCTGCCGCGCCGGCGCTGGCCGATCTCGCATGGCCGCGCCCTTCATTTGATAACATTACTTATGATACATTTCTTTAATCTTTATGTTAATTACGATCGCTAGAGACCCGCCTACCGTCGCAACTGCGACCGGACAGCAATAGGCAATCTTCCATGAGCAATGACGACATCGACCGCGCCGGACATCATCGTTCCGGCAACACTTCCACGCGCCAAATGATCGATCGCCGCGCGGTCCTTCAGGGCGCCGCCAGTCTTTCGGTGCTGGCGCTCGGCGCGGGTGCGGCCAAGGCGCAGAGCAGCACTCCTTCATTGAACAGCTTCTCCATCGCGGTTCTGCCCGACACGCAGTTCTATTCGCGTTACGCGACGACCGACGAGAGCCAGCAGTTTCAGAAGGCCTACGGCTCGACGCCGTACGATGCCCAGACACAGTGGATCGCAGCCAACGCCGCCAAATACGGCATCCGCTTCGTCATTCATCTCGGTGACGTGGTCGACCAGCAGAACAAGCCGAACCAGTGGATCATCGCAGACGCCGCGATGAAGAAGCTCGAAGACGCCAAGGTCCCGTATTCGATCCTCGCCGGCAACCACGACGTCGTCACCGACTACGATTACCACAACCCCTGGGACCAGAATTCGGGCACCGACGCCCAGCGTAGCCTCGCCGCCGAGCCCTATCTGAAGTGGTTCCCGAGCAGCCGCGCTGCGCAGCAATCGACGTTCCGCGAGCGCGACAGCAGCGGCTTCCACGAATACCACATCTTCCAGGCCAACGGCGTCAAGTTCATGGTGCTCTCGCTGTCCTGGCGCATCTCGGACGGCGCCATCGCCTGGGCGCGCGACGTGATCGACCGCAACCCGACGCTGCCGGTGATCCTGTCCAACCACCAGCTCCTCAACATCGACAGCGACGGCCTGTCGCCGCTGGAGACCGACTACGGCAAGATGCTGTGGGACAAGCTGATCCACGACAAGGATCAGATCTTCATGACCCTCAACGGCCACTACCATGGCGCGGCGTATCTTTCGAAGACCAACGATTTCGGCAATACGGTCCACCAGATGGTGGTCGACTACCAGATGGATTATCAGGGCGGCAACGCCATGATGCGGCTCTACGAGGTCGACTTCACCAACAACAAGATCGACGTGATGTCGTTCTCGCCCTGGGTGGTGCAGAAGCCGAAGAGTACGCTCAACCAGTTCGATCATGCCGAACTGACGGGCTCGAACAACAGCTTCTCCATTCCGATCAACTTCAAGAGCCGCTTCGCCCGGTTCACGCGCTTCAGCCCGAGCAAGGCCCTCACCGGACCTGCGATCATTCCGTCGGTGCGCGCCGACCTGCTCGCCGGCTATGTCGATCCGCCAACGCCGGAAGTCGTGCTGCCCGCGGATACCGAGGATTATCCGCATGTTTCCGATACCGTGGCGCACTGGCGCGTGCCCTCCACGGTTGCCGACGGCCAGATCGTTCCGATCGGCGGGATCCTGCCCGACGTTGCCGGCGGCAACAATCTGATGCGTGCGGCGCTCGTCGCCTCCGCACAGCTCGGCGACGTGGTGTGGACCACGGACAAGCACCGTCTGTCCTCGGCCGCGGGCAGCGTGTCGTTCCTCAACACCGACAACACGGTCGGTCGCCTCAACGCCTTCCTGACGGCGTCCGGCGCATCGCTCAACGGTCGCAGCTTCTGGAACGGCTACACGGTCGAAGCCTTCGTGAAGATTCCGGCCGGCTGGACCGCAAACCTGCACAAATGGGGCAACATCCTCGGCCGCGTCGGCAACCGCGGCAACGTTCCCGGCGGCTATCAGGGCGGTGATCCGCAGGCGTCCAGCGTGCTGTTCGCCATCTCGAACCTGCGCGAAGTGCAATGGGAAGTGGTACCGGCCTCCGTTTCGCACTACGCGCAGACCAACTGGTCCGGCGAGATCATCCGCGACAACTGGTATCACGTCGCGATCGTCAATGATCCGGCGACCCTCACCACCACCCTCTACATCGACGGCGCGCCAGTGTTGCGCAACGTGGGCAATGCGGCGATCGGCATGCGCTCGCAGAGCACGCCGCAGCCCTGGATCCTCGGCGCCGGCTGGTGGGATGGGGTGCTGTCCGACGGCTTCTTCGGCGCAGTCGGAGAGATCCGCATGGTCTATCGGCCGATCGGTCCCGACCAATGGCTGACGGCGCGCCGCAGCTGAACTGATCGCGTCCCGGCGACGCGACCATCGACACAGACGATGTGGAGTTCGTTTCGACGAGCTCCACATTTTTTTTGGATGTTCGTCGCGGGCGGCCGTGGCGGCGTTGCCTGTGCGCAGATGGCTGCAATTCCACCACGGCACCGCCATTCACATAATACATAACATATCATCAAATTTATGATATACTGCGATGCAATACGGACGCTCTCGCAACTTATTGCCGCACACCTGCGGACGACATCCGCTGTCGGCACAGTTTGAATGAAAGCGATCCAGAACTATGGCTGCTCCCGTTGTAAAAGTCGGCTCCGAAATCTCCGTGAACACCAACCAGACCGGCAGCCAGGAGGCGCCGACCGTCACCGCGCTCGCCAATGGCGGCTACGTGGTCAGCTGGGATGACGCCAGCGGAACGCTGGGCGATGCCAGCGGCACCAGCATCAAGGCGCAGATCTTTGCCGCCGACGGCACCAAGGTCGGTTCGGAATTCCGCGTCAACACCCAGACCGCCGACAACCAGCTCGCCCCGGTGATCACGGGCCTTTCCAACGGCGGCTTCGTCGTCACCTGGTCGGACAACAGCCAGACGCTCGGTGACAGCGACGGCACCAGCATCAAGGCTCAGGTGTTTGCGGCCGACGGCACCCTGGTCGGCTCGGAAACCCTCGTCAACACCGCGACGTCCTATTCGCAATACGCGCCAACCGTCGCAGCCCTCGCCAATGGCGGCTTCGCCATCACCTGGACCGACGACAGCGGCGAAGGCGGCGACGACGACGGCACCAGCATCAAGGCGCAGCTGTTCGCGGCCGACGGCAGCAAGGTCGGATCGGAATTCCTCGTCAACACCCAGACCGGGGGCAGCCAGGACAACGCGACCATCACCGGGCTCGCCAATGGCGGGTTTGTCGTGACCTGGGAAGATCTGAGCGGAACGCTCGGCGACAGCGATGCGACCAGCGTCAAGGCGCAGATGTTTGCCGCAGATGGCAGCAAGGTCGGCGACGAATTCCTGGTCAACACCGCAACCGCCTCCGACCAGCTCAAGCCGACCATCTCGGCACTGCCCAATGGCGGCTTCGTCGTGACCTGGTACGATTTCAGCCAGGTTGGCGGCGACAGCAGCGGCAGCGGCATCAAGGCGCAGATCTATGCGGCCGACGGCAGCAAGGTCGGCAGCGAATTCCTCGTCAACACGACGACGGCCAACTCTCAGTTCACGCCGACCGTGACCGCGCTCAGCAACGGTGATTTCGCCATCGCCTGGCAGGACTGGAGCGGCACGGGTGGCGATTCCAGCGGCAGCAGCATCAAGCTGCAGGTATTTTCAGCGGACGGGCGGAAGGTCGGAGGCGAATTGCTGGTCAACACCAGCACGTCGTCCGATCAGTCGCATCCCTCGATCGCCGGCTCGGCCGACGGCCGCTTCGTCGTCACCTGGCAGGATGTCAACGAAGCCGACGTCAAGGCGCAGCTCTTCTCGGTCGATACCGTGAAGCCGGTGCCGGTCCTGACGGGCGTGGACGCGACAAGCCCCTGGGTTGCCGGCCTCTCCGGTACGGTTGACGCCGATGCCGCGGGCCAGACCCTCACGCTGCGCGACGGCACGTCGCAAAACGCTGGCTGGAGCACGACGGTGACGGTCGGCAACAACGGGGCCTGGAACGCCGCGCTGTCCTGGGACCAGTTCAACACCGCGATCGATCTCATCGTCACCGACGCCGCCGGCAACACCGGCGTCTCGAACTACGTGTACGGCACCGCCAGCAGCCGGACGTTCGGCGCCGGCAGCCATCAATATATCTACGGAACGGCAACCGATTACGTCATCGGCGGCGGAGCGGAGCAGCACGTCTATGCGGGCGGAACAGTTATCGGCACGACCGTGAGCACCGGCGGCGTGCAGATCGACTGGGGCAGCGCCATCGGCACGACCATCGACGGCGGCGTTCAGCAAGTCTGGGGCACGGCCAGCAACACCACGATCGTTTCAGGTGCGCAGTATGTCGGTGCCGGTGGCAGCGCCAGCAGCACCACCATCGGTGCGGGCGGTCTCGAGTATATCCACACCGGCGCGACGTTGACCGACGTCACTTTTGGCGGAGCCTCGGCCAAGCTGGTGCTCGACCAGTCGTCGGCCTTCAGCGGAACGATCTCCGGCTGGCAGGATGGCGTTCAGCTCGACCTCGGCGACATCGCCTTCAACGAGACCACCTCGCTTGCCTATGCGGCCAACGCCGGGAACACCGGCGGCACGTTGACGGTCTCCGACGGCGTTCATACCGCCTCGCTGCAACTGCTCGGCCAGTACAGCGCCGCGGACTTCGCATTGGCCGCCGACGGCAATGGCGGTTCGGTCATCACCAATCCGGTGGACCAGCCGCAGGCCCAGCTGTCGATCTCGCACACGGCGTAGGCCCGGGCGAAACGTAAGAAAATCAAAGGGGCTTGCCTGATTGGCACGCCCCTTTGGATTGTCTGCTGTTGAATGATGGACTCGGTCCCGATGCTGTCCGGCGCCGAGGGGCGGTCCTATCCCTTACCGCCCTTCCCGTTCTTCCTGAACAGCACCGGCAGGACGAAGGTCAGCCCTTCGTCGGCGACCAGTGCCGGCGGGGTCGGGACGGGATCGGAGCGCCTGACCATTCCGATCGCGGCCTCGTCGAACGCCGGATCGCCCGAGCCTTTCTCGATGACCACATCGACCACATGGCCGAGCCGGTCGAGCGTCATCCGAACCGAGAGTTCGGCGGCCTTGACCAGGCCCTTGGGATAGCGCTTGTGCCGGTCGAGATGCGCGACCAGGTCCTTTTCCCAGCCCTGGCGAATGCGGACCGAGCGATCGCTCTTCTTTTCGGCGTCCGAGGTCGGCATCGCCGTCGCTTCGGCAGCGGGCGAAGCCACAGAGGCGGTCGTGGGAACAACCGATTCCTTTGTCTCCTCCTCGACCGGCTTCTTGGTCTCGTTCATCGTCACGGCCCGGTCGGCGTCCGCGACCTCCATCGGGACGTCCTTGGGAAGGCTGCTCTCCTTGAGCTCGGCCTTCTGCTCGGTCAGTTCGGGCGAGGCCACCGACTCGTTCGAGTCGGGTCCCGGCGGCAATTCGCTGGGTTCGCCATTGGGCGACATGGTCTCGAGTCCGACCTCGATGCCTTGCGGATCCGCGATGAAATCCGGCTCGTCATTGCGCAGATAGGCCAGCGCCAGCGCCGCACCGCCCAGATGGAGCGCGAGCGCCCCCACTGCGGCAAACACCCACAGCTTGCGAGACGGTTTCAGTTCGTAATCGAACATCGGCATCAAGCGCTCGTCACGGCTTCGGTGCTTCCGCCGGCGCACCTTGCGGCGCTGCCCCGGGGACGCCTTCCAGCGTCACCAGCTTGACCTTGGAATAGCCCCCCTTGTTGAGGAACTCCAGCACGGCCATCAGCTCGCCATACGGCACGGCGCGATCGGCGCGCAGGAAGATGTATTTGTCCCTGCTCATGTCCGGCGTGTTGTCGAGCGCACTGACGAGATCGACGCGCTTGACGAACGTCTCCCCGATCGCAACCGACAGATCCGGCTTGATGCTGACATAGGTCGGCTTGTCCGGCTTCTTCTGCGGCGTCGATGTCGACGTCGGCAGATCGATCGGCAGGTCGACCGTCGACAACGGAGCTGCGACCATGAAGATGATCAGCAGCACCAACATGACGTCGATGAACGGCGTGACGTTGATGTCATGCGTTTCGTTGAAATCGTCGTCGTCGTCGTTGTCAGCGAGCGAAACGGCCATGGCTCACTCCGCTGCGCGCGAATGCACGCTGCCATGGCTGCGGTCGAGATCGCGCGAGAGCAGCCGCGCTGCCGCGCCCGAGGCGCGGCTGACGAGCTCGAGATAGCTCTTCGTCACCCGCGAGAAGTGGTTGTAGATGATGACCGCAGGGATCGCGGCGACGAGACCGATCGCGGTCGCCAGCAGCGCCTCGGCGATGCCCGGCGCGACCACGGCGAGGTTGGTGGTCTGCGACTTCGAGATGCCGATGAAGCTGTTCATGATGCCCCAGACCGTGCCGAACAGGCCGACGAAGGGCGACACGGAGCCGATGGTCGCGAGCACGCCCATGCCGATGCGGATGCGTCGCGCCTCCGCGCGCACGATCTCCTGGAAGCTCGAGGCTGCGCGCTCCTTGATGCCGGCATCGCTGGAAATACCGGCCGACATCCGCGCCTCTCGCAGCGCAGACGCGAGGAAGGACGCCAGAATGCCCTCCTTGGCACCGAGCGCCATCTGCGCCTCCGCCAGCGAGCGCGATTCCGAAATCTTCTTCAATGCCGAACGAAGCTTGCGGGCGGCGACGGAGAGCTCGATCGATTTGGCGATCAGGACTGCCCATGTGGTCAGCGAGGCGAGCGCAAGCCCGATCATCACCGCCTTCACGATGACGTCGGCCGACATGAACATCACCCAGGGCGACAATTCCTTCATCGCCGGGGCCGTTGATTTCAGCGAACGGCCCCCTGCGTCGGCCTGTGCCGCTTCGGTTGTCACGGCTGCCGGTGCGGTGGCGGTCGGAGGCGCTGCCGCCGCAGGCGCCGGAACAACCGCGGACGGCTGAGCTGTCGATGATGGCGCTGCCGCGGGCGGGGTTTGTTGCTGGGCAGAAACAGGTGATGCGAGCCAGGCAGCCGCCAGCACGACGGCGGCGGCAAGGCTGGCGTGGAAGGACATGATCTTCATACTTCGGCCCAGTAGCGAATGAGATTGTGATAGATACCCGTCAATTTGACCGTTTCGGGATCATCGCGCCCGAGCCGTTCCACCAGCGCCTGTATCGCGGTGTCGAGGTCGAAGATCATGCTGCGGGCTTGATCGTCCCGTATCATGCTCTGCAACCAGAAGAAAGACGCAACCCGCGCTCCCCGCGTCACCGGGGTCACGAGATGCAGGCTGGTGGAGGGATAGAGCACGCAGTCGCCGGCTGGCAACTTGACTTCGTGCGAACCGTAGGTGTCCTCGATCACAAGTTCGCCACCATCGTACTCTTCCGGTTCGGCGAGGAACAGCGTCACCGACAGGTCTGTGCGGATGCGAAGGCCGGTCAGGCGGTCGCCACGGATCGCATTGTCGACATGCAGGCCGAAATGGTGGCCGCCGCTCGCCACATAGCGGTTGAACAGCGGCGGGAAGATCTGCAGCGGCACGGCCGCCGCGATGAAGCGCGGGTTCGAGGTCAGCGCCGAGATGATGCGGTTGCCGAGTTTGCGCGCGACATCGCCATCCGGCGGCAGTTGCTCGTTGCGCTTGACCATCGCCGACTGCGCGCCCGCGGTCGAGCGGCCGTCCTCCCACTCGCTGGCATCCATGATGCGGCGGAAATCCGCCACATCATCCTTGCTCAGCACGCCAGGCAGGCATGTCAACATGATCAGAACTTCGCCGACGTCACGAGGTAGAACGCCCGCCCCGGCGCGACCGCGACGAACGGTGCCGCGCTGCGATAGAGCGTGTCGTAATAGAGCTTGTTGGTGAGGTTCTGCGCGTAGAGCTTCATGGTCCAGTTCTTGTCGATCTTCTTCTCGACGAATGCGTCGAACCGCCAGTAGCTCGGAATCAGCGTGCCGGTGTTGGCGCCGAAGGTGCCGCCATAGACCTTGGAGCGGAACACGGCCTGGCCGCCGACCTCCCAATCGCCGTCGAACTTGTACTTGGTGAGCAGGCTGAACGACTGATGCGCGACGTTGGCGAGCTGCAGGCCGATATTGCTGGCGATGTTGCTCTTGGTGACCTTCGAATCCATCAGCACGATGCCGCCGAAAACGCTCCAGCGATCGGTCAGCTTGCCGCTGGCTTCGATGTCGATGCCCTGAATCCGGTAGGCCGCGCCCGAGGTCAGCGTCGTACCCACGGTCTCGCGGGCGTTGTCCTTGGTCGTGTGGAACAGTGCGCCGCTCACCAGCAGATGGCGATCAAACAGCTCCCACTTGGTGCCGACTTCGGCTGCCTTGTTCTGCTCGGGCCCGAGGATGGTCGTGCCGGTCGGTGGAGACGAACCGTAATCCGTACCGGTTGCGTCGAGCTCGGAACCGAACGGATTGGTCGAGGTCGCGTAGGCCGCATAGAGACTGCCGATCGGAACAGGCTTGTAGACGATGCCGGCGTTGTAGTTGACGAAGGCCGAGTCGACGCTGCTGGAAGCAGCCGCGATCGACGATTTCAGCTTATAACTGTCCCAGCGAACGCCGCCGTTGACGATGATGGTGTCTTCCCAGTTCGCTGTGTCCATCGCGTAGACGGCCCCGCTGTCGACATTGTAGCGAGTCGGATCGCCGGTCAGCACCGGGTTGAACGGGCCGGAGGTGTAGGTGTAGCCCGGCGAGTACATGTTCTGCAGCGTCAAGGCCCCACTGCTGGTGAACCCGCTTCCGTTCACTTCGGACGCAAGTCCGTTGTAGCGGCCGATGCCGATACGCTCGTTCGAGACCTCGAGCCCGGTCACCGCGGTGTGCTTGACCGGCCCGGTGTCGAACTTGAACGTGGCGTCTTCCTGGTTCGCGATCACGTCGACCCACTGGTTACGGCTCTGCGCACTCGCCGTGATCGTCCACTTGGTCGGATCGGGGTTGGTCGTGGTGGGCGACTGCGGCAAGGTGCCGATATATTCCAGCGTCGACTGCTCCATCCGGGTCCGGCTGGTCAGGGTGATGTTGTTGGTCGGCTTGTACTCGGCCGTCAACGTGCCGAAATCCTGCCGCGCAGTCTGGAAGTCGCGATTGAGCAGGCCGTACCAGGTCCCGCGCGGAATGCCGGCTTCGGTGGCCGGCACGTTGCCCTGCTTGTAATAGGGCACGCCGAAATCCGGGTAGCCGCTGAGGTCGGTGTGGACGTAGTTCGTGGTGATCTTGAAGTCGTTGGTCGGTGCGTATTTGGTCGAGATGAAAGTACCCCAGCGATTGTCGGTCACGTAGTTGCGGCCGGCCACGTTGGCGTCCTGGAACAGCCCGCCGACGCGCACAGAGAAGGTGGGGTCGATGACCTGGTTGACGTCGATCGTGACACGCTTGGTCATGTCGGTGCCGAACGTGGTCTCGGCGTTCTGGAAGTTGCGATCGGTCGCCTGCTTGGTGACGATGTTGATGGCGCCGCCCGCCGTACCGCGCCCGGCATAGGACGAGGCCGGACCGCGCAGGATCTCGAGCTGCTCGGTGAAGAAGTTCTCGCGGATCGAGACCGCGGGGTCGCGGATTCCGTCGATGAAGACGTCGTTGCGCGCATCGAAACCGCGGATGAAGAAGCGGTCGCCGAACGCGTTGCCGCCCTCGCCTGATCCAAGGGTCACGCCGGCGGTCGAGCGTCCGATTTCCTTCAGCGTGGTGGCATTCTTGTCCTCGAGCACTTCCTTGCTGAGCACGGTGATGGTCTTGGGCGTATTCAGGAGGGGTTCGGGAAACTTGCCCGAGGCCTGGACGCGATCGACCTTGTACGGCGCGGCCGGATCCGCATAGGGATTGCGGTCTGCGGCGCCGACGGCGCCCGGCGTGACGGCGGCGCTCTGCTGCGCCTGCTGGCGCTGCGCTGCGCGGCGCAGCGCATTGCGCGCGCGGATCTGATCCGCCGTCGGCTTCGAGGCCGCAGGACGCGGACGCTCGACGGGAGCATCGACCGTCACCGGCGGCAGATTCGATTGCTGCGCCTGCGCGCCGGTCGACACCGACGCCACCGCCATCAAGCTCGCGACCGCCGAGACCGTCTTGCCGGACCCCGTCGACGATTTCTCATCCATCCAATCCAAAGTTGCGACCGAACGCAACGACTTCGGTGCGATCACCTGCCCCATTCCAACGCGCCCCATATTGCTTTTCGTTCATTCACTTCGACGAACGATGAAGCCGTTGGTATCGGCCGCAAAAATGCGGGTCAATGCGAGCAGGTCGCCAGAACGCTTGAATAGGTCCAGATCAAAACGATTCTAATCTGCAGTTTGAAACGGTTCTAAACCGAGATTGGAGTCGTTCTCAAAATTGCGTGAAAATCCCGCGAAAAACAGCCTCGCGCGAGATATCAATCGCTGCTCGGCGGCTTCATGAGCGAGAACAATTCATCGACGGTTTTCTGCGCGACCGCGCGCACCCGATCGGAATTGTCCATGCCGGCGATGTTGACGCCGCCAACGACGGCTTTGATCTCGTCGCGGAAGTCGGTGAGGAAGCGCAAGGGATCGCGCTGCTCGTTGGCGACGCGCGCGATCAGACCCGTGATCAGAATCTGACACGCGATCAGCTTGCCGTTCAGTTCGTCCATCCTGCGCTCCCGTTGTGGCGGGCCGATATGACCGATGCAGAATTTCCTGACAACCGAAACGCCACGCCGGCGATTTAGAAAGTTTCTCACGCGGACCGCCGCGCTCACCGTCAGAGCAGGCGGCGCTGGCAACGCGATGTGCCGCCCACACCACCTCCGAGCATTGCACAAACTTTGCTCGCTGATCGTTCACCATGGGAAAATGCAGCACTGCACACCGGCGCGCCAAAGGGTTGCCCAGGCAGTGCAAAGCTTTCCAATTGTTTAGGATTCTCGGTCGATAGTGCTGTTTACACCCGAACTTGGCGTGTATTATACAAGCACGCTGGAAGCCTATGAT
This sequence comes from Bradyrhizobium diazoefficiens, assembly GCF_018129965.1. Classification (GTDB taxonomy): domain Bacteria; phylum Pseudomonadota; class Alphaproteobacteria; order Rhizobiales; family Xanthobacteraceae; genus Bradyrhizobium; species Bradyrhizobium diazoefficiens_A. Next base: position 300,677 of record NZ_JAFCKW010000002.1, on the reverse strand, counting down.
TGGCCCATAATTGACAGCCTTGGGCATGCGAGCCGACATGAAGACATCACGGCCGATCCTCTGGATTCTGATCATCGCGGCCGTGGCCTCCGCGGGCTACTATGGCTGGCAGAAATACGGCGCCGCCGAGAGCGGAAAATCCCAGACCGTCCAGAAGGCGTCGCCGCGTCCCGCCGTCCCCGTTAGCGTTTCAGCGGTCGAGAAAGTCGACTTCCCGGTCTATTTGACCGGCCTCGGCACGGTTTCGGGCTTCAACACCGTACAGGTCCGGACTCGAATCGACGGCCAGATCGACAAGATTGCCTTTACTGAGGGCAAGATCGTCAACCAGGGCGATCTTCTGGTCGAGATCGATCCGCGACCTTTCCAGGCCGCTCTCGATCAGGCCAAGGCGAAGAAACAGCAGGACGAGGCCAATCTCGCCAACGCCAATCTTGACTTGCAGCGTTACACCAAGCTCGGCGAATTCGCCACGCGCCAGCAGACCGACACCCAGCGCTCCACCGTCGCCCAGCTCACCGCCCAGATCGCCGCCGACGAAGCCTCCATCGCCAACGCCCAGACCCAGCTCGACTACACCCAGGTCAAAGCGCCGATCACCGGTGTTGCCGGCCTGCGCCAGGTCGATATCGGCAACATCGTCAACGCCTCGACGCAGACCGGCATCGTCACGATCTCGCAGGTCGAGCCGATCTCGGTGATCTTCACCGCGCCGGAAGATCAGCTGCCCTATATCAGCGAGGGCCAGAAGGCCGGCGCCCTCAAGGTGATCGCGTTCACGACTGACGGGAAGAAGACGCTGGCCGAAGGCAAGCTTGCGGTCATCAACAACCAGGTCGACACGACCAGCGGGACTATTCGGCTGAAGGCGGTGTTTGACAACAAGGACCACGCGTTGTGGCCAGGCCAGTCGGTGTCGACGCGCCTTCTGGTTCGCACCTTGAAGGACGCGACCGTGGTTCCGGACGACGCGGTTCAGCATTCGACCAACGGTCTCTACGCCTACACCGTCAATCAGGACAACAAGGCCGAGGTGCACAAGATCAAGGTCAGCTTCGCCATCGACGGCCGTTCGGTCATCGATGAAGGGCTGACCCCGGGGCAGCAGGTCATCACCGGCGGCCAGTTCAAGGTGCAGCCCGGCAGCCTGGTCTCGACGGCGGTGGCGAACTCGGATCCAACCCAGAACAAGGTACGACAGGAATGAACGCGGGCGGGATTTCGGCACCTTTCATCCGTTATCCCATCGGCACCTCGCTGCTGATGGCCGGCATCCTCTTCGTCGGTCTCGTCGCCTATCCCTTGCTGCCGGTCGCGCCGCTTCCCCAGGTCGACTTCCCGACCATCCAGATCACGGCCAATCTGCCGGGCGGCAGCCCGGAGACGATGGCCTCGTCGGTGGCCCAGCCGCTGGAGCGGCAATTCGCCCAGATCCCCGGCATCGCCCAGATGACGTCGACGAGCTATCTCGGCACCGCGTCGATCACCATCCAGTTCGACCTCAACCGCAGCATCGACGGCGCCGCCAATGACGTGCAGGGCGCCATCAACGCCGCCAGCGGCCAGTTGCCGAAGAACCTTCCCTCGCCGCCGACCTACCGCAAGGTCAACCCGGCCGACGCGCCGATCCTGCTGCTGTCGGCGACGTCCGAGACGATGCCGCTGACCAGCGTCAGCGACGCGGTCGATGCCCAGCTTGCCCAGCAGATCAGCCAGCTCTCGGGCGTGGCGCAGGTCTTCATCGGCGGCCAGCAGAAGCCCTCGATCCGCATTCAGATCGACCCGGCCAAGCTCGTCGCCAAGGGCCTGTCGCTGGAGGACGTGCGCAGCCAGATCGCGATCACCACGGTCGACAGCCCCAAGGGCAATCTCGACGGCGAGAAGCGCGCCTACACGATCTACGCCAACGACCAGCTCACCCAGTCCAAGGACTGGAACGACGTCATCATCGCCTATCGCAACGGCGGTCCGCTGCGGATTCGCGACATCGGCCAGGCCGTCAGCGGCGCCGAAGATGCCAAGCAGGCCGCCTGGGCCAATGGCAAGCGCGGCGTGTTCCTGGTGATCTTCAAGCAGCCGGGCGCCAACGTCATCGATACCGTCGACCGGATCAAGGCGACGCTGCCCCGCCTGGTCGCGGCGATCCCGCCCGCGATCAAGATCGAGGTGATCAGCGACCGCACCACGACCATCCGCGCCGCGGTCGAGGACGTCCAGTTCACGCTGCTCCTGACCATCGCGCTCGTGGTCATGGTCATCTTCATCTTCCTGCGCAGCTTCTGGGCGACGGTGATTCCCACCATCACCGTGCCGCTGGCCCTGCTGGGCGCCTGCGCCCTGATGTGGGTGGCCGGCTATTCGCTCGACAATCTGTCGCTGATGGCGCTCACCATCGCGGTCGGGTTCGTCGTCGACGACGCCATCGTGATGCTGGAAAACATCACGCGCTACATCGAGGAAGGCGAAACGCCGATGGCGGCGGCCTTCAGGGGCTCCAAGGAAATCGGCTTCACGATCGTATCGATCAGCATCTCGCTGGTCGCGGTGCTGATCCCGCTGCTGCTGATGGGCGGCATCATCGGACGACTGTTCCGCGAATTCGCCGTCGTTCTTGCGATGACGATCTTCGTCTCGATGTTCGTGTCGCTGACCCTGACGCCGATGATGGCCTCGCGCTTCCTGCGCTCGCATGGCGAAGTGACCCACGGCAAGTTCTACCAGTGGAGCGAGCGCGGCTTCGACGCGCTGCTGCGCGGCTACGAATGGGGACTCGACCACGCGCTGGCGTGGCGCCGCACTACGCTCGTCATCTTCTTCGCGACCCTCGCGCTGTCGGTCTATCTGTTCGTGCTGATCCCTAAGGGCTTCTTCCCGCAGCAGGACGTCGGCCTGATCACCGCGACTTCCGAAGCCTCGCAGGACATTTCGTTCGCCGAGATGCAGCGCCGCCAGGTCGAGCTCGGCAAGATCGTGATGAACGATCCCGACGTCGCGTCGGTGGCGATGAACATCGGCGGCAGCGGCCGCGCCGGCAACAACGGCAACATGTTCATCACGCTCAAGGCGCGTGACCAGCGCGAGGCCTCCGCACAGCAGATCATTGCGCGGCTGCGTCCCAAGCTGGAGAAGGTGCCCGGCGCCCGCCTCTACATGCAGGCGGCGCAGGACGTCCGGCTCGGCGGCCGGCCGACCCGGACGCAATTCGAGTTCACCCTGCAGGACGCCGATCTCACCGAGCTCAACGACTGGGCGCCGAAGATCCTCGCCAAGATGGCGACGCTGCCGGAACTGCGCGACGTCGCTACCGACCAGCAGACGCAGGGAACCACGGTCCAGCTCAAGATCAACCGCGACACCGCGGCGCGCTACGGCATCCAGCCGCAGCTGATCGACGACACGCTGTACGACGCCTTCGGGCAGCGCCAGGTCACGCAGTATTTCACCCAGCTCAACACCTACAAGGTGATCCTGGAGATCCTGCCGGAGATGCAGGGCGACCTCGAGAGCCTGAACAAGCTCTATCTGAAGTCGCCGCTGACCGGCGACCAGGTGCCGCTGTCGACGTTCGCGACCTGGAGCACCGACCCGGTCCGCCCGCTCTCGATCAGTCACCAGGGCCAGTTCCCGGCGATCACGATCAGCTTCAACCTCGCGCAAGGCGTCGCGCTCGGACAGGCCACCGAGGCCGTGCAGAAAGCGATGGCCGATCTCGGCGCGCCGCCGACGCTGAACTCGAGCTTCCAGGGCACCGCGCAGGCGTTCCAGCAATCGCTCGGCACCGTGCCGCTGTTGATCCTCGCCGCGCTGGTCGTGGTCTATCTGATCCTCGGCATTCTCTACGAGAGCTACATCCATCCGATCACGATCCTGTCGACGCTGCCCTCGGCGGGCGTCGGCGCGTTGTTGATCCTGATGGCGGCGGGCTTCGAGTTCAGCCTCATTGCCCTGATCGGCGTCATCTTGCTGATCGGCATCGTGAAGAAGAACGGCATCATGATGGTCGACTTCGCCATCGCCGCCGAACGCGACGAGCACAAGACGCCGGAGGAATCGATCCGCCAGGCCGCGTTGCTGCGCTTCCGCCCCATCATGATGACGACGATGGCCGCCCTGCTCGGCGGCGTACCCTTGATGCTCGGCCACGGCACCGGCGCCGAGATCCGCCAGCCGCTCGGCTACGCCATGGTCGGCGGCCTGATCGTCAGCCAGGCGCTGACGCTGTTCACGACGCCCGTCGTCTATCTCTATCTCGACGAACTCAACAACTGGTTCTCGGGCTGGGGCCGTTCGGGCGACGGCAAAGGCCACGAGACGGCCGAGCATGGCACCGTCAAGGAAGCCGCCGAGTAAGCTTGCGCCGCGGCCCCCGCGACGCTACAGCGAGGCCCCGGTTCACGCCAACGCAGTTTCGTCATGCCCATGCAATCCCGACTTGTCGTCCTCCTGGCCGCCGCTCTTTTGTCGACCGGCGCGGCCTGTGCCCAGCAGGGCGCGAAGAAGAATGCCGCGCCTGCCGCACAGCCCGCACCCGCCGCGGCGCAACCGCAGGCCGACGGTGCACCGGCCCAGCAGCCCGGCTGGATCGTGCGCTGCACCAGCGCCAGCCGCGATGCGGCGCTCGAATGCGCGATGGAGCAGAACGCGGTGCTGACCAAGACCGGCCAGACCGTCGTCCTGATCAACATCCGCATCGCGCCCGACACCCGCACGCCCATCGCGCTGCTGCAATTGCCGCTCGGCCTCAACCTGCCGGTCGGCGCCAAGCTCCAGGTCGACGAGGGCAAGACATTCGACCTCCAGATCCAGACCTGCGAGAACCGCGGCTGCTACGTCTCGACGCCGATCGCGGCCGATCTGCTCGCGGCGCTGCGCTCGGGCAAGCAGCTGAAGGTCTCCTTCCAGAACATGGCCAAGGAGACCATCGCGATCCCGATGCCGCTCGGCGATTTTGCGGCCGCCTACGACAAGATCAAGTAGGGCACACTGTCATCGCCCGCCTTGTGCGCAAGTGCGCACTGGGGCGGGCGATCCAGGATTCCACCAGCACCGGTGATTGAATCGATTGGCCGCGGCGTACTGGATGCCCCGCTTTCGCGGGGCATGACACCGGTCTACTCACTGCCGCGCCATCTCCGCGTTGCCGACGGCGTCGCCGTCGAGCTTCTGGTCGTTGTGCATGCTGACCGTGACGCGCAGGAGCTGTCCTTCGAATTCGAACGGCGCCTCGTAATGCGAGACCGGGCTGCCGCGATCACGGCCAATATCGAGGCCGGACCACGAGATCAGCGTGTGGAAGCCGAGCTGGGTCTGGAGCGATCCGGCCGGCTCGCCGTCGATCAGCAGCGTGTACGCGGTGATGCCGGTGCGCGAGCCCTTGGCCGGTGGCTCCTTGCGCAAAAGCCGCTCGACATGCACGCCGAGCCGCCGTGCACCTGACGGAACCTTGCGGTCCGAACGCACGATCTGGTGGCTGCCGCCGATATTGAGATCGTGCACCAGCAGGCCGTCCTTGACGTAGAGGCTATAGCCCGACGTCGCATCGCCATGCGAGATCAGCACGCCATCCGCGCCCTGCTCGCCGAGTTCGACATGCGCCTCGATCGTATAGCTGCGGCTGCGCACGTCGGGCGCGACATCGGTCGGCACGTGGCCCATGCCGGCGTGGAACACGAAGTGATGGCGCGCACCGTGAAAGCGCGCGGCGTTCTCCGCAAAGCGCGGCCCGAACCGGTCGTCGAGCGGAAGCACGTTGCGCCTTTCGGCCTCCGCCCACCATGTCGCGATCATCGCGGCCAGACGCTCGGGCTTATCGGCCGCGAGGTCTTTGGTCTCCGAGAAATCCTCGTCGAGATGGAACAGCTCCCATTTATCGCTCTCGAACGGCGTGCCCGACGGATGGAACGCCACCGCCTTCCAGCCGGCATGCCAGAGGCCGCGATGGCCGAACATCTCGAAATATTGCGGCGAGCCTTTCGAGGGCGCTGACGCGTCCACGATCGAACGCGCGAAGCTCTCGCCTTCCAGCGGCATCTGCGGACAGCCTGCAATCTCCGCCGGTGCTTCGATGCCGATCAGCTCGAGCAGCGTCGGAGCAAGATCGCAGGCGTGAACGAACTGGTGGCGCAGCTCACCCTTGCTCACGATCTTTTTCGGCCAGTTGATGACGAAGGGATCGCGGATGCCGCCACCATGGGTGTTCTGCTTGTAGCGCCGCAGCGGCGTGTTCGAGGCCATCGCCCAGCCATGCGGGAAATTGCTGTGGGTGTCGGGCCCTCCGATGTCGTCGATGCGGGCGAGCTTCTCCGCCAGCGGCTCCGGCTTGAAGTTGAACGGCCCCATCGCGTTGACGAAGCCGAGCGGCCCGCCCTCCTGGCTCGCGCCGTTGTCGGACATCACGATGATGACAGTGTTGTCGCGAATGCCGGCCGTCTCCAGGAACGCAACCAGCCGCGCCAGATGCCGGTCGGAATGGTCGAGCATGCCGGCGAATGCCGCCTGCAGGCGGGTGAAGATGCGGCGCTCGTCGGCCGAATGTTCTTCCCAGGCCTTGACGCCGTCATTGCGCGCCGGCATCCGGGTGTCCGGCGGCACCAGCCCCATCGCCTTCTGCCGCGCAAGCCGCTGCTCGCGCTCGACGTCCCACCCCTGCGCGAAGGCGGCGTCGTAGCTGCGGATGATATCCATCGGCGCCTGGTGCGGCGCGTGGCAAGCGCCGAGCGCGACCCAGGTCAGCCAGGGAACGTCGGGGCGATCGGCGACGTGATCGCCGATGAAGCGGATCGACTGGTCGATCAGGTCCTCGGTCAGATGATAGCCGTCGGCGTAAGTGCCCGGTGGATCGATATGCGTGTTGTCCGACACCAGCTCCGGCGCATATTGGTCCGTCTCCGCATCGAGGAAGCCGTAGAACCGATCGAACCCGCGGCCGAGCGGCCAGCCGTCGAACGGGCCGGTGGCGCCGCTTTCGGTGAGCGGCGTGACGTGCCACTTGCCGACCATGTAGTTGCGATAGCCGTGCACCCGCAGCATCTCGGCGAGCGTCCCCGCCTCGCGTGCGATCTTGCCGCGATAGCCGGGATAGCCGGAATCGAAATTGGCGAGGCACCCGACTCCCACCGAGTGGTGGTTGCGCCCGGTGAGCAGCGCCGCGCGCGTGGTCGAGCACATCGCCGTGGTGTGGAAACCGGAATAGCGCAGGCCCTCCGCGGCGAGCCTGTCGATGGTGGGCGTCTTGATCGCCGAGCCGTAGCAGCCGAAATCGGAGAAGCCGACGTCGTCGAACAGCACGACCAGGATGTTCGGCGCTCCCTCCGGCGGCCTCGCCGCCTCTGGCCACCAGGGTTTCGACTCCGCCACCGTCCTGCCGACGGTGCCGCGAAACGGCGTGGTACTGCCTGCGCTCATTCGATCCTCCCTGCCTGTTTTGCCTGCCAGCGGGCGTGATGCACGGTTGACCCGCGGCCCAGCCCCGCCTAAATTATAATCCGAATTATGGTTATGATTTAAGCCGGATGCAAGCGCAGATGCGGCCATCGCCTGAAACCTCCGAGCCTCGCGATTTCGACCTGCCCGGGGTCGCCCCGTCGCGGCAGAAGCGCAGCCGCGAGACCACGCTGGCGCTGCTGCGCGCCGGGGCGGACATGCTGCGGACGCGGAGCCTTGCCGAGTTGTCGATCGAGGCGCTCTGCACCGAGGTCGGCGCCACAGTCGGTGCCTTCTATAGCCGCTTCGAGAGCAAGGAGGCCTACTTCAACGCGCTGATGGCGCTGGCCGCGCGTGATGGCGAGCAGCGACTGAGCGAGATCAGGCGACCGTCATCGGACAAGGCCCTCGACACGCTCTGCAAGATCATTGTCAGCGGCATCATCGCCTGGATGCGCAGCCACGAGGGCGTGCTCCGCGCCGCCCTGCAACACGACGACACCCGCCCGGATACATGGTCACCGTTCAAGGCGCTCGCGACGGCAACCACCCTGCGCGCCACCCCTCTCCTGCTGCCGGCCATGGGCGAGGGCCGCAAGGCGGCCAAGACCCGCGCCATCGCCTTCGGCTTTCAGGTCGTGCTGGGCACGCTGGTGAATGCGCTTCTCAACGATCCCGGCCCGCTATCGCTGTCGTCGAAGGAGATGGAGACACGGCTCGCCAATTGCCTGTTGCTGCTGCTTCAGGCGGAGACCGGTCACCCCACCCCGAGATAGGCCTTCTGCACCTGCGGATCCTCCGCGAGCGCGGCCGCCGTGCCCGACAGTACGCTCTTGCCGACCTGCAACACGGTGGCGAAATCCGACACTTCCAGCGCCAGTTCGATCGACTGCTCGGCGAGCAGGATGGTGAGGCCCTCGCGATGCAGGCGGCCGAAGGTCTCGTACATGGACTCCACCACCGCCGGCGCAAGGCCGAGCGAGGGCTCGTCGAGCATCAACAGCTTCGGATCGCTCATCAGCGCGCGACCGACCGCGAGCATCTGGCGCTCGCCGCCGGACATGGTGCCCGCGCGCTGGTTGCGGCGCTCCTTGAGGCGCGGAAAGAACTCGTAGACGCGTTCGAGCAAGACGGACTGGCGCGACTTGTCGTGCAGCGGCGTGGCGCCGAGCATGAGGTTGTTCTCGACGCTCTGTTGCACGAACAGCCGCCACCCCTCCGGCGACAGCGCCAGTCCCTTGCGCACGATCGCGAAGGCCTTTTGCCCCGCGATGTCCTCGCCGCGAAAGCTGATCGAGCCGGAATGCACGGGAATGAGCCCGGCAATCGCGTTCAGCGTCGTGGTCTTGCCGCCGCCATTGGAGCCAAGCAGCGCGACGACGCTGCCCTCCGGCACCTCCAGCGAGACGTCGGAGATACCGATGAGGTCGCCATAGCGCACCTCGAGATGTTCGATTTTGAGTAGCGCGCCGCTCATAGGTCCGGCCCGCCCATCAGTTCGACCGGCGTATGGCCTGCGGCAGCCCTGGCCGCGCGCTTGCCGAGATAGGCCTCGATCACGGCCGGGTTGGAGGTGACCTCGCGCGGTGAGCCGCGCGCGATCTCCTTGCCCTGGTGGAACACCATCACGCGGCTCGCCAGCGACATGATCACTTCCATGATGTGCTCGACGATGACGAGGGTGATGCCGGAGCGGTGGATGTCGCGGACGAGATCGATCGCGAGCTTGACCTCATGCGCGTTGAGCCCGGCCATGGCCTCGTCGAGCAGCAGCACTTTCGGCTCGGTCGCCAGCGCGCGCGCGATCTCCAGCCGCTTGCGGCCGGGCGTGCCGAGCGAGCGCGCGGGCGCATCCGCGAGCCTGATCATGCCGACGCGCGCGAGCACGGCGCGGGCTTTCGTCTCAGCCTCTTTGCGATGGGAGGTGCGGAGGAATGCACCTATCATGACATTCTCGAGAACCGTCATGCCCTCGAAGGTCTGCGGCACCTGGAAGGTACGGGCAAGCCCGAGGCCGGCGCGCTGCTCCGGCGTGAAGTCGGTGATGTCGCCTCCCTCGAACAGCACGCGGCCCGAGGTGGTCTTGAGATCGCCGGTGAGACAGTTGAAGAAGGTGGATTTTCCGGCGCCGTTCGGCCCGATTAGGCCAAGGATGTCGCCCTGCTCCAGCGTCGCGGAGGCATTATCCACCGCCTTGAAACTGCCGAAGGCCTTGGTGATCCCGCGTGCCTCAAGGATCATGGCTGGCTCCCGTATCGGTGTTCGGCTTGCGGCGGCGCGTGACCAGGGCGAGCAGGCCACCGGGCTGGAAGCGCGCGATCAGCACGATGATCGCGCCGTAAAGCACGAAGGTCAGCCCGGCGCCCTTGCCGCCGAGCCAACTGTTGGAGATCTCCTCCAGCGGCACCAGGATCGCGGCGCCCACCAGTGGCCCGAACAGAAGCCCTGCCCCGCCGAGCGCCGCCATGATCAGGATCTTCACCGAGATCAGGATGCCGAGGCCGGACTCGGGATCGACGAAACCGAACATCATCGCGTAGAGCGCGCCGGCGACGCTCGTCGCCGCCGCACTCAGCATGTAGGCGTAGAGCTTCGTGCGCGCGGCCGGCGCGCCCAGCGAACGCGCGGCCCGCTCGGAATCCTTGATTGCACGCAGGTAAAATCCCATCCGGCTATTGGTCATCCACCACGTCACGAGTAGCGTGATCACGAGCACCGCGAGGAAGAGATAGTAATACGGCAGCGACGACAGGAACGAGAGGTCGAACACGTTGCGCGGCACGGTCGGCCCGGAAAGGCCGACGGCCGCCCCCAGCCATTCGGTGTTGGTCACGATCAGCCGCACCGTCTCGGCCACAGCGATGGTCGCCATGCTGAAATAATGACCTGACAGCCGCAAGGTCGGCACGCCGATGATCGCAGCGAGCCCCACCGCCAGCACGATGCCGCCGGGAATGCCGAACAGCGGCGACAGGCCGAATTTGGCGTAGGACGCCATCGCGGCATAGGCACCGCAGCCGAAGAACACGACATGGCCGACCGAGACCTGCCCGGCATAGCCGCCGACGATGTTCCAGGCCGAGGCCGCGATCGCATAGAGTAAGACCAGCGCGCCGAGCCGCTGCTGGAACGGCGAGGACAGCAGCAACGGATAGGCGATCGCAACTGCTGCGACGACCGAGAGCCAGATCACGCGCCTCATGACATCGTCCTCATCGGGGATTCCCCATCAGGTCTTGCCCATCAGACCTTGCGGCCGGAACCAGAGGAAGAGCAGGAACAGCACGTAGACGACGATGTCCTTGTAGACTGCGCCGATCAGATAGCCGGAGAGCGACTCGATCACGCCGATCAGAAGCCCCGCCACCAGCGCGCCCGGCACGCTGCCGAAACCGCCGAGCGAGACCGTGACGAAGGCGACGATGCCGAGCGTCTCGCCGACCGTGGGCACGATATAGAAGAAATTCGCGATCAGCGCGCCGGCAAGGCCGGTTGCGCCGGCCGCGATGCCCCAGGCGATCGCCTGCATGGTGTCGGGCCGGATGCCCATGAGCTGGGCCGCGGTCTGGTCCTCCGCCACCGCCAGCATCTTCGAACCGAGCGAGGTGCGCGTCAGCAAGAGATGCAGGCCGAGCGTCACCAGCAGCGCGACGCCGCCGGCGAGGAGCCGCGAGGCCTCGATGCGCAGGCCCGCAAACGCATAGGTGCCGCCCACGATGTTGGGCGGCATCGACAGGAAGTTGGCGCCGAACCACCAAAACACCGAATAACGCAGCAGCAGCGCGAGCCCGAAGGTGCCGAGGATCTGCGCCAGCATCGGCCCCTTCATGATGTCGCGGATCAGGGCGAAATAGACCACGACACCGACGGTCGCGAGAACCAGCGTGGCCAGCGGCGCACCGAGCAGCGGTCCTCCCCCCATCAGGGTGTAGACGACATAGGCGACGTACATGCCGAGCATGACGAAATCGCCATGCGCGAAATTCACGATGTTCATCATGCCCCACACCAGCGTGAGGCCCGAGGAAAATAGGGCGTAGACGGCGCCAAGCAGAAGCCCGCCGACGATCACCTGCACGAGGACAAAGGACATGAGCCGCGTTGCTCTGATCACATCAATCTGGCGAAGGCGGGACGCGCGGCCCCGCCTTCGGGCAATCTCACCAGCCCTTGTAGGGCAGCACGGGCGCCTTCTCGGCATTGGCCTTGGGCCAGACCGAGACGTAGTTCTCACCGTCCTGGAGCTGGATGATCGCGCCGGATGCGAGGATGTTCTGTCCCTTGTCGTCGAACTTCACGCCCTTGTAGCCGATGATCAGCTGCTCGGGCTTCAGGTCCGTCGCCTTCAGCGCCGCCTGGATCCTGGCAGGCTCGGTCGAGCCTGCACGATCGATCGCATCGGCCAGCACGAAGAAACCCTGCATCTGACGGGCGACGGTGTCGTCCATCTCCTCGCCGCTCTTCTTCTTGTAGAGGTCGGCGATGATGGCGGACGGCGACCCGGACGGCCCCACGACCCAGGACGAGCGATTGAAGACGCCTTGCGAAATCTTGCCGACCGCCTTGGTGAAGGACGGATCGGAATAGCCGGCGTCGTCCGCCAGCAGCACCGCCGGCTTGTAGTCGAGCGACTGCATGGTCTTGGCGAACAGGATCGCGTCCGACGTGTAGCTGATCATGATGACGACGTCGGGCTTCTTGTCCTTGAGCTGGAGCACCTGCCCCTGCACGTCGGTCGCGTTGACGGGATAGGCCACATCGAGCGCGATTGCGTTGCCCTTTTCCTTGAAGGCGCCGGCGATCGTGTTCGCGACCGAGCTGCCATATTCGGTATTGTCGTGCACCAGGGCCACGCTGTCGGTCTTGGCGCCCTGCGCCTTGATGTCGGCGAGGAAGTCGACATAGATTCTGGCGAAATCGGTAGCGATCGGCGTGGTGCGGAAGAACCATTTGAAGCCGCGCTCGGTGAGATTGGCGGCGACCGATTCCGAATTGAGATAGGGAACGCCGTATTTCTCGGCGATTGCGCTCGACGTCAGCGTGATTCCGGACTGATAGGCGCCGAATACGGCCGCCACCTTCTCTTCCGTAATCAGGCGCAGCGCCTGGTTCTGGCCGGTTGCCGGATTGCCCTGGTTGTCGGCGATGACCACCTCGATCTTTGCGCCGCCGAGGCCGGCAAGGCCTGCGTTCTTGGCCAGCGGCAGATTGCCCAGTTCAGGATGAGCGTTGTTGATGATGTCGGTGGCGACTTCGAGCGCCGCCTTGGCGTGCGCGCCGATCGAGGCAGTGCCGCCGGACATCGGCAGGATCACGCCGATCTTGACCACCTTGTCCTGGGCGTCCGCGCCGGAGCCAAACGCAAGCGACATCGCGGCCGCGCAAAGCAGCCCGGTGACATGCTTCAAATTCATGAAATCTGACCTCCCAAAGGGTTTCCCCGACCAAGGTTTTTTGAAAGCTGTGGCTGGCGCCCGCTTCCGCTTGTTTATGCCTGGCGGTGGGAGGATGGCATGGCGGCAGGTCACCGGCAAGGCGAAACGGGGAGCCGCACGGCCAGCCAAACCGCGGCTCCGGCGCGGCACGGAGGGCCTCTGGTTCGCCCGGGCGTCAGCCCCGCCTCAACACGCGGCGCAGATGATGCAGTCTCAGTGCGGCCAGTTGCGACGTCGCCGACCGTATTGCCGCCAGCCCGCTCCGGCTCCGCCGCACTGCCTCTGGTGGCGCCCGGTTCGTGATCTCGTCAAACGCCGCACGAAACACGTGAACAGGCTCGACGTAATGATCGGCCGGATCCAGATCGGACTCCCGCAGTCCCGTGTCCGGAATCGTTACCGCCAGCCCGCCATCGAGAACCATTCGCGAGGACGGTCCGATCTCGATGATCAGGACCCGCCATTTTTCGCCCAGCCGCGCACGAACGGCGCTCACCAGTTCCTGCGGACCAAGCGGACCATTCAACTCGCGACCGGGCGCGTCAGCCGGCATCGTGTCCGGCCAGCCGGTCGATATGCCGTTGAGCACGGCCAGCGGAGCGCGGGCCGCATCCGCATCGTACCAGAGCCGCGCGAACAGGATGCGGTACCTGGCATTGATCATGGCGATCCTGCCTGCCGGAAGGTCGAGGACCTTGCCGTCGACCCGCTCGAAATCGTGGTGATGCAGCAGATCGAGGCGCTTGTTGTAGACGGTGTTCGAGGCCCCCGTCGGGTTGACCGCGGTGATCTCGAGATCATCGCGCGACACCTCGAATTCAACGGTGCGATCCAGCAGCCGAAGCATCGATCTGGCCGGGGTGATCCACCAGTCGAACGGATAGGCCCGCTCGCGGCCAAAATAGCGACGCACGTTCCAGGCCATCCGGCAGCTTGGCTCAAGACTGACGACGAGATCGGGCTGTTGGAGCATGCTTTCCACCATTGCGCAGACCTAGCAAACCCGGCGCTGTCCTGCACGCCCCCTGGCGCGCGGGTTACGACCCGGCGTGAGCTAGCCTTTCAAATTGAAATGTCCTTGCATGGCGGCCAATAGCAGGGTGCCGAGATCGGTCTGCGCGTCAAACCGGCCGCTGACGATCATGTCGAGCAGTTCTGATGGAGACACCATGAGAGTCTCGACGCCTGCCTCGGGCACGAAGTCCGGCTTCCGCGCTTCGGTCTCGATAAAGAAGGAATGCACACGGTTGCTGAGGCGGCCCGCATCGGTCTTGTTGACGCCGAGCAGTTGAACCGTCCGGCTCGGAAATCCGGTTTCCTCGAGCAATTCTCTGACCGCGGTGCCCGCAGCGTGTTCACCGGGATCAATGATGCCGGCTGGAAACTCCAAGGTGAACGCCTCTACCGCCGGGCGATACTGGCGAACGAGCGGCACCCGCCCATCGGGGGTCATGGCGAGAACGACGACATAATCGAACGTCTCGATGGAATGGTAGGTCTGGCTCTCGGTACCCGGCGCAAACTCGACTTCGCGCGCCATCAGGGTCACCCAGGGCGAAATCCTGCTTGTGGCCCTGCTCGTAATTCTGGGCCATGCGTCAGGCGGGTTCATCATCGTTCCTTCGCCGAATTTGCCGACGATTGCGGTTGATCGACAATGTCACCGATATATTCCCGCTGTCGTGACGCGGGAGATTTACTCGCTCTCCTCGCGATCATACCGCCCGCCAGCCCCACTCCCAGCACATAGAGCCAACCTTCGGTGAAATCGAACAAGTGGGAATTGAAGATCGAGCCTACGATATTCTGCACGACGACGACGAGGCCCAACTCGGCAATCAGACTGCGCTCGATGAACAATCGCAGATGCGCAATCCAGAGTGCATAAAGCACTCCAACCCCGAGAATACCCCACTGGATCGCGGCGCTGAACGTCTGATTGTGGGGATTGGCTATGACCTCTGCCGAGACGGCGGTCCGGCCGATCGCATCCTGCTCAAACAATTGCAGGACCGATCCCGTTCCGTGGCCGATCAAGGGAGCTTCGCTAAAAAAGCCAACCGATTTGCGCCAGAACTCCAATCGCTTGCCGACCGACGACGGCACGCTGGCGTCGCGATATTCCTCAAACTGCGAGTAAGTCGACCAGACGCGTGCCCTCAGGTTCGGCGACGCCAACCAGGCCGCCGCAAACAGGATCGCGCCGATCGCCATGGTTGCCAGCATGCTGCGCCGTCCACCCTGTCGCCAGGCCACCACGACGAGCATGACCGGAACACCGACGATGGCCGTTCTCGAGACCACGACGAAGACCAGATTGCACGCGAACGCCACCGCGCCGAGCCCCGGCAACAGCGCTTGCTTCCACATCTTGTTATCGAGGAACAACAACGCGGCTGCGAACAAGCCGACCAGGCAGATGGCAAATTCCTGGCTTTGATCGATGTAGTTCTTGACCGGAACGCCATAATCTTCGCCGCAGCAGCGCCCCGTCTTCACAGCCAGGGTCGGCTCGAAGACCACGATCCACGAATAGATCAGGAGCACGACGCAAGAGAACAGAAACGCGCCGATAACCCAGCTCCCACGCGGGGATTTCTCGAAATAATACAGCAGGAACGGCATCGCCAGGAACTTGATGACCGGACCGAGCCCATGGAGTCCGGCGGCAAGGCCGGCCTCCGACCAGAACATTCCGGCGACCGCCAGGGCAAATAACGCGAGGGGCGCAAGGGAGGCCGGGCGCCGGATGGAGCGGACGAACATCGGCACATCGACACTGCCGCAGATGATCGCGAGCAAAATTGGCATGAGGATTGAAAATGCCGAGGTCGACCAGGGCAGCAACAGAGCCAGCAACATGGCGAGGACATCGGCGGCAGCGAACCATAGCCGCGACGTACGAAACGACTCAAAACGCTGCCGTGCTGTTGGTCTGGTCACTGCGCGCTGTTCCGACGACGAGGGGACTTAACCTGCGAATGATTCGGCCCAGCGCCGGACCAATCGGACATGGAACAAAACGGGATCATCGCCGTGCCTGAATCAAGTGGGTGTCCAAGTGCCGCCGGCCGCGCCGTTTTCCAGTCGAAACCGCGCGACCCATTCCCGTCGTGTCGCCATTGCTATTTGAAATCGCGGACTTTCGCTATATTCGATTGCGAATGCATCGCCCCAGCCTGATCGTGAGAGCATTTCCGCTGGCCAGATTCATCGGGCAGGCGTGGTCATACCGCCAGATGATCTACGCCATGGCGTGGCGGGACTTCGAGAGCCGCTTTGTCGGAACTTTGGGCGGAACGATCTGGGCGGTCATCCAGCCGCTTGCCACGATCATGGTGTTCTATCTTGTTTTCGCCATCGGCTTTCGCGTGCAAAGTCCGGGCGACGCCCCCTTCATCTTGTGGTTCGTCGGCGGGTTGGCGCCGTGGTTCATGTTCAACGACACGCTCCAGGCCATTGCCGGCTCGGTCACCGGGAATGCCCATCTCGTCAAGAAGACGGTATTTCCGACGGAGGTTCTGGCACTGGTCAAGGTGGTTTCTGCCGTCGTTCCTCATGCCATATTCCTGCTCATCCTCCTCGCAATGTTGTTCTTTTTCGGGATACCGCTGCGGGTCGAACGGCTCCTGCTGGTTTATTATTTCTCGTGCATCGTCGTGCTTCTGCTCGGAATTGGATGGCTGCTGTCCGCATTGCAGACCTTTTACCGCGACATCGGCCAGGCACTCACGATCGTCTTGAATGTCTGGTTCTGGGCCACGCCGATCGTCTGGCCGGAGCAAAACATTCCCGAGTCGTTCCATTGGATCCTGACTTACAATCCGATGTACTACGTCGTGACCGGCTATCGGGAGTCGCTTATCTATCCCCAAGTTATCTGGCCCGGGCTCACACAGACGATCTTCTTCTGGTGCTTCGCCGCCGCCTGCGTGCTGGTTGGCTCCTATGTGTTCGATCGTCTCAAGCCCGAATTCGCGGATGTCGTCTAGGCCGAACAAATCGCTCACCGGAGACGTCGCCATATCGGTGACGAACGTCTCGAAAAAATTCAGGCTGTTCGCCTCCCCATCGGCGCGGCTGGCCGAAGCGCTGCACCCTTTTCGCAAGACCTATCATCATGAATTCTGGGCGCTTCGGGATATCAGCTTCACCGTCAACCGGGGGGAGGTCCTCGGAATTCTGGGACAGAACGGATCGGGCAAGTCGACGCTTCTGCAGATCATCTGCTCGGTCATGCAGGCGACAGAAGGCGACGTGCAGGCTCATGGTCGCATTTCCGCCTTGCTGGAACTTGGAGCGGGGTTCAATCCCGACTTCACGGGCCGCCAAAACGTGATGCTCAACGGCTCCATCATGGGCTTCACGCGCAAGGAGATGCAGCAGCGCATGCCGGAGATCGAAGCGTTCGCCGATATCGGCGAATTCTTCGATCAACCGGTCAAGACCTATTCCTCCGGCATGTCGGTCAGGGTGGCGTTTGCGGCTGCGATCCACATCGATCCGGAAATCCTGATCGTCGACGAAGCGCTGGCCGTCGGCGACTCCAAGTTCCAGCACAAATGTTATGCTCGGATCGAAGACTTCAAGGCGCGAAACAAGACAATCATACTGGTGACCCACGATGTCGGACAAATCACCGCGCATTGCGATCGCGCCATTTTATTGAACAAGGGTCAACTGGTGATGGAAGGGCGTCCTCGGGACGTCGTGGACAGATATATCGAGACGATTTTCGGGACCGATGATTCTCCGTCCGTCACGGAGAAGGATGATGCCGGCGAGAGCGGCCAAGAGCCAGGATCGAACCATTCCGCCGTTGAATATCGCGACGACAAGCGAGTTGAGGAGCGACGGTCCTATTGCAAGAACGAAATTCGGTTCGGCGACCGTCGTGCCGAGATCCTCGACTGCGTGGTCGAATCCGGCGGCGTCTGGGATCCGGCGCAGGTCAATTTTGCGGACCCGATGAACATCTATGTGAAGATGAGGTTCGCAGCCGAATTCGCTCCGCTGTATGGCTTCGGGCTGAAGACAATTGCGGGCATCGAGGTCTATGGCAGCAATACCTACATGCAGCGTATCGCCGTGCCTGCCAGCAAGCCCGGGATACTACAGACAATCCGGTTTTCCCTCTCCGCACCGCTGCGGCCGGGCGACTATTTTCTCGACGTCGGCGTGGCGGAAATCGATGGAACTCCCGGGGGGAGCGCCGTGGATGTCCGTCGTTCCGTCGCAATGATAACCATAGCTCCGGTCGCCAAGCGCATCGACTTCAACGGTCTGTTCGACCTGTCTCCAAAGTTCGATATCCTGTGATGGTAGTTCTCGAAAGACCGCAATGAGCAACGATACCCGTAGTATTCCCGAATGGCCACAATTCTCGTCAGAGGTTATGCGGCAGGGGCCGGCCATTCGCAAAGCCCACATGGCGTCGCTGGTGAGGCACCTGAAGGAAAAGCATGGCGTGCAGACAGTCAACATCCTCGAGGTGGGGTCGTGGGCCGGTGCCTCGACCATCACCTGGGCCAAGGCGATCAAGGACCTCGGCTTGTCCGGATCCGTGCATTGCGTTGACATCTGGGAGCCCTACTTCGATCTCGAGGCAAACAAGGCGGAAATCTACGAGGAAATGAACCGGGCCGCGGACAAGGGCGGGATATTCCTGGAATTTCAGCGCAATATCGCGGCTGCTGGCGTGGCGGATATCGTGACCGTCACCAAAGGCAATTCGCGTGACGTGCTTCCGCGCCTGACGAGGAGCTTCTATCAGATCGTCTTCCTCGACGCCTCGCATCTCTATGCGGACATCTACAACGACATTACTCAGGCAAAGGAACTCGTTGCGGATCAGGGACTTCTCTGCGGCGACGATTACGAACTGCCGGCGAGTTCGGCCGATCGCGAGGCGCACCGCCAGGCGTTGCTGAGCAATGTCGATTTTGCCAATGATCCCGCCAGCGGATTGAACTACCACCCCGGGGTTTCACAGGCGCTCGCAGATACACTGGGCACCGTGTCCGCATGGGACGGTTTGTGGGCCGTGCAGCGTCGTGGGGCAGGATTTGAAAAGATTGACCGGCTAGACTACGAGCCGCATATTCCGGAGCACTTGCGGCCTGGGGACACGCCTGCAGTGGCTGAAATTGCACGGTCCGAACTGGGGTTCAATATCATCCGCAGCCAAGGCAGGTATGTCGCCTGCCGCAGGTCTTTGGGACCAGTCGACTTTTCGCTGCCGCTCGACACGCTTGTACAGTCCTACGCCAGTTCGGATCTCTTCCTCGCGCCAACCTTGGAGGACGCGCTGGTTGACTTGTGCAATCTGACGATAGGCGAGATCAGATCGAAACTCGACGACACCGGCAGCATTCAACTGGTGGAAAGCCACCTGGGTTTCAACATTGTATACTGCCGCGGTCGCTACGCTGGATGTCGCCAGTCCCTGGGGGCCGTCGACTTCACCCGCTCGCCTCAAGACTTGTCGAAACTCTATTCCACCGATGATTTGTTCTTCGATTCAAGTCGCGAGAAGGTGTTGCTGCGTATATGCGAGATCGAGAAGGCCCGCCTGAGTCGACTCATCGCCGAACGGTCGGAGACGGCAGCGATCGAAGCCGCAAGGTGAGCGACCCTCACCTAAATTAAAGCGCAGGACTGGGCCGTGGATCGTATGGAACGGGGAATGAACATGAAAGTCGCCGTACCATGGAGCCTGAGCCACTACATACCTCTCAACGGTTTCCATCCGCTTTATCGCGCTCTGTTTGATCACGCGCCGTCCGACATTGACCTCGCAGCCTGGGACAACGTCAAACTTCATCGGCACTTCGCAAGCGTTCAAGGCGATCGGAATACCGCCGTCAGTCTTGCGAGATCTCAAGCACACGAGGCCAAGTCCGCCTCTAGCGGCGCCATCGCGCGCTCCTACAATTCATATTTCTACCCGCCCGACAGGGTGCTCACGGACGCGCTTCCCGGCGAGATCGAATTTCATCATACCGCGCCATACCCGTCCCTGACGCGCCCTTTCGTATTGCACTGCGAATCATTTGCGCCGGTATTCTTTCCTTTGACCCATCAAGGACATGGCAGCTTCGACAAGCTTGACGAGTTGCGCGCACATTACGGGAGCCTCTTTGCCAGCCCGCTGTGCCAAGGCATTTATTCTCACATACCCACGACCTTGCAGAGTCTCGGCCGTTTTTTTGCCAACCCCGAAATCGACAAGAAGCTTTTCTCATCGAAGATCGGCCTCAGCAGTTCAGCCGTGGATCCGAGGGATTACCCACCAAAGCGCCTCGACGAACCCCGTTTCCTCTTCATCAATTCTGCTCATCAGCAGCAGGCCAATTTCTTCAACCGTGGCGGTCATGTCGTCCTGCGCTTCTGGAAGGAGTTTCGCTGCGCCGGACGCACAGGAAGATTGGTCCTTCGCTGCGGAAGGCCGGACGATGCTTCGTTGAAAAGCCATGGTGTCGACCCGGAATTCGTTCGCAGTGAATTGGGACGCAGCATCCTTTGGGCAGAGGGTTACCTGGCCAACCACGAAATCAATGCGCTGATGGCCGACGCTCATTTCTTTCTGCTTCCAAGTGCGTCGCTTCATTCGGCCTCGATACTCCAGGCGATGACACTCGGAACGGTCCCGATCGTAACGGATACGGTCGGAACGTCGGTGTATGTGACCGACGAGGAACATGCGGTCGTTCTGAGGGGAGTGAAAGACGAGATATGGCATTCTGACCCCCGCACAGGAGTTCTCCTGGATGATTACAAACGGATGCCGAAAGTCACCCATGCCCTGGTCACACAAATGGTGGAGCGAGTATTCGGCCTGCTGGATGACAGGGATGCATATTCCGCGCTAAGCCATCGCTCGGCAGAGCGGGCGCGCCTTCAGTTCTCCGGAGACGCATTCGCGTCTCACTTCTGGGATGCCGTGAAGGATAAGGCGCTCCTATGTCGGCATGAACAGAGGCGCTCCTCACAGATTTCGGATCTGTCAGCCGCATTGAGCAATTGCACGATCGATCGGGCGACATGGTCCCGCGTCTTTGAAAGCGCATCCCAACCGATGCCTCTCCTGGATACCGGCGTCAGCAAGGTCTGGGAACTTGGCGGAGCGGCAGTGCATGTCTCTGGAGATCCTGGAATGGCCCTGACGGACTGGTCCGTGCTTGCGCATCATTTTGATCCAAACAGCCCAGAAACGACGTTTGCAACCACGTTGACCGCGCTGAGCGATCTCTACCTGGCCCATCCGCATGGTAAGTTCAATCCAAGCCCGAGCAAGTTGCGGCGTTGGGTCTCGCACAAGTTGATGCCCTATCCAGGTTTGCACAGCTTTGTTTTGCGACAATACCGCACGGTCGAAAAGGCAAAAGGATTTACCAGACTTTGGCTGAAGTATCTCGATTACAAACGAGGGCAGATCAAAGACGACGACTATACGACGCTGGTGATGGAAAACGTCGATGGCTTCAACGTCATTCGTTCATTTCACAAGTACTACGCAATACCTCAGGCGGAAGGCGCCTTTGTCATCTCGAAGGCTGAAAGACGGCAATATTCACGAACCTATTCCGCATATTCTCTGAACAGAACGATCGTGAAAACGAAGCGCGGCTCGATGAGCTGGTCTCGGGTCATAGCGAACAATCACGCAGTCAATGTCTTGCTACGACGGATCCGTGAACGCAGAGTAAGAACAATCTTCGCGGCTCTGAACAACAAACCAAGTCAACCTGAGTAATGGTGCGACTTTGGAAACACGCCTTCGTTGCTTCGAACCGACGCAAACTGCAAAAGAGTTCGCCCGCGAAACTCACGAATGACAATTTCAGAGCCCATCAAATATCCTCGCGTCCACCTGTGGATCTACAATCATCCGTTTCACGGGATCAGCGACCAGATTGAGTATTTTCTGAGTGCATTTCGTCAGAACGGCTATCCCGTGTCCATCGGACGAGATCCTTGCGAGTTGGCGCTCAACGTCGTCATCGAAAACTTTTCGGCGCGATCACGCGACACGCTGATCGACTTTTGCACGCGAACGCGCAAGCGAGTTGCCGTGATCATGACGGAGCATATCGACTTCATAGATCGTCGGATTTTCATCCACGGCGATCCCCTTTGGAGCGACAATGACTACATGCACCCTGCAACCCAGGCCGAGCGTTTGAAATGCCTTTTGAGTTGCCAACCCTACATCAAATTCCTCATGGTGCTTGGTGATCTTCCCGAATTGAAGAACTTCAATGAATTGATGTTCGGCATGGCTACGCGAGCCATACCTTTCCCGGCGATTGAACATCTCGATTCCAAAGCACGGCACGAGCCGGAACCGGAATACGATCTCTTGTTCACTGGTTTTCCTACGGAATACCGAGAACGACTTTTGCCGGAGATCAGGGCCTTGGGATTTTCGGTCCGATTTCCAGGAAAACTGGTTTCGCGCAAGCAGCGCGACATACTGAATGAGTCTGCAAAGATCGTTCTCAACATTCCTCAGCGCAAAAGCTGGCGCTGGCTTTCGTCAATGCGCATCATCGCCGGCCTTCGTTGTGGCCGGGCAACGGTGTCCATCGGAACGAACGATACCTCGCGAATTGCCGCATGCACCTTCCAGGTGGATCTGAACGAACACTGGCAGGAAAAATTAGGCTCATACATTACCGGATGGAGCTCGGCTTACGATGAAATGTACGAGGGCTATTGCGGACTCGTGAAGGATTTCGAAACGCAGAATCCCTTCCCTCACGATCTGATCGAATATTGGGCGATTACGGACCGAGTTCGCGCCGAATAGCCGGCGATGGCGCTTTCGCGCGTCGACTCGGTCTTGGCCCATCGATCGGTATTCGCCCGGATCTATCATAGGGTTGCTCCTCCAGGGGGTGTGGGTTATTTTTTTCCCTCTGAATGTAGGGAGCGGGCATGGGCATTTTTGATTGGTTTGTTCGTCCATCCGGCGGAAGGACGAATCTCGATATCGCCTCGCACCAACACAACCGGAAACTCTCCAAAGAGGATATCCAGCGAGCCCAGCGCCTCGGTTACGAGGTCAAAGAGTCCGTGAGAGTACGTCGCGATCAGGTCACAAGCTCGCCGGAGATCGACGAGAGTTTTGCTATGCCTGCCGCAAATTGGGATCCCGGAGCACCAAACGATTATCTTGAATGCTACAACTTACTAGCATCGTTGAAACCCGAGGAGATACGGCTTCTCCGCTTTCGCGCGCAGAATTTCACTGGAAACAACCTCCCGCGAATGGCGCCAGGCGCAGGAAG
Source organism: Bradyrhizobium diazoefficiens (assembly GCF_018129965.1). Classification (GTDB taxonomy): domain Bacteria; phylum Pseudomonadota; class Alphaproteobacteria; order Rhizobiales; family Xanthobacteraceae; genus Bradyrhizobium; species Bradyrhizobium diazoefficiens_A. The sequence goes on along the minus strand of NZ_JAFCKW010000002.1, from coordinate 277,528 downwards.
TGGTGCGGACCCTGTTGCCGACGATCTTGAAACGAGATGGGGCGAAGAGGTGCGAGGCCAACTTGTGACGCATTGGCAAGCGCTGACAAACAACACTCCGCCTCCGTTCATTCTGAACGCGCCTAACATTCTCGGCGAATGCGGCTGGTGGTGGAATGACCGCATCGTGAACGCCGATATCGTCCATTATCAGGAGCGAATGAGCCTGATCGCCCTTTCCGGAATACTCGAGCGCTTCCATGGTCGTCCGTTGCGCATTCTCGAAATCGGCGGCGGGTACGGTGCCCTATGCCTCGGCTTGTTGAATGCGTTGAAGCCAACGCAGTACGTGATCTGCGACCTCCCCGAATCCCTGCTGTTTTCCAGCATCTACTTGGCCACAGCGCTCAACGGGAATGTTCGACTTGTCACCGCTGGAACCAACCTCAGTCAAAAGTCGAGCGAAGTGATTTGCCTTCTCCCCAACTACCTGGCTCAAACTCACCTCCCTGGCCAGAGCTTCGACCTCGTCATCAACACACTCTCAATGAGCGAGATGAGCCCGCATCAGGTCAGGACTTACGCCCGGCTCATCTCCAATTCCATTGGTTCGCATGGCGTATTCTTCGAGCAAAACTACGATAATAAGGATCATGGTATGATCGATTGCAAAGATCACCTGCCGCCCTTCTTCGAGACTCACGAGTCAATCAAACCCGATATCCCTATTGTGAGAGGGCTTGCTTCAGCGTGGTCCAATTGAACCAATCGCAAGCGCTGTCCGCAACATCCCGTATTTAGCCTTACAGACGAGTCCCAAGGATCACGGAATTCGGCAGATTTGCGCCAACCGGGACCCGCAATCAGACCTTGTAAAGGCTCGCGAACGCTTCTATTTACCGGGCGTGGCATGGTTGCCGGCCGGTAGTGCTTGGCGGCCTTCTCTACTTTCGCCGTCAGGCCTTTGGGGGAGCCTAACGATTCTTCGAATCCAAGCTTAATCCCAAATGAAAAAGCGCATCTCCTTGCTTCTTCCGACTCGCGGTCGCCGGGACCTCGTGGAGCGCTTTCTTCGAAGCGTGGTTGCGCAGAGCACTTGTCCCGAACTCATTGAAGTCATCCTGCGAGTCGACGACGACGACGCCGACAGCCACGGCATTGTCTTTGACGGGCTTGCCCTCAAGCTGGTCATCGGTCCGCGCCAGACCATGGGCGCCTACAACGCCGAGTGCCTTCGACACGCGACCGGCGAAATCACCATCGCGGTCAATGACGATATCATCATTCGGACCAATGGATGGGACGAGAAGGTGCGCGAACTCGACGCGAGCCATCCGGACGGCGTCTATCTCGGCTATGCCAACGATCTCTTCAAGGGCCCCAAGCTGTGCACGTTCCCGATCCTGTCTCAGACAGCCTGCAGCGCGCTCGCCGCCCCCTACCCTGACATCTACAAGGGCGCGTTCATCGACGTGCACTTGATGGACATTTTCCGGCGCCTTGAAAAGCGCGGATATTCGCGAATTTGCTATGCCGCCGACATCGTGTTCGAGCACGTCCATTATCGCAACAATCCCGACGCACTGGATGCGACCTACACCGACCGGTCGCGGTTTGGCGACGACCTGACCTTCATCGCGCTTGCCGGAACGCGCCGGCTGGAGGCTGATCGCCTGTTGGCCCTCGTGTCCGGAGGAACCCCGCAGAGGCGCAACTTGCCCGAGCAAAGCGCCGTGACGCGAACCGGCTTGCTCGGGATCTGGCCGCTCTGCGCCCGACGATTCCTGCTGGATTTCGACCTGCCCGTGGGCTGGCGATGCTATCTTTTCGCCTGGATGGTGTCGCGATACTATTTCAGCAAGATAAGCGGAGTCCCCTGAGAGAAGGGGGGCTGGATCGATTGTCACACCCGCGTCACATCTCGATGGGGGTGGCATCGTCAGTGCAGGCGTTACGTCCCTCGAATCGCAGATGTCGATTTTATCGACGAATTCTCGATAGCTGCCGAGCGGCCATCGACGCCGCGATGCCATCACCGAACCAGGACTGGCTCGGACCGGACCCATTCACGGAACGGCGGTTCCGCATCCTCATGCACCGCACGAGCCCGTAGTTTCCCGGGCACGGAGAACGATAAATCGATCTTCTGTCTTGTTGTCCCCATCATCCAATGCCCCATACTGGTCATACGAAGCACTTCTGGGTTGTTCGCCCAAAGTGGTTGAGCTAATCGGGATTTGAACTTGGGACGTGGGGATGGATGCACTTTTTGTAACTCCGGATTCGTCGGCCAAAGCCTATCAAGATCTGGCAAAAACGTTCTCCGCCATCGAGCCGCCCACCTGGTCTTTGCTGCTGGCCGAGTCGTGCCGCGCCAAGGGCTTTGACGTTGGCATCCTCGACAGTGACGCCGAGCGGCTGTCGCTGGAAGCCGCGGTGAAGCGGATTCAGGACGCCAAGCCCCGCCTCGTCGTGATGGTGCTTTACGGACAAAATCCGAACTCCGGCACCACAAGCATGATCGGGGCAATTGAACTGGCCACCGCCCTCAAGGCTGCTGGGCTGGCCGCCCCCATCTGCTTCGTCGGCTCGCATACCAGCGCACTTCCGAAAGAAGTGCTGGCCTATCCTTGCGTGGATATCGTCCTGCTCAACGAGGGCGTGTATGCCCTGCACAATCTGTTGCGGTCCAACCTGAAGGACGATCTTCGGACCATCAAGGGCATAGGGTACAAACGATCGAACGGGCCTGTGCCGGAACTGGCGCTGAATCCACCCGAGCAGGTCGTTCCGCAAGCCCGTATGGATATCGACCTGCCCGGTTATGCCTGGGATCTGCTCCCGTGCCGGGAGCGGCCGCTGGACCTCTACAGAGCGCATTTCTGGCACGCCGAGTTCAACCACGACAAGCGAACGCCGTTCGCGGCGATCTACACGTCGCTCGGTTGTCAGTTTGCGTGCAATTTCTGCATGATCAACATCGTCAACCGGGTCGACAACGACGATGCGATCAATGCTTCGCATTCCCGTGGCATGCGTTTCTGGAGCCCGGAATGGGTGGCGCGGGAAATGCGCAAGCTTGCCGGCATGGGCGTCAAGACGCTGCGGATCAGCGACGAGATGTTCTTCCTCAACCGGAAGTACTACCTGCCCATCCTCGATGACTGCATCGATGCCGGCTATGGCTTCAACATGTGGACTTATTCCCGGGTCGATACGGTGCGAGCAAATGCGCTCGACAAATTCAAGCGGGCCGGCGTCAACTGGCTTGCGCTGGGCATCGAGGCCGGCAACCAATCCGTTCGCCAGGAAGTGTCGAAGGGCACTTTTCAGGAGATCAACATCCGGGACGTCTGCAAGACCATCCGGGATTCAGACATCAACATCATCAGCAATTACATCTTCGGCTTTCCAGAAGACAATTACGACACGATGCAGGAAACGCTGAACCTCGCCCTCGAGTTGAATACCGAGATGGCCAACATGTACCCGTGTCAAGCCCTGCCCGGCAGCCCGCTCTACCATACGGCGCGAGAAAACGGCTGGGCATTGCCCGATTCATTCGAGGCATTCGCCTTCCTGTCGTACGAAAGCGCGCCAATGCGGACGAAGTATCTCTCGGCGGCGGAGGTCCTGAAATTTCGGGATGAAGCCTGGCAGACCTATTTTCGGAACCCCGCCTTTCTCTCGCTGATCGAGCAGAAGTTTGGCGCGACGGAGCGCAACAACATCGAGCAGATGTCGGAAATTCGCCTCAGGCGAAAGTTGCTGGGCGACTAGGCCATCCAGGCAACTCAGCTTGTTGCCGGTAACGCCGCCTCGATCTTCGCATCAGACAAGGTCTACACCGTGATCATTACCAGGACGCCTTATCGAATCTCCTTCTTCGGCGGCGGCACGGATTATCCTGGATGGGTCCGCGAGCACGGCGGGGCGGTGCTGGCCACGGCAATCGACAAATTCTGCTACATTACCTGCCGTCGACTTCCGCCGTTTTTCGAGCACAAGCATCGCATCGTGTACTCCGTGATCGAGAACGTCGCCAGCGTCGACCAGATCAAGCATCCCGCCGTGAGAGCGGCGCTGCAATTCGAAAACGTCAGGGAAGGCCTCGAGATCCATCACGATGGCGATCTGCCGGCCCGGTCGGGGCTTGGATCGAGTTCGTCCTTTACGGTCGGTTTGGTGCACGCGCTTCATGCACTCCGCGGCAGCATGTCGAACAAGGCGCAGCTGGCGAAAGCAGCGATTCACATCGAGCAGGAACTTCTCAAGGAGAACGTGGGATCGCAGGATCAGGTCCTTGCCGCTTACGGCGGATTGAATCACGTCCGATTTCTGCCTGACGGCACGTTCGACGTCACCCCCGTCATCGTTCCGCCGCAGCGCAAGGCGGAGCTCTCATCACATTTGATGCTTTGCTTCACCGGGTTCTCCCGCTTTGCGTCCGACATCGCCAAGTCGCAAGTGGCGAACATGGCCGCCAAGAAAACACAGCTCATGCGGATGCAGGCGATGGTCGATGAAGGGCTCGATATCTTCGTGAATTCATCCGCCCCCATATCGGCCTTCGGCGAACTGTTGCATGAATCCTGGCTGTCCAAGCGCTCATTGTCGGATATGGTGACAACTCCGGAAATCGACCAGATCTATCAGGCTGCGCGAGACGCCGGTGCCATCGGAGGGAAGCTGCTCGGCGCGGGCGGCGGCGGGTTCATGCTGATCTTTGCAAAGCCCGAGCGCCACGCCGCCATTCGAGGTCGGCTGAGCCAGTTGATTCATGTGCCGTTCGATTTCGAGGAGTCGGGTAGCCGTGTCGTGCTGTATCAGCCGAACGGTCTGTAGATGTCGCTGCCAACGATATATATCGCTGGCCATACCGGTCTGATCGGATCGGCTGCGCTGAGGCGTTTTGCGGCCGACGCGAATTACCGCGTCCTGACCGCTTCGCATGGCGCGCTCGACCTGCAGGATGCCGCGACGGTCCAGCGGTTCTTCGACAGCCATGCGCCCGATTATGTCATCCTCGCCGCCGGCAAGGTGGGCGGCATCCTCGAAAACAGGACCTATCCGGCGGACTTCATCAGCTCGAATCTGGCCATTCAGCTCAATGTCCTTGCGGCGGCGCATCGGACCGGTGTCAAGAAGCTGCTGTTGTTTGCCTCGTCCTGCATGTATCCGCGCGAGTGCCCGCAACCGATGAAGGAAGACAGGTTGTTCTCGGGCCTGCCAGAGCCGACCAGCATGGCCTATGCGGTATCCAAGATGGCCGGCCTGCAGCTATGCCTGGCCTATAACCAGCAATATGGCCACAATCGCTTCATTCCGCTCATTCCCAACAGCGTTTATGGGCCGAACGACAATTTCGACCCCGACAAGGGGCACGTTCTTTCGGCCCTGATCCGCCGTTTCCACGATGCCAAGGTCAAGGCTGCGGATAGGGTGTTGCTATGGGGCAGTGGCCGTCCCAGGCGGGAGTTCATCCATGCGGATGACGTTGCGGAATGCTGCGCGCATCTGATCGCGCAGGACACTTCCGGACTCGAGCTTCCGCTCAATGTCGGCTCGGGGCACGATCTGGCCATACGGGACCTGGCCGAACTGGTTGCGACTGCCGTTGACTATCGGGGCGAAATCGCATGGGATCCGGCAAAGCCCGACGGCGCGCCTCGCAAATTGCTGGATAGCAGCCGCCTCCGCTCAACGGGCTGGAGTGCAGGCATTGCCTTGCAGACCGGCGTTGCGGAAACCTATGCCTGGTACCGGAAGAACGTGAAAACTGCAGAGGCGGCCGTTTGATCAGCAACAGCGTAAACCTTCAAGAAAAGGCTCATTGGGTCTGGCGAGAGACCCTTGAGATTCATCGCCGCGCGCCCGAAACCCGCATCGCTTCGTCGCTTTCTCCCATCGAGATATTCGTTGCGTTGTACTACGGTGGCGTTTTACGGATCGACCCTACAAATCCTCGCTGGATCGAGCGCGACCGCTGCGTGATCAGCAAGGGACACGGCTCGATTTGCATGTATCCGATCCTGGCTGATCTCGGCTTCTTCCCCGCCGAAGAACTCCAGAGAGTCTGCAAGGCGGGCGGCATCCTCGGTGGTATTCCCGACCCCATCATTCCAGGGTATGAGACCATCAACGGTTCGCTCGGTCACGGCCTCGGCGTAGCGTCGGGCATGGCGCTAGGCCTCAAGCGAAACGGCGGGAGACAAAGCGTCTTCGTCGTATCGGGCGACGGCGAATTGCATGAAGGCGCGAACTGGGAGGCGATCATGTTCGCATCCCAGCACAAACTCGACAATCTGCACCTCATCGTCGACAATAACAGCATCAGCATGCTCGGATTCACCGACGACATCGTTTCGCACGACGGTCTGGCAAAACGCCTGGAGGCGTTCGGCTGGCAGTGCGTGGATGTCGACGGTCACAATGTGCTGGACTTGCAGAGCCAACTCCTGAATCTCAAGGCAGACCTCAATGGTCGGCCGAAGGCCCTCATCGCCAGGACTCTGAAGGGTCGAGGCGTTCCAGGCCTCGAGAACGAGGCTTTGGCCCACATCCTCATGCCAAAGGCCGATCTGCTCGACTCCTTGCTGGACGCCGACGATGCTCGTTAAGCCGAGAGCCATGCGCGACGCGTTGCTGGAGCAGATCCATCGGGCGATGGCGTCGGATCCCAGCATTTTCTTCGTGACGGCCGATTTTGGCTCGCCGGTCCTCGATCGCATTCGCGCCGATCACGCCAACAGATTCGTGAATGTCGGCATCGCGGAACAAAATCTGATCAATATTTCCGCCGGGCTTGCGCTGGAGGGCTACAAGGTCTTTGCGTATGCGATTGCTCCATTCATCACCATGCGATGCTTCGAGCAAATCCGCGTCAGTCTGGCACTTCTTTCGGAAGTGCGGCCGATGAATGTCAACCTGATCGGGGTGGGCGCCGGCTACAGCTACGTCGTTTCAGGCCCCACTCACCAATGCTACGAAGACATCACGCTGATGCGGGCATTACCCAATTTTCAGGTGATGTCGCCTGCCGATCACATCACGGCGGGAATGCTTTTTGACAGGTGCGTCCGTGAGCTCGGCCCCAAATATCTGCGGCTCGATGCGCAGGTGCTCCCTCCCATTTACGCCGAAGCTGCACCGAAGCTTGCCGATGGTTTCCATGTGCACCGCCGCGAGGGCTCAATCTGCATCGTCGCGACGGGCTATATGCTGCACACGGCGTTTGCGGTCGCCGAGCGTTTGCGGGGGAGCGGGCAGACGGTCGGCATCATCGACTTGTTCGATCTGACGCGTTTTTCCCGGGACAGATTGCGTGATGAGCTGTCACGATACCAAACCATCGTCAGTATGGAAGAAGGCTTTGCCGGTCGCGGCGGGCTCGACGCATTGCTCTATAATTTCATTGGACACAACGCGATCGACGTCAAACTGCTCAATATCGGGGTCGAGGGCGGCTATCGCTTCGAGTTGGGAACCCGTGCGGAACTGCACGAGCAGGTGGGAATAGGACCGGACGTAGTGACGAGACGGATACTCGATTTTTCGAAGTCGAGCCCATCTTTCAAAAACGATCAAAGGTGACGGCAGCTGATGAAATTCCCTCTCATGCGCAACAATATCGCGCGCGGCGATCTGGACGCTCTCATCGAGCACTTGAGGCAGGACGATCCGATTCTCACGAACGGTCCGAACGTGCGCGCGTTCGAGCAGGAGTGGAACGGTTGGCTCGGCACCAAGTACAGTGTGTTCGTCAACTCGGGCGCTTCAGCCAACCTGCTCACCATGGCTATTCTGAAGATCCGGTACCCCGACGGAGGCGAGGTCATCGTGCCGCCATTGACCTGGGTTTCGGACATCGCCTCGGTCATCCAGAACGGCTTTACGCCGGTGTTCGTCGACATCGACCCCAAGACGCTCGCGATGGATGCGTCGAAGATTATCGACGCCATCACCGACCGAACCCGGGCGGTGTTCCTGACCCACGTGCAGGGCTTCGACGGTTTGACCGATGAATTGATCCGATATCTCGATCAAGCGGGTATTCCATTGATCGAGGATGTCTGCGAATCCCACGGCGCCACGCATAACGGCAAGAAGCTCGGCAGCTTCGGCTGGATATCGAACTTCTCCTACTATTATGCGCACCATATGACGACGATCGAAGGCGGCATGATCTGCACGAACGATCCGGAGGCCTATCAGGCGGCACGGATGCTGCGGTCCCACGGCATGGTGCGCGAAGCGAACGATCTTGCCGTCAAGGACGCGTACATCGCCAAACATCCAGATCTGAATCCGGATTTCATCTTCGCTCACGCGGCCTACAACGTCCGCAACACCGAGCTCGGTGGAATTCTTGGTCGGCGGCAGCTTTCCCGGCTTGATGAGAACGTCGAACTCCGCACCAGGAATTTCCTTCACTTCCTCTCGCGGATCGATCCCGAGAAGTTCCGTACCGATTTCAAGACGGAAGGGTCCAGCAACTACGCCTTCAACTTGGTCTTGCAGCGGCCCGACATGGATTTCGCCGAACGGCTGATGTCCGCCATGCGCAACGCCGGTATCGAGTTTCGCAGGGGAAGCGCCGGTGGCGGAAACCAGCTTCGCCAGCCTTACCTGAAATCCGTCGTTCCGGCAGAGCATTACAAGCTTTTTCCGCAAACCGACCACATTCATTTCTTCGGCTTCTACATCGGCAATTTCCCCGATCTTGCAATCGATGAGGTCGACGAGATTTGTGCCCTTCTCAACTCCGTGAATTGAGACAGGCATCGATGCAAGCAATCATCCTGGCCGGCGGCAAAGGGACGCGCCTCCGGGCTGCGGTCCCTGACCTGCCAAAGCCCCTCGCCCCCGTCGGCGGACGCCCCTTCCTCGAGCACCAGATGGCCTATTGGTCATCGCAGGGGGTGGACCGGTTCGTCCTCTCGGTCGGCTACAAGGCAACGATGATCGTCGACCGGATCGGGGCCAGTTTCAGCGGCGCAGAAGTTCTCTATGCTATCGAGGACGAACCCCTCGGGACCGGCGGCGCCGTTCTGCTCGCTCGACAGAAATTGTCGGCCAACGAACCCTTCCTGGTTCTGAACGGAGATACCTTCTTCGATTTGCCGCTCGCAGAATTGAAGGCAGCTCATGTCGAAAAGGGCTCGGACTGGACGGTTGGGCTGTTCCCCACGCGCGACACCAAACGCTTTCTCGGCGTAAACTTGCGAGCCGATGACCGGCTGATCTCGCTGGTCGCCCCCGCTGCGGAAGAGCTCGTCTGGGCGAACGGTGGTGTCTATCTGATCTCACCTAGGGTGCTCGACCGGGTCGCGACACATTTCGAAGGGCAAGTATCGCTTGAGGCCGAAATCATTCCGGCATTGCTGAACTTGCAGACGGCCATGTATGGCGTTCGCCACAGGGGCCGATTTATAGATATCGGCATACCCGAGGACTATCGACGCGCCGCCGAGGTCTTGAGCATGCATACACTGGTTGATCAACAAGCCCCCTCGGATCGCCCGATATGACCGCTGCCAAGGCATCTCTCCTGGCAAGACTGACCGCCTCGATCGAGGCGAAACAGGCCCTGTTGTCCGATCAGGACAGGATCGCGACCTTCGAGGCCATCGCGGACACCGTCGTCGCCGCCTACAGAGCGGGCGGCCGCCTGTATATCGCCGGGAACGGCGGATCGGCCGCTGACGCCCAGCACCTGGCGGCCGAATTCGTCAGCAAGCTCGCGCGTGACCGATCGCCGTTGCCCGCGGAGGCGCTGACCGTCGATTCGTCGATTCTGACGGCCATCGGAAACGATTATGGCTTCGACAAAGTCTTTTCCCGCCAGGTCGAAGGAAAGATGACGACCAGGGATATCTTTCTTGGAATCACCACGTCCGGCAACTCGAAGAATATTCTGGAAGCGGTCCGCAGCTGCAAGAAACTCGGCATTCGAACGATCGTCTTCTCCGGCCACGACGGCGGACTTGTGGCCCACGAGGCAGACCACTGCTTGCTAGCGCCGAGCAATGTGACGAGTACCATCCAGGAGCTTCACATTATCTTCGCGCACGCACTCTGTGAATGCGTGGAAAACGCCATGTTTCCTGTTCAATGAATGACGCCTGGCGCAGACGCCGCGCGTCTGCGCGTAGACCAAGGGAGTTCCATCGATGAGCTACAACATTCTCGTGACCGGTGGTGCCGGTTATATTGGATCGACACTCGTCCCCCGGTTGCTGGATGCCGGCCACAAGGTCACGGTGCTGGACAATTTCATGTTCAAGCAGACGAGCCTCAACCATTGTTGTCATTACGACAACTTCAATATCGTGCGAGGCGACATCCGTAGCGAGCAGACGATGCTGCCGCTTCTGAAGAAAGCAGACGTGATCTTTCCGCTCGCGGCTCTGGTCGGCGCGCCGCTGTGCAGCCGGGATCCCATCGGCGCCAAGACGATCAACCACGACGCCATCACGATGATGCTGAAGCACGTATCCGGCGAGCAACGGATCATCATGCCCACCACGAACAGTGCTTACGGCTCGGGAGACGAGAACAACTATTGCACCGAAGACTCACCGCTTCGGCCAATTTCACAATATGCAATCGACAAGGTTGCCGTTGAAAAGGAGCTGATGGAGCATCCCAACGTGATCAGCTTCCGTCTGGCGACCGTGTTTGGGATGTCGCCCCGTATGCGGCTCGACCTCCTCGTCAATGACTTCGTCTATCGCGCGGTGAACGATCGCTTCGTTATCCTGTTCGAAGGGCATTTCAAGCGTAACTACATTCATGTGCGCGACGTCGCCCGCGTCTTCGAACACGGTCTGGCGAATTTCGAAAAGATGAAGGGCCATATCTACAACGTCGGCCTGTCAGACGCGAATGTCTCCAAGAAGGAACTGTGCGAACATATCCAGAAATTCCTTCCCGAGTTTTACTTCGTGGACGCGCAGGTGGGGCGCGATCCGGATCAACGCAACTACATCGTCTCCAACGCCAAGATCGAAAAGACCGGATACCGCCCTGGCGTTTCCCTGGATCAAGGCATCCAGGAACTCCTGAAAGGATTCGTCATGGTCAAAAACACACTTTATGGGAATGTCTGACGGCCTGCGAATGCCGACCCCACCAAGCTGTCTGCTTTAAGCTACTTGCAGAGCATGTGATGACGGCGTGTCGCCCCGGGACCGCTCCGGCGCGCCTTCAGTCGGACCAACGGATCATCTGTACGATGACCAGGATCAACGTGGCACCGCAGATCAGCGTGGGTATTTTAGTCCATCGCAGCGCCGAGGCGGCAGCTTCGCGTGCCTGCGTACCCTCCATCGCCGACACCCAGATGTTGGCCTCTGTCTGCTCACTCGGCACTTTTTCCATCACGAGCTAATTTCCAGACGATCGTGAGAAGGAATAGCATCAATTCAAGGCTGATTCAGTGAAGCGGTCCGTCATAACGCGGCAGGACGCGTAGTGATGTTGCGGGAGAGCCTGTAATTGATCGAGCCGGTGTCAACCTCTCATATTAGCACTCTGTGTGCTGCCTATCTTGCAACAACTCGTCGCGTGTTTCCGCCGGTGTTACCCAGCCAAGAGTTCTCCGGCACCTAGCTCGTGTTTGGCTAGGGCGCGGACTCATAACGAGCGGCGAGCCATAGCCGGATACATGCAAGTTGGATGAAGGCAAGGTAGTTTCCAGCAAGCCTGTCGTAGCGCGTCGCCACCCGATGGCATTGTTTGATCCTGTTGAAGAACCGCTCGACGCGGTTGCGGGCACGGTAGAGATACGGGCTGAAGCAGATCGGATCGGTGCGATTGCTTTTCGGCGGGATATTGACCCATGCGCCCTTTTTCATGGCAAGCTCCCTGATCCAGTCAGCGTCATAGCCGCGGTCGGCGAGCAGCATTGATCCGGATCTCAAACGAGAGAGCAGTCTACCGGCAAGTCGAACGTCGTGCGCCTCGCCAGGACTCAACGCAAGTCGTACCGGTAGACCATTGCTGTCGACGACCGCGTGGATTTTGCTCGTCAGACCGCCGCGTGACCTTCCCATCGATTGACGCCGGTTTCTTGTGATGCAGGCCCCATGTTGATGTACGCGAACAATGGGAGTGTCGATCATCTGCACGGCAGCATCATGAGCGCCGGCCAGTGCGCTCATGAGTTTGGCCCACACGCCGGCCCGTCGCCAGCGAACGAATCGATTGTAGCAAGTGGTGAACGGACCGAAGTTTTCTGGCAGGTCGCGCCATGGCGCTCCGGATCGCAAGACCCAGAAGATGCCGTTGAGGACACAACGGTCATTCACCCGCGGCACGCCGCGCGACTTATTCGGCAACATCGGCTTAATGACGTACCACTCATAGTCCGTGAGTTCGTAGCGCATGATTCGGCCCCTTCCGTTGTGTGGCTTGAATCATGGCTCGGCTGTCGGGCTCAACTGGTCGTTATGCACTCGAAAGCCAACCTATTATGCTCACCTTGAGTTTTGTCGTTCCTGACCCAAAGCGGACGTGGTGCGGCGTCCAAGGTGCCCCGCTCAGCGCTTCATCTGATTGCTTTGGCTCCTTGGCCTGAAATTCCACCGGTATGTTGGATCCCAATATCTCTCAGAATGAGCATAACTAATACGGCCGCGATGACGCCCGAAACGACTGTTCGCGCATCAGCCGACTGAAGCGATCCCCAGGGTCAATCTGGGCGGGAAGCGCATTCGACACTCTGACGTATGGGCGGCCTCGACAGCCATTCTTCAGCGCCGTGAGGCGGTCTTCGAGACTGAGGTCGGTTCCGTCGATGGTTCCAGCTTGAATGGCTGCTTAGATGCATCCAAGACGATCTTCTGCAATCCTATTCCTGGCGTGCAAGATCGACAACCCGGCGAGCGGCGGATGCCTGCCGCTCATCGCACCGAGATTTGAGTGATCGATATTCGAGGTCACTGAGTTGCGGCAAGAATGACCGCGACGGTCTCGTTAGGCATGTCCCATGCGGGGAAGTGGCCGCTGGACTCGAACCAGTGCAAATCTGCCGATGGGAAAGCCGCTTTGGCACGCGTCGCCTGGCGGGGCAGGCAAAGCCGATCCTGCCTGCCCCATCCGATCACGACGCGACCGGTGGATTGCGCGGCTGGCCCGGTTTGCTTGGGGCCTCTGGCAAGATCGTCGACCAGCGCGTCGAACGTCGGCGTGGTGCTGAGTCCCGTCAGTTCGGTCGTCACGACATGCGGGTCGAGCGCCCATGGCCGTACCGACAATTGTGCCAGCAACGCCGTACGTGTCACTGCATATCGGCTAAGCGTCGGCAGCAGCGGTCGGATCGCGCGCAGCAATAGTCCCGACAGCCCAATGGTAACCTTGAAAAAGGATCGTTCCCAGCCGCGCCAGAAGCCACCCGGATCGAGTGCGACAACGTTGCCGACGCCGCCGCGCCGTGCAAGTTCGAGGACGATCCGTGCGCCCATCGAGCTGCCGACAATGTCGACGCCCGTCAGGTCATTCTCCGCAATATAGCGCTCGACGCTGCCGACCAGTCCGACGAACGTGCCACTATCGCTTGTAACCGGCGTGGCCCCATGTCCGGGAAGGTCGACAGCGATCACAGTGCGATGCGCGCTGAGCGCATCAAAAATCGTGCTCCACGATCGCCAACTTCCACCTAGGCCGTGAATGAGCAGAAGCCTCGGCCCTGTGCCGCGTTGAACATGGTGCATCTCACGCCTTCTTAGTTGCCGTACACTCTAACCCGCCGGATCGGTTAATGTGCCATTGACGAGCCCGTCGCCAACTATTCTTGCGCGCGTGGTCCGGCCGGCGCCAAACCTGGCGATATCGCGGCAGAGAAACTAGTGCTTTTCAAACTAGGTCTCAATTTGAAGGCAGCAAAGGCGCTCAGGATTGTCGTCCCTGAGACTATTCGCAAACAGGCCGTCGAAATTGCCGAATGAACAATTTAAGCAATGTCTGCTTATGGCCCATCTCGGAAGTCCGACAATGTCCGCTTTCGCGCCGTTGTTGGGGGACAAGCGGACATAGGTGCGCCTACTCTCAGCGGCAGAGTTTATGAGTACGCACCCTAGAGCAAGAGGCGCAAGATGAGGTCCCCTCTCAATGGGCCCGGCACGGCTCGTTCGGCCGCTTCCGCCGGGCGCCGGGGACGGCCTGCCGACCCCGCTGCTCGCACACACTGCTCCGGGCGCCGCCTGCATCTCTTCATCGCAACCTCTCTTGCCAGAGTGTTGCGACGAGCCGTTCAATTCGAACCCCAATACGGATGGTTGATGCCAGGGGCACCCGCATAACTGCTTCATGTTGAAGGAAATAACGCTTTGGCTGGGGAACCTGGATTCGAACCAAGACAAACAGAGTCAGAGTCTGTTGTGCTACCGTTACACCATTCCCCAACGGAATAGCCGAACAAGTTCAATGCGTTAATGAACTATCCGGCTGTGGCCGAAAGCGCGTTTGGGCGCAAATCACGGCTCAGGCGTGGCAGCCTTCTACCCGCTCGGCTTTGGGCTGGCAAGCGCTCGGTGCACGGAGCTGTTGACCCCGCCGCAGGCCTTTCCGGCCATGCCTAGTCCGGCGCGAGCGTGGCGAGCCCGGCTTCGATGATCGTGATCTCCTCGCTGACCTGCGCGATGGCCTGCCGCGGGTCGACACCGGTCACCGTCACCAGTTGCCGCAGCAGGTCCTGCCGATGCGTCAGGATCTCATGGAGCGCATCACGATCATTCAGCCGGACATATCCTTCAACGATCAATTCAACGGAACGGGACATTGGGCTCTCAAACACGGGTTTCTGTTCAGACACCGAAACTATCGCGATCGGCGCTACCGTGTGCGCACGATGTCCCGTCAACCTTGACCGGTAAGGCTAACGCGGGCGCTATCCTTACCGCGATCAAGGAACGTCGCCTCTCTATCTGCGACCGCGCCTTATCCCAGAGGATGCGCGAGACGCGGGCGCTAATCCCGCGCTGACTGCGCCTCCACCGCCTGCACGGCGACATCAGCCACCTGACGCAGGGCCTCGCGATCCGAGCCGGAGGAGGCCATCACGCCCATGCCAACGGCCACGGCGGAGACGTAGCGCGCGAGCGCGGCGGGATCGGAGGTCGGCTTGAGATCGCCTTCGGCCTTGGCGCGGGCAAAGCGGTCGCGGAGCTGGGCTTCGTTCTCGGCACGCCGCGCGGCGAGTTCGAAAGGGACGTTCTCGGAGCCGCTGCCGCAGGCGATGCCACCCTGCACGAGCAGGCAGCCGGGCGGATTGGCGGGATCGGTCTGCTTGTCGGCGATGCCCATCAGCATCCGTTCGGCGACCTCGCGGGCGGTCGGCGCCGCGACCACCTCATTCATCCAGACATTGCGCAGCTTGGTGTAACGGTCGAGCGCGGCCTTGAGCAGACCTTCCTTGTTGCCGAAACAGGCGTAGAGGCTGGGCGGGTTGATGCCCATGGCTTCGGTGAGCTGGGCGATGGTGGCGCCCTCATAGCCGTGGCGCCAAAACACTTCCATAGCCTGGTCCAACGCCGCTTCGGCGTCGAATTCACGGGGGCGTCCCATGCCCATGTGCCTGTCTCCTCGGAATTGACGCTTTGCTTGAAGCTTAACGCCCGAACCTATCTCTATGTTCTAGCTTTATTTTTCGTTCTCGTTCCAACTCTTGCGGTATGCCGCTACAATTTTCTTAGTGAATGGTACATAAGTATCTTGCACTGCGACATCCAGCGTCACATCTGTAGCGAACACTACATATCTCTGGAGCGCGCAAATGCATCCCCCGCAAAATTCCCTCCGTACCGGACGGTTTCGCCGCCTTCTTGGCGGCGTCGCTATCGTAGGCGCCCTCGCCGTCACCGGGTCGATCGCCACCGGCCATTATTTTAGGGCCGCGCAGGCGACCGCAACGGCGGCCGCCGCCGAGCAGGCTGTCCCCGTCACTGTCGCGCTGATCGAACCGCAGCAAACCGTGCTGTGGGACGATTTCTCCGGCCGGCTCGAAGCCGTCAACCGGGTCGAGCTTCGCCCGCGCGTCGCGGGCGCGATCCTTGCGACCAACTTCACCGAGGGCGCGCTGGTGAAGGCCGGCGACGTACTTTTCAAGATCGATCCGGCGCCCTATGCGGCCGAGGTTGACAAGGCCAATGCCCAGCTCGAGGCCGCCAGGGCTCGCGTAGTGTTCACCCAGAGCGAACTCGAGCGCGGCGCGCAGCTGGTCGGCAACGCCGTCGTCACGCGGCGCGACTACGACCAGCGCGACAATGCCAATCGCGAAGCAATTGCGAACGTCAAGGCCGCGGAGGCAACGCTTCAGACCGCGAAGCTCAATCTCGGCTACACCGAGGTGCGCGCGCCGGTGGACGGGCGCGTCGGCAAGTTCGAGATCACCGTCGGCAATCTCGTCGCCGCCGGCACGGCCTCGCCTATTCTGACCACCTTGGTGTCGGTCAATCCGATCTACGCCTCGTTCGATGCGGATGAAGAGGTGGTGCTGCGCGCGCTGAACTCGATCGCGGATGCGTCGGGCCAGCGCGGCAGGCTCGACCAGATCCCGGTGGAGATGACGACCTCGGGCGGCCTCTCGGCCAAGGGCCACATCCAGCTCATCGACAACCAGGTCAACGGCCAGAGCGGCACCATCCGCGTCCGCGCTGTCTTCAGGAATGAGGACGGGCGCCTGATTCCCGGCCAGTTCGCCCGCGTGCGCATGGGCCAGCCGAAACAGCAGGCGCTGGTGATGATCGACGAGCGCGCGATCGGCACCGATCAGGACAAGAAATTCGTGATGGCGGTCGGCGACGACAGCCGCGCGGTGTACCGGCCAATCACGCTCGGCGGCTCGATCGATGGCCTACGCATTGTCACTGCAGGGCTCAAGCCCGGCGACCGCATCGTGGTCAACGGCCTGCAGCGCGTGCGTCCGGGCGCCCTCCTCAAAACGGAGGTCGCTACGATGGGTGCGCGTGGACCCCAGCAGGCCTCCAATCGCGGCAATCAGGACGTGGTACAACGCTAGTTGCCGTCATTCCGGGGCGCGCATCGCGCGAACCCGGAATCTCGAGATTACAAAACTCTGATCACTCACCTCGGATTCCGGGTTCGCGGGCTTCGCCCACGCCCCGGAATGACTGAGGGAGCTGTCGGGGAACTGCAAGATATTGCCCAGGGGCAAGGCCATGAATCTCTCGAAATTCTTCATCGATCGTCCGATCTTCGCCGGCGTGCTGTCGGTGCTGATCTTCCTCGCGGGGCTGATCTCGCTGTTCGCGATGCCGATCTCGGAATATCCCGACGTCGTGCCGCCCTCCGTGCTGGTGCGCGCGACCTACCCCGGCGCCAATCCCAAGGTGATTGCGGAGACGGTGGCCACCCCGATCGAGGAGCAGATCAACGGCGTCGAGGGCATGCTCTACATGTCGAGCCAGGCAACCACCGACGGCGCCATGACGCTGACGGTGACGTTCCGCCTCGGCACCGATCCCGACAAGGCGACGCAGCTGGTGCAGAACCGGGTGCAGCAGGCCGAGCCGCGCCTGCCGGCCGTGGTGCGGCAGCTCGGCATCATCACCAAGAAGTCCTCGCCCGACCTTACCATGGTGGTGCATCTATTGTCGCCGAACGGCCGCTACGACATGACGTATCTACGCAACTACGCCGTGCTCAACGTCAAGGACCGGCTGGCGCGGATCGACGGCGTCGGCGACGTCCAGCTCTATGGCGCCGGTGACTATTCGATGCGGGTCTGGGTCGATCCGCAGAAGGCGGCCGAGCATGGCCTCACCGCGAGCGACATCGTCAAATCGATTCAGGCGCAGAACGTCGAGGCCGCCGC
Source organism: Bradyrhizobium diazoefficiens (assembly GCF_018129965.1). Lineage (GTDB taxonomy): Bacteria > Pseudomonadota > Alphaproteobacteria > Rhizobiales > Xanthobacteraceae > Bradyrhizobium > Bradyrhizobium diazoefficiens_A. Next base: position 259,713 of record NZ_JAFCKW010000002.1, on the reverse strand, counting down.
CGGCGTCGTCGGCTCCTCGCCGAACGTCAAGGGCATCGACCTGCAGCTCTCGGTCAATGCCGAAGGACGCCTCGCAAACGAGGACCAGTTCGGCGACATCGTGGTCAAGACCGGACCGCGCGGCGAAGTCGTGCGCCTGCGCGACGTCGCACGCATCGAGCTCGGTGCCTCCGAATACGGCCTGCGCTCGCTGCTCGACAACAAGCAGGCGGTGGCGATTCCGATCTTCCAGGCGCCAGGCTCCAACGCGCTGGAGATCTCCGACCACGTTCGCGCCACCATGGCCGAGATCAAGAAGAACATGCCGGAAGGCGTCACCTACCAGATCGTCTACGATCCCACCCAGTTCGTGCGCTCCTCGATCGAGGCCGTGATCCATACACTGCTGGAGGCGATCGCGCTGGTGGTGCTGGTCGTGATCCTGTTCCTGCAGACCTGGCGGGCCTCGATCATTCCCCTGCTCGCGGTACCGGTGTCGATCGTCGGCACCTTCGCGGTGATGCACGTGTTCGGCTTCTCCATCAACGCGCTCAGCCTGTTCGGCCTCGTGCTCGCGATCGGCATCGTGGTCGACGACGCCATCGTCGTGGTCGAGAATGTCGAGCGCAACATCGAGGGCGGGCTTTCGCCGCGCGATGCGACCTACCAGGCGATGCGGGAGGTCTCCGGTCCCATCATCGCGATCGCGATGGTTCTGATCGCGGTATTCGTGCCGCTCGCCTTCATCTCCGGCCTCACCGGACAGTTCTACAAGCAGTTCGCGCTGACGATCGCGATCTCGACGGTGATCTCCGCGGTGAACTCGCTGACGCTGTCACCGGCGCTGTCGGCGCTCCTGCTCAAGGGCCACAACGATCCAAAGGACCGGCTGACGCTGATCATGGAAAAGAGCCTCGGCTGGTTCTTCCGCGGCTTCAACAAGGTCTTTACCCGCTCCTCGGAGAATTACAGCCGCACCGTCACCAAGGTGATCTCGGGCAAGGCCGTGGTGATGGGGCTCTATGTGGTGCTGGTCGGCGTGACCGTGCTGCTGTTCCAACAGGTCCCGGGCGGCTTCGTGCCGGGCCAGGACAAGCAATATCTGGTCGGCTTCTCGCGGCTGCCCGATGGCGCCGCGCTCGACCGCACCGAAGAGGTGATCCGCAAGATGAGCGAGGTCGCGCTGACCCAGCCCGGTGTCGAGAGTTCGGTCGCGTTTCCCGGCCTGTCGATCGCCGGCTTCACCAACTCCTCCAACGCCGGCATCGTGTTCTCGACGCTGAAGCCGTTCGACGAGCGCAAGGATCCGGCCCTGAGCGGCAACGCTATCGCCGCCGACCTCAACAAGAAATATGCGGGGATCCAGGAGGCTTTCATCGCCATGTTCCCGCCGCCGCCGGTCAACGGCCTCGGCACCATCGGCGGCTTCAAGCTGCAGATCGAGGACCGTGCCGGGCTCGGCTATGAAGCCCTCAACGAGGCCACCAAGGCGTTCATGGCGGCGATGCAGAAGGCGCCCGAAATCGCCGGCGTATTCTCGAGCTTCCAGGTCAACGTGCCCCAGCTGTTCGCCGACATCGACCGCACCAAGGCGCTGCAGCTCGGCGTGCCCGTGACGGAGGTGTTCAACACGCTGCAGATCTACCTCGGCTCCTACTACGTCAATGACTTCAACAAGTTCGGCCGTACCTACTCCGTCTATGTCCAGGCCGATGCGCCTTTCCGGGCGCGCGCCGATGACATCCGCCAGCTCAAGGTGCGCTCCTCCTCGGGCGATATGGTGCCGCTGTCCGCGCTGCTCACGATCCGCCAGAGCGCAGGCCCCGAGCGGGCGATCCGCTACAACGGCTTCCTGTCCTCCGACATCAATGCGGCAGCCGCGCCCGGCTTCTCCTCCGGCCAGGCCCAGGCGGTCGCGACCAGGATCGCGGCAGAAACGTTGCCGCCCGGCTTTGCCTTCGAATGGACCGACCTGACCTATCAGGAGTTCATCGCCGGCAATTCCGGCCTCTGGGTGTTCCCGCTGGCGATCCTGCTGGTGTTTCTGGTGCTGGCCGCGCTGTACGAGAGCCTGACCCTGCCGCTCTCGATCATCCTGATCGTGCCGATGGGACTGCTTGCGGCCATGTTCGGCGTCTGGATCTCCAAAGGCGACAACAACGTCTTCACCCAGATCGGACTGATCGTGCTCGTGGGTCTGTCGGCCAAGAACGCGATCCTGATCGTGGAATTCGCGCGCGAGCTCGAATTTGCCGGACGTACGCCGATCCGGGCCGCGATCGAGGCGAGCCGCTTGCGACTACGCCCGATCCTGATGACGTCGATGGCGTTCATCATGGGCGTGCTGCCGCTGGTGCTCTCGACCGGCGCCGGCTCGGAGATGCGGCGCGCCATGGGCGTCACGGTGTTCTCCGGCATGATCGGCGTCACCGTGTTCGGCCTGTTCCTGACGCCGGTGTTCTACATTCTGCTCCGCACCGTCACCGGCATGAAGCCGCTGGTGCATCACGGCAGCGGCCCCAGCGCCGCGCCTGTCGAGAGACTCGGGCACGAAACGAGCCACTAGATCAGGGAAATCCCCGAGAGCAACAACAGAACGAGCACGGTCTTGCGAAAGACCGCCTCGTTCACCCGGTGGAAGGCGATCACGCCAAGCGCGGAGCCGGCGAACAGCGCCGGCAGGCTGATCGCGAGATCGACGAAGACCTTCGACGACAGATCCTGGTGTCCGACCATCAGCGCAATCGCGAAGATCTGCATGGCGGCGATGAAAGGCTGCACCAGGCCGCGCTGCTCGCTCTTGGGCATGCCGCGCATGTCGCACCAGATCGTCGGGATCGCGCCCGGCATCGCGGTGAGGCCACCGACCAGTCCTCCCCCGAATCCGATCAGCGCCACCCAGTGGCGGCCGACGCTCTCGCCGGCCGTGAGCAAAGTCGGCCGCAGCAGCATGTAGGCAGCATAGAGCGCGACGATGATCCCGAAGCCGCGGCGCAACAGGTGCGTATCCGTGCTCTGCAGCAGCGACACCGCGATGGGGACTCCGATCAATCCGCCGACGATCAGCAGCAGGCTGCCCTCCCATCGGATGCTGCGCCGGAGCGCCCAGAGATTGCTGGCCTGCACGCCGATGCTGCATGCCATCATCAGCGGCACGGCTTCGAGCGGCTGAAATACGCGGAGCAGAATGGCGCCCGCAACCGCGGAGAAAGCGAAGCCCGACAATCCCGAGACGAAGGCTCCCGCGAAGACGGCGACGCTGAGCAAAAGACTGGTCGTGATGTCGGGCACGGTGTCTCTCCGCTCAATCGTAGGACGAGTGCGTTGCGGGACCACCGGTGCTCATGGCGCAGATGCCATCGGACGATGTCACCGACGCTGCAGGAACCGGTTGGGCATGCGAGCGCTCCAGCACCGCCAGCCCGGCCAACTGAAGAGTCACGAGCGCTGCGGCCAGCGCGATGACGACGATGTTGCCATTACGCGCGCTGGAAATTGGTCTGATCGATCGCGCGGTCGCGCGGGTCAACCCCGTCGGCATCTTTCAAAATATCCTTTTCGCTGCAGGCAGGAACGACTTCATTCAAACGGAACGTGCCCAGCGGCGCATCCAACAGATGGCCGTAACGTTGCAGGGCGCGACGCGCCTCGATCTCACGCTGCTCGCGGAACGCCGCAGCCACGCGGGCGGTTATGTCGCGAAACTTTCCTGCCAGACCAGATGACGTCGTTCGCATGATAGGCTCCTCTCAACCTGCACGAGAGATTGATGGGATGAACGTCCGCTTGCCGTGAGTTGCTGCACACAACAATCGAACGCGTCGAACAAGAACCGTATGACGCTCTGGTAAGTCCGAACGCGGAACATCGCGTCATTCGATCGAACGACGCGTGATAACTTTCAAATGATGCTTCTGTTTGAACCTATTGCGAGCTGCAACGACTCGCCTCGTGCGCTGGAACGCGCGTCAGTGCACGAGCGGGTTTGAGAATCCCGCCGCGAGCTTGACCAGATCGGCCTGACGCGAAACGCCCGTCTTCGCGAACACGCGATGCAGATGCGTCTTCACCGTCGTCTCCGCGATTCCGAGCGCAGCCGCCGTCTCCGGCACCCCGCCCACGTCCACGATCGACTGCATGACCCTCAGCTCCGCCGGGGTCAGCTCGAACGTACGGTCGATGACATCGGAACACGAGCGGCCCTCCAGTTCCGCTTTCCAGACGAACAGGGCGCCAACGGCCGAGGTCCGCTCCGTTGCCGCTTCGCGCAGCAGCGACGGCAACGCGATGACGTGCGCGACATAGTGGGATCCGTCCTGCGCCGTCAGCGGGATATTCCGTCCCGCCGCCGCCGCGAGAGCCACCTCCCCTGGATCGCGGAAAATCTCGCGCAGAGTCGCATTCACCGCAGCGGATCTTGCCACTAGCCGCCCCGCGACAGACCGCAGGACATCGTCGGCGCGGAGCAGCATCTGCGCAGCCGGATTGCTGTGGACGATGTGACAGGATGCGTCGAGCAGGATGACCCCGGCATTCAGTCGATCGACGACGTCGGCGAGCGCGAGAGCCCGTCGCTGCCTTCGCTCGATGGCCCGGTTGATCAACAGCGCCCGGCTGACATGCGGAACCAGGAACTGCATTCGCGCCCGCTTCTCGGCATCCAGCATCTTCCTGCCCGGGATGACGGTCATCAACATGGGACTGGGTGAACTTGATTGCTCCAGCACCACGTTGGCGACATCGACGCTGCCCTGCGGGCGCAGCCATTCCTGGTAGAAGCGTCCGCGCCGATACTCGTCGTAGTTCACGAGATCGGGAATGTTGCGCACCTCGCCGTATCTCGGGAGCCTGGCGAGCGGATCGTAACGTGCGTAGGTCTCCGCATAGAGCTGAATGTAGTGGGGATCGACCCCGCAATAATAATGCGTCGCGCCGGACTTGCTGACCGGATCCTTCGAGATGAGACCGCAGGCCTGACTGCCGATGAAGGCATTGAGCATGACGACGACATCACCCCACAACTCCGGGTGGAGGCCCGCATCATAGATGCTCTCGATCAGTTCGGATTGATTTGAAAGTCGGGACATCGGAACAGCCAATGATGAGGCATAGAGATCGAACGATTGTCTTCATGCCTTGCGGCTCCTGTGAGTCTGGCACGAGAGCAAAAGGTTCAATCACGGCTGCGATTAACCGATCAGTTGACGAGCGGATTGGAGAAGCCCGCGGCGAGCTTGACGAGATCGGCCTGGCGCGAGACACCGGTCTTGGCGAAGACGCGATGAAGATGGGTTTTTGTCGTCGTTTCCGCGATTCCAAGCGCAATCGCCGTCTCCGGGACGCCGCCGACCTCGACGATCGCCAGGAATACGCGCAATTCGGCCGGCGTCAGGTCGAAAGTCCGCGCAATCAGTTCGCCGTAGGACTGGCCGCCGAGCGATACCCTTCGCAGTAGCAGTGCGCCAACGGCATCGACGACCCGCTCGCCGCCGTGGCGCAGCACCGACGAGAGCGGCAGCACATGTGCGATATAGCGTTCACCACCGGACGACATCAACGGAATCGCGTGGCCCCTTGCAGCCAGAAAAGCAACGTCGCTGCCGGTCGCAAACACTTCGCGCAGGGTCTGGTTGGCTTCAGTGCTGCTGGTGACGAGTTGGCCGGCGACGGATCGGACCACGTCGCCGGTGTCGAGCAAGGCATGCCCGGCGACATTGGCATGCACAACCCGGCAGGCAGCATCGACCAGGAAAATTCCGGAAGCCAGGTTGTCCAGCACATCCGCCAGTGCACTCGCCAGGGTCAGTTGCGATGAGATCGCACGGTTGATCAGAAGCGCACGGCTGGCGTGCGGGACGATGAGCGAGAGCCGCTGCTTCATCGCCGGATCGACCATGCGCCGGCCCGACAGCACCGTCATCATCACGGGACAGTTCGCGTTCGACTTGTCGAGCACGACATTGGCTGCGTCGCTGCAGCCCTGCGGCTGCATCCACTCCCGATAAAAGCGCCCTCTCCGATATTCGTCAAAATTGACGAGATCGGGGATGCTGACGATCTGGCCATGCGGTGGCAGGACGGTCAGCGGATCGAACTTCGAGTGGCTCTCGGAATAGAGCTTGATGTAGTGGGGGTCCGCCCCGCAATAGTAATGCGTGACGCCGAATTTGCTGATCGAATCCTTGGAAAACAGCCCGCAGGCCTGGCCACCGACGAAATCGCGGATGCTGGCGACGACCTTAGTCCACAAGGAGGGATCGAGCCCCGCGTCGTAGATGGACTCGACGAGCTCCGGCAGTTTTCGACGTCCTTGCATGGCTGTACATGGCCGGAGTGATCAAGATCACCAAGCTTACCACAGCCACAGCATGCGGCATCCTCCGATCGGATGAGGCGCCGGCCGGGCGGATGGGCCCGGCCGGCGGGCGTCGCGCTCAAAGCCGCCGGGGCTGATTCCGGCCCGGAACGCGACGCGAACGTGCCGCTTACGCCTGATCCCAACCGACCTTTTCCTCGTTCTCCGCCCAGACCGCAGCGCGATAAATCTCGCGCCCGATGTTGTCCCTGACCCGAATCCAGGCGTCGCGACCGCGCAGATCGTCACGCCAGACAAAGAGATGCCGGGCCATCTCGTCGGCCACGACAGTGGTCGCCCTGGCTTGCTCGAAAACCATGCCGCCCGGGTCGAGCTTCACGACATTGTCGACCAGCAGATCAAAGAAGAAACGGTGCATCCCAAACTCCAACTCTCGACGCGGCTCGGGAGCGACGCCACGCTGATCCAGGACCGCGGTGCTGAAATCCAGCGGTAGGCGGTCACAGCGCCGCACCGCTCCTGATGCCGCTCGGCGTCGCGCCATAGGCTCGCCGAAAGCAGCGATTGAAATAGGAGAGATCGCCGAAGCCGACATCGTAGGCGATCGAGCTCACGGGCCGCCCGGCGAAATCGGGCTCGCGCAGCATGCGGTGGGCCCGCTTGAGGCGCTGCTCGGTCAGGAACGACGAGAAGGTCTTGCCATCGGCCTCGAACAGCCGCTGGAGATAGCGGGTGGTCACGCCGAACTCCTGCGCCACGGTCGCGACCGAAAGGTCCTGCTGCCAGCAATGATTGACGATGTAGGATTTCACCTTCCGCAGCCGCGCCGCCCTGACACCTCGCCGTCCGGCCAGTTCGTGACTATCGTCCGTCGCGCCGAGAACGCGTGCCATCAGATCGTGCAGATGTGTCACGCCAAGCTGGCGCAGCACGGGCACCGAGAACGCGCGTTCCCTCACCAGAGCCGCCGCGTAGTCGACGAGCAGGCGAAGCCCGGGCGCGCAACCCGGAATGACACGCATGACCGCGTCGTCAATATCGACGATCAAGGGCGCCAGCACCCGTCGCGGCACGCGCAGCGACAGGCAGTTTCCCAGCGAGTGGCGTTCATAGGTCGTCACGTCCTCGGCACTCGTCAGGACGGCATCACCCGGATGAAGCTGCAGTTCCCGTCCTCGCGCGACGATCCCGACAACCCCGGATCGATTGACCATAAGGCCAAGGCTGTCGTCGCCATCGATGACAAGCTGCTTGGTGCGGACGACCCGCGCCCCGATCAGCCCGCCGATGACGATCTGGGCGTCCGTCACGCCATGGGATGTGAGGCTCGCCGCGAACGGCTTGCCTTCGGTTGCCTCGACCTCCGCCTTCAGCACGCCGCGGCAGTAGAATTCACGCAGCAGCGGCACGCGCTCGCTTTCTGGAATGCGGTCCGTCGAAACGTTCAGAATGGAAAATTCATCCTTGCCGGTCACTGCAATCTCTCCAGCCCATGACAGCCCGGCCAAGCGCTGCTGTTTTCCCGCATCCCTGCTCGGTGCGGACGCGCGGTTTTCGCGTGGCACAAGCTGCCCTTCTCATTTCAGGTAGCGCCGTATACGAAAGTCTCACGCTGCTTGCGTCCTACGTTTGGAGGACCCGACAGTCCTGCTCATCACAATGGATGAGATTGCATCGCCCGATGGCCCGCGCTGTGAAATGAATCACACCGCGCCGCCGTTGCTGACCGCCCGCTGGGCAAACGGTGCAGTGAATCCTGCGGCGATCTTCACGAGATCTGCCTGCCGGCCCGCACCGGTCTTCTCGAACAGCCGGCCGAGATGCGTCTTCACCGTGGTCTCGGCAATTCCGAGCTTGGCCGCGATGTCGGGAACGCCGCCGATCTCGACGATTGCCATCAGCACCCGAAGCTCGGACGGCGTCAGCCTGAAGGCCGCGGCGATTGCGTCGGGCACGAGCGACGACGTCATCGTCGCCTTCTGGACGAGCAGCACCGCTGCCGCGCAATCTCTTGCCAGGTGGCAGTCCCGTCTCAGTGGAGAGGCGTGGAGCAGATAATGTTGACCGTCCGCCGACGTCACCAGTTCGATCCGTCGTCGGCCGGACGCTGCGGTGCCGTCACCTGCAACGAATTCGAACAGGCCGCGGAATATCCTGTCTGTCTGGGAGTTACGCGCCACGATCCTGTCGCCGACCATCGAGAGCAGACTTGCATCGACGAAAAGCTCCCGGCACGCCGCATTGGCATGGACGACCCTGCCATCCGCGTCGAGCAGGCAGATTGCCGTGCTCAAGCCATCGAGCACATCGGCGAGATCTTCCACGGTGTGGGACCGTGACCTGATCTGGCGGCCCATGATCCTGGACCGCTGGATGTGCGGCGCCAGCAGTCGCATTCGCTCGCGCATCGGCTCGTCGACCGGTCCGCGCGAGCGGTGACGCAACACCTGCAGGATCGTGTTGCGCGCGTCCGACGTCTCGAGCGCGACGGTGGCCAGGTCGATCATCTCCTGTGGTTGCAGCCATTCGCGATAGAAGCTCGTCGCCCAGAACTCTTCATGTGGCATGATGTCGGCCACACCGATGGTCTGCCCGGCCGCTAGAGCGCGATGACGATCGAGCAAGGGATCCTGCTCCACATACCGGTCACGATAGAGTTGGCGGAAGCGCGATTCGGTACCGAAATGCTGATGGATCTCGATCGTCAGCCTGGCTGCGTCACGGGACAGGATAGTCGCGGCACAACCGCCGACGAAGTCCGAAATCTGCTCCAGCACGCCGCTGCGCAGCGTCGGATCGAGCGCCGCGTCGTAGATCTCGCCGACGAGCGACGAAAATCGATTGGCCTGGAGGATTGTCATCGCAGAGACGGCACGATTGTCGTGTTGCCCCGGTGACGGCGGAGGCGCGCCGACTGAGACCATGCAGGGGCAAAAGGCCGGTGAATCGTCGCGATAGACGAGGAAAACGGGTTACGACGAAAGGAAGGAACATCGCACATCGTGCTTGCGTAACCTCAACCGCAGGGTGCGGCTTGGACGTTTTCGCCAAACACTAGGAGAAATACGAACAGCAGGCGCCACTGTGTGCGTTGTGTCACGCGGACACGCGCTGCCGCCGCACTTCATTGCCACCAATTCCCGTTGCTCCGCAGTCGACGCCGGAAAATGACGTACGGTTCTCTTCGCAGAACTTCAACGCGGCGGCCGACCAAGGCCAATGCCGGGGGCGCCCGCCTTATATACGCCTTGGGACGATGGCGATCGGGGTGAAGGTGTAAACCTCCTCGTCGTTCTGGTTGAACATCGTCCACTTCACCAGCGCGATACCCTGCGGCTTCGATTTCGACGGCGTGAGGCTCACGACCTCGCCGACCAGATGCAGGCGGTCATGCGGCCGCACCGGGATGGTCCAGCGCAGGCCGTCGACGCCCGCGCCGATCAGCGGATGCGGGCCGAAAGGGCGGGCCTGGATCGCAAGGTTCATGGCAATCGCGGCTGTATGCCAGCCGGACGCGGCCAAACCCCTGAACAGGGTCTGGCTGGCGGCCTCGTGGTCAAGATGCATCGGCTGCGGGTCGAATTCGGCCGCGAAGCGCTTGATGTCGGCTTCGGTGACCTCCATTTCGGGGGATTTGAACCGCATTCCGATGGTGAGATCGTCGAACCACTCGACCTGGGTCATGCATTTACCTCGCAATCCGGCTTGCCGCCGGCCGAGGCCGCACGGCCGAAAGGATGGATCAGAAGGCGGGATTCAGTGGCCTCGCGGTGCGCAAACCAAGGCCGGCGGTTCCCCGCGAAACCCGTTTCCCAAACCGACGAAACACGCCTGAAACAGATGGCAGACTATCCTGTCGCCAAAATCAGACAGGGGCGGCCATCATGCAATTCCTCCTCGACCTCATCTATGATTATTCCTGCTGCAAGCATCTTGTCATCCTGCGACCGGAGGAGGACGAGACATGATCGAGATCATCTCTGTGGGTCTCGCCCTTTGCAGCATCGGCGTCTTTGCGGCACATGCGGTCGATGCCTACCGCACGACCCACCTGTGATCGCATCCCTCTCGGGCTAGAAAGGCCGCCGGTAGAAGTGTTCCGAATGCGTTGCCGTCGGGAACCTGTTGGCGAGCGCCAGTGCGCCGTTTTCATCCGTCTCGAGCGCAATCTTCTGCGCCAGCATCACGTCGCCCGGCACCAGAAAGCCTGACGGGACGAAGCACCATCCCATCATCGCGTGGCCGTCGCAGTCGATCTGGTGCACGTTGGCAGCGGTGCCGTAGTGAATGCGATACATCTTCCCGCTATCGCATCCCGTGACATCAAAATACCGGTACTGCTCGAATTGCGCTCGCTGCGCCGGCGACAGCCATTCAACCAAAAGCCGTCTGCCCCGCGCATCCGGCGTGTTCTCGCCGAAGAAGCGACGGTAGAGTTCGCGCAGCGCATGCATCCGCGCACGCGCCGACGCGCGGAACCGGAATGCCGCAAACATGAGCAGCTCAGCTCAGCCGCCGACCAGACGCGGATAGAACAGCGTTTCCTGCACGGTCGGATCGAAGGATTTGATACGAGTCACATCGCCGGGCCCGGTCCGGAACGCAGCGGTGAAGCCGGCGCCGGTCAGCTCCCGAAAGCGCTGTTCGGCCCGCGCCAGCGCTTCGGCGTTATCGGGATCAAACTCATGACGCGTGTCGCCGGTCTGATCCATCACGATCTGGGTAGCCATTGTGAGTCTCCTCATGCCCAGCCCCAACTCTGATCAAAGCAAACCTCGTGCCGTCAGTTCCTGATGGCAACAACTTTCTCGTGCCGGCCCATCACGCCTTGCTGAACTCATCACCGCGAGGCGGCAGCTCCGCCTTCGTCGATCTGCCGTCCCATCAGCGCAATCGCCTTCTGATAGACACCCGCCGCGTTCCAGGCCTCGATGGCGGCGAAGTTCGGCTCGCCCGGCTGGTAACCGGCTCCAGCCTTCCAACCATTTGCTTTGAGGAAATTCGCTGTCGAGTTCAACGCATTGGCGGCGACTTCGAGATTGCCAGTGCCATAGGCCAGGATATTCTTGGGCATGAACTGGGTCTGACCGACCTCGCCATGCATGGAGCCGCGGGTTGCACCCGACAGCGTTCCGCGGTCGATCAGCTTCAACGCGGCATAGAGCTGGTCGGTGAAGAATTCGGGCCGGCGGCAGTCATAGGCCAGGGTTGCGATCGACGACAGCATGTTCTGGTTGCCGCGTTGGCTGCCGAAACCGGTCTCCATGCCCCAGATCGCGATCAGCGGTCCAGGCGGAACGCCGTAGCGCTGCTGGATCGCAGCAAACATGGCGGCTTGCGACTGCTTGAGCTGCCGCCCCTTGGCGACGATGGTGGTGGCGCCGCGCTTGGCGAGGAACTGGTCGAGCGTCAGCTGGAAGCTGCGCTGACCACGGTCCGCGGCAATGGTGGCGCTGGCGTAGCTGGTCTGCATCAGCGCCGACAGCGCTGTCTGGCCGATGCCCTTGCCCTGCGCCTCTGCGCTGAATTCGCGCTTCCAGGCCTCAAAGCCGCCCGGTCCGTTGCCGCATGTGGCGGCCTGCGCCGCGGGTGCCAGGCAACCGAGCAACGCCATCGCGCCGAACATTGCCCCAGCTACAGTCGTGCCCCTGATCATGTCCAACGTCCTCTCTGTCTGCGGCGATCCGATCCCCCGAGCTTACCCGCTCGAAGGCGTCGACTCCATGGCATGATCATACGACAGTTCGAGGCCTTCCAGATTGCCCGCCTTGCGCCATTTGTCGAGTAGCCGCAGGAACGCCATCGGCCCGCGCCAATATTGGCTGTTTCTTGCCGCGATCGGATCGAACACACCTTCGTTGTTGTAATAGCCGGGCGTGCATTCGGCCAGATAAGTCTGCCGGCCGAGCGCCGCCTTGACGACCTCGTCGACCCAGGCGTTCTCGGCGGCGAGCGTGGGCTCGAGCGTTCGCGCTTTGCGCTTGCGCGCTTCCTTGATGACGTAGGCGATGTGCTGCGACTGCTCGTCGATGATATGCGGAAAATTGGCGCTCTGGCCGGCCTGCACCGTGACGATCAGGAAGCAGTTTGGAAAGCCGCGGCTGTAGAAGCCGTGCATGGTCTTGACGCCGTCTCGCCAGCGCTCGGACAGGCTCGTGCCGTCCCGGCCGTAGACCTCGAAGCCCATGCGCCGGGCATAGTCGGTCCCGACCTCGAATCCGCTGGCATAGATCAGGCAGTCGAGCTCGTAGGCCTTGCCGTCGACAATCACGGCGTTTTCGGTGATGCGCTCCACGCCCTGCCCTCTGGTGTCCACGAGACGCACGTTGGGCCGGTTGAACGTGTCGAGATATTCGTCGTGGAAGCAAGGCCGCTTGCAGAACGCCTTGTACCAGGGTTTGAGCGCGGCCGCAGCCGCCTCGTCCTTTACCACTGCATCGACGCGGGCGCGGATCTCTTCCATCTTGCGATAGTCGGCCTGCTCGATGACCTTCAGTGCCTCCTCCATCGTGGTCACCGGCTGCGGCTGACGGCGCGGCGCCAGCAGGATCTCGCCGAGCAGGCCGGTCCAGCCATCCTGTACCAGATCCCGCTCGAACGGTTCGCCGGAAATGACGGCGGTGAAATTGTCCATGCGCTCGCGCTGCCAGCCGGGCTGGAGGCTGTCCGCCCAATTCGGGTCCGTCGGCCGGTCGTCGCGGACCCCGATCGCCGACGGCGTGCGCTGGAACACGTAAAGCTCCTTCGCCGAGCGGCCCAGATGCGGCACGCACTGCACGGCGGTGGCGCCGGTGCCGATAATGCCGACGCGCTTGTCGGCAAGGCCGGTGAGATCGCCTTCGGCGCTTCCTCCGGTATAGACGTAATCCCAGCGGCTGGTGTGAAAGCTGTGTCCCCTGAACGTTTCGATGCCGGGAATGCCCGGCAGCTTTGGACGGCTCAGCGGACCGCCGGCCAGAATGACGAAGCGCGCGCGGATGCGATCGCCGCGATCGGTCTCGACCAGCCAGCGCGCTTCCTGCTCCTGCCATTCCATCCGCGAGATCACGGTCTGGAACAGCGCGCGCTCATACAGGCCGAAGTGACGGCCAATGCGGCGGGAATGCTCGTAGATCTCGGGAGCCCGTGCGTATTTGCGCACGGGCATGTAGCCGGTCTCTTCCAGCAGCGGCAGATAGATGTAGCTCTCGGTGTCGCAGGCTGCTCCCGGATAGCGATTCCAGTACCAGGTGCCGCCGAAGTCAGCGGCCTTTTCCACCATGCGAAAATCGTCGATGCCGGCCTCGCTCAGGCGCGCGCCGCACAGCAGGCCGCCAAAACCGCCACCGACGATGAGCACTTCGGTCTGTTCGCTGACGGCTGCGCGCGCAAACGCAGGATCGGCCCAGGGATCGTCGAGATAGCGGCCGAACGCGCCGGTCGCCTCGACATATTGCGCCTTGCCTTCGCTGCGCAGGCGTCGATCGCGCTCGTCGCGATAGCGCTCGCGGAGTGCGGCAATGTCGATCTTGGGTTCGCCGGCCGCACCGGTCTTGTGTCTTTCCGCTGACATCGGCTTCCTCCAGGACGATCGCTGCTTCGCCGGCAGCTCGGATCAATTAGCCCGGAAAAAGTGCCGCATGCAATCGCGACACTCGCTTTTTGCGTGAACGCCGCGTGACGTTCCGCTAACCTCGAGCGCAAATCACGAGCATACGCCACGCAACGTCGTGGCAGCCTGGAGGAGACCATGCAGGGATTGATGATGGACATGCCGCTCCTGATCAGCGGCCTGATCCAGTATGCTGCCGACTATCACGGCGAAGCGGAGATCGTCGCGCGCGAGATCGAAGGCGACATCCATCGCTATACCTATGCGGATGCCCATCCGCGCATCAAGCGCATGGCGCTGGCGCTCAAGCGGCTCGGCATGAAGCAAGGCGACCGCGTCGGGACGCTGGCCTGGAACACGCACCGCCATTTCGAGATGTTCTATGCCGCGCCGGGCATGGGCTATGTGCTGCACACCGTCAATCCCAGGCTGTTTCCGGAGCAACTGGTCTATATCATCAACCATGCCGAAGACCGGCTGCTGTTCATCGACCGCGCCACGCTGCCGCTGGTCGAAGCGATCGCCCCGCAGCTCAAGACGGTCGAGGCCTATGTGATCATGTCATCGCGCGAGCGGATGCCGGAAACGACGCTTGCGAACATGCATTGCTACGAGGAGCTTCTCGAAAGAGAAGACGACGCCGGCTTTGCCTGGCCGGAGTTCGACGAAAAGTCCGCCTCCACCATCTGCTACACTTCGGGGACCACGGGCAATCCCAAGGGCGTGATCTACTCGCACCGCGCCGCGATCCTGCAGACCATGACATGTTGCAGCTTCGACTTCCTGCCGGGACATAGGGAAGGTGTGCGCGAGGTGATGATGCCGATGGCGCCGCTGTTCCACGGCAATGGCTGGAACATGCCGTTCACCGGGCCCTATACCGGGTCGAAGCTGGTGCTGCCCGGCCGCTACTACGAGCCCGACAAGCTCTATGAGTTGCTCGAAGGCGAGAAGGTGACGCTGTCGGCGGGCGTGCCGAGCTTCTGGCTGATCCTGCTCGACTGGCTGGGGCGCACCGGCAACAGGTTCTCGACCCTGCGCGCAACGCTGTCGTCCGGTTCCGCGCCACCTCGCGCGATGGTCGAGAAGCTCAAGCGCGAGTATGGCATCGATTATATCCAGGCCTGGGGCATGACCGAGGCTTTGGGCTGCTCGATGCCGGGCTTGAGGCCAGGCTCCGAGCATCTCACCGACACCGAGAAATTCGACCGCCGCCAGGTGTCGGGCCGCGCCTGTTTCGGCACTGCGCTACGCATCGTCGACGACGGCGGCAACGAGTTGCCGCGCGACGGCAAGACGGTCGGCCATCTGCGCGCGCGCGGCCCGTGGGTCGCGTCCGGCTACATGAAGCTTGACGAAGGCCTCGACCGCGACGGCTGGCTGATCACCGGCGACATGGCCGTGATCGACGGCCAGGGCCATGTCACGCTGACCGACCGCTCCAAGGACGTCATCAAGTCCGGCGGCGAATGGATTTCCTCGATCCAGCTCGAGGACGTCGCCCTGTCACACCCCGACGTGCTCCAGGCCGCGGTAGTCGCGATCAACCACGAGAAATGGCAGGAGCGTCCCCTGCTCCTGGTCGTGCGCAAGAAGGGCGCGACGGTCGATGGCAAGACGCTGCTCGAGCACATGCGCCCGAAGATCGCGAGCTGGTGGATGCCGGACGCCGTCGAGTTCCTGGACGAATTCCCGATGACCGGGACCGGCAAGGTGCTCAAATCCGCACTGCGCGAAAAGTTCAGGGAATACCGCGTCGCGTGACGCGGCACGCGATCCAGCCGGCGCCGCGTCATCCATCGATCAAGGAACCAAATCATGCTCTACCCGATGTCGTCCAAAGTCGTCGAACTCAAGCGCAAGCTCGAGAGCTTCATGGACCGACACATCTATCCGAACGAGGACCGCTTCTATCGCGAGGCGGAGGAGCTCGGGCCCTGGAAGGTCTATCCCGTCGTCGAGGAACTGAAGCCGCTGGCACGGGCGGAAGGTCTCTGGAACCTGTTCCTGCCCGAGTCCCGCCACGGCGCGGGCCTCACCAATCTCGAATATGCCCCGCTCTGCGAAGTGATGGGCCGGTCGCATCTGGCGCCGGAAGTGTTCAACTGCTCCGCGCCCGATACCGGCAACATGGAGGTGCTGGAGCGCTACGGCACGGACAGGGCCAAGGAGCGCTGGCTGAAGCCGCTGCTCGCGGGCGAAATCCGCTCGTGCTTTGCCATGACAGAGCCCGCCGTGGCCTCGTCCGATGCGACCAACATCGAGAGCTCGATCGTGCGCGACGGCGATCATTACGTCATCAACGGTCGCAAATGGTACACCACCAACGCGACCGACCCGCGCTGCAAGATCTGCATCTTCATGGGCAAGACAGATCCTAACAATCCGGACCGCCACAAGCAGCAATCCATGATCCTGGTGCCGATGGATACATCAGGCGTCGAGGTCAAGCGTCCCCTGCCCGTGTTCGGCTTCTACGGCGTACCCGACCGCGCCTCCGAAGTCGTCTTCACCAATGTGCGCGTGCCCAAGGAGAACATGCTGCTCGGCGAAGGCCGCGGCTTCGAGATCGCCCAGGGCCGCCTCGGCCCCGGCCGCATCCATCACTGCATGCGCCTGATCGGCCTGTCCGAACGCACGCTGGAGAAGATGTGCCGCCGCGTGCGCAGCCGCGTCGCCTTCGGCAAGGCGGTCTCCGAGCAGACCGTGACGCAGGAACGCATCGCGGAAGCCCGCATCATGATCGAGCAGGCCCGGCTGCTGACGCTCAACGCCGCCTACGCCATGGACACGGTCGGCAACAAGGTGGCCAAGGCCGAGATCGCGATGATCAAGGTCGCCGTGCCGAACATGGCCTGCCAGATCATCGACTGGGCGATCCAGGCCCATGGCGGCGGCGGCACGTCGAATGATTTCGGCCTGACGCAGGCCTATGCGACCGCGCGCTTGCTGCGTCTCGCCGACGGGCCCGACGAGGTGCACAGGAACCAGATCGCGCGGTTCGAGCTGAAGAAGTATTCGAACGCGTGAGATCAGGCGGCCCCCAAAAGCCACGCGCATGTTTTCCAAACATGCGCGTGGCTAATTCAACACCGCCACCGTCGCCGAGCGTCCGGCAACCAGCGACATTCCCGCCGGCACCGGATCCAGCGCGATGCGCACGGGCACGCGCTGGGCAAGGCGCACCCAACTGAAGGTCGGATTGACGTTCGCGAGCAGGTTGGCGCCGTCGGCGCGGTCGCGGTCCTCGATGCCGGCAGCGATACTCTCGACATGGCCTGACAGCGTGACCTTTTCGCCCATCAGGCGAACCTGCACCTTGTCGCCCACACGGATACGCGCGAGCTTGGTTTCCTCGAAATAGCCTTCGACATGCAGCGTGTCGGTATCGACCAGCGCCATCACGCCCTTCCCGGCCGTGACGTAGGCGCCCGGACGCAGATCCATGTTGGTGATCACGCCGTTCACGGAGGCGTGGACCTCGCTGCGGTCGAGATTGAGCTGGGCGACGGCCCGATCGGCGACGGCCTGATCGAAGGCCGCCTTGGCCTGAAGCTGGGTCGCGAGCACCTGCTCCTGCTTCTGCTGCGAGACCGCGTCGGTAGTCAGCGCGCTGTAGCGCTTCAAATCGGAGTTGGCCTGGTCGAGCGTGGCCTGATGACCGGCCACCGAAGCGTCAGCCTGCCGCAGCGCCAGCGCGAAACGCTCGCGGTCGATCCGGAACAGGACGTCGCCGCGATGGACCTTCTGGTTGTCCTTGACCAGCACTTGCGTCACGAAGCCGGACACGTCGGGCGCGACCTGCACCACGTCCGCACGAACGCGGCCATCGCGCGTCCACGGCGATTCCATGTAATACACCCAGAGTTCGCGGCCGACGGCGAGCGCCGCGACGACGGCAAGCACTGTGAGTGCGAGGCGACCGAGCCAGGAAAAATTCCCCTTCATGAGAGATACTCCGAGAGATAGACGACGCCGCCGAGAAGGCAGACGAAAATGGCAAAATCGAACAGCGCGCGGTGCCAGACCAGCCGGTACAGATCGAAGCGCTGCATGAGACGGCTGAGAATCGCGCTCAGGACATAGGCGACGATGATCCAGAGCAGCAGCGCCGGTACCAGCACGCCATAGATGTCGATCACATATCTCATGCCGCAACACTCGCGCCTGCACGCGGCCGATAGGCCGGTGCGTCCGGGAACAGGCCGCGGCGGATGCCGACGAGGCCGACCAGGGCGTCTTCCCGCGCCTTTTCGTTGGTGTCCTTCACCGCCTCCGCCAGCGCCCGATCGATGCTCGTCAGCAGCTCGACCGGCATCCCATCGCCCGCAAAATTGCGGCAGGCGAGGGCGAGCTGGTCGAGCATGTGGTCGATCCCGGAAATGGTGGATTCCGTGAGCCCATAACGGGCACGCCGGAGATCGATGATGTTCAGGCCGATGCGGAGCTGGACCAGGCTGTCGGTATCGCGGCGATCGCTCTCCGACAGAAAGGCGATGCGCTGCACCAGCAGCCCGAGCCGGTGCAGCATGAGGCCGGCAAATTCCGCCCGGTCGCGCTTGCCGCGGCGTTCGGCGGCGACCGCAAGCGTTGTCCAGTTCGACAGCACCAGGCGATTGGCGACCCACTCGGCGCCGACGCCGCGGGCGATCCGTGTCACGAGCTCGGCGATGACGACACCGACGAAGAAGGCGACGGCGGAATTGGCATAGGAGGCAAAGTCCGCGCTGTAGGTCGATTGCAGCGCCAGTAAGGTTGCGGTGTTGGCCGCGAGCGCCAGGCCCGTGCCCGCTGTTGCCGGTCGCGCGATCAGGAGGCCGTAGAGCAAAAAGGGTGGTGCCAGCGCGACGACCAGGACCTCGAGATGGGAGATCGCGGGCACCAGCGCGAACAGATAGATCGCAACGACCACGATCGCGACCAGCGACCACAGGCCGAAACTGCGAATGAAGCGCGCGGGCTCATCCTGGGCTGCAAAGAACGAGCACGCGACCGCCGCCATCATCGGCGCCGATGCGCCGTCGGGCCAGCCGGTGCCGATCCAGAACGCGCAGCAGATCAGAATGGCGAGGGCCGCGCCGGATGCAGACCACAGCGCGAGAGCGCGATCCCTGTGGCGCGTCGGCGCGGCGCCGGCCTCGGAATGAAAGGCGAGATCGAGGGTCGAGACGTCGCGGCCTTCGGCAATCGCCTCGGTCAGCGCGCGGCAGTCGCGCGAGACATCGACCAGCTCGCGCAGCCGCGACAGCAGGCTGGTGGTGATGATGCGCTCCCAGGAGGCGCTGTCATCGAGCACGGTCTGCCGCTCGGCGATCATGGCCTTGATCCGCTCGGCCGGCTCCCGGTCGCCGACGTCGCGCGTGATCCATTGCGCAAGATGCTCCAGCAGCTGCTTGAGCTCCGGCTGCCGCCGCAGGGCCTCCTCCCCCAGCGCAGCCAGACGGTCCTCGAGCGAGGCCACGACCGGCAGCAGCATCAGCATGCGGAGGCGGATCTCGCCTAGGCTGCCCACGGCATTGCGATCGGCAAGCCGGTCAAAGGCAAGATGGGTCGACAGCGTATCGATCTCGACGATGTCGGTTGCAAGCTTGAGGCGCCTGCCGCGGTGGGCTTCGCTGTGGCCGTCGCGCAGCAGCACGACCCGGCTGAGATCGCGTGCATCGGACAACCAACGGTCGACGCGGTGGGCGACGGCGGGCGCGACACTGCGGGGGAAGACGATGGTGGAGACGAGGCTGGCGCAGATGATGCCGAGCGAGATCTCCTCCAGCCTTGCTACCGCCGTGTCGAAGATTGCGCCGGGCTCGGACACGGACGGAAAGCCGATCAGGGCCACGGTGTAGCCGGCCAGCATGAAACCGTAGCCGCGGGGCGTGCCGTCGAGCAGCGACAGATAGAGGCAGAGCCCGACCCAGAGTGCGATCGCGAGGCAGAGAGGCTCGGGCGCATCGATCAGGTTCGGCACCAGCACCACCGTCATGGTCGCGCCGGCCAGCGTGCCCATCACCCGGAACACCGCTTTCGAACTGGTCGCGCCCGCAAGCGGCTGCGAGGTGATGTAGACCGTCGCCATCGCCCAATAGGGCCGCGGCAAATCCATCGCCAAAGCAATGACAAGCGCGAGGATCGACGCGGCAAACGTCTTCAACGCGAAAATCAGGTCGGCGTGGCGGACCAGGAAAGGCTCATCGGCGCGCATGCTACTTCGCCTCTGGACCGGTCTTGGCGGCCTGAATGCGGGCTGCCTGCCGTTCGATGCGCTGAAGCGTCTCGAAGGTTATCGCAAGTTCACTCGCGCCGATATCCTTCAACAGGCTCGCGCGTACCCGGCGCAGCACGCGATTGGTCTCCTCGACCTTGGCCTCGCCTGCTTTGGTCACATGGAGCGTTTTGGCACGGCGATCTGTGGGGTCTTCGTGGCGCTCCACCAGTCCCTCGGCCTGCAGCAGATCAATCAGCCGGACCAGCGACGGCCCCTCGATACCGAGTTCGTCGGCCAGCACGCCCTGCCGGACGTTTTCCCCCTGCCTCGACAGCACCAGAAGCGGAATTGCGGTCGCATAGGACAGGCCCTGATCGGACAGGGCCTGGTCGGACTCGCGGCGCCAGATGCGCGCCAGGCGCGCGATGAGCCGGCCGAGTTCGGCATGGATATGAGCTTGCGAGGGAGCCATGCCGATTAGATAGGATACGAACTATTAGTTCGCAACCAGGTAGCCCGGCATATGCCAGCCGATCACGCAAATGCGAACGATAGAAACGCAGGCGGGACCGGGTTCCTCCGCAGAGGCGCCCTCGCCTCAGTTCACCACGTAAACCTCAGGATCCGCGCTCGAGCTCGGCTTCTTGAAGGCGTTGCGCAGGGCTGGCGACATCGGGACGTTGTAGTTGAGACCGTTCGGCGGCGTCGGGGATTCCAGCCACTTCCTGTAGAGGAGCTCGATCTCCGGGCTTGCGTAGAGCTCCGCCGTGGCGCGATCGGCCAGCGCCTTGAACGGAGCGTCTTCCCGCCGCAGCATAATTCCGAACGGCTCGGCCTTGGAAAAGGTTTCCTCGCTGATCATGAACTGGGCGAGCTCCTTTGAGCGAGCAATGGCGACCGCGAGCTGAACGTCGTCGAGTGCATAGGCCTGCGCGCGATCGGTCTCGAGCAACAGGAAGGCCTCGGCCTGATCCACGGCCGGCATGATCCTGATGCCAAGATTGCGCTCGGTATTGACCTTGGCGAGCTGGTTCAGATTGACCGAGCCCGCCACCGCCGTCACGGCCTTGCCCTTGAGATCGTCGATGGTGTTGATCTTTGACGCTTTCTTGGCCGCAAATCGCGTGGCACTGAGGAAATGCGTGTTGGTGAACGCGACCTGCTTCTGGCGGTCGGCGTTGTTGGTGGTCGCCGAGCAATGCAGATCGAGCGTGCCATTGACCATCAGCGGAATGCGGTTCGACGAGGTCACAGCCAGATACTCCACGCCAATGTCGGGCATGCCGAGCTGCTGCTTCACGGCGTCCACGATCCTTAGGCAGATGTCCATGGCAAAGCCGATCGGCTTCTGGTTGCCGTCGAGATAGCTGAACGGCACGGAGGCTTCCTGGTAGCCGAGCGTGATCTTCTTCGTTTCCTTGATCTTCTGGAGCGTACCCGACAGATCTTCGGCTGAAGCTGCGCCCGCAAGACATGTCAGGGCCAGGAGAACGGTGGGAAGACGCATCGGAGGCTCCTCGAGGGGATCATGGGCTTGCGCCAGCGCGCAACTGCGAACGGGGTAACCCAGGGGAAAACCGATCGCCAGACGCGGTTCCGTCTATCAGCCATCGCCGCTTTACATGTACCGTTGCGGGAGGAGACATCGTCCGACTTTGTCAGGGTTGTGTTTCTGCTGCACGGGCGCCTCCCGTCCGACAACCAGTCAGCACAAGTTTTCATCACGTGCGCGCAATACCTTGCTTTCCGCGAGGCCGCCTCTCTCCAGCGATCTGATCGCGGAGCGGCACCCCGCCAAAAATGACCGGTTGCCGTAAGCGCGACAGGGACAACAGGGGATGGACGGCCGGGTGGCAAGTTCGGGGCAAACGCGGCACGGCGCGAGCGAGGTGCTGCGCGTCGAAGCGCTGACCGTGCAATATGGCGCGCTCGTCGCCCTGCGCGACGTGAGCTGGTCGGTCCATACCGACGAGATCCTCGGCATCATTGGCCCGAACGGCGCGGGAAAGAGCAGCTGCTTTGCCGCTGTCACCAACGCCGTCACCCATCTCGGCCGCACCTTCCTTGGCGGCAACGAGGTCTCGACGCTCCGGACCTTCGAACTCGCCGATCGCGGGCTGCGCCGTACGTTCCAGCAGAACTCGTTCTTCGGCGAGCTGACGGTCCTGCAGAACGCGGTCTCGGCCATCTTCCGCGATTTCTCGACCGGTCTTGCGACATCGCTGTTCGCGCCGTGGCGCGAGGCCACCACCCGCCGCGCCGCAGAGACCGCAGCCGAGCAGCTGCTCGACTTCTTCGGCATCGCGCGCCAGTACCACGACCAGCTTCCCGGCGACATTCCCTATGGCGTGCAGCGCCTGCTCTCCGTCGCCCTCGCCTACGGAACCGGGGCCAAAGTGCTGCTGCTCGACGAGCCCGCGGCAGGCCTCAGCGGCGGCGACATGAAGCAGCTCGCCGAGGTCCTGATCGGCCTGCGCAAGCGCAACCTCGCGCTCGTCGTCATCGAGCATCACATGGATCTGATCATGTCGATCGCCGACCGCATCGTCATGATCGACCAGGGTGCGATGCTGGCGACGGGAACGCCGGCCGAGATCCAGCGTGACGCCCGCGTCCGCGAAGCCTATCTGGGGCGCGACGAATGAGCGGCGTTCTGCAGAGCGACAATCTCTCGGTGCGCTATGCCGGCAACGTTGCCGTATCAGGCGTCAACATCAGCGTGCCCGGCGGGCGGATGATCGGCCTGGTCGGCGCCAACGGCGCCGGCAAGACCACGCTCGTCAATGCGCTCGCGGGCTGGTCACGCGGCCGCGCCGTCGTCACCGGCAGCGTGCAGCTCGAAGGACGCAGCATCGAGAAGCTTGCGGCCCACGAGCGGGTGGCACGCGGCCTCACGCTGGTGCCGGAGGGCAAGAACATCTTCGCCGAGCTGACGGTCGATGAGAATCTGGCGCTGGTGCGGCCGCCCACAGACACCGCCGGCCGGCATCTGTTCGCCATTCCAGAGGTCTTCGAATTCTTCCCCCGGCTCGCGGAACGCCGCTCGCACAGGGGCGCGGCGCTCTCGGGCGGCGAACGCCAGATGCTCGCGGTCGGGCGCGCCTTGCTCGCCGGCCCGCGCGTGCTGATGCTCGATGAGCCTTCCGCGGGCCTTGCCCCCCGGCTGATCACGGATCTGCTGTCCCGCATCCGCCTGCTGGTCGATCGCGGCCTGCCGGTGCTGCTGGTCGAGCAGAACGTCAAGGCAGCGCTGAAAGTCGTCGACCACCTCTACCTGCTCGAACGCGGCAAGATCGTCGGCGAAGGCCCCGCCGACCTGATGGCCGCCGATCACCGCATCATCGAGGCCTATCTCGGCACCATCGCGGATGGGACGCCGGCATGAATATCGCGCAGCAGATCATCAACGGCGTCGTGCTTGGCTCCGGTTATGCCTGCATCGCGCTGGGCTGGACTATCCTGCTCGGCGTCGCGCGCCTCGTGAATTTTGCCCACGGCCAGCTCTATATGCTCGGCGCGTTCGTGACCTGGTACGCCATCACCAGGGTGGGCCTGCCCTACCCGCTCGCCATCCTCGTGGCCATGATCGTGCTTGGTGTCATCGGCCTCCTCATGCAGAGCGCGATGATGCGCCTCGTCATGACGCAGAATTTGACCAGCCTGATGATCGTGACGCTCGGCCTCGGCTACGTACTGCAGGGCGGCAGCGCGCTCGTCTTCGGCGGCAATCCGCAGACGCTGCCCGGCACGCTGGCGCGGGCCAAGCTGGAGATCGGCTCGCTCTGGTTCACCTGGCAGGATGTGCTGGTGCTCGTCGTCACCCTGTTTCTGTACGGGGCGGTCTGGCTGTTCACGCAGCGCACCCGGTTCGGCTCGGTGATCCGCGCCGTGGCCGAGGATCCCAAGCTGTCGGAACTTTTCGGCATCAACGCCAAAGTCGTCTACCTCGGCGTCTTCGTGTTCGAATGCTCGGCGGTCGCGCTCGGCGCCGCGCTGGTCGCGCCGCGCTCGCCGATCCTCACCAGCATGGGCTTCAACGAGGTCATCATGACCTTCGTCGTGGTCGTGCTCGGCGGCATCGGCTCGATCGGAGGCGCGCTCGCAGCCGGGCTCGGGCTGGGCCTGTTCACGGCCTTCTTCGGCGCATTCGTGGCGCCGGCCTATACGACCGCAGCCGCCTTTGCGTTGTTGCTCGCGTTGCTCGTGATCCGTCCGGCGGGGCTTGCGACCAAATGACCGCGATCGAGTCCCCACGCCCCGCCTCGATCCCGCTCCTGCGCGTTGCGGCAGTCACCGCCCTTGTGGCCACCGGCTTCTTCCTGCCGCGCCTGCTGGGCGGCACCTCGGTCGCCTATTCGACCCTGACCACGATCGCGATCTTCGCCGTGATGTGTTACGGCGCGGATATCGTATTGTCCTATCTCGGCGAGGTCAGCCTCGGGCACACGGTATTCTGGGCCATCGGCGGCTATGCGGCCGCGAACCTTTCGGCCAAATACGGCCTGAACGGCTGGGTCACGGCGGCCGCGACGATCGCGCTGTGCCTTGCCGCGGCGGCTTTCCTCGGCGCCGTCACGCTGCGGACGCGCGAGTTCGTGTTCTCGCTGGTGACCTATGCTGCTGCGGTCGTCGCCTTCGAGATCGCGTTCAACTGGGATGCCGTCGGCGGCTCCGACGGCATCGTCGGCATTCCGCCGCTGAAGCTGCCCATGCTCGTCACCAACTTCTCCGGCGCGATGCAGGAAGACCTCTGGCCGGTCGCCTTCGTCCTGCTGCTTTTGACGCTCGCCTTCATCGCGCGCTTCCGCCGCTCGCGCCTCGGCACCACTGCACTGATGGTGCAGATGAACCCGGCGCTGGCCGCCAGCCTCGGCGTCGATCCACGCCGGATCAGGCTCGCCGTCTTCGTGATTTCCGCGCCGATCACCGGGCTGGCCGGCTGGCTTTACGCCTATCAGCGCGCCTATGTCGGGCCGGACATGTTCGAGTCCTACTTCCTCGTCATGATGCTCACCGCCATCGTGCTGGTCGGGCGCCGCATTCTGCTCGGCCCCCTGATCGGCACCGCTCTGCTGATCACACAGCAGAACCTACTGTCGCTCGGCGGCGACTGGAACAAGATCGTGCTGGGATCGGTGCTGGCGCTGGTCCTGATCTTCTGGCCCGCGGGACTCGTGGGCCTTTACCGCCGTATCGCCAGGACACCATGAAACTCATTGGGAGGACGCGCATGCACAGGACGAAACTCGCTCTCGCGCTGCTGTTGGGGCTCGCATCCGCGCCCGCGATGGCGCAGGACATCAAGGTCGGCACCATCTTTCCGCTCAGCGGCGGCGCCGGACCGGACGGCCAGACCGTGACCAATGCGGTCAAGCTGATGGTCCAGCAGATCAACGAAAAGGGGGGCCTGCTCGGCCGCAAGCTGTCCGTGATCTCCAAGGACGACGAAAGCACGCCCGCAGTGGGCGTCAGCCGCGCCAACGAGATGATCGCCGAGAAGGCCGATGTCGTGATCGAAGGCTGGAACTCGCCGGTGACGCTGGCGATGCAGCCGATCCTCGCGCGCGGGGGCATCCTCGATATCACCGCCGTCTCGAAGTCGGACCTGATCCTCAGCGGCGAGACCAACCCCTACGCGATCCGCATCAACAGTTCGAACGGCTTCGATGCGGAGGTGATCGCCAAATACGTCGTCCAGACCATGAAGGCGAAAAAGGTCGCCTTCCTCACCCAGAACGATGTTTATGGCAACGGCTTTCAGACCGCGATCGAGGCTGAATTCAAGAAGCTGAATTTTTCAGGCCAGATCGTCATGACCGAAAAATTCGCGTTCAAGGACACCGATTTCCGGGTTCAGCTCACCAATCTGAATGGCACCGACGCCGACGCCATCATCGTCACCAACTCCTCGAACTCGTCCGGTCTGCCGGCGATGGTCGATCAATATCGCCAGGCCGGCATCAAATCGACCTTCGTCGGTGCCGTCGGCATCATGCTCAGCACGGTGTTCAAGGTCGCGGGCGAGGCCAACAACGGCGTGATTTCCGCCGACATCTTCTTCCCTGATTTGCCGCCGTTCACGACCCAACCGGAGAGCACATCGTTCGTCGCTGCCTACACGAAAGCCTATGGTGCTGCGCCCGACAAGAGCGCGGCGCTCGGTGCCGCAGCCGTCCAGGTCTGGGCGCAAGCGGTTGAATCGACGAAGTCACTCGATCGCAAGACGGTGGCGGAGGCCATCCGCGGCAAATCCGTCAAGGGCACCGTGTTCGGGGACGTCCAGTTCCTGCCGAACGGGCAGATGCAGCCGCGCTATGTCCTGTTCAGGGTGGTCGACGGCAAGAACGCCAAGCTCGAGGCTCTGCAGTAGGCACGACGAGATCCGATCAGCGCCCGCCTGACAGTCAGGCGGGCGACGTGGTTAGGCTTCAATTCCGCGCTGAATCAGAATGCGCTCGGCGCTATCGTTCCAGACATCCATTTTCACGATCTGGCCGCCCCTAACGACGAAGCGATCAACATAGCGATTGCCCTCGAACGGCGTGCCGTCCATCCACTCGCCATAGAGCGTGCCAATACTGTAAACGACGGTTTCGTCCCCGCCCGGGCAGACGTCGAAGCGGTCCATCTTCTTCTTGACCCAGCGATAGCGCTTCGCGTTGAAGCCGGTCGGGCCACGCGGGTGGTCGAACTCGCGCCCGCCGGTAAACGTGATCACGGTGCCCGGCTTCATATAGGCAGCGGCCTCATCGGGATCGGGTATCATCGAAGCCGTCAGATAGGCTTCGACGATCTCGGCGTCGGTCATCTTGCGTTCGGCTTTCGCGGGGTTGGACATGGCGACTTCTCCTGGGTATCGCTATTTTACAAGTCACGGCTCAAACCGCCTGCATGTTTATTGAACAATCGGATGACAAATTGCATACAATCTGGAGCTTCCAGCTCCCGCCGCCTCCGCTAGGCTATCACCAGCTGAATTCGATGCCATGACCATGCAGACCGCCTTCGACCTGATTTTCCGTAACGCGCTGTTGCGATCGTCTGCCACACCCGTCGACATCGGCGTGAAAGGCGGCCGCATCGCCGCGATCGAACCGCAGGTCGCCTGCGACGCCATCGAGATCGACCTCGGTGGGTATCTCGCCCTACCCGGCTTCGTCGACACCCACATCCATCTCGACAAGGCCTGCCTGCTCGGGCGTTGCGGCCACAATCACGGCAGCGTCTCGGACGCCATCCGCGCCGTCGCCGGGATGAAAAAGGACTTTACGGTCGAGGACGTCTACGCGCGAGGCGCCCGCGTGCTCGAACGCGCGATCTTGAACGGCACGACGCGCATGCGCAC
This sequence comes from Bradyrhizobium diazoefficiens, assembly GCF_018129965.1. GTDB lineage: Bacteria > Pseudomonadota > Alphaproteobacteria > Rhizobiales > Xanthobacteraceae > Bradyrhizobium > Bradyrhizobium diazoefficiens_A. Next base: position 232,280 of record NZ_JAFCKW010000002.1, on the reverse strand, counting down.
CCATGTCGAGATCGATCCGCGTATCGGCCTGCGCGGCTATGAGGCGGTCAAGGCGCTGAAGCGCGACTGTGCCTGGGCCATCGACCTCGCGCTCTGCGTGTTCCCACAGGAAGGCCTGACCAATGATCCCGGGGCCGAGGCGCTGCTGATCCAGGCGTTGCGTGACGGCAGCGAAACGATCGGCGGCTGTCCTTACATGGACACCGATCCGACCGCGCACCTCGAACGCATCTTCGACCTCGCGCAGGAATTCGACGTCGACGTCGATCTCCATCTCGACTTCGATCTCGACCCGTCCTGGTGGCATCTCGACGAGGTCTGCCGGCAGACCGAGCGGCGCAACTATCAGGGGCGCGTCGCGATCGGCCATGCCACCAAACTGTCGGCGCTTCCCCCGGAGCGGATGAAAGCGGCCACCGCGCAATTGGCGAGGGCCGGCGTCGCCGTCACCGTGTTGCCGGCAACCGACCTCTATCTGATGGGGCGCGAGGCCACCCACAATGCGCCGCGCGGCTTGACGCTCGCCCACAAGCTCGCCGGTGACGGCGTGCTGTGCTCGGTCGCAACCAACAACGTGCTCAACCCCTTCACCCCCTTCGGTGATGCCTCGCTGCTGCGGATGGCGAACTTCTACGCCAATGTCGCGCACGCCGCGGTTAGCGACTTCGACACCTGCCTCGATCTCGTCACCGAGTTGCCGGCGCGGCTGATGAACCTCGGCGATTACGGCATCAAGGTCGGCAATCCAGCCGACCTGGTCGTGCTCGACACCAAGGACAGCCGCTTCGCCATCGCCGAGTTGCCGGATGTCGCAATGGGATTCAAGAAAGGCCGGCAGACCTTCGAACGGCCGCGCCCCACGCTGTTTTCACCACGGAACTAAAGCGGCGCCAAACTCTCGCAGACCGTCGCCGCGGTTCGCATAGCCGTCTCCATGTACGAGGAGGGAAAACTTTTGGCTGCAAACGGCCAGGTTGTCGGAAAACCGCGCCTGACCGTTAAATTGTACCGTCGATCCTCACCCACATCTCGGAGTCCGGTAGAATCCCGGTCCGTAGCCCAACGCGTTGCGCGCAAGGGCCCGGTAATCTTACTAAGACCTTGCACTGACCACCTGCGTTCACCAGGAGTTTGGGAATGTTCAGCGCATTCAGCAGTATCGATTATCATTCCATGCGTGCCAGTACGCCCGCCGAAATCGCGGTCAAGCGTTTGAAGGGCATCGGCGAAGTCCTCTCTGGCCTGGACATCGCGGCAATCCACACACAGGACGACATGGCCCACGCGCTGTGGACACTTGATACAGCCGACAAGTGCGTTCGCGTGATCCTGACCGAGTTCCGCAGCGCATGGACGACCGACATCGTGCGCGAGGCCAACCGCCTGATCGATTTGATCGAGGCTGCCCGCGACGAAGTCTCGGGCTATCGCGGCGGCAACAGGGTCCTGAGCTGACCTCGCCAGGCGTCAGCACCTGATCCTGGCGAGAATTCTGTCCGCCTCGGTGCGCCAATCCGCGCTGCGGGCGAACTCCTCCGTCCCCCTGGCGCCAAACAGACCCTCGTCGGCGAGATCGGCGATCCAGGCCTGGCGCTCCGCCGTGCCCTGCGCCGACCAGGGCGTCAGACCCGCCTCGCGCACGGTCTCGGCGACCTCGCGAACTTCCTCGGCACGACGGCGACCATGCTCGATCACACGCTGGAAGAAATAGGCGCCTTGCTTCTCCCAATTGATCGCGGGAAAGGTTTCCGCGAGCGACGCCAGCACCGCATCCTCGACGCCGTAAGCGCGCGCGGTGGTAAAGCTCTCGATGACCATGGCTTCGAGGCCCTTGATCATGATGCTACGGCACATCTTGACCGCCGAGGACACACCGAGCTCGTCGCTGGCAACCTTCGCTGCAAAACCGATCGCGTTGAGCAACGGCTCCAGCTCCCTCGCACCGGGGCCGCCGAGCAGCAGCGGCACCTTGATGCGATAAGGCGGCACCGAGGTCATCACCGCGCCCTCGACATAGCGCCCGGCGGCGCCGTCAATCAGCGCGGCGGCGCGCTGCTTGGCGCCCGGAGAGGCCGAATTGAAATCGAGAAACCAGGTGCCCTGGTTGATCGCCGCCGCGCAAGCCTTTGCGACCGGAACGGCCTGGCTCGCGGTCACGGCAGAAATGACAAAATCCGATTTCGCGGCCAGTTCCGCGTGAGACGCGACAAGCACGACGCCGGATGTCGCGGCATGCTGCTTCAGCGCTACGCCCTGCTCGCTGCCGAGCTTGATGTCGTAGGCGGAGACCCTGATGTCCTGCCGGCGCAGATCCTCGGCCAAAATCCGGCCGACTTCGCCGTATCCGACCAACCCGATCTGCCAGCGTTTGGGATCCTCCGCCATCAGTTCAGTCCTCGCATCGCCTCGTCAAAGAGTTCCTCGACCGCATAGCGGCGCGGGATCAGCGCCTGCTGGAACGCGTATTCGACGATCAGTTCCAACGGTTTTCTGTTGGCCTCTATCCCGAAAGGCAAAAGATCCGGCGATGCCCCAGGCCCGGCCAGAGCCTTGTTCCGCTTCAGAAGATCATACACGCCCCTGACGACATCGGGCTGCGCCTTCGCAAGCTTCTCGGTCACGACCACAAGGTGATTGACCGGCACCACACCGCGACGCGCGTACCATTTGGCAGCTTCAGCGGCCGGATCGGGGAAGAGCGGCTTCAGCTTGGGATCGTTCGACGTCTCGCCGAGGACGGCGTCGAGTTCCCCGTCGAGCAGCATCTGCAGGACCTTCTTGTCCCTCGGCGCGCGCTCGGTGGTGTCGACATATTCGGCGACGTGCGGATCTTCGAACGTCACCCATTCGATCTTGTCGAGGTTGACGCCGTAGTCGTTCGCGAGGATGCCCCTGATCCAGGCGCCGGTCGTCGTCGTAAAGGAGCGGATACCGACGCGCCTGCCTTCGAGATCGGAGGGCAGAAGCGTTCCGTGCGCGGGATTGTAGAGCGCGTAAGCATGCTGGAAGCGGCCGAGCATGGTCGCTGGCAGCAGCACCAGCGGCTTTCCATGCGCCTTTGCCATCAGAAAAGTGACGATCGCCATCTCGCAAATGTCGAACGCCTGCTCGCGCACCATGGGCTTGAACGCCGTATTGGTCGGCGTGTACGCGATGAAGTCGAGGTCGAACAGATCGGAACGGAGCTCGCCGCTCTTCACCGCCTGGACATGGGGGTGACTGCCGAGCACCGCCTTCAGCTTGAGACGATCCATCCGCCCGCTCCGTTTCTTGTTGCTTCAGACGTCCTCGGGATTGTCGACATAGACGAGCCCGGCCTTCGCCAGCGCCTCGCGCATGCTGTACATGTCGAGGCCGAGCTCGCCCGAGGCAAGCCGCTTGCGCTTGCCGCCTTCATCCGCGTTGCGCTTCTTCGCCTTCTCGGCGACCTCGGCGGCATACCGCTTCGGCACCACGACGACGCCGTCGTCATCGGCCACCACGATGTCACCGGGATCGACATTGACGCCGGCGCAAACCACGGGAACGTTGACCGAGCCGAGCGTCGCCTTCACCGTGCCCTTGGCCGAGACGGCGCGCGACCACACCGGAAAGTTCATCTCGCGCAGCGCTTTGACGTCGCGGCAACCCGCATCGATGATCAGTCCCTGCACGCCGCGCGCCTGCAACGAGGTCGCAAGCAGCTCGCCGAACATACCATCGGTATTATCCGTGGTGCAGCCGACGACAAGGATGTCGCCCTTCCTGCATTGCTCGACGGCGACATGGATCATCCAGTTGTCACCGGGCTGCGCCAGCACGGTGACGGCGGGACCGGCAATCGACGCACCCGCCCAGACCGGGCGCAAATACGGTTTCATCAGGCCGATGCGCCCATGGGCCTCGTGCACGGTCGATACGCCGTACTCCGCCATCCCGGCGGGATCGGCTCGCCTGATGTTGCGAACGACGACCGGGATCATGCCAGTTCCTCCGCAACGGTCGGGAATAGACGCTGATAGGCCTCGCCATAGGTCATGGGCACGCCGGTGTTGCGGCTGCCCTGGATACCGCGGTTGAGCGCAACACGCTCATAATAGCCCCAGAGATGTTTCTGTGCGGCCAGGATCTGGAACGCCTCGTACTTCTCCTTCCAGACCTCGTCGATCTTGAGGAGCAGGTCCGGCTTGTAGTTGCACTGCTCGGGCTGGTGCGGCTCGAACAGGAACACCGGCGGCGCCGAATATGTGTACTGCGCGCCGGGCTTGTGGCCCATCGCCTGCGCGACCACGCGGGTCTCCTGCGCAAAATGCGCGGCGTTGGGATGGTCGAAATTATAGGGATCTTCCAGCGCGTGCGTCAGCACGAAGCTGGGATTGAGTTCGCGGTAGATGTCGACCATACGGTCGAAATGCGCCTCGGTGAGCTTCAGCGGATAGTCGCCGCAGTCGAAGAACTCGATCTCGGCGCCCAGCAGCTTTGCGGCCCGCTCCGCCTCGTCCTTGCGGCCGGCCTTCACCGATTCCAGCGTTGCGCCCTTTTCCTTCCAGGCGAACTGGCTTTCGCCGCGCTCGCCGAAGGACATGCAGACGATCTTCATGCGATAACCCTTCTTCGCATGCAGCGCGATCGCGCCGCCCGCGCGCCAGACGAAATCGCCGGGATGGGCGGTGACGACAAGACCTGTTTTCATGGGACTGCTCCCCTCTTTCATTGGTGAGATTTATCGATCGTAGACGCCGTCATGCGCCAAACCCGAACAAGCGCGCCGGATTGTAGACGAGGATCTTGTGCTGAACTTCGGCCTCCGGGGCGAACAACGGAATGAGGTCGACGAGGTCACCGTCATTCGGCATCACCCTGACATTGGGATGCGGCCAGTCGGTGCCCCAGATCACGCGATCAGGCGCGGTCTCGACGATCTTTCGCGCGAACGGCACCGCGTCCAGGAATGGTGGGCCAGCCGAGGACACCCGCTCCGAACCGCAGATCTTGACCCAGCATTTCTCGTCGCGCCGCATCAGCTCGATCAAGATCCTGAACGGTTGCTGGTCGAGCCCCTCGGACGCCTTCACCCGCCCCATATGGTCGATGGTATAGGTCAACGGCAGTCTCGCGAGCATGTCGGCATAATCAGGCAGATCGATCGCGTCAAAATGCAGATCGACATGCCAGCCGAGCGGCGCGACCATGGCGATGACCCGGTTGAACACGCGCTTGTCGGGGACGCCACCGAGATGGCGGACGAAATTGAAGCGGCAGCCGCGGAAGCCGCCCTCGTGCAGCAGTGCAAGCCCGCGTTCGGTGATGGTGTCGTCGATGTTGGCGACGGCGCGATAGGCGCCGTTGCTCTGTGCGATGGCATCGAGCGCCACGGTATTGTCGATCCCGTGCACGCTGGCGTTGACAATGACGGCACGCTCGACGCCGAGCCTGGCGTGCAGCGCGCGGAAATCCTCGAGCGGCGCGTCCGGAGGCGTGTAGGAGCGATCAGGCGCATACGGATATTTCGCACCGGGTCCGAAGATGTGGCAATGCGCGTCGCAAGACAGTCTTGGCAGCTTGAATGTTGGCGCGCGCGTGTTGGGATCGGGCGGCGGAATGGTCGGCGTGTACATCATATTCATCGGGTGAACCGCCGGGCGGGACCGCTCGTTTCAAATCTTGCTGCCGACGACCGGCCGCCGCCGCGCCGGCGCGGCCTGATCGAGCGCGGGCGCCTGGAACGCGGCCACGGTGGCCTGCACCAATTGCTCGATGGCGCTGGCGGCGTCGCTGCCATCGGCCTCGCCGCGCGACAGACGCGAAACGCGATCCGGCGTCACCAGCGAGTAGTAAAGCGCGCCGAGCAGGAAGTGGCTGCGCCACACGATATCGGTGCGCGGGATCTGAGGCAGGCTTTCGTGAACGGCATCGATGAAGGCGTGGCTGGTATCGTCGAAAGTCTGCGCGATGATCTTTCGCGCAACCTCGTTGCCTTCGGCCGACATCACCGCGCGCAGGCGGGTGAAACGTGCTCCGCCGCCGGCAAGATCGCTGCCCGAAGTGAACGCCGGCACCACATAGGCGCGCACAATCGCCTCCAGCCGGTCCTGGAGGTCGCGCACGCGCCTTGCCGCGGCGAGCAATTCGGAACGACGCAGATTCATCGGCCCGCAATGGCGCCGGTAGATCTCCAGCAGCAGGCCGTCCTTGGTCTTGAAGTGATAGGTCACGCTGCCGGGATTGGCACCTGCCGCCTGCGCGATATCGCGCACCGAGACGGCATTGAAGCCGTTGGTGGCAAAGAGCTCCTCGGCCGCGACGAGGATCGCCTCGCGCATGTTCGGCTTGCGGGCCGTTTCCTTGCTGGTGGGCTTGCGTACCATGTGATTTGTACTATCGTACAAAAGATCAAGTCTCGTCAACAAGAACCGTGGCGGCGCCCGAACGGCTCGGAAGACCGAAGCCGGAACAGCGAACGCCCGTCAGGAGTGCCGGAAAATGCTGGGTTTGAACAAGAGGATCGGCGGGTGGATGCTGGGTGCCAGCCTGCTGATGGCGAGCGGCGCCGTGCAGGCCGCCGACACTTATCCGGGCAAGCCGGTTCACATCCTCGTCCCCTATGCGGCTGGCGGCGCCGTCGACGTGCTCGCGCGCACGCTCGGCCAGGCGCTGGCGAAGACCTGGGGTCAGCAGCCCGTGATCGACAACCGGCCCGGCGCCGGCGGCATCGTCGCCTCGCAGGCGCTGGCCCAGGCCGCGCCCGACGGCTACACGCTGATCCTGGTCGCAAGCGGCCATCCGCTCAATCAGTTCATCTATCCGAGCGTGCCCTACGACACGTTCAAGGATTTCACCGCGATCAGCGAAGTCGCGTCCTCGCCGCTGGCAATCGTCGTGGCCAAGGACAGCCCCTACAAGACGCTCGCCGATCTGCTCGCCGCCGCCAGGAAGGAGCCGGACAAACTGTCCTACGGCATGTCCGGCAACGGCACCTCGGCGCATCTCGCCGGCGAGTTGCTCAAATACATCTCGGGCACCAAGATCGTCGCGATCCCCTACAAGGGCGGCGCTCCGGCGCTCACGGCGGTGATCGCGGGCGAGATCCCGCTCAGCATCAATCCGCTGGCCGAGGCCATCGGCCAGCTCGAAGGAGGTCCGGTCCGCGCGCTCGCTGTGACCTCCGCCGAGCGCTCCAAGGCCTTGCCCAATGTCCCGACCGTCGCGGAGTCGGGCGTGTCAGGCTACGATGTCTCGGTCTGGTGGGGCGTGCTCGGCCCCGCAAAAATGCCGCCGGAGATCGTGGCGAAACTCGAGACCGATCTGAAGGCCGCGCTGCAGGATGCGAACGTGCTGTCGACGCTCGGCAAGATCGGCGCAGCCCCGGTCGGCTCTTCCGCCAAGGAGTTTGACGCCTACATGCATGCCGAGGCGACCAAATGGGAACCGGTGCTGAAAGCCGCCGATATCCGCGCACAATGAGGTGATGCACATGAGAGCCTTGTCCGGGTCCCTCGCGCACATCGTTTTGTTCGCGATTGCAATCATCGGCCTGTCCGGCGCGCCCGTGCGCGCCGACGACGAAGCCAAGCTGCTGGCGCCGGGCGGCACCTTGCGCGTCGGCATCTACCCGGGCAGCCCGACCTCGATGGTCACGGATGCGGCCGGCAAGCCACACGGCCTCGCCTACGATCTCGGTGGCGAACTGGCGAAACGGCTCGGCGTCGGCATCGACTATGTCCGCTTTGAGCGCGTCGCCGACATTGTCACTGCGATCCACGACGGCCACGTCGACTTCACCGTGACCAACGCCACGCCCGCCCGGGCCAACGACGTCAGTTTCAGCCAGCCGGTCCTGGTGATCGAGCTCGGCTATCTCGTTCCCGCGAACTCGCCGATCGCTAGGATCGAGGATATCGACAAGCCCGGTGTGAAGATCGGCGTCACCAAGGGCTCGACCTCCGAGCGCACACTGCCCGCAAAATTCAAGAATGCGACCATCGTTCCCGCCGAAAGCGTCAAGGTCGCCATCGGCATGTTCGGCCGCGGCGAGATCGACCTGTACGCCACCAACAAGCCGACGCTGTTCGAGATGTCCGACCAGATGCCGGGGGCAAAACTCCTCGACGGCAATTGGGGGGCCGAGCATCTGGCCATCGCGATCCCCAAAGGGCGAGAAGCCGCGCTCGCCCTGGTCAACCGTTTCGTATCGGACGAGCAGTCATCCGGTGCGCTGGATGCAATCCAGCAGCAGGCCGGCTTGCGCGGCGCGACCAAGGCAACGCGCGAATAGCTCTTAACTCGGCGCCTGCTCAGCGGTCCGCCAGACGATCTCCGGCGGCTCGCGGAAGGCGAAGCGAACGAGATGCCGCTCGACGACGCCTTCCACCTGGACGAGGAGGTCCGCGTTCTCGGCCTCCGCCTTCAGCGTGAGCCTGTTGCCCGCAGCTTCCAGCCGGCACGTGCCGATCGAAAACGGGATCGTCCCCTGCTCCGGCGTGAACTCGACGGCGAGCCTGTGGGCGAAATGCTTGCACAGCTGCTGCAGATAGATGCTGGCTCGCTCGGTGGTAATCTCAGCCACTGACTGCTTCATGGTGACCCTTTCAAGTCGTTTGATCCGACGTTCGTCTTGCCGGATCACATGGTCGCCTTGTATCTTTCCAGCAAGCTATCTGTCGCTATCGATGCCGTGAGAGACCGCAAGGCCGATGTTGTCGAAGTCAATCGAGCGAGGTCGCGCGAGAACGGGAACTGGCCGCGCATGGCCGCCCTCGTTTCATCCGACCTCACCATGCGCCCGGCTGGGCCTGCGGACGCGCAATTGCCGTGCCCTCGGCGGAAGTCGTCGCACCGCTCGCTGGCGCTGCCCCAAAGGCCTGACGGGCGGATGCCTGCTTCGCCGCGGCCTTCACTGCGGCGTTGGTCTTGGTCTGCCCGCTCCCGGCGAAGGCAGCCGGCGCTGCCAGCATGGTCGCCGCAATCAAGGCACCTGTCAGATATCGCATCAACATTGATCGTCTCCATTCGGTCAAAAGGTCTCCCGCTCGCGCCGCTGGGCTGCAGCGCGCGTCGGGGCTGTTTAATCGTCTCGCTGACCGGCCAGCGCCGGTTATTTATCTTTCCAGGAAGATACATTGCAATTATCTTCCTGGCAAGACATCTCCGGATGAACTTTATGTAACGAGGCTCGCCCATGACCGAATCGCGCTATCCCGCGGACAAGCTCCTCGCGATCAAGAGGAAGCATTGGCCGGAATCCGTCACACCGGTCGGCGAAATGCTGGTGCGGCTCTACCGCCTGAACAGCCTGTTACAAGACGGCGTGGCTGCTCAGATTGCCGCGCATGATCTGTCGTTCATGGAATTCGAGGTCCTGATCACGCTTCGCGGCGTCGCTCCGCCCTATGAGATGATTCCGACCGAACTTTATCCCGCAATCCTGATTTCGTCGGGTGGGCTGACGAAAGTGCTGAGCTCCCTGCAGCAGCGCGGCCTGATCACACGCGCGGAAGGCACAGCCGACAAGCGTAGCAAGCCGGTGCGACTGACGGCGAAAGGACGAAACCTGGCCGAACGCGTCATGGCAGAGGTGCTGGACTCCGGCCGCAAGATGGTTCTCGGTGGGCTTTCCGAAACCGAAGTCGAGCGCGTCACGCGGCTCCTGCACAAGCTGCTCGTCACGCTCGAACCTGCAAACGATTAGCATTCGCTCACATCGCTACGACTGCACGGTTTCCGCTTGCTGCAAATCAACGCAACAATATGGATAAAGCGTCATTTGTCTTCCGCGCCGGGCTGAGCGACCAAAGCTGCAGATTGCAGGAGACCTGGAATGAACAAGCATCTGTTGTTGACACTCCATCGCTGGATCACGCTGGTCTTTGCGTTTCCGCTGATCGCGATCATCGCAACCGGATTCATCCTGTCGTTCGAACCCCTGGCGCAAATCGGCGCAGTCGGCGGTCCGCCGATCGAAGCCACCCACATCGCTGAGCTGGTGAAACGGTATGATCCGGACGGCAAGGCGCGCGAGCTTTCGATCAATGCCGCCGTGCAGCTCATGACGCTTCAGGGTGCTGGAGCCCAGACGATCGACCTCGCCACCGGCGAACCCGCGGCCACCGGCTCGCGCTTCTCCGATCTCTTCATGTGGGCGCGGGTCACGCATGAGCGGCTGCTCGGTCAGGCCTGGCTGGTCACGAGCTCAACCGTCGCCATGATCATCCTGATGGTGCTCGGCATCCTGATGGGATGGCCGCGCCTGCGCAACACGCTGTCCGGATGGCACAAGGGGACCGCGTGGTTCGCGCTGCCGCTGATCCTTTTGAGTCCCCTCACCGGCCTGTGCCTGGCGTTCGGCCTGACGTTTCAGAGCGGGTTCGCGCCTGCGGGCGGCGGCCGCCCGCTCTCGCTGCCCGAAGCGTTTGCCATGGTCGCGACCTCCCATGATTTTTCGCACGTCATCTCCATTGGCGTGCGCGGCGGAAGGATGATGGCGCGGGTCTACGAGGGCGGAGAGCTGCGTGCCTATGCCGTCGGTTCGTCTGGCGTCACGCCGCTGCCGCGCAACTGGCCGCGCCTGATCCATGAAGGAAACTGGTCGGCCTTGATCGCCTCGCCGCTGAATGTCGTGACGTCGCTCGCACTGCTTACGCTGCTCTCGACCGGTCTCCTGATCTGGGCGCGGCGGAAACTGCGCAAACCGCGCTCGCGCGCAGACGGGCGGGCGGACACGAGCGTGGCGAAGGCTGCCTGATCGCAACACTTCGATTCCCCGCCCTCGCCCGCATTGTCGGCGCGGCGCGGCACTCAGGAATTTCGTATCGCCGCCTCCCCCTGACGGCCGAACTGCGCTATTGCTGGGCCATCATGACTCGCCGAACCGGAAGCGCCGATCTGCCCTTGCACACCGGCCGGGTTCCACCCTGGCTTGCGACCCGCATGTCGTCGCTCGGTGCGATCGTCACGCAGGCGATCGTGCATCATTACGGGCGCGATGCGTTCCTCCAGCGCCTGTCGCATCCGTTCTGGTTTCAGTCGTTCGGCGCCGTGATGGGGATGGACTGGCATTCCTCAGGGATCACCACGTCGGTGATCGGCGCGCTCAAGCGCGGGCTCGGCCCGCTCCAGGACGAGCTCGGCATCTATGTGTGCGGTGGCCGCGGCCAGCATTCGCGCAAGACTCCGGACGAGTTGATGCTGCTCGGCGACCGCATAGGCTTTGACGGCGCAAAGCTCACGCGCGCCAGCCGGTTGGTCGCCAAGGTCGACAGCGCGGCCGTGCAGGACGGTTTCGATCTTTATCTGCACGGCTTCTTCGTCACCGCCGATGCGAAGTGGACCGTGGTGCAGCAGGGCATGAACGGCGACAAGCGGCAGGCACGCCGCTACCACTGGCATTCCGAGGACTTGAAGAGTTTCGTCGATACGCCGCACAGCGCGATCGACGGACCGCAGCAAGGCGGGACGTCAATCTCACGGATCATCGCGCCGGTGTCTCGCGCACGGCGCAGCTCGAGCTCCTGACAGACCTCGGGCCCGATCGCATCCTCTCTGAATTCGAGCGGCTCACGGGAACGACGCCAGAGCCGGCGCAAGCCATGCTGCCGCATCTGATCATGCCCGCGCATCACGATGTCCGGCCAAAGGACGTGTTCGCACGGCGCCTGCACGGCACGCTGGCAGCCGCCGCCGAACGCGGCCCGGTCGACTTCCCGGAGCTGCTGCTGACGCCCGGTGTCGGCGCGCGCACGGTGCGTTCGCTGGCGATGGTCGCCGAAGTCGTGCACGGTGCGCCCTATCGCTTCGACGATCCCGCCCGCTTCTCGCTCGCCCATGGCGGCAAGGACCGGCATCCCTACCCCGTCCCGATCAAGGTCTATGACGAGACCATCCGCGTGCTGAAGGGTGCGATCCGGAACGCGAAGCTCGGACGCGACGAAGAGATGCAGGCGATCAAGCGTCTCGACGATCAGGCACGCCGGCTGGAGCGGACCGCAAGCGGCCCGTCGGTGGAGTCATTCATTGCGGGAGAACGCGCCGCATCGCCGGGCCTCGACGGGCGCTCCGTACTCGGCTGGGAACGCGATCTTGTGTCGAAGAAGCTGACCGGCTCCTGATCCCTAGCCGCGTCCAGGCGAGCCGGGCTTGCGCTGCCGTTGCGTCGTGTAGGCGTCCCAATGGCCCCAGCTGCCATTGCTGAGGCTGTTCAGGTCGGTGGTGAGCGGGCGGCGGGTGCGCTTGTCGTGATCCGCGATCACGCGTTCCGACTGCGCGATCTTGCGCTTGAGATCCGCGATCGTCTTCTGGGTCTGCCCTTCGCGCTTGGAGGATGCGATCTCGCCCATCGTGAAGCGGGCGGTCTCGAGCGCCTTCAACTCGGCGCGGTTCTTCTTCAACTGGACTCTGTGCCAGGCGATGTTGCTGTCGCTGTCCGCAACCATGTGGGAACTCCGCTGATTCGCCCCCACAGTGTATCGCGCGCCGAATCGGCGCCGCAACGCTCCTGCAGCGGCGAAACTGCGGTCTTGTCGCGCGAATAAGGCGATCAGCGCTCGGCGAAGGCTTTTTCGACCACGAACTGCGCGGGCTCGCCGTGATTGCCCTCGACGAAGCCCTGCTCGCCGAGGAGCACGCGGGTGTCGGCGACCAGTGCCGGGCTGCCGCAGATCATGACGCGGTCCTGGGCGGCTTCCAGCGCCGGCAGGCCGATATCGGCAAACAGCTTGCCGGACGTGATGAGGTCGGTGATACGGCCGCGGTTGCGGAAGGGATCGCGGGTCACGGTCGGATAGTAGATCAGCTGGGCACGGATATAGTCGCCGAGCATCTCGTCGTTCGGCAGATGCTCCGTGATCATCTCGCCATAAGCGAGTTCCTTCACATGCCGGCAGCCGTGCAGCAGCACGACTTTCTCGAACCGCTCGTAGGTCTCGGGGTCCTTGATCACGCTCAGGAAAGGGGCAAGGCCGGTACCGGTGCCGATGAGGTAGAGATTGCGCCCCTCTTCCAGATTGTCGATGACGAGCGTGCCGGTGGCCTTGCGGCTGACGATGATCTCGTCGCCTTCCTTCAGGTGCTGCAGGCGCGAGGTCAGCGGACCATCAGGCACCTTGATCGAGAAGAATTCGAGGGTGTCCTCGTAATTGGCGCTGGCGACGCTGTAGGCCCGCAGCAGCGGCTTCTCGCCGACCTTGAGGCCGATCATGGTGAATTCGCCGTTGCGGAAGCGGAAGGTCGGGCTGCGGGTGGTCTTGAACGAGAACAGCGTGTCGGTCCAGTGGTGGACGCTCAAAACGCTTTCCTGATTGAAATTGCTCATCTCACCCTTCCGTGTCGCTTCTCTGCGGTTCCGAGGCGGTCAGCTATGCGTCGTTTGTACACGATCATTCGTACACTAATGAATAATCCCGCTTGATCCCGCGGTCAAGGCTGCCCAAAATCGCGAGCGTTGCAGTTCAGGACAAGGACCCCTTCCATGGCGCATGACGCACCCCAGGCCACCGGACCTTCGAAACTCGTGATCCGGAACATCGGCCTGATCCTCTCCGGCGCCCTTGAAAAGCCGATCCTGGACGGCGACACCATCGTCGCCGAAAACGGCAGGATCACCGCGATCGGCCGTTACAAGGACCTCAACACCGAAGGCGCGACCACCATCGTCGAGGCCAACGGCACGACCGTGACCCCCGGCCTGATCGACAGCCACGTCCATCCCGTCGCGGGCGACTGGACGCCGCGGCAGAACCAGATCGGCTGGATCGACAGCTCGCTCCATGGCGGCATCACCACGATGATCTCTGCGGGCGAAGTGCACATGCCCGGCCGCCCCCGCGACGTCGTCGGCCTGAAGGCGATGGCGATCTTCGCCCAGCGCGCGTTCTGGACCTTGCGTCCGGGCGGCGTGAAGGTTCATGCCGGCGCGCCCGTGATCGAATGCGAGATGGTCGAGGAAGACTTCAAGGAATTGGCCGCTGCCGGCGTCAAGCTTCTCGGCGAGGTCGGCCTCGGCGGCGTCAAGGACGGCCCCACCGCGCGGAAAATGGTCGGCTGGGCCCGCAAATACGGCATCCAGAGCACGATCCATACCGGCGGCCCTTCGATCCCCGGCTCCGGCCTGATCGACAAGGACGTGGTGCTGGAGGCCGACACCGACGTGGTCGGCCATATCAATGGCGGCCACACCGCCCTGCCCGACGACCAGATCCGCTGCATCTGCGAGGGCTGCAAGCGCGGGCTCGAGATCGTGCATAACGGCAATGAGCGCTCGGCGCTCTACACGCTGCGCATCGCGCGCGAGATGGGCGACCTGCACCGCGTCATCCTCGGCACCGACGGGCCGGCCGGCTCCGGCGTGCAGCCGCTCGGCATCCTGCGCATGGTCTCGCTGCTCTCCTCGATCGGCGAACTGCCGGCCGAGATCGCATTCTGCCTTGCCACCGGCAACACCGCGCGGATGCGGCAGCTCGACTGCGGCCTGATCGAGGTCGGCCGCGCCGCCGATTTCGTCATCATGGACAAGGCGCAGCACTCGCCCGGCAAGACCATCCTGGAGAGCGTCCAGCTCGGCGACCTCCCCGGCATCGGCATGACCATCATCGACGGCATCGTCCGCACCCAGCGCAGCCGCAATACGCCGCCGGCCGGCCGAGTGCCGGAGATAGTGGGGAAGTGAGGCGGCCGGAGCGGCTCGCCGCTCCGCATGACACCTCCAAGCCTCGAGCAACTCTTTGGCCTGCTGCATGCAACGCAGGCCGCGTCCGGCGGCGCAGTTGAGTCGGCTGCGGATCAGCGCGGCTTGGCGACGTCGCGCGCACATGCCCGCCAGGACCGCACTCAAGACTAAAGCCGCTGCAAATCGTGTCGCCGCTCCCATGCCGGAAAACCTCGATGACGTCCTCATCGAGGTTAGTCGCTTTTCACCGCAGCTTGTTCAACAGCGCCATCAGCGTCTCGCGCTCCCTTGCGTCCAGCGGCGACAGGGTTTCGCGGGTGATCGCGAGAGCATTCGGTGCGACTTTTTCCGCAAGCTGTTGTCCGGCGCGCGTCAGGCTGACCAGCAGCCGACGCCCATCCTCGGGGTCCTGGCTCGTCTCGGTGAGCCCGCGCGCGGTCAGGCGGTCGATCACGCCCTTGATGGTCGCGACGTCCATCGCCGTCAGCCGTCCGAGCTGGTTCTGCGAGCACGGCCCTGTTTCGGCCAGCTTGGACAGCGCCGCCCATTGCGTCGGCGTGATGTTGGTGCCGATGTCGCGGGAGAAGATCGAGCTGTGCCGCTGCCAGACCTGACGCAGGATAAAGCCGACCTGCTCGTCGAGCACGTAGGAAGACTTGGACGGCTTGACGCCCTTCTTGGCCGCGACGCTTCTCGCCATCCGCTCCCCGCCCCTCACAACGACAGATGCGCGTCGCGGATATCCGGACGCGCGTCGAGCTCGGCCATGGTGCCGCCGAAACAGATGCGGCCGCGCTCGATGATATAGGCGCGATCGGAGATCAGTCGCGCGAAGTGCAGATTCTGCTCGGACACGACGATGCTGACGCCTTCCCTCTTCATGGTGAGGATGGCGTCGACCATCTGCTCCACGATCTTCGGCGACAGGCCTTCGGACGGCTCGTCCAGCAGCACCAGCGACGGATTGCCCATCAGCGTGCGCGCGATGGTGAGCATCTGCTGCTCGCCGCCGCTCATGCGGCCGCCCGGGCGGTTCTTCATTTCGCCGAGATTTGGAAACAGCGTGAAGAGCTTGTCGCGCGTCCAGTACGGCGCGTTCGGCCGCTTCGGCTGACGGCCGACTTCGAGATTCTCCTCCACCGTCAGATCGGTGAAGATGCGCCGTTCCTCCGGCACGTAGCCAAGCCCATCGCGGACGATCTCGTGGGTCGGGCGCGCCGAAACGTCCTTGCCTTCGAACACGATGGGCCCCGAGCGCTGCGCGACGAGACCGACGATCGACCGGAACGTCGTCGACTTGCCGGCGCCGTTGCGGCCGAGGAGCGCGACCACCTCGCCCGCGCCGACCTCGAAGCCGATATCGAACAAGATATGCGCCGGGCCGTAATGACTGTTGAGATCCTGCACCGTGAGCTTCATGCCGACGCTCCCTCGCGGTGCCCGGCCTCGTAGAGCAAGCCCTCGCCGAGATAGACCGCCTGCACCTGCGGATTGCTGCGCACCTCGGCCGGCGAGCCCTCGGCGATCAGCGTTCCCCGGTTGAGCACGATGATGCGGTCGGCGTGCTCGAACACCACGTCCATGTCGTGTTCGGTGAAGAGCACGCCGATCGATTTTTCCCGCGCGATCTGCGCGGTCAGGCGCATCAGTTCGACGCGCTCGCGCGGCGCCATGCCGGCGGTCGGCTCGTCCATCAGCAGCAGCTTTGGCTGGTTGGCGAGTGCCACCGCAAGCTCGAGCCGCTTGAGATCGCCATAGGCGAGTTCGCCGCAGGGCCGATCCGCGTAGCCGCCCATGCCGACGAGTTCGAGCAGGCGTCCGGCCTCGCTTCGATCGTAGTTCGGTGCCGAGCTCCAGAGATTGAACAATTGCCGGCCATGCGAGACCAGCGCGACCTGCACATTCTCGCGTACGGTCATGGTGGCGAAGGTTGCAGTGATCTGGAAGGTGCGTCCGACACCGAGCCGCCAAATCTCGCGCGGCTTCTTGCCGGTGGTCTCTTCGCCGAGCAGGCGCACATGGCCGGAATCCGGCCGGTTCTGGCCGTTGAGCATGTCGAAACAGGTGCTCTTGCCCGCACCGTTCGGACCGATCAGCGCCAGGATTTCGCCTGATCGCAGCGAGAACGAGACGCCGCGCACGGCATGGATGCCGCCATAGGATTTGGTCAGGCCTTCGACGGCGAGAAGTGTGGAGGCGACGCTCATTCGGCGGACTCGATCGGCTTGGCAATGAGGGGCGACCCGGGCGGCGAGGACTTCCTGCGGCGCTGCGCCAGCATCTCAAGCACGCCGACGATGCCCTTGGGGAAGACGACGACGATCAGCACGATGAAGCCGCCGAGCACGAGTTTCGACAGATCGGTCTGGCTGACCAGCCAGATGTTGAGCGCCTTGTAGACGATGGCACCGATCACCGCGCCCGACACCGTCTCGACGCCGCCGAGCAGCACCATGACCAGCGCGTCGACTGACAGCGAAATGCCGAGATTGTCCGGGAAGACGCTACCCTTGAGATAGGCGAACAGGGCGCCGCCGATGCCCGCGGTGGTGCCCGCGATCACGAAGGCCGTCCACTGGATGCGCTTGGCATTGATGCCGATCGCCTCGCTGCGCAGCAACGAATCGCGCGTGGCGCGGAGCGCGTAACCGAACGGCGAGAACACCATGGCCCGAAGCGCGATGGTGACCAGCGCCGCGACGCCGAGCGCAAGCCAATAGAAGTGCGAGGGGCTCGCGGCCCATATCTCCGGCCAGATGCTCAAAATGCCGTTGTCACCGCCCGTGACGCTCACCCACTGGAACGCGATCGACCAGACGATCTGCGCGAAGGCGAGCGTCAGCATCGCGAAATAGACGCCGGAGAGCTGCACCGCGAAGAAGCCGAACACGGCCGCACCCATGCAGCCGAGCAGCGGACCGAGCAACAGGCACACGATCATCGGCAGCCCCGCCATCTTGGCGAGGAAGGCGACGCCGTAGGCGCCGAGGCCGAAATAGGCGGCGTGCCCGAACGAGGCGAGCCCGCCGACGGCCATCAGGAAATGCAGGCTGACGGCAAAGATCACGAAGATCGCGATCTCGGAGCCGACGGTCAGCGCATAATTGCCGGCGAATAGCGGCAGCATCGCCGCGATCACGAGCGCGGCCAGCGACGCCAGCCGCTCGTTCGAGGTCAGCGGCCGCCAGGGGTTGACGGCGAGCCCCGGCGTCTTGCGCGCGGGCGCCTCGGGCTTGCCGAACAGGCCCCAGGGCCGCACGATCAGCACCACCGCCATCACCAGGAAGACCAGGATGATGGAAATCTTCGGGAAGATCAGGATGCCGAAGGCGTTCAATTCGGAGACCAGCACGGCCGCGACGAAGGCACCGACGATGCTGCCGAGGCCACCGATCACGACCACGACGAAGACCTCGACGATGATGCGCAGATCCATCGCATGATGCACCGCATCGCGCGGGATCTGGAGCGCGCCGCCGAGCGCGGCGAGGAAGACGCCGACCGCGAATACGCTCGTGAACAGCCATTTCTGATTGACGCCGAGCGCTGCGACCATGTCGCGGTCCTGCGTCGCCGCGCGCACCAGCACACCCCAGCGCGTCCGCTGGAAAAGCAGCCAGAGGATACCGAGAACGACGGGACCAAGCACGATCAGGAACAGATCGTAGCTCGGGATATTCTGGCCGAAGAAATCGACCGCGCCCTTGAAGCCCGGCGCCCGGCGGCCGACGAGATCGTCCGGCCCCCAAATCAGCACGACGAGATCCTCGACCATCAAGGTCAGGCCGAACGTCGCGAGCAGCTGGAACAGTTCTGGCGCGTGATAGATGCGGCGCAGCAGCACCATTTCGACAAGCACGCCGATCAGCGCCACGGCGAGCGCAGCGAGCACGATCGCGCCCCAGAAGCCCAAGGCGCCGGAGAGGCGCTCCGTCAGCGTGAAGGCGATATAGGCGCCGATCATGTAGAAGGCGCCGTGCGCGAAATTCACGATCCGCGTCACGCCGAAGATGATCGACAGGCCCGAGGCCACCAGAAACAGCGACGCTGCGCTGGCAAGACCGGTAAGAAACTGTACGACATAAAAGGCCATCGGCGGTCCGGGTTGGGTGTTGGTGCACCTCTCCCCGCGCACGGGGAGAGCGAGCTTCGTAGGGTGGGTTAGCGAAGCGTAACCCACCACCTCTTCTCGTGTGGCGCCGAAAGGGGTGGGTTACGCCAAGCGGTCTGCGCTACGCGCAGTCCGCAGGGCTACCCCACCCTACGGCGGTGGAGATCAATCCTTCGGACGCAGCTTCTCGACTTCGGCATCGCTCGGCAGGTAGTCCGAGCCCTTCTTGTAGACGGAGTCCACCATCACGCCCTTGCCGTCCTTCAGCGCAGTCTTGCCGACATAGGCGCCGAGCGTCGACTGGTGGTCGATCTTGCGGAAGGTGATCTCGCCGAACGGCGACGGCATCGAGAGGCCCTCGGCCGCGGCGATCAGCTTGTCGGCATCGGTCGAGCCGGCTTTCGTCAGAATGGCTGCTGCCGACTTGATGGTCTGGTAGCCGACGATCGAGCCGAGGCGCGGATAGTCGTTGTACTTGGCTTGGTAAGCCTTCAGGAACGCATCATGCTCGGGCGTCTTGATCGAGTACCAGGGATAGCCGGTGACGATCCAGCCCTCGGGCGTCTCGTCCTTGAGCGGATCGAGATATTCGGGCTCGCCGGTCAGGAATGACACGACCTCGCGCCCCTTGAACAGGCCGCGGGTGTTGCCCTCACGCACGAGCTTGACGAGGTCGGCGCCGAAGGTGACGTTGAGGATCGCCTCGGGATTGGCGGCGGCAACAGCCTGCACCACCGGACCCGCATCGATCTTGCCCTGCGGCGGCCATTGTTCGTCGACCCACTGGATGTCGGGACGCTTCTCCGACATCAGCTTCTTGAACACCGAGACCGCGGACTGGCCGTACTCATAGTTCGGCGCGATCGTCGCCCAGCGCTTGGCCGGCAGCTTCGCGGCGGCCTCGACGAGCATCGCGGCCTGCATGTAGTTGGAGGGCCGCAGGCGGAAGGTGTATTTGTTGCCCTTCGACCAGATGACGGCGTCCGTCAGCGGCTCGGCCGCGAGGAAGAACACCTTTTTCTGGTTGGCGAAATCGCTGACGGCAAGGCCGATGTTCGACAGGAACGTACCCGTCAGCATCGCCACCCCCTCGCTCGAGACAAGCTCGTTGGCTGCGGTCTGCGCGTCGGCCGGCTTGCCGCCGTCGTCCTTGGAGATGACGACGAGCTTTTTGCCGTTGATGCCGCCGGCCGCATTGATCTCTTCGACCGCGAGCTGCCAGCCCTTGCGGTAGGGCTCGGTGAACGCCGGCAGCAGCGAATAGCTGTTGATCTCGCCGATCTTGAGGTCCTCAGCCATGGCTGAATGAGCCATGCCGCTCGCCAGAAGCGCGAAGGCCGCGCCGACGAAATAATTTCTTGCTCGCATCCCAACCTCCAGTTTTGAACTCTCTACGTGTTCTATTTCAGACCGTCTTCGCCCTTGATCTCGGCAACCGTCAGCCCGCCGACGCGCGGCAGCGGACGGCCGCTGTCGGTGACGGCGACCGCGACCATGATCTCGTTGGCGCGCGGGGCGTCGTTGATCTGCACCTCCATGCCGTCGAAATGACTGCGCACGAAGGCCGCATCCTTGTGGCCGAGAGGTATATCCAGCGTCGTGCCGGGACCGCTGCGCTTCTTCGACGACGGAATCAGCGCCGCACCCTTGGTCAAGACCTTGCGCACCGGCGCACCCATCTTCGGATGCAGGATCGCTGCTGCGTGCTCAAGCTCGCCGTTTTCGCCGACGGCGGCGGCCTTGCCGTAGCTCTGGGCCTTGGAACCGTCGATGCCGAGCGCCGCCACCGCGCGCTTCGACAGGAGCTCTCCGAGTTCCTCGCCGATCGCGATCAGCGGCGAGAGATCCTCGACATATCGTCCGGCAAAGGGATTTTCGATGACCGCGATCGCGGCCGCGCGCCGCGTCGGCGGCGAGACCTGGCGACCCATCTCCATCTGCGTCTCTTCGACGACGGTAACGATCTTGCGGATGATTGCGCTCATGTCTCGCTTCCCTGATCAGGCATCGACCGCATTCTCCGGCACCAGCGGGCGCGACCGTTGCACGTTGATATCCTTTGTTCCAATGACAAGCATATCACCACAAAGCCTGAGCACCGCACTCTCGATCAATCCGCGATCGAATAATTGCCGTGCACATTCTGCGCCAGATTCCAGCGCCGCCGCGATCTCCGCTGGCGACAATTCACCGACCGCGCGGGTGACCAAGCGCGCGCCGAGATCACTGTCGGGCTGAAGCTCGTTCGCCCGTTGCCTTGTGATGGCGGGATGGCCGGGAAGATCGACGGCGTTGGCGATGACGGTTGCCGCCGCATCGGCCTGCGAGGCCGTCGCCGCCAGCACCGTCACGGCATCGGCGATCCCGAGCGAAAAACTGCGGCCGTGGCGGCCGCTGGTCGCGATGCCACGCACGGCACCGTCCCAATCGATCCGCATCGTCCGCATCACGCCGTCACGGTCGGGGCGATCCATCAGACCAATCGAAAAGTGCTCGCCTGCGGCGAGGTGCAGCGCGATATCGCCACCATTGTTGACATAGGCCTGATCGAGCGTCGCGACGTCCAGCATGGCGCCGAGAATTTCCTCGGCCACGCTGCCCGCCACGGCAGCCATTGGCGTAATGAAGCGATCCCAGGCGTAGGGGATAACGGCAGCATACATGCGCCGGGCCACTGCGCCGTCAAGCGAACACGCCGCCGGCAGCGCGGCCCGGCGCAATTCCGGCAGTTCCGCACAGAGTTCGTCGAGCAGGCCGGTGAAACGGCGCGCCGCCGCGTCATAGGCCGCCCGCACCTCGTCCGCCCATCCCCTCGCCTCGACGATCAGATCGATCGGTCCATCCTGCAAATGCAGCCGCCGGCCATCAGACAGCAACGCGATCTGCGGGAGCCTCGTCATGCCCGCGGCCCCGGGATCGGATTCTGCCAGGACAATTGGCGGACATCCTCGCCGTTCTTCACCTCGGAGAGCGGCTTGACGTAGTCCATGTGCCCCCCCAGCGCGGCGTAGTCCGAGAGCTTCATCGTGAACTCGATCGGCGCGACCAGCGCCGGTGTCGGAACATAGCCGAACGCGCCCGCCGGCATCTGCGTCACATCGACCATGTAGGTGATGCCGCCGCCCGGCCAGACATAGACCGGCGCACCGCCGCTGGTGACGCGCGTCAGCGCGTCCTTGACCGAGCGCGTCAGCCGCACCGGATTGTCGGTCACACCGGCGCGCAGCGAACCGCCGGCGCCGGCCATGAACAGCACCGTGCACAGGGCCGGCTCGCAATTCTCCTGGATACGCTCAACCGAGAACCTGAGATCGGCAGGCATCTCGGTCTCGACCGGCTTCAAGGCCTCGTCGAGGACGTAGTAGGACGCGTGCTCGCCCGTGGTGGACACCATCAGCATCGAGAGACCGGGCTTGGCTTCCTTGGCATCGAAGGGCCCGAGAATCGAGAGCGGATCGGAAATGTTGGTGCCGCCCCAGCCCGTGCCGGGATCAGCGACCTGGAAATAGCGGCCGGGCGTCGAGCGACGGCCCTTCATCTTGATCCCGGTGTCGGGGATGTCCAGCAGCTTGCCGGCTTGGTGCTCGCTGAGCACGCCGGTGATGTGGTCGTCGACCACGACGACCTCATCCACCTTGCCGAGCCATTGCTTGGCGAACATGCCGATCGTCGCCGAGCCGCATCCGACGCGCATGCGCTCTTCTTTGATGCCGTTGACGACCGGCGGCTTGCCGGCCTGCACCACTACGCTCGCGCCGCCGTCGATGGTGAGCTCGACCGCCTTGCAATTGGCGAGATCCATCAGCGTGTCGCAGGTGACGCGCCCCTCCTTCTTGGAGCCGCCGGTGAGATGATGCACGCCGCCGAGCGAGAGCATCTGCGAGCCGTATTCGCTGGTGGTGACGTGGCCGACGGCCTCGCCCTGCGCGCGAACCGTCGCGGTCTCAGGACCGAGATAGCGGTCGGTGTCGATCTTCACCTTGATGCCGCAATAGGAGAAGATGCCCTCGGTGACTACAGTCACCATATCGACGCCATCGACCTCCGCGGAGACGATGAACGGCGCCGGCTTGTAGTCGGGATAGGTCGTGCCGGCGCCGATCGCCGTCACGAAGGTGGACGGCTCGTGGACGATCTTGCCGTCCCAGTCTTCGCTTCGGCTGAAAGGGACCAGCTTGCCGCCGTGCGAGACCGTGCGCTCCAGGATCACGTGCGGATCGACGCGGACGAGCTTGCCGTCGTGATTGGCGTAGCGGTCGCACGCGCCTGCCGCGCCCGGCTTGATGTAGCACATCACCGGACAGGCATCGCAGCGGATCTTGTCGATGGCAGCGCTCGTCGTTTCCATCACCATCTCAAAAGCCAGCGGACACTGCGGTTATCATTCGTATACGAACGATGGTGCGCGTGCTCCCTTAGGCTGTCAAGCGGCCGTACATCGCAAAAGATGCGACTGCCGCATAAAACCTCATTTGCCTATCGGCTTTGTCCACAAAGCGGGCAACCGCGCTGCAGTGCGGCATGCCGACTTGCACGTTTGTGTACAAACGGTATCGTCACGACTTGGATTTCAAGCGACTTGGTTTGAACGGCTTGGAATCTCGCGATCACGCAACCGCGGGGCTTGGGAACGAGGATGAGTGAGACACCGATCCGCCTCACCGTGAACGGCAGGATCCACGACGTCACGGCAGCGCCGCAGACGCCGCTGTTCTACGTGCTGCGCAACGATCTCGGGCTCAACGGTCCGAAATACGGCTGCGGCCTCGGTGAATGCGGCGCCTGCACCGTCCTGATCGACGGCGCGGCCGCGCGGTCCTGCGTCATTCCGATCGGCGGTTGCACCGGCCGCGACGTCGTGACGCTCGAAGGCCTCGGCACGCGCGACAAGCCCGATGTGGTGCAGCAGGCGTTCATCGACGAGCAGGCCGCGCAATGCGGCTACTGCCTCAACGGCATGATCATGACCACCAGGGCCCTGCTCACGATCAACCCGCACCCCACCGAGCAGGAGGCGCTGGCGGCGCTGCGCTACAATCTCTGCCGCTGCGGCACGCATGTCGAAATCCTGCGAGCTGTGATGCGGGCCTCGGGCCAGCTCGCCGAGGCCCGTGATTGATGACCTCACCCCTCTCGACCGGAGCAGAGCGGCAACCGGGTTCGCTCGTCGTCCTCCGCACCGTGGACGAATGCACATCCGAAACCTTCGTCCGTATCACCGCCGACGGCTCGGTCACCGCCTATAATGGCCATGTCGATCTCGGCACCGGCATCCGCACCGCGCTGGGCCAGATCGTCGCCGAGGAGCTGGATGTCTCATTTGCGCGCGTCGTCGTGGTGCTCGGCGACACCGCCGTCGTACCGAACCAGGGCGCGACGATCGCGAGCGAAACCATCCAGATCACCGCGGTGCCCCTGCGCAAGGCCGCTGCGCAAGCGCGCCATTTCCTGATCGCGCGTGCGGCCGAGCGGCTGGAGCTGCCGGCTGCCGACTTGCGGATCGAGGATGGCCTCGTGCGCGGGCGCGACAACCGCAGCGTCAGCTATGGCGAGTTGATCGGCGGCGAAACCATTCGCCTCGAGCTCGCCGACGACGTCGCCGTGAAGGCGGTTGGCGACTACGCCATCGTCGGCCAGTCGATGCCGCGCGTCGATCTGCCCGCCAAGGCCACGGGCGAGCTGACCTTCGTGCACGACGTCCGCGTTCCCGGCATGCTGCATGGCCGCGTGGTGCGTCCACCCTATGCCGGCGTCGATGCCGGCCCGTTCGTCGGCACCAGCCTGATCTCGGTCGACGAATCGTCGGTGCGCGACATTCCCGGCCTCATCGCCGTCGTCCGCATCGGCGATTTCGTCGGCGTGGTCGCGGAGCGCGAGGAAAACGCGATCCGCGCCGCCGAGCAGCTTGCCGTGACCTGGAGGCCGACGCCGGTTCTGACCGATCTGTCCGATGTCGAGGCCGCGCTACGCGCCAATCCGTCCGAGCCGCGCACGCTGATCGACAAGGGCGATGTCGACAAGGCGATATCGGCCGCATCAAAGCCGATGCAGCGCACCTATGTCTGGCCATATCAGATGCACGCGTCGATCGGCCCGTCCTGCGCGGTGGCCGATTTCAGGGATGGCGATATCCGGGTCTGGTCCGGCACGCAAAATCCGCATGTGCTGCGCGGCGATCTCGCGCTGCTGATCGAACGCCAAGAGAGCGACATCGAGGTGATCCGGCTGGAGGCCGCCGGCTGCTACGGCCGCAATTGTGCCGACGACGTGAGCGCCGATGCGCTGCTGCTCTCGCGTGCGGTGGGCCGCCCCGTGCGCGTTCAGTTGACCCGCGAGCAGGAGCACGCGTGGGAGCCCAAGGGCACCGCGCAGCTGATCGATGTCAATGGCGGCCTCGACTCCGACGGTGGCATCGCCGCTTACGATCTCGCCACGCGCTATCCGTCGAATGCCGCGCCGACGCTCGCACTCCTGCTGACCGGGCGGGTTTCATCCGAGCCCGCGGTGCTGCAGATGGGCGACCGCACCGCGATCCCGCCTTACGACTATGACAACATGCGTGTCGTCGCACATGACATGGCGCCGATCGTGCGCGCGTCCTGGTTTCGCGGCGTCTCGGCGCTGCCCAACACCTTTGCACACGAATCCTATATCGACGAGGCCGCGACCGAAGCCGGTGTCGATCCCATCGCATACCGCCTGCGCTATCTGAAAGATCAGCGCGCGATCGATCTCGTCAATGCGGT
The DNA here is from genome assembly GCF_018129965.1 of Bradyrhizobium diazoefficiens. Taxonomy (GTDB): domain Bacteria; phylum Pseudomonadota; class Alphaproteobacteria; order Rhizobiales; family Xanthobacteraceae; genus Bradyrhizobium; species Bradyrhizobium diazoefficiens_A. The sequence goes on along the minus strand of NZ_JAFCKW010000002.1, from coordinate 206,785 downwards.
CGCAGAGCGCGCGGGATGGACACCGCGCCCGGTCCGCGAGGAGAAGGACGGCGAAATCGTGCACGGGCGCGGCTTTGCCTACGCGCTCTATGTCCACAGCAAGTTTCCCGGCTATGGCGCGGCCTGGTCGGCCTGGGTCGCAGACGTTGCCGTGAACAAGACGACCGGCGACGTCAGCGTGACGCGCGTCGTTGCCGGGCAGGATTCCGGCCTGATGATCAATCCGGACGGCGTCCGCCACCAGATCCACGGCAACGTGATCCAGTCCACCAGCCGCGCACTGATGGAGGAGGTCTCGTTCGAGCGCGGCGCGGTCGCTGCGCGGGAATGGGGGGCCTATCCGATCATCCCCTTCCCCGACGTGCCCAAGATCGACGTGCTGATGCTGCCGCGGCAGGACCAGCCGCCGCTCGGCGTCGGCGAGTCCGCTTCGGTGCCGAGCGCTGCGGCGATTGCCAATGCCATCTTCGATGCCACCGGCGTTCGCTTTCGCGAGCCGCCGTTCACGCCGGAGCGCATTCTGAAAGGATTGCACGGCGACGCTTCGCCCGTGCCGCATGCCCTGCCCGCACCCGCCAAAACGCCGCCATCCCGAATCTGGGAAAATCCCTTTACCAGGCGCGCCGGCATCGTCGCGGCGATTGCGGCCGTTTGCACCGCCGCGATTGGAATCGGCGCGGCACTCCTGCCCGGCCGCGCCATCGCGCCGATCGCGCGGCCCGACGCGTCGGTCTATTCCGCGGCGACCATCGTGCGCGGCCAGCAGCTTGCGGCGCTCGGCAATTGCGCGGAGTGCCACACCACGCTTCGAGGCTCGCTCAACGCCGGGGGCCGCGCGCTGGAGACGCCGTTCGGCACGATCTACAGCACCAACATCACACCCGACGTCGAGACCGGCATCGGCGCATGGTCCTATCCCGCGTTCGAGCGCGCGATGCGCGAGGGGCTGCATCGCGACGGACGGCAGCTCTATCCCGCCTTCCCTTACACGCATTTTTCAAAGACCAGCGATGCCGACATGCAGGCGCTCTACGCCTACCTGATGGCGCAACCTTCGGTGCGGGCGACGGCGCCTGCGAACGCGCTGTCCTTCCCGTTCAACCTGCGTCCACTCCTTGCCGGCTGGAACGCGCTTTTTCATCAGACGAAAGAGTTCAAGCCCGATCCCGGCAGATCCGAGGCCTGGAATCGCGGCGCCTATCTCGTCGAGAGCCTCGGCCATTGCAGCGCCTGCCATTCGCCGCGCAACGGGCTCGGCGCCGAGCAACGGAACGCCTATCTCGCCGGCGGCTTTGCCGAGGGCTGGGAGGCGCCGCCGCTGACCTCGCTCTCGCACGCGCCGATCCCGTGGAGCGAGGACGAGTTGTTCGCCTATCTGCGCACCGGCCAGTCGCGTTACCACGGCGTCGCGGCCGGTCCGATGGCGCCGATCGTCAGGGATCTCAAGGCGCTGCCCGATCAGGATATTCGTGGGATGGCGGTCTATCTCGGCTCGTTCAACGACACAGTGACCGAGACGCATGACGCACTTGCGGCACATCTGGAAAGCGCAACGCGAGTTTCCGTCGCCTCGTCCACCGGCGCGCGGCTCTATCAGGGCGCTTGCGCCGTCTGCCACGAGGTCGGCGGCCTGCCGCTGTTCGGCAGCCGGCCCTCGCTCGCGCTCAACAGCAATCTGCACAGTGCGGCGCCGGACAATCTCGTGCAGGTGATCCTGCACGGCATTGCCGATCCGGTTTCCCGCGATCTCGGCTACATGCCTGCGTTCAAAAACAGCATGAGCGACGCGCAGGTCGAGGAACTCGTCACCTTCCTGCGCAAGCAGTTCGCGCCGGACAAGCCGGCATGGACCGGGCTGCGCGACACGATCGCGCGGGTGCGGGAGTCGGCGCACTAAGGTTCATTCGGGGCCGCCGCTTCACGTCGCCCCGGAATGACTCAAAGCACTAGCCGTGCTTTGTCGCCTCCACCGGCGGCGTGCCATGGGTATGAAACGACTCGATCGTCTTCAACCCCCAGGCCTGACCCTTCTTGCGCTCCTCTTCGGTCCACACGATCGGCTTCCAGTCGGGTGCGAGGATGAGGCGCGCGCCGGCATTGGCGACTTCGACGCGGTTGCCGCCGGGCTCGTAGACATAGAGAAAGAAGGTCTGCTGGATCGCATGCTTGTGCGGGCCGGTCTCGATGTGCACCCCGTTCTCCAGGAAGATATCCGCAGCGCGCAAAATCTCCTCGCGGCTGTCGAGCGCGTAGGTCACGTGGTGGAAGCGGCCGGGCACGCCTGAATGGTCGAGCGAATAGGCGAAGTCGTAGCTCTTGTTCGACATCGTCAGCCACATCGCCGCTTCCCTTCCGTCATTCAGCACGATCTGCTCGGTGAGACGGCAGCCGAGATAGGTCTCGAAGAATTCGCGATTGGCCTTGATGTCGACGGCGAGGCAGTTGAGGTGGTCGAGACGGCGGACATTGACGCCGCGCGCCGGAAAACGCTGCGCCTGGTTCTTCAGTGCGGGCTTCAGCTCCGGCGGTGCCTGATACCATTCGGTCTCGTAGTAGAGCTCGACGATATGGCCGTCGGGATCGCGGCAGCGGAAGGTCGGTCCCTGCCCCATGTCGCCGTCGATCCAGCCGATATCGAAGCCGGAGCCCTTGAGCGCGGCGACGCGCCGCTCCAGCGCCTGTTGACTTCGCGCGCGCAGCGCCATGTGCTCCATGCCCGAATTCTTCGACGCCGTGAGCTTCAGCGAATAGCGCTCGTAATCGTCCCAGCCGCGCAGGTAAACGGATTCGCCCTTCTGCCCGCTCATGGTCATGCCCATGACGTCGACGAAGAATTTCAGGCTCTCGTCGGGCTTGGGGGTCAACAGTTCCATGTGACCGAGATGGGCGAGATCCAGGATCGGTTCGGGCTGCATGGTTTCCTCCAGGGCGTGGCTTGCGATCCGCCGGGCCGGATCGCGCATCCGGGCGCGGAGCTGCGACGGGCTCATGCGTCCGGAGCGGGACCGCGGCCGACATTTGTACTAATGTACAAACGATTAGGTCCCGTCAACAAACCAAGCGTCGCCCATCCCCAGCCTGTCCCCTCGCGGACATCTTCCGAACTGCCGGGCCGACTGCGGGGATGGTAAACCCTTCCTTAAGCCTGTTCGGCGCCTATCGGCCTATAAAACCAGCATTTTTCGGCTGAACGAGCACACAAGTATACATTGGGAACAAATGAATCTGCCGAATTTCGGCACATTTAACGAAACGCCGGCTGCTGCCATTTAACCGTTTGTGCAGCCCACACTTGCATAGTCATGGCCAAATTCCTCGCTTTGTCAGGTTTATCCCAGTGACATCCTTTGGACGCGTGATTTCGGTTCGCGGGTCGCTCGCCCGGGTCGGACTTCTGGCGGAAAGCCAGATGCCGGTCTCGGAGGTTCGGGCGACGGTCGGCCGCTTCGTCAGCATCCGCTGCGCCAGTTCGGTCATCGTCGCCATGATCACCGAGGTATCTTGCGAGAACCTCTCGAACGCCGACTACATTGCCATCGCATCCGTCGACCTGCTCGGCGAGATCCTCAATGCCGCCGACAAGGCCAAGTTTCAGCGCGGCGTCACCAACTATCCGACCATCGGCGATTCCGTCGACCTGATCACCAGCCAGGAGCTGCGCACGATCTACGCGCCGACCGGATCCGACCAGATCAATGTCGGTTTCCTCCAACAGGACCGCTCCGTCATCGCCTATGTCGACATCGAGGAAATGCTGTCCAAGCACTTTGCGGTGCTGGGGTCGACCGGCGTCGGCAAATCGACCGGCGTGTCGCTCCTGCTCAACGAGATCCTGAAGGCGCGGCCGAACCTGCGCATCTTCCTGCTCGACGTCCACAACGAATATGGCCGCTGCTTCGGCGACCGTGCGCTGGTGCTCAACCCGCGCAATCTGAAGCTGCCGTTCTGGCTGTTCAATTTCGAGGAAATCGTCGACGTGCTGTTCGGCGGCCGTGCCGGCGTGCCCGAGGAGCTCGACGTCCTCGCCGAGGTGATCCCGATCGCCAAGGGCATCTATACCCAGTATCAGAACACCGACCGCATCGGCCTGAAGCGCATCGATCCCAAGCAGATCGGCTTCACCGTCGACACGCCGGTGCCCTACCGCCTCGTCGACCTGATCTCGCTGATCGACGAGCGCATGGGCAAGCTGGAGAACCGCTCCTCGCGCATCATCTATCACAAGCTGATCTCGCGCATCGAGGCCGTCCGCAACGACCCGCGCTATGCCTTCATGTTCGACAACGCCAATGTCGGTGGCGACACCATGGCCGAAGTGATCAGCCATCTGTTCCGGCTGCCGGCGAACGGCAAGCCGATGACGGTGATGCAGCTCGCAGGCTTCCCGGCCGAAGTCATCGACTCCGTCGTTTCGGTGCTCTGCCGCATGGCCTTCGATTTCGGCCTGTGGAGCGACGGCGTGTCGCCGATGCTGTTCGTGTGCGAGGAGGCCCACCGCTACGCCTCGGCCGACCGCAATGTCGGCTTCGGGCCGACCCGCAAGGCGGTGTCGCGCATCGCCAAGGAAGGCCGCAAATACGGCGTCTATCTCGGCCTCATCACGCAGCGCCCGGCGGAGCTCGACGCCACCATCATCTCCCAGTGCAACACGCTGTTCACGATGCGCCTTGCGAACGACCGCGACCAGGCGCTGCTCCGCGCCGCAGTGTCGGATGCGGCCGCGAACCTGTTGTCCTTCGTGCCCTCGCTCGGCACCCGCGAAGTGCTGGCCTTCGGCGAAGGTGTGGCGCTTCCCACCCGCTTGCGCTTCAAGGAGGTGCCGCCGCACCAATTGCCGCGCGGCGAAGCCACCATCAGCAGCGTGCCGTCCGTGACCTCCGGTCACGACATGCATTTCGTCGGTGCCGTGCTCGAGCGCTGGCGCGGCGCCACCTCGCAGCGCGACGTGCCGAACGACCCGGTATTCCAGGCGCCGCCGGCAAAGACGCTCGCGCCCGCCGAAGCCCCGATGCTGCAACCGTCCCTGGGCCTCGATCCGGACCGCTTCTCGCTGCTGAAGAAGCCGCTGCGGTAAGGCGAGGACGTCGATTCCGCAAGTTGCGCTGTCATGCCACGGCTTGACCGGGCATCCAGTACGCCGCGGCTTCTCGTTTCAATCACGCCAGTTTCTGGATAATGGATCGCCCGATTAAATCGGGCGATGACACTGAGCCTGAGGCACGTTGAGCAAGCCCCACGCATGGACTATGGTTGCCGGCCTCAAGCCGGAAACATCCCCATGACAAAGCCCGTCTCGCAACGCTTCCCCGCACCCGCCCTCGACACGCTCCCCGACGACATCCGCACGCGGCTGCTCGCCGTGCAGGAGAAGAGCGGCTTCGTGCCGAACGTGTTCCTGACGCTGGCTTATCGTCCCGACGAATTCCGCGCCTTCTTTGCCTATCACGACGCGCTGATGGAGAGGGACGGCGGCCTCAGCAAGGCCGAGCGCGAGATGATCGTGGTGGCAACGTCGGCCGCCAACCAGTGCCAGTATTGCGTGATCGCGCACGGTGCGATCCTGCGCATCCGCGCCAAGAATCCGCTCATCGCCGACCAGGTCGCGATCAACTACCGCAAGGCCGACATCACGCCGCGTCAGAAGGCGATGCTCGATTTCGCGATGAAGGTCTCGGCCGACGCGCAGCGGATTTCGGAGGAGGACTTTGCAACGCTCGCGCCGCACGGATTCAGCGACGACGACGTCTGGGACATCGCCGCGATCTCGGCCTTCTTCGCGCTGTCGAACCGGCTCGCGAACTTCACCGGCATGCGGCCGAACGACGAGTTCTACCTGATGGGACGGCTACCGAAGACATGACCTAAGCACTGCGGTGATCGCGCAGACACGATCAGGCACCGTGAATGCTGCAGGTCTTTACGCTCGCACAAAACCTTTCATGACGACCGCATGCCCGTTTTGCGCTAGTCCCGCGAGGCCCGGGATGTTACTCTTCCGATAAGAACCATCGTCCATGAGTTCGACGGAGGCGGCGCTATGACTTTCAGGCTGCGAGGCCGGTATGCCGACCTGACGAAGGGCGCGGCTTGCGCATGCTGCGATCCCCGGCTGCACGACTTTTCTCAGCGTATGGACACGGAAATATCGCGGCGCGGCCTCATCTTCGGAGCAGCAGCGACTGGGACCGGGCTTTGCGGCGCGGCGAACACGGTGTTCGCTCAAGCCGGCCAGCCGAAGGCGACGTTGTTCGAGAACGTACGTATCTTCGACGGCAAGGCCAGCGCATTGTCGGCGCCCTCGCACGTCCTGGTCGTGGGAAACCTCATCAAGTCGATTTCGGCATCGGCCATCGCGCCTCCACCGGACGCCGCGTTGACCAGGGTACAAGGTGGTGGACGCACGCTGACACCCGGCCTCATAGACGCGCATACGCACATCATGTTTGCGGCGGTGCCGCAGTTGGCCGTGCTCACGACCAACATCGAATTTGTCACCGTGGCCGCGGTCAAGGAGGCAAGGGACACGTTGATGCGGGGCTTTACGACCATCCGGGACATGGGTGGACCGAGCCTCGGCCTGAAGCGCGGCATCGATACGGGACTCGCACCGGGGCCGCGCATCTGGTCTTCGGGGGCGTTCATCTCCCAGACCGGAGGCCATGGCGACTTCCGGCTGCCGAACGATCTTCCCGCCCGCCCCGGCGATTTTACCTATAGCGAAAGGGTCGGTGGCGCAGCCATCGCGGATGATCCCGCGACGGTGCGGCAGCGAACGAGAGAGTTGCTCGCGCTCGGCGCGTCGCAGATCAAGCTGATGGCGGGCGGCGGGGTGTCCTCCGTGTTCGATCCGCTGGATGTCACCCAATTCACCGTGCCTGAGATACGCGCCGCGGTGGAAGCCGCCGAAAATTGGGGCACCTACGTGACCGTTCATGCCTATACGCCTCGCGCCGTGCGGCAGGCCGTCGAAGCCGGCGTCAAATGCATTGAACATGGCAATCTGCTCGACGACGCCACGGTGGCGCTGATGCAGGACAAGGGAATGTGGTGGTGCCTTCAACCCTTCCTGGACGATCAGGATGCGACACCCTTTCCGGCAGATTCGCCCAACAGGAGGAAGCAGCTACAGATGTTCTCCGGCACCGACAACGCCTACGCGCTGGCCAAGAAGTACAAGATCAGGACGGCGTGGGGCACCGACACCTTGTTCGACGCCAAGATTGCGGCCCGCCAGGGCGCGCAATTGTCAAAGCTCACGCGCTGGTACACACCGGCCGAAATCCTGAAGATGGCCACCGGCGACAACGCCGAATTGCTGGCGATGTCCGGCCTTCGCAGCCCCTACGAAGGCAAGATCGGCGTCGTTCAGGAAGGCGCGCTGGCGGATCTCCTGTTGATGGACGGCGACCCCATCGCCAACATCAACCTGATCGAAGATCCCGCGAAGAATTTCGTCGTGATCATGAAGGACGGCACGATCTACAAGAACACGGTGAGCTGACAGCTGCGCCGCGCGCCTCACGAGGTCGGCGACTGGTGCAGATAGCGGCCGTCGAAATCCGCAAGGTCCAGAAATTTCCGCTCGTCGAGTACCGTGACGCGGCCGCGATGCAGTTCGACGATTCCCTCCTCGCGCAACTGCCGGATAACGCGGTTGGCATGCACCGCCGTGATCCCCAAGGCTTCGCCGATCTGTTCCTGGGTCAGCGGCATCTCGAAGCTGGCCCCCTCGACACGGCCGATTAGCCGTAGCCGTTCGCGCAGCTCCATCATGACATGCGCTAGCCGCGCCGGCGCGGGACGCTGTCCGACATTGACGATCCATTCCCGGAACATCGCGGAGTCGATCAGCGTGTCGCGCCAGAAGATCTCGGCAACGGCGGGCCTGCGACGGTGCAATTTTCGCAGGGCGTCGTGATTGATGAAGCCCAGCTTGCAGGACGTTAGCGTCGAGAGCTCGTGATCCATCACGTGCAGGAACAGGCTCATCAGGTCGGGGATCTCGCCGGGGATGTGCAGGGACAGGATCTGGCGCTTGCCGCTGGCGATCGTCTTGGAGCGGGCACAAAATCCCTCGATGATCAGACAGCACTCGCTGGCCCGCTCGCCATCGTGCACCACGGGCGTCTCCGCCGGATAATGTTTCACGGCAATCGGAAGGGCCTGGATTTCCGCGACATCCTCTTCCGAGAGGCCTGACGAACTCTCCAGCCGCCTCACAAGTGCAGCGCGGATGGTATCGCTCGGCACGCGAGCACGCTCCGATAACATGAAATTGAACCCTGGCGCAGGCAACGCGGCAATGAAACCCGCAAAGCCCGGCCCGGTTCCAACAAAAGTTAAGGACGCCGTGCGGGTCCGCATGTTTGGGTCGCGCGCAAAGAGGCCAAGCCATGACCAAGAAACGCAACCGCACGAGACCCGCATTATCGCTCCAGGAGCGTCTGACCCAATTCACCCAGGAGGCTCGCGCCGCCGCCAGGAAATTGCCGGCCGGCGCAGAGCGTCACACCTTGTTGCAGAAGGCGCGCGACGGCGAGGCTGCCGCGGCAATGGAACGCTTGCTGTCATCGCCAGGCCTGCAGCCACCGAAGTGATCTGCATTGCGAGCAACTAGCGCGTTTTCGAGCGGAGTGGGTACCGGTTCGCGTGAAGAAAACGCGTCAAAACAACAAGCTTCGGTTCTGATTCAATCAGAACTGGATAAGCCCTGACGGCGCGGGGCAGCTAGCGCTTCGCCACGAACTCGAGCGCCGGGGCGAAGCGCTCGGAGAATGTCAAACTCTTGGAATGGTGGACCGCGGCATACGATGCCGAGACCCCTGCCAAGGCGACGGCGAGCAAGGCAGTTGCGAAAACCAGACGGCGCATTTTGGCCTCCTGTGTGAGCTCGGCTACCCCACACAGATGGGACGTCTCTGTTTCAGGACGGTGTCGTCGCCGCGGAAAATGATGTCGCTCAAGAGCCTTTGAAGGCACTTGCGGGGGTCATGCCGTCCCGGCGGAGCTTGGCGCCTAATCGTCCGACGCAGGTCCGCACCAGCCGGGCAGATAGATCGCATCCTTGCTCTTGGCCGCACTGAGCGCCTTCTCCAGCGCCTTGTCGAAATTGGCATCGACCGCCTTGCGGGACAATTTCCGGCGCAGATAGTCGGCCCACAGGAATTCAGAGAACGGTGTGGTGTCCTTGGCAAATCCGCCCATGCGGCGGAGTTCGCCGGCGAGGCTGCGGAACGGATCGTCCTTGAGATCGACGACCGACGTCGGCAGGTCGCGGAACGGCCGGCGCTCGCCCTTGGCGTTATAGGGATAGACCCAGCGCTTGTTGTCCATCACGCCCCAGAACGCCTCGCGCTCGACCATCCTGAGATCGCCGACCACGGTGACCAGCACGTCCTTGACGCCCTCGTCGTGCAACGCCCGGCCGAGATGATGATGGTCGATCACGTAGTAGCGATCGTCAGGTCCATGGATGACGGGAATCATATGGCTGCCGAGCAGCTGGGCTTGCTTCTTCTTGCCTTGCTCGCGCCAGCGCTTGCGCTTCTCCTTGACCTCCCGCATGCCGACCGTCATCTGCGTCGGCCGCAGCGACAGGATCGGTACCGGTTGCACTCTCGGCTCGCGCGCGTTGCTCGTCATGGTCGAAGGGCCCTCACAGGATTGCAGCAGATGGTCCAGGTTCCCGAATTATGCCATAGCGCCAGCGGAGATAAAATGCGTCGCGGCCTGACGCGCTGATCACAAGCCGACGTCCCTGTTGCAGCGCAATGCGCCATGCCTGGGACCGGAACGACGTTCGCGCGCTGCGTGCTCGAGCCCCATGAAAGATAGTGCAAACGCGCAATGCACGTGCGCGTTGAGAAGATTTTCTGCAACGCCTTCATCACCTATGCTATCTAAAATCGCTGCTTCGGAGTGATCCCTGCACCATGAAAACCCAGCGGCCCATAAGCTCGGATGACGAGCACCGGGTGCTCCAGTTCAGGCCGCGCACCTCGCCTCCCCCGGCCATCCACCGGGGCAGCGGCACCGTGCAGCCGCTCCACGCGCCCCCCGAACCGCTCGACCTGTCGCGTTACGAGCAGCCCCGCCCCGAGCCCGACGATTTCCGCCACCGCATGCTCGCCAACATCGCGGCGCTGGCCTTCACCATCGCGCTGACCGCGATCGGGATCTGGCTCGCCGTGAGCATCGCCGACCTGCGCCGGACCCAGGATTGCGTGCTGATGGGCCGCCGCGACTGCGCCAAGATCACGACACCGGTTATCTAGAGCCGGTCCCGGCGGCGAAATCGGTGGCGGGGGCATCCCCAGCCCTGCCCCGTTGCTGGCCGGCTCCATTGAACTCAGGGCGACGCTCCGATATACGGGCACTCAACCCGGCCAGAGGGGGGTTTGAGGGCGTCATCAGGGGCGCGATGCCCACCCACCACGCCACTCTGGAACATCTGACAATATCCGCAATATATCAAAGGCTTAGTGATGTCCTCCACATTCGATCAGGTCGCTACGATCATCGCTGAAACCTGCGACATCCCGCGCGACACGATCACGCCGGATAGCCATGCCATCGATGACCTCGGCATCGACAGCCTCGATTTCCTGGACATCGCATTCGCGATCGACAAGCAGTTCGGCATCAAGCTGCCGCTGGAAAAGTGGACCCAGGAGGTCAACGACGGCAAGGCGACCACCGAGCAGTATTTCGTGCTGAAGAACCTCTGCGCGCGCATCGACGAACTGGTCGCCGCCAAGGGCGCAGGCGCCTGATCGGGCGGTCATGCAACTCGAATACTTTCACATGATCGATCGCATCGTCGACCTCAAGGTCGACGAGAAGACGATCGTTGTCGAAGCCCTGGTCCCGAAGGAAAGCACCGTGTTCGAGGGGCATTTTCCGGGCTATCCCTTGATGCCCGGCGTGCTCCTGATCGAATCGATGGCGCAGGCCTCGGGATTTCTTCTGCTCGGCGTGCTGAAGTTCGAGCGCATGCCGATTCTCGCCGCCGTGAAGGAAGCCAAGGTGCGCGGCTCGGTGTTTCCGGGCGAGCTGATGACCCTCGAGGCGAGCCTCTCGCACGAGGGTTCGGGCTACGCCATGACCGAAGCGAAGATCCGGGTCGGCGGCAAGCTGCGCGCGAATTCGGCGCTGACCTTCACGCTGATCCCCTTCCCCAATGCGGATATGCGCGGATACATGACGAAAGTCGCCGAGCGAGTCGGCTTTCCGCAACAGGCCGTATCGCCATGACCGACACCACTTCGAAGCCCGGCCAGACGGAAGTCTGGATCACCGGCATTGGGCTTGCCACTTCGCTCGGCGAGGGCCTGGACGCGAACTGGACCGCGCTCCAGGAGAAGCGCATCAATGTCGACCAGACGGGTTTTGCGCCTTACATCGTGCATCCCCTGATGCCGGTGTCCTTCGACAGCCAGATCCCGAAGAAGGGCGACCAGCGCCAGATGGAAGCCTGGCAGCGCATCGGCACCTATGCCGCAGGCCTTGCGCTCGACTCTGCCGGGATCAAGGGCAACAAGGACATTCTGTCGAAGATCGACATGGTGGTCGCCGCCGGCGGTGGCGAGCGCGATCTCAATGTCGACACCGGCGTGCTCACGGCCGAAGCCAAGGGGGCGAACGCGCCCGGCTTCCTGAACGAGCGGCTGATGAGCGATCTCAGGCCGACGCTGTTCCTGGCCCAGCTCTCCAACCTGCTCGCCGGCAACATCGCCATCGTGCACGGTCTCGGCGGCACCTCGCGCACCTTCATGGGTGAAGAGGTCGCGGGCGCCGATGCCGCCCGCATCGCGCTGGCGCGCATCGCCTCGGGGGAGAGCGACATCGCGCTGATCGGCGGCTCGCACAATGGCGAACGCAAGGACCTGATGGTCCTCTACGAATTCGGCGACTTCAACCTGAAGGACAAGTTCGCGCCGGTGTGGGCGCGCAAGGATCACGCCGGCTTCGCGCTCGGTTCGGCCGGCGCCTTCCTGGTGCTGGAATCGAGGGCTCATGCCGAGGCGCGCGGCGCCAAGCCGTTCGCCAAGCTGTCGAGCGTCGTCGCCGACCTCGCCCGGCGCAAGCATCCCGGCGACATGGCGGCAACGCTGGAGAAGCTCTGGGCCAAGCTGCCCAGGCGCGAGGGCAAGGGCGCGATCATCACGGGCGCGACCGGCGCGGAGCCGGCAACGTCGGAAGAGCGCGGCTTCCTGAAGGGCCACGCCGAATTTCCGGTGCGCTCGACCGGCACGATGTTCGGCCACACCATGGAAACGCAATTCCCGCTCGGGCTTGCGCTCGCCGCCCTGTCGATCTCGCGCGGCGCACTGTTCCCGCCGAACGATTCGACGGGCACCGAGATTGAAATGCAGGGGGCTCCCACCCAGATCGTGGTGGTCGGAGCCGGACACTGGCGCGGCGAAGGCATGGCGCTGGTCGAAGCGGTCGGTTGAAGCGCGGCGCGCTTCGGCTGATCTTGCTCTAGCTCTATCGGAGGATCGACATGACTGCACCACGCGACAAACTCGGGCGTCCCGTCGTCGTCGTCACCGGCATGGGCATCATGACCTCGCTCGGCGCCGGCAAGGCCGACAATTGGGCGAAACTCGTGGCCGGCGAATCCGGCATCCGCACCATCACGCGCTTTCCGGTCGACGGCCTCAAGACGACGATGGCCGGCACGGTGGATTTCGTCAGCGTCGATCCGTTCTCCTCGACCGGACTGTCCGAGCGGATGGCCGAGATCGTCACGCAGGAAGCGCTTGAGCAGGCCGGCATCGGCGCCAAGGCCGATTTTCCGGGTCCCCTCTTCCTTGCGGTTGCGCCGGTGGAAGTCGAATGGCCGCAGCGCCGCGAGCTTGGCCGCGCCGTCGGCGCGCCGGACTTCACCTATGACGATCTGCTGCGCATTTCCGGCGGCGGCAAGTACAGCGCCTATCACCACCGCTTCATGTTCGGCTCGGTCGCGGCACACCTCGCCGAGACCTTCGGCACCAAGGGCTCGCCGATCTCGCTGTCGACGGCCTGCGCCTCGGGCGCGACCTCGATCCAGCTCGGCGTCGAGGCGATCCGCCGCGGCGAGACCGATGCTGCGCTGTGCGTGGCGACCGACGGTACCGTGAACCCGGAAGCGCTGGTGCGCTTCTCGCTGCTCTCGGCGCTGTCGACCCAGAACGATCCGCCGCAGGCGGCCTCCCGCCCCTTCTCCAAGAACCGCGACGGCTTCGTCATGGCCGAAGGCGCCGGCGCCCTCGTGCTCGAGAGCTATGAAGCCGCCACCGCGCGCGGCGCCAGGATCCTCGGCGTGATCGCGGGCTGCGGCGAGCTGACCGATTCCTTCCACCGCACCCGCTCCTCGCCCGACGGCAAGCCGATCATCGGCTGCATGAACAAGACGCTGGCCGATGCCGGCATGACGCCGGACCAGATCGACCACATCAACGCGCACGGCACCGCGACGCCCGAGAACGACAAGATGGAGTACAACACGACATCGGCCGTGTTCGGCGATCTCATCTCTAAGATCCCGGTTACATCCAACAAGTCGATGGTCGGCCACACCATCTCGGCGGCCGGTGCGGTCGAGGCGATCTTCTCTCTGCTGACGCTCGAGCACCAGCGCATTCCGCCGACGATCAACTACGAGACGCCGGATCCCACGATCCTGTTCGACGTCGTCGGCAACAAGGCGCGCGATGCCCGCGTGACCGCGGTGATGTCGAACTCGTTCGGCTTCGGCGGCCAGAACGCCTCGCTGATCCTGACCCGCGAACCGGCCTGACCGGACGCATGGCGCTGATTCCCGTCAGCACGAAGATTCGCGCGCGCAACGCAGCCAAGTCGATCAGCGGAGGCCTGATCGGCGCGGCCACCGTCGGCATGCTGCGCACCACGCGCTATTTCGATCCGGTCAAGACCTCGGACTTTTTCGCGCGCGTCACAAAGCTGATCGGCCCGCGCCTGCGCGAGCATCGCATCGGCCGCGCCAACCTCACTGCCGCCTTTCCCGAGAAGTCGCCGGAAGAGATCGAACAGATCCTGATGGGTGTGTGGGACAATCTCGGCCGCGTCGGCGGCGAGTTTGCGCATATGGACCAGGTCTGGGACTACGATCGCGACCATCCGGAAAAGAGCCGGATCGAACTGCCCGAGCGCAGCATCGAACTGTTCGACCAGATCCGCGACGACGGCAAGCCGGCGCTGATCTTTGCCGCGCATCTGTCCAACTGGGAGCTGCCAGCGCTGGCCGCCGTCGCGCATGGGCTCGACACCGCGATCCTCTACCGCCGCCCGAACATCGCCTCCGCCGACCGCATCATCCAGGAGATGCGCCAGGTCAACATGGGCACCTTGATCCCGGCGGGCCGCGACGCGCCGCTGCGCCTCGCGCAGGCGCTCAAGGACGGCAAGCACGTCGCCATGCTGATCGATCAGTATCTGACCGGCGGCGTCGAGGTCACGTTCTTCGGCCGCAAGACCCGCGCCAACCCGATGCTGGCGCGCCTCTTGCGCCAGGTCGAATGTCCGATCCACGGCGTCCGCGTCATCCGCAAGCCGGGCGGCCGCTTCGCCGCCGAGCTGACCGAGGAGATTCAGCCCGTGCGCGATGCCGACGGCCGGATCGACATCCAGGGCACGACGCAGGCGGTCACCAACGTGGTGGAAAGCTGGGTGCGCGAGCATCCCGAACAGTGGCTGTGGCTGCATCGCAGGTGGCGGTAAGCCGCCTACTGCTCCGGCAAGCCTGCCTCGACCTCCGCCTGAACGGCGCGATCGATGGCTGCAATACATAACGGACTCGCGTTCTTCATCGGTGGCAGGACATTGAGTCTCGTCGTCCCCGGTCGCAGCTTCAAACCTTCCTGGATCGCCGCCTCAGGCCTTCGCAGGCGAACGGCTGGCCATCAGGCCGCTGGATCGTGACGGCCATTACGGCATCTTCTTCGCCAGCTGGCAGGTCGCATCAATTGACTTGACCAGCACCCAACCTGTCAGTGATGTGTCCGAACAGGTGTCAGCCTTGTCTCCGGACTAAACACTTGACCGGGCGATCCAGTACTCGAGGCAGTCGTGATTGACCGAGAAGCCGCGGCGTACTGGATTCCCCGCCTGCGCGGGGAATGACAGCGAGAGTTAGGCGAGGTGTTTCGGTTCCCTTGCGTCGGCAGAGCTATTAGGCCCAACGGCATCACGACTTACAGGCCATCACCGCCAGCAACGCGCGAGCAGCGGTGCTACTGTGCATGGGGTTGTTTTGCAGGAAAAGAGTTGACGAGGCGGTTACCGCCCCGTCTTCACCTTCGTCCACAACCGATTGATCACCCGCTGCGTCGCCGGATCGCGCGCCGTGATCACGAACAGTTTTGAAAGCGTCGCCTCGTCCGGATAGATGTTCTTGTCGTTCAGAATCTTCGGATCGACCAGCTTCTGGCTGGCGAGGTTGCCATTGGCGTAGGACAGGAAGTCGGAGTTCTTGGCGGCGATTTCGGGGCGGTAGAGGTAGTTGATCAGCTCGTAGGCTTCCTTGACGTTCTTGGCGTCGGCGGGGATCGCCAGATTGTCGAAGAACATCTGCGCCCCCTCCTTCGGGATCGCATAGCCGATCTCGACGCCGCTCTTGGCCTCGGCCGCGCGGGCGCGGGCCTGCATGATGTCGCCGGACCAGCCGACCACGAAGCAGATCTCGCCGGTGGCGAGCGCACTTAAGTATTCGGAGGAATGAAACTTGCGCACCGAGGGGCGGACCTTGGCGACGATGTCGGCGGCCTTCTCGAGGTCGGCCTGTTTGGTCGAGTTCGGATCGAGGCCGAGCCAGCTCAGCGCCGCCGGAAAGATATCGTCGGCGGAGTCGAGCATGTGGACGCCGCAGTCTTTGAACTTGGCGAGGTTCTCCGGCTTGAAGACGATGTCCCAGCTGTCGATCGTCGCGTCGGGCCCGAGGATCTCCCGTACCTTGGCGACGTTGTAGCCGATGCCCGTCGTGCCCCACATGTAGTTCGCGGCATAGACGTTGCCGGGATCGTAGATGCCGAGGCGCTGGGTCACCACCGGCCAGGCATTAGCGAGGTTCGGCAGCTTGGCCTTGTCGAGCTTCTGGAAGATGTTGGCCTTGATCTGACGCTGCAGGAAATAGGCGGTGGGCACCACCACATCGTAGCCGGACTTGCCGGCCATCAGCCGCGTCTCCAGGGTCTCGTTGGCATCGAAGGTGTCATAGACCACCTTGATGCCGGTCTCCCTGGTGAAGGCCTCCAGGACATCCGGCGCCATGTAGTTGGACCAGTTGTAGAAGTTGACGACCCGCTCCTCGGCCCCGGCAGGAGCCATGAGCAACGTCAGTGCTGCGGCGATCGAAAGGCCAAAGCGGGAGCGGCTGACGTTCGTCATCTCTGTCTACCTCTTGCGTCCACGCACCGCGTCCGACAGCCGCTCCAGTGCGGTGTCGAGCGTCTGGTCCTTCTTGGCAAAGCAGAAGCGCACCACCGAGGTCACGGGATCCTGCTCGTAGAACGCCGAGACCGGGATCGCTGCCACCTTGTAGTCCTTTACGATCCGCCAGCAGAACTCGGTATCGCTTTCGTTGAGCCCGAGCGGCGACAGGTCGACGGTGAGGAAGTAGGTGCCCTGCGACTTCAGCACGGGGAAGCCGAGGCTCTCCAGCCCCTTGGTCAGGCGGTCCCGGCTCCGCGTCAGGTCCTTGCGCATCGACAGGAAATAGTCGTCGGACTTGCCGAGGCCGTAGGCGACGGCGGCCTGGAGGTTGGGCGCCGTGGTGAAGGTCAGGAACTGGTGCACCTTGGCGGCGACGCGCAGCAGCGGCGGCGCGGCGCAGACGAAGCCGATCTTCCAGCCCGTCAGCGAGAAGATCTTGCCGGCCGAGCCGACCTTGATGGTGCGCTCGCGCATGCCGGGGATGGTGATCAGCGGGATGTGCTTGTGCTCGTCGAAGGTGACGTGCTCCCACACTTCGTCCGTGATCGCGATGACGTCGAACTCCTGGCAGTAGCGCGCGAGCAGTTCGAGGTCCTCGCGCGGATAGACCACCGCCGATGGATTCAGGGGATTGTTGAACAGGACCGCCTTGGTCTTTGAATTGAAGACGCTTTTCAGCATGTCCTCGTTCAGCCGCCAGTGCGGCGGCTCGAGCCGGACGAGCCGCGGAATGCCGCCGGCCTGGCGGATGATCGGCAGGTAGGAATCATAGACCGGCTGGAAGCAGACCACCTCGTCGCCGGGTTGCACCACCGCCAGGATCGCCGAGGTCAGCGCCTCGGTGCCGCCGGAGGTCACCATCACCTCGCTCATCGGATCGAGCGTGAGGCCGTGCCAGTGGCCGTAATGGGTCGCGATCGCCTGGCGCAGTTCCGGGATGCCCATCATCGACGGATACTGGTTGTAGCCGTTCAGCGAGGCCTCCGCCGCGGCGCGGCGGATGTCCTCCGGACCGGGATCGTCAGGAAAGCCCTGGCCAAGATTGATGGCGGCGTTGTCGCGCGCAGCCTGCGACATCGCCTCGAAGATGGTGACGGGAAGATCGGCGAAGATCCTGTTCAGGGACGAGCTTTTGGACACTTTATTAGACATTGGGGTCGATCAGCCACCGACCTTGCTGGGAAGCCCCGCCGCCTTCCACCCCAGCATGCCGCCGGCCAGATGCTTGTCGTAAGGCAGACCAGCCGCCTGGGCCGCGAGCGAGGCGGTCACCGAGCGCTTGCCCGAGCGGCAGGCGAACACGACCTCCTTGCCTTCCGGATCGGGGATTGCCTTGGGATCGAAGGTCGAGAGCGGCACGACGACGCCGTAAGGATAGGCCTCGGCCTCGACCTCGTTCGGCTCGCGAACGTCGACGAGCAAATAGCGCCCTTCCGCGACACCCTTGGAGACCTCATCCGGGGTCAGATCCTGTACCTGGTTTGCCACATCATCCTCCAACGTCGCGGGCCGCTGCCGGGGCGATCCCGTCGGCGGGCAACCTCGCCTCTCGCTGGGCAAAAATCAAGCGCGACAAAGGCTTGAGCTGCCTTGCGCAAGTTAAGGCTAAATCGCAGCGACTTGAAGCGCGACGTTCAAGCGGACGATCCGGTCGCCCGGTCAGATCGTCACTTGCGTGCCGACCTCGACCACGCGGCCGGAGGGGATCTGGAAATAGTCGGTGGCGTCGTTGGCCGAGCGGCTGAGCGAGATGAACAGCCGGTCCTGCCAGCGCGGCATGCCGGAATGGGCGGCCGGCTTCAGCGCCCTGCGCGACAGGAAGAACGACGTCGACATGATGTCGAACTGCCAGCCGAGCTTGCGGGCGATCGCCAGCGCCTTCGGCACGTTCGGCGATTCCATGAAGCCGAATTTTAGCGTCACCTTGGAGAAGGTCGGGCTGATCTGCTCCAGCTTCACCCGTTCGGCCGGATCGATCCGCGGGGTTTGCGCGGTCTCGATGGTGAGAATGACATTCTTCTCATGCAGCACCTTGTAGTGCTTCAGGCTGTGCATGAGCGCGGTCGGCGCGCTGAGCGGATCGCTGGTCAGGAACACCGCCGTGCCGGGCACGCGCTGCGGCGGCCGCTTCTCGAGCATCGCCACGAGATCAGCGAGCGGGAATTCGAGCTTGCGCGACTTCTCGAACAGCAGCCGGCTGCCGCGCCGCCACGTGTACATCAGGATGATCATCATCGCGCCGAGCGCCAGCGGCACCCAGCCGCCCTCGAACACCTTGAGGAGGTTCGCGGCAAGGAAGGTCAGGTCGAGGAACAGGAAGGGCAGGATCAGCGCGGCAGCCGTGAAGGGCGACCACTTCCAGACCTTCCAGATCACCACAAAGCCCATCATCGCGGTGACCACCATCGTGCCGGTCACGGAGATGCCGTAGGCCGAGGCCAGCGCGCTGGATGAGCGGAACAGCAGTACCAGAAGCACGACCGCAACCAGCAGGAGCTGGTTGATGCGCGGGATGAAGATCTGGCCCGAATGGGCTTCAGACGTATGGCGAATTTCAAAACGCGGCAGCAGCCCGAGCTGGATCGCCTGGCGCGTCAGCGAATAGGCGCCGGTGATGACGGCCTGGCTCGCGATCACGGTGGCCGCGGTGGCGAGAACCACCATTCCGCCGCGGGCCCAACCCTGGGGGAAGAGCTGGAAGAACGGACTCTCGATCGCGCCGGGATCGCCGAGCACGAGCGCGCCCTGCCCCAGATAGTTCAACGCCAGCGATGGCAGCACGATGAAGAGCCACGCGGTCTGGATCGGCCGCTTGCCGAAATGTCCGAGGTCGGCATAGAGCGCCTCGGCGCCGGTCACGGCCAGGAACACCGCGCCCAGCGTCACGAAGCCGATGATGCCGTGGTGGAGCATGAAGGACACGGCGTAGAGCGGGTTCAGCGCGAACAGCACCTGCGGCTGCTGGATCAGCGGGGGGATCGCAGCCAGCGCGATCACTGCAAACCAGACGCACATGATGGGGCCAAAGAACGCGGCGACACGGGCGGTGCCGCGCGACTGTACGGCAAACAGGCAGGCCAGGATCACCACCGTCAGCGGCACGATGTAGGGCTCGAACCGCAACGTGACGTCCTTCATGCCCTCGATGGCCGACAGCACCGACAAGGCAGGGGTGATCACGGCGTCGCCGTAGAACAGCGCGCCGGAGATGATGCCGAGCAGGACGATTGTGGCCCCGCCGGTGCCGACCGCGCGCTGGGCCAGCGCCATCAGCGCGAGCGTGCCGCCCTCGCCGTTGTTGTCGGCCCGGAGCAGGATCACGACGTATTTGAGGGTCACCACGACGATCAGCGCCCACAGGATCAGCGACAATACGCCGATGACGGCCGCCGGTGTCGGAACCCCCTCCGCGCCTGAGGCCGCGATCACGGCCTCGCGGAACGCGTAGAGCGGGCTGGTGCCGATATCGCCATAGACCACCCCGATGCTGCCGAGCGTCAGCGCACCGAAACGGGCGGTGGTGTGAGCATCACCATGCCCATTGGCCGCCGTCGTTTCCGGGGCGGAAATTGCTACGTCACTTGTCATGGGAGAGCCCGGTGGCCTCTGAAAATTGCTTCATTGCACAACGGCGAAGGAGCGCGCGGCTTATAGTCCTGCGCTAACGGCATAGCCTAGCCCGATTCTGGGCCATCGCTATGCAAAATTCGCATGGGTGCGTTGATTGCGATCAGATGGTGACTTGTGTGCCGACTTCAACCACCCGCCCCGTGGGAATCTGGAAATAGTCGGTGGCGTCGTTGGCGGAGCGGCTCAGCGCGATGAACAGATGGTCCTGCCAGAGCGGCATGCCCGATTGGGCCGAGGCTTTCAGCGACCGCCGCGACACGAAGAACGACGTCGACATGATGTCGAACTGCCAGCCCTGCTTGCGCGCGATCGCGAGCGCCTTGGGCACGTTCGGCTGCTCCATGAAGCCGAAGCGCAGGCGGACCTTGGAGAACTTGTCGCTGATCTTCTCCATCCGGAACCGGTCGGACAGATCGACCCGCGGTGTCTGCGCGGTCTCGATGGTCAGGATCACGTTGTGTTCGTGCAGCACCTTGTTGTGCTTGAGATTGTGCAGCAGAGCGGTCGGCACGAAGGACGGATCGCTGGTGAGGAAGACCGCCGTACCCTTGACGATGTGCGGCGGCCGCTTCTCCAGGCTGCGAATCAGATCATCGAGCGGCACCTCGATCCGGCGCGTCTTCTGGATCAGGATTCCCGAGCCGCGCCGCCAGGTCCAGATCGTCCCCGCCATCGCCGCGCCGAACAGCAATGGCACCCAGGCGCCCTCGAGCAGCTTGAGCAGATTGGCGCTGAAGAAGGTCATGTCGACGACGACGAAGGGCATGATGACGGCCGCCGCCGTCGCGGCGCGCCAGTTCCACAATTTCCAGATCACGACGAAGCCCATGATGCCGTCGGCGACCATGGTCGTGGAGACCGCGATGCCGTAGGCGGACGCCAGATTGCTCGAGGTGTGGAACAACAGCACCAGCAGCATCACGCCGATCAGGAGCAGCCGGTTCACGCGCGGCAGATAGATCTGGCCGGCATGCGTTTCGGAGGTGTATCGCACCTCGAAGCGCGGAAGCAGGCCAAGCTGCACCGCCTGATAGACCAGTGAATAGGCGCCGGTGATCACCGCCTGGCTCGCGATCACGGTCGCCGCGGTCGCAAGCCCGACCAGCGGCAGCACCAGATATTCCGGCACCATGCGATAGAAGGAATGCTCGATCGCGCCGGGATCGGACAGCACCAGCGCGCCCTGGCCGAAATAGTTGATCAGCAGCGAGGGCAGCACGAAGAACATCCAGGCCGACTGGATCGGCTTGCGGCCGAAATGACCGAGATCGGCGTAGAGCGCCTCGCCGCCGGTGACCGCCAGGAACACGGCGCCCAGCGTCACCAGACCGATCGTGCCATGCGACAGCAGGAATTGCAGCGCATAATAGGGATTGATCGCAGCCAGCACCGAAGGATCGTCGGCGATGTGGACGGCGCCCATCACCGCGAGGCACGTAAACCAGATCAGCATCACCGGCCCGAACGCCGAGGCCACCAGTGCCGTGCCCTTGCTCTGGACCGCAAACAGCAGCACCAGAATGAAGACGGTGAGTGGAACCACGTAATGCTCGAAGGCGGGGGTGGCAAGCTTCAGCCCCTCGACCGCCGACAGCACCGAGATGGCCGGCGTGATCATGGAATCGCCGATGAACATGGAGGCGCCGACCACGCCGAGCGCGAGCAGGAACCAGCTTCGCCTCCCGAGCGCGCGCTGGCCGAGCGCCATCAGCGAGAGCGTGCCGCCCTCCCCGTTGTTGTCGGCGCGCAGCAGCAAAAGGACATATTTGGCGGTGACGACGATGAACAGCGCCCACAGGATCAGCGAGAGAACGCCGAGCACCATGACCCGCGAGACCGGCTCGCCATGGGCTGCGCCCCTGACCGCTTCGTGGAATGCGTAGAGCGGCGACGTGCCGATATCGCCGAAGACGACGCCGATGCTCCCGAGCGTAAGGGACCAAAAGCCCGATGTGACCGGCCCTTCCCGGGCTTCGGCCGATGTGATGCTCGCCGTCATATGGGTGGAAAACGCGTCGTCCCTGGAATCGATCCGGCGCTTTTGAAGCTTCCGGCGCGGCTGTCAATCAGCACAGCACCATAGCAATCGCCGAGGCAGATGTTGTGACGCTGCAGCAACCGTGACCGCCAGCGCGACGATGCCTCAGTCAGGATGGTAGCGCAAGGTCGCTATGGCTTCAAATTGGGCGGCAGCGGCGGATCTTCGCGCATCAGGGTGATGGTCACCCGCCGGTTGGCGGCCAAAGAGGGGTCGTCCGGAAACAGCGGCTGGGTGTCCGCCTTGCCCGACACGGCGAAGATGTGCGACGGCGGCAATCCCTCGCGTTCGAGGATCTGGCGCACCGCATTGGCGCGGTCGGCCGACAGATCGAAGGCGCCGTAATCGCTGCGGGACGGCACAAAACCTGCCGCGGTGTGGCCGGCGATGGAGACGCGCAGCGGCGTGGCCTTGAGCGGGATGGCGAGTTTCTCGATCAGGCGGCGGGTCCGATCGTAGGGCACCTTCGAGCCGTCGGCGAACATCGAGCGCCCGTCCTGATCGACGATCTCGAGATTGAGACCCTGCTTGGTCTCCTCGAACATGATGTGCTTGGACGTTTCGGTCAGTTCCGGCATGTCCTGCAAGGCCTGACGCAGCGATGCGGCGGCGAGCGCGAAGTTGCGATCGACCTTGATCTTGGCGCCGGACGTCTTGTCGCGATCCTCCTGGTCCGGCGTCGGCGTGTTGGAGGCCTCGTCGGGCTGGACATGATCGACGTTCTTCAGCCGCGGCCGCGTCGGCAGTCCGTCCGACTCGACGATGCCGGAATAGCGCGCGTCGCTCTGGACGCCGAAGGCCTCGCGCATCGAGCCTGCGACGATCTTCAGCTTGTTGGCATCCTGGGTGGAGAATGCGACCAGCATCACGAAAAACGCCAGCAGCAAGGCCATCAGATCCGCGAACGTCACGAACCAGCCGTGGCCGCCATGTGCTTCTTCGCGTTTTTTCTTTGCCATTGTTCAGATCCCGAGTCCGGCGTTACGCCGGAACCGGCTCGCCTTCGGCGTGGCGATGCTTCTCGGGCAGATAGGCCAGCAGCATTTCGCGCACCAAGGTCGGGCTCTTGGAGTCGCGGATCATCAGGATGCCGTCGATGATCAGCGTGCGATTGGTTTCCTCGTCGATCAGCTTGCCATGCAGCTTGTCGGCGATCGGCAGGCAGAGCAGGTTCGCGACCAGCGCGCCGTAGAGAGTTGCCAGCAGCGCGGTCGCCATGAACGGGCCGAGCTTCGAGGGATCCGACATGTTCGAGAACATCTGCACCATGCCGATCAGGGTCCCGATCATGCCGAACGCAGGGGCGCAGTCGCCGACGGCGCGGTAGATCTTGCTGCCTTCGTTGAGATGCAGCAGGAAATTGTCGCGATCGCGTTCCATGTTGTCCCTGATGAAATCCAGGTCGTAGCCGTCGGCAACGTAGCGGATACCCTTGGCGAGGAAGGGCTCGTCGGTCTCGACCTTTTCGAGACCTACCGGGCCCTGCTTGCGGGCGATCTCGGCGATGCGGGCGAGTTCGTCGACCAGGTCATGAGCCGAGAGCCGGCTCATCGTGAAGGCGAATTTCATCCCGAGCGGCAGGCCATGCACCAGCACCGAGAGGGGAAAGCGAATCATGGTCGCGGCGGTCGATCCCCCGAAGATGATGATCGCAGCATGGTCGCTGAGGAACATGCCAAGATCGCCGCCCATCAACACCATGAGCGTGATAACGGCGAGGCCGGCCACAAGCCCAGCGCCCGTCATGATATCCATGGGTCACTCCAACGCAAACGCAACGGCGGCCGTCCTGGCCGGTGGCGCGGCCCAACCCTGAACCGCACCCGGAACCGTAGTGAGCTGCGATTAAAGACGCGTAAAGGTTAAGTCCGGGAAGGTGTCCCGCGTCCGCGCATGATACCCGATTGCCGCTCAGCGACGTGAATTTCAAGACTCCGCTAACCATGATCGGTCTGCCGCCCCAACGGATCACCGGCCCCGGCAGCAGATCGCTCTGCTGTCGGAGCCGGCCACCGCGAAAGCTGACGTCAGGGATCAGTTCGCAGCGAACCGCGGCGTCGAGCAGCCGCCGCAAACCCAGGGCCACGACCAGTCGGCGACCTTGCCCTTGTTGGCCTCGACATACGGGCTCCAGGCGTTCGGCGGCAGCGCCTTGCTCTTGTAGACGATGCTGAACTGGCCATCGGCCTGGATCTCACCGATCATCACGGGCTTTGCCATGTGATGGTTCGGCCCCATCACGACCTCGAAGCCCGACGGCGATTTCACCTTCTGGCCGATCATGGCCTGTCGCACCGCGTCGACATTGGTGCTGCCGGCCTGCTGCACCGCCTGAACCCACATGTGAAACAGGATGTAGGCGGACTCCATCGGATCATTGGTGACCCGTTTGGGGTTCTTGGCATAGGCGCGCCATTTGGCGATGAAGGCCTTGTTCTCCGGGGTGTTGACCGATTGGAAATAACTCCAGGCCGCCAGATGTCCGACCAGCGGCTTGGTATCGACGCCGGCCAGCTCTTCCTCGCCGACCGAGAAGGCGATGACGGGGATCTCAGTCGCCTTGACGCCCTGGTTTCCGAGTTCCTTGTAGAACGGAACATTGGCGTCACCGTTGACGGTGGAGATCACCGCCGTCTTCTTGCCAGCGGTGCCGAACTTCTTGATCGCGGCCACCTCGGTCTGCCAGTCGGAGAACCCGAACGGCGTATAGTTCTCCATGATGTCCTCATCCTTGACGCCCTTGCTGTTGAGGAAGGCGCGGATGATCTTGTTGCTGGTCCGCGGATAAACGTAGTCGGTACCTTCGAGCACGAAACGCTTCACGTCCCCGCCCTCCTTGGACATCAGGTACTGCACCGCTGGGATCGCCTTGTTGTCCGGCACCGAACTGCCGTAGAAGAGGTTGTAGGAGGCTTCCTCGCCCTCATATTCGAGCGGATAGAACAACAGCCCGTTCAATTCCTCGAACACCGGCAGGACCGATTTGCGCGACACCGAGGTCCAGCAGCCGAACACGGCCGCGACCTTGTCCTTGGTCAGGAGCTCGCGCGCCTTTTCGGCGAACAGCGGCCAGTTCGATGCCGGATCGACCACCACCGGCTCGATCTTCTTGCCGAGCAGCCCGCCATGGGCATTGAGGTCTGCGACCTCCATCAGCATGAGATCCTTCAGAATCGTCTCGCTGATGGCCATCGTTCCGGACAGCGAATGAAGGATGCCGATCTTGATGGTGTCTTCCTCGGCCTGTGCCGGGGCACCGAGAGACATTAGAAGCGGGACCACAAAAACCCTGAGGTAGCGCGCAATGGACATCGCATGAATCTCCTGTTCGAGGACGCGCTCGATGGCAACGGCTGCCGCATGCAGCCTCTCATCGATCGCCTGCCCCGACGCTCGCACGCGCACCTCTTGGCACCGAGAGCCGCGTCCTGAAATTGCGATAGCGCCATTTCTCGGGAAGGCTCTGCAGACGAGCCTGAACAGAAACTGGACATTTGAGCGGTGAATGGACGCTTTTGAGCCGGGAGTTTGCGCGCGCTCCAGGCAGCATGCGGAGATAACTGTGTGTGAAGGGTCCAGTTTCTCCGTTGTCGGAGGATCCAGCTGCAGACTGGACCGATCCAACCGCATCCGTCGCCGCGAAAATGACCCGGAAGCGGTCGATTCATGCCGAAACTGGCCCCCTATCAATTGGCTTTCACCCTGGCCTTCGGCTTGCATCAGCGGTGATGTCGTGGTTGCGGCCAATCATCGTGGTGGTTTCGATGCAGCTTCTCATCTTGCTGGACAGGACCAGGCGAGAGTCCCTCACCGAACAGCTCGTGGCGCAGATCTGCCAGGCGATCGCGAAAGGCCGCATCGCGCCTGGTGCCCGGCTGCCATCATCGCGCAATCTTGCCGATCAGCTCGGCATCTCCCGCAACACCGTGGTCCGCGCCTATGATAACCTGATCCTCGAAGGTCATGCCGAGGCACGGCCCGCATCTGGAATCTTCGTGACCGAACAATCTGCCGCGCCGGCGAGCCCGGCGCCAATGCCGGGGCCGGCATTCGAGCGGCCGTCCGTCGCGCCGGCCTTGCCGATGCTCGATCTCGCGCTCAAGCGCCTGACGCTCCGGAAAGAACGTCGCATGGCTGTCGACTTCGCGCTCGACCAGACCAATCCAGCGGTGTTTCCGCTCAAGACCTGGCGGCGGCTCGTTCAACATCACTTGTCACACGGCGCGACCTCGCACTTTGCTGCCGCGAACGATCCCGCAGGTTCGCAGGAGCTGCGCACTGCGATCGCGCATCACCAAAACTCCGCACGCGGGTTTGCGGTCGACGCCGCGCAGGTCATCGTCACCAGCGGACGCGCCGAGAGCCTGAACCTGATCGCGCGAATGGTGCTCTCGTACGATGCGCGCGTGGTGATGGAGGACCCCGGCTATCTCGGCGCATATCTGTCGTTCAGATCGGCCGGCGCGCGCATCATCGCCTGCCCCGCAGATGAGAACGGGCTTGTGACCGAACGGCTGCCCGAGCGCGGCAGCGCGATGGTCCATGTGACGCCGTCCCATCAATTTCCGACCGGCGCGCTGCTATCTGCACCGCGTCGCCAATCGCTGGCAGCGTGGGCGCGCCGCAACGGCAGCCTGATCGTCGAGGACGGCTTTGGCGACGAATTTCACGACGAGGGTACCCAGCTCGAGCCGCTGTCGTCGCTGGCCCCGGACTGCACGCTTTATGTCGGCGACTTCGCCGCGTCGCTCGGCAGCGGATTGAGGCTCGGCTATCTCATCGTGCCGCAGCGCTACGCCGAGGCCGCACGGCTGACTAAGGCGATGCTGAACGGCGGCGCTTCATGGCTCGATCAGGCGGTGCTGGCGGAGTTCCTGTCGAGCGGCAAGCATGCATCGCATGTCCTGAGGGTGCGCGCACATTATCGCGCCATCCGCAATACGCTCGTCGCAGCCCTGCGGCGCTCCTTCGGCGACGTCACGCTCGGCGGTGGTAATGCCGGTCTGCAACTGTTCTGGCAATTGCCGCCCGGCGTGCCGCAGGCGCGGATCTTCGAAGATCAGGCGCGCCGCGGCCGGATCGGCGTGTACAGCCTGGAGTCGGCCCCGGTGCACGACGGCGAGACCGGCACCATGACGAAACGCGGCATTCTGCTTGGCTTTGGCGGGCTCAGCGAGCGCCAGGTCGAGAAGGGTATCGCCAAGCTCTCCGATATCGTCGACGATGCTCTTGACGATCACCTGACCAGGATCGACGAGCTCCTCGTCGATCTGCCCGCAGACCGACCGCCGATTCTCACCGCGCGAATCCGCGGTATGGCGGCATCAGCAAAAAAACACGAGCCGGCTCTAACCATGCGGCGCGGCGGCAGATCAGACTTGCAGACCCTCGCGCCATTCGAACACGGGTCTGCCATGCCGCTGCTAAAGAGCATTTACCACTATCCGGTCAAGGGATTGAGCGGGCAGCCGCTCACCAGCGTCGGGCTCACCAAGGGGAGACCGTTTCCGCACGATCGTCAGTTCGCGCTCGCACGCCCCGGGGTTCCCCTCCAGGCCGACAATCCGCGCTGGGCGAAGAAGGGCCTGTTCGTCATGCTCATGCTCGAGGAGGCTTTGGCGAAGGTCAAAACCCACCTCGATCCGGAGACTCTGCAATTCGACATACGCGCCGGCAACCAGACGATCCTGACGGTGAATCTCAACGAAGCCGGCGCGCAAACCGCTATCGAGGATTATTTCCACCAGCTGGTGCCGACGCTGCCGGCGCCACCGACTTTGGTCAAGTCGAAGGACGGTCACTTCATGGACAAGCCCGACAGCGTGATCTCGCTGATCAACCTGGCGACGCTACGCAGCCTCGAAGAACAATGGGGCACGGAGATCGATCCGCTGCGGTTTCGTGCCAATCTCTATGTCGATACCGGGCGCGCCTGGGAGGAGTTCGACTGGGTTGAGCATGAGATCAGGCTCGGCGACGTCACGTTCCGTGTGGACCGCCGCAATGGACGCTGCGGTGCCACCAACGTCAACCCGGCTTCCGGTGCCCGCGACATGGACATTCCGGGCTCGCTGCGGGCGAGCTTCGGCCACAAGGACCTCGGTGTCTACCTCACGGTCGAGACCAGCGGCACGATCGCGGTCGACGACCGGCTGACGCTGCCGTTTACGGCGCCGACAATTCCGGTGTCGGCGTTGAAGCCGAATGGAACCGCAGGCCGCCGCTTCATCTGCCGCGGCTGCTACTATATTTATTCCGAGGAAACCGGCGTTCCGCGAGAGGGCATCGCGCCCGGCACGACGTATCAGCAATTGCAGGAGAATTACCGCTGCCCGGATTGCGGCACCGACAAGGGCAAGCTCAGGCCGCATGTGGCCTGAGCCGGCGCGCTCTCAATGAATCTCCGCCGAGCGCTTCAGCGCGGCCTTCAGCTTCTCCAGCGAGAAGTCGGGGCTGCGGGCGATCTCGAGGATCGGCGTCTCGCGGCGGCCGCAGAGCTCGGCAGCGTCGGGCAGCTTCGCCGCGATGTCGAGCGGGATCACGATGGCGCCGTGACGGTCGGCGTGGATCAGATCGTCCGACTTCACGGTCATGCCGGCGACGCGCACCTCGCCGCCGAAGCTCTCGGCATGCACCCACGCATGCGACGGGCCGATCGAACCGGCCAGCGCCTGGAAGCCCGGGGCCCATTGCGGGATATCGCGGATCGAGCCGTCGGTGATGACACCGAGGCAGCCGAGCGCCTTGTGCACGTTGCTCTGCACCTCGCCCCAGAACGCGCCGTAGCCGACATCGGGACCATCGATGTCCTGGATCACCGAGATGCGCGGCCCATGACCGGTGCCGACATATTCGTAATACGCGATGCGGCGCTTGGACTGTTCTTCGGCCGGCAGCGAGGATTTCAGCACCGAGCGGATCGCCACCGTGCGGGCATAGCCGACGATCGGCGGCAGATCGGGAAACGGGCAGACGAGCGGCTTGGTGGTGTAGCCGATCAGCCGGCGCTCGGGCGCCACGATCTCCATGGCGTTGCAGATCGTCGGGGTGTCGTAGCGGCCCAGCGCTTCGAGGACGGAAGCGGGCAGCGGCCCGGTCGCGGAATTGGTCACGGCGTTCTCTCCCAAATGGGCGGCTGTTCTCACGGTGCCGCCGACACAGGGCGATATAGCCGAGATCGGGTTTCAACCCAACTCAGGAAGCCTTCATGGCAGATATCCGCGTGCGCCGCTCAGTGCAGCCGGTCGGGCCGGTCGTCGTCTTGCGGCGGTTCTGCCAGGTTTGCCAGCGTCGGCGCCGACGGCGGCGACGGGACCTCGCCTCCGCCTGCCGGTGCGGCGGCTTCCGTCGCGCGGGCCTGGTCGCGATAGGATTTGAAACCGAGCGGCAGCGAGGCCAGATACAGCACCGTGCCGATCGAGAGCACATACCAGGGATAGCTGATCAGCAGCGCGATGAAGAAGATCACCGCGACGAAGGCCGGCAACACCAGCTCGGGCGGCACCCGCATGCGCATGCTCTTGCCGGAGAACACCGGCAGACGCGACACCATCAGGAAGGCGATCAACAGCGTGTAGCCGGCCGTGAGCGACGCTGGCCAGCGCCCCAGATCCAGGAACGCCGCGTAGATCGGCAACATCACGGTGATGGCGCCGGCCGGCGCCGGCATCCCGGTGAAGAAATTGGCGGCAAAGGCCGGCTTGTTCGGATCGTCCAGCGTCGCGTTGAAGCGCGCGAGCCGCAGGCACATCGAGATCGCAAACACCATGGCCGCGATCCATCCGGCATTGCCGAGCTCGTGCAGTTGCCAGAAATACAGCATCAGGCCGGGCGCCACGCCGAAATTGACGAAATCAGCGAGGCTGTCGAGTTCGGCGCCGAACTTGGACTGGCCCTTGATCAGCCGCGCGATGCGGCCGTCGATGCCGTCGAGCGCGGCCGCGAACACGATGGCATAGACGGCGAGCGTCATGCGCCCTTCGATCGATAGCCGGATCGCCGTCAGGCCGGCACAGATCGCCAGCAGCGTGATGACATTGGGCACGAGCATCCGCACCGGAATCGGGCGGAACCGCCGGCGGCGCACGTCTGGATCTCGCAAGTCAAAGGGCGTCATGGATCGTCCTTACCTTTAGGCGAGATATAGCAAGACCGGTTCCCCTGCGCTATTGCGGCGGAGCGCGGCCGCCCCCGACTCATGGTTAATTGGCGCGGAAAGCGCGGCTCGGGTCGTCGCCGGCAAGGTCGGCCAGGATCGTCTCGCCGGCGATTGCGGTCTGCCCTTCCGAGACCAGCGCCTTCGTCCCGACGGGCAGATAAACGTCGAGCCGCGAGCCGAAGCGGATCAGGCCGAAGCGCTCGCCGGCCCCGATCGCCTGCCCCTCCCTGACAAAGCAGACGATGCGCTTGGCGATGAGCCCTGCGATCTGGACCACGCCGATCCGCGCCGTCGGCGTCGTGATCACCAGCGAGTTGCGCTCATTGTCTTCGCTCGCCTTATCGAGTTCGGCATTGATGAAGAGGCCGGGCCGGTAGGCGATGCGGTCCACCCTGCCCGCCACGGGCGCACGGTTCACATGGCAGTTGAACACGCTCATGAAGATCGAGATGCGCGGCAGCGGCCGGTCGCCGAGGCCGAGTTCGGCCGGCGGCAGCGCCATGGTGATCATTGAGACGCGGCCGTCGGCCGGCGACACAACGAGCCCCTCGCGAACCGGCGTCACGCGCACGGGGTCGCGGAAGAACAGCGCACACCATACGGTCAGGATCGTGCCGATCCACCCGAGCGGCGACCACAGCCAGAACAGGATCAGGCTTGCCAGCGCAAAGCCACCGATGAAGGGATAGCCCTCCTTGTGGATCGGCGGGATCTGACGCTGGATCGAATCGAGAATGGACATCGCTATCTGCCGCCTGAGGGTTGATGGCACGCGGGGTGCCCCGCGCGGTTGTTTAGGCCAGAGTTGGGACCGGAGACAAGGTCACTCCGCCGCCGCAGGCGTCGTCAGGACGTCCTCGACCGGCGGCGGCTCCCGGTTGGGCGCCTCGCTGCTATCAGCCATCCTGGCCAGTTTCTCGCGCGCAGCCTCGGCCTCGCGCTGCCTGTTCCACATGCTGGCATAGAGACCACCCAGCGCGAGCAGCTTGGCGTGGGTGCCGCGCTCGGCGATGCGGCCCTGGTCCAGCACGATGATCTCATCGGCCCCGACGATGGTCGAAAGCCGGTGCGCGATCACCAGCGAGGTTCGATTCTCCGCCACGCGCTCGAGCGCGCCCTGGATTTCGTGCTCGGTGTGGGTGTCGAGCGCCGACGTCGCCTCGTCCAGCACCAGAATCGGCGGTGCCTTCAAAACGGTCCGCGCGATGGCGACGCGCTGCTTCTCGCCGCCGGACAGTTTCAGGCCGCGCTCGCCGACCTGGGTCTCATAGCCCTTCGGCGCCATGCGGATGAAATGGTCGATCTGCGCCAGTTGCGCGGCCTGCTCGACCTCGGCATCGCTGGCGTCCCAGCGGCCGTAGCGGATGTTGTAGCGGATGGTGTCGTTGAACAGCACGGTATCCTGCGGCACCATGCCGATCGAGGCGCGCAAGCTCGCCTGCGTGACCTCGCGGATGTCCTGGCCGTCGATCAGGATCCTGCCGCCGGAGATGTCATAAAGACGGAAAAGAAGTCGCGAGATGGTCGACTTGCCCGCTCCCGACGGGCCGACGATCGCGACCGTCTTGCCGGCCGGCACCTCGAAGCTGATGCCCTTGAGGATAGGCCGCGTGGTCTCGTAGGCAAAGCGAACGTCCTCGAACCGCACGGCGCCTGCGGAGACGACCAGCGGCTTCGCGTCGGGGATGTCCTTGATCTCGGCTTCGCGGCCCAGCACGCCGAACATCTTCTCGATGTCGATGATCGCCTGCTTGATCTCGCGATAGACCATGCCCATGAAATTCAGGGGCTGGTAGAGCTGGATCATCATGGCATTGACGAGGACGAAATCGCCGACCGTGTTGGTGCCGTTGCGCACGCCGATCGCGCACATCAGCATGGTCGCGGTCAGACCCATCGTGAAGATCACGGCTTGTCCGGTGTTGAGCACGGCGAGCGACGTATAGGCCTGGACGCTGGACTCCTCATAGCGCGCGACCGACTTGTCGTAGCGCTGCGCCTCGCGCGCCTCGGCGCTGAAATATTTGACGGTCTCGTAGTTGAGCAGCGAGTCGATCGCCTTGGTGTTCGCATCGGTGTCGGAATCGTTCATCTTGCGGCGGATGCCGATCCGCCACTCGGTCGCGATGTAGGTGTAGTACATGTAGACCGCGACCGTGATCAGCGTCGCCACGACGTAGCGCCAGTCGAACTGCCAGAGCAGCACGGCCAGCAGCAGCGAGACCTCGACGATGGTCGGGATCAGTTGCAGGATCACCATGCGGACGATGACTTCGATGCCCGATCGGCCGCGCTCGAGCACGCGCGTGAGGCCGCCGGTCTTGCGCTCGAGATGGAAGCGCAGCGAGAGTTCGTGCATGTGGATGAAGGTGATGGTGGCGAGCTTGCGCACCGCATGCATGGCGACGCGGGCGAACACGCCGTCGCGCCATTGCGTCAGCACCGCCATCACGATGCGCATCACGCCATAGCTTGCGGTCAGCAGCAGCGGCGAGGCGATCACCCAGAGGTGCCAATTGTCGGCCTGCACCGGCGCCGTGTTGGCGCCGGTCAGCGCATCGGTCGCCCATTTGAAGCTGAATGGAACCGTCAGCGTGATCAGCTTGGCGGCCAGCAGCAGCACCACCGACCAGACCACGCGCATCTTCAGATCGAAGCGGTCGCCCGGCCAGATATAGGGCCACAGATGCGCGAGCGTGCCCATCAGCGTGGCCCGTTCCAGCGGTCCGCCGGCCGGCTCGGGCGCGTCTGCGCCGTGGGACGAAGGGTGAGGGTTCATCAAAACAGCCTGAAAGCCCGCCGGATGCGGGCTGCGTTGCAATTAACGATTTTCGCTCGTCATATAGAAGCTTCCGGAGCCAAACGCACCCCGCCAGATGGCGAATCTTCGATTGTTTGTCGTCATTTACCGGTAGATTTCCGGGTGGTCCGAATCACCGATTGGGCTTGACGCCCTTTCGCTGCGATGCATCATGGCACCAATGAGCACCATCAAAACCGTCTGTGTCTATTGCGGCTCCGGATCCGGAACCAATCCCCTCTTCATCGAAAGCGCCAAGGCGCTCGGCAAAGCGCTCGCCGAGAACAATGTTCGCTTGGTTTATGGCGGCGGCTCGGTCGGCCTGATGGGCGCTGTGGCGACCGCCGTGCTCGACCACGGCGGCACCGTCACCGGCATCATCCCGGAATTCCTGCGCAGGCGCGAGAATGCGCTGACGCGCGTGCAGGAAATGATCGTCACGCCCGACATGCACGAGCGCAAGCGGCTGATGTTCGAACGCTCGGACGCGTTCGTGGCATTGCCGGGCGGCGTCGGCACGCTCGAGGAGCTGGTCGAGCAATTGACCTGGAAACAGCTCGGCCGTCACGCCAAGCCGGTGCTGCTTGCCAATATCGACAATTTCTGGGAGCCGCTGTTCTCGCTGCTCTCGCACATGCGCCAGACCGAGTTCATCCGCGCCGGCCTGTCGGTGGACATCCTCAAGGCGGATCGTGTCGAGGAGATCCTGCCCAAGCTGAAGTCCGCCGTGGCCCAGCTCGCCGAGGCTGAAAAGCAGCTCGCCCCGGACGTTGCGCGCAAGCTCTGAGAGCCGCGCGGCAGCAATGCATCCTCGTCATTGCGAGGAGCGAACCGACGAAGCAATCCAGACTGTCGCCGCGGAACGACTCTGGATTTCTTCGCTTCGCTCGCAATGACGTCTGCCGTGGCCACGCCTACGCCGGCGCGCCCGACTTCACCAGCTTGTAGATCACCGAATCCATCAGCGCCTGGAACGAGGCGTCGATGATGTTCGGCGACACGCCGACGGTGGTCCAGCTGTCGCCGTTTTCGTCCTCGCTCTCGATCAGCACGCGCGTCACCGCGCCGGTGCCGCCATTGAGGATACGCACGCGGTAGTCGATCAGCCTCAAGCCCTCGATGTATTTCTGGTATTTTCCGAGGTCCTTGCGCAGCGCGAGGTCGAGCGCGTTGACCGGACCGTTGCCTTCCGCGGCCGAGATCAGATGCTCGCCGGCGACGTCGACCTTGACCACGGCAAGTGCCACGGTGACGCGCTCGCCGTGCGAATTGTAGCGTTGCTCGACATTGACGTCGAACTGCTCGACCTCGAAATATTGCGGTACCTTGCCGAGCGTGCGGCGCGCCAGGAGGTCGAACGAGGCGTTGGCGGATTCATAGGCGTAGCCGGCCGCCTCGCGCTGCTTCAATTCCTCCACCAGCCGCGTCAGCTTCGGATCGCTCTTCTCATAGGCGATGCCGGCGCGGTCGAGCTCGGCGATGACGTTGGAGCGGCCGGCCTGGTCGGAGACCAGCACCTTGCGGTGATTGCCGACCGTCTCGGGCAGCACGTGCTCATAGGTGTGCGGATCCTTCAGCACGGCGGACGCGTGGATGCCGGTCTTGGTGACGAACGCGCTTTCGCCGACATAGGCCGCATGCCGGTTCGGCACCCGGTTGAGCATGTCGTCGAGCGTGCGCGACACCTTGACCAGCGTCGCGAGCTTCTCGGGCGTGACGGAGATCTCGAAAGCGTCGGCGAATTCCTGCTTCAGCTTCAGGGTCGGGATCAGCGAGCAGAGATTGGCGTTGCCGCAGCGCTCGCCAAGGCCGTTCAGTGTACCCTGGATCTGCCGCGCGCCGGCGCGCACCGCCGCCAGCGAATTCGCCACCGCCTGCTCGGTATCGTTATGGGCATGGATGCCGAGATGATAGCCGGGAATATGCTTCGTCACCTCGGTGACGATGGCCTCGATCTCGTTCGGCATGGTGCCGCCATTGGTGTCGCACAGCACAACCCAGCGCGCGCCGGCCTCATAAGCGGCCTTGGCGCAGGCGAGTGCGAAATCGGGATCTTCCTTGTAGCCGTCGAAGAAATGCTCGCAGTCGAGCATGACCTCGCGGCCGGCCGCCTTCGCGGCAGCGACGCTGTCGCGAATGGAGGCGAGATTTTCCTCCTTCGTCGTCTCCAGCGCGACGCGCACCTGATACGCCGACGACTTGGCCACGAAACAGATCGCATCGGCCCTGGCCTCCAGCAGACCGGCGACGCCGGGATCGTTGGAGACCGAGCGCCCTGCCCGGCGCGTCATGCCGAAGGCGGTGAAGCGCGCATGCGACAATTTGGGCCTGGTGCCGAAGAACTCGGTGTCGGTCGGATTGGCGCCGGGATAGCCGCCCTCGACATAGTCGATGCCGAGCTCGTCCAGCATCGCCGCGATGATCTGCTTGTCGGCCAGGGTGAAATCGACGCCATTGGTCTGCGCGCCGTCGCGCAGCGTGGTGTCGAACAGATAGAGGCGCTGCTTGCTCATGACGTGGCTCCGAGCGCCTTCTTCATCGTGGTGTTGGCGAGCCATTCGTCGCCCACGGTGATGCTGTTGCGCTGCATGGCGACGTAGCCGCGCTTGGCGAAGAAGCCTTGCGCGTTATCACTGGCATCGACCGACAGGTTTTGCGCGCCGCGGCCGCCGGCTAGCTTCTCCAGCGCGTCGACCAGCATGGTCGCGATGCCCTGCCCGGTCACGGCGGGATGCACATAGAGCATGCGGATGTGATCGGCCCCGCGCAGCGAAGCGAAGCCGACGGGCGAGCCCTCCAGCGTCGCGACCAGCGTCAGGTCGGCCGCAAGCTGCTTGCCGAACTCCGCACTGTCCGCCGCCTCCATCCAGGCCTGCTGCTGCGCCTCGTTGTAGTCCTCGCCGGTCAGCTCCTCGATGCTGGCCGCGAAGATCGCGGCGAGCAGCGGCACGTCCGCCGGCAGGAAGGGCCGCAGGCCGGGCTTCGGCAAAGTCTGTCCCATGGTCTTCACCATATCCCGTAGAGCTTGAGCGCCAGCGCCACCGCGGCGCCGAGCAGCAGGATTTTCAGCGCTATGTAATAGAGCCAATGCCGCGGAAACGGCGTGTCGGGGCGTCTCATCGCACGACCTCCCAGGTCGTGCCGTCCTTGGAGTCCTTGATCGCCACGCCCATCGCGGCAAGCAGATCGCGGATGCGGTCGGACTCGGCAAAATCCTTGCGGCCGCGGGCGGCGGTCCGCTCCGCGAGCAGACGCTCGACCTCTTGGGCATCGATGCCGCTGGCCTGATGCTTGCGCCCTTCCCATTGCGCGGCGCTTTCGGACAGGAAGCCGAGCAGCCGCAACGATCCCGCCAGGGCGGGAACGTCGCTGTTGCGCAGGCCGTGCAGCGCCGCGATCGCGAGCGGCGTGTTGAGGTCGTCGAGCAACGGCTCGATCACGGACGCAGAAGGCTTGTCCGACGCGACGTCGGCGGCGATGCGATACCAGTCGTCGAGCGTCCTGGCGCTCTCCTCCAGCGACTTCATAGTCCAGTCGATCGGCGAGCGATAATGCGTCTTCAGCATGTTCAGGCGCAGCACCTCGCCCGGCCAATCCGCGAGCAGTTCGTGGATCGTGATGAAGTTGCCGAGGCTCTTCGACATCTTCTCGCTCTCGACCTGCAGGAAGCCGTTATGCATCCAGTAGTTCGCCATGCGATCCCGATGGAAGGCGCAGCAGCTCTGCGCGACCTCGTTCTCGTGATGCGGAAACACCAGATCGATGCCGCCGCCATGGATGTCGAAATGTTCGCCGAGATGCTTCCAGGCCATCGCCGAGCACTCGATGTGCCAACCCGGGCGTCCCTCGGCCCTGATGCCGGCCGGCGACGGCCATGACGGCTCACCGGGCTTGGACGGCTTCCACAGCACGAAGTCGGTATTGTCCCTCTTGTAGGGCGCGATATCGACGCGGGCGCCGGCGATCATCTCGTCGAGCGAGCGATTGGACAGCGCGCCGTAACGCGGCAACGCCGAATTGGCCGCGTTCATCGCCTGCGGCGAGAACAGCACGTGGTCCTCGGCGGCATAGGCAAAGCCGCCCTTGACCAGCCGCTCGATGATTTCGCGCATCTCCCCGATGTGCTCGGTCGCGCGCGGCTCGACGCTCGGCCGCAGCGCGCCAAGCGCATCGACGTCGGCGTGAAACTGCTTGCCCGTCTGCTCGGTGACCTTGCGGATCGCCTCGTTCAGCGGCAGGCCGGGGAAATCGCGCGCGGCGCGGTCGTTGATCTTGTCGTCGACGTCGGTGATGTTGCGGACATATTTGACGTGCGCCTCGCCATAGAGATGGCGCAGCAGCCGAAACAGCACGTCGAACACGATCACCG
Organism: Bradyrhizobium diazoefficiens; assembly: GCF_018129965.1. GTDB lineage: Bacteria > Pseudomonadota > Alphaproteobacteria > Rhizobiales > Xanthobacteraceae > Bradyrhizobium > Bradyrhizobium diazoefficiens_A. Next base: position 169,356 of record NZ_JAFCKW010000002.1, on the reverse strand, counting down.
GCCGCGCATTGCCGATATGGGCGAAGTCATAGACGGTCGGTCCGCAGACATACATGCGGACGTTGTTCGCATCGAGCGGCACGAACGGCCGCTTCTCCTTGGTCAGCGTATCGTAAAGGCGCAATTCCATAGGGACACCCGTCGGCTGTTGGCCGGGCGTCCAGTGCTCTCAATGGTTTTGAGAAAAGACGGCTCCAGCCAGCGAATCGCTAGCTCGTAATCTCGCGGCAAATCGCGCAAATGACGAGGAGACCGTTCATGGGGAACATATGGGCTATGAGGCGCCCCCGCGTCAAGGGAACCGCCAAATTGCCACTTCTTCCTGAAAAATGCTGCCGCCTGCCTTCATGGTTCATCATCCTTAACCTTTTTGGCTTATTTGGAACCGGTGGTTTCCCAAAGCTCCGGTGCACCCATGCGATCCTTGTTCGCGCTCGTCTCCTGTGCCTCCCTCATCGCGGCCTCCGGCGCATGCGCGGAGACCCGCGTCTTCATTATCGCCAACCAGGCGGACGGCTACGGCGTCGATCAGTGCCTGGCCAAGGGCGAGAAATGCGGCGCGCAGGTCGCGCGGACCTACTGCCAGTCACGGGATTTTGCCCAGGTATCCAGCTATCGCCGGGTCGATCCCGACGAAATTACCGGCTCCGTCCCCAAAACCGGCGCAAACTGCTCCCATGGCCATTGCGACGAATATGTCGCAATCACCTGCCAGCGCTGAATTTGCTCGGAGCTGGCGTACCTTAGGAGCGGTTTCGGCCCCCGAAACGACGTGACGATGCCGCAGGAAGCGGCTATGGGAGGGCGCGCTTCGGCCCTCCGATGTCACATGGGGCCGTGACCTCGCTAGAATGGCGGATATGCCTGAATTTCTGTCTCTCTCCCGTGCCAGCTCCATCCTTGCCTGCACCGTGCTTCTGAGCACCGTCGTGCTTGCCACCGGCGCTTTCGCGCAGGCTGGCCCGCCCGGCCCGCCGCCTCAGCCCGGCCAGAACGGGCTCGGGCCGAATCCGATGTGCGTTCGCCTCGAAGGCCAGCTAGCCGCGCTCGATCGTGGCGGTGGTGGCGGCGACCCTGCACGCGACGACCAGATCCGCCGCTACCAGGACTCCCAGGCCAAGCAGCAGGCCGAGCTCGACCGGGTCACCATGCAGGCCAAGCGCATGGGCTGCGATTCCTCCGGCTTCTTCTCGCTGTTCAACGGCCAGTCGGCGCAATGCGGTCCGGTCAACACCCAGATCCAGCAGATGCGCGCCAATCTGGACCAGATCACCGGCAATCTCGAACGCCTGCGCGGCGGCGCCGCCGGCGGCTTCAGCCCCGAGCGCGACAGCCAGCGCCGCTCGGTGCTGGCCGCGCTGGCGCAGAACAATTGCGGCCCGCAATATGCCAATGCCGGCCAGTCGCAGGGCGGCAACTTCCTGAACAATCTGTTCGGCGGAAATAATCCGGGCAATCCGCAAGGCGGCCCGCCCTCCGATCTCGGGCCGCAATCCGGCACCTACCGCACCGTTTGCGTGCGCACCTGCGACGGCGCCTATTTCCCGGTGTCGTTCGCCACGGTGCCGGCGCGCTTCCCCGACGACGAGAAGACCTGCAAGGCGCTGTGTCCGGCGGCCGAAGCCGTGCTCTACACCCATCGCAATCCCGGCGAGGACATGAGCTCCGCGGTCTCCACCACCGGGCAGCCCTACACCGCGCTGCCGACCGCGTTCAAATTCCGCAGCGAGTTCAACCCGTCCTGCTCCTGCAAGGCGGCGGGGCAGACCTGGGCCGACGCGCTGAAATCGGCCGACGACAAGGCGGCCGCCGAGCAGCAGGGTGACATCATCGTCACCGAGGAGAGCGCCAGGAAGATGCAGCAGCAGCGGCTCGGCAAGGGCACGCCTGCAACGACGGCAAAGAAGGGCACGACCCCGGCGCCGACCACAGCCAGCGCACCGGCCGCAACGCCGCCCGTCGATACCGGCACGGCGACGACGTCCTCTGAGAACAAGCCGATCCGCTCGGTCGGGCCGAGCTTCCTGCCGCAGCAGCAGAAGTAGGCTTTGGTTCCCTTCTCCCCTTACGGGAGAAGGTGGCGCCAAGCGCCGGATGAGGGGTTCTGTCCGCGCTCACATGTCCAAATGAGTGCGTGGATAGAACCCCTCACCCGAATGAGTTCGTTTCGACGGCAGTGCTGCCCTCTCCCGCAAGGGGCGAGGGCACAATGACGCCTATCTCGCTCGCGGATACGGAAGCGAAAAGCTAACCCTACCCCTCGAACGCGTCGATCGAGGCGCGGCTCCCACGCGACACCAGCGTCTCGTCTGCCGCCGGCAGCTGCTCACCTTTGTCGCGAAAGCGGTTGGTGATGGGATAGCGGCGATCGCGGCCGAAATTCCTGGCCGTCACCTTCACGCCCGGCGCGGCTTGGCGGCGCTTGTATTCGGCGACATTGAGGAGATGGTCGATGCGGGCCACCGTCTCGCGGTCGAAGCCCGCCGCGATGATCCGGTCGAGCGGCTCCTCGCCTTCGATGAGACGCTGCAGGATACCATCGAGCACCTCATAAGGCGGCAGCGAATCCTGATCGCTCTGGTTCTCGCGCAGCTCCGCCGTCGGCGGGCGCGTAATGATGTCGGGCGGAATGACCGCGCCCGTGGGCCCGCGCGCGCCATCCGGCTTCCAGGCGTTGCGCAATGCGGCCAGCCGGAACACCTGCGTCTTGTAGATGTCCTTGATCGGATTGAAGCCGCCGTTCATGTCGCCATAGAGCGTGGCGTAGCCGACCGACATTTCCGACTTGTTGCCTGTCGTCACCAGCATCAGGCCGGTCTTGTTGGAGATCGCCATCAGCAACGTGCCGCGGGTGCGGGCCTGGAGATTCTCCTCGGTGATGTCGGGCGGCAGGTTCTTGAAGACGCCGGACAGAATTGTTTCGAAGCCGGTCACGGCTTCCATGATCGGCAGCACCTCGTAGCGGATGCGAAGACGGCCGGCGAGTTCGCCGGCGTCCGCGATCGAGTGGGCGGCGGTGTAGCGATAAGGCAGCATCACGCCGTGGACCTGATCGGCGCCGAGCGCGTCGACCGCGATCGCGGCGCAAAGTGCGGAGTCGATGCCGCCGGAAATGCCGAGCAGCACGCCGGGAAAACCGTTCTTGGCGACGTAGTCGCGCAGGCCGAGGACGCAGGCAGCGTAGTCGGCGTAGTCGCCCTCAGGCAGTTGCGCAACCGGTCCCGCACAGCGCCAGTCGTCGCCGTTGCGCGTAAAGCGCAGCGTGGTGACGTTCTCCGCGAAGGCTGGCAATTGCGCGGCGAGCGACAGATCGCCGTTGAGCGCGAACGAGGCGCCGTCGAACACCAGCTCGTCCTGGCCGCAGACCTGGTTGAGATAGACCAGCGGCAGCCCGCTCTCCGTCACCCGGGCCACGGCCACAGACAGACGCGCGTCGTTCTTGTCGCGGGCGTAGGGCGAGCCGTTCGGCACCAGGATGATCTCGGCGCCGGTCTCGGCCAAAGTCTCGATCACGTTCTCGTAGTCGTCGGACTGCTCGAGCCAGATGTCCTCGCAGATCGGCACGCCGATTCGCACGCCGCGCACGGTGACGGGGCCGGCCGCGGGGCCGCGCGCGAACAGCCGCTTCTCGTCGAACACTCCGTAATTCGGCAGATTGCACTTGAAGCGCAGGCTCGCGATCCGGCCGCCGTCGAGCAGCGCACAGGCATTGTAGAGCTTGCCGTCATCGACCCAGGGCGTGCCGACCAGCATGGCCGGCCCGCCATCGGCAGTCTCGCGCGCGAGGCTTTCGATCGCGGCGCGGCAGGCGGCCTGGAAGGCCGGCTTCTGCACCAGATCTTCCGGCGGATAGCCCGCGATGAACAATTCCGGAAACAGCACGAGATCGGCGCCATCGGCAATCGCCTGCGCGCGCGCGGTCCGGACCTTGGCCGCATTGCCCTCGATGTCGCCCATGGTCGGATTGAGCTGGGCGAGCGTGACCGCGAATGCGTCGAGACGTTCGGTCATGGCCGCCGCGCTCCGATCAGAGCATGATCCGGAAAAGTGTGAAGCGGTTTTCCGGCAAGATCATGCTCAAACAACAATCTCAAGCGCGATGCGCGCTAGACCAAACCCAATCGTTCGACGATGGCAAGGATCCAGAACGCGCCGGCCATCAGGAGCGCGACGCCGACCGCGGCCGAGCCCATGTCCTTGACCCGGCCGATCTGCTTGTCGTGATCCAGGGTCAGCCGGTCGGCCAGCTTCTCGATCGCGGTGTTGAGCAGCTCGACCACCAGCACGAACGCAACCGAACACACCAGTTCGACCGCTCGCGTTGCCGTCGATCCGACGAACCAGGCGAGCGGCAGTGACAGGAACAGCGCGAAGACCTCCTCGCGGACGGCCTGCTCCGAACGGAACGCAAAGGCCATGCCGTTGCGGGAATTGATCGTGGCCTTCCAGATCCGCAGCAAGGTCTAGAGTCCCGCTGCGACCGGCATCGGCCTGGCCTTGCCGACGCGCTCCTGCTTGAGGAGCTCGGCGACGAGGAAAGCCATGTCGATGGATTGCTCGGCGTTGAGCCGAGGATCGCAGACCGTGTGATAACGGTCGTTGAGATCCTCATCGGTAATGGCGCGGGCGCCGCCGATGCACTCGGTGACGTCCTGGCCGGTCATTTCCAGATGCACGCCGCCGGCATGGGTGCCTTCCGCAGCGTGGATGGTGAAAAAGGACTTCACCTCCGACAGGACGCGGTCGAACGGCCGCGTCTTGTAGCCCGACGTGGATGTGATGGTGTTGCCGTGCATCGGATCGCACGACCAGACCACCACCCTGCCCTCGCGCTTCACGGCGCGGATCAGACCCGGCAGGTGGTCGGCGACCTTGTCGGAGCCGAACCGGCTGATCAGCGTCAGCCGACCCGGCTCGTTGTCCGGATTGAGCACGTCGATCAGCTTGAGCAGTTCGTCGGGCTTGAGCGACGGGCCGCACTTCAAGCCGATCGGGTTCTTGATGCCGCGGAAATATTCGACATGGCCGTGGTCGAGCTGGCGGGTGCGGTCGCCGATCCAGATCATGTGGCCCGAGGTCGCGTACCAGTCGCCGGTGGTGGAATCGACGCGGGTCATGGCCTGCTCGTAGCCGAGCAGCAGCGCCTCGTGGCTGGTGTAGAAATCGGTGGCGCGCAGCTCCGGATGGCTCTCCAGATCGAGGCCGCAGGCGCGCATGAAATTCAGCGCGTCCGAGATGCGGTCGGCCAGTTCCTTGTAGCGACGGGACTGCGGCGAATCCTTGAGGAAGCCGAGCATCCACTCATGCACGCTGCCGAGATTGGCGTAGCCGCCGGTCGCGAACGCGCGGAGCAGGTTCAGCGTCGCGGCCGACTGGCGGTAAGCCATCAGCTGGCGCTGCGGATCCGGCACGCGGGCTTCCCTGGTGAAAGCGATGTCGTTGACGATGTCGCCGCGATAGCTCGGCAGCTCCACACCATCGATCTTCTCGGTCGGCGACGAACGCGGCTTTGCAAACTGGCCGGCGATACGGCCGACCTTCACCACGGGGACCGCGCCGGCGTAAGTGAGCACCACCGCCATCTGCAGCAACACGCGGAAGAAGTCGCGGATATTGTTGGCGCCGTGCTCGGCGAAGCTCTCGGCGCAATCACCGCCCTGCAGCAGGAAGGCCTCGCCGGCCGCCACGCGCGCCAGCGCCTTCTTCAGATTGCGTGCCTCGCCCGCGAACACCAGCGGCGGAAAGGTCGCAAGCTGCGCCTCGACGTCGGCCAACGCCTTGGCGTCGGGATAGTCGGGCACCTGTTGCACCGGCTTGCTGCGCCAGGACTCGGGCGTCCACCGCTCGGACATCGCAATCTCTCCGTGAAGCAAAAAACACAACCTGATCTGTGGGTTGCGAGGGCCGCCTTATACACAGGCTGACCCCGGCCCGCCAGTTGTAAATCCATTTCGCACTGCAAACCCTTGCGGGGAAAGCCGAATTCGCATTTGCTGGCGGCCGCAGACGAAACTGGCAGCACACCCCCTCCCCATGGATGCCGCACCGGACGACGTATTCATCGACGAGATCAGCTTTCCCGCGACCGACGGGTACGTGCTGACCGGCACCCTGTTCCTGCCGCGCGGCGCCAAGCGCCATGCCGTGCTGATCAATTCGGCAACCGCCGTCCCGCGAAAAATCTATCGCGGCTTTGCCTCCTACCTGGCCCATCGCGGCTGCGCGGTCCTCACTTACGACTATCGCGGCATCGGCGGCTCACGCCAGCCGGCGATGGTCGGCTACAACCAGCCGAAATCGCTGATCGGCTTCAAGGCCTCGATGTCGGACTGGGCCGCGCTGGATGTCACCGCCGCGGTGAGCTGGATGCGCGAGCGCTACCACACCCTGCCTCTGACCTATGTCGGCCATTCCTTCGGCGGCCAGGCGCTCGGGCTGATCGCGAACAACAGTGAAATATCGCGCGCCGCGTTCGTCGCGTCACAGGCCGCGACCTGGCGGCTGATGACGCCGCCGGAAAAATACCGTGTCTTTGCCTTCATGAACCTCGTTGGCGTGCCGCTCGCCCACGCGCTCGGCTATGCGCCGGGCTGGGCCGGCATCGGCGAGGATCTGCCCAAGGGCGTCTTCCTGGAATGGGCCGAGTGGGTCTCGAGCCCCCGCTATCTCTTCGATTCAAAGCTGCCCGCGCTGGACAATTTCGCAAAATTCAAAGGCGAGATGCGCGCGCTTTGCTTCTCCGACGATCCCTGGGCGACGCGGCCCGCGGTCGAGCTGCTCGCGAGCGGATTCACCGCCATCAAGCCGGAGGTGTTGACGGTGTCGCCGTCCGACGTCGGCGCCAAGGCGATCGGCCATTTCGGCTTCTTCCGCCCTGAACACCGCGACACGCTGTGGCGCGGCGTGGCGGAATGGATCCAGGGGGAGTGAGGCGCCGTTAACGGATGATCGTCGTCAGCGACGAGTAGCGCCTGTTCGGCCTGGCCTCGCCCGGCGCGAATTGCGCGAAGGCCTCGCTGACGCGGACCGCCGGCGGCGTGTCGCCGGCGAAGGAAAACTCCTTCGGCCGCGGCGCGTAATAGCTGGCGCTGTAATAGGCATCGTCGAAACGCGCCTCGCCGACCCCGAACAACGTGTCGCACACGAACAGGAGCGCATAGACTCCCGCAACCGCAACGACGATCTCCCTCAAAACTGACATGCCGATGCCCCCATGCTTTTGCGGGCAGGATGCACGTCGGTTCCAAACTCCAGGTTTAATGCGCGGCAGGACTTGTCGGGAGGGTTTTTACCCGCCGAACCGATTGCCGAGAATTTTAGCGAAAAGAAGAGGTCGGCAACCTCTCGATCAACCATTTCGTCGCCTCCGTCGCGGAGACGCCGTTCGGCAGGCCGGATCCACGCATCGCCGAGCTTCGGGCCGATGGGACGCGCGCTACGGGCACTATCGGCAGCGACCGACTTTCGTCGGCTTTCTCAAGCTGATCTTCAACCGCATCTGATCCTGTCACAGCCGGCGCCTGATCCGTGCTGGATATCCGGCGCTCTCACCTTGTCGGCGGCGGGCAAGAATGGCACTCTCGCGCGTAACCGGCCAAGAGACAACATCATGTCGCGCGCGAGCGCCAAATCGCTGCCCCAGCTCAGCCTTCGCATCGACCTCGACGGAGAGGATCGGATCGGCCCAGGCAAGATCGAGCTTTTGGAGCAGATCCGCGAGCACGGCTCGATTTCGGCGGCAGGCCGCGCCATGGATATGTCCTACAAGAGGGCCTGGGATCTCGTCGACGATATCAATCGCATCTGCGGCCAGGTCGCGGTCGAGCCGCAGGCCGGTGGCAAGAACGGCGGTGGCGCGATGCTTTCCACTTTCGGCGAAGCGCTGGTGGCGCGCTATCGCAAGATCGAGCGCGACGCCGCACGCGCCGTGCGCAAGGAGCTGGAAGCGCTCAAGAACGATATCGCGCGGTCGCGCAAATCTTCATAGTCGTCAGTTCGGCCGGACCGACATCTCCGGCATCGGCCGGGTCAGCGCTTCGCCAAGCAGGCTCTGCTCGTCCTTGGGGATCGAGAAGCGAACCTTGAAGCCATCCTCGGTCTGCAGCGTGATGATGCGCCGGGATGTATCGCTCGACTGCTCGATCGCCCAGGACGCCAGCGGATAGGTATAGCGCAAGCTCTGGTCGCCGTAGCGGACCTTCAGCGCCGCCTCGAGCAGTCCCGGAAGCGTCATGATGAGCGCGCCGACCTGGTTGAGCGAAACGCTGACGGCAGCAGAATTGCCCGTCACGTCCTCGAAGCCCAGGGAGATCGTGCCACCATCGGCCGCCACCGCGCAGTTCGTGAGCGACCTTACCTTGATTTCCATCACCTGTTCCGGTCCGCATTTCGCTATATCCATCACGATATATCGATATGTCGACCGGCGTCCAGCCCGCTTTTCTGGAATTGATCGAACGACCGGCCATGGCCCGCGCGACCGGATCGTGATATATCGACGGATATAACGAGGCCCGAACGGCCCGTTGTTCAAGGAGCGCAAAGCCAATGAGTGACTACAATCTTCTCATCGACGGCAAGATGGTGCCCGGCGACCAGACCATGCCGGTTCTCAATCCAGCGACCGAAGAGGTCCTGGCGCAGTGTCCGCGCGCCTCGAAGGCGCAGCTCGACGCGGCCGTCGCCGCGGCGAAGGCCGCCTTCCCGGCCTGGGCCGCAACCCCGATGGCGGAACGGCGCAGGCTCGTGAACCAGATGGCCGACGTCATCGAGGCCAATTCGGGCGAGCTCGCCCATATCCTCACCAGCGAGCAAGGCAAGCCGATGGGCGACGCCACTGGCGAGGTGCTCGGCATGGCCGCATTCTTCCGCTATCTGAGCTCGCTCGACCTGCCGATGAAGGTGATCGAGGATTCCGGTGACCGCAAGGTCGAAGCCTACCGCCGCCCGCTCGGTGTCGTCGGTGCGATCATCCCCTGGAACTACCCGCTGCTGATCCTCAGCTTCAAGCTGCCCTCCGCGCTGCTCGCCGGCAACACGCTGGTGGTCAAGCCCGCGCCGACCACGCCGCTCGCGACGCTGCGTTTCGCCGATTTGGTCAAGGACATCCTGCCGCAAGGCGTGCTCAACTTCATCACCGACGCCAACGATCTCGGCGGCGAGATGACCAAGCATCCGGATATCCGCAAGATCTCCTTCACGGGCTCGACCGCGACGGGTCAGAAGGTGATGGCGAGCGCGGCGCAGACGCTCAAGCGCATCACGCTCGAACTCGGCGGCAACGACGCCGGCATCGTGCTCGACGACGTCGATCCGAAGAAAGTCGCGCCCGGCATCTTCGAGGGCGCGTTCCAGAACTCCGGCCAGGTCTGCCTCGCCATCAAGCGGCTCTATGTCCACGAATCCGTCTATGACGAGCTCTGCAACGAGCTCGTCGCCATCGCCAAGAGCACGGTGGTCGACGACGGCGCCAAGCAGGGCACCAAGCTCGGACCGCTGCAGAACAAGATGCAGTACGAAAAGGTGAAGACATTTCTCGAGGACGCGCGCAAGAACGGAAACATCGTGGCCGGCGGCTCGGCGATGGACCGGCCCGGCTATTTCATCGAGCCGACCATCGTGCGCGACATCCAGGAAGGCTCCAAGCTGGTCGACGAGGAGCAGTTCGGCCCGGTGCTGCCGCTGATCAAATATTCGGACAAGGATGACGCAATCCGCCGCGCCAACGCCACGACCTACGGGCTCGGCGCATCGGTCTGGTCGTCGAACATCAAGCGGGCGCACGAGGTCGCGACCCAGCTCGAGTCCGGCACGGTCTGGATCAACAAGCACCTCGACATGGCGCCCAACATCCCGTTCGGCGGTGCCAAGCAGTCCGGCATCGGCACAGAATTCGCCGAGGAAGGCCTCGCCGAATTCACCCAGCTCCAGATCATCAACGGGCCACCGGCGGCCTGATCCGGCATCCGGGGTCGCGGCGCAGTCGCCGCAGCCCCTTACTCATGTTCAAAGAACGGGGACGGATCGTGTTCGATGTGCAAGGCGACCTTGCCGCCCTCGCGTACGGGCCGCGTCAGGACCGGACGCGGTCCTGCGCGAATTCGCGGCAGTCGTCGGGCCGTGTCGTCAGCCCACGACCGGCTCGTCCTTCAGCGCCGAGATCACCTGCTCGCCTCGCGGCGTCAGCCGATAGGTGACCAGCGGACGGCTCGACGGCGGCTTGCGTGCGACCTCGACGACATAGCCGCGCACCATCAGGGCTTCGAAGCTGCCGTAATAGCCGAACATGCTGATCTGGTTCTGCTTGAGCAGCTTGAACTCGCGCAGCAGACGGATCTCGTTGCCCGACAGCAGCGACCGGCGCACGCGCTGGACGAACCGCGCGCGCTGCTCGAACCACGCCTGGTCCGGCAGTTCCTGGGAGGCAGGCGCCACGTCGCGTTCGCACGGGCGCGTCTCGGCACCGGCATCGACAATCGCCGTCGGCAGGGCCGGCATGCCGCTGATGACCGCGTCTCTGGCGACGTCGAGCAGCGCGAGCGGCCAGCGCCGCTTGTTGTCCACCATGACCGGCGGCGGCACGACATTGTCGCGCACCAATTGCTCGAAGCGGCCGGCGGTCACCCCGACATAGGCCGCGGCCCGGCGGCGATCGACCAGCCGCGTGTCCGGCACGACCGCCGGCTCGCAAACAATGTTCTCGTTCACCCCAAATCCCCTGGCGCACGGTTGCGCAAGGCATGGCGATTCCCCGGCAGGACCGGCCAAACCGGCAATGAGCCTAGGTGGGACAAGCGCTCTCGAAAAGCAGAGAGATTCGCACGGGTTGCTGCCGTTTCGGCAACGGCTATAGTTGAGCCCGAGGGTCCCATGCGATTTCATTCACCGGCCATCCAGTACTTCCACGCCGTCCGTCGCACCGGCTCGATCCGGGCGGCGGCGCGCGTCCTGAACGTCGCCTCATCCGCGGTCAGCCGCCAAATTCTCAAGCTCGAACAAGAAGTTGGCTCACCTTTATTCGAGCGTAACGCGCGCGGCCTGACGCTGACCACGGTCGGCGAAATGCTGGCCCGGCATGTCATGAACGTGCTCCAGGACCTCGACCGCTTTCGCTCGGACGTCGCGTCCCTCTCCGGGGCCTGGCACGGCACGGTCAGCATCGCCTGTATCGAATCCCTGACCGAGTCGGTGCTGCCCGACCTGATCGCGGCGCATCGCGGCCGCGCCCGGCGGGTCAGCTTCACCACCGAGATCAAGGGATCATCGGACGTGCTGGAGGCGCTCAGCCGCGGCGAGGCCGATATCGGCATCGCGATGGCACTGCGACATCCGCCGGACCTGCGCCAGGTCGCCTTGAAGCGTTTCCGCCTCGGCGCCATCGTCGCCCGCGAGCATCCGCTGGCGCGGCGCAAGACGGTCACTCTGGCGCAATGCCTCGCCTTCCCCGTCATCAACGCGCTACCGGAGCTGTCGATCTATCATCTGCTCCAGCCGCTGATCGCCCAGCTCCCGGAGACGCCGGAGCCGGCGATCCAGGCCAACTCGATCGACCTGATGCGCGAGCTTGCCGCGCGCGGCGTCGGTGTCGCCTTCCAGACCCAGCTCGGCATCGGCCGGCTCTCGCGGGATAGCCAGCTCATGTTCCTGCCGCTGGACAATGCCGGGAGCCCGGTCTGGTCGGACCTCGGCATTTATGTCCGCGCCGAGCGCACCCTGCCCGCTTACACCGAGTCATTCCTCCAGGAGCTGGTCCGCGAGCTCGGCGAGCGCGAGCGGCGGGAGAACATGGCCTATCCGCAGGTGACGTGACGAAGTCGCGTCATGAAGGCTGACAGTAGTTTCCCGGGGTAGGGCCGAAGGTCGGCCATCTGATACCGTCCGCCAGTTCAGCCTGCGTATCCCCAGGGAATTCTGAAATGCCGATTGGTCGGCTGAAGCCTTCGCGAGTCCTCGGCGTCGAGCGTTTTACGGACTTCGACGAGTTTCGCGCCAACGAGGTGCTGGGCCTCGGCACATCCACGCCGCTCAACCCGCGGGATTTCTCCGTGTCGCGCGCGATCCTCCCGCTCCGGGATGGGATCTTTGTGCTCCAGCGCGCCTTCGCGCGCGAGCTCGAACTGGAGGTCGGGACCGATCAAGGCGTCGGCCTCGTGGTCCCGTTCAGCTTTCACTCCATCTCGAACGGCCGCGAGATCGACAATGCGACGGTGAGCGTGGTGCGCGGCAAGGTTCCGGTCAAGTCAGTCGAGCGTCAGCCCAACACCTACCTGATGATGCGTTTCAACTCGGACATGCGCCATCGCGGCTGGGCGGATTACGACAGCGGACTTGGGTTCTTTCGCTCGCAAGATGCGGCTCTGGCGCGGCTGCGCGCCACCATCCTGAACATGTTCTGCCTCGCCTCGGAGCACGGCGATCCCCGGCAGTTCGATTTGCTGAGTCGCCCGGTCCAGGAAACCCTGCTCGACTGCCTCGACGCCACGCTGGTGCCGGCCGACGGGCTGGCGGCGCGGCGTGGTTCCTTCGACAAGCAGTACAAGCTGGTCGCGCGCCTCGACGAACTGGCGGCAACTTTCGGCGCCAAGCCGCTCTACAGCGACGACCTCGCCCGCGCGCTGGGCGTCTCGGTGCGCACGCTCCAGACTGCCACGCAAGCCGTGCACGGCGGCAGCCTGCATCACCACCTCAGGCTCAAGCGCCTGTGGTCCACCCGCATCCAGCTCATGACCGGCAGCGCCGGATTGAGCGTCAAGGCCGCGGCGCTCGGCAACGGCTTCTGGCACCTCGGTGATTTCGCGAAGAGCTACAAGATGACGTTCGGCGAGGCTCCGTCCGAGACGCTGGCGCGGGGCCGGCGTCACTGACCGCGCGTGCTCAGCCGTGATAGGCCTCCTTGCTGTGCCTGTGTCCACTCTCGCTGAGACGGTCGACCCAGGCGATGCCGATCGCCGAGATGATGAAGGTCAGGTGGATCAACACCTGCCACATCACGCCGCTCTCGGTGAAATTGCTCCGCGTCGTGCCGAGATTGCCGGCCTCGATGAACGTCCGCAGCAGCGAGATCGAGGAGATGCCGATAATGGCCATCGCCAGCTTGATCTTGAGCACGCTGGCGTTGACGTGGCTCAGCCATTCCGGCTCGTCGGGATGGCCGTCGAGGTTCAGGCGCGAGACGAAGGTCTCGTAGCCGCCGACGATCACCATCACCAGCAGGTTCGAGATCATGACGACGTCGATCAGTCCGAGCACGACGAGCATGATCTGCTGCTCGGTGGCGTCGAACGAATGCACGACCAGGTGCCAGAGCTCCTTCAGGAACAGCAGAACGTAAACGGCCTGTGCGACGATCAGGCCGATATAGAGCGGCACCTGCAACCAGCGGGAGCCGAAGATCAGCTGGGCGAACAGGCCGATCTGCGGCGTCGGCGCAGGCGTGGCCGAAGGTGCTTTGGGGTCAGACGTCATCGATCACTCCGGAGCGCGGGCAGGACCATCAGCTCAGGCTCGCGATCACGGGCGCAAGCTCGAGCGAGCCCCGATAAATCATTTCGAAGGCGACGTAAACGATGATGGCAAGACCGACATAGGCGATCCAGCGCTGCTTCTGCAGCACGCGCCCGAGCAGGTCGGCGGCAACGCCCATCAAGCCGACCGACAAGAGCAAGCCGAACGCGAGGATATAGGGATGCTCACGCGCCGCGCCGGCGACGGCCAGCACGTTGTCGAGCGACATCGAGATGTCGGCTGCGACAATCTGCGCCGCCGCCTGCCCGAAGGTCTTGCGGGGCGCCGCAGCAACCCCCGCGCCGCCGCCATGGCTGAAGGCCAGCTCGCCGGAATGCGCGCTCTGCTCGCGCAGCTCACGCCACATCCTCCAGCACACCCACAGCAGCAGCACGCCGCCGGCGAGCAGCAAGCCGATCACCTGCAGAAGCTGGGTCGCGACGCCGGCGAAGACGATGCGCAGCGCGGTGGCGGCGATGATGCCGACGACGATGGCTCGCCGGCGCTGCTCGGCCGGCAGGCCCGCGGCGGCAAGGCCGATGACGACGGCGTTGTCGCCGGCCAGCACGAGATCGATCAGGATGACCTGGAGCAACGCGGACAGCGCGTCGGCAGTGACGAACTCAAACATGTCTTATCATTTTTCCGGGATGGACGGATCGAGCCAATGCGGCTTCTTCCGCTCGATCCAGTCGAAGACCTTGGAACGGGAGGACCGCAGCGCGGGGACGTCCTCGGCGAGCAGCGCAAGCCCCAGCGGCAGCATCCAGACGCCGAGCACGGGCAGGAACGACAGCACGCCGCCGACGACGAGCAGCGCGCCGGACGGAATCCTCACCCAGCGGCTGGACGGTTTGAGCAGATAGGAGACGACGTCACCCACGCGTTGAGGCATGCGATGGACGAGCTTGTCAAGGCGCGGGTCACCACCGGCCATCTGGCCGGTGCTGCCCGGGGCTACCGTCGTCCGTTCGTCCGATACTGCGCTCATGGTGGCTCCATTGAGCGGTGCGCTATTCGGGGCGCACCGCGTTCGGCGTGATTTGTTTTGCCCGCGGCAGCACGAGCGTCAGCAGCCGCAACAGCTTGATCGCCTGCAACTCGTGGGGATGCACGTCCTCGTCCGCGGCGGCGACGCGCTCCGACAGCTCCATCAGATGCGACGAGAGCGGAAGATTCGCGACCGGCCGCAGCGCATCGATCACGACGTTGGCAAAGTCCGGCTCCTCGAGTCGTTCCGCCAGATCGTCGAATATCGCAAACAAGCGATCGTCACTCATGTGCGGCGCGAGGCCGCGATCGCGGATGAAACGGATCACCTCGTCGCGCTCGACCGGCGAGACGCGCCGGTCGGCGACTGCGACGAGCGCGCCGGCAATCACCAGCGCCACCGCAGCCTGTTCGTTGAGGCGGGCCGGTTCGGTGATTTCGGGCTCGATCGGATTGGAAGTGGCGCCGTCAGACATCATAGCTCCTCGACATTGCGAAATGGCCGCAAGAAGCTGCGATGGGGACGATGGGGTCGGAGGGAACAGAAGGAGCCCGACGATCGGCCAATCCATCGCTTTCGCGCGGGACAGGTCATCCGACATCGCGAGGTTGGCTGACACCGTCAGCGGCCTCGCCAGAGGGGCCCGGATTCTTGTTCGTGACAGAGATAAAGATGGAGCCGCCGGAATCAAGCTGGCGGGAGTGCGACCAGCCGCCGCATCGGGTTCCTTGTGCGGCGGACCGGCATTAATGCTCCGTCTGCTTCCTCAGGCGCTGGGCGTATTCCGCGCCCCATCCGAGGCCGAGCGTCACGGAAATCAGCGAGCCGAGCAGCACGCCGAGCTTAGCCGCATCCAGCAGCTTCTCGTCCGTGAACGCGAGCATCGCGATGAAGATCGACATGGTGAAGCCGATGCCGGCCAACAGGCCGATGAGGCAGACGGCGCCCCACGAGACGCCGGGAGCGAGGCGGCACCAGCCACTGCGCACCGCAAGCCAGGTCGCGCCGACCACGCCGACCGGCTTTCCCGCGCACAGCGCCAGGGCAACACCCAGCGTCACGAACTGTGCACCGCCCGACAGTTCCGAACTCGCAAAACCGACACCCGCATTCGCCAGCGCGAACAGCGGCATGATCGCGTAGGCAACCCAGGGATGCATCGCCTGCTCCACGCGCGTCACGGGCGGGATGATCCCGCGGCTGTCCGATCGCACCGGTGTAATCAGGCCCAGCACCACGCCGGCGAGCGTCGGATGAACCCCGGCCAACAGGAAGCCTGCCCAGACAATGAACGCCGGCAGGATGTAGGCAAAAGCGGAGCCGAGCCCCATCCGCTGAAAGCCCAGCGCGAGCAGGACGCCGAGCGCTGCGACGGCAAAGCCGTATGGATCGAGTCTGCTGGTGTAGAACGCCGCGATGATGATAACCGCGATGACGTCGTCGATGATTGCCAGCGCCAGCAGAAACACCCGCACATTGCCCGGAATCGACTTGCCAAGCAGCGCGAGCACGCCGACGGCGAAGGCGATGTCGGTTGCCGTCGGGATCGCCCAGCCCTGGCCGCGCGCAGGGGCAGCATTGAAGCTGAGGTAAATCAGTGCGGGAACGACGACGCCGCCGACAGCCGCCAGCACCGGCAGGATCGCCTGATCGAACCGGCTAAGCGCACCGTCGTGGATTTCGCTCCGGATCTCCAGCCCGACGACCAGGAAGAAGATCGTCATCAAGCCATCGTTGATCCAGAAATGCAGCGGCCTCTCGAAGGCGAACGCGCCGAAGCGAAGGGGAACCTGCAGGTTCCAGACCTCATGATACGAATGGGCGAAGGGCGAGTTGGCCCATAGCAATGCGGCGGCCGCTGCCGCGAGCAGCACGATGCCGCTGATGGCCTCGACATGCAGGAAATGCTGGAGTGCGGAAAGCGCCCGCTCGACGAAAACAGGCGTTTTGGGCAGATCACTGCCGGGGACTCGATCGTTCATGGGCACATGCATCCCGCGTGGCGGCCCGACCATCGCTTGACCTGCCGCTGCTACATGCAGCGAGCACCCGGAGGTGTTCTACACGGCGACGGGCCGAAGGCAACCCCGATCGACGCGCTGATGAGCCGGCTCGCACCG
Organism: Bradyrhizobium diazoefficiens; assembly: GCF_018129965.1. Classification (GTDB taxonomy): domain Bacteria; phylum Pseudomonadota; class Alphaproteobacteria; order Rhizobiales; family Xanthobacteraceae; genus Bradyrhizobium; species Bradyrhizobium diazoefficiens_A. The sequence continues at coordinate 152,742 of NZ_JAFCKW010000002.1, read as the reverse complement.
ATTGTGACGCTGTCGTGAAGCCCCGCGCGGTTTTCATGCACGATGACGTGCGCCGGAATCGCAACATCACTTGATCGGTATCAAGCGGCTTCATCCATTCTTTCGCTAATGATGCCGGTCATCGGCAGATTTAATTGTCCGGGAGCCCCGCGATGTCTCCGACCGCTGCAATGAATTTCCCGCTGCTCGATCAGCCCGGGGCGAACCGGGAAGATGCCGCAAGGCAGGCGATGACGAACATAGTCGATGCCAGGCACGCGATCGCACCGACTCCCGTCAGGATCAGCGTCAAGCATTTGAATTTCTATTACGAAGACGGCAAGCAGGCACTGCGCAATGTGACGGTGCCGATTCACGACAATAGCGTCACCGCATTCATGGGGCCGTCAGGCTGCGGCAAATCCACCCTGCTTCGCGTGCTCAACCGCATGCACGATCTTTATCCGGGCCAGCGCGCGGAAGGTGAGATCATCTTCGACGGCGCGAATATCCTCGGCAAGATCGACGTCTACAGGCTTCGCGCGCGGATCGGCATGGTGTTTCAGAAGCCGACCCCGTTTCCGATGACGGTCTACGACAACGTGGCTTTTGCGATCAGGTTGCAGCACGATATCGGCAAAGCGGAGATGGACGATCTGGTCGAGTCCGCATTGCGACGGGCGGCGCTGTGGGACGAGGTCAAGGACGGCCTGATGCACAGCGGTTTCGATCTGTCCGGCGGACAGCAGCAGCGGCTCAGCATCGCGCGCGCGATCGCAGCCAAGCCGGATGTCCTTTTGCTCGACGAACCCTGCTCCGCGATCGATCCGATCTCGTCGGCCAAGATCGAACAGACGATCGACGAACTCAAGAACGACCACGCGATCGTCATCGTGACCCATAACCTCCAGCAGGCCGCGCGCGTCTCGGATTTCGCAGGCTTCATGTATCTGGGCGAGTTGGTCGAATTCGGCACGGTCCGGGACATCTTCGTCAGCCCCAAACACCGGCAAACGGAGCAATTCATTACCGGTCGCTTTGGCTAGGACCGCGTCCTCACGCGTGATCGCGGCAGGCATCCGCTCGCTGCAATCGACACACAGCGCCTATCGCGAAACCGGCGACGACATCGCAGCCGTGTCACGTTGAATTGCTACATCTGCAATCCTGGACATCAGCGCTCCGGTCAGGTGCCGACATAGCGCCCACGCAAGCTTTGGCGACGATAAGGGCGCTGCGGAATTGACCGTGGCAGGGAGGAATACATGGCCGACACCACCCGTTGTACCGGCTGCGGCCATGGCCTGGTCCCCATGCTGACCAGGACGGGTTCGACGCAGTTCACCTGCCTCTGGTGCGAAAGCATCGACGCCCGGGCGATGGACATGGCGAAATGGACAGACAGCCCCACCGGCAAGCCGGAGCGCGCCGCGCCCCGGTGGATTGAATGATCCTGGACGGCCTGCGGTCAATCTGACCGTCCGCGTGAAGCCTGCACATTCCCCGCCACGTCTGCCGCCAATTTAGACAGCCGACGGTTCATTCGCGCAATCGCGCCGCCGGCGAAGGGAACACGCTTCCGGCGAATCGATCGGCCTAACTCCCGCTGCGACCACTGGATTTTTCGCGCGCGGCGATGGCGCGCGGACCACCACACCGCTGGAACCGAACTGGCCCAGAATTCGCAACGCAGCATTCAGGCCTTCCGTCTCCGCGCCTCGCCACGACGAGCACGGATGACCGGTACAGATCGGAGAATGCCATGAACGTGCATGCTGCCGCCGATATCAAATTCACCGGCCTCACCCGCCCGAACGGCGCGCCGCTTCGCCTCAACGACCGGGATTTCGTGGCGATCGACCGCGACAAGAATGCGAAATATGAGGCGACCTACCGGCCGCAGGCGCTCTACAACCGCGCCAATGAAGGCTTTCACGCCAACAATGAGACCTTTCTGCTGCACGAAGTCGCGACCAACCTGCCGATCTACCTGCCGGACACGGGTCCCACCGATTTCCACCTGCATCTGCCGCCCGGCGGCTTTCAGCTCGTGCTGGTCACCTCGGGCGCGTTCACCTTCGACTATGACGGGCGCTTCTACAATGTCGGCCCCGGCGCGGTGATGCTGCAAAGCGCGATCGTGCATCGTCAGCTCTTCTACACCTGGTCGGGGCTGTCCACCGAGGAGAACCTGAAGACGCCGCAGACGGTGGTGCCGGATCCCATCTCGATGGGCTATTCGGGCAAATTCCTCGAGGCCTTCATCACCGACCCCACGACCTTTCCGAACCCGACCATCGTCGGTCCGGACCAGATCAACGAAGCCGAGACGCCGCGCGTGGCCTGGAGCCATCCGCTGCATGATCGTCCGGCCGACGCGGGCTTCTGGCTGCAGGACCCGCTGGCGCTGGACGCGCTGTTCAAGCCCCTCACCGACAATTCGGTCAAATCAGCCCAGCCGGTCTATGTGCGCGACATCGGCATCGAGATTCCGAGCGGGCACCTCGTCACCGGCCACATCATCGCAACCGACCCGCGCGGCCAGTCGCTGCTGCCGAAAAGCACGTCGACCGCCGCCGACGCCAGCTGTTTTGCCAAGGGCGAGGTCGTGATCCATCGCATCATTCGCGGCACGGCCGAGTTCAAGAACAAGGCCGGCGAGACGTTCGAGCTCGCGGCCGGTGACGTGGTGACGGCGGGCAAGACCGCGATCAGCCTCACAGGCGTGGGTGAGAACACGCAGGTTCTCCGCCTCGGCCTGCTCAAGGGCATGAACGAGCTTCGCAGCTGGACTCCGACCCAGCGCGACGAGATCGACGGCCTCGCCGGCCAGATCATCACGCAGAAGGACGTGCGCCCCCTGCGCACCGAGGGCAAGCCGGTCGGATATCTCTACGCGTAGCGCAAAAAAACGGCCCGCCGAAGCGGGCCGTCGAGATCTCTTTTAGCGCAATGAACCACCGTAGAGCTGCCGCTCCTTGCGCACCTCGTCGGCGCCATAGGGCTTGCTGGCGGGGTCGAACGATGTCCAGCCCGCCTTCTGCCACGCAGCGCTGCGGTCCCGCAGATTGACGGCCGACTCGTTCAGGATCGCGTCGAGACGGGATTGATCGGCATCGGCCACCCGCGCCGACACCAGCGTGCCGCCGCGACGAACGCCCTCGGCGTAAGAATCCGCGTCCTCCTTCGAGATCCCGGCTTCAGTCAGCGCGCCGACGACACCACCGGTCGCAGCGCCTGCAGCCGCACCGACCGCAGTCGCGGCGAGCCAACCGGCCGCGACGACGGGACCGAGTCCGGGGATCGCGAGCAGGCCGAGGCCGGCTAGAAGTCCCGCCGCGCCACCCACGCCCGCACCGATCCCGGCGCCCGTGCCTGCACCTTCAGCGCGATCGTCAACGCCATCGTGGTCACGATCCACCTTCTTGTCGGTGTTGTACCAGCCGTCGGAATTGTTGGCGACGATGCTGATGTCCGAATGCGGCACGCCGGCAGCTTCAAGGCGCTGAACCGCCTGCTGCGCGATGGTGTAGTCGTCGTAAAGCCGTGAGATTGTAACGGTCATTTTGAATCCTTGCTTACTTGGTCGAAGCTTATTTGGCCGAATTGACGTTGCCCTGGAAATCGACGCTGACAGCAGTGGCGGAGCCGCCCTTGCTGGCCTGGCCGCGCCAAACGCCCTTGTCGTCCTTCTTCAGTTCGGTGACGTTGGCGTAGCCGGCGTCCTCGATCCGCGATCTGGCCTGACCTTCGGTGAAACTGTTGCGACCCGCGACCGGCGCGTCGGAGTTGTTCTGACCCGCACTGTTGACCGCGTTGTTGTTTGGTCCGGACTGCGCCGGGGGATTTTGCGCTGAAGCGGGAGCGGCTGCGAACGCGGTGGCCGCAGCCAACAAGGAAATGCAAACGTAGAGTGATGGGCGCTTCATGATTGTCTCCAGTGACTAAGGACTGAGCCAAGCCCCGATCGGAGCGTTCGTTCCTAAGCCACATACCGAGACCGCGCTGACGCGCTTACGTTCTAAAGAAAATCATCCACGTCACGGCCAGAATGAGAACCGCCAGTCCGACACTCACACCCAGCAGCAGCAAGACGCTCGGTCCCAGCTCGCCCTGGCGCGCTTCGACTGCCGTCTCGACGACGTGCTCGCTCTTGTCTTTGTCCACGTCAGGGCTCCCGTAGTCCGGGGGATCAAGCTTGAGCTCGAGCTTGCGTCAGGAGCGCGGACGCCGCTGCGCAAAAGCCGCACGCGGGTTGATGCCGCATCCCGCGTTGCGGCCGGATGCCGACGCCATGCATTGTGCGCGTGTCTGATAGTTGCAGTCGCCGGGATAGCCGGTCTGCCTACCCTGAAGGCACCAGCGATAGTCCTGCGCCTCCGCGTCTCGCGAGCCCGCGAGCGAGACCGTCCCGGCGGCCAACGCCAATATGATGAGAATCTTGCGCATGTTCGGCTCCTCAGATCCAGATGGTCCTGGAAGCCTCAATCGGACCCACGAAGGTTCGTTCCTAACCGGCGTCGTCGAGCCTTCGAGCCGACCCCCGTGGTTCGGCTTGAGAGAGCCACGCGCCACTTGTGCGCCTCGATGGCTCGCGCGTGGCGTCATCGGCGAACCGCTCGATGGGGGATGGTGCTGCTCTCGGGCTCGGCGGAGGTCTGCCAAGCGTTCTTGCACGCGGGTCAGCGCCACTGATTGATGAATGTCCCGGTCGACAGATAGGTCGCATGCACCGGACGATTGGGTGCATTCATCGGAATTAGGAACATCTCTCCGTCGCTCCTGTTGCCTCGACGCGACATGACACGCAATTGCGCATGCCGTTCCCCCCTCACATGGAGATCACAACATGCGCGCATTGTGTTGGCACGGCAAAGGCGACGTTCGCGTGGACACGGTTCCGGATCCCAAGATCCAGCATCCGCGCGATGCCATCATCAAGATCACGGCGTGTGCCATTTGCGGCTCCGACTTGCACCTGTTCGACGGGTACCAGCCGACCATGGAGAGCGGCGACATCCTCGGGCATGAGAACATGGGCGAGGTGATCGAACTGGGATCTGAAGTGACGGATCTGAAGATCGGCGACCGCGTCGTGGTTCCCTTCACGATCAGTTGCGGAGATTGCTGGTTTTGCAAGCAGGGACTGTTCTCCTGTTGCGACCGCACCAATCCGAACGCCGAGATGGCGGCGAAGGCCATGGGTCAATCGCCCGCCGGACTGTTTGGCTTCAGCCACATGCTGGGTGGCTATTCAGGCGGGCAAGCGGAGTACCTGCGCGTGCCGATGGCCGATATCGGACCGATCAGGGTTCCCGACAGCATCACGGACGAGCAGGCACTGTTCCTCTCCGACATCTTCCCGACGGGCTACATGGCCGCCGTCAATGCGCAGATCGAGCCGGGCGATACGGTGGCGATCTGGGGATGCGGGCCCGTTGGCCAGTTTGCCATTCGCTCGGCCCTGATGCTGGGAGCAGGACGCGTCATCGCCATCGACGAAGTGGCGGAGCGGCTCGATATGGCGGAAGCCGGCGGCGCCGAGACCATCGATTTCTCGAAGGCCGACGTCCATGAAGAGCTGATGCGGCGAACCAACAAGCGCGGTCCGGACAGTTGCATCGACGCGGTCGGCTGCGAAGCCGCGGGCCACGGCGCGGCAGATGCGGTGCTCGACAAGGTCAAGGCCGCGACCTTTCTGGCGACCGACCGTGTTCACGTTCTCCGCCAGGCCATCATGGCCTGTCGCAAGGCGGGCACCATCTCGATTCCCGGTGTCTATGTCGGAATGGGCGACAAGATCCCGCTCGGTGCTGCCATGAACAAGGGACTGACCATCAAGACCGGCCAGACCCACGTTCAGGCCTACACCAAACCCTTGCTCGCCAAGATCGTCGCGGGCGAAATCGATCCAAGCTTCGTGGTGACACATCCAGCCAGCCTCGAAGACGCACCCGAGATGTACCAGAAATTCCGAGACAAGGAAGCCGGCGTCATCAAGGTCGTGATGCGACCGGGACGTTAGCCGGTTGCTTCTTCCTGCTCTTTCGCGGCCGTGGTCGCGTGCACCGATCCGTAGGAACGGAGCTCGCGACCCCACGTTGACCCGGGAATTCAAACCCCGGAGCTTCCGTGTCCATTCTGCAGCTGAACCCCGCCATCCCCGTCGTCACGCCCAAGGGCGACGGCTACGCCCATGCCCTTATCGACTACGGAGCGGAGTTCAATCTGCTCTGGGTCGTGTTCCTCGACGATTCCGGGGAATGCTGGACCTACGATAATTCGCAGATCCGCGCCCAGAAGAACGTCACCATGGGACGAACATTCGTTTCGATGCACAAGGCGCCTCTGGCGCCGAGTGCCGAACCTGCCGCGCGACAGGAACTTGCGCGCTGAGCAGGCTCCTACTCCGCCGCCTGACGCACGTGGCGGGCGGTCGGCGTGCGCATGGTGACCAGCTCTTCAGCCGCAGTCGGATGCAGCGCGATGGTCGAATCGAAATCGGCCTTGGTGGCCTTCATCTTGATCGCGATCGCGACCACCTGCGTCACCTCGGCGGCGGTGTCGCCGACGATGTGACAGCCGAGCACGCGATCGGTCGCGCCGTCGACGACGAGCTTCATCAGCACCCGGGTGTCGCGCCCCGACATCGTCGCCTTGATCGGGCGGAACGTGGTCTTGTAGATGTCGACATGACTGAACTGCGCACGCGCCTCGGTTTCCGTCAGACCGACCGTGCCGACCTCCGGCTGCGAGAACACGGCGGTCGGAATCGAGGAATGATCGACCTGCACCTCGCGCTTGCCGAACACGGTGTCGGCGAAGGCGTGCCCCTCGCGGATCGCGACCGGCGTCAGGTTGAAGCGATGGGTGACGTCGCCGATCGCATAGATGCTGTCGACCGAGCTCTTCGAGAAATGATCGACCGCGATGCCGCCATTGGCGGGGTTGATCGCGACGCCCGCCTTCTCAAGGCCGAGATTGGCGACGGCGGGATGACGGCCGATCGCGAACATCACCTGGTCTGAGGCGATGCTCGAGCCGTTCGACAGATGCGTCGTGAACTCGTCCCCGTGGCGATCGACCTTCGCGACCGTGCAGCCGGTCAGGATGGTGATGCCCTGCTTCTCCATCTCGGCGCGAACGTGGCTGCGAACGTCCTCGTCGAAGCCGCGCAGGATGTTGTCGCCGCGATAGATCACGGTGACGTCGGAGCCGAAGCCGGCGAAGATGCCGGCGAATTCGAGCGCGATATAGCCGCCGCCCTGGATCACGATCCGCTTCGGCAGCTTCTTGAGGTGAAACGCCTCGTTCGAGGAGATCACGTGCTCGATCCCCGGTATCGAGGCGCCGTGGTTGGGCGCGCCGCCGGTGGCGATCAGGATGTATCTGGCCGTAATCTTGCGGTCGTTCTCGAGCAGGCGGACGGTGTGCTTGTCCTCGATCACCGCGCGGCTCTTGACGATCTGCGCGCCGGACTTCTCGACATTGGCGGTGTAGGCCGCCTCCAGCCGCGCGATTTCCTTGTCCTTGTTGGCGATCAGCGTCGGCCAGTCGAAGCTGGCGGGCGGAACGGTCCAGCCGAAACCGGCGGCGTCCTCGAGTTCGTGACGAACATGCGAGCCGATGACGAACAGCTTCTTGGGCACGCAGCCGCGGATCACGCAGGTCCCGCCCATGCGGTACTCTTCGGCGATCATCACGCGGGCGCCGTAGCCGGCCGCGATGCGGGCGGCACGCACGCCGCCCGAGCCGCCACCGATGACAAAGAGGTCGACGTCGAATTCAGCCATTGTCCACTCCGACCTCTGTCATCAACTCCTGACTAGATAGGTATCGTCAGATTTCCTTGCCACGCTTGCGCATCTCGGCGCGGAAGGCCCCCATCACGGTCTCGGCGAAGTTCTGGGCCCAGGAATTCATGAACGCCATGCTGAGGCCGATGGCGCGCGGCTCGGCGTCGATCAGCTTCTTGCCGAGCGGCGACTTGTAGAAGGCGACCAGATCCTTCAGCTCCTGCTCGGTGAACTCGCTGGCATAGATCTGCGCCATGCCCTCGCCGATCTCGTTCTGGCGGCCGGCGAGCTGCTGGGCGACGATCGGGGCGACCTCGTTGAGGTCCTTCTGGTAGTTGAGGTTCTGCTGCGTCAGCGCGATCTTGGTCTTCTCCACGAGGCCAGGCACCGCACCGGCATACATCGCGGTGGCGTTCTTGATCTGCAGGATCTCCTTGGCCGCCGCGATCGCGGCCGGCGTCGATTTCGGCTGGGCCGGGGCGGCGGCTGCCTTGGGCTGGGCCGGTGCCGGCTGCTGCGCGATGGCCGGAGCGGCCAAAAACGCCAGTCCCACAGCGAGGGTCGCGGCCGGCAAGAACTTCAAGACGTTCGTCATTCCTAGTCTCCTCTCGGCTTTCGCCGTTCAATCACGCGGATTCCCTCGCCACCCGCCAAAACAGCCGAGCTGGCCAAGCCGATGAAAAGCCCATGCTCGACCACGCCGGGGATCGTACTCAGCGCCTTGGCGAGGCCGGGCGGATCCACGATGCGTCCGAGCTCGGCATCGAGGATCCAGTGGCCGCCGTCGGTGACGAAAACGTGGCCGTCCTTGCCGCCGCCCTTGGCCTTGCGGACCGCCATTTGCCCGGAAACGCCGCATTCCGCAAATGCCTTCTCGATCGCGCGGCGCGTTGCGCCAAGCCCGAACGGAATCACCTCGACCGGCAGCGGAAAGCGGCCCAGCGTCGGCACCCATTTGGTGTCGTCGGCAATCACGATCATGCGATCCGAAGCGGCCGCCACGATCTTCTCGCGCAGCAGCGCGCCGCCACCGCCCTTGATCAGATTGAGCTCGGGGTCGATCTCATCGGCACCGTCGATGGTGATGTCGAGATGGTCGATCTCGTCCAGCGTGGTCAGCGGCACGCCGCAGCGCAACGCATCGAGCCGCGTCGCCTCGGAGGTCGGCACGCCGATCACCTTGAGCCCGGCGGCGACGCGCTCGCCGAGCAGCTCGACGAAATGCTTGGCGGTCGAGCCGGTGCCGAGCCCGAGCTGCATGCCGTCACGCACCTCCTCGAGGGCGCGCGCCGCAGCCTGCCGCTTCAACTGGTCCATATTCACGATGCGCCCGCCCTTGAATCACTCGAGTATGCCGCCGAGTCTGGCCGCTTGCGGCGGCCTATGTAGCCTCGTTTTCCCGGCGGGAACAGGCCCATAAGCTGATCTTATGGCCCCGCCCCTTGCGCAGGTCCGGCCCTCCCGGTAGCGCTTTGACCATGACCTCCCCCTACACCCTCGTCTTCGATCTCGACGGCACGCTCGTGGATACGGCGCCCGACCTGATCACCGCCCTGAATTATGTGCTCGATCGCGAGGGGCTGCCGCCTGTCCCGATGGCCTCGGCCCGCAACATGATCGGCGCCGGCGCCCGCAAGCTGATCGAACGGGGCCTGGAGGCCGAGGGCCGCGCGGTGAGCGTCGCGGATATGGACCGGATGACGGCGGATTTCATCGCCTATTATGCCGACCATATCGCGGTCGAATCCCGTCCGTTCGAGGGGCTGGAGGCCGCTCTCGACCATTTTGCCGCCCAGGGCCACCGGCTGGCGGTCTGCACCAACAAGCTGGAATGGCTGTCGAAGCGGCTATTGGACCAGCTCGACATGAGCCGACGCTTCGCGGCGATCTGTGGTGCCGACACCTTTGGCGTCCAGAAGCCGGATCCGACCATTTTCCGCGAGACGGTTGCGCGTGCCGGCGGGGATGTGAAGGCCAGCATCATGGTCGGCGATGCCGGAACCGATGTGGGCGTGGCCCGCCGGGCCGGGGTGCCCGTGATCGGGGTCAGCTTCGGCTATACGGATGTGCCGATCGCCGAGCTGAAGCCCGACCGGCTGATTCATCACATGCGCGACCTGCCGGCCGCGGCGCACAGCCTGATGACGCCGTAACACCCGCAAGCCACTGATATATAATACCTATTCTTCAGACCCCTGCATTAACCATCTATTAACTATGCGCGCCCCGCCAGTTGCCTGCCCGAAACGACACTCCTAAGGTCCGGATGGGGTATGTGGCGGTTCGTCGCAGCGGAAGTGGATGGTCATGCGTCGTGTCATCTCGATTGTGTTAGCTGGCACCAGCGTTTTGGCGGCAACGAGCCTCGGCGGTTGTTCCTCGATGTCTTCGATGTCCTGGGACATGTTCAAATCCGCGCCGCCCACCGCCCAGATCCGTCTCGAATCCAATCCGCCGGGCGCTGACGCAACGACTTCGCTGGGCGCGGGCTGCAAGACCCCCTGCACCGTCTCGGTTCCCGCTCCTGCAGCACCGTTCACGGTCGCTTTCGCACTGCCGAAATACCAGCCGGCCAGCGTTCCGGTGAACGTGATCCGGAATCCCGGCGATTTCACCACGCCCGCCTCGGTCACCACCGATCCAAATCCGGTTTTCGCAGAGCTTCAGCCGGCCGTCCCGCCGAAGCCGGTTCGCAAGGCTCACCGGCCAAAGAAGCCGAAACCGGCCGCAGCGGCTCCGGCCGAGACGGCACCGGCTGCAGGGTCGGCGTTCCCCGATCCGAACGCCGGCAAGCGCTGACTTAGCTCGACCGGCCGATTGTCCTAGCCGCGTCCGATGCTTAGATTGCGTCGTGAGCACCAATGAAGCAAAAGGTGCGCCCGTCGCCGTAAGTGACAAGGCATTTGGTATGAACGGATCTTCCGCGAGCCCTCTCGCAACGGCGAGCCCCCTTGCCGCGCTGTCGAGCGCTATGACCGATCCGTTCGGACGGACCATTTCCTACCTGCGCGTCTCCGTCACCGACCGCTGCGACCTGCGCTGCTTCTACTGCATGTCGGAAGACATGACCTTCCTGCCCAAGTCCGACCTGCTGACGCTCGAGGAGCTGGACCGTCTCTGCACGGCCTTCATCGCCAAGGGCGTGAAGAAGCTGCGGCTCACCGGCGGCGAGCCGCTGGTCCGCCGCAACGTGATGACGCTGGTGCGCTCGCTGTCGCGGCATCTGTCCAGCGGCGCCCTGAGCGAGCTGACGCTGACCACCAACGGCACACAGCTTGCGAAATACGCGAAGGAGCTTGCCGATTGCGGCGTCCGCCGCATCAACGTCTCGCTCGATACGCTCGATCCCCGCAAGTTTCGCGAGATCACCCGCTGGGGCGAGATCGACAAGGTGCTGGAAGGCATCGAAGCCGCGCGCGCCGCAGGGCTTTACGTGAAGATCAACGCGGTCGCACTGAAGAACCTCAACGAGGACGAGCTTCCCGACCTGATGCGCTGGGCCCACGGCAAGGGCATGGGCCTGACGCTGATCGAGGTGATGCCGATGGGCGAGATAGGCTCGGGCCGCATCGACCAGTATCTGCCGCTGTCGCTGGTGCGCGCGCGCCTCGCCCAGCAATTCACCTTGACAGATCTGGCCGAGAGCACCGGCGGGCCCGCCCGCTATGTCGGCGTCACCGAGACCGGCGGCAAGCTCGGCTTCATCACGCCGATGACCCACAATTTCTGCGAATCCTGCAACCGGGTGCGCGTCACCTGCACCGGGACGCTGCACACCTGCCTCGGCCACGAGGATGCCTCCGATTTGCGCAGACCCCTGCGTGCATCGGGCGATGATGCCCTGCTCGCCGATGCGATCGACCGCGCCATCGGGCTCAAGCCCAAGGGCCACGATTTCATCATCGACCGTCGCCACGACCGCCCCAGCGTCTCCAGGCACATGAGCGTGACCGGCGGCTGAGGGATTGGCGCCGGCGCGCTAACCTAAGCTTTTGACCGCGCGTCAATTTGTCCATTTTCCGATTGACGGCACGCTGGCCCGCTGGTTTGGTGCAGCCGCCTTTGCATGCCCGGCAACATAAGCTGGCCCGCCCCGTTGGCGGTCGCGGTCAAGACGGCAAGGCACGAGGGGAGGACTGACGCCGCAATCGCATTCGGAAGACGATCCGTGCGGTCGCGTGCATTTTGCACGCAGGCCGAGCGATGCGTGCTGAAGCCCGCCGTAACGTATTAGGCCGCGACGGAGAGAAAGTAAGATGCGTCCCTTGCTGGCGGTGAGCAACGCCATCGACCTCCTCAATGAAAAGATCGGTTACGTCTGTAACCTGCTCGTGCTGCTGGCGTGCCTGGTGAGCGCCGCCAACGCCATGATCCGCTACGCCTTCAGCAACTCCTCCAACGGCTGGCTGGAGCTGCAATGGTACATGTTCGCGATCATGGTGATGTTCGGCGCGTCCTACACCTTCAAGCGCAACGAGCATGTGCGGGTCGAACTGTTGTATCTGACGCTGTCGGAGCGCGGCCAGCTCTGGCTCGACATGATCGGCACCCTCTGCTTCCTGATCCCCTCCTGCCTGCTGCTCGCCTATCTGTCGTGGCCGTTCTTCATGCAGGCCTATAGCGTCGGCGAGATGTCCGGCAATGCCGGCGGCCTGGTCCGCTGGCCGATCAAGTTCGTGATCCCGGCCGGTTTCGTCCTGCTGGCGCTGCAGGGTGTTTCCGAAGTCATCAAGCGTATCGCGGCTCTCAAGGGCTATGTGACGATCGACGCCAAGTACGAGAGGCCGACCCAATGATTACGCTGGAGATGATGCCGCCGTTGATGTTCGGCGGCCTGGTTCTGGCGATGCTGATCGGCTTCCCCGTCGCGTTCACGCTCGCGGCGGTCGGCCTCTCCTTCGGCTTCCTCGCCATCCATCTCGGTTTCTTCGACCTCAACTTCCTCCAGGCGATCCCCGGACGCGTGTTCGGCAGCGTGCTCTCCAACGAACTGCTGCTCGCGATCCCGTTCTTCACCTTCATGGGCGCGATCCTGGAGAGATGCGGGCTCGCCGAGGATATGCTGGATTCGATGGGCCAGCTGTTCGGCCCGATCCGCGGCGGCCTCGGCTATTCCGTCATCATCGTCGGCTTCATTCTCGGCGCCATCACCGGAACGGTGGCAGCGCAGGTCATCGCCATGGCGCTGATCTCGATGCCGATCATGATCCGCTACGGCTACAACATGCGCTACATCACCGGCGTGCTGGCGGCCTCTGGCACCATCACGCAGCTGGTGCCGCCCTCGCTCGTGCTGATCGTGCTGGCCGACCAGCTCGGCAAGTCGGTCGGCGACATGTATCTCGGCGCCTGGGGCCCGTCGGTGTTCCAGATCATGCTGTTCGCCGGCTACACCTTCGTCCTCGGCCTGATCAAGCCGGACCACGTGCCACCGGTGCCGCTGGAAGCGCGCACGCTCAATGGCTGGCCGCTGTGGAAGAAGTGCCTGAAAGGCATCATCCCCTCGGCCGTGCTGATCTTCGTCGTGCTCGGCACTATGATGATGGGCCTTGCGACCCCGACCGAAGCCGGCGCCATGGGCGCGGTCGGCGCCATCGTGCTCGCCGCGATCCATCACAAGGACTTCACCACGAACGACCGCAGGATCCTGATCATCGGCGTGATCGCCGCCGGCATCGGCACCATCGTCGCGATGCTGTTCACCGAGAACCTCGTCTTCAGGCTCTCCTTCGCGGTGTGCTATCTCGCCGTGGCCTGGATCTGCATCCAGGCGGCCCGCATTCCCGACCTGCGCGACCTCATCAAGCAGGGCTACGAATCCACCATGCGCCTCACCTGCATGGTCACCTTCATCCTGATCGGCTCGACCTGCTTCTCGGTGGTGTTCCTCGGCGTCTCCGGCGGCGTCTGGCTCGAGCATCTGCTGACCTCGCTGCCCGGCGGCGTCTGGGGCTTCCTGATCTTCATCAACCTCTTCATCTTCTTCCTGGCGTTCTTTCTCGACTTCTTCGAGATCGCCTTCATCATCCTGCCGATGATCGCGCCGATCGCGCAGAAGATCCTCGCGCCGGTGGTGGGAGCGGATGCCGCGCTGATCTGGTTCGGCGTGATGCTCTGCGTGAACATGCAGACCTCGTTCCTGCATCCGCCGTTCGGCTTCGCGCTGTTCTACCTGCGCGGCGTCGCGCCGAAGGAAGTGAAGAGCTCCGACATCTACTGGGGCGCGGTGCCCTGGATCGGCCTGCAGATGATCATGGTGCTGCTCGTGATCATCTTCCCGGTCACGGTCACGGGCCTGCTCGACAAGCCCCTCAATGTCGACCTCGACAAGGTCAAGATCGAGGTGCCGCAGATCGACCTACCGCCGCTGGATCTCGGGCCGCCGCAGAAGTAGCGAAGGCGCTTTCTTCCTTCTCCCCTTGTGGGAGAAGGTGGCGCGAAGCGCCGGATGAGGGGTTGTTTCCAGCGAACTCTCCTGAGCGTGAGACTCGCCGAGAGAGACCCCTCACCCGTCTGGCCGCTATCGCGGCGAGCCCCCCTCTCTCACAAGGGGAGAGGGTGCAGCGTCAGTGGCGCAAAGGTTGCAAATCGACGTCGCCTGTCTTCTCCGCCAGCCGGAACCGCAGCGTGAACTCCGCGCCGCCGCCCGGCAAATTCCCCACCGCCACGGTCGCATCATGATCGTCCGCCACGGCGCGCACGATCGACAGGCCCAGCCCCGCGCCGTCGCTGCGCTGGCGGTCGGCGCGCCAGAAGCGCTGGAAGATCAGGTCGCGCTCGGCATCCGCGATGCCCGGGCCGCAATCGCGCACGCGCACCGAACCGTCCTCGCCGACCTCGATATCGACCGATGTGCCCCTTGCGGTGAACTTGATGGCGTTCTCGGCGAGATTGAAGATCGCGCGCTGGAGCATCTCGGAATTGCCGTGGATCAGCACCGGCGCGTCCGTACCCTTCAGCGCGATGTCCTTGTGCTGCGCGATCGCGAACGGCGCGATCGCGGCGACCACTTCGGCGCAGACGGCGCGCAGATCCGCGGTCTCGCCGGGATCGAGCACGAGGGTATCGAGCTCGGCGATCTCCAGCAGCTGCGCGACGATGCGGCTCATGGCTTCGATGTCGCCGTGCAATGCCTGCTGTGCGGCGGCGTCATTCAGCGTTTCGATCCGGGTCCGCAGGATCGCGAGCGGCGTGCGCAATTGATGCGCGGCGTCGGCCGTGAACTGGCGCTGGACGCGAAAGCCGCCCTCGAGGCGGTCGAGCGCCTGGTTGACGGCGGTAACCAGCGGCATGATCTCGCGCGGGATCTGCTCGGTCGGCAGACGAATGTCGGTACGTGCCGGCCCGATATTGCTGGCCTCCTCCGAGGCCTTCCACAGCGGCGCGATGGCGCGGCGGAAGATGATGATGTCGGCGGCGAGCAGGATCAGCAGGATCGGAATGGTGATCCAGCCCACCCGGCGGAAGAAGTTCGAGATGATGTCGTCGATGATGACGTCGCGATGCGACAGGTCCTCGGCCACGCGGATACGCACGATCCTGCCGTCGATGATGCGCGTGACGCTGGCGCCGGAAATGGTCTCGGACGGCGGCGGCGCCTGTGCCGCCGCTGTCCCCGTCTTGCGGCGCGACGAGAACAGCAATCGGCCGTCGTCATCGCGGATGTCGTAGAGGTAGCGGCCGTAGGCTTCGGAATAGAGACCGCGAAGGCTGTCCGGCAGGTTGAAGGTCAGCAGGCCGTCGGGCGCCGCGACGATGCGCTCGGCCAGCACTTCGGCCTGCGCTCGCATGGCTTCGCGATGCAGCTGGTCGACTTCGGAGTTGAGCAGCCAGAACAGCACCAGCGGCAGGAAGATCGCAACCACCGCGACCGCCACGATGTGCATGAATACGATGCGCGAGATCAGCGATTTGAACGTCGGCCTCGCGAACGCCCCGGCGGCCACGCTTACTTCTCCTCGGCCATGAGATAGCCGACGCCGCGGATGGTGTGGATCACGACCTTGGCGCCGTGCTCGGTGAGTTGCTTGCGCAGCCGCGAGACGTAGACCTCGACCGCGTTGGAGGCGACCTCGCCCTCCAGGCCGAAAATGTGGTCCTCGACGTTCTTCTTCGGCACCACACGCCCCTGCCGCCGCAGCAGGATCTCCAGCACCGAGGTCTCGCGCGCGGAGATGATCCGCGGCTGGTCGTCGACGAAGATCTGCCGGCTCTCGGTGTCGTAGACGAGGTTGGCAAGACGCAACGAACGGCCGAGCAGCTGGCCCGGCCGGCGCAGGATCGCCTCCAGCCGCGCCACCAGCTCCTCCATCGCGAACGGCTTGGCAAGATAGTCGTCGGCGCCGCTGCGAAGGCCGGTGACGCGGTCCTGCAGGCCGCCGCGCGCCGTCAGCACCAGCACCGGCAGCGGCTCCATCTG
Organism: Bradyrhizobium diazoefficiens; assembly: GCF_018129965.1. Classification (GTDB taxonomy): domain Bacteria; phylum Pseudomonadota; class Alphaproteobacteria; order Rhizobiales; family Xanthobacteraceae; genus Bradyrhizobium; species Bradyrhizobium diazoefficiens_A. Next base: position 136,548 of record NZ_JAFCKW010000002.1, on the reverse strand, counting down.
CCGCCGCAATTCGCGCAGCACCGACAGGCCATCGCCATCGGGAAGACCGAGATCGAGGATCATCGCGGCATAGCTGACACTTCTGACCGCCTCGCGCGCCTCGGCGGCGCCGCAGACGATGTCGCTCTCATAGCCGGCCTTCGACAGCCCGGCGGCGACGAGCCGCGACAGCTCGGCATTGTCCTCGACGATCAGTAGACGCATTCCTTGACGCCCGATATCCGGCCGGTCGCCGCCACGACAGGGATTGACGTTGTATCCCTGCTCTCTTCCACCATTCGGCAGCGTTCGGCCAGCAAAAAAGCGCGCTGGCCGGCCCGACCATTCGGCGCCGGCCGTCAGATTCATGTAAGCTTGGCCAAAGGTCGGCCGCGCGCCAAGGAGGACGCCGTCCGGATGTTCCGTTTCCGATTGATCCCGATCCGCACTAATTCTCGGCGGGCGCCCGCCACATCGGATATTTCGGGCCGCCGTAGTAGCGCATCGCGTGCTGATCCGGTGCGATGCTCGCGGCGCCGGGATCGCCTGCGCAGTTGGCAAGGCAGCCGCCGAGGCCTGCAAGAGCGATCATCGCCGCGACTTTCCGACGTAGCCGTTTTACGGTCATGCTGGCTCCTCCCACGGATCCGTCAGTACTTCGCGACCACCGCGTTGTCGCCGAACTTGAAGTCGAGCCCAAGCGTCACGATCGAGTAGGTGTTGGCCACGTTGTAGGGCAGCACACCGTTGGCCGGTGCATCGCGGTGGAAGGTGCCAAGGTCGAGATAGCGATACTCGAGCTTCCCCATCAGATTGTCGGTGATCGCATACGCGATGCCGCCACCGGCAGCGAGCCCGCTACGCGCCGCCTTGAACGTGTCGATGCCAAAGCCCGGATTGGTGTTGGAGTGGGTTAGCTCGCCATAGGCCCAGCCGCCGGTGAAGAATAGCAGCAGCCGATCAACCGCGATGCCGCCGCGCGCGCGCAGCGTACCGCCCCAACCGAGCTTGGTCGCATCGTCCCAGCCGAGAGCGAAATTATCACCACCCTTGATGTCCGCGCCGAAGCCGTCGGCCTCAACGCCGAAAACAATGCTTCCGCTCTGCCACTGATAGCCGATCTCGCCGCCGCCAAGGCTCCCCTTGGAATCGTAATTGGTGGTGAAATTGGCAAAGCCCGCCGGGCCGGTCGCATTGTTCAGGTTGTGGTTGCCGTAGGCGCCGCCACCGAACACGCCGATATAGAAGCCAGTCCAGTCATACGCCGGTGAGACCATCGGAGGCGCTTTGCCGTAGATCGGCAGATCGGCCGCGAGTGCCGAAGATGCGAGGTTGAGCGCGCAGAGCGAGGCCGTGGTGAGAAGAATCCGTTTCATTGTAACCCCCTGTCGAAATTGTTCCAATGGACCCGGCGCCTCGGAGGCCGCCGGGTCGCCCAGCATCAGAAGTGAATGATGATGTCGGCCGAGCCGATCAGGGCATAGTTCTTGTTCGGAGCGATGCCGAGGTTCGCGTTGCCATTGAACGCGGCGGCGTCCAGTGACCTGTAGTAGGAGACCTCGGGCCGGATCTCGATCTGCGGCGAGAACCAGTGCTGCCAGCCGAGACCGGTCTCGACGTAGCGGGTCTTGACGCCTGTGCGCTGACCCTGCTTGTCGTCGTAGAACTCGATCCGGTAAGAGATGTTGTCGAGCGGTGACGCCTTGTAGTTCAAATAGGCGAGATAGGTTTGCACCGAGGCCGTACAGGCGAATACGGCGGCACTGTTGCACTGGGCCAGCCCAGGCGCATTGAACGGCACGTATTGCGGAGAGAACGGCGTGCCGCCCGCCAGATAGGCCGCCATTGCAGCCGGATTGTTCGAGTTCAGCACATTGTTCTGGTACAGATTGTAGGTCTCGAACGAGATGTGCCACTGATCGTTGAATTTATGATAGGCGGTCAGGCCGTACCATTGCAGGTTGTTGTACCCCCATGTCCCGCTGTTGATGGCATCTGCGACGACGTAAACGCTGTCATTGCCGGAATCGCTGGTCCACCGCACGCCTGCCGTAACACTCGGCAGTGCGCCGGGATCCTTCAGCATCGTGCTGTTGGGAAAGAGCGGGTTCGGAGACGGATTGGCGATCTTCGCCCCCGCGTTCCACGGCATGGTGTCGCTGCCGACCGAAAGACCTAGCTGCACCATCCAGTTCTTGTTGACGGCCAGCGTGGTCTGGATGCCCGTGTTCGTGTAGTTGTCGAACGTATACGTCATCGAGTGCGTATACATGTAGTTGTTCGGCGCAAGCTGCGCCTCGACGTCGGGAATCGAAATGAAACGGCCGAAGCGAACGAGAAGACCATCGGCGAGCCAGGGAATGAAGACCTCGCCATAGGCCATCGGCAAATCGTAGCCGTAGTTTTTGTTCTGATTCAGGAGCTGATTGCTCCATAATCCGTAAGCGGTTGTGTACCGGTAGTTCTCGCCATAGATCGGCGCGAGACGGAAGCCCCAATCGATGTGGTCCTTCTGCACGGTGTCTGGCAGCCGCTCGATATAGAGAACGGCCTGGTCGAGCTGCGTGGTGTTGGGGTTGTAGTCATAGGCAGCCGGCGAATTGCCACCGCGTACCGTGTTGCTGCTGAGGTTGCCGCCTGCATTGAGCCAGCCATACACCTGGATGTGCGCATCGCTCATCGCTTCGCCGAGCTTGGTATTGCCCAGTGCGCTCATCAGTGGGCTGTCGATGGAGCCTGGTCGCGTCACGCCGATGCTCGTCGAACCGCCATACGGCCATTCGGTAAATGGCATCGGCGGCGTGCTCTGCGGCGTCGTCGGCCAGCCGGCCCGGCGTGACGGCGGCGCCTTGGGATCTGACGGCGGAGCGTCATGGCCCCATTCGAGCCGGTAGTAATTGATGAAGCGGGTCATGAAGTCGGAGCCGAGATAGGCGTCCAGGCACGCATAATTCTTGTAGGGATCGCAGAACGTCTTCCCCACCGGCGCAAGCGTATCCGCCGCGCTGGCAGCGCCGCCTGCCCCCATCGCGAACAGAGATGCGCCCGCCAAAAGATACTTTCTCATCATATTGCCCCAAGCTGTTGCTACCGACGCCTTTCAAGCGCTCTTCCGGTTCGGTTAAGCTTGATGTCATCCTTCGTGCGCCACGCAGAAAAAGGCGATACGGATTGCCGCACGCGTTCGTTAAAATAAAATAGCGCGACGGCGCGCTTCCTCATCGTTTGCACGCATACTCATCAATTGCCTGTGCGGTTTGCTCAAGGCCTCAGCGAAATCATGAAGATTTCGCGGACGAATGATGTCGCGGCGCAACCATTTCCCTCGCACTGTGTCATTCTCGACATAGTGGCTTCAAGCGTCCGCTCGGCTTCAGTGCAAATGCGATCTCGCGACGCAACTCGGCTATTTTTTTGCTACGCCGGCCGGCCGGATTGTTGATCGAAGATTTATGGTCGAACTCGCTAGTCTTCCCGCACGGGCTTAGACTCTGCTTTGCGAGGTTCGACCATGGAAGCCGTGACTCATGCTGTGCGCGTCACAGGCAGTCCCTTGCGGGACGATACGGCGATTGACCTCTCGTTCCTGCCCGGGACATTGATGGGGCAATGCCGCAGCCTGATCGAATCGTATCACGAGGTGCACGGCTTCGCATCGCTACCTAACATGCTTTGGCAGTTTCGCATGGGGCCCCTGATCGAGCGCCACAAAGAGCTTCGGCAAGTGCTTCGCAAGGCCTCAACCACGCGCAGCGCCAAGAAGGCCAATGAAGGCTTCGTCCAGATCGCGAGCACGATCCTCGCACTGGAAATCCTGGCAAGCAGCTTCGCCGGCTGGAACGCCATCTATCCGGTCGCCGGCGAGGCCGCGCGCGACGTGCTTCGCCGCAATGCGCATGGGTCGCACATGGCGCTCATGGACTTCTATCTCTACCCGCCGAAGCAGATCAGCGCGTCCGCCATCGCCTCGCTCGTGCCTCCTGCCCGCCGATCGCATGACGAGCCTGGCCATTATCGCAAGTCGAGGCCCGAGCTGTCGGACCAGCGGCGCGCGCTCCAATATGCAGGCATGGTGCGCGACTGAGTCGATCTACGGACATCGACGGCTATTACTTTTATATTTTCCCGCACGTTCAACGACATGGATTTTCTACGCCAATCCGGCCCATCGTCGGGCCGCCGGGTAAGTTGACGACATCGCGGGCTGCGATCTGGGTCCTGAAGTGATCCGCTGGGCGGAGCCGACGGACTCTCGCATCGGTCATTGATGTTCTCCCTGAAGGCGCGCACGTATTTTGATTATACATCTGCCACTTGGTCGCATGCCTTCAACGGCGAGCATACGGACGACCAGCCCTGACGTTGTAGCCTGCCGCATGATCGCAGCGGACAATCATCAGGGGTCGCGCGCGCTCTGGCGAGCGGCCTCTCCCGTCCTGCTTTCGGTTCTTGGCGTTGCCTTGTTCACGGCGCCCCTTCTTGCGTTCAGCAGGAACGTTGCCACCAGCCTGGTGCCGATCGCCTATCTCATCCCGGTGATGTTCGTGGCGACCAGGTGGGGCATCTGGCCTGCCATGGTGGCATCGATCGCAGCCATGGCGGCCGCCGACTTTTTCTTCTTCGCCCCGCTCTACAGTTTTCGCGTCGACGATCCGCAGGAAGCGGTCGATCTCCTGCTGTTCCTGATCGTATCGATGGTCAGCAGCAATCTGGCATCCCGGCTGCGCCAGGAGACCGAGCGGCTCCGCCGGAGCGAAAAGGACATGCAGGCGCTGTACGATTTCTCGCGAAGGCTCGCCTCCTGCTTTACCATCGCCGACCTGATTGCTGCCATACAGGAGCATTTCGCGCTCGCCTTCGGGCATCCAGCCACGTTCTTCGTGAAGAGGTCCGATAGCAACATCGAACCGCCGGAGTCGCGTTTCGTGCCCCCCATGGTGCAAGCGGCCGCCACTGCCATGAATTCCGGCGTCGGACCGATGTCGCGGACGATCCTCGACGCGAACAGAAGCGGGCTTTGGCTGCTACGTGCGATCTCCTCCGACGACGCCATTCACGGCGTGATCGCGGTCAATGTCGGGATCGGTTCGCAACAAGCGATCGCAATCCGGACGAGCAGGATCGAAGCCATCCTCGACGAGACAGCCCTGACGCTGCAGCGCCTGGACATCGGCAAGGCCATGGAGAGCGCGCGGCTGCACCTGCAGGGTCAATTGCTGCGGGACGCCTTCCACGGCACCCTGTCCCATGAACTCTGCTCGCCACTCGCCGCGATCCAGGGATCGGCGAGCGTTCTGGATTCGATTCCCGCGATCCGCAGCGATCCCCGCATACGCGCGCTGGTCGACGCGATCTCCGAGGAGACCGCCCAGCTCGGCGGCTATATCCGGAACCTCCTCAGCGCGACCCGCGTCACAGCTGGCGGGCTCAGTCCACGCCTCGAATGGACCGACCCGAGGGATATCTTGAATGGCGCAGCTAGACGGCGCGGACGCCAGCTCGGCGCGCACCGCATAGAAATCGCCTTTGCCGATGATCTTCCGTTGCTGCATGTCGATTCCGGATTGATCGAGGAAGCCTGCGGCCAGATTCTCGAGAACGCCGCAAAATATTCGCCGTCCGGCTCCACCATATCGGTCGACGTCAGGCCGGAGCCGGAGCGCGTGATCATCCGCGTCTCCGACCAGGGCGTCGGCATCACCCAGGACGAGCAGGAAAAGCTCGGGCGCCGGTCGTTTCGCGGGGCGCGACACCAGGCGTCGGTGCCTGGCTCCGGCCTCGGCTTTTGGATCGCGTCGATCTTTGTCCACGCCAATGGCGGAACGATCTCCGTTCACAGCGAGGGACAGGGGCAAGGGACAGCCGTCATGATCAAGCTACCCGCCGCCGCGTCCTCTCCCGCAATGGTGGCCTGCGATGAGTAAGCCCGCAAACGTGGTTCTCCTGATCGACGATGAACCGAAAATCAGGCGCTTTCTGCGCGCCGGCTTCGAGTTGAACGGTTTTGACGTGCTCGAGGCCGAGAACGCGACCGAAGCGCTGAAGATCGCGACGTTCAGCCCGCCGGATCTCATCGTTCTCGATCTCGCGCTGCCGGACCTTCACGGCGCCGAGGTGCTCGAACGGATACGCGCCTGGTCGAACATCCCGATCATCATTCTCTCCGTCGCGGCAGGCGAAGACGACAAGGTGCGGCTGCTCCAGGCCGGCGCCGACGATTATGTCGTCAAGCCATTCGGCATGGCCGAGCTTCTTGCACGCAGTGAGGCCTCGCTTCGACGCTATTTCAAATCGACGACAGAAACTCCGGTCGTCGTCGCCGGCCCGCTCTCGGTCGACCTCGTGACGCGCACGGTGTCGCTCAACCACAGCCGGCTTCACCTGACGCGGAAGGAATACCGGCTGCTGCACGTGCTCGCCATGCATGTCGGCCTCGTCGTCACGCACGACCAACTGCTCAAGGAGATCTGGAGCGGCAATCAGCGCGACAATATCCAGTACCTGCGCATTCTCGTGCGCAAGTTGCGCCAGAAGATCGAGACTGACCCGAACCAGCCCCGCCTGTTGATCACGGAATCTGGCGTGGGCTACCGGCTTCAGAACCGGTTCGATTCAGTGCCCGTCGCCGACAGGGTAAGCTGATGCTTCGCCCTTGCCTCGCCTGTTTCGGACAATCCCGGTCGCGCAGATCACCGATGCACGGCGCAGTGCCACACCCGTGAATAAATAATATATTTCTGCGCGCAAACCGCCTACCTTGCACAACAAAGGGGCGGATGCGGTGGACTTCCTCATTCAGAAATTCAGCCTTTTCGGATTCGACGGCCAGTATTGGATGCTCGCCGGCGCGGTCTTTGTCGCCATTTTCATCATCTTCGTCTGGCGGACCCACGATCGGACCTGATCGTGAGAGCGTTCGGCAACGCCCGTTTCTGGCGATCCCGATGCAACGCGATCGACCTCAAATCCACTCCTGATCGAGTCCGTCGCATGATGGCCGCATAGCCAACGGCGCTGTGCAGTCGACCGGCTTTTGATCAACCGGGCACGAGCGCACGTCTGGCGCTATCATTTATGTATTTATATCCCGGCTTTCTTATATCGAAACCAGATGAGTGGACCGCTATGACTCTCGTGAGGCAGCCGCAGTGACATCGCACTGTCAGGTTGACGTCAGTTGGGCTTGCTAACAAGTTTCCGTCCGCCGCGATCGCTTCACGCCGCGCACATTGCGCAGTGGTACAGCTGATCGAGAGCACGGACATCCGAAGCGGATAGAACGGGGCTCTGCGATGTCACTTCGCATCAAGCATGCCGGCTTGACGGCTGGTATCACTGTCATCGCCGCCGTTGCGATGGGCGCCTGGTTGCTGTCGCTGTCGAACGACGTGCGTTCGGCAAAGGCCGCTTCCCCTTCCGCCAATGGCGATGTCGACATCGCGCAGCAAGCCGTTACCGTCACCGACAAGCAGGTCGACGCCTTCAAGATCCTGCCGGCCGAGGCCCGCACCTTCGCCGTGATCAAGAAGACGGTCGGGTCGATCGACTTCAACCAGAACATGCTGGTCCAGGTGTTTACGCCCAATCCCGGCAAGATCGTCGACACGTTGTTCAATGTCGGAGACACGGTCACCAAGGGGCAGACCCTTTTTACCATCGACAGCCCCGATCTGCTCCAGGCCGAGTCGACGCTGCTTGCGTCTTCCGGCGTGCTGGAGCTGCAAACCCGCACGCTAACGCGCCTCAAGCAGCTCCTGAAGGCCGGCGGCGGTGCGCAGAAGGACGTCGATCAGGCAACCTCGGACCAGCAGACCGCGGAAGGCAACTACAAGGCCGCCCGCAACGCTGTGCGCATCTTCGGCAAGACCGACGAGGAGATCGATCGCATCGTCGCCGAACGCAAGGTCGATTCCATCCTGATCGTGCCGAGCCCGATCTCGGGCCAGATCGTCACGCGCAACGCCGCGCCCGGGCTGTACGTCCAGCCGGGCAATGCGCCCGCGCCCTATTCCCTGGCGGACCTCTCGACGATGTGGATGGTCGCCAACGTGATCGAGACCGATGCGCCGGCCTACCGGATCGGCCAACCCGTCGCCGTCAGCGTTCCCGCCTATCCTGACGAGGTCTTTCGCGGCCGTGTCAGCACGCTGGGCCTGAACATCGATCCGACCACGCACCGGCAGCTCGTCCGTTCGGTCATCGAGGATCCCGGCCACAAGCTGCGCGCCGGCATGCTGGCCACCTTCTCGATCGAGACCGAGACCCCCAAACAATCGCTGGCCGTGCCTGCGGAGGCCATCGTGCGCGAGGGCGACGGCAGCATGACGCTGTGGGTCACGTCCGACCGCCGTCGCTTCGCGCGTCGTCGCGTGACGGTCGGAATCACGCAGGACGGGTGGTGCCAGATCGTCGATGGGCTCAAGCCGGGCGAGCTCGTGGCTGCGAGCGGCGCCATCTTCCTCTCGAACAAGTTCGCCACCGCGGTGACAGGCTGACCATGGCGTCCGTCAAGCCCGCAAGCCGCCTGTGAGTACGAGATTTTGGTCAAGAGCATACTCACCTTCGGCCTCACCCGCAGTGCCATCATCGTGCTCTGTCTTGTCGTGTTCTGTGCCGCGGGGCTCGTCGCGTTCAGCAGGCTCAACATCGAGGCCTATCCGAATCCGGCGCCCGTGATTCTGGAGATCACCGCGCAGGCGCCCGGGCTGTCTGCGGAGGAGATGGAGAAATACTACACGATCCCGATGGAAGTCGGGCTCTACCCGACGCCCGGCGTGGTCAACATCCGCTCGACCTCGTTCTACGGCCTCTCCTTCGTCCGCGTGACCTTCCGCTACGGCATCGACTATTATTTTGCGCTCACGCAGGCGGCAAACAGCATCCAGCAGAATATCCAGCTTCCCGGCAATCTCGTGCCGACCATCCAGCAGTCGAGCCTGGTCGGCGAGATCTACCGTTACCAGCTGGTCGGCCCGCCGAATTTCGGGCTGACCAATCTGCGCACCCTGCAGGACTACGTCGTCACCCGTCGCCTGATGACGATTCCCGGCGTGGTGCAGATCAATTCCTGGGGCGGCACGACCAAGCAGTTCAACGTCGATGCCGACCTCTCGAAGCTCGAGGCCTACAACATCACCGTGCCGCAGCTCGTCACCGCGCTCGGCAATTCGAACGTCAATGTCGGCGGCCGCGAGATCGCGATCGGCCAGCAATCCGTCAACATCCGCGGCATCGGTCTCATCGATTCCGGCGGCGCCGACGACATCACCAAGGGCTACAAGGTCGCCGATATCGAGAATATCGTGCTGACCCAGTCCGGCGGCCTGCCGATCCAGATCAAGGACGTCGCCAAGGTCTCGGTCGGCTATGTGCCTCGGCTCGGCATCGCCGGCAAGGACAAGCAGGACGATATCGCAGCCGCGATCGTCGTCATGGGCCGCACCCAGCATACCAACGAGATCATCCCGAAGGTCGAGGAGGAGGTCGAGAAAATCAACGGCGACGGCACCCTGCCGCCGGGCGTGCGGATCGTGCCCTATTACGATCGCTCCTCGCTGGTCGGCGTGACCACCCACACCGTGCTGCACAACCTCATATTCGGCTGCCTCCTGGTCTTCGTGATCCAGTGGGTGTTCCTGGGCGATCTGCGCAGCGCGATCATCGTTTCGGCCAACATCCCGTTCGCGCTGTTCTTCGCCATCATCATCCTGGTTCTGCAGGGCGAGGACGCCAACCTGCTGTCGCTGGGCGCCGTCGATTTCGGCATCATCGTCGATTCCGCCGTGATCATGATGGAAAACATCTTCCGCAACTTCCAGTCGGATCCCGAGAACCGCGCCCGCGTCCTGCAAAATCTCGCCGAGGGATATTGGGGGACCGATCCGACCGCCGCCACCCACGGCCAGCCCTCGACTGCGCGCTGGACCGCCCGGCTCCGCATGATCTTCGTCAGCGCGCTCCAGGTCGACAAGGCCGTGTTCTTCACGGCCGCGATCACCGTGACCGCCTTCGTGCCGCTGTTCACCATGCAGGGCGTCGAGGGCCAGATCTTCGGGCCGATGGCCCGCACCTACGGCTATGCGCTCGCCGGCGCCCTGCTCGCCACCTTCACGGTCACGCCGGTGCTCGCCTCGCTGCTGCTGCCCGAGCATATCGAGGAGACCGAGACGCGGATCGTGCGCGCGCTGCGCAAGGCCTACACGCCGGTGCTGCGCTGGGCGCTCGGCAGCGTGAGGCTTGCGGTGGCTGCGGGCCTCGTCTTCCTCGCGATATCGACGCTGGCTGCGAGCCGGCTCGGCAGCGAGTTCCTGCCCGCGCTGGAGGAAGGCAATTTCTGGATCCGCGCCTCGATGCCACCGACGATCTCGCTCGAATCCGGCACCGAAGCGACCCGCAAGATGCGCGACATCCTGCTGCGACATCCCGAAATCATCACCGTCGTCTCCCAGCATGGCCGTCCCGACAACGGCAGCGACGCCTCGCCCTTCTCCAATGTCGAGCTGTTCGCACCGATCAAGCCGTTCGACGAATGGCCGAAGGGGCTGACCAAGGCGAAACTCACCGAGGAACTGCAAAGGGAGTTCGACGAGGAACTGCCCGGCGTCACCTTTAACTTCTCCCAATACATCCAGGACAATATCGAAGAGGCGCTGTCCGGCGTGAAGGGCGCCAACTCGGTCAAGGTCGTCGGACCGAATCTCGACGTGCTGGAGCAGACTGCGACCAAGGTGATGGACGTCATGCGCGACACCCAGGGCGTCGCCGATCTCGGCGTGTTCCATCTGGTGGGCCAGCCCAATCTCAACATCAAGATCGATCGCGAGAAGGCCGCGCGCTACGGCCTCAACACCGGCGACATCACCACGGTGGTGCAGGCCGCGCTCGGCGGCACCACGGCGACTAACGTGCTGGAGGCAGACCGCTCGTTCGCCGTCGCCGTGCGGCTCGATCCGAAGTTCAGGCAGAGTGTCGATGCCGTGCGCGACATCAAGGTCGCCTATGCGACGCCGTCGGGCACCAATACCTACGTTCCCCTCAGCGAGCTTGCCGACATCTCGCTCGACACGGGGGCGCTGTTCATCTACCGCGAGCGCAGCCAGCGTTACATCCCCATCAAGTTCAGCGTGCGCGGCCGCGATCTCGGCAGTACGGTCGCCGAGGCCCAGCGGCGCGTTGCCGCGGCCGTGCAGCTTCCGTCCGGCTACCGCATCATCTGGTCCGGCGAGTTCGACAATCTCGAGGCCGCCAAGGCACGGCTGATGGTCGTGGTGCCGGTCACGCTGCTCCTGATCTTCGTGCTGCTCTACAGCCTGTTCAACTCGGTGCGCGACAGTCTGCTGGCGCTCGCCGGCATCCCCTTCGCCGTTGGGGGCGGACTGATTGCGCTCTATCTCGCCGGCCTCGACTTCAGCATCTCGGCTGCCATCGGCTTCATCTCCCTGTTCGGCGTTGCGGTCATGGACGGCATCCTCAACATCACCTATTTCCGCGAGCTGCGCGCCTCCGGCATGAGCATAGCCGAGGCGGTGTTCAGCGGCGCCGAACAGCGCATGCGGCCGATGCTGATGACGGCGCTCTCGGCCGGCGTCGGCCTTTTTCCGGCGGCGTTATCGCAGGGCATCGGCAGCCAGGTGCAGCGGCCGCTCGCCACCGTCGTGGTCGGCGGCATGTTCATCGGGCCATTGTTGCTGCTCGTGGTCGCGCCGGCGCTGCGCAAGATCTTTCTGTCGCGGGAAAGCGCCGTGACGCGTGAAGGCGACGCGGCCGCCTCGCCGCCGGAAGTGGTCCGCTAGGATGTGCTGCGTGACAATCGACCGAACGATCCGCAATGTGCTGGTCACCGGCGCCGCCGGCTTTTGGCTTGCGGGCTGCGCGGTCGGCCCGAACTTCGTAACCCCGCCGGCGCCGGACGTCTCCCGTTATACACCGGAGCCGCTCGCCTCCCCGCGCGCCGATGCCCTCGAGCCCGGCGTGCCACGGCAGCAATTCGTGACCGGCGCCGACATTCCGGCGCGCTGGTGGGCGGCGTTCCGCTCGAGGCCGCTGAACGATCTGATCCGCATCTCGGTCGAGCAAAATCCCTCGCTGCAGTCTGCAGAGGCCGCAATCCGCATCGCGAACTTCAATGCGCTGGCGCAGCGCGGCCTGTTCTTTCCGCAAGTGGGCGTGAACTACACGCCCTCCGACCAGCAGTCCTCCAACATGGCGACGTCCAGCCCGGTGGACGCACCGCAAAGCCGCTATTCCCTGCACACGGCCCAGCTCAATATCAGCTTCGTGCCCGATATCTGGGGCCAGAACACCCGGGCCGTCGAGAGCCTCGATGCCCAGGCCGAGCAGGCGCAGTACCAGCTCGAGGCCGCCTACGTCACGCTCACCGCCAACGTCGCGACAGCCGCAATCCAGGAGGCTTCGCTGCGCGGGCAGATCGCGGCGACCGAGCGCATCATCAAGATCGAGCGCGACATTCTCGGCATTCTCAAGACCCAGTTCGAGGCGGGCCAGGCGGCACAGGTCGATGTGCTGACGCAGGAAACCGCGCTCGCCCAGGCCGAGCAGACATTGCCGCCGTTGCAGAAGCAGCTCGCCTTGCAGCGCGATCTCCTCACCGCGCTCGCCGGACAATTCTCCGCCCGCGAGGTGCTCCAGACCTTCAATCTGCGCGATCTCGCCTTGCCGGCCAATCTGCCGGTCAGCCTGCCGAGCACGCTGGTGGCCCGGCGTCCGGACGTTCGCGCGGCGGAAGCCAACCTGCATTCGGCGAGCGCCCAGGTCGGCGTCGCGATCGCGGCCCGGCTGCCCAATCTCACGCTGACCGGCAATCCCGGCACCAGCGCCTTCAAGCCGGCGCAGCTCTTCACGCAGGGCACGCTGTTCTACACTGTCGCGGCAAGTGCGACGCAGCCGCTGTTCGACGGCTTCACGCTCCTGAACAAGCAGAGGGCTGCCGAAGCGGGCCTCGACCAGGCCGAGGCGCTCTATCGGCAGGCGGTGATCAGCGCGATGCAGAACGTCGCGGACGCGCTGCGCTCCTTGCAGGCGGATGCGCGCGCCGTGCAGGCGGCGATCAAGGCCGAGACGGCGGCCAAGGCGAGCCTCGACATCGTTCAGAAGCAGCTCCTGCTCGGCCAGATCACGCAGGTGACGGTGCTGAACGCGCAACAGGCGTATTTCAACGCGGCGATCACCCGCGTGCAGGCGGAAGCCACCCGCCTTTCCGACACCGTGGCGCTGTTCATGGCGCTGGGCGGAAACTGGCCTGCAGAGTGCACGACGCCCATCTGGCGCGAATGCATCCTTGCAGATCAATCTGCGGCCGCCTTGAAGATGAGCGAGGCGGGATTGCCGTCGCGATAATAAGTTGGCAGACGGCGCCACGCTGCGAAGTTTGTCCCGCGAGGCGTGATGTCGGCGCTTGATTGATCGCCAGGCAAAGTCAGAGCCCGTTAAATTTTCCAACAGTGAGCAATTTTGAACATTCACGACTTCTGCGATGCGGCACAATGCGTCCCTGAGAGCTTACTCCTTGCGTCAAAATTGGCGAGCGGGAGCCACGGATTGGCGAATCATGGCTTGGGGTCATGACATGCTCGAGACACAGCCCGTTCCAAACCCAGCTTGCGTCCGGTGTCGCTTGGCAGACACCGCGGAAGCCGATTCAGATCATGATTTCCGTGCGTTTGAGTTTCCCTTCTGCGAGGGATGTCCGAATGCGAGGCACGTCATTCTGACGGTAGGGCGCGAGGAAGATCCCATGAAATCGAAAATCATGAGCGGGTGGATCGCAAGCAATTCCGGTCAGCATGGCGCGGATGCCGCAGGACGAGATCACGCTCTGCAAGCCTATATTCACAGGGAGAACCTGGCCCTGTTGAACAAGCGTCTCACCGAAACGTGCACGGAGACGAGGCGAAAGATGCTCATGAAATTGCTGGCGCAAGAGGAGGCGAAGAATCCTCGGCCGAAAAGGGCATCCACACCGCGTTGACTCGCATCCAGCGGCCTCGGAGCCTCAGGGCTTCGAAACCTGGAATCCAAGGCCCCGTTCCGATTCCATCGCAACGGAAATGGTTCTGGCCTCAAGATGAACTCGATTCCTGATGAGATCGATTCCTAGATGATCGTCCCGAACAGCTTGCCGATCCCGGCGGTGATTGCGAGCGCCAATGCTCCCCAGAAGGTCACCCGGACGGTCGCACGCAGCAGATTTGCTCCGCCGGCCTTCGCGCCCACCGCGCCGAGAAACGCGAGAAACGCCAGCGACGCCGCCGACGTGACCGGAACCAGCAGGTTCGCAGGTGACACGACGACCATCAGCAGCGGCATCGCGGCACCGACCGAGAACGTCGCAGCCGACGTGAGCGCCGCCTGCACGGGACGCGCGGTGGTCATCTCGGAAATTCCAAGTTCATCGCGCGCATGGGCGCCGAGCGCATCCTTCTTCATGAGCTGCGCCGCAACCTGCCGGGCAAGACCCACCTCGACCCCGCGCTGGACGTAGATTTCGGCGAGCTCTTCGAGCTCACCATCGGGATTGCTGCGCAGTTCACCCTGTTCTCTTGCGATATCCGCCTTCTCGGTGTCGGACTGCGAGCTCACGGAGACATACTCGCCGGCCGCCATGGACATCGCGCCGGCGACCAGTCCCGCAATTCCCGCGATCATCACGTCGTTCCGGTTTGCGGCCGCCGCGGCTACTCCGACAATCAGGCTCGCGGTCGATATGATTCCGTCATTGGCCCCGAGCACCGCGGCCCTGAGCCAGCCGATGCGATCGACCAGATGAGTTTCTTTGTGACTGCGGAGGCGGCTCATGAATGTTCAGATCCCATCAAGATAAAACCGTACACGCGCGGTCGGAACACCGTAAGGCAGCGCAGCCAGGGCTGCTTGAGCCACATCAAGACTCGTGCCTGCCACCGGAATTTCAGGATCGGCGGAGGCGGCAACGCGCGGGCGAGCGCGACATTTCAAGCGGGCGAGGAATTCTCTGCTCAATGCGCGATCTCGAAATTTCGGATTATTCGATAATCGCTTTATGCCACTGTATTGCCCGACGTGTCAAACGGGTTCGTTGCTCGGGTTGCGGCAAGCTCCATCCGCCCGTCATTGCGAGCGCAGCGAAGCAATCCAGGCCCTTTCAGCTGAGGGACTCTGGATTGCTTCGCTGCGCTCGCAATGACAGTGGATGCGGGCGTGCACCGAACACCGACGTCATGCAGGGAGACGGATCGTCACTCCGGCGCCAATAGCGGGGCGTTGCCGCTTCGCGCCTGTTTATTGCGACGCATCAACCTGTTGGCGGCATCTTGCGAACATTTTGTCATGCCCCGCCGCTACTGTGCATGGGGTTGTTTTGCGCATTCCGGGTGCGCCTTCCCCCACGGCCAAAGAAAAAGCCCGGCCTCAAGCGAGGCCGGGCCCTTCAGTCTGACGGCAGCGTCGGATCAGCCGCGGGTGCGCGAGCGGATCATGAAGCTGTCATAGGTGTATTCGGCGACCTGCCACCACAGATATTCGTCGGAGCGGTAGGCCTGCATCGCGTCGATCGACTTCTTGAAGTCGGGGTTCTTGGCCGAGATCTCGCCCCACAGCTCGTTGGTCGCCTTGAGACAGGCCTCGAGCACTTCGTTGGTGAAGGGACGAAGCTGGGTGCCGCCGGCAACCAGACGCTTCAGCGCCGACGGGTTCTGCATGTCGTAGCGCGCGGCCATCCAGCTGTTGGCGTTGGCCATCGCGTTGGTGAGGATCGCCTGGTAGTTTTTCGGCAGCGAATTCCACTTGTCGAGGTTGGTGAAGGCGTGGACGGTCGGGCCACCTTCCCAGAAGCCGGGATAGTAGTAGTACTTGGCGACCTTGGCGAAGCCGAGCTTCTCGTCATCATAGGGGCCAACCCACTCGGCCGCGTCGATGGTGCCCTTCTCCAGTGCCGGATAGATGTCGCCGCCGGCGAGCTGCTGCGGCACCACGCCGACCTTCTGGAGCACCTGGCCCGCGATGCCGCCGATGCGCATCTTGAGGCCGGACAGATCCGCAACCGTCTTGATCTCCTTGCGGAACCAGCCGCCCATCTGGGTGCCGGTGTTGCCGCAGGGGAAGCCGATCACGTTCGACTTCTTGAAGAACTCGTTGCCAAGCTCCATGCCGCCGCCCTGGTACCACCAGGAGTTCTGCTGGCGCGCGTTGAGGCCGAACGGGACCGAGGCGTAGATCGCCCAGGTCGGGTCCTTGCCGACATAGTAGTAGGAGACCGTGTGGCACATCTCGACCGTGCCGTTGGAGGTCGCGTCGAGGGCCTGCAGGCCGGGAACGATTTCGCCGGCCGCGAACACCTGGATCTGGAATTTGTTGTCGGTCATCTCGGCGACGTACTTCGCCACCTGCTCGCCGCCGCCATAAATGGTGTCGAGCGACTTCGGGAAGCTCGACGTCATGCGCCACTTGATCTCGGGCGAGGATTGCGCGATCGCCGGCGAGGCTACCGCGGCGGTCGCCGCCGCGCCTGCTGCCGACACTTTCAGGAAATCACGACGCTTCATTCAGGTTTCTCCTTGTTGGGGCGTTTCCCCTAACTTCCTCTTTGCTGCCGCTCGTTGCGGCGACGCGCTTTGGGCGCGTCGAACCGAAGGGGCTTGACTGCCGTGGGCCTTTAACACGGAAGCCCCGATTTCGGAACGCGACATTGGCATGACGGGGCTCTACGAAAGTCGCATGTCCCGACATGATTGGCTTGGATCGGCTCAGACCGCGGCCACGGCGCCCTTGAGCTGGTCCCGGACCTGGCCTGCGATGGCGCGGTAGATCGCCGCATGCGGCCCGTCCGGCTCGCTGTCGACCACGGGGCTGCCGGCATCCGAGCTGGCGCGAATCGCCATGTGCAGCGGGATCTCGCCCAGGAACGGCACGCCCAGCTTCTCGGCCTCGTGACGTGCCCCGCCATGCCCGAAAATGTCGGATTTCGTGCCGCAATGCGGGCACTGGAAATAGCTCATGTTCTCGACGATGCCGAGCACGGGCACGTTGACCTTCCGAAACATCGCCAGTCCCCGCCGCGCGTCGATCAGGGACAGGTCCTGAGGGGTGGAGACGATCACGGCGCCCTTGAGCGGCACGTTCTGCGCCAGCGTGAGCTGGGCATCGCCGGTGCCCGGCGGCATGTCGACCACGAGCACGTCGAGCTGGCCCCAGGCGACATCGCGCAGCATCTGCGTCACCGCCGACATCACCATCGGGCCGCGCCAGATCATGGCGGTCTCCTCCTCGACGAGGAAGCCGATCGACATGATGGCGAGGCCGAAGCGCCGGAGCGGAATCATCTTGCGCTCGCCGTCCAGCTCCGGCTTCTCGTGCAAGCCGGTCAGCCGCGGCACCGAGGGGCCGTAGATATCGGCATCGAGTAGCCCGACCTTGAGGCCGAGGTCGCGCAGGCCCAGCGCCAGATTGAGCGCGGTGGTCGATTTGCCGACGCCGCCCTTGCCCGAGGCCACCGCGATCACGGCGGCGACGCCCGGAATCTCGGACTGCCGCGCTATCGGCGACTGGGCGCCGCCCTGCGGCGCCGGCTTGTGGGCATGGACCGGCTGCACGCCGGGCGTGCCGCGGCTCGGCGCGGGCGGCGGAGGCGGTGCGGCGCCGGCCTTGCGCTCGGCGGTCAGCGCCACCATCACGGTGGTGACGCCGGGAATGGCGCGCACGGCGGCCTCGGCTTCGGCCCGGACGGATTCCCAGGCCCGCGCCTCGGCGGCATCGACGTTGATCGAGAAGAACACCTTGCCGTCGGCAGCGCTGATCGCGCTCAGCACATTGGCATGGGCGAGCGCGACCCCGCGGGGCGACTTGATCCGGGCGAGGCTGTCGAGAACCTGTTGCTGCGTTACGCTCAAAGCGCATCTCCCCTGAGTTCAGGATGCCCCCATTAAAGCGGAAACGCCGGAAAGGCTACTGCCTGCCGATATCACCCGCCATCTCGACGGGCGCGGCCCCCTGCTCCAGGGCCGCCTCGTAATTCAGCTCGATCATGACCCCGTTGGGGTCGTGGACGAAGATCTGCCAGAGGTCACCGCCGGGCACCTGGCGGGCGTCGAATTTCATCCCCTTGGAGGCCAGCCGCTGCTTCATGCCGTCAAAGCCGCGGCTGACGAAGGCGACGTGGTGGACCACGCCGGAATCCGGCTTCTGCGGCTCCGAGGTCGGGGAAATGTCGACGAGATGCACCACCGGCTTGCCCTCGCTGTACATCCAGGCCCCCGGGAAGGCGAAGTTCGGCCGTGCGCCTTTTTCGAGGCCCAGCACGTCCTCGTAGAAGCGCACCGTCTCGGCCAGATTCCGGGTGCGGATGTTGAAATGATCGAGGACGCCAACGCTTACGCCGCCCATGCTTTCGCTCCCTTGTTTTGAAGTCCTTGAAGTCCGGCATCCTAGCACAGGGGGCCGCCAAACGAAGCCGTTGCCCTCGTGGCTTAACGGTTTATGGTGCGGCCGGTCCGCCCCCGGGCGGAACCTCGAAACGCCGGCTGGCGCCCCTCGCCCGGCTGCAACCGTAAAACTCAAGCTACGGACAAGGTACCACACATGGCTAAAGTCGCTTTCCTCGGTCTCGGCGTGATGGGCTTCCCCATGGCCGGACACCTCGTGAAAAAAGGGGGCCATGAGGTCACCGTCTACAACCGCACCGCGGCCAAGGCGAAGGAATGGGCGGACAAGTTCGGCGGCAAGACCGCAGCCACCCCGAAGGCCGCCGCCGAGGGCCAGGATTTCGTGATGTGCTGCGTCGGCAACGACAATGACCTGCGCTCGGTCACGATCGGCGCCGACGGCGCGTTCGCCGGCATGAAGACGGGCGCGACCTTCGTCGACCACA
The DNA here is from genome assembly GCF_018129965.1 of Bradyrhizobium diazoefficiens. Lineage (GTDB taxonomy): Bacteria > Pseudomonadota > Alphaproteobacteria > Rhizobiales > Xanthobacteraceae > Bradyrhizobium > Bradyrhizobium diazoefficiens_A. The sequence goes on along the minus strand of NZ_JAFCKW010000002.1, from coordinate 117,710 downwards.
CCACCGCCTCCGCCGAAGTCGCGCGCGAGCTGGACGCCGCCGCAACCAAGGCCGGCTTCAAATTCATCGACGCCCCGGTCTCCGGCGGCCAGGCCGGCGCCGAGAACGGCGTGCTGACCGTGATGTGCGGCGGCGCGCAGGACGTCTATGCCGGCGCCGAGCCGATCATCACCGGCGCCTATGCGCGGATGTGCAAGCTGCTCGGTCCCGCCGGAAGCGGCCAGCTGACCAAGATGGTCAACCAGATCTGCATCGCGGGCCTCGTGGAGGGCCTCTCCGAGGGGATCCATTTCGCCAAGAAGAGCGGCCTCGACGTCGCGGCCGTGATCGAAACCATCTCCAAGGGCGCGGCGCAGTCCTGGCAGATGGAGAACCGCTACAAGACCATGAACGAGGACAAGTACGATTTCGGCTTCGCGGTCGAATGGATGCGCAAGGACCTCTCGATCGCGCTCGCCGAGGCCCGCCGCAACGGCGCCAATCTGCCGGTCACCGCGCTCGTCGACCAGTTCTACGCCGAGGTCGAGAAGATGGGCGGCAAGCGCTGGGATACGTCGAGCCTGCTCGCGCGCCTCAATCGCTGACATCTGACGGACTGATCCCGCCTTGCTGATCGCACTCGCCGCCATCTTCGTTCTGGCCTACGCGGCGATTGCCCTCGAGCATCCGATCGGGGTCAACAAGAGCGCGTCCGCGCTGCTCGGCGCGGGCCTGCTCTGGACCATCTACGCCATGGCGACGGGAGACCATGCGCTGGTCGGCCGCCAGCTCGACGCCTCCGTCGCCTCCACCGCGCAGATCGTGTTTTTCCTGATCGGCGCGATGACCATCGTCGAGGTGATCGACGCCCACGACGGCTTCGAGGTGATCACCTCCCGCATCGGCACGACGAGCCAGGTCAAGCTGATGTGGCTGATCGGCTTCGTGACGTTCTTCCTCAGCGCGATCCTCGACAATCTCACCACCACGATCGTGATGATCTCGCTCGTGCAGCGGCTGATCGCAAGGCGCGAGGACCGCCTGCTGTTCGCCTCTCTCATCGTGATCGCGGCCAACGCCGGCGGCGCGTGGACCGTGATTGGCGACGTCACCACGACCATGCTGTGGATCGGCGGACAGATCTCGCCGCTCAAGATCATGAGCGCGGTGTTCCTGCCCTCGCTGGTCAATCTGCTGCTGCCACTCGCCTTCATCAGCCTTTCGCTCAGAGGCAAGACCATCGCGGCACCGCCGAAGGACAGCGGGCTGCTGGCCGTCGAGCGGTTCGAGCGCAACATCATGTTCTATCTCGGCCTTGGCGTGCTGATCGCGGTGCCAGCGTTCAAGACCGTCACCCATCTGCCGCCGTTCATGGGTGTGCTGCTCGGCCTCGGCATCGTCTGGCTCGTCGGCGAGATCGTCCACCGCGAAAAGGACGAGCACGTGCGCCGCCCGCTGTCGCTTGCGCATGCGCTGACCAGGATCGACATGGGCTCGATCGTGTTCTTCGTCGGCATTCTGCTCGCGGTCGCCAGCCTCGAACATGCCGGGCTGCTCTCGATGCTGGCCAGGTGGCTCGACGCCTCGATCGGCCGCCAGGATATCATCGTCGTCGTGCTCGGGCTGCTCAGCGCCGTCGTCGACAACGTGCCGCTGGTCGCCGCGAGCATGGGCATGTACGACCTCGCGCATAACCCGGCCGACAGCTTCCTCTGGGAGTTCATCGCCTATTGCGCCGGGACCGGCGGCTCGATCCTGATCATCGGCTCGGCTGCCGGCGTCGCCGCCATGGGACTCGAGCGGATCGAGTTCCTCTGGTACGCCCGCCGCATCGCCGTCCCCGCGCTTGCCGGCTATCTGGCGGGGGCCGTGGTCTATGTTGCGCAGCATGCCTGGCTGCACTGAGCGGCACCGGCGTGCGCCAGGAATTAACGCGAAGTTAACGTAATTCTTTAGCTCCTTAAGTCACCTCTTAAGGATTTCTTGCCAGAGATAGAGAATGCAGAAGGCCCGCGTCCGACGCGGGCAGGAATCGTGTTGCTTGATGAGTAACCCCGCTGAAAAGCCTGAAGTCGTGCAGCTTCCGGCCGAGCCGATCAGCGCTCCGTCGGCGAGCAGCCGAAGGGCTGCGGCGCAACGGGTGCGCGAGGCGCGCGATAAGTTAACGTCGACCAGTGGAACACGGCCGGCCTTCGACGCCGAGATGCTGCGCCACTATGCCCAGACGCGGCTATCGGCCTCCTACGTCGTGATGCTGCTGGTGGTGACCACCGGCGTGTTGTTCGGGCTGTGGATGCAGCCGATTCCGGCCGCGGCCTGGACCGCGGGCATGCTCTGCATCCACGCCGCGATGATCCGCAGCTGCCACCGCTTCCTGGCCGAGCCCGCCTCGCCGACCGCGACGCGAGCGTGGCGCACGCGCTTCGTCGTGCTCGACCTGCTCTACGGCCTGTGCTGGATGGCGATCCTGATCCATCCCGTGCTCGACATGGTCACGGAAACGCTGATGATGTTCCTGATGCTGCTGGTGATCGCAGTATCGAGCATGCTCGCCGCGAACTTGCCGATCGCAGCCCTTGCCGCCACCGCACCGGTCGCGGTCGCGATGGCGCTGAGCTTTGCGATGACCGGGTCGCTGGACAACTACATTCTTGCGGCGCTGGCGCTGGCGGCCGAAGGCTATTTCCTGCTGCTGGCGCATCGCCTGCATTCCTCGACCTTCGCCACACTGGAGGCGCGCGCCGAGAAGGACGCGCTGATCGGCGAACTCGAACAGGCCAAGGCGATCTCGGATGAAGCGCGCCACCGCGCCGAAGCCGCGAACGTCGCCAAGTCGCGTTTCCTCGCGCAGATGAGCCACGAGCTGCGCACGCCGCTGAACGCGATCCTCGGATTCTCCGAAGTGATGAAGAGCGAAATCTTCGGCGCGCACGCGGTTCCGGTCTACAAGGAATACTCCGCCGACATTCATAATTCCGGCGTGCATCTGCTGAACCTCATCAACGAGATCCTCGACCTGTCGCGGATCGAGGCCGGCCGCTACGAATTGAACGAGGAAGCGGTTTCGCTGGTCGGCGTCGTCGCCGATTGCCATCATCTGATGAAGCTGCGCGCCACCAGCCGCGGCATCACCATCCACGAGGTATTCGAACAGGCGATGCCGCGGCTCTGGGCCGACGAGCGCGCGATCCGCCAGGTCGTGCTCAATCTGCTCTCCAACTCGATCAAGTTCACCCCGCAAGGCGGCGAGATCTGGCTCAAGGCCGGCTGGACCGCCTCGGGCGGTCAATATCTCTCCGTGAAGGATACCGGCTCGGGTATCCCCGAGGAGGAAATCCCGGTCGTGCTGGCTTCGTTCGGCCAGGGCTCCAACTCGATCAAATCGGCCGAACAGGGCGCAGGTCTCGGCCTGCCGATCGCCAAGAACCTGATCGACCTGCATGGCGGCACGTTCACGCTGAAATCGAAGCTGCGCATCGGCACCGAGGTGATCGTCACCTTCCCGCCGGAACGCGTGATGAGCGCGCTGGCGCCGCTGTCGGATGATGCGCCGCCGCTCCAGCCGGGATCCCTCGTTCCCGACGAGAAGCGCCGGCTGCGCAACAAGCCGATCATGAGCGCAGGCACGGGCTCTTAACGAGATGCTTGCCGGAATGCCCGAAAATCCCCCACTATATCCACATGAGCAAAGAAACGCCGTGCGTCGCCGTCTGCATGATCGATCCCAAGACCAAGCTGTGCTTCGGCTGCGGCCGGACCTTGCCGGAGATCGCGCGCTGGCACGGCATGGCAAGCGCGGAGCGGCTCGCGCTCATGGCAGAGTTGCCGGAACGCATGGCCGACGCCGGGCTCGTGCCGGTCGCGGGATCATCGAAACGCGCCTGAACGGCTTCCGCGCCCGCGGAGGCGCCAAATGATCCGCTTCCTGCTCGTTCTCATCATGCTCGCCGGCACGGCGGGCGCCGTGGTCGCCTATGGCGATTCCGACCAGATCGCGCGTGCGAGCAACAGGGTGTCGCATATCTTTCGCGGGCAGCCTGTCACGCCCGCCCCGGCGGTGGAGATCCCGCGTGGCCAGGGCGGCGAATTCGCGCTGCGTGCCAAGATCAACGGCGTGACCGCACCGATGGTGATCGACACCGGCGCGACGTCCGTGGTGTTGACCTGGGAGACGGCGAAGGCGATCGGCCTGCCGCTCGAGATGCTCGAATACGACGTCGATCTCGAAACCGCGGGCGGCCACACCAAGGCGGCCCGCCTCACGCTCGACCGTCTTTCCGTCGGTCATCTCGTCGAAAAGTCTGTGCCGGCGCTGGTCGTGCAGCGCGGGCAGATGAAGACAAATCTGCTCGGCATGAGCTTCCTCGATCGCCTGGAGAGCTGGGGCGTGCGCTCCGACAAGCTGATGCTGACCGGCTATCCGGAGATGCAAGGCACCCACCGCCGCTCGCGCATGGCGGTCGACTAGGCCAACCTAGGCTGCCGCCTCCGCCGGAACGCGCACCCCGACGCGCGCGATCGCATCGCGCAGAACCTCGAGGCCGGCGCCCGGCTTCACGCCTTGCTCGGCGAGATGGCGACGGAACGCGCGTGCGCCCGGCACGGCGTGGAATGCGCCGACGAAATGCCGCGTGATCGCATGCAGCCGCATGCCGCGTGAGAACTGTTGCTCAATGTAGGGCGCCATCGCTTCGAGCGCGTCCTGCATGGTCGCATGCGGCCCCGCCTCGCCGAAGAGCTCGCGATCGACGGAGAGAAGCCGCCACGGCTCCTGATAGGCGGCGCGGCCGAGCATGACGCCATCGACATGTTCGAGATGCGCTTTGGCCTCGTCGATGCCGGCGATGCCGCCATTGATGATGACGGGGACGTTCGGCATCGCGCGCTTGAGCCGATAGACCCGGTCATAGTCGAGCGGCGGGATGTCGCGGTTTTCCTTCGGCGACAAACCATTGAGCCAGGCTTTTCTGGCATGCACGATCAGCGCGTCGCAGCCGGAAGCGACCACCGCGCGCGCGAGCCGATCGAGCGCGACTTCCGGATCCTGGTCGTCGATGCCGATGCGGCATTTCACCGTGACGGGAACGGCGACCGCACGCTTCATCGCCTCGACGCACCGCGCCACCAGTTCAGGCTCCGCCATCAGGCACGCGCCGAAGCGGCCGTCCTTCACGCGGTCGGACGGGCAGCCGACATTGAGGTTGATCTCGTCGTAACCGAACTCCGCGCCGATCCGCGCGGCGGTCGCAAGGTCATTCGGATCCGACCCGCCAAGCTGAAGCGCCACCGGGTGCTCCACCGCGTCGAACCCGAGCAGCCGTGCCCGGTCGCCATGAATGATGGCGCCCGTGGTCAGCATCTCCGTATAGAGCAGCGCCCTCCGGCTCAAATGACGGTGGAACACCCGGCAATACCGGTCAGTCCAATCCATCATAGGCGCCACGGCAAATCTGTGTGATTGATTTAGCTGCATTTTTCAAGTACATTCAAATCGTTAGGTCGCGTTGTGTGCACTCTATCTTACGCCATGACACGACGTTTTTTCCGGCTTTTCGACGCCTCAGTGCACACGGAGCGCACACGCGTGGCTACCTTTAGCAGATTAAAGTCGGGTTCGTGGCGTGCGCAGGTCCGGCGTAAAGGAAAATACGTCAATGAGACGTTCGTCCGCCGTAAGGACGCCGAGGAATGGGCACTGGATATCGAGCGAAGAATTGATCGTCAGGAGCCCGCAACTTCGCGAGCCCGAGAGGCCAAGCTTTTTGGCGATCTCATCGCTCTACACCGCCAAGACCTAGAAGAGGTCAGCAGGAAAATCGGGCGGTCGAAGGACGCGAGTCTAAAATTCCTTGACGAGAGACTCGGGCTTCTCCGTTTGGGCGAACTCGATCGCGAGCGTCTCATCAAGTTCGGAAAGGAGCGCGCGCAAGAGGGCGCGGGTCCTGTAACGGTTGGCATCGATTTGGGATACATCAAAACGATCCTCTCGCATGCCGCCGCTGTGCATGGCGTGACCGTTTCGATCGAACCAATCAATCTCGCACGTATTGCTCTCGGACGCCTTGGTCTTGTCGGCAAGGGCAACGAGCGCGACCGTCGTCCAACACAAAAGGAGCTCGATCTCATCATCGCGAGGCTCGAAGCCAATGATCGGCAACAAATCCCCGTTGACCGGATCATTCGATTTGCCGTCGCAACGGCAATGCGGCAGGACGAAATTGCTAGAATTGAATGGAGCGACTTTGATCCCGAGGGCAAGATGCTCCTCATTCGAGATCGCAAGGACCCTCGGAAGAAGAAAGGCAACGATCAACGCATCCCGCTACTGGACGTGTCGGGATATGACGCGTGCAAGATCATTGAAGAACAAGGACGCTTTTCAAACATTCGAGAGGGTCGCATTTTTCCTTACAACGGACGTTCGGTCGGCACCGCATTTCGCCGTCAATGCAAAGATCTAAAGATACAAGACCTCCATTTTCATGACCTTCGCCATGAAGGCACGAGTCGACTATTTGAAGCCGGCTTCACGATTGAACAGGTCGCGCTGGTAACCGGCCACAAGGATTGGAAGATGTTGCGTCGATATACTCACCTGAAGCCCGAGAAATTGCATACTGTTCTAAGAACGAGAGCGGCGTGACCAGGAACGGCTCCAGACCTTGCTGCGCCGTGAGCCGCGGGCCACCGAACAATGGACGCATTCAACTGTCGCAATTGGATTGGCACGTCTCGCACTCGCTCAATTGATGTAAGCTGGAATACAAGAATGGTCGACGTCCGATCGTGAAACTCTCGACAGATGTGATCCACAGCATGGAAGCGCCAAGACCGTTGATCGGCCCCATTGCATTGACGCCGGACGAAGGCGCGATCCTGGCAGCGACGAAGCTCCGTCAGGAGGAGCTCTTCCATGAGAGTGACGGCGCTCAAAGAAATGGCGAACTCGCGTTGGCGTTGATGACGTCGCTGTTGGCGCGTGCCGCTATTCCCGAGGTGCGCCTGAAATATTTCGAGGACCCGACCTACCGCACCGGACGCATCAAGGGGTCATATCGGCAGTTGTTCGAGCGCAACAAGACTGTCGGAGACGACATCTTTCGGCACCCCAATTTCCTCCAACACCTCCGATATTTCCTTTTTGGCGCGGAGCTCCCGGACGACATCATCGAGGCATTCTCAGGCAAAGCGCTTTCATTTGGTCACGTGGGTCCGAGCGATGCGTCGGAACTCGGAACCTTAAGCAGGGATATGACCCGAAAATATCATCTTGCGGTTCACATCGGTCCTGATGGAGTCGCCGAGGAATTCTACAAGTTGGCGCTAGATTGCGGAATCTACCAAGGCCACGCGCTCGCGATACGGAAACGCGTGGCTTCGATCCGCTGATTTGTTTTTGCTTTCGCGCGATCACGCCAACGCTTTGACGTCAGTTGCTTCATTCTCGATCGGACAGCAGGACTTTCAGATTGTCGAGCACGGCGGCGGTGACCGTCCCGCGTTCCTGACCGAACAGAAGCGCCAAGCCGTCGAGGACGCGTCCGACATCACTCGGACGACTTGGCCGGTTGTCGGTTTGGGTGAACGGTCCGTCGGTTTCGGTGAGGAGACGATCGAGAGGCAACGCCTTTACGAGCGCACTACGTTTTTCGTTCGCTAGCATTTCCGTGTTGATTGAGAAATAACAACCCAGATCGACGGCACGCCTGGCCTCCGCTGCGGTGCCGGTGAACCAGTGCAACACCACGCGACCGCGTGTGGGTGGCAGATGCGCTTCGACCATATCGAGCACGACCTTGGCCGCCCTGACGCTGTGGACGGTGAGTATCTTGTTCCTAGCATCTGCCGAAGCCTTCAAGACTCGCGCGAAGATCTCCTTCTGCCTATCGAAAGATTTGTAGAAGCGCGGTCCGGCGTCGAGGCCGACTTCGCCGACATAGCGCGCGTTCGGAAGCAACTCTTCCCAGAGGTCGATCTCCCTGGCGCGCTCTCCGACCAATTGCGGATGTAGCCCGAGCGCCGCGCGCACGTGGCGTGTGGGTGCCGCCAATTCCTGGTTTCTCGCCCACGCCTTCGGCGTCGTCGTCACCGCCAATGTGAACACGCCATCTCGCTCGCAGTCATCCACCGCGGCGGCAAAGTCCGGATAGAGATCGAGGTGGCAATGGAAGTCGACGAGTCCGGAAGAACGCATGCCCGGTTCCTATGACGGCGCGGTGCGGACACCCTTTAACAGGACGCCTACTTCCGCCAATCCGCGGCGATAGACGTCCGCGAGTTGATCATGTCGCCCGGGTTCGTCGTAAAGTGGACCCGGCTTATGAATGAGCATCTTGGCGAGTTCGGGCCGTTTCTCGATGCGATCGACTGCTATCTGGAATGAACGAACCTGCTGTCCTTCGGCCTGTTTGGTATCCAGCACCGAGCCGTGAAGGTTAGGTAAGCCATAGGTAGTTCGATCTTTGTTGATGAGGGACGCGCGGCGAATCAAGCAGGGCAAGCAATATCCGCAATGTCCCTGAGGCTTTTTCGTCCAACGCCCCTTGGAGGGCGACGAGCAAGACAGAGACACCGGGGCGAGCTGTTTTAGGAGACCGGGATTGGCGCATGCAGCCACCATTTGGCCCTTCGTCTTATCCCAGTATGGGTTTTCCAGCCGGCCCGGGATTCCGAGACCACGGAGAAGTTCGTTCCATCGCGCAATGTAGAAAGGATGTGTCGTTCGAGTGCTTAACGCGCCTAGCCGCAATCGATCGAGCGGGACATTGAGCGCGATCAGGCCATTCTCCGGCACTTTCAACACGAAATCGCCGGCGAAACCTGAACCAGCGGCCACGCCGAGCGAAAAGAACAGAAAGGATCGCCCGCGGGTCGTATCCTCGGAGCCGACGCCCTTGACCAGCTCACTGTCAAAACTCATCCACATCCGCAGCCGATCGAATGACGACGACTTGTAGGCAGCCTTCAATCCATCGAAACACAGATCCTGAGATTTACTGACCAATCCCTCGCCCGCATGGCTGACCAACAGAGGCACGCCTCGCGCTTCCAGCGTGTCGATCGCTCCGATCAGGCTGTCGAGGCCACCCGAAAACAGGCTGACCCCATCGAACGGCGGAGCGATCAAGCTCGGCGCGGCGGGAGACACGAGCTTGCTGAAGCCCTTCGGGCGTTTCCTGAACCCGACCGACCACCTGTCGCCGGTCAGAAAATTCAGGGCGCGCGTGAGAACGCCCGCGTTCGCGCTCCAGCGCCCGGGATCGCTGACCGGCACGACCAGGCGGATCTCACGGGTCCATGCGTCTTGCGATTCCGTCGACCTGGACAGTCGTGTATCCGCGGCATGAACATGTGCGGCGACCAGCAACATGTCGGCGCCGATCTCGGAGGGCGTCAAGCCCAGAGCCTTGAGGTCGTCGAGCGCGTGGCCGATGCCGTGGTCGAGATGCTCTCCTCTTATGAGCTGCAGGGGCGAGGCCGTCTCATCGCGCGCCTTCGGCACGCGGGTTCTATCATCCGGTCCGAAGCGGCCGATGATGACATGTCGTCTCATTTCTCCGCCTCCGCGTCGCCCAAAGTCTGCAATGCCTCGAATGCGGCCTGATAGACGTCGGTGACGAATCCAAGGACCTTTTCGGGTGTCAATGATTGGATGTTCACGCCGGCCGCGTTGATGGTGTCGCTGACACCACGATGAATGAAGTCGCGCAACTGAGCCTCGATCCGCTCGGCGGTGCTCGGATCGGTTGGCAACGTGATAACCTTGGTACCGATGTCGTTGCAAAGGCGCGCTTCGATCGCGTGCGTCGCATAAAGCTCGAACACGGTCTGAATCTGCGCCGGCGTGAGCGCGTCGATGTCCGTGATACCGGCTCCGGCGAGATCGGCGATCGTTTCAATGAAGGCGTCGCGCGCGATGCCTTCATCGATCGCACCGCCCTCGGGGCAGATATAATCGGCAAGGCCTGCGAAGACTTCCTCGATCGGACGCCCGGCGAGGCTTTCGAGATTCAGCGTCCGAAGCGCCTCGCGGACGCCGTTGGTGCTTGCGTCATTGAGGAAGCGAACGAGGCCAGCCCCGGCACCGCGCGCGGAGCCCATTCGCTGGGCGGCCTGCCGGGATCCGCCCGTGGCCTTCGAGACATATTGCGAAACGGCGCGTCCCAAGCTCTGCCGGTCACCGCCACCTGAACTGGCGAAGCGGGAGAAATTGTTCCTCGCAGACGTGAAACGATCTGCCGCGCCGGCTATAGGTGCGGCGGGTCTCGCCGCTGGCGCGACCGGAACCGCCGGTGGATTCGGATCTGCGGATGGCGGCTGGTCACTTGGGCCGGCACCTGACGCCGGCTCCGAGCCTGGCGCCGCACCTGGGTTGTTGGCTTCGCCTTGGAGCCAAGTCGGCACGAGGGCGGAGTTGCCGGCCGCGCCGCCATAAGCGTTCGACGTGCCCATCAGCGCGTGCCCTTTCGGGTGCGCAGCGCGGCCGCGGCGGTCGTCTTGAGAAATGACGACTTGGATGTGGACCACCGCTCCAACAATTTCTCGAAACGCGCGATGCCCTCGGGGTCTTTGATGACGCCTTCCCAACCGCTTGCGGGCCACGGGCCGCTGCGGTCGGCCGGTAGGGCCTCGAGGAGATCGAGAAGGTTGGGCTGCAACGTCGGGTGAGCCCGCACCAACACGGCCAGACCGTCGACGCCGGGTGGCGCAGTGTCGAAGGTGTCGCCGCCCATGATCCGGCCGCGCAGTTCTTCAAACACTTGGGCCGCTTCGGCCGGGACGAGTCGCTTTAACTCTCCGTCGAGAGCTTGAACCGTCAACTTCGGACCGAGCAACTTGTCGACGACGGCCACGAGTCGGCCGAGAACCGATGCCGCGCCGAAGTAATCTTTCCGATCCTTGGTCACGAACAGATACGGGCGCAGGTCGACGCCTGCTAGGCTCGGGGGAAGTTTCGCCCAGGCGCGGATGGCGTCGGCTGCTTTCCATTCCACCAGCACGGCACTTTCGCTTACCGCGGGTGCTGACGACGTCGATTGGGCATCATCGTCCAGACGCGTGATCTTCGGTCCAGCGCGCTTCGCTTTCGGCTTATCCTTGTCATCGCCTGCCGCAGCTTCCAGCGCGGCAAGATCCTCGCAGACACCATCTGGATTGCGCGCCGCGCTGCTGGCGATCTGGTCGAAAAGCCGCGACAGGAAACGTTCGGCCAGCATCAGCTTGGCGAGAACCGGCAGCTTGACCTCGTCGCCGAAGCCGCGGGCGATCGCGGTCTGATGACGAAGCAGCAGGGTGTTGAGGAATCGCTTGATCTGCCGGGGATTGCCTTGTGTCCCACTCGCCAAGATCGGGCCGATTTGGTCACTGAGCGCGAGCGCATTCTGTACCTGTCCCGCCTTGTCGCCCAAGGCAGCTCTCACCGTTTGGGCGTCAAGACCCGCGGTCTTCCAGGGCCGCTTCAGCAATTCGCGGGCCGCATCAATCAGCGCCGTATAGGCCGCCTCGCCCTCAGCGAGTTCGGCGCCGACCAGCAATAGCGTGACATAGATCCGGGTCTCAGTTTCTCCCAAGGGTGGAATCCGAAACGGGACCTGGATGAGCTTTTCGAGATAGTTGCGGGCATAATCCCGAGGCCCGGTGGTGTCAGGAAGTTCGGGGAAGTGTTTGCGGACCGCGTATTCGATCATCGCCTCATCGGCGGCGACGACGAAAGCGGTGCGACCAGTGAAGACAAACAAGCGTACCGCTTCGAGGGTTTCGATCGCAGTGTCAGGCAGACAGCGGTCGAGGTCGTCGATCAGAACCACGAGTTGATCGATTCCGGCCTGCTTGAGGAGATCATCGAAGGCCTCGCGGAAGGCGCCGATTTCTTCAGGGACGTTTTTGGATTCGCCAGGCTTCAATAAGCCCTGCACCCCATCAATCGCCCTGTCGTAGTTCTCTTTCTTGGCGAGCTTGGCGGGGTCCGCGAAAATGTCCTTGAGCGTTCCGACCACGGCGCCGACCTGATCGGGCGTCGGAATGCCTGTCGCAACCGTGAAGGCCAAGCCGCCGGCATGGCGGGCGATCTTGAGCCAGTCGATGCGCCGAAAGATGTTCTTGACGCCCTCTCCAGCTTGTCTGAGCAGGGGCCTCTTCTCGATCAGGCCTGTGACGATGCCCTCGATGAGCGCGATTTTCGCATCTTCGAAACCCTGAAAGCGCCAACCGTTAAATTTAAGGCAGAGGACGCGATCGTCAGTCTCCAGGTTGGCCTCGATCATCTCGAGGATACTCGACTTGCCAGCACCCCAATCACCATGGATCCCGATCGTTACCGCTCGTTCGGGCTTCTCACGGAGCAATTCGATAATGGTTTTGGCGATCGCCTCATTATTGAGGAGGTCGACCTTTGTTTCGTTGTCAGTCAGGATCACGACACGCATTCCCCCCGGATGCGCCTGGACCTGGAGCGCCGTTGGTAGCGTCCAGTCGTCCCATTGCCCCGGGGATACTGCCGGAACGCGAGCGGTCCCGCCATCCCAATTCGCTAGGCTCTGTCAAGGTTTGGACCCGTGAGCTCGCGCGCGATGCTATCCGCTCTAAGCACGATCGCAGCCTGGCACGACGGAAAAACGCCTCCGAATCGGACGACGGACTCGAAACGGGGGAAATGACAAGGATTGTACTTCGAATTTTCTGTCGCCACAATTTGTTGTCGCAGCCATTGATGAGTCGCGCCATGGCCGAAATCCAGTCGTCCGATCCGTCGCTTTGGCAGGCCCGCGCCGCGCGGGCGCGGCGCATCGCCAGCATGTTGCTCGGACGTGACGCGGAGACGGTGTTGGCCTATGCCCGGGAATGCGATGAAGAAGGTCGGGGCATCTCCGCGAAAGCCATATCCTCCCCCTCTCTCATACCGGCCGCTTCGCCACGTGTCGTGTCGTTGATGTCGGGCCGTTCTTCGGCTGGCACACGCGCGGCCTAGCATCTTCACAGCGGCCATTTCACCTTAGCGCTGGCTAATCGGCGACGGGTCGATTCCGCCGATCGCAAGCTTGTCTACGCCATCCTTCGCCCACGAGCATTGGCTTGTTGCGGAGTGGGCGTTCAAACGCGACACGCAATTCGTCGACGTGGTGCGCCGTCACCTGCGCTACCCCACGTATTTCGGAGGGTGACGCGATGATCAACCTTGCCGAATATCGCAAGCGCCCTGCTCTCTTGGCCGACTTCCTGCCCTGGGCGGCACTGATCGCACCCGGCGTCGTCCTCAACAAGGACGGCAGCTTCCAGCGCACCGCGCGGTTTCGCGGGCCGGATCTGGATTCCGCGACACCCGCCGAACTGGTTGGCACCACGGCAAGGTTGAACAATGCACTGCGGCGGCTGGGCTCGGGCTGGGCGATCTTCGTTGAGGCGCAGCGCAACGCCGCCAACCGCTATCCCGACAGCCGCTTCCCCGACCCCGTCTCGGCGCTGGTCGACGCCGAACGCCGGGCGCAGTTCGAGGAACAGGAAGCGCATTTCGAGAGCGCGTATTACCTGACGCTGTGCTGGCTGCCGCCGGCGGAAGACGCCGCCCGCGCCGAAGCCTGGCTCTATGAAGGGCGCGAGCGCGGCGGTGTCGATGGGCACGAGGTGCTGCGCGGCTTCATCGATCGTACGGGGCGCGTGCTGCAACTGATCGAAGGCTTCGTGCCTGACGCCGCCTGGCTCGATGACTCGGAAACGCTAACCTACCTGCACGCCTGCATCTCGACCAAGCGCCACCGCGTCCGGGTGCCCGAGATTCCGATGCAGCTCGATGCGCTGCTGGTCGACGAGCCGATGGCGGGCGGTCTCGAACCCCGGTTGGGATCGCAGCACCTGCGCACGTTGAGCGTGATCGGATTCCCGACGGCGACATTCCCCGGCGTTCTGGATGAGTTGAACCAGCTCGCATTTCCGTACCGGTGGTCGACGCGGGCGATCATGCTCGACAAGACCGATGCCACAAAACTGCTGACCAAGATCCGCCGGCAGTGGTTCGCCAAGCGCAAATCGGTCGCGGCCATTCTGAAGGAGGTGATGACCAACGAGGCCTCGACGCTCTTGGATACGGATGCGGCGAACAAGGCCGCCGACGCCGACGCCGCGTTGCAGGAACTCGGCAGCGACATGATCGGCCAGGCCTATGTCACCGCGACCATCACAGTGTGGGATGCCGAGCCGCGCACCGCCGACGAAAAGCTCCGCCTCGTGGAGAAGGTCATTCAAGGCCGCGACTTCACCAGCATCGTCGAGACCGTGAATGCGATCGAGGCCTGGCTCGGCTCCCTGCCCGGCCATGTCTACGCCAATGTCCGGCAGCCGCCGGTCTCCACCCTCAATCTCGCCCATATGATCCCGCTCTCCGCGGTATGGGCGGGGCCGGAACGGGACGAGCACCTCGGTGCACCCCCGCTGTTCTTCGCACGGGAGAGGTCCAAGGTTCGATCCCTTGTGCGCCCACCATTAATTCATTTTTTCAATGGTTTAACGGATCAATTCCCTAGAGATGTGCCCCTGAAAAGCTAGGGCACTACAGGGGGCACATAGATTCGGCTTACCAGACTAAAACTGCTCCGCGATCCCTGCCTCGCGCACCGCCGACACGATTCCGAAGCCAATCAAGAGACTTGATTGATCCATTAAGACAACATCCGTCGATAGCGTCGTAAAGCGATATCGGGTCAACGACAATACGGCATTACAGCCGCTCGAGATCCCGAATCGTGCGCTCGTTAATGACATTGCCAGTATTGAGCGTCGACTTCGGCTCCAGCAGAATCACATTGCATTCGTCCGTCAACGCCTCCGGGCAATGTTCTGTGCCCTTCGGCACGATGATGAACTCGCCCGGATCGAGATCGATGTCGCCGGTCCGCAAGCCCATACGCAACCGGCCGCTCACGACCAGAAACAACTCGTCCTCGTGCTCGTGATGATGCCAGTGGAACTTGCCGGAGAATTTTGCGAGCTTGACGAAAGAGTCGTTCAACTCGCCCGCGATCTTCGGACTCCAATGATCGTTGAAGCGATCGAACGCCTCGCCAAGATTGATCTTCTGCATTGCCTATCCTTTCCACGAGAGTGTACACGCTTCCATGAGTTCCATGGCGCGCTCGAACACCGCCTGATCGTCCAGCGACCGAGCAATGACAATCGCGCCTGGATGCCAAGCACGGCGTCCTCGGCCAGCGCCTCGATCCATCGCAGGAAATAACCGCCAACCGCCAGGCCGAAGCGATCGCGGGCATCGGTCAAGGCGAAGGCACCCATTAGGCACACCCGGCCGCCTGATCGAAAATAGGTCGTGACCTTCTCGAACATCCTTTTGATAGTCAGATCGACATTGTAGGCCTGACGCCGCGGCTCAAAGAGGTGCTGCTCAAACCACACATCGATCTCGACAAGTACGGCTGCGGCCATGTCCTCCTTTCCTCCCGGAAAGAACTGATAGAGGCTGCCGCCGCCAATCCCGTCTTGGATGCGCGACAGCGTCGCGCCCTCGTAACCATGCTCACGGAACACCTCCGCGAGCAACGGGATGACGTTGGCCTTTTCTGCGACGATACGTGGCAATTAAAGTCCCAACTCGCTCAACCCCCGGATGGTCGTCCGGACGCCGCCCAAGCGGCCAATGTACTTGCGTTCGGATTCCTTGATCGGCAGATCATTAATACAGGCAAAGCGGCGCACCATGAGGCCGTTCTCATCGAATTCCCAGTTTTCGTTGCCATAGGAGCGGAACCAGTTGCCGCTGTCGTCGTGCCACTCATAGGCAAAACGCACGGCAACGATTGTCGCCGAACGTAGAGGCGCGCTCAAATAGCGCCGGCGATTCCGAACCGCGAGACGCCGCCGTCGGTCAAGCCGATCGACCACGCCGCGCGTCGCAATCACACTCGGTTGGAACCCTCGCGTCGGGTGGCTTCGAATAGGAACCAGCCGCGACGCTCGGTTTCATCGATCCAGACCTCGAGTAGGCTGGTGGTCGCCACGTCACCATACCTCTCACAGGTTCCGTGCGCCTCGCGCATGCTTACAGCGAGCTGTTCGTTGTCGTCGCGCAATTCGGCGAGCATATCCTGAGGATCGACATAGGTCGCATCATTGTCCAGCACGCGCTGCCGGCGCGCTATGTCGCCGATCGATCGCAGCGTAACGCCGCCGATCTTGCGGGAACGCTCGGCGACGGGGTCAGTCATGGCGAAGATCTGATCGCTCTGCTGGTCCAGCAACAGGTGGTAGTCGCGGAAGTGCGGACCACTCATATGCCAGTGGAAATTCTTGGTCTTCACATAGAGGGCGAACACATCAGCAAGCAAGCCGTTCAGCGCCGCCGAAATGTCACGGACAGCGTCTTCGCTGAAACCTGCGGGAGTGCGGAGTTGCTCACGGTCATAGGCGATCTTGGGCGAAAGTGCGATGTTCATATCTGGTTCCTAGGTGCTACGTGGACGCACCACACTCTGCCCAGTTCGGCGACGTCGATCTTCCTGATTGGACCTTTGACTTGCCGATTTGCACTCTTCTTTGGCCGACGGTTGTCCACGCGGGGTATTAACGCTCGCTATTGTTCCGGCAATGCGCCCATGCGGCGCTGCGACCACCGCGCGCCCTGCTCGTGGTATCGAAGCATCTACCTGGGTGCTTTGCGAGATGCGCAGGATCAATGCATTCTAAATATATACGTTCATGTCTAAAGCGAGCGACAACTCCGCAGAGCATGTCGCGCTTCGCGGAAATGGCGCGAGCGCGAGAAAAATAACGGTTGGTGATCATCGAATCGAAATGAAGTGGAAATAGCCTTCGGAATGCGCGGCCGAGCGCGCGCTCGCCGCCTCGCCAAACCGAATCTTCACGGACTGCATGAGTTATTGCACCCGGCTTTTTATGATTCTCGGGATTAATATCTTCGGTATTTGATCGATCAAAAGCTGCCCGATCACACCTTCATTACATACGTGGATGAGTAATTGCCGTACCTCACGTTCGCTGGCTTCCCTATGTCATCGGAACACCGCGCGACGGGATGGACCTCGAAGCCGTCGTGAAAGGCATGACAAATTACCTCGACATGTCGGGAGGCATGATTCATCGTGCCGCCGCGGAAGAGCGCCTTTTCAATAAACTCAAAACGAAATTAATGCCCGACGACATGCGTGCGTGGGGTGCTTGCTTAGGAGCACAACCTCATCACCGAAGATTCTGCGAAGAAGGCCATCGGCAGCATCCTCTGCTGCCTTGTCGGGCATCTCCCAAGAAAACCATGGGCGAAGTCGAAAGAGATGGTCAATGAGATCAAACTCTAACTATTTTTGGAGCAATCCGCGCGCGGATGCTCGTGGCAGTCGACCTAGCGCACGCTGTACGGATTCGCGGAGCGATGTCAAACTAAGGGGCAATCAAGCCATATGCCGGTTCATATCGGATCCCAGGTAAAAACGGTAGGTGATCGGTCAAGTTTATAGAACGATCCTTGCAACGCAGGAATTCCATGTTCAGCAAGGGTCTTGTAGGTCCACCCCTCAGAGCGATGGACTGACCGGATTGGTCGCGACTGGCCCATCAAGAAAATTTCATTCATCCGCACTCCGAAGATTTGCCCGGATACGGCCTTACTTGCATCGCTGAGTAGATAAGCCACGATGGGCGCGATCTTCTCGGGTCCCATCTGTTTCACGCGCTCGACACGAGCTTTCTGCGCTTCCGTTTCGGTGGGAATACTGCCGATTAAACGACTCCAAGCGAAGGGGGAAATGCAGTTGGAGCGTACATTATAACGCTCCATGTCCAAGGCGATCGATTTCGACAGCCCAACAATTCCCAGCTTTGCCGCTGCATAGTTGGCTTGGCCGTAGTTGCCAACAAGGCCTGAGGTCGATGTAAAGTGAACGAACGCGCCGCTTTCTTGCTCACGAAACAATCGGGCGGCAGCATGCGAAACATAGAACGAACCGAGCAGATGCACTTTGATAACGGATTCAAAGGCATCGACGCTCATTTTGTGAAAGATCGCATCGCGCAAGATTCCAGCATTGTTTACGACGCCATCAAGCTTACCATAGGTGTCAGTGGCCATCTTGACGATTTTGCTGGCTGGAATCGACTCTGCGACGGTTTCGAAATTCGCGATTGCGGTACCGCCGCGCTTCTTAATTTCCTCGACGACTTCCTCAGCAGGAGACGCGTTAGTGCCCGAGCCATCAGCAGCGCTCCCCGGATCGTTTACAACGACTTTGGCGCCTTCGGCCGCGCACAACAAGGCGATTTCACGCCCTATCCCGCGGCCCGCACCTGTGACGATAATAACTTTTCCGTCGAGCGCCTTTGTATCTGTCATGAGAGTTCTCTTATTCTTTCACTGATTTTTCTGGTAGCAATGGCACAGTTCTGCAAACTATCGATGCAACCCTTGCCAGTTCGCGCTGGCTCAACATCGCGGTTACGAGCTAATCTCTGACTCGCGCACCGTCGATTTCACACCTTTGCATCAACGACCGCTAAATTCTGGCTTTCTCTTTTGGACGAAAGCCGACGTCGCCTCCTTATAGTCCTCGGTTTGCAGACATCGACAATGATGAAACGCTTCGCCATCTAAATAGCCATCCAAGTCCGACTGCTCAGCGCTCGCGATATTTTTCTTCATGTAGCCAAACGCAATGGTGGGCCCCCGAGCAAGCGTAAGAGCCAGATCTTTTGCGCTTGCCTGAACATCATTATCGGGAACAACTCGCGTCATCACGCCAAAGGCGTGAGCCTCTTTGCCACTCATAACCGGCGACAACATAAGCGCTTCTCGAGCCTTAGCACCGCCGACGATTTTCGTGAGAAAATACGCGTTCCCATAATCCCCAGACGTTCCGATCTTAGCAAAAGCCGTAGTTATCTTTGCGGATTCACTCACGATCCGAAAATCGCACGCGAGCGCTAGTGATAACCCCGCACCGGCCGCCGCTCCCTCGACTGCAGCTACAACAGGTTTTGCCATCCTATAAAAAAGACGCGGAATCTCCATGACCCTGCGCATCATCGCCAGCTTTGTCTCGAACGTGACCGGAGGAGCCGACGGATTGGCCATATTCTTAACGTCGCCGCCTACGCTAAAGGTCCCTCCGGCTCCAGTAAGCAAAACTGCGCGAACATCGGGATCTTCGGAGCCGCGTTGAGCCGCTTGTAGGAGCGCGAGTGACAGTTCTCCGCTCAATGCATTCCGGCGTTCCGGAACATTAAGTGTGATAGTAAGAAGCCCATTTTCAAGGTGCTGGAGAACAATATCCGCCATATGAGGCCCTGCGTAGTACATTAGATTCTGAACGAATTGGTCCGATCGATCAATTTTCGACCACAACGCAAATATATCGTGCTCATTCATGGATAGCTCTCAAGATATTTATAGATAGCCTGATCAGGAATTCGCCGAATTGAATTGTGCGCTTCGACCACAAATATTTGCAGCCGAAATTAGATTCTCTGTTTGCGCATCTGATCCTATGTGGATCGCTCTTCTCGATCGCGCACATCTTTTGAACGGATCGATGCGCGTACAGCCGCCCATCGTTGATCGTCCCATTTAGCTAGTTCGAGATATCGAGAAGTAGCGAGATGGGCTCCTCCATCAATCGATATCGTTTCGCCATTAATATACCCCGCACCCTGCCCAACTAGCATCACAGCCACATTGCATAACTCGTGCATTTGGCCGACCCGTTGCATGGGACTAACGAATGCTGAATCATTGGTCGGCATTTCACCGACTCGAGGATTCATGCGCGAACCTCCACCGTCAGTGGGAAACGTCCCAGCAGCGATAGCGTTCACGCGAATGCCGTGCGGCGCCCATTCCAGAGCGAGCGACTGAGTCATTACGTGCAAACCGCCCTTCGACATAGCAAGCGGGACCATGAACGGGCCACCATTGAACACGGAACTGGCTAGTATCGAAACAACATTGCCGGGGAGTCCGCGGGCGATCCAGCGTTTGCCAAGTTCGAGAGTCGCAAGAAATGTCCCACGAAATACGGTGTTCGAAATCGCGTCAAAACCCCCTGGAGAAAGGTCTTCAGTTCGAGAAATAAATCCGGCTGCAGCATTGTTCACCAAAGTGGTAACAACGCCGCCGTCCCACGCCAAATCAATCGCTTTAGTAATAGCCTCTGAAGAACGGATGTCGCATACGAGTGGCGTTACCTTTTTCCCATACAGACCGTTCAATTCAGAGGATGTTGATTCAAGGGGAGCACTTCGTCGCCCAAGGATGACAACCTCTGCACCGAGCGCGGCAAAGGCCTGAGCCATCTCTTTACCCAGCCCAGTTCCGCCTCCCGTGACAATAATTCTTTCATTCTTGAGCAGCTCAGGCCTGAACATTAATTTGGATGTATCCACAGTCTATGTCCTGATGTTTCCAGAGAAGTTAGCGACGAGGCCTGACAGCAGTCTGATTTCAGCGGCATGATCCCGCATTCGATCTACGGACCGGTCAGCTCCGCAGTTGCTTTGAAGAAGGCGATACCTATTAGCAAAGCAGCCCTATGCTATATCTGGCGAATTCATCTATATATTGAGGCTATCAATATATCTGTTCGAAGATAAACTCCTGAGGCAGCCGATGGCACTGGCCTTTACTGGACGACTCATAATCCGCTTCAACTGTTGGAATTTAGGGAGCGGCACTATGCTATGCGAATCCCGGCTGAAGACGGCTGGCTCCAAGCAACGAGCCCTTTGGCGGTACGCTTATTCGCAACTGCCAACGAATGCCAAATGGTTCCGAAAGCTTTACGCTTTCAGCGTGACTTCAAAGTATGAGGATAAGTTTGAAAGCCCACCGGATATTGCTGGTCGAACTGGCGCAATCGCTCGCTCAGACGCAATAACCGTTTACTTTCAACAACTTGTGACTTAGGATCATCCCTTCACACTCTGCGAAGATGGCCGATCTAGTAATCCTTGCTAGGGCAATGTCGAAATGTGAAAGCGGAAATAAATTGAATGGGCGTGCACTGATGAACTTGTCTACATTCGCTCGCACAAGTCTGACGCTGTTGAAGGCATACGACGCGACCGCTCGCCATTTGTCATTCAGTCGCGCGGCAACAGAACTTGGACGTTCGCAAGCAACCCTGAGCACACAAGTACGTGAGCTAGAAAATCGGCTCCAAATTCGACTAATGGATCGAACGACTCGTCGCATTTCTCTTACCGAGGCGGGCGAAACTTTGGCCCATGCCTTGAGAGACGGCTTTGAATCCATAGCCGTTGGGCTGACATCGGCACGCGATATCGCCAAGGGGCGTCAGAACCGTGTTTCGATCGGGTGCGTACCATCGATAGCTTGTACGAGACTACCTGCTATTTTGGGAGGTTACCCTCATCGCGATACGTTAACAGAGCTCGAAATAAAAGAGATGCTCTATCGTGATATCGTCAAAGCCGTATCCGACAACAAGGTCGACTTTGCAATAGGGCCTTGCTCCAACCCTCCTCCAGATAACATCACGTTTACACGAGCCGTCGATGATCCCTTATGTCTGGTTTTGCGCGCCCGTGATTTAACCAGCACCATAAAAGCGTCGCCGCTACAGTTGTTGGAAACCATGCCGCTGATCCTGCTCCGGAGTTCTCTTCCACTACAACAGGATCTCAAAAAGGAAGCTTTGGCTCAAGGTGTTCAGCTTAAGACCCGAATACGAGTTGGCCAGCTACCAACAGCAATTGGAATGGTTCGTGCTGGCTTTGGGGTAGCGGCAGCACCGCGCCTCGCGCTTCCCGACGTCTTGGATTCAGAATTGGTAGCTTTACCGATTCTGGATCCACCTATTCTCAGAACAATCGGCATTCTCACGGGTAGGGGACGAGAATTGCCCGCCGCAGCAGCAAAACTCGTCCGTTACATAACCAGCGATCTTGCAAAGGTGCCGCGTATCCAGATCGGTAGCGGCGGCCGACTAGAAAAAGAAAAGGCCGCAAAAATACCAAGAAACCTCCAGCGGTTGCCGAAAACACGCCGCGGCGAATAAGCTATAGTCTGCTCAGACATGCGCTGCATGTGCAGAGCATTGTTGGCGAGAACTAGCTTTTATCATGGGAGGCATCTCGGGGCAGTCTCAATACGCGTTCGGCGATGATGTTTCGCAAAATCTCGTCGGTGCCTCCCGCGATGCGTAACCCGGGAGCCCACATCAGAGAATCTTGAAATAGCGATCTCTCCTCCGGCCCCCCTGCTTCGTCGACAACGCCGAAACGCCCCATTATCTCGATCGCAGCATGAGATAGATCTTGCATTTGGCTTGCACGCACCAATTTCATAATGGAATTTTCTGGTCCAGGCGTGTGACCGCGGGA
This sequence comes from Bradyrhizobium diazoefficiens, assembly GCF_018129965.1. Taxonomy (GTDB): domain Bacteria; phylum Pseudomonadota; class Alphaproteobacteria; order Rhizobiales; family Xanthobacteraceae; genus Bradyrhizobium; species Bradyrhizobium diazoefficiens_A. The sequence continues at coordinate 95,378 of NZ_JAFCKW010000002.1, read as the reverse complement.
CAATGCGGTGATGACTCTGTTGCGAGTATGCTTCAACCCTTCTGACTGAATATACCATTGGGCCAGCTGTTGACGAACTGCTGGATTCTGGAGTGCCGATTTACCGTAGATGCTTGGTAATCGTCGAGCCATCTTTAGAACATCAATCCAATCTGCGCCCGAGGAGTCAGATTGTAGCCGCTCATTCATGAGTGTTTGGACGGCAACTTTCCAGCCTCCATCGACAGGTCCAAGGCGCTGATTGTCTGAAATGCGAACGTCAGTGAAAAAGACCTCGTTGAATGTAGAAGACCCATTCATCTCATGGATAGGTCTCACCTCCACGCCTTGTGATCTTAAATCTACCCAAAACATCGTCAAACCGTTGTGTTTTGGTGCATCGGTATTTGACCTACACAGGATGAGTCCAAAGTCAGCAATGTGTGCAAAACTGGTCCACACTTTCTGACCGTTTATAATCCAATCACCAGTTCCGTCCTGTGTCTTACGAACCCTTGTACGCGCGGCTGCAAGGTCTGATCCCCCGCTTGGCTCAGAAAACAGTTGGCACCAAATCTCATCACCATTCATTGCAGAAAAGCCAAACCGTTCGCGCGTTTTCTGATCAGAAAACGCAAGGACGGTGGGTACGCTCATATTGAGCCCAATATGAAATGGATTGGGCGGTGTAACGAACTTAGATTCTTCCTGGTGGAAAATTACGCTTTGTATTGGTGTCCCAGCAGGCCCGCCCCACTCTCTCGGCCAATGAATGCAGGCGTAACCTGCACTAGCCTTTCTTGCCTGCCAACTACGGGCAGAGCGCAAACTTTCACTGCCTTCAACCCCTCGCCGATGTTTTCCATTAGCGTCATTAGGTACATTTGCTTCCAGCCAGGTCCGAACGACCGCTCGATAGTTGGCTTCATCTTCGCTGTCTTCGAAATCCATCTACTTACTCTTCAGCTTGATATTCAAGGTGGCTAACGAGACGTTCTTTCCATATCTCAGGTGATGCGATCGCTGTAGAAAGTAGGCAAGCACGCCGATAAAACAAATGGCAATCGCTCTCCCACGTGTAGCCGATACCACCGTGCGTCTGTATGTTCTCTTTCGAAGCATGCCAAAACGCATCAGAAGCGGCCACTCTCGCGGCGCTGGCCGCTATGGGAAGCTGGATTGCGTTTGTATTCAGAGCCCACGCACCGAAGTAGCAATTGGCGCGCGCCAATTCATTTTTTACAAATACGTCCACAAGCTTATGCTTAATCGCCTGAAAGCTGCCTATCGGTTTACCAAATGCATAGCGATCGGCGGCGTACAACCCGGCCATCTCAAGGCAACGATCTGCGCCGCCTAGTTGTTCAAAGGCTATTAAAACGGCCGCTTTATCGAAGACAGTTTCAAGAATTTTAGAACCCTGTCCCGGGCGGCCAAGACGCTCGGCCAGAACTTCACCAAATTGCCACTGCGCACAGTCTCTCGTTGGATCCAGCGTTCTTACTTTCTTGCGAGCTACACCTTTCGCATTCAGGTTCACTATGAACAAACTCAGGAGATCTTGTTCTCTGGCCAGAACAATACCGGCGTCAGCGATGCCACCATCGATTACTGCGGATTTAATCCCGTTCAATCTGCAATCTTGGGCAGTTACTCCGACATTATCGAAGCTAGTTCGCCTATTCTGCGCCAACGGAATTATTGAACCGATCCAATCATCCCCCGCGACAGCCCCGATTAAATCGCCTCGAGCTATTCTTGGTAGATAACTAAGCTTTTGATCCTCTGAACCGGCCAGCATAAGCGCTTCAGCAAACAGGTATACCGTAGAAGCAAACGGAATGGGCGCGAGAACGCGACCAAGTTCCTCTGACAGGACACAAAGCTCTAGGTGGCTTAGTCCCAGGCCCCCATGCTCCTCACGAATACATGCTCCTAACCACCCCTGCTCGGCGATGGACTTCCACAACTCACGATCATAAGTTGCTTCATTGTTGTCCAATATTCGACGGAGCCGTTGCATAGAGCATGCAGTTTCAAGAAACCGCCGGCTCTGATTTCGGAGAGCTTTCTGATCATCCGAAAAATCAAAATTCATACAACCCTTGCCTCTTTAGGTTTGTTCAATCGACCCATTGCGCAAATAGTAAGCTACGTCGTAACCAGTGAGCTCACTGCTTTTTTCGAACACGGAGGCTGAGTCCAAAAATGGTTTGCGCTCCATGCGGCACGAGGAAGATGACGGCGAACAGCAGCACGCCGAACACCGCGCCGGAGAGACCCTTCGAGATGTGTTCGGCGACGTTCGGCACGAACACGATGAAGGCCGCGCCCACCAGCGATCCCGGCAGCCAGCCGACGCCACCGACCACCATGCCGAGGAAGATCGCGACGGCAAGCTGGATGGTGAAGCTGTCGGGCGCGACGAACTGCACCACGATGGCGCCGAGCGCACCGGCGATGCCGGTGAAGGCGGCGCTGATGCCGAACGCCAGCGTCTTGTAGAGCGGCAGGTCGATGCCCATGGCGGAGGCTGCGATCTGGTTGTCGCGGATCGCCATCATGGCGCGTCCGGACCGGCTTCGCAGCAGGTTGACGGCGAGAATGTAGATCACCACCGAGATGAACAGCGTGAAGTAGTAGAGCCACATGTCCTGCGACATCTTCAGGCCGAACGGCGCGTCCGGCTTGGTGATGACGAGGCCCTGCACGCCGCCGGTCCAGTGCTCGAATACGCCTAATTTCAGCAGTTGCGGCATCGCGACGGCCAGAGAAAAGGTCGCGAGCGCCAGATACACGCCCGAGAGCCGCAGCGCCGGGAAGCCGAACAGGAAGCCGAAGATGAAGCAGACGAGAGCGGCCGCCGGCAGCGTCAGCACGTAGTTGACGCCAAAATGCTCCATCAGAATGCCGGCGGTATAGGCGCCCACAGCATAGAAGGCGCTCTGGCCCAGCGAGAACTGCCCGCTGCCGCCGGTCAGCAGGTTCAGCGAGAGGATGGCGATGGCGTAGATCAGCACCATCGTCATCTGGAAGATGAAGAAGTTCTTCACGAACAGCGGCGTGATGAGCAGCAGCGCGAGCACCACCAGTGTCGCGGTGGTGCCGATCGTCATCGACTTCTTCGACGGCGCAACCACGGCTGCGGGCTGGGTAACGGATTCCTGAACTGTGCTCATGTTAAACTCGCTGAACGATTTTGCGGCCGAACAGGCCAGACGGTTTGATGACAAGCACGACGATGATGAGCGCCAGCGCGATCGGCAGTTTCAGTTCGTTGCCGACGCCCGGGATGTAAGTGCCGACGAGGTTCTCGAACACGCCGACCAGGAAGCCGCCGACCACCGCGCCGAACGGGCTGGTGAGGCCGCCGAGCACCGCCGCCGCGAAGCCGTACAGCAGCACGCCGCCCATCATGTTGGGCTCGAGGAACACCACCGGCGCGATCAGCATGCCGCCGATGGCGCCGATGGCGCTCGCCATGCCCCAGCCCAGCGCGATCATCCAGCTCGTGTTGATGCCGACCAGACGCGCGGATTCCGGCAGCGACGCCGCGGCCCGCATGGCGAGGCCGACGCGGGTGAAGCGGAAGAACGCGAACAGCAGCAGCAGCAGGACCAGCACGACGCCGATCATGCCCGCCTGGTGGGTGGAGATGAGCTGGCTGCCGAGGAAGCCCGATGACCCGAAGGGCGACGGGAACTGCTTGATGGTGAAGTCCCAGGTCAGGCCCGCGACGCTGTTGAGGATGGCGAACAGCGCGATGAAGCCGGCCACATGCACCAGCACCGGCGCGTTGGTGAGCGGCTTGAACAGCGCACGTTCGATGATGATGCCGCCGGCGAACGAAATGGCCAGCGTCAGCAGGAAGGCGGGCCAGAAGCCGAGGCCCCACTGCATCAATTGCCAGGCGATGAAGGTCGAGAACATCGCCATTTCGCCCTGGGCGAAGTTCAGGTGGTCGATGGCCTGATAGATCATGACCACGGCCAGCGCCATGCAGGCATAGATCGCGCCTGTGGCAATGCCAGCCAGGACTTGGTTGGTAAAGAGTTCCATGGCTGCCTCTCAATAACCCAAATAGGATTTGCGAATGTCTTCGTTGTCCGCGATTTCCTTCGCGGTCCCCGACATCACGATGCGGCCGGTTTCGATCACGTAGGCCGTTTCGGCGAGTTCGAGCGCAAGCTGTGCGTTCTGCTCGACCACCAGGATCGTCACCCTGTCCTCGCGGTTGATCTTGGCGAGAATTCCGAACAGGTCGCGCACGATCAGCGGCGCGAGGCCGAACGACGGCTCGTCCAGCAGCATCAGCCGCGGACGCAGCATCAGCGCGCGGGCGACCGCGAGCATCTGCTGTTCGCCGCCGGACAGCGTTCCGGCCTGCTGGGTGTGGCGCTGCTTGAGCACCGGGAAGTGCGCGTACATGCGCTCGATGTCGTCCGGGATGTTCTTGACGTCCTTGCGCGAGATCGCGCCGAGCTGCAGGTTTTCCTCCACCGTCATGTTGGTGAAGGTGCCGCGGCCCTGAGGAACGTGGGCGATGCCGAGACGGACGACGTTTTCGGTCGACATGCCGGTGAGCGGCTTGCCCTCGAATTCGATATTGCCCGTGGAGCGGATCATGTTGCAGATCGCGCGCAACGTCGTGGTCTTGCCGGCGCCGTTGGCACCGAGAAGCGTGGTTACGCTGCCTTCGTTGAGCGAGAACTCGAGCCCGTGCAGCGCCTGCACCTGGCCGTAATAGGCGCGCAAGTCCTTGATGGTCAGCATCGTACTCATTGGTCCTTGCTCCCCAGATAGGCCTTGATGACATCGGGGTCGGACTGCACCTGAGACGGGGTGCCTTCTGCGAGTTTCTTGCCGAAATTCAGCGCGACCACGTGATCGGCGATTTTCATCACCAGTCCCATGTGATGTTCGACGAGAAGAACCGTGATGTGACGCTGATCGCGGATGCGGCAGATCAGATCGCCCAGCACATAGACTTCCTCGTGATTGAGGCCGCCGGCGGGCTCGTCGAGCAACAGGATCTTCGGCTCGGCGGCAAGCGCCCGGCCGAGTTCGACGCGCTTCTGGGTGCCGAACGGCAGGCCCGCGACTTCGCGGTCCGCGACGTCGTGCAGCTCGAGGTAGCTGAGGATCTCATCCACCTTCTCGTTGAGCCGGCGCTCTTCGGTGCGCACCCATGGCAGTTTCAGCGCATCGCTGACCACGTCGCTTTTGGTGCGGCAGTGGCCGCCGATGCGGATGTTGTCGCGCACGGTGAGACGGGGAAACAGCGCAACGTTCTGGAACGTGCGGCCGATGCCGATCTCGGCGATCTTCTGCGGCTGGCGCGTGAGAATGCTCTCGCCCTCCATCAGGATCTCGCCCTTGCTCGGCTGATACAGCCGGCTGAGACAGTTGAAGAGCGTCGTCTTGCCGGCGCCGTTCGGACCGATCAGGCCCAGAATCTGGCCCTTCTTCATGTCGAACGTCACGCCATTCAACGCAACGATGCCGCCGAACACGACGCTCACGTCGCGAACGGCGAGCAAGGGCTGTTGCCCCTGCGCCACTTGTGCCTGCGTCATACGTGGAAGTCCCTGCAGAGGCGCGACGCGCCGGTCTGCATGGAGCCGCGACGAACGCGGTTACCTGATCCCCTCAACAACACGAATTTTCCCTCCTGGTCATTTCACGTTGATTTTTTTATGGATTCGATGCAACGCCTTCAGCGCGCCTCGTCGTTTCTATATTATAACCCGACACTCATCGATGAGGGCTACACCGTTAAGCAGATTCATATCCTGAGCTCGAATCCCTTAACCTGGACCATGATCGCTATTTGGATCCTGTTCGCTTCACGATAAGGAGCGTGTTCAACGCGCGGCTCAAAGGCTTGTTCTCAAGCTGCCAATCCTTATTCACTCCAACAACAGGGGATCGATATCGACGTGATGCTCGTCCACATTAATGTCAACGTTTATACTTCTTCGTATTGATAGACACTATCTATGAATACGATGAAGAACGATGCCTGTGTGTGAGAGGCGCTAGACTATAAAACCCTTGGCAAGTTTGTTGATCAACACTGGGCTACCAATTACTCAGGGTCGAACGCTTTCATACTTGCAATTGAACATCATGCGAACTCGAAAATGAAACGCTCTCGGAAGGTATAAAAAATGAATGACGCTAACTACAAAGAGTTGATCGTCGAGAAAAAAGGCGGCGTAGCGATCGTAACTATCAATCGCCCAGATGCTCGCAATGCCATTAATCGTGAGCTTCATGCAGAACTCGATCACATTTGGCTCGTACTACAAGACGATCCATCTGTTCAGGTCATTGTCCTCACGGGAAAGGGTGCGGCCTTCTCCTCAGGAGGCGACCTTAAACGCCTTGCTGATCGAGCAGGAACAGATGAAGGAAACAGGCTGGCGCTTGAACTTCCGACCCACGGGCGCCGCCTTCTGAATAATATTCTCGAAGTACAGAAGCCTATTATTGCCGCCATCAATGGTGACGCAATCGGTCTCGGCGCCACGTTGGCTCTATTCTGCGATATAACCGTTATGGCTAAAGAAGGCCGTATCGGCGATCCTCACGTTCGCGTCGGCGTCTCAGCAGGAGACGGCGGTTCAATCATTTGGCCCCTTCTGATTGGGCCTTCGCGGGCCAAAGACTATCTAATGCGCGGCCTCCTTGCGACCGGTGATGAAGCCGAGCGGATCAATCTGGTCAATTACTCGGTGCCTGCAAACGAAGTTCTGCCAAAGGCAATAAAGATAGCCGAGGAGCTCGCGTCATTGCCGCCTTGGGCAGTCAAATATACCAAGGCGACAGTAAACATCGCGGTACGGCAGCACTTCAATCAAGCGATGGACGCCTCACTCGCCTACGAGGCACTCACCATGAAAACAGCGGACCACAAAGAAGGCGCTCAAGCCTTCTTAGACAAGCGGAAGCCAAAGTTCACGGGCCGTTAACAGCTCTGTCTGCGTTCCTTCAGAAGCCTGAGCGCGCAAACCAGTTCGCTCAGGCAGATCTCTCATTTTGCTGCTGCGCATCTCGAAACGGAATGCAATCGGCGCCCGGGATACGATACCATGACCAATGAACTCGTCTTTGATCCCATTCGGCTTCCCCCCGTCTGCCAGGATCTGCGTCGGGAAGCGCGTGCTTTTCTCGCCCAGGAGATCGAGCGAGGGTCGTTTGATCCGCGCTATCCGCGAAAGAACGAAGGTGCCGATGCTCGATCTTTCGCTCGCCGCGTTGCCGAAAAGGGTTGGATTGGAATGACCTGGCCCAAACAATACGGCGGTCGCGAAAGAAGCTTTCTCGAGCGATACGTTTTGACCGAAGAATTCAGAATCGCGAACGCACCTGTTCGACATTATTTCACAGCCGATCGGCAAAGCGGACCAACCCTGATAAAGTATGCTGCCGAGCATATCAAACAAAGCATCCTGCCCCGTATCGTTCGAGGCGAGCTCCAATTTTGTATCGGGCTGAGCGAACCAAATTCCGGCTCAGATCTTTTTGCAGCTCGTGCAAAAGCGATGAAGGTCAATGGCGGCTGGGTATTGAACGGTACGAAGACGTGGACAACAAATGGCCACTCTGCAGATTATATGATTGGACTATTTCGTACCTCACCGGCGACGAAAGAAAACCGCCGTCATGGCCTTACGTCGTTTCTCATCGATATGAAAACGACTGGAATCACTTGCGGCGACATTCAGCAGATGAACGGCGGGCATGACTTTAACGAAGTCTCCTTTCAAGAGGTATTCGTAGCTGAAGATCACCTAATTGGTGAGATCGATAACGCATGGAAACAGGCAACTACAGAGCTGGCTTATGAACGCTCAGGTCCTGAGCGTTTCCTAGAAACGTACTATGTGCTTGATGAATTGGTGAAGATACTCGGGCCAGATTGCGACTCTCGAGCCAAAGAGGGAGTCGGTAAGCTTGTCGCGCAGCTACATACACTCCGGCGAATGTCTGTATCGATCGCCGGAATGCTCGAAGCGGGACAAGAACCGACAGTCGAGTCCTCCATTGTGAAGGATCTGGGTACCATCTGGGAACAAGAACTGCCTAACAATGTGCGGTCTATCGCTTCTCTAATAGACCGCAGCAATGGCAAAACGCTATTGCTCGATGAAATGCTTGAGTATGCATTGGCGACCGCTCCCAAGTTCACGATCCAAGGTGGAACGACGGAAATCCTGCGAGGAATTATCGCACGCGGACTTGGCCTTCGCTAGAAATAGCAGGAGCGTACAATAACGATTGTCGGAGTAGTGTGCGGCACGACTTTTCTATTGGCCGACAAAGTTTGCGACGCGTCTCTCTGCGGTTGCCTTGACCCCTTCCTTGAAGTCCTCTGTGGAACGAAGTCTCAGCTGCAGCACTCCTTCACGCTGGGTGGCATGCTCTAGTCTATCTAATAATCCCAGACGCATTGTTTCCCTCGTCGATAGCAGCCCAAGCGGCGAACATTCTGCAATCTCCTGTGCAAGTCTGATGGCGGCCGGGCGAACCTCGCTTTGCGACACGAGCTCATTGGCAAGCCCGATATCGACTGCCTTTCTGCCGTCGATTCTGCGGCTAGTATAAAACATGAACTCAGCGGCATTCTTTCCTATGAGGTCGGGAAGAGTAACCGTTAGGCCAAAGCCTGGATGATATCCAAGCTTGGTAAAATTCGCAGCAAATCGCGCCTCAGGGCACGTGATTCGAAAATCCGCCGAGAGGGCGAGTCCCAACCCGCCACCTATTGCTGCTCCGTGTACCGCAGCAACAATGGGCTTCTTGCTCCCAAAAATCCGCAATGCTTCCTCATAGAGAGGGTGGCGATATTTGCCGGTCGGTGCTTGCGCAGGCGTTGTACGAGATTCCCCCAGATTGGAGCCGGCGCAAAAGGCTTTTCCCTGCGCGCACAACACCACAGCCCGAATCTGACAATTCTTGTCAATTTCTTCAAGAGCATCGCCAAGCGATTTGATGAGGGGAACGTCGAAATAATTCAGTGGGGGTCGACGAATCTCGACAATAGCAATATTCCCAACGTACTCAACACCGAGGTCCAGATTCTCACCAGTCATTCCAACTAAACTTTCATGATTATTCTGCGCGCGCATTTCCTAGTCGATCATCGACTTGCCAGCAGAGGCCATAGTCGTTCGGCACCATTTCTAACGATCTTATCGCCCAAGAGAACGGACCAAGATGCCTCGTTTCCAAAGTCATCTCGCCACGCCAATGCTCTCAAACTAAATCGATGCAGCGTGTGTTCTTGAGTAAATCCGATAGCGCCATGGACCTGGTGCGAAATTGAAGCAACATGTGCTGCTGCTTCGCCACATCGGATTTTGCTTGCGGCCACTTCCAGAAATATTTCCTCATCCCAGTTTGTCGTGTTGGAAACGGCATCGGCCGCAGACTTGGCCGCCGCGTTAGCGGCGGCCGCTTCGCCCGCCAATCGAGCTATGTTATTTTGAACGGCTTGGAATCTTCCGATCGGACGGCCAAACGCAACTCTCTCTCCAGCATACTGCGCCGTTAGGGCAAGTACGCGCTGAAGCGCGCCGGATATCTGGACACTCCGAATTACGCAGCCCATCAGCCGCAATTCCATCGGGCCAATATTCTTAGCTACAACGCCTGATTGTGAGGGAATTACTTTTTGCAGCATGACGGTGTCACGTGGATCGCCCGCCAAATTGTCCTTCTGTTCTATTCTGCAGTCCGCGGTTTTGACGAGATGGATCTGGGAACCATTCGAATCAGTCGTGAGAACAGCAAAATGTTCGCAGTCTCGAGCGAATGGCACATCATGCGCTGTCCCGCTAATAGTCCCATCAGGATTTACAAGAATCCTGTCGTGAAGATGGACGGGCAACACCGTCATTGATCCGGAAGGAGAAGATAGCTCAGCAAGCGCGAGGAGCCAGCCCGCCAACATTGTTTCAACAAGCGGAACCGCCAGTCCAAAGAAGCCGGCAACCTGTACAAGCTCAAAACCGTCCTCAAGCGAAGCACCCGAACCTCCAAGGCGCTCGTCGATCCAAGACAATGATAGGCCATTTTGCTCAATGGCCTCCCAGAGCGGCGCTTTCCAGTTTTGGCCCTTTTGCTGGATTATCGTCCGCGGATTCGCATGATCGGAAAAAATTGCTTGCGCCACGTCACGGATTATCAAACCGCTTTCCGTCGACACTATTCCATCCCTTTCGTCATTTTCGTCAGTGCATCACAGCACTGGAAATCCTGGATGTGGTGCATCCGGCATTACATTCTGTTCTCATGGAGAAAGTGCAACCACCAGCAATCACCATCCTCCATAGCAGCCACGGAGTTACCCAGCCATAATCAGGCGCGCGCCCTGAACGTGGGCATTCAGCCTACGTGCAGATTAATTATCAGAATCACCAGCAAGCACGTCTCCGAACAGCACCCACTTATTTTCACGAAACTTGATAAGCTGGAGTTGGGTGAGAGGGGCAAAGTTCGTAGGACTGGTGTTGACTGTGATTCCGGGCAACAACATTTCCGTACGAAAATTCTTCAAATTTGCAGCCTGTTTCATCACATTCTCGCGGGTAAGGTTGTCGCCACAGTTCTTCAAGACTTCAACCAGCGTTTGCACCCTGGCGTAAGCACGAGATACATCTGAGTCGGCCTTGTTGACCCCAGGCATATACTTTGCGAGGAAATCGAAATAGGTCTTCACGCCCGGATCATTCGCCCATTGCGGATCAGATGTGTCTTTTACAAAGGTTGCTGAGACGAGTCCCTCAGCTGCCGCAAGTCCGGCGGGTTTCAGAACTCCTTCCACAGAAGCCGATACATTGCTGACAATGCTCAGTGGACTCCATCCAAGCTCTGCGACCTTTTTTATCGCCTGGGCAGCGAATTTCGGGCTGGCAAAGTTTACGAAAACATTCGCGCCACTCGCTCTCAACTTTACAACGTGCGAATCAATGGTTGGCTCGGAGACCTCGTAGCTGTCTTCAGCAACGATCATGTGCGCTGCCCTTTCTCCGAGTGCACGCCGAAGTCCCTTGAGCATATCCTTTCCGTAATCGTCGTTCTGGAAAAGAACGGCGATTCGAGCGTCAGGCTTCTCTTTCAGTAAGTATTTTCCGTAAACCTGCCCCTCAACGGGATAACTCGTTTGCCAACCCATCGTCCAAGGAAAGTTCTTCGGGTCGTTGAATTTGGCTCCGCCGGAGCCCGCAAACAGCTGGGGGACCTTTTTCGCATTCAAGTACTTCTGAATTGCAGAGTTCGTCGGCGTTCCATTGGGGCTGAAGATTAAGAGAACTTCGTCACTTTCAACTAGCTTGCGCGTTTGCTCTACCGCTTTCGGAGGACTGTATGCATCATCATACGAGATGAAAGAAATCTTTCGGCCATTGATTCCTCCCTCGTCATTAATCTTATCGAAGTATGCCTGATAGGTCTTTCCTAATATACCATATGCAGAAGCCGGGCCACTGTAGGCGGACACATTGCCAATCTTGATTTCCTTATCAGTCGCACCCGGATCGTACTTTTTCTGGGCAAGCGCCTCGACACCAGTTGTCGCAATGATGGCGCCGGCAATAAGAAACGATCCGGACCGAAATAATTTCCCCAGCTTCATGATTTCCTTCACCCGACTTTGATTGAATGACATTGACAGCGGCGCAGTTGGCTTTGCACGCACTGTCGGCATAAAGTAGATTCCAAAGGATAGTACCTCGACGCTAACTCACATCGAGCCACAGTTCGAGGCAAACGATAAGCCAATCAGAATTTCTCAATAAGGTCAGTTATTCGCTCAATTTATCAATTGGCTCAATTAATCGTCGCGCGCGAAAATCACGCTACCCTGCGCGTTCCATCGCATCCCTTTGTGAAGGTCACCAACTAGATGGAGTAATGTAAGCTCTGCTAGACTTTGAATAGAGGACCGGACGAAACCATCCCACCGTCTACAGAAAGAATGTGGCCTGTAATAAATGACGCATCAGGCCCCACGAGGAAGGATACAGCCCCAGCCAGCTCTTCCACTGTGCCATAGCGTCCCATTGGAATAGCGTCGTAGTATGCTTTGCGCGTTTCGTTTGTTTGCACCTGCTTTGCCAGATTAGTATCAACCGGTCCCGGCGCGATGCAGTTTGCACGGACGCCCAATAATGCAAGCTCAGCGGCCATAACTTTCGTGAGAAGCACGACGCCTCCCTTCGACGCTCCATAGGCAGATCTACCGGACACGCCAAAAATTCCTGCTGCCGACGCAATCGTTACTATCGACCCGAATTTCTGTTTGATCATAACCCGCGCCACGCTCTGACTTATGAGAAATGTCCCTGTTAGATTGACGGCAATAATGTTGTTCCAGTCGTCGATTGATGTGTTAACGAACTGTTCCTGGTTGCCGATCCCGGCGCAGGTCACAAGCGCGTTTATCGAACCAAATTCACGCGCAGCAATATCTACAATGTGATCCACCTGCACTGGCGAGGTCACGTCGAGTTCTGCAACAACGATGCGCCCTTTGTCCAAGGGCCATGATTCCTTTAGCGAGTTCAGCGCCGTTGCATTCTTGTCGGCGCAAAGAACGTCAAAACCCTCGCTCGCCAAGCGCCTGACCGTTGCCTCCCCGATTCCGCTCGCACCTCCAGTAACTATCGCGCCTCCACGTTCGCTATTCATAATCGCTTCCTTATGTTGACTCACATTGTTGGCGAAACCAGAGTTGGCGACGTCGTTACGGTCTTTGTGGAGGATCGAGCCTTCCTTGTTCGTACGATCCTTGCTTAAACCTTGGCCATCGTTACAACATCGGCATTTTAGTATGGGCGTTGAATCAATATCTATTGATTGCACGAATATATCGATTGAAACCACTGGAAGCTTACTCAAAGTGGCGCTTCAAATTTCTAAACTATGAAGGAGACTGATTGATTCGTGCCATCGCACCGATGGCGCATCATTGTTTGCCTTCTCCAAACAATTCCTATCTCAACGCAGATCTTTGATTTTAGTCCGCCTGCATTCGACGTAACTCGTTGATACGTCAGCGAGCATCAGCTTCACACCAGAAATTCATAGATTTTCTCAAACTACTCTCTGGGAACTTCGAATTGACGATGATCGGAACGTCAGCCCACGCTCGAAGCATCACAAGCCAGTATGCAATTGCCATATGGCTCTTAGGGAAGACGCGCAGATGAATAGCAATCAATCGATCGGAGAATGGCGTTATGGCTGGCCCTTAGTAATCGTGGGCCTCATCGGCATGACAATGAATGCCGTTCACTTTGGACCTTTGGTGGTGCTTATGAAGCCGCTGGGCGAATTGTTCGGTTGGAGCAGATCACAGATTTCGGGCGGCTTGACCATTGCTCTTTTCGTAATCCTCACCTCTGTCCCTTTCGTCGGGCTGCTAGTTCCTCGCTTTGGGGTAAGGAACATTGGCCTGACCTCGCTGCTCATCTTCGCAATGGGTCTTGTAGCGTTGGGATCGTGCACATCTAATGTATGGTCGTGGTACCTTGGCTGGGTAATCGTCGGCATGGGTCTTGGCGGAGCGAGCCCTCTTGTCTGGACAACTCCTGTGACTAGGTTCTTTGTCAGGCAACGAGGCCTTGCGTTATCGGTCGCGTTGTCCGGCACCGGAATAGCTGCCTTTATGAGCCCAGTGATTTCCGCTTACTCCCTTGAACATTGGGGTTGGCGCGCACCGTTCTTCATTCTCGCAGCTATTATCATATTCGTGGCATTGCCTGGGCTCTGGTGGCTTATGAGAACCCGCCCCGAGTTCACGGAGCGCTATTCGGCAGGCACTCCAGTGAACCCGAATGGCCGCTTCGATGACAAGCGACCGCTTCGAGAGGCCTTAAAGGATATACGATACTGGCAACTTCTCGTCGCCGCGACAATGACGGCTGCGTCCGTTGGCATGCTGATGACCCACACCCAAGCAATCATGCGGGACTCGGGCCTCTCCGTAATGCAAGCCGCTTCTTATTTCGCGATCACTGGTCCGAGCCTAATCATTGGGCGTCTCTGCGGCGGACTTATACTTGATCGCCTTACGCCGCGCATTGCTGCGGCGTTGCTGTTCTTGCCGCCGGCGTTCGCCGCTTTGATACTGGCGAACTATGACGGCTCGGCTTTCTGGGCAATTTTGACTTGCGTCCTATGTGGCCTTGGCTACGGCTCGGACGTTGACGTTCTCGCTTACTTGACCTCCCGTTACTTCGGGACACGCGACTATCCGGTGCTTTATAGCTTTGTTTATAGTTGCTTCTGTCTTGGATACGGGCTCGCCGCTCTGCTTGGCGGCGGAGCATTCGATCACTTCGGGTCCTACTCAATAGTATTGTATGGTCTCGTCGGCGCCGTGACGTTGGCTATTCTTCTAGTCCTAACCCTTGGTCCAGCTAAAGAGCTAAAGCTCGCGCAAGCAATCACCTGACCGCATACGTTTCTCACTCGTTATATTTTGCGAACTTCAGCACCGATGGCAAGTTGAGATGTCAAGTTGCGCAGATTGCTCTGGTAATCTGCGCAACTTGGCTGCTTTCCGTCTTGGACATTTTCATCGCATCATCCATCTACACGCCCTATGAGCTCGATTTCTTCGCGATGCTCACAAGCGCGGCCGCAAAGTCTGCCTCCGGTGAGGGCCCTCTTGTGTGGCTGAACGGATTGTTTTGTAACAGCACTTATGGACAGCCATAAGTTCAGTACTCAGGTTGAGCGGCTCGAGGTCGTCGAGACCGGCCGTCGCCGTCGTTGGACGGACGACGAGAAGCTGAAGATCGTGCTGGAGAGCATGCACGCGCCGTGGGCGATTTCGTCGACGGCGCGGCGGCACGGGATATCTCGGTCGTTGCTGCTGACTTGGCGGCGGCTGTTCGCCGCGGGTAGTGGTGGGAATGCCGAACAGCCCAAGCCGACGTTTGTGCCAGCGGTCGTGGTGAACGCGGCAGCATCGCCGGATGCGCTACCAATACCCGCTGCCACGCCGGCGAGCGGCCGGATGGTGATCGAGCTGGGCAATGATCGCCGGATCATCG
The DNA here is from genome assembly GCF_018129965.1 of Bradyrhizobium diazoefficiens. Lineage (GTDB taxonomy): Bacteria > Pseudomonadota > Alphaproteobacteria > Rhizobiales > Xanthobacteraceae > Bradyrhizobium > Bradyrhizobium diazoefficiens_A. The sequence continues at coordinate 80,331 of NZ_JAFCKW010000002.1, read as the reverse complement.
TCGATGTTGACGTCGACGCGGCCGCGTTGTCGCGGGTGCTCGGCATTCTGGAGCGCCGATAATCCCGATCGCAGCAGGCGCGCTGATCTGGATCGCGACCGGGCACACCGACATGCGCAAATGCGCACCGCAAGGCACAGGGCAAGAAGCCCGCGGTGATCTCGCCCCTGGCGCTTGAAGCCGTGTGCCGGATCGATGCCCTGTTCGAGATCGAGCGCGGCATCAATGGCGAGACGCAGGAACGGCGTCGGGCCGTGCGGCAGGAACTGAGCGTACCGCTGGTCGCCGATCTGGAGGGCGGGATGCGTGAGCAACGGGCCAAGCTGTCGCGCGGCAACGACGTCGCCAAGGCGATGGACTACATGCTCAAGCGTTGGAGCGCGTTCACCCGCTTCCTCGACGACGGCCGTATCTGTCTATCCAACAACGCAGCAGAACGGGCGCTGCGCGGCATCGCGCTCGGCAGGAAGTCCTGGCTGTTCTGCGGCTCCGACCGCGGCAGCGACCGCGCCGCGCTGATGTACAGCCTGATCGTCACCGCCAAGATGAATGACATCGACCCGCAAGCCTGGTTGGCCGACGTTCTGGACCGCATCGCAGAGCATCCGCCCACCGGCTCGACGAACTCCTTCCGTGGAATTGGCGCGACGCGATCCGGCGCGTCGATCAGGCCGCCTGAGTGGTCCTGCCGCGGTTCTCACCGAATGCTTACGCCGCAAACCACGCGGCGCGGTCGATGTGTACGTCCATTCTTTATTCCCGCCACTACGCTGTCTAGCGACGTTGGCGGCAGTGCTCTTGCTTCGTGAGAGCTATCGAGGGGGCATTGATTGGCGCCTCTCGGATCATTGATCTGCGGCGGCAATCGCCTCGATCTCCATGAGAAGATTCGGGTTTGCTAAACCCACCACCACCAAGTACGTCGAAGCGGTTGTATGTCCTTCGAGCCACCGGTCTCGCACCTTGCGATAAGCGGCCAACGCCTCTTTACCCGGTAGGCAAACATACGCGGTGAGTTTTACCAGATTGGCTTTGCTCATGTTGGCGCCCGTCAGAATGGCCTCAACCTTTGAGAATGCCTCTTCTGCTTGCAACTCGAAATTGGTGAGTGACCTTACGTCACCCCCGCTTCCGGTCTGTCCCGATACATGAAGCCAGCGGGCACCGGCAGCAACTTCGATGCCATGGCTGTAACGCGATGAAGGCGACTTCAATTCCTCAGGATTGATATGTTTAATCACGATCATTCTTCCTTTACGCTGATGACACGACCCGCATTTACAACGGAGCCGACACATCTCGAAAATACTTCCGATGCTAATTAAACTCGCTCGAGAGCTTTATCTAGACCCCGTTCCAGCCTGTCGACGATGTCGTGCACTTCCTCAGGCCTAACGATAAAGGCGGGCGCGAGCATTACATGATCGCCCCTATAACCATCAACGACTCCATTCATGGCCCAGCAAATGAGCCCTTCATTCAGGCACGCTTGCGAGATCTTGGCTGCGAGACCCTTTTCTGGATCAAAAGGCTCTTTCGTGTTCCGATCCGAAACAAATTCGATTGCTTGCATCATGCCTCGGCCACGAATGTCCCCTGTGTAGCGATGGTTGCCAAATCTCTCCTCAAGAAGCCGCCGGAGGAGATTCCCTTGCACTTCCGCGTTTTCCACCAAACCTTCCTCCCGCACCGTGCGTTGGACGACCAACGCTGCGACGCACGACAGCGTATGGCCAGAGTGAGTAAAGCCACCACCAAAACTTTTGATTTCCTCATGGATACGGCCCTTTGTCAGCACTGCGCCAATAGGCGCAAACCCCGCAGCTAAGCCCTTCGCTACCACGAGGATGTCCGGAACGATTCCCTCGGCTTCGCACGCATGGAGCTTTCCGGTACGGCCTAATCCGCAATAAACCTCATCAAGTATGAGGAAGATGCCATGGCGATCGCATATTTCGCGAACCCGCTTAAAATAGCCGGGCGGAGACGACAAAGCACCCACGCCTCCGCCAGAAACTGTCTCCGCTATAAATGCAAGTATTGTTTCTGGTCCAGCGTCCCCTATAGCGGCTTCGAGCTCTTTCGCCAAGCGCTCCCCATACATCTGATCCGTCTCGCCGCTACGCATCTCACGATACTCGTAAGGCGCCGACACCTTGATAGTGTCAGGCAAAAAACCTTCGAACAGCTTCTTCCTTACACGAAAATCGCCCACACCTAATGTCGCGATCGTTCCACCGTGAAAGCTCTTATGCCGACTGATCACATGATTCCGCCGAAGCTCGCCCCGGACAACGGCGCACTGTTTTGCAATCATGAGTGCTGCTTCGATTGCTTCCGAACCACCCGAGACAAAGAATGCCTTTTCCAATCCGGGCGGGGCATTTGTGACAAGTTCGTCCGCTAGTTCCTCCAGAGGATCCGTCGTGAACAAAGAGGAATGAATAAACGGAAGTGTACTGGCTTGGCGGGTGATAGCCTCAACGACTCGCGGATGCCTGAATCCCAAACAAGTCAACCCCACGCCGCCCGAACTTGCATCCAAGTATTTTCGACCCGCCCTATCGGTGATCCAGACTCCTTCGCCTTTAACGGCAACCGGAAGGGACTTTGCTGTTCTGTGGAAGACCTTGGACATTTCTCGCTTCTCCGACATTCTTGTTTTTCGTTTGATTGATTGACTTGAGCTGCCAGCCCATCGTAACGCCGGTCCTCAACCCCGACCTTCGTCTCTCGTCGAGTTGCCTTGGATCATGCGATAGAAATGGGCGATACGATGTGCCCTACAATGCTACACGCCTGCTCTAATCGATGAACGATGAAGAACAGCCTCCAATCAATGCTGGTTTCTCAGTTTATCAATAGAGTTGTTCAATAAATCTCGACATGACCGCTTCAACAGCAGGCGGGTGTTGCGGTGAAGACGGTTCAGCTGAAGGAGAACGACAACGCGTTCGGCTGAACAAGCTTGCCAATTCCGCTGTCACGGATGCAAGCTCGTGCGCCGACTGCAGTTTGACGACGGCTTGTAATAACTTCGCTGAGCGAATACTGCGCAACTCAAGTGTTAAGACTTCGTGTCCCATGAGACTGTCCGAAAACACACTGCTTTCGACTTCATTGTAAATTAGGCGGAGAGAAATCTCAGTCAAAAGACTAAGAGGAAGGTTGCGATGCGAATTAAAGGAAAAATCGCTCTGATAACCGGCGGGGCAAGCGGAATTGGCAGAAGCTGCACAGAAACATTGGCGCGCGAGGGTGCAGCGGTAATTCTTGCTGACGTTCAAGAAGCTCACGGTCGGGACATTGTGGCCCAGATTGTTAAAGCCGGAGGAAACGCCACTTATCTCCATCTTGATGTCACGAGCGAACCGGCTTGGGCCGACGTGATAGCTAGGATCGAGGACCGATTTGGTGCTCTGAACGTGCTGGTGAACAACGCAGGCATCGCGATCAGCGCACCGTCGATAACTCAAATCAGCTTAGCCGACTTTAGGAAACAACAAGCCGTCAATGTCGAAGGCGTTTTTCTGGGGCTGAAACACGCGATCCCTCTCATGCGAAAATCCGGTCTGAGCGGATCGATCATAAACATGTCATCAGTCGCTGGGCTCAAAGGCGTCGCACGCTTGCCGGTCTATAGCGCAAGCAAAGCCGCGGTCCTTATGCTCACAAAGTCGGTAGCCCTCGAATGTGGGGAAGCGCGAGACGGAATCCGCGTGAACTCAATTCACCCGGGCCTGATTGAAACTCCTATTTGGAACGATATCGGAAATATCCTGACATCCGGAGGAGAACCAGTTGATCTAAATGCGAGGTCGCGGGAGACTGTCCCCCTGGGATTTAAGGGATTGCCTCAGGATGTAGCCAACGCCGTCTTATGGTTGGCCTCCGACGAGTCGCGCTATATAACCGGTGCCGAATTGGTGGTCGATGGTGGCCTCTCCGAGCGTTAGCAACAAATCTCCGCGATACAACACGGGTATGCGTCGCAATGCATGTATGCGTACCTCCGCTACGGGACGACAGAAAGCGAAAAACACTGCACGTTCTCATGTGTTGTCCGCTCCCTGCTTCTCTCAGCCGCCGGCCTTATCTTCGAGGATGGGACCAAACATCTCCCAGCGCGCGCCATCGAATTTCATCATTTGAAACTGCTTGTACACGGGATAGTCAGTTGGAGATATGTGTCCCAATATCCCAGGCAAAACCATATCAAGTTGAATGCCCTTCATGTTGGTCGCCTGCCTCAGGATGTTTTCGCGGGTAAGATCGTCTCCACAACGTTTGAGAATCTCTATCAACAATTGAGAGGTGTTATAGGCATAAGGATTGTAGATCGAATCCTTGTCGCCCTCAGGGTTGTACTTTGCCATAAAGGCGAGATATCTTTTCATGCCAGGATCATCTTTCCACCTCGCGTCCTGGGTATCCTTAATATAGTTTGCGCTGATAACATCCTTCGCGTTTTCCAGCCCTGCTGGCTGCAGAACCGCGCCAATTGAAACCGCGTTGATATTGAGGATATGCACGGGCTTCCAACCCAGCGAAGCAATCTTTCTTATCCCCTGGGCAGCAAATTTCGCTGTTGCTGCATTAAATACTAGATCTGCACCCATCGTTTTCAGTTTAACTATCTGCGAATCAATCGTCGGATCCGACATCTCAAATGATTCTGTGCCGACAATCATTTTCGCAGCTTTCTCGCCCAGACCTAACTTCAGTCCAGCGAGATAATCTTTTCCAAAATCGTCGTTCTGGTAGATCACGCCGATCTTGGCGTTCGGATAGTTGTCTAGAATAAATTGCGCATAGATACGCGCTTCGCCTATATAACTGTGATTGAATCCAATCGTCCAAGGGAAGTTTTTCGAGTCCGAGAATTTTACGGCACCTGAGGCCGGGAACATTTGCGGTATGCCTTTCAGATTGAGGTACTTCTGTACAGCAGCGTTTGACGCCGTACCCACGATCTGAAAGGTGAAAAGAACTTCGTCGCTTTCGACCAATTTCCGGACCTGCTCAACGGTCTTGGGCGGCGAGTAGGCATCGTCATACTGAATGAGGTTGATCTTGCGACCGTTGACGCCGCCCGCGTCATTGATCATTCGTATGTACGCCGCATTCGTCTTAGCTACAGCCGAGTAAGCTGATCCTGGCCCACTGAAAGGCGCCGTTTGGCCAATTTTGATTTCAGTATCAGTGGCACCTGGATCATATTTCTTCTGCGCACTTGCCGTCGTAGAAGCTACCACTACAGCAATAGATGCAGCCACCAACAAATTAAGAATAACCCTCATTTTGTTCATTCCCCTCTCCCTAGTTGATGAGCGATTACGTGCCGATCTGACTAGATGCATTTGTCAGGTAGCCAGAAAATCAATGCCCTCTCTTGATGCTCCGTATAGAGCCGAAGGACTGTTGATCGGCGTAACGCGTCTTGCTTTGAGACTACCCTTTGATATTCAAGCTTTCCAAGTTGAGATGAATGCACGAATTCCTGCCAAGCATTCATAGAATCTCTTTGCTCACTTATAGGTTTCCCGTACTTGTGATCGCCCTTTGCTGATGGTGTCGGAGTCATCCAACCTTCAGATTTCTTGAGAGAAACGTCACGACGAATAAGCGCGATGCGCTTTAACGCGCTCGCAGTACAAAAACGAAAGAGGCTCCCCAGGCGCGATTGCCGTTTCAACGCCTTGCTCATATTGAAGGGAGCGTTGCAAATCCAGGACTCATGGTCCTTTCCAGACAGGCGCGCGCTTTTCTACAAAAGCGCGAGGTCCTTCTTTTCTGTCTTCACTTCCAAGCCAGGCTGCGAAGGCTGGATAATTCTTTTGCGCGCGCATAGCGCTGGGTAGGTCCGGCTCGTTTAAACCAAACATAACTGTTTCTTTTGAAGCACGAATCGAGACGGGTGATGCCTTGGAGATCGCTTCACACCAGCGTGCCGTTGTCGCAGCGAGTTCGCCTGCAGGGACTACCTCGTTGACGATGCCGCAACGAAAGCCTTCTTCAGCTGTCACTCGACGAGACGTTAAGATCATGCCCATCGCCCGCTTCAGACCAATCTGACGCGCAAGGCGATGGAGACCGCCTCCCAGTGCCACGGCGCCGACCAATGGCTCTGGCAGGCCAAAGCTCGCCGTGTCTGCAGCAATGACAATGTCGCAGGCCAAAACGATCTCAAAGCCGCCGCCCAATGCAAGCCCATTTACTGCTGCGATTATCGGCTTCGCCAAATCAAAGCGCTCAATAAGCCCTGCATAGCCATTCTGAGGATATCCCTTAAAATCGGCGATCGACTTCAGATCACTACCTGCGCAAAAAGCGCGATCGCCGGACCCCGTGAGCACACAGATATGTTGGTCGGAGTCGCTGGCAAAGGCATCGATGGCCGCCTGCAACTCGAAGTGCATCGCCGGATTGATCACATTCATTACGCTCGGACGATTCAGCGTAATTGTGGTGACCGCGCCGGCGCGCGTGACATTGATGTAGTTCATATCTTTTTACCCGGGCGAGCTGACATGCCGTGCGATACTGCTTGAAACATCGTCAGACCCGATGCTCGCACAAGCGCCTTTGTATAATCTTCTCCGAGTTGTCTCACGAGCACACCGGCAGGCAGCACCTGTTGAATGCCAGCTACACCTTGCCCCGCCGACCACACTTCCTTCCAAGGTCGGAGTGGCTGCCCGTCTGGCCTCTCCGTAAGCCGGGGATCACGCAGACCAAGTTCTTTCGGATCGAAGCCCGCACGGCGCAACGAGGCGCTCAGGAAGCTTGCGGGGTTGCCACTCATGGCAGAGGTAACAACGACATCGTTCGATCCCGCAGCAACGATCATCGCCTTATATTCTGCGTCGGCAAACGCTTCATCAGTCGCAATAAACCGCGTGCCCATATAGGCCAGATCTGCGCCCGCGATAACGGCGGCTGCCACGTCACTTCCCGTAGAAAGTGCTCCGGACAGGATAAGCGCGCCATCGAACCGACGCCTCGCCTCTTGCAGAAAGGCGAATGGATTCAGAAACCCGGTATGACCACCTGCGCCGCCAGTTAGAAGTATTAGACCATCAACGCCAGCCTTTGCTGCGATCTCGACATGACGCGCACTCGCGACGTCGTGGAATACAAGGCCACCGTAATCATGGACGGCGTTCACGACGTGCTGATCGGCTCCCAGTGAGGTAATAACCAACGGCACGCGATGCCGCACCGTTACGGCGAGGTCATCGGCGAGGCGCGTGTTGCTCTTTCCTACAATCAAGTTAACCGCAAAAGTCGCGTCGTGCAAAGCGCGTTGCTGTTCGATTGCGTATAGCCAATCCTCATATTCTGTGGTCGAGCGAGTATTGAACGCTGGAAATGAGCCAATAGCCCCCGCACGACATGTCTCAAGGACTAGTCGAGGATTGGATACGAGCAACATGGGCGCGGAGATAACCGGTACCCTTAGACCTGGAATCAAGGCGTCCGGAATGGCCATTTTGTTCCTCTCACTAGTACTGACGAAGCTGCATGGACGGTAAGCGATGACACATCCGTGATATCCGCCGTATTAAAAAAGGCCTCCGACAGGACATTGCCGGAGGCCTAAGGTTGCTCGGAGGAGTTCCGAAGTTATCTTCGCTTCAACTTATGCTCACCAAGTACGACGAACGCGAAGATTTCCGGTAAACATACCTTGATCGTGGAAGTCATAAGTGCCGGCCGGCTTGAACGCCCCCATGCCATTTGTTGGGGCAACAACTGACCCGCCGTGACTCTGATCAAGCATGGTATAGAGAATTTCTGCTGAGAATGTGAGGTTCTGAGCAGGCGTCCAGGCTAAACGCGAGCCGACCTGCCAAATATTGAAATCCGGATTGCAAGTCGCGTTCGCAAGGGCATTCGTTGCCGGCCCCCCCGCTACAACAGCTGCGCGCTGTGCACAGAAGGCATTTGTTGCTGCAGCGTTATAATCAATATGCGTATAGGTGCCGAAAACAGTTGATTCCCAAGTCGGCGACCAATTGTGGACGAAATTCGCCCGCACGCCCCAACCGGTCGTTTTCTCGATTGAACCTCCGTTTGTAAAGATTCCATCCGCCAGCGTCAGGACAGCGAAATTCTGATACCCACCAAGGCTTCCACCGCCGCTGAAAGAATCGAAATTGTTTCCGGTCACACCGCCTATAATGTACTTCATTGCACCGTTAGCGTAGACGCCTTCGAGAGAAAACTTGTCGCCAAGTCCAGTAGGCAAATTCTTCAGTTGAAGGCCACCTTGAACAGCCCCGCCCCATACGTCGCTCGGATGGCCGTTCGGCTCAACAGCTGATGCCGACGTCGCGCCATAATAAGTCCCGTGAAGCGTATGCGCTGCGGCTGACAACTGCGCCGTGAATGACGCCTGATCAATCTTGATATTGCCCGCGATATCAGGAACAGCGTTTCCGCCATTTGCGGTGGGAAATGCGCCCGTGGAAATCGCCGTATTGGCTTGAGCAGCGGTCAGCGCATACCCTGCGTTCAATAACTGCGCACGGTTAAGAGTCCGGCTGTCCTCGATACCGATTTGCGCCGATACTCCATTACCGAATTGCCAAGTATATGCAATCTGAGTGATGCCGGTTGCCGTATCAGATCCACCTAGAAGATATGCCGTGTTGTTACCCGCGTAAGCGCCCCACGGAGTTTGAAAGCCTGACACTGCTTTACCAAGGGTAAAGCCTGCAAACTGAACAAATGCGTAGTCAGTGCTCAAGGTACCCGTTGATGGGCCATCGCCACTGCTATGATTGAACGTGCTGGTCCAGTACGTTCGAACAATGCCGTAATCGGTTGCTGTTCGGGTATCGATGTTTAACTGAACACGAGCCCGCGTTGTAAAATACTCTGCATCACGACTGTGGGTGCCCAAATTAAACTGCTGATCCCACGCAGGCTTACCATAATTTCCGCCGTTCAAATTCACATCGATTTGGGTGTAGCTGCCTAACTTAATGCAAGTATCGGTACCGGGGATGTAATAGAATCCCGCGCCATACACTGAGCATATCTTAACGTATTGAACTGCTTTCGCCTTCGTCGGAAGATCTGCCGCTTGTGCGCCAGAAATCGTGGCGAGTCCTGCCGCTGCCCCCAAAACAAGAGTCTTAATGATATTCATCGTAACTTCCCCAGACCTCTAGTGTGCTCATGGGGAGAGGCTGATCGCTGACAGGCAAATGCCCACGATGACGTCCCCCCGGCTAAACCGTCTGCCTACTTTTTCCAGCAACCTAATTTCTGGCTGACTGCGCAGATCTTCTGAACGGCGACTTAGAGGTGCCCCCCTCTGTCGAGAGAGACAGTACTTTCGTATTATGTGATTTGGTCTCTATAAATGGCTGAGAGATTTCTATAGATCGCATCGAGGGACATATCTCCTCCGCTACGAATTATCGGACGCGTCGTTTCAAAGAAATCGTTGTTGTCTCACCGTTGCAGGCGACATTTAATGATATAAAAAGGAAGGCAACATCTGAACCCTTCGACACTAGGCGCGCTGGTGCACAGGCAGCAGGGGGCGATGAGCGAGCTTTTTGAGTCCGGCGCGCATCTTTGCACACCGATTCCTCATACGACGAAACTCCCTGCAAAGAGAATATTTCATCGACCGGATGAGCGTCTGCCTTCGGCAAGGTCTTATTGATTTCCGACGGCTGGGACTGCGCCGTAATGACGCATCTCATCCACGACGATGGAAGCTGGAGCCGGATAAGCAACCGTGCCGTTGGGTGTCTCGACCTCGATGCGGCGCAGATGCGGATGCACTGATAAGTCGTCCATCGTATTGACCTCGGCGAATGCGATGTCGGCCTCGGTCAGGCGCTTGAGCAAATCGTCGCGGGTCATCGTCCCGAACACATCGCTCACGGTGTCGTCGGTCAGTTTGCGGTTGCGGACGCGCTCGACCATGTTGCTGAATCGTGGATCGTTCGGAAGATACGGCATGTTCATGACCTCGGCGCAGAGCTTCTTCCACTCGCGCTCGCTCTGGATCGAGATCAGGATTTCGCGTCCGTCCTTCGAGCGGAATACGCCGTAGGGCGCGATGGAGGTGTGGGCGAGGCCCATGCGCTTGGGCGGATGGCCGTTCTCGGCGTTCAGCAGCGGCACGGTCAGCCAGTCGGCCATCACGTCGAACATCGAGATGCGGATGTCCGCGCCCTGTCCGGTCTTGCTGCGCCCGATCAGGGCTTCGAGGATGGCGGCATGCGCGGTGGCGCCGGTCGCGATGTCGACGATGGAGAGGCCGACGCGCGCCGGCGTCTCCGGGCCGCCGGTGATGGAGGCAAGGCCGCTCTCGGCCTGGATCAGCAGGTCGTAGGCCTTGCGCCCGGCATAGGGGCCGTCGTCGCCGTAGCCCGAGATGGTGCAGATGACGAGGCCGGGATAATCCCTGCGCAGCCGTTCGCGGGCGAAGCCGAGCTTGTCCATCGCGCCGGGCTTGAGGTTCTGCACCAGCACGTCCGCGCCCGCGATCAGTTTTTCCAACGTCCTGCGACCGTCGCCGGTGGCGAGATCGATGACGACGGACGTCTTGCCGCGGTTGAGCCAGACGAAGTAGCTGCTCTGGCCCCTGGCCGCCGCGTCATAGCCGCGGGCGAAATCGCCTTCCGGCCGCTCGACCTTGTAGACCGTCGCACCCGCGTCCGCGAGGCGCGACGTGCAGAACGGCGCTGCGACGGCCTGTTCGACGGCGACGACGGTCAATCCTTCAAGCGGTAGCATCGCTTATCCCTGAAGCACGATGATTACTGTTTTCGTCGTTGCGAGGAGCGTCAGCGACGAAGCAATCCAGTCTTTGCATGTTGTACCCTATCTGGATGGCTTCGCTTCGCTCACAGCAATGACGGCACTGGCTAATACGAACGCGGCATGCCGAGCACATGCTCGGCGAGGAACGACAGGATCAGGTTGGTGGAGATCGGCGCGACCGAGTAAAGCCGCGTCTCGCGGAACTTGCGCTCGATGTCGTATTCCTCGGCGAAGCCGAAGCCGCCATGGGTCTGGATACAGGCGTTGGCCGCCTCGAAGGAGGCGTCGGCGGCCAGCATCTTGGCCATGTTGGCCTCGGCGCCGCAATCCTTGCTCGCCTCATAGAGCCGCGTGGCTTCCTTCACCATCAGTTCGGCGGCGCGCATGTTGGCGTAGGACTTCGCGATCGGGAACTGGATGCCCTGGTTCTGACCGATCGGCCGCCCAAACACAGCGCGTTCGCGGGCATAGGCGCTGGCCTTGTTGATGAACCACTTCGCGTCGCCGACGCATTCCGACGCAATGAGAATGCGCTCCGCGTTCATGCCCGACAGGATGTAGCGGAAGCCCTTGCCTTCCTCGCCGACGAGGTTTTTCGCAGGCACGCGAAGGTTGTCGAAGAACACCTCCGTGGTGGAGTGGTTCATCATGGTGCGGATCGGGCGGATGGTGAGTCCGCCGGATGTCTTCGCTTCCTGCATATCGACGAGGAACACCGACAGGCCGTCGGTGCGCTTGGCAGCCTGTTCCTTCGGCGTGGTGCGCGCCAGCAGGATCATCAGGTCGGAATGTTCGGCGCGGCTGGTCCAGATTTTCTGGCCGTTGACGACGTAGGCGTCGCCGTCACGCTTTGCGAACGTCTTGAGCGAGGACGTATCGGTGCCGCTGGTCGGCTCGGTGACGCCGAAGGCCTGCAGGCGCAACTCGCCGCTGGCGATGCGCGGTAGCCAGGTCTGGCGCTGCTCCTCGCTGCCATGCCGCAGCAGCACGCCCATGGTGTACATCTGGGCGTGGCAGGCGCCGCCGTTGCAGCCGGACAACTGGATCTCTTCCATGATCGCCGCCGCCGCCGACAGTTTCAGTCCGGACCCGCCGTATTCCTCCGGGATCAGCACCGACAGATAGCCAGCGTCGATCAAGGCCTGAACGAACTCTTTCGGGTACGCCATCTCGCGATCCAGCTTGCGCCAGTATTCGCCGGGGAATTGCGCGCAAAGCTTCGCGACCGACCCGCGGATGTCTGAAAAATCTTGCTCGTGGTGTGTCATGTGAATGGCTTCGGCAGATCGACTGCGCGCATGGAATTCCTCCGCAAATTTTGTTATAAGAAACAACGCCGCGTCGGTGAGTTGCAAATCATCAATGCAACTACTTTCATTTCCGAGTACAACGCGCTCAAACCGTCTTAATGAGCAATTCAACGTCGAAAAATCTATAAATCCTCAAGATGCTTTCACATTATCGCGCTGAACCACCACCGCATCTTGGTGCGTCTGATTTCACGAACGCTATATTTTGCAAGAATTTCTGCTCACTGCGATTCGGCGCTTGCTTTCCGTAGCCGATATCACCGATCCGGATTCGGTAGAACGCATTCATAAGAGCGTTAGATCACTCGGAGCCCGTCGACGAGCGATAAATCTCGATCCACAACCAGCGTGAACGGTGAATTTGCAATAATCAACTTCCGTCGATGATCTCCGTTTATTTGAACAGCGCCCGACTACTCTTGAAATACAACCTCGCGCTGTTTTCGGAACGCTGGCAGAACAAGCGTTAACAACAACAGAAACGAAATAACTAAGTAAAGTTGCGCTGATAGGACGCGTGAGAAACACGATAGGATCGCCGCGAGAGAGCAACATCGATCTTCTTAGGTTTTCTTCCATAAGGGGCCCCAGCACAAAACCCAGCGCCATAGGAGCAGGCTCGCAACCGAGCCTGATCATTATGTAACCGAGCAGTCCAAGCGCCGCGGTAATAAGCACGTCGAATCCGGAATTATGAACGCTATAAACGCCAATGCCACAAAGCAGGATGATCGCTGGAAAGAGAATCCTATAGGGAACACTTAACAGTCGCACCCACATACTAATCATCGGAAGATTGATAACAACGAGCATTAGATTTCCAACCCACATGCTCGCGATCATTCCCCAGAATAAACCAGGCCGCTCGGTCATTACTTGAGGACCAGGTGTAATACCCTGAATTGTCATCGCACCTATCATCATAGCCATAATTACGTTCGATGGAATGCCAAGCGTTAGCATTGGAATAAACGATGTCTGAGCACCTGCATTATTAGCAGCTTCGGGGCCCGCAACACCTTCAATTGCTCCTTTGCCAAAGCGTTCTGGCGTACGAGAAATCTTTTTCTCAATCGCATAAGCTGCGAATGAACTCAACAATGCGCCGCCGCCCGGCAAAATTCCGAGTATCGAGCCTGTGCCGGTGCCTCGTAAAACCGCCGGCCATGCTCGCTTGAAATCATCCATCGTCGGCCAAAGACGGCTGATCTTTCTTGAGACCAGTTTGCGTTCATCGCTATTTCCCAGGTTGGAAATGAGTTCACTCAAACCGAAAATTCCCATAGCGACCGGCACGAAGTCCAGGCCGTCGGCGAGTTCAATAATCCCGAAAGAATAGCGTTCAACTCCGGTGTTTGCATCCGTGCCAATTAGGCCCAGTAGCAGGCCAAGGCAAACCATACCAACGGCTTTAAGAATTGACCCATGAGACAGCACCATTGCGCCGACCAAACCGAGAACCATCAGAGAAAAATAGTCAGGGGGCTTAAACGCAAGGCCAACCTCCGAAAGTGGAGGCGCAAACATTGCAATAAGAATTGTCGATACTGTCCCTGCGAAGAATGACGCTAACGCCGCAGTAGCAAGGGCCGGACCAGCCCGTCCCTGTCGCGCCATTTGGTAACCGTCGATGCAAGTTACTGCGGAAGAACTTTCTCCCGGCAAATTCACCAAGATAGCTGTTGTAGAACCGCCGTACTGCGCACCGTAGTAAATGCCGGCCAGCATAATTAAGGAAGATTCAGGCGGCAGATAATACGTGACCGGCAAAAGCATTGCCATCGTTGCGAGTGGACCGAGACCAGGCAACACACCTACCAGTGTTCCCACAAGGCAACCGACCAGCGCGAAGAATAGATTGGCCGGCAGCAACGCAACGCTAAAACCAAGTGCCAGGTTGTGAATCATCTCCATTTTGCCACCTGCTAAAACTGTGGCCAAACTGGAATGGTCAATCTCAGCCCGTAGACGAACAGCAGAGTACTACCAACTGCCATGGATATGCAGACAGCAATCAGTTCGACTGGACGGAAGACCTTGGTAGCCAGGCTGCTAATACCGACTACCAGAAAAGTCGTCAGGACCAGCCCCAAACGTTCTATCCCGAACGCAAATACAAGTATGGAGAGAAGTACAAAGATCATCGCACGAAAATTCCAGGGCCCTGTGCTCTCTCCATCAATTTTTAGACCACGCAACAGCAGTGCAGCGCCAATAATTATCAGCCCATAACACAATAGCCTCGGCGCGTAGCCTGGCCCCATTCTGAGCGGTGTTCCCTGAGCCAGATCCGCCGAACCCATGAGCATGGCGATGCCGAACGCCAGAAATAGGATGCCGGCGCCCACATCCTGCGGTCCACGAATTTTGAGCATGTGATGTATACTCCCAATCCGTCAGGTCTGCGCCCGCTCGGACAAGCCGTTTGATGATCATGCGGTTTTCATATCTTCTCGTTTTACCGGCAGCAGGACATCTAGCCTTCATTTGAAAAACAGATTCCGCAGCCCGCTATTTTACCTAGCACGGCGGCCAGCGTAAAAACGTTCAGCATTGATAGGTATCATCTATAAATAAAAACCGCGAGCTTCTGGATTCTCAGCGAAACATCGCTTAACCGACACAATGCTTCAATCCACCTCATTTCCATCCAGATCGCAATTTCTGCGAGCCTGAAAAGACATTTTCCGCAAAACAGGACCCAGCTCGATAGGATCATCAAATGGCTCGGATTGCGGGCCGCGGTGCCACCCTTCCATGACAGAGAAAATTCCATTCCCGACATAGAATACGCGCCCAGTGATATCAGCGGCACCTTCGCTTGCAAGAAAGACCACAACAGGCGCCGCCCATTTGGGATCAGCGGCTGCCTTTTGTTCTTCCGTACGAGGTGGAAAATCTTCTGTCAGCCTTGTAAGCGCACTAGGTGCAATAGCATTTACCGTCACACCGATACGACCCAACTCCCGCGCGGCAATAATCGAGAAGGCTGTGACACCTGCCTTAGCTGCTCCGTAGTTGGCTTGACCGATATTACCAAACAGTCCTGATACGGAAGATGTATTGATAATACGAGCGTTGACCGGCCTCTCCGTATCCTTGCTTTTCATCTTCCAGTAGCTAACGGCATGACGGCACGGTGCAAAAGTACCCTTTAGATGCACCCTGATGACGTCATCCCATTCCGCCTCCGTCATGTTCACAAGCATACGCGGCCTCAGAATTCCCGCATTGTTGACGAGAATATCGAGGCCGCCGAACGTGCTGATTGCTGTATCGATCATTTTCTTGGCGCCATCCCAGCTTGATACGTCATCACTGCTGGCTACGGCTTCTCCGCCTCCGTTCCTGATAGCTTGAACAACATCGTTTGCGGGACCGCTATCGCGTCCGGAACCATCGATTTCAACACCAAGATCGTTGACCACGACCTTGGCACCGTGTTTCGCCAACATAAGTGCGTATTCGCGGCCTACACCTCGCCCTGCCCCCGTTACAATGGCAATACGTCCTGCGCATAGCTTCATTTTGTCCAGCCTACGTTTGTCTCGACGGCCCAAGTTTGCACATCGGCCGTGCTCCATATCGCCGCCACGATCAATGGTGCAGTTAACGCCCCGTCGGAACGTCCCGAAACGCAACATCCTTATCGACGCGTATTTCTCCAGGCAGGCCAAGAACGCGCTCGGCCAATATATTGCGCAATATCTCGTCGGTACCACCGGCGATTCTGAGACCAGGCGCAGTCAGCAAAGTGGCGTGGAATTGTCCGGCTGATTCCGACAGATACGGACCGCTGACTATTCCGTACTGATCCAGCATTTCGACAGCCGCATGTGAAAGCTCTTGCAACTTGGTCGCTGCTATAATTTTGCTGATGGAGTTCTCGGGACCTGGAATCTGGCCCTTCGAAATCGCAGTCATCGCGCGGTTTCGTGTGTGCTTGATTGCCTCGTCCTGGACATACCAGTCGGCAAGCTTCTCTCGTAACGACTGATCCTTCAATGCGGGAGTTCCACCGATACCTGGCGTCCGCCGAGCGGCGTCTAAAAACTGCGCCCAATTCGCGCCGCTCAATTTTCCTACAGCCAGCCGCTCCGTCATGAGAGTGATCAAACTGACTTTCCAGCCGCCGCCTACCGCGCCCAATCGTTGACTATCCTTGACGCGCACATCGGCCAGGAAAACCTCATTGAATTCCGCACCGCCCGACATCTGTCTTATTGGTGTCACCTTGACCCCAGGGTCCTTCATGTCGACCCAGAACATCGTAAGTCCCTTATGTTTAGGGACGTTTGGGTCGGTTCGACAGATTACAATTCCATAGTCTGAGTATTGAGCGAGCGTTGTCCAAACCTTTTGTCCGTTTATGATCCAATCAGACTTTCCGTCTGCACGAACGGCACGGGTACGTGATGCACCAAGATCAGAACCTGCCGACGGTTCGGAGAACAACTGACACCAAATTTCTTCGCCTCGCATAGCCGGCCCGACGAACCTCTTCTTGGTATCTTCATCACCCACCGCCATTACTGTCGGTAAACACATCCCCAGTCCAATTCGAAAAGGATTGGGCGGCACCTGATAGTTACTCTCCTCTTCTGTAAAGATAACGTTTTGAATAGCAGTACCGCCCGGGCCACCCCATTCCTTGGGCCAAGTGATGCATCCATATCCCACAGCCGCTTTTTTCGCCTGCCAATCCTTAGCAGCAGCCAGTTTCTCATGTTCGGTCGAACCGATCTTTTTTGGTACGTTTTGATCCAGCCAAGCCCTTACATTTCGACGATATTCAGCATCTTCGGGAGAGTCGTTAAAATCCATCTCTAGATACTCCCATCTGATGCACGTTTTTCGAGTTGAGATACCAGTCTCTCCTTCCAGAGCCGCGGCGCACCGGCAACCAGGCTCAGCTGATGCGAACGCCGATAGTAGAGATGGCAATCCATCTCCCAGGTGAAACCGATACCACCGTGCGTCTGAATATTTTCTTTTGATGCGAACCAAAACGCATCCGAAGCAGCGATCCGCGCTGCACTGGCCGCTATGGGAAGCTCAGGAGCATCGGTATTGAGCGCCCAAGCTCCATAGTACGCGCTTGAACGCGCAACTTCATTCTTGACGTACATGTCTGCGAGTTTGTGCTTAATGGCCTGGTACGATCCGATTGGCCGTCCAAATGCGTACCGCTCAAGAGCATACGACCTTGCCATCTCCAGACATCGATCGCTTCCACCACATTGCTCAAAGGCCAATAACACGGCAGCACGATCAAAAAGACTTTCAATCAGCTTCCATCCCTCACCTAACTTCCCTATTCGCGTGACCGGAGAATCGTTAAACTTCAAAACGGCGGCGCCGCGCGAAGGATCTAAGGTATCAAGGTTTTCTCGATCCACCGATCCATGCTGCAAATCGACAAGAAATAGCGCTGGTTGACCGTTTTCATAGGCCAGCACTGCAGCCGTATGCGCTATCATCCCGTCAGTGACCGGGATTTTTACTCCGTTCAACTTCCCGTCCACTACGAACGTCTGCACACCGTCTGGTGAAAGAACGCCCGGCCCCTCAGCGACCGCGATCGATCCGATCATCTCTCCTTTCGCGATTTTTGGTAATATGTGTGACTTCTGGTCTTCGTCACCCGCCAGTCCGATCAGTTCAGCCAAGAAGTAAGCGGTTGAAGCGAACGGAATAGGGACAATCGCACGCCCCAGTTCCTCCGCTATAACGCACAGTTCGAGATAACCAAGACCAAGCCCACCGAACCTTTCAGGAATGGCTGCTCCCAGCCAGCCCTGTGCAGCAACCGCGCGCCAAAGGTTCTCGTCAAATGACTTATCCTTGTCATTGAGAATTGCACGAGCTTTCGAAGCAGGCGCATTCCCGTCGAGGAACTTTCTTGCTTCAGCTTTCAGGAACTTTTGATCATCAGAGAAATCGAAGTTCATAGACACTCTCGATCCGCCGAGCATAGCGCTAACGGCTATCATTTACTTTCGTTGTATGTGAATGACCGTCCCGGCTCATCGATCATTCAATTACGACACCCGAAATACGCGCAATCTCACCCCATTTTTCTGTGTCCGACGCAATCATGCGGCCATATTCTTCGGGAGTGCTGCTCACTACTTCAAGGGACAAGCCCAGCAAACGCTCGCGGAATTCAGGCGTGGCGCTTATTTCGTTGACCACCGCGCTGAGCTTGTCGACGATTTCCTTTGGAGTACCGGGCGTGGTCAAGAGCCCATACAGACCGCTCACTGTGAAACCGGGTATCGTCTCAGCGACAGTGGGGATGTGCGGAAATATCTGACTTCGCTTCAGGCCAGTGGTGGCCAACAACTTCAGCCGGCCCGCGCGAACATGGGCGTTCGTAACGCCAATACCGTCGAATGCGATTTGTATCTCTCCGGATAAAAGAGCAATCGACTGTGGGCCAGCTCCGTTATAGGGGACGGTGAGCACTTTAATCCCGGCCTTCGCGCTGAAATATTCGGCCAGAAGATGCGAACTGGTGCCGACGCCGAAAACGCCTGCGTTTATCTTACCAGCATTCTGCTTTGCATAGGCTATCAACTCTGGAATGGAGTTGAATGGCGTATCGGCGCTTGCCAGAATCACATATGTCGTTTCCGCTAATGATGCGATAGGCATCAGATCACGTCGCATATCGATCTGAGAACCACTTTTACGCAACGACAAAAGGCTGGTGGCAGTTGTTCCTATCAACAGTGAATACCCGTCGGGGGCGGCATTTATGACAGACTGGGCTCCAATAATGGAGCTCCCACCTGGACGATTCTCTATGACGACCGGCGCGCCAAGTTTCTCGCTCATTTTCTGACCGAGATAACGTGCTAGTACGTCTGCCGTCCCCCCAGGACCGAATGGGACGACAAAACGAATAGGTCTTTCTGGGTAAGCGGCATACGATCCCGTCGCGGCACTAAGCGCCAGAACTGCAACACAGAGGCCGAATACAACATGTCTGAATTGATGCATTTACGCTCTCCTCATTTTGCGATCAAAGGTTACGAACAACTGACGGGACAAAGCATTCAAGCTGGCTCTTCAGAATTTAACGTGAGCAATGAACAGCGGTCTGCTCTCATATGATTTCTGTTCTGTGATATTCAGTTCGATGAATTATTCACTCAGAAGCGAGGTCTCACCTGAAACGCTCGGCTGGTTATTTGGTATCTGTCTTCACCCCAGAACCGTTTTCCCATTTCTGATGACGGTCACGCCGCGGCTTTTGACGCGGCCCTCGATCGAGATGACGTTGCCGTCTTTCCACAGGTCGAACGCCACGGTCTCACCGGGAAACACCGGCGAGGAGAAGCGCGTCACGTGCTGCTTGAACGCCAGCGGATCGTAGTCGGCATAGGTTTGGAGCACAGCGCGACAGCTCAGGCCATAGGTACACATGCCATGCAAGATCGGACGGTCGAATCCGGCGCGCTTGGCAAACTCCGGATCACTGTGCAGCGGGTTGCGATCGCCGCAAAGCCGATAGATCAGCGCCTGATCCGGCCGCGTCGAAATATCGACCGTCATGTCCGGCGCTCGCTTCGGGATCGGGTGCGGCTCGGGTTGGCCCTCTGAAGGGCCGCCAAATCCACCGTCGCCCCGCGCAAATGCGGATGCAATAATAGTGGCAAGGGCTTCTCCTTTTTCGTCCTTCAGTACGTTCTTGCGCAGGATCACCGCGCCCTTGTCTTTACCCTTGTCGAAAATGCCGAGGATGCTGGAATCCACTGTGATGCTGCCCTGCACCGGCAGCGGCTTGTGGAACGTAATGTCCCGCTCGCCATCGACCACCATCACACGATTGAGCGGGATCGGTCCGGCATTGGAGCCCCACGCGGCCACCGACGCATAGGTCGGCACCACCTTCAGTTCGCGCGGCGTGAAATAACCTTCGTTGACGAAAGCCAGTTCCTTCTCGTCCATCGGATCGGCGCCCATACCGATGCCGTAGGCGTAGAGCATCACTTCGCGGTCGGTCCAGGAATACTTCTGGCCGATATTCTTGAGCGCCATTGCCTCGTCGTAGTTGATCGGCATGTGTCCTCGCCTTTTCTTGTTCTTGTTACGGTGTCAGCCAACCGGCGTGAAGAACGGCAGCGGCGCTCCGTCTGTCGGCTTAAACACCACCTTCACGCGCTGGCCGATCTTCAGCGCCGTCAGATCGCAATCGACAAAATTGGTCAGCAGCGACGGGCCTTCATCGAGCGTGACATAACCCATCGCATAAGGTCCGGTCGGCGACTTGCGCATCAGGCTGTAGCTGTAGATCTCGCCCTCACCCTTGCTCTCCTCCCACTCCGTCTTGTCGGAAAAACAGAACGGACAGATCGAACGCGGGAAATAATGCGGCTCGCCGCACGCCTTGCAGCGCTTGATGAGAAACTTGCCCTGTTTCGCAGCTTCCCAGAAATGCGCCGTTTCCGGATTGGTCACGGGCGCTGGATATTTCGGCTTGTCGGTCATCACACGCGCTCCAGAATAGCGGTCGATGCCGCATGCCGCACACCAAGCAATCCGCCGGTGCCATGCACCACGGCAAGATCGCAATTCGGAACCTGAACCTTCGGATGCGCTTCGCCGCGCAACTGCCGCACTGCCTCGATGATCTTGGTAATGCCGCCACGGTTGATCGGATGGTTGTTGCACAGCCCGCCGCCATCGGTGTTCCACGGCAGCTTGCCGACACCGGAAATCAGGTTGCCATCGGCAACGAACTTGCCGCCGTCTCCCTTCTTGCAGAAGCCGAGATCCTCAAGCTGGATCACCACCGTGATGGTAAAGCTGTCGTAGATCGAAGCGTACTTCATGTCCTTCGGTGTCACGCCCGCCTCTGCAAACGCGGGCGGTCCGCTCCACACGGCAGCGGAATATGTCAGGTCAAGGTTACGGCCGCCGTTCGGCCCCTTGTTCGATTCACCGTGCCCGGTCAGACGCACCAGCGGGCGCTTCAGCGACTTCGCAATCTCCGGCGTCGTCACGATTAGCGCGCCGCCGCCATCGGAGACCACGCAGCAATCGAGCCGGTGCAGCGGATCGGAGATCATCGGCGAGTTGACGACATCCTCGACAGTCACGACATCCCGCAGCATCGCATGGGGATTGTACTGCGCGTGATGGGAGGCCGCGACCTTCACCCACGCAAGCTGCTCGCTGGTGGTGCCGAAGTCGTGCATGTGTCGCATCGCGCACATGCCGTAGGCGTTGTGGGTCGTCGGCCCATAGGCCATTTCGAAGTCCATCTCCGGCCCGTAGGCGCGCGGCGGCATCGGACCGGTGCGCGGCTTGCCGGCCAGCGTAATCAGCGCGACGGAACATTTGCCCGCAGCAATTGCTTCGGCGGCGTGGCCCAGTGCGATGATATAGGAGCAGCCGCCGGTCTCGGTGGAATCGAGGTGCCGCAGCTTGAGACCGAGGTAATCCGCCATCGGCATAACGCCGCCCGGCGCATCGCCTGCGCAGAAATAGCCGTCGACATCGGCCTTGGTGAGCCCGGCGTCGTCCAGCGCGCCCTTGGCGCATTCGGCATGAAGCTGCGCGGTGGATTTGTCCGGCGCGTGCCGCGTGGGATGTTCATAAATCCCCGCGATGTAGGCCTTGTTCTTGATTGTCAAAAAACCATCTCCGACAAAACGTATCGGCTCTTAATGACAACAAAAAAAGGTTTTCTCTATAGATCAATGCACGGCGATTTATAGATACGTGAGTGGTGGAGGTGCTTACGCTCAATCAACCAACGACACGATCCTTTCTTAGCTCAGCAATTTCATCCCTACTAAAGCCAATCCAAGAGAGAACCTCTGTTGTACTTTCGCCGCGCTTCGGTGCGACACGCGCTTGACCTGGCGTCCTTGAAAATCGTGGAGCAGGTCTGGGCTGCTTCACGCCGCTTACGTCTATGTAAAGATCTCGCGCCTTCGCGTGCGCATGATGAGGGGCCTCAGCAACCGAAAGCACGGGCGCAAAACAAACATCTGTACCTTCCATGATACCACACCATTCGTCACGGGTTTTCGTGAGAAATATCGCCTCCAGTCGGCTGCGCATCGCGGGCCACGATTTCCGATCCATCTGATCTGGCAAATCCTGACCTAAGAGACCAATCTTCTCCAACAAAAGGCTATAGAATTGCGGTTCAATGGAGCCGATACAAATGAATCGACAATCCTTCGTCGCATAGGTCCCGTAGAAATGCGCGCCGCCATCCAGCATGTTGGACTCTCGATCAGGAGACAAAAGACCTGCAGCGTCCATTCCTGCAAAATGACCAAATAGCGCCGCGGTGCCATCGACCATTGCTGCATCGATCACCTGTCCCTGTCCGGATCGAGTTGCCTCCAACAGCCCGCAAACCATTCCAAAAGCCAAAAGCATTGCTCCGCCCCCATAGTCGCCCACCAAATTCAGGGGCGGCATGGGCCGTTCCTGCGGACCAATCGCGTGCAATACTCCAGACAGCGCGATGTAGTTGATGTCGTGTCCCGCCGCATTTGCCAACGGCCCGTCCTGGCCCCAGCCCGTCATCCGTCCGTAGACAAGCTTCGGATTGCGTTGAATCGCCACTGCGGGACCGATTCCCAGCCTCTCTGCCACGCCTGGCCGAAAAGGCTCCATCAATCCGTCCACCTTCTCCACCAGCCGCAGAATAACCTCTGTCGCCGCCTTCTTTTGCAAATCAACAGCTATCGAGCGTCGGCTACGGCCGTGGACATTATAGCGAGGATCCGTAGCGAGATTTGATTTTGGATTGAGTCGATCGACCCGAATAACATCGGCTCCCATGTCGCCCAACATCATCGCGGCCATGGGCCCCGGTCCAATCCCAGCGATTTCGATCAGTCTTATTCCGTTTAGCGGGCCCACGTTACGCCTTTCATCCTCGCGAATTTGACGGCTCGCCGACCAACCACGAGCCCGTTCGGAAGACTAGGTCGTAGGCAGCATCCGGAGCATCTATAAATATGATGAAGATACTCAATATTGTAACGACACGTGCTGGCGTATTATTCGCGAAGTTGAATTCGATAGCCGTTCTTAGGAGTACGCAATGTCTGTAAGCGATGGCCTTTTGCCAATCGTTCCCTATCTAGTGTCCGGACAAGATGGAGATTTTTATTTGCAGGGAGTCCGATGCGACTCCTGCCAACAGATCACCGTTGGGGTTTGCAACGTTTGCCCTGCTTGCGGCGAACGCGGAGCAATGAGAGAAATCCGCCTGAAAAATACCGGAAAACTCTACAATTACACGATCGTATACAGAAGCAACCCTGGGGTTCGGACACCTTTTGTATCTGCAATTGTTGATCTGGACGGCGGCGGTACGGTTAAAGGCAATCTCGCCTCTGAACCTGAAAATGTTCGCTTTGACATGCCGGTGAAACTCGCATTCGAAAAGCTCAAGGAAATAGACGCCAAAGGCCGACATTATTACGGCTATTATTTCACTCAGAACTAAGGACGCGTTCCATGTCGGATGTCTATGTTGTTGGCGTTGGTATGATCAAATTCGGTCGCTTCCCCGACCGAACGCTGGAGAATCTCGGAGCGGAGGCCGCCCTTATGGCGCTGGACGACGCAGGACAGACAATCCACGATATGCAGGCGCTGTATTGTGGAAACGTCTACGAGGCGCGCGGCATGGTTGGTCAAAGAATCATGCGTGAAATCGGCCAAACCGGTATTCCCGTTGTTAATTGCTCAAACGCTTGCGCCTCCGGTGCCACAGCTTTCCGGGAAGCTTGGATGAGTGTGAAGGCCGGCGTCAATGATACGGTGCTGGCCGTCGGCGTTGAGAAAATGGGTCGCGGTCTACTTGTGCGTGCGGGCCCAGAGGATGGCTTATCTCCCGAAGGCATTCTGGGCTCGACCACTAATCCCTCGCTCTTCGCGCACATGGGAATGGAGCACTCTCGCAAATACGGCACGACGGCAGAACAGTTTGCGAAGGTATCAGTTAAAAATCATCACCATTCGACTTTGAATCCAAAGGCCATGTATCAGATCGAGACCCCCCTCGACGTTGTTATGAACGCCGAAATGATTTCCTATCCGAACACGAAACTTATGTGTTCAGTGAATGTGGATGGTTCCGCTGCTGCAGTTCTTTGCTCGGAGAAAAAAGCGAAACAACTCGGATTGATGAATCGCGCGATACGGATCAGAGCGTCCGCCTTAGCATCCGACCCATGGAGTTATCACAATCTTGCGATGTCCGATTTTAACGAGGTAACACGTCTCGCTGCTCGATCGGCTTACGAGCAGGCGGGAGTCGAGCCCGATGATATTGATTTGGTGGAATTACACGATTGCTTCGCAACTGCCGAGCTCGTTCACTACGAAAACCTTGGACTTTGTAAGGAGGGCGAGGCGGGGCGAATGATTGATGCTGGGGAAACCCAGTTGGGTGGTCGCGTTCCCGTCAACGTCTCCGGAGGGCTGCTCTCGAAGGGCCATCCTCTTGGCGCCACGGGTATTGCCAACGTCTATGAGGTGGTTGCACATCTGCGGGGTGAGGCCGGTGCCAGACAGGTACAAAATGCAAAGCTTGGCATGACCCACGTCGTCGGACGTGGATCAGCCTGCGCTGTACACATTCTCGAAAAAGCGTAACATATGACGAGCGTCTGCCGCGCGAGAGTACCGCGCGGGGACGGCCCGCGCCGCAATTTGGCGATGACCGCTAGACTACGGCTTGGCTTTTAGTCGGAGTTTCCGATTCAGGAATGGGCGGGGCGACCACCTGCTAACAGCAGGCGCTGTAAATTATTTGTCGCCTAAGCGAATTCCATTTGCGACCCGAAGAGACTCTATACCTGTGGTCACCGCGGCAGAAAATAAGTAGCGCGGGACTGCCACTCAGTGGCAAAAAATATTGATTTTGCGTTCACCGCAATTTGTCCGAATGAATGGCTCCAGACCGATTTGATACTTTCAGAAAAATTATAGATGGGTCCAATAAATGCTGCGGTTAAACCCGAATTGATTCCTAGAGTCTAAGAGTACATCTTCTGCCATCAACAGAAACTCAGCCACTTGAGGCGAGAGTTCAACGTGGCCTATTAGGTTCGGAGGAACGCGGTTTGCATTTGGCTTTCGAGGGACTGAAGGTCGTCGATCTGAGCGCAGGGGTTGCAGGCCCTTACAGTACGATGCTGTTGGCGCAGCATGGTGCTGATGTGATCAAGGTTGAAACTCCGCATAATAGCGGCGATTGGGCTCGCATTCTGGGAATGCCATACGAGCACCATTCTGCTTATTCACTGTATTCAACCTTGGGGAAACGGTCCGTTGCACTCGATCTAAAAACGCCGGAAGGTAAAAGTGTCCTTTGGCGCTTGATTGAAGGTGCCGATATCTTCGTTGAAGGTTTCCGGCCAGGAGCGATTCAGCGCCTCGGCTTCAGCTATGAAGAAGTTAAGAAGCGAGAGCCTGGTATTGTTTACTGCTCAGTATCTGGATTCGGACAAATCGGAGAAATGGCATCGTTGCCAGCCATGGATCCTGTGCTTCAAGCTTTTGTGGGATTGACCGACGACAATCGCGGAGAAAAAGATCGTTTCCCTCACCGTGTTGCTATTTCAGCAATTGATATTGTGAGCGGATTGCTCGGCTTTCAGGCAATTGCAACCACACTCTACGAGCAGCAAAAGTATCCCGAGAAAAAGGGGCGGTTCCTTGAATGGAATTTGATGCAGGGCGGAGCGACTCTGTGTGCCATTCGCACTATCGCGCACTATCTTGAAGGCGGCCGGCCTCAACCAACCAGCATGCCAAGCGGTGTTTATGATACTGCCGACGGTCAAATCAACTTGACAATGGTCAGGCCATCGGACTGGGTGCCCTTTTGTGAAGCCATTGAGAATTCAGAGTTGCTCACTGATGAACGTTTTTCAACTCATGCCGCACGTGCAAAGAATCTGGCATCGCTTGTGGCACTCGTACGGCCGACTTTCGCCAAAGAATCCAGTGCTTGGTGGCTGGAACGGCTCGCAAAACGCGGCATCATGTGCGCGCGCGTTAACACCTATTCCGAATTCCTACAGGAAGAACAGGTTAAAGCAACGGGCACAATTTCATGGCTCACGCAACCCGGGATATCCAAGGACGTTCCAACTCCGAACATCCCAGGCTTACCCCCTTTCGAAAATGCGACTAATCGAGCACATGCCCCCTATCTTGGGGAAAATACCGTATCGGTCCTGACTGAACACGGTTATAGCGAGGCCCAGATTCAAGCTTTGAGCTCGGCCAATGTCATCAAAATTCCGTAGCACCGACCAAAGATGAATGAAATGTTGAGGTGCCGCTCTCAAGAGGACTGGCATCTCAACATTATTTGCATCTCCATTTAGCCGGTAGGAATCTGATTAAAGGGAATGTTTTTGTCGACTCGTATGTCTGCTGGCATTTCAAGAACGCGCTCAGCTATAATATTTCTTAAAATCTCATCTGTGCCTCCGGCGATCCGTGAGCCGGGGGTAGCCAAGAATGCCTCCTGGAATAGCATATTGAGAGGGGCGAGCTCAGGATCCATTGCCAATCCTCCAGCATCCATTAAATCCAGCCCGTAGTCCGCAATTTCTTGCGCCATGCTGGCGTTGACAAGCTTTCCTATCGAGTTCTCCGGACCCGGCTCTTTGCCTCGTGAAAGTGCCGTGAGCGTCCGGAACTGTGTAAGCTTGATACCTTGGGAGCGAACATACCAAGCTGCGATTCTCTGACGAACTCCGTCGGCCTTGATGGCCGGGCGATCTCCAACTGTGAGCAATCGACAAAGATCTACAAGATCGCTGATATCGGGACGCCGTATGATGAAGCCGCCGGTAAGCCGTTCGTTCATCAATGTTGTAAGTGATACCCGCCAGCCCTTCCCCACTTCACCGAGCCGATAGGCATCTGGAATCTTCAGGTTTGTAAAAAACACCTCGTTGAAATGGCTGGCACCGGACATCTGGTGAATCGGCCGGATTTCAATGCCAGGCAATTTCATATCGACGATAAAAACCGTAAGGCCTGCGTGCTTGGACACCGTTGGATCGGTTCGCGCAACGAGCAGCCCCCAATCCGACAAATGCGCTCCCGAGGTCCAGATTTTCTGCCCGTTGATAATCCATTCGTCGCCAGCCCTCTCGGCGCGGGTGCGCAAAGCGGCCAAATCAGATCCTCCAGCCGGCTCTGAAAAGAGCTGACACCATATCTCTTCTCCACGTAGCGCCGACGGAACTAGCCGATCCGAGAGTTCGGGATCAGCATAGTGTATGACTGACGGCAGACACATGCCGAGACCGATATCGAATACTCCAGTGGGAACCGAGTACTTCTCCTCTTCTTGCGCATAAATTACCTGCATGATCGCGGGAGCTTCGCGTCCGCCCCAACGTTTAGGCAGAGTAATTCCAGCATATCCAGCAGCCGCCTTGGTTGCCTGCCAGGCCTTGGCCGCTGCCAATTCCGCGGCCCCTATTTCACCGCGAAAATTGGCCGGCCCGGCAGTTCCTTTCAGTGCGGCGTTAGCCTTTAAGAATCCGCGGACCTCTAATCGAAAAGCCGCCTCTTCCGGCGTATCATTAAAATCCATTCATGCGCTCCTCCGCCGAAGTCGGCGCTTCCAAGTGATCCATGAGACGATTCATCCAAAACCTGGCACCTCCTAACCGGAGTGCCAGCGTTTTCGCGTGACGGTAATAAAGGTGGCAATCAAACTCCCAAGTAAACCCGACACCTCCGTGTGTCTGAATGTTTTCCTTGGAAGCAATCCGATAAGCTTCGGTGGCCGAGACCCGTGCAGCCGCCGCGGCGCGTGGCAGGTACGACGTCTCTTGTGAGAGCGCCCACGCGCCGTAATATGCATTGGACCGCGCGATTTCCAACTCGACAAAAACATCGGCAAGCTTGTGCTTGATCGCTTGAAATGAAGCGAGAGGACGTCCGAACACAGTGCGACCCTTCGCATAGTCACGAGCCATGTCGAGGCACACTTCGACACCGCCGATTTGCTCAAATGCCGTCAGAATTGCTGCTCGGTCGATTACGCTTTGCAGAATTGGCCAATGATCTCCAACTCGGCCAAGACGCTCCGCTTCAGTCTTATTGAAAACGAACTTGCTTTGTCCGTGGCTGGGGCCGAACGTGGAAATGGATGAGCTATCGACTTTGTCACCCTTTAGATGAACTAAATAGAGTCCGATCCCTTGCTCGTCCCTTGCTACAACGATGGCAAAATCGGCAATCAGCCCATCCTGTACCGGCCATTTGGCTCCATTCAGAACGCTATTATGAGCAACTGTAGCGATGGTATCAGCATTCGTTTCACCGATTCCTTCCGCGAGGGCCACCGTTCCAATCTTCGAACCGTCTGCAAGAGATGGTATCAGCGCATGCCTTTGTTCGTTACTTCCTGCTGCTAGGATAGCCTCCGATGCCAGATAGATCGACGAACTGAAAGGTACCGGCGCTAACACCCTTCCCAGTTCTTGAGCTATGACGCAAAGAGCTTCGTAACCCAGCCCCGCGCCCCCAAACTCTTCTGGAATAGCCGCCGCCATCCATCCCATTTCAGCCATTTCTCGCCATAAAGATTCAGCATACGGCTGGTTGCCCTCTAGCACTTGGCGAACGACTTTTGGACTGCAACGATCACCGAGAAAATTGCGAGCCTGATCGCGCAGCATCAAGGATTCTTCTGAGAATTCGAAATTCATTCACTCTCTCGCATAGCTAGAACCTTATTCAAACGGGACCAAGTGTCGGCAGGATTTGCTGCACGCTTGTTCTCCATCTTCACGCATTTTTCGTCGTTGCGATCACGAGCAATCGCATGAATTCCACACCCTTCGCTATTCAAGCAGTTCCGCTTCCTGATACATGGACGGAGCAATTCGCCAACTTGCGGCGCATAGGACAAGCAGCTCGACACTCCTGCGAAAAACCGATCTTCAAATCTACTCGTAGATACATCATAACTATCCTATCGAGCACTCATGCGGGCGATAGCATCTTCATATATTCTTTCAATATATCGCGCACGAAAGACCAATTGACGTGGCAATTCGACCGAACCAATCTTCCCTTCCGCGTTCCTGCGCTCGATCGTTCTATGAACTTCAGCGCCGAGCGTCATTCTTTTGACCATGGCGGCAAGATCAAACAAACACTTGGCCGGGGACGCAACGAACGTGAATTACACCGATTCTTTGAAAGATATTCGGCCGGAGCCCGATGCAATCATCGTGGGTGCCGGGTTCGGTGGACTCTATGCTCTTCACAGACTGAAACAGATTGGGCTGTCCGTTGAGGGCTTTGAAGCTGGAGCTGGAGTTGGTGGAACGTGGTACTGGAATCGCTATCCCGGCGCTCGGTGCGATATCGAGAGCATGCAGTATTCCTATTCTTTCTCCGACAAACTTCAGCAAGAATGGAAATGGCAGGAAAAATATGCCCCTCAAGCAGAAATCCTGCGGTACATCGAACACGTTGCCGAACGGTTTGATCTGCTGAAGCTCATCCAATTCAATACTCGCATTGTATCTGCATCTTTCGACGACAATCTTGAACGTTGGATCGTCACCACGGATCGTGGCGAGTCAAAATCGGCGCGATATCTCATACTGGCCACAGGGCCCCTATCTACTGCGAACACACCAGCCATCCGAGGATTGGATCGCTTTTCGGGACGAATTTTTCACACGGGCGCATGGCCACACGAGCCAGTCGATTTCATAGGACGATCTGTCGGCGTCATTGGAACGGGATCTTCTGGCATACAGATCATTCCTGAATTGGCGCAGGTCGCGAAGGACTTGATTGTCTTTCAAAGAACGCCAAACTTCAGCATTCCGTCACGCAACGGTCCACTGACGCCAGCGCGCGAGAGAATGTTCAAAGAACGTTACAAAGTCTTCCGCGAAGAAATCAAACGGCTTCCCTCAGGAATTTTCTTTGAAACAACCGGCAAATCTACCGAAGAGGTCTCCCCCGAGGAGCGCCAATCGGGATTTGAAGAGGCTTGGGCGAAAGGTGGCGTTGGATTTGTACGAACTTTCACCGATATCATCCTGAATCCAGAGGCGAATACTAGCGCCTCAGACTTCATCAGGGCAAAGATCGCGGAGATCGTAGAAAACCCAACCGTTGCGAGCGCGCTGCAGCCGAAAACATATCCGCTCGGGGCAAAGCGTATATGCGTCGATACTGGCTATTACGAGACTTTCAATAAATCGAATGTTTCTTTGATTGACGTCAGCAAAACCCCCATAACGCACATAACGTCCAAGGCCGTTAGCACTG
The DNA here is from genome assembly GCF_018129965.1 of Bradyrhizobium diazoefficiens. Lineage (GTDB taxonomy): Bacteria > Pseudomonadota > Alphaproteobacteria > Rhizobiales > Xanthobacteraceae > Bradyrhizobium > Bradyrhizobium diazoefficiens_A. The sequence goes on along the minus strand of NZ_JAFCKW010000002.1, from coordinate 49,915 downwards.
TCGACGCCGACTATCCGCTGGATGACATAGTATTTGCAACCGGTTTTGACGCTCTGACAGGCGCCATCTTGGCAATCGATATCAAAGGGAGCGCAGGGCGCTCTCTTAAAGATAAATGGAAAGAGGGCCCATCTACCTATCTCGGACTCATGGCTGCCGGTTTCCCCAATATGTTCATGGTGGCTGGCCCAGGTAGCCCGTCCATTCTCGGCAACGTAGTCGTGTCAATCGAACAACATGTCGATTGGATCTCAGCGTGCCTCGAATACATGCACAATCACGATGTAGACGTCATTGATGCGAAGCCGGATGCTGAAGCGCAATGGGATGCGCATGTAAACGAAGTCGCTCAAAGTTCGCTCTTTCAGCAAGCCGATTCTTGGTACTTGGGATCGAATATTCCCGGAAAGCCGCGAAAGTTCTTAGCGTACGCGGGAGGTTATGGCGTTTATCGGGATAAATGCGCGGAAATCGCCAGCAGCGGTTACGAAGGTTTTATTTTTAGGAAATCCCCTGTTCTCGCAGCGTCAAATTGAGCGAGCGGAATCAAGTTCACTCACATCGCTACCCAAGTTTACAATTTTCCCCAACGGTTGAGATATGAGCCTACATCCATTTATAGAATCGCTGGCTAACAGATTGCGCGCACTGCCACCGCTGTCCTCAGGAACGCCCGCAGCAGCGCGAGAGCGACTCGCGGCCGGACGCTCCTCGTTGGGACAAGGACCCGTCCTGTGGAAGGTCGATGACATACAGATTCCCACGCGATCCGGAGGCTTGACCGCGCGATTCTACAAACCGGGGAGCTCGGTGGATGGACTGATCGTCTACTTCCATGGAGGCGGCTGGATGCTCGGGGCTCTGGACGACTTCGACACTCTGGCACGAACATTGGCCCATCGCACAAATTGCGCGGTGCTCATGCCCGCCTATCGCCTTGCACCCGAATATCCCTTTCCCGCGGCATATGAAGACTCTTTGGATTCTGTCACATGGGCAGCGAAATCGATTACGTCGCTCGCCGGAGACAATGTTCCCCTCGTCCTGACGGGCGACAGTACCGGAGGAAATCTCGTTGCCGCCACCGCGCAATCATTGCGCGGAAAAGCCGATATCGCGTTTCAGGTTTTGATCTATCCTGTAACCGATATAGATTTTAATTCTGGATCCTACACTGAGCACGCGGATAGCACCATCCTGTCTCGAAGAGATATGATCTGGTTTTTCGACAACTATGCTCCCGGAGAGGAGCGCTTCCGCCCGGAAGTCTCTCCACTGCGTGCTGAAGACCTAAGCGATTTACCTTCGGCATACGTACTCTCATCGGAATACGACGTTTTGCGCGACGAAGCCGAAGCCTATGCGGCCAAAATGCGTCTCGCAGGCGTGGACGTTACGACGAAGCGATTTGATGGCATGTCGCACGGCTTCCTGCGCATGCACAAGCTCTTCGACGTTGCGGATGTTGCTTTGAACGATATCTCGGAAGCCATTCGATCTGCGGTCGCAAAACGCGAATAATAGCCGAGTCCAAGAATAGAGGATCAGATGACCCAAAGGCTGAAAATTAACACCGTACGACAGGTCTGCTTGGTCGTTGAGGATTGTGATCAAACCATTCGCGACCTTTACGAGACGGTCGGTGTCGGTCCATGGGCGGTCTGGACGCCCAAACTGACGGACACTCGGGTGCGAGGTGCGAGCACTCACTATACGATGCGGCTGGCCCTGGCATGGACCAAAGATTTCATGTGGGAGGTCATACAGCCGCTTGAAGGACGCTCGATCTACCGGGAGTTTCTGGACAGTAACGGAGACGGCGTGCATCATATGCTCGTGCAGGCAGACGAGTCTTTCGATCAGATCGTCAGCGAAGAAAACAAGCGTGGATCCCCCCCGCTCATGGAAGGAACATGGGGCCTTGCGAAGTTCGCATATCTAGCTACCGAGAAGCCCTGCCGGACAATTATCGAAGTATCGGAACGTCTACCGGGATACGTCCGGCCTAAGCCTGACTACTTCTATCCGCGCGAGTTTGAATTACCAACTTGAGATGGCTCAGATTTTTGTTGGGGTCCCGATTGCCGCAACCGTACAGATCGGAAAGAAAGCACCCACAGAGTGAAAGGCTCTGCATGCTTTCATAGCTTAATGTCTAGGGACTAACGATCGATCGGCATACGGAACTCATCGCCCCGCTCCAGTAGCGCGACGCGTTCGTCGCGCAACGCCGAGCGCCGCACTTTGCCGGCATCGTTCCGCAACGGCGCATCGAGAATTTCGTAGCTCTCTGGCAGCTTGTATTTTGCTAGGCGCCTGGAAACGAAATCGTGAAGATCTTTCAAATCAATCTCACAGCCTGGCCTTGGTTGAACGATGGCGTGAACCCGTTGACCAAGATCTTCCGATGGAAGACCGACGACCGCCGATGACCCGACCTTCTCGTGTTCATCGAGAGCGCTTTCCACTTCTGCTGGATAGATATTAGCCCCGCCCCTGAGAATAAGATCAGAGCGTTTATCGGAAAGATACAAATAGCCGTCTTCGTCTAGGTGACCTATATCGCCGACGGATTGATACTCACCAATGAGTTTTGCCTTCGCACCAATGTAGTAATAGGGTGCAGACGCTGGTGATCCGATCTTTATATATATTTCGCCCGTGACGCCGGGAGCCATTTCCACGCCGCGATCATCATAAATCCGTAAATCGGTACCGGGCGAGGGACGCCCCACTGAGCCCCGTTTCTTTCTCCATGCGTCTCCGCGTATTACACTGCCACCGATGCCCTCCGTGGCGCCGTACAGTTCCCAGATCTTCTCTGCGCCAAGCCAATTGATCCAGGCCTCTTTCAGCCAAGCCGCGCACGGCGCTGCCATGTGCCAAACTGCCTCCAACGAAGAAACATCGTAGCTTTCTCGAACATTTCTCGGCAACGCCATGATGCGATGCATCATCGTCGGTACAAGGCAAACCCAGCTGACCCGGTGACGCTCAATTAGACGTAGCGTTTCCTCGGCGTCGAACCGCGGCATGCTCACCACCGTGCAGCCAATAAAGGAGGCAAAATGCGAAACCATAAAGGGCGACCCATGGTACAGAGGGCCTGGGTTCAGCATAACCATTCCCGGTCGCATCTGAAAAACCGACTTTGCTCGGGACTCAAATACCTCGACCGCGGCATTCTTGCGATCGACAATGACCTTGGGTTTGCCTGTTGATCCGCCGCTGGTCATCGCCCTCCAGCACCCGGAAACCAGAGACGGGAAGCTCTGCGAGCTATAAGCGTCGAGATTCACATCCGTGCTGCTGCAATCAAATTCCGGTACGGCCTTACCGGGCATCACGACCATGTGCTTCGGCTGTACCAGATTTAAGATGTCCCGAAATTCGTGGTCTGGAAGGTTGGGAGATACTACGTTCGGCGTTGCTCCGGATTTCCAGATACCAAAGACGACTTCGTGAAACGAAGGCGTATTAGTGAGAGCAACCGTAACCAAATCATTTTCGACAACGCCCTTGGATTGAAAGAGCCTGGCCCACTGGGTGGCCCGCAGTTCCAATTCGGCCCATGTCAGAGTTTTGTCGGGATAAATGTAGCAGGCGGTGTCCGAAGGCTTTGTTACCGCATGAATGCCGGGCACCGCTCCGATTGAGGTCAGAACCATCGAAATCTCGCTTTCAGTCCACTGTCGTTGTCATTGAATTACACAATAATCCGGCTCCAACCCTCGTTCTTATCGGCTGTTCGTAACGGGGTGCTATCGTCGGCGGTTCACCCCCTCGTCTGCCGAAAAGAGCCTCTGTTTAAATTCGCTCATCCATGCGGATGCAGATATCCCACAACCAAATCGCAAGCGACCATAGCCAAATGCCAAGAGTGCTGGCCCTAACGAAGTAACTGGGCTCCAGATTTCATGGATTATCCCGATCCGTCACAATAGACCCGAATAACTCCCATCTCTCACCGTTAAATTTCATCATCTGGAATTGTTTGATCACACGGTAGTCGGTCGGCGAGGTGTTGCCCAGAATTCCGGGCAACAAGAGATCAAGTTGGATATCATGAAGGTTTGCAACCTGTTTCATAATATTCTCTCGCGTGAGATTGTCACCGCAGCGTTTCAGGATTTCGACCATCAACTGAGATTTGCTGTAGGATGAGGTGTTATAGCTCGAATCCTTGTCGCCTTCGGGATAATATCTCGCCATAAATTCAAGATACTTTTTTAAACCGGGATCATCCTTCCAGGTCGGATCCAAGGTATCTTTGATATAGTGAGCACTGATAACGCCCTTCGAGTTTTCGAGACCGGCCGGCTGAATGACGGCACCCACTGAAGCAACGTTTATGTTGAGAATATGTACCGGTTGCCAGCCAAGTGCGGCGATTTTCCTGATCGCTTGGGCGGTGAACTTTGCCGTCGCCGCATCAAAAATGAGATCGACTCCCCGACTTTTGAACTGGACGATCTGAGATTCAATAGTCGGGTCGGAAAGCTCGTAAGACGCCTCGGCGACGATCATGATTGAAGCCTTAGCGCCTAACCCTGATGTAAAACCCGCCAGATAATCTTTACCGAAGTCATCTCCCTGATAGAGCACTCCTATTCGAGCGTTCGGATAATTTTCAAGAACATATTGTGCGTAGATACGCCCCTCACTTTTATAATTCGGATTGAATCCTGCAGAATAAGGAAAATTTTTCGGATCAGTAAATCGCGAACCACCCGAGCCAGGAAAGAGCTGTGGCACCTTCTTTTGATTAAGATACTTCTGCACCGCAGCACTCGGGCCGGTGCCGATTGGCTGGAAAATCAGGAGCACTTCGTCACTCTCAACCAGTCTGCGTGTTTGCTCAACGGTTTTTGGCGGACTGTAAGCATCGTCGTATTGGATAAGATTGATTTTCCGACCGTTGATACCGCCGTGGTCGTTAATCATCTTCATGTATGCAGCGGCAGTCTTCCCCAAGGCTGGATAAGCGGAAGCAGGACCGCTAAAAGCAACCGTCTGGCCAATCTTGATCTCAGTATCGGTAACGCCTGGATCATATTTTTTCTCAGCCGCCCCCGGCGCGACCGAACCCATCGTCAGAGCGGCCGACAGTACAAGGAACCAGATTTTTTCTTTCATGTTACCTCCCATTTTCTGTCGTTGGCATTTCTTGGTAACTTTAGAAACCTTGTGCCGCTAACCGATTTAGGTTCGACGACTACACTCCATGCAGATCGAGCCTATCGGCACATGGCACACCATGTTTCATCGCAAGATGATACGGATGAAAAAAGCCTGGTTATGCTGTCAACAGAAACGCATAAGAAGATATGTTGAGTTGCGCTATCTATATATCGCAGATCAAATTCCGACGAACAGCACCTCTCCGCCAAGCCGGTGTTGAATGCTTATGCTTGACACTTCTTGCTGATCTGACATTTGTTCGTCATCTCGCGGGGCTTCTCTCGTTCATCCATAGACCCGGGTAATGCCGACTGAGGCTTCTAGTGTCGAAGAAAGCGATTGCGCCCTGCGAAAAGACCGGCCACGAACTGGATGGAGACCAGTCCGATGAGGATCGCGAGTATCGGCTTCCAACTGCCAACGATGTCGTGAAGCGCACCGGCCCCCACGGGGCCCAGCGCAGAGAGGCTGTATCCGGCGGTTTGCGATAAGCCGCCGAGCGCGGCCGTCTGGGAAGAATTTCGAGCGCGCAACAGCGGCAGGGAATAGGCGATGCCGGTCGCGGTGCCATGCCCAGCCCCGAAAACGATCATCCACAGGGCGGTGCCTTGCGTCGGACTCAGCAGAAGTCCGATCAACCCCGCACCTAACAAGACCGTTCCCGCTGTAGTCGCCCAAACCTGACCTTTGGTGCGGTACACCGCCAACGAGATACCCAGCGCAAAGGGTATCGCCGCGATGTTGATTAGTGAGAGCATCCTGCTCGCGGTCGTTGGGTCTTCGCCCGCTCCAGTCAGCAGCGTCGGGAGCCATGCCGATATGGTATAGAACAGGATAGACAATATCGCGAAGTAGACGGTGACGGCCCATGCGAGTGGGTCTGCCCACAGTTTCGTTCTCGCTTCCGTGGAAACGCTCTGCGCGTTGCTGCTGCCATCCCGCCGGTCGATGTGCTCTTGCGTCGCGTGCGGCCACCAGATCGGAATGGCAATGACGGCGAGCAGACCCCAGGCGGCGATCGCGAGCTGCCACGATCCAAGGATGTGCATCAGCGGAAGCGTGCCTGCCGCCGCGAGCGCCGGTCCCAGATAGAGGGATACCGTATAGACGGCCGTCAGTGGGCCGGCATAATCGGGATATTCGGCTTTCGTGTAGGCTGGGATCAGGATGTTTCCGACTGTGATTGCGACGCCAAGCACGGCCATGCCTGTAAACAGCGCGGCCGTGCTGGGGATGAGTCTGATGCCGAATCCGACGAACAGGAGAATGAGTGACCACAGGATCGCGCGGCCATAGCCTAAGCGACGGCCGAAGCGCGGAGCAAATGTCGACAACAGAACAAACGACATCAGCGGCACCGAGGTCAGCAGCCCAGCCGCCGCCGCGCTCAGGTGGTGATCGAGCTTGATGTCGTCGAGGACCGGAGCCAGGGCGACGATCGCTGGTCGCAGATTGAGTCCGACAACCAGCACTCCCAGAATCGTAAAAAATATGCCTGGTCGCGAGCGCCGCGGCATTTGTTTATGTATCGTCAAGTGCAATCGCCCCTAACTATATCGAGCCAAGAGATCGCGACCGATCACCTGACGCTGGATCTGGTTGGTACCTTCCCATATTTGCGTGACCTTGGCTTCACGCATCAGACGCTCAACCCGGTGCTCTCGCGTGTAGCCGTGCCCTCCGAACATCTGGACCGCTTCGGTGGCCAAGCGCATCGCAAGATCGCTGGCCTTGATCTTGATCATCGAGGCCTCGACGCCGATATCTTTTTCTCCATCGTCGATGAGACGACCGACATGATCTAGCAGCAAGCGGACCGAAAGCAGTTCAGTCGCAAGGTCCGCCATCAGAAACGTGTTGGCCTGATGCTGGACGACGGTCTTCCCGCCCTGAATCCGCTCGTTCGTGTATGTGAGCATGTCGTCGAAAGCAGCGGACGCAATACCGAGGGCTTGAGCTCCCGCGCTTGGGCGTGATTTGTTCAACGTGGCGATCATGACCTTCATACCCTCGCCGGGTTTGCCCAACAGATTGGCTCTCGGTATCCGGCAGTCAGTGAATGTAAGAGCCGCCGTCGACGAGGCGTGGGTACCCATTTTCTTCTCAAGCCGGAGTGTCTCGAAGCCCGGTGTGCCTTTCTCTACCAGCACGGCGGTGACCGCCTTCGGCGAGTCCTCGATTTCGGTCCATTTCCGAACAGGAGCACGACGTCCGCGACGTCGCCGGTCGTAATGAAAATCTTCTCTACGTTGATGACAATCTGGTCGCCGTCTGGACGAAACTTGGTCCGGATGTTGGCAGCGTCTGAACCGGCATGCGGCTCGGTGATCGCAAGCGCGCCAAGCCCACCCTTCGCGAAGCGCGGCAAGAACCTCTTCTTCTGCTCGCCGTCACCGAACTCAATGATCGGCTTTGCGGTTGCGCTGTTTGTGCCGAAAATGATGCCTGTCGCCGCGCAGGCGGCCGAGATGATGCGAATCACCTCTAAGTAGCAGCGGTAAGTGATGGGCGTCCCGCCATATTCCTCGGGGATGAAGATGCCACCGAGCCCGACCCGGCGGAAATCCTCGATGTTCTTCCAAGGGAATTCTTTGCGCTCGTCGTAACCCGCCGCGCGAGGAGCGATAGCTTCATTCGTCAGGCGCGATACCTGCTCCAGCAGGATGCTCTCCTCCGAGGTCCAATTGCGCGATCTTTCAAAGTGCTCGAACGACTTCATGACAAACTTCCTCCCGGCAAGCAGCGAGGAAAGCCGCCTGCGCGTTCTATATCAAGATATTTGCGTAAATGGTTCAGCAAACCGGAAGCACCATAAGCGCTCCTACGTCAGGTTATGCGCTATTTCCTCCCGATATAGGCTCTTGTTGGCGTGCACTGCAAAATGATCGCGAGGCCAGAATTTGCGATCGGATTGCATCCCCCATTTATTTATGCCAACATATTGGTATAAAATCAAGTGAAACAGGGGGAGAAAATGAAGGCTTTATCGGTTGCTTTTGTCGGCGTGTCACTATTCTTAAGCTCGACGGCATACCCACAGACGGCCGTAAAGATCGGTGTGTTGACCGATCTCAGCGGGCCGTACGCTGACCTTTCGGGCGAAGGATCAATCATCGGCGCGCGGCTCGCCGTCGAGGAGTTCAAGGCGCAGAACAAAGACATCTCCGTCGAGGTGATTTCGGCGGACCATCAAAACAAACCGGACATTGGCGGGGCAATCGCGAGGAAGTGGTTCGATCAGGAGAAGGTCGACGCGATCATCGACGTCGCCAATTCTGGGGTCGCACTCGCTATCAGTCAGATCTCGAAGGACAAGGACAAGGTGTTTCTGGGCACTGGTGCCGCCAGTTCGGATCTCACGGGTAAGGCCTGCTCTCCGAACACGGTGCACTGGACCTATGATACCTATGCGCTTAGCCACGGTACCGGTGGCGCGCTCGTCAAAGCTGGCGGCGATAGCTGGTTCTTCCTCACGGCCGACTATGCGTTCGGGCAGGCGCTCGAACGCGACACCAGCGCTGTCGTCATCGCGCAAGGCGGAAAAGTTGCGGGTAGCGTAAGGCATCCGCTCAACACGAGCGACTTTTCGTCGTTCCTGCTACAGGCGCAGGCGGCGAAGACAAAGGTGATTGGACTTGCTAACGCCGGCGCTGACACAATCAACGCGATCAAACAGGCGAGCGAGTTCGGTATCACCGAGAAAACCAGACTTGCGGCGCTATTGTTCTTCATCACCGACGTCCACAGCCTCGGGCTGAAAACAGCCCATGGCTTGGTCCTGACGGAGGCGTACTACTGGGATTTGAACGACGAAACGCGGGCGTTCTCCAAACGTTTTGCCCAGCAGGCTCCAGGGCGGGTTCCCTCCCAGATCCACGCCGGTGCCTATTCGGCCACCCTGCACTATTTGAAGGCCATCGCCGTCGCCGGCAATAAGTCCGGCGCGGCCGTCGTTACCGAGATGAAGAAGCAACCGACCAAGGACATCGTGTTCGGCGACGGCTCCGTTCGCGAAGATGGCCGGCATCTTCACGATATGTATCTGTTTGAGGTAAAGAAGCCGGAAGAGTCCAAGGGCGCCTGGGACTATTACAAGCTTCTTGCGAAGATTCCGGCGGAAGACGCCTTCCGACCGCTATCCGAGAGCACCTGCCCGCTTGTCAAGAAGTGATCATGGCGGTGCCCTTGCCGATCGTCAGGGGCGCCGCTTGGCTTTCTTCCGCTCCCGCCGCGGCTGCTCCAGCCTGACAGTCGTCAGGAGCCGCTGAAGCGCGTTGAGGTAATGGGCGAGCGCAACACGGTCGTCGAATTTGAAACCGGCCACCGCCTGATCGTAGAATTGGAAGATGCGCTCGCGCAGTTCCTTCCAGAATGAGAATCCTTCCGGCGTGAGTTTCACGACCCTGCCGCGCTTGTCCTTGGGATCGGTGACCTTTTCGATCAAGCCGTCGCGTTCGAGGCGCTTCAGAACGCCGTCTAGGTTCTGCCGGCTGACGACGAGGAGGTCAGCCAACGTGCCCACGGACATGCCATAGGTGGGCCTGGGATCTGACAGCGCGCCAAGAACGGCCCATTGCACCGTGGTGACCCCGAGTTCCTTCACCGCCTGCTTCTGCAACGTGTTGGCAACCTGAAACAGCCGGAAGAAAATCCGGTTGTTGAGGTGGTCGGCAACGCGATCCGGATTACCCAAAAATGTGGCACCGGGCGCGTCGGCAGGAACCGACTCGATCATGGCCTTTTGCGAATGCTTCAGGGAAGCCATCTGGTCGCCCATTCCTGAGTTCGAGTTTCGAGTCACGAAAGAGCATGGGAAAGGCCGCGACGCAATAATACCCGCCCCCTACCCCGCCCAGGATATAGCTTTTCCAGCATCAAATCCGCCCGATTAACCCATTTCGAAAGCGAAATGGCTCCCCCGACCGTCGTTCGAGGGAGCCGTTCGATGACACATCGCTGGTCCATTTCCTCAGCGAAATTTGGGCGGACGCTTCTCTAGGAACGCTTTCACACCCTCCCGGGACTCCTCAGTCTGGTAGAACAGGCTGAGGGCCTGCATGCCCATTGCAGAGATCCCCCGGATCGACTCGGAGTCCTGGTTGAACGATTTCTTCGCGATCGCGATCGCCGTCGGGCTCAGAGCCGCGATTTCCGCACACCATTTTTCGACCTCGGCATCCAACTTGTCCGGCTCCACTACCGCGTTGACCAGGCCCATCTCCAGCGCCTGCTGCGCAGTGTAGCGCCGACAGAGCATCCAGATCTCGCGCGCCTTCTTTTCACCAACCACACGAGCGAGGAGCGCCGTACCAAATCCAGGATCGACCGACCCTACCTTTGGACCGACTTGACCAAGCACCGCTGTGGACGATGCAATGGCCAAATCGCAGCAGGTGACGAGCACGTTGCCGCCGCCGATCGCAAAACCGTTGACACGCGCGATGACGGGTTTCGGCACGTCGCGGATAATGGTCTGCATTTCTTCGACCGGCAGGCCTATCGTTCCGCGGCCGTCGTAGGCGCCGTCATGCGCGGATTGGTCGCCACCGGTGCAGAAAGCCTTGGAACCGGCGCCGGTAAGAACGATGGCGGCGATGGACTTGTCCCAGCCGGCCTTGTTGAAGGCATGGATTAATTCCTCGCAAGTCACACCACGGAAGGCGTTGTACTTGTCGGGCCGGTTGATCGCGATCCAGGCGGCGGGACCGCGGACTTCATATGTGATGTCCTGATACTGCATTTCTTGTCCTTATCCGTTCATCGTTAGGCCGCCGGATACGCTGATTACCTGACCGGTCATGAAGTTGGCGTCGTCGCTCGACAGGAAAGCAATGAGGCCTGGAATATCGTCCGGCTGGCCGAGGCGCTTCAGCGGGATGGCGCGCTTGAGGCTATCGTAGATCTTCTGTCCGTATTCGCCCTCGCCAACGAACGACCTGAGTAGCGCCGTATCGGTCGGGCCGGGGCAGACAACGTTGACATGCACATTGTCACGCGCGCATTCCCGCGCGATTGTCTTGGAGAACGCGATGAGCCCGCCCTTGCACGCCGAGTACACCGACTCACCCGAGGATCCAACCCGACCGGCGTCGGATGCGACATTGACGACCTTGCCTCCGCCCGCTGCGATCAGGTGAGGTAGCGCCGCCTTGTGCAGGTTGAGTGGTCCCTTGAGGTTGATTGCGATGATCTTGTCCCAGAGATCGGGTTCTGTCTTGAGAAATGGCGCTGCGACGTCCCAGCCGGCGTTGTTGACCAAAATGTCGAGCTTGCCGAACTTGGCAACACCGCCGTCGATCGCATCTCTGACTTTCGCGTAGTCGGTGATATCCACCGCGACGCACAACAGTCGTGACTCGTCCGCGTCCAAGTCGGTGATCAACTGCTTCAGGGCTTCCATGTTGATATCGAGCGCAATGATGTTGATTCCCTCGTCGATAAATCGACGGCAAATCGCGCGGCCTATTCCCCCCGCGGCGCCGGTCACGATCGCGACGCGGTTCTTCAACCCTCTCATTCTGCTACTCCGGTTTACTGATTGCGTTTATGCGCTCTGGGCCTTGTCGCGAAGCTTGAACTTCTGCACTTTCCCCGTGGAAGTCCGCTCAATCGGGCCGAAGATGAACTTGCGAGGCAATTTGAACTTGGCAAGCCTCGCCCGGCAGAACTCGAGCATCTCATCGGTCGTGACCTTGCCCTCGTGACCTTCCTTGAGCTCGATGAAGACGCAGGGCGTCTCGCCCCAGCGATCATCCTTCACGGCCACTGCGGCCGCGTACGAAACCGAGGGATGCTGGAACACGACCTCCTCGATCTCGATGGAAGAGATATTTTCACCGCCGGATATGATGATGTCTTTGGAGCGGTCCTTGATCTCGATGTAGCCATCGGGATGGGTCACGGCGAGATCGCCCGTCCTGTACCATCCGCCTGCGAAAGCCTCGTCCGTTGCCGTGGGGTTTTTCAGATAACCTTTCATACCGTTGTTTCCGCGAAAGAGAATTTCGCCGATCGTCGTGCCATCATGCGGCAGGGGTTCAAGTGTGGTCGGGTCGGCGACAATCATATCGTCGGTCACAACGGTGCGAACGCCCTGGCGCGCCATCTGCTTGGAGCGCTGCTCAGGTGGCATCGAATTCCAGTCGCGATGCCAATCGCAAAGCGCGGCCACACCATGAACCTCGGTCATGCCGTATACATGCCTAACCATGAAGCCGAGTTCTTCTGTCGCCTTGAGTATCGGCGCCGGGGGCGCCGCCCCTGCGGTCATGATCGCGACAGGCTGGCTGAGCGTTATCCCGGTCTTGGCTGCTCCTTCGATCAGCATTCCGAGCACGGTCGGCGCCCCGCACATGTGGGTGACGCCGTACCGGTCGATCGCTTCGAAAATCTCCGCAGGAAGCACCCTGCGCAGACAGACATGCGTGCCGCCGATCGCAGCAACACCCCATGAGAAGCACCATCCGTTCACGTGAAACATCGGCAGCGTCCAAAGATATACTGAGTCGCTGCTGAGCTGATGATGGACGATCTGGCTCAACGTGTTCAGGTAACAGCCGCGGTGGTGGTAGAGCGCCCCCTTTGGGTTGCCGGTCGTCCCGGACGTATAATTCAGCGTAATCGCATCGAACTCATCGGCAGGCCACACGACGTCTTCCGTAGAATCGCCACCCTTCAGGAACTCTTCATAGTCCAGGTTGCCGATCAATTCCCCGCCTTCCGCATAGGGGTCGTCGATATCGATGACGAAAGGACGGATCTTCATCCTAGAAAGCGCCGCCTTCGCCACTTCGCTCCACTGGCGGTCGACGATGAGCACTTTGGTTTCGGAGTGATCGAGGATGAACGCGATGGCCGCGGCATCCAGACGCGTGTTCAGCGTGTTGAGTATTGCGCCCGCCATCGGTACCCCGAAGTGCGCCTCAAGCATGGCCGGCGTATTCGGGCATAGAATCGCAATGATGTCACCATTGCCGACACCGTTGCGCTTCAGCGCCGAGGCGAGCATCCGGCAGCGGCGCTCGTGCTCACGCCAGGTATATTTGATGTCGCCGTGAATGACCGCGGTCCGATCCGGAAAGACATCCGCAGCCCGCCGAAGAAACTGAACTGGGGTCATCGGGCGAAAGTTCGCCGCGCGCCGTTGCAGAAAGTCCGCACTCAGATCCATCGCCATCAATGCTTCCTCATCGTATATTTTTTGCTGCTCCCGCGATCTTCGCCGCGATTATCAGATGCGATTGCCGAGGATCGCGCCTTCGTAGATGGCCCGTTTGGCATCGAGTTCGCCCGCAAGCCGCGCCCCTCCGATCACGTGCACCGTCTGGCCGCTCGCCGCGATGGCGTCGGCAATCCTTCGATCAGAGTCTTGGCCTGCGCAGACCACGATGGTGTCGGCGGGCAGAACCTCGTTGCGGTCCGGCAGCGCGATGTGCAGACCTTCTCTGTCGATTTTCAAATAACGCGCGTCAGCGATCTGGCGGACCTTCAAATCCTTCAATTCCTGTCGCAGAATCCAGCCTGTGCTCTTGCCGAGCGTCCGGCCAAAGGCGCCCGGTGATCGCTTGACCATCGTGATCTGGCGCTTGGGGGGATGTGCCTTCGATTTCCCGTTGATGCCCCACCGCTCGAAAAACTCTTCGCGCGTCTGCCGGCGTCCGTTTGTCTCCATGGCAAGGAAAAGCGCGACGTCGTGTCCGATGCCTCCGCCCCCGATAATGACCACCCGCTCGCCGGCCCTCACTGTACCATCGAGAATCTTGTTGTATCCGACGATCCGAGGATCGTCGGCGCCTGGAATGTCGATCAACCGTGGCGTTACACCGGTCGAGACGATGACCTCGTCGAAGTTCTCACGCTTCAAAGCTTCCCGATCAACAGTGACGCCCGTCTTGATTTCGACACCAGCATCGGCCAGTTGCGCCTCGTAGCTCTTTAGGGAAAGCCCATAATCTTCCTTTCCCGGAACGACTGCCGCGAGTGCGAACTGTCCACCAATCCGGGGCGCACTTTCAAACAGCGTCACGTGGTGCCCGCGACGTCCCGCTTCGAGGGCGGCGGCCATGCCGGCGACGCCCGCGCCTACCACCGCGACCCGCTTCGCCGCCTTCGCCAACGTATCGGAGAACTCGTTTTCGCGAGCCGCACGCGGATTCACCAGACAGGTGATCACCTGGTCCGTAAAGTAGTGGTCGAGACAGGCTTGGTTGCAGGCAATGCAAACGTTGACAAGATCCGATCTACCGCGGCCGACCTTGTTGACGAAATCGGCGTCAGCAAGCAGCGGTCGTGCCATCGACACCAGATCGGCGGAGCCATCCGAGATGATCCGTGCGGCGTCTTCCGCCAGATTGATGCGGTTGCTCGCGGCGACAGGGATCTTCACGACCTCCTTCAGACGCCGGGTCGACTCGATGAATGCCGCATGCGGGACGGCCCCGGCGATCGTCGGTACGGCGGCTTCATGCCAACCAATGCCCGTCGACAGACAATCGGCTCCGACTTTTTCGACCTCCTTGGCGAGCCAAAGCGTCTCATCTTGCGTCAGTCCACCTTCGACAAGTTCGAGAGCGGATATACGATAGGAAATGATCGCGTTGCCTATGGCGGCGCGCACGGCTTTGACGACAGCGATCGGAAAACGCCCCCGGTTTTCGAGAGAACCACCCCACTCGTCGGTCCGATGATTGGTTCGAGGCGCGAGGAATTCGCTGATCAGATAGCCTTCCGATCCCATGATTTCCACGCCGTCATATCCGGCTTCGATCGCAAGACAAGCGGTGGTCGCATAATTCCTGATCGTCTCCTCAATCCGGTCGGAAGTCAGCTCGGCCGGGACGTCGCGATTGATCGGCGACTTGATCGCCGAAGGTGCGACCACGGCGGGATGATATCCGTAGCGCCCGGCGTGCAATATCTGCAGGAGAATTCGCCCACCAGCAGCCCGGACGGGATCTACAATTTTCTTGTGATCCTTTACTTGGTCAGAACGCTCGAACGTACCGGGCTCGTTCTTCATGCGGCCCGCGAAATTCGGAGCAAAGCCTCCAGTAACGATAAGGCCGGCACCGCCCTTCGCCCTTTCGGCATAGAACCGGCCCAATTCGTCGAAGCGATCAGGGTGACATTCGAGGCCGGTGTGCATCGATCCCATAACAATCCGGCTCCTCAGAGTCGCGGAGCCCACGCGGATTGGATCGAGAAGAGCAGATCGAGCATTCATGGCCCGGGCCTCCAAAGTTGGCATCGATTGAAAGAGTGCACTTTGGAGCTAGATACTTCAGCAGGTATATATGTCAACATATTTGTATATTGCAGGTGCTCGTCCACTGTTCCGCCGAAACCAGCTATCCTAAGATTATCCGTCTAACCATGGTAAAATATCTTGAATGGCGTTCTTATCACTTACTATTCGTGATCAGTCCACAGATGCCAATGAAACAATATATTGTTATTAAATCTTAGCTGAGAATCCGAGCGCCTCGATCCTCTAATCGCCGAGAAACGGTTTATAATACCTCAAGAGATAATTCATCGACCTCACTTCGATGAGATCGCGGCAGGGGCTCCGCGCAATCTTGACGGCATGAAAGTTTACCGGTCGGCTCATCCTGCGGCGGTGAACGGCGCCGCGGCACTGTGGGGATTTATCTCCGTGCGCCGGTGAAGGATATCAAGTCGCTCGACTTTACCGTCGATGAACGACGATTACCTATAAATCGTCGGACGCACGGGCATTCGGTCAATTTGCCCACTTTTCCGTAAGGGCTGACCGTGAGGACTAGCAGCTTCTTCGCGAGCAGGCTAAGTGGCGGACTTGGCGCGCAGTTTCGAAGGCACAGTAAACAGAATTAGTTACTAGGATGGTAGAATAATCTTGCAGACTTTCAATTGTAAGAAAGTGAAACGAAAGACATCCTGATAATGGTCTCGTCCTTCACTGAAGATCATCGAGATTCGAATAGTCCGGCAATGTGGTGTCGATAGCCAGACCTCTGCGAAGGACGACGCGCTCGGTCTGCGGTCGAGAGATTAACTCGCTCATCGTCCGAGCTTTATAGAGAATAAGATTCGCCGGCTTGCCAATGGTTATCGAGCCGTAATCTTTAAGTTTCATAAAGCGCGCGGGTGTCAAAGTCGCTATTTGCGGCCAGCGGCCAAAGGGCCGATCAAGATGTGCGGCACGTACGGCAGTTGCGAAGACTTCCAGCATATTATGATCGCCATAGGCATGAAATGCATTTCGGCAATCATCTTGGCCAACTGCGACCGGTATCCCGTATTCCGCCATTTCGTGGAGCAAAGTGATGCCACGCCACCGCGGCGTCCGCGCCTTTACCCGATCCTGCAGATACATGTTGCACATCGGAAGACTGACAACCGAGATCTCAGCTTCGGCGCATGCGATTAGTGTTTCCTGCACCATTTGCTCCGGTTGCAGAGAAAGACTGCAACAATGTCCACACAAAATATCTCCCCGAAAACGGCGGCGCAGCGCTGTACGGGCGATCAAACCGAGCGCGCGCGCACCCTGGCGGCCACTCTCGTCGACGTGAAAATCGAGATTTAGATTCCGCTCTTCCGCGAGTTCAAAAACGCGGTCGAGCAACGCCTGGAATCGTGGGGAGATATCACCATGATCGTCATCCTCCCCAACGGGAGTCACGGCTCCGAGATTACCACCGAACTTGACCACTAAATCAGCAAGCTTGGGTCCGAAGTCGGTACCAAACACGTCGATTGCCGTGAGTGATGTCGCCTGCAGTTCCACCCTTCCGGCCCACTTCTCTCGCATCTCGCCAAAAACCGTCCAATGTCTTTCAGCCTCAGTCTCGTCTGAGTCGACATGCGTTCGAATCGCGGCGACACCATGCGCAAACGCACATTGAAGACCAAACTCGAAGCGTCGACGAACATCGTCGTACGATGAGTTTATCCGATGATCCGCCGCTGTCGCAGCAAGCGCACTCTTGAAAGTCCCATCAACGTTGGGTGACCTTTCCCATGTATGACTGATGTCCAGATGACAATGAGAATCCACAAACGTCGGCCAGACAATTCCGCTATTCAGATCGATACCTTGGTTGTTCGGAAAGGTTCCTGCAGGCGCTATCGCGGAAACGAGGCCATCGACTGTCTCGATATCAACCCCAACGAGGCCGTCGGCATTCTCTGGTGTATGCACCGGTGACCCTAAAAGCGACGTGTGCACCCGGCCACGCCTTAATCGAAGAACCTTGGTTTTTGGTATTGTAATGAATCCTTTGGAAGCCATTGATAAGCTCGTGTGCAAACCACGCGTTATTGAAACCGCCGAAGCTATTGACCCAATGGTAGGCGGGCATGGTGCGTTACGCTAATGCTATGAATCGCTCATAGCGGTGCAAAAAACGCACAAGTACCCGGATTGCACGAGCGCTGTTAATGCTGGCGAGAGGGCTCAACCGGATAATGAACTCAAGTCAGATATCTTTCGCATCGTGATCCGTACCGTCAATCAGGCGAACGCACTCTTCAATTGTTCGACGAATGCCGCGGCGGCGACCGGTAGAACGCGATCGCGTCGCGTCGCAAGGAACAATCTCGCCTGCAACAAGGGAGGATCGACCAAAGGCAGCGCAATCATGTCGCCTGGGGGGATTAACGCCTTGCCTGGGCTCCGGAACTGGAAGCAGACGCCACGATTCATATGAGCAAACGCCTTCATCGCCTCGACTGAGTTGGACACTAGCCTGGGCTCGAGGTCGAACGAAGCCCGCGCAAGGACTTGTTCAATGAGGCCCCGTCCCGCCAGCGTCTTATCCGCAAGGGCCAACGGAAATGCCAGACAATCACGCAAGCGCAGCTCTTCGCGACCGGCGAGCGGATGATCTGGAATGACCATCGCGCAGAGGGCCTGCCGGGCGACAGCAACGATAGCAACATCCTTTTTACGCGGCGCATCATGCGTCAATATGAGATCGACCTGATCCGCGATAAGGGCTTCCACCAGTTCTTCCGGGGCGCCGATGCGGACGTGGAAACGCACCTTCGGATGGGCTGCCTGGAACTTGGTGATTGCTGATGGCAGCAACTCGCCCGCAACTGACTCCGCAGCAGCGACGTTTACTTGTCCGTGGACGAGGCCATGGAGTTGCTCGATACGTGATTCCGCGACTTTCAGTTCGGAGATCACTAAGCGTGCGTAGACCAGAAAGACTTCGCCGGCCGAGGTTAGGCGGACGCCCCGCGGCAAGCGTTCGAACAACGCCGCCCCCAGATCCATTTCTAAGGCAAGGATCTGGCGGTTCAACGCAGACGACGCGACATGGAGAACTTCGGCCGCTTTTCGGATCGAACCGTGTCGGGCGACGGCGTCGATGTAGACCAGGGTCCGCGGCGGGCGCAATCGCTTGCGTGACGTGGCTCGCTCAGCTTGATGCAACGTCGGCGCAGATGTTCGCGAAAAGTGTTTGGCTGCGACCTTCTTTTTCTTCATTTCTGGCATCCTGACCTGTGCTTCAGCCGATACAGCAAGGTTTATGCCATGAAAAACCTAGTGCACCGAGGGCGCGATTTGCCAAGCCTACCATCAGGCAACTGATTGGTCGAGTGAGCGATTTTTACGCACGCTGTGGCCTGTTTTTGCTTCTTGTCGCGCTCGCTGGAGTGAGCTCATTCATGATTGCTTATCGGCGGTTTAGCTGTCGCCTCGCAGAGGCTTATCTCACTATCGTGTCGTCTGCGGCACAGTAGATGACAACGGTTTTCATCGCGATCGCGGATGGCTTCCTTGGGAGAAATTACAATATTTTACGCCACTGGCTGCACGAAGAACCGTGTCGTCTTCTGGTCCAGCGCAGATAGAGAGTAGTCATGCGAGGAACATCAATTGACGTCATCCGAATTTCCACGAACGGTCCCGGAGATAGCTCTGGCCTGGTTGGGCTAATCGAAACGGGTAAGATAAAGCCGGCGGAAATTCTGGCGATCCTCGGAAAAACCGAGGGTAATGGCGGCGTAAACGATTTTACTCGTGAGTACGCGGTGTCTGCCTTGTGCAACGCGCTCGCACCCTACTTGGGCATGCCACCACATGGAGTCGAAGAGAAGATCGCGTTTGTTATGTCCGGCGGTACGGAAGGCGTGCTCAGTCCGCATATCACCGTTTTCATACGCTCGGAGCTTGCTGAACGCGCTGGCGGTAACGGCATGGTGGGCAAGCGGTTAAGTGTCGGAATTGCACATACTCGCAGTTTTTTGCCCGAAGAGCTCGGGCGCGCCGTGCAAGTCGTCGAGACCGCCACTGCCGTGCGCCTGGCAATGGCTGACGCAGGAATCAATGATCCACAGGACGTCCATTTCGTACAAATCAAATGCCCTCTGCTGACGATGGAGCGCATCGACGCCACTTATGCGAAAGGCAGCCAGACTGTCACGACGAGTGCGTACGGATCGATGGCTTATTCGCGTGGCGCGTCGGCCCTCGGCGTTGCTGTCGCGCTCGGCGAGATAGACGGGGATATCCGGGATGAGCAGATTCTGAAGAACTGGGAGCTGTTTTCCTCTGTCGCTTCCACCTCGGCCGGTATCGAGCTTATGCATAACGTCATAATCGTCTTCGGCAATTCGACCTCGTCAGCAAGCCCATTTGTCATTGGACACGCCGTGATGCGCGACTCGATTGATTTCGCCGCGGTAGTTCATTCACTGGAGAGCGTTGGGGTTAATATCAGCGACATCTCCGATCCCCTCGCTCGGAACCGGCTGGTCAATATTTTTGCCAAAGCTGAGGCGCATCCGGAGGGAGCCATCCGCGGATTTCGCCACACCATGCTGGATGATTCGGATATCGGATCCACTCGACATGCGCGCGCTGCCGTTGGGGGGCTCATCAGTGGCCTGTCGGGAACTGGTGCTGTGTATGTTTCCGGCGGGGCTGAGCATCAGGGTC
The DNA here is from genome assembly GCF_018129965.1 of Bradyrhizobium diazoefficiens. Classification (GTDB taxonomy): domain Bacteria; phylum Pseudomonadota; class Alphaproteobacteria; order Rhizobiales; family Xanthobacteraceae; genus Bradyrhizobium; species Bradyrhizobium diazoefficiens_A. The sequence continues at coordinate 29,802 of NZ_JAFCKW010000002.1, read as the reverse complement.
CACCGGGCGGCGGCCCGGTGGCGGCAATCGCCCGCTTATAACGGCACGGAAACGGGATTAAAACAAGCAAGACAGCGGATCGGCGATACGCAGCCGGTGAACTTTAAAGTTGAACAAAGCTTTCCGAATCGTCCAAGATTGCATTCATATCACAATCCGCGACCGGCAGTTTCGCGCAACGCAGTCTCAGCCAGAATGCGATGAAAACTGTATCTAGAATCTGAGTCGTTCGTGTTGAATCGGAGGGGATGCAGGTCTTGCTTTACCTCTCCCGTGGCGGGAAGCCGCATGCGAGCGATCGGATGAAGGCATACGGTCTCACGATAAATCAAGAGCCCCTCTCCCCGACGGGAGAGGGAGTGATTTCTCTTTGAAACGGTGCAGGCATCGATAATTGAACACCGCAACGCACCCTCCGGCCCGGTGGTCTGCGGTCTTGGCACCTTCATCGATGTGCCTGCTTGGGGTCGAAATAACGATGGCGCGCGATCGTGCTCTCCGCGATCAAATTTCCCCTGCGGATCACCCAGCGCCGTGGCGTCCGCGTCGTTATGGCCTCGCAAGTATCGCGGGCATCGAGCACCACAAGATCAGCGACCGCGCCGACGGCGACGACGGGCATCGGGAAACGCAGGGCCCTGGCGCCATGGCTCGTGACCGTCTCCATTGCCGTCAGAATTTCTGCGGGCTGACTCATGTGCGAGGCGTGGCAGAGCAGGAATGCGATCTCCAACGGATCGTTCTGACCGAACGGGTAGAAGGTATCCTGGCAGCAATCCTGACCGCAGGCGACGTTGACACCCGCCGCCAAAAGTTCCTTCACCTGCGTTAAGCCGCGGCGCTTCGGAAAATCGTCGAGGCGGCCTTGCAACATCAGATTGGTGGCGGGATTAGCAATAATGTTAACGTCGGCCTCGCGAAGCCTGCCGATGACGTGGTCGGCATAGTGGCGCGGATAACTCGCGAGCGCACATGTGTGGCTGGCGGCGACACGGCCCTGCCAGCCGTTCCGGATCGTCAACTCGGCCAGCACTTCCAGCGTCCGCGCCTGTGGATCGTCGGTCTCGTCGACATGCATATCGATGTCCGCGTCGAATTCCTTCGCAATTTCGAATACAACCTCGATGTGCCGACGGCTGGCTGATGGCGATGCTTCATTGAAAGGCATGCCTCCGACCACATCGGCACCGAGCTTCATCACCTCGCGCAGCAAGGCTTCCGTCCCCGGCGACTTAATGATGCCCTCCTGCGGAAAGGCGACGATCTGGATATCGAGCAGCCCGCGAAACCGCTCGCGGACCTTGATCACGCCTTCCGCCGGACGGGTTCCGCCGATCGGATCCACGTCGACATGGCTGCGCAGATGAGAGACACCGTTTTCAATGGCCCGCCCCAGCACTCGCGAAGCACGATCGGCGATTTCGTCAACTGTATAGTTGCGCTTGATGTCCCACATGATCTTGATCGCCTCGGTGAGCGTTCCAGAGACGTTAACCGGCGCGCGCTCGATGGTCAGCGCCTTGTCGAGATGCATGTGTGGTTCGACGAAGCCGGGCACCGCCATGCGGCCTTCGGCATCCAGCATCAATGTCGCCGCCTCCGCTGCAGAAGGCATCTCGATGCTGACGAAGCGCCCATTGGCAATGCCTACGTCGCGCAGACCATCGATGTTGCGGAGTGCAACGTTCCGGACGAGGATGTCGAGCGCCATCTTAGACTCCAAAGTTGAAACGAGATTCAAGGGAAAACAACCACGGCGCCCTCGGCAAGACGGATCACGCCCCGCATGTGAATATCGTGCTTTTTCGCACGCTACGCAGTAGACCGACACCGATCTTCGGGCACGTGGCGGCGGCGGCAGATCGTTCGGACGCACCAACCTTTGCAAAGCAGGCGTAGGATTATACGACTCCGTTGAGTATTTGCATGCATCAGCTGGCGGTCTTGTCTGCTGCGAATAGCCGGTCAGGCTTGAACGGACCGGACCCCATCGAACGGATGTTGCAGGCGCGCAGAGCATCGCTGACGGCCGTGGCTATCGCGCCATAGCAGCCCGTCACACCGCCCTCGCCGACGCCGCGAACGCCGAACTGGGCGACGCTCGACGGCGTTTCCAAATGGTGCAGGCGAAAGTCCCTCGGCATGTCGCTGATGCCGGGCAGGACGTAGTCCATAAGACCTCGGGGAATCAACTGCCCGTCCTTGCTATAGAGCAGATGCTCACGCAGCAATCCGCCGAGACCCTGCACCACGCCCCCCACAATTTGTCCTTCCACCAGGAGAGGATTGATGACGGTGCCGCAATCATGCGCGACAATGTAGCGGGGCACTGAGATCTTCCAGGTTTCAACATCGATTTCGACGATCGCGACATGAGACGCATAAGAGTAGGTCGCCGCAATATTTTCGACGCGGAACGCTTCCTCGATCGCACTGGATGACGATGATGCGAGGCGGGCCAGACCGGTTTTGACCGAAATAGGACCGTCCGTGAGAAATGGCCCGTCAATCCCTTCCTCGCTCCAATAAAGATCCTCGCGTCCGCAATTGAGCTGCGCCGCCAGGCGATCAAGCAGAGCATGCTTGAGGGCTCTCGTCGCTTGCCTGACCGCAGATCCCCCGATCGCAGTTCCACGACTGGCGAAAGCTCCGATCGCATCCGGCAGATCATCCGAATTTCCAAATTTGATTTCGATCGCCTCAATGTCCAGGCCAATCTCATCGGCGGCGATCTGCCGCAGCGTAATCTCCGTGCCCTGTCCCATAGCGACGACCGGACTAAACACGGTCATGCGACCATTCAGATCCAGGCTAACGCGCGCATCCTCGTACGGACCGACCGCGGTTTGCTCGACGTGATTGGAGAACCCAATTCCGAGATACTTTCCCCGCTTCAGCGCAGCCGCACGCTCTGCTTCGAACATCTCGTAGCCGCTATCGGATACAGCCATCTCAAAGCAGGTCGGATAGTCGCCTTCGTCATAAATAATCCGTTTCGCGCCGAGCGAGTCACTCGCGTTCCGATCGAGTGGAAGCTCCTCGGGCTGAACAAGATTGATGCGGCGAATGTGAACACGATCGATCTGCAGTTTCTCGGCGGCCATATCCAGCAGATGCTCCATGACGAGCACACCTTGTGGATGACCGGCGCCTCGGAACACATTCAAGGGAACCTTGTTGGTCACGACGGAGCACATCCTGGCGTCCAGACTCGGAACCCGATAAGAGCCTCGGATCATGGCGCCCATCATCGTCGTCACCGTATTGGTAACCATCGCGAAGGCAGCACCGATGTCGGTCGTGCAATGCAGCTTTATCGCAGAGATAATACCATCGTTGGTCACGGCGGCCTGGACAGCGACCCGCTCCTCGCGGGCGTGGGTGGCGGAAGTGAAGTGTTCGCGCCTGTCTTCCAGCCAGCGTAGTCGCTTTTGAAGCAACACCGCCACTTTCGGAATTATCAGTTCCTCCGGATAGATATTTTCCTTGCAGCCGAATCCTCCGCCCAATCTTGGTGCGATGACACGCACCATATCCTTCGGAATTCCCAGAGCGGCCGCAATCACCCCGCGCGTCATCTGCGGAATTTGCGACGACGACCACACCAGAAGCCGGCCGTCTTCAGCCGCGATCGCCGCCATGACTCCCCTCGTTTCAAGCGGCACGGCAAAGAGCCGGTGGAAATCGAACGTCTCGGACAGGATTACATCAGCTTCTGCGAACGCCTTTTCCGGGTCTCCGTCGAAATGGTGGGTTCTATGTACAATGTTCGATCCCAGATCCGGATAGACCAGTTCGGCTCCATCCAGAATAGCTGACTGAACGTTCTGGACCGCCGTCAGTGGGGCATATTCGACCCGCACCAATTCCGCCGCATCCTCCGCACGATACCTGTTGTCGGCGACAACCACCGCGATCGGTTCACCGACATAACGCACCCGGTCAGTGGGCAGAACGCGTTGGCGCACATCCAACGTGTTCTCGAGCATGTCGATACAGAGCAGCCGGTCGTCCGAAAATTGAATGTCATGCCCGGTCAGGACGGCGACGACTCCGGGAGCCGACCTCGCAACCGAAACGTCGATGCCGGTGATTATCGCATGCGGTTGGGTCGACCGAACGAAATGGGCTTCCAGTGCGCCGGGTAATGCTATGTCGGCGAGAAATGCACCCTCGCCACGAAGCAAGCCGACATCTTCCGATCGACGTATTGCCCGGCCCACCAACTTCTGCCGCTTGAATCCGGGCTCAGTTCTCATGAGATGTTCTGATAAGCTTGGGGTACTCCGACGGCGGAGACCCTTCGAAACCTCCGTCGAGAAGCGAACAGACCGCCAACAAAATATTCTGGTATCCCGTGCAACGGCACAGATGCCCAGCCAGGTGATCCATGATGGTGGCATCGTCCGATGGCAGGCCCTGTTCGACCATCCACGTCACGGTTGCAAGCAAACCGGGCGTGCAATATCCGCACTGAAGCGCGTGGAAATGCTGAAATGCCGCCTGAACTCTATTCAATCCTGCCGGCGCGTTTAGCCCCTCAACCGTGGTGATCGACATGCCGTCCGCCTGAACAGCGAGCAGAGTGCAGGACCGCACCGGCCGCCCGTTCATCAGCACAGTACATGCGCCGCAAGCACCTTCACCGCAGCCGACATGGGTGGCTACCAGCGCGCAGTTCTCGCGAATGAAGTCGGATAGAAGCAATCGCGGCTGAACATTTTGTGTAACCGGCTTTCCATTTACGTTGATCTCGACCGGTATTCCGCCGTCTGGATTACAGTTTGGATTCGACGTCGCTTGCATCATCCATGCCCTTTGCGTGGCGCGAATTGCGCCCGCCGCGCCGCCGACCTCAGCGCGTCGCGCACAACAATGATAGCCATCGCCTGGCGATATTCGGCTGATGCATGCTGATCGGCGCGAGCGGCCCAAGGCGATCCGTCAACGGCGATCCGGGCGGCTTCGGTGATCCACGTATCCGTGAGGATATCGCGACCCAGCGTGAATGCCTCCGCAGACGCGGCCCGGTAGGGATTGCTATTCAGTCCGCCGACGCTGATGCTGGTCTCGGCGACCCTTCCTTCTGAGACAACGACCGCGGTGGCCGCACAAACCAATGCGTAATGGCCAGGCCGGAGCTGTATCTCGGCAAAACCCCAGCCCTCGTTGTGTCGAAGCGCGCGAAAGTATGCGCTGGTCAGGAGCTTTGCCGGGCCGACAAAAGTACCGGATTGATTTGCAAACAGCTTCCCGGCATCGATCGTCTCGCGTCGCCCTTCAACATCCATAATTTCGATCGTCGCGTTAAGCGCCATCGCGACAACAGGAATCTCCGCACCCGGGTTGGCTTGGGCCAGACTCCCGACGACCGTGCCGCAGTTTCTGATCTGCGGAAGAGCTACCCAACGCAATGCATCGACGAGCAGCGGACAGACAGCACGTGACGCGACCGAACACTCGATCTCCGACTGAACGCATCTAGCTCCCGCCACAAGGCCATGATCCGCTAAATCGAGCCGGCCCAGATCAGGGCAATGCATGATGTCGACGAGGACAGCCGGGCGAATATCGCGGAATGAAAGCGCGGGAACGAGGCTTTGGCCGCCTGCCAAGAACCTTGCATTTCCGTTCCAGTCCGGCGCAGCAGCCGCCTGCACCGCAGCCAAAGCGCTGTCTGCTCTGTAGTAGTGAAAGGGGGCGGGCTTCATCGCATGACCTCAGTTGCCGCCGTTATCCTCGTTCCAGACTTCAGGTTGCGCTTTGATGTAGCTCTGAAGGAGCTCGTAACAGTCGCTGTCATCGAGCAGCTTTAACTCGACGCCGCGCTCCCGCAAAAACTGCTCGCCCATGTTCGCGGTCCGATTCTCTCCGACAACAATCTTCTTGACGCCGAAGAGCAGCGCCGCGCCGGCGCACATATAGCAGGGGCTCAAAGTCGTATAGAGCGTCGATCTCCTGTAGATTGAGGGCGAAAGGCGGCCAGCATTCTCGAAGCAATTCATCTCGGCATGATGAATGGCACTCTTGTGCTGGACGCGGCGATTAAAGCCACGGCCTATCACTTCACCGTCACAAACCAATATGGCGCCGATAGGAATCCCGCCTTCGGCCATACTGGCTTTCGCCTGCTCGAAAGCTTCCGCCATGAAGCCGACATCTTGCGTCATGCTGTTCCCCGAATCCGTGGGCTCGACCGTCGTACAGCCGCTCGCGCCCTAATGATGCAAATGCTGCGCGACCTCGTCGCACAAACGATGAAATTCCGGCGCCGAGAACAGACTCTCGGGGCGCGGCCGTTCAAACGGCACATTGATGATCGTTGTGATGCGGCCTGGTTTGCCATGCATCACGGCAATCTGATCTGCGAGGAAAACCGCCTCGTCGATGCCGTGAGTCACTAAAACGGCCGTCGTGACATCACCCATCCAGATCCGCTGCAGTTCGAGATTCATCGTCCGCCGCAAAATCTGATCCAGCGCTCCGAACGGCTCATCCAGCAAAAGAAGGGAGGGCCTGGTCACCAGCGCGCGGGCGATGGCCACACGCTGGCGCATTCCGCCCGAAAGCTGGGCAGGCAGCGCGTTTTCAAACCCGGCAAGGCCGACGAGCGAGATCAGCGTATTGATGTGCGCACTGGCTTCCCCGACCGGCCGCTTCAAAACCTGAATTGGAAGCGCGATGTTTTCGCGCACGGTTCTCCACGGCAGCAATCCCGGATCCTGGAATGCGATCCCAAGTTCACCCCGCGTTAGTATTTTCCTGATGCTCTCGCCGCAAATCGTGATCTCTCCGGAATCAGGAGTTTCCAAATCCGCGATGGTGCGCAACAGAGTTGATTTTCCACACCCGGATGGGCCGATCAGAGCTGTCAGAGAGCCTTGCGGACAAAACAAATCAACATTCTTCAGTGCCTGCAGCGGCTCCATACGTGACTGGGCCGTCACCGAAAATGTCTTGCTAACGTTCGTCACCACCAGACCGGCGTTCGCAGGACTTGCCTGGGATCCAACGACGTTACTGATCTTAGCTAACATGTTCATGGTCGATTAATGCCTGTGGTTCACTCGCCTTGAGTTGGTTCGTGGCGCGGCTGTTCATCGGAAGCGGCGCTCAGTGACGGTAATCAGGTGATATGCCAGCACGGATACAAGGATGCTGACGACCGCGCAACTCCATACCATTCCGTAGTCGAACGCTCCTCGTGACACATCCATCAAATTGCCAATTCCTGTTCCCGTGAGGAGCCACTCCGCAACCATGACGCCGAGCAACGCGCGAGGAGCAACCAGCTTGGCCGCCGCAAAGACATAGTCGAGAGAGTGCGGGATCGAAATCAACCTGAGTTGCTGCAATCGGCTGCCGCCGTACACCTTGACGGTTTCCAGCGCCGCCCGTGGCACCAGCGAGAATCCATGGACGAGCAGCAAGAAGGCGGGAAAGAAAACGACGATCACCGCCATAGCCATCGATGCCAGAATGTCCCGGCCCAACAGCAGCAGGATGATCGGCGTCAGCGCGACCAGCGGTGTGCTTTGCAGAACCATCGAGATCGGGAGGACGATCTTCAGCATGCCCGGCGAAACGACGGACAAGGCCGCGAGCACAAACGCAGCCAGCAGGCCAAGGACCACTCCAAGCGCCGCCAACGGCAAGGTCTGACCGAGAGCGGACAACAGGCGAACGAGATTGTCCGCGGATTCAGGAGAAACAAACAGGTAGGATACGATATCCAGCGGGCCCGGAGCGACGATAGAACTGAGACCGAGAATCCACAGACCGCCGGACCATATGGCAAACGGGAGAGCCACCGATCCCGCGATCATGGCGATGTTGCTCAGTTTTCCGCGACCGGCGCTCCAGCTCATTTGTTCCGGCACCCTGCTGGCGGCCATCGTGACCTGCACCGTACTTGCGGTCAACTTTCCAAGCAACGCAAAGAACCCGTATCCGGCCAACGCCACGGCCGCAGCGGCAATGCTGATCCCCCAGAGTCGCTCGGCGTTCGACTGACCAAGCGAGCCGAGAAGAAAAGTGCCGAGGCCCCATCGCTCGCCCGAGCCAAATTCACCGAGAATTGCGCCGAGTACAGACAGCGATGCGGCGACGCGAAGACCCGCGAGGATGCCCGGCACGGCGCTGCGCAGCCGCACGAACCTCAACACCGAGAACGATCCGCCTCCATAAGCCCGAACAATATCGACATGCCTTGGGTCAATGTCCCGCAACCCTACAAGGATGGCCGCCATGGTCGGGAAATAGACCATGATCGCCGCTAGGACGATTTGTGGCCAGCTGCCGCCCAGAATGAGGACAAGCAACGGGCCGATCGCGACGGTCGGTATGGAAAATAGCGTGATGTTCACGCCCTGAAACAGTCGTTCGACGGATGGAAGGAAGCAGAACACAAGCGCGGCGACAGCCGCGGCAACCGATCCGATCAGCAGACCAAGGCCTGCGGTGCGGATCGTTTCCGAGACATGATTCAGATAGACATCCCAGGACACTAGGTAGTCCATCGCAATCCGCGAGATGGGCGGGAACACACGAACACCGCTGACGGGCACCCTGCCCGCCAACTCCCAGCACAACAGGAAGGCGGCAGCCACAAGGATGATCCTGCCATATCCCGCGTATGTCGAGGTCCCGTTCATCCGCGCGCGACTGATCAGGCTTCTGCCACGAGATTGGTGTCGAACATCGCTTTGGTCGCCTTGATCCCGACCTTAGCCAGCGACTCCAGATTTGCGTCTATCGCCTCGTCGGAGATCGTGAAAAGCCCTTTCGGGTGATTCATCAGATCCGGCTGAAGGCTGTTGAAAAACTCCTCAGCCTCGACAGTGCTTCCCGAACCCTTGAACCACGTCTCATGATAGATTTTCGGATAGAACAAGGGATCTCTGAAATTTTCCGCCCACCCTACGCGGCTGGCCCGGATAAATTTCACAAGTTCAGCACGCTTTTTCGCAAGCGTGTCGGTGGTCACGGTCACAAGATCCATGAACAACGGCAGGCCGTGGTCGTCGAAAAGGAAGTAACTCGCCTTCTTGCCCGATTTCTGTTCGACGATAAACGGCACCTGGGTCACGAAGTCGAGGGTCGCATCGACTTCACCGTTGATCAAAAGAGCAGGATTGAATGCGTATGGGACGACTTTGACCTTGTCGGCAATTCCATGGAGCTGGATGAACGCTGCAAACATCTGCGTGTTGAGGGTCGGAACGGCCACCGTTTTACCGGCGAGATCCTTCGGTCCCTTGATATTGCTCGATTCGAGACTCACAATACCGAGCGGGCTTTTCTGGTATTGCACGCCGATGATCTTGAGCTGAGCGCCCTTTTGCACGACCGCGATGGCTGTCGTCAGCATTTGCGTCAATGCGACGTCAGCTTTGCCCGTCAGCAGCGAACCTTCTGACACGACATTTGGCCCGCCCGGCAAATAATTAATTTCGAGCCCTTCTTTGGCATAGTAGCCCTTGTCCATCGCAAGCATATAGCCGAGGAATTCCGGATCATTCAGCCAGATGCTTTGAAAGCTGAGCTTCGTCTTGGCCGCGGATAGACCCGGGCGGCTTCCGAGAGCCAGCGCGGCTGCACCAGCAAGACTGCCTGTGGCAAAATTTCGTCTCGTGATGTGATTAAACATCAAATAGCTCCCTTGAGTGGACCGGCTCCGCTATCAGCCGGAGGATCTCTGTAAAACGACGACGGCCGAGAACGCACTTATGACAAACGGCATAGCGCTTTCGTAGGCTACTGCTTGCTGCGACAGGCTGGTTAGCGCACCCTGGGCACCGTAAAACTGCAGGAACGTTCCGCACACAACAAGGAGCATTTTTGCAGCGCACCGAGACAAAATTGATCTCAGTCCGATTTGCGCAAACGCCGCCTTTTCGATGACGGCAACCGCTGCAATGGGCAGTGTAACGGCTGGCAAACCACAGCCGGCTTTAGCAAGTCACGACCTGTGAGCAGAGGTTGCCAGCATTTTTCTGGTGTGATCATCACGTCGCGGTCCGATTGGCCTGCCGGGCTGTTGTGGACCAACCTTCGCGATAAGTTGAGTGAGATTGGAAAGGAGCTTGGTGACGCTGAAGAGATACAAGGTAGAGAAATCGTAATGCGGGTCAAAAGATTCGCGCATCATCCACACCCGGCCAGGGCGCCAACCAGACGCTGACATCTCCGACGGCAGCCCTTCGGGTCCTGCCGTTAGCAGACGAAATAATGGCGCTGCGGGGGTCATCGCAGCGCCATTGACTTTCAATCCGGAGGTTAAGACGAAATCAGAACTTCACGGTGACACCCGCGTAAGCGGATTGTTCGGTACAGGTGTTGGTACTCTGACCAGTACCCGCCACGGTGCAAATACCTGGCGAAGCCGCGTGATCAAGACCGAACTTGTTCTGCCAGTAGCGATAGGCGACCCACACGTCGACAAAGTGGGAATACTTCGGACCCCACATCAACTTGCTGGCATCGAATGTCAAACGGATGGGTTCGGCGTTCAACTCAACCGCGGTTCCGGTCCCAAGACCGGCAGGAAGCGGAGCGTTCTGGTCGCCCTTCTTGCCGTACCAGCCAGCGCGACCGCTGATCGAGAAGTACTGCATTGATTCAGGCAAGAAGCCCAGATCCATGTAGTAGTTCGTTTCCACAGCCCAGGTGCCGTTATACTCGGTGTTGCCATCGCTCAAACATGAAATACCGGGGACGCCTCCGTTGGTGGGCGATCCGCACTGCAGGAATCCGTTGTGATTCCATTCCTTGTAATACAAGGGCGAGACGTTCAGGTAACCCTTGTAAGGAAGTTCGAATGCGAACTGCAGACCGACGACGATGTCCTTTTTGGCAGGAGCAAGGTACGTGTTTTCAGTGTTCGCATCCGCGCCGAACTGGAACGACACATTGCGCAGAGGCCCGTATGAGAATGCCTTGGTATTGAAAACCTCATTGAAGCCGATCGTGCTTCGGAACAGGCCGTAAATTTCGGTAGCGCCTGCGCAATCCGCAGCAACGCCCAGGATATTCCCCGGACCGGTACACGGTGCCGCCGGGTCGTTATGGCCAGATTTGAACGCCGCGATATTGAAGAAGTTGGTGCCGTAGGCCCACACGTCGAAGTGGGTGAATGCGACAACCTGCTTTGCTGTCTTGCCGTTGATGCTGCCGTCCGGCCTGAAACTGTATGCGCCGGGATTGGTGCCACTGAAGATGTAAGCGTAGGTAAAGCGGTTATCGTTCACCAGAAAAAACGGCAAATCCGGAACAGCTTTGGCGGCTTTGTATTTTGGCGGTATGTCAGCCGCCTGAGCCTGACCTAACGGAGCCACGGCGATCATTGACAGCATGACCGCGGCAGGGAAGCGAGAAAGAGCAGACATCGGTAAGTACCCCCAAGTTGAAAACGCGGTGATGGTGTCGGTAACCGCAACACCGAGAATGATCCGTCGCCAGTTCGCCAAGAAATCTCGGATCAATTAGCAGGATGCTTGAAAGCTGAATTTCGTCGCAACGGATTGTTCAATGCAACCCGAGGCATCGTAAACCTGCATAAACAGTCCGCGTGCGACAAGGAGCATTTTCGCAACGCACCGAGACAAAAATGATCTCAGTGTTTGGGCGACGCCGCCCTTTGACGAAGCCGGCTGCTACAACCGACAAGTCGACGGCTGCCGAAACTCGCTGGCTTCTGCCAATTCAAGGTCTGTGAGAATGCTGCGCCAGATTAAAGTGTCGACGTCGCAGGGTAAGGCCGCGCCGGTGGCCTGCCGGGAAGCCGGAGTATCTCGGGGTCGGAAGAAATACGGTGGCCTATCATGTCGGCGCGCAGCAACAGCCGCGCGACTTTGTCATTTCATTTGCGCCGACGGACCAACTCCGCGCCTTTTGCAGCCGCGCCCGCAATAAGAAACGCAGCTTCCATGCCGCGGACCAACGCGCCTGCGTCATCACCGAGTATTCGCATCACCAGACCGGCACCATTCGGCGCGCCCGACGCTCCTGCCAGGCATCCCTGACAGGTCACAGCTTTTTCAAGAGTGGCGACACTCGGTAGTCGCTCCTGCGGAGCGATCAGCGTCAACGTCGCAGAAGCGCTTCTGCCTCCGAGCGCACCGCCCGCGGGCCGCAGGTCTCGACCCGTCAGGCCGCCGTTATCGATCATCAGCAACTTTCCATCGGGCCGAACAACCCTCAGCATCGTCTTATATCGCGCAAAAGACTGACCTTCGCGGTTGGGATCGTGAACCGTAAAGTCATCGATCAGAAGCAGGACAAGCACCCGGCCTGCATCCGTTCAGTGGCCGAGGCATCGAAGCCCGAAAGGATCGGGCGACGCAAGCGACCTGGTGCTTCGATGTCATTTCGCCCTACGCCTACCTCGCGCCGGACGAGGTCGAGAAGCTCTCGGGAACGATCCTGATCCTCTACAATCCGACCCGTTCGCCGGGCGTCTGCAGGCTGACGGCGTCCCACATGACCGTGGCAGAAATCGCCGTCAGCCGTTTCAAGCTCAGTTAGGCGCAGCCTGTGTCGCGCCTGCCCCTGCCGATACGAGCCAGACCGTGTTGCCCACGTCGTCGGCGACCAGCAGTGCTCCGGTTGCGTCGAGCGCAAGACCTACGGGTCGGCCTTGTGTCTTTTCGTCAGCGGACAGAAAGCCAGTCACGACATCGACAGGATTGCCGTCCGGGCGGCCGTCCTTGAAGGGGATGTAGACGACCTTGTAGCCGCTCAGCGGACTGCGATCCCAGCTGCCATGCTCGCCGACGAAGGCACCATTGCGATAGGCAACTGGCAAGCTTGAGGGGTTGGAGAATACGAGGCCGAGCGGGGCGACATGCGAGCCGAGCGCGTAATCGGGCGAGATCGCGCGAGCCACAAGATCCGGCCGCTGCGGCTGGACGCGCGGATCGAGATGCTGGCCAAAATAGCTGTAGGGCCAGCCATAGAAGCCGCCATCGCGCACTGACGTCAGGTAGTCCGGGACCAGATCAGGACCGATCTCGTCGCGCTCGTTGACGACCGCCCAGAGCTGTCCGGTATGCAGTTCGAATTGCAGACCGTTGGGATTGCGCAGACCAGAGGCGAAGATACGCTTTGCGCCCGTCGCTCTGTCGACTTCGTAGATTGCCGCGCGTCCAGCCTCGGCAGCCATGCCGTTTTCGGTAATGTTGCTGTTCGAACCTGCGCCGACATAGAGCTTGGTCCCGTCGGGACTGGCGACCAGGCTTTTGGTCCAGTGGTGGTTGATGGGGCCGGCCGGCAGTTCCGTCAGCACTTCGCCTGGCGCAGTGATCTGGGTCTCACCCGTCTTATAGGGATAGCGCATAATGGCGTCGGTGTTGGCGACGTAAAGGTCGTTGCCGACCAGCGCCACGCCGAACGGCGAGTTCGGCTTGTCGAGGAAGATGGTCTGGAGCGGTGGCTGACCCTCGGTGTAACGAACCAGGGTGATGCGATTGCCGCCGGGCGCGCCCGTGCCGGCATAACCTTTCACCACACCCATGATGTAATCCTTGGGCCGATTGATCGGCGCTTTGGGGCCATTGCTCTCGACGATGAGCACGTCGCCGTTCAGCAGGGTGTAGACCGAGCGCGGATGCATCAGCCCTGTGGCGATCGCTCTCACCTGCAAGCCGGCCGCGACCTTGGGCGTCTCGCCTTCGCGCCAGCTTCCCGCCGGCGCGACGCGCATCGGAGGAATGAGATATTCCTGCGGCGCCGGCAGGTCGGGCGACGAACCATATTGCGATTTGTCGGAGCCTTCGTCGTTGCAGGCCGAAAGCGCCAGCGCGCAGGCGGCGGCGCACAGGAGGCGGGAGTGTGGAATGATCATGGGCGTGTTCCCGATAAAGAGGTGAGATCCCAGCCGCGCACCCCGATCGAGATGATGATCAGCGTGGTGATGAACGACAGTGCGATGCCGGTCGGGACGACGGCGGTGTATCCGTCCCGGCTGTGGACGAATGCGTTGACCAGCGCGAGCAGCGCGGCGACGGCGATGGCGATAAAGCGCGGCCAGGAGATCTTGCCGACCCGTCGCAGCAGCACTTCTGCCAGAAGGGTCAGCGCTGCGAGGAACGCGACGATCAGGCCACCGGTCAGCAGCCATATGGAAGAGGTCTCCCACTGACCGTTGAGCGTGAGCCAATAGGCGATGTCGGTTACGAACGCCGCTCCCAGCAGCGTCGCGCCCACCGAGACGATCAGCGCGTGAGCATGTGGTCGCGAAGGGCGTCGAATGTCAGGACGAGTGTTATCAGTCATGGGTGAACCTCAACACCATAGATGGATGATCAGGGGAATGATGAGCGCGGTGAGCGCGCCGTTCAGCGCAATCCCGAGGCCGGCAAAGGCCGCCGCCAGATTGCCTTGCACGCTCACCTGGGCCGCTGCCACGCCGCTGCCGGCAACGCCGGCGGCAAGTCCGTGCGCCCGGCCGTCGTGGATGCGCATCTGCCCGAGCAGTTGCCGTCCGGCCATGGCTGCGACGATCCCGCCGATGATGGCGAACGCCGCGGTCAGGGCGGGAATGCCGCCGATTTGCTCGGAGACCGCCATGGCGATCGGAGTGGTCACCGCTTTTGGGGCGATCGAGAGAGCGACCGTTCGTGAGCCGCCAAGCAACCAGACGATTCCGACGCCTGTGACGATCGACGTCACCGACCCGGCCAACAGCGCCAGTCCGATGCTGTGCAGGTTCTCGCGCACGAGGCGGATGTTGCGGGCCAACGGAATGGCAAGCGCGATCGTTGCCGGTCCGAGCAGGAAATTGATGAACTGGGCGCCCGCGAAATAGGTGCGGTAATCCGTGCCCGTCGCCAACACGACTGTTGCCACGAGAATGATGGCGATCAGGACGGGGCTGACGAGAGCTGACCCTTTGCAGGCGCGCTGCATGGCCCGGCCCAAAAAGTAGGCGCCAAGCGTCACCACCAACCAGACCAGCGGCGCTGTCGCGAGAGGACGCCACAAATGTTCGAACGACTGGCTCATGACCCCTTCCCCTCTGGCTGTGCAAGCACCGGGTCGGTGGCGCCTGAAGGGTCCGGCGCGACCACGGAGCGGATTGTCCAGTGCATGACGAGGCCGGTCACCGCGAGGCTCAGGATCGTCGATCCGACGAGGCTCAAGAGGATCGGCAGCCACTCCTTCTCGAGGAGACCCGCCTCGGTAATGACGCCGACGCCCGCGGGCACGAACAACAGACCCATATGGCCGATAAGCGCATCCGTGGTCCGACCGAGCCCGGATGGGATCGACGGCGTCTCCTGTCTGCAGTTGCGCGCCACAAGGACCGCCGCCAGCAGGAACATGCCGATGACAGGCCCTGGAATGGCTAGGTCAAAGAACTCGCGGATCAATTCTCCGGCCAGTTCGGCGACAAGAAGCAGGAACAGGGCGACAATCATCTTCAAGGACCAGGTCTTCGACGTTTCAGGATGGCTCCTGACCAGACCTATCCCTGCGGCGACCACCGGGTATTTCGAAAGAGACTGCTGCTTTGTCGATCCGCACACCATTCGCGTCGAATGGGAGCCCGTTTAATGATCGTGGCGACGGCTCGAGATGCCTGAGACGAAGTGCCCGGGATTTGTTTCTGACAATGCCAGCTCTCACGCGGTCCGCTTTTCCAGACACCATCCGGAAAGCCCGTCAGGGCCGCTGACCACATACGTCCGTATAGGTCTGCGAGCCTCTCGGCTGTAATCCACTAAACGCGTGTAGAATAGTAAGCTCTTGGCGCCGAAGTAAGCTTGGGTTGCTTGTTCGGCATGGACGACGACGAGAGAAATCCAGATCGATTGTCTTCTGTCTATTGATGAGATCTTGACGCCCAACATTGGGCGATCGTCGATCCCTCTCTCCGCCGCGTCAGTCGGCAAGCACCGAATAACGAACCGTTCGAAAAGGACGAGATCCGATGGTGCTTCAACTTACTTCAACGCTGAACAAACCCGCAGCGCGTCCGACCTTCCCCAATGGCGCCATATCGTTGGCGTCAAAGGCGGCTGCGGACCTCGCCAGCTTGCCGATGTCCGTGAGCAACCCATTTTCATCTACGGTCATCAAATTCCCCGACCCCCGCCGCGAACACAGCAGCGATATCACGTTCGATCTGTCGGCACCCCTGGAGATGCAACAGCAATTCTTTGAGACGGGCGGGCTGAGCTTCGAATGCCTCGCCCGGACGCTTCGTGCTGCCGGCATCGACCCTCAGGGAGTGCCCCAGACGCCTGACAACATCCAGCGGCTCGCCGCAGTTGCGCAACTGTTCGGTATCGAACTGCCGGAATCGGATCCTCTGGCGGATGACGCCGGGCCAAATGCGCTCCCGAAATGGCGATTGAAACGCGTGACCGACTATATCGAAGCAAATATCTGCGAGCGGCTTTTGCTTCCGGACCTTGCCGCGATCGCCGGTCTCAGCCGGATGTATTTCGCAAGTCAGTTCCGCATCTCGACTGGGCTGCGTCCGCACGACTATGTGCTCCAGCGCCGTATCGCCCGTGCTCAGGCACTGATGTCAAAGACGTCGCTATCCCTGGTCGATGTTGCGTTCGATGTCGGCTTCCAGACGCAGGCCCATTTTACCACGGCCTTCAAGAAGCTTGTCGGCATGCCGCCGGCGCGCTGGCGCCGCAACCGGCAGTGCCTGACCTAACGGTCGCACTGAGCTGATTCATCTTCTGACCAGAACTCACTTTGCGGGGAAACCAATGTCGCTTTCACCTTCCGGCCTTGACGTCGATCTAGCCGCCGCCGTGCATGCTTATGCCGGCTGGGCGAGCGCCGTTGGCGTTGAGCTCCAGACGACTACTGCTTCATCGACTCCATATTGCGCCATCACCGAAATCGAGCGCCGCGCGGCGGTCCATGATCTGCGCAACATCCTCCAGGTCATATCGAGTGGCGTCCGCCTGACGCAAATCCGCATGGCCAAAGGCCAGACGAATGAGGCGCACCAGATGTGCGCGCGCCTAGCTTCCTGCGTCGAGAACGCCAACGTTCTGGCTGCCAGCATATTCATGGATCGGCAACAGGAGCCGCTATCGGCCCCGGACGTCGAGCTTGCCGAGCTGTTGCACGATGCGGCTTTCTGCTTCTCCTGGATTCTTGGCCCAACGATCAAACTTAGCCTTCATGTGGCGGACAATCTTGCTCCGATACGGTGCGTCGAGGCCGAGTTGCAGCATGCTTTGCTGAATCTGGTGATCAATGCCCGCGACGCCATGCCGGACGGTGGCGCGATCGCGTTGACCGCCGCGCGAGCGATTGCGCACGACGACGAAGGCGTCGTGCTGCATATTCGCGACTCCGGGCACGGTATGTCTCCTGAGATCGCCGCGCGCGCGTTCGAACCCTATTTTACAGCGAAGGCGGACGGGACGGGACTGGGACTGGGACTGGGACTGGGACTGGGACTGGGACTGGGACTGGGACTGGGACTGGCCAGCGTTGCGAGTTTTGTGAAGAAGGTCGGCGGTGAGATCGAGATCGAGCGATCGGCGCCAACCGGAACGTCCATGATGATTTTTCTGCCCGCAGCTACCTGACTGGAAGCGCCCATCAGCACCGTCATCCCGCGATCGGCTTTGCTGCGTACCGCATAAAGTCTCTTCAGTCGCTCCTGAACACGACTTTAGAACTTAAATGCAAATTTAAGGGCGTCCGTCGCCGCTTCGCAGCAAGTATTCGGCGAAAGAGTGCTGACAGTGGCGTGGCATAAGACAGGTCAGCTCAGTTTCCGCCTCGCGCGTTTGCCGCGCGGTTCTCAGAATTGCACAAGGAATTGATCTTCGAAGCAGAGGTGGACCATGAATGTTACGATCTCAGAAAAGGCGCCCGGAGATTGCCGCGTAGCGCTGTTCGTGCCGTGCTACATGGATGCCTTTGAGCTGGACGCCGGTGTCGCAGCGCTGGAATTGCTCGAACGCTTTGGCCTGCATGTCGAGTATCCATTCGATCAGACGTGCTGCGGACAGCCAATGGTGAACAGCGGGTGCCATGCTGAAGCGATGGCCACTGAAGAGTTGTTCGTCAGGAATTTCGCCGATTTCGACTATATCGTCGTGCCCTCTGGAAGCTGCGCTCACCAGGTGCGGAAATTTGACTGCGGTCGAGCAGACCAGTGCCGTCACGCATGTTCGGTCACGAACCTACGAGCTGGTGGAGTTCCTGCATGACGTGCTCAAGGTGGACGCCTTTCCCTGGGCCAGGTTTCCTCACAAGGTGAGCTATCGCGACAACTGCAACGCCCTCCGCGGCATCGGCCATACCGCGATGTCAGAACTGCGCCGCCCTTTCCAAACCGCGCGACCTGTTGGCAAAAGTCGAAAGCCTGGAACTTGTGTCGCTCTCGCGGCCAGACGAATGCTGCGGGTTCGGCGGCACGTTCTGCGTCTTTGAGCCGGCGGTTTCAGCAAAGATGGGACATGACAAGGTGCATGATCATGTGCGCGCCGGAGCCGAATATGTCGTCTCGTCCGACAGCTCCTGCATGCTTCATCAGAAGGGATGCGCCAAGCGTGACGGGCTGCCCCTCAAATTCCTCCATATCGCTCAGGTGCAATGGAGATGCAGCATGAAGCCGCCCCTCGATCCCCAGCAATTGCGGATCGCTGTATCGGCTCTTCCGCAGCCGACTGGTCCAGCCATTCCGCACGAGCCTCAGCCGCGAGACGCGCATGTGCACGGTTCGCGGCCGGTCGATCAAAATGAAGCAGCGGCTCGCTTCATTGCTGCCCCCGGCACCAGAGCGGACACGACAAGCGGCTTTGGGATCTTCGCCAGAAGCGCGACAGCCAGATGCATCATATCGAGGAATGGGAGGAACTGCGCGAACTCGCATCAGCCATCAAATCGCACGCGCTCAGCCATCTGGGTGAGTATCTCGAGCAATTCGAGGCACAGGCAAAGGCAAATAGCGTTCATGTTCACTGGGCAGCAGACGCCGGAGAGCATAATCGAACCGTCCTCAGCATCCCGCGTGATCACAGTGCGCGATCGCTGATCAAATCCAAGTCCATGCTCACGGAAGAGACGAGGATGCGTCCCTTCCTCGTGGAGAATGGCATCGATCTTGTTGAAACGGACCTGGGTGAGCGGATACAGCAGCTCGATGACGAGGATCCCAGCCAAATCGTCTTTCCCGCCGTTCACAAATTGCGCGGAGATGTTGCGGAAGTCTTCGCAAGGCGCTCGGTTCTAATGTCTCTATGATGAGTTCAGCAATATTCCGTGACATGGGTCTACCTCGTATTTCTGTCAGCACGTGCACCGTAATATCATGCGCTTTGCTGGCTTGCGCCGAAGGCGGCGCTGCAATCTAGTCGTACGCACCAAGCGCCTGTTCAGCGGCCTTTCGGAGGATTTGCGCACTTTGATCGAGCGCCTGCCGTTCCTCGTCGCTGAGCTGAGGCAGGAACGTCCGCGTCACACCCAATCGCCCAATGATGGACGGCAAGCTGATCGTCGTACCGAATTGCTCGACATGGCTCGCCACCGGCAACACCGCCCGGGAGTTGCCGACAATGTGTTCGGCAATACGGCCGACGACCGAGCCAATGCCGTGCTGGCTGGCGCCGATGGCGTCGATAACGGCGATGTTGCCGAACTTCACCGCAGACTCGATGCGCGTGCGGATCGCCTGCGTGTCACCGGATCGCTGCTCGAGGAGGTCAAGGACAAGCGCGCCCGCCACCGTGGCCGACGACCACACGAAGACGCCCGAATTGCCATGCTCGCCGATGATCTGCGCTTGGACGTCCTGCATGCGAATGCCGAGTTCGCGTGCGATGTTGAGGCGGAAGCGCAGGGAATCGATCATCGTGCCCGTTGAGACGACGGGATTGTCGGGCGCAAGCGCACGCACGACCTCGGCAAGGGGATCGGGCGGATCGGTGACAACGAGAATGACCGCACCGGGCGCCACAGCGGCGATCGCAGGCGTGACCTCGGCCATAACCTTGGCATTGGCGGGTATCAGCTTGCGACGGCCTTCGGGATCATTCCGGTCCGTGGCGCCGCCCTTCTTCTCGTTCACTCCGGCCGTGACGATGACCAAGCTGGCTTCATCGAGCGCAGCGTAGTCGCCCGACCGGCAGGTCGCGCCGGAAAGCAAGGCCGCGGCGGACGACATGTCTTCGGCCAGGCCATGCGCCTTGTCGTCGGTGCGGTCGATGATGACGATGTCCGGATTAAGGCCGCCCGGCTGTACGAGTGACCTGGCGACGGCAGCAGCTACTGAGCCTGCGCCGATAATTCCGATTTTCATTTGCTTTCTTCCTTTGTTTTGGCGCTGCGATCAACGTCTGTTTCGGATGCCAAGGCCTATGCCCAAGCTGAGCAGACCGGCGCCCTCGAAGACGAGATCGATGGTGAGCATTGCACCAAGCAGCCAGAGGCTGATGCCGGGCCAGCCCGCGATGGTGAGAATGCCGACAAAGACGGTGAAGACACCGGCTGCGGCCGCCCAGCCTCGACCCTTGCCGCTCCGCTCCTGGATCGCAGAGGCGACGCGCAGAACGCCGGCCGCGCAGAGCAGTACGCCCACCATCATGGAGAAGGTGAGAGAGGCCAGCAGCGAATCGGAAATCACCAAGGTGCCGGCCAGCGCATAGAAGACGCACGCCAGCGCGCGCACGAGCCTCGATTTCCAACCGGAGGCCATGAAGGCCTGCGCAAACGCAACAAGGCCCGCCACCAGCATTGCTCCGCCGATGTAAGGATGGAGACGAACGTCGCCGCCAACAGATTGTTCGCCGCGACCATCCCGCCGACAATGAAGATCACGCCGAGCACAATGAACCAGCCGCGATGGTGCCGAATTTCGTGCGCGCCCGTTTCGAGCGAATGTCGGTTCGTCGGGGAAGCGATCGTGGTCATGGCCATCTCCTTGCCGGGGCGCCGCTTGAGGCGGCTATCGTGGGGCGGTTAGACGACGAACCGAGGAAATCGTCTTTTCGCTCCGCCGCATCTTTTGTCTCGCTGCACGATCATGGATGGCCATGGCCGCGGATTACGCGGCCGTCGACCAACATCGGCTGCGTGCTTCAAGAAGCCGCCGTGCACTCGCGCAAAATCGCATGCTGTTGAGAAAGACGCAGCGCCGCGGTCCCGGCCATCATGCCGATTCGAGAGGCTTTGTCGCCGAGCCATATCGGGGGTGCCGACAGCCGTTGAACGACTAACCGGTGAAATGCGGGTGGCGCAGCATCCACTGTCCGGTTTCTGCCGATCGATCCCATAAAAGTCGCTTTAATGGCAGAACAAAAATCTCTGCGTGTCAGCCGCCCTTCCACCGCGTCAAGGGCGCCTCTTTTGCGCGAAGATGGGGTCTCTTCATCTTGGTCGGAAATCGGTTATGGTGAAACCGTGATCCATTCTACACGGACGTCTCAAGCACGGGGATGCCATGTACGCAAAATTCGAGGCGTCAGTTTCATGTTGACCCGGTCAATGACGGAGACACGATCGACATATAGACTTCATATTGCTACAATTGTGGCCGGGATAGTAGCTATATTTCTGGCAGACACTTTCACTCCCTTTAATATATCCATTTCTGTATTGTACGCGGCACTGGTGATGCTGGCCGGTTCAGTGTTCACTCGTCGGGGCGTGATCGCCGTCGCGCTGATCTGCTCTGGTCTGGCGCTCCTCAGTCACTTCATCGTCTACGGGACGTTTGACGAAATCTTCGTGCGCACGCTGGTGTGCATCTGCGCCATCGCCATCACCGCCTTTCTCACCGTCAAGAGCCAGCAAGCGGCTCTTGCCCTGCGGGAGAAGGCCACGCTTCTCGATCTCGCCCAAGACGCGATCTTCATCTGCGATATGGACGACGTCATCACCTACTGGAATGCAGGCGCCGAGGAACTCTACGGATGGGAGCGCGCGCACGCGTTGGGCCAGAAGGCCGAGGCGCTGTTGAAGACGCAGTACACGACGCCACGTCCGGACATCATTCAGGAGACTGAACGAACCGGCCAATGGCGCGGCGAGATCATCCACACGGCCCGTGATGGAACGCAGCTTATTCTCGACAGTCGCTGGCTGCTGCAACACGACGAGACGGGCCGTCCGCTCGCGATCATGAAAACCTACAACGACATCACGAAGCGCAAGGCGGCCGACGCCAAGATCCGCGCGGCCGAGCGCGAACTTCGCGAAGCGATCGAGACCATTCCGGGAATGGTGTGGAGCGTTTCACCCGACGAAAGCTCGATGGCGTTTATCCAGTACAACGGAGCCGACGCCGGCCTCAAGGTGGTCGAATCCGATAGCCAGAACGGATCGGGAGTGCACCCCGATGATCTCGGGGCGGCCGAGCGAGACTGGCGATACGCGCTTTCGACCGGATCGCCTTTCGAAGCGACGTGCCGTGTCCGCACGGCGGGCGGCTCCTATCGCTGGCTTCTCGTGCGCGCCGCGCCGATGAAGGACGACCAAGGCAAAATCCTTCGCTGGTATGGTATTAACACCGACATCGAGGACAAGCGCCGGGCCGAGGATGATCTTAATGAAGCCCGAGCCGAGCTCTCGCACTTCGCGCGCGTTGCCACCTTAGGCGAACTTACCGCCTCCATTGCGCATGAAGTGAACCAGCCGCTAGCCGCCATTGTCACGAACGGCCAGGCCGCCTTGCGCTGGCTTGGCCGACAGGACCCCGATCTTGACGAGGTGAAGGGCTCGGTCGAGCGCATCGTCAACAATGGCCGGCGCGCAAGCGATGTCGTCGATCGTCTGCGTGCATTGGCGCGCAAGGGCATGACGAAGCGCGGTACATTGACGGTCGAAGAGCTTGTCGATGACATACTGCCCCTCGTCCAACGGGAGTTGCACAGGCACCGTGTGGTGCTGAACGTCGACTGGCGAGCTCCGCCGGCGGTGATCGCCGACAAGATCCAACTGCAACAGGTCATGATCAACCTCATCGTCAATGCCGCGCAGGCGATGTCGAATGTCGACGACCGGCCGCGCGTCCTGTCGATCGTGGGGCGTTCCGGCGCGCTCGAACTGGGCGAACCAGCGCTCATCCTTGAGGTCCGGGATAGGGGGCCGGGCATCGACGAAGACACCATCGCAAGCCTGTTCAAGCCATTCTTCACGACCAAGGCCGAAGGTATGGGCATGGGACTGTCGATATGTCGGTCGATCGTCGAGGCGCATGGCGGGAGAATCTCCGCGTCGTCAACGACCGGCGAAGGCACCTGCTTCATGATCATCTTGCCGGTCGGCGAGGATGCGTTCGCATGACGTCCTCAGGTTCTGGCCACAACGCAGCGATGGAGGGCGGCGTCGTTCTGGTCATCGACGACGACAACGAGATGCGCGCAGCCCTGGCCAGCCTCTTCCGATCTGTGGGCCTGCCGGTCGTGCTCTTCGGCTCGGCCGCCGAGTTTCTTCAATCCGAGCACGTCCATGCGCCCGGCTGTCTGGTCCTCGACATTCGCCTTCCCGGCGTCAACGGCCTCGATTTTCAGAACCAGCTCGCGAAGATGAGCGTCGCGCTGCCGATCATCTTCATGACGGGCCACGGCGATGTGCCGATGACGGTGCGGGCGATGAAGGCCGGCGCAGTGGACTTCCTCACCAAGCCGTTCCGGGACCAGGACATGCTGGATGCCGTTTATGCGGCGATCGAGGCCGGCCGCCAGCGGTGGGCCTCCGAACAGTCCGCTGCGGATCTGGTAGCAGCCTATGAGACGCTGACGCCCCGCGAGAAGGACGTGATGCCGTTCGTGGTCAAAGGCCTGCTGAACAAGCAGATCGCCGATGAAATGGGCCTCAGCGAAATCACCGTGAAGATTCACAGAAGCAACCTGATGCGAAAACTGGGAACCAAATCGGTCGCTGACCTGGTCCGAGCATCGATCGAGCTGGGCTCGGTCAACCAACTGAGATAGGCGGCCTAAACGACCGTATAAGTTAAATCTGGCGCTATCCGTAGTATGACTGGCGGATAGCAGAACCGCCCTTGAACGGTTTTTGAACCCGCAGGGTGGACGGCAACAGGAATGAGCATCGTGTCGAAGGAAGTAAAGATTGCGATCGTTGACGATGATGAATCGGTGCGCGTTGCGACCGCTAGTCTCGTCCGATCGCTCGGCATGAGCACAATGACCTTTGCTTCGGCAGAGGAGTTTCTGGATTCGTCGGAAGCGCTTGCCGCACAATGTCTGATCGCCGATGTCCAGATGCCGGGAATGAGCGGGATTGAGCTGCAGACCCGCCTGCTGCAAACAGGTCGCCGCCTGCCGATCATCTTCATCACCGCGTTTCCCGAGGAGCGTATTCGTGAGCGCGCGCAACGCTGTGGCGCTATCGGCTTTCTCAAAAAGCCTTTTGATGGCGACGTCATGATCGACTGCATCGACAGGGCGCTGCACGGCGCGCACGGTTGAGCGGGCGGGGCGGGGAATTGGGATATGGTGTGAGCGATGGGAGAGCGGCGCGCTGCCCGCGGGTCAGCAACGCTGCCGTTGGCGGCGATCCGGGAACAACGGAAGCTGCCCGCCCAGGCTATCGCCAAATGAACGAATAACGAACTGGAAGGGCCCGCTGCTGACAGGAATCCCTCAGCCCGGGCCCTCTGCCGGGCCGATCAGTGCTTAAAAAGGAATTTAATTGCTCGAACGCCTCGCGTGGCTACCTTCATGACAGAATGTTGGATCACCACACAAGGCTAGTAGTGCAATGCATCAGGATTCTCAAAATAAGGTCCACTATACAGAGGATATCGAGCCATTAGGGGGCGCCCCCACTGGACGACAGAGAGCAGTCATGGCGAAGGTTCTTCTTATCGAAGACGATATCGATACCGCACACGAAATCAGCGCTGAGCTGCGATCGTGGCTATGCTGTGGATTGGTTGGACAATGGCGTCGAAGGACTTCATTGGGCAAGGACCGGCGACGCGGATGTGCTGATCGTCGATCGCATGCTGCCTGGAATGGACGGCCTTGCCGTCATCGATACCCTTCGCAACGAGCAGATTCGCACGCCGGTCCTGGTTCTGAGCGCCCTTGGCGCTGTAACCGACCGGGTACGCGGTTTGCGCGCAGGCGGAGACGACTATCTGACCAAGCCATTTGCGATCCCCGAACTCATCGCGCGGATCGAGGCGCTGCTGCGCCGGCCGGCGGATTCGGCGGCGAGCGTTTTGCGCATCGGTCCGCTGGAGCTCGATCTTATGGAGCGCACGGCCAGTCGTGCCGACAGGGAGATCGAACTTCTTCCGCGCGAGTTTCGGCTGCTGGAATATATGATGCGGCGCTGCGAGCTGCTGACGCGGGCGATGCTGTTCGAGGAGGTCTGGAAATACAAGTTCGTTCCCGATTCAAATCTCGTCGACGTCCATATGGGCCGGCTCCGTCGGAAGGTCGATGGTCCAGGGGAAACCCCGATGATCTACAGTGTCCGCGGCGAAGGATTCATACTCCGTGCGCCTGCTTGAGTGGACACGCCAGACGACCTTCCGCTACACGCTCGCGCTCTTCGGCGCGATCGCGCTGACCATCCTCGTCAGTTTCGGGGTCACCTTTCTTCAGACCAGCCGTGAGCTGGCCGGACGCCTCGACGTCTTCGTGATGCAGGAGGCCGACGCCATCTTGGCGCAGGCGCGCCAGGGAAACCTCGACGGTTACGACGAGCGCATTCGACAGGATCCTCGCCGGGTGAAGCCCACGGGATTGTTCGACAGCGACGGGAAACGCCTGTCCGGAAACATCGAACGCTGGTCATCCGAACTAACCCTCGATGCACCGCCCAAAGGCGGTTCGGTGGTGCGCCTCGACGACACGTCGCATGCGCCGCAATCCGTCCGGGCCGTGGCGCGCCGATTGCCCAACGGCAATGTGGTCGTGGTCGCCTGGAGTACGAGCTACAATGAAGAGACGGCCGACGTCGTTAAAAGCGGCCTGATCTACGGACTGATACCGGCGTTCATCCTCGGCCTGGTGGCTGCTCTCGTCTTCGGCGCAAGAGCGCACCAGCGGGTCAAAGAGATGAATCTCCGTCTTGAGAAAATTGTCGCCGGCGACCTTAAGCAGCGCTTGCCGACGCGCGATACCGGGGAGCCGCTCGACAAGCTTGCCCATAGCGTCAACGGCATGCTCGGCGAGATCCAGGAACTCGTCGAGAACCTGGCCGGGATCGGCGATGACATCGCGCATGATCTGCGTACGCCGCTTGCGCGGGTCAGGATTGGCCTTGGGCGCGCGCGCAGCAACGCAACGACGGTGGACGATCTGCGGAGCGCCGTCGACCGCGCCATCGCAGGCGTTGATCTCGCGATCTCCGTCGTCACCGCGCTTTTACGCATTCGTGAAATCGAACAGACCGGGAGGCTCGAAGCTTTCGACAATGTCGCTGTCGGCGAGCTGGTGCGCGAGGTCGGCGAACTCTATGAGCCCTTCGCCGAGGAAAAGCGGTTGACGCTGAACATCCATGCCGCCGCTGACGTCGTGGTGCGTGGCGACAGGGACCTTCTGTTCGAGCCATCACGAAACTCGTCGACAATGCCGTCAAGTTCACGCCCGAAGGCGGTCAGATTGATCTTCGCCTGATCGCTGCGGAAGGCAGGAATGCGCTGCGGATCAGCGACACCGGACCCGGTGTTCCCGATAGCGAGCGCGATCTGCTCGTGCAGCGGTTCTACCGGTCCGATCGGAGCCGGAACACCCGCGGACTGGGGCTCGGCCTCACCCTCGCTTCAGCGATCGTGAAGCTGCACGGATTTCGGTTCGATATCCTTCCTATGTCGGGCTTTGTCGCCGAGATCGGCTTTCACACGCGCCATCCCGCCGATCACCTGTCCTCATACGCCAGGCCACGACCTCCGCCTAATCCTTGTTGCGTCTCCCCCGATCATGCCTTTTCTAATTATCCCACGACGGGATCGCCATCGGCGGTCTCAAATGGTGGGGGCTGGGGTGGCAATACAATCCAATCGAACCGAGGCCACGCAACGTGGCGCTCGCATGCTGCGCACGGCGCTCGGCCCGGCGATCGCCACCTTCCTGCAGGATTCATCCGTCGTCGAGGTGATGCTCAACCCCGACGGCCGGCTTTGGATCGACCGGCTCAAGGGTGGACTGGAAGACACTGGCGAGCGGCTGTCGCCGGCGGATGGCGAGCGCATCGTGCGCCTGGTCGCGCACCACGTTGGCGCCGAAGTGCATCCGGGTTCGCCGCGCGTCTCTGCCGAACTGCCGGAGACCGGTGAGCGCTTCGAAGGTTTGATCCCGCCGGTCGTCGCCGCGCCGACGTTTGCAATTCGCAAGCCGGCCGTCGCGGTGTTCACCCTCGAGGACTACGTCGCGGCCGGCATCATGCAGCCGCGGCAGGCCGATCTGCTGCGCCTCGCCGTTCAAAAGCACCGCAACGTGCTGGTGGCCGGCGGCACGTCCACTGGCAAGACCACACTTGTCAACGCGCTGCTCGCGGAGGTCGCTAAGACATCTGACCGCGTCGTGCTGATCGAGGACACGCGTGAACTGCAATGCGCGGCTCCCAACCTAGTCGCATTGCGCACCAAGGATGGCGTCGCATCGCTGTCCGACCTGGTGCGTTCGTCATTGCGGCTGCGGCCTGACCGCATTCCCGTTGGCGAAGTGCGCGGCGCAGAGGCGCTGGAGCTTCTCAAAGCCTGGGGCACCGGCCATCCCGGCGGTATCGGCACCATTCACGCGGGTTCAGCGATCGGCGCGTTACGCCGCCTCGAACAACTGATCCAGGAAGCAGTCGTCACCGTGCCGCGCACGCTGATCGCGGAGACCATCAATCTCATCGTCGTCCTCGAAGGCCGTGGCTCCCAACGCCGTGTCGCCGAGTTGGCCGCGGTCCGCGAGCTGTCGCCTGGCGGCGACTACGTCCTCGTCTCAAGCAACCCCGAAACCAGCCCCGAAAGTGACCGGTCATGATCGCCCATCTCATTCGTCCGCCAAGCCGTCTGTCCATCACGGCGATCCTGTTCGCCTTGAGCACACTCCCCGCACACGCGGCCGGCTCCAACATGCCGTGGGAGCAACCGCTCAATCAGATCCTGCAATCGGTCGAGGGACCGGTCTCCAAGATCATCGCCGTCATCATCATCGTGACCACCGGGCTGACGCTCGCCTTCGGTGACACCTCGGGCGGGTTCCGGCGGCTGATCCAGATCGTGTTCGGGCTTTCGATCGCTTTCGCCGCGTCGAGCTTCTTCCTGTCGTTCTTCTCGTTCGGCGGCGGGGCGGTGATCTGATGGCTGATATCAACGAACCTGTCGCCGGTTTTTACGCACCCGTGCATCGCTCGTTGAGTGATCCGATCCTTTTGGGCGGCGCGCCGCGCACCGTCGCCATCGCCAATGGCACGCTGGCCGCCGCGATCGGCCTCGGCCTGCGGCTGTGGATCCCTGGAGTCCTGCTTTGGGCGATCGGGCATGCCGCCGCGGTATGGGCGGCCAAACGCGACACGCAATTCGTCGACGTGGTGCGCCGTCACCTGCGCTACCCCACGTATTTCGGAGGGTGACGCGATGATCAACCTTGCCGAATATCGCAAGCGCCCTGCTCTCTTGGCCGACTTCCTGCCCTGGGCGGCACTGATCGCACCCGGCGTCGTCCTCAACAAGGACGGCAGCTTCCAGCGCACCGCGCGGTTTCGCGGGCCGGATCTGGATTCCGCGACACCCGCCGAACTGGTTGGCACCACGGCAAGGTTGAACAATGCACTGCGGCGGC
This sequence comes from Bradyrhizobium diazoefficiens, assembly GCF_018129965.1. Taxonomy (GTDB): domain Bacteria; phylum Pseudomonadota; class Alphaproteobacteria; order Rhizobiales; family Xanthobacteraceae; genus Bradyrhizobium; species Bradyrhizobium diazoefficiens_A. The sequence continues at coordinate 1,066 of NZ_JAFCKW010000002.1, read as the reverse complement.
TGGGCTCGGGCTGGGCGATCTTCGTTGAGGCGCAGCGCAACGCCGCCAACCGCTATCCCGACAGCCGCTTCCCCGACCCCGTCTCGGCGCTGGTCGACGCCGAACGCCGGGCGCAGTTCGAGGAACAGGAAGCGCATTTCGAGAGCGCGTATTACCTGACGCTGTGCTGGCTGCCGCCGGCGGAAGACGCCGCCCGCGCCGAAGCCTGGCTCTATGAAGGGCGCGAGCGCGGCGGTGTCGATGGGCACGAGGTGCTGCGCGGCTTCATCGATCGTACGGGGCGCGTGCTGCAACTGATCGAAGGCTTCGTGCCTGACGCCGCCTGGCTCGATGACTCGGAAACGCTAACCTACCTGCACGCCTGCATCTCGACCAAGCGCCACCGCGTCCGGGTGCCCGAGATTCCGATGCAGCTCGATGCGCTGCTGGTCGACGAGCCGATGGCGGGCGGTCTCGAACCCCGGTTGGGATCGCAGCACCTGCGCACGTTGAGCGTGATCGGATTCCCGACGGCGACATTCCCCGGCGTTCTGGATGAGTTGAACCAGCTCGCATTTCCGTACCGGTGGTCGACGCGGGCGATCATGCTCGACAAGACCGATGCCACAAAACTGCTGACCAAGATCCGCCGGCAGTGGTTCGCCAAGCGCAAATCGGTCGCGGCCATTCTGAAGGAGGTGATGACCAACGAGGCCTCGACGCTCTTGGATACGGATGCGGCGAACAAGGCCGCCGACGCCGACGCCGCGTTGCAGGAACTCGGCAGCGACATGATCGGCCAGGCCTATGTCACCGCGACCATCACAGTGTGGGATGCCGAGCCGCGCACCGCCGACGAAAAGCTCCGCCTCGTGGAGAAGGTCATTCAAGGCCGCGACTTCACCAGCATCGTCGAGACCGTGAATGCGATCGAGGCCTGGCTCGGCTCCCTGCCCGGCCATGTCTACGCCAATGTCCGGCAGCCGCCGGTCTCCACCCTCAATCTCGCCCATATGATCCCGCTCTCCGCGGTATGGGCGGGGCCGGAACGGGACGAGCACCTCGGTGCACCCCCGCTGTTCTTCGC
>NZ_JAFCKW010000019.1 GCF_018129965.1 Bradyrhizobium diazoefficiens | reverse complement strand
CATATGATCCCGCTCTCCGCGGTATGGGCGGGGCCGGAACGGGACGAGCACCTCGGTGCACCCCCGCTGTTCTTCGCCAAGACCGAAGGCGCGACCCCGTTCCGGTTCTCTATTCATGTCGGCGATGTTGGCCATACCCTGATCGTCGGTCCGACCGGCGCTGGCAAGTCCGTGCTGCTGGCGCTGATGGCGCTGCAGTTCCGCCGCTACGCGCACAGCCAGATCTTCGCGTTCGATTTCGGCGGGAGCATCCGTGCCGCGGCTATCGCCATGGGCGGCGACTGGCACGATCTCGGCGGTGCTCTCTCCGATGACAGCGCGACGTCGGTGACCTTGCAACCGCTGGCCGCGATCGACGATGCGGCCGAGCGCGGCTGGGCGGCGGAATGGATCGGGTCGATCCTCGCCCGCGAGGGCATCACCGTCACGCCCGATGCCAAAGAGCATCTCTGGACCGCGCTGACGTCGCTGGCCTCCGCGCCCGTTGGCGAACGAACACTGACTGGTCTTTCGGTACTGCTGCAGTCGAGCGCGCTGAAGCAGGCGCTGCGACCCTATTGTCTCGGCGGTCCGTTCGGCCGCCTGCTCGATGCCGAGGCCGAACGGCTCGGCGATGCGCCGGTGCAGGCGTTCGAGACCGAGGGCCTGATCGGCAGCGCTGCAGCATCTGCTGCCCTCTCCTATCTATTCCACCGCATCGAAGGCCGACTCGACGGTTCGCCGACGTTGCTGATCATCGACGAAGGTTGGCTGGCGCTCGACGACATCGGCTTCGCGCAACAATTGCGCGAATGGCTGAAGACGCTGCGGAAGAAGAACGCCTCGGTGGTGTTCGCCACGCAATCGCTCGCCGACATCGAGGGCAGTGCGATCGCCGCCGCCATCGTCGAGAGCTGTCCGACACGGTTGTTTCTGCCAAACGAGCGCGCAATCGAACCACAAATCATGACGGTGTATCGCCGCTTCGGCCTCAACGACCGCCAGATCGAGATCATCAGCCGGGCGACGCCGAAGCGGGACTACTACTGCCAGTCACGTCGCGGCAATCGCCTGTTCGAACTCGGCCTCGGCGATGCCGCGCTGGCCTTCACCGCCGCGTCCTCGAAGACCGACCAGGTGACCATCGCCGAACTCGTCGCCGAACATGGTCCCGAGGGCTTCGCTGCGGCGTGGCTGCGCCGCAAGGGCGCGACCTGGGCCGCGGATCTTCTTCCCACCCTTATCACGGAGCCGTCCTCATGACTCGCACTCGCTCAGTTGCAGCCATTGTTATCGTCGCAACCTCCCTCTTTGCGGCTGCTCCCGGCACGGCTCAGATCGCGGTGTTCGATCCGTCGAACTACAGCCAGAACCTGATGACGGCGGCCAATACGCTGAGGCAGATCGACAACCAGCTCACGGCGTTGCAGAACCAGGCCCAGATGCTGCTCAATCAGGCGCGGCATCTCACCAGCCTCCCGACCTCGCTGCTCAACGACATCGATCGGACGTTTACCCAGACTCAGAACCTGCTCCGACAAGTCGACCGCATCGCCTATGACGTTCAGGCGATCGAGCAGACGTTCCAGCAATACCAGAACTTCAGCGTGTCGCAGTCGGATCAGCAATTGATCAACGGCGCGCGCGACCGCTGGCAGAACTCCGTGTCGGCGTTTCAGCATTCGATGAGCGTCGGCGCCGCCACGGTCAACAATCTCCCGGCCACGCAGGCACACACCGACACGCTGGTCAGCGCCAGCCAATCGGCGGTCGGCGTCCTGCAGGTCTCTCAGGCCGGCAATCAATTGCTCGCGGTGCAAGCGCGGCAGCTCGCCGATCTGACCGCGCTGGTCGCCGCGCAAGGCCGGGCGCAGTCGATCGAACAGGCGCGGCAGACCGCCGGTGAAGACCAGGCCCGTGAGCAGGTCCGCCGGTTCCTGACCAACGGTCAGGGCTATCAGCCGCAATCCGCGCAGATGTTTCATTGAGGTGCGCCGATGACATTTGCCCGAATAGCCCCCCTTCTGTTGATCGCGCTCTCCGCGTCCGCTTGCACGATTCCATTGCGGCAAGCACGCGACAAAGCTCCGCCTCCCGCGAGCGATCCACTCGATGAGCGGCTTCAGCGCTGTTCGACGCTCGGCACCAAGAATGTTGACGACCCGGATTGTCAGAGCGCGTTCGCCGAAGCGCGCAAGCGCATCCTGCCGCCACCAGTGAGGAAATAAGCTATGAACAATACCGGCGTCATCGATCATTTCCTCGATGTGTTCACCCGCTACATCGATTCCGGATTCGGGCTTCTCAGCAGCGACGTCCAGTATCTCAGTGCCACACTGATTGCGATCGACATTACGCTCGCCGGCCTATTCTGGGCGATGGCGGCGGACGAGGACGTGATCGCACGGCTGATCAAGAAGACGCTCTATATCGGCTTCTTCGCCTTCATCATCGGCAACTTCAACAGCCTGTGCCGTGTGGTGTTCGAGAGCTTCGCCGCCTTAGGCCTCAAGGCCGCAGGCTCGGCGCTGTCGTCGGCGGATTTCCTGCGGCCGGGCAAGCTCGCGCAGGTCGGCGTCGATGCCGGTAAGCCGCTGCTCGAGGCGGCGTCCGGCCTGATGGGCTACGTCTCGTTTTTCCAGAACTTCGTGCAGATCTTCGTGCTCATGGTGGCCTGGCTCATCGTGATCATCGCCTTCTTCATCCTGGCGGTGCAGCTCTTTATTACATTGATCGAGTTCAAGCTGACGACGCTGGCCGGCTTCGTGCTGATCCCGTTCGCACTGTTCAACAAGACCTCGTTCCTGGCTGAGAAGGTGCTGGGCAATGTCGTCGCCTCGGGCGTCAAGATCCTGGTGCTCGCCGTCATTGTCGGCATCGGCACCTCGCTTTTCAGCGAGTTCACGCAAGGATTCGGCGGCAATCAGCCAACCATCGAGGACGCGCTCGCCATCGTGCTGGCGGCGCTGTCGCTGTTCGGGCTCGGCATCTTCGCCCCTTCGATCGCCGCGGGCCTTGTGTCGGGCGCACCGCAGCTTGGCGCCGGAGCGGCTGTCGGAACCGCCGTGGCCGCCGGTGGACTCGGTGTCGCCGGCGCGATGGCGGTAAGCGGCGGCGCGAGCATTGCGGGCAGCGCCATCGGCGCCGGAGCGCGCGGCGGCGCTTCGATGGCGGGGCTCTCTTCCGCATCCGCCTCGTCGTCCTCGCCCAGTGCCGGCGCGCCGGCCTGGGCACAGCGTCAGGCCCGCGGCCAGGCCATGAAGCATGGCGCATCCGCCGCGATCCATACCGTTCGCTCCGGCGATCATGGCAGCGGCTCGAATTCCGTTCCCCTCAAACAGGATGACCGTTCATGAATCCCTTCAGAAGGCCGAGCGTTCGGTACGGCAAAACGCCGGCGCCCGAGACGCCGTATCAAAAAGCCGCGCAAGTATGGGACGAGCGCATCGGCTCGGCCCGGGTGCAGGCGCGCAACTGGCGGCTGATCGCCTTCGGCATTCTGTCGCTGGCCGCGGGTCTCGCCGGCGGTCTCCTCTGGCAGGCCTCGCGCGGCACGATCGTGCCGTGGGTGGTGCAAGTCGACCAGCTCGGCCAGGCGCAGGCCGTGGCGCCGGCGGTTGCCGACTATAAGCCGACCGACGCGCAGATCGCGTGGCACCTGGCGCGCTTCATCGAGCAGGTGCGCGCGATCCCGGTCGATCCCATCATCGTGCGGCAGAACTGGCTCACCGCTTACGACTTCGTCACCGATCGCGGCGCGCTGGCGCTCAACGATTATGCCCGCACCAATGACCCCTTCGCTAAGCTCGGCAAGGTGCAGGTCGCGGTCGAGGTCTCGAGCGTGATCCGTGCCTCACAAGATTCGTTCCGGATCGCCTGGACCGAGCGCCGCTACGAAAACGGCAGCCTCAGCGCGACCGAGCGCTGGACCGCCATTGTCACCATCGTCATCGAGACCCCGCGCGATACAGAAAAGCTGCGGCGCAACCCGCTCGGGGTCTTTGTTCATGCCCTCAACTGGTCGAAGGAGCTCGGCTAATGCGGTTCCATTCCTTGTTACACATTATACTATGCACGCTGCCGGTCGCCGGATGCGCCAATAGCTGGAAACCGCCGCAGATCGGCTATGACGATCTGGAACCGGCCGTTCTATCAGCCGAGGCACCGAAGCCTATCCAGGTGGTCGAACTACCCAAGCCGCTGCCACTTCCCGGCCAGCTCAAGCCGCTTCCGGGAAAGACCTCGGCCAAGCCCGAACCGAAAGACCCGAAGGACCGCGTTGCTAAAGCGAACGACGCCGCGCGCGTGCAGCCCACACGTCATGGCTATCTCAACGCGGTGCAGGTTTATCCGTTCGTCGATGGCGCCCTCTACCAAGTCTACACCGCGCCGGGCCAAGTCACCGACATCGCCTTGCAGGAGGGCGAGCAGCTTGTGGGATCAGGTCCGGTCGCCGCCGGCGACACCGTGCGCTGGGTGATCGGCGATACCGAAAGCGGCGCTGGGCCGACCAAGCGGATTCACATCCTGGCCAAGCCGACGCGGCCGGATCTGACGTCCAATCTCGTTATCAACACCGACCGGCGCACCTATCTGATGGAGTTGCGCTCCACCGAGAAGACCTACATGGCCTCGGTGTCGTGGCAGTATCCGCAGGACCAGCTCATCGCGCTGCGTCGCCAGAGCGCGGACGCTGATGCCGCCACACCGATCGATAGCGGCCTCGACCTCGGCAAGCTGCGATTTCGCTACGCCATAGAAGGCGACACGCCGCCGTGGCGGCCGACGCAGGTGTTCGACGACGGCACCAAAGTCTATATCGAGTTTGCGCACGGCATCACCCAGGGCGAAATGCCGCCGCTGTTCGTGATAGGCAATGACGGCAATGCCGAGCTCGTCAACTACCGCGCCAGGCAGAACTACTACATCGTCGACCGCCTGTTCGCCGGCGCGGAGCTGCGGCTTGGCGGCGACAACCAGCAAAAGGTGCGGATCGTGCGGACCGACGGGTGGAAGCTATGGTGAGCGAACCCCGCATTCCATCCGAAGACAGATTGGCTGAGGAGTTTCGGCTGCGGGCGGAACGCCCGCGAGTGACGCGGCTCTCGCGCAAAGTGCTGGCCGGGCTCGGCGGCGTGGTCGGCATCGCGGTTTTAGGGGCGATGATCTGGGCTCTGCAGTCGCGCGGCCCGCGCCAGAGCGGCGGCACTGAACTCTACAGCACCGACCACAAGACCACCGCGGATGAACTCGCAAAACTGCCGAAGGACTATGCGGGGCTGCCACGGGACACGGCGCCTCCGCCGCGCACGGTGCCGCAGCTCGGCCCGCCCCTTCCCGGCGATCTCGGCCGCCCGATCCTGGCCGCGCAGGGCGCATCCACCGTAAGCCTCGATGCCGGCGAACAGCGCATCGTGCAGGAGAACGAAGCGGCGCGGGTCAGCCGCGTGTTCGCGAGCACCAATGTGCGTCAGTCGCCCTCATCCGCAACACCATCTGCGTCCGCCTCTTCGAATGCCCAAACGCCGGATACCAAACCGCCACCCGATCCGGATTCGTTGCAGAACATGCAGGACCGCAAGCTCGCCTTCGTCAGCGCACCCGCCGACAAGCGGACCGTTAGTCCGGACCGGATCGAGAAGCCGGCGTCACGCTATGTCGTTCAGGCCGGTGCCGTCATTCCGGCGGCGCTGATCACCGGTATCCGTTCCGATCTGCCGGGCGAAATCTCCGCACAAGTGACGGAGAATGTGTTCGACAGCCCTACCGGGAAATTCCTGCTGGTGCCGCAAGGCGCACGCCTGATCGGGCAATACGACAGCCAGATCTCGTTCGGTCAGTCACGTGTCTTGCTGGTTTGGAACAGGATCATCATGCCCAACGGCAAGTCGATCGTGCTGGAACGCCAGTCCGGTGCCGATACGCAAGGCTATGCCGGTCTCGAGGACGGCGTCGATTATCACTGGGGCAATCTGCTCGGAGCGGCGGCGATCTCCACCCTGCTCGGCATCGGCAGCGAATTGGTGCTTAGCGGCGACAATTCGTTAGTCCGCTCGTTGCGGACCGGCAGCCAGGACACCATCAACCAAAGTGGCCAAACCCTGGTGCGCCGTCAGCTCAATGTGCAGTCGATTCTGACGATCAGGCCGGGCTTCCCGGTGCGGGTCATCGTCAACCGCGATCTCGTGCTCGCACCTTACAAAACTTGAAGAGGCGTCATGGCAAAGCTCAAGCTCGGCCCTCACACCGATGACAAACCTGTAAAGATCGCCACTCAGTTGCCGGGTGCTGTGCACCGCGATCTCCTTGCATATGCGGAGGTACTCTCACGTGAGACAGGTCGGCAGGCCGACCCTATCAAATTGATTGCTCCGATGATCGCGCGGTTTATGGCAACCGACCGCGTGTTTCTGAAGGCGCGCAGAGTGAAGCACGGGCAACAGGACTAGTCGCCACGAATGCGGCTCTGTCGACGCTGTGGACCCTTGTGCTGACGGAGCAGGTCCAGGAATCGCGGAAGTGCCGGATTGTCATTGCTGGCTATCAGGCACGCGAAATAAGGCACCAAGCTTGGACCGTGGTCATCTGCCACCTCACGGTAGATCACGCCCGGGTGGCGCACTCCGGCATCGGCCTCGTAGAGCAACGTGATGTCAGACTCAATGTCGAGCAGGCTCAGAACGAAATCCCGACCGACATGGGAGTGACGAATGTTCGGAAGATCCCCGGATGCTTTCAGCCGGGCAATCAGGTGGTCTCTCAACTCCGGACCGGGATCGCGACCTAACAGGATCTGTTCATTGCGAAGATCATCCCAAGTCAACGTCGTCTTTTCGGCGAGAGGATGAGTTGCCGCCATGGCAACCAGGACCTTCTCGTTCCACAGCGGAATCACGTCATGCGCCCCGCTGCGGAAATGACCTGCCACGATAGCCAGATCGATCGAGCCCGCGTTGAGCCGCTCCATCAATTGGGCGCGCTCTTCTTCGACATACTGCATGTCGACATCTGGGAACGCTTGCTTGAATTCGCGAATTGACGTGCGCAGATGGCCGGAGGATGGCGAAATATAGAGGCCGATACTCAGCGAGCCTGCTTTTCCGCGCGCGATGGCCTTGGCATTGATCAAGACGGTGTTGAGTTCGTCCAGAATGCGACGAACCGGCTTAAGAAATGCACCGCTGGCTGCGGTTGGACGAATGCCGTGGCGATGGCGGTCGAATAGTTTGACACCCAGATGGGTCTCCAGACTTCTGACGCGGCGGCTGATGGTTGACGCAGGCACACGAAGCAGTTCGCCAGCGCGATTGAAGCTGCCCTGCTCAGCTGCCACAAGCGTATGCAGCAAAGTCACCATCTCAACGTTCTTAATCATGGCCGCCCGCTTTCACTAAAGTGGAATCTGCCTCTTCTCCGCCCTCAAAGATGATTCGAGGCATCTGCGGATACAGGCAAGCGAGGTGGGCCTTCTTTTCAATTTGCCCCCTTCTTTTCATTGTGCCCGCCCCGCGGCAACATCCGCTGAAGTTGAAGGTGGTGATCCCAGAATTGGTGCTTCAATGCAGCGCCCACATGAAGGACAAACAATCTGTAGAAAGGATAAGACACCCATGTGTGAAACTTCCCAAAGATATCGTGCAAGTGATCTTTTGTAGCCGGGTCGAGGTTTGCGATGAATGCGATACGAGGCCAATAGCTTCATCGGAAATTGTGCAGCGCTATTCCAGACGGAGTCGTGCAACCAGCCGGACAACGGCATGGCAAGAATCAGAACATAGAGCGCAAAGTGTCCTGACTTAGCCGCGCGGCGCTCCCACGCATGATAGTCGTCCGGCAGGGCCCGCGGCGGATTCGCAGACCGCCACAGAAGGTGAAGCAAGACTAGGCCAAGCACAGTGATTCCTAGCGATTTGTGCATCTCGATCACCGGTCGAATGAAACCGTCAGGCAAGAAACGACGATCCAGACCAGCGCAATATTGACGGCGATCACAAACGCAACGGACCAGTGCAGAAACATCGACACACGTGTGTAGCGCTTCGTTTTGTTTGAAGACCGGTCCTTCGGAGGCATTTCTAATCGTCCCGCCTATGGCCGCATTCCTATTCACAACAGATTGCGGAAAATCGGTGCTACGTTGGCGAGTGTGAGAACGTTTCACATGGCCAATCTATTCTGACCTTCGATCGCATCGCATATGACTTTTTTGTGGGATGGGGTCGTCAACCGTGCAATAGATGCATTCACGCTCGACCATTTTATGATCTTCATTCCTTCGATATGAGTCGTTTGATGCCATCATCATTCAAGGCTGCCTTCACCTCTGCTTCACCACGATTGTCCCCGCGCAAAGCGCCACATGTAAGCTCCCTGATTTTCGTCGGAGTTGTCGTTTTGTGGTTTGGCCTCATTACGCGCGCCTTCGGCGCGGGAGGGCGCCCTCGCATGGTCGGCTGGCATCACTTACATTCTCTATGACGTCATTCTGATGGTCATTGTTGTCTGGCTGACGTGGCCCAAGTTGGCTAGTCTCTGGATGACTTCGAAGACCATGAGCGAAGTCTCGTCAGGTCATGAGAGCAAGGTCAGCCCCTCGCTCGGCATCGTCATCGCAGCTTACAATGAGGCGCTGGTGTTACCCGAGACGTTAGCAGCGCTTTGCGCTTAGACGGACAAACCTGAGCAGATTTTGGTGGTGGACGATGGCTCGACCGATGATACCGCCGTCAATCTTGCCTCTCAATTTGGAGTGCCGCTTGGGGAGCAAGGCACCGTGGGGCGCGAAGTTCACTCTATCCGTTTCTGCGGGTTCTTCGGCAGCCGAGCTCCGGCAAGGCCGAGGCGCTCAATGCCGGCATCACGGAAATCGACACGGATATCGTTGTAACGATTGATGCCGACACGGCTCTCGCGCCGAATGCTCTCGCAGCAATTCGAAGGGCTTTCGCCGACGACGCGTCGATCGTGGCGGCAGGAGGGATTATGCATCCAGTATCCGACACTACATTTCTTGGCCGCATACTGCAGTGTTTCAGACGAAATAGGGATGGCATTGCCTTGCCACCAAGATCATCCGCCGCTTTGTCGACAGCAGAAATCTCAACAAGCGCAAACGAACCCAAACCGATCGTAACCAACAGAACCATCCCGAAAGCGACGATGGTCCGGATGTGAATCTAGGCGTCGATAATGCGCGACATTGATGCTCCTTAGGGGCATTTGGAAGGGCGCTAAGCCCAGCGGGATGTTGTGAAACAGCTAAGCCAAATGATTCAATGTTCTGTTAGGCTGCAGGGGAGACTGAGCAAAATCAGCGCGACTAGCTCTCCTCGCGACCGTTTTTCGCGAATTCCATTTTATTCCATACATCATCGGGAATTTCTCGCAGCAGCGTTTGTCCCTTATTGAGGCGTTCTGCAAGCGCCGCAACAAACGACTGGAATCGCGCCTGCCCTTGCGCGTCGGCGCCGCCGTTCATCTCCGCGGGCATAGAGGGCGTCGCTGTCATCCAAATACGAATGAACAGTCCCAAGGTCTCGGTTCCGATCGCAGTGTCACGCTCCAGGCGCTGCACCTGCCGCGACAGACGATCAAGGCGGCGCGTAAATGCGGCTTCGGCGCGGTCGGTTGCGTCGGGCGACAGAAAGCTTGTGACCGCTGCCTCGACTATGGAAGACCGAGAAATTTTCCGCCGATCCGACAGATCGATCAGTTGCCGCAAGATTTCCGGCGAAAAGTAAACATTCGTTCGCAGTCTCATTCCCCCTCCTTCACAACGCAATGCCATCGTCAGGATCCATCGCAGCTAGGCGCGCGACGCTGCGCATCCTCTGACGGATGGCAGCAGATTGAATGCTGATCTCGTTTGATCGATCTTCGCCGCCGGCGGCGGATGGCGCCGGCTCCGGCCCTTCGGGCGCGATCGCCTCGTGTTCGGGCAGTGATGGTTCACGGCGGATTCCGCCATTGGCTCTGTCATCTTCGGCGCGGGGCGGGCAATCGTTCTGCGCGGCGGATGCTGGAATAGGTAATGCTGTCCAATCATCGCTATCGCCTTGGATTCGCGCGCCTCGTTCCGGCGCCTTTACGCTCGGAGGCGGCAAAATCCGGTCGGTGAGGCGACGATCTTCGAAGTAGCGAGCTTTCTTCGCGCGGATCGGCTGTGTGCCCGAAACAAGAACGATCTCGTCCACAGGTGGCAACTGCATCACCTCGCCGGCGGTTAGCAGCGGACGGGCCGTTTCCTGACGCGACACCATTAGATGGCCCAGCCATGGTGAAAGCCGATGCCCTGCGTAGTTCTTCATGGCGCGCAGTTCGGTTGCGACGCCCAGAGCATCGGAAACGCGTTTGGCCGTCCGTTCGTCATTGGTCGCAAACGCCACACGAACGTGGCAATTGTCGAGGATAGAGTTGTTCTGGCCGTAGGCCTTCTCTATCTGGTTGAGCGATTGTGCGATCAGGAAGCTCTTGAGACCGTAGCCAGCCATGAAGGCAAGTGCGGACTCGAAGAAATCCAGCCGACCGAGCGCGGGAAACTCATCCAGCATCAACAGTAGGCGCCGGCGCCTCGCTTTGGCTTTCAGATCCTCGGTCAAACGTCGACCGATCTGGTTGAGAACAAGACGAATGAGCGGCTTGGTTCGCGAAATATCAGATGGTGGCACGACCAGATAAAGTGTTACCGGCGTCTCACTCTCGACAAGACCGCTGATACGCCAGTCGCATCGAGCCGTTACCTTTGCGACCACTGGATCGCGATAGAGGCCGAGAAACGACATGGCGGTTGAGAGCACGCCAGAGCGTTCGTTCTCGCTCTTGTTGAGGAGTTCGCGTGCTGCCGACGCGACGACGGGGTGCGGACGATCTGCTAGGTGCAACGTCGTCATCATGGCACGGAGCGTTGCTTCAATGGTTCGCTTCGGGTCCGACAAAAAATTAGCGACGCCAGCAAGCGTCTTGTCAGGCTCCGCGTAGAGAACATGGAGAATGGCACCGACCAGCAAGGCGTGGCTGGTCTTTTCCCAATGATTGCGTCGCTCAAGCGCCCCTTCCGGATCGACCAGGATGTCGGCGATATTCTGCACATCGCGCACTTCGCTATCGCCGCAACGCACCTCGAGCAGCGGATTGTAAGCAGACGAGTCCGGATTGGTCGGATCGAACAATAACACGCGACCGAAGCTGGCGCGCCATCCGGCGGTCAATTGCCAGTTTTCGCCTTTGATATCATGGACGATGCAACTGCCCGGCCACGTCAACAGGGTCGGGACCACGAGCCCGACGCCCTTGCCGCTACGCGTTGGGGCGAAACAAAGCACATGCTCCGGTCCGTCGTGGCGCAGATATTGGTGCTCCATCCTGCCGAGCAAGACACCATCGGGGCCTAATAGACCGGCTGCGGCGATCTCTTTGGTCGTGGCCCAGCGAGCTGACCCATAGGTTTGTGCTTCTTTAGCCTCACGGGCGCGCCAAACCGACATGGCAATGGCGACCGCGACTGAGACGAAGCCTCCGGATGCTGCGATGAATGCGGCTTCGACGAAGATGCCGGGCGCATAGGCATCGTAAGAAAACCACCACCAGAAGAACGCCGGCGGCGAGTAGAGTGGCAAGGTTCCGATATGAGCCCAGGGCGCACCGAGTTGCGCCTGATAGGCGAGACGCCACGCGGTCCACTGCGTCGCACTCCAGGTGGTCGTGAGCACAATGAACGTGACAATGAGAATCTGTCCCCAAAGGATCTTCGTCGCAGGCACTGGCTTACTCCTGACGGAACGGCTGGCCGTCACGGAAGCTGTCGACGCATTGCAAAGCAAGATGGGGAGCACGCCGATCGTATGATCGGCCGACCTGGCGTGCAATTACTGACTCAGCAGACTGTCGCCTGGACGTCGGGATGGCAGCGCGCCTCGTCGGCGGCAGCAAGCTCGCCATCCGGAAGAAGCAATCTCGTTCGATTCATCTGGCATGGAGAATCAAAAAGGTCGGTCTGTCGCGAGGCTGTGGTTATTCCCTTCCTGGTCCTGATAAGAAGCGGCGCCTAGGGCGACGCTATCGGGCATTCCTCACAACCCCAATCCTCGCTGTCGCCCAACCGTCCAGTCGATGCCGCCGCTGTCACGCATGACGCCGGTGATGTGCTGGCCGACGCGCTGGTCGAGGAAGGACTGCCAGGGCACGAGACTGAAGCCGAGACCACCATCCACACTGAATGTCTCAATCATAGCAAAATGTCCGCTGGCGAGATTGGCGCCGCCGACCAACGTTCCACTAAGACGTTCGCCGACGCCGACATGCTGGAATGTACGCCCACGGGCGGCTGCCATTTGCGGTCCGACACGTGAAATTTCCTGGCGTTCCAGCCGGGCGACGAGATCGCGTGGCGCGCGGATATTGCCGTCCGGTGCGCGCCAGGCATGGCCCTGCTCGAGCAGTGTGGCCTTGCGTCGCTCCATGGCCTGCCGGACTTGCTGGCCGAATCCGGCTTCGGTGAGCGGCGTGCGCTGGCGCGTAGCCAGTTCGCGATCGAGCCAGCTCGCACCGTCACCGGCAATTTGCTGTTCCAAATCAAGGGTGGCGAGAATGCGAACCGAAGCCTGCGCGCCGCGCCGTGCGTCATAATCGGCAGCGCGAGACGCAAGGTCCTCGGGGATCCGCCAACGGTCAGCGTCGATACGTTCCACGATGCCGGCACGACGCAGTGCTTCAAGCCGGCGGACATGACTGCGGACGTAGCCGTCGGCATCACCACCGGGGGCGCGGATAGAACCGCTCGCGACGAGTTCAAGATGCGCGCTCGGATGGTAAATGCCGGTGGTGCCAGCTACTTCCACGATGTTCCGATCGGACGCGCGCGGGCCGGAGACCCCCTCACGGCTGATCTGGACGATGCTTCCCATCGCCGCCGGCACCTCGTTGTTTGTAGCATCTGCCAGCGCCACATGATGGACGCGGCCATCGACGCCATCGATGACAAGACCAATGCGTTCGCCAAGCTCATCATCGAGGCGCTTGCCGATGACTTGGCCGACGACCGACTCCGGCACAGTCGCGTCATGCAGGACGTAGCTGCCGACTGCGCGCTCCTCCCCACGATCCGAAAGTGCGCGATTGATCGCTTTGATGATGTCGCCGCGCTCGCCGAGCTCGCGCAGCGTAGGCTCCAGCTTCTCGGAGAATGACCAAACACCAGGTTCGCTCTCGGTGGCTAGCCCGTATTGCTCCAGTTTCTTGAGACGTCCGACGAACAGCGTCTTGTCGAGATCCGCTCGGAGCTGGCCGGATTCAGGCCGTAGATCGAGCCGTCGAGACGACACCTCCTCGACGAGGATGCGGTCGAGCCGGGTGAAGCGCTCGGCCGTCATCTCGGCCTCCAGCTTGCGGCGCAATTCCAGATTGGTCTCCGGGCCAAGCTCCAGAGTGACGCGCTCCTGAGCCCGGATGCGGAGGCCATCGGTGATGTAGTCCTGGGCGATGATCAGATCTTTGCCAAGGTCGTCCTTGCCACGGATGACAACGTGGTTGTGCGGATGTCCGGTGTTAAAATGGTCGATCGCGACCCAATCGAGCTTTGTGCCGAGATCTTCTTCCATCTGCCGCATCACGTCACGGGTAAAGCCGCGCAAGTCCTGCAGGCGGTCACTATCCTCGGGCGCGACAATGAACCGGAACTGGTGGCGATCGTCACGGCAGCGCTCAAGAAACTCACGGCCATCGGCGGTGTCGGTGCCCGGCCCGTAGAGCGTTCCGCGCGTGCCATCACGCGTGGTGCCGTCGCGCTGGAGATACCGCAGGTGGGCGCCCACGCGCTTGCTACCAGCCTTGAGCTTGACGATCCGCGCCTTCACGATCACGCGGCGCATCCGATTGCCGGGCCCTCGCCCATCGACGGACTGCTTCAGCCGATCGGCCGCAGCCTGCCCGCGGCCGATTCGGGAACACTTCCCTTTACGGGGCCGCGCCGCGCCAGGACCGCGGCGCCTGCGGTTCGAGAATTGCGCTGGCGTCAGCGCGGCGCCGTTCGCCTTGGCGGACGCTTTCAGCACCTGGTCGATGAAGGAGCGTGGGCGTCCGCCGGCGCGGGAGCCGCGATTGCCGATGCGGCCAGTGCGGATACGGAAGTCGGAGGTCTCGTCGCTCATGCCGAAAAGTATGCGGGCACGAAAGCGAAACGCAAGCTACGTCCGACGACCGTCGCGGACGCGCGTGCAAATACTGGAGATCGGCGGCAGTGCAATCGATGCGAATGTCGTTGCAATCGCATTGATAATCTGGTGGTCCCGAGATAGCAAATACGGATCAGCGCCGCCTCGACCATTGAAACCAAACACCAAACTGTCAAAGGCGGCAACGCGGCCATCTAGTAAGCGTCGACCCCTCGCGCTAACCGATGTGCAGACAACGCTTTTTTGCAAACGGGCACCGAAGGGCACCGTTTGCTTTAATCTTGCCGTCCTCCGCTCGTTTGCTGGCGTTCTCAGGAACTCCAGCCTGGCTTACGCGATTGCGCGAGAAAGCACGAAAACGACGATGTGGGATTATGGCTTGCCGGGTGCAGGTGCTTGTTTGACAAATAAGCCGCCGGGAAGTGGCGCGAGCGCAGACAGATCGACAGCACCGCGGTCGTGTCCAACGGGCGACGATTGCGGTGTGAACGACAGGCGCGCGTCCGAGGATTTGTGCTGAGACCGCGCGACGAATAACGACGCCCCGCGCCAGGTGTTCGGCTCGCCGGCTGCGGTCGCGTTGTCGCCAGTTTGCGCGTCGGACAGCAGCGGCGACAGCGATGCGATGTAGTTGCGGGTCTCGTCGGGCAACGGACGGCCTGTCGCAAGGTTGTCTTCGTAGCGGGCCGGGCCGACATTATAAGCGGCAAGGAATCCGGATGCGCCGAAGCGGTCGTGCATTTCACGGAGGTAGGCAGCACCGGCGACGATGTTATCGTGCGGATCGTAAGGATCAGCACCGAGCGCATAGCGCTCGCGCAGTTCGGCGTAAGTGGCGGGCATGATCTGCATCAACCCGACCGCGCCTTTTGGCGACACGGCTTTGACGTTGCCGTGGCTCTCGACCCGCATCACGGCACGTATCCATGCCGCAGGAATCGCAAAGCGCTCGGCCGCTTCGCTGACGAATTGCGACCACGGCGCGACGGCGTCGGCGACGTGTGCCGGCGCGGTCTCGCTGCGGGCCGTGAAGGGAATGAGGACCGCAAGCGATGCGGTGACGATCACGGCAACGCGCAGCGGCTTCGCGAGCGGCGCCACGGATTCACTCGCGCGGCGCGCGGCGCGATGGACGGGTCCAGATCAGATGGAACGTGTCACCGCCGCTCACCACCTGGAACAAATTTGCGCGGATCGGTTGGCCGAATGATGGATCGTCGATCAGCAGCGAGAGATAATCGCCAGCTTTGTCGCCAGTGCGCTTCCATCCCGCGCCGATTTCCACGTCGTCGGCAAGGACGCGGTAATTCGGCGCGTTATCGGTCTCGCTGGCGATGGCCGGTACGATGATGATGACATCGCGTTTGAGCGTGAAGGTCCGGATGGTGCCGGTGTATCCATCGACGGTGCGGGTAAAGGTGCCGATCTGTGCCATGGTGGCCTCCGTTGCTGGGTGGGTAAAGCGAAGTGTCATTGCGTCGGGGCGCGCCACGCGAAGCGTCCGTCGCCGGCCTCGTCGGTCCAGATCGGCACCGCGCGCGCGACGACGGCGCTGCGCGGCAACGGACCGAAGTAACGGCCATCGAGGCTGTCGGGCTCGTCCCAATTCATGAGGAAGATTTCGTCATCAGCGATCAGGCGGCAGCCTTGCCAGACCGGCAGCGGATGGCCGCGCAGATCGCGCTCGCGCGCCGGCGCGGCGGCTATGCCGTCAACCGTAATCCGCACGCCGAAACGACAGACGGTTTGCCCGGAAAGGGCGAAGATGCGTTTGAGGAGCGGCACACCGCGCGGCAGATAGCCGCCCTCCGCCAACGTCGTCGCCAGCGCTTCCGGCGGCGTCACGACGACCAGCATGGTGACATAGAGACGGTCTGGCGACTGCACCGCGTAAAGGCCAAGCGGAACGCTCGGCGTGAGATTCCAGATATAATGTGGCGGTGAGTTCGCGCCGAGGGTCGCGAGCAGACTTGCGACCGCGAGTGACGCAGCGAGGGTATACCCAGCGCGAGGTGTCATGGCGCAACTCGCCGCCGTTTGAGCCATGCCTTATGGCGCGTCATCGTGTAAGTGCGCGGCGTATCGCCAACGCTGAGGCGGTTGTGGACGTGATGCCAATGTTCGGGCGCAGCGTCGGCGGGGTCGATGCCGAGCGCCTCGACTCCGTCGATCGCCTGCAAGACCCGCTCGACTTTCGGCCAACCGGAGATCGTGAGCAGGATGACGCCACCCGGTTGCACCAGCGGCACCGTCGTGAAGGACTCCTCCGCCTGGACTGCACGGAGGACGTCGATGCGCGAGAGCACAGTGCCGAAGTCGTTGGCGGCCCAGCGCATGACGGCGAAAATAGCACCAGGTGCGAACGACACCCGGCGGCGATGACGATCGAGCCGCGCGGTGGCGACGGGATGACCAAACCGGATGCGGTGTTCGATGCGCTTCGCTTGCCAGGTCAATTCGACATGCGTCAACGGGTCGATTGCGAGATGCGTGGTCCTCGGATCGCACGGCGCGGGCCTGCCGTTCAGTAAACCCGGTGACTCACTACGCGCAGTTTCTGCGGGGTCTGCTCGGCGGGCGATCATGGCTATGATCGCCTCACCGGGGATCGGCCGCCGACGAGCGGGCCCAAGCCGCTCACCGGCTTGGCGGCATGGACGACGCCCTTGCCTTGGTCGGACGTTGACTGGCGCAGACCGATGTCGGCCCAGGCCTGCAGGTCTTCGAGGGCGTAGACGACACGGCCGCCGAGCTTGCGATAGCTCGGCCCGGTGCCGTAGGTGCGGTGCTTTTCCAAGGTGCGACCCGACAGGCCGAGGAACCGGGCCGCTTCGGTGGTGCGCAGATAGCGTTGCTGCGAATTGCCGGAATTGTCGGCCATAGATGCGCCCGGTGCAGGTTCGGCCGCCATCGGGGATCGACGGCGTGTTGGGCGCACGATTGCGAATTTCAGGCGCGGAAGAGGATGCCGAAGATGCCGCCGGGGTTTGCGACCATCCCCTCACCGCTGGAACGCTGACGCGGCGGCGTGCTCCCCGGGCGCCAACGCCCTGCGTGGCAGGATGGACCGCGCAGCAGCTATTGGCCGGAGAGCAAGTCGCGATAGCCGCCCTGCATCCGACCGACGGCGTCTTTGACCAGTCGGATGATCTGCGAACGATAGGACGAGGTCAGCCAGTCGCGCCGGCTTTGGATCCGCACATCGGGATCAAGCAGGGTGGCAGCGAGATCGCGGTACGTCGCCCGTTGCTGGCGACCGTCAAGTGCTCTCAGCATCAAGATCAAGCGGCGGCGCTGTTGCACGGTTAGCGGCAAGGCTGTCGGGCGCACCTCGGCATCAGTCAGGCGGTGCCAGATTTGAAGGACGGCTTCGACGCGTTGCGCCACGTGCGTATCGAACGGGATAACGGCGGCGATCGGTGCCGACGGATTCGTACCGGGGAGAATCCAGATCCGCTGGTCGTCGTTTAGCCCCTGCCACAGCAGGTGACGGCCGTCTGTGCGCTGCTTTTCGAGGGCCAGTGGAATCCGATCGAGCGTGATCTCCGATCCGCTGCCCGGCGGCGCTGTCGTCACGATCGTCGCGGTTGGCAGCGCGGTAAACTCCCACAAGACCAGCGCGCGGTCGCTGCGTTGCATCGGGTCGCACGGGAAAACTCAACCCCCAGCGCTGGGCCAGCGCAAGGGCGGCCTCCGGCGCGATGGCGATGCCGCTTATCGCATCGCGGCTTATACGTTCGTAATCATCGCGGTAATCGGGGTTGCGCCTCAGAAACTCCCAGGCGAACCCCGCTCGTTGCACACGATCGAGATAGGCGGACGGATCTTGCGACCGCCAACTTTCATCATCCGGCATGCGACCACTCCAGCGCTACTCAGCCTCAAGAAAGGCATGCCCCTCCCCGTCGCCGAGTATCCGGAAGCATCGTCGATGTGCAGAAGTCGCCGTCGCTGCAACGCGTGTTGCAACACCGCGATCAGCGAAAGGTGATGGAATAGGCGTGGTGCCATGAAAAACGTCGCCTACTCAACTCATTGAAATGGTGGTTTGAGCAGGTCACGATATCCGGCCTTGGTCATCCATCGTGCGCGAGCAAGATGACTGTCATGCACGCTACGCGCGCGATCCGCCTCGCGTTCCGCGTCGAGACCGAAAATCACCTGCACGACCTCACGCCAGTCGGCCCCCTCCTCATCGGCATCAAGCAGCCGAAGGTAGGTCTTGAGGTGCCGCTCGTCGTAAGGCGTGACATGCGGCAGGTCGGGGGGATGGTCGTCAAAGGCAATTTTTGTCATGGCGAAAACTCGCGCCAGTCATCTGTCGACATTCGTACCGCAAAAATACGGCACTCTTGCTTCGGACCGATGACAGTTTTTGGGCCATTAACAGGTCGCCCGGCTTTTACCGCAAATCGTCAAGAGGTCCGCGTCCCGGCTGCCTCCGAATTCCGTCGGATTCCAGGAGGCAAGCAGGATCGGTTTGTCGAGTATACTCCGTAGTGAAATACCCTACAAGACGAACACTTTTCGAATGGAGATTCGAGAGGTGTTCGCCCGCAACCTGCGCCGGACCCGGCATGCCAAGGGGCTGTCGCAGGAGGCGTTGGCGCATGAAGCGGACGTCGACCGGACCTATATCAGCTCGCTCGAACGCGGCGTTTACGCCGCGACCATCGACATGGTTGGAAAATTGGCCGAGGTGCTCGGTGTCGAGCCCGATGCGCTGCTACGGCGCGCGTCGAAGCCGTCGCGCGGCAAGTCCTGATCCGGCGGCGTCGCATCGGCTCTGGTCTCAAGATCACATCGCGGGCGGAGATTGCATCCTGCGATTTGCTGCGGCTGCGAAGACATCGTTCGCCCGGACTTGCGCCACAAAGAGACCTTGAATCTTCACCGTAGAAGTCACGTCGTCTTCACACCGGGCGCTTATGCGGTGCACCGAGGAGCCGGTGCCGATGACGACAGATTCTCGCCTGCGGATATTTGCGCGCTTCATGGGGTTTCGGGGCTGCCCGGCCTGCGGCGAGGCGCTGTTCGCCGCCGAGCATGCTACGTTCGTCAGCGCGGATCGAGTCATCCTGCACTGGCGCTGTGACGCTTGCGATCATGCCTTTCAGACGCGCGTCGAGACGCAGCGCGACCCGTCGGCGCGGGCGGCCGCGTAGTAATTTCCCTTTTGAAGATGGACGCCCTCGCCGCGCGTGCTTCGCGCGCGGTCGATAGGCGACGCCTTGAGCGCGCGAGATGCCCCGCCTCCCGGCGGGGCATCTGAGAGCGGATTGATCAATCGACGGAAGCCGTGCGAGCCTTCTGCGGGCGCGACCAGATCAGGGTGTAGCTGCCGCCCTCCTCGTCGTCGAAGAGGTTCGCGTAGATCGGAGCGTTGAAGCTCGGATCGTCGAGCTTGACCGAGAGGTAGTCGCGCTGTTCCGCGGAGCGCTTGGGCCAGGCGGCGCCGATCTCGGCCCGGCCGACATAGGCGCGGTGGCTCGGGGCGTTCTCGTTGGCCCGGTTGGTCTCGGGGACGAGGCGGACGTTCTTGGCCTGGAAGCTGAGCGTGACGATTTCGCCGATAAATGCGCCAGCCTCGTTCTTGGTGAAGGTGCCGATGTTCGCCATGGTAATTCTCCTTGTTCTCTGTTTCCGAGCCGCGACCATCGCGGTCTCGATGGCGATCGACAGGCCGGAGGCGATCGGCGCTGCATCCGTCTTCGGACCGAAGCGCAGCGGAGGATGCCAGGCGGGCAACTTTCTTGTCTTGCGCGAGGAATGGGCGAAGCCCAGGGGAAGAAAGTTGAACGACGGCATTGCAGCTAGGCGATCGAGGCGCAGCCGTCGTTCGGCCAGATCAGGCCATCACAGAGACCCGATGACCCGCGCTCGGCGTGACAGAGCCTTGCAAGGAGAAAGAACCAGCGAACCTGCGCCTTACCACGCAACATCTGGCGATCTGGGATAGCGTCGTCGATGTCCGGGCAGTTTTTCGCCTGTCACTCCAACACTGCCGACCCAATGCACCGTGCCGCGGCGATGTCGGCCAGCCATCGGCGCACGGACATCCGTTCGTCCGCGAAGCGTGACCCGCTCGAGGTTAGTGCGCGAGCATGCGGCAACGCTTCGGAAAGCGTGAATCTGGCGACGGGCGGCGGGCTGCCTCAGGTCGAGGTCAGACCGCGGCGCCGGACGACGTCCTGATCCGCTCGCGATGTTCCACCGTCGAGCGGGGCATCGGCCAGCCGCAGCCAGGCGGTTGCGCCGACGACCATCGCGCCGACGACGGCAAAGATATTCTGCCACATCTCCGAAGGTGTCGTGAACGCGGCAAGGCCGTGCGTCGCGTAGAACCCGGCGACTGCGGCCGGTCCCGCGAACAGCACCGCAAGAACGAAACGGAGGAACGGCGCCCGGACCAGCGTGAAGGCGATCTGCGCCGCTGCGAGCGTCGCGCCGCCGGTAAGGAGAGCGAGCGTAACGGCGCCGAGCGAACCCGCTCCGCTGTGATAGGCGAAGAGGCCCGCGGTGACGGCGATAAAAAACGGCAAGGCATAAACGGCCAGCGTAAACAACAGCCAGCAGAAGACGCCGAGTCCGACGAGATTGAGAACAACGCCGATGGCGACCATGGTGGTTTATCCTGTCACAAGAGTGCAAGGGTCGCGCCTCCACCACCACCACGGCGCAAGTCGAACAATAGCAAAATTGATCCATTGTGGCAGCAGATTTTTCTGCGGCGCGTTTCAATGCGCCGCATCGTGTTTGAAACTCGATGAAAAGGCGGCGGCGCTTACGCGCCTCCCTCCTCAGGCTTCTTGCCGAATTTCCAGACCGGGATGCCGAGCTTCTTCGCCTTGTCGGCGAGGTTCTCCTGGATACCAGTTCCCGGGAAGACCAGGACACCGATCGGCAGCACGTCGAGCATCGCATCGTTGCGCTTGAAAGGTGCGGCTTTCGCGTGCCGTGTCCAGTCCGGCTTGAAGGCGATCTGCGGCACCTTGCGATTGTCGGCCCATTTGGACGCGATCAACTCGGCACCTTTCGGCGATCCGCCGTGCAGCAGCACCATGTTGGCGTGTTTGATGCGGGTTTTGTCGAGCACGTCCCAGATCAGGCGGTGATCGTTGAAGTCGAGCCCGCCGCTGAAGGCCACCTTCGGTCCGGGCGGCAGCATCACCTCGGTCTCGGCCCGACGCTTGGCCGCGAGGTAGTCGCGGCTGTCGATCATGGTCGCGGTGAGCGCGCGGTGGTTGACCATCGACCCGGACCGCGGGCGCCACGCCGTGTGGGTGCGCCGTTCGTAGTGTTCGGCGGCATGGTCGCGAAAGAACTCCATGGCGTTGCGACGCTCGCTGAGCGTCATGCCCTCGGCGATGAGGCGTTCCAGTTCGACCGACCGCACCTCGGAGCCATCCTGTTCGCGTTGGCCGCGTCGCTGCGCCTGCTCGTTGTCGTCGAGGTGGCGTGCGATCCGCTCCGTCGCGCGATGGAAGAGATTGACGGTCGACCACAACAGATCGTCAAGGTCGGGTTCGAGCCGGGTGTCATCAAGGCTGCCGATGAGGGCGTCAAAAATGTCGGCGACGGCGCCGGCGGCGATGCGGGGGTCGGGCAACGGCCGCGGATCGGGTTCGTCCTGGAACGGGCGGTGGCCGTAGAGCTGGAGTTCGGTCAGCAGATGATCGGTCGGGGATGATGCCTGCGGCGGCTCGTAGCCGGTGGTGTCGTCGTCGGTCGTCATGGCGGCTTCCTTGTGCTCGGATCGGCCGCGCCCATCGCGGCCTTCGTGGCGACGAAAGCCGTCGGGCGGGCCGGACCTGCACCGCTGCAGCGAAGCGGAAGCGGCCGGAGCGCAGCGGAGGATGGTGGGGGCCGACTATTTTGACTCGCGATGTAAAGCGCCCTCCTCCATCGCGCCCGGCGCGATGGAAACAATGCAGGGCGCGACGGAAAATAGTCGGCCATCCGCCATTGCGGGGCCGGACCGTTTGACGGCTCGATCGCCCTCTCAGAAGGCCGGGGACGCGGACCTCTCCGACACGATGAGAAGCCAACACCGAAGGCGGCGCATGATCGGAACGCCGCTTGCCTCACCCCGTCCCGGCGCTGACGTCCGGATGCAAGAAGCGGCCAACGTCTTCCGGGACGATCTGCACCCGCAATGCTGCCCGTAACGCATCGATGCCGCGACGCCGCAGATCCCCGTTGACGTCGTCGCAACGTGGCGACAGCGTGATCGCCTCGATCCCGACCGCCTGTGCTCGTGCACTCAAGCTCCCCATCGCACTATCGCCCGCCGGATCGTCATCACGCACGATATAGAGACGGCGCAGCGTGGCCGGAAACAGGATGGCGGCGAGATGCGCGGCCGAGAGCGCGGCATTCATCGGCAGGGTCGTCATGACGCAGCGGAGCGACATCATGGTCTCGATCCCCTCGCCCGCCGCCATCACGTCATCGGCGACGCCGAAGCGAACGGCATTGCCCAAGAGATGGCCCATCGCGCGCCGCGGCGTGTCGACTGGCGCCTTGTCGCAACCGGATGGATCGAGCCAGGTGCGATGCGCGCCGGTGATGTGGCCTTTGAGATCGGTGACAGCAGCGATCATCGCGGGCCAAGTCTGAGTCGGCGCGTCGGCATCGGGGCGATAGTAGCAGCGTGGGTGAAATCGCAGTGCGCTGACGTCATCCAGATGGGTGATACCGCGGTGGCGCAAATAGAAATCGACGAGAGTGCCAGCGATCGGCCTCGATATCGCAATCAGCCGGCGGGCCGATTCCGGCGAGCCCATCGGCGCTGGCGATAAGCGCCCAGGAATTCCGGGCTTCGGCTCGGGCCGTGGTAAACTCAGGAAACGTCGTGCTTCGTCGGCCACATCGTGGAAATCGACCAAGCCGCAGGTTTCGCTGATGATGTCGAGCAGGTCGCCGTGTTCGCCGGTCGCCGCGTCGGTCCATTTTCCGGGACGGCGTTTGCCGGACGGGTCGCCGGTCAGCCGCACGAACATCGAGCGGCCCTGCGTATTCTTGGCGTCGCCGACCTGCCAGTAGTTTCCGACCCGGCACCCTTGGGAGAGATAATGTCGGCACACCGCTTCGGCCTCGCGCGCGAGCCGATGCGCCAGCTCTGCCGCATCATGCGCCATGTCACGCCGCCGCCCGGTCGGCGATACGCGCGATCGGATAGCGCTCCAGCACCTTGGCAAGGATCGCCGACCCGGTCGCATCGACCGGAACGAAGAACCGCAGCTTCCAGGAGATGATCTCGCTAAAAAGGCCGTAGGCGCGCAGCCGGTCGCGCATCACATCTGTAAAACCGGAAAGTTCGATCCGGTGGGTGCCCATCACGCGCGCGCGTCGAAGCTGAAGACCCTCGGCAAGATCGAGAATGGTCTTGCCGTCCATCAGCGCGATGAAGGCGGCATCCGGAGATAGAGTTGAAGTCCCCGCCTCCAGAGCACTGGCGACCCAGGCCGACGAGACCTTGCGGCCGATGATGCGCTCGCCGCTGTCGGTCTGAAGCCGATAGACCCGTGTCGATTCGTTCGGGAGACGCTTCCAGATCGGCAGCAACAGACCGGCGACAATATGGATCTCGCTGTCTGTGAACGGCGGGACCTCCGCGACTTCGGCCTGCCAGGCTCTTGCAAAGCCGTCGCGGTTGGCTTCCTGCCAATGGGTCTGCGGCATTGCCGCCAAAGGCATGGCGGCATGCTCCATCGGCCGGATCAGCCGAACGCGGCGTTCCACCTCGCCGTCGTCCGACATCACGCTACGTGCCGGCACCTGCACGGCGGCACGGCCCGACTGGGTGTTGATCAGCAGCAAGGCGCGCGGGTCGGACAGACGCTCGAACGCCTCGTCCAGAGTCACCGGGCGGTTGCGCTCGCGCTGGGTGATCGTCAGCAGGCGGGTTTCGGCGGATGTGCCAGGATGGGTGTAGATCGTCTCGCGCGCGGAGACGGTGAAGCTCTCGGCTCGCAGCGTCTCCAGCCCGACATCGTAGGTGCCACTGGCAATCGCACCCTCGATGCGTGCAGTCAGCAATTGCTCGAACGCCGTGAACAGGATGTTCTGCAGGTCGATGGTCAGCGCCAGCAAGCGATTGAGGAACGTGGTGATCGGCGGCAGATCGTCCTTGATGCCGCCCGAGTCCGTCAGCTTCAATCCGGTCGCATCCTCGAATGCTTGAAGCGAACAGCCGGCGACCTTGCCGGTGACGAGCAAGACATAGAGCTGGCGCAGCGCATCGCGCGCGTAATGGCTTTCGAGATTGTCCTCGGCGCGGAAGAGGCCCTGCCCGCCGGTCTGGCGCTGGCCCTTGGTAATGGCGCCCAGCGTGTCGAGACGCCGCGCGATGGTCGAGAGGAAGCGCTTCTCTGCCTTCACGTTGGTCGCAATCGGCCGGAACAGCGGCGGCTGCGCCTGGTTGGTGCGGTTGGTCCGACCCAACCCCTGAATTGCGGCGTCGGCCTTCCACCCGGCCTCCAGGAGATAATGTACGCGGAGACGACGGTTCCTGGCCGAAAGCTCGGCGTGATAGGAGCGCCCGGTGCCGCCGGCACCGGAGAACACCAGGATGCGCTTGAGGTCGTCCATGAAGGCCTGGGTCTCGCCGAGGTTCGCAGACCCGACACGGTTCTCGACCACGAGTCGATCGACGTGGTCTGCCCCGGTCCTGCGGATAATACGTCGCGAGCGGCCTGTGACTTCCGCCACCATGTCCGTACCGAAGCGCTGCACGATCTGGTCGAGCGCGCCGTGGACTGGTGATAGCGATGCCAGCTTCTCGATCAGCCGATCACGGCGGGCGACCGCGTCCCGGCATTGCACCGGCTGGCCGTCTCGGAATACCGGCCGCGACGACAGATCGCCCTCGCTGGTCGTGAACGGCTCATAGAGCTGCGTCGGGAAGGAGTGCACGAGATAATCCAGCACGTATTCGCGTGGCGTGATGTCGACCTGAACATCACCCCACTCCTCGGTCGGAATTTCGGCGAGACGCCGCTCCATCAGCGCCTCACCGGTCGAGACGATCTGGATGACGGCGGCGTGGCCGGCTTTCAGATCACGCTCGACCGAAGCAATCAGCGACTGCGTTTTCATCGCGGTAATGAGATGATTGAAGAAGCGCTGCTTGGCGGATTCGAAAGCCGACCGCGCGGCGGACTTGGCCTGCGCGTTCAGCGTGCCCGTGGCGCCGGTGATATTCGCGGCCTTCATCGCGGCTTCAAGGTTGTTATGGATGACGCTGAAGGCGCCGGCATACGCATCGTAAATGCGGATCTGCTCGTCGGTGAGCTTATGTTCAATCAGTTCGTATTCGACACCGTCGTAGGAGAGCGACCGCGCGGCATAGAGACCGAGCGCCTTGAGGTCGCGTGCCAGCACCTCCATCGCCGCGACGCCGCCGGCCTCGATCGCCTCGACGAACTCACCGCGCGTCGCAAACGGAAAGTTCTCGCCGCCCCACAATCCGAGACGTTGGCCGTAAGCGAGATTGTGCACGGTGGTCGCGCCGGTCGCCGAGACATAGACCACGCGCGCATTCGGCAACGCATGTTGCAGGCGAAGCCCGGCGCGCCCCTGCTGCGAGGCCGCGACATCACCGCGTTCACCCTTCCCGCCTCCGGCATTCTGCATCGCGTGAGACTCGTCGAAGATGATGACGCCATCGAAGTCGGCGCCCAACCATTCCACGATCTGTCTGACCCGCGATACCTTCTCGTCACGCGCGTCGGAGCGTAGCGTGGCATAGGTGGTAAAAAGGACGCCCTGCTCCAGACAGATTGGCGTGCCCTGGCGGAAGCGCGACAGCGGTGTGATCAGCAGGCGCTCCATGCCGAGCGCCGACCAGTCGCGCTGGGCATCCTCGATCAGCTTGTCGGATTTGGAGATCCAGACCGCCTTGGTGCGGCCCTTCAACCAGTTGTCGAGCAGGATGCCGGCGGCCTGCCGGCCCTTGCCGGCGCCGGTGCCGTCGCCGAGGAACCAGCCACATCGAAAGCGTACCGCGTGTTCGGTGTCGTCGGATGCGGCAGAGACAATGTCCCAGGTCTCGTCGACCGTCCATGATCCGGCGAGGAAACGGGAATGCGCCTCCCCAGCATAGATCACGGATTCAAGCTGGGCATCGGACAGCAATCCGTCCGACACGGTGTTGGCGAGAAGATGCGGGCGATAGCTCGGTTGCGGCGGCGCCACCGAGGCCATCGCAGCCGACTGCACGAGTTTGGTCGGATGAGGGCACGCGCCGGGAATCCGGATCGATTGCAATCCATATTCTTCGTACAGCGCGTCAGTAATATTGCCGCCCTCGACCGGCTTCCAATCGATGACCTCATACGCAAGCTCGATCGCTTTGGGTTCGGGAGCCGTCGCCGGGATGGAGGAAGCGCGCAAGACGACAGGACGCGATGCGCCGGTTGCCACCGATCGAACGATGATCGGGCTGGCCAGCGGGGCCGTTATCGGCAGCCGCGACGGCACGCGTTCGGCGATCCAGCCCAGCAACGTGGCGACGTCAGGCGCGAGACCGGGCGAAGCTGGAAACGCGGTCGGATCGTCGGCCGCGCGCTTATCGATCACGGTGAGGCGCGTATCCATGGTGGTGCCGTGCCTGGCATAGACCGCCCCGTCGATCGCGGCCGAGAACACGATCCTCCCCCGCTCCTGCAAGCCGACGAACGCGTCGCGCCACACCGGACTATCCGGTGCGCAGTTCGCTCCGGTGATCGTGACCAGACGACCGCCATCGGCGAGCCGCGCCAGCGCCGACGAGATATGACGCAGTGCCGCGTCGGCAATGCGGCGATCGACATGCGCGACGGCCGAGAATGGTGGGTTCATCAGCACGACGCTCGGCGTGATGCCGGCGTCGAGATGATCGTCGATATGCGCCGCATCGAAGCGGGTGACGGGAACGGCAGGAAAGAGCAGTGAGAGAAGCGAAGCGCGAGCATCGGCGAGTTCGTTGAGCGCGAGCGACGCGCCTGACAATTCCGCGAGAATGGCGAGCAAGCCTGTACCAGCCGATGGTTCGAGGACGATGTCGGCCGGCGTGATGTCAGCGGCGGCGGAAGCCGCAAGCCCCAATCCAATGGGCGTGCTGAATTGCTGAAAAGCCTCGCTCGCTTCCGATCGCCGCGTATGCGTGGGGAGAAGGCCGGCAACCTTCGCCAGCATCGGCAGCATGGCGGGCGGCGACGCGGCACGCGCCCGCATCGCTGGACCGAATTTGCGGACGAACAAGACCGTCGCGGCCTCGCAGACGTCGTATGCGGTCTTCCAGTCCCAAGCACCACCGGCATCGGAACCGGCGAAGGCGGATTCCATCGCCGCGCGCAGGCTGGCGGCGTCGACGCGATGGCCACGTTCGAGGTGGGAAAGGATCAGTCGCGCGGCCGCAACGATCCGAGCGGCGGGATTGGCATTATCAAACATATCGGTCTCCTGAAATGGAAAAGCCCGGCGTGTCCCTGTCGCTGCAGGGGCCGGGCATGTGATGGGATGCGGTGAGATGGAGAGATGCGGAACGGCTTGCGCCGCCCCGCGTTGATCAATCATTCCGCCGCGATGACATGCGGCTGATCTTCATCGGCGTCGGCGTGGATCTCGTCGTCACCGGTGAGAAATGCGGGCAACGATTCCGCTTCACCGGCCGCCGCATCGGCCACAACTTCGGCATCGGCGGAACGCAGCGGCTCGGGCAGCCAGCCGGTGCCCTCCAACAGCCGCTCGGCCTCGCGCGCCATATCGCCCTTCTTGAGGTGGTCGATGAGCTGCACGGACGGTTCGCCCTTGGCCTCGCGCACCGCTTCGAGAATGCGGGGCTTGGTGACGCGGCCGAGATAGTTGTCGACGCCGGTCTTCCAGCCCGCCGCCGCCATGTCGAGACCGACGGCGCGCGCCAAGACATCCGCCTGATCGAGTCTGCGGCGAACGCCATGCGCGGAGACGCGGCCTTCATTGTAGCGATTGGCCGGCTCGTAGAGCGCGTTGACGCTGAGCGAGGCGCAATGTGCAAGCAGCGATGCCTGTTCGGCCTCGTCGAACGCCATCAGTGCGCCCCAGAGTCTGCCATCCTCCTTCGGCAATCGTGCCTTCCACGCATCGTGACGCGCATCAATCGCCTTGGCCGAGGCGCAGTCGTTCAGTCCCGGCGCCTGGGCGGGAAGCGTCGGGGAGCGCACCGCGATTTCCAGACAACCGCTCGATGTTGCGAAGCGATAGAACGTCGCCAGCACGAAGTTGTGCAGCACCGCCACGAAAGCCACCGACGTGTGGGTTGCCAAAGCATCGCGTAAGGCCAAGGTCCGATGCGCGGTCAGGTCGGTCATCAGCCGGTCCGGCAACGCCTTGATCGCGTCGTCCTCGTCATCTTCCGGTTCGGCCGGCGCGCCGCCGACCGTGATGATGGCGCGTTGGACCGCCACGTCGGCCTCGCCACCGCCTGCGTTTTCACCGTCGGCGTCGGATTCCGCTTCAACGTCGACGCCGACGGGAGCTTCATCGTCCGGTCGGACATAGCCGCGATCGACCGACAGCGCGCCCTCGTCATCGACGCTGATGAAGACGCCGGCGCGGGCGATCTCGGCCGGATCGTAGGTCATCGGCCGGGCGTCGAAGGCGGACAGCGCCGCCTCGATTTCGCCGAGCCGTTGATCGATCTCGTCGGGCAGTTCGTCGGCTTCGGCGTATTCGGCCTCGAGCTTGTCGTACTCCGCCTTCAACGCCTCGATCGACGCACGTTCGTCGTCGGTCAGATCTGCCGGTAGACCCTCCAACTCGCGCAGGTCGTCGGTGTGGCCATAGGGGAAATTGACCGCCACCGCGATCCACTTCCAGCCTTCGGCCCCAATGATTTCAGCCTGCGCCGTCAGCTTCTCGGTGACGAGGCGATCAAGCAACGGCACATCCTGCAGCCACCCGCCGTCATCGTGTTCGAACAGGTCGCGCATGACGGCGCCACCGGCCTGCTCGTAGGCATCGAGCCCGATGAACTGGGCGCGACGGTCGGAAGCGCGGACGGTGTTCTCCGTCAGCATCCGCCGGATCTGGTACGGCTCGTCGAGCTGAGAGCGGCTGACATTATCCCAGACCTGCTCCTGGCGCGCCTGGTCGGCAGTAACGGAGAATGCCATGAGCTGTTCGAGGGTTATGCCGTCGTCGGCATAAATCTCGTGCAGCTTCGGCGACACCGATGCCAGCCGCAGGCGCTGCTTGACGATCGCCGACGACACGAAGTGCCGGGCGGCGATGTCGTCCTCGCTCATGCCGCCATCACGCAGCAGCTTGAACGTGCGGAACTGGTCGAGCGGATGCAGACCGACCCGCTCATCGTTCTCAGCCAGGGAATCGTCCTCAGCGAGACCGTCGTCTCGGATCACGCAAGGAACAAGCTGTGTCTTCGTCATGCGCTTCTGTTTCACCAGCAGCTCAAGAGCGCGATAGCGCCGGCCGCCGGCCGGCACCTCGAACATGCCGGTCTCCTTGCCGTCTTCGTCGAGGACCGCCCGGACACTCAGGCTTTGAAGCAACGTGCGAAGTGCGATGCTCTCCGCCAATTGCTCGATCGAGACGCCCGCTTTCACGCGCCGGACGTTCGACTGGCTCAAGACCAGCTTGTTGAAGGGGATGTCACGCGAGGGACTGAGTTTGATTTTCGGAACGGCTGTAGCCATGTCGATCACTCCACGACGGGCGGCCGAAAGACTCTCTCTCGACCTCCAACCCGTCGCGGACACCCCGGCCCTCCTCTCACTCTCAAGCGCGCCGCAACGACGAACGGCTGAGGTAGGAAGCGAACGCATCACGCGGCCTCCTCGTTGCCCTCGGCGCCGACGTCGATGGCGTGCGGCTGGAACGCGAGCAGGAAATCGGACGCCTTCGACGCCGCGCTCGCCGCGCGCACGACGGCACGGTTATCCTCGCGCAGCACCTCCAGTAATCAGCAGCAGATCATAATGTGAAGGAAGATTCTAAGCGCAGCTGGCCTGTGGAGATCGGCTAAAACGGCTTGCGATCTGCTGCGCATTATTTCCGGCATGAGACCCTTGGCTGTTGATCAAACACAGTTGAGGAAGCCTTCATGCCACATGGATACGGTACCCTTGTCGCGGAGCTTAGGGATGCGCTGACGCGGCAGCGATATAATCGAGTTGCAGTTCACAACTATTGCCGCAACGCCAATCACTTTCTTGCGTACCTGGCGGCGCGCAATATTGCTCTTGAAGCGGTCACGCCGATAGACGTAACGAATTATCTGCGCTTTGCGGTTCGGCAATTTCGCAAGCGTCATGCCCGCGCTCCAGCTCGCTATTGGACAGGCATTCCCAGATCGGGAATCCACGCGCTACTGAAGCTCGCTTTGAAGCGCTGGCCACCCGAACCTGCGGCCGCACCAGACGAGCTTATCTGCCGAGAGGCGTGCGACCAGTATCGTACTTGGCTGCGGGAGGAACGCGGGCTCGCTACGGCTTCGGTCGACGCCCTGTTGTGGGAGGCCCGCAACTTTTGTGCCTGGCTCATCAAGCATTCGAACGCGACCAGTTTTGCAGACCTGACTGTTCACGACGTCGATATCTACATGGATATGCGGGCCCCAGGGCTGGCGCGGAAGTCCTTGAAAGATGTTGCCGAGCGGCTTCGCTCGCTGCTGAAACATCTTCACAGGACAGGTCGCACCGCGGCCGATCTCTCCCAGCACGTTATTGCTCCGCTGCTCTATGCCTATGAAGGCATCCCATCGGCGCTGAGTTCAGATCAGATCTCGATTGTCCTGAAATCTGTTCGAAAAGACCGGTCGCCGATGGGCTTGCGCGACTATGCCATCCTTCAGCTTCTTGCGACCTACGGGTTACGTTCCGGCGAGATAAGCCGGTTGCGGTTGGAAGACGTCGATTGGCGGGCGGATATTCTGCACATCCGCCGCTCCAAAACGGGTGATCATTCTCTTCTGCCGTTGTTTGAGACCGTCGGGGAAGCGCTGATCGAGTACCTCCGGCACGGCCGCCCTGAAACTGATGTGCGGGAAATCTTTGTCCGCACCCGCGCGCCCTACGTCCCCATGGTGCGCATTTATAACGAAGTCAGCCGGCGGATCGAGGCGGCAGGCATCACCCTGAGCGGCAAACGCGGACCGCATATCTTCCGCCATGCACGTGCAGTCAGCCTGCTACGGGCGTCGGTCCCGCGAAAGCTGATCGGAGACGTATTGGGCCATCGTTCAACGGAATCGACAATCCCCTACCTGAAATTGGCGACGGAGGATCTGCGCGCAATTGCCTTGGAGATCCCGGGACAGGAGGTGCGCTCATGAACACTTGGCCCGACATCGACGGCAAGATCATTGCGCGCTACCTCGGCCGGCTCCGGCTGCGCTGTCCGATCAGCCGCATCTCCTATCGACAGGCTTTACGCAGCTTCCAGGATGTTGTCGTTCGGCAGCAATACCAATCCACACAGGTGAATCGGAGAGTCCTGGAGATCTGGTTGAGCGAGTCTAGTGCTGTCTGGGCGCGGTCCACGCTGCTGCACCACGCCCGCATCGTCAATCGCTTCCTCGACTTCCTCGTGGAGGAAGCGTTGATCGTCAGCAATCCCATTGCTGATTTACGCGCCGAGTACCATGCCAAGAGCGACAAGGCCATCGTACGAGCGCTGCTCGCGCCCGATCCCGATCAGGCACTGGAAGCACTACGGCAGTTCCCGCCGTTCGGCAGCGTTCTGAGCGACCTGATGCGCAACCGTATTAAGCTGATGCAGGCGAGAGGTTATCGCTATCAGACACAGGCTCGCTGGTTCTGGCGGTTCGATCGCTTCTTGCAGGCGCATCCGGAGTTGTCGGATGAGCCGATATCGATCATGTTGCAGCACTGGGCCGCCGCGCGATCAACCGCCAACCATGCCGCCGAATGCGAAAGGGTCGCTCGCGCCTTGGCTAAGGCGCAGCATCATCTCGATCCCAGCACAAAACCAAGACGTCCGGACCCCCGTCCCGCACAGCAGGTCGCGCGCCAATGGCGTCGGCCTTATATTTACAGCCCGGAAGAGGTCCGTCGTCTTCTCGATATCGCTCGAGCCTATCCCTCTCCACGTTCACCATTGCGGCCGATCAGTCTCTACACCATGCTGGTCCTGACCTATTGCGCGGGATTGCGGCTGGGAGAACTCGCACGCTTGAACCTTGCCGATATCGACCTTCAGATCGGCACGATTACCATCCGGGAGACGAAGTTCTTCAAATCGAGAATCCTGCCAATGGCTGACAGCCCGCTGTCAGCGCTGCGGGAATATCTGGAGGCGAGGCGCAAGGCAAAGGTGACACAGAGCCCTAACTCTGGCCTGTTCTGGCACGATCAGGGCAACGCGCGCTACACGTCGCACGCGATCGCCGGTTGCCTTGTTGACATCCTGCGGCGTGCCGGACTCAAGCCGGCGAAAGGCAAGACGGGCCCTCGTATCCATGACTTGCGTCACTCGTTTGTGGTGAACCGCATTCTCGAATGGTACCGCGCCGGCATCAATCCACAGGACAAGCTTCCATTCCTCGCGACATATCTAGGGCATCGCGATATCCACTCGACACTAGTTTACATCACGGTCACCCAGGAACTCCTTCAGCAAGCAAACGAACGCTTCCGGACGTTCGCGTCACATTGCCTGCACGCGTCAGAAGGAGTGCGGACATGAAACCGGTCGACCCGTTCCCAAAGCTGCTTCATGCCTTCTTTTACGAGTGGATGGTTCAGCAGCGGAATGCCTCTGCGCACACTGTCCGATCCTACCGTGATACATGGCGCCTGTTCCTCCGGTTCGTGGCTCAACGCCGGCGCCGGCCGGTTGTCCAGCTGACGCTGGCCGACCTGACGGCCTCGGAGGTTAAGGCCTTCCTGCAACACACCGAGCAGGAACGTGGAGATACGATCGGCACACGCAATTGTCGCCTATCTGCGTTACGCAGCTTCTTCGGCTTCGTTGCTGATCGCGAGCCGACGGCCATCGAGCAATGTACGCAGGTTCTGCACGTGCCCATGAAGAAAGCGCCGGTCCATGCGCCGTGCTATCTGGAACCCGAAGAGGTGAAGGCCATTCTGGCGCAGCCCGATCGCTCGACGATTGAGGGGCAACGCGACCACGCGCTCTTCTGCTTCCTCTACAATACCGGAGCGCGCATCCAGGAGGCGCTCGATGTTTGCCCGCGGGCGATCCGGCTCGATTCGCCAACCTGCGTGCGTCTTTACGGCAAGGGACGGAAGGAACGGCTGAGCCCCCTTTGGCCAGAAACCGTGTCGTTGCTAAGATCGCAGCTCATGCGACAGCCGAGGGCCGACGACGAGCCCATCTTCGTTAATCGATATGGTGTCCCGCTCGGCGCATCGGGTGTCCGCTTCAAACTAGCGCAATACGTCGAAGCGGCAGCGAAGATCACGCCCAGCCTGACTTCGAAGCATGTAACACCTCATAGCTTCCGTCATGCGACGGCGGTGCATCTGGTGGCGGCAGGTGTTGACGTCACTGTGATCCGGAGCTGGCTCGGCCATGTCAGCCTCGACACCACAAACCACTACGCTCAGGCAAATCTGGAAACAAAGCGCCTGGCACTGGAACGCCTCGAAAGCCCCTCACGATCGACGAAGCGACCATCGTGGAAACAGGACCAGAGCGTTCTCGCCTGGCTCGATACCCTTTAGCGGCAAGGAAATAATGTGGAGGAGATCGCACACCATCCCCGCATAACACCGGAAAGGTGGTGCTCCTTCACATTATGATCTGCTGCTGATTACTCGAATAATGGCGAGCTCGCCATTATTCAAGCCACGAGCCGATGTAATCGGCGTGGCGCACCGTCGGCACGATGCCGAGCGAGGCGCAGACGAACGCGCCGGCCATTTCCGCGACCAGTTCTTCGCGCGCGTAGGATTTCGAGCCGAACGATCCGGAGTGATCCCGCTTGAGCCGGGAGGACGCGCCGGTCCAATGACCGAGCTCATGGAAGGCGGTGCGGTGCCAGTTGATCGGCTCAAAATACGCGCCAGGCGGCGGCACCTGCACAAAGTCACCCGTGACATTATAATAGGCGCGCGCACCGCCGATGCGGAAATCCGCCCCGGCCGCGGCGATCAAAGCCTCGGCCTGCGGCGCGATCTCGCCCGGCGGCGGCGGGACAATCGACGCGGCGATCTCCTCGGGCAATCCGTCGCATTGACCGGTGTTAAACACGGTAAAGCGTTTGAGGAACGGGATCGCGCCCGGCTCCTCCCCGGTCTCGGCAGCGCGGCGGCGTTCGTCCTCCGGCGTGAAGCGATCGGCATAGACGACAGTGGTGCCGCGCTCGCCCTTCCTGACATGGCCGCCCAGACCAAGTGCCTGGCGGAAGGTGAGCCAGCTCTGGCCCGAGAAGCCGCGCTCGATGACGGCGCCCCACAGGATCAGCACGTTGATCCCGGAATATCGGCGCTGCGTGGTGGCGTTGCACGGCATCGCGAGCGGCGCCCTCACCGCCGCAGTGCCCCACGGTTGAACCCACGGGATGCGACCGGCTTCCAGCTCGGCGATGATCTTGTCGGTGATTTCAGTATAAAGGCTCGCACGGTCGTGGCCGGCGCGCGCGCTGCGGTCATGTCTGGACATCGCGGTTCTCCGCGACGGGCGCCGGAAGCCTCTCTCCCGACCCTCAACCCGTCGCGGGAAACCCGGTCCGCACTCTTCCTCTCAATTGCGATGGATCCACACGCGGCGCAGGAGATCGCGCCCGCGCCGCGCGCCACACCTCTTGCGTCAGGGATGGACGCCCGCAGGGTGAAGACCCGCAACTCGCGGGGCTTCAGCGCAGCCGACAGCCCGGCCCGCAGGGCGACGCCACATCGATCTGTCGATTCCGGACGCGCGAGACCGCTGACGCTGCCGCCGGAAATCCCTGATTTTCATGATTCCACCGTCTATGCTCGCGGCTTCCCGAATCAAAGGAGCCACGATGACAACGCAGATGACGAAATCGCAGTTGATCGAGCAGATCGCGACGAAGAACGAAGTGGCCAAGAAGGACGTTAAAGGCGTTATCGAGACGCTCGCCGAGATCGGCTACAAGGAGTTGAAGAAGAACGGTGTCTTCCTCGTTCCCGGCTTCGCCAAATTCGTCGTCATCAAGAAACCCGCCACCAAGGCTCGCCAAGGCACGAATCCCTTCACAGGCGAGGCCATGACCTTCAAGGCGAAGCCGGCGCGCAAGATTGTCAGGGCGCGTCCGGTCAAGGCGGCCAAGGACGCCGTGTAAACGGTATCGCAGGGATCCCCTTCCCGAGCCGGGTCAGGACGCCCGATAGGGAATGTCGGATCGGCCGATGGGAAAGTCCCAATTGATTCCGATGGAGCGGAGCATGGTGCGCACGGTCCGCTCGGCGTCGGGCGGCGCCGCTGGACCGACGACGATCTCGGCGATCTTGTGTTGGACGCGGAGCGGCATCGGCTGGGCGATGTAGGGAACGATCTCGCTGCCGCGAAAGCGCGTCGTGACGAATGGCGAGACGACGGCCGGCGTTCCCATCATCACCAGACGCACCTCCTGCTCGTGCTCATAAGCAGGGTGCTTCGAGGTGAGGCAGTTCCAGATCAGCGGCGAAGCGATGATCTCGCGGACGAACTGGTCCATGAACGGGATGCCGACAGTTTTGTCGGCCAGCAGATCGGCGTTGGCGTTCGCGGCGGCGAGAAAGATCGCCGCTGCTTCCTCAAGACAGGCTTCGTGCCGGCCGCACACATCGGCCAGACTGTAGCGAACCGGACCAACAAACTCCGGAAGCTGACCGGGTGGCGGAGCGTCGGCGACGGCGAAGAGCGATGGGGAGAGCCCGATCGCGACGCCTCGTCCGTTGTCCGCATAGGCGCGCCACTGGCCGAGATCGTCTCGTGCACGGCTGAAACAGGCGATGAAGAATTCCAGGGTCGGTGCGAAATTGTCGTGTCGAAAGAGATCGAGAAAGTAGTCGAGAAACAGCCGGACCCGGCCATCCGCTCCGGTGGCAATGTGCTGGGCCACATCGCGGGCCATATCGATGCCGTGGGTCAACTCGCTGGGGTCGTTGAGATGCCGGTAGTCGGTGAACCAGATCTGTCCGGCCTCGAGCATGCCCTTGAGACCGCGCACATCGGTGTAGTGATAGAGGGTGGTCGCAATCGTGCTGTCGTTCTGCTCGGACAGGAGATGCTGGCTCGTCCAGCCCTTGAACGCCTCGATCGCCTGTTGAAGCTGCGGCGGCAACGGCACACGGCTATGGTCGGGAGTGTTGGTTTCAGACATGTGCCGTCAAGCCCGGTTTGAGGAGACGGCCGCTCGTGTCCATCTCGAAATGAATGGGATGGCTGATCGCCGCGAGGTCGAAATAGCTCTGCCCGGCGACCAACAGCGGCCACGCGTACCACGGCGATGTATAGGTCGAGACCATATAGGTCTCGTCCGGCGCGTCGGCGCGCGCGCTGGCGATCGGAAGGTAGGCCTCGGCGACGATAGAAACATTGGTAAGCTGCACGTCATTGTCTTCGAATACCAAGACGGTCCGGGCGCCGTCCGACTGTTTCCAGCGCGCGAGCTTGGGAAACTTCTTCTCGCAGGCGCGCGCGATGCGCTCGACGCGCGGCGTCTCGCTGCCGCGCGTCAGATGCTTGAGCTGGAATCGGCCCTCCATCCCGGCGATGCCGTCGAACCGTACTAAGGAAGCCTGAAACGGCACGCCGGCCGGCTGGGCCGTCACGAGCGTGTCCCGATAATCGGCATAGCGACGCGGCGGCAGTGTCGGCGCGGTGGCGGTGATCCAGGCGAGCAACGCGGCCTGAATGGCGCGCACCTCGGGCATCTTGCGATCCGTGAAGGCGTCGATCGGCAGGTGCATTTCGATGACGACGCCGTTGGCCAACACCGAGCCCAACGCCGCAGCCGCGGCGGCCTGAAGCGGCAAGAATAGTGATGCAGCACGATTTTGATGCGCCATGAAGCCGTCGAACGGCTCGATGCCGGTGTGCTCGATGGCATAGAGCTGGTCACCCAGGCGGAACGTCATCTCGACGCGGGCATCCGCCGACGTCTCGCTGCCTCTGTCGCGTATCTGTACGTCCGAGCGCCACGCGCACTGGCGCTGCTCGAGATGCTGGATGATGCCCTCGCACGTCTCGGTTTCGTGAAAGGCCAGCACCGCGAAGTCCCTTCTCACTGACGCTGGAAATCGCCGGGCTGGTTGCCCCGATTGCTGCAGACGTAGGTCCGCCCCGTGGATTCGCTTGAGATCATCGCCGATCCGCGCCGGGGCTGCAGCACAGCGCGGATGGCACGCTTGAAATCGGTCCACGACATATCGTCCGGTCGCTCGATCCGTAGTGCGGTCTTGTGCGGTAGCAACTGCACGTCGAGACCCCAGGATCGGAGGACGCTCATGGCACGGCGAATGTTGTCGCCGACCACCCGGTTGAATTCGCCAAAATAAGTACGCATTACCTTACTCCTCATCTGAATCATCGGCGGCAAAACCGATCGACACCGTCGCCAGGCCGTTGTTGCGGCTGAATCCGATCAAGACCCCTTCCCGATTCAGGGCGAGACGGATCGCTTTCAGTGTCTCGGGTCTGGAATCCCGCCCGCGTTCGACGTTGGAAATCGTGCCGGCAGAAAGCCCGGCCTGGGCCGCGAGGGCACCCTGGTCGAGGCCCGCCATCATGCGCGCCGCCGCGTAGGTCCGCCCGAGCGCCTGACTGTTGGAAAGATTGAGCGGCATTCCCCATCCTCGGTTTCACTTAAATAGTATTACCTTAAATACGGCCAAAATACGGCGTAACTCTTATAGCTGAAATATATCGCGCTTGCTCATTTGTCGGCGTCCGGGGGTAGCCGGAGGCGCAAGGCGCATAGGCGTCGGCGGCGGCGTCCCCCTCCCATCGGGCCTGGTCGTTGCTACATGGGAAGGATGGCGATCGCCGGAATCTGGCGCGAGGATCATGGCAATCATCGTCGGCCTTCGCGATGCTGACGACAGAGCCAGGCCCGGATGTCGCGCCATATCGCAACCGCCAGGTCGTGGCGGTCCAGACTGTGCGGCGGAGCGAGCATGAGCGTTGGGTTTCCTGGGCATGAAGGATTTTTCGACCTCTTTTGGCCGGCGAGGATCGTGCATCCTTTCGACCATGAAAGGAGCCAATGCTCATGACGACCCAAGACCTGTTGGACAAGATCACACAACTGCCGGAGAGACCTGTCGACGTCCCGACGGCGCCGCCCATCGAACTGGTAGCCTTCGTGGTGCGATGGAACCGCGGACTGCGGCAATGGAAGACGACGACGCTCGCCGACTTCGCGCGTGTCTCGGTCTCGACCGTGGAGCGCATCGAACGCGGCGAGCGCGTGAGCGACGACGCGCTGGACAGGATTGCTCAGGCGTTCGGCTACGAGGTGGGATATTTCACAGCGCCCCGCTTGCCATTGGGTGCCGGCGAAGCGGCTGCCAGTCTGGTGGACACCTATTCCCATCTTGAGGTCGTCCCGGTCGCGCCGATGACGACGCATCGCGCGGTTCGCGACGCCGCACGATGTGATGCTGTCCTGATTCATCGTCCGGAAGTGCCCGATGCCTATGACGATGATATCGCGGGTCTGCAGGAATGGCTCGATCTTGCGTCATTTATCTTGTCGGATATCGCCGAGCCTCCGCCGTCCGAGCGGGGGCGCCGCGATCTCTATAACGACATCCTCACCTGTGTCGGTAACCTGGAACGACGGGGTCTGACCGTGCTGTCCGGGGTGATGCCGGCTCCACAAGATCGTTTGCCGGACTGGAAGGTCGCGGTCGTCTCGATCACGCCGCGGCTCACCGACCCCGGCGCGGCGAAACGGCGCCACCTGATGGTCGATCGCCGCGTCGTGACGTTACCCTCCGGGCCATCGACTACGTGATGCGTCTGCCTCGCCGGCCAGCGATGATTGCCAGCATGTTCACGACCGACCAGGTCCCCTCGGCGCACAGCGCGGCGGTTCTAAAATCAGCGAACCGCTTGTGCTGCAGCGCGAGCGCCAGACGTACCGCCGCCTTGGCGTGAGCGCGGGCCTCTTCGTTGCTTGAACCTTTCAGCTCCACTTCGAAGATCGCCTCCAGCATCCGCTTGGCGTCGGTATCGCTGGGGGTCTTGTCGTCGATGAGCGGATGCCGGGCGGGATCGTAAACCTCCTGCGCCACGGAGATCAGCACCTCGCGGCAGAGAAGGCCAACGGCTTGATATTGCTCCTCGGTCTCGGCGCTATCGAGCCGCAGCCGCATCTCCTGAAGCTGGCGGTCAACCTTCCGCCAACCGGTCGGCTCCTCGAAGACAACGGCGCGGTGGGCCGATTGCGCGACAAAGATCGGTCTGCCGGAAATGGTCTTTCCGGGGACGACTTGATAGCCGTCGGGCGTCAGCACCTCGTTATAGACGCGCGCGAGCCTCGAGACTTCATCGTCGGCGGGCCGCACGGCGGGGTGCACGGTCTCGCAGAGAAACCGAAGAAATTCCGAGTCTGGCGCATGCATCAGATTGAAGCGGGGATCGTAAAAGATCCAATCTCGCTCCCAATCATTGAAGCGGCAGTGATGGTAGATATCGTCGGCTGCATCCTTGTATCGATGATCGAGAGACGGCAGCTTTGGGAGATCGTAGATTCGGGTCAGAAACTCGTCATCCTCCAGCCGCCCTGCCCAGTTCACGTTCGCCGTGCGGAAATGATCGATAATGGCACGGCGTGTAACCTCCGAGATCTCCTTCGGCGCCTCATCCCCATCGGAGATCATCGGTGTCTTGTCCATGGTGACTAGGCCGGCGTGAGCACGGCCAGGCGCTCGCAGATGAATTGCGCGATCTGCGCCGGGCTGAACCTGCGCGCGTCGACGTAGCCGTCGGTCTTGAAAACGCCGTCGACGGCGCCGTCATCGGTTCGCACGAACATGATACGGGCATTGTCGCGCTCCATGATGATCTCCCTGATCGCCCGAAACTCGATGCCGCACCAGTCCTTCCTTTGGTAGTCGGACCCCAGGAACACGACGATCAGCTTCGAACGATGCCGGTAGATCTCCTGCAGCAATGTGTCGAGCGACGGCCGTGCCAATTGCGATACGTAGTTGCTGTCGTAAAAGTAGGAATTCGGCCCGATCCTTCCCTCCAACTCGCGCGCCACCTGTTCGACAATCGCCCTCACCTCTCCCGGAAAAGAAAGAGCCACGTCGAAATGATGCTCGGTGATATCGACGGTCTTGGTCGCCTGCCCCGTCCAAGACGGCAGCGTGATGCGCCGCGCGGCGTGTAATTCCTTCGCAAGATTGACGTCCTTGACCGCCCAATGCGTCCGGTTCATTTCCCATTTACCGATGTCGAGCTCGAAGGTGAGCTGTTCGAGATCGTCGGCGGACAGAAACGGATCGATGGCCTGCAGCTCGTATTCGATCCGAACCTGTCCCTGCC
This sequence comes from Bradyrhizobium diazoefficiens, assembly GCF_018129965.1. Classification (GTDB taxonomy): domain Bacteria; phylum Pseudomonadota; class Alphaproteobacteria; order Rhizobiales; family Xanthobacteraceae; genus Bradyrhizobium; species Bradyrhizobium diazoefficiens_A. The sequence continues at coordinate 58,111 of NZ_JAFCKW010000019.1, read as the reverse complement.
GTTTGGCGATGTCGCGGATCAGGCCGAATTTCGGTGCGAGCTGGTTGAACGCTTCGTAGGCGAAGATGCACGGCAGCCGTTTGAGTTCCGAGACCGCGGCATCGTCCAGCGTTCCGAACCGCTCGGTGATCGCATTTTCGGTATACTCGCGAACGCAGCGCGAGAACTCGATCTGCCAGGGCTCGCCGTTCCAGGCCTCGGCATTGGAGGAAACAAGAAGATTGTACATCGAGGCGACCGCTGTTGTCGGTTTGGGGATTAGGCGTGGTGTTGCCGGCGGTTTTATCGGAATTTCTAAGCCGGCGCACTGATCCGATCGTCCCAGGTCCGACGAAGATGAGCGGAAATCTCCGCTGAGGCCGTCAGCCAAGGACAAGCGCAGATGGCCAGTGGCCCATTAGGGGTCAAATAACCCATCGAGCCCCGGCCATTCGTTCAGAACCCGCCCGGCTCGTGTCCTGATGACCGCCGGAGCGGCCGGCGCTGCCAGCAGCACGACGCCATAGGGCACAAAGAGCATGGAGACCGATCTCCAGCCCTGGGTTTGAAGCATGGCAACGGCGCGCCCATGACCGGTGGGCTTAAGCGGCCAAAGGTGCCGATTGTGAAGGTCGATATAGACCAAGGCATCCAAGCTCGCGCAAGCGGCGGCGCCATACCGCGCGGCTTTCGCCGACAGACGATCGGCGACGAGCTGGGCCGCGTCGTCGAACGACATCGGCTGTGACGGCGTGTACGGCTCCAGCACGTCTGCGATATGTTGTGCATTGCGATATCTGTCCTGGCGCCGACGCCATGCCAAGCCGCGCTTGTTATCGCCGACGATGTCCATGATTTGGAAATCGGCAGTTCGAAATCGGACGTCGATCGGCTCGTCCCTGCTCGCGAAGATCTCACCGTCCTCGAAGGCTTCACCGATACAACGAAGGAATGCGCGCACGACCATGCGCTCCCGTTCCGGCTTTTGCGGATTTGAGAAAAGGCGCCGGGCGCGATCGGCGTGTTCGCGCAGTTTGGCGAGGAATGCGTTGTCGGAAAAGGCCATTGTCCCCAGAGATAGCAGTTGGTCACGGAGCCTGCGTGACTTCTTCTTCAAATGGTACGGCGGTCGCGGCAATCGCGTCCCGCAACGCTGCAAGATCCCGGTGAATCCCAGCGCAGCGCCTGGTCGCATCACGCACCTGCTGGACGTCAAAGACGTTCGGACCGTGTTCGGCGCGCTCGAATTCGTCGAGATATTCAAGATTCTTTTTCACGAGTCCGACCCGATAGGGCTGGCGCGGCTTGCCCTTGAAAGCGCCTTCCCATGTCTCGCCATGGACTAGGAAATTGCGCATCGGCCGGAGATCATCCAGCTCCTTGTAAATACGTTGTAGCGTCGGCTTGTGCTCATCGGGCACGCCTCCGAAGTCACACCACTTCTTGAAGATCTTGATCTTGTCCGCGAACGTCCGTCCGGAATACTCGTCGAACAGCGCTTCGAGCGGTGCCTCATTGATGAGGTCCATCAACAGGAGCATCCTGAACTCGACGCGACCCATCTCGGTCAAAAACTCTCCGAGCGCCTGATGCATCGCATCGGACGGCGTTGCTGCAGACCTTGACCGGCGCCGCCATTTCCGTCGCCGTTGCGCCTTTCTTGACTTCCTCGACATGAATATCCCCTAAGCGGGATCTGAGCCCGTTGGCCGGAGCATGTTCTTTCGCATATCCCTGTCCGTGACCGGTCCCGGCCGGCGATGCCCTTTCAGTAGCAGGACGGTGCTGGCCCGTGTAGGGCTTAAGCCCGCGGCGGCGACGGTTGGTGACAATGGCTTGGCATAAAACTTCAGACGGTTCGTTCCTGGATCATAGCGGTAAGGTTCTGTTTTTCAGCAAAGATCGGTTTGTGAACGATATCTGTCTCGGCCGCTGCTGCTTTATCTGCGGCGCACAGCCCGGGTCAAAAGTGTTCAACGACGAGCATGTTATCCCTGAATGGGTGCTGCGGAAATTCAACCTGTTTAACAGGACGATGACATTGCCAAATGGCGGGGCCGTTAAGTACGGACGGTTCAAAGTCCCCTGCTGTCAGGATTGTAACTCTTTGATGGGACGCCAGATCGAAGAGCGGATCAGCAAGGTCGTCAATGCCGGCCCGGAGGCCGTGCAGAAGCACATCGCCGACGGCAACGGATTGGAGTTCTTCGTCTGGTTGGGCCTGATCTTTCTCAAGGTCCATCTCAAGGACAGGGAGTTTCGAATCCACCAAGACCTTCGCGAACCGGATGACAAGATCGGAGACCTGCACGACTGGCAGGCGCTGCATCATATGCACTGCCTTGTGCGGTGCTTTGTAAACGGGGCCACCCTCGAGAAGGAGGTGTTTGGATCGCTAGGGGCATTTGCGGCGAAGACGGAAGGATGGCGTGAGGAATTCGACTACGGCGACATAGTCGACGCGCAGACCATGCTGTTGAGGCTCGGGAATGTTGTGCTGATCACGACGTTCAATGATGCATGCGGAGCGATAAATGGCGCGATGCCGAGGCTCGAAAAGATAGAAGGACCGTTGTCGGAGATCCAAGCGCGCGAAGTCATGGTCGACTTCGCCTTCATGAACCTGAGCCTAAAGGAGCGCCCGCGCTTCTATACGGAGTGCGACATGAGGAACGAGACAATTACCGAGAAAGCCTGGATGCCTGAATATTTCGAGCTGGGTGAGCTCGACTTCGCGCTGCGAGGACGCATGCTGCGGGACTCGTTCGGCGACGGCGTGAAGCAGATACGGGTCGCAGGGAAAACACCGCAGGAGATCGAACAGGCGATCGACGGCGGACACTTCACTGTCTTATTCGATGACACTGGCGCGTTCATCAAGCAGAGCTTTACGTCTGATACGCCGTGAATTCCGCCCTGGTGTGACGATCCTTACACTGGCTTTTCGTGACGCTTACCGAATAGCACGGTACGGCGATGCGCCGACTACGGAAGAGGCGTGTCGTCTTTGATGAATGCACCATAATCATCAAACAGGAATGTCGCTTGCCCCCCGACAACCATGGCCTCGAATTCCGCGTCGCTCCACTTGTAAGACTTTAGCTTGCCGAACATGCCGCGAAATATGTAGTGCATGAACTTGCCCCTAACAGCGTAGTCCAGCTCATTTAATTCGGGCAGAACAAACGTTCCTTTCATTTCGTGCCGCTCAAGTTGCAAATCGAAATGAGATTCGAGGTTTGGATGATTCTTGAGATGCATGTTGAGGAAGGCAAGTTCGGTTGCGAGTTCCCGAAGTTGAGCATCGGATACGGCACCCGTTATCCGCTCGAGTTTCTGCTTGAGGAACAAGCCGGCATTAGCGCCATCGTTAAAGCAAGCAATGAATGCCACGTCGCCGAGCCGTAACATCACAGCTTGCGCCTGATAGAGATCGCCGTAGTCGAACGCTTGCCCCGACGCGTCCTCCCGAACTTTGATTATAAAGAATGATCCGAGTGCATCGGGATATATGCCTGCACCTGTGGCGAAGCAGCGCACGAGCGTATGAAGGTAGTGCAGACCACGCCAATCGTACTGCAACTCCTCAGCAATGGGCACGTCACCTTTTCGAGCATCGAGATGCGCCCGAAGCAGCCGATCCTTAAGGTGCGTTTTTAGAAAAAGGAGACCAACCCAAACATATAGATTCAGAAGCCCGTGCTGCTCGCACCACGCCTGGACTGCATCGTAGCCGCCCTCGGTCAACGCGCTGGTGGGTTGCTCGATAGCGCGTCCCATCAAGTCATTGCAGCCCACACAGCAGGGAACTGTATAGCGGTCGTAGCGCGTGGAAGCCCCATTAGGCAGCGTCAGGAAACGGTCGAAAAGGGCAAAGCGCCGGAGAATCCATTCGGGAATAACGTGCTCATTATTGAAAGGCACATCGGCGGAGCTTGCGCCACAGACAAAACAGCAATCGCCTAAAGCGATGTCCCGAACGAACCTTTCAAGGCTGAAATAAATCACCTTTCCGGCCTCGTCGAGGACCGAGTCGTCTTCGGTGCGCCTCCACACAGCTCGCGCCCTCTATTCTCTGTCACATCGAAGGAGGCTGCCGAATTCACGAAGAGCGAGATTACGTATCCGCAAGTTCGACTTGTGCATCGGAAGCCTGAAACAGCTCGCCCTCGGCCGGCTTGATCAGATAGGCGTGCACGTGATTCAAAAGCAAGCGTTCAATGACACCCGACTTGCCGGCCTCTGGACCTGATTTAACAGAGAGGTGGGCTCCAACCCGAAAGCGGAGTTTCGATAGCGCCGCCTCGTTGCGAGTGTGCTCCCATTCGGCCTTGATCCGCAACGTTTCCTCATGGGTGAGGCCCAACATCCGGTCGGAAAAGACAAACGCCTTCCGCATGGGCTCGACCGCCTCGACCGGCTTGTCGCCCGCCAAAAGCGCCCTCCCCAGTTCAAGCTGCTCGACCCTCATTTTTTCGAGCATGACGTCATCAAAAGGATAGCTGAACCTTACCCATTCCGAGGTCTGTCCTTCCGGATTACGCACCTGATACTCATAGTCGCGAAAAGACAGCGGCCCCTCGATCGGATCGTCCGACGAGGCAACTTCGAGATAGTCTCCGTAGTAGATATTAGGAAGCATCCAAGGATGAGGTTGTCCGGGCTCCAGCACGCCTTCCAATCCGCAACGTCTCGTGGTCCACGTTACGCCCGGCACGAAATCGCGGCCGTGAAAGATGACACCGGCATAATAGCCGCGATGCAAACCTCTCTCGACGTGAGGAAGTTTCTCCCACGTCACTTTCGACAAGACGGGCGTCACACGGCGGCCCGGCGATGCGTGATAGCCGCGCAATGCGACCTCAAGCGAATTATGAAATGGCGCGCGACCCGGCTGCTTCGGCATGAGGGTGCTGCGAACATGCTCTAGCCAGACGGCATCCTTGGCGGCAGAACGCGCGAGCAGCGTTTGCAAAAATCCGAACTGGCGGGAGATTTCCGAGAGCCGCATCTCGGCGGCAAGTTTCGCCTGTTCGAGGTTGCGAATTCTCTCATCCGAACCTCCGGCAGCACGTTCGGCTTCGATCGCGGCCAATTGCGCCTTCAGGGCATCGCGCGAGGCGACGAGATCGGAGTTTAACGCCTCGGCAATAGCCTGACGAATATCAGGCGGCGCCTCATCGAGCTTGCCAAGGAGATATTGCTGCAAATCTGCCGTTTGCTTTTCACGCTCGCGAAACTGTTGAAAGAGCTGATTGATGACTTCGCTCTTGAGCGACGCAACCACGGAGGACGCATCGGAGTACCGACTGAGCCACGGTTCCGGGCTTCGCGTCTTCAATTCCTGAAGCAATTCGAGCGTTCGCACGTCGAGGCCAGGGGGAGCGCCGTTCGTGAACGCGTCGGGGTTACGCCGCCAGACGTCATAAAAGGCCCATGTGCTGTCCTGCACATAAATCAGAACTCGCTTTCCGCTATCCAACGCATGGCGCAACTCGGCATGGGTCGGAGCCAATCCCTTGTATTGTGGGAACGGTCCCCAATCATCAAATTGGGTGCCGTATTGTCGCTCGATGACGCCGATAACCATGGCGCATTCGTCCATGGTTCTGAGGCAACTGGCGTAAGGCGGCATGCCATCGGTATGCGGGAAGCCTTCCCCCTCGCTCAGAATGGGATTGAAACCCATCCCAGACAGCCACTCCTGCAATCGCGCCCGCATGTCGCGGAGCTCATAGCAAGACGAACTGACAAAGACGTTAAATGCAAAGGCCATAAGCGCAAACAGCACGGTTAGGGTTGATCCTGACGCCATCTCATCGCGGCGCCTCTATCACTTCGAGCAGCCAGTAAGAGGCCTTCGATGCTCTTACACAACAGTCTTTCGAATAAGATCGGCGCTGTCCGAAAGCATCGTGCGCTGCAAATTCATTTGCGACATCTGTGCGACCCGTGCCGATGGGAGGAAACGTTTCATCTCGGCGTAGAACGCCGTCGCTGTCGCGTCCTTTGCCAATTCGTCGAGACGGGCATTTGCCTTGACCGCAATATCAGTGGTGCCGTAGTCGGCGAATTTCTTCAGAACCATCTCGCGATCGGGTGTCGCGCCGAGCTTGTTAACGAGGAACCAGACGTCCCACACGTCGCGGAATTTAAGAGCCGCCCTTGCGGTCAGCGCGACTGCCTTGTCCGCCAGGATCTCATTCGGGGTTTCGGCGTTGAGGATCACATCCTGAATTTGGACCAAGCCCGGCGTTGCACTGACCGTCAGCGGTTTGGAGTCGTAGGATGGGACGTTGGCAAACTCGATCTTGATTCGCGACTTTGGCGTCTTCGGCGTCGGATTGACCGGCACCACGATCTGCCATGCGGCGACATTAACGTCGCTTCCCTTGACGAGTTCCGGTTGCGCTGGACGTTTCAGAGCAATCTGCGTGGCATCAATGTCGAAGTCGCGCTGCAGAGTTCGCTTCGTGGTTTCGAGCGCCTTATCGACGAGGGCGTCGAACTCGACGTCTTTCAGATAGGCGCCGGCCTTGCCGCATACGAAATCGAGGTCCTCGCTGTAGCGCTCGCCGCCATAGCAAAGGCGCAGGGCGGTCCCGCCCTGAAAGATGACATGCTGAAGGATGCCCGCTTCGGACAGCGCGGACAGGAGATGGAGATGGATGGCCTCCTTCATTAAGTTCTGGTCCATACCCGCTTCGATCCCGCGGCGTTGGATGAAGGCGTCGATTGCGCTCTTAAGCCCGCCCGCTTTGCTGCTCATCTAGGCTCTCTTCCTCCGAAATGGCATCGGCAAGAATTTCGTGGTCAATCAGATCGAGGTTTCTGCCGACACGACGCAGGTCGCGAACGGCGGTGCGGATCGTGGCTTCCAGCGTTCCGTCATCCTGAACGACAACGTCGGTTCCGACCTCGATCTTACGATCTGTATGGGTAAACTCCACCGCGCCCCAAGGCGTCTCGAACCGCCCAGGCGATCCGGTCGTCATGCAGGTTAAGGCGGTCGTAATCTGCGAGATGACCCCTGCCTCCGAAAGTTTGGATTCCAGGCTGATGTAGTTGATCTCACGCGGTCGCAGGAAGCGAAGGAGACCGCGCCGAGCATCCGCCGGCCGCGACCGGGCATGGGGATTGACGTAGACGCCCCTCGCTGCGCGGATCAGCACCCCCTGGTCCGAGAGCCGCTTCATCATCAGCTTGAGGTAAGCTGGGTTGACGCCACCCATCAGCGTCGAAAAGCTGGGTGACGTGAAAGCCCAGACGCCGGCAACATCAGCCTGGGCAAGCTTCTCATTGAGGTCTCGTCGCTTCATAAGTCATACTGTAGTTATCAAATTTGATAACCGCAAGCCTATTTATGGCAAAATTCGACGGATCGGCACCATCTCACGACCCAAGCCTGCCTCTGAGGGAGCGCCTGCGCCCGCCCCCCGGTCGTCGTGCTCCCAAGCCCTGGACAGTGATCTGGAAAGCTGGAGCTGTCCTCTAGTGTGGGGTGGTCTGCCTTGTTCGTACACGTTTGCATTTGGGCAATCGCATCCGACCTGCAACGACAAGTCACGGCTGGATTGATGTCACCGGTCTTCCCGGGCCACAACTGAGTTCAGGCTTGCCAATGCGACGGCGCCGAGCGCCGAAGAACGTCAAACATAGGTCTCCAGAATGCCGGGCAATGTCTTTTCCGAAGGATTTTCCGGCGGCTTTTTGCCACTCAACGGCTCCGCTCAGATAACCGCCACGCGTCCCGATATTATTCGGTCGCTTCTGACCGTCGGCTATCCGAGCCGCAAGGCAGCGATAAAATCCGTCGGGAGATGGCGTGAGAAGCTTCTCGTCGCAATGGCGAGCGGGTATCTCGACCCCACGCTCGGCACCACCCGGTATTTTCGCAATCTTGAGCAGTCCGAGAAAGTCGGCGTCTCGTTTCTCTTGGGCGAGGCATTTACCCATTGGTACGCGCAGGATCGAATGCGCGTCGAATTCCTCGTGCACGTCGCCGGCCTTACAAGCTGCACATGGTCGAGTGTGGGCGTGGCGGCTCCACTCAAAACGGGGGCGATGCCCCCGTCAGACAAGAGCCGGCCGGATTTCATCGGAATCCGGCGCGCCGAAAGCCATGTGTTCGAGAGCAAGGGCCGGATCAGAAAGCCGAGCGCGGCTACCGTTGTCAAAGGGCTCGGCCAGGTGTCCAAGCTTCAAGCGGTTAATGGCGTGGCGCCAACGACACGCTGCGCCACCTTTTTCATGCTGCGGGAAGCGGGTGCCGAGGGTCGCGTCATTGATCCACCTAGCGCAAGCGACGGTCTCTCCGTGACGTTCGACCGACGTGATGCGCTCGCGAAGACCTATTCGTTCTTCCTCGACATCGAGCCCAGAGACCTGTCCGACGAGGTCGGCGAGGGCTTTGTTGGCCGGGAGATCGATGATGGTGTCTTCTTCGCCCTCGACCGGAAGATCTTCGACATCATGCGAGAAACGCCGGTTGACCCAACGATGCGGCAACACCAGTTCAACGAGGTCTTCGGAATTCTGGAGGGTCGTGCCGAGTTTTATAAAGGCAAACGCGCCGTTGAGACATCGCCGGGTCCGGACGGGACGCTCCTGCTCGACCGCCGCAGCCCGATCCGGCGTCGGCGCCTGACACCGCGCGGCTAGAATAGGAGACCTGGTTTGGACAGGACGCCATGAAGATCTTCGCCACCCGCGTCTGGGGTCTTGGATTCGAGCGGATTCCGATCACGTCCTTCGGATCCGAAGGACATCTTAATGGTCTGCTCAAACTATTTCGGCAGGATCGGAACGCATGGGGACGACTTGGTATTGGGAAGCCATATTGATTGGGCGATAATTCGAGACTGCCTGTATCCGTTTAACAACCGACTCGTGCACAAAAGAACCTTCCGGAATAGACCGCGGCTCCGCATCTGGAATGTAATGTCCAAAAAATGACCTGCGCGTGCCGCACTCTTTGTATTTGTCCGCCTTCGGTATCCACTCCAAGACGCGCCAAGCATTGGTCATGGAGTCATGCAGATCGCTAGTCGTATCCGGCGCAACATAACTAAACGGGCTGCCCTTTCGCTGCTTTCCCCAGGCCAATTGATTCACCGTTCGTGGATCCACAGTAAGACCACACGTGCCGGCCTCATCAATCATCCAAATCAGCGGCCATTTCGATAAACCGCTCTCTTTCTCAGGATAACCGCCGCCGATGTCGCCATGGACTCCGGTGAACCAGACCTGTTTGATGTCCTGTGGTTCGGAGTTGTTCGTCAGGCTGAATCGGTTGTGCATATACGTCTGAGGCTCATCCCAAGAATGTAACCGAAACATTCGTCGACGCTCGTCGATCGCAATCGCCTGGCGGAACACCTTCACGCTGGGATTCCGCTGAGTATGCGCCAGCTTCTCAAGACTGAATGTATAAAATCTGTCCGGCCGCGGGACGATAACACTCGCAACTGTGTCCCAGACCCCCATAAACGTGATCGTGGCCCATCTCGTCGAAGCAATTCGAGCAAACTGAGATGCAACGTCGTCGCGGGTTAGCGGTCCCTCCGGCTCTCGTTCGGCAGCGCTATCTACAGCGACGCCTTGATTCAACGCCGAGGCCCGGCTTTCGGCTGCCGCATTGAGTTGTTTGTATGCCGTCAGCGCGGCGCCCGCGAGATTTCTTTGTTGGGGGGCCAGCACTCCTATCTTGTGGACGAGAGCCGCCAAGACGCGCACGGTATAGGCTCCGCGGCTAAAGCCGAACAGGAAGATGTTGTCGCCTTCCTCGTATTGGCTGACCAAAAATTCGTAGGCGGCGAGCACATTGTCATCAAGACCATAACCAGTCGCCAGGCCGACGACGGTGATCGCGTCCTGCCAGGCCTTTGTCCACGGATTCGGCCGCGCAAGAGTCCCTACACCAGGATCGTAGAAAACGACTTGAAGAGGCTCAGTTTTTCCGGTCTTCCTAAGAACCCGATATAATTTGAGTACGTTCGAAATATTTTCACTGATCTCGTTCCCCGTCCCGTCGCAACAGATAACAATGTTCTTCATTGGTTAGCCCCCCACCAGCCTTCTGCACGTCTGCCGAACTCCAAGTTATTTGGTCAGCCATTTGGCATAGGCATCGACGTCGATCATCGGCACGGTGCCGCTGAACTGCAGTTGGGAGATCAGCTTAAACAGAAATGCAGTTGCAGGCTTGTTCTCGTTGACGAAGGCATAGCGCGCTGCCGACTGATCGAAGAAGAAATGGCCGTGCGATGCCACGCAACCGATATCGAGTCGACCGTCGCCAAGGTTGGCGGCCAGTGCCTTATCGAACGACGGCCCCAGTGCTGGGCTCCACTCGCTCTCGAAGGTTAGCAGGCCGCCAATGATTGGAATCAGTGCTTTGGCCGGATAGACGCCTTTCGCATAGGGAATGGGAAGGCTGGTCCTGTGCAGGCGGCGGACGCTCGCGACCTTTTCCTGAGCATAGGTCACCAGACCCGCGTCCGCGGTCTGCTTCGCCTCGAAGACGGCGTAGACGCTTTCAGCCGGGATGATCGTCTCATTTTCATAAGTAAAGATGAAAGGAGAATACTGTCGATCGAAGACGACCACGTCGATCTGCTGGCTGAAGTTTCCGAGGCTGTCGACCACATGCGCCTTCGCTGCCTGATAGCGTTTCGGCAAGTACGTCTCCAGCATACTGATCCAGACGTTCTCGCTGGCATCGCCCTTCGTGCCAGGATGATTGAACGTCTTCCGCACGGTCGCCAGGCGCTGCTGAATGTCTTCATGCAGCGAGGACAGAAGCTGGGACAGGGACCATTCAGACATTGAGAAACCTCGCTATGGTATTGGCGGCCGCCCGTCAGGACAGCGGAAATTTCGGGCCGAAAAGCGTGCGCCAGGCGCGCAGCGCCTCACCGTTCTGACCGCGGCGCACATGATCGATGGCGAGCGTGGCCTCGCGCCCGGCCGCACGCAGAAGATCGCGTGCCCGCGTTTTGCGCGCCGCATCCATTCCGTTGCTGATTGCCGGACCGAGACCGGCGGGGTCGGGCCACTCGTCGAGGATCCGGTCGGCAAGCGTGGCGAAGAAGCCCTGAATCTCGCGGTCGAAGCTGCCACCCCACCCCCCGTGGAGGCATTGCAGTGCCATCACCTCGATGAGGAATGAGGGCTTCACCGGCTTCTCACCGTGCTTCGGATTGTTATTCCAATATTTTACCATCCGCACCAAGCCCTTCCATTCGCTGGAATAGGCCTGATGCGCAGCGGTCGCCTTTTCGGCGTGGGTCTGCGGGTTGGTCTTGATCCACTTGCCGAGATCATTGTCTGGAATCTCGAAATCGGCGTCCTTGTCGAAAGCCGGGACGACGTCCACGCTGATGACGCGGTAGTCGGTGTTGTCGTCGGCATCGGCCTTCACACCGAAGTCGACGTTGATCGAGCGATTCTGCTTCTTGGCCTTGTCACCATATTTCTCGACCAAGGCATCGTAGAAGTCGGTTAGGACCACAGATGGAGCTTTCGAGCGATAATGATCCTCGGAAGATTTCAGGACGAAGAAGATATCGACGTCCTTCAGCGGCTTCGTCTTGGTCCAGCGGGCGTATGAACCGGTCAGGAAGCTCCGATCGATCTTGAACTTGGTGTCGAGATAATCGCGAACCTCCTGCTGCCGTGCCGACGCGTTGGCTTGCTCTTTGTCGTTTAGCTCCAGACGGCTCTTGAACTTGCGAAATGCCTCGTCGATCGTGAGCATCAGGCTCTCCTCAGATAAGATGTGCTGGCGCCGAGGCCGCTGTGCTCCACGGTGGTTCCGAGGCTTTGCCGAACCATCCCTTCCGTCGAGCGGGAGCTCGCCTTACCCCAACCCGCTACGTCCGGTCTGCCGGGCTTGTTTTGCAGAAGCAGACGATAACGGGCCTCGCTCGGGACCAAGCCAGCCTTTTTGATCGCGTATTTGAGTTGCTCGGTGTCCGTCCAAAAGTTGCCGTCCCCGCCGGACCAGCCATAGGCGATGTCGATGTCCCACCGGAAAATCAACGCATCCGTTTTCGGATTGTAAATTTCGAGCTCGACTGTTTCGAGATCGCCTGTATTCAACCAGGTCTGAACACCGCGCATATGCAGTTCCCAATCGCCGACGAATGCCGACGGATCGAGACCGCTAAGGCGGATGATGTCCTTCAGGCTCTTGAGGATATTGTCGGCCACATAGGTGACCGAATGGGTGTAAGTGTTAACGACGACATTGGTCATGGGCCAAGAAACCCTTTCATATCGAAGACAAGGGCCTGAGACTTCTCGGTTGCCTCTTCGTCGGCGCTCGACACTGTGGCATCGACATCGCGCGCCGTGATCCGGTTGCTGTGCTTCTTCAGGGCGCCCTGAACCCAGGCAAGATCGTCCGCAAGACAAGGAAGCGAAACACGCCAATCTCCCTTCAGGGGATCAAAGCCGAGAGAATCCTCATTGGCATCCGAGCCTTCGACGGCGTCATCGTCATAAAGGCAATAGATGCGGGTCCGCGGGCCGTCGCAGGTCACCGTGATCGCCGCCTGTTTCGGAGCTTGATCCGCGATCACGCTGGCGGCCACACCTGCGACAGCGAGAAGTTCGGTGCGGGCGTCGCCGATTTTACCTTGTGTCAGAAGATCGACAATCGCCGTCCAGGTGCGTGCCGCGTCCCGTTCCGGCGTGCTCTTGAAAGTACGGCTGGCGACCGTGCTCATGGCGTCTTGCCTCCCGACATGCGAGCAGCCTTGGCGGCGCTTGCAGCGGCAAGCAGATCGTCGACTTTGACACGCTCAGGATTCATCGCGGTTTGCGGACTGCTGGCGAGTGCGTTGGCAACCATCTTGCGGATGGCGCGTCCATCAAGGCCCATGCATTCGGCGGCGCACCGGTCAAACCCGGCCATCGTCGGCAACTTCCCGATTGCGGGGTAGGTCTTGCCGAGACCGATCAGACAATCTTTCAGGATGCGTAGGCACGCCTCCCGATCCGGCAAAGGCACGTGGACGACAAGGTCGCAGCGCGACGTGAAGGCCGCATCGACGGCTTGGGGAAAATTGCTGGTGGCGAGAAAAAGCAAATTGGGATGCCGCTCCGCCAGGGCGTCGAGTTGAACGAGTACGGCATCGGTGGCGCGATGGATGTCGATCGGATTGGCTTCAAGACTCATCTTTGAACGGTCAGCCGCCAAGGTCTCGACCTCGTCCAGCAACACTATCGTCGGGCCGGCGGCGGCGGACTCGGCGATCGACTGCGAAAACAGTTCCGACACAGCTCGCTGCGTCTTGCCCATCGCAGAACTTGTCAGCGCGTGGGGCTCAACCTCAAGCAGACGGAAGCCGCCGCCCTGAAACGACTCGGCAGTACGGTGTGCCAGTCCGCGAGCAAGCGAGGTCTTGCCGGTCCCCGGCGGTCCGACGAGAAGAATCACGCCATGGAGGGGAATGACGGTCCGGTCGATCTTTCCGCGCACCGTGAAGTTCAGCATCGCCTGCGAAAGGAGCTGTGCCTTCAGGCTGTCCTTCAGAATGATCGAATCCCAGAGAGCGCCAAGTTTGGGGTCGGGAAGCCGGCGCGCTCGCTGGATGCCCTTGGGTCTATCGAAATCGTCATCGTTTACGGCGGCCAACTTCTGCATCGTCAACGTTCCTTGTACGAGCGGGTCGCGAACGACACCGAATAAAAAAAACCGCGCCCGAATGGCGCGGCCCGTGGAATCATCCCTTCGGAGGAAAGGGGTCATTGCCGTAGGAATTTGCATCCCTTATCCGGCCACTCCGGCCATGGATGACGACTTCGCCTCGTTCACGGATCGCGGTCCCGCGCGCCGCCTCCGTGGCTTCGGCCTGGGTTGCGTGAATCGACCCAACCCGCGATGCCCCCTCGCGCCGCGTCGCCCAGCCCGCGTCGTGCGGCACGATATGAATTCGCTTCGACATCTTCTGATCTCCTCTGCGGACCGCCGTGAACCTCGCGAGCGCCGCGCATGACTGATTCCACGAATGACGCTTTGTTGTCAATAGACACACTGTAATGTTTCTATTAAACACACATTGTGCTTATTCTTGACATTATGGTCTGCTTGGGGCAAACAAAGACGATGGCGGAAGAATCAATCTACAGGGCCTTCGGAAGGGCCGTTGCCACGCGGCGCAGGAAACTCGATCTCACCCAGGCTGATCTGGCTGCCCGCGCGAGAATGTCTCGCGCATCCGTGGCCAATATCGAGAGCGGCAGGCAGAACGTAAGTTTGCATCACGTGTACAATCTTGCCGAGGCGCTCGAATTTGCCAAGGTCTCGGATCTTTTGCCCGCTTCATCGAAGCCACCCACACAAGAGGAGTTCGACGTGATCCTGTCCGACGAACACATGACACCGCGCGGGAAAGCCCAAATCAACGATTTGATCGCAAGCGCGCTCGCGCAACGCGGTTCCAAGAAAGCCGGCGCGTGAGGGCGGACCCCGACAAGGCGCGAAAGTCCGCGCGCGCGATCCTACGGGCATTCGGTGTGAAGGCTGCGCCCGTTCCAGTGGAGCGCATCATCAAATCTAAAAACATTGTCCTCCAGTACGCTCCGCTCGAGGAGGAACTCTCGGGCATGGCTTATATAAAGGATGGTGTCGGGATCATCGGCATCAACGCCCTACATCATCCAAATCGTCAGCGCTTCTCGGCTGCCCACGAACTTGCACATCATATGCTTCATGAACGCGAGATCGGAAAAGCCGTCCATATAGACCGCGGATTCCGCATGTTGCTTCGTGACGACGTGTCATCGCAGGGAGTGGATCCCCTGGAGATCGAGGCCAACGCATTCGCGTCCGAACTTCTGATTCCGAGCGAGCTTCTAACAAACGCGCTCCATGCGGGCGGGCTCGATATTGAGGACGACGCGGGTATCGAGGCGCTTGCCCGCAAATTCCGCGTCAGCTCCTCCGCGATGCGATACCGATTGGCGGGGCGTTTCTAGACACAGGATAGCCGGTGAGTTTCGTTTTCTTCGATACGGAGACCACCGGTCTGAAGCACGGCTTCGACCAGATTGTGCATTTTGCGGCGATCCGCACCGACGCCAACCTCAATGAGATTGACCGGTTCCAGGCCCGCTCGCGCCTTCTGCCGCACGTTGTGCCCCACCCGGCCGCCCTATGTCCAATGGTCTGCCTATCGGACGCCTGTTGGACGAAGGATTACCTTCGCATTACGACATGGTCCGCACCATTCAGCGCAGACTGCTTTCGTGGCCTCGGTCGATCTTCGTTGGCTATAACTCCATTCGCTTCGACGAAGAGATGTTGCGGCATGCGCTGTTTCAGACTCTTCATCCCGCCTATCTGACCAGCAACAACGGCAACTGCCGCGCCGACGCGTTGGGTTTGGTAATGGCCGCAGCAACGCTCTCGCCGGCATGCCTATCGGTTCCGCGCGGACCGGAAGGCCGTCCCATTTACCGTCTGGACGGGCTGGCTGCAGCCAACGGCATTGCTCACGGTCGCGCTCACGATGCGATGACCGATGTTCTCGCGACGTTCGATCTATGCCGATGTATCCGTGACCGGTCTTCCGAGCTTTGGCAGCGCTTTGTCCGGTTCTCAAAGAAGGCAACGGTAGCAGATTTCGTCGACTCTGGGGATGGCTTCTTTCTGACGGAGTTTTTCGCGAACGAGGCCTATCACGCCCCTGTTGTCTGTCTGGGGAGAGATCCCGAGCAACCGAATGGCCGCCTCTGCTTGCGGCTGGACGTCGACGTCGATCGGCTCGTCGACATGCCCGACGAAGAACTGCGTACCGAACTCGCTCAAAAACCGAGTCCGGTTCGTCGTCTCAGGGTCAACGCGGCGCCAACGCTCACACCTCTCTACGATGCTCCAGATCTGATGCTGAACGGCGTGGACCTGGAGATGATCGAAACCGTATCCCACAGGGTTAGGGACGATCCGCAGCTTTGTGACCGGATCGTTTCGGCCTATGTCGCCGGACGCGAGCCGCGTCCGCGATCGATCCGCGTCGAGGAACAATTGTACGATGGATTTCCCGGGCCTAACGACGAAGTGCGCATGGCGGCTTTCCATGATGCCACCAACTGGCCTGAGGCGCTGTCGATCGTCATGAGCTTCGACGACGTGCGCCTTCGGACATTTGGACTCCGGTTGATATATTTCGGATGCCGATCTGTCCTGCCGCCCGGCGTTAGAGCGGACGTTGAGCGAACATTGACCGACCGACTTGTCGACGAAGAGACCGGCGGATTGACGCTGGGTCAGGCGCTGCAGACCATTGACGTTGTGTCGTCAGAAGGCCGACCAGATGTCGAGCGCCTACTTGCAGACTATCGATCCTATCTCTCTGATCGGATTTCGCGTGTCTCTGAATTTAGGTCAAAACATCTCTTGATTTCTTGACAAGAGAAGTCTGCCCCACTCGCTCCGACGCAGCATTCGGGGATCGACACATCGGCATCTGCCAACCCGCAGTTTTACCTTTACGGGCTTCGGGAGATAGCGCGACGGCTCACGGTCAGAACGCACAAGAGCGAGCCGTGTACTGCCGCTCGATCGCACACACGAATGCTAACGCAGGCGATCGGCGGCTATGTGAATCCAGCGGCGCTAAATCGGCACCATCCGGCGGTCGCCGAGGGCAATTTCGTGAGAACGAAAAGGAAAGAATAGTAGAACCTTCGTGCACAGGATTTGCACACGACCCCCACCTAACTATTTGATTTCAAAAAACTCTCTACCCAATCCATCATGGGGGCGACGGAAAAGCGATAGTGTTTATATTCCAATTATTTAGCCGTTTCTCTCAGGCCCGATGGGCACAAGGCAATTCAAGCTGGGGCATTTGCATGCGATTATATCGCATTCGATCTCTCTGTGCACATGTGACCGGAACCACAAAAGCTGAGGCACCCTTCACTCGTCCAGAATGCCCAGCAGTTCCTCGACCCGGTCGAAGGGGTCCTCGTCTCCCCCGCCGGCGTAGACGACACGATCGCCGTCGCGCTGGAGCGACCGCGCCCTGGACTTCCGTAGTCGACCGGGGAGAAAGGTCGCGGCGACGGCCTCGGGCCCGACATCGAGCCTGACGATGCCCCGCCGCTTGCACTCGATCCTGAGCCTCGCTGCAGCGAAGAAATCGCGCGCTTCCGGGGGAAGCCGGCCGAAACGACGCGAGATCTCCTCCTCGAGGTCGACCAGATCGTCCTCGCGCCGGCATCTCGCCGCGCGACCATAGATCTCGAGCCGCATCGCTTCGGATTGCACATAGCCTTCGGGCAACGCGTCGCCACATGGCAGATTGAGATCGGGCACCCACAGAAATGCGCCTGTGTCCTGGGTTCTCTCCGATGCGAGCTTCAGGAGATGGCTGTAGAGCACTGGTCCGAAAACCTGCACGTGCCCGGACTGCTGCTCCGAGAACAGATCGCCGGCGCCCCGGAGGTCCAGGTCGCGCTCGCTGATGGCAAAGCCGGCACCCGGTTTGCTGAATTCCTCGAGTACAGCCAATCGCTTTTCGGATTGCTCCGATGCGGACTCCGTCAGCAGATATGCGAAGGCCCGCGTTCCGCCGCGCCCCACCCGGCCACGGAGCTGGTGCAGCTGTGCAAGCCCGAATTTCTCGGGCCAGCAGACCACGATGGTATTCGCGCGCGGAATATCGAGACCGCTCTCCACGATGTTGGTTGCGAGCAGAACATCCGCTTCGCCGTTGACGAAACTCATCATCCGCTCGTCGATCTCGTCGACGGGCATCTTGCCATGCAGACAGACGATGCGCAGGTCCGGAGCGAGCGACTGCACACGCGCCAGCATGGGCTCCAGATCCTGGATGCGCGGGCAGATCAGAAAGCTCTGTCCGTGCCTCCTGCGCTCACTCAGGAGTGCCCCGGCAATGGCAGCGTCCGAAAGCGGCGCGATCTTGGTCACGATCGGAAGCCGGTGGACCGGCGGCGTTGCGATCACGCTGAGATCGCGGAAACCTGCAAGACCGGCAGCGAGCGTACGCGGGATCGGCGTCGCGCTCATCCAAAGCGTATGAGCATTCTTCGCCAGGCCCGAAAGCTTGGTCTTCTCGGCCGCCCCGAAATGCTGTTCCTCGTCGATGATGACGAGGCCGAGGTCTGCAAACTTCACATCCTTTGCAGAGAGCGCCTGCGTGCCGACCACGACTTTCAGCCGGCCGCTTCGCAGTCCCTCTTTCGTCTCTTTCGTCTCCGGGCCCGGAACGGCCCGCGACAGGCTTCCCACCTCGATACCGAGAGGACCGAAGCGCTTGCGAAAGGTCTCAACGTGCTGCCGCGCCAGGACCGTTGTCGGCACCGCGATCGCCACCTGTTTCCCAGACAGCGCCACAGCCGCCGCCGCGCGCAGCGCGACCTCGGTCTTTCCGAATCCGACGTCGCCGCAAATGACCCTGTCCATGGGATGACCGGCCGCCAGATCGTCGAGGACGTCCTGAATGGCCTTGGCCTGATCGACCGTGGTGAAGTACGGAAACCGCGCGACGAACCTCTCATAGGCCTGTCCAGGTGCGACCAGCTTGGGAGCCCGGCGGCGGCGACGCTGGCTGATGTGCTTGGCAAGCGCCTTTGCGGCCACTTGAATCTCTGCTTCAGCCGCGGTCCGGCGCGCCCACCACGTGCTTCCGTCCGCCTTGTCGCGCGCCAGCTTGCCGGGCTCCGCTGCATACGGCCAGATCAGAGCCAGATCGGCCGGGGGCACGAGCACGGCGTTGTCGCCTGCGAACGCCAGCCGGATCATCTCGCGCCGCGCTCCCTTTCCCATGTCGAAGGTCTGCAGGCCGTCGAGCACGGCGAGGCCGCGCTGGAGATGGACCACCGCCGTGCCGCGCTCCGGTACGTCGGGATGATCGAACGCCGCCGTCCACGCCCTCGCCATCGGCTGCGGATGATGCGCCCTGCTGCCGAGCACGTCCGACGCCGTTACGACGACCAGGGGCTTGCGGCCGGCCCCGATGAAGCCGGCATCGAAATCGGCCAGCAGTGCCGTCTCGCGATGCCGTCCCTTGGTCGCCTCGCTCCAATTGGCACAGCGCTCCGGCTTGATGCCGCTCATCCGCTCCATCGCGCGAAGGTCGTCCTCGACGGCCGCGACGAGGAGCAGTTGCGACCCGGCGCTTTGCATGTCGTCCACAAATGCGCGAAGGATCTTTCTTGGCGAGGCAGCCCTCGAAAAATCCGGCGTCGGGGTGAAAGCTGACTTTTGCGGCAGCACGCTCATGCGCTTCTTCAGCCGCTTCCAGTCCGCTCGTCCGAGATACTCGCGCTCCGCGTCCCTGCGGCCGGCGGCCTCCTCGATCGTTCCCAGCCAGCTATCGGCGTGGGCGAGCACGCCGGCATCCACGATCCACCGCGCGCCACCGCAATAGTCCGGCAGCGTCGCACGTTGTCCGCGCTTGCCTCCGAACGCGAGCCGCTCGGACATGGGATCGATCAGCAGTTCCCTGGTCTCGTAGAGGACCTCATGCTCGACCGGATCGACGGCGACGATCCGGCGCAGGGCACCATCGGCGTGTTCGATCCTGAAAGGGCAGAGCGCGCCGGCGGGAAACACTTCGAACGTCTTGCCGTGGAACAGCACGCCGCCCGGATATTCCGCCTCTTCGCCCAGATCGTAGCCGAGCGCCTCCAGGCGGCCCTCCAGTTCCTGCTCGCAATAGGCGGCACCGACCTTCAGGCTGAGGCTGGTCTTCGACCAGCTCGCCGGCGGCGGCAGCCGTTCCATGATGGCCTCTGCAGTCGACACCAGGAATACAGGCTTCTTGGCCTTGGCAAGGCGCCGCAAAACCGAGCTTCGCCGGCCCGCGATCTCGCGCGAGGACTCCAGACCGTCGAATGGCAAATTGTTCAGTCGCGGGAACACCAGCGCCTCGACCGACGGATCGAGCGCGTGGATCACGCCTCCCAGACGCTCCGCCCTGTTCTCGTCGTCGCACAGAAAGACGAGGCCGTCGCGGCCTGACTTTCCCCACTGCTCGATCAGATGGAGGGCCAGCATGCCGAGAGGCGATGAGGAGGAGATCGCGGAGCGCGATGTCGTCTTGGTTTTTGTCGTGAGCGCAGCCTTTACGGCGCGGGCTTTCTTGGTGGCCGCCAATTTGTATCCGTCATTCTTTCGTAAAAATAGCCGAGCGACGGCGAGCCCTCGGTCGAGCTCCGTCCATAGCGCGCAGGGCCGCTGGGCCCGACGACGTCATTACAATCTCACGACGATATTGGAAAGCAGAGACGCAAAGCCCGGGAAAACGGCGTGACTGCGGCTATTGCAGGACCTTTGGCAGCACCACGACCACGTCGACGCTCTGCTTGAGGATTTGCGTCGCGACCACGGCGAGTTGATGCGAAAATTCGTCCTCGATCTCGCTGGCGCAGTCTTCGTCCCTGGCGATGGCAAACAGCAGATTGCCGTCGACTTCATCGAATCGGATGCCGGCGAAAAGACGATCGAACGTCTCGGCACCAGCGATGGACGCGATTCGCGCCTGGATGGCCTGATCTTCGACGAGGGACAGCTTCATCATGCGAGATGAGATATAGGCGGGCCGCTGGAATGCAAGCGCTGGTGCAAGGGCCCGAGCGAACTATATGTGAGTGGTCGCATCGCTTGGCCGCCGTCTGCTCTTGAGGAAAATCTTGATTCTCTTTCTGCTGCTGCTCGTCCTGCCGATAGGTCTGTCGGCCGGGCGCTATTTCGTGTTCGGCGACGGCCGCGGCAATTGGCAGACCGCAGATCGTTCGAGCGCCGGCCTGCTGCCGCCCGCATCCGCCAATCCGGAGGCGCTGATCCGGGTCTTTGCCGCGCGCACGGTGCGATGGCGGGGCATCTTCGCTGTCCACACCTGGATCGTCGTCAAGGAGAAGGATGCTGGGACCTACAACCGATACGATTATACAGCGTGGGGCGACCCGATCCGCAGCAACGGATTTGCACCCGACGGCCGCTGGTTCGGCGCCATGCCCGAAGTCGTCGTATCGGTCGACGGCGCACGCGCCGAACTATTGATTCCCAGGATCCGTCACGTCATCGAGACCTACAGGTTCCGCGCCTACGGCGATTACAGCGCCTGGCCGGGACCGAATTCCAACACCTTCGTACAGGCGACGCTGGACGCTGTTCCCGAGCTTCGCGCCGTCCTTCCACCGACGGCGGTCGGCAAGGATTATCCCTACAGCGGACGTTGGGCCGGCATCACCCCGTCCGGCACCGGCCTCTACGCCTCGCTGTCGGGTTACCTCGGCATGACAGTCGGCTGGATCGAAGGGGTCGAGCTCAACTTCTTCGGCGCGGTTCTCGGCGTGGACATCCGCCGGCCGGCGTTGAAGCTTCCCGGCGTCGGCCGGCTCGGACTGGCGGCGGGCTTCTAGCGCCTGCGCCCTCCTGCCAAAGCAAGGTCTGGTTTCACGCGACGGCGGCGAGACGGGCGCATTCTTTAACATTTTGGTAACGACACGAAACCACCTTGGCTGCACCAATCCAAGTCGCGGCCCGTCGGTGTCTCTACCATCACGTGCCTGATATAACCGCGCAGATCCGGCTCGATCGATTGTTCCGCGTTGGCTCGCTTCCTGGTCACGGATGAGTAAGCCCAGCACCACGTTCGATGTCGCCAACGAGCCGGCGTTCGACTTTCGGTCTCCGGAATACGTCGAATTGTTCGGCAACTCGGCCGCGACCGCGTTTCAGCATCCGCTCTGGCTCGATGGCCTCTACGCCAGACTCGCTCCCCACGCCGGGGCAAAGCAGCTGATCGTCGTCGTTCGCCACCGCGCGACAGGCGCGCTGGCAATGGTGCTGCCTTTGCTGCGAATCCGACGCGGCCCGATCCGCACCATCGAATTCGCGGACCTCCGTGTCTCCGACTATCTGGCCCCGGTCTGCGGCCCCGAGACGTTCACCAATCTGCTGGCGGATGAACCTGCATGCGCGGCGATCCGGCAGCTCCTTCGCCCGTTCGATCTGCTTCGCATGGCCAAGCTGCCTGACGGACGGCTTCCGGTCGAAGACCTCCTGGGAGGGCCACGCCGGACATTGATGGACACCAACGCCTACGCGACCGTTCTCGTGACGCCGTTCGCGCAATGGCGTTCCAGCACGCTGGAACGCTCCTATCAGAAGGAGCTCGCAAAGAAGTATCGCCAGCTCGAGAGAAAGGGAACGTTGAGCTTCTCTTGCTGTGAGGACAGTGCTTCCATTCTCGAAGCGATGGCCGCGATGAAGCAATATCGCGGCCCGCGCTTTCAGGCCAAGGGCGATGGAGATCTGCTCCAGCGGCCGGAATATTACGACTTCTATTCCAGTGTCGCGCTCGACGGCCTCGGCTCGCTGGTCCGGCTGTATGCCATGAAGATGGACGGCAACGTGATCGCCGCCGTGCTGGGCCTCCGCCACCGCGACAGTTTCCTCGTCATTTTGAGCGCCTTCGATATCGAGGGATACAAGAGCCAATCCCTGGGCTTGCTGATGTTCGAGCAGGTCGCGAGGGCTTGTATCGAGCGCGGCGATCGGATGCTCGACTTCACCATCGGCGACGAGCCCTACAAGAAATTGTTCGGTGGGCAGCCTTCGCCGATGTGGATCGTGACACAGGCCGGAAGCACCGCAGGTGCCGTGAGCTTGTTCGCGCTGCAGCAGGCCCCCTGGCTCAAGCTGGCGGCCAAGCGGCTGTCGGATGTCAGGCTCCTGCCGGCCCGTCCCTCAACGCCTACGGGCTGACCAGCGCGCTGGGTTCAGGCGCGTAGTGCGCCGCGAATGCGTCCGAGCCAGCCCGGGTGCATCTGATCGACACGGTGCGTGAGACTGCGCCGCAGGACGTGCAGGCGCCGCCGCACATCCCATCCGATATCGCGACGGGACGTCAGGGCCTACCGGAAGCGTGCCATCTTCAGCGAACGCCGGTCGGCCGCAAGCTTGTCCGGATCGGAATAGAACTGCGAGATCTTCTCCCTGCCCATGCCGGCAGTGGCGAGCCAGCGCGGCGCGTATTCGGTGCAGAGGCGATCGACGTCTGCGAGCAGGCGGGCGACGCCCGTGCCTGCAGCAGGACAGCTGGTCTGAAATGCATCGCCAATGAGGACGATTCCGGGCTGCAAATGCCCTTCCGCCACGGCAAGCGACGCTCTCGAGCGCATCGAAGAAACCCAGCTTGCGGAACATCTCCAGCTGCTGGCCGCCGATCTTCTCGACCCGGAATTCGTCCGGACGCACCCCGCGCTTGTCGACCACCGCGACGCGATGCCCTGTCCGCGCAAGCACGGCCGCAGCAAGCGATCCCGCAAGACCGCCACCGACGATCGCGATATCAGCGACAATCGTCGCTTGCCCCGCAGCCTCCCCCGGCGCGGGCGCGGCTCTATCCGTCGTCATGGTTCAGGCTCCACGGTCAGCTGTGGGTTCCATGTGCAATTCTCTCGCCGGATGTCGGATCGCGGAGCCGGATGAGATCACTTCTGCAGATTGAGGTTAATGACCGCGGAGCAGATCTGTCCCGGCATGAGCCTTGCTCGGGGCGGTCGCGGGACCATTCCGATGCTCGAAAGGCAGTCTGCCGGCCGGCATCGCCTGTGATCGCGCGTCGGTGCCGCATCCATCCGGGACAATCGGGACGCAGCTGTTCCAACGTGATGCAGCGGCGTAAGACCTTCGTCGACCATAAGGAATTGGATGCCCAGAGCGCGCATTAACACTCGCAATTTTCCGCCGTGCTAGGCTGACGCCGTCATTCAAACCGGTATTGCCGGGGGACGCTCCGTATCTTCGATGATCACCAGCCTTGTTCAGTTTCTGCGGCGTGACGTCACGCGCGGTGTCGTCGGGACCATCTTGCTCAAGGTTGGTAGCGGCGTACTCGCGCTTGCGTTGTTCTCGCTCGCAGCACGAACGATGACACCGGACGGATTCGGCATCTTTGCGACATGGCTTTCGGTGGCGCAGATCGCGGCCGTCGTGGGGCTGGTCGGCCAGGAATCTCTGCTGGTGCGATTCCTGAACGAGTATCAGGTCGGAGACAGGCCGGACTTGACCAAGGGCGTCCTGATCTCGAGCCTCAGGATCACGGGCATCGCGATGCTGATCGTGATCGCAGCAGTCGCCCTGTTTGCGCATTTACGAGGTGACCAGTGGCTGCTGATCCTCGCGGTCTCGGCCTACACGGCCGTGAGCGCCGGACTGATGCTTGGCAGCCAGATCGCGCGTTCGCTGGTCAGCATTCTCATGGGCGAAGGCAACCGCGAACTCTTCTGGCGCGTGATAGTCGTGCTGTTTCTGCTCGCGATGCTGTCCGGCCACACGCAACTCGATCCCACCGAACTGATCGCGGTCATAACGATGGCGATGTCGCTGGGCCTCGCCGTGCAGGTCATTTCGATTGCACGGGCGCTGCCGGATCTGCGCGGCACGACCGCACGTTCCGAAACATCACGCTGGCGGTCGAGTTCGTTTCATTTCTGGATCGCGTCGATCCTTGAGGTCGCAAACCAGTATTTTGACGTCATTCTCGTGTACTGGATGATGGATCCCGCGACCGCCGGCATCTACTTTGCGGCCTCACGCCTCGCCAACATCTTCGCCATGCTGTCCGCCGCATTGTACACATTCGGCGCGCGCCGGCTTCCTTCGTTGTACTTCAGCAGGAACCATCGTGAATTCGAGCGGACATTGAAGCTCATGGCTGAGGTGACCGCGCTCTGCGTGGCCGCCGGCCTCGCGCTGATCTGGCTTGGCGGCCCCTATTTTCTCAATCTGTTCGGGCCGCACTTCTCCGCGCAGCATTCGGTCCTGGTCGTGCTCGCGATCGGAACGGCCATTCAGGCCGCCGGCGGACCGTCCGCTGCGATCCTTCAACTGACCGGCCACGAGCGCATCTACGTCCCTGTCGTCGCAGCGAACGTCGCGCTGCGACTGGTCGGATTTCTCGTGCTCATTCCCTGGCTCGGCGTGCTGGGTGCGGCGATTGCGGCCGCCGTGTCGCTGACGCTCACGACTGTCGCCCTCAACATCCTGTGCCGGCAGCGAACCGGGGTCGATCCATCGATTCTCGTGATCTTGCGCTTTTCTGCATGGAGGCGCGTCAACTACACGGTCCGCGGCGCCGACTCGACCGAATAAGGGCGCGATCAGCTTGGCGGATTCTCGCCTGCGTGCGCCCGGCCATTGGTTAATTTCAGCGCGACACACCATCCCGCAACCAGCGCAATTGCCTGTAAAATCAGGCCCATCGGCAGGTTTCGCATTAACTCCGTTTGCTGCTAGTCGGTGTTTGCCCGCGGCCAGCATGGTACGTAGGGGGTTAAGAAGGTGAAGAATTCTTTTGCTTCTTTTACGGGGCGGAAAGCCGTGCTCCACTATCAGCCGAACAAGGATGAGATGACCGCGACAGCTTTCACACGGCTGAACAGCGGCGAGCGAAAGCTGCACGTCCTTCTCATCCAGACTCAGGCCGAGAATGCGGGTGCGCAGGAGATATCGAGGTTGCTCGGCGCCGGTTTGACCGCGCGCGGCCATCGCGTTTCCAACCTGTTCTTCTTCCGCAAGTCCGACTCTTTCGACGAGCCGCCCGATACGTTCTATTGCGCCACGCGCCGGCCGGGTAATCCGCTCGCGCTGCTGCGAATGCTGTGGACGCTCGGCGCTCATATCAGGACGATCAGGCCCGACGCCGTCCTGACTTTCCAGCATTTCGGCAACGTCATCGGCGCGGGAGTGACGCGCCTCGTCAGCCGCGCGCCTGTCGTCGCCAACCAGGTTTCCTCCGCGCTGGCGATGAGCTGGCCGGTCCGGACCGCCGACATCGCGATGGGCAGCGTCGGTTTCTTCGACCGGATCACGCTCAATTCGCAGGATATGGAGCGTGAATATTCGCGCTACCCCGCAGCCTACCGGTCGCGCATGGTGCATGTCCCGCACGGCTTTGAGGACAAGGCGCTAATCTTGTCGAAGGATGCTGCCCGACAAAAATTCAATCTGCCAACGGGGCACCCCCTGCTCGGCTGCGCCGCGCGGCTGCATCCGCACAAGCGCCTCGATGCGGCGATACGGCTTTTGCCGGATCAACCGACCTGGCATCTGGCCCTCGCCGGTCAGGGCGCCGACGAAGCCCGGCTACGGAAACTCGCCGATGAGTTGAAGGTCTCGGACAGGCTGCACCTGCTCGGCGAAATCGCCCCGCGCCAGATCGCGGATTTTCTTGCCTGCCTCGACGTGTTCGTGTTCCCGACGCAGGCCGAGACCTTTGGTCTCGCCGCGGTCGAAGCCGCCAATGCCGGCGTTCCCTCCGTGGTCACGGATCTTCCCGTACTGCGCGAGGTGCTGTCCTTCGAGGGCAAGCCCACGGCCCTCTTTGTCGATGCTTCAGATCAAGCCAAGCTGTCGGCTGCCGTCTCCAGACTCCTGACCGACAAGGCACTGAGCGACGAACTGCAACGAAACGCCAAAGGCCTGAGATTGCGCTATTCGGTCGATTCCATGGTGGAGGAATACATTCAAATCCTCAGCCCGTTAATTTGACCGATGCGCTTGAATGGATCGGCTCGACATGATCATCGAGTTTCGTTGCCAACGTGACCAGGCGCGGCGGTGGATGCACCGCGAGACGCTGTCGATCGACGGCCGGGACATTCCGGTTCAAATCGCGTGGACGACGCCGACGGAGCCTCGGCCCGCAGGTCTGGACGCGCTGTTCGCGCTCGAGCGCCTGGTGCTTCACAAGGGCAAGCCCAGCGGCGCCGATAGGCTGACGATCATTCCGGTACCGACGGCGGTTCGCAGCGGGACGGCCGATGTGGTCGTCGATTTCACGAGCGCCGCCCGCGATCCGAACAGCTCTGCCCGGTTGTATCTGCGTCCGCTGTTCAACGGAGCTGCAGGCGAGAACGCCGCGCTCGCCGCGATTCTTTCCGGCGACCTTCCCGTCATCGAGATCGTCGACGAGATCGACGGTGCAGTGCTTGATCGCGGTCACCCCTCCGCAGAAATCGCGGCCGGCCTCAGCGGCAGGCTCGAAACGGTCATGGCGCGGACAATGACCATGGTGGCGGCAATCGTGTCGGGACGCCCGCGCATTGTCCCCCAGCTGCTACGCCCTGTATGCAGCGACAATCGCCGCGGACCGGCGGCCTACGTCGCGCGCGGCCTTGCCGTATCGGTCGCCAAGGAAATCTATCGGCTCTGCTGCTATGCCCCGCACTGGCAGATTGGATGGCGATTCAATGATGGCGGCGGCGTCTGGCAGACCGGGGATCTCTCCGGTGCCAAATGGAACGTGCTGGGCGATCCCGGAAATCACTTCTACGCCGATCCCTTTCCCATCATTTGGCAGGGGCGAACATTCGTCTTCTTCGAAGACCTCGATCACCGCGTCGGCAAGGGAATCATCTCGGCGATCGAGTTCGGCAATGCCGGACCGATCGGCGAGGTCGTGCCGGTACTGGAGGAGCCCTGGCATCTCTCCTATCCATTTCTGATCGAGGATGCGGGCGAGTTGTGGATGATCCCGGAGAGTTCGCTCCACGGGGACGTCGCTCTCTACAAGTGCGTCCGGTTTCCGGACAAATGGGAGCGGCACGCGACGCTGCTCTCCGGGCTCGAACTCGCCGATGCGACGATCACGCGCCACAACGGGCTGAACTATCTGTTCGGGGCGTTCCGCGACGGAACCGGCGGCTATTCGGATTCGCTGGCAATCTATTACGCCGATCATCTGCTAGGCCCCTGGACGCCCCATGCCAGCAACCCCGTCCTGATCGATCGCGCGAGCACGCGGCCGGCAGGGAATTTCGTCTCCATGGACGGCGAATTATGGCGGCCGGTGCAGAATTGCACGGACGGATATGGTGCGGCTCTCGCTTTGGCGGAGGTGGTCGAACTATCGCCGACGACCTTCAAGCAGATCGTTCGCCACTCCCTCAAGCCCGGACCTCTGTGGCCCGGCCGAAAGCTGCATACGCTGAACCGCTGTGGCCGGCTCGAGGTGATCGACGGATCGCGTGTTCAACCCAAGACCCGCGCCTTCGCGAAGCAATCTCCAGCGGCGGCATTGCCGGCACGGACCAGCCCGCACGCGGCCTGAACGACTTCTGCCGCAGGCGCCTGGCCGCTGCTTGCATATCACCCCTCCTGCTTTGGTGACAGCTCGCCAGCAGGTCAGCGCAAGTCAGACTCGTCGGGATCACCCAAGCTTTGGACGCGCGGTGAGGTTGACGTCGCGCCAACAAGACGCGGCACTCGACAAGCCGTGTTCAGCGGAGGGAAGCGCATGCCGTCACTCGTGGCCTCGCCTCGCAGGTTCCCATGACGAGCGGGAGACGCGATTGGCCGGCGGTCTCGCTCGACGAAACCACGCGCATCCTCACCGCCCCCGGCGCGCCGTTCGAGATGGAGACGATCCGGATCGCGGGTCGTCCCGTCAGGGTCTACAAGAAAGCTCATCGCGATCTGCGCGCGATCTTCGAGGCCAGCAAGGCGTGGGGCGACCGCACCTTCATCGTCTTCGAGAACGAGCGCCTCACCTTTCTGGAACATTATCGCGCTGCATCCGCCCTGGCTTGGCGGCTCGCCGCCGACTACGGCGTGAAGAAGGGAGACCGCGTCGCCATCGCCATGCGGAACTTCCCAGAATGGCCGCTCGCGTTCTGGGCGGCGACAATCATCGGTGCGATTGCGGTGCCGCTCAACGCCTGGGGGACGGGCGATGATCTCGCTTACGGCCTGCGCGATTCCGGCGCGTGCGTCGCCATCGTCGACGGTGAGCGTCTGGCCCGTCTGCAATCGGTCGCCCCGGGCGACCACCCTGCCGCGCTGATCGCGGTGCGCGCGGCGCGGGAGACTCTGGGAGAAGCGACCGCGCTCGAGGATCTGATCGGCCCGAAGTCGGACTACCCGACCTTGCCGGACCGGGCGGCCCCCGATCGGGACATCCAGCCGGACGATGACGCAACGATCCTCTACACATCGGGTACCACCGGCCGCCCCAAGGGCGCGCTGGGAACGCATCGCAACATCATGTGCAACCTCGTGAACATCACGTTCTCGGGTGCGCGTGCAGCGATCCGGCGCGGCGATCCCCTGCCCGCACCGCCGGAGACGCAGAAGGCGGTCCTGCTCCCGGTCCCGTTCTTTCACGTCACGGGCTGCCACTCGATCATGATCCCGGCGCTCGCGAACGGCGCGAAGATCGTGCTGATGTACAAATGGAATGCCGAAGCGGCGCTCGAGCTGATCGAGCGCGAGCGCATCAACGGCATGTCCGGCGTTCCATCCATGACGTGGCAATTGCTGGAATCGCCAGACTTCCTGCGCCGGGACGTTTCAAGCCTGGAGGGCCTCTCCTACGGCGGCGCCGCCGCATCGCCCGAGTTGACGCGGAAGGTCGCCGCGATGTTCCCGGGCAAGTTCGGGGGCACGGGCTATGGCGCCACCGAGACGTCATCGGTCTCGACGTCGAACGGGGCCGAGGACTATCTGGCGCGGCCGGACTCGGTCGGACCGGCCGTTCCCGGATGCGACCTGCGCGTGATCGACGAGGCCGGAAAGACGCTTCCCACAGGCGTGATCGGCGAGCTCGAAATCTACGGCGGCAACGTCGTGAAAGGCTACTGGAACAATCCGCAGGCGACGGCGGCTGCGTTTCGCGACGGCTGGTATCGGACCGGAGACATCGTCCGGATGGACCCGGATGGCTTTGTCTATCTGCTCGATCGCGCCAAGGACATGCTGATCCGCGGCGGCGAGAACATCTACTGCGTCGAGATCGAAGACGCCCTGCTCGCGCATCCCGACATCTTCGAAGCCGCGATCGTCGGCATCCCCGACCGCGTGCTCGGTGAACTCGTCGGTGCCGTCGTCCGCGCAAGGGCCGGATCGCGCCTCATGCCAGACCAGGTGATCGCGCACCTGCGCCCGAGGCTCGCCACTTTCAAGCTGCCGGTCCACATCGACATCCGCTTCGAGGAGCTGCCACGCACCGCGAGCGGCAAGATCGTCAAGCGGCAGCTTCGCGAAGAACTCGCCGCAAAGGCAAGTGCACCCGGATGAGGGTGAAAAACAAAACATCATCGGGAGGATCAAATGAATAAACTCTTGTCGGCCCTAGCAGTCTTTTCCGCCGGGCTCCTTTTCGTGACAGGCGCAATCGCCGCCGAGAAGGAATACGACGAAGGTGCCTCCGATACCGAGATCAAGCTCGGCCAGACCATGCCCTATAGCGGCCCGCTGTCGATCCACGGCATCCAGGGCCGCACCGAGGTCGCCTATTTCAGGATGCTGAACGAGGAGAAAGGCGGCATCAACGGGCGCAAGATCAATCTGATCTCGCTCGACGACGCCTTCTCGCCGCCCAAGACCGTCGAACAGACCCGCAAGCTGGTCGAGAGCGACGGCGTGCTTGCGCTGTTCGGATCGTCAGGGACGGCGGCGCAATCCTCCGTGCAGAAATACCTCAACAGCAAGGGGGTACCCCAACTGCTGGTTTCGACCGGCGCGAACAAGTGGAACCAGCCGAAAGCCTTCAAATGGTCGACACCGGCGTTCCACCTCTACGGCACCGAGGGCGAGATTCTCGCCAAATACCTGCTGTCCGTGAAGCCGGACGCCAAGATCGCAATCCTGATGCAGAACGACGATTTCGGCCGCGACTACGTGTCCGGGTTCAAGAAGGGCCTCGGCGACAAGGCCTCCACCATGATCGTCAAGGAGGTCACCTACGAGCTGACTGATCCCACTATGGATTCCCCGGTCGCGCAGCTCAAATCGTCCGGCGCCGACGTGTTCTTCAACGTCTCGCTCGGCAAGGCGGCGTCGCAATCAATGAAGAAGGCCTTCGAGCTCGACTGGAAGCCGTTGCAGCTCGTCGTCAGCCCGTCGGTCGGCCGGCAGTTCCTGGAGGCCGCGGGATTCGATTCCGTCACCGGGATCATCGCGGCAACGCCCTACAAGCAGGTCTCGAGCCCCAAATGGGCCGAAGATCCTGACGTCGTGGCCTATCAGGCGTTCATGAAGAAGTATTTGCCGAACGAAGACCCCAAGAACGAGATCGGCGTTGCCGTCTATTCGTTCGCCTACATCATGGGAAAGATCATCGAGGCCTGCGGCGACAATCTCACGCGGGAGAACCTGCTGTACCAGGCCACGCATCTGAACAACGTTCCGGCGCCCTCGCTGCTGCCCGGCACCACCTATAGTACGACGCCGGACAATTACGTCCCGTTCAAGCGGCTGGTCGTGCAGAAGTTCGACGGCAACGACTGGATCCAGGTCACGGCGGTGACCGTCGACTAGAGCTTTTTCGGTTCTGATTAAATCAGAACCGAATCTCTAGGTTCTCGTTTTGACGCGTTTTCTTCACGCGAACCGGTATCCACTTCGCTTGAAAACGCTCTCGCGATGCAACAAACGGCGGCGGCTATCCGGCCGTCGCCGGTACGCCGTCTTCGAGGTGACACGCCACCCACTGTTCGCCGCCGGCCGCGCGCAGCGTCGGCTCCTCGGTCCGGCAGCGATCAAAGACGTAGGGGCAGCGGGTGTGGAAGCGGCACCCGCTCGGCGGGTTGATCGGGCTCGGCACATCGCCCTTGAGGATGATCGGATTGCGCTGGGCGCCGGGCTCGGGCAGCGGCACCGCCGAGAGCAATGCCTTGGTGTAAGGATGCTTCGGCGCGGCAAAGATCTCGAAGCGCGGCGCCACCTCGACGATCTTGCCGAGATACATCACAGCCACGCGATGGGTCATGTGCTCAACGATCGCAAGATCATGGCTGATGAACAGCAGCGCAAGGCCGAACTCGCGCTGGAGATCCTGGAGGAGATTGACGATCTGCGCCTTGACCGAGACGTCGAGCGCGGAGACCGCCTCGTCGCAGACGATCAATTCGGGTTCGGCCGCGAGCGCCCGCGCGATGCCGATGCGCTGGCGCTGGCCACCGGAGAATTCATGAGGCCGGCGGTTGAGCGCTTCGCGCGGCAGGCGCACGGTGTCCATCAGCGCCGTCACGCGCGTTTCGAGATCGACGGCGGATTTGGCAAGACCGAAATTGCGGATCGGTTCGGCCAGGATGTCGCGCACGCGCATGCGCGGGTTGAGGCTGGAGAATGGGTCCTGGAACACGACCTGCACACGGCGGCGCATCTGGCGCATCGTGGTCGGCGCGGCGTCGTCGATGCGCTGGCCATCGAGAATGACCTGTCCCGACGTGATGTCGAACAGCCGCAGAATGGCGCGACCGACCGTGGACTTGCCGCAGCCGGACTCGCCGACCAGCGACAGTGTCTCGCCGCGTGCGATCTCGAACGACACGCCGTCCACCGCATAGACCCATTCGGACTTGCGACCGAACAGGCCCTTGTTGACCGGAAAATGCTTCTTGAGGTCATTGACCTGGAGCAGCGGAGGACTCATGCCGCGATGGCCCCCTTGGCGGAGTAGTGGCAGGCGGCGACGTGGCGGGGTGCCTTCTCTTCGAGGCCCGGCGCATATTGACGGCACAGATCGGTCGCGAGCGCGCAGCGGCCGGCGAAGACGCAGCCGGTGATCGGCTTGCGCAGATCGGGCACCTGCCCGGGAATTTCCGCCAGACGCCGCGCGGTGCCGGTCAGCGACGAACCCAGCCGCGGTACGGCGCCCAGGAGACCCTGCGTATAGGGATGGCGGGGCGAGCGGAATAGCTCGACCACCGGCGCCTCCTCGACCTTGCGGCCGGCATACATCACCATGACGCGCTCGGCGATCTCGGCGACGACGCCGAGATCGTGGGTGATCAGGATGATCGCCGCACCGACCCTGCTCTTGAGGTCGAGCATCAGCTTGAGGATCTGCGCCTGGATGGTCACGTCGAGCGCGGTGGTCGGCTCGTCCGCGATCAGGAGTTTTGGATTGCAGGCCAGAGCAATCGCGATCATCACGCGCTGGCGCATGCCGCCGGAGAGCTGGTGCGGATATTCCCGCACCCGCCTCTTGGGCTCCGGGATTCCGACCAGGGTCAGCATCTGGACCGCGTGCGCCTCGGCGGCCTGCTTGTCCAGGCCCTGATGGATCATCAGCGTCTCGCGGATCTGGCGGCCGACGGTCAGCACCGGATTGAGGCTGGTCATCGGTTCCTGGAAGATCATCGAGATGTCGTTGCCGCGGATGGCGCGCATCTCGCGGTCGGAGAGTTGCAGCAGGTCCTTGCCCGCGAAGCGGATGGACCCCGCGATCCGGCCCGGCGGCTCCGGGATCAGCCGCATCAGCGACATCGAGGTCACCGACTTGCCGCAGCCGGACTCGCCGACGATGGCGAGCGTCTCGCCCTCGTTGACATGGAATGAGACGCCGTCGACAGCGCGGTTGATGCCGCTGGGCGTGCGGAAATGGGTCTGGAGGTTCTCGACTTCGAGCAATGCCATCGCGATCAGCCCCGCTTCATCAGAGGCTCTTGGCCATGCGCGGATCGAGCGCATCGCGAAGGCCGTCGCCGAGCAGATTCACCGCCAGCACGGTGACGGAGAGAAACGCCGCCGGAAAGAACACGATATAGGGCTTGACCTGCCAGAGCGCGCGGCCCTCGGCCATGATGTTGCCCCAAGACGGAATGGTCGGCGGCGTCCCGGCGCCGATGAAGGACAGGATGGCCTCGGTGATCATGGCGCTGGCGCAGATATAAGTCGCCTGCACTAGCATCGGCGCGAGCGTGTTGGGCAGGATATGGCGCAGGATGATCATGGGCGTGCGCGTGCCGCAGGCGACCGCCGCGTCCACATAGGGCTGCTCGCGCAGCGACAGCACCACGCTGCGGACGAGACGCGAAACACGCGGGATCTCGGCGATGGTGATCGCCAGAATGACGTTGCCGACGCTGCCGCGCGTCAGCGCCATCAGCGCGATCGCGAGCAGAATTGGCGGAATCGACATCAACCCGTCCATGAAGCGCATCAGGATGCCGTCGGCCCAGCGGATGAACCCGGAGACGATACCGATGGCAAGACCGGCCGCGGAGGCGAAGAATGCTACTGATAGACCGACCGTGAGTGAGACGCGCGCGCCAAAGAGCACGCGGGAATAGATGTCGCGGCCGAGCACGTCGGTGCCGAACCAGTAGAGCGCCGACGGGGCACGGGTACGCTTGGCGGGGGCGAGCGCGGTCGGATCGACCGTGCCGAGATAGGGCGCGAAGACCGCGATCAGGACCAGCGCCAGCAGCAGCACGCCGCCGATCGCGACCGTGGGATGGCCGCGCAACAGGCCGATAATGCCACGCCGGATCACGACGGGCCGAAGAATTTCCGGCAGTTGCGGCGCAACGACGAAGCCGGCCGGCAGCGCCTGCGGATTGACGGATGTGTCGGTCAATAGCGGATCCTCGGGTCAACGAGCGTGTAGACGACGTCGATCATCAGATTGACGAGGACGTAGACGAAGCTGAACAGCAGTACGATGCCCTGGATGACCGGATAGTCGCGGCGCAGGATCGCGTCGATCGTGAGCCGGCCGAGGCCGGGAATCGCGAACACGCTTTCGGTCACGACCGCGCCGCCGATCAGGAGCGCGATGCCGATCCCGATCACGGTGACGATCGGCACCGCGGCGTTCTTCAGAGCATGAATGAACAGGATGCCGCCCTGCCCGAGCCCCTTGGCCCGAGCAGTGCGGATATAATCCTGCTGCAGGACCTCGAGCATGGTGGCGCGGGTGATGCGCGCGATCAGCGCGATGTAGACGCAGCCGAGCGCGACCGCCGGCAGGATCAGGTTCTGCAGCCAGGGCCAGAACCCTTCCGTGATCGGCGTGTAGCCCTGTACGGGCAGCCATTCGAGTTCCAGCGCGAAGACATAGGCGAGGACATAGCCGACGACGAAGACCGGCAGCGAAAAGCCGAACACGGCGAACGCCATGATGGCGCGATCGATGAAGCTGCCGGCCTTCCAGGCCGCCACCACCCCGAGCGGCACCGCGATCACGATGGTGAGCAGCAGCGTGACACTCATCAGCGACAGCGTCGGCCCGAGACGCTGCCCGATCATTGCGGAGACCGGCAGGTTGGTGAAGATCGAGGTGCCGAGATCGCCGTGCAGGATACGCCAGACCCAGCTTCCGAACTGGATCAGGAACGGACGGTCGAGGCCGAGACTCTGGCGGATGCGCTCCACATCCTCCGGGCTCGCCTGATCGCCCGCAATCACCACGGCGGGATCGCCCGGCGCGATGTAGAGCAGGCTGAACACGAACAGCGCAACGATGGCCATGACCGGCAAGGTCGAGACGATGCGACGGAGGATGTAGGAGAGCATCTGGCTTCAGTGCAGGATCATGCGGATTTCGACACGCCCCAGAAGAACGGCAGCGGTCCCTTGGTGATGCCGGAGACGTTCTTGCGCCACGCCGTATAGCTCAGGAAGAAACCGGTCGGGGCGTAGACGACGTCGTCGAGCGCGGCCTTGTTGAGACGGCCGATCGCGGCCTTCTCCTCGTCGAGGTTCTTGGCCTCGAACCAGGATGTGACTTCCTTCTCGGTGCCTTCACTGGTCGGCCAGCCGAACCAGGCCTTGTCGCCATTGGCGCGAATGGCGGTATAGGGCGCGGGGTTGATGCAGTCCGCACCCGCATGCCAGGTGTGGAACATGTTCCAGCCCCCCTGGCCCGGCGGCGTCTTCGCCGCACGGCGCGAGCCGACCGTGCCCCAGTCCGTCGCAACGAAGTCGACATTCATGCCGAGCTTCTTGAGCAGATCCGCGGTGACGTCGCCCTGCGCCTTGGTGATCGGCTGATCCTGCGCCACGAGGCATGTGACCGGCTGGCCGGAATAACCGCTCTCTGCGAGTAGCTTCTTGGCCGCATCGAGATCGCGCTTGCCCTTCAAAATCTCGCCACCGGCCTTGGTGTAGAGCGGCGTATCCGGCGTGAAGAAACCGGGCAACGGCTTCCAAAGCGAATTGTCGTCGCCGACGAGCGCGCGCATGTAATCCTCCTGGCTCAGCGCCATGAGCACGGCGCGCCGCGCCCGCACGTCATTGAACGGCGGGTACAGGAAGTTCATGCGGAACGAACCGACATTGCCGAGGGGATCGCCGATATCGACGCTGACGTTCTTGTTCTTCCGCAGGACCGGCACGAGATCCGCGATCGGATTCTCCCACCAGTCGATCTCGCCATTCTGCAACGCGGCCGCCGCGGTTGCCGGATCCGGCATGATCACCCACTCGACGCGATCAACCAGGATCTGCTTGCCGCCGGCAAGCCAGGACGATTTCTCCTGGCGCGGCGCATAGTCGGCGAATTTCTCGAACACGGCTTTCGCGCCGGGAACCCACTCGCCCTTGGCGAACTTCATCGGGCCGGAGCCGATATAGTCCGAGATCTGCTTGAAGGGATCGGTCTGCGCGATGCGCTCGGGCATGATGAAGGCGCAAGGCGAATTGCCCTTGCCGAGCGCGTAGAGCATTTTCGGGAACGGCTGCTTCAGCACCCATTTGAAGGTGCGATCGTCGACCGCGGTGAGCTCCTGCTGGCTCGCCTTGATCATCAGGCCCATCGGATCGCGCGCCGACCAGCGCGTCAAGCTGGCGACGACGTCCTTGCTGAGTACCGGCTCGCCATCATGGAACTTGAGGCCCGGCCGCAGCTTGAAGGTCCAGGTCGTGCCGTCGTCGCTGACCTGCTCGGACTCGACCATCTGGCGCTGCGGCTGCAGCGAGGCATCGACGCCATAGAGCGTGTCCCAGACCAGCGCCGCGGCATTGCGCACGACATATTGCGTGCCCCAGATCGGATCGAAATTGGCAAGGTTGGCCTGCGGCACGAACCGCAGCGTGCGGGCCGACGCGCCCTGCGCGATCGCGGGGGCAGAGACGCCGGTCAACGCCAGACCGCCCGCGCCGGCCAGTCCCTTCAATACGGTCCTGCGATCCATGAAATCCTCCCAGTATTGCCGTGATGCCGGCCGTCTTGGCCAAGAGCAGGTGAAACCCAAGCCCATTAGCGTGCAAATGGTATGCCACTAACCGGGGCTTCGCCAGCGGGATCTCATCGCGATTTCGGCGGTCCGGACCTCAAACGGCAGCCGCCAGCAGCTTGCCGGTATCGATATGCGGGATCGCCTCGACCAGCTTGCGCGTGTAGTCCGTCTTCGGATTGTCGAACAGCGCCCGGCTCTCGCCCTGCTCCACGATGCCGCCGTTGCGCAGCACGATGGTGCGGTCGCACAACATGCGCACCACGTTGAGGTCGTGGCTGACGAACAGCAGCGCGATGTCGTTCTCGCGCCTGAGGCGATCGAGCAATTGCAGCACCACCGCCTGCACCGAGACGTCAAGCGCGGCGGTCGGCTCGTCCAGCACCAGCAGCCGCGGCCGGCACGCAATGGCGCGGGCGATGCCGACGCGCGCCTTCTGGCCGCCTGAGAGCTGGTGGGGAAAGCGCGACAGCAGATCCAGCGGCAATCCGACCCGCTCGGCGCACTCCTCCACCCGCTTGCGCAACGCGTCGCCTGCGCGCATGCCGTCAAGCCGCAGCAGCGGATGGGCGATGCAGTCGTACGCCGTGAAGCGTGGATTGAGGCTCTCGTTCGGGTCCTGAAAGACCATCTGGATGTCTTTGCGGAGCGGCGATTTGTGAAAGTCGCGCGAGGCGATATGGCCGATCGACTGCCCGTCGAACACGATGTCGCCTTCGCTGGGATCGATCAGCCGGCAGATCATCCGCGACGTCGTGCTCTTGCCGGAGCCGGATTCGCCGACCAGACCGACGCTCTCGCCGCCGGCCATCGTCATCGAGAAATCAGCGACCGCCGCCGAGCCTTCGTCGAAGCGCTTGGCGAGCTGACGCACCTCGAGCAGCGGCGGCGTGCCATATGCGGGCTCATGCCGCGGCTTGCCGAGCACGGCGGCGTAGCCCTCCCGCTCCTCCTCCGTCACGAGATCTTCGATCCGCGATGTCGCGGTCGGCGATGCCGCCACCAGGCGTTTTGTGTAGGCGTGCTGCGGCGCACTGAAGAGCGTCTTGGGATCGGCCTCCTCGACGATGCGGCCGCGCTCCATCACGGCGATGCGACGGCAATAGCGCGCCGCAAGCCCGAGATCATGCGTGATCAGGATCGTCGCCATGCCGCGCGCAGCAGCGATGTCCGCAAGCAGGTCCATCACCACCTTCTGGGTGGTCACGTCGAGCCCGGTGGTCGGCTCGTCGGCAATCAGCAGCGAGGGATTGCAGGAGATCGCGATCGCGATCATCACGCGCTGGCACATGCCGCCGGAGAGCTCGTGCGGGTACGCGTTCATCCGCGTCTCGGGGTCGCGGATCTGGACGGCGCGCAACAGCTCCAGCGCCTCGGCGCGCGCGGCGTCCTTCGATATCTTCTTGTGCGTAAGGATCGCGTCAGCAATCTGCAGGCCGATCGCGCGGATGGGGTTGAGCGCCGCGCGCGGATTCTGGAAGATCATGGACATCGCGGCGCCCTGGAGCTGACGGAGGTCGTCACCCCTGAGCTTTGTGACGTCCTGACCGCGGAACATGATCTTGCCGCCGGTGACGCGCCCGGCCGCATCCAGCAGCCGCGTCGTCGCGAATCCGGTGACCGACTTGCCCGAGCCGCTCTCGCCGACGAGGCCGAGCATCTCGCCCTTTGCGACCGTAAGCGTCACGCCGCGCACGGCCTCGACCGTGCCACGCCGCGTCGAGAACGAGACGTGGAGGTCTTCGATGTCGAGCAATTGATCGGTCATGTGCGCATCCGGGGATCGAGAATGTCCCGCATCCCGTCCCCGAGGAGATTGAAGCACAGCACGGCCATCATCAACGCGAGGCCCGGAAAGGCGACCAGCCACCAGCGCCCGGTCGAGATGAAACGCGCGCCCTCCGCGACCATGATGCCCCATTCCGGCGTCGGCGGCTTGACGCCAAGGCCGATGAAGGACAGGCCCGCGGCATTGAGAATGGCCCAGCCGAGATTGAGCGAGATCTGCACCGCCATCGCCG
This sequence comes from Bradyrhizobium diazoefficiens, assembly GCF_018129965.1. Taxonomy (GTDB): domain Bacteria; phylum Pseudomonadota; class Alphaproteobacteria; order Rhizobiales; family Xanthobacteraceae; genus Bradyrhizobium; species Bradyrhizobium diazoefficiens_A. The sequence goes on along the minus strand of NZ_JAFCKW010000019.1, from coordinate 19,160 downwards.
GCAGAATATTCGGAAGCAGGAAGCGCAGCACCACGGAGAAATGGCTCTCGCCGCAGGAGCGCGCGGCCTCGACCCAGCCGACATTGCGTCGGACGTTCACCTCGGCGCGCGCGAAGCGGATGTAGAACGGAAGATTGATGATCGCAGTCGCAATCACGATGTTCTCGATCCGGTTGCCCAATGCTGCGACCATCGCCATCGCCAGCACGAACAAGGGAAACGCCATCATGACGTCGACGAAACGGCCAACGCCGCGATCGAGCTTGCCGCCGGCATAGCCGCAGAACGCGCCGACGACCGCGCCGATCACGAAGGAAATCCCGACCGCCGAGACCGCGATGGCCAGATCGAGCCGCGCCGCGATGACGAGCCGGCTGAACACGTCGCGGCCGAGCTGGTCGGTACCGGCGAGATGCGCCGCGCTCGGGGGCTGCAGCGCCTCGGAGACATTGGAGACCACGGGATCATAGGGCACGATCCACGGCCCGAAGATCGCGATCAGCACGAACATCGCGACGCCGGCCGCGGCGACGGCCGTGAGCGGGTTGCCGCGCAGGATCCAGACGGAATGGCGAAGGGTTGCACTGGTCATTCGATCGACACCCTGGGATCGGCGATGCCGTAGCAGACGTCGACGACGAGATTGACCAGCACGAACAGGCTGGCCATCAGCAGCACGAAACCCTGCACCGGCGCGTAGTCGGAGGACAGCAGCGCATCGAGCGCGTAGGAAGCGACACCCGGCCAGGAGAACACCTTCTCCACCAGGACGTTCGCGCCCAGCATGGTCGAGAACACGATGCCGGCGATAGTGATGACGGGCAGGATCGCATTTCGCAGCGCATAGGTGACGACCACCTTGCGCCAGGACAATCCGACCGAACGCGCGGTGCGCACGAAGTCGCTGCCGAGCGAGACCAGCATCGAGGCGCGCGTGATCCGCGCCAGCGGCGCGATGACGAACAGCGCCATACTGACCGCCGGCAGGATCAACTGCCTGAAGGCGGCCCACCAGCCTTCGAGGTCGCCGGCAAGCAGGAAATCGATCGAGAGGAAACCGGTCCGCTGCGGCGGCAGCGAGGTGAAGACGTCGATCCGCCCCGTCGGATCAGGCGCCAGTCCGAGCAGGTAGTAGAAGACATAGATCAGCAGCAGGCCCGACACGAAGGTCGGCACGCAGACGCCGAGCGCGCAGAACAGGCGCACGCCGTGATCGACGAGGGACCCCGGCCGCAGCGCCGCGACAACACCGAGCGGCACCGCCGCGATCAAGGCGATCAGCAGCGCGGTGAACGTCAGCTCGAGCGAGGCCGGCAGCCGCTCGCGCAGATCCTTCAGCACCGGCTGCCCCGTCATCATGGAGCGGCCGAGATTGCCGTGGCCGATGTCGGAGAGATAGAACACGAGCTGCTCCGGCACCGACTTGTTGAGCCCCATCTGCTTGCGGATCTGCTCGATCTCCTCCTTGCCCGCATTGGGCCCCGAGGCGAAGAACACCGCGGGATCCCCCGGCAGGACGCGCATCAGCAGGAAGGTGAAGACCAGCACACCGAACAGAGCCGGCAGCGACGACAGCAGCCGCCTGCCCGCCCGCAACAATGTCGCACCAAGACCGGTCTTCACCTTTCGAAGCTCCTTACGTTTGACGCCATTACTTGCGGCTGAGATCGCGATAGTCGACCAGCCGGTGGAACTGGTAGGTGAAGCCCTCGATCGACGACGCCATGACCGCGTCCTGGCTGGGCTGCCACAACGGAATCTGCGGCATCTCGCTGAAATGGATCGCGTTGAGCTTGCGGCCGTCCTCCTCGTACTTGGCCTTGTCCGGCTCGAAGCGGGCCGCCTGTGCTATTGCCTCCAGGTCGGAATTATTGATCGAGCTGTAGTTCCAGCGCTGGTTGCCGGTGTAGAAATTGCGGTAGAAATAGTCAGTCGAGGGCAGCCAGGCGGTGATGCCCTCGGTAAAGAAGGGAACCTTCTTCTCATTGATCAGCGTCGACATCTGCGCGTCCGGCAGCTTCTGGATGTCGACCTTGATCCCGATCTTGCCGAGCGATTCCTTCACCAGCGCAGCCATCGGCTCCGCGGTCGCGGCCTGGCCGACGTTGAAGCTGAACGTGGTCGAGAAGCCCTCGGGCAGACCTGCAGCCTTGAGATATTCCCTGGCCTTGTCGAGATCGAGCTTCACCGGCTGCTGGAACGGATAGATGCCGTTCAGCGGCTTGCCGTCCGGCCAGCTCGCGCCGAACAGCGGCGCGCCGCGGCCGAACAGGGCGGCCTTGAACATGTCATCATAGGGCAGCGCGTAGGCGATGGCGCGGCGAACATTGACGTTGTCGAACGGCGGCATCTGGTTGTTCATCGAGACGAAGGTGATCGCATTGTATTGCGGGGTCGAAATCACCTTGAGCTTGCCCTTGGCTTCCAGCGACTGCACGTCGCTGGCCTGCAGGTCGACGACGAGGTCGGCATCGCCGCGCTCGACGAGATTGGCGCGGGTTGCGGGCTCCGGCACCGACTGCACGATCACACGCTTGAAGAACGCCGGCTTGTTGGCCGAGCCGCGATTCCAGTTCTCATCGCGCTTGAGGATGGCCTGCTCGCCGGGCTTGAAACTCTCGACCACATAGGCGCCGCTGCCGGCGGTGTGTTCCTTCAACCAAGCCGTCGCCCAGGGATCATCCGCGGTCGCGTGCTCCTTGGCCAGCTTCGAATTGATGATGATGGGATAGACGGTGGCGAGATTGGGCAGCGCGAGCTTGTCGGGCTTCGGCAGCGTCACCTCGACGGTGAGCGGATCGATCACCTTGAACTGGTCGGCCGACGTAAGCGAGCCGGTCAAGAGCTGCGCCTTGCCGAGGATCGGTGCGGTGACGCAGCGATCGAGCGACCATTTGACGTCCTCGGCCGTGACCGGCGAGCCGTCCTGGAATTTTGCGTCCTTGCGCAGACGGAAGGTGATCTTCAGACCATCGGGGCTGACGTCGTAGGATTCGGCGAGCTCGCCAGTGATCGTGTCGAGATCGAACACCCATTTGCCGTTGAGCTGCTTGCGGCCGAAGGCCACCAGACGGTCATAGGTGCTCATGCTGAGCGCGAAGGATTCGCGCGTCGAGCCCGGAATGTTGGGTTCGAGCGTGTTGACGGACGCACCGGTGACGTAGCGCAGCGTCTCTGCCCTGGTTTGCGCCCGTGACGGCGCGGTCGCCACGAGCAACAGCGCAGTGGTGGCGAGGACTGAGGTCGCGGACCTGAAAGACACAAAACGCATTGGTTTTTCCTTGAATTTTCGAGCAGGAAGGCCAGCAAGGCTGGTCAAGAAAGAAGCAAGTTGCGCGCCAATCTTATCGGCTGCGGCTGTGGACGCTTCGTCGCGGGGCGCATGGACGATCATGGCTGCTGCTCCAGTTTTCGCGCTTGCCGCGTAACCACGGCCTGCGGCACGTCATAAGCGCTGAGCGAGGCCCAGTGCCGCTCCACATCGGCACGAAACAGGCCGCGCGTCAGGCCATTCACCAGCTTCGGCACCGCGGTTGTCATCGCGTTGATCGACGATCCCGACGCGCCAAAGCTCATGGTGGAGGCGATGGCGAAGAGATGGATGTCGGCGATCCATGGCGTCTTGCCCGGCACGCGCTCGGTGAACGCGTAATCGTCGGCGAGATAAGGGAAGCGGCCGAGCCGGGCGTTGCGCTCGTTTTCCGGCGGCTGGTAGCGATCGGCCCAGTTCGCGATATTGTCGGCACATCTGGCGAGTTCGGCGCGGCCGGCATAGTTCATGTCGATGCCGGTGCCGCTGATGACGAAATCCGCCTGGATCGTGCCTCGCGGTGTCTGCAATTCTACACCATCGGTGGTCTGCCTCGCTGCCTCGAGGGGCGCGCCCTCGTGCAATGTGAAATTGGCATGACGCGCGCAACGATCGTAAGTCGGCTGCGGAAAGCCTTCGCGCATTTCGAGGATGGTGCGCATGAAGCGCCAGCGCCAGGCATCGTCGAGATCGCTCAGATGGCGGAGGAACCCCCGGAAGGTCAGCCAGCGATAGGGCTGGATCACCTGGATTTGCGCGCGGCGGCAGAGCAGATGCACCTCCGCCGCTCCCGCTTCCAGCGCCGTGGCGGCATTGTCGAACGCGGACGCGCCGGCGCCGATCACCGCGACGCGCTTACCGCGCAAGCCTTCGAAGTCGATATCGTCGGCGACGGTCGCGACCGAACTGTTGGGCAGATCGCGCAGCGGCTCGGGAACCATCCAATTGCCCATGCCCTCCTGTCCCGTCGCCAGCACGATCTTGCGCGCGTAAAGCGTCTCGATGCCATCTGCGCGTTTCACGCGCGCGGCGAGCAGGCCGTCCGACGCAGGTGAAATCTCCAGCAGCTCGCAGCCATTTCGTACCGGCAATCCGATCGTGCGCCGCAGCCAGAGCAGATATTCCGCCCAATGCTCTTTCAGGATCAAATTCAACGCCTGCCAGCTCTCCTTGCCGAAGCGGGCTTCGTGCCAGGACTGATAGGTCAGGCTGGGGATATCGAGATCGGGGCCGGTATAGTCCTTGGGGCTGCGCAGCGTCGGCATGCGGGCATAGGTGAGCCACGGGCCCTCCTTCCCCTCCTCGGCCTTGTCGAGCAGCAGGATGTTGCTGACGCGAGAGCGCATCAGGCCAAAGCCGATGGCGATGCCGGACTGGCCGGCGCCGATGATGAGCACGTCCAGCGCCGGCTTACCGTCAGGTCCCGTCTTCGGTTCGAGCCAGGCGGCGTGAGGGTGCGCAATCATGGCGAGATCTGCACGTACGTCTGCTTCAAGTTTTGTCAGCCCATCACTCATGCCGCGAGCCAGCCTCCATCAACCACCATGACCGTACCTGTCGTGAACGAAGACGCACCGCTTGCGAGGTGCAAAGCGGCTTGCGCGATCTCTTCCGCCTGGCCGAACCGCTTCATGGCGTGGCGATTGCGGGAGGCTTCGCGCACCGCCTCCGAATTCGCATGACGGGCAAAGCTGCGGCGCAGCATCGGCGTGTCGATCGCACCCGGAGCGATCGCGTTGACGCGAATGCCGTCGGTGGCGAAATCCACCGCCATCGTCCGCGTCAGGCTGAGAATCGCCCCCTTGGCGGCAATATAGGCGCTGTTGTCCTTGCCGCCGGCGATCGCGAGCTGCGAGGCCAGCGTAATGATCGAGCCGCTGGCCTGCCGCTGCATCTGCGGCACGGCCGCCCGTGCCCACAGCCAGGTGCCGCCGACATTGGCGCGGAACACCGCGTCCCAGTCCTCCACACTCGTCGTCAGCACCGTGCCGCCGCAGGAGAAGCCGGCCGCGGTCATCAGAATATTAAGCCGAGCATGCCGGGCCACGACATCGCCGACAACGCTCTCTGCGAAACCGGCTTCGCCGACGTCGCCGACATGCGTCGTTGCCTCGCCAACCAGGCTCAGCGTCTCCTGAAGGCCGGCGGCATCGCGGTCGACCAGGGCAAGACGCGCTCCCTGCTCCGCAAACAGCTTGGCACTGGCGCGGCCGATGCCCGAAGCGGCGCCCGTGATGATGGCTGTGCGCCCTTGCAGCCGCATGTCAGATCGCCTCCTTGTGCTGCATCCACCAATCACTCATGGCAGCGGCGGACTCGGCGCAGCCGAACCGCGCGCGCCAGCCGAATTCGTCCGCCATGCGAGCGACCGACAGCGGCGCACGATTCCCACCATGGAGCTTGATGGCGGTCTTCTCTCCGGACGCAGCGAGCCGGCATTGCAGGCCGGAATGTCGCGCCGCAAACGCCTCGCCCCATTGCAGGGCGGACCAATCCGCGCCGCTGGAGATATTGTAGAGCCGGTGGCGCGGCCGTTCCGCTTCGACAAGCACCGCAACTCCTTCGGCTGCGTCCGGGGCGTAGATCCAGTCCTTCATTCCGGGCTCCGGCAGCAGGGCCGGCTCGCCGCGCGCAAACGCGCCGAGGATCTGGAACTGGAGGCTCGGCGTATCGCGCACCGCATTGGCACGTTCCCACGGACCGAACACGGCGCTCAGCCGCACGCTCAGGAAATCACCGCCGAACAGCTCGGCGTGGCGCGCCACTGAGCGCTCCGAGGTGAACTTGCTGATCGCGTAGAAAGAAACGGGATCGCACGGCGTCTCTTCGTGCAGGACCTGATGGCGCTGGCCCGCGGCGCCATAGGCCGCGGCAGACGACAGATTGACCACACGGCGAACATCGTGGCGGATGGCCGATTGCAGGATCGGGATCTGCGCCATCACGTTGATCTCGAGAACGCGGGCGGTCGATGCCCTCTCGAGATCATCGCCGGCCGTGATCGCCGCGCCAAGCACGATCGCGTCGACACCGTCGGCGATGAGGGCGTCGATGGCGGCTGCATCGGTGATGTCGCCCTGCACGACCGTAAGCCGCTTCCCGTAGTCCGCCAGCGCCCGCCGGGCAGACGGCGGCAGGTCCGCGCGATCATACAGAGTCGTATCATGGCCGCGCGCGAGCAGCGCCTCCGCAATGTTGAGGCCAACAAATCCCGTGCCGCCGAAGATGACGATCTTCATCGCGCGCAATCCACCTTCACAGCAGCTCTGCTCCAAAATTCCGTTTCGGGTCCATATCAGCGACAAGACGCCCGGACGGCCTCGCCGCCTCGCCGCCGCTGCGCGCCAGGAACTTGCCGCTGCCGGCGCTCGCAAGGCACTTGTCACCGTCGATGATCACCCGGCCGCGCGACAGCACCGACACCGGCCAGCCCTTCAGCGTGCGGCCCGCGAACGGCGTGTAGCCGGCGAGGTCGTGCATCATCTCGTCGGCGATAGTGACCTCGCGGTTGGGATCCCAGATCGCGATATCAGCGTCGGCCCCGACCGCGATCGAGCCCTTGCGCGGATGCAGATTGTAGATCTTAGCTGGCGCCGTCGCGGTCAATTCGACGAACTTTTCGAGGCCCAGCCGCCCCTTCGACACCATTGCATCGAACAGCAGCGGCAGCCGCAGTTCCAGTCCCGGCAGGCCGTTCGCGACCTGCTTGAAGTTCGGATTGGGACCGGCACGCAGCTTGCCGGTCTCGTCATAGCGATAGGGCGCATGGTCCGACGAAATGGTCTGGAGGTCGCCGAGCGACAGTGCCTGCCACAGCGCTTCCTGATCCGAATGCGTGCGCGGCGGCGGGCTGCACATCCATTTGGCGCCTTCGGAGCCGGGCTTGTCGAGATCGTCGGCGGTGAGGAACAGATATTGCGGACAAGTCTCCGCAAAAACCTTCAGCCCCTGCCCGCGTGCATCGCGGATCACCTTGGCGCCCTCGGCGGTGGAGACATGGAAGATCATGATGGGCTGGTCGATCAGCGCGGCCATGCCGATCAGCCGCGTAAAGGCCTCTGCCTCCGAGACGCGGGCGTGGCTGACGGCATGGTATTTCGGCATGGTGTAGCCGCGCGCGAGCAGCCGCTTCACCATCCAGGCAATGATGCCGTGATTTTCGGCATGGGCGCACAACATCGCGCCGGACTGGCGTGCGGCGAGCAGGACGTCGAGCAGCGGCTCGTCATCCACCTTGAGCCGGTCGTAGGTCATGAAGATCTTGATTGACGCGTGGCCCTGCTTGACCAGCGCCGGAATGTGCTCCTCGACCGTCTCCCTGGTCGCATCCGCAATGATCATGTGAAAGGCATAGTCGATGACCGCGCCCTTCTTCGCCAGCGCGTGATAATCCTCCACCACCTGCGGCAGCTTCATGCCGACATGCTGGGCGGCGAAGGGGATCACCGTGGTGGTGCCGCCGAACGCGGCCGAGACGGTCGCGCTCTCGAACGTGTCGGCATTCATAATGCCGGCTGCGGACAATTGCTCGATATGGGCGTGGCTATCGACGCCGCCGGGCAGCACCAGCTTGCCGCGCGCGTCGATCTCGCGCTTTGCCGCGGGCAAGCCTTTACCGATGGCTGCGATGGTTTCGCCCGAGATGGCGACATCGGCCTCGAACACATCGGTCGTGGTTGCGACGCGGCCGCCGCGGATGATCAGGTCGTAAACTGGTTCAGTCATGAGGCACTCCATGATAGCCTTAAGGCAACTGATCGCCATTCCAGGGGAAGACCATCATGGCCCGGCCGCGCATTCTCGTCATCAATCCGAATTCCAACCCCGCGGTCACGCAAGGGCTGGCGGAAGCCTTGAAGCCGCTCGGTTTCGAAGGTGGCCCGGAACTGGTCTGCCAGTCGCTGGCCGAAGGACCCTTCGGCATTGAAAGCCAGGCCGATGTCGACGGCGTCGCCATGCCGCTGAGAAAGCTCGTCGAAGGCGACAACAGTTCGGCCGCCTTCGTCATCGCCTGCTACAGCGATCCCGGGCTTCAGGTCTGCCGCGAAGGCACCGACCGGCCCGTGTTCGGCATCGCGGAGTGCGGCGTGCTGACGGCACTCGCTCGTGCGGAGACCTTCGGCGTCATCGCCATTGCCCAGCGTTCGATTTCGCGCCACATGCGCTATCTCCGACAGATGGGGCTGACTGACCGCCTCGCCGGCGAGCGGCCGCTCAACATGAGCGTTGCGGACACTGCGTCCGGCGACGGCACGCTGGCGAAGATGATCGAGGTCGGCCGCGCGCTGCGCGACGAGGATGGCGCCCGCGCCATCGTGATGGGCTGCGCCGGCATGGCGCGCCATCGGCGTCCGCTGGAAGACGCGCTCGGCATTGCCGTGATCGACCCGACACAGGCGGCCGTCACCATGGCGCTGGGTACGGTCCAGTTCTCGGCTCACTAGGCGTCCCTCAGCTCTTTGGCGTCCTGCCGCGCGCGCCATTGCGCGTGGCTCTCGCGGGCAAGCGCAAACCTGTCCCGCTGCGTCGTATAGAGATTGCCGAACATGCGGCCGATCGGCCGGTAGGCGTCGAGATCGACATACATGTTGGCCTCGTCGACCAGGCCCTCGCGCGCGTGAACGCGAAGCACCTCGCCGACCAGCAATTCGCGGTCGGGCGAGAAATTCAGCACGACATGGCGCCGGCATTCGAGCGCGAACGGCGCCGCGGCAAGCCGCGGCACCTTCACATCGACGGAGGGAAGCGTCGCAAGCCCGGTCGCCGCGACTTCGCTGTCACCGGACGGGAAATCGACCGCGCAGTCGTTCATGGCGCCCGACAGCGCCTCGTCCACCATGTGCACGACGAATTCGCCGGTGCGATGGATATTGCGGGTCGTATCCTTCGGGCTGTGATCCGGCTTGTGCTGGAGCCCCAGCACGATCAGCGCGGGGCTTTCCGAGAACACGTTGAAGAAGCTGAACGGAGCGGCGTTCACGGCGCCGTTCTCGTCCAGCGTCGTCACCAGCGCAATCGGCCGCGGCACCACGACGCCGCAGAGCAGCTTGTAGCGATCGCGCGGGTCGAGCTCGCGGAGCGATATGCCCTTGTCTGCCATCGGTGTCACTTCTCCGGCGGCGGCACGGCGCCGGTCTGGCTGGTGATCAGGCCGTAATGCTCGATGCGGCGGTGCCGGGCGAAATCGAAGATCGTGGTCTTGCCGAAAATGGTCGCGTCGAGATCGCAAGCGTGAACCAGAACCTCATCGTCCTCGGTCTTGGCTTCGGCGACGATCTCCCCATTGGGATCGACGATCAGGCTGCCGCCGAACAGCGGATGGCCATCCTCATTGCCGGCCTTGGCCACCGCGACCACCCAGGTCGCGTTCTGATAGGCGCCGGCCTGCACCGAGAGACGGTTATGGAACAGGCGCTTCTCGACGCCCTCCTCGCTCTTCTCCGCGTTCACCGACGGCGTGTTGTAGCCGATCAGCACCATCTCAACGCCCTGCAGACCCATGACGCGGTAGGTCTCGGGCCAACGGCGGTCGTTGCAGATCGCCATGCCGATGATGCCGCCCAGCTCGCGCCAGACCTTGAAGCCGAGATCGCCCGGCTCGAAATAGCGCTTCTCCAGATGCTGGTGCGACCGCTTGGTGTCGTACTCGACATGGCCGGGCAGATGGACCTTGCGATATTTGCCGACGATCTTGCCGGACTTGTCGGTGAGAATGGCGGTGTTGAAATGATGGCCGTCGGGCGTCAGCTCGGCATAGCCGAAATTCATTGCGATTTTGTGCTGCGCCGCACGCTCGAACAGCGGCATCGTCGAAGCGCTCGGCATTTCGCGCTCGAACCAGATATCGGCCTCCGCCCGGTCCTCCGAATACCAGCGCGGAAAGAACGTCGTGAGCGCCAATTCCGGATAGACGATCAGATCGGCGCCCTTGGCCTTGGCCTCGTCCATCAGCGCGATCATGCGCCTGACCACGGCCTCGCGGCTGTCGGCTTTCTGGATCGGACCCATCTGGGCGGCGGCGACGTTGACGATACGCATCAGCGAGTTCCTGATTTCTTGTCTTGGCTGGGGATGACAGCTTCAAGGGGGTATCGGCGCGCGCAGCATAACGCGGGCTTGCGCCGAGTTTCCAACCAAGCAGGTTTCATGCCGTTCGCCCCCATTCGGCATCCTGCAAAAGCCGCCAGTTGACCTTGTTGCTCGCGGTCCGCGGCAGCGCGTCGACGAAGACGACGGCGCGCGGCGCCTTGTAGCTGGCCATCGCGCTGCGCGCCCAGCTCACGATGTCATCGGGCGATGTCGTCGCCCGGGCGCCATCGTCCAGCACCACCAGCGCCTTGACGGTTTCGCCGCGGTAGCTGTCAGGCGCCGAAACGATGCAGCATTCCCGGATCGCGCGGTTCTGATACATCGCCGCCTCGACCTCGGCCGGCCAGACCTTGAAGCCGCTCACATTGATCATCCGCTTCAGGCGATCCACCGCGAAGAAATAGCCCTCGGCATCGCGATAGCCGAGATCGCCGGTGCGCAGGAACCGTTTGCCGGAGAGTTCGATGAAGCACTCCGCATCGGCCTGCGGCCTGTTCCAGTAGCCCTGCAGCACCTGCGGGCCATTCACCACGATCTCGCCGACGACATTGTCGTCGAGTTCGATCAGGCTTTCGGGGTCGACGATCCTCGCATCGGTCTCGTGCACCGCGATACCGAGACACTGGCGCTTTGGCGCCGCCATCGGATTGAGGTGCGTCGGCGACATCGTCTCGGTCATGCCGTAGCCCTCGACGAAATCGAGGCCAAACCGGCCTTTCAGCCGCTCCGCCACCGCGGTCGGCATCGCCGCGCCACCCCCGGTCAGTACCTTCAGCTTCGCAAAGCATCGGTCGCGGAAGCGTGCGCTGGCGAGCACATCGACGATCATGGTCGGCGCCGCGTTCCAGAACGACACGCCATAGGTCTCGAACAGATCCGGCAGCAGATCCTTGTCCCAGCGCGCCATCAGAAGCAGCGTTGCGCCCGCGACCATCGCCGCATTCATCGATCCCTGCATGCCCGCGACATGGAACAGCGGCATGAAGCCGGTCATCACGTCATCGGCGCCCATGCCATACCAGCGGGCCTGCAGCACTGCGGTGAACAGCGCGCTGCGGTGCGTATGCATGCAGGCCTTGGGCTTGCCCGTCGTCCCCGACGTGTAGGGCAGGATCATCAGATCGTCCGGCCCGGCGGCCATGGCACCGGGCTGCAAGCCTTGGGCGATTGCGGCGGACCAGGCGTGCCAGCCCGGCGACGACGGCAGGTCCGACGGCGCGTCGGTGACGCATGACGGCAGCGTATAGGGCGTCGCAGCCGGCACCTCGTCGCGATATTGAGCAACGATCGCATGCCGGATGGCGCCGCCCACGAGCGGCGTAAACATGTCGCCGAGCTCGCTGCCGATGATCGCAACTCTGGTGCCGCTGTCCTCGGCGAGATAGGCGATCTCGCCCGTCTTGTTCATGGGATTGACGGGCACGATGACGGCGTCCGCCCGCATCACCGCATAATAAGCGATGACATATTGCGGCGAGTTCTGCAGCGCGATCATCACGCGATCGCCGCGCTTCACGCCGCATGCGCCTTGCAGAAATCCAGCCAGGGCATCGACGCGGGCATGTAGCTCGGCATAGCTCAGGCTTGCGCCGTAAAACACCGTCGCCGGATGCGAGGGACGATCGCGCGCGGCGCGCAGCAGCGCGTCATAGAGCGTCCCCTCCGGCATCGCGAGATGCCATGGCTCGTCAGCCGGCCAGGCCGGCGATCGCAGAGGTGTTGCGTGGTCCGCGCTCACCCGTGCTCCCTGTCTGCGACATCGAGGCCGTGATCGAGCGCATCGAGCAGCCGTTCGGCCTCATGCTCGGAGATCACCAGCGGCGGTGCCAGGAACAGCGAGGTCTGCTCGCCGCTGGTGCCGATCACCGCGCCGGCCTCCAGCGACCGCGACGCCACGCGCGAGGCGATCGGGATCTCGGTGGTATCGGCGTGCCAGTTGCGCCAATCCGGCCCGTGCAGCTCCACCGTCCAGTGCAGCCCCTGCCCCGCCACGCGTCGCACGCTCGGATGCTTCTGCGCGATCGCGAGCAAACGGCGCGTGAACAGCTTCTCGAGGCTCTGCACATGCGCGAGGATATTCTCCTCGGTGACGACCTTGAGATAGGCGCTGACGGCGGCCATGCTGATGGGATGGCCGCGCAGCGTTCCGTAATTCTGCCAGCTCGTGCCCCTGAGCCGCTGAAGGATGTCTTTCGACACCACGACCGCCGCGACCGCGGCGGCCCCACCACCGAGCGATTTTCCCAGCGTCACGATATCGGGACGGCTTTGCGCGCCCTGGAATGCGAACCAGCGCCCCGCGCGTCCCGCGCCGGTGACGACCTCGTCGGCGATCCAGTACGAGCCCGACTTCCGCGCAAGGCGCGCGACCTCGTCCTGATAGGCGCCGTCGTAATAGATACCGCCCTGAGTGTAGTCGATGATGGTCGCTGCGGTATCCGCCAGCAGGCCCGCGGCATCCGACAGATACTCGCTCGGCGGCGTATTGTTCGCCGGCGCGCCATAGATCGCACCATCGGGCGCCGGCAGCACACGCGCCGGGGCCATCGGCGCCGGCAGCTTCGAGCCGCCCGCGTGCACGGCGAGGCCGCCGTGCCATTGCGGCTGCACCGTCATGCTGCGCGACAGGCCGGTGATGCCGTGATAGGCGCGCTCGCGCGTCGCCAGCGCGGAACGCTGCGTCAGCGCCTGGCACAGCGACAGCGCCATGTCGTTGGCCTCGCTGCCGCTGATGCAGAAGCGCACCGCGCCAACCCAATCCTCTTCGCCCTTGAAGGCCGTGGCCATCAAATCGTCGGCGGCCTGCTCGCGGCCGACCCAGGTCCAGCCTTCATTCACGACCGGCGTGTCCGCCGCGCGGCGGATCGCCTCGACCATCGCGGGATGGCGATGGCCGAGGCCGCCGCCGGTATTGCTGCCGTCGATCAGCCGGCGGCCGTCCGACAGATGGAAATAGACGCCCTCGCCGCCGACCACGGCCATCGGCGCGGCCTCGCCTGCGTTCAGTCCGGTTCGCAACAATTTACTCATCGCAGGTCCCCTCGCTCTGCGGCCGCGGCGCCGTAGCCGCCGCCACCGCACATCTCGATCGTGACGAGATCGTCTTGCTGCAGCACCAGGTTCGATTTGCCGTCGATGGCGACGTTCTGGCCGTGCCTGACAAGCGAGATGCGGCAGGCCTTGCCGGCTTCTCCGCCCTGCATTCCGAACGGCGCGATCACCATCCGCTCGATGCAGGTGGTCAGATGCATCGAAGGTGCAAGGATGCGGTAGCTGCGGACCGAACCGTCGCCGCCGCGATGCGCGCCCGCACCGCCGGAGTTCCAGCGGATGGCCTGCTGCTCGAGGCGGATCGCATAATTCGCCTCGATCACCTCGACCGGCGTGTTGGACGTGTTGGACAGATGCACCCGGGTTGCGGACATGCCGGCGCGATTATGCCGGGCGCCCTCGCCGCCGCCATGGACCTCGTAAAGCATCTTCCACGAGCCGTTCGGACGCGGCTCGGCAAAGAACAGCACGCCCGCCGTGGTCGCTCCGCCCGCCGACAGCCGCTCGGGGATCGTGTGCTGCATCGCGCGAAAGATCGCATCGACGATCCGCATGGAGGTCTCGTGGTTGCCGGCGGCCACCGACGCCATCCAGCCGGGCTCCAGGATCGAGCCCGGACGCGTGATGATGGTCAGCGGCCGCAGCGCGCCTGCGTTCTGGTGCATGTCGCGACCGCTCATGATGCGTGCGGCATAGGCGACCGCCGAGCGCGCCATGAACGGCGTCGTGTTGCAGAAATTGGAGACGCGATCGCAGCTTCCGGAAAGGTCGAACGTCGCCTCGTCGCCGCGAATGGTGATCTTGACGTGAATGCGCGCCGGAGCGTTGTTGACGCTGCCGTCGTCGAGATGGTCCTCGCCTTCATAGACGCCATCCGGCAGCGCACGGATCGCCTCGCGCATCTCGATCTCGGAGAGATCGTGCAGGCGCGATTGCGTGGCCGTGAAGACCGCCTTGCCATGCTCGCGGCAGAGCTCGACGATGCGCTTCTCGCCGGCCTTTGTCGCCGCGATCTGGGCCAGCAGATCGCCCTCGCAGGATTCGGGGTCGCGGACGTTGGCCTTGAGCAGCTGCACGATCGGCGTCACGACGCCGGCCGCGGTTGCGATCAGCACCGGCGGAATTCGCATCGCCTCCTGGAACGTGTCGATGGCCTTAGCAAAATAGCTGCCAGGCCAGGTGCCGCCGATGTCGGGCCAGTGCGCGAGACTGACCGCGAAGGCCACGATCTCGCCATCGACGAAGACGGGCCGCACCATCTTGACGTCGTTGAGGTGATTGCCGCCGAGCGCGCCGACATTGTAGATCAGCACGTCGCCGTCGTTGAGGCTATCGCGCGGCACGACCTTGAGCAGTTCGGGGATGGTGTAGGCCATCGCGCCGAGATGGATCGGGATATCACGGCCCTGCCCGACCAGGCCGCCATGGCCGTCGGTGATCGCCGAAGAGAGGTCACCGGCCTCACGCAACAGAGGCGATCGCGCCGAACGCGTCATCACCAGGCTCATTTCCTCGGCAGCAGCGGAAAGCCCGTGCCTGATGACCTCAACGACAAACGGATCGAGCTTCATGCCGGCCTCCGCGTCAGGAACAGATTGCCTGCAGAATCTGGTTTTGCCTGCCAGCCGGGCGGTACCACCACCGTGGACCACGCGTCTTCGATGATCGCTGGGCCGCTGACGATGTCGGTCAGCGCCGCACGGTCGATGATCGCGGTCTCGGTCTTATGCAAGCCGTCGAACGAGCAGATGCGCTTTCCGCTCGACACGGCCCGCGCCGCAGTCGCCGGACGGCTCACAGTCGTCGTCGAGGGGCGGCGCGCCTGGACACGCACGGATTCCATGACGCAGGGCTCGCTGGTGGCGTAGCCGAACAGCTCGTGATGCCGCGTCAGGAAATCGGTTTTAAGCTTGGGGACATCGATCGGTAGCGTGAAAGACACCGGAATGGCATCGTTCTGCGCCGCGTATCGCATCAAGGCGACCAGTTCGACCTGGATTTCCGCCTGCACGACGCCGTTGGCGATCAGCGGCGCCGAGGCATCGTCGATCAGGATCCCGATCCGCTCCGACACACGGGCGATATCGATGCTGTCGAGAGCGGCGCGAAGAGTCTGCTGCTGCAGGAAACTGAAATCGGCGGTGAGACAGCCCAGCGCAGAGAACGCGCTGGATGCGCTGGGAACGACGACCTCCGCAATCCCGTAGAGGTCAGCGAGGCCCGCGGCATGCATCGGACCGCCACCGCCGAAGGCGAGTAGCGCGCAATCGCGTCCGTCGATGCCGCGCTCGACCGTGACGCGGCGGAGCGCGCGGGCCATCGTCGCGTTCGCGACCTTGATGATGCCGAGCGCCGTTTCGGTCAGGCTGAGGCCAAGCGCGCGCGCAATCGGATCGATGACGCGCCGGGCAGCCTCGATGTCGATGCCGATGCGATCGCCGAGTTTCGTTTCGGGATTGAGATAGCCCAGCACCGCATTGGCGTCGGTGATGGTCGGCTCGAGGCCGCCGCGGCCGTAACAGGCCGGCCCCGGTTCGGACCCTGCGCTCTCGGGTCCGACCGAGAGGCCGCCGGGACCGTTGCGGACGATCGATCCGCCGCCCGCCCCGATCGAATGAACCGCAAGCATCGGCTGGCGCAGCGGCTTGTCGCCGAGCATCCGGCCGTCGGTCATTTCGGCCTGGCCGTCGACGATCAGGCAGACATCCGTCGTGGTGCCCCCCATGTCGAAGGTCAGCATGCGCGAGGTGCCGAGCTGGCGCGCGATGCTGACGGATGCCGAGACACCGGCGGCCGGGCCCGACATCGCCATCACCAGCGGCCGCCGCTTCACGGCCGAGATCGGGATCATGGCGCCGGCCGAATGAAACACCTGCAGGCCGGGCCCGATCGGCAGCCGTTGCTCCAGCTCGCTGAGATATTCCACCGCGATCGGCATCGCGGCCGCGTTGAACACGGTGGCCGAGGTCCGCTCGTATTCGCGCGCTTCGGGATTGACCTCATGCGACAGCGAGACGTGGGCGACAACGTCCTTGAGGCGCTCGCCCAGCATTTTCTCGTGGACGGGATTGGCATAGGCGTGCAGGAGCGCCACGGCGACGCTCTGCACGCCCGTCTCTTTCAGCCAAGCCACCAGACGATCGATCTCCGCGTCATCCAGCGCTTTCAGCACCCGGCCTTCATGGTCGAGGCGCTCGGCGAGCCCGAAGCAACGTTCCGGCGGCACCAGGGGTGCTGATTTCGGCGGCACATCGAGACGGTAGAGATCGCGGCGGCGATAGCGCGCGATCTCCAGCACGTCGGCAAAGCCTTCGGTAGCGACCAGCGCCACCTTCGGCAGCCGGTTCTCGACGATGGCGTTGGTCACGCGCGTGGTGCCGTGGACGAAGCGCTTCACATCGCTCTTGCGCAGGCCCACCGCCTCGATCGCCTCCAACATCGCCTGAACCGGAGCGTCGGGGCGCGACGGGACCTTCGCGATCCGCGCTTCGTTGGACTCGCGCCGGATCGCGATGATGTCGGTGAAGGTGCCACCGATATCGGTGCCGACTTCCCAGTGACTGCCAGTATCGTTCATGTGCGGAGGCAGCGACCGTTGGCGTCCGAACCGGACATCGGCGTCTTGCCGTCCGTCGTAACGTCCAATGCGAAACCGAGAGCGCTCATCATCATCCCCTGTCATGCCATCGCCAGCGAGCGTGCGACAGAGCGATGGGTCCGGGATAGGTCCAGACTTGTCGCAAACCGCTAGACCAGAATGCAACGAGCGCCGCGCGCCGCGGCACCCGCTGCACGTTTTGGTGCAGCTATGCCTGCACAAACAGCACTTGAGCATGAACCGCCGGTTTGTGGGAATAGTGCGATGCACCACGTATTTCCAGCAGTAACGCGCGACCTCCGCTGCACTGCAATTCAGGAGCCCCAACCGCCTGTCTAATTTACAGGCGATCGGCCGTTGCGGCCCGGATCACCCACTGCCTACGAGCTATGCATGGATGTCAGCTCAGCTTCGCTTTATTGTACGAACAGTACGCGAGGCTAATGTCGGCGGGGCGGCGCTTTGCGGAGATCACTGCCGATGCAGGCCGCGATTCTCGCAAGCAGCGTCGCAGCATCCTCGACATGCAGCCGCCCGTAGCCAAACACCAGTCCTTGCCGCGTGGGCTGCTCGAGAAAGTTCTGCGACAAGGGCTGCACGTGGATACCGGATTTCTTCAGGCTTGCTGCCGCTTCGCGGTCGCTCATGCGCGCCTGCATCGCATCGGTGAACAACGCCACCAGATGCAGCCCGGTGACGGCGGAGGATACGGTCAGATCGTCCGGCATCCGCGCGGCGATCGCATCGATCAGCGCCTTTCGCCTGCTGGCATAGACCCGCCGCATCCCGCGCAGATGCCGCAAAAGGTGACCTTCCCGCATGAAGTCGGCGAGCGCGAGCTGGCCGATGCCGGAGGTGTGGACGTCGATCCGCGCCCGGCCGCTCGAGAAGCCCTCGATGAAGTTCCTGTTGGCGACGAGGTAGCCGAGCCGCAGGTTCGGCATCATGATCTTCGAGAAGGTACCGAAATAGATCACCCGGCCCTCGCGATCGAGCGAGCGCAGGGACGCGATCATGCTGTCCTGGTGCCTGAACTCCGAATTGTAATCGTCCTCGATGACCCAGATGTCGTTCTTGTTGGCCCAATCGAGCAGTTCGAGCCGCCGCTCCAGCCCCATGCTGACGCCGAGCGGATATTGATGCGAGGGCGTGACGACAATCAGCTTTGCACGCGGCGCGCGGCGGATTCCTTCGGAGACCACGAGGCCCTTGTCATCGACCGGAATCGGAACGAGCTTCGCACCCGCCGCCGTGAGCGCCCAGCGCGCCTCGATGAAGCCGGGCTCCTCGACCCAGACCTCGTCGCCGGGATCGAGGATCATCCGGCTGCAGAAATCCAGCGCCCCTGATGTCCCCGAGGTGACGACGACCTCGTCCGGGGAGCAGACCAGCCCGCGCACCGAACCGAGGAAGTTCGCGATCTCGCTGCGCAGCCGCGGATGGCCTTCGGACGGAAGATCGAGGCACTCCTGCTCTTTCGGGTTCTGCCAGGCCTGGCGCAGCAGGCGCGACCAGTCCTTGAACGGGAACGTCGAGATATCGGGCGCGCCGGGCGCAAATACGGACGGCCAGTTGGTCTCGTAATCAAGATCGAGCAACGATTGCCAGCGCTCCGACATCCTGGCGGGCCTCGCCGAAGCTGACGCGACCGACGGCGGCTGCGCATGCGGAGCCGCAACAGCGGCCACCATGACGCTGCCACGCGGCGTCGACTCCAAATAACCCTCGGCGTAGAGCAGATCCCATGCGGTCAACACCACCGTGCGTGAACAGCCCAACTGCCGCGCGATCTCGCGCGATCCCAAAAATTGCGTGCCGGCCGGAAGAATGCCGCGCAAGATGCCGTCGCGGATGTGGGCCGCAATCTGCAAATGCAGCGGCACGGCCGAGTTCCGGTCGATATGCATCCCGGCCAGGGACACGCGCTTGCTTGGATGACGGCTGTTGTCCATGGTCGTTTACCGCCGGGCAAGGCGACGTAGCCCGCATGGAGCGAAGCGGAATGCGGGGACACTGTCCCGGATTGCGCTTCGCTCCATCCGGGCTTCTGTAACGGGCCTCAGTAAGTCAATCCCTTTTTGCCTGATCCAATCGCTGGGCACTTGCTTCTGT
>NZ_JAFCKW010000018.1 GCF_018129965.1 Bradyrhizobium diazoefficiens | reverse complement strand
AGCGCGCAGACATCTTCCTGTCTGCAATCCTGTTGGCAGCCGCAGTCTCATGGTGGACTAATTGAGTCCGGACCCTAGAGGGAGAGCCGATCCGACCCATGTGCAACCTCTACTCGATTACGACGAACCAGGCCGCCATCATCGCGCTCTTCCGCGTGGTCAACCGGTACGTCGGCAACCTCGCGCCGATGCCCGGCGTCTTTCCGGATTACCGGGCACCGGTCGTCCGCAACGGCGCCGACGGCCGCGAGCTCGCCACGGCGAGATGGGGGATGCCATCGTCGTCGAAGGCGCTAATGGATGCCACCAAGAAGCGAGCCGAAAAGCTGCAGGCAAAGGGCAAGTCGGTCGACTTCACGGAATTGCTCCGGATGGAGCCGGACGGTGGCACGACCAACATCCGCAACGTGAGAAGCAAACACTGGACAAGGTGGCTGGGTCCGGAGCACCGCTGCGTGGTGCCGTTCAACAGCTTCAGCGAGTTCAACAAGGCGGAAGGTGGCGACATCTGGTTCGCACTCGACGATAGCCGCCCCCTTGCCTGCTTCGCCGGCATCTGGACCAACTGGACGTCCGTCCGGAAGGTCAAGGAGGGCGAGACGACCAACGACCTCTACGCGTTCCTGACGACGGAGCCGAATGCCGAGGTCGGCGCCGTCCATCCGAAGGCGATGCCCGTGATCCTGACGACGCCCGATGAAGTCGAGACCTGGATGACGGCGGCACCGGACGAGGCGCTGAAGCTCCAGCGGCCGCTGCCGGACGGGTCGCTCCGGATCGTCGCCCGCGGCGTCAAAGAAGACCCGGCCGAGCCGGCAGCGTGACCGACGAGGCCGACGACCAGGCGGGCCCGGTGGCGCGCCAGCGCAAGATCATCCACGTCGACATGGACGCGTTCTACGCGTCAGTCGAGCAGCGGGACAATCCGGATCTCCGGGGCAAGCCGGTCGCGGTCGGCGGATCCCGCGAGCGCGGCGTCGTGGCGGCGGCGAGCTACGAAGCCCGCAAGTTCGGCGTCCGCTCGGCGATGCCGTCGGTGACGGCGAAGCGCCAGTGTCCGGACCTGATCTTCGTGAAGCCTCGCTTCGAGGTCTACAAAGCGGTCTCGCAGCAGATCCGCGACATCTTCGCCGAGCACACGCCGATCATCGAGCCGCTGTCGCTGGACGAGGCGTACCTCGACGTCACCGAAAACCTGCAGGCGATTGCGCTGGCACGCGACGTCGCGCTGGCCATCCGCGCCAGGATCAAGGAAGTGACCGGCCTGAACGCATCCGCCGGCATTTCCTACAACAAGTTTCTGGCCAAGCTCGCCTCGGATCATCGCAAGCCGAACGGCCAGTACGTCATCTCTCCGGAGATGGGACCGGCGTTCGTCGAAGCCCTGCCCGTCGGCAAGTTTCATGGCATCGGTCCCGCCACCAGCGCCAAGATGAATTCTCTCGGGCTTCATACCGGACTCGACATGCGCAACCAGACGCTGGATTTCATGCAGGCCAAGTTCGGAAAGGCCGGCGCGTACTACTACTGGATCTCAAGAGGCATCGACGATCGGGAAGTCCGCGCGAACCGGATCCGGAAATCCGTCGGCGCCGAGAACACGTTTGCCGGCGACCTCACCGACTTCGACGCGATGGCCGCCGAACTGCTGCCGCTGGTCGACAAGGTCTGGCGCCATTGCGAGGACAAGGGTTCGAGGGGCCGGACGGTAACGCTGAAGGTCAAATTCAACGACTTCGAGATCATCACCCGCAGCAGGTCCGTTCCCGTCGCCGTCTCGAGCCGCAGCGAACTCGAGCGCCTGTCGGTTGCCCTGCTGCAGAACGAGATGCCCCTTTCCAGACCAGTGCGCCTCCTGGGAGTTTCGCTATCCTCGCTGCACGAAGGCGAGCAGGACGAATCGCAACTCGGCCTGCCGATCTGAAAACGTTCATGATCAGCATTTCAACAGCAGGCAGCATGCGATCACCTGTCATCGTCGTCGGCCGGTTCGCACTCAAGTTTGCGCGGAACGCGCGCGGACGCGCCAGCAATCTGTACGAAGCAACGCTGTATCGCAGCGTCAACTCCACGCGGCGTGCCCTGCTCTGCCCAGTTCTCTGGGTGTCACGAAGGGGAACCGTGCAGATCATGAGGGCGGCGAAGCCGTTGAGCGACATGATGAGCCTGGACGAGTACATGCATGTCACCGAGGTTTGGGACTACGTGCCGGGAGAGGACAGTTGTCCCTTCGAACCGAAGGCGTCCGACTGGGGATGGTTCGAAGGCCGGATGGTCGCTCTCGATTACTCAACCCCAGCGTGGGAGGCCGACGAACCTATTTCCGCTTGAGTCCCTTGAACGAACTCTGCCGTAGCAGACCCTCGGAAGTAATGTCGCGGTACTCGACGTCCGCGAAGAACATCGGCTCGACCCAGGTGGCCTTCGGCTTCTTGATCGGCTTCGTCAGCTTGGATTTCGGACTCACCACGGTATCAAGCTGTTTTCTGATCTGGCTGGAGACGGTTCGAGACCAGCCGGTCCCAACCTTGCCCATGTAGACGAGATCCTTTCCCTCTCGCTTGCCGAGATACAGTGCAGCCACCCCGGTGGGGTCCTTGATGAAGCCGATGACCGGGAATTTTCCCTTCTGCACGGACTTCACCTTCCACCATCCTTCGTTCCTGTCGGAGCGGTAGGGAGCCTGCGCGTTCTTCGAAATGATACCCTCGAAGTTGAGCTTCGCGGCGTGTTCGAACATCTCCTGTCCGTCGCCGGTCAGGTGCTCGGAGTAGATGACGGGAAGCCCGATGTCGTTTTCGCCGAGCAGGTCCGACAGCATCCGCTTGCGCTCCACCTGGGGGAGTTTGCGGAGGTCACCGTCCCGCCAGAGGAGATCGAAGGCGTAGTAGACGAGGCGATCCTGTTTGCCCGCGGCGAGTTCGGCCTGGAGCTCGGAGAAATTGGTGCGGCCCTCATGGATGACCACGACTTCTCCGTCGAATATCGCCTGACCAGGGATATCCAACGTCCCGGCGATCCCGGAAAAACGTTTGGTCCAGTCCAGCCCGCTGCGGTGAACACCCGCTTCTTCCCCTTGTCGAGGTGGACTTGCACCCGGTAGCCGTCGAACTTGATTTCATGGAGCCATTGGTCGCCGGACGGCGCCTTGGCCTTCAGCGTGGCGAGTTGCGGCTTGATGAATCCCGGCATTGCCGCCTTAGCGGCCGCCGCAACAACTCTCCGCGCACGCTTCGTCATCACTCTACCCAAAACGCCCGTTTACCGAGGAACCCTTACCGATCTTCCCGTTGCGGACGAACGAGGCCGCGCCGTGGAAGCGCGAGCGCGCTCAGGGTGCGTTGAAAGAGGAAGAAGTCGCGGCCGTCTTCGGCTTGCGCGGTCGCGGACCGAGCACGCCGGCGCGGTGCAGCACGCCCGCGACCTTAATGCGCGGGAGGCTACCGGGCAACGGCGCATGCGGGCGGACACGCTTCCAGAAAACGTCGACCGTCTCGCCGCGCGGCCGGGCGAGGAAGCGAGCCGGCAGTCCTGCGATCCACCGGTCCATTTCCGATCGCTCGGACGAACTCGCCTTCGCGATCGTGGCGGCGGCCTGCCGGTACCTCACCCATCGCAAGCTGGCATGGAAGAGGAACTTCTGATCGGCGGTCGACAGTCGTCCTGCCTGCCGGAGAACCTCGGTGTGCGCGAAGTGCCGGTCCGCAAGCGCGTTGCGCGTCGCGATCTGTCCCCCGCGTTCCCATCCAAGGTCCGCGAGCATGATGCAGATCGGATCGGAGCGCAGGGCCTGCGACGTGCCGACCCTGTCGCCCCGCGCCGACGTGAACAGCCTCATGGTCTTCTCCGCGGCGGCGACGCCGCGCGCGCCCAGCCATCGACCGGCCGGGCCCTCCAAAGGATGGCACCGCGTGAGTACGCGCAGCAGCAGTTCCTCGTCCAGCGCCGCTGCCTCGATCGCGGCTTGGGACAGGTCCCGCTCGCGGGCACGTGAATGCCGACGCCGCAGCGCGGCGACCGCGGCGCGTTCCTCCTCGACTTCGAAGAACGAGTCGAAGAACTCGAACAACCGCTCCGGGAGGCCGATGCCGCGGAATCCGTGACGGCGGCCGAGGCTCCGGAACAGCCGGTTGAAGGTCTGAGGATGAAGCTTCTTTCCCTTTGACGTCACGAACAGCCATGGCCCCGCGTCGTCGGGACGGAGACCTTCGCAGCGCCGGATCAACTCCAGCACCACCGGGAGTAAAAGGACGGGCCGCTTGCGACCGCGGTTGGTTTTAAGCACCACCGTCCCGGTCAGCGCTTCGTCGAACAGCAGGCGGCCGGCGTCGGCGTGACCGATCCGCGCGCACGCGGCGAGCGCGGCGAACAGCGCGGCCTGCACGCACATCAGAAGTGCCGCGCGACCATGATGCGACCAGGTTTCCGGCTGCAGCAGCGCAAGGACGTCGCCGAACGTCGGGGTCGGCGTCTTCCGGAGCGAGGGTGCAGCGCGCCGCCGGGCATTTCCTCGCGTCGCCTGCTTGGCACGTCTACCCATGCAACACCTTCGAGATCGCCGCTTCGAGCTCGCCACGCACCAGGCGGTCGGCGCCCTTCGCGACGGCCCCCGCCGGCGGCGGCGGGTCGCTGCGCGGAATGGCAGGCAGCTTCTTCCCTGGATCGACGAGCCGTTCGAGCGTGATCGTCTCGGGATCCGCGCGCGGACGCTTCACCGCCTCCTCGCTGTTTTTCAAGCTGCGGTAGGCCCGGTCGATCGAGTCCTCGCGATTGCCGAAGTACAAGGCGATCTGGCCGAGACCGAAACCGGCGTGCCAGTAGGCCGTGACCCCGCCGCCCTTGAGATCGTGCAGCCGGGCGTCGACGCCGACGATGCCCAACGCGCCGCGCGCCTGTTCGACGACGCCCTCGGCCGGGCCGCCGCGGCCGTTGTGGACGACATAGGCGCCTCCGTCCATGCGCAGCGGCCAACGCTCGTTCGCGGCCTCGCGTTCGTCCTCCAGGCTCCAGCGGGCGAACAGCTCGGCGACGCAGGGGAGCATGGGCGAGTTCTCGCGCGGCTTCTTGAAGTAGTTGGGGCTCTTGCGGCCGTTGCGGTGAATCCATTGCCTCGCGACGTCGATCCAGCCACGCCATGTCATCGGTCTCCACCCGAGCTTGAGGATGGTGTGCAGCCGGGTCCCTGTCAGCCAGTAGACAAGGAGCAGGCGGATGACGGCCGCGTGGGCTGCGACGTGTTGCGCCCAAAGGGCGGCGTCCCGCCCGCCGATGCGGACGAACTCCAGACGCCACTCGCCGTCGTGCATCACCCAATGCGTGACGAATCCGATGCCGTCCCAAACGTAGCCGAGGCAGTGCAGGATCGCGCGCTGGACCTCCTCCCAGACGAGGTCCGCCGTCTCGCCCGGCGTCGCTTCAGGAGTTTCGAACTCCACCCTGAAAGGAGGCCTGAACTCCCGCCGAAACCAGTCGAAGACCAACCGCATGAACGACAGCCGGAGCAGCACGGTGGTATCGCTCGGACCATCGACCTTTCCGCCGCCTTCGCGCGCACCGTGCTTCGGCTTGCTCTGCGCGAATTTCTTGTAGTCGATCCCGAAGTTGGCGTTGAGCGACCCGAGCCTGTCGTCCGTGACGAATTTCAGGATCTCCACCGCGGTGTGGCAGTGATCCTTGTAGGAGCGCATCGGATCGCGCTCGCCATGGCTGCGCGCTTCGAGGCGGGCGAGTTCCTCGTTCCCCGGGATGACGTTGCCCGGACGGACCCGCTCAAGATACATCCGGATCACGGTCGAAAAGCGGATGGTGGCAGGATCGAGCCGGGCGTGAAGCCGGAACAGGAGGTCGGCGCAATAGTTTTCGAAGAAGGCTACCGCCTCCGGACTGTCCAAGGGATTTTCAAGCCCGGCGGCGGCGACGCCCGTGCTCTTCTCGTCCTCGGTCCCACTATGCCGGACGATCACCATGGCCTGCCGCCCTTCCTCGGCCGGCCTGATCGCGAGGTACGGCGGCGGGCTTCCGATCTCGGCGCGTTCGTACAATTCCTCGAGGACCTCGAAGGCCCTCCTCCCGTCGCAGCTCGACAGGATCTTGCGGATGAGTTTCTGCCGCTTCGGGCCCAGGTCGTGGAGGTCGATGGGCGGCAGATGGTCGTCGCGTTTTTTCGCGCGATAATGCGAGGGCATCACATGCCTCCCGTTGCGCAGGATTGCGGGGATTTCGACGAGCGACCGACCGCGGCCCGGAACGCCAGCACGCGTCGGTTCGATGCGCGTTGCCGGGAAAACTGAATGGCCATTTCTACTCCATGGGACTGAAGGCGAACTGAGCGGGCGAGCCAACAAATTCGCGGCTGGGTCGCGGAACTACGTTGAGCGTGCGATTCTTCGGGTCGCGTCGGTCGGGACATCGGCTCGTTTCCTCAGCGCGTTCCGAAATCCGCGGCCGACGGTCCGGACGCGAGGCGGATGCCGTGCGCATGCGACGGGTGCGCTCCTCCGGTCGGCCGCACACCGTCGACGACGTCCTCGGCATCGGCGGCGGAAACGCCGAACTCGGTGAGCTTGTCGACCTGCCACCAGAAGCGGCGCTCGAAAGCCGCTTGGTCCACGTCCTCGTCGCTCGGCGAACGACGGAAGAGGCCGACGTGATCGTACAGGTCGTTCAAATTGCGGAAGCCGTACATCCGCGCCATGAGATCGTGGCACTTCGACAAGGGGACGCCGTAGCCGCGGGCGTCTAGCGCCTTCTTCAGGAGCTTGCCCTTCCTCTTGGGGCGCTCACGGCTCTCGCAGTGGAAGCGCAGGTCGTCACCGCGGGCGGCCCTGGGCGGAGTCGCCTCGCTGCCGAAGTGTTCGGTCCAGAGTGAATTCATCGGGGTGCTCCCAAGGTTTCGGTTTGTTCGGATCGGAGGCTCGTCATTTCGTTTGACCTATGCTGCTTGCGGTGATTCACTCTTCCTGGCTGCTGATTTAGCTGCCCATATAGTTGGAATTAGCATACTGCGCGTGCTAATTTAGTCAAGGGATCCCACTGATATGGCCGTGGCAGGGTTAACGGATGTTGAATCGGCGCAGACCGCCCATCGCGCGCTGGCTGCGGCGAAGGACGGCGGGCAGCCGTGGTTCGTCATCGGCTCGATCTTCGCGGAAGCGCTTCGAAACGCGCGGGAACAAGACCATCGGGAGCTCCGAGAGGCAGCCGCCAAGGCGACGCGCCTTTCGCCGGGGGTGCTGCGCCGCTACGTCCTGCTGCTGGATCGATTGCGGAGCATCGCTGCCATCGAAGGTCTGGAAAGGGATGCGCTCCTGTCGCCGGTCTTCAACGCGGCGGAGGTCGCGGTTAGGATCTACGATCGCAACGCGACCGCCGGGATATCGTCGCTTCGCGAACTCAAGGCCGGCGAAGTCACGCTCGTTCAACTGAGGGACCGGCTCACCAAGGTGCCGGTCGAGTTGACCGAACCTTCCGACGCACCTGATGCCGTCGAAGGCGAAACGCGGATGCAGCGCAACGAGCGGATCGGCGGGGCCGTTATTCAGGAGCGGTCCGTGAAGGTCGCCTTCATGCTCCAGGCGTTGCGAGAATCCCTTCCATCGCTGTGGCCAGAAGCGGAGAAGATCCAGCGCCGCCCTCAATCGCCCTTCTTCACCGGGCATCAAGGATTCGAGGTCGTGGGAAAGGATCCCGGGAAGGCCGTCGTCGCCGGAATAGAGATGCTCGTTCTCGACCGCGACCGCATCGACTATCTCGAGCGCGCTCTGCCTGCCTACCTGACGCTCGCCACGTTCTACGATCGCTTCTACTTCGCGTTCTCGCCCGGTACTCCTGCCGGTTACGTATCGCATGCCGCGGAGTTGCTCGAAGCTTTCGACGCGGGGTCGATCGGCATCCTCGTCGTATCCTCGGAGGGTGCGGTAAACGCGATGACCGGGCCGCGCGCTGGTCCGGTTCCGAGCCGCGTCGGAAACTACGCGCTGCTGCGGCGCGACCGGGCCGCGAAGACTCAAGTTTCGGCCGGCGAACCGGAAGATCCTGCAGAATGAATCTGGGCGCGTTTTTCGCAGGCGGCGGCAGTTTGCCTCGCCTCGGCACAGGGGCATCCGGATCCGCGTTCGACCGGCTGGATCCGGCGCGGCGATCCCCTTCGGACGACAGGTCGCTGCCGGCGGCACCCCCGGAAAACGATCATGTCGGGAACCTCGGCGTTAGAGAGTGTCGGCGATGTCCTTGAGCGCCCGCGCTGTGACGACGACCGAGCGTAACAGGCCGCCCCTTGGATAGCGCCGCGCCAGGCGCGATTCGGTGGCCAGCGGAAAAGGCATCGGCTCCGAGGCGAACGCGGCCGCATCGGACTTCCCGTCGGTCCGAAACCAACGCACCACCGCGGCGCGCGGCAGCGAGACCCTGGAAGACCGTCCCGCGAACCAGATCAGCTTCAGCGCTTCCTCCGCCGCGAGATCATAGACCCGGTAAGGGACATTGCCGCTGTGGCTTGAAGGGACGACCCCCTTCGCGAGGTCGCCGATGTGCTCGGAGAGGAAGCGCTCGAGCGTCAGGCCGCGCCCCTTGGGTCCAAGCGGCTTTAAATCCCTGAACGCGGCGAGTGCTTCCGCCGCATGCTTGGCCGCGAGCGAGCCGGCGACCGCGATCACAAGGCGCGAGGCGTCGTCGGCCGTCATCTCCGCGGCACCCCTGCCGTAGCCCTTAAAGGTGATGCCCCCCGTCGGACGGATCGTCTTGAGCTGTAGCCGGACCCTGTCCGGCTCTTCGTCGAGCGCCGCGGCGACAGCATCGGCGAGCCGCATCGATGTGACTTTGGGTCGAGGCAAGCGTCCGGCGGGAATCATGATTCGTTAACCATACACAAACGCCTGTTTAGCGTCACTATTGTCACCCTGACGTTTTAGCGCCATATTTGTTCCTCTAAACCAATCGATGCCCACACGAGATACTGATGGAGGTAAAGACAATGGGAACGCGAGCAGATTTTTACGCCGGCAAAGGCAAGGATGCTGAATGGCTCGGCTCAATTGCCAGGGATGGTGACGAGATCGCGGGTGATATCCGCGCCGCGGAAACCGAAAAGAACTATCGCAAAGCCGTTGAGGTTTTCTTGGCCTCTCGTGACGACGCGACCTTGCCCGCGCAGGGCTGGCCTTGGCCGTGGAACGATAGCGCCACGACAGATCGCTCCTACTGGTTCTTTGATGGGCAATGCTGGGAGGCCATCCGCCATACGCACAAACACTACGTCCCGGCCAAGGCCAAAATGCCGGAGGATGAAGCCGAGCAAGAAGCATTCATCGCAAAGCATGAGCGCGTTGAATTTCGCGATATGTCCGCGATCAAGAGTGTGACGTTCGGCAAACGTAGCGGTACGCACGTTTTCACTGCAAAGGCAGCGCCATGAATACAAGTTGTAGGGCTGTATGTCTAAACCGGATAAGCCCTGCTGCGATTCCGGAGGCGCGGCCATGATCGATTTCCGGGAAGCGACGTCGCGCGCCGCAGCATACAGGTCGAACGAATTCCAACGCGAAGTCGGGGAGATCCTGCAACGCGGCCGCCGCGACATCCGGCTCTTCGTCGACGCCCTGCTGAAGGCAGACCGCGTACCGGTCGTTGCCGCAGCTCCGCAGCAGGATGCCGCGGTCGCAACCGAGGCGGCGCGTATCCTTTCGGCAGTGGCCTCCCGGCAGACCAAGGCCTCCTCGGTCGTACGGGTCACCACCCGCATTTTGTTGATGCCCCATCGGTGCGACGTCGTCGACCGTCAGCGCGAAGCGCCCGCGGCACCCGCCCCGAAACGCCGCGGCCCGTTCGAAGACGATCTCGCGGAGGCGCTCCGCACCACGTGGGAGGCCAGCGAAGGAATGGGTGCCGGCCTTCCGTACCCGCCCAACGTCACGGTCACGTGGAATGACGGCGGCACCGTGCTCTACGGGCGGATACAGGACATCAGGAGCAAAACAACGGCGCTGTATTCCAACGCCGCCATCCCCGCGGGACTCGACGGCACCTGGGACTACGTGCGCACCGACGCCGTGGGCGGCACCGTTTTCAGCGCACTCTCGCTGCTGGGATTTGCCGAATGCGTCCGCGACGCCGTGCGCGCGGATGGGGACGACGACGACGGCGGTCCCGCATGAGCGGAGGCCGCGCGGCGCAGAACACGCAGCCGTCCCGACCGCATATCGAACGCGCGTCGGTGAACGAGATCATGCCGCCTGAGATCACAGGCCAAATCCTCGCGCTATGCGACGATCTCGGCGCCATGGCGCCGCTTTATCTCAACGTGTCTCCTGCGCCGGAGGCGAGAATGGGATGGTGCTCGACCAACGTTCTCGATCGATGTCGCGAAAAGGGTGGCGAGCCGCGCTACGGATGGCTGCTATGGGAAGCATCATGTATCTCAACGCGGAATTCCACTGCGTCTGGCGGGACGGGCAAGACCTTCACGACATCACGCCGACGCAGGAAGGGGAAACATGCGTGCTTTTCGCGCCCGATCCGCGGTACGCCGCGGATTTCGATTTCAAGAGGCGGCCCAACAACCGCCGCTTCCGTTCATACGGATGGGCCGAACGGGAGCCGCTCGTCCGTGCGAAGCTTGGCGAGGCGAGCGGCTCGGCGCTCGAATACAGAAGGCGGAGGGCGGAGAAGAAGAGCGTTACGCTTCGCCAGATGATCCTGTCGTCGCTTCCGCGCGATCGGCTGGAGATGCTGATCGACGAATTCCTCTTCGCCGCGGGGCGGACGGATGGGATGTTGACCGTGACCGAGCGCGGTACGGAGTGCCTGGCTCCGAATTCGGTCGCGGAGTATCGCCGCCGCGTGTTCGAGATCAACCTCATAAGGAATGAAATGATGCTCCTGGCCGTTCACGGGATGACAGCACTTTCGCCGTGACGGACATCTCGCGCGCCCAACTTCTCCACCATTAGGCGAACAACGAGGCTGCGCGAGATTCCTCGGCCGCAACCGCCGTCAGGAAAGCGCCTTTCGCAGCGAATGAAGCATGCTCTCGGCGGCCTCGATCTTCTTCAGAAGGTCCGCGTCTCCCTTCAATTCCTGCAGGGTCGTCCAGGGTACCGCCCTGACCGCCTCGACGACGGCGTCGAGCTCTCCGGACAGGCCGTCGTCGCCCTTCTTCTTCGCCGTTCCGAGACGCAGCGCCGCCGACTCGAGATCTCCCGCATCGGCGAGAAAGTGAGCCTTTGCCACGGGGTCCGGCAGTATGGCGCGCAGCTTGCGCAGATCCTTCGAATTGGTGATGCGCTTCTGGTTGACCTTCCTGACGACGGCCTCGACCACGCTCGGCGTCAGAAGCTTCTTGCTGACGCCCATCAGCTCCCGTGCCCAGGTGATGGCCGCACCGGGGTCGCGGAGGCTGGTGAATTTCTCGGAGAGATCGAACACCTCCACCAGCTTGTCGAGCTCGCGAACCGTGATGCCGAGGATGTTGGCTGCGCTGGCGCGGCCCACAAGATCGACGAGACTGTAGGCGACCATCTCCTTTTCCTTGGCGTCCCATTCCTTGCGCTGCCGGTGAATGTAAATCCATACGCGCAGCCGGTCTTCGTCGCTCAGCGTCCGGTCGGTCACTTCCACAGGAACCTGTCGATATTCTTCCTTGCCTTGCTCGACCAGCACCTTCGAGTTCGTCCATCGCCGGTCGCCGTCGATGATGCGGAATTTCCGCGGGAGGTGCGGGTGCGGTTCGACAAGCAGCGGCTCGAAAAGACCTCCGTTCGCTTCGATCTGCCGCTGGAGCTCTTCGTCTATTTTTGGACCGAGGCGCGGTTGCTTTTCGTTCGGGACGATGTCCTCGATGTCCGCTCTGGTGCGGTATGTCCGCAATACGGTCCGGTCGAGCCTGCGCTCCTGAAGATTGACGACGACGTTACGGTCTTCGGCCGCGCTAGTCATCGGCGATCTCGCCGAAATCGGCGGTGCCGACGATCGCGTCGATCTCCGTGGTCAACTCGGCACGAACCCGCTGCACCGAGCGAACCAGTTCGCCCTGCCGCTTCCAGGTGGCGTCGTGAGCCTTCTTCTCCTTCACCTGCAATTCGAGAAGGTCGTCGGTGTGGTTGTCGATCCTGGCGAGAAAACCTGCGCAGCGCTCCGAGGTGATGAAATCGTACAGCACCGCCGTCTTTCTCGCGCGCTCCTCGTTGCTGAGACGCAGGGTGTGGGTCTGGACCAGGTGCCGGCGGATGACCAGCACCAGCGCCACCACGCGTGCGGGTCCGGCCAGGACGACGCCGTCCTGGACGTGAAGGTGTCGCGCGCCTTTGGGAAATTTGCTGGTCGAGAGCACCGCGTGCTCGGCCTTGGCCGCCATCTGATCGGAGGCGAGTTTGGTCACGAAGTCGTTGCGCCACGCGTTATGGTTCTTGGAATCGTAGATGATTTTTCCGCATTCCTTCCCATTGTGCATCACGGTGTGCAGGATGTCGGCGCCCGGCTGCCCTTTATTGATCCGTTCGATCCGGTCACCCTCGAATTCA
This sequence comes from Bradyrhizobium diazoefficiens, assembly GCF_018129965.1. Taxonomy (GTDB): domain Bacteria; phylum Pseudomonadota; class Alphaproteobacteria; order Rhizobiales; family Xanthobacteraceae; genus Bradyrhizobium; species Bradyrhizobium diazoefficiens_A. The sequence continues at coordinate 102,627 of NZ_JAFCKW010000018.1, read as the reverse complement.
GCCTTGAGGGCTTCGTAGAGATCGATCTCGGCGCCTTCGCCCAACTCCTCAGCCGTCTTCTGTTCGTAGGCGCGCTTCAATTCCTCGAACTTGGTCTGGATCTTGAGGCGTTCCTCGAACGAGGCCGCCTTCTCGGCGTTGACGGCGTCGTCGACGGCCTTCTGCCAGATGTCGCGTTCTTCCTGGACCTGCACTTGATGTGCCTGCTGCAGGGCTTCGACCTGCTGCATCGCCGAGGCGACGCCAGCTTCAGCATCCGTCTTGGCCTTTTCGAGGTCATCGATTCGTTGCCGCACCGCGTCCGTGGCAGCGACTTCAATCTCCTTGCGGATCTCGGCTTCCCGGTCAGCGGCCGCCGACTTCAGCCTTGCCAGCGCGATGTCATGGTCATCGCGTTCCGTGGCCAACGCAGCCTCAAGCGCAGCGGCGGCGGTCTCGGCCGCGACCTTGGCGGCGTCAGCGCTCTCGACGCGATCATTGAGCGCGGTCTCGATCTCCTTCAGGCGGCGTTCGCTCTCCTCGAGCTTTTGGCGCACAGCAGCTTCCGCTACGCTGAGAGCTTCTGCGCGGACTGCCTGCTCACGTTCGGCGGCAGCGTCCTTCATCCGCTCAATCATCGCCGTGGCGCCGGCCGTTGCCTCTCGAGCGGCGTCGAGTTCAACGCGGATCGAAGCCTGGGCTTCCATGTTGGCGCGGTCGATCGCAGCGATGCGTTCGGCGCCAAGGGTCTCGGCCGCCCGGCGGGCTGTCTCGCAAGCTTCCGCGATCTTCGCATCGGAAAGCTTGCGCGCCTCCTCCAGCGCCAGTTCCTTGTCGCGCGCGTGCTGCTCTTTCAGTCGCACGGCGATCTCGTCCGATCGTTCGCGCTCGCGCAACTGGATCCGCTCCTTGATCTCGTCGTGGCGATCGTGCGGGATCGGCTGGTCGCAGGTGGGACAGGCGTCCGCCAGCAGCGACATCCTGGGAGTCGGCTGAACTGCTTTGGCCTCGAAAAGCGGTGCACGCGCAGACATCGTATCTATCCTCCGAAAAATAGGTCCTAATTTATCCTATTTGTTCCTAGATTTGTCAAGGTCGCGATATTCTTTGCGATGTCCTTCGGATTTCGCGCCGAATTCCTAATCAGAACAGATGTTTATACGCCGCCGTACTGTTGCAGCGGGCCGTTGTTCACGCTGACCGCAGTTCTATGTTTGCGGGGCGAATCGTCCGGTGACGTCGGATATGAGATGGGTGCATCCCACGAACGAGCGCTGTTAGAGCAATTACATCGGATCGTCTGCGCGGCCGGTGGGCCGCCCTCTTATGGTTGCTTGGGCGGCGCCGATGCCGATCCCGCAGCGGGAAGATCGCGCTGCGGCTTGGCGGCGAAGGTGTCTTTCACCCAGTTCACGCTGAAGGCCACCGCAATCGCGAGAACCAGCGCACCGATACCGCGATAGTAGGTCTGCTCGCGCTCGATCGCATGAATCCGGTCGCCGAGCGACTTGTCCTGTTCCTTCAGTTTCTTCGAGAGGCCGGCAAAGGATTGCAGCTCGCCGGCGACCGATGTCACGGCTTCGATATCGATGCCCTTGTGGTCCTGGCCATCCTTCTTGAAAGCGGTCTCGCGATCGAGGCGGGCGTACCAGATGAGAAAGATCGGCTGGCCGCGCCTGATGTGGATCGGGACCGGGCCCGCGTTGAAGACCGCGAACGTCAACTGGCCGCGGTAGCCGGGATCGACGTGAAATCCGGACACGTTCACCAGACCCTTGAACTTCGTCCTGGCCCGGATCGAGATGAAGGCGATCGCGTCCGCCGGTACCGACACGATCTCCTCCGTCAAAAGGAACGCGAACTGTCCGGGCGGGATGGTGAAAGCCTCGCCGTCGGCAAGCTTGCGCACGGTGACCGTGGTCGGGTCGACGGTCTGGTCGTTCGGCGAGACGTACACCTCGGGTCCCACCGCAAGGGTATATGCCGCGCAATCGATCCGTTCGGGCGAGAATGGCTCGATCAGACCGGGCAAGCGCTCGGTCAGCGTTTCGCCGCTCCAGAATGATCCCGTCGTCATGTCCGATTTCCCCTCTGCATTTTATGGGTATTGTCTGCGTCGCGCCGCCTCGGGGTGGCGCCGGCGACGACGATGGCGACCGGAAGGGACCGTGAAGGATGAACGTGGTCGGACACGGAATTGATCTGGTCGAAGTCGCCGCGCTGCGCCGGTGGATCGAAGATCCTCGCGATCCTCTCATTCCGCGCTGCTTCACCGACGACGAACTCGCGGAGATCGGCAGTGGTCCCGACCGGATCGAACGGCTTGCAGGCAGGTTCGCCGCCAAGGAGGCGGTGCTGAAGGCTCTCGGCACGGGCTTCGGCGACGGCGTCGCGTTCAAGGATGTCGTCGTTCGCCGCAAGCCGGGCGGCCCTCCGGAAGTCGTTTTGAGCGGGGGAGCCGCGCTGGCCGCGCAAGGTCTCGGCGTCACCGGCTGGCGGTTGAGCATCAGCCACGCCGGCGGCATGGCCATCGCCAGCGCCATCGCACTGGTCGACGCGGCTCACGCCGCGGTTCCCCCGGCCGGCCCCAGATAGTCGATGCGTCGGGCATCGAGGTCGACCGCGATCCGCCCGCCGCCGGCGGCGTGAACGGCGCGCCAGACTTCGAAGCCCAAAAGGATCGCCTGCTCCCACTCTCCGGTGGTGCGCCGGCTGACTTCCAGGTGCGAGGTCATGTCCTTGACCGTCCGCAGAAGCTGGAAATCCAGGCGTGCCACCCCCTCCAGCATCCGGTGGCGGCGGGCGTAGTCGAACGCGAGCGCGGCGATGCCCTCCTCGATCACGGCCGCCCGACCGCCGTCCTCGACCTCGTCGAGCAGCGGTCTGCTTTTTCGCTTGCGGCGGATCAACGACCGCGTCACCGGCGACCAGGCGAGCACGGCCGCATACGCGAAGTGAAAAACGTCGTGAAAGCGGTAGCCGTCGGGATCGTAGGCATTGTCCGTCAATTCGGCTCCGAAGGGCTCGCCGTCGATCACGACGCGGACGCTCTGCCGTCCGGCGCCGTCACAGTCGATGAGCTCGACCTCGAACCTGCGTGGCAGCCGTTCGGCGTCCGGAAGATCGGTATCGAAACTGTCCGGAGCGGCGTTGTCGGACAGGAAACGGCCACGGGTCTTCTCGAGATTGGCGACGGCCACGTCGTCCAGCGCCAGCCCGAACTTGCTGGCGACGTTCGCGACGTACCACATGAGGTCGCCGAGTTCCTCGGAAACGCGTTCCTTGAAAAGACGGTGGGCTTCGCCGTCGCGGAGGTGCTTCTTGTATTCGCTCAGCAGTTGGCCGGTCTCGCCGGCGAGCCCCAGCATCGGCACGATGAGGGAGGCCACGTCGTCGTCGCCGTGCGCCGGCACGCGATCGGTACGCAGCGCTTCCTTCTGGTACGTCTCGAAGTCCATGCTACGCTCCTTCGCTATCCGGTCGCCCGAAGTTTCGATGCGATCGTCCGGATCTTGTCGTTGATCTTCCATTTGGGCGGATAGAACGGATCGACCCGCGTCGAGATCGGCTGGAATTTCTGCTTGATCCGGGTCCGGCCGGTCTTGCCCATGACATGCGGGTGAACGACGCGCGCATATTTGTCGACCTCGCAGAAAAGGTTCTGGCAATCGATCAGTTGAAGCCGGCGACCCCACAAAGATTCGAAATTCAATCCGTAGCGCTCGAACTCCTGCTCCTGAAGATCGGCCATCAACCGGATGAGTTCGGGCTCGTTCAGTCCTCCTGGGTCGACGAAACACTTGCGCAAGCCGTCGCGCGCGCCGGGGCCGGGAACGACGAAATCCATCTCGCTGAAGTCGGTGATCTCGCTGTAGTTCAAGTCGATGACGAACTGGTAGGCAAGGAAGTCGCCGATCGTGGGGTACGACCGCAATTTCTCGAACCCGTCCTGCATCGAGCGGGCCTGCGCGAGCCGATCGGGAAGGCGATCCGCCATCATCCGCTCCAGCATCAGCAGATTGTTCTGGTGCTTGGCCGGCCGGCCGAAAGCGGCGCTGCCCGGCGGCATGATGTATGCGGCGGAATAAATCCGTTTGCCCGCGGCCTTCGCGCGGGTCAGGACCTCGTCGAAGCGATCGAAGCGATAGCTCTCGAAGGTGATCGGACCGAGCGCGCTTTGCAGAAGTTCCCAGGTTTCGATCTTGTTGAACAGCTTGAACAGCAGGATCCGGAAGAACACCTCCGGAGGGTTCTTCGGCAGATCCTCACGGTAGATGACGTTCCGGATCAGGTACTGACTGACGCGATCGGAGGCCCTGTAAACGTTCGTGAACTTGTAGGTCGAGATCACGGCATCCTGCGTCCATGGACTGGCCTCGGCACGGGTTCTGCGAAAAAACACCGCCTGTCGTTCCGCGGCGAAGCGCCAATAGCTCTCGTAGACCTCCGAAACCTTGGCCGGAGCCAGGTGGGAGAAAACAAGCGGCGACACCGGGACCGGTTTGCCCGCCGATGCCGAGACCTTCGGTTTCGCCGTTCCGCCGCGCGGTTTTTCCGCACGCGGTTTGCGCGCCTTCTGCTTCAAGCCGAAGCTCCCCTCGCGCTCACGCCCGGCCGCGGAGCCTTCGGCGGAGCCGCGGGCGCGACGGCGGCGCGTGCCGCGGCGATCAGCGGCGCCAGTGAGGCGTCGGATTTCCTGACGCCGTCGAGGTTGGCGACGCCCACCGTAACGTTGAGCCGCGCCAGCGGAAGATTGAGTTCATGTGCCATGAAGGCGCCGAGTCGGGCGAGGCCCAGGTAGTTGCCGTAGGCCTTGTCGAACACGTACTGCGTTGCGTAGAAGGCGTTGACGGCGAGGCCCTCCTTGGTGGGCACGAAGGAGACGTGCTGCAGGCACGGAAAGCCGACCCGCGCCATCCTGATGTGATCGCGGGCGGGATCGAAAATAGACACCTGAAGCATCGTATCGCGGACACCCGCTCGTTCGTTGTAGCTGGACAGTATGAATTCCAATTGGTTGCCGTCGCAGGGGACCTCCTTGCTGAAATTGGTCATGCGCTCGAAATAAAGTCCCCGTCCGTTGGCCGCGCGGTTCATCGCGACGTAGCGCGGAAAAGCTCCGGCATACAGCGAAAAGAGGCGCTTTCGGTCGCCGCGGGCGATCTTCCACAACCTGTCGGGAAAGATCGTGAACGCGACGGTTTCGACGGAAATCTTCTTCTTGAGCTTGAGCGTGCGGTCGAGGGATTCGCGGACGCCTGCTATCTCCGCGATTCCGCCGTCGGCGTCGAAGCCGGTGAGGCTGAAGGTCAGGGGAGAAATTTCCGTCCGACCGCTGTCGAAAATCTGGAGGAAGAGACGCGCCCATGCCCGGGAAAGGTTGGTGTCGGCGATGATCGTCGGTTCGTCGGCGTGCGAATTGGACTTACTCATCGGGATCATCCTCCAAGTGTCGGTATCGGGCCAGTCCCACATAGGCTTTGGGTGCGACGCGGACGAACGCCGCCCAATTTCCGACGGTCGCCCGGACGATGCCGGAGCGCACGGCGCGGAAGAGGCGGCCGGTCTCCAGGTCGCGTTCATGGGCGAGCGCGCCGCCGCCGGCCTCGGTACCCTCCGGAAGCAGCAGCAGCGAGTCGACCTCTGTATCGAGCGTCGGCGAAACGCGATGAAGATCGGCGACGAGGAGCGGCTCCGGGGTGAGCGCGGCGAGAAGCTCGGCACGTATCGCGCTGGGTTTCGTTCGCTTCAAAATCTTGGCCCGCCCGTACGGCAGCATGTTCATGCCGGCGGAGAGGTGCGTCAGGAGCGTGTTGTAGCCGACGCCGAATTCGCAGGCGATGGTGAACATCTGCGCCGGCGTCGCCGTCGCCGGCGTCCAGCCGCGCGCCTTGAAGGCGCGTCGCAGGCCGATCGTCGGCATCAGTACGAAACCGGCGAACGTGTCGGCGAGAAATTCCTTGGGGTCCTCCCAGGGGTTCGACTTCGCATCCTCGCGGAGTTCGTCGATTGATGTGCCGTGGCGGAACTTGTGATGGCCGAGTTCATGAGCGCAATTGAACGCGCGCCGCGGCAGCGGGCGCCGTGCGGACAAATGGATGCGCGGCTGGGCGCCGCGCTGGTACATCCCTTCCATATTGATGTTGTTGAAGCGCACGTTCACGCCGAGCGTCTCGCAGACGGCGTAGATGCAGATCGGAGCGGCCTGGCCGACCCCTGCTTCGGCCCGCGTGGCCGCCGCGTTCTGCATCGCCTGGGTTGCCAGCGAGCGGCGATCCAGGCTTGGCTTGTTCGTCCGCATCGCAGTCATCAACCCCCGCTCCCCTCGTCCTTGTCGTTTCGCATCACCGCGAGCAGATTGAGCAGCCGCTGCAGGTCTTCCGGTTTGAGCTTGGAGAGTTCGCGGGCGGCAAGTTCGAGGCGCGGGTCTTCCGCGTCGACGGAATCTGGCACTTCCCGCAGCAGCCAGGCGACGTTCACGTCGTAAAGGGCAGCCAACTTTGCGAGTTCGTCTGCGGAGACCCGCCGGTTGCCCGCCTCGATTTCGGAAACCGAAGGCCGATGCAGTCCGAGCATCCGGGCGACGTGGCCCTGCGAGAGTCCCGCGAGCTTGCGCGCCTCCTTGAGACGTTCTGCGATCTGGGTGCGTGTGACGGAATCCTGATCGGTCATGCTGCTGCTTGCTTCTTGCCCTGCTTCTTCTGGAGCTCGCACACGAACACCGCGATTTCCTCGATCGAACGCGGCGCCTTCGTCGTCTCGTCGATGAAGATGTTGACGTCGTCCGGAATCGGGATGTTGATCTCGGTCGCCAGGATCGTCGTCGCGACGGGCCAGATCTTGCTGTCGAACTCCGGAACGGTACCCACGGGCTTGGTCGCGCCCGTGAGCGGGGGACATTCGAGTTCGCTGTCGGTTTGAATTTGGCCGATGATGGCGATCAGCGCATCGACGAGGTCTTTGGGTTCCATAAGCGTGCTCCTGTCTGACGCTTGGTAAGATAATCTTACTACCGTCTAGGTCAAGGACTCCGCGGCTAAATTTTAGTGTCGGGAACCAAGATGGAAATGAACTGTTATCTATGATACTGAAAGAGAAGGACTTATTGGCGTAGTGATAAAGCTTGATTGTCAGAAAAACTTGTACTATTTTCTGACGGCAGAGGAGCGAGAGATGAATTCGATAGCGGACAGAATTTTGAGACAGGTCCGGGCCCGGGGCTCGGGCAGCGTCTTCACGCCTTCCGATTTCGTGGGTTTGGGAAGCCGCGCTGCGGTGGACCAGGCTCTGTCGCGTCTGTGCAAGAACAAGCGGCTTCGCCGTCTCGCGCACGGTCTCTATGACTACCCCCGTGTCCACGCACGGTTGGGGGCCTTGGCACCGGCTCCGGACGTCGTCGCCAAGGCCTTCGCGCGCGAGACCGGCTCCAACTTGCAGATGGCCGGGGCTCAGGCGGCCAACGCACTCGGATTGTCCACGCAGGTGCCGGCGCGCAGCGTGTATCTGACGGACGGCCCTTCCCGACGCGTGGTGCTTGGCAAGCGGACCGTGGACATCCGTCATGCTTCGCCCAAGCATCTGGTCGCGCCGGGCAGCATGGCAGGCACTGTCGTTCAGGCCCTGCGCCATTTGGGACCCGACTCTGCTTCGGCCGTCGTCGACGCTGCGGCTCCGCGTCTGAAAGACTCGGACAGGCGCGCGTTGGCCAACGGCATGAAGCAGGCACCGGCCTGGATGCGCCCCGCGTTGGATCGGATCGTCCGGCAGGCCTCGGGCTGACGCCGTGGACAAGGTCGCCCTGATGCCGGCGGCGGACCGCGCCGCCCTGTTCAACCAGGCGGGCGCGGCCCGCGGCCTGGCGGACGCCATCATCGAAAAGGACTTCTGGGTCTGCTGGACGCTGAAGCGGCTCTTCGGCATCCAGGGCGAGGATTCGCCGGGACTGGTCTTCAAGGGTGGCACGTCGCTCTCGAAGGGCTACGACGCGATCCGCAGGTTCTCGGAAGACATCGACCTATCCTTCGACCGCGCCGATCTCGGTTACGGAGGCGACCGCGATCCGGAAGCCGCACCTTCGCGGAAGAAGGCCGACAAACTGATCCACGATCTCGTCGTCGCCGTCGCAAAGCACATCGAGACCGTCGTGCTGCCGCGCCTGAGTGCGGCCATCGAGCGCGAACTGGGTCCCGCAACGGAGGCCGGCTGGAGCCTGAAAATCGATCCGGGCGAACCGCAGAACCTGATCTTCGAATATCCGGTCAGCCTGCCCGAGAAGGACTATTCCGGGTTCGCGTACATGAGCAGCAGGGTCAAGCTGGAATTCGGCGCGCGCGGCGATCCCTGGCCGACCGAAAAGCGGGAAATCGTATCGTATGCCGCGCAGGAGTTTCCGGACTTCTTCGAAGCACCGGCTTGTTCGGTCGACGTTCTGGCACTACGCCGAACCTTCTGGGAGAAGGCGACGGCGCTTCACGCCGAACATCACCGCGACCTCGAATCCGCGACGCCGCAATACTTCTCCCGGCACTACTACGACCTTGCGATGCTGGCTGACACCGACGAGGGCAAGACCGCGATGAAGGATACCGGGCTGCTGAAGCAGGTCGCCGACCACAAGTCGCTGTTCTTCCGTTCGGGATGGGCGAGTTACGACACCGCCCGCGCCGGCACTCTGCGGCTCTCGCCGCATCCCGACCGGATCGCCGATCTGCGCGCCGACTACCGAAAGATGGCGCCGATGATGTTCGACGATCCGCCGCCGAGCTTCGACGACATCCTGAAGAAGATCGCCGAGATGGAGAAAACCATCAACGGCGCATGACGGCCCGACTGCCCTCGCCCAGTCCGGTCAGGTGAAGGCTGGAAGGTCCCACACCGAGGCGAAGACCGCTTTCAACTGCGGATCGCCGCAGAACTCGCAGCCGTCGCGTCGCGGCTTGAGCCTGCGCACCGGTGTCGGCGGTCGCCACGGATCGAGGTGCACATAGTTGGACAGCGGGACGCCTTCCGAGGATTGGCTCCTCATCAGATCAACCACCATCAAACATCCGGCCAGACTGGATACGAAGGCGAAGGGTGCCAGCGCCTGCCTGCCGCCCGCCGTGGTCACCGGCGCGGAGCCGCAGCGCGCCTTGGCCAGACTGTCCATGGATTTGCCGAGAAACGTCTCGGGGGGCTCGCCGAAATTGCGGGACAGTTCGGCCGCCGTGTCGCCGTCCACGATCCTCCGCTTGACCTGGTCGAGCGTCAAGCCGAGCAGATCCGCGATGTCGCGCTCCCGCGCATCCTCTTCCGGAATGTGGGGATAGATGCAGGACAGGCAGGCGTATCCTGTGGGCTGCCGGTGGTTATGTGCGACGACGGCCGTGACGTCGGTCGTCGAGGCATCGAATATCTCGAGCGGCATGTCGGTCTGGATCGAACGCCGCGCCGGGCGGCTGTCGACCGTGACGAAGACGCGCCGGATGCGCCCGCGCTTCAGGAGGAGATCGCGAAACGTGCCGACGAACGGCTCCAGGACGGTGTTGCCGAGCACTGCCCGCGCGGCCAGCCGCTCGGCCTTGGGCTTGTCGACATCCTCGCCTTCGTAGAAGAAGCAGCGGTTGAGATTGCCGCCGGAGACGTTCTTGCCGTCGACGACCGTCAAGCGTCCCGACGTCTGCACCGCCTGAAGCGCCCACAGAAAACCGGTCCCGACGCCGCCGCAGCCGGCAAGGACGTCGTCTTCGAATACGACCGGTGCGTATCTGACCGGGATCCCCAATGCGCGAAATCCGACGGTGAAGGGATCGGGACAAGCCTTCCCGATCGCGCGCGCGATAGCGACGCCGGCCGCATAGCAGGCGCAGATCCGTTCGTTGAATCTCGGAACCGCCGACCATTCGGGCCGCACGACCGCGCTGCCGACGGTCAGCCCGTCGCCGCTCATCGATGCCATCATCCTGACCGGCGCGTCGGTCGATGCCGGACCGCCGAGCGCGATCTCGATATCCGGGCCCGCGTCGGCGCTGACGACCTGAAGCGTTTTCCCGATCAGTTGCGACAGATCGGAGGCGAAGGCAGCCGCCGCAGGGTCGGCGACGGTGACGACGACTTTGGTCTGCAGCTTCTCGGCGGCTTCCTCCTCGTCGATCCCGAGCAGGCTCGCCAGAGCCTTCCGGTTTTCCTCCTTGGCGTTCAGCATCACCCGAGCTCCATCGCCTGCGGGACGTCCTCGTTCGGAACTGCAATCCACCTGTCGTCGTCGGAAAGGCGGTATATGGCGGTCTGATCCATGAAGTTGGCGACGGTGGTGCCGGCGCCGAAACGGGGTACGACCAACGACAACGCGCCGCGATGGCGGACGATCGCCCATTCATCGTCCGGCTGGGAATGAAAAGCTCTTCCCGGATGGGAATGGACCTGCGCCGCGACGTGCAGACGGGTGCGTCGCAGGTGGCCCATCAAGTCCTTCATCGCCGCCGGAGGAATGCGGAAGAAATCCGTCTCCGCGATCTGATCGGGCCGGTAGGCTTCCTCGATCCGCTCCGCCCCGCGGGGCCCGCTGGCCAGCCAGAGCACGACGGCTTCGCATTCGGCGGCGCCGCCACGTCGAAGGATGTCGATCGTGCGCGCGACGATCTCCTTGGGGACGAGGAGCGTCATGTGCCGACGATCTTGCGCAGAGCGCGCGATATCTGGGTGATGATGCCGAGAATGTTCATGCCGTCCTCGCCGCGGTAGCTGTCCCAGACTTCGTTACGGTGGCTTGAGTGCGTATGATATTCGCGCACCCCGCGCATGCAGATGAACGGCCGGCCGGTCTGCTCATGCGCCGATTGATTGAAGATCGAACCCGCGAGCGGCTGGACTTCCGCCTCCGTCAAGAAGGTCCCCGCCGGGGACAGAAGCGCCACCGAGGGCGGCACCTCGTTCCAGTTGTCGCAGTCGACGCGAAGACGCAGCGGCCGCTTGGCTTCGATCGTGAGATCGAGCACCGGATACGCCGCCGACCAAAGGGTCCACCGCTTGACCCGCAGGTAGTCCGGAGTCAGCAGCGCGACCTCGGCGTCGAACTTGGCCTTAGAGGCCGCCGGATGCACCTCCGCCCCCTTCGGGCTTGTGCCACTCGATCTCGACGATTCCGTGCAGGCCGTTTTCGGCGAAGGTCTTGGAAGGATCGATCGGGCGGTTGTCGACCTCGGCCACCCAGTCGGCGGTGTTCGTGAGTTCGAGCTTGATCCTTGCGCGCTCCAGGACGTGCGCGACGACCTCGCCGCGATGGGAGCGGCTGTAATCGTTCGCGTCCGGATAGAATCCGCTCGGCGTGATGACGGCCACCGCGACCGGCTTGTCACCGTGATGATGGCCGGCGTGATCAGCTTCGTGTTCGAGTACCGTCATAGGTCTCTCCGGACGAGGGGTTGAATCGGCAAGACATTAATACTAACTGCAAAGTCTGTCAACCTAGTACCCCTTTTGGATGTCAACTTGGTTGACTTACGCCCGCGAATACGGGACGATTCGGCGACAGACCCGCCGCCCGCGCGCAAAAGATGACATGATCACACCCAACGATTTCTATTTGAGACTCGGCGATTCGATTCGGCGCCGCCGGGAGGAATTACGGCTGACCCAGGCCGAGCTCGGCGAGAGCCTCGGCCTCTCGCGCACCTCCGTCACCAACATCGAACGCGGACGCCAGCGGCTGCTGATCGACCAGTTTCAGCGCGTATGCAAGGCGCTCGACGTGCCGGCGGATATCCTTCTTGCGGCCCTCGAGGCGCCGCCGCGGCCCGTCGTTCGCGATCCCGGCGAGCTCAAGCGCATGCCGACCGTCAACGCCTATCTGAAGAGGACCCTGGTCAGGGCTGGTGAGCGGTGAGGCCGCTGCGACCCCGGTACAACCGCATTCGCCGCTGCGCGGCCGACCTTCTGGCCGCGAACGGCATCGATCGTCCGGCAGTGCCCGTCGAGCGTCTGGCCAAGGCCGCCGGCGCGATCATGGAATATCGCGATTTCAACAACGAAATTTCCGGTCTGCTGATCCGGAAGCAGAAGATGGTGGTCATCGCCGTCGCCCAGGAGCAACCGGAGCAACGGCAGCGGTTCACGATCGCCCACGAATTGGGCCATCTGCTGCTTCATGACGGCATCGAGGTCCGCGTCGACAAGCATTTCCGCGTCAACCTTCGTTCAAGTGCATCTTCGAAGGCCGAGGATGTCGAGGAAATCGAGGCAAACGCCTTCGCCGCCGAACTCTTGATGCCGCGCGACTTCCTGCTGCGCGACGCCAGAAAACTGACTCTCGACATCGAGGACGAGGAGCAGATCGCCACCCTTGCGCGACGCTTTGAAGTCAGCCGGCAGGCGATGACGTTCAGGCTGATGAACCTTTTCGGCGAGAGAGCCTGATGCTGCGGTGGCTGCGAACGCTGCTGTCGCGAATCTTCCACGACCAGAGCCCGGCTCCCCGACCGGCGCAACGCTCCTGGACGAGGCCGAGACTTGATGTTCCGCGATACGCGGGCGCCGGCGAGGCTCCGCCGATGCACTGGAAGCCCTGTCATCCGGCCACGGTCAGGCGCTTCAAGGCCGAGTTCGCCTGCCCGAACGGGCATGGCATAATTCTGAAGGGCCACTCCATCGATGCCGACGGCACCGTGCATCCCAGCGTCGTCTGTCCCGGGCCGGCTTGCGACTTTCACGATTTCGTTCGACTCTCACGTTGGGACGCCGGCTCGATCTGAACTTGCCCTGCAGCTACTGCGAAATCCATTACGCGCGTAGTTGGCTGGGCTTGGATTTCCTCCCGTCAACCGACTTGGCGACGACCTTGTACCTCGGATGCTTCGCGATCTCGCGATACATGACATCCGGCGTCACCTCGCCATATCCTTCGCCCTCGGTGCGGGGAGCGTGCCCCTGGATGCAATCGAGAATCAACCAGTCCATTCGCGATTTCCTGCCCACGGTCTTGAAGCGGTGGCGCCAGCCGTGGTTCGGCTTGACCTGCGGGTCCTTGATGCCGAGACCGCGCACCCATTCGGCAAGCTTGTTGCCGACGCTCGCATAGGTCGGATTTTTCCTGTCCGGATTCCGTTGCCTGGCGATCGAATAGAAGAGCGGCGCATTTCCCCGCTTGGCTTGGGCGAATTCGACGAATCCCTGTTCGCGCAGATGCGGATGCAGCGGCACGTTCCGCTCCCGCGAGGTCTTCACGGTACCGGCCTCGGGAGTGATGTGGATGCACCAGATTCCGTCGATCTTCTTGACGTCCTTGGCGCGGAGCTGGGTGATCTCGTTGACCCGCGCCCCGGTGTACGCGCAGATCCACGGCACCCATCGCCGCGCCGCGGCGTTCTCCTTGCTCATCAGCTTGTTGGCAGGTGCCAGGGCAGCCGATAGAATCCTATCGGCCTCGTCGTCGCGGAAGCCCCGCATCTTGGTTTCGTGCTTGTCGCTGACTTCGACGTGCACTTCCGAACTAGGGTCGGTCGGCAGCTTCTTCATCCGCTTCGCCCAGCCGAAGAACGCCTTCATGGCGGCGATATACCCGTCGCGCACCGTGACCTTCGAAAGCTTGGACGCCATCAACGCGTCGCGCCAATCCAGCAGGTGCTTTTCTGTCACCCTGCTCATGTCGTCGCTGCCGGTACGGCGGATCAGCGCCCGGAAGTAGGGCTCCCACTTCTTCTTTGTGGAGGCCGCCACCATCTTGGCCTCGCAGAATTCCTGCCAGAGGCTGTCGAACACCTGCTTGGCGTCGGTCGGCACGAATTTGGGAAAGCGGTCGGCGTCGGGGTCCGGGCGGTAGTCCCCGCGGGCGTTCTTCAGAAGCTGCTTCGAGGCCTGCTCCTTCGCATCGACGTAGGCGTGAATAAAGCCGAAAAGCTGGTCGCCGACGAGATTGAGCCCGCGCTTCTGCAGAAACGAACGGACCTCACCGCCGAAGGTGCTCAAGAGATGCAATCCCCAAGACACGCCTCCGACGATCGGCCTTTTGCGGTTGGCGTGCTTGGTAAGGGCCTCCTCCCAGTCCCGCGGCGGACCGGGATTGGCGCGGTGTGTCGCCACCATCTCGTCGTAGAACTCACCGGCGAGGGCCGTGATCTGTTCGTGCGAGAGATCGGACGGCGGCGTGCCGTACAGATTCTCGCGCCAGGCGCGCTCGAGCCTCAGGTTCTCCTCCTGGCACAGAAGCACGGCCTCGTCCCAGTCGGTGGTGTTGAGCGACTTCTTGATTTCGCCGTGCATGCCGAACTTGGCGAACTTCGCCGGCACGCGCCGGCGGAACCAGAAGAAACGGCTGCGCGGATTTTCCCAAGGCAAGATCATTCGAATACCCATGGTGGACCACTCCTGTGTACCACCGGTCGTTTTCGAAAAGCCTTAGTTCATCGATACAATTTGAATTTCCTGGGTTTCCGGCGCTTTTTGGCGGAGAGGGAGGGATTCGAACCCCCGATAGGCTTGCACCTATGCCGCATTTCGAGTGCGGTGCATTCAACCACTCTGCCACCTCTCCTGAAGGCGCCATGGTAGGAGCAGCGGCCCCTGTGGTTGGGGGCGTTAATAGGCGAGGATGGCGGGCCAGACAAGGCGCGAAAGGGGAAAATCCGCTGCCTGTTTGCCCGAGCGCGGGTATCCCCGGGAGGAACTGCCATGGAGCACCTGTCGATCACGGCCAATGGCGCCGATTTTCACCTGGTTCGGGCGGGAGCCGGCAAACCGCTGCTTTTGCTGCATGGCTGGCCGGAATTCTGGCTGACCTGGGAGCCGGTGATATCCAGGCTGGCCGACCGCTTCATGCTGATCGCGCCCGATCTGCGCGGCTTCGGCGACAGCGAAAAGCCGGATGGGCCTTATGGGCCGGACGGCCATGCGGCGGACATGCTGGCGCTGATGGACGGGCTCGGGCTCGACCGATTCGGCGTGGTCGGCCATGACGTCGGCGGGGCCGTGATGCAGCTGCTGGCGCGCGCGGCGCAGGAGCGGCTGGCCGGGCTGTTGTTCTTCGATTTCGTCCATCCCGGCATCGGGCCGCGCATGGCGGCGCCTGATCGGCTCAACCACATCTGGTATCAGTCCTTCCACCAGATGGAGATGGCGCCGCAGCTGGTCGGCGCCAGCCGCGAGAGCTGCCGGCTCTATATCAGCCACTTCCTCAAGGGCTGGGCGCATCGCAAGGACGCCTTCGACGCGGTGCTCGACGATTTCGCCGACACTTTCTTCAAGAAGGGCAACCTCGCCGGCGGCTTTGCGCATTATCGCGCGTCGCATGCCGGGCGTGTTGCGATGATGAAGGGCGAGGCTGTGAGGCTGCCGCCGATCAGCGTGCCGACCTGCGTGCGCTGGGCCGAGCACGACCCGCTGTTTCCCTATGAATGGACCGACCGGCTGCGCGAGACGTTCAGCGATCTCGATGTTGCGATGTTTCCCGGCGTCGGCCACTTCCCGCATCGGGAAGATCCGGATCGCGCGGCCGCGGAGATCGCGGGGTTCTTTGCGCGGATCGGGTGGGGCTGAAGCGTCACGAAACCGGTTGCGTCGGATGCGCGAGCTTCACCTCGGGGTGAGGGGCCGCAGCATTCGGCGAGACCGCAAGCCCTCACCCGGACCGCATCTTGCGATGCGATCCGACCTCTCCCTGCGGGAGAGTTGAACCGAGACCCGGGCTGGCATCGATTCAACCAAAAATACTCGGCTGCAAAGAGGGGGTGGGACCGCCAGACGCGGTAAACACTGGCGGTCCCGGTGCCGCTCATTGAAATACTGGCCAGGAAGGGCGGCTTCGCCGGCCAGGTGAGGCGACGATTCGACCGTAGCGTGTGACCGGAGCGCCGCAATGCAATCCGGTCCTTAACCTAACCAGTCAAGGTTACCCTGGGGCCACATGGGGGTATCGACGCGGATTGGCGGTGGATTTGCGCGATCAGGCGGCATCTGCTCCCTCCCCCGCGCGGGGGAGGGTCGGGGAGAGGGTGTCTCCGCATTGGGATTGTCTGGGTTTGCGGAGGGTGCCCCCGTGGGGTGAGAGCCCTCACCCGCCGCGAGCGGGAGAGGCGGGAGCAAGCGGCGCGGCCGGTGGACGTAACTTGCGGCTATTCGCTCAGTCGCCCTTGCTGTCCTTGGCCTTCTTCTTCCCGTTCTCGGCCGAATCCTTGTCCTTGCCGCTCTCCTTGCGGCGGTTGGTGAAGCGGGCATTGCCGAGACCTGTGCCGATGGTGAGGACGCCCCAGCGGTCGATATCCTGCATGAAGGGCACCTCGGAGAGGCCCTGAACCACGCCGTCATTGTGCATCAGGATCGCGGTGTCGTGCTCGCCAATCTCGGGGATGCCCTCGAGCAGGCTCGCCGGGAGGTTGAACTTGCTGCTCTCCCAATTGCCCGGCAGGTTCTGCGCGCCCTTCTCGATCGAGCCGTCGGCATTGATGACGCCGGGACAGGCGATGCCGATGAAGGGCGCGAGCTTGAAGCCTTCCTTGTCCGCTTCGGTGATCAGCCCCTTCAGCATCTTGGTGAGCCGCTTCACCGCGCCCTCGCGGGTCGGCTCGTCATCGGCATGGCGCCACAGATCGGAATGCACGACCTTGGCCTTGGAGAGGTCCTTGGCCTTTTTCCAGCTGGTTTCGACCAGGCCGCAGCGGATGTTGGTGCCGCCGATGTCGACCGCGAGAATACTGTCATGGGCCTCGAAAATCCACGACGGAGCCAGATGCAGTGCGCCGAGCAGGCCGGCTTCGTCCGGATGATTCCGGATCGGCACGATCTCGATCTTGATGTCCTCGTGGCGCAGGATGATCTCGGTGCGCGCGATGGCGAGTTCGCCGAGCTTGGAATCGCGAAAGCCGCCGCCGACCACGATGCGCTCGGTTTTGGCCCACGCCTTCGACTTGAGGAAACGCCGCGTGACATAGGCGAGCTCCTGGGCGAACTCCTCGATCGCGCTATGGACCAGCGCCGCGGCCTTGACGTCGTCACCGGCCAGGATCGCATCCAGCGTCTTCTTGCTGATCTCGTCCGACGGCATGTCTCCGAACGGGTCCTCGCCGGATTTGCGCAGCGGCTTGCGCCAGCGGTCGAGCATGTCGCGGAACGCGCCCTTGCTGGCGCGGTCGCCGAGAAAGCCATCCTCGTCCTTCAGCTCGATGTTGAAACTGTCGACGTCCACCGACGGCAGCCGCTCCGCGCCATGATGGGCGATGCCCGTCGTCGTCTTGACCTGCTCGTCGGTTGCCATGAAAAGCCCCTTGCCCGTTTCTTCGAGGTGTCTTGTCTTTTGAGGTGTCTTGCGCGCGTCCAAATTCGCGGGGGACAACAGCGAGGGAACCGGTTGGTTGCAAAGCCCGGCCGCATTCGGCCAGCCCGGCAAACCGGCCAAATCCTTCAAATCCAGGCGGTTTTGCCTGCTTTTCCTTGACTCCTGGGGATCGACGGCTATAAGTCCCACAACCGGCGCGGGGCGTTTCTCGCGCCGCTTGTTTTTGCGTGGTTTTTCAAAGGGATAACTCCCGCCCGCACAAAACTCGCAATAAACCCATAGCGACTGACAAAAAGCCGGCCCCGACAATCTGTCGCGAGGCCGGGAATGAACACGAAGGAAAACAACGATGTTCGCAGTCATCAAAACCGGCGGCCGGCAGTACCGCGTCGTTCCGGATGATGTCCTGGAAGTAGGCAAGATCGAAGGCGAAGTCGGCTCGATCATCCAATTGACCGAGGTTCTGGTGGTCGGCGGCGACACGCCGATCCTGGGCCTGCCGACGGTGGCCGGTGCCTCCGTGGCCGTCGAGGTGCTCGACCACAAGCGCGGACCGAAGGTCATCGCGTTCAAGAAGCGCCGCCGCAAGAATTCGCGCCGCAAGCGCGGCTACCGCGACGAGATCACGGTGCTGCGCATCAGCGAGATCCTGACCGACGGCGCCAAGCCCACCAAGGGGCCGCGTCCGAAGCGGGAGAAGGTCGTCAAGGAGACGGCCAAGGACGAAGCCGACGCCGCATAAGTTGATCACGCCACTTCACGATGTGATGCGTGAGAAATTGTGAAATGATTCCGTCAAGGAATTGATCTAGACCACTTCAGGACTTCGGAGACGAGCCATGGCTCACAAAAAAGCAGGCGGTTCATCGCGTAACGGTCGCGATTCCAAGGGCAAGCGCCTCGGGATCAAGGCGTTCGGCGGGGAAGTCGTCATTCCCGGCAACATCATTGCGCGTCAGCGCGGCACCACCTGGCATCCCGGCCTTAATGTCGGCATGGGCACGGACCACACTCTGTTTGCCAAGATCGAGGGTCGCGTGACGTTCCAGGCCAAAGCCAACGGCCGCACCTTTGTATCGGTACTCCCGCTCGCAGAGGCGGCTGAATAGACGGTGGATCAAATCTGGAGTCCGCCGGGTCCCTGACCGAACCGGCGGAGTCCTCGAGATCCCAGAGATCGAAGGCTCCAGGGGGAGGCGGGAAACCGGCCTCCCCTTTCGTTTGCTTTGCTCACTTTTGACTTGAGTGACTTCGACGGAGCCGGACATGTTGCAGGATTTTACGAGCGCGACCTTGGCTGAGGCGAGACCCAGCGTCGTCGCCACCGAGCGGCTGACCTTGCGGCGGCCGACATTGGCCGACGTCAAGACCATCGCCCGGCTCGCCAATGACCGCCGCGTCGCCGAAAACACCCGCCGCCTGCCGCATCCCTATTCGCAGGACGACGCCGTCGCCTTCATCCGCGCCACCGCCGCGCTCGGCAGCGAGACCGTGTTCCTGATCGAGCACGACAGCGGCCCGGTGGGCATGGTCTCCATCAACTGTGCCACGCCAGGCGAGGCCGAACTCGGCTACTGGCTCGGCGTCGAGCATTGGGGCCGGGGCTTTGCGACCGAAGCCGCGCGCGGCGCGATCGACTTCTTTTTCGAGGAGTTCGAGGAGGATCACCTCTATGCCGGCGCGCGCGTCACCAACCCGGCCTCGCGCAAGGTGCTGGAGAAGTGCGGCTTCCAGTGGAACGGCGTGCAGTTGCATCGCTTCCTGGCGCTGGGATCGTCGACGCCGGTGGACTGCTTCCGGC
Organism: Bradyrhizobium diazoefficiens; assembly: GCF_018129965.1. GTDB lineage: Bacteria > Pseudomonadota > Alphaproteobacteria > Rhizobiales > Xanthobacteraceae > Bradyrhizobium > Bradyrhizobium diazoefficiens_A. The sequence goes on along the minus strand of NZ_JAFCKW010000018.1, from coordinate 83,605 downwards.
TATCGCGCGGCGTGTGGTCGTCGCTGAAGAGCTGGAGCAGCGCGCGACGGGTGAGGTAGGCGGAGGCGCTTACCACCCTCCCCTGGAGGGGAGGGTAAGAGCTACACCGGCGGATTCACGTCCGCACTCGGGCGCCCCAGGTCGCGCTCGCGCAGGTAAATATAGAACCCGGCGCCGATGATGATGGCGGCGCCGACGATCGTTGCGACCTGCGGCACATCGCCGAACACGACGAAGCCGAAGATCACGGCCCAGACGATCATCGAATATTGATACGGCACCACGACGCTCGCCGGCGCGAGCTTCAGCGAACGGTTGACGCAGAACAGCGCGGTCACCGAAATGAGTCCGGCCGCCGCAAAAATCACGAGGCTGCCCGGTGTCGGCGGCACCCAGTGGAAGGCCGACAGCACGGCGCCGAGCAGGAACGTGCCGACAAATTGCGAGGAGGCCATCACGATGTCGGGCGTCTTGCGCAGGCTGCGCGTGATCAGCATCAAGGTCGCGAATGACAGGCTGCCGCCGAGCGCGATCAGCGCCGGCAGGCTGACGGTCTGCGCCGACGGCCGCAGCGCGATCAGCACGCCGCAGAAGCCGATCAGGATCGCGGTCCAGCGCCGCCAGCCGACCTTTTCGCGCAGGAAGATCGCCGACATCGCGGTGACGAAGATGGGACCGGCGAGATAATAGGTGATGACGTCCGCAAGCGGCAGATAGACCGTCGCGAGGAAGAACGCCGCCACTTCCAGCGTCGACAGCACGACGCGAAACAGCTGCAGGCGCGGCCGCTCCAGATGCAGGAACTGGTGACGCTGCGTCCAGATCATCGGCAACAGCAGCAGCAGCGCCGCGCAGGCGCGCAGGAACAGCAGCTGCCCCACCGAATACGTGCCGACCAGGAACTTGCCCATGGCGTCGCCGAACGAGAACATGAAGATCGACAGCAGCATCAGCGCGATGCCGGCCAGGCGCGCGGAGCGCTCGTCATAGGCGGAGAGATTTTTGAAGAAGGGCATTGCGCGCCGTTTTAATGACGTGAGCGCCCGCGACAAGCCCGCTCGTACCGAATTGAACGGATTGTCGCACGCGTCGAGGCGCGCTACCGATAGGCGCCCGCGAACGAGAGAGCCGAGAAAGGAGCCAGACATGACCGACTTCGACCCGACCCGGCATCGCATGATCCCCGCGCAACGCTGGTTTGAGGATTTCGTCGTCGGCGAACGCTTCGTGATCCCGAGCCGCACCCAGACCACGGCGGTGTTCGCCGCGTTCCAGACCGCGAGCGGCGACACCCATCCGGTGCATTACGACATGGAGTATTGCCGCAGCCGCGGCATGCCGCATCTGCTGGCGCACGGCTTCCAGACCCTGATCCACACCGCGCCCGGCGCCGGCCTGTTTCCGTTCATGGTCGAGGACTCCCTGGTCGGTTTCCTCGAGCAATCGAGCCGGTTCCTCAAACCAGTATTTGCCGACGACACCATCTACCCCGCGCTGGAGGTCACCGAGTTAGTGCCGGGACGCTCCACCGGCGCTGTGACGCTCAAAAGCACCGTCTTCAACCAGCGCAAGGAGCTGGTGCTGGAGGGGATGCAGAAATTCCTGATCCGGCGAAGGCCGGCCTGAGGTTGCCCCGGGGTTAAGCAAGGGCCGAAATTCGCAGGATTTCGGCCGATTCAGGGGAAAGCCCGGGTTGCCGCGCGGGACCGGCTGGCCTACCTATGGCTCATGAAATTCCTCGACGAAGCAAAGGTCTATATCCGCTCCGGTGACGGCGGGAACGGCTGCGTGGCGTTCCGCCGCGAGAAGTTCATCGAATTCGGCGGTCCGTCCGGCGGCAATGGCGGCCGCGGCGGCAATGTCATCATCGAGGTCGCCGACGGCCTCAACACGCTGATCGACTATCGCTACCAGCAGCATTTCAAGGCGCAGAAGGGCGAGAACGGTTCAGGCTCGGACCGCCACGGCGCCAACGGCAAGTCGATCGTGCTGAAAGTGCCCCTGGGCACGCAGATCTTCGACGAAGACCGCGAGACGCTGATCCACGACTTCACCGATGTCGGCGAGAAATTCGTGCTGGCCGAGGGCGGCAATGGCGGCTTCGGCAACGCGCATTTCAAAACCTCGACCAACCGCGCGCCGCGCAACGCCAATCCCGGCCAGCCCGGCGAAGAGCGCTGGATCTGGCTGCGCCTGAAGCTGATCGCGGATGCCGGCCTGGTCGGCATGCCCAATGCCGGCAAATCGACGTTCCTGTCCAAGGTCAGCGCGGCGCGGCCGAAGATCGCCGACTATCCCTTCACCACGCTGCATCCGCAGCTCGGCGTCGTGAATTCCGACGGGCGCGAGTTCGTGCTCGCCGACATTCCCGGCCTGATCGAAGGCGCGCATGAAGGCACCGGTCTCGGCGACCGCTTCCTCGGCCATGTCGAGCGCTGCCGCGTGCTGCTGCATCTCGTCGATGCCACCTGCGAACATGCGGGCAAGGCCTACAAGACGGTGCGCAACGAACTCGATGCCTATGGCGGCCTCCTGACCGACAAGATCGAGATCGTCGCGCTGAACAAGATCGACGCGGTCGAGCCTGACGAGTTGAAGAAGCAGAAGGACCGGCTCAAGCGCGCCGCCAAGAAGACCCCGCTGCTGATGTCGGGCATCACCGGCGAAGGCGTCAAGGAAGCGCTGCGCGCGCTGGTGGATGTGATCGGCGAGGCTCCGGTGTCCAGCAAGGCAAAGAGCACGGCCGAAGCGGAGCCCTGGTCGGCCTGAACTCTCTCCGGCGTCGTCCCCGCGAAGGCGGGGACCCATACCGCGCGATTTAACGGTTGCGGATATTCGAAATCCCGAACGCCCAGTCTTCGCCAAACCACTCCCTGTGGTTGTGGGTCCCCGCCTTCGCGGGGACGACAGCGGAGTGTGAGGCCGAGGGCGCGCGCGTCACTGGCATGTTGTCATCGCGGCTCTGATAGCGCAGCATTGAAAGATCAGGAAACGGCAGGGACAAGGCATGGCGCGCGCGAAGAACGTTCTCTGGATCATGTGCGACCAGCTTCGCTACGACTATCTCGGCTGCACCGGCCATCCGACGTTGAAGACGCCGAACATCGACGCCATGGCGAGGCGTGGCGTGCTGTTCAGCAAGGCCTATGTGCAATCGCCGATCTGCGGGCCATCGCGGATGTCTTTCTACACCGGCCGCTACATGCGCTCGCACGGCTCGCACTGGAACGGCTGGCCGCTGCGTGTCGGCGAGCCCACGCTCGGCGATCACCTGACAAAGATCGGCGTGCGCAACGTGCTGGTCGGCAAGACCCACATGGCGCCCGATCTCGAAGGCATGAAGGCGCTCGGCATCCCCCCGGAATCGATGATCGGCGTGCATGTCGCCGAATGCGGCTTCGAACCGTATGAGCGTGACGACGGCCTGCATCCGACCGGCCGGCCGCGCCCGAAATACGATGAATATCTGCGCAGCCAAGGCTTTGAAGCGCCCAATCCCTGGGAGCAGTGGGCCAACTCCGGCGCTGCGGACGACGGTAGTCTGCAGAACGGCTGGCTGCTAACCCATGCCGACAAGGCCGCGCGCGTGCCGGAGGAGCATTCCGAAACGCCCTACATGACGCGGCGCGCGATGGACTTCATCAGCGAGGCCGAAACCGACGGCCGTCCCTGGTGTCTGCATCTCTCCTACATCAAGCCGCACTGGCCCTATATCGCGCCGGAGCCGTACGCCAGCATGTATTCACCCGGCGACATGATCCCGGTGATCCGCTCGGAGCGCGAGCGGCAAAATCCGCATCCGGTGTTCGGCGCCTATATGGACATGCGCTACTCCCGCAACATGGCGCGCGACGAAGCGCGGGAGAAGGTGATCCCGACCTATATGGGCCTGATCACCCAGATCGACGACCAGATGGGTGTGCTGATGACCTTCCTGGAGGCGCGGGGCCTCCTGGACACCACCATGATCGTGTTCACCTCCGATCACGGCGACTATCTCGGCGACCACTGGATGGGCGAGAAGGATCTGTTCCACGAGCAGTCGGCGAAGATTCCGCTGATCGTCATCGACCCCTCCAGCGAGGCCGATGCCACGCGCGGCACACGCAGCGATGCGCTGGTCGAGGCCATCGATCTCGCGCCGACCTTCGTCGACTATTTCGGCGGCAAGGTGCCGGTCCACATCCTCGAAGGACGCTCGCTGCTGCCGCTGCTGCGCGGGTCGACCCCTCCTGATTGGCGCAAGGTCGCATTCTCCGAATACGACTATTCCATGCAGGACGTGCGGCTGAAGCTGAACCAGCCGATCGAGCGCTGCCGCCTGTTCATGGTGTTCGACGGCCGCTGGAAATACATCCATGCCTCCGGCTTCCGCCCGATGCTGTACGACCTCGAGACCGATCCGGACGAATATCTGGATCGCGGCGACGATCCGGAGTGTGCAGCGATCATCGCGCGGCTGCAGGCCGAGCTGTTCGACTGGGCGCTACATCCGAACGACCACATCACCACGCCGCGCGAGAAGATCGCGAATTATGCCGACAACCAGCTCCAGGTGAAGGGCGGGATCCTGATCGGCATCTGGGATGAAGCCGAGCTGGCGTCGATCAAGGATGGGATCGCGCAGCGCGCGAAGCTTTGAGGAGGGAACGAAGCTCCCTCGGCCGTCATGCCCGGGCTTGTCCCGGGCATCCACGTCTTGCACCAGTCGCCGAAGCTCGTGGATGGCCGGGACAAGCCCGGCCATGACGGCGGCGGAGTGCTTGGCGAGGGAGAAGACTCAATTCTCGATCTTGTATCCCGTCGCCGTCACGATCGGCCGCCAGAACGCCGTGTTCGCCGCGAGCTCCTTCGACAGGCCATCCGCGTTGCTGCCGACCGGGATCAGCCCGATCGCCATGAGCTTCTCCCTCACCTCGGGTCTGGCGAGCGCCGCGCCCGCGGCAGCACCGAGCTTGCTGGCGACGTCCGGCGGGCTGCCGGCGGGAAGCCACATGCCGTACCAGGCGTCGGCGACGAGATCGATGCCGCTTTCCTTCAGCGTCGGGATCTCAGGCGCAAACGGTGAACGTTCCGCACTGCTCGTCGCGATGATCGTCACGCCCCTGGCGCGATGCTGCGGCAGCGCATCGGCCAATGTCACGATGCCGAACGACAGATGGCCGCCGACGAGATCGTTGAGGATGGGCGCGCTGCCGCGATAGGGCACACGCGTCAGGGGAATGCCGAGATCCTTCTCCAGCTTCGAGCCCGTGAAATGCGGAATGGTGCCGTTGCTGGGCACGCCGAATGACGCCTTGTCCGGATGCGCCTTCAGCCAGGCGACGAAGCTCCTGAAGTCAGTGGCATCGATGCCCGGACCGACCACAACGGCGAATTCGAACCGCGCCAGCAGCGACACCGGCATAAAATCCTTCGCCGTGTCGAAGCTCGGCACCGTCTCCACCATCGGCAGCAAATACATGGTGGGCCCCGTGGTCACCAGCACCATGCTGCCGTCGGGGCTGCCGCCCTTCACCGCCTTGATGCCGATCAGGCCGTCGCCGCCGGTGCGGTTCTCGACCACGATGGTCCGTTGCAGAACAGGGGCCATCTCCTGCGCGATCAGCCGGCACAGCGTGTCGCCGCCGGCCCCCGCCGCGAACGGGAAGATGATTTTGGTCAGCCCGGCCTGCGCATGCGCTCCCCCCGTCTGCGCCAGCAGTGGCAGCGCGACACACCCGGCGATGAATTCGCGGCGATCCATATGTTTCCTCGTTGAGCCCATGATTGTTGGCGGCAATTTGAGCCAGGCGGTCGTCCCGGACAAGGCCGTTTACCATTCCGGCCGCCTTGCGCCGGCCATCGTCCTGCTGCAAAAGCAGGCCTCGTCGGCGCCGCCTTTTCGGCTCCGCCACTTCCCATTGAAAAGCAATTCGTTGCACGCACCATGGCCAGCCCCGAACTCAGCCAATTCCGCCGCATCGTCGTCAAGGTCGGCTCAGCCCTGCTGGTCGATTCCGACAAGGGCGAGGTGCGCGCGTCCTGGCTCGCCGCGCTGGCCGACGACATGGCCAAGCTGCACAAGGAGGGACGCGACGTTCTCGTCGTCTCCTCCGGCTCGATCGCGCTCGGCCGCAGCCGGCTCAAGCTGCCCCGCGGTCCGCTGAAGCTGGAGGAAAGCCAGGCGGCCGCCGCGGTCGGCCAGATCGAACTGGCGCGGATCTGGTCGGAGGTGTTGGGCGCGCACGGCATCGGCGCCGGCCAGATCCTGGTGACGCTCCAGGACACCGAGGAGCGCCGCCGTTACCTCAATGCCCGCTCCACCATCGGCAAGCTGCTGGAATGGCGCGCGATCCCCGTGATCAACGAAAACGACACGGTCGCCACCACCGAGATCCGCTACGGCGACAATGACCGCCTCGCCGCGCGCGTCGCCACCATGGCGAGCGCGGATCTGCTGGTGCTGCTGTCCGACATCGACGGGCTCTACGATGCCCCGCCGAAGAACAATCCGAACGCAAAACTCATTCCGGTGGTCGAGAGCATTTCCTCGGAGATCGAGGCGGTCGCGGGCGACGCCGAGTCCGAGCTGTCGCGCGGCGGCATGCGCACCAAGGTCGAGGCGGCCAAGATCGCCACGACGGGCGGCACGCATATGCTGATCGCATCCGGCAAGATCGAGCATCCGCTGCAGGCGATCGCCGATGGCGGCCGCTGCACCTGGTTCCTGACGCCGGCCAATCCCGTCACCTCGCGCAAGCGCTGGATCGCGGGCTCACTGGAGCCGAAGGGCACGCTGACGATCGACGCCGGTGCGGTCGCGGCATTGCGCGCCGGTGCCAGCCTGTTGCCGGCCGGGGTGATTAAGGTCGAGGGCCAGTTCGCCCGCGGCGACGCCGTGATCGTGCGCGGCCCCGACACCAGCGAAGTCGGCCGCGGCCTGATCGCCTACGACGCTGACGACGCCGAGCGGATCAAGGGCCGCTCATCCCCGGACGTGATGGCGATCCTCGGCATCAGCGGCCGCTCGGAAATGATCCACCGCGACGATCTGGTGATGGGCGGATAGCGGCTATTGAAGGTCGTCGGAATTGATATCCTGCCGGCCGTGCATGACGCGGACGATCTCGATGCCATCAGGCAATGCGACATAGAAGATCACGTAGTTGCCAACAGCGAAGCTGCGCAAGCCCAAGCGCAACTCTCGACGTTCACGCCCGGCGAGCGGATTTTCCAGAAGCATCTCGAAAATCTCGCCGCGGCGGGCAATCTGCTTATCGGCAGCCCGAATGCTGTCCGAAGAGATGAAATCCCAGATCGAATCAAGATCTTGGTCAGCTTGTGGGGCCTTGCCAGTGCCACAACCCGGCCATTGGCCGACCCGGCGGCGCGAACCGGACCCCTGCCATACCCTCCCCGCCCTTCGCAAAAGCGGTATTTCCGTGCTAGGACACCGCCTTAGCAGAAGGTTGAACTCCCATGGCCGCCCCCCTCAAAGCCATCGACGGCAATTCCGATCGGACCAGCGATCTGTCGGCGCTGATGACCGATCTCGGCACCCGTGCCCGCGCGGCCGCGCGCATGCTGGCGCTGGCGCCGCCGGAGCAGAAGAACCGGGCGCTGGAGGCCATGGCGCGGGCGATCCGCGCCAACTCTGCAGCCATTCTCGCCGCCAATGCCGAGGACGTCGCGGAGGCCCGTGGGTCTGGCACCATGACGGCGTCCTTCATCGACCGCCTGACGCTGACGCCGGCGCGGGTCGAGGCGATGGCCGAGGGCATCGGTGTCGTGCGCGGCATCGCCGATCCGATCGGTGTCGTCATCGAGAGCTGGCAGCGGCCGAACGGGATGACCATCGAACGCGTGCGCGTGCCGCTCGGCGTCGTCGGCGTGATCTTCGAGAGCCGGCCGAACGTTGCGGCCGATGCCGGCGTGTTGTGCCTGAAATCAGGCAATGCCGTGATCCTGCGCGGCGGCTCCGACAGTTTCCGCTCCTGCCGCGCCATCCATGAATCCCTGGTGCAGGGCCTGCGCGAAGCGGGCCTGCCCGAAGCCGCGATCACGCTGGTGCCGACACGCGACCGCGCGGCGGTCGGCATGATGCTGTCCGGCCTGAACGGGACCGTCGACGTCATCGTGCCGCGCGGAGGCAAGAGCCTCGTCGCGCGCGTCGAGGCCGAGGCGCGCGTGCCGGTGTTCGCGCATCTCGAGGGCGTCAATCACGTCTACATCGACGCCAGCGCCGACCTCGCCATGGCGAAGTCGATCGTGCTCAACGCCAAGATGCGCCGCACCGGCGTATGCGGCGCAGCCGAGACGCTGCTGGTCGATCGCGCCGCTGCCGCAACGAGCCTGAAGCCGCTGGTCGAAATGCTGATCGAGGCCGGCTGCGAGGTCCGCGGCGACGACGCGGTCCAGAAGACCGACGCGCGCGTGAAGCCTGCGAGCGACGAGGACTGGGACACCGAATATCTCGACGCGATCATCGCCGCGAAGGTGGTGGACGGCGTCGACGGCGCGATCGCGCATATCCAGACCCACGGTTCGCATCACACCGATGCGATCGTGAGCGCGGACGAGCTTGTCGCCAAGAAATTCCTCAGCGAGGTCGACTCCGCGATCGTGCTGCACAACGCCTCGACGCAGTTCGCCGACGGCGGCGAATTCGGCTTCGGCGCCGAAATCGGCATCGCCACAGGCCGCTTCCATGCCCGCGGCCCGGTCGGCGCCGAGCAGTTGACCAGCTTCAAATATCGGGTTCACGGGACCGGGCAGACGCGGCCGTAAGCAACGTCGTGAGGCGCGGGCCTTGAGTAACAATTTCATCGTGCCGCGCTTCTTTGCGCAGGCCATACCGCCCCACACCGAAGGCATGCGCATCGGCCTGCTCGGCGGCTCGTTCAATCCGCCGCATCAGGCCCATCGCGCCATCAGCCAGTTCGCGCTCAAGCGATTGCAGCTCGATCGCGTCTGGTGGCTGGTGACGCCGGGCAATCCGCTGAAAGAGAACGGCACGCTGCATGAGCTCGGCGAGCGTATGCAGGCTGCGCGCGAGGTTGCCAACGACCCAAGAATCGAGGTGAGCTGTCTCGAATCCGTCATCCGTACGCGCTACACTATCGACACGATCAACACCCTGCGCCGCCGCCTCCGCGGCTTGCGCTTTGTCTGGATCATGGGCGCCGACAATCTCGCTCAATTCCATCGTTGGCAGGACTGGCGGCGCATCGCCGGCCAGGTGCCGATAGCGGTCATCGATCGCCCGCCGCAGAGTTTTCGCGCCCTCGCCTCACCCGCCGCCAAGGCGCTCGCGCGCTACCGCCTGCCCGAGAACAAGGCGACCCTGCTTGCGGATCAGCCGCCGCCGGCCTGGGTTTTCCTCACCGGATTGAAGCTGAATCTGTCCTCGACGGGCCTGCGGAACCCGGACGGGAGCTGGAAAGGTACGAAGTGAGTCAGACTGTTCGGACGGCATGTGGATTTCGGGCTCTCTGGCATATTGAAACCCTTAACCCCACATGATGTAGTGTAACCGGTGGGCGCTGGATTCGGCGTCCGCGATACAGTGAAAGGAATGGTCCCTGACCACATCTGTATTGTCCAAGGCGGCTTCGACGAAGTCTGTTTTACCCAAGGCAAAACCGGCGCGTAAAGCATCGACCAAAACTGCGGCCTTGAAGGCGCAACCCGACGCCGACAAGACGCTGAGCCTGATCCTCTCCCGCCTCGACGACATGAAGGCGGAGGAGACGGTCACCATCGACCTTCGCGGCAAATCGGCGTACTCCGACTACATGATCGTCACCACCGGCCGGGTCAACCGGCACGTCGGCGCGATCGCGGAGAACGTCGCCAAGGGCCTCAAGGAAAACGGCATCAAGAACATCCACGTCGAGGGCTTGCCCAATTGCGACTGGGTGCTGATCGATTCCGGCGATGTGATCGTGCACGTGTTCAGACCCGAGGTCCGCGAGTTCTACAACCTTGAGCGCTTGTACACGCAGGGTCCAGGGGCGGCGAAAGCGGTCGCGGCGAAGGCGATCTAGGGTCTGCTGGCCGATTTCGAATCGGCCGACGCGCATGCTAGCGTCGTGCGCGCGCAACCTGCGCGCGGCCTTGAAAACGCGACCCTGAAAACATCATGCGTGTTGCCGTCATTGCAGTGGGCCGGCTGAAGCAAGGCCCCGAACGGGAGCTTGCCGACCGCTATTTCGAGCGGTTCGACGAGGCCGGCCGCAAGCTCGGATTCCGCGAGCTCAGCGTCCACGAAGTTCCCGAGAGCCGCGCGCGCGACGCCGCGACCCGAATGGCCGAAGAGGCCGCGGCGATCTCCGCGCATGTCCCCGACAAGTCGATCCTGGTGGCGCTGGACGAGCGCGGCCAGAACCTCGACTCCACCGTCTTCGCACGGCAGCTCGGACGCTGGCGCGACGAGGGCGCCGGTCATACGATCTTTATGATCGGAGGGGCGGACGGACTTTCGCCCGAATTGCGCCGTAAGGCCAAGCTGGCGATTGCGTTCGGCTCGGCGACCTGGCCGCATCAAATGGTTCGCGTCATGCTTCTGGAACAGCTCTATCGGGCCGCCACCATCCTGGCCGGCCATCCCTATCACCGCGCCTGATACGCGCCACAACGAGCACTTTTGCCCAAAGCGATGCGAGCGCCCGTCCTCAACCTGATGCTGATCGCCGGTCTCTCCGGTGCAAGCGTCTTGAGCGCAAGCATCGCGCAAGGTCAGACATCTGCGCCGCCGCAGACCGCGTCCGTCTCGCCCGATGCGATCAAGCAGCGCGAGCAGGAGCTCGAGGCTGCACGCGCGAGGCAGAAGAGTGCCGAGGAGGCCCAGGCCAAGCTCAAGGCCGAGATCACCGCGCTGGGGCAGGATCGCACCCAGCTCAATCAGCAATTGATCGACACCGCCGCCAATGTGCGTACCGTCGAGGCCAAGATCGACGAAGCCGAAGCGCGGCTGCGGTCGCTGAACGGCCGCGAGCAGCAGACGCGCAGCTCGCTCGATTCGCGGCGCGCCGACATCGTCGAGGTGCTGGCCGCCTTGCAGCGCGCCGGCCGGCGGACGCCCCCGGCGCTGCTGGTGCGGCCCGAGGATGCGCTGCAATCGTTGCGGACCGCCATGCTGCTCGGCGCCGTGGTGCCGGACCTGCGCGGCCGCGCCGAGACGATCGCCGCCGAGCTCGGCGAACTCGTCACCTTGCGCAAGAACATCGCCGCCGAGCGCGACCAGCTCGCCGCCGACCGCGACAAGGTCCGCAGTGACCAGACCCGGCTCGCGGCCCTCATCGACGAGCGGCAGCGCCAGCAGGCGTCGCGTGAAAAGGACCTCAACGCCGAGAGCGCGCGCGCGATCGCGCTGTCAAAGCAGGTCGGTGATCTCCAGGGACTGATCACCAAGATGGAGCAGGATCTGCAGAGCGCCGCCAAGGCCGCCGAAAAGGCGGCGGAGGCCGAAAGGCAGGCCGAGGCCAAGGCGGCGGCAAGCGCGCTCGCCAGCGCCAAGCCCGGCCCCGGCGCCTTCAAGGACCGCTCCCGGACCACCCCGGCCATCGCCTTCGCCTCGGCCAAGGGCCTGCTGCCGCTTCCGGTTAACGGTAACAAGATCAGGGACTTTGGCGGTTCCGACGGGGTGGGCGGGGTCCAGAAGGGAATTTCGCTGGCCACCAAGCCCGGCTCCCAGATCACGACGCCGTGTGACGGCTGGGTGGTCTATGCCGGCCCCTTCCGCAGCTATGGACAACTCTTGATCCTCAACGCCGGTGGCGGGTATCATGTCCTGATCGCCGGGATGGAGCGCATTTCGGTCAACATCGGACAGTTTGTTCTCACGGGGGAGCCTGTCGCGACCATGGGGTCGACCTCTCAAGTCGCCTCCATTCTCGCCACGAACGCGAGTCAACCTGTGCTGTATGTCGAGTTCCGTAAAGACGGCACTCCAATCGATCCAGGCCCATGGTGGGCCGCAAATGAAGGCGAGAAGGTTCGCGGATGATGCGCAAGACTTCAGTTATCCTCCTCAGCGCGGCCACCGGCGCGGCGCTGACGCTGTTCGTGACCCAGCCGCGCGCGGTCTTCATGGGCTCAAGCGCACGGGCCGCCACTGCGGACACCTATCGCCAGCTCAATCTGTTCGGCGACGTCTTCGAGCGTGTGCGCTCGGACTATGTCGAGAAGCCCGACGACACCAAGCTGATCGAATCCGCCATCAGCGGCATGCTCACCGGCCTCGACCCGCATTCGAGCTACATGGACGCGAAGAGCTTCCGCGACATGCAGGTGCAGACCCGCGGTGAGTTCGGCGGCCTCGGCATCGAGGTCACGATGGAAGACGGCCTGATCAAGGTTGTCTCGCCGATCGACGACACCCCGGCCTCGCGCGCCGGCGTCATGGCCAACGATATCATCACCAACCTCGACGATGAGGCGGTGCAGGGGCTGACCCTGAACCAGGCCGTTGAGAAGATGCGCGGTCCGGTCAACACCAAGATCAAGCTGAAGATCATCCGCAAGGGCCAGGACAATCCGATCGACGTCACGCTGGTGCGCGACAACATCCGCGTCCGCTCGGTGCGCGCGCGCGTCGAGGCCGACGACATCGCCTATATCCGCATCACCACCTTCAACGAGCAGACCACCGAAGGCCTGAAGCGCGAGGTCGCCAACCTCTCGAATCAGATCGGCGACAAGCTGAAGGGCTACATCATCGACCTCCGCAACAACCCGGGCGGCCTGCTCGAGGAAGCGGTCACCGTGTCCGACTCGTTCCTGGAGAAGGGCGAGATCGTCTCGACCCGCGGCCGCAATGCCGAGGAAACCCAGCGCCGCACCGCGCATGCGGGCGATCTCACCAAGGGCAAGCCGGTCATCGTGCTGGTCAATGGCGGCTCGGCTTCGGCGTCGGAAATTGTCGCCGGCGCACTGCAGGACCACAAGCGCGCGACCATCGTCGGCACGCGCTCGTTCGGCAAGGGATCGGTGCAGACCATCATCCCGCTCGGTTCGGGCAATGGCGCGCTGCGTCTGACCACGGCGCGCTACTACACGCCGTCGGGCAAGTCGATCCAGGCCAAGGGCATCGTTCCCGACATCGAGGTTCTGCAGGACGTGCCGGACGAGTTGAAGTCGCGCACCGACACCAAGGGCGAAGCTTCGCTGCGCGGCCATCTCAAGAACGACGGCGACGAAAAGACCGGTTCGCAGTCCTACGTGCCGCCGGACGCCAAGGATGACAAGGCGCTCAAGCTCGCGGACGACCTGCTCCACGGCATCAAGAACAGCGCCTCCGCGGCGCCCACGCCGGGCGACAACAAGGGCGCGGCCACCGACAAGCCCAAAGCGGCGAACTAAGTCGGCGCATCACGCGATCCAACCCAAGGGCGGCTCCCGGAGCCGCCCTTTTTGCTTGGCCCTCCATCCTCGGCTCATCCCGCCTGCCGCCGCTTGACCTCGGCGTGGTATCTTCGGCGGGAGTGATTCGGGATCGTCCATGACTGAAACGGCCGATGATCTGAGCGCCCCGCTCGGACAGGACAAGCCGCGCCGAAAGCGCCGGCTGCGGCTGCCATTCACGGCCATGCAGGCGCTGGCCGCGATGCTTGGCCTGTTCCTGGCCGTCTTTGCCGGCTTTGCCATCTTCAACAAGGATCCGCTCGGCGGCGAGCCGATGACGCGGATCGCGATTCGCGATCCCAAGGCGACCGACGAAAAGCCCGCGGCCGCCGGCCACGGCCAGGATAGCAAGCAGGACGCCGGGCACGACGGCAAGCAAGAGGGCCATCACGGGGCCAAGGAGGCGCCGAAGCAGGCGGGCGAGCCGAAGACCGTCACGATGATCGACGGTTCCACCGGCACGCGCCAAGAGGTGGTGATCGGCGCCGGAGACGCTGCTGACAAGGGCGAGGCGGCGACAGCGAACGCTCCACCGCCCGTGATGGCCGGAATCGACCCGAAACTGCTGGAGAAATCGCGCTATGGCATGATCCCCATGGTGGCCGGCGAGCTGAAGCCGTTCAACGTCTATGCCGGCGATGCCGACCGCGCCAAGGCCGCCAAGATGCCCGTGGTTGCGATCCTGATCGGCGGCCTCGGCGTCGGCGCCGCCAAGACGACCGATGCCATCATGCGGCTGCCGCCGGCGGTGACGCTGGCCTTCACGCCCTATGGGGCCGATCCCGGCAAGCTGGCCGAACGGGCCCGCGCCCAGCGCCACGAGATCTTCCTGCAGATCCCGATGGAACCCTACGACTTCCCGGACAATGATCCGGGGCCGCAGACGCTGCTGACCTCGCTCACCGCCGACCAGAACATGGACCGCCTGTACTGGCACCTCAGCCGCATGCAGGGCTATGCCGGCCTCGCCAATTTCATGGGCGCGCGCTTCGTGGCGACGGAGCCGGCGATGCAGCCGATCATCCGCGAGGCGGCCAAGCGCGGCCTCGGCTTCTTCGACGACGGTTCCTCGCCCCGCAGCATTGCATCGCAGGCCGCAGCGAGCGCGGCGATGCCGTTCGGCAAGGGAGACATTGCGATCGACGCGGTCCCGACCCCGACCGAGATCGACCGCGCCCTGAGCAAGCTCGAATCGCTGGCGCGCGAGCGTGGCACCGCGGTCGGCACCGCCTCGGCCCTGCCGGTCTCGATCGAGCGCATCGGCGCCTGGGCCAGGACATTGGGGGACCGAGGTATCCTTTTGGTGCCATTGACAACCGCGATGCTGAAATCAAAATCCAGCTAAATCAACGGATTGGTACGGCACGGGTCCCGCGGGCCCGGCACGCCCGCCAACAGCACGCGAGAGGTCTGGTAGAATGGCGCGTTACGAGGATCTGCCCTACCGCACCTGCGTCGGCGTGATGCTGATCAACCAGAAGGGACTGGTGTTCATCGGCCGCCGCGCCGGCGGCATCGAGCATGTCGACGACAGCCATGTCTGGCAGATGCCGCAGGGTGGCGTCGATCCCGGCGAGGACACCTGGGCCGCCGCCAGGCGGGAACTCTATGAGGAGACCAGCGTACGCTCGGTCGAGCGGCTCGGCGAGGTTCCGGACTGGCTCACTTACGACATTCCGCGCACGGTCGCCGGGCGTGCCTGGAAGGGCCGCTACCGGGGCCAGCGGCAGAAATGGTTCGCGGCGCGCTTCACCGGCAAGGACAGCGAGATCAACGTCGAGAACCCCGGCGGCGGCCACAAGGCCGAGTTCGTGAGCTGGCGCTGGGAGCCGATGAAGAACCTGACCGAACTGATCATTCCGTTCAAGCGCCCGGTCTACGAGCGCGTGGTGAAGGAATTTTCCGCCCTCGCGCATGAATAATTCAAATTGTCATCCCGCGTTCGGTGCTAACGCTGAGGCCGGATGACAATGAGAGATGCAGGCGTGACCGAACAGAAGCCCTACCGGCCCAATGTGGGCATCGCCCTGTTCAACGCCGCTGGCTGCGTTCTGATCGGTCACCGCTTCAAGGGCGACGGCCCCGAGATCATCCTGCCGGGCCTCGACTGGCAGATGCCGCAGGGTGGCGTCGACGAAGGCGAGGATCTGCGCGACGCCGCCAAGCGCGAGCTCTGGGAGGAGACCAGCGTCGTCAGCGCGGATTTCCTCGGTGAGACCGACTGGCTCACCTACGACTTCCCGCTCTATGACGGACCGCAGACGCATCGTCTGGCGAAGTTTCGCGGCCAGCGCCAGAAATGGTTCGCGCTGCGCTTCACCGGCAAGGACGACGAGATCGATCCCTTGACCCCGCGCAACGGTCAGCCGGCGGAGTTCGACGCCTGGCGCTGGGAGCGCCTCGACCGCGTCCCCGACCTCGTGGTGCCGTTCCGGCGCGAGGTTTACCGGGCCGTGGCGCAGCAGTTCGCGGCGTTCGGCAACTGAAACGTCGAAACAACCCCATGCACAGTAGAGCCGGGACTGAAATCACGAGAGAATTTTCGCGAGTTTGAACACCCGAGGGGGAACGTCGCGCAGTTGGGGGCGCTCGTCGGAGCCCCATCAGCGCACGCCTAATTCATCGGACCCACCGTGAACGGGCCGATGGCGATGACGTGGCAATCGCTGTCGCGTTTGGCGCAGTCGGCGAGCGCGGAATTGACCGCGGTCTGCTCGTCGGCGGCTTTCAGGCCGAGGCCAGGACGGCCCGCGGCGCCGACCGCGACCGCGCTCCAGCCCGTGGCGTCACCGAGCTTGCGCGCGACCTCGTCGCGCTGCTCGGCGAGGATCGAGGCGCTGGACGCCGCGTGAAAGAAGCCGGTGATCCTGAGCAGGGTCGGGATCGGCACGACGAAATTGTCGTCGACGGCCACGATCATGCAGGCGACGCCGGAGATCGCGCCGCACGATTCCAGCGCCCGCCGCGCCGCCTCGTCCACCGACGAGGCGCCCAGCACCATGTAATATTGACCGCCGGGACCGAGCGCGACCGTGCGCGATTTCGCTGCCGGCACGAACATGTTCTCGAGCCGGCTCTTTGCCGGGTCGCGCAGCATCGGAAAGTCCTTCGACGCGAACGCTCGCTCGATCGTGGCATCACGCCGGACCCAGGGCTGCGGCGGCATCGGCGGCCTGCCATGGGCGTAGACGATGGTGTTGCCGACCGCATAGATCTCGCAGCGCCGCGGCGATTGCGCGGCGTCGGCGCGCTTCTGGCATTGCTCGAACGCCGCGTTGCGCGCGGCCTCCTCGTTCGGCTGGTTGAGCGCGGACCCGATGTAGCCGCTGATGTTCAGCGCGAGGGCCTTGTAGTCGCCGGCGGCGGAATATTCGCCGCTGATATAGCCGCGCACGCGCTCGCTGATGAAAGGCACCGTGTCGGCCACCAGTTTGCCGCCGGACGCGGCGGTCGGCGAAGGCGTCGGCGAGGCCGCGGCCGTCGCGCCTTCCGGCGGCAGCTGTGCTTTCGGCGCCATTGTGGGCGACGCGCCCGGTGCGGCCGAAGCCGTTGCGACCGGTGACGGGCTCGGCGCGATCGCCGCGATGGTGGGCGCCTTAGCGGTCTCGATCTTGGTGAAATAGAGAAAGCCGCCGACACCGATGGCGACGATCGAAACGATTCCAACCACCACCGGCCAAATCCAGTTCGGCGCGGGCGCGGTCTTCGTCACCTTCTTGATCTGCGGAGTGCTGTAAGTGCCGTCCTCGCGCCGCATCGCGACCATGTAGGCGTGCACGGGCGTCGGGATGTTCTTGACCTCCTGCGCGCCGATATCGGCGAACTGCACCGACAGCTTGTTGGCGACCTGCTCGTGCACGGCGCGGGAGACGCAGATGCCGCCGACCTCAGCGAGGCCTTCGAGCCTTGCCGCGATATTGACGCCGTCACCCAGCAGATCGCCGTCGCGCTCGACCACGTCGCCGATGGTGATGCCGATGCGGAACGACATCTGCCGGCTCGGCGGATAGGCCATGTTGCGGGTTCGCAAGCTCTCCTGGATGTCGATCGCGCAGCGCACCGCGTCGACCGCGCTCGGAAACTCCGCGAGCACCGCGTCACCCGCCGTGTTGAAGATGCGGCCACCGGCCTTGGCGATGAAATCGTCGATGACCTCGCGATAAGAGGCCAAACGCCGCAGCGTCTCCTCTTCGTCTTCAGCGACCAGCCTTGAGTATCCGGCAATATCGGCCGCGAAGATCGCTGCGATCTTGCGTTTCATCTGCAACCCGCCAAGGGAACATTCCGCGCGCGCAGAATGCCGTCATCGGCGGCACGGTGCAACAAAGTTTCAGTGCCCGTCACGGCGTGACGAGCGCTGAACCTGTTCATGAATTTGTAATGCGAGCCCCGGCGGAAGTGCCCCCGGGCTTAATGCAGAGCCGTGCTGTTGAGCTGCTGCTGGATGCTCTTGAAGTGATCGAGCTTGGCGATGGCCTGATCGAGCCCGTCGCCTTCCTGCTCCTTCAGCCCTTCTTCCATCTCCGCAACGGTCGCGGCGAACTTGGCGCGGTCGAGTTCGGCGATCGAGGTCGCGACGTCCGCGAGCACGGTCAGGCCCTTTTCGGAGACTTCGGCAATGCCGCCGAGCACGATGATCTTCTCGTGCTTGCCGCCGGTGGTGACGGTGAGAATGCCGGGGCGGATCGCAGCCACGACCGGCGCATGTCCGGCCAGCACGCCGAAATCACCCTCGACGCCAGGGATGTCGACCTGATCGACCTCACCCGAGAAGGCGAGCTTTTCCGGCGAGACGAGATCGAAGTGGAAGGTGGCCATGGGCTATCCGTTGTTTTCCGCTTGTCACCCGCGGGCTTGACCCGCGGGTCCATCCATCGACGTTTTTTGTTCAATGGATCGCCGGGCTCTACGAAAAGACGCGCTTCGCGCTTTTGCCCGGCGATGACGAGTTGGAGAAGCTCAGGCGGCTTCCGCCGCCAGCTTCTTGCCCTTCTCGACCGCCTCTTCAATGGTGCCGACCATGTAGAAGGCGGCTTCCGGCAGGTGATCGTACTTGCCTTCCACGAGGCCCTTAAAGCCCTTGATGGTATCGGCGAGCTCGACGAACTTGCCCGGCGATCCCGTGAAGATTTCAGCGACGTGGAACGGCTGCGACATGAAGCGCTCGACCTTGCGGGCGCGGGCCACGGTCAGCTTGTCCTCTTCCGAAAGCTCGTCCATGCCGAGAATGGCGATGATGTCCTGCAGCGCCTTGTAGCGTTGGAGCACCTGCTGGACCTGACGGGCGACCGCGTAGTGCTCCTCGCCGACAACCAGCGGGGAGAGCATGCGCGAGGTCGAGTCGAGCGGGTCAACCGCCGGGTAGATGCCCTTTTCAGCGATCGAGCGCGACAGCGTGGTGGTCGCGTCCAAATGCGCGAACGAGGTCGCCGGGGCCGGGTCGGTCAAGTCGTCGGCCGGAACGTAGATGGCCTGCACCGAGGTGATCGAACCCTTCTGCGTGGTGGTGATGCGCTCCTGCAGCGCGCCCATGTCGGTGGCCAGTGTCGGCTGATAACCCACCGCCGAAGGAATACGACCGAGCAGCGCCGACACTTCCGAGCCCGCCTGCGTGAAGCGGAAGATGTTGTCGACGAAGAACAGCACGTCCTGGCCCTTGTCGCGGAAATCTTCCGCGATGGTCAGACCCGTGAGCGCGACGCGGGCGCGGGCGCCCGGCGGTTCGTTCATCTGGCCGAACACCAGTGCGCATTTCGACTTCACGCTCGGATCCG
This sequence comes from Bradyrhizobium diazoefficiens, assembly GCF_018129965.1. Lineage (GTDB taxonomy): Bacteria > Pseudomonadota > Alphaproteobacteria > Rhizobiales > Xanthobacteraceae > Bradyrhizobium > Bradyrhizobium diazoefficiens_A. Next base: position 64,445 of record NZ_JAFCKW010000018.1, on the reverse strand, counting down.
GGTTCTTCGGGTCGGCGTTGACCTTGGACTCGATGAACTCGTGATAGAGGTCATTGCCCTCGCGGGTGCGCTCGCCGACGCCGGCGAACACGGAGTAACCGCCGTGCGCCTTCGCGACGTTGTTGATGAGTTCCTGAATCAGCACGGTCTTGCCGACGCCGGCGCCGCCGAACAGGCCGATCTTGCCGCCCTTCGCATACGGAGCCAGGAGGTCGACGACCTTGATGCCGGTGACGAGAATTTCAGCTTCGGTCGACTGGTCGGTGTAGCTCGGCGCTTCCTGGTGGATGGCGCGCAGGCCTTCGGTCTTGACCGGGCCGGCTTCGTCGATCGGCTCACCGATGACGTTGATGATGCGGCCGAGCGTGCCTTCGCCGACCGGAACGCGGATCGGCTGGCCGGTGTCGGTCACTTCCTGGCCGCGCACCAGACCTTCGGTCACGTCCATCGCGATCGTGCGCACGGTGGATTCACCGAGATGCTGCGCAACCTCGAGCACCAGGCGGATGTTGCCGTTCCTGGTTTCCAGCGAATTCAGAATGGCCGGCAGGTGGCCTTCGAACTGAACGTCGACAACGGCGCCCATGACCTGGGTGACGCGACCGACCTGGTTAGCTGCTGTGGCCATGATTAGCTCTCCTTCGAAATTCTGTACTTGAACGACCGTCGTTTGGTTTGAGCGTCAGACCGCCTCGGCGCCGGAGATGATCTCGATCAGCTCCTTGGTGATCTGGGCTTGACGGGTTCGGTTGTAGATCTGGGTTTGCTTGCGAATCATTTCACCCGCGTTGCGCGTGGCGTTGTCCATCGAGCTCATCTGCGCGCCGTAGAACGAAGCGTTGTTCTCCAGCAGCGCACGGAAGATCTGCACCGCGATGTTGCGCGGCAACAGGCGGGAGAGGAGTTCGTCTTCCTCCGGCTCGTATTCGTAGGAGGTCGCCGGCGCATTCGCCGCCTTGTCTTCCACGATCAGCGGAATGATCTGCTGCGCGGTCGGGACCTGGGCGATCACCGATTTGAACTGGGCGTAGAACAGCGTGCAGACGTCGAACTCGCCGTTGTCGAAACGGGCCAGAACCTTCTTCGCAATGTCCTCGGCGTTGACGAAGCCGAGCTGGCGAACGCTGCGCAGGTCGAGATGCTCGACGATCTGCTTGTCGAACAGGCGGCGGAGCTGCTCGTAGCCCTTGCGGCCGACGCAGAAGAATTTCACGTCCTTGCCCTGCGCCATCAGCGCCTGGGCGCGGTCGCGGGCCAGACGCACGATCGAGGAGTTGAAGGCGCCGGACAGTCCGCGCTCGCCGGTGCAGACCAGCAGCAGGTGAACCTGGGCCTTGCCGGTGCCGGCGAGCAGCGCCGGTGCGCCGGGCGAACCCGCCGCGGCGGCAGCGATGTTGGAGATCACCGCGCTCATCTTGTCGGCATAGGGCCGGGCCGCCTCGGCCGCCTGCTGGGCACGGCGCAACCGGGACGCAGCAACCATCTGCATCGCCTTGGTGATCTTTTGCGTCGCCTTGGTGGAGGCGATGCGGACGCGCATGTCTTTAAGAGACGCCATTCTTCGTTCACCCCGGCGGTTCGCCTTTGGCGAGACCGCGACCCTATCTCTCCCGTCATGCCCGGGCTTGCCCCGGGCATCCACGCACTTGTCTCCACGAGTCAATTCGTGGATGGCCGGGACAAGCCCGGCCATGACGGCTCCTTAGTTACGCGAAGCTCTTCGCGAAGCCTTCGACCACCGTCTTCAGCTTGGCGGCGGTGTCGTCGGTGAGATCGCGGGTGTCGCGGATCGAATTGAGGATCTCGACGTTCTTGCCGCGCAGCAGCGAGAGCAGGCCGTCCTCGAACGCACGGACCTTGTTGAGCGGGAGCGGATCGAGATAGCCGTTGGTGCCGGCCCAGATCACGCAGACCTGCTCTTCCATCTTCAGCGGCGCGAACTGCGGCTGCTTCAGAAGTTCGGTCAGGCGCGAACCGCGGTTCAACAGGCGCTGGGTCGAGGCGTCGAGGTCGGAGCCGAACTGCGCGAACGCCGCCATTTCGCGGTACTGCGCGAGTTCGCCCTTGATCTTGCCGGCGACCTTCTTGGTGGCCTTGGTCTGCGCCGAGGAGCCGACGCGCGACACCGACAGACCGACGTTCACAGCGGGGCGGATGCCCTGGAAGAACAAGTCGGTTTCCAGGAAGATCTGGCCGTCGGTGATCGAGATGACGTTGGTCGGGATGTAGGCCGACACGTCGTTGGCCTGGGTTTCGATGACCGGCAGCGCCGTCAGCGAGCCCGAGCCCTGGTCCTTGTTCAACTTCGCCGCGCGCTCGAGCAGGCGGGAGTGCAGGTAGAACACGTCGCCGGGATAGGCTTCGCGGCCGGGCGGGCGGCGCAGCAGCAGCGACATCTGGCGGTAGGCGACGGCCTGCTTGGACAGATCGTCATAGATGATGACGGCGTGCATGCCGTTGTCGCGGAAATACTCGCCCATGGTGCAGCCGGTGAACGGCGCGATGTACTGCATCGGAGCCGGATCCGACGCGGTGGCGGCGACGATGATCGAATATTCGAGCGCGCCCTGCTCTTCCAGCACCTTCACGAACTGCGCGACGGTCGAACGCTTCTGGCCGACCGCGACGTAGACGCAGTACAGCTTGATGTTCTCGTCGGGCTGCGCGTTGAGCGGCTTCTGGTTCAGGATGGTGTCGAGCGCGATCGCGGTCTTGCCGGTCTGACGGTCGCCGATGATCAGCTCGCGCTGGCCGCGGCCGATCGGGATCAGGGCGTCGATCGCCTTGAGGCCGGTCGCCATCGGCTCATTGACCGATTTGCGCGGAATGATGCCGGGCGCCTTGACGTCGACGCGCATGCGCTTGTCGGCCTGGATCGGACCCTTGCCGTCGATCGGGTTGCCGAGCGCGTCGACGACGCGGCCGAGCAGGCCCTTGCCGACCGGCGCGTCCACGATGGCGCGGGTGCGCTTGACGGTCTGGCCTTCCTTGATCTCGCGGTCAGCACCGAAAATAACGACACCGACGTTGTCGGTTTCGAGGTTCAGCGCCATGCCGCGGGTGCCGTTCTCGAACTCGACCATTTCACCGGCCTGGACGTTGTCCAGACCATAGACGCGGGCGATGCCGTCGCCGACGGACAACACCTGTCCGACTTCGGAGACTTCAGCTTCCTGGCCGAAATTCTTGATCTGGTCCTTGAGGATCGCGGAAATTTCCGCGGCGCGGATGTCCATCAGCCTGCCTCTTTCATCGCGTGCTTGATCGAATTGAGTTTGGTGCGAAGCGAACTATCGATCATGCGGCTGCCAAGCTTGACCACGAGGCCACCGATGATTGAGGGATCGACCTTCACGTTGAGCGCGACGTCCTTGCCGGTCACCGACTTCAGGGCAACCTTGAGGGCGTCGAGATTCTTGTCCGAAAGCGCCTCCGCCACAGTGACGTCGGCCGTCGCCTCGCCCTTGAACCGGGCGACCAGGGCGCGATAGGCGCGAATGACGTCGGCCACCACGAACAGGCGGCGGTTGGCGGTCAGCACGCGCAGGAAATTGGCGGAGATGCCGGCGATACCGGCCTTGTCCAGCACCGCCGAAAGGGCCCTGGACTGGGCCTCGGCCGCGAACACCGGGCTGCGGACGAGACGCCTGAGATCGGCGCTTTCGTTCAGAAGGCCCTCGAATTTTTCGAGATCGGCCCTGACCTCGTCGACCACTTTCTGGTCCCGGGCCAGTTCAAACAAGGCCGTTGCATAACGACCGGACACACCTGAAACGGACGTATCTTCTGCAGCCACAGACGCGCTCTTTTTGCTGTCAAACTCGCAAGGGAAAAACCGTCGCCACAAACCGGCGCCTAGCGATCCAAGCCCTTGGAATTCAAGCGGAACTTCGATTTTTAGCCGACACGGGAGGTGTGCCGGGCCCGTAAAATCGCGGCTTTGCTAACATAGCAGGCGCGCACGTGCAACATGACGGCAACTTAAAGGCTTGGCTGTTTCTCGCCACTTCGTCGCACGGCCCGGTGTTCACCGCCTGACCTGCCACGCCGCGGAATTGCCGAGCGCGACATGGCGCCGGCCTGCGCCTTTCGTTCCTGCTCTCAGCGCATAGCGGCCATGAACACGACTCGCTGAGCCGTGAATACGCCCTTGGCGGGGGCGCTGCCGAATACTTACCGAATTCTAAACGTCGGAAGCGATGACTTCGTTTTACAGTAATCGCAAGTAAAGCTGTAGTTAACGAATCATTAAAATGGAAGATTACGGAATATCGCCCGAATATCGGAAAAGGTCACAAGATGTTTCATCACGACACATAGCAGAACTACTGCCCAATTCATGCCTCATTGCGCAACGAAACGCCAACCCGCTCACAAACCGATGGGGGCTCCACTGGCCACATATGTGGCAATACTAGCTTAGGGACCACTAAATGCTGTCTTTGAAGACGCTGGGCTCTGTGACCCAGCCGCGTACGGCAATCGCTTTCGTTGCCGCAACTCTCATTGTCGGTGGGACTGCCACCGAAGCTTCCGCCAAATCCAGGCATCACAGGTATCATCACCACCAGGCCCAGAAGGATTCCGGCTCGGATTGGCGCAACGCCAATGCATCGATGACGCCGTCGTCCGGCACCGGACGCAGCTTCTCCGGCATGGCTTCGTTCTACGGCAACGAGTCCGGCAGCAAGACCGCGTCGGGCCAGCGCTTCAACCAGAATGCCATGACCGCGGCGCACCGTTCGCTGCCGTTCGGCACCAAGCTGCGCGTCACCCATGGCAGCTCGAGCGTCATCGTCACGATCAATGACCGTGGCCCGTTCGTGCGCGGCCGTGTCCTCGACCTCTCCACGGGTGCCGCCCGCGCCATCGGCCTCACCGGCGCCGGCGTCGGCCGCGTCACCGCGGAAGTCATCTCGTAACGCACGCGACGCGTTGACATAAGCCCGCCGTCTTGGGGGACGGCGGGCTTTTTGCGCCGTCATTCCGGCAGAGTCTGCGGTGAAATGGATTCCGGGCTCGCGCTGCGCGCGCCCCGGAATGACAGCGAGGCTACAAAAAGCTCTGCGGATCGACGTCCACTTCGAGCTTTTGGTTGCCCTTCGGCTTCGGGCACACCGCGAGCCAGTTGCGCAAATAATCCGACAGGTCGAAGCCGCGCGCCGATTTCAAGAGGATGCGGAAGCGGTAGCGGCCCTTGATGACCGCAAGCGGGGCTTCCGCCGGCCCCAGCACCACCACGCGCTCGTCGCGCGGCGCGAGCGCAACGAGGCGGCGGCCAAAGCCTTCGGCGCTCGGGCGGTCGCCGGCGGAGATGATCAGGCTCGCGAGCCGGCCGAACGGCGGATAGAGCGTGCGCTCGCGCAAATCGATCTCGCTGTCGTAGAAGGCCTCGCGGTCGCAGGCGATCAGCGCCTTCATCACGGGATGATCGGGCTGATGGGTCTGGAGATAGCCGACGCCGCGGCCCTGCTCGCGGCCGGCGCGGCCGATCACCTGGTTGAGCAATTGCCAGGTGCGTTCCGACGCCCTGGGATCGCCGTTGGACAGGCCGAGATCCGCGTCGACCACGCCGACCAGATTGAGTCGCGGAAAGTTGTGGCCCTTGGCCACGAGCTGCGTGCCGATGATGATGTCGACACGGCCTTCGGCAATCTCGTTGAGTTCGGAGCGCATCGTCTCGATCGAGGTGATGAGATCGCTCGACAGCACCATGGTGCGCGCGTCCGGAAACAGCGCGGCCGCCTCTTCCTGCAGGCGCTCGACGCCGGGCCCGACGGCGACCAGCGACTCCTCGGCCGCGCAATGCGGGCAAGTATGCGGACGCGGCATCGAGAAGCCGCAATGGTGACAGACCAGCCGCTGGCGAAAGCGATGATCGACCAGCCAGGCATCGCAGATGGTGCAGGCGAAGCGATGGCCGCAGGAGCGGCACAGCGTCAGCGGCGCGTAGCCGCGGCGATTGAGGAACAGCAGCGCCTGCTCGCGCTTTTCGATCGCGGTCCGGATCTCGGCGGCCAGGCGCGGCGAGATGAAGCGGCCGCGCGCGGGCGGCTCGCGGCGCATGTCGATGGCCTCGATATGCGGCATGTGCTGGCCGCCGAAGCGCGAGGGCAGCGCGATGCGCTGATAGCGGTTCTTGCGCGCGTTGACCTCGGATTCGACCGAGGGCGTCGCCGAGGCCAGCACGATCGGGATCTTTGCGATATGCGCGCGCACCACCGCCATGTCGCGGGCGTGATAATGCACGCCCTCGTCCTGCTTGTAGGCCTGATCGTGCTCTTCATCGACGACGATGAGGCCGAGATTGGCGTAAGGCAGGAACAGCGCCGAGCGCGCGCCGACCACGACCGGCGCTGAGCCCTCCGAGATCGCCGCCCAGTTGCGCGCGCGGGTGCGCGGCGTCAGCTCCGAATGCCATTCGATCGGGCGAACGCCGAAGCGCTGCGCGAAGCGGTCGAGAAACTGGCCGGTGAGCGCGATCTCCGGCATCAGGATCAACGACTGCCGGCCGCGGCGGATCGTCTCGGCAACGGCCTCGAAATAGACCTCGGTCTTGCCCGAGCCGGTGACGCCGTCGAGTAGCGCGACATGGAAGCTGCCGTTGGCGGCGAGCGCGCGCATGGCATCGACGCCGGCGCGCTGCAGCGGCGAGAAATCCGGCCGGCCGAACTCCGGATCGGGGGCCGGCGGCGGCGGCGGCGGCGGCATCGGCTCGACCGTGAGCGTGCCCTCGTCGACGAGGCCGTCGATCACGCCGATCGAGACCCCTGCCGCCTTGGCGGCCTCGGACTTGCCGTGCAGCAGTCGGTCCGACAGCCCCTCGAGCAGCCGCTGCCGCGCCGGCGTCAGCCGCCGCGGGGGATCGCCGACCAGGCGCACGCCGGCGCGCGTCCGCTCGGGGCCGAGATTCTCGCCCATGCGCAGACACATGCGCAGCACCATGCCGCGCGGGCTCAGCGTGTAATTGGCGACCCAGTCGACGACCGCGCGCAACTCGGGCTTCAGAGGCGGAACGTCGAGCTTCTCGCTGACCTCCTTGAGGCGATTGTGCAGGCGCGGATCGGGGTTGGCGTTCTCTCCCCAGACCACGGCGAGCACCTCGCGGGGCCCCAGCGGCACGCCGACGAGATCGCCCGCCTTCAGCTCCATGCCGCGCGGCACCTTGTAGGAATAGGTCTGGTCGAGCGCGACCGGCACCAGCACGTCGACCATGCCGGTCGCGTGGGCGTGGGCGGCGTTGCTGCGCGACGTGTGATCCATGAAGGGAGAATCGGAACCAGGCATTGGGAGGCTAACGCCCCGGGCGAGCCTTAGCGAACAGTAAACGAGTGTGATGCGATATACTGTGCGGAATCACCACGTCCAGAGCGCATGAGCAAAGCGGCCGCCCCACAGATCGAGCTCGCCAGCGCCGATCCCGACATCGCGCAGCAGATGACGCGCTGGCTGACGCATCTCGGCACCGAGCGGCGGCTATCGCCGAAGACGCTGGAGGCCTATGCCCGCGACCTCCGGCAGTGCCTGGATTTCCTGTGCGCGCATTGGGGTGAGCGCGTCACGCTGAAGCGATTCGCCGGCCTCGAAGCCACCGACATCCGCGCCTTCATGGCGATGCGCCGCGCCGACGACATTGCCGGCCGCAGCCTGATGCGCGCGCTGGCGGGGCTGCGTTCGTTCGGCCGTTTCCTCGAACGTGAGGGCAAGGGCAAGGTCGGCGCCTTGTCGGCGATCCGCGCGCCCAAGGTCGCCAAGAGCCTGCCGAAGCCGCTGCCGATGGCCTCGGCAAAGCGCCTCGCGGATGCCGACGAACGCGCCGGCGAGGATCGCGAGAGCTGGATTCTGGCGCGCGACGCCGCCGTGATGGCGCTGCTGTATGGCTCGGGACTGCGCATCTCCGAAGCGCTCGGCCTGAAGCGCCGCGAGGTGCCGCGGCCCGGCGAGGGCGACGTGCTGGTGGTCACGGGCAAAGGCAACAAGACCCGCATGGTGCCGGTGCTGCAGAACGTGCTCGCGCTGGTGCAGGAGTATGTTTCGATGTGCCCGTATCCGCTGCCCGCCGAAGGCCCGATCTTCGTCGGCGCGCGCGGCGGTCCGCTCAGCCCGCGCATCATCCAGCTCGCGATGGAGCGGCTGCGCGGCGCGCTGGGCCTGCCCGACAGCGCCACGCCGCACGCGCTGCGGCATTCCTTCGCCACGCATCTGTTGTCCCGCGGCGGCGATTTGCGCGCGATCCAGGAATTGCTTGGCCATTCCTCGCTCTCGACCACGCAAATCTATACCGGCATCGACTCCGAGCGGCTGCTGGAGGTCTATGCCAGCGCGCATCCAAGACGCTGAAGAATTGGCGGTGACACACTGACGTCACAACGTCGTTGCCTCTTGCGCAGGCCGCGCGGTTCGGTCAATCGTTGCGGAACCGAGGCAGGAGGGATTTATGAGCGCACATGAAAGCATGGAGCATGCGGAGCATGCCGAGCACGCGTCCGGCGAAAACAAGAAGATCGCACTGCTGATCGCCGTGCTGGCGCTGTTCCTGGCAATCTCCGAGACGCTCGGCAAGGGCGCCCAGACCGAATCGATCAGCAAGAACGTCGAGGGCGCCAATCTCTGGGCGTTCTTCCAGGCCAAGAGCATCCGCCGTACCGTGGTGGCGACCGCGGCCGAGCAGGGTAAGCTGACGCTGGCCGGCACCACCGACGACGCCATGAAGGCTGTGGTGCAGAAGCAGATCGACGACTGGACCAAGACCGCGCAGCGCTACCGCTCCGAGCCCGAGACCGGCGAAGGCACCGAGCAGCTCGCCGAGAAGGCCAAGCATGCCGAGGAGGAGCGCGACGAGGCCACCGCAAAATACCATCACTTCGAGCTGGCGTCGGCCGCCTTCCAGATCGGAATCGTGCTGGCGTCAGCCACAATCATCACCGGTATGTTCGCGCTGGCCTATGTCGCCGGCATCCTGACGCTGGGCGGCATCCTCATGACCGGGCTCGGCCTGTGGTGGCCGCACCTGCTGCATCTGCATTGAGGGGTGTGGCGTGCGCGTAGCCCGCATGAAGCAGAGCGGAATGCGGGGCCGCTGCCCCGGATTGCGCTTCGCTCCATCCGGGCTACGTGACCGGCATTTCGGTAAGGATCACCGCGCTTCGTGCACGCTCTTGCGGAATCGCTGGATAAGGCGGAGCGTCCTTGCGGACCAGCCTTCGCCGTTGCCGGAGATCAGCTCGCGGATGCGCCGCTTGATCGGGTCGACCAGCTCGGCGGCCTTGGCGCGGAGCTTGAGCACGAACTCGTAGAGCCGCTCGAACCAGCGCATCTCGAGCAGCTTGTCGCGCGTGACGTCGAACACGAAGGCGGTGACGCCGACGCCGACCATCTTGCCGAACAGGATGGTGAAGATCGCGCTGGCCCAATATTCATGCGTGAGCAGATACAGGCCGACCAGCTTGAGCGGAAACAGCGGGATGATCGGCACGGCGAAGACGATCAGCGTCATCGCCGGCGACAACGCAGCGATGCGCTCCGTCAGCCATTGCTTGAACCGGGCGAGCGGAATGATGGCGACAATCCGCGCGACGATCGGCTCGAGGTGGTCCCACAGCCAGGCTTCGATCAGGAAGATGATCGCAAGCAGGACCCAGACCGGTTGAAGGAGGCGGCGCAGCATGTGTTGTCCCGCCCGATTCGGCTCGGGGCGTCGCCTACATATGGATGGCCCGCTTGCCCACTGCAAGCGCGGCTTCCTTGACGGCCTCGGAGCGGGTCGGATGGGCGTGGCAGGTGCGCGCGAGATCTTCCGCACTGCCACCAAATTCCATGAGGACGCAGGCTTCATGGATCATTTCTCCGGCCCCGATCCCGATGATGTGCACGCCGAGCACGCGATCGGTCTTCGCATCTGCGAGAATCTTCACAAAGCCGTCGGTGGTCTGGTTGACCTTGGAGCGGCCGTTGGCGGTAAACGGAAACTTACCGACCGTATAAGCCACACCGGCCTGCTTCAGTTCCTCCTCGGTCTTGCCGACGGAGGCCACTTCCGGGCTGGTATACACGACGCCTGGGATCACGTCGTAGTTCACGTGGCCGGCCTGGCCCGCGATGATTTCCGCGACCGCGACGCCTTCATCCTCGGCCTTGTGCGCGAGCATCGGGCCCGCGACGACGTCGCCGATGGCGTAGACGCCCTTGAGGCTGGTGGCGAAGTGCGGATCGATCTGCACGCGGCCGCGCGCGTCGAGCGCGACGCCGGCTTCCTTCAGGCCGAGCGCATCGGTGTAGGGCACGCGGCCGATCGCGACGAGCACGACGTCGGCCTCCAGCGTCTCGGCGGCGCCGCCTGCGGCGGGCTCGACCGTCGCCTTCAGTGTCGTGCCCGAGGTGTCGACGGCGGTGACCTTGGCTCCTAGCTTGAACGCAAAGCCCTGCTTCTCGAGGATGCGCTGGAATTGCCGGGCGATCTCGCCGTCCATGCCGGGCAGGATGCGGTCGAGGAATTCGACCACGACGACGTCGGCGCCGAGACGGTGCCAGACCGAGCCGAGTTCGAGGCCGATCACGCCGGCGCCGACGATCAGGAGCTTGCCGGGGACCTTGTCGAGCGACAGCGCGCCGGTGGACGACACGATGCGCTTCTCGTCGATCTCGATGCCCTTCAGGCGCGCGATGTCCGAGCCGGTGGCGATCACGATGCTGCGGGTTTCGATCGTCTGCGACTTGCCGTCGGCGGCGACTTCGACCTTGCCGGTGCCGAGGATCTTGCCGGTGCCCTTGATCACGTCGATCTTGTTCTTCTTCATCAGGAACTCGACGCCCTTGACGTTGCCGTCGATGCCCTGCTGCTTGAAGTTCATCATCGCCGGCAATTCGAGCTTCGGCGCGGAAACGGACACGCCCATCTTGGCGAAGGAATGCCCGGCTTCCTCGAACATCTCGGAGGCGTGCAGCAGCGCCTTCGACGGCATGCAGCCGACATTGAGGCAGGTGCCGCCCAGCGTGGCGTTCTTTTCCACGACGGCGACTTTCATGCCGAGCTGGGCCGCGCGCACCGCGCAGACATAACCGCCAGGTCCGGTGCCGATGACGACGAGATCGTAGGTAGCCATGAGAGAAAGTCCCGTGATTTTAGCGTGGAAAGGATGTGTCAGCGTCCGCGCGGCGCGTTAGCGTCCGCCGGACACATCGAGAATGGCTGAGGTGACGTAAGACGCCTCGTCCGACATCAGCCAGACGATGGCATTGGCAATTTCATCGGCAGTGCCGACGCGCTTCATCGGCACCATATGGGCGAGGCGATGGTGCCGGTCGGGCTCGCCGCCGGATGCGTGGATTTCGGTATCGATCAGACCCGGGCGGATGCCCGCGACACGGATGCCCTCGTTCGCGACCTCATAACCGAGGCCGATGGTGAAGGAATCGATCGCGCCCTTGGACGCGGCATAATCGACATAGGTGTTGGGCGCGCCGAGCTTGGCAGCAACCGATGACAGATTGACGATGACGCCGCCCTTGCCGCCATGTTTCGTCGACATCCGCTTCACCGCCTCGCGCGCGCAGAGGATCGAGCCGGTGACATTGACCGCCATCACGCGCTGGATGCGCTCGGCCGACATCTCGTCGACCCGCACGCCGCTCGTCCCGACGATGCCGCCATTGTTGACGAGCGCGCCGAGCGTGCCGAACGTGTCGGCTTGCTTGAACAGGTCGACGATGTCGCGTTCCTCGGCGACATCGCATTTCACCGCGATGGCCTTGCCGTTGCTGGCCTCGATCAGGCTGACGACCTCGTCGGCGGCCTTCTTGTTGCTGGCATAGCCGACCACGACGCGATAGCCGCGCGCGGCCGCCGCAATCGCGGTCGCCCGCCCGATGCCGCGGCTGCCACCGGTGATGACAACGACTTTATCCGTCACGCCAGCCTCCATGGTTCGACACGCGCCGTCGCGCCGAAGGACGACGGCGCTCGCAAGGCACTAGGGATCAGAGATCCAGCACCAGCCGCGCCGGATCTTCCAGGCTTTCCTTGACGCGCACCAGGAAGGTCACGGCTTCCTTGCCGTCGATGACGCGGTGATCGTAGGACAGCGCCAGATACATCATCGGGCGGACCTCGATCTTGCCGCCGACCACCATCGGGCGCTCCTGGATCTTGTGCATGCCGAGGATGCCGGACTGCGGCGCGTTCAGGATCGGGGTCGACATCAGCGAGCCGTAGATGCCGCCATTGGTGATGGTGAAGGTGCCGCCCTGCATCTCGTCGATCTTGAGCTGGCCGTCACGGGCGCGGCGGCCGAAATCGGCGATGCCCTTCTCGATGTCGGCGATCGACTTGTTGTCGCAGTCGCGCACGACCGGGACGACGAGGCCCTTGTCGGTGCCGACGGCGACGCCGATGTGGTAGTAGTTCTTGTAGATCAGGTCGGTGCCGTCGATCTCGGCGTTGACCGCCGGGATGTCCTTCAGCGCCTGCACGACGGCCTTGGTGAAGAAGCCCATGAAGCCGAGCTTGGAGCCGTGCTTCTTCTCGAACGCATCCTTGTAGTGCGCGCGCAGCGCCATGACGTTGGTCATGTCGACCTCGTTGAAGGTCGTGAGCATCGCTGCGGTGTTCTGCACGTCCTTGAGGCGGCGCGCGATGGTCTGGCGCAGCCGGGTCATCTTGACGCGCTCTTCGCGGGCGGCGTCATCGGCCGGCGAGGCGCTGCGGACCTGCACGGCGGCGGCGGGCTGGTTCACCGGGGTCGGCGCGGAGGCCGCACGCTCGATCGCAGCCAGCATGTCGCCCTTGGTGACGCGGCCATCCTTGCCGGAGCCCGGAACGGTCGAGGCATCGACGCCGGTCTCGGCGGAGAGTTTTCGCACGGAGGGCGCGAGCGGGGCGTCGGCCGGCGGCGCCTTCGGCGCGCTTGGCGCCGGAGCGGGAGCAGCAGCAGCGGCGGGAGCAGCCGCAGCGGGCTTTGCAGGCGCAGCGGCAGGCTTGGCAGCGCCGGCGCCGTCGGTGATCTGGCCGAGCAGCGCGCCGACCGCGACGGTCGTGCCATCGGCGGCGATGATCTCGCTCAGCGTGCCGGCGGAGGGCGCCGGGACTTCGATGGTGACCTTGTCGGTCTCGAGCTCCACCAAGGGCTCGTCGACGGCGACGGCATCGCCGGCCTTCTTGAACCAGCGGCCGATGGTGGCCTCGGTGACGGATTCGCCGAGCGTCGGCACACGAATTTCAGTCATGGTCTTTTCCTTAAGGAGATCGCCAATGCGGTCGTGAATTTCATACGTCATTGCTGGCCTTGTGCGCAGTTACGCACGGGGGCGGGCAATCCAGTACGCCGTGACTTTCGATGAGGACGAACGCCGCAGAGTGCTGGATGCCCCGCTTTCGCGGGGCATGACTCAGTCCAAAATTGCTTAGCTCAGTGCTTCGTCCAGGAACGCCTTCAGCTGCGCCTGATGCTTGGACATCAGACCAGTGGCGGTCGCAGCGGAGGCGGCGCGGCCGACATAGCGCGGACGCCGGCTCGCGCCGTTCACCTGGTTCAGCACCCATTCCAGATAGGGCTCGATGAAGTGCCACGCACCCATGTTGCGCGGCTCTTCCTGGCACCAGATCACTTCCGCCTTCTTGAAGCGGGACAGCTCGGCCACCAGCGCCTTGAGCGGCACCGGATAGAGCTGCTCGACGCGCATCAGGTAGATGTCGTCGATGCCGCGCTTCTCGCGCTCCTCGTAGAGGTCGTAATAGACCTTGCCTGAGCAGAGCACGATGCGGCGGATCTTCTCGTCGGGGACGAGCTTGATCGCCTCGTTCGGCAGCATCTGGGCGTCATCGTACAAAATGCGGTGGAAGGTCGTTCCCTTGGCGAGTTCCTCGAGACGCGAGACCGCCCGCTTGTGACGCAGCAGCGACTTCGGCGTCATCACGATCAGCGGCTTGCGGATCTCGCGATGAAGCTGGCGGCGCAGCACGTGGAAGTAGTTCGCCGGCGTGGTCGGGTAGACCACCTGCATGTTGTCTTCGGCGCACATCTGCAGGTAGCGTTCGAGACGTGCCGAGGAGTGCTCCGGTCCCTGGCCCTCGTAGCCGTGCGGCAAGAGGCAGACGAGACCGGACATGCGCAGCCATTTGCGCTCGCCCGAGGAGATGAACTGGTCGAACACGACCTGCGCGCCGTTGGCGAAGTCGCCGAACTGGGCTTCCCACAGGGTGAGAGTGTTCGGCTCGGCGAGCGAGTAGCCATATTCGAAGCCGAGCACGGCCTCTTCCGACAGCAGCGAGTTGATGACCTCGTAATGGCCCTGCTCGTTGCCGAGATGGTTGAACGGCGTGTAGCGGCTCTCGTCTTCCTGATCGATCAGGACCGAGTGGCGCTGCGAGAAGGTGCCGCGCTCCGAGTCCTGGCCCGACAGGCGGACATGATGGTTCTCGTTGAGCAGCGTGCAGAACGCCAGCGCCTCGCCGGTCGCCCAGTCGATCCCGGTGCCGCCGTCGATCGCCTTGGCGCGGTTTTCGAGGAAGCGCTGGATGGTGCGGTGGACGCGGAAACCGTCCGGCACCTTGGTGATCTTGCGGCCGATGTCCTTCAGGACCGACAGCTCGACGCCGGTGACGCCGCGGCGCGCGTCCTCTTCCTGGTCGGCGATCTTGAAACCCGCCCACTTGCCGTCGAGCCAGTCGGCCTTGTTCGGCTTGTAGGACGTGCCGGCCTCGAACTCGGCATCGAGCCGGGCGCGCCAGTCGGCCTTGGCCTTGTCGACCTCGCCCTGGGTCATCACGCCTTCGCTGACGAGGCGGCGGGCATAAAGCTCGAGCGTGGTCGGGTGCGCCGCGATCTTCTTGTACATCACCGGCTGGGTGAACGCCGGCTCGTCGCCTTCGTTATGGCCATGCCTGCGGTAGCAGAACATGTCGATGACGACGGGCTTGTGGAACTTCTGCCGGAACTCGGTCGCGACCTTGGCCGCGAACACGACGGCTTCCGGATCATCGCCGTTCACGTGGAAGATCGGCGCGTCGATCATCTTCGCCACATCCGACGGATAGGGCGAGGACCGCGAGTAGCGCGGATAGGTGGTGAAGCCGATCTGGTTGTTGACGATGAAGTGCACGGAGCCGCCGGTGCGGTAGCCCTTCAGGTCGGACAGGCCGAAGCATTCGGCGACCACGCCCTGGCCGGCGAACGCGGCGTCGCCGTGCATCAGCAGCGGCATCACCGAGATGCGCTGGTCCGGCGGATCGCCGTGCTGGTCCTGCTTGGCGCGGACTTTTCCGAGCACCACGGGATCGACGATCTCGAGATGCGAGGGATTAGCGGTCAGCGACAGATGGATGCGGTTGCCGTCGAACTCGCGGTCCGAGGACGCGCCGAGATGGTACTTGACGTCGCCCGAGCCTTCGACCGCGTCGGGATTGGCCGAACCGCCCTTGAATTCGTGGAACAGCGCGCGATGGGCCTTGCCCATCACCTGCGTCAGCACGTTGAGGCGGCCGCGATGCGGCATGCCGAGCACGACTTCCTTCACGCCGAGATTGCCGCCGCGCTTGATGATCTGCTCGAGCGCGGGGATCAGCGATTCGCCGCCGTCGAGGCCGAAGCGCTTGGTGCCGGTGAACTTGGTGTCGCAGAACTTCTCGAAGCCCTCGGCCTCGACCAGCTTCATCAGGATGGCGCGGCGACCTTCGCGGGTGAACGAGATCTCCTTGTCCAGTCCCTCGATGCGCTCCTGGATCCAGGCCTTCTGCGCGGCATTGCTGATGTGCATGAATTCGACGCCGAGCGTCTGGCAGTAGGTGCGCTCGCAGAGTGCGGTGATTTCGCGCAGCGTGGCGTATTCGAGACCGAGCACGTGATCGAGGAAGATCTTGCGGTCGAAATCGGCTTCGCTGAAGCCGTAGGTACGCGGATCGAGCTCTTCGCGATTGCGCGGGGCTTCGATGCCGAGCGGATCGAGCTTGGCGTGGAAGTGGCCGCGCATGCGGTAGGCGCGAATCAGCATCAGGGCGCGGACCGAGTCGCGCGTGGCCTGGAGCATGTCGGCGGAGGAGAAATCTGCGCCCTTGTCGCTACCCTTATCGCCAGCCTTGGCCTGCGCCCTGGCGGCGATCTTGGCACCGACCACCTTCTCGACCTCGGCCCAGTTGCCGTCGAGGGCGGAGGTGAGATCGTCCTGCGGCGTCACCGGCCAGTTGGCCCGCTCCCAAGAGGGGCCCTGGGCGTTCTTGCGGACGTCGTCCGGCTGGTCCTTCAGGCTCTTGAAGAACTCCTGCCACTCGGCATCGACCGAGGACGGATCCTTCTCGTAGCGGGCGTAGATTTCGTCGATGTAGGTGGCGTTGGTTCCCTGCAAAAAAGATGACAGGGCAAAGGCTGCGTTCGCGTCCTGGCGAGACATACTTGAGTTCCTGGCGATTTCGATCCGCGCATAACAAACGGCGCTGGCGCCGAGCTCCCCCGACAGGGCTCGACGCGGCAGGCACCCTTTACCCTATTTGCTGCGAAACTTCGCCCGGAAAAGCACGAAGAAGTGAATTAGCCCTTCAACTTTTCGGCAAGCGTGTGGCCGAGCCGGGCGGGAGACGGAGACACTGTAATACCAGCAGATTTCATCGCGTCGGTCTTGGAACCCGCATCGCCCTTGCCGCCCGAAATGATTGCGCCGGCATGGCCCATGCGACGGCCGGGAGGTGCGGTCACGCCGGCGATGAAACCGACCATCGGCTTCTTGCGGCCGCGCTTGGCTTCGTCCTTGAGGAACTGGGCGGCGTCCTCCTCGGCGGAACCGCCGATCTCGCCGATCATGATGATCGATTCGGTCTTGGGGTCGCCGAGCAGCATTTCCAGCACGTCGATGAACTCGGTGCCCTTGACCGGGTCGCCGCCGATGCCGACCGCCGTGGTCTGGCCGAGGCCCTCCTGGGAGGTCTGGAACACGGCTTCATAGGTGAGCGTGCCGGAGCGGGAGACGATGCCGACCGAGCCGGTCTTGAAGATGTTGGCGGGCATGATGCCGATCTTGCACTCGCCGGCGGTCATGACGCCCGGGCAGTTCGGCCCAATCAGGCGCGACTTGGAGCCGGCCAGCGAACGCTTCACCTTGACCATATCGATGACAGGGATGCCTTCGGTGATGCAGACGATCAGCGGGATCTCGGCATCGATGGCCTCGCAGATCGCGTCGGCCGCGCCCGGCGGCGGCACGTAGATCACCGATGCATCCGCGCCGGTCTTCTCACGCGCCTCGCGCACGGTGTCGAACACCGGCAGGCCGAGATGGGTCGAGCCACCTTTGCCCGGCGAGGTGCCGCCGACCATCTTGGTGCCGTAGGCGATCGCGGCCTCCGAGTGGAAGGTGCCGTTCTTGCCGGTGAAGCCCTGGCAGATGACCTTGGTGTTCTTGTCGATCAGGATGGACATGAGGTCTGCTTTCGCGAAACTAACGAGTGAGAGGTCAGTGGATGCGGCGGTAGACGCCGGTGAGTACGTCGGCCCAGCCTTCCGCGTCCGGCGAGAACTGGATCTTCAACGCGTAGGAATTGTCGTCGATGATGTCGTAGACGTGGCGCGCATTGCCGCGGAGCGAGCCGCGCACCAGCGTCAGGGTCTTGCCGACCCAGCCGCCGGAGGCGGGCGAGGGCGGCGTGTAGCCGAGCGAATCGTACCAGAACAATTTGTAGGTCCGGTCCTCGCGGTCCCAGGTGAAGAGGCCGTGGGTGGCGAAGACCTGCTTGCCGCCGCGCATCTGGACCGTGTCCTGGATCAGATAGAATCCGTTGAGGTCCATGCGCGCGACGACGCGCGAGGTGGCCGGCCCGCCTTCCGTCCAGCGTGACGGAAAGACCATCTCCTCGCCATCCCATTCACCGGCGAACGCGGCAAGACGCGCGTGCTCTGCAAGCGGGGATGATGCGGCGAGATGGTCCCGGGCCATGGCCTTAGCCTCCCTTGACGGCCTTCACGATCTTCTGCGCGGCGTCGTCGAGATTGTCCGCCGGCACCACGTTCAGGCCGGATTCACGGATGATCTTCTTGCCGAGCTCGACATTGGTGCCTTCGAGGCGGACCACCAGCGGCACGCTGAGGCCGACCTCGCGCACGGCGGCGGTGACGCCCTCGGCGATCACGTCGCACTTCATGATCCCACCGAAGATATTGACCAGGATACCCTTCACGTTGGGATCGGCGGTGATGATCTTGAAGGCGGCGGCGACCTTCTCCTTGCTGGCGCTGCCGCCGACGTCGAGGAAGTTCGCCGGCGCCATGCCGTAGAGCTTGATGATGTCCATGGTCGCCATGGCGAGACCGGCGCCGTTGACCATGCAGCCGATATTGCCGTCGAGCGTGACGTAGTTGAGATCATATTTCGACGCCTCGATTTCCTTGGCGTCTTCCTCGGTCTCGTCGCGCAGCGCCAGCACTTCGGGGTGACGGAACAGCGAATTGTCGTCGAACGACACCTTGGCGTCGAGCACGCGGAGCTGGCCCTGCTTGGTCACGACCAGCGGGTTGATCTCCAGCATCGACATGTCCTTGGCGACGAAGGCCGCGTAGAGCTGCGCGGTGAGCTTCTCGGCCTGCTTGGCGAGATCGCCCGTGAGCTTCAACGCGTTCGCGACGGTGCGGCCGTGATGGCCCATGATGCCGGTGGCGGGGTCCACGGAGAAGGTCACGATCTTCTCGGGGCTGTTGTGCGCGACGTCCTCGATGTTGACGCCGCCCTCGGTCGACACCACGAACGAGACGCGCGAGGTCTCGCGGTCGACCAGGATCGAGAGGTAGAATTCCTTGTCGATGTCGGAGCCGTCCTCGATGTAGAGGCGGTTGACCTGCTTGCCGGCGGGGCCGGTCTGGATCGTCACCAGCGTCGCGCCGAGCATCTGCTTGGCGAATTCGGTGACCTCGGCGGCCGACTTGGCGATGCGGACGCCGCCCTTGTCGCCGGCCGAAGCTTCCTTGAACTTGCCCTTGCCGCGGCCGCCGGCGTGGATCTGGCTCTTCACCACCCAGACCGGGCCCGGCAGCGCCTTGGCGGCGGCTTCCGCGTCGGACGCCTGCAGGACGGGAACGCCCTTGGAGATCGCGACGCCGAACTCGTTCAGCAGCGCTTTAGCCTGATATTCATGGATATTCATGTGGTCGCTCCCTGAACCCGCGGGCGGTGACCTCGAAGGCCCACCTCAGTCTTGTGGCTGGCATACCATATACCACAGGAACTGCAATCTGGATTCTTTGACATCGATCTCTGGACTTCCAACCCGAAGCCCGCCCGACCTTAAACAAAAGATTTGGCGAGCCCCGGAAGTGAAACCGCCGAAGACCGGTTTTGGGTCTTCGGCGGGAATTGTTTGGGCTTAGCGGCCGAGAAGATCGGGGGCGATCTTCTTGCAGGCGTCTACCAGACCCTGCACCGCGCCGACCGACTTGTCGAAGGCCTCGCGGTCCTTGCCGGCGAGTTCGATCTCGACGACGCGCTCGACGCCCTTGGAGCCGATCACGACGGGCACGCCGACATACATGTCCTTCACGCCGTATTCGCCGTTCAGATACGCAGCCGAGGGCAGCACGCGCTTCTTGTCGCGCAGATAGCTCTCCGCCATCGCAATGGCCGAGGCGGCCGGGGCGTAGAAGGCCGAGCCGGTCTTGAGCAGGTTGACGATCTCGGCGCCGCCGTTGCGGGTGCGGTCGACGATCTCGTCGAGGCGCGCCTGCGAGGTCCAGCCCATCTTGACGAGGTCGGGCAGCGGGATGCCGGCGACGGTGGAGTACTTCACCAGCGGCACCATAGTGTCGCCATGGCCGCCGAGCACGAAGGCGGTGACGTCCTCGACCGAGACGTTGAACTCGTCGGCCAGGAAGTAGCGGAAGCGGGCCGAATCGAGCACGCCGGCCATGCCGACGACCTTCTTGTGCGGAAGGCCGGACGCCTTCTGCAGCGCCCAGACCATCGCGTCGAGCGGGTTGGTGATGCAGATGACGAAGGCGTCGGGGGCGTACTTCTTGATGCCGGCGCCGACCTGCTCCATGACCTTGAGGTTGATGGAGAGGAGGTCGTCGCGGCTCATGCCGGGCTTGCGCGGCACGCCGGCGGTGACGATGCAGACCTTGGCGTTGTCGAGCGCCTCGTAGGAGTTGGCGCCGGTATAGTGCGCGTCGAACCCGTCGACCGGCGAGGACTGCGCGATGTCGAGCGCCTTGCCCTGCGGCACGCCCTCGGCGATGTCGAACATCACCACGTCGCCCAGTTCTTTCAGGCCGATGAGATGAGCCAGCGTTCCGCCGATCTGACCGGAGCCAATCAAAGCAATCTTGTCGCGCGCCATGTGAACCTGTCCTCTAGACATCCAGGAGGGAAAACTGAGTGGGTGGTTATCCCTTTCGCTTTCGCCGTTCAAGTCGCCGGATGCCCAATTGTCGGGCTTGCCGCGTATACAAGCGTAATCCCGTCATTTCCCGGTGCGCCAAAGTCGCGAACGCGGAGCGACGGCCTTAACGGGAGGTTAGGACTTAAGTCTCCACCAGGCCCTTGGTCGAACCGGACGCGGTGGAATCCTTGCGGCCATGCGCCAGCGCCAGATAGGATTCCGAGCTCATCTCGATCAGGCGCGAGGCGGTGCGCTTGAACTCGTTGGCCTCGTTGCCCTCGTGGGCGAGATACAGCGAGATCGGATTGGCGTCTGCCGAGGCCATCAGCTTCACGGCATTGTCATAGAGCGCGTCGATCAGCGTGATGAAGCGCTTGGCGGAATTGCGCTGGGAGACGTCCATCACTGGAATATGGTCGACCAGGATGGTGTGGTAGTCGTGCGCCAGCCTGAGGTAATCGGATGCGCCGAGCGGCTTCTCGCAGAGATCGGCGAACGAGAACCGCGCGACGCCATGGGCCGAGCACGGCACGTGCAGGATGCGGCCCTTGATCGGAATATCGCGCGACTTGCATCTGGCGCCGCCCGACATCCGCGACCAGGCGCGGTCGAGCGCGGCGTCCGCGTCGGAGTCCGCCGGCGTCAGCCACATCGGCACGCCCTGCAGCTTCTCCAGCCGGAAATCTGTGCGCGCATCGAGCCGCGCGACGTCCATATGGTCGGTGATCTGCTTGATGAAGGGCAGGAATAGCGAGCGGTTGAGACCGCCCTTGTAGAGATCGTCAGGCGCGACGTTGGAGGTCGCGACCACGACGGTGCCGAGTTCGAACAATTTGGCGAACAGGCGCCCCAGGATCATCGCATCGGCAATGTCGGTGACGTGGAATTCGTCGAAGCAGAGCAGCCAGCTCTCCTCGAAGATCGCATGCGCGGTCAGCGCGATGACGTCGCCGTCGGGGATCTCGCCGCGCGCGATGCCCTGGCGATAGTCGTAGATGCGCTCGTGCACATCGGCCATGAATTCGTGGAAATGCGCGCGGCGCTTGTGCGCGACGGTGGAGTGCTGGAAGAACAGGTCCATCAGCATGGTCTTGCCGCGGCCGACCTCGCCATGGATGTAGAGCCCGTGCGGGGCCTCGTCCTTGTCGTTGCTGAACAGGCGGGCGAACAGGCCCTGCTTGCGCTGCGGCTTGTAGTTCGCGAGCCGCTGGTCGAGCGCCGCATAGGCCTCGGCGACCTCGGCCTGCGCCGCATCGGGCTCGATCGCGCCCGAGGCGATCTGGGCCTGGTAAGCCTCGCGGAATGTGGAACCGGGGGTGGAGAGCATGGCTCTTTACCGCCAGAGACCGGCGGAAATTGCAAGCCGTGAATTAGTGGACAGGGTATGCACTTTCTTATCCTCGCCCCGTCCTGACGGAGCCGCGACGAGCTATGCTCGCGCCAGAGGGTTGGGGTGAGAGGCGTCTCTCCAAACGCGAGATGGTCGAGAGACCTGTACCCCCTCACCCGAATTCGATCTTCGATCGAATTCGACCTCTCCCCGCTTGCGGGGAGAGGTGAACAAAGAGTCACTCACACAGCTCGTAGGCGTCCTCGACCACATAGGGGCCGCCGCCGGTGGAGGCGCGCGACGAGAACAGCACGAAACGTTCAGCAATAAACACCTTGCTCGGGAAGTAGCCGCGCAGCGAGAGATAGTCGGCGACGTCGCGGTCGGTGGCGTCGTACAGCCGGGCCAGCGTGACATGCGGGATGAATTTGCGGCCTTCGGGATTGAGACCGATCCGCTGCATCATGCGCTCGAGTTCGGCCTGCAAGTCCATCAGCGGCTTGCTCGGCGCGATGGTGGCGACCACCGCGCGCGGCTTGCGGCCGCCGAAGCTTTGCAAGCCCTGCACCTTCACCTCGAACGGCTTGCGGTCGATGCGAAACAGCATCGATGCGATCTCGTTGGCGGAGATGCCGTCGATATCGCCGATGAAGCGCAGGGTGACGTGATAATTTTCGGGATCGATCCAGCGGGCGCCGGGAAGGCCGCCTCGCAAATTGGAAAGCGTCTGGCCGACTTCGGCCGGAATTTCCAGACCAGTGAACAAACGCGGCATCGTTTCACACTCCCGATGCTTGGACAGGATCCCTGGGAAGGATCATATCCAAATTTTAGAGCCGGCGACGAATCACCGGTACCTTGATTCCTATCGCGTTTGTGTGACTCTGCGAAGCATGACCGTGAACTCACGGGATAACCCTTCGCCTGCTCTTTGCGTTAGGGTTAGCGCTGCCTGCTTTTCAGCGGCGCTGCTCGCTTAGGGTGCGCACGAATGCCTCCACCGTGGGCATGATGTTGCCGACGATGATGTCGACGCCGGCCGCGGTCGGGTGAATGCCGTCGGCCTGATTGAGCTTGGCGTCGGCGGCGACGCCGTCGAGGAAGAACGGATACAGCGGCACCTCGAATTGTTTCGCCAGATCCGGATAAATCGAATTGAAGCGCGCGGCATAGTCGGCGCCGTAATTCGGCGGCGCCAGCATGCCGCATAGCATGACCGCAATCCCGCGCGCCTTCAGACGCGTGACGATGTCGGTCAGCGCGCCCCGCGTCAGGTCTGGATCGATGCCGCGCAGCGCGTCGTTGGCGCCAAGCTCGACGATCACGCCGTCAGTTCCATCCGGCACCGACCAGTCGAGGCGGTCGCGGCCGCCGGAGGAAGTGTCGCCGGACACCCCGGCATTGGTCATGTCGACGGCTATGTCTCTGGCCTGTAACGCCTTTTGAAGCTTGGCGGGGAATGCCTGCTGGGCCGGGAGGCCGAGGCCGGCGCTCAGGGAATCGCCGAGCACGACCAGCTTGACCGGTTTGGCGGCCGGCTGTGCCTGTGCCGACGCTGGTGTCGCAATTGTCATCAAGGCGAGCATCAACACGGCTATGTGCATGAAGAATCGGTAACGCCTCTCGACCGCGCCAGCGGAGTTGCCATATGACCGGACCATGGACACGCGCATCGAATCCTCTTCACTCGCCGGCACTACGCCGGACACCATCGCCATCTCCAACGTCAATCTCTCCTTGGGGACGGGGGCGGCACGCGTTCACATCCTCAAGGACATCAGCTTGCGGGTCGGCTCGGGCGAGACGATCGGCCTGATCGGCCCGTCAGGCTCGGGCAAATCCACGCTGCTGATGGTGATGGCGGGGCTGGAGCGTCCTGATAGCGGAGAGGTGGTGGTCAATGGCACGCCTTTCAATGCCCTCGACGAGGACGCGCTCGCCCGCTTTCGCGGCCGCCAGGTCGGCATCGTCTTCCAGTCCTTCCATCTGATCCCGACCATGACGGCACTGGAGAACGTCGCCGTGCCGCTCGAGCTCGCCGGCAATCCCGATGCCGCAAGGCGCGCGGCGCAGGAGCTGCAATCGGTCGGGCTCGGCGACCGCCTGCATCATTATCCGACGCAGCTTTCCGGCGGCGAGCAGCAGCGCGTCGCGCTCGCCCGCGCGCTGGCGCCCGATCCCGCCATCCTCGTCGCCGACGAGCCGACCGGCAATCTCGACGAGACCACCGGACAACAGATCGTCGACCTCCTGTTCGGCAAGCATGCCGAGCGCGGCATGACGCTGGTGCTGGTGACGCATGACGCCTCGCTCGCGCATCGCTGCGATCGCGTGATCCGGCTGCGCTCCGGGCGCATCGACACCCAGTCTGCGCCGGCATGAGCGTTGCTGCCGAACCGTTCGCGCGGCCCAACGGGATCGCGCTGTCGCTGCGCTACGCGCTGCGCGAATTGCGCGGAGGCCTGCGCGGCTTCTACGTTTTCATCGCCTGCATCGCGCTCGGCGTGATGGCGATCGCCGGCGTCGGCTCGGTGTCGGCGAGCCTCAGCGACGGTCTCGCCCGCGAGGGCCGTACGCTGCTCGGCGGCGACGTCTCCTTCGTGCTGTTCCAGCGCGAGGCCAAGCCCGAGGAAGTCGCGTTCCTGCGCTCGCGCGGCGCCGTGTCCGCCGCAGCCACCCTGCGCGGCATGGCGCGCGCGGCCGACGGCCAGCTCGCGCTGGTCGAGATGAAGGCAGTCGACGACACCTATCCGATGCTCGGCCAGCTGACGCTGGCGCCGCCGCTGCCGATGTCCGACCTCCTCGCCGAACGCGACGGTGCGTTCGGTGCGGCCGCCGATCCGACCCTCCTTGCGCGTCTCTCGCTCAAGACCGGCGACCGCGTCACCATCGGCTCGGCGACCTTCCAGATCCGCAGCGCGGTCGAGGCCGAGCCGGACAAGCTCGCCGGCGGCATCGGATTCGGACCGCGCTTCCTGATCAGCGAAGCGGGCCTGCGCGCCACCGGCCTGATCCAGCCCGGCAGCCTGGTGCGCTGGGTCTACCGGGTGAGATTGCCCGACATCGCCAACAGCGAGCGCGCCACCGACGCTTTCATCGCCGACGCCCGTAACGCCGCGCCGCAGGCTGGCTGGGAGATCCGCAGCCGCTCCAATGCCTCGCCGCAGCTCGAGCGCAACATCAGCCGTTTCACGCAGTTCCTGACCCTGGTCGGCCTCGCCGCACTGCTGGTCGGCGGCGTCGGCGTCGCCAATGCGGTGAAGAGCCATATCGACCGCAAGCTCGAGGTGATCGCGGCGTTCAAGGCCATCGGCGCTACCGGGCGCGTCGTGTTCGGCATCTATCTCGCTCAGGTCATCCTGCTCGCCGCGATCGGCTCGGTGATCGGCCTTGCGCTCGGCGCCGCCATGCCCTTCGCCATCGTCGGCCTGTTCGGCAAGCTGTTGCCGCTGCCGGTGGTCGCGGCGGTGCATCTCGACGAGCTGGCGCTGTCGTTCGTCTATGGGCTGCTGACCGCGCTGGCCTTCGGCCTGTGGCCGCTCGGCCGCGTGCATGACGTGCCGGTGGCCGCGCTGTTCCGCGACACCATCAGCGCGGACTGGCACCGGCCGCGCTGGAGCTATCTCGTCTTCATGGCCGTCGTGCTCGCGCTGCTGATCGCGGTCGTGATCGGCCTGTCGTTCGACAAGCGCATCGCCGCGGTGTTCGTGGCTTCCTCCGTCGTCGTGTTCGCCCTGCTCCGCGGCATCGCCGCGCTGCTGATGACGATCGCGCGGCGCCTCCCGCGCTCGCGGCTGCCGATGCTGCGGCTTGCGATCGCCAATATCCACCGGCCGGGCGCATTGACGCCCTCGGTCGTGCTGTCGCTGGGTCTCGGGCTCGCCGTGCTCGTCACCATCACCCAGATCGACGGCAATCTGCGCCGGCAGTTCCTTGCGGCCCTGCCGGATCAGGCGCCGTCGTTCTTCTTCATCGACATCCCGAGCACGCAGGCCGCCGACTTCGATGGTTATCTGCGCCGGATCGCGCCCGACGCCAAGGTCGAGGACGTGCCGATGCTGCGCGGGCGCATCGTCGCCGCGCGCGGGGTGCGCGCCGAGGATCTCAAGCCCACCACCGATTCGGAGTGGGTGCTGCAGAGCGACCGCGGCCTGACCTATACCGGCGAACTGCCGAAGGGCTCCAAGGTGGTCGAGGGCCAATGGTGGGGCGCCGACTATTCCGGCCCGCCGCTGGTCTCGATGGAGAAGAAAATCGCCGACGGGCTCGGCCTCAGGCTCGGCGACGAAATCGTGGTGAACGTGCTCGGCCGCGACATTCCCGCCAAAATCGGCAATCTGCGCACCATCGACTGGCAGGGCCTCGGCATCAATTTCGTCCTGGTGTTCTCGCCGAATGCCTTCAGGGGCGCACCGCACACCCATATCGCGACGCTGACGGAGGCCGGCGGCACGGCCGCGGGCGACGGCAAGATCATCAAGCAGGTCGCCGACGCCTACCCCATGGTGACCAGCGTGCGCGTGCGCGAAGTGATGGAGACGGTCGGTTCCGTCGTGACCAATCTGGCGCTCGCCATCCGCGGCGCCAGCGCCGTGACCCTGATCTCGGCGATCCTGGTGCTGGGCGGAGCCCTCGCCGCCGGCCATCGCCACCGGGTCTATGATGCGGTGATTCTCAAGACCCTGGGCGCGACCCGGCTGCGGCTGCTTGGCGCCTATGCGCTCGAATACCTCCTGATCGGACTTGCCACCGCCGTGTTCGGCGTGATCGCGGGCAGCATCGCGGCCTGGATGATCGTGTCGCGCCTGATGACGCTGACATTCGTCTGGCAGGCCGGCAGCGCGGCCGGCGTGGTCGCCGCGGCCCTGGTCGTCACGGTCGGGCTCGGGCTGGCCGGGACGCTGCTGGCGCTGAACAAAAAGCCCGCCACGGTGTTGCGGAATTTGTGACAAATGGTAGCGGCTGGCCTCGCGGGGCCGAAATCGCGCGAATCCTGCGATTAACCACGTCCGCTCGTCGAGATTGCAGGAAAGGGCGACATTCAGCCGCGCGTGGACCGTTGCAGCGGATGTGTTAGTTTCCCACATATCGTATGGGTTCGGAGCCCGGATTGTGAGCCAAATTTAATGTCGGCGCACAGCGGGATCCGAGATAGAATTTGACGAACCGGCGGCATGGCGACCCTCGTGCCGGACCGGACCAACCAATGGGAATTCGACCATGTCGGACCTAGACCGTAACTACGCTTCTCCTTTCGGCAGGGCCGCCGGGCGTGCTGACGCCGCGACGGTCGATGCCGGCCTGCGCGCCTACATGCTGCGCATCTACAATTACATGAGCATAGGCCTGGCCATCACCGGCCTGGCCGCGCTTGGCGTCTATATGGCCGCCGTGACCGACGCGCCGACGGCAGATGCCGTTCGCGTCGGCAAGATGTTCCTGACGCCGTTCGGCTACGCGATGTTTGTCAGCCCGCTGAAGTGGCTGTTCATGCTCGCGCCGCTCGCCATGGTGTTCGTGATCTCGGCGGGTATCAACCGTCTGGCTCCCTCGACCGCCCAGATCCTGTTCTGGGTGTTCGCGGCGCTGATGGGCGTCTCGCTGTCGTCGATCTTCCTGGTGTTCACGCACACCTCGATCGTGCGGGTGTTCTTCATCACCGCGGCGACCTTCGGCGCGCTCAGCCTCTACGGCTACACCACCAAGCGTGATCTGACCGGGATGGGCTCGTTCCTGTTCATGGGCCTGATCGGCATCATCCTCGCGAGCCTGGTCAATTTGTTCCTGGCGAGCACGATGCTGCAGTTCATCGTCTCGGTGGTCGGCGTCCTGGTGTTCGCGGGCCTCACCGCCTGGGATACCCAGCGGCTGAAGAACGACTACATCTACGGCTACGCGTCGGCCGGCGGTGACGTCGCAGAGCGCGCGGCCATCACCGGCGCCCTGTCGCTGTACCTGAACTTCATCAACCTGTTCACGCTGCTGCTGCAGCTGCTCGGCCAGCGCGATTAAGCGCCAGCCTGAGAGAACGGACACGGACCCCGGCCGAAAGGCCGGGGTTTTTGTTTGGGGCTACACCGTCATGCCCGGGCTTGGCCCGGGCGTCCACGAACTTGGCAACCGCAATCACGAAAGAACGTGGATGGCCGGGACAAGCCCGGCCATGACGTATGCGGAAACCGCGTTGCTCGTGGCGGCGCCTTTGCTAATCTTCCCTCATGACCACACCCGACATCAGGCCCACGCGGGAGGCCGACCTTCCCGCCATTACCGCCATCTATCGGCAGGCCGTGCTTGAGGGCACCGCGACGTTCGAGCTGGAGCCGCCTGATCTCGCCGAAATGACGCGGCGCTATCGCGCGCTGATCGACGGCGGCTATCCTTATCTCGTCGCCGTGCTCGACGGCCGGATTGCCGGTTACGCCTATGCGGGGGCCTACCGGCCGCGGCCGGCCTATCGCTTCACGGTCGAGAACTCGATCTATCTCGACCCCGGCTTCCACCGCCGCGGCATCGGGGGGCTGCTGCTGGAGCGGCTGATCACCGAATGCGAGGCGCGCGGCTTCCGCCAGATGATCGCGGTGATCGGCGATTCCGCCAATGCCGGCTCGATCGGCGTCCACACCAAAGGCGGCTTCAAGATGATCGGCACGCATCCCAATGTCGGGCTGAAATTCGGCCGCTGGCTCGACACGGTGATGATGCAGCGGGATCTTGGTGAGGGCGCCAAGACGGTGCCGGGGCAGTAGGGACTTCGTAGCCCGGATTGCGCTCCGCTCTATCCGGGCTACGGCAGGGCTACACCACCGCCAGCTTCCGATCGATCACCAGCAGCACGCGCTCGAGCTCGTGGCCGCGGCGCAGGATCAGGCCGGTCGCCGCGATCACGCTGTACATGCCCTGCTTGCGCGCGAGCCGCGGGTCCTTCTCGATCCGATAGATCGGCACCTCCGAGGCGCGGCGATAGACCGAGAACACGGCGCGGTCCTTCAGGAAGTCGATGGCATAGTCGCGCCATTCACCGTCGGCGACCATGCGGCCGTAGAGATTGAGAATACGGTTCAGCTCGAGCCGGTTGAACGTCACCCGGTTCGGCTGCGTCGCCGCGGCAGCGGGGCGCGACGCCGCGCGCTGCTCGCTCGGATCGGCATCCTCCGACAGACTCATGGAACGCCTCCTGTCGCGTCAGCATGACCGCGTCCGCGAAGACCGTCCCCGGTGCGGGATCATGACAATTGCATGATTGCGCCAACCGTGCCGGCCCGCAAGAGCCTCCACACGCAGCCGATCCAATCGGACGCGAATCAGGGCACACGCCAGAGTGGAACTCCGTCGCGACGAAGCGTCACGGGATCGTTAGCAGGAATCATAGTATCGCCGCTTTTCCGCCAACCGCCTGCCGCCCTGGATTGCGAAAAGACTTGTGTGCGTTGACCCGGTCCTTCCGGTTCCGGATTCCTCAGCCCCCAGCCCCCCGGGGCCGTCAGGATCGGGTCTGTACGCACAACAAGGAGGGCCAACGCAAGTTGGTCCTTTTTTGTTTGTGTCGGGATGTTGCTGCCCGGGCGCACGTCTGTCCAACATCCGCGCGAAACTCTCACCCCTCATCCGGAAGAGCCGCGCTCTTCGCGGCGTCTCGAAGGATCGAGGCCGAGCTGCATCAGACCGGCCTGCATGGTTCGAGACGCGCGCAAGATCGCACTCCTCACCATGAGGAGGTCAAGCGCATAGGACGCCTTTAGAGGATCAGGGAGAGGCTTTAATCAGTGCAGCGACGTGTACGCCGCGCCGAGCATCGGACCTGGTCTCTCGCGGCTGCCGTCCTGGACGTAAACCACCGCGCCGTCGACGCCGTCGCGCGTGAGGTTCTCGATCGGAACGGTCCAGCTCTCCGAACGGCCGGTCCAGTCGCCGACCTTGAGCAGGTTGCGGACGACGTTGTGATAGGTGACCTGCTGTCCGCGATTCTCGCCGCGCCCGATCGAGATCGGCACGGATTTGGCGATCGAGCAGATCCAGACCTCGCCATGCGAGGCTGCAGTCTCGTTGCTTGCGGCCACCGAGACGTTGATCTGCTTGCCCGAGAGCGACATCGTCACCGGCACGCTCATCACGCCGGTGCTCTTGTCGGTCTTGCCGATCGCATTCTCGATGCCGGTGCGGTCGCTGCCGATGACGTGCGTGGAGCCGTTGACCACCACCTGCGGCGTATAGACCTCGCGGTCACCGCGCATGCGAGAATAGGCGCGTTGCCGCGCCGAGAAGCGCGAATCCGCCAGCGTGTCCTTCCAGCCGAGATAGTCCCAATAGTCGATCGGCATGCTCAGCGCGATCACGGAGGGATCGTTGGCGAGATCGCCGATGATCTTGTCGGCCGGCGGACAGGAGGAGCAGCCCTGTGAGGTAAACAATTCGACAACGGCACGGGGATCGGCGTGCGCGGGACGAATCACGGCGACGATGGCGCAGATGCCGAGAGCTCCCGACCACAGGGCACCGGACCAGCGCGAAACCAGATTAGAGGCCATCATTGCAGTCATATCGAACGTCACACCTCGCACGCGTGGGGACTATCCTATCGCCTGATGGTCACCGTAGTCTTACGGCCATCACACATCCACCCAGCCGGGGCGAGGTTTTCCGCCGGGTGGGACCTTCGAATGCGTGTCGTAACGCACGAAGGCGGCCTTGTGATAGGCCGCCCCCGTCGAACCTTCTACTCACTTCGCAGTGAGACACCGTTCACAAATCCGCGCTCAGGCCGCGAGCTTGCGCAGCACGTAGTGCAGGATGCCGCCGTTACGGTAGTAGTCGAGCTCGTCCAGCGTATCGATGCGGCAGAGCAGCGAAACGCGCTGCAACTTGCCGTCGCCGGAGACGATCTCCGCGGTCAGCTTCTGACGCGGCTTCAGATCGCCGACGAGGCCGCGCAGCGTGACCTTCTCGTCGCCCTTGAGGCCGAGAGAAGACCACGAGGTGCCATCCTCGAAGGTCAGCGGCAGCACGCCCATGCCGACCAGGTTGGAGCGGTGGATGCGCTCGAAGCTCTGGCAGATCACGGCGCGCACGCCGAGCAGACGGGTGCCCTTCGCGGCCCAGTCGCGCGAGGAGCCGTTGCCGTATTCGGCGCCGGCGAACACCACCAGCGGCACCTGCTCCTGCTGGTACTTCATCGCGGCGTCGTAGATCGACATCTGCTCGCCGTCGGGCCAGTGCTTGGTGAGGCCGCCTTCCGGAATGTTGCCGTCGGCGCCCTTCAGCATGAAGTTCTTGATGCGGATGTTGGCGAAGGTGCCGCGCATCATGACTTCGTGGTTGCCGCGGCGCGTACCGTACTGGTTGAAGTCGGCGGGACGCACCTGGTGCTCGCTGAGATATTTTCCAGCGGGCGAGGTGAGCTTGATCGAACCGGCCGGCGAGATGTGGTCGGTGGTGATCTTGTCGCCGAACATGGCGAGGATACGGGCCTCGACGATGTCGGTGACCGGCTCCGGCTCCTTCTTCATGCCTTCGAAATAGGGCGGATTCTGCACATAGGTCGAAGACATGTTCCAGCGATAGGTTTCGCTCTCGACGGTCTTGATCTTGCGCCAGTTGGTGTCGCCCTTGAACACGTCGGCATACTTCTTCTTGAAGATCGCCGCGGTCACGAACTTCTTCATGAAGGCGTTGATCTCCTTGGTCGTCGGCCAGATGTCCTTCAGGTACACCGGCTTGCCGTCCTTGCCTTCGCCGAGCGGCTCGACGGCCAGGTTCTTGGTCACGCTGCCCGCGAGCGCGTGCGCGACGACCAGCGGCGGCGAGGCGAGATAGTTCGCCTGCACGTCCGGCGAGACGCGGCCCTCGAAGTTGCGGTTACCCGAGAGCACGGCGGCCGCGACGATGCCGTTGTCGTTGATCGACTTCGAGATCTCCTCCGGCAGCGGACCGGAATTGCCGATACAGGTGGTGCAGCCGAAGCCAACCAGGTTGAAGCCGACCTTGTCGAGATCCTTCTGGAGGCCGGAATCGGCGAGATAGGCCGCGACCACCTGGCTGCCCGGCGCGAGCGAGGTCTTCACCCACGGCTTTGCCTTGAGGCCCTTGGCGGCTGCGTTCTGGGCCAGCAGGCCGGCGCCGATCAGCACGCTCGGATTGGAGGTGTTGGTGCAGGACGTGATCGCGGCAATCACGACGTCGCCATGGCCGAGGTCGAAATTCTTGCCTTCGACGGCAAAGCGCTTCGCCGGCTCATCGCCCTTCTTGTACTCGTTGCTGAGCGCGAGCGAGAAGCCTTCGGCCACCGACGGCAGCGCGATGCGGCCTTCGGGGCGCTTCGGACCGGCCATCGAGGGCACGACGTCGCCGAGGTCGAGGGTCAGCGTCTCCGTGAACACCGGATCGGCCGACTTGGCGGTGCGGAAAAGGCCCTGCGCCTTGGCATAGGCCTGCACCAGCGCGACGCGCGGCCCCGCGCGACCGGAGGTCTTGAGATAGTCGATCGCGGCAGCGTCGACCGGGAAGAAGCCGCAGGTCGCGCCATATTCGGGCGCCATGTTGGCGATGGTCGCCTTGTCGGCGACGGAGAGATGGTCGAGGCCGGGGCCGAAGAACTCGACGAACTTGCCGACCACGCCGAGCTTGCGCAGCATCTGCGTCACGGTGAGCACGAGGTCGGTGGCGGTGACGCCTTCCTTCATCGCGCCCTTCAGCTTGAAGCCGACAACGGTGGGCAGCAGCATCGACAGCGGCTGACCGAGCATGCAGGCTTCCGCCTCGATGCCGCCGACGCCCCAGCCGAGCACGGCCAGGCCGTTGACCATGGTGGTGTGGGAATCAGTGCCGACCAGCGAATCGGGATAGGCGACCTCGAAGGTGCCGGTCTTCTTGCCGACCGTCATCTTCTCCTTCTTGGTCCAGACCGTCTGGGAGAGATATTCGAGATTGACCTGGTGGCAGATGCCGGTGCCGGGCGGGACGACGGAGAAGTTCGAGAACGCCTTCTGGCCCCACTTCAGGAACTCGTAGCGCTCCTGGTTCTGCTTGTATTCCTCGGTGACGTTCTTGCCGAAGGCCTTGTTGTCGCCGAAGAAGTTCACGATCACGGAGTGGTCGATGACGAGATCGACCGGAACCAGCGGGTTGATTTTCTCGGCATCGCCGCCGAGCTTCTGCATCGCGTTGCGCATCGCGGCGAGATCGACCACGGCGGGAACGCCGGTGAAATCCTGCATCAGCACGCGCGCGGGGCGGAACGCGATCTCATGCTCGAGCGACTTCTTGCGCAGCCATTTCGACACCGCGACGATGTCGTCCTTCTTGACCGTGCGGCCGTCCTCGTTGCGCAGCAGGTTCTCGAGCAGGACCTTCATCGAATAGGGAAGCTTGGAGATTCCCTTCAGACCATTCTTCTCGGCCGTGGGCAGGCTGTAATAGACGTAGGTCTTGGCGCCGACCTTGAGGGTCTTTTTGCATTTGAAGCTGTCGAGCGAGGTCATGAAGGAAATCCCAATTGTTAGTTATACCCGGCAAGGGGTATTTTAACACCGTCGGCGAACCCGGCTGAGTCGCTTGCAGGGGCGGTTTGAGTGTGCTGCATCAAGTGGTTCCGGGCTTATAGAAGTTTTCTAATCGCACCGCCACAGCCACAATCGTGCCGCAGCAACCGCGAGCCAAAAATTCCCATGCGCTACCCCAAGATTTCCTGAGGCCGGCTTTGAGCGGATTGGGCCACGGCAAGATACAGCTGTCGGGACGCGGGGTCGCCTGCGTGCGGGGCGGGCGCGAGGTGTTTTCCGGGCTCGATTTCGAGGCGGCCTCCGGCGAGGCCGTGGCGGTCGTGGGCCGCAACGGGTCAGGCAAGACCTCGCTGCTGCGGCTGATCGCCGGCCTGCTGGTTCCGGCCGGCGGCACGATCGCGCTGGAGGGGGGCGATGCCGAACTGACGCTGCCGGAGCAGTGCCACTATCTCGGTCACCGCGACGCCCTAAAGCCGGCGCTGAGCGTGGCGGAAAATCTCTCGTTCTGGGCCGATTTTCTCGGCGGCGCGCGCGGCGACGCCACCGAGAGCCTCGCCACCGTCGGGCTCGAACACGCCACCCACCTGCCGGCCGGCTTCCTCTCCGCCGGCCAGCGCCGCCGGCTCTCGCTGGCCCGGCTGCTGACCGTCCGCCGCCCGGTCTGGCTGCTGGACGAGCCGACCAACGCGCTGGATGTCGCCGGCCAGGAGATGTTCGGCGGCCTGATGCGGGAGCATCTCAGCCGCGGCGGGATGATCGTGGCTGCGACCCATGCGCCGCTGGGGATCGAGTCGCGGGAGCTGCGAATCGGGAGGGCGGCGTGATCCAGAGCGACCCTCAGTTTTCCAAGCGGCTGGGCGCCGCCCACGTAGCCGGGACACAGCTGTGGCCGCGGGCCTCCTTGCCTCTCCCGTTTGCGGGGGAGGCCGGCGCGCAGCGCCGGGTGAGGGTTTTCTCCTCTGGGAGAGTCTTCGTTGTCGAGACCCCCTCTCCCTCTCCCTCTCCCCCTCCCTCCCCCGCAAGCGGGGGAGGGGGCGCACCGCCCGCTTCGCGCAACGGGGGCCCCCCATGACCGCGCTCTTCGCCCTCGTCCGCCGGGACATCCGGATCGCGCTCCGCGTCGGCGGCGGGGCGCTGATTGGCGTGCTGTTTTTCCTGACCGTGGTGGTGCTGATGCCGTTCGCGGTCGGGCCGGATCTGGCGCTGCTGTCGCGGCTGGGGCCGGCGATCCTGTGGCTCGGGGCGCTGCTGGCCAGCCTGCTCACGCTGGACCGGATGTTCATGGCCGACCATGAGGACGGCTCGCTCGACCTGATCACGATGAGCCGGACCCCGCTGGAACTGGCCTGCGCCGCCAAGGCGCTGGCGCACTGGCTGGCCGCGGGCCTGCCGCTGATTGTCGCAACCCCCGTGCTCGGCCTGCTGCTCAACCTCGACATGGTCGCAACCGGTGCGGTGGCGCTGACGCTGCTGGCGGGCACCCCGGCGCTGACCTTTACCGGCATGATCGGCGCGGCGCTGGCGGTGACGCTGCATCGCGGCGGGCTGCTGATGGCGGTGCTGGTGCTGCCGCTGTCGATTCCCGTCCTGATTTTCGGGGTCGCGGCCTCCCAGGCCGTGATCGTCGGTCCCATGACGTTCGGCGCGCCGTTCTCGATCCTCTGCGCGCTGTCGCTCGTCAGTCTCGTGATCGGGCCGTTCGCAGCAGCGGCAAGCCTGCGGCAGGGACTGGACTGAGCTTGACCCCGATCAATTTTAGATGCGGGCTTTCATGCTGATTGCCTGAGCGGCCACCGGTGATTATCAGGATACCATGACGCTGATCGACCTCGCCAACCCCACACGGTTCCTCGCGTTGACGGCGCGGGTGTTGCCGTGGCTTGCGGCCGCGACCGTCATCCTGCTCGCGATCGGGCTCTATCAATCCGCGCTCGCGCCGGACGACTACCAGCAGGGCGCAACCGTCAAGATCATGTTCATCCACGTGCCCAATGCCTGGC
This sequence comes from Bradyrhizobium diazoefficiens, assembly GCF_018129965.1. Lineage (GTDB taxonomy): Bacteria > Pseudomonadota > Alphaproteobacteria > Rhizobiales > Xanthobacteraceae > Bradyrhizobium > Bradyrhizobium diazoefficiens_A. The sequence continues at coordinate 29,270 of NZ_JAFCKW010000018.1, read as the reverse complement.
TGTCGATGTTCGTCTGGGGCGTGATGAGCATCGCCTCGCTCGGCACGCTGGTGTGGCGGCATCCGCTCGCCGACGTCGCCGCGAAGGCGGCAGCGCCGATCGGCGCCGCCTTCACTTTCCTCGCACTGCTCACGGGATCGCTGTGGGGCCGGCCGATGTGGGGCACCTATTGGGAATGGGACGCGCGGCTCACCTCGGTGCTGATTCTCTTCCTGATGTATCTCGGCCTGATGGCGCTGTGGCGCGCCGTCGACGATCCCTCCCGCGCGGCGCGCGCCGCCGCGGTGCTGACCCTGGTCGGCGCCATCAACCTGCCCATCATCAAATTCTCCGTCGACTGGTGGAACACGCTGCACCAGCCGGCCTCGGTGATGCGCATGGGCGGCCCGGCGCTCGACAAATCGTTCCTGATCCCGCTGCTGGTGATGGCGATCGCATTCACGCTGCTGTTCGTCACGCTGCATTTGGCGGCGATGCGCAACGAGATTTTGCGCCGCCGCGTCCGCTCGCTGCAGATGATGCAGGCGAGCCGCGTCGCGTTTTCGAGCGAGACGGGCACGGGTTCACGCCAGGGCAACGCGTCAAACGAGGCCGGGGCCGCATGATGATGTCGCTCGGTCCCTACGCCTCCTTCATCGTAACGTCCTATGCAGCTGCCGCGCTGGTGGTCGCGATCCTGATCGGCTGGATCATGCTCGACTATCGCAGCCAGACGGCCCGACTGCGCGAACTGGACCGCAGCGGCGTCACCCGCCGCTCGGGCCGCAGCGCGACCGATACGCCAAGAACAATCTCATGAGCGAGCCGTCGACGTCCGCAAGCCCGCAGCGCCGCACCGTCCTGATGGTGCTGCCGCTGCTCGCCTTCCTCGCGCTGGCGCTGCTGTTCTGGTTCAAGCTCGGCAGCGGCGATCCCTCGCGGATTCCCTCCGCGCTGATCGGACGGCCGGCGCCGCAGACCGCGCTGCCGCAGCTCGAGGGATTGCAGGCCGACAACGCGCAGGTGCCCGGTCTCGACCCCGCCGCGTTCAAGGGCAAGGTCAGCCTCGTCAATGTCTGGGCGTCCTGGTGCGTGCCGTGCCACGACGAGGCGCCGCTGCTGACCGAGCTCGCCAAGGACAAGCGGTTCCAGCTCGTCGGCATCAACTACAAGGACGGCGCCGACAATGCGCGCCGTTTCCTCGGCCGCTACGGCAACCCGTTCGGCCGCGTCGGCGTCGATGCCAACGGCCGCGCCTCGATCGAATGGGGCGTCTACGGCGTGCCGGAGACCTTCGTCGTCGGCCGCGAGGGCACCATCGTCTACAAGCTGGTGGGACCAATCACGCCGGAGAATTTGCGGACCGTGCTGTTGCCGCAGATGGAGAAGGCGCTGGGCGCAGGGTCTTGATGCCGCTCGTGCCCCGGACGCTGCGCAGCACGAAGTGATGCGCTGCAGAGCCGGGGCCCATGTCACTGCGACGGTACTCGTGGAGAGAGGCTGGGTCCCGACTCGCGCTTCGCGCGTCCGGGACACGACCTACTTCCGCACATCCCCCGCGTCCGCTTCGCTCGCTTCCAGCGACGCCGGCTCGACAGCATAGCGCTTGGTCAGCGGCATCTGGGCGATGGCGAACACCATGGTCAGCGGCGTCACGCCGAACACCTTGAAGTTCACCCAGAAATCAGTGCTCTGGGTGCGCCAGACGATCTCGTTCAGCACCGCCATGCCGGCGAAGAACAGCGCCCAGCGCAGCGTGAGGATCCGCCAGCCCTGCGGCGTCAAATTGAACATCTGGTCGAACATCACGGCGATGAAGGAGCGGCCGAACAAGAGGCCGCCGCCGAGAATGGCGGCGAACAGGCCGTAGATGATGGTCGGCTTGACCTTGATGAAGGTCTCGTCGTGCAGCACCAGCGTCAGCGTCCCGAACACCAGCACGATCACGCCTGTGACGATTGCCATGATCGGGATGTGGCGCGTCACCACATAGGAGGCGACCATCGCGATGACGATCGCAACCATGAAGGCGCCGGTCGCAGCGAACAAATTGAACTTTGCATTGACGAAAAAGAAGACGAGCAGCGGACCGAGTTCGGTCGCCAGCTTGAACAGCGGATGCGGCTGGGTCTTGTCCATTACCTGACCTTTGTTGCTGTCATGCCCCGCCTAGTGCGCAATTGCGCACGGGGGGCGGGGCATCCAGTACGCCGCGCCGCTGATTTTAGACCGCAGACGGCTCGGAATACTGGATCCCCCGCTTTCGCGGGGGATGACGAAAGCACCTATGACTCGATTCCGGCGATCGCACGGGCAAAATCGCGCGCGGTGAACGGCGCGAGATCGTCGACGCCTTCGCCGACGCCGATGAAATGCACCGGCAGTTTGAATTTCTCCGCGAGCGCGACCAGGATGCCGCCGCGCGCGGTGCCGTCGAGCTTGGTCATCACGAGGCCGGTCACCCCGGCGGTGCGATGGAAAGCCTCGACCTGCGACAGCGCATTCTGGCCGACGGTGGCGTCCAGCACCAGCAGCACCGCATGCGGCGCGGTGTCGTCCACCTTGCGGATCACGCGCACGACCTTTTCGAGCTCGTTCATGAGCACGGCCTTGTTCTGCAGGCGCCCGGCGGTGTCGATCAGGAGAACATCGACGGCCTGCTCCCTGGCCGCCGTCAGCGCGTTGAAGGCGAGGCTCGCCGAATCCGAGCCCTGGGCGCCGGCAATGACGGGCGTCTTGGTCCGCTCGCCCCAGAACTTGAGCTGCTCGATGGCCGCGGCGCGAAACGTGTCGCCGGCGGCCAGCATCACCTTGCGGCCCTCGGATGCGAACTTCTGCGAGAGCTTTCCGATGGTCGTGGTCTTGCCGGAGCCGTTGACGCCGACCACGAGGATGACGAACGGCTTCCTGCCCGCGTCAATCACGAGCGGCTTCGCCACCGGCGCCAGCACCTTCTCGACCTCGGTCGCGACGACGTCCTTCACCTCGTCGGCCGAGATCGCCTTGTCGTAGCGTCCCGTGCCGACGGCGTCCGCGATCCGCACCGCAACCGTAGTGCCGAGGTCGGCGCGCAGCAGCACGTCCTCGATGTCGTCGAGCATGGCGCGGTCGAGCTTGCGCTTGGTGACGAGGTCGGCGACCGCTGTCCCGAGCGAGGACGAGGTGCGCTTCAGCCCGTCGGACAGGCGCCGCCACCAGCTCAGCTTGGGGGGATCTGACGTGGTATCGTTCATGATGGCGGTGTGTTAGCCGTTCCCGCCCCCAAACGAAAGTCTTGACCGAAAGTCCTGCCGATAACGAAAGTCCTGCAATTGCTCGATGTTCCCGAATTGACCGCCGAGGAAATACAGTCCCGTGTGCTCCATCGCGACGGGCTGATGCTGGTCATCGACAAGCCGTCCGGCCTGCCGGTGCATCGCGGCCCCAAGGGCGGCGCCAACCTGGAGGCCTCCTTCGGCGCGCTGTGTTTCGGCCTGCCGCGCCCTCCGGTGCTGGCCCACCGGCTGGACAAGGACACCTCCGGCTGCCTCGTGCTCGGCCGCCATCGCAAGGCCACCGCCTCGCTCGGCCTGCTCTTCAAGCACGGCAAGATCGGCAAGACCTACTGGACCGTGGTGGAGGGCGGCCCCACCTCGGACGAAGGCACCATCGATATGCCGCTCGGCCGGCTCAATGCCGAACGCGGCTGGTGGCAGAAGCCCGACCCCGAGGGCCAGAAGGCGGTCACAAACTGGAAAGTGATGGGCCGGGGCGACGGCCTGACCTGGCTCGCCATGGAACCGGTCACGGGGCGGACCCATCAATTGCGGGTGCATTCGTCGGCGACCGGCTGGCCAATCTTCGGCGATAACATTTACGGCAACGGTCCGCGGTTCGGCGAGCCGAAACTTCACCTGCATTCCCGCGAGATCGTGGTGCCGATCTCGCGCAACAAGGAGCCGGTCCGCGTTGTCGCGCCGGCCCCGCCCCACATGCACGAGAAGCTGCGGGCCTGCGGCTGGAACGGGGAATAACCCGTTAGACCCTCATGGTGAGGAGGCCGCATGGCGGCCGTCTCGAACCATGCAAGCCCGGCTCCTGCGGCCATCCTTCGAGACGCCCGCTTCGCCGGCTCCTCAGGATGAGCGACATCGCTCCCTTGGTTTACGAAACGTTCAGGGGTCGTCTCTAATGATAAAGGTTGCTTAGAACAAGCTTCCGTCAATCTGCTCAGGACGAGCTGCACGTCATGTCAACGGCCGGCTTATCGATCATCGACGAAGTCGAATCCGCGATTCGGCTCGGCTCGGCCGAAAAGGGCCTGGAAACGGCCCGGCGCGTCACCCACCTGTTCCTGTCCTCCGCCGGCAGCTTTGACGACGAGCAGATCACCCTGTTCGACGACGTGCTCGAGCGCCTGATCGGCACGATCGAACTACGCGCCATCGCCGACATGGGCGCACGCATCGCGCTGGCCGAGATCAGCGCGCAGCTTGCGCCGATCGCGCAGGCGCCGCCCTCCGTGATCCGCCGCCTCGCCAACAATGACGAGATCCGCATCGCCGGCCCCGTGCTGCAGGAATCCGCGCGCCTCGACGATGGCGATCTGGTCAAGATCGCAGCCTCCAAAAGCGAGGCGCATCTGCTCGCGGTCGCCGGACGCTGGTGGCTGAAGGAGATCGTCACCGACGCGCTGCTGGCGCGCCGCTATCCCAGCGTCAGCCGACGCCTCGCCGCCAATCCCGGGGCCCGCGTATCCCCGAAGGGATTTGCCGTCATCGTCGGCCAGGCCGAAAACGATCCGGAACTCGCCGTCAGCGTCGGCGTCCGCGTCGATCTGCCCTCGGACCTACGCCGCCAGTTGCTGCGCTCGGCGACCGATGCGGTGCGCAACCGCCTGCTGTCGCGCGCGCCGCCGCATTTGTTCGAGGAGGTCCAGGCCGCGATCGCCGCCGTCACCGCCGGCGTCGAGCGCGAGATGTCGGGCGTCCGCGATTTCGAAGGCGCCAAGCGCGCCATCGCAAATCTCAAGGCCGCGGGGCAGCTCACGGAGGCGACGTTGTTCGGCTTCGCCAAGCAGCGACGCTACGAGGAAGCCGTGGCAGCGCTGGCCGCACTGTCCGGCTCGACCGTGGAAGTGATCCGTCCGCTGATGCAGAGCCTGCGCGAAGACGGCTTGCTGGTCCCGTGCAAGGCGGCTCAGCTCAGCTGGGAGACGACAGCCGCCGTGCTCGAAAGCCGTTTTGCGACAGGCGCGATGAAGCCGGCCGACATCGCGCGGGCGCAGGGAAATTACGCGCGGATGACGCCGGAGAATGCGCGCCGGACGCTGCGGTTCTGGCAGGTCAGGGCGTCGTAGTTCTTCCCTCTCCACTTGTGGGAGAGGGTGGCTTGCCGCGGAGCGGCGAGACGGGTGAGGGGTTTATCTCCGTGCGTGAGTCTCTCACTTTCGAGTTCGCTGCAACACCCCCTCATCCGGCGCTTCGCGCCACCTTCTCCCACTAGGGGAGAAGGAAGAAAGCAGCTGACTATGTGGTAAGCCGCACGCCATCACTGCCGGCGATCGTCAACGGCAACACGCTGCCAACGCGCTCGCCCGCAACCGCCACCGGCAAATAATGCTCCGTGCGTCCCTGACTGTCGCTCTCGATCAGCACGTTGCGTGTCGCGCCGATTTCGGTCTGCAACCGCTGCCGTAGCGCCACTCCACCCACTGCACGCAACCGCTTGGCGCGCTCCTGGATCACCGGGCCTGCGACCTGCGGCATCCGCGCGGCGGGCGTGCCGGGGCGCGGCGAATAGGGGAAGACGTGCAGGAACGTGAGGCCGCATTCCTCGACCAGCTCCAGCGAGCGCGAAAACATCTCTTCGGTCTCGGTCGGGAAGCCCGCGATGATGTCGGCGCCGAACGCGATATCCGGGCGCAGGCGGCGGACCTGGTCGCAGAACGCGATGGCGTCCAGCCTGGAATGCCGCCGCTTCATGCGCTTCAAAATCATGTCGTCGCCGGCTTGCAGCGACAAATGCAGATGCGGCATCAGGCGCGCGTCATCGGCGATGGCGTCGAGCAGATCGCGGTCCGCTTCGATCGAATCGATCGAGGAGATGCGCAGGCGTTTCAGCTCCGGCACATGCCGCAGGATCTGCCTCGTCAGCATGCCGAGTTTTGGCGCGCCCGGCAGGTCGGCGCCGTAGCTGGTGAGGTCGACGCCGGTCAGCACGATCTCGGCATGACCGCGTTCGACCAGCGCCTGTACCTGCTCCACCACCGCGCCCATCGGCACCGAGCGCGAATTGCCGCGGCCATAGGGAATGATGCAGAATGTGCAGCGATGGTCGCAGCCGTTCTGCACCTGCACGAACACCCGCGGCAGGCCGCTGGCAAAACCGTCGATCAGATGCGGCGCCATCTCCTTGACTGCCATGATGTCGCTGACGGCGATTTTTTCGCTGGCCCCCAGGTCGAAAGCGCTGCGCGCCTGCTGCCACGCAGAGGCACGCATCTTGTCGTCATTGCCGATGACGCGATCGACCTCGGCCATTTCGGCGAACATGCCGCTTTGCGTCTGTGCGGCGCAGCCGGTGACGACGATGCGCGCACCGGGCCGCTCGCGCTTTAATTTGCGGATCGACTGGCGCGCCTGCGCCACCGCCTCGTTGGTGACGGCGCAACTGTTGATGACGATGGTGTCTTGGAGGCCAGCGCCTTCGGCCTCGCGGCGAATCACCTCGGCCTCGAAGGCGTTGAGGCGGCAGCCGAAGGTGACGATGTCGACGGACATCAGCCGGCCGGCGCGAACAGCGCCGGATCGAATTTGCCTTCGTATTCGAAGGTCGCGGTGCCCGTCATCAGCACGTGGTCGTCGCGCTCGCGCCATTCGATGCCGAGCTTGCCGCCGGGCAGCGTCATCTCGACATTGCGCTCGGTGCGCTTCAGCCGCGCCGCGGCAACGGCCGTCGCGCAGGCCGCCGAACCGCAGGCACGGGTCAGGCCGGCGCCGCGCTCCCAGGTGCGCATCGTGATGTGCTCGCGATCGACGATATGCGCGAGCGTGATGTTGGCGCGCTCGGGGAAGATCGGGTGGTTTTCCAGCAGCGGACCGAACCGAGCGAGATCGTAGGCGTCGACGTCCTCGACCCAGAAGATCGCATGCGGGTTGCCCATGCTCACCACCGATGGCGAATGCAGGATCGGATTGTCGATCGGCCCGATCTGCAGCTCGATGTAACGGGTGTCGCGAAACTCCTCCGCCAGCGGAATGTCCTGCCAGCCGAACTTCGGCACGCCCATGTCGACGGTGTAGAGATCCGGCGCCGGGCCCTGCCAGGCATTGAGCAGGCCCGCCGCCGTCTCGAAGGTGGCGGTGGCCTGGCCGGTCTTCTCGAAGATGCGGCGCACGACGCAGCGCATGCCGTTGCCGCAGGCACCGGCCTCGGAGCCATCATTGTTGTAGATGCGGATGAAGGCTTCGGTGCCGTCCAGCCGCGGCTTCTGCAGCACCATGAGCTGGTCGTAGGGCACGCCGCCTTGCGCGGAGGCCACAGCGCGGGCGTCGTCCGGCGTCACCTTTGAGGCGGACTCGCGCATGTCGACAACGATGATCTCGTTGCCGATGCCGTTCATCTTGGCAAATGCGTGATTGGCCAGAGCGCTCATGAAAAGTCCTGAATTTTGCCCGCCTTATATGGCGATCCTCGGCCGCTTGGCCAGTGATTTGGCGTCCGCAGCCAAGGTGAACGACCATGACGCATCTGTCATGGGACGAATTCGGCGCTCGCGTGTTAGAACGGCGCGGTTCGCGCGGGCCGGTTGCGCGGCCGGGTTAGGGCCTTGATGGGCAAGGTCTGGGGAGAATGAAATGATTGCTTTTCGTCGTCTTGCTCTGGCCGCGCTGATCCCGGCAGCGGCCTTGTCGTTTGGGCTGTCAGGGGCTCTGGCACAGAGCCCGGCGCCGGCTGCCTCGGCAAGCCCCTCCCCGACAAGCCCTGAGCCGGCCGCCTCGGCATCGCCCTCCCCGGCCGCAAGCGCCTCGCCGGCCCCGGCAGCATCGCCAGCGCCCGCAGCCAGCGCCTCACCCGGCCCGGCGGCCCCGCCGCCCGCCGTGGCAGCCACCCCCGCCCCGGTGCAGACCGCAGACCCCTTCGGCCTCGAGACCACGCTCGAGCCGAAGAAGGTCGTGATGGTCAAGGGCACCGCCAATTGGGACTCGGCCTTCGACACGCTCGTCGATGCCTTCAAGGCGCTGAACACACTGCTGGACAAGCAGGGCATCAAGCACGCTGGCAATGCGATGATCGTCTACACCTCGACCGACGACACCGGCTTCACCTTCCTCGCCGAGATCCCGGTCGACCAGGATCCGCAGAAACTGCCCAAGGACATGAGCATCGGCAAATCGCCGGAGGGCAAGGCGCTGAAATTCGTCCATCGCGGCTCCTACGACAACATGGACAACACCTATGAGGCGATCACCAATCACCTCGACGACAAGCGACTGGAAGCCAAGGACACCTTCATCGAGGAGTACCTCACCGATCCCCTGAAGACGGCGGAGGACAAGCTCGTGATCAATGTTTTCGTGCCGCTGAAGTGAGACCGATGAAAAAGCCCGCCGTCCTCGCCGCCGCCTTCGCCGCCACGCTGCTGGCAACGCCCGCACGCGCGGACGATTTTCCCTCCGCCATTACGGTCAGCGGCGAGGCGACCGTGTCCGCGGCGCCCGATCTGGCGCAGATCGATGCCGGTGTCGCCAGCGACGCCAGGACGGCGAAGGAGGCGTCCGACGCCAACAACGCCGCGATGGGCAAGGTGCTGCTGGCCCTGAAGGGCGCCGGCATCGCCGAGAAGGATTACCAAACCTCGCGCCTGTCGCTGCAGCCGCAATACGGCCAGAGCAAATCCAGCAGCGCCTCGTCGGCCGTCGGCTTCCGCGCCTCGAACCGCGTCACGGTGAAGATCCGCGACATGACCAAGGTGGCCGGCATCATCGACACGCTGGTCGGCGCCGGCGCCAACGACATCGGCAACATCTCCTTCGAGGTGACGCAGGCCTCGAAGCTGCTCGACGATGCGCGCGAGCAGGCGGTCGCAGATGCGCGCCGCAAGGCCGAGATCTACGCGAAGGCGAGTGGCGTGACGCTGGGTGCTCCGCTCAGCGTGTCCGAAGGCGGCGCTCCGATGCCGCTGTTCAAGGGCCGCATGGCCGCGGCCCCGATGGCCGCAGGCGCCCCGGTCGCGCCGGGTGAGGAAACACTGTCGGTGACGGTGAATGTGAGTTGGGCGATCAAGGCGGGGCAGTAGCAGAAAGAGGCACGCTGCCTGCTAGTTCAAAGGTGTCGTCCCCGCGAAGGCGGGGATCCATAACCACAGGGAGTGGTTGTGGCGCGAAGCAGGTCACTTCGAGTCCTCGCCAAACGTCTTCCTGCGGCTAAGGGTCCCGGGCTCGCGACTTCGTCGCGCCCCGGGACGGCGAGCTGGATGTGTGGCGATAGCGAAGCTAAATCTCCACCACCTGCCCCGGCTTCATCGCCACGAACCGCTCCTGCGGAATCTTCGCGGCCTCCAGCGCCTCTCCCAGCGCCCTGGCCGGGGCGTCGATCGCTTCGTCCGTCAGCTGGAACGTGCCGTGGTGATGGCCGAGCGCCTGTTGCGCGCCGCAATCCAGGAGCGCCTTGACCGCATCCTCCGGATTCATGTGCTGGTCGCGCATGAACCAGCGCGGCTCGTAGGCGCCGATCGGGAGGATCGCGAGGCGCAGTTCGCCGTGCTTCTCGGCAACGCGGCGGAAATGGGTACCATCGCCGTAACCGGAGTCGCAGACGACGTAGATTTTCCCCGCCGGCGTCTCGATCACAAAACTCGCCCACAGCGCCTTGTTGCGGTCGAACATGCCGCGCGCCGTCCAGTGCCGGGTCGCGACCAGATGCACGGCAATGCCGTTGCCGAGCTCGACGCGATCGTGCCAATCGAACGCCTCCGCCCTGATCGAAGAATTCGCGCGGCGCATCGTCACATCGTTGCCGAGCGGCGTCACCACGCGCGGCGCGAAATTTTGAGCGAGCCGCGACAGCGTCGAAATGTCCAGATGATCGTAATGGCCGTGCGAGACCAGCACGACGTCGATCTTCGGCAGCTTTTCGAAGGCAATGCCGGGATCGTTGTGCCGCTTCGGGCCGGCGAAGCGGACGGGAGACACCCGCTCCGACCAGACGGGATCGACCAGGATGTTGAGGCCGCCGGCCTGGATCAGCCAGCTGGCGTGACCGACGAAGGACAGCCGGACCTTGTCGCCCGCGACGCGCGCCGGCGGCGTGTCCGCATGGGGGCTCGGCGCCCATTCTGGCCAGGCCTCGCGTTTCCGCCCGCCGCCGAACTGCCAGCGCAGCACCTCGCCAAGCGATTTCGGGGGAACACCGTCCGGATCGAAGAAGTTCGAGCCGTCGAAATGGTCGGAGACCGGGCCGTCATAGGGTTTCATGCGGGAGATCCGGAAGGTAAGGCGTCACCGCTATATGGGCAGAGCCGGACGGAAAGGAACCCGCGGCGGGAAGGGACGCATTTTCAAGGCCTTGCTCACGTCCTTGCCCTGCCAAACAGGCTCCGGCACCCTAACTTTCCTTGACTTTTGGGTGGGAGCAGCGTTTAACCCCGCCACTTTCTCGGAAAGGCTTTCTTTTCGACCCGCCCACTGGCCCTGGAGGCCAGAGGCCAACGCCCGACAGCGCTGTGCGCCCTCGGGCGCAAAGGTGTTTGGAAGATCGCCTCCCGAAGGAGGTCGTCATCGCCCGACTTGATCGGGCGATCCAGTATCCCATAGGCAGCTCGGCTTGAACCGAGACGCCGCGGCGTACTGGCTGCCCCGGTCAAGCCGGGGCATGACAGTGGTGAACGCGGCAACCCTGCGCGAGCAGGACAAGGGACAAGTGCATTGTTCGACAATCTGTCGGAACGGCTTGGTGGCATTCTCGATCGTCTGACGGGGCGCGGTGCGCTGACCGAAAAGGACGTCGATGCCGCGATGCGCGAAGTGCGCCGCGCGCTGCTGGAAGCCGACGTCGCGCTCGAGGTGGTCCGCAGTTTCACCGAGCGGGTCCGCGAGCAGGCGATCGGCGCCACCGTCGTCAAGTCCGTCACGCCCGGCCAGATGGTGGTCAAGATCGTCCATGACGAGCTGATCAACACGCTCGGCGCGGAAAGCCAGACCATCGACATCAATTCCGTCCCGCCGGTGCCGATCATGATGGTCGGCCTGCAGGGCTCCGGCAAGACGACCACCACCGCCAAGCTCGCCCGCCGCCTGGTCCAGCGCGACAAGCGCAAGGTGCTGATGGCTTCGCTCGACGTCTACCGTCCGGCGGCGATGGAGCAGCTGGCCGTGCTCGGCCGCGACCTCGACATTCCGACATTGCCGATCGTCGCAGGCCAGCAGCCGCCGCAGATCGCAAAGCGCGCGCTGGAGGCCGGCAAGCTCGGCGGCTACGACGTCGTGCTGCTCGACACCGCCGGCCGCACCACGCTCGACGAAGACATGATGGCGGAGGCGGCCGCGATCAAAGCCGCTGCCAACCCGCATGAGGTGCTGCTGGTCGCGGACAGCCTCACCGGCCAGGACGCGGTGAACCTTGCGCGCGCCTTCGACGAGCGCGTCGGCCTCACCGGCATCGTGCTGACCCGAATCGACGGCGATGGCCGCGGCGGCGCTGCACTGTCGATGCGCGCGGTCACCGGCAAGCCGATCAAGCTGCTCGGCACCGGTGAAAAGACCGATGCGCTGGAAGATTTCCACCCCGATCGTATCGCCGGCCGCATCCTCGGCATGGGCGACGTGGTCTCGCTGGTCGAGCGGGCCGCCGCCAATATCGACGCCGAAAAGGCCGCGCGTACCGCCGAGCGCATGCGCAAGGGTCAGTTCGACCTCAACGACATGCGCGAGCAGCTGCTGCAGATGGCGAACATGGGCGGCATCAGCGGCCTGATGGGCATGATGCCCGGCATCGCCAAGATGAAGAACCAGATCGCCGCCGCCGGCATCGACGACAAGATCCTGAAGCGGCAGGTCGCGGTGATCGATTCCATGACGCGCGACGAGCGGCGTCATCCCGATTTGCTCAAGGCCAGCCGCAAGAAGCGGATCGCCGCAGGTTCCGGCCAGAGCGTCGAGCAGGTCAACAAGCTGCTCAAGATGCACCGGAACATGGCCGACATGATGAAGGCCATGGGCTCCGGCAAGCGCGGTCCGCTCGCCGGCATCGCGCAAGCGATGGGCTTTGGCGGCGGCATGAAGATGCCCTCGCCCGACGAGATGAAAGCGCTGCAGGAGAAGATGCAGGGCGGCGGCGGACAGGGTCTGCCCAGCCTGCCGAAGGATCTGCCGCCCGGTCTTCGCTCGGGCCTGCCGAATTTGCCGGGGCTGACCGGCCTCAGCGGCAAGCCGACCCTTCCGGGGCTCGGCGGCTTCCCCGGCAAGAAGAAATGAGGAATTCGTCGCACGGGATCGCATCGGTCTCGCGCAACGCGAAAATACCAATCAACCGAACAAACCGTATTTTGAAGGAGAACTGAATGTCCGTCGTCATCCGCCTCGCCCGCGCAGGCACCAAGAAGCGTCCCGTCTATCACGTCGTCGTCGCCGATTCGCGTTTCCCCCGCGATGGCCGCTTCATCGAGCGTCTCGGCTATTTCAACCCGCTGCTGCCGAAGGACAACGAGACCCGCCTCAAGCTCGACATGGACAAGGTGAAGGCCTGGCTCGCCAAGGGCGCGCAGCCGTCGGACCGCGTGTCGCGTTTCCTCGACGCCGCCGGCGTCAAGAAGCGCGAAGCGCGCAGCAACCCGGAAAAGGCCGTACCGCGCAAGGAGCGCAAGGCGCAGGCCGAAGCCGCCGCGAAGGGTTAAGGCTCACCCATGTCGGCGCTGGTCTGCGTCGCGCGGATCGGCGCCGCGCATGGGGTGCGCGGTGCGGTCAAACTATGGACCTTCACCGAAGATCCCTTTGCCATCAGGCACTACGGCCCGTTGCTGTCCAAGGACGGCAAGCGCCAGTTCGAGGTCGCAACGGCGCGTGAGGCCAAGGATCATCTGGTCGCGACGTTCAAGGGCGTCACGACCCGCGATGAGGCCGAGCGCCTCAACGGCATCGAACTCTACGTCGCACGCGACAAGCTGCCCGCGACCGACGACGACGAATATTACCACACCGACCTGATCGGCCTCGCCGCCGTCACCACGGATGGCGATCCGCTCGGCCGCGTGCTCGCCATCCATAATTTCGGCGCCGGCGACATCATCGAGATCGCCCCGCCGAAGGGCCCGACGATGCTGCTGCCTTTCACCAATGCGGTGGTGCCGGAGGTCGATCTCAAAAGCGGCCGCGTGGTGATCGCGCTGCCGCGGGAGATCGACGGGGACAAGGACGGAGACGAGCCTTCCGCATCATGACGGAACGGTAACGGCCAGCGAACAGGCCTCGCAAAAACTTCACTTGCATCAAGCGTCCGGTTGGATCACGCTTGGGTTGCATCGACCCACCGCGCATCTTCCAAGTCCCGGAGTTTCAAATGTTGCACCGCTGCCTGTTGGCAACGATCGGCGTGTTCGCGTTCGTCACCGTGCTGGCGGCCCAACCAGCGCCGAGCCAACCGCCCGCCGGGGCATCCGCCGAAGCGCCGGAGCAGCAAGAGCCGAAGACGGGCGATCGCTGGACCTTCGAATTTCGCGACGAGATCACTGGCGAGCTGAAATCGACGGTCACCCAAACCATCACCGACGTATCAGCCACCGAAATCGGCATCCGCCTGACTTTTCTCGGAAAGCCGGGCACCGGATTCCAGACGTTCGATCGTTCGTGGAATGTCATCGACAATGGTACGTGGAAATTTACCCCCAACGACGGCTCAGGCATCAAGGCCCCACTTGAGATCGGCAAATCCTGGACCGCTAACTCGAGTGATTTCAATAGCACCAACGGCGCCAGCCTGAAGCGCTCGGTCAAATCGAAAGTCACCGGTCAGGAAAGCATCACGACCCGCGCCGGCACGTTCGAGACGTACAAGATCGAGTCGTCGCTCGAGATGCGTAACGCAAACGATCCGACCAAGAAGTTCCAGACCGAGCAGCAGACGTGGTACGCGCCGGCAATCAATCATTGGGTCAAGCGCACCTGGGTCAACAAGTCGGCCGGCAAGGTCAACGACAAGGGCTCGGTCGAGCTGATCGAATATGGCCGCCGCTAGGGGCTGGTCGATGGATTTCGATCATCATGGACCAATCTGGAAGCACCTGATGTCTCGTTGGGCCGCTGTGGCGGTCGTTTACCTGCTCGCGGGCACACCCGCGACACAGGCTGCCGAGAGAGACGCGCAGCCTGCTGCCTCAAACGGGGCGGAAACGAAGTCGCCCACATCCATGGAAGAGCCGATGCCGGGCGACTTCTGGACATACGAGGTGCGAGACGAAATCGGCGGAGCCATTGAAGTCCGCAAATCGGTCGTCACTCAGGTGAACGCCGGAGAGATCCGCGTTGACGTCGCCGGAGGCAAGAGCGGCGACCGGCTCAACGTCTACGACCGGTCATGGAACCTGAAGAGCACGGGCCCGTGGAAATATCAGCCGATCGACGGCTCGGGAATCCGGACGCCATTGAAGGTCGGCGCCGCCTGGAGCGTCACCGCATACGACGTCAATTCGCAAAACGGCGACATTTTCAGACGCTCCGTCAATGCGAAAGTCGTCGGTCAGGAAACCATCACCACCAAGGCCGGCAGGTTCGAAACCTTCAAGATCGAGACGACCGTCTCCCGGCGCTCGGCCAACGACCCATCAAAGAAGGGAGAGATCACGGCGCAGACCTGGTACGCGCCCGTGATCGATCACTGGGTCAAACGGAGCTTCGTGGCGCGGGCCAACAATCATCTGGTGAACAGCAGCACGAGTGAACTCGTCGAATACGGCCGCAAGAACTGAAGGCCTTCAACTTTCAGGTTTGCGGACCAAGCGTTGCTTCGCCGGCTCAGCCGGTTTGCCGTCCCTGCTGCTCGAGCCAGTCGCAGAACACTGCGCGATGCGGAGCGTCGTCACGCCCTTCCGGGAAATACGCGAAATAGCTGCGGGCCGGCAGGGTGACGTTCGGGAAAGGTGTCACGAGGCGCCCGGCGGCGAGATCGTCGGCAATCAGCGCCGTCGGCCCCATGGCGACACCGAGGCCATCGAGCGCGGCCTGAAGCGTCAGATAGAAATGGTCGAATGTGAGTGACGATGCCGACTCCAGCGCCGACTCGCCTGCATCCGTCAGCCAGTCGCGCCACAGGCGCGGCATCGATGTGACGTGCAGCAGCGTATGCCGGCTGAGGTCGGCAACCTCCGTGAGCGGCAACTGCGCGAGCAGGGCGGGGCTGCACACCGGCAGCCGCTGCTCCGACAGCAGGAAGCGTGACGCAAAACCGTGAAAGGTGTCGGGGCCGCCGCGGATCACCACGTCGAAGAGCTCGGGCAAGGCATCCACCGGATCATTCGACGTGGACAGGCGCACCTCGATATCTGGATGCTCGGTGCGAAACCTGGTCATGCGCGGCAGGAGCCAGCGGAGGCTGAACGTCGCGAGTGCATTGACACGCAAGACCGCAGCCGGCGGCTCGCCGCGGCGCTTGCGATGCTGCTGTACGGCGGCCGAGACGCGATCGAGCGCGGGCGCAAACTCGGCGAGCAGCGCAGCGCCGGCCGGCGTCAACACCACCCGCCGCACCGATCGCCGGAACAGCGCTGGCGGCCCGAGCCACGTCTCGAGCAGACGGATCTGCTGGCTGACCGCACCGTGCGTCACGCCAAGCTCGACCGCGGCCTCCTTGAAACTGCCGAGCCGGGCGGCGGCCTCGAAGGCGCGAACAGCATTCAGGGGAGGCAGGCTGCGGCGAGGGACGAACATGGGCCATACAGGAGAATTTCTAACGCAAGATCAAATTATTAATCGTTTGTGACAGATTTTTAAAGGCTGCATGATGACCACCAAATCACTCATATAGCCCTTTCTTTTGACCGTTCCGGAATCTGCACCGTGACCATTCTGCCTTTAGGTTTTCTATCGCAACCACGACCGGCCGCCAGCGAAGAGGCAGCGACGCACAACAAGGCCCGCCGCACGCTCGCGGCCACCGGCATCAACCACGCCCTGCACGACGGCTTCACCGACCTGATCTACGTGCTGCTGCCGGTCTGGCAGACCGAGTTCGCCCTCAGCTACGGCCTGCTCGCGATGATGCGGGGGGTCTATTCCGGCGCTATGGCCGGGCTGCAAATCCCGGCCGGCCGCCTGGCCGAGCGGATCGATGGAAAGATCCTGCTTGCGCTTGGCACGGTGGTGGCCGCGCTCGGCTATGTCCTGGCCGGACTGTCCGGCGGCGTCGTGGGATTGGGGCTTGCGCTTCTCGTGTCAGGCGCGGGTTCGAGCACGCAGCATCCGCTCGCATCCGCTGCCGTGTCGCGCGCCTATGGCAAGGCCGCGCGCGGACCTCTCGGCATCTACAATTTCAGCGGCGACCTCGGCAAGGCGGCGCTGCCGCCCCTTATCGCGATACTGCTGGTGATCATGTCGTGGCGACACGCGCTGCTGCTGGTCGCCTTGGCGGGCCTGTTCGTCGCGCTCTGCCTCGCGATGCTGATGCCAGCCGTCGGCAAGGGCTTTGGCCACAAACCATCGGTCACAACGCAAAGCGCGCAGGCCGGCCGCGGTGGCTTCTCGTGGCTGCTTGCGATCGGAATTCTCGACAGTGCTGTCCGGATGGGCTTTCTCACCTTCCTGCCCTTCCTGCTGCGCGACAAGGGCGCCTCGCTGCCGACGAGCGGCTTTGCGCTTGCGCTGGTCTTCATCGGCGGCGCCGCCGGCAAATTCACCTGCGGCTGGCTGGGCGAGCGCGTCGGCACGATCCGCACTGTGCTTCTGACCGAGGGTGGCACGGCGGCGCTGATCCTCGCAGTGCTGGCATTGCCGCTGACGCCTGCCATCATTCTGCTTCCGTTGCTCGGCGTGATGCTCAACGGCACATCCTCGGTGCTCTATGGGACGGTTCCCGAACTGACGTCGCCTCACCGTACCGAACGCGCCTTCGCGCTTTTCTACAGCGGCACGATCGGATCGGGCGCAACCGCGCCGGTGCTGTTCGGCCTGCTCGGCGATGCCGTGGGTCCGGCCCTGGCAACCGTTGCGACTGCGATCACGGCACTTGCCATCTGCCCGCTCGCGCTTCTGCTGGCAACGCATCTTGCCGACAGCCGGCGGGCCTGACGAACCCCACATACAAACCCGAGGTCTCGACCTTCCGGCCGCGATGCCCTAACCAGCCGCCATGACAAACTCCTCCCCCTGGCGCGCGACAGTGCTGACGCTGTTTCCGGAGATGTTTCCGGGGCCGCTCGGCGTGAGCCTGGCCGGCCGGGCGCTGGCCGCAGGCCTCTGGGAGATCGAGGCGCGGGACATTCGGGCCTCCGCCACGGACCGCCATCGCAGCGTCGACGACACCCCGGCCGGCGGCGGGCCGGGCATGGTGCTGCGCGCGGATGTTCTGGCGGCGGCGATCGATGCCGCTGAGACCGGCCCTGAGCGGCCCCGCCTCCTGATGAGCCCGCGGGGTCGGCCATTGACCCAGGCCCGCGTCACGGAACTTGCGAAGGGCCCCGGCCCCCTGATCGTGTGCGGGCGGTTCGAGGGGGTCGACCAGCGGGTGATCGACGGTCGGGGTCTGGAGGAGGTTTCGATCGGCGATTACGTGCTCTCGGGGGGCGAAATCGCGGCTTTGGCGCTGATCGATGCCTGCGTCCGGCTGCTGCCGGGCGTGATGGGCAAAGAAGCCTCGGGAGCCGAGGAAAGCTTTTCGGATGGCCTGCTCGAATACCCCCAATATACCCGCCCGCAACTGTTCGAGGGGGCGCCCATCCCGGACGTCCTGACCTCCGGCGACCATGCCAGGGTCGCTGGCTGGCGGCGGGCGCAGTCCGAGGCGCTGACGGCAGCCCGGCGGCCCGATTTATGGGCCCAAATCCCGAACAAGGCGCCGAATCGGGCCGGACGCCAAAAAACGCCAAAAAACAAGACAGACGGGTGACAAACGCTCCGGACTGCCTTATAGGAGCGGCCACATCCGCAATGGCTGGATAAATGAATTTCGCGCAGCCCCCGTTTCCAAGGCTGGGCGCGCCGATGGAGATTTACCCATGAACCTGATCCAACAGCTCGAAAAAGAGCAATTCGACAAGCTCTCCGCCACCAAGGTGATTCCGGATTTCGGCCCCGGCGACACCGTGATCGTCAACGTGAAGGTGGTCGAAGGCGACCGTACCCGCGTGCAGGCCTATGAAGGCGTCTGCATCGGCCGGTCCGGCGGTGGCCTCAACGAGAGCTTCACCGTTCGCAAGATTTCCTACGGCGAGGGCGTGGAGCGCGTGTTCCCGGTGATGTCGCCGATGATCGACTCGATCAAGGTTGTGCGCCGCGGCAAGGTGCGTCGCGCCAAGCTTTATTACCTGCGTCAGCTGCGCGGCAAGTCGGCTCGTATCGTCGAGAAGACCGAGCACGCCAAGGCCGTCAACGAGTAAGCCTCGCGACCAGTCGAGTTTCCAAAGCGCGGGGCGAAACCCCGCGCTTTTTTGTTGCGTCAGCCGTGCGCCTCAAAGCCCTCGCGATTCCGGTTCGGCCTGCTATATAACGGCTAGAATGTTTCCAGATCAGACCCGCATGGAGCCCATCAAGCGCATCGTCATCGACGATCGCTCGCGGCTGCCTGGCCGGTTCTTCGGACGCTTCGCGACTTCGGCAACGTCAGAGCTTATGCGCGCAGCCTAAAAGCTGCGTTGACGATTTTGTTGCCCGGCGCGTCGCCCGCGCTTTTCGCTGACACACATTCCCGGAGCCCACGCTCATGTCCAAGCCGACAACCCTGTACGACAAGATCTGGAACGACCATCTGGTGCACGAAGCCGACGACGGCACCTGCCTGCTCTATATCGACCGCCATCTGGTGCACGAGGTGACCTCGCCGCAGGCGTTCGAAGGCCTGCGCATGACCGGCCGCAAGGTGCGCGCGCCCGAGAAGACGCTCGCCGTCGTCGACCACAACGTGCCGACCACCGACCGCACCAAGCCGAACCCGGATCCGGAGAGCATCGAGCAGATCAAGACGCTCGCCGAGAACGCCAGGGAATTCGGCATCGAATATTACAACGAGTTCGACAAGCGCCAGGGCGTCGTTCACGTCATCGGCCCCGAGCAGGGCTTTACGCTGCCCGGCACCACCATCGTGTGCGGTGACAGCCACACTTCGACGCATGGCGCGTTCGGCGCGCTCGCGCACGGCATCGGCACCTCCGAGGTCGAGCACGTGCTGGCGACGCAGACGCTGATCCAGAAGAAGGCCAAGAACATGCGCGTCACCGTCGACGGCAAACTGCCCGACGGCGTGACCGGCAAGGACATCATCCTGGCCATCATCGGCGAGATCGGCACCGCGGGCGGCACCGGCTACGTGCTCGAATATGCCGGCGACGCGATCCGCGCGCTCAGCATGGAAGGCCGCATGACGGTCTGCAACATGTCGATCGAAGGCGGCGCGCGCGCCGGCCTCGTCGCGCCCGACCAGAAGGCGTTCGACTTCCTGCGCGGCCGTCCGAAGTCGCCGAAGGGCGCGGACTGGGATGCGGCGATGCGCTACTGGGAGACGCTGCGCTCCGACGAGGGCGCGCAGTTCGACCACGAGCTGCGTCTCGACGCCGCAAAACTGCCGCCGATCGTGACCTGGGGCACCAGCCCTGAGGACGTGATCTCCGTGACCGGCTTCGTGCCCGATCCGGACAAGATCGCGGACGAGGCCAAGCGCCTGTCGAAGCATCGCGCGCTGAAATATATGGGCCTGACCGCGGGCACGAAGATCACCGACATCAAGGTCGATCGCATCTTCATCGGCTCCTGCACCAATGGCCGCATCGAAGACTTGCGCGCCGCCGCCAAGATCGCGGAAGGCAAGCATGTCTCGGCCAACGTCAACGCCATGGTCGTGCCGGGCTCAGGCCTCGTGAAGGAGCAGGCCGAGGCCGAAGGTCTGGACAAGATCTTCATCAAGGCCGGCTTCGAATGGCGCGAGCCGGGTTGCTCGATGTGCCTCGCCATGAATCCGGACAAGCTGGCGCCGGAAGAGCGCTGCGCCTCGACCTCGAACCGCAATTTCGAGGGCCGGCAGGGCTTCAAGGGCCGCACCCATCTGGTGTCGCCGGCGATGGCGGCCGCGGCGGCGATCGCCGGTCACTTCGTCGACGTCAGGGAGTGGCGCTGAGGCGCTTCCGCTGAAGCCAGGAATGCAAAAGGGCGCCGTTGAGGCGCCCTTTTCATGTCGAGCCGTACTCACCAATAGCGGTACGGATGGTGCCAGCGATGCCAGCGGCAGACGCGGCGCGGGCCGTAATAGGTCCAGATCACCCGGCAGCGGCGCGGATGGCTGTAATAGGGATAGTAGCCGCCATAGTAGCGCCGGTGAAAATGGCGATGGCCGTAATAGACGGGCCGATAGCCGCCATAGCGGTGATAGCCACCGTAACGGTGAAAGCCGCCGTAGCGATAGCCGCCGCCGTGAAAGGCCGGCGCAGCGCGGAACCCACCGCCGCCGAAATGCGCGCCGCCACCGCGAAAACCTCCACCACCATGGAAACCGCCGCCGCCACGTCCACCACCACCATGTCCACCACCACCGTGGCGGACCTGCGTGATCATGTCGTCGTCTGCGGCCTTCGCCGCCGGCAATGCCGTCGGATTGATCGGCGTCATCGCTTCGGCACGGCGCGCGGTTCCGCCCGACAGCATCAGCGTAGCAATCGCCGCAAGCCCGAGCAGGCGCATCGGACTGGTCGCGCGACCCAACAGTCTCAACATGGAATTCTCCCTGAATCTGAACAACGGCACTGCGGCGCAGCGTCCTGGCTTGCGCCACCGTTTTTCATCCGGCTGTTCATTTGTGGTCGCTCCCAAGATTAAATTAGGGACAGCGACGTGAACGCCCCATGAATGGCGGCGTCCTCGCAACGCGCGCGACGTCACCACCGAGGCGCGAAGCCGAACACGAACGGTGCGGGCCAAGCGTAGGGATAAGGACGGTAGTGGACTGGGCGCGCGTAATAATGCGGATCAGGACGCGGAGAGTACCGCAAGGCGTCATATCGCGCGTGTCGTCGCGCATCGAACACCGCGCGGCCCGCCGCGGCATCCGGCAGCTTCGTCACGCTGTGCGAAGCGGATGCATAAGGCAGTCCTGCAGCAAGCGCGACCACGATGGCCCATGCGATCGATCTCGTCATGACACCTCCGCCTAGAAGATGTGGCATCGTCGGCGCGCTGCGCGGGAACTGCGCTTCAGCCCCGGCGCCAATAGCAGCTCATGTGTGGCACGATCACCGTGCCGCTCGGCCGGTATTCCTGCACATAGGTGGCGTTGCATTCGCGGACTGCATCCGGACCCGGATTGTAGCGCGGATAGACGCCGTCAGGGCTGTCATAGGGCGTGACGCGCAAGCGTCGCTTGCGCGGTGGCGGGGCGTCGGGCGCGGCCGCCTGGGCCAGCCGAATCTCAGGAGCGGCCGTCTGGGCCTGGGCGTGATTTTGGCCGGCGACGAGAACAGTCGAAAACAACCCCATGCACAGTAGCGTCAGCGCCGTTTTCGCTCGCATTTTACCGCCCACCCGAACTTTCCATTCAAGGCCCCACGCTCCCCGTTTTGGCGGCGCCCGTCAACCTCGCCGCGCTTATAAAGCCGGATGCATCGCCGGGAAACCCGGGTTAAGAGAAGCCCATGTGGACGGAATTGAAAGCGCCCTCGCTGGCCGAGATGGAAACGACGGCGCATGAGATCTTCGATCGCCTGCCGGCGGAGTTCCGCGCGCTCTGCGAGGGCGTCATCCTGCGCGTCGACGACTTCCCGACCGAGGAGGTCATGGACGAGATGGAATGCGAGAGCGAGTTCGACCTGCTCGGCCTGTTCCAGGGCGTCGGCCTGCCCCAGCAGAGTTTTGGCGACGTGGCGCGGCTGCCCAACATGGTCTGGCTCTACCGCCGGCCGATCCTGGACTACTGGGCCGAGCACGACGAGAGCCTCGGACATATCGTCCGCCACGTCCTGATCCACGAGATCGGCCACCATTTCGGCCTCTCGGACGACGATATGGCGGCGATCGAGGCTCAGGCAGAATAAGGGAGGGTTGCCGCATTGACGGTGCGCTCCCCCCCCCCCCCGCAAGCGGGCGAGGGGGCGCACCAACTCCCGGGCTACCAAGCAGACGAGACCTGCCGAATTCGGCCTAGGATTCGGCCCCCGATCGCGATAAATAGCGGTTCCCCCAGAAACACTCGGGAAATCGCAACCATGGACAAGTTCACCACGCTGGAAGGCGTCGCGGCGCCGCTGAAGATCATCAATGTCGACACCGACATGATCATTCCGAAGCAGTACCTCAAGACCATCAAGCGCACCGGCCTTGGCAAGGGGCTCTTCTCCGAGCAGCGCTACAAGGACGACGGCAGCGAGAATCCGGATTTCGTCCTCAACCAGCCCGCCTATCGCAATGCGAAGGTGCTGGTCGCCGGCGACAATTTCGGCTGCGGCTCGAGCCGCGAGCATGCGCCCTGGGCGCTGCTCGATTTCGGCATCCGCTGCGTGATCTCGACCTCGTTCGGCGACATCTTCTACAACAATTGCTTCAAGAACGGCATTCTGCCGATCCGCGTGTCGCAGGAAGACCTCGACAAGCTGTTCGACGACGCCGAGCGCGGCGCCAACGCGACGCTGACGATCGACCTGCCGAACCAGGAAATCCGCGGCCCCGACGGCGGCGCCGTCAAGTTCGAGATCGACCCCTTCCGCAAGCACTGCCTGATCAACGGCCTCGACGACATCGGCCTCACGATGGAGAAGAAGTCTTCGATCGACACCTATGAGGAGAAGCTCAAGCGCGAACGCGCCTGGGCCTGATCGCCAGTTCCGGTTCGAGCCCCGGTGCAGCCAGCGCCGGGGCTTTTTCTTTGCCCTGATTCCCGTATAGCTGCAGTCATGCTGCCCGAGATCGTCACCTTCTGGCACGGCCCGATGGATGCGCTGCGCCAGACCTGTCTGCGCTCGCAGCTCGCGGCCGGCCACAAGGTCACGGTCTACAGCTTCGACACCATTCCCGGCCTGCCCGCGGGAATCCAGAACGCGGACGCCGAGGCGATCCTGCCGCACGCCTTCTCGGAACGCTTGCGGCCGCCGCAGCCGGACGGCAGCTGGCGCGACTGGACCACGCTCCAGTTCAGCGATTTCTTCCGCATGAAGCTGATGGCGAAGGGCCTCGGCCTCTGGCTCGATGCGGACGTGCTGCTCCTGAAGCCCGTCGAGATCGATCCGGCCAGGCCCTACTTTGCCTGGGAGCGTCCCCGCCAACTCGGCAATTCCGTGATCTATCTGCCGCCCGCGCACGGCATCGTCACCGCCTTCGAGGAGTTGATGGAGCAGGAGGAGCTGACGCCGGACTGGCTGTCGGTACGCCACCGCCTCACCTTCCTGATGCGCCGCCTGCGCGGCAAATCGAGCCGCCTGTCCGATATCCGCGTCGCGATCTACGGCCCGGCAGCGCTGACCGCGCTGGCGCGCCGGACCGGGGAATTGGGATGCGCGCTGCCGAAGCAATCCTTCTACGCCGTGCACGCCGAGCCAAAGCTGTTCTTCGATCCCTCGAGCTATCTCGGCCTCGTCACCGACCCCGCCATCATCGGCCTGCACATCTCGCCCAAGGGCCGCGGCGGTGAGAAGCCGATCCCGGGCAGCCTGTATCATTGGGCGGCGGAGCGGTTTGGCTAGCTCTCCTCTCTGGCGCACCCGATACAACATCGTAAGAGGTCGTCATGCCCGGGCTTGTCCCGGGCATCCACGTTCTTGATTCCGCGAGACAAGGCGTGGATGGCCGGGACAAGCCCGGCCATGATGATGAGGAATGTTCGCGGCGCGCATTTGATCCAGCGCAACGCGCACCTGCATCATTGTGCCTAATCTGGCTCCAGTTCCGCCGATCGAATGGAGCCCCTCATGAGCACGGCAAGCAGGCCTTATCCCATCGTCCAGGACCTCATCGAGTCCTTTGCCGCGTGGCTGAAGCATCACCGCGAGCTGAGTGAGATGCGGCAGCTTGGCCGCGCTGATTTCGACCGCATTGCGAGCGACCTCAGGATCGCACCTGACGATCTCGAGGAACTGGTCCGGCACGGCCGGCACGCAGCCGACGAGCTGCCGAAAATGCTGGAACAACTCGGCATCAGCGCCGAAGCGCTGGGCCGCGTCCAGCCGCTGCTGCTCCGCGACATGGAACGGGTCTGTTCGCTTTGCGAGCACAAGGCGCAGTGCGATCGCGACCTCGCCGACGGCACCGCCGCGGAGCACTATCACGGCTATTGCGCCAATGCCTCGACGCTTGAGTCGCTCGATCGCGTCGACGTCGCGGCGCATTGACAGGACCATAAAATTCGAGGGAATTCACACAACCCCCGAATGCCGCGCGCCCATATCTGCTGTGTCGCGATCGGTGACGCTGCAGTGGCGCCGTTATCAGATTTGCGCGTTTCAGCCGCTCAAATCAGATACGTCGTCAAATACCAGTTTGGCGGCTCTTCGCACTACGGCACAATTCAGATCCAAAATGGCGATTGGCTCATTCTCGAAACCGCACATGGATCAAAGACCGCCAGCTTGAATCCAAAATCCGATCTCCAATCCCTTGTAATGATCCTGCTGTTGGAGCTGGGGGCGAAGCTCGTTTCGATCGATACTCATTCAAGTTAGTCGTTGCGTCGTAGGCCTAGCCCTTCCCCATCGCCGCGATCGCATCCGAAATCTCGATCGTTCGACGTGCCATGTCGGCATGCAGGCGCTCGACCATCGCGCCATCGAGCCGAATCGCACCGCGCGAGACGTTTTCCGGCAGCTCGAACGCCGCGATGATCTTTCGCGCGCGGGCGATGTCCTCTTCGGGTGGCGTGAAGATCGCGTTGCAGGCGTCGATCTGCGAGGGGTGGATCAGCGTCTTGCCGTCGAAGCCGAGGTCGCGCGCTTGCGCGCATTCGGTGGCGAAGCCGTCGGGATCGTTGATGTCGCTGTAGGGGCCGTCGAGGATCTCGAGGCCGGCGGCGCGCGTCGCCAGGATGCAATGGGTGATCATCGGGATCATCGCGGCGCGGCCGGGCAGCATTTTGATGCGGGTCTCGCGCGAGATGTCGTTCGGGCCGAACACGAAGCCCGACAGACGCGTGTTCGGATCGCGACCGGCCTCAGCCAGCTCCTCGGCATGCAGCACCGCGCGCGCGGTTTCGATCATGGCCCAGACCTTCACGGTCGGCGCAGCGCCGAGCTCGGCCAGACGGCGGCCGATGCTCTGGAGATCCTCGACGCTCGAGACTTTTGGAACGAGGATGCCATCCGGCGAGGCCTTGGCGGCCATGGCGACGTCATCGGCCCACCAGGGCGTGTCGAGGCCGTTGGTCCGGATCAGGATCTCGCGCCTGCCGAACCCCTTGGCCGCGATCGCGGCAGCGATCCCGTCGCGCGCCACCGCCTTGGCGTCGGGAGCGACGGAATCCTCCAGATCGAGGATCAAACCGTCGGCGGCGAGGTTTCGCGCCTTTTCCAGCGCGCGGGGATTGGAGCCGGGCATGAACAGATGGCTGCGGCGCGGGCGGGTCATGCGAGCGTTCCTTCCGGGTTCCTCGTCTGTGTTCTGACGCAAGCCGATAGCATCTGGCCTGCCCATTCGAAAGGCTTGTTCGCCCCGGCGGTCTATGATTAGGCATAGGTCATGACGACATTTCCGACGCATTTGCTGCAAGGCTACCAGGCCTTCGCCACCCAGCGGCTGCCGACCGAGCAGACCCGCTATCGCGACCTCTCGGTGAAGGGGCAGTCGCCGGAAGTGATGGTGATCGGCTGCTGCGACAGCCGCGTCTCGCCCGAAGTGATCTTCGACGTCGGCCCCGGCGAATTGTTCGTGGTGCGCAACATCGCCAATCTGGTGCCGGTGTATCAGCCCGATGGCAATGCGCATGGCGTCTCGGCCGCGCTGGAATATGCGGTGACGGTGCTGAAGGTGAAGCACATCGTGGTGCTCGGCCACGCGCAATGCGGCGGCATCCGTGCCTTCGTCGACAAGATCGAGCCGCTGACGCCGGGCGACTTCATCGGCAAATGGATGCAGATGTTCATCAAGCCGGGCGAGGTGGTCGAGCAGCGCGACCACGAGTCGATGGCGCAGTTCGTCGAGCGCATCGAGAAGGCCGCGGTGTTCCGCAGCCTGGAAAACCTGATGACGTTCCCGTTCGTGCAGAAGGCGGTCGACTCAGGCCAGATGCAGACTCACGGCGCCTATTTCGGCGTCGCGGAGGGATCGCTGTTCGTGCTGGACAAGGCGAGCAAGGAATTCAAGAACGCGCGCGACGCGGCGTAGGCGGGTTCGCCAACCACGCTCGGCGTCACGGACAAGCGCAAGCGCAAATCCGGGACCCATACGCCGCAGCAGTTGTGTTGCGAAGACTCGGAGTTATCAACTTCCCCTCAGACCACGCCCTGTGGTTATGGGTCCCGGATCTGCGCGCGCCTTTGCGCGCTTGTCCGGGACGACTAGAGGGTTGTGACCGGCGGCTTACGCCGCCTTCTTCTTGGCGCTGATCAGCTTGCGGTTGATCAGGACTTCCGCGATCTGGATCGCGTTGAGCGCGGCGCCCTTGCGTAGGTTGTCGGACACGCACCACAGCACGAGGCCGTTCTCCACCGTCGCGTCCTCGCGGATGCGGCTGATATAGGTGGCATCCTCACCGGCTGCTTCATATGGCGTGGCGTAGCCGCCGGGCTCGTGCTTGTCGATGACGAGGCAGCCGGGCGCCTTGCGCAGGATGTCGCGGGCTTCATCCGCGCTGATCGGATTCTCGAACTCGATGTTGACAGCCTCGGAATGGCCGACGAACACCGGCACGCGCACGCAGGTGGCGGAGAGCTTGATCTTGGGATCAAGAATCTTCTTGGTCTCCACCATCATCTTCCACTCTTCCTTGGTGTAGCCGTCCTCCATGAAGACGTCGATCTGGGGGATAACGTTGAAGGCGATACGCTTGGGGAATTTGTTGTTGACCAGTTCCTGGTTGGTGTAGACGGCCTTGGTCTGCGAGAACAATTCGTCCATCGCATCCTTGCCGGCGCCGGACACCGACTGGTAGGTCGAAACCACGACGCGCTTGATCGTCGCTTTGTCGTGCAGCGGCTTCAGCGCGACCACGAGCTGCGCGGTCGAGCAGTTCGGGTTGGCGATGATGTTCTTGGTCTTGAAGCCCGCGGTCGCATCCGCGTTCACCTCGGGCACGATCAGCGGCACGTCCGGGTCCATGCGCCAGGCCGACGAATTGTCGATCACGACGGCGCCGGCGGCGCCGATCTTCGGCGACCATTCCTTCGACACCGTGCCGCCCGCCGACATCAGGCAGATATCGACATCGGAGAAGTCGTAATGCTCGAGCGCCTTGCACTTCAGGGTGCGGTCGCCATAGGAGACCTCGACGCCGACGCTGCGGCGCGACGCCAGGGCCACGACCTCGTCCGCGGGGAATTTGCGCTCATCCAGAATGTTGAGCATTTCCCGTCCGACATTGCCGGTCGCGCCGACGACTGCGACTTTGTAACCCATCGTTCACTCTCCGATGAAAAAGCCCGTTCCCGAAGCTGACGCTTAAACAGGAAGAGCAGCGCTTCTATGCGAGAACCGACCTCAAGACAACGTTGGACCCTGCCTTAGGGACGTGGATGCAGTCGCCCGAGGCCCGCACGGCCGTTAGCCCCACCCAGATCCATCTGGCGCTTGCAGCGTTCGCCGACGAGATCGTCGGGACGCTGGCGCACCTGATTGCCTATGTGGGGGCGCTCGTCCTGTTTGCCATCCTCGCGCTTGCGGCGCTCGGCCAGATGCCAAGCCTGCGCGACGACGGCTCCGCGGACCAGCCGGGCTGGAGCGAAGCCTCCCGCTCGCACCCGGCCTTCGCGCTCAGTCGGCTCGATTCTTTAGAAAAAACAGTCTCTTACACCATTCTTAGGCATCCGGGCGGCGGCCGCAGGGACGTGATGCGCTGGGCGGGCGAGGCCAACAAGCCCCTCGCGGGGCTCGAGATTTACCGGCAGGGCGACGAATTCGACCTCTCTCGTCCGGCCACCGCGGATCTCGCCGTGCAGATGGGCCTGGGTGCGGCAAGCCCGCTCGAGCAGGCCGGCCTGATCGACACGAAATTCGGCCCCGTGGCGCTGTTTCGGCCGACCGGCACGGCGGAAGGGATGCAAGCCTGCCTTGGCTACCTCAAGCGCAGCGAGGAGCCGGCGCTCCAGATCTCCGGCTTCTCCTGCCAGGGCGATACGCTGCCGGCCCGGCGTGCGGCGATCGCCTGCACGCTGAACCGGCTGACGCTCCTGACGTCGGGCAACGAGCCGAAGCTGGCCGAATTGTTCGCCCATGCCGAGCTCAAGCGCAGGGGATGTGACGCCCAGGCCTCGTCTGATTGGCTGCTGGGCGCCGCAAACGCGCAATTGCGCGGGGCGCTTTGAGGCGCATCAAGCCCGGCGGGCTGAGCAAGTAGCTGGTATCCATGCAACTTTTGCCGACGCGCTCGATTATTCCGGGCTGGTGTGACCCAATTGACCTAGTTGCGGACACCCCGGCCGGGCTAGTATGGAGCGATATCGACTGGCGGCTTGCCGCCTGAAGGGGACGTGATGAGCTCGAAATTCTCTGCCAAACTGGCGACCTGGCTTGCGGCGGGCGCCGTGATTGCCGTGTCCCTCGCGACGCCGGCCTCGGCCGACACCAGGACCAAGCGCCATGACGAGCGCGGCCGTCCCTATTACGGACCGAGCGGCCCCAACGCTGTCTATCAGCAGGGACGCACCCGCCTCTATGTGAGCAAGCGCTCCTGGCTCGACGGCGGCACCGAGGTCAATCCGGGCGACCGCAAGTTCTCCGATTACGCCTTCCCGCCGGCCGTCGGCTATCCGTCCTTCGCCCGCGAAAACCTCAACCGTCCGATCGATCGCCAGCCGCTGAGCCCGGCGTCGGATGTCGGCGGCTATCCGCAAAATTTCCCGCTGTACTGACGCGGACGCAGCGACCGAATCAAAATGGCCGGGCTCACGCCCGGCTATTTTCGTTTGTGGGTCGTGTAGATGGGGTAACGGGCCGGCCGCCCGCTCGCTACGGCGCGATTTGCAAGCGCGCTCGCGAGCGGCCTGTTGGTTG
>NZ_JAFCKW010000017.1 GCF_018129965.1 Bradyrhizobium diazoefficiens | reverse complement strand
ACAGAAGCAAGTGCCCAGCGATTGGATCAGGCAAAAAGGGATTGACTTACTGAGGCCCGTTACAGAAGCCCGGATGGAGCGATCCGGGGCCGTGTTGCGTCAGAGTCCCGGATTGCGCTTCGCTCCATCCGGGCTACGGGTTCGTTACTTCGCATCCTCCAAAATCATCGTCGCGCCCTTTTCGGCGATCATCGCGGTCGGCGTGTTGGTGTTGCCCGAGGTGATCGTCGGCATGATCGAGGCGTCGACGATGCGAAGGCCGCTGAGGCCGTAGAAGCGCAGGCGTTCGTCGACCACCGCCATTGGATCATGCGCCGCGCCCATCTTGGCGGTGCCGACGGGATGGAAGATGGTGGTGCCGATATCGCCTGCGGCTTTTGCGAGCGAGGCATCGTCGTCGCCGACGCTGGGACCTGGCAGATATTCGCTCGGGCGATATTTTGCCAGCGCCTTCTGCTGCATCAGGCGCCGGGTGGTACGGATGGCGTCGGCGCCGACCCGGCGGTCGTCATCGGTGGACAGGTAGTTCGGCGCAATGATCGGTTTCTCGTCCGGGTTCGCCGAGCGCAGCCGCACGGTGCCGCGCGACGTCGGCTGCAGATTGCAGGCGCTCACCGTGATCGCCGGGAAGCGGTGCAGGGGATCGCCGAACTTGTCGAGCGACAGGGGCTGCACGTGGAACTGGATGTTGGCGCGCGCGCGCGTCGCATCCGAGCGCGTGAAGATGCCGAGTTGCGACGGCGCCATCGTCAGGGGGCCGCGCCGCCGGAACGCATAGTCGAGCCCCATCAGGCCGCGGCGGAACAGATTGTAATAGGTCTCGTTCAGCGTTCGCACGCCCTCGACCTTGTAGATCGCGCGCTGCTGGAGATGGTCCTGCAGATTGCGGCCGACGCCGGGCTTGTCCATGACGATATCGATGCCGAGCGGCGACAGCCAGTCGGCCGGACCGATGCCGGAGCGGTGCAGAACCTGCACCGAGCCGATCGAGCCTGCCGAGAGCACCACTTCGCGTTTTGCGCGCGCCTCGATGATCTCGCCGTTCTGGACGAAGCGCACGCCGACGGCGCGGCCCTGCTCGATGATGAGGCGGTCGACCAGCACGTGCTTCTCCAGTCGCAGGTTCGCCCGGTTCAGCGCCGGCTTGAGGAAGCCGCGCGCCGACGACCAGCGCCGGCCGCGCTTTTGGTTGACGTGGAAATAGCTGGTACCTTCGTTGTCGCCGGTGTTGAAATCCGGAATGCGCTTGATGCCCATTTCTTCTGCGGCATCGCCAACGGCATCGAGGACATCCCAGGACAGCCGCGGCGCCTCGATGCGCCAGCCGCCGCCACTGCCATGATGTTCGCTCGCGCCGAGGAAATGATCCTCAAGCCGCTTGAACAGCGGCAGCACGTCGTCATAGCCCCAGCCGGTCATGCCGAGCTGGCGCCAATGGTCGTAATCGGCGGCCTGCCCGCGCATCGAGATCATCGCGTTGATCGCGGAGCAGCCGCCGATCACCTTGCCGCGGGGATAGGCCAGCGCGCGGCCGTTCAGGCCCGGGTCGGCCTCGGTCTTGAACATCCAGTCCGCGCGGGGGTTACCGATCGCGAAGAGATAGCCGACGGGGATGTGGAACCAGATCCAGTTGTCGTCGCCACCGGCTTCGAGGATGAGGACGCGGTTTCTCCGGTCGGCCGAGAGCCGGTTGGCGAGGATACAGCCGGCTGTGCCGGCCCCGACGACGATATAGTCAAACTCACCTTCAAGCCGCCTTGGCATTCTGCTGCGTCCACCCAAACAGGCGTCATGTCCGGGCTCGTCCCGGACATCCACGCGATTTCCGTCCTAATAGTCAGACGTGGATGACCGGGACAAGCCCGGCCATGCCGGGCGGGCAGGGCTAAGCCCCGATGTCAGGCAGTTGGGTGGACTGGTGCTTGCATGGTAGACAGTCCTGTATTCCCACCAATGCTTGAGATTCTCCATGCCCATCGTGAACCGCGTCGCCGATCTTCAACCCGATATTCAGGCCTGGCGCCGGGACATCCATGAGCATCCTGAACTTCTCTACGACGTCCACCGCACCGCAGCATTCGTCGCGGACCGCTTGCGCGAATTCGGCTGCGATGAGGTCGTGACCGGCCTCGGCCAGACCGGCGTGGTCGGCGTGATCAAAGGCAGCAAGCCGGCCGGCGAAGGGCTCAAGGTGATCGGCATGCGCGCCGACATGGACGCGCTGCCGGTCGACGAGCAGACCAACCTGCCTTACGCCTCCAAGACGCCCGGCAGGATGCACGCCTGCGGCCATGACGGCCACACCGCGATGCTGCTCGGAGCAGCCCGCTACCTCGCCGAGACCCGCAACTTCGCCGGCGACGCGGTGGTGATCTTTCAGCCGGCCGAGGAGGGCGGTGGCGGCGGCGCGGCCATGGTCAAGGACGGCCTGATGGAGCGCTTCGGCATCCAGCAGGTCTACGGCATGCACAACGGCCCGGGCATTCCGGTCGGCTCGTTCGCGATCCGGCCCGGCGCGATCATGGCGGCGACCGACGAGGTTGACTTCAAGATCGAAGGCGTCGGCGGCCATGCGGCGCGTCCGCACAAATGCGTGGATTCCGTGCTGGTCGGCGCGCAGGTGATCACGGCGTTGCAGTCGATCGTCGCGCGCAGCGTCGATCCGCTGGAATCGGCCGTGATCTCGATCTGCGAATTCCACGCCGGCAACGCCCGCAATGTTATTCCCCAGACCGCGACGTTGAGGGGTACCATCCGCACGCTGTCGCCGGAGGTGCGCAAGCTGGTCGAGAAGCGCGTGCGCGAGGTGGTGGCGGGTGTGGCGCAGATCACCGGCGCCAAGATCGATCTGCACTACAAGAATAATTATCCCGTCGTGATCAATCACGCCGCGGAGACCGAGGTCGCCCGTCGCATCGCCAGCCAAGTCGCCGGCGATGCCAATGTGCACGAGATGCCGCCGCTGATGGGGGCCGAGGATTTCGCCTATATGCTGGAAGCGCGGCCCGGCGCCTTCATCTTCTGCGGCAACGGCGACAGCGCCGGATTGCATCACCCCGCCTACAATTTCAACGACGAGGCGATCGTGTTCGGCACGTCCTACTGGGTCAAGCTGGTCGAGGAGCAGCTCGCGGCGTGAGTCCCCGGCTCGAAGCCTGAACGGAAAAGGGCCCGTGCAGCGCACGGGCCCTTTGTTCTTGCGTGCAGTGATCGCTCAGAAGATGCGCGAGAAGATCACGTAGAGTGTGCCCGACAGCAGGATGGCGACGGGCAGGGTCAGCACCCAGGCCATCACCATGTTCCTGATGGTGGCGATCTGGAGGCCCGAGCCGTTCGCAGCCATCGCGCCTGCGACGCCCGACGACAGCACGTGGGTGGTCGAGACCGGCAGGCCGAAATTGTCGGCGGCAGCGATGGTGGCGGCGGCGACGAGTTCGGCGGATGCGCCCTGCGCGTAGGTCAGGTGGGTCTTGCCGATCTTCTCGCCGACGGTCACGACGATGCGCTTCCAGCCGATCATGGTGCCGAGGCCGAGCGCGATGGCCACCGCGACTTTCACCCAGGTCGGGATGAACTTGGTCGCGCTGTCGAGCCCGCCCTTGTAGGCGTTCAAGGCCGCAATCTCGTCCTTGTTGAGGTCGTTTTCCTTGTCCTTCATCAGGAAGCGGATCGCTTCCGAGGTCAGGTACATGTCGTTGCGGGTGTTGCCGACCACTTCCGCCGGCACCTTGTTCAGCGAGCCGTACTTCGCAACCTGGTCGCCGACATCCTTCACCAGCACCGACAGCGAAGGATAGGTGCCTTCGCTGATATGATGGGAGGTGATGTATTGCGTCACCGCGGGACGGGGGTCGCCGATGATGGCGTGACCGGCGCCCTTGGCCGCAACCACCTTGGCGGCGGCATCCGAGACCTTCTGGAACTGGGCGACCTGCGACTCCGGCAAGGAGCGGTTGAGCGCATAAGCCGTCGGCACCGTGCCGATCAGGATCAGCATGATCAGGCCCATGCCCTTCTGGCCGTCGTTCGAACCGTGGGCGAAGCTCACGCCGGTGCAGGTCAGGATCAGCAGGCCGCGAATCCAGATCGGCGGGGCCTTGTTGCCTTCGGGCGCGGCGTAGAGTGCCGGGTTCTTGACGATCATCTTGAGCAGCAGCAACAGGCCCGCGGCGCAGACAAAGCCGACCAGCGGCGAGAGCAGCAGCGCATAGCCGATTTCGGTCGCCTTGCCCCAGTCCACACCCGAGGTGCCGTCGCGTCCGCGCATGAGCGCATTGGCGACGCCGACGCCGATGATCGAGCCGATCAGCGTGTGCGAGGAGGAGGCCGGCAGGCCGAAGAACCAGGTGCCGAGATTCCAGAGGATTGCGGCGATCAGCAGCGCGAACACCATCGCGAAACCGGCGCTGGAGCCGACCTGGAGGATCAGTTCCACCGGCAGCAGCGAGACGATGCCGAAGGCGACCGCGCCGGTCGACATCAGAACACCGAGGAAGTTGAAAAAGCCCGACCACATCACCGCGAATTCGGCCGGCAGGGAATGAGTGTAGATCACGGTTGCCACCGCATTGGCGGTGTCATGGAAGCCGTTGACGAATTCGAAGCCGAGCGCGATCAACAGCGCGACGAACAGCAGCATATAGGGGACGTAGCTGGTGACTTTGGTGCCGGTCGCATCGACGTCGGAATAGATGCTGTAGGCGACGAACAGCAGACCCGTGGCGAGGATGCCGAAGAACAGGATCATCGTCAGCGGGTTGAAGCCCTTGTCGAGATTCGGCCGGGAAGCCGGCTGAATTGGCGAAGGATCGGCTATCGATTTGTCAAAAGCTACATCTGTCATGAATGGACGCCCCTTTAACTTTTTGGAAAGGGTATTGTCGGCGACGGATTTGAAGGTTGGATGACAACCGGGGCTTGAAATCGGTTTTCCCGACCGTTTTCAGGCGGCGCGGGCGGATTTCCTCTGCAAGCCCGCCGCGATCTTGAGATCTTCGACAAAGCGTTGATATTCCAGCGCTTTGGCTTCTGGATCAGGCAGTCGCAGCAGATAGGACGGATGCACCGTCACCAGGGCCTTGCGGCCGCCGGGTAGGTCGATGAGCCGGCCGCGGGTTTTTCCGACCGGGACGATCTTGCCGAACACGCTTTGCGCCGCGGTGGCGCCCATGGCCACGATCAGCTCGGGCTGGATTGCCGAAACTTCCCGTTCATACCATGGCCGGCAGGCCTTGATCTCCGGCGTTGCCGGCTTCTGGTGCAGCCGGATCTTTCCGCGCGGCACGAATTTGAAGTGCTTGACCGCGTTGGTGACATAGACCTTCGTGCGGTCGACGCCGGCTTCCAGAAGCGCGCGGTCGAGCATCTGGCCGGCCGGGCCGACAAAGGGATGGCCGGCGAGGTCTTCCTTGTCGCCGGGCTGCTCGCCGACGAGCATGATGGTGGCGTCCCTGGGGCCCTCGCCGAACACGGTCTGCGTCGCGTCCTTGAAAAGCGGGCAGGCGCGGCAATGGGCAGCCTCCTCGCGGAGCGCGTCGAGATCGTCGGCGGAGGGTTTGCGTGTCATCGGAGCCTCCGGTCGCTTCTGAGGCTTGTGCGGATCGGTTGCGGCGTTGGCGATCATGGCGCCGGTCATGCGCTCGGCGTCCTCGATCAGGGGTCTAATGATCGAGGCTTCGGGCAGGTTCCTCCAGTATTTCTTCGGCATCTCCTTCTGCATCGCTTTCACCTTCAACCGCGCCGGATTGAAGATGCTGGCGTAGTAGCGCCGCCAGGTTTCCTCCAGCCGGTCCGCGCCGGGGGCCTCGTTCTTGCTGACGCCCGGCGTGAACGAGAGCGCGTGGCCATTCCAATGCGCACACAGGTCCGGCGTCAGGATCGACCAGGGCATGTCGGAAAAGCGCCTGGCAAAGAAGGGCGCGGCAAGCTCGACGATATGATGCTCCGGCTCGAACCAGGCGACGTAATGCGCATCGCGTTCCCTGCCGATCTCGCGGAAGCGCACGAAGGCATGCATCTTGTGCTCGTCGCGATGGACCGCTCTTGCCATCGCCGTCACCTGCGCGACATCAGGGTCGATCGCGACCTCGATGAGGTCGTGATTGTCCTTCAATCGCCAGAGCAGGCGATAGAGGATCGCAAATCGCTCGGTATCGCGATGCAGGATCGCGGACTTGGCAAGGTCGACGAATTTGCTTGATACGTTGAAGGTGCCGTCGTTCACCGCGAGGATCGGAGAGGGTGCAGGCGGCGCGAACAGCTCGGCTTCGCCGCCCTGCACGGTCCAGATGACGTCGGTTGGCTGTACGTGATGAAGCGCGAGGCTGCGTGCGGCTTTGCGCCAGCCGTCGAAATCGGTTTCGGTGTCGAGGGTGATGTACTGCATCAGAAACCAAATCCCAGTTGCGTTGCCTTCGGCTTGAACCGCTCGATGAGCCCGGCCGCATCGAGCCGATGCGGCGCGGGCCGGTGATCGCTGAGAACGATGAACGGCATTGCCTTGTTGCGGGGGACGTGCAGCCGCGCCAGATCGGAGAGGCGGATCGTGGTGGTGCGCCGCGTCGCGATGATGCGCTCGACCGCCTTGGTGCCGAAGCCGGGTACGCGGAGCAACTCTTCCCGGCTGGCGCGGTTGACGTCGAGCGGGAAACGGTCGCGGTGGCGCAGTGCCCAGGCGAGCTTGGGGTCGATGTCGAGCGGCAGCATGGCGCTGTCGTCGACGATCTCGCCGACGTCGAAACCGTAGAAGCGCATCAGCCAGTCGGCCTGGTAGAGCCGGTGCTCGCGCAGGAGCGGGGGCTGGACCAGGGGCAGGGCACGGCTTGCATCGGGGATCGGGCTGAAGGCGGAGTAATAGACGCGCCGCAGCTGATATGAACCGTAGAGATTGGCGCTGGTGTGCAGGATGGTGTGGTCGGAGGCCGCATCGGCACCGATGATCATCTGCGTACTTTGGCCGGCGGGCGCGAAGCGTTGCGGCCTGGCCTTGGTCTTTGCTTTGCGGCTATCCTTCGCCTCGTCCAGCTTCAGCCGTAGCCGACCCATGGTGCGGCGGATCGCCCGGACGTCCTTCTCCGGCGCGAATTGCTGCAGGCTCGTCTCCTCCGGCATCTCGATGTTGATCGAGAGACGGTCGGCATATTTGCCGGCTTCCGCGATCAGCGCGTCGTCGGCTTCCGGAATAGTCTTCAGATGAATGTAGCCGCGGAAGTGATGCTCCTCGCGCAGTTTGCGCGCGACGCCGACCACCTGCTCCATGGTGTAGTCGGGGCTGCGGATGATACCTGAGGAGAGAAACAGCCCTTCGATGTAATTGCGCCGGTAGAAGTCGAGCGTGAGCTTGACCACCTCGTCGATGGTGAAGCGGGCGCGGGGCACGTTGCTGGAGGCGCGGTTGACGCAATAGAGGCAATCGTAATTGCAGGCGTTGGTCAGCAGCACCTTGAGCAGGGAGATGCAGCGTCCGTCCGGCGCGTAGGAATGGCAGATGCCCATGCCCGGTGCGGTCGAGCCCATGCCCTTGCCGTCGCGGGAATCCCGCTTCTCGGTCCCGCTGGAGGCGCAGGACGCGTCGTACTTGGCGGCGTCCGCCAGGATCTCCAGCTTGCGTTGTACGTCCATCGTGGAATCCCTTTGATTCGGCTCATGAATCAGACCGAGCGCCAATTCGATTGACTCCCGGGCCGCCGTTAGCTTTATATTAGAACATATCATGAACAAATGAGCCAGCCGCAGGTTCTTATTTTTGAGAGCCCTGGCAATGATCCCTGAAGGAGCGGCGACATGAGCGGCGCACGCATCAGCGCGCTTGCGACCTTGCGCGGCCAGATCGAGCGCATCGAGACGGCTGAGGTCGTGCATCGGCAGGGTCGTGTCGCGCTAGGCCATGCCGAGGTCGACAGCGCGCTGAAGGGCGGGCTCGCGCGCGCGGTGATCCACGAGGTGTTTTGCGAAGGGCGCCAGGGAGCGGCCGCGACGGGGTTCGTCATGGGTCTCGCAGGGCGCGTATCGGCGCGGCGGCCGCTGCTGTGGGTGCGGCAGGATTTCTCGGAACTGGAAACAGGTGCGCTGTCGATGAGCGGGCTCGCCGAGCTCGGCCTCGATCCGCGCCGCGTGGTGATGGTGCGCGCCGCCGACGTCGAGAGCGCGCTGCGCACCTCGGCCGATGCGCTCGCCTGCGACGCGCTCGGTGCCGTCGTTCTCGAGCTCTGGGGCGAGACGCGGCAGTTCGATCTGGTGGCGAGCCGCAAGCTGACGCTGGCTGCGCAATCGTCTGGTGTCACCGGCTTGATGCTGCGGATGGCGGCGCAGCCGCTGCCCTCGACCGCCGAGACGCGGTGGATGCTGCGCACGGCGCATTCGCCGCCGGGCGCGATGTGGAGTGCCTGGGGCGCGCCGCGCTTCGATGCCGAACTGTTGCGCAATCGTCATGGCCCGTGCGGCCGGTGGATCATGGAATGGAAATGTGATGAGTGCCAGTTCAGTGAACCGTCGGCGCATCCTCAGCCTGTGGCTGCCGCGCCTGCCCATCGACCGGATCCAGCGTTTCAACGGCGGGCTGGTTAAGGACAATGAGCCATGCATCGTCGTCATCAAGGACAACAATGCACTGGTGATCCATGCGCTTGACGATGCAGCGTCGCGTTTGGGGCTGTATATCGGCCAGCCTCTGGCCAATGCGCGGGCGATGTGCCCGGACTTGAAAGTGTTCGACGCCGATGTGGTCGCTGACGCCAAGACGCTCAGCGACATCGCCGACTGGTGCGACCGCTTCACGCCGCTGGTGGCGCTCGATCCGCCGTACGGTCTGTTCCTTGACATCACCGGCTGCGCGCATCTGTTCGGTGGCGAGGCAGCATTGCTGCAGACCCTCGTTCGTGCACTGGCCCGGCAGGGCTTTGCGGTCAGTGCGGCGATCGCCGGCACCTCGGTCTGTGCGCGCACGCTGACGCGGCAGGCGTCCGGCACCATCGTCGCCGATGGCGCGGAGGCCGCGGCGATCAGCCGTTTTCCGGTATCCGCGCTCGGCGCCGGCGAGGCCATCACCACCGGCTTGCGCCGTGCCGGCCTGAAAACCATCGGCGATGTGGCTGCGCGCGCGCCGGGCGAGATCACGGCGCGGTTCGGCGCGCGGTTCTCCACGCTGCTCGCGCATGCGCTGGGGCAGGGCGATGCGCCGATCAATCCGCGCAAGCCGCTGCCCGATTACATCGTGGAGAAGCGTTTCGCCGAGCCGATCGCGACCGACACCATGATCGCGATGACACTGTCGCGCCTCGCCGACACGTTGATCGCGTCCATGGAAAAACAGGGCAAGGGCGCCCGCCGGCTGGAGGCCGCCTTTTTCCGCACCGACGGCGCGGTGCGCGCGATCACGGTCGAGACCGGACGGCCGGTGACGAAAAGCGCGGTCATCGACCGCCTGTTCCGCGAGCGCCTCGACGCGCTCGCCGACCCTCTCGATCCCGGCTTCGGCTTCGACATGGTGCGGCTGTCGGCAAGCCGCACCGAGATCGTGGTGCAGGAACAGCGCGATCTCGACGCCAACGTGCACGACAATGACGAACTCGCCGCGTTGATCGACCGTATCGCCGCGCGTATCGGCGGAAAACGCGTTGTCGTGCATCTGCCGCAGGACACGCATATTCCGGAGCATGCGGTGCTGGCCGCGCCGGCGCAGCATCATCTCGCCGTCGCCATGCAGGCCGAGTGGCCGGCGCGTGCCGAGAGCGAGCCGCCGCTGCGCCCCCTTCGGCTGTTCGAGAAGCCGGAGCCGATCAAGGTGCCGTTCGCGACCGTGCCGGACGGCCCGCCGCATCAGTTCACATGGCGCCGCGCGCTGCATGCGGTGGTGCGTGTGGAGGGGCCG
Source organism: Bradyrhizobium diazoefficiens (assembly GCF_018129965.1). Classification (GTDB taxonomy): domain Bacteria; phylum Pseudomonadota; class Alphaproteobacteria; order Rhizobiales; family Xanthobacteraceae; genus Bradyrhizobium; species Bradyrhizobium diazoefficiens_A. The sequence continues at coordinate 113,518 of NZ_JAFCKW010000017.1, read as the reverse complement.
GAGCGTATCGCCATGGAATGGTGGCGGCAGGACGGCAGGCAGCTGACGCGGGACTATTTCCGCATCGAGGATGCCGAAGGCCTGCGCTTCTGGATCTTTCGCGACGGTCTCTACGAGGGCGAGGTGTTCGACGCCGACGGCAAGCCGGTTCCTCCCAGCTGGTATGTCCACGGTCTCTTCGCATGACGAGATCCGCCTATGCCGAGATCGGCATCACCACGAATTTCTCCTTCCTGCGCGGCGGTTCGGATCCGCGCGCCTATGTGCATCAGGCGAGCAGGCTTGGTATTTCCGCCATCGGCATCGCCGATCACAACACGCTCGCCGGCGTGGTGCGGGCCTGGAAGGAGCTCGACAATCCCGAGGTACTGAACAAGCCGAAGCTGCTGATCGGCGCGCGCATCGTCTTCGTCGACGGCACGCCCGACATTTTCGTCTATCCGCGCGACCGCGCCGCCTATGGCCGGCTCTGCCAGCTTCTCACCCGAGGCAAGCGCGGCGACGACATCACGCGGATCGAGAAGGGCGAATGCCGTCTCACTTTCTCCGACCTCTTGGAGTTTTCCGAGGGCCAGCTCATGGTCCTGAGGCTGCCGCATCGCTTCGATGTCGCGCAGGCGAGAGATGTGCTGGCAAGGCTGAAAGCAAGCCGCGCCGAGGGCGTGTGGCTGGCGGCGAGCCTGATCTATCGCGGCGATGATCGCCGCCGTCTGGCGCGGCTCGATGATCTCGCGGCAGCCGCAAAGGTGCCGCTGCTCGCGACCAACGAGGTGCTCTATCACGATGCCGGCCGCCGTCCGCTTCAGGATGTGCTGACCTGCATCCGGGAAAAGACCACGATCGCGGCGATCGGGCGGAAGCTCGAAGCCAACGCCGAGCGCTTTCTGAAAACACCCCGCGAAATGGCGCGGCTGTTCCGCGACTTTCCTGAAGCCATCGCGGAGACCATGCGCTTTGCGAACAAGATCGACTTCTCGCTCGACCAGCTCAAATACCAGTATCCGGACGAGCCGGTGCCGCCGGGCAAGACCGCGCAGGGACATCTTGAAGACCTGACCTGGGCGGGCGTGCAGACATATTTCGGCGGTGACATCGACGACAAGCTTCGTGCGACCCTGAAGAAAGAGCTCGCGCTGATCGCCGAGCTGAACTACGCGCACTATTTCCTCACCGTGCACGATATCGTCCGCTATGCGCGCAGCCAGAACATTCTGTGCCAGGGTCGCGGCTCGGCGGCAAATTCGGCCGTCTGCTACGTGCTCGGCGTCACCTCGGTCGATCCGACCAAGGTCGATCTGTTGTTCGAGCGCTTCATCTCCAAGGAGCGGCTGGAGCCGCCCGACATCGACGTCGATTTCGAGCATTCGCGGCGCGAGGAGGTGATGCAATACGTCTATCGCCGCTACGGCCGCCACCGCGCCGCGATCATCGCCACCGTGATCCATTACCGTCCGCGCAGCGCCATCCGCGACGTCGGCAAGGCGCTGGGCCTGACGGAGGACGTCACCGCCGCGCTCGCCGACACCGTGTGGGGAAGCTGGGGCCGTGGCCTCAACGACATGCAGGTCAGGCAGGCCGGGCTCGATCCGCAAAATCCGATGATCAATCTCGCGGTCGAGCTTGCGACCGAATTGATCGAATTCCCGCGCCATCTCTCCCAGCATGTCGGCGGCTATGTGCTCACCCAGGACCGGCTCGACACCTATGTGCCGATCGGCAATGCCGCGATGGACGATCGCACCTTCATCGAATGGGACAAGGACGACGTCGACGCGCTCAAGATGATGAAGGTCGACGTGCTCGCGCTCGGCATGCTGACCTGCATCCGCAAGTGCTTCGATCTGATCGATCGGCACAAGGGCGAGCGCTGGGTTCTGGCGAGCGTCCCTCAGGACGATCCTGAGGTCTACGATATGCTGTGCCGTGGCGAGTCGCTCGGCGTGTTCCAGGTCGAGAGCCGCGCCCAGATGAACATGCTGCCGCGATTGAAGCCGCGGACCTTCTACGATCTCGTCATCGAGGTCGCCATCGTGCGGCCGGGCCCGATCCAGGGCGACATGGTGCATCCTTATTTGCGGCGGCGGAACGGCCAGGAGAAGCAGAATTATCCGGCCCCGTCGCCCGAATACGGCGAGCCGGACGAACTCTACAAGGTGCTGCACAAGACGCTCGGCGTCCCCCTGTTCCAGGAGCAGGCGATGCGCATCGCGATCGAGGCCGCGCGCTTTACGCCGGAGGAGGCCAATGGTCTGCGTCGCGCGATGGCGACATTCCGCAATGTCGGCACCATCGGCAGGTTCGAAGACAAGATGATCGGCAACATGGTCGCGCGCGGCTACGCGCCGGAATTTGCAAGGAATTGCTTCGAACAGATCAAGGGGTTTGGGTCCTACGGCTTCCCGGAGAGCCATGCTGCGAGCTTTGCGCAACTCGTCTATATCTCCTCATGGCTGAAGCACTACCACCCCGACGCCTTCTGCTGCGGCCTGTTGAACTCGCAGCCGATGGGGTTCTACGCCCCGGCGCAGATCGTCAGCGATGCCCGCAAGAACGGCGTCGAGGTGCGCGACATCGACGTGTCCCATAGCTTTGCGCAGAACACGCTGGAGAGCACCGACGGAAAATATTGCGCCGTGCGCCTTGGCTTCCGCCAGATCGACGGCTTCCACTGGCTGGATGAGGATGAGCAGGAGTTGAAGAATTCTCAGTCGTCATTCCGGGGCGCGCGAAGCGCGGGCCCGGAATCCATCGCGCTGCAGATGCCTGGAGGAGGAATGGAGTCTCAGATGCGCAATTGCGCATCTGAGCTCGCGCCAAGTGGCGCGCCCCGGAATGACAAATCGATTGACTGGGCCGACCGCATCGTCGCCGCGCGCAATCGCCGGCCCTTCACCTCGCTCGAGGATTTTGCCCGCGATACCGGCCTGCCCAAACGTGCGCTGATTCTGTTGGCGGATGCCGACGCGTTCCGTTCGCTCGGGCTCGACCGCCGCGAGGCGTTATGGCAGGTACGGCGGCTGCCTGGCGATGTCCCGCTGCCGCTGTTCGAGGCGGCAACCGCGCGCGAGCAGCCCGACGAGCACGCACAGCCGCTGCCGCTGATGCCGCGCGCCGAGCAGGTGGTCGCGGACTACCAGACCATCCGTTTGTCGCTGAAGGGCCATCCGATGGAGTTTTTGCGCGAGATGTTTGCGCGCGAGCGCGTCGTTCCCTGCAAAGACATCCGGCATAAGAACGAGCGCCGCCGCGTCCGCTGCGCCGGCGTGGTGCTGGTGCGGCAGCGGCCGGGCAGCGCTAGCGGCGTCGTCTTCATGACGCTCGAGGACGAAACCGGCATCGCCAATGTCGTGGTGTGGCCCAAGATCATGGAGCAGTACCGCAAGGAGGTGATGGGGGCGCGCCTGATCCTGGTCGAAGGCTACATCCAGAGCAGCCCCGAAAAGGTGACGCATCTGATCGCCCAGCGCATGGTCGACCGCTCGCACGATCTCGTCGGCCTCGCCAACGACGCGCTCGGCCGCAAGCATCCCGTGCCGTCAGGCGCGACCGTGCTCGAACCGCTCAACGACGATCGCCGCGACCACGCGGATACCCCCGCGCAAAAAATCCGCCACCCCCGCAACGTCCGCATCCTGCCGCCGTCCCGGGATTTTCATTGAGGTTGCCGAGCGCAGGATGCCGCCACACTCTCAGTCGTCATGCCCGGGCTTGTCCCGGGCATCGACGTCTTTCAGCGTACGCGGCAGCGCGTGGATGGCCGGGACAAGCCCGGCCATGACGGAGCGCGCCTCAAAAATTCACCCGGTTCGAGATCGCCCCGTCCACGACGAGATTCGATCCCGTGGTGAACCCGGACACCGGGCTCGCCAGAAAGACCGCGGCGCTGGCGATCTCCTGCGGCGTTGCCATGCGTCCCGTCGGATTGCGCTTCATCGCATCATTGTAGCGTTCGGGCATGTTCTGCTCGATCATGTTCCAGACGCCGCCCTTGAAATAGACCGTGCCGGGCGACACGACATTCACGCGGATCTTCTTCTTCGCATATTGCCGCGCGAGGCCCTTGGCCATGTGGATCAACGCCGCCTTGATCGGGCCGTAGGAGCTGGCGATATCGGCTTGCGCTGCCGAAATCGAGGAGATGATGACGAAGGCGGCATCGCCGCTCTTCTCGCCGCTGGCTTCGAGGAACGGCCGCGCGGCGTCGAATGCATGCACGGCGCCGAGCAGATCCAGCCGGAAGTTCTGCTCCCAGGACGCCGCATCGTGGCCTTGCGCCATTGCCCCGGCGTTGGAGAACAGCAGATCGATGCCGCCGAGCGTATTGGCTGCGCCCTCGATCCACGATTTCAGCGCCGCACCATCGGTGACGTCGACCGGGCCGCCGGTCGCGTTGATACCGCTTGCCTTCAATTCGGCAACGGTGGCCGCGACCTGATCAGCATTGCGCGCGCATACCGCGACATGGGTGCCTTCACCGGCCAGCGTCGCCGCAATCGCCCGCCCGATGCCGCGCGTGCCGCCGAGCACGATGGCGTTCTTCCCTTTGAGACCGAGATCCATGTTTGGCTTTCCTTTTTGTTGGTGGCAGCGAGTATAACTATTTCGCGAGGTCGTAGGGTGTGCAAAGGCGCATACGCGCCGTGCCACCATACTTCCTTGCACGCAATTGGTGGGCACGCTTCGCTTTGCCCACCCTACGAATTCCGCCGCCCTCACTCCGGCGCCGCCCCCACGGGCGGGCCGCCGGGCGGGCGGTGCAGGAAGGTCAGCGAGACATAGGCGCCGGCCCATGAGCCGATCGCTGCGAAGGCGACATAGAAGGCGTTTTCGGTATAGCTGATCACGGCATAGGAGGAGAGCAGATACCAGACCGCGCTCCAGTTCGCCGCGGGCACGCGCTTGCGGGCGATCACGGCCGAGGTGAACATGACATAGACTGCGTCGGTCGCCGCCGTTGCGATGAACACGGCGCCGGCGGTGAGGGGATCGATCGCGGCCATTGCATTCCTTTCTGCGATCATGACATGGTCGCGAAAAGTAAAGGGAGAGATGCGGTATGCAAAGTCCCGCCGACATTCTCAGCGATATCTGGACCTCCGCCGGTGGCGACAAAGCCGCGCTCGAACGAGTCCGGCTGACCGGCGAAGAGCCGCAAATCCCGTCCTCGTTTCGCGTCGCCGTCGCCGGACAGACCACGATCGCCGCCGCAGGTCTCGCCGCGGCCGAAATCTGGCGGCAGCGCAGCGGACAGACGCAGGATGTCTCCGTCGACATCCGCCACGCCGTCGCCGAATGCCGCTCCGAGCGTTATTTGCGTCTCGACGACAAGCCGCCGCCTCCGGCCTGGGACGCCATCGCCGGCGTCTACAGGACCGGCGACAACCGCTTCGTCCGCTGCCACACCAATTTCCCGCATCACCGCGACGCCGTCTGCAATGTGATCGGCTGCGAACCCGAGCGCGACAAGGTGCAGGCCGCGTTGATGCAATGGAAGGGCGAGGATTTCGAGACCGCCGCTTACGCCGCGGGCGGCGTCGTTGCCTTGATGCGCACTTACGACGAATGGTCCGCGCTGCCGCAGGCGCACGCGCTCGCCGGACTGCCGCTGATCTCGATCGAGAAGATCGGCGAAGCACCACCGAAGCCGTGGCCGAAAGGCGATCGCCCGCTCGCAGGCCTGCGCGTGCTCGACCTCTCCCGCGTCATCGCGGGCCCCGTCGCCGGTCGCACGCTCGCCGCACACGGCGCCGATGTGCTCCTGGTGTCAGGGCCAGAACTGCCTGCCATTCCCTGGCTCACCATCGACACCGGCCGCGGCAAGCTCACCACCTTCATCGAATTGAAGAGCGAGGCGGGCAGGGCCCAGATGCGTGCGCTGTTGAAGGACGCCGACATCTTCTCGCAGGGCTATCGCCCGCGCGCGCTCGCCGCTCTTGGCTTTGCACCCGAGGAGGCGGCAAGGATCAACCCGGGCATCGTCTATGTCACGCTGTCGGCCTATGGCCATGCCGGACCCTGGGCCGAACGTCGCGGCTTCGATTCGCTGGTGCAGACAACGACGGGTTTCAACCATGCCGAGGGACAGGCCGCCGGCCTGGAGGGTCCCAAGGAATTGCCCGCGCAGATGCTCGATCACGCCACCGGCTATCTGATGGCGTTCGGCGCGATGATGGCCAAGGCGCGCCAGGCTCGCGAAGGCGGCAGCTGGCTCGTGCGCGTGTCGCTGGCGCAGACCGGGCGCTGGCTGTGGAATCTCGGCCGGCTCGACGGCGGCTTGAACAGCCCCGATCTCACGGGCGAGGCCGTAAATGAGGCGTTCATCGCGCCTGCGCCATCCGGCTTCGGTACGCTGGCGGCCGTGCGCCATTCCGCGCTGCTGTCGACCACCCCGGCGCAGTGGAGCCGCCCGGCGATGCCGCTCGGAAGCCATCCGCCGCAGTGGCCGGTCCGAAGCTGACGTGAAGCTGACGCGTGTCGCAGAATTTTAACGCAAACCGAAAGGCGTTCCGCACTTTTTAGGTTGTTTGAAATCTCAATTCGGCACTATTAGCGCGACCGATCAGGCAGGCGTCTGCCGAGATCGTGACAGACACGACCGGGCCCCATGGTAGCTGAAAATACCAAGCGATTGCAGGTGCTTACGAAACGGCGGGTGATTTCATCCGTAGTTTTACTAGCCCTTGCCGGTGCCGGGGCCTATGGCTTCCTGTTTGCGGGGGCCAAGGACAAGAAGCCTTCCGAGATCTCGAGCCAGTCGCGCAGGAATGCGCAGAACTTCACGCCGACGCCGTCCGAATGGGCGACCCTGACGATCGAAACGGTCAAGTCGAAGACCTTTCGGGCCGAATATATCACCGAGGGCAAGGTGGCGGTCGACGAGGACCGTTCGACGCCGGTGTTCTCGCCTTATTCTGGCCGGGTGACCAAGCTGCTTGCCAAGCCGGGTGAGAGCGTGACCCAAGGTCAACCGCTGTTCACGATCGAGGCCGCCGATACCGTACAGGCCCAGAACGACTTCATCGCAGCGATGACGTCGCAGAACAAGGCGAAGTCGGCGCTGGAGCTTGCCGACATCCAGTACAGGCGGGCAAAGGACCTCTATGAAGGCCGCGCCGTCCCGCTCAAGGACTATCAGCAGGCGGAAGCCACCCAGATCCAGGCGCAGAACGACATGCGCTCTTCGGTGACGGCGCTTGAGGCCGCAAACAACAAGTTGCGCATCCTCGGCTTCACCGACGAGACCATCAAGACGTTCCAGGACAAGGGCACCATCAATCCGGAGATCACGATCTATGCACCGATCGCCGGCACGGTCGTGCAGCGCAAGATCGGGCCCGGCCAGTACGTCAATTCGGGCGCCAGCGATCCGGTCTTCGTGATCGGAGATCTTTCCACGGTCTGGCTCACCGCCTTCGTGCGCGAGAGCGATGCCGCGCTGGTCAGCGTCGGCCAGGAGATCAGCGTCAACGTGATGGCGCTGCCCGGACGTCCGCTGACCGCTAATATCAATTACGTGGCAACCGCGATCGATCCCGCCACGCGCCGCCTGCTCGTGCGCGCCACCATCGACAACAAGGACGGCGTGCTGAAGCCGGAGATGTTCGCCAATGTCACGATCTATTCGGCCGGCGACCGCGCGGCGCCTGCGGTGCCTAAGCAGGCGCTGATCTACGAGGGCGACCAGGTCCGGATCTGGGTCGCGCGCGAGGACAAGTCGGTGGAACTGCGCCAGATCAAGATCGGCCTGATCAACGGCAACCTCGTCGAAGTCACCAACAACCTGAAACCGGGCGAGCAAATCGTCGTCAAGGGCAGCCTCTTCATCGACCGCGCGGCGTCCGGTAGCTGATTGACGACCCAAGAAACTGCGAAGACCTGAATGGATCGTCTCGTCGCCCTTGCCGTCAACCGGCGCTTCCTGATGGTGGGCATGTTCGTCGCCGTGTTCATCGGCGGCCTCATTGCCTTCAATCAGCTCAACATCGAGGCCTATCCCGATCCGACCCCGCCGATGGTCGACATCGTGACGCAAAGCCCGGGCCTGTCAGCGGAAGAGATCGAACGGTACATCACGATCCCGATCGAGACCCAGGTCGCGGGTCTTAAGAACATCACGACCATCCGCACCATCTCGCTTTACGGTCTCTCCGACGTCAAAATCCAGTTCTCCTTCGCCTACACCTATGACGAGGCGCAGCAGCAGGTGTTGAATCGCCTGGCCCAGCTTGCGCCGTTGCCGGGCAATGTGCAGCCGCAGATTTCGCCGCTCAGTCCGATTGGCGAAATCTTCCGTTATCGCCTGGTCGGTCCGCCGAACTACAGCGTGCTCGATCTCAAGACCATCCAGGACTGGATCCTCCAGCGCCGCTTCCGCGCCGTGCCTGGCGTCATCGACGTCACGGGCTGGGGCGGCAAGAGCAAGACCTACGAGATCGAGGTCGACAACAACAAGCTGGTCGCCAACGGCCTGACGCTGCCGCAACTGCTCCAGGCGGTCAGCAACTCCAACGTCAATGTCGGCGGCAACACGGTCAATATCGGCCAGCAATCGGCCGTCGTGCGCGGCGTCGGCCTGATCAGGTCGATCGACGATCTCGCCAACACAATGGTCGCCCAGACCAACGGCAATCCGGTGCTGGTCAAGGACGTCGCCACCGTGACCGTCGGTCAGAAGCCGCGCCTCGGCATCGCCGGCATCGACGATGCCGACGACATCGTGCAGGGCATCGTCCTGATGCGTCGCGGCGAGCAGAGCTCGCCGACCATCAAGCGCGTCGAGCAGCTCGTCAACCAGATCAACGGCTCGACCATCCTGCCGCCCGGGGTGCGCATCGAGCGCATCTACGACCGCGGCGACCTGATCGAGCTCACCACCCACACCGTCCTCCACAACATGGTGGTCGGCATCCTGCTGATCGTGCTGTTGCAATGGATATTCCTCGGCGATCTCCGCAGCGCGCTGATCGTCGGCGCCACCATTCCGTTCGCGCTGTTCTTCGCCGTGATTATCCTGGTCCTGCGCGGCGAGTCGGCAAACCTGCTGTCGGTCGGCGCCATCGATTTCGGCCTGATCGTCGACGCCACCGTCATCATGGTGGAGGCGATCTTCCGCCGCCTGACGCAGACCACGCCGATGTCGGACGCCGAGCAGATGTCGCCCGAGACGCTGTTCGGCATGAAGAGCCATGCCATCCTCAGTGCCGCGGCCGACGTATCGCGTTCGATCTTCTTCGCCGCGGCGATCATCATTGCGGCCTTCCTGCCGCTGTTCACCCTGTCCGGCGTCGAGGGCAACATCTTTGGGCCGATGGCACGCACGTATGCCTACGCGCTCGCCGGCGGCCTGCTTGCAACCTTCACGGTGACGCCCGCACTCTCCGCGATCATCCTTCCCGCGCATGTCGAGGAGACCGAGACGAGGGTCATGCTGATCCTGCACCGGATCTACATGCCGGTGCTGAACTGGGCGGTGGCCAACCGCGGCATCATGCTCGGCGCGGCGGTCGGCCTCGTGCTGATGACGTTGGCGCTCAGCCGGCTGCTCGGTCTCGAATTCCTGCCGAAGCTGGAAGAGGGCAATCTGTGGATTCGCGCAACGCTGCCACCGACCATCTCGCTGCAGGAGGGCAACTCCTATGTCAACGAGATGCGCAAGGTGATCCGGGCCCGGCCCGAGGTCGAGTCGGTGGTGTCGCAGCACGGCCGTCCCGACGACGGCACCGACGCCGCCGGCTTCTTCAACGCCGAGTTCTTCGCGCCGCTCAAGCCCGCGAGCCAGTGGCCGGGAACGCATGACAAGGACGAGTTGACCGCGGAACTTCTCAAGCAGCTCGACGACCGCTTCCCCGGCGTCGAGTTCAACTTCTCGCAATATCTGCAGGACAACGTCTCCGAAGCCGTCTCAGGCGTAAAGGGCGAGAACTCGATCAAGCTGTTCGGCAGCGATCTGCAGGCGCTCACGGATACCGCCAACAAGATCAAGTCGGTGCTGTCGACCGTGCAGGGCGTGACGGACCTTGCCGTGTTCACCTCGCTTGGTCAGCCGACCGTCCAGATCGACATCGACCGCGCCAAGGCCGCGCGCTATGGTCTCGCACCGGGCGACATCAACGCCACCATCAAGGTCGCGATCGGCGGCGATACCGCCGGCGATCTCTACGAGCCGGGAAGCGACCGTCACTTCCCGATCATCGTCCGCCTTGCGCCGGAATACCGCCGCAGCGCCGAGGCGATCCAGAACTTGCGCATCGGCGCGCCCGGACCGAACGGCACGGTCACCCAGATCCCGCTGAGCGAGGTCGCCACCATCAGCCTCGTCTCGGGCGCGGCCTACATCTATCGCGAGCAGCAGGAGCGCTATCTGCCGATCAAGTTCTCGGTGCGCGAGCGTGACCTCGGCAGCGCCATCCGGGAGGCGCAACAGAAGATCAACGATCAGGTGCAACTGCCGCCGGGCTCTCACATGGAATGGGTCGGCGAGTTCGGCAATCTCCAGGATGCGATCAAGCGGCTGTCGATCGTGGTGCCGATCTCGCTGGCTCTGATCGGCATCCTGCTGTGGTTCAATTTCGGTTCGATGGTCGACACGCTGCTCGCGATGAGCGTGATCCCGATGGCGATCTTTGGCGGCGTGCTCGGCCTGTTGATCACGGGCACTCCGTTCAGCGTGTCGGCGGCGATCGGTTTCATCGCGCTGTTCGGCATCGCCGTGATGGACGGCATCATCATCCTGTCGCAGTTCAACCAGCTGATCGAAGAGGGCATGGACCGCATGAACGCGGTGATACGCACCGGCGAGTTGCAGCTCCGGCCGGTGCTGATGACCTGCGTCGTCGCGGGCATCGGCCTGTTGCCCGCGGCGCTGTCGGAGGGTATCGGCTCGCAGGTGCAGAAGCCGCTCGCGGTCGTCGTCGTCACCGGCATGATGCTGGCACCGGTCGTGATCCTCGTGACCTTGCCGGTGCTGATCTCCTTCTTCTCCCGCCGCGTGCGCTGACGGCCGCAAGTCAGAACACCTGCTGCGCGATTCTGATCAGCATCGTGGCGCCCAGCCCAAGCAGCATCAGGCTGGCGAACCGGCGGCTTAACGACAACATCCGCGGCGTCAGCCGTGATCGCGCGGTTGCCACCGTCGTGCTGAGCACCGTCCACCAGACCGCCGAACCGACGAACACGCCCGCGACCAGCGGCGCGGCTGCGGATTGCATGGAGAAGGCGCTCAACGCGGCCAGGAACAGGATGACCGTGAGCGGATTGGTGAACCCGAGCGCGATCGCGCTGAGATAGGCGCGCGCCAGGCGCACCCTGTCGCATTCGCCCGTCTCCTCGAGCGTGACGGACCCGCGGTGGGTTCGGATCGCGAACCACAGCAGGGTGAGGGCCGAGACGATGCCGAAGCCGATAGCATTGGCCTCGACCCAGGGCCGCGCCAGGGCGCCGAGGCCGAGAACCGCGAAGGCGCTGTAGGCAAGGTGGACGGTCGCCGCGCCGAAACCGGTTGCGAGGCCCGTGGCCATCCCCGATGCCAATGTGCGCTGGATGCAAAGCATACCCATTGGTCCAATGGGAGCGGCGACCGTGAAACCAATTCCAACGCCGGAGAAAAGCGCGGCGATATATTGCGATATTGACATGCGCCCGCACGAACAAATGAAATCTGTGCGTGCGTAGCGACGAAACCCAATGCTTGCCTCAACCGAAAGGGTGAAACGCGAAAGTAAATTCGAACACGTTCGTGTGAGTCGCATGTCGTTGTGCTCTCGCGACAACAGGTGACTCACTCAAACCAAAAATACTTCGCGCGTCCTTGAACCTGATTGAACTTGGCGCGACTCAGAACCCGTAGAGACGGGCCGGATTGTCGACCAGGATCTTCTTGCGCATCTCGGCATCCGGCGCCCACACCGGAAGCTGATTCAGCAGGCGGCCGTCGTCGATCTGGTAGAGTGGCGCTATGTCGGTGGCCTTGCGTCCCTCGACGCGGCTCGAATCCGGATGCGGCCAGTCGGTGCCCCAGACGATGCGATCCGGATTCGCGGCGATCAGCGCGCGCGCATAGGGCACCATGTCCTGATAATCGGGTGCGAGCTTGGACGAACGATAGGCGCCGGAGATCTTCACATAGGCCTTGCCGGACTTCACCAGCGCGACGAGGTCGGAGAAGCCCGGTTGCTCCAGGCCAAGCGATGCTTCGAGACCGCCGAAATGGTCGAACACGACGGGGACCGGCGCGCTCTCGACGAGGTCCTTGATCGCCGAAATCATGGTGAGCGTGGTATAGAGCTGGACGTGCCAGCCGCGCGCCTTCATGCGCTCGACCGCGGCGGTGAAGCGAGGCCGGCCGATGGTGGGATCGTTGACGCCGCCGGTCGCGAGATTGAGGCGGATACCGCGAAAGCCGTCCTGCTGCATCGCATCGAGTTGAGCTTCCGTCGTCTTGTCGTCGATCACGGCAACGCCGCGTGCCGTCGCGCCGCGCGCCTTCATGCCGAACAGGGTGGAGGAGTTGTCGGCGCCGTAGACGCTCGGCGTCACGATCACGACGCGCTCGATGTGCAATGCCTTGTGCAGCGCGGCCATCTCCTCCGGCGAAGCCGGCTCCGGCGTGTAGACGCGTCCTGCGAAGAACGGAAACTTCTCGACATCGCCGTGGATGTGCGTGTGGCAGTCGCAGGCATGCGCGGGGACGTCGAAATTCACCGGCGTCGCGGACTGCGACGCCCGTGCGTGGGCTTTGCTGGTCATGGTGACTCCGGCGGCAAGTGAGGCAAGCAGAACGCTGCGTCGATTAAGCATGGTGTCTCCCCCTGTTTTTGTATTGTCGTGACTTGGCTGACAATATCACAGCGGGCAGGCGTGAGCATGCTCTCGATCGCCGAGCTGCCAACGCCGGGATATTCGCGGGAAAGAGACAACAGGATTCGAAAAGCCTACTGGCCCGACGGCGTGCGCAGGCCGTGCCAGGCGTCGCGGACCTGCTGGTAGTGGACCTCGGGCAGGTAGTCCGGCGTGTCCAGGCTCAGGGTCTTGACGTCGAGATGGCCGACCGCGCTGAGCAGCGTATAGGAGGCGATGACGCGGTCGCGCAGCGCACCGATCAGCCGGGCCTTGGCCTGGATCAGATCGGCTTGCGAGTTCAGCACGTCGACCGTGGTGCGCTGGCCGCCGGCGGCTTCGCGCTGTACGCCCTGGAGCGCGACGGTTGCGGCCTTCACCTCGGACTCCGAGGCCGAGACAGCGATCTTGGCGCCTTCGTTCGCAACCCACGCGCTGATCGCGGCGGTGCGTGCCTGGCTGCGCACCTGATCCAGCACCAGCCGGCTCTGCGCCGTCACCTCCTTGGCCTGCCGCGTCTGCGAGGCGGCCTGGCCGCCGTCGTAGATCGGGGCGGTGACGTTGGCGACGATCGAGGCCTGGTCGGAAGCGCGGGTGCCCAGCGTCGGGTCGTTGTCGCGGCTCTTGCTGGCGCTGCCCTGCAGGCTGGCACTCGGCAGCAGCGCGCCCTCGGCGATGCGGATGTTGGTCGAGGCCACATCGACGTCGAAGCCCGCCGCCATCACCGCCGGGTGCTGGCGAATCGCCATCGCCAGCGCATCCTCGCGGCTCTTCGGCAGATAGCGATCGACCACGTCGGCGGCCCGAAGCTGCGACGGTGCATTGCCGATGACCTGCGCGTAGATCGCCTGGCTCACGGCGAGCGCGACCTCCGCGGCGTTGAGATCGGCGAGCCCGCGGTTGAGCCGGGCCTCGGCCTGTGCGCTGTCGGTCGGCGTGACGTCGCCGGCGTTGAGCCGGCGCTGGGTGACCGCGAGGGTCTCGCGCAGGAAGGCGACGTTGGAGCGCTGCGCTTCGACCAGCGACTGGTTTGCCAGCACGTTGGTATAGGCTGTGACCGCGTCGAGCAGCACGCCCTGGCCGACATTGCGCAGCGCCTCGCGGCCGGACTGCACCTGGAGTTCCGCAGCGCGCACGCTGTTGGCGGTACGGAAGCCGTTGAACAGGGTCTGCGACACGGTCACCCCGATCACCCAGGGCTTCAGATTTGCGGTCTGGATGGTGTTGTCGGGCAGCAGATTGCGCACCGATTGCAGGCCCGCGCTGAGGCTTGCGACGATCTGCGGCCGGTAGCCGGCGAGCGCCTGCGGCACGTTCTCGTCGGTGGCGCGTTGCCGGGCGCGCTCGGCGTTGAGCTGCGGATTGGTCTGGTAGGCCTTGGCGAGTGCCTCCGGCAAGGCTTCAGCCCATGCGGCGGATGCCAGGGCGCAACCAAGCGCCAGCGTGGTCCATGTCGCAAGCATACGACCTACGCCCGATCGATGCCGCGTCATCACGTGGCCAGCTCTGGCGGCACGCCCAATCATGTAATCCCGCTAAACCCCGGCTGTCCGCCCCCGGCGACGGTGGCCTCTTAACTGTTTAACCAGCCGAGGTCCCGCAGGCAAACTGCCGCGGGGAAAACCCCCATGTATTCCGTGCTTGTTGCAGGTGCGTCACAGATTTCTGTGGGGAGCGGCCCGTGGCTTACACCAGCCTGACCGCCCGCCGGTATTACCGGTTCTTGTTCACCGGCTTGCGCTTTTCGATGAAGGCCGCCATGCCCTCGGAGCGGTCTTCCAGCGCGAATGTTGCGTGGAAAAGGTTGCGCTCGACGCTCATGCCCTCGGCGAGGGTGGTCTCGAAGGCGCGGTTCACCGCCTCCTTGGCCATCGCGACCGCAGGCCGCGACATCGACGCGATCTTCTCGGCGGCGGCCATGACTTCGTCCATCAGTTTGTCGGCCGGCACAATGCGGCTGACGAGACCGCTGCGCTCGGCCTCCGCCGCATCCATCATGCGGCCGGTGAGGCAGAGATCCATCGCCTTGGACTTGCCGATCGCGCGGGTCAGGCGCTGGGTGCCGCCAATGCCGGGAATGGTGCCGAGCGTGATCTCGGGCTGGCCGAACTTGGCGGTATCGGCGGCGATGATGAAATCGCACATCATGGCAAGCTCGCAACCGCCGCCGAGCGCGTAGCCCGCGACCGCGGCGATGGTCGGCTTGCGGCAGCGCGCGATTCGGTCGCCGCCGATCGCGGCGAAATCCTCGGAGAACATGTCGATGAAGCCCTTCGGCTGCATCTCCTTGATGTCGGCGCCGGCGGCGAAGGCCTTTTCGCTGCCGGTCACGACGATGCAGCCGATGGCGTCATCGCTCTCGAGATCGTCGACAGCTGCCGCGATCTCGCGGAATACGCCGAAGGAGAGCGCGTTGAGCATCTTGGGCCGGTTCAGCTTGATGATGCCGACCGCACCGGTGCTTTCGACGATGATGTGTTCGAACGTGCTCATGCTCCACCCATGCTTTTGATTGAGCGGGCAATGTGCCCGCTGGCGCGGTGGGCTTCAAGGGGCCAAAAGGCCGCCGCAGCGCGCGGCGAGATCCGCATTCGGGACCAGGTCGCGCCTCAGGCTATGAACATGCGTGCGGCGGAGGCCAGCGTCAGCAGAGTGCCGAGGCCGATGAAGATCTTGCCGATCAGGGAGCTCTGGTCCCAGGCCGAGTTCTGGCTGCTTGCCATCACCGGCGCCGGTCTCGGCTGCGCGTCGGTGGCGGCCATCACCGCCTTCTGCGCCGGCGGGTTGTCCTGCTCCAGGGCGCGATCGATATCGTTGAGCTGGTCGGGCGCCACCACCTCGGCCTCGGCGTTGGGGGCGGCGGTATGATCGGCTGCCGCCTGCACATTGTCGTTGGCGCGGCCCGTCATCGCAGAGGCCGCGGCTGCAGTCGGCGCATCGGCGGCGAGGAGCTGCGCATTGGCGTTGGCGACTTCGGTCGGCATCTGGCTGGAGGCCGGCGCCTCGTTGCTCGCCTTGCTGTCGTTGGTCTTGGCCCCGTCGGCCTTGGCCGGGTCCTTCTTGTCGGCCGCGGACTTCTGCGCCGTCCTGCTCCCGCTGCGGCGGTGCGCATGGGAGCGACGGTGCTGGATGGATTTGACGACGTCCGCCTGTTTGCCGGCGCCATCCGCGCTGGAGCTTGTGGCCGGGCTCGGCGCGGCCTGCGCAGCGCCGGCGAACAGCACGAACACGGCGGCCAGAAAAAGCAATGCCGCACGCCTGCTGGCTTTGAACATGTTGAAATCTCCCCGATGACCATCCCGGGAGTGAACAGAGACCCCGGTGCATGACGACAGCGGGGCGAAAAATGGGAATCTTCGGGCAACACCGGGCAAAAGCTGGGCAAACGGGTATTTGCGGCCGGCCGCCGGGTGCGGACGGGACCGATCGGTGTTATGAGCCGACACGGGTTCTGACGGCCGTTTTGCGCGGCGGGGGTCGGCGGTGGATCACGACTTCGTGATAATGCGTTCTCCGACGTAACAAACTGAAAGACCGGCCGAATTGCATGGTGAGGGCGCGTGCGCGGACGTGAAGACGAATGGACCGGCCTGATGCGGTCGGCCATGGCAGGCGATGACGCGGCCTATCATCGCCTGTTGAAGGCGGTCACACCGGTGCTGCGCGCTGCTGCGAGGCGGGGCCTGGCGCGGGCCGGACAGCCTCCCGACCAGGCCGAGGATATCGTGCAGGAGATTCTGTTGGCGGTGCATCTGAAGCGGCACACCTGGGACAGCGAAGCCCCCTTCGCGCCGTGGCTGTTTGCGATCGCCCGCAACAAGCTGATCGATACGCTCAGGCGGCGCGGCAGGCGGATCTTCGTCAACATCGACGATTTCGCCGAGACGCTGCCCGGCGAAGTGGCGGAGGAGACGGCCTCGGCGGCCGAAGTCGCAACGCAACTCGGCGCGTTGCCGCAGCGCCAGCGCGACGTGTTGCAGTCGATCGCGGTGGAGTCGGCATCGATCAGGGACACGGCTGCGAAATACTCGATGAGCGAAGGTGCGGTGCGCGTCGCGCTGCACCGCGGACTTGCGGCGCTGACCGCCAAACTGCGGAATAACTAGTCATGGATACCGATCAACTCATTCGCACGCTCGCGGCCGACAACGCTCATCGCGCACCGCGCGTCGGCGCCACGCTGACCATGGCGCTGCTCGTGGCTGCGCCCTTGTCGATCCTGATCTTCGCGACGTTCCTCGGCGTGCGGCCTGACGTGATGAGCGCGATGCATAACCCGTTCTTCGACATGAAGTTCGCGGTGACGCTGTCGCTCGCAATCCCCGCGATCATCGTCAGCCTGCATCTGTCGCGTCCCGAAGCCCTGATGCGCGGCTGGGGCTGGCTGCTGCTGCTTCCCATCGGGCTGCTTGCGGTCGCGATCGGCGGCGAGGCGATGATGGCCCCGGCTATGCCGATGACGATGCGGATGGTGGGCAGGAACTCCAGGGTGTGCCTGCTCGCGATCCCCGCGATGTCGCTGCCGCTGCTCGCGGGCGCGCTGGTCGGCCTCCGCCACGGTGCACCGTCGAATCCCGCGCTCGCAGGCGCGCTTGCCGGCCTGGTGTCGGCCGGCCTCGCCGCGACGCTTTACGCGTCGCATTGCACCGACGACTCGCCGCTGTTCGTCGCGACTTGGTACACGCTTGCGACCGCGCTCGTGGCCGCGATCGGCGCGCTGGTAGGCTCGAAAGTCCTGCGGTACTAGCGCGGCGCGCCGCGCCTGACCGTTGCGTCCGCGACATCGCATCTCCGCGAGCCGCTGAATTTGTTGGAACCCTTCTCGCATCGCGTCATTGACGCTGCTGCAGCAAGGGATATGCCCAACAATGCCGACACCCAACGAATTTGAAATCTCGCGGCGGAATCTCCTGGTCGGAACGGTCACGTCTGTCGCGATCGGAGCCTCGCACGGCGCAAACGCCCAGAACGCCGCCTCCCGGTCTCACGCCCCCGCGCAGGGAATGCCTGCAACGGCAAAGGTTTCCTTCAGTGTGAATGGCGAGGTCCGCGCGCTGGAGCTGGATACGAGGACCACGCTGCTCGACGCCCTGCGCGAGCATCTGCATCTCACCGGAACCAAGAAGGGTTGCGATCACGGCCAGTGCGGCGCCTGCACGGTGATCGTGGGCGGCCAGCGCGTCAATTCATGCCTGACCCTCGCAGTGATGCATGAGGGCGACAGTGTCACCACGATCGAGGGGCTCGGCACGCCGGAGCACATGCATCCGATGCAGACTGCCTTCGTCACGCATGACGGATTCCAGTGCGGCTATTGCACGCCGGGTCAGATCTGTTCGGCCGTTGCCGTACTCGACGAAATCAAGGCGGGCATTCCCAGCCATGTCACTGGCGATTTGACGATCGCGCCGCAATTGACGAACGCCGAGCTGCGAGAGCGCATGAGCGGCAACATCTGCCGCTGTGGCGCCTATTCCAACATTGCCGAGGCGATCACTGAAGTTGCCGGGAGGCCTGCATGAAGTCCTTTACGTATGAAAAGGCGAATTCGCCGGCGGCCGCTGCCGCTGCGGCCGCCGGAAGCAGCAATGCAAGGTTCATCGCAGGGGGCACCAACCTGCTCGACCTGATGAAGCTTGAAATCGAGACGCCTTCGCATCTGATCGATGTCAACGGCCTCGCTTTCGACAAGATCGAACCGACCCAGGAAGGCGGCTTGCGGATCGGCGCGCTGGTTCGCAATACGGCCCTTGCGGCGGACGAGCGTATCAGGCGCGACTATGGCCTGCTGTCGCGCGCGCTGCTGTCCGGCGCATCCGGGCAGCTACGCAACAAGGCGACCACCGCAGGCAATCTGCTGCAACGGACGCGCTGTCCCTATTTCTACGATACCAATCAACCTTGCAACAAACGCACTCCCGGCAGCGGCTGCGCCGCCATCGGAGGCGTGACCCGTCAGCATGCGGTGCTCGGCTCCAGCGAATCCTGCATCGCTACGCATCCGAGCGACATGGCGATTGCGATGCGCGCGCTCGATGCGACGGTCGAGACGGTTCGTCCCGATGGCACGACCCGCGCTATCCCGATCGCCGATCTTCACCGCCTGCCGGGAGAAACGCCGCATATCGAGACCACGCTTTCAGCCGGCGAGTTGATCACATCCGTGACGCTTCCGAAGCCCGTTGGCGGAACGCACATCTACCGCAAGGTGCGTGACCGCGCCTCCTATGCCTTCGCGCTGGTCTCGGTCGGTGCGATCGTTCAGCGCGATGGAACCGGACGGGTCGCTGTCGGAGGCGTTGCCCATAAGCCGTGGCGGGTCGAGGCGGCGGAGGCCGAGATGCCACGCGGTGCCAAGGCCGTTGCGACACGTTTGCTCGACGGCGCCAGGCCGACCCGGGACAATTCATTCAAGCTGGCATTGGTCGAGCGTACGCTCGCAGCCGTGCTCAGCGAAGCGAAGGGTTGAGCCATGAAGTTCGATACGCCCGCCACCACCAATCCGATCGATCAGCTCAAGATCATCGGGCATGCCACGAACCGGATCGACGGCCCGCTCAAGACGACGGGCAGGGCGACCTACGCCTATGAATGGCACGACGCCGGCGCGCGCCCCGCCTACGGCTATGTTGTCGGCTCGGCCATCGCCAAGGGCCGCATTACGTCGATTGATCTGTCCCGCGCCAAGGCAGCGCCGGGCGTGATCGCGATCGTCTCGGCCGAGAATGCCGGCAAACTTGGCAAGGGCAAATACAACACCGCGAAGCTGCTCGGTGGCCCCGAGATCGACCATTATCACCAGGCCGTCGCCGTCGTCGTCGCCGACACCTTCGAGCAGGCCCGCGCGGCCGCCCAACTCGTTCGGGTCGATTACAGCGCGGAGAAGGGTTCGTTCGACCTGTCGGCTACACGGGACGGCGCCGCAAAACCTCCTGGCGAAGGAGATGAAAAAGCCGAGACCGCCGTCGGCGACTTTGCCGGCGCCTTCGCCGCCGCACCGGTGCAACTCGATGCGACCTACACCACGCCGGATCAAAGCCATGCGATGATGGAGCCGCATGCGTCGATGGCGGCGTGGGAGGGCGACAAGCTCACCCTCTGGACCTCCAACCAGATGATCGCCTGGACCACCGGCGACGTCGCAAAGACGCTCGGATTGCCGAAAGAAAACGTCCGTCTGGTTTCGCCCTTCATAGGTGGCGGCTTTGGCGGGAAGCTGTTCCTCCGATCGGACGCGATACTCGCGGCGCTCGGTGCCCGCGCGGCCAATCGCCCGGTCAAGGTGGCCCTGCAACGTCCCCTCATCATCAACAACACGACACATCGCCCGGCGACGATTCAGCGCATTCGGATCGGCGCCACCCGCGAGGGCAAGATCAGCGCGATCGGACACGAGAGCTGGTCGGGCAATCTGCCGGAAGGCAGCCCGGAAACGGCGGTGATGCAGACCCGTCTGCTCTATGCGGGCGAAAACCGCATGACAGCACTCCGTCTGGCCATGCTGGATCTGCCGGAGGGCAACTCCATGCGTGCACCCGGAGAGGCGCCCGGCATGATGGCGCTGGAGATCGCGATGGACGAGATGGCGGAGCGTTTGAATCTCGACCCCGTCGAATTCCGCGCGCGCAATGACACGCAGGTCGATCCCGAACACCCCGACCGTCCTTTCTCGCAGCGTCAGCTGGTCGAATGCATGCGGATCGGTGCGGAGCGGTTCGGGTGGAGCAGGAGGAATGCCAAGCCCGGCGGGCAGCGTGACGGCCGCTGGCTGGTGGGGATGGGCATGGCGGCTGCGTTCCGCAACAACCTTCTGATGAAGTCGGGCGCGCGCGTTCGTCTCGACAGCAGCGGCACCGTGACCGTCGAAACCGACATGACCGACATCGGAACCGGCAGCTACACCATCATCGCGCAGACTGCGGCCGAGATGATGGGTTTGCCGCTCGACAAGGTCGTCGTGCGTCTCGGCGATTCCAGCTTCCCGGTTTCCGCGGGCTCAGGCGGGCAGTTCGGTGCGAACAATTCGACCTCGGGCGTCTATGCCGCCTGCGTCAAGCTGCGAGAGGCGGTGGCGCAGAAGCTCGGCTTCAATTCCGCCGACGTCTCTTTTTCGGATGGACAGGTGTCATCCGGCAATCAGAGCGTACCACTCGGACAGGCGGCGGCCGACAGTGAGCTCGTCGCGGAGGATTCGATCGAGTATGGCGACCTCGCCAAGACGCATCAGCAATCGACGTTCGGGGCACATTTCGTCGAACTCGGCGTCGACGTGGCGACGGCCGAGATCCGCATACGACGGATGCTCGCCGTCTGTGCCGCAGGCCGGGTCCTCAATCCGAAGACCGCGCGCAGCCAGGTGATCGGCGCGATGACGATGGGCGTCGGCGCGGCGCTCATGGAAGAGCTGGCGGTGGACAAGCGCACCGGCTTCTTCGTCAACCATGATCTGGCCGGCTACGAGGTCCCTGTCCATGCCGACATTCCGCACCAGGAGACGATCTTCCTGGATGAAACGGACCCGATGTCCTCGCCGATGAAGGCGAAGGGCATTGGCGAACTTGGCCTATGCGGCGTGGCTGCCGCACTGGCGAACGCGGTCTACAATGCCACCGGCATACGCGTGCGCGACTACCCGATCACGCTCGACAAGCTGCTCCATCACATGCCCGACGCCTGACGCGGTCCTAGGGCCCGCCGGCGGTTCATGCTGCCGGTGGCGTGCCCTGCTGCATGCGGTGGAACCGCAGCACCTGCTGCGCGGTCGAGAGGCGCAGGGCCTCGTAGTCATTGCGCAACTTGAGCAGGTCTGACCGCGGGCCGCCCGAGAGCTTTTCGCGCATGGCGACGATCGCGCGCAGGCTCGACCATTGCATGCCCGCGACCTTGGCCAGGATCATGAGACCCTCGGTGCGGCTCTCGATCATCATGTTCTCGGCGGTCTCGACCGCGACGCCGGCGAGCGCTGCGAGCCCCGCATTGGTCTCGTCGAACTTGCCCTGCTCGGCAAAGGTTGTGACCTGGAATTCGTCGAGACGGCCGTCTTCGTGGAGCGAGCTCACCAGCGTGCGTGCCATCTCGGTCTGCCGGGTCATGGCGGCGGCGCGGACACGCTGGGCCGCCTGCTGGACCGCGCTCGACACTTCGGCGGCGAATTCCGGATGCGCGGCCTCCAGCTTCCTGCGTACCCTCAAGGAAGCCTTCGCGATCAGCTTCAGGTAATGGTGGCGCGGCAAATAGGGCCGCAGGCCGATGCTGGTGGCAAGGTCGTCGTCGCGTTCGGCACGCGCGACGAGGTCGGTGAGACTTTCCTCGGAGAGCTGTGCCCCCGGGTTGCTGACGGTCGATTGCACCACGTCGTCGTTGCCGCGGCTCACCAGCACGTCTGTCAGCGCTTCCGACAGCACCCGCCGCAGCGAGATTGCCTTGAGATGCGCCTGGCCCTGTGTACGCGCGATCTCCACCAGTGTCGCTTCGTCCAGCCGCTCCGATTTCGACAGCACGGGGCCGGCGACCTCGATGACCTCGTCGAGCGCGAGCGTGCGGATGATCTTGGGCGGCGCGGCCGCGATCGGCGCGAGACGGTCGGCGAGCAGCGCTTTCGCCGACGTCTCGATCTGCTCGACCAGGCAGTGGAACACGTCGTCGAACAATCCGGTGTGCTCGTCGGAATAGGCGCCCGCGTGGCCGACGAACAGGTCGGTGACGCGGCGCAGCGTCTCGACCCGGCGCGCGACGGTGCCATGCGAGAGCGCCGTCTGCAATTCATCGAGCAGAGACTCGGATGGTCTGGCGGATCTGGATCTCATGGCCCTGTCCTGGAGCGTCCGGTCCGGCGGCGGCTTCTGACGCGCCGGGAAAGAAGGGATTGGTCAGCTTGTTGCAATTCGGTTGCGCCCTTGCGCCTTGGCGGAATAGAGCGCGCTGTCGACGCGCGCGAGAAATGTGTCGGCAGTATCGATATCGCGCAACGTGGTGACGCCGGCGGAAATGGTCACGTGCAGGCCCGGAGAGAATGCGCTCCAGTCGAGATCCGCGACAATCCCCCGCAGCCGCTCGAGCATGCGCTGGGCCACGTCGGTTGTCGTATCCGGCATCACCAGCAGGAATTCCTCGCCGCCATACCGGCCGAAGCTGTCGGTCGGGCGGATGTTGGCGAAGATGGTGATCGCAAAGGTGCGCAGCACTTCGTCGCCGATGGGATGGCCGTGGGCGTCGTTGATGCGCTTGAACCAGTCGAGATCGATCAGTGCGATCGCGCAAGTCTTGGAAGCGCGCCGCGACTTTTCCATCTCTGCCTCGAGAACACGCATGATGCAGCGGCGGTTATGGGCTCCGGTGAGTTCGTCGAGCTCCGCGAGTTCCTCGATGCGCTGATAGGCGGCCTTCAGCTCGATGCTGCGCCGGTACAGGATCTTGCGCAGCGTGGCGCCGAACAGTCCAAGGAAAGCGCATTGGCCGATCACCAGTACGAAGCACAGCATCGTGGCGGTCCGCTGCAGCCTGGTCGCGACGGGGATGCCGATCGGCAGGTCGGAGCCGAGAAAGACGGCGGCAAGGCCGGCGGTCGCGAGGGCCCAGGTGATCATGGCCTGAGCTGAGGTCATGCGTAGCGTGCCGAACGCGAAGATCAGGAACAGCACGGCGATGAAGGAGATGCCGATCGTCGGCACCGACACCAGGAAGACGAACTGCAGCGCCATATGCGCCGAGATCTGGAACACTGTGAGATAATGGTCGGTCGATCTGTCGCCGACGCCGGCCTCGGACATCACCACGAAGATGCCGATGATCGAGAGGCCGCCGACAAAGAACAGCGACGGCACGTGCATCGCGACCGCGCCGTCATAGCCGTAGAGCAACAGGACGAAGCAGCCGAGCGAGTAGCTCGCGACCTGGCCGACAAACATCTGCCGGCGCTGCCGGGTCCGACGGGCCAAAACCTCGGTCGCGGCCACCTCGGGACTGAGGAAGAGTTCCGCGACCTCAGCGGCATTCCTTTCGGGAAGGGACGTCGCGGCCGTGCTCATGGTCTCGCCAATCTGAATCTCAGCCCGGAAATCTACGGTGGCAAGCCTTTAGGTTTGGTATCCTTTGAAGCCGAATCCGAACCGTGCAGGGCAGAACAGGGCTATATTGGCTGGCGCGGGAGATTTGCGGGCGATTAAGGATATGCTGGCGATGCCGTCGAGCCGAAACGGGCGTTCGTGAGACATACGTCGTGCAGGGCTGCCAGGGAACCGGACTTGGCTGCCCAGTCCCTACCGGGCGGGCGTTCCGCAGGAAAGCATTTAAGTATTAGGTTACCTATTTTGATCCAGCTAGCCAGGCGCCGCGGCTTGACCGCGAAAAGCGCGCGGAGGTGGGGTAGGTCACACACTTCCCCGTATGACTGCGGTAATCTGAACAATTTTGCAGCTCTGGTCGAACCCTCCGACGCGCCGACCCGACCAACTTTGAGAGACGGGCATTGAGCGCGACGCAGGCGGCTTCGGACGAGGTCCTGATCGCCAGGATCGCTCAAGGTGACCGGCTCGCCATGCAGGTGCTGTACGGGCGGCATCATGTCAGGGTGTATCGGTTCGGGCTGAGACTCGTGCGGGATGAGCAGGCGGCGGAAGACCTCATCAGCGAGGTGTTTCTCGACGTCTGGCGTCAAGCCGGCAAGTTCGAGGGCCGGTCCGCCGTGTCCACCTGGCTACTGGCAATCACCCGATTCAAGGCCCTGTCTGCGCTCCGGCGCAGGAAGGACGTTGGGTTGGACGACGAAGCTGCCAATGCGATCGAGGATTCGTCCGACGATCCGGAAATCGCGGTGCAGAAGAAGGATACGAGTGAAGCGTTGCGGGAGTGTCTGACGGGCCTCTCGCCGGACCACCGGGAAATCGTCGATCTCGTCTACTACCACGAGAAATCCGTGGAAGAAGTGGCAGAGATCGTCGGCATTCCGGAGAACACCGTGAAGACGCGCCTCTTCTATGCGCGCAAGAAATTGGCCGAACTGCTGAAGGCAGCCGGCGTTGAGCGAGGCTGGCCATGATGGCATTGAGCAAGAAGATGCTGGAGCAAGAGCCCGGTGAAATCGAGATGCTGCTGCCGTGGCACGCGGCCGGCACGCTGAACGCGCGCGACGCCCGCCGTGTCGAGGAGGCGCTGGCGCGTGATCCGACGCTCGCGAAGCAATATGCCGCGATCCGCGGCGAATACGAAGAGACCATCCATCTGAACGAAAGCCTGGGTGCTCCGTCGGCCCGCGCGATGCAGAAGCTGTTCGCTGCGATCGACGCGGAGCCGGCACGCGCGACCAGGTCGCTGCCGCTGTCGGCGCGCATCTCGACCTTCTTCGCGAGTCTGTCGCCGCGCGCGCTGGCCTGGTCTGCCGGCCTCGGCGCCATCGCGCTGCTGCTGCAGGCCGGGATCATCGGCGCAGTGCTGATGAAGACCCAGACCGCGACCTTCCAGACCGCTTCGCTCTCGACCAGTTCGCCGATCACGCGCGATCTCGGGACCTCCGTTGTACCGGCGCGCGCGCTGGTGCGCTTCGCACCCGAGGCGCGCGTCGGCGACGTCACCGCGCTGCTCGACAGCTACCAGGCCTCGATCATCGGCGACGCCAAGGGCGGTATGTTCCGTCTCCAGTTCGACCGGGCGATGAGCCAGGACGAGCTTGCCTCGCTGCTCGGCAGGATGTCGCGCGAGAAGGTCGTCAATCTCGCCGTCGCGTCGCCGTAGGGCGGCTATGAACCGATGACGCGCAAGTCCGAGAGTGGGGTGATATCCGTGGGCTGCGCTTCGTCGGTCGGAGCCGGGCTGCTGCTGGCCGCCTGTCTCGGCGTCGAAGTCGCGCAGGCGCAGGCCATCATGCGCACGCCCACGATCAGCGTCCCCTCGCGCACCCCGACCATTTCTCCCGGCATCGCCGCGCGCGCCAATCCGGATGTGGCCGGCAGAATTGGGTCCGTCGACCGCGGCCCGCCCACGACGCCGCGGCTCTCGGCGCGGATGGGGCCGACGCCGGTGCTGCCCTATGTGCGCTATTCGCCGAACCTCTATCCCTCCTGCACCGCGGCCAACCGCGACGCCGACGGCGAATGCCCGGCGCAGAATGCAGACGGTGACGGCTCTGGAAAGTCGGGCAAGAAGAGCGCCGGCAATGGCCGCCGCAACACCACGCCGGTTGTCGTGAACCTGCGGAGCTTCGCCAACGAATTCGTCGCCGAGATCGACAGCGCTCTGTCGGCCAGTGAGGCCGATGAGCTGGCGCGGCGGCACGGGTTGACACGTGTCTCCTCCGAGAACTTTCCGCTGATCGGAGCGACCATCGGCCTGTTCCGCATCACCGATGGCCGGCCGTCCGAAACAGTGCGGCGCGAGTTCGCCGCCGACGTCGGCGTACGCTCGGTGCAGCCGAACTTCCGTTATGTGCTCCAGGACCAGACCTCGTCCGTGCCGACCGAAGGCGATCCGGCGCAATACGCGCTGGCCAAGCTTCGCCTGCCGCAGGCGCACATGCTGGCGCACGGCGCCAACGTGACGGTTGCCGTGATCGATTCCGGCATCGACGCCGGCCATCCCGAGCTCGCCAATTCCATCGCCGACAATTTCGATGCGCTGGGCAGCACCGAGGGCCCGCATGTGCACGGCACCGGCATTGCCGGGACCATCGTTGCGCATGGCAGGCTGATGGGCAGTGCGCCCGAGGCGCGCATCATCGCGATCCGCGCCTTCGGCGGCACCACGGGTGGGGCTCAGAGTTCGTCCTACGTCATCCTGCGCGCGCTGAACTACGCTGCCGAGCACGGCGCGCAGATCGTCAATATGAGCTTTGCGGGACCAAAGGACGCGGTGATCGAGCGCGCCATCGCCGCGACGGCCGGACGGGGGCTCGTGCTGATCGCGGCCGCGGGCAATGCCGGTGCGAAATCGCCGCCGCTCTATCCCGCCGCCAATCCCAATGTGATTGCGGTCAGCGCGACCGACCAGCAGGACAGGCTGTTCACGGCGTCGAACCGCGGCAGCTACATCGCGCTGGCGGCGCCCGGCGTCGACATCTTCCTGCCGGCGCCCGGCGGCAAGTACCAGATGACGTCGGGAACCTCGTTCTCGGCGGCCTACGTTTCAGGCGTCGCTGCCTTGCTTCTCGATCGCAATTTCGCGCTGAAGCCCGAAGCGCTGCGCATGACGCTGGCGAAGACCGCGCGCGACCTCGGCGCGCCCGGTCGCGATGATCTTTTCGGCGACGGCGAGGCTGACGCACTTGCCGCCGTCATGGCGGTTCCCGCACGCAGCGCGACGCCTGTTGCCGCCGCGTCGGGGACAACAAAACGTGAAGATGCCGAGACGCGTCGCGAGGAGCCGGGCATTCGCGCCATCGAGCAACCCTCGCTGTCCGGCGCGAACGATAAATCCGCGATTTCTCAGGCGGATAGGCCGGCGGCGCGATAGCGCCTGCGGCAAAATGCACGCGGTGCGATGGTTAAAAATTCGAACGCGGCGTTGAACGTCCTGCCCGCTGCCACGACCAAATGATGTGGGAGCGGTCATCCCTCCCCATCGTCATATTTGGCGCGAGCGCCCATCCACCCCAAGCGCCCATATGGCTCGACCCGTCCGGTTGTCCCCCCGGACGGGTCTTTTCTTTTGGGGGCTGTTTTCCTGAAGACTTTTGATCGTTCAGCGATTGGTCGACGGGCCATGACTGACTTCACGGCCTTTGCGCGCGCCGGCGCCTGCACGTCCGGCATGCTTGCGCGAGGCTTGACTCCAAAACCCCGTAAATCTCCGCTCGACTACGGAGTTTGACGAAGGAAGTCGTGTCGTTGCTGGACAAGTCAAATCTTTTCCACAAAATATTCACGTCACGTCTCAATTGATTCGTTTGCGTTGCGTCGCGTCCGTAATTTTTCCTCGACGGGCTGGTTTATGACACATCGCAAAGAGTCTATGAGCGCGTCGGCTGGCGCGTCTGTTCGTGCCGCGGCTGTTAGCCCCGACATTGCAGCACGCTGGTGCACGCTCGCCGAACGACGGCTGGAACACCTCTCCGACATGTTCGAGACGGGACGCTGGCGCCGTTATCATTCCGAGATCGCATTCCTCGAAAACATCCAGGAAGCCAAGCGGGCCGTGCAGGCCTGGCGCGCGCTCGCCACCGGCGAAGACGTTGCCGCGGCGGCTGCACGGGTTGCGCCTGCATTCGGCTGGTCGCCGGCGGCAATATCCCAAACGGCGCAGACCATGCAGCCGAAAGCCGTGCATATCGCCCCCGAGACCACCGTGCCGGTCAACCTCGATCCCGAGCCGGACGTTCTCGCTGAAGTCATGGAGGCCCCGCTCGTCCCGACCGCAGCGCCTGCTGCGGTGGCACTGTTCACGGCTCCCGATGTCGTCGCGCCGCTCAGAGCTCCCGCGGCGAAGGCGGCGGGAGGCGCGCCTGTCGTGAGGCCGCCGTCCGCCGAGCGTGCCGACATGGTGCCGTTCACGGCACCTGCCGTGAAGCCTCCGGTCGCCAAGCCCGCCGTCATGGCGACGCTTCTGCCCCAGTTCGCTCCGCCAGCCGCCGAAATCGTCACGGCTCCCGAGCGTGTCGTCGAATTCACCTTCAGCCTCGACGGGCTGGAAGCGAAGTACCCGCTGCTCCGGAACGCGTTCTAGACTAGGGGCGCGCCGGGAAGGCCCGCGCACTCCGTTCAACCCGTCATCCTGAGGCGCGAGACACGTGACGCAGCGCGTCACGCGGGGAGCCTCGAAGGATGCACGGCCCATCTGCCAGCCAGGCACCTACCGGCGCACCGCGTTCCCGCCGACCACGACCTGCGCGAACTTCTGGGCGCCATCTGCCGAGAGGTCCGACGTCACAGCGCGCGCGTGATCAAGCCCGACCACGGCGCCGCCCGGGGTTTCCGAGATCATGTTGTTGTTGACGAGCGCGGTGCCGGCGCCTGGCACCACGGAGACGCCGATGCCCGCGAGCGCCTTGCGGATCACGTTGCCCGTGATCGCGACGTCGCGCAGATATTCGCCCCAGCCGGCGACGATGCCGTAGGACGGCGCGTTCTCGACCACGTTGCCGGTCACCGAAGAATCGGCCTCGATATAGATGCCGACGCCGCCATCGTCGTCGGGCGCAGTGCCGATCGGCCGCTTCGGAATCAGGTTGCGGATGATGTTGCCCTGGACCACCGCGATGCGGCCGCCTTCGTTGAAATTGCAGACCGAGACTCCGACGGCCGCGCCATCCACGATGTTGTTGGCGATCACCGCGGCCTCGAATGCGAACTCCGAATAGAGCGCGACCTCGCGCACGTCGCTGACGCTGTTGCCGGTGATATGGATGTTCGAGGCCGAATTGCCACGCACCGCCGAGTAATCGCAGTTTTTGATGCGATTGCCGCGCACGATCACGTTGCCGGCACGGAAGGCATTGATGGCGTTGCCGTACTGGCCCGAGCCGCCGGGGCCGGCCTTGATGTCCTCGATGCGGTTGTCGGCGACCAGCGTGCCGTCGTCGCCGATCGCGGTGCGCAGGATCTCGATGCCGTTGTCATTGGTGCCGCTGATGGTGTTGCGGGACACGCTGAGCCCCTTGGCATCGAACGAGACCACGGCCGTCACGGCGATATTGGTAAAGATGTTGCCGGAGATATCGCCGGACACCTGCTCGAGCCAGATGCCGCTGCCGCCGGAGCCGGTGATCTCGCAATCGGTGATGCGGACGTCGCGCCCGCCGAGCACGTGGATCAGCCCGCGCCGCGTCGGCAGCGCAATGCCGCCGCCGTCGAAGGTGATGCCGGTGAGGCCGATCGCATCGGAGCCGTCGCTCTGGATCGCGGATGCCCCGCCGGTAAAGACGAATTTCGTCGCGCCACGCACGCCGATCAGTTGCGCACCATTCGGCAGCCGCAATAACCCGCTGCGGTAGACGCCGGGCGGCAAAGCCAGCGGCGCCTGCGCCCGCGCGGCCTCGTCGATCGCGCGCTGCAGTGCGCGTGTCTGGTCCTCGCTGCTGCCGGGACGCACGCCATACTGTGTCGCATCGCGGCCGAGCAGGGACGTCAGCGGTGCGGCCCGCGCGGCGTCGGCCGGCATGGCGAGCGCGCCGGCGATACCGGCAGTCGAGGCTCCGATCAGATGACGGCGGTTGAGGTCCATGACGCGTCCTTCCGCGGACGCGGGACGTGTCCGCGGAGAATTAGGTAGCTCAGGGCAGCCACGGTCGTCGGGATTGTTCGCGGTAGGGTTAAATGTTTACCGCAAAGACGGTGCCGTAGGGTGGGTAAAGCGAAGCGTGCCCACCATCGCCACAACGAATACGTATGCTTGGTGGGCACGGCGCAAGTGTGCCTTTGCCCTCCCTTACGAAACTGAAGCCAAGGTGGTGGATTACGCTGCGCTAATCCAGCCTACGCAGCCAGCGTGTTCCGCCCCTTCCTTGCCAACTGCACCATCTCCATCAGCATCGCTTCCCCGGCATCCACCAGCTCATCCAGCGTGATCCGCGGCGCGCCCTTGCGCCGTACCGCACCGCTGCGCGCGAGCAACGGAATGTGGATGAACGCCGCAAGCTGCGGCCCGCCGGCCCTGACGTTCTCGATCGCACGCCAGC
This sequence comes from Bradyrhizobium diazoefficiens, assembly GCF_018129965.1. GTDB lineage: Bacteria > Pseudomonadota > Alphaproteobacteria > Rhizobiales > Xanthobacteraceae > Bradyrhizobium > Bradyrhizobium diazoefficiens_A. The sequence goes on along the minus strand of NZ_JAFCKW010000017.1, from coordinate 83,082 downwards.
TCAGATAGTTGCAGAGATAGGCGCCGGCATCGCGCGAGGACCGCGCGTCGATGCCGGTGAGGCGGGCGGCGCGCAGCAGCCTTGCCGTGTGCGGTCCGAACACCATCGCATCGGCAGGGCCGGCGATGCCGCGCTTGCGCGAGCGGGCGTTGGCGGCGTCGGGCCAGAGCATGGTGACGGCGTTGCGGGCGCGGGTCTCGACCCGCAGATAACGCGTGCGGGAGGCGAGGCCGAACATCAGCAGCGCGTCCGGCTTCTCCTTTGCGAGCACCTCCGGCAATTGCCGGTCCACCGCGGCATAGGTCACCGGGAAGATGTGACTCGCGATCGCGACATCGTCGAGCGCCGGACGGCGCAGTTGCGCCAGCCGCGCGACCAGTGGCTGGGTTGGATTGTACGGCGCGCCGGGGAACGGTCCGAAGCCGGTGAGGAGAATGCGGAGTTTTGCGCTCATTGCAGCAACTCCAGGATCTGTTCGGCGGCAAGTGCCGGCGTCAGATGGCCTTCGGCCACTTCGGCCTCGATCTTCTTCACCCTGGTCCGCACCGACGCCTCGCTGCGCAGCCGCGCCAGCATGCGCTGCTCCAGCATCGACCACATCCATTTCACCTGCTGCTCGCGCCGCCGCGCGGCGAAGTCGCCGGATGCATTCATCGCCTTGCGGTGATCCAGAACCTTCTGCCAGATTTTGGCTATGCCGTCGCCGGTCAGCGCCGAATAGGTCTCGACCGGCGGATGCCAGTGTTCGGACCGGGGGCTGAGGATATGCAGCGCGCCGCGATAGTCGGCGGCGGTGACGTTGGCGCGCTTGAGGTTGTCGCCGTCGGCCTTGTTGATGGCGATCATGTCGGCGAGCTCGACCAGGCCCTTCTTGATGCCCTGCAATTCGTCGCCGCCGCCCGGCAGCATCAAAGCGAGGAAGAAGTCGGTCATGTCGCAGACCGCCGTCTCGGACTGGCCGATGCCGACGGTCTCCACCAGCACGACGTCGAATCCGGCGGCCTCGCACAGCAGCATCGCCTCGCGCGTCTTGGCCGCGACGCCGCCGAGCGTGCCCGAGGTCGGCGAGGGACGGATGAAGGCGTGGTCGGACGCGGAGAGCTGCGCCATCCGCGTCTTGTCGCCGAGAATCGAGCCGCCGCTGCGCGCCGAGGAGGGATCGACCGCGAGCACCGCGACCTTATTGCCCTGCCCGATCAGATAGGTGCCGAGCGCGTCGATGGTGGTGGATTTGCCGACACCCGGCGATCCCGTAATGCCGACGCGAAACGCCTTGCCGGTGTCGGGCAGCAACATCTGCACCAGGTCGCGCGCCAGTGCCTGATGGTCGCCGCGCCGGCTCTCCACCAGCGTGATGGCCCGCGCCAGGGCGGCGCGGCTGCCGGCGCGCAGGTCGCGGGCGAGGGAATTGATGTCCTGTGAAGCCTTCTTCTCAACCATGCCCTGCTTTACAACGGCGCGGCGGGGCAGGCGAGGGCCCCGGACAGGATGTTGTCGCAGGCGGGGCGAACGACTGGAACGTCAGGGCTTGCCAAAACCGGCGGCCTTGATGGCCTGGCCCATCTGCGCATCGGCCTGGTCCATGAAGGTTTCGAACTGGCCGGCATCACGCCACACGGTGCCGAAGCCGCGCCTCGACATGACGTTCTTGAAGTCGGGGGAATCGTAGACCGTCTTCAAGGCAGCGGTCAGCCGGGTGGCGATCTGCGTTGGCAGGCCCCTGGGCGCAGCGATGCCGCGCCACGAACTGGTGAAATAGTCGATGCCCAGCGTCTCCTTCAGCGTCGGAACATCGGGGAAAACCGGATTGCGCGCCGGGGCCATGATCGCGAGGCTTCGCACCTGGCCGGCCTCGATCGTGGTGCGCGCCTCCGGTACCGAGCAGGTGGTGAGATCGAGGCTGCCTGCAACGAGGTCCTGCATGGCCGGTGCTGCGCCATTCGACGCCGACCACGAAACCTGGTTGGCCGGCAATCCCATCGCCTGCATCCAGCCGACGAGCGCCAGATGCCAGATGCCGCCTTGTCCCGTACCCGATGCCCTGAACTTCCCGGGCGGCGCCAGCTTGATGGCATCGCTGAGGTCCTTCGCCGTCTTGTAGGGCGAGGATGCTGACACCTGGATGGCCGACGGGTCCTCGTTCATGAGCGCCAGTGGCGTAAAGCTTCGCGGCGTCAGTCGCGTCAAGCCCTGCCAGTGCAGCATGGCGATTTCAACGGTCAGCATTCCGATTGTGTAGCCATCCGGCGAAGCGTTTGCGATCTCGGTATGGCCAGCGACGCCGGACCCACCGGTGCGGTTGACGACGCTGACGGGTTGGCCAAGCTCCTTTTCCAGGAGTGCCGCGACAATGCGCGCGGTGGCATCGGTGCCGCCACCCGCTCCCCAGGGCACGATCAAGGTCACAGGCCGCGCCGGATAGACTTGCGCCCGCGCTGGCTTGAGGAGAGCAGACGTGGCCGCAGCCACGGATGAGGCCACGAAAATGCGGCGCGAGATCGCTGACATCAATGGTCCGGCGGCGGCTCGGGAATCGGATTGGTATCAAAGCCACATGCTACGCGGCTTTGCGCGGATGTCGCAAGCGTCAAGCCCGCGGTGCTGTGGGCAGCGATGTCGGACCGATCTATTGGGGCTCGTCAGCGTCCCCCTTCGGCCGTGCGCCGCCGAAGATGCGTGCGCCTTCCGGCGCCAGGTAGGGTTTTAGCGCTTCCCAGGGCACGAAGGCGACATATTCGCCCTCGGCGTGGGGGCCGACCGTAGAAGACGGATAATGGAACGTGAGGCCGGAACTCTTGCCAGCCTCGGTTGAGGGCGCGAGTGTGACCGCGCCGATCTTGAGCAGGCTCGGCTCCACGCCCTTGAACCATTCATCGGTTGCGGTCTCGCTGGTGCCGCGCTTCTTCTTCTCGACCTTCAGCGAGGCGATCACGGCCTTCACCATCGCCGTCATCGTCGGGCCCTTGTCGGCGGTCTCGTTGAAGAACGGACGGATCGAGATGCGCTTGTTCGCGGCCTTGTCCCACAGGATCGTGTTCACGTCCGAATTGGGATGGGCGCCGCGGGTGTCCATGAAGTCGTCGCGGAGAATGCTGACATAGCGGTCGGCAACGACCGAGCGGATGCTGTATTTGCGCTCGAAATCCCAGCCGCCATCCTTGAAGAATTGCGGATCCTCCTTGCGCGAGGCGGCGGCCTCGGCGGCGCTCTTGTCGAGCCATTTTTTGCCTTCGGCGAGGCAATCGGCTGCCATCGCCGCATCGGCCTTGATCTTGTCGTCGAGGAAGACGCGCGCGTCGATGCTCTTGGTCTTGACGACGGCGTCGGGCTTGGGGTCGGCGGCGAGCGAGGGGCTGAACAGCGCGCAGCAGACTGCCATTGCAGTCAGCGCACGCATGAACGTTGGCGCGAGAGACATCACGCAAAATCCTTTCTGTCGGAAAATCGGCGGCGAAGCTATTCCGCGGCCTTGCTATGGCCGAGCCGCGCGTTCAGCTTATGGATCAGCTCTTCCGCCGCATCCGCGATCACGGTGCCCGGCGGGAAGATCGCTTCCGCGCCGGCCGCATAGAGCGCCTCATAATCCTGCGGGGGTACGACGCCGCCGACGATGATCATGATGTCGTCGCGGCCCTGCTTCTTCAGCGCGGCCTTCAGCTCCGGCACGGCCGTGAGATGGGCGGCGGCCAGCGAGGAGACGCCGAGGATGTGGACGTCGTTCTCGACGGCCTGCCGCGCCGCCTCGTCGGCGGTGGCGAACAGCGGCCCGATGTCGACGTCGAAGCCGATGTCGGCGAAGGCCGAGGCAATCACCTTCTGGCCGCGGTCGTGGCCGTCCTGGCCGATCTTGGCGACCAGGATGCGCGGACGGCGGCCCTCCGCCTCCTCGAAGGCGTCGATCAGAGTCTGAATCTTCTCGACCCGGTTTCCCATGCTGGACGCCTCACGCTTGTAGACCCCGGTGATGGACTTGATCTCGGCGCGGTGCCGGCCGAACACCTTTTCCAGCGCGTCCGAGATTTCGCCGACGGTTGCTTTCGCGCGCGCGGCGTCGATCGCAAGCGCGAGCAGATTGCCATTGCCTTCGCCGGCCGAGCGGGTCAGCGCGGCGAGGGCGGCATCGACCTCCTTCTGGCTGCGTTCAGCCTTCAGCCGCGTCAGCTTGTCGATCTGCAAGCGACGGACATTGGTGTTGTCGACCTTGAGAATGTCGATCGGCGCCTCGTCTGTGGGCTTGTACTTGTTGACGCCGATCACCGCCTGCCGGCCGGCATCGATGCGGGCCTGGGTCTTGGCCGAGGCCTCCTCGATGCGCAGCTTCGGCACGCCGGCTTCGATCGCCTTCGCCATGCCGCCGAGCTCCTCGACCTCCTGGATGTGACCCCATGCCTTCGCGGCGAGATCGCGCGTGAGCCGCTCGACATAATACGAGCCGCCCCAGGGATCGATGATGCGGGTGGTGCCGCTCTCCTGCTGCAGGAATAGCTGGGTGTTGCGGGCGATGCGTGCGGAGAAATCGGTCGGCAGCGCCAAGGCTTCGTCGAGCGCGTTGGTGTGCAGCGACTGGGTGTGGCCCTGCGTCGCCGCCATCGCCTCCACCGTCGTGCGCATCACGTTGTTGAAGACGTCCTGCGCGGTCAACGACCAGCCCGAGGTCTGGCTGTGCGTGCGCAGCGAAAGTGAACGTGGGTCCTTCGGATTGAACGGCTTCAGCAGCTTCGCCCAGAGCAGGCGCGCGGCACGCAGCTTGGCGACTTCCATGAAGAAGTTCATGCCGATCGCCCAGAAGAACGACAGCCGCGGCGCGAAGCGGTCGACGTCGAGGCCGGCGGCAAGGCCGGCGCGCAAATATTCGATGCCGTCGGCGAGCGTATAGGCGAGCTCGAGATCCTGCGTCGCGCCGGCCTCCTGCATGTGATAGCCGGAGATCGAGATCGAATTGTACTTCGGCATCTTCTGCGAGGTATAGGCGAAGATGTCCGAAATGATCCGCATCGAGGGCGCGGGCGGATAGATGTAGGTGTTGCGCACCATGAACTCTTTCAGGATGTCGTTCTGAATCGTTCCTGAAAGCTTCTCCGGCGGCACGCCCTGTTCGGCTGCTGCGGCGACGTAGAGCGAGAGGATCGGCAGCACCGCGCCGTTCATGGTCATCGACACGCTCATCTGGTCGAGCGGAATGCCCGCGAACAGCGTGCGCATGTCGTAGATGGAATCGATGGCCACGCCGGCCATGCCGACGTCGCCGCCGACGCGCGGATGATCGCTGTCATAGCCGCGATGGGTGGCAAGATCGAACGCGACCGAAAGGCCCTTCTGTCCGGCCGCGAGGTTGCGGCGGTAAAACGCGTTGGAATCCTCCGCCGTGGAGAAGCCGGCATATTGCCGGACGGTCCAGGGTTGATTGACATACATGGTCGGGTAGGGGCCGCGCAGGAACGGCGCGATGCCCGGATAGGTCTCGAGGAAATCGAGCCCGGCGAGATCAGCCTCGCCATAGGCGGGCTTCACCAGGATGCCTTCCGGCGTCAGCCAGGGATCGGCGCTGCCGCTTGGAGCGGCGGTGGCAATGCGCTCGAAGGCGATGTCGGCGAAATCAGGAATGCGGCTCATGGCTTCAACCATATCATGGGGTGGCCCATCGGGCGCTCAATCGTGGTCCGGATGCTGACGGCTGACGATGGTCGCCATCTTCTCCGGTCCATAGTTCTGCTGCGTGGTCTGGCTCGGCAGATTGGAGATCCCGACAACCCAACCGAGCCGGGATTCGGTTCCGTATTGCCGTGTGGGCACCAGCCGGTCCGGCCGATCGAAGGCGCCGGTCATGATCTCGATCCGCTCGCCGTCGATGCGCCCGAAACTCAAGGGCGTGCCGCACGCCGCGCAGTATCCGCGATCGGCGATCGAGGACGACCGGAAGAACGATGGCTTGCCTTTGGTCCAGCTAAAGTCTGTCCGGTTGATGTCGGCGAAGGAGGCGAACGGCGCACCGCTCGCCTTCTGGCACATCCGGCAATGACAGATCGAAACCCGGTTCGGCGCCGCGGCGAGCGCAAAGCGGATCGCGCCGCACTGGCAGCCGCCGGTGAGAACGGGTTTGCCGGCCTCGGTCATGCCTGCTCCATCCGGGCGTAAGCCTCGCGCAGCGTGGCAAGCGCATCGCCGCCGGCGAAGACGAAGCCCGTGACGCCGGCGGTACGGAGGGCCGCCTCAGCCTCGCCGGGGCGGCCTGCCAGATAGATATGCCTGCCGCCCGCGGTTTGCAGGGCCTTCGACGCGGCTTCCGCGTGTTCCGCGTAGACCTTGTCGTTGGAACAGAGGCAGGCGAACGCCGCGCCCGAGGCCTTGAATGCAGCAGCGAGCTTGGCCGGATCGGCAAAGCCTTCGCTGTCGACGGCTTCGATGCCGCCAGCCTCGAAGAAGCTTTTTGCGAATGTCGCACGCGCCGTGAAGTCGGCGGGCGTGCCGAGATTGGCCAGGAAGACCTTTGGCCGCGCCCCGCGTGCCTTCAACACCGCGTCGGATTTGTCGCGCAGCGCCTCGAACGCTGCCGCCAGCCGGATCGGCGGCAGCGCATCGAACTTGTATTTTGCCTCGCCGTAAGGCGCGAGCGCGACCGGCGTCGCCGTCAGGACCGCCGTTTCCCGCTCATGCAGGTTCGGAAACTCGCTGGCGCCCGTCAGCACGTCGCGGCGTTTTGCGATGTTGGCGTCGCGCGCCTTTCGTGCGGCCGCGACCTTGCTCTGGAACACGCCCTGCGTCAGCGCGGCGAAGGCCCCGCCGGCCTTCTCGCTGTCCTGAAACAGCGCCCAGGCGGCCTCGCAGAGCTGGCCGGTCAGCGTCTCGATGCCGCCGGCGCCGGCGGCGGGATCGCTGACCTTGGCAAGGTTGCTTTCCTCCAGCAGCAGGAGCTGCGTGTTGCGTGCCGCCCGCCGCGCGAACGGATCGGGCAGCCCGAGCGCCAGCGTATGTGGCAGCACGGTGATCGCGTTGGCGCCGGCAAGGCCCGCCGCGAAGGTCGCGATGGTCGCGCGCAGCATGTTCACATAGGGATCGCGCTGCGTCAGCATGCGCCAGGCGGTATCGGCGGCAATGAAGAGGGGCTTGGGCGTGAGCCCGCAGGCGGCTTCGATCCGCGCCCAGAGCAGCCGCAGCGCGCGGAATTTCGCCATGCTCAGGAACTGGTCGGCATCCGCGGCGAGCCGCACATAGACCATGTCGCGCGCCTGCTCCAGCGGAACGCCCGCGCCTTCGATCGCACGCAGATAAGCAACAGCACAGGCGAGCACGAAGGCGAGTTCCTGCACCTCGGAGCCGCCGGCATCGTGGATCACACGTCCGTCGGCGGAGGCAAACGGTCCCTTGAAGCCGAGTGCGGAAAGGCCCTTGATCGCGCCGGTGACGGCGGGGACGATCTCGTCCCAGCTGTAAGGGCTGTGGCCCCACACCGCGACGGCCGCGAGCGGATCGAGCCCGAAGCGGATGTTGCAGGCGGCCGGATCGACGCCATGGCTCTTCACATATTCCGCGACATGGATCGCGGCCATCCGCGACTGGGGCCCGATCTCTAGCTCGATGCCGATATCGGCGTCGAGATGGATGCCCTCCAAGACCTTTGCGACCGCATCCGCCGTCGGTTCCAGGCCGAAGCCACGGCTGCCTGTGCTGCCGGCGAACACCAGCGCCAGTCCCGTCGCGCCGTTCTCCAGATCCTGCAAGGCCTGCGCGTTCGCCGCCGCCGCGTCGGGATGCTCGATGCGCTGCATGATCTGCCACGGCGCCGCCGCGGGGCGTCCGACCACGGGCGCGATCCCCATGGCGCGCGGATAGAGCGGATCGATCTTGAGGCCGTCATAGGTCTTGCCGACCAGCTTTTCGAACGGCGCGCCCTTCAGCACGCCATCGACCAGCTTGCGCCAGTCCTCGACGGTTGCCTTGGGAAAATCGGCCGCCAGCGGCAGGTCGTCAGTCACGGAGGTCATGCGGCCAAGGGCTCCCAAACGGCTTTGTTATTCGCAGGCGAAAATGCCACGGCCGGCCGTCGCTGCAAACGGTTGTTTTTGGTTAACCGGTATCCGGAAGCCGCTCAATTAATTGCGTCGAGACGCTGGCGAGCCCGTCGCGCACACGAATGCCTGCGATCAAGCGGTCGGGGGCGATTTCGGCGAGCGGCACCAGCACGAAGGCGCGCTCGAACAGGCGCGGATGCGGCAAGGTCAGATCGGGCTTGTCCAGCCTGACATCGTCATAGGCGATCATGTCGAGATCGAGCGTGCGCGGGCCCCAGCGCCGCTCCTTGGTGCGCGTGCGACCGAATTTCTGTTCGACCTTCTGCAGCACGAACAGCAGCGCGTGCGGATCGAGGCCGGTCTCGATCTCGACGCAGGCATTGATGAAAGGATCCTGGTCCTCGTCGCCCCAGGGCGGCGTCGTGTAGTCCGAGGAGCGCGCGACCAGCACGCCTTGCGTCATGCCGCAGACATGCGCGATCGCCTTCCCGAACGTCGCGCGGACATCGCCGACATTGCCGCCGAGCGCAATGAGGACGCTCGCCATCTCAAGGATGCCGCGAGCGCGTCAGCATGATGCCGACGTCGTCGAAGATCGCGGCGATTGGCGCATGCGGCTTGTGCACGGTGATCTTGACGGCGCGGATGCGCGGGAAGTGCGACAGGATGGCGTCGGCGACGGCGCCCGCCGCGCGCTCCAGCAGTTTGTAATTGGTGTTCTTGAACGCGGCCGTCGTGGTCGCCACGACATCGGCATAGGACACGGTGTCGGCGAGCTTGTCCGAGCGCGAGGGTTCCGACAGGTCGGTATACATTTCGAGATCGATCACGAAGCGCTGGCCGACTTCGGTTTCGTGATCCATCACGCCGTGGCGCGCGTGGATCGACAGGCCGGTCACGAAGATCGTATCGGTCATGGCTTGTCCTCTGGCTTGCTTTCGATTGCGTGCGCCACCCGCAGGGCTTGCAAGGTCTCGGCGACGTCATGGGTCCGGATGATTTTGGCGCCGCGCTGCGCGGCAATCAGATGCGCCGCGATCGAGCCCGCGAGCCGGTCCGATGGCTCCGACGGCGACACCGCGGCGATGAAGCGCTTGCGCGAGGCGCCGACCAGGACCGGCAGGCCGAACAGGTCGAGTTCGCGCAGCCGCGCCAGCGCGATCATGCTCTGTTCGGCGGTCTTGCCGAAGCCGATGCCGGGATCGAGCACGATCTTGTCGCGCGCGATGCCGGCGCTGGCGGCGATATCCAGCGAGCGCTGGAAGAAGGCCTTCATGTCCGCGACGATGTCGATGGCCGGATCGACACTGTCGCGGTTATGCATGACGATGACGGGAACGCTTCTCGCGGCCACCAGCGGCGCCATGCCGGCGTCGCGTTGCAGGCCCCAGACGTCGTTGGCGATCGCGACACCCTGGTCGAGCGCGAAAGCCACGACCTCGGCCTTCATGCTGTCGATCGACACGGGCAGGCCGAGCGCCACGACGCCCGCCAGCACCGGCTTCAGCCGCGCCATTTCGTCCGCCGCCGTGACCGGCTGGGCGCCGGTGTAGGGCCGGGTGGATTCGGCACCGATATCGATGATGTCGACGCCGGCATCGATCATTGCCCGCGCCCTCTCGAGCGCAGTTGCGGGCGCGATGAACTTGCCGCCGTCGGAGAAGGAGTCCGGAGTGACGTTGAGCACGCCCATCACCGCCGGGATTGGCCGTTCCAGCAATGTCCGGAGCACGTCGGGCCTGGCCGAGCCGGCCGACGGGACCGATGGGGAGGGCGAGGCATTCATGCCGCACGCTTTAGCGGGCGGGGAGGGGGGATTCAAGGCGGTATTGGCGAAGCCGCGCGCGCCGCTCCCTCACCGTCACCCTGAGGTGGCCGCTTCTTGGCGGCCCTCGAAGGGCGACGGCCCGACTCTCTCCGTGTGGCGGCAGCGTGGCCGCTATCCTTCGAGGCTCCCCGCGCGACGCTACGCGCCGCACGTCTCGCATCTCAGGATGACGGGGGTGGGTGCAACCGGTCAATACGTAATCTTCGGCGCCAGCTTCTTCGCCTTGGCGATGATGTCACCGACCGACTTCTCGGAAGGCAGGATGCGGACGAGCTTCTTCTTCTCGTTGGCTTCGCGCATGCTCTGGGCGAGCCTTGCCGGATTTCGATAGGCGAGCTCGCGCACGGTGGTGACGCCGGCGGCGCGGACCAGGCCGACCTTGGCACGGCCCATGCCGGGAATGCGCATGTAGTCGGAGACGTTGGCCCATTCCAGCAGCTGCTGCTCGCTGATGCCGGTCTTGGCGGAGAGCGCCTTGCGGCCCTTCACGGTGCTGGCTGCCTCGAGCAACGCATCGGTCGTGCGGATACCCTGCGCCTTCAGTTTGTTGGCGGCAAAGGCCGGCAGGCCTTCAATCTCGGAGATCGGATATGTCATGATACTCGATATGAAAAACGACGCTCAGGCGAACTGGCTGAGGCCCGGCGTTCCCGCGATGATCTTGCCCATCTGATCCGCTCCGATTTTGTCTCGACCGTAGCGGAAAAGTTCACGGGAGATGGTCTGAATCTCGGACATGCCAAGGCCAAGCCCCATCAGTCGCGTACCGACGGCCATCAGGCCTCCGCCCATCAGTCGCGACAATCCACCGCCGCTGCTGGATGCCTCGATCGCAGCTTCAGCACCGGGGATCTGATCGATCAGGGTCTGCACGCTGTCGGAAGGCCCTTCCTTGCGAAGGAAGCCCAGGATAATGCCAACGGTCTTTTCAGCGACAGCACTATCTATGCTGGCGTTTGTCGCCAGCCGCCCGATCAGTTCGTCCATAAGGCCCGCCCCTCAGCCGGTTTGCACGCCGGAGTATTACTTCCGAAAAATGATCTTGAGCCGGTGTGATGCGAAATACAAGCTATGAACCGGGGCGAACATGCGATTCATCTTCGAACGCGCGAAAGGTGTTGCCGCGATGCAAGAGCAAAAATGGAATCATTGAAAAAAATGCCGCGTTGCGAACGTATCGCTCCTACTTTTGGCGGATGTCGTCCTGACGGCCACGACATGGTCGCTTGATCGGAACACGTCAACGGTTTTATTCAGCGTGACATGCGTTAAGCTACCCAAGTTGAGCATCTTGGCTTCAATACGCGGAACACCGCAGAGATATTAGAGAAAAGTAATGACCGCACAGGACAGCAAGCTCGGCGACACCGACGACAAGATCTTCGTCGGCAAGGGAGCCGAGCAGGCGTGGCTCACGCTGGCGCTCGCCAATCGCCACGGCCTTGTCACCGGTGCAACCGGAACCGGCAAGACCGTGTCGCTGCAAGTCATGGCGGAAGGATTTGCGCGCGCCGGTGTTCCGGTCTTCGCGTCCGACATCAAGGGAGACCTCTCCGGTATCTCCGAGGTCGGCGTGCCCGCGGATTTCATCGTCAAGCGCGCCGCCGAGATGGGGCTGACATTCCAGCCCGACCAGTTCTCGACGGTGTTCTGGGACGTGTTCGGCGAGCAGGGCCATCCGGTGCGGGCGACCGTCACGGAAATGGGGCCGCTGCTGCTGGCGCGGATGCTCGATCTGAACGATGTGCAGGAAGGCGTGCTCAACGTCGCCTTTCGCGTTGCCGACGACAACGGGCTGACGCTCATCGACATGAAGGATCTGCGCGCGCTGCTCGATGCGATCGTGCCGGATGCCGGCAGGAAGACGGAAGATGCCGGGGAAAACCCGCTTGCCGATATCAAGAAGGCGGCGCAGGGGTTTGGCAACGTCACCAAGGCCACCGTCGGCACCATCCAGCGCCAGCTTCTGGTGCTGGAGAACCAGGGCGGCGCCAAGTTCTTCGGCGAGCCGGCGCTGTCGCTCAAGGACTTCATGAAGACCGACCGCGACGGCCGCGGCATGGTCAACATTCTCGTCGCCGACAAGCTGCTCCAGAGCCCACGGCTTTACGCGACATTCCTGCTGTGGATGCTGTCGGAGCTGTTCGAGGAGCTGCCGGAGGCCGGCGACCTGCCGAAGCCGAAGCTGGTGTTCTTCTTCGACGAGGCGCATCTGTTGTTCAACGACGCGCCGAAGGCGCTGATGGACAAGATCGAGCAGGTGGTGCGCTTGATCCGGTCCAAGGGCGTCGGTGTGTATTTCGTCACGCAAAACCCGATCGACGTCCCCGACCGCGTGCTCGGGCAGTTGGGTAACCGTGTGCAGCATGCGCTGCGTGCCTTCACCCCGCGCGACCAGAAAGCGGTGGCCGCCGCGGCAGAGACTTTCCGGCCCAATCCGAAGCTCGATACCGCCAAGGTGATCACGGAGCTCGGCAAGGGAGAGGCGCTGGTTTCGTTTCTCGAAGGCAACGGCACGCCGACGATGGTCGAGCGGGTGATGATCCGGCCGCCGTCGGCCCGCATTGGACCGATCACGCCGGAGGAGCGCAAGGCGATCATGGATGCGAGCCCCGTGAAGGGCAAATACGACATCGCGATCGATGCAGAGTCCGCCTACGAGATGATCCAGAAGCGCATCGCCGGCACCGCGGCGACCGCGGATGCTCCGGCGGGCGCAGGCGGCGGCGGTATCCTCGGCCAGATCGGATCGATCGTCGGCACCATCTTCGGGACCAACGTCAAACGCGGCCGCCTGTCGGCCGGCCAGGTCATCGCGCGCGATGTGACGCGATCGGTGACCAATCAGGTGATCGGAGGCATGGCGGCGAATCTCGGCAAGTCTGTCGGCGGTCAGCTCGGTGGCTCGATCGGCCGCACGCTGGTCCGCGGCGCGCTTGGTGGATTGCTGCGGCGATAGGCAGGAAGCCCTGTATGGAGGCAATCTGCATTCGCGACAGGTCGTCATGCCCGGGCCTTCGCCTCGTCGAAGCGGCTTCGGCCGCGCAGGCGGGACAAGCCTTTCCATGACGACATTTTGATTGCCCGCGCGCCGTCCGAGCCCGAGCACGACAATTTCAGGTGAGGGGGCTCTCCAAGCCTCCCCCGGTCTGCTACGTCCTGTGCAATCGCCACTGGACCACATTGTGACCTCAACCGATCCGCTATCCAAATCCGGCGCGCTCAGAACAATGTCGCTGCGCGCGCCGCTCGACCTGCTCTTTCTGTTCTGCTGTGCTTTGCTGACGGCCGACGTGCTCGTTCCCGAGATCTTCGGCCACGGCAAGACCAAGGATTACGGCCTGTGGTACTGGGCCGGTCAGCAGGTCCTGCACGGCGGACAGCTTTATCCGAGCGATGTTCGCGCGTATTTCGAGTTCATCTATCCGCCGCTGCCCGCGATCCTGCTCGCGATCCCGAGCTGGTTCGGCAAGATCCCGCTCTATGTGGTCCTGTCGGTCCTGAACGCCGTGGCGTGGTGGTACACCGGGATCCTCTCGAACTTCATGACGGGATCGGGCCGCAGGGCCGGCCCCTGGCTGGAAGCGCTGCCGGCCATCGTCACCGTGACCTTCGTGTTCGACATGTTCGACCTCGGCCAGCCGAACCTCGTGCTGCTGGCGATGATGCTCTGGGGCTTCTGGTGCTTGCAGCATCAGCGGTCCTGGCTTGCGGGTTTTATCTTCGCGCTCGCCACGGCGATCAAGGTGTTCCCGATCGCGGTACTGCCCTATCTGGTCTGGCGCCGGAAATGGGCCGCCGCCATCGCGACGGTCGCCTTCACCGGCATTCTCCTCTACGTCGTGCCGGCGCCGATCCGCGGCTTCGAGCGCAATGCGGCCGAACTCAAGACCTGGTATCAGGGCATGGTCGGCACGAGCTCTGAAAAGGGCTTCGGCCAGCGTGACGCGCAGAACTGGTCGTGGGTCAACCAGTCCCTCATCGCCGTCACGCATCGTCTGGTCCGGCCGATCAACTACAATCAGGAAGACCCCAAGAAACCGCCGCGTACGATGAACTTCATCGACGTAGACTACAGGACGGCGAACTGGATCGTGCTGGCGCTGTCGGCGCTGCTCGGGCTCGGCTTCGTCGCGGTGATGCCGAGCCAGGCGCGGCGAACGGCACGTTCGGATGCGGAGGAGCTCGGCATCCTGTTCTGCCTCATGACGGTGGCGTCGCCTCTGGCGCGGCAATACTATTTCATGTGGCTGTTCTTCCCCATGACGGTGCTGATGCATCGCGCCGCCTTCGACGAGCGCGCGAATGTGCGGCTGGGAACCTGGCTTGCGCTCGGCGCGGCAGGGATCCTCATGCTGCTGGCGCTGCCGTGGTTTCCCAATGTCCTGCAGGCCTGGGGCAACAACCTCGCCGCGACCGCCGTTCTGGCGGGCAGCCTCGCATGGCACATCCGGCATCCGCCGGATGCGGCTGGCTCCACGCCCGCGGCGGCGCTAAAAGCCGGTACGTCCTAGGACTCAAGAAGCAGGGAATACGACCATGGCCAATGCGCAGCTCCAATCCGTGCTCGACCACATCGACAAGGATTTCGACAACAGCCTGGAGCGCCTGTTCTCGCTGTTGCGGATCAAGTCGATCTCCGCCGACCCGGCATTTGCCAATGACTGCAAGGCCGCGGCCGAACATCTTGCCAGGGATATCGCGAGCCTGGGCGTCGCCACCGAAGTGAGGCCGACCGCCGGCCATCCCGCGATCGTCGGCAAGACCGGAGCAGGCGGACGGCCGCATGTGATCTTCTACGGGCATTACGACGTGCAGCCGGTCGATCCGCTCGATCTCTGGCACCGTCCGCCGTTCGAGCCTGTGGTGACCGACCACGCCGACGGCCGCAAGATCATCGTCGCGCGCGGCGCCGAGGACGACAAGGGCCAGGTCATGACCTTCGTCGAGGCCTGCCGCGCCTGGAAGAAGGTCACCGGCTCGCTGCCGATCGACATCACCTTCCTGATCGAAGGCGAGGAGGAGGTCGGCTCGAAGAACTTCGTGCCCTTCATCGAGGCCAACAAGGACGAGTTCAAGGCCGACTACGTCCTGGTCTGCGACACCGGCATGTGGGACCGCAACACGCCCGCGATCACCACCTCGCTGCGCGGCCTGCTCTATGAGGAGCTGAAGATCACCGCCGCCAATCGCGACCTGCATTCCGGCGTGTTCGGCGGCACCGCGATGAACCCCATCCGGGTGCTGACGAAGATCCTCGGCGGCCTGTTCGACGACGACAACCGCATCACCATTCCCGGCTTCTATGACGGCGTGAAGGACACGCCGGAGGACATCCTGGCGCAGTGGAAGAAGCTCGACTTCACGCCCAAGACGTTTCTCGAGCCGATCGGGCTGTCGATCCCGGCCGGCGAGAAGGGCCGGCTGCTGATCGAGCAGGCCTCGACGCGTCCGACCTGCGACGTCAACGGCATCTGGGGCGGCTATATCGGCGAAGGCTCCAAGACGGTGATCCCGTCGCATGCCTCGGCCAAGGTCTCGTTTCGTCTGGTCGAGGGACAGGACCCCGCGAGGATCCGCAAGGCGTTCCGCGACTACGTGACCGCGCGGCTTCCCGGCGACTGCAAGGTCGAGTTCGGCGATCATTCGGCCGGGCCCGCGATCGCGCTCGACTGGAACATGAAGCCGCTTGCGGCGGCCAAGGCCGCATTGACCGAGGAGTGGGGCAAGGAGACCGTGCTGATGGGCTCGGGCGCCTCGATCCCGATCGTCGCCGATTTCAAGCGCACGCTCGGTCTCGACTCGCTGCTCGTCGGCTTCGGCCTCGACGACGACAACATCCACTCGCCGAACGAAAAGTACGACCTGCGCAGCTTCCAGAAGGGCATCCGCTCCTGGGCCCGCATCCTCGCCGCGCTGGCGGAGGTGAAGTAGGTCACGGCCGTAGTGCCGAAGGCTGGGCGAAGCGTAGCGTGCCCACCATTCCCGGGACGCGCAGCAAGATAGTGGGCACGGCGCGGTGCGCCTTTGCCCACCCTATGAAGCTTCAAACCAAAACGCCGCCCGGAATTGGGCGGCGTTTCATTCCAAAAGGCGTAGAGGTTAGTTGACAGCTACTCTACACCAAATCCAGTAAATCTCAAGAGCGATAGCCCGGCAGCTCGCGGTCGAGCTTGCGCAGCAGCGGCGGCCACACCAGCTTCGTGGCGCGCAGCTCGGCGCGATCGCGATTGGCGAGCAGCTCGGTGTTCTTCTCGATCGCGATCTCCTCGACCGGGTAGACTGGCGTGCCGAGCGCGCGGGTGCGGACCTGCATCGAGCAGGCGCGCTCGAGGTGGTACATGCGCTCGAAGGCGGAGGCGACCGAGCGGCCGACCGTCAGCGTACCGTGATTGCGCAGCAGCATGTGGTTGTGGTTGCCGAGGTCCTTCTGCAGCCGCGGCCGTTCGTCGTGATCCAGCGCGATGCCTTCATAGTCGTGATAGGCGAGGTCGTGGGTGACGAGCTGGGCGGTCTGGTTCAGCGGCAGCAGGCCTTCGGCGCTGCTCGACACGGCGGTGCCGTCGAGGGTGTGGAGATGCAGCACGCAGATGGCGTCTTCACGCACCTCGTGGATCGCCGAATGGATGGTGAAGCCGGCGGGGTTGATGCTGTACTCGCTCTCGGTGAGCTGGTTGCCGTGCAGATCGACCTTGACCAGGCTGGAGGCCGTGATCTCGTCGAACATCAGCCCGTAGGGGTTGATGAGGAAGTGATGATCGGGGCCAGGCACGCGGGCGGAGATGTGGGTGTCGACGAGGTCGTCCCAGCCGTAGAGCGAGACGAGGCGGTAGCAGGCGGCGAGATCGACCCGTTGCTGCCACTCGGCCTCCGTCATGTTGGAGGGCACTTCCCTCAGGCGTGCTTCTATTGGTGACATGGCTGATCTCTCCGAACCCAGTTGTTGCGGAGCGAGAGCCTAGTCTCGGGGGCGGCCGGCGGCAAGGCGGGGAAAGCGCGGCAGTTCAGCGTAGCCCGCATGGTGCCAGCGGGTCCGGAGAATAATCCTACGGCGCCGGGATCGAGAGCAGGCTGGAAATGCTGCTGCCGCGGATGTCGTAGACCCGGGCGAACACCACGTCGTCCCGCTTGATCTCGACCATGACCGGCGCGGTGAGGCCCTTGCAGTAGAACTCGCCGAGCGTCATGGCGAAATCGGCCGCGTTGGAATCCCAGCCGATGGTGAAATCGGGTCCGAGCGCGACCTGGGCCGGACGCTGCGGGCCGCACACCGCGACCTTCCATTTGCGATTGCGCGGCGGCACTTCCTGGCGCTCGACGAGCTGCTCGCGCAACCCGTCCGAGGCCTGCTTCAGGGCGAGCCCCCAATAGTCCAGCATGAAGCGGTCGTCGGCGCCGCGCACGGTGCCGGCGATGTGGTTGAAGTGGGTGTACTGGTAGGGGTGCAGCCGGATCATCTCGGCGAGCGACAGCGCAAGGCCAAAGCAGAAGGTCGCAAGCACGACCGGCTGCCAGGTGCGGTGGTTGGTGCGCAGGCGCTCCATGGTCCAGGCGAAGGCGATGCCGCCGAGCACCGCCATCGGCGGGATCACGAACACGAAATGGCGGATGCCGTTGTACAGCGCCGGCCGCTTCACCATCGCGATCGCCAGCGGCAGCGTGGCGGCGAGCGTCAGCATCAACAGGATGGTCTTGCGGCGTGCGGGAACCTCGCTGCGCGGCAGCATGGCGAAGGTGCTGAACACGGCGCCGCCCATCAGCACCAGCAACACCTCGGGCAATTGCAGTGCGAACAGCGTCGGCAGATAGGACCAGGGCATGTCGGGCACGGACACGATCGCGCCGTCGAACATCTCCTTCCAGGGCTTCTCGAAGAAGTGCGAGAAGTAGGTCAGTGCCTCGAAGGGATTGCCGGGCTCGATGATCGACCATGGCCAGATCAGGCCCATCACGAGGTAGCCGAACACGAGGCCGGGCAGCAGCGCCCAGACGACATGGGCGAAGCGGCGGGCCGCCTCGCGGACGCCTTCGGTGCGCGCTTCTCCCAGCAACAGCGGTAGGAAGCCGATCATGGCGTAGACCAGCGCAAGCCCGCCGAGGATGCGGCAGCCGATCGACAGGCCCGCGCCCAGGCCGACGATCAGGATCGTGCGCGGCGAGGGGTTTGGATATTCCTCGGCGAGCCGGACGAGGCCGAGCATCAGGATGATCATGGCCACCGCGAAGGGCGCATCCTTCGGGTTCATGAACATGTGGCCGTAGAAGATCGGACAGAGCGCAAGCAAGAGCAGCGCTGCGAGTCCGGCCAGCGGTCCGCCGACGCGGCGGCCGAGCCGCCAGGTCACCGCAAGTCCGATCACGCCGACGATCGCGCCGAGCAGACGGCGCGTCTCGAACAGTTCGAGCGGAATGACCTTGTGCAGCAACGCTGCGACCATGTCGAAGCCGCCGCCATACATGTAGAGGTTGGCGAAGGAGAGTGCTGCAGTGTCCCGGAAGCCGGAACCGTACATGCGCAGCAGCAGGTCCGCGTATTCAGCGTGGGTGTAATCGTCCCATCCGAGCCCGTAGTCGCGGAAGGTCAGGCCTGCGATGACGGCGACCGCAGCCAGCACCAGCATGGCAAGATCGCCGCAAGTCCGTTCAACCGAGCGCCGTTGAGGCGTGTCGATCGCCGAAGTCGTGATGGATGTCATGGCTATTGGTGACCCGGAATCCCCTCTTGGCCCCGCTGGTGCGCATGGGCCATTTCCCCGGATTCCCTATAGCGCAGTTCCATTACCAAGTAATTGGTCATTATGGCTAAATTCCTGATGCGACGCAGCAAATCCTTGCAACCCGGAGTACACTCCAGTAGCCAGCCGTAGCTGAAGGGAATGTGAATAAGTCCCTGATTTCCTTCCCTTTAGGAACGCAACTTTCAATTCGTCGTTGGCGGGGAACACAGTATGACGGTATCGTGGCGGAACGGGTGTCGCGTGTGGATGCGCGGCCGGGGGTGAGTTCGATGACCTTGGCATTGTTGATCGCTGGGATTTTCGCCGTTGTGGCGGGCCTCCTTGCGATCCTGTTCGGCTACACGGTCAGGGATTTCAGTCTCGGCAGCACCCTCATAATCTCCGGTACCATCGGCGTCTGCTCCGGAATGTTACTGGGCGGCCTCTACATCGTGCTGATGGAGCTGAAGGATATCGCCCGCCGGCTGGCCGGAACCGCCGCGCCGTCGGAGGTGCGGGTCAGGCCCGTGCTGCCCGGCCTTGCGATGCCTGGTGCGCCGGAGGCGCCGCCCTGGCAGAACGAAGCCGCCGCGCGCGAGCGTCCGCGCGCCGAGGCGCCGCCCGAGCCGGAGGCGCCGCCGCCCCCGGCTGCCCCGGAACCGCCGCGCCGCCGCAACCTGATGTTCGCTTCGACCTCGCGCAAGGAGCGCGAGCGCGCGGAGTCGAAGGCGACCGATGGCGCGCCGCCGCCTCATGAAGAACCCGCGGCACCGGCCGGCCTCGACGTTTCGCCCGCCAGCTTTGACGATGCCTGGCCGAAACCGGAGCGGATGCGTCCGCCGGAGCCGCCGCCGGCGTCGCGCCGCCCGCCGCCGCGCTCCCCCTCGACCTTTACCGAAGCTGCTCCGCCGCCCGCACCCGAGCCGGCGATCGAGCCGCCGGTGACAGTGCTCAAATCCGGCATCGTCGACGGCATGGCGTATTCGCTCTATTCCGACGGATCGATCGAAGCGCAGATGCCGGAGGGCATGATGCGTTTCGCCTCTATCGACGAACTGCGCGCTCATCTCGACCAGCGCGGTGGCTGACGTCTGCGCGCGCAAAGCGTGCCCGTTCTTGTCACCAGGTCGCTCGTCAGCTCAGATGCGTCAGTCGTCTTATTTCAGCCGAACGACGTGTTGACACCAAATACACTGGCGGCGTCTCTCCAATGAGACGCAGGATTTGAGGAAAGGTCGGGCCCATGTCGGATGCCGGGGCTAAGAACTTCATAGAGCTGACCGCGAGCATCGTCTCGGCCTATGTCGGCAACAACCCGACCCCGGCCGCCGAGATCCCGAACCTGATCAGCCAGGTGCATGGCGCCCTGGTGCGGGTGTCGACAGGGCGGGCCGAAGCTGTGGCGCTCGAGCCGGCAAAGCCCGCGGTCTCGCTGAAGAAGTCGATCGCGCCGGACTATCTGGTGTGCCTGGAGGACGGCAAGCGTTTCAAGTCGCTCAAGCGCCATCTGCGGACCCAGTACGGCATGACGCCGGAGCAATATCGCGAAAAATGGGGCCTGCCGGCCGACTATCCCATGGTCGCGCCGAACTACGCGGTGGCGCGCTCGCGCCTCGCCAAGCAGATGGGCCTCGGACAGCAACAGCGGAAACGGAAGTAGCGGATCTCGTGAGGTGGGCAAAGGCGCGAAGCGCCGTGCCCACCATCTCTCGTCGATGGCACCGCCAATGGTGGGCACGCTTCGCTTTGCCCACCCTGCGAAACGACCAAGCTGCGGAGTGTCTCAGGACGTTTCCGCGAGCGCCTCTTTCGCGTCGGTCTTGATGCGCTCGACCATCGAGCGCAGGCCGTTGGAGCGCTGCGGCGTCAGATGATCGCGAAAGCCGAACTCGTCGAACACCGCGATCGCATCGGTCGCCAGAATTTCCTGCGGTGTGCGGCCTGAATAGAGCGAGAGCACGATCGCGACCAGGCCGCGCACGATATGGGCGTCGCTGTCGCCGCGATATTTCAGGATCGGTGCGCCGTTGCTGCGATCGACCAGCTTCTGCAGCCAGACCTGGCTGACGCAGCCATTGACCTTGTTGGCGGCGGAGTGCTCCGCCTCCGGCATCGGTTCCAGGGTTCGGCCCAGCTCGATGACGTACCGGTAGCGGTCGTCCCACTCGTCCAGAATTTCGAAATTGTCCCTGATTTCGTCGATCGTCGTCATGCTGGCCCAAAAATCCCTTTCAGGCCAATATAGGGACGAGAAGCCGCGAAATCGATAGGGTTTGAGGCCTAATTCGCGGGGGGCCCGCGCCATTCCAGCGCGAGGTCATCGGGGGTCAGGGTCTCGTGCGGCGTCTCGCTCGATGCGGCATCGTCTGCGCCGGCGATCGCGATCGAGCCGGTGTGGTCGGGCGCCTTCTTGTCGGTCTTCTCGAGCTGCTCTTTCTTGTCGTTGATGATCTGGTAGATCTTCTTGGCGCCGTCCTGCGCCCGCTGGCCGATGATGGTCGCGGCCTGTCCGCCGACCTCGCAGGCCGCCGGCTGCCGCTTGCAGAACTGGGTCATGTCGGAGACGGCCGCGGTCGCAGCCTGCACCGCGTCGGCAGCACCGATCTGCGGCAGCTTCTCCGATTCGGCTGTCTTGTCCCGCGGCAGGAGCACCAGCACCAGCCCGAGCCAGAATGTGATGCGGAGCAGAAAGCGCATCTTGTCGACCTGTATGTTAGATCCCGCCGCGGCGATGTCCGCAGAGCGCATCGGACCTAGCAACTCTCGATAAATCGCAAGTGATTGCCTTCCGCTTAATTCGTGGAAAATTTACGCAAGAATCTTCGCAAATGCCGGTCTCGTAAATTTTCGATTGACGCCCATGGCCGTGATGCGGCGTCCACCAATTCGAAACCATGCGGGGGTGATCGAAACCCTGTGTTCACCATCCCCGATGATGACGCGGTCAAATCGCCTAAAATTCTTCGGGATGACACGGTGACCGGCGGCGAGCGGCATCGCCTTAGCACTCGTTTAAGGTCGCTCTGACACGGTGGCTCAACGATAAGGAGGCGTTCCGGCGCGTCTTCTCGACGAGTGAGCCGAAGCGCGAGACCCGTGACAGTTTTGAGTATCATCCGCGATTGTCTCGATGCGCTGCTGCATCCCTCCGCGCGCTACGACGCGCTGACGCGAGCGCGCCATCGTGCCTTCATGGCGCCGCGGCTTCTGGGAAGCCTGGCCGCCTTTGCCGCATTTCCCGTTTATCTGGCCATGCGCGGCGCGCCGAACGCGATCGAGGTCGCCGCCTTCGCATGGCTGATCGCGCCGATCATGCTGTCATGGTTCCTGTCGCGCACCGGCCGCTATGAAGGCGCGCATGTGCTGTCGTCGCTGGCGCTGGCCGGGCTGATCATGGCGATTGCGGCCACCACCGGCGGCATCGAATCCTTCGCCGCGGTCTGGCTGGTCGTGGTTCCCCTCGAGGCCGCGCTCTCGGCCTCGCGCCGCGTCGCGGCCTTTGCGTCGCTGCTCGCATTGTCCTGCGTCGGGATCCTGATCCTCGTCGGCCAGTTCGGCTGGCTGCCGCATGCCGACCCAGGCGCGGCGGAACGCGGCGTGCTGATGGCGCTCGGCGTCGCCTCCGCGACGCTCTATGCAGCGGGTCTTGCCTTCGGTGCGGAATCGCTCACGCGCACCAGCGTTACGCTGCTATCGCGTGAGGAGGAGCGTTATCGCCTGCTGGCGCGCAACATGAGCGACGTCATTTCCCGGCATCGGCGCAACGGCGCGGTGCAGTTCATCTCGCCGGCGGTGGAGGCCATGATCGGCGTGCCCGTCGCGCAATTGCTCGGCCACGGCCTGTTCGACCGCGTCCATGTCGCCGATCGCCCCGCCTATCTCACCGCCCTGTCGGATGCCGCGCGCGGCAACGTGCGCAGCGTCGAGTTCCGGTTGCGGCGGGAGCCTTGTGGCTCCGAGCGCGGCCAAGGAAACTATCAGGTCGACTTCATCTGGGTCGAGATGCGCTGCCGTCCGCTCGATCAGGACACCGGCGGTGATTCCGCGCAGGAGGCCGAGGTCGTCGGCGTGATGCGCGACGTCACCGATCGCAAGCATTCCGAGCAGGCGCTCGATGAGGCGCGCAGCGCCGCGGAAGCGGCCGATGCCGCCAAGACCCGCTTCCTCGCCACGATGAGTCATGAGCTGCGCACGCCGCTCAACGCCATCATCGGTTTCTCCGAGATGATCGCGCAGGAACAGGCCTTGATGCTGAGTGCGGCCCAGCGCAAGGAATATGCCCAGCTCATCAACGATTCCGGCCAGCATCTGCTGTCGGTGGTCAACGGCATTCTCGACATGTCCAAGATGGAATCGGGCAATTTCGAGATTGCGTCCGAGCCGTTCGCGCCGCGTGCCTCGCTGATTCATTGCTGCAATCTGTTGTCGCTGAAGGCGCGGGAAAACGGCATCGACCTCGTCACCGACGCGCCGCAGGACATGCCGGTCATGACCGGGGATCCGCGCGCCTTCAAGCAGATCGTGCTCAATCTCGTGGCCAACGCCATCAAGTTCACCGAGCGCGGCGGTCAGGTCTCCGTCGTTGCCGCGGTGTCCGGTTCGCAGCTGACGCTGCGCATCAGCGACAACGGCGTCGGCATCGCGCCCGACGATCTCAAGCGCGTCGGCTCGCCGTTCTTCCAGGCCGGCAAGACCTATGAGCGCCGTCACGAAGGAACCGGACTTGGACTTTCCATCGTGAAGAGTCTCGTGGCGTTGCATCTCGGCGAATTGGAAGTACAAAGCAGGCTCGGCGAAGGGACGGTCGTCACCGTCAAGCTGCCGCTCGTCTACACGCCGCCGCAGGCAAGGCCCGCGCAGGGCAGGGCGTCCGAGACCAGGATTGCGACCCTGACGCCGGCGCTGCGCCAGGAAGCTCATGAAGACCTCAAAGACCAACTCGCTCTGGTGAAGAAAAGTGCCTAAGAAGTCTGCCAAGGACCAAGCCGCTCCGCGCCGTCGTGGCGCCAGGGCCGCGGCCATCGACATCGAGACCGAGCGCAATCTCGTGATGCGCGTGCTGCTGCACAGTCCGAAGGACACGCTGGCCGGCCTCGTCGCCGTCGCCGCGATCGCTGCGATCGTCGCCAATGCGCTGTTTCTGCAGACCGGCCGCCATCCGGCGCCGATGTTCGGCACCGTGATCAATCTTCCCGCGCCGTCGACCGTGCCGCTGCCCAATCCCTTGCCGCGCCCGCGCCCCGTCGGCGCCGATACCTCGCCGCTCGAGCCGAAAGCGACCGAGTTCCGCGTCGAGCCGAAACCTGTCGAGAAGGCGGCTGAAAAACCCGTGGAGGCGACGGCGTCGACGCCGCGTTCAGGGGGCGATCCCATGACCAATCTGGTCAAGGCCACGACGTCGACGCCGCCGTCCGTCGCCGTCGCGCGTCCGCCGGCCCCGATTCCGGTACAGCAGAGCCCGGCCGCGCGCCGCATCGCCGGCGTACAGCGCGCGCTGTCGGAATATGGCTACGGCAATTTGAAGGTCACGGGCACGATGAGCGGCGAGACCCAGTCTGCGATCCAGACGTTCGAGCGCCAGCGCAAGATGCCGGTGACCGGCCAGGTCTCGGATCGCCTGCTGCGCGAGCTTGGCACCGCGATCGGCCATCCCGTCGAATAAGCGTTGCGCTGCGCGGCCCGTCCGCGAAGTGGACCGCGTGCTTTATCTAGTACGGTTGCACGCCCTTGCCGCCCTCGTCCGGTCGGCGTAAGCATCGCCGCATGCGCTCTGCCAGTCGGAAGGAAGGGAGCTCTATGAAAAGAGCCGCCGCTAAGAAGGGCTACACTGCGCGGGACATGCGTGCAGTGAGTGAAAATCCGGAATGGACCAGGGATGACTTTGCGAGGGCAAAGACCTTTGATGAAGTCTGCCCAGGCATGAGGAAGGGCCGTGGCCCGAAGGTGCCGAGGCGCAAGCGTACTTCAGCCACGGGTTAGCTCATGCGTCTGAAATCAAACATCTGGGTCTCTGCTTATCTGCGCCGGTGCCAAACCGAGGGCGTTTACGGGGCCGTGCGCCGTCGCGGCGCCGAGGAGGCGGGGGCGGTGTTCGTGAAGGTGGCGCTGCTCGACGGCAATGCCATGCTCTACATGCCGGCGCCGCAGACCGTCTATGACGACGGCCGGCCGGTCGATCGCTTCTTCGTGCCGCTCAATCCGCAGCCGATGCCGGAGCAGGCCGTCGAGGAGCGTCTTACCAAGGAAATTCGCTTCGACCCCGATGCCTGGGTGGTCGAGACCGAGGACCGTCAGGGCCGTCATTTCCTCGAACTGGCGAAAGTCTAGCGATCCGATCCGTTGGCGCCGGTTCGCACCGCAGGCGCCGAGCCGGGCTGCACGGTCGGCCGCGTCTGGCCTGCCGAGGCACGCGCGCGCTGTCGTTCACTGTCGTGCAGCGAGGGCTGGTACTTGGCGCGCGTCACCGCGAGCGTCGAGCCGCGCCAGGCCGCCAGCATGACCAGCGCGGACCGATCGCTGAGGCGGTCGTAGAGCCGCGACAGCCGGTAGACGGTGTCCACCGAATTGCCGATCTCCGGCTTGAAGAACAGGAGAATGCGCTGGAAGTTGGGGCTCGGCATGTCGAGCGCGCGTGCGGCGATTGCGAGCGCTTCGCCGCCGGCATCGTCGACGATCTGGGCCGCGACGCGCGTGGGCAGGATCAGGCTGTCGCCGAGTTCGAAGGTGAAGTTCTCGATGTCGCCCGCGATCGCCGCCATCTCCAGGATCTGGATCGCGCGCTTGGCGCGCACGGTCGGGATCCGGGGCGCGGCCTTCAGCGGGGTCTGCGCCAGATTGTGCAGGATCAGCGCGCGCTGGGATGCATCGGCGCGGAAGAACATGTCGTGGATCTCGGCGGCGTCCTTTGGCTGCATCGCCATGTTCGAGGCCATGCGCAATTCCGCGTCGGTCAGCGTGCGGGCCGGCGAGGCGGCGGGCGCGGGGCCAGGGATTTCGCGCGCCAGCGGAACCCGGCGGCCTTCCTGGGCCGCGACCAGCCCGAGCTTCTGCAGGATCGGGACGGGCGTCGACGGATAGATCGCGAGCCGCGCCTTGACCGCCGCGCGCGTCGCATCGTCGACCTGGTCGATCAATCGCGTGGCGAGTTCGACGAACTGCCGCTGTTCGTCCTCGCTGTGGACGCGGGTCTGGACATAGAGATCGGTCAGCACACGCAGCAGCGTCGGGCGAACATCGACGCCTTCGCGACGGGAGAGGCTCATCAGCCCGTCGAATCCGGGAAACAGCGACTTGGTCATTGAGGGATACGCGACCTGGATAAGATACTTCGCGGGAGCCTATCGCGGGTTCCTTTAAAGCCTCGTTAAGGAAAACGAGGCGTGAAGTTCGCGCTGCAAATTAAGGGGTTGTCGTGCCGCAACGGGACTCCGGCATCCGGCCCGTGCGGTTACGGCCGGGCCGGCGCGTTTACACCCCGTTAACCATGACCTGATCTTAATGAACGCACATTGCACCAGCGCACTCGGTCGCGCGGCAATTGATAGAGAGCTGACATGGGGACCATTATCGAATTTCCGGCCGGTCGCCGGGCAGGCTCGTCGG
Source organism: Bradyrhizobium diazoefficiens (assembly GCF_018129965.1). GTDB lineage: Bacteria > Pseudomonadota > Alphaproteobacteria > Rhizobiales > Xanthobacteraceae > Bradyrhizobium > Bradyrhizobium diazoefficiens_A. The sequence continues at coordinate 56,926 of NZ_JAFCKW010000017.1, read as the reverse complement.
GGGACGCCGCACCGCGCACGGAAACGGGAACGATTCTGATTCTCCCGGTGATCCGGATCGAGCGCGAGACCGACGAGACCAGCGACGGTCGGGGGCCGGAAGCGGGCACTGCGCCGGGGCGCCGTCGTCGTCGCCGCTAGCATCCGGCTGTTGCAATGCCGGGTTTTATCCGCCAGATCCGCACCGTCACAACGGTCGTTCTGCTTGCCCTGACGGGCGCCTTGCTCGCCGCCTGCAGCGGCGGCGATTTCGGCCGCACCCGCGCCGACATGCGCAGCGACGACATGCATAGCTGGCTCGGCGCTGAAGTGACCTCCAGCGTCGGTCTGACGCCGTCGCGATTCCAGCTCACCGACGAAGAGCGCCAGCTTCGCGACCTCGCCTATCCCATGATCGAGCCGCCGCTGTCGCGCCCCGCCTGGAAGAGCGTGTTCGGCGACTACAAGGCGTTGCCGTCGCCCTGGCGGCAGAAGGTCGTGTTCGACCGCACCATGTACGGACGCACCCTGATCGACGAGCCGCATCGCTCGCATTCCTCGCGCTATGCGCAGCTGATCGAGGACGTGCGCAACGACACCAGCCGCTTCGAGCCGTTCTTCGGCTGCGCCATCCGCGTCATCGACCTCGACAAGAAGCGCGCCGCCAGCATGGCGCGCGTCTCCGAACTCTCCGCGAAGGAAAAGGCGGACGCGGTCGAGCGCATGCAGGAGAATTCGCTGATCATCCAGTGGGTGCAGCTCTCGCTCGAGCAGCGCGTCTCGTCGTATCGCTGGGCGCTGGAGCGTCTTGTGATCCAGGCCCCCGACAGCATGGCCGCCGACGCCGACCGCCTGATCGGCGAACTCGCCGCCCAGACCGCCAATCCGCCGGTCGCCGCGCAGCCGCCCTACGGCCGCGCGGTCGTCTCGAAAGGTTAGGCGCCGGCGCAACGATCCGGCGAGCCTATCGCGCCTCGACCACCTCGCCGTCCTCCTTGACGAAGCGGCCAACGGGATTGTCCAGGAGATCGACGACGGCCTCCGAAGGGCGGCACAGCCGCGTGCCCTTCGGCGTCACCACGATCGGCCGGTTGATGAGGATCGGATGCGTCAGCATGAGGTCGAGCAGTTCGTCGTCGCTCCATTTGGCGTCGGCAAGGCCGAGCTCCTTGTAGGGCGTGCCCTTCTCGCGCAGCAACGCGCGCACCGTGATGCCCATTGCCGCGATCAGATTCTTGAGCGTTTCGCGTGATGGCGGCGTCTTGAGATATTCGATCACGGTGGGCTCGGTGCCGCTTTGCCGGATCATGGCGAGCGTGTTGCGCGAGGTGCCGCAATCAGGGTTGTGATAGATCGTGACGCTCATGATCGGGTCTCCAAGACTTTAGCGGGGCCGCGCTCGTCGGCGCGCCCGAGTAGCCAGTTCATCAGCAGCATGCCGGCGATCGCCCCGAAGAGCTCGGCCAGAATGAACCCCGGCAGGTCGGCAGGCCGAATGCCGGAAAATGTATTGGTCAGTGATCGCGCGATCGCCACAGCCGGATTTGCAAACGACGTCGACGCGGTGAACCAATAGGCCGCCGTAATGTAGAGCCCGACCAGCCAGGGAACGGCCGCGCGCTGGAAGCGGATGCCGGCGAGGATGGTGGCAACGAGGCCGAAGGCGGCGACGGCTTCGGCGAACCATTGCGCTCCGCCGGTCCTGACCTTCATCGACAGGTCGATCACGGGATGCGCGAACATCACATGCGCCGCCATCGTCCCGATCGCGCCACCGGCGATCTGCGCGATGATGTAGAGCACGGCCTCATTCACCGGCAGCTCGCGCTTGGCGGCGGACACCAGCGTCACCGCCGGATTGAAATGCGCGCCGGAGATCGGACCAAGCACGGTGATCAGGACGACGAGAATCGCTCCTGTCGGCAAGGTGTTGCAGAGCAGCGCGAGCGCGACGTCTTTGGTCAGCGTCTCGGCCATGATGCCGGAGCCGACCACGGTGGCGACGAGAATCCCGGTGCCGAGCGCTTCGGCTGCCAGGCGTCGCGGAAGGTCGAAATGATCCATCAGCTGGCCTTCGGTGCCGAATGAGTCGCACCATCGGAGCGGCCGATCTCGCGCAGCTTGGTGCCGAGCGACAGCTTGTCGATGCTCCTCAAGGGGAGACTGATGAACGTCCCGATACGGTTCTTGAGATAGCGGAACGCAGCGTTGAACGCCGCCTGCCGTTCCAGCTCCGTGCCGTCCACCGCGGCGGGGTCCTCGATGCCCCAATGCGCGGTCATCGGCTGTCCCGGCCAGATCGGGCAGGCCTCGCCGGCGGCGTTGTCGCAAACCGTGAAGACGAAATCCATCACCGGCGCGTCGGGCGCGGCGAACTCCAGCCAGCTCTTCGAGCGCATCCCTCCGGCGGGATAGTCCAGGCTTTCCAGCGTGCGCAGCGCCAGCGGATGCACCGCGCCTTTCGGCGTGCTGCCCGCGGAGAAGGACTGGAAGCGGCCGGCGCCATCCTTGCGAAGGATCGACTCGGCGAGGATCGAGCGCGCCGAGTTGCCGGTGCACAGGAACAGCACATTGTAAATCTGGTCAGACACGGCTTCGCTCCTTTCGCTTGGGCGCGCAGCAGGCTTGCAGGCTTTCGACGACCGGCTCGCATACCTCCGGCCGTCCGCCGCAGCAGTCGCGCAGCAGGAAAACCGCAATGTTCCGGAATTCGGCGAGGTTGGCGCGATAAACGATCGAGCGGCTGTGGCGCTCGGATGTGACGAGGCGTGCGCGGGTCAGGATCGCCAGATGCGCCGAGAGCGTGTTCTGCGGCACCGCCAGCAGGCGCGCCAGATCGCCGGCGGCAAGGCCGTCGGGCTCATGCCGGACCAGCGTCCGGAACGCCTCCAGCCTGGTCGACTGGGACAGGGCGGCCAGCGAGAGAACGGCGTCTTCGATTTCCATATATCCAGACTTATGGAAATATCGAGCGGCGTCAATCCAAAACTTGTTCGTGGCGATGGTTTGTATTTCGAATATTCTAGAAATACAGTTGACACGCGAGCCGAGCGGGAGCATTTTTCCCACCATGAAGATCGCTGATGCCGCCGCACGTCTGGAATCCCTGGGCAATCAAACCCGGCTGCAGATCTACCGCGCCCTGGTCCGTGCCGGGCATTCGGGAATGCCCGTCGGCCGCCTGCAGGACAAGCTGAAGGTCCCGGCATCGACGCTGTCGCATCACATCAAGTCGCTGGTCGCGGTCGGGCTCGTCAGTCAGGTCCGGGAATCCACCACGCTCGTCTGCCATGCGAACTTCGATGCGATGCGCGGGCTGGTCGATTTCCTGGCAGCGGAGTGCTGCGCGGACGAAGTCGGATGCAAGGATACGCCAACGGCGGCCTGAGTTTTTGCTGTGGAATTGTTCGATGATTCTAGAATGATGGGAGTAGCGACATGAGTGACGCCAAGACAGTTGCCATCATCGGGGCAGGGCCGGTCGGCCTCGCCGCGGCCGCCCATCTGCGCGAGCGCGGCCTGGCGCCCATCGTGCTGGAGGCCGGCCCCGAAGCGGGGCACGCGGTGCGCCAGTGGCAACAGGTGCAGCTGTTCTCGCCGTGGGAGTACAATGTCGACAAAGCCGCGGCGCGACTGCTCGCACCGACCGGATGGAATTCGCCGGATCCGCAGTCCTATCCGACCGGCGGGGAGCTGCTCGATCGGTATCTGACGCCGCTTGCGACGCGAACGCCGCTGCGCGATGTGATCCGCACCTCCAGCCGCGTCTCGGCGATCAGCCGTGTCGGCTTCGACAAGGTGAAGAGCGAGGGGAGGGAGCAGGCGCCGTTCGAGATCCGCTACCAGAACGGCAAGGGCCCCGAAGTGCTGCGCGCCGACGCCGTGATCGATACGTCAGGCACGTGGTTCTCGCCCAATCCGGCCGGCAGCAACGGCTTGCCCGCGATCGGCGAGCGCGACTACGCCGGCCGCATCGCCTACGGCATGCCCGATGTCCGCGGTGCTGCCCGTTCCAGATATGCAGGCAAGACCGTGGCCGTCCTGGGCGCCGGCCACTCGGCCGTGGGCACGCTGATCGATCTCGTGCACCTCGCTGACGAGGCCGCGGGGACGCAGGTGATCTGGCTGCTGCGCGGCGCCGATCCCGCAAAAGCCTTTGGCGGCGGCCGCAACGACAAGCTCGCCGCACGCGGCGAACTCGGCAGCACTTTCGCCGCGCTCGTTGCCGCCGGGAAGATCAGGGTCGAAACCGGATTCGGCGTCACGCATCTGTCCGAGTCCGAAGGTCGCCTCAGGATCGCCGCCGGCGGCTGTTGCGGCGCGCGCAGTGTGGTCGCGGACGAGCTGATCGTGTCGACCGGCTTTCGTCCCGACTTCTCGTTCCTCTCCGAGCTCCGGCTGCGGCTCGATCCCGCCATCGAGGCTCCCCTCGCCCTCGCGCCGCTCATCGACCCCAACGAGCACAGCTGCGGCACGGTCCGTCCGCACGGCGCGCGCGAGCTCGCGCATGACGAGCGGGGCTTCTACCTTGCCGGCATGAAGTCGTACGGCCGTGCGCCGACCTTCCTGATGATGACGGGCTATGAGCAGGTCCGCTCGATCGCGGCTGAACTGGCCGGCGACAAGGCTGCCGCGGCGCGGGTCGAACTCGTGCTGCCGGAGACCGGTGTCTGCACGCGCGGCGGCGTCGAGGCCGCCGGTGCGGAGCCGGGATGTTGTGGCGGAGCGGCGAAGCAGGAGGCGTCAGCCTGCTGCGCCGCTGATGAGGCGGCGAAGACGTCAGGTGCTTCGGGGTGCGGTTGTTCATGAGCCGAGTCCCTGCGGGCCCGGCTCGAGGCCCGTTCGCCATCGTGCTCGCGCTCGGCACCGCGCAAACCATCGCGTGGGCCTCGAGCTATTATCTCCCGGCCATCCTGGCCGCGCCGATCGCGCGCGATCTCGGCCTTGCGCCGACTTGGGTGTTCGGCGCGCTGTCGGGCGCGCTCGTGATCTCAGGCCTGCTCGGCCCGCGCGTCGGCCATGCCATCGACACGTTCGGAGGCCGCAGCCTGCTTGCGATCTCCAACCTGGTGTTCGTCGCAGGCCTGCTGCTGCTGTCTGTCGCCCATGGCGTCGCGGTGCTGATCGCCGCCTGGGTGTTGCTCGGCATCGGCATGGGCATGGGCCTCTACGAGGCGGCCTTCGCGACGCTGGCGCGCATCTACGGCACCAATGCCAGGCGCACCATCACCGGCATCACCCTGCTTGCCGGCTTCGCCAGCACGCTCGGCTGGCCGCTCACGACGTGGCTGGAGTCCGAGTACGGCTGGCGCGTGGCCTGCCAGGTATGGGCCGTGATCCACATCGTTCTGGCGTTGCCGCTCAATCTGTCGCTGCCGCGCGCAGTGCCCCTCGATCAGATGCCTCAACCGGCCGCGAGGGCAAGCCCGGAGCCCGGCGCCCAGAGCGAGACCTTCGCCATGGTGCTGCTGGCCTACATGTTCGCGGCGGCAAGCTTTGTCAGCTCGGGCATCTCGGCCATCCTGCCGACCATGCTGGTGGCCTTCGGCGCGACGCCGGCCCAGGCGCTGCTCGCAGGCGCATTGGTCGGGCCCGCGCAGGTCGGCGCGCGGCTGCTGGAGGCGGGATGGCTCGGCCGGTTTCATCCGCTGCTCTCGGCGCGGCTGGCCATGCTCATGAATCCGATCGGCGTCGTTGCGCTGGTCCTGGGCGGACCCTTGCTCGCGTCGACTTTCACGGTGCTCTATGGCGCCGGCAACGGCATCATCACCATTGCCCGCGGGACGCTCCCGCTGGTGCTGTTCGGGCCGGCGGGATTCGGCCGCCGCGTCGGCATGATCTCGCTGCCGTCGAGGATCACGGGCGCCGCCGCGCCGCTTGCGCTGGGGCTGATGGTGGAGCACATCGGCAGCAATGCGCTGTGGATCAGCGCGCTCGTCTCGGTCTCGGCCTTCGTTGCGCTCCTGCTGCTTCGCACCGGGCAGGCCACACCAGCGCCGGTTCAGGCGGGAGGACAACATTAACAAGCTCGGCGGCCGTTCCCTGATTGCGGTGATGTGCATCGGCCAGGTCGGCAATCTCTTGCCGCATGTGACGCTGTCGGCCAACCTCGCGCAGCATCTGATGCCGGCGTGGGGACTCTCCGCCGCCGAAGGCGGCCTGATGGCGAGCGGTTACGCGTTCGGCTACATGCTCGCCGTGCCCGTGCTGACGACGTTGACCGACCGGATCGACGCGCGCATCGTTCTGCTCTGGGGCTCGATCGTCAGCGGACTCGCGACCGCGGCGTTCGGCATCTTCGCGCAAGGATTCTGGTCGGCGACCGCGATCTGGTCGCTGGCGGGCCTCGGCTTTGCCGGCGCCTACATGCCGGGCCTGAAGGCGCTGACGGAACGGCTTCCCCCCGGCGACACCTCGCGCGCCGTCACGCTGTACACGTCGAGCTTCTCGGTCGGCGTCGGCGTCTCGTTCCTGGTCGCGCAGCTCGTCGCTGACAGCTTTGGCTGGCGCACCGCTTTCCTGGTCACCGGCTTCGGCCCGATCGCCATGGTCGTCGCGTGCCTGCTGATGCAGGGACAGCGGCCCGCGCCGAAGGCGGGGCGTCTTCTCAACTTCGCACCCGTCTTCGCCAACCGCGAGGCGCTCGGCTACATCCTCGGCTATGGCGCGCATTGCTTCGAGCTCTACGGCATCCGCACCTGGCTGGTCGGGTTCTGGACCTTCGTCATCGCCCATCAGGGCGCGCCCTCGTGGCTGAGCCCCGTCGTGCTGAGCTTTTGCTTTGCGGTGATCTCGATGCCGGCCAGCGTCCTCGGCAACGAGGCCGCGCTGAAATTCGGCCGCCACCGCGCGATCACGCTGGTGATGATCGCATCGGCCTGCGTCGCACTGGTCATCGGCCTCAACGCGACGGCGCCCGCATGGGTGCTCGCGCTGCTGCTGTTCGTCTACGGCCTGACCGTACCGGCCGATTCGGGCGCGTTGACCGCGGGCATGTCGGCCGCCGCCATCTCCGAACATCGCGGCGCGACGCTGGCGCTGCACTCGACGGTCGGCTTCGGCCTGTCGGCGCTCGGCGCCTGGGGCACCGGCGCCGCGCTCGACATGGCCGGCGGCCCGCAAAGCGCAAGCGGCTGGCTGCTGGTGTTCATCGTGCTCGCGCTGGGGATTGCTCTGGGGCCGCTCGCGCTGCTCTGGGCGCGCACCTCGTCTTCGAGATCGTTGACGTCTGCGCTCCGGGGAGGGGCGTCCAAGACCCCCGGGCGGTGAGGCGCCGAAATTTTTTCGGCGGGCCTCTTGAACCGAAAAAGTCCCGCTCCTAGGTCGTTTTCCGCCCGGGGGCCGGTTCCGGCCGCGGGATTTGGACATCGCTGAACCCTTGAGGAGGATGTGCATGCACTTTCGTCCATTGCACGACCGTGTGCTCGTGCGCCGTATCGATGCCGAGGCCAGGACCGCCGGCGGCATCATCATTCCCGACACCGCCAAGGAGAAACCGCAGCAGGGCGAGATCGTCGCCGCGGGTCCCGGCGCGCGCAACGAGCAGGGCCAGCTCGTGCCGCTCGACGTCAAGGCCGGCGACCGGGTGCTGTTCGGCAAATGGTCGGGCACCGAGGTCAAGATCGACGGCGAGGAGCTGCTGATCATGAAGGAGAGCGATCTTCTCGGCGTGGTCGAGACGGCCGGCACGTTGAAGAAGGCCGCCTGAGGCTGACAGTCATCGAACGGAAAGGAGCTTTTAGACATGGCTGCCAAGGACGTGAAATTTGCGACCGAAGCCCGCGAGCGCATGCTGCGGGGTGTCGACACACTGGCGAACGCGGTGAAGGTCACGCTCGGTCCCAAGGGGCGCAACGTCGTCATCGAGAAATCGTTCGGCGCGCCGCGCATCACCAAGGACGGCGTTACCGTCGCCAAGGAAATCGAGCTGGAGGACAAGTTCGAGAACATGGGCGCGCAGATGGTGCGCGAGGTCGCGTCCAAGACCAATGATCTCGCCGGCGACGGCACCACGACCGCGACCGTGCTGGCGCAGGCGATCGTCAAGGAGGGTGCCAAGGCCGTCGCGGCCGGCATGAATCCGATGGACCTCAAGCGCGGCATCGATCTCGCCGTCGAGGCGGTGGTCGGCGATCTCAAGAGCCACGCCAGGAAGGTCACCTCCAACGCCGAGATCGCCCAGGTCGGCACCATCTCGGCCAATGGCGATACCGAGATCGGCCGCTTCCTCGCCGACGCCATGCAGAAGGTCGGCAACGAGGGGGTGATTACGGTCGAGGAGGCCAAGAGCCTGCACACCGAGCTCGACGTGGTCGAGGGCATGCAGTTCGACCGCGGCTACGTCTCGCCATACTTCGTCACCAATGCGGAGAAGATGCGGGTCGAGCTCGAGGATCCCTTCGTGCTGATCCACGAGAAGAAGCTCTCCGGCCTGCAGACCATGCTGCCGTTGCTCGAACAGGTGGTGCAGACCGGCAAGCCGCTGCTGATCATCGCCGAGGAAGTCGAGGGCGAGGCGCTGGCGACGCTGGTCGTCAACCGCTTGCGCGGCGGGCTGAAGGTCGCCGCGGTCAAGGCGCCCGGCTTCGGTGATCGCCGCAAGGCGATGCTGGAGGACATCGCGATCCTCACCGGCGGCACCGTGATCTCCGAGGATCTCGGCATCAAGCTCGAGAACGTGACGGTCAAGATGCTCGGCCGCGCCGGGAAGGTCGTGATCGACAAGGAGAACACCACCATCGTGAATGGCGCCGGCGCGAAGAAGGACATCGAGGCGCGCAGCCAGCAGATCAGGGCGCAGATCGAGGAGACCACCTTGGACTACGACCGCGAGAAGCTGCAGGAGCGTCTGGCCAAGCTCGCCGGCGGTGTCGCGGTGATCCGCGTCGGCGGCGCCACCGAGGTCGAGGTCAAGGAGCGCAAGGACCGCGTCGACGACGCGCTGCATGCGACCCGCGCCGCGGTCGAGGAGGGCATTCTGCCTGGCGGCGGCGTAGCCCTGCTGCGGTCGCTGAAAGCCCTCGACGGCGTCAAGACCGGCAATGCCGATCAGAAGGCCGGCGTCGACATCGTGCGCCGGGCCATCCAGGTGCCGGCGCGCCAGATCGTGCAGAATGCCGGCGAGGATGGCTCGGTCGTGGTCGGCAAGCTGCTGGAGCACCAGGACTACAATTGGGGCTTCAACGCCGCGACCGGCGAGTACCAGGACATGGTCAAGGCCGGCGTGATTGATCCCGCCAAGGTGGTTCGCACCGCCTTGCAGGATGCGGCCTCGGTCGCCGCGCTGCTGATCACCACGGAAGCGCTGGTGGCGGACAAGCCGAAGAAGGCCGAGGCCGCGACGGCGCCTGCCATGGACTTCTGACAAGAGCATGCGAGCCCGGCGCCACGCCGGGCTCGCCGTTCACAACGGGAGTTGCCGCGACCGCGTGCGCGGACCGGAGCCGCGCGCGAGGCACGTGGCATGCGAATGCCATGCGCTATCAACACATCTCACACCGATCCCTCGCGGGCGAAGCGCTCGCTTTCGTGATGGAGAGCGAGCAGCGCGTCATCGCCCATTGCGACCGGCTGCTCCGCGCGGCCGATCTGCCCGAGCAGGATCGAACCCGCCTGTCGAAGCTGCGCCGGGAGGCCGAGGCCCGGCTTGGCCAATTTGGTTTCGCTGCGGCGGCCTGAGCTGCCGCAGCCGCCCAGCCCAACGTCGGCATCGAGCGCCGACTGAAAAAAATTTCATCCCCCTCTTGAAGTCGTTTTTCGATTTTCTAACTCGTTTTTCGCCGCGAGAGCGGTGTGCCGGATGCCTGAATCGGGTCCGGCACGGGCGCCGGACCGGTCGTTCGCCGTCTTGCGCTCCTTCGTATCCATCTTGCTCTCAGGAGGACTTGGCTATGAGGACATTCGACTTCGCGCCGCTGTGGCGCTCCACCATCGGCTTGATCAGACGGCCGATCTCGCGTCTTCGTCGCGCCGTCATGCGAGCGGGGACAACGATCCCCCCTGCAACATCGGACGCTTCGAAGCCCAGCGCGTCGGCACTGGCTTCCCATGAACGATGAGGTGGAACAATGGCTATTCGTGATCTGATTCCATGGTCCAAACCGCAGCCGCTCGCGCCCGCGCGCGACAGCTTCGATCCGTTCCTGACCCTGCACCGTGAAATGAACCGTCTGTTCGACGACGTGTTTCGCGGCTTCGGCAGCCCGGGTCTGGTGCCGTCGCAGGAAGGTCGCTTCGCCTGGCCGAGGGTTGAGCTCAGCGAGACCGACAAGGCGTTGACCGTCCTGGCCGACCTGCCGGGAATGACCGAAAAGGACGTTCAGGTGGAGATCGCCAATGGCGTCCTGACCATCCGCGGCGAGAAGAAGGCCGAGCGCAATGGCGAGGGCCGGTATTTCAGCGAGCGCTATTACGGCGCTTTCGAGCGTCAAATTCCGGTCGACGACGTGCTGGAGGACAGGATCGAGGCGTCGTTCAAGAACGGCGTCCTGACGGTCTCATTGCCGAAATCGGACAAGCCGCGTGAAGGAACCAGACGCATCCCGATCACCGCGCAGTAACCCGCAACGCAGTCGGCGGCGCTTGCGCCGCCGCCTGCTTCGACACCTGTTCCGTGGAAAGGAGAGAGCGTGATGTTCACCCCCGCCGTAATGGCGCTCGTGCTGCTGGGCCATGCCTCGGTGGCGTTCGTCGCTCCGTTCCTCGCCTTGCAGGGTGCTTGGCTCGGGGACGCAACCCCGCGCACCTCCGATGCCGCGCAGGGAGAGGTGCTATGACGATCCGCACCCTTCGTTTGCTTCTGCTGACGATGCTGATGCTGGCCTTCACCGCCTCGCGGGCCGGCGCGCAGGTCGCCGACCTCAAGCTTGCAGGAACCATCCCAACGCTGGCACCACTGGTGCGGCAGGTGACGCCGGCGGTGGTGAATATTTCCGTGCACGGCCGCGTTCGCGAAGACAACCCGCTCTACCGTGATCCGATCTTCCGCGAGTTCTTCGACGTGCCCCGGCAGATCGAGAAGGAGGTAAATGCTACCGGCTCCGGCGTCATCGTCGACGCGGTGCGGGGTTACGTCCTCACCAACAATCACGTCGTCGAAGGCACGCAATCGGTGCAGATCACGACCAAGGACGGCCGGCAGTTCTCCGCCAGGGTGGTCGGCCGCGATCCGCCGACCGATCTTGCGGTGCTTCAGATCCGCAATCCCGAGGGTCTCAAGGCGTTGTCGCTCGGCGACAGCGATGCCCTGGAGGTCGGTGATTTCGTGGTGGCGATCGGCAATCCGTTCGGGCTCGGCCAGACCGTGACTTCGGGCCTCGTCAGCGCGCTCGGCCGCACCGGCCTCGGCAAGCAGGGTTATGAGGATTTCATCCAGACCGACGCCGCGATCAATCCCGGCAATTCCGGCGGCGCGCTGGTCAGCCTGCGCGGCGAACTGGTCGGCATCAATTCGGCGATCATCTCGCCCGCCGGCGGCAATGTCGGCATCGGCTTTGCGATTCCCGTCAACATGGCGCGGCGGGTCATGGAGCAGATCATCGCGACCGGTCATGTCGAGCGCGGCCGGATCGGCGTCTCGCTGCAGGACATCGCGCCGGCCCGGAACAAGGGACGCAACGAGGGCGCTGTCATCGCCGAGGTCGCGCCCGACTCGGCCGCCGAGAAGGCGGGCCTGCGCAAGGGCGACGTCGTCATCATGGCCGACGACCGGCCCATCCGCACCTCCGCGCAGCTTCGTAACAAGATCGGCCTCGCCCGCATCGGCCAGGAGGTCAGGCTCACGGTGCAACGCGACGGTGCGCCGGTCAACGTCGTCGTCACGGTCGAGCCGCCGGTGGGGACGAGCACAGCCGCGATCACCGGCAATCGCCGTCTGCGGTGAGGCGCGCGAGCGTCACGCGGCAAACAAGGGCGTTGCCGCGTGACGTCCCGCATCCTCAGAATCTGACGCCAAGCCGCGCATTGAACGAGCGGCCTGGTCCCTTCACGTTGTAGCGATACGCGGCCGACGATCCCATCATCAAGGTGCCGCGGACGCAGCCGGGCTTTCCTTCTGCCAGCGCACGAACATGATCGCACCCAGGGACAAGCCGGCTCCGGCCAACACGTCCGCGAGATGGTGACCGCCGACGGGCATCGTGGCAACAATCATGGTGACGTTGATGGGAGGAACGACAGCCAGCAGCCAGCGCACATCCCGCACCGCATAAATCCCAAGGATACCCAGAATCGTATGGAATGACGGAAAACTGACGATGCCGTCGAGCGCCGACAGGTCGATCACCGAAAGCGACCCGTCACGCAGCATGTTGAACGTGCGACCGAACGTCCACATCTGGTCGCGCAGCCCGTAGTTCGAGAAGTGTTGAGGCGAAGGATCGAAAGCCGAGCCAGCTTCGAACGCAGCAGGCGCCAAGGCCGCATCGCCCCGAAAGAGAAGTTCAATGTGACGGGGCTTCGCGGCCGAGACGCTGCTCCTTGAGTAGCAGCAGCGTCGTGGCCGCGGCAAGACCTGCGGCGAGCATATAGGCAGGGGATACGTTCAAGCCGGCACCTGCGAACAGCAAATAGCAGAACAATCCCGCTGTCGCCGCGATGAAGCCAAGCCAGGGCAATCTCGGAGGACGAGATCCAGCTTCGCCGCGGCGCAGATCGAGCACGAGATAGAACACCAGAAAGGTGTTGCAGAGCGCGGCCGGCAGCAAGCCCATGACGATCTCGCTCTCGAATGCGAGATAGGACAGCACGCCATCGACCTGGGCGATCACCGCGAACGGCAGATAGCGCAGATTGACGCAGGCCAGCGCGATCGACGCCAGTTCGAATCCGTAGAAATAACGCTCGTGCATCTTTGGAAGCAGGTACGGCATGAGGATGAGCGAGACGCAGGCGACGAGCAGGATGAACTCCGGCCCTGTCCGCTTCGACTGTGCAATGAAGATCGACAGGGCAAGCCCGCTGGCTGCGGCGAGCACGAGGCCGGCGACGACTCCGACCGCGTAAGGGGTGCCTCCAGCGAACATCCAGACGTTGGCTGCGTTCATGGTCAGGCGATGAAATGTGTGGGCCTGGTCGAGATAGATCCCGAACACGGAGACCAGGGATCTGCCTGCGACGAGGACCGGAATGGCGAGGATCGCGTAGACTCCCGGAATGGCGGCCAGCCATGCCAGCGGAATCCTGCGGCGCAGGATCATGCCGAGCGCGAACGGCCCCAGGAAGACGCCCTGCGCCTTCACCGAGCAGCCGATGGCGAATGGCAAGACGCCGTTTCGCTCGCGCATGAACATCGCCACGGACAACAGCGCAAAGAAAGTCCAGATCGAATCGGCCTGCGCCCACATGGCGCCGTTGAAGAGCACCGTCGGCGCCAGCCATATCGCGCCGAAGGCGACCGATGCGCGGAGCGGCACCTTCGTCAATTGCCAGACCATCCGCGCCACGACGATGGCGCAGCCGAGCTCGAAGATCGCCGACATCATCTTCACGAGGGACAGTGGCTGGCCCAGCCAGTCGAGCTTTGTGACGATCAGCAGGAAATAGCTGTAGAGCGGCGTGTAGTTGGTGAAGGCCTCGGCCAATCCGCCAACGCCGTGATCTCGCGCAAAGACATACCAGGTGACATACTCGGCAGTGTCGGCGGTGGCGTGTTCCCGGACGAGGTAACGCAGCGCGATGCCCACAAGTCCGCACGCGACGATCAAGGCCGCTGGAACGAGCCATCTCTCGAGCACGGTCTCGTCCGGAGGGGCGCGATGAGAGGGGAACGCGCTCGTTTCAACTGCGTCCTTCATCGCGACATCACTCATGCTGGATTTGAATGCATCCGAACCGTGAGCTGAAGGTTTGAGGTCTGAACAATTAAAGGTTGTGTAACATCTGGTTGTGCAATTGGCCGAATGCTCGGGAACCGATTGTTTGGTTAGCGATTGCTTAGTCTAATTGCCGCGTGCCGGCTCTCGTCGCTGCCGTCCCACCTGCGGCATCATCGTCCCGCTGCAATGCCCGTCTTGCCGAGTTGGTGTCCTTGATTGCTGCGCTGAACGATCGAGATGCGGTGATCACGGCAAGTGCGGTTCCGCCATGAAAAAACCCGCGCCGGATTTCTCCGCGCGGGTGTGACGAACTTTCGATGCTGCCATTCTGCCAGTGTATTGCCCGACGTGTCAAAGCCGATCAGCCCGACGGGCAAAATTTGGGTCCGGCACGCGCCAATTCGAAATGGCGAATGATCTCAACGCCCCGCTACTGTGCATGGGGTTGTTTTTCGATTTCGTTTGAACGCGCGGGAATGGCCCCGCGCCTCAGCGTCGGCTGCGCGGCGTCTCGGCCTTGGGGGGCGCATCGGTCTGCGGCGCGCAGGTCGCGGCCGCGAGCGAGCTTTGTGCCTGCGGCATCAGGCCGGGCTCGGCGGCGAGCGCCTTCATCACGATCAGGCCCGTCGTGCTCGGGGAGTCGATGATCAGGCGGTCGGCCGCGGTGACCTCTTCGTCCTCCGGCAGCTCGTTGTGCTGCGCTTCGGTCATCAGATCGAGCTCGATCACCTTCTTGCCCGCCGAGCGGTCGTTGATGGCGTAATAGGCGATCTCGTTGCGGGTGTAGAACGACACCGAGGTGTAGGCCTGGCTCACCGGCACCGTCAGCTTGATCGGTCCGCCCGCCAGGTCGTAGCGGCAGATCGCCAGCGCGAAGGCCGGGTCCATGAACGGCATCGGCGAGGTCTGGGGATCGGCCAGCGGAAGCTGGGTGACGCCGTTCAGCTTCGTCATCGGCGTCAGCCGCGAATAGGCGTCCTGCGTCGCGATCCGCGGCAGCGCCAGCACGCTGACGAGATGGACCACGAGGCCCAGCACCACGCCCGCGACGATCGTGAACAGCAGGCGGATCATGAGCAGCCCACCGTCGAGATCGTCGGCATCGGCGCATCGCGCTGGGTGCGGGTCGCGACCCCGACCGGCGTGTCGTAAAGGCGCAGCATCAAGGCGTAGCGCTCGATGCCGCCGGTCGGCAGCCAGTTGCCGGCGCGCGACCGCGAGGCGATGCGGATCTCGAACGAGCCGTCCGACTGCCGCACGATCTCCTGGCTGGTGAAGCCGTAGCGCTGCAGCGAATTGGCGACGAGGTGGCCCTTGCGGTCGTACAACGTCAGCGTCCAGAACCGCGCCGGCGGCGTCACGCCGGAGACGACGACGTCGCAGCGGCCGTCGAGCGGCTGCTTCCGGTCGTCGGCGGTCGCGGTGAAGGCGACGCCGTCGCCGGTGCCGATCGGCAGCTCGCCGTTGCGCACGATGGTGGCGCGCGAATAGGGATCGACATCGGCGGTGCCGGTGCGCGGGCGCGCGGTCCACGGGCCGATCGTCAGCGCGCCGATCTCGGTGCCGCGCGTCGTCGTCATCCAGGTCGCGCCCACGCCGACCACGCCCGCGAGCAGAAGGGTCGTCAATGTGATCAGGATCAGCCGCACGGGGTTCGATCAGTTCTTGCGCGGGGCGGAGGCGTTCGCATTCTCTTCCGCATAGTTCTGCGGGAACGCGAGCGCGCTGGACGATGCGGCCGGCTTTGGCTGCTTGCCGTCGTCGGCGGTGGATTTGTTCGCAGTTCTGGCGGCGTCGTCGAGCAGCTTCTCGACCCGCACCAGGATGTCGGCACCGCGCTTGGTCAGCACCGGCGGCGGGCCGGGCTTGGTCTCCAGCACCTTCGGCGCCGCATTGGCCTGCGCGTTGGCAATGCGTTCCGGCGGCAGCTTCTGGCCCATGCCGATGCCGGGGATTTCCCGGACCTCGACGCCCTGATGCGCCGCGAGCATGATGTCGTGCCAGGTCTGCGCGGGCAGCGAGCCGCCGGTCATGCGGTTGGTGGGCGAGTAGTCGTCATTGCCGTACCAGACCGCACAGGTGAAATTGCCGGTGTAGCCGACGAACCAGGCGTCGCGATAGGCGTTGGTGGTGCCGGTCTTGCCCGCGGTCGGGATGCCGTCGAGCGCGGCGCGGCGCGCGGTGCCTTCGCTGACGACGTGGCTCATCATGCCCGCCATGTCGGAGGCGACGGAGGCCGGGATCGCCTGCCGCGGCTTCGGCCCGTCGCGGTCCCAGCGCCAGACGAGGTCGCCGGCGCCGGTGCGCACCTCCAGCACGGAATGCGGCGTCACCGCCTTGCCGCGGTTGGGGAAGGTCGCATAGGCAACCGCGTGCTCGAGCACGGTCACTTCGTCCGAGCCGATCGGCAGCGAGGGCGTATCGGGCAGCGGCGCCTTGAGGCCGAAGCGGCGGGCGACCTCGACGATCTTGGCGCGGCCGACCTTGGCCGGGTTCTGCGACTTGGGCTCGTTCTTCTGGCCGATCGCAATCGACAGCTTGACCGGCACCACGTTGATCGAGCGCGTGATCGCCTGCGTCAGCGTCACCGCGCCGGAATAGGAATGGCCATAGTTCTGCGGACACCAATTGCCGATGCAGACCGGGCCGTCGACCACGACCGAGTTCGGCGTGAAGCCGTTCAGGAGCGCCGTGGTGTAGACGTAGGGCTTGAACGAAGAGCCGGGCTGGCGATAGGCGTCGACGGCGCGGTTGAACTGGCTGGCGCCGTAATCGCGGCCGCCCACCATGGCGCGGATGCCGCCGTCGAGATCGGAGACCACGGTCGCCGCCTGCGTCGCGTGATAGTCGCGGCCGAACTGGCGCAGCTGGTTCTCGATCGCCTCTTCGGCGGCCTTCTGCACGTTGGTGTCGATCGCGAGGCGCACCACGAAGACGCGCTCGGTGTAGGATTTCGGGAAGGTGTCGACCAGCTTGCGCATCTCGTCGAAGGCGTAGTCGAGATAGTAGTTCGGCGAGGCCTCGTCGCGGCGGTCGACGGCGAAGGCCGGGTTGCGGCGGGCGCCGAACACCTGGCCCTCGGTCATGAAGCCGGCATCGACGAGATTGTCGAGCACGACGTTGGCGCGGGCGCGCGCGGCGGGCAGATTGATGTGGGGCGCGTATTTGGTCGGCGCCTTGAACAGGCCGGCGAGCATCGCGGCTTCCGACAGCGTCACGTCGCGCGCGGACTTGTTGAAGTAGAAATGTGCGGCGCCATCGACGCCGAAGGTGCCGCCGCCCATATAGGCGCGGTCGAGATACAGCTTGAGGATCTCGTTCTTGGTCAGGCGCCATTCCAGCCAGACCGCGAGGAAGGCCTCGTTGACCTTGCGCTCGATGGTGCGCTCGTTGCTCAGGAACAGGTTCTTGGCGAGCTGCTGGGTGATCGAGGAGCCGCCCTGGCGGACGCCGCCGGCCTGGGCGTTGGTGACGAGCGCGCGCGCGGTGCCGGCGATGTCGATACCGAAATGCTCGTAGAAGCGGCGGTCTTCGGTGGCCAGCGTTGCCTTGATCAGGACGTCGGGGAAATCTTCCAGCGGGATCGAATCGTTGTGCTTGATGCCGCGGCTGCCGATCGGGTTGCCGTAGCGGTCGAGGAAGCTCACGGCCAGATCGGACTTCTTCAGCCAGTCCTCGTCCGCGGTCTCGCGAAAGGCGGGAATGGCGAGCGTCAACATCAGGACGAGGCCGCCGAGCCCGAGGGTCGCGGCCTCCGACAGCGGCTCGATGAACACCCAGCGCTTCCATCGCCCGACATAGAACCGGTCCATGAAGGTCGAGTAGCGCTCATAGAGCTCGCGGATGCCCTTGGCCGAGGAGAACAGCGAGGAGTCGATGCGCGCGTCGAGGTCCAGAAAGAAATTCCGGATCCTGCTCTTCCAATTGGATGGTGTGTTCTGGACCACCTGGAACCCTTGAGGCTCGCTTCGTCAGCGTTCGATCACCCGGCCGGGCGGCATCGGGGACGTCTTGCGGGAATGTTGCGGCAAACCCAAGGCGCCCGGTTCGCGTCCGAGGGGACTCGCCGTTCCTTCTAGCCGAGCAGGGCCTATAAACCAATGGTCACGCTTGCGATTTTGAACAACAGGCCTAATTGACCCCGGTTCATTACGGGCCGTGCGGGGGCGTTGCTTGCAGCAGCCCGCCCGCTCGCCCTAGATGGCATCAGCCGTAGCTCTTTCGAATCTGTTGAGGCGCATGACCGCAGCTCCCAAACGACCTTCAGGCCAGGAAGGATTCTTCTGGAAAACCAAGACGTTGGAAGAGATGTCGGGGCCCGAATGGGAAAGCCTGTGCGACGGCTGCGGCCGCTGCTGCCTGAACAAGCTCGAGGAGGAGGACACCGGGGAGATCTATTACACCCATGTCGGCTGCAAGCTGCTCGATGCCGGGACCTGCGGCTGCAAGGATTACGCGAATCGATCCGACAAGGTTCCTGACTGTGTCCGTCTGACCCCGGCCAATGTCCGCGCCCTCAACTGGCTGCCGCCGAGCTGCGGCTACAAGCTCGTCGCCGAGGGCCGCGACCTCTATTGGTGGCACCCGCTGGTGTCGGGCGATCCCAACACCGTGCACGAGGCCGGCGTCTCCGTGCGCGGGCGGGTCGAGGGCAGCGAGGAGGAGATCCCGGATGCGGATCTCGAGGACCACATCGTGCAATGGCCGGCGCAGCTGCCGAAACGGGCCCGCCTGAAGCGACGCCCGAAGGACTGATCCGCCGCGCCGCCCGGATCACGCGTTCGGGATGGCCCGGGGGTGGGATGCTCCCATGCGCGGGGGTGCCTGCCCGAGAAGAACTTTGCTGTCTAGATTGGCCTGCATAGAACGAATCCGCGGCGTTGCGCCGCCTCACGGCTTCCGATCGAGATGAACAAGTTCGACCGGCAGAGCAGTTCTGCCGACCTGCAGACGTTGCCCGACGAAATCGCCGAGGAGCTGTCGCGCCTTCCGGGCGAGGTCCTGAGCGTCGACGACGCCCCGTCGCTCGCGCCGCCGGCGCCGCTTTCAAAGGACGAAGTCCGCACCATCGTCATCAGCCTGATGCTGACGATGTTCCTGGCTGCCCTCGACCAGACCATCGTCGCCACCGCGCTGCCGACCATCGGCCGCCAGTTCAACGACGTCTCCAATCTCTCCTGGGTCATCACCGCCTATCTGCTCGCCTCGACCGCGGTGGCGCCGGTGTTCGGAACGCTGAGCGACATCTACGGCCGCAAGGTCATGATCATCATCTCGCTCAGCCTGTTCGTCGCGGGCTCGGTGCTGTGTGCGATTGCGCCGAACATGCCGATGCTGATTCTGGCGCGCGGCCTGCAGGGTCTGGGCGGCGGCGGCATCATGCCCGTCGTGCAGACCGTGATCTCCGACGTCGTCTCGCCCCGCGAGCGCGGCCAGTATCAGGCCTATTTCTCCAGCGTCTGGATGGTCGGCGGCATCCTCGGCCCTGTCATCGGCGGTGTGTTCGCCGAGCATCTGCACTGGTCGATGATCTTCTGGATCAACCTGCCGCTCGCGGCCGCTGCCATTGCGCTGCTGCTGCCGAAGATGAAGAAGATCCCGGTGTTCCACCGCAAGCGCAAGGTCGACTGGCTCGGCGGCGTCCTGTTGATGGCCTCCGCCGTGGTCTTCATGTTGGTGCTGACCTGGGGCGGCACGCGCTATCCCTGGTTCTCGCCGACCGTGCTTGCGATGGTCGGCGGCGCCGTCGCGCTCGCGGTCAGCTTCGTCTGGCACGCGCGCCGCGCCGACGAGCCGTTCCTGCCCCTGAAGCTGCTGACCGGAAAGGTCGCGCCGTTCGCATTGACGGCCGGCGGCTGCGGCCTTGGCGCGATCACGGGCCTCACCGTGCAGCTCCCGCTCTATTACGAGTCGGTCTACAATCTGAGTGCCAGCGAGGCGGGGCTTGCGCTGATCCCGCTCGCGGCGGTCTCGACCGTCGGCGCCGCCGTCGCCGGCCGCACCATGGCGCGCGCCAAGCACTACAAGCGCGTCGCCATTGTCGGCACGTCATGGGCTGCGATTTGCGCGCTCGGCCTCACGCTCACCACCTTGCCGCTGTGGGGCCTGCTGACGCTGATGGCCGCGTTCGCGCTCGGCCTCGGCACCACGTTCCCGGTCTGCGTGGTCTCGCTGCAGAACTCGGTTGCGCGTCCGCAGGTCGGCACCATTACCGGTGCGATGAACTTCTTCCGCTCGCTGATGTCCTCGTTCACGGTGGCGGCCTTCGCGGCGATCCTGCTGATCGCGCTCGGCGCCAACATTCCGCTCGCCGGCGAGCATCACGCCGCCGGCAGCATCCCTTCGATTCCCGCCGATGACATGCGGCACGCCTTCCGCTACGTGTTCGGCGCCGCCACCGCGCTGATGGCCACCGCCTCGTTCTGCCTGATCATGATGGAGGAGCGGCCATTGGCCGGTCCGACCGTCAAGCCTCAGGTGGAGATGGCCGAGTAGGGACGGCTACGTTTCCGGCCGCGCCACCTCGCAGTTGGCTCCGGCCCGGATTTTGCTGCGCTCCATTCGGGCTACGATCTGTTGTCTTTGGAAGCTCCGTCCTACTTGCAGCTTTGGCAGATGGTCAGCTTGCGCTTCAAAGCCTCGTCTTCTTCGTCGATCAATTGCTGCGACGAGGCACCCTTTTGATCCAGATTGGGTTGGGCGCGTGATCTCATGGGGCGCGGCGAGGGATTGGGCGCGTCGTTGTCTTCGGCGGCCTCGACGCTCAAGCCATCGTAGTCGACGGCCGAATTCGGCGCGGGAGGAATTCCGCTGGTCGCCGGTGTCGACGACACCCTGTCGGACCCGACTGCGGAAGTCCTGCCGCCCGCGTGTGGTGATGCCTTGGGCGGAGCAAGCGAAACCGGCGGAGTGGCCGACGTCTGCCCTCTCGCGCCGTGCTGCGACCAGGCGCCAACCAGGATGAGGCTGAAAGCCAGCAGAATCGTGCGTTTGATCGGCATCGTTCAAATGGCTCTGGATCGACGATTGAGTGTCGGGCGACGCGGCGGAGAATATCAGCACGCACAAGCCGGTCAAACGTGACGGAAATGCGGTGCGCGCCGCCGGAGGACTTATGCCTTCTCCTCCAACGCCCGCCGCAGTCGCCTGATGATGACGCCGCGGGCGCGGTCGTCGGCGGCGGCGCTGATTTTGTCGTTGATGTCGAGCATGAGTTCCGACATCTCGTTGTGCCAATCGAGATGCGTCACCGCCTCCGGCGCAAGCCGCCGGCGATGATCGACGTCGATCAGGCGCGGTTCGGCTGCGGAGAGTTCGTAGATGTCGTCCAGCACCGGCTGGTAGATCTTGGCCGCGGGAATGATGCGTTCGACGACGCGCGCGGCGAGCCCCGCGATGGCGCTTTCCTCGCCATGGACCAGGAACAGCCCGCGGGCGATCGGGCGGCGGGCCGCGATCCATCCTGCCATTCCGGCGCCGTCGGCATGGCCGGAATATTCGTCAATCATGCGGATCCGTGCCGCGACCCTGATTTCCTCGCCCTGGATGCGCACCGCCTTTGTTCCGTTCTGGAGGAAGCGGCCGAGCGTGCCGTTGGCCTGGAATCCGGCGAGCAACACGGTCGCATGCGCGTTCCACAGCCAGCGCTTCAGATGATGGCGGATGCGGCCGGCATCGCACATGCCGCTCGCGGCGATGATGATGTGAAATCCGGACAGGCGCATGATCGCCTTGCTCTCGTCCGCCGTCTCGGTGAATTTGAGATGCGGCGAGTTGAGCAGGCGTTCGGCATCGACGGTCGGGTCGAGGCTGGCGGCATTCCGGCGGAACACTTCGGTGGCACGGATCGCGAGCGGAGAATCGAGGAAGATCGGCGCGGTCGGAATCTCGCCGTGCTCCATCAGCGAGACGAGATCGACGATCAGCTCCTGGGTCCGCTCGACCGCGAAGGCGGGGATCAGCAGGGCGCCGCCGGCCGCGGCGGCGTCGCGCACCTCGGCTGCAAGGTGCTGCCTGCGGAGCGCGGGTGTCGTGACGGCGCGCACGCGGTCGCCATAGGTCGATTCCGAGATGACGTAGTCGAGATCGGAGGGGGCTTCGGGGTCGGGCTGCAGCAGCTTGGCTTCCGGTCCGACATCGCCGGAGAGCAGCACGCGCAGCGGACGCGGTGATCCCTGATCGGCGATTTCGAGCTCGATCGACGCAGAGCCGAGCAGATGGCCGGCGTTCCAGTAGCGGGCGCGGACGCCCGTGATCACGTCGGTCCAGCGCTCGTACTCGACTGCGCGAAACGATTGCAGCGTGGCGATCGCATCGGCCTGCGTGTAGATCGGCTGCACGTCCTTGCGGCCGCGCGCCGCGTTGCGCCGGTTGAGCTGCGCGACTTCCGATTCCTGGATGCTACCAGCGTCGGGCAGCATGTAGGAGCAGAGGTCGATGGTGCCGCGCGTAGCCAGGATCGGTCCCTCGAACCCCGCACGCACGAGCTTTGGCAGCAATCCGCTGTGGTCGATATGCGCGTGCGTGAGCAACACCGCGTCGATATCGGCGGGCCGGAACGGGAAGGCCCCGTAGTTGAGCTCCTTGAGCGTCTTCTGGCCCTGGAACAGGCCGCAATCGACCAGGAAGCGGCCGGTCGCGGTCTGGAACAGATAGCTCGACCCGGTCACGGTGCGGGCGGCGCCGCAAAAGCGGACGGTGATGCTCATGTCGTCGTCTCCGGCAGAAGTGTCCTGTTCAATTCGGATCGCAAGGCGGCCGCGAGGGTCACGTCGAGCGCGATCGCGTTGGTCGAATGCGGCACGCTGTCGGTCGAACGAATGGAGCGGATCCCGGCGTCGGCGAACGCAGCGCCCATCGCTGGCGGAAACAACGCGTGGGTGATGACCGCATCGACACTGGTTGCGCCCAGCGCTTTCAGGGCCTTCGCCGCGACCACCAGCGTCGTCCCGGAGGAGACGATGTCGTCGGCCATCAGCACAGGCCGTCCCTTGAGTACGGCAGCGTCGTCAAAATGGATATCGACGGCGCGATCACCGCGCCGCAGCTTCCGCGCGACCGTATGCTGCAGGCCGAGCCGCTCCGCGAGGTCCTTCACCCATGGCTCGGACTCGGCATCGGGGCCGATGATGACGGTTGCAGGATCGATGCGGCCCGCAATCAGCGCGCCGGCAATCGCCGGCATCGCGGACAGGTTTGTCGCCTCGATGCCGGTAAATACGTCGCCGATATCGTGGGTGCGATGCAGATGCGCGTCCACGGTGACGACGCGATCCACGATCCTGCCGAGCAGGGCACCGATGGCGCGCTGGCTGATGGCTTCGCCCGCATGAAAGGCGATGTCCTGGCGCATGTAGCAGAGATAGGGCGCGACCAGGATGAGCCGCTTCGCACCGCCGCGCCGCAGTGCCTCCGCGGCGAACAGCAGCGCGATCAGCTTGTCGTTGGGTTGGTCGAGCGGCGCATAGAGGATGGTGGTGTCGGCAGCCGGCGCGACCGCGACGCGCAGCTCGCCGTCCGGAAAGCGGTGCAGCGCGATCTCGCCGCAGTCGATCCCGAGTCGTGCCGCGAGGCGCCTCGCCGCATCGATGCCGAACGGCAGCGTCTGCAGCGCGATCGTGCTCACGACGCCTGGCCCTGGAGGGCCTCGCGACCATTGACGATGTAACCGGTCTGCTCCGCTGCGGCGGCCGCCGCCAGATCATGTTCGGGGCGATCGAACGTATAGACGCGATAGAGCGGCTCGCCCTGCTCGACGCGGTCGCCGATCTTCTTGAACAGGCGGATGCCCGCACCCTTGTCGAGCGGCGCGCCGGCGGTGCGGGCGAGGCGGTTGAGGCGCAGGCAATCGATGGCGGATACCACGCCGTCGCCGGCTGCCCTGACGTCGAAGCTGAGCGAGCCGAGCGCGGTGCTGCATGTCGAGGGCCCCTGGGCGTCGATGATCTTCTGCATCTGCTTCAGCGCCGCGCCGCTGTCCAGGAGTTCGCGCGCACGCGCATAGCCTGTGCCGCCGCGCAGCTTCGGATCGTATTCCAATAGATGCGCGGCGAGACGCAGCGATTTCTCGCGCAGATCGCGCGGAGCATCCGGATCGTTGCCGAGCACCGCCATCACGTCGTTGGCCTCGAGCAAGGGCCCGATGCCGTTGCCGATCGGCTGGCGGCCGTCGGTCGTGATCACCTCGACCGTGCGGCCGAACCGGTCGCCGACGAACTCGAACAGCTTTCGCAGCCGCATCGCCTCGACGGCGCTGGTGACCTTCGCCGTTGGTCCGACCGGAATGTCGATCAACAGATGCGTGGAGCCCGCCGCGATTTTCTTCGACATGATCGAGGCGACCATCTGCTCGCGGGTATCGAGGCTCAGGGGGCGCTCGACCGAGATCAGGACGTCGTCGGCCGGCGACAAATTCACATGCCCGCCCCAGATCAGGCAGCCATTGCAGGCCGAGACGATCGCCTTCATCTCCGCGACGCCGACATTGACGCGCGCGAGAACCTCCATCGTGTCGGCGGTTCCGGCGGGTGAGGTGATGGCGCGCGAGGAGGTCTTCGGGATCGGCAGGCCGTGCGCTGCGACGATCGGTACCACCACCATCGAGGTGCGATTGCCCGGAATGCCGCCAATGCAATGCTTGTCGACGATAACAGGATCCGGCCACGTCAATTGCGTGCCGGCCCGGGCCATCGCGCCAGTGAGAGCCAGCAGTTCGTCGGTGGTGATGAAGCTCGCCGAGCCGATCAGGAAGGCGGCGATCTCCATGTCGGAGTAGCGATAATGGGCGAGGTCGTTGATGATCGCCGTGATCTCGGCCTCGCTGAACGTGCGCCCGCGGATCTTGGCGCGCACCGCCTCGAGGCTCTCGGGAGGTGTGGCGGGTGTCACCGCGACCGGCGTGCCGACCGGTTCGGCAAATCGGTGAAACGCGGGTTCGGAGAGGCCGATCTCGTCGTGGGCCGCCAGCGCGTCGTCATCCGTGATCAGCAGCGTCGCCAGCAGCACTTTGCCGTCGCGGCGGAGCTCGACACGGCTGAAGCCGCGAAAGATCTCGGCACGCAGCGCCTTCGATCGCCGCGAAATGACGACGACATTCTCGCGGCCGGTGTCGAGATGAACGCGACGAATCTTCAGCTGAGGACGATGGGGATCTTGGGGCATGAACGACGCCGGCGAGAAGAGCTGGGCCGATGCTAGGCCACAGCTCTGCCGATACGCTTGACGCAGATCATGGTCGCGCGATCAGCGCGATCCCGGGCGAAGCAACCTCGCGCCGAAAGACGGCGGTGTCTGAAGGTCGCCTCGGCGCAGGGCGGCCGTTACTTCATCGCGGTACTGATCGAGTTGAACTTGTTGTTGAGGAGCGCGGTGCCCGTATTGTTCACGACGGTGACGATGGCGAGCGCGATTCCGGCGGCAATCAAGCCGTATTCGATGGCGGTTGCACCGTTCTCATCGGCAAGGAAAGACCTCAGCAAACTCATTGCCAACTCCTCTGCATCCGATCCAATGTAGGGCCGCGCCGATTTCGAACGCGTAAATCGATCGAATAGAATTTTGCGCGCGCCGCAAGAATGAATCTCCGGAAAAGCGCGCCTTCGCCAGATACGATGGCATTCATTAAATTAGGGTTCCATCGATCGATCCAAGTGGATTCAAAAGCGAGGGGCAGGCGACGGCCGCGATTTCGCTGCGTGCCTCAGGGCGTGTTGGTGGGGCCCGGCGTACCCGCGAGGTGGCGCTTCAGGACGGCTGCGAAACGACCAATGACGTCCTTCATCGTGCCCGGCCGCGACCGTCCCGCGGCGTCCGTCGCCCGCGCGTCGGCTGGCACGTCGTTCACGATGCTGATGTAGTTCGTCTTGACGCTCTGCTGCACGGGGGCACCCATAGCCTGGCTCCTGTCGGACCATGCTGTGCGCGACGGGAATCGCCGGTTAATTTTGTCTCCCGTAGGAATACCCTGGTCCGCGGCCTTAACCGATTGTTGAGCTTGTTCGTCGACGGGGCTGCAACTGCGCCGGCCATGGGTTCATCGGCGGCCTTCGTCCGCGTGCAGCGCCCGCAACATGGCAATGCGGGCGAACATCACCCAGCCGCCGCCGGTTTCGGCCGCCTGGATCAGGGTCTCGATCGCGGTCTGCCAGTGCGTTTGGTGCTGCGCATCTTCCGGCAGCTGCATGATGTAGTCCGCCGCCTGCTGCAGCGTCAGCAGCCGGCGCTTGCCGCCGGCGTCGACGGGATCGTCGAATGCCGTCGACCAGGACATATCAGGCCGGCCGATCGGCGAGGGGGGACATCACGGCGGAGAGCGGACGCGATGCGTCTATCCGGCCTTCTTCGCCCGCGTCGTCGCGCGTACCGGCTTGTCGGCCTTTCTGGACGTTTCCTTCTGTGCCGCTTCCTTGGCTGTTGCTGTCTTGCCGCCCTTGCCGGCGATCGGCAGCAGCATCTCGCGCTGGCCCTCGACGCGCTTCTTCGGCTTTTTGCCCTTGGCGGTATCCTTCGCGGTCTCCTTCGTGGTCTCCTTGGCGACCTTCGCCGCGGGTGCTGCACCCTTCTCGCCCGCGAGGCTCTTCTTCAGGGCGTCCATCAGGTTGATGACGTTGCCGGCCTTCGGTGCCGCCTTGGCTGCGATCGGTGTGCCAGAGCGCTTCTTGTTGATGAGATCGATCAGCGCGGTCTCGTAATGGTCCTCGAACAGTTCCGGCGCGAACGCGCCGGACTTCTTCTCGACGATGTGCTTGGCAAGGTCGAGCATGTCCTTGGTCAGCTTCACGTCCTGGATGTCGTCGAAATAGTCCTTCTCGCTGCGCACTTCGTAGGGATAGCGCAGCAGCGTGCCCATCAGGCCGCTCTCCAGCGGCTCCAGGGCGATGATGTGCTCGCGATTGGTCAGCACCACGCGGCCGATCGCGACCTTGTCCATGCTGCGGATGGTCTCCCGGATCACCGCATAGGCGTCGTGGCCGACCTTGCCATCCGGTACGAGATAATAGGGACGGATCAGATAGCGGCTGTCGATGTCGGTCTTCGGCACGAACTCGTCGATGTCGATCGTATGCGTCGAGTCCAGCGCGATATCGTCGAGCTCGTCCTTGCTGACCTCGATGTAGGTATCGGTGTCGACCTTGTAGCCCTTGACGATGTCCTCCGAGGTGACCTCGTCGCCGGTCTCGGCGTCGACCTTGAGATACTTGATCCGGTGGCCGGTCTTGCGGTTGATCTGGTTGAACGACACCTTCTCCGTATCCGAAGTCGCCGGATACAACGCGACCGGACAGGTCACGAGCGACAGACGCAAAAAACCCTTCCAATTGGCGCGGGGGGCCATGGGCTACTCCAAACGCAACGGGGACAGACTGACGATAATAACATCGCGAGACACCGAATCATAGCAAGGCAGAAGACGGAATCCCGCAACGGCGTTAACCGTCCGCCGGGCGTGGGGTTGCAGTCCCGGCCGACGGGACATGCCGGAACATCGTATCCGATCGAACGTTGCACCCCGCCCACGGAAGCCGGATGTCGCGGCGATCGGAGGCGACACCAGAGATCGAGGTCACCCATGGCAACCACCCGACCCGACCACCAGATCGTCGAGACTGCGACCGAGGCGCGCGCGGGCGAACCCGGGCCGTCGGTGGCAGCCCTGCTTGCCATCTCGACCGGGCTTGCGATCCTGATCCTCGCCGTCATCTGGTTCGTGTTCTTCAGGACCTGAGCGCAGGGCCCGCCTGCATCTATCGACTCGCCGCGATCCGCGGCACTGTGTGCCCGTTAAGCCGCCGGCTGGTCCGCTGGCCGAGCGGGCGCAGTCGCGCGAGCGCGCATGGTCGTATATGACCAAAAAGTAACGCCGCCGGTTCCCTGCGTTCATATTCAGTTCACGCCGGAATTGCTCATCTCTGGCTTAGTTCATGCGGCCTATTCCTGGAGAGACCAGTGCGCCTGCTTGTTGTCGAGGACGATCCCGATCTCAATCGCCAGCTCACCAAGGCGCTGAGCGACGCCGGTTACGTCGTCGATCGCGCCTTCGACGGGGAGGAGGGGCATTTTCTCGGCGACAACGAGCCCTACGATGCCGTGGTGCTCGATATCGGCCTGCCGAAGAAGGACGGCATCTCGGTGCTGGAGGCCTGGCGCCGCAACGGCCGCACCATGCCGGTCTTGATCCTCACCGCGCGCGACCGATGGAGCGACAAGGTGCAGGGCTTCGACGCCGGCGCCGACGATTACGTCGCAAAGCCGTTCCACCTGGAAGAGGTGCTGGCACGCATCCGCGCCCTGCTGCGGCGCTCGACCGGCCATGCCCAGAGCGAGCTCAGTTGCGGGCCCGTGACCCTCGACACCAGGACCGGCCGGGTCAGCGTATCGGGCAATCCCGTCAAGATGACCTCGCACGAATATAGGCTTCTGGCCTACCTGATGCATCATTCGGGACGCGTCGTGTCCCGCACCGAGCTGGTCGAGCATCTCTACGACCAGGATTTCGACCGCGACTCCAACACGATTGAGGTCTTCGTCGGCCGCATCCGCAAGAAGCTCGATGTCGATATCATCCAGACCGTCCGCGGTCTCGGCTATCTCCTGACCCCGCCGACCGCGCCGGGCGCCTGACGCGTCCGGACTTGACGGGCGATCGAACAGGGGCCTTGGTCGCGTCATGACCGCCGACGCCCTGCCACCTCGCGCCCCCGGGATCATTCCGATGCCCGCCAGCTCGCTTGCCAATCGCCTGTTCCTGTCGGCGACGGCCTGGCTCGTGGTGATCCTCGCCATCACCGGGGTCGTGCTCTCGTCGGTGTACAAGAACGCGACCGAGCGCGCGTTCGATCGTCGCCTCAATCTTTATCTGCGCACGCTGGTCGCGGAGGTCGCGACCCCGGACGAGCCGCCGGACCGCCAGTTCCAGTCGCTTGGCGAGCCCCTGTTCGAGTTGCCGCTGTCCGGCTGGTACTGGCAGATCACGCGCACCGACACCGAGAAGCCGGAGGTCCGCTCGTCGCGCTCGCTCTGGGACAAGAAGCTGCCGAAGCTGGAGGAGCAGGGCAGCGAGCTCACCGCGGCCGGCATTCGGCTCGCCTATGTCGACGGGCCTGAAGGACAGAATCTGCGCATGGTCGAGCGTCCCGTGGATCTCGGTGCGGACGGCAAATATCTGGTCAGCGTTGCCGGCGACGACACCGAGATTTTCGACGAGACGCGCAGCTTCGACTACTATCTCGGCGGCACCTTCACGGCGCTCGGCATCGTGCTGCTGCTGACCACGGTGTTCCAGGTCCGCTTCGGTCTTGCGCCGCTCAAGCGCATCTCGGAATCCATCGCCGACATCCGCTCCGGGCGGGCGGAGCGCCTCGAGGGCGAATTCCCGGTCGAGATCGCGCCGCTGGCGCGCGAGACCAACGCGTTGATCGACGCCAATCGCGAGATCGTCGAGCGTGCCCGCACCCATGTCGGCAACCTCGCCCATGCGATCAAGACGCCGCTCTCGGTCATCGTCAACGAGGCCGGTGCGCACGGCGCCGATCCCTTCGCGGCCAAGGTGATGGAGCAGGCGGACGTGATGCGCAGCCAGCTCGCCCATCATCTCGAGCGCGCCCGGATCGCGGCGCGCGTCTCGGTGGTCGGCACCGTGACGGAGGTTGCGCCCGCCATCGAGGCGCTGCGGCGGACCATGGAGAAGATCCATCGTGACCGCGGCATCCTCGTCGAGGCCAGGGCCGATCCGGCGGCCAAATTCCGCGGCGAGCGGCAGGATCTGGAGGAGATGGTCGGCAATCTGGTTGACAATGCCTGCAAATGGGCGGCCTCGCGGGTCTTCATCGAGGTCTTGGTGGAAGCGCCGCAGCAGGCTGGGGCGGGTCCCCGGCTGCGGGTCATCGTCGATGACGACGGGCGTGGCCTGTCGGAGGCGGAACGTGCCCAGGTACTGCGGCGCGGCCAGCGGCTCGACGAGTCCAAACCCGGCTCGGGTCTGGGGCTGTCGATCGTAACCGACCTTGCGGCACTCTATGGCGGCAGCCTCTCCCTTGCCGGGGCCCCAACCGGGGGCCTGCGGGCGGAACTGGTGCTGCCCGGAATATAATCCTTTGTTCCGACGTACTTATTTTGCCCGTTTGGCACCGATCGTTGCAAAGCCTGAGGCATTCGCAGCGACTTGCTAAACGGCTTCTTAAGTGGGGCCCACCTATGATCGGACCGAACGCACCCTACGTCTGCCATTTTACCATGCATTACCCGGGCGCATGAGCCAGACATCGATCGAGCGGTTGAGGGACTATCTCGCGCAGCTCCCTCCGCAGGCGCAGGCCCTGCTGATGCGGGAGTTCGAGCGCGCGCTGCAGCGCGGCCAGGACACGGCCGTGGCGACCCTCGTGCTCGAGCAGTTGCGCAAGATCGTTCGGAATACTGAAGTCGACGAAGCAGCTCCGCCGCGCACGGACGATCTGTCGCGGCTGCTGTTCCAGGTGCTGGAGCCGTTCCTGGTCGACACAGGCCTCCCGATCCGGGTCGGCCAGATCCGCCGATCCTCGCTGCAGCCGATCTGGCAATGGCTCGGCCGCGATGGCGCCCCGGACAAGGTGAGCGAGTTCGAGGCGGCGCTGGCGCGCATGCCGGTTGCCGACAGTACCGGCCAGGTCGAGGCCCTCGCGCAAAAACTTCAGGCGGCGGCTGCGGACGCCATCTTCGAACTGACGGGACCCGGCGGCGGCGACAAGTCGCGCGCGCTTGCCCGTGTCGGTCCGCCCAATGTAATCGAGGACCTCTATTCGATCGGAGCGGTGCTCCAGGTTCGCGAAGCCATCGCCACCCTGAACGAGAAGCTGCCGCGTTCCCTGCGCGCCTTCGGCGATGCCCAGATCGCGTCGGTGACGTCCACGCTCAACATTCCGGTGCTCCAGACGCCGCAGATGCTGCCCTTCGCGCTGTCCATGGTGACGCAGCGCATGACCGCGCCGTGGCAGATCATTCGCCTCGCCATCAAGATCGCGGCGTCCGACGACGAGATCCGAGTCGCCGCGACGCCCTATGGCGTTGCCGTCACGATCGCCCTGCATGATTTGTCCTGCGTCGGTGCGATCCTGCGCATGGACATCAAGCGCGGACATTTCGCTACCGTCGCCGACAACCTCAAGACGTTGCATGACGGCGTGCGCGGCCTGCGTACCGAGCTCGACCTGCGCAACGATTCTGCCTGGGGCAAGCAGCTGACCTCGATCCGGGCCGATATCTCCAACGCGCTTCAGTCGGAGATCGACAGCGTTCCCGGTCGCGTGCGCCGCATCCTGCGCCAGCGCCCGGAGAAGGACATTCCCCCCGGTGCGCGGATCGACAGCACCGAGGTCGAAGAAACCGTGGCGCTGATCGATTTCGTCGCGACCTGCCGCAACTATGCGAGCGAGCTTGCGATCAACGAGGTGACGCTGCGCACCTATTCAGACCTGCAGCAATATGTGGAACGGTCGACCGAGCAATTGGTGCAGTCGCTGCGGGGCGCAGACCTCAAGGTCCGCACCTATCGGCAGCAGCAGGTACAGGCCGCGATCCGCTTCTGCCGTGTGCTGTTCGGCGACGATTACGCCTCGCTGATGAGTCGGGCCGCGGAGAACGCGGCGACAGGCGAGCGCAAATCCTCACGCGCAAGCTGATCCAGGCGCATATTTTCGTGATCACAATTTCTGGTTGACGGTGTCCCTGGCGGGCCCTACGGTTCCCGTGCAACGTTTTGGAATTTCTATTTGTGCGCGCATGAAACCTGTTATCAGCTCCATCGAAATTGAAAACCGTGTCATTGTTGCCAAATATCAAAGGCTGATGATCGGCGCGAAGGTGGTGCTGGTCGAGAAATCGAGCGGCCGCCTGCTGGATGAGACCATCACGCGGGTGTCATCCCCGGTTCCCGTCGGCGCCCTGCGCATCAGGTTACCGGACGTGATCGCACCGGGAACCTATTTCCTGAAGGCCATCAACGGGCATGGCGAGGACGCGGCGCAAAGCGTGGATTTCGAAATCGGCTAAGCCGTTGGATTTCCACCGCTTCGGGACCGCGCCGGTCCCGCCGAATTGACAATTGTCAATTGCCGCATCGTAAGGCTGTGGTGTAAACGCACCTGTGGGCGCGGGTGGCGCGCCGCCGGAAGCTTGCCAGATGACGCTATGGTTTGTGTTCGCGCTGATGACGGTCGCGGCGATTTTCGCCGTGCTTTGGCCGCTCGGCCGCAGCGGACGCATGCAAAATCAGGGAAGCGAGGTCGCTGTCTACAAGGACCAACTGGCCGAGATCGAGCGTGATCTCGCCGCCGGACTGATTGCAGCGCCGGAAGCCGAGGCTGCGCGCGTCGAGATCAGCCGCAGACTGCTTGCTGCGGCCGGCACCGAGGCTGCTGAAGCGCCGACATCGAGCCTGAAATGGCGCCGTGCGGCGGCCGTGCTGGCGCTGGCCGGCCTGCCGCTGGTTGCGATCGGTGTCTACATGCCGCTCGGTTCGCCCCGGCTTCAGGACTTTCCGCTGGCGCAGCGGGAGCGCGGGTCCGGCTCGGCCATGGCGCAGTCGCTCGAGAACCTCGTCGTGCAGGTCGAGCAACATCTGGAAACAAATCCGACGGACGGACGCGGCTGGAACGTGCTCGCGCCGGTGCTGGAGCGGCTCGGCCGCTTCGACGACGCGGTGCGTGCCTATCGCAACTCGCTCACCTACAATGGCGAGAGCGCGGAGCGCCGGTCCGATCTCGGCGAGGCGATGGCGGCGGCTGCCGGCGGAGTCGTGACCGCCGAAGCCAAGATCGAATTCGAGCGCGCGCATGCGCTCGGCGCCGACGATCCCAAGGCGAATTACTTTCTCGGGCTCGCCGCCGAACAGGACGGCCGCAAGGACGATGCAGCCAACATCTGGCGCGCACTGCTGGCGAAGGCGCCGCCCGATGCGCCGTGGCGTTCCCTGGTGCAGTCCTCGCTCGCGCGGGTCGGGGGCGGCGCCTTGCCCGCACTGTCGGATGAGACCGTCGCCGCTTCGAGGGACATGAACGAGGGCGATCGCAACGCGATGGTTCGGAGCATGGTCGAACGTCTCGCCACGCGCCTCAAGCAGAACGGCGACGACGTCGAGGGTTGGTTGCGCCTGGTGCGTGCCTATCTCGTGATGGGCGATCGCGACAAGGCGGCGGTCGCCTCGAGCGATGCGCGCCAGGCCGTTGCCAATGACGCCGCGCGGCTGCGCCAGCTCAACGAAGGCCTCAAGACGCTAGGGCTCGACGGATGACGGTGTCGCGACAGGACGAGCAGAGAATGGATACGCCATGACGCGCAAGCAGCGACGTATGACCATCATCGGCGGCTCGCTCGCCGTGCTCGCCCTCGCGGCCGCTCTGGTGCTCAACGCGCTCAGGGATTCGATCGTGTTCTTCTCGACCCCGACGATGGTCGCCGAGAAGCACGTCGAGCCTGGTAAACGCTTTCGTCTCGGCGGGCTGGTGCAGCCCGGCTCGCTCCATCGCGGCGACAATCTTGCCGTGACATTCGAGGTCGCCGACGGAGGCGCGAAGCTTGCCGTCGCCTACAAGGGCATTCTGCCCGACCTGTTCCGCGAGGGGCAGGGCGTGGTCGCCGAAGGCGCGCTCGATGCCAACGGCGTGTTCAAGGCCGATACGGTGCTCGCCAAGCACGACGAGACCTACATGCCCAAGGACGTCGCCGATGCGCTGAAGAAACAGGGCCATTGGAAAGACGATTACGGCCCTCAGGCTTCCGGAGGGACAAAGCCTGCGGCGACGACCGCCCAGGGCAACGCGCAGGGAGCGGTGCGGTGATCGCGGAATCCGGACATTACGCACTGGTGCTGGCGCTCGCGCTGGCGTTGATCCAGTCTATCGTGCCGTTGATCGGCGCGCGGCTGCACGATGCCGCGCTGATGAACGTGGCGCGCTCGACCGCGCTGGCGCAATTGCTGTTCGTCGGCGCCTCGTTCATCGCGCTCGTGACACTGCACGTGAACTCGGATTTCTCCGTCGCCAACGTCTACGAGAATTCCCACTCGATGAAGCCGCTGCTCTACAAGATCACCGGCGTGTGGGGGAACCATGAAGGCTCGATGCTGCTGTGGGTCGCGATCCTGGCGCTATTCGGCGGCCTGGTCGCGGCCTTCGGCAACAATCTGCCGCTGTCGCTGCGTGCGCATGTGCTGGCGGTGCAGGCCTGGATCGCCAGCGCCTTCTATCTCTTCATCCTGGTGACCTCCAATCCGTTCCTGCGCATCGCCAATCCGCCGATCGAGGGGCGCGATCTCAATCCTGTGCTGCAGGACATCGGTCTCGCCGTGCATCCGCCGATGCTCTATCTCGGCTATGTCGGCTTCTCGATCTCGTTCTCCTTCGCCATCGCGGCCTTGATGGAGGGGCGAATCGACGCGGCCTGGGCGCGCTGGGTGCGGCCATGGACGCTGATGGCCTGGATCTTCCTCACCCTCGGCATCGCGATGGGCTCCTATTGGGCCTATTACGAACTTGGCTGGGGCGGCTGGTGGTTCTGGGATCCCGTCGAGAACGCCTCGCTGATGCCGTGGCTCGCCGGTACCGCGCTGCTGCACTCGGCGCTGGTGATGGAGAAGCGCAACGCGCTGAAAGTCTGGACCATCTTGCTGTCGATCCTCACCTTCTCGCTGTCGCTGCTGGGCACGTTCCTGGTGCGCTCGGGCGTCATCACCTCCGTGCACGCCTTCGCGACCGATCCGACCCGCGGCGTGTTCATCCTGCTGATCCTCTGCGTTTTCATCGGCGGCAGCCTGTCGCTGTTCGCGGCCCGCGCGACGTCGTTGAAGCAGGGCGGCCTGTTCGCGCCGATCTCGCGCGAAGGCGCGCTGGTGCTGAACAATCTGCTGCTCACGGTGGCCTGCGCGGTCGTGCTGTTCGGCACGCTCTATCCGCTGGCGATGGAAGTGCTGGCCGATTACAAGATGTCGGTCGGTGCGCCCTTCTACAACCTCACCTTCGCCCCCTTGTTCACGCTGCTGCTGATCGCGGTGCCGTTCGGGCCGATGCTGGCGTGGAAGCGCGGCGATCTGCTCGGCGTCACCCAGCGCCTGCTCGCCGCCGGCGTTGCGGGCCTCGTCGTCATCGCCATCGTCTGGGCCTGGACGCGCGGCGGCAGTGCGCTGGCGCCGCTCGCGATCGGGCTTGGCGTCTTCGTCATCGCCGGCGCCGTCACCGATCTGGTCGAGCGCACCGGCCTTTTGCGGCTGCCGTTCGCAACGGCGCTGCACCGCGCCCGCGGCATGCCGCGCTCTGCCTGGGGCACGGTCTTCGCCCATGCCGGCCTCGGCGTCGCGTTGATCGGGATCGTCTGCGAAACCACCTGGAACAGCGAATATATCGCGACCATGAAGCCGAGCGACGTCGCCCATGTCGCCGGCTACGATCTCAAGCTCGACGGCCTGTTTCAGCGCCAAGGCCCGAACTACCGCGAGATGATCGCCGAGTTCAACGTCAGCCGCGACGGCGAGACGCTGAGCGTCATGACGCCGTCCAAGCGCAGCTTCACCACGCGCGGTTCCTCGACGACCGAGGCCGCGCTGCTGACGCGCGGTGCGAGCCAGCTTTACATTTCGCTCGGCGACGCAAACGCGGAGGGCGCCATTGCGGTGCGCATCTATCACAAGCCGCTGGTGCTGCTGATCTGGTGGGGGCCGGTGATGATGGCCTTCGGCGGCATGCTGTCGCTATCCGACCGCCGCCTGCGGGTCGGCGCGCCGAAGCCGGCGCGGGCCAGGCAACGCCTCCAGCCGGCGGAGTGATCCGATGCGCCGGATGATGCTCGCGATCGTCGCGCTGATGCTGCTGGCCCTGCCTGCGGCGCACGCCGTGCAGCCCGACGAGATCATGTCGGATCCGGCGAAGGAGGTCCGCGCGCGCGAGCTGTCGCGTGAGCTGCGCTGCATGGTCTGCCAGAACCAGTCGATCGACGATTCCGATGCGCCGCTCGCGCGCGATTTGCGCCTGCTGGTGCGCGAGCGCATCGCGGCCGGCGACAGCAATTCGCAGGTGCTCGACTTCCTGGTCGCGCGCTATGGCGAGTTCGTGCTGCTCAAGCCGCGCTTCGAGCGCCAAACCCTGCTGCTGTGGCTGCTCGCGCCGCTGCTGCTGATCTGCGGCGGCCTGGCGCTCTGGCTGCAAATCCGTCGTCGCTCGCGAAACGGTGCAGACGTACCTGTGCCGCCGCTCACGCCCGAGGAAGAGACGCGGCTTGCCCGCTTGATGTCGGAAGAACCCCGATCTTCCTAACTGCGTGACGTCGTCTGCGCTTTTCGGTATTGGTACGTAGACCGGCTGCGGCGGCGTATTTCACGCTATCTTGACCATTATCTGGAAGCTTGTCGGAAGATTCGTTTCCAGACTCCGGGCCTTCCGATGTTCACCAACAGCAATCTGACGATCCGCTTCCTGGTCGGCGCCGTCGTCGCTGCGTTATTGTTCCTGCTGGGCATCGGCGGCGGCACCGGCTTCGTCGCCGTGCTCTATCTCAACAACGAGATCACCAGCCTGTCGTCGGATTTCGCCGCGCTGAGCGGCCCCGCGCGCGACCATGCGATGCAGATCTACCAGCAGGCGCAGACGGCATTCTCCTGGTTCCTGATGGCCTGCGGCGTGATCGCGGTGGTCGCGGTCGCGATCTGCCTCACCACCTGGTTCGCCGTGCGCAACGGTATCCTCAGCCCACTCGCGGCGATCGTGCATGCCATGCGCGAGGTTGCCGACCAGAAGTTCGAGACATCGGTTCCGGGCCTCGGCGGCACCAACGAGATCGGCCTGCTTGCCGGTGCGCTGGAAGTGTTCAAGACCAACGGGATCGAGCGGCGCCGTCTCACCGAGCAGCAGCTGCGCGAAGCGCAGCATCAGTCCGAGCGCTCGACATTTCTCGACGACCGCATCAAGCGCTTCAACGATCTCGTCGCCGGGGTCGTCGACAGCGTGGCGTCGTCGGCCGTGCATCTGAAGAGCAATGCGGAAACATTGTCGCGGACGGCCAACGATACCAGCACGAAGGCCAATGCGGTGGCGAGCGCGGCGAGCCAGGCCAGCTCCAGCGTCCAGACCGTGGCGGGCTCGGCCGAGGAGATGACGAATTCGATCGGCACGATCAGCCGCCGCGTCACCGATGCGACCCAGCGTGCCGAAGGCGCGGCGTCCCAGGCCGAGAAGAGCCGCGATACCATCCACACGCTGTCGGATGCCGCCGACAAGATCGGCGAGGTCGTGCAGCTCGTGCAGGCGATCGCATCGCAGACCAATCTGCTGGCGCTCAACGCCACCATCGAGGCGGCGCGGGCAGGAGAGGCGGGCAAGGGTTTTGCCGTGGTCGCCTCCGAAGTGAAGAACCTCGCGCACCAGACCAGCAAGGCGACGGAGGAGATTACCTCGCACGTCGCCAGCATCCAGGGCATCACCGCGGAGACGCGCGGCGCGATCGACGAAATCTCCAAGACCTTGTCGGAGATTTCCTCGATCATGTCCGGCATCGAGGTCGACACCGCCCAGCAGCGCAACGCCACGCAGGACATCACCCGCAGCGCGCAGGACGCCGCCCACGGAACCCTCGACGTCTCCAACCACATCGCCCAGATCACGTCGACCTCGGCCGAGACCGGACGCATGGCGGCCGAGGCGCGCGATTCCGCCGTCGACCTGTCGCGGCAGGCCGAGACCCTGAAGCGTGAGGTCGACGAATTCATCGTCAGCGTCAGGGCGAGCTGAACGCGCGCGAAACCGGATCAGCCGCATTCGACGGGAATCCGACTAAGCTACTGTCCCACAACGACTTTTGCGTGCGATAAACTGCCGCATCCCATTGGCCCTTTATTACAAAAGTTTAACCCCCCCGCCAGCGCGCGGTAAGGCGGCAGACCCCATCTTCAGGTCCGTAAGGTGCTCCCATCCGGCACCAAATGGATTTCAAGGCCCTGGAGATCTGCATGTCCGATCGTATCGACCTCACCAACCTTCCGTCCTACCGCCAGCCGCGCCGCTCCGTGTTCTCCGCGCGCAGGATCGCGCTGATGGCCTCGGTCGTCGCTGGCCTCGGCATCGCCGTCCACGGCTTCAGCCCGTCGACCTCGCCGAGCGACCTGTTCTCGAGCCCCGCCCATGCGCAGGTCAACAACGAGGTCCGCAAGGTCGAGCGTCCGATCGGATTCGCCGACATCGTCGAGCGCGTGAAGCCATCGGTGATCTCGGTGAAGGTCAACATCAAGGAAAAGGCCGCGAGCAATGACGACGGCGATGATTCCTCCTCGCCGTTCCAGCCGGGCTCGCCGATGGAGCGCTTCTTCCGCCGCTTCGGCGGACCGGATGGTGTCCCGGGCCTGAAGGGCGGTGGCGGCCGCGGCCGGGTCGTGCAGGGCCAGGGCTCCGGCTTCTTCATCTCGGCTGACGGCTATGCCGTGACCAACAACCACGTGGTCGACGGCGCCGACAGGGTCGAGGTCACGACAGACGACGGCAAGACCTACACCGCCAAGGTGATCGGGACCGACCAGCGCACCGACCTTGCGCTGATCAAGGTCGAGGGCAGCTCGAATTTCCCGTTCGCCAAGCTTGCCGACGGCAAGCCGCGGATCGGCGATTGGGTGCTGGCGGTCGGTAATCCGTTCGGCCTCGGCGGCACCGTGACCGCTGGCATCGTCTCGGCCAGCGGTCGCGACATCGGCAACGGCCCCTATGACGATTTCATCCAGATCGACGCGCCCGTGAACAAGGGCAATTCCGGTGGTCCGGCTTTCGACACCAACGGCGAAGTGATGGGCGTCAACACCGCGATCTATTCGCCCTCCGGCGGCAGCGTCGGCATCGCGTTCTCAATCCCGGCCTCCACAGTGAAGACGGTGGTCGCCCAGCTCAAGGACAAGGGTTCGGTGAGCCGCGGCTGGATCGGCGTGCAAATCCAGCCGGTGACGTCCGACATCGCCGACAGCCTCGGCATGAAGAAGGCCGAAGGCGCGCTGGTGGCGGAGCCGCAGGCGAACGGTCCGGCGGCCAAGGCCGGAATCGAGTCCGGCGACGTCATCACCTCGGTCAACGGGGAATCCGTCAAGGACGCCCGCGAACTCGCCCGCACCATCGGTGGCCTGTCGCCCGGCGCGACCGTGAAGCTCAACGTGCTGCACAAGGGTCAGGACAAGGTCGTGAATCTCACGCTCGGCCAGTTGCCGAACACGCTTGAGGCCAAGGCCGACACCGACAAGGACAGCGGCAAGGGCGCGAGCCGCGGCACCGACGTGCCCAAGCTCGGCATGACCGTCGCCCCCGCTGACTCCGTGGCCGGTGCCGGCAAGGAAGGCGTCGTCGTCACCGAAGTCGATCCGAAGAGCGCCGCCGCCGAACGCGGCTTCAAGGAAGGCGACGTGATTCTCGAAGTCGGCGGCAAGAGCGTGAGCACCGCCGGAGATGTCCGCGACGCCATCAACACGGCGCGGAACGACAACAAGAACAGCGTCCTGATGCGCGTGAAGAGCGGCGGGCAGTCCCGCTTCGTCGCGATCCCCCTCGCCAAGGGGTAAGCCTCGGGAGGCTCACGAGATGAAGGGTGTCGCCGGCATCAGTCGCCCCCGCCGCCGACGCCCTTCGGGGGAGTAGCGCCAATGTCGCTTCCCCAGTCTACCTTCCGGTGGAATTACGCCCCCCTCCGTCGGAAGGCCTAGGGCGGTGAGGTCCCCCCAGCTTCACCGCCCGCCTTTTTGCCGACCCAGATACGCGACCAAGTCCCATTTGCCTGGCTTGCATGCGATTGCCGCCCGCGCCATGTTCAGAGAAGGTTGATCCCTTGACCGCCGCCGAACGCACGATGCGCCTCCTCATCATTGAAGACGACCGCGAATCCGCCGACTATCTCGTGAAGGCGTTTCGCGAGGTCGGACATATTGCCGACCACGCCGCAGACGGCGAGGAAGCCCTCGCCATGGCCGAGAACGGCGAGTACGACGTGCTGGTGGTCGACCGCATGCTGCCCAAGCGCGACGGCCTGTCGCTGATCGGTCTGCTCCGCGACAAGGGCAACACCACGCCGGTCCTGATTCTCTCGGCGCTCGGCCAGGTCGACGACCGCATCAAGGGCCTTCGCGCCGGCGGCGACGATTATCTGCCGAAGCCCTATTCCTTCGCCGAGCTGCTTGCCCGCGTCGAGGTGCTCTCGCGCCGCCGCGGTGGCCCCGCCGAAGACACGCTCTACCGCGTCGGCGACCTCGAACTCGACCGGCTCTCCCATCGCGTCGCCCGCGGCAAGGACGAACTGACATTGCAGCCGCGCGAATTCCGCCTGCTCGAATATCTGATGAAGCACGCCGGCCAGGTGGTGACGCGCACCATGCTGCTGGAGAACGTCTGGGACTATCATTTCGATCCGCAGACCAACGTGATCGACGTGCACATTTCACGGCTGCGCTCCAAGATCGACAAGGGTTTCGAGCGGCCGCTGCTGCACACGATCCGCGGCGCCGGGTACATGATCCGTGACGGCATTCGGTAAACTCGTCCGCACCACGGCATTCCGGCTGACGCTGGTCTACCTGTTCCTGTTCGGGATATTCGCGGCGTCGCTGCTGGGCTATTTCGCCTGGAATACGCGTCGGCTGATCACCGAGGAAATCACTCAGACGGTCAACGCGGAGACCTCGGAGATCAACGAGATCTATGGCCGGCGCGGCCTGGTCGGCCTCGTCCGTGCGATCGAGTACCGGGCGCTGCGGCCGGGTGCCAACCTCTACCTCGTGACCACGCCGACCGGCCAGGCGATCGCCGGCAATGTCGGCTCGCTGGCGCCGGGCGTGATGGCGACGCGCGGCTGGTCGGAGACTGCCTACAAGCGGATCGAGGACGCGGACGACCGCAACCACCGCGCGCTGGTGCGCGTCACCGAACTCGAAAACGGCTTTCGCCTGCTGATCGGCCGCGATCTCGACGAGCGACGCCGCCTGTTCGGCATCGTCGCCAAGGCGGCGCAATGGTCGATCCTGATCGTCGTGGTGCTTGGCCTCGGTGGCGGCATCTTCGTCGCGCGCAGGGTGTTGACGCGCATCGATGCGATGAGCGGCACCGCGCATCGCATCATGACCGGCGACCTCAGCGAGCGGCTGCCGGTGGGGCGCAGCGGCGACGAACTCGATCGCCTTGCCGAAAATCTCAACGCGATGCTGGAGCGGATCGAGGCGCTGATGGCGGGGCTGAAGGAGGTCTCCGACAACATCGCCCACGACCTCAAGACGCCGCTGACGCGCCTGCGCAACCGCGCCGAGGAAGCGCTGGCGAAGTCGGGCGGCGAGGCCGATTACCGCGCGGCACTGGAACGGACCATCGAGGAATCCGACGGGCTGATCCGCACCTTCAATGCGCTGCTGATGATTGCGCGCGCCGAGTCCGGGCAGGCGCGCGGCAACATGGATGATTTCGACGCCGCTGAAGTCGCGGGCGGCATCCACGAGCTCTACGAGCCGCTCGCCGAAGACGATGGCATGACACTCAAGGTCAAGGCCGATCCGGCGCCGGTTCATGCCAACCGCGAACTGGTCAGCCAGGCGCTCGCCAATCTGGTCGAGAACGCGATCAAATACGGCAAGCCTGCCGCGCAATTGGAAGGAACCGTTGTCAGCATGGACAGCCGGCAGATTACGATCGAGGCGAGGCGCGAGGGCGATCAAGTGCTGCTCAGTGTCACCGATCGCGGTCCCGGCATCCCCGAAGGCGACCGCAAGCATGCCGTCGAGCGATTCGTGCGGCTGGAGGCCAGCCGCACGCTGCCGGGCTCCGGTCTCGGCCTCAGCCTCGCCTCCGCGGTTGCGACGCTTCATGGTGGAGAATTGCGGCTGGGCGATGCCCATCCGGGTCTCGTCGCCACGCTGGTGCTGCCGGCGCGCGCAGGCGCGGGCGACAGGGTTGCTCCTCCAATACCGGATGTGCCACAGAAGGTGGCATGAACCACTCCGCGCCGGGAAACGCGGACAAGCATGGTGATGGCCTGGCCGCGCGTTTCGTGGAGGCTCCCCATATTGCCGCTTCCGCAACAGACGAACGACGCTTTGAGACGTGGCTGGCGGAACTCGAGCCGGCACAGTCGGCGCGTCTCGAAGCGCTGCTGGTCCATCCCTTCGCGCGGGATATCCTGGCCGGCATCGCCGAGTTCTCGCCCTATCTGTTCGATCTGGTGCGCGCCGACCCGCCGCGCCTAATACGCCTGCTCGCATGCGATCCAGACGCGCATCTCGCCGCGCTGATCACGGAGGCGAGGGACGCGGTGCTTGTGGCTGCCGACGAAGCCGAGGTGATGCGGCTGCTTCGCCGCATGAAGGCGGAAGCCGCGCTGCTGATCGCGCTGTGCGACATCGGCGGGGTCTGGCCTGTCATGCGGGTGACGGCGGCGCTGACCGATCTTGCGGTGTCCGCGGTGCAGGCGGCGCTCCAGGTCCAGCTGCGGCAGGAAGCCGCACGCGGAAAGATCCTGCCGCCCGATCCCGAGGCGCCGGAACAGGGCTGCGGCCTGATCGTGCTTGCGATGGGCAAGATGGGCGCCGGCGAGCTTAACTATTCGAGCGACATCGATCTGATCGTGTTCTTTGACCCCGACACGACGACGCTCGCTCCCGACATCGAGCCGCAGCCGTTCTTCGTCCGGGTGACGCAAGGCATGGCGCGCATTCTCCAGCAGCGCACCTATGACGGCTACGTCTTCCGCGTCGACCTGCGCCTGCGCCCCGATCCGTCCTCGACCCAGGTGGCGATCTCCCGCGACGCCGCGCTGCATTACTACGAGCGGGAAGGGCGCACCTGGGAGCGCGCCGCGATGATCAAGGCGCGCGCCTGCGCCGGCGACGCCGGGGCCGGCGAGGCGCTGCTCGCCGAGATCGCGCCCTTCGTCTGGCGCAAGCATCTCGACTTCGCCGCGCTCGCAGACGTGCACGACATGAAGCGGCAGATGCAGACCTATCGCGGCCAGAGCGAGATCGCGGTGGAGGGCCATAACGTCAAGGTCGGCCGCGGCGGCATCCGCGAGATCGAGTTCTTCGCACAGACCCAGCAGCTCATTGCGGGCGGCCGCCATCCGGAGTTACGGGTGCGGCCGACGCTCGCCGCACTCGATATTCTGGCCGCAAGCAGCTGGATCACCTCCGTTGCGCGCGACGAACTGACCACGGCCTATGAGTTCCTGCGCCGGGTCGAGCACCGTCTCCAGATGATCGCGGACGAGCAGACCCATGCGCTGCCCGATGACAAGGAAGCCGTCGAGCGCTTCGCGCGCTTCTTCGGCTATCCGGATCGCGACGCTTTCGCGCGCGACCTGTTGCGGCAGCTCGAGATCGTGCAGGGCCATTACGAGAAGCTGTTCGAGGGCGACGATCCGACCGGCACGGCAAGATTGCCGGCGCTGGACTACGGTGCAGGTGCCGATGATCCGCGCCTGCTGCAACATCTGACGTCGCTCGGCTTCAAGAAGCCTGCCGCAGTGGCCCAGACCCTGCGCGACTGGATCACGGGAGACTACAGGGCGTTCCGCAACGAGGCGACGCGGAGCGCCTTCGTCGACTTCGTGCCGGCACTGATCGACGGCCTCGCGCATGCCGAGGAGCCGGATCGCGCCGTTGTGACATTCGACCATTTCCTCGGGGCACTCCAGCTCGGCGGCCGGCTGATCACGCTGCTGGCCCAGAACCGCGATCTCGTCGCGCTGGTGGCGCTGGTGCTGGGCGCTGCGCCGCGGCTCGGCGAGATGCTGGCGCGGAAGCCGCAGCTCATGGACGGCCTGATCGATCCGCGCTTCTTCGGCGCGATGCCTGACAAGCAGGAACTGTCGGGGCGATTGGCCGCGACCGTGCGCGATGCGGGATCTTATGAGGAGTTCCTCGATCGCCTGCGTCTGTTCGGGCAGGAGAGCCTGTTCCTGATCGGCACGCGCATTCTCTCCGGCACCGTCTCGGCGCAGCAGGCGAGCACGGCCTTTGCCGACGTCGCCGAGGGCATCGTCGATACCGTGCATGATCTCGTCGCCGAGCGCTTTGCCGCCCAGCACGGCCGCATCAAGGGGCAGGAGACCGCGATCATCGCGATGGGCCGGCTCGGCAGCCGCGAGATGACGGCGTCGTCCGATCTCGACCTGATTCTGCTCTACGATTTCGACAACGAAGCCCCGGACTCGGACGGGCCAAAATCGCTGCAGGGGGCGCATTACTTCGCCCGCTTCACCCAGCGCCTGATCAGCGCCTTTA
Organism: Bradyrhizobium diazoefficiens; assembly: GCF_018129965.1. Lineage (GTDB taxonomy): Bacteria > Pseudomonadota > Alphaproteobacteria > Rhizobiales > Xanthobacteraceae > Bradyrhizobium > Bradyrhizobium diazoefficiens_A. The sequence continues at coordinate 12,896 of NZ_JAFCKW010000017.1, read as the reverse complement.
CCACGCGCACGAATTACGGCGTGCTCTACGAGATCGACATGCGGCTGCGGCCCTCTGGGCGGGCCGGCCCGGTGGCGTCGAGTCTTGCGTCCTTTGCCGATTACCAGGCCAACGAGGCCTGGACCTGGGAGCACATGGCCCTGACGCGCGCGCGCGTGGTGTCCTCATCGGCTGAATTCGGCGCGCGGATCGAGCGCATCATCCGCGAGGTCCTGACGCGCCGTCGCGACCGCGCCGTCGTCGCCAACGACGTCGCCGACATGCGGGGCGCCATCGCGCAGGAAAAGGGCGAGAGCGACCCCTGGGATCTCAAATACGCCGCCGGCGGTATGGTCGATATCGACTTCATCGCGCAATATCTGCAGCTCGTGTACGCCCACGACAAGCCGGATATTCTCGATGTCAGTACGATGCAGGTGCTGGACAATGCCGCGAGGCTCAGCGTGCTCCCGCAGTCGGAGGCGAAGATTCTGCGCGCGGCAGTACGGCTCTATCACGATTTGACGCAGATCCTGCGGCTCTGTGTCAGCGACCGGTTCAACCCGGAGACCGCCGGCACCGACCTCCAGCGCGTGATGGCGCGCGCCGGGGACGCACCGGATTTCTCGTCGCTGGAGGCGCGCGTCAAGGAGACGCAGAGCGAGGTACGGCGCGTGTTCAGCGCGCTTCTGGAAGGGAAACAGTCTGCTTCAGCGACGTAAGCGCCTCGCGCACGTTCGGCTCCAGCCCGGCGCCGCCCGCGTCCAGATGCGCGAAGATTGCCCGTTTCATCCGGGGATCCCAGAACTTCTGGATGTGATCGGCGATCCCCGGCACGGCCTTGTCATGGCCCTGGCTGCGGAAGAACGTGCCGATCTGGTTGGCCATGTAGACGAGGCGGTCAGGCGACGACATCGATGATCTCCCGGGCACGATGAGCCGTGACGCGGCCCTGGTGCGTGAACACTTCAAACCCGTCGCTGCGGGCAATCGCGATCAGCGTGATGCCGGCGGCTTCCGCGGTGCGCACCGCGAGCGCGGTTGGGGCGGAGACGGCGACCAGCACGGGTGCACCGATCGCGGCCGTCTTCTGCACCATCTCGACTGAGACGCGGCTCGTCAGCAGCACCATGCCGCCGCTGGCGTCCGTTCGGCTGCGTGCCAGCGCGCCTGCGAGCTTGTCGAGTGCGTTGTGGCGGCCGACGTCCTCGCGCAGGGCGACGATGCCTTGGGACGGCGACCAGAACGCTGCAGCGTGGACCGCGCGGGTCTGGATGTTGATCGATTGCAGGGGCGCGATGGCCTGCATCGCCGTCATGATCTCGTCGGGCGTGAAGCTCTGCCCCGGCGGCACCACGGCCGCAGGCAGCACGGCTTCGGCAATCGAATCGATGCCGCAGAGGCCGCAGCCGGTGGGACCGGCAATATGCCGCCGACGTTCGCTGATGCGCGCGGCGTCGTCCGGATCGAGCCACATGCGCAGCTCGATGCCGTCGTCGAGGCGAACCATGTCGAGCGACTTGATGTCGTCGACCGATGTGATGATGCCTTCATCCAGGCTGAACCCGACGGCGAAATCCTCGAGGTTCTGCGGCGTCCCCATCATGACGGCGTAGGTGCCGCCATTGTAGGTCAGCGCCAGCGGCGTCTCCTCCGGGATCAGGCGCGTCCCTTCGGACGCGGCACCGTCACGCCAGATATCGCGGTCGATGGCCTGGACCGGCACATGCATGCCGCTACTCCGCAGCCTCTGCAGCGGCGATGCGGCGGGAGTGCCGCGCCTGCGCGTCATAGGTCTTCTGCCAGTCGGACGGGCCGTTCGACGGCGAGATCTGCACCGCCGTGACCTTGTATTCGGGACAGTTGGTGGCCCAGTCCGAATAGTCGGTGGTGATGACGTTGGCCTGCGTGTCCGGGTGATGGAAGGTCGTATAGACGACCCCCGGCGACACGCGGTCGGTGATCTCCGCGCGCAGCGTGGTCTCGCCCGCGCGGCTCGTCAGCCGCACCCAGTCGCCGTCGCGCACGCCGCGCAGCTCGGCATCATGGGGGTGGATCTCCAGCCGGTCCTCGGCATGCCAGACCACGTTCTCGGTGCGCCGCGTCTGTGCGCCGACATTGTACTGGCTGAGGATGCGGCCCGTGGTGAGCAGCAGCGGGAAGCGGGGACCGGTGCGCTCGTCGGTCGCGACATATTCGGTCACGATGAACTTGCCCTTGCCGCGAACGAAACCGTCGATATGCATCACCGGCGTGCCTTCCGGCGCCTTCTCGTTGCAGGGCCACTGCACCGAGCCGAGTTCGTCGAGCTTGGCGTAGGAGACGCCGGCAAAGGTGGGTGTCAGCGCCGCGATCTCGTCCATGATCTCGGACGGATGGCTGTAGTTCATCTCGAAGCCCATCGCCCTGGCGAGGCCGATCGTGACCTCCCAGTCGGCCATGCCGTTCTTGGGCGACATCACCTTGCGCACCCGCTGGATGCGGCGTTCGGCGTTGGTGAAGGTGCCGTCCTTCTCGAGGAAGCTCGAGCCGGGCAGGAAGACGTGGGCGTAGTTCGCGGTCTCGTTCAGGAAGAGGTCGTGGACGATCACGCACTCCATCGCGGACAGCGCGGCCACCACATGCTTTGTGTTGGGATCGGACTGGAGGATGTCCTCGCCCTGCACGTAGATGCCCATGAACGAGCCTTCGATCGCGGCGTCGAACATGTTGGGAATGCGCAGGCCCGGTTCCGGGTTGAGCTTGACGTTCCAGAGCGCCTCGAACTGGTCGCGCACGGCATCGCCCGAGATGTGGCGATAGCCCGGCAGCTCGTGCGGGAAAGAGCCCATGTCGCACGAGCCCTGCACGTTGTTCTGGCCGCGCAGCGGGTTCACGCCGACGCCGGGACGGCCGATATTGCCGGTTGCCATCGCGAGGTTCGCGATCGCGATCACCGTGGTCGAGCCCTGGCTGTGCTCGGTGACGCCGAGGCCGTAATAGATCGCGCCGTTGCCGCCGGTGGCGTAGATGCGGGCGGCTTCGCGCAGGTCCTTCGGATCGACGCCGGTCAGGATCGCAGTCGCTTCGGGGCTGTGCCTGGGCTGGGCGACGAAGGCCGCCCATTCCTCGAACTCGCTCCAGTCGCAGCGCTCGCGCACGAAGGCTTCGTTGACGAGGCCTTCGGTGACGATGACATGCGCCAGCGCGGTCACGACGGCCACGTTGGTGCCCGGCATCAGCGGCAAATGCAGCGCCTTCACATGCGGCGATTCCACCATTTCGGTGCGGCGCGGATCGATCACGATCAGCTTGGCGCCCTGGCGCAACCGCTTCTTCAGGCGCGAGGCGAACACCGGATGGGCCGAGGCCGGATTGGCGCCGATGATGACGGCGACGTCGGTGTCCTCCACCGAGTCGAAATCCTGCGTACCGGCGGATGTGCCGAAGGTCTGCGAGAGGCCATAGCCCGTGGGCGAGTGGCAGACGCGGGCGCAGGTGTCGACATTGTTGTTGCCGAAGCCGGCGCGGATCAGCTTCTGCACCAGATAGGTTTCCTCGTTGGTGCAGCGGGACGAGGTAATGCCGCCGATGGCGTCGCGGCCGTATTTCTTCTGGATGCCGCGCATTTTCGCGGCGGCGAACCTGAACGCCTCGTCCCAGGGGACTTCGCGCCAGGGATCCTCGATCCGCTCGCGGATCATCGGCTTGAGGATGCGCTCCTTGTGGTTGGTGTAGCCCCAGGCGAAGCGGCCCTTGACGCAGGAATGGCCGCGATTGGCCTTGCCGTCCTTGTAGGGCACCATGCGCACGACTTCCTCGCCGCGCATCTCCGCCTTGAAGGCGCAGCCGACGCCGCAATAGGCGCAGGTGGTGACGACGGAATGCTCGGGCTGGCCGATTTCGATCACCGACTTCTCGGTCAGCGTCGCGGTCGGACAGGCTTGGACGCAGGCGCCGCAGGAGACGCATTCGGAGCCGAGGAAGCTCTCGCTCATGCCGGGCGAAACGCGGCTGTCGAAACCGCGGCCGGAGATCGTCAGCGCGAACGTGCCCTGCACCTCTTCGCAGGCACGGACGCAGCGCGAGCAGACGATGCACTTGGAGGGATCATAGGTGAAGTAGGGGTTGGACTCGTCCTTCGGCATCCAGGCGGGGTTGATCTCGCCATGGGATTTCGCGAAGACGTGGTTCTCGCCCTCATAGCCGTAGCGCACCTCGCGCAGGCCGACGGCACCGGCCATGTCCTGCAATTCGCAATCGCCGTTGGCGCCACAGGTGAGGCAGTCGAGCGGATGGTCGGAGATGTAGAGCTCCATCACGCCCTTGCGCAGCTTCTTCAGGCGTTCGCTCTGGGTGTGCACGACGAGGCCGGGCATCACGGGCGAGGTGCACGAGGCCGGCGTGCCGGCGCGGCCCTCGATCTCGACCACGCAGAGCCGGCAGGAGCCGTAGGCGTCGACCATGTCGGTCGCACACAGTTTCGGGATCTGGTGGCCCGCGTCCATCGCGGCCCGCATGATGGAGGTGCCCTCGGGCACCGTGACCTCGTTGCCGTCGATGGTCAGCGTCACCATCGTCGTCGATTTGGAGCGCGGGGTGCCGTAGTCGATTTCTTCGATCAGAGACATCGTCGTTCTCCTATTCCGCGGCCTGAAGCGTGGTGGGCGCCGGGAGAAAATCCTCCCGGAAGTGCCTCAACGCGCTGAGCACCGGGTAGGGCGTGAAGCCGCCGAGTGCGCAGAGCGAGCCGAATTTCATGGTGTTGCAGAGGTCTTCGACCAGCGCGAGGTTTTCGCTGATGCGCTCGCCGCGGATGATCTTCTCGATGGTCTCGACGCCGCGGGTCGAGCCGATCCGGCAGGGCGTGCACTTGCCGCAGGATTCGATGGCGCAGAACTCCATGGCGAAGCGCGCCTGCTTGCGCATGTCGACGCTGTCGTCGAACACGACGATGCCGCCATGGCCGATCAGGCCGTCGCGTGCGGCGAAGGCCTCGTAGTCGAACGGCGTGTCGAACAGCGCGCGCGGAAAATAGGCGCCGAGCGGGCCGCCGACCTGCGCGGCGCGAACCGGACGACCCGTGAACGTGCCGCCGCCGATGTCGTCGACGAGTTCGCCGAGCGTGACGCCGAACGCCGTCTCGAACAGCCCGCCATAGCGAAGATTGCCGGCAAGCTGGATCGGCATCGTGCCGCGCGAGCGGCCCATGCCGTAATCCGCATAGGTCTTGGCGCCCTCGGCGAGGATGAAGGGGATGGCTGCCAGCGACAGGATGTTGTTGATGGCTGTCGGCTTGCCGAACAGGCCGTGATGGGCCGGCAGCGGCGGCTTGGCGCGCACGATGCCGCGACGGCCCTCGAGGCTCTCCAGCAGCGCGGTCTCTTCGCCGCAGACATAGGCGCCGGCACCGACGCGGACCTCGAGATCGAAATCGTAAGCGGATCCGCCGATACGGGTTCCGAGATAGCCGGCGCGCCTGGCCGCAATGATGGCGGCATTCATGGCCTCGATCGCATGCGGATATTCGCTGCGGGTGTAGATGTAGCCTTTGGTAGCGCCGACCGTGATGCCCGCAATCGTCATGCCCTCGATGATCAGGAAGGGATCGCCCTCCATGATCATGCGGTCGGCGAAGGTTCCGCTGTCGCCTTCGTCGGCGTTGCAGACGATGAATTTGCGGTCCGCCTTGGCCTGCGCGACCGTCTTCCACTTGATGCCGGTCGGGAAGCCCGCGCCGCCGCGACCGCGCAGGCCGGATGCGGTCACTTCGTTCAGGATCGCCTCGGCGCCGAGCGACAGCGCACGCTCCAGGCCCTTGTAGCCGCCATGGGCGAGGTAGTCGTCGAGCGAGCGCGGGTCGATGACGCCGCAGCGGGCGAAGGTGAGGCGGGTCTGGCGCTTCAGCCAGGGGATATCGTCGGTTGCCCCCAGTTGCAGCGGGTGCGGCGTGTTGCCGGCGAGCGCGTCGAGCAGGGAGGGGACATCGTTCTCGGTCACCGGGCCGTAGGCGATCCGCCCCTCGGGCGTCGCGACCTCGACCAGCGGCTCCAGCCAGTACAGGCCGCGCGAACCGGTCCTGACGATCTCGATCGCCACGCCACGCCTGGCCGCAGCCTGCTGCAGCGCCAGCGCAACCTCATCGGCGCCGACGGCCAACGCACCGGCATCGTGCGAAACGAACAGACGCATGCTCATCGCTGGGCCTCCGCAACCAGTGCATCGAGGCGCTTCTCGTCGAGCCGGCCGATGAGGCGGCCATCGAGCATCGCGGACGGCGCGGTCGCGCACAGGCCGAGGCAGTAGATCGGCTCCAGCGTGACGCGATCATCGGCGGTCGTGTTGCCGAGCGTCACCCCGAGCTTCGCCTCGGCGCGCGCGGCGAGCGCATCGCCGCCCATGGACTGGCAGGCCTCCGCGCGGCACAGTTTCAGCACATGGCGGCCGGCCGGCTTGTGGCGGAAATCGTGGTAGAAGGTGAAGACGCCATGCACCTCGGCCCGCGACAGATTCAGCGCCTGCGCCACCATGGGGATCGCCGCCTCCGGCACGTAGCCGAACGCTTGCTGAAGCGCATGAAGAATGACCAGTGTCGCGCCTTCCTGCCCGGCATGTTCGGCGATGATCTCGGCCCCGCGCGTCTCGTCCCAAGGCTCGTAACAAGGCTCGTAAACCGCTGTCATTGTTGTTCTCAGATTGAGCGTCCCTTCCGTGCAAACTATTTGGAATCGTTCGAAGATCAATAAAGCTGTCTCATGCTGCGATTGCGAATTCAGATCGATCGGCGAAGGCAATCGATCGATACGGAATTGCAATCGAACGGCACGTGTCCCGCCCGGTTTTTGCGTGTTGGCAGGGACCGGGCGTGCTAGCTTGTATGCCACGAGGGAATCCGAGGGGACGTCCGGTTGATCGACAAGCTTGAACTGCTGCTGGCGCTGGCGAAAGAGCGGCATTTCGGTCGCGCGGCGGAGGCTTGCGGCGTCACCCAGCCCACCATGTCGACCGGGCTGAAGCAGCTCGAGGAGATCCTCGGCGTGATGCTGGTCCAGCGCGGATCCCGCTTCCAGGGCTTTACGCCCGAGGGCGAGCGGGCGCTGGACTGGGCGCGGCGGATCGTGGGCGACACCCGCGCGATGCGCGACGAGATCAACGGGCTGAAGCATCAGCTCTCCGGCGAGATTCGTATCGCCGCGGTCCCGACCGTTCTCGGCATGGTTGCTGCGCTGACGACGCCGTTCCGTGCCCGGCATCCCGAAGTGCGTTTCAGCATCCGCTCCACCACCTCGTCCGAGGTGCTGGGACTGCTCGAAAATCTCGAGGTCGATGCGGGGCTGACCTATATCGAGAACGAGCCGATCGGCAAGGTCCGCACCATTCCGCTCTACAGCGAGAGCTATCGCCTCCTGACCGCGCCGGACGGGATGTTCGGCGACCGCGACACCGTGACTTGGAAGGAGGTCGGGCAAGTGCCGCTGTGCCTGCTCACGCCCGACATGCAGAACCGACGTATCATCGACCGCGCCTTGCGCTCGGTCGGCGCGGAGGCGACGCCGACCTTGACGTCGAACTCACTGCTCGTGCTGTTCACGCACGTGAAGACCGGACGCTGGGCGAGCGTGATGCCGGCCAAGCTGGCCGAGACGCTCGGACTCTCGGATACGGTGCGCTCGATCCCGATCACCGATCCCGATGTCAATTACAGCATCGGCATGGTGATCCCGCAGCGCGATCCGATGACGCCGCTGATCGCGGCGCTGGTCAACGTCGCGCGCGACGTCGCGCCCTCGCTGCAGGCGTAGCGGTCATCAGGACCGCAGGCGGGCGTGAACCGGACGGCATCCGGCTGGCGGATGCCGTCCAGACCTCGGGTATGCTTAGTGCTTCGGCATGATGACGTGATCGATCGCGTGGATGACGCCATTGGTGGCGGCCACGTCGGCGATCACGACGGTCGCGCCATCGACCTTCACGCCCGAGGTCGCGTCGACGGCAACTTCACTGCCTTCGACGGTCTTGACGTGCATCGTCTTGCCGGCGATGTCGGCGGCCATCACCTTCCCGGGAAGCACATGGTAGGTCAGGATCTTGACCAGCTTCGCCTTGTTCTCGGGCTTGAGCAGGTCCTCGACGGTGCCGGCCGGAAGCTTGGCAAAGGCATCATCGGTGGGCGCGAACACGGTGAACGGGCCGGCGCTCTTGAGTGTCTCCACAAGGCCGGCGGCCTTGACGGCAGCCACGAGTGTTCCGAATTTGCCAGCGGCAACCGCAGTATCGACGATATCGTGCATGGGGTTTGAACTCCTGTTGTATCAATCAACCGGATAGTTGATGGACACGGATCCAAGGAGACGCTTCATCGCGCACCCTGGTCCGGTAGATTACGACAGATCAATTGTCAGATGAGCTGTGGCACAGGGGCCCGATCTCGCGATCGGTGGTTTCGATGACTGAAACGTCCGTACGTAAGTGGTTACGTGCCGGGCAACGAATTGGATCGGTCAAAACAGCAGGCAGACATATTTTTATCTCTGCTGTCCGACTTAATTCCGTCATGCTTGGAGCGCCGCACGCCGGATCGGTTGTCATCGCGCGCAGTTATCGACCACGGTCGGAAGAGTTTTGCCGACGTTATATCGCAAGTGGGTGATGGGTCTTGATGCACCCCGAGCGGGACGACTTCCGCTTGGTCTCGGACACTGACGTTGATGAGTCCACGACCTAGGCCGCGGCCGATATGCCGGCGGCCGCCTTGGCATCGCGCGGCAGCGTCACGCGCACCACCGTTCCGACTTCGAGCTTCGAGCGCAGTTTCATCGAGCCGCCGTGAAGCTGCGCCAGCGAGCGGGCGATCGCGAGGCCCAGGCCCGAGCCGTGATAGGTCTTGGTGAGCTGGCTCTCGACCTGCTCGAACGGGCGGCCGAGCCGGGCCAGCGAATGCTGCGCGATCCCGATGCCGGTATCGGCGATCATCAGCACGACCCTGTCCTCGAGCTGCCGGCTGCGCACCACGATGCGTCCGCCGTCGGGGGTGAACTTCACCGCGTTCGAGAGCAGGTTGACGATGATCTGCTTGGTGGCGCGGCGGTCGGCGACGACCGAGATGGACGTCTCGATATCGGCATCGAGGATGAGGTTCTTGTCTTGTGCCCGGCCAGAGACGACGCGCAGGGATTCGGCGAGCGTCCGTGACAGGTCGAGCTCTTCCATGTCGAGCTTCATGCGGCCGGCCTCGATCTTGGACATGTCGAGGATGTCGTTGATGACTTCGAGCAGGTAGTGGCCGCTGGTCAGGATGTCCTGGCAATATTCCTGGTACTTCTCGCTACCGAGCTCGCCGAACATGCCGCTTCCCATGATCTCGGAGAAGCCGATGATGGCGTTGAGCGGCGTGCGCAGCTCGTGGCTCATGTTGGCGAGGAATTTCGACTTGGTCTGGTTGGCTTCCTCCGCGCGGGTCTTCTCGCGCTGATATTTCTCGGCGAGATCGGCCAGCTCGTTGGTCTGACGCTCGAGCGCGGCCTGCGAACGCTTCAGGTCGATGACGGTGGCGCGCAGGCGCAGATCGTTGTCGACCAGCTTTTGCTCGTGTTCCTTGATCCTCGTGATGTCGGTGCCGACCGAGACATAGCCGCCGTCCTTGGTGCGGCGTTCGCTGATGTGCAGCCAGCTGCTGTCGTCGAGCTGCGCCTCGAAGGTGCGCGCGCCGGGGGCCTGGCTCGCGGTCCCGTTGTGGCGGGTGCGCACCTCCGGCATGCGGCCGACTTCGAGCACGGTCTCATAGGAGGTGCCGGGGATGACGGCGCTGTCGGGCAGCTTGTGCAGGCGCTGGAAGTGCGAGTTGCAGAGCACGAGGCGGTCGCTCGCGTCCCACAGCACGAACGCTTCCGGAATAGTCTCGATGGCGTCGCGCAGCCGCAGATCGGCTTCGACGGTCCGCTCGGCGAGGCTCTTCTGCTCGGTGATGTCGACCGCGATGCCGATCAGGTGCACGCTGGAATCGGTCGCCCCGCTGGTCTTCTCGCAGCGGACGCGCAGCCAGATCCAGTGGCCGTCGACATGCTGCATGCGGAAGGTCTGGTCGATGTGGTCGATCTTCCCGGAGATGAGCTGGTTGGCGATCTCGAACAGGTCGATGTCGTCGGACTTCACCAGCGCGTTGACCTCGCCGAAGGTGAGCAGCTCCTGGCGGCCGTCGAGGCCGAGCATCGAGAACATCGACTGCGACCAGAAAATCCGTCCGCGCGACAGGTCCCAGTCCCACAGGCCGCAGCGGCCGCGGTTGAGCGCGGTGTCGATGCGGCCGCGCACGGCGTCGTTGATGAGGTCGCCCTCGCGGGCGCGGGTCGACTGCCAGTGGAAGGCGAAGCCGAGGATCAGCACGACGAATCCGGTGGTCGCCGACAGCGTCACCGAGAGCGCGGCGTCCGATCCCCAGATCGGCTCGTTGCGCTCCTGGATCACGGTGACGAGGCCCGGCAGCGACTTGATCTGCCGCGAGGTCGCCATGGCGGCGTTGCCGTTCGGCAGCGTCATGTCGGAGATGTTGCCGTCGCGCGGCGGCGCTGCGAACAATTGCGCCGTCGTGATCGCGTCGAGCAGGCGGTCGTTGCCGGCGGGATCGCTGTCGATGGGAATGCGGGCGAGGATGCGGCGGTCGATGCCGGCCGAGGTAATGATGACGTGGCGGCCGGAGGCCGTGCCCCAGGATGGGATGAGATCGGGCAGCAGCGTCGGCAGGTTCTCGATGTTCTTTAGGCGCTCCTGCCGCGACGAGATCAGGCGGTCGATGCGCTCGGCGAGCAGGTCGGCCAGCGCCGAGATGTCGTGGCGGATCACCAGCCGCTTCTGGCGCGTCTGATCGACGACCTGGACGAATGCGCCGAGGCAGATCGTGATCAGGAACGCGATGATGAGCGTCGGCACCGCGCGGCGCAGCGCAGGCTCCGCGATCAGGAGCCGATGATAGGCAGGTTTCGCGATCGATTGCGCCAATCCCTTGATCGAATCGGATTGGACGCACGCGCTCGCGGCGTCTGCACGCGCCATGCCTTAAGCCCCCTGGAAACCTGCTGCGACTCGATTCGAATGCAGCCCCACATCGCTTTCGAATCAAAGCGATTTGAATCCAGTTTTCCCGGCCTGTCGAGAGTCAACGAAACGTTAACGCGAAATTATTCTTATCCAACGGAGAGTTCGCGCGCTTCGCGTCCGTAATTCGACGCTTGCGATGAGTCCGAAACGAGAACGCGTGACTTGCCGCACGTTTCGCGTCACGTGCGCGGCGGCTCGGCGTGACTGATGACGCGCTTCACGCTGGGGAACGCGCGCCGCAGTCTGCGCTCGATCGCGTCGACATGCTCGTGAACCTTGATCACGCTCATCGACGGCGCGGCGCGGCAGTGGAAGTTGACGATCTCGCCGCCATCCGTGTCGCGCACGCGCACATTATGGATGTCGTGGATCTCGCCGCCGTCGGCATATTCGGTGAGCGCGGCCGCGATGGTCTGCACCCGTTCCGGTGCGGCGTCGACCCCGAACGGCAGTTCCGGCTCCAGTGGCTCGATATGGACGTCGACCTCGACGTCCGCGCCGAACTCCTCCTGGATGCTGCGCTCGAGCGTGTTGGCGACGTCATGGGCGGCCTCGAGGACCATCCCGGCGTCGACCTCAAGGTCGATGCTGACGATCAGCTTGGCTCCCGAATCCTGACTCGGTCCCAGCTCGTGCACCGTGACGTGGTGGATCGCGAGGCCGGAATTATGCGCGATCACCATGATGCGGTCGCGGACGGTTTCGTTGTCGCGCGCGACGGGAACCGCGGTGAAGGTAAGGTCGGTATCCCCGAAGGCCGTATCGACGGCCGCGTGTGCCTGGCGCTTGATCTCCTCGACCCGGTCGATCGGATAGGTCCGCGGCACCTTGGCGATGGTGTCGATGAAGGTGGTGGCCCCGACCATGCGCACCCGCAGCCGTTCGATGTCGATCACGCCGGGCACGCCGCGGATCGCCGCCGTGGCCTTTTCATGCGCGCCCTCCGGCGCGCGGTCGACCAGCGTCTGCACGGTCGATCCGGCCATGCGCAGGCCGAGCAGCGCGATCATGACCGCCACGGCGGCGGCGGCAGCCGCATCGCCCCACCAGAAGCCCATGGCGGCGAGGATCAGGCCCGCGATGACGGCGAAGGACCCCATGACATCCGAGGCGAAGTGAAGCGCATCGGCCGCCAGCGCCTGGCTTCCGGTCTCGCGCGCGGCCCGGTGCAGCGCGCGGGCACGCCAAAAGTTGACGACGATGTCGATGACCAGCACCACGAACGGCACGGCCGAAATGGTCGGCGGCGGAGTTCCCTCGCGCAGCCGGCTGTAGGACTCGACCAGGATGCCGCCCGCCAGCACGTAGAGCAGGGCGGTGACGCCGAGCGCGGAAATGCTCTCCAGCTTGCCGTGGCCGTAATGGTGCTCGTCATCCGCCGGTTTGTCGGAGACCCGCACCACCGCCCAGGTGATGATGGTCGCGATCAGGTCGACCGACGAATGCAGGGCTTCCGAGATCAGCGCGAGCGAGCCGATCGCGATCCCGACCACGAACTTGGCCGCCGCCATGCCGCCGCTGGCCAGGATCGAGATGGCCGCGACCGAGGTTTTGCTGTGTTGTGAGCTCATGACGGGGATGTACCAGCCCACAGGTGAACATCAAGCGATGATCCACAGGCGTAGTCGCGAGTGAGTTGCAGGAGCGGGATGCCTACACCGTCATGCCCGGGCTTGTCCCGCCTGCGCGGCCGAAGCCGCTTCGGCGAGGCGAAGGCCCGGGCACCCACGTTCTTCGTACCGTGCGGCAAGGCGTGGATGCCCGGGTCAAGCCCGTGTCTTTACCGAAACTGACAACATTGATGATGCAGGATCGGTCCGGGGCTTGTAACCCGGTTTGCCGGA
>NZ_JAFCKW010000016.1 GCF_018129965.1 Bradyrhizobium diazoefficiens | reverse complement strand
GGGAAGGCCGAGTGATTTGGCTCCACCTGTATGCTGCTGTGCGGTTCCTTTGCGTGTGCTTTTCGCGCAGCGGACCGTGGGTGCGATGTCAGCACCCGGCCTTCCCTGCGCCCTCTTGGATTGGAGAGGGTCGCAAGACCAGGCAACACTCGGGCGAAACGCGCCGCGAGAATGCGAAGGCGTGTTTGCAGCCACACGGGCGCTGTCATCGTCCGCCTTGTGCGCACTTGCGCACTGGGGCGGGCGATCCAGTATTCCAGAGGCGGTCGTGATTGAATCGAGCGGCCGCAGCGTACTGGATTCCCCGCCGGAGCCTGTCATCGGGCTCGCCAAAGGCGAGACCCGGTGGCGGGGAATGACAGCGGAATTTGGAGACGCAACTGTGGCCACACACTCCGCTCGCAATGACGAACGGGAAGAACACGCCTTAATCTCGGTGCGTGCCCCGGACGCAGCGCAGCGCTCCCGGCGATGCGAAGCATCGTCCGGTGCGGTGCACTGCAGAGCCGGGGCCCATCCATCCGCGTCGGACCAGCCTTGTTCTGGGTCCTGGCTCTGCGCTGCAGCGCGTCCGGGACACGAGATTTGGCAAGTCTGCCTCTTGGCCCCAATCACAACCAAGTGTCTTTATTCGGAAACGATCGTTCCCTATTAAACCGCAATGCAAAAAGCCGCCCGCATGCCGCCCCCCGCGACCCGTTCGCCCGGCCGTCCCCGGGAGTTCGACATGGACACGGCGCTCGACCGCGCCGTGCGGGTGTTTCGCGAGCGCGGCTATCATGGGACTTCGATCGGTGACCTGACCGCGGCGATGCGGCTGGCCACCGGCAGCGTCTACAAGGCGTTTCGCGACAAGCAGGCGGTGTTTCTCGCGGCCTTCGAACGCTACGTCGCGTTGCGCCAGGCGCAGACCCGCAATGCCGCGGCGCGCGGGGCCAATGGCCGCGAGCGGCTGCGCCACGTGCTGCTATCCTATGTCGAGCACTCCCAGGGGGCCGAGGGTCGGCGCGGTTGTCTCGTGGTCGGCAGCGCGGTGGAGCTGTCGGCGGTCGATCTCGTCGTCGGCGCCCGCGTCAACGCGCAACTGAAGACCAACGAGCGCTTCATCGCCGGCCTCATTGCCGAGGGACAGGTCGACGGGTCGATTCCCGGGCACGTCGATGTCGACGACACCGCGCGACTGATGATCTGCATCACGCAGGGGCTGCGCGTCGTCGGCAAGGCGCGACTGCCGCTCGATGGCGAGCGTCTGGTCGGCGCCGCGATGAAGTTGCTTGCCTGAATTTGTACCTTGTTAGGGAATGCTCGTTCCCGATTGTTCGGAGACTGTGTGAATGACCATGAATGCCACCATCGAGACCGCGCCCCGCCCGGAGGCGGTGTCGAACCGACTGACCTTCCTGATGGCCGCGGCCTGTGGCATGGTTGCCGCCAACATCTATTACGCCCAGCCGCTGATCGCACCGATCAGCGCCGCGCTCGGCCTGTCGCATGAAGCAGCCGGGCTGATCGTGACGATGACGCAAATCGGCTACGGCACCGGGTTGCTCTTCATCGTGCCGCTCGGCGATCTCGTCGAGAACCGCGCCCTGATCTGCTCGATCATCCTGCTCGGTGCCGCGGCGTTGCTGGCGGCGGCGTTCGCCACCCATGCGCTGCCGTTCCTGATCGCCGCGCTGTTCATCGGGATCGGCTCGGTCGCGGTGCAGGTCATCATGCCTTATGCGGCGCATCTGGCGCCGGAGGCGATCCGTGGCCGCGTCGTCGGCAACGTCTCGACCGGCCTGATGCTCGGCATCATGCTGGCGCGTCCGGTCTCGAGCTTCGTCACCGCGGCGTCGTCGTGGCATGCGGTGTTCTTCGGCTCGGCCGCGCTGATGATCGTGCTCGCGGCGGTGCTGTGGATGACGTTGCCGAAGCGCAAGCCGGTGGCGCGCATGCATTACGGCACGCTGCTGATGTCGATGCCGCATCTGGTGCGCACCACGCCGCTGCTGCGGCGCCGCGCGCTCTACCAGGCGAGCCTGTTCAGCTGCTTCACGCTGTTCTGGACGGTTGCGCCGCTCCAGCTCGCGCGCGAGTTCGGCTTCACCCAGCGCGGCATCGCGCTGTTCGCGCTCGCCGGCGTCGCCGGCGTGTTCTCGGCGCCGATCGCGGGACGGCTCGCGGATCGCGGCCACAGCCGCATCGCAACCCTCGTCGCGATGCTGCTCGCGGCCTTCGGCTTTCTCGTCACCTATGTCGGCGCGGCCGGATCGGCGCTGAACCTCGCCTGCCTGATCGTGGCCGCGATCGCCATCGATCTCGGCGCCCAGGGTAACGTGGTGCTCGGTTTCCGCGCCATCTTCCTGCTCGGGCCGGAGCATCGCAGCCGCCTCAACGGGCTCTACATGGCGACGTTCTTTGCCGCCGGCGCCGCCGGCTCGGCAGTCGGCGCCTGGGCGTTCGCGCAGGGTGGATGGGCGCTGGCATCGGCCATTGGCCTTGCCTTGCCGATCGCAGGCCTGCTCTATGCGGCCACCGAGTAGCGGCCCAAATTGTGCGCCACGGCATGGACAAAGCCCGTGGCGCACTTTCCGTCTCGCGGTTTGCCGTCGCCTGTAGTATCTTGGTCGCAAGCGGGCCTGGTTAACAGGTGGCAAAGGGGGAGGCTGATGAGGCGTGCGGAACTGTTTGGCCTACCACGCGTGCGACCTTGGTCGTGGCAGGCGTTTCTGCTCGGATTCGCGGTCGTTGCAGTGTCGGCTGTCATCCAGGGCGTCTGTGTCGCGCTCGGTGCCAAGCTCTATTTCGCGGCGTTTTTGCCCAGCATCTTCATCGTCGGGCTCATCGCCGGCGCGCCGGCGTCGGCGTTCGCCGCGCTGCTGACCATTGCGCTGGTATGGTGGGCCTTCATGCCGCCTTTCTTCCAATTCACGCCGCTCTCCCGCGCCAATGCGGATGCCATCAACCTGTTCTTCCTGCTTGCGGTGCTGCTGATCGGGCTGGCCGATCTCTGCCGCCAGACGGCGGCGATCGTCAGCCGTGGCGGACTGAAGTCCACAAGCGAAAGCGCGGCGACGAATTCGCAATGAACGGGCGTCGCCCGTTGCCCCCACGCAACAGTCCGGCAACCATCCGCGCATCCGACGCGCGCCGCTAACTTTTCGAAAAAGGTTTGGCCGCAATTTCTCCCGCGGGATTGACGAGGGAGTTTTCGACATGAACGGCCAGATCAACGGTCACGCCATCTTTGAGAACGTGCGCCGCTACCGCGGCATCGCATCGCTCTATCGCCAGACCGCGAACTTCCGCCCGGGGCAGCGCTGGTCGCTGCTGGAGCAGGCGAGGG
Organism: Bradyrhizobium diazoefficiens; assembly: GCF_018129965.1. Classification (GTDB taxonomy): domain Bacteria; phylum Pseudomonadota; class Alphaproteobacteria; order Rhizobiales; family Xanthobacteraceae; genus Bradyrhizobium; species Bradyrhizobium diazoefficiens_A. The sequence continues at coordinate 125,895 of NZ_JAFCKW010000016.1, read as the reverse complement.
AATGGGAAGAGCGGGCGCTGGTGGAGCTGGAAACCTACTTCGCGGCGCGCGCCGATTACGCGACTTCGCTCGCGGCGTGATCGTTAACCATCATCCTATGATGGTCAGCTTCGGCGGCATCGCCGCAACGGCTGCAATGAATCCGGCGGGTTGAGGAGCTCGGGCTATGGCCCGCCGAAGTCGGGTACGTCGGGCAGGTAGTTCGCGCCCTCCGAGCCCAGAAAATCGAACATCGCCTGCGCCGGCGGCAGCAGCACCTTGTCGCTGCGGCGGATCACGTACCATTGACGCACGATGGGGAGGCCCGCGACATCGAGCACGATGAGGCGGCCCTCGGCAAGCTCATGCGCCACCGTGTGGGCCGAGATGAAGGCGATGCCGAGGCCGGCGATGACGGCCTGCTTAATGGTCTCGTTGCTGCTCATCTCCATGCCGACGATCGGCTCGAGATCCGACTTCTGGAACATGCCTTCCATCAGCGTGCGGGTGCCCGATCCCGGCTCGCGGGTGATGAAAGTCTCCTGTGCCAGATCGGGCAGGCTGAGGCCGGAATCCTTCTCCAGCCAGTGGCCCTTGCGGGCAACGATGATGTGCGGATTGCGCCCGAGCTGGCGGACATCGACGCTGACGTCGGCCGGAGGCCGACCCATCACCGCAAAGTCGAGGTCGTAGCCGTGCATGGCCTCGCGGATCTTCTCGCGGTTGCCGATGGTCAGCTTGATCTCGACCTTCGGATACCGCTTGGAGAAGGCCGCGATCGCGTGCGGCACGAAATATTTGGCGGTGGAGACCGCGCCGAGATGAACCGTGCCACCGGTCTTGCCCGCAAGCAGATCGAGCGCGCCCTGGCAGTCCATGATCGCAGCTTCGACGCGCTCGGCGAGCGTCAGCACCTCCTGCCCGGCCTCCGTCAGCACCATGCCATCGCCGGTCCGCTGCACCAGCGGCAAGCCGGCGAGGTCCTGAAGCTGCCGCAGCTGCTGCGTGACGGCCGGTTGGGTCAGGCCGAGCTGGCTCGAGGCCGCGGTGACGCTGCCCTTGGCTGAAAGCGCCGCCAGCGAGCGGAGCTGGCGGATCGTCAGATGCCTCAGCTGCGCCGCCGCCTGACCCGCGCTATTATAAGAGATTTCTTTGATGCTCATTATGAATAGAAATTTTCCTTATTAAGCCTCCCCTGTCAATCTCCTGATGCCGGGACCGATCGCACCGACCTCCGCCGGGGAGGGAACAGGATGCGGCGCCCGCCAGGGATGGACGCCGATGACCGGGCAAATCAGGCTGGATGAGCACCTCCAACGTTATTCCACGACGGCGCCCCATGCGCCGGCGGTGTCCGGCGCAATCGATGCCATCGCGTCAGCCGCAACCGAGATCGCCGACCTCATTGCGACGGGTGATCTTGCGGACGCCTCGGGCCTGACCACCGGCCGCAACAGCGACGGCGATCTCCAGCGCGATCTCGACGTTCAGGCGGACATGATCCTGCGCCGCCGCCTCGGCAGTCTGCCGATCGCGGCGCTGGCCTCGGAGGAGATGCGCGAGCCCCAGATCTGTGATCGCGAAGCCAAGATCTGCGTCGCGATCGATCCGCTCGATGGCTCCTCCAACATCGACATCAACATGACCGTCGGCACGATCTTCTCGATCCTGCCTGCGCCGGACGATCTCGACCTCGCCTTCCACCAGCGCGGCTCGGCGCAGCTTGCGGCGGGCTTCGTCACCTACGGTCCGCAGACCTCGCTGGTGCTGACGCTCGGCGACGGGGTCGACATCTTCACGTTCGACCGCAGGGCGGATTGCTTTCGCCTTGCGCGCAGCGGTGTTCAGGTCTCCGAGGCCTGCGACGAGTTCTCGATCAATGTGTCTAACCGCCGACATTGGGATCCGCCGGTCCGCGCCTTCGTCGACGAGTGCCTTGCCGGCGTCGACGGGCCCGCCAACCGCAATTTCAACATGCGCTGGATCGGCTCGCTGGTCGCAGAGGCCTATCGTATCCTCACCCGCGGCGGCATCTTCCTCTATCCCTCCGATGCCCGCCCCGGCTACGGCGACGGCCGCCTGCGCCTCACCTACGAAGCGCATCCGATGGCGATGATCATGGAGCAGGCCGGCGGCTCTGCCTCGACGGGGCGCGAGCGCATCCTCGACCTCTCCGCGCAAAGCCTGCACCAGCGCGTGCCGCTGGTCATGGGCTCCAGCGCCGAGGTGTGCCGCGTCGAGGAGCTGCACTGCGATCCGCTGCTGGTGGCGAGCGGCTCCGCGCCGCTGTTCGCGCGTCGCGGCTTCTTCCGCGTGTAAGAGGGGCGACGCATGTCCAGAAAGCATCCGATCATCTCCATCACCGGCTCCTCCGGCGCCGGCACGACCTCGGTGAAGAGAACCTTCGAGCAGATATTCTTCCGCGAGAAGGTCAACGCCGTCTATATCGAGGGCGACGCCTTTCACCGCTATGACCGTGCCGAAATGCGCACGCAGATGGCCAGCGAGGCCGAACGCGGCAACAAGCATTTCAGCCATTTTAGTCCCGAGACCAATCTGTTCGAGGAGCTGGAGCGCGCGTTCCGCGACTATGGCGAAACCGGCACGGCGACGACGCGGCACTACGTCCATGACGCCGAGGAATCCGCGCTGCATGGTACAGCGCCAGGCACCTTCACCGAGTGGAAGCGGCTGCCGGAGAATTCGGACCTGCTGTTCTACGAAGGGCTGCACGGCGCCGTCGTGACCGACAAGGTCAATGTCGCGCGCTATGCCGACCTCAAGATCGGTGTCGTGCCCGTCATCAATCTCGAATGGATCCAGAAGCTGCACCGCGACCGAAGCGCGCGCGGCTATTCGACCGAGGCCGTCACCGACACGGTCCTGCGGCGGATGCCCGATTACATCCACTATATCTGCCCGCAATTTTCGGAGACCGACATCAACTTCCAGCGGGTGCCGACGGTGGACACCTCCAATCCGTTCATCGCGCGCTGGATCCCGACGCCGGACGAATCGATGGTCGTGATCCGCTTCAAGAATCCGCGCGGTATCGACTTCCCCTATCTGCTCTCGATGCTGCCGCACAGTTTCATGTCGCGCGCGAACTCCATCGTATGCCCGGGCGCCAAGCTCGACCTCGCCATGCAGCTCATCCTGACGCCACTGATCATGCAGCTCATCGAGCGCAAGCGAAATCTCAAGTGAACAACGGAAGTATCAGATGAACATCTCGGTTCACGCCGACGCCGGTCACACGGCCGTCGGGCACAACGATCTTGCCAATGCGATCCGTTTCCTCGCGGTCGACGCCATCGAGGCCTCGCAGTCCGGCCATCCCGGCCTTCCCATGGGGATGGCCGACGTCGCGACCGTGCTGTTCTCGCGCTTCCTCAAATTCGACTCGGCGCACCCGAACTGGCCGGACCGTGACCGTTTTGTTCTCTCCGCCGGCCATGGCTCGATGCTGCTCTATGCATTGCTGCATTTGACCGGTGGTGACGTCAGCCTCGACGACATCAAGGCCTTCAGGCAGTGGGGCTCGAAAACACCCGGGCATCCGGAATACGGCCACACCCCTGGTGTCGAGATCACGACGGGACCGCTGGGGCAGGGCATTGCGACAGCTGTGGGCATGGCGCTCGCCGAGCGTATGGCGAACGCGCGGCACGGCGACGGCCTCGTCGATCACTTCACCTATGTCATCGCTGGCGATGGCTGCCTGATGGAAGGCATCAGCCAGGAGGCGATCTCGCTCGCCGGCCATCTCCAACTCGGCCGCCTGGTCGTGCTGTTCGACGACAATGGGATCTCCATCGACGGGCCGACCTCGCTTGCTACGTCCGATGACCAACTCGCACGTTTCGCCGCGTCCGGCTGGTCGGTGCGCCGCGTCGACGGACACGATCCCGACGCCGTTGCGCAGGCCATTGCCGAAGAGCGCGAGACGACAAAACCGTCCCTGATCGCCTGCCGCACCATCATCGGCTACGGCGCGCCGGACCGGCAAGGCACCGAGAAGGCCCATGGCGCGCCGCTCGGAACGGAGCAGACGGCAGCGGCGCGGCGGACACTCGGCTGGGACTATCAGCCCTTCGTGCTGCCTGTCACCGTCATGAAAGCGTGGCGGATGATTGGGCAGCGCGGTCAGGTCGATCGTCTGGCCTGGCTCGATCGCTACGAATGCGCGACGCCGGAGCAGCGCGACCTGTTGATCGAGGGCAAGGTCGTAGCCCTGCCGAATGCCTATGCCGAGGCCTCGGCGAAATTGCGCGAGCGCTTCGCCACCGAGCGTCCGAAACTCGCCACACGGCAGGCCTCGCAGCAGGTGCTCGACGGCATCGCCGGGACAATTCCCGGACTCGTCGGCGGCTCCGCCGACCTCACGCATTCGAACCTGACGCATGCGAAGGCGCAGACCGCCGTCACGCGCGACGCGTTCGCCGGCGACTACATCCACTACGGCATCCGCGAGCATGGCATGGCGGCCGCGATGAACGGCCTCGCGCTGCATGGCGGCTTCATTCCCTATGGCGGCACGTTCCTCGCCTTCTCCGATTACAGCCGGCCGGCGATCCGCCTCGCCGCCCTGATGCGGCTGCGCGTCATCCACGTCATGACCCACGATTCCATCGGCCTGGGCGAGGACGGTCCGACGCACCAGCCGGTCGAGCATCTCCCCGCGCTCCGCGTCATTCCGAACCTGCTGGTGTTCCGTCCGGCTGACGCAGTCGAGACGCTGGAAGCGTGGGACTGCGCGCTGAAGGCTGAGAGCCGTCCCTCCGTGCTGTGCCTGTCACGGCAGGCCCTTCCCGCTTTCCGCAGCGAAGACGGCGGTAGCAATCTCGTCGCGCGCGGCGCCTATCTCGTGGTCACGCCGGACGGCGGCCGTGACGTGACGATCGTCGCAACAGGGTCGGAAGTCTCGATCGCGCTGGAAGCCGCCCGCCTGCTCGCGACCGAGCACATCCGCGCTGCCGTGGTCTCCGCCCCCTGTTTCGCCTTGTTCGAGGAACAGCCGGACGATTACCGCGCCACCGTGCTCGGTACCGCGCCGCGTGTCGGCGTCGAGGCGGCTGTTGCCGGTGACTGGCATCGCTGGATCGGCTCGGACGGCGAGTTTGTCGGCATGCGCGGCTTCGGCGCCTCGGCGCCTGCGCCGGTACTTTACCGCGAATTCGGCATCACGCCGCAAGGCATCGCGGACGCCGCTCGTCGTTCGATCGCCCGCGCAGGCAAGAGATAACAGGAGGATTTGTCGTGGCCCGTATCACCCTTCGTCAACTGCTCGACCACGCCGCCAATCACGGCTACGCGGTGCCGGCGTTCAACATCAACAATATGGAGCAGGGCATCGCGATCATGCAGGCCGCGGCCGAGGTCGACGCGCCCGTCATCATGCAGGCTTCGCGCGGTGCGCGCAGCTATGCCGGTGACATCATGCTCTCCCACATGATCGATGCGCTGGAGCGGACCTATCCGGACATACCACTGTGCATGCACCAAGACCACGGCAACGACGAGGCGACCTGTGCATCCGCCATCGCACACGGCTTCACCTCCGTTATGATGGACGGCTCGCTGAAGGCCGATGCCAAGACCGCTGCCGACTATGACTACAACGTCGCCATCACCCGTCGCGTCGTCGATCTCGCCCACTGGGTCGGCGCCTCCGTTGAAGGCGAACTCGGCGTGCTGGGCTCGCTCGAGCATGGCGGCGGCGAGCAGGAGGACGGCCACGGCGTCGAGGGCAAGGTGAGCCACGACCAGTTGCTGACCGACCCTGACCAAGCCGTGGACTTCGTCCGCGCCACCAAGGTCGACGCGCTCGCGATCGCGATGGGGACCTCGCATGGGGCCTACAAGTTCAGCCGCAAGCCCGACGGCGACATCCTCGCGATGAGGGTGGTCGAGGAGATCCACCGCCGGCTGCCGAATACGCATCTCGTCATGCACGGTTCCTCGTCGGTGCCGCAGCTGCTCCAGGACATGTTCAACCAGTTCGGCGGTGAGATGCCGCAAACCTGGGGTGTGCCGGTTGAGGAGATCGTCCGCGGTATCAAGAGCGGCGTGCGCAAGGTCAACATCGACACCGATTGCCGCCTGGCGATGACGGCTGTGTTCCGCAAGGTCGCCGCGCAGTCGCCCTCCGAGTTCGATCCGCGCAAGTTCCTCAAACCTGCGATGGACGCGATGCGCGACCTCTGTCGCGAGCGGTTCGAGCAGTTCGGAACGGCCGGCCACGCCAGCAAGATCAAGGTCGTTCCCATGAGCGAGATGGCGCGGCGTTACCGCGCCGGCGAGCTCGACCCGCGAATCGACACCCGCGAGCACGTTGCGGCCTGAGCAGAGTTCGAGAGCAAAACAGACATAAAACAGGGAGAGAACCATGAACGCACACTCGGGAACGGTCCGCGGCAAGGAGCGCTATCGCTCTGGCACCATGGAGTACGCGCGCATGGGCTATTGGGAGCCCGACTATCTGCCGAAGGATACCGACGTCATCGCCCTGTTCCGCGTGACGCCGCAAGAGGGCGTCGACCCGATCGAAGCCTCCGCCGCGGTCGCCGGTGAATCCTCGACCGCGACCTGGACCGTGGTGTGGACCGATCGCCTCACCGCAGCCGAGAAGTATCGCGCGAAATGCTATCGAGTCGATCCGGTGCCGGGCACGCCCGGCTCCTATTTCGCCTACATCGCCTATGATCTCGACCTGTTCGAGCCGGGCTCGATCGCAAACCTCTCCGCCTCGATCATCGGCAACGTGTTCGGCTTCAAGCCGCTGAAAGCGCTGCGTCTGGAAGACATGCGCTTCCCGGTCGCCTATGTGAAGACGTTCCAGGGGCCGGCGACGGGCATCGTGGTCGAGCGCGAGCGGCTCGACAAATTCGGCCGTCCGCTGCTGGGTGCAACGGTCAAGCCGAAACTTGGGCTCTCCGGCCGCAACTACGGCCGCGTCGTCTACGAGGCGCTGAAGGGCGGGCTCGATTTCACCAAGGACGATGAGAATATCAACTCGCAGCCCTTCATGCACTGGCGCGACCGCTTCCTCTACTGCATGGAGGCGGTAAACCGCGCGCAGGCCGCCTCCGGCGAAGTGAAGGGCACCTACCTGAACGTTACCGCCGCGACCATGGAGGACATGTACGAGCGTGCGGAGTTCGCGAAGGAACTCGGCTCAGTCATCATCATGATCGACCTCGTGATCGGCTACACCGCGATCCAGTCCATGGCGAAATGGGCGCGTCGCAACGACATGATCCTGCATCTGCATCGGGCCGGTCATTCGACCTATACGCGGCAGAGGAGCCACGGCGTGTCGTTCCGCGTCATCGCCAAATGGATGCGGCTCGCCGGTGTCGACCACATCCATGCCGGCACCGTGGTCGGCAAGCTCGAGGGCGATCCCAACACCACGCGCGGCTATTACGACGTCTGCCGTGAGGACTTCAACCCGACCATGCTCGAGCACGGCCTGTTCTTCGACCAATCCTGGGCGAGCCTGAACAAGATGATGCCGGTGGCCTCCGGCGGCATCCATGCCGGCCAGATGCATCAGTTGCTCAACCTGCTTGGCGAGGACGTTGTGCTGCAGTTCGGCGGCGGCACGATCGGCCATCCCATGGGAATTGCGGCCGGCGCGATCGCCAACCGCGTGGCGCTGGAGGCGATGATCCTCGCCCGCAACGAGGGACGCGACTACGTCCATGAAGGACCGGAAATCCTGGCCAGCGCGGCCGAGACCTGCACGCCGCTGAAAGCCGCGCTCGAGGTCTGGAAGGACGTCAGCTTCAACTATCAATCCACCGACATGCCGGACTTCGTCCCCACCCCGCTGGAAACCGTTTGAGGACAATCATCATGAAAGTCACCCAGGGTTGCTTCTCGTTCCTGCCCGATCTGACGGACGATCAGATCAGCAAGCAGGTGCAGTATTGCTTGGCCAATGGCTGGGCGGTGAACATCGAGTTCACCGACGACCCACATCCCCGCAATACCTATTGGGAGATGTGGGGACTGCCGATGTTCGATCTCCAGGACGCCGCTGGCGTGATGATGGAACTCGCCGAATGCCGCAGGGTGTATGGCGACCGTTACATTCGCCTGAGCGGCTTCGACGCCAGTCATGGCTGGGAGTCGGTGCGAATCTCCTTCCTCGTCAACCGGCCGCCGAATGAAGCCGAGTTCGATCTGGTGCGGCAGGGGGTTGGTGGCCGTTCAATCCGCTACAGCACCGTGCGGAAGAACGTCGCGCACGCGCCGTAGCAACCATTCGTCTCCGCGCGGAGCCTCTCGGCTCCGGATCCTTGGCGGACAACTGCTTCGCCGCCGCAACGCGGCGAAGCTTTCTTCTTCGAGGCGCCGATGCTTGATGTGCCCATTACGAATGCCACCGAAACGACGTTCGATCTCCGCAAGGAGGCCGAGTCCGCCGGAATTGTCGCAACGCTGCAACAACTCGATCAGGAGCTGATCGGCCTCCGGCCGGTCAAGGATCGCGTGCGCCAGATCGCCTCGCTGCTGCTGATCGAGCGCATTCGTCAGCGTGCGGGGCTGGCTACCGCTCCGCCGACGCTGCATATGTCGTTCACCGGTAATCCCGGCACCGGCAAGACCACGGTGGCGATGCGTATGGCCAAAATCCTCCACGGCCTCGGCTTCGTCAGGCGCGGGCAGGTGATCTCGGTGACGCGCGATGATCTCGTCGGCCAGTATATCGGCCACACGGCGCCCAAGACCAAGGAGATACTGAAGAAGGCGATGGGCGGCGTGCTGTTCATCGACGAAGCCTATTATCTGCACCGGCCCGACAACGAACGCGACTACGGCCAGGAGGCCATCGAGATTCTGCTCCAGGTGATGGAGAACCAGCGCGAAGACCTCGTCGTGATCATGGCGGGTTATGGCGAGCGGATGACGAGCTTCTTCGCCTCCAATCCCGGATTCCGCTCGCGCATCGCCCACCACATCGACTTCCCCGATTATTCCGAAGACGAGTTGCTCGTGATCTCCGAGCTGATGCTCCGGGAGCGCGGTTATCGCTTCTCGGCTGCCGCGCGCGAGGCCTTTGAAAAATACATCGCATTGCGCCGGACCCAGCCGTTCTTCTCCAACGCGCGTTCGATCCGCAACGCGGTCGATCGCATCCGTCTGCGGCAGGCCGATCGACTCGTGTCGGACCTGGACCGCATGCTCGATGTCGCCGATCTCGAAACCATCGACCCGGCGGACGTGCTGGCGAGCCGCGTCTTCAGCGGCGGTGCCGATGCGCGGAGTGCAAAACCATGACGAAAGACATCCTCATCGCGCCCTCGATCCTGGCCGCCGATTTTGCGCGCCTCGGCGAGGAGGTCGCGGCGATCGACGCTGCCGGCGCCGACTGGATCCATTGCGACGTGATGGATGGGCACTTCGTCCCGAACATCAGCTATGGTGCCGACGTCATCAAGGCGATCCGGCCGCTGACATCGAAAATATTCGACGTCCATTTGATGATCGCGCCTGTCGATCCCTATCTCGAAGCGTTCGCAAGGGCCGGCGCCGACATCATCACCGTCCACGCCGAGGCCGGCCCGCATCTCGACCGCTCGCTCCAGGCGATCCGCGCGCTCGGCAAGAAGGCCGGCGTCAGCCTGTGCCCATCAACCCCCGAAAGCGCGATCGAGTACGTGCTCGATCGTCTCGATCTCGTGCTGGTCATGACCGTCAATCCCGGCTTCGGCGGGCAATCCTTCCTCGAGTCCCAATTTGAGAAAATCACACGCATTCGACGCATGATCGGCGAACGGCCAATTCGGCTCGAGGTCGACGGCGGGATCACGCGTGACAACGCCGCTGCTGCGGTCGCCGCGGGCGCCGATACGCTGGTCGCGGGTTCCGCCGTGTTTCGCGGCAACAGCAGCGCCGATTATGCTGGTAACATCTTGGCTATCCGGGGTGTTGCTGAGTCCGCACGTGTTCCCATCCTGCAGGATAGTTCCGCGCAGTCGCGGCAGGCTCGGGAGACCGCGCTCCACCGGTAAATCTCGGCTAGCGCGCACTCCGCCGGCTCCTGGTTTGCCTGCGGAGATCGGCCAGGCGTCTTCGGTGCGGATAGCAGCCAACTCCCACGTGCGCGTTTCTCAAAAATTAACTGCGATCAGGCGTGCAGCGCACGCAGCAAATGTTTTGCACAATCGCCATCCGCCTGACGCAAATCGGGGCGATAAGCCCTGTGAATGCGAGGGAGGGTCTCATGGAGAACGTACGTCGCTACCGGGCACTTGCGTCCCTCTGCCGCCAACAGGTGGCCTACCGGCCCTTGCAGGCCTGGGAACTCCTCGGTGAGGCCGAACATTTCGAACATCTCGCCGAGATCGCGTTGAAGGCCCACTTCGACGCGTGCAATGCCCAGCGCGAAGACGATGCCATCGCGGCCGCGGCCTGGGAGACGTCCGTCGCAGCGTGACGACGTCGCACTAGTGCGACATCAGCGTCGGGACCGTCATGGCTTCCAGCATCGCGCGGGTGACGCCGCCGAGGAGGCGTTCCTGCCATCGCGAATGGCCATAGCCGCCCATCACAAGGAGATCGAGGTTCTCGTCGGCCGCCAGTGACAGGATGGTCGGCTGAATGTCGGCGCGCGCCGCCGAGAGGCTGGCCGTGCGGGTCGACAATCCACGTCGGCCGAGATGAATTGCCAGATTGCGTGCCGAGACGTCGTCGGGAACGGCGTCGGCCTCGTTGATCGTGATGATCACGATCTCCTCGGCGCGGGCCAGGAACGGCGCAGCGTCTCGCATGGCGCGGGCGGCGAGGCGGCTGCCATCCCAGCAGATGCCGATCCGGTTGGCTTTGAACGCCCCACGGAAGTTGTAGGGCAGGAACAGCACCGGGCCGCCTGCCTGGAACAGGATCTCGCCGGGCACGTCATTGTCGAATGAGCCTTGTGCCGGCTCGGGTTGCAGCACGATGCTGAGATCGTGCAGCCGAGCCATCTCGCCGAGCGAGCCGGCGGCATCCGCCGGGATGGCGCCGAGGGCGTGGCAATCGTGGGCGATGCCGGCGTTCGCGGCTTCGCTCTTGAAAACCGCCAGCGCCGTCTCCGCCCGCTCCACCGCGCGTTCGCGTTCCATTTCGAACACGGCTGCCACTGCAGCGCCGCCCTCCATCACATAGGCCGTGCTGGTTGCGACATAGCCGACGGCGACCGCGTCGACATGGGCGTTGAGGTGCGCCGCGAGCGAAATCGATCCGTCGATGACGGGGCGCATGGGACGTTCGGTCGGGACGTGAACGAGAATGTCTTTGTACATGGCGCGCCTCCGATGGACATCATCCGGTGGCCGCAGTCTTTCACCTCGCGCGAAGCCTGTGTTGAGCTGCATCAAATGTGTAGTCGTGCGGTTCAGCCGGGCGGCGGGTCGCAGCAACTTTGCCAAGATTTAATCGGCTGGACGGGACGCCGTAAGGTGACGATGTCCATGTTGGGTGCAAGGCGACTTACCCAGCATGGACATCTCCACATGAACGATCACGTCAGTTCCGACACCACCTCGTCCCGTACGATCCTGAAGCCGCGCCGGCTTGCGCTGCTCGGTACCGTGGCCGCGCTTGGCGTGGCCGTGCTCGCCGGCTCTCCCGCCTCTTCCTCGCTAACCTCCTTCATCGCGCCGGCGCAGGCCGCCGAGACTGTCGCAACACCGCCGGGCTTCGGCGATCTTGTCAGCAAGGTCAAACCCGCCGTCATCTCGGTGCGCGTCAGGATCGACCAGGACAACGACAAGAGCGCGATGCTGCAACAGAACCGGATGGATTCGGACGAGGATTCGCCGTTCGACCAGTTCTCCCGGCAATTCGGCTTCCGCGGTCCTGGCGGCATGAACGGCATTCCGCGGCAGCGTCACCAGATGATCACGGGCGAAGGCTCCGGCTTCTTCATTTCGGCCGACGGCTATGCCGTGACCAACAATCACGTCGTCGATCATGCTGCGTCGGTGCAGGTGACGATGGACGACGGCGCCGTTTACACAGCGAAGGTCGTCGGCACCGATCCCAAGACGGACCTCGCGCTGATCAAGGTCGATGGCAAGAAGGACTTTCCGTTCGTCAAATTCTCCGACCAGAAGCCGCGGATCGGCGACTGGGTTGTCGCGGTCGGCAATCCCTTCGGCCTCGGCGGCACCGTGACCGCCGGCATCGTCTCGGCCAGCGGCCGCGACATCGGCAACGGTCCCTATGACGACTTCATCCAGATCGACGCCCCGATCAACAAGGGCAATTCCGGCGGTCCGGCCTTTGACATGAACGGCAACGTGATCGGCGTGAACACCGCGATCTTTTCGCCGTCGGGCGGTTCGGTCGGCATCGGCTTCGACATTCCGGCCTCGACTGCAAAGCTCGTCGTCGCGCAATTGAAGGACAAGGGTGCGGTGACGCGCGGCTGGCTCGGCGTCCAGGTGCAGCCTGTGACCGCTGACATTGCCGACAGCCTCGGCCTCAAGGACGCGCGCGGCGCAATCGTCGACAATCCGCAGGATGGAAGTCCGGCGGCGAAGGCCGGTATCGAGGCGGGCGACGTCATTACTGCCGTCAACGGCGCTTCGATCAAGGACTCCCGTGATCTTGCCCAAACCATCGCTACGCTCGCGCCGGGCAGTTCGGTGAAGCTCGATGTTTTCCACAAGGGGGACAGCAAGACGGTGACATTGGCACTTGGCGAGTTGCCGAACGAACAGCAGGCGAAGGCCAGTGAGGGCAGGGCGCAGCCAGGCGCCGGCACGCCGCGCCTGGGGCTCAGCCTTGCTCCGGCCGGCGACGTCCAGGGCGCTGGCCAGAAGGGCGTCGTCGTCACCGAGGTCGATCCGCAGGGGCCGGCCGCGCAACGCGGTATCCAGACCGGCGACGTCATCCTCAATGTCGGCGGCAAGCCCGTTGCCAATGTCGGGGAGGTCCGCTCCGAGCTGGCGCAGGCCAAATCCTCCGGCAAGAACAGCGTGTTGTTGCAGGTGAAGAGCGCGGAGGCGACTCGGTTCGTCGCGGTACCGCTCGCCTAGATCGAGCCTTACCAGAGAAGGAATGCAAAAAGGGCGGCCTGCGGGCCGCCCTTTTCTCGTCCGCAGCGGGGATACCCACAGGTTGCCGATAACATTCTCGTCAACGGCAGCAATCATGACCGGTTCGTCCGAAAAAGCCGCGTTCGCCCCTCAGGCTGTGCGTGGACCTTGGTGCCAACGGCGGTGCCAAGGCGACTTGCAAGAGTGGAACTTCGAACGTCTTCTGGAACCGGACGTTCGTACTTGGTCGGTGCCGACATGGGTCGATTGAAGCTCTCGCTGCGACGTGCGCTGCTGGTTGCGCCGTTCATGCTGTCGACCGGAAGCGCGCTGGGGCGCGACGACGGACGCTATGCCGACTCTCCGCTCAAGCCATGGTTCGACAGCCTTCGCAGCCATCTCGGCCCCTGTTGCTCGGATGCCGACGGATTTGCGGTCTCGGATCCCGATTGGGAATCACACGACGGGCACTATCGCGTCCGGCTGGATGGGCACTGGATCGACGTCCCGGACGAGGCTGTGATCACCGAGCCCAACCGTGCCGGCCGCACCATGGTGTGGCCGGTCAGGACAGCGTTCGGGATTGCAATCCGCTGCTTCATGCCCGGCAGCATGATCTGAGGTGATCGTCCTTACCGCTTGGCGGATTTGCGCTTCGATGTCTTCTTCGAAGTCTTCTTGGAAGCCTTCCTGGCCGTCTTCTTTGTCGTCTTCTTTGCCGTGGCTCGCTTCGACGCTTTTTGCGCGACCGTCTTGCCCTTCTTGCGCGCCTCGGACAGGCCGATTGCGATCGCTTGCTTGCGACTCTTCACGCGTCCGCCGCGACCGCCGGGGCCGCTCTTGGCGGTCCCCTTCTTGTACCGGCGCATCTCGCGCGCGACATCATCGCCGGCGCTCCGGGAATAGCGGCGCTTCGTTGCCTTGCGTGCCATCAGTTCTCTCCCTTGGACCGGGGAAAGAACCGCATCGCTCATGCAACGTTCCAAACACGCGGGCCGCGGGCCTCAGAAGGAATTGGCCAACTCGATCTCAGCCTCTAGCACCTGGATGCGACGCGCGGCTTCGGCAGAGGACAGATCCCGACTATATTGCGCGGGCTGATAGGCCTCCTCGCTGAGCCGCTTCAACCTCAGGCCTTGCGTCCGCGTCATCTGCTCCGCGAGGAAAGCCCGGGCATCGTATTTACCTTGAACCTGCATCTAACCTCTCCGTTCTGGAATCGTGGCTTGACTATATGTTCTTATTTTGTTCTAACAAGCCATGGACAACAGAATTAATGGAATTCGACGTAAAATCAGTGCCTTGAGGCTGGAGATGGCTGATGTCGAGGCCTCCGTCCGCGGCCTTGTCGATCGTGATCGCGACTGCACGCAGAAGGCGCTGGCGCAGATGGATCTGCGCCAGAAGATCACCCTGCTGATCGGCGAATGGAAGGCGGCCGGTGGCGGGGATGTCCTGTCTGATGTCCGCGACCGCGTGCGCCTGCGTCCGGTCAAGACAGCCGTCAAACCCCTGCGAGTGATCGCGGGCCGCTGAGAGCTTTGGGAGAGCGCGGTGGAGGAAGACCCGGAGACGTACCGGATTCTCAAGCTGCGCGCCGAGATTCTCGAACTCGGCTCCGCGATCCGGCAATTGCAGCGCGAGGGCCTCGACGATGCCGCAGCCCAGCTCCTGATCGCACGCAAGCGTGCGCGGCTCGAGCAACTCGTGAAATCGAGTGCCGCACAGTGATGTGAAGGGCGCTTCCGGAACGATCGCACAGCGCTGGTATTGGATGAGATCATTCCAACACCAAAGGAGCGTTCCATGGAGCTTAGCGGCAAGACCATTGCCATCCTCGCCACAAACGGGTTCGAACAGTCAGAGCTGGAGGTACCGCGCGATCGCCTGAAACAGGCCGGCGCGACGGTACACGTGATTTCGCTTGCGCCTGGCGAGATCAAGGGTTGGGACGACAAGGATTGGGGCCGGTCGGTCAAGGTCGACAAGACGATCGACCAGGCTTCGAGTGCGGACTACGACGCCATCGTGCTGCCGGGAGGGCAGATCAACCCCGACCTGCTCCGTGTCGAGCCCAAGGCACTTGCCTTCATCAAGGAGATCTTCGACGCCAAGAAAGTCGTCGCTGCGGTTTGCCACGCGCCCTGGCTTCTGATCGAAACCGGAATCGCCAAGGGACGCAAGATGACCTCCTACAAGTCCATCAAGACCGATGTCGTCAACGCAGGTGCGACATGGCAGGACTCTGAAGTGGTCGTGGATCAGGGCGTGATTACATCGCGCAATCCCGGCGACCTCGAAGCCTTCAGCGCAAAGATCATCGAGGAGGTCAAGGAAGGGCGCCACGCCCAGCGCAGCGCCGCCTGAGATTGTTCCGACCTTTGGAATGCAAAGCCCCGCGCCAGTACGGGGCTTTGTCGTTCCTGGCAGGCATTGCAACATCTGGCATGCCCGCCCGCAGCAGTATTTGCGGGGATCACCGTCTTCATCCGGCGTTCATGCCGATCTTGCCAGAATGACCGCATCAACACGGGAGCATTCGCCCATGGGCACGGTCGTTTTCCTCTATCGCTCGCTGGCCTACCGCAACGCGGCTGCGGATCTGCTGCGCAAGGCGCGCAAGCTGCCCCGCGGCGCCGAGCGCAGCGCAGTTCTTCGCTATGCCAAGGCGCTGAAGGAGCTCGCACAGACAGAGGCGTGGCTGGAAGGACGTAGCGACAGCAAGCCTCAGGCGACGGTGCCTGCACGAGTGGCCGCGTCACTCTGACCCGACACGGTCAACACGAGCGACAGGCATCCGCATCATTCTCCAATGGCCAACGGCGCGCGAAGTTCTCTATACGTTACGATCCGGTAAGGTCGGTTGCGACGACCGGGTTCCGTCCCCAGATTATCCTCATGAAACAGTCTGACATCTTCAGGGACAACGCCGACAACTGCCTGCAGCTCGCCGAGCGCGCCGAGGGCCAGCCCACCTACAAGCGCTACTCGCGCATGGCGGAAGCCTGGATGGCGCTCGCGAACGAACAGGACTGGCTCGATGGCGAAATCCCGCCCGTCAAGGTCCGCATCCGCCCGATGCAGGATGCCTGATTCCGTTTTCCGTATCTTTGGGTATGAGACCGCTCACGGACCGCACGCGACCAATCGAGGATCATCAGGACACAGTCGATCACATTCTTATTCCAGAAGGAGGTTTTGCAATGGCCCCACGTCTTGCTCTTCTCTCGCTCGTTCTCGCCTTTGGCGTCTCGGTTGCATTTGCGACGGCCACCACCGTCCGGCAAGTGCATCTCGAGCACGCGTCTGTTTCGGTGCGCGCAGCGCACAGCTAACAGCCCGTCGGCGCGGGAACCTTCCTTGGCCCGGCGCGTAACCGCTTCAATACAATCTGGAGAAGCGAGGACGTCATGGCCCATTCCGATCACGGCATCGTCAAAAACGAGCTGGCAGAGGATCAGCCGCGCGACAAGCAGCGCGCGCAGACCGTACACAAAACAGATGAAAAGGGCTCTCCATCGCGTGAAGCGACGCGCGATCCGAAACTCAATGACAACAGCAAGACGCCGGGCTCCGGCATGACGCCTGATGATTCCGGCGCAGCGCCAACCGGCTGATTTTGCGAGGAACCAATCCGCGCGTGAAGAGTCGATCAATTGCTTCCGGCGATCACGCCCCCGGTGCTCCGGAAGCAATCTCCAAGGACGGCCCTGGCACCCACCTTGCCAGGGCCGTTTTCGCTGGAAGAGCTGAGTGGGAGCGGTCTTACGGCTGTCCCGAACCGCCTGCGGCGCCATACACTTGGCCGGTTGCATAGCTCGCGTCGGCTGCCGCAAGCTGGACGTAGATCGAAGCGAGCTCGACAGGCTGGCCGGGACGGCCGAACGGCGTCATGCCGCCGAATTTTTCCAGCTTCTCCATCGTAGCGCCGCCCGAAACCTGCAGCGGCGTCCAGATCGGGCCCGGCGCGACACCGTTGACGCGAATGCCCTTCGAGGCGAGTTGCTTCGCCAGCGACTTCACGTAATTCATCGTTGCGGCCTTGGTCTGGGCATAGTCATAGAGATCCGGGGAGGGATCGTAGGCCTGCTCGGATGTCGTGCCGATGATGCAGGATCCGGGTTTCAGGTGCGGCAGCGCGGCTTTGATCGTCCAGAACGGAGCATAGATGTTGGTTTTCATCGTTGCGTCGAAGTCTTCCGACGAAACGTCGAGGATGGAAGCGCGCGTCTGCTGTCGCGCCGCGTTGTTGACGAGGATGTCGAGACCACCAAGGCCCTGCACCGCCTGCTCGACCAGTTTGCTGCAGAAGGCTTCGTCCTTGAGGTCGCCTGGAATAGCAAGGCCGATACGCCCTTCCTTCTTGATTAGCGCGATCACTTCCTGTGCATCCGGCTCCTCTGCCGGAAGATAGTTGATGGCGACATCGGCGCCTTCGCGCGCATAGGCGATCGCGGCGGCGCGTCCCATTCCGGAATCGCCGCCCGTGATGAGCGCCTTGCGTCCGGCGAGGCGCCCGGATCCCTTGTAGCTGGTCTCCCCATGGTCCGGGCGCGGCTCCATCTGGCCGGCAAGTCCTGGCCATGGCTGCGATTGCTTCTTGAACGGGGGCTTTGGATAGCGGTTGATGGGATCAATCAGGTCCTGCTCGGCCATTGCGGTATTTCCTTTTGCTGTTGAAGATGCCAGCGACGTCGCGGCAAGCGTTGCGCTCGCTGCGTGAATGACATGCCGGCGGGATAGGGGAGGATTGGTTCGATGTGTCATGAAGGTCTCCGCGGTTCACAGCTCAACGCGCCGTGATCGTATTCGTTGCGGAGGCGATGCGGCGGTGCGAGGTCTGTGCGGGCCAACACGGCCCTGACGCTCTTGTTCAAATCCCACGTTATTTAAATTGGGCCTCTGCGATCGCGGGCCGGCTCCGGCCAACAGGAACGATCGGGCATTGATCCGGTTGAGCCTGACATTCGCTGAGTGGAGAATTCAGATGATGAACGAAGGTGAATTGGACCGCGACGAGATGGGCCGGTTGATCGGCAGCGACAAGGTCGAGGGAACATCGGTGTATGGCGCGGATCGCACCAAGATCGGTTCGATCGAGCGCGTAATGATCGACAAGGTCAGCGGCAAGGTGTCGTACGCCGTGCTCGGCTTCGGCGGCTTTTTGGGACTTGGGAACGATCACTATCCGCTGCCTTGGCAGTCGCTGAAATACGACACGGAGCTGGGCGGCTATGTCACAGGTATTACAGCCCAGTCCCTTGAAGGGGGCCCCAAGTACGGCGACCGCAGCGACTGGAACTGGGGCGATGATGCTACCGTGCGCGGCATCAATTCCTATTATGGCGTTCCGATTCCGTGATGGCCGCAACATCGAAGGAAATCCGATGAGTAAGGAACGGCCGACCGATGACCCCCGACATCAAAGTGATTGGGGTTCGCATACGCAAACCGACGAGCCCTGGAAGGGTAATCCGGAGAAAGAGCAGGGGTCGGACGACACCAAGCCCGATCTCGAAAAATGGCAGGACACGAGGACGCACTGATCAGGCGCGCTGATGACGAAGAAAAGCGAGCGCGGCACGACCAGGGCTGCGCTTGTTTTTTTAATCGGCATTCACGGTTGTTAGAGCCACGGCTGCAAGCTGGAACCAAGTTCCCGCGATGCGGTTAGGACCGGGCGCGCAGGCCTGGACAGAGTGGGCTCGGCGCTAGCCCAATCCTGACCGAGGTGTTCACCGTGGATGCTCAAACCCGGGAGCGTGGGCCGTCTGCGGAGCAGCCGCTGCCGCAGAGGCCGAAAGAAGCTCCGAAGAATTCTCCAGATCAGTCCGGGAGGGAAAAGGGCCAGCCAGACAAACCGGCCCCAACACAGTCTTTGCGCGACAAGGTTCGCGAGCATTGGCTGCTCGCCACCGTCGCGGCTGTCGTGCTGATCGCGGCGATCGTCGGCGGCCTTCTCTACTGGCTGCAGGCGCGTCACTACGAATCAACCGACGACGCCTTCATCGCCGCACGGAGCTTTTCCGTGGCTTCGAAGGTCGGCGGTTACGTGACTGACATCCCCGTCACGGACAACCAGCATGTCGACGCCGGCGATGTGCTGGCGAAGATCGACGAACGCGATTACCGGATCGCCATCGAGCAGGCGGCTGCACAAGTTGCGGTCTCGAAGGCCAACATCACCAATGTCGAGGCGCAGATCGTCTCGCAGCAGGAGCAGATCAAGCAGGCCCAGGCCCAGTTTGAGCAGGCGCAAGCCCAGCTCCAGTTCTCGCAGGAAGAATTCAAGCGCGCCGAAGAGCTCGTCGAAAAGGGCGCCGGCACCGTGCAGCGCCAGCAGCAGACCCGCTCCGATCTGCAGGCGCAGCAGGCCAACAATGAGCGCGCCAGGACCGCGGTGACGGCGGCGCAAGTCGGCATCAAGACGCTGCAGGCCCAACTCGAAGGCGCCAGGGCGCAACTCGATAAATCGCAATCGCAGCTCGATCAGGCGAACCTGAACTTGCAATATACCGACGTGGTGGCTGCCCAGTCCGGCCGCGTTGCCAAGCTCTCCGGCGCGAAGGGCACCCTCGTCACGGCTGGACAGAGCCTGATGATGTTCGTGCCCGACGAGGTCTGGGTCGTGGCCAATTACAAGGAAACCCAGCTCAACGATATGCGTCCGGGGCAGCCGGTCGATATCCGCATCGACGCGTATCCCGGCCGCAAGTTGACTGGCCATGTCGATTCGGTGCAACGCGGCTCCGGCACGGCGTTCAGCCTGCTGCCGGCCGAGAATGCCACGGGCAATTACGTCAAGGTCGTGCAGCGCGTGCCGGTGAAGATCGTTGTCGACAGCTGGCCGGCCGATCTGCCAGTCGGTCCCGGCATGTCGGTCGTGCCCTGGACCAAGGTACGATGACGGACGTCGCAGCCGGCGCGGCGTCAGGCGGCTGGTCCCCCGAGCGCTCGGCGGCGGGCGGGCACAATCCCTACCTGATTGCGTTCGTGGTTTCGATCGCAACCTTCATGGAGGTGCTCGACACCACGATCGCCAACGTGGCGTTGCGTCACATCGCCGGGAGTCTCGCGGTCGGAATCGACGAGAGCACCTACGTCATTACCAGCTATCTCGTTGCCAATGCCATCGTGCTGTCGATATCCGGGTGGCTGTCTACCGTGATCGGCCGCAAGCGCTTCTACATGATCTGCGTCGCGATCTTCACACTGTCGTCGCTGCTCTGCGGCTTCGCCTGGAACCTGGAATCCCTGGTCGTCTTCCGCATCCTGCAGGGGCTCGGGGGCGGCGGCATGGCGACGAGCGAGCAGGCGATCCTGGCGGATTCCTTCCCCCCGGAGAAGCGCGGACAGGCTTTCGCGATCTACGGCGTGGCGGTGGTGGTGGCGCCCGTTATCGGGCCGACGCTCGGCGGCTGGATCACCGACACCTATACCTGGCACTGGGTGTTCCTGATCAACGTGCCGATGGGGCTGCTCTCGTTGTTCCTGGTGGGCCTGCTGGTGAAGGAGCCGTCTGGTGCGGCGGAGGAGCGGCAGAAACTGCTGAAGAACGGTCTTCGCGTCGATTATATCGGCTTCCTGCTGGTCGCGATCGGGCTCGCCTCGCTCGAATTCGTGCTCGACGAGGGCCAGCGTCACGATTGGTTCGGGTCGAATCTGATCGTGTTTTTTGCCGTGCTTGCGGCGGTCTCGCTGCTCGCATTGATCCCCTGGGAATTGTCGCGCGAGGATCCCATTGTCGACCTTCGTTTGCTCGGACGCCGCCAGTTTGCAGCGTGCTTCCTGGTCATGCTCGGGACCGGCGCGGTGTTGATCTCGACCACCCAGATGCTGCCGCAATTGCTGCAGACCGAGTTGAACTATACGGCGTACCTGGCTGGTCTTGCGCTATCGCCCGGCGGCATCGCGACGCTGTTGCTGATGCCGGTTGTCGGCCGCCTCGTTGGCACGGTGCAGCCGAAATATTTGATCATGCTCGGCGCGGCCATCGTCGCCTTCGCGATGTGGCATCTCACCGGGATCAACGGTGACATCACCTATGGCTACGCGGCGCTGTCGCGCATCTTCCTGGCGCTAGGCTTGCCGTTCCTGTTCCTGCCGGTGACGACTGCGTCCTATGACGGTGTGCCGCCGGACAAGACCAACCAGGCGTCCGCACTGATCAACGTCGCGCGCAATATCGGAGGCTCCATGGGCGTTGCGCTGGCGCAGACGGTCCTGGCGCAGCGTCAGCAATTCCACCAGAGCCGCCTGATCGAGCACGCTGCGCCGTCCGACGTTGGTTATCAGCAGACCATTGATGCCCTGACGCGCTACTTCCAAGGCCAGGGCTCCAATGCGAGCGATGCGGCGTCACAGGCGGTCGCCTGGATCGGCCGGACCTTGCAGCAGCAGGTCGATTTCCTGGCCTATATCGACGTGTTCTGGACGCTCGCGATCGTCGCGGTGTTGATGATTCCGACGGCCGCCGTGATGCGACCGATCAATCTCGGCGCGCCGGCGAAGGGCCACTAAAGCCTACTGCTTCCTTCTGTCCCGGTCCTGCATGCACATGCACTTGCCTGGCATGCAGCGGCTCTCCGCATTCGGAACATACCATCACGGGATCAAACAGCTTGCCGCAGGTCTTGTGCTCGTGCAGCAGCGGGCGGCCGCGCTCGTCGCCCATGTGGGCGTCACCCCAATGCACCATCGCCATGATGATAGGATAGAGATCGAGTCCCTTCTGCGTCAGGATGTATTCATAGCGTTTGGGCGCCTCGGAATAGGGGACACGACGCAGGATGCCGAAGCGGACCAGCTTCTTCAGCCGCTCCGAGAGCAGATGCCGCGTGATCTGGAGCGAGGACTGAAACCCTTCGAACCGGCGCACGCGCAAAAAGCATTCGCGCAGGATCAGCAGCGTCCAGCGGTCGCCGATCACCGCGACGGTGCGGGCAAGCGAGCAGGGTTCTTCGTCCAGCGTGTCCCACTTCATGGTCCGATCTTCGGCCCTTTTGTCAGTCAGAAAAAGGAACTGACCTGAATGATCATCTTCTTAGCATTCGATCATCATATTTGACAGTTCTATTTTAGAACTATAGCCTTCGATCCAATCGATGAACTCTCGAGGAGGCGACCTTGCCCAAGCGAAACGCGACAGCCGCCGTGATCGGGGCCGGCGATTTCATCGGCTCCGAGATTGCCAGGAAATTCGCCGCCGAAGGTTTTTCGATCTTCGCAGGCCGACGCAACGGCGACAAACTGGCGCCTCTGGTGAAGGACATCGAGGCCGCAGGCGGGCAGATCCATGCCCGCTCGCTCGATGCGCGCAAAGAAGACGAGGTCATCTCCTTCCTCAACGATGCCGACCAGCACGCGCCGCTCGAAGTGTGCATCTTCAACGTCGGCGCCAACGTCAATTTCCCGATCCTCGACACCACCGAGCGCGTCTTCCGCAAGGTCTGGGAGATGGCGTGCTATTCCGGATTCCTGGCGGGACGCGAGGCCGCGCGGCTGATGCTGGCGCGCGGCGGCGGCAAGATTTTCTTCACCGGCGCCACCGCATCCTTGCGCGGCGGCAGCGGCTTTGCCGCCTTTGCCAGCGCCAAGTTCGGCCTGCGCGCGGTGGCGCAGGCGATGGCGCGCGAGCTCGGGCCGAAGAATATCCATGTTGCCCATCTCATCATTGACGCGGGCGTGGATACCGAATGGGTGCGCCAGCGCCGGCTCGAGGCGCTCGGGCCAAATGCACTCGACGATCCCGACCTGCTGATGCCGCCTTCGGCGGTAGCCGACTCCTATTGGCAGCTCTACCAGCAACCCAAGAGCGCCTGGACCTTCGAGATGGAGATCCGGCCCTTCGGAGAGAAATGGTGACCGCGACGCAAAAGTCCGGCTAGACTCGTCAAAACGCCAAGCAAAATTTCCGGGAGGTATTGAAGTGAAGACCGCGATCACCGAACTGTTCGGCATCGAGCATCCCATCATCCAGGGCGGCATGCATTTCGTCGGCTTTGCCGAGCTGGCCGCCGCCGTCTCCAATGCCGGCGGGCTCGGCATCATCACCGGTCTCACGCAGAAGACGCCGGAGCTGCTGGCCAAGGAGATCGCCCGCTGCCGCGACATGACCGACAAGCCGTTCGGCGTGAATCTCACCTTCCTGCCGACCTTTTCGGCGCCGCCTTACCCGGAATACATCGCGGCCATCGTCGAAGGCGGTGTCAAATCGGTCGAGACCGCCGGTCGCAGTCCTGAACAATACATGCCCGCGCTGAAGGCGGCCGGCATCAAGGTGATCCACAAATGCACCTCGGTCCGCCATTCGCTGAAGGCCGAGCGGATCGGCTGCGACGCCGTCAGCGTCGACGGTTTCGAATGCGGCGGTCATCCGGGCGAAGACGATATTCCCAACATGATCCTGCTGCCGCGCGCGGCGGAGGAGTTGAAGATCCCGTTCGTCGCGTCCGGCGGCATGGCCGATGGACGCAGCCTCGTCGCCGCCCTGTCGCTCGGCGCGGCCGGCATGAACATGGGCACGCGCTTCATCGCGACGAAGGAAGCACCGGTCCATCAGAACGTGAAGAACGCGCTCGTCGCGGCGAGCGAGCTCGACACCCGTCTGGTCATGCGGAGCCTGCGCAACACCGAGCGCGTGCTCAAGAACGCCAATGTCGATCGCCTGCTCGAGATCGAGCGCGAGAAGGGCGCCAAGCTCACGATCGATGACATCCATGATCAGGTCGCCGGCGTTTATCCCAAGGTCATGCTGGACGGACAGATGGACGCCGGCGCCTGGAGCTGCGGCATGGTCGCCGGCCTCATCCACGACATTCCCTCCTGCAAGGAACTCGTCGATCGCATCATGGCCGAGGCGGAACAGATCATCCGCAGCCGCCTGGTGGGCTTCCTGGACGGGACGGGAACAGCGCGAAAGGTCGCCTGACACCGCCGACCTTCTTAACCACGGCGGCAGTTGACCGCTGGAATTGCGCGCGGCGCCTCCTAAATAAGGGTAAATTGAGCCTTTCATAATTCAATTTCAGGAGGCGTCCGTGGTCCTGAAGAACATACGTCTGGCTGCTGCAATTGCCCTTGTGCTCGCGGGGGGCGGTGTTGCGCGTGCCGTCGACTACAAGCCCAGTGAATATCTCGGCCTCGATCTCTCCAGGGCGGTCCTGTCGCCGAAGCGGCTCGGGCCCGAGACGCAGTTCGCGTCGGTCGCACTGGAGGCGCGCGGCGGCAACGAGGCGCAGGCGCGCGCCGAGCCCGTCGATGTGCCGAAGAAGATCGCCGCCGGGCGTGTGCGTGCGTCCGAGAAGGTCGCGCGTGCCGCAAGCGCCCAGCCGCGCGGCGCAGCGCGCACCAGGCTCGCGCATCGCCACGGCAACCCGCTCGACGCACAGGCGATGGATACCCGTATCCAGACCTGGCCATGCCGATCCGGCGGCATCTGCAGCTGGAAGCGCTAGCTTGATTTGAGGTCGTCATCCAGCCGTCGCAAAACCGTAGGCCCCAGGTCAAGAAACCGTAAGCCGGGAGTCAAACGGCGCAGGCACCTTCCGTCGCGATTCGACGAAGGTTTCCTGAATGGCAACGCTCCGCGCGCAGCGCGCATGGACCCGGCGGCAGTTCCTGGTCCGCTCCACCTCGAGCCTTGCGATCGCTGCGCTTGCGAAACCGTCCCTCAGCCGCGCCGCCGACCGCCCGCGGATCGCCGGCGGCATCCAGTCCGGCGACGTCTCGGACGGATCGGCCGTAATCTGGGCGCGCGCCGACCGGCCGGCGCGGATGCAGGTGGAATGCTCGACCGTCGAGAGCTTCAGGACGATCATTGCGTCGGCGTCGCGCGATGCGTTGCCGGAGGCTGACTTCACCGCAAAACTGTTGCTGAACGATCTGCCGCCCGGACAGGACATCTTCTATCGCGTGCGCTTCGACGATATCGCCGCCGGCATTTCAGGCGAAAGCCGCGTCGGCCATTTCCGCACCGCGCCGGCCGCCGGCCGGTCGATCTCGTTCGTCTGGTCGGGTGACGTGGCAGGGCAGGGGTGGGGGATCGACCTCGCGCGCGGCGGCTATCGCAGCTATCGCACCATGCTCGACAACCGCCCGGACTTCTTCATCCATTCCGGCGACCACATCTACGCCGATTGCACGATCCCGTCCGAACAGAAGCTGCCGAACGGCGAAGTCTGGCGCAACATCGTCACCGAGGATAAGGCCGAGGTCGCCCATACGCTGGCGCAGTTCCGGGGCAACTACAAATACAACCATCTCGACGAGCATTTTCGTGCGTTCCACGCGGATGTGCCGATGTTCGCGCAGTGGGACGACCACGAGGTCACCAACGACTGGTCGCCGACCGCCAGCTATGACGATGCAGGTTACGAGGACGACGGCACTCCGCGCCTGGTCGCGCGCGCCCGGCGCGCCTTCTTCGACTTCATGCCGATCCGCGACATCGGCGCACGGCAGGAGCGGGTCTATCGCAAGATCGCCTATGGCCCGCTGCTCGACGTCTTCATGATCGACATGCGCAGCTATCGCGACGACAGCTGGAACAAGGGCGAGGATCATCGCGGCTGGATCCTGGGTGCCCAGCAACTCGCCTGGCTGAAGCGGGAGCTCGCAGCATCGCGCGCGACCTGGAAGGTGATCGCGGCCGACCTGCCGATCGGCCTCGTCAGCATGGACGCCGTCGCGCTCGGCAATGGGCCACCCGACCGGCGCGAGCACGAAATCGCCGATCTGCTTTCTGCCATCAAGCGCGCCGGCGTGCGCAACATCGTCTGGCTCACCGCCGACATGCATTACACCGCCGCGCATTACTACGATCCGGACAAGGCGCAGTTCCAGGATTTCGAGCCGTTCTGGGAGTTTGTCTCCGGCCCTCTGCATGCGGGCACCTGGGGCCCGGGCGAACTCGACAACACCTTTGGCCCGGTCGCGCTGTACCAGAACGGATGTAGCGAAGCGCAGGGCGAGAATCTGGCGCCGTGCTTCGGCCTGCAGTTCTTCGGCCGCGTCGATATCGACGCCGCCAGCGTCGTCATGACGGTGACCTTGAAGGACGTCGACAACCGCGACCTCTGGTCGGTCGATATCGTGCCGCAGCCGCAGGCTCGCCCGGCCGTGGTGGCGCAGCATTCGTGAGGTCCTTCCGTCATGGCGGGACAAGCCCTGCCATGACGTTGGTAGACGTCAGGCGCCCCAAAGCTAACCCGATCTTGATTGGCCGACGCGCGCCCGTCGGCTATAGTGAATGCTCCCGCCACCTCTTTTCCATCACCGAAAAGTCTGCTCACGCGGTATCGCCGCGCGCATCCGGCGGCTGAAGACCTCAGGAGCCTGTTCCATGGACCAACTGAAGACCCAGGGCATCAGCATGCCCAAGCTCGGCCTCGGCACCTTCCGCATGCAAGGCGATGCCTGTCGCGCGGCCGTCGAGAGTGCGCTGTCGATCGGCTATCGCCACATCGACACCGCTGAGATGTACGCCAATGAAGACCCCATCGGCTCGGCGCTTGCGGCCGCCCGGCTGCCGCGCAGCGAGCTGCACGTCACGACGAAGGTCTGGCATGAGAACCTCAGCCCCGATGCGATCCGCCGTGCCTTCGATGCCAGCCTCACGAAGCTGCGGCTCGACCATGTCGATCTCTACCTCGTGCACTGGCCGTCGAAGTCCGCGAATTGGGGCGCTGTGTTCGAGACCCTGATGAAACTGAAGGAGGAGGGGCGCACGCGCGCGATCGGCGTTGCCAATTTCACCACGGCGCTGCTAAAAATCGCGGTCGAGGAGATCAAGGCGCCAATCGCCTGCAACCAGATCGAATATCACGCCATGCTCGATCAATCGAAAGTGCTGGCCTATCTCCAGGCCAAGTCAATTCCGCTGGTCGCCTATTGCCCGCTGGCGCAGGGGCGCATCGCTTCCGATCCGGTGCTGGCCGAGATCGGCGCGAGGCACAATGCGACCGCCGCGCAGGTCGCGCTGAAATGGCTGCTCGACCAGGACGGCGTCGCAGCGATCCCGAAGGCCTCCCGCCGCGAGAGCCAGCAGGCCAATCTCGACGCGCTGAAGATCATGCTCGACGATGCCGACCGCAACAAGATCGCCGCGCTGCCGAAGGACAAGCGTTGCGTCAATCCCGGCTTCGCGCCGGAATGGGATTAGTTTCGCCGCAGGCTTTCAAGACGCAAAAAAATGGCCCCGGGAGGGGCCATTTCCATGGTCGTAAGCCTATAGCGTTAGTGCCAGTGACGGTGATTGCGCTTGATCACGACGACCCGGTC
Organism: Bradyrhizobium diazoefficiens; assembly: GCF_018129965.1. Classification (GTDB taxonomy): domain Bacteria; phylum Pseudomonadota; class Alphaproteobacteria; order Rhizobiales; family Xanthobacteraceae; genus Bradyrhizobium; species Bradyrhizobium diazoefficiens_A. Next base: position 98,602 of record NZ_JAFCKW010000016.1, on the reverse strand, counting down.
GTGACGGTGCCAGCCGCGATGCCAGCCATGATCGCGATGTTCGCGCATTTCGGCGCGAGCGCCGTAGCCGTGATGGCCGCGCTTGATCACCACCGTCTCCGCACTCGCCATGGTCGGTGCAACGATCGCGAGCGCGCCGAGAGCCGCAACCACATAAGCAAGCTTCTTCATGATGTCCTCCTCCAATTCAATGCTAATGAGAACTGCCCGCAGCAGTGAACGTTCCGCAGCAGCGGGAGAAGAATTCTGAACGCTTGTTCAGGTGGTTAATCGCAACGCTGCTGCGGCGGAGTCGGCGCGCCGGTGGCGACGTATTTGCCGTCCCGGATGGTGTACTCGCCGCGCTCGCTGCGATTGTAGATCGCGCGCAAGCTGCCTTGTTTCGAGAGCAGCAGGCCGAACTCTCGCGTCTGCTTCAGCGAGGGGAAGTACACCATCACGTTGAGCAGGCCTTCGGCGTTGACGGTGGCGGATACCACCTCGCTCTCATCGCTGGCGTCGCCGAAATTGCGCCGGTACATCACCCGGCCGTCCTTCCTGATTTCATAAGTCAGAAGCGCGCCCTTGTCGCGGTCTGGCCGTGCTGCGCAATCGATCGCCCACGAGCCGAGCAGACCCCATTGCTCGACCGTCGCTGACAGCGTCTCGGCCTCGGCCGCGGGCGTGAGGACAACCCACAGCAACGCCGCTGTGGTCCAGCGGCTCGAACAGCGTGTCATGGCCTGAAAAACCCACCTCGAAGTGATCCAAACTGTAGCACTCTGCGCGTGGTCGTCCATGTCGGTGACCAATCGCGCGTAAATTTGATCCGCGTCAATGAGGCCGGCCCTGGCAACGGTAGAATGGCGTTTCCAAGGCGAACGTGGATAGACCGATGCTGAATCAAGTCATGGATTTTGCGGGTGAAGTGCTGCCGGGAAGCCGTGCCGTGCCGCCTTATTCCGAGACCGCGTTTCTGGCCGAGCTGGGCGAACGCTTGAGATCCTCGCGCGCGCGCTGCGCGCTGTCGCGCCGCGAACTGGCCCGCCGCTCCGGAATTTCCGAGCGCTATATCGCGCAGATTGAGGCCGGCAAGGGCAACGTGTCGATCGTGCTGCTGCTCCGGCTGGCCTCCGCCATTCACGGCAGCCAGCCTCAGGCTGCGCAATAGCCGCTACGCCCGCTGCTCCACATTGGCGCTGCGGGCCGGCACGCCGAATTCCTTGCGGCACACTTCGGCCAGCACGGCAACGCCCTCACGGATTTGCTGATGCGACGGGCTCGCAAAGCAGAGCCTGAGGCGCGAGCGGGAATGGCTCCTGTCGGTCGACCATTCCGGCCCCGGATTGATCGAGACGCCGGCCGCAAGCGCGGCCTGATACAGCTTCAGCGTATCGACCTGGTCGGGCAGCTTGATCCAGAGGAAGATGCCGCCCTTCGGCTCCTCAAACTCGGCTGCGGTCCCGAACTGCTCGTTGACGGCCTCCATCAGCGTGTCGAGCTTGGTGCGCAGTGCCTTGGTCAGGGCCGGCACATGGCTTGCGAAATGCGGCTTGCAATAGGCGGCGAGCACCATCTGCTCCAGCGCGCCGGAGCCGGCATCCGTCTTCAGCGCCAGCATCCGCGACATGACATCCCAGGGTGCAACGATGAAGCCGACGCGCAGCGCCGGCGCAATCGACTTGGAGAACGAGCCGATATGGATCACGGCGCCGTTCGGGCTCATCGCATGGATCGCGGGCGGCCGGTGACCGGACCAGACGAGGTCGGCATAGCAATCATCCTCGAAGATCGGCACACCGTATTCGGCCGCGAGCCGCACCAGTTCTGTGCGGCGGCTCTCCGGCATGATGCTGCCGGTCGGGTTCTGCACGGTCGGGATGGTGTAGATGTATTTCGGCCGGATGCCGCGGTCTTTCAGGTCGGCCAATGTCGAGGCCAGCATGTCCATGCGCATGCCGTCCTCATCGAGCGGGATGCCGACGACATTGACACCAAGCCGTGCCAGGCGGGTCAGGGAGCCCTGATAGCTGTCCTGCTCGAAGATCACGGTATCGCCTCGCGTCAGCAGCGTCGCGTTGACGAGATCGAGGGCCTGCAGCGAGCCGGAGACGATCATGAGGTCGTCGACCGAGCAATTGATGCCGGCATCGCGCTTCAGTTTCGTCACCACGAATTCCCGCAACGGCAGATAGCCCTGCGGGCCATGTGCCAGCCCGTACGTCGCCAGCGATCGGCCTTCCTTTTGCAAGGCCGAATTGGTCGCCTCGATAAGACCTTCGAGCGGCAGTTGCTCGGAATCATTATTGCCGCCCACGAAACTGTATTTGGCAAGGCCCGTCCAGCGCGCAGAAGGAGCGGGCAGCCCTGAGGGAAACAGGGGCGCGAAATCGAAGCTGGACGTCATGGGGCGTTCCTCGTGTCTCTTCTTGTTGAGCGACCGGCTTTGCGCCGGCCTGCCTTGCGTCTGGTCGACCAACCGGCCTTACGGCTTGCCGACTGTCCGGGTCGGACGACCCTGGCTGATGAAAGCGTAATGCGCATTGGCGACGCCGCCAACCATCAAGGCTTCGACCACCGGTTCGGCGATCTCGCCGGTCGCGGCCCAGTCGACGAGGAAGTTCGCTCCGGTGCCGCCGCGCACGTCGTCGGTCGGAATGAAGATCGAGACGGTGGCGAGCGGCTTCAAGGCGACCGGCGCCTTCAGATAGGTTTCGACCTGCTTGCCTGCGGTATCGAAATAGGCGATGCGCTTGACCACCAGTGCTTGCGTCTCGGACGCGTTGTGCACGCTCAAGGTCACCGAGAAATCGACCCGCAGCTTGCCCTGGCTCATCGCGACACTGGAATAGGCGGGCACATAGAAACCGCCTGACACGGCGAGTTCCTGCTTCGGCAATGCGGCGAGCGAATCGGCGAAGTTTTGCTCGATATTGACCTTGGATTGCGCGAATGCGGGCACGGCCGGGGTGAGGAGGCCGAGCAGCATGGCCGCGAAAAGCTCCGCTCGCATGTGACGAATTGCTCGCTTGCCGCGCCGCAACCTGCCCCTAGGGTGCGGCAAGCCGGACCGATCTGGTATGCACGAGCTCATTCGCGACATCACTCTCTGTATCCTGTTTGCCTGGATGCTTGGCTTGCTTGCCCATTTCTCCCGGCAGCCGCTGATCCTGGCCTACCTTATCGCCGGCTTCTGCATAGGTCCATTCGGCGCCGGCTGGGTCAAGTCGCAGGAATCGATCAGCGTCATCTCCGAGCTCGGCCTGATCTTCATGTTGTTCATGATCGGGCTCGAGATCGACCTGAAGAAGATCGTGCGGGCGGGCAAGGTGATTCTGTTCGCCGCCGGCGGCCAGCTCATCGGCGGCTGCCTGCTCGGGGGGCTGTTCTTCGTCGGCATCGGCCTGTCGCTCGGCGGCGGGCGGTTCGATGCGGTCTATCTCAGCGTTGCCTGCGCGCTGTCGAGCACGGTCATCATCGTCAAGGTGCTCTACGAGAAGCGCGAACTCGATACGCTGCCGGGCCGTATCACGCTCGGCGTGCTGGTGCTGCAGGACATCTTCGCCATCCTGTTTCTCGCGGTGCAGCCGAGCCTCGCCAATCTGCAAGCCGGCGTCATCCTGGTCTCGATCGGCCGCGTTGCGGTGCTGGTCACGGCCGCGCTGCTGGTCAGCCGTTACGTTCTGCCGCGCGTGTTTCACCAGATCGCCCGCCGTCCCGAGCTGGTCCTGCTCGGTGCGCTCGCCTGGTGCTTTCTCGTCGCCGAGGCCGCCGAGCAGCTCTCGCTGTCGCGCGAGATGGGGGCGCTGATCGCCGGGGTCTCGCTCTCGACCTTTCCCTACGCGCTCGACGTTACCGCCAAGGTCACGACGCTCCGCGACTTCTTCATCACGCTGTTCTTCGTCGCGCTGGGGATGACCATTCCAGTGCCCGGCCTCTCCACGGTCGGGCTGGCGCTCTTGATCGCGGCATTCACGGTGGTGAGCCGCCTCGTCACCACCTTCACGCCGTTGTATCTGATGAAGCAGGGCCTGCGTGCCAGCCTGTTGCCGGCCATCAACCTCGCGCAGATCTCCGAATTCTCGCTGGTTGTGATCCAGACCGGCCTCGCCGACCACCATATCGCGGCCGAGACGGCGAACGCGGCCTCCTTCGCCTTCGTGGTGCTCGCCGTGCTTTCGACCTTCGTGATGACCCGCAGCGACGGGATCACCCGCTGGGCGATCGGTCCCCTGAAGCGGATCGGCCTGCGCGATCTCGACCATGGCAACGGCCATGGCGAGGAGGGACACGAGGGCGGCCATGGCGAGGCCCGCCGCATCGTCATCCTCGGCTTTTTCCGCGCGGCGAGCGCGTTGCTGGCCGAGATCGAGCGACAGGCGCCGCTGCTGCTGGAGCACATCACGGTGATCGACTTCAATCCCAATGTGTACCAGACCCTGCTGTCGCGCGGCCTGCACGTGATCTACGGCGACATCAGCAGTGCCGACACGCTGCTGCATGCCGGCATCGGCAAGTCCGAGATCATCATCCTCAGCGTCCCCGACGCGCTGCTCAAGGGCGCCAGCAACGAGAAGCTGGTCCGCCACGTCCGCAACCTCAATCCGAAGGCCCTGATCGTCGCGACGGCCGACCTGCTGTCGGATGTCGGCGAGCTCTACGAGGCGGGCGCCAGCTATGTCACGGTGACCCGGCTCAGCGACGCTCATGAGTTGTTTACCGTGATCGAAGCCGCCCAGGCCGGCCTGCTGGCCGACAAGCGCGCCGAGCTCGATCTGCGGCTTGCCGAGCGGCGCGAAGTGCTGCCATGACGGTGCCGGACGGCTTCTTCCCGGGCCTGCCCGCGCCTATATCCCTGGTATGCCTGGTGCAAGCCTCAAACCCGCCGGCAGGCCTGCCGTCCGGCATATGTGGTTGCGCCGGGGAGACTAGCGCTTGGCCCTAAGTCCGGCTAAGCCACCGGCTCATAACCGATAGAGATTGGGAAATGCCCGATAGCGTTCAGGAAGTCTTGCAGGCCTTTGCCCGGGGCGAACTCGTGGTCGTCACCGACGACGACGACCGCGAGGGCGAGGGTGATCTGATCGTCGCCGCCTCGCTCTGCACCGCCGAGAAGATGGCGTTCATCATCCGCCACACCTCCGGCATCGTCTGCGCGCCCATCACGACCGGGGATGCGCGCCGGCTGCGGCTCGACCCGATGGTCGCCCACAACGATTCCGCGCACACCACGGCGTTCACGGTCTCGATCGACTACAAGCCCGATGGCGGCACCGGCATCTCGGCCGAGGAACGCGCCTCGTGCTGCCGCGCGCTGTCCAATCCCAATGCCGGCGCCAACGACTTCGCCCGCCCGGGCCACATCTTCCCGCTGATCGCCAAGGACGGCGGCGTGCTGCTGCGCTCCGGCCACACCGAAGCCGCGGTCGACCTCTGCAAGCTCTCCGGCTTGCCGCCGGTCGGGGTCATCAGCGAGCTGATGAACGACGACGGCAGCGTGATGAAGGGGGAGCAGGTTTCGAAATTCGCCGCCGATCACAAGCTCAGGCACGTCACCATCGCCGATATGATCGCCTATCGCCAGGCGCGCGAAAAGCTGATCGAGCGGGTCTCGACCTTCGTCACCGATAGTCCGATCGGTCCCCTGCAGGGCTATGCCTATCGTTCGCCGTTCGACTCCATCGCCCACGTCGCCTTCGTCTATAACGGGGTCGGCGACGGCAAGAACGTGCTGACGCGCTTCCACAAGCCGAATATCGTCAAGGACATCTTCACTGGCCACAAGCGCATGGCGGCCGTGCTTGAGCATTTCAAGACATCCGGCCGTGGCGTGCTGGTTTATCTGCGCGACGGCGCGGCCGGGGTTCCCGTCGCGGCGCTGCCGGACGAGACGGCGACCGAGGCCGACCGCAACCGCCAGTGGCGCGAGGTCGGTGTCGGCGCGCAGATATTGCGCGATCTCGGCGTGACCTCGATCCGTCATCTCACCTCGTCGGTGCATGACTACAAGGGGCTGTCGGGCTTCGGCATCGAGATCATCGCCAACGAGCAGCTCGAAAGCTGACACGCAGTGTCATTCCGGGATGGCGCTGGAAGCGCCAGACCCGGAATCTCGAAATGATGGATAAAGAGATTCCGGGTTCGACGCTTCGCGTCGCCCCGGAATGACCGAAACCAGGATGCAATTGCACTTGTTGCCGCGGCGCTTTAGTTTGTCGGGCAATTCTTGACGGAACCAGATGCGAAAGGATTTTTCATGAGCGCGCGCCCCCAGGCCAAGGACAAGCCGGCTGCGGCTTCTTTCCAGTGGGACGATCCGTTCCTGCTCGACGAGCAACTCACCGAAGACGAGCGCATGGTGCGCGACACGGCCCGCGCCTACGCCCAGGACAAGCTGCTGCCGCGCGTCACCAAGGCCTATCTCGAAGAGAAGACCGACCGCGAGATCTTCAACGAGATGGGCGAGCTCGGCCTGATCGGCATCACGCTCCCTGAGGAATATGGCTGCGCCAATGCGAGCTACGTCGCCTACGGCCTCGTTGCGCGCGAGATCGAGCGGGTCGATTCCGGCTACCGCTCGATGAACTCGGTGCAGTCCTCGCTGGTGATGTACCCGATCTACGCCTATGGCGACGAGAACCAGCGCAAGAAGTATCTGCCCAAGCTCGCCAGCGGCGAGTGGGTCGGCTGCTTCGGCCTGACCGAGCCCGACGCCGGCTCCGATCCGGCCGGCATGAAGACCCGCGCCGAGAAGGTCTCGGACGGCTACCGCCTGACCGGCAGCAAGATGTGGATCTCCAACGCTCCGATCGCCGACGTGTTCGTGGTCTGGGCCAAGTCGGCCGCGCATGACAACCAGATCCGCGGCTTCGTGCTGGAGAAGGGCATGAAGGGCCTGACCGCGCCGAAGATCGGCGGCAAGCTCAGCTTGCGCGCCTCCATCACCGGCGAGGTCGTGATGGACGGCGTCGTGGTCCCCGAGGACGCGTTGCTGCCCAACGTTTCCGGCCTCAAGGGCCCGTTCGGCTGCCTCAACCGCGCCCGCTACGGCATCTCCTGGGGCGTGCTCGGCGCCGCCGAGGACTGCATGCACAGGGCCCGCCAGTACACGCTCGACCGCAAGCAGTTCGGCAAGCCGCTCGCCGCGACCCAGCTCGTGCAGAAGAAGCTCGCCGACATGGAGACCGAGATCGCGCTGGGCCTCCAGGGCTCGCTTCGCGTCGGCCGCCTGATGGACGAGGGGAAGTTCGCCCCCGAGATGATCTCGATCATGAAGCGCAACAATTGCGGCAAGGCGCTCGACATCGCGCGCGTCGCCCGCGACATGCACGGCGGCAACGGCATCTCGGCCGAGTACCACGTGATGCGCCACGTCCATAACCTCGAGACGGTCAACACCTACGAGGGCACCCACGACGTCCACGCCCTGATCCTGGGCCGCGCGATCACGGGCATTCAGGCGTTTTTCTGAGTCGGCGTCCGTTCACGTGAAGTACGTTCGGTTTCTCCAAGTGCGTCATGGCCGGGCTTGTCCCGGCCATCCACGTCTTGGCCGCTAGAAAGAACGTGGATGCCCGGCACAAGGCCGGGCATGACGAAGTCAGCAAGGTGTGAGCAAGCCATGTCCGACAATGACGACGTCCCGTTCAACCGCAACTTCCCGCTTCAGCCAGGCATCGTCGAGGAAGTCCGCCCCGGCGTGCGGCGGGTGCTCTGTAACAATCCGAGCCCGTTCACCTTCACCGGCACCGTCAGCTACATCGTCGGCACCGGCAACGTTGCGATCATCGATCCCGGCCCGGACGACGAGGCCCATGCCGCCGCTCTGCTCGATGCGGTGCGCGGCGAGACGGTGAGCCACATCTTCGTCACCCATACCCACCGCGATCATTCCCCCAACACAGGTCGGCTGAAACAGGCGACGGGTGCGACCGTCTATGCCGAGGGCCCGCACCGGGCGTCGCGTCCGCGCTTCGAGAGCGAGAAGCACAATCCGGAGTCCGGGTCCGATCGCGACTTCGCGCCCGACGTGAAGGTTGCGCATGGCGATGTCGTCGAGGGGGCTGGCTGGCGGCTCGAGGCCGTGGCGACGCCGGGCCACACTGCCAACCATCTCGCATTCGCCTGGCCCGAGCGGAAGTTCAACTTCGTCGGCGATCACGTGATGGGCTGGTCGACCTCGATCGTGGCACCGCCCGACGGCTCGATGATCGATTACATGGACTCGCTGGATCGTCTGGCCGGACGCGAGGAGGATCTCTATTTCTCCGGCCACGGTCCCGAGATCCCGGACGGCCAGCGCTTCGTGCGCTTCCTGGTCCGTCACCGCAAGGCGCGGGAGGCCTCGATCCTGCACCGCCTCGCCAAGGGCGAGACCGACATCCCGACCATGGTGCGCGCGATCTATATCGGCATCGATCCCAGGCTGACGACGGCTGCCGGCTATTCCGTGCTGGCGCATCTGGAAGACCTCGTCGCGCGTGGCGTGGTGGCGACGGATGGTGATCCGGTGATTGGCGGCACGTACAGGATGGCCTGAGTGCTTCATTCCGGGCTCGCTCCGGGCGCCCCGGAACGACCAGTCGAGCTACTTCTTGACCGTCTTCGCGGGCGCCTTCGGCGGCGTGACAGGCGTTTTTTTGACCGGCTTCAGCGCATCGGCGTCCGCAGCGGTGTTGAGATCGTCGATGAATTTTGACACGCGCGCGGCGTTGCTGCCGAGGTCGCTCTCGAAATAGCGCGAGGCCGAGCGGATATCGACGCGGGAATCCTCGCCGTCGGGCGCGACCCTGATGGAAATGTCCTCGCGCAGGCCCATGATCGGAGAGCGCGCCACCGCCTCGATACGGCCGATGCGACGGGGCGGCTGCGGTGCGCGCTCATCGATGACGAGCCATTTGCGCTTGTTGACGAGCTGGAGCGCGATCGCATAGGCGCGGTCGACCGTGATCTCAAGCTCGATCGGCTCGATATCGGGATAGAACTGGCGCTGCTGCTCGGCCGAATAGAGGCCGGCATAGACCGCGCTGTTGGCGCCGTCGCCTGTGCGCAGACGCGCCAACGCGTCGAAGCGCGGCGGATCGATCGGGTCGGTTGTGATGTCGTGGATTGGCGGCAGCTTGCGATATTGCAGGCCGAGATAGGCGGGGTAAGCGAGGATAGCGCCGTCGATCAGGAAGGCGAGCAGGATACGCGCCATGCCGCGCGAGCCGTTCTGCCAGATCGCCGCGAAGCCAGCGAGCCCGAACAGGATCGAGAGCCCGGCGATTGCAAGCCCGCCGAAGAAGGTGACGAGCGCCGGCTTCGGCTCCAGGAAGCCGAAGCGGACGATGACGATCGACACCAGCACCGCCACCACCGAGAATACGGCCAGATTGCGGGCCCAGTTCGCAAGGCTGGACACGGGCTCCGTCTGATAGGGAGCGGAAAACCTGCGGGCCATCGGTTTGGTTCTGCCGGGTTTTGGGGCGGTGCCGCTTGAAATCGGAGCGGCGATGGGCCGTTGAGACCACGGCTAGGAGGCAAATTCAAGAGTTCCGCATGCCGTCGCATCGTCATGGCCGGCTTGACCCGGCCATCCACGCCTTTCTTGCCGCCAGGACGTGGATGCCCGGGACATCTAGCGCGAAGCACGCGCTTCTGCCCGGGCATGACGGTGGTGGTGACCTCCTACGCCGCCGCGTTCGGGAAGCGATAGTCCTTGAACTGATCCCGAAGTGCCGTCTTCAGGATCTTGCCGGTGGCGGTGTGCGGGATTCCGTCGACGAAGGCGACGTCGTCGGGCATCCACCATTTGGCGATCTTGCCGTCCATGTATTTCAGGATGTCCTCGCGGCTGGCCTGCTGGCCTTGCTTGAGCTGCACGATCAGCAGCGGCCGCTCGTCCCATTTCGGATGGTAGACGCCGATCACGGCAGCCTCAGCCACGGCCGGATGGCCGACGGCGAGGTTTTCGAGATCGATCGAGGAGATCCACTCGCCGCCGGACTTGATCACGTCCTTGGAGCGGTCGGTGATGCGCATGTAGCCGGCCTCGTCGATGGTCGCGACGTCGCCGGTGTCGAAGAAGCCCTCCTCGTCGAGGATGTTGCTGTCGACCCGGTAATAAGCCTTGGCGACCGCGGGGCCCGAGACCTTGAGGCGGCCGAACGTCTTGCCGTCCCAGGGCAGTTCCTTGCCGGCATCGTCGGTGATCTTCATCTGCACGGCGAAGGGCGCGTAGCCCTGCATCTGCAGCACGTCGAGCCGCGCTTCGCCGGTGGCGTTCTGGAATGGCGGCTTCAGGGCCGCGACGCTGCCGATCGGGCTCATCTCGGTCATGCCCCAGGCGTGGCGCACGTTCGAGCCCATGTCGAGGAAGGCCTTGATCATCGAGCGCGGCATCGCCGAGCCGCCGCAGATCACCATCTTCAGGTCCGGCAGTTTCAGATTGTTGGCGGCCATGTGCTGGAGCAGCATCAGCCACACCGTGGGCACGCCCGCGGTGTGCGTCACCTTCTCGGTCGCGAGCAACTCGTAGACCGAGGCGCCATCGAGCTTGGCGCCGGGCATGACGAGCTTGGTGCCCTGCGATGGCGCGGAGAAGGCGATGCCCCAGCTATTGGCATGGAACAGCGGAACCACCGGCAGCATCGTCTCGGACGCGCTGGTGCCGAGCGCATCGACATTGTTGGCCATCAGTGCGTGCAGCACGTTGGAGCGATGCGAGTACAGCACACCCTTCGGATCGCCCGTGGTTCCCGACGTGTAGCACATCGCGGCCGCCGTGTTCTCGTCAAAGTCCTTCCATTTGAATTGGCCGTCGACCTCCGCGATCCAGTCCTCGTAGGCGATCACCTTCTTCAAATTGGTCTCGGGCATATGCGCCTTGTCGGTCAGCACGACGTAGCGTTCCACGCTCGGCAGCTTGTCGGCGATCTTCTCCAGGATCGGGACGAAGGTGATGTCGGTCATCACGATGCGGTCCTGCGCATGGTTGATGATCCAGGCGATCTGCTCGGGGAAAAGGCGGGGATTGACGGTATGGCAAATGGCGCCGATCCCCATGATGCCGTACCAGACTTCGAGATGGCGCCAGGTGTTCCAGGCGATCGTTGCGACACGGTCGCCGAGCTTGATCCCGTCACGCTCGAGCACCTGCGAGACCTTCAGCGCGCGCTTGTGGATCTCACCATAGGTGGTGCGATGGATCGGTCCCTCGACCGACCGTGTGACAACCTCCTGCTTGCCATGAATCCTGGCGGCGTGTTCGATGATCCGGTGGCAGAGCAGGGGCCAATCTTGCATCAAACCAAGCATTCCGTTGTTCCTCCGAGGTGGGCTGGACCTGTTATCGCTCTCAGCGCGGGGCCAAAGCATTGTCATGAGTTCTAGCCTGCTGGACTTTCGCCGCAAATGGTCTTGTCGCGGCTATATGTCCGCCGGCGCGGCAATGGTTACCGCTGCGCTCGGGCTGTCGCTGACGCTCCCGGAGCGGGCAGAGGCGCGAAACCATGCTGCGCCGCTGGATATCTTGGGTCTTGGCACACCACAACGCGCGGTCCATTCCGCCAGGATACCGCTACCGAGACCCCGTCCTGACGAAGCCCCGAAAGCCGTGGAGGAGCCGCCGGCGGCGGCCGCCGCCGAGCCGTCTGCCGACAAGCCGGGCGCCAGCAAGCCTGCCGAGGCCGCGCCGCCGCCCGAGAAGCAGGCTTCGGCCTGCCGCCTCGCGCTGACCGAGGAGGTCGCGGTCGCACCGTCCATACCCGACATCCGCGGCCCCGGCGCCTGTGGTGGCGAGGATCTGGTGCGGCTGGAGGCGATCGTGCTGCCGGACAAGCGCAGGGTGGCGGTCAAGCCTGCGGCGGTCCTCCGCTGCACCATGGCCTCCGCGATCGCAGACTGGGTCCGCAAGGACATGGTGCCGCTGGCCGCGAACCTCGGCTCGACCATCAGCGATCTCGATAATTTCGACAGCTTCGAGTGCCGCGGCCGTAACCGCGTCGCCGGCGCCATGCTGTCCGAGCACGGCAAGGCCAACGCGCTCGACGTGCGCGCCATCAAGCTGGCCAATGGACAGTCGATCGGCCTCACCGACCGGACGATGTCCCGCGACGTGCGTGAACGCGTGCTCCATTCGGTCTGCGCGCGCTTCTCCACCGTGCTCGGGCCGGGCTCGGACTGGTACCACGAGGACCACATCCATCTCGACCTCGCGCAGCGGCGAAACGATTACCGGATCTGCCAGTGGAACGTCTGGGATCCGCTGCCGCAGGTCGCGCCGCTGCTGCCGGCGGAACGTCCGGAGGAAGCTCCGCCGCGCGAAGTCGCGGCCAAATCCGAGGCGGAAGAGGGGGCCGATCACGAGGCGGCCGCGAAGTCCGGCGCACCGCTCGCGGAGGGCGCCGAGGCCCAGCCGCGCAAGCCGGCAACAAAAAAGCGCCGGTAAACCGGCGCTTTTGGATGTCGATATCGGGGAGCGACTAGAAGCTGCCCGCCTGGCCGGTGCTGGTGCCGCCCAGCGCCAGCCGCGAATTGTAGGGCGAGTCGCCATGCTTCGGCTCGAGCACCACGACGATGGTGCCGACCTTGACGCGGCTATAGAGATCGATCGCGTCTTCGTTGGTCAGGCGGATGCAGCCCGACGAGATCGAGGCGCCGATATATTCCGGCTGGTTGGTGCCGTGAATGCGGAACAGCGTGTCCTTGCCGCCCGAGTAGAGATACATCGCGCGCGAGCCCATCGGATTGTCCGGGCCGGGCGGAACATAGGTCGGAACGCCAAGGCGCGAAATCTCACCCGGGGTCGGATGCCAGGCCGGCCACTCGGTCATGCTGCCGACCTTGGCGATGCCCGACCATGCCATGGCTTCTTCGCCGACGGTGATGCCGTAGCGGATCGCCTTGCCGCCATCCAGCACGTAGTAGAGGTAGTGGTTGTCGGAATCGACCACGATGGAGCCCGGCGATTCCTTGCGATGGTAATCGACGATGGCGCGACGGAAAGGCTCGGCGACCGGGGTGTTCTCGTAGCGGACCTTGGCGAGCAGTTCCTTGTCCTTGGGCTTGAAGGCCTTGGTGTCGGTCGCTTCAAAATGCGTGGCCTGCATGCAGCCCGACAGCATCAGGCCAGCGGCCAAAATACCCAGCATAACTTTCAGCGACGACATGATCTGGTTCCAATCGACAACAACAAGCTTTCGTGGAGCTTGAGCCAAGCCCAAGACCACGACTCCGTTGGTCTCTATTATCGTTGAAACGTGCCACAATTCCAGCGCTTCGGACCTTGTCCCGTGCTGCGGGACCTGACCTGTGGCTTTTTTGCCGCAAGTTTTGCTCCCTCAGGCCGGTTTTTGAGCGCACTGTCGATTCCGTGCCACGGTGCGGCCACAAATGCCAATGCTCCGTTAATGTGCTTGTCATCATGAACTTGTCAGAATCGCGCTAAGGGCTGTCATTCGGTCGCAGGCCCCCCCCGCTGGAGTTGTGCATGTTTTCTGTGTTCGTTCCCTCCGAGACCTCCCTCAAGAAGGCCGTCATCGACGATCTTGCTGCGGTTCCGGAGCATGCGGTATGGATCGACCTGGTCAACCCGACCGCGGCCGAGGACAAGGCGGTGGAGCGGCTGTCGGGCATCGCGATCCCCACCCGGGAGGACATGCAGGAGATCGAGATCTCCAGCCGCCTCTATATCGAGAACGGCGCCCGCTACATGACGGCGACGCTGATGTGCCACTCCGATACCGATATGCCCCGGACCACGGCGGTGACCTTCATCCTCGGCGACCATCGCCTGGTCACGGTGCGCTACGATCAGCCAAAGCCCTTCGCGCTGGTCGAGGCCAAGCTCGCCCGCTCCTGCACGCCGGGGATCACCGGCGAGATGGTGCTGATGGAGCTGCTCGACGCCGTGATCGACCGTTGCGCCGACATTCTGGAACGCTGCGGCGCCGACATCGACCAGGTCAGCCACGACATCTTTGAGCCCGAGAGCGAGCGCCACGGCCACGCCAAGCAATATTCCCAGATCCTGATCTCGATCGGCCGCAAGGGCGATCTCACCTCGAAGGTTCGCGAGAGCCTGGTCTCGATCGGCCGCGTCGTCGCCTTCCTCTCGGCGGTGGTGGAAGGCGTGAAGTGGTCGAAGGACATGCGCGAGCAGCTCAAGACGATGCAGCGCGACGTCGTCTCGCTGACCGACCACGCCTCCTATCTGTCCAGCAAGATCACGTTCGTGCTCGATGCCATGCTCGGTGTCGTCAACCTAGAGCAGAACAACATCATCAAGCTGTTTTCGGTCATGGCCGTCGTCCTGATGCCGCCGACGCTGATCGCCTCGATCTACGGCATGAACTTCAAGTCGATGCCGGAGCTCGAATGGGCGCATGGTTATCCGCTGGCGCTGGTGCTGATGCTGTTCGCGGCCATCGTTCCGTACTGGATCTTCAAGTGGAAGAAGTGGCTCTGAGAGCGCAGCACTCTGGCCGAATGGCTACCGAGACCTTACGCCATTCGCGGAGACACCGTCACTGGTGTCGCAGAATAGAGCGGGATTGAGGCCATGCGGTGATGTGTTCGCCGCGCCCCAATTCCTCCGGTAAAATTTGAGCGGTGGGCTGAACGTTTGCGCGAGCCTTGTCTGCGATAAGCAGCTTGTAGCCGCGAGGAACAGCCATGGTTGAAAAACACATAACGTCGCCCCGCAACGTCATCGACCTCGCGAACTATCGCCAGGTCCTGGCGGGCGGCAAAGCGTCGTCGATGTCGGCGCGGATGTGCCGGCACTGTGGTGCTCCGCTGCTCGACGGTGAGAATGACGACGACTGCTCGACTGCAATCAGCACGGCCGCGCCGCGGCCGCGCGAGAGGTCACGTCGGATTCGACTCGATTGAGGAACGGAAGGTTAAAGGCGATCCAGGTCCTGCGGCGGCGTTGTCTGGATCGCCTTGCTTCCCGCGTTGCTTCCAATTCCGTCATTGCTTCGCTTCGCTCGCAATAACGAAGATCAGCTACACGTGCTGGCCGCCGTTGATGTGGATCTCGGCGCCGTTGACGTAGGAACTCGTATCCGTGCACAGCACGTAGATGATCTTGGCGACTTCGTCGGGCGTGCCGAGGCGGTGCAACGGGATTTGCTGCTCGACGATCTTGTCGGTGCCCGGCGACAGGATCGAGGTGTCGATCTCGCCCGGCGCGATCGCGTTGACGCGGACGCCGACGCGGCCGAAGTCCGAGGCCATCTCGCGGGTCAGGGATGCGAGCGCGGCTTTCGACGTGGCATAGGCGGCGCCCGCGAAGGGATGCACGCGCGAGCCCGCGATCGAGGTGACGTTCACCACCGAGCCCTTGGCGGCCTTCAACTCCTCGATCAGTCCGCGCGCGATCATGATCGGCGCGAAGAAATTGACGTGAAACACGTGTGTCCAGGTGTCGAGGTCGGTGTCGACCGAGCCGAGCCTGGAGCCGCCGGGGCCCTTCGGCGAGATCGCGGCGTTGTTGACCAGCGCATGCAGCATGCCGCCTTCGAGGCGCTCGCGGATGTCGGAGATTGCGCGCGTGGTGTCGGCGGGATTGCCGAGATCGACCTGGATGTGATCCTCGGGGCCGGCATCCCAGGGACAATCCTCCGGAAACGGATGCCGCGAGCAGGTGATGACACGCCAGCCCGCCGACGAGAAGCGGATCACGGTGGCATGGCCGATGCCGCGGCTTGCTCCGGTCAGGAGCAGCGTGCGGCGCGGCGCATTGGACGAATTCGGCATGGACATCTTTCAGGTCGGCCCGGAGTTCGAAACGAGGCTCAAGGATACATCCGCGTCTTGGACCACGGCTGACCGGCCGCGTCACGGCGAAATTCGATGCGGTCGTGCAGGCGAAATGGGCGGTCGTGCCAGAACTCGATCCGCGCCGGCGTGATGCGCCAGCCGCTCCAGCCCGGTGGCCGCGGCACCTCGCCGATGACGTATTTGGTCGCGACCTTCGCGATGGCCTGTTCGAAGGCGAAGCGGCTTTCCAGTTCTTGCGATTGCTTGCTCGCCCAGGCGCCGATCTGCGCCTGCTTGGGGCGGGTGGCAAAATAAGCGTCAGCCTCTGCCTCGGTCACCGGCGTCACGTTGCCGCGGACGCGGACCTGACGGCGCAGCGATTTCCAGTGAAAAAGTAAAGCCGCCTTAGGGTTTGCGGCGAGTTCGCGGCCCTTCTGGCTGGCGATGTGGCTGTAGAACACGAAACCCTCGGTATCGAAGCCTTTCATCAGCACCATGCGCACATCCGGCAGACCATCGGGATCGACGGTTGCGAGCGCCATGGCGTTCGGATCGTTTGGCTCGCTCTTGGTCGCCTCGCTCAACCAGGCCTCGAAAAGCGCAAATGGTTCGTCGGCGGCGGTAAAATCACCGGATGTTAAGGGTGTCTGGTGTTTCATCGAGGTCGTGTCGGTCATGTCTGGAGTCCGAGTTGCGTCCCGCGGCCCAAAACGCGTTGTTGTCCGCTGCCGCCCTATATAGGGCATGGGAATGCGTTGGCCTATCGGCGATCCGGCCGTCGGGCTTCGTCATGACGATGATTTTGATCGGGCTCGGCGCCGGCGGGTGCAGCTTTTCCCGCAATGACACCAGCGCCTATGCCAAGGCCGACGACAGCGACCTCACCGGCTCGATCGCGCGGCCGGCCAAGGACGCCGCGCCGACCGAGACCGATCTTGCTTTCGCCCGTAACGCCGCCTCTGACGTCCTCAGCAAGGGCGACAAGGATTCCAGCCAGCACTGGGAAAATCCGGAAACCGGAGCGCGGGGCTCGGTCACGCCGATCGCGCAATCCTATGCAGCCGAGGACGGACGCAAGTGCCGCGATTTCCTGGCAAGCTTCGTCAACGGCAGCACCGAGAGCTGGCTGCAGGGCGCCGGCTGCCAAGGCAGCCGTGGCCGTTGGGAGATCCATACGCTAAAGCCGTGGCGGAGCTGAGCATGATCCGGATCCGGAGGGCCGCGTTCCCAAGAACCGGGAACCGGTTTTCCGATAAGATCATGCTCGAATCGGTACGGATCGCTTCACCTGACTAGTTGCAAAAATATCACTCGCCCCCCACATGAGGCTCAGATGGGCTGGGGAGCCCTTTGAACATTTCGATTTCTCGAGAGGAGACGTGACGGATGCGCGACCCCTATGAGGTCTTGGGGGTGCAGCGGGGCGCTAGCGCTGCCGCGATCAAGAGCGCCTATCGCAAGCTTGCCAAGAAGCATCATCCCGACAGCAACAAGGACGACCCGAAGGCCGCCGAGCGGTTCTCCGAGATCAACTCGGCGAACGAGATCCTCGGCGACGAGGACAAGCGCAAGCAGTTCGACCGCGGCGAGATCGACGCCGAGGGCAAGCCGCGCTTCCAGGGCTTTCCGGGCGGCGGCGGGCCGCGCGGTCGCGCAGGTCCGGGCGGATTTGAGTATTCGTTCCGCGGCGGCGGCGCTGGCCCAGGCCAGGGCGCGGGCGGGTTCGAGGACATTCTCAACAGCATGTTCGGCGGCGGCGTGCGCGGCGCGCGGCCCGGGGCCGGCGGCGGTGCCCAATTCGAATTCGACACCGGCGGGATCGGGCTCGATCTCGACGTCAACGTGGCGATGTCCGTCTCGCTGGAAGAGTCGGTCAAGGGCGGCGAAAAGCGCGTCCGGCTGCCGAACGGCAAGGAACTGAACGTCAAGATTCCGGCCGGCGTCACCGAGGGCCAGCAGATCCGCCTGCGCGGGCAGGGCGAGAGCGCCCAGGGCCATCCGCCGGGCGATCTGTTGATCACCATCAACGTCGCGCCGCATCCGTTCTTCAAGATCGAGGGCTCGGATCTCAGGATCGACCTGCCGGTTACGCTCTATGAGGCGGTCCTCGGCGGCAAGGTCCGCGTGCCGACGCTCGGCAATGCCGTCGAGCTTTCGGTCCCTAAGAACACCTCCAGCGGGCGGACCTTCCGCCTCAAGGGCAAAGGCCTGCCGAAAGCCGGTGCAACCGGGGATCTCTTCGTCACGATCAGGATTATGCTACCGGACGGGAACGACGCCGAACTTGAAGCATTGATGGAAAAATGGCGCGACCATCATCCTTACAATCCACGTAGCGGGCTTGGTTAGGACGAAGGTCCGAAGCCGAGGGGGCTCCCGAAAGGTTGAGCGCATCGTCCAGTAGATGATGCTCGTCATATCGGGGAGGCGTGGTAGCGCTTGAAATGTTCGACGTGTCGGCGGTCCGGCGGGACAGCCGATAAAAAGGTGCGGCCTCGAGAGGGGGACCAGCGCGGTACCAAAAACCCCAATCGAGGCCGCCCGCGTCGATCGGCGGATCGAACGCTGCTCATTTTCGCGTGAGCATCCGGTGCGATAATGAGACGCGCCCATGTCCTGATTCCAAATTTTCAATGACGGAATCGAGGCACAGCGTTCGCGCGGTTGTTCAGCCGCCGTTTTTCTCGGCCTGATCGTAGACCGCCTGCGCCACCCTGGTCAGCCGATCGCGGTCCGCGCCGCCGCCGCTGACGACATAGCCGACGCCGCGCTCGGCCCAGAACAGCGCTCCGTCCTTGTCCGTCTTGGCGTAGCGCATCTGCGTCGCGCCGTTCTCGGTCCTGGCGGTGTAGATTGTGTAGCGCTCGCCCGAGGCGCCCTCATACATCATGAACGAGGCCGGACCGTTCGGTCCCGGCAGGAGCCGGCCGCCAACCAGCTTGAGCCCGCTCGCCTCCAGGTTCGGCGCGAACACGGTCCAGCCGCAGCGCCTGGTCAGCCAGGCCTGGAGGTGATCGCGCTCGTTGCCGCCGACCTCGACGGGGTGGCGAACCTCGACGACATAGAGGCGGTGGGCATCGAGCGCATCCGCCGTAAAGCTCTGGAAGGTCGAGGGCGCATTGGCGGCGCCATGGGCGACCCAGCCGGCGCTGCCGCCGGCGACGAAGGCGAGCAGCACGGCCGCAGCCGCGCCGTAGAACCATTGCCGGGGACGGCGCTCCAGCCGTTCGAGCTCCAGCCGGGCCGGCACCGGCTCCTGGGCGACGGAATCGTAGCGGGCGTGCAGCATCTCGGCCATGGCGCGCCAGGATTGCACGCGCTCGGCATCCTCGGGGTGCGCGGCAAGCCAGGCCTCGACGTCGGCGCGGCGCTCGGCCGGCAACTCGCCGTCGACATGGGCGTGAAGTTCGTCCTCGGTCACTGAAATCCTGTGCTCGTTCATATCGATCGTCTCTGGCTCTGCGGCCCAAAAATTCCGGCGCGGTGCGACTGCGCTGCTTCTGTCTCCGTGAAGGGGACGCGGCATGTGCGATGCATCGATCCTGCCATCATTTCACCCGCCTGAGCGACGGGCGCTCACCCTCCAGCGATGCTTTCACGTGTGCACGCGCGCGCGCCAGGCGGGACATCACGGTGCCGATCGGCACGCCCTGGATGTCGGCGACCTCGCGGTAGCTCATGCCTTCCAGCATCACCAGCAACAGCACCGAGCGCTGCTCCTCGCCCAGCGTTGCCAGCGCCCTCTCGATGTCGCGCCCCTCGGCTTCGGTCCCGCTGGCATCCGGGTTGTTCTCCGTCAGCTGCGTGAACTGCGGGCGTCTTGCCAGCGAGCGCCGCCGGTTCTTGTTGAGGTTGGTCAGGATCGTGTAGAGCCAGCTCCTGACGTCGCCTCCGAGAAACAGGCGCTCCGAACGCAGCGCCCGCACCAGCGTATCCTGCACCAGATCGTCGGCCGCATCCGCCTCGCGCGTGAGCGCGCGAGCATAGCGGCGCAACGCCGGGATCATGGCCTCCACACTCTGGCGAAATGCGCTCATGCCGTCCTTGATGACCTGCCGTTGGGCGCAAGCGCCACAATCATCATAACACCCGAACGGAACGGCTATTCCGGCGCTCGAAACAGCGTTAACGCCCGGTATTAGGACTGTACCGCGAAACAGGGCTGGTGTACCTCCAGACCTCAACGAGAGCTCGACGGGACGTTAAGAAAATGGCGCAGAATTCCGGTCTGATGCAAGGCAAGCGCGGGGTCATCCTCGGCCTCGCCAACAACCGCTCGATCGCCTGGGGCATCGCCAAGGCATGCCACGCGGCGGGCGCCGAGCTCGCCTTCACCTATCAGGGCGATGCGCTGAAAAAGCGCGTCGAGCCGCTCGCCGCCGAGATCGGCGGCCTCGTGCTCGGCCATTGCGACGTCACGGATGCCGCGACCATCGACGCTGCCTTCGCGGTGCTGCAGGAGAAGTGGGGCAAGATTGACTTCCTGGTGCACGCCATCGCCTATGGCGAGCAGCTCGACGGCCGCTATGTCGACACCACGCCGGAGAACTTCTCCAAGTCGATGCTGATCTCCTGCTATTCATTCACGGCTGTGGCGCAGCGCGCCGAGAAACTGATGACGGACGGCGGCTCGCTGGTCACGCTGTCCTACTACGGCGCCGAGAAATGGATGCCGCATTACAACGTGATGGGCGTGGCCAAGGCGGCGCTGGAGGCGAGCGTGCGCTATCTTGCCGCCGATCTCGGCGAGAAGAACATCCGCGTCAACGCGATCTCGGCGGGCCCGATCAAGACGCTGGCCGCGTCCGGCATCGGCGACTTCCGCTATATCCTGAAGTGGAACGAGAATAACGCGCCGCTGCGGCGCAACGTGTCGACCGAGGACGTCGGCGGCAGCGCGCTGTATCTCCTCTCCGATCTGTCGCGCGGCGTCACCGGCGAGGTGCACCACGTCGATTCCGGCTATCACGTGCTCGGCATGAAACGTCCGGACGCGCCGGACATCTCGTTCGGTGGAAAAGACTAGCTTCAAGTCTGCAATGCCCGTGCCGACGATCTATTACCTTCGCCACGGCGAGACCGAGTGGAATGTGCTCGGCAGGCTTCAGGGCACCAAGGACATTCCGCTGAATGCGCGCGGGCGCGATCAGGCCCTGCAGGCCGGTGGCATTCTCGCCGATCTCTTCAAGCGTGACGGCCGCGACAAGGCGGCGCTGCCCTACGTGTCGAGCCCGCTCGGACGGGCGCGCCAGACCATGGAGCTCGCGCGCGGCAAGCTCGAACTGCCGGTGGCGGACTATGCGCTCGATGATCGCCTGCGCGAGATCGGCTACGGCGCCTGGGAAGGGCTGACACTGGCCGAGAGCGAGGCGACCGATCCCGACGTCTACGCGAGGCGCCTCGCCGACAAATGGACCGTCGGCCCCGCGGGCGGGGAGACCTATGCCGACGTGCAGGTCCGCGTACGCGCCTGGTACGACCAGCTCCGGACCGACACCGTCGCGGTCGCCCATGGCGGCACCTGCCGGGCCCTGATGGTCTCGCTCGGCCTGGAGACGCCGGCGAGTGCCGCCGAGCTCTATATCGAACAGGGCGCCGTCTACGTGTTCCGCGACGGACGGCTGGAGAAGTTCAGTTAACCGAACCCGGCGTCATTCCGGGGCGCCCACAGGGCGAACCCGGAATCTCGAGATTCCGGGTTCGATGCTTAGCATCGCCCCGGAATGACGGTGGAGCGGGTTTGACCCCCGGCCCACCGCGCGTTACCACACGCCGGAACTGAGCCAGCGAGCAGCAATGTCCTTCAACACCTTCGGCCACATGTTCCGCGTCACCACCTTCGGCGAGAGCCATGGGGTGGCGATCGGCTGCGTGGTCGACGGCTGCCCGCCCATGATCCCGTTGACCGAGGCCGATATCCAGCAGGACCTCGACCGGCGCCGGCCCGGCCAGTCGCGCTTCACCACCCAGCGCCAGGAGCCGGACCAGGTGAAAATTCTCTCCGGCGTGATGGCGCATCCGGAGACCGGCGTGCAGGTGACGACGGGCACGCCGATCGGGCTGCTGATCGAGAACACCGACCAGCGCTCCAAGGACTATTCCGAGATCAAGGACAAGTTTCGCCCGGGTCATGCCGACTTCACCTACGAGGCCAAGTACGGTCTGCGCGACTATCGCGGCGGCGGGCGTTCCTCGGCGCGCGAGACCGCGACCCGCGTCGCCGCCGGCGCCATCGCGCGAAAAGTGCTGCCTGATGTGAAGGTGCGCGGCGCGCTGGTGCAGATGGGCCCGCACAAGATCGACCGCGACAAATGGGACTGGGACGAGATCGCCCAAAATCCGTTCTTCTGTCCGGACAAGGACAAGGCCGCGTTCTTCGAAACCTATCTCGACGGCATTCGCAAGAGCGGCTCCTCGATCGGCGCGGTGCTGGAGATCGTCGCCGAAGGCGTGCCGGCCGGCCTTGGCGCCCCGATCTACGCCAAGCTCGATTCCGATCTCGCCGGCGCGATGATGACCATCAACGCGGTAAAGGGCGTCGAGATCGGCGCCGGTTTTGGCGCGGCCGAATTGACCGGCGAGGAGAACGCCGACGAGATGCGGACCGGCAATGACGGCACGCGCTTCTTGTCCAACCATTCCGGCGGCATCTTGGGCGGCATCTCGACGGGGCAGCCGGTGGTGGTGCGTTTCGCGGTGAAGCCGACCTCGTCGATCCTGCAGCCGCGCCTGACCGTCGATCGCCAGGGCGCCGACACCGAGATCTTCACGAAGGGCCGCCACGATCCCTGCGTCGGCATCCGCGCCGTCCCCGTCGGCGAAGCCATGATGGCCTGCGTGCTGGCCGATCACTTTTTGCGGAATCGCGGCCAGGTCGGCTGACCATCATCTTCACGCTGGCGGCGCGGCCTTCGATCCGGCACGATGCACACATGACCGCCGTTTCGTATCAGAATGTCGTCGACTGGCTCATCTCGGCCCAGCATCCGGTCGACGGCCTGGGCGGCTGGATGATCGAGTGGTGCGAGCGCATGGTCGAGGCCGGGCTGCCGCTCTGGCGCGTCGGCATTTTCGTTAGGACGCTGCATCCTGAGGTCTTCGGCCGCAACTTCATCTGGAGCCGGGGCGCGTCCGAGATCCAGATGGGCAGCGTCGATTTCGAGATCCAGAATACGCCGGAGTTCCAGGCGAGCCCCCTGAGCATCGTTTTTCGCGACGCCGTTGAGGTGAGGGGCAATCCGCATGGTCCGGAGGCCGAACGCTTTCCCGTGCTGGTCGATCTCAGGAACGAAGGGGCGACCGACTATCTGGCGCTGCCACTTCGCTTTCTCGATGGCATGGTTCACGCGATAAGCGTGAGCACCACGCAACCGGGAGGCTTTGACCCCGACCATGTTGCGGCGCTGCGCGTCATCATCGAACCGCTGGCGCGCATCATCGAGATCATCGCGCTGCGCCGTACCGCCGAGGTGTTGCTCGACACCTATGTCGGCAATCGCGCCGGCGCCCGCATCCTCGGTGGCCAGATCCGCCGCGGTCACAACGACACCATGCAGGCCGCGATCTGGCTGTCGGATCTGCGCGGCTTCACGGCGCTGTCGGACCGGCTGCCGGCCGAGACCGTGGTCCAGATCCTCAACCATTATTTCGACTGCCAGGTCACCGCGATCCGCGGCCATGGCGGCGAGGTCTTGAAGTTCATGGGCGACGGCCTGCTCGCGGTGTTTCCGATCGACGAATATGTCGGCGACGCCGGGCATGTCTGTGCGCGCGTGCTGGAAGCGGCGCGCGAGTCCCGCGCCAGCGTCGAGGCGCTGGCTTTTCCGGTCGGCGACGTCGTCGAGCGCTTCCGCTTCGGCGTCGCGCTGCATGTTGGCAACATCCTCTACGGCAACATCGGCGGCGGCAACCGGCTCGACTTCACCTGCATCGGCCCGGCCGTCAATCTCGCGGCCCGGCTGGAGAAGATCGCAGGACGGCTCGGCCGCACCGTCGTGGTCTCGGAAGTCTTTGCAAAAGCCTGTCGCCACGATTGGCGCGAGCTCGGCGAGTTTCCGATTGCGGGGTTTGCCAGGGCGCAGCGTGTGTATGGGCTGGCTGAGGAAACGCCGGCGATCCTCGCCTAGCGCCAGCGCAGGCGATACCCGGCTATTTGCGCGGGCATTGCGGATAGCCGAATTTGGCGATCATGTCGCGGCCCGAGATGGCGTGGAATTCCAGCGTGTCCATGTAGTGGTTGGCGGTGAGGAAGTCGCGCAGCGGCCCATTATAGGCGCCCATCATGTGACTGGTCGACGACGCCGTGATCATCTTGTTGCGGTCGTGCCCGGCATGAAACAACAGGGTCGCGCCGGGCTCGATGCAGACGTTGCGAATGGCCAGGAACAGCGTGCAGGCCGACTGGCAATGGCCTTCGATGCGAAACAGCTCGCCCGACTGGTTGTACTGGCTGACGACCGGGTCGAAGCGGGCGAACTGGCCGCCCATGCCGTAGCCGGCCGACGAGCCCGCGGCGAGAGCGGGCTGCGCGACCAGACAACACAGCAATGCAAGGATGGATGCAGGGTATCTATGCACGGAATCTCTCCGGGATGCGCAAGCCAATCGGGAGCAGCATAGAACTCGCGCCCGCCGTCAGGCGTCATCCGAATGAAGGAGAGCGGCTGCCGTCCCGTACAGCGTTCCCCTATTCCTCCGGCTCGGTCGTGAACAGCAGCGGATAGCCCTTGGTGCGGGCGGCGTCGGTGGCGCGGGTGGCCTTGGTTTCGGCGACGTCCTTGGTGAACACGGCGACCACACAGGCGCCCAGCTTGTGTGCGGTGATCATCACCTTGTAGGCCTGATCCTCGGTCATGCGGAATTCGGCCTTCAGGATCATCGTGACGAACTCACGCGGCGTGTAGTCGTCGTTGATCAGGATGACCTTGTGCAGCTTCGGCCGCTCGACCTTGGTTCTGGTCCGCGTTTTCGGTGTGGTGACAGTGTCGATCATCGTGTCCTGAAACACCCTGGTCCTGACGGGCTTCGAACCTGCCTATCATATGGCAGGTTCCGGGGCCTCTCCAAGGCGATCGGCTGCGCAAGATCATGCCCAAGGGGATGGGCAGGAATGCGCCGATTGGGCATGTGTCTTCAGGGCAGCGCGCGAACCAGTTGCAACGCGGCGATGAGCGCGCCCAGGGACAGCACGACCGATCCGATCATGTAGGCCGCGGAAGCCCATGTCTGCCCGCGCTCGATCAGATACCAGGCATCCAGCGAGAACGTGGAAAACGTCGTGTAGCCGCCGCAGATCCCCACCGTCAGGAAGATGCGGGCCGCCTGCGGCAGGTTCCATCTGCTTGCGAACAGCGCCGCGAAAAGGCCGATCAGGAACGATCCCGTCACGTTGATGATCAGGGTACCCCAGGGGAAATCAGTGCCGAACACCCGGCCCGAGCCGATCGCGACGAGATAGCGCACGACCGCACCCAGCGCTCCGCCCGCTGCGACGGCCAGAATGTATTGAACGTTCAACCTCTCGTCCTCCGGTTTACGATGTGCATGATCATTCGTCCTTCGCAGCCAGCCCGTTGCCGACGGCGAGCAGCCCCAGAAGCGCGACCAGCGCGAAGCCGAGCCCGGCGAGGAACGTCGAGGCCGGGCCATAAACGTCCCACAGCGCCCCGGCGATCACGCTCGCAGCCAGCATGGCAAGGCCGGTGAACAGGTTGAAATAGCCGAACGCGGTGCCGCGCAGGCTCGGCGGCGCGGTGTCGGCGACGAGGGCCGAGAGCAGGCCTTGCGTCAATCCCATATGCAGCCCCCACAGCACCACGCCGAGCGCGAGGCCCGCCAGACTGGGCAGCAGCGCGAGCGCGAGATCGGCGCCGGCGAGACAGACGAGGCCGAGCGCCAGCAGGCCGGTGCGGTTGATCCGGTCCGACAGCACGCCTGCCGGATAGGCCGACAGTGCGTAGGTGATGTTCATCAGTACCAGCACCGCCGGTATCCACATCGCGTTGAGCCCGATATTTTGCGCGCGCAGGATCAGGAAGGCCTCGCTGAAGCGCGCCAGCGTGAAGACGATACCGACCGCCACGACGCGCCAGTAGACCGCTCCAAGCTGACGCATCGCGGTCAGATTGAGCGGGTTCCCCGCCGGTTCCCGGCTGGGGTCCGGCTCCGGCTCGCTCACCGCGAACGCGATCAGTCCGAACGACAGGAATGCCGGCAGCACCGCCACCCAGAACACCGCAGTGAAATTGTCGGCAGTCCACCACATCAGGCCGACCGCCACGAGCGGCCCGACGAAGGCGCCGATGGTGTCGAGCGATTGCCGCAGGCCAAAGCTCGCGCCGCGCAAGCCGACAGGCGCGATATCGGCGATCAGCGCATCGCGCGGCGCGCCGCGAATGCCCTTGCCGACGCGGTCGATGAAGCGTGCGGCCACCAGCCATCCGACACTCGAGGCGAGCGGAAACAGCGGTTTTGTCAGCGCGGCCAGCCCGTAACCGAGCGCAGCAAGCAGCTTGCGCTTGCCGAGCCAGTCGGACAGCGCGCCGGAGAAGATCTTCGTAATCGAGGCCGTCGCCTCCGCGATGCCTTCGATGAAGCCGACGGTGAGCGTGGACGCCCCGAGCACGGTGACGAGATAGACCGGCAGCAGCGCGTGGATCATCTCGGAGGAGATGTCCATCAGCATCGAGACGAAGCCGAGCACCCAGATCCCTCTGGGCAGCCCGGTGCGCGCAGTCTTCGGTGTCGTTGTCGTCACGTGCTCGCCTTCGTCCTCGGGCAACAAAAAACCCGCCAGCGGCGGGTTTGTCCATGCTCCCGCCAAAGGCAGAGGCTCAAAGATTGCCTCACCTCAAGCAGGAGTCATCAGCCCATTACGGTCGAAGGCCGCCGGGCGGTTGTCGGGGGACTCCATCCCCATCTGTGTGGTCAGCCTAGCATGGAAAACGCGCCGGACAAGTAGGCGGGGGTCCTCTGTCCCGCGTGTCGTGCGGCAGGCGCTGCGAAGTCGCCGATCGGTCGCGCGTGTTCCGGCGCCGCACGTGCGGCAAGACCACGGCAGCTTTGCGCGGCCCGCGTAGGCGCTGATCAGCAAATCGCTGAACTGAATGTGAAGCGCAATCGATCTTGGCGCTTTGCGGCAGGGCGATTGCATGTCACCATCGCGTCATACGACGGGAGAGTGCGATGCGCATGCTATTCTCGATCGGGGCCGTGCTGGTGGCCGGCATGTTTGCCGGAGGGGACGTTGCGGGCATCGCGGCGCCCGGGCCTAAATTCGAGCCACCCAAGAGTCAACCGCAGCGGCTGGCAGCCGACAGGGACGCGCAGACGGTCGATGTCGAACTGATCCTCGCCGTCGATGTCTCCTACTCCATGGACATGGACGAGCTCGCGATTCAGCGCGAGGGCTATGCGCAGGCGATCCAGTCGAAGGAGTTTCTCCAGGCCCTCAAGCTCGGTCCGAATGGCCGGATCGCGGTGACCTATTTCGAATGGGCCGCCTCCAGCGACCAGAAGATCATCATCCCGTGGCGGCTGGTGGACGGACCCGAGACCGCGGACGCGGTCGCCGCCGAGATCTTGAAGACGCCGATCCGGCGCGCTTCGCGTACGTCCATCTCGGGCGCGATCAATTTCGCGATGCCGCTGTTCGACGAGGATCCCTATCGCGGCCTGCGCCGCGTCATTGACATTTCCGGCGACGGGCCCAACAACAATGGCGGGCCGGTCACGGCGGCGCGCGACGCGGCGCTCGAGAAGGGCATCGTCATCAACGGACTGCCGATCATGGTCAAGGAGCCCTCGTACTCGACCATGGATATCGACAATCTCGATTACTACTACGAGGACTGCGTCGTGGGCGGCCCCGGCTCCTTCGTCATCTCGATCAAGGACCGCGACAAGTTCAAGGAAGCGATCCGCACCAAGCTGCTGATGGAAGTTGCAGGCCTCACGCCCGAGCGTCCGGTGGTGCGGGTCGTGGACAAGGAGCCGCGGGTCAGTTGCCTGATCGGCGAGAAGATCTGGTCGGACCGCTGGGGCCGGTGAGGCGCGCCGCCGGCCCCGAGTGAGACGTTTTGCCTCTGCTCTCCCGGTGGTTGAATTTAACCGCCCGTTAACGATGGAGGGGTCCTAATCGGAATGTTTCCATGTGTTTCCATTCCGTGGCTGATTGGCTGATCGGGAAACCAACGAAGGCCGGGTCGACCAGATCCGTCCGCTGGGCAATGTAATGGCCGTCATCTCTGCGAGCACCAGCCAGATCTCACCCGCCAATGAGCGGGTCTATCACCAGAGCAATCTGATCGGTGACTGGCAGGGCAATTGGGCAGGCAACAACCAGCCCGTCGGTTTCAAGGTGGTGAACATCCGCGGCTCCCGGGCGCAGGTCGAATACACCCACAACGGTCACACCGAGCGTGGCTTTGCCCAGGTCAGTGGCGCGACCATCACCTTCGGCTCGGTGACCGTCGGCACCAAGGACGGCCAGAACCTTGTGCTTCTGTTCTCGGCAGGTGGCGCCGGCAAGCAGACGGCGTCTCTCCAGAAGCAGGCGCCGCCGGCCTCCGACAGCCGCCTCATCGGAAGCTGGGGCGGCTATTCGAGCGACAATGGCAAGAGCGCAAGCTTCCGTGTGCTCGGCGTCAATGGCAAGGAAGCCCAGGTCAGCGTCACCACCGAAGGCATCACCCGACAGGGCACCGGCATCGTCTACAACGACGTTATCATGTTCGGGCAGTCGCAGATCTCGACCAAGGACGGACAGACCGGTTCGGTCATCTTCCAGGTCGGCAACAAGTCGTTCACGGTGCCCGTGTCGAAATATCCGCCGGCGGATTCGTCGTCGTCAGTCGACAGGACGGCCTGAACTTCGACAAGCTACTTCGCAGCAAGTGGCGGTAGCGGCGGCACGCTGTCGTTGGGCGCTTCGGCCTGCATCGTGATCAGCGTCATCGAGACCAGGTCGTAATAGCCGATCAGGCCGATGATATCCATGATGCCGCGCTCGCCGAATTTTTGCTGCGCGGCGCGGTAGACGTCGTCCGACACCTTCTTGTCGCGATAGAGCGCCATCGCAAGGTCGTAGAGCGCGGCTTCGTCATCCTTCATCGCCTTCGGCCGGACACCGTTCGCGATATCTTTCGCGACCTCGGGATCGAGCCCGGCCTTCATCGCCAGCGGATAATGCGCGAACCATTCGTATTGCGCGGCCCATTGCCGCGCGGTGATCAGGATGGCGAATTCGCTGAGGCGCGCTTGCAGCGATGAATTCCAGCGCAGATAGTCCGACATGGCCGAAAGCTTCGGTGCCAGCTCCGGGTTGCGGATATAGGCGCGGTAGGGCGGGTTCGTGAATTTGGCGTTGCGCGGCGGCACTGCGATCGCATCCGCCCATTCCTTCTGCGGCGGGGTAAGTTCGTCCTGTTTCAGCGGCATGAAGCGGGTCGGCTCGGCCGCGCGGCCGGCTCCGGGGATCGCTACGGTGACCATCACAGCCAGCGCCAGGCCAATATATCGCATCGTCATCCTCCCGTTCGGGCGGACTAGCGCCGCCTTGTTCGGGGCCAGCTTACGTTGCGGCGCGGCCCGTGCAAGGCCCCGGGCGCGCATCCTGGAACCTGACGAAGGCATGCCTGCGCGCGAGCCCTGCTGGCCTTTGCGCCGTCTGTTGCGTATAATTTGCGCGTTATTCTGACGGTCATCCGAATGCCCAGCCTTGTACCTTGTTTCGGTCTCGCAACTCTGTTCGCGGTGCTCTGCCTCGGCGAAGCGCCGGCTCATGCGCAAGTCGCTCCCCTCAGGTATTGGATTCCGGGCGGAGCTTTCGGCTTTGGCAGCGGTGCCGGTCAGAGCGCCGACGTTTACGGCAACTTTCCGAGCTTCGGCACCGGCAATGCCAACGAAAGCTACGGTTTTCGTCCCGGTTTCTTTGTCGGAAGCGAGCGCGGCAATCTTGGTCTGAGCGGTCTCACCCAGACCGCGCCTTCCGGCAATTTCAGTGCGCTCTCTTATGACAGCACGCAGTTCGGCTACAACACCAAGACGGCGGGCGGCATGCCGGTCACGTTCTTTGCCGGCTTCGACACGCTGAAATACAGCGGTGGCATTGGCAGCTCGCTCGCGCCGCTCACTTCCGGCGTGTCGCCCGGTTACGGCGCGTTCGCAGGGGTCGAATTCAAACCCACCTCCAATCTCAGCCTGTCGTTCGGAGCCGGCTTCACCCAGCAGGATTCGGGCCGCATGGACAGCGATATCCGATCGAACATGCTCCCAGGGGAGTCGCCGGCGCTGGGTGGTCTTCGGCGCTGAAAATTACCGCGTGAACTTCGCCACCACTTCCACATGCGGCGTGTGGCGGAACTGGTCGACCGGGATCACGCGCTCAATCCTGTAGCCGCCATCGATCAGCAGCCGCGCGTCGCGGGCAAACGTCGCGACGTTGCAGGAGACCGCGATCACCACGGGCACCTTGCTCGCAGCGAGCTTCAGCGCCTGCGCCTGCGCGCCCTGGCGCGGCGGGTCGAATACCACCGCGTCGAAGTCGCGCAGCTCCGGCGGCACCAGCGGGCGGCGGAACAGGTCGCGCGGCTCGGCCTTGATCGGCTTCAGGCCCGGCGTCCGCGCCGCTTTCAAGAGCGCGTCGATCGCGCCGGCATCGTTGTCATAGGCGGTCACATGCGCCTTCTCGGCGAGCCTCAACGCAAACGGCCCGACACCGCAGAAGAGGTCGAGAACCGCTTTGGCTTTGCCGATGCGTTCGGCGACGAGCGCGGCGAGCGTCTCTTCGCCGGCGACGGTCGCCTGCAGGAACGAGCCCGGCGGCAGTGTCACCTCGGCGCGGCCCATCCTGACCGTCGGCGGCAGGCGCTGCAGCACCAGCTCGCCGTGGCGCGTCAGCCGCGCCAGCCGATGCTGTTCGGCGACGCGCGACAGCGCGGTGACCAGCGGCGTCGGCAGCGGTCCGGAGCCGCGGACGTCGACGTCGAGGCCGTTGGCGGTGGCGGTGATCTGGATGTCCAGCGGCTTGGTCACCGGCATTCTGGACGTCAGCGGTTCGGAAATCGCCCAGGCGGCATCGAGCGCGCCGCCAAGCGCCGGATCGAGAATCGGGCATCGGTCGATCGGAACGACGTCGTGCGAGTTCGCCGCGGAGAAGCCGACCTTGAGGACGTCATGCGTGCCGAACCGCCCATGCAGGGTGACGCGCCTGCGTCCGGCACCATGGGCGTCGACCAGCGGCGCCACCTCGCAAGCGATGCCGGCCTGCGTCAGCGTCTCGACCACGATGCCGCGCTTCCAGGCGCGGTAGGCTTCGCTCGCCCAGTGCTGGATCGCGCAGCCGCCGCAAATGCCGAAATGCGGGCAGAACGGCGCGATGCGCTCCGGGCTGGCGATATCGACCGCCAGCAGCTTGCGGCGGTCGGGATGATGGCCGGCGACGTGATCGACCTCGACGGTCTCGCCGCCGAGCGTATAGGGCACGTAGACCGTTTCGCCGGCATCAAGGCAGACGCCGTCGCCGCGGTGGCCGACATGATCGATGGTCAGGCGCTCAACCACGTCGCGCGCCCAGGAAGAATTCGATATTGCCGTCGCCGCCCGCAATCGGGGAGGGGAACACCTCGATATCGGTGCAGCCGAGCGACGCGGCAAAGGCCGCGATGTCGTCGCAGACTTCCGCATGCACGGCGGCATCGCGGATGATGCCTTTCTTGTTGTGCTTCCGGTCGGCCTCGAATTGCGGCTTGATCAGCGCCAGCAGGCTGACCGGCGCTGCCGCCAGCGACAGCGCCACGGGCAGAACGGACTTCAGCGAGATGAAGCTGACGTCGATGACGACGACATCGGGCCGCGCCGGCAGCCGCTTGCCGTCATAGCTGCGGATGTCGGTCTCCTCCATCGACACGATCCTGGAATGCCCCTGAAGCGATGGGTGCAACTGGCTGGTGCCGACATCGACCGCGAACACCAGGCTGGCGCCGTTCGCCAGCAGCACCTCGGTGAACCCACCGGTGGAGGCGCCGACATCGAGGCAGACATGGTCCTCGATCTCGATCGGGTAGCGCTCCAGCGCGCCGGCGAGCTTGACGCCGCCGCGCGAGACATAGGGGTGCGCGGGCTCGGCCTGGATCACCGCGTCCGCGGCGATCGTCTCCGACGGTTTTGCCACCTGCTTGTCGTCGGCCGTGACAAGACCGGCCTCGATCGCGGCGCGCGCCCGTGCCCGGCTCTCGAACAAGCCGCGCTCGACCAGCAGAACATCCGCGCGTTTGCGGGCAGGGGGCATCGGTTCTCCGAAACAGGACGAGCGCTCAAGGAGCGATCAATCGCGCGGCTGCCATCCGGACGCAAGCCTCGAATGCAGCAAGATCGTGCCAGGCGTCGACGGGCGTTGCCGCCGGCGTCACCAGCGGGCAGCCGTGCAGCTCGAGCGCATGGATCATCATGAGATTGTCGACGAGGCCGAAATCCTCGACCGTCAGCCCATCCTTATCGACCAGTCGCCCGTTCTCGGAGGTCACGTCCATGAGGCGGCCGACGCGGTCGGCATAGACGGTGCCGTCGTTGGAATAAGCGAGGCAGAACTTGCCGCGGCCGGCCATGTAGCCGAGTTCGTAGACGGTACCGGGATCGGCGCCGGCGCCGCGGAACGGGGTGAGGTTGGCGATGATCGCGTCCGCCGCATCCATCATCGCCTCGTTGCCGCAAAAGATCTGCCGGGAGGCGTCCGGAGCGGCGAGGTCGACGATATTGTCGAGCGGATAGAGGCCGGTGAGGCCGTGAGCCGCGCAGATATCAACCTTGCGCCGGCCAATCTCGACCGCATCCGGCAGGAACACGTCGGGGCCTGCCAGATAGATTTTCATGGCGTGAACGCTCGAAGAGGCGCGAAGCTGCAACGGCGTCGGCGGTGCTGAACCTCTCCCAAAGGGAGAGGTCGCGCCGAAGGCGCGGGTGAGGGGTTACACTCTCTCGTGGGACCTGAACCCCTCAGCCGGATCTCTCGCGCGATACGACCTCTCCCAATGGGAGAGGTGAGGTTCAGTGCCCGTACGACGATCAGGCCAGCTTGACCGTCTCGGCCTTCACGTCCTTGCCGAGCGCCTCGAACACCTTGGAGACGATGCCCTTGGCGTCGAGACCGGCGCGGGCGTACATCGCCGCCGGGGTGTCGTGGTCCTGGAACACGTCGGGCAGCACCAGCGAGCGGAACCGCACCATGCCGGTGTCGAGCGCGCCCTGGTCTGTCAGATACTGCGCGACATGCGAACCGAAGCCGCCGATCGAGCCTTCCTCGATCGTGATCAGGACGTCGTGGTCACGGGCGAGCTTGAGCACCAGCTCAGTGTCGAGCGGCTTCATGAAGCGCGCGTCCGCAATCGTGGTGGAGAGGCCATGGGCTGCAAGCTCGTCGGCGGCCTTCTCGCATTCGGCGAGGCGCGTTCCGAAGGAGAGCAGGGCGATCTTGTTGCCCTGGCGGATGATGCGGCCCTTGCCGATCTCGAGGGGAACGCCGACGTCGGGCATCTCGACGCCGCGGCCCTCGCCGCGCGGATAGCGCAGCGAGCTCGGACGGTCGTTGATCGCGACCTGCGTCGCCACCATGTGAACGAGCTCGGCCTCGTCGGCCGCGGCCATGATCACCATGTTGGGCAGGCAGCCGAGATAGGCGTTGTCGAACGAACCGGCATGCGTCGCGCCGTCGGCGCCGACCAGGCCGGCGCGGTCGATGGCGAAGCGTACGGGCAGGTTCTGGATCGCGACGTCGTGCACGATCTGGTCATAGCCGCGCTGCAGGAAGGTCGAGTAGATCGCGCAGAACGGCTTGTAGCCTTCGGTCGCAAGACCGGCGGCGAACGTCACCGCGTGCTGCTCGGCGATGCCGACGTCGAAGGTGCGGTCGGGGAACGCCTTGTTGAAGATGTCGACGCCGGTGCCAGACGGCATTGCCGCCGTGATGGCGACGATCTTGTCGTCCTTCTGAGCTTCCTTGACGAGGCTCTGGCCGAACACGTTCTGGTAGGCCGGCGCGTTCGGCTTGGACTTGGCCTGGGTGCCGGTCGCGACGTCGAACTTCACGACGGCGTGGTACTTGTCGGCGGAGGCTTCCGCAGGACCGTAGCCCTTGCCTTTCTGGGTCACGACGTGGACCAGGATCGGGCCGGTCTCCATGTCGCGCACGTTCTTCAGCACGGGCAGGAGATGGTCGAGGTTATGGCCGTCGATCGGGCCGACGTAATAGAAGCCGAGCTCCTCGAACAGCGTGCCGCCGTCCATCATGAAGCCGCGCGAATATTCCTCGACGCGGTTGGCGCGGCTGGCGATGACCTTGGGCAGGCGCTGGTTGATCTGCTTGGCGGCCTCGCGCAGCGTGCGATAGGTCTTGCCGGAGTAGAGGCGCGACAGATACGCGCTCATGGCGCCGACCGGCGGTGCGATCGACATGTCGTTGTCGTTGAGGATGACGATCAGGCGCGAATTCATCGCACCCGCATTGTTCATGGCCTCATAGGCCATGCCTGCCGACATCGCGCCGTCACCAATCACTGCGATGACGTTGTTGTTGCCGCCGGCGAGGTCGCGTGCGACCGCCATGCCGAGGCCGGCGGAGATCGAGGTCGAGGAATGCGCGGCGCCGAACGGATCGTAATCGCTCTCGCTGCGCTTGGTGAAGCCGGACAGGCCGCCGCCGGTGCGCAGCGTGCGGATACGGTCGCGCCGGCCGGTGAGGATCTTGTGCGGATAGGCCTGGTGGCCGACGTCCCAGATCAGCCGGTCGCGCGGCGTGTCGAAGACGTAATGGATCGCCGTGGTGAGTTCGACCACGCCGAGACCCGCGCCGAAGTGACCGCCGGTCACCGAGACGGCATCGATGGTCTCCTGCCGCAGCTCGTCGGCGACCTGGCGGACCTGCTCGACCTTGAGCTTGCGCAGGTCGTCGGGTGTCCGGATGGTGTCGAGAAGCGGCGTCTTACTGTATGCGTTCACGGCGATTTCCAATTTGTCAGCGCCGGAAGGTCGTTCCGGTGCGCGATGGGTTTGCACAATGTCGGCGCAGCGCGAGTCCTAAAACCGTCGGAGCCACCTGCATGGGGCAAAGCCCCGTCTTCAAGCTTAGGTGAGCTTAAGTGCGCTCCGGTTCAGTCTCTGTGATCCCTGTCACTTAGATCGGCTTCGTCCGTCCCAGCCAATTTCATCAGCAATTTGAAGCGCTTGTCGTCGGTAATCGATGCCCACGCAAGGCTTGCAAAAAGCCACACTCAGCGCAGCTTTACACCAAAGCTTGGGCCAAAGCCAACCCGCTGGCCAGATTACGGGCATGCACGTGCAACCCGTGGGCCAGATTGGTTAACTGGGACGTCTTCCAGGAGGTTCCGACATTGCCCGGTTCCTCGGCAGTATTTCGCGGTGAAATTGGCTCCTTTGGATCAGAATCCGGCCGGTGAACGGCCCCGGGGCGTCCATCACCACCACGTCCAAACCCGAGGAGTCGGGCGTTCCCGCAAATGGAACCGTGTGATCAAGGAAAAATGTTGGCCGGCAGATGGGCGGTTGGGCAGCGGCCTCTACTTCACGTCCAGCGGTGCGGTGCCGGTGGCATGGCCGCTGGCATCGGTGGTGATCTTGTCGACCCGCGCCTCGGCCTGACGCAGCAGCTCCTCGCAGCGCCGCTTCAGCGCTTCGCCGCGCTCGTAGATCGTGACGGATTCCTCGAGCGGCACCTTGCCGTCCTCGAGCCGCTTGACGATCGTCTCGAGTTCCTCGATCGCGCGCTCGAAGGTGAGCTTGGCGACGTCGACTTGAGTATTTTCGGCCATATCCGTTTCCGATTGCCCGATTCGCTGCTCTTGCAAAACAGCAGTGTTTTGCGGGCGTAATGTGGCGGGTCTGTCTAAGCGCCCATCAGGGCACCGACATGCGCCGTAACAGATTCTTTCAATGCTTGCAGGTCATAGCCGCCCTCGAGCACCGACACAACGCGGCCTCCCGCGGTCTTGTCGGCAAGGTCCATGAGCTTGCGCGTGACCCAGGTGTAGTCCTCCGCGCGCAGGTTCAGCGAAGCCAGAGGATCGCGGTAATGCGCATCAAAGCCGGCGGAGATGATCAACAGCTCGGGACTGAACTTGGTCAGCTGCGGCAGGATCAAATTCTCGAACGCGGACCGGAATTCGGGGCCGCCGTCCTCGGAGGCGAGCGGCGCGTTGACGATGGTGTCGTGCTCGCCGCGTTCGCCCGTCGCGCCGGTGCCCGGAAACAACGGCATCTGGTGCGTCGAGCAATACATCACGGTCGGGTCTGACCAGAAGATGTCCTGCGTGCCATTGCCATGATGCACGTCGAAATCGACGATGGCGGCGCGCGTGATGCCGTATTTGCGCTGGGCGTGGCGCGCGGCGATCGCGACATTGTCGAAGAAGCAGAAGCCCATCGGCTTGCCGATCTCGGCGTGATGTCCTGGCGGGCGCACGGCGACGAAGGCGTTGCGGTACTCGCCATTCATGACGGCTTCGGTTGCGGCCACCGCGCCGCCGACGCCGCGCATCACCGCTTCCCACGTGCCCGGTGACATCGACGTGTCGCCGTCGAGATAGACGAGGCCGCTCGACGGCGCGATGTGGCGAAGCTCGGTGACGTAGTGTTCGTTGTGGCAGAGCGTGACGAGATCGAGGTCGCCCTCCGGGGCCTGGTCGCGCACCAGGAACTGGAAGCGCTCGATGGACAGCGCTTCCTCGACCGCGCGCAGGCGATCGGGCCGTTCAGGATGACCCGGCGGCGTGTCGTGGTCGAGGCAGGCCTTGTGGGAGAGGAGGAGCGTGCTCATCAGGTCGGCCTCACGGGATACGGGCTCTCGACGTCGCTTGGCGCATCCGGCGCCAAAACGCAATGCCAAACGCAATCTAGGCGTTTGGACGAAAATGGCAAAGGGTGGTCCTGTTCCGGTCCGTTTGATCCGGATCAATTCACGCGCAGGATGCGGGTGGGCGGAAGCGGCCCGATCGGCCCGTGCGCCCTGAAGAACGCAAACAGGGCATCCGCGTCGTAGCCGCCATATTGCGCTTCTGTCCCCTGTTTGGCGACCGTGAAGCCGTCGCCTCCGACAGCGAGATAATCGTTGAGGGTGACGCGGTAGCCGCTCCCCGGCTCGATCGGCCGGCCATTCAGCGTCATCGTTTCAATCACGACACGCTCGCCGAATGGCTTTGTTGCGTCCCAAGTATAGCTGAATCCGTTCGAGACCTGGAGGATTCGCGGGCGTTTTGGATCGAGCCATTGCTGCTCCAGCATTTCCTTGAGCTGGCTGCCGGTCAGCGTCAGGGTGACGAGGCGGTTGCGGAACGGCTGGCTCGCGAACAGCTCGCCGAACGACACCGCGCCGTTTTCCTTCGGCACGATATCGGTCCGGATGCCGCCGGGATTGGTGAGCGCGATGACAGCGCTGCCATCCTGGGCCGCCCTGGTCGCGGCGAGCTGTGCGTCGGCGATGACGTCGCCGAGCGCGCTCTCGCCGGCCTCGTTCGGAACGCGCGACAGCGTCTGCGTCACAGATCCCGCCGGGCGATTGGCGATGGGCGCCGAGAGCTTGTCATAGGCATCGATCAACGCAGTTTGCTCGGGGTCCTTGGCCAGCGACGCGTTCGCGACGATGACGTTCTCGGCCCTTGCGCTGACGATGTCGCGCGTTGTTGGATCGAGCGTGAGGTCGATCGCGGTGACCAGCGTGCCGTATTTGTCGCCGCTGGTGACGAGCCGCCCGTCGATATTGCAGACATAGGCGCGGTGGGTGTGGCCGCTGACGACGATGTCGACGGCGCGATCGAATTTCCTGACGATATCGACGATGGGGCCGGTCACGGCCGGGCATTCATTGTAGTCGCCCGAGGGGTCGCCGCCCTGGTGGATCAGCACCACGATCGCCTCGACGCCGCGCGCCTTCAGTTGCGGCACGAGTGCATTCACCGTCTCGGCTTCGTCGCGGAATTCGAGCCCGGCGATGCCTGCTGGCGAGACGATGCCCGCGGTCTCTCTCAAGGTGAGCCCGATGAAGGCGACCGGAATGCCTTCGAATTCCCTGATCTCATAGGGTGGCAGCACGCTCTTGCCGGTCGCGGTTTCCACGGTGGAGGCCGCCAGATATTGGAATTTCGCGCCCGTAAAGGGATGCGGTCCCTGGCAGCCGTCGACGGGATGGCAGCCACCATTCTGCATCCGCAAGAGCTCGGTCTTGCCCTCGTCGAACTCGTGATTGCCGACCGATGTGATCGCAAGCCCCATCATGGACAGGGCCTCGATCGAAGGCTCGTCGTGAAACATCGCCGACAGGAACGGGCTCGCGCCGATCAAATCGCCGGCGGCGACGAAGATCGTGTTCTTGTGCCCCTCGCGCAGCTGCTTCACCAGCGTTGCCATGTATTCGGCGCCGCCCGCCGCGACCATCACCTTCTTGCTTTTGTCCTCGGGATCATTGATGCGGATGCCGCCCGGCGGCGGCCGCAGATTGCCGTGGAAGTCGTTGATCGCAAGCATGCGCAGCTCCACGGGTGCGGCGGTCTGGGCCGAGGCGGGGAGGGCAAGGACGAGTGTGGCGAGGAGGAGTGAGAACAAATGTCGCATGGAATCCAGATTAGTCGCTCCGCGCGAAGATTTCACGAACGTTCTCGATGTCGTTTCGGGTCGCGACGACGTCGCGAGCTATGATGCGCAATTGCGCATTCGAGCATCCATTGATCCACCAACTCCCGGGCCCCGATGGATTCCAGGCTCGCGCTCCGCGCGCCCCGGAATGACGGCGCTTCACTTGGCGTCGTCCCTACCGCTTCTTCCTGTTTGCAAACGCTTTGAACGCGGCCACGGCGTCGTCCGACTTCAGCCGCTCGCTGAACAGATGGGCTTCCTGGTCGATGCGGCGGGTGAGTTCTTCGGGGGCGGCGCGCAGCAATTTGCGCGAGGCGGCGACCGCGTCGGCCGGAAGCCGGCAGATATCGCGGGCCACCTTCCGGGCCTCGATCTCGGTGTGCCCCGGAGAGACCACGGTGTTGACCAGGCCTGCGGCCTGCGCCTCCGCCGCCGTAAAACTACGCCCCATGACCAGCATCGCGAAGGCGCGCTGATACCCCATCGTTTTCGGCATCAGGAGGCTGGCGGCGCCGACCGGCACCAGTCCGAGATGGATATAAGGCGCGGAAAAGGTTGCAGCAGTCGAGGCGAGAACATAATCGCAGTGGAACAGCATCACCGTACCCATGCCGATCGATGCGCCGTCCACGGCGGCGATGATCGGCTTGACATTGAGCGCGAGGGAATAGAGGAATTTCGCGCCGTCCGACAGGGTTTCCGGGCGGGCGGCATCGGCCTTCAGAAAATCCTCGATGTCATCGCCGGCCGTGAACACGCCGGAGCCGCCGGTGATGATCATGCAGCGAATGTCGGGATTGTTCTGCGCCGTGTCGATCGCGCGGCTCATCTCGCGATACATGTCCTGCGTGATCGCGTTCTTCTTGCCCGGGCGGCGCAGGATGATGACGCGCGTTCCGCGCTCGTCGGTGACGATGATGTTGCCGATCGACATGGTACCCCCTGCGTCGCCGCGACTCCTGGCTTTGGCGAGTCTCGCAAGCATCAGCCTACATGATCCTGCAGGCGTGCCAATCTGCCCTCCGCAACCTTTTGGAGGATGGCCCCGGGCGCATGGTACCTCGGAACCGCGCATTTCGGACGCGCCGGCCGCATCACTCTCACACGCTGTTGCGCGGCGCAACAAATAGCTACAATGTTTTAATTGAAAAACCGGGGGTTGTAGAGCACGATCGGTCGATGCCGTTTCCTTTGGCCGATTGCTCGATTGATGGTTGTCGCAACGGGCGTTGACGAATCCTCGCTGCAATACCGCGGCTGGCGCGTCGTGCTGGCGTGCTTCCTGATGGCCTTCTTCATGTTCGGCTTCGGCCTCTATGGCCAGGGCGTCTACCTGGCCGAGCTGCAGCGCGCGCATGGCTGGCCGGGCACGCTGGTCTCCGCGGCCAGCACCTTCTCGTTTCTGCTGACCGCCGTCCTCGTCATCTTCACCGACGATTTGCTGACCCGAATCGGGCTGCGGGCGCTGATCCTGTGCGGCCTGTCGGCGCTCGGCGCTTCGACGGTGCTGCTGGCGCTGATGCAGACGCCCTGGCAGCTCTATCTTGCCTATGCGCTCATGTCGGTCGGATGGACCGGCATGGGGACCGTGGTGATCGCGACCGTGCTGAACTCCTGGTTCGAGCGGCGCCGCGGGCTCGCGCTCAGCCTGGCCTTCAATGGTGCGACCTGTGGCGGCATCGTCCTCGTTCCGCTGCTGCTGTCGTTGACCGGAAGCATCGGCTTCCGCTCCGCAATGCTGTTGGCGACGATCGCGATGGTGGCGCTGGTGCTGCCCGTGGTGGTTGGCTTCATCGGGTGGCCGGCCGAGAACGTGCGCGCAACGGGCGGACGTTCAGGCGAGGCCGTCGCTGCGCCGGCTCGTTCCCGCAAGACGCTGCTTGCCAACGCCGCGTTCTGGACCATGGTGCTGCCGATTGCGATCGCGCTACTGGCGCAGATGGGATTCATCATCCACCAGGTCACCTTCCTCGAACCGCTGATCGGACGCGCCAGCGCCGGTCTTGCCGTCACCATCATGGCGGCGATGGCGGTGGTCGGCCGCCTGTCGCTCGGTCTGTTCGTCGACAGGCTCGATCCGCGGCTTGCCTGCGCGGCGTCGATGACGAGCCAGGCGGCGGCGCTGTTCGTGCTTATCCAGGGCACGAGTCCCACGGTGCTGCTGGCGTGCTGTGCCGTCTACGGCTTCTCGATCGGCAACATGATTACGTTCCCGCCCTTGATCATCCAGCGCGAGATCGGTTCGGCCGCCTTCGCAGCGGCGATGGGATTGGGCACCTCGATCAGCGGTATCGTCAGCGCTTTCGGCCCGGGCATCGTCGGCCTCGTGCGCAGCGCGAGCGGCGACTACACGACGGCGTTCGCGGTGTGCGTCGTGCTCGATCTCGTGGCGGCGGGACTCGTGCTCTGGCGGCCGGGAGTCAAGGCCAAGCTCGCGGCGTTGTAGCGATGTAGCCCGAATGGAGCGAAGCGCAATCCGGGACCATCGAATCCGATCGGGTGGCTTCAGGGATTTCGCTTCGCTGCATCCGGACTACGAGCCGCGCTGGTGGTAAACAGCCTATCCCAGCAATACCGCGTCTGCCGCCGCGACCGACTCCGCGCTCTCCGTGACGGTGCGCTCCAGTGCGCCCGCTTGCACCGTGATGTTCTCGGCGAAGAAACGCGCGAGCGAAACGTAGCGCGCGGCGTCCGCATGGCCGTCGGTTTTCGCCGCGAGCGCCTCGGAGACCAGCATGCAGCCGCCGAGCGTGGCGCCGAATTGCTGCAGATACGGCGTCGCGCCGGCGAGAGCCTCGTTGGGGGCCGACGTGACGCGCGCCAGCAGCCATTTGCTGCTGCGCGTCAGTGCCTCCAGCGCCTCGCGCAATTTCACGCCCGTGGTGCCGAAGGCCGGATCGTTGGAGGCCTCGACCAGGCTGACGGTCGCGGCGAGTTCGTCGAGCAGCGCCCACACCGCCGCACCGCCTTGGCCCGCCAGCTTGCGCGTGACGAGGTCGATCGCCTGGATGCCGTTGGTGCCCTCGTAGATCGTGGTGATGCGCGCATCGCGATAATGCTGCGCGGCGCCGGTCTCCTCGATGAACCCCATGCCGCCATGCACCTGCACGCCGAGATAGGCGACCTCGTTGCCGATATCGGTGGCGTAGCCTTTGGCGATCGGCGTCAGCAGCGCCGCGCGCGCCGCCGCGTCGGCGCGGACCTTGGGATCCCTGGCGCGCGTCGAGACGTCGAGCGCAACCGCTGTCGCATAGCAGATGGTGCGCGCGGCCGCGGTCTGCGCCCGCATCCGCATCAACATGCGCTTGACGTCGGGATGCACGAAGATCGAATCCGCCCCGTCGCCCTTCTTGCCGATTGCGCGGCCCTGCTTGCGCTCCTGCGCATAGGACAGCGCCTGCTGATAGGCACGATCGGCCACGCCGACGCCTTCGAGGCCGACGCCGAGCCGCGCCTGGTTCATCATCGTGAACATGCAGCGCATGCCCTGGTTCTCTTCGCCGATCAGGAAGCCGATCGCGCCGCCATGGTCGCCCATGGTCATGGTGCAGGTTGGCGAGGCATGCATGCCGAGCTTGTGCTCGACGCCGCTGGCGAAGATGTCGTTGCGCTGGCCCAGCGAACCGTCGGCATTGACCATGAATTTGGGAACCAGAAACAGGGAAATCCCCTTGGTGCCTGCGGGGGCGTCGGGCAGGCGCGCCAGCACGAAATGCACGATATTCTCGGTCATGTCGTGTTCGCCGTAGGTGATGTAGATCTTCGTGCCCGTGATGCGATAGGTGCCGTCGGGTGCGCGTTCGGCACGCGTGCGAAGTGCGCCGACGTCGGAGCCGGCCTGCGGCTCGGTCAGTTGCATCGTGCCGGTCCACGCGCCGGAGACGAGCTTTTCGAGATAGATTGTCTTCAGCTCGTCGCTGCCATGCGCATCGAGTGCCTCGATCGCCGAAGCCGTCAGCAGCGGGCAGAGGCCGAAGGCGAGGTTCGCGGCGCTCCAGATCTCGGTGCAGGCCGCGTTGATCGCGATCGGCAGGCCCTGGCCGCCGAAATCCTCCGGCCCCGAGACCGCATTCCAGCCGCCTTCGGTCCAGCGCTTGTAGGCATCGGGCCAGCCCGGCGCGGTCGTGACCTTGCCGTCGGCGAGCTTGATGCCGTTCTTGTCGCCGACCTTGTTGAGCGGTGCCAGCACGTCGGTCGCGAACTTGCCGGCCTCCTCGAGCACGGCGGCGGCGATGTCGGCGTCGAAATCGCCGTAATGGCCGGCCTCCACGGCAGCCTTGAGGCCGGCGCCATGGTTGAGCGACAGCAGCATGTCAGAAATCGGCGCGCGGTAGGTCATGGCTCACTCCCGTGGACGGATATTGGCGCCGTATTCCCATGAAACGCCGGAGGTCTCAATGGGCGCAATGCCAGGATGGGTCCGGACCGGATCGGCCCGTTTACGAATTATAATAAAGTGTGGCGGCTGCCGGGCCGGAGCCCGTGGTATTTTGCCCCGTCAGGCGGTTGAAATGCCGCTTCTCTCCCTATAGACCGGCTGCGACTGAGGGGAATCCGGAGGGGCCGGTTCGTCCACCCGTTCCCGTTCGTCGCCTGTTGGGGCGTAGCCAAGCGGTAAGGCAGCGGATTTTGATTCCGCCATTCGGAGGTTCGATCCCTCCCGCCCCAGCCAGCTCATTCCGAAGCGGACACACAACGATGCTCGCGATATAAGCAG
The DNA here is from genome assembly GCF_018129965.1 of Bradyrhizobium diazoefficiens. Taxonomy (GTDB): domain Bacteria; phylum Pseudomonadota; class Alphaproteobacteria; order Rhizobiales; family Xanthobacteraceae; genus Bradyrhizobium; species Bradyrhizobium diazoefficiens_A. The sequence goes on along the minus strand of NZ_JAFCKW010000016.1, from coordinate 55,524 downwards.
CCAGACCGGTCGGCTGTGTTCGGCGTGCGGACTCTGGCCGCTTCGACCGCTTCGAGGTGAGATGTCATGGGAGATGTCATGGGATCCGATCCTGCAGTCGAAAATCACGCGCGGCAGGTGATCTGGGATTTCCTGCTCCAGCGTCGGTCGGGCGAATCCCGCAAGCGATATTACCTCGTGTCCTATCCACGGTCGGGCAACACCCTGGTCAGATCCTATTTCGCGATCCTTCAGGGCCGTGCTCAGCTGAGCGTCTATGCGGGCGACGTCGTCCCACCGCAGGGCAGCGGACTGGCGCCCTGCCTCGACGAGATCGACATCATCAAGAGCCACGAGCTGCCGGCGAACTCCGATCCGGTGATCTACATCGTGCGGGACGGCCGCAACGCTACGCTGTCATTCCTGCAGATGAGCCTGCTGTTCGGCGGCCACGATTTCCAGCAACTCGATCAGGTCTGCGAGGCGATCCGGTGGCTCGACCGGCAGGCGGGTTCCTGGAGCGAGCATGTCGCGGCGGCCATGCGGGCGAGCAAGACGCGGCCCATGCTGTTCGTCAGATATGAGGATCTCGTGGCTGCGCCGGAAAACGCGCTGGACAGCATGATCAGATTCGCGGGCGAAAACGTTGCAACGGAAGTCCTGGCCGATGGCGTGAGCCGGCACCGGCGGTCGGATCGCTACGCGGAGAACCCCTACAACGGATTTGGCTTCAAACCGCCGGCAGGATCGATCTTCGATCTGCTGCAGCGCCACCGGCGCGGCGCCTATTGGCAGCATATCTTCGACGAGCGCAGCAGGCGATACTTCCACGAATCCGGGGCGACCAGCCTGCTGATGAATTTCGGTTATGAGGAGTCCGAGGAATGGTGGACGAAAGCCGTTCGCACCGGATAGCTCTTCGATCCCTCAACCCTTGACGCTTCCCGTGCGGCCAGGATGGTCGGCATAGGCGCGACGAACCCGCTCGCGCGCGGCGGCGATCTCCGTCTCGAAATCGCGCGCCATGGCGAAGGCCTCGCCCTCCGCGGCAATCTGCCGGCACGCGGCCGGATGCGACCGGCACCAGCCGATGATGTCCTGCAGGTCGCCGAGATCCGCCCTGACCGGCACGTAATGGGTCCAGGGCTTGAGATCTTCGTAATACCATTGGCGATAGCCGGTCGCGGAGGCGACCTTGAGGACACAGCACCCCATCAACAGGCGGGTGAACAGATTGGACCACGCGTTGCTGTTGCCGTCGATATCGATGGCGAACTTGAAACCATACCAGACCATCGGAGACATGAAGTCTCCGAGCAGGCCGGCCTCCGCCAGCCGCGCCTGGTCCAGGCTCTTGTCCCTGGATTGCGCGACGCCGCTCAGTTTGACGTCGGTGCCGGCGATGCCTTTCAGGGCGAGACAGAGCCGGACCCGGGGAATCAGATCGGCATCGTCTGCGGCAAGCTCCGGCTTGGTGATGAGGCCGACGCCGGTGGTCGACCCGCGCCAGACGATCTGGTCGCTGCGTTCGTCCCACGGCGTGATACGGCGCGGCGCAAGCGCGCGCTCTTGCGCATAGCCGCGGGTACGAACGAAGATGTGATCCGGGATCAGGACCGCGGCGGGATCCCGGCTGCAGAAACTCATCACGCCGGCTCCGCTGTCCTCCCCGTCCGAGATGTCGGCCGTCAGGCGTACGCCGCGCAGGCTCGGCTGCCCGGCGACGACGGGCAGCAACCCCGCCATGCGATAGTAGATTTCCTCCGGATTCTGCCTGATGAGCGCGCCGTCGCAGCTGAGCTGAATGCGGGATCTGTCGAGCTTCACGTCAACGCGATGACGCTTCGCCGTCCGGTGCGACTGCTCCCTCACCGCAATAGTCATCCGATCCAGTCTCAGGTCGCCACGGCAGTGGCGTGTGAGCTTGCGGCCAAGACTGATGCGGTCGCGCGTGGCCGGTGCAAGCCGGAGCAGCGCTCGGGAGACGAAGGCTCGAATCGTGTGGAGGGGCGACATATCTCGACGTTACCCGGCATCGTCTCGTGATCAAGGACGCGATGTTAGATTGCGCTCAACGGCCGCTGGTAGGTCCGATCGAATGGGCTTTCTTGACGTCGCCTGCTAAAACCGCTTCTTTGGCGCCGGATCGGATACGGTTTGCGCAGCGGATGCAACATTTGCTCGAGGAGACGATCGAACGCCGCCGCGCAGCGCCTGCGCGTTACGAATCCGGCAGGTTCGAGGGCCGTGGCATCGTGATCTGTGCGGGCGGGGTGCGCTATTTCACCTGCGCCTGGGTGCTGATCTGGTTCTTGCGGCGCGTCCATCGTGTCAGTCTGCCCATCCAGGTTTGGCATCTCGGCCAGCGCGAAATGAGCGAAGAGATGCGTCTCCTCCTGGTCGAGGAAGGTGTCGAAGTCGTCGATGCGGAAACGCTGGTGGCGCGCTATCCCGCCAGGCTGTCGGGCGGATGGCCGCTCAAGCCGTATGCGATCGCGCAGAGCCGCTTTCGCGAGGTGCTGTTTCTCGACGCCGATACGGTGCCCCTGGCAGACCCGCAGCAGGCATTTGCCTGGAGCGAGTATCGTGACAACGGTCTGCTGCTCTGGCCCGACCAAGTCGATATCAAGGCGACGAATCCGGTCTGGGCCCGTCTGGGTCTTGCGCCGTGCGAACGGGCGAGCGTGGATTCGGGCATCATGCTCGTCGACAAGGCGCGCGCATGGGATGTTCTGGATCTCGCACTGGCGCTGAACGAGCACAGCGACGAGCTCTACCATCTCATTCACGGCGACAAGGACACGTTTCTGCTGGCCGCGATGCTGCTGCAGCGCCCGTTCGGGTTCGTCCCGCATCGCCCATTCCTGTTCGAGTGGGACATGGTGCAGAGAGACATCGGCGGAGATCAATTCCTGCATCATCGGACTGGCGCGAAATGGCTGCTGCACCTTCCGAACCGCCCTTTGGCGGTGCCTGCGCTGATGCCTGAGTGCGAGGCGGCGTTGGCTGACCTGCGGGCGCGATGGACCGGACACGTGTTTCATGCACCGCCGCGATCCGCGGCCGCTATCGCCGAAGAGGCGCGTCTGGTCGCGTTGCGGCGGGTCAGCCTCAAGGTGGGCCGTGCTCCGATCCGCTTGATTGACCTGTTGCCGGGGCATGTTGTCGGCGCCGGTCGCAACCCGGAGCAGCATTGGATTGTCAGCGAGGACCAGGGACGTTTTCGCCTGCAGTTCTATCGGGATCAGGAGCCGATCGCGACGCTTCAGGCGAGGGGAGACGGCGTCTGGTATGGTCTGGGCGACTTCCCCGGCGCCGAAATCCTGCTCAAGGAACTGGCCGACGCACCGGCGGCACCGGAGCCCGCAATTTCGCCGAGGCGAGCCGCCCCCGGGGTGATTGCGGCGTTCCTGCAGCCCGACTGCTTTGGCGCCGGCTACGACGCAGGGCTGGAGACTGCAATCGGCGTGGCGCTCTCACTGCTCAACGACACCTTCAGCGACGTGCCGGAGCAGATCGAGGATCAGATCGGGAAGCTGAAGCCGCCCGCACCCTGGCGTCAATCGCTGCTCAGGCTTGCACAGGACTTGGCGGCGCGCCGTGACCGGCAAGCGTCGCTGGTGCAACGGCACGAACAGCGCAAGTCAGCCGCGCTCGATCCGCTGCTTTATGAACGGCCCGGCGGTCGGGATGGCGTGTGATCGCGCCCGTCATGCCGCGCGATCGCGGCAATGGGCAGGACCGCTTTCAAACCAGAAATCGATATGCTAGGAGCGCGTCACGAGCAGCATTGGCTGGCTCGATTATTGGCGTGAGCGCGCCGTTCAATTGATCGCCGTTGACGGCACGTCTGCATCCGGCACTGTTGCCGATTGGGAATTTCGATGTCCGAACCTGTCGTTCGCGCACCAGGCCTCGAAGTCCATGAAGTCCCCGACGGCTATATCGTTTATCAGGTGGATCGCGACCGGGTGCACTACCTGAACAAGACCGCGGCCATCATTCTGGAATTCTGCGACGGTCTGCATCCCGCCGACGAGATCGTGTCGGAGGTCGCCAAGGCGTTTCAACTCGCGCCGTCGGCCCATCAGGAAATCCGCGCCGGGCTGGAATCCCTGAAGAACGAAGGACTTGTCCAATAGCATTCGAGGTCATCTCCAAGGCGCTCTCCCGTCGCTTCATATTGCGGACGGACGCGCCTGACGCATTCGAGGCCATTCGATATCTCGAATGCACCCCCGACATCGTCGCGCAGCAATCTTTGGACACGCTGATATCCGTGGAAGCCTATCGGGGGCGCTATCGCATCCTGGAAGACGGCAAGACGATCGAGGAGGTCGTCGACACCCGTTCGCTCATCGACTTCATCCACGCGCGGCTGTTTTCCTACGCTTTGCGGGAGCGCCCCCGGTCCGGCATCGTTCATGCGGCGCTGCTGCGCCAGCAAGATCAACGAATTTTGATCGCGGGAAGCCGCGGCGCGGGCAAGACGACGTTGACCCTTCGGCTGGTCCAGTCCGGCTATGAGATGGAGGGAGACGAGCATGTCTTCATCGAGGCGGATGGTGTGATCGCGCGACCGCGCGCATGCCGAGTCAAGGCTACGTCGCTGCCACTTTTGCCCGAACTGGCTCCGATCATCGCAGCGGCTCCGAGCTATCAGGACGTTCACGGACGGCGCATATTCAACCTTCAGCCGACGGCGATCGGCAGCCCCTGGCGGATCGAAAAGGGCGGAGTCGATTGCATCATTATCCTGAGCCCGAACCACGGCGGCTATTCCTCGATACGCCCCATCCCGCCCATGATGGCCGCTCAGGCACTGCTGTCGGAGATCGGCATGCGCGATCTCGATCGCGGCGCATCCATCGGCGCGGTGGCTGCGCTGGTGGGCCGGGCGAGCACATTCGACCTGTCGCTTGGTGATCATCAGAGTGCTTTGACCTGCATTGCGCGTGTGCTGAACCACGCCCGTTGAATCGCTTGGCGGGATCGGCGTCGCACGTGCGCGTCGCGCGGTGAGACTCTCGGCACATTCGTTGCGAGTTGTCTGCAAAGCTGGACGAGTTCCGGTGAATGCGTTAGAGAGTTCCAGTCGAAAAAGCGCGGCTTTCGATGAGATTTTGAGCACATATCCACGCGCTGTGAGTCGAGTTGCTTCATGAGCGAGACCAATAAGAATGTTGACGCTGCTCTGCAGGAAGTCGATGAGCAGAAGCGTTCGACCCTGAAGCGCCTGATCGGGACCGGCGCCTTCGTCACGCCCGTCGTGGTGTCATTTGCGATGGCTGATCTCAGCATCGATGCGTTCATGCATGTGGCCGCGGCGAACGGGCCCACGTCAACCACGACAACCACAACGACCGGGGCGCCCGGCACGACCACCACGACGACCGCAGCCCCCGGCACAACGACGACGACAACGACGGTGCCGCCGGGACATCCTGCAAAGTCCTGACGCGGTGTCGCCCGCCGCTCAGCGCCACCGGTCAGTATCCCGATGACGGTGACGGCTGCCCTCATCGTCCGCGATGAAGAGCCCTTTATCGGCGACTGCCTCGCATCGCTGGCGGGACATGTCGATCAGATCGTCCTGGTCGACACGGGCTCGAAGGATCGCACGATCGAGATCGCGCGCGGCTTTCCCGTCGAGCTGCAGCAGTTTCCCTGGACCGGCGATTTTTCTGCAGCCCGAAACCGCGCCCTCGATTTCGCAAGAGGCGAATGGATCCTTTACATCGACGCCGATGAAAGGTTGGTCGTTCCGGCCGGCGAAAGCTTGCCGCAACTGCTGTCCGACGGCGGCAAGGTCGCCTGGAAGCTCCGCCTCTATCCGCGCCTGGGATGGACGGCCTATTCAGAGCTCCGGCTGTTTCGCAACGACCTGCGGATTCGTTTCGAAGGCGTGATCCACGAGACCATGTATCCCGGAGTCGCGGCCGTCGCCGAGGCCGACGGCCTGGATGTCGGAACCTGCCAACTGGCGCTGCGGCACGTCGGTTACGAAGGCGACCAGCGCGCGAAGAACCCGCGTAACATTCCGCTGCTGCGAGCGCGTCTTGCACGCGATCCCGATAGTTTCTTTTCATGGTGGCATCTGGGGGATTGCCTCCGGCTTGCGGGTGACGAGGATGGTGCCGCTGCGACCTGGAGTGAAGGCTTGGCGCGGCTGCGTGTGAATGTCCCGCAACCGGCGCCATTGTCCCTCGGGCTGCTTCATGTCGCGTTGCTCAACCTGCGCCGCAGTCGCGGCGAGCCGCTCGACGATCTCCTGGCAGAGGCGCTGGCGATGTTTCCAGACAATCTGGCGCTGCAGTTCTTGCAGGCGCGGGTTGCGGTGGATCGCGGAGAGCTGACAAGCGCCCGTCCCATCCTCGATCGCCTCGTCGCGATCGATGCCGATACGTTCTTCGAACCCGAACTGGCCTATGACAGGGGTCTGTTCGGGCACCTTTCGGCCGAACTGCTCGCGCTCTGTCATTTCCGGGAAGGCCGCTTCGCCGATGCAGCCCGGCTCTACCGGCGCGCCGCGCAGACTTCGCCGTCTCCTGAAAATTGCGAGATCAAGGCGCGCCTGGCGGAGGCGCGCGCCCGGTCCCGGTGATACCCTCAGGATTGCCGGCCGGATCCCGTCAGACGCCGCAGCATGCCGCCCTGATGCCGCTTCGCCAGCTCGACCAGATTTCGGCCGACATGGGCCAGCGAGATCTCGGCCGGTGACACGTCGTATCTGGCCGCGAGTGTCTCGCGGGCGAAGGAGAGTTTGAGTTCGTCGGCGATCTGCGCAATCCGCCGGCGCCAATAGGGACCAAACGCCTGCCGCAGCGTCCGCTCGGCGTGGCGGCGGGCGGCGGCGGACCCATCCGTCAGCCACGGCGTCTCGAGCCGGAACAGCCGGTCCGCCAGCATCGACCAGCTGTCGAGCACATCGAGCGCGCCGGCTGCCGCCATGTGGTCTTTCAATGCACTCCAATCATCCGGCGTGAAGCGCGATGCCAGCATCGACCATTCCCACAGGCCCTTGACGCAGAGCTTGCGCAGGGCATGCCCGCGATCCTGCACCTGATGGTGCAGCATTCCGTGCAGCGCGTGCCATGCCGGCGGCAGGACGAAAAAGTCGTCGGGGCCGGTTCTGGTTGCGAGGGCCCAGACCTGGTGGCTGCTGAGGAGACGCTGTGCCGCCGGGATCAGCGCTTCGACATGAAGCTCCAGCGACATCGGATGGCCGGGGTGCTCGAGCGGCGCAAGATGATGCGAGGACCGGTACGGCGCCGGGCTCGATGTCGACCGATAGCCCGCCTCAATGAGTGCGGCCTGGGCGCGCCCGGCATCGCCGGGATGGACCAGCATGTCGAAGTCGCCCATGGCCCGTGCCTCGCGCCAGTCGCCGTCCGGCTCGGCCAGATAGCGCACGCCCTTGAGCAGGAGCGGCGTGATGTTGGCCCGGGCGAAGATGTCCCGCAGTTGCTGCAACTGGGTCTGCTGGCGTCTGCGATAGTCCAGATGCAGCGAATACACCCGCTGAAGGCGGACGGAGACGTGCCTGTCATCGGTGAAGGAGCGCGGGATGGGGGGGCGAGAGCGCGGCTGCTCAAGGCGTGAATGAGCGGCAGCAAAACGCCCTGGGCCAGGGCGAGATCGATCAATCCCTGCCATGAAAATCCTGGACGCAACAGCCGGGACCGCAAAGCGCTGGTCTCGGTCTCGTTAGGGCAAGGCCTGAGAATCTCGCCGAGCACGCGCAACAGCTCGAGATCGGCGATATCCGGGGGGGTTGTCTGCACGGTCGAACTCTTGCGGGGATTTGATTACACAACCGGCTCGGCGCTGCTGGCAGCGCTGATTCGTGCGCCTCCTGCCGAGGTCTCGGGTTGCAGCAGGCTGGGACCGATCGCATCCGAGACGCTCGCCCAGACCTGCTCGCCCAGCAACGTTCTGAAATGGTCGATGACCGGCTGGGTGTCCCAGCCGACTTCGCGAAAGCCGATCAGGTAGTTGCGGACGCGGTCGGCCCAGACGTTCGGATAGGGCAGGCCGAGGGGCCGGTTGAAGCGGTGCATCCAGCGCAGGAACGGCAGACACAGCACCTTGCCGCCGCGTTGCCGGAATTTCTCATGGATATAGCCTTCCTCTCCGCCGAAGCCTCGGAAGTCCGGATTGAAGCCCGCCCATGCGTCGCGCCGACATGCGAAAAGTCCCATGCCCTGCATCGGGATCTCGAACGGCGGCAGGTCCGGTTCAGCTCCGGCGGGATCGGTGCCCCAGGTGCCGTACATGCCGCCGTTCCATTCCGGCTTGAAATGCGTCGCATAGCCGTCGAGGCCGTCAAAGATCAGCGGCCCGTGCAGCAGGTCCTTCGTGTCAGGGGCGGCATTGAAGTAATCGATCAGGCGCTTCAACGCCCCCGGGGCGATGAGGATGTGGCAGTCGATGCAAAGGACAAAACGGCCCCGTGCCCGGCGGAAAACCCAGTCCTTGATCGTGGTCGCCTTGATGTGTCCCTGCGGCAGATAGCGACAATCCGGGATGCTGTCGGCGAGTTGTCGGAGGGCAGGGCCGCACAGCCCTGCCGGATTGTTGTCGACGATGACGAACTCGACGTCGGGCAGAATCTCCGGGTGATAGAGACGTATCGCCTGCAGCGTGAAATAGACGCCATCATAATCGTCATAGGTCGCCATGCCGATGGTCAGCTTCCTGGTTGGCTGGCTCTCGCGCGCGTCGGGCGATGCGTCTTCGGCGTCGGCGGCTGCTGCTGCGGGGGCCGCAATCGTGGTGGCCTCGGGGCGACGGGCAGGGGCGAACCGGGCGATCAGGGTTTTCAGTGTGGCCGCAGATACGCCGCTTTCGGCAACGAGACGGACGATGGCGGGCGTCATGGTCTGCACCGGCCCCTGCCGATAGGTCGCCGTGAGCGCCTGGCTGACGATGGTGCCGAGATCATCGAACACCGGCGTCCATCCCAGCTCCTTGCGGATCCGTGTCGTATCGGCAATCAGCGCTGCCGGATCGCCTTGCCGCGGCGCCAGGCGACGGACCGGCACCGCCGCTCCGCTATGCGTTTCGATGGCACGGACGACATCCAGCACCGAATGACCACGACCGGTCCCGCAGTTGAAGGTTCGGCTCGCGCCGCCGGCGCGCAGATAGCGCAGCGCCGCGACATGGGCGCGGGCGAGATCGGCAACGTGCACGTAGTCGCGCAACGGAGTGCCGTCGGGGGTATGACGCGGGGCGCTGTGCACGTCGAGCACCGGGCTCTTGCGTAAGGCGACGGACATGGCGCGCGTGAGCAGGGTCGAGGGGTGAGCATGTGCGCCGCCGCCCAGGCTTTCCGGGTCGACGCCGGCAGCGTTGAATCCGCGCAGGATCACGTAACGGAAGTCGCCGGCCATGGCGACATCCTGCAAAATCATCTCGCTCATCAGCATCGACCGGCCGTAGGGCGAGATCGGCTGCGGCGTGGTGTCTTCCGGCAAGGCGCCCAAGCCCGCGTCCCCGTAGACCGCGCCCGACGAGCATAGAACGAAATGCTGCACGCCACGTCTGGCGGCGAGTTCGACGAGGCTGCGCGTCGCCGCCGTGTTGCTGGCATAGCAGCTGGCGGGATCGTTGACGGAGTCGAAGACGACGCCTGACCCTGCCAGGTGAATGATGCATGTGACTCCATGCTGATCGAGCAGCGAGCCGACCAGGGCCTGGTCGCCGCAATTCCCGGTCACGAATGTCACCTGGGAGAGGCCGCTTGCCCGGACGCCGCGCGACAGATCGTCGACGACGACGATGGCCTCGCCGGCCGTCAGCAGTGCGCGAACCACGGAGCTGCCGATATAGCCCGCCCCTCCGGTGACCAGGATACTCATGACGATGACGAACTCAAATGACGGGTCGCGCGTCTTCTGCCGGAGATCGGCAGTAAAGCAAGCGGGGACCTGTCGTCTCTTGCCGATTTTCTTAGCCCAGCCGTCTTTGCCTGTCCAATCGCCGAGGACGAAAACCGGCGAAGGCGACAAAAACACCGCTCTCTCCTGCAAGCGGCAGATGGACGGATCGGTTGCGGCCTTTCGACCATTCCCTGTAGTCTGATGCCACACGAGGCAAGAAGATAAGGGACGGATCGATGGGAGGAGTCTTGGAGGGCGTGCGCGTCCTCGATTTCGGGCGCTATATCGCGGGGCCGTATTGCGCGACCCTGCTGGCCGAATTCGGCGCCGAGGTGATCCGCGTGGAGAAGCGCGACGGCAGCGAGGATCGCTTCGTGGCGCCGGTCGGCGAGGGCGGTGAAGGCGCACTGTTCCTGCAGGTCAACCGCAACAAGAAATGCATCACGCTCGACCCGATGAAGCCGGAAGGGCAGGAGGTGATGCGCCGGCTGGTCAAGACCGCCGACGTCGTCGTCGCCAATTTGCCGCCGCAGACGCTCAAGACGATGAAGCTCGACTATGACTCGCTGAAGGCGATCAAGCCGGACATCATCCTGACGACCGCGACGGCCTTCGGCGGGCCGGGGCCCTGGTCCGACCGGGTCGGCTTCGACGGCGTCGGCCAGGTCATGTCGGGCTCGGTCTACATGACCGGCGCCGGCGATCCGCCCTATCGGGCTTCGGTGAACTGGGTCGATTTCGGCACGGCGCTGCACTGCGCGTTCGGCACGCTCGCCGCGCTGATGGAGCGGGCCAAATCCGGGCGCGGGCAGATCGTCGAGGGCGCGTTGCTCGCCACCGCGCTGTCTTTCACCAACGCCACGCTGATCGAGCAGGCCGTCATCAACGTCAATCGCGTGCCGACGGGCAATCTCGGCCAGACCGCGGCGCCGGCCGATATCTACCGCACCAAGGACGGCTGGGTGCTATGCCAGGTCACCGGGCATCCGCTGTTCAAGCGTTGGGCGAAGCTGATGGGCGAGGAGGAGCTGTGGCTGAACGATCCGCGCTTTGCCGACGACATCAGCCGCGGCAACAATGGCCCGGTCATCAGCGAGCGCATGGCGCGCTGGTGCGCGGATCGCACCACGCAGGAGGCCGTCGATACTCTGGGCAACGCCATGATTCCGACCGGGCCGGTGCTGAGCCCGCAACAGGCGCTCGATCATCCGCATATCCGCGCCGCCGGCTTCCTGCAGGACGTCGACTATCCCGGCTTGCCGAAATCCGCGCCGGTCGCCCGTGCCGCGGTCCGGCTGTCCGAAACGCCGGGCGAGATCGCAAGCCGGCCGCCGACGCTCGGCGAACACACCGATCTCGTGCTGGCCGAACTCGGCTATGACCAGGCCGCGATCGCAGCACTCAGGCAGGGCGGGATCATCTAGCGGCGCGCGGTCGTTCCGCAATGGCATGGAACGTCAGCGCGGGGCTGCGGTTCTATCGGAAGCCGAAGAGGAGTATTGACATGGCCGACGCACGTTTTGCCGAATTGCTGGGTCAGGCCGCAATCGATGTCTGGGGCGATATGCCCCGCGACATCCAGGAGGCGCTGTTCGAAACGGCGATGAAAGGCCATGCGGGCGAGCGCGAAGCCCTCGCACGGCTGCTGCACGATCGTCACCCGCGCACCGCGCATCCCGCCAGGCCCAGCTAGGACGCGGGAGGGATCTCACCGGACGCATGGCGGAGAGCATCATCGAACACGATTCCGGCCGAATGGCTGAAAATCTCGAAATCGCGCCCGCGCGCGATGCCGACCAGGGTGATCCCGCAAGCTCGCGCCGTCCGGATCGCGAGCGCGGTGGGCGCCGAGATTGCGATGATAAGGCCGGTGCCGATCATCGCGGCCTTCTGCACCATCTCGACCGAGACGCGGCTGGTCAGGACGACCGCGCCCGTGCCGCCTGAGATGTGAGCCGCTGCGAGCGCGCCGGCGAGTTTGTCGAGCGCATTGTGGCGGCCGACGTCTTCGCGCACGATCATCTCCTGCGATCCGGGTACGAAGAACCCGGCAGCATGGGTGGCGCGCGTCGTGTGGTTGAGGATCTGTGCCGAAGCCAGCGTTTCGACGGCCACGCCGATCTGCTCCGGCGTGAGGGTGATCTGCCGCTCGACGGGACGCATCACCCGGCTGGCTTCGCGCAGGCTGTCGATCCCGCACAGGCCGCAGCCCGATGGTCCGACCAATCGGCGCTGCCGCTCTTTCAATAGCCGTCCCGCCTGGGGTCGCAGCCACATCCGCAATTCGATGCCGTCGGACGCTGCAACCGGATCGATCTCGTCGATCTCGCCGATGTCCGCGATGATGCCCTCGGTCAGGCTGAATCCGGCCGCGAGGTCGGCAAGGTCCGCCGGCGAGGCCATCAGAACGGCCACGGTGGTTGCATCGTAGACGAGCGCGACGGGGCATTCCTCGGCCACCACCCGCTCGTCATGCGATTGGCCCGCGGTCAGCCGTGGCATTCTGATCGAAGGCGGGGGCACGGGCAGGCGGTCCTGCACGTCCAATGACGAGCCGTCCATGATGTTCGTCCTCGAGTCGCTTGTTGACGCACAAGTGCGCGCAAGGTTCCGAATCCCGGGAACCAGCCTTCGCCGGCGGGGTTTGCGTGTGGGGTTGCCATCGAAAGGCCCATCATGCGGAAAAAAGCAAAAATCGAGACCTATGATGCTCCAGCCGGTGGTTGGGGCTCGCTCAAGTCCGTCGCGGATATTCTGACGCAGGAAGAGGTGGCGATCCTCGGCAGCGAGCTTCTGCTCAAGCAGAATAAGTCCGGCGGGTTCATGTGCGTGAGCTGCTCCTGGGCCAAGCCCGCCAAGCCGCATCCGTTCGAGTTCTGCGAGAATGGCGCCAAAGCCACCGCCTGGGAAATCACCGGCAAGACGGTGACGCCGGCCTTCTTCGCCCAGCACACGTTGGCCGAGCTTCGCACCTGGTCCGATCATGCGCTCGAAGAGCAGGGCCGCCTGACGACGCCGATGCGATATGATTCCACCAGTGACAAATATCTGCCCGTGGAGTGGAGCGAGGCGTTCCGCGAGATCGGCGCCGAGCTGAAGCTGCTCGATCCGCGATCGGTGATCCTGTACACCTCCGGTCGCGCCTCGCTCGAAGCCAGCTACATGTACCAGCTGTTCGGCCGGATGTACGGCACCAACAATTTTCCGGACAGCTCGAACATGTGCCATGAGACCACGTCGGTGGCGCTGCCGGACGTGATCGGCTCGCCGGTCGGCACCGTGCTGCTGGAGGATTTCGACAGCACCGATTGCATCTTCTTCTTCGGTCACAACACCACGACGAACGCGCCAAGATTGCTGCATCCGCTGCAGGAAGCGGCGCTGCGCGGCGTGCCGATCATCACCTTCAATCCGCTGCGCGAGCGCGGGCTGGAGCGTTTCACCAACCCGCAGAATCCGGTCCAGATGGTCACCGGAGGCACGCGCATCAGCTCGCAATACCATCAGGTGCGCGTCGGCGGCGACGCCGCGGCGATCGTTGGCATCTGCAAATGGGTAATCGAAGCGGACGACCGCGCGCGGGCGCATGGCAGTGCTCGCGTTGTCGATGTCGATTTCATCGCGCAGCACACGGCAGGCTTCGAGGAGTTCGCCGCATTCTGCCGCGCCCAGGATTGGCCTCACATCGAGCAGGCCTCGGGACTTTCGCGCGACGCTCTGCTGGAGACCGCCAACACCTACATGGCGGCGAAGGCCGTGATCGCCAATTTCGGCATGGGCGTCACCCAGCACCGGCATGGCGTCGAAACCGCCAAGATGGTCGTCAATCTCCTGCTGCTGCGCGGCAATATCGGCAAGCCCGGCGCCGGCATCTCGCCGATCCGCGGTCACTCCAACGTGCAGGGCCAGCGCACCGTCGGCATCTCCGAGAAGACCAAGCTCGTGCCGCTCGACAGGCTTGCCGAGCTCTATGATTTCGAGCCGCCACGCTGGGACGGGCTGTCGACCGTGGACGCGTGCGAAGGCATCCTGAAGGGTGAGGTGCGCGGCTTCGTCGCGCTGGGCGGCAATTTCGTCCGCGCCATTCCCGAGCAGTCGCTGATGGAGCCCGCATGGTCCGGCCTGCGCCTGTCGGTGCAGATCGCCACCAAGCTCAATCGCAGTCACATCGTGCCGGGCGCGGTCACCTATCTGCTGCCGTGTCTCGGCCGGATCGAGATCGATCTGCAGGCGAGCGGCGAGCAGGCGGTGTCGATCGAGGATTCGACCACCTGCATTCACGGCTCGCGCGGCCAGCGCAAGCCGGTGGCGGAAGGACCGCTGTCGGAGCCCGCGATCGTGGCAGGACTGGCAAAGGCGACATTGAAGCCGAATGCGACGATCGATTGGGACGCCTGGGTCGCCGATTATTCCCGCGTCCGCGATGCGATCGAGCGCACCTATCCCGACCAGTTCAAGGATTTCAACAAGCGCATGTTCGATCCCGGCGGCTTTCCGCGGCCGCTGCCGGCCCGTGAGCGCAAATGGAAGACGCCGAACGGCAAGGCCAACTTCACCGTGCCGAAGTCCGCCTTCACGCCGCCGCAACGGGGCAACGGTGTCTTCGAGCTGATGACCATGCGCGCCGACGGGCAGTTCAACACCACGATCTACAACGAGGACGATCGCTTTCGTGGCGTCTCGGGAGGGCGCTTCGTCGTGTTCATGAATCAGCTCGACATGGAGGCGAACGGGCTCAGTCCGGACGATACAGTGACGTTGACGACGGAGGCGGACGACGGCGTGACGCGGCGCCTCAGCGAGCTCCAGGTCGTGCCCTACGATATCCCGCGCGGTGCGCTCGGCGGCTACTATCCGGAATGCAACGGGCTCATTCCGCTCTGGCACTACGCGGAGGGCAGCAAGGTCCCCGCCGCGAAGTCCGTACCGGTGCGCATCGTCAAGGATGTCACGGCACCGAACGGTCCGGGCGAGGCGGTTCGCTAGTTCGACGCCAGCCCCGTCTTGGCGACTTCCGCCATCCAGCCGGATGCGACCGGCAGGATGGCGTCGTTGAAATCGTAGCGCGGCCCGTGCAATTCGGCGCCGTCGCGCAAGGGCCCGTTGCCGATCCAGACGAAGGCGCCGGGGCGCTGCTGCAGGTAGAACGCAAAATCCTCGCCGGCCATGCTGGGTGCAAGATCGCGCCTGACCTCGGTCTGAATCCTTTCGGCGGCGAGACGCGCGAGGCTGGCCTCGTCAGGCGTGTTGACGACCACGCCGACGCCCATGACGATTTCGGGCGTGACCTTGACGTCGAAGCTGGTGGCAATGCCCGCGCAGATGTCTTCGATCCGCGCCACCACGATGTCCTTCACCGCGTCGCGGTGATAGCGCAGCGTGCCGCCGATCGTGACGCGTCCTGCGATCTGGTTGCGCGCCTTGCCGCCTTCGAGCGTGCAGAGCGAGAGCACGGCGGTATCGAGCGGATCGACGCTGCGCGCCACGATCGATTGCAGCGCCACGATCAGATGTCCCGCCGCCATCACGGGATCGCGGGTCAGGTGCGGCATGCCGGCATGTCCGGCATGGCCCTCGATGGTGATGCTGACTCGTCCGCCGGAGGCCATGACCACGCCGTCATGGACCGCGATGGTGCCGGCGGCCAGCCCCGGCCAGTTGTGGAAGCCGAACACCCGCGTCATTGGAAATCGCTCGAACAGGCCCGCGCCGACCATTGCGCGCGCGCCGCCAAGTCCTTCCTCGGCCGGCTGGAAGATGAAGTCGACGGTGCCGCTCCAGCTGGTGTCAGCCGCCAGCAGTGCGGCCGCGCCGAGCAGCGAGGCGGTATGCCCGTCATGCCCGCAGGCGTGCATTACGCCGGGATGTTGCGAGGCGTAGGCAAGCCCGGTCTCCTCGGTGATCGGCAGCGCATCCATGTCGGCGCGCAGCCCGACGCGGCCCTGCGCATGCCCACGTGTCAGGGTTGCCACGACCCCATGGCCGCCGATATCCGCCTCGAAGGGAATGCCAAGCTCGGTCAGCCTGTCCTGTACGAAGGCGGCCGTGGCCTTCTCGTGGAGCCCCAGTTCCGGATGGGCATGCAGGTGCCGGCGCCACTGGGTCAGCTTCTGGTGCAACTCGGGGGACACGATGGCTCTTTCGCATGATGACGGCTGCCGCCACCATAACCGAATATATGGCCCCCGCATCAAGCGCCTTGGAATGGCTCGCGTGCAACTGCGCCGTTTGCCTGGCGTGACATCAAGCTCGATCGCTACGACGAAGCGGTGCGCTCCCTCCCGCGGGCGGGGGAGGGTTGGGGAGAGGGCTGTCTCCGCAATGCGATTGTCGGGAATTCCGCAGGAACCCCGAAGAGGTGAGAGCCCTCACTCGCCGCGCGCGGACGATGCTTCGCATCGCCGGGGCGCGTCGGCCTCTCCCGCAAGCTTGCGGGAGAGGCCGGAAGCCTTGGCGCCAGAGCTGGTCAGCCATTGCTGGTCACGTGCTCGGTTCCGCCTTCGGCCGAGCCGGTCTGCAGCTCAGCTCACCGCATCGTCGCAAGCTGCAGCGCCAGCGCGCAGGCGCGATCGTATTCGTCGAGATTGATCCACTCGTCGATCGTGTGCGCCTCGTTCTGGCCGGCGCCGAAGGTGACGGTGGGCACGCCGTGGCGGACCATCCAGTTGGCATCGAGGCCGCCATTGGCGGTGCGCACGTTCGGCGTGCCGCCGACCGCGGACACCGCCTCGACCGCGCGCTTGATGACCGGCTGATTGTCCTTCATCCGGAACGGATAATAATCGGTCTCGGCCTTGAACTTGACCTTGCCGGACTTGCCTTGCGCGTTGGTGACCCTCTTGGCCGCCTTCTCGAACGCGGCCTTGTAGGCCTTGGTGATTTCCTTGAAGAACTTGCCGTCATGGCTGCGGCTTTCGCCGCGCACATGCACGTAATCGGTGACGACATTGGTGGCGTCGCCCGCCGGGCGGCCCTCGCCGCCGGTGACGGGGCCGACATTGCTGGTGCCCATGCGCGCGCTCGGCCCCTTGCCCTTGACGACCTTGCCGAACCAGCCGCCGGCCTTCACGTCCGCGAGCGCCAGCGCCATGATCATGGTCGAGGAGATGCCGCGCTCGGGCGCGACGCCGGCATGCGAGGCGCGGCCGAAGATCTCGACGCTCCAGCGATCGGCGCCGACCGCGCCGATCACGACGTTGGAGGCCGAGCCGCCGTCATAATTGAAGGCCATCACCGGCGAGCCGAGCTCGTCGAGCTTGACGTGGCGCGCGCCGTACAGCCCGCTCTCCTCGCGCACGCAGAACAGCAGCGTGATCGGCGGATGGTCGAGCTTCTGCTTTTCGAGCTCGGCCGCCAGCGTCACCAGCACGCCGCAGCCGCAGCGGTTGTCGCCGCCGAGCGCGGTCCTGGCCTCGTTGACGATCTTGCGGCCGGACTTCTTCGGCTTGGCGCCGGCGCAGAGCGGCACGGTGTCCATGTGGGTCATGAACATGATGCGCGGCTGGTTGTGCAGCGCGCCGCGGCCGGGCAGGTCGACGATGAGGTTGCCGGTCTCGGTCGGCACGGGAATGCGCGTGTTGGCGTCGTCGAGCCGGATCGCCCTGGCCGGCACGCCGCTCTCCTTCAGCGCGGCGGCAAGCTCACGCCCGATCGCCGCCTCCTGTCCTGTAATGCCCTCCACGGCGAGAAAACGCATGAGGCGGTCGGTGGCGGCTTTGGTGTCGACAGGCATGAATGTCATTCCCTTGATGCAAGGTGCACATCAGCATCCTTCGCCGCAGGGAATTTCACAAGGCCGCCGCAGCGCATGAACGGCGGCGCTGCGATGCTGCCGGCGCATGATGCCAGAGGCGGTCTCGTCACCTTTCAGGTGGACGGACACACACCGACACGCGAACCAATCAACCATTCTGCGATGGCGCAGCTCATGGATTGAGCGGGCTTCGCTTCAATTGATCAAGTTCGTTGCGTACCGTGTCATAGCACTCGCAGGCGACGGCTTCGAGGCGCTTCGGATCCGTAATCAGGATCTGCCCCCGGTTGAATCGGATCACGCCCATGTTCTGAAGGTCTACGGCCACGGACGAAACCGCATTTCGCCGGACGCCCAGCATTTGCCCAAGAAATTCCTGCGTGAAGTCCATCTCGTCGCTTCCACCGGCGTCTCTGGCACGCAGCAGCCATCGCGCGAGTCGGGCCATTGCGGGGTGCGAGGCCATGCACCCGGCTGACTGCTGGGCCTGCACGAAGATCGCCTGCTCGTGTCTGATGAGCATGGTGCGCAGGGTCGGGCTGTGGTCTGCCGCCTCCTTCAGCCGCTTCACCGGCAACACCGAGCAGGCACCGGGCGACTGGATGACGGCCGTGGTCAGGGCCGTCGGGCCGACCAGCGCTGCCGACGCTCCAAACACGCTGTCCCTGCCGATCATCGCGATCTCGGTGGCCTCGCCGCCGGTAAGGCGGACGATCAGGGAAATGATCCCGCCATGGGGGAAATAGGCGACGGCCATCTCGTCGCCGGCGGCAACCAGCTCGGCTGCGTGAACGAGATCAATGGTGCGGAGATGGGATCGGACGAGATCGAAATCGCCAGGACTTAAATGCGCGAGCAACCGGTTGGGTGAGACGTGTTGCGAGTCCATGGCAACCTCCGGCCTTCGCGGCGGGAGCGCGATCGGTCTCTCTGAGAAATTGTTCGACAACATATACGATATGGGTAGTTGCGCTGCGGAAGCAACCCCGGGGTGCTGCGACGTCCGTGGAATGGTCTGCCTATGCACCTTCAGGTGCAGATGAGTTCAGCTCGCGGTGTTTTGGGACTGAGCGGGTTGCTCCTCCCGCTCCATGCACGGTGTGGTGCAGACGCAAAAATGCCTTCGTTTCATCGTGTGCAGCGTGATTCGCAAGGCAAGAGGTTTCGACAAAATCCATTGAACGCTTCAGCTGCTGGGGGAATATTGATGTCGCTCATTCTCGTGGTAGACGACGATTGGCTTGTCTGTACGGCGACCAAGGCGGTGCTTCAATCGGAAGGCCATGATGTCGTCATCGCGGACGGCGCTTCGTCCGGATTTAAGGCGCTCGACGACGCCGGATTCGGCCTGATGATCGTCGATATTTTCATGCCGCACATGAGGGGCCTCGAGTCGATAAGTCTGTTTCATGAAAGCGCCCCTCGCGTCCCGCTTGTCGCGATATCCGGCTACAAATTCGCCGAGCCGCGCGCACAGGCGCCGGACTTCCTGCAGATGGCCCTCAAGCTCGGTGCGTCCCGTTGCCTGAGGAAACCCTTCACCACCAGCGCATTGCTGTACATTGTGGGGGAGTGCCTGCAGACGGGGGGCATGCCGGAAATCCGGTCCGAAAGGATTCATGCGCATCCTCGTTATTGACGACGAGCTGGCCGTTCGCGCCACGATTTCGATGGCTTTGCGCTTCAAGGGATTTGAAGCTGTTGCAGTTGATAGTCTGGCGGCCGGTCTGCTTGAACTGAACGGTTCGATGTTCGACCTGGCGATCGTGGACATCTTCCTGCACGGCGCCTTGACCGGCATCACTGCAATAAGCGCTTTGCGCGAACGCGCACCAGGCATGTCGATCATAGCGATGTCGGGCGTGGCAGCGTTGGAGCTCAACGCGCATTATCCGGATCTGACCGATGTCAAATATCTGTCGAAGCCCTTTCGCCCCAGCGACCTGATGCAGGCGATTGACGAGGCTGTTCGTGCCCGCCGAAGTCAGGCAACACAGACGAAGCCAACGGAAGAAAATCGCGAACAGCTTTTTGTTGCCGCGGTCGAGTCGTCGGACGATGCGATCATTACCAAGAGCCTGGATGGAGTCATCACCGGGTGGAATCGCGCCGCGCAGACCCTGTTCGGGTTCGCGCCTTCGGAAGCCATCGGCCAGAGCATTGACGTCATCGTGCCGGAGGAATTGCGTCCCGAGGTTCGAACGATCCTGGCCAAGATCAGGAACGGCGAGAAAGTCAGTCATCACGATACGGTCCGGATCACGAAGGACGGGCGGCGCGTCGATGTTTCCCTGAGCATTTCGCCGGTCAAGTCCCGCTCGGGCGCCATCATCGGGGCGGCCAAGGTCGCCCGCGACAATACGGTGAGATCTCGCGAACACAAGGCGCTGCTCGAGAGCGAACAGATGGCGCAGGCCATCATCGAATCCTCGCTCGATGCCTTCGTTCAGCTCGACCAGAGCGGAACGATCCTGCGCTGGAGCCCGAATGCCGAGGCCATGCTGGGGTGGTCCCGCAGCGAAGCTGTCGGGCGCAACCTGCGCGATCTGATCATCCCGGAGGGTCGGCGCGCGGCAAACCTGCAGAGACTGCAGGCGTTTCTGCAGGATGTCGAAAAGGGCGTGCCCGGCTGGCGCTACGAGTCTCCATCGTTGCGGCGCGACGCAACCGAAATCCTGACAGAGGTCTCGTTGACGGCGCTCCGCCGCGACCAGGGCTACATCATCAATGGATTCTTGCGGGATATCACCGAGAGCCGTGCTGCGCAGGAGCAGCTCACGCAAGCCCAGAAGACGGAATCGGTCGGCCAGCTGACCGGCGGCATCGCGCACGATTTCAACAACATGCTCACCATCATCACCGGGACCGTCGAGATCTTGGCCAATGGAGTCGCCGATCGCCCCGATCTTGCTGGGATCGTCAAGCTGATCAGCGACGCCGCGGACCGCGGCGCCGAGCTGATCTCGCGGCTGCTGGCCTTTTCCCGTCAACAGCCGCTGCAGCCGCGCGCCGTAGACATCAACGAACTGGTGGCGGACGTTGCGAGGCTGCTGCATCCCACTCTGGGCGAGGAGGTCGAAATCAGCATCGCATCGATCGGCGAGTCATGCGTAGCGCTGGTCGATCCCAACCAGCTCAGCGCGGCGATCGTAAATCTTGCGATCAATGCGCGCGATGCGATGCCGAAAGGCGGCAGACTCGAGATCCAGACCAGCAACATCGAATTCGATCCGGCCGAGATCAGATCGGACGACGACGTGCCGCCCGGCAGTTATGTGCTGGTATCGGTGAGCGATACGGGCATCGGTATTCCCGCGGCGCTCCGGGCCAAAGTTTTCGAGCCATTCTTCACGACCAAGGAAGCCGGAGTGGGAACCGGTTTGGGCCTGAGCATGGTCTACGGATTCGTGAAGCAATCCGGTGGTCAAATCCGGATCTACAGCGAGGAAGGCTGCGGCACCACTTTCAAGATATTCCTGCCGAAGTCTGTGCGGACGGCGGATCGAACGCAGGAACTGCCGTATGAAGCCTTCGAGGGCGGAACCGAGACAATTCTGGTCGTGGAGGACAATGTGTCCGTCCGCGCGTCCGTGATCTCTCAACTCAACATGCTCGGTTACAACACGCTGGTTGCTGCCAGCGCAACGGAGGCCCTCGCAATCGTGGATGGCGGCGCGGCCTTCGATCTGCTGTTCACGGATGTGATCATGCCCGGGCCGATGAACGGCACCCAATTGGCCCTGGAAGTCGCCCGGCGCCGGCCGTCGGTCAAGGTCCTGTTCACGTCGGGCTATCCGCAGAATGCCTTGAGCCATCAGGGGCGGATTGACCCGGGCGTACTGCTGCTCTCCAAGCCTTATCGGAGGGCAGACCTGGCCCGAATGCTTCGTCTGGCAATCGACAGCAAAGCGGAGCTGGGTGTTGCCGGATGATCGTGCCGCGATCGACGGTTCCAGGGTGCAGGTGGCCTGACCTGACGTCATGGGCCCCGGCCCTGTTTCCGATTGCAATTGCCTGCGCAAATTCACACACTGTGAAACGGAAAGGCCGCGGGCGCGCCTGCGTCTGAAGACGGCTTCCGCTCCAGGGAGAACACCATGATCAGCATTTCGTCTGTGTCGCGCCGCGTGTTGCTGGCCGGCGCTGTCTTCGGTGCGTTCACGCTTGCTGCCGCGGCGCAGCAGCCGGCAAGCCCGCCGGCCTCTGGCGCTGCACCGGCCGCGCAACCGCTCCCTCCGGGGTCTCCCCTGATCGGGCGCCCGGATAGCGAGGCCGCCGCCAAGCTTGCGCCCGTTGCGCCTCCGCCGATCCCGACGCAGGCCGACAAGCTGCCGCTCGCCAAGCTCAAGGTGCCCGCAGGCTTCAATATCGAGGTCTATGCGTCCGGCATGGCCAATGCGCGCTCGCTCGCGCTGAGCGACAAGGGCACCGTGTTCGTCGGCAGCCGTCTCGTCGACAAGGTCTATGCCATCACCGACAAGGACGGCAAACGGTCGGTCAAGGTCATCGCCTCGGGTCTCTATCGTCCGAACGGTGTCGCCTTCAAGGACGGTACGCTCTACATCGCCGAACTGTCGAAGATCTCCAAGATCGAGAAGATCGACGAATTCATCGACAACCCGCCGAAGCCGACCGTCATCTACGACAAGCTGCCGAAGGACGAGGCGCATGGCTGGAAGTTCATCGCGATCGGCCCCGACAACAAGCTCTATGTCCCGGTCGGGCAGCCCGGCAACAACGTGCTGCATGATGACGATCACGGCCAGATCCGCCGCATCAATCTCGACGGCTCCGGCGCGGAGGTCTACGCGCTCGGCGTGCGCAACACGGTCGGCTTCGACTGGAATCCCGAGACCAAGCAGCTTTACTTCACCGACAACGGCCGCGACTGGCTGTCGGAAACGGTGCCGGAGGACGAACTCAACCGCGTCACCAAGGCGGGCGAGGATTTCGGCGCGCCGTTCTGCTACCAGGGCAACATCATCGACCAGGAGCTCGGCTGGGGCAAGAACTGCAAGGACTACACCGCGCCGGTCGGCCTGATGGGCCCGCACACCGCGGCGCTCGGCATGCGCTTCTACACCGGCAGCATGTTCCCGAAGACCTACAAAAACGTGATCTTCGTCGCGCGCCACGGCTCCTGGAACAAGTCGCAGAAGCAGGGCGGTGACGTCGTCCTCGTCAAGCTGAACAAGGACGGCACCGTGAAGTCGGTGGAGCCGTTCCTGACCGGCTTCATCGAGGATAACAAATATGTCGGCCGCCCGGTCGACGTGATGCAGCTCAAGGACGGCTCCTTGCTCGTCTCCGACGACTGGAACGGCGCAGTCTACCGCATCACCTACGGCAAGCAGAAGGTTGCGGCGAAGTAAGGCAGTCACTACACCGATCATTGCGAGGAGCGAAGCGACGAAGCAATCCAGTCTGTTTCCGTGGAAACATCCCTGGATTGCTTCGCTTCGCGCGCAATGACGGAGCATGCGGAAATTGGCTCATGAATAGAACGCTCATCGCCGCTCTGGCGCTGTCCTCACTCATATTCCCCGCGTTCGCCGAAACCATCCAGGAACGCGCCGCGCCGTGCCTGGCCTGTCATGGCGAGCGCGGCACGTCCGGGACCGAGAACACGCCCTCGCTCGGCGGCCAGCAGGCGCCTTACGCGCTGATCCAGCTCTTCATGTTCCGCGAGAAGCTGCGCGCGTTCGAGCCGATGAACGAGATGGCAAAGTCCTTGACCGACGACGATCTGCGCCTCTTCTCCGACTTCATCGCCACGTTGCCGAAACCCGTGCCGCCGTCGGACGCCGCCGATGCGGCACGCATGGCGCGCGGAGAGGCGCTGGCACGGCAGAACCGCTGCAACACCTGCCACAACACTGATTACTCCGGAAAGGAGAACGTGCCGCGCATCGCCAACCAGCGCGAGGATTACCTCGCCAAGACGCTGGCCGAATACAAGGACAACAGCCGCCACGGCTACGATGCCACCATGGCCGACGTGATGCAGACGGTCGCCCGGGACCAGATCGGCGATCTCGCGCATTACCTGGCCCACCACCGCTGAGTGCCGTCGTTCCGGCCTCGCCATTCATGGTTGGATTGGCAAAGGCAGGGACGGTCTCAACTCATACCGTGGCCAGTCTTTTCAGCTCCTGGACGATCGAGAGAAATGTCGGGGGCGCCCTGGTCGCGACGTTGACTGAAAGAGCCCCGCCCGCTTCGAACGCGCGATCCGCGATCTCGTAGCCGAGCATGCGGTAGCTCTCGAATTGCGATTCCGAGAAGAACTGGTTCAGCGTTGTCTCGTGCGGAAATGTCGTGTGGGCCATCGCATAGCTCAGCACGCCCATCGGTTCCGTGCCGTGCAGGCCGGACTTGAAGTACAGCAGCAGTCCGTCTTGAGAGGTGCCGCCATCGGCCTTGCTGTAGAGGACATCGCCGATCGCCCAGTAAGGTTCGTCCTTGGCTGGGCTTGGCCGCTCCTTGAAGCGCTTCTTGAGGAGGTCCAGGCCGTGCAGGTCGATGCGTACGCCAAGATCGATCCATATCTTGCGGAGCGCGTTGCCGAGATCCTCGAAGGAATAGTCGGGATCGCAGCCGGCGTCGCTGACGACGATCAGGCGGCAGCGCCGGCGAACCATTTCATAGAGGCCGAGGTTCTCGAAATGGCCGCCGTCGGTCAGGTAGACCCAGCGTTCGGTTTCGCTGGTCAGGCCGAACATTTCCATGAAGAAGGGCCGTAGCGCATTCGTCGGCTTGATCTCCGCGTAGGCGGCATTGTCGCCCCGCGGATTGGCGAGCCACCAGCCGAGCCGCACATTGAACAGCGCCATCAGGAAGGCGACGCCCGGCGACGAGTTGTAACCCATGCTCGGGCTCACGGCGGCGCCGGAAATCGCCATGGCTGTCCCGAGCGTCAGCTTGCCGCCGTAAGGCTTCGGCTGCGTGCTCGTCGCATAGGTCGTTCGGTAAGCGCCGTCCACGAATATCCCGCTGCCGCTGCCGCAATGCAGCGGCGAAAACGTGAAGGGCGCCGCCATCCGTTCCTGCCAGGCCAGATTCTTGGACGAGACGAGGTTGAGCGCTGCGCTGATGACATGGAACGGCTTCCATTTGGCTCCCGTCGGTACGACGCCATGCTCCCACAGCTCGTAGAGATACGGGCTGTCGCTGCCGTCGAAATCCGTAAACGCGTTCTTGGTCTTGTCTCGGTCTGCCTCGCTGCGCGACGCACCGAGAAAGGCGCGAACCAGGCGGTTCCGGTAGATGCTGTGGAGCGAGTAGCGGTTGATGCTGAGAATGTGTGAGGCCGCATAGATCAGACCTGCGAGCAGCATGCCTGCGACGAGCACGATGGCCCAGGGCATATGATCGTCCGGGTTCGGCGCGAAGGACATGAACGCCTTGTCCCAGGTGATGGACAGCAGCGCCACCACGATGATCGCGAAGATCGCCGCAGCGATCGCAGCGATGGTGTTCAGGCCGAGGTAACGGCTGAGGCCCGACACCTGCTCGGCTGCCGACTTGGTCTTCGAACTCGCTCCCAGGATGATGGACAGCAGGCCCGAAATGCCTCCCCCCGTTGCGAGCGTGGGCACCGCCGGGGCGCCAAGGTGACTCTCGATCCATCCTCCGGCCGAGGGCGAGCCGAGCACCAGTCCGAACCAGAGTAGCCAGCCGAGATAAGCCAGCGTCAGCAAACCGCTCGAGCGCGCCTGGAATTCAAGTCCGACGTCCACTTCCGACAGGAATTCGGCAAACGAGATGTAGATCACGTCGGCGACGATACGCGCCATCACGATCCAGGGCAGACCGAAGATGCAGCCCAAGGTCGCTCCCACGACAGCGGAATCGGTCGGGTTCATACGCCAAAGCAGAACCAGTCCTGCGCCGGTCAGCGTGCCGAACGCCGCGCCGGCGAGGCACCAGGCGACCAGATCGATCCAGGGATGCTTGGGGCGATCGGCGACCGCAGGGCGGTCCGACTTTCCAAACACCAATGTCCAGAGCGGCGCCAGCACGAGCGAAGCGAGAAAGAAAAGAAATCCCAGGATGGCGCCGCGAATGATCACCACGGCATCACGGTGATCCGCTTCGAATTGTTTGACGAATTGGAAACCGACCCGGTCGGCTACGCCCGTGAGCGTCGACAACCCAAATGGGCTTTGCAAAACGAAAACCAGCAGGGCTGCTCCGACGAGAAACGGTGCGAGATCCCCGAGCAGAAACCGTGGTTGCGAGACGTTGATCCATCCGCGGGCGGGACGGTTGGCGACGGAGAATGACAGCGATGCCAGGATGCAGAGGCTCGACGCGATCATCACGTACGGGAACCAGTCCTGCCGATGCGCGACGGTGACCGTGTGGGCGTCGATGACGGCAAAATACAGCGCCTTGGTGACGAGCACCGCGAGGATCATCGGGGGGACGAGCAGAACCCAGTTCAGACACAGATTGCGCAGGACGCCGGCGACATCGCTCCATAAATCAGGCGAAATCGCCGAAAAACTCGGAGCGAGAAAGTGCGAATTGCGCCTGAGGTTCGAAACCGGCTGCGCCTCGTCGTGGTCGCATTGGTGCTCGAAATTGTAACGCTGGTTGAGCGCTTCAACCACGATGTTGGTGGTCCCCGTCGCGCCTGCGCCCGATTTGCGGGCCTGCCAAAGCCAGGCCGACAGCCAGCTTCCGATGTAACCGCCTCCCGACACGGTCGACAGATATTCGAACTGCATCAAGGCAGGGCCGGCCTCTTCCGCGGTGCGCTTCGAGGAGACCTCCAGCGCCGCGATCCGCTGCAGGATACCAAGCGCGAAGGACGCGCTGCGGATTCCGCCGCCGGACAGGCTCAAGGCCCATCGGTCGTCGGCATTGAGTGCCCGGTAGACATCGAGGAGATCCTTGGGGACCGGGGCCGTCGGCGAGGGCGATGGCTTCGGTGACGTCCCGGAGGGCTGCTGCGGCGATGGTGCGGACGGCGATGGGGTCGATGTCGCCGCGGCGTCCGAGGCAGGCGGCGCTGGGTTCGGCGCCGCGACGGGCCGCTGGGGCGTCGTTGGCGGTGTGCCTGCTGGCGTGTCCTTGGGTGCGAATTGCAGCGGGACACCCGCGAGAGCCCGCCGTTCCTCCCAAAGCACCTGTGCGAGATTCAATGCCCCCATGACACATTCCCCCTGTTTCACTGAAAAACGGCCCGAGCGGCCCGTTGTGTGTGCCGCGGGGGTCGTCCTGGTCGGCGGCTATGCGTAGGCTTGACGGACAGAGGGTAGCGGCAGCGGACGTATCGCGCATGTGAACTGCTTCACAGGCGCGTGCAAATTGTCAGGACGAGCGCGTCGATTGGCGGAGCATCACCAAACCGATCAAGCTCTCGATGGATATCGCGAAGATTTCAAGGCGCCGTTTTTTGACGAGGGTCAAAGCGCGACCGGCAGATCACGGGTATGCTTGACAGACACGACGGCAATTGTACTGCGGGGAGGCCCAGATGACGGTCCGAACCTTACTGATGGCTCTTTGCCTTCTGCTTTGCCATGAGATAGCGGCCTTGGCTAAAGGCGGCGCCCTCAACAAGGATGCCCCCTGGAATCCCGAACACATCGAGGGGCTGCCTGCCGATGTTCGTCATTACGTCGCGGGAATCTGCAAGGGACCTGCTACCGCCCAGCACGATTTCGCAACCTATTCACCGCAGGAAAAGCGTTGGCGGATCAACCTCGAATACCTTCGATGCAACGGGCTGACCGAATACCGTCGCGGCAACCAGTGTCTGGACGTTGAGTTCGTCGAAACTGGCTCCCGGTTTCGCCTCGCCAGAACCAGCTGGAGGGACTGCGGATTCTGATCGGGACAGAGAGCCGGCGCCGCCGAGGACGGTGACGGTCCGGCGCTGTTGGAAACGCTCCTGCTACTCGGCCTCGGCTCTGCTGCGCTCAACTCACGTCCTATCGTTCCGTCCGCGTGGGCAGTTTGCGCAGCAGAGTCTCCGCTTCGATCAGGATGGTGCGAACGAACTTCCGCTCCTCGAACGCCTCGCGGGTGAAGAAGCCCTGCTTCACGGCATTGCCATTTTCGATCGGCGCTCCCGATCCCAATGCGCCACCATGCATCCGGCACCGCGTCTTGCCGCGCAGCGCTGGCGCGCGGCACGCGGTGCCGTTGCGTGTTCGCGCACCGCAACGCGGGCTCGCCTGCATCGGGCGGCTGTTGCGGGCGTGGCTCATGCGGTGATGGCCACCGTGTCGGCCAGGCCCTGCTGCGCGCCGATCAAGTTCGCATGTTGCGTGAAGTTGCCGACGACGGCCTTGCCGCCATCCTGCACCGATAGATTCTGCACCGTGATCGCGCACGCGCCGGTGCTGCGGTGACGGTTCAGGGCCTCCATCTGTGCTGCGAAGGTGCGCGCCAACTTGGCTAGTGCGCGGGTGATGCCCTCCTGCTGCGGAAGATCGTCCGTGCAGGCGAGCCGGCAGGCGCTGCGCATCGCCGCCATATGGACGCAGACCATCTGGGAGACGAGCATGGCCTCGATGGAATCCTTCGGCGCGATGCTCTTGGTCATCGAGATCATGTAGGCGAGATTGGCCTCGTTCGGCTTCTGTCCCACCGCGCTCGCCTTGACCAATTGCCGGAGGATTCCATGCAGCGCATCGGCGTCGGCGGCGCCGAGTGCTTCGGCCAGCAGCCGCTCGCCGGCTTGCGGGTCGGGGTGGCGGATCGCAATGCCGCGCCGGGTGAGCTTGATCCGCGGTGTCGCGTCGGGGCCGATGCGATCCTTTGTCGCGACCGGCGCGATGATGTTGCGATCGAGGAGTGCCGTCATGTGCGGTGTCCTTTGCTGGCGCAATCGCGCGCGCGGCCGGTCGCGGCCGCGCGCTGATGCGAATTTCGGAATGTCGATGAAGGGGTTATGCGCAATCCGTCGCGGCGGCCCTGGTAGGGTTGGCTGTCATGCTGACGATTTTTGCGATGATGACATTATGCAGGTGTATTGCCCGACGTGTCAAACGGCATTGCGAGGTGCGTAGCTCTCGATCGCTCGCCCTCGGCTACTGTGCATGGGGTTGTTTTCAACTTTTTGTCCGGAAGCGGCTCTTGCGTGCCGCGCGACGGAATGCCGGGGCGCAAACGCGATTGCGAAATCCGGCGCGGCCGCTATTCATTCGGCCCATGCGCCGCACCAACAAACATTCACAGGCGGCGCGCGGGGTCTGGGGAGAGAACGAATGCAACGAACGGCTCGCCTGCTGGTGCTCATCGCCGGATTGTGCGCCAGTGAGCTGTCGACGGAGGCTTTCGCGCAGAAATATCCGGCGCGCGCCGTGAAGATCATGGTCGGCTTCAGCGCGGGCGGACCGGTCGATGTCGCCGCGCGCATCGTCGCCGACCGCCTGAGCAACAAGCTCGGCCAACCCTTCGTGGTCGAGAACCGCGCCGGCGCCAACGGCATGATCGCCGCCGAAGGCGTCGCGCGCGCCGACGCGGACGGCTACACCATCCTCGCCTGCAACTCGTCGACCATCACGCTCAACAAGACGCTGTTCAAGGACGCCCGCTACGATCCGCAAGGCGATTTCGCGCCGCTGACGACCGTCATCTCGGCCCCGCTCGTGCTCGTGGTCAATCCCGAGAATCCGAGGACGGCCGATATCAAGACCGTGGCCGATCTCGTCGCCGCCGCCAAGGCAAAGCCGGGCGAACTCGCCTACGGCTCCGGCGGCAACGGCAACCTCGCCCATCTCGCCATGGAGCTGCTCAGCCAGAAGGCCGGCATCAAGATGATCCACGTGCCGTATCGCGGCGGCGCGGCCTCCGAGGTCGGCATTCTCGCGCAGGAGGTGCTGGCGGTGTTCGATCCGCTCTCCGCGGTGCCGCTGGTGAAGGCCGGCAAGCTGCGGGCGCTCGCGGTGTCCTCGGCCGAGAGGCTGCCGTCGCTGCCTGACGTGCCGACCGTCGCGGAGGCCGGCTATCCCGGCTTCGATCTGTCGTTCTGGGTCGGCTTCTTCGCGCCGAAGGCGACGCCCGCGCCGATCCTGGAGACGCTGCATCGGGAGATCGTCGCCGCCGCCAAGGATCCGGTGATGCAGGAGCGGCTGGAGACGCAGGGCGTCGTCAGCGTGCTCAGCCCGGCCGACTATGCCGCGAAGATCGCGAAGGAGACGAAGGAACTTGCCGAGGTCGTGGCGGCCGCGAACATCAAGGCGGAGTGAGGCGTCGTAACAAGGCGACAGTGCTTACGCCTTGGGGAAATCCTTGCGCATCGCGATCTCGGCGGCATCGCCCGGCGACAGCACGGTCTGCTCGAACGCCGGCTGCGGCGTCGTCATGATGTCGTACAGCGAGATGCCCTTGATCGGCTTGTCCATGAGCACGCGAACGCAGTCGGCGAGCGTGCCGTTGTAGACGAGGTAGGGCGGACCCCGATCCTTCTGTCGCTCGCCTTTCAGCGACGGCCATTTCTTCAGTTCGGCCGGCGCGTCATAGGCGATCGGCGATCCCTCTTTGAACATGGGCTTGATCCCGGACGGCTTGGATGGCTAAAAATCCTAAAGCCGCCGGGTAAACACACGTTAAAAAATTATTTAAAATCAGTTCGCAACGAAGGCGAGCAGGGTGCCGTTGGCCTTGGACGGCGGCACGCAGATCGCAGCCCCGCTGCGCACGGCCACCGAGCCCAGCGCCTTCTCGGTCGCCGCGAGATCACCGCTGACCAGCACGAGCGCCGCGCCGCCGCGCTCGGAGAGACCGGCCAGCGGCACGCCGGGATAGCGTTGGCCGAGCTGGTCCAGCGTCAGATAGACGAAGTCGGCGCGATCGCCGCCTGAGGGGACAGAGACCGCGCCGTCGCGCTCGGCCCTCGGCTCGCGGTCGATCAGCCGGCCGAGATGCGCGGCTTCCTTCGCGGGCTCGGGCGTTGCGATCAGGGCCTGCCTGATCCGCTTGGCCGCATTGGCATGATTCATCAGCACGGGGATCCACACGGTCTCGCGGGTCTTGTGCTGGCAGGCGAAGATGCGTACGCCGCCGGGCGCCTCCGCGGTCGGCCACATGAAGGTGCGGAACTTGGCCGCCGACACCGTGCCATCAGGCAGCGTGACGGGACGTTCGAAATCGGTCGGCCCGATCGGCGTGAGGCCGCGGGCGCGGATCTCTTCGGCGCCGGCGGCGGAGTCCACCGCGGTAAAGGCGATGCGCTCGATGCCTTCGCCGCGCTTGTCGAGATAGGCGCGGGCCGGCGCGTTGTGTTCGGTCGGAGCGAGCACGCCCAGCAGCTCCATGTAGTCGGGGTCGAACATGATCGTGTAGTTGCCGGTGCCCATATGCGCGCTGTGGGTGCCGCGCGGCGAGATGGTGAAGCCGAGCTGGCGATAGGTCTCGGCGGCCTTGTCGAGGTCCTGAACCATGACCACCGCGTGGTCGATACCGATGACGTTCTTGAGGGCCACTGTGATTTCCCCGAATGCAAACTGGACTTACCGAACCTGGACCGCGTCGGCGGACGCGGCCCTGTCTACGCCGAATGGGCCGTCAAGTCATTTTCAATTCGGGGGGACATGCGGAATTTCATTCCGCCTGACGTCAAGAAGACGCGCGACGGCGTCAGCGCGCCTGCTCGAGATAGGCGGCGAGGACGGCGCGCTCCTCGCTGGTCATTTCGGTGATGTTGCCGGGCGGCATGGCATTGGACCACGCCGCCACACGGCCGATCAGGCGGATGTTGCGATGGATGTGCTCGGGCGCATCGAGCAGGATGCCCTTCGGCGCCGTCACGATGCCGTCCCAGACGGGTTCTGCCGCATGGCACATGCTGCAGCGGGACATTACGATCTCCTCGACATTGGCGACCGTGACCGGTGCTGGCAGCGCGCCCGTCTTGACCTCGCGCGGGCCGGCCGCGGAGAGGAAGAGGATCGCGATGGCTCCCGCTGCGGCCACGCCCCACACCCACCATGGCGATTTGCGTCCGGCATGCCCCTCGTTGAAGAAATGGCGGATCACCGGTCCCAGCGCCAGGATGATCGCGACGATGATCCAGTTGAAGCGGGTCGCGTAGAGCAGGGGATAGTGGTTGCTGATCATCAGCACGACGACGGGGAGCGTCAGATAATTGTTGTGGACCGAGCGCTCCTTGCTGGTCTTGCCGAGTTTCGGATCGGGCGCCTGTCCCGCGATCAGCGCCGCCACGATCTTCTTCTGGTTCGGAATGATCAGCGTGAAGACGTTGGCGACCATGATGGTGCCGATGATCGCGGCGATCTGGTTGAAGGCGCCGCGGCCGCTCAGCACGTGGGTGAAAGCATAGGTCAGCGCCACCAGGAACAGATAGCCGCCGATGGCGAAGGGCAGTTCGCGCTGGGCAAGCCCCGTGCGGCAGGCGGCTTCGTAGAGCAGCCACGCCAGCGCGAGGCTGAAGAAACTGAACAGCCCGGCCTGGAATGGCGTGAGATCGAGGATCGACTTGTCGACCAGGAACAGATCGGCCTCGAGATAATACACCACCACCATGAGTGCGAAGCCTGACAGCCAGGTGGTGTAGGCCTCCCATTTGAACCAGGTGAGTTCGTCCGGCATCTGGGCGGGCGCGACCACGTATTTCATGATCCGGTAGAAGCCGCCGCCATGGACCTGCCAGGCTTCGCCCTGCACGCCATCAGGCAGGTCGGATTTCGGCTTCAGGCCGAGGTCGAGGGCGATGAAATAGAAGGAACTGCCGATCCAGGCGATCGCCGCCACCACGTGCAGCCAGCGGAGCAGCAGGCTCGCCCATTCCGATACGATGGATCCCCACATGATCACCCCATCAATTGCGACACCGGTGCCGCAGCTTTGATGACCGCAACCGGCGGCCGTGCCCTTACCATGTGTCGCACCGATCAGCCGCATTTTCCAGTACGATGGGCCGCGGCTCTTGCACATCGTGCGGGCATGAGCTGACGTGGGATTCGGCAGGCGTTTGACTTCTCGCTGAACATTTGCAGGGCTATCGGCGTTGACGCGCGAGACGCGCAGGTCGGAGGAAGACGACGTGAAAAGCAGGATAGTGTTCGTGGCGATGGCTGCCGGATGGGTCGGGGCGGCCGCGGCATTTGCGCAGGCCGAGCCGGTGCTGCAGGGCAAGGATGCCTATGGCGACTGGCAGGCCGACAAGCCCGGCACGGTGAGGTTGATCCGGCCGCAGGATCTGGTCCGGCCCGGCGCCACGAAATCGGTCGCGAGCTCCTCGCGCGTGGTGCCGCGTCCGCCGCAGGCCGCGCTTCAGGTGCCGGCCGGTTTCAAGATCGAGCTGTTCGCCGAAGGCCTGCGCGCGCCGCGAATCATCAGGGTTGCGCCGAACGGCGATGTCTTCGTCGCGGAAACCAGGGCCAACACCGTCCGCGTGTTGCGCGCGGGAGAGGGCGGCAAGATTGCGAGTAACGAGGTGTTCGCCAGCGGACTGAGGCAGCCCTTCGGCATCGCGTTCTTCCCCAGCGGCGACAATCCGCAGTGGGTCTATGTCGCCAACACCGACAGCGTCGTCCGCTTTCCCTATCAGGCCGGCGATCTCCAGGCGCGCGGCAAGGCCGAGACGATCGTGCCGAGCTTGCCGCATGACGGCGGCCATTCCACCCGCGACATCGTCTTCACGCCTGACAACAAGCGCATGCTGGTTTCGGTCGGCTCGCTCAGCAACGTCGCCGAGGGGCTGGGTACGCCGCCCGGCGGTTTGGAAGCCTGGGCAAAGGCGCAGCCGCCTGGCGCGGCGTGGGCGAGCGAGACGGAACGCGCCACCGTGCTTGCCTTCAGCCCCGACGGCAAGGATCGGAAGATCTACGCCGCCGGCATCCGCAATTGTGTCGGCCTCGCGATCCAGCCGCAGACCGGGCTGCCTTGGTGCTCGACCAACGAGCGCGACGGGCTCGGCGACGATCTCGTGCCCGATTACGTCACCAGCGTGAAGGAAGGCGCATTCTACGGCTGGCCCTGGTTCTATATCGGCGGCAATGAAGATCCGCGCCACGCCGGCGCGCGGCCGGATCTCAAGGACAAGGTGACGGTGCCTGACGTGCTGGTACAGCCGCACTCGGCGTCGCTGGGCATGACCTTCTACCGGGGCAAGCAGTTTCCATCCGACTACCAGGGCGACGCTTTCGCCGCCGAGCACGGCTCCTGGAACCGCTCGAAGCGCACCGGCTACAAGGTGATCCGCATCAAGATGAAGGACGGCAAGCCGACGGGGGAGTATGAGGACTTCGTCACGGGGTTCGTGGTGAACGACACGGACGTGTGGGGGCGGCCGGTCGGCGTCGCGGTGGCCAAGGATGGCTCGTTGCTGATCTCGGAGGATGGAAACGGCACGATCTGGCGAGTGACGCATTCGTAATGAGCGATCCCTCTTCGCCTCTCCCCGCCTGCGGAGAGAGGCCGGAATTTGCGAGAGCAAATTCCGGGTGAGGGGGACTCTCAGCGAATCCAACTCTTATCGTTTTTGTAGAGGCAGCCCCTCATCCCGTAAGAATGGGGCGAGGGCGAAGAACGCCCTACCCCCGTCTCACACTCGCGCCGCCATCCACCGGCAGCGTCACGCCCGTAATGAAGTTCGCCTCGTCCGACGCCAGGAACAGCGCGGCGTTTGCGACGTCCCAGCCCGTGCCCATCTTCCTGCGCAGCGGCACCTTGCTGTCGCGTTCGGCTTCGACCTCGGCGCGGGTCTTGTGCCATTCGCGGGCGCGGGTGTCGACGGCCATCGGGGTGTTCATCAGACCGGGCAAGATGACATTGGCACGGATGCCGTATTCGGCGTTCTGGTAGGCGAGCTGCTCCGTGAAGGCGATCATCGCCGACTTCGTCGCCTTGTAGGCGACGTAAGGATAGGTGGTGATCGCCGCCATCGAGGAGATGTTGATGATCGCGCCGCTGCTCTGCGCGCGCATGATCGGGATCACCTCCTTCGCCGCGAGAATGCAGCTCTTCAAGTTGATGGCGACGACGCGGTCGAACGCCTCTTCGGTAATCTGCAGCAGTTCGGCGTCGCCGCCGGACAGGCTGACGCCGACATTGTTGTGCAGCACGTCGATCCGGCCCCAGCGCATCTGCGCCTCCGCCACCATCGCCTTGATGTCCGCGGATTTCGTCACATCCGCTCTGAAGGCCACGGCGATGCCTTGCTTCGCCGCGATCAGGGCTGCGGTTTCCTGCGCCGACTCCAGGCGGTGATCCACGCACAGCACCCTGGCGCCTTCACGCGCGAAGGTGAGCGCCGTGGCGCGGCCATTGCCCATGCCTTCGCCGGGGCTCTGGCCGGCGCCGACAACGATCGCAACTTTGTCCTTCAAGCGCATCTCAGTTCACTCCCGGGATCGGGTACTGCTGCAGTACCTCTTTGTAAGTCGGCTCGTTGTCGATCTTCATGGTGGCGAGGACGCGCACCACGCCGCAATAGAAGGCGATCGTCAGGACGAGGTCGACCATCTGCTCGTCGGAGAGGTGCTGCCTGATCTCAGCGAAGGTCGTATCCGACATCGCGAGCTCGCGCACCATCTCGCGGGCGCCTTTCAGGATCGCTTTTGCCAATGGCTCCAGCTTCGAGGGCTTGCCGTCGGTTTCCGCCATCAGGCCGGCGATGTCCTCGTCGGTGACGCCAAACTCCTTGCCGATCTTCACGTGATGGGTGAACTCGTATTCCGACTTCTCCATCCAGCCGACCTGCAGGATTGCGAGTTCCCGCAGACGCGGATCGAGCTTGCTCTTGAAGCGGATGTAGCCGCCGATGCCGTTGAAGGCGCGGGCCATCTCCGGCGAGTTGACCAGCAGCTTGTGCAGGTTGGTGTTGCGCTTGAGCATGTCGCGATATTCGGGCGCGACCTCTTCGGCCTCGAGATAGGGCAGGCGGGCCATCTTTGTGTGTCCTCTAGTGTTCCTGTGACTCGCGTTCGGGGGCTTGCAATGTCACGCCGCCGTCCACCACCAGCACCTGGCCGGTGATGTAGCGGGCAAAGTTGCTGAGCAGGAATTTGACGGCGTGCCCGACGTCCCAGCCGGTGCCTTCGGTCTTGAGCACGGAGGCCCTGGCCCGCTGTGCACGCGCCTGCTCGCTCATGCCGCGGGCATAGACCATTGGCGTGTACATCGGGCCCGGGCAGATACAGTTGACGCGGATGTTGTCGCGGCCGTGATCGACGGCCATCGCGCGGGTCAATCCAATGACGGCAGCCTTCGACGTGCTGTACGTGGTGAGTCCGCGCGGCCGCAAGGCCGAGATCGAGGAGATGTTCACGATCGCGCCGCCTTTCGCGGTCTTGATCATTGCGGGGATCGCATGCTTGGAAAGCAGGAACATGGTCTCGACATTGACCTGCATGACGCGGCGATATTGTTCGGGCGCCTCGTCGACCACGCTCCCGCGGCTGCCGATGCCGACATTGTTGTCGAGGAAGTCGAGCCGGCCCCAGCGATCGAGCGCGGCTTCCACCAGTCGCCTGCAATCATCTTCGCTGGTGACGTCGCCGCCATGGGCGGCAGCGATGCCGCCTTCGGCTGTGATCATCTCGACGGTGCGTTCGGCGAGCCTGAGATCGCGGTCGGCGACCAGCACGTTTGCGCCGGCGCGGGCCAGCAGAATTGCTGCAGCGCGGCCGTTGCCGATGCCGTCGCCCGCGGCGCCGCCGCCGCTGATCAGCGCCACCTTGCCGGCGAGGCCGGTATCGTCCTCAGGCCTCTGCATGTTCCATCCCGTATTTTTTGCTGACGATAGCATGGCGCACGGGGTTGAGAAGGCCGTGCGCACCCCGCAGATGTCATCGACGTCGTATGGAATTGCATGCCGCCCGGCGGCATGGCGCTCGGCTGACCGACGCGTGCAAGACTGCATCTCAGGCGGGTTTGACAGAACTGTGAGACGGATAAAAAAGAAGAGCCGCTTGTTGTGACAAGCGGCCCAAGTCTAGGGAGGAAACGCCCGAGCAAACCAATCGGACCAAAGCCGGATTGCTGCCTGGGTGGCGACAGCGCGAGGCGCTACCGCACGATTCCGAAGATGCGGCAACCGCGGATAGAGAGCAATTCCGGGTCAATACTGTCCCGGTTCGCTTACGATGGTTGACGTTTCCTTATTTCGGCCGGCGGCAATTGTAGGCCTTGCGGAAGCCAGCGGCCTGGGCGTCGTCCTCCGAGCAGAACCAGCGATCCGGCTTGGTGGTGGCGGGATAGCTCGGACAACCCCGCAAATGATAGATGCCGATATTGCCGGTGACGCGCGCGCGCACCGCCAGCTTGCCCTTAATGCTGCAGCTCGGCGGCATGATCAGATCTTCCGGAAACAGCACCGCGCGAATCTCCTTGTCGCGGTCGGAGCGGCAGGCCGCGCCCAGCAGCGCGCCGTCCTTCTTGCCCATGCGAAATTCCTGGGGTGCAACAAAACAGCCCTTCCAGAGGCCGGCCGATGCCGTCTTGGCTTCCGCGGCCGCCGGCTTGACGTTGGCCTTGATGGGCTCGCGCGCGATGGCGTAGCCGAGCTTCACCAGTTGCTCGTTCAGGGTGACCTTGTCGCCCTCGGCCGTGCAGATGGCGCGATGCCGCTTGCCGAAGCTCTTTTCCGGTCCGACATCGTCGCAGCGCACGGAGCGCTTGTTGATCAGCTTCGCCAGCTGGTCGCGGGCCTCGATGCCGCAGGTCCAGGGATCGGCGTGATCATCGATGCAGACCTGATCCAGCTCGGGGGCATCCACGCCGTCCAGGCGGTAGGTGACGTCGCCGAGCTGGATTGAATTGGCATCCCGCACGGTCGCGGCCGCGGTCAGGGCGGAGGCAGGTCCCGAGACTACCAAAAATCCCGACAGAGCGAGACTCAAAACCAGCGCGAAGGCGCGGACGGCGGCTACTGAATTCTCGAAGGACATGATGTCTCGCTATCGATGGCTCTTGCACCTCGTTCCTAGCATCCGGGCGTGGCAACACCAATGGTCTGCGCCCTGCGAAGTGCGACATTCCCCGTCTGTGGCTTTACTCGGCCGTGGCTCTGATCCTATCGTTTGCGGAAGCCTTGCGAGCCGTGATGGCCGAATCGCCCGGGAAGCGGCGTGGGCGGGAGGACGATGTTGCGATGAATGACCCCGTAGACGTCCTGATCATTGGCGCCGGCGCGTCGGGCGCGGCAGTGGCGTGGTCGCTGGCCGAGACCAAGATGCAAATTCTCTGCCTGGAGCAGGGTGGCTGGATGAACCCGGCGGAATATCCGACCACAGGCCGCGACTGGGAAGCCAAATTCTACGGCGAGTGGGCGACCAGTCCGAACATCCGCAGCCGGCCCGAGGACTATCCGATCAACGACGACAATTCGCCGATCAAGGTCGTCAACTATAATGCCGTGGGGGGCTCGACGGTGATGTACACCGCGCACTGGCCGCGGCTCCATCCCTCCGACTTCAAGGTCAGGACGCTCGACGGCGTCGCCGACGACTGGCCGATCGACTATGACGCACTGACCCCGTTCTTCGAAGAGAACGACCGCATCATGGGAACGTCAGGCCTGTCGGGCGATCCGCTGTCGCCGCTGACGCATCCGCCGATGCCGCAGCAGCCGCTCGGATTGTCCGGTGCCATCCTCGGCAAGGCCATGAACAAGCTCGGCTGGCACTGGTGGCCGTCGGACACGACAGTCGCGACCACTGACTACGAGGGCCGCGCGCGCTGCATCAATCTCGGCCATTGCACGCCGGCCTGCGCACAAGGGGCGAAATCGTCGACCGACATCACCTATTGGCCGCTGGCCGTCCGCGCCGGTGTCGAGCTTCGTACCCATTGCCGGGTGCGCGAGATCACCACCGACGAGAACGGCATGGCCTCGGGCGTGGTCTATTACGACAAGGACGGCGTCGAGCAGTACCAGGCTGCGCATGTCGTCATCATCGCCTGCAACGGTGTCGGCACGCCACGCCTGTTGCTGAATTCGGCGTCGAGCCGCTTTCCGAATGGACTTGCCAATTCGTCGGGCCTCGTCGGCAAGAACCTGATGTTCCATCCCTATGCGCAGATCTACGGCTATGTGAAGGAGCCGACCGACAGCAATCGCGCGCCGCCGACCTGCCTCTGGAGCAAGGAGTGGTATGACACGGACCTGTCGCGCGGCTTCGTGCGCGGTTACGGCGTCCAGTTCGTGCGCGGCGCCGGACCCGTGTTCGAGGCCGTCGTCAGCGAGCAGAAGGGCATTCTGCCATGGGGCGCCGATCATCACCGCGTCTTCCGCAAGCTCAACGGCCACCGGCTGGGCTTCTCCGCGATCTGCGAGGATCTGCCGGAGGAACACAATTGCGTCACGCTCGATCCGGTGCTGAAGGACAGCCATGGCATTCCCGCGCCGAAGATCAACTACACGATCAGCGAGAACAGCCAGAAGATGATGGACCATGCGCTGGCGCGCGGCCGCGAGGTTCTGGAAATGGCGGGCGCGACCGACCTCTGCGTCAACTCGCCGATCCCGTGGGGCGGCTGGCACCTGCTCGGCACCGCGCGCATGGGCACCGACCCCGAGCGCTCCGTCGTCAATGAATGGGGCCGCACGCACGACGTGAAGAACCTCTTCATAGTCGACGGCAGCATCTTCGTCACCTCGGGTGGTGTAAACCCGACCTCCACCATCCAGGCCCTCGCGCTCTACATCGCCGACCAGATGAAGCAGCGCCTCGCCAATCTGTTCGACTGAGGCCGCCATGCCTGAAAGCTATCAACTCACGCGTGCCCAGCGCGACGACCTCCGCACCGTCGCCGCGATGATCGTTCCCGCCAGCGACGAATACAGGGTGCCCGGCGCCGACGATCCTGCGATCCAGGCCGACATCCTGGCCACGCTTGGGCGCGATGCCAAACTGGTGACGGAGGCGCTGGAGCATCTGGCGCGGCTCGCGGGCCAGCCGCTCGCCGAGCTCGATGACCGCAGGCGCGATGTGGTGGCGCAGGAGTTTCGCCAGCATGGCGGTGCAGCTGCCGCAACGCTCGTCCGCGTGGTGCTGCAATGCTATTACCGCGACGATCGCGTGCTGCGCTCGCTCGGTCTCGAACTGCGTGCGCCATTCCCCAATGGTTATGTGCTCCCTGATGGCGACTGGGTGCTGCTCGACCCGGTCAAGGCGAGGGGAGGCACGCTTCGGCGGGCGCCCTAGCCATCTGGGCAGTCCAGCCTTGCGTCCCGGGCGGGTCCCTTGCACGGGAGCGAACAGGCCACCATCTGTGTGAGCCTCAAGGACTCCTGCCATGCTGGATTTCACCTCAGATATAGCCGATGATGACTCGTCATCGCGACAGACGGCGCCTGCTTCGGTCGATGACCGGGCGCTGCGGGACGCTTATTCGAATGCCGTGATCGATGTGACTGATCGCGTCGGCCCTGCCGTCGTGCGCGTCGAGACCGGGCCGAAAACTCCGAACGGCCGCGAACGCGGCGGGCTCGGCTCGGGCATCGTGATCTCGCCGGACGGGCTCGTCCTCACCAACAGCCACGTGGTCGGCTCTTCCAGGGAGATCCGGCTGCGCGACGTTGAAGGGAATGTCGGCGATGCCCAGCTGCTCGGCGTCGATCCCGATACGGATCTGGCGCTGCTGCGCGCCAATGGTGTGCGCGACTTGCCCTATGCCGCGCTCGGAGATTCCCGGAGCCTGAAGCGCGGACAGCTCGTGATTGCGATCGGTAATCCGCTCGGTTTCGAATCGACGGTGACCGCCGGCGTGGTCTCGGCACTCGGACGTTCGATCCGCTCGGTGAGCGGGCGCACCATCGAGGACGTGATCCAGACCGATGCCGCGCTCAACCCCGGCAATTCCGGTGGCCCGCTGGTGTCGTCGAATGCCGAGGTGATCGGCATCAACACGGCGATCATCAATGGTGCGCAGGGCATCTGCTTTGCGGTCGCCAGCAACACCGCGCAATTCGTGCTGTCGGAGATCATCCGTCACGGCTATGTGCGCCGTGCCTACATCGGCGTCGCCGGACAGACCGCGCCGATTCCGCGGCGGCATGCAGTGCTGGCCGGTGTCGATAACAAGATGGGCGCGCTGCTGGCGCAGATAGAACCTGACGGGCCGGCGGCCAAGGCGGGCCTGTTGCCCGGCGACGTCGTGATCAGGCTCGACGGCGTCGAGATCAACGGCGTCGACGATCTGATCCGCGTGCTCGACCGTGACCGGATCGGCCGGCGGCTCTCCATGGACGTACTGCGGCTCGGCCGTCTGCGGGCGATCGACATCGATCCGATCGAGCGCAAGCCGGCCCGCTAGCGCTGGGCAGGCGGGGCGAGGTATGACGGTGTCATGCCTTGTCCCGGG
The DNA here is from genome assembly GCF_018129965.1 of Bradyrhizobium diazoefficiens. GTDB lineage: Bacteria > Pseudomonadota > Alphaproteobacteria > Rhizobiales > Xanthobacteraceae > Bradyrhizobium > Bradyrhizobium diazoefficiens_A. Next base: position 14,619 of record NZ_JAFCKW010000016.1, on the reverse strand, counting down.
AAACCTGCCGCATGATGCCGGCGCATGAGACCTACGACGTCATCGTCATCGGCGCGGGCGCTGGCGGCATGACAGCGGCTGCGGTGGCCGCCGCCGCAGGTCTGCGCGTGCTGGTGATCGAGAAGACCGCCTTCGTCGGCGGTACCACCGCCTGGTCGGACGGCATGGTCTGGATCCCCGCCAATCCGAAGATGAAAGAGGCGGGGCTTTCGGACAGCGTCACGGATGCCGTCCAGTATCTGGCGAGCACAGTACCGGAGCCCGCCCATGCCGGTTTGCGCGCCGCCTTCCTGGCGCGCGGGCCGGAGGCGATGGCCTTCCTCGAAGCCAACACGGAGGTCCGCCTTCAACTGGTCAAGGCCTGTCCGGACCATTATCCGGAGCGGCTCGGCGCGACGTCAGGCGGACGCGCGCTTGAGCCGGTCGCCTTCGATGGCACCCGGCTCGGCGCGCATTTCGCGCGGCTGCGCGCTCCGCTACCGGAGTTCACGCTGTTCGGCGGCATGATGGTCGACCGTTTCGACCTCCCGCATTTGCGCCGGATCGGAAAGTCGATGCGTTCGACCTTGCGCGCGGCGCTTCTGATCTCTGAATACGCGTGGCAGCGGCTGCGCCATCCGCGCGGGATAACGTTGCATCTCGGCAATGCACTTGCAGCGCGGCTCTACGCCTCGCTGTTGGCGCGGCGGGTCGAGATTCTCTTCAGCGCCGACGTCGAGGATTTGTCGATGCAGGGCGACCGAATTGCCGGCGTGATCATCCGCCATGGTTCCCGCGATCGCCTGATTTCCGCGCGCCGCGGCGTGGTGGTGGCGACCGGCGGCTTTTCGCACGATCCAGTTTTGCGCAAACGCTTGTTCCCCGCAGCAGCCGGTTTCGTCTCGGCGACCAGCGCATCCGGCACGGGGGACGGACTTCGGCTTGCAGCAACCGTCGGTGCTGCGCTCAATCAGGACGCGACGAGCCCGGCCTATTGGGTGCCGGCATCGCTTTTTCGGCGCGACGACGGTAGTCGCGGCGTCTTCCCGCACACGGTGACCGATCGCGCCAAGCCCGGCGTGATCGCCGTCAACGCCGCGGGCCGACGCTTCGTCAACGAGGCGCTGTCCTACCACGAGTTCGTGCTGGCCATGCTGCGTGACGCCAATGGCGAGCCGGGCCGTCCATTCTATCTGGTGTGCGACCGCCAATTCCTGTGGGCTTACGGCCTCGGCCGCATCAAGCCGTTCACGCGTGGCATTCGGCGCCATGTGGCGAGCGGTGAGCTGATTGAAGCTCCGGATCTCGCGCAGCTCGCAGCGCAGATCGGCATCAAGCCGTCCGCGCTGACCGCGACCATTGCAGATTACAACGTCGCTGCGGAAGAGGGCCGCGATCCCGAATTCGGTCGCGGCAGCACTATCTATCAACGCCATCTCGGCGACGCCTCTCGCAAGCCCAACCCTTGCGTCGCGCCGATCGTCCGCGCGCCGTTCTTCGCGATGCGCATCTATCCGGCCGACCTCGGCACCGCCATCGGCATGAAGGTCAACGCCCAGGCGCGGGTGCTGCGCGGGGATGGTTCGCCGATCGAGGGGCTCTACGCCTGCGGCAACGACATGGGCTCGATCATGAACGGGAACTGTCCGGGGCCGGGCATTGCGCTCGGGCCGGCGCTGACGTTCGGGTATATCGCGGGGCGGCATCTGGCGGAGGGGGCGGTGGTTGCGGAAGGTTCGGCCGCCGTTTCGGTATAGCCATCTCCACCGCTGTCATGCTCCGCGAAAGCGGGGCATCCAGTACGCCCTGGCCCATCGGCTCAACCAGAAAAGTCTCGGAATACTGGATCGCCCGGTCAAGCCGGGCGATGACACCGAATGCTTGGTACACTCGTCCCGCAACCTCCGTCATTGCGAGCGCAGCGAAGCAATCCAGCTGTCTCCGTGGAGGGATTCTGGATTGCTTCGTCGCAAGGGCTCCTCGCAATGACGGGGAGAGAGTATGCGCGCGAACCGCTACTCGGCCGCTGCTGCAAAGCGGCTGTTTTCGAGCTCTGATTCCAGCCGCGCCTTCTCGGCCGCCGCCAGCTTGATGTTGGCTTCCTTGACGTGGCCGAAGCCGCGGATGGTTTCCGGCACACGCGCGAGCCGCGTCAGCAGCGGGATCTGTTCCGGCTTCAGCCCGGGCATCCGCTGATCGATCATGCCGAGATAGTCCGAGACCAGCCTCCGCTCGGTCCGGCGCTCCTCGCTCCGACCGAACGGATCGAACGCGCCGCCGCGCAGGAATTTCAGTCTGGCCAGCACGCGGAAGGCGTGGATCATCCAGCCGCCGAATTCCTTTTTCTGAAGATGCCCGGTCGTCTTGTCGCGCCGCGCGAAGATCGGCGGTGCCAGGTGGAATCTCAGCGAGAAATCGCCGTCGAACTTCTCCGACACCTTTCTGGCAAAGCTGCCGTCGGTGTAGAGCCGCGCGACCTCGTATTCGTCCTTGTAGGACATCAGCTTGAACAGGTTCTTCGCCACGGCCTCGGTCAGCTCTGTGGATGCGGGCGATGCGGCGCTCTCCGCCTTGCGCACCTTGGCGACCGCCGCGCGGTAGCGGTCCGCGTAGGCCTTGTCCTGATAGCTCGTCAGGAACTCCGCGCGGGTCGCGATGATGTCGTCGAGCGACTTTGTCGGCGCACTCGCCCGGCTCTTGAACTGGAGCACGCTGCGCACCCGCGACATGTCGTGGGCGGCGATGCGGCCCCAGCTGAAGGCGAGTTTGTTCATCTCGATCGCGGCGCCGTTGATCTCGATGGCGCGGAGCAGGGCCTCCAGTGACAGCGGGATCGCACCCTTCTGGAAGGCGAAGCCGAGCATGAAGGGATTGGTCGCGATGCTGTCGCCCATCAACGCCGAGGCGATGCCGGTGGCGTCGATGATGTCGAGGTTCTTGTCGCCGATCGCGTCGCGCAGCACCGTCTGCATCGTGCCCATCTCGAAATCGAGATCGGGGTTCTGTACGAAACTCGCGGTCGGCTGCAGGTCGGCGTTGATATACGCCTTGGTGACCCCGCGTTCGGCCCGGCTGAGTGCGCTGGGGCCCGCAGAGACGATCATGTCGCAGCCGAGAATGACGTCGGCACCACCGGTGGTGATGCGGACCGCGGAGATGTCCTCAGGCTTCGGCGCGATGCGCACATGGCTCATCACCGCGCCGTTCTTCTGCGACAGGCCTGTGAAGTCCAGCGCGGAGCAGCCGCGGCCGTCGACATGGGCGGCCATGCCGAGCAGGGCGCCGATGGTGATGACGCCAGTGCCGCCGATGCCGGTGACGAGGATGTTGTAGGGACCGTCGAGCTCGCGGGCCGGGGGCAGCGGCAGGTCGGCGAACAGCTGGCCCGAATCGACCGACGAGGTCTTGATGCGCTTGAGCGTACCGCCATGCACGGTCACGAAGCTCGGGCAGAAGCCCTCGACGCAGGAGAAGTCCTTGTTGCAGTTCGACTGGTCGATCTGGCGCTTGCGGCCGAACTCGGTTTCCAGCGGCTGTACCGAGACGCAGTTGGAGGCCTGCGAGCAATCACCGCAGCCTTCGCAGACGAGCTCGTTGATGAAGGCGCGCTTGGCGGGATCGGGATAGAGCCCGCGCTTGCGGCGGCGGCGCTTTTCCGCCGCACAGGTCTGGTCGTAGATGATGACGGTGAGGCCCTTGATGTCGCGCAGCTCGCGCTGCACGGCGTCGAGCTCGCGGCGGTGATGGATGGTCGCGCCTTGCGGGAAGTAATTGCCTGCAGGGTATTTGCCGGGATCGTCGGAGACGATCGCGAGCCGCTTGACGCCCTCGGCCCAGACCTGATGCGCGATCTGCGCGACGTTGAACGCGCCTTCGGCCGGCTGGCCGCCGGTCATTGCGACGGCGTCGTTGTAGAGGATCTTGTAGGTGATGTTGATGCCGGCGGCGGAGGCGGCGCGCAGCGCAAGCAGGCCGGAATGAGTGTAGGTGCCGTCGCCGAGATTCTGGAAGATGTGCTGCTCGGTGGTGAAGGGCGACTGGCCGATCCAGTTCACGCCCTCTGCGCCCATATGCGAGATCAGATCGGTCCGGCGGGTCGGCATGCTCAGGGCCATGCCGTGGCAGCCGATGCCGGCCATGGCGCGGCTGCCGTCGGGCACCTTCGTCGACGAATTGTGCGGGCAGCCGGAGCAGAAGAACGGCGTGCGCGCCAGCTTGATCTGCGCCGTTGCCGGGACAGGCTTGTCAAACGCCTCGAGCCGCGCCAGGCGCTGTTCCAGCACCGGGCTGTGGTGCCCGAGCTTGCGCAGCCGCGCCACCAGCGCGCCCGCGACGATCGTCGGCGTCAGTTCGCCCTCGCTCGGCAGCAGCGGCGCGCCGCTTTCGTCGCGTTTGCCGGTGATGGTGGGGCGCCGGGACGCATCGATATTGTAGAGGATGCGCATCAGCTGGTCTTCGATGAAGCCGCGCTTCTCCTCGACCACGAGCACATCCTGCAGACCTTCGGCGAAACGCTTCGCGCCGCTTTCCTCGAGCGGCCAGGTCATCGCGACCTTGTAGATGCGCAGGCCCAGATCCTGCGCGTCCTTGTCGGTGATGCCGAGATCGGCGAGCGCCTGACGGAGATCGAGATAGGCCTTGCCGGTCGCGACGATGCCGAGCCGGGCCGGCCTGGAATCCAGCACGACGCGGTCGAGCTGGTTGGCGCGCGCAAAGGCCTGCACCGCGGCCATCTTCGGGCCGAACAGGCGCCGCTCGGCGTCGAGCGGCGGATCGGGCCAGCGGATGTTGAGGCCGCCGGGCGGCATCTCGAAATCATCGGGCAGCTTGATCTGGATGCGCTCCGGGTCGCTGTAGATCGAGGCCGAGCTTTCGACGGTCTCGCTGATGGCCTTGAAACCGACCCAGCAGCCGGAGAAGCGCGAGAGCGCAAAGCCATAAAGTCCGAGGTCGAGATAGTCCTGCAGCGTTGCCGGATTGATCACGGGGATCAGCGCCGCCGCGAACACCTGTTCGCTCTGATGTGCAAGTGTCGAGGACTGGCAGCCGTGATCGTCACCGGCCAGCGCCAGCACCCCGCCATGGAGCGAGGTGCCGGCCGCATTGGCATGCTTGAGCGCGTCGACGGAGCGGTCGACGCCGGGGCCCTTGCCGTACCAGATGCCGAACACGCCATCGACCTTGGCACCGGGAAACAGCCCGACCTGCTGGCTGCCCCAGACCGCGGTCGCCGCGAGGTCCTCGTTCAGGCCGGGGACGAAGGCGATGTCGTGCTGCTGGAGGTGCGACTTCGCGCGCCACAACGCGTGATCGTACATGCCGAGCGGCGAGCCGCGATAGCCCGAGATGAAGCCGCCGGTGTTGAGGCCCTGGAGCCGGTCGCGTTCGCGCTGCAACATCGGCAGACGAACCAAGGCCTGGGTGCCGGACAGGAAGATCCGCTTCGATTCGAGCCGGTATTTGTCGTCCAGCTCGACCTGCATCAGCGTCATTCGGAAGTCCTCGTCTCTCGTTCGGGATATTATGCGACTTGGGGTTTGCGCTGCGGGAGGGATCGCGGCTGCGCGGCGCGAATTGTGACAGTCAAGAGCATGCGGCAACGAAGTCAATACGGCTAGCCGCATCCGTGGCGCTCCTGCTAGTCATGGCTGCCTGTGGAGGACGCCATGGCTGCAAATGCATTCGACACCGAGATCATCGAGACTGCGGAAGCGCTGACCGGGCCGTGGCGGCAGCCGCGCCAGATGCTCCAGGCGCAAACCTACGATGCGCACGCCTCGATTCACGACGACGCCACGGCGCAGAAGCTCGGTTTCAAGGGCGGCACCATCGAGGGCCCCACGCATTTCAGCCAGTTCGCCCCGCTCGGCGCGCGGCTGTGGGGACATACCTGGTTCGAGACCGGCTGCCTCTCCGCCCACTACCGCAGCGTTTGCTACGAGGGCGAGGAGGTGCAGGCGATCCTCTCGAAGCCGTTGCCCGGCACGAGCCAGTGCCAGATCCAGATGCTCAAGCGCGACGGCACCGAGGTGCTGCGTGGCACGGCCTCGGTCGGCGATCCCCGGGTCGCGACGGCGCTCGAAACGCGCCTCGGCGAACTCAAGCCGCTCGCCGATCCCGTGATCCTCCGCGACGTGAAGGTGGCGCAGACCAGCAAGCGGCAGACGGTGCGGATGGCGTTCGACCAGACCATGGGCGACCTTTATCCGTTCTCGCTTCAGCAGAAGCTCGCCGTCATCACCGAGAATTCGCCCTACTATTCCGGCGCGGACAATCCATGGGGCAGGGCGATCATCCCGATGGAGATGCTGAGCGTCCTCTTTCAGTACCGTTCCAAGGACGATCCGTTGCCTACGAGAGGCCCTGCGGTCGGCCTGTTCGCCGACCAGGAGATCAGGCTGGTCAAGGGCCCGCTGTTCGTCGACGCAGAGTACGAGGTCGAGCGCGAGGTGGTCGCGCTGTCAGGCAGCCGCCGCACCGAGAGCGCCTGGGTGAGGACGCGCGTGTTCGATAAAGCGGGTTCGGTGGTGGCGACGATGTTGCTGAACATGGCGACATTGAAGGACTCTTACGCATCCTACGAAGAAGAGTACCGGCAGCTGTATGGGGCCGGGCGGTAGAGGCGAGGCGTAGCCACAGATGCTCCTCGTCATTCCGGGGCGCGCGTAGCGCGAGGCCGAAATGACGGTGGCAAGAGTGTCGTGATCCGCTCATCCTTTGAGCAAATGCACGTCGCAAAGCCGTCGCACAGGGAATAAGCAACTGCAGGATGCTGTCTTAAGCTTCTGACAAGGCAGCAAATTCGTTCGCGTCCGCACCGGCATGGCTATTGTACACAATGGCACGCCGTTTGCAGAACTCATGGCAAAGAGAGTTCTCGCGGAGGCCTTGAGTCATGTTGAACGCGACCAAGCCGACACTGGGCGTCATCAGCGCCGAGCCCGAGCCGATCAAGCTCGATTGGCCCTCCACCGCGCTTCTCATCATCGACATGCAGCGCGATTTCATGGAGCCCGGCGGGTTCGGTGAGACCCTTGGCAACGACGTCAGCCAGCTTGCGCGCGCGGTGAAGCCGATCGGCGCGCTGCTGAAAGCGGCACGCGACACCGGCATGCTGGTGATCCACACCCGCGAGGGTCATCTGCCCGATCTCTCCGATGCGCCGCCGGCCAAAGTCGAGCGCGGCGCGCCGAGCCTTCGCATCGGCGATCCCGGTCCGATGGGGCGCATTCTCATACGCGGTGAAGCCGGCCACGACATCATTCCGGAACTCTATCCGCTCGATAGCGAAGTGGTGATCGACAAGCCCGGCAAAGGCGCGTTCTACGCCACCGAGCTGACCGACGTGCTGGAGAAATACGGCATCGAGAACTTGCTGGTGTGCGGCGTCACCACGGAAGTCTGCGTCAACACCACCGTGCGCGAGGCCAATGACCGCGGCTATCGCTGCGTCGTCATCTCGGACGGTTGCGCATCCTATTTTCCCGAGTTTCACGAGATGGGCCTGAAGATGATCAAGGCCCAGGGCGGCATCTTCGGCTGGGTCGCGGACTCAGCCGCAGTACTGGAGGCGATGAAGATTTCGACCACATAGGGGAATATCATGAGCACATTGACGGGGACGGCCGGCAAGTCTGAGTTCAAGCCGGCATTATGGACATCGGGCGACTGGAACGCGTTTTTCGGCTTCGGCACCAACATCCTCGTCAACATGCTGGTGCTCACGGGGCTGTTGCGCTTCGTCTTGAAGATGCCGGACAGTCTCGTGTTCGGCCGCATCCTGCCCGCGCTCGGGCTGATGATGTGCCTGTCGACTTTCTATTACGCGTATCTCGCCTATCGCCTCGCGCAGAAGACCGGGCGCACCGACGTCTGTGCGTTGCCCTCGGGCGTCAGCGTGCCCCACATGTTCATCGTCACTTTCGTGATCATGCTGCCGATCACGATCAAGACCGGCGATCCGCTCAAGGGCTGGTCCGCCGGCCTCGTCTGGGTGTTCTTCCAGAGCTTCATCCTGATGATCGGCGGTTTCATCGCGCCGTTCATTCGCAAGATCACGCCGCGCGCGGCGCTGCTCGGTACGCTCGCCGGCGTCTCCGTCACCTTCATTTCGATGCGGCCGGCCCTCGAAATGTACATGACGCCGCAGATTGGCCTCGTCTGTTTCGCCATCATCCTCGTCAGCTGGTTCGGCGGGGTGAAGTATTGGCGCGGCATTCCCGCCGGTCTGGTCGCGATCGCGGTCGGCATGGTCATCGCCTGGGGTTCGAACCTGTTCGGCCTCGGTCTCGGCGGCTTGAGCGTCAAGGGCGTCGGCGATGCCTTTGCGAACTTCGGCTTCGCGGTGCCGATCCCCGCCGTGGGGTATGTTTTCTCCGGCTTCGAGTTCCTCGGCGTCATCCTGGTCACGGCCATTCCGTTCGGCATCTATGACCTCGTCGAAGCCATGGACAATGTCGAGAGCGCGGAAGCGGCCGGCGACGAATATCCGACCACGCGCGTGCTGACCGCCGACGGCGTCGTCAGCCTGATCGGCTGCATGATGGGCAACCCCTTCATCAATGCCGTCTATATCGGTCATCCCGGCTGGAAGGCGATGGGCGGGCGCATCGGCTATTCCGCCGCGACCGGCATCATGGTAGTGGTGCTGGCCTGGTTCGGGATCATCTCGGTGCTGCTGGCGCTCGTGCCGGTCGTCGCGATCTCGCCGATCCTGCTCTATATCGGCATGCTCATTGGCGCGCAGGCGTTCCAGACCACGCCGGTCAAGCATGCGCCCGCGATCGTGCTGGCGCTGACCCCGCATCTTGCCGCCTGGGCCAAGCTCCAGATCGACACCATGCTGGGTTCGACCATGATGGCCGCAACCAGCATCGGCGGTCTCGCTGCCGACAAGGCCGACGCGGTCAAGGCTGCCGCGATCGCAGCGCTGCCTCAGCAGGGCGTGTTCTACCACGGCCTCGAGATCATGGGCGGTGGCTCCATCCTCGGCGGCCTCATTCTGGGTGCGATCGGTGTCTTCATCATCGAACGCGACTTCGAGAAGGCCTCCGCCTTCGCGCTGGTCGGCGCCGTGCTCACCTATTTCGGCTTCATGCACGGTGAAGCCGTCGGCATCGGTGGTGGCTTCGGCGTCACGCCCTCCGTGGCGCTCGCCTATGCCGCGATGGCGGGGGGCCTGTTCGCCGCCAGCAAGCTCGGCGCTACCGAGCACTACGCGGCGCATCCGGAGATGCACGCCGCACCGGCGGAGTAGTTAGAGCGTTTTCGAGCGAAGTAGGTACCGGTTCGCGTGAAGGAAACGCGTCAAAACAAGAATCCAGAGCTTCGGTTCCTGATTCAACCAGAACCGAAGCTCTAGCCGCCCTTGACGGCACCAGCGGTTAGCCCGGCGACGATCTGTCGCTGGGCGAATACCGTCAGCAACAGCACGGGGAAGGTGACGATCAACGCGGCGGCGGCGAGCGGGCCCCAACTCAACTGGTCGAACGAGATCATGTTGTAGACGGCAACGGGCAGGGTGCGTGTCTCGCGCCCCGCCAGCACGATTCCGAACACAAAGTTGTTCCAGGAGAAGATCACGGCCAGGATGAAGGCAACCGCGATGCCTGGTTTTGCGATCGGCAGCGCGACGTGCCGGAACACCTGCCAGCGCGTGGCGCCGTCAATGAGGGCGGCTTCCTCCAGTTCCATCGGAGTCGTCTCGAAATAGCCGATCATGATCCAGATCACGATCGGCACCGTCACCACCAGATGGATGATGATCTGCGGTACCAGTGTGCCGAGCAATCCCAGCCACTGAAACAGCAGGAACAGCGGGATCAGATAGGACAGGCCGGGCGTGATGCGGGCGATCAGGATCACGATCGCGGATTTGTGCGCGGCCATCCGCGCGATGCCGTAGCCTGCGGGAACGCCGACGATCAGCGACAGCGCAGTCGCGCAGCCGGTCACGACCAGGCTGTTGACGAAATAGGTCAGGAAGCGGTTGGAGGCGAGCACGTCGGTATAGTTCTTCCAGGCAAAATGCTCCGGGATGAACACCGGCGGGTAGGCGGCATTGTCGATCTCGAATTTGAGCGAGAGCGACGCCATCCAGAGGAAGAACAAAATCGCGGGCGATACGATGACCAGGACGGCGAACCACAGCCCGATCCTGCCGAGGATGCTGCGCAGGGTCATGCGTCGCCCCCCGTCTCGGTCCACAGCATGCGCTGGCGGACGTAGAGCATCACGGCGGCCAGCGCGACGATCAACAGGAAGAAGATGACCGCGATCGCCGAACCGTAGCCGATGTCGTAATAGGCGAAGGCGACGCTGTAGAGATAGAGATTGATGGTCTCGGATGCCGAGCCCGGACCGCCCTGGGTGATCGCGAAGATGATGTCGAAGCTCTTCACCGCGTCGATCATGCGGATCATGCCGGCGATGAACAGGAATGGCATGATCAGCGGCAGCGTGATGAAGCGGAACACCTGCCAGAAACTGGCGCCGTCGATCTGCGCGCTCTCATAGGGCTCGGTCGGGATCGCGGCGAGGCCGCCGAGCACGATCAGCATGACCAGTGGCGTCCATTGCCAGGTCTCGACCAGCACCAGCGACGGGATCACCGTGGCCGGATGAAACACCCAGAGCTGCGGCGGTATCCCGACCAGCGAGAGCAGGTAATTCAGTACGCCGAGCTGCGGATGGAACATCATGGTCCAGACCAGCCCGATCGCGACCGGCGTCGCCATCATCGGCATGATGAAGACACCACGCAGGAAGCCGCGGCCGGCGAATTTCTGGTGAAACACCACGGCCGCCAGCGTGCCGAGCAAGAGCGGCAGCAGCACCGAGAGCGCGGTGTACACCAAGGTGTGGCCGACCGCCTCGATGAAGCGCGGATCGCCGGTCAGGCGCAGATAGTTGGACAGACCGACGAAGGTGGTCGGCACGCCGACCTTCCATTCGTTCAGGCTCATCCAGATCGTGAACAGCCATGGAAATATGATGATGGCGATTACGACGACGAGCGCCGGCACCACGAAAGGCCAATAGGACGGCCGACGCCATTGTTTCTCCGGTGCGGCGTCATGCGCCGCGACCGGAGAGGTCTCGGTCATGACGCTCACGCTTTTTCGCTACGCTCCAGGATCGGCCGGAATTGCTCGTGCGCCTTTTTCAATTCCGTTGCGGGATCGGCGCCGGACAAGGTCGCGGTGAGCGCTGCACCGACGGTGTCGCGGTATTCGGCGACGGGGATGATGACGGGCAAGCCGAGCTTGGAGATCTTTGCGGAGTCGATGACCGATTGCAGCCACTCCTTGGTCTTCACGCCCTTGGCGACTTCGGGATCATCGACGATGGAGTTGCGGAACGGCACACCGCCGCCGGCCTGGAGCAGGCGCGCGCCCTGTCCCTTCGAGGCCACCCATTGGCAGAGCAGATAGGCCGCTTCCTTGTTCTTGCTCGCCGCGGCGATGCCGATGCCGTCGCCATAGGTCGAGGAGAACTGGCCTTTCGGACCGGCCGGCACCCGCGTGTAGCCGACCTTGCCGACGATGCGGGAGGCGGCTGGATCTTCCAGCGGTGGCGCCCATCCGTCGGCATCGATCCACATGGCGGCGCGTCCCTGCGTGAACGAGGCCATCGACTCCATCCAGTTGAACCCGGCGACGCCGGGAGGCGCCGACTTGGTCAGCAGCCGCTGATAGAGCCTGGTGGCCTCGATCGCTTCCGGGCCGTCGCTGAGGATGTTGCCCTTGGCATCGAGGAATTCGCCGCCGTAGTTCAGGTAGAAGTTGGTCCACATCGCCATGTTGGCATTGCGCAGGCCGCGGCCGACGAAGCCATAGATGCCCTCCTTCGGATCGGTGAGCTTCTCGGCGGCTACAGCCATTTCTTCCAGCGTCTTCGGGACCTCGATGCCCTTCTTCTGAAACAGCTCCTTGTTGTAGTAGAGGATGAAATAATCGACGGACCACGGCAGCGACAGCATCTGGCCCTTGTCGTTCCTGGCGTATTGCAGGCCCGCGGCCGAGAAATCGCTCTCGACGAGGTCCGGCGGCGTCAGCGTCGGATCCTTCAGATAGGGCGTCATATCGGCGAGCCAGCCGGCTTTCTCGAACTGCCGCTTCTGCACATGATAGCTGATGTGAACGACGTCGAAGCTCGGGCGGCCCGAGGTCAGCTCGATCACCACTTTCTGCCGCTGCTGCTGCTCGGGGATCTGTTCGGATTCGACCTGGATGCCGGAAAGCTCGGTGAACTCCTTGATGTATTTTTGAAGGTTGTCGCCACGGGGCCCCTTGGCGAGGATCACCTCCAGCTTGGTACCGGAATATTTCTTCCAGTTGATGTCCGCGCGCGCCGGAAATCCAGTCAGGCTGAGCGCGCCGGCCGCGGCGGTGCCCGTCAACAGCGTGCGGCGCGAGATGTTGGTGTTGGCCACGATAGTCCTCCCTGATTCATTTTCTTTGGGAGGGATACTAGCGACCGTTCTGCGTCTGCCTAGTCCTAATTCTGGCGGATCAGGGCCGAACGGCTGGCGTTTCCATCTTCAGGCCGCGCGCCCGCGACATGAGATAAAGCTCGAGTGCGACCAGCTCTGGCGAGCCGTACTCATAGGCCTGGGCGCGGACGCCGGTCATGCAGCTGCGCAAGCGGCGCTCCAGCGATCCGAGCGTCTGCCACTCCAGGCGGTAGAGCGGATAGCCGGTCGGCTGTGCTTGCGTGATCGGCGCGCCGGCAAGGCGCTTGTCGAAATTGTCGTCGTGGCAGTTGCTGCAGGCGAGGTTGAGCTGGCCCTCGCGCTGCATGAAGAGGTCGCGGCCCTGCGCAACGAAAGGTTTCAGGTCTGGGTCATCGCCAGCCGTGATGGCGATGCCGCGGGACTGGTGGGCGACGAAGGCGGACAGTGCGAGCAGGTCGCGGCTCTCATAAGTCAGCGCCGTGGCTTGCTGATGGTTGGCGCGGCAGAGATTGATGCGCTGGTCGAGGGTGATGGGGCGCGCCAGCAACTTGTCGAGGGCCGGATAACGCGCTGCGACGCCCTTCATGCTGCTGCGCGCATCGCCATGGCAATCCGCGCAGGCTTTCTCCGCGCTCCCGGCCTTCGTCGACCACAGCGCCTCGCCGTCGAGCACGAACAGCATGCCCGGATTGGACGTGTCGTCATCCTGCATCGCGCGCGTGTCCGGGCCCATGAAGGTGTAACCGGACCGGCGCGCATCGGGCGGGATTTCACCGGCGAGGGCAGGGAGCGCGGCAAAGAGCAAAGCTGCCGCTATCGCGCGCCAAGAACTCATTCGACCGTGATCGAGGCCGACGCGGTGGACGAGTAGCCGTTGTCGCCGATCCATTCAAACTCGAACTTGCCGCTCTCCTTCGCGATGGTGAAGAACGACAAATAAGGATTGGCGGCGATCGCCGGAAACAGATCCGCGCGGAAGACCTCTGTGCCATTGTAGCGGCAGATGAAGCTCGTGATGATGTCGCGCGGCACCAGCGCGCCGGCCATGGTGTGGCGAAATCCGGTTTCCATGATGTGGGAGGTCAGCGTACGGATCTCGATGATGTCGCCGCGCCTGGCTTTGGCAGGAACGTTGATGAGGGTCGCCATCAGTTCATCTCCTCGGTACAGGCGGCCAGCGTCACCACCACGTCGGCTGTTACCTGCCAGAACGTGTCGTCGGAGAGACGTGCGATCGCCACGACCTTCTGGGTGTCGGCGAGCCGTATCCTCGTCGAGACCTGGGCACGGCCGGAGGAGGCGTTGAGATAGAAATTGCCGATGTTCGGCTGCGGGTTCTTCTCGTTGAAGACGTGAATGCTCTTGACGTAGTCGGTCGCCGTCATCGGGCTGGCGACGCTGATGGTCATCGGAACCGTGTTGCCGTTTTCGACCAGCGGCGGAATGTCGATCTTCACCTTGCCGGTGTGGATGGGCGCTTCACCGACGACGCCGCGGATCGCGGTTGCGAGCATCGCCGGTGTCGCCTCGAGCGGCCGCAGGGTGACCATCGGGATCGTCCCGGCGACCGTCACGCTCCCGGCAAGGCTCAGGAATTGTCGTCGCGTGTTCGGCATGAACCTAGTCCCGAAGCGTTGCAAGAAAGGCCACGATGTCCTCGATCTCCGCAGCCGACAATATCGGCTTTCCCGCGAAATTGCGCCCGGCGCGCACGAGGCCGTCGCTACGATAATAGGATGGCATGATGGTCTCCGCGTTGAAGCGCGAGGCGTCGACCAGCCGAAGCCGCAACTGGCTCACCGTCCAGCGGTTTCCGGTGCCGGCAAGATCGGGCGCGAGGTCGCCCTGGAACCGCGCTTCCGGGAATGGACCGGAATGGCAGAGGATGCAGGTCGTGGTGCGCGCCAGCACCAGTGCCCGGCCTCGCGCCGCATCACCGGCGCCGCCCGTGAGCGAGTCAGGGATGCTCTCGCCGACGATGTTGTAAGGTACGAGTTCTTGAGCTCTCGCGCCGCTGGCAAGTGCAAGGCCGATGGTGATCACCGCTGCTACGATGGGTTGGACGCGCAAGCAGAGATCGTGCCGCGGGCTCCTCTTGCCTCTCCCGCTTGCGAGGGTTTTGCACAAAGGGGGAATTTGCGATTCTCTAGGATCTGTCGAGGATGGGGATTCGTATGGCATATCGA
>NZ_JAFCKW010000015.1 GCF_018129965.1 Bradyrhizobium diazoefficiens | reverse complement strand
ACAGAAGCAAGTGCCCAGCGATTGGATCAGGCAAAAAGGGATTGACTTACTGAGGCCCGTTACAGAAGCCCGGATGGAGCGCAGCGCAATCCGGGGCCACCTTGTCGCTCACGCGAATCCCGGATTGCGCTGCGCTCCATCCGGGCTACGATTTCGCACTTCTGCGAAGGCTGGATCAGACTTCCTTGGTGTCGAAGATCAGCAGGTCGGCGCCGCCGCTGGCGAATTTCGGCACGTCGCCTGCCGCGGCCTTGCCTGCCTCGCTGCCGAAGGCTGCCTGGATGTCGGCCACGCTGTCGAAGGTGAGCACGGCGACGAGGTGAATTCCGGACGGTCCGGCAGGCGAGGCCACCGGTCCCGTGCTGACGGCGTATTTCTTCAGGCCGGGCAATTTCTTGGCGAGCGGAATATGCGTCTCGGCATAATGCTTGTCGAAAGCGGCAGCGTCCTTGGGCGTCTTGTAGAGCACGACGAGTTCGGCCATTGAGTCCTCCCTGGCGGATCTTTGTTGTTCCGTGCGCGATTGAATTCGCGACGACGAGAGATAGTCACGCATGACACGGCAGGATGGCAAGCCTCATTCGACTTGCCATCTGCTTGTCTTGTCCGTGACTAAAGCGCCGGGTTTGCGGCGTCGGCGAGATAGAGGTGCAGGGAGGCCACGACCTGCGCGCCTTCGCCGATGGCGCCGCCGACGCGCTTGACCGAGCCGGAGCGGACGTCGCCGACCGCGTAGACGCCGGGCACGGACGTCTCCAGCGGCGCGACCAGCTTGCCCTGGTTCTGCTCGGACTGCGCGCCGGTCACGACGAAGCCGGCGCGATCGAGCGTGACGCCGCAGCCGTCGAGCCAGCCGGTGGCGGGATCGGCGCCGACGAACAGAAAGAGATTGCGGATGTCGGCGCTGTCCTCATCATCAGACAGCCGGCTCTTCCAGCGGATGCGCCGCAACAGCGAGGCCTCGTCGCCCTCAAGCGCCGATATCTCGGTGTTGAACATCAATTCGATGTTCGGCGTCGCTTCGATGCGCTCGATGAGATAGCGCGACATGCTGGCGCCGAGGCCGCCGCCGCGAATGATCATCAGCACTTTCTTGGCATGGCCCGACAGGAACACGGCGGCCTGGCCGGCCGAATTGCCCGCGCCGACCAGGGCCACGTCCTCGCCGGCACACAGCTTCGCCTCGATCGGGGACGCCCAGTACCAGACGCCGCGTCCCTCGAACCTGTCGAGGTTCTCGATCTCCGGCCGGCGATAGCGCGCGCCGCTCGCGACCACCACCGCGCGCGAGCGCAAGGGATCGCCGCCATCAAGCGCCAGCGTAAAGGCGCCGTCCGTCCGCGTGCAGTCGAGCGACTGCACCGTGACGGGGATCATGATGTCGGCGCCGAATTTCTGCGCCTGGTTGAAGGCGCGCGCGGTCAGCGCCTGGCCGGAAATGCCGGTCGGAAAGCCCAGATAGTTCTCGATGCGCGCGCTGGCGCCGGCCTGGCCGCCGAAGGCGCGGGTGTCCAGCACGGCGACCGACAGTCCTTCGGAAGCCGCATACACCGCCGTGGCGAGCCCGGCCGGTCCGCAGCCGACAATCGCGACGTCGTAGATGCGGTCATTGCGCGGGCCGCCGATCATGCCGATGGCGCGCGCGATTTCGGTCTCGCCGGGATTGCGCAGCACCGAACCGTCGGGGGCGACGACCAGCGGCCAGTCTTCGGGCTTCGGCGAATAGCGCGCGATCAATTCGGCGGCGTCGCGATCGCGCTCCGGATCGAGCAGATGATGCGGCTGGCCGTTGCGGGTGAGGAAGCCCTGCAGCCGCACCACGCCTGTCGAATGCGACGGACCGATCAGCACCACGCCGCCGACGCCCGCCTGGAGCAGATTGACCCGGCGCAGGATCAGCGCGCGCATGATGCGCTCGCCGAGTTCAGCCTCGGCGACCAGCAGCGCGCGCAGGCGCTCCGGCGGCAGCAGCAGCGTCTCGACCTCGCCTTCGGCGCGGCCGTCGACCAGCGCCGGACGGCCGGAGAGCTGGCTGAGTTCGGCGAGGAATTGCCCCGGGCCCTGGTCGATCAGCGGGGTGACATTGCCGAGCCCGTCGCGCTGGGTGAGGGCGACATGGCCCTTCAGCACCACGAACATGCCCGGCCCCGGCTTGCCGGTCTCGAACAGCAACTCACCGTCGGCGTAACGGCGGACCTCGCCGAACTGCCGCATGCGCTGAATCTCGGCCGATGTCAGCGCCGGGAAGGTCTGTTCGGGGCGGGTGAAGCGCGCCATCTGCGCACCGCCGTCAGCTCGTTCCGAGTCGTCCTGCCCTGCCACTTCAATGCACTCCAAAAAATTCCAACTTCCGGCCTCAAGCGCCGGCCTCAATCACCGGCTTTGCCCACGGCCCCCTCGTCCAGGGAACCGTCGTCGTTCTGCGAGGGGCTATCGGCTGCGGCGCGTTCGCGCGCCTGCAGCTTCCGCCGCTTCAGGTTTTCGCGCAGCGCCGATTTCAGGCGTTCGTCCCGGGACGCCTTCGCCTGCCTCGACTCCGGTCTTTCGCTCTTGTCGGTCTCGTCAGCCATCACGGGTCCATACAGCGATCCGCGATAACATGACCAGCGAATGCGGCAGCTCAAGAGGCCCGCGCCGATCCGATCGTGCGAACGCAAAATGAGCCGGCTTTGGCGGTGCTGCCAACTGGCCGGATGGCGGGGGATATCGCATATGGATTTAACCGGGATCGCGGGCGGCGGGCGAGGGCTCTCACCATTTGAGGATTTCCTCCGCAATTCTCGACAGTCCCATTGCTGAGACAGCCCTCACCCCAACCCTCCCCGCAGGCGGGAGGGGGCTCACTACCGATGCGGCCACACCGTGCATGCCATATGCGATTACCCTGCCAGATGGCGGGGGATATGGACCCAAAATCGACGAAAAGGGAGGCGTTTCGCGCCAAAAGGAGCGTTTTGGACCTGATATCGCTCCGATTTTCTCGTTTTGGCGGGGCCAGTAAGCTTGCACAGCAGGGGGGCTTGTGGCAGATATCGGCCCGCTCGGTAGGCCCCCTCGCGGCGGCCGATTCTCACCCCAGCACATGCTGCCGTAGCTCAGTGGTAGAGCACTCCATTGGTAATGGAGAGGTCGACAGTTCAATCCTGTCTGGCAGCACCATTTTCCCGTTCAATCACACGCGGATCGGCGTTCTCGCGGCTCGAAACGCCCGAGTTTTGCGCTCCTCATTCGCCCCCTCTTGTGAAGAGGGCGCAGGGAAGGCCGGGTGCCGGCTGGCACCCATGATCCGCTGCGCGAAGAATTTGCACACGCAAATGCGCAAGCGGGACGACAGGTGGGCCGGAAAACACCCGGCCTTCCCTGCGCGATGGGTTGACGGCTTATGCCTGCTCTCCCCGGGGAGCGATGCACTCTTGCCCCCGTCGCCTTGCGGCTGACGATACGCATGTCCGGTTGGACAGCACGCATCACCGCAACGCTTGACGCCAGCCTGCGGGCGCCAGGACCACATGGTTTTGCCGTACGCAGCTTCCGGCTTCGCAAACTGGCTCCGCCGGATCTGGGCGCCGTTCGTTCCGCACGCAGCACGACCTCACGAGGTTTGCTCGCCCTGGTCCGCTTCACGTGCCCGTCGCCGCCGCGTCCACCGCACCCCGGCCCACGTTCGTTGCGACGTACGATCGCCCCTCTCCCCGGACCGGGATGGACGGATCATGCCGTGATTCCGAAATTCGGTAAAGTGGAATATTTTTGTGGAGGGGGGATTGACGGGATTTCGCGGGAGGCGGGTGTATTGCCCGACGGGTCAATGCCAGTCGAGGCGGCGATGGGTTTCGCTACGATTCAACCCACCCTGCGCGCTCGCTGAATATGCCGTCAGACGTCCCCCTCCTCCTTCACCAGCGTCAGCAGACGCAGCGTCAGGAACGTGAACACCGCGATGGTCACCGCGACGTCGTAGGCACCGAGCCCGACGGAGACGCCGATGGCGCCGGTGGCCCACAGGCTTGCGGCCGTCGCGGTGCCCCGCACCGAATTGCCATTCTTCAGGATCGCACCGCCGCCGATGAAGCCGATGCCGGTGATGAGGCCCTCGATGACCTTGGCCATGCCGTCGGGCGAATGCACCAGCAGGCTCTCGCTGGCCTGCACGAAGCCGCAGCTTGCCAGTGCAACCAGCGGAAACGTGCGCAGTCCCGCGCTGCGCGCCCGCTTCTCGCGGTCCCAGCCGATCGGAACGGCAAGCGCGAACGCCGCCGCCAGCGCGACGACGTGAACGCCGATGTTGAATTTGTCCAAAGCAAAATCCCCGAAACGAAGCAGCCATCACAATCAAGCCGCCTGCAACGCGGCGGAGATGGGGATTGTTTCAGGACGGGCGGATTTGCCGCATGCATGTCGTAGGGTCTCGTTACTCAGCGAGCTCGCGCATCACCTTGATCAGGTCCGACTTGCCCTCGAAGCCGATGCCAGGAAGCTCGGGCATGACGATGTGGCCGGCTTCGACCTTCACGCCATCTGGAAAACCGCCATAGGGCTGGAACAGGTCCGGATAGCTCTCGTTGCCGCCGAGGCCGAGGCCCGCGGCGATGTTGAGCGACATCTGGTGACCGCCATGCGGGACGCAGCGCGACGGCGACCAGCCGAATTGATGCAGCACGTCGAGCGTGCGCAGATATTCGACGAGGCCATAGGACAGCGCGCAATCGAACTGCAGCCAGTCGCGGTCCGGCCGCATGCCGCCATAGCGCAACAGATTGCGCGCATCCTGATGCGAGAACAGGTTCTCGCCCGTGGCCATCGGGCCCGGATAGAACTCCGAGAGCGCGGCCTGGAGCGCGTAGTCGAGGGGATCGCCGACCTCCTCGTACCAGAACAGCGGATATTGACGCAGCATTTTTGCGTAGGCGATGCCGGTCTCCAGATCGAAGCGGCCGTTCGCATCGACGGCGAGCTGCGCCTCCGACCCGATCTCGGACAGCACCTCTTCGATGCGGCGCTGGTCCTCACCGATGGGCGCACCGCCGATCTTCATCTTGACGACGTTGTAGCCGCGGTCGAGATAGCCGCGCATCTCGGCGCGCAGCGCGGTGTTGTCCTTGCCCGGATAATAATAGCCGCCGGCGGCATAGACGAAGACGCGCGGATTGGCCTCACGCCCCTGCTGCTCGGCGAGCAGCCGGAACAGCGGCTTGCCCGCGATCTTGGCCGTGGCGTCCCAGATCGCCATGTCGAGCGTGCCGACCGCAACCGAGCGCTCGCCGTGACCGCCGGGCTTCTCGTTGCTCATCATCGCCGCCCAGAGCTTGTGCGGATCGAGATTGTCGCCGGCCTCGTTGAGGACGCTTTTCGGATCGGCTTCGAGGATGCGATTGCGGAACCGCTCGCGGATCAGCCCGCCCTGGCCGTAGCGGCCGTTGGAGTTGAAGCCGTAGCCGACCACGCGCCGTCCGTCGCGCATCACGTCGGTGACGATTGCGACGAGGCTCGCCGTCATCTTCGAGAAGTCGATATAGGCGTTCCGGATCGGGGACGCGATCGGCTTGGTGATCTCGCGGACGTCGACGATGCGCATGGTGGTCTCCTGGCTGGTTTGATGGATGTGTACGTCTGGACAGGCCCGATTGGCCAATGCCATGATCGGTTCGCCTCATGCACGGACGGCATCGGCACGAATTTCGCTTGGATTTCAATTGGATCTCGACTGGCTCAGGGATTTCTCGACACTGGCGGAGCTGAAGAGCTTTTCGCGGGCCGCCGAGGCACGGAACGTGACACAGCCGGCCTTCAGCCGCCGCATTCGCGCGCTGGAGGACTGGATCGGAACGCCGCTGTTCGCGCGCGGCGCGCAAGGCGCCAGCCTGACCTCGGCCGGTCAGCATTTTCAGCCTCTGGCCGCCGATCTGATCCGCAGCCTCGAGCGTGCGCAGCGTGACACGCGATCCGTGGTCGAGCGCGAGAATGTCGCGTTGTCCATTGCGGCGACGCATGCGCTGTCCTTCACGTTCTTTCCCGGATGGATCCGTCGGCATCTTCGTTTCGAAGCGCTCGGTGCACTCAGCCTGATTTCGGAAAGCATGGAAGGCTGCGAGCAGATCATGCTGAGCGGCGAGGTGCATTTCCTGCTGTGCCACGCGCATGCGGAGGCGCCGCCGCGCTTCGAGCCCGAACGCTTCCAGAGCCATCGCATCGGCGACGACTGTCTTGTGCCGCTTTGCGCGCCCGACTCCGACGGACAGCCAGCCTGGTGTCTCGACGGGACATCCGCGCAGCCCGCGCGCCTGCTGTCATACAGCCGCGCTTCGGGCCTGGGCCGCATCCTTGCGGCCCAGCCAGCGATGCGAAGCACGATCGACAACATGCAGACCGGCTTCACCTCGCACCTTGCCGCGACGCTGATGACGATGGCGCGCGAGGGCCACGGCGTGGCCTGGCTTCCACTGACATTGGCGAGAGAGGAGATCGAGCAGGGCCGACTCGTCCGCGCAGGCGGCGACCGGTTCGACATCCCGATCGAGATCAGGCTGATCCGGTCGCCCGACTGCCGCAACGACGTCGCCGACGGGCTCTGGGACGCGCTGACCGGGAACTGACGCGCGGCAATTTCGAATGGGTTGGTTGCTCGCGCAATGGCGCAAACGCTCTATTATTTCCAAAGCCAAGTCCTACATGTGGTCGGGACCGACTTTCTCGCGCCCTCACCTGGATTCCCGCATGATCCCTTTCTCCGTGCTCGACCTCGCGCCCATCCGTCAGGGCAGCACTGCAGCGCAGGCGTTCGCCAATTCGCTCGATCTCGCCCGGCATGCCGAGGCCTGGGGCTACAAGCGGTTCTGGCTCGCCGAGCACCACAACATGACGGGGATCGCGAGCGCGGCGACGTCGGTGGTGATCGGCCATGTCGCGGGCGGAACCAAGACGATCCGCGTCGGTTCCGGCGGCGTGATGCTGCCGAACCACTCGCCGCTGGTGATCGCCGAACAGTTCGGCACGCTGGAATCGCTCTATCCCGGGCGGATCGATCTCGGGCTCGGCCGGGCGCCGGGCACCGACCAGTTCACCGCACGGGCGATGCGGCGCGATCTTGCAACGGCTTCCGAGAACTTTCCGCATGACGTGCTGGAACTTCAGGCGCTGCTTGGCGACGTGCAGCCGAACCAGGCGATCCGCGCCGTACCGGGCATGGGGCTGAAGGTGCCGCTCTGGATCCTGGGATCGAGCACCTTCGGCGCGCAGCTTGCGGGCATGCTCGGCCTGCCCTTCGCGTTCGCCTCGCATTTCGCGCCGCAGATGATGATACCGGCGCTGCGCGAGTATCGCGCGCGCTTCGCGCCGTCGGCGCAGCTCGACAAGCCCTACGCGATGGTCGGCGTCAACGTGTTTGCCGCCGATACCGATGTCGAGGCGCAGCGCATGTTCACCTCGCTGCAGCAGCAGTTCATCAATCTGCGCCGCGGCACGCCCGGGCCACTGCCGCCGCCGGTCGACGACATGGACACACTGTGGTCGCCGGCCGAGAAGGCCATGGTCGGCCAGTCGCTGTCCTGCTCCGCGGTCGGCTCGCCCGCTGTGGTCGAACAGAAGCTGAAGACGCTGATCGCCGAGACCGGCGTGGACGAGCTGATGACCACCGGGCAGATCTTTGACCACAAAGCGCGGCTGCGCTCGTTCGAGATCGCCGCCGGGGTGCGCGACCGGCTGGCGATGCAGACCGCGGCGTGATCACTGGCCGAACACGTTGCCTTGCCGAACCTGGCAGGTGGTGTTGGTGACGTCGATGCGGACCAGTTCGATTGGCCGTAGCGACGTCAGTCCGGGATAGCGGATCGGGGCGCTGCCCTCTTTGCCATGAATGACGCGGAGCGTGCACGAGGACGCATCGTCGCTGAACGAGACGACGATGCGCCGCGCGCCCGAACCGCCGAACTTCTGATCGGCGGCAATGCTGCGGCCCTCGAAACGCCAGCTCAGAACCGACTTTCCTTCCCCCGAGACGGCCGTATTGACCAGGCGATTGTTGTTGCCCTTGGCGACCCGGTTGAAGCGGCTGAAGAAGCGGCCCTGGTCGCTGATGTAGAGCTGGACCTGCGAGGTCTGGTAACCGGGCTTTTCCTCACCAGTGTCCAGAAACTTTTCCGTCCTGTTATCTGTCCATGACAGATCCACGGAGATGCCGCGCAGCGGCGCGGCCGCGGACACTGCGCTTGCCGCCACCATCGGCCCCAGCCATGCGAGCACGAGCAGCGCGACCGATGCCTTCATGATCCCCTTGCGCACCCCTGCCTCCCCGCTCCCGCAACTTTCGATTGCAGCAGGAAGGATCACCGAAATGGCGGCGATTGACAACCTCTTTGCGGTCGCCGAGGCGTGCGAGGGCGGGCCCGATTGCCGCGACGATGAAGGTGCGCCCCCTCCCCCGCTTGCTGGCCGCGACGAACTTCGCTCGCGCTGAGAGGGCTGGGAGAGGGTGTCGCCGCAATGGGACTATCCGGAGAGGGAGTGCACCGCGCGCGGAGCGCCTTCCGTCTTTAATCCGGAAAGCCGAACAGCTTTGCCGGATTGTGCACCAAAATCTTCTCCAGTTCCGCCTGGTCGTGCGCAAAGCGGAACATCAGTTCGAGCAAATCGGCGTCGTTCGGCGGCTGCTTGACGGAGACCGGATGCGGCCAGTCGCTGGCCCAGACGCAGCGGTCGAGAGCGGCCTCGATATAGGTGCGCGCGATCGGGATCACGTCGTCCCAGGGCGGGCCGGCCTGCGAGGTCTTTTCGCCGAGCGACAGCATCACCCAGAAATTGCCCTTCTCGAGCAGCTCCAGCATCTTGCGCAGGTTCGGATCGTCCTTGCCGTTCGACGGCACAGGCCGCGCCATGTGGTCGATCAGCACGGGCACGTCGAGATTCTCGTATTTGGCGACGCTGGAGATGATGCCGTCCTTCTCCGGCTGGATCTTGACGTACCAGCCGAGCTCGCGAATGCGTGCAATGGCACGGGCGAAATCAGCCTCGGATAGCACCGCGCCGAGTTCCTGGCGGAAGCTGAAGCGCGCGCCGCGCACGCCGGCGTCATGCAGCCTGGCGAGATAGGCGTCGTTCGCCTCCGCGAACACCAGCGCATTGGCGCAGCCGCGATAGTTCGGGCCCATCGCGGCGAGGCCGTCGAGCACGACGGAGTGATCGGCGCCATAGGTCGTGGTCTGCACGATGATGCCGCGCTCGATGCCGAGCGTCTTGTGCACGCGCAGCGCCGCCTCCCAGGTCGCGGTCGGCATCCGGTAGGCGGCGCCGGGACGCTCCGGATATTTGTCGATGGGACCGAGCACGTGAAACTGGCTGTCGACGCTCTTCGGCGGCGGCGCCTTGACCGGGCGGCGCGGATTGGGGTCGAACGGCAGATAGGTCGGCATGCGCAAAACTCCCTCAGTCGATCACGGCGGTGAAGTCGCACTGCACCAGCGCGCCGCCGTCCATGTTGTCCATCGGTAGCGCGTGGCGCGCCGGGCGCGAATGCTCGTCCGGAAACATCTTGAGCCATTCGGCATTGACCGGGCCGCGGTTGCTACGATCCTTCAGCCACACCGTCATCTTGATGATGTCGTCCGTGGTGCCGCCGGCGGCTTCAACCGTCGCCTTCATATGCGCGAACATGTTGGCGCATTGGGCGTCGAGGGTCCCGGGCATCACGCCGGCCGCATCGCGGCCGAGGATGACGCCCGACATCACGAGATTACCGATGCGGCAGGCGTTCGGAATCGGATTGGCGTGCTTGAAGTCGCCGATATGGATGCTCTTGCGCCGCGATTGAGCCGTCATGGTGCGCTTCCTCTGTTTATGGGTTCAGACGAACTGGCACGACACCGAGCCGAACGGGCCATAATCGGCATGGAACGTGTCGCCGCGGCGAATATCCACCGGCCGCGTGAACGATCCGGCCAGCACCACTTCGCCGGCGCCGAGATGCTCGTCATGCGGTGCGAGCCGGTTGGCGAGCCAGGCGATGCCGTTGGCGGGATGGTTGAGCACGCCGGCGGCAAGCCCGGTCTCCTCGACCTCGCCGTTGCGGAACAGCAGCGCGCCGATCCAGCGCAAATCCGCGTCCATCGGGCGGATTGGCCGGCCGCCGAGCACCAGCGCCGCGTTGGCGGCATTGTCCGAGATCGTGTCCATCACCTTGCGCGGCTTGCCCGTTTCAGGATCGACGCGATGCATCCGCGTCTCCAGGATTTCGAGCGCCGGCGTGACGTAATCGGTGGCGTTGAGCACGTCGAAGATGGTGCAGTCGGGCCCGCGCAGCGGCGCCTTCAGCACGAAGGCGAGCTCGACCTCGATGCGCGGCGCATGGAAACGGTCGAACGGGATCGGCGTGGCGTCGGCGTAGAACATGTCGGCGAACAGCACGCCGTAATCGGGCTCGGAGATGCCGACCGCGCTCTGCATCGCTTTCGAGGTCAGGCCGATCTTGTGGCCCTTGATGATTCGGCCGCGGCCGAGCTGGAGCCTTGTCCAGGCGCGCTGGACGGCATAGGCGTCCTCGATGCTGAAATCGGGATAGTCCTTGGTGAACATCGAAATCAGCGTCTTGGTGCGCTCGGCCTCATCAAGGCGCGCGGCAAGGCGGTCGATCGTGGCGCTGTCGAGCATGGTCTATTGCTCCGCGGCGACGGTGTTGCGCAGCACGCCGATGCCGCGCGACTCGACTTCAACGACGTCGCCGACCTTCAGCCAGCGTGGCGGATCGAAGCGGACGCCTGCGCCGGTCGGCGTGCCCGTGACGATCATGTCGCCTGGCTTCAGCGTGGCGAAAGTGGAGAGATAGGAGATCAGATAGTCGAACGGGAACATCAGCCGTTCGGTGGTGTCCTGCTGCCGCACCTCGCCGTTGACGCGCGTGACGATGTCGTGGGGGCCGCGCGGGTCGAGT
The DNA here is from genome assembly GCF_018129965.1 of Bradyrhizobium diazoefficiens. GTDB lineage: Bacteria > Pseudomonadota > Alphaproteobacteria > Rhizobiales > Xanthobacteraceae > Bradyrhizobium > Bradyrhizobium diazoefficiens_A. The sequence continues at coordinate 132,417 of NZ_JAFCKW010000015.1, read as the reverse complement.
TCGTCCGACGTGACGAGCCAGGGGCCGATGCTGCCGGAGCGATCGAAGTTCTTGCCCTGCGTGACGTTGAACTTGCCGTGGCGCAGCCAGTCGCGGACCGTTCCCTCGTTGCACAATGTCATGCCGAAAATGTGCGACCAAGCCTTTTCGCGCGGGATGTGGCGGCCGCCCTGCCCGATCACGATGACGAGTTCGCCCTCGTAGTCGAGTTGCTCGGAGACCTTGGGCTTCTCCAGCGGTTGGCCGGAGCCGGTGATGGACGACATGCTGCGCACGAACAGGCTGGGATATTTGGGCAGGTCGGAGCTGTCTTTATATTCGGCGTTACGCTCGGCGTAATTGACGCCGATGCACCAGAGCTTTTCCGGCGCCAGCACCGGCGGCAGCAGGACGAGATCCTTCAGCGCGTGGTCGGGCTTCTGTCCGGCCAGCGCCTGCTGCGCGGCGGAGAGCGCATTGGCGGCGATCAGGGACTTGAGATCAGGATAGTCGTGGCCGATCTGCTTCGTCAGATCGACCACGCCGCCTTCAACCGTCGCACCGTAGCGCGGTTTTCCGTCCAAGAGATAGCTGAGCAGTCGCATCGTCGTTTTCTCCAAGAATGATCAGGCGGCCTGTCCGGCGCGGCGCGCGGCGTCGACCGCAGCAAGCTCTCGCCCGCGCGTCTCGGGCAGCGACAGGGTCATGGCCAGGAACAGGACGATCGCGGGCACCACGATCAACATGCCCATTGCGAGCTCGCCGCCGAAGGCTGCCGCCGCGAGCGGCACGACGACCGGCGCCAGGCTGCCGACGCCGCGGCCGGCCATGTAGATGAAGGACACCGCGGTCGATCGCACCTCGATCGGATAGATTTCCGAAAGCCAGGTGCCGACCACGCCGAGCGCGGAATTGCCGATGACGAAGGCGATATAGGTCCAGAACATCGGGAAGCCGAGCAGATGTCCGCCGAACCTGTCATGCGCGAAGAGATAGAGTCCGCAGGCCATCACGCCCCAGGCGAGCCCCGGCAACAGCGCGCCGAAGCGGCGGCCGAAGGCATCGTTGACGAGCCCCATGGTGAGATAGGAGCAGCCGCCGACCACGGAGGCGATGACCGAGATGTTGCGGACGACTTCGGGCGGTGCGCCGAGCGATTTCTGCATCAGGGTCGGCATGAAGACGACGATGCCGTAATAGGCGAACATGTACGCCATCATCCAGGCGAGGCACATGATCGAGACCGGCAGCAGTTCGCCCCTGAACATCAACAGCAGCGTGTTGGCGGTGCTGGCCTTGCGCGCGACCAGGCCGCTGTTGCGGGCGCGGTCGAACTGGAGCCAGGCTTTCGATTCCGGCATGAAGAAACGAATGAAGATCATCAGCACGATCGGCGAGCCACCGGTCAGCAGCGCGACGCGCCAGCCCCATTCCGGGCTGAACGAGGTCGTCGCCCAGACGCCGACGATGGATGCGCCGGCGCTGGCTATGACCGCGCTGCCCTGGATGAATGCGCTGCCGAGTCCACGGCGCTCCTTGTTCCAGGCCTCGTTGAACAGCACCATTCCGGCGCCCCATTCGCCGCCGAGGCCGACGCCGGTGATGAATCGAAGTACCGCGAGGCTCGCATAATCCCAGGCGAACGCGGACGCGATCGAGCCGATCGCGAACACGCCGAGCGTGAGCTGGAGCGCCTGCTTGCGGCCGATGCGGTCGCCGAGCCAACCGAACAGCGCGCCGCCGATCACGGAGCCGACCAGCGTCAGGCTGGTGACACTCGCAACCTGGGTCAGCGAGATCCCGAGCGAGCCCTGGATCGAGCTCATCAGGAACGGCATGATCAGCACGTCGTAGAGGTCGAGCGCGAATCCGAGCATGCAGGAGACGATGATCGCGGCGCGCTCACCGGCCGAATAGGCCCCGAATTCGGCGCTCGAAGAGGTTTGGGTCATCGGAGGCGGAAGTCCTGTTGTCGCGGGCGGCACGTTCAATCGGTCGATTTCGGGGTCTGGAATACCGTGTTGAGTGTCACGATCTCGCCAAGACGGGCATAGCGAGGTCCGCCGATGCGCGCGATCGGGTCGAGCGCTGCGGTCTCGACCTTGCCGTTGTTCACGAGGCTATCGCGGATATGGAACATCACGACCTCGCCGACGATCAGCCGGCTGCGTGCCTCGCCGAACTCCAGACATTGCCGGAACACGCACTCCATCGCGATGGGCGCCGCCGCGAGCCGGGACACCTTGATACGCTCGCAACGCAGCGTCTCCAGCCCGAGATGCTCGACCTCGCTGATCTCGGGCGGATGCTCGACGGAGCTGTCGTGCACCGCATTCATGAGGGGCGCATCGGCGATGTGGATGACGTATTCCTCGGTATCGAGGATGTTGTGCGCGGTGTCCTTGTAGTCGGCACCCTTGCGGCCGACGCTGATGGCGAGCATCGGCGGCTTCTGCGAGACGAAGGTGAAGGCGCTGAAGGGCGCGAGGTTGAGCACGCCGCTGCGCGACAGGCTGGTCACCCAGGCAATCGGGCGCGGCACCACGATACCGGTCATCAGCCGATAGATGCGCTCGGCGCCGAGTTCGATGGGGTCGATACGCATTGCTCAATCTGCCTTGATGTTGGCCTTGCGCACGACCGGAATCCACTTGGCGTCCTCGCGCTCGAGATAGGCCTTGAACTCGTCCGGCGTCATCGTGGTGGCCTCAGCGCCGAGCTTCTCGAACTTGTCGATCACACCGGGGTCTTTCAGGATGGCGGCCAGCGTCTCCTGCAGCTTGTCGACCACGGGCGCCGGCGTGCCCGCCGGCGCGAACAGGCCGGTAAAGGTCTGGCCGTCGAAATCCTTGTAGCCGAGCTCGGCGAAGGTCGGGACGTCGGGCAGCGACTTCAGGCGATGCGAGCTGGTGACGGCGAGCGCGCGGAACAGGCCCGCCTTGATGTGCTGAAGGCTGACCGTGAGCTGGTCGAATGCGAACTGCACCTGGCCGCCGAGCAGGTCGTTGATAGCAGGCGCGTTGCCGCGGTAATGCGCGGTGACCCATTGCACGTCGAGGCTGGACTGCATCAGCTCGCTGAGAAGATGGTTGGTGGTGCCGGGACCGGGCGAGGCCATGGTCAGCCTGCCGGGCTCGCGCTTGGCCAGCTCGATGAATTCCTTGAATGTGTTAGCCTGCACCGACGGGTGAACCTCGAGCACCAGCGGGGTCATCGAGATGGTCGAGATCGGCAGGAAGTCCTTCTTCCAGCTGTAGGCGTCGCGCTTGTTGATCTCGGTCGCGAACAGCACCGGGCCGTTGGCGCCGACGAACAGCGTGTAGCCGTCGGGCGCCGACTTGGCGAAGGCTTCGCCCGCGATCATGCCGCCGGCGCCGGCCTTGTTTTCGATGATGAAGGGCTGGCCGAGCTTTTCCTGCAGCTTGTCGGCGACGATGCGCGCGGCGCTGTCGACGTTGCCGCCGGCCGGATACGGCACGATCAGCTTGACGCTCCGCGTCGGCCATTGCTGGGCCGATGCGGGCGCTGCCAGCAGCGTCGTGACGGCAGCTATGGCAATCGCGATTAATCTCATGTTAACCTCCCGGCGGCGCTTCCAATTCATTTCGAACGCCTTGACGTTGCGCACGGCGCTCGATCGCCGCGCAATCTCCAGATGAGCGCTTTACCTGTCGAGTGAATTGTGGCGTTCTTGTCCATATTATGGACAGAACACGTTCGGCAAGATCCGCGCGCCGCGCGCTGGAACCGCGACAGGGGGCGCAGGCGATCCGGCGCGCCGTCACGGTACTGCGCATTCTTGCCGCAGGCCGCGAAGACGGTGTGCCATTGGCCGAGGTGGTGCGCGCGACCGGCCTCACCCGTCCGACCGTGCATCGCATCGTTCACGTACTGATCGAGGAAGGCATCGTCGAACGGCACGGCAAGAGCGGCCGCTATGCGATCGGCAACCAGGTGCCGGAGCTTGCGCTGGCGCGTCCGCGGCCGTCGCGGCTGCTGGTCGCCGCCAATCCGTCGCTGCAGCGGGCCTCCGCCGAGATCGGCGACACGCTGTTCCTGACGGCGCGAACCGGCAACGACACGCTCTGCGTCGATCGCAGAATCGGCACCTACCCGATCCAGGTTCTGTCGATCGAAATCGGCGCACGCCGGCCGCTCGGCGTCAGCAGCGCCGGCGTCGCCATCCTTGCCGCGATGCCGGCGCAGGACGCGCGAAGAATCGTCGCAGCCAACGAAAAACGGTTCGAGGCTTACCAGACCGACGCTGCATCGGTCATGAGCCAGGTCACAACGGCGCGCAAGCGAGGATACAACATGAGAGAGATCGGCCTCGTGCAGGGCACCAAATCGATCTCCACCTGGATCAAGACACCGGACGGACAGCCGGCCGCGGCCATGACCGTCTCTGCCGTTCGCACGCGGCTCGGGCCAAGGCGCGAGCAGGAGGTCGCGGAAATTTTGCTGCGGGAGGCGCGGATCATCGAGCAGGCGATACGGGGGTAGCTTTGCTTCTCCAGTTACCCCGGCGTCATGGCCGGGCTTGTCCCGGCCATCCACGCCTTGCCGCGCGGAACGAACAACATGGATGCCCGGGAAAAGCCCGGGCATGACGACCTCCTGGGAACAGTCAATGGGCTGACGTAACCCTTCTTTTTATGGCACAAGGGCCGCCATCGCCGACCGACCAACGAGGCCAAGCATGCCCGCGCCGAAACCGCCTGCTTTCGAGACCCTGAGCCTGCATGCGGGCCAGCATCCGGATCCCGTGACGGGCGCCCGCGCCGTTCCGATCTACCAGACGACCTCCTGTGTGTTCCAGGACTCCGATCACGCTGCTGCGCTGTTCAATCTCGAACGCGCCGGGCACATCTATACGCGCATCTCCAATCCGACGACGGGCGTCCTCGAGGAACGGCTCGCGGCGCTGGAAGGCGGCGTCGGCGCGATCTGCACCGCGAGCGGCATGGCCGCGCTGCATCTGGCCATCGCGACGCTGCTGAATGCCGGCGATCACATTGTGGCGTCGAGCTCGCTCTATGGCGGCACCGTCAACCTCCTGGCGCACACGCTGCCGCGCTTCGGAATCACCACCACTTTCGTGAAGCCGCGCGACCACGACGCGTTCCGTTCGGCAATCAAGCCGAACACGAAGCTCGTGATCGGCGAGACCATCGGCAATCCCGGTCTCGAAGTGCTCGACATTCCCAAGATCGCGGCAATCGCGCATGACGCGAAAATTCCGCTGCTGATCGACAACACTTTTGCCACGCCCTATCTCAGCCGCCCGATCGAGCACGGCGCCGACATCGTGATGCATTCGGCGACCAAATGGCTCGGCGGCCACGGCATCGCGATCGGCGGCGCGATCGTCGACGGCGGCCGCTTCGACTGGCGCGCATCGGCCAAGTTCGGCGTGCTGACCGAGCCTTATGGCGGCTATCACGGCATCGTCTTCGACGAGCAGTTCGGCACGGCGGCCTTCATCATGCGCGCGCGCACCGAAGGCCTGCGCGATTTCGGCGCCTGCCTGTCGCCGACCAATGCGTTCCAGCTCCTGCAGGGCGTGGAGACGCTGGGCGTGCGCATGGACCGCCATATCCAGAACACGCACCTCGTGCTCGAAGCGCTGAAGTCGAACAAGGCCGTCGACTGGGTGCTGCATCCGTCGCTGGAGGACCACACCGACTATCGGCTCGCAAAGACGCTGCTGCCGCGCGGAGCCGGTTCGATCGTCTCTTTCGGCATCAAGGGCGGACGGCCGGCGGGACGCAAGTTCATCGAATCCCTGCGCATGATCAGCCATCTCGCCAATGTCGGCGACGCCAAGACGCTGGTGATCCACCCCGCCTCGACCACGCATCAGCAGATGGATTCCGAGCAGCTCAAGGCGGCCGGCATCGGCGAGGAGCTGGTGCGGCTGTCGGTCGGCATCGAGACCGCGTCCGACATCATCGACGACCTCAATCAAGCACTGCGCATCTCGCAAAAGGCCTGACACCATGAAGCTCTCCGTCAACAGCGCCGAGGTGTTTGTCGCAACCGGCGGCCGCGAATTCGACAAGGCCCTGCCCGCGGTGCTCTTCATCCACGGCGCCGGCTTCGATCATTCGACCTGGGCGCTCCACACGCGCTGGTTCGCCCATCACGGCTTTGCCGTGCTCGCGCCCGATATGCCCGGCCACGGCCGCTCAGCGGGGCCTGCGCTCTCCAGCATTGCGGAGATGGCGGACTGGACCGCGGCATTGCTCGACGCCGCCGGCGCGACAAAGGCTCATCTGATCGGCCACTCCATGGGGTCGCTGATCTCGCTGGAGACCGCCGCGCGCCATCCTGGCAAGGTGTCGGCGCTGAGCCTGATCGGGACCGCCGCGACCATGACGGTCGGCCCCGATCTGCTCAAGGCGGCCGAGGCCAACTCGCAGGACGCCAACGACATGGTGTCGATCTGGGGCCTCGGCTTCAACGCCGAACTCGGCGGCAGCCTCGCGCCTGGCCTGTGGATGCATGGCGGCGCGCAGGCGGTGCTGAAGTCGTGCGAGCCGGGCGTCCTGTTCAGGGATCTGTCGGCCTGCAATGCCTACACCAATGCGCTGACCGCTGCCGCGAGCGTGCAGGTGCCGACGACGCTCATTCTCGGCGAACGGGACATGATGACACCCGCAAAGGCGGGAAAGGCGCTTGCGGCGGCGATCCCGCACGCGAAGACCGTCGTGGTGCCGGGCGCCGGCCACATGATCATGGCCGAACGCCCGGATGAGTTGCTCGCAGCGCTGAGGGATTAGGAGATCAGGCGGCCTCCACAGGCGTCATGGCCGGGCTTGTCCCGGCCATGACGAGCTCAGGCTCAGCTCAAGACCCCGGCGTCCACTTCCAGACGATGTCGGAGACATTGACCGGCTTCGGGATCAATCCGAGCTTTGCAAAGCGGTCGGCAACGGCCTGCTGGCTTTTGACCACGTCGGCGTCAACGGGCACGATGCGGTAGTTGGAGCGATCGACGAAACGCTTGATCGCTTCGATATCGACGCCGGTCGCCTCGGCCTGCGCCTTCGCCACCTCCGCATGATGCGAGTCCGCCCACACGCCTTCCGATGCGAAGGTGTCGTTGATCATGGCGACCAGGGACGGATATCTTTCGACGAAGTCGGTGCCCGCGATATAGAAGGCGTTCGGCTGATGCACGTCCTTGTCCAGAGCGATCACCCGCGCATTCTCCTTCAGTTCGGCGAGCGCGAAATAGGGATCCCAGATCGACCAGGCATCGACCGAACCCTTGACGAAGGCCGCGGTCGCGTCGGCCGGCGCGAGCGGTGCCGGCGTGATGTCGGTCCAGGACAGCCCTGCCTTTTCGAGCGCCGCAACCAGGAGATTATGCGCGCTCGATCCCTTGCCGAAGGCGACGCGTTTGCCCTTGAGGTCGGCAAGCGTCTTGATCGGCGAATCCTTCGGCACGATGATGGCCTGGGTCCTGCCGTCCGACTTGACGGCGGCGACATAGCGAATTCGAGCACCGCCAGCCTGCGCGAAGATCGGCGGCGCGTCACCGACATAGCCGAAGTCGACGCTGCCGACATTGATGGCCTCCAGCAATGGCGGACCGAACTGGAAGTCGATCCACTTGATCTCGATGCCGAGCGGCTTGAAGGCGTTTTCGAGCGTCTGCCGCTGGCGCACCGCCGGGAAGAAGCCACCCTTCTGGGTGCCGATGCGGATTTCTGCCGGCTTGTCCTCGGCCTGCGCGGGTACCGCGAGGGCCGTCGCAAACAAGAGCGCTGCAGTGAGGATATGTCGTCGGCCGATCATGTTGCGTCCTTTCGATTGTGTCGGATTCAAATGGCCAGAAGCGGAGAATTCGCGCGCCCGCTCCGCTCGGAGAACACCGCACGGGCGGCGCGTTCGGCCTCGCGCGCGGAACGGAACTGACGGCCATCGAGGCTGTCGAACACGCGCTCGGAGGAGAAGAAGCGGAAGCCGCGCTCGTCTCTCGTGACGATGCCGGCCGCGCGGTCGTGAATTTCGATGATGTAGGCGTTGGACTGGGGCTCGGACATGGCTGCTCGCTCGCCGCAAGATCGGCGCTTCCTGTCTGGGATGTCTGGTGGAAGTCTGCTGTTAGGACGCGGTCAGCAACAACAACAGGCGCCGGTGGCCGCCGAGAAACAGCGCCGCGTCATGCTTTCGTGCATGTCGCCGGGATGACGCTGGTGATCGGTTCTCATGGTGCGGCTTTGGCTCGAGGAGCAGTTTCGATGCTTCAAATATCGAGCGGCTCGGCCGTTTGGTCAATGAAATGGCTATCCATATTTGGCCGGAGCGCGCTCGGGCGCTTCTCCAGGTGCTAGCACCGACAGACGGATTCATCTCGCGATGAGTTCAACACGTTCGCCCAGATCAGGCAGCCGGCGCCTTTGCCACATTGCTCAGCATCGCCTGGAGCCGAGATCCGACCTTCGCGACGTTGCCATGCACCCGCAGCCTGTAGCGGCTGACCGCGTCGCGATCGACCGCGAAGAAGTCCTTTTCCGGATAGGTGCGGCCGAAGATATCGATCAGCATGCTGCGGAACTTGCCGGACACGATCGCCGTGTCGCCTGCGGTCTGCTCGGTATAGGCGACCGTCTCGGCCGAGGTCAGCGCGCAGAGCAGCGGATGCAGGCGGGTCGAGAACACCTTCTTGTGCCGCTGAATGTCCTGAATGACGCGATCGAGCGGAAGGTTGTTCCAGATCTCGTCGCCAATGTTGAGCTGCTCGTCAACGACAGGCGTCGTCATGGGAAACTGATCGATCAGCCAGTCGCCGAGATGCTCGACATTGGAGCGTCCGCGTCCGTAGAGCAGGACGTCGTCCTCGTATCGCGCGAACCAGGTGTCGAGCCGATCGACCAGCCCGTCGAGCGCTGCGCGCGGAATGAGATCGCGATACTGCGTCCCGAAGATCCCGACCTTTGCCTTGCCGCGGGACAGCACCTTCATGAGTTCGTCGGTGAGCAGCGGCCCGTAGATGCTGTTGCCGATGCCGAGCACGATCAGATCGTAGGACGCACGCGCACGGTCGAGCGTTCGAAAGGTCAGATGATCGACCAGCGCGTCGGCCGGCAGCAGCGAATTGATCATGTGATAGCCGAGCCGGTCGCCGAAATTGCCGACATCGTTGTAGGAGATCACGGCGACGTTGCTCGGGTTGACCGCAGGCAGACGATGCACCGGCGTCAGGCGCATCAGGATCTGTAATGGATCGACCGGCGCGGTTGCGGTGATCTGGAAGCCGTGACGATCGAACAGCTTGGCCAGACCGAGGAAGCTGTAATGGGTCAACCAGCCGAGAGCCGGCCGGTCCACCGAAGACGTCAGATCGGTCGCGCAATAGCTGAGAACCACGTCCCGCTTGGCCGACCGCAGATGGGCGAAGAAGGCGTCGGCATCGGGAATGTATTCGAGGACGCCGAGCAGCGTGATGATGTCAGCGTCTGCCGAAGCCTCGGTCGGGAACTCCCCTGCGTTGAAGTCGCAGACGATCGTATCGGCCTCGCGGGCGACGAGGTCGCAGCCCCGATAGCTGGCGCCGTGCGGCAGGAACCGCCGCAACGACATGTTGCCGCAACCGAGGTCGAGGACACGGGCGCCCGCGGGAATGAATTGCGCGGCAAGTTCCGCCCGGGCATCCCAAGCAGCCTCCAGTGACGCCGGGTCCGACCAGCGTGTTCTGTCGGTCTTGCCGCTCCTGTCGGTCTTCCGCACCTGCGCTTGCGCGTGGTCTTTACGAACCATCGCCGGCTCCCGATTGATGAAGGGCTGGCTGTCCCCGGCCCAGAGCGGCGAATCGCCAGCAGCGATGTAACCATTCGGCCGAATCACGGTCAATCACGGCCTACAACGGGCTTCCCGATCCGCCGCTATGGTCAGGCTGGACATCATGCCCTAGATTCCGGGCTGATGATTCCTCGAAATCGCTCCCAGCATCAACCCGGCAACCCGCTGGCGCAGCAGCAGATCGCGGATCTGCTCAACCGCGGCATGGCGCAGCATCAGGCGGGACATCTGACCCAGGCGCGCGAGGCGTATCGTGTCGCGCTGGGGATCGATCCGCGGCAGCCCGATGCGCTGCATCTGCTCGGCGTCAGCTTCCTGGCGGAGCACCCGGGCGAAGCGGAGCAACTGATCCGGCAGGCGATTGCGGCCAGCCCGCGCAACCCGCTCTATTACGCCAATCTGGGTGCGGCACTCCGCAACCAGCGCAAGTTCGACGACGCGCTCGCCATGTATGACAAGGCCTTGCGCCGCAAGTCCGACTATTGGGAAGCGCACTTCAACCGCGCCCTGACGCTGCTCGCGATGGATCGGGTCGAAGACGCACTGACATCACTCGGCCGTGCCATCGCGCACAATCCAGACTATGTCGTCGCCCTGAAATATCGCGCCGACATTCTGTCGGACCTCAAGCGCTCCGACGCCGCGCTTGCCGACTACGATCGGCTGCTGAGGATCGTCCCCGGCTATGCGGCCGCACTCAACAATCGCGGCATGTTGCTGCTCCGGCTGTTGCGGACCGAGGCGGCGCTTGCCGATTTCGACGCGGCCATCGCGCTCGACCCTAATACGCCCGAAATATTGAACAGCCGCGGCACGGCGCTGCGCGCGGCGGGACGGCTCGAGGACGCCCTGGCGTCGTTCGAACGCGCCGCAGCGCTGAAGCCGGACTATGTCGATGCCATCGTCAATCGCGGCAGCGTGCTGCAGGACCTCGCGCGCTATGACGAGGCCATGGCAAGCTATGCGCAGGCGCAGCAAATCGATCCCAGTCACGCCGCGGCGCACTGGAACGATGCGACGGTACGCCTCCTGACCGGCGATCTCGCCCGCGGCTTCGCGGAGGCGGAATGGCAGAGAAAGGTGGCCACACTCGGCCTTGCCGAAGCAGGCTTCGCGCAGCCGCTATGGCTCGGCGAAAGCCCGCTCGACGGCAAGACCATCCTGGTCCATGCCGATCTCGGCTTCGGCGATACGATTCACTTTGCCCGTTACATTCCGATGCTGGCCGCGCGCGGCGCGCGCGTGATCGCGCGGGTGCAGGCGGCGCTGCGCAAGCTGATCGCCACGGTCGATGGGGTCGCCTTATGCATCGACAAGACCGCGCCGCTGCCTGACTTCGACATGCACTGCCCGTTGTCGAGCTTGCCGCTGGCCTTCGGCACCACGCTGGACAGCATCCCGTCCAGCATTCCCTACCTGACCGCGCCAGGCCTGCCCGATGCGTGGCGCGACCGGCTCGGCGCCGGCGACAGGCCGAGGATCGGCCTCGTCTGGTCCGGAAACGCGGCGCACCTCAACGACCGCAACCGCTCGATCCGCGCCGACCTGCTCGCGCCCCTGCTGGCGCGCGACGCCGTTTTCGTCGGCCTTCAGACTGAAATCCGCGAGAGCGACAAGGCCGCGCTGGGTGAACGCAGCAATCTCATCCTGGCCGGGCAATCCTTTGCCGATTTCACCGACACGGCTGCCGTCGTCGCCGCGCTCGATCTCGTCATCACCGTGGATACCAGCTCCGCCCACCTGGCCGGCGCGCTCGGTCGCCCGGTCTGGCTGCTGCTGCCGCATGTGCCGGATTGGCGCTGGCTGCTCGATCGCGAGGACAGCCCGTGGTATCCGACGGCCCGGCTGTTCCGTCAGGACGCGTCGCGCGACTGGGGCGCGGTGATCGCACGCGTCGATCGCGTCCTCGCCGAGGAATTTCCTACCACATCGTAGCGGCGGCGCGCTCCGGCCAGATCCGGTCATATTCGTCGCCGCCGACCTTGTTCTCGCTCATCTCGGCCAGGATCTGGCCGGGTGTCGGCAGCGTCTTGGGGTCGACGCGCTTGTCGGGATTCCAGAGGTCGGAGCGAACGATGGCGCGGGCGCACTGGAAGTAGATTTCTTCCACGTTCATCACCATCACGCTGCGCGGCGCCTTGCCCTCGACCTTGAACGAGGCCAGCAGGTCCGGATCGACCGAAAGATGCGCGCGGCCGTTGGCACGGACCGCATTGCCGGAGCCGGGAATCAGGAACATCAGCGACACCCTGGGATCGCGCACGATGTTGCGAAGGGAATCGGCCCGGTTGTTGCCACGCCGATCCGGCAGCATCAAGGTCTTGGGATCATGAATGCGGACGAAGCCGGGCAGATCGCCGCGGGGCGAGCAGTCGATACCTTCCGGCCCGATGGTAGCGAGGGCGGCGAACGGCGCCTTCTCGATGAAGATGCGATAGAGCGGCGTGACGTGGTCGGCGACTTTCACGGTCGAGGCATCACCGACGGCACCGTAGATGGCCTCGAGCTGTTCGACCGTGGTTATCACCGACATTGTTTCGCTCTCCCTGCTAAGCCGGCCGCTACGCTTGCCAGCATTCATTCCTGATCACGCGCACGAGCTGGCGGCTGTGATAGTCCGCGCTGCCGGCATTGAGAATGGTGACGTCGGCCTGCGCTGCTGCGTCATCGACGCTGCGTGCGAGGCGCTCCGCGATATTGCCGTCGCTGTGCCGGGCGCGGGCGGCGAGCCGCTGCGCCAGCACCTCCGGCGGTGCGGTGATCGCGACGACCACGACGTTGGCGTAGGCCTTGCGCAATGCGCCGATCACGGTGCGCGAGACATTGGCGACGACCGCGCGGCCGGCGCGGATGTCGTCATTGATGTCGAGAGGCAGGGCATAGCAATGGCCGTGCGCCTCCCAGTGAACTGCGAAATCGCCGTGCTCCTGCGAGCGACGAAATTGGTCCGGACTGACCGCGATATTGTCCTCGTCCGCGGAGGATTCGCGCGTCACGATGCGGCGCGGGAATACGATATCGTGGTCCTCGACACAGGCCGCCTGCGCCAGCCGCAGCAGGGTGTCCTTGCCGGCACCGCTCGGACCGACCACGAGCACGAGCCGGCCGGGGCCGATCGTACCCGCTTCGTCCTGCGCCATGGTCACGGTCTCGCTCATGCGACACGGCTTCCTTCGCGCCAGACGCTGCGGACGACCGGAACGCTGCCGGCGACGTGCACGCGGATCAGATCGGCTCGCTTGCCGGCTGCAATCTCGCCGCGGTCGGTGAGGCCGACCGCATCGGCTGGCGCCTTGGTCACGGTACGCACCGCGGCCGGAAGGCTGATCGCCGGCACATGCTCCGGCAGTTGCAGCGCGGCCATCAGCAGGCTCGACGGGATGTAGTCCGACGACAGGATGTCGAGCAGGCCTTCGCGGGCGAGATCGACCGCGGCGATATTGCCGGAATGCGAGCCGCCGCGCACCACGTTCGGCGCCCCCATCAGGATGTCGATGCCGGCCTGGTGCAGTCCGCGCGCGGCTTCCAGCGTGGTCGGGAATTCCGCCACCGACACACGATCGCGCACGGCGTCGACGACGTTCTCCTCGGTGGTGTCGTCGTGGCTCGCGAGCGGAATGTTGTATTTGTGCGCCAGCGCCACGATCTCGCGCATATTGGTCGCGGCATACAGCTTCTGATATTCGAAGCGCTTGGCGAACAGCTCGTCGAGCTCGGCATCGGTCTTGCCGCCGCCCTTGCCGCGGTAATAGTCGCGCAGCTTGGCCTCGTCGCGAAACTGGCGCTGACCGGGCGTGTGATCCATCAGCGACATCAGCTTGACGTCGGGACGGTCGATCAGCTCCTTGGCTTCCTCGACTACGCTCGGCATCGGGATCTCGCAGCGCAGGTGCAGGAAGTGATCGGCACGCAAGAGGTCGGCGTCGCGCGCCGTGGAGATCGCGGCGGCGAGCACGCCGGCCCGGCCATCGACTTCCTCGGCGCCGTCCTCGCGCCACACGCGCAACGAGTCGAACACGGTGGTGATGCCCGATGTGGCGAGCTGGCCGTCATAGGAGATCACGGCTGCGACCGGATTCCAGAACACTTTCGGGCGCGGCACGTAATGCGCTTCGAGATGGTCGGTGTGCAGTTCGATCAGGCCGGGCATGATCAGATCGCCGCCGGCGTCGTCAGCGCCCGCGGGGGCCCTGCCCTCGCCGATTTCGGCGATGCGTCCCTTGGCAAGCGCAAGCCAGCCCTGCTCGATCACCCGGTCGGCCAGCACGATCCTGGCGTTGGCGATCAATGTGTCCTTTGGCTTGGCGTTCATGTCCATGTCCTTCAGGCCGCGGCGGCAAAGCTGGTGACGTCGACGATGCGGTCGGCGATCAGATGGCGGATTTCGTCGTCATGGACAATGGCCACCATGGCGACACCCCGGCGTTTCTTTTCGGCGACCAGCTCGACCACGACGGCGCGGTTGGCGGCGTCGAGCGAGGCGGTCGGCTCATCGAGCAGCAGGATCGGCAGATCCGAGATAAAGCCGCGCGCGATGTTGACGCGTTGCTGCTCGCCGCCGGAGAAAGTCGCAGGCGGAAGCCGCCACAGCCGCTCCGGGATGTTGAGGCGGTGCAGCAGCTCGCCGGCACGTGCCTGCGCATCGGCGCGGGCCATGCCGTTCATGATCAAGGGCTCGGCGACGACGTCGATGGTCGCAACGCGCGGCACCGCCCGCAGGAACTGGCTGACATAACCTATGGTCGCGCGGCGGACGTTGAGGATCTGCCGCGGCTCGGCGGTGGCAAGATCGATCACCGCGCCGCGATGGCGGATGCCGATGCGGCCGGAATCGCAGCGGTAATTGCCGAAGATCATCTTCAGGATCGACGATTTGCCGGCGCCGGAGGGACCGGACAGCACGACGCATTCGCCGGCGTTGACGTGGAAGGTCACGCCGCTGACGACAGGCAGGTCGATGCCGCCCTGCAGGTGCATCGTAAAGGTCTTCATGGCGTCGGCGACGTCGATCATGGCGGTCATCGGGATGCTCATATGGGCAGACTTTATGGCGGCAGAATCGAGGAAACGAGAAGCTGGGTATAGGGCTCGCGGGGATCGTCGAGCACCTGGTCGGTGAGACCGGTCTCGATGACGCGACCGCCCTTCATCACCATCACGCGGTGCGACAACAGCCGTGCGACCGCGAGATCGTGGGTGACGATGACCACGGCGAGGTTCAGCTCGGCGACGAGGCTGCGCAGCAGGTCGAGCAGACGCGCCTGCACGGACACGTCGAGGCCGCCGGTCGGCTCGTCCATGAACACAAGCCGCGGCTCGGTGACGAGGTTGCGCGCGATCTGGAGGCGCTGGCGCATGCCGCCGGAATAGGTGCGCGGCGCATCGTCGATGCGCGCGACGTCGATCTCGACGCGGGTCAGCCAGTCGGACGCGGTGTCGCGGATGCGGCCGTAGTGATTCCAGCCCACCGCCATGAGCCGCTCGCCGACATTGGCGCCCGCCGAGACCGCCATGCGCAGGCCCTGCGCGGGATCCTGATGCACAAAGCCCCAATCGGTGCGGAACAGGAAACGCCGCTCGGCCTCGCCGAGCGTGGCGAGATCACGGGTGACGCCGTCGCGCATGCGATAGGAGACGTGGCCCGCGCTGGCCGCGAGCTGGCCCGACAGAAGCTGCAGCAGCGTCGACTTGCCTGAACCGGATTCGCCGACAATCGCCAGCACCTCGCCGGGATAGAGCGAGAACGACACGTCGCGACAGGCGGCGATGCGGCCGTAGGATTTGCCGAGACCTGCGGCGATCAGCAGCGGCTGGTCGGTCTCGAGCACATCGCGATCAGCCACATCTTGATCAGGCAAATCTTGTTCAATCATGGGAGCCTCCTTGCGCCTTCTCCTTGTACGGCGCGGCGCTCTGGCTGCCGTGATGACCGGCCGCCTGGCGGCTCTCGCAATAATCGGTGTCGGAGCAGACGAACATGCGCCCACCCTTGTCGTCGGTGACGATCTCGTCGAGATAGGAATTCTCGGCCGCGCACAGCGCGCATGGCGCGTTGAAGCGATACGGCTCGAACGGGTGATCCTCGAAATCGAGCGACACCACCTGCGTATAGGGCGGGATCGCGTAGATGCGCTTCTCGCGGCCAGCGCCGAACAATTGCAGCGCCGGACAATTGTCCATCTTGGGATTGTCGAATTTCGGCGTCGGCGACGGGTCCATCACGTAGCGCGCATTCACCTTCACCGGATAGGCGTAGGCGGTGGCGATGTGACCGAAGCGGGCGATGTCCTCGTAGAGCTTCACATGCATTAGGCCGTATTCGGCGAGTGCGTGCATGCGCCGCGTCTCGGTCTCGCGCGGCTCGAGGAAGCGCAGCGGCTCGGGGATCGGCACCTGGTAGACCAGCACCTGGTTTTCGTGCAGCGCCGTCTCCGGGATGCGGTGACGGGTCTGGATCACGGTCGCCTCGTCAGTCGCGGTCGTCGTCGCGACCCCGGCTGTCCTGGCGAAGAATTTGCGGATCGAGATCGCGTTGGTGGTGTCGTCGGAGCCCTGGTCGATCACCTTGAGCACGTCCTGGGGCCCGAGGATCGCGGCGGTGACCTGCACGCCGCCGGTGCCCCAACCATAGGGCATCGGCATCTCGCGGCTAGCGAACGGGACCTGATAGCCGGGGATCGCGATCGCCTTCAGGATCGCGCGGCGGATCATCCGCTTGGTCTGCTCGTCGAGATAGGCGAAATTGTAGGCGGGCGCGTTCATTCCGCGGCCTCCTTCATGGCGTCAGGCGCATTGGCTTCGGCGAATTCCTTGCGCAGCTTGCGGAGCAGGCCGAGCTCGGACTGGAAGTCGACATAATGCGGCAGCTTCAGATGCTCGACGAAGCCGGTCGCCTGGACGTTGTCCGAATGCGACATCACGAATTCTTCATCTTGCGCCGGTGCGATGGCCTCTTCACCGAGCTCACGGGCGCGCAGCGCGCGATCGACCAGCGCCATCGACATGGTCTTGCGCTCGCTCTGGCCGAAGGCGAGGCCATAGCCGCGGGTGAAGCACGGCGCTTCCGTCGCCGAGCCCTTGAACTGGTTGACCATCTGGCATTCGGTCAGCTCGATCGAGCCGAGCGGCACGGCGAAGCCGACGTCCTCGGCTGCGAATTCGACCTCGACCTCGCCGAAACGAATCTCGCCGGCAAAGGGATGGTTGCGCCCGTAGCCGCGCTGGGTGGAGTAGCCCATCGCCAGCAGAAAGCCCTCGTCGCCGCGCGCGAGGTTTTGCAGGCGCAGGTCGCGATTGGCCGGGAAGTTCAGCGGCTCGCGGGTGAGATCGCCGACACCGGCGCCGTCCTCCGCTTGCGGTGACGGCTCGATCAGCCCGTCGCGGCCCAGAATGTCGGTCACGCGCGGCGTCGGCGCGGTCGAGGCTTCGGCCGTCGCGGGGGCTTCCGGCACGAAGCCTTCGGCGAGCGAGGGATCGAGCAGGCGGTGGGTATAGTCGAAGGTCGGCCCGAGGATCTGGCCGCCCGGAATGTCCTTGAAGGTCGAGGACACCCGGCGCTGCACGCGCATCGCGCCGGTGTCGACCGGTTCGCTGGCGCCGAAGCGCGGCAGCGTGGCGCGGAAGGCGCGGACCAGGAAGATCGCCTCGATCAGATCGCCGCGCGCCTGCTTGATCGCGAGCGCCGCAAGCTCGCGATCATAAAGCGAGCCTTCGCTCATCACACGGTCGACGGCGAGGCCGAGCTGTTCCGATATCTGGTCGAGCGTGATGTCTGCAACGCTCTGATCGCCGCGTCGCGCATTGGCGAGCAGGCGATGAGCATTCTCGATGGCGCGTTCGCCGCCCTTGACTGCGACATACATGCTTCAGCTTTCCTTGCTCACGACACGCGTGGTGCGCGGGATCGCAACCACGAAATCATCGGCGACCAGAACCACGTCGATGCCGCGCGGGAACAGCGTCTCGTTGAGGCGCAGCCGGTCGAACAGATCGAAGGGCCTGATCGATGCCTGGAGCGTCGCGACATCATCTATGCCGGGGCCGCGCAGATCAAAGCTCCGTCCGGCTTCGAGGCTCTCGACCTGAATGATCACGGTCGTCGAACGGTCGGGATATTCGTTCGTGCCGAGCGCGAATCGCTCGAGCGTCGGCAGCAATACGCCATCGCTGATCAACGCGAAGGCCGCGATCGAGGGATCCTGCACCACCGGAGCACCGGTGTGGAACTTGATCCATTTCAAGACATCGGAACTGTCGGATATCCGGGGATCGAGCCAGATCGGCGTGTCGTGGTCGAACAGCGTCAATGCGATCGCGGCGGTGCCGCGCATCATTGGCCCTGCTGTTCCCGCCATCGGTATGATGCGCTGAACAGAACCCGGCCGCGCCATCGCGTCCATGACCGAGCGAAAGGTCGATTGCGCCGACAAGACCTTGTCGGCGAATCCCGGCGGCAGCTCAGCAATCGTCGTCATGGCCTCACCCCTCACCGCGCACCATGGTGTAGAAATCAACCTTCGTCGCAGCGGTTTCTTCCGCCGCCTGCTTGCGGCGAATCATAAGCTGCTCGCGCAACGGCGCGATAACATCCCGCTCGACCAGCCCGCCGAAATCCCGCGACTGCACCAGCGCATCGCACAGCGCGATCAGCCGCGCCTTCTCGCCATCGCGCCCGAGCGTATAGCCGAAACCGACCTCGCCGCTCGCGAGCCGCACCGCGGCGCGCGAGACCGTGGCTTCGCCGAGGTTGAATGGCGCACCGTCGCCGCCGACCCTGCCGCGCAGCATCACGAGGCCGTTTTCCGGCGCGCGCAGATCCTGGTGGGGTGGAAGCGCGAAGTTGCGGAGACGGGCGGCGATCTCGCCCGCCTCCGCATGCGCCAGCACGGCCATGGCGGCCTGGCGCTGGGCTTGCTGATTGTTGTGCTGGGTCACCAAATCACCGCGCCTCTACCGAACTTGCCGAATCCAAGTTGTCTATTATAATAGACAACTTGATACGCAAGCGCCATGACTGTTTCGTGACAAGGGTGTGATTTCCGGGGTAGGTTGCCGGTGACATGAGCATGCAGGACACCGCCACCTCCGGCGTCGCGCTGTGGCGCCTCGTTGCCGACGGCATCGAGCGCGGCATCGCCGATGGCCGCTTTGCGGCCGGCGACAAATTGCCGGGCGAAATGGAGATCGCCGAGACCTATCGGGTGAACCGCCACACGGTGCGGCGCGCACTGGCAGCCCTTGCCGAGCGCGGCATCGTGCGTGCCGAGCGCGGCAGCGGAACCTATGTCGAGGCCCAGCGCCTCGCTTATCCCTTGCGCTCGCGCACACGCTTCTCCGAGATCGTCGGCGCCGACGGACGCGAGCCGCATGGCCGGCTGATCGAAACGTCCGACGACGTCGCGACCCGCGAGCTGTCCCGGGAGCTCGGATTGAAGCCCGGCGCGCCGCTGGTGCGGATCGAGGCGATCCGCCTTGCCGACAGCACGCCGATCTGTGTCTCCACAACATGGCTGTCGGCGGAGCTGTTTCCGGGCGCCGGCAACGTGTTCGCCGCGACGCGCTCGATGACGAAGCTGCTCGAGCATTACGGCGTGCACGACTATCGCCGCGGCGCGACCAGGATCACCGCCGGCATCGTGGATGCGACCGACGCCGCGCGGCTGGACCTGCCGCTCGGCCGGCCGATCCTGGTGGTCGACGCCACCGACAACGATCTCGGCGGCAAGCCGCTGGTGACGAAGCATTCGCGGTTTGCGGCGGAGCGGGTGGAGTTTCTGGTGGAGCCGTAGAGTGGGCTCTCCGCCCCCTCAGGAATCGTAGGGTGGGCAAAGGCGCTCTTGCGCCGTGCCCACCATCTCTCCCCGAATTCGGAACTGACGTGGTGGGCACGCTTCGCTTTGCGCACCTTCCGCCTATAGCGCCTGCGTCACGCCACCGCCCTTGGCCCGATGATCGCAAACCGCAGCTTGCTCGAAATGAAATCGATCGCGGCGACCGCGACCAGAATCATCAGGATCAGGAACGACACCTTCTGCCATTCCAGCACCCGGATCTGCTCGGCGAGCTGGAGGCCGATGCCGCCGGCGCCGACGATACCGATGATGGTGGCCGATCGCGTATTGGACTCGATGAAGTAGAGCACCTGGCCGGCGATCACAGGCAGCACCTGCGGCATGAGGCCAAAGCGGATCTCGTGCAGCGCGCTGCCGCCGGAGGCACGGATGCCTTCGACCTGCTTCTGGTCGGCGCCCTCGATCGCCTCCGAGAACAGCTTGCCGAAGGCACCGAAATCCGACACGGCGATGGCGAGCACGCCCGCGAACGGGCCGAGCCCGACGACGTTGATCCATACCAGCGCCCAGATCAGCGTGTCGACACCGCGGATCGAATCCAGGAAACGCCTGATGGGGAAGCGGAGGATCATCGACGGCACGACGTTGCGCGCAGCAAGCAGGCTGACCGGGAGCGCGAATACGGCGGCGAGCGTGGTGCCGAGCAGCGCGATCGAGAGCGTCTCGCCCAGCGCCTTCAGATAGATCGGCAACGACGAGCCGGGATCGGGCGGGATCATCATCAGGCTGATCCAGCCGAGCTGGCTGAGGCCGTTGAAGAGGCGCGACGGCGAGAAGTCGAGGTCGACGAGGCCATAGATCAAAACGGCAAGCGCCGCGACGAGCATCGCCGGTATCGCGAGCCGCGCCGCGGCCGGCCGCTCGAACACTTCGGGATAGCGCGCGCGAAGCTGCGCGGTATCGACCTGCTGCGGCTTCGTCACGTCCGCGCCTCCTTGCCGAACAGGCGGCCGCGCAGCCAGCCGGTGGTGATGTCGATGACGAAGACCGTGACGATGATGGTAAGCAGGATGGCGCTGACGTCCGAATAATAGAACTTGCGAATCGCGACGACGAGTTCCTGGCCGATGCCGCCGGCGCCGACGAAGCCCATGACCGAGGCTTCGCGGACGTTGATCTCGAAGCGCAGCAGCGCGTAGCCGGCGTAACCTGCGGTCACCTGCGGCAGGATGGCGAAACGCATGCAGGCGAGCCAGCTCGCTCCGGTCGAGCGGATGCCCTCGACCGGCTTCATGTCGGCATTCTCCACGATTTCCGAGAACAGTTTTCCGAGCGCGCCGGTGGAGTGGATGGCGATCGCGAGCACGCCGGCCATCGGGCCGAGACCGAAGGCGATGACGAAGATCAGCGCGAAGACGATGCCGGGGACGGTGCGGGCGAATTCCAGCAGGCGGCGCACCACGAAACGCAGCCAGGGCGCAGGTGACGTGTTCTCCGCCGCAAGGAAATTGAGCGCGAACGCAAACGTCGCGCCGATCAGCGTGCCGACATAGCTGATCAGCAACGTCTCCCCCAGCATCTTCAGCCATTTGCGCCAGCCCCACAGCCATTCGCCGAAATCGGTCCAGACGCGCTGGCCGTTGTCGAGCGTGAAGATGCGATCGAAATAGCTGAGGAAGTTGCCGAAATGGGTGAAGAGCGTGCGCAGGTTCACTTCCGCGCCAATCGCGGCGAGAAGCAGCGCCGCGGCGAACACGGCCGCTCCGAACAGAAGACGCCATCGCCTGCGCGCGACCGCCTGGCCATAGGCGGCGTTCAGCGCAGCCAGTTGCTGCTCGGGCAGGATCGAAACGGCGATGGTCATTGGTCTGGGGAGGACCCGTCAAAAGAGAAAGAGCCGGGTCTATCGACCCGGCTCAAGTCGCTTGTCCCGAAACTCAGGACGCCTTCTTCTTACGCAGCGCATCGACGAACTTGATCAGCTCGATCGTACCATCCCAGTCCTTGGTGGTGGCGGGATGAAAACCTTTCTTCTGGCCGTCCTGGAGCCGGTCGAAAGCCGCCTTGTCCTTGGTCGGCGCGTCGAAGAACGCCTTCGCGATCGCCGCCTTGGCTTCTTCCGGCAGGTCGGAATTGTAGGCATAGGGGCCGTTGATGATCGGCGCCGACTTGTGGATGATGCGGAAATCGTCCTTCTTCATCGCCGAGCCGTCGGCATTCTTCAGCATGCCCTTGGTCAGCATCTGGGCCAGCGTCGAATCGTCGTCGCTGGTCCACTGATTGGCGGCGACGTCGACCGTACCCTGCGCCAGCGCCAGAATGGCGTTCTCGTGGCTGCCCGTGAAGACGACCTTGCCGAAATAGGCGTCGGCGTCGGCGATGCCCATCTTGTCGAGCTCGAAACGCGGTACGTTGTTGCCGGAGGTCGAGTTCGGATCGACGAGGCCGAGATTCTTGCCCTTGAGGTCTTCGACCTTCTTGTAGGGGCTGTTCGCCTTGACGAAGAACACCGAATAATAACCGGTCGAGCCGTCGGCATTGATGTCGTTGGCGAAGGCATCGGTCTTGACGCCGGTGAGACGGGCACGGGCGAACGAGGCCGAGCCGTAGCTGGCGATATGGATGTTGCCAGCGCGCTGGCCCTCGATGACCGCAGCGTAGTCGTTGGCGATGCGCAGCGTGACCTTCACGCCGAGTTCCTTGGAGAGATAGCTCATGAACGGCGCCCAGCGCTCGGTGACGCCCGAGGCGTTCTCGGCCGGAATCACGGCGAAGGTCAGTTCGGGATATTTGGCTTTCCAGTCCTCGGCGGTGGCCGATGTCGTGAACGCGAGCGCGGCGGCGCCGGCGAGGATGAGTCTGCGAGTGATCATGATACCCTCTTCATCGGTTGGGTCGGTTGACGCAAAGAATGGCAAGTGGACAGGTAGCGAGGCTCAGGCGGCCGCGGCCGTTCCGAGCGCGGGAACGCCCTCGGGCGTCGGCGCCGTCGCTCCGCCCATGACCTCGGCGGCTTCGAGGTCGTAGAGCTCGCGCGCGACGTGATCGGTCAGCGCGGCCGGCGCGCCGTCGAAGACCACCCGGCCCTGCGCCATGCCGATCAGGCGGTCGCAATAGTTGCGCGCCAGGTCGAGCGAATGCAGATTGCAGAGCACGGTGATACCGAAATGCTTGTTGATGCGCAGCAGCGCATCCATCACGATCTTGGTGTTGCGCGGATCGAGCGAGGCGATCGGCTCGTCGGCGAGGATGATGTCGGGCTGCTGCACCAGGGCGCGGGCGATCGCCACGCGCTGCTGCTGGCCGCCGGAGAGCTGGTCGGCGCGCTGGGCGGCCAGCGAGGCGATGTCGAACTGCTCGAGCGCGGACATCGCCAGCGCCTTGTCCTGCTCCGGCCAAGTCTGCGTCAGGGAACGCCAGGCCGGCATCGTCGCAAGACGCCCCATCAGCACATTGGTGAGCACGTCGAGCCGGCCGACCAAGTTGAACTGCTGGAAAATCATGGCCGAACGCGCCCGCCACTGCCGCAGTTCCTTGCCGCGCAGCGCGGTGACGTCGAGGCCGTCGAACAGGATATGGCCCTGCGTCGGCGTGACGAGGCGGTTGATGGTCCGCAATAGCGTGGACTTGCCGGCACCGGAGCGCCCGATCACACCGACGAAGCCGCCAGGGGATATTTTGAACGAAGCGTCGTCCACCGCGGCTTTTGCACCGAAGCGGCACGTCAAGCCTTCCACCACCAGCATATGCAGCTCCAAACTAGCTGGGACCAACCGCTAACGCCGGCGCTTGACACTTGTGTGACACGCACAGTGCGATGCGGCGATGCTACGCACCCCCGTCCACCGTCATCGCTTTGTCATGATATCGTCATCGAGCCGCTCGAAGACGAACGCCAGCCCTCAAACTTTCGGATGCAACATGGCCGGCAAGGTGCTTTCGGTTCAACCGACCATCGACGCTTCCGCGAAACTGCACGAGACCCGGCTCGGCGCCTACACCGAGGTCGGTGCGCGCACGATCCTGACCGAGGTCACGATGGGCGATTACTCCTATGTCGTAAACGACGCGCAGATCACCTACGCCACCATCGGCAAGTTCTGCTCCATCGCGGCAATGACGCGGATCAACCCCGGCAATCATCCGATGCAGCGCGCCACGCAAGCCCATTTCACCTATCGCTCCAGTGCCTACTTCCCGGGCGAGAGCGACGACACCGAATTCTTCGATTGGAGGCGCCAGCACCACGTCCATATCGGTCACGACGTCTGGATCGGCCACGGCGCGATCGTGCTGCCCGGCCGCAACATCGGCACCGGTGCGGTGATCGCGGCCGGGGCCATCGTGACCAAGGACGTGCCGGCCTATACGATCGTGGCCGGCAACCCGGCGCGGATCGTGCGGCGGCGGTTCTCGGAAGAGGTTGCGGGACGACTCGCCAGACTCGCCTGGTGGGACTGGGATCACGACAAATTGCGTGAAGCCCTGCCCGATTTCCGCAAGCTCGGGATTGAAGATTTTCTCTCCACGTATGAAGCAAGGGCAAAATCATCTGCCAGCAAGCGAAGCGCGGTCGCGTGACAGACATCGTCCTTGAAGGCGGCCGGGCCCTGATCGGCTCGGAGTTCGCCGAAACTTCACTGAGCGTATCGGGAACGGATATCGAGCGGATCGATGGGTCGCGTGGCCACGCGCTGCTTGCGATCGATGCGCGCGACCTGCTGGTGCTGCCGGGTATCGTCGACCTGCATGGCGATGCCTTCGAGCGGCAGATGATGCCGCGCGCCGGCGTCGATTTCCCGATCGACGTCGCCCTTGCCGACAGCGACCGCCAGGCGATCAGCAACGGCATCACCACGGTGTTCCACGCCACGAC
Organism: Bradyrhizobium diazoefficiens; assembly: GCF_018129965.1. Lineage (GTDB taxonomy): Bacteria > Pseudomonadota > Alphaproteobacteria > Rhizobiales > Xanthobacteraceae > Bradyrhizobium > Bradyrhizobium diazoefficiens_A. The sequence goes on along the minus strand of NZ_JAFCKW010000015.1, from coordinate 107,961 downwards.
CTGCTCGTGGGAGCCTGGCCTGCGCAGCGCCGACAATGCACGCGGATTGATGGAGGCGATCGAACGCCAGCGTCCGCAGTTCGCCGCCGACACCCGCTTCCATCTGCGGCACGAGACCTACAATCTCGATGCCGAGGCCGAGATCGGCCAGTGGATCGCCGAGGGCCGCGTCGACCTGTTCGCCTTCAACGATCACATGGACGGCACCGTCGCCGACATGGCAAAGCCGCGCAAGCGCAACCGCATGGTGGAGCGGACCGGGCTTTCTAGCGAGGATTTCGACAGGCTGGTCGCGCGTATCGTTTCGCGCGCAGCCGACGTGCCCGCGTCCGTAGCGCGGCTGGCCGCGGTCGCCCGCGCCGCCGGGGTGCGGATGCTCTCGCACGACGATGCGACGCCGACGATGCGCCGGGACTTTCGCGAACTCGGCGCTGACATCGCGGAATTTCCGATCAACGAGGAGACGGCGCGGGCGGCGGCGACAGCCGGCGACGCCATCGTCTACGGCGCGCCGAATGTCGTGCGCGGCGGCAGCCACACCGGCTGGACCAGAGCGTCCGACATGATCGCCAAGGGGCTCTGCTCGGTGCTCGCGTCGGACTATTACTATCCCGCCCAATTGCTCGCCGCATTCCGGCTCGCCGCCGACGGCGTGCTGCCACTGCCGAAGGCGTGGGATCTGGTCTCCGCCGGGCCTGCGCGTGCGACCGGCCTTGCCGATCGCGGACTGATCGCAGAAGGACACCGCGCCGACATATTGCTGGTGGACGACACCGTGCCCCTGCGCCCGCGACTGATCGCGGTGATCGCAGGCGGCAAGCTCGTGCATCTCACCGACGCGACCCGTCTGCTCAGCGCGGCAGTGCCACGCGAGGCTGTCGTCGCGGCATAGATTGGTTATGCTCGAGCCATGACAGGTTTTCCCCGCTACGCAATCTATTTTGCAGCAGGCGGCAACAGCGCCCTCTCCCGCTTCGGCGCCGAACTGCTTGGCTACGATGCCCACACCGGTGACGAGATGTCGTTTCCGGAGCAAGCGCTGCATGTCGCGCCGGACTGGCACGACATCACCAAGGATGCCCGCAAATACGGTTTTCACGCCACGCTGAAGGCGCCGATGACGCTGGCGGCCGGAAAGGGCGAAGCGGAGCTGATAACGGCATGTGCCGGCTTCGCCGGCAAAACGCGACCCATTCCGGTGATCCGGCCGGTCGTCGATGCCATCAGCGGCTTCATCGCCGTCATTCCAGCCGGGACGGTTCCAGCGCTGCAGCAACTCGCTGCCGATTGCGTCCGCGATTTCGACTCCTTTCGCACCGAGCTGACCGCGGAAGACCGCGCGCGGCGCAGGCCCGAGAAACTGAGCGAGCGGCAGCGCGACTATCTCGATCGCTGGGGCTACCCTTACGTGATGGAAGAATTCCGCTTCCACATGACGCTGACGGGGCGGCTGGATGCGGAGCGCCGCGGGCCTGTTCTGGCGATGCTGCGGGAACGGTTTGAGTCGCTGAAGCTCGATACGCTCGCGATCGATCGCATCGTGCTATTCAAGCAGCACGATGCCAAGGCACGCTTCCGCATTGTTGGTGAGTGGAAGCTGGCCAGATAAGCGAAAGCTCACGCGTCACACTCGGTGTCGTCCCGGCGAAGGCCGGGACCCATAGCCACAAGATGTCGTTTGGCGAAGACTCGGAGTGACCAGCTTGCCCGAAAACCACTCCCTGTGGTTATGGGTCCCGGGCTCGCGCTTTGCGCGCCCCGGGACGACAGCGGAGATATCTAGCGACGGTGGAGTCTTTGGCGCTACTTCCCCCATCTCAGCGCCAGCGCATCGCGTTCCCTCGCCAGTTCCAGCAACCCGGCCCGCGTTGCCGGATGCAGCGGCTGGAGCGGGTGGCGGACGGTATCCGACTTGATGATGCCGCCAGCCTGCATCATGACCTTGCAGGCGATCAGGCCGCATTGACGGTTTTCATAGTTGATCAGCGGCAGCCAGCGCTCGTAGGCGGCTTTCGCCTCCTCGCGCTTGCCGGCGAAATAGGGGTCGATGATCTGGCGGATGCCATCCGGATAGCCGCCACCGGTCATGGCGCCGGTGGCACCGGCATCCAGATCGGCGAGCAGCGTGATCGCCTCCTCGCCGTCCCACGGCCCCTCGATGCTGCTGCCGCCCGCCTCGATCAGGCTTCGCAGCTTCGCTGCCGCGCCTGCGACCTCGATCTTGAAATAGCGGATATTGGGGAGATCGCGCGACAGCCGAGCCAGCAACTCGACCGATAGCGGCGTGCCGGCCACCGGGGCGTCCTGGATCATGACCGGAATGGTGATCGCATCGGACAGGACCTTGAAGAACTCGACGATGCCTTTCTCGGGCACGCGAAAGGTCGCACCGTGATAGGGCGGCATCACCATCACCATGGCTGCACCGGCCGCTTCGGCCTGCTTGCTGCGCGCAGCGCATACCGCCGAACTGAAATGGGTGGTGGTGACGATCACGGGGACGCGGCCGGCGACATGTTCCAGCACGGCATGCATCACGGTCTCGCGCTCGGCGTCGGTGAGCACGAACTGCTCGGAGAAATTGGCGAGGATGCAGAGACCATGCGAGCCGGCATCGATCATGAAATCGACGCAGCGGCGCTGGCCTTCGAGGTCGAGCGCGCCGCGTTGGTCGAAGATGGTGGGAACGACCGGGAACACGCCGCGATAGGGGCGCTGGGCCTTGTGTGGGGTGACCGGCATCGAACTCTCCATCCCTGATGTTCTCATCGTTTGTCGCCGCGCTGGCGCCGCGTCAGAGATCTAGCCGTCGCGCGGTTCGGCGGCAATGCCGGCCAGCGCGCCGTGGGAATGGAGGATAGCGCGTCAGGCCGTCTTCACCGCGCCAAGGAAGCCCTCGACCGCGGTGCGGAGACGGTCGGCGTCCGCCGACATCTTCTTCACGGAGTCGGTCAGCACCGTGCCGGCGTTGCCGGTCTCCTGATTGAGCTTGGCGACACCGCCGATCGTATCGGTGACCTTGCGGGTGCCTTGCGCGGCCTGCTGGAAGTTGCGCGAGATCTCGGTGGTTGCCGCGCGCTGCTCTTCCACGGCCGCCGCAATCGCGGTCATCTTCTCGTCGATGCCGCTGATGGCGCCGCCGATGGAACGAATCGCGGCCACGGCCTGACCCGTCGCCCCCTGGATTTCCTCGACCTGCCGCGAAATCTCTTCCGTTGCGTTTGCGGTCTGGGACGCGAGGTTCTTGACCTCGCTCGCGACCACCGCGAAGCCGCGGCCCGCCTCTCCGGCGCGCGCAGCTTCGATCGTCGCGTTCAGCGCCAGCAAATTGGTCTGGCCGGCGATGGCATGAATCATCTTCACGACCTCGCCGATGCGGCTCGCGGTCTGGTCGAGGATCTCGACGGTCGCGTTGGTCTGCTCGACCTGGGCCACGGCTTCGCGGGCCTCACGGGCGCTGGACTGCACCTGCGCAGAGATCTCGCTGACGGAGGCCGATAGTTCTTCGGTCGCGGCCGCGATGGTCTCGAGATTGTTGGTGGCCTGCTCCGCCGCGTTGGAGACCGCCGCGGTCTGGCTGCTCGATTCCGAGACCAGCGTGCGCACGTCGGTCGCGGTGGCATCGAGCTCCCTGGCCGATGCGGCAACGCTGTGGATCACCGCCTGCACGGTCTCGTCAAAACTGCGGCAGGCCGCATCGACGGTGCCGGAGCGGGCAAGCTGCATGGCCTGCTGCGATTCGCGCTCCTGTCCGAGGCGCTCCGCGGTCGCCGCGCTTTCGCGCAGGCTTTCGAGCGCGGCGGCCATGGTGCCGAACTCGTCGGGGTAATTCGATTGCAGAACCGGCGTCGCGTAGTCGCGAGCGCCCATCCGGGCAATGGCATCGAGGATGGCGCGCACCGGGCGCATCAGGCGCTTGCGCACCACATACACGCCGGCCAGCGTGACGGCGAGCGCCAGCAGAAATGCGATCGACTGCACGACAAGATTGGTAAGCGCCTTGGCCTGCACGGATTCGGCGCGCGCGATCGACTGATCAAGCGCCTTGGTCGCGACCGCGACGATGAAGGGGAACGGCGACTGGCAGAGCGTATTCCACTCCGATGCGGGTATCGCGGGCTTGCCGCTGCCGTCGAAGGTCCTGGCGAGCTCTCCGATTTGCTTCAGAGCCCCGTCGGTCCTGGTCCGAGCCTCCTTCGCGACCGTGGCCAGTTCCGAGGTGACGTCGGGCGCCGCCAGCAATTCGTCCATCCCGGACCATGCGGCCGCAATCGAGCCGTTCCAACCTCCGACGGTCTGCTTCTGGGCCTCGTCGAGCGGCTTGCTGGCATTCACGTTCGGGCGCAACGTGGAGCATTGGCTGCCATAGCGGTCGCGGACCTGCCAGGCGAGGCGGCGAACCTGGATCATGCGGGCGATGTAGGGATCGTTCATCCATGCGCGGTTCGAGACCGCGGTGGAGGCGAGGTTCGCCGTGTCGATGACCTTGGTGACGGCGTCGTACCAGGGGTTGGTCGGTTCCACCTTGCGCTCGGCGCGCGGACGTCTGGCCTCGTCGTAGAACAACTGGAACTTGGGCGCGGCTTCGTCCCAGCGCTGCTTCAGGGTGCCGGCGAGTTCGTCGCGGCGGGCGAAATCGACGGTCCCCAGCGCGGCGCCGATCGCCTCGTAGCTGGCCTGTTCCGCCTTCTCCGCCCGGCCGAGCTTGGCGCTGGCGTCATCCTCGCCGAGCAACGCGCTCTGGGCATCGCCGCGATTGCTGCGCAAGGATACGACGCCCTGGAAGATTGCCTTGTCGGCAGCCGCCAGCCGTGCGGTCTCGAGACTGTCGCTGTAGCGACCCAAAGCCCCGACCATCTGGATTGCCGTGGACGCGAGCGCGCCAGCCGCCAGCAGAGCCATCAAGGTCAGGAGAAGCGAGCTTACTGATTTCTTAAGGATTGCCATGGATCCGGAGGCCTACTCTCGGGAGTGGCCACCTTGCACTGCGACATGCCAATGATCCGTTAAGGATTTGGATGAACCGGGACGCTCGAGCCTGCACGAATTCGGGCGCCCCCTGCCGCTAAGCGACCCTCGTGAAGTCGGGCGGACGGCGCTCGGCAAAAGCAGTGAATGCCTCGCGCGCCTCGGCCGTGCGCAGACGCTGGGCAAAGTGCTGGCCTTCCTCCTGCATCTGCGCGAGCAGCACCTCGCTATTGCGCATCAGCTTCTTGGTGGCGGTCAGCGCGCCGGCCGGCTGGCGGGCAAGCCGCTCGGCCAGCGCAAGCGCCTCGGCATCGAGCGTGTCCAGCGGCACCACGCGGTTGGCAAGGCCCCATTCGAGCGCTGACTTGGCCGGCACGGTCTCGCCGAGCGCGAACATCTCGTAGGCGCGGGCATAGCCGATGCGGGCCGGCATCAGCAGGCTGGAGGCCGCCTCGGGCACCAGCGCCAAACTGACGAAGGGCGTCGACAATTGCGCATTGTCGGCGAGCACCACGAGGTCGCAGTGCAGCAGCATGGTGGTGCCGACACCGACGGCGCGGCCCCGCACGGCTGCGACCAGCGGCCGCGTGCAGCGCGCCAGCGACTGGATGAAACGAATGACGTTGCGGCTGCCCTCGGATTTGCCGGCCGCGACGGCCGCGAACTCGCCGACGTCGTTGCCGGCCGTGAACATGTCGCCCTCGCCGCGGATCAGGATCACGCGGGCCGAGGGATCGAACTCGGCGGATTCGATGGCGTCGGCGAGCTTGCCGTACATCGCGTCCGTCAGCGCGTTCTTCTTGTCGGGGCGCGCCAAAGTGAGCGTGAGAATTCCGCCGTTGTTCTCGATCCGGACATGCTCGGTCATGGGTATCTCCTTCAGTCCTCTGGATCTTTCGAAAAATCTCTCGGAAACTTGTCCTGAATGCTCGTCAGCCAGCGCGCCACGATGTCGATCTCCGCGCTGGTGAACCCTTCCGTCAACGCCGCGTTGATCTCTGTCAAGCCAACGTACTACCGACGGGCCGCCGCTCGCCCCGCGCATGGGGCCAAGCGCGCGCCTTTCCTCACGGCGCGCAAGCGAAGCTCGACGCTTCGGTCACCGGTCCCGACTTGTAGTGCGGCCAGGACGGCCAGCGGCACAGCGGCATCGCGCGCAGCACCGCGAAGGACGGCGCCTCGACCTTCTGCTCGGTGACCTCGAGGTCGCCGGGCGCCTTGCCCTTCTCGACCCAATCGACCAGCACAGCCAGCATGTCGACATTGGCCGGCGCGCCGGAGCCGACATGGTCGACGCCGGGCGCGGTGTAGAGCCGCGCGAATTCGGCGGTCTCGGCCTTGCCGAGCTTGCGCTCGACGCTTTCGAAATAGCGGATGCCGGCATAGGGGCTCTGCGCGTAATCCGCCATGTGTTCGAGCATGATGAGCCGGCCGCCGCGGGCGCGGAAGCCGCTGAGATCCGGATTGGTCGAGTCCATCAGGTTGGAGACTTCGAGCAGCCGGGCCTTGTGGTCCTCCACCTTGTAGGTGGTGACGTCGAGCTTGGGATCGCGCGCGAACACGTATTGAATGCCGCCGGCGCCGTAGACCCAGGCGATGCCGTTATTGGGCGCAGGCGGCTGCGCGGGCGGCGCTGTGCCGAGCCACCACGCGACCCAGCCGCCGGTCGGGCCGACCGCCGGCGTGTCCTCGCCCGATACGCCCCAGCCCGGATAATCGTCGAGATCGTTGGCAAGCGCGAACGGGAATTTATAGGTGGCGTGCAGCGTGTTGACGGCCTTGATCTGCGCGTCGGTCAGGCACTGGTCGCCGCTCTGGCCGGCCGCGCAGCGCAGCGTCTCGACCTTGAACGTCGCCTTGCAGGCCACGGGATCCTGCACCAGCGCATCGTCGGAGCCGTCGGCCTTGTCGCAAGCGGTCCGTACCGCGTCGCCCACGAGTCTGACTTGCACCGGATTGATCCATCCCTCGCCCATGGTCGCCAGCCCCGAGCGGGTGCCTGCATGTTGCAGGCCGACCCAGTTGATGACGGGCACGCGCGCAAAGATCCCGTCGAAATCATCCGGGTAGCGCTGCGCCATGGTGAGGCCTTCGCGGCCGCCTTCCGACGAGCCCATGAAGTACAATTTCTCCGGCCTCTTGCCGTAAGCGCGCTCCATCAGCACAACGGCGGCATCGCGCACCTTCTTGTAGGCGCGGTGCGCAAAGTTCTCGAACGCTTCGTCGTTGAGCGCGAACACCTGCGGCGGCTCGCCTTGTTTGGTCTCATGACCGGAATCGGTACCGTAGGTGACGAAGCCGCGCGCGAGCGGCGACGGCTTGTCGAAGGGATAGGCCGGAGGCAGCCCAAGTCCCGTGATCAGGACGCCGTTGAAACCGCCGCCGCCATATTGCACGGAGCGGCCATTCCATTCGACGGGCAAATTGACCTGGAATTTGATCGGCGGTGCCTTGGGATCGACGGGGGCGATATGCCCGAGCACCTTGCAGAAGGCGGGATTGGCGGGCGTGACACGGCCTGATGGCGTCGGTCCGCGCTCGGCAATTGCAAGAGGCGATGGGGCCTGCAACGTCGCTGCGTCGATTGTCACGGCATCCGCGCCGCCGACCAGGCTCTTGCAGACCCTATCCGCATCCCCCGCCAGCGTCACCGCGAACGCGCTGCTCGCGCCCATCGCGGCTGCCGCGCCCACGAGCCATGCACACAGCTTCGCTCTTGTCAGCGTCATCGTTTCCACCCGGCTTTCAATTTTCATTCAGTGCGTCAGGAGACCGCATTCAATGCGACCTCCTGACGGCCGTCAACAAAACTAGTGCTCGAACACCAGCCGCGCACCGACCGTGCCATCGAGGGCGCGGATCTGCTGGAGCAGCGTCGCCGAATCCTGCCCCGCAAGGTCCGCGTCGAGCACGACGTAGCCGAGATCGCCGGAGGTTTCCAGATATTGCGCGACGATGTTGATGTCGCGCTGGAGGAAGACCTCGTTGAGCCGCCGCAGCATGCCCGGCACGTTGCGATGGACGTGGCTGAAGCGCGCGCCCGCGGGGCGCAGATGCAGCTGCACCTCCGGAAAATTCACCGCGCCCATGGTCGAACCCGTGATGAAATAGTCGACCAGCTTGCGTGCGACCTCGCCGCCGATGCGCTCCTGCGCCTCCTCGGTGGAGCCGCCGATATGCGGGGTGAGGATGACGTTGCCGAGGCCCTGAAGCGGGCTCTTGAAGCGATCCGAATTCGAGGACGGCTCGACCGGGAACACGTCGACGGCAGCACCTGCCAGATGGCCCTCGCGCAAGGCTCCCGCGAGCGCGTCGAGATCGACCACGGTGCCGCGGCTGTTGTTGATCAGGAACGAGCCCGGCTTCATCACCCGCAGCTCCTTTGCGCCGATCATGCCGGCGGTCTCCGGTGTCTCGGGCACGTGCAGGCTGACGACGTCGCTCAGCGCCAGCAGTTCCTCGAGCTTCTCGACCGGTTCGGTATTGCCGTGGCGGAGCTTGTCGGTGCGGTCGTAATAGATCACGCGCATACCGATGGCTTCGGCCAGCGTCGAGAGCTGCGAGCCGATATTGCCGTAGCCGATGATGCCGAGGGTGCGGCCGCGCACCTCGCGGCTGCCGGTCGCCGACTTGTCCCAGCCGCCTTCATGTGCCGACACCGAGCGCGGGAAGATGCGCCGCAGCAGCATCACGATCTCGCCGATCACGAGCTCGGCGACGCTGCGCGTGTTGGAGAACGGCGCGTTGAACACGGGAATGCCGCGCTTGCGCGCCGCCAGCAGATCGACCTGGTTGGTGCCGACGCTGAAGCAGCCGACCGCGAGAAGCTGGTCGGCCGCGGCGAGCACATCGTCGGTGATCTGGGTGCGCGAGCGGATGCCAAGCAGCGACACGCCCTCGAGCGCGCGCCGCAGATCCTCGCCGTCAAGCGCCTTGGTCAGCCGCTCGACATTGGTGAAGCCCGCGCTCCTGAACAGGTCCACGGCGCTGTCGTTGACGCCTTCGAGCAGCAGCGCCTTCGCGTTCCGCTCAGGGCTTTGGCCCGGGGGTGACATGGAATCTCCATCAATTGCGGCTTTGTCGCAGCTCATAGACCGCGAACCGGCTGCAGCACAATAGGGTTCGGATACGGGGAGAAGATGACGGGCGGAAGGTCGGCTTGGCATCTCACAAAGCGTCAAATCACATAAAACCCATGCGTGCCGTCCAGCCGGAGTTGCTCGACCAGGCCATATTCCCAGTCGAGATAGGCCTGCATCGCAGCTTCGGCGACGTCGGTTCCTTCATAGGGCCGGCGATAGCGGTGCGCCGGGTCGGGCTTGGGCAGGAGGAGCGGCGGGCCGATGTCCAGCGCCCCGTCGTAGCCGCCTTCGAGCACATAGACCTCCCAGCCCATCTGCGCGAGCCAGGATGCCGTCATGTCGGCGCGCACGCCCTTGTCGTCGGTGAGGACGATGCGGGCACCGCGCACGGGCGCGGCCATGTCGGTCTCCTGGACAAGCTGGCCGCCCGGATAATGGCGGAAGCCCGGAAGATGGCCGGCCGCATACTCGTCCGCATCGCGCACGTCGAAGCGATACAATGTGCGATCGGCCTGCGCCGCAAGCGCTGTCATCTCGCGCGCGCCGATATGGCGAACACCGGCGCGATAGGCCACGTCGCGGGCATTGGCCGGGCCGCCCTCGAACGATCCGATCGCACCGCGCCTGTCGGCACCGTGATTCAGGGTGTGCCGGGCCAGGGTCCAGCCGATCGTTCCGTTGCGCAGCGCCCGCACCTTGTTGGGCACGCCGGCATTGATCAGCGACTGGGTGCCGATGATCGATCGCGTGCGGCCGGCACAATTGACGATGATGGTGGTGTCAGGATCGGGCGCGGCCTGCCCCGCCCGCAGCACCAGTTCCGCACCGGGCACGCTGACCGAGCCTGGAATGTTCATGGTCGCATATTCGTCGAAGCGGCGGACATCGAGGATGGCGATGTTGGCCTCGTCGGCGATCAGTTGTGCGACCTCGTCGGCGCTGAAGGATGGCGTGTGCCTGCGTGACTCGACCAGTTCGCCGAACGCCTTGGAATAGGAATTGACGTCCTCGAACACCTGATAGCCCGCATCGCGCCAGGCTTTCAGCCCGCCATCGAGCGCGCGGATGTTGCTGTAACCCAACGCTGCAAGGCGTTCGGCACCTGGCGCAACCAATCCCTCGCCGCCATCATAGAGCACGATCCCCACGTCCTTGCGCGGCAGCCGCACCTCGGCTTCGATGGCGATCCGGTCCGCCGCCAAATTGGCGGCAAACAGCGGATGGCCGGTGGCAAAGCCGGCCTCATGCCTGAGATCGAGCAGCGCGATCTCCTCGCGCAGCAGCAGCGCTCGGCGGATATCGGCGGGAGTGACGGACGGGAGCTTCATGGCGCGAACCTTGACGAGATCATGCCACGGGTTTTGACCGATCGGACGCGCGTTGGCTAGCCTTTGCCTGCGTCACTCGCCCGGGACAAGCCGCCCGAGCGGCGGCGCCGGGCGCCGCAATTTGCGGCGCGACAGATGGAGCAGGAGACCGGTCACCGCGAACAGCGGCATCAGGGCTGCGGCGATCATGAAGGCGAGCTTGCCGGGCCAGCCCAGAATTGCCCCGCGATGGATGTCGAGCACGTTGGCGATGATCCTCTCGCCGACCGTCTTGTCAGCGTAGCGGTCGGATGAGATCAACTGGCCGGTCACGGCGTCGACGCGGAATTCGTCGCGGGTGGTGTCGAGCGTGGAGTCTTTTCCCCATGACCGGATCCGGATCGCCGTGCCCGGCCCGGCGGGCAACATCAGCAAGGCCCTGGAGAAGCGATTGCCCTCTTCACGCTGGAACGTCGCCCATGCGCGATCGAATCCCATGGATTGAACCGGATCGGACCGGCCGGGTGCACGTGGCTGCTTCGGCTGCATCTTCGCGGCGGCGACATGCGGGCGCGACAGCAGCCAGACGACGCCGTCCTTGTACCAGTCGAACGAGTACCACAGCCCCGTGAGCGTCATCACCAGGTAGATCGGAAGAACCCAGGTGCCGATGACGGCGTGCAGCGACCGGTGCAGGCCGCGGCCGCTGAGCCCGAGATCTGGCTTCAGCCACATCTTCAGGCTGCTTGCGCGGCGCGGCCAGCGCAGCACGAGGCCCGAGACGAGCATGACGATAAGGCCGAGCGCGGCAATGCCGGTGACCTGGCGCCCCCAGCCCTTGGCATCGCCGGGAATGAGCAGCCAGCGATGCAGCCGGCGGACCGTCGCAAAGAATTCCTCGCCCCGCGGCGAACCCAGCACATGCGCATCGTAGGGATCGACGTACAGCGAGGTGCGCCGCGTGCCCTGCTCTTCGCGGCCGAAGCGGACACGTACGGCGGCGGACGGATCGCTCGACAGCGCGACCGCGGCGACCTGGCCGACATCCTGGCCCGCCTCCAGCCGCGCGACCAATTCGTCTGGCATCAGCGCCGATGCCTGACGCGGCGTGACCTGCATGATTTCGACATTCAGGTGCTCGACGATCTCGTCCTCGAAGCTCATGACCGCGCCGGTCAGCGCGATCAGGGCGAGCAGAAGCGCCAGGATCAGGCCCGCAATGGAGTGGACCTGGAGCAGGGCCGCCTTGATCTTGTTTACCGGCCTAGTCATCGAATCCCACCTTCTTGATGAGCGCGATGGCGGCCTGCTGCTGTCCGGCGATCTCGTCGATAGGCAGCCCATCGGCGGCGAACGAGCCAATCTCGGCCACGATCGGAGCACGCTCCGCCTCGGCAAGCACAGGATATTCCAGTTCGGCGGCGGCGAAGATCCGCTGCGCCGCCGGCGTGACGAGGAATTCGAGCAACTGTCGCGCCAATTGCGGATGCGGCGCGTGTTTCGCGATGGCAGCGCCAGTGAGATTCACATGCGTGCCGCCGCTCTTGAACGTCGTCGGCATCGCCTTGATCTTCATCGCCCAGGCGCGCAAATCCGCACCTTCTCGTCCGTCACGCAATTGCGCCAATGCGACGGTATTGGCTATGCCAATCTCGCAAATGCCTTGCGCGATCTCGCGGATCACGTCGTTGTCCTTGCCATCAGGCCTGTGGACGAGATTGGACTTAAGTCCAGACAGCCAGACCTCTGTTGCGGCTTCGCCGTGATGGACGAGATAGGCCGCGACCAGCGCCACATTGTTCTGATGCAACGCCGAGCGCATGCAAAGCTTGCCTCGCCATTGCGGACCCGCGAGATCTTCATAGTCGATCGCCGCGAGCGCGCTGTCCTTGCGCATCAGCACGATGCGGGGACGGATGGCGAGCGTGATCCATTGCGCCCCGGCGCCGCGCAGATGTGCCGGCACAGCCTGTTCAAGGTGCGGCGAAGCAACGGCTTGCGTCAGACCGCGGGTGGAGAGCTGGGTCGTCTTGTCCAGCCCGATCGTCAGCAGCACGTCGGCCGGCGATGTCTCGCCCTCCGACGCGAGGCGCTTGACCAGACTGTCCTCGACGAAGACGACGTCGACCTTGACGCCGCTGGCTTCCGTGAACGCGGCAACGACGGGTGCGACCAGGGCGACTTCCCTGGTCGAATAGAGCGTGATTTCCCCGGCGCGGCTCGCACCCGTGGCGGCAAGGCAAATAGACGCCAGCGCGATCAGGACCGCGACGGCTTTGTGCCGCGCCGCCATCGCTAGAACTTCACCGTGGCCGACAACGAGAAGCGTCGGGCATCGCCGATCGCGACGGCCAAAGGACTGCCGGTGGTGGACGTATAGTAGACCTTGTCGAACAGGTTCTTGATGTTGAACTGATAGGTCACCGGCGTCTTGTCGACTTTCGTGTCATAGGTCGCAAAGACGTCTGCAACGGTATAGGCCGGCAGAAAGAACGTGTTGGCGGAGTCGCCCGGCCGGTCGCCGACATAGTGCGCTCCGCCTCCAAGCCGCAGACGACCAGGAAGCCGGTCGCCGAAATCGTAGACAACATAGAGCGAAGCCGTGTTCATCGCGGCGTTCAGCAATTTGGCGTCACCGTTGACGGGATCGTTGATCAGGCGCGCGTCAGTATAGCCGTAGCTTCCGATGATGCTCCAATCGTCGGTCAGCTTGCCGGTCACGTCCAATTCGACGCCACGCGACCGCGCCTTCGCGGACGTCCGTATCGCGATGGTGTTGTTGCCAAGATCGTCGCGGACCAGCACGTTCTTCTTCTCGATGTCGTAGATCGCCAAAGTGCCGGACAGCCGCTTGTTGACGTCGAATTTGACACCGGTCTCCCACTGGGTTCCCTCTTCGGGCGCAATTGTGGAGTCCACGACGAAGCCAGTGGGGGCTCCGGAGAAAAGAGCGATTGTCGAAGTCGGCTTCAACGACTGCGTATAGCTCACATAATACGAGAGCTCATCGCTCAGCTTGACGATGACGACGCCAAGCGGCAGCACCTTGTCGCCTGCCAAATTGGTGTTGGTCACGAAGACAGGCCGGCCTTTTCCGGCGAGCTGCTCGTACTCCATCCAGCGCACGCCGCCGACCACGGACAGCCAGTTGGTCAGATGGAACGTGTCCTGGGCGAAGAAGCCGCGGGTGCCGAGCTTGTCGGTCTGCTCGCTGTCGGTCGCCGAAACGGTTGTGCCCGGTGTGACCAAGCCATAGACCGGATTGTAGAAATTGAAGCTCGCAGTCGCCTGCCGGATCAAATCGCGGCGATCGATCGTGCGATACAGTGCCTCGCCGCCGAACAGGATCTCGTTGCGGAAGCCGCCCGCCCAGACGTCGCCCTGCAGATAGGAAGTGCCGTAGCTGGCGTTGCTCAGCGAGTTCTGTGTGCCGTCGTTGCTGCGGGTCTCGACGCCGGTCTTGGCGTTGACGCCGGTGATCCGAAGCTGATTGGCGCTATAGGTCTCGGTGTTGTAGCTGTAGGCTGCCGTGACCTTCCAATTGTCGCCGAGCTTCTGTTCGACCGAGCCCTGTATCAGGTCAGAAGTGCCCCACATGTTGTTGAAGGGCTCGTCGAGCCGGCGCGTCTTCGGGATCGCCAGTGGTGCGCCGTTGACGAAGGCGGTCCCGCGGTCGAACGGAGTGATGAATTCGCGGTGCTCATAGGTGAGCTGGATCGTCGTGGTCTCGCCGTACCAGGCAAGCGACGGGTTCACGAGCATTTCCCGATGGCGGCCGAAATTGCGCCAATAGTCCTCGCTCACACCGTAGCCTACGAAGCGGTAGGCAAGGCCCTGGTCACCAATTGGACCTGTGATGTCCAAGGTGCCGTCGGCCCCACTGCGGTTGTTGGCGTAGGTCGAGCCCAGCAGCGTGACCGAACCGTGCTGGTAGAGCTCCGGACGCTTGCTGATGGTGTTGACGATGCCGCCGGGGTCCATGATTCCGTAGAGCAACGAGGCGGGTCCCTTCAGCACCTCGACACTCTCGACGGCGGCGTTAAGGCTGCGCCCCTGCACCAGCGGCATGCCGTTGCGCATGATTGAGCCGTCGCGGTTGTCGCCGAAGCCGCGGCGGATCACGGCGTCCTGGGTGCCGGCCAGCGTATTGGTCTGGGTGATGCCGCTGATATTGGCCAGCGCATCGTCGATGTTGCGCGGCAGCTGGTCCTTGAGAACCTGCACGGGGACGACGTTGACGGTTTGCGAAGTGTCGAGCGGCGAGGCGCCGCTACGCAGCGTGGTCGCACTCGGCATCGCGCGATAGCCGAGCCTGGCGGCTTGTTGCGCGGCGGCCTGCGCGGCTGCGCGCTCCGACAGTGTCGGCGCGGCTGGAGCAGCGGCGTTCCGGCTGCGCTGACGCGCAGCCGCTTGCGTGCGACGTTGCGACGATTCCGACGCCCGGGCCGGCTTCGGTCGTTGCACGGGAGCATCCACCGTCACAGGAGGCAATGCGGATTGCGCCTGCGCGATCGTCGAATTGGAGGGGAGTTCGGCGAGGAGCACGGCTGCTCCGATGAGAAGACAGGCTCGGCTCTTGCCGGCACGATGACCATCGATCGGGCCATCCGCATTGACACGCACTTTCGTTCCACTTCAGTTCTGCAGCAGCTATGAAGCTTGCGCGTCTAGCAATCGCAGAGCGTGAAGAGAACCGTGGGCGGCGTTGAATCGCTCTAGTGTTGAATCGTTCTAAACAAAGACCGACGCCAATCGGCAATCACGAATTGCCGTGACGTCGCGCGTGACACGCTGTGCGCGAATTCGCATCAGCGTGTCGCGCTACTATGCGATCTCATGCGATGGCGGGAGTGATCAGCTCGTCGAGTTTACGCTTGAGCGCCGCGCCATCGGACGAGGCACGGAGCGGCGGCCGCACGCGCAACCAGCTCGCATCGCCCGTTTGCGCAGCAAGAATGGCCTTCAAGGTCGCGAGGAAGGATGGCGACTTCACCACGATATCGACCGCGGCCTGCATGCGCGCTTCGACATCCTTGCCGTCGATCATCGCCTTGACCAGTTCCGGGGCGATGTTGGCCATGCCGCAGATCGTCCCGGCGCCGCCACCGGCAATCGCGCGGGCGATGTCGGTTTCGTTGCCGACGGTGATGGCCAATTCGGGAGCGGCGGCACGAAACGCCTGGAATTGCTTGAAGTCACCGCTGGAGTCCTTGAGACCCGCAACCAGCTTGCCGTAGCGCTTGCGCAGGTTCGCCGCGACCGCGTTCGGGATCGCAACGCCGGAGACCTGCGGGATGTGATAAAGCGAGGCGCGCAGGCGATCGTCTGCAACGCCGTCGAAGATCGCGGCGAAGGCATCCTCGATACCCTCGGGCGTCACGCTGCGATCGAAGTAGGGCGGCAGGTACAGCATGTGGCGCAGGCCGAGGCCGAGCACCGCGCGGGTCAGCGCGATGCTGTCGCTGATGGCGGGAAAGCCGCCGCCGATGCCGATGCGCTCGGGCGCGACGCCGGACTTGAGCAGCGCTTCGACGGTCGCGACGCGTTCAGCGACACTGAACGAGGTGCCCTCGCCGGTGGTGCCGAACAGCACGACGCCGTCGACGCCCTTGCTGAAGAGCTGCTTCGCATGGGCGGCAAGCTTGGCGGAATCCGCGCTGCCATCCGTTGCCAGCGGTGTCGCCGACGCCACCCAGAACCCGCGAATTGCCTCAGTCATCACTCCGCCCTTTGCTGCGCCCCGGGGGACCGAGCCGTTGATCTTCCACGATCCCGAGAGGCCTTCCCGTGCATTGTTTTTGCTTTACTTTTCGGGTTGTACCTTACATACAAGAGCAGTGCAAATGTTTTCCACCGTCGCGGCACGCAGGGCGCAGCCGGAATCGCAAGAAGGTCTCGCATGAACATGGTGACCCCCATTGAGCATCCCGACCAATTGCTCGGCGCGTTGCGCGACAAGCTCGGCACGGCTGCGGTGCTGATCGGCACCGACGTGCCCGCGCGCAATGGCAACGACTGGAGCGCGAGCCTGCCGCAGACGCCGCTGGCGGTGATCCGCCCGGCCGATGCGCAGGGCGTTGCCGATGCGGTTCTGACCTGCCGGCGGGCGCAGCTGCCGTTCGTGCCGCAGGGCGGACTGACCGGGCTCTGCCGCGGCGCTTCGCCCGAGCCGGGCTGGGTCGCGATCTCGCTCGAGCGAATGAGCGGCATCGAGGAGATCGATCGCGCCTCGATGACGATGACGGTGAAAGCAGGCACGCCGCTGGAGACGATCCAGAAGGCCGCCGACGAAGCCGGCTTGTTCTTTCCGCTCGATCTCGGCTCGCGCGGCTCCTGCGCGATCGGCGGCAATCTCTCCACCAATGCCGGCGGCAACCGCGTGATCCGCTACGGCATGACGCGCGAGCTGGTGCTCGGCCTGGAGGTGGTGCTGCCTGACGGCACCATCATCACCAGCCTCAACAAGCTGATGAAGAACAACGCAGGCTACGATCTCAAACATCTCTTCATCGGCTCGGAAGGCACGCTCGGCATCATCACCCGCGTGGTGCTGAAACTGTTCCCGAAGCCGCGCTCGACCATGGCCGCGCTCTGCGCGCTCGAAGACTATGCCGCGGTGATCGCGCTGCTGGATGCGGCGCGCTCCGGGCTCGGCCCGCTGCTCTCCGCGTTCGAGGTGATGTGGCCGGACTATTGGGACGTGATCACGAAGCGCGCCGGCGTGAAGCCGCCGGTCGCCGCAGGCGACAGCCGCTATGTGCTGGTGGAAGCGCAAGGCACCGACGAGAGCCTGGACGCACCGCGCTTCCAGAGCTGGCTCGAGGGGCTGATGGAACGCGGACTACTGGTCGACGCCGCCGTGGCGCAATCACTGGCGCAGACGCAGGGCTTCTGGCGGGTGCGAGACATCTGCGCCGAGTTCGGCCAGGTGCTCGGACCGCATATCTCCTACGATATCGGCCTTGCGGTGGCGCGCATGGACGAATTCGTCACGCGCTGCAAGGCGGCGCTCGCGGATGGCATCGAGGGCTGCGAGAGCGTGTATTACGGCCATATCGGCGACGGCAATTTGCACCTCGTCTCCTGGGTCACCGGCCTTCCCGTCGAGCATCAGCCGAAGGAGGCGATGGATGCGATCATCTACGGCCTCGTGCGCGAGATGGGCGGCAGCGTCTCCGCCGAGCACGGCATCGGCACGCTGAAGAAGAAATGGCTGGGACATGCGAGGGGCGACGCCGAGATCGCACTGATGCGGACGCTCAAGGCCGCGCTCGATCCCGATCATCTGCTCAATCCCGGCAAGGTCTTCTGAGATCACATGCGATCGCTCAAGCTCGATACGCCGAAATCGCTGTCGCAGCGGGTGATGCAGCGGCTGCGGCAGGCCATCATCGACGGCGAGTTCACGCTCGGCGCCGCGATCTCCGAGGAGATGGTGGCACAGTCCTTCGGAGTCAGCCGCACGCCGGTGCGCGAGGCAATGGGGCAGTTGCAGGCACAGGGCCTCGTAGTGATCCGGCCGCAAGTCGGCAGCTTCGTGTTCACGCCGAGCGCCGAGGACATCGACGCGCTCTGCACTTTCCGCATCGCGCTCGAGCCCAGGGCCGCGGAGCTCGCCTTCCGTCACGATCGCGACGGTGCGGTCGCAACGATGAGCCAGGCGATCGCGGCGATGGAGCCGGCGGTCGAAGCCAGGGACAACATCGCCTATGGCCGCGCCGACGCCGCGTTTCACGAAGGGCTGTTCGCGCATTGCGGCAACCGCTATCTCGTCGAATCCTACCAGCTCGCATCCAGCCGGGTCGCGGCGCTCCGGACCAATCTGACCTCGCCGATCGACGTCCGCACCCGCTCCTCGTTCGACGAACATCGCAAGCTGCTCGATCTGTTCGCGCGCGGCGAGTTCGCGGCCTTCGAGGCGCTGATGAGCACGCACATCACCAATTCGGGTGTGGTCTATGCCAAGGCGCTGAAGGTCGGTTGAACGCCTCGAGCGCCTCGCTCGATGTCGTGCCGGCTTCATCGCTGCCGTCAGAACTTTCCTTGGCTGTTTCCTGGCCCCTGCAGCAATCGCATCTCCGACGTCGGCAGCGACGAGAATGCTGACGACGGCCCGTCGAGATGCATGTGCGGCACGCGTACCATGCCGAGAGGCGATGCGAGGCTCGCAAGCCGTACTGGCGCAACCGGGGCGCGGATCATCGAGACCGAGAACATCGCCAGCAGTGCGCAGAGCATGCAGAGCCGCATCTGCACCGTCCTGCGATCGGAGATCGGCAGGAACAGGAAGAACAACATCGCGAGGATCAGCAGCGCATCGACCAGAAACATGGATCTCTCCTTTTGGAACTGGAGAGACGATGACGCGACAACGCCCGCCGGTATGTGGACGGCATCACACATTTGACGGCGCTGACCGCGCGCCGCAGACGTGATACGGCTGGTCGTAACAAGCATCATCAGGGAGGCGCGTCATGCACAAGGTCTGGATCGAAGCGGCGTTGAACGGACCCTGGAGCCGCGCGCGTCAACCCGGCATCCCCGACACGGTGGAAGCGATCGTCGCCGAGGGCATCGCCTGCGCCCGTGCGGGCGCGGCGATCATTCACACCCATGCCTATGATGGCGGCGGACAACAGACCTTCGACTGGCAGGTCTATGCGCGCATCATCGAGGGCATCCGGGCTGAGGTCGACGTGCCCGTGTATCCGTCCATCCCCGGCCTCGACAAGCGCGGCAATGTCGCCGACCCCAAGGCGCGCTTTGCCCATATCGAGGCGCTGGCCGAGCGCGGGCTGCTCGAATTCGCGGTGGTCGATCCCGGCAGCGTCAATTTCACGCTGACCGCGACCCATGCAGAAGCCAAGCCGGCCGAGACCTACCTCAATCCGGAGACCCATATCCGCCACGGGCTCGACGTTGCCGCACGCCACGGCATCCACCCGGCCTTCGCCATCTACGAGCCCGGCTTCATCCGCGCCGGCGCGGCGCTGGCACGCGCGGCCGGCGTCGGGACGCCGATCTACCGCTTCATGTTCTCGCAGCAATTCGCGTTCTGCTTTCCGCCGAAGCCTTACGGCCTCGCCGCGCTGGTCACGCTGGCCGAGGAGGAAGCCGCCGGCGCGCCCTGGATGGTCTCCGGCCTCGGCGTCGACATCACGCCATTGATCGGCGATACGATCGCCCGCGGCGGGCATATCCGCGTCGGCCTGGAGGATGCACTGCTGGGCTCGACGGAAACCAATCTCCGCCTCGTCGAGGACGCCGTGCGTCTCGTCCGCGCGAACGGCGGCGAACCGGCCACGACGGCCGAGGTCCGGCAGGCGCTCGCCAGCGGCTAAGCACCGCCGCGGAACCGCAAATCTTCACGCGTCCGTCGGTTGTATTCGCCGGCCCGGAGTCCTATGGCTGTGCGCCATGGACATCCAGATCATCACCGCCGCAAAGCCCCTGATGGCCCAGGCGCGCCCGCGCAAGCCGGCGCCGTTCCTTCCCATGAGCCGCGCCGAAATGGACGCGCTCGGCTGGGATGCCTGCGACATCGTGCTGGTGACCGGGGACGCCTATGTCGACCATCCGAGTTTCGGCATGGCGATCATCGGCCGCCTGCTCGAGGCGCAGGGATTCCGGGTCGGCATCATCTCGCAGCCCGACTGGCATTCGGCCGAGCCGTTCAAGGTGCTGGGCAAGCCGAGGGTGTTCTTCGGCGTCACCGGCGGCAACATGGATTCGATGGTGAACCGCTACACCGCGGACCGCCGCATCCGCAGCGACGACGCCTACACGGCCGGTGGCGAAGGCGGCAAGCGGCCGGACCGCTGCACCGTGGTCTACGCGCAGCGCTGCCGCGAGGCGTTCAAGGACGTGCCGATCGTGCTCGGCGGCATCGAAGCCTCGCTGCGCCGGATCGCGCATTACGATTACTGGTCCGACAAGGTGCGCCGCTCGGTGCTGGCCGACGCCAAGGCCGACCTTCTGCTCTATGGCAATGCCGAGCGCGCCGTCGTCGAGGTGGCCAACCGCCTTGCCGCCGGGGAGGCGCCGCGCGAGCTCTGCGACATCAGGGGCGTCGCGTTGTTCCGGCGCGTGCCCGAGGACTATTCCGAGTTGCACGCCGACGACCTCGACTCCGCCGATGAAGGCGCGTCGCGCACGAAGGGTCCGACCGTGATCCGGCTGCCGGCGCTGGAGCAGGTCGAGCAGGACAAGGAAGCCTATGCCCGCGCCTCGCGCGTGCTGCACCGGGAGAGCAATCCCGGCAATGCGCGGCCGCTGGTTCAGCGCCACGGCGATCGCGACCTCTGGCTCAACCCACCGCCGATCCCGCTCACCTCCGAGGAGATGGACGCGGTCTACGACCTGCCTTACGCGCGCGCGCCGCATCCGTCCTATGGCGACGCCAAGATCCCGGCGTGGGACATGATCAAGTTCTCGGTAACGATCATGCGCGGCTGTTTCGGCGGCTGCACCTTCTGCTCGATCACCGAGCATGAAGGCCGCATCATCCAGAACCGCTCGGAGGGCTCGATCCTGCGCGAGATCGAAGTGATCCGCGACAAGACGCCGGGCTTCACCGGCGTGATCTCCGACATCGGCGGCCCCACCGCCAACATGTACCGGATGGCGTGCAAGGATCCCAAGGTCGAGGCGGCGTGCCGGCGGCCTTCGTGCGTCTTCCCCGAGATCTGCCCGAACCTCAACACCTCGCATGACGACCTGATCCGGCTCTATCGCAAGGTGCGCGAGACCAAGGGCATCAAGAAGGTGATGGTCGCCTCCGGCGTGCGCTACGACCTCGCGGTCGAGAGCCCGGAATACATCAAGGAGCTCGTCACCCATCACGTCGGCGGCTACCTCAAGATCGCGCCCGAACATACCGAGCGCGGCCCGCTCGACAAGATGATGAAGCCCGGCATCGGCGCCTACGACAAGTTCAAGCGGATGTTCGATGCCGCGGCCGAGCAGGCCGGCAAGAAATATTATTTGATCCCCTATTTCATCGCCGCGCATCCCGGCACGACCGACGAGGACATGATGAACCTCGCGCTCTGGCTGAAGAAGAACCGCTATCGCGCCGATCAGGTGCAGACCTTCCTGCCCTCGCCGATGGCGACGGCGACGGCGATGTATCACACCGGCGTCAATCCCCTGCGCGGCGTGCGCCGCGGCGGCAGCGACAAGGTCGAGGCGATCAAGGGCCTGCGCCAGCGCCGCCTGCACAAGGCCTTCCTGCGGTATCACGACCCCGACAACTGGCCGGTGCTGCGCGAGGCGCTGAAGGCGATGGGCCGCGCCGACCTGATCGGCTCGCGTCCCGACCAGCTCGTCCCCGCGCACCAGCCCCCCGGCACCGGCAAGGCCGCCGGCACACGGCGACCGGTGCGCCCCGGTGGCAAGACGCAGCGGTTCACGACCAAGGGTCTGCGGGTGATGAAGTAGGCAAGAACCGGATCAGGTCTCGGCCTGCGGCTGTCGCGCCGTCCAGAACAAAACGTCGAAAACAACCCCATGCACAGTAGCCGCATGAGCGGGATCAATTACTTACGGATTTTACGAAAAGATTGACCCGTCGGGCAAACAGGCGTTGTGCCGTCGGGCAATACAGGCGCATGATGGCATCGTCGGGCATGCCGGCTGCGGCCAGCCCTCAACGCTACTCCGGATCGATATCTTCAAGCTTTACTCCGTGCCCCGCGCGCAGGCTGTTCCGCGCCTGCTCGACGCGTTGCAGGAAGCGAGGATCATGCTCCAATCGATATTCGAACCAATCGTCCTCCGACTCAAATCCAATCAACACGCCGGCCGGCTTGCCGTGACGCGTGATGACGATCTCCTGCACCTCGGCCTCGCGCAAGTAGCGGGACAAATCATCCTTGATCTCGGAGAGCGGGACCTCTTTCACTCCGGACTTCCGAATTGTGCGAGCCATGACTCGGCCTCCGATTTGGCAATGATCGCCAGAACTTCGACGCTCGTGCCGGACACATCATAAAACACCCGAACTTCGTCCACGCGCAGCCGGTATTGAGGCCGCCGCAACCCCCGTAACTTCTTGATCCGGCTGCGGCTGGCTTTCTTTGGCTCATGCCTCAGATGCGTTTCAAGCGCGGTACGAACGGCAGCCCGAACATGAGCTTTCAGGCGCCGAAAGTCTTCAACCGCTTCTGGAGCAAGGGTAACGTGGAAGGCCATTCTGGCTATATTATAGCCAGAAATATGCACTCGTCAAAATGTCACAAGAGGCCCCCATTGCGAACGCGGCCGGTTGACGACATCCCGGCCGTCATTAAATGACGCCCATGAAAAAGATCGGATTTCTGTCCTTCGGACACTGGACGCCCTCGTCGCAATCGCGGACACGCTCGGCGGCGGACACGCTGCTGCAATCGATCGAGCTTGCGGTTGCGGCCGAGCAACTCGGCGCGGACGGCGCCTATTTCCGCGTGCACCATTTCGCGCGTCAGCTGGCTTCGCCCTTCCCGCTGCTCGCGGCGGTTGGCGCCAAAACCGGCACGATCGAGATCGGCACCGGCGTGATCGACATGCGCTACGAGAACCCGCTCTACATGGCGGAGGACGCGGGCTCCGCCGATCTGATCTCCGGCGGCCGGCTGCAGCTCGGCATCAGCCGCGGCTCGCCGGAGCAGGTGATCGACGGCTGGCGCTACTTCGGTTACCGGCCGGCCGAGGGCGAGAGCGACTCCGACATGGGGCGGCGCCATGCGGAGGTCTTTCTGGACCTGTTGCGCGGTGAGGGTTTTGCCGAGCCGAACCCGCGACCGATGTTTCCGAACCCGCCGGGGCTGCTGCGGCTCGAGCCGCATGCGCCGGGCCTGCGCGACCGGATCTGGTGGGGCGCCGGCTCGAACGCTACGGCGGTGTGGGCGGCGAAGCACGGCATGAATTTGCAGAGCTCGACGCTCAAGAACGACGAGACCGGCGAGCCTTTCCACGTGCAGCAGGCCGCGCAAATCCGCGCCTTTCGAGCGGCCTGGAAGGAGGCCGGCCACAGCCGCGAACCGCGCGTGTCGGTCAGCCGCAGCATCTTCGCGCTGATCGATGATCGCGACCGCGCCTATTTCGGTGGCGAGCGCGGCGGCGAGGACCAGATCAGCTTCATCGATCCACGCACCCGCGCAATCTTCGGCCGGAGTTATGCCGCCGAGCCCGATGCGCTGATCGAGCAACTCCGGCAGGACGAGGCGATTGCGGAAGCCGATACGCTGCTGCTGACGATCCCGAACCAGCTCGGGGTGGATTATTGCGCGCATGCGATCGAAGCGATCCTGAAGCACGTCGCGCCGGCGCTGGGGTGGCGGTGAGGCGCGGAGCACCACACCATCTTAAAAACTACGACGCCGGCTGGTAGCGCGTGAGCGCCTCCGGCGCCGCATCCTGCGCGACGACCGCCTGCATCCTGATATGGCTGCCGATCACGAGGCCGGTGAGCGAGAGCATCAGCCCGAGCGCGGGCGGCGCAAACAGGGCTTCCTCCTGGAACAGGCCGTTGAGCAGCACGACCATGACGCCGAGGCCGGCGAGGCCCTGCGTCAGAATTCCCGAGGATGCGTAGAGGCGCCAGGCCTTCAGCGCCATCGCGAAATAGAAGCCGAGCGGCACGAGGGCGGCGATGCCCATCTGGTAGATCAGCACGCCGATCGCGCTTTCGACCGCACCGTCGATCGTGCCGGCCGCCTGCGCGGCGCCCCAGTCGATCGAGAAATAACTGTCGGACAAATTGCCGCCGATGCCGAGACCACGGCCGAACGGCTTGTCGAGGAAGCCGTTCAGGCCGCCCATCAGGCCGATGACGTGATAGTCGCCGATCTGCAGGCCGATACGGATCGCGACGATTGCGAACACCATCAGGGCCAGCAAGCCCAGCACCAGCGTGACCACGGCGCCGAGCAGACGGGTCGCGGTCCAGGCCGCGACCACGAACACCACCGTGATCAGCGCGCCCTTGACGCTGCAGAATAGCAGGAGAGGCAGCGCAGCAAGCGCGAGGAACGGGCGTCCCACCGAAAACAGGAACAGACCGAAGAACGCGATGCCGTAGCCGAAGCTGATCGCGCTCATGTTCGGCCCGTGGATGCGCAGGATCTTCGACAGGCCGAAGCCTTCGAGCAGCGGCGTATTCAGAAAGTCGAAGCTGAAGCGATCCTTGAGATCGACGGGCACGTTTCCGGTAGCCCGCATCTGCGCTTCCCAGACGCCCGAATGGGTCGCCTTGAGTTCGTCGAAGCCCCAGAAGGTGTAGCCGTTGGTGACGGCCAGCCAGGCATCGCGGAACGCAAACTCGACATAGCCGCAGATGATGAGAATCACCGCGAGCGCCACCAGGAACGGCGTGGCGCGGACCTCGAAGGTCGCCGCCGTCAGCAGCGAAAGCTGGAACAGGAACAGCGGCAGCACGATGTTGCGCAAATAGACCGACGCCGGTTGCCCGTCCTGGACGAAGCCGATGGCGAAATACAGTCCCACCACCGCGAGGGTGACGACGCCCCAAAGCATGATCCGGTTGACCTTGGCCGACTGATTCCTCCGGCCGAGCACATAGAGACCGAACGTCGTCAGCCACATCACGGAACAGACCAGGAAATTATAACCCTTGATGAAGTCCAGCTCGGACGGGACCGACACCAGCGGCGACAGGATCGAGACGAACAGGTTCTGGAAGAACAGGACGAAGATCGCGATCAGCGGCGCGTAGGTCGGGACCGCGAGGACGATGGCGATGGCAACCAGGATTTCGACGGTGAGAGACAGCACAGGGCTCGCCATGTGCAGGACCGGCACGAAGCCGATCGTCGCCACGGCGATGCAGAATATCGGAATCAACTCGCGCAACGGAGATGGCTCGGCAACGCCGGCCTGCACGGTCTGATCGCGCGATGAGGTCCCGCCGGTCATGGCGTCTTCCTGTCGTATTTGGCAGCCGCAATGATAGCGG
Organism: Bradyrhizobium diazoefficiens; assembly: GCF_018129965.1. Taxonomy (GTDB): domain Bacteria; phylum Pseudomonadota; class Alphaproteobacteria; order Rhizobiales; family Xanthobacteraceae; genus Bradyrhizobium; species Bradyrhizobium diazoefficiens_A. Next base: position 82,651 of record NZ_JAFCKW010000015.1, on the reverse strand, counting down.
CGGGACCTGCAAGGATTCGTTAACGATAAGGGACCGGCGCGACGGTCAGCGCCCGGTTGGCTTCGCCCCGCCCAGCAGGGCCCGCATCACGTCAGGATCGGGCTTGCCCGTGCGGCTGTCGACGAGGCCGAATCCCTGTTGTAGCTCCCAATGCGTCCAGCCCCAGCAATGCGCGCTGGCATAGGCGGTCACCGCCGCCAGCCAGCGTATCCTGCTGTCCCGGGGCGCGGCTTTCAGCACGCCGAACTCGTTGACGATGATCGGGCGCGCAAACTGCTGCTGCCAGAGGGCGGCGGGCGCGAGCCAGCGATCGACATCCGGCTTGTCCCTGGCGGTCGCAATCGCCGTGTCGAGCATCGCGAGCGCCCTGGTCGCACCCCTCGCCTGCAGGTCCTGACGGAGCGCTTTGACGGCGGGATCATCCGTCCTGATCGGGTAGGGCAGATCGATGATGTCGTGCAGCGGATCCTGCGCATCCCAATGGCCCTGATGGGTGAACACCATGGGATCGTAGAAGTGGATGGCGTAGACGACGTTCGGATCGGGCAGCGGACGGAATTGCGGCAGCGAGTCCGCGCGCTGCCAGTTCACAGGACCGACAATCAGCGTCGTGGCAGGGAGCCATTGGCGGACGGCCGTGGCCAGCGCCTCGACCTCGTTTTGCCACCGGCCTGCGTCGACATCGGGCTCGTTGAGCAGTTCGGCGAAGACGCGGTCGGCGGGATAAGGCCGAATGATGCCGGCGAGGGCGCTCCAGGCGTCCTTCATCTCGTGCAGTGCCGCGCCGGGATCGTCCTTGTGCAGGCGATTGAAGCGCTCGCCGGGATGAAGATCGACGGAGACGGAATAACCGAGCGACATGAGCTGTTTCAACGCACTGTCGAGCGCGCGCAGCGCCTCGTCGCGTTCGGCCCTGGCGGCAAAGCGGAGCATCACCCGCTCCGCCGGCACCGGCAGGCGAACATGACTCATGCCCGCCTTGCGGAGCTGCTGCAGCAAATCACGGCCTGGCGGCGCGGAGTTCGGACCGTTGATCCAGCCGTCGGTATTGAAGCCGCGCGACAAGGAAGCAAGCCTGTCCGGCGCGACCGTCTGCGGCACGGGCACACAATTGTCGGCCCATGCGGACGTGCCTGAGGACATCGACAGCAGCATCGCCGCGACGAGCCATCGACCGCGAACGGCCGTCATCGTCAGACCGCCCGGCTCAATGCGCCGCCGTCAGGATAAGGCGCCACCGCGCCCGCGGGCGCATGATTGACGACGAGGCCGGTCGGCACGGTGTTGTACCTCGTCAGCGCCGCAGTGACCCGCCGCATCGCTGCCGAACCGAGTTCGCCGGCGTGCACCACCGGCATGATCAGATCCGCATGCGCGGCCAGCGCGATGGCGTCGGGCTGCAAGGCGAGATCGCCCGCATGGACGATGATGAGATCGAATTCCGAACGAATGTCGTCCTCGGGGCGCGCATCGGCCTTGCGGCCGGCACTCAGGAGTTCGTCGATCGACTGAAGTCCGGCGGTGGTCGAGCCATCCTGCCATTCGGTGACCGGCGGCTGGCTGCCTGCAAATTCCGGCTGCAGGCGGATCAGCACGCTCATCATGCCGCGATTGACGGCCGCGCGGTTGAGGGAGCGCGCCACGGTGTTGCCGCCGGCGCTCTTGCCGACCGACAGCACGAGGGCGACCTTGCAGCCGCGCATCGGCGCACGATCGATCCTATCGAGCAGCGGACGCAGGTAGGCGCCAAGATTGAGCTCGGCCGTGGCCGCGATCGATCGTTGCCAGACCGTGCCGGGAGCGGCTCCGGATGCCAGATCGGGAATGCGGGCCCAGACGGGGAGATTAGGCATCGCCGCCGGCGGCTGCGCGGCGGGTGATGCAGGCGAAGCTGGCCGGCTTTGGGCGTCTTCGGCCTTCGCACGCGCAGGCGTTCGCGCCGGAGCCTCGACCGGATCGGATGTGTCGTCGGACACGCTTCCCATCGCGGCGACGGCCGCGGTCGAGGTGAGGAGCGAGCCGATCGCGAGCGCCGCGAGCAACAACGCAAGCGGCGGGCGGGTCGAGCGCAGCGGCGGAATCGCGGGCGAAGCGACCTTGGTCTGCGAGCTCTGCAGCTGACGCTGCTCGTTGGTGGTCTTGAACCGCGACAGGAACTGCTCGTAGATGTTCCTGTTGGCGTCCGCGTCGCGCTGCAGCTCCTGCAGCTTCACCAACGCCTGGCCGTCGACCAGCATCTGCGTCTCGACCGCCTTCAGCTGCTTTTCCAGCGCGGCCTGCTGCTCCAGCTGCGACTCGTATTCGGACTTGGCGGTGTCGATGTTCTTCTTGCGCTCGACCTCGATCTGCCGGTTGATGTCGGCCAATTGGCTGTAGGAGATCGCAAGATCGGGATGACGGTCGCCGTACACCGCCTTCTTCTGTGCGATCTGGTCGTTCAGGGCCGAGCGCTGCGCACGCAGCATGCTCAACAGGTCTTGCTTCACGGGACCCTCGACATTGGCCTTGAGATCGCGCTGCACCTGCTCGTAGCGCGCTTTGGCTTCCTCGGTGCGCAAGCGCGCGGCGGAGACCTGCTGGTTGAGATCGGTGACCCGCAATTGCTGGGTGGTGGAATCCTTGCCGGCATTGAGGATCTTGTGCTCGAGGCGGAAGGCGGCGACGGCATCTTCCGACGCGCGCAGGCGCTCGTTCAACGTCTTGAGCCGGTCCTTGAGCCAGTCGGCGGCCTCGTCCGTGGCCTCGGTGCGGACGCGGCCCTGGCTGGCGGCGAATGCCTCGGCGATGGCGTTGGCGTAAGAGGCCGCCCGGTCCGCGCTGTTCGAGGTGAAGGAGATGGCGATGACGTAAGTCAGGCCGCGCCGGGAGATGTCGAGGCGATTGCGGAATTTTTCAAGCAGGCGCGTCATGTCGGTATGACCGCCCGCAATGTCCTCGTCGTCCGCGATCTTGAGCTTCTCGATCAGGGGGCGGAGAAAACCGTCCGATTTGGCGATCTCGATCTGGCTTTGAAGCGCCGCGGCATCCTGGCCGATGCCCGGCAGCACGTCCTGGTCCGTGGTCACGCGCAGCTCGCGGGGATCGACGACGACCAGCGCCGTCGCGGCATAGCGGATCGGGAGGACCATGAGAACGAGAACGCCGAGCGCGAACAGCGCCAGCGCCAGCGTCAGGATGCGCCGGCCATTGTCACGCAGGAAGGCGAGCGCCCCGGAGACGGTCAGCGATCCCTTGATCAACGCAGGGCCGTTGCCGCCGGGCTTCGCCATCGCAGCCCGCGGTGCTTCCCAGGAAGCCGCAGGCTCCGTCGGGGCGATGCTTCGCGGAGATGCGCTTCGACCGAACGCCATGGGTTTGGACTCAAAATCAACTGACTGCCCCGGTGCAGAGGCTTGCCGTACCGTAAATATCCTTGGTTAACCGGTGGTTACGGCGGGGCGCTTTGGCTCAGCGTGATCGGTTTGACATACTTCATGACCCCGTCCGGGGCCGCGAGCTGAATCTCTCGTTCCTTGGATTGGACGGCGAGCGAGCGGGCTTCGGTGGGCGACAGGCCGAACAGCTCCTTGAAGGCGCGGGTGAAAACCGAGAGGTGGCTGAAGCCGAGGTCGTAGGCCAGCTGCGAGATCCGTTGCGGCGGCTGCAGCGTGTCGGTGACCAGGCGGAAGGCGTACTGCAGCTTGCGCTTCGTGATATAGGCGCTGACCCCGCCGAGCGGCTCGAACAACCGGTACAGCGTCGAGCGGGTGATGCCGAATTCGTCCAGCAGGGTTTGCGGACGCAGCTCGGGATCCGACAGGCGCTGTTCGACGAAGGCCTTGATCGCCACCAGCGACACGGTGCTGCGGCCAGGGCCAGCGTCGGCCTGCTGGCGCGACAAGGGTTCGAGGCAGGCCGCCGCGAGCTGAATGATGGCGGCGGACATCGCGCGGGCGTCGACGACCGGAATGGTCGGGCCCATCTTCGTGACGTCTTTCATCATGTCACGCAGGACACTGGCCAGCGGGCCGTGGCCGCGCACGAAGCCGTGGGCGTCGTCGAGGAACGGGACCATCGGCTCCAGCTTGCGCCGCGACACCGCCAGGCTGACATTTTCGACGGTCGGCGCTTCGATCACGATCTCCTGCGACAGGTCGATGAAGGCGAGTTCGCCGGCCTCGACCCGCGTGGTCCGGCCGGCGATCGTCATGGTGAAAGAACCGTGCGTGTAGCAGACGACGAGGATCTGGTCGGTGCCGTGCGCCGCAATGGTCTGGGTAGTGCGCGTGAAACGGCTGGCCGTGCTGCTGGTCCACGACACGGTGACATCGGTGAGCGAGAAGATTTCCGTGACGGCCGAGAACGGCACCGCGACAGCGGACGATGGGATTTCGAAGTCGAAGACGTGAGCCAGCATCCTGGCGTAGGACGACGCGCCTTGCGGGTCGTCCGCGGGGAATTCGGCTCTGTAGCAATCGATGAAGGCGATCGAATTGTCGGCAGTCTGATCCATGAAACCAAGCGGGCTGAGCTCTGCGATGCGAAGCCGACTTGCGGACGTCACGATCGATCGCCGGGGGGAGAGGTCGTTCGGCGGATGCCGGGCCTCCGCCGAATCCTATCCCAAAACGTCGGAGTTGGCAGTCTGTCGAATCGAGCCCGGCAGTTACTGCAGGAGCCGTGCAGTCCGACAGACCGCGACCGGCGTGCGTCGCATTTTGCTTACCGTCCCATTTCGTTATCGCAACATCCCATTTCACACTCCGCATCTTGAACACGGGCCTCAATCCGTGGCGCTTAGCCGGCATTGGAATGCGGGCCGACGGTTAGGACACAGCTCGCGCGTGCAAGGGATTTGTCGTGAGCATATTGCGTGTTTTCGCCGCCGGGCCGCAGGTCGCCGGCCATTCGTCTCGCTCTCTTTCGAAATCGTTCATTGCCTCTCAGTCTGCCAGCGTCTCGGCCGCGGTGCTGGTTCTGGTCCTGGCCGTCGGGACGACGTCGGTATCGCGCGCGGCGTCGATCACGGGCGCCGCCGGCGCGGCGGGATCGAACGGCACCACGGGCAACGGAGGCGCTGGTGGCGACGGCGGCGGCGCGCCCGGCAGCGGCGGAGCTGGCGCGGTGTCGAATACCGGCGGCGCGGGGGCGGCCGGCACCAATGGCAATGGCGGCGGCGGCGGTGGCGGCGGCTTGAATCTCACGTTCAGCCCGTTGATCTATCCGAACGGGGGCGCCGGCGGCGGCAGTGATTTCGGCACCGGGGGCGCCGGTGGAACGGTGTCGGCGCCGGCCCGGGGTGGCGGCGAGGAAGCCGGCGGCGGCGGCGCTTTGGGCGCCTCTGCATCCACGACCAGCGGTGGCGGCGGCGGTGGCGGCGGCGGCCGCGGCACGACGATCTCGACCGGTACGGCAACCATCCAGGGCGCCGACACGGTCACGGGCGGGACCGGCGGCAGCGGCGGCGCGGGCGTCGGGACCTACGGCGATTCGGGCGGCGGCGGCGGCGGCGGCATCGGTGTCGTCTTCACCGGGACCAGCCTGCTCACAGTGAACGGCACCGTGGCGGGCGGCAGCGGCGGCGCCGGCGGCAGCTCGGGCGGTTCCGGCACGTTCGGCGGCGGCGGCGGTGCCGGCGGCAGTGGCCTGCGGGCGACCCAGAACAGCGCCACGGTCTTGGTCAACGGCACCGTGCTCGGCGGCAACGGCGGTTCTACCGGCATGGCCCGATATAACCAGGCGCGGACTGTCGCGGGTGCTGGCGGCGCCGGCCTCATCGTCCCGACCCTCGTCAACAACGGCACGATCAGCGGCGGCAATGGCGGCGTTGGCGCCGATGGCGTCCCTGTCAACGGCGGCGGCGCCGCCGGCGGGGCTGGCGGCATCGGCGCACAACTCACCGCAGCCACGGCAAGCTCCAATGCGGCGGCGGCCAGCATCCAGGGTGGCAACGGCGGCGCGGGCGGCAATGCGGGCGCCGGCAGCGGCGACAATGGCGGCAACGGCGGCGCGGGCGGCACAGCGCTGTCGCTCACTGCAGCCGGGGCGAGCTTCACCAATCTCGGCAACATCACCGGCGGACGCGGCGGCGTGGGCGGTGCCGGCGGCAGCTATAGCGGCTCCGGTGGTGGCAATGGCGGTAATGGCGGCAGTGGCGGCGTCGGTGTCAGCATCGCTGGCGCGACGTTGATCAACCTCGGCATGATCGTCGGCGGTGCCGGCGCGGCCGGCGGCGCCGGTGGCACGGGCTCACCCAACGGCCCGGCCGGCACCGACGGCGCCGGCGGCGCAGGCGTGTCGGGAAGTAACGTCACGCTGATCAACGCGGGCAGCATCAGCGGCGGGCTCGCCAGCGACGGCGTCACCCGCGCCAATGCCGTCAGCTTCACCGGCGGGACCAACATCCTGGAGCTGCGCGCGGGCAGCACGATCACCGGCAATGTCGTCGGCACCGGCAGCGATACGCTGGCGCTCGGCGGGGCGGCCAACTCAGCGTTCGACGTCTCGACGATCGGTCCATCGCAGCAGTATCGAGGATTCAGCCTGCTGCAGAAGACGGGGATTTCGACCTGGACGGTCACTGGCACGCAAACCGCGACCGCGGCATGGGCGGTCAATGCCGGCGTGCTGTTAGTCAACGGGGATATCAGCGCGTCGAGCGGCATCATCGTCAATGCCGGCGGCACCCTGGGCGGCATCGGCACGGTCGGCACGACGACCATCGCCAGCGGCGGCACGCTGGCGCCCGGTAATTCGATCGGCACGATCACCGTCAACGGCAATCTGATCTTCCAGGCGGGCTCCAACTACAACATCGAGGTTTCCGCGACCGCGGCGGATCGCACCAACGTCACCGGCACCGCGAACCTTGCCGGCAACGTCAATGCGACGTTCGCGCCGGGCGCCTACACGACGCCGCACTACACCATCCTCAACGCCGGCGGCGGCGTCGCAGGCCAGTTCGACGCGCTCAACGCCGTCGGCACGCCGGCCGCGCTCAGCGCGGCGCTGAGCTACGACGCCAACAACGTCTACCTCAATCTGACGCTGAACTTCGCGCAGCTCGGCGGCCTCAATGCCAATCAGCAGAACGTCGCCAATGCGCTGACCGGCAGCTTCATCCGCAATGGCGGCGTTGCGACCCCGTTCACCACGCTCACCACGGGCGGCCTGTCGCAGGTGTCCGGTGAGTCCGGCGCCAGCGTGCAGCAGACCGTCTGGACCGGCGCCAATCTGTTCATGACCACCGTGTTCGACAACGGCTTCGCCGGCGGCAATGGCACGCCAGGCGCGCAGTCGGGCGCCGCGCTCGCTTACGCGCCGCAGCGCCAGCCGTCCGCGGCCGCTCGCGAGGCCTATGCCGCCGTCACGCCGCGCGAGCGCGCCGCCACGTTCGAGCAGCGCTGGATGGTGTGGGCCGCCGGCTATGGCGGCAGCGCCCGCGTGTCGGGCGACTCCATCACCGGCTCCAACGACACCACCAGCCGCGTCTATGGCGCCGCGGCCGGCGCGACGTGGCGGCCGGCACCGGACACTGCGCTCGGTTTTGCGCTGGGCGGGGACGGCTCGAATTTCAGCGTCGGCCAGGGCCTCGGGACCGGCCAGGCGGACGGCTTCAAGGCGGCACTTTATGGCCGCCACGAATTCGGCTCGCGCTATCTCGCCGCCGCGCTGGCCTATGGCTGGCAGGACGCGTCCACCGATCGCACCGTCTCGGCCGGCGGCGTCACCAACGCGCTGCATGCATCGTTTCATCCGCAGACACTGACCACGCGCCTGGAAGGCGGCCAGCGTCTGGCCTGGCCGCTGGTCAATCTTTCACCTTATGCCGCGGTGCAGACGACGACTTTGTTCATGCCATCCTATGCAGAGACGATGACGGCTGGCGCCGGCCTGTTCGCTCTGTCCTACGCATCGCGCGACGTCACCGCGACGCGCGGCGAGATCGGCGCGCGTTTCGACAAGGCGGCGCTGATCGGCGATCTGCCGCTGGTGCTGAAGGGCCGGCTCGCCTGGGCGCACGACTGGAACAACGCGCCCACCGTGACGGCGACGCTGCAGCAACTCCCTGGCGCCAGCTTCGTGGTGAACGGTGCGAGGCCGGCGGCGGATTCGGCGCTGGTGTCGCTCGGCGCCACGCTGGCGCTGGCCCGCGGCTGGTCGGCCAGCACCAGTTTCGACGGCGAGTTCTCCCGCACGACTGCCAGCTACGCCGGCAAAGGCAGCCTGCGTTTCGCGTGGTAACTGCGCTCGTTCGCGAGGCTGCCTCAAGGCGGCTTCTGCGCGGCGACACGGTCATCATCGATCAACGCGGGATCGGCGAGGCTCTCGCTTCCGGCCGGCCGTCACGTCGCGTGCTTCAGGCTGATGCGGCTGTTCGACAAGGCGGATTGGTTCTGTACCGAAATGGCGCGCCCGGAACGATTCGAACGTCCGACCCTCAGATTCGTAGTCTGATGCTCTATCCAGCTGAGCTACGGGCGCGTTTTTCGCGAAGTGTGCTGCGAGCTAGGCCCGCAGGCAGCCTCCGGACAGCGCCGGAGGGGTGCGAAAGAGCGCTCTGACTAACCGCTCTTGTCCCGATTGGCAAGGTCCGGTTTGGAGAGATTTTGCAAGGGAATGACGGTTTCGCGTGTCGGCCTCTGGCCGACTTACGCCCGCGCCCGCTCGTTGCGGATGGAGAGCAGTTCCACGGGACGGTCGGGGATGACGATCCGGAAGGTGGCGCCGATGGTGCCTTCGACCAGATGGATGTCGCCGCCATGAGCGCGGACGAGCTCGGCGGCGATGGCAAGACCAAGCCCGCTGCCGCCGGGGCGGCCGGAGGTCTGGAATGCCTCGAACAGATGGTCCCGGGTCTTTTCGGGCACGCCGGGGCCGGTGTCGGAGACCTCCAGGATGGCGACGGCGCCTTCGCGCTTGCCGGTGATGCGGATCTGCTGCACGCCGCCCTCGCCCGACGCATGGCTTTCCAGCGCCTGGGCGGCATTGCGAACGAGGTTGAGCAGCACGCGGAACAGCTGGTCGGGATCGGCGTCGACCGCGAGCCCGCGCTCGATGGCGGCGACCCAGGCGATCGAGGCGTCGCTGGCAAGGCCCGCGGTCTCGCGCACCTCGTGCACCACAGGCTCGATCGGGATCATGCGGCGGTCGGGCGCCGCCTCCTGGGCGCGGCCGTAGGACAGCGTCGACTGGCAGAAGGCGATGGCGCGCTCGAGCGAACGCACCAGCTTCGGCGCGAAGCGCTGCACCCGCGGATCCGGCACGCTGGCGAGCTGGTCGGACAGCAGCTGGGCCGACGCCAGCAAATTGCGCAGATCGTGGTTGATCTTGGACACGGCGAGACCGAGCGCGGCGAGCCGGCTCTTCTGGTGCAGCATCGACATCAGGTCGCGCTGCATGTCGGACAATTCGCGTTCGGCGACCCCGATCTCGTCGCTGCGCTGGCTCGGGACGATGATGCCGGCCGAACTCTCCGGGTTTTCGTGGAAGCCGACCAGGCTCGCGGTCAGCCGCCGCATCGGCCGCACGAACAGATAATGCAGCACGACATAGACGAGGCCCGCGGTCAGGATGCCGATGATGAGTGCGACCACCACGACATTGCGGGAGAAGCGGTACATGGCCTGCCGCAGCGGCAATTCGTCGGTGACGATCTCGACGAACTGGGCATTGCCGACGCCAGGGCCAACGATGCGGATGGCCTGGTTGCCGGTCTCCAGCATCATCTGGAACGAGCCGGTGATCGCCTCCCAGGCGGTCATGTCGCGCAGATCGACGTCGTGCTCGATCGCGGCCGGCAGATTGTCGCTGGCGAGCAGCCGGCGCTGCTGGCCCATCTTGATGGCGACGGCGCGGGCATTGATGCTTTTCAGGATCTCGCGCGACAGCGAATCGGGGACCATGCCGAGCGGCGCGGCATCCAGCACCAGCGCCGCCGTGTTGGCGGCCGCGACGCGGTCATTGAGCCGGTTGACCCAGAAGTTGGCGATCGCGGGCACATAGAGAAGGATCGCCGCGACCATCACCAGGGGGACGGTCAGCAGCAGCAGCTTGCCGGACAGCCCGAGCCCGCTGGCCCCACGCGGCCGCAGCGCCGAATGGCCCGGCTGATCCGTATCCTGGACCGGCTGGAAGTCTGTTGCTGCCACGAAATTCGCCTTTGCTGCCTGATCGCTGCCCTTGCCAGCCGACCATGGCAAATGGAAGGATGCGGTCCGCCCGCGTTCCGGTCAAATGACGGATCGCTCATGTGTCGCGGTATGATTTAGGCGTTGACCCGGCGAGTCGCCACCTCAGGGGTTAAAAACCCCTTATGGACCGTGATATTCACCGGAATCGCGCGCTCTTGCGGCGTTGACGAAAACAAGACGCTCGCATATAAGCCGGCCAATTGTCCGCGATGACCCGGTTGACGCCGGGAGCGGCTCTCTTGGGGCCGAAAAAGGCCCGTTTTGGGCAGCATCTTCCGGACTTTACCATCAATTCTACAGGCAAATTGCCCGGTCAGCGGAGAAAAACCCGTGAAGCGGACTTATCAACCCAGCAAACTGGTGCGCAAGCGCCGTCACGGTTTCCGTGCTCGTCTCGCCACTGCCGGCGGCCGCAAGGTTCTCGCCGCTCGCCGCGCGCGCGGCCGCAAGCGTCTGAGCGCCTGAGCCAGACCCCCTTTTTGGGATTTCATCATGGATCGGCTGAGGCAGCGGGCGGACTTCCTCGCCGTTGCCAATGGCGCGCGGGTGAATAGTCCCGCGTTCGTCCTGCAAAGCCTTGACCGAAAGAGCCTTGAGCCCGACGACGCCGCCCCGGTCCGGATCGGCTTCACCGTTACCAAAAAGAACGGCAACGCCCCGCAGCGCAATCGCATCCGGCGCCGGCTTCGCGAACTGGTGAAGCGGCTCGATCCGGTGTCGATGCAGCCCCATCATGATTATGTGCTGGTCGGCCGAAGGGACGCGCTCTCGCGTGACTTCGCCACCATGCTCGAAGACCTCCGCACGGCGTTCGCGAAGCCCTCGCGGCAGGCGCCGAAGGGACGCGGCCCCAGGACTGACCGCACAAGGCCCAGCCCCGCTGCCGCCGCCCGCCGCAAACCCGATTGATGACGAGACACCAGTGATGACCGACAATCGCAACACCATCCTCGCCGTCATTCTCTCGGGCCTCGTGCTGATCGCCTGGCAGTATTTCTACAACGTCCCGGCGATGGAGAAGCAGCGCGCCCTGCAGCAGACCCAGGCCGAGCTCCAGAAGGGCACGCCGCAGCCGACCGCCTCGGCGACGCCGGGCGCAGCGCCGCAGCCCGGCGCTGCCACGCAGCCGTCGACCCCGGGCGCGAGCCAGCAGGCCCAGCCGGTCCAAAGCCGTGACAGCGCCATTGCGGCCAGCCCGCGCGTGAAGATCGACACGCCGCGGCTCGCCGGCAGCGTCGCGCTGAAGGGTGGCCGCATCGACGACCTCGCGCTGGTGCAATACCGCGAGACGGTCGACCCGAAATCGCCGGCCATCATCCTCTATTCGCCCTCGGGCACCGCCGAACCCTATTATGCCGAGTTCGGCTGGGTGGCGGCGACCGGCGTGACGGCGAAGATGCCGGATGCACAGACCCTCTGGCAGCAGGAGGGCAGCGGCAGCCTGACGCCGACCACCCCGGTGAAGCTGAAATGGGACAATGGCGAGGGCCTCACCTTCGTCCGCACCATCGCGGTCGACGACCATTACCTCTTCACCATCAAGGACGAGGTGAGCAATGTCGGCAATTCGCCGGTCACGCTCTATCCGTTCGCGCTGATCTCGCGCCACGGCACGCCGCATGTCTCGGGCTATTACATCCTGCATGAAGGTCTGATCGGCTATCTCGATGGCTTGCAGGAATACGCCTACAAGAAGATCGACGAAGCCAAGACGGTGAACTTCAAGGCCACCAATGGTTGGCTCGGCATGACCGACAAATACTGGGCCTCGGCGCTGCTGCCCGACACCAGTGCGCAGCTCCAGGCGCGCTTCTCGTCGAACCCGGTCGGCAACGTCTACACCTACCAGACCGACTATCTGCTCGACCCCATCACCGTCGCGATCGGCGGCACCGCGACGGCCAATGCGCGGCTGTTCGCGGGCGCCAAGGAAGCCGGCGTCGTCGGTGTATTCCCGTTCGCCGGCCTCGGCGGCTACAACAAGGAACTCGGCCTCAACCATTTCGACCTGCTGATCGACTGGGGCTGGTTCTACTTCATCACCAAGCCGATGTTCCTCGGCCTCGACTTCTTCTACCGCTTCTTCGGCAATTTCGGCATCTCGATCCTGCTCGTGACCGTGATCGTGAAGCTGCTGTTCTTCCCGCTGGCGAACAAGTCCTACGCCTCGATGGCGAAGATGAAGTCGGTCCAGCCGCAGCTTGCGGCGCTCAAGGAGCGCTACCCCGACGACAAGGTGAAGCAGCAGCAGGAGATGATGGAGATCTACCGCAAGGAGAAGATCAATCCGGTCGCCGGCTGTCTTCCCGTGGTGATCCAGATTCCGGTGTTCTTCTCGCTCTACAAGGTGCTGTTCGTCACCATCGAGATGCGGCACGCGCCGTTCTTCGGCTGGATCAAGGATCTCTCCGCGCCGGATCCGACCAATCTGTTCACGCTGTTCGGGCTGATCCCGTTCGATCCGACCACGCTGCCGCTGTTCGGCCACTACCTCGCGCTCGGCATCTGGCCGATCATCATGGGCATCACGATGTGGTTCCAGATGAAGCTGAACCCGACGCCGCCGGATCCGACCCAGCAGATGATCTTCAACTGGATGCCGCTGATCTTCACCTTCATGCTGGCGGGCTTCCCGGCGGGCCTCGTGATCTATTGGGCCTGGAACAACACGCTCTCGGTGCTGCAGCAGAGCTTCATCATGCGCCGCAACGGCGTGAAGGTGGAGCTGTTCGACAATCTCAAGGCGACGTTCGCGAAGAAGGCGACGTAGTCTTTCGGTACTGCCAGGCCAAACTGCCTCCACATCGTCATGCCCGGGCTTGTCCCGGGCATCCACGTTTTGGAGGGTGCCGCACCAACAGACGTGGATGGCCGGGACGAGCCCGGCCATGACCAGAGGATGGACCGCTCGCATGAACGACAAGACCGACGAGCGACTGACCGAGGCCGGGCGAAAACTGTTCACCCGCGACTGGCAGTTCATCTGGGCCTCGCCCTCGATCGAAACGCTGCCGCCGATGGACGGGCTGGAGATCGCCTTTGCCGGCCGCTCCAATGTCGGCAAGTCCAGCCTGATCAACGCGCTCACAGGGCGCAACGCGCTGGCGCGCACCTCGCATACGCCGGGCCGCACCCAGGAACTGATCTTCTTCGAGGTCCCCGGGAAGAAAGACCTGCGCCTCGTCGACATGCCCGGCTATGGCTACGCCAAGGCGCCCAAGAGTCAGGTCGCGTCCTGGACCGAACTGATCCACACATTCCTGCTGGGGCGCGCCAGCCTCGCGCGCGTCTACGTGCTGATCGATGCGCGGCACGGGCTCAAGGAGGTCGATCAGGAGATCCTCAAGACGCTCGACCGCTCCGCCGTCAGCTACCAGATCGTGCTGACCAAGGCCGACCAGGTGAAGGCATCGGAGCTTCAGGCCTGCATCGCCGAAACCGAGGCCGCCCTGGCCAAGCATCCGGCCGCGTTCCCGAACGTGCTGGCGACCTCGTCGCGCAGCTCGACCGGCATGGCCGAGCTGCGCGCAGCCATCGCCAAATTGCTGGAGGAGCGGAGCTCGTGATGATGCGCCTGCTGATCGGGCTTGCCGGTTTGATGGGCGCCGCCGGCGTCGCGCTGGCCGCCGCCTCCGCCCATGGCGCCGATGCCGGCCGCCTCGCCTCGGCCAGCACCATGCTGCTGTTTCATGCAACCGCCATCCTCGCCGCGGTGGCGCTGCTCTCCCGCGGACTTCTGCACGGCGGAATGGGCCTCGTCGCAGCATTCGGCTTCGTGATCGGCACGACGCTGTTCGCGGGCGACCTCACCTTGCGGCAATATGCCGGCCATTCGCTGTTTCCCATGGCGGCGCCGACCGGCGGGACGATGATGATTGCGAGCTGGCTGGCGGTGACGCTGGCGGCGATGATGGCTAAGAAGTAGCGCTTCTTTCTTCCTTCTCCCCTTGTGGGAGAAGGTGGCGCGAAGCGCCGGATGAGGGGTCTGTCTCCGCGGATAGAGACCCCTCACCCGTCTCGCCGCTATCGCGGCGAGCCACCCTCTCCCACAAGGGGAGAGGGAAAGAACATCACTTTGCGCTGCCCCCGCCAATCGGTTAGAACGCGCCCCGTCAGTCCCGCCAGCGAGATCTGCCTCATGACCGAAATCTCCCCGCTCGACCAGGCCCGCATCCTGTCCGAAGCGCTGCCGCACATGCAGCAATATGACGAAGAAACCATCGTCATCAAATATGGCGGCCATGCCATGGGCGACGAGGAGACGGCGAAGAACTTCGCCCGCGACATCGTGCTGCTCGAGCAGACCGCGATCAATCCGGTGGTCGTGCATGGCGGCGGTCCGCAGATCGCCACCATGCTCAAGCGACTCGGCATCGTCTCGGAATTCGCAGCCGGCCTGCGCATCACCGATGCCGCCACCATCGAGATCGTCGAGATGGTGCTGGCCGGCTCGATCAACAAGTCGCTGGTCGGCTACATCAATGAAGCCGGCGGCAAGGCCGTCGGCCTCTGCGGCAAGGACGGCAACATGGTCACCGCCACCAAGGCGACGCGCACCATGGTCGATCCCGATTCGCATATCGAGAAGGTGGTCGATCTCGGCTTCGTCGGCGAACCGGAGAAAGTCGATCTCACGCTGCTCAACCAGCTGATCGGCTACGAGCTGATCCCGGTGCTGGCGCCGCTGGCGACCTCGAAGCAGGGCCAGACCTTCAACGTCAACGCCGACACCTTTGCCGGCGCCGTCGCCGGTGCGCTGAAGGCCAAGCGCCTGCTGCTGCTCACCGACGTGCCCGGCGTGCTCGACAAGTCGAAGAAGCTGATCCCGCAGCTCTCGGTGAAGGACGCGCGCAAGCTGATCGCCGACGGCACCATCTCCGGCGGCATGATCCCCAAGGTCGAGACCTGCATCTACGCGCTCGAACAGGGCGTCGAGGGCGTCGTCATCATCGACGGCAAGATGCAGCACGCGGTGCTGCTCGAGCTCTTCACCAACCAGGGCACGGGAACGCTGATCCATAAGTGAAGAAGAGCGGGCCAAAGAATGCCGTCATGGCCGGGCTTGTCCCGGCGATCCACGACCTTTTGGCGGGCGTCAAGAACGTGGATGCCCGGCACAAGGCCGGGCATGACGGATGGAACGCTGGGGGGCGCCGTCGCTCTCTCCTCACCCGCTTCCTGATGACGCTACCGGCCGCGGCCATCTCGTTCGTCTTCTCCTCCGCACCGGCCCTCGCCGACCTCAAGATCTGCAATCGCATGTCCTATGTCGTCGAGGCCGCGATCGGCATCGACGACAAGGCGGCGACCGCGACGCGGGGCTGGTTCAGGATCGACCCCGCCACCTGCCGCGTGGTGGTGCAGGGCACGCTCACGGCCGACCGCATCCTGCTCAACGCCCGCGCGCTCGGCGTCTATGGCGCCTCGCCGATTCCGCAGAGCGGCAGCGACACGCTGTGCGTGGCGCAGGAGAATTTCGTCATCGCGGCCGCGCGGCAATGCCGCAGCGGCCAGACCCAGGCGGCCTTCACGCAGGTGACGCCGACGCAGGGCGACGACGGCAATCTGGTGACCTATCTCGCCGAGGATTCCGAATATGACGACGAGCAGGCGCGGCTCGCCGGCATCCAGCGGCTGCTGGTGATCATCGGCTACGATGTCGGCGCGATCGACGGCGTCGACGGACCGAAGACGCAGGCCGCGCTGGCCGCGTTCCTGAAGAGCCGCGGACTGCCGTCCGACGCGGTCTCGTCGCCGAACTTCTTCAAGACCATGGTCGATGCGACGCAGACCCCGTCCCCGAACGGCCTGACCTGGTGCAACGATACGCCGCACAAGGTGATGGCTGCGGTCGCCACCGACGACGGCAAATCCGTGACGAGCCGCGGCTGGTATCGCATCGATCCCAAGGCCTGCCTGCACCCCGACGTGACCGGCCAGCCGAAACAGATCTTCAGCTTCGCGGAGGCCATCGACGCCGACAACCGCGTCATCAAGCTGAAGGACAGGCCGCTGAACTGGGGCGGCGAGCGGCAGCTCTGCACCCGCGAGACCAAGTTCGAGACGGTCGAGCAGACCGATTGCGGCGCGCGCGGCTTCACGGCCACGGGCTTTGCTGCGGTGGATATGAGCGGCGGCGGCAAGACGCTGCGGTTTGCGCTGCCGTGATTGATGTGATCAGGGCGCTGTCACCACATCCACCAACGTCGTCCCCGCGAAGGCGGGGACCCATAACCACAGGCCACTGTTGTCGCGCGAGCTTGTCGTTGTGATCTTCGCCAAACCACTCCCCGTGGTTATGGGTCCCGGATCTGCGCTTCGCTTGTCCGGGACGACAGCGGAGGACTGCGCGACGATTGTGCTCAAAGGATAGAAGGCCACGATGAAATCCCCCCGCACCTTCGGCCATGTCGACACCTGGGTGTTCGACCTCGACAACACGCTCTATCCGCATCACGTCAATCTGTGGCAGCAGGTCGATGCGCGGATCGGGGAGTTCGTGTGCAACTGGCTGAACGTGACGCCAGCGGAAGCGCGGAAGATCCAGAAGGATTATTATCTGCGCTTCGGCACCACCATGCGTGGCATGATGACCCTGCATGGCGTTCGCGCCGACGACTACCTCGCCTATGTCCACAAGATCGACCATTCGCCGCTGGAGCCGAATCCTGCGCTCGGCGAAGCCATCGCAAAACTGCCGGGACGCAAGCTGATCCTGACCAACGGCTCGGTCGACCATGTCGATGCCGTGCTGGCGCGGCTCGGCCTCGCCTCGCATTTCGACGGCGTGTTTGACATCATCGCGGCCGGCTTCGAGCCGAAGCCGGCGCCCCAGACCTACCGGAAATTCCTCGACGACCATGCGGTCGATCCGGCCCGCGCCGCCATGTTCGAAGACCTCGCCCGCAATCTCACCGTCCCGCACGAGCTCGGCATGACCACCGTGCTGGTGGTGCCTGACGGCACCAGGGACGTGGTGCGCGAGGACTGGGAGCTGGAGGGCCGCGATGCGGCCCATGTCGACCACGTCACCGACGATCTGGCGGGGTTTTTGGCAGGGTTGTTGCGACAATAACCACTGTCGTCCCGGGCAAGCGTAAGCGCAGACCCGGGACCCATAGCCACAGAGTTTGGTTGCGGCACAAGATCGATAACTCCGAGTCCTCGCAAAACGACCGTCTGTGGCTATGGATCCCGGGCTCGCGCTTCGCGCGCCCCGGGATGACAGCGGAGTATGCCTTGACTCTCCCGGCCCAAATCCCGAAAAAGCGGCCCAATCCACCAAAATTCCCGTTTCGAAGAGGAAATCCCGATGTCCCTCCAAGCCCTCGAATCAACCCTCAACGCCGCCTTCGAGGCGCGCGACGGCATCTCGACCTCGACCAAGGGCGAGGTGCGCGAGGCCGTGGACCAGGCGCTGGAGATCCTGGACAAGGGCGAGGCACGCGTCGCCGAGCGCGGCGCCGACGGCAAGTGGAAGGTCAATCAGTGGCTGAAGAAGGCCGTGCTGCTGTCCTTCCGCCTCAACGACATGGGCGTCATCCCCGGCGGGTCGGGCAAGGCGACCTGGTGGGACAAGGTGCCATCGAAGTTCGAGGGCTGGGGCGAGAACCGCTTTCGCGATGCCGGTTTTCGCGCCGTGCCCGGTTCGGTGGTGCGCCGCTCGGCCTTCATCGCCAAGAACGTCGTGCTGATGCCCTCCTTCGTCAATCTCGGCGCCTATGTCGATGAGAGCACCATGGTCGACACCTGGGCCACCGTCGGCTCCTGCGCGCAGATCGGCAAGCGCGTGCACATCTCCGGCGGCGTCGGCATCGGCGGCGTGCTCGAGCCACTGCAGGCCGAGCCCGTCATCATCGAGGACGATTGCTTCATCGGCGCGCGCTCCGAAGTCGCCGAAGGCGTCATCGTGCGCAAGGGCGCGGTGCTGTCGATGGGCGTTTTTCTGGGCGCCTCGACCAAGATCGTCGACCGCGAGACCGGCGAGATCTTCATGGGCGAAGTGCCGGAATATTCGGTGGTGGTGCCCGGGGCGCTGCCCGGCAAGCCGATGAAGAACGGCCAGCCCGGCCCGAGCCTCGCCTGCGCCGTTATCGTCAAGCGCGTCGACGAGCGCACGCGCGCCAAGACCAGCATCAACGAGCTGCTGCGGGATTGATTGGCGGGCCATGACCGATGCTCTCTCGATTGCCCGCGACCTCATCCGCTGTCCCTCGGTAACGCCGGCCGACGCCGGTGCGCTCGAAGTGCTCGAACGGGCGCTCACCGCCGCCGGCTTTACCTGTCACCGCGTGACATTCACCGAGCCTGGCACGGCCGATGTCGACAATCTCTACGCCCGGATCGGCACTGAAGGGCCGCACATCACCTTTGCCGGCCACACCGACGTGGTGCCGCCGGGCGACGAGAGCGCCTGGAGCGTCGGCGCGTTCTCGGGAGAGGTGAAGGATGGCGTCCTGCACGGCCGCGGCGCGGTCGACATGAAGGGCGGCATCGCCTGCTCGGTCGCCGCGGTGCTGGAGCATCTCGCTGCCCATGGCGGCAAGCCGCGCAGCGACGGCCAGGAATCCGGCTCGGGATCAATCTCGTTCCTGATCACCGGCGACGAGGAAGACGTCTCCATCAACGGCACCCTCAAGCTCTTGAAATGGGCCGCCGAGCGCGGCGAGAAATTCGACCATTGCGTGCTGGGCGAGCCCTCCAATGTCGAGACGCTCGGCGACACCATCAAGGTCGGACGCCGCGGCTCGCAATCCGGAACGCTCTATGTCGATGGCATACAGGGGCATGTCGCCTATCCGCACCGCGCGGCCAATCCGGTGCCCGACATCTCGCGGCTGATCGTGGCAATCTCGGACGAGCCGCTCGACCACGGCAGCGCGCAGTTCCAGCCGTCCAATCTCGAATTCGTCTCGGTCGACGTCGGCAACAAGGCGTTCAACGTCATCCCCGGCGAGGCCCGCGCCAGGTTCAACATCCGCTACAACGACAACCACACTCAGGCGAGCCTGCGTGATCTGGTCGAGGCGCGGCTGGCAAAAGCCTGCGGCAATCGCATCAAGGCCCGCATCGTGTGGGAGCCGTCGAACTCCAACGTGTTCGTGACCAAGCCCGGCCCGTTCACCGATCTCGCGGTTTCAGCGATCGAGGAAGTGACGGGCCGCAGGCCGGAGCTGTCGACCTCGGGCGGCACGTCGGACGCACGCTTCATCTCCAGCTATTGCCCGGTGATCGAGTTCGGCCTGGTCGGCCAGACCATGCACCAAATCGACGAGCGCGTGCCGGTGAAGGATCTGGAGACGCTGACGCGGGTGTATCGGGGGATTTTGACGCGGTATTTTGGGTGAGGCTCTTCTCCCTCGCCGAACATTCCGCCGTCATGCCCGGGCTTGTCCCGGGCATGACGGCGGAGGCGGCATCAGGCTCTAGAGCTTTTTCGGTTCTGATTGAATCAGAACCGAAGCTCTAGATTCTTGTTTTGACGCGTTTTCTTCACGCGAACCGGTATCCACTTCGCTCGAAAACGCTCTAATAATCCACCTGCATCAGATACAGCCCGTCCGGCGGCGCGACGATGCCGCAGGCGGCGCGGTTGCGGGCGGCGAGTGCAGCGGAGAGATCGTCGGCGGTCCAGCGGCCCTCGCCGACCCACACCAGCGATCCCACCATCGAGCGCACCTGGCTGTGCAGGAACGAGCGCGCAGAGGTGATGACAGTGATCTCGCGGCCGTCGCGCAGCACGTCGAGCTGGTCGAGCGTCTTCTCCGGTGATTTGGCCTGGCACTCGGTATCGCGAAACGTCGTGAAATCGTGCTTGCCGAGCAGGCGCTGTGCCGCCGCGTGCATCGCATCGGCATCGAGCCTGCGCGGCACGCGCCAGGCGTGGCCGATGTCGAGGGCGAGATTGGCGCGGGTGTTGACGATGCGGTAGCGGTAGTGGCGCTTCACGGCCGAGAAGCGCGCCTCGAACGTATCGGGCACGATCTCGGCCTCCAGCACCGCGATCGGATGCGGGCGCAGATGGGCGTTGAGACCATCACGAAAACGGCCGGGCGGAAACTGCTTCTCGATGTCGACATGCGCGACCTGGCCGCGCGCGTGCACGCCGGCATCGGTGCGGCCGGCGCCGTGCACGCGCAGATCCGCGCCGGTCATCGCCTTCACCGCCGCCTCCAGCGCGCCCTGCACCGACGGCAGCGTCTCCTGCACCTGCCAGCCGAAGAACGGAGCGCCGTCATATTCGATGGTGAGCTTGTAGCGGGGCATCGTTTCCAGTTTTGTCGTTATCGCCCGCGCAGGCGGGCGATTGAGCATTCCGAGACATCTCTCTTCAGCCGAGAGCCCTCGGTGTCCTGGATACCCCGCCTTCGCGGGGTATGACAGCGTCAGGTGAGTTTGGCGCCTGCCTTCAGCGGCACCCCGCGCAGGAAGTCCGTGGCCTGCATACGCGCCTTGCCCTCGCGCTGCAGCTCGAGGATGCGGATCGCGCCTTCGCCACAGGCGATGGTGAGCTGGTCGTCGAGCACGTCGCCGGGCGCGCCCGAGCCCTTCGCCAGCTCGCAACGCAGGATTTTGACGCGGGCATTCTCGCTGACGCCCGCGAGCTCGGCCCAGGCGCCAGGAAACGGCGACAGGCCGTGGATGTGGCGCAGCACGGCATGCGCCGGCCTGGTCCAGTCGATGCGCGCTTCGGCCTTGTCGATCTTGGCCGCATAGGTGACGCCGTCCTCGCTCTGCTTCTTGAGCTGGAGCCCGCCGCGATCGAGCGCGGCCATCGCCCGCACCATCAGATCGGCGCCGAGGCGCGAGAGGCGATCGTGCAGATCGGCCGCGGTCATGCTGTCGGTGATGGCAAGGCGTTCGGCCATGGCGACGTCGCCGGTGTCGAGGCCGACATCCATCTTCATCACCATCACGCCGCTCTCGGCGTCGCCTTCCATGATGGCGCGGTTGATCGGCGCGGCACCGCGCCAGCGCGGCAGCAGCGAGGCGTGCAGATTGTAGCAGCCGAGCTTCGGTGCATCGAGGATGGCCTGCGGCAGGATCATGCCGTATGCGACGACGACGGCCGCATCGGCATCGAAGGCGCGAAATTCGTCGAGCGCCTCCGGCGTCTTCAACGTCTTCGGCGTCAGCACGGGCACGCCGAGTTTTCGCGCAGCTTCCTCGACCGGCGTCGGCTGCAATTGCAGGCCGCGCCGCCCGCCCGGCTTCGGCGCGCGCGTATACACAGCCACGATCTCGTGGCCATGCCAGACCAGCTCGAGCAGCGTCGGCACGGAGAAATCGGGCGTGCCCATGAAGATCAGGCGGAGGGGCATGGGGCTACATTCAGTGAGAGTTCTGGTTCTCCGTCATGCCCGGGCTTGTCCCGGGCATCCACGTTCTTGGCAACGAAGCAAGCAAGGCGTGGATGGCCGGGTCAAGCCCGGCCATGACGACTCTAGAGAGCCGAACCCTGCTCACTCCGCGCGCTTGGCGGCCTTCTCGAACTTCTTGATGACGCGGTCGCGCTTGAGCTTCGACAGATAGTCGACGAACAGGACGCCGTTGAGATGGTCGATCTCGTGCTGGATGCAGGTGGCATAGAGGCCTTCGGCGTCCTCCTCGTGCACCTTGCCGTCGAGATCGGTGAACCGCACGCGCACCTTTGCAGGCCGCTCGACCTCCTCGTAATATTCGGGGATCGACAGGCAGCCTTCCTCGTAGACCGAGAGTTCCTCGGACGAGGCGATGACCTCCGGGTTGATGAAGACGCGCGGAAGCGGCTTGGTCTCGCCATTCTCGTCGCGCTTGGCGAGGTCCATGGTGATCAGCCGCAGCGGCTGCGCGATCTGGATCGCCGCGAGCCCGATGCCGGGCGCGTCGTACATGGTCTCGAACATGTCGTCGGCAAGCTTGCGAATCTCGGGCGTGACCTTTTCGATCGGCTTGGAGACCAGACGCAACTGCTTGTCGGGCAGGATGATGATTTCTCTGAGGGCCATGGCCGCGATTTAAGCCGCGCGCCGGATGCGGTCAATGCGGCTCGGAACCCGTTAACGATCCGCTAACCATAAAACTTCAGGTTTCGTTAACCATGAAATTTAACGGGTCGTTAACTCGAAATGTTCGCTATTCGTTCGTGCAGCCAGTCGAATCGGATAGATGTCGGGCATGAACGAGATCATTTTCGTAGCTGGCGACTGGCCGGTCCGCACGATCGACGTGCTGATCGGCTTCGGCGCCCTTGTCCTCATGATGCTGCTCGCGATCGCTCTCGTCATTGCACGGTCGGGACGGCGCGGCGCGGAACTCGCGATGGCGAATGCGATCCGGGCCGATGAGCTCGAGGAGCGGATCAGCCAGATGCTGCACGCCCAGAGCGAAGCTTCGGGCCGGGTCGACGCCATGACCCAGGCGCTGGCCGGCCGCCAGGCCGACATGGCGCGCGCGGTCAACGAGCGGCTGGATTCGGTGACCCATCGCGTCGGCCAGTCCATGGAGAGCACCACCCGCAACACCATGGAGAGCCTGCGCGCGCTGCACGAGCGGCTCGGCATCATCGACAACGCGCACAAGAACCTCACCGACCTCACAACGCAGGTGACGACCCTGCGCGACGTGCTCGCCAACAAGCAGTCGCGCGGCGCCTTCGGTCAGGCGCGGATGGAGGCGATCGTCCAGGACGGTCTTCCAAAAGGCGCCTACGAGTTCCAGTTCACGCTCTCGACCGGCAAGCGACCGGACTGCGTGGTGTTCCTGCCCGACCAGCGCCCGCTGTGCATCGACGCCAAATTCCCGCTGGAAGCGATGACCGCGCTGCACGACGCCCGCAGCGACGAGG
Source organism: Bradyrhizobium diazoefficiens (assembly GCF_018129965.1). Lineage (GTDB taxonomy): Bacteria > Pseudomonadota > Alphaproteobacteria > Rhizobiales > Xanthobacteraceae > Bradyrhizobium > Bradyrhizobium diazoefficiens_A. Next base: position 59,653 of record NZ_JAFCKW010000015.1, on the reverse strand, counting down.
AGAAGCGGATCGCCACGCAGCGGCTGCGCGGCGACGTGATGAAGCATGTCAACGACATCGCGGAAAAATATCTTGTCACCGGCGAGACCCAGGAGATGGCGCTGATGTTCGTGCCGTCGGAATCGGTCTATGCCGAGATCCATGACGGCTTCGACGACATCATCCAGAAGGCCTATCGCGCCCGCGTCGTGCTGGTGTCGCCCTCGCTGCTGATGCTGGCGATCCAGGTGATGCAGCAGATCATGAAGGACGCGCGCATGCGCGACGCCGCCGACCAGATCCGCACCGAGGTGATCAAGCTCGGCGACGATCTCGGCCGCCTGCGCGACCGGGTGACGAAGCTGCAGAAGCATTTTACCGACGCCAACGAGGACGTCCGCCAGATCCTGATCTCCGCCGACAAGATCGAGAAGCGCGCGGGACGAATCGAGGAGCTCGATTTCAGCAAGACCGACGCGCCCGAAACCCCGCATCTGGTGGCGACCGGCGCGCCAGAGCTGTTTCCAAGGAAGCTCCAGGCGGGGGAGTGAGATGGGGGTACGCCGTCATGGCCGGGCCTGTCCCGGCCATCCACGACCTTTGCATCGGCACGGAGAACGTGGATGCCCGGGACAGCCCCGGGCATGACGATGTCCTTGAGCGAGGCAGCGCCCCCAGAATCTGCTAACACCTCCGTATGACTGCACCCGATGCGACCTCACCTGCTGGCCACGAGGCGGCCCCCACCTCCTGGCGCGACAGCCTGGCCGTTTACCTGCAGCCGCGGGTGCTGATCGTGCTGTTCCTCGGCTTCTCGTCAGGGCTGCCGCTGGCGCTGTCGGGCTCGACGCTGCTGGTGTGGATGCGGGAGGCCGGGGTCGATCTCGGGACCATCGGGCTGTTCGCGCTGGTGGGCACGCCCTACACGCTGAAATTTTTATGGGCGCCGCTGGTGGACGCGCTGCATGTGCCATTGTTCACCCGCGCATTCGGGCGGCGGCGCGGCTGGCTGGTGTTCTCGCAAGCCCTGCTGATCGTCGCGATCCTGCTGCTGGCGCTCACGGATCCCGCGCGCTCGCCGTTCTACGTCGCGCTCGGCGCCCTGCTGGTGGCGACGATGTCATCGACGCAGGACATCGTGGTCGACGCCTTCCGTGTCGAGAGCCTGCCGGAGAGCGAGCAGGCCGCCGGCATGGCGTCCTATGTCGCAGCCTACCGCATCGGCATGCTGGTCTCGACCGCCGGCGCTCTCTTCATCGTCTCGGGCTTCGAGGGCACCGGCATGCCGCGCTCGTCGGCGTGGATGTGGGGCTATGTGGTGATGGCGGCGATGGTGCTGATCGGCACGGTCACCGCGCTGGCCGCCACCGAGCCCGGGCAATCGGCGCGGGCGGAAGCGGCGACGCAGGCCGAACCTGCGTTCACGCGCGTGCTGCACGCCGCGATCGGCGCCTTCTCGGAGTTTCTGTCGCGGAAAGACGCGCTTGCCGCGCTCGCCTTCGTGGTGCTGTTCAAGTTCACCGACGCCTTTTCCGGCACCATGACCGCGCCCTTCGTGATCGACCTCGGCTTCTCCCGCAACGACTATGCGGCGATCGTGAAGGGCGTCGGCCTCGCCGCGACGCTGATCGGCGGCTTTGCCGGCGGCTTCCTTGCCCGGCGTTACCCGCTGGCGACGTGCCTGTGGATCGGCGGCGTGGTGCAGGCCCTCGCAAACCTTTCCTTTTCCTGGCTTGCCTTCGTCGGCACCAGCCAGTGGGCACTCGCCTTCGCCATCACCTGCGAAAACTTCACCAGCGCCGTCGGCACCGTGATCTTCGTCGCCTACCTCTCCGCGCTGTGCCAGAACCCGCTGCATACGGCAACGCAATACGCGCTGCTCACCGCGCTCGCGGCGGTCGGGCGCACCTATCTATCGTCAGTGGCCGGCTATGTCGCCAAGGCGACTGGCTGGCCGCTGTTCTTCGTGATCTGCGTGCTGGTGGCGATCCCGAGCCTGGTGCTGCTGACCTGGCTCCAGAAGCGCAGGCATTTTGAGGAGCTGGGGCCGGTGAGGGTGTAGGCACTACTCGCTGTCATGCCCCGCGAAGGCGGGGCATCCAGTATTCCAGAGACAGCTGTGATAAATCGAGAAGCTGCGGCGTACTGGATCGCCCGCCTTCGCGGGCGATGACACCGCAATGTGGAGAAGGCATCTCGCCCCCCTACTGCTTCTTGATGATGCTCCACTTCGTAACCACGGCTTCGCTCATCTGGCCGGGGTCGCTGGCGCAGGCGACTTCGTCGACCTTGATCGAGATTTCCTTGCCGACGAAAGCCTTCAACTGCGCGGCCTGGGCATCGCCGTTCGGGACGAGCTGGAAGGTCTCGGGGCCGGTCTCCAGATTGCATAGTCCGCTCGGCGGCGGCAGGCGGCGCGGCTCGGAGGTGATCTGGTAGGTCGCGATGCGCTTGCCGGCGTTCTTGACGTCGCGCACCTTCATCGCGTTCAACGCGCCCGAGAGCACGTCGCCGGTGTTGATCGGCTTGCCGGGCTTGGGCGCCGGCAGAGCCTCGTCGCCCTGCGCGGAGAACGCCGGGGTCACCAGCATCGTCATCGTCGCGACCAAAGCCAATCGTGTGGCGAAAAGTTTCGTCATGTCGTCCGTTCCGTAGGTCTGAATGGAGCTTCTTTTTGTGACGCGTTTTCTTCCCGCGAACCGATGTCCACTTCGCTCGAAAACGCTCTAGAACAGGGTCCGCTGCCGCATCGCGGCCGATAGCGTACCTTCGTCGAGATAATCAAGCTCGCCGCCAACCGGCACACCATGGGCGAGACGGGTTACTTTTACGTTGGCGTCCTGCAGCAGGTCGGTGATGTAATGCGCCGTGGTCTGGCCATCGACCGTCGCATTCAGCGCCAGGATGATCTCGCTCACCTCGGCCGCATGCGCACGCGCGACCAGCGCGTCGATGGTGAGGTCCTGCGGGCCGACGCCGTCGAGCGGCGACAAGGTTGCGCCCAGCACGTGATAGCGCCCCTGGGTCGCATTGGCCCGCTCCAGCGCCCAGAGGTCGGCAACGTCGGCGACGACGACGATGATGGCGGGATCGCGCTTCGGATCGGTGCAGACCGTGCAGGGATTTTGCGTGTCGATGTTGCCGCAGGTCTTGCAGACCTGGACCTTGTCGAGCGCGACCTGCAAGGCGGACGTCAGCGGCGTCATCAGCGCTTCGCGCTTCTTGATCAGATGCAGCGCCGCACGCCGCGCGGAGCGCGGGCCAAGGCCCGGCAGCCGCGCGAGAAGCTGGACCAGCCGCTCGATTTCGGGACCTGCAACGGCGCCCATATTACTGGCCGAACAGCCCCGGCGGCAGGCCGAGCCCGCCGGTGAGCGACTGCATCTTCTCCTGCATGGCCGTCTCGGCCTTGCGGCGGGCGTCGCCAAAGGCGGTGACGAGCAGGTCCTCGAGCACTTCGCGCTCGTCCGGCTTCATCAGCGAGGGATCGATCCTGACACCCTTCACGTCCATCTTCGCGGTCATGCGCACGGCGACGAGGCCGCCGCCGGAGATGCCCTCGACCTCGACATTGGCGAGTTCGTCCTGCATCGCCTGCATCTTGGATTGCAGCTGGGCCGCCTGCTTCATCATGCCGAGAAAATCAGCCATCGGTGCTCGTCCTTGGAAAGAAAGATCGGCTCAGAGATCGTCGTCGGCTTCAGAACCGTCGGGCGGATCGTCGCTGCCATAGTCGGCGTTAATATTGGATTCCGGCGTCTCCGGGGCAAGCCTGCGGACCTCGACGACTTTCGCGCCGGGGAAGCGCGAGAGCACCTCCTGCACGCGCGGATCGGCCTCGGCGGTGCGCGCATGTTCCTGCTTGGCGGCCTGGTTGACCGAACGAAGCGTCGGCTGGCCCGGCTCGTTGGAGACGATCACGGTCCAGCGCCGTCCCGTCCAAAGCTCGAACTTGCGCGCGAGCTCGGTGATCATGGCCCTGGACGCATTCGGCTCGAGCGCGACTTCCAGCCGGCCCTCCTCGAAACGGACGAGGCGCAGATCGGATTCGAGCGCGCTCTTGGTCATGATGTCGCGCTTCTGGCCGGCGAGCGCGACGAGCTGGGTGAAGCTCGTGACGCGAAGCACCGGCGCAGCGGCTTGCGGATCCGGCGCGGGTGCCGCCATCTGCGGCCGGGCGGCGCCGCCACCGAACGACGACGGCGACGAGGCCGGCATGCGCACCGGCGCCGCGGACGCCACGGGCGCCGACGGCGCGCTGCGCGTGGCACTGCCGCCGCTCACCACCGGCGAGCCGCCGCCGTTCTGCTCCAGCATCTTGAGGGCTTCATCCGGTGTCGGCAGGTCGGCGACATAGGCGATGCGGACCAGCACCATCTCGGCGGCCGCCGCGGGCCGCGTCGCGGCCTGCACTTCGGTGATGCCCTTGAGCAGCATCTGCCACATCCGCGACAGCACGCGCATCGAGATCTTGGCGGCGAAATCCCGCGCCCGCACCCGCTCGGTCTCGCCATAGGCGACGTTATCGGCGGTGGCCGGCACGATCTTCACGCGGGTGACAAAATTGACGAATTCGGCAAGGTCGGAGAGCACGACGATCGGATCGGCGCCGACATCGTACTGGTCGCGGAATTCCCGGAACGCGGACGCGATGTCGCCGCGCGCCAGCGAATCGAACAGGTCGATGACGCGCGTCCGGTCGGCGAGCCCCAGCATTTGCCTGACCGCATCGGCCTTCACTGTGCCGGCCGCATGCGCGATCGCCTGGTCGAGCAGCGACAGCGAATCACGCACGGACCCTTCGGCGGCGCGGGCGATGATACCCAGCGCCTCGGGCTCGATCTCGACCTTTTCCTTGGCCGCGATGCCGGCGAGGTGCTTCATCAGCACGTCGGCCTCGACGCGGCGCAGATCGAAGCGCTGGCAGCGCGAAAGTACTGTAACCGGAACTTTCCGGATCTCTGTCGTCGCGAACACGAACTTGGCGTGCTCCGGCGGCTCCTCCAGCGTCTTCAGGAAGGCGTTGAACGCCGCCGTCGACAGCATGTGGACTTCGTCGATGATGTAGACCTTGTAGCGGGCGCTGGCCGGCGCGTAGCGCACGCTGTCATTGATCTGGCGGACGTCGTCGACGCCGGTGTGTGAGGCCGCGTCCATCTCCAGCACGTCCATGTGCCGGCTTTCCATGATCGCCTGGCAGTGCACGCCCAGCGTCGGCATGTGGATGGTCGGGCCCTTCACCGAGCCGTCCGGCATCTCGTAGTTGAGCGCACGGGCGAGGATACGCGCCGTGGTGGTCTTGCCGACGCCGCGAACGCCGGTGAGGATCCAGGCCTGCGGAATGCGCCCGGTCTCGAACGCATTGGAGACGGTGCGGACCACGGCCTCCTGGCCGATCAGATCGTCGAAAGAGGACGGGCGGTATTTGCGCGCCAGCACCCGGTAGGGCGTGCCGGCCTTGCCGGCGCTGTCAGGATTGGAAGGGGCGCCAGCGTCGGTCATCGGTCGATCCGCAATGGAAGTGTCTCTCGCCGGCTCTTGCGGAAAGGAGCGCGCTGGCGGCTCGGGCCGCCGGCGCAATTTGCTCGGAAAAACAAGTAGGAGACTGACGAGCGACCCGATCCGGACCTCGTTAGGGCTGCTTCCTTCCGGACCTGACCCGGTTGGCGAGTGGCTCGTCCACCGCCAATCTCCCGGCCCCTATTTGGGGCCAAAAGGGCGGGAAAGCAAGCGGGGATCGGTTTGCACTGCTTGATCTTGCCCAGCATCCGGGCAATTCCCGGCCTGCCCAGCCGATAGGCTGTGCTTTCGCAGATGGGGCCGCCTTGGTAAGAACGCTGCCGGAACACATCCAACCAGAAAAGCGATTGATCCCAATGGTTACACGTCGTGATGTTGCTTCGATTGTCGGCCTTGGCGCCATCGGCGCGGTAACCGCGAGCGCACTGGCCTCGCCGGCCGTTGCGCAGGCAGCCGATCCCAACGAATCGACCTTCGCCCGCATCCGCCGCACCAAGAAGATGCGGATCGGCGCGGTCGGCGGCGGCGCGCCCTATTACATGAAGGACCTTTCCAGCGGCCAGTGGAAGGGCTTCTACGTCGACATCGCCAAGGCGCTCGCCGACGACATGGAGGCCGAGCTCGAGATCACCGAGACCACCTGGGGCAATTCGGTGCTCGATCTGCAGTCCAACAAGATCGACATCTTTTTCGGCCTGAACCCGACCCCCAAGCGCGCATTGGTGGTGGATTTCTCGGTGCCGGTGTTCAACAACGCCTTCGGCATCCTCTGCAAGAAGGATTTCAAGCCGAAGAGCTGGGCCGAGCTGAACTCCCCGGACATCAAGATCGCGGTCGACCAGGGCTCCTCGCACGACCAGGTCGTCAGCCGCCTGACGCCGAAGGCCCAGATCTCGCGCCTGAAGACCGCGGACGACGCCACTGCCGCGTTGCAGACCGGCCGCGTCGACGCGCAGTGCCTGATCACCATGCTGTCGCTCACCGTGCTGAAGAAGAACCCCTCGCTCGGCCAGTTCGTGCTGCCGACGCCGATCTTCGCGACGACGTCGAATGCCGGCTTCCGCCGCGAGACCGACAAGACGTTCCGCGATTACGTCAACACCTGGATCGACTTCAACAAAGGCCTCGGCTTCATCCGCAACGCCATCATCACCAACATGGAGCTGGTGGGCGTGACCGAGGCGGACATTCCGCCGGGCGTTTCGCTGTAGGATCAGCGCCGTCATTCCGGGGCTCGCGAAGCGAAAACCCGGAATCTCGAGATTCCGGGTTCGCCCTTCGGGCGCCCCCGGAATGACGGTACGAGGCGAGTAACACACACATGTATCAGTGGGACTTCGGCATCCTCTGGAGCTATCGCTGGCTCTTTCTCAACGGGCTTGGCGTCACCGTCGGCTTCACCGTGGTCATCGTCTTGCTCGGACTTGTCTTCGGTCTGTTCGGGGCGTTCGGTAGCCTGTCGCGCTTCAAGGCGGTGCGTATGCTGGCCCTCACCTTCATCGAGGCGTTCCGCTGCACGCCGATCCTGGTGCAACTGATCTGGTTCTATTACGCGCTGCCGATCCTCGCCGGTGTCGAGATGACGCCGATCACGGCCTCGGCGCTGGCGCTGTCGCTCTATGGCGGCTCGTTCTATTCGGAGATCATCCGCGGCGGCATCATCTCCATCGACAAGGGCCAGTCGGAAGCCGGCGCGGCGCTCGGCATGACCCCCGTCCAGAGCATGCGTCGCATCGTGCTACCGCAGGCGATCAAGCGCATGATCCCGGCATTGATGAACCAGTCGATCATCCAGTTCAAGAACACCTCGCTGGTCTCCGTGCTGGCGGTGCCGGACCTCGTCTATCAGAGCCAGGTCGCCGCCCATGACAGCTACCGGCCGCTGGAGACCTACACCGCTGTCGCGGTCGCCTATGCGGCGATCCTGATTCCCCTGACCATCCTCGTCCGCCGGGGCGAGAAGCGACTGGCGGTCGGCGAATGAGCGACACCTCCAAGATCGAGATCCGGTCCTTGCGCAAGAGCTTCGGCGACAACGAGGTCCTGAAGAACATCAATCTCGAAGTCCCCAAAGGTGGCGTCGTGGCGCTGATCGGCCCGTCGGGCTCGGGCAAATCGACGCTGCTCCGCTGCATCAATCTTCTGGTCGTGCCCGACGGCGGCAGCGTTCGTGTCGGCGACACCAGCTTTTCGTTCGGCGACGGCGCGAGGCTGCCCGATGTGAGGACGCTCGCGACATTCCGCGCCACCACCGGCATGGTGTTCCAGCATTTCAACCTGTTCCCGCACATGACGACGCTCCAGAACGTGATGGAGGGGCCGGTCACGGTGCGGCGCATGGCCAAGGCCGACGCTGAAAAACTCGCGCGGGCGCAACTCGCCAAGGTGGGCCTCGCCGAGAAGGCCGACCAATATCCGGCGACGCTGTCCGGCGGCCAGAAGCAGCGCGTCGCGATCGCGCGGGCGCTCGCGATGGAGCCCGACGTGATGCTGTTCGACGAGGCGACTTCGGCGCTCGATCCCGAACTCGTCGGCGAGGTGCTCGCCGTGATCCAGCAACTCGCGTCCGAGGGCATGACCATGGTGATCGTGACCCACGAGATCGCCTTCGCCCGCGAGGTCGCGGACCGCCTGATCTTCATGCGTGACGGTGTCGTGGTCGAGGAAGGCCCCTCGCGACAGGTGATCGACCATCCGCAGGAGGCCGCGACGCGTGCCTTCCTCAGCCATTTTCACCGCGCCGGCGCCTTGCCGCCGGCCAACGCGACTTCGTGATGCCTGATATCAACCGCGTCTATCTCGTCACCGGTGCCGCAAGCGGCATCGGCCGCGCCACCGCAAAGTTGCTCGCGGCGCCCGGCACCGCGCTGCTGCTGCACACCCGCGCGAACGCGTCGGGCCTCGACGCGACTGCCGCAGATGCCGAGGCGAAGGGCGCCATCGTCGCAAAATGCCTCGGCGATCTCGCCAAGGAGGCCGCGGTCACCGATGCCATCACAGCAACGCAACGCGCCTTCGGCCGGCTCGATGGATTGGTCCTGGTCGGCGGCCATGCCCGCCGCGGCAGCGCGATCGGCACACCGGCGGATCAGTTTCGCCAGGCGATGGACGAATCGGCGCTGGCGTTCACGCGACTGGTCGATGCCGCACTGCCGCTGCTGCGCGCCGGGCAAGACGCGCGGATCGTGACGGTGTCGTCCTTCGTAGCCCATGCGATCCGGCCGGAATTCGCGCCCTTCGCAGCGACGGCTGCCAGCCGCGCCGCGCTGGAAGCGCTGGTGCGGCTGACAGCAGTTGAACTCGCCAAAGACCGCATTACCGTCAATGCGGTGGCGCCGGGCCTCATCATCAAGGACAAGCCGAGCGAGAGCCGGCTGTCGCCCGAGCAGATCGCCGCGACCGAGGCGCTGATCCCGATGGGCCGCCGCGGGCGGCCGGACGAGGTGGCCGAGATCATCGCCTTCCTCGCCTCGCCAAAAGCATCCTACGTCACCGGCCAGCTCTGGCACGTCAATGGAGGCCTGACATGACCGAAGCCAGCGTCGAACGTCTCAGGCTGTTCCTGATCGAAAGCCCGATCAAGATGGCCCGTCTCCAGGGCGTCGGCAACGTCAAGGGCACGGTGAAGCGTGTGCTGCTCGAGTTGACATCGAGCGACGGTATTGTCGGCTGGGGTGAAGCCGCGCCGTGGGAGGTGTTCACGGGAACGCCGGAAGCGGCATTCTCCGCACTCGACATATATCTGCGGCCCATCGTGCTGGGCAAGCCGGTACGCCGCATCCGCGCGCTGATGGCCGAACTCGACCGCGCACTGGTCGGGCATGCCGAGGCCAAGGTCGGAATCGAGATGGCTTTGCTCGACATCCTCGGCAAATCATCGGGATTGTCGGTGGCCGACCTGCTCGGAGGCCGGGTGCGCGACACGATCCCGCTGTCGTTCTCGATCGCCGATCCCGATTTCGCGGCCGATCTGGATCGGATGCGGAAAATGGTTCCGGACGGCAATGTCATTTACAAGGTCAAGACCGGCGTGAAGCCGCATCGCGACGACATCGAACATCTCGAAGCGATCCGGAAGGAGTTCGGCGACCAGGTCGATCTGCGAGTCGACTACAACCAGGCGCTTGCGCCGTTCGGCGCCATCAGGATCTTGCGCGACGTCGAGCAGTTTTCGCCGACCTTCATCGAACAGCCGGTGCCGCGCAAATTTCTCGACGTGATGGCGCAGCTCACCGCGGCGCTGGAAACGCCCGTGCTCGCCGACGAAAGCTGCTTCGATCGCCGCGACATGATGGAGGTGGTGCGCCGCAAGGCGGCCGACGCCGTCTCGATCAAGCTGATGAAGGCCGGCGGCCTGTTCGAGGCCCAGGCGATCATGGCGATCGCCGATATCGCCGGCCTGCCCGGCTATGGCGGCACGCTGTGGGAGGGTGGCATCGGCCTTGCCGCCGGAACGCAGCTGATCGCGGCGACGCCCGGCATCTCGCTCGGCTGCGAGTTCTACATGCCGCATCACGTCCTGACCGAGGACGTGCTGGAAGAGCGCATCGCCAACAACCGCGGTCATGTCGTGGTCCCCGATGGCCCTGGCCTCGGCATAAGCGTCAGCGAAGCCTCGGTGCGCGCCAATGCGCGGGTGCTGGCTGAGGCGTAGTTTCCGTCATTCCGGGGCGCGCGCAGCGCTTGTCCGGGACGACGACCGAGTATGCGCTAGCAGCGTGGCCCCATCCTTCCCCAATCAGACTCCGTATCGTATGGTCGGACCAAACAAGCCCGACCCCATCGGGCCATCCGGAACCCCCTATGTCCGAACCCGCCTGGTCGCTGCACTCCCGCCTGAAAGAGGACACCATCGACATCGGCGATTTGCCGCTGTCGAAGGTGCTTGTCATCAAGGACGCGAATTATCCCTGGCTGCTGCTGGTGCCGCGGCGCACGGATGCGGTCGAGATCATCGATCTCGACGAGGTCCAGCAGGCGCAGCTGATGACGGAGATCACCCGCGTCTCGCGCGCGCTGAAGGAGATCACCCGATGCGACAAGCTGAACGTCGCGGCGCTCGGCAACCTCGTGCCGCAGCTTCACGTGCACATCATCGCACGCCGCGTCAGTGACGCCGCCTGGCCGCGCCCGGTCTGGGGCGTGATGAAGCCCCTGGCGCATGATGCCACCGAGGTCCAGAATTTCATCAGCGCGCTTCGCCGCAAGATCTGGCTGGGTTGAGAGAACAAGACATGTCAGCATTCGACTCCTTTCCGCTGGGGCAGCCGGCCTTCGTCACCAACGTCCTCGATCGCGCGGCGCATCTGCGCCGCGACGACGAAAAGCTGTTCGCCATGGAGCAAAAGCCATCCTCGCGCGCCTATGTCGTCTACCGCGACTCGCTGCTGGTGAAGCGCGAGGGCGAAAACGTGCGCGCGCTGCTGGGAATCGACGAGGCGCTGAAATGCGGCGCCAATCCCGGCACGATTTTCCTGGGCTTGCGCGACGGCGCCGCGATGTTCGGCATGGGCCTGTCGCAGGCCGCTGCCGAGAAACTCGTCGGGCGCGAGGATTACGCCGTCACCGAGCTGCGCGGCATGGCAATGCAGGGCGCGATCCCCGCGCATGAGCTTTCGGCGGTCGCGATGGCGAAGTCGATGGTGAGCTGGCATCAGCGCCATGGCTATTGCGCCAATTGCGGCACCCGCAGCGCGATGAAGGAAGGTGGCTGGAAACGCGAATGCCCGACCTGCAAGGCCGAGCATTTTCCCCGCACCGATCCGGTGGTGATCATGCATGTTGCCTCCGGCGAGAAATGCCTGCTCGGCCGCCAGAAGCAGTTTCCGCCGGGCATGTATTCCTGCCTCGCGGGCTTCGTCGAGGCCGCCGAGACCATCGAGGACGCGGTGCGCCGCGAGATCCTGGAGGAGTCCGGCATCAGTTGCACCGACGTGCAGTATTACATGACCCAGCCGTGGCCCTACCCGTCGTCGCTGATGATCGGCTGCAGCGCGCGGGCGCTGAACGAGGACATCGTCGTCGATCATTCCGAGCTGGAGGATGCGCGCTGGTTCACGCGCGAGGAGGCCGCCCTGATGCTGATGCGGACGCACCCGGACGGGCTCGCCGGCCCGCATCCCTTCGCGATCGCCCACCATCTGCTGGGACGCTGGGTGCACGACAAAAGCGGCGCCTGAGCCGAGACCGCCGATGGCCGGGATCGCGCCGCGCATCCTCTGCATCGGGATTCCCGTGCGCGACCTCACCTTTCGGGTCGAGGCCGTGCCCGAACGCGGCAGCAAGGCCAATGCCGGCCATTTCGCGGAGATCTGCGGCGGCAACGCGCTCAATGCCGCGATCGCGATCGCCCGGCTCGGCGGCCGCGTCTCGTTCGCCGGACCGATGGGCGACGCGCAGGAGACCTCGAGCCACTTCATTCTCGAGCGGATGGCGCAGGAGGGCATCGAGCCCACGCACATCGTGCGCATGCCGGGTCTTTCGACGCCCGTCTCTGCGATCATGATCGAGCCCTCCGGCGAGCGAACGCTCACGATCTATCGCGATCCCCGCCTCTGGAGCATGAAGCTGCCCGATGCCGACCAGCTTCTGGCCGATTGCCAGGCGGTGCTGGTCGAGAGCCGCTGCGCCGCGTTCTGCACTGACCTCTGTGTCGAAGCACGCCGCCGCGGCATTGCCGTCGTCGTCGGCGTCGACCGCGCGATGGCGCTGACCGATGGACTGCTCACAGCCGCCTCGCATCTGCTGTTCGCGAGCGCGCAGTTGCAGGAGACGGCCGGCGTGGCCGATGACGGCGAGGCGTTGCGACATCTGTCGCGGCTGACGCCGGCCTTCCTCGCCGCCACCCGTGGCCCGCGCGGCACCATCTGGCTGAACGAAAAGGGCGAGCTTGACGAGGCACCGGCCTTTCCGGTCGAAGCCATCGACACGCTCGGCGCCGGAGACGTGTTCCACGGCGCCTTCACGTTTCGCCTCTCCGAAGGCGGCGATGTGCGGGAGGCGCTGCGATTCGCCGCGGCGGCTGCAGCGCTGAAATGCACCCGCCATGGCGGCGGCCTCGCTGCCCCGCAACGCCCTGAAATTGAACAGCTTTTGCGCGGTGACCGGGGGTAACCGTAATTGCGTCGCCGAGATTATAGGCTTGCAGTAGAAGATTTTTCTATATATGAGGGAATGAACCGTCATTAATGGAACAAAGTTCTTCAAATGTCTGATGCCGCCCTGCAGAGCCCCGAGACCAGCCGTCGCCTCGACGCCATCGACCGCAAGATTCTGATGGTTCTCCAGGACGATGCCTCCCTGTCCGTTGCCGAGATCGGCGACCGCGTCGGGCTGTCCTCGACCCCCTGCTGGAAGCGCATCCAGCGGCTCGAGGCCGACGGCGTGATCACGAAGCGTGTGGCGCTCGTCGACCAGAACAAGATCGGGCTCGGCATCTCCGTATTCGTGTCGGTGGAGAGCGCCGATCATTCGGACGCCTGGCTCAAGAAGTTCGCCGATGCCGTCAGCGCGATGCCGGAGGTGATGGAATTCTACCGCATGGCCGGCGACGTCGACTACATGCTGCGCGTCGTGGTCGCGGACATGCAGGCCTATGACATCTTCTACAAGAAGCTGATCAGCGCCGTGCCGCTCAAGAACGTCACCTCGCGCTTTGCGATGGAGAAGATCAAGTCCGTGACCACGCTGCCGATCCCGCCGGTGGTCGTCGCGTAGCAGGCTCACGCCCCGCCGCAGGTGAAAGCCACCAGCGCCCGGCCCGAGCGGGCGCGCCGCCGCGGCTGATCACAGCGGTGAATGCGGCAGGCGCCCGTGAGCCGGGCCCGCCTCAGATCTTCTGATTGTATTCGCCGACTTCGGGATGGGTGCGCAGCACGCTGTTCACCATCTCGAACATGTCGTGCATGCGCTGCTCGGAGACCGGGCTTTCGACCACGACCACGAGCTCGGGCTTGTTCGAGGAGGCGCGCACCAGGCCCCAGCTGCCGTCCTCCACCGTGACGCGCACACCGTTGACGGTGACGAGATCGCGGATCGCCTGTCCGCCGATCTTCGCGCCCTTGGCCTGCAAGGCCTCGAAGTGCTTCACCACCGCGTCGATCACGCCGTATTTGACCTCGTCCGCGCAATGCGGCGACATGGTCGGCGACGACCAGGTCTTGGGCAGCGCATCTTTCAGATCGGCCATCGACTTGCCCGCCGCGCGGTCGAGCATGTCGCAGATCGCGATCGCCGAGACGAGGCCGTCGTCATAGCCGCGTCCATAGGGCTTGTTGAAGAAGAAGTGGCCGGATTTCTCGAAGCCCGCGAGCGCGCCCGTCTCGTGGGTGCGGCGTTTCATGTAGGAATGGCCGGTCTTCCAATAGGCGGTCTTGGCGCCCTGCTTCTGCAGCACCGGATCGGTGATGAAGAGGCCGGTCGACTTCACGTCGACAATGAAGTGCGCATCCTTGTGGATCGCCGACATGTCGCGCGCCAGCATCACGCCGACCTTGTCGGCGAAGATCTCCTCGCCGGTGTTGTCGACCACGCCGCAGCGATCGCCGTCGCCGTCGAAGCCGAGGCCGACATCGGCCTTGTGCTGCAGCACCGCGTCGCGGATCGCGTGCAGCATCTCCATGTCTTCCGGATTCGGATTGTATTTCGGGAAAGTGTAGTCAAGCTCGGTGTCGAGCGGGACGACCTCGCAACCGATCGCCTCCAGCACCTGCGGCGCGAACGCCCCGGCGGTGCCGTTGCCGCAGGCCGCGACCACCTTGAGCTTGCGTTTCAGTTTAGGACGGCTGGTGAGATCGGCGATGTAGCGCGCGGGATAGTTCTCGTGGAACTGGTAGGAGCCGCCGACCTTGTTCTTGAACTCGGCGCCGAGGACGATCTCCTTCAGCCGCGTCATCTCGTCGGGGCCGAAGGTCATGGGACGGTTGGCCCCCATCTTCACGCCGGTCCAGCCATTGTCGTTGTGCGAGGCCGTGACCATGGCGCAGCAGGGCACATCGAGGTCGAACTGCGCGAAATACGCCATCGGCGTCACGGCGAGGCCGATGTCGTGCACCTTGCAGCCCGCCGCCATCAGGCCGGAAATCAGCGCGTATTTGATCGAGGCCGAATAGCCGCGGAAATCATGGCCGGTGACGATCTCCTGCCTGACGCCGAGTTCGGCAATCAGCGCGCCCAGACCCATGCCGAGCGCCTGGATCCCCATCAGGTTGATTTCCTTCTGGAACAACCAGCGCGCGTCGTATTCGCGGAAACCCGTGGCCTTCACCATCGGCTCGGATTCGAAGGCGTAGGTGTTTGGCAGCAATACGGATTTGGGCTTGGGAAACATTGAGACGGTCTCGTGAAAATGGCGGGATTTGATGCAGCCTTAGCGAATGCCGGGCTATAGCGGAAGGCGGGATTGACGCCTTATGGATGATAATTGCGGCAGTTTGGTAAAGGACGACGCTATGTCGGCTTGTCCAGTTCGGCGATCATGTGTTCGACGACCGGCTCCAACGCTGGCAAATGTACTGTTGCGATCTCCCAGAGCTGAGCATCGTCCAGCCGCTGATATTCGTGCCGCAGAATCTTGCCGATGCCGATGATGGATGTCCAGGGGACGCGATCGTATCGCGCCTAGAGGTCAGGCGGTAGCGCCTTGGCCGCCTCCGAAACGATCTGTGCGGCGCGCTCGACGGTTCGACGATGGAGATAGCTCTCTCGATATTGCTCGAATGTGAGCCCCTTGATAGCGGCAGCGACGCCTTCGATTTCATCGCGAATATGCAACAAGCGCGCTCGTGGGCTTCGGCTCGCTGCCATTAAAATATCTGCAACGCTTCGCGTTCCACGTCCGAACGAATGTGGGGCGAGAGGCCGGCACGGGTCGAATAGCCGATCTCGACGCGGTGGTCGAAAGCGTCCTGCAGGGTCTCGTACGCCTCCATGAAAGGCAACAGGCCGAGATTTTTGTCAGGCGCGGGGTCAATAAAGATATCCACGTCGGATGCCGCACTCGCCTCATCGCGCGCATGAGAGCCGAACAAGTACAGGGCACCAATGCCAACAGCCCGCAGGGCGGGCTCGGCTTGCTTCAGACGGGCAATGACGTCCTTGCGGCGCATGGGCCTAATATAACCCCGGAAGCCCGATTTTCCAATGTGTCGAGCGACCTACTGCTCCAGCACCATCTGCCCGTTGGCGTATTCGAAGCGCTTCAGGCGGGACAGGAAGGACAGGCCGAGCAGGTTCTCGGACAGCGCCTCGTCGGGCAGCACCATGGCGTCGACATCGCGCACCACGAGACCGCCGACATCAAGCATGGCGATACGGGTGCGCGCGGCCTTGATGGTGCCGTTGGCGGTGGAGACGGTGGCGTTGTACTCGCCGCGCGAGGGCCGCAGGCCGAAGCGGGCAGCGGAGGTCTCGTTCAGCGCCACCACGGAGGCGCCGGTGTCGACCATGAAGCCGATGCGCTGGCCGTCGATGCGGCCATCGGTCTGGAAATGGCCGCGACCGTCGCGGGGGATATTGAGGCTGCGGCCGCCGGCCGGTGCAGTGGCCGCAACGGCGATCGTCGTGCGCGGAGCCGACGTCGCGGAGGCGGAACTGATCCGGTCCGCCATCTGCGCCATGAACGTGCCGAGGCCGATCATGATGGCCGCGATGATCATGATATTACGCATCACACCACTTCCGAGCCGAAAGCCCGATTTCACCACGCGCCACGCCGATCCGCGAGCGCGGCCGCAGCTGTGCCGGCGTCATTTTGACGAAAAGGATGAGCGAACGGTTAATGCGCGTTCGTGACTTCTCACGTCCCGCGCGGTTTCACCCGCCGGGTCGGCGGCGCACTGGCCGGATCCTCCGGCCAGGGATGGCGTGGATAGCGGCCGCGCAGATCGGAGCGAACCGCGGCGTAGCTGCCCCGCCAGAAACCGGGAAGATCGCGTGTCACCTGCACCGGGCGCTGCGCCGGCGACAGCAGTTCCAGCACCAGGGGCACCTTGCCGGCAGCGATCGAGGGATGGGTGTTGAGGCCGAACAATTCCTGCAAGCGGACCGCGATGGTCGGCCCCTGCTCGGCCTCGTAATCGATCGCAAGCACGGTGCCGGTCGGCGCTTCGAAATGCGTCGGCGCTTCGCGATCGAGCCGCGCACGCATCTCCCACGGCAGCAATGCCATCAGCGCATCGGAGAGATCGCCGGCCGAGATGTCCTTGAGCGCGATCTTGTCGTACAACGCCGGCACCAGCCAGTCGTCGCGTCGCGCGATCAGCCCGGCATCCGACAGATCGGGCCAACTGTCACCTTCCGCCTTGCGCAGGAACATGACGCGGTCGCGCCATTGTTTGGCAGCCTTCGACCAGGGCAGGCGATCGAGGCCCGCTGCGATCAGACCGTCGGCGAAGACGCGGGCCGTCTCTTCCGATGGCGACACCGCAAGCGTCGCCTCGGAGAGCGTAATGGCGTGCAGCGCACGTCTGCGCCGCGCGCGCAGGGCCATCGCGCCGCGATCGAAGGAGATTTCGTCGACGGCTTCGATGTGCTTCTCGAAGTGCCGCTCGATTTCGTCCTGCGTGATTTGCGCCGCCAGCAAGATGCGGCCGCTCGCAGCCGTCCCCGTCATTTCGCCGATCGCGATATAGGGCGCACGTGCCAGCGACGAGGTCTGCTCGACCGAGGCGCCACGGCCATTGGCGAGCACGAAACTGCCGTTGCCGCGGTTGCGCGCGACGCGATCGGGGAAGGCGTAGGCGAGCATCAGGCCGGTAGAGAGATCATCCTGCGACCCCGCCTCTTCTGACGCCGCCACTTGGGCAGCCCAGCGCCGCGCCAGATCGCGCGCGCTGGCGGCGCGCGGCGAACGGTCGCGGCGGAACTGATCGCGGCGGTGCTCGAGATCGGCGCTGTCGCCGCCGAGCCCGCGTTCAGTAAGAATGGCAGCGATCTCGGCGGCGGCTTCGCCCGCGCCCGCGCGATGTGAATCCACTATCATGCGCGCCAGCCGCGGCGGCAGCGCCAGCGCGCGCAAACTCTTGCCTTCCACGGTGATGCGGCCATCGCCGTCGAGCGCGTTGAGCTCCGAGAGCAGGCTTTTCGCCTCCTTCCAGGCCGGCTGCGGCGGCGGATCGAGGAACGACAGCGCGGCAGGATCGGTGACGCCCCATTGCGCGAGATCGAGCACCAGCGAGGACAGGTCCGCGCTGAGGATTTCCGGTTGGGTGTAGGGCGCGAGCGAGGCGGTCTGCGGCTCGTCCCAGAGCCGGTAGCAGACACCCGGTTCGGTACGGCCGGCGCGCCCGCGGCGCTGGTCCGCCGCCGCGCGTGAGACGCGCACGGTCTCGAGCCTGGTCAGGCCGATGTCCGGTTCGTAGCGCGGCACGCGGGCGAGACCGGAATCGACCACGATGCGGACGCCTTCGATTGTCAGCGAGGTCTCCGCGATCGAGGTCGCCAGCACCACCTTGCGCGTGCCCTTCGGCGGCGGCGAGATGGCGCGGTCCTGCACGGCGGCGTCGAGCGCGCCGAACAGCGGCACGATCTCGATGCTGGCATCCTGCACGCGCTCGGCCAGGAAGGTCTGGGTGCGGCGGATTTCGGCGGCGCCCGGCAGGAACGCCAGCACCGAGCCGCCATCGGCGCGCAGTGCCAAGGCGATCGCATCCGCCATCTGCCGCTCGATCGGCGCATCGGCTTTGCGGCCGAGATAGCGCGTCTCGACCGGGAACGCCCGGCCCTCGCTCTCGACGACGGGCGCCTCGCCCAGCAGCCTTGCGACGCGGGCGCCATCCAGCGTGGCGGACATCACGAGTATACGCAGATCCTCGCGCAGGCCGAGTTGCGCGTCACGCGCCAGCGCGAGACCCATATCGGCATCGAGCGAGCGCTCGTGGAATTCGTCGAACAGGATGGCGGCGATGCCGGAGAGTTCGGGATCGTCGAGGATCTGGCGGGTGAAGATACCTTCGGTCACCACCTCGATGCGGGTTGCGCGCGAGATCTTCGAGCCGAAGCGGACACGATAGCCGACGGTGTCGCCGGTGCGCTCACCAAGCGACCTGGCCATGCGGTCGGCGCTGGCGCGCGCGGCGATGCGGCGCGGCTCCAGCACGACGATCTTCTTGCCCTTGGCCCAGGGCGCATCGAGCAGCGCCAGCGGCACGCGCGTGGTTTTGCCGGCGCCCGGTGGGGCGACCAGCACGGCAGCATTGTGCGACTCCAGCGTGCGCGAGAGGTCGTCGAGCACGGCATCGATCGGGAGGGGCGTGTCGAAGCTGCGGGGCAAGTATTCGGGTCCCGTCATCACCGGCCTCGCGCGCGATTGCGCGCAGGGGCGGGTGGTCCAGTAAACTGAGGTCCCAATCATCACGAAGATCGGGATTACTGGATACCCCGCCTTCGCGGGGTATGACAATCATATGTCGCGCTCAGCCCTGCGCGGACGGGCGGCCGATGCTCTCGTAGGTGAAGCCGGCCGCACGCATGTCTTCAGGACGGAAGATATTGCGGAGGTCGACGACGACGGGCTGGGCCATGGTCGCCTTCAGCCGGTCGAGGTCCAGACCGCGGAACTGCACCCATTCGGTGACGACGACGAGCGCATCGGCGCCTTCCGCGCAGGAATAGGCATCCTCGCAATAGGTGATGCTCGGCAGTTCACCCTTCGCCTGCTCCATTCCGACGGGGTCGAATGCCCTGACCTTCGCGCCCATGTCGATCAGGCCGGTGACCAGCGGGATCGACGGCGCATCGCGCATGTCGTCGGTGTCGGGCTTGAAGGTGAGGCCGAGCACGGCAATGGTCTTGCCGCGCAGGCTGCCGCCGAGCGCCTGGCTGACCTTGCGCGCCATCGCGCGCTTGCGGTTCTCGTTGACCGCCAGCACGGATTCGACGATGCGCAAGCTCACGTCGTAATCCTGCGCGATCTTGATCAGCGCCTTGGTATCCTTCGGGAAGCAGGAGCCGCCGAAGCCGGGGCCGGCGTGCAGGAACTTGGTGCCGATACGGTTGTCGAGGCCAATGCCGCGCGCGACCTCCTGCACGTTGGCGCCGACCTTTTCCGAAAGGTCCGCCATCTCGTTGATGAAGGTGATCTTGGTCGCCAGGAACGCGTTCGCGGCGTATTTGATCATCTCGGCGGTACGGCGCTCCGTGAACATCAGCGGCGCCTGGTTCAGCGACAGCGGGCGGTAGATGTCGCCCATCACCTTGCGGCCGCGCTCGTCGGAGGTGCCGACCACGACGCGATCGGGGAACTTGAAGTCGCGGATCGCCGCGCCCTCGCGCAGGAATTCGGGGTTCGACGCGACCACCACGTCGGCCTTGGGATTGGTCTCGCGGATGATGCGCTCGACCTCATCGCCGGTCCCGACCGGCACGGTCGACTTCGTCACCACCACGGTGAAGCCGGACAGCGACTGCGCGATCTCCTTCGCGGCAGCGTAGACATAGGAGAGGTCGGCGTGACCGTCACCGCGGCGCGAGGGCGTGCCGACCGCGATGAACACCGCGTCGGCATCGGCCACCGGCTTCGACAGGTCGGTGGTGAAGTCGAGCCGTTTGGCCCTGACATTGTTTGCGACCAGTTCGTCGAGGCCCGGCTCGTAGATCGGGATCTCGCCGCGGTGGAGCGCGGCGATCTTCTTCTCGTCCTTGTCGACGCAGGTGACGTCGTGACCGAAATCCGCAAAGCAGGCTCCGGACACCAGTCCCACATAGCCCGTTCCGATCATCGCGATGCGCATGAAAAACCCTGTTTTGACTTGGTTAACGAAACCCCAATGCGGGGCGGTTTAGCACTTTCCTGGCGGCAGGGAACCGTCCGCCCGCAAAAACTGGCACACGATTTGTACCGGTAAAGAAATCGTAAACCGCAAGGCCCCACACTGCTCCACGCCCGTACAGATTTGGGCGAGCGCGCCTCGAAGAGGGACACCATGGCAGCAATCGGCACGATCGCCGCGAGCGGGAGCGTCAATGCCCCGGCTGCCGCGCGTATCGACTGGATCGACTACGCCAAGGGCATCTGCATCGTCATGGTCGTGATGATGCATTCGGTGCTGGGAGTCGAACTCGCCGCCGGCGAGACCGGATTCATGCATGTGTTGGTGGCCTTCGCAAAGCCGTTCCGGATGCCGGATTTCTTCCTGATATCGGGCTTGTTCCTGCCGTTGGTGATCGATCGCGACTGGCGAACCTATCTCGACCGTAAGGTGGTGCATTTCGCCTATTTCTATGTCGTCTGGGTGACAATCCAGTTCGGCTTCAAAGCGCCGGCCTTCGCGGCGGAGACGGGCTGGCGCGACGTTGGCCTGCTGTATCTGGAATCCTTCATCGAGCCGTTCGGAACCCTGTGGTTCATCTATCTGCTGCCGGTGTTCTTCGTCGTCACAAAACTGACACGCGGATTCCCGCCGCTGGCGATCTGGCTCGTCGCCGCGGCGCTGGAAACGGCGCGCATCGCCACAGGCTGGACCGCGATCGACGAGTTTTGCGCGCGATTCGTCTATTTCTACTCGGGCTATCTGTTCGCGCCATATGTTTTCGCGCTGTCGGACCGCGCCCGCAGCCATCCTGCGCTGGCACTTGCCGCGCTCGCGATCTGGGCGCTGGTCAATGCCGGCCTCGTTGCGGCCGGGGCCAGCGAATGGAAGATCGTGTCGGTCATGCTCGGCTTCGCCGGTGCCTGCGCCATCATCACCATGGGTACGCTGCTCGCGCGCGCCCAATGGCTGAATGTCTTCCGCTTCTGCGGCGAGCATTCGATCGTGATCTATCTCGCCTTCTTCCTGCCGATGGCGGCGACGCGGACGCTGCTGCTGCTCACTGGCGTTATCCCCGATATCGGCACGGTGTCGCTGATCGTCACCGTCGTTGGCGTTGTCGGAGCGCTCGCCATCTGGCAGGCCGCGCTGCGGCTCCGGGCCGACTTCCTGTTCGAGCGGCCTGATGCGTTCCGGATCGCGCCGAAGAAGGCCGGCACGGTGTTGCAGGCAGCGGAGTAGAGCCATTTTCTGTGTCGGCGCCCGGCTCGACCGGGCGACCCAGTATTCCAGAGACGATCATTGTTGATCGATAGGCCGCGGCGTACTGGATTCTCCGCTTTCGCGGGGAATGACCGCGGAATGGAGGAGATGACAGTGGGGATAGCTGCGCCCGCAGCCCAAAAACCCCCTTCCGAGACTGTCAAACGCCGGCAAAAATTCATACATTGCGGCCATGCCCAAAACCGCACCGAAGACCGCCGCCAAAGCCGACACCAAGCCCGCTGCTGACAAGCCTGCTGCCAAACCGGTCGCGGCCAGAGCCGCCGGCAAGGGCGACCATATCTTCCTGGTCGACGGTTCCGGCTATATTTTCCGCGCCTATCATGCGCTGCCGCCGCTGAACCGCAAATCCGACGGCTTGCAGGTCAACGCCGTGCTCGGCTTCTGCAACATGCTGTGGAAACTGCTGCGCGACATGCCCGCAGACAACCGGCCGACGCATCTGGCGATCATCTTCGACAAGTCGGAAGTCACGTTCCGCAACAAGATCTATCCCGAGTACAAGGCGCACCGGCCGCCGGCGCCTGACGATCTGGTCCCCCAGTTCGCGCTGATCCGTGAGGCCGTGCGCGCTTTCGACCTCCCCTGCCTGGAACAGGGCGGCTTCGAGGCCGACGATCTCATTGCCACCTACGCACGGCAGGCCAGCGACCGCGGCGCCACCACGACGATCGTGTCCTCCGACAAGGATCTGATGCAGCTCGTCAACGACAAGATCACGATGTACGACACCATGAAGGATCGCCGCATCGGCATCCCCGAGGTGATCGAGAAGTTCGGTGTCCCCCCGGAGAAGGTGGTCGAGGTGCAGGCGCTCGCCGGCGATTCCACCGACAACGTCCCCGGCGTCCCCGGGATCGGGATCAAGACCGCGGCGCAACTGATCGTCGAATATGGCGACCTCGAACAATTGCTGTTCCGTGCCACCGAGATCAAGCAGCCGAAGCGGCGCGAGGCACTGATCGAAAATGCCGAGAAGGCGCGGATCTCGCGCCAGCTGGTGCTGCTCGACGACAAGGTCGAACTGGAGGTGCCGCTCGACGATCTCGCCGTTCACGAGCCCGACGCGCGAAAACTGATCGCCTTCCTCAAGGCGATGGAATTCACCACGCTGACCCGCCGCGTCGCCGACTATGCGCAGATCGATCCATCCCATGTCGATGCCGACGCGGCGAACAGCAGCGAAGCGCGTGGCGGGGCTGCCGACAACACGGCGAAAGCAGATCCGTCTTCGGCGACAGGTGATCTCTTCGCCGCTCCTGCAACCATCGTCAAGGGCGGCGACAAGGGCGACAAATCGGCGAGCCTCAAGGGCGCACCGATCTCGCTCGCGACGGCCCGCGAGGAAGCGCTGCGCAAGCTTCCGGTCGACCGCAACAAGTACCAGGCGATCAAGACTCTTCCCGAGCTCAACGCCTTCATCGCGCGCATCCACGATGCCGGCCATGTCGCGATCGAGATCCGTGCGAACTCGATCGATCCGATGCAGGCCGATCTCTGCGGCATCGCGCTGGCGCTCGCGCCGAACGAGGCCTGTTATCTGCCGCTGGCGCACAAGCAGTCCGGCGGCGGCGCCGGCCTGTTCGATGCCGGCCTCGCGCCCGACCAGGTCGGGCACGCCGACGCGATCGAGGCGCTGCGGCCGGTGCTGGAATCGTCAGGCATCCTCAAGATCGGCTTCGACGTCAAATTCACGGCGGTGATGCTGGCGCAGCATGGCATTACGCTGCGCAACACCGACGATGCGCAATTGATCTCCTATGTGCTCGACGCCGGCCGCGGTTCACACGGGCTGGAAGCGCTGGCCGAGCGCTGGTTCGGTCACGCCATGCTGAAGGAGAGCGAGCTGCTGGGCAGCGGCAAGGGCAAGATCAGCTTCGACCAGGTGCCGGTCGACAAGGCCGCGCCGCTGTCGGCCGAAGGCGCCGACATGGCGTTGCGCGTCTGGCGCGTGCTCAAGCCGCGCCTCGTCGCCGAACACATGACCACGGTCTACGAGACGCTGGAGCGACCGCTGGTGTCGGTGCTCGCACGCATGGAGCGGCGCGGCATCTCGATCGACCGTCAGGTACTGTCGCGGCTGTCCGGCGATTTCGCCCAGACCGCGGCGCGGGTCGAGGCCGAAATCCAGGAGATTGCGGGCGAGCCGGTCAATGTCGGCAGCCCCAAGCAGATCGGCGACATCCTGTTCGGCAAGATGGGATTGTCCGGCGGCACCAAGACCAAGACCGGCGCGTGGTCGACCACCGCGCAGGTGCTCGACGAACTCGCCGAGCAGGGCCACGACCTGCCGAAGAAGATCCTGGAGTGGCGCCAGGTCTCGAAGCTGAAATCGACCTACACCGACGCGCTGCCGACCTACGTCAATCCGCAGACTCATCGCGTGCACACGACCTACGCGCTGGCCGCGACGACGACGGGCCGGCTGTCGTCGAACGAGCCGAATTTGCAGAACATTCCGGTGCGTACCGAGGACGGCCGCAAGATCAGGCGCGCCTTCATCGCCACGCCCGGGCACAAGCTCGTCTCCGCCGACTATTCGCAGATCGAGCTGCGGCTGCTGGCGGAGATCGCCGACATTCCCGTGCTCAAGCAGGCGTTCAAGGACGGCCTCGATATTCACGCCATGACCGCCTCCGAAATGTTCGGCGTGCCGGTCGAGGGCATGCCGAGCGAGATCCGCCGCCGCGCCAAGGCGATCAATTTCGGAATCATCTACGGCATCTCCGCGTTCGGCCTTGCCAACCAGCTCGGCATCGCGCGCGAGGAGGCCTCCGCCTACATCAAGAAGTATTTCGAGCGATTCCCGGGCATCCGCGCCTATATGGACGAGACGCGAGATTTCTGCCGGAGCCACGGCTACGTCACCACGCTGTTCGGCCGCAAGATGCACTATCCCGACATCAAGGCCTCCAACGCCTCGGTGCGCGCCTTCAACGAGCGCGCCGCGATCAACGCCCGGCTCCAGGGCACCGCCGCCGACATCATCCGCCGCGCCATGACGCGGGTCGAGGAGGCGCTCGCCGAGAAGAAGCTCTCGGCGCAGATGCTGCTTCAGGTGCACGACGAACTGATCTTCGAGGTGCCCGACGCCGAGGTCGCGGCGACGCTGCCCGTCGTGCAGCACGTGATGCAGGACGCGCCGTTCCCGGCGGTGCTGCTGTCGGTGCCGCTGCACGTCGATGCGCGCGCGGCGAACAACTGGGACGAGGCGCATTGACGCTGCCTCTTCGCCCCGCTTCCGCTTCACTAACGCTACAAACACAGTGTCGTCCCTGCGAACGCAGGGACCCATCACCACAGGATCGCGTGGGGCGAAGATTGCCCACTCCGGTCTGGCATCAAACTTCTCCGTGGGGGTATGGGTCGGCGCTTGCGCGGGGACGACGTTAGAGTGATACGCCGGAATCGAATTGTTCTCCGAGCAATTGCGCGATGGTCCGGCAATCCCGCGCATACTAGAACCGAACCATACCCCGGACCGGTTCGCCCATGCCCCACACCTCCGCCCTGCTCGGCTTCGCCCTCGTCTCTCTCGGTCTGGTGCTGACGCCCGGACCGAACGTGATCTATCTGATCTCGCGCTCGATCACGCAGGGGCCGGCGGCCGGCATCGTCTCGCTCGGCGGCGTGGCGCTGGGCTTCGTATTCTACATGCTGTGCGCGGCGTTCGGCATCACGGCGCTCTTGCTCGCTGTTCCCTTCGCCTATGACGCGCTGCGCTTTGCGGGCGCGGGTTATATGTTGTGGCTGGCCTGGCAGGCGGTGAAGCCGGGCGGACGCTCGCCGTTCCAGGTGAGACAACTCGCGATCGACAGCCCGCGCAGACTGTTCGCGATGGGGTTCGTCACCAACCTGCTCAATCCGAAGATCGCGATGCTGTACCTGGCGCTGCTACCGCAGTTCATCGATCCCGCCGCCGGCAGCGTGCTTATGCAGTCGGTGGTGCTAGGCACGATTCAGATCGCGATCAGCGTCAGCGTGAATGCGATGATCGCGCTGGCGGCCGGATCGATCGCGCTGTTCCTGGGGAGCCGACCGGGCTGGCTGCTGGTGCAGCGCTGGCTGATGGGCACGGTGCTGGCCGGGCTTGCGGTGCGGATGGCGATCGAGGCGCGGAAGCTATAGCCGACGTCGCGAGCCACGCGCTCGTGTCCCAGACGCACTGCAAGGCGTCCGGGGCACGAGGTGCGAGGGCTTGGAGATTTAGTCCAGCTTCGCCTCCATCCCCCGCTTCACCGCCGGCCTTGCCATCAGCGCCTCGTACCAGCGCTTGACGTGGGGGAAGTCGGCCAGATCAACCTTGTGGCGAGGATGGCGCCAGGCCCAGCCCAGGATGGCAAAATCTGCAATCGAGAGGTCGCCGGCGACGAAGTCGTGCTCCGCGAGCCGGCGGTCCAGCACGCCATACAGCCTGCGGGTTTCGGCCATGTAGCGCTTCAGGCCGTAGGCGCGGTCCTGCTCGTTCTCCAGTGCGATAAAATGATGCACCTGGCCGGGCATCGGCCCAAAGCCGCCCATCTGCCACATCAGCCATTCGTAGACGGGAATGCGCCCCGAGAGCGATTTCGGCAGGAATTTGCCGGTCTTTTCGCCGAGATAGAGCAGGATCGCCCCGGATTCGAAGATGCTGACAGGCTTGCCGTCCGGGCCTTCGGCGTCGACGATGGCGGGGATCTTGTTGTTCGGAGACAGCTTGAGGAACTCCGGCGCCATCTGTTCGCCCTTGGTGATGTTCACCGGGATCACCTTGTAGGCCAGTCCCATTTCCTCCAGTGCGACCGAGATCTTGCGGCCATTCGGCGTGTTCCAGGTGTGCAGCTCGATGGTCATGCCTTGTTTCCCTCCCCAGGACGCTCTGTTCTCGGCCTGGCTCTCACTACTCCAGAAGGTTGCGGCCCCACAACGGGCGGACCGGAATGGCCGATCCCTGTTGACTGGACCGGTCTCCTCTGGAATGTCGCGGCTGTCGCGGATAAATTCTGCCACCTCCAAGAAACGCTCCCGAGGGACCGCCGTGTCGAAATCTGCCTCCCGCGCCCGCCTGTTCGAAATCATCCGCCGGCGCTCCTTTGGCCGCGGCGAGGTGACGCTCGCGTCCGGCCGCAAGAGCGATTTCTACTTCAACCTGAAGCCGACCATGCTCGACCCGGAAGGCGCGACCCTGCTCGCCGAGCTGACCTATGAGGCCCTGAAGGACGACAATCTCGATTTCATCGGCGGCCTCGAGATGGGCGCGGTGCCGCTCGCCGGCGCGCTGGCGCAGATCTCCTGGATCAAGGGCCATCCGATCGCGGCCTTCTTCGTGCGCAAGAAGCCGAAGGAACACGGCGCCAAGCTTGCGATCGAGGGGCTGCCCAGGGGCGAGACGCTCGAAGGCAAGCGGGTCGTGATCGTCGAGGACGTCACCACCACTGGCGGCTCGGCGATGAAGGCGGTGGAATCGGTGCGCGAGACCGGCGCCGAGGTGGTGCTGGTGCTGACCATGGTCGACCGCGAGGAAGGTGCTACCGACACGTTCGGTGCCGCCGGCCTGCCGTTCCGCTCGCTGTACAAGGCCTCGGAATTCCTGAAGGCCTGAGGCCGCGAAAGTTTTTCCGCCGTCATGCCCGGGCTTGACCCGCCTGCGCGGCCGAAGCCGCTTCGGCGAGGCGAAGGCCCGGGCATCCACGTCTTCGCCGCACGAAAGATCGTCATGGCCGGGACAAGCCCGGCCATGACGAGCTTCGTGGTCCAGCCCCTCAACCGCCCATTTACCATCGGCCCTTATGGTGAATCATGTGCCACGATCCTCACCGGTCGCGGCCGGTTCGGTAGCGTCGGTTGGAGTAAGCGTTGCGTACAGTCATGTCCCATGCGCGCCTGCGGCGGCGCACGATGCTTGTGGCCGCCACAATCGCAGCCCCGCTGCTTGCGGCTCCCGCCCCGGTTTCGGCCGAGGGCCTGTTCGACTTCCTGTTCGGTGGCGCGCAGCAGAGGCGTCCTCAGCGTGAGGTGCCCCAGCAGGCGACCCCCTACGCCGATCCCTTCACCGGCCAGCAGAATGCGCCCCCGCAATATGTACCGCCAACGCGTTCGGCCGCGGCCGGCGGCTCCGGCCCCGCCTTTTGCGTGCGCAGCTGTGACGGCAAGTATTTTCCGCTGATGCGCGGCCTCGCCTCGCCCGCGCAAATGTGCCAGGCGTTCTGTCCGGCCAGCACGACAAAGGTCTATTTCGGGACCTCGATCGACGGCGCCTACGCGCAGACCGGCGAGCGATACGCCGACAGCGAGAACGCGTTCGCCTATCGCAAGGCGCTGCGTTCAGACTGTACCTGCAACGGCCGCGAGCCGGTCGGCCTTGCCCCGGTCGATCTGGCGCTGGATTCCTCGCTGAAAGCCGGCGACGTGATCGCCACCACCGACGGCCTCGTCGCCTATACCGGCATCCGCGTCGGCAACGACCAGGCCGCCGACTTCACCCCGGTCGCCTCCTATCCCGGCCTCACCGCGCAGGTCCGCGCTCGCCTCGGCGAGATGAAGGTGGCGCCGGTACGCGCCGAAACGGTGTCGGCGGATGCGCCGGTGACGGAGATCGTGCGCGAGGCGCTGCCCGATGTGACGGTGCCGAAGACGACGGCAAAGTCGGCGAAGCGGGCGGGCCTGGATTAGCTCGATCCCGTGTCCCGGACGCGTCGCGGCATGCAATGACGCGACGCAGAGCCGGGACCGAGAATGCCTCACCAATGGGCCCCGGCTCTGCAGCGCACCGTTGAAGAAACGATGCGCTGCGTCCGGGGCACGAGACTACCTCCCGATGATCACCCCGATCACGTTCGGCGCCGCCAGATATTTCTCCTCGATCGCGGCGCGCGCGGCGGCGCGGTTGTCGGCCGTCAGCAGACCGCGGTTCTCGGCCAGGATCATCCAGCAGAACCCCCACCAATCGGTCAGCATGCCCTGATCGTCGACGAGGTCGTAGCCCTGCTCGGCCGCGAAGATGCGCGCCTGGGCTTCGTCCAGCGTGTCGAGGAACAGATGGTCCTCGGTCGAGAACAGATCGTCGCTGACATCGTCGATGGTGTAGCCCCAGATCGACTGGCACACCGCGTTGAACTCGCGGTCGAACTGGTCGTCATCGACGGCGTAGCGCCGCGCGGCCTGGTGCAGCCGCGACAGCGAGCGCGCGAAATCCGCGATCCGGGTGAGCGCGAATTGATCGAAGGCAATGGTGGACATGTAGTCCTCGCAAAGTCTGATAGACGCTAGATATTGTATCGGCAACGCGCCGAATCACAATGATATATCAGAGACTTGCTAAAGTGTTCTTAATTTGTTCCGAGGCTTGCCAAAGTCTCAGGAACAGCGCGACGCCGCAATGGCGTGGACGCGGCGGTCGCCGAGCAGATGGGCGACGAAGCCGTTTTTCGGAAAGATTTTCTTGAAGGCCGCATCGCGGATGCTGAGGCCGCCGGCATAGGCGCCGAAGGCCGGCATCACGGCGCGCATCCCGTCGGAGACGAAACAGCGGCGCTCCATCGACCGGCCGCGCGTCGAGACGCGCGCCTTGGGATGCAGATGGCCGGCGATTTCGCCCTGCGCGCCGGTCGGCTCGTGGCGAAAGGTGATCGGGCCGATCGCGACTTCGTCCGCGACGGTGCCGCCGAGATCGCGCGGCAGCTTGGGATCGTGATTGCCGGAGATCCAGATCCAGTCGCGGCCGGTCTGGAACGCGGAGACAGCTTCGCGGTCCTCCGCCGTCAGGCGATCATGCGCGGTGCGATCGTGGAAACTGTCGCCGAGCGCAATGACCATTCGAGGATCATGGCGGGAGATGACAGCAGCGAGGCGGCCGAGCGTTGCGATCGTATCGTAAGGCGGCAGCAGCACGCCACGCATCGCGAAGCTGGATCCCTTTTCCAGATGCAGATCGGACACGACGAGCAGGCGCTGCTCCTCCCAGAAGAGCGCGCCGGAGAGATCGGCGTGAAACGGCACGCCTGCGATATCCAGCGCAAGCGTCGTCGTCACCGAAATTGCCGCTTGCTCGGTCATGGCCGGGCTTGTCCCGGCCATCCACGTTTTTGCCGCGGAAACGAAGACGTGGATGCCCGGGTCAAGCCCGGGCATGACGGCGTGGATAGATCAGTGCTCCGAAAAGTCATGATTGCAGCTACGACATCGCCTCTTTGACAAGCTCGTCGGCAGCCTCCGCCAACAACTCGTCGCCAGCTTCGCCATAAACTGACTCGCGGCCGATTTCCAGCATCACGGGGACGGCGAGCGGGGAGACGCGGTCGAGTTCCCGGTAGGTGATGCGGCCCTGGATGCGGGTGAGCATGTCGCTGAGGCGCCGCAGATCGAGCAGGCCCGTGGCGGCATCGGCGCGCGCGGCACGCAGCAGCACGTGATCGGCCTGGTGTTTTCGCAGCACGTCGTAGACGAGATCGGTCGAGAACAGCACCTGGCGGCGGCTTTTCTCCTCGCCGGTGTGGCGGCGCGCGATCAGGCCGGAGATGATCGCGCAATTGCGGAAGGTCCGTTTCATCAGGGCGGATTCGTCGAGCCAGGCCTCGAGGTCGTCGCCGAGCATGTCAGGGTCGAACAGCGCGTTAAGGTCGAGCTTGCCGTTCCGGATCATGAAGGACATGTCGCCGAGCGCCCAGACCGCGATCGCGTATTCGTTGGCGACGAAGCCGAGCGGCCGGGCGCGGGCGCGCTCCAGTCGGCGCGTCAGGAGCATGCCGAGCGTCTGGTGCGCGAGGCGTCCCTCGAAGGGATAGCAGACGATGTAGTGCTTGTTGGCGCGCGGGAAGCTTTCGACGAGAAGCTCGCGCACCGCCGGCACGCTGCTGACGTCCTTCTGCAAAGAGAGCCAGTCGCGCACCTGCTCCGGCAAGGCCTGCCACGCGCGGCCGTCGTCGAGCAGCCGGCGGACGCGTTCGGCGAGATAGGTCGAGAGCGGGAACTTGCCGCCCATGTAGGATGGCACCTTCGGGTCCTTGTCGTTGGCGCGCGAGACATAGACCTGGTCCTCGACCAGGGTTTCGTAGCGGACCACCTCGCCGCCGAACACGAAAGTGTCGGCGGGCGAGAGGCCCTCGATGAAGCCTGCCTCGATCTGGCCTAGCAATCGCCCGCCGCGCGCGATCACGCCCGTTGGCCCCTTCCCGCCGCCGCGCGAGCGCACCAGCCGCACCTTCAGCATGTCGTCCTCGACGATCGTGCCGACATTCATGCGGTAGCTCTGCCGAACCTTCGGATTAGCGACGCGCCAGCGGCCCTGCTTGTCCTGCTTGATGCGGGCAAAGCGCTCGTAGGTCTTCAGCGCGTAGCCGCCGGAGGCGACGAAATCGACGACGTCGTCGAAATCCTGGCGCGTGAGATCGGCATAGGGCGCGGCGGTGCGCACCTCGTCGTAGAGGTCGTCCGCGAGAAACGGCTCGCCGCAGGCGCAGCCGAGCACGTGCTGGGCCAGCACATCCAGCGCGCCGGTGCGCAGCGGCGGCGTATCCTGCGCATTCTCGGCAATCGCATCGATCGCCACGCGGCACTCGAGCACCTCGAAACGATTGGCCGGCACCAGCACCGCGCGCGAGGCTTCATCGAGCCGGTGGTTGGCGCGACCGATGCGCTGCATCAGCCGTGAGGATCCCTTGGGTGCGCCGATGTTGAGGACGAG
This sequence comes from Bradyrhizobium diazoefficiens, assembly GCF_018129965.1. GTDB lineage: Bacteria > Pseudomonadota > Alphaproteobacteria > Rhizobiales > Xanthobacteraceae > Bradyrhizobium > Bradyrhizobium diazoefficiens_A. The sequence continues at coordinate 28,462 of NZ_JAFCKW010000015.1, read as the reverse complement.
ATCGACGTCGCCCCAGTCGACGCCGAGATCGAGCGAGGAAGTGCAGACCACGCCGCGCAGCTTGCCTGCCGACATCGCGTCCTCGACCTTGCGGCGCTGGGCGACGTCGAGCGAGCCGTGATGCAGCGCGATGGCGAGGTTGTCGTCGTTCATGCTCCAGAGATTCTGGAACAGCATCTCGGCCTGGCTGCGGGTGTTGACGAACACCAGCGTGGTCTTGTTCGCCTTGATCAGTTCGTAGATTTCGGGGAGCGCATGGCGTGCACTGTGGCCGGCCCAGGGCAGCCGCTCGCGGGTGTCGAGCATCTCGACCAGCGGCGGCGCCGCGCCGCCGGCCACGACGATGTCGGCCGAGAAAGCCTTGTCCTTCGGTTGCGGCACCAGGAAGCGCGCCAGCGATTCCGGCTCGGCCACCGTCGCCGACAGGCCGATCGCGCGCATCTGCGGCGCCAGCCGCCACAGCCGCGCCAGCCCGAGCGACAACAGGTCGCCGCGCTTGGACGTCACCAGCGCGTGGAGCTCGTCGAGCACGATGCGCTTGAGCGAGGAGAACAGGAACGGCCCATCGTCCGAGGACAGCAGCAGCGCGAGCTGCTCCGGCGTCGTCAGCATGATATCCGGCGGATAGCGCCGCTGCCGCTGCCGCCGCGACGCCGGTGTATCGCCGGTGCGGGTCTCGACTTTGATCGGCAGCCCCATCTCCGCGACCGGCCTCTCCAGATTGCGCGCGATGTCGACGGCGAGCGCTTTCAGCGGTGAAATGTAGAGCGTGTGCAGGCCGCCGCTGCGCTGAACGGCGCGGCCAGTGGAAACCACGGATGTCACGGTGGCCGCGGGAGCGGAACTCAGCTCCACCAGCGTTGGCAGAAATCCCGCCAGGGTCTTGCCGGCGCCTGTCGGCGCAATCAGGAGCGCGCTGGCGTCTTCGCGCGCCTTCTCCAGCAGCGCCAATTGATGCGCGCGCGGCGACCAGCCCCGGGCCGCGAACCACGCCTGGAAGCGGTCGGGCAGCAGAGTGGCCGGCTCGGCCGGGATTTTGATGATGCGGGGCGGCACGGCATCACAGGTAAGCCGTGGGGGTGGGTTCGTCGAGGGGGGATGCAACAAGCGAGCCGCTGCTTTCCCTCTCCCCTTGTGGGAGAGGGTGGCTCGACGCGTGAGCGACGAGACGAGTGAGGGGTCTCTCTCCGCGAGACACTCTCTTCGAGTACGCGGAGACATACCCCTCATCCGGCGCTTCGCGCCACCTTCTCCCACAAGAGGAGAAGGAAGGAAACGCCTCCTACTCCGTCATCGGCGTGTCGGAGATGTCCCAGTCCTTGCCGCTGAAGATCGAGATGTAGAGCGTCTTCATCGGCGTGTAGTCGTCGGGCGTGTAGCTGTAATTGATGCCGTCGAGGAAATAGGGCGAGTGGAAACCGTTGAGGTTCGACGCCTGCTTCAGCACGTTGGCGCGGGTGAGATCGTCGCCGCAGCGGCGCAGGATCTCGCCCATGGTCACGGCCTGGCCGTAGCCGGCAAAGGCGATGGTGTTGTCGGGGTCGATGGTCGGCATGTACTTCTTGCGCAGCTCCTCAAACGCCATCACGTCCGGGTCCTTCTCCCATTTCGGCAGGCCAACCTCCTTGTTGTAGCGGATGGCGACGATGCCCGCGGCGTTCTCGAACCCAGCCGCGTTGAGGATCGAGCGTCCGGTCGAACCGGCCGACAGGAGCTGCAGCGGCTTCCAGCCGAGTTCGGCGACCTTGCGGATCGACTGCGACGTCGCCTTTCCGGTGGTGATGTTGTAGAAGACGTCAGCGCCCGACTTCGAGAGATTGATGAGCTGGGAATCGACGGTCGGATCGGTGAGATCGTAGGTCTGCTCCATGATCACCTGCGCGGTGCCGCCGGCGTCGGCCAGAACCTTCTTGAAGGGACCGAGAAAGTCCCGGCCGAAATCGTCGTTCTGGTAGAGGATGCCGACCTTGGCGTTCGGCTTCACGCTGACGACGTGCCGCGCGAGGATCCGCGCTTCGGTCGGATAGAGCGGCAGGCCCGCCATCGTCCATTTGAACTCTTTCGGGTTGTTCCACTTCGAGGCGCCGGTGTTGAGCAGAAGCTGCGGCACACCCTTCGAATTGAGGTATTTGTGCACCGAGGTCTGCGGCGCGGTGCCGAGCGAGCCGTAAAGCGCCAGCACCTCCTCCTGCTCGACCAGGCGCCGTGTCGCTTCGACGCATTTTGGTGCGCTGTAGGCATCGTCCAGGGTCAGGAACTTGACCTTGCGTCCGTTGATGCCGCCCTTGTCGTTCAGCATCTGGAAATAGGCTTCACCGATGCGGCCGAGCACGCCGTAGAGCGAGCCGGGGCCGGAATGCGGCACGGTCTGCCCGATCTTGATCTCGGTGTCGCTGGCACCTGCATCGTATTTCTTGTCGGCGGCCCAGACATAGGGCGCAGGCAGCGTGGATGCGGCAATGGTGGCAAGCGCGGCGGCGCTGAAATCGCGCCGCGATGGATTCTTCGACATTGTTTTGTTTCTCCCTAGTGCGCGCATTGTGCTGGCATCGCAGCTCCGCTCGCAAGTGGGAAGTCGTCGCTTTGCGACGCAATGACGCTCAATTTGCCGCGCGCCTAGCGCCTAGACTCAAGTTTTCTCGGCGACGACGACGAGGCCGCGTACCGGTTCGTTGTTCTCGATACGCGGCGACGCCGGCTCCTGTGTCAGCAGCCTGAGCCCGGCCTTCGCGATCGCATCGCGCACATATTCCGCCGAATGGGCATAGCGCAGACCCTCGCCAAGGAGAATGCCACCGCCGTCATGCGTCTCCACTGTGAAGGCGAGCACGCCGCCTGATGCGAGCACGCGCCTTGCTTCGGCAAGCACCGGCGCGAGATCCGAAAGATAGACGAAGGCATCCGCGGCAACGACGAGGTTGGCGCTTGCATCGGCCTTGCCGCGCAGGCCTTCGATCATGTCGGCGACTTCGAGCTCGGCATAAAGCTCGGTGGCGCGCGCCTGCTTGATCATGCCGGGCGACAGATCGATGCCGGTGAAATGATCGACCTGTTTTGCGAAGGCGGCAGCCGCGAGCCCGGTGCCGCAGCCGAGATCGATCGCGCGCTTGAACAGGGCCGGCTTCTTAGCGGCGACGCGGGCGGCCAGCACCGCCTTGAAGATCAGCGACGGCGCCCGGTAGCCGAGATCGTTGATGAGGACATGCTCGAAGCGCGGCGCGTATTGATCGAACAGCGCCTGTACATAGGCCTTGGGCATCTCGGACAATTGCTCGTCGCCGAGCCGGATCAGATGCAAATGCGCGCCATGCTGGTCCTCGGGATCGCACTCCCGCGACTTTCGAAACGCCGCGATCGCCTTGTCGCGCTCGCCGAGCTGGCTGCGGATTTCGCCGAGCGTGAACCAGGCCGAGGTGAAATTCGGCGCGAGCTCGATGGCCTGCTCGATGAGGTCCGCGGCGGCGGGCAGATCCCCCTTGAGCTGGAGGTCGCGCGCAAACTCGAAGCGGCGGTCGGCCATGAGATCGCCGGAGGAGCGGAACAGGCGGAGGGGCATGGGTGACCAAGGTTCGTCATTGCCGGGCCTGACCCGGCAATCCATCATGGAGGGAACTCTTTAAGAGGATGGATGCACGGGTCAAGCCCGTGCATGACGGGTTAACTTGAGGCGCCTGATCCCTATATGACGCACATGCGTCCGCAAGACATCCTGATGCCCGTGGCGAGCGGCCTCTGCTGCAAGCCCGGCGGCTTCCATATCGACCCCGTCCGCCCGGTGGAGCGGGCCGTGATCACGCACGGCCATTCCGACCATGCCCGCGCCGGCCACGGTGCGGTGCTGGCGACACAGGAAACGCTGGACATGATGAGGCTGCGCTACGGCGAGAACTTTGCCGGCACGACGCAGGCGATCGGTTACGGTGAGGAGATCCGGCTCGGCGATACCAGGGTGACGTTTCACCCGGCCGGCCATGTGCTGGGATCGGCGCAGGTCGCCGTCACCTGCAAGGACTTCTGCATCGTCGCCTCCGGCGACTACAAGGACGCGCCCGATCCGACCTGCACGCCGTTCGAGCTGGTGCCCTGCGACGTCTTCATCACCGAGGCGACTTTTGGACTTCCGGTGTTCCGGCACGGCGATGCCACAGGCGAGGTCGAGAAGCTGCTGGCGTCCGTCGCGCTGTTTCCGGAGCGCGCGCATCTCGTCGGCGCCTATTCGCTCGGCAAGGCGCAACGCGTGATCAAGCTGTTGCGCGACGCCGGCTACGACGCGCCGATCTACCTGCACGGCGCGATGGAGAAGATCACGCATTACTACCAGAGCCGGGGGATCGACCTCGGCGAGCTCAGGCCGGTGGCGGGCGTGAAGAAGGCCTCGCTCGCGGGCACCATCACGCTGGCGCCGCCTTCGGCGACGTCGGACGTCTGGACGCGGCGCTTTCCCGATCCCGTCACCGCTTTCGCATCGGGATGGATGCGCGTGCGCGCCCGCGCGCGGCAGCGCGGCGTCGAGCTGCCGCTGGTGGTCTCCGACCACGCCGACTGGGACGGCCTCACGGCCACCATCGCCGCGACCGGCGCCGGCGAGGTCTGGGTGACGCACGGCCAGGAAGATGCGCTGGTGCATTGGTGCAGGTCGAAAGGCCTGCGCGCGCAGCCGCTCGATCTCGTCGGCTATGGCGACGAGGAGGAGAGCGAGCCGCCGCTTCAAGGCGAGGCCGAGGCATGAACCGCTTCGCCGAGCTTCTGGACCGCCTCGCCTACGAGCCTGGCCGCAACAACAAGCTGCGACTGATCACCAGCTATTTTCGCGAGACCGGCGATCCCGACCGCGGCTATGCGCTGGCGGCGCTGACCGGTGCACTCAGCTTCAAGCACGCCAAGCCCGCATTGATCCGCGACCTGATCGCATCGCGCACCGATCCGGTGCTGTTCGGTCTGAGCTACGACTACGTCGGCGATCTCTCGGAGACGGTGGCGCTGATGTGGCCCAGGCGCGGCACGAACAACAACGAATCTTTTCCGAGCCATCCCTCTCCCCCGCCCTCCCCCACAAGGGGGGAGGGAGCACAGCAGAATGCGGAGCTGCCGGCGAGAGTGACGACTGGCAGCGCTTCCGAAAGTGATGGAGGCAGCCCTCTCACCATTCCCTCCCCCCTTGTGGGGGAGGGTCAGGGAGGGGGGTACACCGGGCAAGGTGTCAGCAATGGGCTCCATCCAAGCAACCACAACAACCCGCCGCCGCCCACCCTCACCGAGGTCGTCACCACGCTGCGCACGCTCGGCAAGACCGAGCTGCCGAAGCAGCTCGAGCGCTGGCTCGACGAGCTCGACGAAACCGGCCGCTGGGCGCTCCTGAAGCTCGTCACGGGGAGCTTGCGCATCGGTATCTCCGCGCGGCTGGCCAAGACCGCGGCAGCCGCACTCGGCGACAAGGATCCGCACGAGGTCGAGCTGATCTGGCCGGGGCTCAGCGCCCCCTATCTCGATCTGTTCGCCTGGCTGGAGGGCCGCGGCGACAAGCCGGTCAATCGCGATCCCGCGCCGTTCCGCCCCGTGATGCTGGCCCATGCGATCGAGGATGCGGACTTCCAGAACCTCGATCCCGCCGACTACATCGCCGAATGGAAATGGGACGGCATTCGGGTTCAGGCGGTCGCCGGCCGCGACGAGCGCGGGCAGATCACGACACGGCTCTATTCGCGCACCGGCGAGGACATCACCGGCAGCTTTCCGGACCTCGTGCCGTCGCTACGCCTGCCGGGCGCCATCGACGGCGAGCTCCTGATCCTGCGCGAAGGCCGCGTGCAGAGTTTCAACGTCCTGCAGCAGCGGCTCAACCGCAAGGTCGTTTCGCCGAAGCTGATCAAGGAATTCCCCATTCACCTGCGCGCCTACGATCTGCTCGGTGACGACGAGAACGATCTGCGTGAGCTGCCGTTCGCGGAACGGCGCGCGCGGCTGGAGAATTTCATCGGGAAGCTCGGCGACCCGCGCATCGATCTGTCGCCCACCGTCCCTTTCGCTAGCTGGGACGCGTTGACCGCCGCGCGTGCCGACCCTTCGAGCGCTGGCGCGGGCGAGGATGCCGACGCCGTCGAGGGCGTGATGCTGAAACGGCGCGATGCGCCTTACCTGCCGGGCCGGCCGAAGGGGCAATGGTGGAAGTGGAAGCGCGATCCGCACATCATCGACGCCGTGCTGATGTATGCGCAGCGCGGCCACGGCAAGCGCTCGTCCTACTACTCCGACTACACGTTCGGCGTCTGGACCGGTCGCGACGAGGTCGAGGAGCTGGTGCCGGTCGGCAAGGCCTATTTCGGCTTCACCGACGAGGAGTTGCTGCAGATCGACCGCTTCGTCCGCCGCAACACCACCGAAAAATTCGGTCCCGTCCGCCATGTCGTGCACGAGCCTGACAAAGGGCTGGTGCTGGAGGTTGCCTTCGAGGGCCTGCAGCGCTCGCCGCGGCACAAATCCGGCGTCGCCATGCGCTTTCCCCGCATCAGCCGCTTGCGCTGGGACAAGCCGCCGCGCGAGGCGGACCGGCTGGAGACGCTGGAGCGGATGCTAAAAGGGGAAGCAGCAGAGGTTGAGGCTTGAGGCGGGGCCCGCCGATCGGCCGCCCGAATTAAAACGCGGTAAGCTGATTGACGAGCTGGTTGGGGTTCCCCATGTGCCTCGCCGTGACCTATAATCGGGCGAATCCGCCCCAAGGAGCTTGAGATGGTCCAAGACGTCAGAGATTTGCCGGCCGGCCGCAGCGATGGGCTGAACCGCTTTCTCGGCGGCTCGCCGCTGGCGGTCGCGTTTCGCCTGGTCCTGCTCTCGATCCTCGTCGGAATCGTGCTCGCCGCGATCGGCTTCGATCCCTGGAACATCCTCTACAGCATCCGCCTGCTGTTCCAGCGGCTGTGGGATCTCGGCTTCGACACCGTGAACTGGCTGTGGCGCTACTTCCTGCTCGGCGCCGTCATCGTGATCCCGATCTGGCTGCTGATGCGCGTGTTCGGCGCACCGCGCAGCCGCTGAGCCCGATCGGGCGCCTGGCCGGATCAACGCGACTGATGCACGCGCCCGTTTATCCCAAGGTCGGCTCACGCCAGGTCTTCGCCATCGCGGGTCCGGCGATGGTCGCAAACCTGACCACGCCACTGATCGGCGTGGTCTCGACCACCGCGATCGGCCGGCTCGACGACGCCGCGCTGCTCGGCGGCGTCGCGATGGCCTCGGTGATCTTCGACTGCCTGTTCTGGCTGTTCGGCTTCCTGCGCATGAGCACGCTCGCCTTCACCGCGCAGGCGCTGGGTGCCGGCGAGAGCCGCGAACTCGCCGCGATCCTGATGCGCGGCTTCATCGTCGCAGGCCTGATGGGCGCCGCGTTGATCGCGTTGCAACTGCCGCTCGCCGCCGCGCTGTTCGACCTGATGGGCGGCAGCGACGGGGTCACGCGCGCCGCAAAAACCTATTTCATGATCCGGATCTGGTCGTCGCCGCTGGCGTTTGCCAATTACGTGATCCTCGGCTGGCTGGTGGGACAGGCCCGCGCCAATCCGGCGCTCGCACTTCAGGTCGTCATCAACCTCATCAACATGACGGCAACGATCCTGCTGGTGCTGGTCTACGACACTGGCATCGCGGGCGCAGCAGCCGCCGCGCTGCTGGCGGAGACGATCGGCTTCGTGCTCGGCGTGATCGTCTGCCGACGCTATGCGGGCGGCGACTTTGCCGTGCCCCGCGCGACGCTGCTGAACCGGGACAAGCTGATGCGTCTGCTGGCGGTGAATTCCGACATCATGATCCGCACTGCGGCACTGATCGCTGTCTTCCTGTTCTTCACCGCCAAGGGAGCGCGCGCCGGCGACGTCACGCTGGCGGCGAATTCCGTGCTCAACAATTTCCTCCTGGTCAGCGCCTTCTTCCTCGACGGCCTGGCCAACGCCGCCCAGCAGCTTTGCGGCCGGACTTTTGGCGCGCGCGATGCCAAAGGCTTTGCGGATTCGACCAGGCTGGTGCTGCTGTGGGGCCTCGGCTTCGCGGTGATCGTCGCGGTGCTGTTCGCGCTGTTCGGGCGGAATCTGATCAACGTCATGACCGCGAGTGAGGACGTCCGCCGCGCCGCACGCGACTTCCTGCCGTTCATCGTGCTTGCGCCGATCCCCGGCGTGTTCGCCTTCGGCTTCGACGGCATCTATGTCGGCGCCACCTGGGCGCGCGAGATGCGCAATCTGATGCTGGCATCGCTCGCGATCTTCTTCGGCGTCTGGCTGGCACTGCAATCTCTCGGCAATGCCGGATTGTGGTGCGCGCTGATCGCATTCTATGTCGCCCGCGGCGGCCTGCAGGGCGCAAGATATCCGGCGCTGTATCGGGCGACGTTTGCGAAGGGATAGACGAGTTGTAGCCCGGATGGAGCGCAGCGTAATCCGGGGGCTTCGAGCGAGCGGGTTGATTCCCGGATTGCGCTGCGCCCCATCCGGGCTACGGGGACCTGGCTACACCCCCGGCCAGTCCTCCGCCGTCAGCGTCGCCGCATCGGCACCGACGATCTCCGACAGCGAATCCCGGCCCGTGCGCAGCAGCGTCGAGGTCAGGTCGCGCTTGATCTCGTCGACGAGGCCGAGGCCCTTGTAGACCAGCGACGAATAGAGCTGGATCAGACTCGCGCCGGCGCGGATCTTCGTCAGCGCGGCGCCGCCGGAATCGACGCCGCCGACGCCGATCAAGGGGAACGCGCCCTCGACACGCACATAGGTCTCCGCCACCATGCGCGTCGACAGGCGAAACAGCGGCCGGCCGGACAGGCCCCCCTGCTCCTTGGCGCGCATCTCCTCGCGCAACGTGCTCGGGCGAGCAATCGTCGTATTCGACACGATCATGCCGTCGACCTTGCGCGAGCGCGCGACCTGCACGACGTCGTCGAGCTGGGCGAGACTCAAATCCGGCGCGATCTTGAGCAGCACCGGCGTGTCGCCGGCCTTCTGCCTGACATGCTCGCGCGCGTCGATCACGCGCCCGAGGAGATCGTCGAGCAAGGCGCCTTCCTGCAGATTGCGCAGGCCAGGCGTGTTCGGCGAGGAGACGTTGACGGTGAAGTAGCTTGCCACCGGCGCGAAGGTCTCGATCAGCTTGACGTAGTCGGCGACACGATCCGGCGAATCCTTGTTGGCGCCGACATTGACGCCGATAATGCCGCCGTGCTGCGCGCGCGCGGCGAGCCGGCGCAGCGCCACCTCCGCGCCGTCATTGTTGAAGCCCATGCGGTTGATCACGGCCTCATCGCGCTCGAGCCGGAACAGCCGCGGGCGCGGATTGCCGGCCTGCGGCTTCGGGGTCACCGAGCCGATCTCGACGAAGCCGAAACCGAGCCGCAGCAAGGCGTCGGGCACCTCCGCGCTCTTGTCAAAGCCTGCGGCCATGCCGATCGGATTGGGGAAGTTGAGCCCGAAGGCGCGCACGGCGAGCTTGGGATCGTCAGGGCGCGGCTTGACCGGCGGCAGGAAGCGCAGGCCCTGGATCGCGAGGCGATGCGCATCCTCCGGATCGAGCCAGCGCAGCACAGGGAGCGAAAAAGCGTCGAAGGCGCGGATCACGGCAGCAACTCCGGAACGTCGTGGCCGCCGTCGGAGCGCATGTTGAGATTCGTCACCGCGAGCACCGCGCCGAGATCGAGTTCGCCATAGAGATGCGGAAACAGCTCGTCGTTGCGCGAGCGCTCCCAGCGCAATTCACCGCCGAGCGCATCGCCGTCGACCTCGACCAGGAACAGCGCCCGCTGGCCGAAATAATGCTTGCGCAAGGTCTCGGGAACCTGGGTGGCGGTTGAGAAATGGATGAAACCGTCGCGCGAATCGTCCGCGCTGCCCCGGTAAACACCCTGCCGCTCTGCCTCGCGCCAGGCCGAGGCCGGACAGATTTTGTAGATCTTGACCACCGCTACCGGAGCCCTTTGATTTTATTTGAGTTTTTTGTCTCTTGCGGGTCTGGAAACCCGCGGGCGACCGTAAAGGCCACACTTGCCGAACTCAAGGGCTCTCAACTTCCGCCCCGGCGCGGCTTTGCTGACCCGGACCGGTTTGCGCCCAACTCGAAAGCGTGCCCCACCGCCCCCTTGCACCGAAAACGGAAAACCGGTTGATTTGAGGATAGTTTTCCTGAGTTGCGACGGGCTGGACCTCCCATGGTCAGACAGGCCAATGCGCAGAGGATACTCACTCACGACCGGATCTGGGTTGCGCTGGATCGGCTGGCGGAGCATGCCGGCCTGTCGCCGTCCGGTCTTGCCAAGCGCGCCGGACTCGATCCCACCACCTTCAACAGATCCAAACGCGTCACCCCCGACGGGCGCGAGCGCTGGCCGTCCACCGAATCGATCGCCAAGGCGCTGGCGGCGACCGGCACCTCGCTCGATCGTTTTGCCAGGCTGACCGGCGACGATTCAGGCGAGGTTCGTTGGGTGCCGCTGATCGACATCACGGCAGCCAGCGCGAGCGGCGCCTTCGACGAGTCCGGCTTCCCATCCGGCAAGGGCTGGACCGAGATCGCGCTGCCAACCGCCGAAGACAGCCGCATCTTTGCGCTGGGGATTTCCGGCCATGTGCTGGCGCCTGTCTATCGCGACGGCGACGTCGTCCTGGTCTCGCCCGGCACGCCGATCCGCAAAGGGGATCGCGTGGTGGTGAAGACCACAGCGGGCGATGTGACGGTCGCGACGCTGAAGCGACGCACGGCCAAGGCGCTGCACGTGCAGCCGCTGGAGGCGGAGAAGCCCGGGCGCACGATCGCTGCGTGCGACATCGGCTGGATCGCGCGCATCGTGTGGGCGAGCCAGTGATTGCACCGTAACCGCATCAGGACACCGGCAGCGCCAGCTTTCGCCCGCCGATCTTGCGACTCAGGACGCTTCGCATTCTTAGCCCGGATGGACGAAGCGCAATCCGGGCTACGCTAGCTACGCGCTCCGCGCCAGCGCGCCGTCGATCATGTTGACGGCGTTCTGGATGCCGTACACGGCGACGAAGGAGCCGAAGCGCGGCCCCTTCTCCTGGCCGAGCAGCACCTGGTAGAGCATGTTGAACCAGTCCAGCGTCACGCCGGGACGGCCGTCCTTGCCCTTCTTGACCTGGTCGAGGAACGGCTCGCGGCGGCCGATCTCGTAGACGACGTTCTGGATGTCCTCGGCCGAGGCGTCCTGCGGAAGCTGCGACAGCGCATCGCGCAGATCCTGCAAGGCGGCGCGCTCGACCTCGCTCGGCTCGCGGAACGTCTTCGTCGGCGCGACGAAGTCGCGGTAGTAATTGATGGCGTAACCGACCATCGCATCGAGCTTGGGATGGGACTGCGGGCTCACGCCGGGGCGATAGCGCCCGATGAAGCCCCACAGCGTCTCGGCATTCTCCGCGTTCGACGACGACACCAGCGTCAGCAGGAGTTGGAAGGTGACGGGCATGTCGCCCTTGGGCGGATGGCCGCTGTGGACGTGCCAGACCGGATTGCCGAGCTGCTGCTTGCCGTCCTGCTTGGCGAAGCCGTCGATGAACTGCTGATAGTCGTCGACGTTGCGCGGGATGACGTCGAAATACAGCCGCTTGGCCGCCTTCGGCTCGCGGTACATGAACAGCGAGAGCGATTCCGGCGAAGCGTAGCGCAGCCATTCGTCGATGGTGAGGCCGTTGCCCTTCGACTTCGAGATCTTCTGGCCCTTGTCGTCGAGGAACAGCTCGTAGTTGAAGCCCTCGGGCGGCGTGCCGCCGAGCGCTCTTGCGATCGCGCCGGACAGCTTCACCGAATCGATCAGGTCCTTGCCGGCCATCTCGTAGTCGACGCCGAGCGCGACCCAGCGCATCGCCCAGTCGGCCTTCCACTGGCATTTGACGTTGCCGCCGGTGACGGGCGTCTCGACTTCCTGGTTGGTGTCCGGATCGACATAGGTCACGGTGCCGGCCGCGGCGTCGCGGCGGATCATCGGCACCTGGAGCACGACACCCGTCGTCTTGCTGATCGGCAGGAACGGCGAATAGGTCGCGCGGCGATCGGGTCCCAGCGTCGGCAGGATGATCGCCATCACCTTGTCGTAGGCCGCGAGCATCTTGAGCAGCGTCGCGTCGAAGCGGCCGGACGTGTAATAGTCTGTCGAGCTCGCGAACTCGTAGTCGAAGCCGAAATGATCGAGGAAGGCGCGCAGGCGGGCGTTGTTATGCGCGCCGAATGACGGATACTCGTTGGAAAATGGATCCGGCACCCGCGTCAGCGGCTTGCCGAGATGCGCGGCCAGCATCTCCTTGTTGGGGACATTGTCGGGCACTTTCCGGAATCCGTCCATGTCGTCGGAAAAGGCGAGCAGGCGCGTCTTGATCTTGTCTTCGGTCAGCACGCGGAAGGCATGCCGCACCATCGAGGTGCGCGCGACCTCGCCGAACGTGCCGATATGCGGCAGGCCGGACGGACCGTAGCCGGTCTCGAACAGCACCTCGTCCTTCGGGCTTTTCTTCAGCCGCGCGACAATGGCCTTCGCCTGCTCGAACGGCCAGGCGTTGGATTGTTCGGCGAGCGTGCGAAGATCGCTCGGGCTCATGCTGGGATCGACAACGGACATCAAGGGGCCTCCGGGCCGCGGAAAATAGCGATTTCCGGGCCAAATGCAAAAATGGTCTTGATCGTCATTCCGGGGCGATGCGTCAGCATCGAACCCGGAATCTCGAGATTCCGGGTTCGCTCTTCGCGCGCCCCGGAATGACGATCGATCGTTAGAACGGGCTCACCGAAAAATACCGCAGCCACAGATCGGTGTAGCGGCCCTTTTCCCAGACGCGGAACAGGGCCCAGTTCAGGGCCTGACGCAGCACGTCGTTGCCCTTGCGGACGGCGATGCCGATGCCTTCGCCGAAGAAGCGGCTCTCGACGAAGGGGCCGCCGGAAAAGGCGCAGCAATCGCCGGAATCGGTGCCGTTGATCCAGAACGCCAGCGAGATGGCGTCGCCGAAGATGAAGTCGACCTCGCCCTTGCGCAAGGCGCCGCGCAGCGCATCGTCATTGGGATAGCCGTGCAGCTCGGCGTCGGTGAACATCGCCTTCAGATAGGCCTCATGCGCGGAGCCGGCGATGACCCCGACCTTCTTGCCTTCGAGATATTCGGGCCGGATCTCCGGCATCACCGCGTCCTTGCGCGAGGCGAAGCGCGCCGGCACACGGTAATAGGGATCGGTGAAATCGACGCGGGCGCGGAGCTGCGGGCTGACCGCCATCGAGGCGATGATGGCATCGCCCCGGTTGGAGGAGAGCGCATCGACCAGCGTCTCGAAGCGACGCATCTGCACCGTGCAGGTGACCTTGATCTCCTCGCACAGCGCGCGCGCGAGATCGACATTGAAGCCGGCCGGGTTGCCGTCGGCGCCTGTGTAATTGAAGGGCGGATAGTCGGTCTCGGTCAGGAAGCGGATCACGGTCAGGCGCGACAAATCCGGCCGCTCCGGCCGCCGCCGCGGGTCCCAGAAGCCGGGCACGGCCTGCGGTGCGGCCTGCTGGGGGGCGACCTGCGTCGTGGCCTGAGACGTCCCCTGGGGGGCCGCCGGAGCCTGCTTGGCCGGAGCCTGGGCGCGCGCGCTGGGCAGACCTGCGAGCAGGCAAGCAGCGACCACCGGCCCGGTCAGGAGGGCACAGACATTTTTGGGCAATTTCGTCTGCTGCGACGGGGCCATCGGCACGGATGAACGAATTTCGTTGAGATCGGAGGGCCTTATAGACCATTCGCCCGGGAACGCGAACGCGGAATATGGCTGCGGTGAAGGTCTTTCGGTCGTCATGCCCGGGCTTGTCCCGCCTGCCGAAGCCGCTTCGGCGAGGCGAAGGCCCGGGCATCCACGAACTTTCGCGTATAGCCCAAGAACGTGGATGGCCGGGACATAGGCGAGCGTAAGCGACGCCGTCCCTCGGGCGGCTATGCCCGGGCATGACGCCTGTGCGCTATCGAGCTTTCTTCAGAGATACCGCTTCAAATCCGCTGCCGCCTCTTCCGGCGCCCGCTTCAGGTTGAACGGCGAGACGAAACGGCCGTCGCGATCCATCAGGTAGATTAGCGCGGTGTGGTCCATGGTGTAGTCGCCGTCCTTGGTCGGGACCTTCTTGGCGTAGACCCGGTAGGATTTGATGACGCCGGCGATCGCCTCGGGATCGCCGCTGAGGCCTTCCAGATGCGGGTCGAAGCTCGACAGATAATCCTTCATCGTGGCCTGGTTGTCGCGCTCAGGATCGACCGAGATGAAGACGGCGTTGACCTTGTCGGCATCCTTGCCCATCGCGCGCAACACCTCGGAGATCTCGAACAGCGAGGTCGGGCAGACGTCGGGGCAATGGGTGTAGCCGAAGAAGATCAGGGTCGGCTTGCCCTTGAGGTTCTTGTCGGTGACGGTCTTGCCGTGCTGGTCGGTGAGCTGGAACGGGCCCCCGATGGCGGCCGGCTGCGCCACCTTGCCCACCCCGCCCATGGCCCAGAACACGAGCAGCAGCCCGAGGATGAGGCTTGCGGCGAAGGCGGTCGCGATCACCAGCGGACGGGCGGCTGAACTCATGAGCTGAAAACTTCCTGTCGCAGGTCAGAAGCAGGCGGCAAGGCCGGTCCTGATCATTTCGAAGAACACCCGGCTGCCGTAGTGGAACCAGAGCGCGAGCGTGCCCAGCACGATCAGCCCGCCGACGCCTGCGCCCGACAACAGCAGCACGACCGGCAGCCGGCCGGCAGTGGGCGAATTGTCCTGTCCCGGATGGGCGGGGTGCAGTGGTTGAGCCATGACGACGATCGGGTTTCCTGCCTTTGAGATAGGCGCTTGCGCGGGACCGGGCAAGCGCGGCGGGACTGGCGGAGATCACTTAGGAGATCACTTGGCGATGAGCTTCGCGCTATCGCCTGTCCATTCTCATGCCCGACCTGTCCCGCCTGCGCGGCCGAAGCCGCTTCGGCGAGGCGAAGGCCCGGGCATCCACGGACTTCCCAACCTGTCCAATAACGTGGATGGCCGGGACAAGCCCGGCCATGACGAAATAACGGTGCTGGAAGCGACGACCGCGCGCCTACCGTGACGGCGGCTTGATCGCCGAAGCCTGCGCATCGAGGTAGCAGGGCTTGTACATGGCCTGGAGCTGCTTGCCCTTCAGGAACAGCATGTGCGGGGTGAGGCCGCCGCGCTGGTTGATCCAGCGCTTCACATGCGAGGGATACATCGCATAGAGCATCTGGGTCGCTTCGGCATTGGTGACGGCGCGGCCGTTGGCGCCGAAATCCCAGGCGGCGTGGAAGCCCAGCGTCGCATGCGAGGTCACGCAGATGCGATCGTGCGGGATGGCGCCGAGGACGATGGTGCAGGCCGAGGCGCAGAGACCGTCGATGATGACGGTGTCGCCTGACTGGCGCAGGTCCTGGTATTTGTCGACGTAGGTTCCGATCCGGCCACCACGGTCATCCGCGATCCGAACCACTGCGTGAGAAGCCCCCACGCCCACGATCAGGAGAACCGCCGCAAGCAACCCCGTCAGAACTTTCATGGTCCCCCGCCCCAGTCGAATTCGAATCTGCGTGTCAGGTGGTGATGCATCGCCAGCGTCCGTCGTAACCGGAGTTTTGTCTAGGCGTGCCGGCTCGCTCAAAACAAATTCAAATCCAGTGTTGCGCGCGCGCTGCACTTCAGGCCCAGCTCGGTCTCAAAGTGGAACAAGTTAATGATGTCTTACGCGGCAAGCCCTTGATCTCGGTTGCAACCACTGGCTTCAATCGAGGCAACGACTGGGGAACCCATGGCGGGGGAAATACGTGACTGAAGAGACAGACGTCATCGTCGTCGGTGCCGGACTATCGGGACTCGTTGCCGCAACCGAGATTGCGGATGCCGGCAAGCGCGTGGTCGTGGTCGACCAGGAAGGCGAGCAGTCGCTGGGCGGTCAGGCCTTCTGGTCGTTCGGCGGATTGTTCCTGGTCAATTCGCCGGAGCAGCGCCGGCTCGGCATCAAGGACTCCTTCGAGCTTGCGATGCAGGACTGGCTCGGCACAGCCGGCTTCGACCGCGACGAGGATGTCTGGCCGCGCCAATGGGCCGAGGCCTATGTGGCGTTCGCCGCCGGCGAGAAGCGCGACTGGCTGCGCGCGATGGGCCACCGCATCTTCCCCCTGGTCGGCTGGGCCGAGCGCGGCGGCTATGACGCGATGGGCCACGGCAATTCGGTACCGCGCTTCCACGTCACCTGGGGCACCGGGCCCGGCATCGTCGAGCCGTTCGAGCGCCGCGCGCGCGAAGCCGTGAAGAGCGGCCGCCTGACCTTCAAATTCCGCCATCGCGTCGATGCGCTGTCCATCACCAGCGGAACGGTGGAGGGCATCAGCGGCGCCATCCTCGCGCCCGACGATGCCGAGCGCGGCAAGAGCACCTCGCGCGAGGTCGTCGGCGAATTCGCACTGAAGGCGCAGGCCGTGATCGTGGCGTCCGGCGGCATCGGCGGCAATCACGAACTGGTGCGGCGGAACTGGCCGAAGCGGCTTGGCGAGCCACCGAAGTTCATGATCTCCGGCGTGCCCGAGCATGTCGACGGCCGCATGATCGGCATCACCGAGGCATCAGGCGCGCGGCTGATCAACCGCGACCGCATGTGGCATTATGTCGAGGGCATCCAGAACTGGAATCCGATCTGGCCGCGCCATGGCATCCGCATCCTGCCCGGGCCCTCGTCGATGTGGTTCGACGCCACGGGCGCGCGGTTGCCGGCGCCGCTGTTCCCGGGCTCCGACACGCTCGGCCAGCTCCAATACATCATGTCGACCGGCTACGATTATTCCTGGTTCATCCTGACCCAGAGCATCATCAAAAAGGAATTTGCACTGTCCGGCTCGGAACAGAATCCCGATCTCACCGGCAAGAGCTGGCGCATGACCTTGCGCCGCGCCACCAACAAGGGCGCCCCGGCGCCCGTGGAGGCTTTCAAGAGTTATGGCGTCGACTTCATCGTGCGCGACAGGCTGGAGGATCTCGTTGCGGAGATGAACAAGCTCGCCGGCAGCGACCTGCTCAAGCTCGATCATATCAGGATGCAGATCGAGGCGCGTGACCGCGAGATCGCCAATCCCTATGTCAAGGATGCGCAGGTGATGAACATTCACAATGCGCGGCGCTATATCGGCGACAAACTGATCCGCACGGCCTCGCCACACCGCATCCTCGATCCCGCGCAGGGACCGCTGATCGCGGTCAAGCTCAACATCCTCACCCGCAAGACGCTGGGCGGATTCGAGACCGATCTCGACGGGCGCGTGTTCGGCAGCGAGGGCCGCGTCATTCCCGGCCTCTATGCGGCCGGCGAAGCCGCGGGCTTCGGCGGCGGCGGCGTGCACGGCCATCGCTCGCTGGAGGGCACATTCCTTGGCGGCTGCCTGTTCTCGGGCCGCAATGCCGGCCGCGCGGCGGCGCAGGCCGCAGGCTGAGGCGCGCCGCAATGCGGCTCCTGCTGCCGATTGGCGGAGGCGACGCATGCGTGCCCGGCCACGCATGCGTGCCCGGGGTGGCAGAGCGCGAGACGCTGGGCTAGACAGGGCCGCCATTCCATCAGGAGACCCCAAATGAGCATTCAGCGTTTTGAAACCGGGCCACGCATGAGCCAGGCCGTCGTCCACGGCAACACCGTTTACCTCGCTGGCGTCGTCGCCAACAACGCTGCCGGCGAAAGCGTGACCAAGCAGACCCAGGACATCCTGGCGACCATCGACAGCCATCTCGCCAAGGCCGGCACCGACAAGTCGAAACTGCTCTCGGCCACGATCTACATCACCGACATGAAGACCTTCGGCGAGATGAACGCGGTGTGGGACGCCTGGGTTTCGCCCGGCAACACCCCGGCCCGTGCCACCGTCGAAGCCAAGCTGGCTGCGCCGCAGTACACCGTCGAGATCATGGTCACGGCCGCAAAGTAGCTTTTCGCGACGTCGAGCGCGCTGGATCGGGAGCGTGACGGGACTCCTGGATCAGGCGCACGCAAGGACGTGAGATAAACCTGAGATTCCCAACTCGTCATGCCCGGGCTTGTCCCGGGCATCCACGTCCCTTCGTGTCGTTCACGGCCGAGATCGTGGATGGCCGGGACAAGCCCGGCCCAGACGATGCCGAAACGCCGGCGTGTCTCCTCAATCAGCCCGCAAGCGATACGCTAGCTGCGCATTCACCCCGAACGCCTTCGCCCGCACGTTCGCACCGAGCCGCGCCAGACACGCCTCCAGCGCGTCCTTGATCTCGGCATAGCTTCCCGCCAGCAGACACACCGGCCAGTCCGAGCCGAAGATCAGGCGATCCTCGCCGAAGCAATTTGCGGCATGCGCGACGAACGGGAACAGCCGGTCCGCATCCCAGTCGTGCCATGTCGCTTCTGTCGCGAGCCCTGAAATCTTGCACCAGACGTTGCCGCAGGCAGCGAGCGCCGCGATGCGATCGGACCATCCGGGGCTTCCACCCTCGGCGATCGCCGGCTTGGCGGCGTGGTCGAGCACGAAACGAGCGTGCTGAAAGGCTCGCGCCGTTGCGATCGCGGCCGGCAGCTCGCGGGTGCGGATGAGGACATCATAAGCCAGATCGCGGGCGAACACCGCGGTGAGGCCGCGCTGCACATCCGAACGCAGCAGCCAGTCAGGATCAGCCTCGTCGTGGACCTGATGGCGGATGCCGACGAGCTTGTCGCCGCCGCGCGAGGCCCGCAATCGATCGAGCGTGTCGCCGAGCGCATCGTCCGTCAAATCAACCCAGCCGACCACGCCGATGATTGAGGGCGTCGCATCCGCGATGCGCAGGAATTCCTCGGTCTCTTCCAGCGCGGAGCGGCACTGCACCACGATGCTGGCGTCGATGCCGTTCGCCTGCAGCAGCGGCGCGAGATCGGCTGGACCGAAGGCGCGTCGGATCGGCGCCAGCTCTGGCGCATCCATCCAGGGATAATCGGCCCGCGCCGGATCCCAGAAATGCTGGTGGCCGTCGATGATCATGCCTCACACCCCGCCCGGAAGCGGCGCGCGGGCGTCCACCAGGTTTCGCGCGCGCAGCTCCTGCCAGAAGGCGTGCGGGACCGCCGTCTCCGACATCGCGACGTTCTCGGCAATTTCGGCAGCATTGCGCGCGCCCATCACGGCGACCGTAACCGCGGGATGGGCCATGCCGAACTGGAGCGCGGCGGCCTTCAGCTCGGTGCCATGCTTGCGGCAGAGTTCATCCAGTTCGAGCGCCCGCGCGACCAACGCCGGATCGGCGTCCTGATAGTCGAACTTCGCGCTGGTGCGCGGATTGGCCAGGATGCCGCTGTTGTAGATGCCGCCGAGCAGGATGCCGATGTTCTTCGCCGTGCAGAGCGGAAACAGCGCAACCAGCGCGCCCTGGTCGAGCAGCGTGTAGCGGCCGGCGAGCAGGAAGCAGTCGACCGGCACGGCCTCGGCGAAGCGAACCGGCATCTCCGACTGGTTCATGCCGGCTCCGATCGCCTTGATCGTGCCGTCATCACGCAGCCGCTGCAGCGCGCGGAAGGCGCCGGCGGCGGCGGCGTCGAAATGATCGTCGGGATCGTGCACCAGCAGAACGTCGACGCGGTCGAGGCCGAGACGGCCGAGGCTTTCGTCCACCGAGCGCATCACGCCGTCATAGGAGAAGTCGAACACAGGCCGCTCGCGCTGCCCGCTCTTGTAGTAATCGTCCTCGATGGCCGTACCGTCAGGCGCGCGCAGCAGACGGCCGACCTTGGTCGAGATGGCATAGGAGGCGCGCTTCTGCTGGCGCAGGAAGGCGCCCAGCCGTCGCTCCGCGAGGCCGAAGCCGTAGAGCGGCGCGGTGTCGTAGAAGCGGATGCCGGCCATCCAGGCCCGTTCGAGGGTCGCTTCCGCGTCGGCATCGCCGACAGGGGTGAACAATCCGCCAAGCGGCGCTGTGCCGAGGCCAATCGCGGTGACGTCGAGCCCATTCGCGAGCCGCGCGCGTTTCATTCCCTGGTTCCTTTTTTACACCATTTGGCCGCGAACATAGCCCGTCATATCGGGCTTGTCCCGCCTGCGCGGCCGAAGCCGCTTCGGCGAGGCGAAGGCCCGGCCATGACGAGCAGCAAGGCTGCAGTCCGCTCAAATGCCCGCGAGATCGAGCGTCAGGAACAGGCTGTTGGGATCCTCGACATAGCCCTCGAACGGCCCGCAGGGGACGAAGCCATGAGCCGTATAGAGCGCATGCGCGGGCTTGAAATAATCCCACGAACCGGTCTCGAGGCTGAGCTTCCTCATGCCCCGCGCGCGGGCCTCAGCGATGATATGGCCGAGCATCTGGCCGCCGAAGCCGCGCCGCCGCGTGGTCTGCAGCGTGTGCATCGACTTCACCTCGCCATGATCGGCCGACAGCGTCTTCAGCGCGCCCGTGGCGACCAGTGTCTCCCCGGCCCAGCCGGTCCAGAACGCGACGTCGACTGCGCGAAGCCCCGCCAGATCGAGCGCATGCGCGCTGCCCGGTGCCGTCTGCGCCCGCGCCGTCGTGACGTGATGATCGAGCAGCGCAATCACACGCGGATCGAAGGTATCGCCGATACGGATCTGCATCGTCAGGAACTCGCCTCTCTCAGATTTTCCCGTAGGACGTGCCGCGCCGCGTGATGATGACGTAGCGCGCGTCCTGTTTGGTTTCGTTCTCGAAGGTCACGGCCCGCATCACGTCGAAATCCAGGCAGTTGCCCTCGCGCAGGCGGACCGCCTTGGCGTCGATATGCACGCAGACCGCGCCCGCCAGCATCAGCAGCTGCTGGGTGAAGGCGTTGCGGCCCCAGGGGCTGTAGGAGACGCGCGCGCCGGCCGGCAGGTCCACGACGATGATCTCGAGGCCGGAGGCCCCGTCGGGCGGCGAGGCGTGACGGCGGCGATAGCCGCTGTCCGGATCGCGCCATTGCGGCTGGTCGGCGGCGCGCACCAGCCGCTCCGGCGGCTTCTCCGCGAGCGCAACGACGTCGCTGAGGGTGACATCGAGCGCCGCGCAGAGCTTGTTGAGCAGCGCGGCGGTCGCACTGCTCTGCGCCCGCTCCACCCGCCCGATCATGGCCCGGCTGACGCCGGAACGGCCCGCGAGTTCGTTCAGCGTCAGTCCGGCCTGCGTCCGCAGCGTCTTCAGGCGGCGGCCGATCGCCCGGTCGAGTTTTTGCTGGTCCATCGCGTTCATCCAAGCCTTGCCCGGCGCGAGGTGCGCGGCCGCCAGAACGAAATCAGCTTAGCGCGGGCAGCGGCGAACGCCGGGGACGAGGGGCTCATATATTGGAAACTTGGTGCAGCGCATGCGCCTGCCGGATCGATCGGGCGTAGCGGTCACGGTCGGGGAGAAGCCTTGGAGCGGGCGAAGGGAATCGAACCCTCGTATGCAGCTTGGGAAGCTGCCGTTCTACCATTGAACTACGCCCGCGGATGCGCCTTGCGCCCGTCCTGATTATCCGAGACGGCGTGCCTCGCCAAGCGGTTTGGCGCGGCCGACGGGACGGTTGTTAACGTACCGGCAAGATTTTGGATGCGCCGGATTGTGACAATGTTATGATCGCGTGTCTAGGGAGAAACGTGCACTGAGTGGGGCGTGTGCATGGTGAGCCGCGGCTACGCGATTTTCGACACGGCCATAGGGCGCTGCGGCATCATCTGGAGCGGCAGCGGAATCGTCGCCGTCCAATTGCCCGAGGCACGGGAAATCGACACCCGCCGGCGGATCTTTGCGGTTCATCCCGAGGCGCGCGAGCAGCTTCCCTCAGGGAATGCCGAGCTTGCGATCGAGGGCATCGTGGCCCTGCTTCAGGGCGGCGACCCGGATTTTTCCGAAGTGAGCCTCGATGCCGGCCGCGTACCCGGCTTCCACCGGCGCGTCTACGAGGCCACCTGCGCCATCCCGCGCGGGGAAACCCGGACCTATCACGAGATCGCCCGGGCGCTTGGCGTCTCCGGTGCCGCACATTCGGTGGCGCAGGCGATCTCGAAGAATCCGTACTTGCTGATCGTGCCCTGTCACCGCGTGCTCGAGGCCGGCAATTACACCGACCGGCTCTCGCCTTACGGCGGGGTGATCTCGAAGCGGCGGCTGCTGGCGCTCGAGGGTGCCCATCCGATCGCCAGCAAGACGCTGTTCGAGGTGCTGCTGCCCGTTGCTCCGCCGCGAGCGCCCTCCTAGAGCTTCGGTTCTGATTGAATCAGAACCGAGGCTCTAGATTCTTGCTTTAACGCGTTTTCTTCACGCGAACCGGTATCCACTTCGCTCGAAAACGCTCTACATATCGCGGATGGACGCGACCACGCTGCTGACGACTGGTTCGATGACCGTCTCCGAGTTTCGCTGCGACGCGGGCCCGGACGACCAGCCGTTCGCGGAATGCCGCACCGGCCATTCCCTTGCCTATGTCCGCTCGGGCAGCTTTGGCTGCCGGTGCCGCGCCGGCTTCTTCGAACTGGTGGCGGGCTCGATGCTGGTCGGCGCGCCGGGCGACGAATACACCTGCACGCATGAGCATGTCAGCGGCGACGTCTGCCTGTCGTTCTTCCTCGGCGAGGATCTCGTCGACAACCTCGGCGGACGCCGCGAGGCCTGGCAGGTGGGCGCCATGCCGCCGCTGTCCGAACTGATGGTGCTGGGCGAACTCGCCCAGACCGCGGCAGACGGCAACAGCGACCTCGGGCTCGACGAGATCGGGCAGATCCTGGCCGGTCGCTTCATCGACATCGTCTCGGACAAGGCGCGCAAGCGAACGACGCCGACCGCGCGCGATCGACGACGCGCCGTCGAAGCGGCCTTGTGGATCGACGATAACTCGCATGCCGAGGTCGATCTCGAACAGACGGCGCGGCAGACAGGCCTCAGTCCGTTCCATTTCCTGCGTCTGTTCTCAGGCGTGCTCGGGGTCACGCCGCACCAATATCTGGTCCGCTCGCGGCTGCGGCACGCGGCCCGGCTGCTGACAGATGATGACATCGCGATCACCGATATCGCCTATGACGTCGGGTTTGGCGACCTCTCCAATTTCGTCCGCACCTTCCGCCGCGCCGCCGGCGTGTCGCCGACGAAATTTCGGCAGGCGTCTCGCGGGCAGCGCAAGATTCTCCAAGAGCCGCTCGCCCTCAACTGACTAGGTTCGTCTCCGGTGCGCGCCAGTTGCGGCGCGTTTTGCAATGGAGACCACCATGTACGACCATATCGGATTGCGCGTTGCCGACCTCGATGCCGCTACGCGCTTCTACACCGCGGTGCTGGCGCCGCTCGGTCATGTCCTGTGCTCAAGCGGCGACGGCTATGCCGGCTTCGGCCCGAAAGGCGAGCCGGCGCTCTGGCTGCATCTCGACAAGGGACGGAAGGCCGATGGCGCGCATATCGCGTTTCGCGCCGGGGATCACGACGCGGTCAAGGCGTTTCACAGCGAAGGCCTGAAGCACGGCGGCAGCGACAATGGCGGCGCCGGTCCGCGCAAGGACTACAGCCCGACTTACTATGCGGCGTTTTTGATCGATCCCGACGGCAACAATGTCGAGGCGGTTTGCGTGTGAGCCCCGACGACGTCGACCAAATACGCCGTCATTCCGGGATGGTGCGCAGCACCAAACCCGGAATCTCGAGATTCCGGGTTCGCGCTCCGCGCGCCCCGGAATGACCCTATCCAAATGGACACACTTATGGCCTCCATCCATAACGATATTTCCCTCAGCGTTTCTGCCGATCAAGTCTGGGACGCCGTTCGCGATTTCGGCGCGCTGCATCAGCGGCTGGCGCCTGGTTTTGTCACGGCCTGCAAGCTGGACGGCGACGCGCGTATCGTCACATTCGCAAATGGCTCGGTCGCGCGCGAGGTGCTGGTCGATTGCAACGATGCGCGACAGCGGCTGGTCTATGCGATCGCCAGCGAGCGGCTGGCGCATTACAGCGCCTCGGTGCAGGTGATCGCCGAGGGCGACGAGGCGTGCCGTCTCGTCTGGATCATCGACATGCTGCCCAACGCGCTGGCGCCCTATGTGCAGGGACAGGCCAGGGAAGCGGTGGCCGCGATGCAGCGGGCGTTTACCCCTGCCGCTGCGTGACCCTTCTCACAGTGCGCCTCCCTCCTCGGCCGTAACCATGGCCGCCTACGTCCGGTCGGCTCCGCTCTCCCGGCGGAGCCACACACGCGAGGAGCAGGCCATGAGAGGTGCGGACAAGGTGATCTGCCAGGCAGCTGCCGTGCTGCTGTTGTTGTCGGTCGCGAGCACGCCGGCAAGAGCGCAGTTCCTCGGCGGCGGAGGCGCTGGTGGCGAGGACATGATGACCCAGATGGCGCCGATGCTGGAAATGATGAAAGCGAAGATGGGCAAGCGCCGCTTCGCCATCATGATGCAGACCATGGGCCCGATGATGAGCCGCATGATGGAGAATGGCGGCGGCGGGATCGGCGGCATGATGGGTGGCGGAGGCCTTGGCGGCCCAGTCGGCATCGGCGCTGGCAATCCTGGCGGCGGCTTCGGTGCGCCGAACTACGGCGGCTACACACCGATGGACGGAGCCGGCACTCTGCCTGCCGGTCTCGGCGGCATCGGTGGCGGCGATATCATGGGCATGATGGGCGGCGTCGGCGGCGGCGACATGATGGCGATGATCCCGCAACTGATGCGGCTCGCCAATGTCGGCGGTGGCGGCCATCGACGGCACAAGCACCGGTAGGGCGCACCGGCGCGGCATTGTCACTTCGGCAACGTAGCAACCACCCTTCGCGGGGCACGAAGGATGGTTGCGCCGGCCGGCGGTTTGGGGGCGCCGCCGGTATCAGATCCGGTCGTTGATTAGGACGCCCGATATCGACGGGTCGCTCGCCTTGGTCTCGTCGCTCGATTGTTTCGCGCTGTAGGTCGAATCCGCGAGCGAGCTCTTCAGCGACTGGAGAAATTGTTCGAGCAGGTCGGTCGCCGAGCTGCCGCTCGACGAACTGTCCGTGGCGGTGGTCGAGGACGTTGCACCGGCATCGGTGGTGTCGCTCGATCCCGTCGTGCCGGAAGCGGTCGAATCCGTCAGGAGATTCTTCAGCGAATCCAGGAATTGCTGCAGCATGTCCACCACCGAATTGCTGGTCGACGAACTGTCCGCGCCGCCTGCCGGAGGCGGGCCGCCGGGGGGCGGTCCACCTGCACCACCAGGGCCGCCTGCTCCGCCCGGCCCCTGGGCGAACGCTGCCTTGAAGACACCCTGCAGCTCGGTGGCCTGCTCGTCGGTCAGCTTGCCGGCCGAAACTTCCTGCTTGATGAGATCATCGATCTTCGAGGTGAGAGGATCGGTCGATGATCCGCTGCCGCTGGACTGATCGCCCGCACTGCCTGATTGCAGGGCGGTATCGATGTCACTGAGCGCGGCCGACAGCGCCGACTGGTCGGACGCGTTGATCGTGCCGGAACTGACGTCCGCCTGCAATTCATCCTGGAGCCGTTTCAACGGCGATGCGTGGTGGTGGGTGGAGAGCGCCGAAATCGAGGTCATGATGGCCTTCCGTGCTTCTGGTGAACGCGCGCGAAATTGTCCCCAGGAGCTGGCGCGAGGCCTTCGGCAAGGCACCGGAGCGGTTGCTCGATATTTCCAAGGCAAGGCTTTGAAATATTCAGAAACAAAAATCCGGCGGGCGCGCCTAATCGACCGCGGCCGACAGAGCCGGCCCGATCACGGGCTTGATCGGGCGCGGCCCCCAGCGAGTCAGCACGACGCTGGAACAGGAGAGCACGCCGAGCACGACCATCGAGCTCGCCGCCAGCCAGAAGAAGCTCTGCGCCGTGGCGTCGTGCGTCGACAGCCACCAGCCGATCGCCGCGATGTAGATCAGCCGCGCGGTCTGAGCCAGCACCGGGCCGATCACCTTGGCCGCGCCCTGCGAGGAGAAGTACATCGTCGAGGCGAGCCCGATGAAGGCGTAGAACGGCGCCACCGTCGACAGATATTGGTGGCTGGTGGCGCGCACGGTCGCGCTGTCGGTGAAGATGTTGACCCAGAGATCGGGGAAGGCCGCGACCAGACAGGCCGGCGCGCCGACGGCGACGAAGGCGCTCGCACCCGCGATCCAGGCGATGCGCCGGGCGCGCGCGATGCGGCCGGCGCCGACCGCCATGCCGATCATCGGCACCGAGGCGATGCCGAACGAGAACGCGATCGAGGTCAACAGGAATTCCAGCCGCGCCCCGATGCCGTAGCCGGCGAGGATCGCGGTGCCGAACTTCGCCAGCATGTGAGTGAAGATCGAGATCGTCAGCACCGATTGCAGCGGCGAGAAGCAGGCGATGGCGCCGACCTTCAGGATGTCGAAGAACATCGCCCATTGGATGCGAAGCCCGCGCAGCTTCGGGACGATGCGGGCGCGGCCGGAAAACAGGTACCAGCCCATCACGCCGATGTTCATGGAATAGGCGATCAGCGCGCCTGCGGCGACGCCGCGCATGCCGAGCTGCGGCATCGGCCCGAGCCCGAGTCCCAGCGTGCCGCCGAGCACGATCTGCCAGACCGCCGAGTTCAGGATCAGCAGCGACGGCAGCTTCATGTTGCCGGTGCCGCGCAGCACGCCGGCCATGGTGTTGAGCAGCCAGGGCAGCACGGCGCCGCCGAAAAACACCTGCGTGTAGGCGATCGCATGGGTCAGCACATCGCCGCGGCCGCCGAGCATTTCGAGCACCCTGGGCCCGAAGATGAGCATGCCCAGCATGAAGACGAGGCCGAAGGTGATGCCGATCAGCAGCGCATGCGCAGCCAGCGTGCCGGCACGTTCACGGTCGCCGGCGCCGAGCGCTCGCGCGATCGCTGACGCCACCGCGCCGCCCATGGCGCCGCCGGACATGGTCATGGTCAGGATCACCGTCGGAAACACCAGCGCCATCGCGGCCAGCGCTTCCACGCCGAGGCGCCCGATATAAGACGTCTCCGCGATCACCACGCAGGTGCCGGCGGACAGCGCCACGACATTTGGCCAGGCAAGCCCGAGCAGCGTGCGCAGGATCGGACCGTCCGTCAGCGCGCTCTTCACGGGAGGAGGGAGCTGCGGCAGCGGACGTTCTTGCTCATCGACCGGGATTTCGGCGATGTCGGACATTTCCTCTCCCGGGCACAGGCGCCATTCGCGGCGCGGCAATCATTTGGTGTGCCGATTATTTATTCGCGCGAAGGGCGCGGTGAGGCTTGTTAGCACGGCGATTGGCGATTCCACGTGCGCCTGACGCAGGCGTGCCCTGCGGCAGCGCATTTCAACGGGTGGAATTAGCCGATGGACCAGACCAGCGGCGGCCGGCCGGCCGCTGGGGGGCGCAAATGCACGCCGATATGGCGTCCGCATCCCGCGGCGAGGCCCTCGAACAAGCCCTCCAGCACCTTGGTGCCGGCGGGATGATGGTCGGCGACGTCGTCCATCAGCTTCCAGCTCTGCTGGCGGATTTCGAAGCTGCCTTCGGATTGCGAGATCTCGGCGACATCATCCTGCGCGGCGAACAGCGCGTTGAGGAATGTTGCGAACGCGCCGGCGCCGCCGCGACTCATCGACAGCGCCGCCGCGACTTCGTCGAAATATTGCATCCCGATCAGCTTGCCGGTGAGATGCAGCAGATAGGCTGCGTCTTCCGGCCCGAACAATTGCACCATCACCGGCGCGGCGGTGCGGACATATTCCATGGCATAGTTGCGATAGGCTTTTTCGAGCCGCGGCCTCGGCCAGCTTTCGACAGGCAGCGCCGGCGCGGTGTTCGCATCGAACAGCGGCGCTTCCAGATGCCGCGCGAACACGAGGCGCTGGTCGAGTTCGAGCGGGTGATCGTACAGGTGATAGTAGCCTTCGAGCCCGTCCTGGCCATCGACGCTCTGCTTGGTGCAGACGAAGCCCAGCCTGATATCACCGAGCGCGACGCCGTTGTTGGCGTGCCAGCCGCGCAGCATCGCGCGGCTCACCTCGCCGGGCACGCCGCAGATCGCGGTCCCCTTCCAGATCCAGCGCGGCGGCGGGTAGCGGATCCAGGCCTTGGTGTCGCTCTCATACATGTATTCGACGTGCACGCCGCCGATCCAGTTGGAGAGATAGTGATACTGCGCGGCGGCGACTGCCGGCGGCAGATGGCTGAGGCCGAGCTTTTTCAGCCCCGGCAGGAAGCGCTCCTGCTGCTGGCGGCGGAACACGCGAAATACGAATTCGGCGGCATCGGCCGTGCCGCGCCGCGTGACGACGGTGAGGATGAGGCCGGTGAAGTAGGCGTGATACAGATCGGCCACCGCGCGCCAGCGTTTCCATTGGGCTTCCTGCTGCGCGATGTCTGATGCGGCGGTCATGTTCGCTCCCGGCTTGTTGTTTTGCGGGAGTGTGTCATCGCGGATGGGGCGATGCAACCTGAGGCAAGTTCAGCAGTAGATGGGGTAACGGGCCGGCCGCCCGCTCGCTACGGCGCGATTTGCAAGCGCGCTCGCGAGCGGCCTGTTGGTTG
>NZ_JAFCKW010000014.1 GCF_018129965.1 Bradyrhizobium diazoefficiens | reverse complement strand
ACAGAAGCAAGTGCCCAGCGATTGGATCAGGCAAAAAGGGATTGACTTACTGAGGCCCGTTACAGAAGCCCGGATGGAGCGCAGCGCAATCCGGGGCGGTCTCACCGCGTGGAAAGAACCCGGATTTCGCTGCGCTCCATCCGGGCTACAAGCTCAATACCCCCGCGCCCGCGCGAGCTGCTCGGTGTGGTAGTTCGCGTCGCCGAACAATTCCTCGCAGACCCGCGCGCGCTTCATGAAGAAGCCGATGTCGAACTGGTCGGTCATGCCCATGCCGCCATGCATCTGCACGCCTTCCTGCACCGCGCGGGTGGCGGTGGTGCCGGCGCGGGCCTTGGCGACCGCGACGCTCAAGGCGGCCTTGGCGACGTCGGCGTCCAGCGCCTGCAGCGCCTTCATGGTGGCGGCGCGGGTGATCTCGATGTCGACATAGAGCTCGGCGGCGCGGTGCTGCAGCGCCTGGAATTCGCCGATCAGCTTGCCGAACTGCTTGCGATTCTTCAGGTACTCGACGGTGCGGTTGAAGACCTCTTCGCTGAGGCCGACCATTTCGGCGGCGACCGCGCCGCGGCCGATGTCGAGCACGCCGTCAAGAAGCGCGGCGCCCTGGTCGACCTCACCGAGCACATGATCGGCGGTCACCTCGACATTGGCGAACTCGATCCGAGCCGCATTGTGCGCGTCGACCATGATGGTGCGCTCGATCGCAACGCCCTTGGCCGCAGGATTGACCAGGAACAGCGTCAGGCCGTCGCGCTCGCCGGCGGCGCCCGCCGTGCGCGCGGCGACGATGAAGAGGTCGGCGACGTGGCCGTCGACGACCAGCGCCTTGGCGCCGGAGAGCTTGAAACCGTTGCCGGCGCGCAATGCCTGCAGGCTGGTGTGGTGCGGACGATGCTTGGCGCCCTCGTCGATCGCCAGCGTCGCGAGCAGCGAGCCGTTGGAAATCTTCGGCAGGAACTCCGACTTCTGTGCGGCATTGCCGCCGCGGCTCAGCGCCGAGGCCGCGACCACGCTGGTGGCGAGGAACGGCGAGGGCATCAAGGTGCGGCCGATCTCTTCCATGACGATGCCGGCCTCCATGAAACCGAGGCCGCTGCCGCCGAACTCGTCCGGCACCAGCAGGCCTGCAAAGCCCATCTCGGCGAAGGCGTGCCAAAGCTCCTTGGAGAAGCCGGTGGGATCCCTGGAGTCGCGCAAGGAGCGCAGATGCGACACCGGCGCCTTGTCGCTGATCAGCCCGCGCGCGCTGTCGCGGAGCATCGATTGTTCTTCGGTGAGGACGAGGGCCATGGTGCAGGGTCTCTGGTATCGCTTGGAATGCATTTGTTGCTGTCATTCCGGGGCGATGCGCAGCATCGAACCCGGAATCTCGAGGTTCCGGGTTCGGTCCTGCGGACCGCCCCGGAACGACCGCTTACGCCCCCGGCAAATCCAGAATGCGCTTGGCGACGATGCCGAGCATCACCTCGCTGGTGCCGCCCTCGATCGAGTTGGCCTTGGTGCGCAGCCAGGCGCGCGCGCGGGCGCCCTGCTTCGAACGCTCGCTCTCCCATTCCAGCGCATCGACGCCGCCGGCCGACATCAGGATCTCGTGGCGGCGCTTGTTGAGTTCGGTACCGTAATATTTCATCGCCGAGGAGAATGCCGGATGCGCCTGGCCCGCCTTGGCGAGATCGACTGCGCGCTCGGCGCAGGCGGCCAGCGCGGCTTCATCGACATCGAAGCTCGCGATCCTGCCGCGCAGCATCGCATCGTCGAGCTTGCCTTGTGAATCGGAGCCGACGGAATCGGCTGCGATCTGGCCGAGCGGACGGCCGACGCCGCGCTCGCCCATCCCCGAGATCATCGCGCGCTCGTGCTGCAGCAGATATTTTGCGACATCCCAGCCGCGGTTGACGGTGCCGACCACGTGCGATTTGGGCACGCGGACGCCGTCGAAGAAGGTCTCGCAGAACGGCGAGTAGCCGGAGA
This sequence comes from Bradyrhizobium diazoefficiens, assembly GCF_018129965.1. Lineage (GTDB taxonomy): Bacteria > Pseudomonadota > Alphaproteobacteria > Rhizobiales > Xanthobacteraceae > Bradyrhizobium > Bradyrhizobium diazoefficiens_A. Next base: position 148,478 of record NZ_JAFCKW010000014.1, on the reverse strand, counting down.
TCAGGAGAATCGGCTTGGTCGTTACGCCCTTCGAGGCCATGTCGAACAGGATGAAGCTGATGCCGTCGTGCTTCTTCGCGGCGGGATCGGTACGGACGAGGCAGAAGATCCAGTCGGCATAATTGGCGTAGGACGTCCATATCTTCTGGCCGGTGATGACGAAATCGTCGCCGTCGCTTTCGGCGCGGGTCTGCAGCGAGGCGAGATCGGAACCGGCATTCGGCTCGGAATAGCCCTGGCACCAGCGGATCAGGCCCGCCGCGATCTTCGGCAGATGCTCTTTCTTCTGCGCCTCGTTGCCATACTTCAGAAGCGCCGGCCCGAGCATCCAGATGCCGAAGCTCGACAGCGGCGGACGCGCGCCGATGCGTCCCATCTCGGAGCGCAGCACCTTGTGCTCGGCGGCGCTGAGGCCGCCGCCGCCATATTCCCTGGGCCAGTCCGGCACGGTCCAGCCCTTGTCGCGCATGCGCTCGAACCAGATGCGCTGCGGCTCGGAGGTGAATTTCGCGTTGCGTCCGCCCCAGAACACATCATCGTCGGATGTTGCGGGCTTGCGCATCTCCGGCGGGCAATTGGCTTCGAGCCAGGCGCGCGTCTCGCTCCTGAATTTTTCGAGATCGGCGGTCTCGGTCTCGATGGTCTGGGAATCAGTCATGGGTCGTTTCCATCAATCAAGAAGACTTGTTGCCGGGGACTCTGGGCCAACGCTTGGCGGAATTCAACCACTTCCGAAAGCTGCATTCGGCTATAGTCGCGTCACTCCAAGGCTTGAAAACAAAGAGGAAACGCGAATGCGCCTGAAACTTCTTTCGCCTGGCGAAATGAACGAGAGCCAGCGGCAGACCTATGACGAGTCGATTGCCGGCAAGCGCGGCAAACCGCCGGCGCCGATGATGGCCTGGCTCAACAGCCCCGATATGGCCCGCCATGCGACGCGACTCGGCGAGGTGCTGCGCTACGACACGATCTTCCCGGCGAAGCTTTCGGAGATCGCGATCCTGGTGACGGCGCGGCACTGGACCGCGCATTACGAATGGTATGCGCACAAGCGCCTCGCGCTGGCGGGCGGCATGAACCCCGCCATCATCGACGCGATCCGCGACCGCCGCACGCCCGAGTTCGACGATCCCAAGGGCAGGATGATCTACGACGTCGCCAAATCGCTGCACGAGGGCCATGGGGTCGAGAAGGGACTCTACGACGAGGCGGTGAATCTGCTCGGCGAGCGCGGATTGGTCGAGGTCATCGGTCTGTGCGGCTATTACACGATGGTGTCGATGACGCTGAACACGTTCGAATTCGAGCTTCCCGAGGGCGAGGTGCCGGAGCTGTCATAGTTTCTCCTCCGGAAACGATGGGTTTCGGATCGGCCCATGGCGCCCTCCCGGGGCCCGGCCTATGTGGAGTTCAACAACGGAGCAGCCACATGTCGCAGAACCTTCCCGTCGCCGCCGGCACCAGGATCGGCCACGTCCACCTCAAGGTGGCCGATCTCGATCGCGCGCTCGGGTTCTATTGCGGCGTGCTCGGCTTCGAATTGATGCAGCGCCTGGGGTCGGGCGCGGCCTTCATCTCGGCCGGCGGATATCATCACCACATCGGGCTCAACACCTGGGAGAGCAAGGGCGGCTCGCCGCCGCCGCCGGGCACGACCGGGCTCTATCACACGGCGATCCTCTATGCGACGCGGCCCGCGCTGGCGGACGCGCTGCACCGGGTGCTCACGGCCGGCATTGCGCTGGATGGCGCGAGCGACCACGGCGTCAGCGAGGCGCTTTACTTGCGCGATCCCGACGAGAATGGCGTTGAGCTGTATTGGGACAGGCCGCGCGAGCAGTGGCCGGTCGGGCCGGACGGGAAACTTTCGATGTTCACCCGGCGGCTGGATGTCGAGGGATTGCTGCAGCAGCGCGAGGCGTGATGCCGTAGGGTGGGCAAAGCGAAGCGTGCCCACCGGTTTTTACGGCCATCGCCGAGACTGAGCTGGTGGGCACGGCGCTGCGCGCCTGTGCCGACCCTACGGGAGCTTCACGTTGCGGCGGCGCGCATACGAGGCGATCGAGAGCACGGCGAGACCGAGCACGACCGGCGGGAACACCACCATGTTCACCGCCGACCAGCCGTAAGTCGCCAGCAGCTGCCCCGACGAGAACGAGCCGATCGCCATCATGCCGAACACGAGGAAATCGTTGAAGGCCTGCACCTTGTTGCGCTCCTGCGGACGGTGCGTCTCCAGCACCAGCGCGGAGGCGCCGATGAAGGAGAAATTCCAGCCGACCCCGAGCACGATCAGCGTGGCCCAGAAATGCATCGCGGTGATGCCGGAGAGACCGATCGTAGCGGCGCCGGCCTCGAGCAGCAGCCCCGCAGCCACGACCACAGGCGCACCGAACCGGGCGATCAACGCCCCGGTGAAGAAGCTCGGGCCGTACATCGCGACGATGTGCCACTGAATGCCGAAATTGGAATCGGACACGCTGAGGCCGCACAGCTTCATGGCGAGCGGCGCCGAGGTCATCACCAGATTCATCATGGGATAGGAGACGATGCCGCACAGCGCCGCCGCGATGAAACGCGGCTGGCCCACGATGGCGAGCAGCGGCCGGCCGCCATGCAGGTCGGCCGGAGCCGGCTTCGGCATGTCGACGCCGGCGACGATGCCCATCGCGACAAGCGCGACGGCGGCTTGAACCAGGAAGCTGAAGGCGAACAGGTAAGGCTGCCAGACATCCATGGTCCATTGCACAAGCTGCGGACCGAGCACGCCGGCGAACACGCCGCCGGCCATCACCCACGACACCGCCTTGGGCCGGTAGGCCGCGCTGGCGCCGTCGGCGGCGGCGAAGCGATAGGATTGCGCCACCGCGCCGTAGAGGCCGCCGAGGAAGGTCGCGAGGCAAAACAGTGCGAACGAGCCGTGCAGGATCGCGAACGAGCCGAGCAGGCCGGTGAACGCACCCAAAGCGGTGCCGATGATGAAGGCTGCGCGACGGCCGAAACGGCGGGAGATCGCGCCGGTCGGCAACGTGCCGGCAGCGAGGCCCACCACATACATCGAGATCGGCACGGTCGCGAACGACATGTCGGGCGCAAGCGTGGCACCGACGATCGAACCGGTGGCGAAGATCACCGCCGAATTGGCGCCGGTCAGGGCCTGCGCGGCAGCAAGGCGCACCACATTGGAGCGCACGCGCGATTCGGCGTCGATCTCATTGGCTGTCGTCACGTCAAGCATCGGCATTTCCGCCCGAAGGAGCTTTCAAGGGTCTCGTTGATTCCCTGCACTATGGAGGGGGGCGGGAGGGCGGACAACCGGCGCAAACGGGCGCGGGCCATGCCCCTGACGCAATCGGAAGGATGATAGCGGGCCGCGCTCTTGACGGCTTGCGCTCGATCAAATCCTATCCGCCGCCTTCCCCAGGAGTTTCATTGATGTCCGTCGACGACAGGCCCACGCTCAGCGCTCCCGACGATGATCCCTGGCTGTGGCTGGAGGAGATCGAAGGCGCGCGCGCACTCGATTTCGTGGAGCGGCAAAACAGCCTGACGCTCGGTGCGTTCGCGGGACCGGCGTACGAACGGGACCGCGACCTCCTCGCGGCGATCTACGACCGGCCCGACAACATTCCCTATGTCAGCCGGCGCGGCGCCGAGCTGCACAACCTCTGGAAGGACGCCAGCAACCCGCGCGGCCTGTGGCGGCGAACCACGCTGGCGGAGTTTCGCAAGGCCGATCCGGCGTGGGAGACCATGCTGGATATCGACCAGCTGGCCGCGCGCGAAGGCGAGGACTGGCTGCTGAGCGGCATCACCACGCAACCGGGAAGCGCGCGGGCCATTCTGAGCCTGTCGCGCGGCGGCAGCGACGCCGTGACGTTGCGGGAATTCGACCTCGGCACCAGGAGCTTCGTTGCGGACGGTTTTGTGCTGCCGGAAGCCAAGGGCGGCGCCGACTGGCTCGATGCCGACACGCTGCTGCTGTCGAGCGCGCATGGTGAGGGCATGGCGACGGCTTCCGGATATTCGCGGACGCTTCGCCTGTGGCGGCGCGGCCAGCCCGTCGATCAGGCGCAAATGATCTTCGAGACCACCGCCGACCACATGGCGGCCTCCGGCATGGTCGACGCGACCGGTTCGGCGCCGCGGGTCTGGATCGTCGACCAGATCGACTTCTTCAACCACGCCATCTGGCTGCGCGATGCGAACGGCACGACGACGAAGCTCGATCTGCCGACCGGCGTCTGGATGCAGGCCCATGGCGACTGGTTCGCGATGAAGCTGCGCACGGACTGGCAGGTCGAGGGGCGGACCTACGCCACCGACACGGTGCTCGGCCTGTCGCTGTCGGCGTTCCTCGCCGGCAGCCGCGATTTTAAGGTGCTGTTCGAGCCTGAACCCCGGCGCGCCTTGCAAGGCCTGTTCTGGGCGGGTGGCCGACTGGTGCTGTCGATCCTCGACGAGCTCAAACCGCAATTCGAGATCTGTACGCCGTCCGGCAATGGCTGGAGCCGCGAGATGCTCCCCGGCCTTCCAAAAATCGGCGTCGTCGACATCTGGCCGCTCGATCGCCATCCCTCGGAGAGCAACGGCGACCTGCTCGCCAATGTGCAGGACCCGCTGACGCCGCCATCGCTGCTGCTGATCGAACGCGGCGTTGCAAGCCCGACCGTGCTGAAGCAGGCGCCGAAGACATTTACGGCGGATGGTCTCGTGGTGACGCAGCACGAGGCGATCTCGATCGACGGCGAGCGCATTCCCTATGTCCAGACCGGTCCTGTCGCCGAGACCGGCGATGCACCGGTCTACATGAGCGCCTATGGCGGCTTCGCCCATTCCGTGAAGCCGTATTACAATTCGTCGCTCGGCAAGCTGTGGCTCGAGCGCGGCGGCACCACGGTGCAGGCCAATCTGCGCGGCGGCGGCGAGTTCGGCACGCGCTGGCACGATGCCGGCCGTCTCGCCGGCAAGAAACTCTCACACGACGATTTCGCGGCCGTCGCCGCCGATCTCGTGCGCCGCGGCGTGACCAAGCCAAAGCGCATCGCCGCGCAGGGCGGATCGAACGGCGGCATTCTCATCACCAACATGCTGGTGCGCTATCCCGAGCGTTTCGGCGCGCTGTTCTGCACCATCCCGCTGATCGACATGCGCCGCTATACCAAGCTGCTCGCGGGCGCGAGCTGGATCGCGGAATATGGCGATCCCGACAAGCCGGAGGAGTGGGCGTGGCTGAAGACGTACTCCGCCTATCACAACGTAAAAGCCGGCCAGCCCTATCCGCCGATCCTGATCGCCACCACCCGCCGCGACGACCGCGTCCATCCCGGCCACGCGCGCAAGATGGCGGCGAAACTCCAGGCGATGGGCTTTGATGCCTGGTTCTACGAGCCGGCAGCGGGCGGCCACGGCTACGGCAAGGACAACAAGGAGCGCGCGGGATTTGAGGTGCTGGGGTTTCGATTCCTGAAGGAAAAGATCGGGTGGCGGGATGATGAGGCGTGAAACATTTTGACCAGGCCGGAGCGCGCCACGGGCGACCATCACCTCGCGCTTGCGGGAGAGGTCGGCGCGCACCGGGCGGTGCGAAGCATCGTGCCGCGCGCCGGGTGAGGGTTTTTTCCTCCAGGGAATTGTCCCGTTGTTGAGAACCCCTCTCCCCAGCCCTCCCCCGCAGGCGGGGAAGGGAACGCGCCGTGGTCCGGGCTTAGCGCGCGAACACCAGCGTCAGATTGTTCGCGGGCATCTCGATCGTGTCGACGAGACCCAGTTCCACACCGCGCGCGAGCGTCTCGACATCGCTGATATCGCGCACGCCCCAGTCGGGATTGCCGTCGCGCAGGGACGAGTCGAACACGGCATTGCTGATCGCAGTATGCTTGCCGTCTCGCTTGAACGGGCCGTAGAGGAACAGCTTGCCGTCAGCTCGCAAATAGCGGCCGGCACCGGCGAACAGGCCCTCGGCCACAGCCCACGGCGCGATGTGGATGACGTTGGCGCAGAACACGGCGGCAAGATCTGACGGCGCCCCGCCGCCTTTCATCTCCGGACACCAGTCGGGATCCGTCAGGTCGATCCGCAGCGGCGATCGGATATTTTGCAGGCCCGCATGAAGGCGCCAGGCTTCGATGCTCTTGAGGTGGCGCTGGTTGAGGTCGCTCGGCCACCAGGTCAGGCCGGGCGTGTGACGGGCGAAATGGATCACGTGCTGCCCGGTTCCGCTGCCGAGTTCGACCACGTCGCCAGTCATGCCGGCGAGATGCTTTTCGAGGGCCGTCCAAAGCGGTTCGTGATTGCGATGAAATGCCGGCGCATCGAGCCGTCCATCCGACTCGACACCTCCGCCGTCCCTGCCAAATTCGACGACATATTCAGCCAATTGTGAAGTCCCCTAAAAAAAAAGCAAGAACGAGATCAAAACAGGATGAGCGCCCAAACGCCCTTGAAACAGCCAGCCCGCGTCCCGCGCCCGTGGCTCGCCGAACAAATAATCTCTTTAGTTGCAATGCGGAAGATACTAACTCCATTTTGCCGCATGCATAGTCTCGATTGTCAGGCGCTGCCCTTTGTGCTTTGGAGCACTATATTTCGCGAACGAGATCATCGAGATAACGCCTCGGAATGACGCCTTGACCGCCCTTCCCCGGATGCCCGTCCTTTTCCTTCTGGCGGCGATGGCCAACGGCCTCGCCGCAAGCCCCGTGCTGGCGCAATCTGCCGCGGCTGACGGCCAGAAGCTCGCTTTCGACCGTGGCAAGGGCAATTGCCTGACCTGCCATGTCATCAAGGGCGGCGATCTGCCGGGCACGATCGGACCGGAGTTGAAGGACATCCAGGCGAAATACCCCGATCGCAACGAACTCGTCGCGATCCTCTTCGACGAGACCAGGCGCAATCCGCAGACGATGATGCCGCCGTTCGGCCGGAACAGGATTTTGACCGAACAGGAGATCAGCGCGATCGTTGATTTCCTGCAGACCCTGTGACGTCAGGCAGGCCAGGAGACAGAGATGAGCCCACGCCCCCTCGCAACGCGACGCCTGATCCTTCAGGGTGCAGCCACGGTCGCCCTGCTCGGTCTCGGCAACCTGCCGTTCGCGCCCGCGCATGCCGCGGCCAACGACAAATATCCGGAAGAAGCGTTCAAGTTGAAGAACGAAGCCGACGCGATCAAGGCGCTCTATGGCAGGGCCCCCGAGGCGTCCGACAAGGTCAAGCTGGATGCGCCCGAGATTGCCGAGAACGGCGGCGTGGTGCCGATCTCGGTGACGACGACGCTCGACAAGGTGACCTCGATCTCGTTCTTCGTCGCGGAGAATCCGAGTGCGCTGGCAGCAAGCTACAGGATTGCGGATGGCACGCTGCCGAGCATCGCCAACCGCCTTAAGATGGCCAAGACCACCAACGTCACCGCGATCGTGGAAGCCGACGGCAAGCTCTACAGCGCGACCAAGGAAGTGAAAGTCACCGTCGGCGGCTGCGGCGGCTAGGAGGATCGGTCCGATGGCATCAAGCATTCGCGTGCGCGCAACATCCAACGGCGACATCACCGAGGTGCAGACGCTGATCCAGCATCCCATGGACACCGGCTTCGTCAAGGACGCCAAGGGAGAGGTGATCCCCGCGCATTTCATCCGGGAGCTGAAGTTCGCATGCAACGGCAAGGACGTCTTCGTCGCCGATTGGGGCACCGCGGTCTCGAAGGACCCTTACGTCAAGTTCAGCTTCAAGGGCGCCAGGAAGGGCGACGACCTCACGATCTCCTGGACCGACAACAAGGGCGGATCGGACACGCTCACTGCAAAGATCGCGTGATGAAGGGCCGCATCGCCCTCCTGTTTGGTTCGGTGAGCGTCGCGCTGGTCGCATTCGCCCTCACCTCTGCGCGTGTGATCGCGGCCGACAAGGTCGATCCCGCCGCCGACGCAAAAGCGTTCCAGAACTTTTTCTTCCAGAAATTTCCTGAGGTGAAGCACGAGGACTTCGTCAACGGTCCTTATTCGATGAACGCCGACATGAAGCGGCAGTGGCAGGAGAAGGAAGAATTCCCGCCCTACGAGTTCGCGCTCGAGGCCGGCAAGGAGATGTTCGCGACGCCGTTCAGGAACGGCAAGACCTATGCCGACTGCTTCCCGAACGGCGGCATCGGCATCCGCCAGAACTATCCCTATTTCGACCAGAAGGAAGGCAAGGTCGTCACGCTGGAGCTCGCGCTCAACCGCTGCCGCGAGGCCAATGGCGAGGCGCCCTATTCCTACGTCAAGGACGAGATGGCCTCCTTGACCGCCTACATGGCGTTCACCTCGCGCGGCAAGCCCATGGACATCGAGATTCCCGACGATCCCCGCGCGCTGGCGGCGTTCGAGAGCGGCAAGCGCTATTTCTACACACGGCGCGGCCAGATGAATTTCTCCTGCGCGAGCTGCCATGTGGAGAGCCCCGGCGAGCGCATCCGCGCCGAGATCCTGGCGCCGGCCCTCGGCATCCTGAACGCGATGCCGATCTACCGCTCCGAATGGAGCGGCATGGGCACGATCAGCCGCCGCTTCGTGACCTGCAACAGCCAGACCCGCGCGGTTCCGCTGGAGCCGCAGGCGGACGAATATCGCGACGTCGAGTATTTCCTCTCCTACGTCGCCAACGGCCTGCCGATTGCAGGGCCTGGAGCACGGCCATGACGTGGTCACGTCCCCTCGCCATTCTGTTCGCCCTGAGCCTGGCGCCTGCAGCGCGCGCGGCCAATGAAGCGGATTACACGGCGGCCTATGCCGCTGCGGAAGCTGCCTCAAAGGAGGCTTCCGGCCTGCGCAACCAATGGACCGTAACCGTGTCGGCGCTGGCAGCGGCGAAGAAAGCCGCCGATGGCGGCGATTTCGACGGCGCTGTGGCCGCTGCGAAGGAAGCCGAAGCGCTGGCGAAAGCGTCGATCTTCCAGGCGACCTCTGAAAAAGAGGCGTGGAAGGCGATGGAAATCCGCTAAGCTAAGGTCTTGTGGAACCGTCGAACGGCCGAGAAGAGGCGCGGAGAATCTGGGATGGCGATCCGCCGCCGTGATTTCCTGAGGAATGCAGGCATTGCCGCTGCGGCGCTGAGCCTGCCGCGGCGCGCGCGCAGCGCCGAGGCCGCGAGCATTTACGACCTGGAACGGTTCGGCAATGCGCGCATCCTGCACACCACCGACACCCATGCGCAGCTCAACCCGGTCTTTGTCCGCGAGCCCGGCGTCAATATCGGCATCGGCGAGATGGCGGGGCGGCCGCCGCATCTGGTCGGCCGCGCCTTCCTGGAGCGGTTCGGAATCAGGGCCGATAGCGCCGACGCCTATGCTTTCACCTGCTTCGAGTTCGAGAAGTCGGCGGCGCGTTTCGGCAAGCTCGGCGGCTTCGCCCATCTGAAGACGCTGGTCGACCGCCTGCGCGGCGACTCCGGCGACGGGCATTCGCTGCTGGTCGACGGCGGCGACCTCTGGCAGGGCACCGGGCTCGCCAACGTCATGCAGGGACGCGACATGGTCGAGGTCGCCAATCTGCTCGGCATCGAGGCGATGACCGGGCATTGGGAATTCACCTATGGCGAGCAGGTGCTCCGCGACAATCTCGAACGCTTCAAGGGCGAGTTTCTGGCGCAGAACGTCTTCCTCACCGAGGAAGCGGCGTTCAACGACGCCCGCGCCTTCGACAGCGCGACGGGGCGTGTGTTCAAGCCTTCCGTCATCAAGGAGCTCGGCGGTTATCGTGTCGCGATCGTCGGTCAGGCCTTTCCCTACGTACCGATCGCGCATCCCAAGCGGTTCACGCCGGACTGGAGCTTCGGCATCCGCGAGGAGGAGTTGCAGAAGCACGTCGATTCCTTGCGCGGCACCGACAAGGTCGATGCCGTCATTCTGCTCTCGCACAACGGCATGGACGTCGACCTCAAGCTCGCAAGCCGCGTGACCGGTATCGACGTGATCCTCGGCGGCCACACCCATGACGCGATCCCGCAGCCGGTCGCGGTGAAGAACGCCGGCGGCACGACGCTCGTGACCAATGCCGGCTCCAACGGGAAATTCCTGGGCGTGCTCGATCTCGCGCTCGACAAGGGCAAGGTCAGCGACGTCCGGTATCGTCTGCTGCCGGTCTATTCCGAGCTGCTGAAACCCGACCCAGCCATGGCCGAATTGATCGGCCGGGTCCGCGCGCCGCACGTGACCGACTGGTCGGAGAAGATCGCAACGCCGGATCGCCTGCTCTATCGCCGCGACAATTTTGCCGGCCCCGTCGACGAGCTGATCTGCACCGCATTGCGCGCCGAGCTCGACGCCGAGATCGCGCTGTCGCCGGGCTTCCGCTGGGGCGTCACCGCGTTGTCCGGCCAGCCGTTGACGATGGAGGATCTGCTCGCGGAAACCGCCATCACATATCCCGAGACCTATGTGCAGGAGATGACCGGCGCGGAGATCAAGAACGTGCTGGAAGATGTCTGCGACAATCTCTTCAATGCCGATCCCTACTACCAGCAAGGCGGCGACATGGTGCGCGCCGGCGGGCTCGGCTACACCTGCACGCCGGATGCGGCGATCGGCAGCCGCATCTCCGATGTGAGGCTGAGCGGCGGCAAGGCGCTGAGCGCAAACCATCGCTATAAGGTCGCGGGCTGGGCCTCGGTCAATGGCCGGCAGGGCGCGCCGGTATGGGACGTTGTGGCCAAATATCTGCGCTCGGGCCGGCTGTTTCAGGAGCGTCTCGGCTCCGGCGTCACGCTGAAGGGCGTCGACGGCAATCCGGGCATCGCAGGACAGGGGTGACTGCAAGCCTCTCGGCGTCACGCTCTGAGACACGCTCGGTGTCATCGCCCGCGAAAGCGGGCGATCCAGTACGCCGCGGCGGCGCGGGGTACGGAGACGCTGCGGCGTACTGGATTCCCCGCTTGCGCGGGGAATGACAATGGTGGGTAGGCGACGTGACGGCGTCCCTGACCGCTATTCAGATCGTTGCTCCAAACAAAATCTTCTATTTTTTGCCACCTCCGCAGTAGTTTAATTCTCTTTTTCGTCAGAACTGTAGTAGAATCGTGAGTATCAGTCCTGCGCCGGGCCTCGCCATGATCTTCCGCCAGCTCTTCGACAGCATTTCGGGCACCTACAGCTATGTCCTCGCCAGCCGCCCCGGCGGCGAGGCGCTGATCCTCGATCCCGTGCTGGAGAAGGTGGACCGCTACTGCCAGCTGCTCCGCGAACTCGACCTCAAGCTGGTCAAGGCCGTCGACACCCATCTGCATGCGGACCACGTCACCGGGCTGGGCGAACTGCGCGACCGCACCCATTGCATGACCGTGATGGGCGACCAGACCAAGGCCGATGTGGTGGCGATGCGGGTCGCCGACGGCGACAAGGTGACGATCGAGGGCCTGTCGCTCGACGTGATGTACACGCCGGGCCACACCGACGATTCCTATTCCTATGTGATGGGCGACCGCGTCTTCACCGGCGACACGCTCTTGATCCGCGGCACCGGCCGCACCGATTTCCAGAACGGGTCGTCGCGCGCGCAGTACGATTCGATCTTCAACCGTCTGCTCAAACTGCCGGACGAGACCATGGTGTTCCCGGCGCATGACTACAAGGGCGATACCGTCTCCACCATCGGCGAGGAGCGGCGCTACAATCCGCGGCTCCAGGTGCGCTCGGTCGACGAATATATCGAACTGATGGCGAACCTGAAGCTGCCCAACCCGAAGATGATGGATGTTGCGGTGCCAGCCAACATGCGGGTCGGCCTGCATCAGGAGGAGCTCGAGAAAGAGGGCCGCGCGTTGAGCGCGATCGAGGCGATCCGCGCGCTCGGGCGTCCCGACATCCTGCTGGTCGATCTGCGCGAGAACAACGAGCGCGCCAAGCACGGCATGATCGAGGGCGCGCTGCACACGCCCTATCCGGGCGTCGAGGAAAGCCTCAAGCCCGGCGGCATGCTCCGCGAGGTCGCGGCCGCCACCGGCCGCCGCGTGGTGTTCTTCTGCGCCTTCGGCGAACGCTCGGCGATGGCGGTGGCCGCAGCAAAGGATGCCGGATTGTCCAACACGGCGCACATTGCCGGCGGCATCGACGCATGGAAGAAGGCGGGCGGGCCGGTGGTGCAGGGATAATGGCAAACGGCTGACGCCGTTGCCGGGACATTGAGATAAGTCAGGCTCCCTTGATATTTTCAGGGTAGGGTCGGACCACGCCTCACCATCCGGGAACAACCATGGCCAAGACCGCCAAGCCGAGCGAGCCGCCGAAGACCGTGGACGACAAGGCGAAAAAGCCTCCGCCGCCGCTCAACACCGACGACGACGATTACGAGGACGGCGACATGGCGACGCCGAAGCGCGACCGATACGGTGCGGATGACGAGCCGTTGTGAGCCGGCCTTGGTCTTTATGTCGTCCCTGCGAACGCAGGACCCATACCGCGTGATATGTCGATGGCGATAAGTCGCGGCACCAAACGGCGGTCCTCCGCCAAAACTGACCCTGGGGTTATGGGTCCCTGCGTTCGCAGGGACGACAGCCGTGATTGCAGCCCCACCCGCGCTACCTGCCATGCGCCCGCGTTCATGGACAAATAACTGCCTTCCCCGATAGTTTGCGCTCCCACTGGGAGTGAAACGGAACGGCAATGGTCGATGTTCTCGCTGCACCGCAGCAAGGCAAGGCGGACAGTGCGCTGCGCACGCTGACCGGAATCTCGGTCGCGCATTGGGTCAGCCATTTCCATCTGCTGGTCCTGCCGATGCTATTCCCGTTCCTGAAGAGCCAGTTCGGTGTCGGCTATGTTGAACTCGGATTCGCGCTCACCGTCTCCGCAGTGGTGTCCGGCCTGACGCAGGCGCCGACCGGCTATCTGGTCGACCATTTTGGCGCGCGCAAAATCCTGCTGGGCGGATTGACGCTCGGAGGGCTCGCGCTGATCCTGCTCGGCCTGCACCTCAGCTATGCCTCCCTGATCGCGTGCGCGGTACTGCTTGGCCTTGCCAACAGCGTCTATCACCCCGCCGACTACGCCATCCTGGCCGAGCACATGGACGAGGCGCGGATGGGCCGCGCGTTCTCGATCCACACGTTTTCCGGCTATCTCGGCGGCGCGCTCTCGCCCGCGATCGTTGCTGCGCTCGTCACCGTCTCCGGCGGCACGGGTGCGCTGATCGCGTCGGGCGCGATCGGCGTGCTGGTCGCAGCGCTGCTCGTCGTCATGAACATTCCCGATGCCGGCGCGCACAAGACGAGGCCGGGCAACGCGACGGCGCCGAAACAGGCCGTGATCACGCCGGCGCTGATCACGCTCACCGTTCTGTTCACCCTGCTCAGCCTGTCAGTCGCCGGCATCAACAATTTCGGCGTGGTCGCGCTGATGAGCGGCTATGGCGCGTCCTACTCGGTCGCCAATGTCGCGCTGACCGCGTTTCTCGCATCGAGCGCCGCGGGCGTGCTTGCGGGCGGCTTCCTCGCCGACCACACCGAGCGCCACGGCTATGTCGCCGCCGCCTGCTTTGCCGCCAATGCGGCAATCGTGCTGCTGATCGCGCTGGTAACCCTGCCAGGCTGGACCCTGACCGCCGCGATGATGGCTGCGGGGTTCCTGTCCGGTGTGATCGCGCCGTCGCGGGACATGCTGGTGCGCAACGCGGCGCCTCCCGGCGCTGCCGGCCGTGCCTTCGGCATCGTCTCCACCGGCTTCAATCTCGGCGGCATCGTCAGCCCGCTGCTGTTCGGCTGGATCATGGACCAGAGCGCGCCGCACTGGGTGTTCGGCGCATCGGTGATCTTCATGGTTGCGACGGTGGTGCTGTCGCCGTTCACGGAACGGAAGCCGGCCAAGGCTTGAGCCGTCAGTATCGCTACGAATTCAACTGTCGTCCCTGCGAAAGCAGGGACCCATAACCACAGGGAGAAGATACGGCGCGAGACGAGTCACTCCGAGTCTTCGCCAAATTACTCCCTGTGGTTATGGATCCCGGATCTGCGCTTCGCTTGTCCGGGACGACGGCTGAGAGAGAGATGCGCACAACAAACAAAACAAAACGGGAAGAAACACCATGAGCACCCCTGATCTCGTGATCCGCGGCGGCACTGTTGCGGATGGAAGCGGCGGCGAGCTGTTCGAGGCTGATGTCGCCATCACCGGCGGCCGGATCAGCGAGGTCGGCAAGGTCTCGGCGAAAGGCCGCGAAGAGATCGACGCCCGCGGCAAACTGGTGACGCCGGGCTTCGTCGACGTCCACACCCATTACGACGGCCAGGTCACCTGGAGCCAGGACATCACGCCGTCGTCTCAGAACGGCGTCACCACGGCGATCATGGGCAATTGCGGCGTCGGCTTCGCGCCGTGCAAGCCCGCCGACCACACCCGCCTGATCCAGCTCATGGAAGGCGTCGAAGACATTCCCGAGCCGGTGCTGAGTGCCGGCATTCCCTGGGCCTGGGAGAGCTTCCCCGACTACATGGACTGGCTGGCGAAGCGCGATTTCGACATCGACGTCGGCGCGCAGCTGCCGCACGCGGCGCTCCGGGTCTATGTGATGGGCGAGCGCGGCGCGCGCCGCGATCCATCGACGGCCGAGGACAATGCCGCGATGGCAAAGCTCGCGGGCGAGGCGGTACGCTCCGGCGCGCTCGGCTTCTCGACCTCGCGCACGCTGAACCACCGCACCTCGACCGGCGATTTCACGCCGACCTTGAAGGCCGGCGAGGACGAGCTCACCGCGATCGCGGGCGCGATGCACAGCCAGGGCCGCAGCGTGCTGCAATTCGTGCTCGATCTCTCCACCATCCACGAAGATCTGCCGATGATGCTGCGGGTGGCGGATGCCACCAAATGCCCGATCTCGTTCTCGATCACGCAGAATGACAAGGCGCCAAACCGCTGGCGCCAGACGCTGGACGAGATCAACGCGGCGGCGAAACGCGGCCTCTCCATCACCGCGCAGATCGCGGCGCGCCCGGTCGGCCTGCTGCTCGGGCTAGAGCTTTCGCGCAACCCGTTCCAGACCCATCCGAGCTACAGGGCGATCGCGCATCTGCCGCTGAGGGAACGGCTGGCGCGGCTGCATCAGCCCGACGTGCGCAAGGCCATCCTCAGCGAAACAGCGACTGCGACCGACGATCCGCTGTTCTTCCGTCCCAACTACGACAAGATGTTCCTGCTCGGCGATCCCCCCGACTACGAGCAGCCGCCGGAGAACGCGCTGGGCCCGCAGGCGCGCAAGCAGGGCCGCCAGCCGGAGGAGCTGGCCTACGACGCGATGCTGTCCGACGACGGCCGCGGCATGCTCTACGTGCCGTTCCTCAATTATGCCGACGGCAATCTGGACGCGACGCGCGAGATGCTGATCGATCCGCAATCGGTGCCGGGCCTGTCCGACGGCGGCGCGCATTGCGGCATCATCTGCGATGCCAGCTTCCCGACCTATCTGCTGACGCACTGGACGCGTGACCGCAAGCGCGGCGAGAAGCTTTCGATCCCGTTCGTGGTCACGGCGCAATCGCGCAAGACCGCGCTGTCGGTCGGCCTCACCGATCGCGGGCTTCTTGCGCGCGGCTACAAGGCCGACGTCAACGTCATCGACTACGACCGGCTGCATTTGCATCCGCCGAAGGTGCATTACGATCTGCCCGTGGGCGGGCGGAGGCTGTTGCAGGACGTCGACGGCTATGACGCCACCATCGTCTCGGGCGTGGTGACGCGGCGGCAGGGTCAGGCGACGGGGCGGCGGCCGGGGAAACTGATCCGGGGCGCGCAGGGGATGCAGTAGAAGAGCATTTGAAGCTGAAGCCCGCGCCACAACCTCGGTGTCGTCCTCGCGAAAGCGGGGACCCATAACCACAGGAAGTTGTTCTGGAGCTAAGCCGGCAAATCCGAATCCTCGCCAAACCTCTGCCTGTGGTTATGGATCCCGGATCTGCGCTTCGCTTGTCCGGGACGACAGTCGTGATTGGAGCCGAGAGCCCCGCCTTACGTCGGCGACACCGCGCCCTTCAACCCGGCCGGCTGCGCTGCAGCACCGCGCGTCAGTCTCGCCTTCTCGGTGTTCGGCCACAGCAGCAGCAGGCCGATCACGCCGGAGGAGATCATCACGACCGCGTTGATGGTGAAGCCGGTCATGTAGCCGTCGAGCATGCTGCCGGCGCGCTGGATCACGGTGCCCATCACGTTCGGTGCGATGATGCCGGAGAGCGTGTAGAGCGCGCCGTAGATCGCGATCACCGCGCCGCGCTGCGACGTCGGCGTGAACTCGCCGAGCATCGGCGGGCAGACGACATAGATCGCGCCGCACAGGCCCGAGCCGATGACAAGCAGCGCGATCTGCAGACCGGCGCCTTGCGCATACGGCATCGTCGCAAGGATCAGGCCGCCGATGATGAGTGGCACCGAGCCGAGCACACCGCGCGAGATCCGCGTGGTATAGCCGCGCGCCATCATCACCTGCGAAATCCAGCCGGTCAGCATGACGGTGGTCGCGCCGAACACCCAGGGCAGGATCGAGACGAAGCCGGCCTGGCTCTGCGAGAAGCCGAGCCCCTTGACGATGAAGGGCGTGAACCAGGTCAGGCCGAGCGACAGCGCCCAATAGGCGCCGAAGGTCGCGATCACGCAGCCGACAAAGGTGCGCGAGGTCAGCAACTGCAGATAGGGAATCTGAGGCTCCGTCGCGGCGAGGACTTGCGTGTCTTCGAGCGGGCCTTCCTTGCCGAAGGTCAGCCAGGCGCAGACCCAGATCAGGCCGACGATTCCGAGCGCGCCGAATGCGTAGTGCCAGGAGTGGTTGACGATGACCCAGTTCAATGCCGGCACGGCGAGGATGACGCCGAAGGCCGAGCCCTGCGACAGGATCGCGGTCGGCAACGTGCGCTTCTCGTCGGGGAACCATTTGTAGATCGCATGTGCGGCGACCGAGAAGGCCGGACCTTCGCCCGCGCCCAGCACGATGCGGCAGATCAGCAGCGTGGTGAAGGAGACGGTGCCGACCATCGGGAACTGCGCCAGCGCCCAGACCACTGCCAGCGCCAGCAGCACCCAGCGCGTCGGAACCTTGTTGACGACAAAGCCGACCACGATGGCCGAGATCGAGAACAGGAAGAAGAAGGAGGATCCGAGCAGGCCGAATTGTTCGGCGTCGAGCTTCATTTCGGTCATGATCGGCACGCCGGCGAGACCGACGACGATCTTGTCGGCGAAGTTCACCACCATGAAGAGAAAGAGGAGAAACGTAACGGTCCAGGCGCCCTTCGGCGTTGGCTTGGCCAAACTCCTGGATACCCCTGCCGTCTTAACCGCCGCGGACGGCGTTCCCTGAGCGCTCATCGTTCTCCCCGCATGTTCTTTGGCACTTTTGTGATTTGGCCGTTGGGCGAAGCTAACAACGGCTTGAACGGCAACGCAACCCCGGCATTTCCACGACAAGTGTGCTACGCAGCATTCTTCACCTCTCCCCGACGGGCAGAGGTCGATTTGCGGAGCAGATCGGGTGAGGGGCAAAGTCCCCCGAGAGACCGCAACCCCTCACCCGCGCCTTCGGCGCGCCCTCTCCCCATGGGAGTGGTTGGAGACAAAGTGACGAGCTGTCCGTGCTGAGCATCCGAAATCTCTCGAAAACCTTCTCCGCGGCCGGCGAACCGGTCCATGTGCTGCGCGGGGTCGACCTCGACCTCAAGGCCGGCGAACGCGTTGCGCTGACCGGCGAATCCGGCAGCGGCAAGAGCACGCTGCTGCACCTGATCGCCGGCCTGGACGCTGCCGATGGCGGTACGATCCGGCTGGCGGGCATCGAGGTCACGGAACTCTCCGATGCGGGCCGCGCCGGCTTGCGGCGCGACCGGATTGGCCTCGTGTTTCAGCAGTTCAACCTGATCCCGAGCCTTTCGGTCGCCGACAATCTGGCCTTCCAGGCGCGGATCGCCGGCCGGCATGATGCGGCATGGTCCGGGGAACTGGTCGAGCGGCTCGGCCTCGGCAGCCTGCTCAAGCGTTATCCCGAACAATTATCAGGCGGCCAGCAGCAGCGGGTCGCGATCGGCCGCGCCCTGGCGATCAAGCCCTCGCTGCTGCTGGCGGACGAGCCGACCGGCAACCTGGACGAGGACACCGCCGAGGACGTGCTGGCGCTGACGCGCGACCTCGTCGCCCGGACCGGCTGCGGCTTCCTGATGGTGACGCACAGCCTGCATCTGGCCGGCACGCTCGATCGCCACCTTACTCTGCATGCGGGGCGGATCGCATGAGACGCGCGCTGTGGGTGCTCGCGGTGCTGCTGAGCCATTGGCGACGGCACAAGATGCAGTTCGCGACGCTTCTGATCGGACTGATCGCGGCGACCGCATTGTGGAGCGGCGTGCAGGCGATCAACCAGCAGGCCCGCAATGCCTATGACCGCGCGGCCGCGACCTTTGGCGGCGTGCGCACGGCGATGCTGGTCGCTCCCGACGCCGCGAGTTTTTCGCAGGATCTCTTCGTCAGGCTCCGCCGCGCCGGCTGGCCGGTCTCGCCGGTGCTGGAGGGACGCATCCAGGTCAACGGCCGCCCGGTGCGGCTGCTCGGCATCGATCCGGTGACGCTGCCGGCCGATGTCGGCAATGCGCCGCGCCTGGGGGCCGCGGATTTGAGCAGCTTTGTCGCCCTGCCCGGCCAGACGCTGGTGGCGAAGGAGACGCTGACCGATTTGCAGGAGCAGGAGGGCACAGCGCCGCCGATCAGCAGCGGCGCAAAGCTGCCGCCGCTGCGCGTACTGCCGCAGCTCGTGCCCGACGTGCTCGTGGTCGATATCGGCGTGGCGCAGCGTCTGCTGAACAAGCCGGACCAGTTGTCGCGGCTTCTGATCGGCAAGCCGAAGGGCAAGCCTGCATCGCTGCAAAGCGTCGTCGGCGACGCGTTGCAGCGGGTCGAGCCGAATGCGGAGACGGAGCTGGAGCGTCTCACCGACAGCTTTCATCTCAACCTGACCGCCTTCGGCCTACTGTCGTTCTTCGTCGGCCTCTTCATCGTCAATTCCGCCGTCGGCCTTGCCTTCGAGCAGCGGCTGCCGATGCTGCGGACCTTGCGGGCGTGCGGCGCCTCGGCGCGGCTGGTCAATTCGGTGCTGGTGGTCGAGCTCGTGGCGCTGGCGCTTGTCGCCGGGCTGATCGGGCTCGTCTGCGGCTATTTCATCGCGGCGGCGCTGCTGCCTGATGTGGCGGCGTCGCTGCGCGGGCTTTATGGCGCACAAATCCCGGGGCAACTCACGCTGCGGCCCGAATGGTGGCTTGCGGGCATTGGCATCAGCGTCGCCGGCGCGCTGGTGGCGGCGGCAACCAGCCTGATCAAGGCGATCAGGATGCCGGTGCTGGCGACCGCGCAACCCTACGCTTGGCAGCAGCGGCAGCGGCGCTGGCTGATCCTGCAGAGCCTCGCGGCCTGCGCCGTGTTCGCGGTTGCGCTGGGCCTGCTTCAGTACGGCGTTTCGTTGATCGCGGGTTTCGGCGTGCTGGCGGCGCTGATGCTGGGCGCGGCTCTGATCCTGCCGGCTTTCCTCGAGATCATCCTGCTCGCCGGCCAGCGCAGCGCGCGCGGGCCGCTCGCGCTGTGGTTCTGGGCGGACAGCCGCCAGCAGCTCTCGGGACTGTCGCTCGCGCTGATGGCGCTGCTGCTGGCGCTCGCCGTCAATGTCGGGGTGTCCACCATGGTGGAAACCTTCAGCCGTACCTTTGTCGGCTGGCTCGACGGCCGGCTTGCCGCCGACGTCTACATCAGCACCTCCGACAACGCGCAAGGCGTTGCGATCCGGAACTGGCTGAAGGAACGCGACGACGTTCAGGCCATCCTGTCCGGCGGACGCGCCGAGACGCAGGTTCGGGGCCAGCCCGTGGAGCTGCTCGGCCTGCCCGACCACGCGCTCTATCGCGAACGCTGGCCGCTGCTGGAGGCCGCGCCGCGCGCCTGGACCCAGCTCGTGCCGGGCAATGCCGCCTTCATCAGCGAGCAGCTGAGCCGGCGGCTGAACATACGCGTTGGCGACGTCATCGACGTACCGACGCCCGGCGGGAGCTGGGAGCTCGACATCGCCGGCATCTATGCCGATTACGGCAACCCCAAGGGACAGCTGACCGTGAACGTCGCGGCCCTGATCCGGCATTTTCCGCAGACGCCGCAGACGCGGATCGGGCTGATTGTCGCGAGGGCAAATATCCCGGGCCTGATCGCTGCGATGCAGTCACAGTTCGGGCTCGACGACCGCAGTGTCGCGGACCAGGCGACGGTGAAGGCCGAATCGATCCGGATCTTCAACCGCACCTTCGCGGTGACATCGGCGCTGAACGCCTTCACGCTCGGCGTCGCCGGCATTGCGCTGCTGACCAGCCTGCTGACGCTGGCGAATTCACGGCTGCCGCAGCTCGCGCCGCTCTGGGCGATCGGCATCACGCGCCCGCGCCTTGCCGCGATCGAGCTGACCAAGACGCTGTCGGTCGCGCTGTTCACCTCGCTGCTGGCCGTGCCGCTCGGGCTGCTGGTGGCGTGGTGCCTGATCGCGATCGTCAATGTGAAGGCGTTCGGCTGGCGGCTGCCGTTCCACGTGTTTCCGCTGCAACTGGTCGAGCTGGTCGCCGTCGCGCTGGTCGCGTCGCTGTTGGCGGCATTGCTGCCGATGATCCGGCTGGCGCGGATGCAGCCGGCGAACCTCGTCAAGGTGTTTGCCAATGAGCGCTGACAGGATTTCAAGACGCGCCTTCGCCGGCGGCATCGCCGCGCTCGCCCTCGCCCAACGTGCGGGCGCGCAAGGCTATGCCGGGCTGGGCGAGACCGCCGACGGCTTTGCAACAGTGACGCCGGGAAAGACTTTCGCCTTCCCCGGAGATCACGGGCCTCATCCGGACTTTCGCATCGAGTGGTGGTATCTCACGGCGAACCTCGTCGACAGCAGCGGCGCGGCGTGTGGCCTGCAATGGACGCTGTTCCGCCAGGCGGCGCAGCCGGGTCCGCAGGGCGAAGGCTGGGCCAACCAGCAGATCTGGATGGCGCATGCGGCGGTGACGCGTGCCGGCACGCACCGCTTCAACGAGCTGTTTTCACGCGGCGGGATCGGGCAGGCCGGCGTCACGGCAAAACCGTTCGCGGCCTGGATCGATGATTGGGAGATGAAGGGCCTCGAGCGCACCGACGATCGCACTCTGGCGCCACTGACGCTGAAGGCCTCCGGCACCGACTTCAGCTACGCACTCACGCTGGAAGCCGATCGCCCCGCGGTGCTGCAGGGAGATCGAGGCTTCAGCCGCAAATCCGAGCGCGGGCAGGCGTCTTACTATTACAGCCAGCCATTCTATCGCGCGCGCGGCACGCTCACGATCGACGACAAGCCGGTCGACGTGTCCGGCCAGGCCTGGATGGACCGTGAATGGAGCAGCCAGCCGCTCGACAAGGACCAGACCGGCTGGGACTGGCTGTCGCTGCATCTGTCATCCGGCGACAAGCTGATGCTGTACCGGCTGCGGCAGAAGGACGGGAAGGACTATCCGTTCGGCAACTGGATCAGCGCGTCGGGCGACACGCAGATGATTGCGGGCGGCGACATTCAAATGACGCCCAAAGCGACCGCGGAAGTCGCGGGACGAAAGCTGCCGGTGGAATGGCAGATCGCAATTCCCTCGCGTTCGTTCTCGATTTCCTGCAAGCCGCTCAACCCGAAGGCATGGATGGGGACCGGCTTCTCCTATTGGGAGGGGCCCATCAGCTTTGCCGGCACCCACGATGGCGTTGGCTATCTCGAACTGACGGGCTATTGAGGCGCAAGCTCTCCAGGGGGACCAGCCATGTTTCATCTCACCGCCCTCGTCACGTTGCTGGCGATCGCATTCTATTTCTTCACCTGCATGAATGTCTCGCGGTCGCGGATGAAGACGGGCGTCAAGGTGCCGGCGACGTCGGGTCACCCCGATTTCGATCGCGCCTTCCGCATCCAGATGAACACGCTGGAATGGATGCCGATCTTCCTGCCGGCGCTCTGGCTGTTCGCGATCTATATCAACGATGCCATCGCAGCCGGGATCGGCGCGGTCTGGATCATCGGCCGCATCGTCTATTTCATCGGCTATTCGAAAGCGGCAGCCAAGCGCGGCACCGGCTTTGCGATCCAGGGCCTCGCGGCGATCGTGCTATGGGCGGGAGCGTTGGGCGCGGTGGTGTTGCGGCTGGTGTGATGCGGGGCGAACGGCAACCACGCACTCGGTGTCGTCCCGGACAAGCGAAGCGCAGATCCGGGACCCATAACCACAGGCAGTGATTGTGGCGCGGGCTGGCAACTCCGAGTCCCCATAACCACATCGGCCTGTGGTTATGGGTCCCGGATCAGCGCTCACTTCGTTCGCTTGTCCGGGACGACAGCGAGAGTGGAGCACCAGCGTTGCCTCTTCCCGCTACTTCGTCAGCGGGCAGCCGCTTTCCTTGGCGGTGAAGAAGGCCTTGTCGCCGGGGACGACCGCGAGCTGCTTGTAATAGTCCCAGGGCTTCTTCGACTCCGACGGCTTCTTGACCTCGAACAGATACATGTCGTGGACCATGCGGCCGTTCTCGAGCACCTTGCCGCCCTGCGCGAAGTCGTCGTCGACCGGCAGCTCCTTCAGCTTCTTGGCGACGGCATCTGGATCCTTGGTGCCTGCGGCCTTGACCGCCTTGAGGTAGCTCAGCGTCGCCGAATAGGTGCCGGCCTGGATCATGTTCGGCATCCGTCCGGTGCGCTTGAGGAAACGTTCGCCGAGATTTCGGGTGCGGTCGTTGACGTCCCAGTAATAGCCTTCCGTCAGCACCAGGCCTTGCGCCGCCTGCAAGCCGAGGCCGTTCACCTCGGCGAGCGTCATCAACAGGCCCGCGAGCTTCTGGCCGCCGGCGACGATGCCGAACTCCGAGGCTTGCTTGATCGAGTTGGTGGTATCGAGGCCGGCATTGGCAAGGCCGACGATCTTCGCCTTCGAGCTCTGCGCCTGCAGCAGGAAGGACGAGAAGTCCGAGGAGTTGAGCGGCACGCGCACCGAGCCGACCACCTTGCCGCCATTGGCGGTGACGATCTCGCTGGTGTCCTTCTCCAGCGCGTAGCCGAAGGCGTAGTCGGCGGTGAGGAAGAACCAGGTGTCGCCACCGGCCTTGGTCAGCGCACCACCGGTGCCGACGCCGAGCGCACGGGTGTCATAGGCCCAATGGAAGCCGTAGGGCTGGCAGGCATCGCCGGTGAGGCGCGAGGTCGCGGCGCCGACGACGATGTCGATTTTCTTCTTTTCCTTGGAGAGTTCGTGGATCGCGAGCGCGACCGAGGAGGTCGTCAGCTCCGTGATCATGTCGACGTTCTCGACGTCGTACCAGCGCCGCGCGATGGACGTGGCAAGATCAGGCTTGTTCTGATGGTCGGCGGTGACCAGCTCGACTTTCTGGCCCAGCACCTCGCCACCGAAATCCTCGATCGCCATCCTGGCGGCTTCCACCGACCATTTGCCGCCGTAGTCGGCATAGACGCCGGACTGGTCGTTCAGGATGCCGATCTTGACGCCTTGCGCCGTGGCCGGCGCCGCCAGCATCAGGGCCGAAATTCCGACAGCGGCCAAAAGTGCTGATTTCATGTGTGTTAGCTCCCAGCAGTTTTCTGTTTTGAAATCGCGCGGATACTAGTGAAGAACCGGAGGCCTGCCCATCCATTTCATGTTGATCGTTAGTATGGGATTCTGCGTGCCCAACAATCGCTGTCGTCCCGGACAAGCGAAGCGCAGATCCGGGACCTATCACCCCAGGGAGAGGTTTGGCGAAGACTCGGAGCGACGGCTTCGCGCGACGACGTCTCCCTGGGGGTATGGATCCCCGCGCTCGCGGGGATGACAGCGGAGAGTGTGATGCGATCGTAGCCGCCTGACTCGCGTCAGGCCGCCACCTTCTTCCCCTCGTTCCGTCCTTCCGCCAGGTTCCGCACCACCACATAGAAGATCGGCGTGAACAACAGCCCGAACAGGGTGACGCCGATCATGCCGAAGAACACAGCGACACCGACGGCCTGACGCATCTCCGAGCCGGAACCGGACGAGATCACCAGCGGCAGGACGCCAAGGATGAAGGCGAAGGACGTCATCAGGATCGGTCGCAAACGCAGGCGACAGGCGTCGATCACGGCCTCCAGCCGCGGCTTGCCTTCCTTCTCGATGTCGCGCGCGAACTCGACGATCAAGATCGCGTTCTTGGCAGCCAATCCCACCAGCACGACGAATCCGATCTGGGTGAGGATGTTGACGTCCTGCCCCATGATGCGCACACCGATGGTGGCGGCCAGCAGGCACATCGGCACGATCAGGATCACCGCGAACGGCAGCGTCCAGCTGCCATATTGCGCGGCGAGCACGAGATAGACGAACAGCACGCAGATCGGGAAGACGTAGAGGCCGGCATTGCCGCCGGTGATCTGCTGGTAGGAAAGATCGGTCCATTCGAAGGTAAAGCCGCTCGGCAGGGTATCGTCCGCGAGCTTCTTGATGGCGTTGAGCGCCGTGGTCGAACTGATGCCCGGCGCCGGTTCCCCCTGAAGCTCGGAGGCCGCATAAAGATTGTAGCGTGCGACACGGTCAGGGCCGGAAACATCCTTGAAGTCGACCACGCTGCCGAGCATCACCATGTCGCCGGAGGCGTTGCGCGTGCGCAGCCGGGCGAGATCACTCGGCTCCTTGCGGAACGGGAAGTCGGCCTGGGCGGTGACGTGATAGGTGCGGCCGAACAGATTGAAGTCGTTGACATAAGTCGATCCGAAATAGGTCTGGATCGTGTCGTTGATGCTGGAAATGGGAACGCCGAGCTTCTGCGCCTTGGTGCGATCGATGTCGACGAAGAGCTGCGGCGTGTTGGCCGAGAATGGCGAGAACACCGAGGGTGCGAGCAGCATGGGCGATTTGCGCGCCGCGGCGACGAGTTCGTCGGTCGCGGCCGCGAGCATTTCGGGACCACGGCCCTGCCGATCCTGAATGCGGATCGTAAAGCCGCCGCCGGTGCCGATGCCGGGCACGGCGGGCGGCGGAATCACGATGATGAAGGCACCCTGGATCGCAGCCAGCCGCTTGCGCAGCTCGACCGTGATGGCGTTCGCGGACAATCCCTTCTTGATCCGCGCCTCAGGCTCATCGAAAACAGGGAAGAGCGCCGCCGCGTTCCCAGCCTGCGTGCGCGTGGCGCCGGAGAAACCGGCGAAGGCAGCGACGCGGATGATGCCCGGCGTATCCAGCGCGATCCGCTCGATCTCGCGCACCACCTCGGTGGTGCGCGCCAGCGAGGCCGCGCCGGGCAATTGCACGGAGACGATGACGTAACCGCGATCCTGCGCCGGGATGAAGCCCTGCGGCGTTGTCGCGATCAGCCAACCGGCGCTGCCGATCAGAACGACATAGGCCAGGATCATCACCACCGCATGCCGGATCACGAAGGTGGCAATGGCGGCATAGCCGTGCGCGAGCCGGTCGAACAGGCGGTTGAAGGCGCCGGTGAAGGCATTCCAGCCGCGCGCCACCAGATTCCAGGCGGCCGGCGGTCTTTTTTCCTGATGCGGCGTCAGGATCATCGAAGCAAGCGCCGGTGACAGCGTCAGCGAGCAGAAGCACGAGATCGCGGTCGCGACCGCAATGGTGACGGCGAATTGCTGGAAGAACTGTCCGGAGATGCCGCCAAGAAATGCCGTCGGCACGAACACCGCGCACAGCACCAGGGCAATCGAGACCAGCGCGCCGCCGACCTCTTCCATGGTCCTGAGCGCGGCATCACGCCGGCTCATACCGTGCTCGAGATGCCGCTCGACATTCTCGACCACGACGATGGCGTCGTCGACCACGATGCCGACGGCGAGGACGAGGCCGAACAGCGTGAGATTGTTGATGGAGAAGCCGAGCGCCGCCATCACCGCGAAGGTGCCGACCAGCGAGACCGGGATCGCGATGATCGGGATGATCGCAGGCCGCCAGCCCTGCAGGAACACCAGCACGACGACGACCACGAGCAGCATGGCCTCGTAGATGGTCTTGATCAGCTCGTGGACGGATTGGGCGATGAACTCGGTCGGATTGTAGCCGATATTGTAGTCGAGGCCCTTCGGAAAGCTCTCCTTGAGCTTCGCCATGGTGTCGGAGATATTCTTTGCGGTCGCAAGCGCGTTCGATCCGGGCCGCTGCGTCACCAGCATGGCGACGGCCGATTTGCGCAGCAGGAAGCTGTTGGTGGAATAGGCGAGCGCGCCGAGCTCGATGCGGGCGACGTCGCGCAGGCGCACCGTGCGGCCGTCGGAGCCGGCCTTGATCAGGATGTCCTCGAACTGCTTCTGGTCCTTCAGGCGCCCCGTGAAAACCAGGTTCGGCTGGAAGGCGCGGTCGGAGATCGGCGGCTCGGCGATCTGGCCGCCCGCGATTTGAACGTTCTGGGCACGGATCGCGGCAAGCACCTCGGTCGAGGTTAGGCCGAGATTGGCGATCCGGTCAGGATCGAGCCAGAGCCGCATCGAATAATCGCGGGCGCCGAAGATCTGGATATCGCCGACGCCGTCGATGCGCAGCAGCTGGTCGCGGACCTGGAGCAGCGCATAATTGGAGATGTAGAGCTGGTCGAAGCTGTCGTCGGGCGACAGCATGAACGCGACCATCAGGATGTCGGGCGAGTTCTTGCGGGTAACGACGCCGTTGCGCTGCACTTCGTCGGGCAGTTGCGGCTGTGCGATTGCGACGCGGTTCTGCACCAGCACCTGCGCCTTGTCGAGATCGGTGCCGAGCTTGAACGTGACGGTGATGGTGAGCTGGCCGTTCGAGGTCGCCTGGCTGTAGAGATACAGCATGTCCTCGACGCCATTGATCTGCTGCTCGATCGGAGCGGCGACGGTGTCGGACACGGTCTGCGCGGAGGCGCCCGGATATTGCGTGGTGACCACGACGGTCGGCGGCACCACCTGCGGATATTCGGAGACCGGAAGCGTGGTGTAGGCGAGCGCGCCGACGATCAAGAGCACGATCGACAGCACCATCGCCAGGATGGGCTGATTGATGGAGAGGCGGCCCAGATTCATGATTTGTCACCGGGCTTGCCGCCGGCCGGAGCCGGCGCGGTCTGCGGGGCAACCTTGGCGCCGACGCGGGCGCGCTGGATGCCGTTGACGATGACGCGATCCTCCGGCTTCAGCCCTTCGCGGATCACGCGCAGGCCATCGTCCAGCGGGCCGAGCACGACGAGACGCGCCTCGACGGTATCGTCCGGCTTGACCACGAACACGATCTTGCGGGACTGGTCGGTTGCGATCGCGGCGTCCGGAATCAGGAGCGCCTCGTAGGGCGCGCTGCCGATCAACCTGATGCGGCCGAACTGGCCGGGGAGAATCGACAGATCGGTGTTCTTGATCACGGCCCGGCTGCGCAGGGTTCCGGTCGAGACATCGAGGCGGTTGTCGAGGAAGTTGATGGTGCCCTCGTGCGACGGCTTGGTCTCGCCGGCGAGCGTCACCTGGACCGGGTTCGCCGTCTCGCGCGAACTGGGGCGGCGGCCTTCGGCCCACAGCTTGCTGTATTTGATGAAGGTCGTCTCATCCATGTCGAAATAGACGTAGATTGGATCGAGCGTCACGATCGAGGTCAGCAGCGTCGACGAGCCGTTGTCGCTGCCCTGCACGAGATTGCCAGGGCTGACGAGATGGCGGCTGGCGCGGCCGGTGAGCGGGGCGGTCACATGGGTGAATTCGATGTTGAGCCGGGCGGCCTTGAGCGCGCCCTCGGCCTGGGTTTCTGCGGCATGCGCGGCCTGGAGGGCCTGGCGGCGCTGGTCGACGACCTGCTCGGAAACGGCGCTCGTCTGAACCAGGCTCAGGCCGCGATCGAGTTCGCGCTTGGCGAGTTCCACCTTGGCGCGCGCGTCCGAGAGCTGACCGTCCGCCTGCTCCGCCACCGCCTCGAACGGACGCGGGTCGATGACGTACAGCAGATCGCCCTGATGCACGATCGCTCCATCCTGGAATTCGACGGAGTTGACGAAGCCGCCGACGCGTGGGCGCACCTGCACCTCCTCGACTGCATCGAAGCGGCCGGTGAACTCGTCCCAATCGGTCACGGTGCGCTTGACCGGCTGCGCCACGGTCACCGGCGCTGGCGGCGGCGCACCCGCCTGCGAGGTCGGTTGTCCGCAACCGGTGAGTGCAAACGCAGCGGCGAGGAGGCCGGCAATGGCGCAGCGCCGTGGCCGAACGACGTCGTGCGTTTTGACAAATTGCTCGCTTCCGTCCGGTCCGGCCATCTGAGGTCCTCGCATAAAAGCAGCAGAAAACGCGGGGCGCGCACGTACCCGCGGGCGCCACAAGATGGGTGGCGATGATGAACTCTTCAAGACCAAGAAATGCGCAATGCTTGGGCTGATGCACTAGCCAGATGGCGGGTTGACGGGGGAGACGTGGCGCTTCTCCGCCTCTCCGCGGCTGCGGGGAGAGGCCGGATCGCATCGCCAGATGCGATCCGGGTGAGGGGGAGCTTCGCGAGTCCGACCATGACCGTCTTTGCGGACAGGCCCCTTCACCCCAACCCCTCTCCCCGCAAGAACGGGGAGAGGGAGACGGAAGAAGCGCCCCAGCGTCTTCGCACATGACGGATGCCGGCCGCTCGGCTAGAGTTCCCCCACAAGAACAAGGTGGACTGGGAGGACAGGCGTGCACCAGGGACGTGTCGTTTACGGCTCGATCGAGGAGGTCGTGTTCGGCCACCCGGCGGCCGAGGCCGTCGTCGCGCAGATGGACCGGCTGGGGACGCAGCGTGCGTTCCTGATGGTCTCGGGCACGCTGAACCGGCAGACCGACGAAATCGAGAAAATCAAACAGGCCTTGGGCGGGCGCTGCGCCGGCCTGTTCGACGCCATGCCGGCGCATACGCCGCGCGAGGCCGTGATCGCCGCCACCAACGCGGCGCGTGAGGCAGGTGCCGACCTGATCGTCACCGTCGGCGGCGGCTCGATCACCGACGGCGCCAAGGCGGTTCAGCTTTGTCTTGCCAACGGCATCGACGATATCGAGGGCATCGATCGCATCCGCGTGCACAACGGCGTCGCGCCCGACATGACCGCCCCTCGCGTGCGGCAGGTCAGCGTACCCACCACGATCGCTGGCGGCGAGTTCAGCTCGATCGCGGGCGTGACCGACCGCGCCACGCACGTCAAGCAGATGCTGCGGCATCCGCTGGCGGTGCCGCGCGCGACCATCCTCGATCCCGCCATCACATTGCACACGCCGGAATGGCTGTTCCTCTCCACCGGCATTCGCGCCGTAGACCATTGCGTCGAGGCGATCTGCTCGCGCGAGACGCACCCTTATGCCGATGCGCAGGCGGTGAATGGGCTCGCCATGCTCGCCGACGCACTGCCGCGGGTGAAGGCGGACCCGTCCGATCTCGACGCACGGATGGACGCACAGATCGGCACGTGGCTGTCGATGGGGGCGCTCGCCGCCGGCGTGCCGATGGGCGCGAGCCACGGCATCGGCTACGTGCTGGGAGCGGCCTTCGACGTGCCGCACGGCTATACGTCGTGCATCATGCTGCCGGCGGTGATGCGCTGGAATGCGCGCGACAATGCCGAGCGCCAGATGATCGTCGCCGCCGCGATGGGCTTCCCCGGCCAAAACGCCGCCGACGTGCTCGACGCGTTCATCCGCTCGCTCGGCATGCCGCGCAGCCTCGCCGATGTGCGCGTCTCACCGGAGCATTTCGACGCCATCGCCGAGCAGGCGATGCGCACCAACTGGATTCCACGCAACCCGCGCAAGATCGACGATCCCGCGCAGGTGCGCGAAATCCTGCTTCTCGCCGCATAACATTGCCGACGGAGGATCGATGTACACAGGCACGCATGCCCGCTTACGCCCGCTGCAGCCCGCCTTCATCATGGCGGCAACCGGCGAGGCCGTCACCTATCGCGAGCTGGACGCGCGCAGCAACAGGCTGGCGCATCTGTTTCGCAAGCACGGATTGAAGCGGCTCGACCACTACTCGATCTTCATGGAGAACAATTCGCGCTATCTCGAAGCCTGCGGCGCGGGCGAGCGGTCCGGCCTGTATTACACCTGCATCAACTCGTACCTCACCGCGGGTGAGCTCGCCTATCTCCTGACCAACAGCCAGTCCAGGATCCTGATCACGTCGGTGGCGAAGCTTCCCATCGCGCGCGAGGCGATCCAGTCCTGCCCCGACGTCAAGCTGTGCATCGTCGTTGACGGCCCGGGCGAGAGCGATCGGATCGTCGGCCTTGCGGATGTGACCGCCGACCTGCCGAAGACGCCGATCGCGGACGAGTGGCTCGGCACCTCCATGCTGTATTCGTCGGGCACGACAGGTCGCCCGAAGGGTATCATCCGGCCGCTGCCGGAGGAGCCGCCGAAACACAATCTGCCGCTGTTCGATTTTCTCTCGAAACTCTGGCACTACCGCGAAGGCATGGTCTACCTCTCGCCGGCCCCGCTCTATCACTCCGCGCCGCAGGCCGCCGTGAACCTCACCATCCGCATGGGCGGCACCGCGATCATCATGGAGACTTTCGACCCCGAACGCTATCTCCAGCTCGTCCAGCAATGGGGCATCACCCACACCCAACTGGTCCCGACGATGTTCTCGCGGATGCTGAAGCTGCCGGAGGAGGTGCGACGGCGCTACGACCTCTCGTCGCTGGAGATCGCGATCCATGCCGCAGCGCCGTGTCCGGCGCAGGTCAAGGACGACATGATCAAATGGTGGGGACCGATCATCCACGAATATTATGGCGCGACCGAAGGGCTCGGATTCACCGCCTGCAACAGCGAGGAATGGCTCGCCCATCGCGGCACCGTCGGCAAGGTGCTGCTCGGCGACCTCCACATTCTGGATGAAGACATGAAGCCCTGCCCGACCGGAACACCCGGCCAGGTGTGGTTCAAGACCGGCTCGCCGTTCGAATATTTCAACGACCCGGAGAAGACCAGGGAAGCGCGCTCGGCCGACGGCAGCATGAGCACGGTCGGCGACGTCGGCTATGTCGACGAGGACCGCTTCCTCTATTTGACCGACCGCGCGACCTTCATGATCATCTCGGGCGGCGTGAACATCTATCCGCAGGAATGCGAGAATCTGCTGATCACCCATCCAAAGGTCGCCGATGCCGCGGTGTTCGGCGTGCCCAATCCCGATCTCGGCGAAGAGGTAAAGGCGGTGGTGCAGCCGATGGCGGGCGTCGTGCCGGGCGAGGAACTCGCCGAGGAGTTGATCGCCTTCTGCGGCGCATCGCTGTCACGCCAGAAGGTGCCGCGCTCGGTCGACTTCGAGAAGGAACTGCCAAGGCTGCCGACGGGCAAGCTGTACAAGCGGCTGCTGCGCGACCGGTATTGGGGAAACAAGGCGTCAAGGATCGTGTGAAGCTGTAGCTGCAAACTCGCTGTCGTCCCGGGGCGCGACGAAGTCGCGATCCCGGGACCCATAATTACAGGGAGTCGTTGTCGCGCGAGATGGCAACTCCTGATATTCGTCAAACTGCTTCCTGCGGTTATGGATCCCGGATCTGCGCTTCGCTTGTCCGGGATGACAGCGGAGGTTGGCGATACAACTGCGCGCAACACCTGCACTGGTGCCACTCCTTCGCAGCCGCACTCTCTCGCATTGTGA
Source organism: Bradyrhizobium diazoefficiens (assembly GCF_018129965.1). GTDB lineage: Bacteria > Pseudomonadota > Alphaproteobacteria > Rhizobiales > Xanthobacteraceae > Bradyrhizobium > Bradyrhizobium diazoefficiens_A. Next base: position 116,840 of record NZ_JAFCKW010000014.1, on the reverse strand, counting down.
GAGGGAGACCCCTGCGGCCTTCCGTCGTCCGAATTGCCGAGAGCGCGGGCGTCGTTGCCGGTTGCTTCGCTGCGCGCGCGTCGCTATCGTCAGACAAACAGGTCGCAAAGGCCGTTTGTCGAGGGAGGATGCGAATGCGGAGCGTGTGGGCGCTCGCCGCAATGGCGGCGCTATCCGTACTGACGGCCTCAACCGCCACGCTCGCCACCGAGCCCAAGCCAGGCGGAATCCTGCGGATGTATCACCGCGACAGCCCCGGGAATGCCTCGATCCACGAAGGCGCGACCTACTCGCTCAATGTTCCCTTCATGCCGGTGTTCAACAACCTCGTCATCTACAAGCAGGACGAGGCGCAGAACAGGATGGACAACATCATTCCGGAACTCGCGGAGAGCTGGGCCTGGGCGGGCGACAACAAGACGCTGACCTTCAGGCTGCGCCAGGGCGTGACATGGCATGACGGCAAGCCGTTCACCGCGGCGGACGTCAAATGCACCTTCGACATGCTGATGGGCAAGTCGCAGCAGAAGTTCCGGCAGAACCCGCGCAAATCCTGGTATGACCAGGTCAACGACGTCTCGACAAACGGCGATTTCGAGGTCTCGTTCAACCTGAAGCGGCCGCAGCCATCGCTGCTAGCACTGCTCGCATCCGGCTACACGCCGGTCTATCCGTGCCACGTCTCGCCCGGCGACATGAGGACGCATCCTGTCGGCACCGGCCCGTTCAAGTTCGTCGAGTTCAAGGCCAATGAATCGATCAAGCTGACCCGCAACACGGATTACTGGCGCAAGGGCCGGCCCTATCTCGACGGCATCGAGTTCACGATCATTCCGAACCGTTCGACAGCGATCCTCGCCTTCGTCGCCGGCAAATTCGACATGACGTTCCCGACCGAGGTGAGCATTCCACTGCTGAAAGACGTCAAGTCGCAGGCGCCGAACGCGGTCTGCGTGGTCGAACCCAACAACGTCGCGACCAACATCATCGTCAATTCGTCCGCGCCGCCATTCGACAATCTCGACATCCGCCGCGCCATGGCGCTGTCGCTCGACCGCAAGGCGTTCATCTCGATCATGTTCGAGGGCCAGGGCGATGTCGGCGGAACCATGCTGCCGCCGCCGAACGGTCTGTGGGGCATGCCGAAGGAGATGCTCGAGACCATTCCGGGCTATGGCCCGGACATCAATGCCAACCGCGAGGAAGCCAAAAAGCTGATGCAGAAGGCCGGCTATGGGCCGGACAAGCATATGGCCGTCAAGGTCTCGACCCGCAACATCCCGGTCTACCGCGATCCCGCGGTGATCCTGATCGACCAGCTCAAGAGCATCTATATCGACGGCGAGCTCGACGTGGTCGAGACCGCGAACTGGTTCCCGAAGATCGCGCGCAAGGACTACATGCTCGGGCTCAATCTGACCGGCAACGCCGTCGACGATCCGGACCAGTCCTTCTACGAGAACTATTCCTGCGGCTCCGAGCGCAACTACACCAATTACTGCAACAGGGAAATCGAGAAGCTGTTCGACGTGCAGTCGCAGGAGACCGACATTGCCAAACGCAAGGCGATGGTGTGGGACATCGACAAGAAGTTGCAGGAGGACGTTGCGCGCCCGATCATCTTCCACGCCCGCACCGGCTCTTGCTGGCAGCCCTATGTCAAGGGCGTGACGGTGATGTCGAACAGTTCGTACAATGGCTACCGGTACGAAGATTTGTGGATGGACAAGTAGCGCACCAGCGGCGGGGCGGGAGAGCGCGGAATGTTTGCCTATCTGGTGCGGCGCCTGTTCCTGATGCTCGTGACCCTGTTCGGGATCTCGGTCGTCATCTTCTTCCTGCTGCGCATCGTGCCCGGCAACATCGTCGACATCTTGTTCGCCGCGGCCGGCTATGTCGATCCGGCCGACAAGGCCAATCTGGAGAAGGAACTCGGCATAGACCAGCCGTTGGTGCTGCAATATTGGCACTGGATCAGCGGCTTTGTGCGCGGCGACTTTGGCTACTCCTATGTCTCGGAGAAGCCGGCCCTTCAGGAGATCCTGCCGCGGATCTCGATCACGGCGCGGCTCGCCGGGCTGGCGCTGCTGTTCTCGGCCTCGGCCGGCATTCCGCTCGGCGTCATCAGCGCGGTCAAGCAAGGCTCGCGGCTCGATTATGCGCTGCGCGTCGTCAGCCTCAGCGGGTTGTCGCTGCCCTCGTTCTGGCTTGGCCTGTTGATCCTCACGGCCTCGGTCGCCATGTTCAACCAGATGCCGATCTTCAATCCGAATCCGCAGACCTGGCTCGAGGCGTTCACGACGTATGCCGTGCCGGCTGCTGCCGTCGGCTTCCGCAGCGCCGCGCTGACGATGCGCATTACCCGCTCATCGATGCTCGAGGTGCTTCGGCAGGACTACATCCGCACCGCCCGCGCCAAGGGCGCCTCCGACGCCGCGGTCAATTACAAGCATGCGCTGAAAAACGCGATCCTGCCCGTCATCACCGTGATCGGCATCGAGGCGGCGTTCCTGATCGGTGGCCTCGTCGTGACGGAGACCGTGTTCAACATCCCCGGCGTCGCCCGCTTCCTGGTCGAGGCGATCCGCTGGCGTGATTATCCGATCGTGCAGAACCTGGTGATGCTGATTGCCGTCGTGGTTGTCAGCGCAAACTTCATCGTCGACATGCTGTACGCGGTGTTCGATCCGCGCATCCGGTACACGGATTGAGATGATGACATCAGACCTCATTGATTTGCGCCGGTGCATCTTCACCTCGCCCCCTTTGCGGGAAGAGGTCGAATTGCATCGAAGAAGCAATCCGGGTGACGGAGACTCTCCGCGCGTCCAACTCTTACCTCCTCCGTCGAGAGCCCTCCTCACCCCAACCTTTTCCCCCCAGGCGGGGCGAGGGGAAAGATAGAGCTGGCATGGCCGCGATCGACTATGAGGTTGAACTCAGACGGGCCGGCGCGCATGCGACCGGTGGCTGGCGGCGCGTGCTGTTTCTGGCGCAGCGGCATGTGCTGGGCGCGGCCGGGCTCGTCATCATGACGCTGTTCGTGCTCACGGCGATCTTCGCGGACGTCATCGCGCGCTACGATCCGCTGACGATCGATTCGACCCGCGCCCTGATGCGCCCGAGCCTGACGCACTGGATGGGCACGGATTCGTTCGGCCGCGACGTCTTCAGCCGCATCATCCACGGCGCGCGGATTTCGCTCGCCGTCGGCATCGGCTCGACCGCACTCGGCGGCTCGATCGGCGTCATCGTCGGGCTGACCTCCGGCTATCTCTCCGGCTGGGTCGACCTCGTGTTCCAGCGCGCCTCCGATATCCTCCAGGCGCTGCCGCTGCTGGTGCTGGCCCTGATCATGACGGCGGCACTCGGCCCCTCGCTGCCGAACGTCATCATCGCCATCGCCATTCCGCTGATCCCGACCGTATCGCGCGTCGTCCGCGCCAACACGCTGGCGCTGCGCGAACTGCCCTTTGTCGAAGCCGCCAAGTCGATCGGCATGAGCGAGGTGCGGATCGCGCTCCGCCACGTGCTGCCGAACACGCTGGCGCCATTGATCGTGCTGGCCACCGCTCAGCTCGGCTCGACCATCCTCACCGAGGCCTCGCTGTCCTTCCTCGGCCTCGGCATTCCCGAGCCTTATCCGTCCTGGGGGCGCATGCTGTCGGAATCCGCCGCAGAATATGTCCGGACCGCGCCATGGCTGGTGATCTTCCCGGGCATTGCCATCAGCCTCGCCGTGTTCGGCGCCAACCTGTTCGGCGACGCCTTGCGCGACATCCTCGATCCACGGCAGCGCGGCTGATGAAAGATCACTCCGATCTCGTACTCGAGGTAAAGAACCTGAAGACGGTGTTCTTCACCAATTCCGGTCTGTTCAGGGCCGTCGACGACGTCTCCTTCACCGTGAGCCGGGGCGAGACGCTGGCGATCGTCGGCGAGTCCGGCTGCGGCAAGAGCGTGACGGCGCTGTCGCTGATGCGGCTGGTGCCAGATCCGCCCGGACGCATCGTCGGCGGCTCCATCACGCTCGAAGGCACCGACCTGCTGGCTCTGGATGAAGCGCAAATGCGCGCCGTCAGGGGTAACCGCATGTCCATGATCTTCCAGGAGCCGATGACCTCGCTCAATCCGGTGATGCGGATCGGCGACCAGATCGCCGAGGCGGTGCGACTGCACCGGGCGATGCCGTCCCGGGAGGCGCGCGATATCGCGGTCGAGATGCTGCGGCTGGTGCGCATCCCCGAGCCGGCACGGCGCGCGCGGGAATATCCGCATCAGCTCTCCGGCGGCATGCGCCAGCGCGCGATGATCGCGATGGCCCTGGCCTGCCGGCCGGCGCTGCTGATCGCGGACGAGCCGACCACCGCGCTCGACGTCACCATCCAGGCGCAGATTTTGGCGTTGATCCTCGATCTCCAGAGGGAACTCGGCACCGGGCTCGTGCTGATCACGCATGATCTCGGCGTCGTCGCACAGACCGCACAACGCGTCATCGTGATGTATGCGGGCCGGAAGGTGGAGGAAGCCAGCGTCGAGACGTTGTTCGCCGCGCCGAAGCATCCCTATACGCGCGGGCTGATGGCCTCGATCCCGACCTTGCCGGCATCGGGCGTGCCCGCGCAGGCACGGCTGAACGAGATTCCCGGCACCGTGCCGTCGCTGGTGCGGCTCCCGCCGGGTTGCGCTTTCGCACCGCGCTGCAAGCTCGCGGTGAAGCGCTGCGAGACCGAATATCCGCCGCTCGCGGACTGGGGCGGCGGCCATCTCGCCGCCTGCTGGCGCGCGGCTGACGTGGCGGAGGTGGCATGACCGGCGCGCTGCTCGAAGTCACCGACCTGACGAAGCACTATCCGGTTCGCGCCGGCGTGCTGCGCCGGCAGGTCGGCACCGTGCATGCGGTCGACGGCGTCTCGTTCTCGGTCGGGTTCGGGGAAACGCTGGGGCTGGTCGGCGAATCCGGCTGCGGAAAATCCACGGTGGCGCGCAGCGTGCTGCGCCTGGTCGAGCCGACCTCGGGCCAGATTCGACTCGACGGTGACGACATCACCCATCTGTCGAAGACTGCGCTGCGGCCGCATCGCCGTTCGATGCAGATCGTTTTTCAGGACCCGTTCGCCTCGCTCAATCCGCGCATGACCGCGGGCGACATCGTCGGCGAACCGCTGGCCGTGCATGGCCTCGCCAGCGGCAAGGCGCTGGAGGCGCGCACCGCACAATTGTTCGAACAGGTCGGCTTGCGGCCCGACCAGATGCGCAACTTCCCGCATCAATTCTCCGGCGGCCAGCGCCAGCGCATCTGCATCGCGCGGGCGCTGGCGCTCGGGCCGCGCCTGATCGTCTGCGACGAGCCGGTCTCAGCCCTCGACGTCTCGATCCAGGCCCAGGTGATCAACCTCCTGATCGACCTGCAAAAGAAGCACGGATTCTCCTATCTCTTCATCGCGCATGACCTCGCCGTGGTCGCCCATATCAGCCACCGCGTCGCGGTGATGTATCTCGGCCGCATCGTCGAGATCGCCGACAAGGATGAGCTGTTTCGCAATCCGCGCCATCCCTACACGCAGGCGCTGCTGGCCTCGGTGCCCGTCGCCAACCCGCTCGCGAAGAAGCTCGCGCCGCTGGTGGACGGCGATGTGCCGAGTCCCGTCAACCCGCCGTCCGGCTGCGCGTTTCACACGCGCTGCCGTTTTGCGATGGAGCGGTGCAGGACCGAGCGGCCGGTGCTGGTAGACGCGGGTGACGGGCATCAGGTGGCGTGCTTGTTGAACGAGGGCACGGGGCATGGAACACAGGTGCCGTAGAGCCGTAGGGTGGGTTAGCCGAAGGCGTAACCCACCATTGTTTGTCTCTGCTGAAGCGAGAGGTGGTGGGTTACGCTTCGCTAACCCACCCTGCGGCCTACTTTCGAAGCGCTATGCCGCCCCGATCTCCGCGACGATCTTCCCTGTCGTCACCTGCTCGCCCTCGGCGACATCGATCGCGGCGATGACGCCGTCGATGCCGGCCTTGTGGACATGCTCCATCTTCATCGCTTCCAGCGTCAGCACCGGCTGGCCCGCGGTGACGCGGTCGCCGGGCTTGACCAGGACGGCAACGACGCGGCCATTCATGGCGGCACGGACTTTGCCGTCGCCGCCATTGCTCGCAGCGGCCTTCGGCGCGGCGAAAGTGAGGTCGGTGATCGCGAGCGGGACGCCCCGGTGCTGGAGGTAGAGCCCGTCGCCGTCGCGCAGGAACTTTGCGCTGTCCATCACGCCATCGTTGCGGAAGCGGATGGCGCCGGAATCGAGCTGATCGATTTCGAACCTGTCCTGGCGTCCGTCGGTAATGACGCTGTAGCTGCCGTCACGCTCGCGCGTGACTTCGAGCTCGTGCACGTGGCCAGCGAGCTCCATTTTCCCCGGCAGCGGAAACGTTGCCGCAAGGCTCCGTCCACGGCGCCACGGCGGCGCCTGCGGGTTGGTGACGTAGAGCAACAGGCCGGCCAGCGCTATATCGAACGCCGCGTTCCCCGAGGGCGCCAACAGTTCGTCGCGATGCGCACCGATGAAGGCCGTCGTCGCCTCGCCCCTGGCGAAGCCGGGGTGGCGCAGGCAGGACATCAGGAATGCCTGATTGGTCGTCACGCCGAGAGCGACGAGCTGCTCGAGGCCGACGATCAACCGTCCCCGCGCCTCCTCACGCGTCGCGCCATGGCTGATCACCTTGGCGATCATGGAATCATAGAACGGCGGGATCTCCGTGCCCGATTGCAGCGCGTGTTCGACGCGGATGCCATCGGGCACCTCCCAGTGCGCCATCCGGCCCGACTGCGGCATGAAATCCTGCGCGGCATCTTCCGAGCACAGCCGCACCTCGATGGCGTGGCCCGCGAAGCGAACATCCTGCTGCTTCAGCGGCAATGGCTCGCCGCGCGCGACGCGCAGTTGCAGCTCGACGAGATCGAGCCCGGTGACGGCTTCGGTCACGGGATGCTCGACCTGCAGGCGCGTGTTCATCTCCATGAAGTAGAAATCGCCGCTCGGATCGAGCAGGAATTCCAGCGTGCCGGCGCCCTCGTAACGCAGCGCCTTGACCGCAGCAACGGCGACTTCGCCCATTCTGGCGCGTAGCTCCGGCGTCACCGCGGGTGACGGCGCCTCCTCTATCAGCTTCTGGTGCCGCCGCTGTACCGAGCAATCGCGCTCGCCGAGATGGATGGCATTGCCGTGGCTGTCGCCAAACACCTGGATCTCGATGTGGCGTGGATTTTGGATGGCGCGTTCGAGGATGACCGTGGGGTCACCGAATGCGGCCTTCGCCTCCGAACGCGCGCTGCGGAGCGCATCGGGGAAGGCGGCCGCATCGGTCACGAGCCGCATGCCACGGCCGCCGCCACCGGCGACCGCCTTGATCATGACGGGAAAGCCGATCTTCCTGGCCTCCGTGAGCATGATCTCGTCGCCCTGGTCGGCGCCCTGATAGCCGGGAACACAGGGCACGCCGGCCTTTTTCATGATCTCCTTGGCGCCGGCCTTGTTGCCCATCGATTCGATCGCCTGCGGCGACGGACCGATGAAGACCAGACCCGCGTCCTTGCAGGCCTGGGCAAACGCCTCGTTCTCGGCGAGGAAGCCGTAGCCGGGATGCACGGCATCCGCACCGCTGGCCTTTGCCGCGGCCATGATCGCGGGAATGTTGAGGTAGGATTGCGCCGGCAAGGCTTCACCGATGCGCACGGCCTGGTCGGCCTGCCGCACATGCATCGCGTCGCGGTCCGCATCCGAATAGACCGCAACGACGCCAAGGCCGAGCTTCCGCGCGCTGCGCATCACGCGCAATGCGATCTCGCCGCGATTGGCGATCAGGACCTTGAAGAACGGCCGGGACTGCACTGATCCGTTCCTCATGGGCGGGCCACCGAAAACTGCATGCGCTGCGGCGACCGCGCATCGCCTTCGCGGCAGATTGCGAGCACCTCGGACAGCACCGCGCGGGTGTCGCGCGGGTCGATCACGCCGTCGTCGAGCACGCGCGCGCTGGTCGCGAACACGTCCATCTGGCCGTCGAACACGCCGACGATCTGCGCCTTCATGGCTTCCAATTTTTCCTTCTCGACCGGCTTGCCGCGGCGCGCTGCGGCCGCCTCGGTGACGATCGCCATGGTCTCCGCCGCCTGCTCGCCGCCCATCACGGCGGTCCTGGCGTTGGGCCAGGAGAAGCAGAAGCGCGGATGGAATCCGCGCCCGCACATGCCGTAATTACCGGCGCCGAACGAGGCGCCGCAATAGATCGTGATCTGCGGCACCGTCGCGGACGTGACCGCCTGGATCATCTTCGAGCCGTGCTTGATCATGCCGGCTTCTTCATAGGCCTTGCCGACCATGTAGCCCGTGGTGTTGTTGAGATAAAGGATCGGCGTGCGAGTCTGGCAGCAGGCCTGGATGAAATGCGTCGCCTTGTTGGCACCGGCGGGATCGAGCGGGCCGTTGTTGGTGATGATGCCGATGGCCTGGCCCTCGATGCGGGCATGGCCGCAGACCGTGGCGGGACCGTAATTCGGCGCCATCTCGGTGAAATCCGAATCGTCGACGATGCGCGCGATCACCTGCTTCATGTCGACGGAACGCTTGTGGTCCATCGGCATGATGCCGAGCAATTCATCCTGGTCGTAACGCGGCGGCCTGAATTCCGCGTTTCCCCTGCCCGGCCGCTCCCATTCCAGCGCCGCCATGATCTCGCGCGCGATGCGAAGCGCGTCGCGGTCGTCCTCGGCAAGGTAGTCGCCGAGGCCCGACACCTGCGTGTGCATCTCGGCGCCGCCGAGTTCCTCCTCCGTCGCGATTTCGCCGGTCGCGGCTTTCAGCAGCGGCGGCCCCGCCAGGAACGCGCGGGTACGGCCGCGGACCATGACGATGTAATCGGACAGGCCGGTCTGGTAGGCGCCGCCTGCCGTGGACGAGCCGTGGGTCACCGTGACGACGGGCAGTCCAGCCGCCGAGAGCCGCGCGAGATTGCGGAAGATGTTGCCGCCACGGACAAAATCCTCGACCCGGTAGCGCAGCAAATTGGCACCGGCGCTTTCGACGAGCTGGACGTAGGGCAGCTTGTTCTCCAGCGCGAGTTCCTGCACGCGGATCGTCTTGTCGAGGCCGTAAGGCTGCAGGGCGCCGGCGTCGATGCCGGCGTCGTTGGCGCTGATCATGCAGCGGATGCCCGAAACGAAACCGATGCCGGCGATGACGCCGCCGCCGGGCACGCTCTTGGCCGCGTCCGGTACATCGAACATGTAGCCGGCGAGCGTCGACAGCTCGATGAAGGGCGCGCCGGGATCGAGCACCAGCGCGACACGCTCGCGCGGCAGCAGCTGCCCGCGCTTGTGGAAGCGGTCCTTCGCTGCGGCAGACGCGGTACGCGTGCGCTCCTCAAGCGCGCGCATCCGGTCGATCAAGCCGAGCATGCCGTCGTGGTTCGCCTTGTAGGCGGCGCTGCCGGTGGAGATGGTGTTTTCAAGAATGGACACAGTTTTACTCCGTCATTCCGCGGCGATGTGAAGCATCGAACCCGGAATCTCGAGGTTCCGGGTTCGCGCTTCGCGCGCCCCGGAACGACGTTCAGCGATTCGTCCCGAAGATCTTCCGTGCCTCGGCGGGGCTGGCGATCTCGCGGCCGGCACGGCGGGCGCAGGCGGCGATGGCCTCGATCAGCTGGCCGTTCGACGTCACCTTCTTGCCGTCGGCGAGATAGAAGGTGTCCTCCAGACCAGTGCGCAAATGGCCACCAAGCTCGGCGCAGCGCTGGTGCAGCGGCCAGATCTCCTCGCGCCCGATCGCGGTGACCTGGAAATGCGCCTCGGGGCGCTTCAGCTTGATCAGGATCGGCAGCAGATCGGGATCCGACGGCATGCCTGACGCCACGCCCATCACGAAATTATATTCGAGCGGGCCTTTGTACATGCCGACCTGATGGTACATGCCGACACAGCGAACGATGCCGACATCGAAGCATTCGAACTCCGGGATGGTGCCGACCGCGTTCATGACGTCGAGATAGTCCTTCACCTTCTCGACCGCGTTGTCGAACATCATCGGCGGCCACGCCCAGGTGTTGTCGGCCTTCACCTTGAGATAATTCAGCGAGCCAGCGTTACATGCGGCGATCTCGGGCTTGGTCTCGCGGATGCAATCGAGCGCACCGCTGTAGTTCGGCCCCGATACGCCCGACGTGTGGTTGATGATCACGCCGGGGCAGGCTTCGCGGATCGCCTGCTGGATCTCCCTGCTGACGCTGACCTCCCAGGACGGCAGGTGCCCCTTGTCCGGCGCCTGCTGGCGCAGATGGATGTGCATGACGGACGCGCCGGCGTCGAACGCAGCCTTGGCTTCGCGCGCCATCTGCTCGGGCGTCACGGGCACGTTGTGCTGCTTCGGGTCGGTGAGCACGCCGTTCAGCGCGCAGGTGATGACGGCCTTGTCGCTCATGCCACTAATGTCTCGCACGTTGAGAATTCAACGTTTGCGATCATGTGACGCGCGGCATGCGGCTTCTTGCGCGGAGAAGCTGGACAAGGGCGATAAGCCGCAGGGTGGGCAAAGGCGCTCTCGCGCCGTACCCACCACGCTTCCGTGCTCGGCGAAAATGGAGGGCATGCTTCGCTTTGCCCACCCTACGACGCGATCAACTCGCCTCCGCCAGCCTCACCGTTTCGGTGCTGCGATAGATCGCAAGATCGCGCGAGCCGACGAAGATGGCGCGCGGCTTCAATCCGTAGAAGCGGCGGATCGAATGGCTGAAATGAGTCGAGTCGGGATAGCCGATGTCCTGCGCGAGATGGGCGAGATTGAGGTCCTGGTTGGCAAAGTGCAGCAGATGCCGCGCACGCTTCCAGGCGCGGAAGGAACGGAAGGAGATACCGGTCTCCTCCTTGAACAAATGCAGGAAGCGCGAGGCGGACAGGCCCGCATCCGCGGCGCATGTATCCGCCGTCACGGGCTCGCCCGTGAAGCGGCCGATGCGGGCGACGGCACGCATCACGCGCGGGTCGAGCACACGGCGCGGCAGCGCCTCGCCAAAGCACATCTCGTCGAATTCGGCGGTGGTGATGTCGCCATAGCGGCGCTGGCGCAGCAGCGCATACGCGGCGAGGATCTTGCGGGCGTAGGCGGCCCTGTCGGGTCCCGTCAGCCGCTGGGCCAGGGCCTCGATCACGCCATCCGGAACGCTCTCCGGCTCGAGCGTCACGCTGATTGCAGTGCGGTAGTCGCTGGCGATGGAATGCCGCTGGTTCGGCAGGGTGACGAACAGCTCTCCGGTGGCGAGAACGTCGTCGATGGTCAGGTGCAGATTGCCCTTCACGGCAACATAGACGTGGTAGCAGCCGGGGCTGCGCTTGCGGGGGCGACCCAGCAAGCCGGCATAGAAGACCCGCTCAGGGGTGATCAGCATCAGGTGGTCGGATTCGCGACCGATATCTTCCATTGGGATCCTCCTCGCGCGGCTCTATGGCCGCTGCGGACGGAGGTCACCTTAGCGGAAATTTGGGCGCTGTCACGACGCGATAGCGCTGTCATGGCGCGCAAAACATCGTCATTCCGGAAGGGCCAGAAGCCCCATCCGGAATGTATTCGACTGCGCCTTCGCCGGAGCAAAGCGCCTTAGGCGCGCACCCGCGGCGCGACATTCTGCTCGGCGCCGGCTTTTTGCTCTGCAGCAACTGCGCGCTTGAAGCCATCGCGCTGCTGCAATCGCGCCCAATAGGATGCGACATTTGGCCCGAAATCCTTCGCGAGCCCGATGTTGTTGGCGAGGCGCAGCGCGTAGCCGACCACGATGTCCGCGGCAGTGAAGCGGCCGGCGCACAGGGTTTCAGCATTCGCGGTCGCGGCCTCGACGGCACGAAGCCGGCCCAGGAACCATTTGGCATAATCGCCGGCAACCTGGGGATTGCGGCGCTCCTCCGGTTCCAGCTGGGTGTAGCGGAGCACCAGCGTTTGCGGAAAGGTTAACGTGGCGTCGCTAAAATACATCCAGTTCAGGAAGGCGCCATAGGCGGGATCCTCGGGACCGACCATCAGCGGCGTCGGCCCGTGCTTGACCCCGAGATAGTGGCAGATGCCGGAGGACTCCGTCATCTTCGTCTCGCCGTCGACCATGAACGGGATCGTGCCCAAAGGATTGAGCGCCAGGTACTCCTTGGCGAAGACGCGCGGGGGGAACGGCAGCATCTTCAACTCGTAAGGAAGCCCCATCTCCTCCAGCATCCAGAGCGGACGGAACGAGCGCGCGGCATCGCAGTGATAGAGCGTGATCATCAGGCATGTCCTCCACTGCCGGGCAACGTGCCCATCATCTTGCACAGAACCATCAGCATGACCTCGTCGGCGCCGCCGCCGATCGAAGTCAGGCGGCTGTCGCGATAGGCGCGGCTGACAGGCGTCTCGTTGGTAAAGCCCATTCCGCCCCAATATTGCAAGCAGGCATCGGTGAGCTCGCGCCCGAGCCGGCCTGCTTTCAGCTTGGCCATGGTCGCAAGCTTCGTGACGTCCTCGCCCGCGACCAGTGCTTCGGCGGCGCGATAGATCAGCGCGCGCAAGAGTTCGACCTCGGTCTGCATCTCCGCAAGCTTGAAGTGCACGACCTGGTTGTCGAGGATCGATTTCCCGAACGCCTTGCGGTTGCGGGTGTACGCGATGGTCTGGTCGATGATGTATTCATGCGACTTGAGGCAGGCGGCGGCGCCCCAGAGCCGTTCCTCCTGGAACTGGATCATCTGGTAGGTGAAGCCCTTACCCTCCTCGCCGATCCGGTTGCGCTTGGGCACGCGGACATCGTCGAAGAAGATCTGCGCGGTGTCGGAGGAACGCATCCCCATCTTGTCGAGCTTTCGCGCGACGTTGACGCCCTTGCTTTTCATGGGGACGCAAATCAGCGATTTGTTGCGGTGGACGGGACCATCGCCGGTATTGGCGAGCAGACAGATCCAGTCGGCCTGGGTGCCGTTGGTGATCCACATCTTGCCGCCGTTGATGACGTAATCGTCGCCGTCCGAGCGCGCAGTGGTCTTGATCGAGGCGACGTCGGAGCCTGCACCGGGCTCGGAGACGCCGATGCAGGCGACGAAATCGCCCGAGATCGAGGGTGCCAGAAATTCGCGCCGCACCTCGTCCGAGCCGAACCGCGCCAGCGCCGGCGTCGCCATGTCGGTCTGCACCCCGATCGCCATCGGCACGCCGCCGCAAGTGATGGCACCCAGCTCCTCCGCCATCATCAGCGCGTAGGAGTAGTCGAGGCCCGAGCCACCGAATTCGACTGGCTTGTTGAGACCGAGGAAGCCGAGGCTACCCATTTTCTTGAACAGCTCGTGCGCCGGAAAGATGTCGGCCTTCTCCCATTCATCGACATGAGGATTGATCTCGGCGGCGATGAATTTTTGTAGGGAACGGCGGATGTCGTCATGGTCGGCGGTGAACAGCATTTTCTTTCCTCGTCATTCCGGGGCGGCGCGCAGCGTCGAACTCGGAATCTCGACATTGTCGGACTCATCTCTGGATTCCGGGTTCGCGCTAGGCGCCCCCGGAATGACGGAATCTCACAAACCCATCTGCCGGCTAGCCAGATCCTTCATGATCTCCTCCGTGCCGCCGCCGATGGCGTTGACCTTGACCTCGCGGTAGATGCGCTCGGCCTTGATGCCGCGCATGAAGCCGGCGCCGCCGAAGATCTGCACGGCTTCCGAGGCGCAGAACGCCATGGTCTGCGTCGCCTGGTTCTTCATCATGCAGATTTCGGCAACCGGGCTCTCGCCCTGCTCGAGTCGCCAGGCCAGCAGTTCCAGCATCGCCTGGGACGCCGCAACCTTTTGCGCCATGTCCACGATCTTGTGCCTGATGACCTGGTGCTGGGCCAGCGGCTTGCCGAAGGTCTTGCGCTCCCTGGCATAGGCGATCGCCTCGTCGAGGCAGACCCGCGCAAAGGCCGTGCAGCCCGCCGCCATGCCCATGCGCTCGCTGTTGAAATTCTGCATGATGATCTTGAAGCCCTGGCCCTCCTCGCCGATCAGATTTTCGGCCGGGACCCGGCATTCGTCGAAATGCAGCGTGGCGGTATCGGAGGCCCACCAGCCCATCTTCTTCAGCTTGGTGCGCGACAGGCCGGGCGTATCGCCCTCGATCAGGAGCAGGCTGACGCCGCCGGCCCCTTCGCCGCCGGTACGCACCGCAACGGTCAGATAATCGGCACGCATGCCTGAGGTGATGAACGTCTTCTCTCCGCTCACGACGTAGTGATCGCCATCGCGCCGCGCTTTGGTGCGGAGCCCGGCAACGTCCGAACCGCCGCCGGGCTCGGTGATCGCGAGCGCAGAGATCGACTGGCCAGAAAGGACCTTCGGCAGCACGCGAGCCTTGACCTCCGGGCGCGCCGCCCGGGCAATCGGCGGCGAGCCGATGGTGTGGCTCATCAGGCTGGCACTGATGCCGCCGGCGCCCGCTCGCGCCAGTTCCTGGCTGGCGACGATCTTCATGAACTGGTCGGCGGCGATCCCGCCATATTCCTCGGGAAATCCGAGCCCCAACAGTCCGATCTCGGCCGCTTTGCGATAGAGCGCCCGGGGAAATTCGCCGGCCTCGTCCCATTCATGGGCGAACGGCGCGATCTCCTTGTCGACGAAGCGGCGCATAACCTCGCGGAAGGCATCGTGCTCGGCGGTATAGAACGGGCTTCTCATGTTGCTGTCGCCTCGTTTGCGGCGATTGATCTGATTCACCATGGCCGGAACACCGGCGTCTCACTTGCGCGGAGTGGCTGAGCGTGCCCTAGCAACTCAACGCAAGACGATTTTCGTCCCCCGCAGGCCAACTCCGGGTCAAGAATTCGTCGAAAAAGACGCTGCACAAAACTCCGGCTGGTCCCCCAGAGCGATGCCGGGCATGGTGCATGACAACAAGAATGCAGGCGGCACCAGACCGTCGAGGGAGGAATTTTTGGCCGTTCGTTATTACGACTGGATCGCCCATCATGGCCGCCGCACGCCTGACAAGGTCGCGGTCGTCGACCTCGCCAGCGCGCGCCGCCTCACCTATTCGCAATTCGATGCGCGCATCTCCCGCCTGGCCGGCTTCCTCCATGACACGCTCAAGGTCTCGCGCGGGGACCGCGTTGCCGTTCTGGCGCTGAACACCACCGATACGCTGGAGGTGCAATTCGCCTGCGGGCGTCTCGGTGCGATCTTCGTGCCGCTCAACACCCGCCTCACCGTTCCCGAGCTTCAGTTCATCACGGCCGACTGCGCGCCGAAGGTGATGATCCACGACGCCGATCTGGCCGACACCGCACTGAGCGTTGCAAGGCTTTGCAACATCGCGACCAGCCTGCTGCTCGGTCCCGGCGGCACCTATGAAGGCGGCATTGCCGCCGCCAAGCCTCTGGCCCGCGCCGAGGAGGTCACGCTCGATGACGTCTCGACCATCATGTACACGTCGGGCACCACGGGGTATCCGAAGGGCGCGACCATCACGCATGGCATGACGTTCTGGAATTGCGTCAATCTCGGCGGCCCCGCCTGTATCGGACCGGCCTCGGTGCTGCTCACCGTGCTGCCGCTGTTCCACACCGGCGGACTGAACTGCTACACCAATCCGGTGCTGCATGCCGGCGGCACCGTGATGATCATGCGCGCCTTCGATCCCGGCACGGCGCTCGGCCTGATCAACGATCCCGCGCAGGGCATCAACGTATTCTTCGGCGTACCCGCGATCTATCAGTTCATGGCGCAGCATCCGGCCTTCGCGACCACCGATCTTTCCCGGCTGATCGTCGGCGGTGTCGGCGGCGCGCCGATGCCTGTGCCATTGCTCAAGGTCTGGGAGGCGCGCGGCGTCGCACTTCAGCAGGGCTATGGCATGACCGAGACCTCGCCCGCGGTGCTGGTGCTCGACCGCGAGGACGCGGCACGGAAGGCCGGCTCCGCCGGCAAGCCGGTGCTGCACACGGAGGTGCGGATCGTCCGCCCCGACGGCAGCGATGCCGATGTCGGCGAGCTCGGCGAACTCTGGGTCAAGGGACCGAACATCACGCCCGGCTACTGGAACAGGCCGGAAGCGAACAAGACCTCGTTCACGGACGGCTGGCTGCACACCGGCGACGCGACGCGGATCGACGAGGAAGGCTTCTACTACATCGTCGACCGCTGGAAGG
The DNA here is from genome assembly GCF_018129965.1 of Bradyrhizobium diazoefficiens. Taxonomy (GTDB): domain Bacteria; phylum Pseudomonadota; class Alphaproteobacteria; order Rhizobiales; family Xanthobacteraceae; genus Bradyrhizobium; species Bradyrhizobium diazoefficiens_A. Next base: position 100,664 of record NZ_JAFCKW010000014.1, on the reverse strand, counting down.
ACATGTATATCTCCGGCGGCGAGAACGTATATCCGGCCGAGGTCGAGAACGTCCTGCACCAGCTCAACGCCATCGCTGAAGCTGCGGTGATCGGCATCCCCGACGCGCAATGGGGCGAGGTGGGCCTCGCCATCGTCGCGGTCAAGCCCGGCCAGCGGCTGACCGAGGCGGACGTCTTCGCGCATTGCGCGGCCAATCTCGCCCGGTTCAAATGTCCGCGCCAGATCCGCTTCGTCGATGCGCTGCCGCGCAACGCGACCGGCAAGATCCACAAGCCGACTTTGCGCGAGGACTTTTCCGTCGCCTCGGAGGTCGACAGGAAAGTCGCCAATGCCTGACCAAAGCGCCCTTTCGGGCGCTTTTCTTTTTCGACGTGACTGCTCCAACCCAGAAGAACCCAAGGAATTTTCATGAACAAGACTCTCTCCCTGCTTGCCGCAGCGACGGCGCTGATGTTGTTCACGGCCCAGGGCGCCCATGCGCAGAAGAAATACGACACCGGCGCCAGCGACACCGAGATCAAGATCGGCAACGTCGAGGCCTATTCCGGTCCGGCTTCCGCCTACGGCATCATCGGCAAGACCGAAGAGGCCTATTTCAAGATGATCAACGAGCAGGGCGGCATCAACGGCCGCAAGATCAACTGGGTCTCCTACGACGACGGCTATTCGCCGCCGAAGACGGTGGAGCAGGTCCGCAAGCTGATCGAGAGCGACGAGGTGTTCCTGGTGTTCAATGCGCTGGGCACACCGACCCAGACCGCCGTACAGAAATATCACAACGCCAAGAAGGTGCCGCAGCTCTTCCTCGCCACCGGCGCGAGCAAGTGGAACGACCCGAAGGCCTTCCCCTGGACCATGGGCTTTCAGCCCAGCTACCGGGTCGAGGCGCGAATCTTCGCGAAATACATCCTGAAGGCGAAGCCCGAGGCCAAGGTCGCGATCTTCTATGCCAATGACGATTTCGGCAAGGACTACGTCACCGGCATCAAGGAAATCTTCGGCGACAAGGCCTCCTCGCTCATCGTCGCCGAAGAAAGCTACGAGACCACCGAGCCCTCGATCGATTCCCACATCGTCAAGCTGAAGGGCACCGGCGCCAACGTCTTCGTCAACATCGCAACGCCGAAATTCGCGGCGCAGGCGATCAAGAAGATCGCCGAGCTCGAGTGGAAGCCGATGCAGGTGATGACGGATGTGTCGATCTCGATCGGCGCGGTCATGCAGCCGGCGGGCCTCGCGGCATCCGAAGGCGTGCTGTCGGCGACCTATCTGAAGGACGCGTCCGATGCGCAATGGAAGGATGACGAGGGCATGAAGAAGTTCATGGCCTTCATCGACAAATACATGCCCGGCGCCAATGTGTCCGACACCAATCTGGTCTACGGATACGCCGCCGCGCAGACGCTGGTGCAGACGCTCAAGCAATGCGGCGACGATCTGACCCGGGAGAACGTGATGAAGCAGGCTGCGAGCCTGAAGGACTTCGCTCCTGACGTGCTGATTCCCGGCATCAAGATCAACACCAATCCGAACGACTTCGCTCCGATCGAGCAGCTCAAGATGATGCAGTTCAAGGGCGGCAAGTGGGACCTGTTCGGCGACATCATCAGCGCCGAAACAGGTGGCTAGTTCGCTAGCGACCAAGCCTGCCTCAACGAAATAGCGGCCGCAGGGCCGCTATTTTTTTTCGTTCGCATCGTCGGGGCGGATCTATGCAGGCAGAAACAGCGCAAACGATTCGTCGACCGTACGGCGCAGATGCTTGCGGTACAATTCATGGTTGGGATTGCCGGGCGCGACCCGGCCAAGGGATGGTTGCGGAATATTCCGGATCGGCACATAGGCGATCGGCGCTGCAATCGGCGTCAGTTGTGAGCCGGGGCCGGCACGGAGCGTCGAGATGATGCCGTACATCTCGCCGGCCACTGTCGGCCGCGACACCGTGATGACGCGATGCTGGCCGTGCTTGATGATGACGAGGTAGATGAAGCCGGACTGGTGAGGGACGGCAACCTCGCCGGTGTGCTCATAGGCCGTATCGGTCCGCTCACCCTCGCGAAACACCAGTGAAGAGACCGTCGGGTCCCAGACGATCTCGGTGCGGTAGGCGAAGATCGCGTCCTTGTCGCCGAAGGACGGCCGCAACGTGACGTAGACGTCCTCGAGCCAGGTCACGGCGCGATGCGCATAGGAGCCGAGGCTATCAGGCGCAACATCGCTCGCGGCCGCAGGCGTCACAACGGCGCCACCTTTGCGCAAGGACACCCCGAGCGCCTGCTCCAGCCGGACGGTCGTCGCCAGCGTGAACGGCCGGCGGCCGCCGAGCACCTTCTCCAGCGTGGACAGGCTGAGCTTGGCCTGCTCGGCCAGCGCCTGCCGTGAAATCCGGCGCCTCGCAAGTTCCTCGCGAATCGTCTCCGCGATCTCGCGGCTCTGCTCGTCCGAAAACTGCTTGTCGGTGAATTTATCCTGCGCCTGCATCGTGGCCCTGCCTTGGGAGCACCAGTCTAGCAGGGCGGACAGAGCAGCACAAAACCGCACACGCCCGCCTCGGCGCAGGCCGATTGGGGCCGGCCGCGGCGGAACATTGCCGATCGTTCTGCTCGCAGAATGAAGCCTCCCGGCGGAAGCTGACAGCACCCAACATCCTTCGGGAGCAGGCCAAATGGACACCTACGACACCGCCGACAGCGACTATCATCCCATGCTGCGTCGGCTGATCAAGCTCGGATTGTTTCTTCTCGTACAGGGCATTGCGGTGATCCTGGTCGCCTGCGTGGCGCTGCTGGTGAGCTTCGAGCCGGGTTGGTCGGCCACATCGGAGCAGGCCAGCCTGCTCCAGCCCGGCGATGCCAGATCCGGCTCCCTCCTGCTGAAGGACGACGGCGCCACCGTCGAGGCGATCCGCCTCGGCATCGACGTCGACATCAACGTATCAGGCCCGACCTTGCGCGCCCGCGTCACGCAAGTGTTTCGCAACCCGACCAGGAACTGGGTCGAAGCGACCTATGTGTATCCGCTCGCGACCAATGGCGCCGTCGATACGCTCAAGATGGTGGTCGGCGACCGTGTCATCGTCGGCGACATCAAGGAGCGGCAGCAGGCCCGTGTGATCTACGAGCAGGCGCGCCGTCAAGGCCAGAAGGCGGCGCTCACCGAGCAGGAGCGGCCGAACATCTTCACCAATTCGGTCGCCAATCTCGGTCCCGGCGAGACGGTGCTGGTGCAGATCGAATATCAGGAGCCTGTACACCAGAGCGGCAACGAATATTCGCTGCGCCTGCCGCTGGTGGTCGGGCCGCGCTACAATCCGGCACCGATCGTTCAGAGCGTCGACTTCCGCCAGGATGGCTCAGGCTGGGGCGCGACCCATTCGGACCCGGTGCCGGACCGCGACCGCATCTCGCCGCCCTTACTCGATCCCGCCAGCAACGCGCCTGTCAATCCGACCAGTATCACGGTCCATCTGAAAGCCGGCTTTGCGCTGGGCGAAGTCAAGAGCCACCACCATGCCATCAAGGTCGAGAGCCCGGACAACATGACGCGAGTCGTTACACTCGCCGATGGCACTGTTCCCGCCGACCGCGATTTCGAGCTGACCTGGAAACCGGCTGCCGAGAAGGCGCCGTCGGTCGCCCTGTTCCACGAGCGTGTCGGGGATGCCGACTATTTGCTCGCCTTCGTGACCCCACCCGGCGCAGAAGCTTCGACGCGGAAGTCGCTGCCGCGTGAGGTCGTGTTCGTGATCGATAATTCCGGCTCGATGGGCGGCACGTCGATCGTGCAGGCCAAGGCAAGCCTGACCTACGCTCTCTCCCGGCTCCAGCCCAATGACCGCTTCAACGTCATCCGCTTCGACGACACGATGGACATGCTGTTTCCGGCCTCCGTGCCGGCCGACGCCGCGCATGTCGGCGACGCCACCTCGTTCGTCAGCGCCCTTCAGGCGCGCGGTGGCACCGAGATGGTGCCGGCCATGCGCGCCGCGCTCACCGACAAGCTCGCCGACACCGGCATGGTTCGCCAGATCGTCTTCCTGACCGACGGTGCGATCGGCAACGAGCAGCAATTGTTCGAGACGATCACGGCGATGCGCGGCCGCTCGCGTGTCTTCATGGTCGGCATCGGGTCCGCGCCCAACACCTATCTGATGACGCGTGCCGCCGAACTCGGCCGCGGCGCCTTCACCCATATCGGGTCGGTCGAGCAGGTCGAGGAGCGCATGCGCGGCCTGTTCGCCAAGCTGGAGAACCCGGCCGTGACCGGCCTCAGCGCAACATTCTCCGAAGCCAGGGCCGACGTGACGCCGGCGATCATTCCCGACGTCTATCGCGACGAGCCGCTGGTGCTTGCGGCCAGGCTCGACAGGCTCGCCGGCTCGCTCGAGATCAAGGGCCGTGTCGGCGACCGTCCGTGGTCGGTGACGCTGCCGCTGCAGAACGCAGCAGAGGGCAAGGGCCTGTCGAAGCTCTGGGCGAGGCGCAAGATCGGCGATGCCGAAGCGGCGCGCTCGATGCGCGAAATGACACCCGAAGACTCCGACAAGGCCATCCTGGCGATGGCGCTCGACCATCAGATCGTCACGCGGCTCACCAGCCTCGTCGCGGTCGACAAGACGCCGAGCCGTCCAGAGGGCATGCCGCTGCAGCTCAGCGAATTGCCGATCAATCTGCCGGCCGGCTGGGATTTCGAGAAAGTGTTTGGCGAACGACCCAATGTGACGCCGACTCAGTTGCGCGAACGCCATGCCGACGCCCACGACCAACCGGCGGCCAGACGGCCTGCACCTGTGGTGCCCGACGCGATCCGCCTTCCCAAAACCGCAACTTCGGCGGAGCTGAAGATGATCACAGGCCTGATCCTGATCGTGCTCGCCCTGATCCTTTTCGTGTTCAACCGGCGCCGGCCCTTGCTCACTGACGCCGCTTGAGAGAGGAGCCCCCGAACTCCTCTGCTTGGCGCGCGCGGCTGCCCGTCCCGTACCAACGGCCGCGCGCGCCCTTTTCATCGACGAGGACTCAATGCTCCGGTTGATCTCGCCCATCGCCTTGGCGATCGTCGGAATTCTGCTGTTTGGCGACGGTACCTACATCCACGGCAAGGCCTGGCTGGCGCAGCTGCTGCTCAATTGTGCATTCGACAGAAGCGTAGCGACCGGCGAGGCGGTCAAACCATGGTCATGGGCCGACATGTGGCCGATTGCGCGGATCGAGGTGAAGCGGATCGGCGCCAGCGCGATCGTGCTGGAAGGCACCAGCGGCCAGGCCCTCGCCTTCGGGCCCGGCCATCTCAGCCAGACGATCGATGCCGGCGAACGCGGGATCGCAGTCTATGCGGCCCATCGCGACACACATTTCCGGTTCTTGAAAAACGTGGCCATTGGCGACGTGGTCGATGTCACTCGCATCGACGGGCAACACTTTCGCTACCGAATGGATTCATCCGCCGTGGTTAATTTCGACGCATCGGGCCTGGAGCACGCTACACAGGATTTTGAGCTGGTGCTCGCGACCTGCTGGCCCTTCGACGCGGTCACATCAGGCCCGGAGCGCTATATCCTGCATGCAACCCTGATTGGAACTGGCAGATAGATCGCCAGCGGGGCAGGGACGCCAGCGAGCCCGATTCGGGCCCGCACCGATCACATGTCGCAGAGGACCGCTGAACTGGCGCAGCCGGCCGGAGACATATAAGAAGAGCGCATTGTTGTGCTTCTGCGACGGGTTTCGGGATAAAAGTGTAATGGACGACGAGTTGAGGCAGGCTCTCGAACAGCGATTGGAGCTGCTCGAGAACCGCGTGGTGCTGCTGGAAAGAAATCTGGACCTCATTTCCGCCGGGCAAAGACGCTCAAAACTTCGCAGCCTCTGGCGGCGCCCGCCATTATGGACCTTCGAGCAACACCCGCCGCGTCTGCTCAATCTGCATGCCTCCAAGCCAGCACCTGCCATCCCTCCAGACCCGCCGCGAATCGCGATCGTCACGCCGAGCTATAACCATGCGCAATTTCTCGGCGCCACCATCGCGAGCATCATAAGTCAGAACTACCCGAAATTGCATTATCACGTTCAGGACGGCGCCTCGATCGACGGTACGCTCGATCTCCTGAAGGGCCTGGGCGAGGGCATCAGCTGGAAGAGCGAACCGGACGCGGGACAGTCCAACGCCATCAATCTCGGCTTCGCCGGCATCGATTGCGACATCATGGCTTACCTCAACAGCGATGACATGTTGCTGCCCGGAACGCTCGCCTACGTCTCCAACTACTTCACGACGCATCCCAACGTTGATGTCGTCTACGGCCATCGCGTCTTCGTTGATCGCGACGGGCTCGAGGTCGGCCGCGCCGTGCTGCCGCCTCATGACGGCAAGGCATTGCAATATGCCGACTACATTCCGCAGGAGACGATGTTCTGGCGCAAGCGCGTGTGGGACAGGATCGGGCCCATCGACGAGAGCTTCCACTACGCGATGGACTGGGACTTCATCATGCGGGCGCAGGCCGCGGGGTTCAAGTTCGTTCGCCTGCCGCGATTTCTCGCCTGCTTCCGAATCCACGAAGCACAGAAGACGGCGTCGACCTATGCAATCGGCATCAGGGAGATGGGCATCCTGCGACGACGCGTTCTCGGCTTCGATCCGACCCAGATGCAGATCCGCCGTGCCATCGCGCCTTATCTGATGAAGCAATTGGCGTATCACTACGCCTACAAGCTGAGCCTGCTGCGCTACTGATCAGGCGCGGATCAGCGAGGCCGTGAGGCAGGGCGCTGTCGTCGAACCATATCCGTTCGAGGCCGATGGCGAGCGGAGCGCACTTTCGCAGATACGCTGCTGATGCTAGCCTTGCCGTAACTCCACCATTCCGCCCCGCGGCATGGAGCTCGTCACGATCGACCCCGCCAGATGCCGGCGCATGACAGCGCGCTGCAACAACAACAACAGGTGAGGAAGCGCCATGGAAGCTCAAGTGCCTGCGTCCGGCTCCCCCCGTCCATGGTCTCCGGGACCCGACGCAAGCGATATCGTCAAGGGCATTCACGCCATGCTGCACCCGCACAACATCGTGCTGGTGGGCGCGACCGACAAGCCCGGCAACTATGCCGAGCGGATCTGGAACAATCTGGTCAAATACGGCTACGAGGGCGGGCTTTATCCGGTCAACGCCAGACGCGAGACCATCTGGGGTGTCCCCTGCTTCAAGGACTTTGCGAGCCTCCCGGAAAAGCCCGACCACGTGCTGGTGCTGGTGCCGGCGCGTTTTGCCGTACAGGTGATCCGCGACGCCGCCGCAGCCGGTGCCCGCTCGGCCACCATCGTCACCTCCGGCTTCAGCGAATTGCAGGATGAGGAGAGCCAGAAGCTCGCAGCCGAATTGCAGGCGGCGGTGCGCGAGACGGGGCTGGCCGTCACCGGCCCGAACTGCCTCGGCAATTTGAGCGCCGGCGAAAAGCTCTTCACCAATATCGACGATCGCATCGTCACCATGACCCAGGGCGCGGTGGCGATCGCCGGACAATCCGGCGCCATCGTCATGGCCATCCGCCAGGCGCTGGAGGATCGCGGCGTCGGTGTCGGATACATGGTGACGACCGGCAACGAGGCCGGGCTCGAAACGCCGGACCTGATGCGCTATTTCGCCGAGGATCCGAGCATCAAGGTGATCGTGGTCTATCTCGAGGGTGTCCGCAATACCAAGGCGTTTCGCGACGCCTGCAAGGCCGCGCGCGGCGCCAGCAAGCCCGTGATCGCGCTGAAGCTCGGCTCGTCCGAGGGCGGGCGCGCCGCGGCGATGGCGCATACCGGCGCACTTGCAGGCTCGATCGAGACATTCGATGCCGTCGCAACGCGCGAGGGCGTGATCCGGGTCGGCGGTCTCGACGAGTTGATCGAGACCACCGAATGCTTCGTCCACGCTGCAAGGCCCAAGGGCGATCGGCTCGCCGCCGTCACGCTATCCGGCGGCAAGCGCGGCATGCTGATCGACGCATTCTATGCTGAAGGCCTGAACTTCGCGCCGCTGAGCCCGCATGTCAGCTCGCAACTGGCAAAGATGCTCGGACCTGGCTCCATCGTCGGCAATCCGCTCGACGCAGGCTTTGCCGCGGTGGTGGATCCCTCGGTCTACATGAAGTCGATCGAGCTGATGATCGACGACCCCGAGATCGACATCGTCATCATCGATGCCGAGATGCCGAAGGCGCCGCACGAGCTGCGCGAGCGCAATCTGCGCATCGTCGACGGGATGGCCAGCCGGGCCTCGAAACCCGTGATCTATATCAGCGCAATGTCGATCGGCTTCACCGAGTTCACCAAGACCTTGCGCAAATCGCTGCCGCATCTTGCGGTCATGCAGGGCATGGACCGCGCCGTAACCGCGATCAAGTCGCTGCTCGACTATTCAAGGCTGCGCAAGGAGGTGCCGGATATCGTCTCGAGCTCCAAGCCGGCCGCGCGGGCCGTGCTGGAGAAAGCGCTGACATCGGCGAACGGCGCCGCACTCGACGAGGTCGCCTCGAAGAAGCTGCTGAAGGCCTATGGTATCCCGACCTCGAAGGAGGCGATCGCGCAGACGGCGGCGGAGGCGGTGAAGATCGCCAAGCAGATCGGCTTTCCGGTGGTGGCAAAGCTCGTCAGCGCCGAGATCCTGCACAAATCCGATATCGGCGGCGTGGTGTTGAATCTCAACCGCGCGGCCGAGGTGAAGAAGGCATTTTCCGATATCACCGCGCGGGTGAACAGATTGAAGGGCAAGCCGAAGCTCGACGGCATTCTGATCGCGCAGCAGGTCAAGGCCGATCTCGAGCTGGTCGTCGGCGCTTCGCTCGACGCCGAGATGGGGCCGGTGGTGTTGTTCGGCACCGGCGGCATCGACATCGAGCTGATGAAGGACGTCGCGCTTGCTGGCGCGCCGCTCGACGAGGCCGAGGCACGGCGACTGATCGGCCGCACCAAGGCCGGCATCAAGATGCGCGGCTATCGGGGCAGGCCCGCCCTGCACGAGGCCTCCGCGGTGAAAGCGCTGGTGGGTCTCTCCAACCTGATCGCCGATGCCGGCGACCGGATCGCCTCGGTCGACATCAACCCCTTCCTGATCAATGCCAGAACGGGCGTGGCCGTCGATGCCCTGATCGTGCTGAACAATGCTGCGGCAAAGCGCGCGGTTGGGCACTGAAGCATCCTACGGCAGACAAGTCGTTAACCCGCCCCAGTTAACATTCCGGCCATTCGGACGCCTTCCAACTTGCCGGCTTTGGTCGTAGAATCGCACCTGATGGCACGCGCGAGCAATCTTGTGATCGGAACGGCGACGCTGGCGGTGATCGCCGTGGCGTTTGGCGGCCTGCTCGGCGTGCAGAAATGGCGCACCGCCCAGAGCCGCAGCCAGTTGCGCGTGGTGTTCGAAGGCGGTTCCGCTAGCGGCCTGCGCCGCGGCGGCCCGGTCAATTTCGACGGCGTGCTAGCCGGCCAGATTCTATCGATCAAGCTCGACAATCCACGCAAGGTCGTGGCGCTGGTGATGCTCGACAATTCCGCGCCGATCCGCAAGGACACCGTGGCGGGAATCGAGTTCCAGGGTCTCACAGGCATCGCCGCGGTTTCCCTGATCGGCGGAGCCCCCTCCGCGCCGCCGGTGCCGCTGGACTCGGACGGCATCCCCGTGCTCACCGCCGATCTCAGCGATGTCGAATCCATCGTCGACACCCTTCATAGTGTCGATCGCACCCTCGTCAGCAACGCCCCCGCGATCAAGGACGGCCTGCGCACGTTCGAGGACTATGCCGCCGACCTCAGGAGCAAGGGCGGCGAAATCGACGCCGTCATGGCCAAGGTCGACAGCGCCTTCGAAGGGTTCGACAAGGCGGTGACGAAGATCGAGAGTGCGGTACCCGGCTTCGTCGATGGCAAGGCCGACGAACTGCTCGAGAAGGTCAAGGGACTTCACGAACTTGCCGACACCATGAGGAAGAAGTCGGCGAACTTCCTCGAGGAAACCCGCCGCTCGCTGCTCGACGTCAGCGATGCCGCGAACAAGATGAGCGGAACTCCCTCCCCTGCCGCTGCGACACCGCGCCCGCCGCGCAAACCTCCGCAGCAGAAGCAATAAGGCCCACCGCTCCGCGCCTCGGTGAAAGCATCGAGTTCAATAATTGCTCGGCGCCGCCTCGTTCGGGATGCCGTCAATCGGGCATTCCGCGGTGCCCGGCGTCGAGCGGGTCATTGCTTCGACCATGTCGCGGGTCCCTTCCGGATCCGCAATCCAGTTCTTGTAGAAATCATATGGGCAAGCCGCGACGCCGCGCGGGCTTTCGCCGGAATTGATCATGCCGGTATAGCCGCGGTGGACCAGCTTGTAGAGATGGTTCTGTGACTGCCCGTTGCGACGCGCGTCGCGGATCAGGGTCTTCGACAGTTGCGCGTATTGGATGCCGTACTCCTCCTCACCACATTCGCCGAGAGTTCGCCCGTCGAAGCCGATGATCGCGGAGTGCCCGAAATAGGAGTAGACGCCGTCGAAGCCGGCAGCATTGGCGACCGCGACATAGACGTTGTTGGCCCACGCCATCGCCTTGGAAATCATCACCTGCTGTTCCTTGGCCGGATACATGTAGCCCTGGCAACGCACGATGAGTTCGGCGCCCTTCATGGCGCAGTCACGCCAGATTTCCGGGAAATTGCCGTCGTCGCAGATGATCAGGCTGACCTTCATCCCCTTCGGGCCTTCGGAGACATAGGTGCAATTGCCGGGATACCAGCCCTCGATCGGCACCCACGGCATGATCTTGCGATATTTCTGGACGATCTCGCCCTTGTCGTTCATCAGGATCAGCGTGTTGTAGGGCGCCTTGTTCGGATGCTCCTCGTGGCGCTCGCCGGTCAGCGAGAACACGCCCCATACCTTCGCCTTGCGGCAGGCCTCGGCGAAGATCGCGGTCTCTTCACCCGGCACGGCCGACGCCGTCTCGTACATCTCCTTGGAGTCGTACATGATGCCCTGGGTCGAGTATTCCGGGAAGATCACGAGGTCCATGCCGGGCAGGCCGAGCTTCATGCCGACGATCATGTCGGCGATCTTGCGGGCGTTGTCGAGCACCTCGGCCTTGGTATGCAGGCGGGGCATCTTGTAATTGACGACCGCGACGCCGACCGTGTCGTTGCTGCTGGAGATGTCACCGTGAAGCATTTGGAGCGCTCCTGTGTTTTATTCGTTTGAGGTTGCCGCCGAACGAGCGGGCGCGTTAGTGGCTGATCATCCAGGGACGCGCGGTGGGAAAACCCTTGGCGCCGCTTCGGGTCTTGGTCACCAGCCGCGCGGGCTTTTTCCTGTCCGTCGAACCCTTGTCCTTGACGGTCTTGCCCGTGGAGCAGCAGCCGCAACCCGGGCCATGCGAGGCCTTGTATTGCGCCAGCGTCTGCGGCGCGTTCGAGCTGCGCTCGTTGACGGCGTGCGCCTTGCGCTTCTCCGCCGGCATGCAGAAGAAATTCGGTGCGGTGAGGATCACCCGAGGCGCCATCGTCTCACAATGCGGGCAGCTTTGCGGATCGTCGCATTCCGCCATCGGACGCAGGTCCTTGAACGGACCGCAATCATCACAGAGATATTCATAGACCGGCATCGCATCATCCCTACGCTATGGCCTGTTCAACACGTTCGGCGGCGAATGCGGGGCGGCCAATACGCGCCGTCCCGCATCCCGTCGCGCAGGGATTACTTGTCCGGCGAGATCGGCATCTGGATATCGCCCTTGATGTGCTTGATGGGCCCTGCCGCCGATGGCATCACGTCGAAGTCGAAGATCTCCGTCGGCAGCCATAGCGTGGCGCAGGCGTTCGGCACGTCGACCACGCCGGAGATGTGGCCCTGAACCGGTGCGGTACCGAGGATCGAATAGGCCTGGGCGCCGGAGTAGCCGAACTTCGTCAGATACTCGATCGCGTTGAGGCAGGCCTGGCGGTAGGCGATGGTGACGTCGAGATAATGCTGCTTGCCGGCTTCGTCGACCGAGATGCCTTCGAAGATCAGATAGTCCTTGTAGTTCGGCGTGATCGGCGACGGCTTGAAGATCGGATTCTTGACACCGTACTTCGCCATACCGTCCTTGATCACCTCGACCTTGAGGTGCAGCCAGCCGGCCATTTCGATGGCACCGCAGAAGGTGATCTCGCCGTCGCCCTGGCTGAAGTGCAGATCGCCCATCGACAGACCCGCACCCGGCACATAGACCGGGAAGTAGATCTTCGAGCCGCGGGACAGGTCCTTGATGTCGCAATTGCCGCCATGCTCGCGCGGCGGCACGGTGCGGGCACCTTCCGCGCCGATCTTGGCCTTGGCGTCGCCCTTGGCGCGGCCGCCATGAGCGGTCGCTGCGAACGGCGGGTTGGCAAGGCCGGGAACGCGGGTCGGGTTGGTCGAGATCAGCTCGGCCTCGCGCTTGTTCCAGGTGTCCAGCATCTTGGGATCGGGCAGACAGCCGATCAGGCCGGGATGGATCAGGCCGGCAAAGTTGACGCCGGGGATGTGACGCGACGAGGTGTAGAGGCCCTTGATGTCCCAGATCGACTTCTGCGCCAGCGGGAAGTGGTCGGTGAGGAAGCCGCCGCCATTCTGCTTGGAGAAGAAGCCGTTGAAGCCCCACAGGCTCTCCTTGAGCGGGCCGACGTCGAGCAGGTCGACGACGAGGAGGTCGCCGGGCTCGGCGCCCTTGACGCCGATCGGGCCGGACAGGAAGTGCACGATCGACAGGTCGATGTCGCGCACGTCATCGGCGGAATCGTTGTTCTTGATGAAGCCGCCGGTCCAGTCATAGGTCTCGATGATGAAATCGTCGCCTGGATTGACCCAGGCCACGATCGGGATGTCGGGGTGCCAGCGGTTGTGCACCATGTCATTTTCGTAGGCCGACTTGGTGAGATCGACCTTGATCAGTGTCTCTGGCATCGAGATGCTCCCCTTTTACACGGTTGGTTAGACGGACAGATATTTCGAGACCTGCGCGGCATCGACGGCGTCGCGCGGATCGTCACGCACGATTTCGCCGTTCTCGATCACCAGCACGCGGTCGGCGATATCGAGCGCGAAGCTCAGCACCTGCTCGGACACGACGATCGAGAGGCCCTTTTCATCGCGGATGCGCTTCAGGGTGCGCGCCATCTCCTTGATGATGGACGGCTGGATGCCTTCGGTCGGCTCGTCAAGCAGCAGAACCTTCGGCTTGGTCGCAAGCGCGCGGGCGATGGCGAGCTGCTGCTGCTGGCCGCCAGAGAGATTGCCGCCACGGCGGCCCTTCATCTCCAGTAGCACCGGGAACAATTCGTAGATATCGGCGGGGACTTCGGTCCCGCCGGAGACGACCAGACCGGTCTCGATGTTCTCCTTCACCGTCATGGTGGAGAAGATCATGCGGCCCTGCGGCACATAGGCGAGGCCCTTGGCGACCCGCTCGTAGCTCGGCAGGCCGCCGAGCTCGGCACCGTCCATGCTGACGGAACCGCTCTTCATCGGCAGGATGCCCATCAGCGATTTCATCAGCGTGGTCTTGCCCATGCCGTTACGACCCATGATCGCAACGATCTCGTTGGGTGCGACCTTGACGTTCAGCCCGTGCAGAACCTCGCTCTGGCCGTAGGCGACGTGAAGATCCGAAATAGCCAGCATCGCGCGCTCCTTAGTGGCCGAGATACACTTCAATGACCTTGGGATCGTTCTGGACCTTCTCCATGGTGCCTTCGGAGAGGATCTGGCCCTGGTGAAGCACCGTGACCTTGTGCGCGATGTCCTCGACGAACTTCATGTCGTGCTCGATCACCAGCACGGACCGGTTCTTGATGATGCGGTTGAGAAGCTCCGCGGTCTTCGCGCGTTCGGATACGCTCATCCCGGCGACAGGCTCGTCCAGCATCAGAAGGTCCGGATCCTGGATCAGCAGCATGCCGATCTCCAGCCATTGCTTCTGGCCGTGGCTGAGCAGGTCGGCGCTCATGTTCAGCTTGTCCTTCAGGAAGATCATTTCGGCGACCTCGTGCACGCGATCGCGCACGGCGGCGTCACGGGTGAAGGTCAGCGCACCGAATACGGAGCGGCCGCGCGGATAGGAGATCTCGAGATTCTCGAACACGGTGAGATCGTCGTAGATCGACGGATTCTGGAATTTTCGCCCGACCCCGGTCTTGACGATCTCGTTCTCCTTCATCCGGGTCAGCTCTTTGCCGCGAAACTGGATCGAACCCGACGTCGCTTTGGTCTTGCCGCAGATCAAGTCGAGCACGGTGGTCTTGCCGGCGCCATTGGGGCCGATGATGACGCGGATCTCGTTCTCATCGACGTAGAAGGAGAGATCGTTGACGGCCTTGAACCCGTCGAACGACACGGTCAGTCCCTCGACCGCGAGCAGGAATTCCTTGGGCTGATGACCGACGAGCATGATTTATCTCCTCACCGCCAGCGCGGCATCGACATCGTGATGACCGACGAGCATGATCTATCTCCTCACTGCCAGCGTGGCATCGGCATCGTGATGACCGACGAGCATGATGATCTCCTCACTCCGCCGGGGCGCCGTCGGCGACCGAGCTGTCGGTCCAGCCTTCAGGCTTGGGTTTGCGCGACGAGATCAGGCGATCGATGCGCGGCTGCACGTAGTCACTCCAGATCCCAGCAAGACCGTTCGGGAAGGCGAGCACCACGGCGATGAACAGACCGCCGAGACCGAACAGCCACAATTCGGGAAAGGTTTCCGACAGGCTGGTCTTGGCGAAATTGACCAGCAGCGTGCCGTAGATGGCGCCCAGGATCGACAAGCGGCCGCCGACCGCCGTGTAGATCACCATCTCGATCGACGGCACGATGCCGACGAAGGACGGTGACATGAAGCCGACATTCAGCGCGAACATGGCGCCGCCGATCGCGGCGAACACCGCGGCGATGCAGAAGGCGAAGATCTTGAAGTTCGCGACGCTGTAGCCCGAGAAGCGAACCCGGTCTTCTTTCTCGCGCATCGCGACGAGAATGCGCCCGAGTTTGGAGTGCCGGACGAACTGCGCGATCATGATGCACGCAAACAGGCATCCGACCTCGAAGAAGTACAGCACGATCTTGGCATGGTCGGGACGGATGTCCCATCCTTTCAGGGTGCGCAGATCGGTCATGCCGTTGATGCCGCCGGTGTAGCCCTGCTGTCCGACGATCAGGATGGTGAGAATGGCCGCGACCGCCTGGGTGATGATGGCGAAGTAGGTGCCGCCGACCCGGCGCTTGAACATCGCGGTGCCGATGATGAGAGCGAAGATGCCGGGCACGAGGATGATGGCGGCGATCGTGAAGGTGAGGCTGTGGAACGGCTTCCAGAACAGCGGCAGCGCCGTGATCTGGTTCCAGTCCATGAAATCGGGGATGCCGGGAGTCGACTGGATCTTGGTGTTCTCCACGCTCGATGCCTCGAGCTTGAGGAACATCGCCATGCAGTAGCCGCCGAGGCCGAAGAACACGCCTTGACCGAGGCTGAGAATGCCGCCATAGCCCCAGCAGATCACCAGCCCCAGCGCGACGAAGGCATAGGTCAGATATTTGGCGACCAGATTGAGCCTGAAGACGTCGAGCGTGAGCGGGAGGACCACCACCAGGAAGACCGCGAGCAACAGAATTCCGATGAACTCCGATCGATTGAAGAAGCGATTCTCGGTCATTGCATCAGCCTTCCGTTTCTCACTTGCGGACCTTGAGGGCGAACAGCCCTTGCGGCCGCAGCATCAGGATTCCGACAACCGCGAGCAGCGTCAGCACCTTGGCCATCGAGCCCGACATGAAGAACTCAAGGGTGGATTGCGTCTGCGAGATCGAGAAGGCCGAGGCGATGGTGCCAATCAGGCTCGCAGCGCCGCCGAACACGACGACCAGGAACGTATCGACGATGTAGAGCTGGCCGGACGTCGGCCCGGTGGAACCGATCATCGTGAAGGCGCTGCCGGCGACGCCGGCGATGCCGCAGCCGAGTCCGAAGGTGTAACGGTCGACCTTTTCGGTGTTGATGCCGACCGCGCCGGCCATGATGCGGTTCTGCACCACCGCGCGGACCTGGCGGCCCCAGCGCGACTTGTACATCACATAGGCGACGGCGATGGTGATCAGGACGGTGAGACACATCACGAAGACGCCGTTGATCGGCACCTCGATGCTGTCGGTCACGTGCAGCGAGCCCAGCATCCACTGCGGCAGCTCGACGCCGACTTCGCGCGCGCCGAATACGGAACGATAGGCCTGCTGGAGCATCAGGCTGAGGCCCCAGGTGGCGAGCAGTGTGTCGAGCGGGCGCTTGTAGAGATGCCGTATCAGCACCCACTCCACCAGCATTCCCAGGGCGCCTGACGCGACGAAGGCCAGTATCATCGCCAGGAAGAAATAGCCGCTGAACAGGCTGGGCAGGTAGTTCTGGAAGAAATTCGAGGTCATCCAGGTGACGTAGGCCCCCAGGATCATGAACTCGCCATGGGCCATGTTGATGACGCCCATCTGGCCGAAGATGATGGCAAGGCCGAGCGCCATGAGAACGTAGACCGAGAACAGGATCAGTCCTGCAAAACCCTGCATGACGAAGATGGAGCCAAGGTCACCAAGCGAGTAGTCGCCGAACATCGATGTCCTCCGTCGGAGATTAAGGTCCCGCGTCGCGAGCAGGTTCGCGACGCGGGGGTCTTGGGCGTGGAGTTGCTGTCCACGCCAGGGAGCTGCTTGAACTTGAGGCAAACCGCGGCAGGCGCCGCGACTTAACGGTAGCCGGTCTTACTGGTAGCCCTTCGGGAACGGATCCGGCTCGACGAGATCGGCGGTCTCGTAGATCAGCTCGAACTGACCATCGAGCTTGGCGCGTCCCACCCGGGTCTTCGACCAGAGGTGATGATTTTCGTGGATGCGCACATAGCCTTCCGGAGCGCCCTTGAACTCGACGCCCGGCGAAGCCGCCGCGATCTTGTCGATGTCGAAGGAGCCGGCCTTCTCGACCGTCAATTTCCACAGCCACGGGCCGAGATAGGCAGCCTGGGTGACGTCTCCGATCACGGTCTTCTCGCCCCACATCTTCTTGAACGCGGGCACGAAGGCCTTGTTGTTCGGATTGTCGAGCGACTGGAAGTACTTCATGCAGGCATAGGCGCCCGCGATGTTCTCGCCGCCGATACCGTCGATCTCGTCTTCGGTCACCGAGATCGTCAGCAGCGCCTGCTTGGAGAGGTCGATGCCGGCGGCCTTGAGCTGCTTGTAGAAGGCGACGTTCGATCCGCCGACGACGTCGGTGAAGATCACGTCGGGCTTGGTCAGCTTGATCTTGTTGATGACCGAGTTGAACTGGGTGTTGCCGAGCGGATAATACTCCTCGCCGACGACCTTGCCCTTCAGCACGTTCTCGACGTGCTTGCGCGCGATCTTGTTCGAGGTGCGCGGCCAGATGTAGTCGGAACCGATGAAGAAGAACGACTTGGCGCCCTTTTCCTTGGCGATCCAGTTCAGGCCGGCGAGAATCTGCTGGGTGGCCTCCTGGCCGGTGTAGATCACGTTCTTGGACTGCTCGAGACCTTCGTAGAAGGTCGGGTAGTAGAGCATGCCGTTATACTGCTCCATGACCGGCAGCACCGCCTTGCGCGAAGCCGAGGTCCAGCAGCCCATGATCGCCGCGACCTTGTCGTTGACGAGCAGCTTCTTGGCCTTCTCGGCGAAGGTCGGCCAGTCGCTGGCGCCGTCTTCCTGGATGAACTTGATCTTGCGCCCGAGCACACCGCCGGCGGCGTTGATCTGCTCGATGGCGAGCTTCTCGGCCTCGATCGAGCCGGTTTCGGAGATGGCCATGGTGCCGGTCGCCGAGTGGAGGATGCCGACCGTCACCTCGGTGTCGGTGACCGCAAGGCCCGTGGTGTTGACCGCCGAGGTCGCCGGGGCCTGCGCAAAGGACGCCCGCGGCAGCATCGTGATGGCCGGCACGGCGGCCATTCCCATCAATAGTTTGCGCCGGAGCGGCGACAACAGGCCCTTGTTTGCTTCGTCTGACATGAGCACCCCACTGTTTGTTCGAGGACACGCGATTGGTGCCGTGAGGATGGCTCGAATTTGTGCAACGCAAGCATACGCAAGATCGCGTATACTGCACCGCAAAATACCGACGTAGGCTTTTGGTACGGGATTTGCGAGTTCACGAGAGGTTTTCGAACGAGTTCGGGAGTGGGGTTCGGTGGCAGGGCGGCAGCGAATAGACCGCGTCAGGCGCCAGTACAATCAATGGGTCGCCAACCAGACGCTGGAAGACTACGCGCTGCGCTTCACGGCCAAGAGCGCGCGGCGCTGGTCCGCCGCCCGCGTCGCCAACACCGCCATGGGCGCGATCTCCTTCCTGGTACTGGAGGCGATCGGCGGTACCATCACCCTCAACTATGGCGTCACCAACGCCGCCGCTGCGATCCTCGTCGTCTCCACCATCATCTTCTTTTGCGGCGTCCCAATTGCCTATTATGCAGCCAAATGCGGCATCGATATTGACCTGCTCACCCGGGGTGCCGGCTTCGGCTATATCGGCTCGACCGTCACCTCGCTGATCTACGCCTCCTTCACCTTCATCTTTTTCGCGGTCGAGGCCGTCATCCTGGCGACCGCGCTGGAGATGTGCCTCGGCATCCCGCGCCCGATCGGCTATCTCATCAGCGCGGTCGCGATCATCCCGCTAGTGACCTACGGCATCACGCTGATCAGCCGCTTTCAGCTCTGGACGCAACCGCTCTGGATCGTCCTGCACATCCTGCCCTTCGCCGCGATCGCCTGGGCCAACCCCCACTCCTTCACCGAATGGCACAAATTCGCCGGCGAACACGGCGACCTCGGCGGCCATTTCGACCTGTTGCTGTTCGGGGTTGCATCCTCCGTGGTGTTCTCGCTGGTGGCGCAGATCGGCGAGCAGGTCGACTTCCTTCGCTTCCTGCCGCGCGACCGCCGCACGTCGAAGACGTCATGGTGGATTGCATTGATGAGCGCGGGTCCTGGCTGGATTGTGCTCGGTGCATTGAAGCTGCTGGCGGGCTCGTTCCTCGCCTTCTTCGCGCTGAGCCACGGCGTGCCGCCCGAGGAGGCGGCCGAACCCGCGCATATGTATCTCGTGGCGTTCAGGTACGTGCTGTCGGATCCGGATCTCGCGCTGGCGCTCACAGGCGTCTTCGTGGTGCTGTCGCAGTTGAAGATCAACGTCACCAACGCCTATGCCGGCTCGATCGCCTGGTCGAATTTCTTCTCGCGCCTCACGCACAGCCATCCCGGACGCGTCGTCTGGCTGGTGTTCAACGTGACGGTGGCGCTGCTGCTGATGGAGATCGGCGTCTACAAGGCGCTGGAGCAGACGCTCGCGCTCTACTCCAACGTCGCGATCGCCTGGGTCGGCGCGCTGGTGTCCGATCTCGTTGTCAACAAGCCGCTCGGCCTGCGCCCGCCGCAGATGGAGTTCAAGCGCGCGCATCTCTACGACATCAATCCGGTCGGCGTCGGCGCGATGACGCTCGCGATCATCGTCTCGATCGCGGCGTTCTACGGCCTGTTCGGCCCGACCATGAAGGCGCTCGCCGCCTTCGTCGCGCTGACGGTGGCCTTCGTCACCGCCCCGATCATCGCCTGGCTCACCGGCGGCAAGTTCTACATCGCACGCAAGCCGAAGCGGAGCTGGGCCAACATCGAGTCGATCCAGTGCTGCATCTGCGAGCACAGCTTCGAGCCCGAGGACATGACGTCCTGCCCCGCCTATGCCGGCCCCATCTGCTCGCTGTGCTGCTCCCTCGACGCGCGCTGCCACGACCTCTGCAAGCCGCATGCGCGCGCACAGGTGCAGTTCGCCGATGCCCTCAGCAGGATCCTGCCGCAGCCGATCTACCAGCGGATCAACTCCCAGTTCGGGCACTATATCGGCGTGTTCGTCGTCTCGGCCGGCCTCGTCGCACTGGTGCTCGGACTGATCTTTCTGCAGACCTCGGCGAGCGTCCATGGCGAGACCACGCTCGTCTCCAACGTGCTCTGGAAGGTGTTCTTTTCGCTCAGCATCATCATCGGCGTCGTGGCCTGGCTGTTCGTGCTGGCCCAGCAGAGCCGTCGCGCGGCGGAGGCTGAAACCAAGCGGCAGACGACGCTGCTGATCCAGGAGATCGACGCCCACAAGCGCACCGATGCCGAGCTACAGCGCGCCAAGGAGGTCGCCGAATCCGCCAACCTCGCCAAGAGCCGCTATGTCGTGGGCCTCAGCCACGAACTGCGCTCGCCGCTGAACGCGATCAGCGGCTATGCCCAGCTGCTCGAGCAGGACGCCTCGCTGCAGACCAAGCCGAAGGATCAGGTCCGGGTCGTCCGCCGCAGTGCCGATCACCTCTCCGGTTTGATCGACGGCATCCTGGATATCTCCAAGATCGAGGCGGGACGGCTCTATCTGTCGCGCGACGAGGTGCGTCTGAGCGAATTCCTCGACCAGCTCGTCGGCATGTTCCGCCTTCAGGCTTCTGCCAAGGGCATCGACTTCGTCTTCAGGCGGCCGGCCCATTTGCCGCTCGTGGTCTATGCCGACGAAAAGCGCCTCCGCCAAGTCCTGATCAACCTGCTCTCCAACGCGATCAAGTTCACCCAGACCGGTAGCGTGCAGTTCGTCGTGCACTATCGCAGCCCCGTCGCCGAGTTCGAAGTGATCGATACCGGCCCCGGCATCCAGAGCGACGATCTCGAACGGATCTTCGCGCCGTTCGAACGGGGCGCGCTCGGCGTCTCACAGCCGCAGACCGGGACCGGGCTCGGCCTGACCATCAGCCGGTTGCTCGCCGGTGTGATGGGCGGCGATATCAAGGTCTCCAGCACGGTCGGCCGCGGCAGCACCTTCAAGGTGAAGATGCTGCTGTCGGAGGTCACCAATCCGCAGCGGATCGCGCCGGTCGAGGCCCCAGTCTCCGGCTATCACGGCGCGCGCAAGACCATCCTCATCACCGACGACGATCCGGTTCATCGCGACCTCCTGCGCGAGGTGCTGACGCCGCTCGGCTTCATCCTGCTCAGCGCGCCCGACGGGCCGGGCTGCCTGGCCTTGTCGCAGCATTGCCGGCCCGATCTGTTCCTGCTCGACATTTCCATGCCGGGCATGGACGGCTGGACCGTCGCGGAGACGCTGCGTGCGGACGGCCATCATCAGGCACGCATCCTGATGGTGTCGGCCAGCGCACTCGAAGCCCACGGCACGCCGCTGGCGCAGCCCTTCCACGACGGCTATCTGATGAAGCCGATCGACATTCCGAAGCTGCTGGAGACCATCCGACAGCTCCTCAAGATCGAATGGCAATATGGCTCAGACGAGATCATCGTGCCGCTGTGGCAGCCGGAGAGCGGCTCGCGGCCGCCGGTTCAGCACATCGAGGCGCTGATCGGGCTCGGCCAGATCGGCTACGTCAAGGGCATCCAATTGAAGCTGGACGAGATCGGCAGCGAGCATCCTGAACATGCCGACTTCGTCGCGCAGATGCGTTCGCTGGTCGACCGCTTCGATCTCGACCAGTATATGGCCACATTGAAAAAATTGCATGCGTATGAGCACTGAGCCGAAAAAGCGCGACGTCGCGCTGGTGGTCGACGATTCGCCCGAAACGCTGCGGCTCTTGACCGACGCGCTGGACGGCGCCGGCATGACGGTCATGGTGGCGCTCGACGGCGCGAGCGCGATGCGCATCGTCGATCAGATCACGCCCGACATCGTGCTGCTCGATGCCGTGATGCCCGGCATTGACGGGTTCGAGACCTGCCGGCGCCTGAAGCGCGACGCGGGGCTCGCCAATGTCCCCGTGATCTTCATGACGGGCCTGGCCGAAACCGAGCACATCGTGCGCGGACTGGACGCGGGCGGCGTCGATTACGTGACCAAGCCGATCGTCATCGAGGAGATGTTGGCGCGCATCCGCGTCCATCTCGGCAACGCCCGCCTGACCCAGAGCGCCCGGGCCGCGCTCGACGTTTCGGGCCGGTTCCTGTTCGCAGTCAATCGCCAGGGCCATTTGCTCTGGGCGACGCCGCAGGCGCAGAAGCTGCTGGCCGATCATCAGGGTACGCAGGCCGACGACGACTTCGTCCTGCCGCCGTCCCTGCTGCAATGGCTGGAGCAGGCCAAGGTCAAGGGTAGCGCGAAGTCCCAGGCCGCGTCCTTGCCGGACAATCCGCAGCTCCGCTTCTATTTCCTCGGCGAAACCGCGCCGAACGAGTTTCTGCTGAGGCTGTCGAAGGAATCCGGTACCGCGCTGCCGCCGGAATTCACCAGCGAGCTCGGCCTCACCACCCGCGAAGGCGAGGTGTTGGCCTGGCTCAGCAAGGGCAAGACCAACCGCGACATCGCGCAGATCCTGGGATTGAGCCCGCGCACGGTCGACAAGCATCTGGAGCAGATCTACGCCAAGCTCGGGGTGGAGAACCGGACGGCGGCCGCGGCGATCGCAGCGAATGCGACGCGGCGGAACTCGTAGTCACTGTGCCGATGAGCCGGCACGCCCTTCACCCAATCAGCGCTGTCGTCCCGGACAAGCGAAGCGCAGATCCGGGATCCATCGCCACAGGCAGATGTTTGGCGAAGACCCGGAGGGACCTGTTCGCCCTAAAACCACCCCCCGGGAGTATGGGTCCCGGGCTCGCTTCGTGTCCCGGGACGACGGTGGAGTGTGGGGCTACAACTATCACCCCTTACGCAAACAACGCACTCACCCGTACACGAACGCCTTGTCGTCCAGATCCGTCTTCGGGATCTCGTCCTTCTCGGTCCAGTAATCCTGGCTGTGCTGCCATTCCGGCTTGTCGCCGCGTTTGGGGAGCAGGTTCATGTCGCGCATGATGTAGCCCGGATTGAAGTTTTCCGGATCGATCCAGGGCAGGATCGGCATGTTGTGGTCCTCGGCGCGCAGCTTCACCTCGACCTTCTTCGCGCCCTTGGCCTTCATGTGGCCCAGCAGCCGGCAGACGAAATCGGCGACGAGATCGACACGCAGCGTCCAGCTTGCGCGGAAATAGCCGAACACCCAGACCATGTTCGGCACGCCCGTGAACATCATACCGCGATAGGTGACGGTGTCGCCGAAGGCGAGCGGCTTGCCGTCGATCTCGAACGCGATATCGCCGAGGGCCGAAAGATGAAAGCCGGTCGCCGTGACGACGATATCGGCTTCCAGCATCTTGCCCGATTTGAGCTTGATCCCATTCTCGACGAAGCAGTCGATCTCGTCGGTCACGACGGACGCCTTGCCGCTGGCGATGCCCTTGAACAGATCTGCATCCGGCACGAAGGCGATGCGCTGCCGCCACGGCCGGTAGCTCGGCGTGAAATGCGTCTCGACGTCGTAGTCCGGACCGAGCACCGCGCTGATCTGGCCGATCAGCTCCTTCTTCACCTGTTCGGGCTTGCTGATGCAGAGCTTCGTGAACGCATCCTGCTCGAACAGGATCTTGCGCCGGACGATCTCGTGGATCCAGGCCTCGTCGACCTGAAGCCTGCGCAGTTCCTCCGCAATCTCGATGGCGTTGCGGCCGAGACGGAAATAGGTCGGCGAGCGCTGCAGCATGGTGACATGCGCGCACTTGTCCGCGATGTTCGGCACCAGCGTCGCGGCGGTTGCGCCCGAACCGATCACGACCACCTTCTTGCCGGACAGATCGAGATCATCAGGCCAGGTCTGCGGATGGACGATGCGGCCCTTGAAGCTCTCAGTGCCCTTCCATTCCGGCGTATAGCCTTCCGAATGGCGGTAATAGCCCTGACACATCCAGAGGAAGTTGGCGGTGAATGTCTTCGGCTCGCCGGTGTCGGTCGACACCGCCTCGATGGTCCAGAGATTTTTTTCGCTCGACCAACTCGCTGAATTGATCTTGTGCTTGTAGCGGATGTGCCGGGCGATGTCGTTGTCGTCGATCACCTCGTTCATGTAGGCGAGGATCTCTTCCGCGGTCGCGATCGGCGGGCCGACCCAGGGCTTGAAGCTGTAGCCGAAGGTGTGGAGGTCGCTGTCCGAGCGGATGCCGGGATAACGATGCGTGCTCCAGGTGCCGCCGAACGTGGCCTGCGTTTCCAGGATGACGTAGCTCGTGCCCGGAAGTTGCTTCTGGATGTGATAGGCGCTGCCGATTCCGGAGATGCCGGCACCGACGATCAGCACATCGAAATGTTCCGAAGCCTGTTTGGCCGTGGCGTGACTGCGAACAGCGACATTCATTGTTGCTTCTATGCCTTGCTTGTTTTTTGGGCCGCCCTTGATCGGACGACGCGTTTCCTCCGCGACAGGCATCGTCGCCCATCCCGCTTCCCTACCAAAATGACATAGATCAATTCGCGGTCAAATCACAGCGCCGCGCCCCAGCTCCGTGCGGTCTGCAGGATCCAGTCACGATACAGCGTGAGCGGGGTGACGCCGGTCAATCCGCCGCAGCCGGCGGCACCATTCGGCCCCGTGGACCAGCTGATGACGCCGACAAGCACGGGTCCGTTCGGCCTGTCCTCGAACACAGGTCCACCGGAATCGCCGGTACAGGCGCCAATTCCGTCGCGAACACCGTTGGTTACGGGATCGACCAGGCGAATCTGCAGCGTGCCCGGCTGGCCCGTTGCAACGAGACCGGCCACCCGCGTCGTGCCGCCGCTCTTGCCATCACCCCGCACGGTGACGCCAATACCGGCGATGACGAAGCGGCTGCCGACCTGGATTGGAATATTCGGCGCGCCGACCGCGACCGTCGATTTTCCCTTGAGTGGAATATCGAGGTGCAACAGCGCCACATCGGCAGTGGCGCGATGGGACTGCATCGCCTGCATGCTGAAGCTCGGGTGGATCGCGACGTTGCGAACGTTGAGCAATTGTGGCGCACCGTCGGCGCCACGATCGACGATCTTGTAGTCCGCGCCGGGCTGCACGCAGTGAGCGACCGTGAGTACAAGCTTCGGGGCGATCAGACTGCCGGTGCAGAAATTGCCGCGCGAGCCGACAATGGTGACGACAGCGCGCGCAACACCATCCGCCTGCGGCGTGCCACCACCGACGATGGCATCAGCGGGCGTCGCGAGCAGCAGGGTGACTGTGACGAGAGTTGCAAGCTTCTTCATGGGAACACGGTTTGGCGTCAGCAACGGTGACGGCGGAGGACGGCTTCGGACTGGCCCTTGCCGATAGCGCATGCTAGCGCTCTTGGAAAGGAATTGACGAGGGCAGGATAGTGGCGATCGAGGCTGTGATCTTTGATTTTGGCGGCGTGCTGACGAGCTCGCCGTTCGAGGCATTCGCACGATTCGAGGCCGAGCGCGGCCTTCCCGTCGACATCATCCGGCGCACCAATGCCGCCAATCATCTGGAAAACGCCTGGGCCAAGTTCGAGCGGGCCGAGGTCGATATGGACACCTTCGATCGATTGTTCGCGGAAGAATCACGCGCGCTCGGCGCGGAGGTGCGCGGCCGCGACGTGCTCCCGCTGCTCCAGGGCGATCTGCGACCTCCGATGGTCGAGGCCCTCAAGCGCATCAAGACGCAATTCAAGACCGGCTGCATCACCAACAACCTGCCCGCCAACGCCATCGGCAGCAGGACCGGGCGCTCGCTCTACGTCGCCGAGGTGATGGTGCTGTTCGACCATGTCATCGAGTCCGCCAAGATCGGCCTGCGCAAGCCTGATCCGCGCATTTACCAGCTGATGGTCGAAACGTTGAAGGTCGATCCGAAGGCTTGCGTCTATCTCGACGATCTCGGCGTCAATCTGAAGCCCGCGCGCGAGATGGGCATGACCACGATCAAGGTGGCCAACGGGAACCAGGCCATTGCCGAGCTCGAGGCCGCGACGGGCTTGAAGCTGGGGTAGGCTGTTTCGACAGCCGTAGGGTGGGGCAAAGCGAAGCGTGCCCACCAACCTCTCGCCGCGCGGCATGAAGATGGTGGGCACGGCGCGATGCGCCTTTGCCCACCCTACGAAAGCTGACTATTCCACTGCGGCAGTAATGCGCTCGGGAAACGCCGCCGCCAGCGAGGCGCGGTCGGGCTTCAGCACACCGCGTTCGGTGATGAGGCCGGTGACGAGACGGGCCGGGGTCACGTCGAAGGCGTAGTTCGCCACCGGCGAGCCGTCCGGCACGATCCTGACAGTCTCGAGCCGTCCATCGGCGGTACGGCCGGTCATGTCGGTCACTTCCGCCCCGCTGCGCTGTTCGATCGGAATATCGCGAAGACCGTCATTCACGGCGAAATCGATCGTCGGCGACGGCAGCGCGACATAGAACGGCACGCCATTGTCGTGCGCGGCCAGCGCCTTGAGATAGGTGCCGATCTTGTTGCAGACGTCGCCATTGGCCGCGACACGGTCGGTGCCGACGATGGCGAGATCGACCATGCCATGCTGCATCAGATGCCCGCCGGTATTGTCGGGGATCACGGTATGCGCCACGCCGTGATGGCCAAGCTCCCAGGCGGTGAGCGAGGCGCCCTGGTTGCGCGGACGGGTCTCGTCGACCCAGACATGGACCTTGATGCCACGCTCATGCGCGAGATAGATCGGCGCCGTCGCAGTGCCCCAATCGACGGTAGCGAGCCAGCCGGCGTTGCAATGGGTCAGCACGTTGACGACATCGCCCGGCTTCTTGCTTGATACGATCGCCTCGATCAGCTTCAGGCCGTTAGCGGCGATGCCGCGATTGATCTCGACGTCCTGCTCGGCGATTTCGTCGGCGCGCGCATAGGCGGCTTCAGCCCGCTCCACTGGATCGATCGGCGAAAGCGAGGCGCGCATCTCGTCCAGCGCCCATTTCAGGTTGATCGCGGTCGGCCGCGCCACGACCAGCGTGTCATAGGCACGCTTCAGGCCGGCATCGGACGCATCCTCCCGCATCGCGAGTGCCATGCCGTAGGCCGCGGTGGCGCCGATCAGCGGCGCACCGCGCACCAGCATGTCGCGGATCGCGACCGCCGCGTCATCGCACGAGGCCAGGCGCGCAACGACGAACTCGTGCGGCAGCCTGCGCTGGTCGATCGCGCCGACCGACCAGCCATCGCGCTCGCGCCAGATGCTGCGGAAATGCTTGCCGTCGACCTTCATGGCATTCTGCCTTTCGTCTCAACCACGCAGAATGCGCCCCGCCACCGCATCGAGCTTCTTCAGAAGCTCCGGATCGCGCGCCTCCGGCGCCGTGATCAGCGCGGTGTCGAGTGCACGGTCCGAGCCGATCGGGCACGGCTCGTGCTCGCGCGGGAAATCCTGTGCCAGCCGCGCCACCAGCGCCTTCGCCTTGTCGGCGTTGGAAGTGAGGACGCGAATGATGTCCTGCACGGTGACGGCGTCATGGTCCGGGTGCCAGCAATCGAAATCCGTTACCATGGCGACGGTGGCGTAGCAGATCTCCGCCTCGCGCGCGAGCTTGGCCTCGGGCATGTTGGTCATGCCGATCACGGAATAGCCCAGTGTCTTGTAGGTCGTGCTTTCCGCATAGGTGGAGAATTGCGGCCCCTCCATGCAGACGTAAGTACCGCCGCGCGCGACCGCGATGCCTTCGGCTTCGGCGGCGGCCGCCAGATGGATGCGCAACCGGGGCGAGACCGGGTGCGCCATCGACACATGAGCGACGCAGCCCCGGCCGAAGAACGAGCTTTCGCGCTTGTGGGTACGGTCGACGAATTGGTCGACGAGGACGAAAGTCCCCGGCGGCATCTCTTCCTTGAAGGAGCCGCAGGCCGACAGCGAGATCAGGTCGGTCACGCCGGCACGCTTCAAGACATCGATATTGGCGCGATAATTGATGTCGGAGGGCGAAAGCCGGTGTCCCTTGTCATGCCGCGGCAGGAACACGATCGGGAGGCCGGCGATGGATCCGCGGCGCAGGGGCGCCGACGGCTCACCCCAGGGGCTCTTGATTGCCTCCTCGCGCGCGCCCTCGAGACCCGGCAGATCGTAGATGCCGGAACCGCCGATGATGCCCAATACCGCCTGCGTCATGCCTGCTCCACCCGTTCGCTCCGTGCGACATGGTTAAGCTATGCCAGTTCTGAGGCGGTTTTGGAACGGGGGGCGCCGTATGACAGACCTATGAGGCGCGCAAAATCGGCGCTTCATGCGCGATGTCGTCCTTGCGTTCGCAGGGGCGACACCAGAGAGCCTTGATCAGGCAGCGGTCGCCGGCTGCAGCTGGGTTGCGACCATGCGCTCCAGCGTCTCGACGGACTGGAAATTCTCCGGCGTGATCTCGGACTGCGGAATGGTGAAATCGAACTCGGCTTCGACGCCGAGCATCAGATTGACCATGTCCATCGAGGTCAGGCCGACATCGACCAGCTTCGCGCCAGGCGTTACGTCGGCGGCGAGCGAGTTCTGCGCGAGGATACCCTTCACCAGCTTGATGATGCGATTGCGCACGTCGGTATCGAAAGCCTGCATCGGCCAATTCCCATCTATCTGTCAAAAGCGGACCGGTTGCCCGGTACGATGGGCACGACGGGCCGAACTCGCAATGGTTCCCATTATTACTTCAGGTTTCTTAGTAAACGATGACTCAGATTGTCTGGAATTCGGGCTTCTTCCAGAACCCTAACGCGACACCCTGATTTTTGAGGATGCAAACAACCGGGCCTTAACTGTTCAGCCCGAATTGCAGTTCGTTTACCCTCAATTTCATCGACGAATTTGAATTAAATCCCTAGCCTTCTCTCCCAAGCAAAGATGGTCGGAGGATCGCTGACGCGCATCGCAAATGATGCCGGCGATCCTGAACGACAAACCGGAGGCGGACGAGTATGAACGTGCGTGAAGCAGTCCTTACTGTCGACGAAACGCAGACGGGTTTTCTCGAGCAGGGCCCCTCCCTCGTCCAGCGCGCCGCCCGAACCGCCACCGTGGCGGCGGCCGACGCCAACGCCGTCGATCGCGAAGCTCGCTTCCCCCACAAGGCCTTCGACGCCGCCCGCGAGCAGAAGCTGCTCGGCGTCATGATCCCGGTCGAGTTCGGCGGCTTTGGCGCCTCGATCCACGACGTCACCGACATCTGCTATACGCTCGGGCGCGCCTGCGCCTCGACCGCGATGGTCTATGCCATGCACCAGACCAAGGTGGCCTGCATCGTCAGGCACGGCCATGGCGTTCCCTGGATGGAAACCATGATGCGCCGGGTCGCCCGCGACCAGTGGCTGCTGGCCTCCTCCACCACCGAAGGCCAGAACGGCGGCAACATCCGCGCCAGCGCGGCCGCCGTCGATGTCGCCGGCGACACCGTCTCGCTGGTCCGCGACGCCACCGTGATCTCCTACGGCGCCGAGGCCGACGGCCTCGTCACCATCGCGCGCCGCGCCACCGATGCCGCCGCCTCCGACCAGGTGCTGCTGGCGCTCGCCAAGGACGATTATTCGCTGAAGCGGACACAGGGCTGGGAAACGCTCGGCATGCGCGGCACCTGCTCGACCGGTTTCGAGCTCAAGGTCGACTGCGCCGCCGACCGCGTCTTCCCGGAATCCTATGACAGGATCCACGCCCAGACCATGACGCCGTTCGCCCATCTGTGCTGGTCCTCGGCCTGGGCCGGCATCGCCGCAGCCTCGGTGGAGCGCGCGCAGGCCTTCATCCGCAAGGCGGCCCGCAGCTCCGGCGGTCAGATGCCGCCGGCGGCCGCGCATTTCACCGCCGCCAGGATGTCGCTGTCCAAGCTGCGCGCGCTGATCTCGGCCAATCTCGATGCGTTCGCTCGCGTCGAGCACGACGAGCGGGCTCTGAGCTCGCTCGACTTTCAGTCCTCGATCACGCTGCTGAAGGTGCAGGCTTCCGAACTCGCGGTCGAGACCGTGATGCACGCGATGCGCACCGCAGGTCTTTCCGGTTACCGCAACGATGGCGAGTTCACCATGGGCCGTCATCTGCGCGACGTGCTGTCGTCTCCGATCATGATCAACAACGACCGTATCCTGGCCAACGCCGCCACATCGACGCTGATGAGCGGCGTGCCGACGAGCCTTAGAGACTAGAGAAGCTTCGCGACTGACGTGCCTTGAGGCCAACAAGAACAATTTCAGATTTCAGGAAGTCGAAAATGAGCATTGCTGTTCTCCCCGAGTCGCCCGAGACCGCGCCGCAGATCGCAGACCCGCTCGATCATCTCGCCGACAAGCTGTTTCACCGCATGGGCGCTGACGGCGTCTATGCCCGCACCGCGCTCTATGAGGGCGTGGTCGAGAAGCTCGCCGCACTGATCACGAACCATCGCGAAGCCGGCACCGAGGTAATGCGCTTCCCGCCGGTGATGAGCCGCACCCAGCTCGAGAAGTCGGGCTATCTCAAGAGCTTTCCGAACCTGCTCGGCTGCGTTTGCGGCCTGCACGGCACTGAACGCGAGATCAACGCCGCGGTCAGCCGCTTCGATGCCGGCGGCGACTGGACATCCTCGCTTTCGCCGGCCGACCTCGTGCTGTCGCCGGCCGCCTGCTATCCGGTCTATCCGATCGCGGCGAGCCGCGGACCGCTGCCGAAGGGCGGCCTGCGATTCGACGTTGCCGCCGACTGCTTCCGCCGCGAGCCGTCGAAGCATCTCGACCGGCTGCAGTCCTTCCGCATGCGCGAATATGTCTGCATCGGCACGCCCGACGACGTCGCCGATTTCCGCGAGCGCTGGATGGTGCGCGCGCAGGCGATCGCCCGCGACCTCGGCCTCACCTTCCGCGTCGACTATGCCAGCGATCCGTTCTTCGGCCGCGTCGGCCAGATGAAGGCGGTGAGCCAGAAGCAGCAGCAGCTCAAATTCGAGCTCCTGATCCCGCTGCGCTCGGAAGAACAGCCGACCGCCTGCATGAGCTTCAACTATCACCGCGAGCATTTCGGCACGACCTGGGGCATTCAGGACGCCAACGGAGAACCGGCCCACACGGGCTGCGTCGCCTTCGGCATGGACCGCCTCGCCGTCGCCATGTTCCACACCCACGGCACCGACCTCTCCGCCTGGCCCGCCAAGGTGCGGGAGATCATGGGCCTGACGCCGCAAGTCGCGGCCGATGTCCATGGCGAAAGCTGGCGCTGAGAAAACGAGGCCTGCCATTTCAACGGGTAAGACGAGCGTGATCCACACCAAGGTTCGCTGCCGCGAGATCACCGAAGCCGACGTCGATGCGGTCGCGGACCTGTTGACGCGCGGCTTCGTCGGTCGCTCGCGCAACTACTGGATCCAGGGCCTGCGCCGGCAGGCCTTCCGGCCGGTGCCGGAGGGCTATCCGCGCTTCGGCTACATGATCGACAATGACGGCACGCCGGTCGGCGTGCTGCTGCTGATCTACACGGCGCGCAAGTACGGCGAACAGACGGCGATCCAGTGCAATCTGTCGAGCTGGTATGTCGATCCGGCCTACCGCAACTACGCTCCGCTGCTGACCAAGATCGCGCAGCGGCACAAGGACGTGACCTACCTCAACATCAGCCCGGCGCCGTGGACGTGGCCGATCATCGAGACGCAAGGGTTCCGGGACTATTGCCGCGGAATCTTCTTCTCTGTGCCCGCCCTGACACGCGCGCCGCGCTGGAGCAAGATCGAGGTCATCTCGCAGCACACCAAGACGATCGAAGGGCTGACCGACGACGAGACCGATCTGCTGACGCGTCATGCGCGCTACAATTGCCTCAGCCTCGTCTGCCGTACGCCGAAAGGAACTTTCCCCTTCATCCTGCAGCCAGTGCGCATCCGCCGCGGCTTCATCGCGCCGCCTGCGATGAGGCTGATCTACTGCCGCAGCGCCGCCGAATACGCCGACTGCGCGGGCCGCATCGGCCGGCTGCTGCTGCGGCTCGGCAAGATCGCGGTAGCCGTGGATGCCAATGCTCCGATTCCGGGCATGGTCGGAATTTATACCGAGCGGCGCGGCCGCAAATATTTCAGGGGCCCGCATCGGCCGCAGCTTGCCGACCTCACCGACACCGAACTCGTGCTGTACGGGCCGTGAGCGAGCGGAACGCTCGGTCAGGACCGACCGTCACTTTCCGTAAACTACTGCGATTAAGAGATTTTTCCGGGGTCTCCGCTACGCTCGAAGGGTGAATTTGCGTCGCGTCGAGTGCCCGGTAAAATCCGCTGATCCCATGACATCGCCCCTCAACGACGAGCCCCGCACGGATTGCGGACACAACGCGGAGGCCTTGCTCGCGCTGAGTCAGCTTGCGCTGGACCGCATGGAGCAGGGCGTCTGCGTCTATGACGCGGCCAACCGGATCGTACTGCTCAACCGGCGCTATCTCGAACTCTTCAACCTATCGCCCGACGTGGTATCGCGAGGCACGTCTTATCGCGACGTGCTCGCGCACAGCTCTGCGCTCGGCAACATTGCGCGTAGCGACCTCGACGCGCTGTACACGACGCGGCTCACGCTGATCGCCGCCGGCGAGGCGTTCCGCACCGAGCAGACACTCGCCGACGGCCGCGTCATGACGCTCGACATGAAACCGCTTCCCGGCGGCGGCTGGATGACGATCTGCGACGACGTGACCCGCCTCGCCCGGCTCGAGGCGGAGCTGCGCGTTCAGACCGAACGCAGCCAGCACGCGCTTGCCAACATGTCCCATGGGCTCGTCATGTACGATGCCGAAGACCGGCTCGTCGTGTGCAACGACCAGTTTCTTCGCCTCTACAATCTGGATCGCGACGTCGTGAAGCCGGGTGCCTCGCAGAGCGTGGTGATCGATCACTGGTTTTCGCGCGGTAATCTGCCGGGAATGTCGCAGGACGAAGTCCGCGACGAATGGATCGCCAACGCCCGCAGCAGGAATCCGAAGCCCGCGCTGGTCATGCGATATGACGGCCGGATGGTGCAGACGATCTCCCGATTCCTGCCCGATGGCGGCCGCATCACCGTGCACGAAGACGTCACCGAGCGACTCCAATATGAAGAGACGCTGAGGCAGCAGAACTTCATGCTCGATGCGGCGCTGGAGAACATGGCGCACGGGCTCGCCTTCTACGACGGCGACATGCGGCTTCGCGTTTGCAACACGACTTACCGGAAGCTCTATCGGCTGTCGCTGGACGAGACCAGGCCCGGCACGCACCTCACCGAGCTGATCGAACGAGCGATGGCGAACGGCGCCTTCGTCTCGGAAGACAGCCCGCAACAAATCATGGAAAATGCCCGCGCGCGAATCGCACGACACGACGATTCGCCGATGCACCGGCGCATGTCCAACGACACCGTGGTTTCGGTTCGCTATTGCGCGCTGGCCGAAGGCGGCTTCGTCGCGACCTACGAGGACATTACCGAGCGCGAACGCGCGATCGAGGAACTGAGCGAGCAATATCGCCGGTTCGACGCCGCACTCAACAACATGCCGCACGGCTTGTGCATGCTCGACAGCCAGCTGCGCATCATCGTCTACAACAAGCGCTACCTCGAGATGTACGGCCTGTCGACGGACGTCGTGAAGCCCGGCGTTCCGATTCGCGACGTCATGGAGTACAGCTGCTCGCTCGGCAATCACCCGAAGATGACGGCCGCGCAGCTCTATGCCGACTATCTGGAGCGGCTCCGCGACGGTTCCTACACGGTCAATCGAACCTTGAGCGACGGCCGCGTCATCAAGTTGAACCACACCCGCATGGCGCATGGCGGCTGGGTCGTGACCTACGAAGACGTCACCGAGCGCCACAAGACCCAGGCGCGCTTCGCGCATATGGCAAGCCACGATTCGCTGACCGACCTGCCCAATCGAACCGTGTTTCGCGACAGGATGGGCGAAGGCCTCAACCTGGTCGCCACGGCGGGTGGCCATCTCGCGGTGCTCTGCCTCGACCTCGACAATTTCAAGACCGTCAACGACAGGCTCGGGCACGCCGCAGGCGACGGGCTGCTGCGCTGGGTCGCGGAAAAGCTGAGGGAGCATGCCGGCCCGCATGATACGGTCGCCCGGCTCGGCGGCGACGAATTCGCGGTGCTGCAGCGCGGACCCCAGCCGCAATCGGCCGAACGGCTCGCCCGCAGGCTGGTCGAGATCATCGGCCGCCCGCCGCCGCTGCAGAACCAGTCGATCCATGTCGGCGTCTCCATCGGCATCGCGGTCGCGCCCGATCATGGCCTCGACGCGGACGAACTGATGAAGTGCGCCGATCTCGCCCTGTATCGGGCCAAGGCCAAGGGGCGCGGCGCCTATCAGCTGTTCGAGCCGGAAATGGAGGAGCAGGCGCGCAGCCGCCATGCGCTCGAGCATGATCTCCGCGGCGCCCTCGAGGGCCGCGAATTCCACCTGGTGTTTCAGCCTCAGGTCCGGCTCGACCGGTCCGAGCTCACCGGCTTCGAGGCGCTGTTGCGCTGGAACCATCCGACGCGCGGCCCGGTCTCTCCGGCCGAGTTCATTCCGATTGCGGAGGAGACCGGCCTCATTGTTCCCATCGGCGAATGGGTGCTGCGCGCGGCCTGCGCGACCGCAGCGTCCTGGCCGGACCTCACCATCGCGGTCAATCTGTCGCCCGTGCAGTTTCGCTTCCGTGGGCTGGTGGCGATGGTCACGAGTGCGCTCGCCGAGGCTGGACTGCCGCCGCATCGCCTCGAGCTCGAAGTGACCGAGACGGCGCTGCTCGACGACAGCGAGGCGACCATCGAGATCCTGCACCAGCTCCGCGCGCTCGGCGTGCGCGTCAGCCTCGACGATTTCGGCGTCGGCTATTCCTCGCTGAGCTATCTGCGCAAATTTCCGTTCGACCGTATCAAGATCGATCGCTCCTTCGTCGGCACGCTCGGTGAAAGCCCGGAGAGCGTTGCCATCGTCCGCACTATCGCCAGCCTCGGCGCCGTGCTCGGCGTCGAAACCACGGCGGAGGGCGTGGAGACGATCGAGCAACTCGACTTCGTCCGCGAGTGCGGCTGTACCGCGGTGCAGGGATATTATTTCGGCCGGCCCTGTCCGGCCGCGGAGGTCGGACGCACGATCGAGACGCTGAGCGCGGTTCGACGGGTGGCGTAGTCACCCGTGCACGTGGGCAAAAGGCGCCCTTGCGGCGAGCCCGCTACCTCTCCAACCCCGCGGCACGCCATGGTGGGCACATTACGCTTTGCCAAGCCGACGATAACTCGCCGCGCGACGATCTAGCTCGCCGCAGGCAACGCGTTGTCCGGCGGCGTGCCCCATGGACGCTCGGCCGAGGCGAGTCCGATCAGGCGCCCCTGGATGTAGTCGCAGCCCCAGTCGCGCAGCATGGTGGCGGCCTCCTCGTCCTGCACCCACTCGGCCACCGTCTTGATGTCGAGGCGGCGGGCGAGGTCGATCAGGGTCTGCACGAAGGCGCGGTCGTCGGCGGAGTGCGTGATGTTCTGCACGAAGGCGCCGTCGATCTTGACGATGTCGACACCGAGCTTGCGCAGGTTCCGGAACGAGGTGTAGCCGGCGCCGAAATCGTCGATGGCAATGCGGCTGCCGAAATTCTTCAGCCGCGTGACGAAACCGCGCACATCGTCGATATCCTTGATCGCGACCGTCTCCGTGATCTCGACGATCAGCCGCTCGGCAACACCCGGATGCGCGCGCATGAGGGATTCGATGCTGGCCCACCAGTCCGGATCCATCGTCGTATCCGGCGAGATATTGAGGCTGAGGCTGACATCGGGCGCAGCCGCAAGCTCGGCGACCACGAGTTCGAGCACCCGGTGGTCGACGAGGCGGATCAAGCCGAGCCGTTCGGCCACCGGTACGATGTCGGGCGCAAGCAGCACCTGCCCGCCGCCCTGATCCATCCGCACCAGACATTCGTGGAATGCGGGCTTGCGCGAGGCCGCCGAAACCACGGGCTCATAGGCGAGCTTGATGCGACGCTCGTTCAGCGCGGTGACGATCTCGTCGGTGACGCGGATGTTGACGCGGCGCTGCTCGTCGCGCACGGCATCCGGACGCCATATCGCGAACGATCCGGCACGGCGACGCTTGGCGGCATCCAGCGTCTCATGGGCGCGATTGACGGCTTCATCGGTGTGGCGGGCATGGCGCGGCACGCTGACCGCACCGATCGAAGCGGTGACCGAGACGGGTCCGGACTTGGTCGGCACCACCTCGTCGCGAATTCCGGCGAGGAAACGCTCGGCGGCGACGTTCATGTCGTCGACGGAACAGTTCTTCAGGATCAGGCCGAACTTGTTGCCGGAGAAGCGTCCGAGCACGTCGCCGCCGCGCAAGCGCGCGCGAATGCGCTTGGCGGCGTCGAGAATCACGGCGTCGGCGACGTCGAAACCGAAGGCGTCGTTGACGCGGGCGAGATGATCGATGCCGACCAGCATGAAGGCCGCGGTCGAGCGGAAGCGGGTCGTTTCCTCGATCGCCTCGGCCAGCGCCGCGACCAGGTGCAGGCGATTGAGCTCGCCCGTCAACGGATCGAGCCGGGCGAGTTTCGCCAATTCCTCGTCCCGGGCATGGCGTTCGTTGTTGATGCGGACGGAGCCGACCGCGCGGATGGGACGACCGTCGGGCCCGGCAAACCAGCGGCCGGTCTCCTCGATCCAGATGACGGGATCGGAAGCGCTCATGCGGACGCCGTACTCGACCCGGTAGGGCGTGCCGTCGGCACCATGCACCGCCGAGGTCTGCGCCAGCGCGGCGGTCCGCAGCGTTTGCGCGGGCTCGATCAGCTTGGCGAATTCGGCGCCGGTCGCCAGTCGTTCAGGAGGGATGCCGGGGAAGATGGCGCCGGCCTGCTCACCCCAGACGATGACGTCGCTGGCGATATCCCAGGCGAACACGGCCTGACCGAGGGCGGCCAGGATGTCGGAGGCTTGCGGCAATGCAGGGGTCAAAATCGCCTCGTTTCGGGACAGTGGGGAGTCCTCTGTCGGCACAGACTACGGCCGGATTCGCCCTCAACCCTAGGCAAAGTTCATAAACAATTTGGAAACCACGTTTGGCAGGCTCCCGGAACCCACCCGGCCCGGCCGGCATAGGCCTTGCGAGGGCATGGCACATAGCGGCGCCAGCGTCTCGAAACGCGACAGGTCGCCGAATCAACGGTGCTTGCGATGTTAAGTACGAATCAACCGGACCGGACGGACAATGATCGGGGCTCGGCCCTGGTGCCGATGATGCCGACCCTTGCGTGGGTCCACAAGGCGCCACTGCCGCGTCCCGACCCGAGCTTCGTCACCCAGCTCATCGCAAATGCCGAGCACCTCCCCCAGACCAGCCGTCTGCGCCGTGGCTCTTCAGAAGACGCCCACGCGGCCTATGGCATCAAACGCCCGCTGCAAAGCGTCAGCGCACGGACCCGGCAGGTCGCGTAAGGCTATCCGCGCGGCGTATCCGGCGACGGCGTGCCGTTGCCCGGCTGCAGATGCGGCGAGGGGATTTCCGGCGAGGGCGTGCTCTGCACCGGCTTCGGAGCTGGATGATCCATCAGCACGGACTCGGCAACCGATTGCGCCAACGAGGCGGGCGGCATGGCCGGTGCCGGCTGCGGGGTCGTCACCGGCTCGAACCTCGGCTCCGGCGTGACATCCTCCACCGGTACTTCGACCGGGCGCTTGACCTTGCGCGGTGCCGGCACTGTCGTCTCCGCGACATAGGTGACGCGGCGGCGCGTACGCTGCGCAATGCCGCCGAGGAAATCGGCCATCGCGAGCAGAACCAGCAGGAAATAGGTGGAGTTGCCGAATTTGGGCCACATCACGAATTCGGCCGCGGCCGCGCCGAACACGATCAGCGACAGCAGGTGATCCATCAGGAATTTGGAGCCGGGCCGCGCGCCCTTGACCACTTCGAGCAGCAGCAGCACGACACCGATCGCGAGCATGACGTCGGAGAGCGTGACCGGCCAGGCTTCGCCCGTGATCATCGGCACCTTGAACAGCACGTCCGTAAAGGACACGCTCGGCATCAGGAAGGCGATGATGTTGTAGACCGCGAGCGGAATCAGGAGCAGCGGGAAACCGACCATCGGCGACATGCCTTCTCGATCAAGATATCCGGACAGGACAACGCGGCGGCGAAGCATGGGCTCCGCCGCCGTCAACGTCATATCTCATGGGTTGGCCGAAATCGGGCAGGAGACATCATCCTGCCAAATAAATCCTGCCCAAGAACAAGTCCTGCTTCAGGACTCTTTCTTCTTCAAGACCTGACGGCCCTTGTACATGCCGGTCTTGAGGTCGAGATGGTGGGGACGACGGAGCTCACCGGAGTCCTTGTCTTCCACATAGGTCGGCTTCTTGATGGCGTCTGCCGAGCGGCGCATGCCACGACGCGACGGCGAGGTTTTTCTTCTCGGAACGGCCATTTCAATATCCTCTAGGGATTGGTGTTGTCAGGGCATCGTCCGCGGGGGACGGCTCAGCACCCGCAACACGAGGCGAGCTGAATGCCGATCAAGGCCGGGCTTATAGAGGAAGGCTGGCCGTAAAGCTAGGGTTCTGGGCCGGAAAATGCGCCCGAAAAGGGCCTAAAATCAGCGTGTGTCCCGCCAGCAGGTGGCCAGTGAGCTGGCCTGCGCCCTTGCCACATAGGTCCCTGCCAGGCGCCGGACGCCGGGTCCCGGGGTCCTGGCGCTGCGTTTGACCGGATTCGGCAGGATCGAGGCCAGAAGCGCCGCCTCACGGGGGGAAAGGTTCGCCGCGGATTTGCCGAAGGCATAGGCGCTGGCCGCCTCCACGCCGAACTGCCCCTGCGGCCCGAGTTCGGCGATATTCAGGTATATTTCCAGGATCCGCGACTTGGGCAGGACGAGGTCGATCCACAGCGCCAGCGGAAATTCCAGCGCCTTGCGGACGAAATCCCGCCCCTGCCAGAGAAACAGGTTCTTTGCCACCTGCTGGGTGATGGTGGAGGCGCCGCGGAAGGCGGTGCCGTCCTCCTGGGCATCGTCGATCGCCTCGCGCAGCGCGCCCCAGTCGATGCCGTGGTGCTTGCAGAAATGGGCGTCCTCGGCCGCCACCACCGCGCGCGGCAGCGAGGGGGACATCTCAGCGAGGTCGATCCACTCCCGCTGCATCGGCGCGCCCCGAAGCGAACGCCAGGCCATCAGCGTCGAAACCGGATGGCCGGCGCGGTAGAAGGGTGCGATCACATAGGGCGCGAGAACGACGAGCCCGACCAAGAGGAGGAGGATTTTAACGATGCGCAAATCGACCTTTCCGGCGCGAAATCAAACGCGGCCACGGATACCGTCATTAAGTCTGTGATAATTCGGGCGTTTTCCAGTAGTTTTTAGGCCTTCCAAACGATTGACTGAGGCCGGCTCATAAAGGATTGTCCCGCCGAATTTTAGTTCTGGAGCCCTCCTTGATGACCGGCACGTCCCCGTCCGATTTCGCCAACCGTCTGGACAAGACCGCTGATGATACCGAGGACCTGCTCGGGCGCCTGCTGTCGGATGACATCCTGCACGATGAGATCGCCCGGCCCAAGCGACTGATGGACGCAATGCGCTATTCGAGCCTGAATGGCGGCAAGCGCCTGCGGCCGTTCCTGGTGGTCGAGAGCGCGGCCATGTTCGGCGTGCCGCGCGACGCTGCGCTGCTCGCCGGTGCGGCACTCGAGTGCATCCACTGCTATTCGCTGATCCATGACGATCTGCCGGCGATGGACAATTCGGATCTGCGCCGCGGCCGCTTCACCCTGCACAAGAAGACCGACGACGCCACCGCGATCCTCGCCGGCGACGGCCTGCTGACGCTCGCCTTCGACATCATCACCCGCGACGAGATCCACCGCGACGCCAA
Organism: Bradyrhizobium diazoefficiens; assembly: GCF_018129965.1. GTDB lineage: Bacteria > Pseudomonadota > Alphaproteobacteria > Rhizobiales > Xanthobacteraceae > Bradyrhizobium > Bradyrhizobium diazoefficiens_A. The sequence continues at coordinate 60,972 of NZ_JAFCKW010000014.1, read as the reverse complement.
TGTGCGGCTCCTGCTGACGCGCGCGCTGGCGCGCTGCGCCGGCATCGGCGGCATGGTCGGCGGCCAGATCCTCGATCTCGCCGGTGAAGGCCGCTTTGGCGGCAACGAGCCGATTGATGTCGCCCGCATCCAGCAGATGAAGACCGGCGCGCTGCTGCGCTACGGCTGCATCGCCGGCGCGATCCTCGGCCAAGCCTCGCAGGCGGAATATCAGGCGCTCGACGACTATGGCCGCGCGCTCGGCGAGGCCTTCCAGATTGCGGACGATCTGCTCGACGTCGAGGGCGATGCCGCCGCGCTCGGCAAACCTGCCGGTGCCGATGCCGCGCTCGGCAAGACCACCTTCGTGACCCAGCTCGGCATCGAAGGTGCAAAGCAGCGCGTGCGCGACCTGCTCGCGCGGGCCGACAGCGCGGTGTCGATCTTCGGCGACCGCGCCGCCGTATTGCAGGCCGCCGCGCGGTTCGTCGCCGAGCGGAAGAACTAACCGCGCGATGGCGGGCGACAAAAAAGAAGACCCCGCCCTCGTCCGCTTCCGCCAGATGTCGCGGCCGATGCGGCTGGTCTATGCGCGGCCGCGGACTTTCATCTCGCTCGGCATAGGCATCCTCGTCTGCCTGCTGTTGCCGGGCTCGATCCGGCTGACGACGCGGCTGCTGTTCGGCTGGGATGCGCTGATCGCGGTCTATCTGGTGCTGGTCTATGGCATGATGCTGAACAATGACCACCAGCACATCCGCCGCTCGGCCGCGATGCAGGACGACGGCCGCTTCGTGATCCTGCTGGTGACGGCGACCGGCGCATTCGCCAGCATCGCGGCGATCGTCGCGGAGCTCGGCGCCCATCGCGGCGCTGCGGAACTGACTATCGCCATCGCCACCATCGTGCTGTCCTGGGCCGCCGTGCACACGACTTTCGCGCTGCATTACGCCCATGATTATTACCGTGACCCGCCCGGCGGCTTGCAGTTCCCGAGCGGCGACAAGGAAGATCACTGCGACTATTGGGACTTCGTCTATTTCTCGTTCGTGATCGGCATGACCGCGCAGGTCTCCGACGTCGGCATCACCGACAAGACCATCCGTCGCACCGCCACCGCGCACGGCATCGTATCGTTCATCTACAACACGGCGCTGCTGGCGCTGACGGTGAACATCGCCGCGAGTGCGATCGCGAGCTGATGCCATCCTGGCGTTTGCCAGGACGACGTTGGGAGCCGGGGCGCGGACCTCAGAACCTGATCACGCCCCAAAAGGATACCTTCGGTTTTATTCACGGGACCGGGCTTCACTGTCGCTTCCTCGGAGCGTGAAACGGGTCGACTTTCCCACACTCGACTTTGCAAGGAATGGCAGGTGTTATAGAAGCGGCTGCGCATCGCGCGCCGTTTATTCTTTGCAAAATGGAGAGCTTACTTTGAAGAGGATTTTGTTGCTGTCGGCCGTTCTGCTCGCTTGCGCCGGAACTGCGTTTGCCGGCGAGGCAAAGCAGGATTTCAAGCTTGTCAACAAGACCGGCTATGACATTAGCGAAGTCTATGTCTCGCCCAGCAAGATGGATGAATGGGGCGACGATATTCTCGGCGACGATGACAATCTCGATGACGGCAACACGGTGAATATCCGATTCAAGAACGCCGGCAAGGTCTGCAAGTGGGATCTGAAGGTCGTCTACGACGAGGATGATTCCTCGGCGATCTGGAACGACATCGACCTTTGCGAAGTGTCGAAAGTTACGATCTTCTACAATCGGAAATCCGACAAGACGTCCGCTACGTTCGAATAGAAGCGGGGAACGCGGCACCGGACAGCGTCGGACGACCTATGGGTTGCCGGCGCGCGCGACGCGCATCTCGTTGCAAGTGCCAGTGGCGCAGGGTCTTCGGAACGACCCTGCGTTGGCGGCGAACGTCCGTATCGCTGTCGCGCTGACGGCGGAAGACGTCCGCCTTGCAGTGGCAAGGCGACGCTTCCAGGCATCCGCCCTAGTTGCAGACCTCGGCGTTGGCGTCGTTGCCGGGGCCGCCGCCGCCGCGATATTCGAGATGGCAGCCGCGGCTGACCGGACGGCAGCCGCCGCCATTGCAGTAGACCTGTCCGCCTCCACCGGTGCGACTGGCCCCGGCCGCGACACCTGCCGCGGCGCCGATTCCGCCCATGCCGCCAAAGCCGCCCGCAGCGCCCATCTGTGGACGCTGCCGCGCGGGCCGGTCGTCGCTATCGTCGCGCCGCGAGGTCGCGGGCTTGGACGTCGAAGGCTTGGACGTCGAAGGCTTGGCAGCGCGCTGCTTGACGCAGTCATTGTCGTCGTCGAGCACATAGCCGTCGCCGCAGACGATCTTGGTACAGTTGTCGCCGTCGGCCTTGAAGCCGTGCTCGCACACCAACGGACAGACACGCGACGGCTTTGACTTGACCGTATCGAGCGCGTCGATGCTCGCCACCTTCACGTCGAGCTTGGTGCCGGCATAGCGATTGAACTGCGACAACGACCGCTGCGCGGACGTGCTCCAGTTTCCGTCGGCCTGGCCGGAGAAGCAGCCGACGCGGCCGAGTTCGGTCTGCACCGAACGGTTGAGATCGGCCGGCACCGTCGCGGGCGTCAGCGAGGCGACATTGGTGCCGGCGGGGCTTGCCGTGCCGGCCGGCGCAGCGCTCTGCGCAGCAGTAGCGAGATTGACGCGCTGCTGCTCGGCGGCGGCCGCCTGCTGCTGGGCCTGCTCCTTGGCCTTCTGTGCGGCAAGCTGGGCCTGCTCGGCGGCTTTCGCATCGGCCGCGGCCCTGGCCTGCGCATCCTTCTGCGCGCCGACGGCGGCAAGGCGATCCCGCTCCGCCTCGGCCTGCTTCGCCTTCTCGGTGGCCGCCGCATGGGCCTGCTCGGCGCCGATCTTTTCGACCTGGAGCCTGGCGAGGCTTGCATAGAAGCCGTCGGGATGCTGGGCCAGGAAGGCATCCCAAGCCGGCTTGTTGCCGACCTGGAGCGCGAGCTCGTAATCGCGGCGAATATCGGCCTGGGGGTTCGCCACCGGCGCCGCCGGGGCCGTAGCCACGACCTTGACCGGCACCAGCGGCACGTCGTCGCCGCCGAGCGAGCCGTACACGAACGGCTCCTGCTTGTTACCGGTCGACTTGAGCACGTCGTCGCGCACAAAGCCGAAAGCGCGGCGGACATCGAGGCCAGGCGTCGTCAGATGCCTCGACAGCGCGACCGTAAAGGGACTGTTGGCGCCGTCGCCGTCCTGCGCCGTAAAGCCGGCCTTGGCCGAATAGGCGATCAGCGTGTTCGGGCTGGTCGGCTCGACCTGGGCAAGGCCACGGCCGATGCCGCGCGAGGCGACCGTGCGCTTCATGGTCTTGCCGAACGGATTGTCGCGGCAGGCATCGAGGATCACCAGACGAAGCTGCTTGGCGGGCTCGACCGCGACCAGGACGCGGTCGAGCGAGAGCGCTTCGTCGTAGACGTCGGTGTCGCGCTCCAGCTTGGCATCGACCGGGATCAGATAGTTCGAGCCTTCGACCTCGATGCCGTGGCCGGCATAGTAGACTACGGCGATGTCGGCATCGCGGGTGGCATCGGCGAAGTCGCGGAGCACGCGCCGCGTGTCCAGTGCCGACAGATCATGCCGGGACTCGACGATGTCGAAGCCCGCACCTTTCAGGGTCTTGGCCATCACCGAACCGTCGTTGACGGGATTGGTGAGCGACGGCGCATGCTGATAGGCCGAGTTGGCGATCACCAGCGCGACACGCTTTCCGGCGAAGGCAGGCCCGGCGCCGAACAGCAGCGCGACGGCGAGGAGAAGCGGGCAAAATCTGAGCAAATTGCGCATGACACAACTTTCAGGAGCTGAGGGCCGTTCAAGCCCTCTGGAACCGCTTTAGCAGGGGCCGCCGCGGGCGCTTGTGATGGAGGTCACGAAGGCGCCGGTGACCGCCGACAGTCCCCCTCATGTTTGTCGCGCCAGTCCGGCCGGGGTTCGCCGGGAAATGCTGGCGGCGCCTTCGCGCAAATGCCTGACACAGGCATAGCGCATATTGACGGGTACGACTAAATTCGCCCCGAGCCATCAGCCAAAGGGATGACCCATGAGCCAGAACCGTTCGAGCGTCGAAGCCGTCGTGCAAAGCTATTTCGACGGACTTTACGAGGGCGACGCCGAAAAGCTCGGCGCCATCTTCCATCCCTCCGCCGATCTGCGCTGGGTCGAAAAGGGCGAGCTGCAGGTGCTGACCGTGCCCGACTGGCTCGACCGGGTGCGCAAGCGCCCCTCCGCCAAGGCCGAAGGCAAGCCGCGCGAGGATTTCATCGTCACCATCGACCGCTCCGACGACAAGACCGCCTTCATCAAGGTCCGGTGCCAGCTGCCGCCACGTTTCTTCACCGACTATCTGGTGGCCATGAAGCTCGCGGACGGCTGGCAGATCGTGTCGAAATCGTATCGGTACGATCTGCGGGAGTGAGGAACCAGTGGGGCTCGCTCCAAAACCGCGAAACAACCCCATGCACAGTAGAACGGCCAGCGGCCGGGATCGCGCCGTCGGCGCCAGGATGGGCGCCAGGACCGCAGGCTTTTCAAGGCCTTAAATTGCAGCAGCGGACCTGACGGGGCCGCATTGACCTTGCGACGGCTTCCGGGCGAAGACACCCTCATGGAAGCGAAGTTTCAGATTTTTCTCATCCTGCTCGCCGTGCTCGCAGGCACGGCGCTTGCCGCACGCCGCTTCAACGTCGCGCCGGCCATTCTCTTGATGCTGGCCGGCGTCGGCCTCGCCTTCGTGCCGGGAATGCCGCCGGTCGAACTGCCGCCGCAACTGGTGCTGCTGATGGTGCTGCCGCCGCTGATCTACTCGGCGAGCGTCGCCATGAGCTGGCGCGAGTTCCGGAAGAACCTCCGCCCGATCGTGCTGCTTGCCGTCGGCTGCGTGATCTTCACCGCGGCGATGGTCGCGGCCGCCACGCATTACCTGCTCGGCCTGCCCTGGACGATCGGCTTCCTGCTGGGGGCCATCGTGGCGCCGCCGGATGTCGTGGCGCCGCTTGCGATCGCCCGCCGGCTGCATTTGCCGCACCGGATCATGGTCGTGCTCGAGGGCGAAGGCCTGGCCAACGACGCCACCGCCCTGATCCTCTACCGGTTCGCGCTCGCCGCGATCATGGTCGGGCATTTTTCGCTGCCGATGGCGGCCGGGGAATTCTCGCTCATCGTCGCCGGCGAGATCGCCTTCGGCATCGGCGTCGGATGGCTCTCGCTGCGCGCCCGAAAATGGTCGAGAGATCCGCAGGTCGAACTCACGCTGTCCCTGATCACGCCCTACGTCTCCTATTGGGTTCCGGAGCATGTCGGCGGCTCCGGCGTGATCGCCACCGTGGCCTGCGGCCTCTATGTCAGCTGGAACGGGCCGCTGCTGATCTCCTCGGCGACGCGCCTGCAGGGCATCTTCTTCTGGGACCTCGTGATCTACATGATCGAGGGCCTGCTGTTCCTGCTGACCGGATTCCAGTTGCGCGCGCTCTACGAGAAGTCGAAAGCGTTTCCGCTCGACGATATCATGATCGCAACCGCCCTCGTCGTCGTGATCATCGTCATCGCGCGCTTCGCCTGGCTGTTCCCGGCGACCTATCTGCCACGGATCCTCAGCAGGAGCCTGCGCGAGCGCGATCCCTCGCCGCCGTGGCAATGGGCGTTCATCCTCGCATTCACCGGCGTGCGCGGAGCGGTGTCGCTCGCGACCGCGCTGGCGTTGCCGTTCACGCTGCCGGGCGGCGAAGCCTTTCCGTTTCGCGACCTGATCCTGTTCGTCGCCTTCGGCGTCATCTTCATCACCCTGATCGGTGTCGGCCTGACGCTGCCGCCGGTGGTGCGCTGGCTCGGCGTGGCCGAGGCCGGCCGCAACGAACATGTCGCCGAGCACGAGGCCGAGATCGCCGCGCGGCGCCAGGCGCTCGACGCCGCGTTGCGCTCGCTCGACGCGATGAAGGAGGAAAAGGACCTGTCCGACGAGGTGGTGAGACTCCTGCACGCACGCCACGAGATCCGCATCAGCCAGCTTCCGGACTCGCTCGACCCTTCCAACCACGATGTCTCCGCTGCCGGCACCACGCTGACCCGCGAGCTGATCGTCGCCGAACGCAAATTCATCCACGACCTCCTGCGCGACGGCCAGATCACCGACGAGACGCGCCGCCGGATCGAGCGCGATCTCGATCTGGAGGAGGCAAGCCTTGCGAACCGGGAGTATCGGGGGACGCCGCTTTAGGGTTCTCGTCGTTGCGAACGAAGCGAAGCAAGTTACCGCCTCTCGCAAAACTCTCCCATCGCCTTCGCCACGGCATCCGCAATCGTTTCGTGCCGCCCCGGCGCGTTCAGCGCCATTTCCTCGTCGCGGTTGATGATAGATCCGGCTTCGAGCAGCACGGCGGCGCTGCGCGTCTGCGACAGCACGACGAGGCCGTCATAACGATAGACGCCGACGTCCTTGTCGAGCAGCGCGTGCCGGTAGCGGCCCAGCAGCGGCAAGGTGTACTGGCTGGCATAGGTCAGCCCCTGCTCCTTCAATTGCCTGCCGATGATCCGGGCCAGCTTCAGGCTGGCGATGAAGTGCGGATTGCGCTCGGACACGAACAGCGAATGACCGGAGAAGCGGTCGCTGAAATAGCTCTTTGCGCCGTCGAATTCCCAGGTCTCGAGCAGCTTGTCCGGCACCGAGTCATGATGGATCGACAGGAGAAGATCGGCCCTACCGTCATTGGCGGCACTGACGCGCTTGAGCAGGCTCGGCCGCGCCTTGCCGTCCGTGACCAGCAGGCGGGTCGCGGCAAAGCCCTCGGACTTGAGTTTCGCCGTGATCAGTCTTGCGAGCCGGAAATTGAAGCCGAATTCCGGATCGTTGCGCGCGCTCAACGCACCGTAGGATTCGGGCGTGTGCCCGACATCGACGACGATCCGGAATTTCGGCGGCTCGCATTTGGACGGCTCGGGCGAAGACCCGGGTCTGGCCTTGGTCGCCTTCGAAGTCCCTGCTGCCTCACCATACTCTGCTGACGAAAGAAAAAGCGGCATCAGCGACAGGGCGACAGCGGCGATGGTTCGCCACGCCCCCCTCACACCGGCCGCTCTCCCTTCACCGTCACGCGCGTGCCCGAGCGCGTGTGCGGCCAGTAGTCCCACATCGCGCGGTGCTGGGTGCAGCGGTTGTCCCAGAAGGCGATGGCGTTCTCGGTCCAGCGGAAGCGGCACTGGAACAGCGGGTTTTCGGCGTGCTGGTAGAGATAGGCGAGCATCGCATCGCTCTCGTCGCGGGGGATGCCGTTGATATGGCGGGTGAAGCCGCGGTTGACGTAGAGCGCCTTCCTGCCCGTGACCGGATGGGTGCGGACCACCGGATGCTCGGCGTTCGGATAGGAGGGGCGGTCGGCGACGCCATAATTGGCGTAGAGCCCGCGATAGATCGGCTCGCCGTCATGCAGCGCGGTGAGCCCGTCGAAATAGGCCTTCATCCGATCCGACAGCGCCTCATAGGCCGCATACATGTTGGCGAACAGCGTGTCGCCGCCGCGCGGCGGGCACTGCTTGATGTAGAGGATCGAACCCATCGGCGGCTCGAGATCGCAGGACACGTCCGAATGCCAGCCCTCGCCATTGGCGCGCGGCGAGTTCTTGTCGGCGTAGATCTTCATCAAGGCCGGGTCTTCGTCCTCATGCGGCGCGGCCGGATGAAAATGCAGCTCGCCGAACTTGCGGCCGAACGCCAGATGCTGCTGCGGCGTGATGTGCTGGTCGCGGAAGAAGACGACCAGGTTTTCGGCGAGCGCGCGGTGGATCTCGTCCATCTGCCGGTTGGAGCGGGCATCGCCGGAGACGAGCTCGCCGATATCGACGCCCGAGATTTCCGCGCCGATGATCGGGGTCAGCTTTTCAACGTGAAGCGTCTCGTAGGGCGCGCCGTCTTCCGCGGTGTGGCGGTAGCGCGGGCCCTGCTTGCCGGCGAGTGAGCTCATGGCGTGTCTCCCGATCATGTTGATTGGGAGCATGGTAGCGCGCCGTCAGGGATGTGCAATCTGCACCGCAAACACGCCTGTCGTCCCGGGGCGCGCAAAGCGCGAGCCCGGGATCCATAACCACAGGATTGAGTTTGACGACGACTCGGATCGACCACCAACCGTAACCACAAGGTCCTGTGGTTATGGGTCCCGGCCTTCGCCGGGACGACAGCGGAGTATGAGGCCCTAGCGGAGTGAAATCACTCCGCCGCTGTCACCGGCACCTTGGCGCCCTGGCCGTAGCGCTGCTCGATATAGTCGATCACCAGCGCCTTGAAGTCGGCCGAGATGGTCGGGCCGCGCAGGGTGCGGAACTTCTTGCCGTCGACGAAGACCGGCGCGGCGGGGGCTTCGCCGGTGCCGGGCAGGGAGATGCCGATATTGGCGTGCTTGGATTCGCCGGGGCCGTTGACGATGCAGCCCATCACCGCGACGTTGAGCTCTTCGACGCCGGGATATTTGGTCTTCCAGTTCGGCATCTCGTCGCGGATGAAATCCTGGATCGAGCGCGCCAGTTCCTGGAACGTGGTCGAGGTGGTGCGGCCGCAACCGGGGCAGGCCGCGACCAGCGGCACGAAGGTGCGGAAGCCCATGGTCTGCAGCAGCTCCTGGCCGACCTGCACCTCGCGGGTGCGGTCGCCGCCGGGCTCCGGCGTCAGCGAGATGCGGATGGTGTCGCCGATGCCCTGCTGCAGCAGGATGCCGAGCGCGGCCGAGGACGCGACGATGCCCTTGGTGCCCATGCCGGCCTCGGTCAGGCCGAGATGGATGGCGTAGTCGGAGCGCGACGCGAGGTCCTGATACACCGCGATCAGATCCTGCACGGCGGAAACCTTCGCCGACAGGATGATGCGGTTCTTCGGCATGCCGAGCTCTTCGGCGCGCGCGGCCGAGAGCAGCGCCGACTGGACCATGGCCTCGCGCGTCACCGCGCGGACGTCGCGCGGATTGGCGGACGCGGCATTCTCGTCCATCAGCTTGGTCAGCAGCTCCTGGTCGAGCGAGCCCCAATTGGCGCCGATGCGCACCGGCTTGTCGTTCTTGTTGGCGATCTCGATGATGTCGGCGAACTGGGTGTCGCGCTTGTCCTTGAAGCCGACATTGCCCGGATTGATGCGGTATTTGGCGAGCGCCTCGGCGCAGGCCGGATAGGCCGCGAGCAGCTTGTGGCCGATATAGTGGAAGTCGCCGATCAGCGGCGTGGTGATGCCGCGCTTGAGCAGGCCGTCACGGATGTGCGGGACGGCGGCAGCGGCCTCCTCGCGGTCTACCGTGATGCGGACCATTTCGGAGCCGGCGCGCGCGAGCGCTGCGACCTGGGCGATGGTGCCTTCGATATCGGCGGTGTCGGTGTTGGTCATCGACTGCACGACGATCGGCGCACCGCCGCCGACGGCGACGTCGCCGACCTTGACCTGGGTGGTCTGGTGCCTGGGCGCCGGGCCCGCGATGTCGGAATCGATGGAGTTTTCGAGCTTGTTCATGGGGTCCAAATATCAGGTTTTGGTGACGTTCAGCAATCCGTCGCGTGGCGCAGCCGCGACTTGACCGGGACGGTTAACCAGAAAAAGCCCAGCAATTACAAGGACGGCTGCCGCCCCGAACGCCAGGCTCAGGTGATCGTGCATGATGAAATAGCTACCTATCACGCCAAACAAAGGGGTGATGAAGGTGAAAGCCGACAATTTGCTGGCCGAATAGGCCTTCACCAGAGCGAACCAAAGCGTGAACGTGGTTCCAACCACCCAGATCGCCTGGAACGCCATCAGAGCGAGCGACAGCGGCGACGGGGTGTGGGTGATGGTTTCGCCGAACAGATAGGCCGCCAGCCCCAGAATCGGGATTGAGGTCGCAACCTGATAGCCCAGCGCCTTCTCCGGCGCGGCGAAGCGAAGGCTCGTGCCCTTGGCAACCAGCGTCGTCGCCGCCCACAGCCCGGCGCCCGCAACGATCATGAGGTCGCCGAACAGGACGTGCGAATCCACATTGGCCTGCGGAACGCCGATCGCCAGTGCGACGCCGGCAAAGCTGATGGCGAGGCCGAGCCATTGCGTGCCGCCGAGGCGCTCGCCGAGCACCTGATAGGAGCCGAGCGCGACGAAAAACGGCGCGGTGTAGAGAAACACCACCGCGCGCGAGGCCGAGGTCAGGCGCAGGCCCTGAAAGATCAGCACGAACTCGATGCCGAACATCAAGCCCGCGGCGAGGCCCGGCTTCCACGTGCCGTCACGCTCGAAGAATTTGACTCCGCGCAGGCTGCCGATGATGAACAGGACGGGCAGCGCGCCCATCGAGCGGAACATCGCCTGGAGCATCGGCGGGATGTCCTGCAGCACCAGCTTCACCGCGATCTGGTTGAAGGCCCAGGTCAGGCACAGCATGAGCATCAGGGCGATGGCGCCGGCACTGAGGGGACGACCGGCGGACGGCATGGCTTGAGGTGAGGACATCTCTTCCCGGATACCGGCTTGGCGCCGTTTTGCTTCAAGATTTTTTCTGACAATGGGTGCAGACGCCCGTGATCTCCACCACGGACAATTTCGGCGCAAAGCCGGAGCTGCGCGCCGCGGCGTTGAGGTCTTTCGCGAACGAGGCGGATGACATCTCGCCGACCAGGCCGCAGCGCTCGCAGATCAGGAACGCGACCGCCGAGGTCGAATCATGGTCGTGGGCGGCGCAGGCGAGATAGGCGTTGCGGCTCTCGATGCGGTGCACAAGGCCGTTCGCCATCAGGAAATCGAGCGCGCGGTAGACCGTGATCGGCGCCGGCCGCGCCATCGATTTTGCCAGTTCGTCGATCACTTCGTAAGCGCCCAGAGGCCGATGGCTCGACAACAGCGCCTGGAGCACGTGGCGGCGAATCGGCGTGAATTTCTGCGCACGCTGCGCGCAAACCGCCTCGGCATGCGAGAGCGCGTCCGCAGTGCAGCGGCCGTGATCGTGGTCGGGCGCGGGAAAGGCCGGCTTTGCGAGGGTCATTGGACCGCCTTCTAGCATTTCAGCCGGGGAACCCAAAGCGCCACCGGCGAGCTTCTGCCAGCCATGCTTTTGCTGCGGAACAGCGTCGCGTTAACCCACCATGAAATAATCATGAGCTTGCTTATTATATGCCAGCTTATTGGAGACAAGGCTTATGACCCGCGGGTCCGTCGACCAGAACTTCCTGTTCACGCTCGGTGAACTCTACCGGCTGCTCCGGGTCTATGCCGACAAGGAGGCCTCGCGCTTCGGCATCACCCGCGCCCAATGGGCGGTGCTGGCCAAGGTCGAGCGCAGCGAGGGGATGAAGCAGTCGGAACTCGCCGAGCTGCTCGAGATGCAGCCGATCACGCTGACGCGGCTGATCGACAAGCTCTGCGACAGCGACTGGATCGAACGCCGCAGCGACGCCTCGGACCGCCGCGTCAAGCGGCTCTATCTGAAGAAGGCCGGCCGTACCCTGCTCGGCAAGATGAGCGGCCTGAAATCGGAGCTCACGGCGAACGCGCTCGACGGCATCAGTCCGGCGGACGCCCACCGCCTCCTCACCCAACTCGAAAGCATCAAGGAAAACGTGCGTCACGCGATCCAGACGTCCGGAGCGGAACAGGCGCGGAAGGAGCAGCGCTATGGCTGATCAGGTCCTCAAATTCCAGCCCGAGCAGAAAAGCGACAGCGGCAAGCCGACCAAGAAGGCCGGCACCAACCCGCGCCGCCGTTTCATCGCCGGCCTGCGCCGCTATCGCCGCTTCCTGCTGATGGTCGTGCTGCCTGTCGTCGTCGCCATCGGCGGCATCACTTTCTATCTGAATGGCGGCCGCTATGTCGGCACCGACGACGCCTATGTCGGCGCGCAGAAGGTGCTGGTGACGCCCGACATCTCCGGCAAGATCGAGAAGGTCGTGGTGAGAGAGGGCCAGATCGTCAAGCAGGGCGACGAGCTGTTCGAGATCGACCCCGTGCCGTTCCGCCTCGCGGTGGACGAGGCCAAAGCGCAGCTGATGCAGGCGCAGTCGACCTATGACAATCTCCGCGCCAACATCAAGATCTACGGCGACATGCTCAACCTCGCCCAGCAGGGTGTCGACCTGAAGCAGCGCGACGTCGAGCGCAAGCAGGCGCTGGTGAAGAACAGCTTCGGCTCGCAGCTCGACCTCGACAATTCCGCGAATGCGCTGGTGACGTCGGGTTCGATCGCGCAATACGTCAAGCAGCAGATCTCGACCGCCAAGACGCAGCTGCTCGGCGACAGCGACCTGCCGCTGGAGAAATTCCCGCCTTACGCGCAGGCCAAGTCCAAGCTCGACAATGCCGAGCGCAATCTCGACCACGCCGTGGTGCGGGCGCCGATGGGCGGCGTGGCGACGCAGGTCGAGCAGATCCAGCTCGGCCGCTACGTCACCGCCGGCACGCCGGTGTTCTCCATCATCGACGTCGCCCATCCCTGGGTCGACGCCAATCCGAAGGAAAGCGACCTCACCTACGTCACCGAAGGCCAGCCGGTCACGCTCGAGGTCGATGCGTTCCCGAACCACCTCTTCAAAGGCAGGATCGGCTCGCTCTCGCCCGGCACCGGCGCGCAATTCGCGATCCTGCCGCCGCAGAACGCCACCGGCAATTTCGTCAAGGTGGTGCAGCGCGTGCCGATCCGCATCTATTTCGACGAGACCGACAAATACGTGCGGAAGCTGAAGGCCGGCATGAGCGTCTATGCCACCATCGACACCGGCCACAAGCGCTCGCTCGCCGGCCTGTTCGGACTGTTGGCGACGGCAAACCAGGACAAAGATCAAGACAAAGATCAGGACAAGGACTGATCCGATGGCGGTGTCCAATCCCGCTTTGATGGTCCCCGGCCTGCGCCGCAACATGGTGACGATCTGCGCCATGACCGCGACCATCATGCAGGCGCTGGACACCACCATCGCCAACGTCGCGCTGCCCTACATGCAGGGCACGCTGTCGGCCTCGCAGGACCAGATCAACTGGGTGCTGACATCCTACATCGTCGCCGCCGCGATCATGACGGCGCCGGTCGGCTGGATTTCCAACCGCTTCGGCCGCAAGCGCATCTTCATCATCTGCGCGGCCGGCTTCACCTTCGCCTCCGTGCTGTGCGGCCTCGCACAGGACATCAACCAGATGGTGCTGTTCCGGCTGCTGCAGGGCGTGTTCGGCGCCGCGCTGGTGCCGCTGTCGCAGTCGGTGATGCTCGACTATTACACGCTCCAGGAACGCGCCACGGCGATGTCGATCTGGGGCATGGGCGTGATGATGGGCCCGATCATGGGCCCGTCGCTGGGCGCCTGGCTCACCGAGAGCTATTCCTGGCACTGGGTGTTCTTCGTCAACCTGCCGTTCGGCGCGATTACCGTGCTGGGCCTCGCGGTCTTCATGGACGAGACCGACAAGAATCTCAGCCTGAGATTCGACTGGTTCGGCTTCGCGGCGCTGGCGATCGGGATCGGCGCGCTGCAGCTTGCGCTCGACCGCGGCGAGCAGCTCGACTGGTTCGAATCGGTCGAGATCGTGACCGAGTTCGTCGTCTCGGGCGTCGCCTTCTATTATTTCTTCGTGCACTCCTTCACGACATCGCAGCCGTTCATCCAGTTCGCGCTGTTCCGCGATCGCAACTTCCTGACCGGCTGCATCTTCATGACGGTGATGGGGCTGGTGCTGTACTCGACCATGGCGCTGGCCTCGCCCTACCTGCAGAACGTCATCGGCTATCCCATCATGACCGCCGGCGGGCTCCTGGCGAGCCGCGGCTTCGGCACGTTCCTCGCGATGATGATGGTCGGCCGCATCATGCGCTACATCGAGGCGCGCACGCTGACCATGTCCGGCCTGACGCTGACCGCGGCCTCGCTGTTCCAGATGACCGGCTGGACCGACCAGACCCAGGTGCCGGAGATCGTCGTCGTCAGCGTGATCCAGGGGTTCGGCTTCGGCCTCGTCTTCGTGCCGCTCTCGACGGTTGCGTTCCTGTCGCTGCCGAACCAGCTTCGCACCGACGGCACCTCGATGCTGACCCTGCTGCGCAACGTCGCAAGCTCGGTCGGCATCTCCATCGTGATCGCGCAGCTGACGCAGGGCACGCGCAAGACCTACGCGATCCTGTCCGAGCACATCAGCCCGTTCAACCAGGCGCTCCAGATGCCCGACGTGCGCGGCATGATCAACCTCTCCACCGACGCCGGCCGCGCCATGGCCGACAGGATGGTCAGCGTGCAGGCGCAGATCATCGCCTTCGCCCACGACTACATGCTGGTGATGATCTTCATCCTCTGCACCATCCCGCTGGCGCTGATGATCGGCTCGACCAAGGCCACGCTGCGCAAGCAGGCGGCCGGGCCGGAACATGCGGTGATGGAGTAGCGATAACGACAGCTGTCATGCCCCGGCTTGATCGGGGCATCCACTACGCCGCGGCCTCTCTGCTTCCTACGAACGTCTCTGGAATACTGGGGCGCCCGATCAAGCCGTGCGACGACAGCGCGTTGTGGCCCAGCCCTACAACAACTCCTCGCAGCCGAGATCCTCGACCGCCATCATGATCCGCTCGAGATTGTTCCACCAGACCACCGGCGGAAGATTGATGCTCCATTGCCAGACCGGCTTGGTGATGTGCCACAGCACCGATCGGCGATAATCCTGGTCGAGCGCGCCGCGGGTGTAGCCCGTGACGCCGCTTTCAAGCAGCGTGTCGTGATAGAGATTGAGGAGCGGCCGTTCGAGCGCCTGCCGACGTTCGGGATACCAATGGATCGCCATCATGTAGGCGAGGTCTCCCGTGGGCACGTTGACGCCCCACTGGTCGAAATCGAAGATGCGCACGGTGTCTGCGACCCCGGCGTGCGGCAGCAGGAAATTCCAGATATGAGCGTCGCCATGGGTGATGCTGACGTGACGGCGCGAATGGTAGCGCTGGGACAGACGGGCCGACTGATCGATCAGACGGCGATAGAGGATCCGGCGCTCCTCGCTGAGGCGGTCGCCGAGCAGATCGGCGAAGCGGTCGTAATGGCCGGCAAAGGTCTCCATGTGTTTCGCAATGGCGTCTGCGCTCGCCCAGACGCCGATGCTCTCGCCGAGGCTGGCATGATCCCACCACGCCGCGTGCCAGCGTGCGAGGGTGGTGACGATCGCCATCGCCTGGTCGCGCGCGGGTGGCAGCGGCCATGGGGTCGCGATCTCATGGCTGTCGGTGAGGTCCTCCAGGAGAAGGTGCCATGTCTGGCTTTCCTCGTCGAAATGTCTGTCGAAGCAGCGCAGCGTAATTCCGGGCGGGAGTCTCGGCGCCAGATTGGTGTAGAAGGCCACCTCGTGCCGGCCGGCCATGGGCATCGCCTTGGCGTAAGCGGCGTGCGCCATCTTGAGGATGAGTGAGTGCGGGGCGCCCTCGGAGTCGCCGACATAGCGCAGGCCTAGCCGGATGATCTGCGACACCAATGTGTCGCGGTGATGCAGCACCTTCACCTCGCGGACCGCACCAGCGTCCAGCACGCCAGCCTTGCGCAGCGCGGCCGTCAGGGCCGCAGGCTCTGTGACCGCAGGCAGTTGTGGAGGTGTCATGCAGCGCGCCCCGGATGCCGTGCGCATTCTGCACGATCAAACCGGGCAGCGCCAGCCGCGCCTGGCCGCCTTCACAGGAAGGCGGCCGTGTTCGTCAGACGTCGAAGAACACCGTCTCGTCGCCGCCCTGCAGCCGCAGGTCGAGCCGGTAGACCGGCTTGCCGGCCTCGCGCGTCGCGATCAGCGTGGCGCGGCGGTCGGCGGGCACCACGGCCAGCACGGGATCGGCGGCGTTGCCGGCTTCGTCGCTGAAATAGATGCGGGTGTAGAGATGCCGCAGCATGCCGCGGCCGAACACCGCCAGCACGATGTGCGGCGCCTGTGGCTTGCCATCGGGATCGGGCACCACGCCCGGCTTGATGGTCTCGAAGGCGTAATGGCCGTCCTTGTCGGTGCCGCAGCGGGCAAAGCCGCGGAAGCTGGCGTTCGGCAGCGCCCGCTTGTCCTGCGGGTCGGCGAAGCGGCCTTGCGCGTCGGCCTGCCAGATCTCCAGCATGCAATCCGGCACGGCGACGCCGTCGCCGTCGAACACGCGGCCCTCGATGCGGACGCGATCGCCCGTGACGTCGGGCGTGAGCGTCGAGTTGGTGAAGGCGTCGTTCCAGGCGTACTCGCCATTCGGCGTCAGGCCGTATTTGAAGAACGGACCGACAGTCTGAGACGGGGTGATCCCGCTGGACTTCAAAGAATCCTGGGGCTTCAGGGACTCCGGCACCTTAGTGATTCTCCATGGGGGTGGCGTTCTGGCCGCGCAGCACGATGTCGAAGCGGTAGCACAGCGCCCATTCGGGCTTGGTGTTCTCCAGGTCGAACGACGAGACCATGCGCGCCCGCGCCTTCTCGTCCGGCACCGAGTTGAAGATCGGATCGAACGGAAACAGCGGGTCGTTCGGGAAATACATCTGCGTCACGAGGCGCGTGACGAAGGAATGGCCGAACACCGACAGATGGATGTGCGCGGGGCGCCAGGCATTGTGGTGATTGCCCCAGGGATAGGCGCCGGGCTTGATCGTGACGAAGCGATAGTAGCCGCTCGCATCGCTGACGGTGCGGCCCGCGCCGGTGAAGTTCGGATCGAGCGGCGCCGGGTGCTGGTCGCGGACGTGGACGTAGCGGCCGCAGGAATTGGCCTGCCAGATCTCGACCAGCGAATTGGGCACGCCGCGGCCGTCTTCGTCGCGCACATGGCCGTGGACGATGATGCGCTCGCCGATCGGCTCGCCGGTGTGCTGGGTGGTGAGGTCGTCGTCGCCATCGCGCACGGTCTCGTGGCCATAGACCGGGCCGGTCAGCTCCGAGAGCGTGTGGCGCATCGGGATCAGCGGCTTGTTCGGCGCGCGCTTGATCGAACTCTTGTAGTCGGGCGACAGCGGCAGCGGATGCGCCTTGTTGCTGTCGGTGGGATAGATGAATGTCATTGGCGAACTCCTCCCCCGGCCATGCCGGTCCAGCCGGTCAACGCTTCCGCCGATCATTATAGGATATAACTAATTTGGGGAAGCGGGTTTCGGACGCCGCTCCCCGCCTGCGTCTTTTGATGTCCGTCATGGCCGGGCTTGTCCCGGCCATCCACGATCTTCGTGCGGCGCCAAGAACGTGGATGCCCGGGCCTTCGCCTCGCCGAAGCGGCTTTGGCCGCGCAGGCGGGACAAGCCCGGGCATGACGAGTTCCTGGAGACGCTCAGGGTCTCGAAGAGAGAATGCTCTAACTCACCTTCTCGATCGCGACCGCGACGCCCTGGCCGACGCCGACGCACATGGTGGCGAGTGCGAGCTTGCCGCCGCGCTTTTCCATGCCGTGCACGGCGGTGAGCGCGAGGCGCGCGCCGCTCATGCCGAGCGGGTGGCCGAGCGCGATGGCGCCGCCATGCGGATTGACGAAATCGGCATCGTCGGCGACGCCGAGCTGGCGCATGCAGGCGATGCCCTGCGAGGCGAAGGCCTCGTTGAGCTCGATCAGGTCGAAGTCGCTGATCTTCTTGCCGAGCCGCTCCATCAGCTTGCGGGTCGCGGGCACCGGTCCGATGCCCATGATGCGCGGCGGCACGCCGGCCGAGGCGAGGCCGAGAATGCGGGCGCGCGGCGTCAGGCCATGCTTCTTCACGGCGGCTTCCGACGCCAGGATCATCGCGGCGGCGCCGTCATTGACGCCGGAGGCGTTGCCGGCCGTGACAGTGCCGGGATTGCGCACGATCGGCTTCAGCTTGGCGAGGCCTTCCAGCGTGGTCTCGGGACGCGGATGCTCGTCCTTGTCGATCGTGATCGGGCCGGCCTTGCCGCCGGGAATGGTGATCGGGGTGATTTCCTCGGCGAAATAGCCGGCGGCAATCGCGGCGCCTGCACGCTGCTGCGAGCGGATCGCGAAGGCGTCCTGGTCGGCGCGCGAGACCTGGAATTCCTCGGCGACGTTCTCCCCGGTTTCCGGCATCGCATCGACGCCGTACTGCGCCTTCAGCAGCGGATTGATGAAACGCCAGCCGATCGTGGTGTCGAAGATCTCGGCGGAGCGCGAGAAGGCTTCCTGCGCCTTGCCCATCACGAAGGGCGCACGGGTCATGGATTCGACGCCGCCGGCGATCGCAAGCTCGATCTCGCCGGAGCGGATGGCGCGCCCCGCCGCCCCGACCGCATCGAGGCCGGAGGCGCAGAGCCGGTTCAGGGTCTGGCCGGGAACCGAGTCGGGCAGGCCCGCCAGCAGCAGCGCCATGCGCGCGACGTTGCGGTTGTCCTCGCCGGCCTGATTGGCGCAGCCGAAGAAGACTTCGTCGACCTGGGCCCAGTCGAGATTGGGGTGCCTGGCCATCAGCGCCTTGATCGGCGCGGCGGCCAGATCGTCGGCGCGCACCTTGGCGAGCGAGCCGCCGAAACGGCCGATCGGTGTCCGCACGGCATCGCAGATAAAGACGTCACGCATCGTTGTTCTCCCTGAATGCCGCGGTCCGGCCAGAATTCTTCAATGACGGCGGAGTTTTAGGAGGGCGCCCGCGGCAGGTCAATTGACGGTTTCGCGGGTGGCATATCCGAAACTCTCCGTCATTCCGGGGCGCGACGAAGTCGCGAACCCGGAATCCATAACCACGAGCCGGGATTACGGATTCCGGGCCTGCGCCTGAGGGCGCATCTCGGAATGACAGCGGAACATGTGGCCGTGGCTTGCGTCACACGGACAACGTGGAAAACCTCCCCTCTCCAGCCAAAGCGATAGGAGCACGGTGCGAAATTTTGTAGGTTGCGCCGCCCATGACCATGCAACAGCCGATCCCCGCACCGCCCCTCGACGAAGCGCCAGCACCGGCAGCGGAAGCCGCCGCGCGCGTCACGCCGATGATGGAACAGTACCTCGAGATCAAGGCGGCGCATCAGGGCCTGTTGCTGTTCTACCGGATGGGCGATTTCTACGAGCTGTTCTTCGAGGACGCCGAGATCGCCTCCAAAACGCTCGGCATCGTCTTGACCAAGCGCGGCAAGCATCAGGGCGCGGATATCCCGATGTGCGGCGTGCCGGTCGAGCGCTCCGAGGATTATCTGCACCGCCTGATCACCGCCGGCCACCGGGTCGCGGTGTGCGAGCAGACCGAGGATCCCGCCGCCGCGAAGGCGCGCGGCAACAAGAGCGTGGTGCGCCGCGGCGTGGTACGGCTGGTCACGCCGGGCACACTGACCGAGGACACGCTGCTCGATGCGCGCGCCAACAATTATCTGCTGGCCATCGCGCGGGCGCGCTCCTCCACCGGCGGCGACCGCTTCGGCCTTGCCTGGATCGACATCTCCACCGCCGAATTCACCGTGATGGAATGTTCGGGCGGCGAGCTTGCCGCGACGCTGGCGCGCATCAATCCGAACGAGGCGATCGTCACCGACGCGCTCTACAGCGACAACGAGCTGAGCCAGACCTTGCGCGAACTGCCGGCGGTGACGCCGCTGACCCGCGACGTCTTCGACGGCGCCACCGCCGAGAAGCGGCTGTGCGACTATTTCGCGGTTGCGACCATGGATGGGCTGGCGCAACTGACGCGGCTGGAGGCGACCGCCGCGGCCGCCGCCGTCACCTATGTCGACCGAACCCAGGTCGGCAAACATCCGCCATTGTCGCCGCCCGCGCGCGAGGCCTCCGGCGCGACCATGGCGATCGATCCGGCGACGCGCGCCAATCTCGAACTGACGCGAACACTCGCAGGCGAGCGCCGCGGCTCGCTGCTCGACGCGATCGACTGCACCGTGACATCGGCCGGCTCGCGCCTGCTGGCGCAGCGGCTTGCCGCGCCCTTGACGGATGCGCCGGCAATCGCACGGCGGCTCGATGCCGTCAGCGCCTTCGTTGCGGACTCCGCTGCGCGCGAGGACATCCGCAGCATCCTGCGCGGCGCGCCCGACATGTCGCGGGCGCTGGCGCGGCTGTCGGTCGGCCGCGGCGGGCCGCGCGACCTCGCCGGCCTGCGCGATGGCATCGTCGCCGCCGACCAGGTGCTGGCGCGGCTCGGCGAGACCGACCAGCCGCCGCAGGAGATCGCGGTCGTGATGGCAGCGTTGCAGCGTCCCTCGCGCGAACTGGCGGCGGAATTCGCCAGCGCCCTCGACGATCAACTGCCGCTGATCAAGCGCGACGGCGGCTTCGTCCGTCAGGGCTACGAGCCTTCGCTGGACGAAACGCGCAATCTGCGCGACGCCTCGCGTCTCGTGGTGGCCTCGATGCAGGCGCGCTACGCCGACAGCACGGGCGTCAAGGGTCTCAAGATCCGGCACAACAACGTGCTCGGCTATTTCGTCGAGGTGACGGCGCAGCACGGCGACAAGCTGATGTCGGCGCCGCTGAACGCGACCTTCATCCATCGGCAGACGCTGGCGGGCCAGGTCCGCTTCACCACGTCGGAGCTCGGCGAGATCGAGGCCAAGATCGCCAATGCCGGTGACCGCGCGCTCGGTCTCGAGCTCGAAATCTTCGAGCGGCTTTCCGCCAAGGCCCTAGCGATCAGCGACGATCTGCGCGCCGCGGCCCATGCCTTCGCGCTGCTCGACGTCGCGACCTCGCTGGCGAGGCTCGCGGTCGACGACAATTACGTACGGCCGGAGGTCGACGAGTCGCTCGGCTTCGCGATCGAGGCCGGCCGCCATCCCGTGGTCGAGCAGGCCTTGAAGCGCAATGGCGAGCCGTTCATCGCCAATTCCTGCGACCTGTCGCCGGGCCCCGCGCAAAAGTCCGGCCAGCTCTGGCTGCTCACCGGTCCCAACATGGCCGGCAAATCGACCTTCCTGCGCCAGAACGCGCTCATTGCGTTGCTGGCACAAATTGGCAGCTTCGTGCCGGCGATGCGCGCGCGGATCGGCATCGTCGACCGCCTGTTCTCGCGCGTCGGCGCCGCCGACGATCTCGCCCGCGGCCGCTCCACTTTCATGGTGGAAATGGTCGAGACCGCCGCGATCCTGAACCAGGCCGGCGAGCGTTCGCTCGTGATCCTGGACGAGATCGGCCGCGGCACCGCGACCTTCGACGGTCTCTCGATCGCCTGGGCCGCGATCGAGCATCTGCACGAGAGCAACCGCTGCCGCACCCTGTTCGCGACGCATTATCACGAGCTGACCGCGCTCTCGGCCAGGCTGCCGCGCATGTTCAACGCCACCGTGCGGGTAAAGGAATGGCAGGGCAACGTCGTGTTCCTGCACGAGGTGCTGCCGGGCTCGGCCGACCGCTCCTACGGCATCCAGGTCGCCAAGCTGGCCGGCCTGCCGCCGGCCGTGATCACGCGGGCGAAATCGGTGCTGGCCAAGCTCGAGGCGCAGGACCGCGGCCAGACCGCCCGCGCGCTCGCCGACGATTTGCCGCTGTTCGCGGTGCCCTCGCGCGCCGCAGCCGAAGCCGCCCCGCCGAGCGAGGCCGAACTGCTGATGGAGGCGGTGAAGGCGCTTCACCCCGACGAGATGTCACCGCGCGAGGCGCTCGATGCACTTTATGCGCTGAAGGCAAAGCTGCCGAAGCCGTGACGGTGGCGTGGGC
Organism: Bradyrhizobium diazoefficiens; assembly: GCF_018129965.1. Taxonomy (GTDB): domain Bacteria; phylum Pseudomonadota; class Alphaproteobacteria; order Rhizobiales; family Xanthobacteraceae; genus Bradyrhizobium; species Bradyrhizobium diazoefficiens_A. The sequence continues at coordinate 39,386 of NZ_JAFCKW010000014.1, read as the reverse complement.
AAAGCGCAGCGTGCCCACCACGACACCCACCGTCGGGGAGGGATGGTGGGCACGGCGCTGTGCGCCTTTGCTTACCCTACGCAGCAGCGCTGATGCCTATGCCAGTTCGGCCGACGCGCGCTGCATGTTGGACGACATTTCGGCGGTGACGATGCTCTGCTCCTCGACCGCGGCGGCGGTGGAGGCGATGAACTCGTTGACGCCTGCGATCGCGGCCTTGATCGCGGACAGCGAGCCGGTCACGTCGCCGGCAATGGTATTCAATGCGCTGATCTCGGTCGAAATCGTGTCGGTCGCCTGCTTGGCCTGGCTCGCGAGGTTCTTCACCTCGGAGGCGACCACGGCGAAGCCGCGGCCGGCTTCACCGGCGCGCGCCGATTCGATCGTGGCGTTGAGCGCCAGAAGGTTGATCTGGCCGGTGATGCCCGCGATCATCTCGACGATGCCGCTCATCGACTGAGCCGCCGCGTTCAGCCTGACGGCCTGGCTGTCGGCCGCATCCACGCGTGCGGTCGCGACCTTCGAATTCTCGCGCGACTTGGCCATGGTCTCGGAAATCTCGCGGATCGAGGAGCTCATTTCCTCGCTGCCCGCCGCGACCGCCTCGATCAGCCCGCGCGCGTTTTCGGCCTTCTTGCGGCCGATCGCCTGCGCAGTGATGTCGGTGGCGTATTTCACCACCTTGTAGGGCTTGCCGTTGAGGTCGAGGATCGGATTGTACGAGGCCTGAATCCAGATCTCGCGGCCGCCCTTGCCGATGCGCTTGTATTCGGCCGCCTGGTACTGGCCGCGATTCAGTGCCGTCCAGAATTCGCGATAGGCCGCACTGTCGCGCTCCGAGGGATCGACGAACATGCTGTGGTGCCGGCCCTGGATCTCGGCCTGCGAATAGCCCAGCGCATTGCAGAAGTTTGCATTTGCGGTACGAATCGTGCCGTCCATGTTGAATTCGATCACGGCTTGCGACTTGTCGATAGCGGTGAGCTGGCCGGCGAAGTCTGCGTTCCTGATCTTGTCGGCGGTGACGTCGGTGGCGTATTTGACGACGCCGAAGGGCTTGCCGCGCTCGTCGAGCAGCGGATTGTAGCTCGCGAGGATCCACACCTCGCGGCTTCCCTTGCCGATCCGCTTGAACTCGCCGGACTGGAATTCGCCGCGGTTCAGCGCCGCCCAGAACTCGCGATAGCCTGCGCTGTCGCGCTGGTCTGCCGGCATGAACAGGCTGTGATGCTTGCCCTGGATCTCGGCCAGCGAATAGCCGACCGCGTTGCAGAAATTCTCGTTGGCGGTGACGATGGTGCCGTCGAGCTTGAATTCGATCACTGCCTGGACGCGGTCGATCGCGGCGATCCTGGAGGCGTCGGCGAGGCTGCGGATCTTCTTCTCGGTGATCTCGGTCGCGAGCTTGACGACCCGGACCGGCTTGCCGTCGTTGCCCAGCACGGCATTGTAGGACGCCTCGATCCAGATCTCGCGGCCACCCTTGGCAATGCGCTTGAATTCGCCCGCCTGGAATTCACCGCGATTGAGCGCGACCCAGAACGCCTTGTAGTCGGCGCTGTCGCGCTGGTCCGCCGGCACGAACATCGAATGATGTTTGCCCCTGACTTCGTCGAGCGAGTAGCCGAGCGCCTTCAGGAAATTGTCGTTGGCGGTGACGATCGTACCATCGAGGTTGAACTCGATCATGGCCTGCGACCGGCTGAACGCCTCGGTCCTGGCCTGGAAGTCACCGCGTCCTAAACCAAACATTCCTGCACTCCAATCGGAATGCCTCCATCACGGGGCATTCGCGGCAATCAATCTGCGGAATTCCCATTGACGGTGCGTGGCTACGGCCTGACACAAAGAGTGTGGGCCGACAGCAGGTTCTACCATCTGCTATACGACGCAGCTGGTCAGTAAAATCGTATAGGTCAAAACCTTCAAAAGACTGATAATCAACATATCAATAATCGGCAGGCGACATTAATTCGAATATCATTTGTAGTTCGGCAATCAATGGCTTGGAACGAGGGCGGCGCCGCGCCTGTCCAAATCGTGCCAAAGGACCTTGCACCGACGATTTGAGAGCGGTGCCGCGTCGCCGAATCACGGCTTGACAAGGCGTCCCGAGCGGCGGCCAGGCGCGGCATCCGCAAACGGCACGATCGATATGGTCCCGTTCAACCGGCAGCCAGCCTTGCCACCTCGGCAGCCGCGTCATGGATGCTGCTCGACATGTCGCTGGCCACCGCGCTCTGCTTCTCGACGGCCGCGGTCGTGGAGCTGACATAGTCGCTGACCTCGGTGATCGCCTGCTTGATGGCGTTCAACACACCGGCGACGTCGCCGGAGATGTAGTTGAGGCTGCCGATTTCCTCGGCGATCTTGTCGGTAGCCTGCTTGGCCTGGTTGGCAAGGTTCTTGACCTCGGATGCAACGACGGCAAAACCCCTGCCCGCCTCTCCGGCGCGCGCGGACTCGATCGTGGCATTGAGCGCCAGCAGATTGATCTGCCCCGTGATGACGTTGATCATCTCGACGATCCCGCTCATCGACTTGGCGGCCACCGTCAGGCGCTGCGCCTGCGCATCGGCGGTGGAGACCTGCTCGACGGCGCCCATTGCGGTATCGCGCGATTTGATCATGGCATCCGCGATGTCGCGCACCGACGCGTTCAATTCGTCGGCTCCGCCGGCGACCGTCTCGATCATGCCGCGGACGCGTTCGTTGCCCATGCGGACCAGCACCTGCTGCGTAGTGTCCGTGAGATATTTGACGACCTTGAATGGCTTGCCGTTGAGATCGAGGATCGGATTGTAGCTCGCCTGGATGTAGACCTCCTTGCCGCCCTTGCCGATCCGCCGGTATTCGGCAGCCTGGTATTCGCCGCGGTTGAGCGCGGCCCAGAATTCACGATAGGCCGCGCTGTCGCGCATCGCCGGCTCGACGAACATGCTGTGGTGCTTGCCCCTGATTTCGTCGAGCGAGTAGCCGATCGCGCCGAGGAAATTGTCGTTCGCAGTGATGATGGTTCCGTCCATGTTGAATTCGATGACACCCTGGGACTTTGAGATCGCGGCGATCTGGGCATCGGTTTCGGCATTGCGCAGCTTCTGCGCGGTCACGTCGGTCGCGAATTTGATGACGCGCAGCGGCTTGCCGCTTGCGTCCAGCACAGGATTGTAGGACGCGAGAATCCAGACCTCGCGGCCGCCCTTGCCGATCCGCTTGAACTCGCCGCATTGATATCCACCGCGGTTCAGCACGGCCCAGAACTCGCGATAGGCGGCACTGTCGCGGTCCGCCGGCGGCATGAACATGGCGTGGTGCTGGCCCCTGATCTCGTCGAGGGTGTATCCCATCGCCGCCAGGAAAATGTCGTTCGCGGTCAGGATCGTGCCGTCGAGATTGAATTCGATGACCGCCTGGACGCGATCGATGGCGGCGATCTTGCCTGAATTGTACAGGCTGTTCAGCGTCCTTTCCGTGATGTCGCTCGCGAACTTCACGACCTTGAGCGGCCTGCCCTTGTCGTCGAGAATCGGATTGTAGGATGCCTCGATCCAGACATCCCGGCCCGACTTGTCGACTCGCCGGAACTGTTTCTTTTGAGCCTCGCCGCGGTTGAGCGCCGCCCAGAAGGCCCGGTACTCGGCGCTGCCACGCTCCTCGGCCGGGACGAACATCGAATGGTGCTTGCCGCTGATTTCATCGAGCGAGTAGCCGAGCACATCGAGGAAGTTCTTGTTGGCCGTCAGGATGGTGCCGTCCATCGCGAATTCGATAACCGCCAGCGACCGATTGATAGCTTCAAGCTGAGCCTTGGCGTCGGTATCGGGCTTGCGACCGAACATCAGATATTCTCCGTATCGAGACCGAGCAATCTGGCAAACGAGCAATCGTTGCGGAATGCGGAAATGCACACAGGAAGGGCCAGCCCTCACGGCCGGCATGACCTAGCTGCGCACCGGCCGCCGGGAGCGGCCGCAGCCCGGCGCAAGCCGTCTGAAGGAGTAGCCCTCGCGCAGGCTAAGGCGCCCCCGCCGAAAGAAATCTTAACGGCGGCCCGGGAATCGCTGAATCCGAAGCACGTGAAACTACGGGCCCGTAATAGTCCCGTAGCTTGCATGGGCCGGGTATCGGGGAACTTCGTCGCCCGCCCCGGTCGACGGGCTGGCGCGTTTTCGACCGAAGTGGATACCGGTTCGCGTGAAGAAAACGCGTCAAAACAAGCATCTAGAGCTTCGGTTCCGATTCAATCAGAACCGGAAAAGCCCTAGGCGCTTGCGGCCATGGCGGCGGCTTCCGCGGCCGCGCGTTGCATGCTTGTCGACATCTCATTGGTCACGGTGCTCTGCTCCTCGATCGCAGCGGCCGTCGACGTCACATATTCGCTGACGTTGTTGATGGCGGTCTTGATCGAGGCCAGGGCGGCGACGACGTCACCCGAGATGCCGTTGAGGCTGCCGATTTCCGCGCCGATCTTGTCGGTGGCCTGCTTGGCCTGGTTGGCGAGGCTCTTCACCTCCGAGGCGACCACCGCGAAGCCGCGGCCGGCTTCGCCCGCGCGCGCCGACTCGATCGTGGCATTGAGCGCCAGCAGGTTGATCTGCCCGGTGATGCTGTTGATGAGTTCGACGATGCCGCTCATCGCCTGCGCCGCTTCGGTCAGCCGCTGGGCCTGCGAGTCGGCGGCGGAGACCTGATCGACCGCGCTGCTCGCGCTTTCGCGCGACTTGGTCATGGCCTCCGAGATCTCACGCACCGAGATATTTAGCTCCTCCGATCCGGCGGCGACCGATTCCATCATGGCGCGGACGCGTTCGTTGCCCATGCGCACCAGGACCTGCCTCGTGACATCGGTGGCGTATTTCACGACCTTATACGGCTTGCCGTTGAGGTCGAAGATCGGGTTGTAGGAGGCCTGGATGTAGACCTCCTTGCCGCCCTTGCCGATGCGCTTGTATTCGGCTGCCTGGTACTGGCCGCGGTTGAGCGCGGCCCAGAACTCGCGATAGGCGGAGCCGTCGCGCTCGGACGGCTCCACGAACATGCTGTGATGCCTGCCCTTGATCTCGTCCAGCGAATAGCCGAGCGCACCGAGGAAATTGGCATTGGCGGTGATGATGGTGCCGTCCATGTTGAACGCGATCACGGCCTGGGCCTTGTCGATGGCCGCGAGCTGGCCGTCTGAATCCGCGTTTTTCAGCTTGTCGGCGGTGACGTCGGTCGCGAACTTCACGACGCCGAATGGCTTGCCCTCCTCGTCGAGCTTCGGATTGTAACTTGCGAGAATCCAGACCTCGCGGCCGCCCTTGCCGATGCGCTTGAACTCACCGGCCTGGTATTCGCCGCGATTGAGAGCCGCCCAGAACTCACGATACGCCGCGCCGTCGCGCTGATCGGCCGGTACGAACAGGCTGTGATGCTTGCCCTGGATTTCCGCAAGCGAATAGCCGAGCGTGTTGCAGAAGTTCTCGTTGGCGGTGACGATGGTGCCGTCGAGTCTGAATTCGATCACGGCCTGGGCCCGCCCGATCGCGGCGATCTTGGAGGCGTCCTCCAGGCTGCGGATCTTCTTCGCGGTAATGTCGGACGCGATCTTCACGACCTTCACCGGCTTTCCGTCGCCGCCGAAGATCGCATTGTAGGACGCTTCGATCCAGACCTCACGGCCGTCCTTGGCGATGCGCTTGAATTCCCCCGCCTGAAATTCGCCGCGGTTGAGTGCGGCCCAGAACGCCTTGTAAGCGGCGCTGTCGCGCTGGGCGGCCGGAACGAACATCGAATGATGCTTGCCCTTGATCTCGTCGAGCGTGTAGCCGAGCGCATTCAGGAAGTTCTGGTTGGCGGTCACGATCGTACCGTCCAGGTTGAATTCGATCACGGCCTGCGAGCGGCTGAAGGCATCGAGCTGGGCCTGGGCGTCTCCGTGCGACTTACGACCGAACATTCCTTGCTCTCCAAACTTTTTAGGACTCGCTCCATCCGTCGGGCTCACGGCGAAGAAGCAAACAATTGAATAAAACAAATTCTCAAATGGACCGATAACGAAGCCGTCGTTTTTTCGGCCCTCGCGATTCATCTGAAATTCAGCGGCGACTCGCAAATTCAATGACTTGCGAGGCCGGCTGTGCCGCGCCTGTCCGAATCCTGCCCCCGGGTTTCCACGGGGACGTCCCCTCGCAGCTTCGCTGCGCGAGTCTTCGCGATTCGATTCGCAATCAGGCCATCGGTCGCGCGCGCCGCGCCACGGACCACAGCGTCAGGTTCCAGACGATGCAGGTCGCGAGCGCGAGGCTGAGGCCGACCGCGGAGCCGAAATGGGCGGCACCGACATGCAGCACCGCGATCGCCATCCCGAACCCGAGCAGGCCCCAGGCGGAGTTGGCGAGCACGGCCGCGGTCGGCGGGCCGCCGATGCGCGGATGCAGGATCACCATCATGCTGGAGAACACGACGGGGTAGAGCGCGATGATGCCGCTGATGCGGGGACCGACCCAGCCCGAGGTCGAGACCACGATGGCGACGAGCGTTGCGACCAGCGCGGCCCGCATCGGAATGTCGTACCAGCGGCGCGTCACCATCGGCATCTTCACGTGGCGATACCGGGCGAGAAGCGGAATGCAGATGCCGAACGCGATCAGGTTCGCGGCGAGGCCGGCCGTTAGGGTCCAGTCGCACATGCGGATGACCGAGGCCATTGCGATCCAGACCGCGAATGCGCTTGCGCAACTCGTCATGAGGCCGTGACGCTGCGCCAGCACGACATAGGTGAGTGCCATGACAATGGTCGCCGCGTTGACCGGCAGGCTCGACAGCGCGCCCTGCGCGATGAAGGCGGCGTCATGATCGATCGCGAGGAAGACGTAGGAGGGACCTGCCGAGACCGGCAGCGTCGCCACCAGCGCGCCGATCACCGGCCCGGAGCGCTCGGTGATGATCGACGCCGACACGACGAACGCCGCCGCGATCGCCATGCGCAGGAGAAGGAAGAGAATGAAGTGGAGGTCGAGGGGCATTTTTTGTCGTCCTGGACAAGCGAAGCGCAAATCCGGGACCCATAACCACAGGCTTTGCTGTGTTAGACGGTTGTGGTGACGAGTTCGGCAATGCAATCGGCGTTTGGGATTATGGGTCCCGGCGTTCGCCGGGACGACACCGATTGTCGGGTTGCGGCCCTCGCCTCACATCCGCTGCATCGACACCGAAACCTTCGGGCCGTTCTTGATGGTCTGGTAGACCACGCAATAGCGTTCGGTCAGCTTCAGCAGCAGATCGAGCTTGTCCTGCGGTGCATCGGTGTCGACCTCGAAACGCAGCCGGATCTCGGCGAAGCCGACCGGCGTCTCCTTGTCGATGCCGAGCGTGCCGCGAAAATCGAGATCGCCCTCGGCATAGACGTTGCCGGTCTTCATGGACACCTCGATCGCGGTCGCAACCGATTTCAGCGTGACGCCGGCGCAGGCGACCAGTGCCTCAAGAAGCATGTCGCCGGAGCAGAGTTCCAGGCCCGAGCCGCCGGTGGCGGGATGCAGCCCTGCCATTGCGATGGCGCGGCCGGTCTCGACCTTGCAGGCGATGCCGTCGCTGTCGGTCGAGCCCTTCGCCTTCAGCGTGATCATCGCGGTCTTGGGATCGGTCTTGTAGCGTTCCTTGATCGGGGCCTGCATCTGGCGAAGTGCGGCGGCGTCCATTTGTTCTCTCCCGGGACAGTTGCCCCTCGATGTACCGGTTCGGAGAGAAAAAGTCACCACCACATGGCCTGACCGGGACCCTGGGTCGCGTCACGGTCGGGCACGCTGCGATCGAGCGACCGGTCGAGTGACGTCAGCACGCTGCGCTTGAAGGTCTCGAACAGCGGCGAATTGCGGTCGCGCGGCCGGCCGAGATTGATCTCGATCCGGTCGAACAGCCGGCCCGGCCGCGGCCGCATCACCAGCACGCGGTCGGCCAGTACCACGGCCTCGTCGACGTCATGCGTGACGAGGACCAGCGTCGGCCGTGTATCGGCCCAGAGATCGAGCAGATGATCCTGCAAATCGCGGCGGGTGAACGCATCGAGCGCGGAGAACGGCTCGTCGAGCAGCAGCACTTCGGGCTGCGGCACCAGCGCACGGGCAATCGCGACACGCTGCGCCTGTCCGCCCGAGAGTTCGCGCGGCCAGGCCTGCGCCTTTTCGGCAAGCCCGACGCGTTCGAGCGCCCGGGCGACCTTCTCGCGCCGTTCCGTTGCCGGCAGGTCGGCAATGCCAAAGCCGATATTGTCGGCGACGGTGAGCCAGGGCAGCAGCCGCGGCTCCTGGAAGATGATGCCGATCTTGGCATGGGGCGCGGCGATCGCCTCGCCGTCGAGCGTCACGGTGCCGGCGCTGGCACGGTCGAGACCGGCGATGGCGCGCAGCAGCGTGGACTTGCCGCAGCCTGAGCCGCCGATGATGGCGACGATCTCGCCCTGCCTGATCTCGGCGGAGAAGCGCGCCAGCGCCTGCACGCCATTGGGATAGGTCTTGCCGACCCGGTCGAGCGCCAGCATCGCGTAACGCTCCTCTCTCACATTTCCTTGGCGCGCCCGAAGGCGTCCTGCCAGCGCAGGAAGGGCGCGGCGCCGACCTCGATCAGCCAGTCGGTGAGCTTGCCGAGGATGGCGAAGATCACGATGGCCGCAAGGATCTGCGCAGGCTTGCCGAGCTGCTGGCCGTCGAGCAGGAGATAGCCGAGACCTTCGGAGGCGCCGATCAATTCGGCCGCGACCACGAACATCCAGCCCAACCCCAGGCCGACGCGCAGGGACACGACATAGGCCGGCAGAACCGCAGGCAGCAAAATGCGTCGGATCATCGCGGGGCCCGAGAGGCGGAAGGTGCGGCCAACCTCGACGATCTTGCGATCGACCGACAGGATCGCACCCATCACGCCGAGATAGACCGGGAAGAACACGCCGACCGCGATCAGCGCGATCTTCGAGGTCTCGAAAATACCGAGCCAGAGGATGAACAGCGGCACCCAGGCCAGCGACGGGATCGCACGGATCGCCTGTACCGTCGGGTCGAGCAGCCGGCGCGCCAGCGACCAATAGCCGGAGATGGCGCCGAGCAACGTGCCTGCGACCACGCCGAACGCAAAGCCGAGACCGACACGCCACAGCGTCGCGGCGATGTGGCGGACGAGGTCGCCGGAACGGGCGAGATCGGCAATGGTGGCAAGGACGCGCGAGGGCGGCGGCACCAGCCGGCCGTTGGACCAGCCGGACCAGACCAGGAGTTCCCAGCCGAGCGCCAGGGTCAGCGGCAGCACAACGCCCAGCATCGGCCCTGCGTAACGCGAAACGCGCGAGGGCGCGGTCGCGTTCTCGCCCGGTTCCGAGGTCTGTTGAAGGACTGGCGCGTCGGAGCTCATGGCCGGTACGAAGCGTGTCTCGTCAGGGAATGCAAGGGCGTGCGGCAATCTCGGCTGTCGCCCCGGACAAGCGAAGCGCAGATCCGGGGCCCATAACCACAGGACGATGTGGTTACGGGGACGCGGGGTGACCTCTTTCGCGCCAAATCACTTCCTGGGGCTATGGGTCCCGGGCTCGCTTCGCGCCCCGGGAGGACGGCGGAGTTTGACGCGCCCGCGTGCCTCTTCCACGCGAACTAATTCGTCGGCAGCGGGACCTGGTCGTCGATCAGGGCGTCCAGCGTCGCCTTCACGTCGACCTTGGCGTCGACCACGCCGGCCTGCTGGAGGGCGAGGCCCGCGGCGAGGATCGACTCGCGCTGGGCCGCGCCGATCCGGCTGTGGGTGAGGTCGGTGCGCTCCTTGAGCTGCTTGTCGACGACGGCTTCGGGAAGCCTGGTCACGGCGATGAAGGTCTTCTTCAGATCATCGTAATTCGCCAGCGAATATTTGCGCGCTTCTTCGTACACTGCGAGCACGCGGCGGGCCGCGTCCGGATGGTCCTTCAGGAACTGCTCGCGCACATTGAGGATGCCCCAGGTGTTGGCGTCCGCCTTGCGGTAGAACAGCCTGGCGCCCTCCTCGACCTCGGCCTGCGCCATCATCGGATCGAGACCGGCCCAGGCATCGACGTCGCCGCGGATCAGCGCGGTCTTGCCGTCGGCGTGCTGGAGCAGCACCGGCGTGATGTCCTTCTCGGTCAGGCCGGCGCCGAGCAGCGCACGCACCAGAAAGATGTGCGGATCGGTGCCGCGCGTCACCGCGACGCGCTTGCCCTTGAGGTCGGCCACGCTTGCGAGCCTGGAGTCCTTGCCCGTCACCAGCGCGGTCCATTCGGGACGCGAATAGACGTAGATCGACTTGATCGGGTTGCCGTTGATGCGGGCGACCAGCGCCGCCGAGCCCGCGGTCGAGCCGAAATCGATCGAGCCGGCATTGAGGAATTCGAGCGCCTTGTTGGAGCCCGCCGATTGCACCCAGGTGATGGTAACGCCGTCCTTGGCGAATTCCTTCTCCAGCAGCCCCTTCTGCTTCAGGACCAGCGACACCGGATTGTAGGTCGCCCAGTCGATGCGGATCTCCTTGAGCGGATCCGCCGCCTTGGCGGCGGGGGTCACGGCGAGCGCAACCGCGCCTGCCAGCAGAATGCGTCGCGTCAAGTTCATCATGCCCAATCTCCTCCAAAACTTCATTGTTTTTCAATGAGTTATATCTAGAGGTCAACGAGAAAATCCCACCCTCAAAAGCGTGTTGGCCGAGAACAGATTTGCCCAAAGCCGGTCTTTTCCAGCATGGAACGACTATTGCCAGAGATTGGCGGGTGACAGCGCGCGTCACCTCTTATATCCGGTGAGACATGGACAGCGTTGCGACTGAACAGAAGCCTGGGGTTGATGATCGCTTCGACACCGCGCGGATCACCGCCGCGGTCGACGCACTCGCCGAAAAGCACCAGGGACGCGAGGACGCGTTTCGCACGGCCATGGCGCAATTGCTCAAGGCCGAGCTGATCGCGGCGCGCGGCGTGGCGCAGGCGATCCTGCTCAAGGACCGCCACGGCAGGCACTGCGCCGAGCGGCTGTGCCACGTGCAGGACGAGATCATCCGCATCCTCTACTCGGCGGCCACGCGTCATCTCTATCGCTCGCCGATCCCGAGCGGGGCCGAGCGCATGGCGGTGGTCGCGACCGGCGGCTACGGCCGCGGCCTGATGGCCCCCGAGTCCGACATCGATCTTCTCTTCATCCTGCCCTACAAGCAGACCGCCTGGGGCGAGCAGGTCGCCGAAGCCATCCTCTACTGCCTCTGGGACATGGGGCTGAAGGTCGGCCACGCCACGCGCTCGGTCGACGAGTCGATCCGCCAGGCACGCGGCGACATGACCATCCGCACCGCCATCCTGGAGACGCGCTTCCTCACCGGCGACCAGCCGCTCTATGACGAACTGGTCGACCGTTTCGACAAGGAAGTGGTGCAGGGCACGGCATCCGAATTCGTCACCGCGAAGCTCGCCGAACGCGAGGAGCGGCATCGCCGCGGCGGCCAGTCGCGCTATCTGGTCGAGCCCAACGTCAAGGACGGCAAGGGCGCGCTGCGCGACCTGCACACGCTGTTCTGGATCGCGAAGTATGTCTACCGCGTGCGCGACACCGACGAACTGGTCGAGCGCGGCGTGTTCGACGCGCAGGAATACCGCACCTTCCGCCGCTGCGCCGATTTCCTCTGGTCGGTACGCTGCAATCTGCACTTCTACTCCGGCCGGCCGGAAGAGCGCCTGTCCTTCGACCTCCAGCGCGAGATCGCGGTACGGCTCGGCTACACCTCGCATCCCGGCATGCAGGACGTCGAGCGCTTCATGAAGCACTACTTCCTGGTCGCCAAGGAAGTCGGCAACCTCACCGCCATCCTCTGCGCCAAGCTGGAGGACCAGCAGGCCAAGCCCGCGCCGGTGCTGAGCCGGATGATGGCGCGGCTGCGCACGACGCAGGTGAGGCGGCGCGTGCCGGACAGCGACGACTTCATCGTCGACAACAACCGCATCAACGTCGCCGCTCCCGACGTCTTCAAGCACGACCCGGTCAATCTGATCCGCATCTTCCGCCTCGCGCAGAAGAACAACCTCGCCTTCCATCCGGATGCGATGCGCGACGTGACGCGCTCGCTCGGCCTGATCAACGCGCAGATGCGCGAAAATCCCGAGGCCAACCGGCTGTTCATGGAGATCCTCACCTCCGAAAACGCCGAGATCGTGCTGCGACGGATGAACGAGACCGGCGTGCTCGGCCACTTCATCCGCGCCTTCGGCAAGATCGTCTCGATGATGCAGTTCAACATGTATCATCACTACACGGTCGACGAACATCTGATCCGCTGCGTCGGCTTCCTGCAGGAGATCGAGCGCGGCGGCCACGACGAGTTCGCGCTCGCCAGCGACCTGATGCGCAAGATCCGGCCCGAGCACCGCGCGGTGATCTACATCACGACGCTGCTGCACGACATCGCCAAGGGCAGGCCGGAGGATCATTCCATCGCCGGCGCCAAGGTGGCGCGGCGGCTGTGCCCGCGGCTCGGCTTCAGCGCGGCCGATACCGAGCTCGTGGCCTGGCTGATCGAGGAACACCTCACCATGTCGACGGTCGCGCAGTCACGCGACCTCTCCGACCGCAAGACCATCGAGAATTTCGCCGCCGTGGTGCAGTCGGTCGAGCAGATGAAGCTGCTGACGATCCTCACCACCGCCGACATCCGCGGCGTCGGTCCGGGCGTATGGAACGGCTGGAAGGCGCAGCTGTTGCGCTCGTTGTATTACGAGACCGAACCGGTGCTGACCGGCGGCTTCTCGGAAGTCGACCGAGGCAAGCGCCTCACGGGCGCCTATGCCGAATTCCGGCACGCCTTCGCCGAATGGCCGGCGGACGAACTCGACGCCTATATCGGCCGGCACTATCCGGCCTATTGGCTCAAGGTCGAACTGCCGCGAAAAATCCGTCACGCCCGCTTCGTCCGCTCTAGCGAGCAGGCCGGCCACAAGCTCGCGATCAATGTCGGCTTCGACGAGGTGCGCGGCGTCACCGAGCTCACCATCTTCGCCGCGGACCATCCCTGGCTGCTGTCGATCATCGCAGGCGCGTGTGCCTCGGCCGGCGCCAACATCGTCGACGCGCAGATCTACACGACGACCGACGGCCGTGCGCTCGACACGATCTCGATCTCCAGGGAATACGACCGCGACGAGGACGAGGGACGGCGCGCCACGCGCATCGGCGAGATGATCGAGGACGTGCTGGAAGGCAAGCTGCGGCTGCCCGAAGTGGTGGCGCGGCGCACCGTGCGCAACAAGGCGCGGCCGTTCGTGATCGAGCCGGAAGTCACCATCAACAACCAATGGTCCGACCGTTACACCGTGATCGAGGTCTCCGGCCTCGACCGGCCCGGCCTGCTCTACGAGTTGACCACCGCGATCTCGAAGCTCAACCTCAACATCGCCTCGGCCCATGTCGCGACCTTCGGCGAGCGCGCCCGCGACGTGTTCTACGTCACCGACCTGCTGGGTGCACAGATCAACGCCCCGACGCGGCAATCGGCGATCAAGAGCGCGCTGACCCATGTGATGGCCGGCGACAAGGCGCTGGCTGCACCGGCGGCGTGAGGTTCTCTGTCATTCCGGGGCGCGAGCCCGGAATGACGAGAGGATAGGCTTAGACTTCCACGCCCTCATGCCGCAGCAGCCAGCGCTTGCGCTCCAGTCCGCCGCCATATTTCACGAGCGAACCATCGGCACCGATCAGGCGGTGGCATGGCAGCACCACGCTGATCGGGTTGGAGCCGTTGGCGTGACCGACCGCGCGAATGGCCTTTGGCATGTCGATCCTTGCGGCGAGCGCGCCGTAGCTCATCGTGGTGCCGGCGGGAATCTTCGCCAGCGCGGTCCAGACCTTCTGCTGGAACGGCGTTCCGGCGATGCGCCACGGGACGGCTGAGAGCCAGTCGAGATCGCCCGCGAAATACGCTGAGAGCGCAGTCCGCATCTCCATCGGCGCAGGCCGATCGTAGAGGTCCACCGCGCCGTAATGCAGGCGCAGCAGTTCGCGCATGCGATGCTCGTAATCCTCCCAGTCGAGCGCGCGCAGGGCGCCCTCCGCATCGGTGACGAGCAGCGCGATCCCGATCGGCGTCGGCAGGCGATCGAGGCCGAAGCGTTGAGGCGGGTTGGTCGACCGGGCGATCATTGCGGCACCTTGCATCGAGCACGGTATCGCACTTGCCATGCCGACCGTGCTAGCGTCCACCCGAAAGCTGGGAGCTAAACTTGAACTTGATCGCCAATATCCTGGTGGCGCTTGTCGCCGCACTGCACGCATATTTCCTGATCCTGGAGATGTTTCTCTGGGACAAGCCGCTTGGCGTGAAGACATTCCGCAATACGCCGGAGAAAGCCGAGATCACGAAAGTGCTGGCCGCCAATCAGGGCCTCTATAACGGCTTCCTCGCCGCCGGCCTGATCTGGGGGCTGGTCCACGGCAACCCGGCCTTCGCGTTCCAGATCAAGGCGTTCTTCCTGCTCTGCGTGATCGTGGCCGGCGCTTATGGCGCGGCGACCGTCAGCACGCGCATCCTGCTCGTGCAGGCCTTGCCGGCGGTGATCGCGCTGGTTGTGCTGTTCCTCGCTTAAGCTTCTTTGCCTGAGACGCCCGGGCACAGCGCCGCGATCCTTGCGCGGCGCATGACCTTCCTCCACAATCTTCGGCAGCGATGGCGACCGTTGGCAATCAACGGGAAAAGACCGTCGACCGGAAAATTCCATCAGGAGGAAGAACCCAACATGAGCAATCGCAGAGCCTTCATAGCTGCCGCGGCGGCGCTCGCCTTCGTGGTCTCCACCAGCCAAGCCATCAATCCGGCCCTCGCCCAGAAGAAATACGACACCGGGGCCAGCGACACCGAGATCAAGATCGGCCAGACCGTGCCGTTCTCCGGCGCCTACTCGGTCTATGCCAATATCGGCAAGACCCAGGCGGCCTACTTCAGGATGATCAACGATCAGGGCGGCATCAACGGCCGCAAGATCAACCTGATCCAGTATGACGATGCCTATTCGCCGCCGAAGACCGTCGAGCAGGTTCGAAAGCTCGTCGAAGGCGACGAAGTGCTGTTCACCTTCCAGATCATCGGCACGGCCGCGAACGCAGCCGTGCAGAAATACCTCAACGGCAAAAAGATCCCGCAACTGCTGGCTTCGACCGGGGCCGCGCGATTCAACGATCCGCAGAACTATCCCTGGACCATCGCCTACAATCCCAACTACGTGTCCGAGGGACGCATCTACGCCAAATACATTCTCAAGGAGCATCCGAACGCCAAGATCGGCGTGCTCTACCAGAACGACGACATGGGCCGCGACTATCTCGCAGGCCTCAAGAGCGGCCTCGGCGACAAGGCCGCCAGCATGATCGTCGGCGAAGTCTCCTACGAGGTTACCGACCCGACGGTGGACTCGCAGGTGGTCAAGCTGAAGTCGATGGGCGTCGATCTGTTCTATGACGCCTCGACGCCGAAATTCGCGGCACAGGCGATCAAGAAGCTTGCCGACCTCGGATGGACGCCGGTGCACATCCTCGACATCAACGCGAGCCCGATCTCTGCGACCCTGAAGCCGGCCGGCCTCGATATCTCCAAGGGGATCATCTCGACCCAATATGGCAAGGAGCCCGGCGATCCCCAGTGGAAGGACGATCCGGGCGTGAAGGCCTTCTTCGCCTTCATGGACAAGTATTTCCCGGAAGGCGACAAGCTCAACACGGTCAACACCTACGGCTATTCCGTGGCCGAACTCCTGGTCCAGGTGCTGAAGCAATGCGGCGACGATCTGACGCGCGAGAACGTCATGAAGCAGGTCGCCAACATCAAGGATTTCACCCCGAGCTTTGCCCTGCCCGGGATCAAGATCAACACCGGCCCGAACGACTATCGCGTCAACAAGCAGATGCAGATGATGAAGTTCAACGGCGAGCGCTGGGAGCTGTTCGGACCGATCATCGAGGATTCGGGGCCTGCGGGTTAGTCTCGTAACGGTGTCGTGGGGTGGGTTTGCTCGCGGCTACGCAACGCGTGGGCCGGCGGCGTAACCCACCCTACGAATTGTGAGCGCACGCCCACCTTGCGTTGCAGCAACGCCTCCTCCACACTCGCCCTCAGCGATGGCATCGGATGCACAATGCGCCCGTCAGACCGTCGACGATAACAAACTGAGGAAATTGCGAATGAGGAATGGAATTCTGCATGTGGCCGCAGTAGCGGCGCTGACCCTGGCGCTGTCGGCCTCAACGGCCAATGCCCAGAAGAAATACGATCCGGGCGCCAGCGACACCGAGATCAAGGTCGGACAGACCATGCCGTTCTCGGGACCGGCCTCGGCCTATTCGTCGATCGGCAAGACCCAGGCGGCCTATTTCAAGATGATCAACGATCAGGGCGGCATCAACGGCCGCAAGATCAACCTGATCCAGTATGACGACGCCTATTCGCCGCCGAAGGCCGTGGAGCAGATCCGCAAGCTGGTCGAGAGCGACGAGGTGCTGCTGACCTTCCAGATCATCGGCACCCCGGTGAACGCGGCCGTCCAGAAATATCTCAATGCCAAGAAGGTGCCGCAGCTGTTCGCAGCGACCGGCGCCTCGAGGTTCACCGATCCGAAGAACTTTCCGTGGACCATGGGCTATAACCCCAACTACTTCGTCGAAGGCCGCATCTATGGCCAGTACATTCTGAAGGAGCACCCCGACGCGAAGATCGGCGTGCTCTATCAGAATGACGATCTCGGCAAGGACTATCTGAACGGCATCAAGGCCGGGCTCGGCGACAAGGCCGCCAAGATGATCGTGACCGAAGCGTCCTACGAGGTGTCCGATCCTACGGTCGACTCGCAGATCCTCAAGATCAAGGACGCCGGCGCCGATCTGTTCTTCAGCGCGACAACGCCGAAGCAGGCCGCGCAGGCGATCAAGAAGATCGCGGAAATGGGCTGGCATCCGGTGCAGATCGTCGACATCAACGCGACCTCGGTCGGCGCGGTGCTGAAACCGGCCGGCCTCGATGCCGCCAAGGGCCTGATCAGCGTCAATTACGGCAAGGAACCGCTCGACCCGACATGGAAGGACGATGCCGGCCTGAAGAAATATTTCGACTTCATGGCGAAGTACTATCCGGACGGCGACAAGGACTCGAACTTCAACACCTACGGCTACGGCACCGCCCAGCTCCTGGTCCATGTGCTGAAGCAGTGCGGCGACGACCTGACGCGCGAGAACGTCATGAAGCAGGCGGCGTCGCTGAAGGACGTCACCAGCGATATCGCGCTGCCCGGCATCAAGGCGAACACTTCGCCGACCGACTACCGCGTCAACAAGCAGCTTCAGATGATGAAGTTCAACGGCGAGCGCTGGGAGCTGTTCGGCCCGATCCTGGAGGATTCGGGTCCGGCGGGTTAGTGGTCGATGAATCTTGAAATGCGATCGGCGGCCTGAAGGCCGCCGACTTTTTTGAGCTTCGTTGCAGAAGTCGGCTGCGAATCAATCCATCACCGTCAGAGGTAGCCGCCGCTTCGGCGGCCCTCGAAGGGCGACGGCCCGGCTCGTGGCCGCGCGGAAACGTGGGGGTCGTGCATCCTTCGAGGCTCGCATGGGCTCGCACCTCAGGATCACGGACAAAGACCGTTTGTTGGCCTAACCCGGGATCTCCCCAAAATTCTTCCCCACCGGCAGCACGGCGTGCCGGATCAGCCGCGAGTCCTCGACGCCCGCCTGGCGGTGCTTGACCGCCTCGCGGTAGACGGGGTCGCGGATCATCTCGACGAAGGCTCCGACGCTCGGATATTCCGCGATGAAGCAATGGTCCCAGCGCTCCTCCTGCGGGCCGATCAGCATCAGCTCGAATTTGCCCTGCCAGACGATGCGACCGCCAAGGCGCTCGAACACCGGGCCGCTCTCGCGGCCATAGGCCGCATAGGCTTCGGCGCCGCTGGCCTTGCGGCCGTCGGGATAGGCTGCGTCCTTGCGCAGGCGCACCAGGTTGAGCATGTGGATCGGGCCGGGACGATCGCTGTCCCGGAATTGCGCGAAGATCTCCTTGGTCGGATCGATATGGCCCATCTGCGTTCCCTCTAGCTTTGTGCCGGCGATCCTAGAGCTTTTTCGGTTCTGATTGAATCAGAACCGAAGTTCTAGACTGCGGCGGGCGAATGCCGCACTTCCTAATCGCGCGTTAACGCCGGGGTAACCGGGCCTTAAACAGCGGCCGCTAGCGTGCGGCGGGGCGGGCTCACCGGGCGTTTGCGTATGGGGTTGGGAAAGAAAAAGGGTGGGCGGAAGGAGCCGTTGTTCGGCTTGCCCGCGGCGCTCGCCGATCTGCGCCTGACGGCTGCGGACCGCATCCCCAACGCCGAGGATCCGCCGAAGAAGTCCGCGAAATCCCCCACCAAGCGCAAGAACGACGATTCCGAGGATGACGCGCCGCGCGAGCGCAAGGCATCGGCCGGCCGCAGCGGCGCCAAGCGCCGCCCGAAGTCCCGTATCGGCGCAAGCCTCGGCCGTCTCGTCTACTGGGGCGCGGTGCTGGGCCTGTGGGGCGCGATCGCCGTGGTCGGCGTCGTGATCTATGTCGGCGCCCATCTGCCGCCGATCGACTCGCTGGAAATCCCCAAGCGCCCGCCGACGATCCAGATCGTCGGCATCGACGGCAGCCTCCTGGCGCAGCGCGGCGAAATGGCCGGCGCCAACGTCGCGCTGAAGGACCTGCCGCCCTATCTGCCGAAGGCGTTCATCGCCATCGAGGATCGCCGCTTCTACTCGCATTTCGGCATCGATCCTGTCGGCATCCTGCGTGCCCTCGTCACCAATTTGCTCCATCGCGGCGTCTCACAGGGCGGCTCGACGCTGACGCAGCAGCTCGCGAAAAACCTGTTCCTGACCCAGGAGCGCACCATGCAGCGCAAGCTGCAGGAGGCGGAGCTCGCCATCTGGCTGGAACGCAAGCATTCCAAGAACGAGATCCTGGAGCTCTATCTCAACCGCGTCTATTTCGGCTCCGGCGCCTACGGCGTCGAAGCGGCCGCGCAGAAATATTTCGGCAAGCCGGCCAGGAACGTCACCATCGCCGAGGCCGCGATGCTGGCCGGCCTCGTCAAATCGCCCTCGCGGCTCGCGCCGAACCGCAATCCGGAAGGCGCCGAAGCGCGCGCGAAAATCGTGCTCGCGGCGATGGCCGATGCGCAGTTCATCACCGACGCGCAGGCGCAGGCCTCGATCGGACAGCCGTCCTACAATGTGAAACCGGTTGGCGCCGGCACCATCAACTACGTCGCCGACTGGATCGGCGAAGTCCTGGACGATCTGGTCGGCCAGATCGACGAGAGCATCAAGGTCGAGACCACGATCGACCCGAAGCTGCAGAGCGTGGCGGAAACCGCCATCATTGACGAGCTCGCGGCCAAGAGCGTGAAGTTCAATGTCAGCCAGGGCGCGCTGGTGGCGATGACGCCGGACGGTGCGGTCCGCGCCATGGTCGGCGGGCGCAACTATTCCGACAGCCAGTACAACCGCGCGGTGACGGCCAAGCGCCAGCCGGGTTCCTCGTTCAAGCCGTTCGTGTATTTGACGGCGCTCGAGCAGGGGCTGACGCCGGACACGATGCGCCAGGACGCGCCGATCGAGGTCAAGGGCTGGAAGCCCGAGAACTACACCCATGAATATTTCGGCGCGGTGACGCTGACGCAGGCGCTGGCGATGTCGCTCAACACGGTCGCGATCCGCCTCGGCCTCGAGGTCGGGCCGAAGAACGTGGTGCGCACTGCGCACCGGCTCGGCATCTCCTCGAAACTCGAACCCAACGCCTCGATCGCGCTCGGCACCTCGGAAGTCTCGGTCGTCGAGCTGGTCGGCGCCTATGCGCCGTTTGCGAATGGCGGCTTCATGGCGGCACCGCACGTCGTCACGCGGATCAGGACGCTCAGCGGCAAGCTGCTCTACATGCGCCAGCCCGAGGAGCGTAACCAGGTGATCGACCCCCGCTATGTCGGCATGATGAACGCGATGATGCGGGAAACATTGATCAGCGGCACCGCGAAGAAAGCGGAGATTCCGGGCTGGTCGGCCGCCGGCAAGACCGGCACCAGCCAGGATTACCGCGACGCCTGGTTCATCGGCTACACCGCCAATCTCGTCACCGGCGTCTGGCTCGGCAATGACGATAACTCGCCGACCAAGAAGGCGACCGGCGGCGGCCTGCCGGTGGAAGTCTGGTCGCGCTTCATGAAAGCGGCGCATGAAGGCGTGCCGGTGGCAGCGTTGCCCAGCGCGCCGGGTGGCTGGGGCCTGTCGAACCTCGCACAGGCAGCCTCGCAGGTGTCGCCGCCGACAGCGACGTCGCCAGTGCCAGCACCGGCGCCGGCCAACACGAACGGCTATCGCCCGCCACCGACGCGCGCCAATGCGCGGCCGGAAGCTGCGGCGGGGCTGGATAGCTGGCTGATGGACCGGCTGTTTGGCGGGAACCGCTAGGTTCGAGTGTTGCCTTTGTGGCCCCTCAGAACAAAAATTGGAAAACAACCCCATGCACAGTAGCCGAGGGCTGCGCGTGTGATCTGGCGTGGATCGTGCGAAGGGCTTGATGCGGCAGGGTTAATTATGCGTGCCGCGCAATCGTTGGGAAATGTGCCGAGATTCGAGCGAGACGCTCGAGCTTCGTCCCGCCATCGGTGTCGTCCCGACGAACGCCGGGACCCATACCGCGTGATCTATCGATAGCGAAGGGTAGGAATACCGAATGAATGTTCTTCGCCAAAATTCTCCCTGTGGTCATGGGTACCTGCTTTCGCAGGGACGACAGAGAGTGCTGGGCTAGCACCTAAACCTAATCCTCGACCCCGTACCGGTGCAGATCGTTGCCGTAGGTGTCGAGCCACTTCTTGGCACGCTCCATCGACGGGCACACCTTGCCGCAGACGCGCCAGAACTTCGCCGAATGGTTCATCTCGACGAGATGGGCGACCTCGTGGGCAGCGAGATAGTCGAGCACGTAGGGCGGCGCGAGGATCAGGCGCCAGGAGAACGACAGCGAGCCGGCCGAGGTGCAGGAACCCCAGCGGCTGGACTGGTCGCGGATCGAGAGACGCTTGACCTTGACGCCGAGCTCGGCGGCATAGGCCTCAGACGAACGCTGCAGGTCGTGGCGCGCCTCGCGCTTGAGGAAGTCGCTGACACGGCGATCGACATGATCGAGCCCGCCGGCAACGCAGAGAATCTTCTCACCGCTGTCGCGCGTCTCGGTCCACACCGTGCCGCGGCTGCCGGCGCGATGCACGATGCGATGCGGCGTGCCGCGAAGCGGTATCACCGTGCCAGGCTGGAACGGTGCGGCCTTCGGCAAGCGGCCGAGACGTGCCGCGATCCACGCGCCGTGACGCTGCGCGAAGTCCTTGGCTTCGGCGAGGGTGCCGCGCGGCGGGATGGTGAGGATGGCTTCGCGATCGCTCGGATGGATTCGCAGCGTGTAACGGCGCGCGCGGCGGTGTCTGCGCAGCCGAATCGCGAAGAATTGCGACCCGTGGGCGATGAGAAGGGTCTTCGGTTCGTGGGGCCGACGATAGAGGAGTGCGCGTGTGGCCATGTCTGTCAGTCCAGGGAGCAAGAGTTCGCCCGGATTCTGCCATAACCGCCGCCAGGGAAAGCGCTCGGCGCAAAAACAAATCATTTGCCCAATATACAGGGGTCTGGCGCCCGGGAGACCCTACAGACTGGGGTTGGAACCGGCTTTTTTCGCCCTCGCTGGACGCATGCGACAGCCCCAAGGGGTGAGGCCTGACTCACTCCTAGATCGCTACCTTAATACCTCGAATCTGGCGGGGATCAGGCCCTTCCGAAGCGCCCCGAACCGCCCGAATTTCTCACGGGAAAGCCGAAAAACGCAGTTACTCGGCCGCAAGCGCCTGTGTTGCGTTCGGATTCGCAGCGGAGACCATGAAATCGTGAATCCGCGGCACGATTTCCGACTTGAAACGCGATCCGTTGAAGACGCCGTAATGTCCGACGCCCTTCTGGACGTAATGAACGCGGCGATGATCTGGAATCGCACTGCACAAGGTGTGTGTTGCTTCGGTCTGGCCGATGCCGGAGATGTCGTCGTTCTCGCCTTCGACCGTCATCAAGGCGACGCGCGTGACCTTGGACGGATCGACGCGGGTTCCGCGATGGGTCATCTCGCCCTTCGGCAGCGCGTGCTTGACGAACACGGTGTCGACCGTCTGCAGGTAATATTCGGCGGAGAGGTCCATCACCGCCAGATATTCGTCGTAGAATTCGCGATGCTTGTCGACGAGATCGCCGTCGCCCTTCACCAGATTGGCGAAGAGCTGCTTGTGGGCGTCCATGTGCCGGTCGAGATTCATGCTGATGAAGCCGTTCAGCTGCAGGAACCCCGGATAGACGTCGCGCATCATGCCCGGATGCGGGAACGGCACCTTGGTGATGACGTGGTTGCGGAACCAGTCGATACCGCGCTCCTGGGCGAGATTGTTCACCGCGGTGGGATTGCGGCGGGTGTCGATCGGGCCGCCCATCAGCGTCATCGAGGTCGGCACGAAGGGATCGCGCCGCGCTTCCATGATCGAGACGGCGGCGACGACCGGCACGGACGGCTGGCACACCGCAAGCACATGTGTGTTGCCGCCGAGGACGTGCAGCATCTCGATGACGTAGTCGATGTAATCGTCGAGATCGAAGCGGCCGTCGCTGAGCGGCACCATGCGGGCATCGGCCCAGTCGGTGATGTAGACCTCATGCGCCGGCAGGAAGGCTTCGACCGTGCCGCGCAGCAGCGTCGCATAATGGCCGGACATCGGCGCCACGATCAGCACGCGCGGCTGCGGGCTGCGCAGCGGGCGGGTGAACTTGCGATCGAAGTAGAGCAGCCGGCAGAACGGCTTTTCCCACACCGAGCGGACCTCGACGGGGACGCGGATGCCGTTGACATCGGTATCGTCGAGACCCCATTCCGGCTTGCCGTAACGGCGCGTGGTGCGCTCGAACAATTCGCAGGCCGCGGCGACGGACTTGCCGACCTCGGTGCGCGTCCAGGGATTGAGCGGATTCTCGAACAGGAGCTTGGTCGCGTCGGTGACCGCTCGTGCCGGATTGAGAGCGGCGTGCGCCATCTCGTACATCCAGTACATCGGCGTCGTCAGGACCGGACTGCCTTCAGCCGCCAGGGGCGGCGCGCCGCCAAACTCACCAATAGGCATCGCTAAATTCCTCTTCGCATCGCAGCATACTGCCGAATGCGTAATATTGCGTCAATGCATGGTTCCGTACATCTACGTGGCGAAGACGGTTAAATGCGCCTGAATCCCCGATAAAGTGACGTTATTCGCCGCCGGACAGCAGCGAACCGTTTTTCCTGGCGCTTCGCAAAAGAGCAAGGAATGCCCAAAAAGAAGCACAGAGCAGAGCTGCGTTGATCGCTAACGCTTCCAGCATCAGATCGATCCGGAAGATCCGCTCGATCAGCAGCGCGCGCATCCCCTCGAACACGTAGGTCGGCGGCAACGCCCAGGCGACATATTGCAGCCAGACCGGCAGCACGCTGACGGGATAATAGATGCAGGCGAGCGGCATGATCGCGAACATCAGGGTCCAGACGATGCTCTCGGCGCCAAGTCCGTTCCGCAGCACCAGGCCCGAGACGAAGATGCCGACCGACCAGCTCATGAAGATCAGATTGCAGAAGAACGCGATCAGCGGCAGGCCGAGCGCATAGACGTTGAAGTGAAACAGGAACAGCGCGAGCAGCGTCATCGGGATGACGCCGATCGCGAGCCGGATCAGGCTCATCACCATCAGCGACAGCAGAAACTCGATCGGCTTCAGCGGGCTCATCATGAGGTTGCCGAGGTTGCGCGCCCACATCTCTTCCAGAAACGAGATGGAGAAGCCGAGCTGGCCGCGGAACAGGATGTCCCAGAGGATGACGGCGCCGATCAGCGTGCCGCCGGCGCGCGCGAAGAAATTGGCGTTTTCAGCGATGTAGACCTGCAGAAAGCCCCAGGTGATGACCTGGAGCGCCGGCCAGTACAGCAACTCGAGCAGCCGCGGCCAGGACGACATCAAGAGATACCAATAGCGCAGGATCATCGCACCGATGCGGTGCAGGGAGATGCCGTGGTGGAGGGAGAGGTCGGTCATGACGCCCTCCCGTAGCTGTCATCCCGGGGCGCGACGTAGTCGTGAGCCCGGGATCCATAACCACAAGACTGGATTTGGCGAAGATTCGGAGCCGCTAATCCCGCCTCACAATTGCGGCCTGTGGTTATGGATTCCGGGCTCGCGCTCCGCGCGCCCCGGAATGACGAGGCTTCATCGGGGCGACGACCGAAACATAAAAGCTCCCTCATCGCGCTGCCTCCTTCGCCCCATTGCCCCGGCCGCGCGCGACGTCCAGGAACACCTCTTCCAGCGTGGTACGGTTGTAGCGGGCCATGATGGCCTCGGGCGTGTCGTCGTCCTCGATGCGGCCGCGCTTCATGATGATGACGCGGTCGCAGAGCCGCTCGACCTCGAGCATGTTGTGCGAGGCCAGGAGGATGGTGGCGTTGTTCTCCTTGCGATAGCGCTCCATATGCGCCCGCACCCAGTCGGCGGTATCAGGATCGAGCGAGGCGGTCGGCTCGTCCAGCAGCAGCAATTCGGGGTGGTTGATCAGCGCCTTGGCCAGCGCGACGCGGGTCTTCTGGCCGGCGGAGAGCTTGCCGTTGGCGCGGTCGATGAAATCGGTGAGGTCGAGCTCGTCGGCGAGTTCGGCGATGCGGCCCTCTAGGTTCTTCACCGCATAGAGCTTGCCGAACACGGTGAGATTCTGGCGCACCGTGAGCCGCATCGGCATGTCGACATAGGGGCTCTCGAAATTCATCCGCCCCAGCACGAAGGCGCTTTCCTCGGGCATCGCCCGTCCGAGCACGCTGACGCGGCCGGAGGTCGGCAGCACCAGCCCCATGATCATCGCGATGGTGGTGGTCTTGCCAGCGCCGTTGCCGCCGAGCAGCCCGGTGATGCTGCCGCGCGGCAGCGAAAAGGAGATATCGTCGACGGCGCGGGTCTGCTTGTAGACCTTGACGAGGCGGTCGACCTCGATGGCCGCAGACAGGCTGGGCGCCGCGACAGTCGGCGGACTTGAAGCTTTGTCGTTCCCGGTCATGCTGGGGCGTTCTTCTGCTATTGCGCGGTGGAGCGCAAGGCTTGATGTAAGAGGCTTGCGACCAGACCGAAACCGTGCGCCAGCGTGTTTGTGACAGGACGCGCGTATCACTGGATTGGCCGAGATGACCGACACCGCCGACACCCATTTTCGCCATTCGCAGCGACATATCCGCCTGGACACGATCCTGCGGCTGCGCTGGCTCGCCGTGCTTGGTCAGCTCGCCGCGATCTTCATCGTGGCGCAGGGGCTGGAGTTCAACGTCGAGATCGTTCCCTGCGTCAGCATCATCGGCCTGTCGGCCGCGCTCAATCTGGCGCTGCAGACCGCGGCCAATCCGATGCAGCGGCTGGAACCGATGCAGGCGGCCGGGCTGCTGGCGCTGAACATCGTGGAACTTGCGGGGCTGTTGTTCTTCACCGGCGGATTGCAGAACCCGTTCTCGTTCCTGTTCCTTGCGCCGGTGCTGATCTCGGCAACCGCCCTGCCCGCGCGGCTCACCTTCGGCCTTGGCGTTCTCGCCGTGGCCTGCGCCTCGATCCTGTTCTTCTTCCACTTTCCGCTGCCCTGGGATTCCGACGATCCGCTGGTGCTGCCGCCGATCTATCTCGTCGGCGTCTGGCTCTCGATCGTGCTCGCGATCGGCGTCACCAGCCTCTATTCGTTCCAGGTCACCGAGGAAGCGCGCAAGCTCGCCGACGCGCTGGCGGCGACCGAACTGGTGCTGACGCGCGAGCAGCATCTGACCCAGCTCGACGGCCTCGCGGCCGCTGCCGCGCACGAGCTCGGTACCCCGCTCGCCACGATCTTCCTGATCTCGCGCGAGCTTGAAAAGACCGTGAAGGATGCGAGCTTCGCCGCCGATCTGAAAACCCTGCGCGAGCAGACCCAGCGCTGCCGCGACATCCTGAGCAAGATCACCCAGCTCTCCTCCAGCGGCGCGCCGTTCGACCGGATGAAGCTGTCCGAGCTGATCGAAGAGGTGGTGGCGCCGCATCGCGATTTCGGCGTCGAGATCAAGGTGCGGATCGCGGTCTCCGTGGCGGCCGAGCCGGTCGGCTCCCGCAATCCGGCGATCCTCTACGGCGTCGGCAACATCGTCGAGAACGCGGTCGATTTCGCCCGCACCACCGTCGAGGTGAACGCCTGGTGGAATAAGGACACCGTCGAGCTCGTGATCTCCGACGACGGCCCCGGCATTCCGCCCGATCTGCTCAACCGGATCGGCGAGCCCTATCTGTCACGGCGGCGCAACCGGGATGAAGGCGGCGGCCTCGGACTTGGCGTGTTCATCGCGCGGACGTTGCTGGAACGCACCGGCGCCAAGGTCTCGTTTACCAACCGGACCTTTCCCGAACACGGTGCAGTGGTACAGATCGCGTGGCCGCGGGAGCGTTTTGAGGCTATCGAGACGCTCGAAGAGACCATAGGATAGACCGCGACCTTGCGTCGCACGGCAGGGCCGATCGACTATTGGCGGCCTTGGCAGCGTTTGATACCGACGCCATATGTGGCATGTGCAGACAGAGGACAAAACCTTGAACGCCATCGCCGAACTGAACGATCAGGCCGACCGCTCGCTTCTCATCGTGGAGGACGACAAGCCGTTTCTGGAGCGGCTGTCGCGCGCGATGGAGACACGCGGTTTTTCAGTGACGTCGTGCGACACGGTTTCGGATGGACTTGCGCAAATCGGCAAGGCCGCGCCGGCATTCGCCGTGGTCGATCTTCGCCTCGGCGACGGCAACGGCCTCGACGTCGTGTCCGCGCTGAAGAAGAAGCGGCCCGAGGCCCGCGCGATCGTGCTGACCGGCTACGGCAACATCGCCACCGCCGTGACCGCGGTGAAGATGGGCGCGATCGACTATCTCTCGAAGCCTGCGGATGCCGACGACGTCGTCGCCGCATTGCTCTCGACCAGCTCTGAGAAGTCCGAACTCCCAACCAATCCGATGTCGGCCGATCGCGTCCGCTGGGAACACATCCAGCGCATCTACGAAATGTGCAACCGCAACGTCTCGGAGACGGCGCGGCGCCTCAACATGCACCGCCGTACGCTGCAGCGGATCCTGGCCAAGCGCGCGCCAAGGTAATTTCGGCAATCACCAATCTCTCCGTCACCCTGAGGTGGCCGCATAGCGGCCCTCGAAGGGCGACGGCCCGGCTGCATCGGGGCCGTACATCCTTCGAGGCTCGCTTCGCTCGCACCTCAGGATGACGGGCATACAGTTTCCTCTTCCGCTACTCCCAAAATTCCGCATGCCCTTGCGGATCGACCAGGCGGTTGATCCGCAAGGCGGCCGCCATGCCGAACCGCACCGTCATCTGCTTGCGCGTGGCGGCCGCGATCCTGTGTTCGGGCGCCTCGCAGTGCATGTGCGCGCCGTAAGCGTCGGCGATGATCAGGCCGGTCCCTGCCGGAAAGATTTCGCACGGCAGGTCCTGCGTGAAGGCGAAGAACAGCCGGTCGCAATGGGCGCGGTATTCGGGCCATTTCTGATCGGCGCGCAGATCCTCGACCGACGACTTGATCTCGACGATCCATATCTCGCCGCGCTCGTTCAGCGCCACAAGGTCGGCGCGCCGGCCCGACGGCAGCGGCAATTCGCTGATGCAGGTGAAGCCGAGCGAGCGGAGCAGCCGCGCCGTGCCGCGCGCGATCGCCAGCGCCGTCTCGGATTGACGGCGGTCCGGCGGCGGCACGAGCGCGATGGTGCGGGCGGCATTGTCCATGGGGAGAGTTTAGCCGATTCCACGGCGCGCGCCCATCGTTCATGCCAGCACGAATCTTTTGCTTGGCGGTCGGGCAAAAATCGGCATTGTGGCGCCATGAGCGAGCAAAAAGACACACAATCCAAGGCCGGCGCGGTCATCGTCCCCGTGACGCTGTTCGAGCAGAACTGCACCATCATCTGGGACGAGCCAAGCAAGAAGGCCGTCGTGATCGATCCCGGCGGCGACGTGCCGAAGATCCTGGAGGCGATCAAGCAGACCGGTGTGACCGTCGAGAAGATCTGGCTGACCCACGGCCATATCGACCATGTCGGCGGCGCCGCCGACTTGCGCGATGCGCTCAAGGTGCCGATCGAGGGGCCGCATGTCGCGGACAAATTCCTGCTCGACAACGTCGTGGAGAGCGGCGCGCGCTTCGGCATGACCGGGGTGCGCAACTTTGCGCCGGACCGCTGGCTGGAGGAAGGCGACACGGTGTCGATCGGCGACCTGACGTTCGACATCTATCACTGCCCCGGCCACTCGCCCGGCAGCGTGGTGTTCTTCAACAAGGACTTGCGTTTCGCCCATGTCGGCGACGTGCTGTTCGCGGGCTCGGTCGGCCGCACCGATCTGCCCGGCGGCAATCATGCTACCCTGATCAATTCGATTCTGACCAAGCTGCTGCCGCTCGGCGACGATGTCGGCTTCATTTGCGGGCACGGCGCCGGCTCGAGCCTCGGCCAGGAGCGGATGACCAATCCGTTCATCACCGGAGAGATGTGAGCGACGCTCGGCGGGCTTGGGCAACAGTATCGCCACGAACTCCGCTGTCGTCCCTGCGAACGCAGGGACCCATAACCCCGGGATCGAGTTTGGCGAAGAGTTTGGTGTCGGTACTTCGACCGAACGCAATCGTAAAACGCCGCGGTATGGGTCCCTGCGTTCGCAGGGACGACGGCGGAATTACTTCATCAGCCCCGCGGCGGTCAGCGCGCGGGTGATGATCCGGCCGATGTCCAGGCCGCGGGCGTCTTCGCGCTTCGGCTCGGCCGGCTCGGCGACCGCCGCACGGATCGAGCGGGCCAGGTGCGGCGCGGGCGAGCGCGCCGGCTGCGGAGCAGCAGCCTTCGCCTCCGCGATCTTCGCGGCGTCCGGAATCCAGCCGGTGAGGCCGAAGAATTTCGCGATGTGATAGGACGAAGAGATGCCGGCCTCGATCAGGAACGCGCCTTCGACGCCGTAGCGCTGGTCGTTGTCGGCAAGTCCGAGCGGCGTGCCATGCGCCATGTCGGTGATGGCGTAGGATTCGACCAGCGTCTCGCCGTTCTTGTCCCACCAGGCCTGGCGCGGATGGCCGTCCACGATGGTCTCCGCCATCGGCGCGGCCGGCAGATCGTGCAGGTCGAGCCACTGCTTGACGATCTCGTTGGCGTTGCCGGGATTGACGGTGCGGTCGGCGCTGCCGTGCCACACCGAAATCTTCGGCCAGGGTCCGCGATGGTTCGAGGCGCGGCGCACGAAATCGCCGAGTTCGCGCTCGGGCCGCGCCGGCGAATGAAACATGCCGTCCAGCGCCTCGCGCAGATTCGACGCGATGCCGTAGGGCAATCCGGCAATGACCGCGCCGGCCGCAAAGACGTCCGGATAGGTCGCAAGCATCACCGTCGTCATGCCGCCGCCAGCGGACAGACCCGTGATGAAGATGCGCCTGGAATCGACACGGTGGGTTTCGACCATGTGCGCGATCATCTCGCGGATCGAGCGCGCCTCGCCGCTGTCCCGCGCGGTGTCTTCCGGGTTGAACCAGTTGAAGCAGGTGTTGCCGTTGTTGGCGCGCTGCTGCTCCGGCATCACCAGCGCGAAGCCGTAATGCCGTGCCAGCGTCGACCATCCCGCGCCGAGATCGTAGCCGGCTGCGGTCTGGCCGCAGCCATGCAGCACGACGACGAGCGCGCGCGGCGTCTGCAACTGCGCCGGCACGAATTTGAACATGCGCAGATTGCCGGGATTGTCGCCGAAGCCCTTGACCTCGGCCAACGGACTGGACGTATCCGCGCTGCGGCCGAAATCGGCAAAGCGCAGACCATCCACCTTCGGCAGATGTTTCAGGAATTCGAGATTTTTGGCAAGCGACACAGCAACTCCTGACAGGCGACGTTCAACGTGCGCCACCGCCAGATAGTTGCTGCAGCGCAAAATAAAAAGTCCGTAGGACTATCGGTTGTCCGTGATCCGCGGAAAATCCTTCATAAATTGCACGTATTAGCCGTAATGCCTCAACTTCGGGCAGGGGCGTCAAGGGAATGTGACCCGTTTCCCTTGGCCCGAATGCTGCATGGCAATATGCACTGGTCTGGTGGGGTTCGGAAGTCTTCCGATGTACGACTACGATATGGTGGTGATCGGCTCGGGCCCGTCAGGACGCCGGGCCGCGGTGCAATGTGCCAAGCTCGGCAAGGCCGTGCTGGTGGTGGAGAAAGGCCGGCGGGTCGGCGGCGTCTCGGTCCATACCGGCACGATCCCATCGAAGACGCTGCGCGAGACCGTGCTGAATCTGTCCGGCTGGCGCGAGCGCGGCTTCTACGGCCGCTCCTACCGGGTGAAGCAGGACATCGCGGCGAGCGATCTGATGATCCGGCTGCAGAAGACGCTCGACCACGAGGTCGAGGTGCTCGAGCATCAGTTCAGCCGCAACCTGGTGCGCACCGCCAATGGCGAGGCGCGCCTGGTCTCGCCGCACGAGGTCGAAATCACCAGCGCGATCGGCGAGACCAAGGTGGTGTCGGCCGCCTTCATCCTGATCGCCTGCGGCACGCGCCCGTTCCGCCCGGACTATGTCCCGTTCGACGGCACCAGCGTGCTCGACAGCGACGAGATCATCGAACTGCCGAAGCTGCCGCGCAGCCTCGCGGTGATCGGCGCGGGCGTCATCGGCGTCGAATATGCCACCATCTTCAGCGCGCTCGACGTGCCCGTGACGCTGATCGAGCCGCGGCCGACCTTCCTCGATTTCATCGACAAGGAATTGATCGACGAGTTCATGCACGAATTGCGCGACCGCAACGTCGCACTTCGGCTCGGGGCCAAGGTCAACGCGATCGAGAAGACGCCGCAGGGCAGCATCGTGACGCACCTCGCCGACGGGCGGCACGTCACCACGGAAATGCTGCTGTTCGCGGCGGGACGCGTCGGCGCCACCGACCGGCTCAACCTCGAATCTGCCGGCATCGTGGTCGATCATCGCGGCCGCATTTCGGTCGATCCCGTCACCCTGCAGACCAGCGTGCCGCACATCTACGCCGCCGGCGACGTGATCGGCTTTCCGAGCCTTGCCTCGACATCGATGGAGCAGGGCCGCGTCGCCGCCTGCCACGCGCTCGGCATGGAGCCGATGGCGCCGCCGGAGTTCTTTCCCTACGGCATCTATTCGGTGCCGGAGATCTCGACCGCGGGGCTGACGGAAGAAGAGGTCCGCACCCGCGGCATCCCCTATGAAGTCGGCATCGCCCGCTTCCGCGAGACCTCGCGCGGTCACATCATGGGGTTGGACAGCGGCATGATGAAGATGATCTTCTCGACCAAGACCCGCCGCCTGCTCGGCGTGCATATTCTGGGTGAGGGCGCCACCGAGCTGATCCATATCGGCCAGGCCGTGCTGAATCTCAAAGGCACCATCGACTATTTCATCCAGAACACGTTCAACTATCCGACGCTGGCCGAGGCGTACAAGATCGCCGGGCTGGATGCGTGGAACAGGATGACGCGGTAGCGTACTTCACCTCTCCCCGCCACTCTCGTCATGGCCGGGCTTGTCCCGGCCATCCACGTTCTTGGACCGCGCAGCAAGGTTCGTGGATGCCCGGGACAAGCCCGGGCATGACGAGCCTGCGGAACGGCCTGACGCTCCAAATCAACACACGCATGCCCCACATTCCGCGGCGCGGGACATCGCGCGATTGCGTTCGGTCTTTCCAGCACGTAGCCTCACGCTTCAACCAACAAAAAACCAGCCGGAGAGAACGCCATGGCGCGCCTGAAATTCGGAGCCTTCCTTGCTCCGCATCACCCGATCGGGGAGCATCCGATGCTCCAGTTCCGGCGCGATCTCGACCTCGTCGAACAGCTCGACGCGCTCGGTTACGACGAGTTCTGGTGCGGCGAGCATCATTCGTCCGGCTGGGAGATGATCGCCTCGCCCGAGATGTTCCTGGCCGCGGCCGGCGAGCGCACCAAGCGGATCAAGCTCGGCACCGGCGTGGTGTCGCTGCCCTATCACCATCCCTACAACGTCGCCCAGCGCATGGTGCAGCTCGACCACATGACCGGCGGACGCGCCATCTTCGGCTCCGGCCCTGGCGCGCTGGCGTCCGACGCACACACGCTCGGCATCGACCCGATGACGCAGCGCGACCGCCAGGACGAGGCGATCGGCGTGATCCGCCGGCTCTTCAACGGCGAACGCGTCACGGCCAAGAGCGACTGGTTCACCATGAACGACGCCGCGCTGCAAATCCTGCCGCTGCAGGAGGAGATGCCGTTCGTGGTGGCCTCGCAGATTTCCCCGTCGGGCATGACGCTCGCCGGCAAATACGGCATCGGCATCATCTCGCTGGGCTCGATGACGACGCAGGGCCTGATGTCGCTGCAGCAGCAATGGCAGTTCGCCGAGGATGCCGCCAAGAAGCACGGCACCACGGTCGACCGCGCGAACTGGCGTGTGCTGCTGAGCTTCCACATCGCCGAGAGCCGCGAGCAGGCCCGCAAGGAAGCCGGCGCCGGGCTGATGCGCTGGCACAATGAATATACCGTCGGCACGCTGCAGCGGCCGGGGGTTTCCGCCTTCGCCTCGCCCGACGAGGCCGTGGACAAGACCGCCTTCGTGGAGGGCGCGGCCTCCACCATCGGGACGCCCGATGACCTCGTCAAAACCATCAAGAACGTGATGCAGGTGTCCGGCGGCGTCGGCGCCGTGATCGGCTTCGTGCACGACTGGGCCAATCCGGAAGCGACCCGCCGGAGCTGGGACATGGTCGCGCGCTACGTCGTGCCGGAGATCAACGGCCATATCGATGCCTTGCGCAAGTCGCAGAAATTCGTGATCGAGAACCGCGCGATCTTCGACCGCGCGGGCCAGGCCGTGATGGCCAAGATCATGGAGAACGACAAGGCCGCCGAGGCGCTGAAGGTGACCGGCCCCGGCCGGGTCGCCATTCCCACCGTCAACGCCCCGGATTTGCAGAAGGAAGCGGCGAAGCGGTAGGCTGCTTTTCACGTGCAACCACGACCTCGGTCAGCCCACCGGAGCAATCGTCATGTCGATGCAGAATGTGGCCGCCCCTGCGCTTCCGTTCACCGCGCCCAGGCGCAACGCATTGACGCATATCCCCGGCGACGAGGGCTGGCCGATCATCGGCAAGACGTTTCAGGTGCTCGCCGACCCCAAGGGGCACATCGAGGCGAACGCCGCCAAATACGGCCTGGTCTACCGCACCCATGTTTTCGGCGAGACCAATGTCGTGTTGCTCGGGCCCGAAGCCAACGAGCTCGTGATGTTCGA
Organism: Bradyrhizobium diazoefficiens; assembly: GCF_018129965.1. GTDB lineage: Bacteria > Pseudomonadota > Alphaproteobacteria > Rhizobiales > Xanthobacteraceae > Bradyrhizobium > Bradyrhizobium diazoefficiens_A. Next base: position 5,950 of record NZ_JAFCKW010000014.1, on the reverse strand, counting down.
CCAGCAGAAGCTGTTCTCATCGACTCATGGCTGGAACAAGGTGCTCGAGCTGTTGTTTCCACGCGGGCTGATGCTGCTCGATTTCGACGAGCACCGGCTGCATCGCAAAGCGCTCTCGGTCGCCTTCAAGTCGGGGCCGATGAAATCATACCTGTCCGATCTCGACCGCGGCATCGCGGCGCGGGTCGCGCAGTGGAAGGCGAACCCCGGCGAGATGCAGCTTTATCCGGCGATGAAACAGCTCACGCTCGATCTGGCCGCAACATCGTTCCTCGGCGCGGACATCGGGCCTGAGGTCGACGAGATCAACCGCGCCTTCGTCGACATGGTCGCCGCCGCCGTCGCCCCGATCCGCCGCCCCCTGCCGGGCACGCAGATGGCGCGCGGTGTCGCCGGCCGCAAACGCATCGTCGCCTATTTCCGTGACCAGATTCCGGTGCGGCGTGGCAATCACGGCGGCGACGACCTGTTCTCGCAGCTCTGCCGCGCCACCCATGAGGATGGTGCGCTCTTGTCCGAGCAGGACATCATCGACCATATGAGCTTCCTGATGATGGCGGCGCACGACACGCTGACCTCGTCGCTGACGTCGTTCATCGGCGAGCTCGCCGCCAATCCCGACTGGCAAAGCCGGCTGCGCGCGGAGGTTCTGGCGCTGGGGCTGGCTCGGAGCGCGCCCAGCAGCTTCGACGATCTCGAAAAGATGCCGCTGTCGGAGATGGCCTTCAAGGAGGCGCTGCGGATCAAGCCGCCGGTGCCCACGATGCCGCGACGGGCGATGCGCGATTTCAGCTTCAAGGGATTTACGATCCCGGCCGGCACCGCGATCGGCGTCAATCCGCTCTACACGCACCACATGAAGGAGATCTGGCCGGAGCCCGACAGGTTCGATCCGCTGCGCTTCACCGAGGACGCCCAGCGCAATCGCCATCGCTTCGCCTGGGTGCCGTTCGGCGGCGGCGCGCATATGTGCCTTGGCCTGCACTTCGCCTACATGCAGGCCAAATGCTTCGCGCGCCATTTCCTGCAGAACATCGAGGTGTCGCTGGAGCCGGGCTACAAGCCGGACTGGCAGATGTGGCCGATCCCGAAACCGCGGGATGGGCTGAGGGTGCGGGTGAAGGCGGTGTGAGCTTCGCCGCTTGAGTGACGGCGCGCGAAGAGCACGCGTTTCCTTGCTTCTGCCCGGCCCGCGTTTCGCCTTCCGCGACTCGCCGGCCTGCGATCACAATTTTGGCACCTTCGGCAACGAAGACTTGTGCGGTCCGCAATCCGAGCCTGCCGGTCGCCCCTGCGATCATTGCGACCTCGCCGTCCAGCCTGCCCGTGGAATGTTGCCGCTCTTGAACGATGTGATGCCAAATAGCGGACACCGGTCGATGACGGCACTGCGAGAGCCGGCGACGCAGCAACGGCTATTTCTGACGGCTTTCGACGAGCCAAGCTTTGCTTGCGCAGGCGAGATGCGTAACATCCTTGCTCGCCATTCGATTTCTAGGCGCACATCGCAACCGGGCTGCGCATGGACAAGCTGATCGATGACTTCCGCAAGGGCTGGCAGGCCGAGGCACCACCTTCGCTCGGCCTGAGCATCGCGTTCGCGGTCGTCTGCCTGCTGGTCGCGACGCTGCTGCGCTGGGGCCTCGCGCAGGTGCGCCCCGACGTCTACTTCATCCCATACTTCCCGGCCGTGTTCCTGGCCGCAGCATTCGGCGGCTTGCGGATCGGCATCATTACCGCGCTGGCCGGCGGCGTGCTCGGCGTCGTCGTCAATTTCAGCGATGCCTTTGCCGATCGCGCCCGCTTCAGCCTGCTGACGCTGTACTGGGGCGTCAGCGCCTTCGCCATCTGGGGTGTCGAGCATTATCGCACGCTGCTGACCGAGCAGCGGCGGATTTCCAGGCGCCTGATCGAGGAAGAAGAGTATCGCAAGCTCCTGGTCGACGAGCTCCAGCACCGGCTGAAGAACAAGCTGTCGACGGTGCACGCCGTGCTGCATCAGGTGCTGCAGGACGAACCGCAGGTCTGGGCCCGGATCGACCCCCGGCTGCGCTCGCTGGCCGCGACCGACGATTTGATCTCGCGGATCGACAAGGCCGGATGCGACATCCGCGACCTTCTCATCTCGGAGCTCGGGCCTTACGGACATGTCCGCTTCACCCTGAACGGCGACCGGTTGTTCCTGCCGCCGAAGCTCGCCGTCACGCTGTCGCTGATGTTTCACGAACTCGCCACCAACGCGAGCAAATATGGTGCGTTCTCCGCGCCGAACGGATTGTTGCAGGTGTCATGGACCGTCAGCGGCGATCGTCTGACCATCACCTGGGATGAGAGCGAGGGTCCGAGCATCGGCACGATGTCAGCGCCGGGCTTCGGCACCAAATTGCTGAAGTCCGCACTGTCAGCCTTCGACGGCAAGACCGAAATCTCGTATCTGGCGACCGGCCTGCACTGCATCATGCAATGCCGCGTTTCGCAAAGCGGCTAGACTCGACACAAGCGAAAGAGAAACGCGCGCTCCGCTCGCGGTTTCGCAGGCGGCGTTGACCCTCTGTTAATGACGATCGGGGGCACACGGCGCATCGCCGCAGAACAACAACGTATTTCTCCCGAGCACTTAACCAAACCTAAGAGGGAACCGCGCAAGATCACGCCCATTGCAAAGGCGCGCTGAAACAACAAGATTCATGACTTCTATGAACGACAACAGATATTCCGGCGCGAGTGAAGCCGAGCTCGGATTTCTCAAGGACATCGTTAAACTGCTGCCGACCGGGCTGACCGTGCAGGACGCGCAGGGCGAGCTTCTCCTGGCTAACGACACCGCCGCCAGCCAGCTCGGCATGGACGGCCGCCGGCCTCTGCCCGATCTTGCGCAGCGACGCGACGCCTGCCAGCGGGCATTGGCGACCGGCCACGCGGTCGTCACCGAGGAAGCGCTCCACGACGGCGCTTCGCGCCAGGTGCTGCTGACCACGCATCGTCCGGTTCGCCTCGGCGGACGCGACCTGCTGATCTCGACCTCCGCCGACATCACCGAACAGAAGAATTTCGAGGACCAGCTGTTCCGCTCGGCCTATTTCGACGAGCTGACCGGCCTGCCCTCACGCCGCGTGATCGAGCATCGCGCCAACACCCTGCTGGCACGCGACGGCAAGGTCGAACGCTTTGCGCTCGCCTTTCTCGACGTCGACAATTTCAAGCACATCAACGACTATTACGGCCATGCCGTCGGCGACGCATTGCTGGTCGAGCTGTCGAAGCGGCTTGGACGCGATTTGCGCGATTCCGACATGCTGTCGCGCATTTCCGGCGACGAATTCCTGCTGCTGCTCTCCCCGATCCAGAGCCAGGAGGAAGTCGCCGACTTCATGCAATCGACGCTGGAGCGGCTGACCGCACCGTTCTTCATCGACAATTCGGAGGTCTTCGCCTCCACGTCGGTCGGCGTCAGCCTCTATCCCGACCACGGCCGCAACTTCGAGACGCTGCGCCAGAATGCCGACATCGCGATGTACCGCATCAAGAACAGCGGCAAGGGATCGGCGGCCTTCTTCGATGCCAGCATGGAGCGCGAGGCCCTGGCGCGGATGAAGATCGAGCAGTCGCTGCGGCTCGCCATCCTCGAAAAGCGCTTTTGCTGTGCGTTCCAGTCCAAGGTCGATATCCGGACCCAGGCCGTGAAGGGCATCGAGGCGCTGGTGCGGCTGCGTGACGACGAAGGCGTGATCCAGGCGCCGGGCTCGTTCATCAACCTCGCCGGCGAGCTCGGTCTGATCGACGAGCTGACCCATCTCGTGCTCGCCGAGATCGTCAAGTCGATCGACCTGATCAACGACACTTTCGGCCCGGAAGCCTCCATCAGCATCAATGTCGCCGCCAAGCAGGCCGGCAATCCCGAATTCATGCGCACCTTCGCGCAGGCGCTGGAAGAGACCGGCTTTCCCCAGCGCTTCATGATCGAAGTGACGGAAGACGCCTTCGTCGCCAAGAGTCATTTTCAGTCGGAAATCCTGCCGATGTTCCGCAAGCTCGGCGTCGGCATCTCCATCGACGATTTCGGCACCGGCTATTCCTCGCTCTCCGCACTCGCCGACATCACCGCCGACGAGATCAAGATCGACCGCTCCTTCATCATCGACATTCACAAGCGCCCGCGCAGCCAGGGCATCTTGCGCGCGATCGAATCCCTGAGCGAAGCGCTCGGCATGACCGTGATCGCCGAAGGGCTCGAATCCTATGAAGAGCTCGCCTATCTGCAGGCCGCGACCAAGATCCGCTACGCGCAGGGCTATTATTTCTCCCGGCCAATCTTCCTGGAGGAATTGAAGCTCGCAACGCCCGCCTCCAGCGAGGCCAGGGCCAACGTCGCCAGCCGCCCGACGCAGCAGAACCGCAAGGGCTATTCACGGGCTAACGGCTATCGTCGCTAGGGCCGTCGCCCCCTCATTTTGCAAAGTCCGAGCGACCCGATCCAGGGTCGACTTCGAGACGCCCGCATATCGCTGCGCTGCCAATTCTTTGGCAGGCGCCAGTGGTGACGACGGCGTCAAAACACTGTCATACACGACCTCACACAAGGCCACCGTAAGGTGGAATTGCAATGTTGCCAGCGTTGTGCAAATCGCTGTGTCCACGGAATTTCATCAAGGAGGACCCATCGTGCGTCGATCGCTCATTCTCACGGCAGCCATCCTCGGTCTGGCCGCGACCGCCTCCGCGCAGGCCGACGACCTCAAGGTCGCGCTGATCTATGGCAAGACCGGCCCGCTCGAGGCCTATGCCAAGCAGACCGAAACCGGCCTGCAGATGGGCTTCGAATACGCCACCAAGGGCACCATGATGCTCGACGGCCGCAAGATCGTCGTCATTACCAAGGACGACCAGGGCAAGCCGGACCTTTCCAAGGCCGCGCTCGCGGAGGCCTATCAGGACGACAAGGCCGACATCGCGATCGGCACGACCTCGTCGGCCGCAGCGCTCGCCATTCTCCCGGTCGCCGAGGAGAACAAGAAGATCCTGATCGTCGAGCCCGCCGTCGCGGACCAGATTACCGGCGAGAAGTGGAATCGCTACATCTTCCGCACCGGGCGCAATTCGTCGCAGGACGCGATCTCGAACGCGGTCGCGATCGGCAAGCAGGGCGTCACCGTCGCCACGCTGGCGCAGGACTACGCCTTTGGCCGCGACGGCGTCGCCGCCTTCAGGGAAGCGCTCGCCAAGACCGGCGCGACGCTCGCCGCAGAAGAATATGCTCCGACCTCGACCACCGATTTCACCGCGGTCGGCCAGCGCCTGTTCGATGCGCTGAAGGACAAGCCCGGCCGCAAGGTGATCTGGGTGATCTGGGCCGGCGCCGGCAATCCGCTGGCCAAGCTCCAGGACATGGACCCGAAGCGTTACGGCATCGAACTGTCGACCGGCGGCAACATTCTGCCGGCGCTCGCGGCCTACAAGACCCTGCCGGGCATGGAAGGCGCGACCTATTACTATTATGACATCCCGAAGAACCCGGTGAACGACTGGTTCGTCGCCGAGCACCAGAAGCGCTTCAACGCGCCGCCGGACTTCTTCACCGCGGGCGGCTTCGCTGCCGCGATGTCGGTCGTCGCCGCCGTCACCAAGGCGAAGTCGACCGACACCGAGAAGCTGATCACGGCGATGGAGGGCCTCGAGTTCGACACGCCGAAGGGCAAGATGGTGTTCCGGAAAGAGGACCATCAGGCGCTGCAGAGCATGTATCACTTCAAGGTCAAGTCCGATCCGAACGTCGCCTGGGCCGTGCTCGAGCCGGTGCGCGAGCTGAAGATCGAGGACATGGACGTTCCGGTCCGCAACAAGCGCTGATCTTTTCTTGCTTCACCTCTCCCGCGTGCGAGGGTTTTGCACAAAGGGGGAATTTGCGATTCTCTAGGATCTGTCGAGGATGGGGATTCGTATGGCATATCGA
>NZ_JAFCKW010000013.1 GCF_018129965.1 Bradyrhizobium diazoefficiens | reverse complement strand
TGGATCGTATCGTTGCCAAGGGTGACCACGATATCGTTGCCGGCCGGATTGGCCGTCGCCTGGCTCTGCGCATTGACGGCGATACTGCCGCTCTGGATCGTGTCGCCATCCCCGGTCGTGACATTGATGCTCCCGGCCCCGCTGACAAAGGCCTGGATGCCGAAGAGAGAGCCGCCCGCAATGGCCGCATTGGCCCCGACGGAGATGGCGACGCTGCCGCTGCCCTTGCTCAGCGCGTAGGCCGCAAGGCCATAGAGGGCGCCGGAGACCGAGGTATTGGCGCCCTCGTTCAGCGTTACGTTGCCGTTCCCCCAATTATAGGCGTCGATGCCGTAGCCTGCGGCCGCATTGATATTGCCGTTGTTGTTGACAATGACCGTGCCGTTGATGGTGGTCTTCGCCGATCCATCGGATCCGTAGAATCCGGCGGCGATGCCTTGCGGCACCGAACCACTCGGATTGTTGGTTGGACCAGACGTGATCGTCGCATTGTTGGTGACGCTGACCACGCTGTTCGCCGATGGATCAATCGTGTCGTCGAGATTGATGGCGCTGATCCCTGCCCCGCCCGAATTGATGGTGGTGCCGATATCGGTCACGACGGAGACATCACCCGTCCCCGAGCTTTGCGCCCGAATGCCGAACCGAACAGCGGACGTGATTGCGCCCCCCGCCTCAACGGCAACGTTCCCGCTTCCGTTGGTGAGCGCCGTAAGGGCATTTTGCGTCCCGCTCACCCCGCCGAGTGCGGTCACGCTGACATCGCCTGCGTCCGCAGAATTGAGGATCTCGGCAAGCAATCCCACCGATCCGGTACCCGTTCCGGTCACGGATCCCGTCGTCGACACCTGCACGTTACCGGTGCCGGTCGCATTCTGCGCAGCGATCACGCCGTCACCTGCCAGGGCCGACACCGGACCGCTGGCGTTGACGACGACATTCCCGCTGCCGCCCGACGCGGCGTTGATCCCGTTGACCCCGCCCGTGACCGAAACGGTCGCGACGAGATTGACCGACCCGGTCCCGGTAGCGACAGTGGCATCGATGGCATCGGCGCCGGCCGAGGCGATGGCGCCATGGCTGCCGATCTCAATGGTCGCGCCTGATGTGGTAAGCGAGATCGCCGCGTTATTGGCGCCAGTGACGTTGATCGCGGACGCTGCGTCGAGCTGAACCGAAACCGTGTCGCCGCTACTGCCGGGAACGCCGGTCTGGCCCACGATGCCGGTGGTTGCACCCGAAATCGACGCATTCACCAGCGAGACCGTGCTTGGACCGCTGAGACTGACCGTGTCGTTGGATCCGGTCAGCGTGACCTGATCGCCTGTTCCCGCGACATTGACCGCGTTGTTTGAGCCGGTCACGGTGACGATATTGCTGGCGCCGCCCACATTGATCGTGTCGCTGCTGGCCTGCAACGTCACGACATTGCTGCTGCCGGTGATGTTGATCGTATCGTTTGGATCGGTGAGATCGAGCGAGCCGCCGCTCGACGAGAAGGTAACCGAATTGTTGCTGCCGGTCAGCGCCACGGTCGCGTTCGTGCCGGTGATCTGCAGGGCCGAATCGTTAGCGGTCAGGGTCAGCTTGCCATTGGCCGTGAAGTTCACCGAATTGCCGCTTCCTTGCAGCACAAGCGTATCGGATGGCGTTGCGACATTGATGCTGTTGTTGCTGCCGGCGACGGTTACGGTGATGTTGCTGCCGGCCACGTCGAGGGTACCGTTGGAGGACGTCACTGTCCCGCTGGTCGTGATCTGCGTCGCCTCATAGGCGGTCGCGGTCGCGCTGAGATTGCCGTCGCTGTCACGCACCGTCGACGTCACGCTGAGCGTGAAGGTGTTCGATGTCGACGAGAGCAGCGAAAGGTTCGACAGGGCCCAGGTGCTGACGTCGATCGTCGTATGCCCGGCGGTCGCCGTGAAACTGTTGGTCCCGTCACTGAGTGTCGCGCCGACGGGAATGCCGTGTACGACGAGCGAAACCAGGCGGTTGTTATCGCCGGCAAATGCATTGAGGCCATAGGTGATGGCCCCAAGATGAAAAGCCGAGCCCGGCGTATAGGTGCCTTGTGGCGCGGCCCAGTTCAGCGCGGGTGCCAGGGGATTGACCGTGCCCTTTTCGGTCGCTACGGCGGCCGTGCTGAGATCACCGTCAGCATCCCTCGTGGTGGCCGCGACACTGAGGGTGAAATTGACATCGTTGGCCGGCGTGATGGTCAGACTGGCAAGCGACCAGGATGCCACGTCGACCGAACTGTTTCCGGGCGTGGCGATGAAGGAATGCGTCCCGTCACTGAGCGTGGCGCCGAGCGGGATCGCGCTGACGACGAGAGACGCCAGACTGTTGTTATCGCCCGCGTTCCCGTTCAAGGAGTAAGCGATGGCGCCGAGCGAAATCGGGGATCCTTCGATCCCGGCTGCCGGCGCCGCCGCCCAGGTTACGGCGGGTGCAACCGGCCGGATCACGACCTGCTCGCTCGCCGACGTCACGCTGCTGACATTGCCCTCCGAATCGATGGTCGTGGCTGCCAGGCCAAGCGTGAAATTCACGTCATTGGTCGCGCTGATCTTCAGGGTCGTCAGCTTCCATGTGCTGATATCGACCGACGTGTTGCCCGCTGTCGCTGTAAACGTCCTGGTGCCGTCCGTCAGCGTCGCGCCGACAGGAATGCTGCTGACGACGAGGGAGGCGAGCGAATTGTGGTCGCCTGTCAGGCTTTTGACGCCCGCACCGAGGTTGAGCGCAACCGCGGCATTCTCGATACCGGACGCGGTGACCGGTGCCAGCGTCGGCGCAAGCGGACGGACCGTCACGCTTTCCGTCGCCGAGGCGACCGGGCCAGTGTTGCCTTCGGCATCGCGCGCGGTCGCCGTGACATTGAGCGTGAAATTGAGGTCATTGGTCGATTTGACGGTCAGGCTGCCAAGCGTCCAACTACTGACATCGACGGATGTATGGCCGGACGTCGCGGTGAAGCTGTGGGTCCCGTCAGACAGCGTCGCCCCGACCGGGATGGCGCCGACGATCAGCGAAGCCAGGCTGTTCTGGTCGCCCGCAAGCTGGTTCAAAGACACCCCGAGATTGACCGCGATGGGTTGCCCCTCGACGCCGGAGGTTGCCGAAGTCGTGATGGTGGCCGCCAACGGATTGACCGTCACGGTCTCGGCCGCATTGGTCGTCGCGCTCAGATTCCCCTCGGTATCCCTGGCCGTGGCGGACAGCTGAAGCGTGATATTCGCATCATTGACCGTGACGATCTTCAGGTTCGACAGCGACCAGCCGGCGATATCGACCGACGTGCTGCCGGCTGAGGCCGTGAAACTGTGCGTGCCGTCGGAAAGCGTCGCACCGGCGGGAATGCTGCTGACGACGAGCGAGGTGAGCGCGTTGGCATCGCCGGCGGCGTTGGGAATGGTGACGCCGAGGTTGAGAGAAATGGCCTGCCCCTCGACCCCGCTGACCGCAACCGGCGCAAGGACAGGAGCCGCCGGATTGACGATCACGGCCTCGATCGCGGACGTGGAATTGAGGTTGCCCTGGGCATCCTTGACGGTGGCAAGGACATTCACGGTGAAGTTGGCGTCACCGACGGGCTTGATCGTGAGATTGGCGAGCGTCCAGCTCGCAATGTTGACCGAGGAGTTCGTCGCCGTCGCGGTAAAGGAATGGGGGCCGTCGCTCAGCACGGCGCCGACCGGAATCGCGCTCACCACGAGCTGCGAGAGCGTGTTGGTGTCGCCGGGCAGGCTGTTGACGGAAACCCCGAGATTGAGCGCGATCTTCTGACCTTCGACACCGGTGGCTGTCACGGGCGCAAGGGTTGGCGCGAGAGGAATAACGGTCACCGCCTCGGTGGCGGTCTTCGTGGTCGACAGATTACCGTTGGAATCCTTGGCTGTGGCTGCAATCGAAAGCGTGAAGTTCGCGTCGTTTGTGGACGTGATGGAGATTGCGAGAGCTCCGATCGACCATGACGAAACATCGACAGACGTGCTTCCGCTTGTGGCGGTGAAACTGTGCGTACCGTCGCTCAGCGTCGCGCCGACCGGAATTGCTCCGATTACGAGCGAAGCGAGCGAATTGCTGTCGCCCGTGAGGCCGCCCACGGTGACCCCGAGGTTCAGTCCGATCGGCTGTCCTTCCACGCCAGTCACGGCAACCGGCGTCACCGTCGGCGCGAGCGGATTGACGATGACCGTTTCCGTGGTGCTGCCGGTCGATCCTGTCGCGGTCAGCACGAAGTTCAGGTCATTGATCGTGCTGATCGATAGACTGGTCAGGGTCCAGCCGAGCACCGCGACGGAGGTCTTGCCAACACTGGCTGTGAAACTATGACCGTGGCCATCCGTGAGCGTGGCACCCACTGGAATTCCGGAAACGATGAGCGACGTGCCGTAGCCGCTGATCGTACCGAGCGCGATGGAGTTTCCTTCGATGCCCGTCTTGGACGCAGGTGACCATGCAATAGCCATTGAAGCCCCCGACTAAATTGATTTATTTCTAATTCGTTAAAATACGCGTCGAGAATTGCATGAATTATGTGCAGGGACAATACCGGATGCGCGGGACGAAGAACTCTTCGCACCTGCACACGATCGCGCAAAGACATTTGAACCGTAAAAAGAAGATGGTCATCGCTCTGTCGCAGCTGGGAGAAAACCCAACGCGCGCAAGTATATCGCAGCGGGAATTTGTAACTACTGAGACCGATATCTTAGCTCGTGTCTAAAGTAATGGCTTTATGGCGGGTGCCGGAAGCTCGCCGAAAGGTTCGGTTGTCGACACAACGTAGTTCAACAAATCAGCCATGACCAATGAGATGACGATTCTTCGCTCGCTCTTGAAGAAGATCCGAGATGGCAGATCGACCGCGCGCAATGATCGACCTGACTGGCCCGTAGCTGATATAGCTGGACATCGAAAACCAACCCGCGATTGCTGAGAGCACGAAGAACCCGAACGTCCGTTCCAGTCTAATAGCTATCACGCCCTGACCTTGGAGCCCTCCCCGGAGCGGCGAAACTGCGCGTCCCCAAGCTGTCCGAGGGCTCCTCTGTTCCCGAATATGGTAGACCTGCCGCGTGGCCGGGAACGCGATCACCGCCTGAGTGCAGGAAGCTTACATGCAAGGCGTCGTAGCCCTCTCGGAGACAGGCGGGATGCGCTCAGCCGGGTGTCCATCCAATCGGTAGCAGCTCAATCATCCGTAGCTTTTGCCCGTAGCAAAACAAGCTGGCGCCTCCGAGCCGGTAAAAATGTCATTGATCTACATGAAGTTGTCCGCCCGGGTCTGGAGGAGTGGATAGACGTAGCGCTTGAGCGAAGACGGCCACTGATTGCGATGCTTCTCGCTCCAGGCCGACCAATTCGTCCGGATATAGGCTTCCGCGCATTCCTCGAACGTCGGCAACACAACTCGGGCCTCGACAGCTTTCGCCTCTTCGCGTGCTTTTCGTTTCTCCTGCACAATGTCCACACCGGCGGTGCTGCGATCACCTTTCACGCGCAGCCGGGCTGCATCGCGAGCCAGCCGAGCATCCTTTAGCGACACGTCATTCAAAGACCCGATGCCGTGCCAGCGCTCTTTGCCGTCTTTCCAATATCTGTATGACCAGCTCTTCGAGTTTGGTCCGGTAACGATCAGGTACAACCCCGTCGCCGTCGGCGTATTTGCCGGACTTTGTTTGGCGATCAACGTCGAGTGGTTTGAGCCTTCCAGCCATTGTTCCTCTAACAAAAAACCGTCCTCCGAACCTACGGGCAAAAACCACGGTCAGCCTTCCGATTAGGGAGGACATCGACGAACTGCTAAGTACAAATCTTCGGTGCAAGCCGCTGATTTTGCTGTGGAGTTCGAACGACTACGAACAGAGGAGAACAATATACTGGCGGAAGGGGTGGGATTCGAACCCACGGTACCCTTGCGGGCACGCCGGTTTTCAAGACCGGTGCCTTAAACCACTCGGCCACCCTTCCAAACCCGGAATGGCTGTCGCTTAACGCAGTCGGTGGCGCATGGCAACGCGAAGTTGGCGCCGTCGTCGCCCTCTGTTCGATCGCTCGCTCTGTCAGGCGGGCGTCAGCCTGGTCCCCTAGCCTGCCTCCCCGGCAACTTCGGATACCGGCGACATCTCCCAGGGCGTCGCTGGTTGCGAGGCCCGGTTTGGAGTCGCCTCCGTTGCCGGGCCTCGTTTGCCGCCCTCAAAAGCAAAACGGCGCCCCGTGAGGAGCGCCGCATGGAATTGTTGGCGGCCCTGTCGGCTCAGTAGCCGCAGGAGGCACAGCCCGTCTGCACCGGGGCGTAATAGGAATAGCCGGGCGAGACCATCTCGACGCGCTGGCGGGTGGCGTATTGCGGGGGGATGTGCTGGTACTGCACGCTCGGGGGCGCGACCATCACGGTCTGCGGCACCATCACGGTGCGGTACTGCGCCGGCGTGCGGTGCGCGACGACGGCGCCGGGCGACACCATGACGGTCTCGTCGACGGTGCGGTATTGCGGCTGCACGTATTGCTGCTGGTAGCAGGTCTGGCACGGCGGCGGCGCGTAGCAATTGTAGCAGCCGGCGGACGCTGCGCCGGTCATCGAAATCGCAGCGACGGCAGTCGAGAAAACAACAGCAAGAGTACGAGACATAGGTGGCGCCCCAGTTGCCCGAAATGGATTTGCGAAGGTGGACGCAGTATACGCCGTAAAATCCCTGACTGCTGAAGTTCGTTGAGGCATCCTTAACGTGAACGGCCGGCTTTCGCCGGCCGTTGAGAATTCATTGACCATACGCGGCCGCGTCGTTCGCGATCGCGCACGACGCTCTCAGTTCGAGCGACGCTTGACCTCGCGCACCGCGCCGCGCGCGGCGCTGGTGGTGAGTGCGGCGTAAGCCTGCAGCGCGGTGGAGACATTGCGCTTGCGGCCGATCGCCTGCCAGCCGGCGTCGCCCTTCGCCTCTTCGGCGGCACGGCGCTTGGCGAGTTCCTCGTCGGAGACCTCCAGCGTGATGCTGCGGTTCGGAATGTCGATGGCGATGCGGTCGCCGGTCCGCACCAGGCCGATGTTGCCGCCCTCGGCCGCTTCCGGCGAGAGGTGGCCGATCGACAGGCCCGACGAGCCGCCCGAGAAGCGTCCGTCGGTGACGAGCGCACAGGCTTTGCCGAGGCCCATCGATTTCAGATAGCTGGTCGGATACAGCATCTCCTGCATGCCGGGGCCGCCGCGCGGGCCTTCATAGATGATGACCACGACCTCGCCGGCCACGACCTTGCCGCCGAGAATGCCTTCGACCGCCGCGTCCTGGCTTTCGAACACGCGCGCCGGGCCGGAGAATGTCAGGATCGAGGCGTCGACGCCGGCGGTCTTCACGATGCAGCCGTCCTGCGCAAGGTTGCCATAGAGCACGGCAAGACCGCCGTCCTTGCTGAAGGCGTGCTCGAGATCGCGCACGACGCCCTTCTCGCGATCGGTATCGAGTTCGTCGTAACGGCGCTCCTGGCTGAAGGCGACCTGGGTCGGGATCCCGCCAGGCGAGGCGCGGAAGAAGGTGCGGACCGTCTCGCTCTTCGAGCGCTTGATGTCCCAGCGCTCCAGCGCGTCATTCATGGTCGGGGCATGCACTGTCGACACCGAGGTGTCGATCAGGCCGGCGCGGTCGAGTTCGCCGAGAATGCCCATGATGCCGCCGGCCCGATGCACGTCCTCGACATGCACGTCGGCGACCGAGGGCGCAACCTTGCACAGCACGGGCACGCGGCGCGAGAGACGGTCGATGTCCTGCATGGTGAACTTCACCTCGCCTTCATGGGCGGCGGCGAGCAGATGCAGCACGGTGTTGGTCGAGCCACCCATGGCGATGTCGAGCGTCATCGCGTTCTCGAACGCGGTGAAGTTGGCGATGTTGCGCGGCAGCACCGAGGCGTCGTCCTGTTCGTAATAGCGGCGGACGATATCGACGATGGTGTGGCCGGCCTCGACGAACAGGCGCTTGCGGTCGGCATGGGTCGCCACCACGGTGCCGTTGCCGGGCAGCGCGAGGCCCAGCGCCTCGGTCAGACAGTTCATGGAGTTCGCCGTGAACATGCCCGAGCAGGAGCCGCAGGTCGGGCACGCCGACCGCTCGATCACCTTGACGTCCTCGTCGCTGACCTTGGAGTCGGCCGCGGCCACCATGGCGTCGATGAGGTCGACGGCCTTGGTCTTGCCCTGCAGCTTGACCTTGCCCGCCTCCATCGGGCCGCCCGAGACGAACACGGCGGGGATGTTGAGACGCAGCGCGGCCATCAGCATGCCGGGCGTGATCTTGTCGCAGTTAGAGATGCAGACCATGCCGTCGGCGCAATGGGCGTTGACCATGTACTCGACGCTGTCGGCGATCAGCTCGCGCGACGGCAGGCTGTAGAGCATGCCGTCATGTCCCATCGCGATGCCGTCGTCGACCGCGATGGTGTTGAATTCCTTGGCGACGCCGCCGGCCTGCTCGATCTCGCGGGCGACGAGCTGGCCGAGGTCCTTGAGGTGGACGTGGCCGGGGACGAATTGGGTGAAGGAATTGACGACCGCGATGATCGGCTTGCCGAAATCGCCGTCCTTCATGCCCGTCGCGCGCCAGAGGCCGCGGGCGCCCGCCATGTTGCGGCCGTGAGTGGTGGTGCGGGAGCGATAGGCTGGCATGGCAATTTCCGTCCTCGGGTTGAGTGCCTGAGCGGGAAAATATGGCAGCCGCCTCAGGCCTTTCCGGCCGGATAGCGCACGGGGTGGCTCGGCGCAACGGGAACTTGGGCCGGAGGGGGCCGGATCGGGCGTTCGCAGGCCTCCCCTGCTCCCGGCGCGTGGGCACAGGCGATCTCAGCCGTCATGCCCGGGCTTGTCCCGGGCATCCACGTTCTTAACGCCGCAAGAAGGTCGTGGATGGCCGGGACAAGCCCGGCCATGACGGAGCATTTACTGCAAGGTCGGATCGAGCCGGTCGCGCAGCCAGTCGCCGATCACGGAGACCGCCAGCGTGGTGACCACGATGGTGGTCGCCGGCGCCAGCATGATCCAGGGGGCGCGGGTCAGGTATTCCCGGCCGTAGCCGACCATGTTGCCGAGGCTGGTCATCGGCGGCTGCACGCCGAGGCCGAGGAAGGACAGGCCCGATTCCATCAGGATCACCTCGGGAAAGACCAGCGTGGTCGAGACGATCAGGGTCGAGGCGATGTTGGGCAGGATGTGCCTGAGATAAATCCGCGACGGCGTCGCGCCCAGCTGCCGGACCGCCGCGGCGTAGCCCTGCGCATTGGCGGAGATGGCAAGGCCCCGCGCGATACGGGCATAGCGCTCCCAGCCAAAGAAGCCCATCAGGCCGACCAGCAGCGGCAGCGAATTGCCGAAGAAGGCGAGCACGGCGAGCGCCATGATCAGGAACGGCATGCTGGCCTGGAAATCGGACAGCATCAGCACGATCTGCTCGACGGCCCCGCGAAAATGCGCGGCAAGAAAGCCGAGCGTGGTGCCGACGATGGCCGAAATCGCCGTGGCGCCGAACGCGATCAGCAGCGAGATGCGGATCGAGACGAGCAGCCGCGACAGCACGTCGCGGCCGAGTTCATCGGTGCCGAGCCAGTGCGCGACATGGCCGGGTGCAGACAGCCGGTTGCGCAAATCGAGCTGGGTGTAGCCGTAGGGCGCGATCTTCTCGGCGAGCGCAGCTATCACCAGCATGGCGGCGATCCAGGCCACAGCAAGGGCGACCGACAGCGGAATCGCGGGCAAGCTGATGCGGTGGCGAACACGAGCGTCCTTCAGCGTCGCGTCGGTCATGTATGCGCCCCTTTGGCGCGCAAGCGCGGATCGAGGAAGCCGTAGAGGAAATCGACGACCAGATTGGACGTGACCATGGTCAGCGCGACCAGCAGCAGGATGCATTGCACCACCGCAAGATCGCGATTGGCGACGGCGACGACGAGCAGGCGTCCGACCCCCGGCCACGAAAACACGCTCTCGACCACGACGGCGCCTGCGATCAGCGTGCCCACCATGAAGCCCAGGATGGTGACGGTCGGGATCGCCGCATTCGGCAGCGCATGCGAGGTCACCACCTTACGCCACGGCACGCCCTTGGCCGAGGCGGTGCGGATATAGGGCTGGCCGAGCACCTCCAGCATGGCGCTGCGCGTGAAGCGCGCCAGCACCGCAGCGCCGCCGAGGCTCAGCGTCGCGATCGGCAGGATGGCGTGACGCCAGCTGTCCTGTCCGCCCGAGGGCAGCCAGCCGAGTTGCACGGCGAAGATCAGAACGAGCAGCAGCGCCAGCACGAAGCTTGGTACGGTGAAGCCGGCGACTGCCGTCATCATCACGGCGCGGTCGATTCCCGAGCCGCGATGCAGCGCGGCATAGATGCCGGCGGGAACGCCGAGCGCGACCTTGAAGACAAAGGCTGGCAACGTGAGCGCCAGCGTTGCCGGGATGCGCTCCAGCACGAGCTGGATCGCAGGCCGTCCGTCGCGCATGGAGCGACCGAGCTCGCCCTTGGCGATGGCATGGAAGTAGTCGAGATACTGGAACCAGATGGGATCATCGAGGCCCCAGGCCTTGCGGAAGGCGGCGATGACTTCCGGCGGCGCTTCCGGTCCGAGGATCATCAGCGCGGGATCTCCTGAGAGCCGCAGCACGACGAAGGCGAAGGTGACGACGAGCACGATGGTCAGGGCCGCGCGTCCGATCCGGATGGCGAAATAGCGTCCCATCACGCCGCGTCCCGCGTCTCGGCCTGCGGCCCGGTGACGAGATGGCAGGCCACCTGACGGTCTGCGCCGACGACGGCGAGGACCGGCGTCTCCACCGCGCAGCGCGCGATCGCGCGCGGGCAGCGCGGATGAAAGGCGCAGCCTTGCGGGCGCGCGGCCGGGTTCGGCGGATCGCCCGACAGCACGATGCGGCCCGCGCTGCGGCGGCCCGGCGCCGGCGAGGCCGAGACCAGCGCCTGCGTGTACGGATGCTCCGGCCGGGCGAACAGATCGTCGGCATTGCCGATCTCGACGATGCGGCCGAGATACATCACGGCGACGATGTTGCTGATCTGCCTGACGACGCGCAGATCGTGGCTGATGAACAGCAGGGTCAGCTCAAGCTGAGCCTGGAGATCGCAGAGCAGATTGACCACCTGCGCCTGGATCGAGACGTCGAGCGCGCTGACCGGCTCGTCGCAGACCAGAAAATCGGGCTTCGTCGCCAGCGCCCGCGCCAGCACGACGCGCTGGCGTTGACCTCCGGACAGCGCGCCCGGATAGCGGACGCCATGCGCCGGCGTCAGTTCGACCGCGCGCAGCAGTTCGCGGACGCGCTCCTCGCGCTCGGCCGAGGTCCCGAGCCCGTGAATGTCCAGAGGCTCGCGGATTTGCGCCGCGACCGGCAAGCGCCGGTCCAGCGCGCCCAAGGGATCCTGAAAGATCATCTGCATCCGTGCGCGCTGTGCGCGCCACGCCGGCGTTCCCGGTGCGGCCATCGGCTTGCCGCCGAACCTGACGTCGCCGCGATCGGGGGGCTCCAGCCCGAGCACGATGCGGCCCGTGGTGGATTTGCCCGAACCGGATTCGCCGACGAGACCGAGCGTTTCACCCTTGCGGATCGCAAGGGAAACGCCATCGACGGCATGAACCGCCGTGTTGCGGCCGAACATTCCGGAGCGCATGCTGTAACTGCGCGAGATCGAGGCGACCTCGACGAGCGGCGTCGTCATTCCGCGGCCATCCCGAGCAGGGCCCGGCGCGATGCCTCGGCGCGGATGCAGGCCACCGACCGGCCGTCCGAGATCGGCGCAAGGCTCGGCGCAGCCACGCAGCAAGGCTCGGCCGCGAGGCTGCAGCGGGGCGCGAAGGCGCAGCCGGCCGGCATGCGCGCAGGGTCAGGCACGGTTCCGGGAATGGCGGTCAGGCGCCGGCGCGGACCATCGAGCGGCGGCAGCGCGCCGATCAATCCTTGCGCGTAGGGATGCACGGGATCGGCGAAGATCTGGTTGGCGGGCGCCTCTTCGACGATGCGGCCGGCATACATCACCGCGACGCGGTCGCAATTTTCGGCGACGACGCCGAGATCGTGGCTGATCAGCACCATCGCCATGCCCATCTCGCGGCGGATCGTGGCGAGCAGATCCAGGATCTGGGCCTGGATGGTGGCATCGAGTGCCGTGGTCGGCTCGTCCGCGATCAGCAGATCGGGATGTCCCGCGAGCGCCATTGCGATCATGATGCGCTGGACCTGGCCGCCGGAGAATTCGTGGGGATAGGCTTCGATCCGCCGCTTTGCGTCGGGAATGCCGACGACATCGAGCAGCCGCCGGGCCTCGGCTTTCACCGCCTCGCCCGAGAGATCGCGATGCAGCGCCAGCGCCTCGCAGAGCTGCCTGCGGATGGTCAGTACCGGATTGAGCGCGCTCGCCGGATCCTGGAAGATCATGGCGACCCGCCCGCCCCGCACCCGGTCGAGTTCGGCGGCGGGAGCACCGAGAATCTCACGGCCGTCGAGCCGTACCGAGCCCGTGACCTTCGCCTGCCTCGGCAACAGGCCAAGCGCAGCAAGCCATGTCACCGACTTGCCCGACCCGGACTCACCGACGAGGCCGAGGGCCTCGCCCTGCTGCAGGGAAAGATCGACGCCGCGCAGCACCGGCACGCCGTTAAAGGCAACGCTGAGGCGTTCGATGCTGATCAGCGGTGCCATGCATCAGGCCTCGAAATTGCCAGCGCGGAAGTCCATCGCAAAAGCCGGCGAGGCTTTCCACTTGATCGACTTCGGCTTGGCCGTGAAGGTCGCGTTCTGGTGCAGCACGGTGTAGGCGGGGTCCTCGCGCTCGGCGATCTCCAGCATGCGGCGGAACGCCTTCTTGCGCGCGGCCCGGTCGGTCGAGGTCTCCAGGAACTCCGACAGCGTGTTCAGCTCGGCGTTGGTCCATTCGCCGATCTGCTGCTGCTGGCCGTTCGGACCATGCTGGGCGACCAGCGACGAGACCGGATCGTTGAAGGCGGCCGAGTTCGACCAGTCGCGCACCGCGCGCGTCGGGGCGCGCTCCATGATCTGCGACCAGTTCTCCTTGGTCTCGATCTGGACGTTGAGGCCGACCGACTTCCACATCTCGACCAGCACCTGCGCGGTCGCGACCTGGTTGGTGTAGTAATTGTTGAGCAGTCGATACGGGATCGGATCGCCCCTGTAATGGGCCTGCTTCAACAGATCCTGGGCGAGCTTCGGATCGTACGCCGGCACGCTCCAGTCGGCGTTGAACATGTCGCCGTAGAATTCCCACTGCAGGCCGTTCGGCACGCGGGTGCGGCCGGCCCACAGGCTGTCGACGATCGCCTGCCGGTCGATCGCATGCGTGAACGCGCGCCGCACCAAGGGATTGGCGAGCTGGGCGTGGTTCTTGTCGAACACGGTCAGGCGGTGATTGAGGATGGTGCCGCCCTGGACTTCGAACGCCGCGTTCTTCTCGATGCCGGCGATCTGGTCCGGCGGGATGTCGCAGGCGAACTGGTATTCGCCCGACAGCAGGCCGTTGATGCGGCTCGCGACCTCGGGCACTTCGAGGAAGCGGATGCGCTTGAGCGGCGGACGCCCGCCCCAATATTCGTCGTGGGCTTCCAGCGTCAGCGACACGTCGGGCTTGAGCTCGACCACCTTGTAGGGGCCGGTGGTGATCGGCTTGCGCGCCCAGTCGAGGTAGCTCGCGGACTCCTCCCAGGCGCGGCGGTTGGCGATGTCCGAGCCATAGCGCGACAGACGCCCCTCGATCGTGACGTCGGGCGTCGCGTTGTAGAAGCGCACGGTATATTTATCGACGGCATCGACGCGCACGAGATCGGGCCAGATGCGGCGCGCGACCGCGGGAACATCAGGCGGCAATTCCTTGCCCGCGCGCGGCGTCGGGATCTTCTCGAAGGCCTGGATGGTGGAGCGGCTCTTGGCCTCGGTCTCGCCGAACATGCGTGCGCGGCTGAAGGTGAAGACGACGTCATCGGCCGTGAGTTCATCGCCATTGTGGAACTTGACGCCCTGGCGCAGCTTCAGTTCGACGGTCTGATCGTCGATGCGGCGCCATTCGGTGGCAAGGCCCGGCACCGCCTCGAGGCTGCCGCGCCAGTTCTTCGAGATCAGGCCTTCCCAGATCGAGGAGAAGAACACGCGCTCGCCGACATTGGACTGCTCGCGCAGCACGTCGAGCACGTTCGAATTGGTGACCTTCTGCACGGCGATCGTCACAGACGGGCGGTTATCGGCCTGTCCGATAGCAAAGCGCGGCAGCAGCAGCGTGCTTGCAGCCGCGCCGCCGGATTTCAGGATGGTGCGACGGGTGAGTTTGCTCATGATGGGAACCCCTGCCCTCTGTGACGTCGGTTATTCGGCCAGCCCGAGCGCAGCCAGATGGGCCGCGCCCTTGCGGACGTCATCGTGATTGCGGATTTCGAGAATCAGCCGCGGGTTCGAGGTCAGCCGGCCGAGCGCACGGAACACGGCAACCCACGGGATATTGCCTTCGCCCGGCGCCCAGTGCCGGTCGGCGAACCCGTCGGTGTCCTGGAGGTGCACATGCGTCAGCATGTCCCCGGCGGTCTCGACGTAATAGTCGACCGGCGGCGCCCCGGTGGAGACGTGGGCGTAATTGGCGTGACCGGTGTCGAGGGAGACCCGGACCTTGGCGCTTTCGAGCGCCTTGGCGAGACGCACACGGTCGCGCGGGTCCTTGTCTTCGATGTTTTCTATGACGATTTCGCAGCCGATCGTTTCGGCGCGCGCGATGACTTCGGCGAGCGTCGCCTTGACGCGTTCGACGAGATTGCCGCGGTTCTCGGGATAGAGATCGAGATTGTTGTAGTCCCAGGTCGTAAACGGCGAATGGATCACCATCTGCGTCGCGCCGAGGAATTCGGCGGCGTCCAGCCCCTGCAGCAGCCGCTTCGTCACAACCTGGCGGATCATCGGGTCGTGGCTGCCGATCGCAAAACCCCAGAACGGGCCATGGATGCCGAGGCGGCCGGTATGGCCGGAGAGCATCTGCTTGATTTCGGCGGCCGCGCTCCGCCAGTCGCCGTCGAGCAGATCGGCGCGGAAAAAATCCTGGATTTCGAGGTCGCGTTGCCGTTCGAGAAGCCAGTCGCGGTGGGCGGGAATTGATTTGATAGAGAGTGCGGCGCCCAACACCGGCTTCGACATGGCTTGCTCCTTGGCCGTCAACGATGACAGGGGCAGCGCTAGACCAGTTCAATGACAGGCCCGTGAAATGCGGATTCCGAACGCCGGCGGGATGTGGACATCCTGCTGATCGCCTGCATCGATTTCAGGCAGCACCGTGCACAACGGGTGCAGGCCTATGCATCAGCACGCGTGTCCAGGTACGTGTGCGTCCGTAGTGATCCGGAATGGATTCCTATTTCGATCTCGCGTAGATCGCGCGCATCGATCGGCGACCTTGCAACAGCGTCACCTTCTGATCGGGCTCCACAGGGTCGGGGGGCCAGATGTGGCGGGGGGATCAAAGGCTGGCGCAACGGTGACGAGGTCCGGACTCTCGAACCATCCGGACCTCGGCACTTCCTAGCATCACCAGAAATTCCGCGCCGCCGGCACCTGCCGCGCGGCGCGATATCGTTGTGGGGCTCCCCTGCCCCGATCATTTCGGAACATTCCGTTCGAGATCCTCGAGCCATGCCGCCGCGCTCGAATCCGAGGGCGCGCGCCAGTCGCCGCGCGGCGACAACGAGCCGCCGGCCGAAACCTTCGGACCGTTCGGCATCGCCGAGCGCTTGAACTGGCTGAAAGCGAAGAAGCGGCGCAGGAACACCTCAAGCCAGCGCCGGATCTCGGCAAGGTCGTAGGCCTTCCGCTTGTCGTTCGGGAATGCCGGCGGCCATTCGCCTCTGGCAACGTCCTTCCAGGCCTGCAACGCCATGAAGGCGATCTTGGACGGCCGCATGCCGAACCGCAACGTGTAGAACAGGTTGAAATCCTGCAACTCGTAGGGACCGACGGAGGCTTCCGTGCTCTGCGGCTTCTCACCGGGTGCGACAGGAACCAGCTCGGGCGAGATCTCAGCCGACAGGATCAAGGCCAGTGTGCGATTGACGTCATCATTGAATTGCTTGGACGCAATCACCCAGCGGATCAGGTGCTGGATCAGCGTCTTCGGCACGCCGGCGTTGACATTGTAGTGCGCCATCTGGTCGCCGACGCCATAGGTGCACCAGCCGAGCGCGAGCTCGGAGAGGTCGCCGGTTCCGATCACGATGCCGCCCTGATGGTTGGCGAGCCGGAACAGATAGTCCGTGCGCAAGCCTGCCTGCACGTTCTCGAAGGTGATGTCGTAGACCTTCTCGCCCTTGCCGAAGGGATGGCCGATATCCTTCAGCATCTGGGTCGCCGTGGTGCGGATGTCGAGTTCCTGAGCGGTCGTCTGCAGCGCGGTCATCAGCGCGAGCGCGTTGGTCTTGCTTTCGCTGCCGGTGGCGAAGCCCGGCATGGTGTAGGCCAGGATATTTTCCCGCGGCAGTCCGAGCAGATCGACCGCCTTGGCGGCGACAATCAGCGCATGGGTGGAGTCGAGCCCGCCCGAAACGCCGATGACGACGCGCTTGGTGCCGGTCGCGCGCATGCGCTGAACGAGGCCGGCGACCTGAATGTTGTAGGCTTCGTAGCAATCCTGTTCGAGCAGGTTTTCGTCGCTCGGCACGAACGGAAAGCGCTCGATCTTGCGCAGGAAGCCGATATCGGCGGCCGGTGGCTTCAGCGCAAAGCTGATCCTGCGATAAAACCCTTCGCGCTGGCGGCGATTGTCGTCGAACGTGCCCATCTGCGCACGCTCCTGCCTGAGCAGGTCGAGATCGACATCGGCCAGCGTGATCTGGCCGCCCTGGCGGAACCGTTCGCCCTCGGCGAGCAGCGCACCGTTTTCGTAGATCGAGGTCTGGCCGTCCCACGCCAGATCCGTGGTCGATTCCCCCGCCCCCGCCGCGGCATAGACGTAGGCCGCAAGGCAGCGTGCCGAGGTCGACTGGCACAGCAGCGCGCGGGCGCGTGCGCGGCCGATCGTGATCGGGCTGCCCGAGAGATTGATCAGGACGCTGGCACCGGCAAGCGCAAGTTCGGACGCCGGCGTCACCGGGATCCACATGTCCTCGCAGATCTCGACGCCGATGGTCAGGCCCGCAACATCCTCCGCCGCGAACAGGAGATCGACGCCGAACGGAGCCTGCAAGCCGCCGAAGGCGATGGTCTCACCGGCGATACCGGCGCCGGAGGCGAAATGGCGGCCCTCATAGAATTCGCGATAGGTCGGCAGATAGATCTTGGGCACGACGCCGAGGACGATGCCGCGATGGATGACGACCGCGCAATTGTAGATCCGGGCCCCGAAGCGCAGCGGCGCGCCGACGATCAGCACGGTCATCAGCGCCGAGGAGGCTTCGACGATCGCGGCGAGCCCGCGCTCGACCGCATCGAGCAGCGGATCCTGCTTCACGAGATCCTCGATCGCGTAACCGGACAGGCACAGTTCCGGAAACACGGCGACCGCAACCGACTGGCCGTGGCAGGCATTGGCCGCAGCCAGGACCGCCTTCGCGTTGGCCGTGGGATCGGCCACGTGGGAGGTGGTGACGCAGGCCGCCACGCGCGCAAACCCGTGGGCGTAAATCGAGTGAAAACTCATCGAGCGCAGGACCCTCAATCTCTTCGCGGCAGGCCTCGTCAGGCGGCCGCAGGCACGGTCTCTATGTAACCCATCGCCATGGCCCCGTGCAGGCCATCCGGCATCATGCATAACGGATTTGCAGCTTCGCCGGCCCCCGCGCCTCGACCGCGTCAGCGGACGAGCATGCCGGACAGATCGTCGCGCAGCCATATGGCGATCCGGGGCCAGGCATGCGCGTGGGTCCGCGCGCCCATGAACAGGCCGAGATGATCGCTGGGCTCGGAGGCCGCCGTGACGAAGGCGGGTGGCGTGCCGAGGAGATGGGCCGTGGCGAGTGCCTGTGCGGCCGGCACCACGCCGTCGTCCAGCCCGGCCAGCAGGAAAACCGGCGCCTTGACGTCCGTCAGATCGATCCGGCGGCCGAGCGCGACGAAGCTGCCGCCCGCGATCCGGTTCTCCCGGAAGATCCAGTTGACGATCTCGAGATAATACCTGCCGGGCAGATTGAGCGTCTCCCTGTTCCAGCGCTCGAACCGCGCAAGCAAGGCCGCGCCCTCCTCGTCCGACAGGTCCCTCTGCAATGCAATCGCGATATCGTCGCGACCTGGCGGCTTTGACCAGAACCGCAGCATCTCCTTGCCACTGACATTGCCTCCGCCGCGCGCGACGAGCTGATCGTAGACCATCTCCGGTGCGCTGCGGGCGAGTTGAGAAAGCGCGGACGCGATCGACAGATCGACGGGCGCGCCAACCAGCACCAGCCGCCGCACCTTGGCGGGAAACCGCGCCGCATAGAGCAGCGACAGCCATCCGCCCTGGCAAAGACCAACGAGATCGACCGGCGCCCCGATCTCGTCGATAGCGACGTTGAGATCGGACAGATAGCTGTCGATCGAGAGGTAGCGCATCTCCGGCGTGGCGGAGCGCCAGTCGGTGAGATAGACCCGGTCGATGCCGCCGCTCTGCAGGGATTCAACCACGCTGTGGCCTGGCGCAAAGTCCGCGATCATCGCCCGGTGCAGTGCATAGGGCGCGCAGACCAGCACCGGCTGGCCCGGCTGAGCCCGCGAGCAATCGCGCAGGCACATCGTTTCGAGCTCCAGCGCGACGGTATTCGGCGTCGTCCACGGCACGCTGCCGTCATCCTGCACCGATGGACCGCGCTCCAGCCACCAGAAACAGGCGTCCATGGCGAGCCGTGCCGCAGCAAACGGCCACAGCAGCGGGACATCCGGAGCGCGGTCCGGTCCGCCTGGCTGTTTGCCGGCCTTCTCCGCCATGTCTATCCCGCGCTGCTCACTGGAACGCCTCGTATTCGATTACGGTCCCCCGCGGCTTCGCAACCACGGACCTTACGGCCATCGCGCACCAATCTGCTCTTGATGCAACGGTTTGGCTTCGTCCGTGTTGACTAGGAACAAGCAAGCGAGGATTCTCGGAGCCTATCCGCAAATCGCGGATCGGATCAGGACTGGAGGCGGAGGTTCCCGACGGCCTGTGAAGCCGCGGCAACCATGGGATCATGAGTATCGGCAAGACAGGACAGATTCTTCTCGCCGATATCGGCGGCACCAATGCGCGGTTCGCGGTGAGCCAGGGCGATGGAATGGGCCCTATCGACTACATCAAGGTCGCAGACTTCCCCACGGTCCGGGAAGCGATCGCCGATGTTCTTGCGCGCCGGGCGGGCGCCGGGCGGCCCGGCCGAGCCGTGCTGGCTGTGGCAGGTCCGGTCACGAACAACCGCTGCGTCATGACCAACAGTCCTTGGGTCATCGACGGCAATGAGCTGCAGCCGTCCCTCGGCCTCGACAGCGTTCACGTCCTCAATGATTTCGAGGTGGTCGCCTGGTCGCTGCCCGCCCTGCAGCCGGCCGACCTGATCCCGCTGGGTGGCCGGGATGGTCTGCCGGGCGAGCCGTTGCTGGTGGTCGGGCCCGGAACAGGCTTTGGCGTGTCCTGCCTGGTCGAGCGCCACGGCGCCCGGCTGGCCATCGTCACCGAGGCCGGCCATGCCACCCTGCCCGCGGAGAACGAGCGCGAGGAACGCGTCATCGCGTGCCTGCGCAAACGTCTCGGCCATGTCTCGATCGAGCGCGGCGCGCTGTCCGGCTCGGGCCTGCAAAGCCTCTATGAGGCGCTGGCGGAGATCGATGGCGCCCAGGTTCCGCATCGCGACGCAGCCGCCATCACCAAGGCGGCCCTCGAGGGTAGTTGCTCCGTCAGCCGTGCAACCCTCGAGATGTTCTGCGCCATCCTGGGCTCGGTCGCAGGCAATCTGGCGGTGACGTTCGGCGCACGCGGCGGGGTCTACATCGCCGGCGGAATTGTGCCGCGGTTTCCGGACTTCGTGGCGGCCTCGGCGTTCCGCGCACGGTTCGAAGCCAAAGGCCGCTTCCAGGATTACCTGAGCAATATCCCGACCAGGCTCGTCACCAAGCCTGACGCAAGCTTCCTCGGCTTAAAGATGTTCGCCGACCACAATCCGGATTGAGACGCGCGCTCAGGTTCGAGTCATGCACAGCTGATTGCAGCCGGCGGCGGTTCCACGAGCAATCTCGCTTGCCCGATCGTTACCGTTGAGAAACAATTCAAACCGTGTGTGGCGTGGTTGCGGGGGGCGTGACATGCGTGAGCAGGACAATGGGTTCGACTATCAACGCTATCATCGTCTGCTGCTCGAGGCGAACGATGAGCACAAGCGGCTGGCGCTGATCGAGCTCTTGATCGAGGAGAAGGCGCGCGACCGGCTGGCGGCGCTGCGTGCTTCGGACCGCACTGCGATGACGGCCAATACGATTGCAACCGTGCTGAAGAACGGCCGCCACGAGTTGCGGGATCGGGCGGCTGCCCGGGAACACGCGCCGGCATTACGATCTTCTTAACGATCTGCCGCAATCTCGCGTCAAGGCTTTTGCTCTAGGAGTTCCCTCACCTGATGCAATTCAGGATCAACAAGGGGGGAATGAACATGAGCATGATGTCGCTCGCCGCAATGCCGGCCGCTGTCGAATCCCGCAGCACCGAGTCTTCATTCAAGATCATCCTGCTGTTCTGCTGCGCAGGCCTCGTCGCATCCTTGGGGGTCATGGCCCGCGGCATCGATCTCGGCGCTGCCCTGATCTGAGGCCGCGTCGCAATCCAACGAACGCAATGGCCGCCCTCGGGGCGGCCATTCGTCGTCGACAATGTCAGCGCGCCGCCTTCGCCGTCGGCTCGGTGTGGCTACCGGCGATCGCATCGCGCCGGTTGAACGCGATCAATCCAGTCCGCGCTCATGGCTGAGGCGCACCATCTCCTGGATGAAGACCTGCTTCTGCTTATCATCGAGGCTCGAATAAAGCGGCTCGGCGGCATCGGCGACGTTGCGCTGGTCGGCGGCGCGGTCGATCAGGAACTGCGACTCGTTGCGCATCTGCTCGATGATGTCGTCGGGCGGATCCCGCTGGGCGCGCGCAACCCGCAGCTTCAGCCGCTCCGCGCCATTGTGCCCCAGATAATGCATCGCGCTCGAGAAGCCGAACCAGTGCTTCTCCTGATCGGGCGTCAGGTTCAGTTCCGTCTTGATCCGCTCGATATAGGAATCGCTGTTGGCGACGATCTGCTCGGCGGTCTGCTGCGGCGCGCCGGTCTGGGTGAGGACGGTGACGTCCTTGTTGTCCTGCGGCGCGTTCTTGGCTTCCTTGCTCGCCTTGGCGCCCTTGCCGGCCTTGGCGCTCTTGGCATCCCTGTCCTTGCCGCCGCCCGGCTGCCTGGACTCCTTGCTGGCGTCCTTGTTCGAGTCCTTTGCCGCGTCCTTGGTCGCGTCCTTGGCCGGTGGCGGCGCCTGGTTGGGCTGGTTGGTGTTGTTGTTGACGCCGAGCACGCCGGTGAAGACGCCGACCACGCCGCCGATCGCACCGCCGAGCACGCCGCCAACGGGCCCCGCCGCCTTGTTGCCGGCCGCGGCGCCGTCCTGAACACCCTTGACCAGGCCTTGTGCTTGCGCGACGGCGGCCGCGCCGAGCAGCAATGTGAGCACGGAGCCCAGCGCGATCCATCGCCGCAGCTGCAGCCGCGCGGGCGGTGCCGGATTTGTCATTCTGGTCTCCATCGTCGATCCGATTGTTCTGTCGGGGTGGAAGCCACCCGCCGGTTGCAACTCTATCGTTCTCGCCACACCGAGGTCTAGGCGCGGACGCGTGCTGTCCACGTCCGAAAACTCTTTGGCACGAAGCGGTTAAGCAGGCTTATTGGAAACTGCGGCGTAATTGCGCACGGCATCTTCGCTTTGCTCCCAGGTACGTGTGCGTCGCAAAATAAGTTGCTCCGGTTCACGTCCAGAACGCCGGTGCCGCCGCGTTGCCATGCACGCCGTTGGCTCTGGACGGTGCGCCGTTTGGCTTCCTCGACAGACGCGATCAATCATGATCTGATCGCGCGGCCAAGCTGCGCCTCGCGCGATCTGCCGCGCGGTAACGGCGCCGACAAGAGCCAACAAGAAACGGCACGAAGAAACGCCAACCAAAAATCAAGAAGCAAACTCGGGAAGTCAAAGGAAACGCCAGAACAATAAAACACCCAAGCGAGGAAGCGAGATGTCACGCAAGAAACTGACGCGACGGCAATTCGTAGCAGCCACTGCAATGTCCTCCGCGGCGCTGATCACGGCGCCCTACGTCCGGGGCGCCTATGCCGCCGGCAAGCTCTCGATCGGCTTCTGGGACCATTGGGTACCCGGCGCCAACGACGCCTCCACCGCACTCGTCAAGGAGTGGGCCGACAAGGAGAAGGTCGAGGTCTCGATCGACTACATCACCAGCAACAACAAGAAAATCGAGCTGACCGCGGCGGCCGAAGCGCAGGCCAAGTCGGGTCATGACATACTCCAGATGCCAAGCTGGTGGCCGCACGCCTATTCGGAGAATCTCGAGCCGCTCAACGACGTCATGGAGCCGCTGATCAAGCAGAACGGCGAGGTGAACGGCACCGTCAAATATCTCGGACAATCGGGCGGCAAATGGCTCGCCGTGCCGGCTACGCCGGGAAGCCAGATCAAGGGTCCCTGCTCCCGCATCGATCTCATGAAGAAATATGCGGGCATCGACGTCCAGGAGATGTATCCGGCGGGCAGCCCCCCAAAGGCCGACAACTGGACCATGGAGACGTTCCTGAAAGCCGCGGAAGCCTGCCAGAAGGGTGGCTTCCCGTTCGGGATCGGTCTCGGCGAGACCACCGACAGTGTCGACACGGCAGGCGCGATCTTCCAGTCTTTCGGCGCCGAACTCGTCAATGCCAAGGGCGATGTCACGGTGAAGACCGACGCGGTGCGGCAAGCGCTTGAATTCTACAAGCGGCTGATCGCGGTGCTTCCGGCGGATGCCCCGTCATGGGACGACGCTTCGAACAACAAATGGCTGATCTCGGGCCGCGGCGCCATGATCCTCAACCCGCCCAGCGCCTGGGCGGTCGCCAAGCGCGACGCACCGCAGGTCGCCGAGCAGTGCTGGACACACGGCTTCCCGGCCGGTCCGAAGGGACGCTTTGCGCCCTTCCTGCCTTACTTCTGGGGCGTCTGGAGCTTTGGCAAGAACAAGGAGGCGGCCAAGAGCCTGCTCGTGTACCTCTCCTCACCGGCAGCGATCGAGAAATTCGTGGCGGCGAGCGGCGGCTACGACCTGCCCGCTTACGCCAATATGACGACGCTGAAGACCTGGGCCGAGGTCGGACCGCCGAAGGGCACGCTCTATCACTATCCCAACCCCTACAACCATCAGACGCTGTCGATCGCCGCATCGCCCGCGCCGCCGAAGATCGCCCAGCAGATCTACTTCCAGGCGACCCTGACCAAGATGGCGCTGCGCTTCGCACAGGGCGAGAAGATGGACACGGCGCTCGCCTGGGCCGAGGGCGAGTGCGAGGGCTTCATGCGGACCTGATCCGGGTGTGTGCCATGGCGGTTCGCGCGTTCGGGCGCGCGCCGCCAGGGCGCGCTCCCGATCCGTCCGAATGTCAACGAAGCCGGCCGCTCGCCGGCTTTGCCGCCGCACCTGCGCCAGAACGGTTGTTCCAGAAAGTCTGATCCATGGCTGATGTCGTCGTCGAGCAAGGCCGCCTCGCCCGTGTTGCCAGCCCGCACAGGAAAGGCGCGAACCTGCGCAATGTTCTGGGACGGAAATCGACTGTGGCGTTCTTCCTGACGCTACCGCTGATCCTGCTGATCTTCCTGCTCGTGCTCTATCCCGCGTTCTATTCGCTCTATCTGGCGACGCTGAACAAGGCGATGACGAAATTCGTCGGCCTCGGCAATTTCACCTTCCTGTTCAAGCGCGAAACCTTCTGGATGGTGGTGAAGCAGTCCTGCATCTTTGCGGTCACGGCCGTGATCTTCAAGGCGTTGATCGGATTCATCGTCGCGCATTTCGTCCACAATATCCCGGGCAAGAAGCAGCGCAAATGGCGTGGCATGCTGCTGGTGCCCTGGGTCATTCCGCCGGCGATGAGCACGCTGGCCTGGCTATGGCTGTTCGATCCTTCCTACAGCGCTTTCAACTACACGCTCTCCTTCTTCGGGGTCGGTCCGATCCCCTGGCTCGGCAACACTTTCTGGGCGCGCTTCTCCATCATCCTCGTCAACGTCTGGTACGGTGCGCCATTCTTCCTCATCATGTATCTCGCCGCACTGAAATCGGTTCCGGATCAGCTTTATGAGGCTGCAGCCATCGACGGGGCGAATTGGTGGCAACGTATCTGGTTCATCACGTTGCCGATGATGCGCAACATCATCGCCATCACCACCCTTTTCTCGCTGATCGTCACCTTCGCCAATTTCGACATCGTGCGCATCCTGACTTCGGGCGGTCCGCTGGATACGACGCATCTGTTCGCCACCTGGGCGTTCCAGGTGGGCATCCAGAGCAGCGATATCCCGCTCGGCGCCTGCGTCTCGCTGTTCATGGTACCCATCCTCGCCGTCGCCGCGATCTTCATCTTGCGCGACGTCTCCAAACGCGGGAACGAAGCCTGATGAGCACGCTCGCAATCGACAAGGCCGGACCGAGCCGCAAGGTCAGGTATGGCAGCATGAGCCGGGACCGCACCTGGGCGCTGCGCTGGTCATATTTCTTCCTGGTGCTGTTTGCGATCTTCTTCCTGACGCCACCCATCTACATGCTGATCACTTCGCTCAAGGGCAGCGCGGAGATATCGGCGGCGACCAATCCCTGGTGGGTGTTTCACCCGACGCTTTCGAATTATGTCGAGCTCCTGACCTCGAACCAGTTTCTACGGTTCTTCTGGAATTCGTCGATCATCTCGATCACGGTGGTGATCGTAACGATGCTCATCAGCGTCCCCGCGGCCTTCGCGCTGGCGCGAATGAAGTTCTGGGGCTCGGCCACGCTCGCGACCGGCGTGTTCCTGACCTACCTCATTCCGGACAGCCTGCTCTTCATCCCGCTGTTCAAGATGCTGGCCGTCATCCAGGAGTTCACCGGCATCACGCTCCTCAATCGCTGGTACGTGCTGGTGTTCATCTATCCGACCCTGACGGTGCCGTTCTGCACCTGGATCATGATCGGCTATTTCGCATCGATCCCGAAAGAGCTCGATGAAGCCGCCATCATCGATGGCGCCTCATGGCTCCAGACCTTGCTGCGGATCTTCATTCCCGTGGCCCTGCCCGGGCTGATCGCGGCGACGATCTTCGCCTTCACCGTGTCCTGGGCGCAGTTCCTCTATCCCCTCGTCTTCACGACGTCTGTCGACCAGCTCGTGCTGCCGGTCGGCATCACCACCACGCTGATCAAGGGCGACGTCTTCAACTGGGGGCAGATCATGACCGGCGCGCTGCTCGGCGCGGCGCCGCCGCTGATCATCTATGCGTTCCTGATGGACTACTACATTGCCGGCCTGACCGCCGGCGCGACAAAGGGTTGATCCTCATGGCTGACGTTGCACTGCGGAAGGTGATCAAGCGCTACGACGATGTCGAGGCCGTCCGCGGCATCGATCTCGACATCTCCGACCATGAGTTCATCGTGCTGGTCGGCCCTTCCGGCTGCGGCAAGTCGACGACGCTGCGGATGATCGCCGGGCTGGAGGACATCACCGGCGGCGACATCATGATCGGCGGCGACGTCGTCAACGACGTTCCGCCGAAGGACCGCGACATCGCGATGGTGTTCCAGAACTACGCGCTCTACCCGCACATGACGGTCGCCGAGAACATGTCGTTCGGGCTGCGCCTGAAGCACTATCCCAAGGCCGAGATCAAGGCGCGGGTGACGGAGGCCGCCCGCCTGCTCGACATCACCGACCTGATCGACCGCAAGCCGAAGCAGCTCTCGGGTGGCCAGCGCCAGCGCGTCGCCATGGGCCGCGCCATCGTGCGCAACCCGAAGGTCTTCCTGTTCGACGAGCCACTGTCCAATCTTGACGCCAAGCTGCGCGTACAGATGCGGATCGAGATCAAGAAGGTACACCAGAAGGTGCGGACCACGACCGTCTACGTCACCCACGACCAGGTCGAGGCGATGACGCTCGCCGATCGCGTGGTGGTGATGAACAAGGGGCGCATCGAGCAGATCGGCACGCCGAACGAGCTCTACCACAAGCCGGCGACGCGCTTCGTCGCCGGCTTCATCGGCTCGCCCGCGATGAACTTCATCCCGTGCCGGCTCGAGGATGCCGCCGGCACGCTCCGGATCCGCCTCTCCGACCGCATCGCCTTCCCGCTACCGCCGGCCCGCGCCGCGCGGTATGGCGCGCTGCCGCGCACCGACAAGCTGCTGCTCGGCATCCGGCCCGAACATCTCACCGAGGCCCACGCGCATCTCGAGCCCGGCGAGGAGACCTTCGACACCGTGCTCGACGTCACCGAACCGATGGGGATGGAGACGCTGGTCTATTTCGCGCTCGACGGGACGCCGGTCTGCGGCCGCGTCGATCCCAACGCCGGCGCGGCGGACGGGGCTCCCATGCGTTTGGCGATGGACCTCAACAATATGCACCTGCTAAACGAGGAGACCGGCGCCGTGTTGTGACGCCGGCTCAAGAAACTTGGAGCAGGCGGGGAGCGATGACGACCAACAAGAAAAAGATTTTCGTGACACAAACTTTGTCGCAAGGGGCCCGCGCCCTCCTCACCCAGCGCGACGACATCGAGCTCGTCGAGTTTCCGAACCTGATCTCGGCAAACGACTTCGAGGCCTTGCTGAAGAGCCATGCGCCGG
This sequence comes from Bradyrhizobium diazoefficiens, assembly GCF_018129965.1. GTDB lineage: Bacteria > Pseudomonadota > Alphaproteobacteria > Rhizobiales > Xanthobacteraceae > Bradyrhizobium > Bradyrhizobium diazoefficiens_A. Next base: position 128,582 of record NZ_JAFCKW010000013.1, on the reverse strand, counting down.
TCCATGGCGTGGCGCTCGGCGCCACCGCCTTCGGCGAGACCGAGCTGGAGGCCTCCAAGGACATGAAGGTCGTCACCCGGATCGGCGTCGGCTACGACGCCGTCGATGTGGCTGCCCTCTCCCGTCGCAAGGTGCCGTTGATGGTCGCGGGCAGCGCCAACTCGCCCTCGGTCGCCGAGCAGGCGCTGTTCATGATGCTGACGCTCGCCAAGCGCGCGCAGGAGATGCATGCCTGCGTCAAGGACGGCAAATGGGCCAGCCGGCTCGGCATGCTGCCGTTCGATCTCTACGGGAAGACGGTCCTGATCATCGGCTTCGGCCGCATCGGCACCCGCACCGCCAAGCGCTGCCAGGCCATGGAGATGCAGGTCCAGGTCTACGATCCCTACAAGCGCGCCGCCGAGATCAAGGCCGCCGATTGCGAGCCGGTCGCCGATCTCGACGCCGCGCTGCCGAACGCCGATTTCGTCACCATCCACTGCCCGAAGACCCCGGAAACCATCGGCCTGTTCGACGCTGACAGGATCGGCCGGATGAAGCCGACATCCTATCTCATCAACACCGCGCGCGGCGGCATCGTGAAGGAAGCGGCGCTGTACGACGCGCTGGTCTCCGGCAAGCTCGCCGGTGCCGGCATCGACGTGTTCGAGGTCGAACCGCCGCCGGTCAGCAACGCGCTGTTCGCGCTGCCCAACGTCATCATGGCGCCGCACGTCGCCGGCGTCACCGTCGAGGCAGTGAGCCGCATGAGCGAGCAGACCGCGCGCAACATCCTGAGTGTGCTGGACGGCGATCCGATCCGGCAGAACATCATCAATCAGGACGTCCTGGGCTGAGCCAACCGAAGGCCTGCGGCCGAAGCGCGATGAACGGTCATCGCGCTTTCGTCGTTACGCGAGCCTGAAGTTTGCGGAAGACGCTGCGCAATTCTGCGGGTCATTCGTGGTTCGCCCGCCTTCTGAGCGCCAGAATGCGTCCCATTTTGGTGCAGATCGAGCCCAAACTCAGCCTTAATCAAACCCGCGTAATAAGTCCGGCCGCGGCGGCAGTGGGACAGACTTGCCGGCCGCGTCGAGCTGGAGGATGGACCCTTGTCAGACATCGACCCGACCGACCACGCGCTGGCGACCATCGCCAGCATCCTGGAGCAGCCCGAGCCCGTTCTCGTGGTCCGGCAGACCGAGACCGTGACCGTCACGGACATGGTGTTCGCAGGTGAGCACGCGGCGACCGACGAGCCTCTCGTGGTCGAGGAGCAACCGCTGGTGCCGGGCGACACCGATGCCGATGGCTACAGCAAGGTCGGCCCCGGGCCGATGGTGGCGATTCGCCTGAAATGGATGGTCCATCGCGGCGACGACGGCCAGTACTATGTTCACGAGACCATCGGCGAACAATCCGCGCCCGTGATCAGCGGCCCGATGACGGGCGAGGCTGCCGTGCAGTTCGTCGACGCGCACGAGGACGAGGCCCATCGTCGCTTCGAGCTGCTGCGCAGCGAGATCGCCGGCCGCAGCTCGCTCGCCGACTACGAGCGCAAGGGCGAAGCGTAAAACCATCGGCGGCTGGATCTCTTCGTGTGCCTCTCCCCGTCGGGGAGAGGTGAACACCAAACCATTACGTCCTCCCCAGATAATCCTTCTTCACGAGTTCGACGCCCGCGTGCCGCAACAGGTCGTAGGCCGTCGTGACGTGAAAGAAGAACTGCGGGACGCTGAAGGTCAGCAGCAGCGTCCGCCCGGTGAAGGGCAGCTCGGTCCCGTTCTTCAGCCTGAAGAAAACTTGCTGCTCCGCCGCGCCGTCAATGGCGTCCCGCGGCAGGCTTTTGATGAATTCGATCGCGGTTGCGATGCGCGCCTGGAGCCCGGCCATGTCGTGCTCGAGCGCCGGCAGCATCACCGGCTCGCGGCCCGCCAGCAGGGCCGGCGCGATCGTGGCATGACGGCAGGCCTCGCCGACCTGCTGGGCCAGATCGTACATGTTCGGCGACAGCCGCATCCCCAAGAGAACGGCAGGATTGAATTTGCGGGCCTCGGCATGGGCCACGCCCTTGTCGAGCAGCGCGGACAGGTTGCGCAGATAGGGCACGAACAGGCCGGCCGAGGCCTCGTACATCGATATCGTCACGTCGAAATTCCTCTCACTCCCGTCTCGCCAGCGGCGGGCGCTTGGTCTAAATCAACCCCTCGCGGACTGCACAATGACAGTTCGCGCAGGGGTGGAAAAGAGATGATCGTTCGAAGGCATGTTCGAATCCTGGCCGCTTTGGCCGTAGCGTTGCTGGCGAACCTTTCGGCTCACGCGCAGCAGGCGCCCTCGCGCCTCGACGAGATCGTCAAGCGCGGCGTTTTGCGCGTCGGCATGACCGGCGACTACAAGCCGTTCACCTATCTCGATAGGACCACGCAGCAGTTCAGCGGCTTCGACGTCGACATGGCGGAATCCCTCGGCAAGGCGCTCGGCGTCAAGGTCGAATACGTCGCCACGGCCTGGCCGAAGCTGATGAAGGATTTCGAGGCCGACCAGTTCGACATCGCGATGGGCGGCGTCTCCGTCACGCTCGACCGGCAGAAGAAGGGCTACTTCTCGACCCCGATCATGCGCGAGGGCAAGACGCCGATCACGCGCTGCGCCGACACGGCCAAGTACCAGACGCTTCCCGACATCGACAAGAAGGGCACCCGCGTGATCGTCAATCCCGGCGGCACCAACGAGCGCTTTGCCCGCGCCAACATCAGGGAGGCCGACATCACCGTGTTCCCCGACAACACCGTGATCTTCGACGAGATCGCCAAGGGCAATGCCGATCTGATGATGACGGACGCTTCCGAAACCCGCTACCAGCAGAAGCAGCATGCCGGCGTGCTCTGCGCGGTGCATCCCGAAAAGCCGTTCGACTTCTCCGAGAAGGCCTACTGGCTCCAGCGCGACATGGCCCTGAAGGCCTTCGTCGACCAGTGGCTGCACATCTCCATGGAGGACGGCAGCTACAGGAAGATCTACGCCGCCTGGTTCGAGTAGGCCGCGACCTGAAGTGCGACAATCACTGACGGCTGTGGCGTTGGCATCGGCCGTTCGCGTGAGAACGCGAACGACTTAGCCTTGCTCACTCGGCCGGAACGAGCCTCGAACCGGTGCGACCGAGAAACTTCATCCGCGACATGACAAATTCTCGCTGTGGCAGATCGCGCAGCCGCCAAGCGTGAGCGTCGACAATGTAGTGCGCGATCACCAGGCCGAACATCGCGCCGGTGACAAACCTGCCAAGCCGCTGCGAGCCAAACCATGCAGTTGTGAGATCGCCGAACTCTCCGCGAATCGTAATGATGGCGCCGCCAAACAGCACGATGGCGAAAAACACCACTGCGGTGATGAGCCCGGCGTCGAAACCATCGGTGCGCTCGGGCCCTTTTGCGTTGAACGCGACGATGGTCATGATGAACATATATTGAAGGGAATGGGCGACGGAGTAAGGGGTAAAACCGAGATCAACCGTCGAGAACAGATATTGCGGAGCAAAGAAGGCGATCGAGACCAGAAAGAACGCCTTCTGCTTGAGAGGAACCGGCTCGCGCGCAATCCAGAGTGATCCGATGATCAGAAGCGCGAGCGTTCCATAGCCGCACCATTTCCTGGCTTCCAGCGACATGGCATGCCATTCGGCGTTAGCGGGTGTCGCAAGCCATAGCCCTCCGATCGCCCCGCAAATGATCGAGGCATACAAGACCCACCGTTCGACCTGGGTCATGCGGCGCGATGATTGGTCGACGGCAACGAGTGCATAGATACCAAAGGTCTGTTTTCCGAAATGCCAGTTCTGCCAGCCCACGTAGACGACCCACCACAGTGGCTCTAGGGGGGGCGGTACGAGCGAATAGCTGGCTCCGGCGAGCATCACGACGACGATAGGAAGGAACGTGTAGCGAAACGGGTTTTGAGCCCGCACGGACCTGAACCGCAGATCGTAATAGAAGAACAGGGTGATCGCGATGTGGGCATTGGCGAGGAACAGGATCGCCTGACGCACCATCTCGGTATTCGGCGGGCTCTTGCCGGCAAAGACAACGGGGAAGACCAGGTACGGCAAAGCCGTGATGCCGAGCAGCAACCAATAGAACACGACGGTCTCCCGAGATTGACGCTTTCCTACCACCGCGCCCCGGAAGCGAACAAGAGATTAAGAAAACAGAGGAAGGCGTCCCGTGACGCTTGCCATCCGCGAATCCCAGTTGCGGCGCGTGTGGCGGCCGTATCCCGGTGCCGGTGACGGGCAACGCGGATTTGTCAGCAGGCCCTTTCCGCAAGTCCTGCATCCCGCCCCCGATGCAGGCCGCACTCGTCATGATGCAGATTCAATTCTGGACCGACTCCAGCGTCTTTGAACCAAGGTCGGCGAGACGACGACTCATACGGACAATAGTGATCTGGATCACTGTTTGCGAGCGAGCCGGCGCGTAGCGTCGGTGCCGGGACCACCTGTTCGGGAGATCGAAATGAGGAAGCTGTTGGCTGCCGCCGCATTCCTTTTGGCAAGCACCGCCGCGCAGGCGCAGTACACCTTCGATTACGGCGGGCGAACCATCCGCATCGATCCCGACCGCGGGACGGTGTCGATCCCCGGCGTGTACGACAACACCGGCCAGGGCAAGGCGAAGAAGGCCAAGAATGATGCCAAGGGGGCTCCGAAAGCCGACCCGCAGGCACCTCAACAGGCCAAGTCCGATCCGCAGCCGACCAGCCCCGCGGCGGTCCCCGCACCAGCGGCTCCGGCGGCCGAACAGACCCAGGCTCCCGCGGTCGCGGCGCCTCCGGCCGCCACGGCAAACGCTGCTCCGGCCGAAAACGCGATGGTGCCGCCGCCTCAACCGGCCCCGAGCGCCGCCCCGACGGTCGCCGCTGTCCCGCCCGCACCGCCTCCGCCGCCAACCCCGGCAATAGCTGCTGTTCAGCCGGCGGCCCCAACGCCGCCTCCCGCCCCGGCACCTGCGCCCGCCCCCGTTCAATCCGCTGCCATCGCCCCCCCGGCTCCCGCCTCCGCGCCGACGCGCGATCCCAATTCGCCGCTCGGCGTGTGGCTCACCGAGGAGAAGGAAGGCAAGGTCCGCATCGAGCAGTGCGGCAACAATCTCTGCGGCTATTCGGTCGACAGCAAATCGAACCAGAATGGCGAGCAGGTCCTGATCAACATGAAGCCCGGCAAGGACCAGAAATGGTCTGGCCGCATCCTCGATCCCAACACCGGCTCGACCTACGATTCCACCATCGCATTGAAGGGCACCGATCGGCTGCGCGTGCAGGGCTGCGCCTTCGGCGGCATGTTCTGCGGCGGCCAGACCTGGACGCGGGTGAACTGAGCCGAGGCTCGACGTTCGATGGCGACGAAAGGGGCCGCGCAAGGGCCCCTTCTGCTTTGTCCGCCGGACCGTCCGCAAGGGTGAGCCATCTCACAAGGCCCCTTCCGGCGTGACCACCCTCACATCCGCGGCTCCTCGCCCATGACACGATGCCCCCATGTTCAACCACAGGGGCGCGCCATGAATGCGTTTCGCAAATGCCTTTTTGCCACGATCGTCGCCATCGCGCTGCCGGCCGCACAGGCGAGCGCCAGCACCTTCGACGGCGCCTGGAATGTCCGCATCTCGTCGTCGAGCGAGACCTGCGGCAACGGCGCGACCGTTGCGATCGGCATCGCCAACGGCCAGATCGCCTCGAGCAGCGCGATGGTGACGGCGTCCGGGCGCGTGGCGGATGCCGGCAGCATCAACGTCACCCTGAGCACCGGCATCAAGCGCGCCGTCGGCTACGGCCGGCTCAGCGGCACCTCCGGCTCCGGCACATGGCATGGCGCCCTGTGCACGGGAACGTGGACCGCCGAGCGGCAGTAGATCTCGTGTCCCGGGCGCGGCGCGGCATATCATGACGCGCCGCTGAGCCGGGACCAGCGATTGTCCCGGGAGCAGAGCTAGCCCAGCGGCGCGCCGTATTCGGCGTCCGTCACCGGCTCCAGCCAGGTCGAGAACACGCCGTCGAGCGCTTCCTGCATCGCGATGTGGCACATGCTGTTGTCAGGCGTTGCGCCGTGCCAATGCAATTCGCCCGGCGGAATCCAGACGGTGTCGCCGGGGCGGATCTCGCGGATCGGGCCACCCCTGGTCTGCACACGCCCCACTCCCGAGATCACATAGAGCGTCTGCCCGAGCGGATGGTGGTGCCAGTTGGTGCGCGCGCCCGGCTCGAAGGTGACGCGCGAGCAATTCAGCCGTGCCGGCGCGGGCGCCATGATCACGGGATCCTGCAACACGGTGCCGGTGAAATGTTCCTTGGGCGCGCGGCGGGTCGGCCGCGTGCCTGCAACGGTGATTTCCATGGGACGTCCTCGCGTGTTGTCGGTTACTTCTTGCTGGCGGCGTAGCGCGCCTTGGTCTCGGCATTCATGGGATAGAGGCCCGGCAGTACCGCGCCGTTGTTCACCTCGTTGACGATCCAGGCTTCCATACGCTCCTGCTCGACGCCCTCATTGAGCACGTGGTCGAGCATCGCCTGCGGGATCAGCACGCAGCCATCCTGGTCGGCAACCACGATGTCGTTCGGGAACACCGCGACGCCGCCACAGCCGATCGGCTCGCCCCAGCCGACGAAGGTGAGGCCCGCCACGGAGGGCGGCGCGGCATAGCCGTCGCACCACACCGGCAGGTTGGTGCCGAGCACGCCCTCGACGTCACGCACCACGCCGTCGGTGACGAGCGCGGTGACGCCGCGCTTCATCATGCGCGCGCAGAGGATGTCACCGAAGATGCCGGCATCGGTGATGCCCATGGCGTCGACCACGGCGATGCACCCCTCGGGCATTGCCTCGATCGCGGTGCGGGTCGAGATCGGCGACGACCAGGATTCCGGGGTCGCCAGATCCTCGCGCGCCGGCACGAAGCGCAGCGTGAAGGCGGGTCCCACCAGACGCGGCAGGCCCGGGCGCAGCGGGCGCGCGCCGCGCATCCAGACGTTGCGCAGGCCCTTCTTCAGCAGGACCGTGGTGATGGTGGCAGTGGTGATGCCGGCGAGGGTCTTGCGGGCTTCGGGGGACAGCGACATGGAAACAGACGAGCTCCGGATGGCGGGAAAGTGCGGGCGCATCTTGCGAGCCGGGCGCCTGCCGTCAAGGTCCAAGAACGCAGGGCCGGTGGGATGTTATGCGACGCGATAACAAGGGTTTATCGCGCCCCCTTGCATTAATTTATTGGACTTGCGGGCGCAATTACGCGAAGCAGGGAGAAGCGGACTTCAAGGCTGAGCCCGCATTCCTGAGAAGCCCGATTTCGACACATATGGCCGCGACGCTTCCCCCGCCCCGCCTTTTGCCCAGTGGCGACAGTGCCGTCACGGTCGAGTTCAGCCGCACCATCGACGACGCCGCCAACGAGCGCGTGCTCGCGCTCGACAAGGCGCTCGCGGCAAGCCCCATCGACGGTATCACCGAGACCGTACCGACCTATCGCTCGCTGCTGGTGCACTACGATCCCGAGAAGATCGGCTTCGACGCGCTCGGCGCAGAGATCCTCCCGATCGCCAGCCAGCCGTTGCCGCCGGCGACCCGGGCGCGGCGGTGGCGCATCCCCGTTGCCTATGGCGGCGAGCACGGCATCGACCTTGAGGACGTCGCCAAGGCGCTGAACACCACGCCCGACGACATCGTCGCCCGCCATTCCGGGGGCGACTACCGGGTTGCCATGATCGGATTCACGCCGGGCTGGTCCTATCTCAGCGGTCTCGACAAATCCCTGCACATGTCCCGGCGACAATCTCCGCGACTGTTGACGCCCGCCGGCACCATCTCCATCGGCGGCGTCCAGGCCGGGATCCAATGCCTGGCGGCGCCGAGCGGCTGGCACTTGCTAGGACGCACGCCTGTGCGAACCTATCAGCTCCACCGGACGCCGACGTTCCTCACCGAACCCGGTGATCGCGTGACGTTTTTCGCCATCGACCACAAGTCCTTCGAGGACCTCGACCGCGCCGCGGAAGCCGGCGAGATCGTCGCCGAACAGGTGGTGGCATGAGCCGGCTCGTCGTCGCCTCCATTGGGCCTGCAAGCTCCGTCCAGGACGGCGGACGTTTTGGGGCGCAGCGCTATGGCCTCACGGTCAGCGGAGCCATGGACCGGCTGTCGCTCGCGGCGGCGAACACGCTCGTTGGCAACGCGCCGTTCGCAGCCGCCGTCGAGATCGGTCCGTTCGGCGCCACCTTCACCGCCCGTGACGGCGCCGTGCGTGTCGCGATCGCGGGCGCACCGCGCAATGCGGATGTCGCCGGGAAGCCGGTGGCGATGGACACATCGTTGACGCTGAAGGACGGCGAGACGCTGGCGCTGGGTTTTGCCCGGGGCGGCGCGTTCAGCTATCTGGCGATCGAAGGCGCCATTAAGGGCGATCTGGTGTTCGGCAGCCTCGCGGTGAACGCCCGGGCCGGGCTCGGCAGCCCCTACCCGCGTCCGCTCCAGGCCGGCGACGAATTCACCATCGATGCCGCGAGCGGAGCGCCCGAGCTGCGCATCGAGCTGCCGAAGCCGGTGAGCGGCCCGATCCGCGTCCTGCTCGGACCGCAGGACGACGAGTTCGATGACGCCAACAAGGCGCTGTTCCTCGACAGTGAGTGGAAGATCTCGGCGACCTCCGACCGCATGGGCTACCGGCTCGAGGGCCCCGCGATCAAGCATCTGCACGGCCACAACATCGTGTCCGACGGCACCGTCAATGGCAGCATCCAGGTGCCCGGCAACGGCTCGCCGATTGCGCTGATGATGGATCGCGGCACCTCCGGCGGCTATCCCAAGATCGCAACCGTGATCACGGCCGATGTCGGCCGCCTCGCGCAGACCTCGGCGGGAACCGCGTTCCGCTTCAAGGCCGTCAGCATGGTCGAGGCCCAGGACGAGGCGCGCAAATTCGCCCAACTGATCCGGAGCCTGCCGGACCGCCTGCGCGGCTGCGACACGGTCGAGCTGAATATCGAGGCGCTCAGCGATGCCAACGTTGCAGGCTATGCTGTGAGCGCCGTGGATGCCGGGACCTGGCAGGTCATGGCGGAGCCGTAAACGACACGACCACCCAAGGCGGAGAGCACCCGATGAAGACGATCGATCTCAATTGCGACCTCGGCGAAGGTTTTGGCGCGTGGGAGATGGGCAACGACGCCGCCATGATCGACCTGGCAAGCTCGGTCAACGTCGCCTGCGGTTTCCATGCCGGTGATCCCGATATCATGCGCCGGACGGTCGAACTGGCGAAGGCGCGCGGCGTTTCCGTCGGCGCGCATCCCGGCTACCGCGATCTGCACGGCTTCGGCCGGCATCCGATCGCGGGCCTCAAGGCCTCGGAGATCGAGAACCTCGTCGCCTACCAGATCGGTGCGCTGCAGGCGATCGCGACCGCGGCCGGCCACAAAGTGACGCATGTGAAGGCGCATGGTGCGCTCTCGAATGTCGCCTGCGAGGACGACATGACGGCTAAAGCAATCGCCGCCGGCATCAAGGCGGTCGATCCCGGCCTGACCTTCGTCGTGCTCGCCAATTCGAAACTGGTGAAGGCCGGCGAAGAGGCCAACCTGCCGATGGTGCACGAGGTGTTCGCCGACCGCGCCTATGAGGACGACGGCAACCTCGTCTCGCGCAAGAAGCCCGGCGCGGTGCTGCACGATGCCAAGGCGATCGCCGATCGCGTGGTGAGGATGGTGCAGGACGGTGCGGTGGTCTCGGTCACCGGCAAGGCGATCAAGATGCGCACGGATACCGTGTGCATCCACGGCGACACGCACGGCGCCGTCGAAATCGCGCGCACGCTGCGCCAAGCGTTGAAAAATGCGGGGATCGAGGTCGCGCCGTTCAGGCGAGCCTGACGCGACGAGGCAGTTGCCTCGCAGCACCGGAAACGTTCAAAACAACCCCATGCACAGTAGAGGGCGACCGCCGGACCGCTGCGCGGCATCCGCGATTCGCCCCGATTCCTCAATAACTCACGTGCCGCTGCCGGCTGCGAAAGCTGGTTTCAGGACGCGCTGCGCTGGCCATGCCAGCGCAGCAAAACTGATTTGAACAACGCAGTCGACGATCGCGGCCTCGGACGCTTCAAGCCGAAAGTTACTTGACCTGTCCCATTTCCTTGAGGACTTCATTCGCCGCCTTGAAGGCGTCCAGCCCCGCCGGAATGCCGCAATAGACGGTCGCATGCAGCAGGACTTCCTTGATCTCCTCGACCGTGACGCCGTTATTGATGGCGCCGCGCGTGTGCAGCTTGATTTCGGGCGAGCGATTGAGCGCGGTCAACATCGCCAGGTTCAACATGCTGCGGGTTTTTTGATCGAGGCCCGGACGGTTCCAGGCGTATCCCCAGCACCATTCGGTGGTGATGTGCTGGAACGCCATCATGAAATCATTGGCGGCCTCGATCGACTTGTCGACATAGGCGGTGCCGAGAACTTCGCGACGCGTCTTCAGGCCTTCATCGAACAGGCCGCCGAGGGTAATCGTCTGATCGTAGCTCATATCGTGGCTCCTTCTTGCTGGGATTGGTCGGTTGCCCTCGCCTGCCCTTCGGTCAGATACCGAGATAGGCAGCGCGAACGGCCGGATTCGCATTCAACTCGGCGGACGTGCCCTTGAGTGTGACACGGCCGCTTTCCAGGACATATCCGCGTGCGGCGACATCCAGGGCGAGGCCGACATTCTGCTCCACGAGCAGAATGGAAGTGCCGCCCTGATGAATCTTCACGAACGCATCATGCATCTCCTCCACGACCTTTGGGGCAAGCCCGTGGCTGGGTTCATCGAGCAGCAGCAATTTGGGCTGCAGCATCAATGCACGGCCGACCGCAACCATCTGCTGCTCGCCGCCGGACAATGTGCCGGCGAGTTGGGCCCGCCGCTCCCGCGTACGCGGAAACAGCTCGAAGATACGCTCCATCCGCTGCTTCAAATCGGTGGATTTGCGGGCGGTGAAGGCGCCCAGCATCAGGTTTTCCTCGACACTCATGTCCGGAAAGACGTGACGCCCCTCCGGAACATGGGCGATGCCCAGCGACGGGATGTCATGCGCCGTACGCGCGGCGAGATCGACGCCCTTGAACCGCAGAGTACCCCGGACATTCGGGACAAGGCGCGAGATCGCGCGCAGGATCGTGCTCTTACCCGCCGTATTTGCACCGATGATGCAGACGAACTCGCCCTCCTGCATCTCGATATCGATATCATGAAGAACCTCGATGCCGCCGTAACCGGCATTGAGGGCCTTGATCTCGAGCAATGGCTGAGCGGGGATCATACGTGGCCCTCCGCGGAACGTCCAAGATAGGCCTCGATCACGACAGGGTCGTTCGCGACTTCGCGCGGAGAGCCGTCGGCGAGGAGACGACCGAAGTTCAGAACGAGGATGCGATCGCAGATCGCCATGATGGCACGCATGTGATGTTCGACGACGAGCAAGGTGATGCCGTCATCGCGAAGCTGGCGGATCAGGTCCATGATCTCCTGCATTTCGACGGGATTGAGCGCCGCCATGACCTCGTCGAGCAGCAGAACCTTGGGATCCGTGCACAATGCGCGCGCAAGCTCGACCCGCGCCCGCTCCGGAAACGACAGATTGCCGGCCATCTTGTGCGCGACCGATCTGAGGCCGACGCGGTCTAGGCAAGCCAGTGCCCGCTCCCGCGCCTTCTCCACGTCGTGGCGCAACAAACCCGCCGTCAGCACGTTGTCGAGCACCGAACTTTCGGCAAACAGCGCCACGTTCTGGAAGGTCTTGGTCATGCCGAGACCGGCTACCTTGTGCGGCTTCTGTCCGACGATGCTGGTGCCATCGAGCATGATCGCGCCGGAGTCCGGTTTGATCAGCCCGCATAGCGTGCTGAAAAAGGTGGTCTTGCCGGCACCGTTCGGTCCGATGAGCCCGACGATCTGCCCTTTCGGAACCGAGAAAGTCACATCCGACAGCGCCTGGAGACCGCCGAAGCGTCGCGAGATGCCGCGCACGTCAAGGATCGTCATGATTGCGCTCCCCTGCCCTGAAGCCGGGCGCGCAGCGCCTCGAAGATGGTCACGAGTCCGCGGGGACGCCATAGAATCACCACGATCAGGATGACGCCGAAGATCAGTTGCGACAGGCCTGCCGCACCCGAAGAGAACAGATCGTTCATCAACTCCTCGATCGGCACGATGAAGAACGCGCCGAGGATCGGGCCGACGGCGGTGCCGACGCCGCCGATGATGGCGATCAGGGCGACCCGGATCGAGATCGACGCCGCGCTGAACGCCGTGTCGGGATCGAAGAACACCGCAACCTGCGCAAACAGCGTTCCCAGCATGGCCGTCAGCACGCCCGAGATCACGGCGGTCTGCAGTTTGACCTTGGTGGTGTCGATGCCGATCACCTCGGCAGCCGCCGCATTCTCGCGGATGGCACGCAGACGGTATCCCATCGCACCGCGACGGATGACCTCGAAGATCACCGTGACGATGATGAGCGCAACAAGCGCGATGTAAGCATGAGGAAGCAGCTGCTTGAACGAATAGGCAGCGAAGCTCGGCGGGACGAACGGCACGGAGAGCCCGCCTGGCCCGCCGGTCAGCGAGGTCCAGACATTGGCGATCACACGCGCCACCTCGCCGAAGGCGAGCGTTGCCAGCGCAAAATAGTGGCCCTGCAGCCGCATGGTCGGAACCGCGATGACGAGCGCGGCCAGGCCGCCGAGCGCCCCGGCGGCGAACATACCGATCCACGGACTGATGCCGAATTTCAGCAGCAGGATCGTCGAGGTATAGGCGCCGATCCCGAAAAATGCAGCGTGACCGAGCGAGAGCTGATTGGCGAGACCGCCGATCAGGTTCCACGCCTGCGCCATCGCGGCAAACAGCAGCGTCAGCGTGAAGACGCGCATCCAGTACCCTGACGGATTCAGGACCTGCGGCACGGCCATGGCGACCAGAACGATGACGACGATCGCAATCCAACGCTTCATCAGCTTGCTCCAACCAGACCCTGCGGCCGAACGGCAAGCACGACAATGAACACGAGGAAGAGAACGAGATTTTGCAGCTGGATCGGGAAGAACAGCGCGGACAGCGCCTGGATGACGCCGACCGCCAGACCGCCCACGACGGCACCGGCAACGCTGCCGAGGCCGCCGAGCACGACCACGGTGAACATCAGCACGACGAACTGACCGCCGACCTGGGGAAACACCGTGACATAGGGCAGAACGACCGCGCCGCCGAAGGCCGTGAGACCGACGCCGAGCGCGAAAGCCAGCTTGTACATCAGCGCCGTATCGATGCCCATCAACTGCGCTGCCATCGGGTTCTGCGCGGTCGCACGCATCGCACGACCGAACCAGCTGGTGCGCATGAACCACCACAGGGCCACGCCGCAAGCCAGCGACATGGCGAACGCGATCAGATAGGGCACGCTGATGAACAGCGAGCCCAGCGAAAGCGACATGGTCTGATAGGGCGTCGTCACCGAGCGGAATTGCGAGCCGAACGCGAGCAGCGCGCCGTTTTCAAGCACGATCATCAAGCCGACCGTCAGAAAGATCTGGGCGACCGACAGCGCCTTCAGCACCCGCGAGATCAGCTGCCCCTGCACCACCCATCCGAGCGCGAACGCCACTGCAAATGACAGCGGCGCCGCCAGGACGGGATCGAGGCCGAGATAGGCCCAGGCAAACCATGATACGAACATGCCGATCATCAGGAACTCCGCTTGTGCGAAATTCACGATGCCCATCACGCCGTAGACGAGGGTCAGGCCGATCGAAATGACGGCATAGACGCCGCCGACCAGAAGACCATCAAGAATCGCTTGAATGAACGACACGAGCTTCTTTCGCTAGACGATCACGATTTCCACTCGGCCGCGCCCTTGGCCACGTCCTTCGGCCAAACCGTGACGAGTTCCTTCTTGCGCCACTGCACCATGACCGGGATCGAAGCCGTGTTGAGGCCCGAACTGTCGAACTCCACCGCGCCGCCGGTCATCGCATTGGTCCAGCCGCCGGTGAATTTCGCACCGCGCAGCGCCATGGTGACATCCTCGGCCTTGGCCGATTTCGCCTTCTCGATCGCCTGAACCAGCACATCGAGCGCGACGGCGTGCTCGAGCGCTTCGTGCACCATGAAATAGCCGAACCGCTTGCGGAAGCGATCGGTGAGACCCGTATCGAGATCGTAATTCGCCGGAGCGATCGACAACACGCCTTCGGCGAATTCGCCGAGACCCTTTTCGAAATCCGGGATCACGTAACCTGCCGCGCCGCCGATAGCGGGGATGGTGATGCGCTGCTGGCGCATGGTGCGGATGAGCAGCAGGCTGTCATTCAGGTAGGACACCGGGAAGACGGCTTGGGCACCCGACGCGCGGAGCTTGTTGATCAGCGGGGTCGTATCGGTAATGCCGAGCGGATAGGCGTCATCCATCACGAGTTCGATGTTCGCCGCCTTGGCCGCAGCGCGAAGCCCCCCGGCCTGGGCGGTGCCATAGGCCGTGTCTTCATACATGATCGCGATCTTGTCGATCCTGGTGCCCGCCGCCTGCGCGATCGCCACGGTGTAGTCGAGCTGCGCCTTGCCGAGCGCCGACGCCTTGGCCACGACCTGGAAGATGTTCTTGTAGCCACGCCCGGTGATCTGGTCGGCGAACGACATGGTGAGCAGCGGGATGTCGCGACGCTCGGTGACCTCGGAGATGGCGATGGTCAGCGACGAGGCGAAGGCGCCGAGAATGGCGGTGACCTCGTTCTGGCTGATCATGCGCTGGGCGACGGTCCCGGCAGTCGTCGGGGTCGAGGTGGCGTCCGCCACGATCAGATTGATCTTCGCATTACCGAGCGCCTTGATGCCGCCGGCTGCGTTGATCTCGTCCGCAACCAGCTCGATGCCGTTGCGGGAATTGGTGCCGAACTGGGCGTTAGCGCCCGACAGCGGCATGATGACACCGATATTGACCTGCTTGGCTTGGGCGCGCGCCGTTGAAGAAATCCATGGCGCGGCGATCAGCGACGCCGTTCCGGCCAGAACCGTGCGGCGATTGATGCGCCCGCGATGAGATGACGTCTTCGACATGTCCGTTTCCTCCAAAAGGTGCCTCGAGGCTTGGCGAAGGGGGAACATAAATCAGACAGGCGGTCAAGCTGCTTGACAGATTGTCTGATAGGCGGTCAATTGACGCATGGCTGAAAAAGACCCGGACCTCAACGTCACGCGTGAAACGACGAGCTTGCGTCAGCTTGTGGAGAACCGGCTGCGCTTTGCCATCGGCAGCGGCCGCTTCAAGCCGGGCCAGCGACTGATCGAGCGCGAGCTCTGCGAACAGACCGGCGTCGGCCGCACATCGATCCGCGAGGCGCTGCGGCAGCTCGAAGCCGAGGGTCTGGTCACGACGATTCCGCACCGGGGTCCCGTCGTCAGCACGATCACCGCCGATGAAGCCGCGCAGCTTTACGATCTTCGCGCCTTGCTCGAGGGCTACGCGGGACGGGAATGCGCGCGGCGCCGCGATCCTGCGATCATTGCTCGCCTGCGGGAGCAGTTCGTGCGGATGGGTGAAGTCGCGGGGCAGGAAGACCGCAGCGACCTCCTGGAAGCCAAGACCAAGTTCTACGCCGCCCTGCTCGAAGGCTGCGGCAACAGCTTCGTCGAGCGCTTCCTCAAGATGCTGCTCAACCGCGTCACGGTTCTGCGCATGACATCCATGACCCAGGCGAATCGGATCGGCAGCAGCCTGAGCGAGATCGAAACGATTCTGACCGCCATCGAGAATGGCGACGAGGCGGGCGCCGAACGCGCCTGCGTTCTTCACATCCAGAACGCCGCGAAGGTCGCGCTGGACGCCTTGCGTCGCAGCGACTGATCATCGGCCGACATTCGATAAATCGACGACACAAACGATCTCAAGAGGAAACGCCCGTGACGACTTCAGCAGCAATCACCCCGCCCGCCAAGGTGACCGTGATCGGACTTGGCAATATGGGCCGCCCGATGGCCGCATGCATCGCCCGCGCCGGCTTTCAGGTCACCGGCTTCGACCTGTCGGAAGATGCACGCAGCGCCTTCGCGAAGGAAGGTGGGATCGCCGCTGCGACGATTGACGAGGCGATCGCCGGGGCCGCTGCGATCGTCACCCTGCTTCCCGACGGCAAGATCGTGCGCGCTGCGATCGAGGGCATCAAGGCCAAGCTCGCCAAGGGTACCGTGATCATCGACATGAGTTCGTCAGCCCCGCTCGGCACCCGCGCGCTCGGCGAAGAGCTGATCGCGGACGGATTCGAGTTCATCGATGCACCGGTCTCCGGCGGCGTGAAGCGCGCGATCAACGGCACGCTGGCGATCATGGCCGGCGGCGCGCACGCGACCATCGATCGCGCCGACAAGATCCTGCTCTCCATGGGGCCTGCCGCGTTCCGAACCGGCCCGCTCGGCTCCGGTCACGCCGCCAAGGCGCTCAATAATTACGTTTCGGCCGCCGGCCTCGCCGCAGCCGCCGAGGCGCTCGCGATTGGCAGCAAGTTCGGGATCGAGCCGAACACGCTCGTGGACGTGCTCAACGCCTCGACCGGCCGCAACAACTCCACAGAGAACAAGCTCAAGCAGTTCATGATCTCGGAGAGCTACGCATCCGGCTTCGCGATGGCGCTGATGGCCAAGGACATCCAGACCGCCGACGAACTCGCGCATCAGATCGGCGTCAAGGCGCCGCTCGCCGACGAGATCACGTCGATGTGGCACAATGCGCTCAAGCATCTCGGCCCCAAGGCGGACCACACCGAAATCGGCCGTTATCTCACGGCGGACAAGTAAGCTGATCGATGTCGGTCTTCGAACGGCTCGTCGGCCATTTATCGGCGGCGCTCGCCACGCCTGAGGTCACCGCGTTCGCGCGCGGCCTCTCGCTCCGCGTGCGCTTTACGGTGGGCGACCGCGTCCATGACGTCGCGATCGGTTCGCTGACCGCGCTATCTGACGAGACAAGCGAGATCGGGATTTCAGCAAGCGCCGATGATTGGGCGCTGGTGCTGGCCTATCCGGCGCCCCCGACCTATCATTCGTTCTCGTCGATCCAGTTGCGCAATCCCCGCTTCAAAATCACCGGCGCCCCGCTGGCGATCGCGCAAGCCCGCGCCTGGTTCGAAGCGATCTTCGCCAATCTCACACCTCATGACGTCCAGACGCAGCTGACGGATCTCAGCCGCCTGCGGGGCACCTATCACGACATCACGACCTCAAGCGGCCGGATCGGGCAGATCTATAGCGAAGAAGCCGGCAACGGCCCGCCCGTCCTCTGCCTGCACACGGCAGGAGCCGATACCCGCCAGTTTCACGGCGTGATGTGTGACCCGGCTCTCGGCAGCGACTGGCGCCTTGTCGGTTTCGACATGCCCTTTCATGGCCGCTCGATGCCGCCGGTCGACTGGGCCGGCGGTGCCTATCTGCTCGACCAACAGACCTATCTCGACTGGTGCGTCAGCTTCATCGAACAGGTGATCGGCGAACCGGTCGTGGCAATGGGCTGCTCGATGGGCGCCGGTATCGCCATGGTGCTTGCCGCAGAGCGGCCGGATCTCGTGCGCGCGGTCATCGCTCTGGAAGCACCGCTGCGACCGCGCGGTCGGCGCAACGACTACCTTACCCATGCCAAGGTCAATGGCGGCTGGCATTCGGCAGCCTATGTCCGAGGCCTGCTTGGGCCGCGCAGCCCGGCAGACCTTCGCCGCCGTGCCGCCTATATCTATTCGCAGGGCGCGCCCGGCATCTATGACGGCGACCTCGCCTTTTATTCGGAAGAGTACGACGGCGAGCAGATCGCCAGGCGGATCGACGGAAAGTCAATTCCCGTTTCGCTGCTGATCGGCCACTATGATTTCTCCGCAACGGTCGATGACGCGCATCAGCTCGCCGGATGGATCGAAAATGCGCGTGTCATCGAAATGCCGGAACTCGGACATTTCCCGATGACGGAGCATCCCGCCGAGATGCTGCGCTATCTAAGGCCTGTATTCGCGTCGCTGAAGCGATAGGATTGTTGCGCGCCGCGCAGGATGGACCGCCGCGTTTCGATTTTGGCGAGTCAGGGGCGGTCAGTCCCGTCTAGTACACGTCAGCCTGGAACCGCCCGGTCTTCTTGAGCTCGGCGACGAAACTGACGGCCTCGTCGGTGGAGCGGGCCCCGAACTGGGCGACGATGTCGACCAGCGCGCGCTCGACGTCCTTGGCCATGCGCTTGGCATCGCCGCAGATGTAGAGATGCGCGCCTTCGGCCAGCCAGGTCCACAGTTCGCGTCCGACCTCGCGCATGCGATCCTGCACGTAGAACTTCTTGTCGCCGTCGCGCGACCAGGCCAGCGACAGCCGCGTCAACACACCCGACGTTTTCATCGCATTGAGCTCGTCCTGGTAGAAGAAATCGCAATCGCTGCGCTGATGGCCGAAGAACAGCCAGTTCTTGCCGGGCGCGCCGGTCGCCTTGCGGTCGAGCAGGAAGGCGCGAAACGGCGCGATTCCGGTGCCGGGGCCGATCATGATAATGGGCGTCGCCGGATTCTGCGGCAGGCCGAAATTGTTCGCCTTCTGGACATAGACCTTGAGCTTTTCGCCCTCCTGGATGCGCTCACCGAGAAAGGTCGAGGCGACGCCGATCCGCTTGCGCTTGCCGACGATGTAACGGACGGAATCGACCGTCAGCGACAGCTTTCCAGGCGTCGCATTGTGCGAGGATGAGATCGAATAGAGCCGCGGCTGCAACGGTTCCAGCGCCTCGACGAAGGCCTCCGGATGCGGCCGGATGCCGGAAAATTTCTGCAGCGCCGCCATCACGTCGAGGGTCGCGGCATCGCCATCGGGATCCTCGCCCTGCGCCAGCGCCCGCGCCTTCTCGCGCTGCGCACCGCCGCTGATGAAGGAGATCAGCTCGAACAGCGAATCCGGCGCCGGCGACAGTGAGACGTCGTCGGTCAGCACCTCGCGCAGCGTCTTGCCGTTGACTTCAGTCGTATGGGAGGCGCCGAGCAGCGCGATGATCTGGTCGACTAGGCCGAGATCATTGCGCGCGAACACGCCAAAGCTGTCGCCGACGACGTAGTCGAGCCTGCTCTCGGACAGATCGAACTCGACATGATAGGTTTCCTTCTCCGAGGCGCCCCTGTTGAGCAGGCGCCGCGACAGGAAGGTGGCGGCGACCGGATTGTCGCGGGAACGTCCGGGCTCGGCGATCGTCACCGTCACGGCCGGCGCTGCCACGGCATTCGCCTGGTCCGGCGCCTTGGCTGCGGGCGCCTTGTCGAGTTCCTCGTACAGCGACTTCAGCATCCGGGCTGTTTCCTTGCCGCCGGGAACGCAGAGATTGAGCCGCGCTTCGCTGCGGCTTGCGATCGCCTCCGCATAGTCGTTGCAATTGTAGCCGCACTGCCCGCAATCCTGCTGGGCCATCGCCGCCATCATCCTGCGACGGACCGGGCGACCTTCGGCAAGCTTCATCCGGTCGGCGATCGGCATGGTCTGGTCGTGCCATGGCGCTTCGCCATCGTCGCCATCTCCAGCCATGACGGCAGCGCCCTGCTCTGCCGATAAGGGCGAGGCCGCATCGGGCGACAACAGTCCGGCAAAGAAGCCGTTCAGCCAGGAGCGCTGCGCGTCGGAGAACGGCGCGCTGGCCGGGATGATGTCGAGTTTCGGCGGAGGGCTGACCTGGTTCATGCGGACACCTGTGCATCGGCAAGCCTGCGCAGCGTCTCGCCATCATGGCGGCGCGCAAAGGACAGGAATGTCTCGTCGGGCGAAGCGCGATGGGCGATGTAGGCCTTGAGCAATCCCTCGACCGTCTTCGGCGCGTCCTCGGCCTTGAGGTCGTGATAGACCTCCTGGCCGACATCGGCGTCGGGACCGAACCCGCCGCCGGTGAAGAGGTGATACCCGTCGACCGTGTCTTCGTCGTTCACGGGCACGCGCGCGCCGATCAGGCCGATGTCGCTGATGTAATGCTGTGCGCAGGAATGGTGACAGCCGGTGACGTGGATGTTGACGGGCTTGTCCATGGCGACGCGCGGCTCGCACCAGTCGCCGATCTCGGCCGCGCTGCGCTTGGTATCGGAGGCGCCGAAACGGCAGCCGGCACTGCCGGTGCAGGCGATCAGGCCGGCGCGGATGTGGGAGGCTTCGACCGCAAGGCCCATCGCCTTGATCGCGGCGATGGCGAGTTCGACATTCTCGTCGCGTACACCCGAGATCAGCAGGTTCTGCCAGACGGTCAGGCGGATCTCGCCGTCGCCGAGGTCGCGCGCGACCTTGGCGAGACCCCGCATCTGGTCGCAGCTCATCTTGCCGAGCGCCAGCGACACGCCAATCCAGTTCAGACCGGCCTGCTTCTGCTTGTGCACGCCGACATGCGCCATGCGGTCCGATGCGGGCCGCGGGAGAAACGCCTCTTCCGGCACGCGCGTGAACGGTGTCTTCAGCCGCTCCTCGACGAACTTGAGGAAGCCGTTATGGCCCATCGCGTCGAGCACATATTTCAGCCGCGCCTTGTTACGGTTGGTGCGGTCGCCGTGATCGATGAAAACGCGGATGATGGCGTCGGCGACGGCGGTCGCCTGCTCCGGCTTGACGATGATGCCGGAGTATCTTGCAAAGTCCTTGTGGCCGGTGATGCCGCCGAGGCCGAGGCGGAACCAGATTCCGGGCTCGACGCCAAAGCCGTCCTTCACCTCGACCGCCGTGAACGCGATGTCGTTGGTCTCTTCCAGCACCGCGACCTTGCCGGCGCCATCGAACGCGACGTTGAACTTGCGCGGCAGGCCGTAGAGCGAGCGGTCGTTGAGGATGTGGTAGTGCCACTCGCGCGCATAGGGGCGCGTGTCGATCAGCTCCTGCGGATCGATGCCTGCGGTCGGCGTTCCCGTCACGTTGCGGATGTTGTCGGCGCCGGAGCCGCGCGAGCACAGGCCGAGGTCCTGGATGCCCTCGATGAGTCTGATCGCGTGCTTCGGCGGAATCTCGCGGAGCTGCAGGTTGGCGCGCGTGGTGGCGTGGCTGTAGGGACCGCAGAGATCGTCGGCGAGATCGGCAAGGCCCGACAGCTGCCAGTGCTTCATGATGCCGTTCGGAATGCGCAGCCGGCACATATAGGAGTCCTGCGTCGGCGCGACGTAGAAGATGCCGTAATAGCGCCAGCGGAAATTGTCCGCAGGGCTCGGCGGCGCGTTGTCGGCCGCCTGCTGGCGCAGCCGCGGATAGGCATCGAAGGGATGCTCGTCGCGCTTGAACCTCTCCTGGTCGGCGAGCTTCCTGCCCGACGCGATGACCTTGTCCTGCGCCTTGATGTGGACGGCATCGGGACCAGTGGGCTCGGCAGTCGCCTTGCCGGCGCCGCCGCCCAGACCGCGGCCGACCCGGCTGATCTGAAGGCCGGTCGTGAAGCCTTCGAGATAGCGCTTCTGCTCGTCGGTAAAGTCGATTGAGAGCGGATCGATTTTCATGGACGGTAACGAAGCTCCTGCGGCCAACTCAGTGGCATCGGCGGACAATTGAACGACCCGCGAGGAGTTCGGCTGGCTCGAGAGCCGGCTTTGCACCCAACGGTCCGGTCAGCTTCGTTGCTGCGGGACTTGGCTCAGCAGGCATCTGCGACAGGCTGGCCGCGCTGCAACATACAAGTTGCGTGCCAGTGTCGAGGAATGAAAAACCACGTCATTTCAGATGATTAAAGACTGCCGCGCTTAATGCGCGCGGGAACTTTCACGAAATACGTGCATCCAGCTTAAAATTTAGCCGATCAACCGGGGCGCCCATAATCGGTGCAGGGTGAATCAGGGCCGCCAGCGCCCGACCTTGAAAGCCTCAAGATGCCCCCGAATGTTGTCGGGATCAAAGGTTGGCCCCGCAAAGGCGCCGAACGCAGCCGTGGCTTCGGCAGGCGGCTGCTGGCCGAGCGCTGCGTCATAGAGATCCGGCCTGAACACGGCCATGGCTGTCTTGACGCCATCCGGTGTCAGCCGGGCCTGTCCCCAGCGCACCATCTGGGCATAGAGCCAGGCGGCCTGAACCGGATCGGGGCGCCCTGCCCCTTCACGCCCGACCAGCAAATAGCGCGCGCTTTCGCGGAAGGTGCCGTCGGGCGAGATTTTGAGGCGACCGGTGAGCGTCCGCTGGATAACCTCGGCATCGACGCCGATCCGTTCCGGCTGCGCCAGGATATGGGCCGCCTCGACGCGGTTCGCCGGCTCCTCGATGAATTCGGCGGCCTTCACCGCCGCGCGGACGAGAGCTGCGACCACGTCCGGATTCTTGTCGGCCCAGACCTGGCGAACCGCCAGCACCTTCTCCGCCGCGCGCACGAGGATGTCGGAAACGAAATGCAGGATGTGGCCGATGCCGAGATCGACCGCGAGCGAATTCCAGGGGGCGCCGACGCAGAAGGCGTCGACATGGCCGCTCCTGAGGCTGTCCACCATGTAGGGCGGCGGCAGCACCACGAGGCGCACGTCCTCATCGGGATCGACGCCGGCCGCCGCCATCCAGAATCGCAATTGATAATTGTGGGTCGAGAACGGGAAGGTCATGCCGAAGGTCAGCGACTCCGCACCGGCCTTGCGGCGGTTCGCCACCACCTTCGCCAGCGCCTTGGCCGTGACCAGCGGATCAAACCGGTCGCCGTCGATCTCCTCCATCAGCGCCGCATGGAGCGCCGGCGAGACCGTGATCGCGTTGCCGTTGATGCCGAGATTGAAAGGCGCCGCGATCGGCACCTTGACGTGGCCGAGCCCGAGCGAGGACGCGATCGCCACGGGCGCCAGCAGATGCGCGGCGTCGAACAGGCCGATATTGAGCTTGTCGCGGACGTTGGACCAGGAGACCTCGCGCACCAGCGTGACGTCGAGGCCTTCGGCGGCAGCAAAGCCCTTGTCGACGGCGACGATGAGCGCGGCGGCGTCGACCAGCGGAATGAACCCGATGCGGAGGGGAACGGTCATTTCAGCATCTCCGACGCGGTGATGATCGACTGGGCGATCTCGCCGATTTTCTTCTTCTCGCGCATCGCGGTCGAGCGCATCAGCACGTAGGCCTCGTCCTCGTTGAGGCTCTTCACCTTCATCAGGATGCCCTTGGCCTTCTCGATGATCTTGCGATCCTCGAGCTGCGACTTGGTGCGCTCCAGCTCTTCCTGCAGTTTGGAGAAGGCGTTGAAGCGGGATACGCAGAGGTCGAGGATCGGCTTGATGCGCTCCTTCTTGAGCCCATCGACGATATAGGCCGACACCCCCGCCTCGACCGAGGCCTGGATCGAGGCAGAATCGCTCTGGTCGACGAACATCGCGATCGGCCGCCGCACCGCGCGGCTGACCTGGAACATCGCCTCCAGCACGTCGCGGCTGGGGTTTTCGAGATCGATCAGGATGATGTCGGGGTCGACCGCATAAATACGGGCGAGCAGGCTCTGCATTTCGCTGATATGGACGACCTGGGTGAACCCGGCCTCCCGCAACCCTTCCTGAAGGATCGCGGCCCGGATCGGGCTCTCGTCGACAATCACGATTTTCGGCGACTGTTCGGCGCTCATTGCTCACTCACGTCCGGCGGTTCATCCTTAGCATGCCGGAAGGCCCTGCAAAGGGTTGTAATTATGAGCAATTGGGACTAGCTCAAGCCCGTCAATCAGGCAGATTTGGATATGGATCAGACGGCTGCGCCCAAGGTCAGCTTCGTGTCACTCGGTTGCCCCAAGGCATTGGTGGATTCCGAGCGCATCATCACGCGCCTGCGCGCCGAGGGCTATGAGCTCGCCCGCAAGCATGATGGAGCCGACATCGTCATCGTCAACACCTGCGGCTTCCTCGACAGCGCCAAGCAGGAATCGCTCTCGGCGATCGGCGAGGCCATGGCCGAGAACGGCAAGGTGATCGTCACCGGCTGCATGGGCGCCGAACCGGAAGCGATCGAACAGGCCTATCCCGGCGTGCTCTCCATCACCGGCCCACAGCAATATGAGAGCGTGCTCGACGCCGTGCATCGTGCGCTGCCGCCGGCGCACAATCCGCATCTCGACCTGGTGCCGCCGCAGGGCATCAAGCTGACGCCGCGCCATTACGCGTATCTGAAGATTTCGGAAGGCTGCAACAACCGCTGCAGCTTCTGCATCATCCCGAAGCTGCGCGGCGACCTGGTCTCGCGTCCGGCCAACGACGTGTTGCGCGAGGCCGAGAAGCTGGTCGGCGCGGGCGTCAAGGAATTGCTGGTGATCTCGCAGGACACCTCGGCCTATGGCGTCGATCTCAAATACGCCGAGAGCCCGTGGAAGGACCGCGAGGTTCGCGCCAGATTCCTCGACCTCGCGCGCGAGCTCGGCGAACTCGGCGCCTGGGTCCGGCTGCAATATGTCTATCCCTACCCGCATGTCGACGAGGTCATCGCACTGATGAACCAAGGCAAGGTGCTGCCCTATCTCGACATCCCGTTCCAGCATGCAAGCCCTGAGGTGCTGAAAGCGATGAAGCGCCCGGCCGCGCAGGACAAGACGCTGGCCCGCATCAAGCGCTGGCGCGAGGAGTGTCCAGATCTCGCCTTGCGCTCGACCTTCATCGTCGGCTTCCCCGGCGAGACGGACGCCGATTTCGAATATCTGCTCAACTGGCTGGATGAGGCCGAGATCGATCGTCTCGGCTGCTTCAAATACGAGCCGGTCGCCGGCGCCACGGCGAACGCGTTCGAGAGTCCCGTGCCGGAAGAGATCAAGCAGGCGCGCTACGACGCGCTGATGGCGCGCCAGCAGAAGATCTCGGCCCGACGTCTGAAGCGCAAGGTCGGCACGCGCCAGCAGATCATTATCGACGAGGTCGGCCCGACCGTTGCCAAGGGCCGTTCCAAGGCCGATGCGCCGGAGATCGACGGCGCAGTGTACCTCTCCAGCCGCCGTCCCTTGCGCGTCGGCGAGATCGTCACCGCGAAGATCGAGCGCGCGGATCAATACGACCTGCACGGCAGCGTCGCGGGGTTCTGAGCTAATCCGTCATTGCGAGCGCAGCGAAGCAATCCAGATCCCTCCGCGCGGACAGACTGGATTGCTTCGCTACGCTCGCAATGACGTAGTGGAGACGATCACGCCAGCCATTTCGGCACCCAGCGCTCCGGCCTTGGCGCGCGGGCGAGATCGGCCTTCGCTTCCGACTGCAGCGCCGGCTCGCCGTCGATAATCGGACGCGCATCATAGTCGAAGCGCGGCATCACGCGGCCGTCGGCATAGAGCCCGAAATTCATCGCATACCACAGCCCGAGTTCGGGCTGCGCTTTGCGCATCTCCTCGCGCAGATCGCGCAGCAGGGATTCGATCGAGGCGGCTTCCTCGAACGGTTGCGGTCCGCGCGTCAGCACGCGTGCCTCGTACTGCTTGCCGACGATGGCGGCCTCGAAATTGGTTTTATCCCAGGCGTTCTTGCCCTTGGGCAGATGCGCGGCCAGTCGCCAGCCGAGCTCGGCCATCAGGCGGTGATTGGCCCAATAGTCTTCGCGATCCCGGCTCCATCTTTCCACGAAGCCGCGGAAGTCAGGCAACTCCGCTGCACCGTCCTCGCACGCCGCCTTGTCGCCTGCCGCCTGCCGGGCGAGCCATTGCGCAAGCTCAGCGGTCTGAGGCTCGACGTCCTCGTGCGGCAGCAGATCGTGCCAAGCCTTGTCGAATTGCTGCGACGTCAGTTTCGCCAGCAGAGCGTCGAGCGACGGTGCGAGCAGCTGATAATCGCCTTCCGACCCCAGCCCGACGATGGGCGGATCGTCGCGATCGAGGCCCGCACCATACCAGCCGCCGACGGCCGAGCCGTCCGGCAGCCGCATGAATAGCGAAAACCTGTCGCGTAACGGGCTGCCGTCGAAGATCGGTGCGTGATCGGAAAACTGGCCTTGCAGGGAGAAGCAGCCGACGCTGCCCCAGGGTCGCCCCTTCAGCCAACCTGCAAACTCCAGCAACAAGGGCGGCACCTCGATGCCGGGCGGAAACGCCCCGCGAATGCTGTCGAGGTCGATCGGGTAAGGCGTGTCGGACAAGGTTTGAAACGATCCGGTTGGTCCCGCAATCTTGGTCTTCACCGTCCAGCGTCGGGTTCGAACCAATTGGCGCCGTTCGATCACAAACACGCCAGAGGCTCAATGGTTTCAGTGTCGCAATTCATGATATTCCATCAAAAGATTGACATCCGCTGCATGGTGCATGCGACCACCACCGTCCTGGCCCTGCTGGCGCTGTCCCTTCCCGCCGCGGCGCAGGCGATGCTGCTTCGGCGTCAAGGTGGATAAGGACCAGCGCCTCGCCGGCTGCTCGGCGGTGCTGCAGGCCAATCCGTTTGCCAACCGCGGCGAGGCGTTTCGGCGCAAGGGTGACGCCGAGCGCGCGCTCGCCGATTTCGCCAAATCGCTCGAACTCGTCCCGGACAACGACCGCGATTTCGACGCGCGCGCCAACATGTATTTCGACGCGCACGATTACGCTCTGGCGCTGGCAGATTACGACCGCGCGATCAAGACCAATGCGAGCTATGCTGGCGTGTTCAACGCCCGCTGCATGACGCATGCGATTCTGCGCCAGTTGCAGGAGGCGCTGACCGATCGCGAACAGTCGCTGCGGATGCGCCCTCACGATCCCTACACGCTGGACAGCCGCGCCCTCACCTATCTCAAACTCGGCGATGCCGATGCTGCGATCGCCGATTACGACGCCGCGCTCAACGCCAAGCCCGCGCTCGACAGCGCACTCTTCGGCCGTAGACTTGCGAAGCGGAAGCAGGTTGACGTCGATGGAGCCGAGCGCGACATCGCGGCCGCGAAGGCGATAAATGCGGGCGTTGCCGACGCGTTCGTACAATACGGCGTACCGTAATTGCCTGCTGCGAGATCATCGCTGCCTTCGCGCGGGGACGCCTGCGTTGCAATGTGACACTATAATGCATTCACGCAGAGGTCACGGACTCGTCCTAACCGTCGCTTGCTTTCAACGCGAGCGAGGATTGATGATGAGCCGCCTCCCGGACATGCTGCGCATGCAGCGCTTCGACGATTACCGCTTCTACCACCAGAGCACCGTCAACCAGGCGCTGCATCTGGTCAGCGCCGTCATCTTCCTCGCCTGCTATGCGCTCCTGTTCAGGGATCCGGCGCTCGCCGGCATCGTCGGCTGGCTCGCGATGCTGACGCGGCAGACCGGGCATTTCTTCTTCGAGCCGAACGGCTATGACGCGGTCAACGATGTCAGCAACGAGTACAAGGAAGCGGTGAAGGTCGGCTACAACCAGACCCGCAAGATCATCCTGCTGATAGTGTGGGGCAGCGCGCCGGTTGCGCTCTACGCGTTCCCTACTTTGTTCGGGCTGTTCGATCCGCCGGCCGGCCGTCTCGACTTCGTCCGCCATGTCGGCGCGCTCTGGCTTGCGATCGGCATCGGCGGTGGCCTTGCCCGCATGCTCCAGCTGTTCGCCACGCGCGACGTCACCATCGGGCTGGTGTGGGCCTTCAAGGTGCTGACCGATCCCTTTCACAACATCGCGCTGTACTGGACATCGCCGCTCAAGCTGATCCGCGGCGAGCTGATCGACAGCGACATCGCGGATGCAGACTGGGGCGACGAAGACGCCGAAGAAGCCGCGCATCCGACCTGACCAATGCACGCCGGGCGGGTGTTTCGCAAATCGCCCGCTTGACAAGCCCCGCCAATCGGCTGTACGCACGCGCCCCATGATCAACCGGACCCACCAGCGCACCGAAATGCTCCGTCGTCGCTCCCGCGACGATGAGAGGGTGCGCCATGTCCGACGACGCCGCTGAACCGCTGAATTCAGCTGAAGTTTTCGAGAAAGGCCGCACCCGCAAGGTGCGGCCTTTCTGCTTTTGCGCCCCTGATTCCACCCGCCTGCAGAGGAATTCGACATGACCGACGCCACGCATCCGTATGACGCGCTGATGGACATCACCGCACGGCCCAAGGCCGTGTTCGTGCGCGGCGCCGGCTCCTACCTCTGGGACGACCGCCGCAAGCGCTATCTCGATTTCGTGCAGGGCTGGGCCGTCAACTGCCTCGGCCACTCCCCGGCCGTTGTCGCGGATGCGCTGGCCGCGCAGGCCAGGCGGCTGCTGACGCCGAGCCCGGCGTTCTACAACGAGCCGAGCCTCAAGCTCGCCAAGGCGCTCATCGACAGCAGCGCCTTCGATCAGGTGTTCTTCGCCAATTCCGGCGCGGAAGCCAATGAAGGCGCGATCAAGCTGGCTCGCAAATACGGCGGCCTGCACAGGAACGGTGCCTTCGAGATCATCAGCTTCGAAGGCGGCTTCCACGGCCGTACGCTCGCGACGATGTCGGCCTCGGGCAAGAAGGCGTTCGAGCCGCTGTTCGAGCCGAAGGTCGCCGGCTTCAAGAAGGCCAAGCTCAACGACATCCCCTCGGTCGAGCGGCTGATCAACGACAACACCGTCGCTGTGATGCTGGAGCCGATCCAGGGTGAATCCGGCGTGTGGCCGGCGACCGATCAGTTCCTGCAGGAGCTGCGCGCGCTCACGAAGGCGCATGGCCTTCTGCTGATCTTCGACGAAATCCAGACCGGCATGGGCCGGACGGGAAAGCTGTTCCACTACGAGCACACCGGCATTGCGCCCGACATCATGACGCTCGGCAAGGGCATCGGCGGCGGCGTGCCGCTCGCAGCCTTGCTGGCGAACGAGCGCGCCGCCTGCTTCGAGCACGGCGACCAGGGCGGCACGTTCTGCGGCAATCCGGTGATGTGCGCGGCCGGACTTGCGGTGCTGGAGCAAGTCGGCAAGCCGGACTTCCTGAAGACGGTCACGGAGACCGGCCTGCTGCTGGAAAGCGAGTTGCAGAAGGTCTCGGCACGGCATGGCCTCGGCGGCGTGCGGGGGCGCGGCCTGCTGCTGGCACTCGACCTCAAGCTGCCGATCGCGCCTGCCATCGTCGCCCAGGCGTTCGAGGCCGGCGTGCTCCTCAACGCACCCCAGGTCGACGCGCTCCGCTTCATGCCGGCGCTGAACGTCACCAGAGCGGAGATCGCCGAGATGATCGATTGTCTCGACGGGATCTTGACGAAAGCGGGCGCGGCACGGCTGGTGGCGTAAGCCTCCACACTGTCGTCATGGCCGGCTTGTCCCGGCCATCCACGCCGTGACGCCCGGCGCGAAGAACGTGGATGCCCGGGACAAGCCCGGGCATGACGACATCCCAAAAACGGAAGACCTACGGCTTCAAAATCGACGCGCCTGTCGTCTTGCGGCTTTCGAGATCGATATGCGCCTTGGCGGCGTCCTTCAGCGCGTAGGCGTGGTTGATCGGCACGTGCAGCTTGCCGTTGATGACGGCGGAAAACAGCGTATCGGCGCCTTCCAGCAGCTCCTTGCGGGTGCCGACGTAATCGTTGAGCTTGGGCTGCGTCGCAAACAGCGAGCCGTGATTGTTGAGCTCGGCGATCGAGAACGGCGGCACGGGTCCCGACGCGTTGCCGAACGAGACGAACATGCCGCGCGGCTTGAGACATGACAGCGAGCCCGGGAAGGTCGCCTTGCCGACGGCGTCATAGACGACGTCGCAACCCTCGTTGCGGCTGATCTGCTTCACTCGCGCGACGAAATCCTCCTCGTTGTAGAGAATGACGTGGTCGCAGCCATTGGCCTCCGCCAGCTCGGCTTTCTCGCGCGAGCCGACCGTGCCGATGACGTGTGCGCCGAGCGCCCTCGCCCATTGGCACGCGAGCAGACCGATACCGCCGGCGGCGGCGTGGATCAGCACGCGGTGATGCGGCTCGACCTTGAAGGTCTTGTGCAAGAGATACCAGACCGTCAGCCCCTTCAGCATCAGCACGGCGCCCTGCTCATAGGTGATGTGGTCGGGCAGCTTGACCAGCTTCTCCCAGGGAATGTTGCGCTCGCCGGTATAGGCGCCGAGATTGTGGTAGTAGGCGACGCGGTCGCCGGGATGGAAATTGGTCACGCCGGGTCCGACGGCAATGACCTCGCCCGAGGCCTCGTTGCCGGCGATGAAGGGCAGCCCCGGCGCCTTGTAGAGGCCGGTGCGATAGTAGACGTCGATGAAGTTGAGGCCCACCGCATGCTGGCGGATACGAACCTCGCCCGCGACGGGCGCCGGTACGTCGATGCTTTCATAGACCAGGGCTTCGGGACCTCCGACCTTGTGGACACGGACGGCTTTGGTCATGGCCTGAGCTCCTTAGGTCTTGTTGCCGGCTTTACTGCGGTTGCGCCTGGCCAGCACGTTGAAGAATTCCACCACCGCCGAGAATGCAATCGCAAAATAAATGTATCCGCGCGGGATGTGGAATTTCAATCCGTCGGCCACCAGCGCGACGCCGATCAGCACCAGGAAGGCCAGCGCCAGCATCTTGGTGGTGGGATGCTCGGCCACGAACCGCGCCACCGGGCCGGACGAGACGTACATGATGGCGCAGGCGATCACGACGGCGGCAATCATGATCTCGATCTGCTGCGCCATACCGATCGCCGTGATGATCGAATCCAGCGAGAACACGAGGTCGATGACGATGATCTGGGCGATCACCAGCAGGAAGGCGTTGCGGCCCGACGGGCTATCTTCCTTTGCGTCGGGCGGCTCGACCGCGGCGTGAATCTCGTGGGTCGCCTTGGCAATCAGGAACAGGCCGCCGCCGATCAGGATGAGGTCACGCCAGGAGAAGTCATATCCCCCGAGCGAGAGGACGGGCGCGGTCAGGCCGGTCAGCCAGAACAGAAGGCTGAGCAGAACGAGGCGGAAGACCAGCGCCAGCGCCAGCCCGATCTGCCGGGCCCGGTTGGCCTGGTTTGCCGGGAGACGCGCGACCAGCACCGACAGGAAG
Source organism: Bradyrhizobium diazoefficiens (assembly GCF_018129965.1). GTDB lineage: Bacteria > Pseudomonadota > Alphaproteobacteria > Rhizobiales > Xanthobacteraceae > Bradyrhizobium > Bradyrhizobium diazoefficiens_A. The sequence continues at coordinate 97,700 of NZ_JAFCKW010000013.1, read as the reverse complement.
ATGATGTTGTCGATGCCGAGCACGATCTCGAGCGCGGTCAGGGTGAGCAGCGCAGCCCAGGCTTCGGGACTCGTCAGGAGGTGCATCATGCGAAGGATCGCGCCAGCCGGATCATGGCGTCGCTGAAGCTGATCCAGAGCGCGATCGCGCAGAGCGCGACGGTCACCCCGGCGCCGACCTGGAAATCCATCTCCAGCACATAGAGACCGAGCACCGCCCAGATCGCGATCAGCGACATCGTCAGCCAGCGCAGCCGCACGACGCGGACCGGGTGCAGGACGTGGAACGGCACGAAGGTCAGCACCACCAGCGCCGCCACCAGCAGCGTCGACCCCAGCGGCGGCCAGTGCAGTAGGAACAGATAGAACGCGGCGGCATTCCACAGCGCCGGAAAGCCGCGAAAATGATTGTCGTCCGCCTTCATGCGCAAATCGGCGAAGTACAGCGCGCTGGTGACGATGATGGCGATGCCGAGCAAGGGCGCTGCAACCGGCAGCAGCAGGCCGCTCGCCACGATCGCATAGGCCGGCACGAACACGTAGGTGACGAAATCGACCACGAGATCGAGCACATCACCCGACCAGTTCGGCTGCACGTCCTTGACCCTGAGCAGCCGCGCGATCGGACCGTCGATGGCATCGATGATCAGGGCGACGCCCAGCCATTGGAACATCGCAGCCCAGTGCTCGCGCACGGCCTCCAGCATCGCCAGCAGCGCGATGGCGCCGCCGAAGGCGGTAAAGATGTGCACCGAGAAGGCCGCGGCGCGGATGGCCGGCCTCGGCTTCAGGGACTCCTGCGGTCTGTCCATCTCGGTATCCATGGCTCCTGCTATCAGAATGGGACCGGTTTGGACATAAGCCATTGCGGCCCACCGCCGCACAATGGGGGCCCAAAAATACGGAAAAATAGGTGGGCTTGAATTTGCCGCGGTGCGTGTCAAATGTGCTTCGATGACAGACGTCTCGACACTCTTTGACGCAGCCGTGATCGGCGGCGGACCGGCAGGCCTCGCGGCAGCCATCTCGCTGGCGCAGACGGGGGCACGGACCGCACTGGTCGCGCGGCGCGCGCCCTATGCCGACAATCGTACCACCGCCCTGTTGGGAGCCTCCGTCGACCTGCTCGAGAGCCTCGACGTCTGGCCACGCTGCCAGGACAAGGCGGCCGCGCTCGAGGTGATGCGGCTCGTCGACGACACCGGCCGGCTGTTCCGCGCACCCGAGGTTCGGTTCTCCTGTCACGAGATCGCGCTCGACGCCTTCGGCTACAACATCGACAACCGCTCGTTGATGCTTGCGCTGGAAGAGCGTGCCGCCGAATTGCCTGGCCTCGTCCGCTTCGACGACGAGGCCGAAAACATCGTGGTCGGAGCCGATGATGTCGCCATCCGCACGGCCTCCGCGCAATTCCTTTCTGCCCGGCTGGTGGTCGGCGCCGATGGCCGGCATTCGCTGTGCCGGGAAGCCGCCGGCATCGAGGTGACGCGGCGCGAGTTGGCGCAGACCGCGCTGACCTTCAACCTCGGCCACGCCCGCCCGCACCGCAATGTCTCGACCGAGTTCCATACGCCGCACGGCCCCTGCGTGTTCGTGCCCCTGCCCGGCGACCGCTCCAGCGTGGTCTGGGTCTCGGCGCCTGCCGAGGCCGAGCGTCTTGCCGGCTTGAGCGACGAAGACCTGTCCGCCGCGATCGAGAAGCAGTCGCACTCGATCCTCGGACGCATGAATGTCGCGCCGGGCCGTCACCTGTTTCCGCTGGCGATCGAGCGCCCCAAATCCTTCGCCCGCGACCGCATTGCGCTGGTCGGCGAAGCTGCCCATGTGATTCCGCCGATCGGCGCCCAGGGCCTCAATCTTGGCCTGCGCGATGCCGCCGACATCGCGCGGCTCGCGGGCGACGCCATCGCTGCGGGACAGGATCCCGGCGCAGACGATGTGCTCAAGCGCTACGACCGGGCCCGGCGGCCGGATATTTTGAGCCGGACGTTTGCGATCGATATCGCCAACCGCTCCCTGCTCAACGACTTCCTGCCGCTCCAGCCGGTCCGTGCGGTCGGCATGCACCTGCTCGGCGCCATCGGCCCGCTGCGCCGCTTTGCGATGCGCGAAGGCCTGACGCCGACCTGGCGACGTTAGCGGCTCTCACGGAAACGCCAGCCTTCCAGTCTGCAGCAGCCACATCACGCTGGTCAGCGTGACCACCGACGCAAACGTCCCGAGCAGCACGGCAACGGAGGCGGATTCGATCCAGGCGTCGTTCTGGCGCGCGATCACGAACACGTTCAGCGCCGGCGGCAGCGACGCCATCAGCACGGCGGTGGCGGCCCAGGGCTGCGCGAACGGACCGAATGCCAGCATCAGCCCGAACGCGGCGAGCGGGTGAAACAACAGCTTCACCGCGATCAAACCCGGCACCTCCCAGGGCACGCGGTCGAACGGGCGGAGCGCCACCGTCACGCCGAGCACGAACAGCGCGGTCGGCGCCGCCGCGTTCTGCAGGAAGGTGATGGTGCGATCGAGCGCCACCGGCATCTCGATGTGGAGCGACGCGAACGCCGCGCCAAAACAGGCCGACATGATCAGCGGGTTGAGCACGATCTGCTTCAGCACGACCCCGAAGGCATGCACGATCGAGGGATGATCGCGGTCGGACAGTTCGATCAGCAACGGCACGATCGTGAACAGAAAGATGCTGTCGCAGCAGAAGATCAGCGCCGTCGGCGCCGAGGCCTTGGTGCCCAGCACCGCGAGCGCGAGCCCCGGCCCCATATAGCCGATATTGCCATAGCCGCCGGAGAGCCCGGCGAGCGTCGCCTCACGCAGGGTCAGGCGGCCAAAAACCTTGCCGACGACCAGCGCCAGCGTGAACGCGGCGACCGTCGAGAGCGTCGTCGCCACCAGGAACGGCGGGTTGTTCAATTCCGAGAATGGCGTCTTCGACATGATCGCAAACAGCAGCGCCGGCAGCGACACGTAGAGCAGGAAGAAGTTCATCCAGGCGAGACCCGATTCCGGCAGCGATTTGACCTTGCCGCAGGCGAAGCCGACGAAGATCAAGCCAAAATAAGGAAGCGCCAGATTGAGGATATCGGCCATTGATGAAGTGTTTTCTGAAGTTCTTGGGGCTATCTGCCCAGCAACCGAGGGGCAATTCCAGAACAGGGCACTAGCATCGGCCACAATCCTGGTCTATCGACGGGAAATGATTAAAGCGCGGACCGCGAAATTCCAGATCGGACAGGTCGTTCGCCACCGGATCTTCTCGTTCCGGGGGGTGATCTTCGACATCGATCCGGAATTCAACAACACCGAGGAATGGTGGCTGTCGATTCCGGAAGAGGTACGGCCCCACAAGGACCAGCCGTTCTACCACCTGCTCGCGGAGAACTCGGAATCGGAATACGTGGCTTACGTGTCCGAACAGAACCTGCTGCCGGACGATTCCGGCGAGCCGATCCGGCATTCCCAGGTCGCCGAGATCTTCATCAAGGACAAGGCCGGCGGCTACCGCCCGCGCAACCCATCTCTCAACTGACGTTTGATCGACCTGTGCCGATGCTCACCTCTCCCCGGCGGGGAGAGGTCGGATTGCGTTTGGCGATGCGAAGCATGCAACTGTAACCGCTCACCCGGATCGCATCTGTCGATGCGATCCGACCTCTCCCTGCGGGAGAGGTGAACAGACCGGCCAGCAAAAAAGGCGCCCGAACCGAGCGCCTTTTTCATGTCCGGGATCTGATCCCGATTACTTCTGTCCGGCCGGAGCGGCACCGGGGGCTCCACCGCCCTGCTCGAGCTTCTTGCGCTGCTCGTCAGCCTTCTTCTGAAGCTCTTCCTGGAGCTTCTTCTGGGTTTCCTCGAACACCTTCGGATCGGTCGGCGGACCGTCATAGGCCTTCTGGAATTCGCCGGCGAGCGGCAGCGGCAGGGTCAGGGGCGCGCCATTGGCATTGATCGCCTGGACAACGAGATTCTGGCCCTTCTTCATGTTGGCGATGAACTCGGGCGTGGCCTCGTAGTCCGACATGCAGCCGTTCTGGAAGCAAATCACATAGGGGCTCTGCAGCGGCGCGTTGTTGTCGACTATGATGCGGGTACCGTGCACCAGCTGCATGCCGAGCGGCAGCGTCACACGCAGGATCTTCTTGGGCTCGCCTTCCGGCTCGATGATGACCGCCGCGATGACGGGCTGGCCCGACTCGATGCGGCCGTCCTTGCCAGTGAAGCAGACCTGCTTCGCATTGGCGTCCTGGCCCTTGAGGCAGAATTTGGTCCAGGGGGCGTAGATCAGCTGGATCTGCTGATCAGCCGGCTGGGCCGCACCCTGCTGCTGGGCCGGAGCGCCGCCCGCAGCGGGAGCCTGCGCGGGCGCCTGTGCCGCCGGCGCAGAGGCCTTCGGGGCTGCCTTGGGAGCGGCTTTCGGAGCCGCCTTGGGCGCGGCCGGAGCACCGGGGGCCGGTGCAGGGGTCTGGGCCTCGGCGGCAAACGGAACGGCCAATGCCGTCGCCGTCAACAAGGCGAGAAGTCGCCCGCGCGGCCGGACGGACGCGGCCAAGTAACGGAAATTCATTGCGGAAAACCCTTTCTGAACGGGAAGCGCCCGAACCGCTCCGAGGTACCGAACCTAGCCGCTGGGCGCGGCTGTCTCCCCGTCAATTGAGGCGGATAGTTGACCGGCTCGGCGCACCTGCGCGATTGCCCGCCTTCTTAGCGTGGCCGACGGAAAGATCAATGCCGACAACCATTTTTGACTGCATTCACGCCTGCCCTCCGTGAAATTCCCTGTGATAGGATTCAAGCCTCGCCGGTCCTCGAATCAACGTGTGCCGATGTTCATGTTCCAGCGCCTATTCGAGGGCTCCGGCGTCCGGTTCTGCATCCTGGCGTTGGGGCTGGCCATCGCAGTGTCGGCGGGCGCCGCCCGCGCCGAGGAAGCCCATGCCATCGCGATGCATGGCAAGCCGGCGATGCCGGCGGGCTTCACCCACATGCCCTATGCCAATCCCGACGCCCCCAAGGGCGGCCGGCTGACCTGGGGGATTCTCGGCACCTTCGACAGCCTCAATCCCCTCATCGTCAAGGGATTGGCGGTGCAGCAGACCCGAAACTACGTCGTCGAAAGCCTGCTCGCACGTGGCCAGGACGAACCATTCACGCTCTACGGTCTGCTGGCCCGGACGGTCGAGACCGACGACGAGCGGAGCTATGTCACGTTCCGTCTCGATCCTCGCGCCCGCTTTTCGGACGGCAAGCCGGTGCTCGCCGACGACGTGCTGTTCTCCTGGGAACTGCTGCGCGATCACGGCCGGCCCAACCACCGGCAGTATTACGCCAAGGTCGTCAAAGCCGAGGCGCCCGATTCCCTGACCGTCCGCTTCGATCTCACGGGGGCCAATGATCGCGAGCTGCCGTTGATTCTCGGTCTGATGCCGATATTGCCCAAACATGCCGTCGATGTCGCCACTTTCGAGGAGACGACGCTGGCGGCGCCGGTCGGCTCGGGCCCCTATCGCGTCACCGCGGTGAAGCCCGGCGCCAGCGTGACGCTGACCCGCAATCCCGATTATTGGGGCCGCGACCTCGCCATCAACCGCGGGCTCTACAATTTCGACGAGATCAGGCTCGACTATTTTCGCGAGGCCAACGGCCAATTCGAAGCCTTCAAGCGCGGCCTCTACGATTTCCGCATCGAGCACGAGCCGCTGCGCTGGCACGACGGCTATGATTTTGCGGCCGCCAAGAGCGGCGACGTGATCCGCGATACCGTCACGCCCGGCGTGCCGCAACCGTCCGAATTCCTGGTGTTCAACACGCGCCGTGCAATCTTTGCCGACATCCGCGTGCGCCAGGCGCTGACGCTTTTGTTCGATTTCGAACTGGTCAACCGCAACTACTTCTTCGGATTGTATGCGCGCGTCGCCGGTTATTTTGCAGGTTCCGACCTGTCGGCCTATGGCAAGCCCGCGGATGCGCGCGAACGCGAATTGCTCAAACCCTTCGCGGCGCGGATTCCGCCCGACATCATGGACGGCAGCTACCGCCTGCCCGTCACCGACGGATCGGGGCGCGACCGCACCACGCTGCGGGCCGCGCTCAAGCTCCTGTCCGACGCCGGATACGAGCTCGACGGCACCGTGCTGCGCAACCGCGCGACCAGGGCGCCCTTCACCTTCGAGATGCTGGTCACGACCCGCGACCAGGAACGGATCGCGCTCGCGTTCCAGCGCGACCTCAGGCGCGCCGGCATCGAACCAACGGTGCGAACGGTCGACCCCGTGCAGTTCGACCAGCGCCGGCTCGCTTTCGAATTCGACATGATCCAGAACCGCTGGGACCAGTCGCTGTCGCCCGGCAACGAACAGTTTTTCTATTGGGGCAGCGCGGCAGCCGACAATCCGGGCACCCGAAACTACATGGGCGCCAGGGATCCGGCCATCGATGCCATGATCGGCGCCCTGCTCGAGGCCCGTGATCATACGGGCTTCGTCTCGGCGGTCCGGGCGCTCGACCGCGCCCTGATCGCCGGTTTCTACACAATCCCCCTGTTTAACGTATCCGAGCAATGGATCGCGCGCTGGAATCGGATAGAACGGCCCAAGACCACCGCGCTGTCCGGCTACCTGCCGGAGACGTGGTGGTCGCAGCCGCAAGCGAAGTGACGCCGTGAACCAGCCAGCCGTATCGCCGACACTCGACGCGCTGTTTCAGCGCACGCTGTTGCGACAGCCGCACGCACCGGCGCTGTACGATCCTCTCAACAAGGCCCGCATCACCGGCCACCAGCCACGGCGCATGACCTATGCTGAGGTCGACACCGCGATCGAGGCGCTGTCGGCGCATTTCGTCGAATCGGGCCTGCCGGCCAATTCCGTCATCGCGATCCAGCTGCCGGCCACGGTCGAGTTCGTGCTCACCGTACTGGCCGCCCATCGCGCCGGGCTCGTGGTCGCCGTGCTGCCGTTGCTCTGGCGCCATTCGGAGCTGACCGCGGCACTGAACCGCACCGCAGCGCGCGCCATCGTCACCATGAGCAAGATCGACGGCGTCAGCTATGCCGATCTCGCGATGCACGCGGCCGCGGAAGCCTTCTCGATCCGCTATGTCTGTGGCTTCGGCACCGACCTGCCCGAAGGCATGGCCTCGCTCGACGACGTGCTGGCCCGCCCGCCCGGCACCGCCCGTGCCGTGATCCAGGACGGCCGCAAGGCGGCGATGATCTCATTCGACGTCACCGCGGAGGGGTTTCGCCCGGTGCCGCGGCCGCATTTCAGCCTGATCGCAGGTGGTCTTGCCATCTCGCTCGAAGCCGACATCAGGCAGGGCGCAACCGTCATGACGGCGTTCGCGCCGATGTCGTTCGCGGGCCTCGCCTCCTCGCTCGCGGTGTGGCTGCTCTGCGGCGGCGCGCTGGCGCTGCATCATCCGTTCGAGAACGACGTGCTGGAGCAGCAGATCAAGGCACATGAATGCGACGTGCTGATCGCTCCGGCCCAGCTCGCGCTGCGGCTCGGCGATTCCGACCTCGCGGCGCGGCTGCCGAGCTTGCGCAACGTCATAGGCCTGTGGCGCGCGCCCGAACAGGTGGCGGCGAGCGAGGCCTGGATCTCGCCGCATGCGCCGCTGACCGACGTCTATCTGTTCGGCGAGGCCGGACTGTTCGGCGCCCGCCGCGGCGAGGACGGCATGCCCGTACCGGTCATGCCCGGCCCGCACGGCGCCCCGCGCGAGCAGTCAGGCTCCTCCATCGCCGGCGAACTCCTGCTGACGCCGAAGGGCACGCTCGGCCTGCGCGGGCCGATGGTGCCGATCGCAGCCTATGCCCCACCGCAGCCGGTCGGTGACACGCTGATCGCACAGCCCCCGCGCGACTATGTCGACACCGGTTATGCCGCGCGGCTCGACCGCCCCAGCGGCGCGATCTGCATCACCGCACCGCCCTCCGGTATCATGGCCGTCGGAGGCTACCGCTTCCTCTCCAATGACCTGCAGGAATGGGCGCGGCGGCTCGGCCAGGGCGCGCTTCTCACCGCGCTGCCGGACCGGCTCTCGGGCCACCGGCTGGCAGGCCGGGCCCAGGACAACGCCCGCGCCCGCGAGGCGCTCAGCGAGCTCGGCCTTAACCCCCTGATGGTCGAGGCTTTTCGCGACCGTTCCGGCGCCGTATAGGCCAGTTTCGACGGCACCATTGACGCCGCATTAAGGCCGCGGGGCTAGATTGCGCAGCATCTGTTGCGTGATCAGAGTATGAGATGTCCCAGGCGGGCCCGATCCTGTTTGTGTCCGATGCCGAGCGGCCGGCCTGCATTGCGGCGCTGGACGAGGCACGGCTCTTTCCCGTGATTGACAGCGACTGGGCCAGCGCGGCGCGCGCGGTCGAACAGGTGCAGCCCGCCGTGGTTCTCGCGGCGATGTCCGGCGGACACGAGCCGCATATGGCAACGCTCGCCAGGAAGATCTCGAATCAATCGCCCTACCTGCCCTTGGTGGCCCTGGACGCAACCGGCACGCTACCGCACAACGCCCTGCCCTTCTCCTCGCGCGGCGGCAATTCCGACCGCCTCACCGCGCGGCTGCGCGCCGCGCTCCGGGTGCGCACCCTCCACGCCACGGTGCTGCGCCGGTTGCCGGAGGTGAAGGTCGCCTTGCCGGAAGCCGATCCCGCGCGTGACGCCACCGTGCTGCTGATCGGCCGCGGCGCGGCTTACCCCGCGCTCTCCGTCGCGCTCGGCGAACGCGTCGGCGTCATCGGCGCGCTCTCGATCGAAGCCGCAGCAAAACATCTCAACACCCGCGACATCGACGGCGTCGTGCTCGCCGAAGGCTTTACCCCGCGCGTTGCCGATGCCTTCCTCACGGTGCTGGCCGAGGACACCCGTTTTCGCAGTCTGCCCGTGGTGCTCACCGCACACCAGCTGACGCAAAGCTACGATCTTCCCAATCTCGAGCTGATCCCGGGCGAGCCGGCGAAGGTCGCAGCCAACGCGCTGCCGCTGATCCGCCAGCACGCCATGGAGGCTCAACTGAGCCGCACGCTGCGCTCGATCGACGCCGGCGGCTGGCTCGATCCACGCAGCGGCCTGCTGACGGTGGAAGCCTTTGCGCGCGATTTTTCCAAGGCGGTGGAGCAGGCGCTGGCCCGCGGCGGCGGCCTCTCGGTCGCACGTTTCGCCTTCGACCCCGGCAACTCCCGCGCCCAGCTCGATGCCGCACGGATCCTGAGCCGCCTGATGCGGCAGATGGATTTCGGCGCCGCGCAGAAGGACGGCTCGGTGATCGTGGTGTTCGCGGAAACCGATTTCCGCACGGCCCACATGATCGCCCGCCGCCTCTCCGCGGTGATGCGGCACACCTCGAACGGCAAGCACGAGATGCGCAGCGATCCGGTCGTCAGCGTGGATTCGCTGTCGCCCTCAGATACGGCAAGGTCACTGCTGGGACGGCTGTCGGCGGATGCGTCGCGCGCGGCGTCGTAGTTACAAGTTCGCTGTCGTAAGGTGGGCAAAGTGAGGCGTGCCCACCACTGTTGCAAACTGAAAGTTGTTGACGTTCGCGGTCGGCCCGTCAGCTCATCATCAGCTTGATCTGGCCGTCTTCAATGGCTCCCACTGCGAGAGCGTCGCGCGCCATCTTCTCGACGGCCGGCCAATTCGCCAGCAAATATCTCTGCGCCTGCACCTTGGTCGGGAAACTGGTCTGGAGAATGCAGCTCTGCCGCGCGTTGCCATTCGCGATCTGAAAGGACACCGCCTGGGGCCCCTCTTCAATCTCTTGTAAAGTGGGCTGGGGACATTTGCGCATGCTGCTCCTTCCCGGGGCTTAGCGGACCGGCGCGGTGATCCCGGGCGGTGGATCGGCGGGAACCTTTCCCGACAATTGCTTCGGCTCGAGGCCCGGCTGCGTATTGCGGACCGCCTCGGTCAGCATCAGGCGGAGCTCAGCCTTGGTCATGGGTGCTTGTCGCGCGATCGACTTCTGCCAATTTGCCATTCACACCATATGGGGATGCCCGCGGCGAAATGCGAGCCATTGTCCGGTTTAATTCGCAATCAGCGGCAGAATACGCAAAAAACCCGCGGCCGATGAACGGTCGCGGGTCAAGAGATCCGAAGCTTTGCCAGTACATCCGTGGTCAAAGCAACGTCATGTCGATTGCGGCAGCCTATGCGGCGCGCAGATCTTCAGCAGCAGACTTGCCGGTGCGGCGGTCTGCAACGATTTCAAAAGAAACCTTCTGCCCTTCGTTCAGGGTGTTCATGCCGGCGCGTTCAACGGCGCTGATATGAACGAAAACGTCCTGGGTTCCCTGGTCCGGCTGAATGAAGCCGAAACCCTTTTGGCTGTTAAACCACTTCACAGTTCCCGTCGTCATGGGGGTCGTCCTTTGAGATAGATAAGCGTTTGACCGCGCGGAAAAGCGCGTTCGGTGTCGTCGAGATCTGGAGGGAGGGTCGTCAGTCAGGCGCGCTTAAAAGCGGCGAGGCCAAGTCGTTCGGCCGAAACTCGATAGCCAGAACATAGGCGCTATGCGGCCATTCCGCAAGGGATCATTTCATTGCCGGATTAGACGCCGCTGCGCATCACTTTCGCTGCGTCGTCTCCGGCACCGAAGCAGGCGATTACGCCGCCTTCTTGCTCTGCGCGAGGTGCGCGAGTTGGCGCATGATCTCGGTGGTGCCGGCGAGACGGTCTTCCGGTGTCTCCCAGTCCTGCAGGAACACCACCTTCATGTCGGGCCGCACCTTGGCCGCCTGGCCGTAGCTGCGGATGAATGACACCAGACGATCGGGATGCGCGAAGGAATTGTCGCGGAAAGCGATGACGGCGCCCTTCGGGCCGGCGTCGATCTTCCCGACATTGGCCTGTCGGCAGAACGCCTTGATGGCGGCGACCTTGAACAGATAGCGCACCTCGTCCGGCAGCACGCCGAAACGGTCGCGCATCTCGGCGCCGAAGTTCTCGATCTCCTCCTCGGTGTCGAGATCGGCAAGCCGCCGGTACAGCGACAACCGCACCGAGAGATCGCCGACATAGTCCTCCGGGATCAGCACGGGCATGCCGATGGTAATCGACGGCGACCATCGGTCGGCCGCGGGCTCCGACACGCCGGCCTTGAGGTTGACGATCGCCTCCTCCAGCATCGACTGGTAGAGCTCGAAGCCGACCTCCTTGATGTGGCCGGACTGCTCCTCGCCGAGCAGATTGCCGGCGCCGCGGATGTCGAGGTCGTGCGAGGCGAGTTGGAAGCCCGCGCCGAGCGTCTCCAGCGATTGCAGCACGGTGAGCCGGCGCTCGGCCTGCGCCGTGATCTTCTGCTGCGCCGGCAGCGTGAACAGCGCATAGGCCCGAAGCTTGGAACGGCCGACGCGACCGCGCAGCTGGTAGAGCTGGGCGAGACCGAACATGTCGGCGCGGTGCACGATCAGCGTGTTGGCGTTGGGAATGTCGAGGCCGGACTCGACGATCGTGGTGGACAGCAGGATGTCGAACTTGCCGTCGTAGAACGCCGTCATGATGTCCTCGATCACCGCGGGCGGCATCTGCCCGTGCGCGACTGCGACCTTCATCTCCGGCACGTTCTTGTCGAGGAAATCCTTGACCTCGGCGAGGTCGTCGATGCGCGGCACCACGTAGAACGCCTGGCCGCCGCGATAGCGCTCGCGCAGCAGTGCCTCGCGGATCATCAGGGGATCGTGCGGGGCGACGAAGGTGCGGACCGCGAGGCGATCGACCGGCGGCGAGGCGATGATCGAGAGTTCGCGGACGCCCGTGAGCGCCAGTTGCAGCGTCCGCGGGATCGGCGTCGCCGACAGCGTGAGCACGTGCACCTCGGCGCGCAGCGCCTTGAGCCGCTCCTTGTGGGTGACGCCGAAATGCTGCTCCTCGTCGACGATGACGAGGCCAAGGTCGCGGAACTTGATCGCCTTGCCGAGCAGCGCGTGGGTGCCGACGACGATGTCGACGGATCCGTCGGCGATGCCCTTCTTGACCAAGTTCAGCTCCTTGGTCGGGATCAGCCGCGAGGCCTGCGCCACGTTCACCGGAAAGCCCTTGAATCGCTCGGTGAAGGTTCTGGCATGCTGGCGCGCCAGCAGCGTCGTCGGCACCACGACCGCGACCTGCTTGCCGTCGAGCGCGACCGCAAAGGCCGCGCGCAGCGCGACTTCCGTCTTGCCGAAGCCGACGTCGCCGCAGATCAGCCGGTCCATGGGACGACCGAGTTCAAGGTCCTTCAGGGTTGATTCAATGGCGCCGAGCTGGTCCTCGGTCTCATCATAGGGGAAGCGTGCGCAGAACTCGTCGTAGATGCCCGGCTGCACCAGCAGCTTGGGCGCCTCGTGCAGATGGCGCGCAGCGGCGATCTTGATCAGCTCGCCCGCGATCTCGCGGATGCGATTCTTGAGTTTCGCCTTGCGCGTCTGCCAGCCGGAACCACCGAGGCGGTCCAGTTCCACCGCGGTCTGGTCGGATCCGTAGCGCGACAACAGCTCGATGTTCTCGACGGGCAGAAACAGTTTTGCCTCGGCGGCATAATGCAGCTCAAGACAGTCATGCGGCGCGCCGGCGACATCGAGCGTCTGCAGGCCGACGAAGCGGCCGATGCCGTGATCGGCGTGGACGACGATGTCGCCGGCGGCAAGGCTCGTCACCTCCGAGATGAAATTGTCGAGCTTGCGGCTGGCCTTGCGCGGCCGCACCAGTCGGTCGCCGAGGATGTCCTGCTCGCTGATGAGGGCGATCTCGTCGGTCTCGAAGCCGCTTTCGAGACCGAGCACGGCGAGCATGGTCTCGTTGCGCGGGGTCGCCTGCACCGTGCGCCAGCTGTTGACACTGGTGGTATGGGGCAGCTTGTGGTCGCGCAGCATCGAGGTCATGCGGTCGCGCGAGCCTTCGCTCCACAGCGTGACCACCACCTTCTTGCGCTGCGCGTGCAGCGCCATGATGTGGCTGACCACGGCCTCGAACACGTTGACGGTGCTGTCGTTGCGCTCCGGGGCGAAGTCGCGGCCCTTGCGTGCGCCGGCATCGACGACGCTGGCGCCATCGGCCGGCACGGAAAACTGCGTCAGCCGCGCCAGAGGGATGTCCGCGAGTCGCTTGGTCCACTCGTCCTCGGTCAGATAAAGCCGGTCCGGCGGCAGCGGCTTGTAGATGGCGCCGCCGCCCGGATGCTCCATCGCCTCGCGGCGGGCCTGGAAGTAATCGACGATCTGCTTGAAGCGCTCGCGAACGGCATCCTCGGCCTGCGGCTCGATCGCGACGGCGGCCCCGTGCAGATAGTCGAACAGCGTGTCCATCCGGTCCTGGAACAGCGGCAGCCAGTGCTCCATGCCGGGATGGCGGCGGCCTTCGCTGACGGCCTCGTAGAGCGCATCGTCGCGCTCGGGCGCGCCGAACTCGGCGACATAGCCCATGCGGAAGCGGCGGATGGTGTCGGTGACGAGCTGGAATTCGGAGACCGGCACGAGGTCGAGCGCACGCATGTCGAGCATGGTGCGCTGGGTCTCGGCGTCGAAGGTGCGGATCGACTCGAGGCTGTCGCCGAAGAAATCGAAACGGACCGGCTGGTCGAGGCCGGCCGGGAACAGGTCGAGGATACCGCCGCGCACGGCATATTCTCCGGGCTCGCGCACGGTCGAGGAACGGTTGTAGCCGTTGTGCTCGAGCCAGGCGACGATGGTGTCCATCGGCACCACGTTGCCGGGCGCGACCGACAGCGCCTGCGCTGCGACGAGCTCGCGCGCAGGAACGCGCTGCACGATGGCGTTCACCGTGGTCAGCACGATCAGCGGCTTGTCGCTGCCGGTCAGGGGCGCGAGCCGCGCCAGCGTCGTCAGGCGCTGGGCGAGGATGCCGCCATGCGGCGAGACGCGGTCATAGGGCTGGCAATCCCAGGCCGGGAACTGCAGCACCGGCAGATCGGGCGCGAAGAATTGCAGCGCGCGTTCGAGCTGCTGCATGCGCGCGCCGTCACGGCAGACCACGGCAAGGCTGACCGCCGGCTTCTTCGGCCGCGCGGCGATGGCGCGCGCGAGATCGGAGATCACGAGGCCCTCGGCGCCTTCGGCGACATTGGCAAGCGTCAGCGCGCGGCCGGGCGTGAGCAGCTCGGCCGGCGACTTCAAACCCGATTTCATAGATTGCCGTCCGTGATCGGAAACGCCTTGATGCGGGCAAACAGCGCCAGATTGGCAACAGCTGGCAGCACCTTGTCGCCGGTGATGGCGGCATAGAGATCGGGATCATTGACTTCGAGCAGGGTCTCGAGCTCGGTCAATTCGGCGTCGGATAGATTGGCGATCTCGGCATCCGCGAAGCGGCCGAGGATCAGGTCCATCTCGCGCGTACCGCGGTGCCAGCAGCGGAACAAAAGCCGCTTGCGGCGGTCGTCCAGCCCGTTACTCGATCGTGTCGTTCCCGTCATGTCTCTGATCCAGTCAAACGCCGAAAGCCCGGACGTGCCGGGCCGCGGTGGTATAGCCACTCGGACCGACCATGTCAGCCCTCGATTCGGCATGGCTCGCCGACTCTACAGAACACCAAAAAAGCCGTGGATGCCCGGCATAAAGCCGGGCATGACCCGTGAAAACGATCCTAGATTCGTCTGATGCGCCCAAGCCTGCTCAATCCGCTGTTTGCACCCGTGACCAGCCTGCCCGGGGTCGGGCCGAAGCAGGACAAGCTGTTGCAATACCTGCTTGGTAGAAACGACACGCCGCGGCTTGTGGATCTTCTGCTGCACCTGCCGAGTCAGGTGATCGACCGCCGGGCACGGCCAAAGGTCCGCGACGCCGTCCAGGGAACCATGGTGACGCTGGAGGTCACCATCGACCGTCACCGCCCGCCCCCGCCGCGCAACGCGCGTGCGCCGTATCTGGTCTATGCCAGCGACGACACCGGCGACGTCGTGTTGACGTTCTTCCGCGCCAAGCCCGGCTATGTCGAAAAGCTGCTGCCGATCGGCGAGAAGCGCTACGTCTCCGGTACGCTGCAGATGTATGACGGCATCCCGCAGATCGTGCATCCCGACCGGGTGCTGGACGAGGAGGCGATCTCGAAGCTCTCGGGGATCGATCCGGTCTACCCGCTGACGGTGGGCCTGGCGCTCGGCTCGCTCCGCCGCGCGGTCGGCCAGGCCCTGCAGAAGCTGCCGGCCCTCCCCGAGTGGATCAGTCCGGAGGTGATGCGCCGCTGCAATTTCTCGCCGATCACGGAAGCGCTGACCCGCGTGCATCAGCCGGTCGAGCTCACGGACATCCTGCCCGACAGGCCCTACTGGTCGCGCCTCGCCTTCGACGAGCTGCTCGCCGGACAGCTCGCGCTCGGCCTGATCCGCGCGCAATTGCGTCGCCCGGCCGGGGTGCGCAACGCCGGCGACGGGCACCTGCGCAGCAGGATCATCGACGCCCTGCCCTATGCCCTGACGCAGTCCCAGCGCGACGCCGCTGCGGCCATCGCGAGCGATCTGCAGCAGCCGGTGCGGATGCTGCGCCTGCTCCAGGGCGACGTCGGCTCGGGCAAGACCGTGGTGGCGCTGCTGGCAGCCGCTGCCGTCACGGAGGTCGGCAAACAGGCCGCGCTGATGGCACCGACCGAAATCCTGGCGCGCCAGCACATCAAGACCATCGCGCCGCTCGCCGCGCGCGCCGGCCTGCGGGTCGCGATCCTGACCGGCCGCGAGAAAGGCAAGGAGCGGCGCGAGATTCTCGCGCAGCTGGCCGACGGCGAGATCGACCTCCTCGTCGGCACCCATGCGCTGATCCAGGACGACGTGGCCTTCCATGATCTTGCGCTTGCCATCGTCGACGAGCAGCATCGCTTCGGCGTGCGCGAGCGCCTCGCGCTGACGTCGAAGGGTGAAGCGGTCGACGTGCTGGTGCTGAGCGCAACGCCGATCCCACGCACGCTGGTGCTGACCTATTTCGGCGACATGGACATCAGCGAACTGCGCGAAAAGCCGGCCGGCCGCCAGCCGGTCGAAACCCGCACCATCTCGATCAGCCGTCTCGGCGAGGTCACCGACAGCATCGGCCGCGCGCTCGAGGCCGGCAAACTGGTCTACTGGATCTGCCCGCTGGTCGAGGAATCCGAGGCGGAGGGAACCGAGCACCTGACCAACGCGACGAAACGCTTCGAGAGCCTGCAGAAGCGGTTCGGCGATCGTGTCGGCCTCGTCCACGGCCAGATGAAGGGCACGGAAAAAGACCGCGTGATGGGCCAATTCGCCGCCCACGAGATCGGCCTTCTGGTTGCGACCACCGTGGTCGAGGTTGGCGTCGACGTGCCGGCCGCCACCATCATGGTGATCGAGAACGCCGAGCGTTTCGGCCTCGCCCAGTTGCATCAGTTGCGCGGCCGCATCGGGCGCGGCTCCGAAGCCTCGACCTGCCTGCTGCTCTATTCCGAGCCGCTCGGCGAGATGTCGAAGGCGCGGCTGAAGGTGATCCGCGAGACCACCGACGGCTTTCGCATCGCCGAGGAAGATCTGAAGCTGCGCGGCGAAGGCGACGTGCTCGGCGTGCGCCAGAGCGGCCTGCCCGGCTACCGCATCGCGCGCTCGGAGGTCCACGGCCAGCTCATCACCCAGGCGCGCGACGAGGCGCTGCGGATCCTCAAGGACGATCCGAAGCTCAAGGGCGAGCGCGGCGAGGCGCTGCGCTGCCTGCTGTATCTCTACGAGCGGGACGAAGCGATCCCGCTGATCGGCGCCGGTTAGCCTGCTGCCCTTTGGCGCCCGATCTCATAGGCCGCGACATGTGCGCGGGCCAGATCCAGCAACGGCGTATCGATGCCGAGCCCACGGGCCCGATTGGCCATATCGCCGAGAATGTGCTCCGCCTCAGTGACCGAACCGCGCTCGATATCGCGCAGCATCGAGGCCTTGAGCGGCGAGTCCAGGGTCGTGAAGAGTTTTCGATCGAACTCGATGAACGGAGCACGCGGTTCAAACCCCGAGGCGGTTGCAACGGCGCAGCATTCCGCGAACAGGCGGAAGATCGCCTGCTCGCCGTTCGGCACGGCCAGGATGTCGCCAATGCTGGCGCGCATCAGGCAGGTGATGCCGGCGAGCGTGGTGAGCTGGACAAATTTCTCCCACATATCCTGCATGATCGCTTCGCTGGCGCGCACGTCGATGCCGGAAACGTGGAGCAGCGTCTCCAGCGCGAGCGCACGCTCGCTCAGCGCCCCCTCGATTTCGCCGAAAACGATGGTCTGATTGGCCATGAACTGGACCACACGCCCCTCCGCATCGAGCCCGGCACTGACATTGGCGAGCCCGCCGAGGACCCGGCTCGCGCCGAACCGCGCGGTCAGGGCGTCGATATGCTTCAATCCGTTGAGGATCGGCAAAATCATCGTGCTGTCGCCGACGGCGGGCGCAAACTGGCTCATGGCATCGTCGAGCGAGTAAGCCTTCACGCCGACGAGGACGACGTCGAACGCGTCCTTGAGATCGTCAGCCATGACGACTTTCGGCTTCACGGCAAAATTGCCATGCGGGCTTACGACCTGCAGTCCGTCCCGCCGCAATTGCTCGGCCCGCTTCGCGCGAACCAGGAAAGTGACGTCGCCACCTGCCTGCACCACGCGAGCGCCATAATAGCCTCCAAGCGCACCTGCGCCGATGACGAGCAGTCTCATTCGAACTCCCATAGCAGACGAGTTGCGTCCGCAGAGACAATAACAGACGAGCCCCGCAACGTCTCCTCCCCGTCATGGCGAACTCAGCGAAGCTATCCAGAGTCTCTCTGCGGAAAACTCGGGATTGCTTCGCTACGCTCGCAACGATGACGCGGATGGATCGGCTTCAGACGACTTGCTCATTCGCCGCGGCCAACTCCATGCATCCTTCGGGCCCATGCGCGACAGGGTGCGTGTGCCGGTCATAGAGGCCGAACGGATGCAATTTGCCCCGGCCCTCTTGATCGTGCGTCTGGGACGCGCCCGGGACATTCAGGGGTTTCCGGATTCGATTTCAGCCGGCGACGCGTGAATGATTGGCTGACGATCAGGATTTTTTTGCGCGATACCGGCTGCAAATGCCTTCAGCAGCGCCGCATCGACCGCCTCGCCTTTCACGTCATCCGCCAGATGCTCGAACCAGCGCGCAAAACCCTCGTAGATCTGGCTGGCGGGGTGATCGGGTCCAAGGAAGCCGGAAATCTCCCGCATCTCCGCGACCCAGCGATAGGCTTTTGGAAGCATGTCCGGCAGCGCGACTTCGAGCCGCGCCAGAACGGCCGGCTGGCTCAATGCCAGTTCGTCGCGTAGCGCGTCCGCCGCGCCCGCCTTCGTTGCCGCAACCACCATCGCCGAGCCGATGCCGGCGAGGCCCTTGACGATGCCGGCATAGGACATCTTGAGCGCGGAAGCCGCACCGACCGGTCCGGCCACGATCCGCACGTCGAGCCCGAACTCTTTCAGCACCACCACGTCACTGGCGTGCTCGCCGGACATATAGAACGCCGGGCTCTTGCCGCCGGGCTGCGGCGGGAAGCCGATGATGCCGCCATCGACGAACGGTGCCTGCGCCGAGCCGATGATCGTCGCGATCCGCTGCACGGTGTCGACATTGACGGCGTTACAATCGACCACGACCGGCTTTTTCCCACGCGGGGCGATCAAGGCCGACAGGCGTTCGGCCAGCGCGACCGCCTCGCCGGGCGGCACGATCGACAGGATGATGTCGGCCTCCGCGATGGCGTCATCATCCGCGCCGACCATGCCGGCATCGGCGGCACGCTTCAGCGTGGCCTCGCTTCGTCCTTTCAGCGACGTCAGCACGCGCACGCCGTTCTCTGTGAGGCGGCGGGCCACTGCGGCCCCCATGGCACCGGGCGCGAGGATCGCAATGGTTTTGGACATCGTGCACTCCAGGTCGAATTCCGGGCGAGGCGCTCGGATCACCCGGAACACTAGCAGAGGACGCGACCGCACGCGTGATCGACGGCCATCCCGCGCGGGAATGCCCTTATTCCGCCTTCGCAGGCTCGGGCTGCAACGTGGAGGCGTTGGCGATGCGCGCGGCATTCGCCATGCCCGCGAGCGCGGCGGCTTTCTTCGGATCGGGCGCCGCGCCCGGCTGCACCACGCCAGCGGACATGATCAAGGTCGCCGCGTCCTCGGTGCTGAGGTCGACCTCGATGATCTTGCTCTTGGGCACGTAGAAGAAGAAGCCGGTGGTCGGATTCGGCGAGCACGGCAGAAACACCGAGACATGATCCTCCTGCCCCGGCAGGCTGCGCGCGATGTCTTCGTTCGGCGATTGCGAAATCAGCACGATCGACCACATGCCCGGCGAGGGAAACTCGACGAGGCCGACTTTGCGGAAGCTCGAACCCTTGCCCGAGAACAGCGTCTCGAACACCTGCTTCAGGCCGCGATAGATGGCGCGCACCGCCGGGATGCGGCCGAGCAAGGTCTCGCCGACATCGACCAGCGTCCGGCCGATCAAATTGGCCGCGAGGAAACCGAGCAGCGTCAGCATGAACACCGCGACAATCAGCCCCCAGCCGGGAATGACGTACGGCAGATAGGTTTCGGGCCGGTAGGCCAGCGGCACGAAAGGCCGCACCACGCCGTCGACCCAGGTGACGAACCACCAGACCAGATACAGGGTGATCGCGATCGGACCGGTGACCACCAGACCCGTCAGGAAATAGTTGCGGAAGCGCCCCATCAGGCCGATATGCGGTTCCGGGGCGGCATTCAGAGGCGCAGGCGTATCGTCGCGGGCGGTCATTCGGGTTCCAGGTCGGTCGCTGCAGTGAAGCTAGGGGCTTCTAGCAGGTTTTGGAAGACCACATAGCGTTCCGACCTTGCCGCTTCTGCCTATTCCACGGTCACCGACTTCGCGAGGTTGCGCGGCTGGTCGACGTCAGTGCCCATGATGACGGCCGTATGATAGGCGAGCAGCTGCACCGGCACGGCATAGACCATCGGCGTGAACGCCGCCGCCATGTCGGGCATGATGATGGTGACGAGCGATTCCACGGTCGCCTCCTCCGCGCCCTTGGCGTCCGTCATCAGGATGATCTTGCCGCCGCGGGCGGCGACCTCCTGCATGTTGGAAACGGTCTTCTCGAACACGCGGTCATAGGGCGCGATCACGACGACCGGCATGGTCTCGTCGATCAGCGCGATCGGGCCGTGCTTGAGCTCGCCGGCGGCATAGCCCTCGGCGTGGATATAGGAGATTTCCTTCAGCTTCAGCGCGCCTTCGAGCGCAAGCGGGAAGCTGGTGCCGCGGCCAAGATAGAGCACGTCGCGCGACTTCGCGATCTCGCGCGCCAGCTTCTCGATCTGCAGCTCGGTGGTGAGCGCGTCCGACATCAGGCGCGGGATCTCGACGAGGCCGTGGACGAGCTTGGTCTCGTCCTCGTCGGAGAGTTCGCCCCTGGCCTTGCCGGCGGCGATGGCAAGGTTTGCCAGCACCATGAGCTGGCAGGTGAACGCCTTGGTCGAGGCGACACCGATCTCGGGGCCGGCCAGCGTCTGCAGCACCGTCTCGCTCTCGCGCGCGATCGTCGAGGTCGGTACGTTGACGACCGCGATCGTGTGCACGCCTTCAGCCTTGGCGTAACGCAGCGCGGCCAGCGTGTCGGCGGTCTCGCCCGACTGCGAGATGAAGATGGCCAGATCGCCGTTGCGCAAGGGCGCTTCGCGGTAGCGGAATTCGGAGGCGACATCGACCTCGACCGGCACGCGCGCAAAGCGCTCGAACCAGTATTTGGCGACGAAGCCGGCATAGCTCGCGGTGCCACACGCGGTGATGTTGATGCGCTGGATGTTCTTGAAGTCGAACGGCAGCTTGACCGGCAGCGCGACGCGCTCGGTCGCCATGTCCACATAGCGCGCCAGGGTGTGGCCGACCACTTCCGGCTGCTCGTGGATTTCCTTCGCCATGAAGTGGCGATAGTTGGCCTTGTCGACCAGCGAGTTCGAGGCGGCGTGCTTGATCTTCTCGCGCTGGACGGCGTTGCCGTCCTTGTCGATGATGGTGGCGGTCTTGTGGGTCAGCACGACCCAGTCGCCGTCCTCGAGATAGCTGATTGTGTCGGTGAACGGGCCGAGCGCAATGGCGTCGGAGCCGAGATACATCTCGCCGTCGCCATAGCCGATCGCGAGCGGCGGGCCGTTGCGGGCGCCGATCATGAGGTCGTCCTCGCCGGCGAAGATGAAGCCGAGCGCGAAGGCGCCGCGCAGCCGCGCCAGCGTCAGCTTCACCGCCTCGACCGGCTTGTTGCCGCGCGCCATGAGATCGTCGACGAGATGCAGCACGATCTCGGTGTCGGTCTGGGTGTGGAAGACCGTGCCCTTCTTCTCGAGTTCCTCGCGCAGTTCGCGGAAATTCTCGATGATGCCGTTGTGGACCACGGCAACGCGCTCGGTCGCATGCGGATGGGCGTTGTTGACGGTCGGCTTGCCGTGAGTAGCCCAGCGGGTGTGACCGATCCCGGTCGTGCCCCGGAGCGGCTCGGCTTCCAGCCGCTTCTCCAGGTTCTTCAGCTTGCCCTCGGCGCGGCGGCGCTCGAGATGCTTGCCTTCAAGCGTGGCGACGCCCGCGGAATCGTAACCGCGATATTCAAGACGTTTGAGCGAATCCACCAATTGCTCTGCAACCGGCTCGCGCCCGAGAATGCCGACAATCCCGCACATGCGGACCAATATCCCCCAAATCGTCGAAAAATCGCCTAAACGACGCGCCCGGTTTTTAGCGAAGTCCGTAACGAACCAGATACTCAATAATTATTGCTGATTGAGACAGCACGAGGTCGAACCGACCTGCAAATGCGGCGGACAGGCCGGTGATGAGCTCTCGGTTAACGTGTTGTCAATCAATTTGACCAACGATTCCCCGTCCGGGAGATATTGCCATGAAAGGCTCGTCCGACCGCAAAGGTCTGTCATCGTCGATGGTGCGCGCCAGCGAAACCACGGGAACGCACCTCGCGCATTGGCCGCCGCCCCAGCGCGCCATGGAGCGCGGTAAAGAAAGCAAGCCCGTGCTCGTCACGCAGGCTGCCGGCGAACCGGTCAAGCGGGCCAGGCCGCGTGGCTGGCGCCTGAACCGCGCGATGTTCTCCGATGTCGCCGACGACGATTAGAGCCTTTTTAAGCGAAGTGGATTCCGGTTCGCGTGAAGAAATCGCGTCAAAACAAAAATCTGGAGCTTTGGTTCTGATTCAATCAGAACCGACAAAGCTTCTATAGCCCGCTATTTTTTCTCGGCGTCTTGCCGCTCGTCTTCAGCTCGCGATAGCGCGCCGCGCCGCCTTCACGAATGGTCTGCTGGTTGCGCTCCAGCGCCATGGCGTCGTCGGGCACGTCACGCGTGATCACCGAGCCGGAACCGATATAGGCGCCGTTGCCGATTTTCACCGGCGCGACCAGCGAGGAATTGGTGCCGACGAAGGCCCCCTGCCCGATAACAGTCTTGTGCTTCTTGAAGCCGTCGTAGTTGCAGGTGATGGTGCCGGCGCCGATGTTGGAATTGGCGCCGATGGTGGCGTCGCCGATGTAGGAGAGATGGTTGACCTTGACGCCCGCCTCCAGCGTCGCCGCCTTGGTCTCCACGAAATTGCCGATCCGCGCGCCGTCGCCGAGCGAGGTGCCGGGCCGCAGCCGCGCATACGGGCCGATCGACACGTTCTTGCCGAGCGTGGTCTGCACGATGTGCGAGAAGGAATGGATCACGGTGCCGTCGGCGATCGAGACGCCGGGGCCGATCACCACGAACGGCTCGATGGTCACATCCTTGCCGAACACCGTGTCGGCGGACAGATAGACGGTTTCAGGCGCGATCAGCGTCACGCCTGACACCATCGCAGCCTTGCGCAGCCGCGCCTGCATCACGGCTTCGGCTTCCGCGAGCTGCGCCTTGGTGTTGATGCCGCGGACCTCGTCCTCGCTGGTCTCGATCACCACGGACTCCCATCCCTGTTCGCGGACGATTCCGACGGCGTCGGTGAGATAGTATTCTCCCTTCGAATTGACATTGCCGATCTTCTCGAGGATCGCGAGCGCGCGGCGGCCGTCGATCGCCATCACGCCGGCATTGCACAGGTCGATCCTGCGCTCCGCTTCGCTCGCGTCGGCCTGCTCGCGGATCGCCACCAGGCGGTCGCCCTCGACGATGAAACGGCCATAGCCGGTGGGATCGGCTGCGCGAAAACCGAGCGCGGCAATCGCAGCCCCCTTGGCGAGCGGCGCGCGCAGCCGCGCAAAGGTCTCGGCCGAGATCAGCGGCGTATCGCCGAACGCAATCAGCAGGTCGTCGACGCCGCGCGCGATGGCGTCCCGTGCCGCCAGCACCGCATGAGCGGTGCCGAGCCGTTGGCTCTGCACGAAGGTCAGCGCGTCCGGCCGAATGCGCCTCGCCTCGTCGGCAACCGCCTGATGGTCGGGGCCGATCACGACGGCCAGCAAGGTGCCGGCGCCCTTCGGTGCTGCGGCGAGCACATGCGCAAGCAGCGTCTGGTGCGCGACCGGATGCAGCACTTTCGGCAAGCTCGATCGCATACGCGTGCCTTCACCGGCGGCGAGCACGATTGTGAGGCTGGAACGGGCGGTCATCGAAATCCCAATCAAATACGTGCCGAATCAACGGACGGCGGCAGGCCGATGCCGTCATGAGCACCCACCTTGCTACCCCCGCAAACGACCGGAGTTCAAGTGCGGCGCGCTTTTCCTGTTAATGTTCCCTGATTGATTCGGGGAAGCTGTTCGGGGCTGGGCACTTAACGTTCATGGCAAAGGAATCCGACCCATTGGCGGACGCCTTCGGCGACAAGGAGACCGGCGGGCTGTTCTCCGGACTCCTCGCCGAGGAAAACGAGCTCGACCGCCGCACCATGTGGCGTTTGGGCTCGTGGGGGTTTGCCGCCATCGTCGCGATCACCGTCGCGGTCATGTCCAACCAGGCCCAGCTCAGCTGGCGCCGCGAGCAGATCGCGGCTGCCGATCTGTCGCGCCAGGCCGACCGCCTCCAGTCGCTGACCAAGGAGAGCCAGAACGAGGCGCGCCGCTTGGCCTCCGCCATCGAAACCCTGAACACCGATCGCGACCGGCTCTATTCGCGCGTCACCGTGCTGGAGCAAGGGCTCGATTCCGTCACCGGCGCCATCGCCCGGCAGACCGCGAAGCCGCAGGATACGCCTGCGGCTGACGCGCAACCCGCGCCCGCGGCGCCCAGCGTCGCGCCGGTCGCCTCGATGCCTGCGCCATCCGCCGACAAGCCGCGCGCATCAAGGGATCAGGCGAAGGAGCCGGCAAAGGACGCCGTCAGGGACGTCGCAAAGGAGGCGCCAAGCCCGCCGCCGCAAACCGCCTCTGCCGCCTCGCTGGTCTCGCAGGCTCCGGCAACGACGTCGGCAGTGCCGATGCTGCCGATGGTGCCATCCAAATCGATGATGGGGCCACCCGATCCCGCCGCACCAAAATTGGTTCAACCCGAGACGATCGAGAAGGCTGCCGAGAAGAAGCCCGAGCCGGTGGCCGCTCCGACCGAAGTCGCGGCGGCAGTGGTGAAGCCGCCCGAAGCCACCGAGACGGAGTCATCGGCAATCGCCGTCCAACAGACGCGCTTTGCGATCGATCTCGGCGGCGCCAATTCGATCGATGGGCTGCGCGCGCTCTGGCGTGGCCTTACCAGATCCAATCCGGAGATCGCCGCCCTGCGGCCGATCATCATGATCAAGGAAGGCACCACCGGCCTCGGCATGCAATTACGTCTCGGGGCCGGGCCTCTGATCAACGCCGCCGCCGCCGCAAAGCTCTGCGCGGTCCTCGCCGAGAACGACCGTCCATGCGAGACCACTCTGTTCGACGGCCAGCGGCTGTCGCTGCGCAGCTCTGACAAGGCACAGGACAAGACGCAAGACAGGGTTCAGGAAAAGAACCAGGACTCGGCGCCGCAGGCCGAGACCGCACCGGCCCCCGCGACCGGCAAGACGGACAAGCGCCGCCGCAGCTACTCCTCCAAGCGTTCGTCGAAGCGCGAGGAGCCCGCACCTGCGCCTGCACTCGTGGCGCCGCCGGCCGCAGCTGCCAAGCCGGAAGCATCGGCGGCATCGACATTGTCGTCGTTCTTCAGGCGGTAGGGCACCACCGCCGATCGTCTCGCCACTTGTTGGGCTCCGATCCGAATTCGATCGAAGCCAGGTCGTTGATCGGCACGGCGAGGAGTTCTGCGTCCTGATCGTCAAAATCTCATTGACAATTCAATCTTGAATAGCAGAGTGCAACCGCAATAATACCCAAATCTATTTCGTGATTTTTCGATTTCAGCTGGCCGACGCTCAGCTCTTGGCGCGAATTTTGCCGGATTTATTTTTCTCGCCTGCGCCTCGCGGGCTATTTGATTTGTCATCGACCGAAGATCATGAAGGCAGACCATTTCATCGACGAATTGGCGCGAGCGGTGCTCTGGATCGAACCAGTTTCGATTCTGCTGATTGAACTGACAACGGCCGACCAGAGTACGGTCAATTGGTCCGTGACGATCTCGCCGGTCCTGCAATCGACGCGTGAAGAATTCGAAGAAGTCGTCGCCGGGTGGCGGCAAAAACAACTCCGGCTCGATTGGGAGGGCGTCGCCTTTGTCTGCGAGCGCCGGATGCTCACGAGATGGCTGTTTCCGCCTGATGTGGCGGACTACCGACTACCGATGCCTTGAAGAACTGAAACGGCGAGCAAAATCGACATCCGGCTTGCGCGCCTCGCACTGATAGCTGCCGGTGCAACCACCGTCCTGATGGCGACTGGCCTGAACAGAAACCTTCACTTCCCCAGTTGCCCCTCCGCGCCATCCCGACCATATTGCGCCCATGATCAAAAAGCCCTTCCGCCTCACGCCCTACCAGGTTCAGTTTCTGATCGTCGTCGGCTTCGCGTCCGTCGGCTACGCGCTTTACCTGCGCTACCTCGGCATCGAGCTCTCGACCGTCGGGCTCGCCTGCGACGCCGGCCTGCAGACGCTGATCTGCAAGGCGCGCTCGGTCTCGACGGTGCTGTTCAAGAATTCGGTGTTCGGCATCGTCGCGCTGGTGGCGGCGACGCTGAACCTGATGCGGCCGTCGATCGTGCTGCTTACCGTCGGCATCATCGCCGCGGGCCTTGGCATCGTGCTCTACAACGTCGTGCTGTCGGGCGTTGCGATCGGCCTGCTCATTCTTGGATTTGCTCGGCCCGCGCCCGCCACAGCGTGAGCGCGAACAGCAGATAGATCGCGCAGGTCCACAGCGACTGCCAGTTGTCGCGGCCCTCGTTGACCAGCACATAGGCTGACGCCACCGCGAGCAGCCCCGCAAAGACCGATTCCGCGATCGGACGCTGGCCGATCTGCGGCCGGTTCAGCATCAGCAGCGCGAACGGCACCACCGCCATCGTCAGCGATGCGTAGGGGAAGTCGTGGTAGCGCGGGTCGAACACGAAGGCGAGCGCGGTCTGCGCTGCGATCACGGCGGTCACCGCCAGCGTCAGGCCGAGCACGACGGTCAGCTTCGACCATTTGCGGCCCTCGCGGGGACCGAGCAGATCGAGGAATGTCGGAAGGCTGCGACCGATCACCATCGCCTGGGCGCAGAAGATCGGCGACAGGATGCCTGCGAGCAGCAGCGCACCCCAATGGAGCCAGCCGGCCCAGCCGTAGCTCTCATAGTACATCTTGTCGGCGCCGACGCCGAGCAGGATGCCCGCCGACGTCGCCGAGATGGCGACACCGAGCCAGGCCGAGAAGCGCGGGGTCCAGGGGCGCCTGCGCAACGTGATTCCCGCGACCACGAACACCAGAACGCACAAAGCCATGCCCGCGCCCATGTACCATTTCCAGAGCGGAAAATTGCTGACCGGCTGGCCCGGCGGATATTTCAGGTTGCGGCTCACCGCGTCATAGAGGCCCCAATAGCCGCCGACGGTGCCTTCCAGCTTGCGCTTCCAGGGCTGGTCGTAGGACTCGATCAGGTTGACGCGGAATTTCTGCGCCTTCGCCAGGCTCAGGATTTCCGAGACGACGCGGGCCTGGTTGGCGCGCGACGGCAGCGCGCCCTCGCGCATGCGCCCTTCGCTCGGCCAGCCGGTCTCGCCGATCAGGATCTCCTTGCCAGGAAATGCCACCGCCATGCGTTCGCGGATGGATTCGACATGGGCAGCGGCGAATTTCGCCTTGACGGGGAAATCCTCCCAATACGGCAGGATATGAATCGTGACGAAGTCGACGGCATCATAGACCTCGCGATTCCTCAGCCAGAACTCCCAGACGTCGGCATAGGTGACGGGCACGCTGACCTGTGCCTTCACTGAGCGGATGATCGAGACGAGGTCCGCTGTCGTCATCTCGCCGCGCAGCAGCACCTCGTTGCCGACGATGATGCTGGTGATGACGCCCGGAAAGTCCTTCGAGAGGCGGACAGCGAGCGCGGCCTGCTCGACATTCTTGCTGCGATTGCTGGAGAGCCAGATGCCCTGGAGCACCTTCAGCCCGCCGATCCTCGCCGCGATCGCCGGCACCTGGTCGAGCCCGTTCTCCATCGAATAGGTGCGAACGCAGTCGGTGATCTCCTTGAGCTGGCGCAGATCCTGCTCGATCTGGTCGGCCTCGATATGAGTCCAAGCGTTGAGCGGCGACTGCTCGCCGCGGAAGGGCGCGTAGGACACGCATTGAACCTTGTCGCTGGGATCAATCGGCGCGCGCGCGAGCGTGATTGGCGTGGCAAGCCACCACCACACGGCAGCAATCGCACCCAGTGAGACGAGCAGAAGCGCCAGTGGCGTACGAAGTGAAATCGGTTCCGTCCTCCGCGAAGCGCCGTCGAGTACCTGCATCCACGCCATCTGCCAAGGGGGTAACGGGCGACCGATCCGCTCCTCCCCTGCGGAATTCGGCTGCGGCCGTTCGACCGAGGCCTAGCAGCGTGACTTTGCTGGACAAAATTCCAAATACAGGTCATGGGATTTTGCGGGACTTTTCCGCCCCATTGGAGACCCATTTGGACGCCATCACGGGCGTATCCGCGGTTTCTTGCGCGGGGCGGTCAGCGGAGATATTGGGGAATTCATGCGGCAACGGGTGCGTCAGTTTCGAAATTTGGTCCTACGGCCGTTGGCCGCCGCCTTGGCCGTTTCCTCCCTGATCGTGATGGTCGGCCTGGGAAGCGCCTCCGCCCAGAGCGGCGCCCCCGCTCCCGACCAGGGCAAGGCCGCCGCCCAGCCCGCCGATGCCGCCGCCAAGGACGCCGCCCAGAACCAGCGCCGTACCGACGAGTTCGCCGAAGCGGCCCAGGTCATTAACGGCCCGGCCGGTAACCCCGAATGCGTCTGGCTCGGCCGGCGCGTGGTGCGGTTGATGTGGCGCGACGACCTCGATACCGCGTTCCGCCATCTCGACCTCTACGACCGCTTCGGCTGCCCCGGCGGCCACATCCAGGCCGCCTTCCGCTGCCTGACCCGCTTCGGCGGCCAGATCGATCCCAAGGTCGCCGAGACCCTGGACAGCCGCGTCCACGCCTGCTGGATCAACCCGGCGTCCCAGCCGCAGCAGGCGGCCGCCGCGGCCTCCCAGCCGGCCGCGCAAACCAATGGCAATGCCCAGCCGCAGCCGGCCGCGAGCCCCTCGCCCGCTCCAAGCCCGACACCGGCGCCGTCGAAATAGCCGCGGTCGTTTCAGCCGCCGTTCATGAATGATCGGCGATAGAGATCGTCGGCACTGCCGCGCGTTTGCTGAAGGTCATGCCCTCATACCGTCATGAGGCCATGACAGTTGTGAAACCTCGCGGCAGAGGTATGCTCCATTTGCCGCGGACTCGGTCGGATCTCGGGGACGGATCCGCTTCCCTGCCACCTCAGCCCCTTTTGGTTTAGCCGCGATGCGCGTTGTCGCCGCCGTTCTGTTGCTCGTGACCGCGCTCCACGCGGGCATCTGGGGAGTCTTGCGCGACAAGGAACCCGCGCCGGACTTCAAGGGCCTGCTGCCCAGCGTCTCCTACGCGCCGTTCGAAGGCTCGGCCCATCCTGATATCGACAACATCCCGACCGTGGAGAAAATCCGCGCCGATCTGAAGACGCTGTCGACCATGACGCGCGCGATTCGCCTCTATTCGTCCACCGGCGGCGTGGAACTGGTGCCGCCGATCGCAGCCGAGTTCGGCCTCAAGGTCACCGTCGGCGCCTGGATCGACAAGGACAAGGATCGCAACGAGCGCGAGATCAAGGCCGCGATCGAACTCGCCCGCAAGAACAGCAACGTCAACGGTGTCGTCGTCGGCAACGAGGTGATCTATCGCGGCGAGCAGAAGGTCGAAGACCTCATCGAGATGATCAAGAAGGTCAAGGGCGCGGTGCGCGTGCCCGTGACCACCGGCGAGATCTGGAACATCTGGCGCGACAATCCCGACCTTGCCTCCAACGTCGATTTCATCGCCGCCCACGTGCTGCCCTATTGGGAAAACTTCCGCTCGGACCAGGCAGTCGACCAGGC
Source organism: Bradyrhizobium diazoefficiens (assembly GCF_018129965.1). GTDB lineage: Bacteria > Pseudomonadota > Alphaproteobacteria > Rhizobiales > Xanthobacteraceae > Bradyrhizobium > Bradyrhizobium diazoefficiens_A. Next base: position 68,225 of record NZ_JAFCKW010000013.1, on the reverse strand, counting down.
CGTCGATCGCTACAATTTGCTGCGCAACCTGTTCCCCGGCAAGCGCATCGTGATCGCCGAGTTCGGCTGGCCGGGCCAGGGCTACAATCTGCGCAACGCCGACCCGGGCCCGTTCCAGCAGGCGCTGACCCTGCGCAATTTCGTCAGCCGCGCCGAAGGCCTCGGCATGGAATACAACATCGTCGAGGCGATCGATCAGCCCTGGAAGTATTTCGAGGGCGGCGTTGGTCCCTATTGGGGCATTCTCAATGCCAGCCGCGAGCCGAAATTCGCCTGGACCGGCCCGGTGGAGAATCCCGACTACTGGAAGCTGATGACCATCGCACTGCTGGTCGGCATCCTGCTGTCGCTGCCGATCCTGCGGATCGAGCAGCCGACCGCGCGGCAGGCGTTCCTGCTGTCGGCGACCGCCAACGGCGTCGGCGCCTGGGCCGCCACGGTGTTCGCGTTCTGGAACGGCCACTATTTCATCTTCGGCTCGGCCTTCGCGCTGACCCTCGGCATGATCCTGCTGGTTCCCCTCGTCCTGATTGCGATGGCGCGCATCGACGAGATCGCCGCCGTGGCCTTCGGCCGGCCGCCACAGCGGCTGCTCAGCAAGGACAAGCCGATCGCTGGCGTGCCCGAGAACTATTATCCGAAGGTCTCGATCCACATCCCCGCTTATTTCGAGCCGGTCGAGATGCTGAAGCAGACGCTCGATGCGCTGTCGCGGCTGAACTATCCGAACTATGAATGCGTCGTCATCATCAACAATACGCCGGATCCGGCCTTCTGGCAGCCGATCCAGGACCATTGCCGCGCGCTTGGGGAGCGCTTCAAGTTCATCAACGCCGAGAAGGTGAAGGGCTTCAAGGCGGGCGCCTTGCGCATCGCCATGGACCGCACCGCCGTGGACGCCGAGATCATCGGCATCCTCGATGCCGACTATGTCGTCGATCCCGACTGGCTGAAGGACCTCGTGCCGGCGTTCGCCGATCCCAGCGTCGGCCTCGTGCAGGCGCCGCAGGAGCATCGCGACGGCGATCTGTCGATCATGCACTACATCATGAACGGCGAATATGCCGGCTTCTTCGACATCGGCATGGTTCAGCGCAACGAGGTCGGCGCCATCATCGTGCACGGCACGATGTGCCTGATCCGCCGCGCCGCGATGGACATGGCCGGCGGCTGGTCGAGCGACACGATCTGCGAGGACTCCGATCTCGGCCTTGCGATCCAGGAACTCGGCTGGACCACCCACTACACGCGGCACCGCTACGGCCAGGGGCTGCTGCCCGACACCTACGAAGCTTTCAAGAAGCAGCGTCACCGCTGGGCCTATGGCGGCCTGCAGATCGTCAAGAAGCACTGGCGCCACTTCCTGCCCGGAAAGAGCCGCCTGACGCGCAACCAGAAGCGCGAATATGGCCTCGGCTGGCTGAACTGGCTGGGCGCCGAAAGCCTCGGCGTCGTCGTGGCGCTGCTCAACCTGATCTGGGTGCCGATCGTCGCCTTTGCCGACATCGCCATCCCCGACAGGATTTTGACGCTGCCAATCATCGGCGCCTTCATCGTCTCGCTCGCGCACTTCCTGTCGATGTACCGCGCGCGCGTCGCGATCAAACCCGGCCAGATGCTCGGCGCCATGATCGCCGCGATGAGCGTGCAGTGGACGGTGTCCCGCGCCGTGGCGCAGGGCCTGATCACCGAGCACATCGCGTTCGCCCGCACATCCAAGGGCGGCCTGTCCCGCATGTCGATCGAGTTCCAGGCATTCTGGGAGGCGGTGATCGGCGCCCTGCTCTTGATCGGCGCTGGCGTGCTGGTCGCCTCCAACAGCTTCCGGCAGATCACCGAGATCTACATTTTCGCCGGCGTGCTAGTGCTGCAGAGCCTGCCGTTCCTGGCGGCGGTGGCGATCGCCATCCTCGAGCTCAGCCGCATCAACTCGTTCAAGTTCTGGCGCGACAGCGCGATTCGCACCGCCGAGCTGATCGGCCTGCGCCCGGTCGCCTTGCCGACCCCCGTCGGCACCGTGCAGCCGGTGCCGAGCGAGGTCCGGCGCGGTGTGAAGTGACGGTCCGACTCAGTTCGGCGTGGATGACCGCCCGTTAGCCGGGTTGAAAACCCGGCCTTAACCCGCGGAACACGCGAGCAAATCGCCGCTCGTGCCGCGAGTTTCGGCAGCCGTCCGTGCTATTGACCTTGGCGCCCCATCCCCCTACACAGCGCGGGCCGAAAGCATGATCCGGAAACACCCGGTTTTCCCCGCGACGCAAATCGGGCGCAGCGGCAAGACATGCTTCTCGAATGTCCGACGACGATGGCGTTTCTTGAAGCCATCCAGCGGCCATGGGAGCGCGTAGCTCAGCCGGTAGAGCACGTGACTTTTAATCACGGGGTCCTGGGTTCGAGCCCCAGCGCGCTCACCAAAAATCACCGCCGCCCAGCCAGTTCCGCGCAAAGGCGCTCCACGCGCACGAGACTCGTTGGTGTCGTGTTGATGTTGCCCGGCTTGCGCCCATCGGACGCAGTGGCGTCAAGTGCCATCGGCACTCCACGCATGGCATGGCCGGGCGCAGACCTCAGGCTCGAATGAAGCTGAACTGCTGGCTTCCCCGCTCGCGCGGATCCGGGCCTTGCTCGGTCATGCGATACCCGTCATGAGCCGAGACGAACGATGCCTCCGGGATCCAATGGCGCGTGTACTTGACGAGTTTATCAGCGCCCGTTGCCAACTTCCCCGGGCCGTTGTTGCTGAGGAGCGAGGTCTGGGTCTCCGCTTTGTCCGGACCATCGCTGATGGGCACGCGATACCACACCATCCTGGACGGCCGGGCGGCGCACAGAGCCTTCACGGTGCCAATCGGATCCTCGACATACTGAACGGCGCCGTTCGAATGCATCAGGTCGATGCTCCCGAGCCAGTGCGCGGCCTTCTCGATCTCCTCGAAGAACATTAGTTGATCTGTGGCCAGTTCACGGGCTCGCTGAACCATCGCTGGCGTTTCGACGACGGCCCAGCGAATGCCGGGCGATTGCTGCTGGGCGATCTTGTAGTGGATCCCTGCCCCGCCCCCAAAATCAAGCACCGACGTCACATTGTGGACCAGCGGCCAATCGCCCTCCGGTCGAAATGCGACGGTCTTACGATAGATGGTCTCGACCAACTCCTCGCTTTGGTAGCCCTCGATGACCTCACGAGGCGGGAAAAGCCTGCTGGTCAACTTCCGTATCAAACTCATCGGCGGGTTGATCCCGGTGTCTCTGGTTGCACTTCAACGCGGACACAATCATCAACACTCGGAAATGTACAGCGCGAAAGGAGAACAATTGCGATTGCCAATCTGCATGCGGCAGTTTGGCGCATTTTCGCTTGTCCGAACTTGAAAAGCCTATTACGAGCCGCCGAGCACCGGGGCGCCCGCCGTGATGGATGACACGAAGAAGCCGAAAGCTGGCTTGAAAGGCATCGATCCCAGATCGGATGCCGAGCGGATGAAGGCCCATTTGAAGCTGCTCGACAATCTCGCATCCGGCGCGAAGGGAACCGAAGAATGCGAGCCCAGCCGGCCCCCTCGACCAGACGATACGTCCTCTGACTGAGAGCAGATTGGCCGCCGTTTGAGCGGACGCGGACTACGATGACCGTGCCTTCAATTGCCGGTCCGCTTCGCCCCCTCACCCCACCGTTGCCAATCCGCCCCAAGGGGCGCACGCTGCCCCCTGCGCGCAAGACGTACCCAGGGAGAGCGACATGAAGGAACCGGGCCCCGACGGCCGCCACCGCGACAAGGATGGCACGATCGGCAAGAAGCACGGCAACACGCTGGTCGGCACGCTGCGCAAGATCTACGGCAGGGGATTTGCGGCGGGCTATCCGGACACGAAGGAACTCAGCGACGTCCTGGCGCAGTTGAACGAGACGTCGCTGAGCCAATTACGCCGCGATCACGACACCGGGCATCTCGGACAGAAGATCGATCAAGCCTCGACGTGACGCAAGCTTCAGCTCTCCGGTGCTGAAGCCGTGGCCGGCACGCTCAGCGGCGCGCCTCCAATCGAAACAGGTCCTACGGATTTCGACTGGCGCGACATCCGTTTGCGTATTGCTGCGGACAGCCCATAGCGCGCATTCGCTCGCCTGATCGAGGACGTGACGTCCGACACCATGGCATTTTGCAGCGAGTCGACCTTTGCAATGAGACTCGACAGCTGCGACGAGACTTTCTTCACGTCGACCCGTTCGTCGGTGATGCTCTGTCGCAGAGACAGCAGCACCGTGGAATCCTGCTGCGTGAGCGCCGCGCTCTGCTGCAGCACCCGGTTGTTCTCCAGCAGCGAGGCGGTGTGTTGCTGCTGGGTCGACTGAATCTCCTTCAAGGCCACCAGGACCGGATCCGGTTTTGGCGCGGACGTTTCCAGTCGCGGAAGCATCTCGGCCAGACTGCCGATCTGCAAAGACGAAAAGTCCGACGGCAAGGTGTAGATCGCCGCCGAACCATTGATCGCCAGCGCACACAAGGACAGGACCAGGATCGATTTCCGGTTGGAGGGTTTGATCGTCGCCTGGAGTTCCTGAACTGCGGGCTCGGGCGCCGTGGCTGCGAGCGCAAGCGCCGCGGGATCGAACTGTTCGACGAGACCTTGCGCGTCGGGGGTCGTGGTCATGGGCATTGACCTCAAATGAGCGAGCAAAAGGAGGCCAACGCCGGAACGTCCTCGCGACGCCTCCTTTACGCAGCACTCACTTGCAACTGCCGAGAATTCTGGACTTTTCCGCTTAATTCCAAGTTAGCGACGCGGCGGCCCGGCGTGCTCGGCGACCCCGGCCGAATACGGAGTGGGTGCGGCGGAACGGCTCACGAGGCAGCGCGCCACGAGGCGCACAAAGCTGCAGACAACGCTCTCAGAAGGTGTAGGATTCCCAAAGATCAGGAGGAATGGCATGTTTGAAATCAGCGGTTTCGACACGGCGGGATTGGTCAGCCTCAAGCGGCCGTCACTTGCCGCAGCCCTCAAGAAAGCCAAGGAGCTCCTCGAGGACGGCTGCTGGGACGTTCAGGTCGTTGATCCCAGTGGCGAAATCTACACCTCGTTCGAGCAGCAAGCAGCTTAGCGCACATGTGGCTTCCCTGCGACCGGCGTGAAAAACCCCAGCGCCTGGTGCAGCGCTGGGGCGTTTTCGCAATATCGATCGGACATATCGATTGATGAAATGTCGGCTGGTCGGGCAATGGCACGTTGATAGCAGCGATCGCGTGAAGCGCTTGTGAGCTGCTTCACACGGCCGCGCCAATGACCGTTGACGTGCATAGCATCCGACCGGCCTCACGCGTTGATTGTTTGTGCGATCCAACGCTGCGCGCTAACATGAGCCTTTTTACGGAGGCTCATTTGAAACCGATTATTTTCATCGCTGCCATTGCACTGCTTGCAACCACCCCCGCCCGCGCGCAGCCGCTGGTCGATCCGAGCAAGGTCGCGCCCGAATACCGGGAGGCCGCCGAGAAGCGGCGGGCCGAACAGATCCGTCAGCGCGAATGCGCGCTGAAGGCGGATCTCGCGAAGGTGCTGCCGCGGGATCGCACTGACTTTCTCAACCATTGCCTCGAAGCGATCGCGGCCAAGCAATAGCAGCGGGTCAGATCGAGACCGACATGCGAAGCCTGCCGCCTGACAGGCCAAGGGCAGATGACGCGCGCTCGCGCGCGGGACCAGTCAGCCCACCTGACCATTCAATGTTTCTTCAGACATTTGGCCTCACCTGACGATGCATTTTCATTGATCATTGTTGTCCGATGAGTTCCGTCCAGATTCAGTGCACGCGCTGCAAGGGCATGTTTCGCGATCGCGCCGGACGATTGCAGGACGGTTATTCCAGGCAGTGCCCGGGCTGCGAGGTCGTTCTGTTCTTCGCCGAGGACTCGCAGCACCCCTTCATCAAGCGGGCGATGCGCGATGCGCGCAAGGTCCGAAAGGACATGCGCGAGGCCCAGGCCACCAGACGCGTTGCTTCGGAGCCGCCGGCCGAAACATCGCGGTCGCATGAGGGCCGCAGGCGCACGGCGAGCCGGTCCGACTAAGAGGCAGTTCGGCATCCGAAAATATGCGGCCGGTGAGCGACCGCCCCGTTCACCGGCTGCGCGACTTCCTCGGAAACAGACGATCGCGGATATAGCTCGAGGTCGCGGTCATACGGATGCCGCGCGGCTTCTGCCAGGCGGCGCGGTCGATCTCCTTCTTGTCGCCGATCGCCAGCCGGCCCTTGGCGCCCTTGGCGATGAAGATCGCGTCGCTCATCTTGCGGCCGGAGCGCTTGTTCCGGGCCTTCACTTCCTTCCAGAGGCTGATCCTGCCGAGCTTCAGCTTGGGCAGTTCCTCCTTGATCTCCCGGCGCAGGCAGTCCTTCTCGGACTCGCGCGCGCGCCTTCGGCCGCCCGGAAACATCCACAGGCCGTCCGACCGCCGCCTGACCAACAACACTTTGCCGCGCTTCGCGGCGACCAGCTTGGAAGACTTCGCCATGACAATCGTAGGCTCGAAACCAGAATCTCGCCTATCGTAACTTGTCTAGCCGAATAGACAAGTTCGGTCCGCGCCTGACCACAGCCTGTGCGGGATGCTCAAGCCCCGCCCGCGCCTGTCCGGTCCTCGGTCCCGATCCAGGCCATCATCAATTCCCACGCCACCGAAAGGATGATCGGGCCGATGAACAGGCCGACGATGCCGTGGGCGAGCGTGCCGCCGATCACGCCGACGAAGATCACGATGGTCGGCGTGGTGAGGCCACGGCCCATCACCAGCGGCTTCAGCATGGTGTCGATGAAGCCGACCAGGACAAGAAATACCGTGAGCAGCAGCGCCGTGGTGACGTCCTTGGCAGTCCAGATCCAGATGATGACGGGCAGAAGAACGAGGAAGGCGCCGATTTGAACGATCGAGAGCAGCAGCACGATGAAGGCAAGCAGGCCCGCGCTCGGCACGGCAGCGAGCTTGAAGCCGATGCCGGCCAGCAGCGCCTGCACGATCGCAACGCCGATCACGCCCTGCGCCACCGCGCGGATGGTCGCGCCCGCAAGCCCGAGGAAATGCTCGGACTGCTCGGGCACGATGCGAAACAGGAAACTCCGGCTGGCTTCGACCAGCCGCGGCCCGTGCGGAAACAGGAAGCCGGCCACGAAGACCGAGACCAGAAACTGCAGCGTTCCGAGGCTTGCATCGCCTGCCAGCGACAGCAACGGTCCGGCCAGCGGCTGCAGAAAAGGCGCAACCTCGCGCAGCACCGCGCGGATGTTGGCGTAGGCCTGCTCCCAGAGATCGAACAGCCATGGGCCAACCAGCGGCCACGATTTGAGCTGCTCCGGCGCCGACTGAAGCGCGAGGTCGCCGGTGCCGAGCTGGTGCGCCAGTTCGCGTACGCCGTCGACCGCGCTGAGCCCGAGCCAGGTCGCAGGGCCGATGACGATGCCGAGCGTGATCAGGGTGAGGATGGCAGCCGCTGTCCTGGGCCGGCCGCCAAGCATCATGGCGACCCATCCGAAGGCCGGGTAGAACGCCACCGCGAGCACACCGCTCCAGGCCAGGATCGGCACGAACGGCCGAATGATCAGGAAGGTCCAGATAATCAGCAGGGCAAGCAGGCCGAGCCGGATCACGAGCTGGATGATGTCCTCTCCGGTCAGGAGCTGACGGAGACTTTTCACGGGCACGGCTTTCGTTGCGGCATTGACGCGGGTTCCGGCACTTGCGCGGGCAGCCGTTATTGCCACCCCCGCATCCGGCGTCAAGACGACGGCCGGCCTCGCCCCGCAGGCCGCGTGAGCCGCAGCGCGTGGGCCGGAAGCTGCGGCCCGCAGGACCGTTCCGGTCTGGACGTTCAGGCTGATCGTGGCGCGGGACCGCAGCCGGGCTTGGCTAACACCGGTTAACCGGATTTCCCAACCCCGGTTTACGCGGTTGCAAAACGCTGCATCCTAGCCTCCGAGCCAGGCATCCAAGAACAATGGCGCACAATGGCCAACAGCATCTGGACGATCGAAGAGTTCACCTGCGCGGGTTGCAGCATGAACTATACCGCAACACGGGAGGAACACGCCGAGCCGCATTCCGGCAGCTTCAAATGCAGCATCTGCAGCGGCGTGGTCCATACCTGGTCCGGCAAGCACCATTTCTTCGGCTGGCAGGCGGTGAAGACCAAACCACCGGTGTTCGGGCGACGCTGGGCCGGCGTGCAGTGGTAGGCTGAGCGTATCGCGCGCAGCCAAGGGTCGCTTACGATCATGAAGCCTCTTGCGCCCGGCACGAAAAAGCCCCGGACGATGCCGGGGCTTTTATGACCGATCTCGACCGGATCAGTACTTGGCGACGATCGGGCCGCCGAACTTGTAGTTCACGCCGACCTTAGCAACCGACAGCTTGTTCTTGATGTCGACTGGGAGCGCGCCGGGGCCGAAGCCGCCGAAGTCGAGGGTGATCGCCTTCTTGTCGAAGTCCATGTAGTTGTACTCGACGAACGCGCTCCAGTTATGATCGAATGCATACTCGGTTCCGAGACCGAGCACCCAGCCGAAAGCGGTGCTGCTCGACGATGCGCTGACGGTTGCGCCAGGGCCGCCGCCGATAATGGCGTTGAACGAGTGGTCGGTGTTGAGCCAGGCAGCGCCGCCCTTGACGTAAACGAGGGTACGATCGCCGACGACGCCGCCGATGCGGCCCGTTACGGTTGCCAGCCAGTTGCTCTTGGCGGTGCAGGAGGCAGCGACGCCACCACCGAAACCGCCGAGGCAAGGCGTGGTGCCCTTGACATCGAGCCCGTCGATGCTGCCTTCGACACCGAATACGGCCCAGCCGGACTGGAAATTATAGCCGAACTGGCCACCGCCGAGGAAACCGCTTCGGCTGTTCTGGGTGAGCGCGATGTTACCCGGAATACCCAGGTTTTGGTTTGGGGAGAGCGAGGCTTCAGTGGTGCCCCAGCCGGCGCCGGCGTTGGCGCCCAGATAAAAGCCCGTCCAGTTCCAGACTGCAGCGGGCGCAGCGTAAGGCGCCTTCACCGCCAAATCGGCGGCAGAGCCCAGGGAGGTCGATGCCAAAAGAATTGCTGCGGCTGCGAATTTTGTTTTCATAATTTTTCTCCAGTCAGCGGGACGATGCACAATAATTGATCCCGTAGTTCTACTGGGGCGTTGGTAGGGCTATGACTAGTGCCGTGAAGACACACTTCCAAAAATGCGGTATTAGGGTGCGCCTAGAACGTCATCCGGATGGCTTGTCGCGTCATTGGAGGCCTCCCCGGAACGTCCCGAGGCTCGACGTTGGTGGAACTGAGCGATCTGGTGGGGTCACCAGCTGTCGAATCGGTACCGCCGGTCCGCCGTCTCGACGCCACGGCTTCTGCGAGGGCGCCTCACCCGCTAGACTTCGTTTCCCCGCCACCCAATTCGATACGCAATGACCGCAGCCTTCGTCCCCCAAATCGCCCTTTATCGCACCTGGCTCGCCGAGCAGCGCGGCCTCACCTTCGCGGACTACGAGGAGATGCGGCAATGGTCGGTGCGCGATCTCGACGGGTTCTGGCGGAGCATCTGGGACTATTACGATCTGCAATCGCCGACGCCGTTTGCCGCCGTGATCACCGAGCGCAAGATGCCCGGTGCGGTCTGGTTTCCCGGCGCGCAGGTGAACTATGCGCGGCAGGTGTTCCGCCATGTGGAGGCGGCGCATGCCGCGGGCCTGCCCGCGATCGTCAGCAGCAGCGAAGACGGCAGGCTGTCGGAGACTAGCTGGCCTGAGCTGCGGCGCAAGGCCGCTGCGCTCGCACTGCATCTGAAGGACCGCGGTATCAGGCCAGGCGACCGCATCGCCGCCTATCTGCCCAACATCCCTGAGACCATCGTCGCCTTCCTCGCGTCCGCCAGCATCGGCGCGGTCTGGAGCGTCTGCGCGCCTGACATGGCCGCGCCCGCTGTGATCGATCGGTTCAAGCAGATCGAGCCAAAGGTGCTGATCGCCTGCGACGCCGTCACCTATGCCGGCCGCCGGCACGACCGGCGCGACGTTGTCAACGAACTCAGGCGTTCCCTGCCGACGGTCGAGCACGTCATCCTGCACAGCGACACCAACGCGACGGCAGCGCCAGATGGCCTGCTCTCCGACATCGTCGCAGCGACGGGCACTGCCGTCGACGCGTTCGAACCGGCCTGGCTACGGTTCGATCATCCGCTCTGGATCGTCTATTCCAGCGGCACCACCGGCCTGCCGAAGCCGATCGTGCACGGCCATGGCGGCATCATCATCGTCGTGCTTGCGCTGCTGGGCCTGCACAACGACCTCGGCTGCTCCTATCACGAGAACTCGTTCGGCGAGCGCTATCACTGGTACTCTTCGACCGGCTGGATCATGTGGAACAGCCAGGTCGGCGGCCTGCTCAGCGGCACCACCTGCTGCATCTTCGACGGCAGCCCCGGCGGCGCCAGGGACAAGCCGGACTGGACCACGCTATGGCGCTTCGTCGCGCAGTCGAAAGCGACCTTCTTCGGCGCCGGCGCCGCATTCTTCGCCAATTGCGCCAAGGCCGGGGTCGATCTTGCCGCAGCCGGCGACCTGTCGCGCCTGCGCTGCCTCGGCTCGACCGGCTCGCCGCTCAGCGCCGACACCCAAGCCTGGTTCAACGACCGCTTCGCGGCGCTGTCGAAGACCAACGGCAGCAAGGCGCAAGCCGACATCTGGTGGGCGAACATCTCCGGCGGCACCGATTTCGCCGGCGCCTTCATCGGTGGCAATCGCGAACTGCCGCAGACGCCGGGCGCAATGCAATGCCGCCTGCTCGGGGCCGCCGTCGAAGCCTTCAGCGAACAGGGCCGCGCCGTCACCGGCGAGGTCGGCGAGCTCGTCTGCACCGAGCCGATGCCGTCGATGCCGCTCTATTTCTGGAACGACAAGGACGATGCGCGCTATCGGTCCAGCTATTTCGAGACCTATACGGACAATTTCGACGGCAGCGGCCGCGGAGCAGTGTGGCGCCACGGCGACTGGCTCAAGGTCAATCCGGACGGCTCCTGCATCATCTACGGCCGCAGCGATGCGACCATCAACCGGCACGGGCTGCGCATGGGCACGAGCGAGCTCTATTCGGCGATCGAGGCGCTGCCGGAGGTGCTCGATAGCCTCGTCGTCGACCTCGAATATCTCGGACGGGACAGCTACATGCCGCTGTTCGTGGTGCTGCGCGAGGGCACAGCTTTCGATGCCACCATGCGGGCTAGGATCAACGCGGCGATCGAGGCCGGCCTCTCCCGGCGCTTCCTGCCGAACGACATCTTCGTCGTCGCCGAGATTCCGCGCACGCTGTCGGGCAAGAAGCAGGAGTTGCCGATCAAGAAGCTGCTGCTCGGCCACCCCGTCGAGAAGGTCATCAACAAGGAGGCGATGGCCAATCCCGCCTGCCTCGACTGGTACCTCGCTTTCGCGCGCGATTATCTCGCCAGAACCGCGGCGTGAGCTCCGGCGCGCCGGGCGGACCGGAGGATCACAGCAATTGCGCCGGTGGCATTTGGAATCCGTTCACCGATCGCCGCTAGATCATGGTGGATCCTTCGCGACGAGCACCAGAAATGGCCGACCTCAACGCCGTCCTCACCAGGCTCAACGACCGCCTGCTCCGCCTCGAGGGCGAGCTGTTCGTGCTGCGCTCGCTGGCGCGCGCAACGCTGACCGCGGGCGATGACCACGCCGCACGCATGCGCAAGCTGGTCGAGGCCGCCAAGGTCGCGCTCGACGACGAGGCCAGGCGCGCGCTGGACAAGCCGACCAGGAAATATGTCGATGCGGCCACCGCGCTGGTGGACGAATTGCTGGTCGAGCCGACCCAGGCGCGGCCGCTGTTCACCGTCATCGACGGCGGGCGGCGCGACTGATCGGGTCAAATAGGACCGGTCGCACCGAGATCCGCGAACTCGGCCTTCAGCCGGCCGAGCCCCTCCTCGATGATCGCGATCTCCTCGTCGATCTGGTCGATCGGCAGGCTGAAATCGTAGCCGGACCGGCTCTTCAGATCGACCACCAGCCGCTGCCTGTGCATCATCAGGGCGTCGAGGCCACGACGGTTCTTCAGTCGCACATAGGCGTTGACGATCTGCTCGATTGCGCGCGGCATGAAGTCGGTCCCGGCAAAAAAAGCCCGCGCGGCGCACCGGCGCCGGCGGGACTTTTGGGGTGTCGCGGTACGCAATACAAATCCGCGACAGATTCGTCGATACGCCGATCAGGTTGAGAACGTGTTACCGTCATGTGATTTCGCGATGCGCGACACGAAAAAGCCGCTGGCGATGACGCCAGCGGCCAAAGCCGGGTTCGAAAACGGATTCGGAAATGAAAATTTGCCAGCCCCGGTGGGCGGGTTCTAACGGCAAGCGACGGATTCGTTCTGTTAAAAACAGACCATGTGAAGCGGCGCATACATCATTTGTCGCCGACCGTTGCCGCACTGCAACGCAAGTCCGTCACGCAGAAAAAAGGACGCGGCCACCCGTGCCAAGCGCCACATGGAGCGTGTCAGGTCCCGGCCCGGCGCATTGTTGATAACCGGCGCAAACGCTGCGCGGCTGGTGACAGGGCGTACGGACGTGTTATCGGGTGAAAGACGCAGTTGCGAGACGGAACGGACACCCATGCGCATCACCCTTGTCGGCTCCCGCCATTTCGGCGTGACCACCCTGAACATGCTCCGGGAACACGGCGTCTCGATCGTGCGGGTCGTGGTGGCCGACGCCGAGGATCGCCTCGCCGCGACCGCCAAGGCCGCCGGCATCGAGGTGGTTGTCCAGGCCGATCCGAAGCTCGTTGTCGCCTCGGAGATTGCACCCGACACCGATTTGATCATTACCGCCCACAGCCATGCCCGGATCGGCAAGGATGCGCTCGCCGCCGCCAGGCTCGGAGGGATCGGCTACCATCCCTCGCTGCTGCCGCGGCATCGTGGCAAGGCCGCCGTGGAATGGACCATCAAGGAGGGTGATGCGATCGCCGGCGGCACGATCTATCACCTCGCCGACCGAATGGATGCAGGCGCCATCGCCGCCCAGGAGTGGTGCTTCGTCAAGAAGGGCGAGACCGCGCGGGAACTCTGGGAACGCGCCCTCGCCCCGCTGGGGCTCAAATTGCTGGCCGACGTGGTCGATTATGCCAAGGTCCACAAGGCGCTGCCGTCGAAACCGCAGGACGAGCAGTTCGCGACCTCCGCGCCCAGCCTGTCCTGAGTCTCCCTCACATTTACCCTTAACGTGAAGCGGCATTGATTCCGCTTCGAAAATTGCAGCCAAAAACCCAAATAAACCATTGTTCCAACAGGAACAATTTTCGCTTTGGCACCGCAACAAATTTCCGTCACATTCCGCCCGAATAAGCGTCAGTATATCAGACACATTGAAGGACGGAATTTATGCGTTTTGGTCGCATTGCGGCGTTCTGTGCCGCTTCAGTTTTCGCCGGCACCCTCGCCGCCCCTGCGTTCGCCCAGGGCCCCTATGACGGCAACTGGCACGTCACCATCGTCACCAAGAGCGGCACCTGTGAGCCGACCGCAAGTTCCTTGCTGACGGTTGCCGATGGCAGGATCACTGCACCTGGTGCTAACGTTTCCGGCACCATTGGCCGTGAGGGACTTGTGAAAGTTTCGATCAATGGTGCATATGCCAACGGTCAACTCAGCGGCAACGCCGGATCGGGGAAGTGGAATGGAGCATCTGCAGGCATACCGTGCAGCGGGCGGTGGGAAGCATCGCGCCAATAGACAATTCATGACCAGCGTCCTCAGCCGGCGACGGCTCATCGCAGCCGCCGCCTTGTTTGCGGCGTCGGTCGCGAACACCGAGAGCAAGGCCCAGTCGGGCCCGTTTGCCCCGCTGGCGGGCAGCTGGAGCGGTAGCGGCACCGTCACGCTGGATGACGGCTCGACCGAGCGGATCCGCTGCCGGGCCAAATACGCCCCGATCGGACCGACCATGGAGATGTCGCTGACTTGCGCCAGCGACGCCTACAAGTTCAACCTCGGCGCCAACGTCAAGTCAGAGGGCAGCGCCATCTCCGGCACCTGGTCCGAGACCAGCCGCAACATCTCCGGCTCGCTTCAGGGCCGCGGCGGCGGCGGAAGCTACGAGTTGGTCGCTTCGACCGCCGGCTTCAATGCCAACATTTCGCTGAAGACGTCCGGCAGCAAGCAGAACGTCACGATGCGCGCCGACAGCCAGTTCCGCGGCGCCAACATCACGCTGTCGAAATAAGCTAGTACGGCACACGAAGATCGGCCCGGCGACCTCGCCGGGCCGATTTTTTTATGGGTTCGGCACGAACGCCGTGACCTCGATCTCGACCTTGGCGCGCTCATCCACGAGCCCGCCGATGTAGAGCAGCGTCGAAGGCGGGAAATTGCGCCCCAGCGTTTCCTTCCAGGCCGCGCCGATGCCAGCGCCCGCGGCCTCATATTCGCTGCGGCTGGTCAGGTACCAGGTCAGCCGCACGATGTGCTCGGGGCCCGCGCCGGCCTCGCCCAACAGTTTGATGATCCGCTTCAGCGCAGTTAGGACCTGCGCCGCCATGTCGGGCGCGTAATTACCCGCCTCGTCGCCGCCGGTCTGCCCGGCCAGCACCACCCAGCGGCCCGGCCCCTCCGCCACCACGCCATGGGAAAAGCCGCGCGGTTTGGTCCATTCGGCCGGCTGCAAGATGCGCATGAGCGAGTATCTCCCGTTGTTGTCGTTGTTCACCCCAGCCCTAGCACGACGCCCCGCATCGCTGCATCCGCAGATTTGGCCGTTGCAAACCGCAGCGATGTCGCCGATACCCGCCCTCCCTCAGGCTCGATCTCCCGCACCCGCCCCGATGACCGCGACACCGTCCAAAACGATGGCTGCACTGTGGATGGCCGGCTGGCTGGCGCTGATGCTGGTCATGGCGGTGGCCGGGCGCGAGACGACGCGCGAACTCAACGTCTTCGAGATCATGCAAGTGAGATCGGTGATCGGGTTCGCGTTGCTGCTGCCGATCATCTACCGGTCCGGCGGCTTCAAGACGGTTGCGACCAAACGCCTGCCCCAGCACCTCGCCCGCAACGGTGTGCATTATGTCGCGCAGCTCGGCTGGTTCTACGCGCTGACTCTGATCGGGATCGGTCAGGTGGTGGCCATCGAATTCACCATGCCGATCTGGACCGCAGTGCTGGCGGCCTCGTTCCTCGCCGAGCGCATGACCGTCTGGAAGATCGCCGCCATCGTGCTCGGAATCGTCGGCGTCGTCATGATCGTGCGGCCTGCGACCGGCGCAATCAATCCGGGCCAGTTGATCGCGCTCGGGGCCGCAATCGGCTTCAGCATTTCCATGACCCTGGCGAAGTCGCTGACCCGGACCGAAAGCGCATTGTCGATCCTGTTCTGGATGATCGTGGTGCAGTTCGTCGTGGGCCTGGTGCCGACGCTCTATGTCTGGACCTGGCCGTCCGCCCCCCTCTGGGGCTGGCTGTTCGTCATCGGGGTCTGCGGCACTTTTTCGCACTACTGCCTCGCCAGCGCGCTTCGCTACGCAGACGCGACCATCGTGGTGCCGATGGATTTCCTGCGGGTTCCACTCACGGCAACCGCGGGTTGGCTGCTGTATTCAGAGCGGCTCGACGCCTGGACGGTATTCGGTGCCGCGCTGATCCTGTGCGGCAATCTCCTGAATTTGAAGCCTGCGCCGCCGGTTCCCGCCCGCGCGACGTGAACCCGGCGCCGCCTTGCGCGACAAAACGAAGTGGTCGAGCGTGATTTGGATCACGTTGGAGGGGACCTTCCATCGTGCATACTGGCCGCAAGCAGTGAGTTGGGCGAATTGTCGTTTCGCTGGCGCGAAACCGGCCGTGTCGTGTAGGTTTGTCGCTAATTTGTTGCTGCATTCAATTCGATTCTGGGGATTTCAGATGCGC
The DNA here is from genome assembly GCF_018129965.1 of Bradyrhizobium diazoefficiens. GTDB lineage: Bacteria > Pseudomonadota > Alphaproteobacteria > Rhizobiales > Xanthobacteraceae > Bradyrhizobium > Bradyrhizobium diazoefficiens_A. The sequence goes on along the minus strand of NZ_JAFCKW010000013.1, from coordinate 52,285 downwards.
ACTCTCACCCTCCTCGCTTCGCTGATGTGCATGGCGCTATCGATCAGCGCCGCAAAGGCCGACCGCCGCGTCGCTTTCGTCGTCGGCAACGGCAGCTACAGGAACGTCGCGCAATTGCCGAACCCGCCGATCGACGCCAAGGCGATGGCATCGACGCTGCGCAATGTCGGCTTCGAGGTGATTGAAGGATCCAACCTCACCCGCGACCAGATGACCGAGAAGCTGCTCGACTTCGGCCGCAAGGCGCAGGGCTCCGACGTCGCCGTGTTCTATTACGCCGGCCACGGCATCGCCGTCGGCGGCAGCAATTATCTGCTGCCCGTCGATGCCGACATCAAGTCGGAAATGGACGTCAAGCTCGGCGCAGCCATCAACATCGACCTGACGCTCGAGCAGACCATGGGCGATGCCAAGGTCAAGCTGGTGTTCCTCGATGCCTGCCGCGACAATCCCTTCGCTGCCAAGATCAAGTCGAACTCCGCGACCCGCAGCGTCAACGTGCAGAGCGGCCTTGCCGAGATGAAGTCCGGTGAAGGCACGCTGATCGCGTTCGCCACCGGGCCGGGCCAGACCGCTCTCGACGGCCAGGAAGGCAACAACAGCCCCTTCACCCGCGCTCTGATCGACAACATCACCAAGCCCGGCGTCGAGATCCAGCAGGCGATGACCTCCGTGCGCGCCCAGGTCAACGAGGAGACCCACAAGGGCCAGCTTCCCTGGGGCCACACCAACCTGATCGGCGCGGTCTATCTCAACCCGGCGCCCACGACCGAGATTGCCAATGCCGCGCCGACCGCAGCCGGGGTCATGCCGGCGGCGACCGCCGGCAGCTCCGATGGTGTCGAGCTCGAATACTGGCGCTCGGTCAAGGAGTCCAACAAGCCGGAAGAACTCAACGCCTATCTCTCCACCTATCCGAACGGCCAGTTCAAGGCGCTGGCGCTCGCCCGGCTCGCCGCGATCAAGAGCGGTCCGTCGACCACGACCCGCAACCTCAACGCCGGGGTCGATCCCGCCACTTTCACCGACGACTCGACCCAGCTCACCGAGGACCAGATCGGCCTCGACAAGGGCCAGCGCCGCGACGTGCAGCGCCGGCTCAACGGGCTGGGCTTCGATACCAAGGTCACCGGGACGTTCAATGACGAGACCCGGGCCGTGCTCAAGCGCTGGCAGGCGGCGCGCGGCTATCCGTCGACGGGCTATCTCAACAAGCTCCAGCACAAGGCGCTGCTCTCCGAGATCGTGGCGACCACGCCGGCCACCGCGAGCGAGGACAGTCCGAAGCCGGCCCGGCGTGCCAGCGCTCCGTCGAACAACGGCGGTGGTGGTGGCCACCGTGGCGGCGTCGATCCCGGCGCGGCGTTCGTCGGCGGTGTCGTCGGCGGCATGATGGGCGGCATGTTCCGCCGCTGAGGCGGTCGCGCGACAAATCCAAAAGCCCGGCTCGCGCCGGGCTTTTTCGTTGGTCGCGCTGCACGTGTGAGCGCGAAGCTTACTTCCCCGCCGCCTTGCGCAGCGCCTCGTTGATGCGATCCTGCCAGCCGGGCCCGCCTTCCTGGAAGAACTCGAGCACGTCCTGGTCGATGCGCAGCGTGACCTGTTCCTTGATCCCCGGCGCCACGTTCTGCTTCGGTGGGGCCACGACGACCTTGGCCGTCACTTTCTTGAACGCTGCCTCGGCCTCGGTCCTGGCATCGCCCAGCGTGCGCGGTCGCCTCGGGGTTTGATCCGCCATGTCCTAGATTCCTTCAAACAAAGCCGTTGAGAGGTACCGCTCGGCGAAGGATGGCACGATCGCCAGGACGGTTTTTCCCGCCGATTCCGGCCTCTTGCCGATCTGGAGCGCCGCTGCGATCGCCGCCCCCGAGGAGATGCCGCCGGCAATGCCCTCGTGCCGCGCCAGCGCGCGCGAGGTCTCGATCGCCGTCGTCGAGTTGATCTGCACGATCTCGTCGATCACGGAGCGGTCGAGAATGTCCGGCACGAAGCCGGCGCCGATGCCCTGGATCTTGTGCGGCGTATGCTGGCCGCCCGACAGCACCGGGCTCTCCTCCGGCTCGACCGCGACGATCCGCAAGGACGCCTTGCGGGGCTTCAGCACCTGGCCGACGCCGGTAATGGTGCCGCCCGTTCCGACGCCGGCGACGAAATAATCGATGCTGCCGCCCGTGTCGTTCCAGATCTCCTCCGCGGTGGTGCGGCGGTGGATCTCGGGGTTGGCGAGGTTCTTGAACTGCTGCGGCATCACCGAATTCGGCGTGGTCTTCAACAGCTCCTCGGCCGTTGCGATGGCGCCCTTCATGCCCTGCGCAGCCGGCGTCAGCACCAGCTCGGCGCCGAGATAGGCCAGCATCTTGCGCCGCTCGATCGACATCGATTCCGGCATCACCAGCTTCAGCCGGTAACCGCGTGACGCCGCGACGAAGGCGAGCGCAATGCCGGTATTGCCGGAGGTCGGCTCGATCAGCACCGTGTCCGGCTTGACGATGCCGGCCTTCTCCATCGCGATGATCATGGCCGCGCCGATGCGGTCCTTCACACTCGCGGCCGGATTGAAATATTCGAGTTTTGCCAGAATGGTCGCATTCACACCGTGCACGCCGGGCAACCGCCGCAGGCGCACGATCGGGGTGTCGCCAAAAGCCTCGACGATCGAGTCATAGATCCGGCCGCGGCCGGGTTGGTGCGCTGCACCCGTGGTGGACGATCCGTCCATGATGAACTCCCTGTGACGACAATACGCTTTGATCCTAGTTTTTCCCGCAGTTGCGGGCAGCTTGCGGCGACACGCAAGCGACAATGCGGCACACGCTGCGGCGCAAAATCGCGTGAGCTATAATTAGCAGAAAACCAACGCTTTTGTGTTGCGACCTCGTCAACTGATTCTGCTTATGTTAAACTTTAGGTCTCGAAGCAGGGAGGTCACCACGATGTCAGCAGTCGCTGAAGTGTTGTCGACCGTAGCGCCACGGCGTAATCCGCGTTGCAGCGAGTTGCCCAGCTGTCCCGTTTGCGCCGACTCCATGGTCGCCGCAGAAGCTTCCGCCTACGTCTCGGACCAGATGATCAGCTATCTCTGGACCTGCGACAATTGCGGCTATGGCTTCGTCACCAGACACGCCGTGAAGCAGCGGATCGTCTGTAACTGACGCCTGTCACCCTTTAGCGCGGGGCAATGTCGCCCCGCGCCCAGTCCTCGCGCGTGCGCTGATAAAACGCATCGAAGGTTCCGTGTGCGATCGCATCCCTGATGCCAAGCATCAGGAACTGGTAATAGGCGATGTTGATCTCGGACAGCAGCATCGCTCCCAAAGTCTCGCCGGCCTTGACGAGATGATGCAGATAGGCCCGCGCGTAGGTCCGCGCCGACGGCCAGGAACTCTCCTCGTCGAGCGGACGCGGATCGTCGGCGTGGCGCGCGTTGCGCAGATTCACCTGGCCGAACCGGGTGAAGGCGACGCCGTGCCGGCCATTGCGCGTCGGCATCACGCAATCGAACATGTCGATGCCGCGCTTCACCGCCTCCAGGATATCATCGGGCGTACCGACGCCCATCAGGTAGCGCGGCCGGTCGGCCGGGAGCGCCGGCGCGGTTTCGTCGATCATCGCAAGCATCACCGCCTGCGGCTCGCCGACGGCGAGACCGCCGATCGCATAGCCATGAAATCCGATCTCGACGAGACCCTGTGCGCTGGCATGACGAAGCTGCGGGATGTCGCCGCCCTGTACGATGCCGAACAGCATGTAGCCTTGTGGCGCGGTCTCGAAGGCGCGCTTGCTGCGCTCGGCCCAGCGCAGCGACAATTGCATCGCGCGGTCGATGTCCTCGCGCTCGGCCGGCAGCCGCACGCACTCGTCCATTTGCATCGCGATGTCGGAGCCGAGCAAGCGTTGCACCTCGATCGAGCGCTCCGGCGACAGTTCGACCTTGGCGCCGTCGATATGCGAGCGAAATGTGACGGCATGCTCGGTGACCTTGCGCAGGTCCGAGAGCGACATCACCTGGAAGCCGCCGGAATCCGTCAGCATCGGCCCGTTCCAGCCGGTGAACCTCTGCAAGCCGCCGAGCGCGGCGATCCGTTCGGCACCGGGACGCAGCATCAAATGATAGGTGTTGCCGAGCACGATGTCGGCGCCGGCCTCGCGTACCTCGCGCCAGTGCATGCCCTTCATGGCGCCGGCGGTTCCGACCGGCATGAAGGCCGGCGTCCGCACCACGCCATGCGGCGTGGTCAGGCGCCCGGTGCGCGCGGCGCCGTCGGTGGCGAGCAGTTCGAAATGATTGGGGAGATCGTTGCTGGGCAGATTCATGGGCGTGCTTATTGCGTGTCGGTCACGGCCGATCAACCCGCTCTGGTCGCGCAATGTCTCAGAGTGGGACATTTCTGACGCGGACTCGAAGCCACCGCGGCTTGAAAAATAAAACGAAACAGTGTAGTTTCATCCTGGGGACTGGATGGGATGCTGCGGCAGGCTTGCCGGCGGCTGCAAGATTCGTGATCGTCAGCTGCCGCCAATGCCCTCCGCTTCATGTTCGACCGAAACATCAGGCTCCTCGCGTGGCCAGATCGGGCAGACAATTTCCCGCCTGATTGGATCACTGGTGCTGGCCTCCAGCCTGGCGCTCGCCGCCTGCACCTCCCTGCCCCGCACGCCCTATACCGCCGCCGAAGCCAGTACGTCGCGGGTGCTCGATATCGACGGCTTGCGCCGCTACACCGACGACCCCGTCACGAAATTCAACTTCCCCCTCATCAGGAGCTATCTGGCGCTCTCCGGCGGCGGCGCCGATGGCGCCTATGGCGTGGGGGTGCTGAACGGCTGGAGCGCGGCCGGCACGCGCCCCGCCTTTTCCGTCGTGTCCGGCGTGAGCACCGGCGGCCTGATTGCGCCTTTCGCGTTTCTGGGATCGCAATATGACGACACGCTGAAGGAGGTCTACACCAGCGGCATCGCCGAAAGCCTGCTGAACGATCCCAGCATCATGCGCGTCCTGTTCGGCTCCGGCCTGTTCGGCAATCAGCGGCTGCGCGAGCTGGTGGCACGCTATGTCGGGCCGGAGATCCTGGAGCAGGTCGCCCGCGAAAATGCCAAGGGCCGCAGGCTGCTGGTGGTGACGACCGATCTCGACACCCAGCGAACCGCCATCTGGGACATGGGCAAGATCGCCGCCGTGGGGACGCCCGAGGCGCTCAAGCTGTTTCGCGACGTGATGGCGGCTTCCGCCAGCATTCCGCTGGTATTTCCGCCCATCCTGATCGAAGCCGAAGGCCAGGGACACAGATTTCAGGAGATGCATGTCGACGGCGGCGTGACGGCGCCGGTGCTGACGCTGCCGGAGGCCCTGCTCTTCCAGGGGCGCATGCCGGCCAACACGAAGATGGAGATCTACATCCTCGTCAACAAGAAGATCGAACGCAACTTCGAGCTGGTCTCCAACAGCACCATTGACGTCGCCTCGCGCAGCCTGTCGTCGATCACCCAGTCGCAGACGCGCTCGATCATCTTCTCGACCTATGATTTCGCCAAGCGCAACAATCTGGGCTTCCACCTCTCCTATATCGCGCGCGATTATCCCGCACCGCCCTCGGAAGGGTTCGACACCGCCTATATGCGAGCGCTCTATCAGTACGGATATGAGAAAGCGGCGGCCGGACAGGCCTGGACCTCGGCACTGCCCTAGGGACTCACGCGCTGGAATGACGGCCTTGAGGAGCCGTTGACGATACGGCCAGTTCGGCCAGATTCGCGATGACGTCCCCGGTCCTGCGCGTTATAGAGCGAATGACCATTGTAGCGACCGCGCAGGAATCATTGGGCATGGGATTGACCGCGACCAGGGCAAGACCGGCATCGTCCCGGCGCGAGGTGCCGAAATCGCGCGGCGGGCGGCCGACGAAAAGCGCCGCCATCGAGCGCGACCAGCGGCTGATCGAGGTCGCCACCCGCCTGTTCCTGGACCGCGGCTTTGACGCCACCTCGCTGGATGCGGTCGCGGAAGCGGCGCGCGTCAGCAAGCCGACCGTCTATTCCCGCTACGGCGACAAGCGCGGCCTGTTCACGGCGGTGCTGAGGCGCGAGATTGCGCGCTGGCTTGCCCCACTCTCGGCGGCAGCCGAAACGCAGCTTGGCAGTTCGTCCGACATCTCCGTCGAGCAGCGGCTGGTCGAGATCGGGCGGGAGATGCTGACGTTTACCTGCGGGCCGGACGCCATGGCCTTCAGCCGCATGATGACGTCACAGGCCATCAATTTCCCCGACATCGCCAAGCTCGGCAAGGAAGAGGGCTGGCTGAAGGCCGTCGCCACCACGGCGCGCTTCTTCGATCATCTGGTGGCGCAATCAGCCCTCGACGTCGAAGACACCACCATTGCGGCCGAGGTTTTTCTCGATGTCGTCGTGGGCCATACCCACCGCATGGCGACGTTCGGAACGCCGATGGAATTCAAATCCGCCGAGAAGCGGATGCGCGCAGCGATCAAGCTGTTCCTGGCCGGCGCGCTCGGCCCCGCCGGCCGCATCAAGGACGCGGCGAAAGCCGGCCCGCGCCGTCGCTCCTCCCGCTGACAATTCCGTGAGTTCGCGGCCTATCCCGAAGGGGAGCATGCCGCGCCATTGACCAAAATAAAACGATACGGTATGGTTTAGTTATAGGCGATGCGGAACGCTTTTTTACCAGCCCCAAGGTGGTCCGCATCGCTGAGATCGCTGCGACGGGTACAGCCCGCAGCAGCGCTCCGCGGCCGGCCGTTGCCCACGGTCGGCCGCGAATTCTTTACGACCATCGGGCACACTCCCCGGACGCGATGTCGCGCATTCCAGTCTTTGGAATGTGCCAGATCTTCGGACGTACCAAGGGTTTCGAGCATGACGGCAGCACGACGACCCCGCTTGATCTTCTTTGCATTCGCCCTGTCGGCGCTGTTCGTTGCTGCGCCGGTGCGGGCGGCTGTCCCGGACGGTGGCACGCCCACGGCCCTCCACGGGCAGGCAGATGAGAACGCCGAGGCCGACCGGCAGGCGGTCAGCCGGGAGATCGAACGCTTCCGCAGTTCGAGCGTCTCGATCAGCCAGGCCATGGCCATTGCCGAAGCGCGCCACGCCGGCGCCACGACCGCGGATGTCAGCTTCGATGGCGCCTCGGGCGTACCGGTCTACCGTGTCAAGACCCTGCAAAACGACCGCATCTGGCGGCACACCATCAACGCTTCCACCGGCGAGCTCATCGGCGGCGAAGCTGCCCTCCCCCTGAGCGAGCTCGAGCTAGACGATCGCAGCAATCTCGCCGCGCTCGGCGCGATCCGGCACCGGCTTGCGGATGCGGTCCGCGTCGCCGAGCACGCAGCATCCGGCAAGGCGATCAGCGGCGGGCTGATGCGTGAACATGGCCGGCTGAATTTCGCGATCGTCGTCATCAGCGGTGACGACCTCAAGGAGGTCATCCTCGAGCCGCCGGGCGCCGCCGCAAAATAGCAGCGGCCACAATCCCGCCGAAAAGCCATTGACGGGCGCCGGACTCTCCCGCATAAGTCGCCGCCATGTTCACGACCGCCAAACGCACGACCAAAACCACCACGGCCTTCGGGGCCCGGGGAGGCGTGCGCTTGTAGTCGTCGACTAGAACGCAATCAGCTCTACCGAAGCCCCGCCCATGATGGTCCGGGGCTTTTTTGTTGTCTAAATCGCAATTCAATGGAGGACACAGTGAGTAACGATCCCGTCGTCGCGATTGTCGGCGTCACCGGTGCGGTAGGCGCCGAATTCATCGCCACCATGGACAAGCGCGGCTTTCGCGTCGGCAAGCTCAAGGCGCTCGCAAGCGCCCGCTCGGCCGGCAAGACGGTATCGTTCCGCGGCAAGGACGTCGTCATCGAGGAGCTGACCGAGCGCGCCTTCCAGGGCGTCGACATCGCCTTGTTCTCCGCCGGCGGCAGCATCTCGAAGAAGTATGCACCGCTCGCGGTCAAGGCCGGCGCCGTCGTGGTCGACAACTCCTCCGCCTTCCGCATGGATCCGAACGTGCCGCTGGTGATCCCCGAGATCAACGCAGGCCGCATCCGCGACCACAAGGGCATCATCGCCAACCCGAACTGCGCCGCCATCACCGCACTGGTGCCGCTGTGGCCGATCCACCAGAAGAACCGCATCAAGCGCGTGATCATCTCGACCTATCAGGCGGCTTCCGGCGCCGGCGCCGCTGCGATGGACGAACTCGTCGAGTCCACCCGCGCCAATCTAAACGGGCAGGTCTATACGCCCAAGGTGATGCCGCACCCCTACGCCTTCAATCTCTTCAACCACAACACCGCCGTCGATCCCGAGACCGGCTACAACGACGAAGAGACCAAGGTCATCAAGGAGACCCGCAAGATCTTCGAGGACGACAGGATCGCGATCGGCGTCACCTGCGTCCGCGTGCCGGTGCTGCGCGCCCATTGCGAGGCCATCACCTTCGAATGCGAGAATCCGATCACCGAGGACCAGGTTCGCGCCATCATGGCGCAGGCACCCGGCGTGAGGATCGTCGACGACCGCGTGAAGAACTACTTCCCGATGCCGATCGACGCCTCGGGCCAGGACGATGTCCTGGTCGGCCGCATCCGCAAGGACCTCAGCGATCCCAGTGGCCATTCGATCTCGATGTTCGTGGCGGCCGACCAACTGCTCAAGGGCGCCGCGCTGAATGCGGTGCAGATCGCGGAGCTGTTGCCGCAGCGTGCGATGGCTTGAGCGGAGGATTGGGCAGGCGGCGCCGAGCGCTGCCGTTCTCCCTCTCCTACGCGGCCCCCCTCAAAGCCTGTTTCATCGCGAGCCTGACGGGAACATCGACGAACGCGGTGGCGCCGTAAGCTGCCACCGCGACCATGGGGATCGCAGCAAGCCCTGCAAGGGCCGAGTGAATCCCAAGATTCAGGGCGCAAACCTCAATCGCGTGGAACGTCACGACCTGCAGAACATAAATGCCGTAGGACAGAAGACCGAGGGTCTGCATCACGCTTGATAGGGTGCCCCGCGGAGAGTCAAAACGCGCGCAGATCATGATGGCAAGCGGAAACACTGCGATCACGCAGACGAGACTCAACGGGAGATCGAGGCTTGCGGGAAACGCCAGCGCAAGAATGGCGATGACCAGCGCGAATGAGCCGATCGCGAACCCGGGTGTTGCCGGAGGCAACCGCGCCGTGTCGTGGAATCGATAGAGCAACACACCCGCAAAGAACGCGAACCCGACCCGTATCACGCCGACGCCGAAGGTTTCCCAGGTTGGCCCGCCCCCCAGGACACCGCGCTTCGCGACTTCGATACCGAATCCAAGCCATCCCATCGTGGCGCAGGCCACGAGTGCAAAAGCGAACCCGCCGACGAGCCAGATCAGGAAGGTCGTGCGGAGCCGCGGTCCGAAAGCCGCAAACAGCAGGTTTGCCGAAAGCTCAAAGAACAGCGACCATGCGGCGAAGTTGAACGGGTAGAGATCCGCGCCGGCGTGGGCAGCATTCGGAGTCGGCAGCATCAGCGCGCTGCAAAACAGACCGAGCACCATTTGCATCGGGTGCGGCACGCCAACGGCCAGCTGCGCAAGTAGAAAGGGCAGCGAGAGGATGAAGGCCAGCGCGTAGAGCGGGTAGAGCCGCAGGAGCCTGTCGAGCATGAATGACCGGACCGGCAACCCCTTGGCGAAGCGTGCGCGATAGGCATGCTCCAGCACAAATCCCGACAGAACGAAGAACAGGTCGACGGCAAGGTAGCTGTTTCGCATCCATCCAGACGACGCAGCCGGATTATCCGAGAGGAAAGGAGCATGTCGGAGGGCGACCATGATCGCCGCAACGCCGCGCAATCCATCGAGCGCAACGAAGTTCCGTCCCGTGAACGGGGCCGATACGGTGTGCGCTGCCGGGAGCGGCAAGTTTACGGTTCCTCAACCAATCGCGGACGTCGATGGCCGTCACGCTACGTCCAATTGCTTGCGAAACGGCAAAGATACAGAAGCGGCCGCAAGCACGCTCGCTGGACGAGGCTATCGCTACGACTGATCGCTGAAGCCGGTCTGCCGCGCCCGAAACAGCAAACACGCATCCCCGTACGAATAAAATCGATACCCGCTCGCGATCGCATGGGCGTATGCCTGCTGCATGGTGTCGAGCCCGGAGAACGCCGACACCAGGATGAACAGCGTCGACTTCGGCAAATGGAAATTGGTCATCAGGATATCCACGGCGCGGAAGCGATAGCCGGGGGTGATGAAGATCGAGGTCTCGGCCGTGAACGGCTGAATGGTGCCGTCCTCGCGCGCCGCGCTTTCGAGCAGGCGCAGCGACGTGGTGCCGACCGCGATGATGCGGCCGCCATTTTTCCGCGCGGTGTTGAGCTTGTCCGCGGTCTCGGCCGAGATCGTGCCCCACTCGGCATGCATCTTGTGGCCGTCGGTATCGTCCACTTTCACGGGGAGGAACGTCCCTGCCCCGACATGCAGCGTGATGCGGTTGACGTCGACACCGCGCGCGCGCAGCGCCTGCTCCAGCGCCGGCGTGAAATGCAGGCCCGCGGTCGGCGCGGCAACGGCGCCCTCTTTCGCCGCGAACATGGTCTGATAGTCGGCGAGGTCCTGGTCGTCGGGCGTGCGCTTGGAGGCGATGTAGGGCGGCAGCGGCGGGCTGCCGAGATCGGCGATCGCCTGGTCCAGCGCGGGTCCATGCAGCGAGAATGACAGCGTCACCTCGCCTTCGCTGCCTTTGGCTTCGACCTCGGCATCGAGATGTCCGAGCAGGCAGACCTTGCCGTCATTGCCGAAGCGGATGCGGTCGCCGGCCGTCAGCTTCTTCGCCGGCTTGACCAGCGCCTGCCAGCGCGAGCCGTCGAGGCGCTTGATCAGGGTGGCCTCGATCTTCGGCTCGGTCTCGCGGCCGATGCGGCGCCCCTTCATTTGCGCCGCGATCACCTTGGTGTCGTTGACGACGAGCTGGTCACCCGGCTTCAGCCATTGCGGCAGGTCGGCAATGGTCTGGTCGTGCAGCGCGGCGCCCTCCACGACTAGCATCCTGGCGGAGTCGCGCGGGCTTGCCGGGCGCAACGCGATGCGCTCGGCAGGCAGGTGGAAGTCGAAGAGATCAGTGCGCATCCCTCACAACCACTGTCATTCCGGATGCTGCCCCTCGAGCGCGGCGCTCCGGAATCTCAGAATGAGGCGCGAGATTCCGGGTTCGCGCCGGCGCGCGCCCCGGAATGACGGCTCGTGGTTTATTCCGCGTCAGCCGCCATCCGCGCCTTGACGATCTTGTCGGGATTCTGCACCGGCTCGCCGCGCTTGATCTTGTCGACGTTCTCCATGCCCTCGGTGACCTTGCCCCACACCGTGTACTGGTTGTCGAGGAAGCGGGCGTCGTCGAAGCAGATGAAGAACTGGCTGTCGCCGGAATCGGGGCTGGCGGCGCGGGCCATCGAGGTGGTGCCGCGCACATGGGGCTCCTTGTTGAACTCGGCCTTCAGCTTCTTGCCGGAGCCGCCGGTGCCGGTGCCCTGCGGGCAGCCGGTCTGCGCCATGAAGCCCTCGATCACGCGGTGGAACACGATGCCGTCGTAAAAGCCCTCGCGGACCAGCTCCTTGATGCGTGCGACATGGCCAGGCGCAAGATCGGGCCGCATCTCGATGGTGACGGGGCCCTGGGTGGTCTCGAGGATCAGGGTATTTTCGGTGGCGCTCATGCTCGTCTCTCTTGTGTTGGAGGTGAAGTCTTGTCAGGTGACGTTTGGCGGCTGTGGAACTGGATCGCGAAGGGACGCCCCGCAGCGGCGCCTGCCATTGCATCGGTAAATGGCATCGGTGTGCAGCGTTGCAACGCCTCCATCACCGCGATCCGGTATTGCAGTCGGTCATTGTCGGAGGCCTCCGCGGATTCATAGGAAATCCTCGGATGGCCCAGGATGTTTCCGGACCGGTTAAAGCTCACGACGACGGTGATGTCGAGTGGGCGAGCCCTGGCGGGCGGCGGTGGCTTCCAGCAGGTCCGCAAGTGGCGGAAGATATCCTGGATGGTATCGACCTGCGCGTCCCCGGCGGCGGCGCCGGAGACAGCCGTCAGCAGCATCGCGGCAGCCAGCAGAAGCCTGTTGCCGCGACGCGCCATCAAACACCCTATTTGATGTCGGAGGCGACCTGCACCTTCACCATCTTGTCGGGGTCGGTGACGGTGCCGCTGGGCGAGCCGGGAGGCGCCTTCTTCAACTTGTCGACGACGTCCATGCCCTGCACGACCTCGCCGATCACGGTGTACTGGTTGTCCAGGCTGCCGCCGTCGGCGAACATGATGAAGAACTGCGAGTTCGCGGTATCGACGCTGTCGCCGCGCCGCGCCATCCCGACGATGCCGCGGGCAAAATGCACCTTGGAGAATTCCTGCTTCAGGTTCGGATATTTCGAGCCACCGGTGCCGTTGAAATTCTGACCGTCGCCGGTCTGCGCCATGAAGCCGTCCATCACGCGGTGGAACGGCACGTTGTTGTAATAGCCCTCGCGCGCGAGCTGCTTGATGCGCTCGGCGTGCTGGGGCGCGAGGTCGGGCCGCAGCTTGATGACGATACGGCCCTTGGTGGTGTCGATGACGATGGCGTTCGCCTTGTCGAGGTTGGCCGGCAATTGCTGCGCCAACGCCGGCACCGCGAACACGAGCGCGGCAAGAATTGCGAGAATTCGGATCATGAGAACTCCGGATCAGAGATTGAGAGAGCGAACGCGCCGTTATCCGGCGAATTTTGCCTTGAGCTGGGCCGCGACATGCGGCGGTACGAAGGCCGAGACGTCTCCGCCCATCGCAGCGATCTGGCGCACCAAAGTGGCGGTGATCGGGCGGACAGCGGGAGAGGCCGGCAGAAAAACCGTGTGCACCTCGGGCGCCATCGTGCCGTTCATGCCGGCGAGCTGCATTTCGTAGTCGAGATCGGTGCCGTCGCGCAGGCCTCGAATCATGATGGTCGCGCCGTGCTTTCGGGCGGCGGTGACGGCGAGATCGTCGAAGGTCACGGCGTCCAGCACGCAGCCGGCCTCGGCTGCCACCGGCCCGCAGACCTCGTGCAGCATCGCAAGCCGCTCCTCGGTAGAGAATAGCGGTTTCTTGCCGGGATGGACCCCGATGGCGACCACCAGGGTGTCGCACAGGGGAACACTGTGCCGGACCACGTCCAGATGGCCGTTGGTGATGGGATCGAAGGAACCTGGGTAGAAGGCGATGCGCGGCATGGCCCCGTCCTACCGCGCCCGGCCCGGCCCGGCAAGCCGGGCGGGTTCCCGGCCCATGATTCGGCCAAACCATGTCGGAATCGCCACGATTGTTTCGTTGTCACGGCAACCACGACACAAAACGGAGCCCGAACGAAACCATTTCCCGCTCCTGCGAAGACGTCCGGAAACCGCTCATGGTTACTAATCCCCCCAACGAATAACGGGCCGCACATGGGCGTAGCGGCCGCATCACAGGGGACCGTCGATGATCAAGACCATCTCAGCGATTGTGATTGCCGCTTTTGTGGCTGCTGCCCTCACCTTCCTTCCCGGCTTCGCCCCGACCGTCGAAGCCAGCGTGCCGCAGCCGCTCGCCAAGAGCGACCGGCTGGATATCCGCAGCATCGGCAAGGACTGCTCGCAGCAGGCCTGGCCGAACTTCGAAGCCTCCTGCCTGCGCCGCGCCGGCACCAAGGCCAATATCCGCGAGGCGCGCCTCGTGACGGCCGACCGCATGCCGTAGTGACCCAGCTGTCAGCTGCGCGTCATATAATCCCCGGTATAAATCCGATGGATATTTGCGACGTCCCGTCGCAGACTGAACGATGATCGCGTCCGTTGGAATGACCCGACGGGCGCGATGCCATTGAGGGGTTGAGATTGTCCAGTACGCCCGCAGTCGCTTCCAGCCATCATCCCGCCCCTCTCCCGATCGCCATGACCATGGGCGCCCTCGGGGTGGTCTATGGCGATATCGGCACTAGCCCGCTCTACGCACTGAAGGAGGCCGCCAAGGCAGCCGCCCATGGCGGCGCAGTCACGCCGGAGGCCATCCTGGGCGTTGCCTCTCTGATCCTGTGGGCGCTGCTGCTGATCATTTCGCTGAAATACGCGGCCTTGATCCTGCGCGCGGACAACCGCGGCGAAGGCGGCATCGTCGCGCTGCTGGCGCTGCTGCATGCGCGCCACGCGCAACCCGGCACCTGGCGCGCCCATCTCCTGGTGGTGGGACTGATCGGGGCCGCATTGCTCTATGGCGACGGCGCGATCACGCCGGCGATCTCGGTTCTATCGGCCATCGAGGGCCTCAAGGTCGACGCGCCCTCGCTCGCGCCGGTGGTGGTGCCGGTCACGGTCGTCATCCTGATCGGACTGTTCATCATTCAGAAGCAGGGCACCGGGTTCATCGGCCGCATCTTCGGACCGGTGATGCTGGCCTGGTTCGTGGTGCTGGCCGCGCTCGGCATCCACGGCATCGTCAAGGCGCCGGCTGTGCTGGCCGCACTCAGCCCGCTCTACGCCTTCGACTTCCTCATCCATCAGGATTTCCATGTCTCTTTCGCGATCCTTGGCGCTGCGTTCCTCGCCGTGACCGGCGGCGAGGCGATGTATGCCGACATGGGCCATTTCGGCCGCTTCCCGATCCGGCTCGCCTGGTTCGCGATCTGCCTGCCGGCGCTGGTGCTCAATTACTTCGGGCAGGCCGCGCTGCTGATCACCGATCCCGCGATGATCGAGAACCCGTTCTTCCAGCTCTGCCCCGATGTCCTGCACTATCCGCTGGTCGCCTTCTCGGCGGTCGCAACCGTGATCGCATCGCAGGCAATCATCTCCGGCGTGTTCTCGCTGACCCAGCAGTCGATCCAGCTCGGCTTCCTGCCGCGCATGCAGATCCGCCACACCCAGAGCGATGCGATCGGCCAGATCTACGTGCCGCTGGTGAACTGGCTGCTCGCCGCCGCAACGCTTGGCGCGGTTCTCAGCTTCGGCACCTCGGACGCACTCGCCGGCGCCTATGGCATCGCCGTGTCCCTGCTGATGGCGATCACGACGCTGCTGGCCGCTCTGGTCGCGATCCAGTGGGGCTATTCGCCATGGCTCATCGTGGCCGTGAACGGCTTCTTCTTCGTGATCGACCTGATCTTCTTCTCGGCCAACTCGATCAAGCTGCTCGAGGGCGGCTGGTTTCCATTGCTGCTCGCTGGGATCGTCGCATTCCTGATGATGACCTGGCGCGCAGGCGTGAAGCTGGTCGAGGCCGCGCGCGCCAAGCTGCGCCAGCCCGAGGAGGATCTGATCGAGACCGCGGTGAACAAGTGCAGCGCGAGGTTGCCCGGCACCGCCGTGTTCCTGGCCTCGGCGGCGAAAGGCGTACCGCTGACGCTCACGCAATTCGTCAAGCACAACCACGTACTGCACGAACGCGTCGTTCTCGTGACCGTCCTGATCGAGGATATCCCGCACATTGCCGACGAAGAGCGCGCCGAGGTGATCGAGATCATCCCCGGCATCACCCGCGTGATCCTGCATTACGGCTTCATGCAGAACCCGACCATCTATGACGGGCTCAAGCTCACCTGCCGGCTGGGCAAGCTGCCGGGCGTCGACCTCTCCGACGTCACCTTCTACGTCGGCCGCGAGACCATCATTCCGCGCGAGGACGTGCCGGGCATGTGGGTCTGGCGCGAAAGCGTGTTCGCCTTCCTCCAACGCAACGCCGAACGCTCCGCCGCATTCTTCGGCGTACCGACCAAGCAGGTGGTGGAGTTCGGGACCGAGCTGGAGATCTAGTACCTTTGCTCGCTCGACCATTGCGTCTGATTTTGCGGAAACTGGGCCGATAATCCAGAAAAGTCGGATCTTCGCCGTGAGTGGCGTGATGATACCTGACAATGGACTATTCGATCGAAGCGGACTGGCACCTGCTCGACACCTGCAACTATCGCTGCGACTACTGCTTCTCCGGGGCGCAAACGCTTGGCGCCAAGTTGCGTTCGTTTTCTGCCCCAGCGGGATCAAGCTCCGGCTTCGACGCCACGACAGGCGGCGAGCCAAGCAACCTATCCCGAGTTGGGCGAGCGGCTGACGGCGCGCCACGCGCGGCGGAACGCCGGCACGCAGCGCTCGCTGCCGATCGCCCCTTGAGTTCGAAGCCGCATTCGCGCAAAACAAGGCAAGATAACACGTCGTGGCAACGGCCCCTGTCACCGAGATGATCGCGTCTCACTGAGGGGTGCAGTCCAATGCATAGGTCCGGGGGACGCGTTGTCCAACGCAGTTGATGTCGTGTTTCTGGTGAAAAAAGCGAAGTGATTCACCTCTGCCTGGCGTTCGACGCGCAAATGGCGCTCGGGGCCTACGCGGCGTGTGCGTCGGCCATGGATGTCACGCCGCCCCCCATGACAATCCATTTCATCACGGATCATCCGGCGGACCTGATCGAACGCTGCGTCATGCTGCTTCGCGACCAGGGCGCCTGAAGCTGCTGCACCGTGCCGTCGATCGGGGCGCGCAGCAGCTGTTCATCTGTCTTCTGCTGCGCCTTGATGACATCTTGCCCGGATTTCGATTTTCGCTCCATCCGGGCTGCGGGGCTAACCGTTACTCCCCGTTCGTCTCCCCATTCGCACCATTCCCGCTTTCCGCCTCTTCCGTGATGTGCTCGACCGAGACCACGTGCTCGTCCTCGGCGGTGTCGAACACGATCACGCCCTGGGTCGAGCGGCCAGCGATGCGGATGCCTTCGACCGGGCAGCGGATCAGCTGGCCCTTGTCGGTGACCAGCATGATCTGGTCGGCGTCTTCGACCGGGAAGGACGCGACGAGGTTGCCGTTGCGGTTGTTGACGCTCATGGCGACGATACCTTTGCCGCCGCGCCCCGTCGTGCGATACTCGTAGGACGAGGTCCGCTTGCCGTAGCCGTTGACGGAGACGGTGAGCACGACCTGCTCGGCCGCCGACATCTCGACATAGCGTTCCGGCGGAAGCTGGAAGCTGCCGGAGGTCGCCTCTTCGGCCTCGGCATCCGCCGCCGGCTCCTCGGCCCCGGCTTCGCCGGCGACCGCACGGCGCATCTTCAAATAGGCCGAGCGTTCGTCCGAGGTGGTCTCGACATGGCGCAGGATCGCCAGCGAGATCACCTTGTCGCCCTCGGCCAGCGCGATGCCGCGCACGCCCATCGAGGTGCGCCCGGTGAACACGCGCACATCGGTGACGGGGAAGCGGATGCACTGGCCGCCGGCGCCGGTGAGCAGCACGTCGTCGCGCTCGGTGCAGATCTGCACGTCGACGATCGCCTCGTTCTCGTCGAGCTTCATCGCGATGATGCCGGAGCGGCGGACGTCGACGAAGTCGGACAGCTTGTTGCGCCGGACGTTGCCGCCGGTGGTCGCGAACATCACGTCGAGATTGCCCCAGGTGGATTCATCCTCGGGCAGCGGCATGATCGTGGTGATGCGCTCGCCCTGCTCCAGCGGCAGGATGTTGATCAGCGCCTTGCCGCGCGCGTTGGGCGCGGCCATCGGCAGACGCCAAACCTTCTCCTTGTAGACCTGACCGCGCGAGGAGAAGAACAGCACCGGCGTATGCGTGGAGGCCACGAATAGCCGGCTGACGAAATCCTCATCGCGTGTCTGCATGCCCGCGCGGCCCTTGCCGCCGCGGCGCTGCGCCCGGTAGGCCGACAGCGGCACGCGCTTGACGTAGCCGGCGTGGGAGACGGTGACGACCATGTCCTCGCGCTGGATCAGGTCCTCGTCCTCGACCTCGCCCTCCTGCTCGATGATCAACGTCTTGCGCGGCGTCGCGAATTCGGCCTTCACTTCGGCCAGCTCGGTCTTGATGATGCCGAGCACGCGTTCGCGCGAGCGCAGGATCTCGAGATAGTCGGCGATCTCGCCGGCGAGCTTGTCGAGTTCGTCGCGGATTTCCTCGCGGCCGAGCGCGGTGAGCCGCTGCAGGCGCAGGTCGAGAATGGCCCTCGCCTGCTCCATCGACAGGCGGATGGTGCCGTCCGGGCTGATGCGATGGCGCGGATCGTCGATCAAGGTCAGCATGTCCTCGACGTCGCGGGCCGGCCAGTCGCGCGACATCAGGGTGTCGCGGGCCGTGGTCGGATCGGGCGAGGTCCGGATGACGCGGATCATCTCGTCGATATTGGCGACCGCGATGGCGAGACCGACCAGGATATGGGCGCGGTCGCGCGCCTTGGCGAGCAGGAACTTGGTACGCCGCGTGACGACCCGTTCGCGGAAATCCACGAAGATCGACAGCAGGTCCTTCAGATGCATGATCCGCGGACGGCCGCTGTCGAGCGCCACCATGTTGACGCCGAAGCTGGTCTGCAGCGGCGTGAACCGGTAGAGCTGATTCAGCACCACGTCGGGCACGGCATCGCGCTTCAATTCGATCACGACGCGGTAGCCGTCGCGGTCGGATTCATCGCGCAGGTCGCCGATGCCCTCGATCTTCTTTTCCTTGACCAACTCGGCGATGCGCTCGACCATCGTCGCCTTGTTCACCTGATAGGGAATCTCGGTGATGATGATCGCTTCGCGTTCCTTTCGGATGGACTCGATCGCGACCTTGCCGCGCATCATGATCGAGCCGCGGCCGAGGTGATAGGCGGCGCGGATGCCCGCGCGCCCGAGAATGACGCCGCCGGTCGGAAAATCCGGTCCCGGCACGATGTTGATGAGTTCGTCGATGGTGAGCGCGGGATTGTCGATCAGCGCGACGCAGGCGTCGATGACCTCGCCGAGATTGTGCGGCGGGATGTTGGTCGCCATGCCGACCGCGATGCCCCCCGCGCCGTTGACGAGCAGGTTCGGAAACTTGGCCGGAAGGACCGTCGGCTCGGTCTCGTTGTTGTCGTAGTTCGGCTGGAAGTCGACGGTGTCCTTGTCGATATCGGCCAGCAGGGCCAGCGCCGACTTGGTCAGCCGCGCTTCGGTGTAACGATAGGCAGCCGGGGGATCGCCGTCGACCGAGCCGAAATTGCCCTGGCCGTCGATCAGCGGCACGCGCATCGAGAAGTCCTGCGCCATGCGGACCATCGCGTCGTAAATCGACTGGTCGCCGTGCGGATGATACTTACCGATGACGTCACCGACCACGCGGGCGGACTTGACGTACTTCTTGTCGGGCGTGTGGCCCTGCTCGTGCATCGAGTACAGGATGCGGCGATGCACCGGCTTCAGGCCGTCGCGGGCATCGGGTAACGCGCGCGCCACGATCACGCTCATGGCGTAGTCGAGATACGACTTCTTCATCTCCTCGAAGATGGAGACGGGGCGAATATCCGAGGGTTGCGCCGGCTGGTCGCCGGGCTTGTCGTCGTCGTCAGCCAAGGGGGAATCCGGTGAGGTTTTAGCTGGGAATCATATAGCGCATCGCCCCCCTGATAACCACCCTCGCCGGGTCAAGGGAAGCGCTTTTTCCGCTTATTTTTCCAACGACTTAAGGCCCGACGGGCGTTGCTCTGGACGCCCCCGGAAAGTGCCTTGCCAACCGCCCGTCCCCAGCTGTCTGTTCGCACGGCGAGGCCGCCCATCAGGGCGTTTGCCGCAGCACGATCCAGGCTCATCCCGAATATGAAGAGGGCCCGGAAATCCCGAGCCCTTCCCGCCGATTAATGGGATTTGCTGACACGACAGGAGAAGAGCCGCACAATTTGGTCGGCGCGAGTTCGTCCCGCGTTCACCGCCCTCAGAACGGGATATCGTCGTCCATGTCGCTGTTGCGGCCCCCGCCACCACCCGCGGCCACCGCGCGGCGCGGAGCGCTGCTGACCGGACCGGACGAGCCGAAATCGCCGCCCGGATCGTCGCCGAAGCTGCCGCCTCCGCCGCCGCTGCGGCCGTCCAGCATCGTCAGGGTCGAGTTGAAGCCCTGCAGCACGACTTCCGTCGAGTACTTCTCGACGCCCGCCTGGTCGGTCCATTTGCGGGTCTGCAGCGCGCCTTCGATGTAAACCTTGGCGCCCTTCTTCAGATACTGCTCGGCGACCTTGCAGAGCCCTTCATTGAAGATCACGACGCGATGCCACTCGGTCTTTTCCTTGCGCTCGCCGCTGTTCTTGTCGCGCCAGGTCTCGGAGGTCGCGATGCTCAGATTCGCGATCGGCCGCCCGTCCTGGGTGCGGCGGATTTCAGGATCCTTGCCGAGATTTCCAACCAGAATGACCTTGTTGACGCTTCCCGCCATGCCGCTCTCCACTCCGAATGCCACTGAATTTCAAAGGCGGGGTCCGCGCGAAACGGTCCTCTGCCACCCTGTTGAGGCGAACCTATACGCTTGCAAGGGCGGATCAGTCCGTCACCCCTCCGGTTATCCCCATATATAGCACCGGCCGCCAAGTTGTTCCAGATTTGTTCTCAAATTGTCGCATGACGGCAGGCAGGGAAACAATAGGTCAGCCTCTATTACATTCCGCGCATGCTGTGGCTTTTGAGAGACATAACTTGCGGCCGAATGGTGTATGCCGACACCAATTGGACCAACGCGTCCAATGTCCTTCCGAACGCACGGAAGGCAACATCAGAAACCGGGACTGGGATTAGATTGAAAATGAAGAAGGTTTTGTTGGCTTCGGCCTGCTTGTTTGCTCTGGCTGCTCCGGCGTCGGCCGCTGATCTGGCGGCGCGTACCTACACCAAGGCGCCTGTGGCTGTGGCCTCGGTCTACAACTGGACCGGCTTCTACCTCGGTGTCGTCGGCGGCGGCGCTTGGGAAGACGCCAACAGCCCCCGCATGCAGGGCGGCTTCGTGGGCGGCACCGCCGGCTACAACTGGCAGACCGGCAACGTTGTGTTCGGCGTCGAGGCCGATGGCGCCTGGGCTGACGTCAGCGCGTCGGCGACCGGCCCCATCGCAGTTCCCGGCTTTGGCGTTGCGACCACCACGGTAAGCTCGAAGACGGATGCGATGGGCACGGTGCGTGGCCGTATCGGCTACGCCGTCAACAACGTCCTGTTCTATGGCACAGGTGGCTATGCCTGGATCGACAACAAGATCACCGCCAGCGCGCTCGGCGTGACCGTTTCGGACAGCAAGTGGCACTCCGGCTGGACCGTCGGCGCAGGCGTCGAGGCCTTCATTGCTCCGCAGTGGTCGGTCAAGGGCGAGTATCTCTATCGCAGCCTCGGCGGCGAGACCTACTTCTCGAACCTCGGCGGCTTCAACTCCGGCACGCTCAACTTCCACACCGTGCAGGTCGGCGTGAACTATCACTTCGGCGCCCCCGTGGTCGCCAAGTACTGAGCTCAGGCTCGAACGCCATCGCGTGACGAAAGGCCGGCCTTGCGCCGGCCTTTTTGTTTTCGCGCTGACGACCTTCCAACCGTCAAGGAATCGTGGGGCGCGAACCGCGCCCGTGCATTGGCTTGGTGAGTTGGGGACCTGACATGAAGATTTGTGCGCTGGCCGCGGCCGGCTTGCTCGCACTTGGCGCGATCGCGCCGGCGGCCGCCGCCGATCTCCCGCTCTACTCCAAGGCGCCCGTCGCGCCTGTCCTCGCCTATGACTGGAGCGGCATCTATGCCGGCATCAATGGCGGCGGCGGCCTCGCCCATGCCTGCTGGGGCGTGACCCGCGCGCTCGGCGTGGCGGTCGATCCGGCCATCGGCGAAGGTTGCCACAATGCCGGCGGCGGCACGGTCGGCGGACAGGTCGGCTATCGCTGGCAGAAGTCGCACTGGGTGTTCGGCCTCGAGGGTCAGGGCAACTGGGCTGATTTCAAGGGCAGCAATGTCAGCGTGGCGCTGGCGCCCCAGACCAACCAGACCAGAATCGATGCCTTCGGCCTGTTCACGGGACAGATGGGCTATGCCGTCAACAGCCTGCTGCTCTATGGCAAGGCCGGCGCGGCCGTGGCGCACGACAAATACGACACCTTCGTTCCGGGCGCGCCCGCGCTCGCGTTCAACAGCGTCAGCCAGACGCGGTGGGGCTACACCATCGGCATCGGCGTCGAATATGGCTTTGCCGAAAACTGGTCGGTCGGCGGCGAGTACAACCACGTGTTCCTCGGTCATCACAGCGCCGACTTCGCCACCCTCGCCGGAGGCTTGCTCGCGCGCACCGACCGGATCGGCCAGGACATCGACATGGGCCTGATCCGCATCAATTACCGCTGGGGTGGCCCTGTGGTCGCCAAATACTGACCCCCGGTTACGAAGCCCCAGGGACTCCTCCAGGTCCCGCTCTTGCGCGGATTTCTCCAAGGTCCGCGTCCGAACGCGAACGAAGGGCCGGCCTCGTGCCGGCCCTTCGCCTGTTCCTCGTGCTTCTCTCCTGCCAGATGCCGCCAGCGCGCCAACAATCCGTTGACGAATGGCAAGTCGCACTGGAAATCCGTCCTCGTTCTTCCTACGTTCGCTGGGAACCCCATCGGTGCCGGTCCCGGTTCCGGGCGAAGCGCGCCTTATCGTTGGCGCGGGCGCGCACCCATGGGATTCCTTGAGGGCAACGCGGATGGATGAAGTGATCAAGGCGAAGCGCCAACAGCAGAACGCGGGCTCCAGCCTGCGCGCCATCACGATCCGTGGCGCGCGCGAGCACAATCTCAAGAACATCGACGTCGAGATTCCCCGCGACAAGCTGGTGGTGTTCACCGGCCTCTCCGGTTCTGGCAAATCCTCGCTCGCCTTCGACACCATCTATGCCGAGGGCCAGCGCCGCTATGTCGAGTCGCTGTCGGCCTATGCCCGCCAGTTCCTCGAGATGATGCAGAAGCCCGACGTCGACCAGATCGACGGCCTGTCGCCCGCGATCTCGATCGAGCAGAAGACCACGTCGAAGAACCCGCGCTCGACCGTCGGCACCGTCACCGAGATCTACGACTACATGCGCCTGCTGTGGGCGCGCGTCGGCGTGCCCTATTCGCCTGCCACCGGCCTGCCGATCGAAAGCCAGACCGTCTCGCAGATGGTCGATCGCGTGCTGGCGCTGCCCGAGGGCACCCGCCTCTATCTGCTCGCGCCGGTCGTGCGCGGCCGTAAGGGCGAGTACCGCAAGGAGCTCGCCGAATGGCTCAAGAAGGGCTTTCAGCGCGTCAAGATCGACGGCTCATTCCATGAACTCGCGGAAGCGCCGACGCTCGACAAGAAATTCCCGCATGACATCGACGTCGTCGTCGACCGCATCGTTGTGCGCGCGGACATCGGCCAGCGTCTCGCCGAGAGTTTCGAGACCGCGCTGAAGCTGGCCGAAGGCCTCGCCGTCGTCGAGTTCGCCGACGCGCCAGGTGCAACCGCGCCCGCCGAGGACAAGAAGAAGACCGCCAAGATCCACGACAAGAGCGGCCCCGAGCGCATGCTGTTCTCGGAAAAATTCGCCTGCCCGGTCTCCGGCTTCACGATCCCCGAGGTCGAGCCGCGGCTGTTCTCGTTCAACAACCCCTACGGCGCCTGCCCGGCCTGCGGCGGCCTCGGCGTCGAGCAGCATGTCGACGAGGACCTCGTCATCCCCGACAAGGAACTCGCCATCGGCAAGGGCGCAATTGCGCCCTGGGCCAAATCGTCATCGCCCTATTACGTGCAGACGCTGACGGCGCTCGGCAAGCACTACAAATTCACGCTGACCACCAAATGGAAGGATCTGCCGAAGAAGACCAGGGACGCGATCCTTCATGGCTCCGGCGAGGACGAAATCAAGTTTTCCTATGAAGACGGGGTGCGCTCCTACGACACCAAGAAGCCGTTCGAAGGCGTCATCACCAACATCAACCGCCGCTATCGCGAGACCGAGAGCGAATGGGCGCGCGAGGAACTGGCGAAGTACTTTCACGACGTGCCCTGCGGCGCCTGCAATGGTTTCCGGCTGAAGCCCGAGGCGCTCTGCGTCAAGATCGGCGGCAAGCATATCGGCGAGATCTCGGAGCTTTCGGTCAAGGGCGCCGGCGCCTGGTTCGAGACCGTGCCGGAGGCGCTGAACACGCAGCAGAATGAGATCGCCGGACGCATCCTCAAGGAGATCCGCGAGCGCCTCACCTTCCTGCTCGACGTCGGCCTCAACTATCTTACCCTGTCCCGCTCCTCCGGCACGCTGTCCGGCGGCGAGAGCCAGCGCATCCGCCTGGCCTCGCAGATCGGCTCGGGGCTGACGGGCGTGCTCTACGTGCTGGACGAGCCCTCGATCGGCCTGCACCAGCGCGACAACGCGCGCCTGCTCGATACCCTGAAGCGGCTGCGCGACCTCGGCAACACAGTGATCGTGGTCGAGCATGACGAGGACGCCATCCTGCTCGCCGACCACGTCCTCGACATCGGCCCCGGCGCCGGCATGCATGGCGGCAACATCATCGCCGAAGGCACGCCCGCCGAGATCATGCGCAATCCGAAATCGCTCACCGGCAAATATCTCACCGGCGAGCTCGAAGTCGAGGTGCCGGAGCGGCGTCCGCCGAACCATCGCCGCACCATCAAGGTGGTGAACGCGCGCGGCAATAATCTCAAGAACGTCACGGCCGAGATCCCGCTCGGCCTGTTCACGGCGGTCACCGGCGTCTCAGGCGGCGGCAAGTCGACGCTGCTGATCGACACGCTCTACAAGGCCATCGCCCGCAAGCTGAACAACGCCAGCGAGGGCGCCGCGCCCCACGACCGCATCGAGGGCCTCGAGCACATCGACAAGATCATCGATATCGACCAGTCGCCGATCGGCCGCACCCCGCGCTCCAATCCTGCGACCTATACCGGCGCCTTCACGCCGATCCGAGAATGGTTCGCAGGGCTCCCCGAATCCAAGGCGCGCGGCTACGAGCCCGGCCGGTTCTCCTTCAACGTCAAGGGCGGCCGCTGCGAGGCCTGCCAGGGCGACGGCGTCATCAAGATCGAGATGCACTTCCTTCCGGACGTCTACGTCACCTGCGACGTCTGCAAGGGCAAGCGCTACAACCGCGAGACGCTCGAAGTCCTGTTCAAGGGCAAAAGCATTGCCGACGTGCTCGACATGACCGTCGAGGAAGCCGCCGAGTTCTTCAAGGCCGTGCCGCGCGTGCGCGAGACGTTCCAGACCCTGCAACGCGTCGGCCTCGACTACATCCATGTCGGCCAGCAGGCCACCACGCTCTCCGGCGGCGAAGCCCAGCGCGTCAAGCTCGCCAAGGAATTGTCCAAGCGCGCCACCGGCCGTACGCTCTACATCCTGGACGAGCCGACCACCGGCCTGCACTTCCACGACGTCAAGAAGCTGCTGGAGGTGCTGCACGAGCTGGTCGCGCAGGGCAACACGGTCGTCGTCATCGAGCACAATCTCGAAGTCATCAAGACCGCCGACTGGGTCATCGACCTCGGCCCCGAAGGCGGCGACGGCGGCGGCGAGATCGTTGCCTGGGGCCCGCCCGAAGACATCGCGAAAGCGCCGCGGAGCTACACGGGCAAGTTCCTGGCGCCCGTGCTGAAGAAGGCAAGGAAGCCGAAGCGCGGGAGGACGAGCGAGGCGGCGGAGTAATCTGTGGCGTCGACGTTCAAGCGTCGAGCCATGTTAGCTGCCGACGAATTCGATGACCGCCTCGCCTCGGTCGACGGCTTCGACAATTTGCGGCATGGCGTTGAGAAATTGGTGGATCAGTGCGCGATTGTCGATATTGCCGACGCGTACCCAGAGCACGATCGGTCCCTGCCGCTTTGCGGCTCGGAGAAGCGAGAAGTCCCGGTCCTTGGTGACAAGAACCGCAGATCGAGCAATGGCTTCGTTCCAGATCGCCGCGTCGATCGCGTTCGCCATCCCGAATTCCGCGACATGAGCCGCATCATATCCGGCCCTGCGCATGGCTTCAGCGAGTGCAGGTGGAAGCTAAGCGTCGACCAGAAAAAGCAAGCTACTTGGCCGCGATGATCGGATGATCGACTTGCCGGGCAGCATAGGCGAGCACCGCGTCGATGTCGGCGTCCTCCAGATAAGGATAATCTTCCAGAATACTGTCGCGCGACTGTCCCGCAGACAGAAGTCCCAGGACGTCGGCAACCGTGATCCGCAGATCGCGAATGCACGGGCGCCCATGCATACGTTGCGGATCAACCGTAATTCTTGCCAGCAGCTCCGACATCTGTCACCTCTGAGAGGGTCAATATAGCACCGCCGATGGCCTCTGTCAGCGCATCACCGGCAGGCCCGATGCTCGGACCGCCCAGCCCGCCCCCGATGCGCTACTCCCTGGCCATCTTCGATCTCGACGGCACCCTCGCCGACAGCTTTCCGTGGTTCCTGCGCACCATCAACGACATCGCCGACCATTTCGGCTTTCGCCGCGTGCGGGATGAGGATGTCGTGGGGCTGCGGCATGCCTCGACACGCGAGATCCTCAGCCGGCTGGAGGTTCCCATGTGGAAGCTGCCGGCAATCGCGCGGCATGCGCGGCGGTTGAAGGCGGAAGCGGCGGCGGAGATCTCGTTGTTTGCTGGCGTCGAGGCGATGCTGCGGACGTTGACTGAAAGCGGTGTGCAGCTTGCGCTGGTGACGTCGGACAACGAAGCCAATGCGCGCGAGAAGCTTGGCGATGCCGCCGCGCTGTTCTCCTATTTCGATTGCTCGGCCTCAGTGTTCGGCAAGCCCGCGAAATTCCGCCGGGTTGTCCGGCGCGCGGGTGTGGCGAATGACTGCGTCATCGCGATCGGCGACGAGGTCCGCGACATCGAGGCGGCGCGCGAGGTGGGGATTGCCTGTGGCGCGGTGTGCTGGGGCTACGCGGCGCCGGCGGCGCTGCGGGCGCGGGAGCCGGATCACGTGTTCGAGCGGATGGATGAGATTGCGGACGTGTTGTGCCGAAATCGTAGGGTGGGTTAGAGCTGCAGAGGCGAAGGCGCATCTGCAGGGCGTAACCCACCATGCCTCCGCGATCGCAGAACGAAGTTGGTGGGTTACGCTAACGCTAACCCACCCTACGAACCCTACTGCGTCTTCCGCAAAAACGCCCCGAACGCCCGTGGCCCATCGCCCACCCTCACCTCGCCGATAACCTTCAGCTCGGCCGCGTCGATGATCACAAGCGTGTTGCTCTCCCAGCAGGCGACGATGATCTGCCTGCCGTCGGCGGTCGCATTGATGCCTTCGGGATAATCGCCGACTTTGATGCGCTTGATCGGCTTCAGCGTCGCCAGGTCGAACACGCTGACGGTGCCGCCATATTGGTCGGTGACGAAGCCGCGCCCCTGCGCCAGCGCCACCGCATAGGGCCGCATCCCGACCGGCACGCGGCCGATCTCGCGGCCCGCCGCGATGTCGATCACCGAAACGTCGTCGGAGCCGACATTGGCGGTGTAGGCGCGCCTGCCCTCGGCGTCGATGATGACGCCGAACGAACGCGTGCCGACCTTGATGACCGCCTTGCGTTGCCGCATCGCCGTATCCACGACCGAGACGCTGTCGTCGTCGCGGTCGGCCGACAGCAGCAGCTTGCCGTCGGGCATCACCGCGAGGCCCGACGGCGACGCCCCGACCGCGATGCTGGCCGTGACGCTGCGGGAGGCCGTATCGATCACCCGCACCGCCGCGGCGTACCAATCGGCGACATAGACCGTGTTTCCGTCAGGCGCGACAGCGATGCCGAGCGGGCCGCCGCCGACGTCGATGCGTCCCGCAACCTGCCGCGTGGCCGCGTCCACCACCGTCACCGCCTTGGCATCGGGACTGGCGACATAGGCAACGCGCCCGTCCGCACTGACAGCGACGCCGGCCGGCTTGCCGCCGATCGGGATGGTCGCCACCGCGCGCGATGTCGCGAGGTCCACGACCATCAGATCGTCGCTGAGCTGGTTGGTGACGAAGGCCTCCTCGGCGGTGGCGCAGCCAGGACTGCCAAAGCAAAGGCTGGCGGCGACCGCCGCCAGCACCAGCGCCCGCATCGTCAGCTTCCGCCCTCGATCTTCTTCTTGAGCCCCTCAAGCCCGACCTTGTACAGACCGCTCACCGCCTTCATCGCGGCCTCGTCGTTCAGTTCCGGCGGCGGATCGTTGTTGGGAAAGCCGCGATAGAACGCACCGGCCCATTCGACCTTCGCCTTGCCGTCGGGCGCGGGCGACACCGTCAGGGTCGCGGAGTAGTTGGTGACCGGCAGCACCTTCACGTCGACCTTGGTGATCCGATACGAATAGCTCAGCATCTCGGGCTCGTATTTGTAGAGTTCCTCCTCGACAGTCGCACCATCCGCCAGAGTCAGCTTGCGCGTCGCGCCGATCTCGTTGCCCTTCTCGCCCTCAGTCCTGGCGACAGGCGGAAGCCAGCTCATGTCCTGGAAATTGCTGATCGCAGCCCACACCTTGGCCTGCGGAGCATTGATCTCGATGGATTCCCGCACCTTCTGCCGGGTCGGCCCGTGGGCCCAGGCCGGCGTAAAAGCCGGTGCAAAAGCTGTCGCCAGAGCCGCTGCGCTCGCAGCGGTCAGCACGGCGGCCACGGCTGCGCGCCGTCCAATCGTCACCCTCATGTCGTTTCCTCATGCGTCTCGTTGATCGTGCGCGACTTGGGGCGCGCTGGACTCATCGTAGCCGATTTTGGGGCCGTGGGGAGACCTGTTCGTGGCGCCGTTGCGGCGGCCCCCTCGCGCAACCCACAAGCTCGGGCGTGGCCCGGCCGGCGAAACACCCATGGGAAGCCGTCGGTCACCTTCGGTACCCAGGCGGCCCGCAAGGCAGTGGACAATTCATCGCCGCTGATCTCGATACCGCCGCCGTCAATCTCCCCAAAACCTTGCGGCCTCCGTGCTGGCAAAACCCGCCAGTCCAGCAATGCCCTCGAGGAGAGACGACTTCCCGGTCCCACTCTCGCCCAAGATTCGGGCTTATCGAGCATGAGTGAAGCCACGTACCTCGCCATCGCCAAGCTATGCGCGCATTGACCAAGGCTCGCCGAGACTAATCCAGCACTTCGAGCACCAGTTCCATCGTCATCAGCACGGGATTGTCGCCACGGATCAAACGGCCCTCCGCAATGCCGCCGGTGTAGTCGATCAGGGCGACGTCGAGAGCAGCTTCCAGATCACCGGAAGCCCCCGGCGCGATCACGCCGGCCGTGATCGCCAGCTCTGTCGCGAACGGTTCGGTGACGCCGCCATGGGTGAAGCGCGCGCCGATGGTCGAGCCGACGCCGCCGTGGATTTTCGCGCGCGCAATGCCGCGCGCGCGGCAGAAGCCTTCGAGACAGCCGGCAAAATCCTGGTTCGGGCGCAGCCGCAGCGCGTAGGCCCGGCTCGTCGCGCGTCCACCGGCGCTGGCGGCGGCGATCGGTCCGAACAGCTTGAAATTGGTCTCGGGATCGGGCTCGGCGCTGAACATCGCCCCATCGATGCCGAAGGCCGAGACGTCGAACGCCTCGGCGACAATGGTCTGATGCGGCAGCATGTGGCCGCCGCTCGCTTTGCCGTCCGCTTCGAGCCACAGCCCATGGCAGTGAAAGAACGGCGCGCCATCGCGCATGCCGAGCGTCATGCTGCCGAGCTTTGTCCGCGTCAGGCCCTGAGGCCTCAAAGTATCGCTGTAGAACGCCGCGTTCTCGCCGGTCTTCGACAGCGCCGGCATCACATAGCCGAACGGTCCGAGCGCGCCGCGGCCGAAATTCAGCACCCCTCCCGCAAAGCCCTCCGCGGCAAAACCGCGACGCGCGGCTTCCAGCAGCGGCAACCCTTCTTGGAGGGTGAACGAGAAGGCGCGTCCCCTCGCCTCCACCCATTGGATGCGCTCCGGTACCGGAGAGCCCGGCTGCTTGATACTCCGCATCGTGTCAGCTCAGCCCGTCTTGGTCGTGTCGAGATCGAGCAGCCCGCGCGCCTCGAGTTCGTCGCGCACCATGCGCTTCGGGATCTTGCCATAGCCCGATTTCGGCAAAGCTTCCCAGAAGAAGAACCGTTTCGGCATCTTGTAACGCGGCACCTTCGGCAGCAGGAACGCCGCCATCTCGGCTTCGCTGACCGGCTTCGCGCCCTCGCGCGCCACGCAGACGGCGACGCCGACCTCGCCCCAGGTCGCATCGGGCACGCCGAGCACGGCGACCTCGCCGACCGCGGGATGGGTCAGGATCTTCTCCTCGATCTCGCGCGGATAGATGTTGGAGCCGCCCGAGATGTACATGTCGGAGGCGCGGCCCGTGATATAGAGAAACCCCTCCTGGTCCATGTGGCCGAGATCGCCGGTGCGGAACCAGCCGTTGCGAAACGCCTTCGCATTGGCTTCCGGGTTGTCGTAATAGCCGGCGAGTACCGCGGGACCGATCACACAGATCTCGCCGCTCTGGTTCGCCGCGAGCTCGCGGCCCTCGTCGTCCTGGATCGAGACCTGCATGCCGGTGCGCTCGAAGCCGCAGGTGCCGATCCTGGCATGCGGGCCGTCCTCGGGATCGTGCAGCGCCGCTGGCAGCACCGTGATGTTGCCGGTGACCTCGCCGAGTCCGAAATACTGCACGATGACCTTGCCGAGCTTTTTCAGTGCGGCCTTCTGGTCCTCCCGATACATCGGCGCGCCCGCATAGATCACGTGCCGCAGCGAGGAGTGATCGTATTTATCGGCCGCGGGATGCTCGACCATCATCTTGAGGATGGTCGGCACGGTGAAGAGATTGGCCACCCGATGCGTCTCGATCAGGCGGAACGCCTCGTTGATATCGAATTTTTCCGTCGGGAGCAGCACCGTGCACACGCCGCGCGCGGTCTGCACCAGCTGATGCACGCCGGCACCATGCGAGAGCGGCGCCACCACCAGCGACGCATCCCTTTCCGTGACGCCGGGCGTGAGATCGGCAAGATGATTGGTGACGACAAACCCCATCTGCCCGTGAGTCAGCACCGCAGCCTTGGAGCGGCCGGTGGTACCGGAGGTGAAGAAGAACCAGCAGGGATCGTCGTGCTCGACCGCGACGTTCTCGACCACCGCTCCGGCTTTCGACGCGATCGCGTCGGCAACCGACGTCTCGCCGAACGCGGCCTTGCCGTCGAGGCTCCAGGTGAATTCCAGCGCACCGCCCGTCACGGCCGCGGCATGATCGGGAAAATCGACATGACAAAGAAACGACTTCGCGCCGGAGGCCTGCGCAAGATAGGTCACCTCGTCCGGCATCAGCCGGAAATTCGTGGGCACCCAGACCGCACCGAGCCGGAATGCGGCGAACATCGAGAAGAACATCTCGTCGGTGTTCTTGGAATGGACGAGGACGCGGTCGCCCTTGGCGACACCGCGCGCGGCGAGTGCTGCGGCCAGCGCCGAGACCTGAGCATCGACCTGCCGCCAGGTCCAGGATCGGTCACCCCAGACGAACCCGGGACGCGCCCCATGCCGCCGCGCATTCTGGGTCAGCATGTAAGCGAGATTCATGACGCGGCGAGACATGCGCAGGGGCTGCATCGGGCTTCCTCTTCGGCGGCAGACGGCGCACCGGCCGCCCGCTCATTGCAGCCCATTTATCGCGATCGAACCTGCGCCTGCAAGGCCGCCGGCCAATGTCGCGTTGATGCGTTCATTCAACCAATTTTAAACATGATCGGCGCAACCTCGCTCAGTTCTCGCGTACAGAGTGCCTCATCATGGTCAAAGCGCCCGCCCTCCTGCTGTTGTCGCTGGCGCTCGCCGGATGTGCGGCGGCTCCGCAAGCACAATTGGCCGCCGATCCTGCCTTCGGGCCTGCACGTTACGCCTGGGATGGCGCCGGCGAGGACCCAAATCGGCCACGGCCAGCCTCGGGGCCATCACGTCCGGCGCGCGTCGCCGCCGAGCGCAACAGGTCGCAAGCCGGCCTTCAGCCCTATTCGAACGAATGGTGGCAGGCCCAGGACGGCATCGAGGCCGAGCAGGACGCCAGGGTCAACCGCTCCCTCGTCATCTGCCAGGGCTGCCTGCGTCAGCAGCCGCAGCCCGAGGACGGACGGTTGGCTAAAGCGAGCGATTGAACCGAACCGCGCTCGCAAAATGCTGGCGGCTCGTTGAAGAGCCGACCGCAGACGCCATGAACGATCTGGCCGAGAGGCTCGCGGCAACATTGCGAAGCGAGCGAGATTGACTAGATCAGGAACACACGCCGCTTCGGAAGGACCAGACATGGGCGCATCGGTACGCGACAACAAGGACAGAAATCGCTTCGAGCTCGATGTCGGCAGCGAAGTCGCGTTCGCCAATTATCGGCTAACGCCGTCGGCGGTGATCATCACCCACACCGAGACTCCATACGCCCTGCGCGGCCGCGGTATCGCCTCCGACCTGGTCAAGGGCGCGCTCGACTTGATCCGCAGCGACGGCAAGAAGGTGATCGCCGGCTGCGGTTTCGTCGTCGACTATCTCGATAAGCATCCGGAGGACGCGGATCTCGTTGCCTGAACGCAAAAGGGCCCGCGAAATCGCGGGCCCTGTGCGGCAACCGACCGATTGGTCAGTGCTTGATCTCGGGCGGCAGCTTGCCGCCATTGGCAGCGAGCTTGGACATCACCTGCTTGTGCAGCCAGACATTCATGGTCGCGGAGTCGTTCATGTCACCGCTGTAGCCGAGTTCCTTGGCGAGGTCCTTGCGCGCGGCAAGGCTGGAATCGATGTCGAGCGCCTTCATGAGATCGACGATCGAGGTGCGCCATTCCAGCTTCTCCTTCTGGGCCGCCACCAGCTTATCGACGATCGCCGCCACATCGACGGTTGCCGCAGGCGCGGCGGCCGGTGCCGATCCGCCCGGTGCGGATCCTGCTGGCGCGCCGCCCGCGGGTGCGTCACCGGCAGGGGCGCCGCCGGCAGGCGCGGCGGAAGCCGGGTGGCTGCCGAAGATCGCGCCCATGATTTTCCCGAAAATGCTCATGTCTGCTCCCGATAAAGGATCCGTTGGAAGGGCCTTGAGTGGCTCTTATAGACGAGTTTGCTGCGTTGCGCCCGCGAAGTTCTGCGAACAAGCCAACAGCATCAGCTTATCTGCGGCGAAATGACGACAGAATGACCTCGTCGAGGTTGCACTGCGGCATCGAATCTCACCCACGCGTGAGGGACAGGCCACCGAATTGGGAGTAGCTTTGATGTTCAAGTCGCGAGCCGATCCGGAATTCGCGTCTGGTTGGAATCGCGACAACTCACAAGATGGCGGCCGCACGCGCCGTTCACTGGCGCTGGATTCGGTCGCCCGGCAAGGGAGCTAGCGACCATGGCCACACTGACCCAGGGCAATGTCCCAACGATGGCCCCGCCCGCGGATGCGGCGGGACCAGTGATCC
Organism: Bradyrhizobium diazoefficiens; assembly: GCF_018129965.1. Taxonomy (GTDB): domain Bacteria; phylum Pseudomonadota; class Alphaproteobacteria; order Rhizobiales; family Xanthobacteraceae; genus Bradyrhizobium; species Bradyrhizobium diazoefficiens_A. The sequence goes on along the minus strand of NZ_JAFCKW010000013.1, from coordinate 19,117 downwards.
GAAACATCCAACTCTCCGACCTGCACGACGCGCTGAAACGCGGCTGGGACGATTTCAAGGAGGTTCCCAGCCACGCCATCATCCTCTGCGTGATCTATCCGGTGCTCGGCCTCGTGCTCGCACGCGTGGTGATGGGCTATTCGGTTCTGCCGCTGCTGTTTCCGCTGGCCGCAGGCTTCGCACTGATCGGCCCATTCGCGGCGCTCGGTCTGTACGAACTCTCCAGCCGGCGCGAACGCCATGAAGAAGCCAGTGCCTGGGATGCGATGGAGGTACTGCGCTCCCCCTCTTTCGGCGCCATGCTCGGCCTCGGCGCGCTGCTGCTCGCGCTGTTCGTGACCTGGGTCGCGACGGCGCAGGCGATCTACGTCGCCGCGTTCGGTTATGAAGGCGTCTCCGGGATCTCGGATTTCGTCACGCGTGTGCTGACGACCCCGGAGGGCTGGTGGCTGATCGTGGTTGGCTGCAGCGCCGGCTTCCTGTTCGCCCTCGCCGCGCTTTGCATCAGCGCGGTATCGTTCCCGTTGATGCTCGACCGCCATGCCGGTGCGTTTGAGGCCATGGTGACTTCGCTGCGTGTCGTCGCGAAGAACCCGGTGCCGATGGCGGCCTGGGGCCTGATTGTCGCGTCGCTGCTGGCACTCGGCACGATCCCGGCATTCATCGGCCTTGCCGTGGTGATCCCCCTGCTCGGCCATGCCACATGGCACCTCTACCGCAAGGCCATTGTCTCCGATCCCGGTGCGCGTCCGGTACCCCCTCCGCCGCATCGGCCGCGCAAGCCGGCAGCCGACTTTCCCGCCAACCTGTTCCCCTGGCGCAATCGGACGAACGCCTGACGATTACGTGACCTCAGACCCTGCCAGGCTCCGGGCAGGGTCTGACATTGTCATACGCCTTGCTTTGGCCGCGGTTACAATCGAGATTACCGCCGCTGGCCAGACCACTTCACGGAATCAATTTCATCTGATGACCCCGACGATTTCTCGTCTCGCTCTCGCAGCCTTCGCCCTTTCCGCATCCATCCTCTACGCCCAGCCCGTGCTCGCCGCTGTCGCTTGCGGATCAGGCAATTTCGACGCCTGGCTTGCGGATTTCAAAACCGACGCCGCAGCCAAAGGCATTTCCCAGCAGGCGATTGCCTCAGGGCTTGCCGGCATCACGCTCGACCAGGCGGTGCTCAATCGCGATCGCTCGCAGAAAGTCTTCACCCAGACCTTCGAGGAGTTTTCCGGCCGCATGATCCCGCCGCGTATGACGCGCGGTTCGAACATGATGAAGCAATACGGCTCGGTGCTGTCGCGCATCGAGCAGACCTACGGCGTACCGGGCGAGGTGCTTGTCGCGATCTGGGGCCTCGAGACCGATTTCGGCGTCAACACCGGCAAGTTCGCGACGATCCGCTCGTTGGCGACGCTGGCCTATGATTGCCGCCGTTCAGAACAGTTTCGCGCGGAACTCCTGGATGCGCTGCGCATCGTCCAGCGCGGCGATCTGGCGCCCGCCGACATGAAGGGCGCCTGGGCCGGCGAACTCGGCCAGACCCAGTTCATGCCGTCATCCTGGATCAAATATGCCGTCGATTTCGACGGCAATGGCAAGCGCGACCTCCTGCACAACGCGCCCGACGTGCTCGCCTCCACCGCCAATTATCTCGCCGGCTACGGTTGGCAAAAGGGCAAGGATTGGCAGCCGGGCAGTCCGAACTTTGCTGTGCTCCAGCAGTGGAACAAGAGCGAAGTCTATTCCAAGACGGTGGCCTCGTTCGCGACCCAGCTCGCACGCGCTCCTTAGGCAGAAGCGCAACACCCTGACGGGCAAATCACTGCCGCATCAACGTTAGAATCATATCATTGAATGAATTTATATTCATATTATCGACTGTCGAATCATGCGATTCGCGCATGCGTGGCTTGGGTTTAGACGCTGACTGAACGCCTTGCGAGCGGCGGGCGTGGACCCTACCTGTTCGCAAATGGAACCATGCTCCAGGTTATAACTCCGTGCATTCACGGGTGTTTAGAGCATTTTTTACTTCTTTTCGCCCAGCCTTTGGGCCGGCCTGCCCGCAAGTTAATCGATCGTTACCGGCGCCATGCATTCTCCGCTTAGCTGCATCGCAACATCGGAACTTTCGCACTGCACCACGCTCATCTATATTCATTTCAACGATGACGCCCGGGCAAGGGTTGAATCGAACTACAGGAGACTACCAATGCTGCTCTCGCTCATCCGCATGATCCAGGCTTTCCGGGACTATCAGCGCAATGTTGCCGAACTGTCCCAGCTCAGCGATCGCGAGCTGGCCGATATCGGCCTCGATCGGTCGGACATCCCGCGCGTTGCCGCCGGCCAGTATCAGGGCTGAACTCGCTCAGCCCCTCAACCGGACGAACCGATAGCGCCCGCCTCGTGCGGGCGTTATCGCATCCGGAGGCAGAAAACTCGATCTCGGCGATTCCACTGACCGCCGAAAAGCGCTACCTGTCCGCCCCATGACAGGACCCCAATCCAACATCGTGCACGTGATCGGCGCCGGCCTCGCTGGATCCGAGGCCGCCTGGCAGGTGGCTCAATCCGGCGTGGCCGTCGTGCTCCACGAGATGCGGCCGAGCCGCATGACCGAAGCCCATCGCACCGACGGGCTCGCTGAGCTCGTATGCTCCAATTCGTTCCGCTCGGACGATGCCGCCAACAACGCCGTTGGCCTGCTCCATGCCGAGATGCGCCGGCTAGGCTCGCTGATCATGCGTGCGGCCGATGCCAATCAGGTGCCCGCCGGCGGCGCGCTGGCGGTCGATCGCGACGGCTTCTCGGCGGCCGTGACGAAGGCCCTCCACGATCATCCGCTCATCGAGATCTCCCGTGGCGAGGTCGCAGGACTGCCGCCGGCCGAATGGAGCAATGTCATCGTCGCGACCGGCCCCCTCACCTCGGCGCCGCTCGCCGATGCCATCCGCGAGTTGACCGACGAGAACGCGCTCGCCTTTTTCGACGCGATCGCACCGATCGTGCACCGCGAATCCATCGACATGTCGGTGGCCTGGTTCCAGTCGCGCTACGACAAGGTCGGCCCCGGCGGCACCGGCGCCGACTACATCAACTGCCCCATGACCAAGGAGCAGTATGACGGCTTCGTCGCCGCGCTGATCGCGGGCGAGAAGACCGAATTCAAGGAGTGGGAGACCAACACACCCTATTTCGACGGCTGCCTGCCGATCGAGGTGATGGCGGAACGCGGCCCCGAGACGCTGCGCCACGGCCCGATGAAGCCGGTCGGCCTGACCAATCCGCACGATCCCACCACCAAAGCCTACGCGATTGTGCAACTGCGCCAGGACAACAAGCTCGGCACGCTCTACAACATCGTCGGCTTCCAGACCAAACTGAAGTACGGCGAGCAGCAGCGTATCTTTCGCACCATTCCGGGGCTGGAGAAGGCCGAATTCGCCCGACTCGGCGGTCTGCATCGCAACACCTTCCTCAACTCGCCCAAGCTGCTCGACAGCCAGCTTCGCCTGCGCGCGCAGCCGCGGCTGCGCTTCGCCGGCCAGATGACCGGCTGCGAGGGCTATGTGGAATCGGCCAGCGTCGGTCTGATCGCGGGTCTCTATGCAGCGGCCGATGCGCGCGGCGAGACGCTGGCAAGCCCGCCTGGCACGACCGCATTGGGGTCCCTGCTAGGCCACATCACGGGCGGTCATATCGAGGCCATCGAGCCGGGTACGCGCTCATTTCAGCCGATGAACATCAATTTCGGGCTGTTCCCGCCGCTTGCGAGCGCTCCGACGAAGAAGCCGGACGGGACGCGCCTGCGCGGCAACGAGAAGACGGTGGCCAAGAAGCAGGCGATGAGCGCGCTGGCGCTCGCCGATCTCGATCGCTGGATCGCCGATCATCTGCGCATCGCCACGGCAGCGTGAGCCTCATGACTCTCCCGAAAGACGACGCCGCGGCATTGTCGGCGCGCTGGACCGGGGGCGTCCTGCTCAAGCGCGACATGTTCTCGACCGTCGAGCGCGGCCGCTTCCGCGGCGAGAGCGCCGAGGTCGACGCGGTCCTGCGCCGGCTCGACGAGGTGCCGTGGTGGTCGTTCCTGCTGGCGCGCCATCTGTTCGCGCGTGAAAAATATGCATTGAAGCTGGCCAAGGGCCTGGACGTCGGTCCCGAGTTGCTGTGGGCCGGCCGCCGCGCGCTCGTGCGCGGCTTCGTGGATGGCGTCGCGCTGCATCTTGCCAAGCCGCATGGCGACCTCGCCTATTTCCGCTCGGCCAAGGCGGCACTGCGCCGGCTGCGCCGTGCCGGCATCTGCCACAACGATCTTGCCAAGGAACAGAACTGGCTGGTCGGCCGCGACGGACGCGCCTATGTGACCGACTTCCAGCTCGCGGCCTGCTTCGAACGGCGCGGCCGGATCTATCGCATCCTCGCCTATGAAGATCTTCGGCATCTGCTAAAGCACAAGCGCTCCTACGCGCCCGAAGCCCTGACGCCGCGCGAGCGCAAGATCCTGGCGAAGAAATCCTTCGCCGCGAGCCTGTGGCTCGCCACCGGCAAGAAGGTCTACCGGGCAATCACGCGCGGCCTGTTCAATTTCACCGACCGTGAGGGCGGCGGCCGCAGGCTCGTCAACGACGCGCCGGTGCTGGCGGCACTGATCCGCAAGAATCCCGCCGTGCGCGACACCGCCATCGTCGCTTTCGCCGACCGCCGTTCCGGCGTCGGGCTTTACGCATTCGTCGAAGGCGATCAGGCTACGCTCGAAGGTCAACTCCGCGACGAGCTCGCGGCCGCAAAGGGCCCGAAGCCCCCCGAACACATCCAGGTCGTGCACGCGCTGCCGCGCGACAGCAGCGGCAAGCCCCGCACCGAGATTCTGCAACTGGTCGCCATGAATCAGCTCGACCTGATCGAGCCGATGATGAGGAACGATCAGGACCGCGCGTTCCTCAAGGACATCCTGGAGCAGCGCAAGAACCTGCGCGACCGCTTCAATTTCGAGGCGGACCTGCCGGCGGGCTAGCTTCCCTGGTCCGCGCCACGAAGCCTCCACATTGGCGATAGAGAAGCAGTCGGTTTCATGCGGCTTGGCGAAATGATGGGTACTCGGGACACGACACATCGTGTGGTTGGCGGGATGATCGCCGGCCTTGTGCTGCTGGCGGCGGCGCCTGCGATGGCCGAATCTCCGGCTGAATTGATCTCAAGTTTCCGCCTCACGCATGGCGAAGCCCGCGTCGTCCGCGACGCCACGCTCGATCGCATCGCGATGGATCAAGCGCGCGCGATGGCGGCAAAGGACGACCTCAGCCACGACGCGCTCGGCCCGTTCAACAAGCGTGTCGCGCCGGCTGGCGCGGGCCGCGCCGCCGAGAACATCGCCTATGGCTACGACAGTTTCGAGAAGACGCTCGGGCAGTGGATCGACTCGTCCGGGCATCGCAAGAACCTCCTGCTGCACAACGCCTCCCGCGTTGGGATCGCAAACGCCAAGAATGCCAGCGGCAAGCGCACCTATTGGGCGATGGTGATCGCCGGCGACTACGAGCCGAAAAAGGGCAAGGGCAAGAAGGACACCGAGCCGCTGGTTGCCGTGAAACGCGAGGCCGCGCCGGCGAGCAAGCCGAAATCGAGCAACTGCCACGTCAAGCTGCTCGGGCTCTGCATCTGAATCCAAGCCGGCCAAAGTTTTAGGACGCGCACTGCCTTGCCAGCATTCAATGTTGCGCCTAGTTCAAGCAGCAGCATTGCGAGAGGTGGAGGCGCGCTCTTGATCGACATCGACAAAATCCGGGCCGACACGCCTGCCGCCTCCCGGCTTGCCTATCTGCATAATGCGGGCGCAGCTCTCATGCCGGCCCCTGTCGTGACGGCGATGAAGCAGCACATCGATCTGGAGAGCGAGATCGGAGGCTACGCCGCCGCTGACCGCGAAGCCGTTCGGCTCGACGCGGTGTACGGCTCGGTCGCAAGACTGCTGAATGCAGCGCCCGATGAAATCGCGCTCGTCGAAAACGCGACCGTGGCCTGGCAGATGGCTTTCTACGCGATTACGTTTCGTCAAGGCGATCGCATCCTGACCGCCGAGGCGGAATATGCTGCCAACTACGTCGCGTTTCTCCAGGTTGCGAAAAGAACGGGCGCGATCGTCGACGTCGTACCGAGCGATGCCAGCGGTGAGCTCGATATCGAGGCACTCGAACGCATGATCGACGCGCGCGTGAAGCTCATCGCCATCACCTGGGTTCCGACCAATGGCGGGCTGGTGAATCCGGCGGCGGCGGTCGGCCAGATCGCTCGGGCGCACGGCATTCCCTATCTGCTCGACGCCTGTCAGGCGGTCGGCCAGATGGCGGTGGATGTGGAAGCCATCGGCTGTGACATGCTGTCGGCCACCGGCCGCAAATTCCTGCGCGGCCCGCGCGGCACAGGCTTCCTCTATGTCCGCCGCGCACTGCTGCAACAGCTCGAGCCACCGATGATCGACCATTTTGCCGCACCCTGGGTCTCCCGCGATCAATACCGTCTACGCGATGACGCACGTCGCTTCGAGACCTGGGAGAACAATTACGCGGCCCGTCTCGGACTCGGCGCGGCCGTCGATTACGCGCTCGATATCGGGATCGCTCCCATCGAGCAGCGCTGCCACCTGCTTGCGGACCGTCTTCGCGGCGGCCTCGCCTCCCTTCGCGGCATCACGATTCGCGACCTCGGTCGACGCCCGGGCGCCATCGTCAGCTTCACGATGGATGGGCATGACGCGGGCAGCATTGTCAAAAACGCCGCAGGCGCCGGGATCATCATCGGCGCTTCTGATCCCGCGAGCACACGTATCGATGCCGAAGTCCGCGCGCTACCACCGTTGGTGCGCGCGTCACCGCACTATTACAACACGGAAGCCGAGATCGACCGGTTGATCGAACTCATGTCTGATTTGCCGCCCCGATAGCACCGCCCGCACGGCCAGGTCGAATTCGAAGCCGATGCGCCGTCCTGCAGCACGCGAACTTCAGATTTTCGTTGTCAGCGCCGATAGTTGATCGGTATCGAAACGGGCACGCAATTCACCGATGGCCTTCGCGTCAGGCGGTCCGCTCGCGGTAAGCTTGGCCAACTCTTCGAAATAGTGTTCGTGCCCCGGCGGAGAAACCGTCATCAGCACCCGGGCGGGCTTATCACTGACATTGGTAATGTTGTGCGGAACACCGGGAGGTATGAAGAGATAGGTTCCCTGCGTGGCACGAACGATTTCATGGGCGACGTGCCATTCGCACGCGCCTTCCAGCATGTAGAAAGTCTCCTCCTGTACGCGATGAACGTGGCGGCCCGTGGCAAAACCTGCCGGGATCGTCCAGTCGAACATGCTGGTATGCCTGGTGTCTTCGCCGGTCACCAAGAATACCATTGGCTCGCCTCGCAGCAGGATCCCCTTGCTGTCGTCAGGCATGCGGATGACCGGTTTGGCGCTCATGTGACGCTCCTTGGCTCTACGGCGCTCGCTTTTTGACCTCGTGATGGTGATCAGGTCCCGGCCAAAAGTCGTGAAGCTTCCCGGAAAACATTGCAAAAAACCTGCGAAATGTGCCTTCCTTGGCTATGGGCGTGTCCTTTAAATTTGGTCCGTTCCGCATCGATACTGATGCAGGAATTCTTTTCCACGGCAGCGAGCCAAGCCAGCTCGGTCGGCGCGCCGTCGCGCTTTTGACCGTGCTCGTAAGGCGAGCCGGCGCCCCCGTTTCAAAGGACGCCTTGATCGAGGCCGCGTGGCCTGCGCAGGCTGTCGAAGACAGCAATCTGACCGTTCAAATCGCCGCTCTGCGGCGCGTCCTGGTGGACATGACTGGAGAAACGGACTGGATAGAGACCCTGCCGCGTCGCGGCTATCGTTATGTCGGTCCCACCGTCACGACCCATTCCGACAGCACGGCAACCGCGTCCCAACTGCCACCGCTGGCATTGCCCGACAGGCCGTCGATTGCAGTGATGCCGTTCGCGAATCTGAGCGGCGATGCGGAGCATGACTACTTTGCCGACGGGATGGTCGACGACATCATCACCCGGCTTTCGCGCATCAACTGGCTATTCGTTATCGCGCGTAATTCGACGTTCGCATACAAGGGGCGTGCGGTTGAGGTGACGCACGTCGGTCGCGAGCTTGGCGTACGCTATGTGCTGGAAGGTAGCTTCCGCAAGACTGGCGCAAGCGTGCGCATCACCGGTCAACTCATCGATGCATCAACCGGCATGCATGTGTGGGCTGAACGCTATGACCGCAGGTCCGAAGATATTTTTGCTCTGCAGGATGACTTCGCCCTCTCGGTCGTCGGCGCCATTGCGCCCAGCCTGCGGCGCGCAGAGATCAACCGGGTCAAGCGCAAGCGGCCGGACAGCCTGGATGCCTATGACCTCGTCTTGCGGGCTCAGCCCGACGTCGACTCCGGCATGCCTGAGCAGGTAACACAAGCGCTCGTTCTGCTCGAACGTGCGATCGCGCTCGATCCTGCCTACGCGTTGGCCCACGGCAATGCCGCGATGTGCCATCACTGCCTGTTTCTGCGAGCCGGCCTCCAGGAATCAGATCGCGCGGCGTCCATCCATCATGCCCGATCCGCCATTGCCCATGGACAGGATGACGCCCAAGCCCTCACGCTCGCTGGCTTTTCGATCGGGATGGACGGGCACGATCATGGCGCGGCATTCACCGCGCTCGACGCCGCGCTCGCCATCAGCCCGTCATCGGCTCTGAGCTACATTCTCGGCAGCGTCTTGCTCGGTTGGGGTGGAGATGCCGACCGCGCCATCGAGTGGAGCGAAAAAGGCATTCGGCTAAGTCCGTTCGACCCGTGGGCGTTCGCCGCATTCGACGCGCAGGCCTTGGCGCATTTTCACCGCGGACGATACGAGGAGGCCTGCCGCGCCGCTTACCGCTCGGTTCAGGCCAATCCGCTCCACAGCATCACTTATGTCCAACTGGCTGCTTCGCTTGCCAAGCTCGGGCGGTTGCAGGAAGCGAGAGTGGCGGCGGCAAGAGTGATCGAGCTTCATCCGACATTCCGCTACGGCCGCCAGTTCGCGGGCGTTAACTGCGCACCCGCTCTTGCGTCGTCCCTCGGCGAGGCGCTCGGTGTCGCAGGCCTGCCTGAATAGCGATCTCCCCGGCCTGCGTCTCGAGGCACCACTCAGGTGCAGCGCGCGCTCAGTCCGGATGCGCTCAGCCGTGCCATCACCTCGTCGAGATGGGCGCTGTCGCGGGTCTCGATGACGAGTTGCAGTAGAGTCGCCTTGGCCGGAAGGTCGGAGAAGGTCCGCTGATGCGAGACCTCGATGATGTTGGCGCCGGCCTCCGCCAGCAGTGATGCGACCGCAGCCAGTTGGCCCGGACGGTCCGGGATATCGAGCGACAACTGGGTCAGCCGCCCCTCGCGGGCCAATTCGCGGGTGAGCACCGAGGCGATCAGCCGTGTGTCGATGTTGCCGCCGCTCAGGACGAGGCCAACCTTCTGGCCGGCGAAACGAGACGGATCGGACATCAGCGCGGCGAGGCCGGCGGCGCCGGCGCCCTCCACGACGGTTTTCTCGATCGAGATCAGGGTCGCGACGGCACGCTCGAGTTCGGTCTCGTTGACGAGCGCGATGTCGTCGACGAGACCCCGGATGATCTGGGTGGTGATCTTGCCGGGTGATTTGACGGCGATGCCTTCGGCGAGCGTATCGCCGCGCGCCGGCAGATTGCTGTCATGGATGGCGTTGTACATCGAGGGATAGAGCCAGGCTTCGGCCCCCAGAATACGCAGCGACGGCTTGATCGATTTCGCGGCAATGGCGATGCCGCTGATCAGGCCGCCGCCACCGATCGGGACCACCAGCATGTCGAGTTCCGGCACCGCCTTGAGCATTTCCAGCCCGATAGTGCCCTGCCCCGCGATGACGAGCGGATCGTCATAGGGATGGACGAAGATCATGCCACGAGCTTCGCCGTGGCTGCGCGCGAAGGCGGCCGCCTCTTCCAGCGTCGCGCCCGTCACCACCACCTCGGCGCCGTGATGCCTGGTGTTCTCGACCTTCACCATCGGCGTGCCCACAGGCATCACGATGGTGGCGGGAATGCCGAGCCGCCTGGCATGATATGCAACACCCTGCGCATGGTTGCCCGCCGACATCGCGATGACGCCGCGCGCACGCTCCTCCGCCGTCAATGCGGTCAGGCGGTTGAGCGCGCCGCGCTCCTTGAATGACGACGTGAACTGGAGGTTCTCGAATTTCAGCCAGATGTCGCAGCCGCAGATATTGCTCAGCGTCCGGCTGTAGCTGCAGGGCGTCTCGACGACGGCGCCGCGGATGGTCTCGGCGGCAGCATGAATATCGCCAGGTGCGACCGGAAAGCCGCTCGGATCGGAGGACATGCTTTGGAACAACTGGGCCATGGACCAGCATAGAGCATTCGGCAAATCGAGGCGATAAGCCAACGTCTATTTGGTAAATTCCCGCGAACGTGAAGCCCGCCACAACGCCCAGAGCGTGCGCAACCGCGAAGGTTGCTGCGGCGTAAACGGATTGCGCCCCGGCTGCGACAGGCGCCTGAGGTCGTCCCGCACCTGGCCGATCGGCAGAAACGCAGGCCGCGCCGATGTCGGCACCTCAGACAACAGAGACAAGGCAGTGGACAAATGCTGCCGCGCCTCTTCGATGAGCTGTTCCAGCACGGCGTCGAGATTGGCGCTCTCCTTGCCGGCGAACACGTCCTCCATGCTGCAGCCATGGGTCGTCAGCAGTTGCTGCGGCAGGAACAACTGCCGGTGCGCAGCATCGCGCGGCAGGCTCGCAATGATCTGCACGATGCCCTGGGCGAGCCCGGCATGCCGTGCCAGATGTTCGGCGGCCTCCGAGGGCGGCGCCATGATCCTCGCAGCAAGCGCGAACAGCGCCGAGCAGGTCGCAGCCAGATAGCCTTCCAGCGCCGTCAGCGTCGGCATCGGATCGTTGTAGAGATCGAACTGGTGCTCGTCGGCAAGCAGCGACAGCGGCTCGAGCGGCAGGTCGAAGTCGCGGATCGCGCGCAGCAGTTCGGCCGCCACCGGATTGCCCTCGGCGCTGCCGTGGACCTGGCCCGACAGCATGTCGGTCCACCATTGCAGGCGGATTTCCCCGGGCAAGGGCTGGCTCACCTGGTCGCGGACTCGGACGATCTCGACGTTGAAGGCATAGAGCGCCAGCAGCGCACGGCGCTCGGCTGCGGGCGCGAACAGGGTCGCGGCATAGCGCGGAAAGTCGTGGCTGCGCACGAGATCGGCGCAGAACGTAACGTTGTCGGATGGAGCCGGCGTGCTGTTCATGGCACGGCGATCAGCGCGGCCGCAACGCGGCGCCGTTCGCCGATCATGATGTTGTAGGTGCGCACGGCCGGACCGGTCTGCATCGTGTCCAGTACCACCCTCACCGCCTTCAAGGCCTGCCGAAGCACTGGCGGCGGCAGCCAGACCCCGGTTCCGGTGCCGATCAGGAGCGTGTCGATGCTGTTGGCGGCCGTGAACACCCGATCCAGCGCGTAGCGGTCGATCTTCGCGGGGTCGGTCACGTCCCAGGCCCAGATCGCATCCGGCAGGCACAGGAGCGAGCCGCGATGGGACATGCCGGCAAACGCAAAGCCGCCCTTGCCGTAAGCCTCGATCGGCGCCGAGCGCGGGAAATGTGGTGCGTTGGAATCGCCGGCCATCAGCCTCGTCCGAATGAGCTTACTGCCCCCGCAAACGCATGCGAGGGACTGCGGTTCGGATCACGCCTTGCTATTCTTCGCCGGCGTCGCCGCTTCAACCGTATCTTCGCGGTGCTCGCCGACGCCGAGGTAGATCAGGATCGGAGCCGCGATGAAGATCGAGGTATAGGTGCCGACCAGCACCACGCCGAACATCATCACCGCCGTGAAGCTGTGGATGGCATGACCGCCGAACAGGAGCAGAGCCAAAAGCGCCAGCGTCACCGTGAAGTGGGTGATGATCGAACGCGACAGCGTCGAGTTGATCGATTCGTTGAGCAACTGCGGCATCGGCATCTTCTTGTAGCGCCGCAGCATTTCACGGATACGGTCGTAGATGACGACGGTGTCGTTGAGCGAATAGCCGAGAATGGTCAGAAGCGCCGCGATGCTGGTCAGGTCGAAATCGACCTGGCTGACGGACATGAAGCCGATCGTCAGCACGATGTCGTGCACGTTGGCGATCATGGCCCCGAGCGCGAACTGCCATTCGAAACGGAACCAGAGATAGACCAGGATCGCGACGATCGCGAGCATCAGGCCGAGCATGCCGTAAGCCAGCAATTCGCCGGCGACGCGCGGACCGAGCACCTCGACGCGGCGGTACTCGATGGAATCGCCGAGCGCGGTACGGACCTTCTGCACCGCCTCCTGCTGGGCGGCATCGCCGCCCGGCTGCTCGGCAACGCGGATCAGGACGTTCTCGGGCCCGCCGAACTGCTGCAGCTGCACTTCGCCGAGACGCAAGCCATCCAGCGTCGTACGCATCGCCGCGATGTCGGCGGCGCCGGACTTGGCCCGCACCTCGAGCAGCGTGCCGCCCTTGAAGTCGATGCCGAGATTGAGGCCGTGGGTGAAGAACAGCGTGATGGCGACGATCGACAGCGCCGCCGAGATCGGGAAGCTGATGCGGCGAAAGCGCGTGAAGTCGAAATGCGTATCGTCCGGGACAATGCGCAACGACGGCAGCAGGCCGAGGGCCGCGACCACGGTGAGAATGGCGATGAGGACGCCGAGCCCGATGAGAACGGTGTGAGTCACAATCAGGCTCCTAGATCGGCACGCTCTGCGGCCGCTTCCACCGCACCCACCAGGCTACGATCAGCCGGGTCATGGTGAAGGCGGTGAACACCGTGGTGATGATGCCGATGCCGAGCGTCACGGCGAAGCCGCGTACCGGGCCGGTGCCGATGTAGAACAACACGGCGGCGGCAATGAAGGTGGTGATGTTGGAATCGAGGATGGTCGCAAGCGCCCGCTTGAAGCCGGCGTCAATCGCCGAGATCGCGTTGCGGCCGCCGCGCAACTCCTCGCGGATGCGCTCGTAGATCAGCACGTTGGAATCGACCGCGATGCCGACGGTAAGCACGATGCCGGCGATGCCTGGCAAGGTCAGCGTGGCATTGAGCAGCGACAACAGGCCGAAGATCATGGCGACGTTGATCGCGACCGCAATGTTGGCGAACACGCCGAACAGGCGGTAGGTCAGCAGCATGAAGATGATCACGAGGATCGAGCCGACATAAGCCGCAAGCTCGCCCTTTTCGATCGAGTCCTGGCCGAGGCCCGGACCGACCGTACGCTCCTCGACCACGGTCAGCGGCGCCGGCAGCGCGCCGGCGCGCATCAGGATCGCAAGATCATTGGCGGACTGGACCGTGAAGCTGCCCGAGATCTGTCCCTGCCCGCCCGTGATCGGCTCGTTGATCCTGGGCGCAGAAATCACCTTGTTGTCGAGCACGATGGCGAAGGGCAGTCCGACATTCTCCTGCGTCGCCTGGGCGAACTTGCGCGCGCCCGACGTATTGAACTTGAAGCTGACGACCGGCTCGCTCGTCCGCTGGTCGAAGGTCGCCTGCGCATCGATCAAATCGCCGCCGGCGACCAGCACCTGCTTCTTGACCACGTAGGGAACCGGCGGCGGCGAGGCGCTGGTCAGCAACTCGGAATCCGGCGGCAAACTGCCCTGCTGCGCCTGGTCCGGCGACACGGTCGTGTCGACCATGCGGAATTCCATCTTCGCGGTCTTGCCGAGCAACTCCTTCAGGCGGGTCGGGTCCTGGAGACCCGGGACCTGCACCAGGATGCGGTCGTTGCCCTGGCGCTGGATCACGGGCTCGACCGTGCCGAGCTCGTTGACGCGCCGCTCGACGATCTGGATCGACTGCTCGATGGTCTTGCGCATGCGGTCGAGCATTGCGGCCTGCGGGATCGTCAGGCGGATCACGCCACCGCCAGCGTCAGAAACCTCGAGGTCGCGCTGACCGCTGGATCCCATCAGACCGCCGAGCGGCTGGGACAGATCGCGCAGCTTGACGAGCGCCGGCTGCAGGTCGGTGTCCTTGGTGATGCGGACCTCGACCGCGTCGTTGCGCACGGTGACCCCGCCGGTGAAGCCGATCTTGGCATCGCGCAGCGAGCGGCGGACGTCGTCACGAACCTGGTCCAGCCGTTCCTTCTTCACGTAGTTGGAATCGACCTCGAGCAGCAGATAGGAGCCGCCCTGGAGGTCGAGGCCGAGCACGAGCCGGCGCTGCGCCCAGGCGGGCCAGGTCTTGACCTGCGCTTCGGGGAAGAAGTTCGGCACCGCGCAGAGGCACACGATCAGCGCAGTCAGGATAATCCCGAGCGCTTTCCACCGCGTGAAATACAACATCGACTGGACCTGTCAGATCAGGGGGACTTGAGATGCTCGCGGAAGCGTTCACTTCGACGCGGCGTCGTCCTTCGCAGCTTCCTTGGCGCTTTCCTTGGAATCCTTCGCCGGCTCGCCCTTGGCGCGCACGCCCGAGATCATCTGGCGCATCTGCCGCACGCGGACGCCGTCGGAAATCTCGAACTCGATCTGGTCGTCGTCGACGACCTTGGTGACCTTGCCGACGAGGCCACCCGAGGTCACGACGGTATCGCCGCGGCGGATGTTCTTCACGAGGTCGGCATGGTCGCGCACCTTCTTCTGCTGCGGGCGCAAAATCAGGAAGTACATGATCACGAAGATCAGGGCGAACGGCAGCAGCGACATCAACATGCTGTTGGTGTCGCCGGCGCCCGCGGCCTGGGCATACGCAGGGGTAATGAACATTCGGGACGATCCTCGTGGAAACGGGGGAAAACCGGTCAGGCCTTCAGAGGCGACCGGTTCGGTCAAATTCGCGCGGACTATAGCGGCCATTGCCCCAATTGCAACGCTGCCAGACCGCCCTTTTGGCCACCTTGCGGCGCGGCCTCAGGCCCGATAAGGCTGCATTCTCAGGAACTTCGGACATGCCCAGAAAACCAAGCAAAAGCCCGGCCGGCAAAGGCCCCCGCATCCCGGCCCGGAAGCCTGCGCGCGTCGCGGCAAAACGCCCCACGACCATCCCTCAGGCGGCCCCCAAGGCGACCCCGGACCTCTCCCAGGAGCGCATCGCCCGCGCGCTGGAGACCATTGCGCAGCACCTCGCAGCCCAGGCCAAGCCGGCAGCCGAGCGCGAATCGTTCAGGCAGGCGGATGCCTTCATCTGGCACCCGGACGGCCGCCTCGCGGCGGTGCCGCGGGTCAGCCGCGTCGAGCTGTTCCTGCTCAAGGGCGTCGACCGGATGCGCGACATCCTGATGGAGAACACCGAGCGCTTCGCCAATGGCCTGCCCGCCAATAACGCCCTGCTTTGGGGCGCGCGCGGCATGGGCAAGTCCTCGCTGGTCAAGGCCGCGCATGCCAGCATCAACACCGAGCGCAAGGCCTCCGACAGACTGAAGCTGATCGAGATCCACCGCGAGGACATCGAGAGCCTGCCCGCGCTGATGGAGCAGCTGCGCGCCTCGTCCTTCCGCTTCATCGTGTTCTGCGACGACCTCTCGTTCGACGGCAACGATGCGTCCTACAAGTCGCTCAAGGCCGTGCTCGAGGGCGGCATCGAGGGCCGGCCCGAGAACGTCATCCTCTACGCAACCTCCAACCGCCGTCATCTGCTCGCGCGCGAGATGATCGAGAACGAGCGCTCGACCGCGATCAATCCGGGCGAGGCCGTCGAGGAAAAGGTCTCGCTGTCGGATCGCTTCGGCCTCTGGCTCGGCTTCCACCGTTGCAGCCAGGACGAATATCTCGCGATGGTGCGCGGCTATTGCAGCCATTTCGGTATCAAGCTCGATGACGAGGCGCTGGAGCGCGAGGCGCTGGAATGGTCGACCACGCGCGGCTCACGTTCGGGCCGCGTCGCCTGGCAGTTCGTGCAGGAGCTGGCGGGACGGCTGAGCGTCAAGCTGACAGCGAAGTAACCGGAGCTTTAGCTGACGCTTCAGCCTAACCCAAAACCGTCATTCCCCGCGCGGGCGGAGAATCCAGTACGCCGCAGCTTCTCGGCTTAACAACAATCGTCTCTGGAATACTGGATCACCCGCTCCAGTGCGCAAGTGCGCACAAGGCGGGCGATGACAGTCTGCTTATAGCGCTGGCCTACCCTACTCTACGCAAGGCTCACGCCCCATTCAGGAATTGAAGCGGGTCAACCGGGCTCGATCCCTTGCGGATCTCGAAGTGGAGCTGCGGCGACGCCACCTCCCCGGATTGACCCGACTTGGCAATGACCTGACCGCGCTTGATTGTATCGCCGCGCTTCACCATCAGCTCACTCGCATGGGCATATGCGGTGACGTAGCCGTTGGAGTGCCGAACCAGGACCAGATTGCCGTAACCTTTCAGCTCGTTGCCGGAATAGGCAACGACGCCGTCTTCAGCCGCCTTGATCGGCGTTCCCTCGGGCACCGCGAGATTGATGCCGTCATTGGACTTGCCGTTGGTCTTGGCGCCGTAGCTCGTGACCACCTTGCCGCGCACCGGCCAGCGGAAGGTCGGCAGCGCGCCGGTGGCCTCCGCAGCCTTCGCCGGTGCCTCGGCGGGCTTCTCTTCGACGTTGGCTGTGGCCTGCGCCAGGCGCGCGCTCTGCACTGGCGCCGCGACAGCGGCCATTTTCGTGGCGGGCGCGGGAGCCGCAGCAACGGGTTGCAGCGTGCCGGCGGCCGGAGCGGCCATGACCGGAGCAGCCGGCGCTGCGACGGCCGCAGTCCTGGCGCCGGGCACGGTCAGCCGGGTGCCAAGCTTGAGCTTTGCCGAGGGATCGAGGCCGTTGGCGCGGGCCAGTTCAGCCGAGGTGATGTGGTTCTTGCGCGCGATGCTGGCGAGCGTGTCACCGTGATTGACGAAGTGCATGCTCGACGGCGCAGCCATGGCTGCAACCGGCTTGGCAGCAGGCGCCGGCGCGGCCGCGACGGGAGCCATTAACGGCGCAGGTGCAGCAACGGTCGCGCCCGGATGCGGAATGATCAATTGCTGTCCGGGTGAAAGGGCGCGCGGCCCCTTGTAGCCGTTGGCGACCAGGATCGCCTGGGGCGTGACGTGATAGCGCTTCGCGAGCACGTCGAGCGTGTCGCTGGTACCGACGATGATCTTGGTCCCGCCGGGCGGCTGGGCGGCTGCGACCGAACGCGGCGGCACGCTGGCCGTGGTCTCCAGATGCGGCTGCGCCGGGGGCGCGTAGGAGCCGACGCCGCGGCCACCTCCGGACACCCCGCCACCCGCTGCAACCGGATAGGATTGCGGCGCGGACACCGCCGGCGGCGGCAAGGGCTGTGACTGATAATAGCCGGGCTGGGTCTGCGGCCGCGAGTATTGCGGCAACTCACGCTGCGGGGGCGGCGCCTGCTGCACCGAGCCGGTCTGATCAGACGAAAATGGATTGGAGAAATTTGACTGGGACAGCCGCGACTGCATGTCGGCGCTGCACCCTGCAAAGCTGAACGAGATCAGCGCCAGCACCGCAACCTGCGGCACGCGGCGCGAGTAAAGCAACTCGGCGACTACAGACATGGTTACTCACTCGTACGCAACAAAACTGGTCTTTTAAGTAAGCACGTACCGAGTAAATAACGGCTTAACCCTCCCAATAAGATGTTGGCAGCACAGCCGATCCCAAGATCTAAAGCTCGCGCGCCACGCCGGGAAGCGCCGGTACGAAGCGGACCTCGACGAGTTCCTTGCGCTCGATCCCGGTGTCCGTCCGGCTCAGCCGGGTCAGCGTCTGCACGCCCTGATGCGGTCCAACGGGGGCGATCAGGATGCCGCCGATCTCCAGCCGCTCGATCAGGTTTTCCGGGATCTGCTCCATCGCGGCCGTGACGATGATGCGGTCGAACGGACGGATATTAGCGGGCAGATTGAGCCCGTCACCCAGCATCACCTCGAAATTGTGGTAGCCGAGCTTCTCGATCCTGGCGCGCGCGACGTCCGCAAGCTTGCGATAGCGCTCGACCGTCAGCACCTGGCCTGCAAGCCGCGACAGCACGGCAGCCTGATAGCCTGAGCCTGTCCCGATCTCCAGTACGCGATGCTGCTTCTGGAGCTGGAGCTGCTCTGTCATGTAGGCGACGACAAAGGGCTGGCTGATGGTCTGGCCGCAGGCGATCGGCAGCGCACTGTCACGATAGGCCCCCGCGCGGTCAGCCTCTTCGACGAACTGGTCACGCGGCACTTCTTCCATGGTTCGCAACACAGCCTGGTCGCTGATACCCCGACGCCTCAGCGAGAGCTGAAACATCATCTTTTCCGGCGGAGGCTGATTGGAGGTCATTGCTGCTTGTATCGTCTCGTCGGGGTCGGGGCGCTCTTGCAAAGTTCAGGAATCTTGTTCCGGTTGAGGAACCCATGGTACCCCCTTGGGCGTTCCATATGACTATAAATTGGCGTGCAAAGGACCAGCCGCGACAGGTCTTTCCGGGCAACCGTTGCGCGAAACGCGCATTGCGTCGATTTGTGTAATCTGCGAACGTTTTCCTGAATGGGCAAGGACGCAACGACTATGACTGCCACAGGGCTTTCGGGCCGCTCTGTATTCCTCGTCGAAGACGAGGTGATGATCAGGATGATGGTCGCGGACATGCTCGAAGAGCTCGGCTACAAGGTCGCGGCCGAGGCTGGCGATATCCCCGAGGCAATGCGGCTCGCCGAAGCAACCCACTTCGACATCGCCATCCTCGACGTCAACGTCAACGGCAAGGTCATCTCGCCGGTTGCCGACCTGATCAAGGCCAAGGGGCGACCGTTCATCTTTGCCACCGGCTACGGTTCCTCCGGTCTTCCCGAACAGTACCGGGACAGGCCAGCGCTGCAGAAGCCGTTCCAGCTCGAGGCGCTCGCCAAGACCATCGAAGCCGCACTTCGCGGCAATTAGCCGGATTTCCGTAGCCCGCATGGAGCGACGCGCGATCCTAAAATCGCACCGCAGGCGAAGACTCCCCCGGATTTCGCTGCGCTCCATCCGGGCTTCTGTAACGGGCCTCAGTAAGTCAATCCCTTTTTGCCTGATCCAATCGCTGGGCACTTGCTTCTGT
>NZ_JAFCKW010000012.1 GCF_018129965.1 Bradyrhizobium diazoefficiens | reverse complement strand
AGGACATCCAGCCTCGCGAGTGCGCCAACTACTTCGCCAACGCAGGTTATGCTTCCGTCAAAATGTGAAACGCTCTAGGTCGCCGAAATAGCTTTCGGCAGCCAGGCCAGGGTCAGCGCAACGGCCATCGCGCTGATGCTCAGGAGACAGGCCCAGGCGAGCACCCCGAACGACGGCCCCTCCCCCCGCACCAAAATCACGAGCGCCCCCATCAGCAGGGCCGCGCCGGCCCATCGCATCGCGATTCCGGTCCGGTTCGGAAGATGACCGTGGCGCACGATACGGCTGAACTGTCTCGGCTGGCTGCCCGCAAGCAGGCTCCATCCGGCCAACAGCAGCAAGACTGCAATCATCACGCGCCCGTCTCCTGCGACGCCCGCGGATCGGCGAGTGCGCTGCGCGCCAGGCGAAGCGCAACGCAGGCGGCAATCACTGTTGCCATCAACAAAGTAATGTCGATCCCCGCGACCGGCCAAAGCTGCCGATCCGCAAGGGTTCTGATCAGATGATCTCCCGTCGTGAGCGCGTTGAGGAGCACCGCCGCCAACGCGAGCACCGAGATCGTCCAGCACTGGCCGACCCAGGCGCGGCCTCCGGACACAAACGCATGCAGCAATGCGAGCAGCCAGACCAGGTGAAAGACGACAATTTCGATCGCGGGGCGCTCGATTCCGAAGGCCGATCCGCCGAGCGGGAGCACGCGGTTCGTCACCATGAACGCCAGCGTCGCGATAAGGATTCCGGTCACGCTCGCAACCGTCACTGCCGCGACGACACGCGCCCCGGAACGACCGAGCTTGCGATGCCGCTCGCGCCGCGACTCGACCCAGAACAGCAGACCGGTCGCGATCAGCACGCAGCCCGCAAGCCCGAGCCCGAAGTACAACCATCGCAGCGTCCAATGCCTGAACTGGATGAAATGCAGGCCCGCGATGAAACGCTGGGTGACCGCGGCCGGCTTCTCGGGCTTGTTCGCCGAAAGCATCTCGCCCGTCACGCCGTCGACATAGACCACATGGGAGATGTTGCTGACGACGTCCTCGGAGGCACGGTTCACCTGGACACAGGCGGCCGCATCGCCGGGATTGAAGACATAGAGATAATTCGGCTCACCCCTGCCCCAGACCGACCTCGCCTTCGCGACGATCGCGTCGAACGAGACCAGGTCCGCGGCTTGCCGCGCCGGTGGGCGCACGTAGGAGCCATAGGCCTCGCGACCGAACAGGCGCGCATCCTGCCGGTAGACCGCCCAGATGCTGCTGGGAAAGTACAGCGAAAACAGGATGACGAGGCCCGACACGCTGATCACGACATGAAAAGGCAGACCGAGCACGCCGGCAACGTTGTGCAGATCGAGCGTGGCGCGCCGGATCTTGCGCTCGGGCCGAAAGGTGAAGAAGTCCGCAAAGATCTTGCGGTGGATCACGACGCCGGACACGCACAGCACCATCATCATCATGCCGCAGAGGCCGACGATCCAGTAGCCGAGGCCGAACACCTTCAGGTTCAGCGTGTAGTGAAACGGATAGATGAACCGCGAGGCGGCGAACGTGCCCTGGTCCGGCAGTTCGGTGCCGGTCGAGGGATCGAACAGACGCTGGGCAAAGGAACCGTCGGCGTTACGCCACAGCGCCGTAATCACCGGGTTGCGTTCGTTTGGCACGAGCATGAGCACGGCGGGCGCCTTGGCCGCCAATGCGGCCTTGTAGGCCGGGCGCATGGTCTCGTAGGAGAACTGCTCCGGCAGCGCGAGGCGCGAGGCCGGCATCATCCAGCGGTCGATCTCCTTGTCGAACACCGACAAGGTCCCCATCCAGAAGATCGCGAACAACAGCGAGCCCAGCACCACGCCCGACCAGGTGTGAAGCCAATTCATCGATGCGCGAAAGGTCGGCTCCATGGTTTAGGACGTGAACCGGCCGAGCAGGAGAACCAGCGTCAGGCTCAGCGCGGTCACTGCACCCAGCCAGAGCGTGATGCGGATCAGGGCCGGCTCGGCAAACGACCAGATCATGACACCGAGATAGATCACGAAGCCCAGCATCGAGCCCAGCGTTGCGGCTTCGCTGCGCTCCATGCCAACCATGGCCACTGCGATCATCGACAGCGCGGCAATGATCGCGGACGTGCCGAGATAGCCTCCGACGATGGCAAGGGCGGTTCTGGCGAAGATCTTCATCTTGTGCTGATTTCGGTCTGTCAGATCGAGGTCCTCAGAAGTTGAAGGTGGTCGAGACCAGATAGGTCCTGGGCGCACCGAGCGTGATCACGCTGCTATAGGCCGAGGCCCAATAGGCCTTGTTGAAGACGTTCTCGATGCTGGCGCGGACCACGATCGGCTTGCCGTTCCAGGGCGAGGTGAAGGTGTAGCGCGCACCGAGATCGACACGGGTCCATTCGGGAATCGTCAGCGTGTTGGCGACATTGACATATTGCCAGCTGGTGTAGACGACGCGGCCGGTGAACGTCAGGTCACGAACGAAGGGCGTATCCCATTCAGCGCCGATATTGGCGGTGACGCCGGGCACGCCGACCGCGTCCTTGCCATTGTTGGATGCCAGCGCCGCCTGCTCCTGCACGCCATGGGTCAAGGTGACGCCGCCGAGCAGCCTGATCGCCGGCGTGACCTCGCCGAACACGTTCAGCTCGATGCCACGATTGCGCTGGCGTCCGTTGAGCTGCTGCTCGTTTCCTCCCGGCACCGCAACGGAAATAATGCTCGGTTGTGAAATATCGAATGCGCTCAGCGTCGTGGTGATACGTCCGGCATCGATCTTGATGCCGGCCTCGGTTTGCTTGGTCTGCCCGGGCGGGAACACCGTTCCGCGATTGAGGAACGTTCCGGCCACGACGACCGGCGTCTGCAGCCCCTCGATATAGTTCGCATAGAGCGAGACGTGCTCGACCGGCTTCACGACGATGGCATAGGCCGGCGTCCAGACCGAGGTGTCAGTCTCAGCGCGCGAGGAGGACGGAGTGAAGTAGTCCGTCACCGAACTGCCCGCGGTCTGTCGCCTGACACCCACGGTGAATTGAAGCCGCTTGTCCCACATCGACATCGTGTCGGAGACACCGACGCTCCAGAGGTCGACATTGGTCATTTGGTTCGCAGCCAGCGTCGCGAAGGTCGGCTGCGCAATGATCGTCGGCTCGGTGTAAAGGTTCCAGGAGATGGTCCCCGGTGACGGCGTCGGCCTCAGCACGCGCTGATTGTAGGTCCGGTCGGTGATGGAATATCCGACATTGACGGCGTGGTTGACCGGTCCGAGATCGGCGTTCATCCGGACGCCCGCTTCTCCGGCGAGCGTCTCGAACGTTTCCTTGCCGGAAATCGGGTTCGAGCTGAGGCCGCCACTCAGACTGGTGATGGTGGGCGACGGGTAGGCGTAGTTGATGTTGCTGTCGTGATAGCCGAATGCCGCATAGGTAGTCATCCAGTCGGTGAGGTCGACCTCGCCTTTGACGGTCGAGAAGAAGTCGGTCGGATGGTAATAGGCCCAGGGCACCTGGAAGTTCGTTCCAGCCTTGGGCGGTGCGGGAACCGCGGTCGAGGCGACCGAGAACGAGCGCAGCGGCGGGTCGAGCACGTCGGCCTGGTAGCCGATATCGACCGCGGCCCGGACGGTCTCACCGCGATAGTCGAGCGCGAGCGCGACGTTGCCGAGTTCGTCCGTCTGGCGATTCCAGGGCGTATTGCCGTTCGAATAGGTCTGGTTGAGCCGAACACCCCACTCTTTATGCTCGCCGTATCGCCGGCTGACGTCGATCTGCTCGCCAAACTGAGATTTTGACGCGTAGGTCGTGGTGAGCTGGGTGATGTCGACGTCGGCGGCGTGCTTGGTGACCAGATTGACGCTGCCGCCGACCGCGCCGGCGCTCGATACGCCGGTGCCGCCGACCGTCATGCCGTTGAGCACAGCGCTCGGCCCCTTCAGCACTTCGACGCGCTCGATGAAATTCGCTGCCGTCGAGTAATAGGGCGCAATGCCGGAGAGTCCGTTGAGCGCGTAGTCGCCGCTATCGTAATAGAAGCCGCGAATGAACAGACCGTCGGCACCGCCGCCGGCGGCCTGGATCACGCGCACGGAGGGATCGTTGATCAGCACGTCGCGGATCGTGCGCGCCTGCTGGTTCTGGATCAGCTCCGCGGTGTAGCTGGTCTGGTTGAACGGCGTGTCCATCACGCTGCGATTGCCGAGCAGGCCGAGGCTTCCGCCGCTGGCGACCTGGCCGCCCGCATAGGGCGCGGGCGGCGCTCCGAGCGTGCCGGTCGACGGCGCGAGGTACGGCACCGGCGCAACGTTGCGCGACGGCGACGCAGCGGCGCGCCGTTGCGCACGCTCACGCGATGATGGCGTGCGCTGGGTCGTTTGCCGCGGCTTCGGCTTGCCGGGAGCATCCACCGTCACCGGCGGCAAGGTCCCCTGCGCGTAGGCGGCTTGATCCGACGGGAAATTCAGAGAGAGAGCGAGAGAGCTGACAGCTCCAAGTACAACAGCGCGGACCGAACGTCCCGACGCAACGACGCATTCCATAGCATACCCCAAGCCTGCAAACGCGCAGGTCCCGGGGTTCACCTATCACGTCGATTTCGCCGCGTGCAGCAGTGCAAAAATGGAAGATGTCTAAGTTCGCCAATCGTCCGCGACGAATGGACACTCGCGCGGATGAATCGGGAAAGAGACGCACACTTGCTGGGAAGCAGTTGCAGTTTTTTCCGGAGACAGATGCAAGACATCCGGATTGAACGAAGCAGTGCTGCGCCATCGCAACATGCAGGGCTCGATGCACTCGCAAGTGTGACGTCGACTATGGTGACGCGCTTGCCACGCTCAGCATACGCAGCCCGCGTGTGCTGTCTGCCGTGCGGGTTCGCACTGCGTGCTGTGGATCTTGCCGTCGGGACGGAAATGGAATGTCGCGCGAATGCGAAGCGCGCCGGCGACGGAATATTCGAGCTCGACACCGTCACGCAAGGGGGCGATGTCCTCCAGACCGAAGCCCGCAGAGACGTAGGCGCCGAGCCGAGGGCCCCAATAGGCTGCAAGTTCACGACGACCGCGATAGCGGCGGGTATCGGCGCACGTGCAGTCGACCTCAGCGTCATCCGCGTAGAGGTCGAGCAGCGTCGCGAGGTCGCCCGTCCGGCAGGCATCCACCCAGTCGATGACAATGCCCATGTGATCGAAATCGCTCACGCCCACATCCTGTCTGCCCGCGAAAATTCGCGTGCGGGTTAGGACCACACTCGTGAATGCGCGCTGAATAATAAAGCCCGGGCGATACCGGGGTGTTTCCGTGAACCTACGGGACAATTCAGGCCGGTCGGCGTCCCCTCGCCCAGACAACGAATGCGATCAGCACCGCGCCTGCGAGCGCGAACCAGGTGATGGCGTATTGCAGGTGATCGTCCTTCAGATGCACGTCGAGCGGCCCGGGACGCGGAATATTGTTCTCGGGCGCGGGCTGCTCCAGATCGATGTAGAACGGCGCGACAGCGCCCCAACCGAGCGCGGCTGCGATCGTCAGGTGATCGCGCACGAACCAGAGCCGCTTGTCGCGGTTCGGTGAAGGCGTCATCCAGCCAGGCGCTTCCGGAAAGCGCAGATAACCGGTGAGCGCGACGGGCTGTCCGGTCACGAGCTTCTTCACCGCGCGATCCTCGACGCTGCGGTCCTGCATCGTGTTCTCGACGAAACCCGCATCGATCACGATCGTCTCGCCGGTCGAAAGCCGCGCCGGCAGGAAGGCCCAGGTGCCGGGGCCAGACGCGTCCTTGCGCACGGCCGACCCGGACGAATAGACCATCGCATCGGGCAAGGCTACGTAGATCGCGGTGAAATTGATACGGCGGAATTCGTCGCGCGCCGGATCGAGCGCGGCCCAATGCGACGGCGGCGGCAACGCAACCGGTGCCTCCGCAAGCCGTTCGGTGAGCGCCGCGACCAGGTCGTGCTTGGCGGTCCGGCGCTGCAGCTGCCAGAGACCGAGCGCGACGAAACAGCCGGTCAGGACGAACGTGAACAGCGCGAAGCCGGCCACGCGAGGCTTGCGCGCGGTCTCGTTCATTTCGCGCGGTCGACCAGCCGGCCCGGTGCCGCCTTGTGGTGGAATTGCAGCGAGATCAACAGCGACTTCATGGCGCGCAGCGGCAACAGCGTCGTGGCAAGGATCAACGGCAGCCACAGCACCGCATGCAGCCAATAAGGCGGCTGATACTTGACCTCCACGATGAGCGCGCAGCCGACCACGATCGCGCCGGCCAGCATGATGATGAAGATCGCAGGCCCGTCGCCGGTATCGATGAAGGCATAGTCGAGGCCGCAGCGGTCGCAGGCGGGCGCGAGCGTGAGGAAGCCCGCATAGAGCTTGCCCTGGCCGCAACGCGGGCATTTGCAGGCAAGCCCGCGCAGCGCGCTCTGCAGGATGGTGGTCTGGGGCTCGGACGTGCCGGCGATGTCGTTCATGCCGAAGACCCTATCACAGTTTCCATCGCAACACGCGATCGCTGAAAAGCAAAGGGGCGGCCCTGCGGCCGCCCCTTTCTGATGTGATTGCGGCCGCTCAGTGCGCGCCGTGCGCCATGCTCTCGGCGCCGTGTCCCCACACATAGATGCAGAGGAACAGGAACAGCCAGACCACGTCGACGAAATGCCAGTACCAGGCGGCGAACTCGAAACCGAGATGCTGCTTCGAGGTGAAGTGGCCCGCATAGGCGCGGACCAGGCAGACCAGCAGGAAGATGGTGCCGACCAGCACGTGGAAGCCGTGGAAGCCGGTCGCCATGAAGAAGGTCGCGCCGTAGACGTTGCCGGCGAAGGAGAACGCCGCGTGGCTGTACTCATAGGCCTGCACGCAGGTGAAGAGCGCGCCCAGCACGACCGTGAGGATGAGGCCGTATTTGAGGCCCTGGCGATCGTTCTCGAGCAGCGCATGGTGCGCCCAGGTCACCGTGGTGCCTGACGTGAGCAGGATCAGCGTGTTGAGGAGCGGCAGATGCCAGGGATCGAACGTCTCGATGCCCTTCGGCGGCCACGTGCCGGGCACCGCGCAGGCGCCGGCCTGGGTGCCGAGGCCGCAGCCGAACACGGCATCGCGGGTGGCGTGGACGGCGTCGGCGGGGAACAGCGCCGCGTTGAAATAGGCCCAGAACCAGGCGACGAAGAACATCACTTCGGAGGCGATGAACAGGATCATGCCGTAGCGGTGATGGAGCTGCACGACGCGGGTGTGGTCGCCCTTGTACTGGGCTTCCTTGATCACGTCGCCCCACCAGCTCGCCATGGTGTAGAGCACGCCCACGGTGCCGACGCCGAACACGATCGGCGCGGCCGAGAACATGTGGTGCATCCAGGTGATCGCGCCGACCGCCATGATGAAGGCCGAGAGCGAACCGACGGCCGGCCACGGAGAGGGATCGACCAGGTGATAGTCGTGATGCTTGGTGTTCGCCGTTGCCATTTGCGGTCTCTCTCCTCAGTCCCGTGCCTGTCCGGCACTTATCCCCTTGTGTCCAACCCCCTGGGCCTGAGCCCGGGAATCAGAGATTCCCTTTGCGTTTGTCGTCTTCGCTGGCCGCGAGCGGCTTCACCACCGGATCGCGGACCGGATAGAACGTATAGGACAGCGTGATCGTGTTCAGCCCGTCGTTCTCGTGATCGTCGGCGAGCGACGGATCGACATAGAACACCACCGGCATCTCGCGCTTCTCGCCGGGCGCCATGGTCTGCTCGGTGAAGCAGAAGCAGTTGATCTTCTGGAAGTAGGAGCCGACCGTCAGCGGCGCGACATTGTAGGCGGCCTGCCCTGCGGTGGTGCGCGCGGCCTGGTTGGTCACGGTATAGAAGACGGTCACGACCTGGCCGATATTGACCTCGATCTCGTTCTGCTCCGGCTCGAACTTCCAGGGCAGACCGGGCGCGACGTTGGAGTCGAAGCGCACGGCGATCTTCCGTGCGATCGGCCCGGTGGCCGGCGCCGAAATGGCCACCTGGGTGGTTCCGTTGAAGCCGGTGGCGCGGCAGAACCAGTTGTAGAAGGGCACCGCCGCATAGGACGCGCCGACCATCAGCGCGACCACGCCGCCGCAGATCGAGGCCACCAGGACATCACGGCCGATACGCTTGCTGGGCGTCCGGCTCTGATCCCGCGATATGGTGGGCTCGTGATCCATCTTCCCTACATCGGCCGGATGAGAACTGCCGGCCCTTTGACGATGGTGACGGCGAAGAACAGCACCACCAGCACGCCAAGCGCCCAGGCAATGGCAATCGAGCGCTGACGGCGGCTCTTCTGCTGCGCCTCGGTGAGGACGATTCCATCTCGCTCGGGTTTGTCAGCCATCTGCGCGATCATGCGCCCCCAACCATGGCGACAAGCGCCCGGAACACGACCTCGACCAGGAGGGTCGCGAACAGCGCGAACAGGTACAGGATCGAGAAGGCGAACAGTTTTCGCGTCGCGCGCAACGACTGGCTGCGCTCACGGCGCATATAGACGTTGATGGCGAGCACCAGCATGCCGGCACCGAGGATCAGCGAGACGATGCCGTAGACGGCGTCGAAATAGCCGAGCGCCCAAGGCGCTGCGGCAACCGCGATCAGCACGATCGTGTAGAGCAGGATCTGGAGGCGGGTCGCGTCGGGGCCGGCGACGTTGGGCAGCATCGGAACGCCGGCGCGCGCGTAGTCGTCGGAGCGGAACAGCGCCAGCGCCCAGAAGTGCGGCGGGGTCCAGAAGAAGATGATGGCGAACAGCAGCAGCGGCTCGACGTCGACCGTGCCCGTCACCGCGGCCCAGGCCACCACCGGCGGCAGCGCGCCGGCGGCGCCGCCGATCACGATGTTCTGCGCGGTCCAGCGCTTCAGCCCGATCGTGTAGATCACGACGTAGAAGAAAATGGTGAAGGCGAGCAGCGCGCCCGCGATCCAGTTGACGAGGATGCCGAGCGTCATCACCGAGAAGAAGGAAAGCGTCAGGCCGAACGCCATCGCCTCGGGACGGGTGATGCGGCCGCGCGGGATTGGCCGGTTGGCCGTGCGCGACATCTTGGCGTCGATGTCGGCTTCGAGCGCCATGTTGAGCGCCCCGGAGGCGCCGGCGCCGACGGCGATGCAGAGCAGGGAGGTGATGGCCAGAACCGGGTGGAAATGCCCGGGCGCCATCGCGAGCCCGACCAACGCGGTGAAAATGACCAGAGACATGACCCGCGGCTTCAGCAGCGCGAGATAGTCGCCAACCTCCGCTTCGGAGATGCGGGGATGGAGGTCGATGGCATTCTGGTCGAGGACGGACACTAAATTTGACTCGCTTCGTTACAGAGCCGCGGCGCCCGTCACGGGCGCCGCGAGAGATCGATTACTGAACGCGGGGAAGCACTTCGAACTGGTGGAAGGGCGGCGGCGAGGACAGCGTCCACTCCAGCGTGGTCGCACCCGCACCCCACGGATTGTCGCCTGCCGGCACCTTCTTGGCGAAGGCGTCGATCACGACGTAGAGGAAGATCAGGACGCCGAAGCCCGAGATGTAGGAGCCGATCGACGAGACCAGATTCCAGCCGGCGAAGGCATCGGGATAGTCGACGTAGCGGCGCGGCATGCCCGACAGGCCGAGGAAGTGCTGCGGGAAGAACACCAGGTTGACGCCGATGAAGGTGACCCAGAAATGCGCCTTGGCGAGACCTTCATTGTACATGTAGCCGGTCATCTTCGGGAACCAGTAGTACCAGCCGGCAAAGATCCCGAACACCGCACCGAGCGACAGCACGTAGTGGAAGTGCGCGACCACGTAGTAGGTTTCCTGCAGAACGCGGTCGACGCCGGCATTCGCCAGCACGACGCCGGTGACGCCGCCGACCGTGAACAGGAAGATGAAGCCCACCGCCCAGATCATCGGGGCGCGGAATTCGATCGAGCCGCCCCACATCGTGGCGATCCACGAGAAGATCTTCACGCCGGTCGGAACCGCAATGACCATCGTCGCCGCGACGAAATAGGCTTGCGTCGCCGAGGACATGCCGACCGTGTACATGTGGTGCGCCCACACCACGAAGCCGATACCGCCGATCGCCACCATGGCGTAGGCCATGCCAAGATAACCGAACACGGGTTTGCGCGAGAAGGTCGAGACGATCTGGCTGATCATGCCGAAGGCGGGCAGGATCAGGATGTACACCTCGGGGTGACCGAAGAACCAGAACAGATGCTGGAACAGCACGGGGTCGCCGCCGCCGTCGGGTGCGAAGAACGTCGTGCCGAAATTGCGGTCCGTGAGCAGCATGGTGATCGCACCGGCGAGCACCGGCAGCGACAACAGCAGCAGGAACACCGTCACCAGGATCGACCACACGAACAGCGGCATCTTGTGCAAGGTCATGCCCGGCGCGCGCATGTTGAAGATGGTGGTGATGAAGTTGATCGCGCCGAGGATCGACGAGGCGCCCGCCAGATGCAGCGACAGGATCGCGAAGTCGACGGCCGGGCCGGGATGGCCCGAGCTCGACAGCGGCACATACATGGTCCAGCCGGCGCCGACGCCGTTGGCGCCGGGCTCGCCCTCCACGAAGGTCGACATCAGCAGCAGGGCGAAGGAGGCCGGCAGCAGCCAGAACGAGATGTTGTTCATACGCGGGAACGCCATGTCGGGTGCGCCGATCATCAGCGGCACGAACCAGTTGCCGAAGCCGCCGATCATCGCCGGCATGACCATGAAGAAGATCATGATCAGGCCGTGCGAGGTCACGAACACATTGTAGGTGTGCGTTTCGTGGAAGATCTGCACGCCCGGATACATCAGCTCGGCACGGATCGCGATCGACATCGCGGCGCCGATGATTCCGGCGATGACCGCGAAGATCAGGTACATCGTGCCGATGTCCTTGTGGTTGGTCGAGTAGACGTAGCGCCGCCATCCGGTCGGATGGGCATGCTCGTCGTGTCCGTGGTCTTGCGCGTGATCGCTATGTGCCGCTGCGCTGGTTGCCATTTTCAAATCCTGCCTTGCGTCCCGTTCGGACCTTTGGAGGTCCCGCCCTTTAAATCGCTTTCAGTCCTTCGTGCTTTCGCCCGATCTTCACTGCGTCGGGCCGGCGGTGGAGGCGTAGGTGCTGGTGCCGCCGCTTGCATATTTCTTCTTTGCCGTCTCGACCCAGGAGGCGAACTCCTGGTCGTTCACCACGCGAATGGCGATCGGCATGAAGGCGTGGTCCTTGCCGCACAGTTCCGAGCACTGCCCATAGAACATGCCGGTCTTGGTGGCCTTGAACCAGGTCTCGTTCAGCCGGCCCGGAATGGCGTCGATCTTGACGCCGAAAGCCGGCAACGCGAACGCGTGGATGACGTCGGCGCCGGTGGTCTGGACGCGGACCACCTTGTTGACGGGCACCACCATCTCGTTGTCGACGCCGAGCAGGCGGGGCTGCTTGTCCTGGGCCATCAGCGAGTCGAATTCGAACTTGCCATTATCGGGATAGGCATAGGACCAATACCACTGTTTGCCGGTCGCCTTGATGGTCAAATCCGCCTTCGGCACGTCGAGTTCGAGGAACAGCAGGCGGAACGACGGCACCGAGATACCGACCAGGATCAGCACCGGGATCAGGGTCCATGCGACCTCGATCAGGGTGTTGTGAGTGGTGCGCGACGGCACCGGATTGGCCTTGGCATTGAACTTCACCACCACGACCACAAGAAGCGCCAACACAAACAGCGTGATCGCGGTGATGATCACGAGGAGCAAGTTGTGAAACGAGATGATGTTGTCCATCACAGGAGAGCCGGAATCCTGCAAATGCCATTGCCAGGGCTCCGGCTGCCCGAGCTCGGCGAATGCCGCCCCGCCCGTCGCCAATGTCAGACCCGCTACGGTCAATCCCAGCAAATGCCGGCCAACCCGCCCTATCGACATCGTCATGCCGTTCGCGCTCCCCTTACGAAATCACCCCAAGTGCATTTCCCTATTTTTGGGAAACGCTTATTCGATCCGCCCCTCTGAACAAACCGCCACTCAAGAATACCTCTAAGAGGAATTGGGGCCAGATCGCTAGAACGCCGAAATCAAGCTTCTCAAACCATAATTCTTGATCTATCGCAATGCAGTCTTACGGCTCGCCTGCCAGCCGTCACCCGCAAGATATTTCCTAGATAAATCAGACAAAAATACCGTTTCCCGGGATGCCGCCGCTTGACAGCGGAATTGCCCGCGCTACGCACTGGCAAACAGCCGCGCAGGAACCTGATTCGCGCGGGCGATAGCGGTACCGGGCGGCGCGGAATTTGCTTGCAAATCGCCTTCAAGACGCCGTCATTCCCGTATCAGTCCGCCCGGCGCGAGTAACCCAGGCGAGCAGAGGGACCGACCCGATGGGGTTTTCGAGAGGCATGGCAAAGCGGGCGAGAAGGCAGGCTGGCGGCTTCACGGTGTGGACCACCCTGCTGGCAGCGGTCGCCCTCATCGCGCTCCCGGGCCTTGCCCATGCGCAGGGCGCGGTGCGCTCCGTCCATGGCGACTGGCAGATCCGCTGCGACACCCCGCCAGGCGCCCAAGCTGAACAATGCGCCCTGATCCAGAGCGTGGTGGCCGAAGACCGCTCCAATGCCGGCCTGACCGTGATCGTGCTCAAGACCGCCGACCAGAAGAGCCGCCTGATGCGCGTGGTCGCCCCGCTCGGCGTCCTCCTGCCCTCCGGCCTCGGCCTGAAGCTCGACAACCAGGACGTCGGCCGCGCCGGCTTCGTCCGCTGCCTGCCCAATGGATGCGTCGCCGAGGTGGTCATGGACGACAAGCTGCTCGGCCAACTCCGCACCGCCAAGACCGCCACCTTCATCATCTTCGAGACCCCGGAAGAGGGCATCGGCTTCCCGCTCAGCCTGAACGGCCTCGGCGAGGGCTACGACAAGCTGCCGTAGGGCCTTTCGCCCACGCGCTCGACATTGCTTGCCTCGACTATCGCTCCATAAACTATAGTTTTGGAGCTGGGGAGGCGACAGTCCGTATTTTCAAGACGAAACAGCTCGCGCGCGTCAGCCGGCTCGGCTTCGCGTTAGCCTTTCGTTGGTCTCGTTGCCATTCTGAACCTCAATCAAAGTTCCATCTCTCCGTCTTTGCCCAACTCCTCAATCTGACTGTCGGCTATGTCTCGCAGCTCGAGCGGGGTGCGAAGCGTCCGACCGGTGCAACACTTGCGCTATTGAACGTCATCCAGCGCAAGGGGATTGAGGTCGTCCTTTGAGAGGCTTCCAAGGCGGGTGGAGAGGCAATAAGTCCCGCGATCTTCTCAAATCCTATCGTTTCGGTAATGTGACGCCCCGCCCCTCGCGGATCCCGCCTGAAACCATTATCTTGCCTCACATCTGCAGATAATGGACGGACGCATGACCAATCCTGCCACCACCTCCCTGCTCGATCGCGCCAATCTCGACCGTGACCAGGTTCGAGGCGAACTCGCGCGCGGGCTTGCCGGTGCCGACGACGGCGAATTGTTCCTGGAATACAGCCAGACCGAAGCGCTGATGTTCGACAATGGGCGGCTGAAGCAGGCGACCTACGACACGTCGCAGGGTTTTGGCCTGCGCGCCGTCAAGGACGACGCGGTCGGCTATGCGCATTCCTCCGACGTCTCGCTGCCGGCGCTGATTCGCGCAGCCGACGCGGTCGCAGCCGTCCGCGGTGGCTATTCCGGCAGCTTCGCCCCCCCGCCGGCGCATACCAATGTGCGGCTCTACAGCGACGACAATCCGCTCGACGCGCCGGGCTTCGAAACCAAGGTCAAGCTGCTCGCCGAGATCGACGCGTATCTGCGCGACAAGGATCCGCGGGTGCGGCAGGTCAGCGTCAGCCTGGGGGCGACCTGGCAGGTGGTCGAGATCCTGCGGCCCGACGGCGAGAGCTATCGCGACATCCGTCCCCTGGTTCGGGTGAACGTCTCCGTCGTGGCCGGCCAGGGCGATCGCCAGGAGAGCGGCAGCAAGGGCTATGGCGGCCGCGCCGGCTATGCCGAATTCATCGAGAGCAAGAACTGGCGCGACGCCGCCGACGGCGCGCTGCGCGAAGCGCTGGTCAATCTGGAATCGATTCCCGCCCCCGCCGGTGAGATGGACGTGGTGCTCGGGGCCGGCTGGCCGGGCGTGATGCTGCATGAAGCGGTCGGTCACGGGCTCGAAGGCGACTTCAACCGCAAGAAGACATCCGCCTTTGCCGGCCTGATGGGCCAGCAGGTGGCTGCCAAGGGCGTCACCGTCGTCGACGACGGCACCATTGCCTCGCGCCGCGGCTCGCTCTCGATCGACGACGAGGGCACGCCGACCAACCGCACCGTGCTGATCGAGGACGGCATTCTGGTCGGCTACATGCAGGACCGCCAGAACGCGCGCCTGATGAACATGAAGCCGACCGGCAACGGCCGCCGCCAGGGCTACGCCCACGTGCCGATGCCGCGCATGACCAACACCTACATGCTCGCCGGCGACCGCGACCCGGCCGAGATCCTCGCCTCGGTGAAGAACGGCGTGTTCGCCGCCAATTTCGGCGGCGGCCAGGTCGACATCACCTCGGGCAAATACGTGTTCCAGTGCACCGAGGCCTACAAAATCGAGAACGGCAAGATCGGCGCGCCGCTGAAGGGCGCCATGCTGATCGGCAACGGGCCGACCGATCTGCATCGCATCCGCATGATCGGCAACGACCTCGCGCTCGATACCGGCATCGGCACCTGCGGCAAGAACGGGCAGGGCGTGCCGGTCGGCGTCGGCCAGCCGTCGCTGCTGATGGAGCGCATCACGGTGGGTGGAACGGGCGCATGAGCGTTGAGAAGGTAACTGTCCCCGCCAAGCGGAAGAGCAGCGGCTGGGCCGGGCAGCTGATGCAGCTCGCCGGCATCGTCGCCGCCGTGTTCATCGCCAAGGGCGCGCTGGCCGAGCCGTTCTATGTGCCGTCGGGCTCGATGGAGCCGACGCTGCTGATCGGCGATGCGCTGCTGGCATCGAAATTCCCCTATGGCTACGGCACCTCGTCGCTGCCGATCCAGATCAACCTGCCCGAGAGCGGCCGCGTCTTCGCGGAGACGCCGAAGCAGGGTGACGTCGTGGTGTTCCGCTGGCCCGGTGATCGCTCGCAGGCCTGGGTCAAGCGCGTCGTCGGACTTCCCGGCGATCGCATCCAGATGCGGCAGGGCCAGCTCTTCATCAACGACCGCCCCGCCGAACTGAAGCCGGATGGCGTGGGCGCTGCCGAAGACGACAATGGTGGCAGCGAGCCTGCGCATCGCTATGTCGAGACGCTGCCGAACGGCGTCTCGCACCTGATCTTCAAGATGCGCGACAACGGCCCGCTCGACAACACGCAGGAAGTCACGGTGCCGGCAGGCCATCTCTTCGTGCTCGGCGACAACAGAGACAATTCCGCCGACAGCCGCGTGCCCCTGCGTTCCGGCGGCGTCGGCCTGCTGCCGATCGACAATCTGGTCGGACGCGCGGATGCCGTGGTCGGCTCCTGGGATCTCGGCATGCGTAGCCAGCCGATGTGGACGTGGCCGTCCGGCTTCCGGCTCGCGCGGTTCTTCACAGCGGTGCACTGAGGGAATCGTAGGGTGGATTAGCGAAGCGTAATCCACCAACTTCGTTCCGCAAACGCAGAAGCATGGTGGGTTACGCTTGACGCCTGCGCTCCGCGCAGCCGCAAGACTAACCCACCCTACCTTTTTATCTACGCCGCCTTCGCCTGCACATTGTCGCAGAACTCCGCGAGACGATCCGCCAGCCTCAGTGTTGCGGGGCTCGCGTCCGGCGCGGCCATCAGCGCCACTTCCGTGCGGTTGATCGGTGCAAAGCCGTCCTTGGCGGTCAGCACCCGGTGATCCGACTGGATCGACATTTCCGACAGGATGCTGAGGCCCATGCCGGCGGCCACCGCGGCCTGAATGCCGGCGAAACGGCGTGCAAAATCTCGCCGCCGGCATCGCGCTGACGCCGATCGCGCTGACCTTCGCCGACATCGGCGCGATCGACGTCACGCCAAGCCTGATCGGCGCCTTCGCCTTCCTGGTGCTCGGCGGCTCGATCCTCGCCTACTGGCTCTGGTTTCATCTGCTTAAAGTGTGCGGCGCCACCGCCGCCAGCGCGTATCATTTCCTGATGCCGCCACTCGGCATGCTGTTCGCCTGGATCGTGCTCGGCGAACACATCGAGTCCCGCGACCTGCTCGGGATCATTCCGGTGGCGCTCGGTATTTACCTGGTGACGCGGCCGGCAAAGGTTCCGTGAGGTGAACCGCAGCGCATTGAGAACGTGGATACGATCCAATTCCCGGCAGCTTCAATGCGCCGCGGAAGCCGACTTCTTCGTCGCGACCGGCTTCGGCATCGGCTTGGCGGTCGCCTGCGGCGCGCTGTCCCAGCCGCCGGCGGGCGCCGCGACGTTGACGGCATCATCCGGCTGCGGCTCGGCGCTGAAGGTCTGGATCGCGAGCTTGGCGGCGGCGAGCGATTGCGGGTCGAGACGCTTGGCGACGTCGTCGCGCTTGCCGGACGCATCGGCGTCGCCCTGCGCTGCGGCCAGGCTGAACCATTTGTAGGACTCGGCGAGGTTCTGCTCCACGCCGATGCCGCGCGCATAGAGGATGCCGAGGTTGAACTGGCTGTCGGCGACGCCGCGGTCGGCCGCTTTCCGGAACCACTGCGCCGCGCTCTTGTAGTTCGCGCCGCGTCCGCCGCCGTCGGCGTCGAGCACTGCGAGATTGTGCATGGCCTTGGCGTTGCCGCGCTCGGCCGCCTGCGTGTAGTAGCGGCGGGCGATATCGGCGTCCTTCTTCACGCCGAGGCCCTTTTCATAGAGCGTCCCGAGGCGGAAGGTTGCGGGCACCACGCCGGCCTGCGCCGCGCGGTCGTACCATTTGGCGGCTTCGTCGTAATTGGTCGCAACGCCCTTGCCTTCTGCGAAGCGCAAGCCGATTTCGAAGGCCGCGGCCGCGTCGCCCTTCATCGCGGCGGTGCGCAGCACGGGACCGCCAATCGCATCGGGCAGTTTCTCGCTCGGCGGCACCTGAACCAGGCCGAGCCGCGCCCGGCTCGTGCCCGTCAGCGCGCCGGTGATATCGCTGTTGGCTGCGGGCGCGGGTGGCACGGCGGGAGCCGGCGGGATTTCAACCGAGGCAGTGCTGGCGGAACCAGCGACGGGAGCCGGCGCAGCGGTGTTCAGTGACTGTTTTCCGATCGGCGTCGGCGAGGTCATCGACGGCGTGACCTGTTCGGGCGCAGCCGGCTTGCTCTCGACCGGCGGCGCCTGCGGCGCCGGAGCGCTCGAGGAGTCCTCCATCGCCTGCGGCGCCGGCGGCGCATTGCCGCCATCGAGCAGGTTCATCGCCATCTTGAACGTGCCGAGCACGATCACGACCACGCTCGCGCCAACCAGCAGCGAGCGGATCTTCGCGGTGATGGTCGAGCCGCCTTCCTGGCCGTTGTCCTTGGCGCGGACGGCATTTGCAGCTTTGGCAGCCGACTTGGTCGCCGACTTGGCGCCGCGCGCGGGCTTTTCGGGTTGCGCGGCGGCAGCCTGGGCCGCGCGGCGGGCGGCGGCGATGAAGCTCGACGACGATACCGGCTCCTTCGGAGCGGCGGCAATTTCGCTGATCGCGCTTTCGGACGCGGCAATGCGCTCCGACGGCGTGGCGACGCGGCCGCCCGGCCGTGTGCCCGGCTCGAGCGGATGATCCGGCGGCAGTTCGGGCGCGAGCGCCGCGCGGGCCGGCGCCGTGTGAGGCTGCAGG
The DNA here is from genome assembly GCF_018129965.1 of Bradyrhizobium diazoefficiens. Taxonomy (GTDB): domain Bacteria; phylum Pseudomonadota; class Alphaproteobacteria; order Rhizobiales; family Xanthobacteraceae; genus Bradyrhizobium; species Bradyrhizobium diazoefficiens_A. The sequence goes on along the minus strand of NZ_JAFCKW010000012.1, from coordinate 144,957 downwards.
ATCTCGCTGATCGCGCGCGGCGGCACAGGCGGCGTGGCTTGCGGCGCCGTCGGCACCGGCGGCGGCGCGGCCGGCGTGGCGGCTGCGTGGAATTCACGCGGCGCGGCGGCGAAAGCGGATTGCGGCGCCTGCTGCGCAGCGGCCGGGTTCTGCAATTCGGGCTTGGGATCGTATTTCGGCGCTTGCTGCGGCCGCGCCTCGCGCGCCATCGGCGCGGGCTCTGTGGACGACGCCTCTGGCATCGCCATGGGCATCGTCATGATGGGCTGCGACGCAGCGGGCGGCGGCGCGGTGCGCACCGCGCGCAGATCGCCCTCGATCATCGAGAGGCGATCGACGACATGGCCGAGCGCGTTATGGACGGCCTCGAGCGAGTCCTGGGTGGTGCGGGTGGTCTCGGCCTGGCTGAAGCGGATGTCGGAAAGCTCGCGCTTGACGATATCCACCACGCCGGAATCCGCGCTTGGTGCGGAACTGCGGCTCTCGGCCAGCGCGGAATAGGTCGCCTGCTGCCGTTCGAGGTGCCTGAGAATGTCGTGCAGCCCGTCCTCGACGCGGCTCAGATTGCCGTTGCGCGAATCGGAGGTGGCCTCGATCCGCTCCAGCAGATACGAGACGCGCTGTTCGAGATGGGCGAATGTCGATGCGGAATCGTTGCCGACCTGCATGCGGTCGAAGCGGTCCGACAGCGCGCGGATCGCAGCTTCCAGATGTTCGCTGCTCTCGGAGGGCTGCGGCCGCTCGCGCGTTTCGAGCGCAGCGGTGAGTGCCGCGATGCGCTGCTCCAGCACGGCAAAGCTGTCGCCGGGGCCGGACGAGACACGGGTCACCTGGTCGACCTTGGACGACAGCAGCTGCACGTCTTCCGACAGCCGCGCCAGCGCCTCGTTGGAGGCGACGTTGGAGACGATGGCGCGCAGCGCCGCGATCGCGTCTTCGAGCTGCCGCACCGTCGACGGATCGTCATTGGCGCGCAGGATCAGGTCGAGCTTGGCGCCGAGATTGCGGATCGCCTCGTCATAGCCGGTGAGCTGCTCGGCCGGCGTCAGCGTGCGCAGCACCTGCTTGATGTCGGACAGCGCATGCTCGATGCCTGACAGCACCTGGCCGTCGGTGCCGGACGAGCGGGTCTCGTCGATGCGACGATGCAGCGAGCGGATCTCGTTCTCGATCGATTCGATCGCGCGGCGGGGCATCGCCTCGGTGATGGCGTGGCGGATCTCGGCCAGCTCGCTGCGGAAGGCGTTGATCGCCTGTTCGGTATTGTCCGGCCGCTGCAGCGATTCGATCTGGCTCGTGATCTTGAGCAGGTGGCGCTCGAGCGACGAGAAGTCAGGCCCAGGCTGTGGTGGCGGCGGGGCGTAGACGGGCGTCGGCGGCGCCATCGTGGGAGCGAAAGGAGCCGCAGGGGGTGCAATCGACGGCGCGGCGCGCGGCGGCATCGGCCGCGGCACGAAGCCGTCGAGTTCGCTCTGCCGGGCGGTGATCTCGGCGACGGCCACGTCGAATGAGGCCGGGCTCAGCGGCGGTGAATTGCGATAGACCTGTGCGGCCGCACGCTCGACCGCATCGGCCTGGCGCTGGCGGGACTCAATGGGTGCTGGCCGCGGTGCCTGAGACTGCGGCTTCGAGATTTGCGACAGCCGGGCATCGAGCCGCGAGATCGCGTCGTTGAGCTGGCGCGCGACGCCCTGCTCGCGCGACATGTCGGGGCGCGATGCGTCCTGTCGTGACGGGTCCTGCCGCGGCGCGGGCTTCGAGATCCGTTCGATCTGCTGGGTGATCGCGTCGAGCCGCTGGTGGATGTCTGCGACGTCGCGCCTCTCCTGGCTTGGTCCTTGGCCCGGTCCCGGCATGTGCTGCGCGCGCGGATCGGGACGCTGATCGTAAGCTCCGCGAAAGTTCGGCCGGGCAGATTCGCCGAGCGTGGAGTTCAGCCAATCGTTGAGTGACATGCCGGCGCGACGCGCAGCAGCTTCGGCCCGCTCCCGGACGGATGGATCGATGCCGTCAACACTCCACGATACGCGCGAATTCATGACTCTGTCCGGTTCCGGCGCCCCACCCGACGCCTCCAGCCTCCCCACGCGTGCCGATTGCAAGACAATCGAATTTGGCGCGGGTCGTCTGCCTCGAAAACCGACTTTTGTCTGTCACGGTAAATAACGGGTTAAAGAACCCGTTGACGGTGTCTTAAAATTGGGCGGCAGGAGCCGGCGAGAAGCCGGGATAGATCGATTTCGCGCCGGCTTGGCCGGTCACGCCCGCTCGCGATGCCGCTCCTTCCCGATCTGGGCCTTCAGCCAGACCACGAAGCTGCGCGCCTTGCGGGCGAGGGGGCGGCCTTTGGGCCAGGCGAGGTAATGCGCGGACGAACGTTCCAGCGGTGCGTGGAACAACGGAATCAAACTCCCGTCCTCGATCTCGTTCCGCAACAGGAAGAGCTGACCCATCGCGACGCCAACGCCCTCGGCCGCCGCCTGATATGTCAGGACGGAGCTCTGGAAGCTGACGCTGCGATCGGTGAGCAGGTCCGGCCGCTTGACCGCCATCAACCAGTCGGACCAGTCGGAGCGGCGATAGTGCGAGTGCAGCAGTTGGACCTTGCGCAGATCGTCGAGGTCGGTGAGCCGGGTCCGCTTCAGGAGCTTGGGGCTGCAGACGGGCTGGATCACGTCCTTGAAGAGCAATTCGGTCTCGGCACCGGGCCATTTGCCCGAGCCGAACTGCACCGCCAGATCGATCTTGTCGTTCTCGAAGTCGACCGGTGCGACCACGTTGCTGATGTCCAACCTGATGTTCGGGTAGCTGACATAGAACGAAGGCAGCCGGGGAATGAGCCATTTGGCCGCGAATGTCGTGTAGACCCGGATCTTCAGCGGCTGAGCTTTCCCCGTCGCCGTCAGGCTGGTGGTGGCCTGGCTGATGATGCGGAACGCCGGGGCGATCTGGCGGTGAAACTCCTCGCCCTCCGATGTCAGCCGCAATCCGGCCTTGTCACGGTCGAACAACCGCACACCGAGAAAGGCTTCGAGGATCGTGATCTGACGGCTGACGGCGGGCATGGCGGTCAAGGCGGCACGCTGCTGGACGCGGTGATCGCGATCGAGCAGATCGCCTCGGTGTGTCCGCGCAGTGCCGACGTCGTTCAGGCCGGCAATTTCGGACCGATCCGCACGTTCGTGGAATATGCCACGCCGGAGCAGAAGAAGCGCTGGCTGCCGGACCTCCTGGCCGGGAACATCTGCATCAGCCTCGGAATGAGCGAGCCGGAGGCCGGATCGGCCGTGACCGAGCTCAAGACCACCGCCACCGAGGATGGCGACGATTACCTCATCAACGGCACCAAGGTGTTCGGCACCCACAGTCCGGATGCCGCAATCTATCTCGTCTATGTCCGCTTCGCACCCGGCGTCTCCGGCATCGGTTCCGTCATTGTCGAGCGCGATGCGCCCGGCCTCACGATCGGCAAGCCGGCCGCCTTCATGAGCGGCGAGCAGTGGAGCCAGCTCTATTTCGAGAATTGCCGGATTCCGAAGCGCAACGTGCTGCTCGGTATCGGCGGGTTCAAGAAACAGATCGCGGGCTTCAATGTGGAGCGGCTCGGCAACTCGGCCCGTTCGCTCGCGCTCGGCCGCTATGCCTTCAATCTGGCGCGCGACCATGCCGCGATCCGCATGCAGTTCGGCCGGCATCTGTGCGAATTCCAGGGCTTGCAGTGGAAGTTCGCCGACATGGCGCTGAAGCTCGAATCCGCACAGATGCTGCTCTACCGCGCGGCCAATGTCAGCGAGGGACTGCCCTCGCCGTACCGGACCGCGATCGCCAAGCTGGCCTGCAACCAGGCCGGCTTCGAGGTCGCAAACGAAGCCGTGCAGATCATGGGCGGCCTCGGTTACAGCCAGGAGTCGCTCGCGGAATATTGCATGCGCCGCACGCGCGGCTGGATGATCGCCGGCGGCTCCACGGAAATCCTGAAGAACCGGATCGCGGAATCCGTATTCGACCGCAGGTTCGACCAGCGCGGGCAGGCCGGACGTGCCAGCTGAGGCGACCAGGCCCACGCTGGCGCAGGCGCTGTTTGCTCCGCGCAGCATCGCCCTGGTCGGGGCGTCGGACGATGCCGACAAGACCTCGGGGCGGCCGCTGCAATATCTGCGGCGCGCCGGTTACGAGGGCGCGATCTATCCGATCAATCCGGGCCGAAAGACGGTTCTCGGCGAACCCGCCTGGCCCTCGCTGGCCGCATTGCCCGCGGTTCCGGACCATGCCTTCATCCTGACGCCGACGGAGCATGCCGTCGATGCCGCCGCAGAATGCGCGCGGATCGGCGTCTCGGTCGCGACCATCCTGGCGTCCGGCTTCTCGGAAACCGACGCTGCGGGCCGCAAGCTCGTCGCAGATCTGAAAACGCTGCGCGGGAGCGGACTGCGGATCCTCGGACCATCGAGCCTCGGCGCCATCAATCTGCACCGCCGCACGGTCATTACCGCCAACGCCGCATTTGCGGAGCCGGACCTGCCGCGCGGCGGCACCTTCGTCGCCTCGCACAGCGGCAGTCTTCTTGGCGGTCTGGTCTCGCGCGGAAAAGCGCGCAATCTCGGTTTCGCCGGGCTCGTCTCGGTCGGCAACGAGATCGATCTCAGTCTCGGCGAGATCTGCTCGGCGACGCTCGATGATCCCGCAATCACCGGCTACATGCTGTTCCTCGAGAGCATCCGCCACGCCGGCGACCTGCGGCGCTTCGCGATCGACGCTGCCGCGCGCGGCAAACCGGTCGTGGCCTACAAGCTCGGACGGTCGACGGCCGCGGCCGAACTCGCGCTCTCGCATACCGGTGCACTGGCCGGTGAAGACGACGTGGCGGCCGCGTTTCTCGCAGATTGCGGCATTGCCCGAATCTTCAATTTCGAGACATTGCTCGAAGCGCTGCCACTGGTTCAGCGCGTGCCTGCGCGTCGGCCGGGACCGGCCGCCGCCCGCATCGGCCTCGTGACCACGACCGGCGGGGGCGCGGCCATGGTGGTCGACGAACTGGCGATGCGCGGCATCGAGGTCGTTGCACCGAGCGCAGCCACCTATGCGCGGCTCGGTGCCGCCGGCGTCAAGGCCAGTCACGACCGCATCACCGATCTGACGCTGGCAGGCACACGCTACGAGGTGATGAAAGCGGCGCTCGACACTTTGTTGAGTGCCCCGGAGTTCGACGCCGTCATCGCGGTGATCGGCTCGTCCGCGCGGTTTCAGCCGGAGCTGGCCGTCAAGCCGGTGATCGACAGCGGCGCGCAGGCCAAGCCACTCGCCGCCTTCGTGGTCCCGGAAGCACCTGACGCCCTCAACATGCTGGCCGCCGCCGGGGTGCCCGCGTTCCGCACGCCGGAATCATGCGCCGATGCCATGAGCGCCGCGCTGCTGCGCCGTCCGCCCGCCGCACCCGCTCCGTCCTCGAAGCACATCGTGTCCAGCCCGACGCGGCAGCTCGACGAAAGCGAGGCCTATGCGCTGCTGGCAAAGCTGGGTGTTCCCCATGCGCCGGCAGTCGCCATCGATATCGCTGCGGAAGGCTCCGTCGATCTGCCGTTTGCCTACCCGGTGGCCGTGAAGATCCTGTCCGCGGAGATCGCGCACAAGACCGAGATCGGCGGCGTGGTGCTGAACGTCGGCAGCGAGGCCGAGCTGAGGGCCGCCATGCACCGCATTGCCGGGAACGCGAACGCCAGGGGCCATGCGGCATCGAGGTTCATCGTGCAGCCGATGACGTCGGGCCTCGGCGAGCTCCTGCTCGGCTATCGCGTTGATCCCGAAGCCGGGCCGCTGGTGCTGCTGGCGGCGGGCGGTATCTACACCGAGATCTATCGCGACCGCAGCATTCGCCTCGCCCCGGTCGATCTCGAGACCGCGCGCAGCATGATCGCGGAGCTGGCGATCACCCGCATCTTCCAGGGATTTCGCAACAAGCCGCAAGGCGATATGGAAGCGCTGGCACAGGCCATCGTGGCCATGTCGCGACTGGCGCTCGAAGCGGGCGTCAGCGTGGTCGATGCGGAGATCAATCCGCTGATCGTAAAGCCGGCCGGCCAGGGCGTCGTTGCCGTCGACGCGCTGGTCGGGCTCGCCTGAAGGGAGAAAACATGATCGAAGACCTCAAGGACAAGGTCAATGCGGACGAGGGCCTGGTGCGGCGTGGCCGCTTCCTGTCGACGACGTTCCTGCTCGAAGTCGGCACTACGACCTGGCTGATCACGATCGCCGACGGCAGGGTCGCCACCGTGACGCGCGGCCCCTTCGTGATGCCCTCCTGGTCGTTCGCCCTGCGCGCCTCCGAGGAGGAATGGACCAAATTCTGGAGCGCCAGACCGCAGCCCGGCTCGCACGATCTGATGGCGTTGATCAAGCGGCGCACGCTGGAGACGGAGGGCAACGTTCAGGTCTTCATGGCCAACCTGCGCTACTTCAAGGAGGCACTGGCCAAATTGCGCGCATCGGGAGTCGCAGCATGAGCCCGCGTTTCGAAGCCACGATCGGCCGCTATTTGCATCTCGACCTGTTCGGCCGCAAGCACCGCATCTATGTCGAGGAGGCCGGCAAGGGCACGCCGCTGCTGTGCCTCCACACCGCCGGCGCCGACGGCCGCCAATACCGCGCGCTCATGAACGACGAACGCGTAACGGCCGATTACCGCGTCATCGCCTTCGACATGCCCTGGCACGGCAAGTCGTCGCCGCCGGCCGGCTGGCACGATGAAGAATATCAACTCACCTCGGCGCAATACACCGAGATGATCCTGAGCGTTGCCGATGCGCTCGAACTCGACAAGCCGGTGGTGATGGGCTGCTCGATCGGCGGCCGTATCGTGCTGCATCTCGCGCTCGATCATCCCGAGCGCTTCCGCGCCATCATCGGCCTGCAGGCCGGCGCGCATGTCGATCCGTATTACGACCTCAATTTCCTGCACCGCCCCGACGTGCATGGCGGCGAGGTCTGCGCCGCGATCGTGTCGGGCCTGGTCGGACCCGACGCACCCGATGCCGATCGCTGGGAAACGCTGTGGCACTACATGCAGGGCGGTCCGGGCGTGTTCAAGGGTGACCTCTATTTCTACAAGCTTGACGGCGACATTCGCGACCGCGTTGCGCAAATCGACACGTCGCGCTGTCCGCTGTTCCTGCTGTCGGGCGAGTACGACTATTCGTGCACGCCCGCGGAGACCCTTGCGGTCGCGAGCAGCATCAAGGGCAGTCACGTCACCATCATGAAGGGTCTCGGCCATTTCCCGATGAGCGAGGATCCGGACAAGTTCCTCGGATATCTGCTGCCGGTTCTGCACGCCATCGGTTGAACGGTTTCAAGAAGAGCAAAGGGAGGATTTTTGTGAAGAAGAAAGCGTTGGTTGCGGCTTTGGCGGCGCTGTCCGTATTCGGATCCGCGCGGGCCGAGATCGCCAAGGGCACCGTCAAGATCGGCGTCCTGACCGATATGTCCGGCCCCTATGCCGACAATGTCGGCGCGGGATCCGTGCTGGCGGCCCAGATGGCGGTCGAGGATTTCGGCGGCAAGGTCGGCGGCCTGCCGATCGAGATCGTCTCGGCCGATCACCAGAACAAGGCGGATGTCGGTCTCGGCATCGCCCGCCGCTGGTACGACACGGAAGGTGTCGACGCGATCACCGAGGTCGTCTCGTCGGGCGTCGCGCTCGCCGTGCAGCAGCTCACGCGCGAGAAGGACAAGGTCTTCCTCGCCACCGGCCCGGGAACACCGGACCTCACTGGCAAGGCTTGTTCGCCGAACGGCGTCCACTGGGCCTATGACAATTACGCGCTGGCCAATGTCGCGACGGCACCGCTGGTGAAGAAGGGCCTGAAGAGCTGGTTCTTCCTGACGGCGGATTACGGCTTCGGCCAGGCGCTGGAGGCGGAAGCCTCCAAGGTCGTGATCGCCAATGGCGGCACCGTGGTGGGCGCCGCGCGGGCGCCGCTCAACACGCCCGACTTCTCGTCCTTCCTGCTGCAGGCGCAGGCCTCCAAGTCGCAGGTGGTCGGCCTCGCCAATGCCGGCGCCGACATGATGAACTCGCTGAAGCAGGCCAAGGAGTTCGGCCTGACCGCCGGCGGACAGAGCATCGCAGCGCTCCTCGTCAATCTGCCTGACATCCACGGCCTCGGCCTTGCCAACGCCAAGGGGCTGATCTTCGCCGACAGCTTCTATTGGGACGCGAACGACAAAACGCGTGAGTGGAGCAAGCGCTTCATGGCGCGCTTCAAGGGCAAGGCTCCGGGTAGCCTGCAGATCGCAGTGTACGGCGCCATCACGCATTACTTGAAGGCGATCGACGCGAAAAAGAGCGAGTCGGGCGCCGCGCTGGTCGCCGAGATGAAGAAGCTGCCGATCAACGACGTCTACACGACCAATGCCTCGATCCGCGAGGACGGACGGGTGATCCGCGACATGTATCTGTTGCAGGTCAAGGATCCCTCGGAATCGAAATATCCATGGGACTATTACAAGATCCTCGCCACGGTGCCCGGCGACCAGGCCTTCCGCCCGCTCAAGGACGGCAATTGCCCGCTGATCGGCGCAGCCAAATAGCAGCTGGCAAATCGGACCGCAGGCAAGCCTGCGGCCCGTGTCTCCGGGAATGCCAAGATGACCGACTATCCCCCGCTCGCACTCTTCATCGACGGTCAATGGCGCGCCGCCGACGGGCGGGACGTCGTGCCAGTGCGAAATCCTGCGACCGGTGCCGTGATCGGCGAGCTGCCTTGCGCCGGCATCGACGACATCAACGAGGCGCTTGCGTCCGCCGCGCGGGGGCATGAGCAATGGCGGCGGATGTCGGCGGTCGATCGTGGCCGCATCCTGCAGCAGGCAGCGGCGCTGATCCTCGAGCGCCGCGAGCGGATCGCAGGCCTCATCACACTGGCGCTCGGCAAGCCGATCGCCGAGGCCCGCGCCGAGGTCGAGACGGCCGCGGGGCTGTTTGTCTGGAATGCGGAGGAAGGCCGCCGCGCCTACGGGCGGGTGATTCCTTCCCGCCAGCCAGGCGTTCAGCAGATCGCGATCCCCGAACCGCTCGGGCCGATCGCGGCCTTCGCCCCCTGGAATGCGCCGGCAATCACGCCCGCGCGCAAGATATCGAGCGCGCTGGCCGCCGGCTGTTCCGTGATCATCAAGCCCGCGGAGGAAACGCCCGCCACCGCGCTCGCGATCGCTGCGGCGCTGGTGGACGCCGGGCTTCCGTCCGGCGCGCTCAACGTCCTGTTCGGCAATCCGGCGCTGATCTCGCAGACCTTGCTGCAATCGCCCGTGATTCGCGGCCTGACCTTCACCGGCTCGACCGAGGTGGGCAAGCAACTCGGGGCCCTCGCGGCCCAGACCTTGAAGCGATCGACGCTGGAGCTCGGGGGTCATGCGCCCGTCCTCATCTTCGGCGATGTCGATCCGGAAGCTGCCGCCGTCTCGGCCGCGACGGCCAAGTTTCGCAACGCCGGCCAGGTTTGTACCTCGCCGACGCGCTTCTTCGTTCACGAGTCGATTCATGACCGCTTCGCGGCAAAATTGTCGGAGCTTGCCGAGGCGATCGTGGTCGGCGACGGGTTCGATGCGGCAACCCGGATGGGCCCGCTGGCGCATGCGCGGCGTGTGGAGAGCATGGAGCGCTTTGTCGAGGACGCGCGCCAGCGCCGCATCCGCGTGTCCGCGGGGGGCCGACGCTGCGGCAATCAGGGCTATTTCTACCGCCCGACGGTCCTGTCGCATGTCGATCAGGATTGCCTGGCCTCGAATGTCGAGCCGTTCGGCCCGCTGGCGGTGACGGCGCCGTTCGGAACCAGGGATGAGGCGATCCGGCTCGCCAACCGACTCCCATTCGGGCTGGCGTCCTATGTGTTGACCCACGACATGCGCAACGCAGCCGCCGTGTCAGAGGCGATCCAGTGCGGCAACGTGATCGTCAACCATTGGCAAGCCTCGCTGCCCGAAACGCCGTTCGGTGGACACAAGGACAGCGGGATCGGCTCCGAGGGCGGCATCGAAGGCTTGCGGGAGTTCCAGACCCTCAAATACGTCAGTCAGCTTTCGCTCTGACGTCGGCGCCTTGCGGCCAAAGGGACCTGGTTCGAGGGGGTCTGATCCGGTTCCGCCCGCGCAGGCTTCAGCCATTGCTCTCAGCTCTTAAACTCAAGCCTTGCCCTCGCGCTTGCCGTCCTCGAGCGGCACCACCGTGCCCGCCACCGTGCCCTTGGCGCTCATCGCCGACAGCGCCTGCAACGCCTCCTCGCAAAAATCGGCCACCATCCGCTCGTGGCGGGCGCCGAGTTGAAGCAGCAGTAAATTGCCGAGGTCGAGGACGTCCGACGCCGTTCCTTCCGGAAAACGCTTCTTCAGGATGCGCTCGTAGTTCTCATGGCGGTCGCGGTGATGCTCCAGCCGGGCCATCAGATCGGTGCGCATGGGCTCGATGTCGATACTGTCGAGCGCATGCAGCCGGATCAGGAGGTCGTCCTTGATGGAGGGCGGCGTGCTCGGACGCGCGGCCCAGTGCCGCAGCGCTGTTCGGCCCTCGGGAGTGAGCGTATAGATGAGTTTATTGGGTTTGCCTGATTGCACGACCTCGCGGCCCTGGATGTAGCCCCGGTCGCGCAACTTGGAGAGCTCGCGGTAGATCTGCTGATGGTCGGCCTTCCAGAAGAAGCCGATCGAGGAATCGAAAGTCTTGGCAAGCTCGTAGCCTGTCATCGGACGTTCCGTCAGGCATGCGAGGATCGCGTCGCCCAGCGCCATGGCACCAGCTCCGTAAGAGGATCGGGCATTTGACTTGACTTTATGCGCATTGGTGCATATGCGTCAATGTGCATATGAAATAGCCGAAGGCCGGGACTCGCGCCCCGATCCGAAAAGGTGCGGAATCAACCTCCTCGCTACTGTGCATGGGGTTGTTTCGAGTTTTCTGCCAAGGCCCTTGATTCACGGGAGGCACCTGACAATGACCGGCCTCGAGTCCTGGTACGCCTTCATGAAGTCCCATGATGCGAAAGCGCTCTGGGACCTGCTGCATCCTGATGCCGTGTTCGAAAGCCCCGTCGTGCATTCGCCGCAGCGCGGCCGCGACATCACCTTCAAATATCTCGCCAGCGCCGGGAAGGTGCTCGGTGGCCCCGGCTTCACCTATGTCGGCGAATGGACAAGCGCTGACGGAGCCGTGCTCGAATTCAAGAACGTCATCGACGGCATCGAGATCAACGGCGTCGATATCATCACCTTCGATCCCGAGGGACGCATCACCCGCTTCAAGGTGATGGTGCGTCCGCTCAAGGCGGTCAACATGCTGCATCGCCTGATGGCGGAGCAGCTTGCCTCCGCCCAATCCTAGAGAATTCCACTCCTTCAGAGATCATGCCGGGAGACCACCATGCCGATCTATAAAGCCCCCGTCGAAGACGTGAACTTCCTGCTCAACGACGTCTTCCAGATCGACCGCTACGACAATCTGGCCGGCTTTTCCGACGCATCGAGCGACGTGCGCGAGGCCATCCTCGGCGAAGCCGCCAAGCTCGCCGAAGAGGTGCTGCAGCCGCTCAACCGGGCGGGCGATCTCGAAGGCTGCAAGCGCGCCGAGGACGGCAGCGTCACCACGCCGACCGGTTTCAAGGACGCATTCAGGCAGGTCGCCGAAGGCGGCTGGCTCGGCCTGTCGGCGCCGACAGAATATGGCGGACAGGGTCTCCCCGTCACGCTGAGCCAGGCGGTCAACGAATTCCAGTGCTCGGCCAACATGGCGTTCTCGATGTATGGCGGCCTCACCATGGGCGCGACCGCGGCGCTGATCGTCCACGGCTCGCCGGAGCAGAAGAAGACCTACGTGCCGAAGATGGTGGCGGGCGAATGGACCGGCACCATGAACCTGACCGAGCCGCAATGCGGCACCGATCTCGGCATGCTCCGCACCAAGGCGGTGCGCCAGCCCAACGGCAGCTTCAAGATCTCGGGCACCAAGATCTTCATCTCGGCCGGCGAGCATGACCTTGCTCCCAACATCATCCATCTCGTGCTCGCCCGCATCGAGGGCGCACCCGCCGGCATCAAGGGCGTGTCGCTGTTCGTGGTGCCGAAATTCCTGGTCAATGCCGATGGCTCCGTCGGCGCACGCAATGGCGTGGTCTGCGGTTCGCTCGAGCACAAGATGGGCATCCACGGCAATGCCACCTGCGTGATGAACTACGACAACGCCACCGGCTGGCTGATCGGCGAAGAGAACAAGGGCATGCAGGGCATGTTCGTGATGATGAACGAAGCCCGGCTCGGCGTCGCCGTCCAGGGCCTCGCGCAGTCGGAGGTCGCCTACCAGAACGCGGCCGCCTATGCCCGCGAGCGAATCCAGGGCCGCTCGCTCACCGGCGCCAAGGCGCCGGACAAGCAGGCCGACCCGATCATCGTGCATCCCGACGTGCGCCGCACGCTGCTCTCGATCCGCGCCTTCAACGAGGCCGCGCGCGCCTTCGTGATCTGGACTGCGCTCAAGAGCGACGTCGCCCACCGCTCCGAGGATGCCAAGGACCGCCAGGCCGCCGACGACCACATGGGCCTGATGACGCCGGTGCTGAAGGGCTTCCTCACCGATTACGGCTTTTCCAACGCGGTGCAGGCGCAGCAGATGTATGGCGGCCACGGCTACATCGCCGAATACGGCATGGAGCAGTTCGTGCGCGATGCCCGTATCGCCATGATTTATGAAGGCGCCAACGGCATCCAGGCGCTCGACCTCGTCGGCCGCAAGCTGCCGCGCGACGGCGGCCGTGCCATCATGGCCTTCTTCGGCGAGGTCGGCGCGTTCGCCAAGGAGAACGGCGGCGACGAGGCGCTGAAGCCCTTCATCACCCCGCTGTCGGCCTCGCTCGGCCATCTCCAGCAGGCTACCACCTGGCTGATGCAAAACGCGATGATGAAGCCGGACAATGCCGGCGCCGCCGCAACCGATTACCTGCATCTCTTCGGCTTCGTCGCCCTCGGCTATATGTGGGCGAAGATGGCGAAGGTGACGCAGGCGAAGATTGCCGAGAGCGGAGCGACGCCCTATCTGTCGACCAAGCTCGTCACCGGCCGCTTCTTCATGGAACGGTTGCTGCCGGAGACCGCCGCCAATCTCGCGCGCATCCAGGCCGGCTCCACCACCATCATGGAATTGGCGGCGGAGGCTTTCTGAGGATTTCGCTTCACCAGGATCTCGATCGCGTCCCGATCGTAACAAATAACCGCAATCAGGAGGCTCCCATGGCAGATGCCTATATCTACGATCACGTCCGCACCCCCCGCGGTCGCGGCAAGGCCGACGGTTCGCTGCACGAGGTGACTGCGCTCGCACTCGCCACCGTGCCGCTGCAGGCGCTGAAGGAACGCAACAACCTGCCTGAGGATTCCGTCGACGACGTCGTGCTGGGCATCGTCGATCCCGTGGGCGAGGCCGGCTCGGACATGGCACGCTTCGCTGCGCTCAAAGCGGGTCTTGGCGAGAAAGTGCCGGGCGTACAGATCAGTCGCTTCTGCGCCTCCGGTCTCGACGCCGTGAACTTCGGCGCAGCCCAGATCATGAGCGGGCAGCATGAACTCGTGATCGGTGGAGGTGCGGAATCGATGAGCCGGGTCGGAATGCTCGCCTCGGGCGGCGCCTGGGCGATGGATCCGTCCATTGCCGTGCCGACCTATTGCATGCCGCAGGGCGTCTCGGCCGATCTGATCGCCACGAAGTATGGCTTCTCCCGTGACGACGTCGATGCCTACGCCGTGCAGAGCCAGCAGCGCGCCGCCAAGGCCTGGGACGAGGGCCGCTTCGACAAGTCGGTCGTTCCGGTCAAGGACATCAACGGCCTCACCATCCTCGCCAAGGACGAGCATATGCGTCCCACCACCACGATGCAGTCGCTGGCGCAGCTGCAGCCGTCGTTCACGATGATGGCGCAGATGGGCGGCTTCGACGGCGTCGCGATCCAGTCGCATCCGGAGATCGAGCGCGTCAATTACGTGCACCATGCCGGCAACTCGTCGGGCATCGTCGATGGCGCCGGCGCCGTGCTGCTCGGCAGCAAGGAGGCCGCAGCCAAGTACGGCCTGAAGCCGCGCGCCAAGATCCGCGCGTTTGCCAACATCGGTTCCGAACCGGCGATGATGCTGACCGGTCCGGTCGACGTCACCGAGAAGCTGTTCGCGCGCTCCGGCATGAAGAAGTCGGACATCGACCTGTTCGAGCTCAACGAGGCCTTCGCTTCGGTGGTGCTGCGCTACATTCAGGCCTTCGACATCGACAGCGCCAAGATCAACGTCAACGGCGGCGCCATCGCGCTCGGCCATCCGCTCGGGGCCACCGGCGCAATGATCCTGGGCACCGTGCTCGACGAGCTCGAGCGCATCAACAAATCTACCGCCCTCGTGACGCTGTGCATCGGCGGCGGCATGGGCACCGCGACCATCATCGAACGCGTTTGAGGCCTCGGGTGGAAACGAACAGCAATGCCGTTTCCACCTCGCTCCCGCTTCCCGGCGGGCACGATTGGCTTTGGCCGGGAATCGGCGGGCTTACCCGGCGGCGCGCAGCGTGACGGGTGACGTCAGGAACGGAACGTCCGGCAGCGCCATCAAGGCAGGTTTGGCGAAATGGTAACCCTGAAACAGCGAAATGCCGGCCGCGCGCAACACCGTGAGTTCGGATTCGTTTTCGACGCCCTCGGCGAGGACGGTGATGTCGAGTTGGCGCGCGATTCCGACGATGCCGCTGACGATCGCCTGCTTGCTCCGGCTGAGATGGATGTCGCGCAGAAGCTCCATATCGATTTTGATCAGATCCGGCTGAAGCCGCGACAGCAGGCCGAGGCCGGCATAGCCGGCGCCGAAATCGTCCAGCGCGGTCCAGAATCCGAGCTCGCGATAGGCCTCGACGATCCGCTGCACATGAGCGGCATCGGCCATTCGTTCGTTCTCGGTGAACTCGAACATCAGGTTCTGGTGCGGGAACTGGGCGCGCTTGGCGGCGGCGAGCGACTTCCGGATGCAGGCGCTCGGCTCGTAGACCGCGTTGGGCATGAAATTGATCGACAGCCGCAGATCCTGCCGTTCGAACAGCCGGCCCGCGGTCTCGATCGCCATGACGCGCGCGGCCTGGTCGAACCGGTAGCGCAACTCGTCGGACACCTGGCTGAGGACGGAGAACGCAGACTCGCCGTTCGCGCCGCGCACCAATGCTTCGTAACCCCACACCCGATGCGCGCCGACGTCGACGATCGGTTGGAACGCCATTTTGAATTCGAACGGAAGATCAATGTCTTCGCTGCATCCAGCGCAACTGGAACTCATCGTCTGCTCGATTCCTTCGACCGCATAGATTTCGCGTGATCGAAAAAACCTATAGATCACAGCTTAACGTCCCGTAACAAAGTTCGGCTCCGCACATAAGGAAACCGCCTCATGACGTACACCAATTTTAAACTCGAGACCGATTCCGACGGCATCGCCCTCGTGACCTGGGACATTCCGGGGCGCTCGATGAACGTGCTCGACGAAACCTCGACCAGCGAGCTCGATGCGATCGTCAAGCAGACGACCGCCGACGCCGCGGTCAAGGGCGTGGTCATCACCTCCGCCAAGGAGGCATTCTGCGCCGGTGCCGACCTGTCGATGCTCGAAGGCATGAACCAGGCCTACGCCAAGGTGTTCAAGGACCAGGGCGAGACCGCGGCGAACCAGATGCTGTTCGAGCAGAGCCGCCGCTTCTCGCAGGTGCTGCGCTCGATCGAGACCTCGGGCAAGCCCTGGGCGGCCGCGATCAACGGCCTCGCGCTCGGCGGCGGCTTCGAGATCACGCTGTGTTGCCACTATCGCGTGGCGGCGGAGAATCCCAAGACGCGCCTCGGCCTGCCCGAGGTCAAGGTCGGCCTGTTCCCCGGCGCCGGCGGCACCCAGCGCGTGCCGCGCCTGGTGCAGCCGCAGGACGCCATGACCATCCTGCTCAAGGGTGACCCGGTGACGGTCGAGAAGGCCAAGGCGCTGAACCTCATTCACGCCATCGTCCCGGCGGCCGACCTCGTCAAGGCCGCGAAGGATTGGATCAAGGGCGGCGGCAAGGCCGTCGCGCCCTGGGACGAGAAGGGCTTCAAGCTGCCCGGCGGTCCGGTGTTCTCGAAGGCGGGCATGATGATGTTCCCGGCCGGCAACGCCATCTACCGCCGCGAAACCTACGACAATTATCCGGCCGCGCGCGCCATCATGAGCTGCGTCTATGAAGGCCTGCAGCTGCCGATCGACGCCGCGCTGCGCGTCGAGTCGCGTTACTTCACCTCGGTGCTGCGTTCGAAGGAAGCGGCGGCGATGATCCGCAGCCTGTTCCTGTCGATGCAGGAGCTCAACAAGGGCGCGCGCCGTCCGAAGGACGTGGCCCCGACCAAGGTGAAGAAGATCGCCGTGATCGGCGCCGGCTTCATGGGTGCCAGCGTTGGCTACGTCTCGGCCCGCGCCGGCCTCGACGTCGTCCTGATCGACCGCGACCAGGAGAGCGCCGACAAGGGCAAGGCGCATGCACAGAAGGTGATCGAGGAGCAGATCAAGAAGGGCCGCGCCAAGCCTGCCGATGCGGAAGCCCTGCTCGCGCGCATCACGGCGACTGCCGACTATGCCGCGCTCAAGGACGTTGACCTCGTCATCGAGGCCGTGTTCGAGGACCGCAAGGTCAAGGCGGAGACCTTCGCCAAGGCGCAGGAGCATATGAAGCCGGACGTGATCTTCGCGTCGAACACCTCGACGCTGCCGATCACCTCGCTGGCCGAGGGGTTCAAGGACCAGGGCAAGTTCGTCGGCATCCACTTCTTCTCGCCGGTCGAGAAGATGATGCTGGTCGAGATCATCAAGGGCAAGAACACCGGCGACGTCGCGCTCGCGACCGCGCTCGATTACGTCCGCCAGATCGGCAAGACGCCGATCGTCGTGAACGACAGCCGCGGCTTCTTCGCTAACCGCTGCGTCGGCCGCTACGTCGCCGAAGGCAACGAAATGTTCCTCGAAGGCGTGCCGCCCGCGATGATCGAGAACTGCGCCAAGATGGCCGGCATGCCCGTCGGCCCGCTCTCGCTGTCGGACGAAGTCGCACTCGACCTCGGCCTCAAGATCATGAAGGCGACGGAAGCCGATCTCGGCCCCAACGCCATCAACCCCGATCAGAAGAAGCTGATGGTCGAACTGGTCGAGAAGCAGGGCCGGCTCGGTCGCAAGAACAGCAAGGGCTTTTACGACTACCCCGAGAAGGGCAAGGGCCAGAAGAGCCTGTGGCCGGGCCTCTCGGCCTTGCAGCCCAAGCAGCTCGACCCCGATACGCTCGACATCGAGGAACTGAAGCAGCGCTTCCTGGTGGTGCAGGCGGTGGAAGCCGCACGCACGGTCGAGGATCACGTCATCACCGATCCGCGCGAGGCTGATGTCGGCTCGATCCTCGGTTTCGGCTTCGCGCCGTTCACCGGCGGCACGCTGTCCTATATCGACTTCATGGGCACCAAGAAGTTCGTCGAGCTCTGCCACAAGCTCGAGGCGAAGTACGGCTCGCGCTTCACCCCGCCGAAATTGCTCGAGGAGATGGCCGCGAAGGGGGAGACTTTCTACGACCGCTTTGCACCGAAGAAGTCGGCGGCCTGATCCGCAGGTCGCGCAGACAACAAAAAAGGCCGGAGCAATCGTTCCGGCCTTTTCTCTGTGCGTGGGGGGCAGGCCTCAGGCGGCCTGCGCCAGCCCTTCCTTCTTCAAGGCTTCCTGCACCTGCGGGCGCGCGGCGACGCGGGCCTTGTAGGCGCGAGGTTCGGCATCGCCGAGAAGTCGAACTTCATCCGGTCACCCCAGGTCAACATCGTAAAGAGGTAGCCGTCGGCGACCGTGAACTGCTTGCCCATCAGGTAATCGCGACCGGCGAGCTGGCTGTCGATATATTTCAGCTTGCCCATGACGCGGTCCTTGAAGAACGCCTTGGCCTCGTCGTTCAGCGCCGGCGCGAACAAGGGGCCGAAGCTCTTGTGGACCTCCGAGGTGAGGAAGTTCAGCCATTCGAGCAGCTTGTAGCGCTCGGAACTGTCGCGGGCCGGCGCCAGTCCCTTGGCTGCCGCCTGATCGGCGATCAACTGGACAATGACCGGACCTTCGGTCACGATCTCACCGCTATCAAGGCCCAGCGCGGGGACTTGGCCCTTGGGGTTCAGCTTCAGATAATCCTCACCATTTTCGAGCTTCTTGGCCCGAAGATCGACCTTGACCAGCTCATAGGGCAGGCCGGCTTCCAGAAGGGCGATGTGGGGAGACAGGGAGCAGGCGCCGGGCGAGTAATAGAGTTTCATGGAGTTTCCTCCTCTTTTGGCTTGGCTCAGGCGAAATTACGCCTACATGCAGCTGCATGAAATAGCAAGATTGATGCAGGTGCATCGAGTGGGGTAAGAGACGGGCGACGAGTTTGAGCGGGACCATGAAACGTAAACCATCGACCGAGGCCACTTCCGCCTGGATCCGCCTGATGCGGGTGCAGAGCCGCGTGCTCGATTGCGTCGAGCAGGACCTGAAGAAGGCGGGCTTCCCGCCGCTGGCCTGGTACGACGCTCTGCTCGAACTGTCGCGGGCGCCGTCCGGCGAATTGCGGCCGGTGGAACTCGAGCGGCAGATGCTGATCCCGCAATATTCGACCTCGCGCCTGATCGATCGCCTGGTCGACGAGGGGCTCGCCTCCCGGCGCGAGTGCAAGATCGACAAGCGCGGCCAGTTCGTGGAGATCACGGAAGCGGGCCGCGAGTTGCAGAAGCGGATGTGGGGCGCCTACTCCGCCGCGATCGAGAAATATGTCGGCTCCAAACTGTCGGATGCGGATGCGGTCAAGCTCAGCGGCCTGCTCGACCGGCTGGGATGTTCGTGCGGCGAGATGAAGTTGCCGCCCGTCGTCAACGTCAACGAAACCTCGCCGTCGCGATGATCGCGCGGCAAACCCAGTTCGTCCGTGTACCCCATGGGTTCGCGGGCCGCCCCTGTCACCCGCGCGCCTTCGATCGAAGCGCCCTTTTGATTAGAGTTTGATATGGCGCGAGACCAGATCGATATGACGCCGCTGCACTCGCGCGACGAGCTCGTCGCCTGGTTCGAGGGCGGCTGCAAGGACCCGTCCGAATTCCGCATGGGCACCGAGCACGAGAAGACGCCGTTCACGCTCGAGGGCCACCGCCCGGTGCCCTACGAAGGCGCCCGCGGCATCGGCGCGCTGCTCGAGGGCATGAAGCTCCTGCTCGGCTGGGAGCCGATCATGGAGAAAGGCAACATCATCGGCCTCTACGACGTCACCGGCGGCGGTGCGATCTCGCTGGAGCCCGGCGGACAGTTCGAGCTCTCCGGAGCGCCGGTCGAGAACGTGCACCAGACCCAGAGCGAGCTGATGGCGCATCTGGCGCAAGTGCGCGAGATCGCGACCCCGCTCGGCATCGGCTTCCTCGGCCTCGGCATGACCCCGTCCTGGTCGCGCGCCGACATTCCGGTGATGCCGAAGGGCAGGTACAAGATCATGACCGGCTACATGCCGAAGGTCGGCCAATACGGCCTCGACATGATGTACCGGACCTGCACGGTGCAGACCAATCTCGACTTCTCGTCCGAAGCCGACATGGTCAAGAAGCTGCGCGTCTCGCTCGCGCTGCAGCCGGTCGCGACCGCCCTGTTCGCCAATTCGCCGTTCACCGAGGGCAAGCCGAACGGCTTCCTCTCCTTCCGCTCCGAGATCTGGCGCGACACCGACAATGCGCGCGCCGGCATGATGCCCTGGGCGTTCGAGGACGGCATGGGCTTCGAGCGCTACGTCGACTACGCGCTCGACGTGCCCATGTATTTCGTCAAGCGCGGCGACGACTATATCGACGTGTCGGGCTCCTCGTTCCGTGCCTTCTTCGAGGGCCGCAACAACAATCTTCCCGGCGAGCGTCCGACGCTATCGGACTGGGCCAACCATCTTTCGACGATCTTCCCCGAGGTGCGGCTCAAGCGTTATCTGGAGATGCGCGGCTCGGATGGCGGCCCGTGGGGCCGGCTGCCGGCGCTGTCGGCATTCTGGGCCGGACTGCTCTATGATGACGTGTCGCTCGATGCCGCCTGGGACCTCGCGAAGCACTGGACCGCGCCCGAGCGCCAGGCCTTGCGCGACGACGTGCCGCGCTTCGGCTTCAAGGCGCGGATCAAGGACCGCTATCTGTTCGAGATCGCCAAGGAATGCCTGGTCCTGGCCCATGCCGGCCTGCGCCGGCGCGGCCGGATCGACCAGCTCGGCCGTGACGAAACCCGGCACCTCGAACCGCTCGACCGCATCATCGATTCCGGCCGCACGCCAGCCGAAGAGATGCTGGAGAAGTTCAACGGTCCCTGGAACGGCTCAGTGGATCCGGCCTACGCGGAATACGCCTTCTAGGGTCACAGCCGCCCGGACGTTCGGCCGTTCATCGCCCATACAGGTTTGTGGCGATCAAATGAATGGCTGAAAAAACTGAATGCCGTCAATAACTCGAAAGCTGTTCCGATGGGGAAGGGCCGCCTGTCCGGGGCCGTCCTGGCAAAGGTGTTGGCCAGGATCTTGGCAAGCGTCGTGGCCTGCGCCACGCTGCTCTCGCTGGTGTTCGCGAGCGAGCCCGTGCGCGCCCAGACGGCGTTCGACCGGCCCGGCGGCGATTATTTCAATACGCCGGTCACATCGGGCGACCCCGAGGATTGCGCACTGCAGTGTGAGCGCGATCGCCGGTGCCGCTCCTGGAGTTTCAGCTATCCCGACGTGGAAGGCGGTTCGGCCGTATGCTGGCTGAAGAACACCGTGCCGCCGCGCGTCCCGGGCAGTTGCTGCATCTCCGGCGTCCGCGGCGCCGGTGTGATCGAGCCGCGGGTCGAGGGCGTGGAAACGTCGATCGACCGTCCTGGCGGAGATCTGCGCAATTTCGAGCTCAAGGACGGCGAAGGCGAAGAGGCCTGCAAGGCCGCCTGCACCGCCGACAACAAGTGCCGCGCCTTCACCTATGCCCGCCCCGGTTACACCGGTCGCGAAGCCCGCTGCTTCCTGAAAAAGGAAATCAAGCCGCCTCGGCGAAAGGCGGGATTTACGTCGGGCGTGGTCAGATAACGCCAACCTCATGCGAGCACGGCCGGTCGATTTCCGACCGGAGGCTTGTCAATTCAGACTGCCCGAAACGCACCAAATCAGCGTCTTCCGTACGCTTCCGGGTTCCCAAATCGGCCCATTCCTTGCATAATTTTACGCCAGCGCCGTGCACGGCCGCACCAGCAATGGTTCCGATGCGCAGGCAATACGCTTAAGGTTACAAGACGCGTAGGGTTAGTAGTGTTCTCGCGACCAGGAAGTGACGGCTTTGCAAGATCAATCGTTCCAGTCAAATTTCCCAGCTCCCGGCCAGCCCATCGACGAACTCGCGCTGGCTGAGATCAAAGGCACGATCCTGGCGAAGCTGCGCCTTGCCATCGGCAAGGACGCGGGCATGGCGACCAAGCACGACTGGTACCAGGCCGCGGCGCTGGCGCTGCGCGACCGCATCGTGCACCGCTGGCTGCTCGCCGAGAAGCACAGCTACGACGCCGGCCGCAAGCGCGTCTATTATCTCTCGCTCGAGTTCCTGATCGGCCGTCTGTTCACCGACGCGCTCAACAACATGGGGCTGCTCAAGATCTTCGAGGTCGCGCTCGGCGATCTCGGCGTATCGCTGCCCGAATTGCGCAAATGCGAGCCGGATGCCGCGCTCGGCAATGGCGGCCTCGGGCGGCTGGCCGCCTGCTTCATGGAAAGCATGGCCACGCTGTCGATCCCCGCGATCGGCTACGGCATCCGCTACGATTACGGCCTGTTCCGCCAGATCATCAATCAGGGCTGGCAGCAGGAATATCCGGACGAATGGCTCGGCTTCGGCAATCCCTGGGAATTGCAGCGACCGGAAGTGATCTACGACATCAATTTCGGCGGCGGCGTCGAGCATGTCGACGACAAGGGCCGGGACCGTGCGATCTGGCATCCGGGCGAGACCGTGCAGGCGATCGCCTATGACACGCCGATCGTCGGCTGGCGCGGCCAGCACGTCAATGCGCTCCGCCTGTGGTCGGCGCGCTCGCCGGATCCGCTGAAGCTCGACGCCTTCAACAAGGGCGACTATGTCAGCGCCAGCGCCGAGCAGTCGCGCGCGGAGGCCATCTGCAAATTCCTCTACCCGAACGACGAGAGCCCCGCGGGCCGCGAGCTGCGCCTGCGCCAGGAATATTTCTTCGTCTCGGCTTCGCTGCAGGATCTGATCAAGCGGCATCTGTCGTCCGACGGCCAGCTCCGCAGCCTGCCGTCCAAGGTCGCGGTGCAGCTCAACGACACCCATCCGAGCCTTGCCGTCACCGAGTTGATGCGACTCCTCGTCGACCTGCATAATTTCCGCTGGGACGAAGCCTGGAAACTGACGGTCGCCACCCTCTCCTACACCAACCACACGCTGCTGCCCGAGGCGCTCGAGACCTGGCCGGTCGAACTGTTCGAGCGGCTGCTGCCGCGGCATCTCGAAATCATCTACCGCATCAACGTGCAGCATCTCGCACTCGCCGAAGCGCGTGCGCCCGGCGACATCGACTTCCGCGCCTCGGTCTCGCTGATCGACGAGAAGAGCGGCCGCCGCGTGCGCATGGGCCAGCTCGCCTTCGTGGGCTCGCACAGCATCAACGGCGTTTCGGCGATGCATTCGGACCTGATGCGCGAGACCGTGTTCCACGATCTCAACCATCTCTATCCCGGCCGCATCACCAACAAGACCAATGGCATCACCTTCCGCCGCTGGCTGATGCTGGCAAACCCGAAGCTGACCGATCTGTTGCGCGAGACCTGCGGCGACGCCGTGCTCGACGACCCGACCCAGCTCAGCCTGATCGAGGCGCGCGCCAGCGACGTCGAATTCCAGAAGAGATTCCGCAGCGTCAAGCTGCACAACAAGACGGCGCTCGCGCGCCTGATCGGCGAACGGCTCGGCATTAAGGTCGACCCGAGCGCGCTGTTCGACGTGCAGATCAAGCGCATCCACGAATACAAGCGCCAGCTGCTCAACATCATCGAGACGGTCGCGCTGTACCAGGCGATCAAAGACGACCCCGACGGCAATTGGGTGCCGCGGGTCAAGATCTTCGCGGGCAAGGCGGCGGCGAGCTATCGCTACGCCAAGCTGATCATCAAGCTGATCAACGACGTCGCGGAGGTCGTCAACAACGACGCTGCGATCAACGGCAAGCTCAAGGTCGTGTTCCTGCCCGACTACAATGTCAGCCTCGCGGAAGTGATCATTCCCGCGGCTGACCTGTCCGAGCAAATCTCGACTGCCGGCATGGAAGCCTCGGGCACCGGCAACATGAAGCTGTCACTGAATGGCGCCCTCACCATCGGCACCCTCGACGGCGCCAATATCGAAATCCGCGACCATGTCGGCGCCGAAAACATCGCAATCTTCGGCATGGAAGCCGGCGACGTCATGATCCGGCGCAAGCAGGGGCTGGACGCCTCGGACGTGATCCGCAAATCGCCGAAGCTCCAGCGCGCCATCAATGCGATCGGCGCCGGCGAATTCTCGCCCGGCGATGCCGGCCGGTTCGAATCCATCGCGCATGCGCTGCGCTATCTCGACCATTACATGGTCAGTGCAGACTTCGATTCCTATTACGAGGCGCAGCGCAGCGTCGATGCGCGCTGGCAGGTGGCGCCGGCCTGGACGCGCGCCTCCATTCTCAACGTCGCACGCATGGCGTGGTTTTCGTCCGACCGCACCATCCGCGAATACGCCGAGGAAATCTGGAACGTGCCGGTGAATCCGACCGCGGCCGCCTTCCAGGAGGCGGAAGACCGGCGCGACGCTGCGAGCTGATTTTCCAGGTAGCGAAATCGGCTAACCCCAGAGGTAATTGCACAGGGCGGTTGCGGACGTGATATGACGTCCGTCATTGAACGCCGGATCGCACCATGCACGCCAAGCTTCCCCACCCCTTCGACGACGCCACCCGCATCACCGCCGGTGACTCGAGCTGGCAGGGGCACACCAGCGATGATTATTGGGCCTTTGTCGGCCCGTTCGGCGGCATCACCGCAGCGACCATCCTGCGCGCGCTGATGGAGCATCCGCAGCGCATCGGCGACCCGCTGGCCCTCACCGTCAATTACTGCGCGCCGATCGCCAAGGGTCCGTTCGATCTCGACGTCCGGCTGGTGAAAGCCAACCGCTCCAGCCAGCACTGGAGCGTCGAACTGTCGCAGGGCGGCGGCGACGTGGCGACGCTGGCCACCGCGGTGTTCGCCGAGCGGCGGCCGTCCTGGCAGCACCGGGTGGCGCAATTTCCCGAGACCACGCCGTTCGAGCAGACGCTGCCATTCCCAAACATCAAGGCGTCCTGGGCCAACCAGTACGAGTTCCGCTTCGTCGAGGGCGAGATGCGGATCGGCCCGCCGCAGCCTGAGCTTGCCGGCACCTATTCGAAAATCTGGATCGGCGACCGCACGCCGCGCAAGCTCGACATGCTGTCGCTGATGTCGATGTCGGACGCCTTCTTCGGCCGCATCTTCCACGCAAGGCGCGAACTGGTGCCGTTTGGCACGGTGTCGCTGACGACGTATTTCCACACCGACAGCGAAGAACTCGCCGCCGAAGACATCACGCGCGTGCTCGCGACGGCGGATTCGAAGATCATGCACAAGAGCTACGCCGACCAGAACGCCGAGCTGTGGTCGCCGAACGGACGGCTGCTGGCGACCACGACGCAGATTGCGTATTTCAAGGCGTAAGACCTAGCTCCAGCGTCGTCCCCGCGAACGCGCGGACCCATAACCACAGGGGGTAGTTTGGCGAAGACCAGTAGCGCCTCTTCGCCGACCCTTGCACTGCACTTCCTCGAAAGATCACGCGGTACGGGTCCCCGCGTTCGCGGGGACGACGCCGAGTGTGCGGTCAGCGCTTGCGCACACAGACAAAAAGGACGGCCTCGCGGCCGCCCTTTTGTATTCAAGCGAGACCGCAGCCTTACTCCGCCGCGAGTTTCACGTCCGGAGCGGCCGCACGCACTTCGGCGTCGACCTGGGCTTCGAACTTGGCGAAGTTCTTCTGGAACATGCCGACCAGCGCGCGGGCGGTCTTGTCGAACTCGTCCTTGTCCTTCCAGGTGTTGACCGGGTTCAGGATCTCGGCCGGCACGCCCGGCAGCGCGGTCGGCACCGCGAAGCCGAAATATTTGTCGGTACGGAATTCGACATTGCGCAAGCTTCCATCCAGCGCCGCGGTGAGCAACGCACGCGTCACCTTGATCGGCATGCGCGAGCCGGTACCGTACTTGCCGCCGGTCCAGCCGGTGTTGACCAGCCAGCAGTCGACATTGTGCTGGGCGATCAGGTCGCGCAGCATATTGCCGTAAACGCTGGGGTCGAGCGGCAGGAAGGGCGAACCGAAGCAGGTGGAGAACTCCGGCTGCGGCTCGTTGCCGAGACCGCGCTCGGTGCCGGCGACCTTTGCGGTGTAGCCGGAAAGGAAGTGATACATCGCCTGCGCCGGCGACAGCTTGGCGATCGGCGGCAGCACGCCGAAGGCGTCGGCGGCGAGCATCACCACGTTCTTCGGCTGCGGCGCGCGGCCGGTGCGCGAGGCGTTCGGGATGAAGTCGAGCGGATAGGCAGAACGCGTATTTTCGGTCTTGGAGCCGTCGTCGAAATCGACAACGCGGGTGTCTTCGTCGAGCACGCAATTTTCGAGCACCGCACCAAAGCGCGTCGACGCTGCGTAGATCTGGGGCTCGGCTTCCTTCGACAGCTTGATGCACTTGGCGTAGCAGCCGCCTTCGAAGTTGAAGACGCCGTTCGGGCCCCAGCCATGCTCGTCATCGCCGATCAGCGTGCGGTTTGGATCGGCCGATAGCGTGGTCTTGCCAGTGCCTGACAGCCCGAAGAAGATCGCGGTGTCGCCGTTTGCGCCGACATTGGCCGAGCAGTGCATCGGCATCACGCCGCGTTCGGGCAGATAATAGTTCAGCGTGGTGAAGACCGACTTCTTCATCTCGCCGGCATAGTAGGAGCCGCCGATCAGCACGATCTTGCGGGCGAAGTCGATCGCGACGACGTTCTCCGACTTGCAGCCATGGCGCTTCGGATCGGCGCGGAAGCTCGGCATGTCGATGATGGTGAGCTCGGGCGTGAAGGTCGACAGCTCGATCGCCTCGGGGCGGATCAGCAGCGTGCGGATGAACAGCGAGTGCCAGGCAAGCTCGGTGAAGACGCGGGTCTTGATCCGGTAGGCCGGATCGGCGCCGCCATAGAGGTCCTGCGCGAACAGGCTCTTGCCTTCCGCGTGCTTGAGAAAATCCTGATAGAGCGTCTCGAACTGCTCGGCGGTGATCGACTGGTTGCCGGCCCACCACATCTTCTTGTCCGTGGTGGCGTCGCGCACCGTGAACTTGTCCTTGGGGCTGCGGCCCGTGAACTCGCCGGTATCGGCGCAGAGCGAACCGTCTGCGGACAGCACCGCCTCACCCGCTGAGAGCGAGTATTGATAGAGCTGCGGTGCGCCGAGGTTCCAGTGAACCTGCTTGAGATTCTTTAAACCGAATTTGTCGGCACCGAAGGCACCGTTGCGCACGCCCGTCTCTTTCACGAAAAATCCTCCTCGAACCCGCGACACATGGCGCGACCTGACCATGACGGCGTCGCGGTCACCGTGAATTACAGGCCGTCCGGCCTCGGTTGGACGACCTAATATCGGTGAACGCCGACGTTGCCAAGCGATCCCGCAGGATTTGGTTTATTCAACGACCGCGCTGAACGTCGCGCCTTTCAGCCCTGAGCAGGCGCATCAAAAATTCACGAATGATCGCGCAACCAAATACGCGATTCAGCACTTCCAGCTGTTGTTGCGACGCACAATCCGCTCGCCAGCCTTATCGTACCTCGCCCTCCCCGATCAGCGCGAACGGTCCCCACATCGCGGGATAAGCGTTGCGCGGCGACGATGCGTCATCGACGTAGGTCAGCATGGCGCGGCGCAAGGCTTCGGCTCGGCCGAGTCCTGGTTCGTTTTTAAGAAGATCGAAAGTCGATGTGGTCAAGCGCGTGGCGGCCTCCGAATCCACCGCCCAATGCGAGACCAGCAGCGCACGGGCGCCGGCGTAGAAGAACGCGCGCGCCAATCCCGATAGCGCCTCGGCGCCGGGCTTGTCGCCGGCAATGGTGTTACAGGCCGACAGTACGACCCAATCCGCATTGAGTTTGAGCTGGGCGACTTCGCTCGCCGTGAGCAGACCGTCATCCAGTTCCGTGGGCTGTTCAGGAATGGAGAGCGCAAGCGAAGGCTCACCCAATCCCTTGATGTCGCCGGCGACGAGCCCGTGGGTGGCAAAGTAGATGATGCGGTATTGAGGAAGCGCCGCACGCTTCAGCGTCGCCTCGCTGGCGTCGCGGCCGAGATGGATGTCGGCTGCGGCCGCGCCGACATCCTTGGCGACCGCGTTCAACTCGTCCGCGGTATCCGGCAATTGCGGCAGCGACTGCGCAAGCCGGGCGCGATCGACACCAGCACCGCGCCAGAACTCGCTATAGGCCGATGTCACGACGCTGCGCGCGGCAACCTGTCCATTCGCGGCGCGGCGCTCTGCGGGCCCTTCCAGCGCAGGGTTGAACACGGGATCGCCAAAGCCGGTCATCGGCTTCACGCCCTCGTCCTTGCGCGTAAAGCCACGCAGCGATTTCAAGCTCACGACCGATGGCAGCACCGAGACGGCCTGACGCCGCAACAACCAGGCGGCGCTGCGGTAGCCCTCGAGCGTATCCGGAACCGCAGCCTGCGGTTTCTCGGTGACGAGCAGATGGAACGGCAAGGCGGTCAGCGCGGCCGACGGCACCACGAGCAGGTTTCGCTTGTCTCTCGTTAGAGCTTCAACCGGACTAAGCAGCGCGACATACAGTTCGTTGGCGAGCGCCAGATCGAACAATCCGGATTTGCCGGAGGCATCGCGCGCCTTGCCGACATCCAGCCCCCTGCGGAACGCAGTCACTTTCTGCGTCAGCGCGTCCGTGCCGAGCGAAATCTCCTTCAAGTCGACACCCTCGCGCGTGATCGCGATGACATAGCTCCGCTGGTCGACCACGGCATAGAGCACCATCGCCTCGTCGGCCGACAGCAGCGGCTGGATGTCCTTCACCGCAAGCGGCAGAGGATTGGAGAGCGAGGCGTAGTCGGGGAACTCGATGGCGAGCGTCTTCTGAAGACCTGCACGCTCGCCCACAATAGCCGCGATCCGCGCGCGAGAGCGCTGCTCGGCCGCGACGTCGCGCTGGGGCGATGGCTTCGCCACCGCGGCGATGATCGCCTTGTCGAGTGCCTCGGACTCGGCCGCAAGGTCCTGGTCCCGGCGCACCAACTCGGCGAGCCGGTCACTGCCGGCCGCGAGCCGCACGGCGAGCTTGTTCACGGCCGACGCGGCCGAGGATTGCGTGCCGCGCTGGATCGCCGTGAGCGCCTCGTCCAGCGCCTTGTCGTCCGGCAGAAGGGATTGCTGCCGCGCCGCGAACAGGACCGGTAGAACGACCCGCAATTGCGCGCGATCGTTGCGAAGCGTCTTTTCAGCGAGCGGCAACGCCTCCGCGTTCCGGCCTGATGCGTAGAGGAAATAGGCGAGATTGCTGGTCGAGGTCGCGACATCCGGATGATCGGGGCCGAGCGCGCGCTCGCGGATGGCAAGCGCGCGGCGATAGAGCGGCTCGGCATCGGCATAGCGCTGCTGGTGCTCGTAGAGGCCCGCGAGATTGTTGAGGGACCGCGCCACGTCGGGGTGATCCAAGCCCAGCACCTTTTCGCGGATTGCGAGCGAGCGCTTGATCGGTGCTTCGGCATCCGCGTCACGGTTGAGATCGCGGTAGAGCTGGCCGAGATTGTTCAGGAGCGTTGCAACGGCCGGATGCTCGGGACCGCCGATTTTCTGGTAGATCGCGAGCGCCCGCTGAAGCAGCGGCTCGGCATCGGCATAGCGCTGCTGCTTCACATAGAGCGTGCCGAGATTGTTGAGCGACTGGCCGACGTCGGGATGCTCGCGCGACAACGCCTTCTCGCGAATGGCCAGCGCGCGCTTGAACAGCGGCTCGGCCTCGGCGAATCGGCTCTGCCGCTGATCGAGTGCGGCCAGATTGTTCAGCACCGGTGCGATCTCGACGCTGTCGAGACCCATTCCCTTTTCCATCAGCGCAATGGCGCGCTTGTAGAGCGGCTCGGCCTGGTCGTCGCGGCCCTGATCGGCATGGATCTGCGCGAGGTTGTTGAGCGCGCCTGAGAGGTCGCGATTGTTGGCGGTCTTCTCGAGAGAGGCCACCATCGCCTGCGCGAGCGGTAATGCCTCCGAATATCTGCCGGCGCTTCTCAGCGCGTTGATCCGCGCGCTCTCCACGGACAGATCACCCTTCTGGGCGAGGCTGGTCGTGACCAGCGATGCAGTGATCGCCAGCGCCAAACCCGCGACCAGCGTCAAACGACGGCGTCTCATGAGCTCTCTCGCTGCGCTTCAAGACCGTTACGGTCTTGGGTCGCGGCGATCGCCGGTGGCGTTCAATTGGTTTCGCTTCAGTCCGCCTTGGCACGTGCCTCGCTGACCAGGCGAACCAGCATCTTGCGCAGCGCGGTGCCGTTGGTCACCCGCTCCGGAAAATCCAGCCGCAGGGCGGTCTGGCCGTCCTGCATGTCGAGCCCCTCGGGGTCGCAGCCGGTGCAGCGCCAATCCCCCTCAGGCGCACCGAGCAGCCTCGTCGCATAGAGGCCCATGGCGTCGCGGTGGTCCTCATTCATATGAGCGACCGCACCCTCCTCCGCCGCCAGCAGGTCGTCGGCGCCGGTGAGGTCCGTCAGGAACTGCTCCGGCTTGAGATCGACGATCCGGCCAAAACCGGCGACCAGATGGATGCCCGTGGGCCGGATCGGGAAGAAGGAGAAATCCCTAAACGAGACAAAGGCCTCGGCCGACGGATGGGCACCCAAATACCGCCGCTGAAGGATCTCCTTGTCGGCCGCGGCCTGCTCGGCGCGTCCGGACAGCATGATCCGGGCGCCTTCGAGGGGATCGCCGGCCGCGCGCTCGTCCAGCATCAGGGAAACCCGGCTGTCGGCGAGGATATTCCTTGTGTGCACGGCGAGTCCCGAGATCAGCAGGATCGGCGAGCCATCCGGGTGGCTGGCCAGGTTGACCAGGGAGCAATAGGGATCGCCCGAGCCCACCATCAGCGTGGCGAGCGCCCCTTGCCGCGACCGCCCCAGCAGCGATCTGGCGAGCTTTCCGGGGTCGAAATCAGGGGTCGGTTGCATGGGCTTTCTCGGCTCAGGTGGTTGCAAGGAGGGCCTTTTTTCGGGTAAACGAGGGCCCGGTTATGGATGGGCATGCGGCGAATCTGCCGTGTTTCGTGGAACTTGGTCACACTTCAGCCCAGCTTGCATTGCTCGGTGACAAGGTTCGAACGCCAAATTCGGCACCCATGTATGCGGCGCATCAGTGGATTGCTCGCCGTTTAAGCCACGACCCAAACGGAAAGCAGAAAGCAGAGGCTCATGCCCACAATCGCTTTGGTCGACGACGACCGCAACATTCTCACATCCGTCTCGATCGCGCTGGAGGCCGAAGGCTACCGCATCATGACCTACACCGACGGCGCCTCCGCGCTCGACGGTTTCCGTACCACGCAACCCGATCTCGCCATTCTAGACATCAAGATGCCGCGCATGGACGGTATGGAAACACTGCGCCGTCTGCGGCAGAAGTCCGACCTGCCGGTGATCTTCCTGACCTCCAAGGACGAAGAGATCGACGAACTGTTCGGCCTCAAGATGGGCGCCGACGACTTCATCCGCAAACCGTTCTCGCAACGTTTGCTGGTCGAGCGCGTCAAGGCTGTGCTGCGCCGCTCGGCGCCGAAGGACCCGACCGTCACGCCCAAGGAGAACGACGCCAAGGCGCTCGACCGCGGCCTGCTGCGCATGGATCCGGAACGCCATACCTGTACCTGGAAGAACGAGCCGGTGACGCTGACCGTCACCGAATTCCTGATCCTCCAGGCGCTGGCGACCCGGCCCGGCGTGGTGAAGAGCCGCAATGCGCTGATGGACGCCGCCTATGACGACCAGGTCTATGTCGACGACCGCACCATCGACAGCCACATCAAGCGGCTGCGCAAGAAGTTCAAGGTGGTGGACAACGAGTTCGAGATGATCGAGACGCTGTACGGCGTCGGCTACCGCTTCAAGGAAGCCTGAGGCGCAGGTCGCCTTCACGAAAGACTGAGAGCCCATCGCTGGTTCTCGTTCCATCGGGATCGGGATGGCTCTAGGATGCGGGGAACCTTCACACCAGAAGTCCTAACGCGGGCGTGAGCATTGCTTGACCGAACGCAGCCTGACCAGAACCAGAGCGCCGGGGATGTCTCATCCGACGGCGTTCAGGAGCATATGGCCGAGGACAAGCCGGCCGCGCAGGGCTGGCGGCCACTGAACTGGCTGAAGCGTGCCGGGCAGTTCTTCTTCGCGCTGTCTTTCTCCAGCCTGACCCGTCGCATCGTCTCGCTCAACCTCGCCGGTCTCGTCGCGCTGGTCGCGAGCATCCTGTATCTGTCGCAATTCCGCGCCGGCCTGATCGACGCGCGCGCGCAGAGCCTGCTGGTTCAGGCCGAGATCATCGCCGGCGCCATCGCGGCATCGGCGACAGTCCAGACCAACACCATCACCATCGATCCCGACCGGCTGCTCGACCTCAAGCCGGGCGAGACCTATGGCGGGCCCGACGAGTATTCGCCGCTGGACTTTCCGATCAATCCCGAGCGCGTTGCGCCGGTTTTGCGCACGCTGATCTCGCCGACCAAGACACGCGCCCGCATCTATGATCCGAACGGCAGCCTGCTGCTCGACAGCCGCAACCTCGAAAACGTGCTGCGCCTCGATCTGCCGCCGCCCGCCGACAAGCCCGGCTTCGTCGAGCGCGGCATGGTCGCGGTGCGCACCTGGCTGAACCGCGGCGACCTGCCGCTCTATCGCGAACTCGGGCCCGAGAATGGCAACGGCTATGCGGAAGTGGGCGATGCGCTCCAGGGCCAGAAGCGCTCGATGGTGCGTGTCAATGCGCGCGGCGAGGTGATCGTCTCTGTCGCGGTCCCCGTGCTGCGCTCGCGGGCCATCCACGGCGCGCTGATGCTGTCCACCCAGGGCGATGACATCGACCAGATGGTCACCGCCGAGCGCCTCGCCATCCTCAAGGTCGGCGGCGTCGCCGCCGCGGTCATGATCATGCTGTCGCTGCTGCTCGCCAGCACGATCGCAGGTCCGGTGCGCCGGCTGGCCGACAGTGCCGAGAGCGTCCGCCGCCGCATCAAGGCCCGCATCGAGATTCCAGACTTCACCCGCCGCCGCGACGAGATCGGACATCTGTCCGGCGCGCTGCGCGACATGACCAGCGCGCTCTACAGCCGGATCGAGGCGATCGAGATGTTCGCCGCCGACGTCGCCCACGAACTGAAGAATCCCCTCACCTCGCTGCGCTCCGCCGTCGAGACGCTGCCGCTGGCGCGCAACGAGAACAGCCGTGCGCGCCTGCTCGAGGTGATCGAGCACGACGTCAAGCGGCTCGATCGCCTCATCTCCGACATCTCCGACGCCAGCCGCCTCGATGCCGAGCTGCAGCGCCAGGATGCGATCCCGGTCGACCTGCGCCGCCTGCTGACGACGCTCGTCTCCGTTGCCAATGAAACCAAGCTCGGCCACGACGTCGCGGTCGAGACGCGCTTCGAGGGCCGCAGCGCGACCGACGCATTCGCCGTGACCGGCCATGACTCGCGGCTCGGGCAGGTGGTCTCCAACCTGCTCTCCAACGCGCAGTCCTTCTCGGAAGCCGGCAGCAAGGTGCGCCTGACCTGCCGCCGCGTCCGCGCCGAGATCGAGATCGTGGTCGACGACGACGGCCCCGGCATTCGCGACGATGCGCTGGAGCGCATCTTCGAGCGCTTCTACACCGACCGCCCGCATCAGGGTTTTGGCCAGAATTCCGGCCTCGGCCTGTCGATCTCCAAGCAGATCGTCGATGCCCATGGCGGGCGCATCTGGGCGGAGAACCGTGCGGGCCCGCCGGACGAGGACGGCGCGCCGACGGTTGCCGGCGCGCGCTTCGTGGTGAGGCTGCCGGCGCTATGAGCCAAGCCAACTTGAACGGCGGCAGCTTGAACGAAGGCGGTCCCAGCGTTCATGCCTCGGCGGTCAAGGTCGGGACTGTGGCGGTGTTGATCCGGGGGCCCTCGGGCGCCGGCAAGTCGCGCCTTGCCTTCGATTTGATCATGGCGGGCCGCGCCGGGGTGGTCGAAAGGTCGGTTCTGGTTGGCGACGACCGTGTCCATCTGGCGACAGTCGGCCACGAAATTGAGGTCCGGCCAGCCCCGAAACTGGCGGGCCTCATCGAGATCCGAGGGCTCGGAATTCGCCGCTGCGACTTTGTGGAGCGTGCGACCGTCGGTCTCGTGGTCGACCTGGACGCCGCGGATGCGGAGCGTCTGCCTGCGGCAGAATCGCTGAAAACGAGTATTTTCGGTGTCGAAATACCGCGAATCCCGGTCGAGCGCGGCTACTCGCCCCTCCCATCGGTTGTCGCGGCCTTGACCACTACCAAGAGTTCATCTTCCGTTAACCCTTGAGGCGATTGTTTGAAGGGAAATGGTAACCATATGAGCCCCACTATCGCGACCGAATAGACCGGCGCAGCTCCCCTCATCCATCCGTCTAGATTCAGGGAGATACGCAACATCCCCTCTTGCGCGGGGGCTCTGGATGGTCAAAGTGGCGCGTTCGTGCGGTGCACCAAAAGCGCCCGCGAGGAGTTTTCCGATGATTGGTCTAGTACTTGTGACCCACGGGCGCCTTGCCGACGAGTTCAAGGCAGCGCTTGAGCATGTCATGGGCCCACAAAAGCAAATTGAAGCGATCACGATCGGCGCCGAAGACGATTCCGATCTGTGTCGAAGCGACATCATCGAGGCGGTTAACCGCGTCGATTCCGGCGACGGCGTTGCGATCCTCACCGACATGTTCGGCGGCACACCGTCCAACCTCGCGATCTCCTGCATGAGCCGGCCGAAGGTCGAGGTCCTGGCGGGCATCAACCTTCCCATGCTGGTGAAACTCGCCAAGGTGCGCGAAGAGCGCGCGCTGCCCGACGCGATCGCGATGGCCCAGGAAGCGGGTCGCAAATACGTCACCATCGCCAGCCGCGTGCTCGCCGGCAAATGAGCGACGACGCGCCGCAAGCCGGGTCGGGCGTGCCCGCGGGCGCGATCTCCAGGGACCTCCTGATCATCAACAAGCGCGGCCTGCATGCCCGCGCCTCGGCGAAATTCGTCCAGGCGGTCGAGCGCTTCAACGCGCAGGTCTGGGTGACGCGCGGCGGCGAGACCGTCGGCGGCACCTCGATCATGGGCCTGATGATGCTCGCGGCTGGACCCGGAACCACCATCACGGTGGCGGCGGCCGGCGCCGAAGCGGATGCCGCGCTCGCGGCGATTACCGAACTCGTTGAAAGCAAGTTCAACGAGGAAGGGATCTAGCCCTTACCGTCATTCCGGGATGGTGCGACAGCACCAGACCCGGAATCTCGAGATTCCACGTTCGATGCTGCGCATCGCTCCGGAATGACCTTCGGTCACTTCGCCGGCGGCGCGATGTAGACGTTCAAGCTCATCGCCGGGCCGGCCTTGCCGTGAATGAAACGGCGCGTCGTCATCACGCTGCGCTCGGCGTTCGGCGCAATCTCCGACAGCCATTTCTCGAACGCCGGCAGGCGGGCGTCGGCCGGATCGAACACGCCGATGAAGCCGTGGGCCTTGGCCTCGGCGCGCGAGGTCAGCCCGGAATCCCAGGCTTCGAGCGGCATCAACGCGGCCGGATGATCGGGGCTGTAGAACACCATCGGCTGGATCTGCTCCATCGTGCCGGCCACGACCGCCCAGCGCGAGCCGAAGCGCGCGTGCCAGGCCTGCGTCAATTCGCGCGCGAGATCCGAGCGCGCGCCATAGGTCGCGGTGTTGGCGGCATTGGCCGCCATCTCGCGCGCGGCGATCCAGGGCGAGGCCATCAGCGTTGCGAGGCTGAGCACGAGCCAGATCGCGACGATATTGACCAGGGCGGCACTTTGCACACGCAATGCCGGGATCGCGACCAGCGCCAGCGGCACCAGGAAGAACAGCGAGATGCCCCAGTCGGTCTTCATGTAGATGCTGAAAGCGAGCGCACCGAGCGGCGGGCCGACCGCGACGATGATCTGGACGATCCAGATATTCAGCGCCTGCGCAAGATTGACGCCCGCATTGGCGCCGCGTGCCCAGGTCCGCGTGACGATGCGCGACGGGGCGTGCAACAGCAGCCCGAACCAATGCGGCACCAGCGCCATGGCGAGCGCGGCCAGCGCCACCGGCAGCGCCAGCAGCGCGACATTGTGCAGGACGTAGCCGGTCACGAGCTGATGCACGAGGCCGGCGTCGTCGAGGCTGTAGGTGTCGCCGGCATAGGTCAGCGGCACGAAATGCACGCCCGCAAGCCAGACCAGATGCGGGATCATCGCCACCACCATCGTCGCGATCGCGACCCATGGCGCCGGCGACGACAGGAATCGCATCCGCTCCGGATGGATCAGCGCGGCAAGACCGATGGCGCCGATCATGGTCAGCACCCAGTATTTGGTCATCAGCGCCAGCGCGCCGGCGAGTCCGAACCAGATACCGGACTGCCAGCTCCGCTTCTCGAAGGCGTTGAGATAGGCCAGCACGAGCAGCGGCAGCGTGACGAGCTGCAGCAGGTCCGCGTTGTACTTGAAACCCTTGAAGTTGAAGATCGGGTAGAGCGCGATCATCACCACGACCAGGAACGCCCGCCGTGCGTCCACGACGCGCAGGCTCAGCAGCCAGCAGATCACCATGCCGACGCCGACGGTCGCCATCGCGAGCGCATAGGTCGCCCAGTCGGTCGCCGGGAACGCGGAGAACCAGAGGCCGGCGACCCAGCCCGACAACGGCGGATGCTTGCCGTAGCCGAGCAGGAACTTCTGGCCCCAGCCCCAGGCTTCCGCGACATCCATGTGAATGTCCTGCGCCGCCTTCAGATTGATCAGGATGAAGGTCCAGATCACCGCATGCAGGATGGCGAACTGGATCACCAGCCAAAGGCGCGCCTCGGGGCGGGTCGCGCTGGCAACCAGCCAGGCCCGGAAGCGGCCAAAGCTCACCCGGGTCTTTGCGCGCGCGCGGGCGGACGGGATCGAAATCGTGGATACAGGCCTGGACATGGGCCGTTGCGTAGCGCGTTTTGGGCCATCGTGGAATCAGCTTGGCGTGAAGAAAGACCCTGAAAATACAGCAATATGGTTGCCGCACGGGGATGTGAGTGGTATCCCGCGCCCATGACGACCGTCCCGATTTCGAACATCCGCAATTTCTCCATCGTCGCCCATATCGACCATGGCAAATCGACGCTGGCTGACCGCCTGATCCAGATGACGGGCGGCCTCTCCGACCGCGAGATGGCGGGCAAGGAGCAGGTGCTCGATTCCATGGACATCGAGCGCGAGCGCGGCATCACCATCAAGGCGCAGACGGTCCGCCTCGCCTACCACGCCAAGGACGGCAAGGATTACATCTTCAACCTGATGGACACGCCCGGCCATGTCGACTTCGCCTACGAAGTCTCGCGGTCGCTGGCGGCGTGCGAGGGGTCCTTGCTGGTGGTCGACGCCAGCCAGGGCGTCGAGGCTCAGACGCTCGCCAACGTCTACCAGGCGCTCGACAACAATCACGAGATCGTGCCGGTCCTGAACAAGGTCGATCTGCCGGCCGCGGAGCCCGAGAAGGTCAAGCAGCAGATCGAGGACGTGATCGGCATCGACGCCTCCGACGCCGTGATGATCTCGGCCAAGACCGGCCTCGGCGTTCCCGACGTGCTGGAAGCGATCGTCACCCGCCTGCCGCCGCCGAAGGGCGACCGCGATGCGACCCTGAAGGCGCTGCTGGTCGACAGCTGGTACGACGTCTATCTCGGCGTCGTCGTGCTGATCCGCGTCGTCGACGGTGTCATGAAGAAGGGCAGCCGCGTCCGCATGATGGGCACCGGCGCGGCCTACGACGTCGAGCGCGTCGGCTACTTCACGCCGAAGATGACGCAGGTCGACGAGCTCGGCCCCGGCGAGATCGGCTTCATCACCGCCGCGATCAAGGAGGTCGCCGACACCCGCGTCGGCGACACCATCACCGACGACAGGAAGCCGGTCACGGAAATGCTGCCGGGTTTCAAGCCCGCGATCCCCGTGGTTTTCTGCGGCCTGTTCCCGGTCGACGCCGACGACTTCGAGACGCTGCGCGCCGCGATGGGCAAGCTGCGCCTCAACGACGCCAGCTTCTCGTTCGAGATGGAGACCTCGGCCGCGCTCGGCTTCGGCTTCCGCTGCGGCTTCCTCGGGCTGCTGCATCTGGAGATCATCCAGGAACGGCTATCGCGCGAGTTCGACCTCAACCTGATCGCGACCGCGCCGAGCGTCATCTACAAGATGAAGCTCAACGACGGCTCCGAGATCGAGATCCACAATCCCATCGACATGCCCGACGTGGTCAAGATCGCGGAGATCCAGGAGCCCTGGATCGAGGCCACGATCCTCACGCCGGACGAATATCTCGGCAGCGTGCTGAAGCTGTGCCAGGACCGCCGCGGCTCGCAGAAGGAGCTGACCTATGTCGGCTCCCGCGCGATGGTGAAATACGATTTGCCGCTCAACGAGGTGGTGTTCGATTTCTACGACCGCCTGAAGTCGGTCTCCAAGGGCTACGCCTCGTTCGACTATCATTTGACCGACTACAAGCCGGCCGACCTCGTCAAGATGCAGATCCTGGTCAACAACGAGCCGGTCGACGCTCTCTCGATGCTGGTGCATCGCACCCGCGCGGAGGGCCGCGGCCGCGCCATGGTCGAGAAGATGAAGGATCTGATCCCGCCGCACATGTTCCAGATCCCGATCCAGGCGGCGATCGGCGGCAAGGTGATTGCCCGCGAGACCGTGCGCGCGCTGCGCAAGGACGTTACCGCAAAATGCTACGGCGGCGACATCACGCGTAAACGCAAACTTCTGGAGAAGCAGAAGGAAGGCAAGAAGAAGATGCGGCAGTTCGGCAAGGTCGACATCCCGCAGGAAGCCTTCATCGCCGCGCTGAAGGTGGATAGCTGAGGCGCGTTGCCCTGCCGTCCCAAGAGATAGCCAAACTGCCGTCATGCCCGGGCCAGCCCCGGGCATTTTCATGTCTGGTCCGCGCGGACGGCGTGGATGGCCGGGTCAAGCTCGGCCATGACGGCGAAGGCGAGGCCGGACTTCGTGGCGGGATCGGGTCCGTTACAGACGTTTTGCGACTGGACAAAGCAAATCTCGAAAACAACCCCATGCACAGTAGGCGCCCCATGGATGGCATTACAGATTTCGATTTTTACGAAACAAACTTGACCCGTCGGGCAAAACAGGAGCATGATGGCAGTTTCGCAGCGTGAGGCGCTGGCGTGCGTCCGCACGCCAGGTCGCCGATTCCTGGTCGTTGTTCCCAATGATCCAGGGCCACCGCGGCCCGGCATCCTGGTCCAGGCTGACGAACTCGCCAAGCGCCCACCACACCTCATCATGCATAAGCGCGGGACGCCCGCTGAAACACGGAGGCCGGAGCAGGCTTGTTGTTAAGCATTTTCTGACAACGTTCGACAAAAGCAAGATTTGGAAATGCCTGGGAATTCTCGATGTTCAAGCTCAAGTCGATCGCCGCCCGCCTGATTCTCGCCATCGCGCTCACGGTTGCGGTGGCCTGCGCCATCCTGTCCGGCTTCTCGATCACCCAGCAGCGGGCGCTGACCCGCATGGCGCTCGATCAGCAGCTCAAGCTACAATATGAGAGCGTGATCGCGGCGATCGACTATGAGGGACGCGCGGCGCTGGCGGTCTCGAGCGTGATTGCAGCACTGCCGCCGGTCGGCGACGCCATCGCCAGGGGCGACCGCGACAGCCTGCTCACGCTGCTCGGCGACGCCAACAAGGCCCTGAAGGCGCAGGGCATTCCGCTGATCACCTTCCAGCTCCCGCCGGCGATCTCGTTCTTCCGCGTCCACACGCCCAAGACCTTCGGCGACGACGTCTCCGGGCGCCGCGTCACCGTGGTGGAGGCGCTGAAGACCGGCCGCCAGATCGTCGGGGTCGAGCCGGGCCGCGAGGCGCTCGGCATCTTCGGCATGACGCCGATCGTGCGCGACGGCAAGAACCTCGCCAATGTCGACGTCGGCGCCGCCTTCGGCAAGGAATTCGTCGACCGCGCCAAGAAGCGCTTCGGCATCGACCTTGCCGTCTACTCCGTCGACGGCAGGAATTTGAACAAGCTATCCTCGACCTTCGGCGAGAATGCCGTCGCCAAGCCGGACGAACTGAAAGCGGCGATCGACGGCGCGCCGCTGCTGCGCGAAGCCGAACTCGACGGCCATCCGGTCGCGGTCTATGCCGGCCCGATCAAGAACTATGCGGGCACGCCGGTCGGCGTGCTCGAGATCGTCAAGGACACGACGGAATACGAGGCCGCCTTCGCCGCCGCCGAGCGCAATTTGGTCCTCGGCACGGTCGCGATCCTGGCCGCGGCCATCGTGCTGGCGCTCCTGCTCGGACGCGGGCTGTCGCGCCCGCTCACCGCGATCACGGCCGTCATGAACAGGCTGTCCAGCGGCGACACCGGCGTCACCATTCCCGGCGGCGAGCGGCGGGACGAACTCGGCACCATGGCCAAGGCGGTCGAAATGTTCCGCCGCAACATGCTCGACTCCGTCGCGATGCGCGAGGCGCAGGAGGCCGACAAGGCGAGGGCGGAGCTGGAGAAGCAGGCGCTGCAGCGCCAGATGGCCGATCGCTTCGAGGCGGACGTCAAGGGCGTGGTCGCGGCGGTCGCCAAAGCCACGGAGGATATGCAGCACGTCGCCGGCGAGATCACCGCCAGCGTCAACGGCACCTCGCAGCGCGCCTCCGCCGCGGCGACGGCGTCCGAGGAAGCCTCGACCAGCGTGAATACGGTTGCCGCGGCGACCGAGGAGCTGGCCTCGTCGGTCACCGAGATCGGCCGCCAGGTCACCCATTCCAGCCAGGTCGCCAGCAATGCGGTGGTGAAAGCCACCGAGACGACCGAGATGGTGACGAGTCTTGCAGCGTCAGCCGAGCGCATCGGCGACGTGCTGCGCCTGATCAGCGAGATCGCCAGCCAGACCAATCTGCTGGCGCTCAATGCCACGATCGAGGCGGCCCGCGCAGGTGAGGCCGGAAGGGGCTTCGCGGTGGTCGCTTCCGAGGTGAAGGAGCTGGCCAGCCAGACCGCGAAGGCCACCGACGAGATCGCGGCCCAGGTCAACGCGATCCAGGCGGCGACCGGCAATTGCGTGACCGCCATTTCCGATATCAGCGGCACCATCCGCGAGATCAGCGGCATCGCCACGACGATCGCCGCCGCCGTCGAGGAGCAGGGCTCGGCGACAAGGGAGATCGCCCGCAGCGTTCAGCAGGCC
The DNA here is from genome assembly GCF_018129965.1 of Bradyrhizobium diazoefficiens. GTDB lineage: Bacteria > Pseudomonadota > Alphaproteobacteria > Rhizobiales > Xanthobacteraceae > Bradyrhizobium > Bradyrhizobium diazoefficiens_A. The sequence continues at coordinate 104,311 of NZ_JAFCKW010000012.1, read as the reverse complement.
TCCGCCGGCACCACCGACGTCTCCGCCAACGTCGCCGGCGCAAGCCAGGCCGCGGACCAGTCACGCGCGCTGGCCGACAATGTCATGGTGGCCTCGGGCGAACTCGGGCAGCACGCATCGGCGCTGATGAAGAGCGTGGATACGTTCCTGGCGGGCCTGCGGGCGGCTTAGTGTGAGTTGATTTGGAAGGTCGAGCGGCAAACTCGGTGCACCTCTCCCGCTTGCAAGCGGGAGAGGGAGCGCACCGCGCGAAGAACGTGGATGCCCGGGCCTTCGCCTCGCCGAAGCGGCTTCGGCCGCGCAGGCGGGACAAGCCCGGGCAAGACGGCCTTTTCGGATCGCGACAGCTCGCAGCGTCACGCCACCAGTGCGGCGTCGTCCTCTTCCTCGTCGTCGCCGTCGATGCCGCGTTGCGCTGCCAGCAGGCTGATGATCTCGGCATTGGGGCGGGCCTTGCTGAACAGATAGCCCTGGCCCTCGTCGCAGCCTTCGGCGCGCAGGCAACTGAGCTCGGCCTCGGTCTCAACGCCTTCGGCGGTGATGGTGACCCCGAGGCCCTTGCCGAGGCTGACGATGGAACGGATGATCGCCTGGGCTTCGCGGTTGGCGCCGAGGTCGCGCACGAAGGACTGGTCGATCTTGATCTTGTCGAACGGAAAGCTTCGCAGATAGCTGAGGCTGGAATAGCCGGTGCCGAAATCGTCCATCGAGATGCGCACGCCGAGCGCGCGTAGCGCATGCAGCGTCGCCAGCACCTGGGCGCTCTTCTCCAGCAGCAGGGTCTCGGTAATCTCGAGCTCGAGCCGCCGCGGCGGCAGGCCGGCATGCTTCAGCGCATCCGTCACGACCGAGAGCAGATTGCCGCTGCGGAACTGGAGCGGCGACAGGTTCACGGCAACACGGACGTCGTCCGGCCAGCTCGCGGCATCGCAGCACGCCCGGCGCAGCATCAGCCCGCCGAGCGGATTGATCAGGCCGGTTTCCTCGGCGACCGGAATGAACTCGGCCGGCGAGACCATGCCGCGTTCGGCATGCGGCCAGCGCACCAGCGCCTCGAAGCCGGTGATGCGGCCGCTCGAGAGGTCGATCAGCGGCTGGTAATACGGGCGCAACACGTCGTTCTGGATCGCGTCGCGCAGCTCGACCTCGGTCTTGCGGCGGCTCTGTGCCTTGGCATCGAGCGCAGGCTCGAAGAAGGCAAAGGTGCCGCGCGAGTCCGATTTGGCGCGCGACAGCGCCATGTCGGCGCTCTTCAGCAGCTTTTCGGAATCATCGCCGTCGCCGGGCGCCATCGCGATTCCGATCGAGGCGCCGATGACCACGGAATGGCCGTCGAGCAGATAGGGATCGGCGATGGCTTCCAGCAGGCGCTTGGCCAGCATCACCGCGTCCTCGGGACGCGCGAGGCCGCTCTGCACGATCGCGAACTCGTCGGAATTCAGCCGCGCCAGGGCGTCCTCCTCGCGCAGCGTCGAACGCAGCCGCTTGGCGACGCCGCGCAGCAGCTTGTCGCCGATGGCGTGGCCCAGCGTGTCGTTGACCGCCTTGAAATTGTCGAGGCCGAGCATCAGCAGCGCGACCTTGTCGGTGCTGCGGCGCCTGTGCTGCAGCAACTCGTCGACCTGCTGGCGCAGCAGATTGCGGTTGGGCAGGCCGGTCAGCCCGTCATGCTGGGCCATGAATGCGAGCCGCGCCTCGGCGCGCTTGCGCTCGGTGATGTCCATCAGCGCGAGCAGCACCGCGGGCCGATCGGCATAGGTCAGTTCGCGGGAGTAGATCGCAAGATCGATCAGCACGCCGTCGGCCTTGACGTGCTTCCATGTGCGCGCGGCCTGCTCGTCGCTGGACCGATCCATCGTCCAGGGCGGCTCGCTGTCGAAGGCCTGCAGCGAGCGGATCTTGAGCTGTTCGAACTCGGCGCGACTGTAGCCGTAATGGGCGACCGCGGCGTCGTTGACGCCGAGGATGCGCTGGTCGTCCTGGGCGCAGACGATCATGGGAACGGGATTGCCGTCGAACAGCAGGCGGAACGAGGCCTCGCGCTGCTTCAACTCGGTGATGTCGACGCGCAGGCCGACCACGCCGCCATCATCGGTAAGGCGCTCCTCGATCAGGATGACCCGGCCATCCGACAGCGTCTGCTCATGCCGCTTGCCCGGCTCATGGAGCTTCTTCAGCCGCTCCGCGATCCATTCTTCCTCGTGGCCGGCGGCTTCCGGATAGTCGCCGCGGGCAACCCCGACGCGCAGCGTATCCTCCAGCCGCGCGCCTTCGGCGAACAGATCGGCGGTCTTGCTGTAGATCTCGGCGTATTGCTTGTTCCAGAGAACGTAGCGGCCTTCGGGATCGAGGATCACGATGCCCTGCGGCAGCAGGTCGACGGCCTGACGCAACCGCTCATGCGATCTGCGGGCCTCGGCGATGGCCGACTCGGCTTCGGCGCGGCTCTGGACGAGCGCGTCGTGTTCGACGGGGCGATGGGGCGTGCGGGCGAATCGCGGCTTGCGCGGCTGCCGGCCAGCCCTCGCGCGTATGCTCCGCTGTGTTTTTTTTGTTGTTCGAGAACCCAAACTCAACTTCGCTCGTCCTAGCTGCAGCCAGCGGCCGCGAGTTTTGGAGCAAGTGTCTGAAAAAAAAGTAATCTTCGGAAGCGCCCATCCGCAGACGCCAGCTTCGCGCGCGCCGTCGACGGATGATTTTGCCTGTTTGAAAGGCGCGATCTGGTTCGATGGACGCATCAGCCCCGTTCACCCGCAACAATTGAAGCGGGCAGAGCTGCAAAGCACGCGCTCTTCATGAATCAATTCCGGGCGCGCGTCCGATTGCATGCATGAGACGCGCGAATGTCTTACCGCGCATGAATATTGGTCAATGCAGCTTACGGTTATTACACTGTTAAGAAGCGGCCGGACCCGCGCGAAAATCACGAATGTTCGTAGGGCTGCCTCGCTGCAACCCCAATTCTTACCCCTGACGCGGCGTTGGGCTATAAGGAGATCAGCATGAGTCTCCGCCACCTCTCCCCTCTCCTGCTCGTCATGACGTTTCTGGCCGCCGGCGACGCACTGGCCCAGGACAAGGGCAGCGTCAATCCCAAACCCTTGCCGCCGCTCGCCAATCACGATGATCCCACGATCGGCGCCAAGGAATTGTTCGCGCGCAAGCTGCTGCCTTCGAAGGGGCCGGCCCGTGTCATCGGCTCCTATGTCAGGGGGTGCATCGGCGGCGCGGAGCAGATGCCGCTCAACGGCGACGATTGGCAGGTGATGCGGCTGTCGCGCAATCGCAATTACGGTCATCCCGACATGATCGCGCTGATCAAGCGGCTCGCGGCCAAGGCGCACAAGGACGCGGGCTGGCCCGGCATTCTGGTCGGCGACATCGGCCAGCCGCGCGGCGGCCCGGCGCTGTCGGGCCATGCCAGCCATCAGATCGGGCTCGATGCCGACATCTGGCTGACGCCGATGCCGGACCGGCGGCTGTCGCGCGAGGAGCGCGAGGAGATGTCGGCGGTGATGATGGTGCGGCAGGACCGGCTCGACGTCGATCCGAAGGTGTTCACCCCAGGCCATGTGCTGGTGCTGCGCGATGCCGCACAGGAGCCGGCGGTGCAGCGCATCTTCGTCAACGCCGCGATCAAGAAGGCGCTGTGCCGCGACGCCAAAGGCGACCGCGCCTGGCTGTCGAAGATCCGGCCGTGGTGGGGCCACGACTATCATTTCCACATCCGCATGCGCTGCCCGGCCGGATCAGGCGAATGCGAGGGACAGCCGTCGCAATCCGAGGACGAGGGCTGCAAGCCGGCCGATCTCGCCTATTGGTTCAGCGACGGCGTGCTGCACCCCAAGCCGCCGCCGGAACCGCCCAAGCCGAGGCCGCCGATGACGCTGGCGCAGATGCCGGCCGCCTGCAGGGTGGTGCTGCACGCGGGCGACGCTAAGCCGTAGCGGGGGCGGGAGGGCAAGCTGCCGCCTCACCAATGGTGTCGTCCCGGGGCGCGAAGCGAGCCCGGGGATGACGAGGAGTTGGTTTGGGCGACCCAGATGCGCTAGGATCAGCCCGCCGCCGTGCCGTAAGCCCGCGGCATCCCGGGACGCGCATCCCGTCTTTCAACAAGCCTGACTTCCTGCAAGCCCCGCATTCCCTGCGTGGCCAATGACGAGATTTGACATGCGCGTTCTCACGTTTTTCGCTGCGCTCACGCTCGGCGCCACCTCTGCTCTCGCCGCGGAAGAGCCCAGCGGCTGCGACAAGTTCAAATGGCCGATCGAGCGCGAGCGTGCCGCGCTCACCGCGCCGGATCGCCCCAAACTCGCATCGGGCAGCGAACAGGCCGCGTTACCGTCGTCAGCCATCACGCTGGGGCTGGTCGCGCCCGCGGACGCCGGACTGCCGACGCCGCCGGAGCGGGCGCCGAAGGACGGCACCTTTGCCGGCTTCACCAGCGTCAAGACCGCGAAGGCCGGGCTCTACACGATCAGCCTGTCCGGCACGGCCTGGATCGACGTGGTCCAGGACGGCCATGTCCTCAAGCCCGTGGCCTTCAGCGGCGCCAACGATTGCAACGGCATCCGCAAGACCATGAAGTACGAGCTGTCGGGCCAGCCTTTCGTGCTCCAGGTCAGCGGCGCCAAAGACAATTCGCTCTCGATCGCGATCCTGCCGGCACAATAGGCCGGACAAACGGTCGCCTTTGACCTGACGGCTGAGCCTGCTATCTTCACAGCTGCGATATCCCCTGCCGGCCGTAAGCCGTCGCAAGGCCCCGTGGAACAGCGCTTCCGCCCGTCGCGACCTGACTTGAACCAACGCCAGATCTGCGCGCGCATTTGCGCGCGCGAGCTCGCACGGAGCGCACTCCATGATTCGTATTGCCGGACTTTTCACCGCTTTCGTCATCCTCGCGGGCGCGAGTGTCTCGCCTGCCGCCGCCGAGGACAAGACCATCACCGTGTTCGCGGCCGCCTCGATGAAGAACGCGCTGGACGAGATCGACGCCGCCTACACCGCCAGGACCGGCGTCAAATTCAGCGTCAGCTATGCCGCAAGCTCGGTGCTCGCCAAGCAGATCGAGCAGGGCGCGCCGGCCGACGTATTCGTCTCCGCCGATACCGACTGGATGGACTACGCGATCGCCAAAAAGACCATCAACGAGCCTTCCAGAGTCAATCTGCTCGGCAACAGCATCGTGCTGATCGCCCCGAAGGACTCGAAGATCGACAACGTCACCATCGCGCAGGGCTTCGACCTCGCAAAACTCGCCGGCGACGGCAAGATCGCGACCGGCGACGTGAAGTCGGTGCCGGTCGGCAAATACGCCAGGTCCGCGCTGGAGAAGCTCGGGGCCTGGACCGCCGCCGAGCCGAAATTCGCGATGGCCGAGAGCGTGCGCGCGGCGCTGACGCTGGTGGCGCGCGGCGAGGCCAATCTCGGCATCGTCTATTCCACCGACGCCAAGGTCGAGCCCGGCGTGAAGATCGTCGGCACCTTCCCGGCGGATTCGCATCCCGCGATCATCTATCCCGTCGCCGCGACCACGACCGCAAAGGCCGAGACCGGCGACTATCTCGCCTTCCTGAAATCGTCGGCGGCCAAGACCATCCTGGAAAAATACGGCTTCAAGTTCCTGATCAGCCCCTCCACCTGATTTTGCGATCCGGTTTCGTGCTCGACATCTCTCCCGCCGAATGGACGGCGATCCTGCTCTCGCTCAGGGTCGCCGTGATCGCAACGCTGGTGGCAACGCCGTTCGGCATTGCGTTGGCATGGCTGCTCGCGCGCCATGACTTCTGGGGCAAGTCGCTGCTCGACGCATTGGTGCATCTGCCGCTGGTGCTGCCGCCAGTCGTCACAGGCTATCTCCTGCTCCTGACCTTCGGCCGCAAGGGCCTCGTCGGCGGCTTCCTCGCCGATCATCTCGGCATCGTGTTCGCGTTCCGCTGGACCGGTGCAGCGCTCGCCTGCGGCGTGATGTCGTTTCCGCTGCTGGTACGTCCGATGCGGCTGTCGATCGAGGCGATCGACCGTCGGCTCGAACAGGCCGCCGAGACGCTGGGCGCCGCCCCCTGGAAAGTGTTTTTCACGGTGACGCTGCCGCTGGCGCTGCCGGGCGTTGTCGCCGGCATGGTGCTGGGCTTTGCCAAGGCGATCGGCGAGTTCGGTGCGACGATCACTTTCGTTTCCAATATCCCCGGCGAGACCCAGACGATTTCCTCGGCGATCTACTCGCTGATCCAGACCCCGGATGGCGATGCCGCCGCGGGCCGCCTCGTGATCGTCTCGATCGTGCTGGCGCTGGGGGCATTGATCGGCGCCGAATGGTTCGCCCGCCGCGCCACCGCGCGCCTGCACGGGAATTGACCATGCTGAGGGTCGATATCGAAAAACAGCTCGGCGAGTTCTCGCTGTCTGCATCCTTCACCAGCGAAGGCCGCGTCATCGGCCTGTTCGGCGCCTCGGGCGCGGGCAAGAGTTCGCTGGTCAACATGATCGCAGGCCTGCTGCGGCCCGACCGCGGCACCATCGTGATCGACGGCGAGACCGTGGACGACATCACGGCCGGCATCCACGTGCCCACCTGGCGCCGCCGCATCGGCTACGTCTTCCAGGACGCTCGGCTGTTTCCGCATCTCAACGTCGCGCAGAATCTCGACTATGGACGGCGGATGAACAGCCTTGCGCCTGATCCCGGCCAGCACAGCCGCATCATCGACCTGCTCGACATCGGCGCGCTGCTGGACCGCCGCCCTGGAAAACTCTCCGGCGGCGAGCGCCAGCGCGTCGCGCTCGGCCGCGCGCTGCTGTCGAAGCCGCGCCTGCTGCTGCTCGACGAGCCGCTCGGCGCGCTCGACGAGGCCCGCAAGCTCGAGATCCTGCCCTATCTGGTGCGGCTGCGCGACGAGGCCAACATCCCGATGGTCTATGTCAGCCACGACGTCGCCGAACTGCGCCAGCTCGCGACGCAGATCGTGATGCTGAGGCAGGGGCGCATGACGTCGTTCGGCGGGGTGAAGGTGCTGGCGTAGCATCCTGTAGCCTGGATGGAGCCAAGCGCAATCCGGGGTCGCGCGCGCCGGCAAAGCTGTCCCGAATTACGCTCCGCTCCATCCGGCCTACGAACGGCCGCATGAAAGAGCGACTATCGCCTAAACTCCCGCGACCGAGGTCCACAGCTCCGCGAGCTTCTTGCGCAGCGATTGTCTGCGCGTCAGGGGCGGCGGCGTTTCGTCCTCTTCCGGCAGGCGCAGGCCGACGACGCTGACGCGGCCGCCGGAGATGCTGCGGGCGACGAGCACGATCTCGTCGAGCGGCAATTCGGCGCCTTCCTTCGGCGCGTGGTCGAGATGGATGTCGAAATAATCCGCCAGGGTCAGCTTGCTTTCGTCCTCGCCGGCCTTGACGCCGTAGATCTCGGCGAGTTCGGCCAGCGTGTGCTCGCCGGAGACCATGAAGTCGCCGAGCAGATGCGGATCAGGCGCCGAGCTCGGCTGCATGTCGACGAAGAAGCGATCGAGCGAGCCGGCCTTTTCGGGCGGAGCCAGCAGATAGATGTAATCGCCCGGCGCGATCGGATCAGCTTCCACGGGCGTCAGGATGTTCTCGTTGCGGATCACCAGCGTCGGCTTGGACCAGGATGGAATCAGGCCGCGGCGGAAATAAAGGCTTTTCGCGCGCACCGGATAGCCGACGAGCTGCTGCTCGAGCTGACCGGGCAGATCGAGCTCCACGCGGCGCGGTCCGCGCTCGGCGCGCGGCAGCGCGACATGCAGCCTGCGCGCCGCCGGCGCGAGCGTCCAGCCCTGCAACAGCAGCGAGATGATGACGACGACGAAAGCGACGTCGAAATAAAGATAGGCTTTCGACAGGCCGACCAGCATCGGGATCGAGGCCAGGAAGATCGCGACGGCGCCGCGCAGGCCGGTCCAGGCAATGAAGACCTTCTCGCGCCAGTTGAACCGGAACGGCGCCAGGCACACGAACACCGCGATCGGCCGCGCGACCAGCATCAGGACGAATGCGACACCGATCGCCGGCAGCACGCTGGCGCCGAGCCGGCTTGGCGAGACCAGCAGGCCGAGCAGCACGAACATCACGATCTGCGCGAGCCATGTCGCGGCGTCCAGGAAGGCCATCACGGAATTATGCGCGCGGGTCGGTCGGTTGCCGATGATGATGCCGGCGAGATAGACCGCCAGGAACCCCGAGGCATGCATGATCTGCGAGCCGCCGAAGATCACGAGCGCTGCGGTGGTGACGAACGGCGCATGCAGGCCCTGGGGCAGCGCCACCTTGTTGAGGGCGACGACGACGAGCCGCCCGCCCAGGAAGCCGACCACCGCGCCCAGTACCGTTTCCTGGGCGAACTCCATCACCACATGGCCGGCCGAGCTCGAGCCCAGCGAGATGTATTCGACCAGCATCAGCGTGAGGAAGATCGCGAAGGGATCGTTGGTGCCGGATTCGGCCTCCAGCGTCGCACCGACGCGCGGACGCAGGCGCAGGCCCTGGGTGTGCACCAGCAGGAACACGGCGGCCGCGTCGGTCGAGGCAACCACGGCGCCGACCAGCAGCGATTCCGTCCAGTTGAGGTCCAGCGCCCATTTGGCGAAAGGCGCCGTGATCAGCGCGGTCAGCAGCACGCCGAAGGTCGCGAGCACCACCGACGGCGCGAGCACGGTCCGGATGCTGGCAAAGCGAGTCTTCAGGCCGCCGTCGAACAGGATCAAGGCGAGCGCGACCGAGCCGACCAGATAGGTGGTGCGGACGTCGTCGAACTGGAGCTGACCGGGGCCGGAATCGCCCGCGAGCATGCCGATCGCAAGGAAGACGAGCAGGAGGGGCGCGCCGAAGCGCAGCGCAAGGAGGCTCGACAGGATACCGGCCATCACGAGGACGGCGCCGAGCAATATGGCGAGGCTGACAGAGTCGAGGGAGGCCATCCACCTTCCGGGTACAAATCGCTGGATTTGCATCCTTATCGTCGCAGCCGCTGCGCGCCAACCCATTTTCTCCCGCTCGCGGCAATCTGCCCGTATTTTGCGGCCTTAACGCGCTTCACTTCACGGTGTATCGATGGCCGGGCCGCTGCCGTCGATCGATTCTGCGGCGCGTTCGAATCAAATCCTCCTCTCGCGCTGCGACGAGACCCTTCCGACAAGACCTTTCCGACGAGATCTGCCCGATGGACATCAAAGACTTCATGGATTTCGTGCACACCACTGCGCGCAGCGTCGGAGCAGAAATCTCCTCCCCCTGGTTCTATCTGCAATTCGGCCTGATGCTGGTCGCCGCCGGCATCGCCTATGGCGCGGAAGCGACGATTCGCAGACGCGTCGACATGACCTCGCTGGCGATGGGCTGGCCGCTCCCGCTCCGGCATTTTGCCCGGGTCATGATCGCGAGCGCCTCGACGGCGGTGTTCACCCTGCTCGTGACCGTCTCGCGCGTGGTGATGTATCACGCGACATGGCCGAGCCGCAGCTATCTCCTGATGGTCGCGGCCAAGCTGGGCTTCGCCTGGCTCGCGATCCGGCTGGTGACCTCGGTGCTGCGCAACGTCTTCATCGTCAGGCTGGTGTCGATCACCGCCTGGTTCGTCGCGGCGCTGTCCATCATCGGCCAGCTCGATGCGACGGTCGACCTGCTCGATTCGGTCGCGGTCGTGATCGGCGGCCTCAGGCTGACGCCGCTGCTGGCGATCAAGGCCGGCGTGCTCCTGCTGATCGCGCTCTGGCTCACCAACATCGCCAGCAATTTCGCGGAGAGCCGGATCAACGCGACCACCGATCTGACGCCGTCGGTGCAGGTGCTGCTGGTCAAGATCATCCGCATCGGGCTGCTGGCCATCGCCATCGTCATTGCGCTGGGTTCGGTCGGCATCGACCTTTCGGCGCTCGCCGTGTTCTCCGGCGCGGTCGGCGTCGGCATCGGTATCGGCCTGCAGAAGATCGTGGCGAATTTCATCTCGGGGATCATCCTGCTGGCGGACAAGTCGGTGAAGCCGGGCGACCTCGTCACCATCGGCGACAATACCGGGCGCATCAGCGCGATGAAGACGCGCTATATTTCCGTGGCCGCCGGCGACGGCCGCGAGTTCCTGGTGCCAAACGAGGATCTGGTGACGCAGAAGGTCGTCAACTGGACCTATACCGACAAGAACACGCTGGTGAAGATCGCCTTCGGCACCAATTACGACGCCGATCCGAGGCTGGTGTGCAAGCTCGCCGCCGAGACCGCCGCCGGCCATCCCCGCGCCCAGAAGGGCCGGCCGCCGAACAGCATCCTGACCGAGTTCGCGGAGGCCGGGATGAAGTTCTCGCTGACCTTCTGGATCGCCGATCCCGATGGCATGGACAACGTCAAGAGCGACGTCATGCTGGCGCTGTGGGAGGCCTTCAAGCGCGAGGGCATCCGGGTTCCCTATCCGGTCCGCGAAATCCGCGTCCGCGGCGGCGCCCTGCCGGTGGAGACCACCGTAGAAGTCCCGAATTGAGCCCGGTTTTGCGCGCGAGGCGGGCACTGGTCTCGTTTTGACGCGTTTCCTCACGCGAAGCGGTCCCGACTTCGCCCGAAAACCCTCCGCTTTGCTTGCATGAGGGCCCGCAATCATTAGATTGGGGCGTGAAATCAAGCCCTTCCGCCGACATCGAGACCAGCCCCGCATGAGCTACGTCGAAGCCTCCGATACCTCCCTGCGCAAGACCGGGCAGATCAAGCTGCACGGGCCGAGCGCCTTTGCCGGTATGCGCAAGGCGGGAGCGCTGGTGGCCAAATGCCTCGACGCGCTCACCGACATCGTCGGGCCGGGCGTGCCGACCGAGCGCATCGACCAGTTCGTTCGCGCGTTCGCCTTCGACCACGGCGCCTATCCGGCGACGCTGATGTATCGCGGCTATCGCTATTCGACCTGCACCTCGCTCAATCACGTGGTCTGCCACGGCATGCCCGGCGACCGGCCGCTCAAGGAAGGCGACATCGTCAACATCGACGTCACCTTCATCGTCGACGGCTGGTATGGCGATTCCAGCCGGATGTATGCGGTCGGCCCGATCGCCCGCAGGGCCGAGCGGCTGATCGAGGTGACATATGAGGCGATGATGCGCGGCATCGCCGCCGTGAAGCCCGGCGCCACCACCGGCGACATCGGCCACGCCATCCAGAGCTTCGTCGAACCGCAGGGCATGAGCGTGGTGCGCGATTTCTGCGGCCATGGCCTCGGCCGCATGTTCCACGACGAGCCGAACATCATCCATATCGGCCGGCCCGGCGAAGGCGTGCAGCTCAAGCCCGGCATGTTCTTCACCATCGAACCGATGATCAATCTCGGCAAGCCGCATGTGAAGATCCTCTCCGACGGCTGGACCGCGGTGACCCGCGACCGTTCGCTGTCGGCGCAGTTCGAGCATTCGGTCGGCGTGACCGCCACGGGCGTCGAGATCTTCACGCTGTCGGAGCGGCACGGCGAGAAGCAGATCGGGTGAGCTTCGTCCCGACTTCTATCCTGGCCGCCGAAACGATGATGGCGGACGCTTGTAGGTCGCGGCGAAGGCTTCGTTGAAGCGGCGCACGCTGCCGAAGCCGGCGGCGAAGGCGATCTCCGCGAACGTCATATGGCTTCCGTCGATCAGGCGCTTGGCCTCCTGCACCCGCCGCGTAGCCGCAATTTCCGTCGGGCTTGCGCCGGCATGACGGGTGAACAGGCGCAGCAGGTGGCGCGGGCCGACGCCAAGCGCCTCGGCGAGATCCGCCACAGACCCGCGATCCAGAAAGCCTTCGTTGATCAGACGCATCCCGCGCGCCACGGTGGTGGCCGTTCCCATCCAGGCCGGCGAGCCCGGTGCGGCTTCCGGCCGGCAACGCAGGCACGGGCGAAAGCCGGCCCGCTCGGCGGCCGCGGCAGTCGGATAGAACGTTACATTCTCCGAACGGGCGGGACGCACCGGGCAGACCGGCCGGCAGTAGATGCGTGTCGAGCGAACACCGGAAAAGAAAAGTCCGTCGAAAGCGCGGGCGCGCGCCAGCCGCGCCCGGTCGCAGGTCTCGCGGTCGAGATGCGGCGGCAGTGTCGGCGGTTGCGTCAAAACCTTGACCATGACGACATCATAATTTCCGCGCGGCCCGGCGAGGAGCCGGAATCGGACCCGATCGGCGATGAGGTCCGAATTCGGCCAGCCTGCGCCGCTGCTCCGGGGCATGGTCCCGATCCACCCAGGAGCAGATTTCCATGAGCACACAGGCATCCCACGCGACCCAGGCAAGGACCGGCCTGCCCCTGGAGATCGCGCTGCTGTTGCTGCTCTCGCTGATCTGGGGTGGTTCGTTCACGTTGATCAAGGTTGCGATCGTAACGATCCCGCCATTCACGATGGTTGCCGCACGCGTCACGATCGCCGCCGTCGTTCTTGCGCTTGTCGCGATGGCGCAAGGTCATGCTCTCCCCCGGCAGAAGCAGATGTGGGGGGCCCTGTTCGTTCAGGGCTTGCTGCAGAGCGCGCTCCCCTTCACACTGATCTGCTGGGGCGAGATGCACATCGGGAGCGGGCTCGCCGGCGTGCTCAATGCAACTCCGCCGATGTTCGTGCTCGCGATCGCGATGATGACCGGCCACGGGCGTCAGACCATCAGTGCGCAGAAGATCGCGGGCGTCGGGCTCGGTCTCGCCGGCGTCGCGGTGACGATCGGTACCGACGCGCTGTCCGGGATTGGCGAGGCCGGGCCACTCGCGCAATTGGCCGTGCTTGGAGCGAGCCTCAGCTACGCGCTGGCGCCGATCTGGGGACAGCGGTTCTCCGGCACTCCCGCCATCGTCACCGCGGCGGGCGCGATGACTTGCGCGGCGACCCTCATGCTTCCTGCCGCGATCGTCGTCGACCGACCCTGGACGCTGGCACCGCCGCCGCATGCGATCGCGGCCGTCCTCGGACTTGCGATCGTCTGCACGGCTGTCGCGATGACGATCTATTTCAGGCTGATCCGCACGCTTGGCCCGCTCGGCACGACCAGCGGGAGCTATCTGCGCGCGGGCTTCGCGGTTGCGCTTGGCACGGTATGGCTCGGCGAGGGTTTGACCTCGTCAAGTCTGGTCGGAATGACGCTGATCGTCGCTGGAGTCATGGCCGTGACCTTACCGCTGCCGGAGCGGCGCGTCGGGAACCAGCCCGGCTGATTTTCGCGGAATCGCCGACCGGTACGGCCGCGGTGGATTCCGCGACCAGATGGGCATAGAGGGATTGCGCGGGGCGGGACAGAGCCGCGCGATCGCGGACGCAGGCGAACATCCGTCGCAGCGCCCAGCCATCGAGCAGCTCGACGCAATGGAGGCGGAGTGGCTGCTGCACCGATGCCGCCACCGAGAGCGGAACGATTCCGATTCCCACACCGGCTGCGACCAGCCGGCACACTTGCGAATCGTCGCGCATGCGGACCCGGGCCCGGATCAGCTTGCCGAGGCGCTGCGCCTTGGCAGCGAACAGTCCGTGGCTCGGGCCGGCGACGAATTCGGACTCCAGCGTCGCAGCGAAATCGATCCGCTTGCTCCGGGCGAGCCTGTGCCCGTTGGCAACGATCACCACGTAACGGTCGGTTGCCACGGGCTGCGCCGCGAGGCCCGCAAGGTCGGTCTCGGCGGCGACGATGCCGATGTCGGCGGAGCCGTCCGCAACGAGCGCGATGATCGCCTCGCTCGGCCGCTCGGCAATGCGGATGTCGATATTGGGATGCGCGAGCAGAAACGGCGCCAGCGCGGACGGCAGGTAGCTTGAATAGGAATTGGTGTTCGCAAACAGGCGGACATGCCCCCGCGTGCCGTCCTGGAAAAGACCGATTTCCTCCCGGAGACGCTCCGCCTGCGCGAGCATCTGCCGTGCATGGGCGAGCATGGCGCGCCCGGCGGGCGACAAGGTGATGCCGTGGCGCTTGCGCTCGAACAATTGCACGCCGAGCCGCGCCTCCATGGTGCGGATCCGAGCGCTCGCCGCGGTCAATGCCAAATTGGCCCGCGTCGCTCCGTGCGTGATGCTGCCGGCATCCGCGACATGGCAGAACAGGTCGAGGTCGGTTTCGTCGAATTTCATCGCCAGCCTTCAATTTCGTTGGAGCCTGCCTTCATATCTTACGCATTTTAGCCGATAGGACGACACGCTAGCTTCCATCCCGATTGGAGGGACGGGGTGAGCCATTCGACATCGGTGCGGACGGGCATGTTGCCGATCAAGCGGTCCTGGATCAGCCTCGCGGCCGCGAGCTGCGGTTCGGCGATGCTCGGCCTTGTCATCGCACGGCTCGGTTTTGCGCCCCGCCAGGCACTCGCCGGCGCGATCGCGGCTTTCGCGATGGCGTCCTGGGCCAGCGGCGCACTCGCCGAATTGACAACCGGCCTCGCCTTCTTTGCCCTCGCGACACTCGGCGGCGTGGCCGAGCCCAAGAGCGTCTTCGTCGGCTTCACCTCGTCGTCGTTCTGGCTGGTGCTGGGCGGCATGATCGTCGCCCAGGCGATGACGAAGACGGGACTGGGGCGGCGGCTGGCTTCGCTGATCTGCGCGCCGCTCGCCACCAGCTATCCGAGGCTGATCGGCGGCATCGTCCTGATCAGCTACGTGCTGGCCTTCCTGATGCCGTCCAACATCGGCCGGATCGTTCTGCTGATGCCAATCATGCTGTCGATCGCCGACGAGATCGGCCTTGGCGAAGGCACACGCGGCCGCACCGGCGTGGTGCTCGCCACCGGCTTTGCGACATTCGTGCTCTCGACCACCATCCTGCCCTCCAACGTGCCGAACCTGATCATGGCCGGCTCGGCCGAGGCGATCTACGGCATCCACATGTCCTATCTCCACTACCTGATGCTGCACGCGCCGATCCTCGGCCTCGTCAAGGCGGTCCTGCTGGTGGCCCTGATCTGTACCCTGTTTCCCGACCGGCTGGCCGGGGGCCGGCAGCTTCCGACGGCTGTGGCATTGCCGCCGCTGTCCGGGCCGGAGCTGCGGCTCGCGGTGCTGCTCGCTGCAACGCTGCTGCTCTGGCTGACCGAGCCGTGGCATGGCCTTGGGCCGGCCTGGATCGGCCTTGCCGCAGCGGCGATATGCCTTCTCCCGGGCGTCGGCATGCTGACACCGGACGCGTTCAATGCCATCAACCACCGCACCACGCTCTATGTCGCGGCGCTGCTCGGCGTCGTGACGGTGATCTCGGAGACAGGCCTCGGTGCCGCGTTCGGACGCATCGTGCTGGCGGGGCTGCCGCTGCGGGCCGGTGCCGACGCCTGGAATTTTGCCATGCTCACGCTCTTGTCGTTCGGCATTTCGCTGGTGGCCAGCGCCAACGCCGTGGGCGCCATTTATACACCGCTCGCCGCCGACCTCGTCAGCGCCACCGGGATGCCGCTGTCTAGCGTCCTGATGATCCAGGTGCTCGGTTTCTCCACGGTCGCCTTCGCCTATCAGGCGCCGCCGATCATGGTCGCCCTCGGCCTCGGCCATGTGTCGGTCTCGCATGCCACGCGGCTCGGGCTCGCGATGACCGCCGCTGCGTTCATCATCCTTGTTCCGCTCGACTACGTCTGGTGGCGGCTGATCGGAGAGCTATAGGAGGACATGGCGCCCGGCCCAAATCCGCGGCGCGGCCGGCTCAATTGGCGGTTGCAAAAGCGCGGGCGCGCGGCGATGCTTGGACGCGATGCCGACCAAATCCAGCACATCATCCCGTGTCCCGTCGAGGCAGCCTCAGCCCGACGACACGCCGCATTATCACGGCCATCGCGAGCGGCTGCGCGAGCGCTTCTACAGCGCGGGCGCGGATGCGCTCAACGACTACGAACTGCTGGAGATGGCGCTGTTTCCAGCGCTGCCGCGGCGCGACACCAAGCCGCTGGCGAAGACGCTGATCAAGACTTTTGGTTCGTTCGCCGAAGTCGTGCATGCGCCGGTGGCGCGGCTTCGCGAGATCGAGGGCGTCGGCGATGCCGCGGTCAACCAGCTCAAGCTGATTGCGGCCGCCGCACACCGCGTCGCCAAGGGCGAGGTCAACAGCCGCAACGCGTTGTCGTCCTGGAACGAGGTGATCGACTATTGCCGCTCCAGCATGGCGTTCGCCGAGAAGGAGCAGTTTCGCCTGCTGTTCCTCGACAAGCGCAACCAGCTGATCGCCGACGAGGTGCAGCAGACCGGCACCGTCGACCACACCCCGGTCTATCCGCGCGAGGTGATCAAGCGCGCGCTCGAATTGTCAGCGACAGCGCTGATCCTGGTGCACAACCACCCGTCAGGCGATCCCTCGCCCTCGCAGGCCGACATCCAGATGACCAAAGCGATCATCGAGATCGCCAAGCCGCTCGGGATCGCGGTGCACGACCACATCATCGTCGGCAAGAGCGGCCACGCCAGCCTGCGCGGGATGCGGCTGATCTGAAAACATCGCCCCTGCTCGACGCGTTGGCATTGCCGATGACGACGTCGAGCGCGGTCAGCTTGATGGCTCAGTAGCAGTATCTCGGATCGACCGCGACGTAGCGGCCGTCCGGGCGCTGCATGTAGCAGCCGCGCTGATAGGCATAATAGCCGGAACGACGTCGTTCGCCCTCGGAGGCGATCGCTGCGCCCGTGCCCGCGCCGACGACGGCACCGATGGCCGCACCGCGACCACCGCCGATGGCACCACCGACAATCGCCCCACCGACGCCGCCGAGGATGGCGCCGCCAATCGCGTCCTGCGCCGAAGCCTGGTTCACCGGCAGCGCAATCGCCACCGCCAGACACGCCGCCATTCCAAAACTTCCAATGCGAAGACCCCGAAGCATGCTCGTCCTCCCCGTGCTGACGCCAGTCATAGCGCTGGGGATGGATATGGACCAGACAAATTGCCGCGCTGACGACCTCGGGTCGTCAGGCGATGGCGTCCGGCTGCGGCAAAGGTGGTAGCGCGTGCGATGCACAAATCAGCCGCGTCCGGAGAAGCGACCAAACCAGCGCTACAGCGGCGTGGGGTCTCGGCCGTCCCGATCCGGCGCGCATTTTCCCGCTGCGGCTGTAAGGCAATTCACATGCGCCAGGCCGGCAACCTGTCACATTCCCGGGGATGAAGCCGTCGTCACGCGCCAATCATGGCGCCCGGCTCAGTCGGTCGCCCACCAGATTTCGATCATTCGTCAATTTGCGGGAGCGGAAAATGATCTCATTCGAAAATTTCAAGAGCGAATACGAGCGGAATTGGGCCAGCCTCGAGATCCGGCCGTCGCGTCTGGCGGAGGCGAATGCGGTCGCGCGCAAGGCGATCAACGGCAAGGCCACCTATCAGCAGATCGAACGGCTCAGCGGCGTGCCCTGGTATTTTGCCGCCCTCTGCCACTATCGCGAGTCCAACTTCGATTTCGACACCTATCTCGGCAACGGCGAGTCGCTCCATCGCGTGACGTGCATCGTCCCGAAGGGGCGCGGTCCGTTTGCCACGTTCGTGGACGGTGCCGTGGACGCCTTCCGAGTCGAGAATTTCATCGGCGCCCAGGACTGGGGCATCGCGCGGATCCTGTTCCGGCTCGAGGCGTTCAACGGCTTCGGCTATCACGCCAAGGGCTGCAATTCGCCCTATCTCTACGGCGGCTCGACCCTGTACGGCCCGCCGGAGGCGCGGGCCGGCAAGTTCGTCCGCGACCATGTGTTCGACGCGGACCACGTCGATAGCCAGCTCGGTACGGCGGTGATCCTGCGCGCGATGATGTCGCTGGATTCCTCGATCACCCTGGACGGCAGCCCGCAATTTTCGAACCGCGCCGAGCCCGAGGACGATGCGGCATCGACGATTACGCTGATGCAGCAGGCGCTCAACAAGCTCGGCGCCAATCCGCCGCTCGTCGAGGACGGCATCAGCGGACCGCGGACCAAGGCCGCGGTCTCGCAGTTTCAGCAGCAGAACGGCCTGCGGGACACCGGACTTCTCGACGCGGCGACGGTGGCCGCCATCACGCGGGCAACGCAGGCGGGGAGCGCCGTGCAGGGCGGCGATCTGTCCCAGGCGCTGAAGCGGCTGGAGGACCTCGCGCAATTGCTGCGGGGCGGCACCCCGCAAGCAACCACGCCGCCAGCAACCACACCGCCGGCGGTCAGCGATCCGATCAACCTGTTCGAACGACTCTTCTCCCTCATCAACAAAACCGCGCCCGTGCCAGGGCCCGTCACGCCGACCAGCCCCGCCCCCGTCGATCAGCTCAAGCAGGTCGTGGACCTGCTCAGCACCTTGCTCAACAAGGACAGCAAGCCCGTGCTCGGCCAGGTCAACGGCGCGCTGGGCGAGACCATCGGCAAGCTGCTCGACGGCAAGAAGACCGCGCTCGGCATCGGCGGCTCGGTTCTCACCGCGCTGCTGTCGTCGGTCACGGCGAGCCCCAATGCCGGCGGCATCGCCGGATTGCTCGGCACGATCGTGTCGGCCGTGCCTGGCCTCGGCCAGTTCGCAATGCCGATCTCGCTGGCGCTCACCGCCTGGGGCGTGCTCGGCAAGCTGGAGAAATGGGCGCAAGGCACCGCGCCGCCGCCGAAGCCGACGACGTAATCCGCGGCCATCCTTCGAGACGCCCGCCTACGGCGGGCCCTCAGGATGAGGTCGTGTTTCGTGGTGAGATATCAGACCCTCATGGTGAGGAGCCCGCGCAAGCGGGCGTCTCGAACCGTGCAGGCCAAGTACTTCCGCGGCGCCTACTGACGCAGCATGATCAGGGGATCGGCGGTATCGGGCACGCGCCGCCACTGCGCGTTGTCGTCGGCCTCGAACTGCCAGGCCTCGCCGGACTTCGACATCAGGATGATCTGGCCGCGATCGAGGCGCCATTGCGTCGGGTTGAACTGCGCAATGGCCGCGTCGCATTTCGGCTTGAGAAAGACCTGGAAATTGTCCGGCCCGGCTTCCGTGTTGGTCAGCGTCAGTCCGCAGACCGGCTGGCCGTTACCGCGCACGATCGACCAGTCGCCGATCATCTGGTCCATCGACTTGGCCATCGAGCGGGCGGCGGCGAGGTCCTGCAGGATGTAGACGCCCTCGCCCTGGCGCAGGCCTTCGAAGATGCCGGCCTCGACCTCGGTGAAGTCGATCACGGCTTCACCGGTCGCATCCTGCAGGCGAACGATGTCGAGACCTTTGACGCTCCAGGCCACGATATCCTTGGTAAAGGGCAGCGCGGTCTTGCAGGCCGGCTCCAATTCGAGCTTAAAGCCCTGGCCCGCGGCGTCGGCCTTGAGGGTGACGACGCAGGTCTTGCTGCGCTCGGTGGTCGACAGCTCCCACTGCCCGGGCATGTCCTTCTTCAGGGTCGATGCATCCTGCGCATGCGCAAGGCCGATCGCGGCGATACATGCCGCGACGGCGCCGATCGCGGCCTGCTTGGCCGCGACGGCGAATGCGACGCCCCGAAGAACGCGCATCAGCGGCTCTTCACCGGCGTTTCCGCAACCGGCGTCAACGGCGGCTTGCCGGCGAACCAGGCCTTGAGATTGTCGACCACGAGCTGGTCCATCGCGTTGCGCGTCACCACCGAGGCCGAGCCGATATGCGGCAGCAACACGACGTTCTGCATGGTCTTGAGCTCGTCCGGCACGTTCGGCTCGGCCGCGAACACGTCGAGGCCAGCGGCCAGGATGGTGCCGGCCTTGAGCGCCTGGACCAGCGCCTGTTCGTCGACAACCGAGCCGCGTGCGACATTGATCAGCACGCCGCGGGGCCCAAGCGCCTTGAGCACCTCGGCATTGATCATCTTGTTGGTCGAGGCGCCGCCGGGCACGATCACCATCAGCGTATCCACCGCCTTCGCCATCTCGATCAGATCGGGATAGTGCTTGTAGGCGACGTCCTTGGACGGGTTGCGGGTGTGGTAGACCACCGGCACCAGCGAGGCATCGAGCCGGCGCGCGATGGCCTGGCCGATCCGGCCCATGCCGACGATGCCGACCTTGCGGTCGCGCAGCGAGCCGACGCTGAGCGGATAGTTCTGGGTCTGCCAGAGGCCAGATCGCACATAGCGGTCGGCCTTGATGAATTCGCGCAAGGTGGAGATCAACAGGCCCATCGCGACGTCGGCGACCTCTTCGGTCAGCACGTCAGGCGTATTGGTGACGACGATGTTGTGCTCGGCCGCGTATTTGGCGTCGATGTGGTCGTAGCCGACGCCGAAGCTCGCCACCATCTCGATGCCGGGCAGTTGCGACAACGAATCCTTGTCGGCGCGCACCGTGTGATAGGTCACGGCCACGCCGCGGATCTTTTCGCGGATGGCCGGCGTCAGCCGCTCGAGGTCGCCGCGCGTCTCGGCCTTGTGGACCACGAAATGATCGGAAAAACCGCTCTCGAGGATCGGCCGCACCGGCCCATAGATCAGAAGGTCGATCTTTTCGGACGAAATCGAACCGGCAGCCATCAGTTGTCCTTTCCAAGCGCGCTTTCATGCCAGCGGCGCAATACCAGATGCGAAATTAACGCCAGCACCCCATAGATGACAATCCCGGCCAGCGACAGCAAAAGCAGCGCCGCGAACATGCGAGGGATGTTCAACCGGTAGCCGGATTCGGCGATCCTGTAGGCGAGCCCGGAGCCCGCGCCGGCGGTGCCGGCTGCGATTTCGGCCACGACGGCGCCGATCAGCGACAGGCCGCCGGCAATACGCAGGCCGCCGAGGATATAGGGCAGCGCCGCCGGCAGCTTCAGGAACCGCAGGGTCTGAGGCGGCGAGGCGCCATAGAGCTGGAACAGCCCGGCAAGGTTGCGGTCGACCGAATTCAGCCCGAGCGTGGTGTTCGACAGCACCGGGAAGAAGGCGACGATGAAAGCGCAGACGACGACCGCGGTCTGCTGCTCCAGATAGATCAGGAGCAGCGGCGCAATCGCGATCACCGGCGTCACCTGAAGCACCACGGCATAGGGAAACAGCGAATATTCCACCCATTTCGACTGGTTGAACAACAGCGCCAGCGCGATGCCGCCGATGCTGGCGGCGACAAAACCCTCGAGCGTCGTCAGCAGGGTGGCCGCGAGCGATTGCGACAGCACGGCCCAGTCCTTGATCAGCGTCAGGACGATGACGGAGGGCGCCGGCAGCACATAGGGTGGAATCTCCCGGATGCGAACCACGAGTTCCCAGGCGAGGATGCCGGCGGCGAACACGATCACGGGAGGCACGAAGCGCATCGCGCGCCGTGTGCCGGAGGTTCTTGCGGTAACGGAGGCTTGCGCATTCATAGCGTCGACTGCCCCGCATAGGACGGCGCCAGCGCCGCGGACAGCCGGCGGCAATAATCGGAATAGGCGGCGGAGGTGCGAAATTCTTCGCCGCGCGGCTCGACCGTCTCGATGCGGATGTCGGCCTGGATGCGGCCGGGCCGCGCCGACATGACCACCACGCGCTGCGACAGGTAGACGGATTCGAACACCGAATGGGTGACGAAGACGACGGTCTTGCCAAGGCTGCGCCACAGCGCGAGCAAATCGTTGTTGAGGCGAAAGCGCGTGATCTCGTCGAGCGCGGCGAACGGCTCATCCATCAGGAGGATATCCGGATCGGTGACGAGCGCGCGCGCCAGCGACACCCGCATCTTCATGCCGCCGGACAGTTCGCGCGGAAACGCCTCGGCGAAATCGGCGAGCCCGACGCGTCCCAGCGCCGCATCGGCGCGCGCAAGCGCCTCGGCCTTCGGCACATGCGCGAGCCTCAAGGGCAGCCTGACGTTGTCGCGCACGCTGGTCCAGGGCATCAGGGTCGGCTCCTGGAACACGAAGCCGATGCCATGACCTTGCTCAACATGACCGGCTTGCGATCCGCCCTCATGGCGCGACACCCGCACGATGCCGGACGACGGCGCGCCGAGCCCGGCAATCAGGCGCAGCGCCGTCGACTTGCCGCAGCCGGAGGGCCCGAGCAGCGAGATGAACTCGCCCTTGCGGATGGCAAGATTGATCGGACCGAGCGCCATGACGCCGTTGTCGTAAGTCTTCGTCACGCCGCGCAGGCTGACGGCAAGGGCCGTCAGGCCCGCTTCGACGGTGGACGAGGGTTTGCGCTCTACCATTTGCCGCGGAACGTTCGTCGTTGAGCCGCGATGCGACCTCTCCCTTCGGGAGAGGTAAACCGCGCCGCAACATATCGGTCTAACTCCGCCATGCGTTACGGCTTGCTCGGGCGCAGTTCGACGCCGACACCCTTGTTGACGAAGCGCAGCGTGTAGGACTTGCGGAAATCGAGATCGGGCTTGACGACACCCGCCTTCACCATCTTGTTGAAGAAGGAGGTGTAGCGCTCGTCGCTCATCGCGCCGATGCCGTCCTTGATGCTGTCGCCGGAATCGACAATGCCGTATTCCCTCATCTTGGCGACGGAATAGGCGAGCAGTTCGTCGGACATTTCCGGGTTGAGCTTCTTGATCATGGCATTGCCGGCCGAATTGTCGCCGTAGATGTAATTGTACCAGCCGACCATGGAAGCATCGACGAAGCGCTGCACCAGATCGGGCTTCTTCTCGATCGTGTCGCGGCGGGCCTCGACCAGGGTCGAATAGGTGTTGAAGCCGGCATCGGCGAGCAGCAGCACGTTCGGCTTGAAGCCGGCGGCCTTCTCGACCGCGAAGGGCTCGGAGGTGACGTAGCCCTGCATCGCGCTCTTGGGATTGGCGATGAAGGGCTGCGGGTTGAAATTATAGGGCCGCACGTTCTTCTCGGTGAAACCGTATTCCGATTTCAGCCACTGGAAGTAGCTGGTCATGCCCTCCTTGGAGACGAACAGGGTCAGCGGCTTGAGGTCCTCGATCTTGGCGACCTTGGCATCCGGCTGCGTCAGCATCACCTGCGGGTCTTTTTGGAAGATCGCGGCGATGGTCACGACGGGAACGTTGTTGGCCACCGCGTCGAACGACATCAGCGTGTTCGCGGCCATGAAGAAATCGATCTTGCCGGCGATCAGCAGCATCCGGTTGTTTTCGTTGGGACCGCCGGGAACGATGGTGACATCGAGCCCGTATTTCCTGTAGGTGCCGTCGGCGACCGCCTGGAAGAAGCCGCCATGCTCGGCCTCGGCGACCCAGTTGGTTCCGAAGGTGACCTTGTCCAGCGTCTCGGCCCGTGCCGGGACCATCGGAACCAGGGCCGCCATCAACAAGCCCGCCGTTAACGTTCGCCGCAGAT
Organism: Bradyrhizobium diazoefficiens; assembly: GCF_018129965.1. GTDB lineage: Bacteria > Pseudomonadota > Alphaproteobacteria > Rhizobiales > Xanthobacteraceae > Bradyrhizobium > Bradyrhizobium diazoefficiens_A. Next base: position 81,163 of record NZ_JAFCKW010000012.1, on the reverse strand, counting down.
GAGAGGGGCTCATAATGGCACTCCGTCGATCACTTGTAGCCGACACCAAACCAACGCGATAAAACCGCAAGATATCAGGGGACGCGAGCCGACGTGGCCCGTGCCCCCTGATAACCCCAAATTACGCGACAAATTCGGGCAAAGAAACCTTGATGACGCCGTCCCGCGACTGGACCGAGATCCGCTGGGCCGATGCCGCCCCCGCGGACGTGGCGCGCTGGATCGCGGTGCTGCCGCTGGCGGCGACCGAGCAGCACGGTCCACATCTGCCGCTCACAACCGACATATTGATCGCGGAAGCGTATCTGGCACGCGTGCGCGAGCTTCTGCCCGGGACAGTTCCGGCGATTTTTCTGCCCGTTGAACCGGTCGGGATTTCCACCGAGCATATCGACTATCCCGGCACGCAGACGCTATCGACCTCAGCCGCGCTGAAGCGATGGACTGAGATCGGCGAGGACGTCGCGCGACGCGGGGTGAAGAAGCTCGTCATCATCACCAGCCATGGCGGCAACAGCGCGGCAATGATGCTGATCGCGCAGGATTTGCGTGCCCACCAGAAGCTGTTCGTGGTCACGACGTCGTGGTCGCGGCTGTCGGGCGCGGACAAGCTGTTCCCGGCCGATGAAGTCCGCCACGGCATTCACGGCGGCGCGGTCGAGACTTCCATCATGCTGGCGCGCCATCCCGATCAGGTGCGCATGGACGCCATTGCGGATTTTCCCGCAAGCAGCGTCGCGCTGGAAAAGCAGTATCGCTGGCTGTCGACGCAGCGGCCGGCACCTTTCGCCTGGCAGGCGCAGGATCTCAACGCCAGCGGCGCCATCGGCAACGCGACGCTGGCGGTGCCTGAGAAAGGCGCGCAACTGCTCGATCAGGGCGCGACGGCGTTCTGCGAGTTGCTGGCCGAGGTCGATAACTTCGACGTGAACAGGCTCGCCAAGGGCCCCCTCGGCTGACCTGCATCCCACTGGGATGATTGAGGAAAGAGACCCGCTTCGAGGGCGAATTGGCAGCCTTCGAACCGGAGGCGAGGAGCGTCCGTCCAACTGGGCACGCGGGCCACAACGGACCGCCTCAACCCGGATGGAGTTTCACATGTCGATCAAGACCAGGATTGCCGCCGTCGCTCTCGGCGCCCTCGCCGTCACCGGCACCATGATGTCCACCACCTCGCAGGCGCAAGCCAAGCCGCCCGGCTGGGTCTGGGGTGTCGGCGCCGGCATCGCCACCGCCGCCGTGGTCGGCTCCGCGATCGCCGCCAACAACGACCCCTATTATTACGGCTATCACCGCTGCGGCTGGACCCCCCGCTACAATGCCTTCGGCCAGTACGTCGGAAGCGTTCGCACCTGCTACTGATTGAGGGACCTGAGGCCGATCTGACGTGGATCCTGCGTCCGACACGGGCGCCTCATCCACCCCGTGTCGCGCCCCCGACCCGCCCGGCTGTCCCCCCGGGCGGGTCATCATCAACGGGCCGCGATCACAGATATTTCGCGACCAGGTTGAAATCCCTGAGGGGGGTCCGAGCCTTCGCGCCGGCCGGACCAAACGACTTTTCCAGGCTGTGGCTGAGATGGTCGTGGACCAGCGCCTTCTTGGCGTTTTCAATCGCGCTTTCCACCGCCTGCAATTGCTGCGCGATCTCGGCGCAGGATCGACCCTGCTCGACCATTGCAATGATCGCCTCGAGATGACCGCTGGCCCGCTTCAGACGCCGCGCGATCGAACGGTTAACGTGATCCGGCATAGCAACCTCCTTATCCTCCCCGGCAGGATATCGCATATCCTCCCCCCTGGATATCAAATCCTGCTTGACGGGCCATCGGCACGGGCGTATGCGGCCTTCACGTCGGGAACTTTGCTTTCGGACGATCAACGAAACCAGACGAAGAGCCATGGGCAGTAACAACTTTGGCAACGTGACGTCGGCTCTCCGGACCGGCAAGCGATGCCGGAACATCGGAGATCGCGACGGCCATGGCCGCGTGAGGACTGGCGACCGGCGATAGCAGGTTGCGCTGCTCACCGACCTGCCGCGCGGAGCGGAATTGGAGGTGAGCGATGTTCAAGACATTCGCACGAATGCATGCGTTTGCGGTTCAGCGGGTGCAACCGCGGCAGCTCGGGCCCGCCAACGACAACCAGCGGGCGGCACGCCGATCTCGCCGGTTCACGGAGGACCAGACGCTCCGCTGCCGCTGGGTCATCACGGCCGGAAAAAGGCCGACCTGTTACTGGTACAGCGAGGGCGAAGCTCCCGGCACGACGCACGGCCATGTGACAGGCGTGCCCCGACCGTCTTTGGCTGTCACGTGATCGGCACGATGGTCGCCGAATGGCGTCGCTGGGCGGCGATCGCAACGCTTCGCCTCTCCAGTAAGAGGCTGCGTTGCGCCATTGCGCTCCACAGCAACCATGCGATCTCACGCAAGTCTCTGCTGGTCCTCCTGTCCGCGACGCGCATGCTGGAGCGGATAGGGGCCCGGCTGATTCTAGGTGGTCGCCGACCTCGACATCTTGAACGGAACGGTCTCGATGATTGCAATTCCTGAGTTCCAGGCCACCCTTTCACGGGACGCCCGCGTGCGGACAATGCTCCGCCGAAGGCAGGACCGAATCGTTGGGGCTCCGCCTGCTTGTTGCACCATCGTCACACAAGCCTGCCAATTCTCGAACAGTCATCCCTCCTTGTTGAGATTGCGAACTATTCGCAATAGGGTTCCAGGCCTAGGGTATCTGTTTGGCGGACGAGGCGGGCCGATCCTGCCCCGTGCCGCCGAGGGCGCTCGGCCGCCATCGGCGGAGACAGGATGTGTCGATCTTGGAGCCTTCTCATCAATGCGTCGCCCTCCCTCCTTGATGAGAACATCGGCCGCGATCGGCCTTGGGATGCTGGCGTTCCCCGCCGACGGGCGCTGCGCCGATCTCCCGGTCAAGGCACGGGCGATGGCCGCCATCTATGACTGGACGGGTTTCTACGTCGGCGGCCATTTCGGCTACGGCGATGCGAGCTTCGGACCGGGCACCAACCCGCTGCCCGAGCAGGGCGTGATCCTTCCGCCCAGCGCGACCGGCCTCACCGGCGGCTATCAGCTCGGCTATAATCGTCAGCTGGCAAACCGTGTCGTGCTCGGTATCGAAGCGGATTCGACCTTCACCAGTCCGCAAGACGCAGTTGCGCATCAGCGGTCCCCTGCACCGTTCAATACCACGATCGACTATGTCGGCACCGTGCGTGGACGAATCGGCTATGCCTTCGATCGCTTCATGCCCTTCGTCACCGGCGGTTTTGCCTGGGGCCACACACATATCGGCGTCAACAATGCCGACGGCGTCTCGGAGCAGTTTCCGGTCGGAAAGTATCAGACCGGCTGGACGGCGGGCCTCGGCCTCGAATTCGCCGTCAGCGGCAACTGGACCGCAAAGGCCGAGTACGATTACGTCGCGCTGTCGCGCCGCACCTACGACCTCAGCGGCTTTGGCCTTGCCAATGTCGATGTCGAACCGCGCATTCACCTGTTCAAGCTCGGCCTCAATTACCAGTTCGGCGATACGCCCTGGATGGCGCCGATCAACGGCAAGACGAAACTCCCTGAATCCGACGACTGGAACGTCCACGCCCAGACGACCCTGTTGCCGCAGGGCTATGGTCCGATCCACTCGCCCTATGCGAGTCCGCAGAGCCTGCCCGGCGGCGGACAGTTCCAGGCGACGTGGACGACGACGGCCTTCCTCGGCGCACGGCTGTGGGATGGCGGCGAGTTTTATTTCAATCCCGAACTGGCCCAGGGCTTCGGCATCAACGGCACGCTGGGCCTGGCCGGCTTCTCCAACGGCGAGGCGCAGAAGGCCGGCGCGCCGTTCCCGAAAATTCGCGCGCAGCGCTATTATTTCAAGCAGACCTTCGGTCTCGGCGGCGAGCAGGAAGAGGTGCCCGACGCACCGAACCAGCTTGCGGGCAAGCGCGACATCGACCGCGTCACGCTGATCGTCGGTCGCTTCGCCGTCGGCGATTTCTTCGACGGCAATTCCTACGCAAAGGACCCGCGCGCCGATTTCATGAACTGGGCGATGTGGTCATCCGGCGCTTACGACTTCCCCGCCGATCTTCCCGGCTATACCCGCGGCGCCGTGGTCGAGCTCAATCGCAAGGACTGGGCCGTGCGCGCCGGCCTGTTCCAGGTCCCCGACGCGCCCAACAGCGATACGCTGGTCTACAAGACGGGCGGCGCGGTCGTCGAATTCGAAGAGCGCCATTCGATCTTCGAACAGCCCGGCAAATTGCGCGTCGGCGTCTTCGCCAACGAGGGCAACACCGCGAATTATCGCGAGGTCGTCGCGCTGGCTGCAGCCAATCCCGGGCTCGACATCAACACCATCACCACCGCCAATCAGCGCGACCGCTCCAAATACGGCTTCTACGTCAATCTCGAGCAGCAGCTCGCCATCGACGTCGGACTGTTCGCCCGCGCCAGCTGGAACGACGGCCAGAACCAGATTCTCTCCTTCACCGACATCGACCGCAGCGTTTCAGCCGGCTTGTCGATCAAGGGTGGCCGCTGGGGGCGGCCGGACGACACGATCGGCATCGGCGGCGCCGTCAACGGCCTGTCGGCCGCGCATCGCGACTTCCTCGCAGCCGGCGGCACCGGCCTCCTGATCGGCGACGGCCAGCTCAACTACCGGACCGAACGTATCCTCGAGGCCTATTACGCCTATTCGGTCATCAAGGGCGTCACCCTGACCGCCGACTATCAATTGATCGCAAACCCGGCCTATAACGCCGACCGCGGGCCGGTCTCGATCTTCTCCGGACGCCTGCACGCCGAATTCTAGCCCAAGGGGGGCCGGCCCCATGAAGCCGAGGGATATCCGCACCGCCGCAATCGGCCGGGCGCTGCGCCCCAATATCTGGGACGCTGCCGCGCTGATCCTCGTGATTGGCGCGATGGTGCTGATCGTCTACGGCGGCGAGCAGACCATTGCGCCTTTGTCCGAGCTCGAGCGCGCCCCGGTCTCGCTCGATCCGGCGAACCTGCCGCTCTACGCGCTGCGCACCGTGCTGCGGATGCTGCTGGCGATCGTCTGTTCGACGGTCTTCACCTTCGCCTACGCGGCGCTCGCAGCCAAGAGCCGCCGTGCCGAAATGGTTATGATCCCGCTGCTCGACATCCTCCAGTCGGTGCCGATCCTGGGCTTCCTCACCTTCACGGTCGTGTTCTTCATGAACCTGTTTCCGGGGCAGGTCCTCGGCGCCGAACTGGCCTCGGTGTTCGCGATCTTCACGAGCCAGGCCTGGAACATGACGTTCAGCATGTACCAGTCGATCCGCAACGTGCCGAAGGATCTGGAAGAGGCGACCCAAAGCTTTCATCTGTCGGGATGGCAGCGCTTCTGGCGTCTCGACGTGCCGTTCGCGATGCCCGGCCTGATCTGGAACGCGATGATGTCGATGTCGGGCGGCTGGTTCTTCGTGGTTGCGTCGGAGGCCATCACCGTCGGCAACACCACCGTGACGCTGCCGGGCATCGGCTCCTATGTCGCGATGGCGATCCAGGAGCAGAATCTTGCCGCGATCTTCTACGCCATCCTCGCGATGCTGTTCGTCATCATCGCCTATGACCAGTTGCTGTTCCGGCCGATCGTCGCCTGGGCCGACAAATTCCGCTTCGAGCAGACCGCATCTGGGGAAGCGCCGAACTCCTGGATGCTCGACCTGTTCCGGCGCACCCGCGCGCTGCGCGCCATCACCATTCCCTTTGCGGCAATGAACCGCGTGATTTCGAATCTGCCCATCTCGCTGCCGAGCCTATCGCCTGCGGGACGCGCCAGGGATCGCGCCAAGGGTCGTCCGTCGCGCATGATCGACGCGCTATGGATCGCCATGGTGCTTGGCAGCACCGGCTACGCGGCGTGGCTGACCTTTCGCTATCTCTCGGTCGAGATCGGCGCCAGCGATGTCGTCGCCGTCGTCCGCGACGGATTGATCACCCTGTTGCGCGTCGTGGTGTTGATCAGCCTCGCCACCATGATCTGGGTGCCGATCGGCGTGTGGATCGGACTTCGACCGAAGCTCGCCGAACGGGTCCAGCCGCTCGCGCAGTTTCTGGCGGCCTTCCCCGCCAATCTTGCCTTCCCCGTCTTCGTCGTCGCAATCGTCGGCCTCAAGCTCAATCCCGACATCTGGCTGAGCCCGCTGATGATCCTGGGGACGCAATGGTACATCCTGTTCAACGTGATCGCCGGCGCGAGCGCCTTCCCGACCGATCTGCGCGAAGCCGCCGGCAGCTTCCATCTTCGGGGGTGGCGATGGTGGTTCAAGGCGATCCTGCCGGGCATCTTCCCCTATTACGTGACAGGCGCGATCACGGCCTCCGGCGGCTCCTGGAACGCCTCGATCGTTGCCGAGGTGGCAAGCTGGGGCGACACGCATCTGAAGGCCACAGGACTTGGCGCCTATATCGCGTCCGCGACGGAGGCCGGCGATTTTCCGCGCGTCGTGCTCGGAATCGCCACGATGTGCGTCCTGGTAACGCTGTTCAACCGTCTGGTCTGGCGGCCGCTCTATGCATTCGGCGAACGCCGCCTGCGGCTTGGCTGACGAGGAGACCATCATGCTCGATCATCCCCCTGCTCTCGTCGATATCCGTAGCGTCTGCCGGTCGTTTCCGAAGGGGAGCGGCGAGGAGCTTCTCGTGCTGGAAAACGTCGACCTGACGATCCGCTCCGGCGAGATCGTCGGCCTGCTCGGCCGTTCCGGCTCCGGCAAGTCGACGCTGCTGCGCATCATCGCCGGCTTGATACAGCCCTCGTCAGGCCGGGCAGCGTGTCGCGGCGAGACCATCGCCGGTCCGCCGAACGGCGTCGCCATGGTGTTCCAGTCGTTCGCCCTGTTCCCGTGGCTGACGGTCCTTCAGAACGTCGAGCTCGGGCTGGAAGCGCTCGGGATCGATGCCGCCGAACGCCGCAAGCGCGCGCTGGCGGCGATCGACCTGATCGGCCTCGACGGCTTCGAGTCGGCCTATCCCAAGGAGCTTTCGGGCGGCATGCGGCAGCGCGTCGGTTTTGCGCGTGCCTTGGTGGTACACCCGGACCTGCTCCTGATGGACGAGCCGTTCTCGGCGCTGGACGTGCTGACGGCAGAGACGCTGCGCACCGATCTGATCGATCTGTGGACGGAAGGCCGCCTGCCGATCAAATCGATCCTCATGGTGACGCACAATATCGAGGAAGCGGTGCTGATGTGCGACCGCATCCTGGTGTTCTCGTCCAATCCGGGCCGCGTCGCCGCCGAAATCAAGGTCGAGCTGAACCATCCACGCAACAGGCTCGATCCGCATTTCCGCCAGCTCGTCGACAGCATCTATGCCCGCATGACCCAACGCGCGGAGCCGAGGACACCGGCCAACGACGGCATTCCCGGATCCGGCGTCGGAATGGCGCTTCATCACGTCTCGTCCAACGTGCTGTCCGGCCTGATCGAGGCGCTGGCCGGGCAGCCCTATGACGGACATGCCGACCTGCCGGTGCTCGCAAGCCAGCTCCAGTTCGAGGCAGACGAGATCCTCCATCTCGGCGAGTCGCTGCAGCTGTTGCGGTTTGCCCAGCTCAGTGAAGGCGACCTGATGCTGACCGACGCCGGCAAGCGCTTTGCCCATCTCGAGACCGACGCACGCAAGAGGCTGTTCGCAGAGCATCTCGTCGCTTACGTGCCCGTGATGGGATTGATCCGCCGCGTGCTCGACGAACGCCCGTCGCACACCGCGCCTGCGGCGCGGTTCCGCAACGAACTCGAAGACTACATGTCCGAAGACTATGCGGACGAGACGTTGAAGACCGTGGTCTCCTGGGGCCGCTATGCCGAGCTGTTCGCCTATGACGAGCAATCCGAGACGTTCAGCCTGGAGAATCCGGGCTGAGCCTGGCCGGCAAAGACCAGCCGCGGGTCCGCTCGACAGGCGAGGCGTCGCAAAGCTAGCAGGACTTCTGCTGCAGATGCTGGATGCATGTGCAGGTCGACGACGCCGGGTATTTCACGTCGTAGTACGGGAAGCTTGAATTGCTCGGGCTGTTTGTCGAGCAGCGCGGGAACAGATAGTAGCTGTCGGACAGCTTCACGGTGCCTGCAACCGTGTAGCCGAGGTTCGGCGTGTAGGAATAGGACACCTCGCTCAGGATGAGCGAGATGTTGGCATTGGTCGGGTTCTTCGGATCAGGCGCGGTAAACGACGACAATGTCATCTTCTGCCCGACCGACCTGGCTCCCGTCGAACTGGTCGACTGGCTCCATTGAACCGTCGCATTGCCATTGCTGTCGGTCGAGACTTCAGAGACGGTGATCGTCATCAGGGAAGCGCCGCTCCCGTCCACGACCGGATAGGGAGCCATGATCGCGCTCGATGCCGAGAGAATACTCGTCATCCGGTCCGAGGTGAGCTGGGTGTTCTGCGAAATCATGTCGGCAACGCTGTGCGCGGTCGCACTGACCTTGACGTTCATCGCCAAGCCGTTCCCGATCTCGACGCCGCCGACGTAGAGCAACAGCATGAAAGGCGCCACGACGGCGAATTCCGTCGCGGCGACACCGCGCACATCGGTCCAGAGATGCCGCACGCGAAACGACAGGCCGGCGATCATGGCTGACTCCCTAGGATGACGGCTCGTTCTGGAAAGCGGCCGACGCCATGATCTGGCGGTTGCCGTTCGAAATATTCGAGAGATTGAAACCGAGCGGCCCGAGGACGACGGGCCATACATAGGTCACGCGAAGCACGACGATATCGCCGGCCGTCCCGGGATTGAACTGCCAGACGTTCGTGACCTGCCCCTGGCTGTTGAACGTCAGGGGCGGCATGCTCGTGTCCGCCGACGTCCAGGAATTGGCGACCTGCACGTCGACCATGATGCCGCTGCAGTTGAAGAAGATCACGATCTGATCGCAGACCTTCTGCTTGAACGCGGCCTGCGTCATCTGCTGTGACTGCACCTGTCCCGTCATGATCAGGCGCGCGGATTGCTGCACGACGGATTCGAGCAGCTCCTGGGCAAAGAAGACGAGGAAGGTCTGGATCAGCGCGATGATCAGGGCAAGGAACGGCGCGGTAACGAGCGCAAACTCGACCGCCGTGGCTCCCTTGTCGTCGCCTGCGAAGGCAGCGTAACGGCGCCTGCCTCTCGTTTTCAAAGCCTGTCCTGGTCCGGTCATGCGACTGTCCTACTGCGTAAGACTGGCTGTGCTCGACGCAACCTTGATGAAGAGGTTCGTCAGCGCCCCGGAAATGTCGCCACCGGTTTGAACGCTGGCATAGAAGCCAGGCGAGGCGCAGGCCTGGAGGTTCTGAGCGATCGTGCCGGTCGACGACGTAGGCTCGTCGTACTTGTCAATCCAGCTCATGTACCAGTTATCCGTCGTCTGGATGCCCGTGTTGGGATTGGCGATGAGTTGCAGATATTCGGTGTAGAGCACGGCGATCTTGATGCCCCGGTTCTTGATCGTCGTGCACATCGTGGTGTCGAGCGGCTGCTGGCACCGGCTGTTGGACGCGAAGCTCCCGTTGGGGCAGGTCGAGGAGATCTTGTCTTCCACGCCGTCGGTGACGAGGAACACCACCTCCTGCGGCGTATCGCCCGCAGCATTGCTCCCGAGCCCGGGCGTCGGCATGACGCTATTGAGGCTCGTCAGCGCGCCCGCGATATCCGTGCCATTGTCGGTCTTGCAGTTGGTTCCCACGACGACGCAGTTCTGGTAGGCGACCGGCATCAGCGAGATGTTGGAGACCTGGGTTCCGGCACTCGTCGGAGTGGTCAGCGTCGCCAGTGTGTTCAAGGCGACGTCGAACGTGTAGAGCGCCGCCTTATAAGTGGTGTTGTTCAAGGCCGCCATGCACTGCATGACGCCTCCGGTAACGTTCGACTGCGGGCAGTTCGACCAGGAATTGAGCAACTGGTTGACGGCGCTGGTCACGAGATCGATCCGCAAGGTGATGTTGTTGGCTCGTGCGATCGCGAGGTTATCCTTGGTGCCGCCATCGTGAGCGATATTGGTTTGATGACAGGCGAAGCCGCAATTCTGCGAGGCCCCTGCCGACTGGTACTTGGAGGCCGTATACTTGATGAGATTGCTGATGTCGGTCGTGGTCGCGCCGATCCCCATGGACGGCGAGTCATCCATCAGGAGATAGAAATTCATGTTGGGTGCGCTGGACGCGCGCGCCGTCGACGTCCCGTTGATCGGCCAGGTCTGATTGCCAAGAACGCCCGGGAAATTATTGATGGACTGCGCGGAATAGGACACGGTGATGGTCCGCTGCAACCCGGAATCAACGACATTGATGGTCGGCGTCGGAACGGACTGCAGGCCTCCAATATTCGCTTTCGCCGCAAATACTGCTGCCGCGGTCGCCTGGACGACGCTATCGTCGGATTGCACCAACATCGCCGGGCGCACGGCTGCGACTGCGGCGGCGTCTGCGGCCGCGTCCAACTGTGCCTTCTTGCGCAAGGCCAAGGTGTAGTCGAGCGCCATGCCCAGGAGAAAAATCGTGGGCACCATCATGAGCGCGAAGATGATGGCGACGTTCGCCTTCCGGTCTTTCGCAAAACGAAGCGCTGCGTAGCGGAGCATTTGACCTTCACCTGACTGCCTTTGCTGCAGTCGAGACTTCTTCCAGGCGACTTGCAACCGGAAGAGGCCACGAATTTTCTGCAGCCGATCAACTCGCTCTTTACGGATGCGAATATGGATAGCGCGGCTTAATCAACGCTTACGCGCAATCCATAAAGACGGTCTGCAACCGATCCAGGCGCCTGCCAGCAAGACGGCATCATTAACGCCGCTTAAACGGATTCGTTGAGATTGAGGCGGCAAGGTATCGGGTGGCCGTCACGTTCTCGCGCGCCAGCGAATGGTCTCCGGCCCGGCAGCCGGCCGGGCCTGAGATCGCGGCCTATGAGGTCCCGGTATTCGGACTTTCGTCCATAATGGGTGCCCCTGGCCTCGAAACCGCACCGGACGATCAGGCTGCGACAATTTGGTCGGAACCGGGCAAAAGGCAGGGCGAGTTCATATATAACGCGCTTGGCCCGGTGCCCGCCGGAACTCACATCCCTCTCCCCAGCGTACAATGTTGTCCGTCGAACTCATCATCGTCGTCGTCCTGATCGTCATTAACGGCCTGTTATCCATGTCCGAGCTGGCCGTGGTCTCGTCGCGGCCGGCGCGGCTATCGCTGCTTGCCGCCAAGGGCGTGCGCGGCGCCGAGCGTGCGCTGACGCTGGCGGCCGATCCGGGCAAGTTCCTCTCGACCGTGCAGATCGGCATCACCCTTGTCGGCGTGCTCTCGGGCGCGTTCTCCGGCGCGACGCTGGGCCAGCGCCTGACGCAATGGCTGGTCGAGGCCGGTCTCTCGGCTGGCGTCGCCGACATCGTCGGCGTCGGCATCGTGGTCACCCTCATCACGTATGCGACGCTGATCGTCGGGGAACTGGTGCCGAAACAGGTGGCGCTGCGCGATCCCGAAAGCGTCGCGGTCAAGGTTGCGCCGGCGATGCACGTGCTTGCGAAGATATCGCTGCCGCTCGTCTTCCTGCTCGATCTCTCCGGCAAGCTGATCCTCACGTTGCTCGGCCGCGGCGGCAAGGGCGAGGAAAAGGTGTCGGAGGACGAGATTCATCATCTCGTCAGCGAGGCGGAAAGCGCCGGCGTGCTCGAGCCCGGCGAGAAGGAGATGATCGCCGGCGTGATGCGGCTCGGCGACCGGCCGGTCGGCGCCGTTATGACGCCGCGCACGGAGGTCGACGAGATCGACCTGAGCGATACGCCAGAGGCCATTCGACAGGTCATCGCGACGAGCCCGCATTCGCGCTTTCCCGTCTCCGACGGCGACCGCGACAAGCCGATCGGCGTGCTTCAGGCCAAGGACCTGCTGATCGCCTACATGAACGAACGCACTCCGGACCTGCGCGCGCTGGTGCGCGAGGCGCCCGGCATTCCTGCGTCGGCCGACGCGCGCGACGTGCTCGCGATCCTGCGCGCCGCGCCGGTTCACATCGGTTTCGTCTACGACGAATACGGCGCTTTCGAAGGCATCGTGACGTCCGCCGACATTCTCGAGTCGATCGTCGGCGCTTTCCATTCGGAGGAAGGACCGCCGGAGCCGGCCTATGTCCGGCGTGACGACGACTCGCTGCTGGTCTCCGGCTGGATGCCGGTCGACGAATTCGGCGAACTGCTCGGCATCGATCTGCCGCCGCATCGCTACAACACGGTGGCGGGCCTCGTGCTGCAACAATTCAACGTGCTGCCCAATGTCGGCGATGCCTTCGACTTCGATGGCTGGCACATCGAGGTCGTCGATCTCGACGGGCGAAGGATCGACAAGATCCTGGCGAGCCGGCGCGGTGAGGTTGAGACGGGGTGAGCTTCAATCTCGACTGTCGTCCCGGGCTCGCGACTTCGTCGGCCCCCAGGACGGCGCTGAACAATGGCGCGGGTTTGCGTCAAACACCGTCCATCACCCGAACCTCACCCCGATCCGTTTCTCCTTGCGCCAGACGACCGTACAAGACAGACGCGTTCCGTCCGCCTGGATGACGAGCGTGAACTGTTCGGGAATGCCGACCGGGCTGGTGACGTCGAGCGCGGCGCCGGTTTCGGAAAAATTGCGGACGGTGCAGTCGATCGCGCCGCCGCCGAACTCGATGCTTCCGGCCTTCAGCACGCGATGCCTGGTTCTGGTGCGACGCTCATCCATGGCGCCAATTTACACCGGAAGCTGACAAGGAGGTTAAGGCGCGGCCCGATCCCCCAGGAAATTACGCCACCGCAAAACGCCGCGGTATCATGCGGTGGACCGCCGCCTCAGCACGCCGGCTGGAACGTCTGCGCCTGCGCCATCCGCCATGCGTCGCGGAAACGCGAGTCCTCGGTGCCTTCGAGTAATTCTCCCGGGCGCAACGCAGGATAGAGCTGCGCGAAGGATTTGACGTCGGTCGTGGAGGTCCGCTGGCTGAAATGGATCGGGCGCAATTGCTGCGGGTGCTCGAGACCGGCCGCAGCGATCAGCTCGGTCAGCGAATGCAGGGTGGCGTGATGATAATTGTGCACGCGGTCGATCTTGAGCGGCACGTAGAGCGCGCGTGCGCGCATCGGGTCCTGCGTCGCGACCCCTGTCGGGCAGCGGTCGGTGTGGCAGCTCAGCGACTGGATACAGCCGAGCGAGAACATGAATCCGCGCGCCGAATTGCACCAGTCCGCGCCGATCGCCATCGCGCGCGCCATGTCGAAGGCGGTGGCGATCTTACCCGACGCGCCGATCCTGATGCGGTCGCGGGCATTGATGCCGATCAGCGCATTGTGCACGAAGTTGACGCCCTCGCGCATCGGCATGCCCAGATGGTCCATGAACTCCAGCGGCGCGGCGCCGGTGCCGCCCTCATTGCCGTCGACGACGATGAAATCCGGATAGATGCCGGTCTCCAGCATCGCCTTGCAGATCGCCAGAAACTCCCAGGGATGGCCGATGCACAGCTTGAAGCCGGCCGGCTTGCCGCCGGAGAGCCTTCGCATCTCACCGACGAACTGCATCATGCCAACGGGAGTCGAGAAGGCATGATGCGAGGCCGGCGAGATGCAGTCCTCACCCATTGCGACGCCGCGGATCTTCGAAATCTCCTCCGAGACCTTTGCCGCCGGCAGCACACCGCCATGGCCGGGCTTGGCGCCCTGGCTGATCTTGAGTTCGACCATCTTGATCTGGTCCTGCGCGGCCACGCGCGCGAACGCCTCCGGATCGAAGCTGCCGTCATGATGCCGGCAACCGAAATAGCCCGAGCCGATCTCCCAGATGATGTCGCCGCCCATCTCGCGATGATAGGGGCTGAAGCCGCCCTCCCCGGTGTCGTGTGCGAAGTCGCCTTTTTTCGCGCCGGCATTCAGCGCACGCACGGCGTTGGGGCTGAGCGCGCCAAAGCTCATGGCGGAGATGTTGAACACCGAGGCCGAATAGGGCTGCTTGCAGTCCGGACCGCCGATGGTGATGCGGAATTTCTCCTCGGCATGCTCCTTGGGCGAGACCGAGTGATGCATCCACTCGTAACCCTCGCGATAGACGTCCTCCTGGGTGCCGAACGGGCGCTTGTCGAGCTCCATCTTGGCGCGCTGATAGACCACCGCGCGGGTGTCGCGCGAGAACGGCATGCCGTCCTTCTCGCTCTCGAAGAAATACTGCCGCATCTCGGGGCGTATCTCTTCGAGCAGGAAGCGGATATGCGCGGAGATCGGATAGTTGCGCAGCACCGCATGGCTCTTTTGCATGAGATCGCGCACACCGACCAGCGTGAGTGCGCCGAAGATCAGGATCGGGATCAGCAGGATGTCGAAGATCTTGCGGTCGGCGATGCCGATGCCGATCAGCAGCGCGGTGACGACCGCGCAGATGGTCAGGATGATGAAACGTGGCGAGAACGGCAGAAGCAGGGTTTCGATGATGCCCTCTTCCGCGAGCGCCAGACGTTTGGGAGACGAGGGCTTGGCGGATTCCTGCAGTTTGTTGTCTTCGGCCACGATTCCCATCCTCTCGCCAGCATGAGGCGATGCGATACGCCTGCGCCTGTCATACGGATATGACGCGGATATTGTTACAGGCTAGCGAATTCGGAGGAGGCAAAGCAATTGGTCCGCGGGGCGGATTTTTGCAGTGCAGCAGGATGGGGTAATAAAGGTGTGAGCTGCCGATTCCCGGGCCGGCAACTGCAGACCCGGGACGGACACGCCAGGCAAGCGACGATTATCGCTCGACGAACGCCTTCTCGATCACGAAGTGGCCGGGCTTGTTGCCGGAGCCCTCGATGAAATCGCGGCCTTCGAACATCACTTTCAATTCTTCGAGCATGGCAGGGCTGCCGCACATCATGATGCGGTCGGTCGCTATGTCGAGCGGGCCCTGGCCGATGTCGTTGAATATCTGCTCGGAATTGATGAGGTCGGTGATCCGGCCGCGGTTCTTGAACGGCTCGCGGGTCACCGTCGGATAGTAGACCAGCTTCTCGGACAGCAGCGGCCCGAACAGCTCGTCCTCACGCAGATTGGCGACCAGCTTCTCGCCATAGGCGAGTTCCGAAACCTGGCGGCAGCCATGGACCAGCACGATGGACTCGAACTGGTCGTAGACGTCGGGGTCCTTGATCAGGCTCGCGAAGGGCGCAAGCCCGGTGCCGGTCGAGAGCAGCATCAGCCGCTTGCCGGGAATGAGATTGTCGGTGATCAGCGTGCCGGTGGCCTTGCGGCCGACCAGGATGGTGTCGCCTTCCTTGATCTTCTGGAGGCGCGAGGTGAGCGGGCCGTCCTGCACCTTGATCGAGAAGAACTCGAGCTCTTCCTCGTGGTTGGCGCTCGCCATGCTGTAGGCGCGCAGCAGCGGACGGCCGTCGACCTCGAGGCCGATCATCGCGAACTGGCCGTTCTGGAAACGGAAGCCGGTGTCGCGCGTGGCGCGGAAGCTGAACAACGTGTCGGTCCAGTGCTGGACGGAAAGAACCTTCTCTCGGTAAAACGCGCTCATGATTTTCGAGATTCCGAATATTTGCGGTTTTAGAACAACAGCGTTGCATGGCCTCTGGAAGCGAGGCGGGCACCACTTGCCATGGCGGAGGATGTCTCAGGCGTGATCTACGCCATTGAGACCAATAATCAACCTCGTTTCGGGTGCAATTGATGCCGATCAAACCGGCATTTGCAGCGGAATTGACCGGATCATTAACGGATATCCTGCGAGGCCCCCATCACGGGTAATTTCTTTTCCCCGAGGGGCCCGATCGCAGCACTTAATTTCCATCCTGCTCGCGAGAATTTCATTAAGAATGGCTCTGATTTTCACCCCGGAGCGTCGCCCTTTCCCGCATGTTTGCGGCCTTTGGCGACAGGGCGACCGAGACAGATGGCAAGCGGCGAGCGGATCTTCGTTCAGGCGGTCAGGCGTTACTGCGCCGGCCACGGCATTGCGATCGAGGTCCGCGCCGGTGGCTGGCTGATTGCAATGTGCCGTGGCGCGACGCGCCGCTTCGCCTTCGGCTATGACATCGGCCTCAACAGCGCCATCGCGCATCGCCTCGCCAACGACAAATCGGCCACCGCCGAGGCGCTGTCGCTGGAGGGCGTGCCCTGCATTCCGCATCATCTCTTCCTCAATCCGAAGCTGGGCGAGAACGTCGTCGGTGCCGGCTGGCGCGATGGCATGCTTCGGCTGCTTCACGCCCATCCGCAAGGCGTGGTGGTCAAGCCGAACGAGGGGACGTCGGGACGATCAGTCTTCAGGGCGACGACGGAGGCTGACCTCGACCACGCGGCCGGCGAGGTCTTTTCGATGAGCGCGGGGCTCGTGATCTCGCCCTATGTCGCGATCGAGGACGAGGTCCGTGTGATCCTGCTCGATGATGTCCCGCTCGTCGTCTACAGCAAGCAGCGAGGCTCGGACTGGCGGCACAATCTCGATGCCGGCGCCAGGCCCGTGCTGCTGCAGAACGGCGAAGTTCGCTCAGCCTGCGTGAAGCTCGCGAGCGATGCCGCGAGCGCGATCGGCATCACCTTTGCGTCCATTGACGTGGTGCGCGTGGATGACGGCTGGAAAGTGCTCGAGATCAATTCCGGCGTGATGATGGAAGCGCTGGGGAAACTGCATCCTGAGCTGGTGCAAGCGACGTATGACGCGGCGCTGAACCGGGTGTTTGAGAGACAATGAGCGGGCGCACGCTGCACCCTCTCCCCTTGTGGGAGAGGGTGGCTCACCGCATAGCGGTGAGACGGGTGAGGGGGTCTCTATCCGCGCGCTAACTTCTCGCGATTGAATTCGCGGATGCAGCCCCCTCATCCGGCGCTTCGCGCCACCTTCTCCCGCAAGGGGAGAAGGGAAGTAAGCTTCCGTCTAATTACTCGCGCCTGCCGAATCGTCCATGGCCTTGAAGGCTTCCTCCAGTTGCAGCGAGATCGGAACGTTCAGCCGTTCGCCGGTGGGAAGCCGCGCGGTGAACCATTTGTTGTAGAGCGGGACGAGGTCGCGGTTGGAGCCGAGCTTGCGGAAGGTGCGATCGACCACGGCAGCGAGTTGCGGCTCGCCTTTCCTGAACATGATGCCGTAGGGATCGTAAGACAGATAATCGCCGGCGACGCGGAACTTGTCCTGCGCCTTGTGCCGCGCGATCAGGCCCGAGAGCAGGATATCGTCGGTCGCGAATGCGTCCGCCTTGCCGTCCGCCAGCATCTGAAACGACTGCTCGTGATCGGCCGCAACGACGATATTCAGCCCCAGCGACGACTTCTTGTCGGCCGCCTGGATCGCCTGCTCGTTGGTGGTGCCCCTGGTCACCACGATGGTCTTGCCCTTCAGATCGGCCAGCGACTGCACGCTCGATACCTTCGGCACCATCAGCTTGGTGCCGGCGACGAACATCAGCGGCGAGAACGCGACGCGTTTGGCGCGCTCGGAATTGGCCGTGGTCGAGCCGCACTCCAGATCGATCCTGTTCTGGAGCACCGCGTCGATACGGTCGTCCGAGGTGACTTTGACGTAGTCGATCTTCAGATTGGGATCGTCGACCTCGACGCCGATCTCCTCGACCACGGCCGCGCAGAGTTCGAGGCTGTAGCCGATCGGGCGGCCCGACTGGTCGAGGAAGGAGAAAGGCGGCGAGCTCTCGCGATAGCCGAGCCGCACCGCATGCGCTTTCTTGATGGCCGACAGCGTCGGGCTCAGCCCTTCGCCGCCGGTCTGGGCGGAGCTTGCTGTCGCGAGCAAGGATGCCGCGAGCCACAGGCAGCCGCCGATCACTGACCTCGTCAGTGTCTGATCCATGTTGCGCCCCTAACCATGGCCGGCCATGGCGGGCACTTCGCCGGGGATCATGTCGTCAGGCACGGCGTCGCTCGGTCCCATCGCATGCTCGGGCCCGAGCTCGCCTTCCCACTTCGCGACCACCGAGGTCGCGAGCGTGTTGCCGATCACGTTGGTGGCGCTGCGGCCCATGTCGAGGAAGGTGTCGATGCCCATGATCATCAGCAATCCCGCCTCGGGGATGTTGAACTGCGACAGCGTCGAGGCGATCACGACGAGAGAGGCGCGCGGCACGCCGGCGACGCCCTTCGAGGTGATCATCAGGGTCGCCAGCATCGCGAGCTGGGTGCCGAGCGGCATGTCGATGTGATAGCTCTGCGCGATGAAGATGCTCGCGAAGGTGCAGTACATCATCGTGCCGTCGAGGTTGAAGGAATAACCGAGCGGCAGCACGAAGCTGGAGATGCGCGACGAGGCGCCGAAGCGGTTGAGTCCCTCCAGCGTCTTCGGATAGGCCGCCTCCGAGCTCGCGGTCGAGAACGCGATCATCAGCGGCTCGCGGATCAGCTTCAAGAGATGGCTGTAGCGCGGCCCGATCACGACGAAGCCGACGATGACGAGGATGCCCCACAGGATCATCAGCGAGAGATAGAAGCCGCCCATGAAGACGATGAGCTTCCACAGCACCAGCAGGCCGTTCTTGGCCACCGTGGCGGTGATGGCGGCCCACACGGCGAGCGGCGCGAACATCATCACATAGCCCGTGACCTTCAGCATGATGTGGCCGAGATCATCGATCAGCGCCAGCATCGGCTTGGAACGCTCCGGCATCGCGCCCATCGCCACCGAGAAGAACACGGCGAAGATCACGATCTGCAGGATCTCGTTCTGCGCCATCGCGTCCGCGATCGAGGTCGGGATCAGATGGGTCAGGAATTTCTCGATCGAGAAGGCCGAGACCGGCAGGCCGGTCGACTGCGCCTTGTCAGGCAGCGTGCCGGGGAAGTTCGCGCCCGGCTGGAGCAGATTGACCATCACGAGGCCGAGCAGCAGGGAGATGAAGGAAGCGCTGACAAACCAGCCCATGGTCTTGGCGAAGATGCGGCCGAGCTTGGAGCCCGAGCCCATATGGGCGATGCCGCCGACCAGGGTTGCGAACACAAGCGGCGCGATGATCATCTTGATCAGGCGCAAGAACATCATGGCGATCAGGTTGATCGAGGAGGCCCAGTCGGCGCGCGTGTCGGGCAGGAAGTTGTAGATCGCCGAGCCCATGATGATGCCCAGCACCATCGCCGCCAGAATGTATTGCGTAAACCTGTTCGACATCGAGTACCCCCAAATACGCCGGCGCTTCATAGTGTCGCAGATATGACAGCTGCGCAACACGCTTGGCGTGCAGGCGCATTGGCCGGATGTTCCCATTGTGAAACCGAAGCAGCCGATCTAGCCTTCATGCAGCGCACAACGAATGCGGCCTGCACGTTTTCTTTGCGGCCGCTGCATCAATAATCGTCAAACAAGCAAAGAGGAAACACCATGAATGGCAGCGTCAATCGCCAGATTCTCCTGGTGGAAAAGCCCAGCGGCAAGCTCGGCCCTGAACATTTCAGGATGGTCGACGGCGCGATGCCGGAGCCGAAGGACGGCGAAGCCCTGCTGCACGTGCGTTACATCTCGCTCGATGCGGCCAACCGTGCCTGGATGCATGGCGCGACCTATCGGTCGGCCGTCGAAGCCAACAGCGTGATGGCCGGCGGCGCTATCGCGCAGGTCATCAGTTCGAAGGCCCCGGAGCTCGCAGCGGGCGACATCGTGTTCGGCGACACCGGCTGGCAGGACTATGCGGCGGTGCCGGCCAAGCATCTCACCAAAATGCCGAAGCTCGAACCGATGACGCATCTGCTCAGCGTGTTCGGCATCGCCGGCCTCACCGCCTATTTCGGCCTGCTCGAGGTCGGCAAGCCCAGGCAGGGCGAGACGGTCGTGGTCTCCGCTGCGGCCGGCTCGGTCGGCTCCATCGTCGGACAGATCGCGAAAATCAAGGGATGCCGCGTGATCGGGATCGCCGGAGGAGCCGACAAATGCAACTGGCTGACCTCAGAGCTCGGCTTCGATGCCGCGGTCGACTACAAGGACGGTGCCGTGTTCAAGGCGCTGCGCGCTGCAGCGCCCAAGGGCATCGACGTCTATTTCGACAATGTCGGCGGCGACATTCTCGAAGCCTGCCTGCCGCAGATGAACAATTACGGCCGCATCGCCTGCTGCGGCGCGATCTCGCAATATGACGGCGCGCCCTCCGCACATGGACCGCGCGGCGTGCCCGGGCTGATCGTGGTGAAGCGGCTCGTCATGCAGGGCTTCATCGTGATGGACTACATGAAGGAGAGCCAGCGCGCACTCGCCGACCTCCAGGCATGGGTCAAGTCCGGCAAGCTGAAGGTGCAGGAGGACATCATCGACGGCCTCGAGAACACGCCGAAGGCGCTGATCGGCTTGCTCGCCGGCGAGAACCGCGGCAAGCGCATGATCAGGCTCTGACGACGGTCAGCGTCTTTATTGCCGCTGTAATATCTGCTTGCGGTAGCGGCCAAAGCGGCCAAAGATATCGCTCGCGAGGCATCACTCGCGACGATTGCGATTGCATCACATTGATATTGCGCCGGGCCTTACCGGCAGGGCAGGATTCATTCGGATGTTCAATACGTTGAAACATGTTTCGACGCGCAACGCGTTGCTGGTGGCGGCATTCTTCGCAACTGCAACAAGCGCGTTCGCGCAAGCGCCGACCGACGCCCAGAAGAGCGCCATCCGGTCGGCATGCCGATCGGACTTCATCGCCCATTGCTCGAGCGTCAAGCCCGGCGGCGTGGAAGCGTATCAATGTCTGCAGAAGAACATGTCCAGCCTGTCGGCGGGATGCCAGAGCGCGGTTCGCGCGGTCGAGCCCGCCGCGGCTCCGAAGACGGAAGCTGCGCCTGCCGCACCGAAGGCCGAAACAGCTCCCCCGGCGTCGAAGACCGAAGCCGCTCCGAATGCCGAAGCCGCTCCCAAAGCGGAGTCCACGCCTGCAGCGCCGAAGGCAGACCCTGCTCCCGCGGCGAAGCCGGCTGCCGCACCGGCGCCGAAGGCCGCCGCGGCCAAGCAGCCGAGCAGCGCGCAGGTTGCTGCGATCAAGAGCGCGTGCCGTGGCGACTACCCCAAGGTCTGCGCCGGCGTGCCGACGGGCGGCGCCCCCGCACTCGAATGCCTCGAGAAGAACAAGGCCAAGGTTTCGCCGGCCTGCGAGAGGGCTGTAAGCGCGGCATCCGGGAGTGCTCCGGCTCCGACCGCGCCGGCGGCGGCTGAGCCAGCGCCTGCCGCAGCACCGGCCGTGATCGTGTTGCGGCCGCTGCGACCACGCGAAGAACTGTTTATCATCCGGTCCGCATGTCGCGAGGATATCCGCACGTTGTGCGGCAGCGTGCCGCCAGGTGGCGGCCGGATCATCCAATGCGTTGCCAGCAATGCCGCCTCGCTGTCGCCCGCCTGCAGGGACGTGCTGGCGCCATTCGCTGCGCGATAAGATACGCGCATCGACATACGTTGCGGCGCGCGATCATGTCTCGTGCGCGCCTGCTACGACAAGCCTTTTGCGGTATCCGATTTCATTGCGACAAACCGGGAGAAGACCATGCGTACATTGCTGCTCCTCGCCTCTGCCCTCATCGCCTTCGGCGCCACCATGACGTTCCAGACCACCGATGCCAACGCGGTGGTGTGCGCTCGCGGCGTCTATCGCGCCGGCTGCGCCGGTCCGAACGCGGCCGTCGTGGTCCGCAAGCCGGTTCCGGTGGTCCGTTGCACCAGGGTGCTGGTGAACGGCGTCTACGTGAAGCGCTGCGTCTGAGTCGCGGATAGCCAAGCCGTTACGGTTTGGCTATGCTTTGCAACGTCACTGCTTCGGACATGCGCCGTGCGTGTCCGAATGTGTGCTTCGACATGCCCGCGCGTCACCAAGAATTCCGCTGGCGCGGGAGACCGAAGCGCATTAGTCTAGCCCTAGATAGTAAGTATACTGTCAATTAGGGAGGCAGACGTTGCGGATCGCCGTGATTGGCGGGGGCCCGGGTGGGCTCTACTTCGCCTATCTCTGGAAGAAGCGTCACCCCGAGGATCAAGTCGACCTGTTCGAACAGAACCCGGCCGACGCGACCTGGGGCTTTGGCGTCGTGTTCTCCGACCAGGCCCTTGAATTCCTGCGCGCCGACGACCCCGAGACGGTCGACGCGATCGCGCCGCACATGGAGAGCTGGGAGAACATCACGCTCAACCTGCATGGCGACAACGTCGCCATCGACGGCGTCGGCTTTTCCTCGATCGGCCGGCTCGAGCTGCTCCAGTTCCTCCAGCAGCGCGCGCTCGCTGTCGGCGTCACATCGCGCTTCGACACGCAGATCCAGTCGATCGACCAGCTGAACGGCCACGACCTGATCGTCGCCGCCGACGGGCTGAACTCGCTGGTGCGCCGCACCTATGAGGGCGATTTCGGCACCTCGCTGTCCTACTCCTCCAACAAGTTCGTGTGGTACGGCACCTCCAAACGCTTCGATACGCTGTCGCAGACCTTCGTGAAGACCGATCGCGGCGCCTTCAACGCCCACCACTACCGCTACTCGCCGACCATGAGCACCTTCCTGGTCGAATGCGATCACGCGACGTGGCAGGCCTACGGCTTTGCCTACAAGGACGCCGAACAATCCAAGGGCGTCTGCGAGGAGGTGTTTGCCGACACGCTCGGCGGCCACTGCCTCGTCTCCAACAAATCGGTCTGGCGCAATTTCCCCTGGGTCTGGAACGAGCACTGGTCGTTCAAGAACATGGTGCTGCTCGGAGACGCGCTGCATTCGGCACATTTCTCGATCGGTTCCGGCACCCGCCTTGCGATCGAGGACGCGATCGCGCTGGTCAAGGCGCTGGAATCGGACGCGCATCTGTCGACCGCGCTGCATCGCTACCAGGCCTCGCGAAAGCCGGTGGTGCAGAAGCTCGTCAACGCCGCACGCACCAGCGCCTTCTGGTACGAACACTTCGCCCAGCACATGCAGCTCGGCCTGATGGATTTCGCCTACAGCTACATCACCCGCTCCGGGCGCATCGACGATTCCCGCCTGCGCCACATGTCGCCCGCCTTCATGGCGCGCTACGAAGCCGCGAAGAACGATGCTGGAGATACGGACGGCGAGGCCACGGAATGAGCAACGGGATTTTCGACCAGGTGCCCGCGGACTGCGCGGGCGCCCGCGAAATCGGCTTTGCCGTTCCGCAGATCTACAACGCCAGCCGCGTGCTGTTCGACAATCTCGACAAGGGATACGGCCGCAAGCCCGCGCTCATCGGTGCTTCGGGCGCTCGCACCTATGCCGAGCTCTGCGCGGACGCATGTCGCTGGGGCAACGGCTTTGCCTCGCTGGACCTCGCGCGCGGCGACCGCGTGCTGCTGTTCCTCGACGACACGCCGGCCTATCCCGCCGCCTTCTTCGGCGCGGTCCGCGCCGGCTTCGTGCCGCTGCTGATCAACACGCTGACGCCGCCGGATCTGCTGCAGTTCTATCTCGCCGATTCCGGCGCGCGCGTCGCCGTGGCGGATGCCGGGTTCTGCGCGCGCTTCAATGCCGAAGCCTGCAAGGACACCAGCCTGCGCACGCTGATCGTCGTCAATGGCGCGGTGGGCGACCAAGCCGCGCCGCAGGCGATCGCGGCAGCAGGCTGGCTCGCGCAATTCTCGGATGAGCTGTCGGAAGCTTCGACGCATCGCAACGAGATGGCGTTCTGGATGTACTCGTCCGGCTCGACCGGCCGGCCCAAGGGCATCGTGCATCTCCAGCACGACATGGCCTATAGCGATGCCGCCTTTGCGCAGAACGTGCTGAAGCTGACGCCCGACGACATCTGCTTCTCCGTGCCGAAGATTTTCTTCGCCTACGGCTTCGGCAACTCCGTCACCTTCCCGTTCTCCGCCGGCGCCGCGACACTGCTGCTGCCCGGTCAGCCGAAGCCGGCTTCGATCTTCGCGGCGATCGAGCAATACAAGCCGACCGTCTTTTTCGGCCTGCCGACACTCTATACCGCGCTGACCAAGGCCGAGAGCGTCGCCAAAACGAACTTCTCCTCCTTGCGTATGTCCCTATCCGCCGCCGAAGTTCTCTCGGCCGACGTCTTCAACGGCTGGAAGACGCTGACGGGCCTCGAGATCGTCGAGGGCCTCGGCTCGACCGAAGTGCTGCACATCTATCTTTCAAATCGTCCCGAGCAGAAGAAGCTCGGCGCCGCCGGCCTGCGCGTGCCCGGTTACGAGGTCGCGCTCCGCGACAAGGACGGCCGTGACGTCGGCGACGACGAGGAAGGCATTTTGTGGGTGCGCGGCGATTCCAACACGCCGATGTACTGGAATCGGCCGGACAAATCCGCCGAGACCATCCGCGAGGGCGGCTGGATCTACACCGGCGACCGCTTCGTGCGCGATGCCGACGGTTTTCACTTCTTCCGCGGCCGTGCCGACGACCTCATCAAGATCTCAGGCCAGTGGGTCTACCCACTCGAGGTCGAGCTATGCCTCGCCGACCATCCCGACATCCGCGAATGCGCGGTGTTCGCCGCCGAACTGCCGGACCGGCGCATGACCCTGAAGGCGGTGGTGGTGATGAACGACCGTGCCGCCGACGGGCGAGAGGCGACGCAGCGGCTGCAGGATTACGTCAAGAGCAAGCTGCTGCCGTATAAATATCCCCGCGAAGTGATCTTCATCGACGAACTGCCGAAGACGGGCACGGGGAAGATCGACCGGCAGGCGCTGTTGCGGATGTGAGGCTGGATGTCGCCACACCCTCAATGTCATCCCCGCGAAAGCGGGGATCCATAACCACAGGGAGTCGTTTTATTCCGCGACAGGCAACCGCGAGTCTTCGCCAAACTACTCCCTATGGCTATGGGTCCCGGATCTGCGCTTCGCTTGTCCGGGACGACAGCTGAGTGTGAGGCGCGCGCATCGCCTCCCACCCCCTCACTTCGCCTTCCCCAGATGTTCCAGCGCATCCTCCGCGCGCAGCGGCACGCGCGAGGCCTCGTTGTTGAGATCGACGAGCTGCACCAGCAATCCCATCAGCGCCTTGCGGTCGGCGGGCTTGAGCGGCTCCAGCATGCGCGCCTGGGCGCGCTCGACGGCGGGGATGATCTCGCGCAGGATCGCAGCGCCCGACTTGGTCAGATGGAGCAGCTTGATCCGCTTGTCCTCGGGCGCCGGCTTGCGCTCGATATAGTCCTTGGCCTGGAGCCGCTCGATCACGCTGCCGAGCGTGGAGCGGTCGAAGGCGATCACCGCCGACAACCGCGTGGCGTCGATGCCGGGATGGGTGTGGATCGCGATCAGTGCCGCATATTGCACCGGCGTGAGGTCGAACGCCTTGCACTCCTCCATGAAGATCGCGACCGCGATCTGCTGCATGCGCCGGAACAGATAGCCTGGCGCGGCATAGACCGCATCGATCGTGATCGGAGCAGCAGGCTTACTCGGCATCGGGCTGCTTCTCCGGCGCAGCGTTGGCAAAAGCAGGCAGCGCCTTCGCGGCCGCCTCCGCCTTCAGCAGCCTCGGATAGACGGAGACATCGACGCCGAAGCGGCGCGCATTGGCGAGTTGCGGCACCAGGCAGAGGTCGGCGAGCGTCGGCGAATCGCCGAAGCAGAACGGCCCCTTCTCGTTCCCGATCAGCGTCTCGCAGGCCGACAGTCCCTCGCGATTGGCCCAGGCCGCCCATTGCTGGACCTTTTCTTCGGCAAGCCCAAGCTCACGCAGCCTCGCCAGCACTTTCAGGTTCTGCACCGGATGCGTGTCACAGGCGATCGCCAGCGCAAAGGCGCGCACCCTGGCGCGCTGCAACGGATGCTTGGGCAGCAGCGGCGGAGTGGGATGGGTCTCATCGAGCCATTCGATGATCGCAACCGACTGGGTCAGCACCACACCTGCATCATCCTCCAGCGCCGGCACGAGGCCCTGCGGATTGATGGCGAGATAGGCGGGCGCGCATTGCTCGCCCTTGCGCAGATGATGTGGCAGGTGCTCGGCGCCGAGCCCCTTCAGGTTCAGCGCAATCCGCACGCGATAGGCGGCGCTGGAGCGGAAATAGCCATGCAGCTTCATCGGACCCCTCCCGTATCATTTGTCATTCCGGGGCGATGCGCAGCATCGAACCCGGAACCTCGAGATTCCGGGTTCGGCTCTTCGAGCCGCCCGGAACGACGGCAACCATTGGCCACATCGTTGACGCTACCTAGACCGTCAGTATACTGTCAATCAACAAACGAACGGGAGCCGCGCCATGCAAGCCGTGATCAAGACGCCGGAACGCGAGGCCTTCTACAAGAAGATCGACGGCGAGAATCTCACCGCGCTGTGGACGGTGATGAGCGACCTGATCACGCCGGAGCCGAAAAGCGCCTGCCGGCCGCATCTCTGGAAATTCGACGTCATCCGCGACTACATGACCGAGGCCGGCAAGCTGATCACGGCCAAGGAAGCCGAGCGGCGCGTCCTGGTGCTGGAGAATCCCGGCCTGCGCGGACAATCGAAGATCACGACCTCGCTCTATGCCGGCGTGCAGATGGTGGTGCCCGGCGACGTCGCGCCCGCACACCGCCACAGCCAGTCGGCGCTGCGCTTCGTGCTCGAAGGCAAGGGCGCCTACACGGCGGTCGATGGCGAACGCACCGCAATGGAGCCCGGCGACTTCATCATCACGCCGTCGATGACCTGGCACGATCATTCCAACGAGACCGACCAGCCGATGTTCTGGCTCGACGGCCTCGACATCCCGCTGGTGCAGTTCTTCGACTGCTCGTTTGCCGAAGGCGCGAAGGAAGACCAGCAGAGGATCACGAAGCCGGCCGGCGACAGCTTTGCGCGCTACGGTCACAATCTGCTCCCGGTCGATGGGAAGCGAAGCTCGAAGACGTCGCCGATCTTCAGCTATCCCTATGCCTACACCCGCGAGGCGCTGGAGAAGGCCAGGACGAGCCAGGAATGGGATTCCTGCCACGGATTGAAGCTGAAATTCAGCAACCCGGAGACCGGCGATTTCGCGATGCCGACCATCGGCACCTTCATCCAGCTGCTGCCGAAGGGTTTCAAGACCGCCCGCTACCGTGCGACCGATGCGACGGTGTTCTGCCCGATCGAAGGCCATGGCCGCAGCCGGATCGGCGATGCCGTCTTCGAATGGGGCCCGCGTGATCTGTTCGTGGTGCCGAGCTGGCAATGGGTCACGCACGAAGCGGACATGGATGCCGTGCTGTTCAGCTTCTCGGATCGGCCGGTACAGCAGAAGCTGGATCTGTTTCGGGAGGATCGCGGGAACGCGTGAGGCCCTGATATCAGCTTCACCCTCGGTGTCGTCCCTGCGAAAGCAGGGACCCATAACCCCAGGGAGATGTTTGGCGAAGATTCGAAGTTATCTTTCGCCGGTATGAAGACCGTTCGTCCTCGATAAATCACGCGGTATGGGTCCCTGCTTTCGCAGGGACGACACAAAGCTACCGCCAGTGCAATAATTTGACCTCCAGCCAGCCGATCACCTTCCCCACCGCAAGCCCGAACACCGACAGGATCACCACGCCCGCGAGCAGCTGATCCGTCTGCATCAGATTGCCGGCCTGGAGCACGAAGGCGCCGATGCCGTATTGCGCGCCGATCATCTCGGCGCTGACGACGAGCAGCAGCGCGACCGAGGCGGTGATGCGAAAGCCGGCGAGGATCGCGGGCAACGCGCCGGGCCAGATCACCTTGCGCACGATGGTGGCGAACGGAACGTTGAAGCTCTGCGCCATGCGGATGAGGTTGCGCGGCACCGCATCGACCCCGCTATAGACCGAGATCGCGGTCGAGAAGAACACGCCGAGCGCAATGGTCGCGATCTTCGGTTCTTCGCCGATCCCGAGCCAGAGGATCAGGAGCGGCAGCAGCGCGATCTTCGGGATTGGAAACAGCGCGGAAATGAAAGTGATGCCGACGCTGCGCGCCAGCCGCGACAGGCCGATGGCGAAGCCGACCGCAACGCCCGCCGCGGTGCCGAGCACCCAGCCCACGCCGATACGCAGCAGCGAGGCCGACACATGCTGCCAGAGCGCGCCCGAGATCGCGAGCTGGTAGATCGCGCGCGCAATGGCCAGTGGCGCCGGCAGGAACAGCGGATTGACGAGACCCGCGCTCCCGGCCGCCTGCCAGAGCGCAATCACGAGCGCGAGCGCGATCCAGCCGCCCAAGCGGCTGCTCGCCGGCACGAAGCCGGCGCCGCGGAAGCGAACGGGCCGGGTGGCAGCGTCCTGCGCAATTTCGCTCGCCGCGCGATCAAGCATGCTGGACCTCGCGTTCGGCGTCGATCGCCTCGGTGCGGATCAGCGACCAGATCTGGTTCTGCAGCGCGAGCAGCTTTTCACGCGCGGCAATGTCACCGCGCTCGGCTCTGGTCATCGACACCGCCACGACCTCGCGGATGCGTCCGGGTCGCCGCGACAGCACCACGATGCGGTCGGCCAGCCGCGCCGCCTCTTCGAGATTATGCGTGACATAGACCGCCCCCATGCCGCCATCGGCGAGCAGGCGGACGAAATCCTCCATCAGGAGCTCGCGGGTCTGCGAGTCCAGCGCCGACAGCGGTTCGTCCATCAGCAGGATCGCCGGCCGTACCGCCAGCGCGCGCGAAATGCCGACGCGCTGGCGCATGCCGCCGGAGAGCTGCTTTGGATAGGTGTTGCGGAAATCGGTGAGGCCAGTGCGCCGCAACGCATCCTCGACGAGCGCGCGCCGCTGTGCGGCCGACAGCTGGGCATGCAGCAGCGGGAATTCGACGTTCTCCTCGACGCTCGCCCAGGGCAGCAGCGCGAAATCCTGGAACACGAAGGTCAGCGGATTGAGGCTGTCCGCCGGCGGCGTGCCTCGCAGCTCCGGCGCGCCCGACGTCGGCTGCAACAGCCCGCCGAGGATCGACAGCAGCGTGCTCTTGCCGCAGCCGGAGGGCCCCACGATCGCCACCACCTCGCCGGCGCTGACGGTGAAGGAGACGTCGTCGAGCACGGCGAGATCGCCGAAGCGATGGGAGATGTGATTGGCGATCAGGTCCATGAAGCCCCCCCACTCGATCCGTCATCCTGAGGTGCGAGCGAAGCGAGCCTCGAAGGATGGACGGCCCTGATGTAGCTCGGCCGCTCATCCTTCGAGGCTCGCCTTGCGTAAGCCCGCAAGCCGAGCACCTCAGGATGACGGGGTGAGAGAGGAGCAAGCAGCATCAATCCGCCTTCACGAAATCCCTGGCGATGATCGCATTGGCATCGAATCCCTTGTCCGCGAAGCCCTGCTCCTGCAGCCATTTGATCTGGTTGTCGACGTTCTTCACGTCGAGTTTTCCATCGGGATCGATGTAGGCGCAATTGCCGACCACCTGCTCGACCGGCAGATTGGTGTATTTTGCGATGATCTCCAGCAGCGGCCTGGTCTTTTCGTTGATCGGCGCGATGCCATCCTTCATCGCAGCAAGAATGACATCGTGATATTCGCGGTCGGCTTTTGCGAGCGCGGCGAGCACTTTCGTCACCAGCACCTTGTTGGTCAGCGTCTTTGGTGCGGCGAACACCGCACCCAATTGCCAGGGCGTTTCGTCCCCGACCCAGCCCAGGAACTTCGCGCCGCCTTCGTCCATCAGCTTTCTTGCCGTGGAGACCGGGAGAAGCGCCGCATCGACCGTCTCGCCCTTGAGCGCCGCGGCCGCATTCGACAGCGATTGCAGCGGGATGATCTTCACCTCGGACAGCTTGAAGCCGTATTTGTCGGCGAGCAGGCCGAGCGAGTAATGAAAGGAGGAGCCAACCTGCGTGACCACGACGCGCTTGCCGGCGAGGTCCTTCGGCGTCTTCAGCCCGGCGGCATAGGCATTGTTGCTGGCGAAATAGCCGATCAGGGGATAGCCGGCCTTTTCGCGGCTCATGCCGCCGATCACCTTCAGCACGCCCTTGCCGGCGAGATTGTAGAGGCCTGCGGTGAACGCGGTGACGCCGAAATCGATGTCGCCCGCGGTAGTGGCGACCGCGATGGGCTGGGCCGCATCGAAGAACTTCAGCTCCACGTCGAGGCCGGCCTCGCGAAAATAGCCCTTGTCCTGCGCGATGAAGACCGGCGCGGAGGACGACAGGCGCAGCACGCCGATCCTGGCCTTGAGCGCGTCCTCGGCCCGCGTCGCGCCCATCGCCATGATCGTTAGCAGGCCAGCTACCGCGAGCCGCGCAATCCGGATCATCCCGTTCCCTCTCTTCGTTCTCTTGCAGTCCGTTAGAGCCCCTCAGGCACGGGCTGGTCCCGCCCGATGAAGGCGCCCTGTTGTTTCAACGTTTCCTGCAACTTTTCAATGGGGATGTCGCGGGGAATCCGGTTTCCGGAGAGCGCCAGCGCCGCGGCGGAACCGGCCGCCTCGCCCATCGCGAAACAGGCGCCGGACACCCGCGCGGCCGACTGGCCCTCATGGGTCATCGAGGCACAGCGGCCGGCGACAAGCAGATTGTCGACGCCTTCAGGCACCAGCATGCGATAAGGCAATTCGTTATAGCCGCGCGATTCCGGGATCGGCGGGAAGGTGAACACGACGTCGCCGGGAACATGGGCCTCGATTGGCCAGCCGTTGACGCCGATCGAATCCTCGAACGAGGCGCAGCCGAGCACGTCATCGCCGCTGAGCTGGTAACCGCCCTTGATGCGCCGCGTCTCGCGGATGCCGAGCTGCGGCGGCAGGTCGACGATGTAGGACTTTTCAAATCCCGGCACGGTACGCAGGAATTCGAATGCAGCCAGCGCCTGCTTGCGGCCCTCGATCTCGCCGCGGGTGAGATCGTCGGGCTCGACGCCGTTGATGGCGTGGCCGTCCTCACGCGCCACTTGCGTGAAATTCACCCGCCACTCGATGCCGGACTTCTGCGGCCGCACGATCGCGCTTCTGCGCGGGAATGTGTGGGTACCGGCGGCGAGCGCCTGCTCCATCAATTGCGGAATGGTCCGCCACGCATCGCCGGCCTTCACGGGATCGATGCCGTTGAGGCGCAGCATCATCGAGGGATACATGGGATGGCCGTGTTCGTCACCGAACTCGAACGGCGCGCCGGCCCAGACGGCAAGATCGCCGTCGCCGGAACAGTCGATGAAGATCTCCGATCGCACCGCCTGCCGCCCGCCCTTGGTCTCCACCATCAGCGCGTCGATGCGGCGGTCGCCCCCCATCACGACGCCGGCGCCGAGCGCGTGGAACAGGATGTGCACCTTGTGGCTGGCCAGCAATTCGTCGGCGGCGATCTTGTAGGCCGCGGTGTCGTAAGCCTGCGCGAAGACCTTGCCGAGGATCAGATGCGGCGCATTCAGCCCGTTGAGGCGATCGATCCGCGCCAGCAGCTCGGATGCCATGCCCTGCACCAGCCGGCGATGCTCGCCGTGGACATTGCCGTGCAGGCCGCAGAAATTTGTGACGCCTGCAGCAGTGCCCATGCCGCCAAGGAAGCCGTAGCGCTCGATCAGCAGCGTCCTCCGCCCGGCGCGCGCAGCTGATGCCGCCGCCACGATGCCGGCCGGACCGCCGCCGAGCACGACGACTTCATATTCGCCGTAAAGCGGCACCAGGCGCGCCGGTTCTCCGATCGTCGTTGCCCGCATGGCGCGTCCTGCTCCCATCCCGTGTTGGGCCAAGACTATGAATCAACGCGGGCCACGCCACAATCCATCACGTCGCGCGATCCGCCTGCTCGAATCGCGAACGGTCGGGATGTATTGTCCTGCAGTTGGCCTGATCGTCGTTCCTTTGGGGGTTCAGGCCGCGGAGCGAATGGTGTGGAGGAAATCGTCAACGTTCGACTTCATTGAATCCGCCTGCTGCTTCAGGGCCGCCGCGACCGAAAGCGCGGCTTCGGCGCCGGCGTCAGTCTCGCCCGCCACCGCGCGCACCTGACCGATTTCCTGCGTTACCGCCGAGGTGCCGCTGGCCGCCTCTTCGACGTTGCGCGCGATTTCGCCCGTTGCAGCGCCCTGCTGTTCGACCGCCGCGGCGATCGCGGTGGCGATGTCGGCCATTTCCCTGACGGTAGAGCCGAACTGCTTGATCGCCTGAACCGATTGGCCGGTCGCAGTCTGGATCGTCGCGATCTGACCGGCAATCTGCTCGGTTGCCTGCGCCGTCTGGGTGGCGAGATTCTTGACCTCGCTGGCGACGATCGCAAAGCCGCGCCCGGCGTCACCGGCGCGCGCCGCTTCGATGGTCGCGTTCAGCGCCAGCAGGTTGGTCTGGCTGGCAATGGCCTGAATCAACTGAATGATGGTGCCGATCTTCTCCGCCGCATCGGACAGTTCATTGATGAGGTTGGACGTTCTGTTCGTCTCGTCGGTCGCCCTGTTGGAGATCGCGACGGAGCGCTGCACCTGGCTCGAGATTTCACGGATCGAGGCCGCGAGCTGCTGGGTGGCGGAGGCGACCGTCTGCACGTTCATCGATGCCTGCTCGGCGCGGGTCGCGACCGCTTCGGCGAGACCGCGACCGCGCTCGGCGACCTTTGCCAGTTCCCCGGCGCTGCGCCCCATGTCGTCGGCGCGGCCGCCGACACCGGCGATGACCCCCTGCATGCCCTGCTCGAAGCGGCCGGCGAGCTCCGACATCATGCGGGCGCGGTCGGCCTCGGCGGCTTCGCGCTGCGCCGCGGCCTCACCTTCCATGCGACGAACCGCCAGTGCATTTTCACGGAACACCTCGACGGCACGCGCCATGCGGCCGATCTCGTCGCGGGATTCGCCGCCCGGGATCGGCTCGTCGAGCTCGCCCGCCGCCAGCGACTGCATCCGGTCGGTCATGCTGCGTATCGGGCCCGAGACGCTGGCGCCGATCAGCCACGCCAGCAACGCTCCCAGCAACAATGCGCCGGTCGCGGTTGCAATGACGGTCTGCCGGGTTTGATCGACCGCTGCCGCGGTCTTGTCGGCCTGCTCGGCGCGAACGGTGCCGAGCTTCGCATTGATCTTGTTGACCTGCTCGTCGATAACGGCACTGGCCTTCTTCAGTTCAGCCTGCCGGGTCCGCAGATCGGCAGCGACCTTGATGACCTCATCCAGCGCCGCTGCGTCTGCGGCGATCGCGGCCTTGAGCGCTGTGATCAGCGTCTTGAGTTTGGCGTCGCCCGCCTCCGCCAGCTCGGCCTCGGTGTCGGTGATCGCCAATTGAGCATAGGACAACGCCTGTTTGGCGTCGTCGGCATCGCTCGTCGACAGCGTGGACCCGTAGCGCATCACCGTGATGCGTAGCGCGTCGACGACACCGGCGAGGCGCATCGGGTTGACGAGCCGTTCCGCATCGTTGGCGCGATTGGCGAGTGCGATTTGAATGCCGCCGACATTGAGGCCGGCGACCGCGCCCTGGGCGTCGGTCTTCGTGGAGGCGGCGCGCAGCCGGTCTGCAGCATCCGCCGCCGCGGTAAACGACGAACGATAGGCTTCCAGCGCAGTCTTGACCGGGCCAATGCCGTCCGCGATCGCTTGCAGCTTGCCGAACTGCCGGTCGACCTGATCGGCCAGCTTGCCGACGCCGTCGATCGCCTTGGCCGCGGCATCCTTGTCGCCGACGTTCCAGGTGCGGATGAATTTCTCTACCGCGGAGTTTGCCTCCAGGAGGGCGGCGCGCGCCTGCGACATGCCGGCATCGCCAGCGGCGCTGGTCACGAGTTCATTGACCGTTCCTCCGATCCGCTCGACCTGGACCATCGCGAACCCTGCGAGCAGGACCAGAAAACTGAGAACCAGCGCGAAGCCGCCGAATACGCGCGGACGAACACCGATCCGGGACATCATATGCGATAATTTCATGGCAAATCCGAATCGCTAGCGGGTGGAGCGGATGGCGGCGAGCAGATCCTTGCCGAACCGCTTTTCGAATTCCTGATCGAGCGGCTTGACGGCGTCGACGAAGGGCTGTCGATCGAATGTCTCGATCACGTCCATGCCGCCGCTACGCACCTGCTCGAGCGATGCGGCATCGAGCTTCGCCTGCCAGGTCGCCTCGGCTCCCTCCTTCGCCAGCGCGATCAGCATGGCCTGGTCGTCCGGCGGCAGCTGATCGAACATGGCGCGGTTGGCGATGAAGGCGATCGGCGCGAAGAAGTGACCGGTCAGCGTCAGGTATTTCTGGACTTCATAGAGCCGGGAGCCGGCGATGGTCGGGACCGGATTTTCCTGCCCGTCGAGCCGGCCGTCCTTCAGCGCCGTATAGACGAGCGGAAACTCCATCGGGATCACTTCGGCGCCGAGCGCCTTGAACGTCATCTGGTAGATCTCGTTGGGAATGACCCTGATCTTGAGACCTTTGACATCCTCCGGCGTACGAACCGGCCGCTTGGAATTGGTGATGTTGCGGAAGCCCTGCCGGCCGATTGCCAGCAGCGTAAGCCCTTTGTCGGCAAATTTGGCGGCGATCGCCTCGCCGACCGGACCTTGCGCCACGGCCCTGGCGTGAGCTGCGTCGCGGAACAGGAAAGGAATATCGAACACGCCAAGCTCGGGCACAACGGAACTGACCACCGAACCCGACAGCACCGCAATATCCACTGAGCCGGCCCGGGTCGCCGCCAGGATGGTGTTTTCGCTTCCGAGCGCGTTGGTGGCGCGCTCGTCGATCACGATGCGCTTGCCGGCCATTGCCACCAGCTTCCGGCGAAACTCATCGGCCCCGATTTGCTGCGGACTTGCGAGCTGCGAATTGAAGGCCAGAGAGACCAGCCGGGGTGAAGCGGCAACAGGCTGCAGGACCAGCAGCGCCGCCGCCGCGACGATCGATCCCGCCTTCCAAAATCCCGAAACCTGTCTGTGCATTCGACACCATGGCGTTACAATTGCATCAACCTTAATGGCCGCGAATGATCGAAGTCTTAAGGAAAACCCCGTGAAAACCCGGGATGACGCCGCCAAGGAGGCTGGAGCTGAGGCCGCCTGAAGCTGGTATCGAGCGATGGAAGGATGGCGCTCAGCCTTCGCCAACGCCCCAGTTCGCCGCCCGCTTCTCCGCAAACGACGCGAGCCCCTCCGCCGCCTCCGCGCTCTGGCGCTTGGCCGAATGCAGCTGTACGAGCCGCTTGTAGGCGGCATCGTCCACCGCCATTCCGCCGAACGAACTCTCCAGCGCGAGCCGCTTGGTTTCGGCCATCGCCTCCGGCCCGTTGGCGAGCAATTGTTCGACCACCTTGTTGCCTGCGGCTTCGAGGTCGGCGAGCGGCACGACGTCATGGACGAGGCCGATGCGACGCGCGTCTTCAGCACCGAAGCGATCTCCGGTGAGCGCATAGCGGCGGACTTGCCGGACACCAATGGCATCGCAGAGCTGCGGGATGATGATCGCGGCCGTCAGGCCCCAGCGCACCTCGGTGATGGAGAACAGCGCGTTGTCGGCGGCGATCACGACGTCGCAGGCCGCGATCACGCCGGTGCCGCCGCCGAAAAACCGCCGCCCTGCACCAGCGCCACCGTCGGGACCGGCAGCGTGTTGAGCCGCTGCACCGCCTCGAACGTCGCCTGCGAGGCCGCCTCGTTGGCCTCGATCGATTGCGGACGCACGCCGTTGATCCATTTGAGGTCGGCGCCGGCCTGGAAATGCTTGCCATTGCCCCTGAGCACGACGACCCGAAGGCCCGGCTTCTGGCCGAGATCGTCCATGGCCGCGAGCACGCCTGATATCAGCGCGCCGTCATAGGCATTGTTGACCTCCGGCCGGTTCAACGTGACGGTCGCGACGCCGCGCGCATCGAGGCTCCACAGGACAGGGCTGGCAGTCATCGGCGATCCTCCGGTCGTTTGTTTGGCCCGCACTATGGCCGAGGCCGCGCGCCGTGATCCATATCTTTGCGGCGTAGCGCGGCCGCGCCCATCGCATGGCAGCTTGTGTCATGCTGGAGTCGGGCGGTACGACGATCAGGAACGGGACATATTCATGCGCATCTGCATTTTCGGCGCGGGCGCCGTCGGCAGCCATATTGCGGTTCGGCTGGCGCGCGCGGGCCATGAAGTCTCTTGCGTGATGCGCGGTGCGCATCTGGAGGCGGTCCGCGCAGGCGGCGTCAAGCTGCGCGTCGGCGAGTCCGAGGTCACCGCCAAGGTCAACGCCACCGGCGATCCGGCCCAGCTTGGTCCGCAGGACGTTGTGATCAGCACGGTCAAGGCCACAGCGCTCCCGGGGCTGGTATCGAGCATCAAGCCGCTGCTCCAGGACGACACCGCGATCGTGTTCGCGCAGAACGGCATTCCCTGGTGGTACGGGATCGGCCTGCCGCCGCGGCACCCGACACCACCGGACATCTCCTTCCTCGACCCGGGCGGCCGCCTGCGCGCCTGCATCCCGAAAGAGCGGATCATCGGCGGCGTCGTCTTCTCGTCCAACGAGGTGGTCGCGCCGGGCGTGGTGCAAAACCTCACGCCGGACCGCAACCGGCTCCTGATCGGCGAATGCGACGACCGCAATTGCGAGCGCATCACGAAGCTGCGCGGCGTGCTGAACGATGCACGGCTGGACTCGCCCCCGGTGGCCGAGATCCGCGAGGCGATCTGGTCGAAGCTGCTGACCAACATGTCGCTGTCGGTACTGTGCCTGCTCACCGGCCAGACCGCGCGCGGCGTCCGCGACGACCCCGCCTTCACCGAGATCATTCCGCGGATGCTGACCGAGGCCAACGACATCGCGCAGCACTTCATCCCCGAGGTCAAGCGTGTCACCCGCAGCGGCCCCGCCCCCAACCACAAGCCGTCGCTGCTGCAGGATTACGAGCTCGGCCGCGCCATGGAAATCGACGTGCTGGTGAAGGCGCCCGCCGCCTTCGCGCGCGCCGCAGGCCTGTCGACGCCGACGCTCGATCTGATCGCCGCGCTGGCGATCCAGAAGGCGCGGGACAAGGGGCTCTATTCCGCCTGAGCTTCAGCCGAGCTGGTCGATCCAGGTGGTGAGCGTGTCCAGCACCTCGGCGAGCGCCTCGTCATTGCTGCGGCCCGACTTCTTCAGCACCGCAAAGGAATGATCGCCGCCTTCGACCTCATGCAACGTCGCCTTCGGACCAAACGCCGCGATCACGGGCTTGAGCAGGCCGAGATCGGCAAGTGCGTCGCGCGTGCCTTGCAGGAACAACATGGGGATCTCGACATCGGCGAGATGCCCCGCGCGCTCCGTGGACGGCTTTTTGGCGGCATGGAGGGGAAAGCCGAGAAAGGCGAGCCCCTTGACACCAGGCAGCGGCGCCTTGGCCTGCGCCTGCGAGGTCATGCGCCCACCGAACGATTTTCCGCCCGCGATGAGCTTCAATCCGGGGCACAGCCGCGCCGCCTCCGCGACCGCCGCACGAACGGCGGCATGCGCAACGGCCGGCTGGTCGGGCCGCCCCTGCTTGTTCTCCATATAGGGAAAATTGAAGCGGAACGTGGCGATGCCGCGCTCGGCAAGACCCGCCGCAATCCTGTCCATGGACACATGCCGCATCCCCACGCCCGCGCCATGTGCCAGGACGTAGCAGGCGCGCGCCTTGTCCGGCTGCATCAGGATCGCCGAGACCGCGCCGATCTGCGCGATGTCGAGCTTGAGCTCTTGCGTTTTGACGGCCACAATCAGACATCCCGACAGATGCGTTTCCGGCCGCCTTGGTAGCGTCACGGCCGCAGCCTGAAAACACAATAATTGCCGCGACCAACCGGCTTACCAAGCCGGCACGCCGAACCAACCGAGGTGACCATGTCCTACCGCTCCTCCTGGATGACCGAAGAGCTCGATGTTTTCCGCGACCAGTTCCGGAAATATCTCGCCAAGGACCTGGCGCCGCATGCCGAAAAATGGCGCGAGCAGAAGATGGTCGACCGCTTCGCCTGGCGCGGGCTCGGCGAGATGGGCGCGCTGCTGCCGAGCGTGCCGGAAGAATATGGCGGCCTGGGCGCGACCTTCGCCTATGACGCCGCCGTACTGGAAGACCTCGAGAGCACCGTGCCGGAGATGACGACCGGCGTCTCCGTGCATAGCGCCATCGTGGCACACTACATCCTCAACTACGGCTCGGAGGAGCAGAAGAAGCGCTGGCTGCCGAAAATGGCCTCCGGCGAGATGGTCGGCGCCATCGCCATGACCGAGCCCGGCACCGGCTCGGACCTGCAGGCCGTCAAGACCACCGCGAAGAAGCAGGGCAATTCCTACGTCATCAACGGCCAGAAGACTTTCATCACCAACGGCCAGGCCGCGGACCTGATCGTCGTCGTCGCCCGCACCGGCGAAGCCGGCGCCAAGGGCATCTCGCTGATCGTGGTGGAGACCGCAGGCGCGGACGGTTACAAGCGCGGGCGAAACCTCGACAAGATTGGCCTGCACGCCTCCGACACATCGGAACTGTTCTTTGATAACGTCACGGTGCCGCCGGAAAACCTGCTCGGCAAGGAAGAGGGTCAGGGTTTCGTGCAGCTCATGCAGCAATTGCCGCAGGAGCGTCTCGCGCTGGCGGTCGGCGCCGTTGCCGCGATGGAGCGCGCGGTCAAGCTCACCACCGAATACACCAAGGAGCGGAAAGCGTTCGGCAAATCGCTGATGGATTTCCAGAACACCGCCTTCACGCTCGCCGAGCGCAAGACCGAGGCGACGATCGCGCGCGTCTTCGTCGACTGGTGCATCGAGCAGCTGATCGCGGGGGATCTCGACACCGTCACGGCGTCGATGGCGAAATACTGGTGCTCCGACAAGCAGGTCCAGACTGCCGACGAATGCCTCCAGCTGTTCGGCGGCTACGGCTACATGCAGGAATACCCGATCTCGCGCATCTTCATCGATTCCCGCATCCAGAAGATCTATGGCGGCACCAACGAGATCATGAAGCTGCTGATCGCCAGATCGTTGTGAATCAGGCGCTGTAGGGCGGCGCTACCGCGCGCGCCAGTCGCGCGGCCGGCAGCCGAAACGCTGTTTGAAGCGCCGCGTGAAGTGCGAGAGGTCCGAGAAGCCCCAGTCGAACGCGATGGCGCCGATCGCACGATCCGCCATGGCGGGATTTTTCAGATCTCCGGCCGCGCCATCGAGCCGACGCGCGATCACGTAGTCGGTGAAGCTGACGCCGGATCGCGCCAGCAGCTTGTGGACGTAGCGCTCGCTGATGCCGATCGCATCGGCGATTTCGGCAACGGCCAGGCCGGGTTCGCGAAGCTTGCGATGAATGGCCCGTTTCAATGCGAGCGTCGTGACATCCGCAAGGCTCTCGGCCTCGGCCATAGCCGGCCGGCTACACCGCGACAGGCTGACGGCAACCAGTTCGATCAGCACCTGGAACAGCCTCGCACCTTCCTCCTCGGTCATGCGCAGCGCACCGTCACTCAGCGTACGCGCCGTCTCCGCGATGAGACGACCGACGAAGGGATCGTCGGACACGCGCGCGGCGGTGACATCGAACGAAGCCGGCAGGCGCTCGCGCAAGACCTCCGCCGGCACCCAGAACGAGGCGACACGCAATTGCGGACCGCGGTCGTGCAGAAGAGCGAACTGCCGATCGCTGTCGAAGATACCGACCTGCCCCGGCGACAAGCTGATCTCGCGGCCGTCCTGCTGGATGCGGCAGCGGCCGGCCAGCTTCAGGTTGAGATAGAAGCAGCTGCGGTCGGACGCGGCGATGTCGGCCGCGGAGCGACGCACCACATGTGCGGGAAAATTGACGCGGTTGATCGCGGCATCGCCCAGACGAATGTTCTCGACACTGGCCGGGAAGCCGGCGGCGGCCATCGGCTCCGGCGTCAGGTTCATGAAAGCCTGGCAGATCGCTTCGCGATAATAGGCGAATTGCTGGTTCGGCCGGAGGCCCGTCGTATTCCAGGCCGATTGGCGTGACGGGTTGGCGCGCTCGATCTGCTGCATCGGTTCACTCCGAGACCAATCCGGTTCACTCCCAGCCAAGCGGAAACTGGCCCGCCGGTTCACACTTCAGACAACAGGAATTGTCCCGTGGGCCTCGCGAGCGCGGCAACAGACCAAATTCGTGCCAATCTAACCACATCCTGCGGAGGAGCCACAACATGTCGACCTACGTTCTCGTCCACGGCGCATGGCACACCGGTGCCGAGTTCCAGCCTGTTGCGGCACCGATCCGCGCCGCCGGCCACCATGTCCACCTGCCGACGATCAAGGGCAACCGACCGGGCGATCCCAAGACGACGGGGCTGAAGGACGCGATCCAGTCGATCGCCGACTATCTCGCCGAGCACGATCTCAAGGACGTCATCCTGCTCGGGCATTCCTATGGCGGCATGGTCATCACCGGCGTTGCCGACCTCGTGCCCGGGCGCATCCGCCGGCTGGTGTACTGGAACGCCTTCGTCCCCAACGACGGCGAGTGCCTCAACGACATGGTGCCGCCGCACTATGTCGGGCTGTTCGACGCGATCGCGGCCGAGCGCGGCGACGGCTCGGTGGTGCTGCCATTCCCGATCTGGCGTGAAGCCTTCATCAACGACGCCGATCTGGACACGGCGCAGCGCGCCTACGACGTGCTCAATCCGCATCCGCTGGCGACCTTCACCGACAAGATCGCCCTGACCGCCAATCCCGCGGAGATGCCACTGGCAAAATCCTACATCAACTGCACCGAAGACACGGCGTTGCCGCAAAGCTACGGCTGGCATCCGCGGCTGTCGGAGAAGCTTGGCCTGTTCCGGCTGGTGCAGGTGCCCGGAAGCCATGAGCTGTGCTTCTCCGATCCGGCCCGCCTCGCCCGGGCGATCATGGAGGCGGGACGCGACTGAGCGGCGCGGCCAATCACGCGCTGGCCGCTCATCTCATCCGCTTGTCGGCCACGACGAAGTCGATGAAGGTCCTGACCTTAGCGGACAGATATTTGCGGCTGGGATAGACCGCGAAGAGGCGCCCGTCGAACAGGAGTTCGTCGGGCAGGATATGCACGAGACGGCCGGCTGCGAGATCATCCGCGACCAGCCATTTCGGCAGAAAGGCCAGTCCCATGCCTTCCAGCGCGGCCATGTGCAGCAGCGTTTCATTGCCGCTGCGCAGAACCGGCTTGAGCTTCACGGTTTCGACGCCGCCATCCCGCTTCACAGAGAGGCTGTCTCCCGGATACAGCGCATAGTGCAGCAGGGCCCGGCCGGCGAGATCCGCAAGCCGCGCCGGCCGGCCGGTGCGCTCGAGAAAGGCGGGCGACGCAACCATGTAAAACGCGACCTTGGTAATCGGCCGCGCGATCAGCGATTCATCGGGCGCCCCGGTTGCGCGCAAAGCGAGATCGAATCCGTCCTCGACCAGATTGATCAGCCGCCCGCTGAGATCGACATCCAGGCAAACCTCGGGATAGCGGGCCTGATAGTCCGCCAGCATCTGTGCGAACAGCGGATTCGCCATCCACACCGGCGCGGTCAGGCGCAGCGTGCCGCGCGGAACGACAGTTGCCTTGCTGACGGCGGCCTCGACCTCGTCGAGCGAATCCAGCATCTGGCGCGCCTGCTCGAAATAGAGCGTGCCGCTCTCGTTGAGGCTGACGCGCCGGCTGGTCCGGTTCAGCAGCCGCGTGCCCAGCCGCTTCTCGAGCTGCATGACGTGCTTGCTCGCCATGGCCGGCGAAATGCGCAGGCGCTCCGCCGCGGCCGCAAAGCTCTTCAGCTCCGCGACCAGGCAAAACACCCTCATGCTGACCAGGGAATCCATGAAATCATCAACAAAGAGGAAATGAACTCATCCTGAAATACACAATGATCAAAGCTGGAGAAACCATCAAATGGTGGCAACCATCACATTCTGGAGAACCCACCATGTCCGCCACCACCTTCGAGACCGCCACGCCCGGCCGCGCCCTTCGGATCGGCCTCTGGGTCGCACAGGGTCTGCTGTTTTTCGTCTTCGCGTCTGCCGGACTGGTCAAGCTGCTGACGCCCATTCCCCAGCTTGCCGCGATGATGCCCTGGACGGGCCAGCATTCAGAGGCGTTCGTCCGCGTCATCGGGCTGATCGATCTCGCCGGCGGGCTCGGCATTCTGCTCCCCGCCCTGACGCGGATCCTGCCGCGGCTGACCGTGCTGGCCGCGCTGGGCTGCACCGTGTTGCAGGTGTTTGCCATCGTGTTCCACGTCTCGCGCGGCGAGGCGGAGATGACCCCGCTCAATCTCGTGCTGCTGATCCTCAGCGTCGTTGTGCTGTGGGGACGCGGCCGCAAGGCGCCGATCGCACCGCGCCAGTTCTGAGCAGCAGGACCACCGCGGCCATGACCTCTGCCAATGGATGGTCCCGAAGGGGGCTGATCGCAGGCACCGCGATCCTCGCCGCCGGCGGCGCCGCCGCCAAGGAGGATCGCCTCGTCGACGGCGTCGTGATCCTGATCGACAGCAACGAGCCCTATGTCATGGGGCACGCGATCAGCTACTCGGCCAACCTCTCGAAGCACTTTGCGGACAGGGGCGCACGATTGCTGATCGAGGTCGTCGCCAACGGCAAGGGCATCGACGTGTTCCGGGCGGACAAGACGACGCTCGGCGAGCCGCTGGCGACGCTGCGGCAATCGCTGCCCAATCTCAGCTACAGCATGTGCGCATCGTCAAAGGCGATCGCCGAAGCCAGGGAGCAGGTCTCGATTCCCCTGATCTCGGGCGCCAGCCTCGTCCCCTTCGGGATCGGCCGGGTCGTCGACCTGCAACTCAAGGGCTGGGCCTATATCCATGCATGAGAAATCCCGTGCTCCCGGCATGGCGTTGTCGCGACGATCGATGCTGATGGCCGCCCCGGCCTGGCTCGCCATGTTGCGCACGGCCGGCGCGCAGGATGGCGCCTGGCCACCCGTGTTCGAGGCCGGGCGCAACCAGTTCACGGTGGTGCGGCCGCGCACGCCGATGCCACAGCTCAGGCTTCAGGACCTCAGCGGCCGGGACACCATCGTGACGGCGAAGCCAGGCCGCATCACGCTGGTGAATTTCTGGGCGACATGGTGTGCCGCCTGCCGGCTCGATCTGCCCACGCTCGCAAGCCTTGCCGAATCGCGGCCCGAGCGGCTCGACATCGTCGCGATCTGCACGGACACCAAAGACCTGCGCAAGATCCGTGCCTTCCTGGGCGGCCTCGCCGTCCACAACCTCGCCTGCTACGTCGATGCCTATGGCGCAGCGGCCGAAGCATCCGGCACGATGTTCAGCCTGGTCGGCATGCCCGTCACTTATTTGGTCGGAACAGGCGGCCGCGTCGAAGGCTATATCGCCGGCGCGCCCGAATGGCTCTCGCCTGCGGGCGCGCAGCTCCTTCAATTCTACCGCGAGCAGAGTTAGAGCGTTTTCGAGCGAAGCGGAGACCGGTTCGCGTGAAGAAAACGCGTCAAAACAGGAATCTGGAGATTCGTTTCTGATTCAATCAGAACTGAAAAAGCTCCAGCGCTGCGTCAGTTCGGATGCCACCAGCGGCCGCCGATGACGACGCCCTCCGAGACGATCTTGCGGTCGCCGATCAAGTGCTCGCCGACGACGTCGACATAGTCGAACTGGCCCTGCCGGATCGAGAGAAGCGTGGCGTCGCCGACGCTGCCGGGCTTGAGGCTGCCCAGTTCAGGCCGCCGCAGCGCCATTGCGGCATTCACCGTCGAGGTTGCGATGACGTCTGACAGCTTCATGCCCATGCACAGGAATTTCGACAGGGTCGTGACCTGGTCA
The DNA here is from genome assembly GCF_018129965.1 of Bradyrhizobium diazoefficiens. GTDB lineage: Bacteria > Pseudomonadota > Alphaproteobacteria > Rhizobiales > Xanthobacteraceae > Bradyrhizobium > Bradyrhizobium diazoefficiens_A. Next base: position 37,602 of record NZ_JAFCKW010000012.1, on the reverse strand, counting down.
AAGGCCGGACCGTCGATGCAGAGCTGATGGATGTCGGACGAGATCGTGTCCGGATGGAAGCCGTTGGCGAGCATCGCGCGCGCGGTCTTGAAGGCGAACGAGCCCTTGCCGTGGCCGATGTCGAACAATACGCCGCGCTCGCGCGCATCGAGCACCGCCTTCTTGACCGTGCCTTGCGCGGTCGCGGGCGTATTGGGGAAGGGGCGGAATGCATGGGTCAGCACGTCGCCGGGGCGCAGGCGCGCCAGCACGTCCTCATAGCTCGGCGGCGGATGGTCGATATGCGCCATCAGCGGCATGCCGACCTCGTTCGCGACTTCGAGCGCAATATCGAGCGGCACCACGCCCGAGGTGCCCGACGAGTGCAGGCCCACGCGCACTTTGATGCCGACGATGAGATCGCGATTCTCGTCGGCCACCCTGGCTGCCTCGACCGGATTCATCAGCCGCAACTCCTCGCTCTCGCCGACCATGATCCGGTGCGAGAAGCCGAAGATGCCGGCATGCGAGACGTGAAGGTACGCGAGGATGCGGACCTGGCTCGGCTCGATCACATGCTTGCGGAAGCCGGCAAAGTTGCCGGGACCGGCGCTGCCGGTATCGACCGCCGTGGTGACGCCGGAGAGGCGGCAGAACTCCTCGGCATCGATGCCGAGCGAGGTGCCGCCCCAATAGACATGGGTGTGGAGATCGATCAGCCCCGGCGTCACGATGAACTGCGAGACGTCGCGCACCTCGGTCCCGGGATCAGCCTTGAGCCCGCTGCCGATCGCGGCGACCTTGCCACCGGCAAAGGCGACATCCGTCACGGCATCGAGCTTCTGGGACGGATCGACCACACGGCCGCCGCGCAGGATCAGGTCGAAAGGCATTTTGGACTCCGGATGGGGCAGAGCGGCATGGCTGGCGGATCAGCCGGACCGGCAAAGAAGTCTGTCGCTTCCAATCTGCAGATTCTACCGATTCCCGCGCCCAGGGGCCTGCCAAATAGCGGCCATTGCCCCTGACAAACTGGCGATCCCGGCATGACTCGAACATGCGACCTACGGTTTAGGAAACCGCCGCTCTATCCGGCTGAGCTACGGGACCGCGGAACCCACCGGTCAAGGCGGATTGCCTGGGGGTGTTCATATCAAAGCGAGGGCCGAATCGGAAGCCCTCCGCCTCGCCTTATGCGGCGGTCTGCCCGCCGTTCAGGCCCTGATATTGTTGTCCTTCACCACCTTGCCCCAGAAGGCGACCTGCTTGTCGAAGAAGGTCTTGAAGGCGGGGCCGTCCTCGAGCAGCAGGGTCATCTGCTGGGTCTCCTTGAGCTGGGCGGCGGTCGCGGGCTCGCTCAGGATCTCCTTTGACGCGGTCGCCATCGCCGAGACGATGTCAGTCGGCGTGCCCGTGGGCGCGAAGATGCCCCACCAGGCCAATGTCTCGAAGTCCGGAAAGCCCGCCTCGATTGCGGTTTGCGTATCCGGCAGCCCCGGCAGCCGCTCGCGGCCGAGCTGCAGGATCGGGCGCAGCATGTTGGTGCCGAGCTGGGCGGCGACCAGCGCCGCCGACCCCGCGATCAGATCGACATGGCCGCCGAGCACGTCGTTCATCGCGGGCCCGCCGCCGCGATAGGGCACATGCATGATCTCGACGCCGGCCTTGTTGCCGAGCACGGTCATGGCGAGATGGCCGAGCGTGCCGATGCCGACGGAGGCATATTTCACCGCGCCGGGCGTTGCCTTGCAGGCCGCGACCACGTCGGCGAAGCTCTTGTAGGGGCGGGCAGCACCGGCCGCGATCACGTAAGGCGCGGTGCCGACCAACAGCACCGGCATCAGCTCGCGCTCGACATCGACCGGCGGCTTGTCGAGGATCGACGGAATCACCGCGTGGGAATCGAAGGTGACCAGGAACGTCGCGCCATCAGGCGGGCTCTTGGCGACCTGTGCCGCGCCGAGCGCGCCGGCCGCGCCCGACTTGTTCTCGACCACGACGATGCGGTTGAGTTTGGTCTGCAGATTGGCCTGCAACAGCCGCGCCATCGCATCGGTCGAGCCGCCCGGTGGGAACGGCACGACCAGCGTGATCTTGCCGGCCTGCGCGCTTGCCGGTGCCATCGCGAGGATGGCGGGCGCTGCCAGCAGCGCCCGTCGCGTGATCGTCATGGTCCCCTCCCTGTTATCGTTCCGCGCCAGGCTTTTGCTCTGTGGCGCGTGCGGCAGGCTTCAGGTCATTCCGAAGCCCGAACCCGCTTTCCTGTATTCTGGCCGCGGCGGACTGAAGATGTCCAGCACGCGGGCGCCGTCGGGGCCGGCGCGCATGGTGTGCGGCACGTTGCCGGGCGTGCGCCAGAAGTCCCCCTTCTTCACCGGGATTTCCTCGTCGCCCTGGACGCGGATGGCGGAGCCGTCGAGCAGCACGCCCCATTGCTCCTCGGGATGATGGTGCAGCGTGCCCTGCGCATGCGGGCCGAGCGTCACCACCGACAGCATCGCCTGCTCGCCGGAGAAGATGCGCGTGGTCACGCCCGCCGCGAGCTCGCGGAACAGTCCGTCGGCGGGATCGTCGATATTGTGGAACTCTTGCTTCTGGCTCACGCCATCCTCCCTTTTTGATTACCTTGCTGCAGATTGACGCGCGGTGGCGAGGAGCTGGTCTTTGAACTCGCCGCGCAATGCCACAAACAAGCTCGACCATGTGCGGCTCTTGAACTCGCAGCCGCCAAGCGGGCAATAGCTTTTGTCATGATGGTCTCCGAAAACGACGCCGAGCATCGTCATCCTTTGACCCCACCGACGAAACACCGCGCTGCCTGACGCTCCAAACTCGAACTCGCAGTCCGTTTCGAATGTCTGCACGTCCTTCGCATCGCGAATCTGGCACTCCTGTATGGTCTTGTTGAACGGCCCGTACTTGTCCGTCTTTCCGGTGGCTTCGATATCATAGCCCACGACGGCCATGACGGGCTCCAAATCCACCAGAGTTTCCGGCTGTTCGTAGACTTCGTAGGGCGTAACGTCGGCCGGAAAAGCCAGCTTTGCGACCGCCCAGTCTGCACGACCGCCTCTCCGCGCGCCGTCGCTGCATGCCCCCACCCACAACGCCGACGACAACGGAATGCTTCGCCTCTCCGCTCCCAAATAATACTCAAATATACATTTATCGGGCGACACAGGCGGGTTGCAGGCGTCCCGAAACGCGTGAGCGACCGTCGTGATCACGTCGCGCGCTCCGGTGACTTGAGCGCTGCTGCCTCCCCCAGGGCACCGCAAGACACCACTTGCGGCAAAGCGTTTTCGCACGTCGCCGGGGGAAAGGACGTTGGCTTTTGCATATGCTTCTTCGGTCATTCGCCGCTTGGCGTGAGACGAAGCGACCTCGACGGCCGGATGAGTGGCCGCGATCCCTTCGCGATCGACAGGCGCACTCCCGCGACCGCGACCGGCAGACGGAAGCTCCGAAAAACTGGTTTCGATGTTTCCAAAGATCAACAGAAGAAAACTCGGCAGGACGATTGCGTAATTCCTCGCCACAGTGACGTATCTCCGGCGTCAACAAGCCTGAAGCAGGCTCGACAGAAACAGCGTTTCTAAAATCACTTTCGATGACGGCGATGGCCGGCGCCAGCTTGCGATCGTCCCGGCCATTGCCTCGGCCCAGCCTCCTCAGATCAGGATTTGCCGTAGGAGCCCTGGTAGCGGCCCTCGCGGATTGCCTTCATGGTCTCCTCCTCGCGCGCGACCTGGGCGCGGACCGCGTCCAGCAGCGCGGCTGCGCCGGCGGCGGGAAACGACACCACGCCGTCCTCGTCGCCGACCACGATGTCGCCGGGCGAGATCACGCTGCCGCCGATAGAGACCGGCACATTGATCTCGCCGGGGCCGTTCTTGTAGGGGCCGCGATGGATGACTGCGCGGGCGTAGCAGGGAAAATCATCGGCTGCGAAGGACGCGACATCGCGGATCGCTCCGTCGATCACATAGCCTTCGGCTTTGCGCCACTGCGCGATGTTCTTCATGATCTCGCCGACCAGCGCGCGGGTCTCGTCGCCGCCGCCGTCAACCACGATGACGTCGCCGGGGCCGACCAGTTCGAGCGCGCGATGGATGGCGAGATTGTCGCCGGCGCGGGTACGGACGGTGAAGGCCGTGCCCACCAGCTTGCCGCCGCGGTGATAGGGTTTCAGTCCCACCGCGCCCGGCAGCCGGGCGAGATTGTCCGAAATGACCGAGGTCGGCGCACCGCGAAAGCCCTCGATGATCTCGGCCGGCGGTTTTTGCACGCTGTTCGCGGCGATGGTGATCGTCATCTCGAAGAGTCCTTTCGTGAATTCTTAGTCGGCGTGCGCCCGCGCCTTCGCCGGCCAGATCCGGAAGGCGCGCCCCTCCTTCATCCACGCGGCGCGCTCGTCGCGCAACAGGGTGCGGCGGACTTTTCCGGAATCGTCGCGCGGCGGGACGGCCACGAACTCGAAGCTTTCAGGGTGCTTGTAGCGGCTGAGCCGATCCTTCAGGAAATCCGCCATGCCGTCGGCGATGGCCTGCCCTTCCGCGTCGGGTTCCGGCTCGATGATGGCGTGCACGCGCTGGCCCAATTCCGGATCGGGCAATCCCACCACCACGCAGGAGCGCACGCCGGGACAGGCGGAGACCGCGGCCTCGACCTCGGCCGGATAGATGTTGGCGCCGCCGCGCAGCACCATGTCGGCGAGGCGATCGCCGAGATAGAGATAGCCTTCGGCATCCAGCCGGCCGATATCGCCGAGTGATTCCCAGCCGTCGGCGCGGCGCTTCGGCTCGGCGCCGAGATAGTGATAGGTGGCGTTGCTGCCGTCATTGTTGAGGAAATAGATCTCGCCGGTTTCCCCGGGGGCGACGTCCTTGCCGTCCTCGCCGATGATGCGCAGCTTCGCCATCTCGCCGATCTTGCCGACCGAGCCCTTGTGCGTCAGCCAATCCGTGCCGGAGATGATGCAGGAGCCCTGCCGCTCGGTGCCGCCATAGAGCTCCCATACCCGCTCGGGTCCGAGCCAGGAGATCCAGTTCTCCTTCAGCCATGGCGGCATCGGCGCGGCCATGTGAAACACGGTCTGGAGGCTGGAGACGTCATAGGCGTTGCGCACGTGCTCCGGCAGCGCCCAGATCCGGTGCATCATGGTCGGCACGAAATTGACCCATTGCACGCGCTCACGCGCGATCTGCCGCAGCGTCTCCTCGGCGTCGAACTTGACGAGGCCGGTGAGCTTGCCGCCGGTGAACAGCGCGTAATGCGACACGATGAACGGCGCATTGTGGTAGAGCGGGCCGGGATTGAGCAGCGAGACGCCGAAGGGGATGTTGAGCGGTGGGGCGGCGACGGTGTCGGTCACCGCGGGCTGGTGGTCGAGGATCACCTTCGGCCGGCCGGTCGAGCCGCCGCTGGTCATGGCCTTCCAGTAGCGGGCCACCGGCGGATTGAGCGGCTCATCCGAAAACCCTTCCGGCACGAAATCCGCAGGCAGGCGGTTCGGCGCGTTCCAATCGGCCTCGCCGCCGACCACCAGCGCCGGCTGCAGGATCTCGAGCACCGCGGCGGCTTCACCGCGCGGCAGCCGCCACGACAGCGAGGTCGGCGTCGCCCCGCACTTCCACACCGCAAAAGACGTCTCGAAGAACGCATTGCCGTTGGGTAGCCCGATTGCGACGAAATCGCCGGGCTTGACGCCCTTGGCCATGAACGCCCGGGCGCGCCGGTTGGCGCCGCGCTCCAGTTCGTCCCATGTCAGCGTGTCATGCCCATGTTGGACGGCGATCGTGCCTTGCGGTTTGCGCTCGGCGTACCAGCGCGGCACATCGGACAGGGGCAGCAGCATCAGGCATTTCCACTTCGTGTTCTTGGCGCCGCCTCAGGATGAGGCGCGTCGCGGGACGAAGTGTAACAGCCGCCGCACCACCTTCAAGGTATCCGCATCACCGCTCCGCGCCGCAGCCCGGAATATCGAACAGCGCCGCGAGCCCGCATGTCGAGGTCAGCATCTTGTCGCCGTCATGGCCGACGCCGGCGACGTCCCAGACCCGGTGATTGGGCATTCCGTGGCCGCGCCTGGCCATCGCGTCCGCATAGGCATGACCGCGGGCGTAGCGGGTTGGGCCCTGCGCCTCGGCCATGCAGCTCTTGTCCAGCGCAGGATGCTTCGGATTGGTGTCTTGCGTGCCGAGCAGATAGATCACCTCGCGCTCGGCGTAGCGTTGCTCGAGCGCGGCCGGTGTCACGTCCGACAGGTAGGGCGGACGTGCGCCCATGCCGTATTTCCAGTTGTCATAGCCGGGACAGGATGCGGCAATCGCCGGCACGGGCCGGTCTGCACTGAAATACGCATAGGAGGAGGGATTGGCGATGACGTAGCGGACGTCGATGTGCTGGCGCGCCAGTTTCGCCTCGGCCTTGCCGGCGATGGCGTAGCGCTGCGCGACCTGACCGCCGCCGGAATGACCGGCCACCACCACCTGCTTCAGGTTCGGAAAGATGCGCCGGTCGGAGAGCTTTGCCAGAATCGCATCGAGCGCGTCGAAGGAAGACACCGGACTCGGCGCCAGCGCGGCGTCGCCACCCTCCCATCCTTCGAGCGACCAACGCAGCATGTCCTCCGGCAGCTTGTGCGCGTCGATGTCGATCTCCGCCAGAAACTGCGGCACGATCATGAGCGCGCTCTTGCCGTCCTCGCCCGCTGCGGCCTGGGCGTTGTTGGCCGAAATGTAATATTCATCGGCATTGCGCAGGCGTCCGTGCAGCACGATGACCGCGCGCAGGATCGCCGGCAGCGGCATCGACCAGTCGCGGGAGAGATAGAGCGGCAGCATTCCGCCGCCGACCTGAAGCCTCGCGTCGCCGATGGCTTTCACCGGCTTGCGGTTAGGCGCGTCCTCGTCCGCCGCGAAGGCGTGTCCGCAAGTCAGTGCGAGCGCAAGTGCGGCGAGGCGGGCCAACGCTCTCATGACGAATATTCCCCTTCGAGTTCAGACCCGTAGAACTCTAGACGCTTCGCCTGCCGCGCGGCTGTGACCCGAGCGCCACGTCAAGCAAAAAATGTCAGCACTGCCGCCGTCAAATTCCCGGGTTCCACGGGTGACAAGCCGGCGATAAAGAGGCAAGAATCCGGCTCGACTCAGTTCGGGTTGAATTTGACAAGGAATGCTCTCGTAGAATGTCGGAGGTCATTGCATCGCGTCGTGCGGCGCTTCTCGTCGCCGCAGCAGGTTTTTTTCTGCTGACGCCTTCGCATGTCCAGGCGCAGTGGTGGAAGCGCGCACCTGTGGACTTCGAGGAATGCGCCGACGCCGCCGAGAAGGCCGCGACCAAGACCGAAAAGACATCCGCGCTTGCCGATTGCAATGCGAAATTCGCCGGCCGGCGCAAGCCCGGCGGCGGCTATTCCTATTACGACTTCCTGCAGGATCGCTCCTTCGACATCGCCGGACCTAATCCGACGCCGGACGAGCAGAAGAAGATCGACGAATCCTACACCGCCTATCTCGCCAATCAGCGCCGCAGCCAAGAAGCGGCCCAGGCCGCCGCACGCCAGCAGCGCGAACAGCAGGAAAAACAGGCTCAGCAAATCCAGCAGGTCGCGCTGCGAACCGAGGTCGAGCGTGTGCCCGTTCCGGTCGAACGGCCGAAGGTGCAGCAGACCGCTGGCCCGCGAGCGAAGGGCGCCGCGTGCGCCAAGGGCTCCTTCTCGTGCGAATGGCCGCGGCTGTCGGAAGGCCTGAACGATCTGAAGAAGCTGTTCAACCCGACGCCGGGCAAGCCGGCGAGGAAGGGCTGAGTTAAGGTCGTCAAAGAGGATTTGCGCCTACATCCTCAATCCGGCTGCTTCTTCTTGCTGCGCTTCGGCTTGACCACGGGCGCAGTTGCGGGCTCCGCCACCACCGGTGAACTGACCGCCTGCGACCTGCTCTCCTGCAATCGCCTGTCATAGCCGGGGGAGTTCATGACGGTCGGCGGCCGCGCCAAGGCGAGCGTCGATGCGCCGCAGAGCGCGACCAGCGCGAGCCCGATCGTTTGATAACGTCTCATCGCGTTCCTCCCTCCATAGTCAGGTTGCACCACGGATCTGCTGCGGCGTCAGCCGCGGCGGGCCGTTGCCTTCCGCCTCGGCTTCCTTGATCAGCGCAACAATGCGGCGCATCAGCGGCACGCCCACCTTGTTCTGCTCGGCGAGCGCAATGACGGCGCCCTGAAGGTAGTCGATCTCGGTCTTGCGGCCCAGCTTCAAATCCTGCCACATCGACGAGCGGGCCTCCGGGTCGATCTTCATCGTGCGTCCGAGGATCGCGTTGAAGATCACATCCGGCAGCCTCAGCAGGGCCGGCGTCCAGCTGGCCGGGATCGGCGTCGACGAGACCGGGGTGATGCCGGCCGACTTCAGCACGGTCAGGCCCTCGGCCATCTGGTCGGCGAACAATCTGCGCCAGTCCCGATCCGCCAGTTGCGCGGCGAGCGGCAGGTCGGACAGCGCGCTGAGCGCATTGTTCAGATTGATGATCAGCTTGCCCCATTGCACGCCGGCGATATCGCGGCTGGCGCGCATCGCGAGGCCGGGCACCGACAGCGCCGCAGCCGTGTTCGCCTCGTCCTCACCGACGTGAATGTCGCCGGAGGTCGAGCGGTGGAAACGCCCATCGCCCATCGCGATCACGTTGAACGGCACCATGCCCGCGAGCACGCGCCTCCCGCCCAGGCGCTCGCGCAGCACCGCGACATTGCCGACGCCGTTTTGCAGCGAGACGATGACGGCATCCTGCGGCGCATGCTGCGCGATCTGGTCCGCGATATCGGCGGTGTCGGCGCTCTTCACCGTGACCAGCACGATACCGGCGCTGTGGAAGATCGAAGCATCCTCCGACAATGCAAGCTGGCCCGCACCCAGCCTTGTCTCGGCGCCGTCAAAATCGGTCAGCCGCAGGCCGGACCGCTCGATCTCGGTCTTGACCCGCGGCCGCACCAGCAGCGCGACGCGGCGGCCGGGGACCGCCAGCATGCCACCGACAAAACAGCCGATGGCGCCCGCGCCGGCCACCACGATCGGTCGATCCGTAACCACCAGACCCAACTCCCTGAACGACACGCCTTCGATAGCAGAGCAGGCGCCTGCTGCCCATCGAACCGTTACCGGAACGCTTACGGTGCAATCGCCTTGTAACCGTCATGAGAGCCTCATATGTTTTCGATCGGGGCTTGTGACAGGCAAGAGATCGCCAAAGGAGAACGCCATGGGTTTGCTCGACGTCCTCAACGGCATGCAGAACGGCCCGCGCGGCCCGAGTTCGCCAAGCTCCGAAAAATCCTCCGGCGGCATGTCGCCAATGACCATGGCGCTGCTCGGCCTGCTCGCCTGGAAGGCATTCAAGCACCTGACAGCCAACCAGCCCGGCGGCGCACCGCAGCCGGCGCCGACGCACCTTCCCCCGCCGGTGAATGCAGGCGCGGGCGGTGGCCTCGGAGGCGCCTTGGGCGGAAGCGGCGGGCTCGGTGACCTCCTGAAGGGCGGCCTCGGCGGCCTGCTCGCGGGCGGCGCGGCCGGCAGCGTGCTGAGCGGCGGGCTCGGCGATCTGCTCCATCAACTGCAACAGGGCGGCCAGGGCGAGACGGCGAACAGCTGGGTCGGCAAGGGTGAGAACAAGGCGATCGCCCCCGGCGATCTCGCCAAGGCGCTCGGCGCCGACCAGATCGAGAGCCTGTCCGCCCAGAGCGGCCTGTCGCGCGACGAACTGCTCTCCGGCCTCAGCCAGTACCTGCCGCAGGTAATCGACCATCTGACGCCGGACGGGCGGCTGCCGACCGAGAACGAGCTCTCGGGCAGGATCTAGTCAAAGCGTGATGCACGCGTTCTGGGGAAGGGAAGCATAGTCATGAGTTTCGGCGGCCTGTTGTGGATCATTGTTGTCGGCTTCATCGCCGGTCTCATCGCGCGCTGGCTCGCGCCGGGGCCGAACAACCCGAGCGGCTTCATCCTCACGACCATCCTCGGCATCGCCGGCGCGTTTCTGGCAACCTTCATCGGCCAGGCGATCGGGCATTACGGTCCGGATCAGGGCGCGGGCTTCATCATGGCCACCATCGGCGCCGTGGTGGTGCTGTTCATCTGGCACCGGCTGGTCGCGAGCGGCGTGATCAAGGGGTAGTGGCTCGGCTGTCTGGAGAATCCACACGGCCTTATCGATCCGTCATGCCCGGGCTTGACCCGGGCATTCACGTCTTTCGATTGACGCAGCAACACGTGGATGGCCGGGTCGAGCCCGGCCATGACGCGGAGAGAATGCGCCGTGCAATCTCACGCAATCAGATGCATGCCCGCATCCATGCGCACGACCTCGCCGGTCATGTTGCTCGAGGCCGGCATGGCGAGGAAGCAGACGAGCTGCGCGATGTCCTCGGCGGTCGAGGCCACCTTGAGCGGCACCTTGGCCACCACGCTGTCGCGGACCTGCTTGGCGCCGGCCTCGCCGCGGCCCTTGGTGAACCAGGGCGTGTCGATATAGCCGGGGCATACCGTGTTGACACGGATCAGGGGCGCCAGCGCGCGTGAGAGCGACAGGGTCATGGTATTCAGCGCGCCCTTGCTCGCGGCATAGGCGATCGACGACCCGACGCCGCTGATGCCGGCAACGGAAGAGATATTGACCACGGCCGACGGCCGCTCCGAGGCTTTAGCACCCGCCTCGAGCAGACTACGCGCGGCGCGCACCATCTGGAACGGGCCGATGGTGTTGACGCCATAGAGGCGCTGGAAATCTTCTGCCGACAATCCGTCGAGATCGGCATGGGCGACGTGCTTGGTGGTGCCGGCGTTGTTGACCAGGATGTCGAGCCGGCCCCAGCCGCTGGCGGCCGCGACGATCTTCCGGCAATCCTCATCCTTCGAGACATCGCCCTGCGCGACCAGAACCTCGGCGGCTCCGGCCTTGCGGCAGAGCTCGGCCGTGGCCTCGGCCTCCTTCTGGCTCGATGAATAGTTGATGACGAGCCGCGCCCCGCTGCGCGCCAGAATTTCCGCGGTCGCCGCACCGAGCCCGGATGCAGACCCCGTCACGATTGCGCACAGACTGTCTTTTGCCATCCGGATGTCCTCCCCTTGATTGACGATCGGCGACCTGTTTAGCGAGTTTGCCGCGCACTGCAAATCGAGCAAACTCCGCTAAGCGGAATTAATCGAGATCGGCTCTCCGCCGCCACTTGCGCCTATGCCGTTGCCGCAGACGGACCTGCGATCAACGCTTGTCAGGGCCATGGCTTTTTCCGATCATCGGGCGCAAGAAGAGATTGCGCGCCGGCCCATCGGGCGGACCGCGCCAATGGCAAAACACGGGGAACGCTGTGGCGGAGAGTGACAATATCGTCGTCGAGACTGCGGAGAAAATCTTCGCCGATCTTGCCGATCCGCAGACGATCAATCACGACAAGAGCGGTTCCTGGCAGGCACCGCTGTGGCAGGCGCTGAGCGAAGCCGGGTTGCCCCTGGCATGGGTACCGGACGATCTGGGCGGCTCCGGCGCAAGCCTCGCCGACGGCTTTGCGCTGCTGAACGCAGCCGGCCGTTTCGCGGTCGCAGTGCCCCTGGCCGAGACGATGCTGGCCGGTTGGCTGCTGGCGCAGGCGAAGATCGCCTCACCTGAGGGTGAGATGACGGTGCTGCCGGCGTCTCCAAGGGATCGCATCACGCTCGATGCCGACGGCGCGCTCTCGGGCCGCGCCCGCGGCGTGCCCTTTGCGAAGGCGGCCAAGCACTTTGCGGTGCTGGCACACGGCAAGAATGGCGTCTCCATCGCCCTGGTCGACGCCGGCAAGGGCCGGATCGAATCGGGTCTCAATGTCGGCTACGACCACAGCGATACCGTCACGCTCGACAAGGTCCAGCCCGTCGCGATAAAGGCCGCGCCTGGTGGCGTCGACCAGACCCAGCTGATGCTGATGGGCGGCGTCGCGCGCAGCCTTCAGATCGCGGGCGCGCTGGAGGCGATGCTCGACATCTCGGTGCGCTATTCCAACGAGCGGGTCGCCTTCGAGAAGAAGATCTCGAAATTCCAGGCGGTGCAGCACAATCTCGCGCGCCTTGCCGGCGAGTCCGCCGCGGCGCTCGCGGCTGCAACCTCCGCAGCCGACGCGATCGCCAATGCGCCCTCGTTCGACGACGCGGTTTATCTCGAGGCCGCCTCGGCAAAAATCCGCTGCGCCGAAGCCGCTGAAAAGGGCAGCGCCATCGCGCATCAGGTCCATGGCGCGATCGGCTTCACCATCGAGCACATCCTGCACCGCTATTCGCTGCGGGCGCTGGCCTGGCGCGACGATTTCGGCTCGGAGAGCCACTGGGCCGTCGAGCTCGGCAAGCTGGTGGCCCTCAGAGGCGCCGATGAATTGTGGCCACTCGTGGCTTCGCGCTGATCAGGAGAGAGACAACAATGACCGCTGCCCTCCGTTTCGATCCGATCCGCTTGCCCGAGAAGTGCGAGCAATTGCGCAAGGAAGTGCGCGCGTTCCTCGCCGAGGAAATCGCCGCAGGAACCTTTGACCCGAACAAACCCAACCGCGAAGACACCGACGCGCCGGAATTTTCCCGCCGGGTCGGCGCCAAGGGCTGGCTCGGCATGACCTGGCCGAAGAAATATGGCGGCCAGGAGCGCTCCTTCCTCGAGCGCTACGTGGTGACCGAGGAAATGCGCGTGGCGAACGCGCCGACACGGCGCTTCTTCGTCGCCGACCGCCAGAGCGGGCCGGTGCTGATCAAATACGCGCCCGAACACATCAAGATGGACATCCTGCCGCGCATCTGCCGCGGCGAGGTCTGCTTTGCGATCGGCATGAGCGAGCCGAACTCCGGCTCGGACCTGTTCGCAGCGAAGACGCGCGCGACCAAGACCGACGGCGGCTACCTCATCAACGGGACCAAGATCTGGACCTCGTCGGCGCACATCGCCGACTACATGATCGCGATCTTCCGCACCTCGCCGCCGACCAAGGAAAACCGCCGTCACGGCCTGACCCAGTTTCTGGTCAAGATGAAGCAGCCAGGCATCAAGGTGAACCCGATCGGCCAGATCACCGGCCAGTACGAGTTCAACGAGGTCGTCTTCACCGACTTCTTCGTGCCGGACGATCACGTGCTCGGCGAGGTCGACGGCGCGTGGAAGCAGGCGACGTCGGAGCTCGCCTATGAGCGCTCGGGTCCCGAGCGGTTCCTCGAAACCTATTACGTGCTCACCGAGCTGGTACGCGCGGTCGGTTCCAATCCGGATACGCGCAGCGCCGAAGGCATCGGCCGGCTCGTCGCGCAGCTCCACACCATGCGGCGCATGTCGGTGTCCGTCGCGGGCATGCTGGAGGCTGGCAAGGAGCCGGTGGTGGAGGCGTCCATCGTCAAGGACATCGGCACGGTCTGGGAGCAGCAGCTTCCGCACCGCGTCCGCGATCTTGCCGCCTTCGTCGAGGAGACCGCGAGCAACCGCGAGACGCTCGAGCAGCAGCTCGACTTCGCGATCAAGACCGCACCGAAACTCACCATCCAGGGTGGCACTACAGAGGTGCTGCGCGGCATCATCGCGCGCGGCCTGGGCCTGCGCTAGATGGGATCGAAACTACGGCCGCGCGCGCTGTTCACCTCTCCCTTGGGGAGAGGTGATTCTTCGCGACTGAGATACTGGAGACTTAAATGACCACCTATAAAGATATCGGCGTCGAAAAAGTCGGCCACGTCGGCACCATCGAGATCCGCCGTCCGCCGCTGAACTTCTTCGACATCTCGCTGATCAACCAGATCGCGGATGCGCTCGAAGAGTTCGATCGCGACATCGAGATCCGCAGCTCCGTGCTGTCGGCCCAGGGCAAGGCGTTCTGCGCCGGCGCCAATTTCGGCGATCCCGCGCGGCAGGCGCAGGAAGCACAGGAGGCCGAGAAGAAGGGCGACCCGGCCGACAATCTCGGTCCCATCAACCATCTCTACCTCCAGGCCGTGCGCATCTTCCGCGCCAAGAAACCGATCGTCGCCGCCGTGCAGGGCGCCGCCATCGGCGGTGGCCTCGGTCTCGCGGTGTCGGCGGATTTCCGCGTCACCTGCCCCGAAGCGCGCTTCTCCGCGAACTTCACCAAGCTCGGCTTTCACCCTGGCTTCGGCCTCACGGTGACGCTGCCGGAGCTGATCGGCAAGAACAACGCAGAGCTGATGTTCTACACCAGCCGCCGCGTCACCGGCGAAGAGGCATATAAGTGGGGCCTCGCCAACGAGCTGGTGCCGCAGGATCAGGTGAAGGCAGCCGCGATGAAGCTCGCCGGCGAGATCGCCGAATGCTCGCCGCTCGGCCTCGTCTCCACCCGCGCCACGATGCGCGCAGGCCTCGCCGATCGCGTCATGGCCGCGACCAATCACGAGCTCGCCGAGCAGACGCGGTTGCGCGCGACGGAAGACTTCAAGGAAGGCGTGAAGGCCACGGAAGAGCGGCGGACGGCGAACTTCAAGGGAAGGTGATCGCAGCGGCGTGTCGCCGTATCACTTTGGCGTTGCCACGGCCTCCTTTGTCGTCCCCGCGCACGCGGGGACCCCTAACCACAGGGAGGAGTTTGGCGAAGACTCGGAGTTATCACCTCGCATCATAACCACTTCCTGTGATTATGGGTCCCGGATCTGCGCTTCGCTTGTCCGGGACGACGGTGGTGTTTGAGGCAACCGCTCACGCCCCAACCCGAAACGTCACCCCACCCAGCAGGAACTCGTTCCCCGCCACCGCGAGCCCCTTCGCCTTGGCGGCGTGCAGGACGCTCGCGGCATCCGTCACCCGAAATTCCAGCGCGCTCATGATCTCGCTTACGCCTTTCACGAAGCGGAAGGTCGCATTGGGCAGCTTCAGTTCGGCATCGCCATTCGGCGCAACCCCGATGATCCTGCCCCAATGCTCCGCGAGTCCTTGCGGATCAGGGCTCTGCATCTCCACGGCCGTCAGCGCCTGCGTCACATCCTTGCGGATGAAAGTCTGCCAGTCCGGACCCGCAGGTGGATAGGCGCCAAGACTATCGTCGCTGCCTGCGGTGTGGTTGAACTCGATGAAGGCGGCACGGCAGTCGCGGGGATGGAGCTGCACGCCGTGATAGGGTGCGTGGTCGATCACGTTGGCCGTCCGCACGCCAAGCGCGTTGGCCTTGCGACCGCGCTCGTCGGGATCATCGCAGCAGAAGATCGCCATATAGCCGCCGCGGCCGCCGGTCTTCTCGATGAAGCGGCCGGCCGTGGTGCCGTCCTTGAACGGCGCCACCACCTCCAGCAGGATCGTGTCGACCGGGAGCAGCGCGTTCTCCAGTCCGTATTTGACGACATTGCCGTCGCGGTAGCAGACGGCGAGGCCCATGATGTCGGCGATGTCCGAGATCACGGGCGCAAGCTGCGGCGCGACCAGACAAATCTGCCGCAGCCGCACATAGGGCGCCATCGTCATGCGCCCTTGAAGGATGGCTTGCGCTTTTCCACGAAGGCTTTTGCGGCTTCCTTGTGATCTTCGGTGTCGCTGCAGCGGGTATGGTGGATCGCCTCGCCATCGAAGCAATCTTCGAGCGGCAGATGCTCGGCATTGTTGATGTTGCGCTTGATGAAGCCGAGCGCGATCGAGGGGCCCTGCGCCAGCGACAGCGCGAGCTCATGCGCCGCCGCGTCGATCTCGGCGTCGGGCACGACCTTGGTCACCATCCCGATCGCATGCGCCTCCTTCGCTGATAGTACCGGCGACATCAGATAGAGCTCGCGCGCCCGCGCGCTGCCGAGCAGCTGGGTAAGGAAATAGGTGCCGCCGTAATCGCCGGAGAAGCCGACCTTGGCGAAGGCGGTGGTGATCTTGCAGGATTCGGACGCGATGCGCAGATCGCAGGACAGCGCCATCGACAGGCCCGCGCCGGCCGCCGCGCCGTCGAGCTGCGCCACCACGGGTTTCGGCATCTGGTGCAGGATGCGCGAGACCTCCATGCCGCGGCGCAGGTTCGCCATCTTCACCTCGAAGGGCAGCGGCGCGCGGCCCGCGGCCATCGACTTGACGTCGCCGCCGACACAGAAGCTGCCGCCCGCGCCCTTGAACAGCACCGCACGCACCTCGGGATCATCCGCCGCGCGTCGTGCCGCCTCGACCAGTCCAGCGACCATCTCGGGGTTGAGCGCGTTCTTCCGCTCGGGGCGGTTCATCGTGATGGTGAGCAGCCCGCCTTCCAGCTTTTGCAGGACCATGTCGTTCATGGGACGTCTCCCTTGTTGTTGTTTTGTATCTCCATCGTTCCGGGGCGATGCAAAGCATCGAACCCGGAACCTCGAGATCCCGGGTTGGCGCTCACGCGCGCCCCGGGATGACGCTTCGCATCACTTCTTCACCAGCGGGCAGCGCGACTGTTCCAGCGACTGGAACGCCTCGTTGCCGGGCACGGTGGCGAGCAGCTTGTAGTCGTCCCAGCGGCCCTTGGATTCCGACGGCTTCTTGACCTCGAACAGATACATGTCGTGGATCATGCGGCCGTCCTCGCGGATCTTGCCGTTCTTGGCGAAGAAGTCGTTGATCGGCGTTTCCTTCATCACCTTGATCACCGTGGCCGCGTCGGTGGTGCCAGCCGCCTTCACGGCCTTGAGATAATGCGTGACGGAGGAATAGACGCCCGCCTGCGCCGAGGTCGGCACGCGCTTGGTGCGCTCCATGAATCGCTTGGAGAACGCGCGCGTGTCGTCGTTGAGGTCCCAGTAGAAGGCTTCGGCGAGCAGCAGGCCCTGCGCGGTCTCCAGGCCGATCGAGTCGATGTCGGAGACGAAGGCGAGCAGCGGCGAGACTTTCTGGCCGCCCTTGGTGATGCCGAACTCGGCCGCCTGCTTGATGGCATTGACGGTATCGCCGCCGGCATTGGCAAGGCCGATCACCTTGGCCTTGGAGGCCTGGGCCTGCAGCAGGAACGACGAGAAGTCCGACGTGTTGAGCGGATGGCGGACGCTGCCGAGCACCTTGCCGCCGGTCTTGGTGACGACGGCACTGGTGTCCTTTTCCAGATCCTGGCCAAAGGCATAATCGGCGGTGAGGAAGAACCAGCTGTCGAGGCCCGTCTTCACGGCCGCAAGGCCGGTCACGTTGGCCTGGCCGAAGGTATCGAACACGTAGTGGATGGTGTAGGGGCCGCAGGCCTCGTTGGTGAGGCGGATCGAGCCCGGGCCGTTGAACATGATGATCTTGTTGCGCGCCTTGGCGATCTCGCCGGCAGCAAGGGCCGTCGCGGAGGCTGCGACGTCGTAGATCATCTCGACGCCCTGGTTGTCGAGCATGTCGCGGGCGATGTTGGCGGAGAGATCGGCCTTGTTCTGATGATCGGCGGCCAGCACCTGGATCTTGCGACCGAGCACCTCACCGCCGAAATCCTCGACCGCCATCTTGGCTGCAGTCTCGCTGCCGGGGCCGGTGATGTCGGCATAAAGGCTCGACATGTCGAGGATACCGCCGATCTTGAGCGGCGGCTTGTCCTGGGCCTGCGCTGCGGCGCTCGCACTCAAGGCAAACGCTGCGGCAAAAATGCCCGACAAAATGTTCTTCATCGAAAAAGACCTCCCTTGATCGCGCCGCACACTGTAGGCGCGTGATGACGGCTGTTGCCGCAATCATGCCGCATGCGCAAGAGCGCAGCAAGCGCAGGTGCCAACAGGCCGCATGCACGCCGTACGATTTCCGCAAAGCGGAATGGTCGGTGCCGATAAGTGTTTCCCGTCATTGCTCGCGATGACGCGTGTGAGGAAGTCTATTCTCGCCCTGCCACGCTTGAGTTAATATTGACACACAACGCAACCTCTCCGGGCAACGTGACGCAACGGCTTCATCTCATCATCGCATTGTCTCTCGTCGCGGGTCAGGCGGCGTTGGCCGCGCCCTGCCAATTCGAATCCCAGGGCGAGGGCCGCGTCGCCGCCATCGTCGATGCCCGCAGCCTGCGTCTGGACGACGGCCGCGAGATCCGCCTCACCGGGATCGAGACCACCGCTGCGACGAAGCAGGCGCTCACCTCACTGCTGGTCGGGCGCGACGTCACGCTGCGAAGCGCCGACGACACGCCCGACCGCTATGGCCGCCAGGGCGCATTGGTCTTCATCGGCGACAACGAGACCTCGGTGCAGGCCGCGCTCCTCGCACAGGGCAACGCCATCGTCTCGGCCGAAATCACTGACAAGGACTGCGCGGCGGCCCTGATGACGTCGGAGGCCCAGGCGCGGCGCCAAAAAATGGGCAACTGGACTGACCCGACGGCCATAAAAAACGCGGAAAGTCCGGACGATATTTTGGCCGGGATCGGGCGCTTTATGGTGGTCGAGGGCAAAGTCCTGTCAGTTCGGCAAGCTGGGGCAACGACCTACCTCAACTTCGGCCGGAACTGGACACGCGGCTTTGCCGTGACTATTTCAAGGCGCATGTTACCAGCGTTCGAGAATGCCGGCATCTCCCTTAAGTCCTTGGAAAACAAGCGCGTTCGAGTTCGAGGCTGGGTCGAGGGGAATACGGGGCCACGTATCGATGTGCGCCTGGTGGGGCAGGTCGAGTTGCTGGGCGCAAACGAGCCGACAGGGGTACGTCCCTAATAAGGGGCCAGGCACGGGTTAAGCGACGTGGATGGGGTGCTAGGACGGCACGGACAGAGTGAACGCCGCGGCCTGCGGGCTGCGCCGGCTGCGCTGTGTCTCGTGCTTGGGACAGCCCTTGCCGGTTGCGGCGATATGGGCCGGTTCCAGACCGCAGCGCCGACCCAGACGATCGCGATGCCCAAGCCAAAGCCGGCCGTCGCGCAGACTCCCGCCACCGAGAGGGAGCACGAGCGCATTCTGGCGAGCTACGGCGGCACCTATGACGACCCCAGGCTCGAATCGCTCGTCAGCAAGACCGTCGACAGGCTGGTCGCCGCTTCCGACCGCCCCGACCAGGGCTACCGCGTCACCATCCTCAATTCCGGCGCGGTGAACGCCTTCGCGCTGCCGAACGGCCAACTCTATGTCACGCGCGGTCTTCTCGCGCTTGCGAGCGATACGTCGGAATTGTCCTCCGTGCTGAGCCACGAGATGGCGCATGTGCTGTCCAAGCACGCCGCGATGCGCGAGGACCAGGCCCGCCAGGCCGCGATCGTCACCCGCGTCGTCACCGACATGAGCAACGACCCCGACCTCACCGCGCTGGCGCTGGCCAAGACCAAGCTCACCATGGCGAGCTTCTCGCGCAACCAGGAGTTCGAGGCCGACGGCATCGGCGTCGGCATCTCCGCCAAGGCCCATTTCGACCCCTATGGGGCCGCACGCTTCCTCTCGGCGATGGAGCGCAATGCCGAGCTCAAGGTCGGCAAGACCTCGCTCGATCCGCGGGCGCAGGACTTCACCTCGTCGCATCCGGCGACGCCGGAGCGCGTGCAGAACGCGCAGACCATCGCACGCCAATACGTCGCTCCGGAAGGCGGCGAGCGCGACCGCGAGTCCTACCTCGCCGCCATCGACAATATCGTCTACGGCGAAGACCCCAGCGAAGGCTTTGTCCGCGGTCGGCGTTTCCTGCATCCGAAGCTCGGCTTCACCTTCCAGGCGCCGGACAACTTCACGCTCGACAACACAGCGCAGGCTGTGATCGGCGTGCGCGACGGCGGCTCGCAGGCGATGCGCTTCGACGTCGTGCGGGTGCCGGCCGAACAGTCGCTCGGCGACTACCTGAATTCGGGATGGATGGAAGGCGTCGAGAAGGCGTCGACCGAAGAGATCACCATCAACGGTTTTCCGGCCGCCTCCGCCACCGCCAAGGGTGATCAGTGGCAGTTCAAGGTCTACGCGCTGCGCTTCGGCAGCGACGTCTATCGCTTCATCTTCGCAACACGGCAGAAGTCGACCGAGAGCGAGCGCAACGCGCGCGAGACCGTCAATTCATTCCGCCGCCTGACCCTCGACGAGATCCAGGCCGCGCGCCCGTTGCGCATCAAGGTCATCACCGTGCAGCCCGGCGACACCGTGGAATCCTTGTCCCACCGCATGGCTGGCGTGGATCACCCGGCCGAACGTTTCCGCGTGCTCAACGGGCTTGATCGCGGCGCGCAGGTGAAGGTGCGCGACCGCGTGAAGGTCGTGGCGGATTGACGCTGTCGTAGGTGCGCAGCAATAGGGCGGGCAAAGCGACTTGTCCGCCTTAGCTCGAAGAGCGAAGAGCGAAGGCAGAAGCGTGCCCACCATTCCCGATTGCAGGAGTTCAAAGATGGCGGGCGCGGCGCTGTGCGCCTTTGCGCATCCTACGTTACGTTCTTCTCTGCAGGTCCGAGCAGCCGGAAGTTATGTGTTGCCGGCCTTGCCGCCCGCATCCATATCCCCCGCTTCGCGCTGGCCGCTGAGCCAGAGCGCGAGCAGGGTCCAGAACGCGCCCGACAGCAGATAGGCGCCGGAGGCGATGACGCCGAGATTGGTGGCGAGCAGCAGCGCCACGAGCGGGGCGAAGCCGGCGCCGAACAGCCAGGCCATGTCCGAGGTCAGCGCGGAGGCTGTGTAGCGATAGGTCTGCTTGAAATTCGAGGCAATCGCACCCGAGGACTGGCCGAAGGAGAGGCCGAGCAGGATGAAGCCGATCACCATGTAGATGGTCTCGCCGAACGCGCCGGCGTCGAGCAGCTGCGGGGCGAAGCCGCTATAGATCGCGATGGCGATCGCCGATCCCATCAGCAGCGACTTGCGGCCGACACGGTCGGCGATGATGCCGGAGGCGACGATCGCGGCGACGCCGAACACGGCGGCCACGATCTCGATGACCAGGAAGCGCACCGGGCTCTCGCGGGTGAACAGAAACACCCAGGACAGCGGAAACACCGTGACCATGTGGAACAGGGCGAAGCTCGCCAGCGGTGCGAACGCGCCGAGCATGATGTTCTGGCCTTCGCGCGCAACGGTTTCGGAAATGCGCGACGGCTGCAATTCGCGGGTCTCGAACAACGAAGCGTATTCTTCCGTCGTCACCATGCGCAGGCGCGCGAACAGCGCCACGACGTTGATGGCGAAGGCGACGAAGAACGGATAGCGCCAGCCCCAGTCGAAGAAGTCGTCGGCCGAGAGATTGCCGGCGAAATAGGCGAACAGCGCGCTCGCCACGATCAGGCCGAGCGGGGCGCCGAGCTGCGGCACCATCGCATACCAGCCGCGCTGCGAAGGCGGCGCATTCAGCGCCAGGAGCGAGGCCATGCCGTCCCAGGCGCCGCCCCAGGCCAGACCCTGCGCGATCCGCGCCAGCGCCAGCAGCCAGATCGCCGCGCTGCCGATCTCGGTGTAGCTCGGCAGGAACGCGATCGCGACGGTGGCGGTGCCGAGCAGGAACAGCGCCGAGATCAGCTTGGCCGTCTTGCCGTATTCGCGGTCGACCGTCATGAAAATGACGGTCCCGATCGGCCGGGCCATGAAGGCCAGCGCGAAGACCATGAAGGAATAGAACGTGCCGTTCAGTTCGCTCGCGAACGGGAAGACGAGGCGCGGGAACACGATCACCGAGGCGATCGCGAAGACGAAGAAGTCGAAGAATTCCGAGGTACGGCCGATGATGACGCCGATGGCGATCTCGCCGGGACTGGCCAGGTCGTGGCCGTGCTCGCCCGAGGGAATGTCTGCCAATGCGGGGGTCTGTGCCGTCGCCATGCGTGCGCCCTTAACGTCCTGTAAACCAAAGCCGACCGCCCAGCGGGGCGCCAGGCAATCCGAGCCTGTCTGGCCCAACATTTCGCACCGCAACATTGGACAAATTGTCCAATGTCCGGATGGGTGCGTCGCAGCTAACCCATGGCCTCGCAAAGGAAACTCATTCTCAAAGGCTCGGCCGTGTCCCGTCTCAAGATCCTGGCGCTGCTACCCCTGGCAGTTGCGCTCAGTGGCTGCAATTACGTCGTGCTGGCACCCGCCGGCGACATCGCTGCCCAGCAGCGCGACCTCGTCATCATCTCCACCGTCCTGATGCTCCTGATCGTCGTCCCCGTGATGGCGCTGACGGTGCTGTTCGCCTGGCGTTACCGCCAATCCAACACCGCGGCCCGCTACGAGCCGGAATGGGATCACTCGACCAAGCTCGAGCTGGTGATCTGGTCGGCGCCGCTGCTGATCATCGTCTGCCTGGGCGCGCTGACCTGGATGGGCACGCATCTGCTCGATCCCTATCGCACGCTCGGCCGCATCCATGCCGACCGCGCCGTGGACCAGTCCAAGGCCCCACTCGAGGTCGACGTCGTCGCGCTCGACTGGAAGTGGCTCTTTATTTATCCGGACTACGGCATCGCCACCGTCAACGAGATGGCCGCTCCCGTCGATCGTCCGATCAACTTCCGCATCACGGCGTCCTCGGTGATGAACTCGTTCTACATCCCCGCGCTGGCCGGCCAGATCTACGCGATGCCGGGCATGGAGACCAAGCTGCACGCCGTCGTCAACCACGCCGGCACCTACAAGGGCTTTTCGGCGAATTACAGCGGCTCCGGCTTCTCCGGCATGCGGTTCAACTTCCACGGCCTCGACGACAAGGGTTTTGACGCCTGGGTCGCCAGCGCCAAATCCGCCGGCGGCTCACTTGGCCGCGCCGAATATCTGCAGCTCGAAAAGCCCAGCCAGAACGATCCGGTGCGCCGCTACGGCACCATCGATCCTGACCTCTATCGCCTGATCCTCAACATGTGCGTCGAGACCGGCAAGATGTGCCAGAGCGAGATGATGGCGATCGACGCCAAGGGCGGCCTCGGCCACGAGGGGCTGAACAACACCCTGCCGCTGGCCTACGACAAATATGCCCGTCGCGGCACCACGTTCGGGCCGGAGCCGTCGTTCGTCGCCGGAACCTGCACGCCGGATGCGCCGCAGGGCCAGACCACCGCGTCGATCAAGGCTCCGACCGACACCGCGCCGCTGCTCGGCGCCGGCCTGAAGCGGCCGGCCTTCACGCCGCTCAAGTCCTCCTTCTTCCTCGGACAGCGTCCGAAGTCAGACTCCTGAAGAGAACTCACATGTCTCCTGATCTCCTCAAGCTCATCTTCGGCCGGCTCGGCATCGACTCGCTGCCGCTGCACGAGCCGATCGTCGTCGGCACCTTCGTCGTGGTCGCGCTCGGCGGCGCCACGCTGCTCGCCGGCCTCACCTATTTCCGCCTCTGGGGCTATCTGTGGCGCGAGTGGTTCACCAGCGTCGACCACAAGCGCATCGGCATCATGTACATGATCCTCGGCATCGTGATGCTGCTGCGCGGCTTCGCCGATGCGCTGATGATGCGCGGCCAGCAGATGCTCGCGTTCAACGGCTCCGAAGGTTATCTCAACGCCCACCACTACGACCAGGTCTTCACCGCCCACGGCGTCATCATGATCTTCTTCGTGGCGATGCCGCTGGTCACGGGCCTGATGAACTACGTCGTGCCGCTCCAGATCGGCGCACGCGACGTGTCGTTCCCGTTCCTGAACAATTTCAGCTTCTGGATGACGGTCGGCGGCGCCGTACTGGTGATGGCTTCGCTGTTCATCGGCGAATTCGCCCGCACCGGCTGGCTTGCCTATCCGCCGCTGTCGAATATCGGCTACAGTCCCGATGTCGGTGTCGACTATTACATCTGGGCGCTGCAGGTCGCCGGCGTCGGAACGACGCTGTCGGGCATCAACCTGATCTGCACCATCGTCAAGCTGCGGTGTCCCGGCATGACCATGATGAAGATGCCGGTCTTCACCTGGACCTCGCTCTGCACCAACATCCTGATCGTCGCTTCCTTCCCCGTCCTGACCGTGGTGCTCGCGCTGCTTTCGCTCGACCGCTACGTCGGCACGAACTTCTTCACGAACGATTTCGGCGGCAGCCCGATGATGTACGTGAACCTGATCTGGATCTGGGGCCATCCCGAGGTCTACATCCTGGTTCTCCCGGCGTTCGGCATCTTCTCGGAAGTGACCTCGACCTTCTCCGGCAAGCGGCTGTTCGGCTACACCTCGATGGTCTACGCCACGGTGGTCATCACCATCCTGTCGTACCTGGTCTGGCTGCACCATTTCTTCACGATGGGCTCGGGCGCCAGCGTCAACTCGTTCTTCGGTATCACCACGATGATCATCTCGATCCCGACGGGCGCGAAGATGTTCAACTGGCTGTTCACGATGTATCGCGGCCGCATTCGCTTTGAGCTTCCGATGATGTGGACGATCGCCTTCATGCTGACTTTCGTGGTCGGGGGCATGACCGGCGTGCTGCTGGCGGTACCGCCGGCCGACTTCGTCCTGCACAACAGCCTGTTCCTGATCGCGCACTTCCACAACGTGATCATCGGCGGCGTGGTGTTCGGCGCATTCGCCGGCATCAACTACTGGTTCCCGAAGGCATTCGGCTTCAAGCTCGATCAGTTCTGGGGCAAGATGTCGTTCTGGTTCTGGGTCTCCGGCTTCTACCTCGCCTTCATGCCGCTCTATGTCCTCGGCCTGATGGGCGTGACCCGCCGTCTGCGCGTGTTCGACGATCCGAGCCTGCAGATCTGGTTCATCATCGCCGCGATCGGAGCCGTCTTCGTCCTCATCGGCATCATGAGCATGCTGATGCAGTTCGCCGTCAGCTTCCTCAAGCGCGAGCAGCTCAAGGACGTCACAGGCGATCCCTGGGATGCGCGTACGCTGGAATGGGCGACGTCGTCGCCGCCGCCGGACTACAACTTCGCCTTCACCCCCGTCGTTCACGACAATGACGCGTGGTGGGACATGAAGAGGCACGGCTACCAGCGTCCGCTCACCGGGTTCAAGCCGATCCACATGCCGAGCAACACCGGCACCGGCGTCATCCTCGCCGGCTTCGCCACCGCGATGGGATTCGGCCTGATCTGGTACATCTGGTGGCTTGCCGCCGGCAGCTTCATCGCGATGCTCGCCGTCGGTATCGGTCACACCTTCAACTATCACCGCGACTTCGATATTCCGGCCGACGACGTCGTCCGGACCGAGAACGCGCGCACCAAACTGCTCGCCGGAGTCAAGTAGATGACTGTCGCCGTCAATCCTTCGCAAACCGGCGCGCCGGTCTTCTACGTCGCCGACGAACATCCGCATCCGGAAGGCTTCAGCACCTCGCTCGGCTTCTGGATCTACCTGATGAGCGACTGCCTCATCTTCGCGATGCTGTTTGCCGCCTTCGGCGTGCTCGGCGGCAACTATGCCGCCGGCCCCGCGCCGAAGGACCTGTTCGAGCTGCCGCTGGTTGCGGTGAACACCACGATGCTGCTGCTGTCGTCGATCACCTACGGCTTTGCCATGCTGACGATGCAGCAGAACAAGATCGGCCAGACGCAGCTGTGGCTGGCGATCACCGGCCTGTTCGGCCTCGCCTTCATCGGCATCGAGCTCTCCGAGTTCGCCCACATGATCCATGAAGGCGCGACGCCCCAGCGCAGCGCCTTCCTGTCCGCCTTCTTCACCCTGGTCGGCACCCACGGCCTCCACGTCTCCTGCGGCCTGATCTGGCTGGTGACGTTGATGGTGCAGGTCCAGAAGTTCGGCCTGATCGAGGCCAACCGCCGCCGCCTGATGTGCCTGTCGATGTTCTGGCACTTCCTCGACGTGGTCTGGATCGGCGTCTTCACCTTCGTCTATCTCCTGGGAGTTCTGCGATGATCACCGACACCCACGCCGCCCACGCGGACGATCATCACCACGGCGACGACCACGCCCACGGCACGTTCTCGAGCTACATGCTCGGCTTCGTGCTCTCGGTCGTGCTGACCGCGATCCCGTTCTGGCTGGTGATGAGCGGCGCGCTGCCGAGCAAGCAGATCACCGCTCTGGTCATCATGGCGTTCGCGGTCGTGCAGATCGTCGTGCACATGATCTACTTCCTGCACATGAACACCAAGTCCGAGAACGGCTGGACCATGATGGCGCTGATCTTCACCGTCGTCATGGTGGTGATCGCGCTGTCCGGTTCGCTGTGGGTGATGAGCCACCTCAACAGCAACATGATGCCGATGCACGAGATGACGGGAATGAAGTGAGCGAATCGGGGACCGTGACGGACAAGGCTGAAGGCGCGCGCCGCAAGGCTGCGCGTCCCGCCCTGTGGCTGACGGTCCTCTCGCTCGCGACCCTCGTTGTTCTGGTCTTGCTCGGAATCTGGCAGATCGAGCGCCGTGCCTGGAAGCTGGCGCTGATCGACCGCGTCGAGCAGCGTATTCACGCCCCGGCCCAGCCGATCCCTTCGCCCGGGTCCTGGCCCGCTATCACCACCGCCAACGACGAATACCGTCACGTCAGCGTCACCGGCCGCTTCATGCACGACCGCGAGACGCTGGTCCAGGCCGTCACCGAGGAAGGCCCGGGCTATTGGGTGCTGACGCCGCTGCAACGCGACGACGGCACGCAGGTCCTGATCAACCGCGGCTTCGTGCCGTCAGAGCGGCGCGACGTCTCGACACGCCGGGACGGGAATCCGGACGGCCAGGTCGAGATCACCGGCCTGCTCCGCATGACGGAGCCGAAGGGCGGGTTCCTCCGCAATAACGCGCCGGAGCACAACCGCTGGTATTCGCGGGATGTCGCCGCGATCGCGGCCGCCCGCGGCCTCCACGAGGCCGCGCCCTTCTTCGTCGACGCCGATGCGGGATCAGAATCAGGTGGCGGCCCAATCGGCGGATTGACCGTGGTCCGCTTTCCCAATAACCACCTGATCTACGCGCTGACGTGGTTTGCCCTGGCCTTCATGCTCGCCGGCAAGCTTTTTGTCACATTCGGCGGCGGGGTGTTCCGCCGCCAGCGCATCGTCCACGAACCAGACGGCGGCTCGGAAGCCTCCGTGCAAAGGACGGGATCAGATGCTGGAACGATCGTCGAGCAGACCTGACGACGGGAAGATGATTTCCCGGATGCTTGCGCGTGGCGAACTGGCCGTCACGCTGCAATCGCAGGCGGATGCGCGCAGCGAACTGATCGGTGCGGCGCCGACCGACGACGAGACCAACCGCAAGAACATGGCGCTGCTGATCCAGTTGCGCTGGACCGCGGTGGTCGGCCAGATCGTGACCATCGGCGCGGTGCATTTCGGGCTCGGCATCCCCCTCCCCCTCGAGCGGATGGGCGCGGTCATCGGCGCCCTGGTGCTGCTCAACGTTTCCAGCCTCGTCTGGGTGCGTCACCGCGCCGCGATCACCAACAACGAGCTGCTGGTCGCGCTGATGCTCGACGTCGCCGCACTGACCGCGCAGCTCTACCTGAGCGGCGGCGCCACCAATCCCTTCACCTCGCTGTTCCTGCTCCAGGTGACCCTGGGCGCGGTGCTGCTCGATGCCCGTTCGACCTGGTCGCTGGTGGCGCTGACCTGCGCGAGCTTTGTCTGGCTGACGCTGGCCTACCGGCCGCTCGACCTGCCCCCGAACCCCCTGAGCGAGACCTATACGCTCGGCGTCGCCGGCATGCTGATGGGCTTCGTTCTCAATGCCGTTCTGCTGGTGGTGTTCGTCACCCGCATCAACAGGAACCTGCGCGAGCGCGATGCCCATCTGGCCGCATTGCGCCAGCATGCCGCCGAGCAGGACCACATCGTGCGCATGGGCCTGCTGGCCTCCGGCGCGGCGCACGAGCTCGGCACGCCGCTCGCCTCGCTCTCGGTCATCCTCAGCGACTGGCGCCGCATGCCCGATCTCGCCGCGGACCAGGAACTCGCCGAAGACCTCACCGAAATGGAGACCTCGCTCCAGCGCTGTAAATCGATCGTCACGGGCATTCTGGTCTCGGCTGGCGAAGCGCGCGGCGAGGACTCGTCGCCGACGACGGTGACGGCTTTCGTCACGGCGCTGGTGGAGGAGTGGCGCGACGCGCGCTCGGCGCGCACGCTCTATTTCGTCAATACGTTCGGCGAGGATGTTCCGATCGTCTCGGACATTGCGCTGAAGCAGGTGATCTTCAACGTGCTCGACAACGCCTACGAGGTGTCGCGCGACTGGGTCGAATTCCTGGCCGAGCGCGAAGGCGACAATCTGGTGCTGTCGATCAGCGATCGCGGCCCCGGCTTCGCCCCGGAAATGCTGACGCAGCTCGGCAAGCCCTATCAGTCGAGCAAGGGCCGCGCCGGCGGCGGGCTCGGCCTGTTCCTGGTCGTGAACGTCGTGCGCAAGCTCGGCGGCAGCGTGACCGCCGAGAACCACCGCAAACGCGGCGCCACCGTGCGCCTCACGCTGCCGCTTGCAACGCTCGCGATCGGAGGCCGCTTTGACGCGTGATCGCTCGCTCATCGTCGTCGAGGACGACGAAGGTTTCGCGCGCACACTGAAGCGCTCGTTCGAGCGCCGCGGCTACGAGGTCGTGCTCGCCGCCTCGATCGAGGACGTCCGGCAGGTGCTGGAGGAACGATCCTTCGGTCATGCCGTGGTCGACCTCAAGCTCGGCGGCGCCTCGGGCCTCGCCTGTGTGGAGCTCCTGCACACGCATGATCCCGAGATGCTGATCGTGGTGCTCACGGGCTTTGCCAGCATCTCTACCGCGGTCGAGGCCATCAAGCTGGGGGCCTGCCACTATCTGGCAAAACCCTCGAACACCGACGACATCGAGGCCGCCTTCAACAAGGCCGGTGGCAACGCCGAGGTCGCGCTCGACGCGCGGCCGACCTCGATCAAGACGCTGGAATGGGAGCGTATCCACCAGACGCTGATCGAGACCGATTTCAACATCTCGGAAGCGGCGCGGCGTCTCGGCATGCACCGCCGCACGCTGGCGAGGAAGCTCGAGAAGCGGCCGGTGAAGTAGCATCTCGTCCCCCGCCTCGCGCACGATGGTCCGGGACAGCAACGACGATGCGGACTGACTTCGCGCCGCCTCGATCCTCGGCGCCACACTTCCCGATCTTGACCGACAATTTACGATCACGGATGATCGCGCGGCAGGCTGCAGAGGGTGGACGTCAATTTCGCCGTGCTGCCGCGGCAGCATCTCTGTGAGAATGCGCACGGACCATTTGTTTTTGATGTCATACTTGGAGGCAGTGATGTTCCTGGCGCGCGCGCGATGGTGTTCGTTTCTGCTTGTTGCAAGCCTGTCTCCGGCACTGGCGCAGAGCGCCGCGCCGCAACTGCGCGGCAAATCGGTGACGGCTGGATGGACCGAGGAGAGACTGCAGCGCGTGGGCGGCATGGGCGAGTTCGTGCCGAAGAGTTTTGCGCACACACTCAGTGCCTACGTGTCGACGGAGGGGCGCGTATTCGCGCGGCGGACGGTTTATGGCGGCGGCAAGCGCAGGCCGAAAACAGGCGAGGCCAGCAGTGTCGGAGCGGACGGGCCCGGAGGTCAGCAGGCCCGGATCAGCGGCCGGTCGTTGATCGTGACGACGCAGTTTGCCGGCGGCGTCCGTCTCGTCAAAATCGAGTTCAACGCGGACTTCTCGGGATGTACCGCCAATGTGGTCCTCGGCCGGGAGAACGGCACGGCAATCGCGCGCGGGCGCTCGTTGATCAATGGAGCCAGCCTCGAGATCAAGGAGGCCCATGTGAGCAATACGAGTTGCTCGGTTCAGGCCGGCAACGTCTTCGAGCACTGAGCCGGGTAGCCGAGAGCACTCCCCGCAACTCCGACCAGAGCGAGCCTCATCCATGACGCGTCCGCACCATCTCAAAATCGCACTGGCAGCGCTCGCGGTGCTTTTAGCCGCCACACCGGGCGAGGCCGAGCAGACCACCCCGACCTGCCTCTACGCCAGCAGGAGCTACAGTAACGGCGCGTTCCTCTGCGTCCAGAAATCGGTTGCCCTGATCTGCCGCTCGGATGGCGGACGCTTGTCCTGGACGACCGTCACCGACAAGGATCTGGCCGATCGATGCACGGCTCCCGTTCCCCATGCCCGCACGCATCACGCGCGGGTGCGGACGGCGGCCTATCGCATCCACCACCGCGATCCCTCGATCAGCCCCGCCAGATGCTTCGACTTCAACGGCAAGCGCTATTGCGAATGAGCTCTCATCCGGGGGCAATCGCGTCTGCACCGGACGGCGCACAGCCCGACATCGAATCCATCGACAACAAAAAAGCCCGGCCGAGCGGCCGGGCTTTTGATGTTTCGTTGTCGACGCGACGATAGGCTTACGCGGCCTCGTCGGCGACGGTGGTGTCGCCATCGGTCTCGTCGGTCTCGCCCTCGGCATCCGCCTCGCCTTCGCCCTCGGCGGCTTCCGCCTTGGCGTTGCGGCGCGGGCTCTTGGCGAGCTGGGCCTCGATCTCCTTGACCGCTTCGGTCTCGGTCGAGTGCTGCACCACCGCGATTTCGCGGGACAGACGATCGAGCGCCGCTTCGTAGAGCTGACGTTCGCTGTATGACTGCTCGGGCTGTGAGTCGGAGCGATAGAGGTCGCGCACGACTTCCGCGATCGCGACGATGTCGCCCGAATTGATCTTCGCTTCGTATTCCTGGGCGCGGCGCGACCACATGGTGCGCTTGACGCGGGCGCGGCCCTTGAGGGTCTCCAGCGCCTTCTTGACCAGCGCCGGCTCGGACAGCTTGCGCATGCCGACATTGGCGACCTTGGCGGTCGGCACGCGCAGCGTCATCTTGTCCTTGATGAAGTTGATGACGAACAGTTCGAGCTTCGCGCCGGCGATCTCCTGCTCCTCGATGGCCAGGATCTGGCCGACGCCGTGAGCGGGATAGACGACGAATTCATTGGCCTTGAAGCCCTGACGCTGGGTCACGACCTTCTTTTCCTCGATCTTCGGCGCGGGTGCAGCAGCCTTCACGGCCGGCTTCGCCGCAGCAGCGGGGGCCTTGGCAGGGGCAGCGGCAACGGGGGCCTTCGGAGCGACAACGGGCTTGGCAGCAGGAGCCTTGACAGCGGGGGCCTTGGCGGCGGGAGCCTTGGCAGCAGCAGGCTTTGCAACGGTCGCTTTCGCGGCCGGTTTGGCAGTCTTGTTAGGCATTGCGCTTCTTTTGTTCTTCGAGGACTTTGCAGCCGGTGCCTTCGTCGCGGTCCGACCCTTGGATGCGCTACGGCTGGCCGCGGCGACTTTTTTGGCATCCTTATGGGAAGCCTTCGCTGAAGTACTCTTTTTACGCGTTTTCTGTGACACAGCCTGCGCGCGGAAACTGCCACGCCCCTGTTCGACATTTGGTTTCACGGGAACCCAGAGGGGCCAACGGGGCTGACGGGGTTCAGCTTAATGTGCCCAATATAGCACATTTCCCGCAAAAATCAATGATTTAGGGGTCTTCAGGGCTGGTTTTCAGCGGTAACGACGCGGTTAGGGTTAAGTTTGGGCCCTATTTAGTCTCCGGAACCGGGGTTCGGGGAGAAATATTTCTCAAACTTCCCTTCCTGGCCGTCGAATTCCTTGGCGTCGGCAGGTGATTCTTTCTTCTGGGTGATGTTCGGCCAGCTCTTGGCATAGTCGGCATTGACCGACAGCCACTTTTCCAGGCCCGGTTCGGTATCCGGCTTGATGGCGTCGGCAGGGCATTCCGGTTCGCACACGCCGCAGTCGATGCACTCGTCAGGATGGATGACGAGCATGTTGTCACCCTCGTAGAAGCAATCGACCGGGCAGACCTCGACGCAGTCGGTGTACTTGCACTTGATGCAGTTTTCAGTGACGACGTAAGTCATCCAACGCTCCGAAAAGCTCTCTTAAAAGTCGTGGCTTGCGTAGCGCGGATGGCCCGGCGCTGCAAGGTCGGGAACGGCCGATCATGACGGCTTTGTGTGTTTGGCGGACCAAGAAATGAATTGAAGACGCAATTAATTGCGCCTGGCTTCACTGATTTCTTCGTAGAGCACGCGGGCCGAGGCGGCATCGCCGCGGCGCTCGTTGAAAGCCACGACTTTCAACACCCGCACGGTGCTGTCGAGCGCGATGGTGAGCACGTCGCCGATCTTGATGCCGTGCCCCGGCGACATCTCGCGCGCGCCGTTGACGCGGACGCGCCCCTTCTCGACGAGCTCAGCCGCCGAGGTGCGCGCCTTCACCACCCGCGCGTGCCACAGCCATTTGTCGACGCGCTGCCGCTCGCTCGTGGATCACTCCTTGCGACCAGCAAGCTGCTCCTTGAGCGCAGCGAGTTTTGCGAAGGGCGAGTTCGGATCGGCCGGACGGTCGCGCTCGCGCGGGGTCGCGCTCGAGGCGTAGGGGCGCAGCGAGGGACCACCCTGGCGATCCCTCCCCTTGTCGCGGTCGCGACCACGATTGTCACGATCGCCGCCGGGCTTGCCCTTGTTGCGATCGCCGCCGAACTTGCCGTTGTTGCGATCACGATCCTTGTTGTCGCGATCCTTGCCTTCGAAGCGACGGTTGTTGCCGTCGCGTCCCTCGGGACGCGGCGCGCCTTCGGCACCGCCCTCGCGCTGCTTGCGGAAATCCCGGCGACCGCCGCCATGACGATGACGCTCGCCCGGCTTGGCGCCGTCGGCGGCCTGCGCGGCTTCGCCCTCGGCGGGCGCGGCGCCGGCTTCGGCACCGGCCTGCGGGCGCTGATTGTTGTGACGCTGGTGGCGATGGCGCTCGTGGCGCGGCTTGCGATCCTCGTGACGGCCGGCAGGACGCCAGACCTCGATGAGTTCGGGCTCTGCGGGCGTGGCCGGGGCGTCCCCAGGCACAGCGGCATCGGCCGATGCGGCGGCTTCCGTCGCTTCAGTCTCTGCGGGAGCGGCTTCAGCAGGAACAGCCTCTTCGACCGGAGCGGCATCGGCCGGGGCAGCCGCGGCGGCCTCGTCGGCCGGCGGCGCGATGCCGGGGGCGTCCTCGGGCGTGACGGGCGCCTCGGGGGATGCTTCGAGCGCGGGCTGTTCGGGCGCGGGCTCGTCGTGCTGCTCGAGGCCCGGCGCGTCTTCCACGGTCACAGGTTCGGCGGCGGCTTCAACCGCAGTGTCCACGGGTGCTGCGGCTTCTTCTTCGACCGGGGTTTCGGTCGCGGCGGCTTCAGCCTCGACTGCCGGCGTCTCCGCAACGGGAGCGACGGGCTTCGGCGGCAGCGGTGGACGCTTCTCCATGCGATAGCCGAGCGCGCGCAGCACCGACGCAAAATCCTCGCCGGCCGAGCCGGTGAGCGAGGTCATCGCCTGCGTCACCACGAAGCTGCGGCCGTCGAATGCACCGGCGGGCTTTTCGCCCGACGCGTTCTCGCGCCAGGCCAGCGCCGGGCGGATCAGATCGGCGAGGCGTTCAAGAATGTCGACACGCACGGCGCGCTCGCCGGCCTGCTTGTAGCCGAGCACGCGATAGGCATCGCGCGGCAGCTGCTTGTCGACCGGGAACGAGGTGCGGCCAGACGAGGCCAGATGCTGCGCGCCCGACAGCGAGGACAGATCGACATTGTCCTGCTTCAGCGCCCACAGCAGTGCGGCGAGCGCACGGCCGGCGGGCTTCAACAGGCCGGGAAAATAGATGTGATAGGCGCCGAAGCGGACGCCGTATTTGCGCAGGGTCGCGCGCGAGGACTGGTCGAGATCCTTCAGCTCGTTGGCGATCTTCGGACGCTCGAGCACGCCGAGCGCCTCGACGAGCTGATAGGCGATGCCGCGGGCGATGCCGGTGACGTCCTCGGCCTTGGACAGCTCGAACATCGGCCCGAGCAGCTTCTCGATATGGGTCTTGAGCCAGAGCTCGAGCCTTGCCTGCACCTTCTCGCGCGGGCTGCCTGTCAGGCGCTCGTCGGAGATGATGCGGATGCGGGGCGACAGCGCGTCCTCTGCGGCAGACAGCCGCGCCACGGCGTCGCCGGTCCAGCGGATGATACCTTCCGACGTGAGCACGAACTGGTCGTCCGGCGCATTGCCCAGTTTTTCGGCGCGCGCATTGATCTCGCCGGCGAGCACCGCTTGCGCGGCAGCCTGCAAGGCTTTCGCATCGGAGCCGGCTTCCGCCGCATCCGGTGCAAAGGTGAAGCCATCGAGACGGCCGATGACATGGCCTTCGACGATGACTTCGCCGGTCTTGCCGATTTCCGTATTCAAGCTCGTGTTCTCCCGCAGGCGGCGCATCAATACACTGGTCCGGCGATCAACGAAACGCTCAGTCAAGCGTTCATGGAGCGCATCCGATAATTTATTTTCGACCTCGCGGGCGATTCCCTGCCAGCGTTCGGGGTCTCTCAGCCAGTCCGGCCGGTTGGCGACGAAGGTCCAGGTGCGGATCTGCGCGATCCGGGCCGACAGCGTGTCGATGTCGCCGTCGACGCGATCGGCCTGATTCACCTGGGCCGCGAACCAGGAATCGGGGATGCAGCCCTTCTGCATCAGGAAGCCGTAGAGCGTGGTGACGAGCTCGGCATGGGCCGCGGGCGACAGTTTGCGGTAGTCCGGAACCTGGCAGGCCTCCCACAGCCGCTCCACCGCCGCCTTGCCATGTGCGGTATCGCGCACATCGGCGTCGCGGGCGGCGTGGTCGAGCACGCGCATGTCCTCGGCGATCGGGGCGCGCGTCAGCGCCTCATGGCCGGGCGACTGGTTCAGCGAGACCTGGAGCGCGCCGAGCGAGGAGAAATCCAGCTTCGCATTGCGCCATTGCAGCATCTTCACGGAATCGAAGGTGTGGTTCTGCAGCGCGTTGACGAGCTCGGGCTCGAACGGCCCGCAGCGGCCGGTGGTGCCGAAGGTGCCGTTGCGCGTGGCTCTGCCGGCGCGGCCGGCGATCTGCGCGAATTCGGACGGTGTCAGGCGGCGGAACTGGTAGCCGTCATATTTGCGGTCGGAGGCGAAGGCGACGTGGTCGACGTCGAGATTGAGGCCCATGCCGACGGCGTCGGTGGCGACGAGATAGTCGACGTCGCCGTTCTGGAACATCTCGACCTGCGCATTGCGCGTGCGGGGCGACAGCGAGCCCAGCACCACGGCGGCGCCGCCATGCTGGCGCTTGATCAGCTCGGCGATGGCGTAGACCTCGTCGGCCGAGAAGGCGACGATGGCGGTGCGGCGCGGCTGGCGGGTGATCTTGCGATCGCCGGCAAATTCCAGCTGCGACAGCCGGGGCCGGGTGATCATGGACACGCCGGGCAGCAGCCGCTCGATGATCGGGCGCATGGTGGCGGCGCCGAGCAGCAGCGTCTCGTCGCGGCCGCGGCGGTTGAGGATGCGGTCGGTGAAGACGTGGCCGCGCTCGAGGTCAGAGGCGATCTGGATTTCGTCGACGGCGAGGAACGAGACGTCGAGGTCGCGCGGCATCGCCTCGACGGTGGAGACCCAGTAGCGCGGGTTCTTCGGCTTGATCTTCTCCTCGCCGGTCACGAGCGCAACGGCTTCCGGCCCGACCCGCGCGACGATCTTGTTGTAGACCTCGCGGGCCAGCAGCCGCAGCGGCAGGCCGATCAGGCCGGACGAATGCGCGAGCATCCGCTCGATCGCCAGATGGGTCTTGCCGGTATTGGTCGGCCCGAGCACCGCGGTGACGCCAGCGCCGGGCACGCGGTCGGACTGTGCGCGTTCGGAGCCGAAGGGGGAGGAGGAAAAGGGCATCTGGCTGATTAGGTAATGGCTGATGAGGCGAATGTCAGTCCTGTCTGCGGCGGCGGTGCGATGGACTCTGTCAGCCATGTCTCCGAACGCTGGGGCGAGCCCTGATCTCTCCGCTGTCATGCCCCGGCTCGACCGGGGCATCCAGTACGCCGCGGCCCGTCCGCTCGACCACAACCGCCTCGGCGTACTGGATCGCCCGGTCCTGGTGCGCAATTGCGCACTGGCCGGGCGATGACACCGAGTTTGTGGGAGCACCCTCCCAAATCCCGCGCAACTGTCTCACTTTGCGACGCTTTTCCCGTTGGCCTTAAGCTTCGGAACGACTCCGGAACGAATCGCGGCCGAATCGCTGACTCCCCCTGGAGTCCTGTTCCGTTCACGCAACATGTCGCGGGACTCTGTTTGACTCCGACTAGATGGAGTTTCGGAGCGTCGCACAAGCGACGATTTGACGACACAAACGGTTAAGTTGGGGACGGCGCGGAGTCGAATCAGAATCGGGGAGGAGTCAAACGGATTCCCGGACCTCGCACCGTCATGCCCGGGCTTGACCCGCCTGCGCGGCCGAAGCCGCTTCGGCGAGGCGAAGGCCCGGGCATCCACGTTCGGGGTGAGCTCGAAGATCGTGGATGGCCGGGACAAGCCCAGCCATGACGGGCGGAAAGACCCTCCCCAACCCGTTTTTCGAAAACAACCCCATGCACAGTAGGTAAGTCATTGAAAAACCAGAACACAGGCCTCACCCTCGTCATTCCGGGGCGCGCGACGGCGCGAACCCGGAATCCATCGTGAAAACAGAGTCTTAGGCTTGATGGATTCCGGGCTCGCGCCAAGGGGCGCGCCGCGGAATGACGGCAGGGCACGGGGCCTACTGCGTCTTGGCGACCTTGGGGGGCTGGGCTGAGGTCAGGAAGCTGGTGGCTTCCAGCATGGCTGGTCCCAGCGGGGTCGGCACTTTCAGCCAGAACGGGACCAGGATGCGCGTGCCGGCGATCGGTGCGAAGGCGACCTCGATGTTGCGCTGGGCGGCGAGGTATTTGATCACGGGGCGGTCGGGGATGTAGCCGGCGACCGGCACGAAGAACAGCGAGCAGACCACGACGGGGCCGTGATAGCCCTTTTCCGCCTTCACGGTCTCCATGCGCTTGAAATCGAGCTTGAGCTCGTAGCGCATGCGGCCGTCGAACACGGGGGCGGCGTTGTGGCAGGCATCGGGGGCGACGGGATCGCCGGTGCCGGGCACCCGTAGTAGCGAGGCCGTCATGGGGTCCCAGACGCCGCGGCGGTGGGCGTCGGTGACGACGATGCGGTCGGGATCGACCGGCGGCTCCGGCACGATGCCGAATTCCTTCACATTGCCCTTGTCGAGCGTGATGTGGATCTCTTCGGTCTTCTTCGAGGTGGTGGTGGAGGCCTGGTAGCTGGTCGCGACCAGCGCGCCGCCGACCACCCGGCCCTGCGAGGCGCCGGTGCCGGACCCGCCCGCGAAGGATTTCAGCAGCCCCGAGGTGCCGCCGGAGGCGGCCGCCGCGAACACGTCATCGCCGATATCGATGGTCCAGGCGCCCTTGCCGACCGGAATGCCCGCCAGCGAGGCCTCATATTGCGCATCGAGCTTGCCCTGCGCCGCCGCGGGCGCGGCGCCCCACGCCACAGCGAGCCCGCAAAGGACTGCCAGGGCCAGCCGGCCGGCCGAACCAACAAGCCGGGGCGCGTGAGAGACAAATGCGGGCACGAAACGATCCAATCGGGCGCGAACGAATGGTTACTTAAGCCAAAACGGGCGGCGAACAATGCGCCCCCAGCGCATGGGGCACGGAACTCCACATCTGTATGTCGGGGGTGAATGCGCCCTTTATGTGATGGTAAAGTGCGGCAAACACTGCCGTTTTGGTGATCGGGGCGGAGGGCCGCGGGGGCGCTTAACCTCTCCCGCTTGCGGGGAGCATAGGCCGCCTTTGGCGGCCGTCTTCTTAGAGAACGCCGAGGCAGAGCCTCGGTTATGCGAAGCGCGGGTGAGGGCTCTCTCGCCTGGGAGACACCAACCGTGCCAGCAACTGCCCCGCTGCGGAGGCACCCTCTCCAACCCTCCCCCGCAGGCGAGAGCTTTGCGTAATTGGATGAGGGAGATTGATTGCCGCTGGCGGGCTTTTTTTGAGTCGCGTCGGGCGGTCGC
>NZ_JAFCKW010000011.1 GCF_018129965.1 Bradyrhizobium diazoefficiens | reverse complement strand
ACAGAAGCAAGTGCCCAGCGATTGGATCAGGCAAAAAGGGATTGACTTACTGAGGCCCGTTACAGAAGCCCGGATGGAGCGCAACGAAGTCCGGGGCGATGTTTCCTTCCGAGAGGGTTTCTCGGATTGCGCTGCGCTCCATGCGGGCTACGCGGCTACGAAGCAAATTGTGCTAAATCTCTCGCATGATTCCCTGGGAAAAGATCGACACCGCCAAAATCCCCGGCTCCGACGAGGAGCTTCGCCTGATGCGGCGCGGCAAGGAGTTCTCCATCAAGCTCGGTACCAACGAGCTGATGAACAACCGCCTGTCGGGCTCGGAAGCGGCACTTGCGACGCTGGCGGCCAAGCAGATCGAGAATGTCGCCAAGCCCGTGGTCCTCATCGGCGGCCTCGGCATGGGCTTTACCTTGCGCGCAGCGCTCACCGTGCTCGGAAGCAAGGCAAAGATCGTGGTGTCCGAGCTGGTGCCGGCGGTGGTCACCTGGGCGCGCGGCCCGATGGCCGAGGTGTTCGGCGAGAGTCTCGATGATGTCAGAGTGAAGATCCGCGAGACCGACGTCGGCGAAGTGATCCGTGCGAAGAGCTTGGCCTTCGACGCCATTCTCCTCGATGTCGACAACGGCCCGGAAGGGCTGACCCGGAAGAGCAATGATGCGCTCTACAGCGCGACGGGCCTGAAAGCGGCCAGGATGGCGCTGCGGTCGGGCGGTGTTCTCGCGGTCTGGTCGTCCGGCCCCAACCCGGCCTTCACCAAACGCCTGGGTCGCGCCGGCTTCGTCGTCAACGAGGTAGCCGTCCGCGCCACCGGCAGGGGCGGCGGCGCGCGCCATGTGATCTGGATCGCGCGCAAGCCCTAGGCGCTGGCTCGACCCGATCGCGTGGTCAGAACATCGTGTTGCTGTTCGCGGGATTGTCGGGAACGGACTGAACGACGTCCCAATGTTCGACGATCTTGCCGTTCTCCAGCTTGAAGATGTCGATGATGGCGTTGCCTTTGCTGCCAGGCTCTCGAACCGCGTGAACGTGGAGGATGACGTAGTCGCCATCCACGAAGCTGCGCTTGATCTCACTGTGCGAATTCGGAAACTTGTCACGGAGAAAGCCGATGAATTTTCGGAAGCCGTCCGGACCGTCGGCCGCATTTGGATTGTGCTGAACGTAACGGTTGCCGACATAGGCGAGGGCGGCGTCCGCGTCCTTCTGATTGAGGCCCTTCTCGTAGAAGGCAAGCACGGCGGCACGGTTGGCCTCTTCCTGAACGCTGCCGGCAGAAGCAGCGCCGTTGCCGATGGACAGCATCAGAATGGAAGCGGCGACCATTGCGGCCGAACGGGCGATGAAATGCATGTGAACTCCGGGAGGCCGCGGCCCTGTCTTGCGAATGAGGAAGGCCTGTATAGCTTCGGAGCCGTCCCGCGTTAAGAGAGTAACCGGGGGCTCACATGGTTACCTCGAGGACACCCGCCCAGGTCTATGCCGCTCGCGCCGCCACGTTATGCGCATGCTCGTCGATGGCGCCGATGATGTCCGGCCAGAAACGCATCGGCAGCGCGTGGCCCATCCCCTCGATCATCAGCAGCTTTGCGTTCGGGATCGAGGCTGCCGTGTCCTTGCCGCCTTCGGGGCGTACCAGCGGATCGACTGTGCCGTGAATGACGAGTGTCGGCGTCTTCACGCTATGCAGCCGTTCCTTGCGGCTGCCGGACGCGAGCACGGCGCGGAGCTGCCGCCCGACGCCGGCCGGATTGAGCCCGCGAGCGAAGACGCGTTCGGCCCGATCGCGATCGAGTGCTTCCTCCTCCGGAAAGGAGCCGCCCCGCAACACCTTCCAGGTCTGGCCGAACCGGACGATGAACTCCTCCTTGCTGCGCGGCGGCGGCGCCATCAGCATGGTTGCGGCCTCGCGTGTCGGAGGTGGCAGGCGCGGATTGCCCGTCGTCGACATGATGGAGGTCAGCGAGCGCACGCGCTGCGGGAACGACAGCGTCACCTCCTGCGCGATCATGCCGCCCATGGACGCGCCGACCAGATGCGCCGACTTGATGCCGAGCGCGTCCATCAGCCCGACCGTGTCCTTTGCCATGTCGATCAGCTTGTAGGTCGCGGCGACGGGAATCCGGAGGAAGCGCAGCTTGAGCAGCTCGAGCGGTGTCAGGCGCTTGCCGCCGGTGAGATGGCTGGACTTGCCGATGTCGCGGTTGTCGAAGCGGATCACGCGAAACCCGCGCGCGGCGAGCTGCTCGCAGAACGCATCGTCCCAATGGATCATCTGCGCGCCGAGCCCCATGATCAGCAGCAGCGGCTCGGCGTTGTCGTCGCCGAAGATCTCGTAGCAGATATCGATGCCGTTGG
This sequence comes from Bradyrhizobium diazoefficiens, assembly GCF_018129965.1. Lineage (GTDB taxonomy): Bacteria > Pseudomonadota > Alphaproteobacteria > Rhizobiales > Xanthobacteraceae > Bradyrhizobium > Bradyrhizobium diazoefficiens_A. The sequence continues at coordinate 164,599 of NZ_JAFCKW010000011.1, read as the reverse complement.
CGCGGACGGTCTGAGGCGGCTGATGGGCGTTCACGGCTGCGTTCCCCTTTCGCGTTGACCCATGTTGTATCGCACGCTTTGTCCTCTCGATGAAGCCGCGCGCGCTCGGGCCTTGCCGGTTGACCGGCGCCGCCCAACGGTGTGGTATGGCGAAAAAAGAAGAGCGTCACAGCTCTCGCTCACAGGAGGACGCCGATGACCGATAAAACACATGACCCCGTTGCGATGTGGCAGAAGATGGTTGGCGAGATGGAGAAGGGGTTCAACTCCTTTGCCAATCAGGCCATGGCCTCGCCCGAGTTTTCGCAGGTCGTGAACCGGGCCGGCGGCGTTGCTGCAGGTGCTCAGAAGCAGCTCGGCGAACTCATGGAGAAATACCTGGTCACGATGAACCTGCCGAGCCGCGAGCAGGTCACCGGCCTTGCCGAGCGGCTGCAGGCGATGGAAGGCCAGATCGGCGAGATCAAGTCGATGCTGAGCCAGATGGCCGCAAGTTCCGGCGTATCTCAAGGCGCCGATGCCGCATCGCGGCCGCCGCGCACCAAGCGCCCGCCATCCGTGGGCGGAGAGCAGGCATGAACGCACCCGCCGGCCTCGATTTCGCAGGGATCCCGGAACGCATCCAGTCCGAGGTGCAACGCGCCATCCAGCGCAGCATCAAGGGCGTCGAATATTTTTCGACGTCGGGCCCTACGCTCGGCTCGACGCCCAAGGATGTGCTGCATTCGCGCGGCACGATGAGCCTCTATCATTACCGGCCGATGTCCGACGAGATCTACCGCGTGCCGGTGCTTGTCGTGATGGCGACCACCAACCGCGGCTACATTCTCGACCTCGTGCCTGGTCAGAGCTTCATCGAATTCCTCCTCAAGCGCGGCTACGATGTCTACATGCTCGACTGGAGCGCGCCGCGGCCGGAGGAGAAGAGCCTGCGGATGGAGGACTATGTCCTCGACTTCATTCCGGATTGCGTCCGCCGCGTGCAGGCGGATTCCGGCGAGCAGGACGTCTCCGTGATCGGCTATTGCTTCGGCGGCGTGCTGTCGCTGCTTTACGGCGCGATCCACACGGACGGGCCGATGAAGAATTTGATCTGCTTCACCACGCCGATCGATTTCCGGGAAATGAAGCTGTTCGCCAACTTTTCCGATCGCCGCTATTTCGACGTCGATCGCCTCGTCGACAGCGTCGGCAACGTGCCGCCGGAGATGATCCTGTCCTCGTTCGAGATGTTGCGACCGGCCTCGCGGGCGGCGAGCCAGATCCAGCTATGGGATAATATCTGGAACGACGAGTTCGTGAAGTCCTACCGGATGTTCGACCGATGGGCGACCGACACGCTGCCGCTGGCGGGCGAATATTTCCGCGCCATCACCAAAGACCTGATGTGGGACAACAAGCTGTTCAACGACACCATGTCGGTCGGCGGGCGCGCGGCGAAGCTCGAGAACATCAAGGTGCCGCTCCTGCACGCGGTCGCCGAGCACGATCACATTGTGCCGTATGATGCCGCCAGGCACCTGATCGCGAAAGTCGGCTCCGATGACAAGGAAGAGGTGATGCTGAAGGGCGGTCACGTCTCGCTCGTCGCCGGCGCCAACGCGGTCAAGCGGCTGTGGCCGAAACTGGATTCCTGGCTAGGGAAGAGATCGACATGAGCGAGCAGCGTTCCTATCCGCGCCACCTCAAGACGGACGCCGGCGATGTCGAGATCCGCCTGATGTCGCCGGCCGATGAGGCCGCAGTGCTGGCCTTCGGCAAGGGCCTGCCGACCCACGATCTGTTGTTCCTGCCGCGCAATATCAGCGAGCCGAAGGTGCTTACCGCCTGGGTCAAGGAGATCGGGCGCGGCGCGATCACCAGCCTGCTTGCGGTGAAGGATGGCAAGGTCGTCGGCTGCGGCACCCTGGTGCGCGATGCGCATTCCTGGTCGCCCCATGTCGGCGAGATCCGCATGGTGGTCTCGCTCGACATACGCGGGAAGGGGGTGGGGCGGGCGCTGTCGCAGGAGACCTTTGCACTCGCGCTCGGTGCCGGCATGGAAAAGCTCTCGGTCCAGATGACGGTCGACCAGCAGGCGGCGATCACGCTGTTCGAGAGCCTCGGCTTCAAGGCCGAGGCGCTGCTGCGGGACCACGTCCGGGACATCGAGGGCAAGACCCACGACATCGTCATGCTCGGCCACAACGTCGCGCAGGTGCAGGCCCAGATGGAGGCTTATGGCCTGCCGGGCGCCGTCCAGCACTGAAAGATCGAATTCAACCCCATGCACAGTAGGCAAGGGGCCAGGAAAGCAGCAGATTGCATCCCGTTAAGGCTAATCACGTATTCGTGATATCGCGCTGCAGCATAAATATTGCAGCGCACCATTAACTATGCCATATAGGGGTTGCCCCGGGCCAACACGGACGGGGTGAGCCCATAGCTCAGCCCAATGAGGATGGAGAGAACCCCATGACCACCGAAACCAACACCGCTTTCGAAGGCTTCAAGGACGCTTTCAAGAACATCCAGAACCTGGAAGTTCCCGAAGCTGCCCGCGAGTTCGTCAAGAAGACCGCCAGCACCGCCAAGGACCGCGCCGCCGAGGCTTTCGCCGGCTCCGAGCGTGTTACCGCTGCCGTCGAGAACGCGGTGACCGAGTCCGTCACTGAAGCCGGCAAGATCAGCCGCAACATCCAGCAGGCGATCTACGAGGATGCCGAGGCGTTCTTCACGGGCATCGACAAGCTCGCTTCCGCCAAGTCGTTCAGCGAAGCGGTCGAGATCCAGTCGAGCCTGCTCCGCGCCCGCGGCGAAGCCTTCGTCTCGCGCGCCAAGGCGACCACCGACTATCTCGGCAAGCTCGCCGCCAACGGTGCGAAGTCCGCTCAGGACAATTTTGCCAAGGTCTATAACAAGACCGCCTGATCCGGCGCCCTGAGTACAAACTGAATTCGAGGCCCGCTTCGGCGGGCCTTTTGTTTTTGCGCTGCCGTCATTGCGAGGAGCGGAGCGACGAAGCAACCCAGAGTCTTTCCGCGAGGAAAGACTGGATTGCTTCGCTTCGCTCACAATGACGGCTACTGTATTGCCGTGATGACTCCACCCGCCACCTTCTCCTTCGATACCCCCGGCGATGCCGAGCGCGCGGCCGAGCTGCGGCGCGTCAAGGCGCTGGCGACCCTGGTGCTGGCCTCGACGCTGGCGCTGTTCGTCGTTGCGAAATGGCTGCTGCCGGTGCATCCCGTGTTCGGCTTCATCGCGGCTTTCGCGGAAGCCGCGACCATCGGCGGGCTCGCCGACTGGTATGCGGTGGTCGCGCTGTTCAAGCGCCCGCTCGGCCTGCCGATCCCGCACACCGCGATCATCCAGAGCAATCAGGCCCGTATCGCCGACAAGCTCGGTGAGTTCATCCAGGTGCATTTCCTCTCGGCAGGTCCCGTCGAGGCCAAGCTGAGCGAGATCGATTTCGGCTCCTTCGTTGCCGACTGGCTGCGCGACCGCAAACGCAGCAATGATCTCGCGCGCTTTGCGCTCCGTCTGTTGCCGGAGGCGTTCGCCGCGACCGAGAGCTCGGGCTTGATGACCTTCATCATCCGCCGCATCTCCTCACAGCTCCAGGCGACCGACCTTGCGCCGCTTGCGGCCGGCACGTTGCGCGGTTTCGTCGCGGAGGGGCGGCACCAGATCCTGTTCGACGATCTCCTGCGCATGATGCACGAGACGCTGAATCAAAAAGACACGATGGCGATGATCCGTGAGAAGGTGCGTGCGGAGTTGCCGACCCTGCTGAAGCTCTATCGCGCCGACAAGTTTCTGGTGAACAAGATCGTGGCGTCGGCGACGGCGTTCTTCGACGAAGTGCGTGCCGATCCCGCGCATCCGTTCCGCGGCGAGCTCGACCGCATGGTGCTGAGCTTCGTGGACCGACTCGGCACCGATCAGGCCTATGTCGATCGCATCGCCGGTTTGAAGCGCGACCTGCTGGCGCGGCCCGAGCTTGCCGATCTCGCCCGCACCGTCTGGGCCAACACGCGCAACTTCATCGAGCGCAGCGCAAGCGGCGAGACGCAGGTGCTGCAGCATCATCTTGCCGGCATGTTCGTCGCTGCCGGTGAAGCGCTTGCGGGCGATGCCGAACTGCGGGGCGAGATCAACAAGGGTCTGGTTGCGGTGCTGCGCAGCTTCGTCGCGGACCAGAAGAGCGGGGTTTCGACCTTCATCTCCGATCAGGTCAAGGCGTGGAATATGGCGCAGTTGATTTCGCTGATCGAAATCAACATCGGGCGCGACCTGCAATACATCCGCTTCAACGGTTCGCTGATCGGCGGGCTCGCGGGCCTCGTTCTTTACTCCGTAGAAACCCTGCTTCGCTTGTTGTGACTTTTGCGTCACGGGCCTCAGCATTAGCGCGCAGGCCTATTGTGGCCCAGCGTTCCACCGGCTTGAATGTCAGCCACCGGCCGCCTAGCTGATTCATGTTGCGCTGCGGAACGATCAAGACGTCGGCGTGTTGGAAACCATACCCATTTTGCCGGCATCTTGACCGGCGCTTTCCGGGGAAAATATCGATGACCACCACTGCCCAGACGCTGCGTCCGCCGTCCCGCACCCTGATGTTCCTGGAAGGACGCGCGATCCACGAGTTCGGCGCATTCCTCGGTGCGCTGCCGCTGCTCAGCTTCGCGCCGCGCGGCGACGGGCATCCGGTGCTCGTGCTGCCCGGCCTCGTCGCTTCGGATGAATCCACACGCGCGCTGCGCACTTTTCTGTCGGGCAAGGGCTATGCGGTGAGCGGCTGGCGCCAGGGCCGCAATTACGGGCTGCGCGAAGGCGTGCAGCAGGCGATGATGGATCTGGTCCATGAGCTCAGCGACTCTCATAACCGCAAGATCAGCCTGGTCGGCTGGAGCCTCGGCGGCCTCTATGCGCGCCAGCTCGCCAAGATGATGCCCGAGCGCGTGCGCCAGGTGATCACGCTCGGCAGTCCCTTTGCCGGCGATCCCAAATCGACCAATGCCTGGCGCGTCTACGAATGGGCAAGCGGCCAGCGCGCCGATCAGGTCGATCCGAACTTCGGCAGCGAGCTGGCCGTTCCGCCGCCGGTGCCGACCACCGCCATCTTCAGCCGCACCGACGGCGTCTGCGCCTGGCAGGGCTGCGTGGAGAAGTCGGGAGCGGAAACCGAGAGCATCGAGATCGACAGCAGCCATTGCGGCATGGGCCACCATCCCGCGGCAGTCTATGCCGTGGCAGACCGCCTCGCGCAGAAGGAAGGCACGTGGCGCCCGTTCGACCGCAGCGGCTGGCGCAGCCTGGCCTACCCCGATCCGCATCGATAGCGCTTTTCTTCATCTCGCTCCGCTTGCGGGGAGAAGGGGTAGAAGCATCGTCGTTCCCGTCCATTGTCGCGACCGCACCAAACGCGCTATGCCTCGGCCATGGCGCATCCGCTCTCCCGCATCATCGACCAGCTCAAGCGCGAACCGTCGCGTACCGGCTCCATCGTCATCACCGTGTTCGGCGACGCCATCGTGCCGCGTGGCGGCTCTGTCTGGCTCGGTACGCTGCTGGAATTCTTTGTACGTCTGGACATCGACAGCGGTGTCGTACGCACCGCGATGTCGCGCCTTGCTGCCGACGGCTGGCTGACGCGCGAGAAGATCGGCCGCAACAGCTTTTATCGGCTGGCCGACAAGGGCCGCCAGATCTTTGAAGCAGCGACACGCCACATCTACGATCCGCCGCCGTCGGATTGGACCGGCCGTTTCGAACTTCTGCTCATCGGCAACGGCGAGGACCGCGACGCCTCGCGCGAGGCGCTCCGCAGCGCCGGATTCGGCAGTCCGCTGCCCGGCGTCTGGGTTGCGCCGTCAGGCGTGCCGGTGCCCGGCGAGGCCGCGGGCGCCATCCGTCTCGAGGTCTCTGCGGAGGACGACAGCGGCCGCCGTCTGCTGAGCGCAAGCTGGCCGCTGGACCGCACGGCGGATGCCTATCTGAAATTCATGAAGACCTTTGAGCCGCTCCGCGCCGCGCTCGCGCGTGGCTCGGATTTGTCCGAGGCCGACGCGTTCACCGCGCGCATTCTCCTGATCCACCATTATCGCCGCGTCGTGCTGCGCGATCCACTGCTGCCCGGCAGCCTGCTACCGGCCGACTGGCCGGGCAGGGCCGCCCGCGAACTCTGCGGCGAGATCTACCGCGCATTGCTCGCGCCGTCGGAACTATGGCTGGATGACCATGGAACCAACGAAAAGGGATCGTTGCCACCGGCCCGAAAGCTTCTGGAGCGGAGGTTCGAGGTCTGATTTACATGTTACAGAAATATCTTGCATGACGTAATTCTTGTTATATATTGCTTCCCAATAAAACGGGGAGGATGCGCATGTACACCCAGGCGCTGAACACGGCCGAGACCGATGATCGCGGTCTTGAGGACGCGGGCAAGGCTGCGCAATTCCAGGCCCGCATCGATGCGGAGGAGCGTATCGAGCCGAACGACTGGATGCTGGCGGCCTACCGCAAGACGCTCACCCGCCAGATCTCCCAGCACGCCCATTCGGAAATCGTCGGCATGCTTCCCGAGGGCAACTGGATCACGCGTGCGCCGACCTTGCGCCGCAAGGCCGCGCTGCTCGCCAAGGTGCAGGACGAGTGCGGTCACGGGCTCTATCTCTACGCCGCCGCCGAGACGCTCGGGACCTCGCGCGAAGAACTGATCGACGCCATGCTCGCAGGCAAGGCGAAATATTCCTCGATCTTCAACTATCCGACGCTGACCTGGGCCGACATCGGCACCATCGGCTGGCTGGTCGACGGCGCCGCGATCATGAACCAGATCCCGTTGTGCCGCTGTTCCTATGGTCCTTACGCGCGCGCGATGATCCGCGTCTGCAAGGAAGAGTCGTTTCACCAGCGTCAGGGCTATGAGATCATGGTGACGCTGTGCCGCGGCTCCGACGAGCAGAAGGCGATGGCGCAGGATGCGTTGAACCGCTGGTGGTGGCCGGTGCTGATGATGTTCGGCCCGCCCGATGCCACCAGCCAGCACAGCGACACCTCGACGAAGTGGAAGATCAAGCGCTTCTCCAATGACGAGCTGCGCCAGAAATTCGTCGATGCCACCGTGCCGCAGGCGCATTATCTCGGCCTCACGATTCCGGATCCCGGTATGACGCAGGACGCCGAAGGCCACTGGCGCTACAGCGAGATCGACTGGGCCGAATTCAAGCACGTGCTCGCCGGCAACGGACCGTGCAACCGCGATCGCATGGCCGCGCGCCGCAAGGCGCACGAGGAGGGGGCCTGGGTGCGCGAGGCGGCCGCCGCCTATGCCGCAAAGCGCGCGCGTCGCCCGACCGCGCAAGCTGCCGAATAGGGAGATCAAAATGGCCACGCCGAACACGCCGCTGTGGGAAGTCTTCATTCGCAGCCGCAACGGGCTCGCGCACAAACATGTCGGATCGCTGCACGCAAGCGACGCCACCATGGCCCTCCAGGCCGCCCGCGATATCTACACCCGCCGCGGTGAGGGACTGTCGATCTGGGTCGTGCCGTCAAGCGCGATCACCGCGAGCGATCCCGCCGAGAAGGGCATGATGTTCGAGCCGGCGGAATCGAAGATCTACCGGCACCCGACGTTCTACGAGGTGCCGGAAGACGTGGGGCACATGTAGCGCTTTCTCCCCTCATGGTGAGGAGCCGCGAAGCGGCGTCTCGAACCATGAAGGCCAGTGAACCCGTGGCCCATCCTTCGAGTCGGCGCTTCGCGCCTCCTCAGGATGAGGTCGGAACAAGTGGATAGGATCAATGGCCATCTCCAATATCGAGGTCGCCGAAACGCCGTTGGTGCTCTACGCACTCCGCCGTGCCGACGATGCGCTGGTGCTCGGCCATAGACTGTCGGAATGGTGCGGGCATGCGCCGATGCTGGAAGAGGACATGGCACTCTCCAACATCGCGCTCGATCTCATCGGCCAGGCGCGCGAGCTCTACAGCTACGCGGCGAAAGTCGAAGACAAGGGCAACGACGAGGACAAGCTCGCTTACCTGCGAGACGTGCGCCAGTACCGCAACTTGCTGCTGGTCGAGCAGCCGAATGGCGATTTTGCACAGACTCTCGTGCGGCAGTTCTTCTATTCCGCTTTCGCAGACCTCTACTGGCGCGCGATGATGACCTCGCGCGACACGACGCTCGCGGCCATCGCAGCCAGATCGGAGAAGGAGAGCGCCTATCATCTGCGTCATGCTTCGGAATGGATCATCCGGTTCGGTGATGGCACCGAGGAGAGTCACAAGCGCGCGCAGGTTGCGATCGATCATCTCTGGGCCTTCACCGGCGAGATGTTCGCGGTCGACGACGGCGAGCGCGCTTTGATCCATGCCGGCGTCGCCATCGATCCCGGGACCTTACGCGGCCGCTGGCTGACGACGCTCTCCGAAGTCGCCAGTGAGGCAATGCTGACGCTGCCGCAGAATGACTGGATGCAGCAGGGCGGCCGGTCCGGCCGGCACAGCGAGCATCTCGGCCATCTTCTCTCCGAGTTGCAATCGATGCAGCGGACCTTTCCGGGGCTGACATGGTGACGGTGCACCAGAGCGGCGCCGAGTTGCGGCAGCGCGCCTGGGATGCGGCGGCGAGCGTGGTCGACCCCGAAATTCCGGTGTTGACGATCGCCGATCTCGGAGTGCTCCGCGATGTCGTTCTCGACGGCGATCATGTCGAGGTTGCGATCACGCCGACCTATTCCGGCTGCCCTGCCATGAACATGATCGCGCTCGAAATCGAGGTCGCTTTGGAACGGGCCGGGTTTCATCGTCCAAAGATCCGTACCGTGTTGTCGCCGGCCTGGACCACCGACTGGATGAGCGAGGCAGGGCGCGAGAAGCTGCGCGCCTACGGCATCGCGCCGCCGCAAGCTGCGAGCTCCCGCCGCGCGCTGTTCGGCGGGCAGGTCGTCGCCTGCCCGCAATGCGGTTCAGAGAAGACCGAATTGCTGTCCGAATTCGGTTCGACCTCCTGCAAGGCGCTGTGGCGCTGCCAGGCCTGCCGCGAACCCTTTGATTACTTCAAGTGTCATTGATCATGTCCGCAGCCGCACCACGCTTCCATCGCCTCGCCGTCAACGATCTCCGCCGCGAGGCGTCGGACGCCATCTCGATGACTTTTGCCATTCCGGCCGAGCTCGCAACCGACTACGCCTTCACGCCTGGCCAGTATCTCACGCTGCGAACCATGCTCGACGGCGAGGAAGTGCGGCGCTCCTATTCCATCTGCTCGGGTCCCGACGACGGCGAGATCCGCATCGCCGTGAAAAAGGTCGACGGCGGCGCGTTTTCGAATTGGGCGGCAGACGAGCTGAAATGCGGCGATGAACTCGACGTAATGACGCCGACCGGCCGCTTCGGCGTGGTCGCGCCTGATGAGGCCGGGCGCATCCATGTCGGCTTTGCCGCAGGCTCCGGCATCACGCCGATCCTGTCGATCGTGAAGGGTATTCTTGCGCGCGAGCCGGGCAGCCGCTTCTTCCTGTTCTACGGCAATCGCGCCACCGACAACATCATGTTCCGCGAGGTGCTGGAGGAGCTCAAGGACCGCTTCATCGACCGCCTCTCGATCTTCCACGTCATTTCCGGCGAGGAGCAGGACATCCCGATCCTGCATGGGCGGCTCGATGGCGAGAAGGTGAGGGTGCTGTTGCGCTCGCTGGTGCCGGCGGCGAGCGTCGATCATGTTTTCATCTGCGGTCCCCTTGGCATGAGCGAGGAGATCGAGACCACCTGCCGGGCTCTCGGCATTGCGGAAGACCGTATCCACGTCGAGCGCTTCGTCTCCGAATTCGGCGGCAAGCCGCGCCCCAGGAAGGCCGTTGCGGCCGACGCGCCGCCGAAGGCGATCGCATCGCTGATCATCGACGGCAAGCGCCGTGACGTGCCGGTTGCCGAGGACGAAGCCATTCTCGATGCCGCGCTGCGCGCCGGCGTCGATCTGCCCTTCGCCTGCAAGGGCGGCATGTGCTCGACCTGCCGCGCCAAGCTGGTCGAGGGTGAGGCGCCGATGGACATCAATTATTCGCTGGAGCCCTGGGAGCTGAAGGCCGGCTTCGTTCTGACCTGCCAGGCCAAGCCGTCATCGGAGCGGGTTGTGGTCGATTATGACCATGTCTGATGGAGCGTATCAGGGCCGGGCAATGCAAATGCGTCGCATGATTTGACACCTTGCGCCAAGCAGCAGAACATCATGTCTAAACAATCGGCCGGGAGAAGCGCGTGAACGTCAAAGCTATCGTGTCGCCCGAGGATATTGCCCGCGCCTGCGCCGATGCGATGTGGGCCGAGGATGACGCGTCCAAGGGGCTCGGGATGGAGATCGTCGAGATCGGCCCGGGCTTTGCGACGCTTGCCATGACGGTGCGGCCGGACATGGTCAACGGCCAGCGCATCGCCCATGGCGGCTTCATCTTCACGCTGGCCGATTCTGCCTTTGCGTTTGCCTGCAACTCACACAATGACCGTGTGGTTGCGGCGCAAGGGCAGATCACGTTCATCAAGCCGGGCAAGCTCGGCGATCGCCTGCTCGCAAAAGCGCGGGAGGTTACCCGTAGTGGCCGCTCCGGCATCTACGATGTGCGCGTCACCGCAGGCGACGCCGTCATCGCGGAATTCCGCGGGCATTCACGGGTCATTCCCGGCACCTGGCTGCCGGCGCACGATCAATAAAGCGACCAATCAAGAAAAGAATAGATCAATATGATGTGGGGAAACGAGGATGGCTCTGACGAGGCTCAAGGAAGGTGGCGCCGCCTATCGCGCCGAGATGGACGCGCATGAGCGCGCCTCCCGTGATGAGATCATGGCGCTGCAGACACAGCGTCTGGCTTGGTCGCTGAAGCATGCCTACGACAACGTCGCGCATTACCAAAAGGCCTTCGCCAAGGCCGGCGTGCATCCGTCCGACTTTCGCGAACTGTCTGATCTCGCGAAGTTTCCGTTCACGGTGAAAACAGACCTCCGCGACAACTATCCCTTCAACATGTTCGCCGTCCCGCGCGAAAAGCTGGTGCGCGTGCATGCCTCCTCCGGCACGACAGGCAAGCCGATCGTGGTCGGGTACACGCAAGCGGACATCGACACATGGTCAGACGTCATGGCGCGCTCGATCCGCGCCGCCGGCGGCCGCACCGGCATGATCATCCACAACGCCTATGGCTACGGTCTCTTCACCGGCGGGCTCGGCGTGCATTATGGCGCCGAGAAGCTCGGCTGCACGGTGGTGCCGATCTCCGGCGGCATGACCGAGCGGCAGGTACAGCTCATAAACGATTTTCGTCCTGATATTATTACGGTGACGCCGAGCTACATGCTGGCGATCCTCGACGAGTTCAAGCGGCAGAAGCTCGATCCGCGGCAATGCTCGCTCAAGGTCGGCATCTTCGGGGCCGAGCCCTGGACCAACGCGATGCGCGGCGAGATCGAGGAGACTTTCGACATGGATGCGACGGACATCTACGGCCTCTCCGAGGTGATCGGCCCCGGCGTCGCGCAGGAATGCATCGAAACCAAGGATGGCCTGCACATCTGGGAGGATCATTTCTATCCCGAAGTGATCGACCCGGAGACCGGCGCGGTGCTGTCGGATGGCGAAAAGGGCGAACTGGTCTTCACCTCGCTCACCAAGGAAGCTTTTCCGGTGATCCGCTATCGCACCCGCGATCTGACGCGGCTGCTGCCGGGCACGGCGCGGCCGGGCATGCGGCGGATGGAGAAGGTGACGGGACGCTCGGACGACATGATCATCCTGCGCGGCGTCAATCTGTTCCCGACCCAGATCGAGGAGGTTCTGCTCGCCACCGACTGGTGCGGCGGGCACTTCATCCTGGAACTCACCCGGGAGGGTCGCATGGACGAGCTGACCATCATTGCCGAAGCGCGGTCGGAGAGCTGGGACGGCCGGGGTCTCCTCGACCATGCCGACCGGGTGTCGACCCACATCAAGAACACGATCGGGATCAGTTCGCGGGTTCAAATCGTCCCGCCCGCCTCGCTGGAGCGCTCGCTCGGCAAGGCGAGGCGGCTCTACGACAAGCGGCCGAAGGATTGACTTGGTGCCCCGCAGGGGCGACAAGGCCCGCGATCAATCGTGGGTCATTCGATGTCAGCCACCGGTACCAAATCCGTCGAGGCGCGCTGTGTGCGTCTCAATGCCAAGGCCGAGAATGCGGCGGCGATTGCACCTGATGTCGAGCGCCTTGCGCTGACGCGCGGTCAAGACGATCTCCTGATCGAGATCAAGGCCGCAGCCGTCAATCCGTCCGACGTCAAGGCTGCGACCGGGCTGATGCCCTACGCCGTCTTCCCGCGCACGCCCGGCCGCGACTATGCCGGCGTGGTGATCGATGGCCCGGCCGGCATGATCGGCCGCGAGGTGTTCGGCTCCTCCGGCGATCTCGGCATCCGCCGTGACGGCACCCATGCCAGCCATCTCGTCGTCGAGGCCGATGCCGTCGTCGAGAAGCCCAACTCCGTGTCCTGGGAGGAGGCGGCCGGCATCGGCGTGCCCTTCGTCACCGCGATGGAAGGCTTTCGCCGCGCCGGCGTGCCGAAGAGCAGCGAGACCGTTCTGGTGTTCGGCGTCAACGGCAAGGTCGGCCAGGCCGCGGTGCAGATCGCGACATGGCAGGGCGCGCGCGTCATCGGCGTGGTGCGCAAGGCGGAAGCTTATGAAGGGCACGCCAATGCGCCGATCGAGGTGATCGACGCCTCCGCGACCGATGTCGCAATGCGCGTGCGCGAATTGACCGGCGACAAGGGCGCGGAGATCGTCTTCAATACGGTGGGCGATCCCTACTTTCAGGCGGCCCACAAGTCGCTGGCGCTTCGTGGCCGCCAGATTCTGATTGCGGCGATCGATCGCATCGTGCAGTTCAACATTCTCGAGTTCTATCGCGGGCAGCACACCTATGTCGGCATCGACACGCTGGCTCTGTCCTCGGCCGCGACGGGCGCGGTGCTGCGCGACCTCGGCCCCGGTTTCGCGAGCGGGCACCTGAAGCCTTTTCCGATCAAGGCGAGCGCCGTCTATTCGCTGGAGCGCGCGGGAGAGGCCTACGCTGCAGTGGCCGGCTCGTCACGAGACCGCGTGATCCTGAAGTCGTAACCCACCGTCATTGCGAGCGCAGCGAAGCAATCCAGCATGTGCCAGCGGAGACACTCTGTATTGCTGCGTCGCTTCGGTCCTCGCAATGACGGAGAATGATGAGAGCCCTGAGAACAATCGATGGAATCCGCCCAACTCGTCATTATCGCCGGACTTCTCATCGGTCTCGTCTATGGCGCCGTCGGCCTGCTCAGTGGCTTCTGCCTGATGAGCAGCATGCGGGGCTTTCTTGCACAGGGGGACGGGCGTCTGGTGCGGAGTTATGCGCTGGCGATTGCCGTTGCGATCGCGGCCAGCCAGCTCCTCGCGGGCAGCGGCATGGTCGATCTCGGCAGGTCGATCTATCTTCAAACAAGCTTTTCGGCCCCGGTGCTGTTCCTCGGCGGCGTGCTGTTCGGCTACGGCATGGTGCTGTCGAACGGCTGCGGCTCGCGTGCGCTGGTGCTGCTTGGCCTCGGCAATCTGCGCTCTTTCGTCGTCGTGATCGTGCTCGGCATCGCCGCGCAGATGACGCTCAAGGGCCTCATTGCGCCGGCGCGCATTGCGCTGGTTCAGGCGTCTCAGGCCACGGTCAGTGCCAACTCGCTCCCGTCCTTGCTGGCGACGCTCGGCCTTGGCGATGCAGTCTCTCGCGTGCTGGCTACGGCCCTGATCGTGGTTGCGCTGATCCTGTTCGCATTCGCGCATCCCGCGTTCCGTCGCTCGCCGGGCCAGATCGCGACGGGGATCATCGTCGGTTTGCTGGTGGCGGCCGGATGGCTGGTCACCGGCTATCTCGGCGCCGATGATTTCAACCCGGTTCCGGTGACGTCGCTGACCTTCATCGCGCCGATCGCGGATGCCCTGCAATACGCCATGCTCTCGACCGGCCTGACGCTGAACTTCGGCATCGCGACGGTCGCCGGCGTGTTTGCCGGCAGTCTGGCCACCGCACTCGTCACGCGCCGCTTCCATCTCGAAGGCTATTCCTCGCCGCGCCACATGCTGCGCTCGGCCGGCGGCGCCGCGCTGATGGGGATCGGCGGGGTGATGGCCTTCGGCTGTTCGGTCGGGCAGGGGCTCACCGGCGTATCGACCCTCGCGCTGGGGTCATTCGTCGCGGTCGCCGGCATCCTGCTCGGGACGACGGCGGGCTTGCGCGGTGCGTTCCGCGTTCAGCCCCTCGCGGCGGCCTGACCGCGCAGCAGCCGGTCGCCCAGCGTCGCAAGGCCGATGCCGGCGATGATCAGCGCGGCCGCGATGACGAGGCTCTTGTCGAGCGGTTCACCCAGCAGGATCGCCGCGCTGGCGATGCCGACGAGCGGCGTCCCGGTGGTGCCGAGCGAGGTCGTCAGTGCCGAGATGCTCTTGTTGACCATCGACATCGCCCAATAGGCGAGCGCTGTTCCGATCAGGCCGGAATACAGAAACAGCAGCACGAGCTTCCACGACCATTCGGCGTGCGGCACGCCCTCCACGATGATCGCCGATCCCGTCAGTACGATGGTGGCCACGAGCACCTGCCAGATGAGCAGTTGGAGCGGAGACGCGATCCAGTGGTGCGCGCGGATATAGATGATGTTCGCGGCCCAGGAGATCGCGGCGAGAATGACCATGCCGGCGCCGAGCACGACGTTGGAATTGGTCCAGTCGATCGAGGTCGGGTTCAGAATGACGGCAAGGCCGATCAATCCAAGCAGCGCGCCGGCGAGTTTTGGGGCGGTCAGCCGGTCTTGTCCGAGCAGGGGCGCCGCGATCGCGACCCAGAGCGGCGTCGTGTAGCCGAGCACGATGGCCTTGCTCGCAGGCAGGAACCGGACTCCCGCTGCAACCAGCACAGAGAATATCGTCATGTGCAGCAGCGCCACGCTGAGCACCACGGGAATGTCGCGCCGCTCCGGGATCACCAGATTGTTGCTCAGTCCGAGGATCACGAACAATCCGGCAAGGGCGATCCAGCTCCGGATTGCCGAGGTCCACAGCGGCGGAAGAAACTGGACGAGCTGCTTCGTCACCGACCAGTTCACGCCCCAGGCCAGCACGACGATGAGGAACAGGCCGACGGCCGCGCGGGGTGACAGGGAGTTCATCGCAGGATCCTTGAAGCAGTCCAGGCCCGCGGATAGCATCCGACCTGGCACCTGAAAAAGTGCCAGATATGAAAGGATTGAGGTGCCAGTTTCGGACGACGTCATTTCCGCCCTGATCGCGCTGAAGCGGACCGAGCCTGAGGGGCTGGCGGCGCAGCTGACCAGCCAGCTCCGGGGCCTGATCGCTGCCGGTCGTTTGGCCAAGGGGCGGGCGCTGCCGTCGAGCCGCAGGCTTGCGCGCGATCTCGGCGTCTCCCGCAACACCGTCACCCATGCCTTCGAGCAGCTTGCCGCCGAGGGATATATCGCGGCGTCGCACGGTCGTCGTCCCGTGGTCACGGTCGACGGCGGCGCGCGTGGCGAAGCGGCCGTTGCCGTCGCGTTCGGCGCGCGCTCGCGCAAGCCGCGGCTTTCACCCTGGGCCTCGAGTCTCAAGCAGGCCGATTGGCCGATGTCGTATCAGGCACCGTTCAAGCCGCTCCGTCCAGGGCACGGCGATGTCAGGGAGTTTCCGAACGAGGTCTGGGCGCGTTGCCTGCGCCGCAGCGCCGTGCAGGCGGCGCGGCGTGAACTCGGCTCGGTCAACCGGTCCCGCCTTCGCGAGGCTTTGGCGCATTATCTCGCGACCAGCCGAGGCGTTCGCGCCACGGCGGACCAGATCATGATGCTGCCGAGTGCGCAGGCCGCACTGACCCTGATTGCGGCTGCCATCATCACGCCCGGCGACGAGGTCTGGGTCGAGGATCCCGGCTATCCCGGCGCCGCAGCCGCCTTCCGCGCGTCCGGCGCGCGGCTCACCGGCATCAGGCTGGACGCGCAGGGCATGCAACGGCTGCCGGGCCTCAAAGCTCCGAAACTGATCTTCATGACGCCATCGCACCAGCATCCGACTGGACGGCTGATGTCGCTGGCCCGCCGCACCGAGCTGCTCGGGCTGAGCCGGCCCGGCAAGACCTGGATCGTGGAGGACGATTACGACGGCGAATTCCACTATGACAGCCGGCCGGTGCCCGCCTTGCAGGGTCTCGATGCCCATGGCCGCGTGTTCTATGTCGGCACCTTTGCGAAGGCGATGACATCGGATATCCGGCTCGGCTATCTCGTCGTGCCGCCGGCACTGGTCGGCACGTTCGAGATCGCGCAGCGGCATATCGGGCTGATCGCCGCCAGCCACGTCCAGGAGGCGCTGGCCGAGTTCATTGCCGACGGGCATTTCCTGGCGCATCTGCGCCGGGTGCGCCGGCTCTATCACGCGCGCCGCGACCACCTCGTCGAGGGATTGAAGCGCCATCTTGGCGAGGAACTGTCGGTTGAAGTGCCATCGGGCGGCATTCAGCTCGTCGCCCGTCTCAAGCGCGGCCGCGCTGATCAGGCGGCGGTCGAGCGGCTGGGCGCTGCCGGCGTCGTGACGCGTGCCTTGTCCAGCCTGGCAATGGAGCGGCCGCGCGATCACGGCCTTCTGCTCGGCTTTGCGGCATGGCGCGAGGCCGAGATCAGCGCCGCGCTGCGGACGATGGCATCGTGTTTCTAGCTTACTTGTCCACGGCCCTGGTTACGATGCGGATCTCCGAGGTCAGCGTGCGGTGCACCGGGCATTTGTCGGCGATCTCCATCAGCTTCTTGCGCTGCTCGGCATCGAGCGCGCCGTCGATGGCGATGTCGCGCTCGATCTGGTCCAGCATGCCCTCGTGCGTTTCGCACTCCTCGCAGTCTTTTGCGTAGATCTTGGAGTGCTTCAGCGTGACCGTGACGCGGTCGAGCGGCAGTGCCTTGCGATCGGCATAGAGGCGCATGGTCATGGAGGTGCAGGCGCCGAGACCGGCGAGCAGGAAATCATAGGGGCCAGGGCCGGCATCCTCGCCGCCGGCCGCGATCGGCTCGTCCGCCACCAGATGGTGCGGCCCGACGGCGATCGTCTGGTTGAACTTGCTCTTGCGGGTTTCCTGCACGACGACCTTGCGCGGTTCGGCGGGATCGATCGGTTTGGCGGGCTTTGCGGCCTCGATGTAGCGGCTTGCCCAGGCGGCGATCACATCGGCTGCGTAGATCGCGTCGGCCGGCCTGCTCAGGAGATGGTCGGCGTGGTCGAGCGAGACGAAGCTCTTGGGATGCTTTGCGGCGACGAAAATCCGCGTCGCATTGTCGATGCCGACGGTGTCGTCGACCGGCGACTGCATCACCAGCAGCGCCTTGTGCAGGCCCGTGATGTCCTTCATCAATTCGTGCTCGGCGACATCGTCGAGGAATTCGCGTCTGATCCGGAACGGACGTCCCGCGAGAGACACTTCGACCTCGCCCTTTGCGCGGATGTCGTCGATATGTTGTTTGAACAGGCCGGTGACATGAGCCGGATCGGACGGCGCCGCAATGGTCGCGACCGCCTTGGCCTCCGGAATTTTCCCGGCGGCGGCGAGGATCGCGGCGCCGCCGAGGCTGTGGCCGATCAGGATCGACGGTGCCTTGCGGGTGCTCCGCAGATGATCGGCGGCGCGCACGAGATCAGCGACATTGGAGGAAAGGGTGGAATTGGCAAACTCGCCTTCGCTCGAGCCGAGCCCGGTGAAGTCGAAGCGCAGCACCGCAATCCCCCTGGCGGCGAGGGCGACCGAGATGCGTTTGGCCGCCAACGTATCCTTGCCGCAGGTGAAGCAGTGCGCGAACAGCGCGTAGGCCACGGGCTCACCGTCCGGCAGTTCCAGCGCGGCCGAAAGCTGATGGCCGCCTTCACCCGTGAATTGAAAGCGCTCCGTCGGCATGGGCGTTCCCTCGTGTTTGCCTGATCTAGTCGTCGGAATATCGCTGCTCGGCCCAGGGACCGCCGCGGTTATGATAGCCGCGGACTTCCCAGAAGCCCGGCTTGTCGTCGGTGACGAACTCGATGGCTTGGAGCCATTTCGCACTCTTCCAGAAATAGAGATGCGGCACGACCAGCCGCACCGGGCCGCCGTGTTCTTCCGTCAGCGGCTTTCCCGACCAGCTATGGGCCAGCAGCGCATCCTCGGCGGCAAAGTCGTCCAGCGCGAGGTTGGTGGTGTAGCCGTCATGGGAATGCAGCACGACGAAGCGCGCATCCTCGCGCGGCCGGCAGGCGGCGAGCAGCTCGCGCGTGGCGAGCCCTTCCCACTCATTGTCGTACCGCGACCAGGTGGTCACGCAATGGATGTCGGAGATGAACTTGTCCTGCTTCTGTGCGGCGAACTCGGCGAAGGTCCAGAACACGGGATTTTCGACCGCGCCGTAGACATCGAGCCGCCAGCGATCGCGGGACACCGGCGGCAACACGCCGAGATCGAGCACAGGCCAGTCCTTGGTGAGGTGCTGGCCCGGCGGCAGCCGCTGCTCCTCGGGGCGCGTGATCTTGCCGGTCAGGAAGCGGCCTTCACGCGCCCATGTCTCCTTGGTGCGCGTCAGCTTGCTGTCGGGGGGCTCGTTGTTGTCGGCCATGATCTGCTCGTAAAATGGCTACTCGTGGCGATGCATCGCGGAGGCGTGCTTGGTGTCGCGCATGGTGGAATAGATGATCAGCGACAGGAAGATGACGCCGGCGAGATAGTAATAGAACCACTCCTCATGCCCGATGCTCTTGAAATAGAGCGCGATCGCCGGCGCCGTGCCGCCGAAGATCGAGACCGTGATTGCGTAGGGCAGGCCGACGCCGAGCGCGCGGACATTGGTTGGAAACAATTCGGCCTTCACCACCGCGTTGATCGAGGTGTAACCGGCGACGAACAGCCAGGCGCAGCAGATCAGGATGAAAGCCATGAATGGCGATTTGGTCTCTTTCAGCGTCATCAGCAGTGGCACGGTCGCGAGCGTGCCGGCGACGCCGAAAAAGATTAGCAGCGGTTTGCGCCCGATCTTGTCGGAGAGGGCGCCGTAGATCGGCTGCAGGATGGTCGCGAAGATCAGCGTACCAAAGATCACGAAGGTGGTCTGGTCCTCGGTCAGCCCGACCGAGAGCTTTACGAAGGTCTGCATGTAGGTGGTGAAGGTGTAGAACGCCGCAGTGCCGCCGGCCGTCAGGCCGACCACGAGCAGCAGCTCGCGCGGGTAGCGCAGCAGATTGGTGATCGAGCCGGTCGGCTTCACCACTTTCTTGGCCTCTTCGAAGGCTTCGGTCTCGTGCAGATTGCGCCGCATCACCGCGGCAAAGATCGCGAGCGCTGCGCCGATCGCAAACGGGATGCGCCAGCCCCAGGCTTTCAGCTCTTCCGGCGTCAGGAAGACCTTTTGCAGGAGCAGCAGCACGATGATGGCGGTGAGCTGGCCGCCGATCAGGGTGACGTACTGGAAGCTCGAGTAGAAACCGCGGTGCTTGGGATCGGCGACCTCGCTGAGATAGGTGGCGCTGGCACCATATTCGCCGCCGAGGCTGAGGCCCTCGATGACGCGGGCGAGCGCCAGGATCACCGGCGCGGCCAGGCCGATCGTAGCGTAGGTCGGCGTCAGCGCGATGATCAGCGAGCCGAAGCACATGAAGACGACCGACAAGGTCAGCGAGATCCGCCGTCCGTAATGGTCGGCGATATAGCCGAACAGCCAGCCGCCCAGCGGCCGCATCAGGAAGGTCGCCGCGAACACGACGGCGACGTTCAATTGTTGCACGACCGGGTCGTTGCCGGGGAAGAAAGCGGGGGCGAAATAGAGCGCGAACGCCGTATACGCGTAGAAGTCGTACCATTCGACGAGGTTGCCGATCGAGCCGATCAGGATCGCCTTGATCCGGCGCTCGGCGTCGGCGATGTCGATGTGGTCGGAGGCCGGCTGGGTTGCTTGCTCAGTCACGTCCGGCCTTTCCGTATCGCTGTCTGGAAAGGCCTACATCGCCTTTCCGAACAGAAATGGCAACTGCCGGGGGCCCCTCACCGTGCCCTGCGACCAGGTCACGGTGCCTGCCGGATCGATCCGGAAGTCCGGAATCCGCTTCAGCCACTCCTCCAGTGCAACCTGCATCTCCATGCGCGCCAGGTTGGAACCGACGCAGCGGTGGATGCCGAGGCCGAAAGCGGCGTGGCGGTTCTCGCGGCGGTCGATCACGACCTTGTCAGCGTCCGGGAACACGTTGGGATCCCTGTTCGCGGCCGGAAAGGACAGCAGCACCATGTTGCCCGCCTTGACCGGGCATCCCGAGATCGTCGTCTCCTTGACCACCTCGCGGGCCATCGTCACCGGCGAATAGGCCCGCAACAGTTCCTCCACCGCGGTCGGCATCAACCCGGGTTCGGCGACCAGGCGCTCGCGGTCGGCGGGCGTCCGGGCCAGATGCCAGAGCGCGGAGCCGATCGCGCTCCAGGTGGTGTCGATGCCGGCGATCAGCAGCAGCCGCAATGACCCCAGCACATGGGACTCTTCCAGCGGCTGGCCTTCCTTGTCCCTGGCATTCATCAGATAGGAGATCAGGTCGCCGGTTGGCTTGGATCTCCGCTCCTCGATATGCGTCCTGAAATAGGCGCTCATCTCCTGGACGGCCTGCAGCAGCCTGCTCTCGTCCTTGATGCCGAGTTCGAGGATCATGTGGATCCAGCGGATGAAGAGATCACTGTCGGACTCGGGAATGCCGAGCATGTGGGCGATGGCCCGGACCGGGATGTATTTGGCGTAGCGCGCCGCGGCATCGACTTCGCCGTTGGCGACGAAGCCGTCGATCAGCTCGTTGCAGATCGCGCGCATCCGCGGTTCCAGCTTCTTCATCGCATCCGGCGTGAAGGGCGGCAGCAGCAATTGCTTGGCCGGCTTGTGCACGGGCGGATCGGAGGTGATCGGCGGCGCCGCGTTCCTCGCGACCTCCGGCCGGACGTCGCGGACGATGATCCGGCGCGAGGAGAAGTGCTCGGTGTCGTTGGCGATCTCGCGCACCGCCTCATAGGTTGTCGGCATGTAGCAGCCGAGGAAGCGCTCGGTATGCACGACCGGGCTCGCCGCGCGCAGCTCGTCCCAGATCGGAAAGGGATCCTCCGTCCACTGCGGATCGGTGTGGTCGAAATCATGCACCCAGTCGGTCACGGGCGGATGGGCGGCGGGCTGGCTGACGTCGGACATGGCAGGGGAATCCCTTCGAATCTTTCTTGGGGCTCGTGTTCGCTGCAAGCACGCAAGCGGCGGAGGCCGCGCTACTCCTCGATCACTTCAATCGCGATTTCCGGGCAATTGGATTTGGCAAGCCAGGCCTTGTCCTCGAGGCCTGATGGAACGATTCCGTCCCCGGACTCGTGGGCGTTGCCGTATTCGTCGAGTTCGAACAGCTCCGGCGCGAGCGCCTTGCAGCGGGCATGGCCCTGGCATTTGTCGGGATCGACGTGAACCCTCAGTCGCTCGGTCATGGCGGCTTCCTCGGTCGTGCGCGCAGGCCAACTGGGGCGGCGCGTTCCTCTTGGTCGATCTTGTCGGCGGCATGTGCCGCCTCTTTTAAGTTATATCCTATTACATTCGCGGCAGGCTTCCCCTGTCAAGCGCAAACTTATAGGCTCACGCGCAACATGCGTTCACAACTTGCCCGCAAGCCCGAGAATACCTACCACCACGGTGATCTCCGCGACGCCCTGATCAAGGCCGCGCTGCGCGAGGCGGAGCAGGGCGGGGCCGAGGCGATCAGCATCAAGGCGCTGGCCAAGCAGCTCGGCGTCTCGCAGCCGGCGCCGTATCGCCATTTCGCCGACCGTGAAGCGTTGCTCGCGGCGGTGACGGCGGAGGCGTTTCGGCAGCTCAGCGCGATCCTGCGCGATGCGATGGCCATGCCGTCGAAACAGTCGAAACTGTCGCGGCTGGCGCAGGCGACGCTCGATTTCGGTCTGCGCCGCAACGGCATCTACCGCTTGATGTTTGCTTCCCGCACGGTGTCCTGCGCCGCCAAGGGCAGCGAACTGCACGAGGCGACGCGCGAGACGTTTGCGCTCGTAATCGAGGCACTGGAAGCGCCGGCGGTTGGCTTTCTGCGTGAGCGGCAGGCGCTCAAGATCTGGGCGGCATTGCACGGCGTGGTGATGCTGGCGGAACAGGGCCTGTTCACTGGCGAGGCCGCGCATGCGACGCGCGAGGAACTGGTCGAGGATTTCGTCAGCGAAACCAAAGCTGCGCTCGCCACGGCGATCAAGTGCGCGCGGCGCCCGAAAAAACCGGACGGCTAACCTTTCGCCTTCAGCAGCACCATCAACTTATCGACCGCGCTGTCGGGTGTCGTGACGACGGGCCGGCCGGTGGCTTCCGCAACCAGCGGCGCGGTCGCGGCGATGCTGAACTGCGCGAGCGCAATGACGTCGCAATCGCGCAGGTCCTTCGATGCTTCCACGATCAGCCGATCATGCGTGATGCGGTCGCCGCGGTCCAGCGCCGCCAGCGCGC
Organism: Bradyrhizobium diazoefficiens; assembly: GCF_018129965.1. Lineage (GTDB taxonomy): Bacteria > Pseudomonadota > Alphaproteobacteria > Rhizobiales > Xanthobacteraceae > Bradyrhizobium > Bradyrhizobium diazoefficiens_A. Next base: position 142,054 of record NZ_JAFCKW010000011.1, on the reverse strand, counting down.
CCTCCGCAAGTTTCGGCACGACCTGGACCGATGCGGGAAACTCCGGGGGCATCGACACCAGCGTCGGCGGGAAGGTCGAGAGCAGGCCGATTTTCCTGCCCATCGTCACGGCACGTTCGATCATGGCTTCGTTCGGCTTGAGCACCGGCATCGGCGCGTGCGCACGCGCGACCGCCTCGATGCAGGGGCCGAAGGCCGAGCAGGTGAAAAGGACTCCGTTCGCGCCTGTTGCCGCCGCATAATCGCCGAGCGCAAGGAAACGCCTGGTCATGGCATCGTTGAGCACGCCGTCGCGCGCCAGATCCGCCGACAGGCTGTCGTCGAGCAGGTTCATCAGCCGTGCCTCCGGCCACGCCTTTGCGAACGCCGTCTCGATCGGGGCGATGGAGTGCTTGAGGGCGTGGATCAGGGTGATGCGCATGGGAGGTGTTGTCATTGAATGTGACTACCTGGGAAGTCTCGTGCCCCCGAGGCAGCGCAGCGCGAAGTAGTGCGCTGCTGAGCCGGGGCCCATTCTTTTGGAGGTCAGAAGCCGTCGCTGCCTGGATCCCGGCTCTGCGCCGCAGCGTTGCGCGCTGCAGCGCGTCCGGGACACGAGAGACATTTACTTGAACGGCACCTACTTGAACGGCACCGCGTACATCAAGCCGCCCTTGCTCCAGAGGCCGTTGAGGCCGCGCTCGAGCTTGAGCGGGCTTGCCTTGCCGACATTGCGCTCGAAGATTTCGCCGTAATTGCCGCCGGCCTTGATCGCCGTCACCAGCCATTTGTTGTCCAGCCCGAGGCGCGAGCCGAGATCACCGGAGGCCCCGAGCAGACGCTGGATCGCCGGCGTCTGCGACTTCGTCATCTCCTCGACATTGCCTTGGGTGACGCCGAGCTCTTCGGCTTCGATCAGGCCATAATGCAGCCAGGTGATGATGTCGCTCCAGACCTCGTCGCCGTTGCGGGTGAAGGGGCCGAGCGGCTCCTTGCTGATGGTCTGCGGCAGCACGACGTAATCGGCCGCGTTCGGCGCCGCCGTCGTCACCGCGCCTGCGAGCGCGGAGGCGTCCTGGGTCATGGCGTCGCAGCGGCCGCCGAAGAAGGTCTGGTACATGGTGTCGACGCGGTCGAACACCAGCGGCTTCCAGTCGATGCCGTTGGCGCGGCCGTAGTCGCCGAGCGTGACTTCGTGCGTGGTGCCCTGCGCGACGCAGACGGTCGCGCCCTTGAGGTCCTTCAGCTCCTTCACGCCGAGGTCCTTCTTCACGACAAAACCCTGGCCGTCATAGAAGTTGACGGGACCCTGCCGCAGGCCGAGCGTGACGCCGCGCAGGTAGGTCTGCGTCGAGTTGCGGTAGAGCACGTCGATCTCGCCCGATTGCAGCGCGGTGAAGCGGTTCTGCGCGGTCAGCGAGACGTAGCGCACCTTGCTGGCATCGCCGAGCACGCCGGCCGCCAGCGCGCGGCAATAGTCGACGTCCAGCCCCTTGTAGTTGCCTTGAGAGTCCGGCGCGGAGAAGCCGGCAAAGCCGGCGCTGACGCCGCACACCAGCGTGCCGCGGCTCTTCACCGTATCGAGCGTTGACGCCGACGCCGCAACCGTCGATGCGGCAAATACGCTTGCTGCGATAACCACTTTCCTCATCGTCACACTCCCCTCAATGATTGATACTGCGCAACACGTTGTCGACGGCCGTGCCGAGTTTCTCGACGATCAGGTCGATCTCCTCGGCGGAGACGATGTAGGGCGGCGCCAGCAACACGTGGTCGCCGCGCACGCCGTCTGCGGTGCCGCCGCCGGGGTAGCAGCCGAGCCCGTTCGCGAAGGCGTCCGCCTTGATCTTCTGGTTCAGCTTGAGTGCCGGATCGAACGAGGTACGGCTGGCCCGGTCGGCCACGAGCTCGATCGCCCAGAACAGGCCGCGTCCTCTGATGTCGCCGATATGGCGGTGGTTGCCGAAGCGCTCGGTCAGCCGCTGCTCGAGCTGCCTGCCGCGCTCCCTGACGCGCTCCAGCAGGCCGTCCTCGCGGATCACGTCCTGCACTGCGAGCGCGGCTGCGCAGGCGAGGGGATGCGCGAGATAGGTATGGCCGTGCTGGAAGGCGCCCGAGCCGGCGCGGATGGTGTCGATGATCTTGCCGCTCGCGAGCATCGCCCCGATCGGCTGATAGCCGCCGCCAAGTCCCTTGGCGATCGCCTGGATGTCGGGGGCAACGCCCTCGTGTTCCCAGGCGTGCGTGGCGCCGGTGCGGCCCATGCCGCACATGACTTCGTCGAGAATGAGCAGCGCGCCATAGCGGTCGCAGATCTGCCGCACCGCCCTGAAGTAGCCGTCCGGGGCGGTCACGGCGCCCGCGGTCGCGCCGACGACCGGCTCGGCGAGGAAGGCCGCGACTGTATCAGGGCCAAGCCGTTGAAACTCGGCTTCAAGCTCGGCCGCGAGCCGCGCCACGAACTGCGTATCCGACTCGCGCTCGTGCCTCTCGTGGTAGGCAAAGGCCGGCGTCACATGACTGAAGGCGTCCGAGAGCAGAGGCGCATAGGGCGCGCGGCGCCAGGCATTGCCGCCGGCTGCCAGCGCGCCGAGCGTGTTGCCGTGATAGCTTTGCCGCCGCGCGATGAAATGCTGCCGCTGCGGCTCGCCGCGCTCGATGAAATATTGCCGCGCGAGCTTGATGCTGGCCTCGATGGCTTCCGATCCGCCGCTGACAAAATAGGCATAGGCGAGACCGCCGGGCTCGTGTCCGACAAGCGTGTCGGCCAGCGCCTCGGCCGGCTCGGACGAGAAGAAAGCGGTGTGCGCATAAGCCAGCGTCGAGGCCTGTTTTGCCATCGCCGCGATCACGCGCGGGTGCTGATGGCCGAGGCAGGAGACTGCGGCACCGCCGGAGGCGTCGATCACGCGCCGCCCGTCCTCGGCAAAGAGATAGACGCCTTCGCCGCCGATCGCCTTGGGTGGCGTCTCACGGAGCGAGCGGTGCAGCACGCGGCTGGTGCGGGCGGCCATGAGGTCAACCTTTCTCTGTAATGTAAGTGGAGGCTGCGGCGAGCCGCGCCTCGGTCTTCTCCAGACGCTTCTTTGCGGCGGTGCCGCCGAGCGAGAACGTCACCGCGGCCAGTGATTGCGCGATCGCGATGGCGCCGGTGAGACTCGGAAAGAAGCCGGGCGACGAGGCCGCTTCGAACAGCAGGACGTGGTCGGCACCTTCGGTCATCGGCGCCGAAGGGCTGTCGGCGATCGCGATCAGGGTCGCGCCGGCATGATAAGCGGCTTGTGCGACGCGGACGCTGGCATGCGTGTAAGGCAGGAAGCCGATCACGATGACGGCTTCGCCGGGCCGGAAGGCGCCGAGGTCGAGATCGTCAGGGCCGGACGCGCCGACGAGCTGCACTTGTTCGGGACGGAACAGCCGCAGCTCGTAGTTCAGCAGCTCCGCGACGCTGCGGCAGCTTCGATAGCCGGTGATCCAGATCCGTTTGGCGTCGTGCAGCGCACGGGCCGCGTCCGCAATCGGTTGGGCCGGGATGCGCGGAAGGCCGGCGGCTTCGGCGGCGAGCTTGTCGGTGACGAGCGCGACATCGGCCTGCGGTCCGTTGCGGCGGCCCTTGGCGCGGCCGGAGAAGGGGGAGATCGGCGACGGCCGCCGTGCTTCCGTCAATGCTGCGCGCAATTCGTCCCAGCCGGAATAGCCGATCGCTTTCGCAAGCCGCGTGAAGGCGGCGGGATCGGCGCCGGCAATGGCTGCGAGATCGCGCATCGAGCGGGTGGTAGCGTCGTAATCATTGGCGGCGACGAAGCGGCCGACCTCCTGCAGGCGCAGGGGCAGCGACGGCAGCGCGATGCGCAGTTCGCTCAGCGGCGAGGATTTCGCGGGCTCGACCATGAAACATTTGTTGCATAAAATAACTTTTAATGCAACAGTTGACGTGCGCCGCCGGAAATCGCTGTTGTCGAGAAGGATTTTTGTGCTGTGACGTCAGATGATCCGAGGCCGCCGCCGCGCCGTCGCCTTTCCGCTGCGCTCGGGCCCAACGCTTTGAAGGGCCTGTTGTGGCAAGTCCTGGTCGTCGGGATCGCGGTCGCGGTCATCGCCTTCCTCTGGTCCAACACCGTCACCAATCTTTCGGCCCGCCGCATCACGACCGGCTTTGCATTCCTCGGCCGTGAGGCCGGCATGCCGATCGCCGAGAGCCTGCTCGCCTACAATCCGAGAGATACCTACCTCTGGGCTTTCGTCGTCGGCATCGCCAACACCTTGCGCGTCGCCGTCATCGGCATCGTGCTCGCAAGCATTCTGGGAACGCTGATCGGTATCTCGCGATTGTCGTCCAATTGGCTGCTGTCGCGAATGGCGGCCGTCTATGTCGAGACCCTCCGCGACATCCCGCTGCTGCTCCAGCTGTTGTTCTGGTACGTGCTGATGCAGGCGCTGCCGGCGGCGCGCTCCGCGTTCAGGCCGGTCGAAGGCGTGTTCCTGTCCAATCGCGGCCTGATCCTGCCGGCGATCCCGCTCGGCCCGCCGCAGCTTTGGGTGCTGGGTGCCGGCGCACTCGGGCTCGCTGCCTTCTATCTCGTCCGGCGCTGGCAGGTCGCGCAGCAGATGCGCGACGGCAAGCCGCGGTTGGCCTGGCCGTTTGCGGTCGGTCTGATCATCGGGCTGCCGGTGCTGGTCTCCGTGCTGCTCGGCGTGTCCTGGACGATCGAGTGGCCGGCGTTGCGCGGGTTCAATTTCGTCGGCGGGCTGACGCTCGCCCCGGAATATTTCGCGCTGCTCATTGCGCTCGTGACTTACACGTCGGCCTTCATTGCCGAGATCGTGCGCAGCGGCATTCAGTCGGTGCCACGCGGGCAATGGGATGCCGCCAATGCGCTCGGCCTGCGCCGCAGCTTCATGCTGCGGCAGATCATTCTCCCGCAGGCGCTGCGCGTCATCGTGCCGCCGATGACGAGCCAGTATCTCAACCTGACCAAGAACTCCTCGCTCGCGGTTGCGATCGGCTACCAGGACGTGGTCTCGATCGCCAACACCACGCTGAATCAGACCGGTCAGGCGATCGAGGCGATCGCGCTGATCATGGCGGTGTTCCTCACCATCAGTCTCGCGATCAGCTTCTTCATGAACTGGTACAATTCGCGCATCGCGCTGGTGGAGCGCTGATCATGAGCGTGATGACCGATATCCCGGACGCACCGCGCGCCGCGCGCCCGCCGCAGATCGGCAATCCGGTGCTGCGCTGGCTCCGGACCAATCTGTTCTCGTCGATTCCGAACGGCATCCTCTCGGTCGTGCTGCTGACGGTGATTGGAAAAGGCATCTTCAGCTTCGTGCAATGGGGTATCGCCAACGCGGTTTGGCTGACTCCGGCGAACGATTCCGGTGCCTGCCGTGCCGCCCGTGGCGTCGGCGCCTGCTGGGCGATCATCCCCGAAAAATATCGCTTCATCCTGTTCGGCACCTATCCGTTCGACCAACAGTGGCGGCCGGCGCTATCGGTCGTGCTGTTCATCGCGCTGTTCTATCTCTCCAGCCGCCGCGCGCTGTGGCGGCGCGAACTCGCCTATCTCTGGATCGGTGCGCTGGCACTGATCAGCATGTTGATGTGGGGCGGCGTGTTCGGGCTGAGCTTCGTCTCGCAGGACCGCTGGGGCGGGTTGCCGGTCACGTTGATCCTGGCAACATTCGGATTGGCGTTCGGCTTCCCGCTCGGCATTCTCGTTGCGCTCGGCCGTCGCTCGAATTTGCCGGCGATCCGCTCGCTCAGCGTGATCTATGTCGAGCTGATCCGCGGCGTGCCGCTGGTGAGCCTGCTGTTCATGGCCAGCGTGATGTTTCCGCTGTTCATGCCGAGCGGCTTCAACATCGACAAGCTCCTGCGCGCGCAGGTCGCGATCATCCTGTTCGCAGGGGCTTACCTTGCCGAAGTCATCCGCGGCGGGCTCCAGGCCGTGCCCCGCGGCCAATATGAGGCTGCCGACGCGCTGGGACTGTCCTATTGGCGCAAGCACCGGCTGATCGTGCTGCCGCAGGCCATCCGCCACGTCATTCCGCCGCTGGTCAACACATTCATCGCCTTCTTCAAGGACACCAGCCTCGTCCTGATCATCGGCATCTTCGACCTGCTGACGACGGCCAAGACCGCGATCATCGATCCGGCCTGGCAGCAATTCTCGGTCGAGGTCTACATCTTCGTCGCCGCGATCTATTTCGTCTTCTGCTTTGCGATGTCGCGGTACAGCCGGAGTCTGGAAGCAACGAGCGGAAGATGATGGCCGTGCGTGTCCCGGACAGGGTGCAGCGCGATAGCGCTGCGCCGCAGAGCCGGGACCGAGGGATGCACGCGAGGTCGCGGATTGACGGGCCCCGGCTCTGCAGCGAAGAAGCGCTGCGCTGCGTCCGGGGCACGAGCCGTTACTTCTTCACCCGCGGATCGATCGGCGTCGTCCCGCGCACACCCAGAATATCCTCCAGCACCTTCGCGCCGGCGATCACCTGTGCATCCGCGCGCGGCGGGCCGACCACCTGTAGGCCGACCGGCAGGCCCGAGGCGGTGAAGCCGCAGGGCAGCGACAGCGCCGGGCAGCAGGCCAGCGTAATGGCGTAGACGATGCCGAGCCATTCGACGTAATTGTCGAACCGCTTGCCGGCGCATTCGGCGACGTAGCGGTGTTCGATCGGAAAGGGCGGCACGATCGTGGTCGGCACCAGCAGCAGATCGTAGGTCTTGAAGAACTCGATCGCGCGCGCGGTCATGTCGACGCGCTGGGCTTCGGCGCGCGTGAGCTGCTCGACGGTGAGCTTGAGACCCTCCTCGATGTTCCAGATCACCTCGGGCTTGAGCAGGTCGCGCTTGGTCCGCAGCAGATTGGCCTTGGTGATCGCGAAATCGAAGGCGCGCAGCACGTGGAAGCACTCATGCGCCTCGCGCCAGTCCGGATGCGCCTCCTCGACGACGGCGCCGGCCTCCGCGAAGCGTTCGGCGGCCTTGCGCGTGATCGCTTTCACCTCGGGATCGACGGGCGTGATGCCGAGATCGGGCGAATAGGCGACGCGCTTGGGCTTGTTGCCCGAGCGCGCCGCCGACAGGAACGAGGTCGAAGGCGCGGGCAGCGACAGCGGATCGGCCGCATAGTCGCCGCTCATGGCATCCAGCAGCAGCGCGAGATCCTCGACGTTGCGCGCCATCGGGCCGAGGACGCCGAGATTACGGTCGATCGCCGCTTTCGGCGTATGCGCGACCCGGCCGATGCTCGGCCGCATGCCGGCGATGCCGCAGAAAGCCGCCGGGCTGCGCAAGCTGCCACCCATGTCGGAGCCCTGCGCGAGCCAGGCCATGCCGGTGGCCAGCGCGGCCGCGGCGCCGCCGGAGGAGCCCGCCGCCGATTTCGTCGTATCCCAGGGATTGAGCGTCGCGCCGAACACTTCGTTGAAGGTGTTGGCGCCGGCGCCGAATTCCGGCGTGTTGGACTTGGCGTAGACGACAGCGCCGTTGCCCTCGAGGTTCTCGACCGCGATGTCGGACTTGGCTGCAATGCTGTCCTTGAAGATCGGCGAGCCCTGCGTCGTCAGCACGCCCGCAACGTCGGTCAGGTCCTTGATCGGCACCGGCAGGCCCGCCAGCAGCCCGCGCGCGCCGGCCGGCTTCTGCATCAATGTCTTGGCGCTGTCCCGCGCGCGATCGAAGCACAGTGTCGGCAGCGCATTGATCTTGCCGTCGACTTCACCGATGCGCTTTTCCAGCGCGTCCAGGAGTTCGAGCGGCGAGACGTCGCCGGAACGCAGCTTGTCGACGACGGCGCAGGCCGTTTCGCGGATCAGGTCTTGAGACAACGATCTTGCTCCTTTGTTTTGCTTGTCGTCATTGCTTCGCCGCACGCGCAACCATGGTGAAACCTAACCCCAGCCGGCGCTGATGCCGCCATCCACCGTATAGATCACGCCCGACGTATAGCCGGCGCGATCCGACGCGAGGAACGCCATCAGGTCGCCGATCTCGCGCGCATGGGCGGGGCGGCCAAGCGGCAGGCTCTTCTGGAATTCCTTGTAGCGGCTCTCGTCGCCGAACTGGTGCCTGGCCCGCGTCTTGAGCAGGGTGACGTGGCGGTCGGTGCCGACAGGGCCCGGGTTGATGCCGACCACGCGGATGTTGTCGGCGAGGCTCTTGCCGCCGAGCGCGCGGGTGAAGGCCATCAACGCGGCATTGCCGGCGCTGCCGCAGATGTAGTTGGCGTCGAATTTTTCGCCGGCAGCGCCAATGTCGTTGACGATCACGCCGCCGCCCCTGGCCTTCATCTGCGCGTAGATATGCCGCGTGAGATTGATGTAGCCGAACACTTTCAATTCCCAGGCGTGCCGCCAGGCCTCCTCGTCGATCTTGTCGATCGAGCCGCCCGGGATGTCGCCGGCATTGTTGACGAGCACGTCGATGTCGGCGGCTTCCCTGGCGAGCCGCGCCACGTCTTCGGCTTTGCGCAAGTCCACAACGCTCGTCGCGGCGTCGATCTGGTGCGCCGAGCGCAGGCGGTCGGCCAGCGCCTTGAGCGCGTCGCCGCTGCGCGCGGCAAGCAACAGATGCGCGCCTTCCTCGGCGAACGCCTCGGCGGCGGCCGCGCCGATGCCCTTGGACGCGCCGGTGATCAGGACGCGCTTGCCACGCAGATGCAGATCCATGAGGGGTACTCGCTTGCTGGGAACAGGATGAAACCAGTAGGCGTTCGGCCGCGCCATGGTCAACATTGCAGTGCAGCGTTGCACCGACGCCGACTTTGGTCCATTGCATTCCGGTCAAAAGGCGGCGGCTGCCGACCAACCAGGGACGTTCTCGATGAGCAAGAAACAATACCGGATCGCAGTCATTCCCGGCGACGGCATCGGCAAGGAAGTGATGCCGGAAGGCCTGCGCGTTCTGGAGGCGGCGGCGAAGAAGCATGGGGTGTTCCTGCATTTCGATCATTTCGACTTCTCGTCCTGGGACTATTACGAGAAGCACGGCCAGATGATGCCGGACGACTGGAAGGACAAGATCGGCAAGCATGACGCCATCTATTTCGGCGCGGTCGGCTGGCCGGCGAAAATCCCCGACCACATCTCGCTGTGGGGTTCGCTGATCAAATTCCGCCGTGAGTTCGACCAGTATGTGAACTTGCGCCCGGTCCGGCTGATGCCCGGCGTGCCGTCCCCGCTGGCCGGCCGCAAGCCCGGTGATATCGATTTCTGGGTGGTGCGCGAGAACACCGAGGGCGAGTATTCCTCGGTTGGTGGGCGCATGTTCCCCGACACCGACCGTGAGTTCGTGACTCAGCAGACCGTGATGACCCGCGTCGGCGTCGACCGTATCCTCAAGTTCGCCTTCGAGCTTGCGCAGTCGCGGCCGAAGAAGCATTTGACCTCGGCGACCAAGTCGAACGGCATCTCCATCACCATGCCCTATTGGGACGAGCGCGTGGAGGCGATGGCCAAGAAGTTTCCGGGCGTGAAGTGGGACAAGTACCACATCGACATTCTCACGGCGAACTTCGTGCTGCATCCGGACTGGTTCGACGTCGTGGTCGGCTCGAACCTGTTCGGCGACATCCTCTCCGATCTCGGCCCGGCCTGCACCGGCACCATCGGTATCGCGCCCTCCGGCAACATCAATCCCGAAGGCGATTTCCCGTCGGTGTTCGAACCGGTGCATGGCTCGGCGCCCGACATCGCGGGGCAGGGCATCGCCAACCCGATCGGTGCGATCTGGTCGGGCGCGATGATGCTCGAGCATCTCGGCGAAAAGGTCGCCGGCAAGTCGATCGTGGACGCGATCGAGCGCACGCTCGCCGAGCGCACGCTGCGGACGAAAGACCTCGGTGGCAATGCCGACACGACGGCCTGCGGCAAGGCGGTCGCAGAGATGGTGGATTAGTTCGCTTTTCACCCTCTCCCGTTGTGGGAGAGGGTGGCTTCGATGCAAGCATCGAAGACGGGTGAGGGGTACCTCTCCTTGGAAAAAGCCCTCTCATTTGAGAAATTATTCGTCGCGGAGCGAACCCCTCATCCGGCGCTTCGCGCCACCTTCTCCCACAAGGGGAGAAGGGAAAGCAGCACGTCGCGTCAGGCCAATGAACCCGCGATCGTCTCGATCGTCGCCTGATCCAGCCCGAACTTCTTCCCGGCCGCCACAATCTCCTGCCAGGTGGTCGGGTCGACCGGAATGCCTTCGGCCAGCCGCTTCTTCTTGGTCTCGCGCTCGGGCTCGCCGGCGATCTTGACCTTGTCGATTCCGGGGGCGGGCGGCGAGCCGGTGTGCCAGGCGACGAAGCTTTCGACCTCGCGCGCCAGGTTCTCGCCGGTGCCGAGCTTGTCCGGGTCGATGACGATCGAGAGCATGCCGTTGATGACGTTGTACTTGCCGTCGGACGGGCCCTTGACGGCCTGCCCGCCGGACAGCGCGCCGCCGAGAATTTCGCACACCAGCGCCAGCCCCGAACCCTTGTGCTCGCCGAACGGCAGGATGGCGCCGTATGGCGGGATCACGGTGTAACGCGGATCGACGGTGGGCTTGCCTTCATTGTCGATAATCGTGCCGGGCTCGAGTTCGACGCCCTTGTTGTGGGCGACGCGGGTCTTGCCCTGCGCGATCCTGCTGGTGGCGAAGTCGAGCACGATGGGGTCCTTGCCCTTGCGCGGGATCCCGACGCAGAACGGATTGGTGCCGTGGCGCGCATCGCTGCCGCCCCAAGGCGCCACGATCGGGCGCGAGATCACGTTGACGAAGTGGATCGACACCAGCCCGTGGTCGATGCACTGCTCGGCCCAGTGGCCGATGCGGCCGATGTGGTGCGAGTTGGAAAGGCCGACCAGGCACACGCCGTTGCGCTTGGCGCGCTCGGCAGCCAGCTCCATTGCTTCATGGCCGATCACCTGGCCGTAGCCGGTGAGGCCGTCGAGGGTGAGGAGTGGACCGGTGTCGAGCACGACTTTAACGTGCGCGTTCACGGCGAGGCCGCCGTTGGTGACGCTCTGGACGTAGCGCGGGATCATGCCGACGCCGTGCGAGTCGTGTCCTTTGAGATTGGCCTCGACGAGATTGGTGGAGACGAGCTCGGCCTCGCGGTCCGAGGAGCCGCCGGCCTTGACGATGGCGCGGATGGCGTTGGTGAGCGGCTCAGCCTTGATGATGCGCGTGTCGGCCATTGTTGTTGCTCTTATCCTTTCAGGATCCTGCGGCAGTGGACCCAGGCCGCTTCAATCAGGTTCTCGCTGGCTTCCGGCGTACGGAAGGCGGAATGCGCCGACAGCGTCACGTTCGGAATCGTCGTCAGCGGATGATCGCCGGGCAGGGGCTCGGTGTTGAAGACGTCGAGGCCGGCATGGCGGATGTGGCCGGACTTCAGCGCGTCGATCATCGCCTGCTCGTCGACGATCGCAGCGCGGGCGGTGTTGACGAAGATGACACCCGGCTTCATTTTTGCGATTGTCTCGCGCGTGATCATGCCGCGCGTCTCGTCGTTGAGCAGCAGATGCAGCGACACCACGTCGCTTCGCGCCAGCAATGTATCGAGATCGGTGAATTCCACGCCCGGATGGCTCTTCGGCGAGCGGTTCCAGGCGATCACCTTCATGCCGCTGCCGGATGCGATGCGCGCCACTTCAGCGGCGATGCCGCCGAAGCCGATCAGGCCGAGCGTCTTGCCGGTGAGCTGCATGCCGTCCTCGCGCAGCCAGTTGCCGGCGCGCATCTCGCGGTCCATCATCGCGATGACGCGGGCCGAGGCCCACATCAGCGCGATCGCGGATTCCGCGACGGCCGTGTCGCCGTAGCCCTTGATCAGGTGCACGGAAATGCCGAGCTCGGCCAGCTCCTCCGGATTCATGTAGCTGCGCGCGCCGGTGCCGAGAAACACGACATGCTTGAGGCCAGCACACGTCCTCGCAACCTCGGTCGGCAGTGCGGTGTGGTCGACGATCGCGATCTCGGCGCCGTCGAGGATTTCGGGATATTGCTCCGGCTTGATGTCGGGATCCCGGTGGATACGTATTTTGGGATCGCCGGGCTGCTCCAGCCGCTCCATGATCACGGCGAGGGCTTCGTTGGCATCGACGAACACTCCGCGCATCGCTCTCTCCGCTCAGGACGCGACGCCGGCGATCGCCAGCACGGTGTGCATCAACACGTTGGTGCCCGCGGCGCAGTCTGGCTGGGTGGCGTCCTCCAGCTCGTTATGGCTGATGCCGTCCTTGCAGGGCACGAACACCATCGCCGCCGGCATGATGGTGTTGAGGTTGCAGGCGTCGTGGCCGGCGCCGGAGGTGATGCGGCGCGAGGAATAGCCGAGCGTCCTTGCCGCGGTCTCGACCGCCGCGATCAGTTTGGGGTCGAAATGCGTCGGCGGCTTGCGCCAGACCAGATCGACTGTCACGTCGACCTTGCGGCGCGCGGCGATCTCGGCGATGGCGGCGCGCAGGTCGCGATCGAGTGCATCCATGATGGCGCCGTCGGCGCTGCGGCAGTCCATGGTGAAGGCGATCTCGCCGGGGATGACGTTGCGCGAGGGATTGGCGATCACGGCCTCACCGATGGTGCCGACGGCGTTGGGCCCGTGCTTCTTCGCGATGGCCTCCATCGCCAGCACGATCTCCGACAGTGTCGCCAGCGCGTCGCGCCGCAGAGGCATCGGCGTCGAGCCTGCGTGGCTCTCGAAGCCGGAAATCTTGCCGTCGTACCAGAGCACGCCCTGTCCGGAATCGACCACGCCTATGGTCTTGCCTTCGGCCTCCAGAATAGGCCCCTGCTCGATGTGCAATTCGACGAAGCAGCCGAGCTTCTGGAAACCGACCGGCTTGTCGCCGCGATAACCGATGCTGTCGAGCGCCTGGCCGACCGTCGTGCCCTCGACGTCCTTGCGCGAGAGGATGTCGTCGGTGGTGAAATCGCCGACGTAAGCCGCGGAGGCCATCATGGCCGGCGCGAAGCGCGAGCCTTCCTCGTTGGTCCAGTTGACGATGCAGATCGGCGCTTCGGTCTCGATGCCGGCGTCGTTCAGCGTGCGGATCACTTCAAGCGCGCCGAGCGTCCCCAGGATGCCGTCATATTTGCCGCCGGTCGGCTGTGTGTCGAGATGCGAGCCGATGCCGACGGGCAGCTTCGACATGTCGCGGCCCTTGCGCAGGCCGAACTGCGAGCCGAGCGCGTCGACATGCACTTCGAGCCCGGCGTCCTCGCAGGCCTTGCGAAACCAGTCGCGCACCTGCTTGTCTTCGCCGCTGAGCGTCAGCCGCCGCACGCCGCCTTTGGCCGTCCCGCCGAATTGCGCGGTCTCGTGGATGGAGCCCCAGAGGCGGGCGGAATCGATTTGCAGATTGGTGGCGGCTCGGCTCATGCGGTCGGTCTCTCGATTATCCGGCGCCTTTTTCAATGACGCGCCAGCGCGGGCTCGTCAACCGCGAGGCTGCTCTGCGCAATCTGCCGTGCGAGCTCGGCGACGCGCTCCACCGCCACAACGTCGGGCGAGGCGAGCCAACTTGCGGTGAATGTCAGCGGCGCGATGACGAGATCGGTGTCGAGCAGTTGCAGGCGCCCGTCGGCAAGCTCGTTCTCGACGATGGCATCCGGGATCACGGCGATGCCGAGCCCTTCGACGGCCATGTGAATGACGGTCGCAAGCGACGCGGACGCATGCAGGCGGATCGGCGGCAGCTCCGGTCGGTCGAACACTTCGCGCACGACTTCGTAGGGCTTGGTCTTGCGCGGGAAGGTGATGATCGGAAACCGCGCGAGTTCTGCGGGCGTCACCCGGCCGTTGCCGAGGCCGAGCGAGGGGCTCGCGAGAAAGCCGATCGGGTAGTCCGCGAGCACGCGATTATGCACGCCGGAAGCCGACAGCGGCCCGACCACGAAGGCAAGTTCGATCTCCTGCGCAAGCAGGCGCGCGGTGAGGTTCGGCGTGATGTCGACCTCGATCTCAAGCGACAGGTTCGGGTAGACCTCGTTCATGCTCTTCACCAGCCGCGGCAGCCAGGTGTGCACGATGGTCTCGGCGACGCCGAGCCGCATCACGCCGCGCATCGCGGAGCGGTCGCCGACCTCGGCCATCATCTGGGCGCGCAAGCCGATCAGCTTCTCCGCATAGACCATCATCTGGCGTCCGCTCGGGGTCGGCGAGGCCACGCGATGGTCGCGGTTGAGGAGCTTGACGCCCATCTCGCGCTCGAGCTGGGCGATGCGCTGGGAGATCGCGGGCTGGGTCGTGTTGAGCCGTGCTGCAGCGCCGCGAAAGCTGCCGAGCTTCACAACCCAGAGAAATGTCTCGATCGACCTGAAGTCCAGCATCGGAAGGATTTCCCATATCGATAAATTTGATTTATCGATACCGATTAGAAAGGAAGATTAGACTTTATACCACGCTTGGTGTTGGCTGTCTTTGTCGAGTTTATAGGCAGGTCGATCAAATGACTGTTTTGGTGGCAACGCAGCAAACTGAAACGCCCGACGCCCTCCCGAGCCGGCAGGCCCGGCTCGCCTATCGCGGCGGCCAAGTCGGCTCTACGGCTGGCGTGGCTCCAGGCTTCGTCCAGGGCAATCTGGCGATCCTGCCCGCAGAATATGCCAGCGCCTTTCACCGCTTCTGCCAGCTCAATCCCAAGCCGTGTCCGATCATCGGCATGTCCGATGTCGGCAGCCCGCACATCCCGGCGCTCGGCGCCGATCTCGACATCCGCACCGACGTGCCGCGCTACCGTATCTGGCGAGACGGCGAGGTCGTCGACGAGCCGACCGACGTCAGCAAATACTGGCGCGACGATCTCGTGACCTTCGTGCTCGGCTGCTCCTTTTCATTCGAGGAGGCGCTGCTCGACGAGGGCATGCCGATCCGCCACATCGAGCAGAACGTGCGGGTGCCGATGTACCGCACCAACATCGCCTGCGGCGAAGCCGGGCCGTTCGCCGGCCCCATGGTGGTGTCGATGCGTCCCTTCAAGCCGGCCGATGCGATCCGCGCGGTGCAGATCACCTCGCGCTATCCCGCCGTGCATGGCGCGCCCGTGCATCTCGGCCATCCGCATCTGATCGGCATCAAGGACATCGCCAAGCCTGACTACGGCGATCCCGTCACCATCGCCGATGACGAGATTCCGGTGTTCTGGGCTTGCGGCGTCACACCGCAATCGGTCATCAACGCCGCCAGGGTGCCGTTCGCGATCACGCATTCGCCTGGCTTGATGCTGGTCACCGATCTCAGGAACAGGACCATGGCCGTGATTTAGTAGGCAGCGTTTGCTGCTTCTTCGGGCTTTACCGCATCCGTCAATCGCTCCATTCGATCAATCGAAATTCAGTAACAGGGGACTTTGCCATGACGATCTCTCGCCGCGACGTGCTGCTCGGTGCGACAGCCACGGCTGCTCTGATGCCGCTTGCTGCACGCGCCCAGACCTCGGAAGTCGTGATCGGCGTCATCTATCCTTTCTCCGGCGGCAGCGCCCAGCAGGGTGTCGACGCGCAGAAGGCCTATGAGACCGCGCTCGAAGTCATCAACAAGGACACCGATTTCGACCTGCCGCTGGCGAAGGGCGAAGGCCTGCCGGGCCTCGGCGGTGCCAAAATTCGTCTCGTGTTCGCCGACCACCAGGCCGACCCGCAGAAGGGCCGCGCAGAAGCCGAGCGCCTGATCACGCAGGAGAAGGTCTCCGCCATCATCGGCACCTACCAGAGCGCGGTTGCCGTTACCGTCAGCCAGATCTGCGAACGCTACCAGATCCCGTTCGTCTCGGCCGATAACTCCTCGCCGAGCCTGCATCGCCGCGGTCTCAAATATTACTTCCGCGCCGCGCCGCATGACGAGATGTACTCGGCTGCGATGTTCGACTTCTTTGATGCCATGAAGAAAAAGGGCACCAAGATCGAGACGCTGTCGCTGTTCCACGAAGACACCATCTTCGGCACCGACTCCGGCAATGCGCAGGCCAAGATCGCCGGTGAGCGCGGCTACAAGATCGTCACTGACATCAAGTATCGCGCCAACTCGCCCTCGCTCTCGGCCGAGGTGCAGCAGCTCAAGACCGCCAATGCCGACGTGCTGATGCCCTCGAGCTACACCACCGACGGCATCCTGCTGGTCAAGACCATGGGCGAACTCGGTTACAAGCCGAACGCGATCGTCGCGCAGGACGCCGGCTTCTCCGAGAAGGCGCTCTACGACGCCGTCGGCGACAAGCTCGAAGGCGTGATCTCGCGCGGCACCTTCTCGCTCGACCTCGCGCAGAAGCGCCCGATGGTCGGCAAGATCAACGAGATGTTCAAGTCGCGCTCCGGCAAGGACTTCAACGACCTCACCTCGCGCCAGTTCATGGGCCTGATCATCCTCGCCGACGCCATCAACCGCGCCAAGTCGGCCGAGGGCGAGAAGATCCGCGACGCGCTCGCCGCGACCGACATCCCGGGCGATCAGACCATCATGCCCTGGAAGCGCGTCAAGTTCGACGAGACCGGACAGAACAACGACGCCGATCCGGTGCTGCTGCAATATATCGGCGGCAAGTTCGTCACCATCTTCCCGCCGCAGGCCGCCATCGCCGAAGCGACCTGGCCGATGAAGTAAGACTTGTAAGCGGGAGCTCAGACGTAGCTCCCGCCGCCCTCATCCTGAGGAGCGGGCGTAGCCCGCGTCTCGAAGGACGAGGGCAGGGCCATCCTTCGAGAGGCGCGCAATTGCGCGCTCCTCAGGATGAGGACTTATTTCGGGGGACAGACTTTTGACAGCCCAAGCCATTATCCAGAGTCTCGCGAGTGGCCTGCTCATGGGTCTGCTCTACGGACTGATCGCCGTCGGCCTCGCGCTGATTTTCGGCCTGATGGACGTCACGAACTTCGCCCATGGCGAGTTCCTGATGATCGCGATGTACATGTCTTTCTTCCTGTTCGCATTCTTCGCGATCGACCCATTGCTGTCCGCGCCATTGGTCGCCGCGGCCATGTTCGTGTTCGGAGCGGTCGTCTATCTCCTCGTCGTACGCTTCGCGATGCGGGCCAAGGCCAATGCCGGGATGGTGCAGATCTTCACCACCTTCGGCCTTGCCATCCTGATGCGCGGCCTCGCGCAGTTCTTCTTCACGCCGGACTATCGTAGCATCCCGCAGTCCTTCGCCGGTGGCAAAACCGTCTCGGTCGCCGGCATCTTCCTGCCGGAACCGCAACTGATCGGCGCAGCGGTCTCGATCGCGGCCTTTGCCGGCCTCTATTTCTTCATCCACCGCACCGACTTCGGCCGCGCGCTGGAGGCGACCCGCGAGGATCCGGGCGCGGTGGCGCTGGTCGGCATCGACAAGAACCGCGTATTCGCATTCGGCTGGGGCCTCGGCGCCGCGCTGGTCGGCCTCGCCGGCGCGATCATGGCGGTGTTCTTCTACATCTATCCCGACGTCGGCGCGTCCTTCGCCCTGATCGCCTATGTCACGGTGGCGCTCGGCGGCTTCGGCAGCGTGTTCGGCGCCTTCGCCGGCGGCATCATCGTCGGCCTCGTCGAAGCGACCACCGCCCTGGTGCTGCCGCCCTCGCTGAAATCGGTCGGCATCTACGCGGTCTATCTGCTCGTCGTCTTCATCCGGCCGCGTGGCCTGTTCGGGTCGATGTGATGGACAAGACATTTGCCGCGCGGCGCCGCCGCGATCTCATCATCGCCGCCGTGCTGGCCGGGCTCGCAGCGCTCGCGCCGCTGGTCATCAAGGATGTCTATGTCCAGAACATCCTGATCCTGACCCTGATGTATGCAGCGCTGTCGCAGAGCTGGAACATCCTCTCCGGCTATTGCGGCCAGATCTCGCTGGGACACGCGCTCTATTTCGGCATCGGCGCCTACACAACCGAACTGCTGTTCACCAAGTTCGGCGTGCTGCCCTGGTTCGGCATGCTCGCCGGCGGCGTTATCGCGGCCGTGATCGCGATGGGGCTCGGCTACCCCTTCTTTCGCCTGCGCGGCCATTATTTCGTGATCGCGACCATCGTCATCGCCGAGATTGGGCTGCTGCTGTTCCAGAACTGGGAATGGGCGGGCGCTGCGATGGGCATCACCATTCCGGTGCGCGGCGACAGCTGGCTGAAATTCCAGTTCATGCGCAGCAAGCTGCCGTACTTCTATTTCGCGCTGGCGCTGTGCAGCCTCGCCTGGTTCGTGACCTGGTGGCTGGAAGACTCCAAATGGGGATTCTGGTGGCGCGCGGTGAAGGACAATCCGGAAGCCGCCGAAAGCCTCGGCGTCGTCGTGTTCAACTCCAAGATGGGCGCGGCCGCCGTCTCGGCGTTCCTCGTTGCTCTCGGCGGCGCCTTCTACGCGCAGTTTCTCGCCTATATCGATCCTGAAAGCGTCATGGGCTTCCAGTTCTCGCTCCTGATGGCGCTGCCGGCCGTGCTCGGCGGCATCGGCACCCTCTGGGGGCCGGTGCTGGGGGCCGCCATCCTGATCCCGATGACGGAGCTGACGCGCTCCTATATCGGCGGCTCCGGCCGTGGCGTCGACCTCATCGTCTATGGCGCACTGATCGTGGCGATCTCGCTGGCCCTTCCGCAAGGCCTGGTCAGCCTGTTCTCCCGTTCGAAAGCAAAAGGAGCCACGCGATGACCGCGCTCCTTGAAACCCGCGGCGTCTGGCAGCGGTTCGGCGGCCTCGTCGCCAACAGCGACGTCTCGATCTCGGTCGGCCGCGGCGAAATCGTCGGCCTGATCGGCCCCAACGGCGCCGGCAAGTCGACGCTGTTCAATCTGATCGCCGGCGTGCTGCCGCCGACGCAAGGCTCGATCTGGTTCGACGGCGAGGACGTCACGGCCTTGCCGGCGGCAGAGCGCTGCCAGCGCGGCGTCGGCCGCACCTTCCAGGTGGTCAAGAGCTTCGAGACCATGACCGTGATCGACAACGTCATCGTCGGTGCGCTGGTGCGCAACACCGTGATGCGCGAAGCCCGCCGCAAGGCGCACGAGGTTCTGGAGTTCACCGGCCTTGCCGCGCGCGCCGACGTGCTCGCGAGCGACCTCGTGCCGGCCGAGAAGCGCCGCCTCGAAGTCGCGCGTGCGCTCGCGACCGAACCGAAACTGCTGCTGCTCGACGAGGTCCTCACCGGCCTTACGCCGACCGAAGCGCAGACCGGCGTGGCACTGGTGCGCAAAGTGCGCGATACCGGCGTCACCGTGCTGATGGTCGAGCATGTCATGGAGATCGTGATGCCGCTGGTCGACCGCGCCATCGTGCTCGACCTCGGCAAGGTGCTGGTCGAGGGCAAGCCCGCCGACATCGTTCGCGATCCCAAGGTGATCAGCGCATATCTGGGAGATCGTCATGCTGTCAGTGCATGAAGTCACGACCGCCTATCAGGGCCTGGTCGCGATCTCCGCGGTCTCGATCGAGGTGCAGAAGGGCGAAATCGTCTGCGTGGCCGGCGCCAACGGCGCAGGCAAGTCGACGCTGCTCAAATCCATCGCCGGCGCCGAGCGTCCGCGTTCGGGCACCGTGACCTTCGACGGCAAGCGCCTCGACGGCATGGCGCAGCATCACGTCACCGCCACCGGCATCGCTTATGTGCCGGAGAACCGCCGCCTGTTCCCGCGGCTGTCGGTGCGCGACAATCTTCGCCTCGGCAGCTACATGTACCGCGGCGAAGCCGACCGCGAAGCGCCGCTCGATCTCGTCTTTACGCTGTTTCCGCGCTTGTCCGAACGCCTCGACCAGCGCGCCGAGACGCTGTCCGGCGGCGAACAGCAGATGCTCGCGATCGGCCGCGCGCTGATGACGCGCCCGCGGCTGTTGATGCTGGACGAGCCATCGCAGGGCATCATGCCGAAGCTGGTGGACGAGATCTTCCAGGCGGTCCTGCGCATCCGCGACGCCGGCATGACCGTGCTGATCGTCGAGCAGCGCATGGCCGAGTGCCTCGAGATCGCCGACCGCGCCTACATCCTCCAAACCGGCCGCGTGCTGATGCAGGGCCCGGCGGCCGAGATCAGGGGGAACCCTGATGTGCGGAAGGCGTATCTGGGGCTGTAGCTGCGAAGTGTTGGACACACTCGCGCAACACACTCGGTGTCATCGCCCGACTCGATCGGGCGATCCAGTACCCCGAGACGTCAGAGAGATAAGGATAAGCTGCGGCGTACTGGATTCCCGGCCTTCCCGGGCAATGACAGTGGTGGGGAGGCTAATGCTCGTGCCCATGCTCCGGCAATGTCACCCCGAACATCTTCACCAGATCTGCCACCTGCTCCGGCGACAGATACCGCGGGTTCAACCCGCGCAGCAGCAGGTACAGCTTCGCCGTTTCTTCCAGCTCTTCGGTCGCGAACACCGCGGCTTCCAGCGTGTCGCCGGCGACGACCGGGCCGTGATTGGCAAGCAGCACGGATGAATACTTCCCCGCCAGGCCCTTGATCGCGTCCGCGACCGCGGGATCGCCGGGGCGGTAATAGGGCACGAGCGCGGTGGCGCCGCATTTCATCAGGTAATAGGCGGTCATCGGCGGCAGCGCGGCGCGCGGGTCGATCTCGGGCAGCATCGAGAGTGCGACCGAATGGGTGCAGTGCAGGTGCACGATGGCGCGTGCACTTTCGCGCGTCTCGTAGAGCGCCATATGCAGCGGAACTTCCTTGGTCGGCGCATCGCCCGAGAGCAGGCGCCCGCGTCCATCCAGCCGTGACAGCCGCGCCGGGTCGAGGAAGCCGAGCGAGGCATTGGTCGGCGTGACCAGCCAGCTGCCATCGTGCATCCTGACGCTGATATTGCCGGAGGAGCCCGGCGTCAGCCCGCGCTCGAACAGGGATCGCCCGAAGCGGCAGATGTCCTCACGCAGCTTGGTCTCGTTGCCGGTCTCGGTTGTCATGGTCGTCATGTCCGCTTGTCTCACGCTTTGGCAGCGCGGCCAAGCCGTGTTATTCGGGACGGGAGCCGCCGCCAAGGCGGCCGTCCGGGAAACGTTCGCAAGGGTCAGTTGCATGTCCGCCTCCACATCAAAGAATCAGCGCATCGCCGTCATCGGGCTCGGCTCGATGGGGTTCGGCATGGCGACCTCGCTGAAGCGCGCCGGCCATGCCGTCACCGGCTGCGACGTGTCCGCCGATGCCGTGGCGCGGTTCGTGAAGGATGGCGGTGCGGGCGCGACAACGCCGGCCGAAGCGGCAAAGGGCGCCGACATCGTGATCAGCGTGGTCGTCAATGCCGCGCAGACCGAAACGATCCTGTTCGGCAAGGACGGTGTCGCCGAGGCGATGCCGAAGGACAGCGTTTTCATCTCGTCCGCGACCATGGATCCGGATGTGGCGCGGCGTCTCGCAAAACAGTTGGAAGCGACCGGGCGGCACTACCTCGATGCGCCGATCTCCGGCGGCGCCCAGCGTGCGGCGCAAGGCGAACTGACCATTCTCGCTTCGGGCAGCCCGGCAGCTTTCAAAAAAGCGCGCCCCGCCCTCGATGCCATGGCGGCAAAGCTCTACGAGCTCGGCGATGCCGCAGGGCAGGGCGCGGCTTTCAAGATGATCAACCAGTTGCTCGCCGGCGTCCACATCGCCGCGGCTTCCGAAGCGATCGCGTTCGCCGCCAAGCAGGGCCTCGACATCCGCAAGGTCTACGAGGTGATCACGGCGTCGGCCGGCAATTCCTGGATGTTCGAGAACCGCATGCCGCATGTGCTCGACGGCGACTACACGCCGCGCAGCGCGGTCGAGATCTTCGTCAAGGACCTCGGCATCATCCAGGACATGGCGCGCAGCGCCCGATTCCCGGTGCCGGTCTCCGCCGCGGCGCTCCAGATGTTCCTGATGACGTCAGCCGCCGGGATGGGCCGCGACGACGATGCCTCGGTGGCGCGGATGTATGCGCAGGTCACCGGCGTGAAGCTGCCCGGCGACAAGTAAGGACGAGAATTCCCATGCCCCGTTTTGCCGCCAATCTCTCGATGATGTTCACCGAGGTCCCGTTCCTCGACCGCTTCGACGCCGCAGCAAAGGCCGGCTTCACCGCGGTCGAGTTTCTCTTTCCCTACGACCATCCGGCGGAGGCTGTCGGCGAGCGGCTCAAGCGCAACGGTCTGACGCAGGCGCTGTTCAACCTGCCACCTGGCGACTGGAATGCAGGCGAGAAAGGCTTTGCCTCGCTGCCGGCGCGGTTCTCCGACCTCAAGGCGAGTCTGGGGACGGCGCTGCCTTACGCCAAGGCGACCGGCGTCAAGCGGTTGCATCTGATGGCCGGCATCGCCAACCGCGGCGAGCGCGTTGCCATCGAGGCCTTCTACAAATCGGTGGCCTGGGCCGCGGAGTTCTTCGCGCCGCACGGCATCGACATCGTGCTCGAGCCGATCAATGCGCGCAACGTGCCCGGCTACTTCCTCAATGATTTCGGCTTCGCGCGCGACCTGATCCATGAATTGAGGCTTGC
The DNA here is from genome assembly GCF_018129965.1 of Bradyrhizobium diazoefficiens. Lineage (GTDB taxonomy): Bacteria > Pseudomonadota > Alphaproteobacteria > Rhizobiales > Xanthobacteraceae > Bradyrhizobium > Bradyrhizobium diazoefficiens_A. The sequence continues at coordinate 119,684 of NZ_JAFCKW010000011.1, read as the reverse complement.
GAACCTGAAACTGCAGTTCGACATCTATCACTGCCAGATCATCCATGGCGACGTCACCATGCGGCTGCGCGAGATGATGCCGATCATCGGCCATATCCAGATCGCCAGCATTCCCTCGCGCAACGAGCCCGATGGCGAGGAGCTGAACTATCCGTTCCTGTTCGACGAGCTCGATCGGCTCGGCTATGCCGGCTTCGTCGGCTGCGAATACAATCCGCGCGGCAAGACCACCGACGGCCTCGCCTGGTTCAAGCCCTATGCGGGAGTGAAGCCGTGACACTCGCATTAGGCTGCATCGCCGACGACTACACCGGCGCCTCTGATCTCGCCAACACGCTGACGCGGGCTGGCCTGCGCACGGTGCAAACCATCGGCGTGCCCGCGGATGATCTCGCGCTGCCCGAAGTCGATGCCGTCGTGGTGTCGCTCAAGAGCCGCTCGATCGAGGCAGGGCTTGCGGTGTCGCGCTCGCGCGCGGCAGAGACATGGCTGCGTGGTCGCGGCGCGGGCCATGTGCTGTTCAAGATCTGCTCGACCTTCGATTCCACTGACGCCGGCAATATCGGCCCGGTGATGGACGCCCTGCGCGCCGATAGCGGCGAGGCCGTCGTGCTGGTGACGCCGGCCTTCCCCGAGACCGGCCGCACCGTCTATCAGGGCAATCTCTTCGTCGGCGCGGTGCCGCTGAACGAGAGCCCTCTGAAGGATCATCCGCTCAATCCGATGCACGATTCCAACCTCGTCCGTGTGCTGGCGCGCCAGAGCAGGGCGCAAACGGGCCTGGTCGATCTCGCAACTGTCGCGCGCGGAGCGGATGCCGTACGCGCAAGGCTGGCTGAACTCGCAGGCAAGGGGATCGGCGCTGCCATCATCGACGCCGTGTTCGACCGCGACCTCGAGACCATCGGTCTCGTCGCGGCCCGGCAAAGTCTGTCGGTCGGCGCATCCGGTATGGGCCTCGGCCTCGCGCGTGCATTGGTATCGACCGGCAAGGTCAGACCGGCCGCGGCGAGCAGTGAGCAGGGTGCCGCCGTCGGTGGCCCAGCGGCGTGCCTCGCCGGAAGCTGCTCGCAGGCGACGTTGCAGCAGATTGCGAGGGCGGAATCCGTCATGCCGGTGCTCCGTCTCGATCCGGTCCGTATTCTTACGGAGAGGGACGAGGCGGAGCGTGCACTGGCATGGGCGAGGCCGCGGCTCGCCGACGGTCCGGTGCTGATTGCATCGAGTTCGACGCCGGATCAGGTCGCAGCACTCCAGGCGCGTCACGGCCGCGACGCGGCCGGTCATGCGATCGAGCAGGCGATGGCGGATATTGCGGAAAGTCTGGTGAAAGCAGGCGTTCGGCGCCTGGTTGTCGCCGGCGGCGAAACCTCCGGTGCGGTCGTCGATCGCCTGGGAATTCCCGGTTTTCTGGTCGGCGCGGAGATTGCCGCCGGTGTCCCGGTATTGCGCGCGGTTGGCGCAAAGACAGGCGATATGCTGCTCGCGCTGAAGTCCGGCAATTTCGGTGGTCCCGCGTTTTTCGCCGATGCGCTTGGGCTCATGCGCTGAGCGCAGGGCATATTTAGAGTCTTCTTCATTTCTTTAAGGTTCCGTAGTCATACGGAGTCGGAGTTTAACAACTGCTCAGTCGCTTTGTTGTTGGATATCGGCGCCGCCGCCTTCGGTTGATCGATTTCCGGACGCGCCACCGCGTCAACGCAAAGAGACCCATTATGCTCGCTACCGTTTCCATTCGTGCCAAGATCATCAGTGTCGTGGCGTTTCTGCTGATCGCGATGACCGGCATGGGCCTGCTCGCCGTCATGAAGATGCGGTCGATGAATGCCAACACCACTGACATCACCACGGTCTGGCTGCCCAGCGTGCGGGTGCTCGGCGAGATGCGGGCGAGCGTCATCACCTACCGCAACGTCGTGCGCCAGCACATGCTGTCCGAGACCCTCGAGGACAAGCTCGCCAACGAAAAGACGGCTGGCACGGTGATCGAGGCGCTTAACAAGTCGCGCAAGGCCTACGAGCCGATGATCGCCTCCCCCGAAGAGCGGAAGCTGTACAACGACTGGGCCAAGCTCTGGGATGACTACAAGAAGGGCACCGAAGAGGTTTTCGTGCTGTCCCGCAAGGACGCCGGCAAGGTGCCGCACGATGCGCAGGAATTGAACACCAAGACGGTCAACAAGATCGGCCTTGCCGCGGATGAGGTTCTGACCAAGGACATCGATCTCAACACCAAGGGCGGCGATGACGCCGCTCAGGATGCCGCTGACAGCTACTACTATGCTTTCATGCTGGTCTCGATCATCCTCGGCGCCGCCGTGATCATCGGCATCGGCGTCAGCATCTATCTCGTGAAGGATGTTTCCAGCGGCATCAACTCGATCATCGACCCGATGCAGGCGCTGGGCCAAGGCGACCTTTCCGCCGACGTCCCGCATCGCGGCGAGAAGACGGAAATGGGCGCCATGGCCGACGCGCTGCAGATCTTCAAGGAGGCGCTGATCGCCAAGAAGGCCGCCGACGAAGCTGCCGCGGCGGATGCCGAAGCCAAGATCGAGCGCGGCCGCCGCGTCGACAACATCACCCGCGAATTCGAATCGATGATCGGCGAGATCGTCCAGACCGTGTCTTCGGCCTCGACCCAGCTGGAGGCCTCCGCCTCGACGCTGACATCGACCGCCGACCGCTCCCAGCGGCTGGCGACCACGGTTGCCGGCGCTTCCGAGGAAGCCTCGACCAACGTGCAGTCGGTGGCCTCGGCGACCGAGGAAATGGCCTCGTCAGTGAGCGAGATCAGCCGTCAGGTGCAGGAATCGGCCCGGATGGCGGGCGACGCCGTCGGCCAGGCCCGGTCCACCACCGAGCGCGTCAGCGAACTCTCCAAGGCCGCCGCCCGCATCGGCGACGTCGTCGAACTGATCAACACCATCGCCGGTCAGACCAACCTGCTGGCGCTGAACGCCACCATCGAGGCGGCGCGCGCCGGTGAGGCCGGCCGCGGCTTTGCGGTCGTCGCCTCCGAGGTGAAGGCGCTGGCCGAGCAGACCGCGAAAGCCACCGGCGAGATCGGCCAGCAGATCTCCGGCATCCAGGCGGCGACCAACGACTCGGTCGGCGCCATCAAGGAAATCTCCTCCACCATCGAGCGTCTGTCGGAAATCTCCTCGGCGATCGCCGCGGCAGTGGAAGAGCAGGGCGCCGCGACCCAGGAGATTGCCCGCAACGTGCAGCAGGCCGCCCAGGGCACGCAGGAAGTGTCCTCCAACATCACCGAAGTTCAGCGTGGCGCCACCGAAACCGGGACGGCTTCCTCGCAGGTGCTGTCGGCAGCGCAGATGCTGTCCAACGACTCGACCCGGCTGAAGACCGAGGTCAGCAAGTTCCTGACCAACGTACGGGCAGCCTGAGTTCGAACGCAGCTATGGTTCCGGGAGGGAGCGGTGCCCGCTGGTGCCGCTCTTTCCGTTTTGCGTGTGCGTCCGCGGAGCGCGACCGCGCGGTTTTATCGTATCCCCGGCGGCAAGCCATTAGCCCTGATGACCCACGGCGTATGGCTCGTTCGTATCAGGTATGATCCAGCCGCGGCTTCTTCTTGCTGTCCGAAAATACCAAGCGTCCGCCTCCGTGTCCCGGTAGTTTTCCGGTAGGCATTATTAATCAATTGATTAGCGGCCAAAGTTAAAAAGGTGGGTAAATCAGCCTGGCATAAGATCATTCGATCGATAGCGATGCACCGGCATTTCAGGAGTTCTGATGTCTTGGATCAATAACGTCCGTGTCTCCGTCAAGGTGTCCGCAGTTTTCGCCGCGATCTGTCTTGTCGTCGGCGTCAGCACGGCGGCGATCTACACGTCGCTGAGCACGATGAAAACGACTGAGCATTGGACGGTTCACACCTATGAGGTGCTTGAGCAGCTCAACAACATGGTTGGCGGCATGGTCAACGCGGAGACCGGCGTGCGCGGCTACCTCATCGCGGGCGAGCCGAGTTTTCTCGGTCCCTATGAGTCCGGACAGAAACAGTTTCAGGCCGCGGCCGACAAGGTCGGCAGCCTCACGTCGGACAATGCGGTCCAGCAGAAACGCCTGGAGAACGTCCGGGCACATGCGAGTGACTGGATGACCAATATCGCGCAGCGTGAGATCGCGCTGATGAAGGATCCAGCGACCCAGACGAAAGCGCGCGAGCTGGAAGCATCCGGCGCCGGCAAGAAGGCAATGGATGCCTTGCGTGCCGTCGTGCAGGAAATGGACTCCGAAGAGCGGTCCCTGCTGACGGTGCGTGCCGCGGCCTCCGAGGCCGCCTCCACCAACGGGGTCCGCGCCATGATGATCGGGGGCGGTGTCACCTTGCTGCTGTCGCTCTTCGGCGCGCTCGGTGTCGCAATCATGGTCACGCGCCCGATCCAGCGGATCACGAGCGAGATGGGCATCCTTGCCAAGGGAGACACGTCGGTGGAGATCTCCGCGACCGAGCGCAAGGACGAGATCGGCCAGATGGCCCAGGCAGTCCAGGTCTTCAAGACCAATGCGATCGAGGTCGATCGGCTCAAGGGCGAACAGATCGAGGCCGAACGGCGCAATGCCGAGAAGCGCAAGGCGGACATGATCCGGCTCGCCAACGAATTCGAAAGCGCGGTCGGCGAAATCGTGCAGACCGTGTCCTCCGCCTCGACCCAGCTCGAGTCCTCTGCCTCGACGCTGACCTCGACCGCCGATCGCTCGCAGCGGCTGGCGACCACCGTTGCTTCGGCCTCGGAAGAGGCGTCCACCAACGTTCAGTCGGTGGCCTCCGCCACCGAAGAGATGGCCTCGTCCGTCGGCGAGATCAGCCGGCAAGTGCAGGAATCGGCGCGGATGGCGAGCGATGCCGTCGGCCAGGCCCGCACCACGACCGATCGGGTCAGCGAGCTCTCCAAGGCCGCCGCGCGCATCGGCGACGTCGTGGAACTGATCAACACCATTGCCGGCCAGACCAACCTGCTGGCCCTGAACGCGACCATCGAGGCGGCGCGCGCCGGCGAAGCCGGTCGCGGCTTCGCGGTGGTCGCCTCCGAGGTGAAGGCGCTCGCCGAGCAGACGGCGAAGGCAACCGGCGAGATCGGCCAGCAGATTTCCAGCATCCAGGCTGCGACCAACGACTCGGTCGGCGCTATCAAGGAGATCTCCTCGACCATCGAGCGCCTGTCCGAAATTTCCTCGGCGATCGCCGCGGCGGTGGAGGAACAGGGCGCTGCGACCCAGGAGATTTCCCGAAACGTCCAGCAGGCCGCCCAGGGCACCCAGCAGGTCTCCTCCAACATCACCGACGTGCAGCGCGGCGCCAGTGAGACTGGCACCGCCTCCTCGCAGGTGCTGACGGCGGCGCAGTTGCTGTCCAACGACTCGACCCGGCTGAAGACCGAAGTCAGCAAGTTCCTGACCAACGTCCGCGCGGCCTGAGGCTTCGCAAGACCGTCGACGACACCATTCGGAGTACCCAAACATCAAGACGGGCGGCGCCTCAGGCGCCGCCCGCTTTTTTGCCGGTAGTCTGATGCATCCTATGAGTGGTATCGTGCACAACTACCCGTTATCGTACGGGGACGGGGTTTCATCGATAGTTAAATTCGACAGACCAGAATTGCCCCAATTGCTTCGAATAGCGCAGTCGCGATTGGATTGAGCGTATTCGCGTTTTCACTTTGGGGGGAATGATGCGAAAGAACTTGCCTGTCACCGGGGTCGAATACCCCGTCAACGATGAAACGCTGATCGTCTCCAGAACCGATCTCAAGGGCAAGATTGCCTATTTCAACGAGGACTTCGTCGCCGCCGCGGGTTTCACCTCCGAAGAGCTGATGGGGCAGCCGCACAACATCATCCGTCATCCGGACATGCCGCCGGAGGCGTTCCAGAACATGTGGGACACGCTGAAGCTCGGTAAGCCGTGGCTCGGCGCGGTCAAGAACCGCCGCAAGAACGGCGACTTCTACTGGGTGCTGGCGACGGCTTCGCCGATCCGCGAGAATGGTCAGGTCAAGGGCTTTACCTCGATCCGCACCAGGCTCCCGGCCGATCAGCGCAAGCTCGCTGAGGAGGTTTACGCCGCGATCCGCGAGAAGAGGCCGCACGGCTATCGCATCGATGCCGGCATCATCCGCCGCCGCTCGCTGCTCGACCGTTTTGCGATTTTCACGCGAACGCTCGGCGCCCGCATGGTGACGATGATGTCGATCCAGGCCCTCTTCATGCTGGCGCTCGGGATCGGCGGCGCTCTGTCGACCGGCGGCTCGGCTGCCCTGATGCTGTCGCTGCTGGCGCTGACCGGTTCGGTTGTGGGCATTCTGGTCGGGCTTGCGACGATGCGCGCGATCAAGGGGCCGATGCAGCAACTCAACGATACCATGCTCAACCTCGTGCAGGACAAGCTGGACAACCGCATCGTGATCGAGCGCGACGACGAAATTGGCGAGGCCCTGCGAAACCTCCAGACCGTGCAGACCATCATTCGTTTCAGCCGTGACGAGGTGCAGGCCGTGCAGCGGCGTTCCGATGCGCAGCGCAAGGCCGACATGACCAGGCTCGCCGACGGCTTCGAGGCCGCGATCAGCGAGATCGTCGAGACGGTCTCGTCGGCTGCGACCCAACTCGAGGCTTCGGCTTCGACGTTGTCTTCGACCGCGGGCCGGGCCCAGGAATTGGCGACGGCCGTCGCGGGCGGTTCCGAGGAAGCCTCCGCCAATGTCCATTCGGTGGCGTCCGCCGCCGAGGAAATGTCATCGTCGGTGAGGGAGATCAGCCGGCAGGTGCAGGACTCCTCCAGGATCGCCGGCGATGCGGTGAGCCAGGCCCAAGCCACCACCGAGCGCGTCGGTGAGTTGTCGCGCGCAGCGTCGCGGATCGGCGATGTCGTCGAGCTCATCAATGCCATCGCCGGCCAGACCAATTTGCTGGCGCTGAATGCGACGATCGAGGCGGCGCGGGCCGGCGAGGCCGGTCGCGGCTTCGCCGTGGTGGCATCCGAGGTGAAGGCACTGGCCGAGCAGACGGCCAAGGCGACGGGCGAGATCGGCCAGCAGGTCGGCGGCATCCAGTCGGCAACCCAGGAGTCGGTGAGCGCCATCAGCGAGATCAGCGGCACTATTGCCCGCCTCTCCGAAATATCGTCGGCGATCGCCGCCGCGGTGGAGGAGCAGGGCGCGGCGACGCAGGAGATTGCCCGCAACGTGCAGCAGGCCGCCCAGGGCACCCAGCAGGTCTCGTCCAATGTCGGGGAAGTCCAGCGCGGCGCCGTCGAGACCGGCTCGGCCTCGACGCAACTGCTGTCCGCCGCACAGATGCTGTCGCGGGATTCGAACCGGCTGAGGCTCGAAGTCGGGAAGTTCCTGAGCTCTGTCCGCGCGGCCTAGGCTCAAGGGCGCAGGGCCCTTCCTCGCGCGCGACACGGCGCTTCGGAAGGTGGCGCATATCTGGAATGCGATTTCGCCGTGCAATAGCAGGGAATTGACCGCGCGTGACGCGCTGCCGTTGGCCATTTCGGCGGTGTTCGGGTAATCAATCTGGGAACCCGCGAACGCGTGTTCGCGGTCCCTGGATTTGGAATTACCCGACGAATGATTGCTCTGGTTCGCATTGCCCTGAGCCGGCCCTACACGTTTGTCGTGCTCGCGCTCCTGCTCCTGATTATCGGACCGCTGGCGGCGCTGCGGACACCGACGGATATCTTTCCCGAGATACGCATCCCCGTGATCGGCGTGGTCTGGCAGTACACCGGCCTGCCGCCGGACCAGATGTCGGGCCGCATAACCACGCCGTTCCAGCGCTCGCTGACGACGACGGTCAACGACATCGAACACATCGTCGCCAACTCCTATAACGGCTTCGGCATCGTCAAGATCTTCTTCCAGCCGACGGTCGACATCCGCACCGCAAATGCCCAGGTCACCGCGATCTCGCAGACGCTGCTGAAACAGCTGCCGCCCGGCGCGACGCCGCCATTGATCCTGAATTACTCCGCCTCGACGGTACCGATCATCCAGGTGGCGTTATCGGGCGAAGGACTGACCGAGCAGAACCTCGCCGACATCGGCATCAACAATCTGCGCACCCCGCTGGTCACCGTGCCCGGCGCGGCCATCCCGTATCCGTTCGGCGGCAAGCAGCGCCAGATCCAGATCGACCTCGACCCGACCGCGCTGCAGGCCCGCGGCCTGTCCGGCCAGGACGTCGCCAATGCGCTGGCGGCGCAAAACCTGATCACGCCGGTCGGCACCCAGAAAATCGGCCAGTTCGAATACAACATCCAGCTCAACAACTCGCCGCTCAGGATCGAGGAACTCGGCAATCTGCCGATCAAGACCGTCAACGGCGCCATGGTCTATGTGCGCGACGTCGCGACCGTGCGCGACGGCAATCCGCCGCAGACCAACATTGTCCATGTCGACGGCAACCGATCGGTGCTGATGATGGTGCTGAAGGCGGGCGCGACCTCGACGCTCGACATCATCGCGGGCATCAAGCAGAAGGTCATCGACGTCAAGGACCAACTGCCCGACGCCCTGAAGATCGGCTTCATCGGCGACCAGTCGGTGTTCGTTCGCGGCGCGATCCAGGGCGTCGCGTTCGAAGGCGTGATCGCGGCGCTGCTCACCAGCGTCATGATCCTGCTGTTCCTCGGCAGCTGGCGCTCGACCGTCATCATCGCGGTGTCGATCCCGCTCTCCGTCCTCGGCGCGATCATCATGCTCTCGGCGATCGGCGAGACGCTGAACATCATGACGCTCGGCGGCCTTGCGCTGGCGGTCGGCATCCTCGTCGACGACGCCACGGTCACCATCGAGAACATCAACTATCACCTGGAGCAGGGCAAGCCGGTCGAACAGTCGATCCTCGACGGCGCCAACCAGATCGTGACGCCGGCCTTCGTCTCGCTGCTCTGCATCTGCATCGTGTTCGTGCCGATGTTCTTCCTCAGCGGCGTTGCGCGCTTCCTGTTCGTGCCGATGGCGGAGGCGGTGATGTTCGCCATGCTGTGGTCGTTCATCCTGTCGCGCACGCTGGTTCCGACCATGGCGAATTACCTGTTGCAGCCGCATGTCCATCACGAAGGCGAGCCGCCGAAGTCGCGCAATCCGCTGGTGCTGCTCCAGCGCGGTTTCGAGGGCCGGTTCGAGCGGATCCGCGGTGGCTACCGTGACTTCCTCGGGCTCGCGCTTGCGCACCGCGCGATGTTCGTGATCGGATTCCTTTGCGTGGTCGGCGCGTCCTTTGCGCTGGTGCCTTCCCTCGGACGCAACTTCTTCCCCGCGGTCGATGCCGGCAATATCCTGATGCATGTCCGCACCCAGGTCGGTACCCGCGTGGAAGAGACCGCCAATCAGCTCGCCGACGTGCAGAAGGCGGTCCGCAAGCTGATTCCGGGCGAGATCGAAACTCTGACCGACAACATCGGCATGCCGATTTCCGGCATCAACATGACTTACAACAACACCGGCGTGATCGGCCCGCAGGACGGCGACATCCAGATCAAGCTGAAGGAAGGTCACAAGCCGACCGAGGAGCATGTGAAGGTGCTGCGCGAGCAGCTGCCCCGTCTGTTCCCGGGCGTCAGCTTCTCCTTCCTGCCGGCCGACATCGTCAGCCAGATCCTGAACTTTGGCGCGCCGGCGCCGATCGACCTGCAAATCCGGGGCGCCAACATTGCAGGCAACTTTGCCTACGCCAACAGCCTGCTGGCCAAGGTGCGCAGGATTCCCGGAATCGCCGATGCGCGCATCCAGCAATCACCGAACAATCCGACCTTCAACATCGATGTCGACCGTACCCGCGCGCAATATGTCGGCCTGACCGAGCGTGACGTCACCAACAGCCTCGTGGTCAACCTCGCCGGCTCCTCGCAGGTGGCGCCAACCTATTATCTCAACCCGGACAACGGCGTGTCCTATTCGATCGTGATGCAGACGCCGCAATACCAGATCGATTCCCTCAGCGCGCTGCAGACGCTGCCGATCACGGCCGCGGGCAATTCGCAGTCGCCGATCCTCGGCGGCATCGCCGACATCAAGCGCTCGACGTCGAGCGCGGTGGTGTCGCAATACGACATTCAGACGCTGGTGCAGATCTTCGCGACGACGTCCGGCCGTGATCTCGGCGCCGTCGCCGCCGACATCCGCCAGCTCATCGCCGACACCGCCAAGGACGTGCCGAAGGGCTCTTCCGTCGCGCTGCTCGGCCAGGTGCAGACCATGAACAGTGCCTTCACCGGCCTGCTGTTCGGCCTGCTCGGCGCAGTCGTGCTGATCTATCTGCTGATCGTCGTGAACTTCCAGTCCTGGTCGGATCCGTTCGTGATCATCACCGCGCTGCCGGCGGCCCTCGCCGGCATCGTCTGGATGCTGTTCACGACGCAGACCACGCTGTCGGTGCCGGCGCTCACCGGCGCGATCATGTGCATGGGCGTCGCCACCGCCAACAGCGTGCTGGTGATCTCCTTCGCCCGCGAGCGCTACGAGGAACTCGGCGATCCCGTCGCGGCCGCGCTCGAAGCCGGCTTCGTCCGGTTCCGCCCGGTGCTGATGACTGCGCTCGCCATGATCATCGGCATGGCGCCGATGGCACTCGGGCTGGGCGAGGGCGGCGAGCAGAACGCGCCGCTTGGCCGCGCCGTGATCGGCGGCCTGATCTTTGCAACCTTCGCCACGCTGATGTTTGTTCCCGTGGTTTTCAGTATGGTACACAAGAAACGGGGCGCCAGAGCCGCCGCCCCATTGGAGTCCGCGCATGTCGCCCACTGAACCCCGCTCGCCGGTGTCGCACCGGAAACTGAGCATCTTCGGCGTGGTGGCGCTGATCGCGGCAGGCCTTATCGTCGGCACCGGCATTCGGGCGCGCGAGGAGCAGGGCTCGAAGCTGAAGGAATGGACCGACGACCAGGCCATTCCCAGCGTCGCGGTGGCCCTGCCTAATGCCAAGGCGCGCAGCGCCACCATCGACCTGCCGGGCCGGCTCGAAGCCTATTACCGTGCGCCGATCTTCGCACGCGTCTCCGGCTACCTGAAAAGCTGGAGCGCCGACATTGGCGCGCGCGTCAAGGCCGGGCAGGTCATCGCCGAGATCGAGGCGCCCGATCTCGACCAGCAACTCTTGCAAGCCCGCGCCGACCTCGCGAGCCAGCAGGCCAGCGCCAGGCTGTCGGAGGCCACGCTGAACCGGCGCAAGACGCTGGTCGCCTCCAACTTCGTCTCCGCGCAGGAGATCGACGAGCGCACCGCGGACCTCTCCAACAAGAACGCCGCTGTCCACTCCGGACAGGCCAATGTCGAACGGCTGGAAGCGCTCGCCGGCTACAAGAAGATCACCGTGCCGTTCGATGGCGTGGTCACGGCGCGCGACACCGACGTCGGTGCGCTGATCAATGCGGGCGGCGGCTCGGGCCCGGCGATGTTCGTGGTCTCGGACATCACCAAGCTGCGCGTCTACGTCAACGTTCCCCAGAACTACGTGCCGGCGATCAAGATCGGCGCCACGGCGACCCTCGTGATGCCGGATTATCCGAACAAGACGTTTCAGGCGACGGTGGAGGCCTCCTCCCAGTCCGTGGATGTGGCTTCCGGCACGACGCGCATGCAGCTCGGGCTCGACAATGCGAGCGGCGAGCTGATGCCCGGCGGTTATGCCAGTGTGAGGCTCAATCTGCAGCGCGACACCGCGCCGCTCAGCATTCCCGCCAGCGCTCTCATTTTCAACGGCAGCGGCCTGCGCGTCGCCACCGTCGGCGCTGACGACAAGGTGCTGTTCAAGCCCGTGACCATCGCCCGCGATCTCGGGCGTGAGATCGAGCTCGCCTCGGGCATTGCAGCAGACGACCGCGTCATCACCGCTCCGCCGGATGGCCTCTCCGACGGCGATCCGGTGCGCGTCGTCGGCGCCGGGGGCAAGCCGGCGACGGCATCCGAGAAGCAGCCGCCGAAGAGCTAGGGCGGTTCCGTAGGGTGGGCAAAGCGAAGCGAAGCGTGCCCACCATTTGAAGCGATTGCGAGAAGATTTGGTGGGCACGGCGCAAGAGCGCCTTTGCCCACCCTACGAGAGCTACGCCGCCCGCCACTCCGGCACGCCATCGGCGGCGATCATGATCTCGCCGAGCGAGCCGACCGGCGTTCGGTCCATGTTCAAGAGATGCGCCAGTGTCGCGCTGTCGCTCGCCGGAATCCGCGCCAGCGTGCGCCGGTCGTCCTGCGTCCGCAGCATCACCACGCCGTGCTCGACATCGCCGCCTCGGCCATAGAGTACGGTGAAGCTCTCGACCTTGCCTTTGCCCGATGGCTCCGTCACGAACTCCGGCACCATCCGTTTGTTGCGATCCGCTTCAGCCTGCACGCTGGTGTCCTGCACCAGCGCCTCGCGTGGCGGGGTCTTCGACACCACCAGGGCATGATGCTTGGTGACGAAGCCGCCTTGTCCATAAAGCAGGCCCAGCTTCGCGCCCTCGCGCACACGCCGCACCATCGCGCAGGCCGCATGCGTCATGTAGGTATTGAGTGGCGCGCCGAAGAAGGTGAGGCCGCCGGTCACGGTCGGCTGCACGTCCGCGCCAAGGCCCAGCGTGCGCCGCGCCATCTTCGGCACGCAGGGAAAGCAGCTATAGAGTTCGATCGCATCGAACTTGCTGCCGTCGCCGCCGGCCAGATCCATGACCGATTTCAGCACCGCATTCTGCGGGTGGCTCTCGTAGAACTGGTCGCGCAACAGATAGTCGCGCGGCTCCTCCGCCGATGCGCCGCCGAGCGGATAGACCAGTCTGTCTTCGGCAATGCCGGCCGCGCGCGCCTTGGCGAGGCTGGTCAGCAGCAGCGCGCCGCCCATGTTGACGCTGGGATTGGCGACCATCAGCTTGTTGTAGGGCCAGGCGATCAGGCGATTGTCCGCCGTAGGCGTCGTGATCTCGTCCGGCGCGTAGCGCCGCTTCAGCCAGGCGTTGGGATTTTGTGCGGCGGCCTCGGAGTAGCGCGACCACAGCGTCCCTGACTCGGCCATCGCCTCGCGCGGCGTCTGGCCCCAATGCGCGGAGGAGGCCGTCTCGTAGAACGGGTAGACGGTAACGGGGCGAAACACGCCGAGCGTCACCGCCAGCGGTTTCTGAAACGCGGCGCCGCGCTTGGGCTCCTCGACGTCATGGGCGAACGGTGTCCATGGCAGCTTGGCGCCCGCGCGCTCGGCCTTGGTTGCGGTCGACTGCGCCTCCGCGCCGCACACCGCCGCGACGGTGCATTCGCCGCGCGCGATGCGCTTGGCCGCCTCGTGGATATAGCGGATCGGGCTCTCGCCGCCGACCGGGCCGTAATAGCAATGCGCCGGCGTCACGCCGAGGCGCTGCGCCAAAAGCTTTTCCGGATCGCGATAGCGCCAGCTCAGGAAATTGACCACGTCGAGCGACTGCACCTCGCCGAGCAGCTTTGCGCCCGCGTCGGCTTCGGCGCGACGCAAGGCCTGTTCGAGCAGGTCGAGCGGCTCGAGGCCCTCGGTGATCTCCTTGGGGCGGTCGACGATCTCGCCGATGCCGACGATGACGGGAATGCGGTCTTCTGGAATGCTGGTCATGTCTTCTTGTTTCACGTTTGAGATTGGCACGCCGTCGCCCTTCGGGGGCCGCTGAACAAGCGGCCGCCTCAGGGTTACGGCTACGGGTAACGCGGCATTCTGAGGTGCTCGCTCGGAGGCGCATCGCGCCGATGAGCGAGCCTCGAAGGATGAGTTATGGGCACGACACCGGCCACGGACAACTAATCCGCCAACAGCGCATTCATGTGCTCGACGGCTTCGGCAAAGTCTTCCTTGAACTCCTGCACCACGGCGCCGGCCGACTTCACGCTGTCGATCAGCCCGACGCCCTGGCCGACGAAATAGCTGACGAGGTCACGTGCTCTGGCGTTGCCGCCTGCGGCCGCGCGATCGATCGCGTTGAACGCATCACGGCTGATGATGCTCTGCAGCGGCATCGGCAGCGCGCCCGGGCTCTCCGGTGCGCGGTCCCAGGCATCGGTCCAGACCGAGCGGAGCTGCCGCGCCGGCTTTCCGGTGCGGCCCTTCGAGCGGATCGCATCGCGGGAGGAGGCGGCGATCATCTTCTCGCGAAAGATCTCGCTGGTCTCGGCCTCGACGGTGGCGAGCCACACCGAACCGGTCCAGGCGCCGGCCGCGCCCATCGCCATGCACGCGGCCATCTGTTTGCCGGTCATGATGCCGCCGGCCGCCAGCACCGGCACGTCGCGGATCTTTCTGATCGCCTTGATCACCTCCGGCACCAGCACCAGGGTCGAGACCTCGCCGCAATGGCCGCCGGCTTCGGTGCCCTGCACCACGAGGATGTCGACGCCGGCGGCGACCTGGCGCAGCGCATGCTCCTTGGCGCCGACGAGTGCCGCGACCGGCACGCCGTGCGTCTTGCCCATCTCGATCATCGCCTTGGGCGGCACGCCGAGCGCATTGGCGATCAGGCGGATCGGATGATTGAAGGCGACTTCGAGCAGTTGAAGCGCCGTCTTCGCGTCGAACGGCTGCGGCTGGTCGTCGGCCACGTCCGTCGTGGTCAGCTCGATGTCGTATTTTTTCAGGAGGTCGCGTGTGTACCTGCGGTGCTCCTGCGGCACGCGGGCTTCCAGGCTCTTCCAGGTGACGTCCTTCTCGCCCGATGTCGAGATGTTTTCGGGGATCAGCACGTCGATGCCATAGGGCTTGTCGTCGACATGCGCGTCGATCCATTTCAGTTCGCGTTCGAGCGTATCCGGCGTGTGCACGGTCGCGCCGAGCACCCCGAAGCCGCCGGCGCGGCTGACGGCGGCCACGACATCGCGGCAATGGCTGAAGGCGAACAGCGGGAACTCTACCCCCAGCATGTCGCAGATCGGCGATTTCATGGCTTTCTCCCGGCGGCCTTCGACGACGCTAGCCCATCGTCATCGGCGATGCCAAGCCGGATTTGGCCGCGCATCTTGCGTGCAGGCGTCACGCAGGGGATGAGCCATTCCGCTGCACAAAATTATCAGGCCGGAGCCCGCTGATTTGCCTCTTGCGCTTCGGCAGAGCTGGGAGAATGCTGATCAACAACAAAGCAAAACGACGAGGGAGCGCCAGCCGATGTCAGTGCAATCGAGCCCGGCTCAGGCCACCGAGGCCTACGATGTCATCGTCGTCGGCGCAGGCTTCGCCGGCATGTACATGCTGCACCGCCTGCGCGGGCTTGGTTTCTCGGCGCGCGTCTACGAGCAGGGCGGCGGCGTTGGCGGCACCTGGTACTGGAATCGCTATCCCGGCGCGCGCTGCGATGTCGAGAGCATGCAATATTCCTACTCGTTCTCGGAGGAGCTCCAGCAGGAATGGGATTGGAGCGAGCGCTACGCGCCGCAGCCGGAAATCCTGCAATACGCCAACCACGTCGCCGACCGGTTTGACCTGCGCCGCGACATCCAGTTCGACACCCGCGTCGAACGCGCTATGTTCGACGAGCGCACGGCGACCTGGTCCGTGACGATCGCCGGCGGCAAGACCGTCGACGCCCGGTTCGTCGTGCTCGCCACCGGCTGCCTGTCGAATGCGCGCAAGCCAGACATCAAGGGCCTCGAGAATTTCAAGGGTCCGGTCTACCACACCGGCAACTGGCCGCACGAGCCGGTCGATTTCACCGGCCTGCGCGTCGGCCTGATCGGCACGGGATCATCGGGCATCCAGTCGGCGCCCATCATTGCCGGGCAGGCGAGACACCTCACCGTGTTTCAGCGCACGGCGAATTTCTCCATTCCCGCCCGCAACGGCGCGCTCACCGACGAGGAGCGCAATGCGTTCCGCAAGAAATATCCGGAGATCCGCCGTTTCGCCCGCGAGGTCGCGCGCAACGGCATTTATGCCGAGCAGCCCGATCGCGGCGCGCTCGACGACAGCGAGGAGGAGAGGCGTGCCAAATTCAGGGCGCGCTGGGATCGCGGCGGGCTCACCTTCATGTATGTCTACAACAATCTCGGCCTCGAACGCGCGGCGAACGATACCGCCGCCGACTTCGTGCGCGGCAAGATCGCCGAGATCGTGAAGGATCCGGAGACTGCCAAGCTGCTGCAGCCGAACAGCCACCCGATCGGCACCAAGCGCATCTGCATCGACACCGATTATTTCGCGACCTTCAACCGGCCGAACGTCTCGCTGGTCGACATCAAGGCCGACCCGATCGAGGAGATCACCGCGAACGCCGTGCGCGTCGCAGGCCGGGATCACGAGGTCGATGCACTGGTGATGGCGACCGGCTTCGATGCCATGACCGGCTCGGTCGCGAAGATCGACATTCGTGGGCGCGGCGGGCGAACCCTGAACCGGAAATGGGCGGAGGGCCCGAAGACCTATCTCGGCCTGATGAGCGCGGGTTTTCCCAACCTGTTCATCATCACCGGCCCCGGCAGCCCCTCGGTGCTCTCGAACATGATCGTGTCGATCGAGCAGCATGTCGACTGGATCGCCGACTGTCTCGTCCACATGCGCGAGCAGGGCCTCGCCACAATGGAGGCGGACACGGAAGCCGAGGAGAAATGGGTCGCCCATGTCAATGAGGTTGCCAGCGGCACGCTCTATCCGCAGGCCAGTTCCTGGTACATGGGCGCCAACATCCCGGGTAAGCCGCGCATCTTCATGCCCTATATCGGTGGTGTCGGCGTCTACCGTCGGATCTGCGACGACGTCGCCGCCAAGGGGTATGAAGGTTTTGTGATGGGGTGGGCGGAGGTGCCGCAGGCCGCGGCGTCTTAGGTGTCCCCGTCATTCCGGGGCTCGCGCAAGCGAGAATCCGCAATCCATTTCTCCGAGCATTCCTGGCGGCCCGATGGTTTCCGGGCTCGCCCTTCGGGCGCCCCGGAATGACGGGGAAAGGCCGCCATGACAAAATGGAGACTTGTCCGGCGCGGAAATGCGTTCGGTGCCCTTGCCATCGGCCATCCGCGGGCTAATTAATGCAGGCGCATCTTTTTCGCCGGAGCCCCCTCATGACCGACGCCCCCGCCTACGTGCCGCCCAAAGTCTGGACCTGGAACAAGGAGAATGGCGGGCAGTTCGCCAGCATCAACCGTCCGATCGCCGGCCCCACCCACGACAAGGAGCTGCCGGTCGGCAAGCATCCGCTCCAGCTCTATTCGCTGGCGACGCCGAACGGGGTGAAGGTCACCGTGATGCTAGAGGAGCTGCTGGCGCTCGGCCACAAGGGCGCCGAATACGACGCCTGGCTGATCAAGATCGGCAATGGCGACCAGTTCGGTAGCGGTTTCGTCGACATCAATCCGAACTCGAAAATCCCGGCACTGATGGACCGCTCGGGCCCAGAGCCGATCCGTGTGTTTGAATCCGGATCGATCCTGTTCTACCTCGCGGAAAAGTTCGGCGCCTTCCTGCCGAAGGATATCAAGGCCCGTACCGAGACCATGTCCTGGCTGTTCTGGCAGATGGGCAGCGCGCCCTATCTCGGGGGCGGCTTCGGCCATTTCTACGCCTACGCGCCGCTCAAGATCGAATACGCCATCGATCGTTTCGCGATGGAGGTCAAGCGCCAGCTCGACGTGCTCGACCGGCGCCTGGCCGACCACGAATATCTCGCAGGCCGGGACTACACCATCGCCGATATCGCGGTGTGGCCCTGGTACGGTGCGCTCGCCAAGGGGCTGCTCTACAATGGCGGCGAGTTTCTGTCGGTGCAGGACTACAAGAACGTGCAGCGCTGGACCGACCAGATCGCGCAGCGTCCGGCCGTGAAGCGCGGCCGCATGGTCAACCGCGTCATGGGCGATCCCGCCAGCCAGCTCCATGAGCGCCATGACGCCAGCGACTTCGACACCAAGACGCAGGACAAGGTCGCGCCGGCGACATAGCCGAGTAGGGCGGATTAGCCGTAGGCGTATCCGCCCTTTCATTGCAGGAGTTCGGCGGATTACGCTGCGCTAATCCTCCCTACGGTTTCTTGATGCCCTCCGCCGCTGGAAACACCACGCGGTCGTCGGTGCGGCAATAGCGGTCCGCGAACATGCGGCCGATCGGGTGATAGCGGTCCATGTGCACCCGCATCGCGTCGTGGTCCCAGAGTTCGTCGCGGATGTAGAAGTGCAGGCCTTCGCCCATGATCAGGCGGCGATCGTCGTTGACGTCGATCATCTTCCAGAGCTTGCACTCCATCGCCCAGGGCGTGTCGGCCAGCCGCGGTACCGCAACCGTCTTGGAGGCCGCGAGCTTCAGCCCGAGATAATCGGGCTCACCGACCTCGGGGGGAAAATCGCCGCTGCTCTCGTGCATGGCCTTGGCCAGCGGCTCGTCGGCGATGTTGACCACGAACTCGCCGGTTCGCTGGATGTTGAGGAAGGTGTCCTTGTCCTGTCCGTTCGGCTTGCGGTTCGCCGCGAACATGCACAGCGGCGGATCCTCGCAGAAGGCGTTGAAGAAGCTGAAGGGCGCGGCATTGACCACGCCTGATGGACCGACCGTCGTCACCCACGCGATCGGCCGCGGCAGGATGAAGGACGTCAGCACCTTGTAGCGCTCGCGTGGCGTGAGGTCGCTGGCGGCGTAATCCATGGGGACTCCCTGGAAGGCAAACCTTCGTAGGGTGAGCAAAGCGAAGCGTGCCCACCACGTCTTGCGATGCCGTGATGGTGGGCACGGCGCGCGAAGAGCGCGCCTTTGCCCACCCTACGGCATCTCCTGGCTTACGCCATGCTCAGCTCGTGACGTCCCACCACCATCCAGTGCACCTCGTCCGGACCGTCCGCAAAGCGCAGGTGACGGACATCCTGGTACATCTCGGCGAGCGGGGTCCAGTGCGAGATGCCGGTGGCGCCATGCATCTGGATCGACTGGTCGATGATCTTGCAGGCGCGCTCCGGCACCATGGCCTTGACCATGGAGACCCAGACGCGGGCCTCCTTGTTGCCGAGCACGTCCATGGCCTTGGCGGCCTTCAGCACCATCAGCCGCATCGCCTCGATCTCGCAGCGGGCCTGCGCGATAATCTGCATGTTGCCGCCGAGATGCGCGATCTTCTTGCCGAAGGCTTCGCGGGTGAGGCCACGCTGCACCATCAGATCGAGCGCCTTCTCGGCCTTGCCGATGGTGCGCATGCAGTGATGGATGCGGCCCGGTCCGAGACGGAGCTGCGAGATCTCGAAGCCGCGGCCTTCGCCGAGCAGGATGTTCTCCTTCGGCACCCGCACATTGTTGAAACGCATGTGCATGTGGCCGCGCGGCGCGTGGTCCTGGCCGAACACGTACATGGGCCCGAGCACCTCGACGCCGGGCGTGTCGCGCGGCACCAGGATCTGCGACTGCTGCTTGCTGGGCGCCGCGTCCGGATTGGTCTTCACCATCACGATGAGGATCTTGCAGCGGGGATCGCCGACGCCAGAGATGTAGTATTTCTCGCCGTTGATGACCCATTCGTCGCCGACGAGCTTGGCGGTGGTCGCGATGTTCTTGGCGTCGGAGGAGGCGACGTGCGGCTCGGTCATCACATAGGCCGAACGGATCTCGCCGTTCATCAGCGGCTTCAGCCACTTCTCCTTCTGCTCCTTGGTGCCGACGCGCTCCAGCACTTCCATGTTGCCGGTGTCGGGCGCCGAGCAGTTCATGGTCTCGGAGGCCAGCGGGCTCTTGCCGAGCTCGGAGGCGATATAGGCGTAGTCGAGGTTCTTCAGGCCCTGGCCGGTCTCGTCGTCGGGCAGGAAGAAGTTCCAGAGGCCTTCCTTCTTGGCCTTGTTCTTGGCGACCTCGAGCACCTCGAGCTGCTTCGGCGTGAAGCTCCAGCGATCTTCCTTGCCTTCGCCGGCCTTGGCGAACTCGATCGACATCGGCTCGACGGTGTCGCGGATGAACTTCCTGACGTGGTCATAGAGCGGCCGGACCTGGTCCGACATGCGCAGGTCGTTCAGCTCGTCGCCGGGGTTCAGGGTGTAGTTGGTGGTGCGCGGTATGTAGGCGTGCTTCGTCATGGTTCCTCCCGGGGGCTCTGTGGTGGCGTTTGGCCGAAAGAATAGTCGCAGCGCAGCCAAAGCGCGAGCGCGCATTTTTACGCGAGCCATGCCACGCGATGGAATATCGCGAGGGCGTTTGAAATGTTGTTTGAATGGCGTGAGGCGGCAGGTGCGGGCCGCACTTACGGATGTCATCGCCCGGCTCGACCGGGCGATCCAGTATTCCGTGACGCCAGCTTCTCCTGGAGAAGCCGCGGCGTACTGGATGCTCCGGTCAAGCCGGGGCATGACAGCGGTGGATGTAGCCCTAGTTCGGCATCCGGTGCATCGCGCAGATCTTGTTGCCGTCGAGGTCGCGCAGATAGGCGAGATAGAGCTTGCCGCCCGGGCCCTGGCGCACGCCGGGCGGGTCCTCGATCGAGACGCCGCCCGCCGCAAGGCCAGCCGCGTGCCAGGCATCGACCTGTTCGGGGGAGCTGCAGGCAAAGCCGATGGTGCCGCCGTTGGCGCAGGTTGCGGGCTCGCCGTTGATCGGCTTCGACACCGAGAACACGCCGGTCTTGGTGATGTAGAAGATGCGGTGGCCGTCGACCCGGGCCGGCCGCACGTCGAGCGTGCCGAGCAGTTGGTCGTAGAACGCCTTGGCCTTGTCGAGGTCGTTGGTGCCGATCATGATGTGTGAAAACATTTCTATTCCCCCTCTGCGCTCACGAAACGAATGCCGTGGGGTGGGCAAAGCGCAGCGTGCCCACCACGACAATCCAAACTGCTGATGGTGGGCACACGGCAAGTACGGCTTTGCCCACCCTACGAAATCAGAACGCCGTATAGCCGCCGTCGATCACGAACGTATCCGCCGTATGATACGACGAGGCCTTGCTCATCAGGTACACCGCGATGCCGCCGAAGTCGCTGGCCTCGCCGAAGCGCCGCACCGGAATCCGCGGCATCACGTTGGCGACGAATTTTTCGTTCGCCATGATGCCCGCGGTCATGTCGCTCTTGATCCAGCCCGGCAGGATCGCATTCGCCGTGACGCCGTGGCGTGCCAGTTCGACGCCGAGCGCACGCACCAGCGCGTTGATGGCGGCCTTGGTCGCGGCGTAGTGTTCGTTGCGTGCGGTGCCGAAGATCGAGGCGAGGCTGGAGGTCGCGACCAGCCGGCCGAAGGGATCGCCGGCATTGGCGCGATCGGTCATATGCCGGGCTGCGGCCTGGAATGCATGGAACACGCCGTCGAGATTGGTGGCGAACATCGTGCGCCATTCCTCCTCGGTGCGCTCGATGAAGGAACGCCGGCCGCCGCCGCCGATGCCGGCATTGGCAAAGCAGCCGTCGACCCGGCCGAACATGTCGAGCGTTGCCTTCATCGCGGCATTGACCGAGGCCGGATCGGTGACGTCGCAGATGCGGCTATCGACCTTGCCTGGTAGACCCGCCATGATCGCGGCAGCAGCCTTGTTCTTGTCAGCATTGCGGCCCCAGATCGAGACGTTGCAGCCCTGGCCGGCGAGGGCCTGCGCGATTCCGAGCCCGATACCGCCGTTGCCGCCGGTGACCACGGCCACGCGGCCGGAGAGGTCGAAAATGGACATGGTGCGTTTCCTGTTTTTTGGCGAGGTTTCTTCGGTCTGCGCGCGCCAGCCTGTGCGCGCAAGATTGTGCGATACGACGACAAGGTATGTTCGGACCACCATGGACAAGGCCGCGACAAAAATCAAATATGCGCCCGGCAAAACGAATTCCGGCCTGCGAAACATCGCCGCCCGCAACTGACGAGGACACCATGCAGTTCAAACACGTCACGCTCGATTTCGACGGTTCGGTCGCGATCCTCAAGCTCGACCATCAGGAGGTGATGAACGCGATCTCCATGGACATGCTGGGCGGTCTGTCAGATGCGCTCGACGTGATCGAGGAGAAGAAGGACGAGGTCCGCTGCGTCGTGCTGACCGGGGCCGGGCGGGCGTTCTGCACCGGCGCCAACCTCCAGGGCCGCAACGATCAGTCGAAGAAGACCAAGGCGGGAATGACGCTCGAGACCGGCTTCCATCCGTTCCTGCGCCGCATCCGCAATTTGCATTGCCCGATCGTGACAGCCGTGAACGGCCCCGCCGCCGGCGCCGGCATGAGCTTCGCGCTGCTCGGCGACATGATCCTGTGCGCGCGCTCGTCTTACTTTCTCCAGGCCTTCCGTCGCATCGGGCTCGTGCCGGATTGCGGCTCGACCTGGCTGCTGCCGCGCCTGATCGGCAAGGCGCGCTCGGTCGAATTGTCGCTGATGGGCGAGCGCCTGCCGGCCGAGAAGGCGCTGGAATGGGGTCTCGTCAACCGCGTCTACGATGACGGCGTGCTGATGGAAGAGGCGATGAAGCTCGCGCGTGATCTCGCCAGCGGCCCGACTGTGGCGCTGTCGCTGATCCGCAAGCTGTACTGGGACAGCCCGGAAAACTCCTTCGAGGATCAGCTCAATCTCGAATTCCAGTGCCAGCTGCGCGCCGGCGACACCAATGATTTCCGTGAAGGCGTCGGCGCCTTCCTGGAGAAGCGCCCGGCGCAGTTCAAAGGCAAATGATCGAGGCTGAACTCGCCCGCAGCGTCCAGCGCTGGTGCAAGGGCGCAACCGGCGTTACCGGTGCTGCAAAACTGTCTGGCGGCGCCAGTCAGGAAACCTGGCGCTTCGACATCGTCCATCCCGACGGGCCGGTCGGCGCGATCCTGCGCCGCTCGCCGAAAGGCTATGGCGCAGCGCCGACGCGGGCGGCAGGCCTTGCCGCCGAAGCCCAGTTGATGCAGCTCGCCTATGAGGCCGGCGTGCCGTCGCCGCGCGTAATGCATGTGCTGACGCCCGACGAAGGGCTCGGCACCGGCTTCATCATGCAGCGGGTCGAGGGCGAGACCATCGCGCGCAAGATTCTTCGCGATGACGAATACGCCGCGGCGCGGCCGCAGCTCGCACGGCAGATCGGCGGCGTGCTTGCCGGGCTGCACAGGTTGCCGCTCGACAAGCTGCCTGCGCTGCGTAGCCGGGGCGCGACAGAGGAAATCTCCGAATTCGAACGCGACTATCGCAGCCTCAACTGGCCGAAGCCCGTGTTCGAACTGGCGTTGCGCTGGCTGCGCGACCACGATCCCGGCCCGTCGGCCGAGACCACGCTGGTTCATGGCGATTTCCGCAACGGCAATCTCATCATCGGCGCCGACGGCGTTCGCGCGGTGCTCGACTGGGAGCTTGCCCATCTCGGCGATCCCATGGAGGATCTCGGCTGGGTCTGCGTCAACTCCTGGCGTTTCGGCGAGATCGACAAGCCGGTCGGCGGCTTTGGCTCGCGCGAGGAGCTGTTCGCGGGCTATGAGGCGGCTGGGCGCCCCTGCAATCCGGCGCGCGTCAAGTTCTGGGAAGTGATGGGCACGCTGCGCTGGGGCATCATGTGCGGCGGGATGATGCAGCGGTTCCGCGAAGGCCCTGATCATTCCATGGAGCGCGCGATGATCGGCCGCCGCGCCTCCGAGACCGAGATCGATCTGTTGCGGCTGCTGTCGCCCCGGGGGATTTGACCATGCAGGACGAACCGCCGCCGATCGAGCTGACCCAGGCCGTCGCCGATTTCCTTCGCAACGACATCGCGCCGCTGATCTCAGGCCATCAGGCCTTCAAGCTGCGGGTCGCGATCAACATCCTCGATCTCGTCACGCGCCAGTTGACGCAGGAGGAGGGCAGCAACGCGAAGGAGGTGGACCGGTTGCGCGCGCTGCTCGGCATGGACGGTTCGGTCGCCGATCTCAACCGCGCGCTGGCCGAGCGCATTGCGAAAGGCGAGGTCGATCTCGCGACGCCGGGTCTTGCCGAGCATCTGTGGGCGACGACGATGGACAAGCTCGCGGTGGACCAGCCGAATTACGCGTCTTACAAGCGCGAGCTGTCGCGAGGCGGGTAGGGAGGCTTGTCTCCATAGTCGGTGTCATCGCGCGCGGAAGCGGGCGATCCAGTACTCTGTGACGATTGTGGTCGAGTCGATAGGCTGCGGCGTACTGGATGCCCCGGTCGAGCCGGGGCATGACACCGGTGATATTGAGGACGCCCCACGTCGCGGCAGGGATCGCCCTACTTCCCCACCCATTTCGGCGGGCGCTTCTCCGAGAAAGCCTTCGGTCCCTCGATGTAATCCTGCGAGGCCACCATCGCCTTCACCGCCGGATAGTCGCGCTGATCCTCGATCGCCTGTTCCAGCGAGACGGCGAGCCCCTTCTGGATCGCCTGCTTCGAGGCGCGGATCGACATCGGCGAGTTCTTGGTGATCATCTCGGCCCAGCGCAATGCGCCCGCAAGCGCTTCGCCCTGCGGCACCACTTCGTTGACGAAGCCGAGCTCGAGACCTTCCTTGGCGCCGACATGGCGCGCGGTGAGGATCATGCCCATAGCGCGCTTCAGGCCGATCTGCCGCGGCAGCCGGTGCAGGCCGCCGGCAAGCGCAGCGAGGCCGACGCGCGGCTCGGGCAGGGCGAAGGTCGCGTTCTCCGAGGCTATGATCAGGTCGCAGGCGAGCGCGATCTCGAAGCCGCCACCCATGGCAACGCCGTTGACGGCGGCTATAATCGGCTTGTCGCAATCGAAGCGCGCGGTGAGGCCGGCGAAGCCGCTCTTGTCCCAGCCGCGCTTGCCGCCGGCTGCCTGCCACTTCAGATCGTTGCCGGCGCAGAACGCCTTGTCACCGGCGCCGGTGACGATTGCGACCCATTGCTCGGGATCGCCGGAGAAATCGTCGAACACCTTCTGCAGCTCGAAATGCGCATCGGTGTGCAGCGCGTTGTAGACCTCGGGCCGCGACAACGTGACGATCGTGATCGGCCCCTTGCGTTCCACCTTCGAAAACTTCAGCTCCATGATCGCTCCGGCATTTTCTCGTGAAGGAATATGGGCGTCATTGTACCGCGAGCCGGCGCTGCGACACCATCGAATTGCGCGGGGGCCCTTGCGCATCCGGAACGCCTCGCATTGCTTGACTTGTCCTCGCTCTTCTCACCTTAATCGCGCCAAGCGAAAACGCGCCTAGCGCCTTAACGCAAAACGAAAAAGTCATCCGGGAGAGAGCCGTGGATTTCTCGCTGCCAACCGATCTCGTCGCCTATCTCGCAGAGCTTGACCGTTTCATTGAACGCGAGATCAAGCCGCTGGAAGAAGCGGACGACAATATCCGTTTCTTCGACCATCGCCGCGAATGGGCGCGCACAGACTTCGACAATGGCGGGCTGCCGCGCCATGAATGGGAAGCGCTGCTGAGGACGGCAAAGGATCGCGCCGATGCCGCCGGCCATCTGCGCTTTGCCGTGCCGAAGCAGTATGGCGGCAAGGACGGCTCGAACCTCTGGATGGCGGTGATCCGCGAACACTTTGCCGCAAAGGGTCTCGGCCTGCACAACGACCTGCAGAACGAGCATTCCATCGTCGGCAATTTTCCGGTCGCAACCATGCTCGACCGTTACGGCCGCGACGATCAGAAGGAGATGATCGACGGCTCGATCAAGGGCAAGTACCGCATCACATTCGGCCTGACCGAGCCCAATCACGGCTCGGACGCGACCCACATGGAGACGCGCGCGGTGCCCGCCACCCGCGACAACGTCAAGGGCTGGATCATCAACGGCGAGAAGATGTGGACCACCGGCATGCACGTCGCCACCCATTGCGCGCTGTTCGCGCGCACCTCGGGCAATGACGGCGATGCCCGCGGCATCACCTGCTTCCTGGTGCCGGCCAAGAGCCATGGCGTCAAGGTTGAGGAGTACATGTGGACCTTCAACATGCCGACCGACCATCCCCGCGTCAGTTTCACCGACGTGTTCGTTCCGGACGATGCGCTTTTCGGCGAGGTCGGCCGCGGCCTGTCGCTGGCGCAGTGCTTCGTGCACCAGAACCGTATCCGCCAGGCGGCAAGCTCGCTGGGCGCTGCCGTCTACTGCATCAATGAAAGCGTCAAATATGCCCGCGAGCGCAAGCCGTTCGGCAAGGCGCTGGCCGAGAACCAGGCGATCCAGTTCCCGCTGGTGGAGCTTGCGACGCAGGCCGAGATGCTGCGCCTCCTGATCCGCAAGACCGCCTGGGAGATGGATAAACTCACCGAGGAACAGATCGAGCGCACGCTCTCCGACCGCGTCTCGATGTGCAACTACTGGGCAAACCGCCTCTGCTGCGAATCCGCCGACCGCGCCATGCAGGTCCATGGCGGCATGGGCTACTCACGCCACAAGCCGTTCGAGCACATCTACCGCCACCACCGTCGCTATCGCATCACCGAAGGCAGCGAGGAGATCCAGATTCGCAAGGTGGCAGGATTCCTGTTCGGGTATATGGGGCCGGGGAAGCACTGAGGCGCGCTGCGGATGACGTTGTGGCCGTGCGACGTCTCTCTCCGCGAGTCGTCCCCGCCTAGTGCGCAATTGCGCACGGGGGCGGGGACCCATAACCCCAGGGAGAAGTTTGTCCCGAACTGGTAACTCCGAGTCTTCGCCAAACCTCTCCCTGGGGCTATGGGTCCCGCATCTGCGCTTCGCTTGTCCGGGACGACAGGGTGCCTAATTCACCCGCCGGTCCTTGCCCGCCCAATAGGGCTCCCGCAACTGCCGTCGCAGGATCTTGCCTGACGGATTCCGCGGCAGCGCCGGCAGGAACTCCACGCTCTTCGGCGTCTTGAAGCCGGCGATGCGCGTCCGGGTGAAGTTGATGATGTCGGTGGCGGTGGCCTGCTTGCCCGGCTTCATCACCACCACGGCCTTCACGGCTTCGCCCCATTTCTCGTCGGGGATACCGATCACGGCGGCCTCGGCGACGTCAGGGTGATCGCACAGCGCGCTCTCGACCTCGGCGGGGTAGATGTTCTCGCCGCCGGAGATGATCATGTCCTTGATGCGGTCGTGGATGTAGAGATAGCCGTCCTCGTCCATGTAGCCGGCGTCCCCGGTGCGCAGCCAGCCGTCGCTGCGCAGCGTCGAGGCTGTCGCCTCAGGCAAATTCCAGTAGCCGGCCATGTTGGATCCCGAGCGCGTCGCGATCTCGCCGACCTCGCGCGGCGGCAGCGGTTTGCCATCGACATCGAGGATCGCGATCTCGACGCCGGGCAGCGCCTTGCCGGCCGAGCGCATCCGTTCCAGCCCCTCGACGTGGTCCTCCGGCGGCAGAGCGACGATGGTGCCGGTCGTCTCGGTCATGCCGTACATCTGCACGAAGCCGCATTTGAAGACCTCGATGCATTCCTTCAGCAGCGCCGCCGGGATGGGCGAGGCGCCGTACAGCATGTATTTCAGCCGCGAGAAATCGACCGTTTTCGCGCGCGGCTGCCGCACCACGAACTGCATCGCCGCCGGCACCATGAACAGTTTCGTGATGCCGGACTGTTCGAAGAAATCCAGCACCTTGGTCGGATCGAACTCGCGCGCGATCACGCCGCGGGCGCCGTGATATAGCCCCATCACGCCCCAGCCGGAGCCGCCGATATGGAATATCGGCATCGCGACCAGCGAGACGTCTTCGGTCGACCACCGGTTCCATTCCGGCTTGTCCGCGGCGTTGCCGGTCTGCACGAGGTTGAGGAAGTTCGCGTGGCTCAGCATCGCGCCCTTCGGCTTGCCCGTAGTGCCTGAGGTGTAGAGCTGGATCGCGATGTCCTTCGTGTCGATCGGCACCTTCGGATCAACGTCGCTTTGCGCGTCGCGCCAGGCCGTGAAATCCTGCCATTCCGGCGCGCCGCCCTCGGTGGTGATGACGGTACGCACGCCCGGCAACTGATCCCTGATCTGGCGAACCTGCTCGATGAATTCCGGCCCGACGAACAGCGCCGGTGCCTGGCAGTCGCCCACGATGAAGGCGACCTCGGGCCCGGCGAGCCGCCAGTTCACCGGCGCCATCACGACGCCGGCCTTCATCGCGCCCATCAAGAGCTCGAAATAGACATCGCTGTTCTTGCCGAGATAGGCGATGCGCTCACCCTTCTTCACGCCGCTCGCGAGGAGCGCGTTGGCGACCTTGTTGGTCTTGATGTCGAACTCGGCAAAGCTGGTGACGCGGCCCTCGAACTCGTAGGCGGTCGCGCTGCCGCGGCTCCTGGCGCGCTCGCGCACCATGTCGGCGAGATCCGTCAATGGCTGGAGTGTGGACATGTCTCTCCCGTGGCGTTTGTTTTTATGCCAGGGAGTGTGGCGTCATCCGCGGGGGAAGACAAGACGGCCCCGCTGTCGTCCCGGACAAGCGAAGCGCAGATCCGGGACCCATAGCCACAAGACACAATTTTGCGAAGACGGGTCATTGCCTGTCTTCGTCAAACGACGTTCGGTTGTTATGGGTCCCTGCTTTCGCAGGGACGACAGTTGCGGAGGAGGCGAAAGTATCAGCCGCTTACAAGCTTCCGTGAGACGAACTCACCCCCGCTTCGCCCGGTCCTTCTCGTTCTGCGCCATGATGCTTTCGCGGGCGGTTTTCCAGTCGTCGTCGCTCCAGTCGCGGAGCTGGTAGAAATTACCGCCCATGGCGAGCGCCTGCGCGCCGTCCATGGCGATGGTCTCGCCATTGATCCAGTTGCAGCCGCCCGAGATCAGGAACACCGCGAGGTTCTGCAGCTCCTCCATGGTGCCGACGCGGCCCATCGGGTTCATCGCCTTGGTGCGCGCGCCGGCCTCGTCGCCCGGCTTGATGCGCTTGCTCATGCCTTCGGTCGGGATCTCGCCCGGCGCGATCGTGTTGAGGCGGATGCCATAGCGGCCCCATTCGGTGGCGAGCGACATCGTCATCGCGTGGATCGCCGACTTGCTCATCGCCGACGGCACCACATAGGGCGAGCCGTTGCGCACCCAGGTCACGGTGATCGAGACGACGTTGCCGGGCTGCTTCAACGCGATCCAGCGCTTGCCGATCGCCTGCGTCACGTAGAACGTGCCGTGCATGACGATGTTGGCGACCGCATCGAAGCCCTTCGGTGACAGCTCCTCGCTGCGCGAGATGAAATTGCCGGCCGCGTTGTTGATGAGATCGGTGAGCGGCGCATCACGAAAGATGGTCTCGACCATCTCCTCGACCGCGAGCGCGTTGCGGATGTCGACGCCGTGGCTGGTGACGCGGCCGCCATACGCGGCCATCAGCTCGGTCGCGGTCTCGTCGCAGACGATCTTGCGCCGGCCGCAAATGTGCACCTCGGCGCCGAGTTGGAGAAAGCGCGCCGCCATCGACTTGCCGAGCCCTGTGCCGCCGCCGGTCACGAGAATGCGGCGTCCAGCCAAAAGATTTTCCTTGAACATGGCTGTTTCTCCCGTACGGATTGTCAGTTAATTGGTCGATTGACTAAATCCGGGCGCCGTCGTCCTGTAAAGCGGCACCGAACAAGAACAGGCAAGAACCAGGGGAGAATTCATTTATGGAAGAGCGCGTCTCGATCACGATCTCGGAAGGCGTCGCCGATGTGCGTCTGGTGCGCGTCGACAAGATGAATGCGCTCGATCAGCCGATGTTCGAAGCCCTTGTCGCGGCAACCGAGCGGCTGTCGAAGGAAAAGGGCGTTCGCGCGGTCGTGCTGTCCGGCGAGGGCCGCGCCTTCTGCGCCGGTCTCGACATGGGGCGTTTTGCCGCCATGAAGGAGAAGGGCGGCAATGGAATTCCGGGTGGCGAAAATCGTGACCTCACCAAGCGCACGCATGGCCAGGCCAACTTTCCGCAACAGGCGGTGTGGGGCTGGCGTCAGCTTCCGGTTCCCGTGATTGCGGCCGTGCACGGCGTTGCCTTCGGCGGCGGCTTCCAGCTTTCGCTCGGCGCCGACATGCGCTTCCTCAGCCCGGATGCGCGTATGTCGATCATGGAAATCAAATGGGGCCTCGTCCCCGACATGGCGGGCACGCCGGTCCTGGCCTCGCTGGTGCGCGACGACATCCTGCGCGATCTCACCTATACCGGGCGCATCTTCTCCGCGCAGGAGGCGCTGACATATGGCCTTGCAACGCGCATCTGCGACGACCCGCGCGCCGCCGCTCTCGAAGCCGCGCGCGAGATCGCCGGCAAGAGCCCCGATGCGATCCGCGCGGCGAAGCGCCTGCTCAACAATCTCTCGGTCGATCCCGGCCCCGCGCTGATCGCCGAATCCGTCGAACAGCAGAAGCTGATCGGCAGCGCCAACCAGACCGAAGCAGTGCGCTCCAATCTGGAGAAGCGCGCGGCGAGATATGTGGATTAGCTTTGCGTCGTTCCGGGATGGTCCGAAGGACCAGACCCGGAACCCCGAGATTCCGGGTTCGATGCTGCGCGTCGCCCCGGAATGACAGCCACTCACGTCAACAAAGAAAAACAAATGAGCGAAACGTCCCCCTTCCTCGGCATCGTCTCCGGCGAGCGCCGGCGCTCCCACGCCGAAATCGCCAGCCGCGCCGATCGTATTGCCTCCGGCTTTGCGGAAATCGGCGTCAGGCAGGGCGATTGCGTCTGCATGCTGATGCGCAACGACATCGCCTTCCTCGAAGCCGCCTATGCCGCGATGCGGCTGGGGGCCTATGGCGTACCGATCAACTGGCACTTCAAGCCGGAGGAGATCAACTACATCCTGAACGACACCGGCACCTCCGTTCTGATCGGACATGCCGACATGCTGCACGCCTTGCGCGATTCCATTCCCCAAGGCGTCACCGTGCTCAGCGTGCCGACGCCGCCGGAGATCCTGTCCAATTACAAAATCGATCCCGATCATTTGAAGGCGCCCGACTTCGCGATCGATTTCGAATCCTGGCTCGCGCAATTCGAGCCCTATGACGGCCCGGTCGTGCCGCAGCCAATGAATATGATCTACACCTCGGGCACCACAGGCCATCCCAAGGGCGTGCGCCGCAACGCGCCGACGCCGGACCAGCAGGCCGCCGGCGAGCGCATGCGCGCAATGATCTATGGATTGAAACCCGGCGCCCGCGCAATCCTGCCGGGTCCGCTCTATCATTCCGCGCCGAACTCGTTCGGCATCCGCGCCGGCAAGCTCGGCGGCGCGCTGGTGCTGATGCCGCGTTTCGAACCTGAGGAATTCCTCGCGCTGATCGAGCGCTTTGGGATCGACACCATCTTCATGGTGCCGACCATGTTCATCCGCCTGATGAAGCTGCCGGAGGCGGTGCGCAAGAAGTACGATGTCTCCTCGCTCCGCCATGTCATCCACGCCGCCGCGCCCTGTCCGGCCGACGTCAAGCGCGCCATGATCGAGTGGTGGGGGCCGGTGATCTACGAATTCTACGGCTCGACCGAATCCAGCGCCGTCACTTTCGCCACATCAGAGGACGCGCTGAAGAAGCCGGGTACGGTCGGTAAGATATCGCCCGGCGCAGAGCTGCGCTTCATCGGCGACGACGGCCGCGTGCTCGGCGTGGGCGAGATCGGCGAGATCTATTCCCGCATGGCCGGGATGGCGGATTTCACCTACCACAACAAGCCGGAGAAGCGCGCCGAGATCGACCGCAACGGTTTCATCACCTCCGGCGACGTCGGCTACATCGACGAAGACGGCTACGTCTTCATCTGCGACCGCAAGCGCGACATGGTGATCTCGGGCGGCGTCAACATCTATCCGGCCGAGATCGAGTCGGTGCTGCATGCCGTTCCCGGCGTGCATGATTGTGCGGTGTTCGGCATTCCCGACCCCGAGTTCGGCGAGGCGCTGATGGCCGTGGTCGAGCCGCAGGCCGGCGTCACGCTCGATGCCGCCGGCATCCGCGCAAGGCTGAAAGCCTCGCTCGCCGACTACAAGGTGCCGAAGCATATCGAGATCCGCTCCGGGCTGCCGCGCGAGGACTCCGGCAAGATATTCAAACGCCGCCTGCGCGATCCCTATTGGGAACAGGTGGGACGGAAAATCTAGATGCGTTTAGTCCGGATGGAGCGAAGCGCAATCCGAGACGGTGCTCGCGGTTGAAACCCCGGATTACGCTTCGCTCCATCCGGGCTACCAGGAAACAGGGAAACATCCGTCATGAGCGACGCGACCAACGAAGTCCTCTACACAGTCGCCGATCACGTCGCGACTATCACGCTGAACGCGCCGGAGCGCATGAACACGATCTCCGGCCCGATGCTAAACTATCTGGCGCGGATGCTGACCGAAGCCAACGAGGACAGGAATGTCCGTGTCGTGATCCTCACCGGCAAAGGGCGCGCGTTTTGCGCCGGCCTCGATCTACGCAAGGAGCGCGACGGCAACGGCCTCAGCGCTGCGTCCTCGCCGACCACGATCAATCTGCGCAACACGCCGCCGACGGTGTTGCAGGCCATGGACAAGCCGACCATATGCGCCGTCAATGGCGGTGCGGCCGGCTACGGCATGGACACCGCGCTCGGCTGCGACATCCGCATCATGGCGGAATCCTCGAAGCTCGCTGCGGCCTTTGTCAAGCGCGGCGTGGTGCCGGAATCCGGCGGCACCTGGCTGCTGCCGCGCATGCTCGGCTGGGCCAAGGCCGCCGAGCTGATTTTTACGGGCCGCACGCTGAGCGCGCGCGAGTGCCTGGACTGGGGCCTCGCCAACGAGGTCGTGCCCGACGCGGAACTGATGACCCGCGCCAATGCGGTCGCCCGCGAGATCGCCGCCAACGCACCGCTCGCGGTGCAGGCCTCGAAGCGCATGATGCGGATGGGCCTGAACGAAAACTTCTCCGACCACGTCCACCACGTCTATCTTCAGCTGCTGCCGCTGTTCAAGACGCAGGACATGGCCGAAGGCATGAAGGCCTTCATGGAGAAGCGCGAGGCGAAGTTCGAAGGCAAGTAACCGTAACCCGGATGGAGCGCAGCGCAATCCGGGCGGTGCTTGCGACTGAGGCCCCGGATTTCGCTACGCTCCATCCGGGCTACAGCAACAAACCGCGCGTGCCCTACGCCAGCTCCCCGCCCACGAACAGCAGGAACGACCGGCCCGGCACCTTGTAGATGCTGTCGAACTCGAAGCGGTCGCCGGACGCGCCGTCGGAGACCGTCGTGTCGAGCAGCCGCGACCAGCACGGGCCTGCGGTGGTGTGCGGCAGCTTGAAGTCGACCTCGCCCTCGTAGCTGTTGAGGATGATCAGCACGCTGTCGTCCTCGCCGTGGCGCGGGATCGCGGTCTTGCGCGCGCGGCCGTCGAGCACGACGCCGAAGCACTTTTGCCAGCCGTTCTCCCAATCCGTGTCGGTCATTTCGCTGCCATTGGCGTTGACCCAGACGACGCCGCGGATGTCGAGCTGTTTGTCATGCGCGCCGGTGAGGAAGCGGCTGCGGCGCAGGATCGGATAATCCCGCCGCAGCTGGATCACGCGCTTGGTGAAGGCGAGCAGCGCTTGCGCATGCTCGCCCATGGTCCAGTCGAACCAGGAGATGTCGCTGTCCTGGCAATAGGCGTTGTTGTTGCCCTGCTGGGTGCGGCCGAATTCGTCGCCGCCGAGCAGCATCGGCGTGCCCTGCGAGAGCAGCAAGGTCGCCAGCATGTTGCGCTTCTGCCGCTCGCGCAGCGCAATGATGTTCTCGTCATCGGTTGGGCCTTCGGCGCCGCAATTCCAGGACAGATTGTTCGAATTTCCGTCCTTGTTGTTTTCGCCGTTGGCCTCGTTGTGCTTGTCGTTGTAGCTCGCCCAGTCGTTCAGCGTGAAACCGTCATGCGCCGTGATGAAATTCACGCTGGCCCATGAGCGCCGGCCGCCCCAGCGACCGAAGATGTCTGCCGATCCCAGCAGCCGCGCGGCGAGTGCGGAAGGCGGTGCTTCGCCGCGCCAATAGTCGCGCACGATGTCGCGATATTTGTCGTTCCACTCGGCCCAGCCGGGCGGGAAGCCGCCGACCTGGTAGCCGCCGGGGCCGCAATCCCAGGGTTCGGCGATCAGCTTGACGGTCGCCAGCATCGGATCCTGGTCCATCGCCTTCAGGAAACCGCTCTGCTCGTCGAAGCCGTAGACCTCGCGGGCCAGAATGGTGCCAAGGTCGAAGCGGAAGCCGTCGATATGCATGTGCCCGGCCCAGTAGCGCAGGGAATCCATCACCATCTGGATCACGCGCGGATGGGACAAATTCACCGTGTTTCCAGTGCCGGTGTCGTTGATGTAATAGCGCTTCCTGTCCGGCAGCAGCCGGTAATAGCTCGCATTGTCGATGCCCTTGAACGACAGCGTCGGCCCGAGCTCGTTTCCTTCCGCGGTATGATTGTAGACGACGTCGAGGATCACCTCGAGGCCCGCGCCGTGCAGCTTCGACACCATCTCCTTGAATTCGCGCAAGGAGTTCGGCACGTCGGAGGCGTAACGCGGATCGGGTGCGAAGAAGCCGATCGAGTTGTAACCCCAGTAATTGACGAGGTTCTTCCTGAGCAGATAGTCGTCGTTGACGAAGGAATGGATCGGCAGCAGCTCGATCGACGTCACGCCGAGCGATGTCAGATGCGCGATCAGTTCGGGCGTGGCGAAGCCGGCATAGGTGCCGCGGAGGTGTTCCGGCACGGCGGGATGCTTCTTCGAAAATCCTTTGACATGGGTCTCGTAGACGATCGTCTCGTCCCAATGGACGTCGTGCCGCGCCGCCTCGGCCTGCCAGTCGAAATCGGGATCGACCACGACGCATTTCGGCATGAACGGCGCGCTGTCGCGCTCGTCGAAAGTGGTGTCGTCGCCCGTTTCCATCTTGTAGCCGAACACCGCAGGATCCCACTGCAGGGTGCCGGCGTGGGCGCGCGCATAGGGGTCGAGCAGCAGCTTGTTGGGATTGAAGCGATGGCCGGCTTCGGGCTGGTAGGGGCCGTGAACGCGCAGGCCGTAGAAGGTGCCGGGCCCGACGCCCGCGATGTAGCCGTGGAAGACCTGGTCGGTATATTCCGGCAGCTCGAAACGGTGGGTCTCGCGATCGCCCTCGAACAGGCAGACCTCCACCTTGGTGGCGTTGGCGGAAAAGACCGCGAAGTTCGTGCCTTTGCCGCTCCAATGGGCACCCAGCGGATAAGGCAGACCTTCCTCGATGACGAAATCAGACATGTGAATCCCCAGGCCCCAATGGCCGCGACGGCAACGCCGTCATGTTCCGAATGTTTCAATCGCCGTGCCATTTTGGTCGTCGCATGCGTCATTTGGATGAAGTGGGAGCGACGCCATTCGAGGTCGTTACCCCCCTGGTGAAACCGACGGCTGTCTTCGCAACGACGATTTTCGCACCTATATAGGCGGTGTCATTGACCCCCGGATAAACCCATGACCCCCGTTTCGATCCTCCTCAATATCGTCTGGATTCTCATCGGTGGCGCCTGGATGGCGGCCGGCTGGCTGATCGCCGCTGTCATCATGGCCGTCACCATCATCGGCCTGCCCTGGGCGCGGGCGGCGTTCAACATCGCCGTCTACACGCTGATGCCGTTCGGCTTGCGCGCGGTCAACCGCTACGAGGTCACCGGTGTCGAGGATATCGGCACCGGCCCGCTCGGGGTGATCGGCAACATCGTCTGGTTCGTGCTCGCCGGCTGGTGGCTGGCGCTTGGCCATCTGGTGACGGCCCTCCTGCTGGCCGTCACCATCATCGGCATCCCCTTCGCCTGGGCCCATCTCAAGCTCGCCGGCATCGCGCTCTGGCCGATCGGCAAGGTGATCGTGCCGGCTTGAGCGGAAAATCGGGGGATGGGTGGAGCGCGAGCGAACCCTTCAGAAACGTCCGCCGACGATGAAGCATGCTGGGTTTCGGAAAGAGCCGGCCCCCGCGTCTTCCAAGTGCAGAGTTTGGACGGTTACACTAACGTCGATTGATCGCGGGGACTGGAATGCGGCGACGTGAATTTATTGGCCTTGCAGGGGGTGTCGCGGCGTGGCCGCTGATTGCAAGAGCTCAGCCCGACGGGCGAATGCGGCGGATCGGCTTTCTGACCGGAGCTGTCGAGGGCGATCCCCAGATCACGAAATATCTGGAAGCACTGAACTCTGGACTGCGGCAACTCGGCTGGATTGCAGGTCAAAACCTCCAGATCGACTATCGCTGGGCGGCGGGCGATGTCGGACGGGCGCGATCCCTCGCGACGGAGATGGTGAGCACGTCTCCCGCGCTGATCCTGGCAACCGGGACGGAGCCCACACTGGCCCTGCAAGAGGCAACGGCGACGGTGCCGATCGTATTCATCAACGTCACAGACCCGGTTGCCGGAGGTTTCGTCGCGAGCCTGGCGCGACCGTCGGGTAACATCACGGGCATTACGCCCTTTGAGTACGATATCGGAGGAAAATGGCTGGGCTTGCTCAAGGAGATCTCGCCGCGTCTGACGCGGGTCGCGATGCTCGGCGACCCCGTCAATCACAATTTCAGGGGATTCAAGACGTCATTCGAGGCGGCCGCGCGATCGCTGTCGATCGAATCGCTTTCCATTGGTGTCCACGGCGCAGACGACATCGATCGCGGAATTGGTTCGTTTACTGCCGGGGGAGGCGGCGGATTGATCATAACGGCCGCGACTTTCTCGACAGTCCACCGCGAGCTCATCGTCAACCTGGCCAACACCAGGAAATTGCCGGCGATCTACTGGAATCGCTTCCAGGTGGCTGCGGGTGGCCTGATGTCGTACGGCCCGGATACGGCTGACCTGTATCGCAGCTCCGCAACCTATATCGACCGTATTCTGAAGGGCGAAAAGCCCGCCGACCTTCCGGTGCAGGGGCCGACCAGGGTCGAACTGATCATCAACGCCAGGACGGCGAAAGCGATCGACCTTGCCGTCCCGCCGGCATTTCTTGCCCGCGCCGACGAGGTGATCGAATGAGCTCGAACCATCTGCCGCGTGTTGACGACCAAGAGCCAATCATGTTCGACGACCTGATAAATCTCCTGGTCATTCTTTCATTCGGCTTTCCCGCCATACCATGGTTCTTTGGCGCGCGATGGGGGCGAGAGGGGGCAGCTCGTAGGATGGGTCGAGCGAAGCGAAACCCATCAATCGTCCGCCGATGACGAGGCATGCTGGGTTTCGCAAGGGCTCTACCCATCCTACACCTCACACAACCCCTCGCGCTGCCCGACGGGCAAAACACGCCAGATGCAGGTCAAGCGCGGAACCTTTAAAGATTCTGATTGACCGAATTTCGAGTTTCGGGTAAACCGCAATCCATCCCGGCCCGCCAGAAGGGGCGTTTCGCGATCGTCACGATACGTGAGCCGGGAGGCGATGGACGCGGTAGCGCCGGCGCGTGACGGGATGGCAGGGCGGGCGACCCCCGTGAGCCATGACGATCCGCGGGATCGACACGGTGCGGTCACAGCGTTTCTTTTCGGTTTCGGGGGCGAGCACGCGCGAGCTTCCAGATGTCAGGGGAGGAACGTCCGCGGACGGCAAAAGCGTGTGGTCCTGACGCCCGCAGGCTGGCGTCAAGGCTTGCGGTGGTGAGCCGCCCGACCGGGCGCGTGCATCGATCATCCGCAAGACGACGGGGGCAACAGTGCATCGCTCCCCGGGGAGAGCGCGCCATAAGCCGTAAAACCATTGCGCAGGGAAGGCCGGGCGACCGGCATCACCTGTGGTCACCCCGCGTGCGTCTTCCGCGTGCGGACCCTGGGTGCCAGCCGGCGCCCGGCCTTCCCTGCGCCCTTTGTTTGCGATGAGGGGCGAAACGGACAGAAAAACTCGGGCGGAATATGCCGCGAGATCGCGAAGGTATGTCTGGAGATGAAATGGCCGCCTCGTGCCCCGGACGCAGCGCAGCGCGCCGCGTCTTCGCGGTGTGGTGCGCTGCTGAGCCGGGGCCCAGACTGTTGGAGCAAGGTCCCGGCTCTGCGCAGCAACGCTGAAGGAGCGTTGCAGCGCGTCCGGAACACCAGTGCGGCGGGAGTGGTGCACCGCCCCCAAGTTCGTCTTGCGCTGCGGCAGAAAAATATCGCACACTCGTTTGCGCCGGGGAGCCATAGGGAGCTCAAAGAGGAGAGCGCGCCGATGTCCCTCCAAACCATATCATCCGATGCCGCCGAGCCGCGTGCCAACCGCGCTGAGGACGTCCAGGCGCTGGAGGCGGATGCGCGGCTGCGGGACGACATCCGCCTGCTCGGGCGCATCCTGGGCGACACGGTGCGCGACCAGGAGGGCGCCGACCTGTTCGACCTGGTCGAGCGCATCCGGCAGACCTCGATACGGTTCCACCGCGACGAGGACCGGCTCGCCCGCCGGGAGCTCGAGCAGATCCTCGACAGCATGTCGACTTCCGAGACGGTGCGGATCGTCCGCGCCTTCAGCTATTTCTCCCACCTCGCCAACATCGCCGAGGACCAGAACAACATCCGCCAGATGCGCGCCCGCAGTGCCGCCAGCGGATCCGGGGTGCTGGCGGAGACGCTGGCCCATGCCAGGGCCGCGGGGATCGATGCCGATGCGCTGCGCGGCTTCTTCAAGACCGCGCTGGTCAGCCCCGTCCTGACCGCGCACCCGACCGAGGTCCGCCGCAAGAGCACGATGGACCGAGAGATGGAAGTTGCCAGCCTGCTGGACCGCCGCGAGCGCGTCGCGTTGACCGCGGACGAGGCCGCTGCCTCCGACGAGCAGCTGCGCCGCGAGGTGCTGACGCTGTGGCAGACCAATCTGCTCCGCCGCACCAAGCTGACCGTGCTCGACGAGGTCGCCAACGGCCTGTCGTTCTACGACTACACCTTCCTGCGCGAGGTGCCGCGGCTCGTCAACACGCTGGAGGACCGGCTGGAGGAGGGCGGCAAGCAGGGGGCCTCCGAGCTCGCCTCGTTCCTGCGCATGGGGAGCTGGATCGGCGGCGACCGCGACGGCAATCCCTTCGTCACCGCCGATGTCATGCGCGGCACGCTGCGGCTGCAGTCGAGCCGGGTGATGCAGTTCTACCTGGAAGAGCTGCACGTGCTCGGCTCCGAGCTGTCGATCGCGGCACATCTGGCCGACATCTCCGAGGAGCTGCGCACCCTCGCCGAGCGCTCGCCGGATACCTCGCCGCACCGGATCGGCGAGCCTTATCGTCTCGCCGTCTCCGGCATCTATGCCCGACTGACCGCGACGGCCGAAAAGCTTCAGGTCGAGATCACCCGTCGGCCGGTCGGCAAGGGCGCGCCGTACAGCAGCGTGAAGGAATTCCAGGCCGATCTCGACGTGCTGCATCGCTCCCTGATCGCCAACAACGCCCGCGTCATCGCGCGCGGCCGGCTTCGTCTGCTGCGGCGCGCGGTGGATTGTTTCGGCTTCCATCTGGCGCGGCTCGACATCCGCCAGAACTCCGCCGTACACGAGCGCACCATCGCCGAGCTGATGGATGCCGCCAATCCCGGCATGTCCTATCTCGCGCTCGGCGAGGACGCGCGCATCTCGCTTCTGACCAACGAACTGCGCAGCCCGCGCTCGCTGGTGTCGCCCTTCGTCAAATACAGCGACGAGACCATGGGCGAGCTCAACGTCTTCCATGCCGCTGCGGAGGCGCATGCGAAGTTCGGTTCGGACTCCATTCCCCAATGCATCATCTCGATGTGCAAGAGCATGTCCGACATGCTCGAAGTCGCCGTGCTGCTCAAGGAAGTCGGCCTCGTCCATCCCTCAGGCCGCAGCGCCATCAACATCGTGCCGCTGTTCGAGACCATCGAGGATCTGCAGGCCTCCAGCGTCATCATGGACCGCATGCTGTCGCTGCACGATTACCGCCGTCTCGTCGACAGCTGCGGCGGCGTGCAGGAGGTCATGCTCGGCTATTCCGACAGCAACAAGGACGGCGGCTTCGTCACCTCGGGCTGGGAACTCTACAAGGCCGAGATCGGCCTCGTCGAGGTGTTCGAGCGGCATCATGTGCGGCTGCGCCTGTTCCACGGCCGCGGCGGCTCGGTCGGCCGCGGCGGCGGGCCGAGCTACGACGCCATCATCGCGCAGCCCGGCGGCGCCGTGAACGGCCAGATCCGCATCACCGAGCAGGGCGAGATCATCTCGTCGAAATATTCCAATGCCGAGGTCGGCCGCAGCAATCTGGAGGTCTTGGCGGCCGCGACGCTGGAGGCGAGCCTGCTGCATCCACGCCAGAGCGCGCCGCGCCGCGAATATCTCACCGCCATGGACGAGCTGTCGGGTCTTGCCTTCAAGGCCTATCGCGGCCTCGTCTACGAGACCGAGGGTTTCGTCGACTATTTCTGGGCCTCGACCGTCATCAACGAGATCGCGACGCTCAACATCGGCAGCCGTCCGGCCTCGCGCAAGAAGACCCGCGCGATCGAGGATCTGCGCGCCATCCCCTGGG
The DNA here is from genome assembly GCF_018129965.1 of Bradyrhizobium diazoefficiens. Lineage (GTDB taxonomy): Bacteria > Pseudomonadota > Alphaproteobacteria > Rhizobiales > Xanthobacteraceae > Bradyrhizobium > Bradyrhizobium diazoefficiens_A. Next base: position 79,503 of record NZ_JAFCKW010000011.1, on the reverse strand, counting down.
TGTTCTCATGGGCGCAGTGCCGCCTGATGCTGCCAGGCTGGTACGGCTTCGGCAGCGCGGTCGAGCAGTGGATCGCGGCGCATCCCGAGAAGGGCATGCCGTTCCTCAAAGAGCTCTACAAGGAGTGGCCGTTCTTCCGCATGCTGCTGTCGAACATGGACATGGTGCTCGCGAAAAGTTCGATCGCGATCGCCTCGCGCTATGCCGAGCTGGTGCCGGATGAAGCCCTGCGCGAAAAAATCTTCGGCCGCATCCGCAGCGAATGGCATTCCTGCATCGAGACGCTGCTCGACATCATGGGCCATGACCGTCTGCTCCAGGGCAACCCGCTGCTGGAACGCTCGGTGCGCCACCGCTTCCCCTATCTCGATCCGCTCAACCACGTGCAGGTCGAACTCCTGAAAGAGCATCGCGCGCAGAACCCGGACGAACAGGTGCTGCGCGGGATTCAGCTCACCATCAACGGGATTTCGGCGGGGCTGCGGAATACGGGGTAGGGTGCAAATACCCGCCACGCCCACAGTCGTCATGTCCGGGCTTGTCCCGGGCATCCACGTTGTTCGTGCCACGTCTCAAGACGTGGATGGTCGGGACAAGCCCGGCCATGACGGAGAAGGTGCTGTGCTCACTTACACCGGATCCCACGGGAAAATATCAGCGGACCGGTCGAGCTTGTAGAACGAGCCCTTCAGCGCCGGCATGCCGTGCTCCGCGATCGTTTGCGGCGTCCAGCCTTCGCTCCGGTGCACCGAGCGAAGCGGGCGGTTCTGGCTGAACAGGAACAGCTCGTTCATGCGTGCGCCGAAGATTTGCCCGGTGACGTCCTTGGCGGCATCGGAGAGCAGATAGGCGCAGATCGGCGCGATCTTCTCCGGGCCCATCTGCTTGATCCTCTCGACGCGCGCCTTTTCGGCTTCGGTCTCGGTCGGGATGGTGCCGATCATGCGGGTCCAGGCGAACGGCGAGACGCAGTTGGAACGGACGTTGAAGCGACCCATGTCGAGCGCGATGGATTTGGAGAGTCCGACGATGCCGAGCTTGGCGGCGGCGTAATTGGCCTGGCCGAAATTGCCGATCAGGCCGGAGGTCGAGGTGAAGTGCACGAACGAGCCGCTCTCCTGCTCGCGGAAGATGCGCGCGGCGGCGTGGCTGACATAGAACGAGCCCATCAAATGAACCTTGATGACGGCCTCGAAGGCCTCCACGCTCATCTTGTGGAAGATCATGTCGCGCAGAATGCCGGCATTGTTGACGACGCCGTCGAGCCGGCCGAAATGGTCGGTCGCGGCCTTCACGATCTTGCTCGCCGGGATCGCTTCGGCGACGGACTCGAAATTGGCAACGGCCGTGCCGCCGCGCTTCTTGATCTCCTCGACCACTTCCTCGGCAGGCGCCGCGCTGGTGCCCGCGCCGTCGGCGGCCACGCCGGGATCGTTGACGACGACCTTGGCGCCTTCCGCCGCGCACAAGAGCGCGATCTCCCGTCCGATGCCGCGGCCTGCGCCGGTGACGATGATGACCTTGTCGTGCAGTGATTTGCTCATGTGGGTTCTCCTGTTCTCTCTGTCATTCCGGGGCGCGCGAAGCGCGAACCCGGAATCTCGAGGTTCCGGGTCTGGTCCTTCGGACCATCCCGGAACGACGAGAAACTACCTTTCGTTCGTGAACACGATCGTTCCACTGGCGGCGAACATGCCGCCGACGCCGTGGCATACCGAAATCTTCGCGTTCGGCACCTGCGCCGGTGCGATGCCGCGCATCTGGCGCACGCTCTCCTGCAGCGCGTACATGCCGTACATGCCGGAATGCATGTAGGAGAGGCCGCCGCCATTGGTGTTGAGCGGCAGCTTGCCGCCGGGGCGTGTGTTGCCATCGGCGATGAATTGGCCGGTCTCCTCATGCGGCATGAAGCCGAGATCGCCGAGGCCGAACAGCGGCAGATGCGCAAAGGCATCGTAGATCATGAGATGGTCGACATCCTTGTGTGCGATGCCGGCCTCCCTGAACGCCAGCGGGCCTGCCGTCGTGAACGCGCGCGAGGAGTTGAACGTCTCCATCTGGCTGACCATCGGCGTCTCGACGCTCTCGCCGGTGCCCATGATGTAGACGGGCTTCCTCGGAAAGTCCTTGGCCCGGTCGGCTGAGGTCAGGATCAGCGCGCCGCCGCCGTCGGTCACGAGGCAGCACTGCAAGAGGCGGAACGGATAAGCGATCATGCGCGAATTGAGCACGTCGGCGACCGTGATCGGGTCCTTCATCATCGCGCGCGGATTCTTCGCCGCCCATTCGCGCTGCACCACGGCGACCGAGGCGAGTTGCTCGTGTGTGATGCCGTACGTCTTCATGAAGCGCAGCACGGGAATCGGGAACATGCTGGGCGGGCCGTAGACGCCGAACGGCGCCTCGAACTGGCCTTGCAGACTGTCGGCGGGAATCGAGCGCGGCGCCTTGCCGATCATCGATTTGCCGCTCTCGGCGTGGGTGATCAACACGGTCTTGCAGAGGCCGGCCTCGATCGCCGCGGCGGCATGGCGGACATGCAGCATGAACGAGCAGCCGCCGACCGAAGTGCCGTCCACCCAGGTCGGTTTGATGCCGAGATAGTGGCAGACCTGCTGCGGCGTCTCGACAGCGGTGGCGAAGCCGTCGATGTCGGACAGTTTCAGCCCGGCATCCGCGATGGCGTTGAGCGCCGCGTCCGCATGAAGCTGAAGCTGCGATGCGTTGGGGATGACACCGAGCTCGGTGGTCTCGGCCGCGCCGACGACGGCAACCTGGTTGCTGCGCATGGTCTTCTATCCCTTCGCCGGACGGAACACGGGGAGGGTGATCTTGTCGTCGAGCGCCTCGAAGGCAACTTCGAGCTTCATATCGAGCTCGAGCGCCTCCGGGGTCTGCGGGCAGTCGATGATGTTGCTCATCATCCGCGGCCCCTCGGCAAGCTCGACCACCGCGATCGCGTATGGCGGCGTGAAGCCGGGCGCGGCCGGCCGGTGGTTGATCACATAGCTGTAGAGGAAGCCCTTGCCGCTCGCCTTGAAGATGCTGACCTTGCGCGAGGCGCAGGACGGGCAGAACGGGCGCGGCGGGAAATAGACATGCGCGCAGGCGTCGCAGCGCTGCAGGTGCAGTTCGCCCGCCTTGGTGCCGTCCCAGAAATGCTGGGTCTCCGGCGTCGGTTTCGGTCGCGCGCGCTGCGGTTCGGCCATATCGGCAGCTCCTCCCAAAAGGCTCAGGTGTCAGACCTGCCTGTTTCGATCTTGATGCGACAATCGACCATGGCGCGTCAACGGTCCAGCAATGTGCATGCATGCCATCATGCGCACAATGCTTGTGTCGAACCGGGGCGGCGCTATAGATAGCGCGCGCAATATTCCGTGAGACAGACATGCCCGAGTTTCCGACACTGGCGACACTCGCCGACGACCTCGAAAGCGGCCGCACCACTTCCCGCAAGCTGGTCGAGGCGTGCATCGCCAAAATCGCCGACCCGGCCGGTGAGGGCCAGCGTACCTTCATCCATGTCGACAAGGATGCCGCGCTCGCTGTGGCGGACGCGATGGACGGCTTGCGCAAGGCCAAGGCCGCGCCGTCGCGCTATGCCGGTATTCCCGTCTCGATCAAGGATCTGTTCGACATCAGGGGCCAGGTGACGCGCGCCGGCTCCCGCGCGCTCGACGATTCCCCGCCGGCGGAGCGGGACGCCGCGACGGTGGCGCGGCTGCGCAAGGCCGGCTTCGTCGTGATCGGGCGCACCAACATGACCGAATTCGCCTATTCCGGCATCGGCATCAATCCGCATTATGGTACGCCGAAGGGCGCCTGGAACCGGGCCGATGGCCATGTGCCCGGCGGCTCGTCCTCGGGCGCTGCGGTCTCCGTGCTCGACGGCATGGCGCATGGTGCGCTCGGCACCGACACCGGCGGCTCCTGCCGCATTCCGGCGGCCTATAACGGCATCGTCGGCTACAAGCCGACGCAGCGCCGCGTGCCGCTCGATGGCTCCGTGCCGCTGTCGTTCTCGCTCGACAGCATCGGCCCGCTGGCGCGATCGGTCAGCTGCTGTGCCATTCTCGATGCGGTGCTCGCGAACGAGCCGATCGTGCCGCTGAAGCCGCGTCCTGTGAAGGGCATGCGGCTGGCGGTGCCGACCACGATCGCGCTCGATGACCTCGACGCGGAGGTCTCCGGAACCTTCGAGCGTGCGCTGAAATCGCTCGCCGATCACGGCGCCATCATCGAGCGCATCGAGATGACCGAATTCCACGATATCGGCCCGATGAACGCCAAGGGCGGCTTTGCCGCCTCCGAGAGCTACGCCTGGCACCGCTACCTCATCACGTCCAAGGGCGACGTCTACGATCCCCGAGTCTCCGTACGCATCCTGCGCGGCGAGGCGCAGAGCGCGGCCGACTACATCGATCTCATCCACGAGCGCCGCTCGCTGATCGCCCGCGTCAACGCGCGCATCGCGCCCTATGATGCCCTGGTGCTGCCGACCACCGCCAACACGCCGCCGAAGATCGCCGATCTTGCCGACGACAAGGCGTTCACCACCGCAAACCTGCGCGCACTGCGCAATTGCACCTTGATCAACATGATCGACGGCTGCGCCATTTCGCTGCCTGCCCATCGCGCCGGCGACGTGCCTGTCGGCCTGATGCTGGCGGGAGCGGGCGGCTCCGACCGCCGCATCTTCGAACTTGCTGCCGGCATGGAGGCCGTCATTCGTGTTTGACCTGACTTTCACCATCGATGCCCAGGACACCACCACGCCGCTGACGCTGGCGATCGACCAGATGGTCATCGCCGGCTGGACCGGCCGCGATCCCGTCGCGCGCGACAAGCACATCAAGGAGCTGGAGGAGATGGGCATCGCGCCGCCCGCCTCGACGCCGATCTACTACCGCGCCTCGGCGCGGCGCCTTACGCAGCAAGACCGTATCGAATGCACCGGCGGCGATTCCTCCGGCGAGGTCGAGTTCGTGCTGATCGGCTGGCAGGGCCGCATCTTCGTCGGCTGCGGCTCCGACCACACCGACCGCAAGGTCGAGGCCTACAACGTCACGGTCTCCAAGCAGATGTGCGACAAGCCGATCGCATCCACGCTGTGGGAGCTGGAGGACGTCATCGGCCACTGGGACAAGATGATCCTGCGCTCCTTCGCCACGATCAAGGGCGAGCGCGTGCTCTACCAGGAGGGCACGCTCGACGCGATGCTGCCGGTCGCCGACCTGATCGCGCGCGGCTTCGAAGGCGGCAAATTCCCCGACGGCTGCGCCATGTTCGGCGGCACCTTTGCCGCCAAGGGCGGCATCCGCCCGGCAGAGCGCTTCGACTTCGAGCTGGAAGACCCCGTGCTGAAGCGCACGATCAGGCACGGGTATGACGTGGTGACGCTGCCGGTGCGGGGCTGAGTTACACCCGGAAATCGGGTGGTTGCGGCGGCTACGATCTGCCACACAACGTCTGTCATTCCGGGGCGCGACCAAGTCGCGAGCCCGGAATCCATAACCACGATCGGGAGTATGGATTCCGGGCTCGCGCCCAAGAGGCGCGCCCCGGAATGACGGACGTGGACAGGATATCGCTATGGCAATTGCAAAACGTATTCCCGCCGTCTCCAACACGGCGGTCGGACTGAGTGCCCACGTCGACACACTCGACTGGCCCCAGATCACGGCCGAACTCGACGCCCAGGGCTGCGCCGTCCTGAAGAACCTGCTCACCCCCGACCAATGCCGCGCCATCGCCGCGCTCTACCCCAACGATGCAGGCTTCCGTAGCCGCATCGTCATGGGCCGCCACGGCTTCGGCCGCGGTGAGTACAAATATTTCGCCTATCCGCTCCCCGACCTGATCGCGCAGTTGCGCCCGGCGCTCTACGCGCATCTGCAGAGCGTGGCCAATCGCTGGAACGAGGCGATGGGCATCGACATCCGCTATCCCGCCGCGCATGCTTCATTCCTCAAGCGCTGCCACGAGGCGGGGCAGGCACGGCCGACGCCGCTGCTGCTCCAATACGAGGCCGGCGATTACAACTGCCTGCATCAGGACCTCTATGGCGAGCACGTGTTCCCGCTCCAGGTCGCGATCCTGCTCTCCGAGCCCGGGCGCGATTTCACCGGCGGCGAGTTCGTGCTGACCGAGCAGCGTCCGCGCATGCAGTCGCGCGCGGAGGTGGTGCCGCTGGCGCAGGGCGACGCCGTCGCCTTCGCTGTGCATCATCGCCCGGTGCAGGGGACACGCGGCACCTACCGCGTTAACCTCCGCCATGGCGTCAGCCGGATCAGGTCCGGCCAGCGCCACACCCTCGGTGTGATCTTCCATGATGCCAAGTGAGCGCCGCGTTTGACCGCTGATCTGTTCGACATCTTCGCCGAAGCCCAGCCGTCGCGCGAGGAGATCGCCGACGGTGCCGTGCTGCTGCGCGGCTTCGTCAGGCCGATCGAGAGCGAGTTGGTCGAAGCCGTGCGCGCCATCGTGACGCAGTCGCCGTTCCGCCGCATGACCACGCCGGGCGGCCATCTGATGTCGGTGGCCATGACCAATTGCGGCGAGCGCGGCTGGATCACGGATCATACCGGCTATCGCTACGACCCGATCGATCCAAAGACCGGCGCGCCATGGCCGGCGATGCCGCCGCTGCTCCGCGATCTCGCCCGCCGCGCGGCGCAGCAGGGCGGCTTTGAAGGCTTCACGCCCGATGCCTGCCTCGTCAACCGCTATGAGCCCGGCACGCGGCTGTCGCTGCATCAGGACAAGGACGAGCTGGATTATTCGGCACCGATCGTTTCGGTCTCGCTCGGACTGCCCGCGACATTTCTGTTCGGCGGGATGGCGCGCGCCGACAAGCCGCGCCGCTTCCGGCTGGTGCATGGTGACGTCGTGGTCTGGGGCGGAGCTAACAGGCTCGCCTATCACGGCGTCGCGCCGCTCGCCGAGGGCGAGCACCCGCTGCTCGGTCGCAAGCGGATCAATTTGACATTTCGAAAAGTGCGCTGAAGCCTACGGCTTCGCCGGGTGAATGAATGCCCACGGGCTGACTTCCGAATCCCTGGTCACCTCGACCGAGATCAGATACGGCCCGCCATGAGCCAGCGCCTTTTCCATCGCCGCCTTGAACTGATCCGGCGCGGTGACGCGCGCAGCCGCGACGCCGAAGGATTCCGCCAGCTTCACGAAATCCGGGTTGACCAGGTCGGACGCCACCACGCGGCCATCAAAACGTTCGCGCTGATCGCGGCGGACGTTGCCATAGGCGTTGTTGTTGAACACCAGCGTCACCACACCGATGTTGAACTGAACGGCGGTGGCAAGTTCCTGCACGCCGAACATGAAGCCGCCGTCGCCGGTGATCGCCACCACCGGCTTGTCGGGATTGGCGACCTTGGCGCCGAGCGCGGTCGGAAAGCCCGAGCCGAGCGTGCCCTGATAGCCCGAAGTGATGAAGGTGCGCGGCTCGTAGATCGGAAAGCCGTACCAGGAGGCGAAGCCGAACTGCGAGAGCTCGTCGGTCACGATCGCGTTCGCCGGCAGCACCTCGCGCAGGATGTTGAGATAGGCCATCTGCGGCTGGATGCGCTGGATCTCCCCCAGCGCGGTCGCGGTTGCCTCGCGGATCGCGGCGCGGCGGCCGGCGGTCTTGCTGTAGCCCGCCTTGCTGACGGCAGCAGCGAGATCGGCGGTCGCGGCCTTGGCATCGGCGACGATGGCGGTGTCCGAGATGAAGCGCCGCATCTCGACCGGATCGATGTCGATGCGGATGCTCTTCAGCCCGTCGGGGCGATAGGGCCAGCGCGACATGGTCGGCAGTTCCAGCCGCGAGCCGATGCCGATCATCAGGTCGGTGGTTGGCCACAGCTTGTAGGCCGCCGCCATGGTCAACCCGAGCTCATGCGCATTGGAGACGATGCCGCGGCCACTGCGGAAGGCGACCACGGGCGCGTCGATCATCTCGGCGAGTTTGAGGATTTCCTCGCGCGCCTCGATCGCGCCGCTGCCGACAAAGATCATCGGCGCCTTGCTGGCCTTGATGGCCGCCGCGGCCTGCCTGATCAAATCAGGATCGGGCTGCGGTGCGGGCAGCGGCTCCAGCACCTGGGCGGCAGCGGTTTCCGCGCGCTGGGTAAAGATATCCCAGGGCATCTCGACCGAGGCGGGGCCGCGCCGTCCCGATGTCATTTCCTGGAAGGCGCGGGCCACGGTGGTCGGGGCGTTGCCGGGCGTTTCGATGCGGTCCGCCCACTTTACGTAGGTGCGCAGGGTCGCGAGCTGGTCCGGCATCTCGTGCAGATGGCCGCGGCCCTTGCCGAGAAATTGCGTCGGCACCTGGCCGGTGACGCAGAGCACCGGCTCATTGCATCCGAACGCGGTGAGCAGCGCCGCGCTCGCATTGAGCACGCCGGGACCTGGGACGACGCTGAAGACGCCGGGCCTGCCGCTGGAGCGCGCATAGCCGAACGCCATGTAGCCGCAGGCCTGCTCGTGTCGCGCGCCGATCACCTTGAGCTGGGCCTGGTGGAAGGCGTCGAACAGGCCGTAGACCTGTGCGCCGGGCAGGCCGAACACGGTGTCGACGCCATGGGCGACAAGGCCGCTTACGATTGCTTCGCCGCCGGTGAGGGTCGTCATTGCTTCATTCCACTTCGATTGTTGGTCAGGCTTCGTCGGTGACGCCGTTGCGCAAAGTTCCGATGCCCTCGGCCGCGACCTCGATGATATCGCCTGGCTTCAAATAGCGCGGCGGATCGAGCCGCGCACCAGCGCCGGTCGGCGTGCCCGTGACGATGATGTCGCCAGGGACGAGCGTCGCGAAGGTCGAGATATAGCTGATGAGGTAGCGGAACGGAAACATCAGGCGGCCGGTGCGATCGTCCTGCCTGAGCTCGCCGTTGACATGCGTGGTGAGCCTGATGTCGGCGATCTGCGATTCCTTCGTGTAGGGCACCAGCCATGGCCCGAGGCTGCCGCTGGAATCGAAATTCTTGCCTTGCGTGACATTGAACTTGGCATGCCGCAGCCAATCGCGCACCGAGCCCTCGTTGCAGAGCGTGAGCGCGGCGACGTGGTCGAGCGCGGCGCTTTCCGCGATGTGTCGGCCGGGCTTGCCGATCACCAGCACGATCTCGCCCTCATAGTCGAGCTGCTCGGAGGCGCGCGGGCGCACCAGCGCCGTGTCGTGGCCGACGAAGGAGCGGGGCGAGCGCATGAACATGCTCGGATATTTCGGCGCGTCCTGGCCGTCCTTGTATTCGGCGTTCCGATCAGGATAGTTGACGCCGATGCAGATGATCTTTTCCGGTGCGGGCACCGGTGGCAGCCAGGTGATGTCGGCGAGTGCATGGTTCGGCGTGCGGCTGGCCGCCTCTTCGGCGAGGCTTGCGAGCTTTCCTGCGGCAATCACTTCGCGCAGCGTCGGATAGTCCGTGGCGTGCTGTGGCGAGAGATCGACGACGCCTCTCTCCAGGACGGCGCCGTAGCGGGTTTCACCCTTGACGGAGTAGGTGGCGAGGCGAGGGTGTTTCATCGTCAATCCGCCACCAGCACGTCGGCCACGAATTTCGGCTCGCGCACGGTCTGCCCCGTGAAGGGGGAGCCCTGCTCGAACCAGGAGCGCGGCGCCGGCGCGCCCCACAGCGTCTGGCGGCGCGGATCGCGCAGCGACCAGCGCAGCGGCTCATGGTCGTGATCCCCGGTGAAGTAGTCGCTGGTGTAGAGCTCCAGCCGGTGTCCGTCGGGATCGCGTACGTAGAGGAAGAACGCATTGGAGATGCCGTGGCGTCCGGGGCCGCGCTCGATGTTCTTCACGAAGCCTGACGACGCCATCACGTCGCAGAGATGGATGATGTTCATCGCCGTCGGCGTCCAGTAGGCGAAGTGGTGCAGCCGAGGTCCCTTGCCATTGGTGATGGCGAAGTCGTGGACGTTGCCCTTGCGATGCATCCAGGCTGCTGCGATGCGCCCGTTCGGTCCGTCCTCCTCGGCGTATTCAGTCAGGCGGAAGCCGAGCTGCGCGTAGAAATCGACCGTGTCCTGCACCTCGGCGGCGAAGACGTTGAAATGGTCGAGCCGCTGCGGATGGCAGCCCTTGTAGAGGTCGAAGCGGCGCAGCAGATGCGGTCGCTTGTCCATCGCCGCATAGAGTTCGATCTGGAAGCCGAAGGGATCGGTGAATTGTAGCGTGCGTCCCTGGAATTGCTGGTCGGTGAAAGCGTAGCTCAGGCCGTTCTCGGAAAGGAAAGCGGCCGCCTTGTCGAGATCCCCGTCATTGCCGACCTTGAAGCCGAGCCGGGCGCAGGCCGGCGCCGCCGCCTTGCGCAGCACCAGCGAGTGATGCTGGTGCTCCTCCGCGGCGCGCAGGTAGACGACCTTGTCGTCGGCATCCTCGACATGCAGGCCGACGGTGGTCTCGTAGAACGCGCGGCTGAGCGTCAGGTCAGTCACGTCGAGCACGACGTGGCTCGAGCGGATGATGTTGAAGGGCGGTTCGAAGACGTGTTGCGGTACCGGCATGGTGTTTCCCCTTTGTCATTCCGGGGCGGTCCGTGAGGACCGAACCCGGAATCGCGAGGTTTCGGGATCGCTTCGCGCCCCGGAACGACGGTGGTGTCAAATCCCCAGTTTCTGGATCTTGTGCGTGCCTCGCGCCAGCGAGACGTGCTTGGTTTCCATGTAGAAGTCGAACGAATAGTCGCCGCCGTCGCGGCCGATACCGGAGGCTTTCATTCCGCCGAACGGCGTCGGCAGATGGCGGACATTTTCCGAGTTGAGCCAGATCATGCCGGCCTCGAGCGCATCGGCGACGCGCAAGGCGCGGCCGACGTCGTTGGTCCAGACATAGCCTGTCAAGCCGTAGCGGATGTCGTTGGCAATCTCGATCGCATCCTTCTCGTCGCGGAAGGGCAGCACGGTGAGGAAGGGGCCGAACACCTCCTCCTGCGCCACGCGCATCTTGCCGCTCGCGCCGGTGACCAGGGTGGGCTCGACATAATGTCCGCCGCCGGGTCCGTGATAGGCCTTGCCGCCGACCGCGATGGTCGCGCCGTCCTGGCGCGCGACGTCGAAATAGGAGCACACCTTCGCCAGATGACGCTCATGGATCAGCGGTCCGATCTCGGTGGCGGGATCGAGGGGATGGCCGACTTTCAGCGCCTTGACGCGAGCGGTCAGCTTCTCGATGAATGTCTCCGCGATGCTGGCCTGGATCAGCAGGCGGCTGGACGACGTGCAGCGCTCGCCATTGAGCGAGTAGATCATGAACACGACCGCGTCGAGCGCACGGTCGAGGTCGGCGTCGTCGAACACGATGACCGGATTCTTGCCGCCGAGTTCGAAATGCACGCGCTTGAGCGTCGGCGCGCCCTGAATCATGATGGCCGAGCCCGTCGCACTCTCGCCGACGAAGCCAATCGCCTTGATGGCGGGATGCTCGGTCAGCGCCTTGCCGGCCTCTTCGCCGTAGCCGTGGACGGTGTTGAGCACGCCGTCGGGCACGCCGGCTTCCTTGACGAGCTTCGCGAGGATGGCGGCCGTTATCGGCGACCATTCCGCCGGCTTGTGCACGACGGTGCAGCCCGCCGCGAGGGCAGGGGCGATCTTCCAGGTCGAGAGCATGAACGGCGTGTTCCAGGGCGTGATCACGCCGACCGGGCCGATCGGCACCCGGGTGGAGATATTCCAGTGCTCGTCGCTCGGCGTGTTGAGACCGTCGCGCGCCTCGGCGCATTTGTCCGCGAAGAAACGGAAATTCTCGGCGGCCCTGATCGCAGCCTTGGCCATGAAGCGATAGGCCTGCCCGGTATCGATGCATTCGAGCACCGCGATGTCGTCGGCATTATCCTCGATGGCGTCGGCGACCCGATGCAGTAATTTTTTTCGCATCGCAGGGCCCATGTCGCGCCAGGACTTGAAGGCCAGCGCAGCGGCCGTCGCTGCGGCATCGATGTCCTCGGCATTGCCACGCGCGACGCTCGCGAGCACCGCGCCATCCACTGGCGACTTCGTCTCGAACGTCTCGCCTGAGATCGACGGCACGATCTTGCCGTCGATCATGTGGCCGATGCCGTCGGCGCTGAGCTTCTTCAAAAGCGGTGCGACGCGGTCGCGGTTGGCCTCGAACACATCGGCCTTCGGGGTCGGCTTATCCATGGGCGGTCTCCACTTTCAGGGCGTCGTGGATGTTGTTGCGCTTCCAGCTGGTGTCCTTGTCGTTGATCTGCATGTCGAACGACAAGGCGAACTTGCTGGCGGCGAAGACGGGGGCGAGATGTCTGGAAAGTGCCTGGAAGACGTGCTCGCCGGCTTTCTGGCGCGTGGGAAGGTCGCGGCCCTCGCCGATGCGCAGCACCATGTCGAGAAAGCCGTAGTCATTCCGCGCATCGGCGATGGCATAATGCTCGCACCTGACGGCACGCACGCGGATGCCGCCGAGCGGGAAGACGCCGGTCTCGACCGCCGCCTTGCGCACCACTTCGCAGACGGCGCCGATGTCGAGGCGGCCATCGAGATTGGCCGAATATTCGATCGTGAAATGCGGCATCGCGGTTTCACTCCCTGTTTGTTTTTGTTCGCCTAGGCGAAGTAGCAGCTCACCGAGCCGAAGGCGCCATAATCGGCCTGAATTGTGTCGCCCTTGCGGGTCTCGATCGGGCGGATGAAGGAGCCCGCGAGCACGATCTGTCCGGGCTCCAGCGCGAGGCCGAGCGGCGCGATCTTGTTCGCAAGCCACGCAACGGCGGTCGCAGGATGATTGAGCACGCCGGCGGCTAGGCCAGTTTCCTCGAGCTGGCCATTCCTGAAACAGAGCGCGCCGATCCAGCGCAGGTCCGCGTCCAGCGGACGGATCGGCCTGCCGCCGAGCACGATGCCGGCATTGGCCGCATTGTCGGCGATGGTGTCGTAGATTTTGCGCGTCGCCTTGGTTTGGGGATCGACCCGCTCGATGCGCGTATCCAAAATCTCGAGCGCGGGCACGACGAAGTCGGTGGCGTTGAGCACGTCGAACATCGTGCAATCGGGGCCGGCAAGACGCTTGCTCATGACGAAGGCGAGCTCGGCCTCGACGCGCGTGGCGATGAAGCGCTCGGTCGGGACCAGGCCGCCATCTGTAAAGAACATGTCGTCGAGCAGCACGCCGGAATCGGGCTCATCGATATTGAGCGCGCTCTGCATCGCCTTCGAGGTCAGGCCGATCTTGTGGCCCCTCACGATGCGCCCCTCGGCAATCTTGAGCTCGACCCAGGCCTTTTGAATCGCATACGCATCGGCGATGTTGATGTCGGGGAAGTCCTGAGAGAGCTGCCGGATCTGCGTGCGGGTCTTCTCCGCCCGGTGCAGCCGGCTCGCGCAAGCCTGGATATCGTCGCTTGAAAGCGCCATCAGTGATCTTACTAATCGTGGTGCTGGATATTACTTAACATGTTAAGTGAATGCGTCAAACGAAAGTTGGGCTTGCTGCACCGCAAACGTTTGGCGGCTTGAAAGGGCGATATGGCGAAGAGACCGGCTGATCCCGCAACCGCAAATGCACCCGCCGCGCGGCAGGTGCCGATGCGGGACTTCTCGCGCTCGTTGCCGATGTCGCTGCTGCGGGCGCGCGAGGCCGTGATGCGGCAGTTTCGCCCCAAGCTACGCGAACATGGTCTGACCGAGCAGCAATGGCGCATCCTCCGCGCGCTGGCGTCGATCGAAGCCGCGGAGGTCACCGAACTCGCACGCACTGCGTTTCTCCTCGGTCCGAGCCTGTCGCGCATGCTGCGTGATCTCGAGGCACGCAATTTGATCGAGCGCAAGACCGCAAAGGCCGACCAGCGCCGCAGCATGGTCTCGATTTCGAAAGAGGGCGTGAAGCTGATGGCCGCCGTCGCGCCGTCGTCGGAAGCGATCTATGCGGAGATCACGCAGCGCTTCGGTGCGCGCAACCTTGCTGCGTTGCAGGAGATGCTCGGACAGTTGGAAGTGTGTCTCGCGTCCGCCGATGCCAGTGACGAGATTGCGGACGGAGCCTAGCAGCAAATTTGCATGATCGCTTGCCCAAGACGCATGACTGGCGGCGCTGCACAACGCATGAGCAGGACGAAATTCCGCGGGAACAGCCCGAGAATAGATTGCGGTCGCGGGTGTTACTCACCCATGGGCGGCGTTCTGCGCACTTAGTCGATCTTGGCGCAATATCGATTTACTCGTATCGGCAGAATTCGTAACTAGCATCCGGTTCTGTATTCAGCGATAGAGCAGAGCAAGGACAATAAGGGCCGATAATGATGCCCGGTCCCAGGGAGGAATGAATGAGCCTGACGAGACGCGACTTCGCGGCCGGAATTGCTGCCGGCGTTGCAGCGCCCTACCTCATCAATAGCGCGTATGCGCAGGGCGCCACATTGAAGATCGGCATGTGCGCGCCCGTCACGGGACCTGCCGCTGAATCAGGCGGTTACGCCATCAAGGGCGCCAAGCTGGCGCTGGAAGCCGTCAACAAGGCCGGCGGTATCCTCGGAAAACAGGGCGAGTTGGTCATCGAGGACGATCAGACCACCAATCCCGGCATCGTGCTGGCCTTCTCCAAGCTCGCTGCGCAGTCCGACATCGTCGGGTTCCTGGGGTCGATCCGTTCGACCCAGGTCCACGCGATCTCGCCCGACGTCATGAAGCTCGGCAAGCCGGTGATGATCGGCGGCACCGATCCGAACCTCACCCATATGGGCAATCAATGGCTGTTCCGTTTCCGCCCCAATGACAGCTATTCCGGCCGCGTCATCGCCGAATACGGCGTCAGCACGCTGGGCAAGAAGAAGTGGGCTGTGCTGCACTCGACCGATGCGTTCGGTACCGCGGGCGGCAAGGCGCTGACCAGCGCGCTCGAAAAGCTCGGCGCCCCGCCGGTGCTCGATCAGGGCTACGCCAACCAGAGCCAGGACTTCACGCCGGTCGTGCTCGCCATCAAGCAGTCGGGTGCGGATATCCTCGGCTCCTACTTCACCTTCGAGAACGATCTCGGCATCTTCGCACGCCAGTTGCGCCAGCTCGGCGTCAACATTCCCTGGGTCGGCTCGCCCTCGATCGTGAACATCACGGCGCTGAAGCTCGCCGGCCCCGCGCTCTACAACACCTACGGGGTGGCGGACTATGCCGAGGATTCCAGCGAAGGCTCCAAGGCGTTCGGCAAGCTCTACCGCGATGCGGTCAAGGTGGCGCCCGACAACCAGAGTTCATGGACCTATGACGCCGTGACCGTGCTGGCGGCGGCGATCAACAAGGCCGGTTCCACCGATCCCGGCAAGATCCGCGAAGCCATCCTGGCGATCAAGAAGTTTCCGGGTGCCGAGGGCGAATACAATTTCGACCAGAACGGTGACGGTCTTCACGGCTACAACATCGTGAAGAACGAGAAGGGCAACATCGTCTTCGACAAGCATATCGAGTTCAACGACTGACGTTGAAACGACCTCCCCGATGCCGGTCGGGGAGGTCGTGACGTCTTTCGGCGAAACTGTTTGACCTCCAACAGATCGATTGCCATGGATCTCGCCCTCCAGCTCCTTTTTACCGGCATCGGGATCGGTGCCGTCTACGCGCTCGTCGCGCTCGGCTTCGTGCTGATCTTCCGTGCCACCAATGTGGTGAATTTTGCTCAGGGCGAATTCTCCATGGTCGCGGCCTATCTGATGGTGGTCGGGATCGAAGCCGGCCTGCCTTATTGGGCGGCCTTCATCGCCGCGCTGCTCGGCATGGCGCTGCTCGGTGCCATCTTCAATCTCGGCGTCTACTATCCGTTGCGCCACCGCACCTATCTGCCCGTGATCATCGCCACCATCGGCGCCTCGATCCTGCTCGCCAATTCAGTGCTCGCGATCTACGGCCCGCAGCCGCAGGTGCTGGAAGGCTGGTTCGAAACGCCCGGCATCCAGGTCGGCCCGGTCTATCTCGACAGCCAGTATCTCCTGATCATCGGCGTTACCATCTGCCTCGTGATCTTCAACTTCTGGTTCTTCGAGAAGACCCTGCTCGGAAAGAAGCTGCAGGCGACCTCGCAGGACAAGGAGATGGCCTCGCTGCTCGGCATTTCCGTCTCGACGATGATCATGATCACCTTCATCTATTCGGCGGTGCTCGGCGGTCTCGCCGGCATTCTCGTCGCGCCCGTGCTGTTCGTCTCGATCCAGATGGGCTCGACCATCGCGCTCAAGGCCTTCGCGGCCACCATCATCGGCGGCTTCGGCGACGTCGCGGGCGCGATCATCGGCGGCCTCGCGCTCGGGGTCATCGAGACCTTTGGCGCGGCCTACATTTCTGTCCCGTACAAGGACGGCTTCGCCTTCCTCGTGCTGGTCGCCTTCCTGATCTTCCGGCCGCAAGGCATCTTCGGCGAACGCGTGGCTGAAAAGGCATGAGCGCACCCAGCGACAACATGCCGATTCCGGCGCCCGCCATCCGTTCGAAACCGCTCGTGGTCCGGCACCTGCCGTACTTCATCGGCGCGGCGATCCTGGTCGCGCTCGCGGCCAGCATGCGCTTCGACGGATACGTCCACAACATCCTGCTCCAGGCCACCACGTTCTCGATCGCGGTGTTCGGGCTCTCGGTGGTGCTCGGCCTCTGCGGCCAGATCAATCTGGCCCAGGCCGCGTTTTTCGGGCTCGGCGCCTATGCGGTCGGCATCGGGACCAACGATCTGCATGCCAGCTTCTGGCTGTGCCTGATCGGCGGCTGCGTCATCTCGCTGCTGGCCGGCGCGTTCCTGGGCATGTCGACCCTGCGGCTCGGCGGCCACTATCTTGCGATGGTAACGATCTCGTTCCAGCAGATCGTCACGCTGGTGATGATCAACGCGATCTGGCTGACGCATGGCCCCGACGGCGTCTCCAACATCAAGCGGCCCGACCTGTTCCAGTCGTCGCAGAGTTATCTGGCCTTCTGCGTCGCCATGCTGGCGATCGTCGGCTATCTGGTCTGGCATCTTTCCGACACCAAGCTCGGCCGCGCCATGCGCGCGGTGCGCGACAACGAGCTTGCGGCCGGGGTCAACGGCATCGACGTGTTCCGCACCAAGATCTACGCCTTCGCGCTCTGCGCGCTGCTCGGCGGTCTCGCAGGCGGACTCTTCGCAGGCGGCTTCGCCTATGTCAGTCCCGATCAGTTCTCCTTTGCGGAATCGATCGTGTTCCTGACCATGTCGCTGCTCGGCGGCGTGGCCTCGCCGATCGGTTCGGCGATCGGCACGGGACTTCTGATCCTGATCCCGGAGTGGCTGCGCTTCCTCAAGAGCGTGCCGGGGCTCTACCTCGCCATCTACGGTCTGTTCGTGATCCTGATCATCCGCTTCATGCCCGACGGCATCTGGGGCTTCGTGGCCGACGCGTTTGCACGCTGGCGCGCCAAGAGCGCTCCGCCTCCGGTGGCGGGCGCCTTGCACCTGAAGCCGGCGACCGTCGGCGGCGACATCGTGCTGGAGGTCACCGGCCTGTCGAAGCACTTTGGCGGCCTCAAGGCCGTCGACGGTGTCGACATCGCGGTGAAGCGCGGCGGCGTGCATGCGCTGATCGGGCCGAACGGCTCGGGCAAGACCACGACGCTCAACGTACTCTCGGGCCTTTACCAGGCGACGGCGGGCAGGATCGTGCTCGACGGCACCGACATCACCAATATGCCGCCGCATCAGCGCACGGCCTCCGGTCTCGGCCGCACCTTCCAGAACATCCGCCTGTTCCGTTCGATGACGGCGCTGGAAAACGTCGAGATCGGCGCGGAGCGGCCCGGCAATACCATGGTCGGAAAGGGCGACGACGCCCTGACCGAGCGCGCGATGGAGGCGCTGACCTTCGTCGGCCTCGGCAGCCGTGCCAACGAGCTGATCTCCAGCTTCTCCTACGGCCATCAGCGCCTGATCGAGATCGCGCGCGCGCTCGCCTCGAACCCGACGCTGCTGCTGCTCGACGAGCCCGCGGCCGGCCTGAACTCGACCGAGAAGCTCGAACTGCACGAATTGCTCAAGCGCATCGCGGCGCAAGGCCTGACCATCCTGATCATCGATCACGACATGACGCTGGTCTCGGAAGCCGCCCAGCACATCACCGTGCTCAACTTCGGACGCCGCATCGCGGACGGCGAATCCCTGGCCGTGCTGCGTCATCCCGACGTCGTCTCCGCCTATCTCGGGAGCGAATGATGCCGTTGCTTGAAATCCGCAATCTGGTGGTGCGCTACGGCGAGATCGAAGCCTTGCGCGGCGTCACCTTTTCCGTCGAGGAGGGGCAGGTGGTGACGCTGCTCGGGGCCAACGGCGCCGGCAAGTCGACCACGCTGAGGGCGATCTCGGGCCTCGCCAAGCCCACCTCGGGCGACATCCTGTTCGACGGCAAGTCGATCGCTGGCCTCGGGCCCGAAGCGATCGTTCGGATGGGCATCAGCCACGTGCCGGAGGGCCGCCGCGTGTTTCCGGGGCTGACGGTGAAGGAGAACATCATGCTCGGCGCCTCCAATCGGCGGGCGTCGACCTCGGAGATCTCGCGCGAGGCGGATGCGATGTTCGATCTGTTCCCGGATATCCGCAAATTCACCAATGCACTCGGCTGGACCCTGTCCGGCGGCCAGTTGCAGATGGTGGCGGTGGCGCGCGGGCTGATGGCCAAGCCGCGGCTGCTGCTTCTGGACGAGCCGTCGCTCGGGCTTGCGCCTGTCATCGTGCAGGCCGTGTTCAAGATCATCTCGGAGATCCGCCGCAACACCACGGTCCTGCTGGTCGAGCAGAATGCGCGCATGGGCCTGTCGGTGGCCGATTACGGCTATGTGCTGGAGACCGGCCGCATCGTGCTCGGCGGCAAGCCCGACGAGCTCTGGGGCAACGAAGCCATCCGCGCCGCCTATCTCGGCGGCCATGCCAAGGCGAGTGCCTAGAGCACCATCCGGAAATGTGCGGCGGTTTTCCGGGGGGATGATGCTCGAACAATAACCGGAGGGGTGCTTTATGGTCACGATCCAGGTCCAGAACCTCATCGATTTCGTCGGCGAGGTGTTCGCTCACGCGGAGTCCTCCCCCGAGGAGGCGAAGCGGATCGCGACTTACCTCACCACGGCCAATCTCACCGGCCATGACAGCCACGGCGTCATCCGCGTCCCCGTCTACATCCGCTGGAAGAAGACCGGGTTCGTGGTCCCGAACCAGACCGCAGAGGTCGTGGTCGACACGCCCTCGCTCGCGGTGGTCGACGGCAAGTTCGGCTATGGCCAGACCGTGACGCCCCAGGCAGTCCGGATCGGCATCGAGAAATGCAAGACGGCAGGCCTTGCCGCTGTTGCACTGCGCAATGCCGGCCATATCGGCCGGGTCGGCGATTGGGCGGAGATGGCGGCGGCCGAAGGCCTGGTTTCGGTGCATTTTGTCAACGCCGCAGGCTCGCTGCTGGTGGCGCCGTTCGGCGGTGTCGAGAAGCGGCTGTCGACCGCGCCCTATTGCGTCGGCATCCCGCGCGAGGGCCAGGACCCGATCGTGCTGGATTTTGCGACCTCGATCGTCGCCGAAGGCAAGGTGCTGGTCGCAAGCCGCGGCGGCAAGAAGCTGCCCAAGGGTGCGCTCGTCGATGCCGATGGCAGCCTGAGCGAGGACCCTGCTCTGCTGTACGGCCCCTATACGCCGGAAGGCCCGCGCGATCACACCAAGGGGACTGGCGCGATCCGCGCGTTCGGCGACCACAAGGGCTCCGGCCTTGCCTTCATCTGCGAACTGCTCGGCGGCGCGCTCACCGGAACCGGAGCGACCTCGGGCGGCCGGCGCTTCGCCAACGGCATGCTGGCGTTCTATGTCGATCCGAAGGTGGTCGATACCTCCCATGTCTTCGACGCAGAGGTGTCGCGCTATACCGACTTCATCCGAGCCACCAAGCCGACGGCGGGGGTCGATCAGGTGCTGATTCCCGGCGACCCCGAGCGGAAAACCCGTGCCGAGCGCACCAAAAACGGCATCCCCTTGCCGGATGACACCTGGGCGGCGATAGTGAACACCGCGCGCGAGGTCGGCGTCAGCGAAGTCAGCATCCAGAGGGCGACCGCATAGGTCTTGCGTCATTGCGAGCGTAGCGCGGCGAGACGGTTCGCTGTAACAGCTGTGCCGTGCTGTCGCGGCGGTCGTCATGGTGACGAAGGTCCAAACAACGGTCCAAGCAACAAAGAAGGAAGGCAACGTGGCGAACAAGGTCAAGGAAATCTGGAAGTCGGGCAAGGCCGTGGTCAACGCGTGGCTGGCTATACCCTCCGGCTTCTCGGCCGAGATGGTCGCGCAATGCGGCTTCGACAGCGTGACCGTCGACATGCAGCACGGCGTGCAGGATTACCTGTCGATGGTGCAGTGCTTCCAGGCGATGGACAAACATCCGGTGACGCCCATGGTCCGCGTGCCCTGGAACGAGCCCGGCATCATCGGCAAGGTGCTCGACGGCGGCGCCTATGGCGTGATCTGCCCGATGGTCAACACGCCGCAGGAGGCCAAAAATCTGGTTTCCTATTCCAAGTACCCGCCGAAGGGCGTGCGCTCCAACGGCCCGATCCGCGCCGGCATGTACGGCACCGCGGGCTCCTACCAGAAGACGGCCAACGACGAGATCGTGCTGCTGCCGATGATGGAGACGAAGACCGCGGTCGAAAACATGGAAGCGATCCTCGACGTCGAGGGCATCGACGGCGTCTATATCGGTCCGTCCGACCTCGGCTTCTCCTACGGCCTCGAGCCGAAGCTCGATCGCACCGAGCCGGAGATCCTCGCGATCTACGACAAGATCATCAAGGAGTGCGGCAAGCGCGGCCTCAATCCGGGCATCCATTGCAGCGGCGCCGAGGGCGCTGCGCGCGCCATCAACATGGGCTTCAAGCTGGTGACGCTCTCGAACGAGGTCGGCCTGATGGCGACCTACGCGAAAATGCAGGTCAACCAGACCCGCAAGGACGCCGGCGGCAAGGCCTGAGCTCTCGTGTCCCGGATGCGATTCGGCGCCTAGCGCCGCTTCGCAGAGCCGGACCCAGCTGCTTGCGAATGACACGACACATAGGCCCCGGCTCAGCAGCGCACCGTTTCATGGTGCGCTGAGTCCGGGGCACGATAATTTCGATACAGGAGACCTCCCATGACCATCAGCCCCGTCATCCGCCTGCATCCCGATGATGGCGTGCTGATCGCGCGCGCGAGCCTGCCGCCGGGAACGGTCGTCGCCGACGGCGTCACCGCAGTCGAGCGCATTCCCTCCGGCCACAAGGTCGCGATCAAGCCGATCGCGGTGGGCGAACCGATCAAGCGCTACGGCCAGATCATCGGTTTCGCCACCATCCCGATCGCGCCGGGCGAGCACGTGCACGTGCAGAATTGCGGCATGGGCGACTTCGCCAAGGACTACGCCTATTGCGCCGACGTCAAGCCGACGCCGAATTTCGATTTGCCCGCGACCTTCGAAGGCATCCGCCGTCCGGACGGCCGCGTCGCCACGCGCAACTATATCGGCATCCTCACCTCGGTGAATTGCAGCGCGCATGTCGCCAGCCTCGTCGCCGATGTCTTCAAGAAGAATCCCTTCACCGGCGACAATCCGCTGGCCGAATTTCCCAATGTCGACGGCGTCGTCGCGCTGACCCACAAAACCGGCTGCGGCATGACGCAGCACGAGCCGCTGGCGTTGCTCCGCCGTACGCTCGGCGGCTATGCGCGTCACGTCAACTTCTCCCACGTCATCGTGCTCGGCCTCGGCTGCGAGGTGAACCAGATCGGCGGCCTGATGGAGGAGCAGAAGCTCGCAGGCCGCCTGCGCGCGATGGACATCCAGGAGGTCGGCGGCACCCGCAAGACGGTGGAGGCCGGGATCGCCTTCGTGCGTGAAGCGCTTGCGGATTCCAACAAGGTCAAGCGTGAGTCCGTGCCGGTGAGCGAATTGACCGTGGCACTGCAATGCGGCGGCTCGGACGGCTATTCCGGCGTTTCCGCCAATCCGGCGCTGGGCGCAGCCAGCGATCTCATCGTGCGTCACGGCGGCACCGTCATCCTGTCGGAGACGCCCGAGACTTACGGCGCCGAACATCTGCTCACCCGCCGCGCCGTCAGCCGCGAGGTCGGCGAGAAACTGGTCGACCTGATGCGCTGGTGGGACGAATACACCGCGCGTGAAGGCGCCGAGATGAACGCCAATCCGAGCCCCGGCAACAAGGCCGGCGGCCTCACCACCATCCTGGAGAAATCGCTCGGCGCGATGGCCAAAGCCGGCACCACCAATCTCGTCGACGTGCTGCGCTACGCCGAACCCGTGACAAAGCGTGGCTTCGTGTTCATGGACACGCCCGGCTACGATCCGGTCGCCGCCACCGGTCAGGTCGCCGGCGGCGCCAATCTCGTCTGCTTCACTACGGGCCGCGGCAGCGTGTTCGGCTGCAAACCCGCGCCGTCGATCAAGCTCGCCACCAACACGCCGATGTACAAGCGCATGGAAGACGACATGGACGTTAATTGCGGCACCATCCTCGAAGGCGAGGAAACGGTGGAGCAATGCGGCCAGCGCATCTTCGACCTGATCCTGAAGACCGCCTCCGGACAGCCAACCAAGAGCGAAAGCTTTGATTTCGGCGGCGCCGAATTCGCGCCCTGGGTGCTCGGCGCGACGATGTAGACGTATCCGGCGCATTTCGTCACGGAAACCTGCAGGACGAGCCGCGCCCGTTCCGTAAATTTACGGGCGAGCACGTATCCGCACGGGTTGCCGTGCTCACGTATGATTAATGCTTCCTGTCGTAATCCTGGCGATAACGCGGGCCACTCCTTTCGGGGGCGCAGCCCTTCGCGAGGATTGGTCACCAATGACGCGCACGATACGTCCGACCGGCGTGGAAAATCTCCTCGGCGAGGAGGAACTGATCGTGTCCAAGACCGATCTCAAGGGCCGCATCACCTACGCCAACGACGTCTTCATTCGCATGGCGAAATACTCGTATGCGGAGCTGATGGGCTCGCCCCACAGCATGATCCGCCATCCCGACATGCCGCGCTGCGTCTTCAAGCTGCTGTGGGACACGCTGCAGTCCAGGCAGGAGATCTTCGCCTACGTCGTCAATCTGGCGGGGGACGGCAGCCATTACTGGGTGCTCGCCCACGTCACGCCGACCTTCGACGAGCGCGGCAACATCGTCGGCTATCACTCCAACCGTCGCAAGCCGGATCCGGCGCAGATCGAACGCATCAAGCCGATCTACAGGACGCTGTGCGCCGAAGAGGCGCGCCACGCCAATGCCAAGGACGGCATGCATGCGAGCTTTGGTGCGATGGTCGGACTGCTCAAGCAACAGGGTGTGGGTTACGATGAATTTGTGCTCTCTCTCTAGGGCGCAGGCCGCGACCGCGCTCGCATGTGTTCTCGCCCTCGTTGCGTTCGTCGTCTCGCTGCTCGGCGTGACCGTCATCGCCGCTGCGGCCTTGCCGGGCGCGACCATCGTGCTGCTCGGCTACGCCGCCTGGTGTCAGCAGCGGACTGCGTCGGCTGTCGATGAGGTCGCCGATGTCTGCCGCAAGGCGGCGCGCGGCGATCTCGAGGCGCGCGTGCTCAGCAACCGGCAGGCCGGCCGGATCGGGAGTATCCAGAAGTCGGTCAACGACATGCTCGACATCACCGATGCCTTCCAGCGCGAGGCCTCGGCGTCGATGGACTATGCCAGCCGCGGCAAGTATTTCCGCAAGATCCTCGTGCGCGGTCTGCCCGGCTCCTTCCGCCGCTCGGCGGTCGTCATCAATTCGGGCACCGACAGTCTCGGCCGCCGCGTGGTCGAGATCGCCGACCTCGCAAAGCAGTTCGGCACCCATCTCGACCAGGTCGCGGGTTCGCTGATGGGCGCTGCGACCGATCTCGAATCCGACGCCGGCCAGATGGCCGCGGCGGCCGAGAAGACCAGCCGGCAGACTTCCGGCGTGCTCAGTGCGTCCGATCAGGCCTCGCGCAATGTCGCGACCGTCGCCAGCGCCGCCGAGCAGCTCGCATCCTCGATCGCCGATATCGGCCGCGAGGTGGCCGGCTCGACCGCGAGCACGGGGCGCGCGGTGAACGAAGCCAATCGTGCCGGCAGCGAGATCCGCATGCTGGCGGATGCGGCGCTGCGGATCGGCGACGTCGTCAAGCTGATCAGCGAGATCGCGGAGCAGACCAACCTTCTGGCGCTCAACGCGACCATCGAGGCGGCGCGTGCCGGCGAAGCCGGTCGCGGTTTTGCGGTCGTGGCGTCCGAGGTCAAGAGCCTCGCCAACCAGACGGCAAAGGCGACCGAGGAGATCAGCACCAAGGTCGGCGAGATGCAGCAATCGACCACCAATTCGGTCGCGGCCGTCGAGGCGATCGCGCAGACCATCACCGAGATCAACGGCATCACCGCCGCGATCGCGACCTCGATCGAGCAGCAGGGTCTGGCGACCCGCGAGATCGCCCGCAACGTTCACGAGGCCTCGGCCGGCACATCGCAGGTCTCATCCAACGTGACCGGCATCAGCGAGGCCGCGGCCGATACGGGACGCGTCGCCAGCCGCGTCAACAGCGCCTCCGAGCGCGTCCATGGCGAGGTCGAGACGCTCCGACGCGAGGTGACCCAGTTCCTGCAGCGGCTGACCTCGGCGGCGTAAGCCCGCCCGCCATACCGAATAACGACGCGAAAGCGTGCGGCCCGCACCTTGCATAGGCAGCCTTTGCCCGTTGTTAGTGCTTGATCGCGATCACCAGCGGTGTTCTGCTCAAAAAAGCTGCTGGAGTACCGTACCCCGTGTCGATCTACGTCGCGTTACACCACGTCACCCACTACAAATACGACCGTCCGATCGACCTTGGCCCACAGACCATCCGTCTGCGGCCGGCCCCGCATACGCGCACGCCGATCCTGAGCTATTCGCTCAAGGTCACGCCGGCCAACCATTTCGTGAACTGGCAGCAGGATCCGCAAGGCAACTGGCTGGCGCGCTACGTCTTTCCGGAGAAGACGACCGAGCTGAAATTCGAGGTCGATTTCACGGCGCAGATGACCACGGTCAATCCGTTCGACTTCTTCGTCGAGCCCTACGCCGACAGTTTTCCGTTCGAGTATCCGAAGGACCTGAAGACGGAACTGGCGCCGTATCTGGAGACCATCAAGCCCGATCGACTGTTCGCGAAATATCTCGACACGCTTCCGCACGAAGCCCCGAACACCGTCAACTTCCTGGTCGATCTCAACAGGGAACTCCAGAAGAAGATTCGCTACATCATCCGGATGGAAGCGGGCGTGCAGACGCCGGAGGAGACGCTGACCTCCTGCGCCGGATCGTGCCGCGACTCCGCCTGGCTCCTGATCCAGACCTTCCGCCATCTCGGCCTCGCCGCGCGTTTCGTCTCCGGCTATCTGATCCAGATCCGTCCCGACATCGATCCGATCGAGGGGCCGCCGGAGGTGGAGAACGATTTCACCGATCTGCACGCCTGGGCCGAGGTCTATCTGCCGGGCGCGGGCTGGATCGGTTTCGACGCGACCTCCGGCATGCTGGCGGGCGAGGGGCACATTCCGGTCGCCGCCACGCCGCATTATCGCTCGGCCGCGCCGATCTCCGGCGGTGCCGGCTTTGCGGAGGTCGAGTTCGCCTTCGACATGAGCGTCAAGCGCATCCGCGAGGCGCCGCGCATTACCAAGCCGTTCTCCGACGAGGCCTGGGCCCGGCTCAACGATCTCGGTGAGCAGGTCGACGGCGATCTTGCCGCCGATGACGTGCGGCTGACGATGGGCGGCGAACCCACCTTCGTCTCGGTCGACGATCTCGAAGCGGCCGAGTGGAATACGGAGGCGGTCGGCCCGACGAAGCGCGCGCTCGGCGACGATCTGATCCGCCGCTTGCGCACGCGCTTTGCACCGGGCGGTCTGCTGCATTACGGCCAGGGCAAATGGTATCCGGGCGAAAGCCTGCCGCGCTGGGCCTTTGGCCTTTACTGGCGCAAGGACGGCGTGCCGATCTGGAAGAACGCCGATCTGATCGCAAAGATCGAAAATCCCCGCCGCGCCGGGGTCAAGGACGCCGAGGCCTTCATCGAAGGCGCGGCGCTGCGGCTCGGGCTCGATCCCGGCTACATCATGCCGGCTTATGAAGACACCGCGCTCTGGCTCCAGAAGGAAGCCGAGCTTCCCGTCAACGTCGATCCGTCCGATTCCAAATTGGCCAATCCGGAGGATCGCGCGCGCATCGCGCGCGTGTTCGAGCAGGGCCTCAACACGCCGCGCGGCTACGTGCTGCCGGTGCAGCGCTGGAACGCGCCGCCGCGCTGGCGCAGCGAGCGCTGGCAATTGCGGCGCAATCATCTGTTCCTGATGCCGGGCGACTCCCCACTAGGACTGCGCCTGCCGATCGGGTCACTCGGCTACGTTCCGCCCAATCAATATCCCTACATCGTCGAGCGCGATCCGATGGATGCGCGCGGCAAGCTACCCGTGTTCACCCTCGAATCGCGCCCGGAAGCGCCGCCGCGGGCTCCGCCCGAGCAACTCAACACGTCAGTCCCCGTGCGCACCGCGATGTCGGTCGAGGTCCGTGACGGCGTGCTCTGCGCCTTCATGCCGCCGGTCGAGCGCATCGAGGATTATCTCGAACTGATCGCGGCGCTCGAAGCCACCGCGGAGGAGATGCAGCTCCAGGTCCATGTCGAGGGCTACCCGCCGCCGTTCGACCCGCGCATCGACGTGATCAAGGTGACGCCTGATCCCGGCGTGATCGAGGTCAACATCCAGCCGGCGAAGAGCTGGCGCGACGCGGTCGACATCACCACCGGTCTCTATGAGGATGCCGCCAAGGTGCGTCTCGGCGCCAACCGCTTCCTGGTCGACGGTCGCCACACCGGCACCGGTGGCGGCAATCATGTCGTGATCGGCGGATCCAGTCCGGAGGACTCGCCGTTCCTGCGCCGTCCCGATCTGCTCAAGAGCCTCGTGCTGTACTGGCAGCGGCATCCGTCCCTGTCCTACTTCTTCTCCGGCCTGTTCATCGGACCGACCAGCCAGGCGCCGCGCATCGACGAGGCCCGTCACGACAGCATCTACGAGCTCGAGATCGCGCTCTCGCATGTGCCGCCGCCGGGCTACCAGACGCCGCTCTGGTTGGTCGATCGCCTGTTCCGGCATCTCCTCGTCGACATCACCGGCAACACCCACCGCGCCGAGATCTGCATCGACAAGCTCTATTCGCCGGATGGCCCCACCGGGCGGCTCGGCCTGGTCGAATTCCGCGCGCTCGAAATGCCGCCCGATCCGCGCATGTCGCTGGCGCAGCAGCTCCTGATCCGCGCGCTGATCGCAAAGTTCTGGCGGGAGCCGCAATCCGGCAAGTTCGTGCGCTGGGGCACGGCGCTGCACGACCGTTACATGCTGCCGCATTTCATCTGGGAAGATTTTCAGGACGTGCTGTCCGAACTGAAGCAGTCCGGCTATCCGTTCGAGGCGGAATGGTATCTGGCCCAGCTCGAATTCCGCTTCCCCGCCTTCGGCCGCATCCACCATGGCGGTGTCACGCTGGAGCTGCGGCAGGCGCTGGAACCCTGGCATGTGCTGGGCGAGGAGGGCTCGGCCGGCGGCACGGTGCGCTATGTCGACTCGTCGGTCGAGCGGCTTCAGGTCAAGGCCGAGGGTTTCGTCGAGGGGCGTCACATCGTCGCCTGCAACGGCCGCCGCCTGCCGATGACCTCGACCGGCCGCTCGGGGGAAGCCGTGGCCGCCGTCCGCTTCAAGGCCTGGCAGCCGGCCTCCGGCCTGCACCCGACCATCCCCGTTCACGCGCCTCTGACCTTCGACCTGATCGATACCTGGAACGGCCGCTCGCTCGGCGGCTGCGTCTATCACGTCGCCCATCCCGGCGGGCGCAGCTATGACACCAAGCCGGTCAACACCTACGAGGCCGAGGCGCGGCGGCTGGCGCGTTTCCAGGACCACGGCCATACGCCGGGCCCGATGCAGCCGCCGCCCGAGGAACGCACAAATGAGTTTCCGCTGACCCTCGACTTGCGGACCCCGCTCCTGCAATGAGTATGAGGGTGGGGCAGGGAGAGGCGCATGGGCGAGGGCGCAGCCGAAGAGGACGACAGGGCCGGTAAGGCGCCAGGACCACGTGAGAGCCAGCGCCGCCTCGCGCAATGGGTCCGCGACTATCGCCGCCTGCCGGGTATCCCCGACGAGTTCCTGGGAGCCGACGGTGCCCCGCGCGCGGTCTGGGGCCGCTTTTTCGACGAATTCGGCACCCTTGCGCCTGACGAGATCGAGCGGCGCTTCGGCATGGCCGACCGCCACCTCCGCGAGGCCGGCGTTACCTACCGCGCCCCCGGCGACAGCGCCGACCGGCCCTGGTCGCTCAGCCATCTGCCGTTGCTGATCGACGAGGCCGACTGGAAGCAGCTGTCCGCCGGGATCACACAGCGCGCCGAACTGCTCGAGCTCGTGCTGCGCGACATCTATGGCGAGGGCCGGCTGGCGGCCGAAGGTGCGCTGCCCGCGGCCGCGATCGCCGGCAGTCCGGAATATCTCCGTCCGGTCTGCGGTGTGCCGCCGCCGGGCGGGCGCTACCTGTCGCTCTATGCCGCAGATGTCGGCCGCGGCCCCGATGGCCGCTGGTGGGTGCTCGGCGACCGCACGCAGGCGCCGTCGGGCGCAGGCTACGCGCTGGAGAACCGCCTCGTGCTCTCGCGCGCCTTTTCCGATCTCTACAAATCGATGAACGTGCCGCGCGTCGCGCCGTTCTTCGAGGCGTTCCGCGACAGCCTGCGCGCGCGCGCCGACCGCGACGAGCCGCGGATCGGCGTGCTCAGCCCCGGCAGCTTCAGCGAGACCTATTTCGAACATGCGACGCTGGCGCGCTATCTCGGCTTCCTGCTGGTGGAGGGCGATGATCTCGCAGTCAGCGACGACCGCGTCCACATCCGCACCGTCGCCGGCCTGAAGCGGCTCGACGTGCTGCTGCGCCGCGTCGATTCCAACTCGCTCGACCCGCTCGAGCTCGATGCCTCCTCGCGGCTCGGTGTCCCCGGCCTGATCGACGTGCTGCGCAAGGACGGCGTCGTCATCGCCAACATGCCGGGCTCGGGCGTGCTGGAGGCGCGGGCGATGCTGGGGTTCCTGCCGGCACTCAGCCGTCGCCTGCTCGGCGAAGAGCTCAAGATGCCGCACATCGCGACCTGGTGGTGCGGCCAGCGCAGCGCGCGCGACGAGGTGCTGTCGCGGCTCGACGAGGTCGCGATCGAAGGCGCCTACGGGCGCGGCGTTCCCGGCTTCGAGAGTAACGGTCCAGTGCTTGCGAGCGAACTCGACGCGGCCGGACGCCAGCGCCTGACGGAAGCCATCAGCGCGCGCGGCATGGACTATGTCGGCCAGGAAGTGGTGCGGCTCTCGACCATGCCGGTGTGGGAGCAGGGGCAGATCACCCCGCGCCCCTTCGTCCTGCGCGTGTTCGCAGCCGCCACGCCCGATGGCTGGGCCATCATGCCCGGCGGCTTCTGCCGGATTGCCGAACAGGCCGATGCGCGCGCGGTGTCGATGGGCGACGGCGCGCGCTCCGCCGACGTCTGGGTGATCTCGGAGAAGAAGGTTGCCACCGCCTCGCTGTTGCCGGCGACCGACAAGGTGCGCATCCGCCGCATCGCGGGCGTGCTGCCGAGCCGCGCCGCCGACAATCTGTTCTGGCTAGGCCGCTATCTGGAGCGCGCCGAAGCGACGCTGCGGCTGGTGCGGGCGCTGGGCTCGCCGAGCGGACCCAACAAGGGTACCGCGGCCTCGCTGCAATCGGCAGAGCGAATCCAGCGCCTGCTGGTCGCCTGGGGCGCGATTTCGCAGGCCTCGCGCGCTACGCCGGGACGCATCACCGCCGAAGCGCTGCAGAACGCGGAGCGATTCGGCTCGGCGCTGTCGCTGGTTCGCGCGGCTCTGCGCACGGCGACCTCCTTGCGCGAGCGGCTGTCACCCGATGCCTGGCAGGTCATCACCGAGATGGCAGAACGCCTCGCCGTCGAGGTCGAGGACGACGACAGCGTGCTGAGCGCGGCCGAACTGACCCTGCAGGAGCTTGCCAG
Organism: Bradyrhizobium diazoefficiens; assembly: GCF_018129965.1. Classification (GTDB taxonomy): domain Bacteria; phylum Pseudomonadota; class Alphaproteobacteria; order Rhizobiales; family Xanthobacteraceae; genus Bradyrhizobium; species Bradyrhizobium diazoefficiens_A. The sequence goes on along the minus strand of NZ_JAFCKW010000011.1, from coordinate 49,435 downwards.
CTTTGCCGGGCTTGCGCAGGAGAACATGAACCGCGCCGCCGGCTGGCGCTTCCTCGATATCGGCCGTCGCACCGAGCGCGCCATCAACACAGCGCGCTTCGCGCGCCAGTTCGCCTATGACGAGGCCGGCGACGAGGATCTCGACATCCTGCTGACGCTGGTGGATTCGCAGATCACTTACCGATCGCGCTATCTGCTGGCGCCGATCCTGGCGCCGGTGCGCGATCTCGCCGTCCTCGACAGCTACAATCCGCGTTCGGTGGCGTTCCAGGTAGCGACCCTCAACGAGCACATCGCAGCGCTGCCGAGCCTGAAGGAGCACGGCCTGATCGAGCGGCCGCAGCGGCTCGCGCTGTCGGTGCAGGCGATGCTGACCACGGCGGAAGCGGAGAAACTGGAGGTCAAGTCGCTGTTCTCGCTGGAGCAGGATCTGCTCGGCCTCGCCGAGGCGATCGGCCTGCATTACTTCCCGCACGGCCCGAATGCGAGCCGGCCCGAAAAGCTGACGGGGCTGGCGTGATCTACGACATCCGGCACGTCACCACCTATGAGTACGAGAGCGCGGTCAGCTTCGCCCGCTGCACGCTGCGGCTGGAGCCGAAGAACGGCGACGGCCAGCAATTGATCTCGCACCAGGTCGAGATCCGTCCGCGGCCCGCCGAGCGTCATGTCCGCCGCGACTTCTTCGGCACCCTCACCGAGAGCATCGTGATCGAGGTGGCGCATCGCAATTTGCGCATCGACTCGCGCTCGCGCGTGTTGGTCTCGCGCAAGCCGCCGGCGCGCGATGCCGCGAGCCCGGCCTGGGAGAGCATCCGCGACATCGCGTTCGAAGCGACCAGCCTCGGGCCGTCGTCACCGGTCGGCTATGTCTTTGCCAGTCCGCTGGTGCCGGTGCTGCGTCCCGTCAGTGCCTATGCCGCCTCGAGCTTTGCGCCCGGCGCGGGCATCCTCGCCGGCGCCGTCGATCTGATGCATCGCATCCACACCGAATTTCGCTACGATCCCAAGGCAACGGTGATCTCGACGCCGCTCAACGAGGTGTTCGACAAGCGCCACGGCGTCTGTCAGGATTTTGCCCATGTCATGATCGCGGGGCTGCGCGGACTTGGCTTGCCCGCGGCCTATGTCAGCGGATATTTGCGCACGATCCCGCCTGCCGGCCAGCCGCGCCTGCAGGGCGCCGATGCCACCCACGCCTGGGTGTCGCTGTGGTGCGGGGCGGAGCTGGGATGGGTCGATTTCGATCCCACCAACGATGTCATGGTCGCCAACGACCATATCGTGCTGGCGGTCGCACGCGACTTTTCCGACGTCTCGCCGGTCGACGGCATCATCGTCGGCTCGCCGAAACAGAAGCTCGGCGTCGCCGTGGATGTGCTGTTGGTGGAGTGATAGCGGATTCTCAGTCCGGGCATCGCCCAACTTGATGCAGGCCCATGCGCCCGGCTGCAGTCCTCCCGGCGGCCTTTACCGAAATCCGATACAGTGGATGTCATCTCCATCCGGCGCAGGGGGGCCGCCCTGGTCCTCGCCAGCGTGTAGCGCGCCGTCACCGCAACCGTGATCCCGCAGAGCACAACCCCAAACTTATTTCCGGATTTGGGTTCCGGGATTTGGTCAGGCGGCCCAAGATGGTCTATGCTGGACCCTGCGTCGAGGACTAGAACAGGGCGTCGGGAGAACGCGTGGGACACCACCGACAAACGGGGCTGAATCCATGATCACGTTGCCAAGATTGGCGGCCGAATCTCTGGAGAAGTTGCTGGGCTCGTTCATGCGAAGCCGGTTCGACGAGTCCTTTGCCAGGGTGCTGGGGGGATCCGCACGGACGGCGCTGGAACTGATCGGCAACAGCGACGCCCTCTATCACAATATCGAGCATACGATGCTGGTGACCCTGGCGGGCCAGGCGATCCTGATGGGCCGTAATCTCAATACGCACATCGCTGCGGAGGACTATACCCACATCCTGATCGCGTGTCTGGCGCATGATATCGGCTATGTCCGCGGCCTGTTCGAGGAGGATGACGAAGACGGCTTCATCATCGACGACGCCGGCACCAAGGTGGCGCTGCCGCGCGGTGCATCCGATGCCAGTCTCATGATGTATCACGTCGATCGCTCGAAACTCTTCGTGCGGCGGCGGCTGCCGCCGATCCGCGGCATCGACAGCGAGCGCGTCGCCCGCGCGATCGAGGGGACGCGCTTCCCGGCCCGCGAGGGTCAGGAGTACGACGTTGACGCCTCGATCCTGCGCGCCGCCGATTTCATCGGTCAGCTCGGTGATCCCAACTATCTGCGCAAGGCCAACGCGCTCTACTACGAGTTCGAGGAGGTCGGCATGAACCGGCAGCTCGGCTACGATTCACCCGCGGACATCGTGAACCGCTATCCGCAGTTCTACTGGAACAGTGTCGCGCCGCATATCCAGACCGAGATCGGTTATCTCAACAAGACCGAGATCGGCCGGCAGTGGATTGCCAACCTCTACAGCAACGTCTTCCGCGCCGAGCGCGAGATCACGCTGTCCGGGCCGCAGAAATAACAGCCAGTCAAAGGCGTTGCTCCGTGTTCCCCCGATGATCCGATTCTTCCGCTGCAGCGTTCATGCGATGCGACCTGTGTCTATCACGCGCGGCGCTGGCTGATGGGCATTTATGCAAGAGCGGCTCTGTTCCTGCTGGTCGTCGTCGGGATCGGTTTTGCCATCGGCAGCACCAACCTGCCCGGGGGCTGGTACGCCGGGCTGACCAAGCCGCCGTTCAATCCGCCGAACTGGGTTTTCGCGCCGGCCTGGTCCGTAATCTACGTGCTGATCGCGCTCGCCGGCGCGCGGACCTCGGAGCGGGCGCCGCATAGCGCGGGAATGCTGCTCTGGGCTGCGCAGATGCTGTTCAATTTCGCCTGGTCGCCGGTGTTCTTCACGTGGCATCGTACAGATGTCGCGCTGGCCGTGATCGTCGCGATGCTGCTGACGATCATCGGATTCATCGTCGAGCGCTGGCAGACCGATCGCGTGGCCGCGGCGCTGTTCCTGCCCTACCTCGCCTGGGTCGCCTTTGCGACCCTGCTCAACGCCAGCATCTTTTTTCTCAATTGAGCCGCTGTCAGGTCACGGCTGCGGCGATGCCGGCGGCCTGGCGCCGGATCGAGCGCAACTCTCCGGCATCCTTGCGGGCGAGATTGGCATACTGGTTCCGCATCCGGGCGTTGGCGGCGAAGCGGCCGCGGTGCTTGTCCAGGAAATTCCAGTAGAGCGTGGTGAAGGGACAGGCATCCTCGCCGATCGATGTCTTCGGATCGAAGCGGCAATGCCGGCAATGGTCGCTCATGCGGTGGATGTAATTGCCCGATGCGGCGTAGGGCTTGGTGCCGACGATGCCGCCGTCACCATGCTGGCTCATGCCGAGCGTGTTCGGCAGGGAGACCCAATCGACGGCGTCCCAGAACATCGACATGTGCCAGCGGTGGACGTCGTATGGCCGCACGCCCAGCAGCATGGCGAACAGCCCGAGCACCATCAGCCGCTCGATATGGTGCGCATAGGCGTGGTCGATCGTGTGGCCGATCGCTTCGGCGAGGCAGCGCATGTCGGTCTCGCCGGTCCAGTAGAATTTCGGCATCGGCAGTTCGGCGTCTAGCGCATTCGCGTCCGCATAATGCGGCATGCGCTGCCAGTAGATGCCGCGGACGAATTCGCGCCATCCGATGATCTGGCGGGTGAAGCCTTCCAGCGCATTCAGCGGAGCCGTCGTGTTTTTCAGTGCCGCCTGGACGACCTCCAGCGGACGCAATTGGTGCAGGTTCAAGGGACCTGACAGGACCGAGTGGTAGAGGAAGGGCTCTCCGGATCGCATCGCGTCCTGGTAGTCGCCGAATTGCGGAAGCCGCTCGGCAACGAAGTCGTCCAGCTGCTCCAGCGCCTGTGTCCGCGTGACGGGCAGGTCGAAACCGTCGAGCTTGCCGGGGCTGTCGGCGAAGCGTGCAGAGACGAGCCGCAGCACCTCGGCCGTGATCGCGTCGGGTGGACATGAGGGGCGCGGCGGGATGGACGGGCTGGTCTTGCCGAAGGATTTGCGATTCTCCGCGTCGAAATTCCACGCGCCCCCGACGGGGCGTCCGGCGGCGTCCATGAGCAGCCCGGTCTTGCGGCGCATCGCGCGATAGAAGGTTTCGAGCACCGGGCGCGGATGTCGCGCGGAGAAGGCGGCAAACTCATCGCGCGAGCACAGGAAGTGGTTGTCGCTGCGGATGTCCGGCGGCTGCGGCAGCCGCCGCAGCCTTTCGGCGACACGCCAGTCGCCCGGCTCGGCCACGATCGTTCGCGATGGCTTGAACCTGCGCTGGGCTCGCGCGATTTCGGTTTCGAAGTGCCCGCTATTGTCGGGCTCGTCGAGCTCGACATAATGCACCCGCCGCCCACGTGCGATCAGCTCGTCCCTGAAGTGTCGCATCGCGGCGAGGAAATAGGCGATACGCTTCTTGTGCTGCGGGATGTACGTGCTCTCTTCGACCACCTCCATCTGCAGAACGAGATCGTGGGCAGGGTCGAAACCGTCGAAGGCGGCGCCGTCGGCGTCGAGCTGGTCGCCGAGCACGATGACGAGATGCCGGACGTTATCGGGCGCGCTGAATCGCTCCACCGGCAGGCTCACGGATGATGCTGCGGTGCTGTCGCCCCCGAAACGCAGGCCAGGCAATCGACACGGACCGAAGCGAGCGTCCGATGCAGCCAGGTCTTGATTGTGCCGACGGGTACGCCATAGCGCCGCGACAGGCTCAGCCGGCTCTCACCCTCGAGATAGGCGAGCGACAGCAGATGCCGGCGATCCCAAGGCAGTTTTTCGAGAACGCCGGCCGCGATCGGCTGAACGAAGTCGTAGTCGAAAGGGTCGGCGTCCCGCTCATCTGCGTCGGGCACTGACAAGGCCTCGTCCAGATCGGCTGTCGCCACGTGCTTGAGCCGGAGCGCGTCGATGGTGGTGTTGCGCATGATGGTGCACATCCACGTGATGGGCGAGGCGCGACGTGAATCGAAACTCGCGGCGTTCTTCCAGATCTTTAGATAGGCTTCCTGCAACAGATCGTCGAGATCGACGATCGACGGCGACACCGACAGCGCGGTTTTGCGCAGCCGGTTCCGCGTCGACGCATGCAATTCGGCAAAGGCCTGCTGGTCGCCGCTTCCGGCACGCCGGAGCAGGGTACTCAATCGCTCGATGCTTGAATCCCTTTGAACGGCGCGACCGCAGCTCATACCTCGTCTCCCGCATCAGTCAGCAAGGAAACGACCGCGGCGAGACGCTGGATCACCGGTCGCGAACGAAGGCCCGGTTCAAAGGCGGACGAAGGGGGAAATCATCCGGCCCAGCAGCCCATGCAATTCGAGATCGCCGGTCATGGCGACCACGCAAAGGCAGGGTTCCTCCGGCCCAACGACAGGCTGATGATCGACCTCGCCGTCACCGAAATCGAAATCACCGGGACCGTACCGGCCGGCTTCGTGGCTGAAGCTGCCTTTCAATACGCAGGTCAGCTCGGTTCCCGAGTGAGAGTGTTGCAGCATGCGTGCGCCGGGCGCAGACCAAAGCAGGAATGCGCGCGACTGGCTCGCGCTCGGCAGAATGATCGGCTGCATCTTGAGGCCAGGTGCCACACGACGCTGCTTGCCGAACCGGCAGCGGCGCAGGATCTCCGGCAAATCCTCATCCGGAAGCGTGGACGGGGACGATACCTCCGCGCGCGGCGCCGGCTGCGGCTGGTCGAGCTTGGCCAGGACTGCCTCGAATGCATCGGCTCTCATCGACACCGGTTCGCTCGCCTCGAGCGCGGCGCCGGCCAGATGCTCCATCGCCCCGGCAAAGCGGCGGCAAGCCGGGCACTGCGTGAGGTGGACGGCGACAACGAGGTGATTCGCCTCATCGAGACGGCCCGTCGCGAAATCGGCGATCAATTCATCCGGTGGGTGGTGGCTGATGGTCATGTCGGTTCGTCCAGCAGGTCTCGCAGTCGGTTCATCGCCAATCGGATGCGCGATTTCACGGTTCCCAGGGGAATGCCGAGGACCTCGGCAATCTCGGCATGCGGGCGTTCCTCAATAAACGACATCCGGACCACCTTGGATTGCTCATCCGACAGGCGAAGCAGTGCCGCCGCAACACGCGACACGTCCTCGCTCCGGGTCATGAGCATTTCGGGCGACTCCACGATGTCGTCGGCGTCGTCGACGGCGTCGGGCTGGTCGGCACGGGCCTGCCGCATCGCACGCCTCGCCGCGTCGATGCGCAGGTTTCGCGCGATCGTGAAGATCCACGCGGCCGCGCCGCCGGACGACGGGTCGAACTGAGCCGCCTTGCGCCAGACGGCGAGCAGCGTGTTCTGCGCAATTTCCTCCGCGGTCTCCCGGTCCGTCCCGATCTTCATCAGGAGGCCCTTCACGCGCGGAGCAAAATGCTCAAACAGAAGCCTGAAGGCATCGCGATCGCCATGGGCCGCGACACGTCCGATCAGTTCAGCCCATTCCACCGTCGCTTTGGGCCTTTCAAATGGTGTCCGTTGCAACCGGATCCAGGGACGAACTGGCACGGAGGGTTTGCTCCGGACAGATCTGCTCAGGACTGGAAGACCGGCGTTCATGAAGCCTCGGTTGGTATATCCGCTCGGTAACGATGGACGCTGCCGCTTGGATCACCTGCCGGGCCGTCAATGTCTTAGGCGTTCGTCCGGCCTGCCACAAGCCGGGTTCCAGATACCGCCGGGAATGTTGCGGCCGCTCACTTTATTTTCATCCTGATTGTTCTTTGTATCCGTCGAAGTGCCGGCAAAACCGGCGTCCTAACCGGCACTTAAGGCCGGTGTGGCTCGATCGCAAGCCGGCGTCCTCCATGCGCCCGGGGCGGCCCTTCGTACTTTTCTAACCAACGATCGAGCTGTCCAGATCCATTTCCAAGCCAAGCCCGTATCTCGCTCTCGGGAGAATTCATTCGATGTGGCAAGCCCTGACCTGTCTTCCTGAGCAGCACGACCTCAGCTACGTCCTGGCTGCGACGCTCGTCTGCGTGTTGGGATCCCTGCTGTCGATGCGGTTGCTGGCGCGGGTTCGTCGCAATACCGGCATGCGGCGGTTGCATCTCCTGTTTCTGGCCGGACTGGTTGCGGGCGGCACGGTCTGGACCACACATTTTTCGGCCATGCTCGGCTACAACGCCCCGGTGGCGCGCGCCTTTGAACCGGGGCTGTCGTTTGCCTCGCTGATGATCGCCGTGGTCTTTGCGTGGGTGGGGTTCTTCGTAACGGCCCGCACCCGGCTCGGCCCGGCGATCGAGGTCGGCGGAGCGATCTTCGGTCTTGGCATCGCCGCGATGCATTACACGGGGATGGCGGCCTTCGAAATTCCCGGTGTGCTCGGCTGGAACTATCCGCTGGTCGCACTCTCCGTCGTGTTCGCGGCCGGCTTTGGCGTAGTGGCCGCCAACCGCATCGCGCGGCCGGTCACGCGCTTCTGCAAATATGGCGGCACGCTCGCCATGATCCTGGCGATCGTGTCGCTGCACTTTACCGGCATGGCCGCCGTGACGATATACCCGGTGTTCGACATCGCCGTGCCGCCGCAGACCTTGTCGGACACTTTCATGATTACCAGCGTCATCGTCGGCGTCAGCCTGATCATGGCGATGGGGGCATCGGCCTATGCGATCGATCTGCAGGCCGCAAACGAGGCGACCGAGAGCTACAAGCATCAGGCGCTGCACGATCCGCTTACCGGCCTGCCGAACCGCAACGGGCTGGCGCAGCAGCTGCACGATCTCCTGGCCGGCCGCGTCGACGATACCGCGCGCGTCGTCGTGCTGGCGATCGATCTCGACCGCTTCAAGGACATCAACGACGTCCATGGCCATGTCGGCGGAGACCATCTGCTGCGTCAGGTCGCACGCCGTATCTCCGCCGAATTGCAGGAGGGCGAGTTCCTGGCCCGGATCGGCGGCGACGAGTTCGTGGCCGTCAAGAGCGAGATCTTCGCGCGCGGCGAGGCGATGAAGTTCGCCGAGCGGCTGCGCAAGGTCGTGCTCGAGCCGGTGGAGTGGCAGCATCAGACCCTGGCGGTCGGTTGCAGCATCGGCGTCGCCCTGTTTCCCGAGCACGGGCAGACCAGCGAAAGCCTCACCCAGCGCGCCGACCTTGCGATGTATCGCGCAAAGAGCCTCGGCCGCGGCAAAATCTGCACCTATGAGCCCTCGATGGACGAGGCCAGCCGCGCCCGCGCCGAACTGGCGATCGATCTCAAGCGCGCCCTGATCCGAGACGAGCTGGAACTGTACTACCAGGTGCAGAACGATACGCAGACAGGCGAAATCGTCGGCTTCGAAGCCCTGATCCGCTGGAACCACCCGCAGAAGGGGCGAATCCCGCCCGATGCCTTCATTCCGATCGCGGAAGAGACCGGCCTGATCATCGAGATCGGCGACTGGGTGATGCGGACGGCTTGCCTCGCGGCTGCGCGCTGGCGCATGCCGTACAAGGTCGCGGTGAACGTCGCCCCGATGCAACTCAACCACGACCTGCCGCGGCGGGTGGCGGAAATTCTCAAGGAGACGGGACTGCCGCCCGCGCGTCTGGAGATCGAGCTGACCGAGAGCGGCATCATTGCCGACCGCCAGCATGCGCTCCAGGTTGTGCTTGCCCTGAAGAAAATCGGCGTCACGGTCGCGATGGACGATTTCGGTACCGGCTATTCCTCGCTGTCGACGCTCCAGGCCTTTCCGTTCGACAAGATCAAGGTCGACAAGAGTTTCGTCCAGGCGGTCGAGACCAGCGTCCATGCGGCGGCGATCGTCAAGGCGACCCTGCTGCTCGGCCGCAGTCTCAACATCCCGGTGCTGGCCGAGGGCGTCGAGACCACGCGTCATCTCGACTTCCTGCGCGAGGAGGGCTGCGATAGCGTGCAGGGCTATCTGTTCGGCAAGCCCATGCCGCTCGATGTCATCAATCGCATGATCGACGACCAGACATGCGTGGAGCCCGCGCGCGAGGCGCAGGACGATCGCGCGAAAGGCGTGGCCGCCTGAGTTCGCGTTCAGACCTCGCGGCCGAAACGCGTCCAGAGCTGGTAGACGGCGTCCCATGTCGGGATTTCGTCACAGGTGTAGCCATAGGTCGCGCCGCTTCCGAGCCTGCGAAAATCCTTCATCGCCTTCAGATGTGCGCCACTCGCCACGTAGGCGCGGACGCTCGCCCCATCCGACCACACCGTCATCGTATGATAGATACCGCCGACGACCCGGACGGCGGTCGCAAGATTGCCCGGCGCGCGTTGCGCCTGTTTGAATGACCGGATCGTTCGCCACCAGAACATCGGAAGTCTTGCGATGCTGCGTGGACGAAAGCCGGTCATGGAGACGTAGACCATGCCGCACCTGTGAACCGTTTGCGTTCGGTGAAGAAACGCTGTCCGAAAGAGGATGGATCGTTTGTGACAACCGATTTATCATGCCCTTGAAATGAGGTGCGCCGCATGCAGCCGAACATCGTCACCACCGAAATCCTCGATATCGCCTATCTCGATTACGGCGCGCCCGACGGCTGGCCCTGCATCATGGGCCACGGCTTTCCCTATGACGTGCACGCCTATGCCGAGGCCGCACCGATCCTCGCGCAATCAGGCGCGCGGGTGCTGGTGCCCTGGCTGCGCGGCTATGGGCCGACGCGGTTTCGCTCCCCTGAGACGTTGCGCTCCGGCGAGCAGGCGGCGCTGGGCGCGGATCTGCTCGCCTTCATGGACGCGCTTGGCATCGAACGCGCGGTCCTCGGCGGCTACGATTGGGGCGGGCGCGCGGCCTGCGTGGTCTCGGTGCTGCATCCCGAGCGCGTGGTGGGCCTCGTCTCCGGCAATTCCTACAACATCCAGAACATCGCACGATCCATGGAGCCGGCCTCGCCGCCGGAGGAGGCGGCGCTCTGGTATCAATATCTCTTCCACAACGAGCGCGGCCGCCGCGCGCTGGAACGTAACCGCCGCGGCTTTGCGCGGCAGCTGTGGACGATTTGGTCGCCGACATGGCAATTCGACGACGCCACCTTCGAGACCAGCGCGGCGTCGTTCGACAATCCCGATTTCGTCGATGTCGTGATCCATTCCTATCGCCACCGCTACGCGCTGGTCGACGGCGATCCCGCCTATGCAGCAATCGAGGCAAAACTGGCCGCGCAGCCGCCGATCCGCGTTCCCACCATTGCGATCGACGGCGACAGCGACGGCGTCAATCCCGGCACCGCCCACCACGCGAAGAAGTTCGAAGGCTTTTTCGAGCGGCGCGTGTTCGTGGGCGCCGGCCACAACCTGCCGCAGGAGCGGCCGGCCGAATGGGCGCAGGCCGTGCTGGACGTGCGCAAGGCTGCGGAGCGCGCCTGAGCGTTCAAAGGCGCCGCGCCACCAGCCAACCAGCAACTCGACGCAAGACCTTCATGGCGAACTCCGCTGATCTGACGCGCTGACAAAAAGCAGCACGCCGCGCCTTCGCCTTGCCGCGCGGACGATAATCACTGGGGAGAAACCATGAAAGCCGCTTTGGCCCTGGCTGCAGCGCTGGCCGCTGCCTGCTTGTCGACACCCGTCTCCGCGCAAAAATCCTACGGTCCCGGCGTCAGCGACACGGAGATCAAGATCGGGAACACCATGCCCTATAGTGGCCCAGCGTCGCCGCTCGGCATCACTGGACGGGTGATCGCGGCCTATTTCGACGAGGTCAACGAGAAGGGCGGGGTCAACGGCCGCAAGCTCAATCTCCTGTCGCTCGACGACGCGTTCTCGCCGCCCAAGACTATGGAAGCCGCGCGCCGCCTCGTCGAAGGCGACGGCGTCGCCTTCATCTTCGCCACCATGGGCACAGCGCCGAGTTCGGCGATCGCAAAATACCTCAACAGCAACAAGGTGCCGCAGCTCTTCCTGATCAGTTCGGCCTCGAAGTGGAACGATCCCGCCAACATGCCGTGGTCGATGGCGCTGCCATGGGCGCCGAACTACACGAGCGAGGCTGCGATCGACGTCGCCTATGCCCGCGCCAAGAACCCGAATGCGCGCTTTGCGGTGCTCTATCAGAACGACGACGCCGGCAAGGAATATCTTCGCGGCGTCAAGGAAGCCCTTGGCGCGGATGCAGACAAGGCGATCGCGATGGCCTCGAGCTTCGAGGTGACCGATCCGACCGTGGATTCCCAGGTGCTGACGCTGGCGAGCACCAAGGCCGACGTCTTCATGATCTACTCGGTGACGCCGCGCGCCTGCGCCCAGGCGATCCGCAAGGCGCATGAAGTCGGCTGGGTCGCAACCCGCTTCCTTGCCAGCGGCTGCGCCAACAAGGCGACCGTGATGGTGCCGGCCGGGCTCGAGGCCGGCAAGGGCGTGCTATCGCTCGGCTCGCTGAAGCCGTTCGTCGAGCAGCCGAAGGACGATGCGGCGATGTCGGCCTATATCGACTTCGTCAAGAAGCGGCTGCCCAATGCCGATATCAACAACGTCGCCGCGCTCTACGGCTATACGGTGGCCGAGGCGCTGGTGGTCGTGCTGAAGCAGTGCAAGGACAATCTGACGCGCGAGAACATCATGGCGCAGGCGGCGAACCTGAAGAACGTGCCGCTCTCGCTGCTGCTGCCGGGCATCACGCTGAACACGACGCCGCAGGATTTCCGCCCCATCAAGGACGGCTATATCCTCCAATTCGACGGCAACGATTGGGTCGTGGCGAGCGAGTTGCTGCGGGGGACGTGACGGTTGGTCGGCGAGGGACGCTATCCACTCGTTCGGAAACGTAGGGTGGGCTAAGGCGCAACTGCGCCGTGCCCACCACCGATCCATCAACCGAAATGGAAGCGGTGGGCACGCTTCGCTTTGCCCACCCTACGATACTCACGCGAAGCTTGGCGACCGGGAGCATTAAAATGGACTTTCAGCACTCCCCCCGTTCGCTGGAGCTTCAGGAGCGCGTCCGGCAATTCATGCGGACGCATGTCGAGCCGGTCGAGGAGCTCTATTACGAGCAGGTGAAGCCGGAGGCGACGCACTACAGGACGCCGGCGGTCCTGCAGGACCTGAAGCGGATGGCGCGCGAGCAGGGGCTCTGGAACCTGTTTCTATCCGGCGAACACGGTCCTGGCCTCACCAATCTCGAATATGCCCCGGTCAAGGAGATCATGGGCCGCATCCTCTGGGCGCCCGAGGTCTTCAACTGCTCGGCGCCAGATGTCGGCAACATGGAGGTCCTGGCGAACTACGGCACGCCGGCGCAGCAGGCGCGCTGGCTGACGCCGCTGCTCGAAGGGCGCATCCGCTCCGGTTTTTCGATGACGGAGCCGCAGGTGGCATCCAGCGATGCCACCAACATCCAGTGCGAGATCAGGCGCGACGGCGACAACTACGTCATCAACGGCCGCAAATGGTACACCTCGGGCGCGATGAACGAGGATTGCGAGATCCTGATCGTGATGGGCAAGACCGCGCCCGACGATCCCGACCGCCATCGCCAGCAATCCATGATCCTGGTGCCGAAAAATACTCCGGGCGTTCGCATCGTGCGCGACATGCTCACCTATGGCTATGACGACGCGCCGGTCGGCCACCCGGAGATCGTCTACGAGAATGTCCGGGTGCCCGCCGAGAACATCCTGCTCGGGGAGGGGCGCGGCTTCGAGATCGCGCAAGGCCGGCTCGGGCCCGGCCGCATCCATCATTGCATGCGGCTGATCGGCTGCGCCCAGCGCGCGCTGGAATTGATGTGCCGGCGTGCGGTCTCCCGCGTCGCCTTCGGCAAACCGCTCGCCGAGCAGGGCTCGGTGAAGGAGGACATCGCGCACTCCTTCTGCGAGATCGCGCAGGCGCGGCTCCTGACGCTGCAGGCCGCCGACAAGATGGACCGCGAAGGCAACAAGGCCGCCCGCGACCTGATCGCCGCGGCCAAGATCGTCGTGCCCAGCATGGCTGGCCGCGTGATCGACCGCGCTATCCAGATCCACGGCGCCGCCGGCGTCTCGCAGGATACTTTCTTGGCCCGCGCCTATGTCTACGCCCGCTTCATCCGGATCGGCGACGGCCCGGATCAGGTCCATCTTGCGGCGGTCGGCAAGGAACTGATCAAGCGCGGCGGCGTGATGGCGTAAGCGACAGCTTTTCGTGCGATCCCGCAAAACGTCGCGGCTCGCTTATGGTCAGAAGGTCGCGTGGTCTGCTTTGATGCACCGGAATCTTTGGTGCGTCATGGCCGACGTTGTTGCGCTCGGCACCATCAGCGGGCAGGTCAACAATGCGCAGTTTCGTCCCAGGCAACCCGATCCCCGGCGCGCGATCCATCGCGGCGCTTTTCGTCTTCATCCTGACCATCCTCATCATCTGTAGCGGCCGAACCGCGCTTGCGGCAGTCGAGCCCTTTCCAGCGGATTTCAGGATCGAGCGCATTTCGGTCAACGGCGTCACCCTGCATGTCCGCGTTGGCGGAAAGGGACCCGCAGTCGTTCTCCTGCACGGCTTCGCCGACACCGGCGACATGTGGGCGCCGCTCGCCAAGGCGCTTTCCAAGGACCACACCGTGATCGTCCCGGACCTGCGCGGAATGGGGCTGTCGTCCCAGCCCGCGGGCGGCTACGACAAGAAGAATCAGGGCGTCGACATTGCCATGCTCATGGACAAGCTCAACGTCCAGAAAGCCGATCTCGTCACTCACGACATCGGCAACATGGTCGGCTATGCGCTCGCCGCGCAATACTCCGATCGCATCACCAAATGGGTGGTCATCGACGCGCCGCTGCCCGGCATCGGTCCCTGGGACGAGATCCTGAAGAGCCCCATGCTGTGGCATTTCAATTTCCGCGGCCCCGACGTCGATCGTCTGGTCAAGGGCCGCGAGCGCATCTATCTCGACCGTTTCTACAACGAGCTGTCGGCCGATCCCAAGGCCATCGACGAAGCAACCCGCAACCATTATGCGAAACTCTACGCCCGGCCCGGCAACATGCACTACGCCTTCGAACAGTTCGCAGCCTTCGGCAAGGACGCCACCGACAACAAGGTTTTTGCCAGGAACAAGCTGAACATGCCGATCCTTGCGCTTGGCGCCGAAAAGTCCTTTGGCGATCAGCAGGCGGCGATCATGCGCGAGGTCGGCACCAGGGTCGACGGCGGCATCATCACCGGCTCCGGCCATTGGATCATGGAAGAGCAGCCGGCGCAGACCGTGAGCAAGGTGCGGGCTTTCCTTGACGGGACATGACGGACGGCGCGTCGTCCGCATCGCCGACGCGCCGGATCACGGCGCGCCGTCGACCGGAAGCCCGTGCGGCCAGATTAACCCGCCGGGATCTCGTCGAGCGGCCAGACCGGACGGCGGACGTTTCGGTAGGTCAGCTTGGTGTGATCGAAGGTGGCAAGGCCGCCGCTGTCGGCCAGGATCACCTCCCTGGCCATCGGCGCGAAGGCGGCACGGAAGTGGTGCGCGGACTTCACCGCGACGATCCGGAATCGAGCCGGCTCTGCTCCGAGAATGCGGAACATTTCCTGATCGTAGGTCTGCAGCGTGTTGGTCGAGATCGCGATGGAGACGCCGTCGACCTCGAGCAGGGCCGAAGGCCCGAGCGTCATGGGCTGACCGGCATTCATCGGCCCCTCGCACACGAAGGCGCCGTCCGACAGGCCGGTCACGCGCCCGGACAGCGTGAGCGGAGGTCCGTAGGCGGCCGGATGGCGCTTGGCACCGACGACGACATCGACATTGGCCCCAAGCCCCACTTCATGGCAGCGGGCCGTGGCTTCGGGGTCGCCGAGCACACCGAACAGCACGCCTTGCACCTTGGTCTGCAGCAGCGCCTCGAGCAGGCGGACACCGTCACCGTAGGCGCCCGAACCCGGGTTGTCGCTGAAGTCGGAAATCACGAGGGGACGGGTATCCGCGACATCCGCTGCGGCTGCAACGGCAAGCCTCATGGCGGTCGGCAAGTCGAGCGCTTCGACGGTGGCCTCGGCGCGGCGGCGGACCATCTCGTCGTTGAGCGCGGCCGCGGCCTGCCGTGCGGCTGTCTCGGCGGCGTTGTGGGACGCATCGTAGGTGACCTGGACGCTGGGGCCGACCTCGGCAATGTCCGAGCGGCTGAAGCCCGCGCACACATCGACGGACAGCAGGCCCGGCGTCTGCGCCTGCATCTCCGCGGCGCGCGCCAGCAGGTCGCTCATCACGCCGCCCTGGGTCCGGCCGTGATTGCATCCCTCCAGCAGCGCTCCCTGCAGGCGGAAGACTTTCGGGCGGATCGCACCGTCCATCGCCGCCTGCAGCAATTCGGCGGCGCGGAACGCCGTCTCATACTGGTCGATATGCGGGTAGGTCCGGTAGGGCAGCATGATGTTGGCCAGCCGGCCCATGCGTTCGGTGACGTTGGCGTGCAAATCGAGCGTCACCGCGATCGGGATCGTGTCGCCAAGGCGCTTGCGCAATCCTTCCAGCAGCGCACCTTCGGCGTCGTCGTCGGTCTCGGTGACCATCGCGCCGTGCAATGCGAGGATAACCCCGTCGAGCGGCCCGGTGTCGCAGGCAGCGTAGACCAGGCGCTGCAATTCGGCCCAGCACCCGGCCGTCACCTTCCCGGAGGGCGTCGCCGAGGCGGCGATCGGCTGCACCAGGGTCCAGCCGTACCGTGTGGCTGCGGCCAGATGCGCGGCGATCTCCATTTTCGTGTCGGCCAGTGCAGTGGCGATCTCGCCATCCAGGAGAAACAGCCGCTTGCGATAGTCCTCGAGCGTCGTCGGGACGATCGAAAAGGTGTTGGTCTCGTGGGCGATTTGCGCAGAGAGAACGCGCCGCTTCTGGCTCATGGGATTCCTACTTGGTCTTGCTTGTACAATCTGACGAAAGTTCACTCGCGCCGGCGCCTGTTGATCTCCTGCCGTGATGGGTCAGTATCGCGGCTCGAGGAAAAACGCCAATCGAGGCATGGGCATCTCGCCGCACACCACGACTTCATCCCGAGGTCCCACCGCAGGCGGGCGTCTCGAAGGATGGCCGCGGGTCAACTCGTCGCCACGCCGCGCGTCATATGCAAAAGGCCTGCCGTTATCGTGCCCGCTTCAGGCTTTCGATCAGCAGCCCGACCTGCTCGACGATCCTGGCCAGCGCCGTCGGGGGATCGAGATAGTCGATATCGTCCACGTCCCAATATTGGACGCGATGGGCGACGCCGGCAAAGCGGCGCTCGACCATGGGGCGATGCTCGGCGTCCTTCAGTGCGATGACAAGCTCGGCCCTCGCAAAGTCGTCGACAGTACAGAGCACAGGATGCCGTGCAGCGCCTGCCGACGTGATGCCGTTCGCGTTCAGGGCCTCCAGCGCATGGCGCGAGATCGGGCCCACATTCTCAGGCGAGAGCGTCTCGGCGACCGCGCGCGAGAAGGAGACCCAATCCAGTCCTTCCAGCCCGGCGCGATGGTTGAAGACCTCCTCGGCATAGCGGCTTCGATAGTAATTGCCGGTGCACAGAAAGAGCACGAGTTTGGGCTTGTTCATCAAGCATTGCTTCCACTAACGATGCGCCGCCGCCGGCCATGCCTCCATCGTCCGAAGAAATTAGCATGGATTCGCATCGACGGGAGCGCGCCAGTGGGTGATGACGCATGACGAGCCGACCACCCATGCTCATCGTCGTCGGCGGCCTTCCATGATGCGGGAAAACGACGCTGTCGCCCGCAGATGGATGTCGATGTTCGCGAAGGTACTGGTCCGCCTCGATGGTGCGCTAGCTATCGCGGCCGCGGGAGGGAATCGTCATCCTGCCTTGGCGATGCGGCCGTCCGCCGACCCCGAGCGCAGGCCCTGGAAGAACTTTTCCACCTCGCGCGATAGCGTGTCCGCCGTCTCCGTCAGGCTGCTCGCCGCCGTCAACACCGAGGATGCCGCCGCGTCGGTCTCGCCGATCGCGTCGCGGAGCGAGGAGATGTTCGTGACCAGCGTCTCGTTGCCCTGCGCGGCCGACTGCGCGTTGGCGGAGATATCGCGCGTGGCAGCGTCCTGCTGGCCGACGGCGCTGGCGATGGCCGTGGTGACCTCGTTGATCTCATGCACCGCGCCGCCGATCTCGCGCACGGCATCGACTGCGGTTCGCGTCGACGCCTGGATCATGGCGATGTTCTCGCTGATCTCGGCGGTGGCCTTTGCGGTCTGGCCGGCGAGCGCCTTGACCTCGTGCGCCACGACGGCAAAACCGCGGCCGGCTTCGCCGGCGCGGGCGGCCTCGATGGTGGCGTTGAGCGCGAGCAGATTGGTCTGCTCGGCGATGGCCTGGATCAGGCCGAGCGCACCGTCGATGCGCTGCGTAACGGCTGCGAGGCTCTCGATCTCGGTGATCGATTTTTCGGTGCGCTGACCGGTCTGCTCGACCGCGCCGGCGGATTGCTGCACCTGCCGATCGATCTCTTCGACCGAGGCCGACAGCTCCTCGGCGGCGCTTGCCACCGCCGCAACGTTGCGCGCGGCCTGCTCGGTCGCCTTTGCCGCCGTGCCGGCGCGGCTGCTCGCATCGGCGGTGACGCGCGTGATGGTCTGTGCGGTGTCGCGCATGACGGAGGCGTTGTGGCTGAGGCCGCGCATGATCGCGCCGATCGCCTCGCGAAACTCTTCGACGGATTGCTCCATCCGGCGGGTGCGCTGCTCGCGCGCGGCGGAATCCTGCGAGACCTGTGCGGCGAGGTTGCGGTTGCGCCCCATCGCATCCTGGAAGATCTGGATGGCGCGTGCCAGCGCGCCGATTTCGTCGGCGCGGTCGGAGTGCGGCACCACGATGTTCTCGGCGCCGTCGGCCACCTGCTTGATGGTCGCGGTGATGGCGGAGAGGGGGCGGGCGATCGAGCGGGCGATGATGACGATGCCGATCACGACAAGCGCCAGCGCCAGGCCGCCGAGGCAGGTCAGCAGGAAGGACAGCGTGCGATTGGTCTCGGTCTGCTGCGCGATCTGCCGGGCGCGCTCGGCATAGACCTTGGACAGCGCCTCGAGATCCTTGTTCAGCGCCGAGCGCACGGCGCGGTTGGCGTCGTTGTCGCCCCATTCGCGCCCCGCCGCCGGACCGATCTCGACGCCGCGGCGAACCAGCTCCTTACGGAAATCGACGAACTGCTCGATGCGCTTCTTGAAGGTCGCGAACTGTTCGGCATCGTCGGCCTTGACGATCGTCTCCCAGCCTTTCACGACCTCCAGGATCTGGGCGTTGAACTTGAGCAGTCCCTCGCCGTATTTCTTCACGACAGCGGGCTCCGTCGACATGTAGACGCCGCGCGATTCCATCACCACCGCATAGACCAGCGAGTTGACGCGCTCGACGTTCAACGCGGCGGCATTCGCCGTCTCGATCGCGCTGGTCAGGTCGGCGCTGCGGCGGCTGTTGTGATCGGACAGCAGCGCGATTGCCGCCGTGAGCAGGGCGAACAGCGCGAAGATCGCATAGAGCCGGGTGGCAAGCGTGAAACGGCCTGCCAGGGGCGTGGCATTCCCAGATCGGTCTGATGTCATGGTGTCCAGGAGCCCGGAATGGCCCGGGGCAAGGTCGAATCTAGCTGGTGCAAAACCATGCAGAATGAAGATGGACGCCGCGTTAACGCTATGGTTCGGCTGCCCATCCGGGGGCGGTAAAAAGCAATTTATTTCAATGGTTTGGATGCGTCTTGCCGGTTTCCGGGCGGCGGACCACGTGAATTGCCGGGGGGTGCCCCGAACTTCGGCGTGCGCAATGGCCTTCAAACGCGTATGCGATGTCGGGTCGGCCGGTGGCCGACGAACTCCGGAGGGGCCTTTGGTTTACCGCCATACCATCGACGCCACGACCTACACCTTCGCCGATCTGCGTGACCTGCTCGCCAAGGCGACGCCGCCGCGCTCGGGCGACCGGCTGGCCGGGATTGCCGCAGGGAGCGCCGAGCAGATGATCGCAGCGCGGATGGCGCTCGCCGACGTCCCGCTTGCTCAATTCCTGCAGGACACCGTCATCCCCTACGAGGTCGATGAGGTCACCCGCCTCATTATCGACAGCCATGACGCCAAAGCCTTCGCGCCGGGGGCCTCGCTCACCGTCGGTGACTTCCGCGACTGGCTGCTTTCCGATGCGGCCACGCCCGCCGCCTTGCGCAAGCTTGCGCCCGGCATCACCCCGGAAATGGCGGCCGCCGTCTCCAAGCTGATGCGCAACCAGGATCTGATCCTGGTCGCGCGGAAATGCGAGGTCACCACCGCGTTTCGCAACACCATCGGCCTGAAGGGGCGGATGAGCACCCGGCTCCAGCCCAATCATCCCTTCGACGATGCCAGGGGCATCACCGCCTCGATCCTCGACGGGCTGCTGCTCGGGGCCGGCGATGCCTGTATCGGCATCAACCCGGCGAGCGACGATCCGGCCGTGATCGCCCAGTTGCTGCGGCTGCTCGACGAGATCATCGCGCGGCTGAGCATCCCGACCCAGGCGTGCGTACTGACCCACGTCACGACGACATTGTCGCTGATCGGGCAGGGCGTGCCGGTCGATCTCGTGTTCCAGTCGATCGCCGGCACCGAGGCCGCCAATCGCAGCTTCGGCATCGACCTGAAGCTTCTGAAGGAAGGGCAGGAGGCCGGGTTGTCGCAACAGCGTGGCACGGTCGGCCAGAACGTGATGTATTTCGAGACCGGGCAGGGCTCGGCGCTGTCGGCCAATGCCCATCACGGCGTCGATCAGCAGACCTGCGAGGCGCGCGCCTATGCGGTCGCCCGTGCCTTTTCGCCATTGCTGGTGAACAGCGTAGTCGGCTTCATTGGCCCGGAATATCTCTACGACGGCAAGGAGATCGTCCGGGCAGGGCTGGAAGATCACTTTTGCGGCAAGCTGCTCGGCCTGCCGCTCGGAATCGACATCTGCTACACCAACCATGCCGAAGCGGACCAGGACGACATGGACAATCTGCTGACGCTGCTCGCGGCCGCCGGCGTGACCTTCATCATGGGGGTGCCGGGCGCGGACGACGTCATGCTGAACTACCAGTCGACGTCTTTTCACGACGCGCTCTATGTCCGCGACGTCTTCGGCCTGCGACGCGCGCCGGAATTCGACGACTGGCTGGTGCAGGCGGGCCTGGCGGGCGCCGACTTCCGTCTTGCCGGCGATGCAGGCGTGTTGCCCGATTTTGCCTCACGGCTGATCGCGTGAACGTGCAGTCGCGTCCCATCCGCGGAAGTCAAGGAAACCATTGGCGCCCTTCGCGAATTAGGATGATGCCACAATATTGAGAAATTTCCGCGGCAGCATTACGCTGTAGGTCTCCGCACCGGATCTCGAGTGGCTGGGGGAACTTTGATGCGAGCTGCAAGCAACGGTACGTCCCGGCGGATTCTCTGCGTGTTTCCGCGGTACACCTCCTCGTTCGGAACGTTCGAGCACTCCTATCCGCTGACTGACGGCGTCAGCGCCTTCATGCCTCCGCAGGGTCTTTTGCTGCTGGCGGCCTATCTGCCCGAGGAATGGCAGGTCAAGTTCGTCGACGAGAACCTCCGCCGCGCGACGACGGACGAGTTCGAATGGGCGGAAGCGGTGTTCGTCAGTGGCATGCACATCCAGCGCCAGCAGATGAACGACATCTGCCGCCGCGCCCATGAGTTCGACCTTCCGGTTGCGCTCGGCGGTCCCTCGGTCAGCGCCTGCCCGGACTATTATCCGTCGTTCGACTATCTCCATGTCGGCGAACTCGGCGACGCCACCAACGAACTGATCGAGATCCTCTCGCGTGACACGTCGCGGCCCGACGCGCAGGTGGTGCTGACCACCAGGGATCGCGTGCCGATGACGGAGTTTCCGATCCCGGCCTATGAGCTGGCCGACATGAAGAAGTACTTCCTCGGCAGCATCCAGTATTCCAGCGGCTGCCCCTATCAGTGCGAGTTCTGCGACATCCCGGGCCTCTACGGCCGCAATCCGCGCCTCAAGACGCCGGAGCAGATCATCGCCGAACTCGACCGCCTGCGCGAATGCGGCATGACCGACACGGTGTATTTCGTCGATGATAATTTCATCGGCAACCGCAAGGCGGCGATGGACCTGTTGCCGCATCTGATCGAATGGCAGAAGCGGACCGGCTACGTGGTGCGGCTCGCCTGCGAGGCGACGCTCAACATCGCCAAGCGGCCCGAGATCCTCGAGAAGATGCGCGAGGCCTATTTCATCACCATCTTCTGCGGCATCGAGACGCCGGATCCCGACGCGCTGAAGGCGATGCAGAAGGACCACAACATGATGGTCCCGATCCTGGAGGGCGTGCGCACTATCAACTCCTACGGCATGGAGGTGGTGTCCGGCATCATCATGGGTCTCGACACCGACAAACCGAAGACCTCCGAAGCACTGCTGGCCTTCGTCGAGGAATCCCAGATTCCGCTGCTCACCATCAACCTGCTGCAGGCTCTGCCCAAGACGCCGCTGTGGGACCGGCTGGAGCGGGAGGGCCGCCTGATCGAGGACGACGGACGCGATTCCAACGTCGACTTCCTGCTGCCCTATGACGACGTCGTCGCCTCCTGGAAGCACTGCATGGGTGCCGCCTACGAGCCCGCGAAGGTTTTCGCGCGCTTCCAGTATCAATGCGACAATACCTATCCCCACCGCCTCAAGATGCCGGTGCCGGACGAGATGAAGACCTGGGCCAACATCAGGCGCGGTCTCGTCATGTTGCGCAACATCTTCTGGAAGGTCGGCGTGCTCGGTGACTACAAGCGCGTGTTCTGGAAGTTTGCGCTGGGACGCATCAAGCGCGGTGACCTCGAGGGCCTGATCGGCTGCACCCTGATTGCGCACCATCTCATCACCTTCGCGCGCGCGGCCTCCAGCGGCGAGCAGAACGCCTCGAACTATTCGATCCGGCTGCGCGAGGCCGCCGTTCCCGCCGAATGACGCGACATGTCTGATCCGGCCGTCCCCCGCCGCCCGACCCTCGATCTGCGGTCGCTCACGCCCGCCCGCGTCGCGCTCGGGCGCAGCGGCGCAAGCGTGCCGACGCGCGCGCTGCTCGATTTCACGCTGGATCATGCCCGCGCCCGCGATGCCGTGCACGCCGCTTTCGATGCGCCGCTTCTCGCTGCGGAGCTGCGCGCGCTTGGCCTCGTCGTCACCGAGGCACGGAGCCAGGCCGCCGACCGCCGGGACTATCTGCGGCGGCCGGATCTCGGGCGCCGGCTCGATTCCGGGTCGGTGCAGCTTCTGGCGCAGCAGGCCGCGAACCCGTGCCGGCTCGCAATCGTGATCGGCGACGGCCTGTCGGCGGCCGCGGTCCATGCCCATGCGGTGGAGCTGGTGAAACACCTGCTGCCGTTGCTTACGGAAGGCGATGAGGTCGCGATCGGGCACGCCGTCGTCGCCTCGGGCGCCCGCGTCGCGCTCGGCGACGAGATCGGCGCCATTCTCGGTGCGCGCATGGTCGTGACCCTTATCGGCGAACGGCCCGGCCTGTCGGCCCCCGACAGTCTCGGAGCCTATCTGACCTTCGCGCCCCAGCCTGGCCGCACCGATGCCGAGCGCAATTGCGTGTCGAACATTCACAAGGCCGGGTTGAGCTACGACGAGGCTGCTTTCAAGATCGCCTGGCTCTTACGCGAGGGACTGGCGCGGCAGACGACCGGCGTGGCGCTGAAAGATGAGAGCGCGGACCGGGCGCCGCGTCGAATTGGCACGGCTTTGCCCGAATGACGGGCATTCCGGCAAGATCGCCGCATC
The DNA here is from genome assembly GCF_018129965.1 of Bradyrhizobium diazoefficiens. GTDB lineage: Bacteria > Pseudomonadota > Alphaproteobacteria > Rhizobiales > Xanthobacteraceae > Bradyrhizobium > Bradyrhizobium diazoefficiens_A. The sequence continues at coordinate 26,683 of NZ_JAFCKW010000011.1, read as the reverse complement.
TTGATCGGTTTGGCCGCCCTTGCCCTGCTTGCGAGAAGGGTGATTGACCTGCTAAACCCTGCGCGGCGATTTTCCACGCATTTTCAACGGGCAAGCCTCCCATTGGTATGGCATTTTCAAGCCGTTCGCGGGACGCGATAAGCTCACAGACCGAACCGATTCAGGAACTGGACAAGGCATGCTCGAAAAGCACAGCGAGAGTGAGGTTCATGTCGACAAGGTCGAGCAGGGGCCTGCGTCCTCGATCGCCTTCGGGCTTGAGCGCATCGGGCTGATCGCCGTCCGGGCGCCGATCGTCTCCTGCATCGTCCTGCTGGTGCTGATCGTCGGCGCCGTGTTCGGCATCCACCGGATCAAGATCGACGATTCGCTGTCGCAGCTGTTCCGCTCCAACACCCGCGAATTCCGCCAGTACGAAGAAGTGACCAAGAAGTTCCCGGCCGAGGAATTCGACGTGCTCGTCGTGGTCGAGGGCAAGACCCTCCTGGCGCGCAACAACCTGGAGAAGCTGCGCGACTTCGTCACCGACATGCAACTCGTCGAAGGCACCCGCGGCCTCGTCTCGCTGTTCTCGGCGCGCCAGGCGCCGGCGCCGGGCAAGCTGCCGGCCGCGCTGTTCCCGTCCGAACTGCCAGAGGGCGCGGCGTATGACAAGTTCATCGACACCGTCAAGAACAACGAGATCATCCGCGGCAAGCTGTTGTCGGAGGACGGCACGCTCGCGCTGATCGTGCTGTCGCTCGATCCGGAGGTGGTCGCGTCCAACAAGCTGACCAAGACCGTCGGGGAAATCCGCGCGCTGATGAAGGAAGACCTCGGCGAGACCGGGCTCAACGTGCAGCTCTCGGGCGTGCCGGTGATGCAGCTCGAGATCCGTAACGCGGTCGAGCGCGACGGGCTCACCTACAACATTCTCGGCATCCTCGCCGGCTGCATCATCGCCATCATCTTCTTCCGCAAGATCTCGTTCATGGTGGCCGCGGCGTTCCCGCCGATGATCGCGATCATGCTGGCGCTCGGCGCGCTCGGCTGGGCCAATTTCAATCTCAACATGTTCCTGAACGTGATGACGCCGCTCATCATGGTGATCAGCTTCTCGGACTCGATGCAGCTCACTTTCGCCGCGCGCGACCGGCTGATCGCGGGCCAGGACAAGTACACCGCGTTCAAGAACGCCGTGCTCGTGGTCGGTCCGGCCTGCGTGCTGACGCACGGCACCGCCGGCATTTCCTTCATCGCGCTGCAGTTCTCCGACTCCGACCTGATCCGCAAGTTCGGCGAGGCGGGGCTTGCCGCCACCATCATCGCGCTGCTCGCGGTGTTGTCGCTGGTGCCGGTGTTCGGCGTACTCCTGGTGCGCAACGAGAAGATCTTCGCGACCAAGTTCCAGAGCGCGGATGCCGGTGTGCAGGCTCTGCGCAATTTCTGCTACTGGATCGCGGTGCGCATGGTGAGCCGGCCCGGCCTGTTCAGCCTGATCGCGGTGCTGTTCGTCGCCGGCCTCGGCGTCATCTACGCCAATCTGGAGCCGCGCTACCGGCTCGCCGACCAGGTCCCGGACAAGCGTCAGGCCGTTGCCGCCAGCGACCGGCTCGATGCCAAGCTCACCGGCGCCAACCCGGTGAACGTGCTGATCCAGTTCCCCAAGGGCGAATCGCTCTATTCGCCGGAGACGCTGCAGACGATCGCGGACGTCCACGCGACCGTGGAGAAGGCGGCCGGTGTCGGCAACGTCTGGTCGGTCGAAACCTTGCGCCGCTGGCTTGCGGACAAGGCCGGCAGCGCCGATGTCGCGACGCTGAAGGAATATGTCAGTGTCATTCCGGAGCATCTGGTGCGGCGCTTCATCGATGCCGAACAGGACGCCGTCGTGGTCGCCGGCCGCGTGCCGGACAAGGATTCCAGCCAGCTTCTGCCGATCGTCGACAAGCTCGATTCCGAACTCGACATCGTCCGCAAGAAGCATCCCGGCTATGAGGTGGCGGTGACGGGTCTTGCCGCGATTGCCGCGCGCAACTCGGCCGGCATGATCGAGAAGCTCAACCGCGGCCTCACCGTCGAATTCGCGCTGGTCGCCATCTTCATCGGCCTCGCCTTCCGCTCCTGGGTCGTGATGCTCGCCTGCATCCTGCCGGGTATCTTCCCGGTGGTGATGTCGGGAACGGTGCTGTGGGCGATGGGCGAGGGGCTGCAATTCGCAAGCGTCGTCGCGCTGACCGTCTCGTTCGGCCTCGGCCTCAGCGCCACCATCCACTTCCTCAATCGCCTCCGGCTGGAGAGTAAGCCCGGCGTCGGTTCGGCGCTCGCCGTCGAGCGCGCGACCGTGCTGGTCGGCCCGGCGCTGATCCTGACCACGCTGGTGCTGGCCTGCGGTCTCGTCGTCACCGTGTTCTCCGACCTGCCGTCGCTGCGGCTGTTCGGCTGGCTCAGTGCCTTCTCGATGATCATGGCCCTCGTCGCCGATCTCTTCATCCTGCGGCCGACGGCGATGTGGCTGATCAATTTGCACGGCAAGTTGCAGGGCACGGACAAGCCTGCGATCTGAAAACGCCAGACCGATGACACGGTCCGCGAATGAAAGACCCCCGGTTCGCAAGAACCGGGGGTCTTTCGCGATGTGAATCGAATGTCGAAGTCCGGCGGGCGATCAGCCCTTCGTCATGGTGATGTTGACGCCGCGGATCTCGCCCTTCGAGCTGATCTGCACGGTCTGCTTGCTGCCGTTGGTGCGCAGCGACAGATTGGCGGCGAAGCCGTTGGCCTCGACGAACACGTCGATCTGGCCGCCGCCGGCGGTGCCCTGCAGATTGCCGAAGATGTTGCGGCTGGACTCGCTCCAGTTGCCGGAGATGCGGTCGCCCTGGCTGGTGACGTCGCTGGTGAGGTTGAACTTGTAGCTGTCGCTGGCGCAGTTCAGGGCCTGCTTGAGGTTGAGACCGCTGCCGGCGACCTTGTAGTCGGCCTTGCAGCGGATGCGCTCGGTGGAACCGTCCGACAGCGACACCGTACCGGTACCGGTCCACGCCCCGTCGAAGCCGGCGAACGGTCCGGACGACTGAGCATGGCTTGCCGAGACTGAGAAGAGCAGCGCAGCCCCGTGCCGGCCGCCTTGATCACCTGTCCAGATCGTCCAAAGAATTTCATTTTGAATATCCCGTTTTCGTTCGACGTTCGCTGAATGATGAGAACGCCTCGCCACATCGAAAGTTTAGTGCTCCGAGCCTGTGGCAGGTTCAAGCCTGACTGCCAGAGACGGCGGTTCACACGGCGTTGGCGCCGCGCGCGGACCCGTCGATTCCCCTGTTTCCGGTTGTTTCTGCCGCAAATGGCGGGGCGGAGAGATGCAGCCCTGCAACAGGTGCGCGGCAAAACGCGCCGTGCCCGAAATATGACGTCGTATCAACCCCTTACATCTGCCATTGGAAACCGCTGGAAGGCTTGTTTTGGTGGGCGCGGCGCCAATTTGGCCGCATTTACCAGCGCTTGTGCCTTCTCCGACGCCGCACCTCCTGCGGCGACTTGCCACCAGACCAATCCGTTCCGGACGTCCGCCCTGTGCTCTCTGGAATCGGTGCGATTCTGCCGTCAGAACGAAGGAATACAATGCGTAAGCTACTCGTCGCTCTCACCCTGCTGTCGGCATCCCTCTCCACGGCGGCATTCGCCCAGGCAGGGCGCGGTACGGAGGCCGAGCAGAAGGCCTGCACGCGCGATGTGCAGAAGTTCTGCCGTCCGGTCATCGACCAGGGCGATTTCACCATCCTGGCCTGCCTCAAGGAGAACCGGGCCAAGATCTCGCAGGAGTGCGACCAGGTCCTGAAGAGCCACAACCAGTAAGGCTCGGCCGCTGGCCTAGGAAGGGCGGCCTTCGGGACGCCTTTTTGGGGCCGGGCGGGTACGGGCTGCCATCGACAGACAGGATTGGTTTTGCGGCCGTATTCCCCTATATGGGGGCCGCGGCGGCATCGCCGGCATGAGCCCGCGCGAGCGAAAAATCCCCTCCCGTCCAAACGATTGTTGACCAGCCCTCGATGACCTCTGCGAGCGAATTGCGATCCGGCAAGGGTGACCGCGACGAGAATTTTCCCGTCGCGTCCTGGATCATTCATCCGCGTCATCGGGCGCTGATCCTCGCCTATTACAATTTCGTCCGCACTGCCGACGACATCGCCGACCACGCCACGCTGCCGCCCGAGCAGAAGCTGGCTTATCTCGACCTGCTCGAGGCGGAGCTGCTCGGCAAGGGCGACACCCAGGCTGAAGCGGTCGCGCTGCGCCGTGCGTTGGCCGAGCGCGGCATGGCGCCGCGCCATGCGCTCGACGTCCTGATCGCGTTCCGCATGGACGTCACGAAGCTGCGTTACGAAAACTGGGACGAGGTCATCCACTATTGCCGCTACTCGGCGATGCCGGTCGGCCGTTTCATGCTCGACGTCCATGGCGAGAGCACATCGACATGGGCCGCCTCGGATGCGCTCTGCGCGGCGCTCCAGATCAACAACCATCTGCAGGATTGCGGCAAGGATTTCCGCGAGCTCAACCGCGTCTACCTGCCGCGCGATGCGCTGGCCGCGAGCGGCGCCTCGGTCGAGCAGCTCGGGCTGACGCAGTCGCCGCCGGCGATGCTGGCCTGCCTGCAGGCGCTGGCCGTTCGCAACCAGGCGCTGCTCGACGAAAGCAAGTCGCTGAGCGCGGAGGTGCGGGATTTTCGCCTCGGCGTCGACATCTCGGTGATCCAGGCCTATGCCGACCGCATCGTGCGTCTGCTCAAGGTGCGCGATCCGCTGCGCGAGCGTGTCCATCTAAACAAGTTCGAGCTGCTTGCCTTCAGCGTGGCCGGGATGCTCGGCGAAGTCGGCCGCCGCGCGATCGGACGCAAGGCCATTTCCAGACCGGGGACCGCACATGACGCTTGAGGCGACCGCGCCCGGCGCCAATTATGGCTCGACCGCATCGAACAGCTCCTTCTACGCTGCGATGCGCATCCTGCCGCGCGACCAGCGCGAGGCGATGTTCCAGATCTACAGTTTCTGCCGCCAGGTCGACGACATCGCCGACTCGGACGGTCCGCGCGAGCAGCGGCTCGCCGCGCTGCAGGAATGGCGCAACGACATCGATTCGCTCTATCAGGGCCATCCGCCGCCGCGCCTTGCCGACTATGTCGGTTCGGTGAAGACGTTCGGGCTGAAGCGGGAAGATTTCCTCGCCGTCGTCGACGGCATGGAGATGGACGTGCCGCAGGACATCCGCGCGCCCGACATGGCCACGCTCGATCTCTATTGCGATCGCGTCGCCAGCGCCGTGGGGCGATTGTCGGTGCGGGTGTTCGGCCTGCCTGAAGCGGACGGCATCCTGCTCGCCCATCACCTCGGCCGCGCGCTCCAGCTCACCAACATCCTGCGCGACATCGACGAGGACGCAGGCCTTGGCCGGCTCTATCTGCCGCGCGAGGCGCTGCTGCATGCCGGCATCACCTCCGACGATCCGAACCGCGTCACCGCCGAGCGCGCGCTGCCGAAGGTCTGCGCGCCTCTGGCGCAACGTGCCAAGGGCCATTTCGAGAAGGCCGACGAGATCATGAACCGCAACCGGCGCCGCGCCGTGCGCGCGCCGCGGATCATGTCGAAATACTATCGGGCCATTCTGGATCTGTTGATCGCCCGCGGCTTCGATGCGCCGCGACAGCCGGTCCGCGTGTCGAAGATCACACGCATCGGCATCCTGCTCCGTTACGCTATCATCTGATGCAAAACACAGCTCACATCATCGGCGCCGGTATTTCCGGCCTCTCCGCCGCCGTGCGGCTCGCCAATGCCGGCTTCAAGGTCGCCGTGCACGAGGCGACGCATCAGGCCGGCGGCCGCTGCCGTTCCTATTTCGACGGCGCCACCGGTCTGACCATCGACAACGGCAATCATCTGCTGCTGTCCGGCAACAGCCATGCGCGGGCCTATGCCCGCTCGATCGGCACCGAGGCCGGCCTCGTCGGCCCCGAAAGCGCGCAGTTTCCCTTCGTCGACATCACGTCCGGACAACGCTGGCAGATCGATCTCGGCGCCGGCCGGTTGCCGACCTGGGTACTCGACGAAAGCCGCCGCGTGCCCGACACCGGGCTCACCGATTATCTCAAGCTCGCGCCGCTGATCTGGGCGTCGGAGCAGACGCTGGTCGGCAAATCCATTCCTTGCGAGGGCATCCTCTACCAGCGCCTGGTGCAGCCGCTGTTGCTGGCGGCGCTCAACGTCGATCCGCCCGAGGGTTCGGCGGGACTGGCCGGTGCGATCGTGCGCGAGACGCTCCTGGCCGGCGGGCAGGCCTGCCGTCCGCTGATCGCACGCGAGGGGCTGAGCGCGGTGCTGATCGAACCTGCGGTGAAGTTCCTGCAGGAACGTGGTCACAGCGTTCAGCTCGGCCATGAGCTTCGTTCGTTTGCGACCACCGACGGCAGGGCCTCCGCGCTGAATTTCGGCGGCGAGGATGTGATCGCGCTCAAGGAGGGCGACGTCGTCGTGATGGCGGTGCCGCCGCGCGCGGCCACGAGCCTGATGCCGGGACTGAAGGGGCCGACCGAATTCCGCGCCATCGTGAACGCGCATTTCCGCTTTGAACCGCCGCCGGGCTCGCCGGCGATCCTCGGCGTGATCGGCGGCGTCGTGGAATGGCTGTTCGCCTTCCCGAACCGCCTCTCCGTGACCATCAGCAATGGCGATCGCCTGGTCGACATGCCGCGCGAGGAACTCGCGCAGGCGATCTGGAACGACGTCTGCAAGGCGGGCGGCGTGTCCGGCGAGCTGCCGCCCTGGCAGATCGTGCGCGAGCGCCGGGCCACGTTCGCCGCCACGCCGGCCCAGAATGCCCTGCGCCCGGGGCCGGTCACGGCGCTGAAAAACCTGTTCCTCGCCGGCGACTGGACTGCTACGGGATTGCCAGCAACCATCGAGGGATCGGTCCGGTCCGGCGATCGTGCCGCCGATCTGGTTCTGGCCGCAAAGCGGCCCTGACGGGCAGATGTCCCGGTCACTTTCAATCGACTATCGGAGCAATCGAGCGAGATGGATGCCGTGAACGCGACCAGCCGCGAAGCACAAGAATCGAGGATTTTGGACTCGAAGATCCTGGAATCGAGCATTGCGTCGGCGACGCAAGGCGTCATCGGCTTCCAGCAACCGGACGGCCATTGGGTGTTCGAACTCGAGGCCGACTGCACGATTCCGGCCGAATACGTCCTGCTGCGCCATTATCTCGCCGAGCCGGTCGACAGCGCACTCGAGGCCAAGATCGGCAACTATCTGCGCCGCGTCCAGGGCGCTCATGGCGGCTGGCCTCTGGTGCATGACGGCGAGTTCGACATGAGCGCCAGCGTAAAGGCCTACTTCGCGCTGAAGATGATCGGCGATTCCGTCGACGCGCCGCACATGGTGCGCGCGCGCGAGGCGATCCACGCCCGCGGCGGCGCCATTCACAGCAACGTCTTCACGCGATTTCTGCTGGCGATGTTCGGCGTCACGACCTGGCGCGCGGTGCCGGTGCTGCCGATCGAGATCGTGCTGCTGCCGTTCTGGTCGCCGTTCCACATCAACAAGATCTCCTACTGGGCGCGCACCACGATGGTGCCGCTGATGGTGATTGCGGCGCTGAAGCCTCGCGCGAAGAATCCGAAAGGCGTCGGCATCGACGAACTGTTCCTGCAGGATACGCGCTCGATCGGCATGACGGCGAAGGCGCCGCACCAGAGCATGGCCTGGTTCCTGCTGTTCCGCGCGCTCGACAGCATCCTGCGCGTGGTCGAGCCGATGTTCCCGAAGAGCCTTCGCCAGCGCGCGATCGATGCAGCGCTCGCCTTCACCGAGGAGCGCCTCAACGGCGAGGACGGCATGGGCGCGATCTATCCGCCCATGGCCAATATCGTCATGATGTATGACGCGCTCGGCAAGGACGAGAATTATCCGCCGCGCGCGGCGACGCGCCGGGGCATCGACAAGCTGCTCGTGATCAATGGCGATGAGGCCTATTGCCAGCCCTGCGTCTCGCCGGTGTGGGACACGACGCTGACGGCGCACGCTCTGCTCGAAGCGGGCGGCGACAAGGCGGTGCCTGCTGCCAGACAGGGCCTCGACTGGCTGATCCCGAAGCAGGAGCTCGAGGTCAAGGGCGACTGGGCAGTGAAGCGGCCCGATCTGCGTCCGGGCGGCTGGGCCTTCCAGTACAACAATGCCTACTACCCCGATCTCGACGACACCGCCGTGGTGGTGATGTCGATGGACCGCATGCGCCGCGAGCACGGTGTGGCCGGCTATGACGCCGCGATCGACCGCGGCCGGGAGTGGATCGAGGGCATGCAGAGCGACGACGGCGGCTGGGCCGCTTTCGACGTCAACAACCTCGAATATTATCTGAACAACATCCCGTTCTCGGACCATGGCGCGCTGCTCGATCCGCCGACCGAGGACGTCACCGCCCGCTGCATCTCGATGCTGGCCCAGCTCGGCGAGACCGAGGCGAGCAGCAAGCACGTCGCCGGCGGGGTCGCCTATCTGCGCAAGACCCAGCACCCCGAGGGGTCCTGGTACGGCCGCTGGGGCATGAACTTCATCTACGGTACCTGGTCGGTGCTGTGCGCCCTCAACATGGCCGGCGTCCGCCACGACGACCCCATGATCCGCAAGGCCGCCGCCTGGCTGACCTCGATCCAGAACAAGGACGGCGGCTGGGGCGAGGACGCCGTGAGCTACCGGCTGGACTACAAGGGCTGGGAGGCCGCCCCCTCGACAGCCTCGCAAACGGCATGGGCCTTGCTTGCCCTGATGGCTGCTGGCGAGGTTGATCACCCGGCCGTCGCCCGCGGGGTGGAGTACCTGATTGCAACACAGAACGAAAAAGGACTCTGGGACGAGCAGCGGTACACCGCCACGGGCTTTCCCCGTGTATTCTATTTGCGTTATCATGGTTACCCGAAGTTCTTCCCGCTGTGGGCGCTCTCGCGGTACCGGAACTTGCGGAACACCAACAGCAGGGTGGTAGGGGTCGGAATGTGACTTTGGGGACGGGGGACTTTCTTTCCGCGGGCAACGCCATCGACCCGCGGCCTATCTTGATCGTGACCGGACTGGTTCAGGAGGCCCGCATTGCGGCCGGGCCCGGCATGGCCGTGATCTGCTCGTCGAGCAGCCCGACCCAGTTGCGGGCGCTTCTCACGGTGGTGGACCCCGAAACGATTCGCGGCGTGATCTCGTTCGGCGTGGCCGGCGGGCTCGATCCGACCCTGCGCTCCGGCGACGTCGTGCTCGCGACCGAGGTGCTCTCGGGCGATACCCGCTGGGCCGCTGGCCTGTCGCTCGGCAACGACCTCATCGACCGCCTGACCTCCGGCCGCCGCCGCGTCGTGCGCGGCAGCCTCGCCGGCGCCGAGGAAGTGGTCACCGGGCGCTCCGGCAAGGCCGCGCTGCATTCCGAGACCGGCGCCTCCGCCGTCGACATGGAAAGCCACATCGCCGCCGCCTATGCCGCCGAGGCAGGTCTGCCCTTTGCCGCGGTCCGCGTCATCAGCGATCCCGCCCACCGCGCGCTGCCGGCGCTCGCCCGCGCCGCCATCAAGCCGAACGGCCAGATCGACCTCGCCGCCGTCCTGCGCGGCATCGTCCGCAATCCCACCACGCTGCATGCCCTGGTCTCGACCGGCCTCGACTTCAACCGCGCGCTGCGGTCACTTCGCGGCTGCCGCGACTTTTTGATCGGGACGGAGCTCGTGGGCGCCGAGGCGCTGGTGTCCGAGACGGCCTGAGAAGGTTTTTCGAACCGTCGAGAAAAGGGCCCGTTCGCTATGGCGATCGGGCCTTTTCATTTGGGCGACGCAATCGTCGTCACGGGTAAGGTCGCATTCACTCCACGCAATCTCGACACCGTGATCCCATGGCATGATTGCGAGTCCGCCCGAGCCTATCTTACTTTGGTCTTACATCAGGACGATTGGGACCATGGCCGGCGCGAAGAAGCTCCACCACCGTTTCCACCAAGCAACAGGTCATCCTGCCCAGCGCCATTCGTCAGCGGCGGGAATGTGGGGCGGGGACGCGGCTCACGGTCGAGGAGACGCCGGAAGTCGTGCTTTTGAAGCCGGCGCCGGCCTTTGCCGAGACGCGGCCGAAGGACGTGTTCGGCGTCCTGGCCTACAAGGGCAAGCCGAAGACGCTGGAAGAGATGGACGTAGCCGTGCTTGCCGAAGCCACGCGGCGCCATGCTCGCGATTGATGCCAATCTGATCGTCCGTGACCTGACCGGCGATCACGTCGCCTGATCCGCATATGCGCGCGCCTTGATCGATGGCGAGAGCGTCTTCGCCGCGGTCACCATGCTGCCCGAAGTCGAGTGGGTGCTGCGAAGCGCGTACGGTTATAAGGCCGCGGACCTCGCGCGCGCTTCGCGTCTTCGCCGGGCTTCCGACCGTCACGGTCGAGGACGGCGCGATGGTTGCGGCGTCACTCGACCTTGCCGAAACGGAAATGGATTTCGCCGACGCGCTGCTCCTGGCGAGATCTGGAAGTTGCGAGGCTCTCGTCACCTTCGATCGCAAGCTCGTCAAGGCGGCGAAAGCGGCGGGTCGTGCGGGGTGCGCGAAGCACGATAGCGAGTCCCGAGCAACTGGATGTATAACGATTATTGAGCAAGCTCGCCCCCGGAGTTCCTGAGGAATTAAAATGACAGTTGGATTGGCGCGCCGCTTTGGCGATCGAATACTGATCATTGCCGACACGATAATTTCATCGAGGTCGGCTGCGAAGAAAGACATCATCCCGGGACGGGTTAAGGCGGTGATTCTAGCGGAAGACGTTTCGGCAGCCTACGCGGGTTCAGTCTATCATGCATTGCCAGCGTTACAGCGGGCGGCTCAAATCGCGCGTAGTAATGGCCGGATCGAGGATATCATCGAGCCGTTGAGGGCAACGAACGCTGAGACTGTGCACGATGAAGAGTTGGAAACGGAGTTTCTAATTGCATCGCATCGCGATGGAGTTGCGATGATGAAGGTGTGGCGAGGCGGCGAGATCACGAGGGGCGATGCTCTCTTATGGATAGGAGAGCCGTCAGTCGCGGATGCTCTAGTGAGTCTTGAATCTGCTGCGCCTACGCCGCTAGGCTGGCCCGATGAGGTTCGGCTCAATTGGACGGCGGCGCAACTCCTCGGTGATCCTACTAGGTTCGTTTTAAAGAACGTCGGAGGATTCTTCGTCACTCTGTTGGCCTCGCCTGTCGGGCATACTTATCAGGACATGGCCGGAGCAGCCTTGTGCAACGATCTCCGTCTCAGTGGAGCGACTCCCGATGATAGTGGGGTACTGGGCATCTATCACTATCAGGTTCTGCATGGATTCTGGCGAGGCGCTGCCGTATTGGCGGTCTATTTGCCTCAGCCCAAACTTGGCTTCTTGTATCGTCCTCTAAGCATGGATCGGCCCGCTGACGTCATTGCCAATACTTCTCCAGAGCACCTCTTTGGTCTCATCAGCAATGAAGCGACAGCCATGGGCGCAACGATACGAGATTAAGCCAATTGCGGTGACCGTGCTGGACTGCAGCACATCCGCGACGTGACGTTGATCGAACTCCTCGACGAATGCCCGAGCAACCCGGATTCCCGACGGTCAATCTCTCGTCCAGTCCTCCAACTTCAATCCGGCGATGCGTTGGAATTCGGCGGTGTTGTTGCTGACGAGCGGCAGGCCGCGCGCCATTGCCTGCCCCGCGATCAACACGTCATAGGGACCTATGGGTGTGCCGCGCCGCGCGAGTTCTGCCCGGATCTCGCCGGCGGCTCGTGCGTCCTCCTGGTCGACATCGAGGATATCGAGGTCGGCAAACAGAAGACGAAGTGTTTCGAGGTTGAATTCGACTTTCTGGCTACGATAGGCGCCGTAGTAGAGTTCGTGGGCCACGATGGACGAAATCGCGAGCGCGCCCGCTTCGGTCGATTCAATACGGCGCAGAAGAGGCTCCGAGCGACGTGTCACCAGCGCGATGACCGCGTTGGTATCGAGGAGCCATTTCGTCATCGAAACGCGCGATCGAGATCGGGGCGGGTCTGCTCTTCAAGCTGCTCGCGCCCGTCGGCCATGAAGTCCGGGCTGAAGCCGCGCGCGACGGCCGCGCGAAGCGAGTCCCACGGACCGGAGGCGTTCCGCTTCGGGCGCAGGATCACGGCGTCGCCTTCACGCGACACCTCGACTTCATCGACCGAAAAACGAAAGTCCTTCGGCAGCCTGACAGCCTGGGAGTTGCCGGATTTGAAGACCTTGGCGATCTCGGTCATTGATGATCTCTCGTATATACATTTAAGTATATACATTCTTGGGTGTGAGATTACAAGGCTGTCAACAATTCGAGAGAGCCGTCGCGGGAAGGGCTGCCCGCAAAACTCCATTCACGCGCACTCAGCCTTTCACGATTTCCGCCCGCAGCGCCTTCACGCGCTCGTTCAGGGCCGACAGTTCGTTCTCGTCCATGCCGGAGCGCTCCAGCAATAGCTCGCCCAGACATCCCGACCGTTCCAGCAACCGATGGCCCGGCGAGGTCATCGTCACCTCGACCTTGCGTTCGTCCTCCGTGCCGCGCCGGCGCTCAACCAGTCCGGCGGCCTCGAGCCGCTTGATCAAGGGCGTCACCGTGCTGGATTCGAGGTCCAGTCGGGCGGCGATGGCGCCCACTGTCATGGGACCGCCTTCGCCGAGCGTGCAGAGCACCAGATATTGCGGATAGGTGAGGCCCAGCTCGTCGAGCAAGGGCTTGTAGGCCCGCGTGATGGCCATGCTGGTCGCGTAGAGCGTGAAGCAAATTTGGCGGTCTAAGGGGCGCGCTTTCATGGTCTTAACCTCTAAAACCCGTGATAGCACAATAATTGATATCGCGATAACGAATTCTCTGGACAGCGGGAGCCTGCCGGCGTAGACCGAATGCATATCGCAATATCATTTATTGTGATACATATGGAGAAAGCTATGAGTTCGACGAACGAAGCCACCCGCCGCAGCGCGATCACCGCAGGAATCGGTTTGGCCGCCGCCGCGGCCACGTCCCTGGGCGCGACGGCCGATGCGCAAGCCGCCACGAAGGCGGGCCCCCGAGCTGCCAGCCGCACCGAGAGCGGCTTCGTGACCACGCGGGACGGCGTCCAGATCTTCTACAAGGACTGGGGCCCCAAGGACGCGCAGCCGATCGTCTTTCATCATGGTTGGCCGCTGAGCGCCGACGATTGGGATGCCCAGATGATGTTCTTCCTGCTGAAGGGCTATCGCGTCATCGCCCACGATCGCCGCGGGCACGGCCGTTCGACGCAGACCGACAGCGGCAACGAGATGGATACATACGCCGCCGACGTCATCGCTCTGACCGACCACCTCGATCTCAAGAATGCCATTCACGTCGGCCACTCCACCGGCGGCGGCGAAGTGGCCCATTATGTCGCGCGCGCGAAGTCAGGTCGCGTTGCGAAAGCGGTTCTGATCGGCGCCGTGCCGCCGATCATGCTCAAGACGGCCGCCAATCCCGGCGGACTTCCGCTCGAAGTCTTCGACGGTTTCCGCGCCGCGCTGCTGGCGAACCGCGCCCAGTTCTTCAGGGACGTCCCATCGGGCCCGTTCTACGGATTCAACCGGTCGGGCGCCAAGGTCAGCCAGGGCCTGATCGACAATTGGTGGCGCCAGGGCATGATGGGCGGCGCCAAGGCGCACTATGATTGCATCAAGGCCTTCTCCGAGACGGACTTCACCGACGATCTCAAGAAGATCGACGTGCCGGTGCTGATCATGCACGGCGAGGACGACCAGATCGTCCCGATCGCCGACAGCGCCCAGCTGGCCATCAAGCTGGTCAAGCGCGGCACGTTGAAGACCTATCCCGGCCTGCCGCACGGGATGGCATCGACGCACCCCGAGGTCATCAACGCCGACCTGCTGGCCTTCTTCCGGACCTGAGGTTCGTCGCCAAGGGGACGAGGGGAGGGAGCACCGCCTCTCGTCAATCCGGGATGCGTGCGCCGGCACGCAGACCCGGACTCCCCCGCTGTCCACCCGCCGCAACATTCAGTCTGAGAACGGCGTTGTCGCCTATTCTCCGTCATTGCGAGCGTAGCGAAGTAATCCAGAATCCGTCCGCGGAAAGACTCTGGATTGCTTCGCTGCGCTCGCAATGACGCGTGGCGAGAGGGATCGCAAGGCGTCGGGCAATACACCTCGATACCTGTCAATCCCTCACTACAAAAATATTCCACTTTCCCGAATTTCGGATTTATGGCATAGAGCGTCCATCCCGGACCTGCCAGAGGGGCGCTTCGCGATCGTCACGAGATGCGGGCCGGGGTGCGGTGGACGCGGTAGCGCCGGCGCGGGCAGCGTGATGACAGGGCGGGCAACCGTGAGTCATGCGCGACGCGGTACGACACGGCGCGGTCACAGCGGCGAGGCTGGACATCGGGGGTGAGCACGCGCCAGCCCTTGACGCTTCCGGTTTGGCCGTCCGCGGACGGAGAAGTCGTGTGGTCCTGGCGCCCGCAGGCTGGCGTCAAGGCTCGCGGTGATGTGGCGGCCGACCGGCACGCGCATCGATCATCCGCGAGACGACGGGGGCAATAGTGCATCGCTCCCCGGGGAGAGCACGAAGGACACCGTTAAAACCATCCGCGCAGGGAAGGCCGGGCGACCGGCAACACCTGTGATCCACCCCGTGTGCGTTTTCGATGCATACGGATCTGCAGGTGCCAGCCGGCGCCCGGCCTTCCCTGCGCCCTCTGGTCATTCGAGGGCTGCGACGACCAGCACAACTCGGGCGAAATGCGCCGCGGGATGGCTCACCTGCGTCTGTTCGATCGTGACGTGATGCTTGCAGGCATCGCCATGGAGTTCGTTCGAACGATCTCGTGCCCAGGACGCAACGCTGCAGCGTACTTGCGCGGTGCGCTGCAGAGCCGGGGCCCATGCAGCGGCACGGCTTGCGGCTCTTGGGTCGTGGCTCTGCGCAGTAGCGCAAGCGCTGCGGCCCGTCCGGGACACGGCGCCCCTGCCTTGGCGACATCACCGCGCACAAAAGCAAAGGCCCGGTCGCATAAGCGGCCGGGCCTTGTCGTGACTTGCGTCGTGTCCTTACGCTGCGGTCGAAGCCTTCTGCGCGGCCTTTGCCTGCGCGGCCTCGGCCTCGTCCTTGCGGATCTCCGACAGGCGCTTCTGAACTTCGGCCGAGAAGATGTACTGGGCCGGACGCTGCTTGCTCATGTCGATCTCGGGCGCCATTGGGCCCGTGGTCCGGATGCCGCGCAGCGACACCCACATCGCCTTCAGCGGGTTGTTGAGGGCCGCGGTCGCCGCCGTCGGCTCGTAGCCGCAATGGGCCATGCAGTCGGCGCACTTCTCGTACTTGCCGGTGCCGTAGGAGTCCCAGTCGGTGGTCTCCATCAGCTCCTTGAAGGTCTTGGCGTAGCCTTCGCCGAGCAGATAGCAGGGCTTCTGCCAGCCGAAGATGTTGCGTGCGGGCATGCCCCAGGGCGTGCACTCGTATTCCTGGTTGCCGGCGAGGAAGTCGAGAAACAGGCCGGAATGCATGAAGTTCCACTTCTTGCCCTTGCCCATCGCGAAGACGTCGCGGAACAGCTTCTTGGTCTTGGTGCGGTTGAGGAAGTGCTCCTGGTCCGGCGCGCGCTCATAGGCGTAGCCGGGCGACATCGAGACGCCGACGCCGAGCTCGACGGTGAGGTCCAGGAACTTTGCAATCTCCTCGGCCGGATGGCCGTCGAAGATGGTGGCGTTGACGTTGACGGTGAAGCCGCGCGCCTTCGCCGCCTTGATCGCGGAGACGGCGCGGTCGAACACGCCCTTCTGCGACACTGCCTTGTCGTGATGCTCGCGCAGGCCGTCCAGATGCACCGAGAAGAACAGGTACGGCGAGGGCTCGAACAGGTCGAGCTTCTTCTCCAGCAGCAGCGCGTTGGTGCAGAGCGAGACGAACTTCTTGCGCGCGACGAGGCCGCGCACGATCTCGCCGATCTCCTTGTGGATCAGCGGCTCGCCGCCGGGAATGGCGACCATCGGCGCGCCGCACTCGTCGGCCGCGTCCCAGCACTCCTGTGCGGTCATGCGGCGGTTGAGGATCGCATCCGGATAATCGATCTTGCCGCAGCCGACGCAGGCGAGGTTACAGCGGAACAGCGGCTCCAGCATCAGCACGAGCGGATAGCGTTTGCGGCCAAGCATCTTCTGCCTGAGCAGATAGGCGCCGATACGCATTTCCTTGAAGAAGGGGATGGCCATTACAAAGTTTCTTTCTGGGCTTGGAATTCGGGTCAGTCAGCTCGCAGCCAATTGGGCCGGAAGCCGGAATTCGATGTTTTCCTCGCGACCCGGGAGGACCGAGACCTTGACCGGTCCGATCCGCCGCATCGCTTCGATCACGTCGTCCACGAGTACCTCCGGCGCCGACGCGCCGGCCGTGACGCCGACAGTCCTGGCATCTTTCAACCACTCCGGATCGAGCTTGCTGCCGTCGGCAATCAGATAACTCGCGACGCCGGCCTCGGTGCCGATTTCGCGGAGCCGGTTCGAATTCGAGCTATTGGCAGCGCCCACCACCAAGATCACGTCGACCAGCTTGCTCAAGTCCCTTACCGCAGATTGGCGGTTCTGTGTCGCATAGCAGATATCCCGGATATCCGGGCCTTGAATATCTGTAAAGCGGGCCTGGAGGGCCGCAATGATGTCCTTGGTGTCGTCCACCGACAGGGTGGTCTGGGTGATGTAGGCCACTGGCGTATCGGCCGGCAGCGTCAGGGCGTTGGCCTCGGCCACGCTCTGGACCAGAATCACGGGCCCTGGAACCTGGCCCATCGTGCCCTCGACCTCGGGGTGGCCGGCATGCCCGATCAGGATCAGGGTGCGGCCCCTCGTGATGTAGCGCTTCCCCTGATTGTGAACCTTCGTGACCAGGGGGCAGGTGGCATTGAGCACCGGAAGGTCCCGCGCGGCGGCCTCTTCCTCGACGCTGCGGGCGACGCCGTGGGCGCTGAAAACGGTTACGGCCTTCGGAGGAACCTCGGAAAGTTCCTCGACGAAGATCGCGCCCTTGTTCTTGAGGCTTTCGACCACGTATTTGTTGTGCACGATCTCGTGACGCACATAGACGGGCGGGCCGTACTTCTCCAGCGCCCGTTCCACGATCTCGATCGCGCGCACCACGCCGGCGCAAAAGCCGCGCGGCTGCGCTAGATAAACTTCCATCGGACGCCCATCACGCAAATTGCACCAATCCGCTCCAAAGCCCCCGGCGGCACCCCGACAACGCCCAATGAGTTGCAATAACCGCACCATTGGTGTCGCCCACGCGGTAACCGCCCACCCCAACCGGGCGCCTGCGCATGGAGGCACAGCTTTTTGTGTCAAAAAATCGGCAAAAAGGAAAGGTGCGATGCAACCGGGTTCCCTACCGTCCGGGATGGCGGTGTTATAATACGGCAAATGCGATGAGCAAAATCGCGACATTTGTGCTCACCCCCTCGCCACTTTCCCGCCTCAACTCCCCGGCTATACCGACCGCCCCGCAATGATTTTTCCATGGCCTGCCGCCGTTTACCTCGAACCTTGTTCCGGCGGCGGCCACCCAAAACAGCAATAGGTTTGACCCGGGAACTCCGATAAACAGCGGGCGTTTCCGGCAAGCTGTTAACACCAGAAAGAAAAGAAGTGCTGCAAAGCGTCGTCGTTGCCATCGTCAGGGCCTGCACCCGGTTTGCCTCCCTCGTCGTCGTTCTCGGGCTCCTGCTTTCGGTGGGGGCGGGCTACTACACGTCCCGGCATTTCGCCATCAACACCGACATCAATTCGCTGATTGCCCAGAATCTGGACTGGCGCAAGCGCGACCAGCAGTTCGACCGCGCCTTCGACCGCGACGCGACCATCACGGCGGTGGTCGAGGCCAGGACTCCGGAGATGGCGACTGCGGCATCGGACGCGCTGTTCGCGAAGCTGAAGGACGACAAGACCAACTTCCAGTCGATGCAGCAGCTCGGCACCGGCGAATTCTTCGAGAAGAACGGCCTGCTGTTCCTGCCGACCGAGGAGGTCGGAAAGATTACCAGCCAGTTCGAATCGGCGGCGCCCCTGATCGAGATCATGGCGGGCGATCCCTCGATTCGCGGCCTCACCGGCGCGCTGGAGACGGGACTTGCCGGCGTCAAGCGCGGCCAGGTCAAGCTCGACAACACGGCGCGGCCCTTCAACCTGATCGCCCAAACCGTCGAGACCGTGCTCAACAAGGGCAGCGCGAGCTTCTCCTGGCGCGAGCTCGTCAGCGACGAGCCGCTGACGGATTCGGACAAGCGCGCCTTCATCGAGTTCAAGCCGATCCTCGACTATAACGCGCTGGAGCCCGGCAAGGGTGCCACCGATGCGATCCGCAAGGCCGCGGCCGATCTGGAGTTTCCGACCAAATACCAGGCGCGGGTGCGGCTGACCGGCCCGGTGCCCATCGCCAACGAGGAATACGCGACCGTCCAGGAAGGTGCCGTCGTCAACGGCGTCGGCACTGTCCTCGTCGTGCTGCTGATCCTGTGGCTGGCGCTGCATTCCTCGAAGATCATCTTCGCGGTTTTCGTCAATCTGTTCGTCGGCCTCGCGCTGACGACCGCCGCCGGTCTGATGATGGTCGGCTCGTTCAACCTGCTGTCGATCGCCTTCGCCGTGTTGTTCGTCGGCCTCGGCGTCGATTTCGGTATCCAGTACAGCGTCCGCTACCGCTCGGAACGCCACAAGCACGATGACCTGACCGGCGCGCTGGTGCTTGCCGCCAAGCGTTCGGCGGTGCCGCTGTCGCTGGCGGCCATGGCGACGGCCGCCGGCTTCCTCTGTTTCCTGCCGACCGACTACAAGGGCATTTCCGAGCTCGGCCAGATCGCCGGCGTCGGCATGCTGGTGGCGTTCATCACCAGCATCACCATCCTCCCGGCGATGCTGAAGCTGCTCAATCCGCCCGGCGAGAAGGAGCCGGTCGGCTACGCCTTCCTGGCGCCGGTCGATCACTTCCTGGAGACGCATCGCGTGCTGGTCGTCGGGGGCACGTTGCTGCTTGCGGTCGCCGGCCTGCCGCTGCTCTACTTCATGAAGTTCGACTTCAACCCGATGAATCTACGCAACCCGAAGGCCGAGTCGATCGCGACCTTCCTCGATCTGCGCAAGGACCCCAACACCGGGGCCAATGCCGTCAACGTGATGACCACGTCGGAGGAGCAAGCCAGGCAGGTTGAGGCCAAGCTGGAGAAGGTGCCGGAGGTGCTCCGGGTGATGTCGCTGGACAGCTTCGTGCCGCAGGACCAGCCGCCGAAGCTGAAGCTGCTCGCGCAGGGCGCCAAGGTGCTCAGCCCCGCGCTCAATCCCGACCAGGTCGACGCGGCGCCCTCGGACCAGGAGAACGTCGAGTCGCTGAAGTCCTCGGTCGACAATCTGCGCCGGACCGCGGGGGACGATAAGGGCCCGGGCGCGGTCGCCTCGCGCCGGCTGGCGGATGCGCTCGAGAAGCTTGCCAATGGCGACGAGGCCACGCGCAACAAGGCGCAGGATGTGTTCATCACGTCGATGAAGATCGTGTTCGACCAGCTCAGGAACGCGCTGCAGGCCGGGCCGGTCACCCTCAATTCATTGCCGGCTGATCTCGTCAGCGCCTGGAAGAGCAAGGACGGCATCATCCGCGTCGAGGCGCTGCCTAAGGGCGATCCCAACGACAACGACACGCTGCGCAAATTTGCTGCAGCTGTGCTGGTTGCCGAGCCGACCGCGATCGGCGGGCCGGTCTCGATCCTGAAATCCGGCGATACCATCGTGAACGCCTTCATCCACGCCGGCATCTACGCGCTGCTGGTGATCGGCCTGCTGCTATGGGTTACGTTGCGGCGGATCACCGACGTGCTGATGACGCTGGTGCCGCTGCTGGTTGCAGGCGCGGTGACGCTCGAAATTTGCGTGTTGATCGGCCTGCCGCTCAACTTCGCCAATATCGTCGCGTTCCCGCTGCTGCTCGGCGTCGGCGTCGCGTTCAAGATCTATTACGTCGTGGCCTGGCGGTCGGGCAGAACGAACCTGCTTCAGACCAGCCTGACGCGTGCCATCTTTTTCAGCGCGCTGACGACGGCGACGGCGTTCGGCAGCCTGTGGCTGTCGAGCCATCCCGGCACGTCGAGCATGGGCAAGCTGCTCGCGCTGTCGCTGGTGACCACGCTTGCCGCTGTGCTGCTGTTCCAGCCAGCCCTAATGGGCAAACCCCGCAATCTCAGGGAGTAGGCAGATGTCGCCGACCGGGTCGGCGGCACCTTTCTGACCGGCCTTGGCTGCGGCGGCGGCCTTTGGGGCAGCGGGAGCCGGAGAAGTCGCAGGCGCCGCTGCCATGGCGCCCGTGGTCCCCGCAGGCTTGGGAACCGCACCGGGCTTAGGCGTGCCCTTGGCCATCGCATTCGACGGGCTCGAGGGAATCGGCGGGCCGACCCGGGTCCAGGTCTCGCCGCCGCACAGGAAGCCCATCACGCAGCCCTTGATTTCGAGCTGGTCGGTCCCGGCCGGCGTGATGGTCGCGCTGTAGAGTTGGCCGTCTTTCGCATTGTAGACCTGCCCCTCCCACTGATCGACGCCGGGCTTCTTCTTCATGTCGATCAGGGTCGCCATGCCGAGCGTCGGCCTGTTCTTTTTTGACGCATCGGGATTGTACTCGTCGCGTCCGCCGGGCTGTTTTTCCCAGGAAACCGCGCCCCACATGCTGCCATTGCATTGGGCGACGCGGATGTTGGCAACTCCGTCGGCGACCCGCCAGTCCCCGGTGGGATCGGCCGCAAGCGCGGGTGTCAGGTAGGTGTAACCGCCCGCAAGTAGTATTCCGGTATAAAGGGCCAAACGCATGAGTGTTCCTCGGCAGTGCAACATGGTCTAAAGCTGTGCTTGCGAAGATGGTCCGAAAAAGGGCAAAAGGCCGCACAGACCGTTTTCGGTTACTGTCCGTTTTCAGTTGACGAAACGGTCCTCAATCGAAGTATGTAGCGGATGCACAGTCCAAATCCAGACATGTCTCAGCTGTTCGCGGACCGTCAGGCCCAGCGCAGTGCCCTGCATAACCGGTATCTGAACGAGCAGTTCGTTCGGGTCCTCAAGACCATCGGTTACGATGTCGGCTTCCAGAAGGGGCAAGGGCAGTACCTCTACGATCGCGAGGGCGCGCGCTATCTCGACCTGTTGTCCGGCTTTGGCGTGTTTGCGATCGGGCGCAATCATCCCGTCATGCGCGAGGCGCTCAAGAGCGTGCTCGATGCCGACCTGCCCAATCTCGTTCAGTTCGACGTCTCGGTGCTCGCCGGGGTGCTTGCCGAGCGGCTGCTGAAATACGTTCCCTATCTCGACAAGGCGTTCTTCGCCAATTCCGGCGCCGAATGCGTCGAGGCGGCGATCAAGTTCGCGCGAGGCGCAACTGGCCGCCCCGGCATCGTCTATTGCGCGCATGGATATCACGGCCTGACCTATGGCGCGCTGTCGCTCACGGGCGATGCGAATTTCCGCACCGGCTTCGAGCCGCTGCTGCCCGGCTGCACCTCGATCCCGTTCAACGATCTGGCCGCGCTCGAAAAGGCGCTGGCCTCGCGCGAGGTCGCCGCGTTCGTGGTCGAGCCGATCCAGGGCAAGGGCGTCAACATGCCCACCGACGAGTTCCTGCCGGGCGCCGCCGCGCTCTGCAAGAAGTACGGCACGCTGTTCGTTGCCGACGAAATCCAGACCGGCATGGGGCGCACCGGCCGCTTCCTCGCGGTCGAGCACTGGAACGTCGAGCCCGACATGGTGCTGTTGTCCAAGTCGCTGTCCGGCGGTCACGTGCCGGTCGGCGCGGTGCTGACGCGCAAGAGCATCTTCGACAAGATCTTCAACCAGATGGACCGCGCGGTCGTGCACGGTTCCACCTTCTCAAAGAACGACCTCGCGATGGCCGCCGGCATCGCCACGCTCGACGTGATGGAGTCCGAGAAGCTGATCGAGGCCGCCGCCAAACGCGGCGCCGAGTTGCGCCTCGCGCTCACCCGCATGGTGCCGGCCTACGAGCTGATGAAGGAAGTGCGCGGCAAGGGCCTGATGATCGGCGTCGAGTTCGGCCCGCCGAAGTCGCTGCGTCTGCGGGCCTCGTGGAACGTGCTGGAGACCGCCAATAAGGGCCTGTTCTGTCAGCTCATCACGGTGCCGCTGTTCAAGGATCACAAGATCCTGACCCAGGTCGCCGGCCACGGCAGCCACACCATCAAGCTCTTGCCGCCGCTCACCATCACCCAAGAAGACTGCAACTGGATCGAGCGCGCCTTCGACGACGTCATCGCCGGCAGCCACAAGGTCCCCGGCGCGATCTGGTCGCTCGGCAAGACGCTGGTGGACAACGCGGTGCGAAGGTCGGCCTAACGGCGAGGTTGCGACACTGAGCAGCTGCGCTTGCTGTTCAGTAGTGCACGCTATACCGCCAGAGCTCGAGCATGTTCAGGGTCATCAGACCGGCGAAGCCCGCGAGTACGGCGAGGCCGGCGAACCAGACCCACTGCTTGCGGTCTTTCAACGCCAACAAGGCCGCGCACGCGGTCGCGAACATCGACGGCAGGCCGGCGCAGGTTATCATCAACGCGATCATTTTCGCTCTCCTTGACAGCTCCACTCTGGCGCCAAGCTGTCGAGAGTACCGTGAGATGCGTCACGATCGTGTGGCGACAGGACTGCGGACGCAGCGCAGGCTTGTTATCCCTCCACATTCGCCTTCATCGCCGCCTCGAACTTGTCGACGAACTCGGCGAGTTCGTCGCCGCCGATGTCGCTGACGGCCCAGAAGTTCAGGCCGCGCTCGCCCCAGCGGCGGCAATTGAATCCCTGCATGGTCTGGGTCCTCGGCGGCCGTCGTTCGGTGCTCGTGGTCTGCGATACGAACAGGTTGATCACGTGCTGCCGGCGCTTGTAGACGACGGCGCCGATGGCGCGGGCGTCGATATAATCGAGCCGGCCGCCGACCAGCGTAAAACCTAGCGCGGTGAGATCGATCACGGGCGGGGCGACGTCGAGCTTGCCGTTGAACCACGGCTTGACGGTGTGCTGGTCGCTGGAGACCACGTCGATGAGGTGGCCGGCCTGGAGCGAGCGCAGATGCGCGGAGACGACTTCCGAGAGGATGCGCTGCTGGTCATCCTGGCGCAGCACCACGGCGACGACGCCGGAGGCGGCGAGCGCCGAGACCGCCGAGCCCATCGCAAAACCGCGCAGCACGGAGCGGCGGCTGGGTTGCGGTCGGGCCTGCGGTATCGATGCCTCGATACGTGCGCGCAGGCTCGGCGGCGCGGTGTAGTGCAGCTTCGTATCGGCAAGCACGGCTTTCATCTCGCGTTGCGCGGCAAGCTCGGCCGCGCAAGCCGGGCAGCCCGCGACGTGGGCCTCGACCTCGCGCGCATGGCCGGCATCGAGCTCGTTGTCGAGCAGCGCGTGAAGCAGGATCTTTGCTTCGTCGCAGGTCATCTGGCTTGCTCCTCTTCCGCCGTCCAAGCGGCGCGCAGCATGGCGCGGGCACGGGCGAGGCGGGACATCACGGTGCCGACGGGCACGCCGGCGGCCTCGGCGATTTCACGATAGGACAGGTTGTTGATCTCCCGCAGCACGAATGTTTCCCTGAACGGTTCGGCGAGAGCGTCGATCAGCTTGCGGATCGCGCCGGCATCGCGACTGCGCAACACCGCGGTTTCCGGGCTTGCCTCGTTCTCCTGCCACATCGGCGTCTGCTCGGCGGCGCCGGGCGTGTCCTCGATTGCGCTGGGCCTGTGTGCGCGCCGCGCATATTCGGCGTTGCAGACGTTGCGCAGGATCGCGAACAGCCAGGGCTTCATTGCCGGTCCGCGATAGCTGTCGAAGTGCTTCAGCGCGCGCAGATAGCATTCCTGTACCGCATCTTCGGCATCGGAGGCGTCGCGCAGCAGATAGCGCGCGAGCGTGTAGACGTCGTCGAGATAGGGCAGCGCCGCCTCGCGGAAGCGCTCTGCCTTCTGCTGATCGTCGATGGCGGGCATCGCTCCTCGCTTTGCCTCTTGTTCTGCGCGTCGCGTCGTTTCGTCCCGGCTCGTTTGGTCGGCGTGTGTGACCGAAGGCACACGGGCCCGGCCGGCGTGGGACCACCGGCCGGGCAAGACGTTGATGCCTTGGTTCGAGCTGTTACTCAACCTTGATCATCCCCGTCATGTGCGGGTGCAGCGAACAAAAGTATTTGTAGTCGCCCGCATTGGTGAAGGTGAACGAGAATTTGTCGTCGGTGTCGAGGGTCTTGGACCTGAACTTGCCGGCCGCCACCACGGTGTGAGGGATGTCGTCGCGGTTGGTCCAGGTTACGGTGGTGCCAACCTTGACCGTGAGTTCGGCCGGCTGGAAGACGAAGTTGTCGATATGCACGTCCATGTCGTCGGCACGCGCATGTGTGGCGGGCAACAGGATGGCCGCGGCCACTGCGACGCCAAAGTCGCGGCGATTGAGTGTCTTCATGTTAGCTTCCGTTCAACTCTCGATCAGCCCTGCAGCGGCGTGTCGATGATTGCGAGCCGCTGCTCGTTCTGCTTGAAGTTGATACTGGCGACGCCGAGCATGGACCGGAGTCTGGCGTCCTCGACCTTCATCGGTCCGGGCGAGGGAGCTGCTCCGGGTGCAGGCTGCGGGAATGCGGTCGAACGCGCGGTGTGGAAGGTGACGTTGCCCTCGACCTTCTGCATGACCTGGTGGATGTGGCCGTTCAGCACGGTGACCGAGCCAAAACCCTTGACGTATTCGAGCGCGCGGCCGCCGTCCTCGGTGCCCCAGCCCCATTCGGGATAGACCGTCCAGAGCGGAATGTGCGCAAACAGTACGATGGGCGTCGATTTCGACTTGCCGCGCAGATCGTCCTCCAGCCAGGCGAGCTGCTCGGCGCCGAGATTGCCGAGGCCGCCGGCCTTGAGATCGACGACGTTGACGAGACCGACGAAGTGCACGCCGCCGGCGTCGAAGGAGTACCAGCCCTGGCCCTTGGTGCCGCGGCCGTAGCGCTCGCGATAGAACTTCACATCCTCGTCGAGGAAATCATGTTCGCCCGGGACGTAGTGCACGTCGAGCTTGCTCTGCGAGATGATGCGATCGGCATTGTCGAACTCGGCGGCCTTCGACAGGTGCGTGATATCGCCGGTGTGGATCATGAAGGACGGTTTGGCCGGCATGGTGTTGATCTTGTTGACAGCTTCCTCCAGCGTGCCGAGCGCATTGGGATTGGCCGGCTTGTCGAAGCCGACATGGCTGTCGCTGATCTGGAGGAAGGTCATGCCGGGCGCGGCCGCGGTCGCAGCTTCCGCGGAATCGATGATGCCGAGCGAGCGCGGCACGCCCCCCGTGATGGTCCAGAGCACCCCGGTGCCGGCCCAGGTCATGCATTCCAGCACCTTGCGGCGGCTGACGCCGTCGTCCCCGTGATCGTGTCCGCTCATCGCGCAGCTCCTCTCGCCCTGAATTGGGCTTCGGGGAGGTGATTGGGGGAGGAGCGAGTTTATTCCTGGACAGGATGACGATTTCGTGAGGTCGCGAAAGTCGGAGCCCGCATGGAGTGAAGCGGAATGCCGGATTTATCGCGCGGCTATCCCCGGATTGCGCTTCGCTCCATCCGGGCTATGGGCCAGATTTCGCGAATTCTTTCACGGCTTCCACCACGCGCTCCGGCATTTCCTGCGCCACGCAGTGCCCGGCGCCTTCAAACACCATGATACTGGCGCGCGGGATCAGCGACACGGCGCGTTTCGCCATCTCCTTGTAGATCGGCCCCGACTTAGCGGCGGTCGTGACACGCACCGGGCAATCGATCTCGGCGAGCCAGCCGAACGGATTGCCCCTGAGGTCACCGACATAGACCAGCTCCATCGCCTCGTAGATCGGACGCAGGATCGCCGACTCGATCTCGGGCGTGCAGCGGAGCCGAACGCGGCCATCGTCGAGCGGGACGAAGCCATTGCGCACATAGGCCCGCAGTGACGTCTCGGTCCAATCCGCAAATGCGGGCGCCGTGCGATAGCGTTCGAACACGGCGTCGGCACTGTCGAACTCGGCGCGTCGGCGCAGCGTGCCCTCGACGCGGGCGAGGGCTTCGTCGTTCAATCCTCCGGAGCGCGCCGCGCGCGGATCCATCACGGTCGGCTCCATCACGAACAGGCGCGTGAAACGTCCCGGCAGAAGCTTCGCCGAAAGCAGAAGATCGGTCGCACCTGCGCTGTGGCCGATGCCGTAGATGTCGTGCAGATCGAGCGAATCGATCACCCGGCAGACGTCGTCGGCATAGTCGATGAAATGATAGGAACCCGGCTTGTGGCTGGCGCCATGGCCGCGGCGGTCGAGCGCATAGACGGTATAGGTCGCGGCGAGATCGCGGGCGACCTCGTCCCAGACATCGGCGACGAAGCCGGTGCCGTGCAGGAGGAGGGCAGCGGGCTTGCCACTCTCGCCCCATTGCGTCATGGCGATCTCTGCGTCGGCGGGGCCGATCGAAAAACGGTGCGGATTCATCATGAGTTTGGGTACTGATGCGTCGTAGATGGGGTAACGGGCCGGCCGCCCGCTCGCTACGGCGCGATTTGCAAGCGCGCTCGCGAGCGGCCTGTTGGTTG
>NZ_JAFCKW010000010.1 GCF_018129965.1 Bradyrhizobium diazoefficiens | reverse complement strand
TCGTTCGTGCAGGCCGGCTCGACGCTGAACGTCGACGGTCACGTCATCAGCTTCAAGGATGCGGCGACGCCCGGCGCTTCGGCCGTGCCCAGCGGCTCCGGCGTGTCCGGCAACGTCGTCACCGACGGCAGCGGCAACTCGACGGTCTACCTGCAGAGCGCGACGCTTGCCGACGTTCTGAAGGCGATCGACCTTGCCACCGGCGTTCAGACCGCGAGCATCAGCTCCGGCGCTGCGACACTGTCGACCGCCTCGGGCCAGACGGCTTCGTCCGTCAACGCTTCCGGCCAGCTGAAGCTCTCGACCGGCGTCAATGCCGACCTCGCGATCACCGGCACCGGCAACGCGCTGTCGGTGCTCGGCCTCGCCGGCAACACCGGCACGAGCTCGGCCTTCACCGCGGCCCGTACCGCCGGCACCGGCGGCATCAACGGCAAGACGCTGACCTTCACCTCGTTCAACAGCGGGACGGCGGTCAACGTCACCTTCGGCGACGGCTCCAACGGCACGGTCAAGACGCTCGATCAGCTCAACACGGCGCTGCAGGCCAACAACCTCACCGCCACGGTCGACGCCAACGGCCTGCTGTCGATCACGGCGACCAACGACTACGCGTCATCGACGCTCGGCTCTGCCGCCGCCGGCGGTGCGATCGGTGGTACGCTGACGAGCACGCTGACGTTCTCGACGGCTTCCACTCCGGTTGCCGATACGGGAGCGCAGACGACCCGTGCGAACCTGGTGTCCCAGTACAACAACATCCTGGCCCAGATCGACTCGACGTCGCAGGACTCGTCCTTCAACGGCGTCAACCTGCTCAACGGCGACCAGCTCAAGCTGGTGTTCGACGAGACCGCCAAGTCGAGCCTCAGCATCACCGGCGTGACCTACAACTCCAAGGGTCTGGGTCTCGCCTCGCTGGTGGGCGGCACCGACTTCATCGACAACTCGGCGACCAACAAGGTGCTGTCGAAGCTGAACACCGCGTCGAGCACGCTGCGTTCGGAAGCCTCGGCACTCGGTTCGAACCTGACGATCGTGCAGGTGCGTCAGGACTTCAACAAGAACCTGATCAACGTGCTGCAGACCGGCTCGTCCAACCTGACGCTGGCCGACACCAACGTCGAAGCGGCGAACAGCCAGGCGCTGTCGACCCGTCAGTCGATCGCGGTCTCCGCGCTGTCGCTGGCGAACCAGTCGCAGCAGAGCGTACTGCAGCTGCTCCGCTAAGTCGCGGACATCGCAGGCAAGACATCGTCAAGCAAGAGATGGCGGCGGGGCTTCGGCCCCGCCGCTTTTTGTTTGCGCGCAGCGTCTTGCCGACTGCAACGACGCTTCAAAAAGTAACGAGCGGTTATGGTTAATGGAGCGTAAGCGCAAAAAATCGCCAATGAATTCAGTCGGATTCGCACACCGCCTTCGCGCCTCGCGCCTGTTCATGGTGAACCGGACCTTACGCACGCGCCGCTGTTTCACCCTTTGTTAGCCATGTTCGCGCAGGCTGTGCTGGTCACTCGATCCGAAGCGATCGAACGAAGACGCGTAAACCAGAAGGGTAAGAGTTATGTCCGGTATTGTTCTCTCTGCGTCGGTTCGCCAGAACCTGTTGTCTCTCCAGTCCACCGCCGACCTCCTCGCCACCACACAGAATCGTCTGTCGACCGGCAAGAGCGTCAACTCGGCCCTGGACAATCCCACCAACTACTTCACCGCCCAGTCGCTCGACAATCGCGCCAGCGACATCAACAATCTGCTCGACAGCATCGGTAACGGCGTGCAGGTGCTGCAGGCCGCCAACACCGGCATCACCTCGCTGCAGAAGCTGATCGACAGCGCCAAGTCGATCGCCAACCAGGCGCTGCAGACCACTGTCGGCTATTCCTCCAAGTCCAGCGTCTCCACCACCATCGCGGGTGCGACGTCGTCCGACCTTCGCGGCACCACCACCTATGCGAGCACGATCGCCAACAGCAATGTTCTGTACAGCGGCAATGCTGGCGGCACGACGGCTGCGACGTCGGCCACCAAGCTCGGCGGGACCTCGGGCGTCTTCACCGGCACGGTGGTCAACGACAACGCCGCGACCCCGGTTCCGATTACCACGGGTACGCTGATCTATGGCGCGGCTGGCGCCCTGACCACCCAGGCCAACACCAAGTTTGCCGACGGCGATACCTTCACCATCAACGGCAAGACCGTCACCGTGACGGCGGCGACCACGCCGACCGCGGCGAGCCTCGCCACCGGCACCAGCGGCGTATCCGGTAACGTCGTCACCGACGGCAACGGCAACTCCACCGTCTATCTCAACGCGGCCACCACGGTCGGCGACTTCCTGAAGGCGTTCGACCTCGCCAGCGGCGTCCAGCTTGCCTCGAACAGCACCGGCACGGCGACCGTCTCGACGGCTTCGGGCCAGACTGTGTCGTCGATCACGGGCGGCAAGATCTCGCTGCAGAGCACGACGGGTCAGGATCTCACCGTCACAGGCAAGGCCGACGATCTCGCGGCCCTCGGCCTGACGACGGCGACCGGTTCGGGCAATGCCACGGTGCAGTCGTTCCGCACCACCAGCGCGACGAGCCTGAGCAGCTTCATCCAGGCGGGCTCGTTGCTCAACGTCGATGGTCACGTCATCACGTTCAAGGACGCGGCGACGCCCGCGGCCGGTGCGGTGGCGACCGGCTCCGGCGTGTCGGGCAACGTCGTCACCGACGGTAACGGCAACTCCACCGTCTACCTGCAGAGCGCGACGCTCGCCGACGTTCTGAAGGCACTCGACCTTGCGACCGGCGTGCAGACCGCCGTCAACTCCGGCGGTACGGCCACGCTGACCACGGGGACCGGTCTCAACGCTTCCTCGATCAACGCGTCGGGCCAGCTCAAGATCTCGACCGGCGTCAACGCCGATCTCGCGATCACCGGCACCGGCAACGCGCTGTCCGCTCTCGGGCTCGCCGGCAATACCGGAACCGCCTCCGCTTTCACCGCGGCGCGCACCTCCGGCGTCGGCGGCATCAACGGCAAGACCTTGACCTTCACCGCCTTCAACGGCGGGACGGCGGTCAATGTCACCTTCGGCGACGGCACCAACGGCACGGTCAAGACGCTCGATCAGCTCAACACGCAACTGCATGCCAACAACCTGGCAGCCACGATCGACGCCAACGGCCTGCTGACGATCAGCGCCTCCAACGACTACGCGTCATCGACGCTCGGCTCGACGGCTGCCGGCGGAGCCATCGGCGGCACGCTGACCAGTTCGTTGACCTTCACCACGGCTTCGACCCCGGTGCAGGACGTGGTTGCGCAGTCCACGCGTGCAAACCTGGTGGCTCAGTACAACAACATCCTGAACCAGATCGACACCACTTCGGTCGACTCCTCGTTCAACGGTGTCAACCTGCTGAACGGCGACCAGCTCAAGCTGGTGTTCGACGAAACCGGCAAGTCGAGCCTCAACATCACCGGCGTGACCTACAACTCCAAGGGTCTCGGCCTCGCGTCCCTGACCGTCGGCGTCGATTTCATCGACAACGCGGCGACCAACAAGGTGCTGACCAACCTGAATTCCGCATCGAGCACGCTGCGTTCGGAAGCCTCCGCGCTGGGTTCGAACCTCTCGGTCGTGCAGGTGCGTCAGGACTTCAACAAGAACCTGATCAACGTGCTGCAGACCGGCTCGTCGAACCTGACGCTCGCCGACACCAACGTGGAAGCCGCCAACAGCCAGGCGCTGTCGACCCGCCAGTCGATCGCGGTGTCCGCGCTGTCGCTGGCCAACACCTCCCAGCAGAGCGTGCTGCAGCTGCTGCGCTGATAAGTAGCTGACATAACTGAAGTAAATCGGGCGGCGGGGCTCCTTGCCCCGCCGCCCTTTTTTGCGTTTGGGAGGGGGCAGGGGGCGTTCATCGGCCATTAACCCTGTTCCTTAAGTGGCCGTTAACCATACTTTAAAGGACAGCCCCTAAGACTGGACAGAAGCCCGCTCTCCAGACCGCGCGGCCGATTCGTATCCGGTTCAAGAGGAAGTCTCGCCAATGTCCAACATCGTTCTCTCGGCGTCAGTTCGCCAGAACCTGTTGTCGCTGCAGTCGACGGCCGATTTGCTGGCCACGACGCAGGAACGGCTGTCGACCGGCAAGAAGGTCAACACGGCGCTCGACAATCCGACCAACTTCTTCACCGCACAGGGGCTGGACAACCGGGCGAGTGACATCGGCAACCTGCTCGACGGCATCAATAACGGCGTCCAGGTGCTGCAGGCCGCCAACACCGGCATCACTTCGCTGCAGAAGCTGATCGACAGCGCGAAATCGATCGCCAACCAGGCGCTTCAGACCACCGTCGGCTACTCCACCAAGTCCAACGTCTCGACGACCATCCCCGGTGCGACCCCGGCGGACCTGCGCGGCACGACCTCCTATGCCAGCGCGACCGCGAAGAGCAACGTGCTTTACACGGGCGCGCCCGGCGGCACGACCCCGGTGACGGGGGCAGCGGCGCTTGGCGCCGCGCTCGGCGCCAATGCGGGTACGCTGACCGGCACGGCCGCCTCGGCCGCCGACGGTTCGACCGCGCTCGCCGGCGGCGACACGCTGATCGGCTCGACGACCTCGACCACGCTTGGCGTGTCCCCGGCAGATGGCGACACGATCACCGTCAACGGCAAGACCGTCACGTTCCGCACCGGCGCAGCGCCTGCCACGCAACCGACGGGTTGGGGTCTCAACGCCTCGGGCCATATCGCCACCGACGGCAACGGCAACTCGATCGTCTATCTCGGGACGACCGCTGCTCCGACCGGAACGGTGAATGATCTCCTCAGCGCCATAGATCTGGCCAGCGGCGTGAAGAGCGCGACGATCAGCGCCGGCGCCGCGACGATTGCGACGAGCGGCGCAACCGTGGGCACGGTGCAGACGCCGTCGTCGGTCGCGGGCGGTATCGTGACCCTAAAGAGCTCGACCGGTGCAGACCTGAACGTCGCCGGCAAGGCCGACTTCCTCCATGCGCTCGGCCTGACTGCGGCGACCGGTGCTGGCAATGCCAGCGTCGAGGCGAACCGGTCGACCAACGCGGGCTCCCTCGGCGCGCTCGTGCAGGACGGCTCGACCCTGAACATCGACGGTCACACCATCACCTTCAAGAACGCCCAGACGCCGCAATCGGCGACGAGTGTCACCTCGGGCGGCGTCAGCGGCAACGTCGTCACCGACGGCAACGGCAACTCGACCGTCTATCTCCAGAGCGCCACGCTGACCGATCTGCTCAACTCGGTCGATCTGGCCACGGGCGTGAAGACAGCGAGCATCTTCAATGGCGCAGCGACGCTCTCGACCACCGCGGGCCAGATCCCGTCGTCGGTGAATTCCAGCGGTCAGCTGGCGATCTCGACCGGCATCAACGCTGATCTCTCGATCACCGGGACCGGCAATGCTCTCAGCGCGTTCGGTCTCAGCGGCAATACGGGAACGGCGACGGCCTTCAGCGCGGCGCGCACCTCCGGTGTGGGCGGCGTCAGCGGCAAGACGCTGACCTTCACCTCCTTCAACGGCGGCACGCCCGTCAACGTCACCTTCGGCGACGGCACCAACGGCACGGTCAAGACGCTGGACCAGCTCAATTCGCAGCTTCAGGCCAACCACCTGACGGCAACCATCGACGCCAACGGCGTGCTTACCATCACAACCGTCAACGAATACGCCTCGTCGACCCTCGGCTCGACGACCGCGGGCGGTGTGGTCGGCGGCACGCTGACCGGCGTCCTGGCCTTCACCACGGCACAGCCGCCGGTCCAGGATCCGGTCGCGCAGACCGCGCGTTCCAACCTCGTCAACCAGTTCAACAACATCCTGGCGCAGATCGACACGACCTCGCAGGACTCCTCCTTCAACGGCGTCAACCTTCTCAACGGCGACACGCTGAAGCTCGTGTTCAACGAGACAGGCAGCTCGACGCTCGGCATCAACGGCGTGGTGTTCAATGCCGCGGGTCTCGGCCTCAGCAATCTCGTCAACGGCGTCGACTTCATTGACAACGGCGCTACCAACAAGGTGTTGACGAGCCTGAACGCGGCCTCGAGCACGCTGCGCTCGGAAGGCTCCGCGCTCGGCTCGAACCTCTCGATCGTGCAGGTCCGTCAGGACTTCTCCAAGAACCTCATCAACGTGTTGCAGACAGGCTCGTCGAACCTGACGCTCGCCGACACCAACGAGGAGGCGGCCAACAGCCAGGCGCTGTCGACCCGCCAGTCGATTGCGGTCTCCGCGCTGTCGCTCGCCAACCAGTCGCAACAGAGCGTGCTGCAGCTGCTCCGCTAATCCGGCAACGCACGATCGCAACTCGAAACGTCGCGGCGGGGCTAATGCTCCGCCGTTTCTTTTACTGAGATCGCTAAGGCAGGATTAGCTGAGACCGATGTGCATCGTGCGAGGCGTGTTTACAGCATGCATGTGCGCGTCTAGCGTTGCGCCGGAGGACTCCGTGCCCCCGTAATAATCCGGAGTCCCTCGCAAGCACGCACGTAAGCAAATCTTAAGCGGTGCTGCCTAGGGTTGGGAAAGAAATCCTTAAGCGCGTTCAACGGGCTAGGTAACCTCCAAGGTGTGATTGATGTCGAATTCCGCTGCCTCGGCCTACGCGCGTGTTGCAACGACCACTGCCTCTCCTCGCGACGTCGAGGCGCAGACCCTGCTCAAGGCCGCCAACAAGCTGCAGGAAGCAGTCAACAGCGCCGATCCGTTCAGTGAGCAGACCACTCACGCCCTGATGTTCAACCGCAAGCTCTGGACGATTTTTTTGAGCGAGGCGATGCGCGAAACCAATCCGCAGCCGTTGGATGTCAGGCAGAAGATCGCCAACATCAGCGTGTTCGTGCTGAGCCAGACCGCCGCGCTCCAGATGAGCCCGCAGTTCGATCACTTCCGTCCGCTGATCGAGATCAACCGCAATATCGCCGCGGGTCTGTCTGGACGTCCCTGACGAATCCTCGTGGTGCCGATCAAGGACCGCTCGTTCCGCTTCGGGAATACCAAGTTCATGCTGATCGAAGTCGGCAAGGCGCAGATCAAGAAAGCCGTGACGGATTCTGCGACCGGTTCGACCTATTTCGACACCGCACAGGCCACGCTCGATAGCTGATCGTCAGGCGCTGCGGTCCGTCGTAAGCGGACGCGAGGGCTCGGACTTCAAATCCTCTGCGTGGAAAT
The DNA here is from genome assembly GCF_018129965.1 of Bradyrhizobium diazoefficiens. Lineage (GTDB taxonomy): Bacteria > Pseudomonadota > Alphaproteobacteria > Rhizobiales > Xanthobacteraceae > Bradyrhizobium > Bradyrhizobium diazoefficiens_A. The sequence goes on along the minus strand of NZ_JAFCKW010000010.1, from coordinate 162,303 downwards.
AGGCTCGTCGGCGCAGCATTGCTTCGTCGGGGAACTGATTGACCACGGCGTCGGTCCGGTCGTTGACCACCTGAAATACGAAAGACGCGGCGGCCTGGTCGAACACGACCTGGCGCGAGACGTTCTGATTATTCTGCACGTCGTTGCGCACGGCGGCGCTCGCATCGCTTGCAGCGACGGTCTGGCTCACCGGCAAATCAGTTTGCACCGCCTCGTTCGCCGCCGAATTCGACGTCGTCAAGGTCTGCACGGGGGCCGGTATCCCCACCGGCCTGATGCTGAAATCTGTACTCATGGCAGCCTCCTGGTTGCCTCACGTGAGTCAAATCCCAACCCCTCTCAACGCGCAACCATGGAACACCAGGTTTGAAGACCTCGTAACGAAACGTGCCTAACCGCGCGACGATATTGTCGCGCGGTTTCTCGTAAAAATGTAGCTATTTTTCGCGCGCGCTCAGAGCGAGCGGCTGACCGAGAGCGGGGTGATGTGGCGCGGGCCCGGCGTGGCGCGACGACCTGCGGCCGTATAGGTGTTCGGTACGTTGCGCTTCTGAATCTCGGCATTGACGCCGCGCACGACGCTCTCGGAGACCGCATGTGCGGTGGCGAGCACGGTGAGATTGACCTGGAGCATCGCGCGGAACGCATCGTGATGGCGATGCAGCGTCGAGAGCAGCTCGGGCGCGGATTTCGCGAGCTGGGCCTGGTTCGCCTTCAATTCGCTGACGGCGGTGACATAGTTGCGCGACAATTCCTGCTTTTGCTTCTCGAGAGTCATCGCCTCGCGGATCTTGCCGGCGCGGACGAGCTCGGTCTCGCGCTCGATCAGTCCGAGCAGGGCACTCATCGCATCCATCAGCCGCTCGGCGACCTTGCGAGCCTCGACACTGCCGGGCGCGGTGTTCGGGCGCTGTGATTGCATCGGCTGTCGTGAGGCATTGAACTGGTTCATCTCGTTTGACCTTATGCCGTGCGGATGGTTTTCGCCTGCTGCAGGATGAGGGTACGGTAGACCTCGGTGGCGACGCCGACGCCGCCGGCCTTGGCGAAGTTCTTCGAATATTGCTCGGTCAGCATCGAGCGCCATACACCGGTGCCCGTCGTGTCGCCGAACGGACCTTCGCCCTTCAGGCCCGAGGTCATCTGCGAGAACATGCTGTTGAGGAACATCGCCTCGAAATCGGTGGCGGTCTTCTGCGCCTTCGCCTGTTGCTTCTGCGGGACCTTTTGCAGCGCGGCGGCGAGCTCGAAATCGGGCCGGCCGTTGCGGCTCTCGACGGAGAAAGCCGGAGACGCCGCGACGTGGGAGGTGCTGATCATGCTCGTCTGCATCACATGACCTCGATGTCGGCTTCGATCGCGCCGGCGGCCTTGATCGCCTGGAGGATGCTGATGAGATCGCGCGGACCGATGCCGAGGCCGTTGAGGCCGTCGACGAGCTGTTGCAGCGAGACGCCGTCCTTGACGACGGCGAACTTCTTACCGTCCTCCGTGACGCTGACGCCGGTGCGCGGCGTGGTCACGGTGCGCCCGCGTGACAGCGGGTTGGGCTGACTGACCTGCGGACTCTCCGAGATGGTGACGGTGAGGTTGCCCTGCGCCACCGCGACGGTGGCGACGCGGACGTCACGGCCCATCACGATGATGCCGCTGCGCTCGTCGATGATGATTTTGGCGGCGAGGTCGGGATCGACCTGGAGCTGCTCGATCTCGGTGACGAAGGCGACGACGTTGCCCTTGAAATCCGTCGGGATCGACAATTGCACCGTCGAAGGGTCGATCGGCTCGGCGCTCTTGACCCCGAGATAGTCGTTGATCGCGGCCGCGATCCGCTTGGCCGTGGTGAAATCGGCGTTGCGGAGCGCCAGCCGCACATTCGGCAGGCGGTTGAGCGCGAATTCGATCTCGCGCTCGATGATGGCGCCGTTGACGATCCGGCCGACGGTCGGAACGCCGCGCACGATCTTGGCCGCTTCGCCCTCGGCCTGGAAACCGGAGATCGCGAGCGAGCCCTGCGCGACGGCGTAGACGTTGCCGTCGGCGCCGAGCAGGGGCGTGACCAGCAGGGTGCCGCCCCGCAGGTCCTTGGCGTCGCCGAGCGCCGAGACGGTGACGTCCATGCGCGTGCCCTGGGTGGCGAAGGCCGGCAGATTGCCGGTCACCATCACGGCGGCGACATTGCCGGTGCGGATGGTGGCGCCGCGGATGTTGACGCCCATGCGCTCGAGCATCGCCTGCAGCGACTGCTTGGTGAAGGGGATGTTGTTGAGCGTGTCGCCGGTGCCGTTGAGGCCGACGACAAGGCCGTAGCCGATCAGCTGGTTCTGCCGCACGCCCTCGATGTTGGCGAGATCCTTGATGCGCGAGGTCGCGCTTGCGGGCGCGACCGAGAGCGCCAGCGCTGACAGCGCGGCGCAGGCCACCCGAAGAACCCCGTCAAGAATCCTCACCCAACGAACGCCTGGCATCCTCTGCTCCCCAAGGCTCCCGAGAAAGCCTCCTCAAATCTCGGACCAAACCCGACACTCCCATGACGAGCTGGTCCGACGCTGTCCTTGCGAGCGCTGTGCCAACACGGGAAAAGGGTGGTAGGCGATTGAATAGGTTGAATAAACCTGTTGCGATCGGTGTCAGCCGGCGTTCTCCCTGAGGAGCGAAACTGCCGCCTCCCGGCAGATTTTGCCGGGCCGTTTACGCGTCGTTAACCATAAGACGGCGAATGTGGCGCATCGATCACCCGGATTGCTGCGATGCGCATCTACGGACCGAACAGCACCACGCTTGGAACGCCCGCCAGCCAAGTCAAGCGGACGGGCTCCGGCAGCTTCGTCCTGCCCGACACCTCGTCGGCGCAGGAGACGCGGAGCGCTACCGCACCGAAGGCCGCCGCCAATATCGATGCGCTGCTCGCGCTGCAGGGCATCGAAGAGGATCCGGTCGAGCGCCGCAAGCGTTCGGTCGCCCGCGGCAGGACCGCACTCGACGTGCTCGACGATCTCAAGATGGGGCTGCTGTCCGGCAATCTCGACGCATCGACCGTGATGCGGCTGCGGGATGCGGCGGCGAATTTGAAATCGTCCTCGGGAGATCCCGGTCTGGATTCCGTGCTGTCCGAGATCGAGCTGCGCGTCGAGGTCGAACTCGCCAAGGCCGGGCAGGCTTAAGAGCGATCCGTCCGCCCGAGGCGGCCGCTTCTTCAGCGGCCCTCAAAGGGCGATGGCCCGGCTGAAGTGTCTTGGCCGTACATCCTTCGAGGCGCTCAGCACGGTGATGTGCACCGTGCTGCTCGCACCTCGGGACGACGTGATCCCTATGAGCTTATTTTGCGCCCGTTACGCCGCGACATCCTTCAGCTGCGCATCGTAGCGGCGCTGCGCGGCGAGCACGTCTTTCAGGTTCTGCTCGGCCCAGTCCCGCAGGGCATCGACCGCGCCGGCGAGCGTCACACCCAGCTGCGTGATCGAATACTCCACCGTCACCGGCACCGTTGCGATGGCGTGACGCTTGATCAATCCGTCGCGCTCGAGTGACTTGAGAACCTGGCTCAGCATCTTCTGCGAAATGCCTTCAATCGTGCGGCGCAACTGATTGAAGCGCATCGGCTCCTCGCGCAGCAGCAGCAGGATCAGCACCGCCCATTTGTCGCCGACGCGGTCGAGGATCTGGCGTGTGGGGCAGTTCGCTGCATAGACGTCTGGCTTCATCGTCGGTGTCCTCGCAATCCATGTCGGCCGTTGGCCGGTTACTCCTGCGTAATCAGGTAAGCACAAAGTGCTCTCTTAACACCAGCATTCCCTGAGATATCTAGTCACTATTGGTTACCACAGAAGCAAAGGAAGACCTCCATGAAAATCGCAGTTGCCGGCGCCTCGGGCCGGGCCGGATCGGAAATCACCAAGGAACTGGCCAGCCGCGGCCATCAGGTGACGGCCATCGCCCGCAACCCCGGGAAGATTGCGAACCTGGCGAATGTCACGCCCACCAAGGGCGACGTGCTCGACCAGGCGGGCCTTGCCAGACTGTGGGCCGGCCACGACGTGGCCGTGAGTTCCGTGCACTTCCTGGCCAGCGATGCGCTCAAGCTGATCGGGGCAGCCAGGGACTCGAAGGTTGGGCGCTACCTCGTCGTCGGCGGAGCCGGCAGCCTTGAAGTCGCTCCCGGCGTGAAACTGGTCACAACCCCCGGTTTTCCGGCCCAATACAAGGCCGAGGCGGAGGCGGGCTCCGCCTTCCTCGACCTGCTGCGGCAGGAAAAGGATTTGAACTGGACCTTCATCTCGCCCTCGGCGCTGTTCATCGAGGGGGAACGGACGGCCAAGTTCCGGCTCGGCGCCGATCAGCTTCTCGCAGATGCGAACGGAAAGAGCTGGATCACCTTCGCAGATTACGCCATCGCGCTCGCCGACGAGATCGAGCGGCCAGCGCATGAAAGGCAGCGTTTCACGGTCGGCTACTAGGCCTTTGGCCGCCCCCGGGCCCTGCAGGATAAACCTTCCTGTGCAAGGGTTTGGGGGCGGTAACTGAGGGATTAAGGAAATATTGTCTGTCACAGGGCGCCGCTATATAAGCCCGGTCTCAACGGACCCCGTTCCGTGTGCGAGTCGTTGCTTAGACAGATAGGCCGCCCTTGGAAAAGTTGAAAAACTACCGACCGACCGAAAAAGAGCCTTTCATGAACGACAGGCAGAAGGAGTACTTCCGTATGAAGCTCCTCGCCTGGAAGGATGAGATCCTCAAAGAGTCCAAGCTCACCCTGCAAGCCCTGCAGGAGGAGAACGTGAACCACCCCGATCTCGCCGATCGGGCATCGTCCGAAACCGACCGCGCCATCGAACTCCGCGCCCGCGACCGCCAGCGCAAGTTGATCGCCAAGATCGACGCCGCGCTCCAGCGCATCGAGGACAACACCTACGGCTATTGCGAGGATACCGGCGAGCCGATCTCTCTGAAGCGGCTCGAGGCCCGGCCCATCGCGACGCTCTCGGTGGAAGCGCAGGAGCGCCACGAGAAACGCGAGAAGGTCTACCGCGACGAATAGAGTGAGAGCCGCAGCGATGCGGCTTTTTGTTTTTTGAACCAAGGCGCGGTTTCGCGCCGCGATCAGCATGTTGCCCGTGAATTGCGGCCGCGCGCTTCAACGCGCGGCCGCAAACGCGAAAAGTGAATCGCGATCAATGGGCTAGGCTCAACTGCTCCGAGCTCACGTGAGTTCGGATCAGAAACAGCCTTCACTTCAGGTGCGGGAGGTTTTGCGAGTCGCATCAACGCGTTCGACCCGGATGATGAGGCGTCGATCCAGCAGCTTCACACATCGCCGCAATCACGCCTGCTGCGAGCCCGCGAGGCGCGCATCTCCAAAAAGCTTGGATCAGCTCAATATTTCCTTAAGCGCCGGCAGCAGGCCATAGGCCGCGCCGGTCTCGAAATCCATTCTGCTCGTTCGCAGGCAGTTGGTGACCAGATGTGAGTTACGCGGGGTGGGCGCGCCGAGGAGGGTTTGACAGTGAGCACCGTATTGGTCACCGGCGGGTCCGGCTTCGTTGGCATCCACGTGGTCCTGCAACTTCTGGCCGCCGGCCACGCGGTGCGGACCACGGTGCGCCGGCCGGACCGGCAGGCCGATGTGCAGGCGATGCTGCGAGAGGGCGGGGCGGCGACGCCCGAAAACCTGTCGTTCTTTACCGCCGACCTCACGGCGGACGAGGGGTGGCGCGAGGCGGTCGCCGGTTGCGACTACGTGCTCCATGTCGCCTCGCCATTGTCGACCACTGTTCCCAGGGACGAGAACGAGATGATTATCCCGGCCCGCGACGGCACGCTGCGGGTGCTGCGCGCCGCGCGCGATACCGGCGTCAGGCGGGTCGTGGTCACCTCTTCGATGGGCGCGATCAGCTATGGCCATCCGCCACGCCAAGAGCCGTTCGATGAGACCGATTGGACCAATCTCGACGGCGCCGATTTGCAACCCTACATCAGGTCCAAGACGCTGGCCGAGCGCGCGGCCTGGGATTTCGTCGCGCGCGAGGGAGAGGGGCTCGAATTGTCGGTGATCAATCCCGCCGGCATTTTCGGACCCGTGCTCGGGCCGGACTTCTCCGGTTCGATCGAGATCGTCAGGTCGCTGCTCGACGGCGCTATGCCGGCGGTGCCGCGGGTCTATTTCGGCGTGGTCGACGTGCGCGACGTCGCCGACCTGCATCTGCGGGCCATGATGGCGCCCGAGGCGAAAGGCGAGCGCTTCATCGCCGTCTCCGGGGAGACGATGTCGATCCTCGACATCGCCAGGGTCCTGCGGCGGGAACTCGGCCCGGCCGCGCGCCGCGTTCCGCACCTCCAGGCCCCGAACTGGCTGGTGCGACTGGCTGCCAGGCCGATTCCGTTGCTCCGTTCCGTCGTTCCGATGCTCGGCAGGGTGCGGCATTCCTCCAGTGCCAAAGCGAGATCGCTGCTCGGCTGGCAGGCCCGGTCCAATGACGAGGCGATCCTGGCGACGGCCGAGAGCCTGATCCGCCTTGGTCTCGTCAGGGGGTGAAGGCTCCGCCCGCCCGCGCTTGTCACGCCCCGGCGGGGATGCTGAACTGCAATCCTCGATTGGGTAGCGTAGGAGCGGCGCCGATGGACCATATTCTCGAAGCCGCAAAGGCGATCGCGCTGGCGCGGCGCAACCATGCGCCGCTGGCCGCTCTTGAAATTCCTCCCGCAGACGAGGCCGAGGGCTACGAGGTCCAGCGCGCGCTGCACGATCTCTTGCTACCGCATGCCGGGGCGCTGGCGGGCTACAAGATCGGCTGCACCAGTCCCGTGATGCAGGACTATATCGGAATCCAGCACCCTTGCGGCGGCGGCGTGTTCCAGGGCGGCGTGCACGACAGCGGCGTCAGGCTCGCGGCGGCCGACTATGTCCGCGTCGGCGTCGAATGCGAAATCGCGGTGCGTCTGAAGCGCGACCTTGCCGCCGGCGAGGCGCCGTTCACGGCCGAATGGGTCGGCGAGGCCGTCGAGGCCTATCATCCCGCCATCGAGATCGTCGACGACCGCTATGTGCAGTGGGAGACGATGGGCGCGCCGACATTGATCGCGGACGATTTCTTCGCCGCCGGCTGCGTGCTCGGACCGTCCGTGCCGCGTTCCTCGGTACCGGACCTCAAGGCGGTCAAGGGCCGCGCCATCGTCAATGGCGAGGAGGTCAGCCACGGCACCGGCGCCGACGTGCTCGGCCATCCCCACAACGCCCTCGCCTGGCTCGCCAACCACCTCGCCGCGGAGGGGAAGGGCCTTCGTGCCGGACAGCTCGTGCTGACGGGGAGCCTCGTCAAGACCGTGTGGCTGAAGGCCGGCGACAAGGTGCGGATGGAGCTGGACGGGATTGGTGTGGTTGAGGCGGAGTTTACGTAAGCGCTCGCCGATCTCGTGCCGCGCGTGCGACGGCTCAGGGGATCCCCGCCCTGCACCCAACATCGTGCGCCGACCTCGTCGCGGCCACCGCATTCCATCCCGGGTTCGGTGACGATCGCGATGAGCCCTCTTGTGAATCGGAACAAAAAGTGAACATGGTGCGATGGCTCGGCGCGTCAGCAAGAATTTCTAAAAGCCGAAAGTTCTGAAATTGAAAATTGGTAACGAATATGGTACCAAAGATTGAGGTCGAAGAATATAGTCTCGACGGTCGTAGCCCGTTTCGGGAATGGCATGACAGGCTCGACGCGCAGGCCGCTGCGGCTGTTTCGATCGCGATCGGGCGGCTTGCCGATGGAAATACCTCGAACGTGAAATCGATCGGCGAGGGCGCCGCAGAACTGAAGATCAATCGCGGCCCCGGTTACCGGGTCTATTTCGGGTGGGACGGCAGCGTCCTGCTGATCCTGCTGGGCGGTGGCACCAAGCACAGGCAACGAAACGATATCAGTGTCGCGCTTCGCCGGTGGCGTGACTACAAGGCGCGAAAGCGAGATGAGGGATGAGCCGATGCCGTTGACTCATAGTTTTCGAGATACCATTCGCGCGCGGGCGGAGCGTGATCCCGCCTTTCGCGAGGCGCTGTTCCTGGAGGCCATGCAGGGCCTGTTGCAGGGTGACACCGACTACGGCCGTACGGCGCTGCGCACCTACATCAATGCGACAATCGGTTTTGAACGGCTGAGCGGCGTGCTGGACCGTCCGCAGAAGAGCCTGATGCGGATGTTCGGGCCGGGTGGAAACCCGACGATGGCCAATTTGATGGCAGTGATTCACGCGCTTCAGAAGGAGACAGGCGTGCAGTTGGAAATAAAAGCTGTCGCGAATGCGGCGTGATCGCGGAAGGCCTCTCCCCCGTCATTGCGAGGAGCTCTTGCGACGAAGCAATCCAGAGTCTGGACGCGCAGGGATTCTGGATGGCTTCGCTGCGCTCGCCATCACAGGGATCGGAGCAGCGTTACGATTGCGTTGTCTTGAGCCCGTGCCCGGCACCGTCGGCAAAATGGATGCGGCCTCCGGCAGGGGAGCTACCGGAGGCCGCGTCGTACATCGTCGTTCGCGCCTAGGTTCGCGAACACGATGTGGGAGCTCGGGAGAGTCTTAGAAGGGCAGCAGCACGTCCATGACTTGCTGGCCGTAGCGCGGCTGCTGCACGTCCGTGATCTGGCCGCGGCCGCCATAGGCGATGCGGGCCTGCGCAATCTTGGTGGAATCGATGGTGTTGTCGCTCTGGATGTCCTCGGGGCGGACGATGCCGGCGACCACGAGCTCGCGGATCTCGTAATTGACGCGGATCTCCTGCTTGCCTTCGACCACGAGGTTGCCGTTCGGCAGCACTTGCGTGACGACGGCGGCGACGTTGGTCTGCAACGCTTCCGTGCGATTGACCGAGCCCTTGCCGTCGCTGGAGGCCGAGGAGTCGGCGGTCAGGAGGCGGCCGGGCAGGACCTTCTGCGCCTGGGCACCAAGCGTCTTGGCGCCGATGAAATCGGTGATGCCGGAGTCCTCCTTGTTGGTCCGGCTGCGCTGGGTCTCGTTGGAGAGGTTGGCCTTGTCGGTGATGTTCACGGTCACGGTGAGCAGGTCGCCGATCTGGTGGGCGCGCTGGTCCTTGAAGAAGGCGCGGCTGCCGTTGCGCCACAGCGAGTTCGGATTGTAGGAGGCGACCTCCGGCTTGGGCATCGGCATCTGTACCGGCTTGTAGCCGGGCTGCGTCGTCGGATTGTCGATCGCCGCCAGCTTCGGTTGCTCGCCGATCTGCGACAGGCGGTCGATCGATGAGCAGCCGCTCGCCAGCGCGCAGCTGGCCAGCAGCAAGCCGGAGAGCGCGATGCGACGAAGGCGGGAAGCCGAACTGAACCTGGACATGACTTACTCTGACTTGGCTGGAGCTTGCGAGACGCGAACTTGCGGGATCCGGGCCTGTGCGATCTGGGCGGGCGGCGCGGGGGCCTCAACCAGATTCCGGACCAGGGCATCGGTGTCGACGGGGGCGGGCGCTTCGTCGCGCTTGAGCGAGGAGGTCTGCTCGACCGCCGCCGGCATCGGCGCGGCCTGGCTGGCGCCCTGCACCGTGACCTGGCCGCGGCCGGTGACGGTACCGCTCAGCGTCCGCTTGGTCTGCAGATTGAGGACGCTCACGGTGTCGCCCTCGGCGCCACTCTCGAGCGCCTTGCCGCGGGTGGTGAGATAGATCCCGGGGACCTGGTAGATGACGGTGACGCTCTGGTCGCGCGACACGAAGTCGGGCTTGACGACGTCGGCGACGCGGATCGGCGTGCCCGCCCGCATCGGCCGGCGCAGCTGCATGCCGATGGTGCGGTCGCGCGAGGCGGCCTCGCCGGCGATCTCGGCCTTCGGCCGGCGCTCCAGCGCGAGGTCGGAGGATTTCAGGACGTCGATGCGGTCCATGTCGCGCGTCAGAACGGCCACTTCCACCGTCTCGATCGCCGTGCCGGTGAAGCGGAGCTTGGTCGGTACCGGATTGTTGTCGTTGACGATCTCGAACGCGATGTCGAAGCGGCCGCTGCGGGCGTCGTAGCGGGTCGCGACCGGCTGCAGCGCGCCGCTGTTGGAGGCGTCGAGCCGCATGTCGGAGACGCCACGGTCGAAGGTGACGGTGATGTTGGCGGCGTCCCCTAGGCCGAAGCGGCGCTCGAGCGCCGAGGCGATCGCGGTTTCGAGGTCCTTGTTAGCGAGCGTGCGGGCGAGGCGGGTGACCTGCACCTCCTTGATGTCGCCGGTGATCACGCCGATCACCTGTTTGGCGCGCAGCACCGACAGCACCTGCGCGACCGGCAGTGCGCCGGTGGTGCCGAGATCGGGCGAGCGGTAGACCGGGATCAGCGCGGCCGAGCCGGCATTGTCGATGAGATCGCCGACCCGCACCACGTCGGAGGTGACGGCGACGCTGGCGCGCAGCGTCGGCGCCGCGATGACATCGTCGGCGGCCCGCGCCGGCAGCGCCAGCGCGAGGAGCACGGAGATCGTGGCGAGGGTGGTGCGGATCATCATCGTCATCACCTCAGCGGAACAGCGCCGTGGTCGATTGCATCATCTGGTCGGCGGCGCTGATGACCTTGGCGTTCATCTCGTAGGCGCGCTGTGCGGCGATCAGGTCGCTCATCTCCGAGACGACGTCGACGTTGGCCTGCTCCAGGCTGCCCTGGGTGATCTTGCCGTAGCCCTCCGAGTTCGCGGTGCCGTCCTGCGGCGAGCCGGAGGACGGAGTCTCGGTGAACTGGTTGTTGCCGACCGGCTGGAGGCCGGCCTTGTTGATGAAACGGGTCAGGCCGAGCTGGCCGACGATGGTCGAGGTCGACGAGCCCGGCAGCGTCACCGAGACCTGGCCTTGCTCGCTGACGGTGAGGCCCGAGGCGTTGTTGGGGATGGTCATCGTCGGTTGCACCGGGTTGCCTTGCGCGGTGACGACGCGGCCCTGATTGTCCATCTGGAAGGTGCCGTCGCGGGTGTACTGATAGCTGCCGTCCGGCATCAGGATCTTGAAGAAGCCTTCGCCCGAGATCGCAAGATCGAGATCGTTGCCGGTCTGGGACAGCGTGCCCTGCGTCATGCTACGTGGCGTGCCGACGGTCTTGACGCCGCCGCCGATATCGACGCCCACAGGCAGGATCGTGCCCTGGTCCGACGACTGCGCGCCGACGCGGCGAACGTGCTCGTAGATCAGGTCCTGGAACGCCGCCGTCTGCTTCTTGAAGCCGGTGGTGCGCAGGTTGGCGATGTTGTTGGAGATGACCTGGACGTTGAGTTCCTGGGCCGCCATTCCGGTCGCAGCGGTGTGGAGCGCTTGCATGTCAGTGATCCCTCATCAGGCCGGAACGTCGGCGAGTTTCTCGATCGCCGATTTGTGGAGGTCACTCTGCTGCTGGAGCAGGTTGGAAATCGCGGTGTAGCTGCGCATGACTTCGACCATGCGGCTCATCTCGCCGACCGAATTGACGTTCGACTTCTCGATGTAACCCTGGCGCACGTTCGACTTGGCGTCGGCCTGCGGGGTCGCGGAGCCGGCGCTGTAGAGGTTGGCGCCGAGCTTGGTCAGCTTGGCCGGATCGTCGAACGAGGCCATGCGGATCTTGCCGCGGATCGAATCCGTCTTGGCCGTGCCTTCGATCACCGTGACGGTGCCGTCGGGCGCGACGTTGATGTCGTGGTCGGTCGGCTGGAAGGTGATCGGGCCGCCGGTGCCGAGCACGAGGTTGCCGTCGGAGGTGACGAGCTGGCCGGTGCTGTTGAGCGTGAATTTGCCGTCGCGGGTGTAGCGCTCTGCGCCATTGGCTTGCACGGCGAAAAAGGCGTTGCCGTCGATCGCCATGTCGAGCGGATTGTTGGTCGCCTCCAGCGGCCCCTGGCCGACGTCGCGGAAGGTGCCGCGGTCCTGCACATAGGAGACCCGGCGGTCGGAACTGATGAAATTGTCCTCTCGCGCGTTCGAGTTGAGAAACTCCTCGAACAGCGAATGGTCGGCCTTGAAGCCGTTGGTGTTGGCATTGGCGACATTGTTGGCGATGACATCCATCTGCCGCTCCAACGTCATCTGCCGTGACAAGCCGATCAGAAGCGCGTTCTGCATCGGAAATCTCCCCTGAGTGGGATCCGCCAGCTCGCTCTCCCAAGCGCCTTGGCCGACCCCGTGAACGAGACTGTCGGGTTCTCCCAAACCCTCCGGTCTCGCCCCTCTCTCAGCGAAAGCCGTGCCAAGTCAGAAAGCTATTTTTTGTCAATTGGTTGGTGATTTTGGACGGGCTTCGGAAGGCGGCAGAAAGGTTCTGTTAGCCATGTTTGCCCGGCAGATTTTTCCTAGTGCGGGCCCGATCGAAAGGTTCCGTTAACCATTGTTACCGTAGCGTTTGCGGGCAAGAGGAGCGCATCGCGCCGGGGCATTTGTATCGCGTCATTGTCTGCCAGGAGGCTTTGCTCTTCCGACACTTACGAGATGAGCGGGCCTGATCGACCATGGCAGAGAATGAAGCGGAAGGCGGCGCAGCCGCCGAAGGCGCGGAAGCCGCTGCCCCGAAGAGCAAGTTCAAGCTGATACTCATCGTCGTCGGCGCGCTGGTCCTGCTCGGAGGCGGCGCCGCGACCTGGTTCCTGTTCTTCCGCCATGGCGAGGACGAGCACCATGCCGAGGCGGCGCATCCGCCGAAGCCGCCGGCCTTCGTCGAGGTGCCCGACATCATGGTCAACCTCGCCGGCGCGCCGGGTGAGCGCGTGCAATATCTGAGGCTGAAGGTCGTGCTGGAGCTGAAGGAAGAGAAGCAGATCGAGGCGGTCAAGCCGGCGATGCCGCGCATCACCGACATCTTCCAGACCTATGTGCGCGAATTGCGCTCGTCCGACCTCAACGGCTCCGCCGGCGTCTTCCGCCTCAAGGAAGAGCTGACCAAGCGCGTCAACCTGGCGGTCGCGCCGAACCAGGTCAGCGCGGTGCTGTTCAAGGAAGTCGTGATTCAGTGAGCAGGGCGGGCTAGGGATCATGGCGGGCACCGACCAACCGGACCAGGATGCAATTGCCGCCCAATGGGAGGCCTCGCTCGATTCCGAGGATCCCGCCGAGGCCGCGAAGGCTGCTGCCGAAAACGAACTATCCGAGACCATGGCCCTGCAATGGGCGGCCATGGTCGAGGACGGCAGCCGCGATCTCGGCACCGGCAAGAACTCCGGCGAGCGGGTGCTGTCGCAGGAGGAGATCGACAACCTCCTGGGCTTCACGGTCGGCGACGTCACGCTCGACGACCATTCCGGCATTCGCGCGATCATCGATTCGGCGATGGTTTCCTACGAGCGTCTGCCGATGCTCGAAATCGTCTTCGACCGCCTGGTGCGGCTCTTGACGACCAGCCTGCGCAATTTCACCTCCGACAACGTCGAAGTCTCGCTCGACCGCATCACCTCGGTGCGCTTCGGCGACTACATGAATTCGATCGCACTGCCGGCCGTGCTCACGGTGTTCAAAGCCGAGGAGTGGGACAATTTCGGCATGGCGATGGTCGACTCCAGCCTGATCTATTCGATGATCGACGTGCTGCTCGGCGGCCGCCGCGGCGCGAGCCAGCTCCGTATCGAAGGCCGGCCCTACACCACGATCGAGACCGAACTGGTGAAGCGGCTGGTCGAGGTGGTGCTAGCCGATGCCGAACAGGCGTTCCGGCCGCTGTCGCCGGTGACCTTCACGATCGACCGGCTCGAGACCAATCCGCGTTTCGCCGCGATCAGCCGTCCCGCCAACGCCGCCATCCTGGTGCGCCTGCGCATCGACATGGAAGATCGCGGCGGCAACATCGAACTGCTGCTGCCTTACGCGACCATCGAGCCGATCCGGGGCGTGCTGCTCCAGATGTTCATGGGCGAGAAGTTCGGCCGCGACACGGTCTGGGAAGGCCACTTCGCCACCGAGATCAACCAGGCCGAGATCGCCGTCGATGCCGTGCTCTACGAGGCCGACATTCCGCTCAAGCAGCTGATGCGGCTCAAGGTCGGCGACACCCTGCCGCTCGACATGCGCGCCGATGCCAACGTGACCGTGCGCTGCGGCGACGTCACCCTGACGGAGGGGCGGATGGGCCGGGTCGGCGACCGCGTCGCCATCCGGGTGACGAAACCCTTGCGCAAGCCAAGTACGACACTTGCGATGTTCGAGAAGGTCGATGAGCAGAACAAGATGATGGAGGCCCCATGAACCACTCCCTAGGAATGGCGATCGAAACGCTGGTGGCTATCCTGCTGATGCTGACCATCGTCTATTGCGTCATGCTCAACAAGCGTCTGACGCGGCTGAAGGCGGACGAGCATTCGCTGAAGGCGGTGATCGGCGAACTCATCACTGCGACCGAGATCGCCGAGCGCGCGATCGGCGGCCTCAAGCTCGCCGTGCGCGACGTCAACGAGAACCTCGGCAGCCAGCTTGCGGCGGCGACCCAGATGTCGGACCAGCTCTACAAGCAGCTCGGCGAGGCCGACAACGTGGTGCGGCGCCTGTCCAAAATCGCGATTGCCGCGCGTCCCATGACCAGCCCGGAAACGGTTGCTGCGCCGGCGACCAAGCCTTCGTCGGCGAAGGCGGTGGCGGCCGCGGCCGAAGCCTTCTCCGAGCGACGAAGATCCAACGGCATCGCCGCATAAAGTCAGGGTATGAAGTCCTTTCGTAACATCCGCGTCATCCCGGTCGTTCTGGTCGCCGTGACTGGCCTCGCCACGCTCAAGGTCGCGGGCCTGGTGATCAACGGCGGCTATGTCTTCGATTACCAGCCGAACCAGGTCAAAAAATCCTGGGCGCAGGAGAATCTGAACTTTCCGGGTCGGGAAGACCAGGACATCACCGGCTCGACCCATGGCGCGCCGAAGGAGGCGCCGAAGCCTGCGGCCCCCGAGACCAAGATGGAGGGGGGCACGCCGATCAAGATCGACGAGCCGCAGATCTCCCCGGAGGAGCGCGCGATCCTGGAGCGCCTGCAGGCCCGTCGCCAGGAGATCGAGTCCCGCCAGCGCGAGATCGACATTCGCGAGAGCCTGCTCAAATCGGCCGAGAAGCGCATCGAGAACAAGGTCGAGGAGATGAAGGCGGTGGAATCCCGTATCTCCGCGACCCAGGCCGACCAGAAGGCCGCCGAAGCCCAGCGAATGAAGGGCCTTGTGACCATGTATGAAGGCATGAAGCCCAAAGACGCCGCACGGGTGTTCGACCGGCTCGAGATGGGCGTTCTGTTCGAGATCGCCTCCGCGATCGCACCGCGCAAGATGTCGGACATCCTGGGCCTGATGTCGCCGGAAGCTGCCGAGCGGCTGACCGTCGAAATGGCCCGCCGCGCCAATGGCGGCGGCGATCAGTCGGCTGCGGCCGGCGATCTGCCCAAGATCGACGGCAAGCCGACGCAAAAGCCGAATTGATGGCTCATACTTAAGAAGCCCTTAATTGGCGAAACCTACAATTGACGGAACGGGCCGGCGCCAGTGCCGGCATGGACCGTCGAACCGGAAGAAATGCCGCCAATGGCGCAGAAGGCTGCCGCTGGATTTGTGTCGCGAGCCAGCGCCTTGGCGCGGGGGCTGTCGCGCCATGTCCGCACGGTATCCCTGCTGGCGGTCTGCCTGCTGACCTGTGTCGGTGCACCCGCCCGTGCCGCCGATGCGGTCCGTGGCGAGGCGACTTTCTCGGCCGGCGGCGGCTTTGCCCGTCTGGTCATCAAGCTCGGCGAAGACGTTCCCTCCGAGGTGACGACGGCCGGCTCCATTCTCATCATCCGCTTCGACCGGCCGGTCGACGTTCCCGTCGACCGCGTTCCGGAAGGCGCGCCCGACTACGTCAACTCCGCCCGGCGCGATCCCGACGGCGGCGCCATCCGCCTGTCGCTGGCGCGACGCGTTACCGTCAACACGATGAATGCCGGTGAGCGCACTTTCATCGATCTGTTGCCGGACGGCTGGAAGGGACCGCCGCCGAGCCTGCCGATGGACGTGGTCAAGGAACTCGCCGAACGTGCGCGCGTCGCCGAGCGGGCGCTGCGCGCACAGCGCGCCGCGGCCGAGGCCAAGAAGCGTCCGCAGATCCGCGTCCGCGCCTCGGTGCAGCCGACCTTCGTGCGCTTCGTGTTCGAGATGCCGGACGGCGTTGGCGTGTCCTCCGTGCTCAACGAGCAGAAGCTCACGCTGGCCTTCAACGCCAACCTCAATTTCGATCTGGCGGACGCCGTCGTTGCAGCTCCCCCGAACGTCGCCTCGATCAAGCAGAAGGGCGACGTCGACCAGACCAGCGTCGAAATCGCGCTGATCGGCGATTCCGACGTGCACTCCTTCCGCGACGAGAAGAACTACGTCGTCGACATCTCCTTCCAGCCGGACAAGGGCAAGACCGCCGCAACGCCGGAGGCGGCGATCGCGCAGGCCAAACCAGCTGCACCGCAAGGCCGCGCACCCTCGGCGGCCAAGCCGGCGGCCGAGAACCCGAAGGCGGTCCAGCGCGAGATTGCGCCGCCGACCTCGGAGGCGATCGCCCGCGAAGCCAAGATCGACGTCAAGCCCGACGCCAAGCCTGATACCAAGCCCGAGATGAAGGCGGAAGCTCCCGCCACGATGCCGCCCGTCGAAGCAGCCAAGGACGCAGCCAAGGAACAACCCAAGCCGATGTCGGTTCCCGCGGCCGAAGCTCCGCCTGCCGTGGAAGCGCCCAAGGAAATGATGAAGGAGGCCGTGAAAGAATCGGCGCCGGAGCCGGTCAAGGTCGCGCCGAAGGAAGCGGCCACGGAGTCCGTCAAGGCCGCGCCCGCCGAGTCGCCGGCCGCGACGCAGCCTCCCGTTGCCAGCGTCGATGCGCGCCGCGACAGCGACGGCCTGCGCGTCACGTTCCCGCTTCAGGTCGCAACGCCCGCGGCAGCATTCCGCCGCGGCGATACGGTGTGGCTGGTGTTCGACTCCCCGAAGCCGATCGACGTCGAGGCGATCCGCACCCGGGGCGGCGCGATGATCGGCGAGGTCAGCCGCATGCCGCTCGACAAGGGGCAGGCGGTCCGCATCCGTCTCACCCGTCCGCTGGTCTACTCCCTGACCAGTGAGGAGGTCGGCCGGGAAACCAACTGGCTGCTGACGCTCGCCGACAAGATCCAGGCGACGCCGCTGCCTCTGATGATGTCGCGCAACATCACCGATCCCGCGCTCGCCACTATCGCGATCCCCTTCGCCAATCCTGGCCAGTTGCACACCCTGACCGACCCCGACGCCGGCGACACGCTTTATGTGGTCACCGCGCAGCGGCCGGTTCGAGGCTTCATCAAGCGGCAGGACCTCGTCGATCTCTCGCTGCTGGAATCCGCGCACGGCATCGCGATCCGGCCCAATTCCGACGAGGTCGGCGTCGAGGTCGGCGCCGACAAGGTCATTCTCGGCAAGAAGGGCGGTCTGACGCTGTCGCCGGTCGACATGTCCGCCGACCGCGCCCCGACCGCGGTGCGGCCGATCTTCGACCCCGAAGGCTGGCGCAAGGGCCAGTCCGAAAACTTCGTGGCGCGGCTGAGCGAGCTGATCACGGCGATCGCCGCCGTCGAGCCGGCGCAGCGCTCGCTGCCTCGGCTCGACCTCGCGCAGTTCTACATGTCGCGCGCCATGTATCACGAAGCCAAGGCCGTGACCGACCTGATGCTGAGCGACCCCCTCAACAAGGAAGAGAGCGGCGCACTGATCATGCATGCGATCGCGAGTATCCTGACCGGACGGCCGGCGCAGGGGCTCAAGGATCTCGCTAATCCCGTGATCGGCAACAGTCACGATTCCCAGCTCTGGAAGGCGCTCGCCTATGCGCGGCAGGGCAAATGGGCCGATGCGCGCGAGAAGTTCAAGAACGTCGAATTCGCCATCGCCTCGTTGCCGCTCGACATCCAGCGTATCGTGACGATGGAGGCGATGCGGGCCTCGCTCGAGGTCAAGGACTATGCCGGCGCCTCCAAGCGCCGCGGCGAGATCGAGGTGGTCGGCGTGTCGCCCGAGGCGGCGCCGGGCTTCGCCGTGCTGCGCGGCCGGCTCGCCGAGGCGCTCGGTCACGACAAGGACGCGCTCGACGACTACAGGTTCGCGGTCGCCTCGAATGACCGGCTGGCCGCCGCGGAAGCCAAGCAGCTCGAGGTCGCGCTGCGGCAGAAGCGCGACGAGATCAGCAAGGAAGACGCGCTGCGCGAGCTCGAGACGCTGTCGGTGATCTGGCGCGGCGACTCGATCGAGGTCAAGACGCTCCAGTTGCTGTCGCAGATGTATGCGGAGAACGGGCGCTACCGCGACGCGCTCATGGCGGCGCGCACCGCGACGAGGCTGCAGCCGAACGCCGAGGCCTCGCGCCAGGCGCAGGACCTCGCCTCCGATCTTTTCACCCAGATATTCCTGGGCCCCAAGGGCGACGACCTGCCGGAGGTCGAGGCGCTCGGGATGTTCTACGAGTTCCGCGAACTGACGCCGATCGGCCGGCGCGGCGACGAACTGATCCGCCGTCTGGCCGACCGTCTCGCCTCGATCGACCTGCTCGACCAGGCTGCAGAGCTGCTGCAGTATCAGGTCGACCACCGCCTCGAAGGCGCCGCCCGCGCCCAGGTCGCCGCGCGCCTGTCGATGATCTATCTTGCCAACCGCAAGCCAGACAAGGCGATCGCCGCGCTGCGCGCGAGCCGCATCAGCGATCTCTCCGGCGAATTGCGGCAGCAGCGGCTGCTGCTGGAGGCACGGGCGCAGAGCGACGTCGGCCGTCATGACCTCGCGCTCGACATCGTCTCCAACGTCTCCGGGCGCGAGGTGCTCCGCCTGCGCTCAGACATCTTCTGGGCAGCGCGGCGCTGGCGCGAATCCGCCGAGCAGATCGAGCTCTATTACGGTGAGCGGTTCCGCGACTTCAAGCCGCTCAACGCGGTGGAGAAGAGCGACATCATTCGCGCCGCCGTCGGCTATGCGCTCGCGGACGATTCGATCGGCCTGTCGCGCTTCCGCGAGAAATACGCGCCGCTGATGAGCGAGAGCGCCGACCGCATGGCCTTCGACATCGCCAGCAAGCCGGCAGCATCCTCGAGCGCCGAATTCGCCGAGATCGCCAAGCTTGCCGCCAGCGTCGATACGCTCGACGGCTTCCTGCGCGAGATGAAGCAGCGCTTCCCCGACGCCACCGCCCGCGCACCGGGCTCGCCGCAGGCCAAGGAAGAGCCCGACCACACCGGCTCGCTGCCGACGATCCCCGTCGTGCGCCAGATCAAGATGACGCGTTAGGAACCCTGCTACTTCTGGGCCTCTCGACAGGCGCCGCGCCAGGCGGCAACCTGTCCCCCTTCATGCCGGGAGAGCGTTGTCATGACCAAGCCTGCCAAGACCGAAGCCGAACTCATCGCGATGGCGCGGGCCGAATTGAAGGTCCATGCGGACGGAGCCGATGGCCTCGTCATCTCGATCGTCCGCGACGGCGAAAGCTGGGAATTTCGCGCCGATGCCGACCAGGCAATGCGGAACAAGCCGGGCTTTCCCGAAAGCGTCGCCATGCTGGTGCAGATCGGTGATCACCTCAGCAAGCAGTATGATTTGAAGGGGTAGGGCGGGTATCCTACGTCAAACGATTTGAGTTGCACATTCGGCGTCGTCGCCCGGCTTGACCGGGCGACCCAGTACTCCGAGACGGAAGTGATTGATCGATGGGCCGCAGTGTCCTGGACGCCCCGGTCAAGCCGGGCATCACGGCGGAAGCTGCGATTGCTATCCCCCGTAACTCTGCACCAGGCTTCCCGCCACCAGCGACCAGCCGTCGACCAGCACGAAGAAGATCAGCTTGAAGGGCAGCGAGATCGTCGCCGGCGGCAACATCATCATGCCCATCGACATCAGCACGGAGGCGACGACGAGGTCTATGATCAGGAACGGCAGGAACAAGAGGAAGCCGATCTCGAAGGCGCGCTTCAGCTCGGAGATCATGAAGGCGGGCACGAGGATGCGCAGCGCGAGTTCGTCGGGAGTGGCCGGCGGCGGCTCGCGGGAGAGATCGAGGAACAGCTTGAGGTCCTTCTCGCGCACGTTCTTCTGCATGAAGCCGCGCAAGGGGACCGAGGCGCGCTGGAGCGCGTCCTCGACGCTGATCTGGTTGGCGACGAGCGGACGGATGCCCTCGTCGTAGGACGTTTGCAGGACGGGTCCCATCACGAAAAAGGTGAGGAACATCGCCAGCGCGATGATCACCGAATTCGGCGGCGCGGTCGCCGTGCCCATCGCGGTACGGAGCAGCGACAACACCACCACGATGCGCGTGAACGACGTCATCATGATCAGGATTGACGGCGCGATCGACAGCACCGTGAGCAGCGCGATGAGCTGGATGGCGCGCTCGGTGACGCCGCCGCCGCCCTGACCGCCCAAATTGATGCTGATGTCCTGCGCATGCGCAGGAGCTGCGATCAAAGCCGCGCCGATCAGGACAGAAAGAAGAAAAACTCTACGCGGGAGGAACGGCAGCCTCACGAAGACGGCTTCGGACGGCCGAGCAGCGAGGCCATCTCGTCTTCGAGATTCTCAAAGCTGGTCTTCTCGGCGACCGGCTTCGGGGGAGGGGCCGGCGGCTCGATGCGCGCGGCGCGCGGCGTCGCGGCGGGCGGCTCGGGCGCAACCGGTGGCGCGGCCGTCTCGCCGGCGGGACGCCGCAGCGCGGCTTCGAGCCGCTGCGCCATCTCGGCGAGATTCTGCTCGGCGCTCGATGGCGCCGCAGGGGCGAGCGACGGCGGCGGAACGGGGGGAGCTTGCGGCACGGGCGGAGGAGGCGGCGGCGGCGCGGGCGCGCGCTCGGCGCGGACCGGCGGCACCTTCACAGGCTCGCTCTGGCGCGGCGGGCGCGGCATCAGCGGCGGCTCGCTGCGGCCAACACGTGGCGGTGCCGGTTCGGGACGCAGCTCGCGCTCCGGGCGAGGTGCGATCGGCTCGGGCGAAAAGCCGCCGAGTGGTGGCTCGCTGCGACGCTCGGCCAGAACGGGCGCGGGCCGGCGGGCTTCGTCGGCGAAGGAGGGGCGCGCGGGCCGCGGCGGCGGCTCGGGCATTTGCGGTTCGGGATGATCGAGCAGCTCGGGGCGCGGCGCTTCGTCGATCCAGCCGCCGGTGTCGTGCATCGGGGCGAGACGCGGCGGCGGCTCGGTGGCGTTTGGGCGCTGCGGAAGCTGGTCGCGGCCGGGGGCGGCACGCACGATGTTCGGCTCCACGACGATGTCGGTCGGGCCGCCGATCATCAGCAGATGTTCGACATTGTCACGCCGGACCAGCACCAGGCGGCGGCGGCCATCGACCGCGGCGGCATCGATCACGGCGAGCCGGGGCATCCTGCCGCGCTGGGTATTGGCGCCGAGCCGGCTCGAGGCGAATCGGCGAACCAGCCATGCAGCGACGCCGATCAACGCCAGGACGACGATGAACGCGACGATGAAGGTGATAGGGCTGCCTTGCATACTAGTCCCCGACAAATGGCGCTTTTCTCATGCCGATGATCAGATGTGCCGACCACCGGCATTGGATGCCCCAAACTGCGATTTCTTAACGTCCCACGGCAAGTTTTGCCGTCCCCAACTCTTAATAACCCATGAATCGCTCGATCCAAAACGACTTCTTGCCCTGTGCATGACCGCCAAGCAGTTGGGTTAATGCCGGTTTTGGAGGACGTAGAATCACGGGGGCGCACGTGGTGTCCCGTGCCGGGACACGCATCGCCCTCATCCTTAACCACCTGTTAACCATACACGCGGCAAATTCTGCCTAGCTTCGGACCTCAGCTCCGCAAGTGGCGGAAGGAGCCGCAACGATGTCCATCAACGACCTTCCGGTGCTGTCGGCGCTTCGCACCAAGATGCAGTGGCACCAGGAACGCCAGCGCGTCCTGTCCGAGAACGTCTCCAATTCCGATACGCCCCAATTCCGGCCGCGCGACCTGGTCGAGCCCAAGCTCGACAAGGCGGGCGCGGTGACGGGGTCGATGGGCCCCCTGGCGCTGACCCGCACCAGCGGTTCCCACATCGCGCCATCGGGTTCGGCTCAGGGATTCGACCAGAACAAGAACGCCGGCTTCGAGACCCGTCCGGCGGGCAACGCCGTCAATCTCGAAGAGGAGATGATGAAGTCCGCCAGCAACCAGATGGATTACGCGGCGGTGACCTCGCTCTATTCGAAGAGCCTGCATCTGCTCAAGACCGCGATCGGCAAGGGCTAGAGCTAGGAGGACATCATGGCGAATGACAGCAGCGACTTTGCCCGCTCGATGGCGATCGCGACCTCCGGCCTGCGGGCGCAGGCCGGGCGCATGCGGGTGATCTCCGAAAACATCGCGAACGCGGATTCCACCTCGCAGACGGCAGGCGGCGATCCCTACCGGCGCAAGGTGCCGACCTTCTCCTCCGCGCTCGACCGCACCCTCGACGCGCAGGTCGTCACGCTCGGCAGGATCAAGCCCGACCAGTCCAATTTCCGCATCAAGTACGAGCCGAACAATCCGGCGGCGGACGCCACAGGCAACGTCAAATATCCCAACGTGAACTCGGTGGTCGAGATGACCGACATGCGCGATGCGCAGCGGTCCTACGAGGCCAATCTCAACATCATCAGCGCGACGCGCCGGATGATCCAGCGCACCCTCGACATCCTCAAGAGCTGAACAGGACATCTAAGCCATGGCATCACCGACAATTGCCGCCAATGCCTATGCCAACCTCGCCCGCGTGCTGGAGAACAGCGGCGCCGGCAAGGGCAGCGAGCCGAACGGGCAGTCCTTCGCCTCGCTTTTGAAAGACGCCGTCGGCAGCGTCATGGAGTCCGGCCGCAAGTCCGACGCGCAGACGGTGGCGATGGCCGCCGGCAAGGCCAACGTGATGGACGTGGTGACGGCCGTCGCAGACACCGACGTCGCGGTGTCCACGCTGGTCTCGGTCCGCGACCGCGTGATCGCGGCCTATGAAGACATCATGAAGATGCCGATCTGATTTTTTGGCGCTGTCATTCCGGGGCGCGACGAAGTCGCGAGCCCGGAATCCATAGCCACGATCGGGAATATGGATTCCGGGCTCTCGCTTCGCGAGCCCCGGAATGACGACCAACAATTCACAGTGAGAAAAAGAAAATGACCGGACCCGAGACCCTCGACGTGGCGCGAGATGCGATCTGGACCATCGTGATCGTGTCGTCGCCGCTGATGGTGGTCGGCCTCGTGGTCGGCGTCATCGTGTCGCTGTTCCAGGCGCTGACGCAGATTCAGGAGCAGACGCTGATCTACGTGCCGAAGATCCTGGCCATCTTCGCCACGATGCTGCTGGCGCTGCCGTTCATGGCCGACGCGCTTCATTCCCACATGCTGCGTATCTCGTCGCGAATCATCGGCGGCTGAGGCACAATGCGTGGATTATGCGCATCGACGTCTCGTTGCTGCCGGCGCTCGCCGCGGCCTTCATGCTCGTGTTCGCCCGGGTCGGCGCGATGGTGATGCTGTTGCCGGGGCTGGGCGAGACCAACATTCCGACGCGGATCAAGCTGTCGGTCGCACTCCTGCTCACCTTGATCATCCTGCCGCTGCATCGCAGTGCCTATCAGGTCGACATGGGCTCGCTGGCGCCGCTCCTCGTCCTGATGCTGCATGAAATCGTGATCGGCATCGTGCTGGGCGCCACGGCGCGCGTGACGCTGTCGGCGCTTCAGGTGGCGGGATCCGTCATCGCGCAGCAGATGGGGCTCGGCTTCGTCACCTCGGTCGATCCGACGCAGGGTCAGCAGGGCGTGCTGGTCGGCAACTTCCTGACCATGCTCGGCATCACGCTGCTGTTCGCCACCGACAGCCATCACCTCGTGATCGCGGCGCTGAACGACAGCTACGCGATCTTCTCGCCGGGCGAGACGGTGTCCAGCGGCGACGTTGCTTCGCTGGCGACGCGCGCCTTTTCGGCCGCGTTCCTGCTCGGCCTGCAGCTTTCGGGGCCGTTCCTGGTGTTCGGCCTCGTCTTCAATATCGGGCTCGGCGTGCTGGCGCGGCTGATGCCGCAGATGCAGGTCTATTTCGTCGGCGTGCCGTTGTCGATCTTTGCAGGCTTCCTCGTGCTCGCCGTGGTGCTCACCGCGATGATGGGCACCTATCTCGACTATTTCATCGGTGTCATGCACCAGATGATGCCGCTGAACTAGGTGATCGATGGCGGACGACAAGGATCCAGAGAGTCAAACAGAAGACCCGACGCAAAAACGTCTCGAAGAGGCCTTGGAGCGCGGCGATGTCGCCAAGAGCCAGGAGATCAACACCTGGTTCATGATCGCGGGCGGCACGCTGGTGGTCTCGACCTTCTCGGGATCGGTGGGGAACGGGCTGGTGACGCCGATGCGCAACCTGCTGGCCAATTCCTGGATGATCAAGACCGACGGCAGGGCGCTGCTGGCGTTGATGCAGCAGATCGAGTTCGCGGTGCTCGCGGCGGTTGGCGTGCCACTGCTGATGCTGGTGCTGGCGGCGGTGGCCGGCAACATGCTGCAACACCGGCTGGTGTGGTCGGCCGAATCCCTCAAGCCCAAATTCAGCAAGATTTCGCCCGCCACGGGGTTCACGCGCATCTTCGGCAAGCAGGCGGCGGCGAACTTCCTCAAGGGCATCGGCAAGCTGGTCGCGCTCGGCGTGGTGATGACCATGGTGCTGTGGCCGGAACGGCACCGCATGGAGGCGATGGTCAAGCTCGACCCGGCCGCCCTCCTGAGCGCCACCACCGGCATGACCATCCATCTGCTCGGTGCCGTGGTCGCCGCGCTCGCGATCGTCGCCATCGGCGACTATTTCTTTCAGTATCGCAGCTGGTTCCAGCGGCAGAAGATGTCGCTGCAGGAGATCAAGGAAGAGTTCAAGCAGTCCGAAGGCGACCCCCATATCAAGGGCAAGCTCCGGCAATTGCGCCAGCAGCGCTCCAAAAAGCGCATGATGGCGGCGGTTCCCAAGGCGTCCGTGATCATCACCAACCCGACCCACTATTCGGTGGCGCTGTCCTACGAGCGCGGCATGTCGGCGCCGATCTGCGTCGCCAAGGGCGTCGACAACCTCGCTTTCAAAATCCGGGAGATCGCGCGCGAACACGACATTCCGATCGTCGAGAACGTTCCGCTCGCCCGCGCGCTCTATGCGACCGTCGAAATCGACCAGGAAATCCCGACTGAGCATTACCATGCGGTCGCCGAGGTCATCGGCTACGTGATGCGGCTGAAGCGCGGATTCGGCGCCGGCCGCGGATAATGCCCCCGAAAAGCACCGGAAATGGCCGTAATCTGGGAATCAGCGTACCTTTCGCCGTTGCTGCCCTTGCGCCTGCGGGTCCGATTCAGGCAGGGAGGACCCCACGCGCTCTGTGGCGCGTTGATTCTCTGCCGACAGGCTGTGCCAGCTTGAGATGACTGCCGAGACCGACCACGACCTCACACGCGAGCCCGTAGCGGCGCACGAGCCGTCGCCGCGCTCGGGCAGCATTGCGCTCGTGCTGCTGGTGGCCGCCGCCCTCGTCGCGGTGGCCGTCGGACTGATGACGCTCGGCCGCGTGCAGGCGCAGCCCTACATTCTCGGCATCCTCGCCGTGCTGGCGATGGTCGGCCTGTTCAACCTGTTCGCCTTCGCCGCCGGCATCATCCGCTTCGTCGATCGCAACCTCGACGATCCCGTCATGGGGCGCATCGCCGACCACGCCTTCGACGGGCTGGCGGTGACCGATCCGCGCGGCCACGTGATCTATTCCAATGCGGCCTATCTGACCCTGACGGGCGCCACCGGACCGCAGGAGGTGCGCCCCGTCGAGCGCGTCTTCATCGGCAACCCCGACGTCTCGGAGGCCGTGTTCCGCCTGCTCAAAGCAGCCCGCGAAGGCAAGCGGCAGCAGGAAGAGGTGCGGATCTCCGGCCAGGACGGCAGTCCGGGCCGCTGGCTGCGCATGCGGGTGCGTCCACTCGGTACGGGGAAGCGCGAGACGAAATATGCGGTGTGGTCGATCGCCGACATCACCCGTGATCGCGAGCGCCAGGAGGACGTGTTCCAGGAACTCCAGCACGCGATCGAATATCTGGATCACGCGCCCTGCGGCTTCTTCTCGGTCAATCCGGCCGGGGAGCTTGCCTATGTCAACGCGACGCTGGCGAACTGGCTCGACTACGACCTCGCCGAGATCGGCTCGGGCGGCCTGAAGCTCACCGACATCGTGTCGGGGGACGGTGCCGCGCTGCTCACGTCGATCGTGGCGGTGCCGGGCGAGGTGAAGACCGAGGTCTTCGACATCGATTTGCGCATGCGCAGCGGCAAGACCATGCCGGTGCGGCTGTATCACAAGCTCGCCTTCGGCGCCGACGGCGCGCCGGGACCGTCGCGCACGCTGGTCATCAGCCGCGCCCGCGACGAGCGCAGCGATCCGGACCGGGCCGCCGAAGTGCGCTTCATGCGCTTCTTCGACCACACGCCGATGGCGATCGCCACCGTCGACCGCGGCGGCAACGTCGTGCGCGCGAACGCGCGCTACGCCAAGCTCGGGCAGGCCCTGGGGCTCGACGCCACCAGCAAGTCGATCTTCCGCGCGGTCAGCTCGCGCGACCGGCACCTGTTGATCGCGGCCATCAACCAGGCCGCCGAAAACCGCGCCGACATCGCGCCGGTCGAGGTGGCGCTCGAGGGCGCCAAGGAGCGCTGGGGCCAGTTCTTCGTCACGCCGGTCGACGGAGGCGAGAACGACGCGGAAGCGGCCATCGTGCACATGCTCGAGACCACCGAGCGGCGCGCGCTGGAGAACCAGATCAACCAGTCGCAGAAGATGGAAACCGTCGGCCAGCTCGCCGGCGGCATCGCCCACGACTTCAACAACGTGCTCTCCGCCATCATGATGGCGAACGACTTCCTGCTGAACGCGCACAAGCCGACCGATCCGTCGTTCCAGGACATCATGCAGATCAAGCAGAACGCGACGCGGGCTGCGACCCTGGTGCGGCAGTTGCTGGCGTTCTCGCGGCGGCAGACGCTGCGGCCGCAGGTGCTCGATCTCGGCGATGCGCTCTCAGACCTTGCGATGCTGCTGCGCCGCCTGATCGGCGAGAAGGTCAAGCAGGAGACCATCCACGGCCGCGACCTCTGGCCGGTGAAGGTCGACGTCTCCCAGTTCGAGCAGGTGATCGTCAACCTTGCGGTCAACGCGCGCGATGCCATGCCCGAGGGCGGCAAGCTGATCATCCGCACCGCCAACGTGACTGCGGAAGAAGCCGCCAAGCTCGCCTACAAGGGCATGCCGGCCGCCGACTATGTGCGGATCGAGGTCGCCGACACCGGCACCGGTATTCCCGCCGACATCCGCGACAAGATTTTCGAGCCGTTCTTCTCGACCAAGGAAGTCGGCAAGGGCACCGGCCTCGGCCTCTCCACGGTCTACGGCATCGTCAAGCAGACCGGCGGCTTCATCTATGTGGATTCCGAGCCGGGGCAGGGCACCTCGTTCCATATCTTCCTGCCGCGGCATCATGCCGAGCCCGAGGCGCAGGTCGAGCCGCCCGCCACGGCGGTCAGCACGACCAGTGGCGCTGCGAAGGAGGCTGCGCCCGCGGCGGAGGCGAAGCCTCGCACCGATCTCACCGGACAAGGCACCATCCTGCTCGTCGAGGACGAGGAGGGCCTACGCGCGCTCAACGCACGCGGCCTGCGCTCGCGCGGCTACACCGTGGTCGAGGCCGAGAACGGCGTCGAGGCCATGGAGATGCTGGAGGAGCAGGGCGGCGCGATCGATCTCGTCGTCTCCGACGTCGTGATGCCGGAGATGGACGGCCCGACCCTGCTCAAGGCGATGCGAGCAACCAATCCCGACATCAAGTTCATCTTCGTCTCCGGCTATGCCGAAGACGCCTTCGAGAAGAGCCTGCCGGAAGGCCAGCAGTTCGACTTCCTGCCCAAGCCGTTCACGCTCAGCCAGCTGGTGGCCGCTGTGAAAGAGACGATGACGAAGCAGGGCTGAGGGCGCGCCGCTCCCGCTTTCTCCGTCATTGCCCCGCTTCACCATGACGGAGGAAAAGGCTGAAATCCCACCCCATGGCCGCCGGTACCCGGCGACCACGGTTCCGCCGCCGGTCCGGCCAAACCCCCGTCAAATATGGGCTTTTGCCACATCCCCGCGACTGAGGGCCGCAGCCACAAGTTCGGAAACCGGCTTCCTTTTTCGGGAAGTCTGCCCATCTTAGGAGCACGTCCCCATGCCGGGGATTTGGGAAACGAACATGAATTTCTCGCAACGCTCCCGCAGCCTCTTCAAGACGATCGCCGTCGTGCTGGCGCTTGCGCTGCCGACTGCGCTGGCGATCTCGTCCGCCGACGCGCGCGTCGGTGGCGGCATGTCGTCGGGCTCGCGCGGCTCGCGCACCTTTTCGGCGCCGCCGTCGACCACGACCGCGCCGGGCTCGACCTCGCACTTCAACCGCACCTACACCCAGCCGGGCGCAGGCATGAATTCGGCTGCAGCCGCCCCCGCGCGCGGCGGCCTGTTCGGTCGTGCCGGCGGCTTCATGGGCGGCCTTGCGGCCGGCTTCCTCGGCGCAGGCCTGCTTGGCATGCTGTTCGGCGGTGGTCTGTTCGGCGGCCTCGGTGGGCTGTCGTCGATCCTGGGCCTGATCATCCAGATCGTGCTGGTGGTGTTCGTCGTGCGACTGGCGATGTCGTGGTGGCAGCGCCGCCACACGCCGCAGGCAGCCTACGCCAACGCTGATGCGAGCGCCGGTCCCGGACCGCAGCCGAACTATCGCAGCGGTCTTGGCGGCGGCGGACTTGGTGGCGGTCTTGGCGGTGGTCTTGGCGGTGGTCTCGGCGGCTTCGGTTTCGGCGGCGCGAGCAACGCGCCGCTGGAGATCAAGCCGGACGACTACGAGGCGTTCGAGCGCCTGCTCGGCGATGTCCAGGCCGCCTGGTCGAACGAGGACGTGGCCAAGCTGCACACCCTCGCGACGCCGGAAATGGTCTCCTATTTCGAGCAGGACCTCG
Organism: Bradyrhizobium diazoefficiens; assembly: GCF_018129965.1. GTDB lineage: Bacteria > Pseudomonadota > Alphaproteobacteria > Rhizobiales > Xanthobacteraceae > Bradyrhizobium > Bradyrhizobium diazoefficiens_A. The sequence goes on along the minus strand of NZ_JAFCKW010000010.1, from coordinate 133,343 downwards.
GCGAGAACCGGGCGAAGAACGTCGTCAACAAGGTCACCAATGTGAAGCTGTTGCAGGGCGACCTCGCGGAAGCCTGGCGCGAAGGCGAGACCGACTACGCCACGGTGGCGCTGCGGTTCGCGCTCACCGACAAGACGCTCGACCGCAACACCGGCGCGATCGTCGCCGGTAGCGAGCAGCCGGGCGAGGCGACCGAAATCTGGACCTTTGCCCGGCGTTCGGGCGGGCACTGGGAATTGTCGGCGATCCAGCAGACCAACTGATCGCGCGCGACGAGACAAACGAGGGCGTCGTGCTTCGGCACGGCGCCCTTTTCGTTTGGCAGTCAGGCGCCCATGCGACCTGACGGAATCTTCGGCTGCGTGCTACAATGTTTGCGCCGCTCATACGCACGGACCCTTCCCATGACATACGAGCTCTATTACTGGCCCGAGATCCAGGGCCGCGGCGAATATGTGCGGCTGGCGCTGGAGGAGGCGGGCGCGGCTTACGTCGACGTGGCGCGCGGGCCCCGCGGTACCCATGTGATGATGAAGATGATGGACGCACACAAGGGCACGCCGCCCTTTGCGCCGCCGTTCCTGAAAACCGGCAAGCTCGTCATCGGCCAGACCGCAAATATCCTGCTCTATCTTGGCTCGCGCCACGGCCTCGCGCCGAAGTCCGAGGCCGGCAGATTGTGGGTGCACCAGCTCCAGCTCACGGTCGCCGATTTCGTGCTGGAAATCCACGACACCCATCATCCGCTCGGACCCTCGCTCTACTACGAAGACCAGAAGCCGGCTGCGAAGAAACGCACGGCCGAGTTCTGGAGCGAGCGCGTGCCGAAATATCTCGGCTATTTCGAGCAGCTTCTGACCGATCACGGCGGCGCCTATATCGCTGGCCGCAGGCTGACCTATGTCGACCTCTCGCTGTTCCAGATCGTCGACGGCCTGCGCTACGCCTTTCCGAAACGCATGAAGGCGTTCGAGGAGAAGATTGCGGGCATCGTCGGCCTGCGCGACCGGATCGCCGCGCGGCCGAACATCAAGGCCTATCTCGCGAGCGAGCGCCGGATCCCGTTCAACGAGCAGGGGATCTTTCGCCGCTACCTTGAGCTGGATGGCTGAAGCGATTTCGCGCGAAGTGGATGCCGGTTCGCGTGAAGACAACGTGTCACGACAAGAGTGTCTAACCGGTCCGGACGGAGGCTGGCGGCGGCCCCCGTTCCGGACCGGTCGTTTCGGGCGCGATCGATCGCCCGAACGCATCGTGGCTCCCGAGCCTGCTTGCACGCTCCGAACCAGATCGGTCGTTTGAATCGTTGGGGGCGGTGGTGATCTCGGGCTCGTCGGGGCAGGGCGGCTTGCAGAACATCGTCGCGACTCCCGTTGCGTGGGTGCGACCTTGCTCTAGCGAGGTTCGCGTCCGGCGACGTCAGTCGATTGAAGGACGGCGTGCGCGTTTCCCTCGCGCGTCAGGTCCGGATGGGCGTTGAAAAGGCTGCCAGGAGCCGAACCAGATCTGCCTGTCGCTTGGTGCCGGTCTTCATGAATATCCTCGCCAGATGAGTCTTGATCGTCGTCTCGGCGACCCCCATGCTCCTAGCCACGTCGGGAACTCTGCCGATCTCGACAATGGACAGGAAGACGCGCACCTCCGTCGGTGTCAGTTTGAACAGCTTGCCGATGAGGTCCGGCGCGACGATCGCATCGAGCGCTGCCTTGCTGACGAAGAGGACGGCGCAGGCTTCATAGCTGTCCGCGAAGGCTTGCCGGCGTCCGGCGCGCAGCGGCAGAAGATGGCCGACATAATGCGAGCCGTCGGCAGCCGACAGCCGCAGCGCGGTTTTCGCGCTTGCCATCGCCTGGTCGCCGACAGCCGCGTTTTCCAGCGCCTGTCGCAGCATACGATCGGCGTTCGGGTCGGACGTCACAAGCCGGCCACGAACTGAACGGAGGACGTCGGCCTCGTCCAGAACGTCGCGCGCGCTCGCATTGGCGTGCGTGATATGACCGTTGGCGTCGAGCAGCACCACGGCGGTCCGCAGGGCGTCGAGCGTGCGGGCCGAAACCGCGTCCAATGCGTCTTGCAGCTGCAGCTTCTGTCTGACCAGCATGGCCCGTTGCAAATGCGGGATGAGATGGGAGATCACCTGACACATCCTGCGATCGACCAGACCGCCGCCCTTCATGATCGAGAGGCGGGATATGCCGTCAGCCGATTTGCAGAGCAGGATATTGGCGGCGTCCTCGAGCCCCTGCGGCTGCGCCCACTCGTTGTAGAACGTCGTGGCCCGGAATTCATCGAGGTCGAGCCAGTCCTGGGACGTCTGGATCCGACCGACCGGTCCGTGCAGCATGCTTCGCGACGGGTCGAAAGGCTCGCAGGTTTCGACGTAGGATTTGACGTACCCGGGCTCGACACCGACCGCGTGCGAGATCACCGCCTCGCCGGCGGCGGCGGTCCAGACGAGGCCGCCGCCCTGGCCGCCCGCCAGTTCCACGATGTTGCCAAGCGTCGACGTCCATCCGGAATCGTCGAGCGATGCATCGTAAATGTCCGATACCAGCGAGAGCAGCTTTTCATTCAGACCCATTGACTTGTCCCGTGGCGTCGAAAGGCTTGTTCGGGCTCACGATAGACACCCGAATGCGCAGCTTTGATGAGCCGGATCACACTTGACCGAGGCTCTCTGGCCCGACGCCATGGGCCGTTGAGATGGAATTGTGCTTGACGGGGAGTCGAGGCTGGCCTCGAGAAGGTTCAATCAGGCGCAACTGTCGCCGTCGCAAAGCGCAGGGATGGCCAAGCCTTGGGGAGGCGCCGCGGAGGCGGGCAGTGCGCGCATCGCGGCAGCGCAGACGGGTTTCCGCGATCACGGTATTTTGGGGGAAGCAGGGCGCAATATCGCCCCTGTCAACCCGGCGAAGATGCGGCCGGGAATGCGAAAAGCCCGATCGACCGGATCGGGCGCTTCGTCATCGTTGGTCTCGATCAGGCGAGCTGATCGATGCGCGTACCCTGACCGGGCGGCAGCGGCGCTGGCGGCGGCGGCTTGTAGGTAGGGTCGCTGTCCTGGGTCTTGGCCTTGTCGTCCTGCTGCTTGGTCGTGTCGTAGCTCGGGGCCACGATCGCGATCGGCGGCGGCGTAACGTTAGAAACGCTCATCCACAAATCCTCACATATGGAAACAATTGATCCTGCTCCGTCAGGGGCGAAGCTTCCGTCAAGCCAATCGTTAAAATGCGAGGGATTTGGTGCGGTGGAGGACTGTCTCGTCGCGCTCGCCGCTGTACAATTTCTGCGAGACGACGAGATTTCTCCTCGTCATTGCGAGCGCAGCGAAGCAATCCAGAATCCCTCCGCGGGGAAAGTCTGGATTGCTTCGCTACGCTCGCAATGACGGAATGTGTTGAGGAGCGTCTCCTCTATTCGTCCTTGCCGCGCGTGATCGCGATGGACGCATCGGTCTTGGTGCGGGTGCATTCCATGTTGAGGCGCCGGTAGCGCATGACGATCTTGTCGCCGCGCAACAGTCCCATCCGCTTCAGGCAGCGTGTCGCGCCTGTTGTGGTGTCGTCCTTGGTCACGGTGAAGACGATCGCCGCCATCGACCCCACCAGCGCAAAGAATTCCGGCGTCGGCTTGCGATCGCCCTTGGCATAGAGCTCGATGGAATATTTGTCGCCGCGGCAGGCGACCGACAGTTCCTTGGCCAGCGGGTGCGTCAGGTAGACGACGTTCGCCGCCCGGAAATTCACCTTGAGGCGATCGACCTGGTCCGCCAGCTCCTTGGCGCTGTCGTCGCAGCGATCGGCGCGCGCAGGCGAGACGAGGGTCACAAGTCCTGATATGGCGGCGGCGACCAGGATCGCGCCGCGGATGTGCAGTTTGAAAATCATGATGAAAAGCCCCTTAGGGCGCGCATTCAACCGTCCTCGCACGCCGAGTGCAAGGGGGACGCCTCGGTCTTTCCGCGCATCATGATGCTCGCGAATCCCGGCCAACAGCGGCCGAGAAAGGGTTGCCAGGCCGCCGGATTGGATGCCCAGGCCGCGCCGGGACGCCTTCCCTTTGTGGCAAAAAAGCTTAGAACGCTTCCATGCTAGGGGCCTGCGCGAGGGCCTCAAAACCACGAGATCCGCCCCATGAACGCTCCCACCGCTTTCCCCGACCAGTCCAAGCCCGTTCCGCCTTACAAGCACACCCCGTTGTTCCCGTTGGGCAAAGACGAGACGCCCTACAAGAAGATCACGGCCGAGGGCGTGCGGGTCGAGAAAGTCCTGGGCAAGGATATGCTGGTGGTGTCGCGCGAGGCGCTGCGGGCACTGTCGGAGGCGGCCTTCGGCGACATCAACCATTACCTGCGGCCCGGCCACCTGAAGCAGCTCGCGGCGATCCTGGAGGACGGTGAGGCGAGCCCGAATGACAAGTTCGTGGCGCTGGACTTCCTGAAGAACGCCAATATCGCCGCCGGCGGCGTGCTGCCGATGTGCCAGGACACCGGCACCGCGATCATCATGGGCAAGAAGGGGTGCAACGTCATCACCGACGGTGACGACGAGGCGGCGCTGTCGGAAGGCGCGCGCGACGCTTACTTGCGCCGCAACCTGCGCTACTCGCAGGTCGCACCGCTCTCGATGTTCGAGGAGAAGAACACCGCCAACAACATGCCCGCGCAGTGCGAGATCTATGCGGAAGGCGATGACGCCTACAAGTTCATGTTCATGGCGAAGGGCGGCGGCAGCGCCAACAAGAGCTTCCTGTTCCAGGCGACGCCCTCGGTGCTGACCAAGGATCGCCTGCTGGCGTTCCTGAAGGAAAAGATCCTGACGCTCGGCACCGCCGCGTGCCCGCCCTATCACCTCGCAATCGTGATCGGCGGCACCTCGGCCGAGCTCTGCATGAAGACGGTGAAGCTGGCGTCGGCCCGCTACCTCGATGCGCTGCCGACCCACGGCTCGCCCGACGGCAACGCGTTCCGCGATGTCGAGATGGAGCAGGAAATCCACAAGATGACGCAGTCGCTCGGCGTCGGCGCGCAGTTCGGCGGCAAGTATTTCTGCCACGACGTGCGTGTGATCCGCATGCCGCGTCATGGCGCATCGTTGCCGATCGGGCTCGGGGTGTCCTGCTCGGCCGATCGCCAGGTGCTCGGCAAGATCACCAAGGACGGCGTCTATCTCGAAGAGCTCGAGCACAATCCGGCGCAATATCTGCCGCAGGTGGAGCAGGCGCTTGGCGGCGAGGTCGTCAAGATTGACCTCAACCAGCCGATGAAGGATATCCTGGCGACCTTCTCGAAATACCCGATCAAGACGCGGGTCTCGATGACCGGCACCATGATCGTTGCGCGCGACAGCGCGCACGCCAAGCTGCGCGAGCGCCTCGACAAGGGCGAGCCGCTGCCGGATTATTTCAAGAACCATCCGGTCTATTACGCCGGCCCCGCCAAGACGCCCGAGGGTTATGCCTCCGGCGCGTTCGGTCCGACGACGGCGGGCCGGATGGATTCCTTCGTCGATCAGTTCCAGGCCGCGGGCGGCTCGATGGTGATGGTCGCGAAAGGCAACCGCGCGCCGGCCGTGCGCGAGGCCTGCAAGAAGTATGGCGGCTTCTATCTCGGCTCGATTGGCGGCGCCGCGGCGAACCTTGCCGAGCACTGCATCAAGAAGGTCGAGGTGCTCGAATATCCCGAACTCGGCATGGAAGCGATCTGGCGCATCGAAGTCGTGGATTTCCCCGCCTTCATCATCATCGACGACAAGGGCAACGACTTCTTCAAGGAGTTGAATCTGGGTTAGCTTGTTTCACCTCTCCCCGCTTGCGGGGAGAGGTTGGATCGCCCTCGGCGAGGCGAAGCAGGAGCGGGGCGAGCGAGGCGATCAGGCCTTCGTGCCGGTGAACGGGAAGCTGCCCATCGGGCCGATGCCCATCTCGCCGCTCATGCTGTCGCCGGAGACCGTTCCGATGAATTCGAGCGTCAACGGCATCGGATTGGTGATCGAGACTTTCCAGTTGACGGCTTCTCCGCTGATGGTGCCGTCGAAGATCTCGGCGGTGTTGCCATCGGCGCCCTGCGTTCCCGTCAGCGTGCCGCCGGAGCTCGACAGGGTCAGCGTCGCCTTGCGCTCGCCCATCGGCGTCGTCATGGTCAGATTCCAGTTGCCGTCTACGGCCATTCGCGTCTCCCGAACAGATCCCGGCCGGCTGCGACGATCCGCGGCCGGTCCGGAGTGCGTATAGCCCAACTTGGCGCGGCTGCCTAACCCGGCGTGAGCGGCAATCAGGCGCTGGCTGAGGCACGCCGGCGGCTTTTGACGATCAGCCGGAGCACCACGTACTGGACGGCAAAGGCGAGGATCTTGGCGCCGCCTGCGACAACCGAGATATAGAAAGCCCACAGCTTCAGATCGCCGGTCGAGGCCACCGCAATGGTGCCGGCGCCAATCACGAACATCAGCGCGGCCCAGGCATAGCCTGCGGCCGTCACGTATTCCGGGATGGTTTCCGTCACGATCGCCGGCATGTAGCGCAGCATCCAACCGCGTTTGAGCATGATGACTCCGATCGCAAAATGCGCGATCGCCGGTTTCGCCAGCATGAAGCGGGGATCGTTGGTGAACAGCGTGAGTGCTCCGAGCATGACGACGAGTCCGAGACTCGCATAGGTCATGAAGCTCAGTTGATGCCCCATCACCCGGGCATAGATCACTTGTGCGACCGCGCCGGCAATCGCCACCGACGTCGCGAGGATGACGTTGTCGGTGACGAGATAGATGACCAGGAAGATGATGGCCGACAGGAAGTCGTAGGCCAGGCGAGCGAATACGTCCTTCATCGCGGGTCCTGTTCAGCGGGAGGTCGGCAGTGCGACGGCCGGCGTACCGTACTTGGTCTGACGATACTCGGGATACCATTTTGTGAAATAGATCGCGCAGTTGCGGGCGGCGAAGGCGACCGCAAGGCTCGACCACACCGGCAGGCCGGGGAAGTAGAGCAGTGCGATGTTCGCTGCCATCATCAACAGCGCGGCCGCGGTCCATGCGCCGGTGATGATGTAGTTGGCGGTGAGGAAGCCGGGCATCGCCGCGGTCTCGGCGGGGACCGCTTCAACCGCATATTGCAACGTGAAGGGACGGCGAACCAGCATCGAGCCGAGCGAGATCACGAAGATGCCGAGATCGACCGACAGCTTGACGCCGAGCGTGCCGAGCTTCTGATCGATCATCGCGAGATAGAGGCCGATCGCGGCGAAGAGGATCGCAGAGCCCGCGGCCAGGATCTTCACGGAGCGGCCGCGCGCCACGTCGATCGCGATGGTGACCAGGCAGATCGCGGAGGCCGCAAACACGCTTGCGATGGCCGACGTCACCAGCATCAGGAACGTGTAAGCGCCGTAGGGCGCAAGGATCAGGAAAATCGCCATGGGTGGCCTCGATCGATTTTATCTTTACGATGTAAAGATCAATAGTGTGCTGGCGACCCTGGGTCAAGCGAAATCTTTACAGTGTCAAAATAACGTAGGTGACTTCCAAAAAATGAAATGTTGCAATGGCTTGCTCGGATGCCTCGTCCACCAAATCCGCCCAGGAGGGATGCGACACGAGTGGTACCGCAGCGGTGAGCAGGAGGCCGATCGCGAGCAGGATACCGCCGTTGAAGATGGCCTGTCCGTTTTGCCGTTGCAGGATCTTCCGGCACGCGAGTGCGGCGCAGGCGAGGGTGACGATCGCGCAGCCGTTGGTGGCGATGGTGGGCAGGTGCATTGGAAATTCCTCTCCCGTCATTTCCGGGCGCGAAGCGTCGCGCCCGTACCGGCGCGCTATGCCGCTCCGACCCAGTTTCCGTAGAAGCCGTCGGGCACGCGATGGCCGAGCTGCACCAGCGCGACGGGACCTGCCTCGACATCGGTGGCGTTGAACACCGCGAGGTCGCTGCGGTTCTCTCGCGCGCGCCAGACCAATGCGAGCAGCCAGCCGTCGCCTTCGGCTGCATCGTTCGCGCGTTCGACGAAGACCGGCTCGGAGATGGTATCGCCGGCCGGCAGCAGATATTGGCCGAGGCGCCTGCCATTGCCGTCGACATGGATGATGCCGGACAGCGAGCCGAATCCCGGCAGCCGTGGATTGGCGCAGGCGTACCAGCCGTGACGGCTCTTCAGCCCAGCGCGGCGGTCGTCGACACGCGGAAATTCGCCGGTCAGATCGTCGAGATAAGTCTGCTGGAAGCGGTCTGTATGGCCTGAGAGATCGAAGGTCCAGCGGCAGTGGCGCGCGAAGGATTTGTCGGGATTGGTCGGCCGGCCGTCGGGATGCGGAAAGAGTGGGGCTTCCTCGAACTGCATGACGTCGGCAATGATGCAGCCATCGTCCTCCCACGCGTTCATGACGTGGAAAACGTAGCAGGATTCACCGCGGAACCAGACCATGTCCTTCGCTTTGCCGTCCCGTTTCATCACGCCAACATAGGCGCCCTTGTCCGGCTCCCAGGCATAAGGCGGCCGCCCGCTCATCGCACGCTCCATGCTGCCGGTGATGGGCAGGATCGGAAACAGTGTGTGGTTCTCGGTGACGATGAAGTCGTGGACCATGCTGGCATAGGGAGCTTCGAAGCGTTCGAAGCGCGTTGCCTTGCCCGATGCATCGATCGATCCGTAGGAGAGGGCAGGCGTGAGCGGGCCCGCGGCGTTATAGCCGAAGAATACCAGCTCGCCGGTGACGGGATCGATCTTCGGATGCGCTGTGAATGCGCCAGCGACGCGGCCCTGATAGTTGTGATAGCCGCGCGTCGTGAGCGTGCCCGGCTCGATCTCGGTCGGCAGATGGAATTCCTCCAGTGCCAGCAATTTGCCGGCATGGAAGATGATGTTGGTGTTGGCGACGCCGCCATCGGTGAGGCTCGCGGGCGCATCCGGCAGCTTGCGGCCGAAGCCGCCGAACAGCGCGCGTCCGGCATCGTGCTCGGCCAGCCATTTCGGCGTGCGGACCCAGCGGTTGCGATAGCTGGCGCGGCCGTTATCGAGATGGAAGGCGTGCAGCATGCCGTCGCCGACGAACCAGTGCGCGCCCGGAGAGTCGAACTGCGGATTGGGGCCGTTGCGATAGAGCGTGCCGTTGAGATCGCGGGGCAATTCGCCGATGATCTTCAGGTTGGGCGCGTCGGCCTCGAAGGGAATCGGCGCGAGATTGTTGCGGCGCTGGGTGATGGCGTCCTGCTGCACAGCTTGTCCCTCCCGTGATCTTTACATCGTAAAGATCAGATAATCCCGATCGCCGCTCTGGTCAAGCGAAATCTTTACAGTGTCAATATTGCGTCATATAGCTGGTCCATGGCCAAGACAGAGACGGCGCGCCGCCCGCGCGCTTCGAAGAAGACATCATCGGCATCCGCATCGCCCCGCCCTGCGAGCGCAAAGACCGAGACGCCCTATCATCACGGCGCGCTGCGCGAGGCGCTGCTGCAAGCCGCCGAGCGCGTGCTGGAGCGCGACGGGCTTGCCGGCCTGACGTTGCGCGCGGTGGCGCGCGAGGCGGGCGTGTCGCATGCCGCACCGACCCATCATTTCGGCGATCTCACCGGGCTCCTCAGCGAGCTGGCGGCGGTCGGATTCCGCCAGTTCAACGCGGCAATGGCGGCGGCGTGCGAGACCGCCCCGACCCCACTCGCGCGCTCACTGGCACGCCCGAAGGCCTATGTTGCCTATGCGCAAGCCCATCCCGGCATGTACGGCATCATGTTCCGTACCGAGCGCCTCGACTATTCCCGGCCCTCGCTGAACGAGGCAGCCGAGGCCTCCTTCGCGGGGCTCGCCAATGCCGTCGGCACGATGCGGCAGGAGCAGATCAGCGGAGACGCGCTGACGCTGAGCCAGGCGGCCGCGATCGCGCGCGCCTGGTCGATGGTGCACGGCTTCACCATGCTGCTGCTCGACGGACGGCTCGAGGACATCATGGGGCGCCTGCCCGAGGGGACGACGCCCGAACGGCTGCTCGAGGCGATGCTGATGACGCCGATGGGCGGCAAGCCGCCGGGCTCCTGAACAATCGGGCCGAACGCAACCCTTGCCATCGTCGTGCGTTGATGCCGCATGGCAAGAGCACCCCGCGCCCCCTGGAAACGCGCCAACCCGCGCAAGCGAGCCGGCAAAGCGTCGAAGCATCTCACGCCCGCGCAGAAATCGGCGGCGAAAACACGCGCACGCCGGGCCGGCCGCCGCTATCCAAACCTCGTGGACAACATGCGCATGGCAGCGAAGAAAACCACCAAGGCGAAATCCTCCAAGGCCAAATCCTCGAAGTCGAAGTCCGCGAAGACCCGCAAGCGCAAGTCCGCGAAGAGGGGCGTGAAGAAGACCGCGCGCAAGCGCGGCATTTCGGCCAAGGAAAAGGATCCGCGCGGAGGTCTGACCGCGGCCGGTCGAAAGGCCTTTGCGCGCAAGCAAGGCGCGCATCTCAAGCCCGGTGTCACCAAGCCTGAATCCGAAATGACGCCGCAGGAGATGCGGCGAAAGGGGAGCTGGGCCGTGCGGTTCTATGGCCGCGCCAAGCTGCCGCCGCTGGTCGATGCCAGGGGCAAGCCGACGCGGCACGCGCTGTCGGCCCACGCCTGGGGCGAACCCGTTCCGAAGACGGTCGCGGCGGCACGGCGCATTGCGGCGAAGGGTGAGCGGCTATTGGCCCGCTACCACCGCGCCAAGGCGAAGCCCTAGCGGCGCGTCACTAACTCGACCGCCCGGCCGCTGGCGCCAATGATCTTCACATCATCCTTGCCGCACATAAAACCGCGAGCCAAATCGTCCGCGGCCTTGCGGGCAAGTTCGTTGGCGTTCGGATTGGCGATCGCATCGACATAGGCGACGTGGCAGACCGCAGCTGGCGGTAGCCGGGTCACGACGAGCATGGCCTTGGTGTTCGGGCGTCCCTGTTTGTCGGGATCGGCGCTGTCGGCAATGTGCCAGCGCTGGATGATCGCAAACGGCTTTGCGCTCGCGGAGCGCCATTCGACGGTACTCTCGGAAGAATTGAACGGGCCGAACCTGACCTTTGCCGCCGGCTCCTCGCTGGCAGCCTTGCGATTGCGGCCGACCGAGACGGTTTCGCGCAGATCGTCCTCGGCGATCAGCACGATGAGGCCGTCTTTGCCCGGGCAGACCCGCGTGGTGCTGCCGTCGAGCTCGCTGGGCTTGCCGACCTGGCGACAATCCTTTGGCGCGGTGGATGTGTAGGTGCTGCCCAGCGATTGGGCGTCGGCATCGCCCGCGCTGGAGCAGGCAAGCAACAGGGCCAGGCAAATGAACGCACGACGCCTCATGGTGACGCCTTGATGCAGCGGGAACCTGCTCCATCAGACGTCTTCATTGTGGGCAAGGTTCAAACAGGGCCGGCAGATACCTGACAGCGCGGCGGAATCGTTCTAGAAGAATGACTTCGCTTGGGGCATCGGGCCTCGTTTGCGTCCTCATTTCTCTTGATCATGCCAGCCATCGCTTCCAGCAAATCCTATCGTGTCGGCCGGTCCAAGACCGGACTTGGCCTCTTCGCCACCATGCCGATCAAGAAGGGAACCCGGATCATCCGCTATTTCGGACCGATCCTGGACTCGAAGATTCCCGCGCAGGACGCGATCGAGAACAAGTACCTGTTCGAACTCAACGGCCGCTGGACCATCGACGGCTCGGTGCGCAAGAACCTTGCCCGCTACATCAACCATTCCTGCCGGCCCAACGCCGAATCCGATGTCCGGCCGCGCGAGCGGAAGGTCTTCATCCGCGCCATCAGGAACATCGAGCCGGGCGACGAGATCAACTACGACTACGGCACCGATTATTTCAAAGCGTATCTGAAGCCGATCGGCTGCAAGTGCGAGTCGTGCGAGAAGAAGCGCAAGAAGCAGCGCGCCGAGGCGCGGGCGGAGCGCGCCAAGGTGAAGGCCCGGGCGGAGCGCAAGGCGCTGAAGGCCGGCGCGAAGGGCGCGTCAGCGAAAAAGAAGAAGCTGAACGGCAAGCATTTCGGCGGCAAGGTCGGCCGGGCCAAAGCGTAGCCGTCTGTCGCAGACGGTGCCGATGCAAGTCAGCCCGGGCGCTTACTGACGCGCAATGCTCTCGCCGGGCAAGGGCCGTGGCTTTCTGCGCGTCCACAGATCAATGATGACTTTCATGGTCGCAGCGAGGACCAGCGCGCAAAGCGCTGCCTTCGACATCGTCTCCATCGTCCCCTCGATCAAGAGGCAATGGACGACACTGCCGATCACGATGACGAGCGCGAGCGGGATGTGGACGATACGCCATGTTCGCAGCCGCAGGCCCAATCGCCGGCGCAGTGCAGCCAGCAGCGCGACAGTGTATATGGCCCACATCGCGATTACGCCGAAGGGGGAGAACGGCGTCGGCGACGAGAAGGTCAGGGCGTCGATCATGTCAGGCGGGCTGGTGAACCAGAGGCCGGCAACATGGATCACGACCGCGACGAGCAGGGCGCCTCCGATCCAGTGATGTGCGCGGCGCCCACGATAGGCCGACAGCGGCGGCACGTATCCGCCAATCAGCAAGGGTTGAGCGAGCACAAGACCCAGTGCGATGATGCCCGCAAACCCCGCAACGATGTAGACCGGACCGCGCCATGCCAGCAGTGGGCTCATCGCCGCGGCGGCGAGCGGCACGCCAATGGCGGCTGCAAGGGCGGCCCAGATCAGGGGCACCTTCGCCAGTTTCATCCCCGTAGTCCCAAGTCGGTCAGGCCGGCTGGAGGACGAAATGCGCCTCCAGGCTCGTTTCCTTTGCGCTGCGCATCACCGGCCGCAGGAAGACGGTTCTGAATTCACCGCTGTCATAGGCGAGGTGACCGTGCGGCTGGCCGAAGACTGGGATGATCTGCGGAATCTCGAGCCGGAACGCCCCGTTCTTGTCGGTCAGGGTGGCGCCATGACTCTGCGGCTCGTGCTCCTGGCCTTCGATCGTGTGCGCCCAGATCTGGATGCGCTGCCCCGCAAGCGGAGCCCCGTCGCCGGCGCGGCGCACGGTGCCACTCATCCAGAAGCCGCCCTTGCCGATCCGGTCCACGATCGGCGCGCCCTTGCGGTAGTTGTTCGAGCCGCCGGACATCGAATCGGTCGGCGCGATGCCGTCCGCGCGCGCCGGCAAAAGCAGCCCGGACACCCCGGTTGCAAGAATGGAACTGCCGGCCGCAAAGAGGACGTTGCGACGGTTGAGTACGAGGTTGGTCATGTCAATTCCTCCTGGCGCCCGTGCAGTTGCTGGCATGAGCGTACAACAACACGTGCGGGAGGCCCAGTTGACCAAGGCAAAGAGTTCGGCAGCCGGCAATGACACTGTTGTGAACGGGCGCCTGGGTCCCGGATCTGCGCCGCAACGCCGACGGCGTTGCAGCGCGCTCTGGACGCCGGAGGTTCACGCCGTCGCAACGCCGCCGCTCTTCCGCAGGCCGACGAATTGCAACTCGGCGAAGACCCCGGTCGCGATGGCTTGCGCGATCACCATCAGTTCGCCGGCGATGTTCGGCGACACCGCGCCCGACAGCAGCAGCGCGATGCTGCCGACCGTCCAGGCCGCGTTGCCGACCACGACCAGCAGCACGAGCGGCTTTGGCACTGCGGCGCGCGCGGCGAGCCAGCCGACCAGCGCGGCGTAGGCGATCAGGAACAGCCCGGTCTCGCGCAGCAGCGCTTCCGGCAGATTGAACTGCGTCGCGAAGGCGCCGCCGCCAAAGGTGAAACCAAGTGCGGCGACACCGCTGAAGATTGCGTCGGCAAGGAGTGCGCGGCGCAGGAAGGGTATTGCCGGCCGCGTGGTCGGGGCGGCAAGCGAAGAGGGCCTGATCTACCGGCCCGAGTTGGTCGCACGCCAGCCCAACACGACCGATTGCCACCGCCTGATCCTCTGGGCCGAGGCGATCGGCAAGGCGCCCGAGATGAAGCAGCGTCTCATGGAGCTCTATTTCCGCGACGGCGGCGATCTCACCGACGTCAATGTGCTGGTGCAGGCCGCCGCCGATGTCGGCCTCGATGCCGATGACATTCGCAAGCGCCTTGCCACCGACGAGGACGTCGCACGCGTCTCGGCCGATGCGCAGGAAGCCGCCGAGAAGGGCATTTCCGGCGTGCCGACCTACGTGTTCGCGCAGAAATACGCCGTATCGGGCGCGCAGGACCCGAACCTGCTCGCGCGCGCCATCCGCGAGGTCTCGGCGGAGATCAACGCGCAGGCGGCGGAATAGTCTATTTGCGGAGCCGGCGGACCATGCGTCGCGCGGCCTCGTGCGCGACGTTGAGGCCGGTCACCGCTGCGTGAATCAGGGCCACGACCGGATCGTTCCGCCGTAGCGGGATCAGGACGTCACCGATCGCGAAGCGTCCGCGCCAGAACGGATTGATCATGGAATGATCGGCGCTTGCCGTGGAATCCGCGCTCGCAATGGCGGGATCGGCGCAGAGATGGCGGGTGAGCTCGAGCGTGAGTTGCACGCCCGGCGAATATTTCGCAAAGTTTTCGTCGATGCCGAGCTTGAAGAAGAAGGCGCGGTCCTGATGGCGCAGCACGATTCCGGCGGCCACCGCCGTGGCGCCGGCGCGCAAGGTGACGATCTCGCATTGCGCGGTCTCGGCCAGCGCCGGGACGGCACGGCGGATGAAGGTTGCATCACCGGCATGCTGGATCAGCGCGGTGCCGCGCTTGCCCTTCCAGCCGCTGGCCTCGAGCTGCAGGAATGTTTCGAGAGCGGGGCGGATCTCGTCGGGCTTTCGCGCAACCTCGAAAAGCACCGGGCCGTGGTCTTCGAGGCGATGGCGCTGGCGGCGCAGTTCCTTGAGCTTTCTGGCACCGAGCCCCTCGCGCAGCAGCGTCTCGCCATCGCGCGTCGCGTCGAGGCTGGCGCGGATGTGGGAGGACAGGATGCGCGGCTTCAAACCTTCGCGATCAAGAACCTCGCCGAGCGCATTCATCGCCGCACCGTCGAGCGCGACGTCGGTCAGCACGAGCGCATGCGCGCCCGCCGCGCGCGCCTGTTGCAGCAGACGAGCGGCCGCCTCGATCGGGTCGTCGCGGTCGATCAAGGGGCTGCACAGCGTGCCGTAGGGATGCGCGCTCACCAGCGCGGGCAGGGGGATCTTGAGGGCACGCCAGAGCGAGACAACCGGCATCAGTCCGATCAGCCGCGGCGAGGGTCCGTCGCATGCGGCAAGCGCCGAGGCATCCGTACGACCGCGTGCGGTGGCGCTGACGGCGAGTTCCCAGCCCGGCAAATAATATCCGTTCGGCTCGATCGCGCGCTGCGCCAGCGCGCGCCATTGGCCGGGGTCGATCGCCGTGAGCGGCACGGGCACGCGCGCCGCCGTACCGCTTGCCGATGCCGGATGGATCGCTGCCTCATGCGCGATATCGACCACGTCCCGTCGTCCCCGTTCGCGCGGTCCAACTCCGCGTTGCACGGCCATGTCTAGCGCAAAGATTGGAAAATACCGTTGGGGCGCCGTTTCAATTCGAGCAGTAGTATTAACGTTCTGTTGGCGATCGCGGCTCGCCTTCCGCTGGTTCGATCTCGGTCGGCTGGAGGACGGACATGTCCTCGGTCTTCACGTTGACCGTAACCTCCATTCCAAGGTCGTCGTCGGCCTCTCCCCAATAAGAGCCGGAAAGCGGAATAGCCTGCGCGGGCGTCCGGGCGACGCCGACCCTGATCAGGTCGCGGTTTCCGACGATGCCATTGGTCGGATCGAACTCGACCCAGCCTGATCCCGGGACGTAGATGGAACACCACGCATGGGTCGAGCCCCCGCCAAGCCGTATCGGCCCGTCGCGGTCCGGCACATAGACGTAACCGGTGATGAAGCGCGCGGCAAAACCAAGCGAACGGGCGGCCTCCATCATCAGCAATGCGAAATCGCGACAGGTGCCTTGCTGCAGGTCGAGCGTCTCGGCAGGCGTCTGTGTTCCGGGCGAAGTTCTGCGCCGGTACGAAAAGCCCTCGGCGATCGCCTCGTTGAGTGTCATCAGCAACTGCCCGGTTGGCCGGCTCGCATCGCGCATGATGAACTTTGACAGCCAGTCATCGATTTTCTCCGCTTCACTGTGGTGACGGCGCATGTAGGGCAGGAGGTCCGGAAGCTCATGCTCGCCGTAACTGAACGGGTGCCGCCGGGCGTATTCCTCGATCTGGAAGTCGGGCGTGCTTTCCGGCGTGTGCTCGAGACGAATCGTGGTGTCGAATTCCAGGATGTCGCTCGGCTCTGCAAAGTCGACCAGCGTGACGCAATTGCCGAACACGTCGTGGATCCAGCGGATTTCGGCAGGCTCGGGACGTACTGTGATCCGGCAGTCGAGCAGGCGCTGGTCGAAACTGTCGCGCGGACGAAACAGCAGTTGGTGCCGCCCGAGCCGCACCGGTCGCTTGTAGCGATAGGTCGTGTGATGATGGACGGCGTAGATAGTCATCCTGTGCCTCGGGCCTGCTTTATATGACTCCAAATTCGCGGCGGTTCCCAGCGTTGAACGCGGTTTTTTTCCGCGAAAAGCTCTCATGGCACGGCCGCCTTCAATTTCAGCAATTCGAATAGGAACGAAACGGGACTAGCTCAACTTGTCGTGCCACGTTCAACGATGGCGCCTCAGGAGACGGTCTTGAAAATACGTGCGGGTTACGACATCGCCTTCCACTGCCTTCAGGACGTCCCCATGGTGCTGATGCTGAGCGTTCATCCCTCGCGTCAGAGCGATTTACTGACTGATCACATCATTCAACTCTCCCCGCGTGTGGCGGCGAGAAATTACCTCGATGCTTTTGGCAACGTCTGCACGCGTCTGGTCGCTCCCGCCGGCCAGCTCGAAATTCGCAATGAATTCATCATCGAGGACACTGGTCTCCCTGACCCGGTGGTGCCGCACGCCGCGCAGGTCCCGCTAGCCGACCTGCCGGATGAAGCTCTGGTCTACCTGCTGGGCAGCCGCTATTGCGACACCCAGAAACTGACCGAGCTCGCATGGTCTTTGTTCGGCGGAATAGACGGGGGTTGGCAGCGGGTCCAGGCGATCTGCGACTATGCCCACGAGCGCATCCAGTTCGGATATCAGTTCGCACGGAGCGACCGTACCGCGTCTGAAGGCCATGCGGAACAGGTCGGCGTTTGTCGCGACTTCGCGCATCTGGCGGTGACACTGTGCCGCTGCATGAACATTCCCGCTCGATATTGCACGGGCTATCTCGGCGATATCGGCGTGCCGCGCGACCCCGCGCCGATGGATTTCAGCGCCTGGTTCGAAGCCTATCTTGGAGGACGCTGGTACACGTTCGATGCGCGCCATAATCATCCGCGCATCGGGCGCGTTGTCATCGCGCGGGGAAGGGATGCCGCGGACGTCGCGATCTCGACGACCTTCGGCCCAGCGCAACTGACGCGCTTCACGGTATTGACGGAAGAGCTTGCGCAAAATGAGGGTGCTCCGATCGAGCCGACCGGGAAGCAGCGCCAGCCTCAATTTGCTTGAGAACTGGCGTCTTCCTTCTTCCTGAACGCGCGTGTCGTATCCCTGGAAGCGTCGTTCCACTCTGCCATCCCGGAGGAATTGGCCGGGTTGCGGCCATGGCCGTCGCAGACGCTAGTTGTCGCTTGGCACGAAATGATCACGGGCCACGGCGCGTCCGCCGCCGGCAGTTTCAATGATGGCGATTTCGATGTCGCGCGAGGTCTTCGGCAGGTCGTCGGGGCCGACCTGCACCGACAGCCTGACTTCGCGGGTCTGGTCCTGTCCGACCTCGATGACGGGCTTGCCGTCGCGGCCGGCCGCGATGCCCGCGACGCGAAGGATTGCGCCGGGCAGTCCGGAGACCTCGAGCGCAAACGATCGTTGCCCGCCCTTGTTGAGGATGCGGACGGTGTAGTCGTTGCGCACCCCGCCATCCGAGAGCTGGACGAAGAGGGGATTGCGCTCGTGCAGCACGTTGACGTCCATCGTCGCGCGCGTGGCGAGCGTGTAGAGCATGATGCTGCCGACGATGCCGATGGCCGCGGCATAGATCAGCGTGCGCGGACGGATGATGCGGTAGATCGGCGCCTTGCCTTCGCGCCGGCGCTGCATGTTGATGTCGGTGTCGTAGCCGATCAGTCCGGTGGGCCTGCCGATCTCGCCCATGACGTTGTCGCAGGCATCGATGCACAGGCCGCACTGGATGCAGCCGAGCTGGATTCCATGACGGATGTCGACGCCGGTCGGGCAGACATTGATGCATTGGTGGCAGTCGACGCAGTCACCGGCGAGATCGCCATGCGCTCGGGCGGCCTCCGCCTTCTTGACCGACATGCGCGGCTCGCCGCGGTCGCGGCGATAGGTCACGTTGAGCGCCCATTCGTCGGTCAGCGCCGCCTGGATCCGCGGCCACGGACACATGTAGATGCACATCTGCTCGCGGGCGTGACCGGCGAAGACATAGGTCGTGGCGGTGAGGATGCCGATCCAGAGATAGGCGACGATGGGAGCTTGGAAGGTGGCGAGATCTCTCACCAGCGTCGGCGCGTCGGCGAAATACAGCACCCAAGCGCCGCCGGTCCACCAGGCGATCATGATCCAGAGGAAGTGCTTCAGCGCGACCTTCCGGATGTGGTCGAACGTCCAGTAGCGCTTGTCGCCCTGCATGCGCTCGCGGCGGTCGCCCTCGACCCAGCGTTCGACCGCATAGAACAGGTCGGTCCACACCGTCTGCGGACACATGTAGCCGCACCACAGCCGGCCGGCGACGGCATTCATCAGGAACAGCGTCATCGCGGCGATGATCAGCAGGCCGGTGAAGTAGTAGACCTCCTGCGGCCACAGCTCGATGAAGAAGAAGTAGAAGCGCCGGTGCGGCATGTCGATCAGCACCGCCTGGTCAGGCAGGCCGGGTCCGCGGTTCCAGCGCACGAACGGCAAAAGATAATAGACCCCCAGCGTGACGCAGAGGATGGCCCATTTGATGCGGCGGAAACGGCCGTGAACCGATTGCGGATAGACCTTCCTGCGCTTCTCGTAGAGCGGCCCTTCGATGATGGTGTCGTCGGTCATTCTAGGCTCTCCGCGTGGACGCTGGCGATGCTCTAGGGTGCGCAGAAGAGTCGGTACAGCGTCTCCAGCACCGAGCGGACTTCCGGGCTCGCGATGCTGTAGTATATCGTCTGGCCGTCTCGCCTGGGCTTGATCAGGCTCAATGCCCGCATCTTTCCGAGATGCTGGGATAGCGCAGCCGAAGACAGGCCGGCAATTTCGGCGAGTTCGCCGACTGATTTTTCGCCGTCCAGCATGTTGCAGAGGACCATCAGCCGCCTAGGGTTGCCCATGGCGGACAGGAGGCGGGAAGCCTCCTCGGCCTTCTCCTCCAGAGCGATCAATTCCTGATTTCGGGGCTTGCGCGCGATCATTGCCAGATATATTAGTATATTCGAACATAAGAAACAATTGAAATATGAGCTGCGCGGTGCCGCTCGCTGCGGCACGCTGATACGAGGGATCGAAATTGACCGTCACGTCTTTCACGCCGATGTCGTCGCTCCTGGGAGGGGCGCTGATCGGGCTGTCGGCCGTTCTGCTGATGTGGGCGACGGGGCGGATCGCCGGCGTCAGCGGCATCGCGGCGCGGCTGTTTCCGCCCTATGAGGATCGCGAATTCGCCGGTCGTCTTGCCTTCGTGGCGGGCCTCGTCGCCGCACCCGTGCTGGTGCGGCTCGTCACCGGAAGCCTGCCGGTGCAAACGATCGAGGCGGGGCCGGTTGTCCTGATCGTCGGCGGACTGCTCACGGGTTTCGGTTCGGTGTGGGGCAGCGGCTGCACCTCCGGCCATGGTGTCTGCGGCCTGTCGCGGCTGTCGGTGCGTTCGCTGGTCGCGACCGTCACCTTCATGGCAACCGGCATGGCGACCGTCTTCTTGATGCGACACTGGAGCTGATGGCGATGGCAGTCCTGGTTCAATTTGCGATCGGCCTGATCTTCGGTCTCGGCCTTGTCGCCTCCGGCATGTCGGACCCGGCGAAGGTCCTGAATTTCCTCGATCTCGGCGCCATTCCGGCAGGGACGTGGGATGCGAGCCTCGCCTTCGTGATGGCGGGCGCGGTGGCCGTGACCTTCCTCGGTTTCAGCCGCGTTCTGAAACTCGCGCGGCCGTTCTTCGCCGAACGATTTCATATTCCGACGCGAAGGGATATCGATCCCAGGATCGTCGCCGGTCCCGCGATCTTCGGGGTCGGCTGGGGACTGGCGGGCTTCTGCCCGGGGCCCGCGTTGACCGCGTTCGGATACGGATCGACCTCCGCCTTCATCTTCGTCGCTGCGATGTGTGCCGGCATGGTGCTGGCTCGCTTTGTCGCCCAACGGCCGTCATTGACGCGCTTGGTCGCGCCGGCCGACCCGCTTGAAACCTGAAGTCACAGCAACAGAGTGTGTCATGGACAAGAACTATCCCGAGATCACCCGGCAAATCTCCGCCAACATGAAGAAGCTTCGCAGCGACATTCCCGATACGATGAAGGGATTTGCCGCGCTCGCGCAGGCCGCGACGCGGGACGGCGCGCTGGACAAGAAGACCAAGGAGCTGATCGCGCTTGCACTCGGTGTCGCCGCGCATTGCGACGGCTGCATCGGTTTTCACACCGACGCGCTTGTCAAGCTCGGAGCGTCGCGCGAGGAAGTCGAGGAGGCGCTCGGGATGGCCGTCTACATGGGCGGCGGGCCGTCGCTGATGTATGCTGCGGATGCGATCGCGGCCTACGAGCAGTTCAAGCAGCAAGAGGTCGCCGCCTGACGCCGGCGATGTGCTAGATCGGCTCGTAGCTCTCCGACCCGCAAATGTCGTCGGCTTCCGCACGGCGGCGATCGACCACTTTTCCGCCCGATATCGTCACGATGTAGATCTGGGTGCCGAGCGCGGAGCCGGTGGCGGAGGTGAGCTGCGCGCGGACGCAGGCGGTCCAGCCCGGTCCTCGCACTTCGTGGTGGGGCGGGGCAACGTGCACCTCGCGCGGATTGGACGTGTTGAGGAAGACCACGTTGATCTGCTCGCGCACCACGCGCTTGACGTCGGGGGCCGGTTCGGGCGGCGGCGGCTCGGCTTCTTTCAGGCGCATGAACTCGGGCAGCGGCGCGCGGCTGTCGGCAAAGCCGCATGACGCCAGCGCCAGCGCGGCGGCGATCAGCACCGCATGCGCAACAATCCGCAACATAAGTCAAGGTCCCGTGCGGGCCAACAGATAGTCAGGAATGCGATCCGGCGAAGTCCCAGCCAGTCAAGATTTGCTGAAGGCAAGTCTTGCGGAATATCCGGGAGACCACGGCATTTGCTATTATGGGATTGCAGGCTAGTTTGTACCCCGGACGAGGGGGATTGCGCCAATGAGAATTTTGATCATAGCGGCGGCACTGCTGGCACTGACGGCCGCGCCGGTGCAGGCGCAGGGGCGGGGCAGGGGCCAGACGAATGATGGCGCGCCCAAGGCCGACAACAAGCCCAAGGTCGACGAGAAGGCCTACAAGGCCGCGCTCGAGCGAATTCCCGAGCCGAAGGAAAAGTACGATCCGTGGAGCGGGGCGCGTCCGGCTGAACCGGTCAAGAAACCGAAATAGGCGAAATGGGCGGTTTGCGGTCCGCCTGATCGTCTTGCGGGCGCCTCAATGGTCCCGCTCGGGATGGTCGTGATCCTGATCGCGAGCGTCCGCTGGCGTCGCCGACGTCACACCGGGCGAGCATGGCACCGCATCGCGCGCGTGTTGCCAACGCGTATTCATACGTCATGGACTACTGTTCGAATGCGAGACCGATGCGCCTGTCGCTGCGCCAAACCGCGCGGCAATGCCGCGTGAAATTGTCGCGCGCGATCGACAGCGTGAACGATTGCGGCAATGTGACGGGGCCGTCGAGGTCGATCGCCGCGCCGCCATCCGACATGTTTCGGACCGTGCACGCGATGCCGCTGCCTGCAAAGGTGATCGTTCCACCCTTGAAAACACGATGCCGCTGCGCTGCACGCTTCTCGATCATCGGCGTTCATCCATAATGACATGTGTGAAGTAGGGCATGGAAATTACGTTGAACTAAATTCAATACTGGCGCTATTTGCGCCGCGCTTCACACTTCGTTTACGACGTTGACGCGGAGCCTCGCTCCGCCGACGTTTCCGGCAAGCCTTCCTTTATGGCGTTCCTCGCTTTCGCTTCTGTTCGCCGCTGACATGTGCCGACCGAAGTGCTGACGCAATCGCGTTTCGACCTTTCGCTTCGGCACGATCGTGATGGCGAGCCGGTGAGCGCCTTTCGCTCGCGCGGCTCTCCTGCTTTTCTAGGATGTTGCTTACCCCGGCAGCATCGCGAATGCGCTCGACACCATCGCAACCTGCTTGTTGTCGGTGGCCGAGAGCAGCGTGACGCGGCCAAAGCTCATGGTGCGGCCGAGCCGAACCACGCGGGCATCGGCCAGAACGTCCGACGAGGACACCGCGCGCATGAAATGCGTGGTCTGGTCGACCGTCGTCATCGGGCGGTAGCCGCGATTGGCGGCGAGGTTGGCGATCACCATCGCAGTGTCGGCGAGCGCCATCAGCGCCTGGCCGCACACGACGCCGCCGTTGCGGCACAGCCGCTCCGAGAAAGGCATGCGCAATAGCGCGCTCGGCTGCCAGTCCGGCATATCCGGCGGCTGCGCGTGCTCGATGCGTTCGACGGTGAGATGGAGGTCCTGGATCCAGGGTGCAAAGACCTCGCCGAGAACGCGTCTGGCCTCGTGGATGCCGAAGTCGGCTTCTGGCTGCGATGGCATTGCTGTGGTTTCCCCCCTGTGTTGCCGGATGTTGCGGCCATTCTGCGCGGATCGGCGCGGCAAAGTCACCCCGTCTTGCGCAGGTCCCGTCGGCTTGAAAATGCCTGACTTGGCCCGATATGGTGCACCGGATGCGGCCCCCGAGCGGCCGGTTGACAGGGACGGCCAGGCGCGGTTGATCGGCCTGATGGACCCAAGGAGTACATGATGAAGCTTTTCCGTATCGCGGCGGTGTCGCTCGCCGTGCTGGCGGCACCGGCCTATGCGCAAATGCCCAATCTGAATTTGCTGCAGGAGGGTCCGGGCAAGACCCCCGAGGAGAAGGCCGCGGAAGCCGAGCGTGAGAGGGCCTACAAGGAAACGCTGAAGAAGATTCCGGACTCCAAGGCATCCAACGATCCCTGGGGCGGCATGCGCTCCGATCCGCCGAAGCCGTCGGCAGCTCCGAAGGCGTCGGCCGCAACCAGCGCGCCGAAGAAGAAGTCTTCCACGACCCCCAATTGATCGTCTCGTCCGACCGATGGCGGCTGACGCCTCCGGCTTAGGACTCCTCTTCGTTCGCTCCGCTCCCTACATTGTCGAACGGGTATTGCGTAGCGGAGGTATGAGATGGCCGATCGTCCGCGGGATCTCGCCGAGCGGATGGCGCGCCGGCGCAAAGTGGCTGGCAAGCCGGCGGACGTCCGCGGCGACGGCTATCTGCGCGAGACGTTCACCCTGCCGCGCGCGGCGGCGCGGGAGAGGGCACGGGCGTTCTTTTCCCGCTATCCGAAGGAGGGCTATATGAGCGCGGTCGAGACTTGGCGCGAACTGCCCGGCGGCGACATCGAATTCACCATGCGCCGGCTGCCCAGCGCGGACTAGGCGCTTTTCCCCGCCACGGCGCCGCGATCGCGAACGACGGGGTCAAGCCGTCTTCCGATGGCCTTCAACTCCCGATCGATGCGCAACTGCACCCGCCGGATCGCCAGCAGGTCGATCTTCGTCTCGGTCTTGCCTGTCCTCGTCTCTTCACCGATGCGGAACTGCCATTGCCAGATGCCCGGTGTGGCCGTCTTGGCGACGGTGAACTCGACGCCCCTGTGATTCATGGTCCCTCCACGATTTACTTCCCATCATCGTCAACATGTTGGGCGTTCCAATATTCCCGCGACAAGTAAAATCTGACGGGAGAAGATGGAGAGTGCGTCGAAATCTGGAAAACGCGCGCGGTCCGAAACATCCGAAATCGGATTGCGAAAGGTTAGAATGCCTACCGGACGAGGGCGGCATATGGCTTGCTTTGCCCCGGAGGTCCGCAACAAGGATGCGCCATGCTCGGCATTCCCCGCCGCTTCAGTCATTTCGTCTTCGGAGTCATCCAGTCCGGCCTGACCTCGCTGATCGCGGCGGGCATCGCCAGCCTGCCTGCCGGCGGTGCGATGATCTTCCTCAAGCACTGGATGACGTCGTGGCTGATCGCGTGGGCCGCGATGCTGCCCATCGTGCTGCTGGCGGCGCCCGCGATCCGCGCCTTCGCGCTGCGGCTGACGCGGGAGGAAAGCGGCGAGGGCGCCGGCCGGCAGGCATGAAAAAACCCGCTTGGATAAAACCAAGCGGGTAAGAAGCTCATTGGAGGCTGAGGTGCTGGGCTGCAACACCATAGCCAGATGACCCTAGACGGCTCTGCTTACGACAGCCTGACAGCCCCGCAGATCGAACCTGGACCACTCCGCGCCGCAAACCGCGCTCCGGGCAGATTGGCATCGCCCCTGCCGGCACTGAGAGAGGCGCCGCGAACAGAGGTGCGTGCTTGCCAGACGAGGCGCACCTGCGCGGCCTCACAGCAAAAATCGAAAACAACCCCATGCACAGTAGGTCGCCGGAGGGATGTGCTGCGCGGTCAATGACTTAAACGAGGTATCTAAATACCTTTTCCGTCATCGGCTTCGATGCCGGTCCCCGGAGGCCCTAATGGACATTAATCGCGTCGAGGGGCAGGTGGAGTTCGGCGGCGCGCTCCTCGCGGTCTTTCTTGCGGAACTCGATTTCCTTCCGTTCGAATTTCACGAACTCCTCGTGCGCGGCTGCGAGCAGGTGGTTGCGCCCGTTGGTGTGGTGAAGCGTGTTTTCCGTCATGGCCGAAATCCCCAGGAGTTGCGGCACCGTTCCGATCAAGGCCGGACGGGCTCGGTACCACAGGATTGCGGAATTATGACGGCACCTCGCCGCGGGTCCTTGATGCAGGTCAGCCTCTGCCGCACCTCGATCGAATGAAAGAGGTCGCCGGGAGAGGCGGCCTTACCCGCGCTTCTCCAGCCTGCGGGCCTCGCCGCTGTCGTTTTTGGCCATCGCTTCAAGAGCATCGCCGCCAAGTTCCGGAAGGCACAGCGCAGCAAAAGAACATATTGCGAACTCGGAACAAATAGGGTACATTGTTTTTGTCGACGACCCGCCGCGCCAGCCGTTTGTCCCTCTAGCGAATCCTCGTCATAAGGAGCACGACCCATGTCCACCACTGCCCTGCGTATCGTCGAAGGATCCTCCATGGACAAGAGTAAAGCTCTGGCCGCCGCGCTCTCCCAGATCGAGCGCCAGTTCGGCAAGGGCTCGGTTATGAAGCTCGGCAAGAACGACCGCTCGATGGATGTCGAGGCGATCTCCTCGGGCTCGCTCGGGCTCGATATCGCGCTCGGGATCGGCGGCCTGCCGAAGGGGCGCGTCGTGGAAATCTACGGGCCGGAATCCTCCGGCAAGACCACGCTGGCGCTGCACACGGTGGCGGAAGCGCAGAAGAAGGGCGGAATCTGCGCCTTCATCGACGCCGAGCACGCGCTCGACCCGGTCTATGCGCGCAAGCTCGGGGTCAACATCGACGAACTGCTGATCTCGCAGCCGGATACCGGCGAGCAGGCGCTGGAAATCTGCGACACGCTGGTGCGCTCGGGTGCGGTGGACGTTCTGGTGGTCGATTCGGTTGCGGCACTGGTGCCGAAGGCCGAACTCGAGGGCGAGATGGGCGATGCGCTGCCGGGTCTCCAGGCGCGATTGATGAGCCAGGCGCTGCGCAAGCTGACGGCCTCGATCAACAAGTCCAACACCATGGTGATCTTCATCAACCAGATCCGCATGAAGATCGGTGTGATGTACGGCTCGCCGGAAACCACCACCGGCGGCAACGCGCTGAAATTCTACGCCTCGATCCGCCTCGACATCCGCCGCATCGGCGCGATCAAGGAGCGCGACGAGGTGGTCGGCAACACCACCCGCGTCAAGGTGGTGAAGAACAAGCTGGCGCCGCCCTTCAAGCAGGTCGAATTCGACATCATGTATGGCGAGGGCGTCTCCAAGATGGGCGAGATTCTCGATCTCGGCGTCAAGGCCGGCATCGTCGAGAAGTCCGGCGCCTGGTTTTCCTATGACAGCCAGCGTCTCGGCCAGGGCCGCGAGAACTCGAAGGCGTTCCTGAAGGCCAATCCCGACATCACCGCCAAGATCGAGACCGCGATCCGCCAGAACTCGGGCCTGATCGCCGAGCAGATTCTCGCCGGCACGCCCGAGCGCGACGCCGACGGCGAGGAGCCCGCGGACGAGTAGACCCTGGGGCGAAGAGTTTTTCGCGAGGAGCGGGCGCTGAGGACGTTGAGTTGCCGACGTCTTCGGGGCCCGTTTCGTTTTGGGGTGGGGCGGCCGCTTCCGACAAAAGCCATAGCGCCGAATTGGCGAATATGTTGGGTGCGTACACACCAAGGCCGTTCAGAGATGTTTTTGCACTCTTAACGCGGAATTAACCCTGTGTACCACCATGTTAGCCGCAGCATCTGAATTGATACTTTGGCAAGTTGGACTCGGGCGCCAGGAGTGGGCATTGAGGCTCGCAGCGCGCGTCTAATTCGTGGTATAGGGCTTGGGAGTTTTACCTATCGGGACTTATCTCTCGAAGGGCTGCAGTGATGGTGAAGTATCGAGAGTTCAGGTGGAAGATCGACGGCGCCTATACCGCCGAGACGATGCCTCTTGATCGCTTGATGGAGTACATCAAAGAGTTGATGACGATGTTGGGTTCGCCCCAGCACTTCCACCTTACTCAGGTCGTGAGCGCTAGCACTTCTCCGGTTTTTAAAGTTGATGAAGAAGCTGTTCCGCAGATCCAAACGCGAGCGGCGCAGATACGCGCCGGGATTGCTCCTCTGGATGTGAGACGGGCTTATCGCAAGATCAACAGCATGCTTCGGGAGGACGGTGGCGATGCTGTGTTTCTTGAGGGGGCCGCTGAGGTAATCCCGTTCCCAGGCATTCGTTCGCCAGTACCACAGGCAATTACGGGCATACAGCAGCCCGGCAGCTTGGACGGCAGGCTTATCAGCATCGGCGGCAAGAGTGATTCTGTACTTCTTCAGTTGGAAACTCCTGAAAAAGTCCTGACTCACATCTACGCCAAACGAGCCTTGGCCAAGGAGATTAGTAAGCTCCTATTTGAACCGATCCGTTTGCTCGGACAGGGTAGGTGGAGCCGAGACGAAGATGGTGAATGGAGCATGGATCGTTTCACCGTTCATGGTTTTGAGCCTCTTGGCGCAGATGATTTGATGTCCGTTGTTGGTTCTCTCAAAGCAGTGAACGCTGTTTGGCCTGATGATCCACTTACTGCTCTGGATGCTTTGAGGCACGGAGATAGCGAGTCCGATTAATGGTGGTTTTTGACAGCGCCGTGCTGACATTGTTGTTGTGGGATCAGGCGCGACCACCACTTGACCAGACGACGCGACTGCCTGTCGAGCGCTGCAAAGAACGTATGGAACTGCTTGTTCATAGCCTCCATAAGACCAAGCAGACTATTATCATTCCGACTCCGGTAGTCAGCGAGGTTCTTACGATCTCGACTGCGGGGCTTCGGTATCTAGCCATCTTACAAAAGACGACCGTCTTCAAAATCGAACCGTTTGATACGCGGGCCGCCATTGAGTTAGCGGAGATGAACAAAACCTTTCTCGCTACCGGCGATAAGAAGGGCGGTGTCGATGCGCCGTGGCAAAAGATAAAATTCGACCGACAGATTGCAGCCATTGCGCGCGTGGCTGGAGCGAAAGTTCTGTATACAAATGATGGTCCTCTGAAGAACACGGCTGAAAGCGCTGGTCTCAAAGTAGTTGGAGTTCACGAACTCCCGCTGCCCGTAGGAGACAATGACGATCAGCACGACTTTTTGGAGTTGCTGGAACGGCAAGCCGCAGCAATGAATGAGCCTGTGGACGAGAAAAAAGCCGGGTCACCAGAGGACGAACCCAGCGCCGAATGATTTTCAGAGACCGCCGCAGGGTTAGCCGAAGACGCAACCCACACTGTCCGTCGCCGCAAAAGTGAAGTGGTGGGTTGCGTCTCGCAACTGCGCCTTGCACAGCAGCGAGACTGCCCCACCCTAAAAATCCTACTCCGCAGCTTCCGCGTAATCGCTCACTGGCGGGCAGGAGCAAACCAGGTTGCGGTCGCCATAGACGTTGTCGACGCGGCCCACGGGCGACCAATATTTGTCGGTACGCGAGGTGCCCGCGGGGAAGCAGCCCTCGCTCCGAGGGTAGGCGCGATTCCAGTCGTCGTCGGCGATGTCGTGCACGGTGTGCGGGGCGTGACGCAGCGGCGAGGCTTCGATCTTGAAGCGGCCGGTCTCGACCTCGGCGATCTCCTTGCGGATCGCGATCATGGCGTCGCAGAAGCGATCCAGCTCCGCCTTCGATTCCGACTCGGTCGGCTCGATCATCAGCGTGCCCGGCACCGGGAAGCTCATCGTCGGCGCATGGAAGCCGTAGTCGATCAGGCGCTTGGCGATGTCGTCCACGGTGACGCCTGATGTCGTCTTCAGCGGGCGGGGATCGACGATGCACTCATGCGCGACGCGGCCCTTCTCGTTCCTGTAGAGCACCGGGAAGTGCCGATCGAGGCGCGCTGCGATGTAGTTGGCGTTGAGGATCGCGATCTCGGTGGCGCGCTTCAAGCCTTCGCCGCCCATCATCAGGATGTAGATGTAGGAGATGGTCAGGATCGAGGCCGAACCGAACGGCGCGGCCGAGACCGGACCGACCGGTGCGTCGGCATTCGTCACGGGATGACCGGGCAGGAACGGCGCAAGATGCGCTTTGACGCCGATCGGGCCCATGCCGGGGCCGCCGCCGCCATGCGGGATGCAGAACGTCTTGTGCAGATTGAGATGGCTGACATCGGCGCCGTAATCGCCGGGCCGCGAGAGGCCGACCTGCGCATTGAGGTTGGCGCCGTCCAGATACACCTGGCCGCCATGGCCGTGGACGATCTCGCAGATCTCGCGGATATGCTCCTCGAACACGCCATGGGTCGAGGGATAGGTGATCATGACCGCGGCGAGATTGGCCGAATGTTTCTCCGCCTTGGCGCGGAGATCATCGACGTCGACGTCGCCGTTGACCTTGCAGGCGATCACCACCACGTCCATGCCGGCCATCGCGGCGGAGGCCGGGTTGGTGCCGTGGGCGGAGGAGGGGATCAGGCAGATCCTGCGGTGGCTCTCGCCCCGCGCCGCATGATAGCCGCGGATCGCGAGCAGCCCGGCATATTCGCCCTGCGCGCCCGAATTCGGCTGCAGCGAGATCGCGTCATAGCCGGTGATGTCGCACAGCCATTTCTCCAGCCGCGCGAACAGCGCGTGATAGCCGCGCGCCTGCTCGCGCGGGACGAACGGGTGCAGCGTCGCGAATTCCGGCCAGGTCAGCGGCATCATTTCGGTGGTCGCGTTCAGCTTCATCGTGCAGGAGCCGAGCGGGATCATCGCGCGGTCGAGCGCGAGGTCGCGGTCGCTGAGCTTGCGCATATAGCGCAGCATCTCGGTCTCCGAGCGATGCGCGTGGAACACCGGATGGGTGAGGAAACCGGTGGTGCGCTTCAGCGCCTCCGGCAGGGCCTCGCGCGTGGTGGCGTCGATCTCGGCATATGAAAGCGTGCCGCCGAAGGCGCGCCACACCGCCTCGACCGTCGCGGGCGTGGTGGTCTCGTCCAGCGCAATGCGCAAGTTCGTCTCACCGACGCCGAGATTGATCTTTTCGGCCGCGGCGCGCGCGACGATCTCGGCTCGCTCAGTGCCGGCGTCCACGCTGAGCGTGTCGAAGAAGCTCTCCGACTCCAGCGCAAATCCGAGCTTGCGAAGGCCTGCGGCAAGCACGGCCGTGCGGCGATGCACGCTGCGTGCGATCTGCGAGAGCCCGTCGGGGCCGTGGTAGACCGCATACATCGAGGCGATCACGGCGAGCAGCACCTGCGCGGTGCAGATGTTGGAAGTCGCCTTCTCGCGGCGGATGTGCTGTTCGCGGGTCTGCAGCGCGAGGCGATAGGCGGGCGCACCGCGGGAATCCACGGAGAGGCCGACGATGCGGCCGGGCAGCGAACGCTTCAGCGCATCGCGCACCGCCATATAGGCCGCGTGCGGTCCGCCATACCCCATCGGCACGCCGAAGCGCTGCGCAGACCCGATCGCAATGTCGGCCCCGAGTTCGCCGGGCGAGGCGATCAATGTGAGCGCCAGCAGATCGGCGGCCACGATCGCAAGTGCACCCTTGGCCTTCAGCGCCGCGATTGCGGGGCGGAGGTCGCGCACTGCGCCGGAGCTTCCAGGATATTGCAGCAGCGCGCCGACCACCTCGGCCTTGGCGAGATCGGCGAGGGGATCGCCGACGATCAGGCTCCATCCCAGCGGCTCGGCGCGGGTGCGCATCACCGCCAGCGTCTGCGGATGCACGTCCTTGTCGACGAAGAAGGCCTTGGCCTTGACCTGCGAATGCCGCTCGGCGAGCGCCATGGCTTCGGCGGCGGCGGTTGCCTCATCCAGCAGCGAGGCGTTGGCGACGTCGAGCCCGGTGAGGTCGCAGATCATGGTCTGGAAGTTGAGCAGCGCTTCCAGCCGGCCCTGGCTGATCTCGGGCTGGTAGGGCGTGTAGGCCGTGTACCAGGCCGGATTCTCCAGAATATTGCGCTGGATCACCGCGGGCAGAATCGTGCCGGAATAGCCTTGGCCAATCAGCGAGGTGAAGATCTGGTTCTGGCGCGCCAGCTCACCCATATGCGCGATCGCCTCGGTCTCGCTGAGCGGCTTGCCGAGATCGAGCGGCGCGGCTTGCCGGATCGAGGCCGGCAGCGTCTCCGCCATCAGCGCGTCCACGCTTTTCGCGCCGACGGTCTCCAGCATCGCGGTGACATCGCGTGCGGAGGGGCCGATATGGCGGCGGACGAAGGAGGTGGTGGTGTCGCCGTTGGATTTGCGTTGCGCGGTCATCATGGGTCCTCGCTTCAGAATTCGCTGTCGCTGTCATGCCCCGCGAAGGCGGGGCATCCAGTCAACGCAGGCAGTAGTGCTTGAACCGAGAAGCCACGGCGTACTGGATCACCCGCCTTCGCGGGTGATGACACCGAGTATCGAGCGGCCGTTCTCGTCATCCTCACGCCGTATGCGCCTTGTACGCGGCCTCATCCATGAGGCCGCCGAGCTCGCTCCTGTCGGCGATCCTGATCTTGAAGAACCAGGCCTTGTCTTGCGCATCGGAATTGACCAGCGCGGGCTCGGCGCTGAGCGCGTCGTTGACCTCGAGCACTTCGCCGGAGATCGGCGCGTAGACGTCGGAGGCGGCCTTGACGGATTCCACCACGGCGGCAGCTTCGGTCTTCTTCAGCGTGCGGCCGACCTTGGGCAGTTCGACGAAAACGACGTCGCCGAGCTGCGACTGCGCGTAGTCGGTGATCCCGACCGTGGCGACATCGCCGTCGATGGCGAGCCATTCGTGGTCGGAGGTGTACAGCGTCGTGGTCATTGTTTCAGTCCTCAGCGTTTGTAGGTGTTCTTGACGAAGGGCATGGCAGCGACGGTGAGCGGCAATCGCTGGCCGCGGACCTCGGCGAAGAGATGTGTGCCGAGCGCGCTGTGGCTCGTGGGCACGTAGCCCATCGCAACCGGGGCGTTCAGGCTCGGGCCGAAACCGCCCGAGGTGACCTTTCCGATCGGCTCGCTGCCTGTGCCATCTGCAAACAGCGGCGCGCCTTCGCGCACCGGCGCGCGGCCCTGTGCGAGCAGGCCGACACGGCGACGGGATGCGCCGTTGTCGAAATGGGCGAGGATTTTTTCCGCGCCGGGAAAGCCGCCGGCGCGCGCGCCGCCGCTGCGGCGGCTCTTCTGCACCGACCATTCCAGCGCCGCTTCGACCGGCGTTGTTTCGGTGTCGATGTCGTGGCCATAAAGACAAAGCCCGGCTTCCAGCCGCAGGCTGTCGCGAGCTCCCAAGCCGATCGGCATCACATCAGGGTTTTCGAGCAGCGTCCTGGCGAGACGTTCGGCGTCGGCGGAGGGCACCGAAATCTCGAATCCGTCCTCGCCGGTGTAGCCGGAGCGCGAGACGAAACAGTCGAGGCCGGCGACCTTGTGCGGGCCGGCGTCCATGAACTTCATGGCGGGCGCTTCTGCACATAATTTCGCCAGCACCGATTCCGCCTTCGGACCCTGCAACGCGATCAGCGCGCGGTCGGAAAGCGAATCAATGATGCAGTCGCCGGCGAGATTCGCGCGCAGATGCGCTTCGTCCTCGGCCTTGCAGGCGGCGTTGACGACCAGGAACAGGTGGTCGCCGAAATTGGCGACCATAAGATCATCGAGGATGCCGCCATCGGCATTGGTGAACTGGGCGTAGCGCTGCCGTCCCGGTGCAATCGCGATGATATCCTGCGGCACCAGCCGTTCCAGCGCGCGGGCGGCGTCCTCAACCTTGCCCGACTTCGGCCGGAGCGCGATCTGGCCCATGTGGGAGACGTCGAACAGGCCGGCTTGGGAGCGGGTATGAAGGTGCTCCTTCAGGACGCCGGCCGGATATTGCACGGGCATGTCATAGCCCGCGAACGGCACCATCTTGCCGCCGAGGGAGACATGCAGCCCGTGAAGGGGCGTCGTTTTCAGGGAATTCTGGTCGTCGCGCGCAAGCATCACGGGGCCCTCGGCGGTTCCCCGGAGACGATTCCCCGGAAGCAACCTGTCGAAGCCCCATCTGTCGCTGTGCCTGAGAGTATTATCCCGTCGGCGGACGCTGTCCGGGTCTTAAGCCCGCCAGCGCCTCTTTCCAGATGTCGTCAAAGCCACGCGGTCCTTTTGCCTGAGAGTTTCCGGGGCGGTTGCTCCTTCGGCGCCGGCACCCATGCCGGTCTCTCCCGACGTGGCCGTACGATACAGACGGGTACAGATCACAGGGCGGCCAAGCCTGTCAACGCGGCGTTATCGGCTTTCAACGGGATTGCGCGCCCGCGGCAACTCACTGATCTCTCTGCACAGTTTCTGGACAGCGAGACTGGCCTTGTCTAAAAGCGCTTCTGTCAGCAGATATCAGCCCAAACTCAGCGGTTTGGATGGCGTATAGCGGGCCCAAGCACACCCGATTGGATGAACATGAGCGGCGTCAACGAGATCAGGTCGACCTTTCTGAACTTCTTTGCCGAGAACGGCCACGAGATCGTGTCGTCCTCGCCATTGGTGCCGCGTAACGATCCGACGTTGATGTTCACCAATGCCGGCATGGTGCAGTTCAAGAACGTCTTCACCGGCGTCGAGAAGCGGCCCTATCAGCGCGCCACCACGTCGCAGAAATGCGTGCGCGCCGGCGGCAAGCACAACGACCTCGACAATGTCGGCTACACCGCGCGCCATCTCACCTTCTTCGAGATGCTCGGCAATTTCTCGTTCGGTGACTATTTCAAGGAGCGCGCGATCGAGCTCGCCTGGACGCTGATCACCCGCGACTTCGGGCTGAAGAAGGACAAGCTGCTCGTCACCGTCTACCACACCGACGACGAGGCGGCCGGGCTGTGGAAGAAGATCGCCGGCTTCTCCGAGGACCGCATCATTCGCATCCCCACCTCGGACAATTTCTGGGCGATGGGCGACACCGGTCCGTGCGGGCCGTGCTCGGAAATCTTCATCGATCGCGGCGACCATATCTGGGGTGGACCGCCGGGCTCGCCGGAAGAGGACGGCGACCGCTTCCTCGAATTCTGGAATCTCGTGTTCATGCAATACGAGCAGGTGACGAAGGAGGAGCGCGTCGATCTGCCGCGTCCCTCGATCGACACCGGCATGGGCCTCGAGCGCATGGCCTGCATCATGCAGGGCGTCGACAGCGTGTTCGAGACCGACCTGTTCCGCCATTTGATCGATGCGACTGCCTCCGCGCTCGGCAGCGGGCCGAACGAGCAGACCGTCGCCTCGTTCCGCGTCGTCGCCGACCATTTGCGCTCCTCCGCCTTCCTGGTCGCGGATGGCGTGCTGCCCTCGAACGAGGGCCGCGGCTACGTGCTGCGCCGGATCATGCGCCGCGCGATGCGCCATGCGCAGCTGCTGGGCGCGAAAGAGCCGCTGATGCATCGCCTGGTCTGGGCGCTGGTGCGCGAGATGGGCCAGGCCTATCCCGACCTGATGCGCGCGGAGAATCTGATCGAGGAAACGCTGCGGCTGGAAGAGACCCGCTTCCGCAAAACGCTGGTGCGCGGCCTTGCCATTCTCGACGAGAAGAGCGCCAGCTTGAAGAAGGGCGACATGTTCGACGGCGACGTCGCCTTCACGCTCTACGACACCTACGGCTTCCCGCTCGATTTGACGCAGGACGCGCTGAAGTCGCGCGGCATCGGCGTCGATCAGGCCTCGTTCACCGACGCGATGGAGCGCCAGAAGGCCAAGGCGCGCGAGTCCTGGAAGGGCTCGGGCGAGGCGGCCTCCGAGGCGGTCTGGTTCCCGCTGCGCGAAAAGCTCGGGGCCACCGAATTTCTGGGCTACGAGACCGAGAGCGCCGAAGGCGTGGTCTCCGCGCTGGTGAAGGACGGCAAGGAAGTGACCCACCTCAAGGCCGGCGAGCAAGGTGCGCTGCTGCTGAACCAGACGCCGTTCTATGCGGAGTCCGGCGGCCAGGTCGGCGACACCGGCGTGCTGACCGGCGAGGGCGGCATCAAGTTCCGCGTCACCGACACGCAGAAGAAGCTCGGCGATTTCTTCGTCCACATCGGTACCGTCGAGAGCGGCGAGCTCAAGGTCGGCACCGCGCTGCAGCTCGAGGTCGAT
This sequence comes from Bradyrhizobium diazoefficiens, assembly GCF_018129965.1. Classification (GTDB taxonomy): domain Bacteria; phylum Pseudomonadota; class Alphaproteobacteria; order Rhizobiales; family Xanthobacteraceae; genus Bradyrhizobium; species Bradyrhizobium diazoefficiens_A. Next base: position 98,489 of record NZ_JAFCKW010000010.1, on the reverse strand, counting down.
CATTCCAGGCGCTCCTCGATCCGCGCGCATCACTCGGCGACGCATCTCATTCACGAGGCGCTGCGCCAGGTGCTCGGCGATCACATCGCGCAGCGCGGCTCGATGGTCGCGCCGGATCGCCTGCGTTTCGACTTCGTGCATCCCAAGCCCATCACGGCGGACGAACTCGCCCGTGTCGAGGACATCGCCAACAACGTGGTGCTGGAGAACGACGAGGTCACCACCCGCGTGATGGGCGTGGACGAGGCCCGCGAAGCCGGGGCGCGCGCGCTGTTCGGCGAGAAATATGGCGACGAGGTTCGCGTCGTCTCGATGGGCCGCACCGCCCGCGAGCGCGGCGCCAATGCGCTCGGCTGGTCGGTCGAGCTCTGCGGCGGCACGCACGTCAAGCGCACCGGCGACATCGGCCTGATCACGCTCACCGGCGAGAGCGCAGTGGCTTCCGGCGTGCGCCGCATCGAGGCGCTGACCGGCAATTATGCGCGAAAACACGCCAACGAGACCATGGCGCTGGCGAAGACCGCGGCCGCCGAGCTGCGCACCTCGATCGACGACGTTCCGGCGCGCATCACCGCGCTGATGGACGAGCGCAAGAAGCTCGAGCGCGAACTCTCCGACGCCCGCAAGAAGCTCGCGATGGGCGGCGGTGCGTCCGCCGGCAGTAACGGCGCAGCGAGCGCTGTGCGCGAAGTCGGCGACGTCAAGCTGATGGCGCGTGCGGTCGAAGGCATCGAGATGAAGGATCTCAAGAGCCTTGCGGACGAGGCCAAGAAGCAGATCGGCTCCGGCGTGGTTGCCATTGTCGGCGTCACCGAGGACGGCAAGGCCGGTGTCGTGGTCGGTGTTACCGCCGACCTGACCGCGCGCTTCAACGCCGTGAACCTGGTCCGCGTCGGCTCCGAAGCGCTCGGCGGCAAGGGCGGCGGCGGCCGGCCCGACATGGCGCAGGCCGGGGGTCCCGACGGCGCCAAGGCGTCCGAGGCGCTGGCTGCGATCGAAAAGGCCATGTCCGACCAAAAGTCCGCGGGCGCGTGAGGCCCGTGGGCCCCGTTCCGCGCGAACGTGGCTTGCGCGATCCCGACTTGCGGGATCGTCTCTACGAGTTGCTGGAGCACGATCCGCTGGCCTATTCGGCCGGATCGCGCTTCATCCAGATCATCATCGGCGTCATCGTGCTGAACGTGACCGCGATGATCCTCGCCTCGGTGCCGGATCTCGATTCGCAGTTCGGCACGCTGTTCTCCTGCATCACGATCCTCTCCATTGTCGTGTTCGCGCTGGAATATGCCGCGCGGCTGTGGACGGTGGCAGGTCACACGCCGCGCAAGGCTTCCGCGGCGTCCGACCGGCTCGGCTATGCCTTCTCCGCGCTCGGCATCATCGATCTCATGGCGTTCCTGCCGGCCGCAATCGTGCTGGTCACCGGCCGGCATGCGACGCTGGCCGCCCTCGGCGTGCTGCCGTTCTTCAAGCTGGTGCGCTACTCGCCGGCGATGCGCTCGCTGCTGGCCGCCGTGCATGCCGAGCGGCGGGCGCTGATCGGCTGCGTGGTAATCCTGACCGGCGCGGTTTTGACCTTCGCCTCGCTGCTCTACGCCATCGAGCGCGACGTCCAGCCGGACAAGCTCGGCACCATCCCGCAGGCGATGTGGTGGGCGATCGTGACGCTCGGCACGGTCGGTTACGGCGACGTCGTGCCGGTTACGGCGCTCGGCAAGATCATCTCCGCCTTCACCATCATCAGCGGCTTCGCCATGATCGCGCTGCCGGTCGCCATCATTTCCACCGCGTTCGCCGAAGAGGTAAAGCGGCGCGACTTCGTCGTGACCTGGGGCATGCTGGCCAGGGTGCCGCTGTTCTCGCATCTGTCGGCCGCGGAGATCGCCGACATCATGCGGCTGTTGCGGGCGCGCACCGTCGAGCAGGGCGAGGTCCTGGTCCGCCGCGGCGATGCCGCCTCGTCGATGTATTTCATCACCGCCGGCGAGGTCGAGATCGCGCTGCCGAGCCAGCAGGTGCGGCTCGCCGACGGCACCTTCTTCGGCGAGATCGCGCTGCTGCACAAAACCAAACGCAGCGGCACGGTGACGGCGACGCGCAAGACGCGCCTGCTGCTGCTGGACGCCCATGATTTTCACGCCCTGATCGAGCGCATGCCGACGCTCGCCGCCCACGTCCACAAGGTCGCGAAAGCGCGGCTGGAGGAGACCGGCGATCTGGCGGCGGCAGAACTGGCGCAGGCCGAGCGTGAGGGGACGGACCGCTGAGCGGTCAGCCTTTCTTAAAGAAGACGTAATCGGCCGAGTAGGGCGCGCTTCTGAACTCGCCGGCCTTGTCGCAAGAACCCTCCAGCTTGCCGCCATGGGTGTTGATGCGCTGGACGGTGGTGACCGGCGTGAGCACGCCGCTACCGCGACGGGAGGCGACCTCCAGCTTCAGCCAGGGGATATCGGCCGCCGTCCCGCCCGGCGCGTTGCCGACCACCTTGCCGACGACGGCGCTTGAGTCGATATGCTCCCAATTCGGGCCGGCATAGTGCCGGCCGATCGTCTTGCCTTCGGACAGCAGCGTCGCGATGGGCTCGCGGAAGGCCCAGGCGAGCTTGCCGTCGGCGGCTGTCTTGCACTCATAAACTTGCGCACCTTCGGCGCGGACGCTGAGCACGATGGTCTCGCCGGGCGCGGTGATGGCGTCGGGGAGTGGTTCTGCGGCGGCGGCCGGTCCGATCAGAGCCGCGAGCAGAAGGACGGGGGCAGCAAGCTTGATCAACATAGGAGTCTCCGCGAGCCTCACAAAAGAAACGGGCCGCGTTGTCGCGCGGCCCGTGATGATGTCTGGCCCAGTCGGGCGAAATTGCGGTTGGCGACTAGGCCGCCAGCGCCTTTGCGAGGTTATCCGCGACCTTGTCGAGGAAACCGGTGGTCGAGAGCCAGCGCTGGTCTGCGCCGACCAGGAGCGCGAGGTCCTTGGTCATGTAGCCTTCCTCGACGGTGTCGACGCAGACCTTCTCCAGCGTCGTGGCGAACTTGGCGAGCTCGGGGTTGTTGTCGAGCTTGGCGCGGTGGGCGAGGCCACGGGTCCAGGCGAAGATCGACGCGATCGAGTTGGTCGAGGTCTCCTTGCCCTTCTGATGCTCGCGGTAGTGGCGGGTCACCGTGCCGTGGGCAGCTTCCGCTTCGACCGTCCTGCCGTCGGGGGTGAGCAGCACCGAGGTCATCAGGCCGAGCGAGCCGTAGCCCTGCGCGACCGTGTCGGACTGCACGTCGCCGTCGTAGTTCTTGCAGGCCCAGACATAGCCGCCGGACCATTTCAGAGCCGAGGCGACCATGTCGTCGATCAGGCGGTGCTCGTAGGTCAGGCCCTTGGCCTCGAATTCGGTCTTGAACTCGCGGTCGTAGATGTCCTGGAAGATGTCCTTGAAGCGGCCGTCATAGACCTTGAGGATGGTGTTCTTGGTCGACAGGTAGACCGGGTAGTTGCGCAGCAGGCCGTAGTTCAGCGAGGCGCGGGCGAAGTCGATGATGGAATCGTCGAGATTGTACATCTCCATGGCGACGCCGGCGCCGGGCGCCTTGAACACTTCCCGCTCGATCACGGTGCCGTCCTCGCCGACGAACTTCATCGACAGGGTGCCCTTGCCGGGGAATTTGAAGTCGGTGGCGCGGTACTGGTCGCCATAGGCGTGGCGGCCGATGATGATCGGCTTGGTCCAGCCGGGAACGAGGCGCGGCACGTTCTTGCAGATGATCGGCTCGCGGAAGATGACGCCGCCGAGGATGTTGCGGATGGTGCCGTTCGGCGACTTCCACATCTGCTTGAGGTTGAACTCTTTCACCCGGGCCTCGTCCGGGGTGATGGTGGCGCACTTGACGCCGACGCCGACCTTCTTGATGGCCTCGGCGGCGTCGATGGTGACCTGATCGTTGGTCTCGTCGCGGTACTCCATGCCCAGGTCGAAATACAGCAGCTCGACGTCAAGGAACGGGTTGATCAGCTTGTCCTTGATGTACTGCCAGATGATCCGGGTCATCTCGTCGCCGTCCAGTTCGACGACGGGATTGGATACCTTGATTTTTGCCATGATCGGGGGAGCCCTCTTGGGAACGGCGCTTTTTGTGCGCCACGTGAATATCCGCCGCCTCTTAGCACCACGACGCGGCGGACGAAAGCCAAGTGATTATGCACTTTTAGCTCATCCAGCTTCTGCAGATGGGGGACGGGGTGCGCCGCCGTCGCGGGGGCGGGGCTGAGGTTGCAGGCGAGATTCAAAAGTCGAATCCAACCCGTTATTTCCCTTGAGAATTTCGTCAGGACAGGCAAACGACAGAGCGAGCGGGCGACCGTCCCAAGAGGGGGCCAGGGCCGGCTTTGAATCATTTCCTGAAGAGCGCCTCCCCAAGGCCTTGAGAACCAGTGTGAAAGCGAAGCGACATGTCGGGGACTGACAAGAGCAAGGCGGGCCTTTCCCTCGACGGTCCCATCGTGATCCTGGTCGAGCCGCAACTCGGCGAGAACATCGGCATGGCCGCGCGCGCCATGGGCAATTTTGCGCTTGGTGCTTTACGCATCGTCAACCCTCGCGACGGCTGGCCCAACATCGCCGCCCAGCGTGCCGCGGCCGGCGCCGACCACATCCTGGAAAAGGTGCAACTGTTCGCCACGGTCGAAGAGGCGGTCGCCGACCTCGACCTGCTGTTCGCGACCACCGCGCGCCCGCATGACCAGGCCAAGCCGGTGGTCGGCCCGGAAGCCGCAGCAAGCGAGATCTCGGGGCATATCGCGGGCGGCGGCAAGGCCGGTATCCTGTTCGGCCGGGAGCGCTGGGGGCTGACCAACGAGGAGGTCGGGCTCTCCAACCGCATCATCACCTTCCCGGTCAATCCGGGCTTTGCCTCGCTCAACCTTGCCCAGGCGGTGCTGCTGGTCGGCTACGAATGGTTCAAGCGGGCGACGTCAGGCGCGCTGCCGCACAGCATGCCGGAGCGCTCCGAGCGTGCCTCGCAGCACCAGATCCAGGCCTTCTTCGAGAACCTGGTCCGCGAGCTCGACAAGGTCGAATTCCTGCGCCCGGCCGAGAAGCGCGACACCATGCTGGTGAATCTGCGGAACATCTTCACCCGCATGGACCCGACCAAGCAGGACATGCACACCCTGCACGGCGTGGTGATGGCGATCGCGGAAGGGCGCAAGGGCCCGGCCAAGGGCGGTGTGCTCGACGGCGAGCAGGCGACGCGCCTGCGCGCGCTGCTGGCCGAGCACGGCAGCGGGGCGCCGGACAGCGGCTCCACCGTGCGCGGCCTCGCCCGTCTGCTCCGGCGCAACCCGACCGACGCCGAGCGCCTGCTCTGGCAGGCCCTCACGCGTGATCGCCGCTTCGCCGGCCAGTTCCAGCGCCAGACCCCGGTCGGCCGCCACATCCCGGACTTCGTCTCGTTCCCGCACCGGATCGCGATCGAACTCGTGAACCCCGGCGAGAACGAGACGATCGTGGCGGACCGCGCGGCGCGGCGGAATTGGCTGGAGGCGCGTGACTATCGGGTGATCGAGATTCGCGCGGCGGATGTGAAGCGGGATATCGATTCCGAACTCGTGCGGATACGGTCGCTGATGGACCAAGCAAACTGACGCGCAACGCGTTCGGCGCTACCTCACATCCTTGATCACGTTGCGGGCGATCTCCATGAAGGCCCGCGTCGCCTTGGTTTGATAGCGATGCGTGTCCCACAGCAGCGCCGCCGACCGCGTCACCTGTGGGCGGGTGATCGGGATCATCGCGAGGTCGTGGCGGCCGACGAGGCTCTTGTTGGCGAGGACCGTCGGAAACACGCCTTGCCGGGCCAATTCCAGCAGCGCCTCGATCGAGTTCATCTCGAGCCGGACATCCAGGGTGATGTCGGTGCCGGCCGCAGTGTCAAGCAGGCGCCGCGTCGAAAACGCCCTGGTCAGCAGTGCGAGCGGAATCTCGGACAGGGCGCCAAGCTCGATCGAACAACGATCGGCCAGTGGATTCGACGCGCCCGTGACGAGCACCAGTGCTTCGTTGAACAGCACGTCACTGGCGATGTCCCGGGATAGCGTCGGCGAGAAGGCGAAGCCGATGTCGTAATGCCCGAGCATCACCGCCTTCTCGATTTCGCTCGCGGTGGCTTCTTCCACAAGCAGCGAAACGCCCGGAAAGCGCCTTGCGAATTGGCCGAGGACCCGCGGCAGGAAGGCCGTGTTGTAGGTATGGATGACGCCGACGCGGACGGCGCCGAGCACGCCGGCCTCGATCTCCATCACCGCGACCCGCGCAGCTTCGGCCTGATTGACCAATCTCCTGGCATGCACGAGCAGCACGCGTCCGGACTCGGTCAATTGCATGCCGCGACCGGTGCGATCGAACAGCACGCTGCCCAGGGACTCCTCGAGAGCCCTGATCTGCTGCGACAGCGTCGGCTGCGCGATGTCGATCGCATTGGCCGCCGCGGCCATGCTGCCGTGCTCCGCCACGGCCAGGAAGTATCGGAGGCGCCGTATTTCCATACCTATTATAAAAGCCTATCGGAGCTATCGCAGTCAATGTCTTGGTCTATTGCTCTCCGCCGTGCAGGTTGCCGGAATAATCGCGGCACCTGAGATGCCCCCGGAGGAAACCGAAGTTGAAAGCCCCTGATTGCCTGTCTGCCGATCCCGCACCGTCGCGAGCACCTCGTCAAAGGGGCCGCACCGATGGCGGACGCAGAGAAGGGCATGTCCCCCGTCCTGGTGCTGCCGCGCAGATGGCCGCGATCAGCCGGGCCGAACCTGTCGAGACAACGTCATGAAAATCGAACGCATCGAAACCATCCTGGTCGACGTCCCGACCCGCCGCCCCCACAAGCTCGCCTTCGCCACCGTGCAGGCGCAGAACTATGTGGTCGTGAAGGTCCATTCCGGCGGGCTGTTCGGGATCGGCGAAGCAGCGACGATCGGAGGGCCGCGCTGGGGCGACGAATCGACCGAGGCGATCAAGGCGAACATCGATCAGTACATCGCGCCGGTCCTGATCGGCGAGGACGCGACCCAGCTCAATCTGATTGAGCAACGGCTGGCACGCAGCGTTGCCGGCAACGCTTTCGCGCGCGCGGCCGTCGGGATGGCGATCTACGATCTGGTTGCACGCAGCAAGCAGCAATCGGTGGCCGAGCTTATGGGAGGGCCGGTGGAGCGCGCGATCGAACTTGCCTGGACGCTCGCTTCCGGCGACACCGCGCGCGACGTCGAGGAGGGCGAGGAAATGCTGCGGCGCCGGCTGCATCGCCACTTCAAGGTCAAGGTCGGCGCAGGCGATCCCGCGCGCGACGTGGCCCATGTGATCAAGCTCGCCGAGGCTTTCGCGGGGCGCGCGACGATCCGCATCGATGTCAATCAGGGCTGGGACGAACATACGGCACGACGATTCCTGTCTCCGCTTGAACAGGCAGGTGTCGCGCTGGTGGAGCAGCCGCTGCCGCGCTGGAACGTGGCAGGGATGGCGCGCCTGAAGACATCGACGGCGATGTCCGTGATGGCCGACGAGGGCGTGGCGAGTTCGCACGATGCGATCGCCCATGTCCAGGCCGCCGCCGCCGACACCTTCGCCCTCAAAGTGACGAAGTCTGGCGGCTACGCCGAGACCCGCCGCATCGCCGCGATCGCCGCCGGGGCCGGGCTCGCGCTGTACGGCGGCTGCATGCTGGAGACGGGAATAGGCACCGCGGCCTATCTGCAATTGTTCGCGACATTGCCATCGATGAAATGGGGCTGCGAGCTGTTCGGCCCGCGCCTGCTCGAGAACGATATCGTGACCAGCCCACCCGCGATGAAGGACTTTGCGATTCACCTTCCGGACGGCTACGGCACCGGCGTGGAGATCGACGAAGACAAGCTGAACTTCTACCGACGCGACCGCTCAAGGTCCGCGCAAGCCAAGGCGTAGCACCATGCTGTTTCAAGTTGAAATGACCGTCAGTATTCCCCACGATTGGAACGCCGAGGCCGTCGCCCGCCTTCAGGCCGAGGAGAAGCAGTACTGCCACAAGCTGCAACGCGAAGGAAAATGGCTTCACATCTGGCGGGTCGTCGGCCGCTACGCCAACGTCTCGATCTTCGACGCGGCCTCCAACGACGAACTGCATGACCTGTTGAGGCAGCTGCCGTTGTTTCCCTTCATGCAGATCACCGTCACTCCGCTTGCGCGCCATCCGTCCTCGCTGGACGGGGCAGGCTAGGCAGCGTTCGTGCCGCGCCCGAGTTCGAATTCCATGCCGAAGGACCAGATGTCGACATCAATTTCTCACCCCACCGTTTCCGCGACGACCGCGATCGACGGTCTCGAGCGCTCGACCATGCGCAAGGTCATGTTGCGGATCGTGCCGATCCTGTTCCTGTCCTACTTCATTGCCTATCTCGACCGCATCAATATCGGCTTCGCGGCGCTTGGCATGAATCATGACCTCGGCCTCAGCAGCGTCGACTACGGCTGGGCGGCGGGCCTGTTCTTCCTCACCTACGTCGTGTTCGAGATCCCGAGCAACCTCGTGCTGGAGCGTGTCGGCGCCCGCATCTGGATCGCGCGCATCATGATTTCCTGGGGCGCCGTGACGGCGTGTACCGCCTTCGTCGTGGGGCCATGGTCGCTCTATGGCGCGCGGATGCTGCTCGGTCTTGCCGAAGCAGGGTTCTTTCCCGGCGCGCTGCTCTACCTGACCTATTGGTGTCCGGCCGGCTATCGCGCCAAGGTCATCAGCCTGTTTTCGATCTCGGTGCCACTTGCCGGGTTCTTCGGCTCGGCGATCTCCGGCGCCCTGCTCGGACTGGATGGTTGGCTCGGCCTGCGCGGATGGCAGTGGCTGTTCGTGCTCGAGGGCCTTCCGACGGTTGGCCTCGGTGTTTTCGTCCTGGTGTGGCTTCCGAACAAGCCGGCCCACGCGAAGTGGCTGACCGCTGCCGAACGCGACTGGCTGCAGGCAAAGCTCGCTGCGGAGGCGCAGCTTCATGGCGCATCCGGCCACCAGAGCGTCTGGCGGACGATCGTCAACCCGTCCGTCTTGCTGCTGGGGCTTGTCTCGGCCTGCAGCCTTGCAACCGGCTACGGCATCGCCTTCTGGCAACCGCAGATGATCAAGGCGTTTGGTCTGTCCGACTTGCAGACCGGGTTTGTCACCGCCGTTCCGTTCGGCATCGCCGCCGTCGGCATGGTGCTGTGGTCGCTGCATTCCGACAAGCACATGGAACGGGTCTGGCACACGACGCTCTCGCTGCTGACGGCGGCGCTGGGATTGGCGCTTGCCGCCACGGCCACCTCTCTGCCGCTGGCGGTGCTGGGCCTGTCGCTGTCCCTGCTCGGCGGCTACGGCGTGAAGGGGCCGTTCTGGGCTCTCGTCTCCGATTGGACCAATCCGAAGACGGCCGCCGCGGCGCTGGGAACCATCAATTCCATCGCCAACATCTCCGGCTTCGTCGCGCCCATGGTGATCGGGATGGTCAAGCAGTCGACCGGCAGCATCGCGCTCGGCCTTGCGCCCATGTGCGCCATGTCGGTCTTCGGAGCCGCGATCGTCTGGTTGATGAACCTGGGCAGGCGGAGGACTGCGAAATCCGCCCAGCCCCGGCGGCAGGCGATGTCCACTCTCTCTTCGGCAGCGGACAGAGCCGCTTCACCCTAGAACCAGGATCCGGCCGGTCGAGGCAGGAACGAACGCGCTGGTCAGGCGGCGGCGCTGGCCCCATTCGCGGCGCGCTTGCTACTGCGGTGAAGCCTCCGCAGTGCGCTCAGGCTCACCTCCATCCAGGCGAGGCAGCAGCGTGACTTGCCGCTGGATTTCGCTTCATAGAGGGCCGCATCTGCGACCGCCAGCAACTCGTCGACTTCCGATCCATGATCCGGTGACAGCGCAATCCCCACGCTCGCACCGATACGGACGCCGGTCTCTTCTTCGACCTGGTAAGGCGCCGCGATCTCGCCGACGATTTGCTGGCCCATCGCCAGCGCCTGCTCGGCCGTGACGTCGTCGACCAGCGCGACGAATTCGTCGCCGCCCATCCGCGCGATGGCCGCGCTTTCCGGCACGGCCTCGCGCAGTCGCTCGGCGACGCCCTTGAGCACCCGATCGCCGGCTCCATGCCCGAACGTGTCGTTGATCGGCTTGAACGCGTCGAGGTCGACGTAGAACAGGGCGAAGGGCCTGATGTCATGACCGGAGTTCGCGAGCTTGGTCTCCAGCGCATCGATCAACCCGGCGCGGTTCAAGAGCCCCGTGAGTGCGTCATGGTGCGCGCGGTGGCTGTTCTCGCGCTCGGCCCGCATGGTCGTGATCAGCATCCGGTTGAGCCGGAAGCCCGCGCCCGCCATGGCCCCGAGATACATCGGGATCTGATAGATCATGATGTAGAGCAATGGTTCGCGGAGAAAACAGATGTAGACCACGACGGGGCCGAGGCAGATCAGCATCATGATCCCGGCAAATCGCGGCGCGCCGAAATTCCGGAAGCAGATGCCGCCGATCATGGCTGCGGTGGACATCGAGGCCAGCATCGCGACGAGCCAGTCGCCGCTCGCGATACTCGCGACCGCGCCCAGTCCGAGGCTCGCGCTCCAGGCCATCGAGAACAGGAGGTGAAGATCGGTCGGCGTGGGCCGGTGCAGCCGGATCGCGCGATGTGCCGCAACCAGGATCGCGACGCGCGTCAGGCAAATCGCGAGTTCGAGCACGAACCAGGCGACAAGCGGCGCGGTCTGCTGACGATAGGCGATGATGGCCGCGATCGCGACGGAATTGATGGCGCCGCCCAAAAAGATCGGGAGTGCACCGAACAGCTGGGAGATCAGGGCGGAGCGAATGTCGGCCGGCACGTCGGGGCCAACGTCGGTCAACCATCGCATCACGCGCCAGCGCGGCAAGCTGTATCGTCCGGCTTCGGACTGCATTCCAAGGCATCCCATCTCGTGCGGATGACCAATGACGAGGGGGTGCTAAAGCCGTCTTTACAGACCACGTCCGATCTTGGGCCGTGCTTGACGGAAGGTAAATTTGACGAAGAAGGTAGGTTGGGCAAAGCGAAGCGTACCCACCATCCATCGATAGGTCGAACAGAATGGTGGGCACGGCGCTGCGCGGCTTTGCCACCCTACGAAGCACGCCCGATTTGCACCTCGCGGTCGACCGCAATCCATGTCGCCCGCGCCACGGCCAGCAGCCTTCCGGCGTCATCATGCAGGGCAGCTTCGGCCGTGCGCTTGCGACCGTCGCGGCCGATGGGCCAGGCGGTGATGATGCAGCGGTCGCCGGGGCGCGGACGGGCTTCTATCCGGGCCGACATCCGTCCCAGCAGCAGTGGCGTCTTGTCGAAGGTGCCGCCCTGCGGATCGCAATTGCAGGCATAGCCGGTCGGGCAATCGAGCGCCGACCAGAGAAATTCGGGGGCGACGAGATCATCCTCGGCCGCGAGATGCAGGTCCGGCGTCCAGCTCGCCGCGAGAACCGGTCTCTGCGCATGCCGTCCGAGCGGTCCGGCAAAGATGCGCAGGCCGTCGCCTTTGGCTCGCGCGGGACCGCACACGAAACAGGTCGGCAGCGGATGCTCGTGCGGCTTGACCGGCGTCAGCAACTCGGCGGCACAGGCCTCCTCGAAGCTTGCGGTTTCCAGGCGAGCCAGGTCGACGCTGATCGGCCGCCCGGTCGCCACGATCCTGGCGCCGTCGCGAAGCTCCCACGTGCCGTCGTCGATCGCGATCGTATCGAGCGGTGTGTCGAGCGGCGGCGGTGCGCGCAGCGTGACCTCCGCAGCGCCTGGAATGTGGCGGGCCAGCCGGCCGCAGACATAACCGCCATTGCCGGAGTTTGGAGGGCCGCAAAAACGCTTGTCGATGATGATCCCGGTCAACACTTGCCCGCTTCCTCTGCTGTCGTCCGCGTACTCTATCTGATCCTCAGCACAATTCCTGCCCGACCGTTCGATTGACCGCGCCGCGCATGGCCTCCGCCATCTTTGGCGCGACGTTCATTGCGGCGCTCCGGCGGAACGCGGCGAGGTGCGCTGTTCGGTGCCCCGGCGGCCGAACACGCGCGGCACCAGCATCGGAACGCGCCGTCGATACTCCTGGTAGGTCGCGCCGAAGGCCGCGATCAGATCCCGTTCCTCGAACTGCAATGCGACCAGGATGTAGGCCGTGTTTGCGAGAGCGAACAGCAGATGGCCGGCGGTCATTTCGGGTGTGGCCCAGAATGCGAGCAGGAAGCCCAGCATGATCGGATGCCGGACGATCTTGTAGAGCAGCGGAGTCCTGAAGGATTGACCCGATGTTTCGGCGCTGCGGAGCGCGACGAAAGCCTGGCGCAGGCCGAACAGGTCGAAATGATCGATCATGTGAGTCGAGGCGAACGCGATCAACCAGCCGAGCCAGTGAAGGCCGATCAGCAAAAAGGCCGCAATGCCCGTGACCTGCCAGACCGGCGCCGGGATCGGACGCCACTGCCAGAACAGCAGCAGGAGGATCAGGCTGGACAGCAGCACATAGGTGCTGCGCTCGCAGGCGGCCGGGACGAAGCTGGTCAACCATCGTTTGAAGGATGCGCGGGCCATCACGCTGTGCTGGATTGCGAACAGGCTCATCAGCAGCAGGTTGACGGCGATGGCCTCGCCCGGACTCGCGGGGGGACCAACGTCGATCGACTTCGGCACGACATAATTGCCGACGAAACCGAGCGCATAGAGGAATGAAGCCGCGAAGATGGCATAGCTCACGACGGCGTAGAGCAGGATTGCGAGGCGCGCGACCATGGATTGTCCTAGTGTGGCTGATACGGCGGTGCCGCATGCAGGGGCTTGAGCTGCTCGCTGACGAGCCGGCTCGATCTGGCCCGACCGTTACCGCCCGACCGTCCCCTGCGCGTCCCCCGGCGACGCCGCGCGGGCAGGGAGGATTTTGATGACGGCTTTCTCGCTTGCGGCGTTCGGGTTCCCCGAGATCCATGCCGACGGCCGCCCGATCAAACTGGCCTTGCGCAAGGGTCTTGCGCTGCTGGTCTATCTCGCGGAGGCCAGGGTCGCCGTGTCGCGGGATGTCATCGCCACGCTGCTGTGGCCCGAGACCGACCGCGAGACGGGCCTTGCGCGATTGCGGCGCCTGCTCCACCGCGTCGAGCAGGCGCTTGGCCAGCCGGTGTTCGAGACCGACCGCACCAGCGTGCGCTGGTCTCCTTCGGTCGATGCGACGATCGACACACAACTGTTCGAGCGCGCCTGTGACGGCGGCGACTTTGACGGCGCCTGCGCGATCTATCGGGGAGACTTCCTGGCGGGCTTCGCCCTGGATGACTGTCTGGAATTCTCCGATTGGGCGTTCTTCCGGCGCGAAGCGCTGCGGGGACGGCTCATGCATGCCCTGGAGCGTCTGGTGCAGGACCGGAATGCCGCCGGCGACCATTTTGCCGGGACCGCGCATGCGGGACGTCTGGTCGAACTCGATCCGTTCAGCGAAGTCTATGGCCGGCATCTGATCCGCAGCCTGCTGCTCGCCGGCGACCGGAGCGCGGCGGAGCGGCACCATTCGGCCCTGACGCGGCGGCTCCGGGACGAACTCGGCGTGGCGCCGGAGGCAGAGACGGAGGCGCTGATGAGCCCCGCGGCGGCGCCGCACGCCGCCCCCATGACGCGGTATGTGAAGGGCGCCGGCGTGCATCTGGCGTTTCAAACCTACGGCAGCGGCCCGCTCGATATTTTGGTCATGCCCGGCTTCGTCTCGCATGTGGAACGCGTCTGGGAGCATCCCGCCAGTCGCAATTTTCTGGCGTCATTGACGAAGCTCGGACGTCTCATTGTTCTGGATCGTCGCGGCATCGGACTGTCCGACCGGGTCGGTTCAGCCCCCGGGATCGACGCCACCGCGCAGGATATCGCCACCGTGCTGCGGGCGGCGGAGTCGCGCCGCGTCGTGCTGTTTGGCGCATCCGAATGCGGGCCGGCCTGCATCAAATTTGCCGTCGATGAACCGCGCCGCGTGGCCGGACTCATCCTGTTCGGCGCGCTCGCCAAGGGCTGCTGGTCGCAGGACTATCCGCACGCGCTGCGCGCCGGGCAGTATGATGCCTGGAGCCGCCATCTCGTTGCGCAATGGGGCGGCCCGGTCGGGATCGAGACTTTTGCGCCGAGCCTTGCCCATGATCCGCAGGCGCGCGCCTGGTGGGCGGGGCTGCTGCGCGCGGCCTCCAGTCCCGGCGGCATCTCCGTCGTGCTCGAGGCGTTTCGCGATGCCGACGTGCGGCACCTTCTGGCGCAGATCGCCGTGCCGACGCTGGTGCTGCACAGGAAGGACGACAAGGCCGTGCGGATCGCGGCGGGGCGCGATATCGCGAGCCGGATCGAAGGTGCGGAGTTCGTCGAACTCGATGGCAGCGACCACTGGTTCTTCGCGGGGGATCAGGCGCCGGTGCTCGCGGCGATTGCACGGTTTATGGAGGGATTGGCGAGGCGCATTTCGTAGGGTGGGCAAAGCGAAGCGTGTCCACCCTGTCGTTCGACCAAGCCGAAACATTTGGTGGGCACGGCGCTACGCGCCTTTGCCCACCCTACGCGATCACACCGCCTCGAGCTGATCCGCCGCGCGCTTCTTCTTCGACTTTGTCTGGCCGAGCAGGGGGCCCGCGGTCAGCGCCGCCATATCGGCCACGCCCGGGTCGCGCGAGATCATCGCGGCAACAATCGCACCATCGATCAGCAGGCCGAGCTGATGCGCAAGCACCGCAGGCTCGCCCGAGCCAAGCTCCCCGGCGAGCTTCTCGATGTGGCCGAGCACGATCTTCTTGTGCTTCAGCGCGATGTTGCGGAACTGCTTGGCGTCCTTGTCGTGCTCGCCGACGGCATTGATGAAGGGGCAGCCGTAGAAACGCTCTTCCGCAAACCAGCTCTTCAGCGCCGGAAAGATGCGCGTGAGCTTGGCCTGCGCGTCGCCGCCGCCTTCCTCCATGGCGCCGATGAACCATTCGCGCCACTGCTTGCCTTCGCTCTCCAGCACCGCGTTGACGAGATTGGTCTTGGAGCCGAACAGCTTGTAGAGCGTGGTCTTCGCGGTGCCGGCTTCCTCGATGATCGCATCGATGCCGGTGGCGTTGATGCCGTTCTTGCAGAACAGATGCGTTGCGGCGTTGAGCAGGCGTCCGCGCGCGGATTCGTCGTCGCCTGCGCCCGAATGCGGCGCGTTTGCAGTCTTCTTCGATGACGGCTGTTTGAGAGCGGACTTGACCATGAGTCCGAACTTACCCGCAGCCGTGCCGCATCAGCAAGCCGCATCTGTTCCGCGCTGAAAAGATTCGCACGGCGAAGCCCATCTGCATCGCCTTTGAGCATGCGGCTTCTGATCAATCCCCAGGCAGCGCGCGCTAAGCAGCTCCAATGCTTCGCCTTTTGCTTCTGGCCTCGTCTGGCACGCTCCATGCAAGAAAACAGACCGTTCGGTATCCTGCCGTTTTCCACTTCTGCCAGGGAGAAGATGATGACTGCCGTCGTTCAAAAGACAGTGCTGACGGGGTGCCTTGCGCCCATCGACAAGAATGGCCTCGAGCAACTGATTGCGAGCGGCAAGGCCAATCCGAAGGTCATCAAGACCTTGAAATGCAAGACGGTCGCGGAGGGCAAATTCCGCCACGCCAACTACATCCGCAATCTGCCGCCCTATATCGTGGACGAGCCGCCGGGCCTTCTGGGCGACGATACCGCGCCCAATCCGTCGGAAGC
The DNA here is from genome assembly GCF_018129965.1 of Bradyrhizobium diazoefficiens. Lineage (GTDB taxonomy): Bacteria > Pseudomonadota > Alphaproteobacteria > Rhizobiales > Xanthobacteraceae > Bradyrhizobium > Bradyrhizobium diazoefficiens_A. Next base: position 82,754 of record NZ_JAFCKW010000010.1, on the reverse strand, counting down.
CTCGCTCGCCGCGCTCGGCTCCTGCCTCGCGGTCGGCCTGCATGCCAATGCGGTGCATCGCGGCTGGATCGTCAACAAGCTCGAGCTCGAGCTCGAAGGCGACCTCAACATCACCGCGGTGTGGGGCACCGGCGACATGTCGGACAAGCCGGTTGGCTTCACCGACGTGCGCGTCAAGGTCGACATGGAATGCGAGGGCATCTCGCAGGACGAGATCAACGCGCTGGTCACTCACGTGAAGAAATGGTCGCCGGTCGCCAATACCTTCACCCGCCCGGTCAATCTCGAGGTCGGCATCTAGCAGATTGCAACAGGACAAGGTGCGGGAGACGATCATGGGTTCACTGGCTTTATCACGGGTCGAGACTTTAGATCAGCCCGCACCGTCCATTGCAGGGGAAGTGGCGCGGATTGCACGCGAGCAGCTCGCGCCGCTCGCCGCCGGCATCGATGACGGCTCGGTCTATCCGGCCGAGGTGCTGCGCATGTTCGGCGCGGTCGGCGCCTTCGGCAGCCACGTGTCGCACGAAGGTCCCGCCGATTTGCGCTGCGCCATTCAGGCCACGTCCGAGATCGGGCAGGTCTGCGGCAGCACGGCGTTCATGGCGTGGTGCCAGAACACGCTGGTCTGGTACGCGGCGAACTCGACCAACATGAAGCTGGCAAAGCGCTTCGGCAATGCCTTCTCGACCGGCCGGGTGCTCGGCGGCACCGGGCTGTCCAATCCGATGAAGAGCTTCTTCGGCATCGAGAAGCTCAAACTGAAGGGACGCAAGGTCGAGGGCGGCTACATCGTGCGCGGCGCGCTGCCCTGGGTCTCCAATCTCGGTCCCGGCCATTATTTCGGCACCATCTTCGAGCGCGAGGACGAGCCGGGCAGCGCAAGCGGCGCGCCCGCCACGGTCATGTTTCTCGCCGATTGCTCCGATCCTGCGATCACGCTGACGCCGTGCAAGCCGTTCCTCGCCATGGACGGGACCGGCACCTATGGCGTCCAGTTTCGCGACGCCTTCGTGCCGGACGAGCTGATCCTCGCCGATCCCGCCGCGCCCTTCGTCAGGAAGATCCGCGCCGGCTTCATCCTGCTCCAGGCCGGCATGGCGCTCGGCGTGATCAAGGACTGCATCGCCATCATGGACGAGGTCGCTGTGCCGCTCGGCCACATCAACCGTTATCTGCCGCAGCAGGCGGTCGACTTCCGCGATCTCGCCGCCGAGCTCGAGACCGAGGCGATGGCGCTCGCGCGCGATCCCTACAATCAGGAGGACACCTACTGGCGCAAGGTGATCGCGCTCAGGCTTCGCGCCGGCGAGGCCAGTGTCGCGGCGGCGCATGCAGCGATGCTGCATTGTGGCGCGCGCGGCTATCTCAAGAGCCACCGCGCGCAGCGCCGCCTGCGCGAGGCCTATTTCGTCGCGATCGTCACGCCCGCCACCAAGCAGCTGCGCAAGATGCTCGCCGAGTCCTGACTTCTGACGTGCCCACCCCCGAAGACCCCCCACCTCAACGGAGAGGCTGCCATGACTGACGTCCTGATCACTGCCGTCGAACTTGCCGATCTCTTGAAGCTAGAGCCGTGTGTCGTCATCGACACCCGCAATCCCGACGCCTATGCCGCCGGGCATCTGCCGAACGCCGTCAACGTGCACGAGATCTTCACCTTCCTCGCGACCTCGACGCCCGAAGGCATCGCCGAGCTGAAGACCAAATTCGCCGACGCGTTCGGTGCCGCAGGTCTTTCCGGCAAGGAAACGGCCGTGATCTACGAACAGTCGATGAACTCCGGCTTCGGCCAGTCCTGCCGCGGCTATTACCTGCTGACCATGCTCGGCTATCCCAAGGTCAAGGTGCTGCATGGCGGCTTCGACGCCTGGGCGGGCGCGGGCTTCCCGGTGACGAAGGACGTGCCGATGCCGGCCAAGGCGTCGTTCTCGATCGTGCCCGAGGCGGGTGAGATCCTGATCGATGCCAAGACCATGCTGGCCGCGGTCGGCAAGCCGGGCATCGCCATTCTCGACGTGCGCGATGTCGACGAGTGGATCGGCGACAGCTCCTCGCCCTATGGCAAGGATTTCTGCCCGCGCAAGGGCCGTATCCCCGGCGCCGTCTGGCTGGAATGGTACCGCATGATGAAGCCGACCGCCGAGGGCCCGCGCTTCAAGTCCAAGGACGAGATCCTGGCGGAATGCGCCACCGTCGGCATCACGCCGTCGACGCCGGTCTATCTCTACTGCTTCAAGGGGGCGCGCGCCTCGAACACCTTCCTTGCCCTGAAGAATGCCGGCGTGAAGGACGTGCGGATGTATTTCGGCTCCTGGAACGAATGGTCGCGCGATCCCTCGCTGCCGATCGAGCAGGGCCTGCCGATGGCATCGGAGATGACCAAGGCGGCGTGAGCGCAAGCTAACCGATGGCTCGCGGACGAGGCGCAATCCCCAGCGCCTTGATCCGCGAGGCCAGCGTGGTCGGCTTGATGTCGAGCAACTCGGCCGCGCCGCCGGGGCCGAAGACCTTTCCGGCGCAGGCCTCGAGTGCGGCCAGGATGTTGGCTCGCTCGTGATCGCGCATCTCGGATGAGGTCATCACCGCCGGTCGCGCATCTGCCTTTTGGCGTGCAGCGCCGGCCATGGGCTGAACGCCCGATGAATCCGGCAGGTCGATGCGCAGGCGGCCGTTTTGCGACAGGATCGCGGCGCGCTCGATCACGTTCTGCAACTCGCGGACATTGCCAGGCCAGTCGTAGCTGGTCAGCCGCCGCGCATCGCCTTCCGACAGGCGCAGATTCGACTTCAGCGCCTTGCTCTCGCGTGTCAAAAAATGTTGAGCGAGCAGGGGGATGTCCTCGCGCCGTTCGCGCAGGGGCACCGTCTCGATCGGGAACACGTTGAGGCGGAAATAGAGGTCCTCGCGAAAACGGCCGCGCTGCACCTCCTGCTTGAGATCGCGATTGGTCGCGGCGATGACGCGAACGTCGACCGTGCGCGTGCGCTCCTCGCCGACGCGCTCGAAATTGCCTTCCTGCAGCACCCGCAGCAGCTTGCCTTGCAGTTCGAGCGGGATCTCGCCGACCTCGTCGAGGAACAGCGTGCCGCCATCGGCGAGCTCGAAGCGGCCGATGCGATCGCGCATCGCGCCGGTGAAGGCGCCGCGGACATGGCCGAAGAACTCGCTCTCGAACAATTCGCGCGGGATCGCGGCGCAGTTCACGCGGATCAGCGGCCGGTCGCTGCGGGTGGAATCCTCATGGATGGCGCGTGCGATCAGCTCCTTGCCGGTGCCGGATTCGCCGGTGATCATCACCGCCGCGGTGGTCGGCGCCACCAGCTTGACCTGGCGCAGCGTCTGCTGAACCGCCTCGCTCTGCCCGATGATGCCGCGCGGATTGGTCTCGATGCGGATTTCTTCCTGCAGATAGGCGTTTTCGAGTTCGAGCCGTTCGCGCAGCCGGTCGACCTCCGCGAGCGCGGCATGCAGCTTCTCGTCGGCCTCGCGGCGCTGGCTGACGTCGCGAAACACCACGACGGCGCCGACCACCACGCCGCGGTCGCGGATCGGCGTCGAGGTGTACTCGACCCAGGCCGGCGAGCCGTCCTTGCGCCAGAACACCTCGCCGTCGACCTGATGCACCGCGCCGTCGCGGAACGCTGCATAGATCGGGCAGTCGTGGTCGGGATAGTGGCTGCCGTCGTGATGGGTGTGGTGCACGATCGGGTGGATTTCCTTGCCGACCAGCTCCTCGGCGGTCCAGCCGAGCATGCGCTCGGCGGCCGGGTTGACGAAGGTGGTCTTGCCCTCGGCGTTGACGCCATAGATGCCTTCGCCGGCGGCGCGCAGGATCAGCTGGTTCTCGCGCTCGATGTCCTGGAACACGCGCTCCACGCGCTGCCAGGTCGAGATGCCGCTGCGCATGTGGTCCTCGGCTGCGGCATCGACATTGCGGCGGCGGCGGGCATCGAGATCGGTCAGCGTGAGCTGGACCAGCGTATGGCCGTCATGGGGGAGGACGCAGCCGGCATATTCGAGCCTGAGCGTCTGTCCGGTGGCATGGCGGGGGGTGAGCGTGGTGGTCCAGTAGGCGCCTTTGTGCAGTACGGCCTGGGTGAACACGGTCAGCGCCGAAAGCTCGCCCGCATGCAGGGTGCTGGCCCTGGTCTGCCGCAGCAGGGCGCGATCGTAGCCGAGCAGGGCGCAGGCGGCCGGATTGGCGTCGACGATCTGGTCGCCATAGGGGTCCACCAGCAACGTGGCCTCGACGGACGATTCGAAGGCGGAGATACGCGGATCGAGGGCGCAGGACGTGTCGTCCTGGCCAACCATTGGGAGTATCGACACTACGAAATCTCGTGATTGTGTTACGATATTTCGTATATCACGATATTTCGTAGTAGCCAAGTTTAGCCGATATCGCTGCGTCATCAAGGCACTGCCCCTGCCGAGAGCGATGGCATGCTCCTTGCGTAATTGTTTCTGCAACGACGCGCAGGAGGTCCGATGTCCATTTTCGACAATCCGTTCGATCCCGATCGTAATCTTCGAGCCGGCTGCGCCTGTGGCCAACACGAATCCGCGGCCGAGCACGACCAGGCCGCGGCACTGCGCTGCGAGCCCGTCGACAGCGAGGAGAAGCGCTATGAGGGCGTGGTCGCCTCTGCGGTGATGCGTGCGATGTTTCCGCAGGATGCGGCGCGGCGCGCCTTTCTGAAATCGGTCGGTGCGTCCACGGCGCTCGCCGCGCTGTCGCAGTTCTTTCCGATCAAGACGGCGACCGAAGTCTTTGCGCAAACCGGCGCGCCGGAGAAGAAGGACCTCAAGGTCGGCTTCATACCGATCACCTGCGCCACGCCGATCATCATGGCGGCGCCGCTCGGCTTCTATTCCAAGCACGGCCTCAACGTCGAAGTGGTCAAGACCGCCGGCTGGGCGGTGATCCGCGACAAGACCATCAACAAGGAATACGACGCCGCGCACATGCTGGCACCGATGCCGATCGCGATCTCGCTCGGCCTCGGTGCCAACGCCATTCCCTTCGCCGTGCCCGCGATCGAGAACATCAACGGGCAAGGCATCGTGCTGGCGAACAAGCACAAGGACAAGCGCGATCCGAAGGACTGGAAGGGAATGAAGTTCGCAATTCCCTTCGACTACTCGATGCACAATTACCTGCTGCGCTATTATCTCGCCGAGCACGGGATCGACCCCGACACCGACGTGCAACTCCGCTCGGTGCCACCGCCGGAAATGGTGGCGAATTTGCGCGCCGACAACATCGACGGCTTCCTCGCGCCCGACAATATCTGCCAGCGCGCGATCTATGACGGCGTCGGCTTCATGCACCTGCTGTCCAAGGAGATCTGGGACGGACATCCCTGCTGCAGCTTCGCGGCCAGCCGCGAATTCATCACCACGGCGCCGAACAGCTTTGCCGCGCTGACCCGCGCCATCGTCGATGCGACCGCCTATGCCTCCAAGGCCGAGAACCGCAAGCAGATCGCGGAAGCCATCGCGCCCGCCAACTACATCAACGCGCCCGTCACGGTGCTGGAACAGGTGCTGACCGGCACCTATGCCGACGGCCTCGGCGGCGTGAAGACCGACGAAAAGCGCGTCGATTTCGATCCGTTCCCCTGGCAGTCCTTCGCGGTGTGGATGCTGACGCAGATGAAGCGCTGGGGCCAGATCAAGGGCGATGTCGACTACAAGGCGGTGGCCGAGCAGGTCTATCTCGCCACCGACACCAAAAAACTAATGACCGAGATGGGGCTGACGCCGCCGGCAACCGCGTACAAGTCGTTCGCGGTGATGGGCAAGACGTTCGATCCGGCCAAGCCGGAGGATTACGTCACGAGCTTCAAGATCAGGAAGGCGTCGTGAGGATGAGCCCTCTCGTGTCCCGGACGCGATGCAGCACGCAGTGGTGCATCGCTGAGCCGGCCCCCAGTGGGGCCGCTTGGGTTCCGGTTCTGCGTCGCATCACTTCGTGCCGCGCCGCGCCCGGGACACAGCATCGGTGGTGCGCCAGATGACAACCATCTCGCTCCGTCTCCGCGCGGGTCTCGTCTCCATCGCGCTGCTCGCCGCATTCCTCGGCATCTGGCACCTCGCCACGCGCGCGAGCGCGCCGGTCAAGGCGATGAGCCCGGAATACGCCAAGCTGATGGGCCTGACCGCGACGCAGGGCAAATCCGCAATGCCGGGGCCGCTCGATGTCGGCGCCAAGCTGTGGGAGCATCTGAAGCGGCCGTTCTACGATAACGGGCCGAACGACAAGGGCCTCGGCATCCAGCTCGGCTATTCGATCGCGCGGGTCGGGCTCGGCTATCTGCTCGCGGTGCTCGTTGCCATCCCGCTCGGCTTCCTGATCGGCATGTCGCCGCTTCTGAGCAGGGCGCTCGATCCGTTCATCCAGGTTCTCAAACCGATCTCGCCGCTCGCCTGGATGCCGCTGGCGCTCTACACCATCAAGGACTCCTCGATCTCGGCGATCTTCGTCATCTTCATCTGCTCGATCTGGCCGATGCTGCTTAACACCGTGTTCGGCGTGGCCAGCGTGCGCAAAGAATGGATCAACGTCGCGCGCACCCTGGAGGTCGGCACGCTCAGGCGCGCCTTCACCGTGATCCTCCCGGCGGCAGCGCCGACGATCCTGACCGGGATGCGCATCTCCATCGGGATCGCCTGGCTCGTGATCGTCGCTGCCGAAATGCTCGTCGGCGGCACCGGCATCGGCTACTTCGTCTGGAACGAATGGAACAACCTGTCGATCACCAATGTGATCATCGCGATCCTGCTGATCGGGATCGTCGGCATGCTGCTTGACCAGATCCTCGCGCGCTTCACGCGCATGGTCACGTTTCCGGAGTAGGGGATGATGATGTTTACCGGCGTCGCCGCTTGTTCACCTCGCCCCGCTTGCGGGGAGAGGTCGGATCGCTCTTGCGATCCGGGTGAGGGGGGCTCTCCGCGAGTCCAACTCTCACCGTCCATGTGGAGATTCCCCCGCACCCCAATCCTCTTCCCGCAAGCGGGGCGAGAGGGCGCAGCACGCTTGCGGAGCCGCTGCCCATGACCGACAAATTCGTTTCCATCGAAGGCATCGCCAAACGCTATCCGGGCGCAAGCGGCGCCACGACCACCGTGTTCGAGAATCTCTGGCTGTCGATGGCGCGGGGCGAGTTCTGTTGCGTGATCGGCCATTCCGGCTGCGGCAAGACCACGGTGCTCAACATCCTCGCCGGTCTCGATGCGCCGAGCGAGGGAACAGTCATCGTCGACGGGCAGGCCATTTCAGGCACCAGCCTCGACCGCGCCGTGATCTTCCAGAGCCACGCGCTGCTGCCCTGGCGCACCGTGCTCGGCAATGTCTCCTATGCCGTGACCTCGAAATGGCGGAACTGGGACCGCGCGAAGGTCAAGGCGCATGCGCAGACGTTCATCGATCTGGTCGGCTTGACCGGTTCCGAGCACAAGCGTCCGTCCGAACTTTCGGGCGGCATGAAGCAGCGCGTCGGCATCGCGCGCGCTCTCTCGATTACACCGAAGATGATGCTGATGGACGAACCGTTCTCGGCGCTCGACGCGCTGACGCGCGGCACGCTGCAGGACGAGGTCCGGCGGATCTGCCTCGAGACCGGGCAGACCGCGTTCATGATCACCCATGACGTCGACGAGGCGATCTATCTCGCCGACAAGATCTTCCTGATGACCAACGGCCCCGGCGCGGTGCTGGCGGAGGTGGTCGAGAATCCCTTGCCCAGGGATCGCGGCCGCACCGATCTGCACCGCCATCCGCTGTACTACGCGCTGCGCAATCACATCATCGATTTCCTGGTGACGCGCAGCAAGAATTTCACCGCCGAGACGCCTGATCATGATCCGCGTAACGTGCCGGTGATTCATATCGGCAAGCCCGGACTGACGATCGCATCCGATGTCAAGCCGGAACCGCCGCGAGAGCCGTCTTGGCCGGGCCTGTCCCGGCCATCCACGTGTTCATAGGCGGCCAAAGAACGTGGATGCCCGGGACAAGGCCCGGGCATGACGACAACCAAGGAGACCTGACATGAAACGCGAAGACCTCACCGAAAAACTGCTCGACATCAAGCGCGAGAAGGGGTGGACCTGGAAATACATCTGCGAGCAGGTGGGCGGCTACGCGGAGGTGCTGATCGTGGGGGCGATCCTCGGCCAGATGAAGCTGACCAAGCCGCAAGCGGCGAATGCCGGCGAACTGTTCGGCCTGTCGAAGGCCGAGACCGCGATGCTCAACGAGGTGCCGATGCGCGGTACCGGCACGCCGATGCCGCCGACCGATCCGCTGATCTATCGTTTCTACGAAATGGTGATGGTGAACGGCCCGGCCTGGAAGGCACTGATCGAGGAAGAGTTCGGTGACGGCATCATGTCGGCGATCGACTTCGACATGGGGATCGAGCGCGTCGCCAACCCGAAGGGCGACCGCGTCAAGATCACCATGAGCGGCAAGTTCCTGCCTTACAAATATTACGGCGCCAGCGGCAACGTGCCGGAGTACGGGTTCAAGGAGGGCTGAGGTTGCTTCGTCATTGCGAGCGAAGCGAAGCAATCCCTCTTGCCGCGAATGTAAATGCGGATTGCTTCGTCACCAGCGCAAAATTGCTTCGCAATTTCGTCGCGGGCTCCTCGCAATGACCATCAGACCCGTCAGAGAATTGCGCCCGGCGCGTAGCCGGCCGCCACGGGGTTGGCCTTGGCGAGCGCGTCCACCTGCTCGGCGAAGTGATCGACCTGCGCGGCCGCATCGCCCGAATTGGCGCGACCGTGATCGAGCACGCGCTCGAGCTCGGTTTCGCTGAGGCCGAGACGCTGATCGGCGGCGAGGCGCTGCAGGAGGTCGTTCTGCACGATCTTGCCGGTGCGCAGGTCGCGGATGGCCGAGACGGCGTGTTCCTTGATCGCCTCGTGCGCGCCTTCGCGGCCCGCGCCCTTCTTCACCGCCTCCATCATGACGGTGGTGGTCAGCAGGAAGGGCAGATAGCGGTTCAGTTCGGTCGCGACGACGGCGTTGAAAATCTCCATCTGGTCGAGCACCGAAAGCAGGGTCTCGAGCAGGCCGTCCATCGCGAGGAAGGTATCGGGCAGCATCACGCGGCGCACGACGGAGCAGGAGACGTCGCCCTCGTTCCACTGATCGCCGGACAGGCCGGCGGCCATCGCGAGATAGCCCTTCAACACCACATGCAGGCCGTTGATGCGCTCGCAGGAGCGGCTGTTCATCTTGTGCGGCATCGCAGAGGAGCCGACCTGGCCCTTGGCAAAACCTTCGCTGGCGAGTTCGTGACCGGCCATCAGGCGCAAGGTCTTTGCGAAGCTGCCAGGACCGCTGGCGAGATCGACGAGCGCGCTGACCGCGCGGAAGTCCAGGCTGCGCGGATAGACCTGGCCGACGGCATCGAAACTCGCGGGCAGGCCGAGGTGAACGAGAATGCGCTGTTCGAGCGCGCGGGCCTTGCCGGCATCGCCGTTGAACAGGGTGATCTGGTCGAGCCGCGTGCCGACCGCGCCCTTGAGGCCGCGCGCGGGATAGGTGTTCAGCACGTTGACGAGGCTCTGATGCGCCAGCAGCATCTCTTCGCCGAACATGGCGATGCGTTTGCCGAGCGTCGTAACCTGGGCGGCCACGTTGTGCGTGCGCGCCGTGAAAGGCATGTCGCGCAGCTGCCTTGCGTGCCTGGCAAAGCGGATCAGCGCGGCGATGCTCTTGGTCTCGACCAGCTGCAGGCCGCGGTAGACCTGGAGCTGCTCCACGTTCTCGGTCAGGTCGCGGCTGGTCATGCCCTTGTGCAGGTGCTCGTGACCGGCGAGTTCGCAGAACTCCTCGATGCGGGCCTTGACGTCGTGGCGCGTGATGCGCTCGCGGCGCATGATGGATTCGAGGTTAACGTCGTCCTTCACGCGCTCGTAGGATTCGACCACGCCGTCCGGCACCGGAATACCGAGATCGCGCTGAGCCTTCAGCACGGCGATCCAATAGTCGCGCTCGAGGCGAACCTTGCCTTCGCCGCTCCAGATGGCGCGCATGGCGGGCGAGGCATATCGTTCGGCGAGGACGTTCGAGATATGATCCTGGGACATGCCGCTCATTTGGCATTGCCCGGGACTTGCCGCAAGTCGTTATGCACAAAGCGGCGAACGGACCTTTCCGTGCCATTCGCCGCTCCCTGCCGGCCTATTTCCCGGCCTTTACCTCGGCCGCCGCGATCGCGATCAGCTCGCTCATCTTGGCGCGAATGGCCTGCTCGGTGATGGCGACGTTTTTGGCGGCGAAATCGGCCATGATCTTGCGCAACACGTCGGCATCGCCGGCTTCCTCGAAATCGGCCGCGACCACCTCCTTGGCGTAGGCCGTGGCGGCATCGCCGGTGATGCCGAGCTTTTCGGCCGCCCACAGGCCGAGCAGCCGGTTGCGACGGGCTTCAGCCTTGAATTTCTGCTCCTCGTCGAGGGCGAATTTCTTCTCGAAACCTTCCTCGCGCTTGTCGAAACTGCTCATGGTTCTGTTCCCCTGCTGCACCCTGGCTCGCCTGCGTTGCGACAGGCCCGGTCCATGCCTAGATAGGGGGCACCAATCGGCAAAACAACGAGCCGTTAAGCCGCAGGCAAGACGGTATAAGTTTATGCCGGAAGGGCCGGATCGATTGTGCTGGGACAGCCAATCGGATAGGTTGCCTAAAGCTTGGTTCCTGTTCTGTTTCCATGGGGTCCAGGCTGTTCACGGCAGCTCCGCTGTGGGTCGTAGTTTCGTCAACCGGAGCACACCAAATACATGGATTTCAACAAAACACGGTACATCCCCATGAGCCGTCGGCGTCGCATTTATGAAGGCAAGGCAAAGGTTCTGTATGAAGGTCCCGAGCCCGGGACCCTGATCCAGCACTTCAAGGACGATGCCACCGCGTTCAATGCCAAGAAGCATCAGGTGATCGAGGGCAAGGGTGTCCTCAACAACCGGATCTCGGAGTACCTGTTTCAGCACCTCAACGACATCGGGGTGCCGACCCACTTCATCCGCCGCCTCAACATGCGCGAGCAGCTGATTCGCGAGGTCGAGATCGTGCCGCTCGAGGTGGTGGTGCGGAACGTGGCCGCCGGGTCGCTGTCGCAGCGCCTCGGCATCGAGGAGGGCACGCAGCTGCCCCGCTCGATCATCGAATTCTACTACAAGAACGACCAGCTCAACGACCCCATGGTGTCGGAAGAGCACATCACCGCCTTCGGCTGGGCGACCCCGCAGGAGATCGACGACATCATGGCGCTCGCCATCCGTGTCAACGACTTCCTGACCGGCCTCTTCCTCGGCATCGGCATCCGCCTCGTCGACTTCAAGATGGAGTGCGGGCGGCTGTTCGAGAACGAGATGATGCGCATCATCGTCGCCGACGAGATCTCGCCGGATAGCTGCCGCCTGTGGGACATCAAGTCGAACGAGAAGCTCGACAAGGATCGTTTCCGCAGGGACCTCGGCGGGCTGCTCGAGGCCTACACCGAAGTCGCAAAGCGCCTCGGCATCCTCATGGAGAACGAGCGTCCGGCGGGCTCCGGCCCGGTGCTGGTGAAGAGCTAAGAGGGATATCGACGTGAAGGCACGTGTCACCGTTACCTTGAAAACGGGCATCCTCGATCCGCAGGGCAAGGCGATCGAGGGTGCGCTGAAGTCGCTCGGCGTCGACGGCGTCGCAAGCGTCCGGCAGGGCAAGGTGTTCGACATCGAGCTCGCCGGCGCCGACAAGGCCAAGGCGGAAGCGGCGTTGAAGGACGCCGCCGACAAGCTGCTGGCGAACACCGTGATCGAGAACTATGCGATCGAAATGAAGGGCTGAGAGACCGCAATGGCCGAGGTCAGCAACGAGTTGATCTTTGAGGTCCTCAAGCAAGTGCCGCAGAGACTGGATCGCGTGGATCACAAGATCGACGAGGTCAAGGCCGAGTTGAGTGCTCTTCGCGGACATCAGATTTCGATGCAGCAGGACCTTCACAACATTTACGGCATACTTGCTCGCTCGGACCTTCGGCTTGATCATATCGAACGCAGACTAGAATTGAACGAAGTGCCCGCCCAATGAAAGCCGCCATCCTCGTCTTCCCTGGAATCAATCGCGAACGCGACATGGCGCGTGCGCTGAGACTCATCTCGGGCCATGAGCCCGCGATGGTGTGGCACGCCGAGACGTCGCTTCCCGCGGGGACCGACCTCGTCGTGGTGCCCGGCGGCTTCTCCTACGGCGATTACCTGCGCTGCGGTGCGATTGCGGCGCGCTCGCCCGTGATGGACGCGGTGCGCGGCTATGCAGCCAAGGGCGGGCTCGTGCTCGGCGTCTGCAACGGTTTCCAGATCCTCTGCGAATCCGGCCTGTTGCCGGGCGTGCTGATGCGCAATGCGCGGCTGAAATTCATCTGCAAGGACGTGCATCTGCGCGTCGAGCGTTCCGACACCCCGTTCACGCGCGGCTACAATGCCGGCCAGGTGATCCGCGTGCCGGTGGCGCATGGCGAGGGCAATTACGAGGCGGACGAAGAGACCATCAAGCGGATCGAGGGCGAGGGGCGGGTGCTCTATCGCTACTGCTCCGCCGACGGCGCGGTCGACGAGAGCCACAACATCAACGGCGCGGCGCATTCCATCGCCGGTCTCGTCAACGACAAGGGCAACGTGCTCGGCATGATGCCGCATCCCGAAAACCACGTCGAAGACATCATGGGCTGCACCGACGGCCGCGGCCTGTTCGCGGGCCTCGTCCAGCATCTGGAAAAGGCCGCGTGATCGCGTTCGTGGCGAAGCGGCTCTCGGCCGCCCTTGCCGTCGTTGCGTTTGCGTCCGCCGCGTTTGCGCAGGACTTCCCCAAGCGTCCGGTCACCATGATCGTGCCGTTCGCGGCCGGCGGCACCTCGGACGTGATCGCGCGCACCGTCGCCGAGCAGATGGGCATCGCGCTCGGCCAGACCATCGTGATCGAGAACGTGGCCGGTGCCGGCGGCTCGACCGCGCTGGCGCGTGCCTCCCGCGCCGAGCCTGACGGCTACACCATCGCAATCGGCAATGCCGGCACGAATGCGGCGACCTACACGATCTATCCGAAGCTGCCCTTCACGCCCGACTCCTTCGTGCCGATCGGAATGGTGGCGAAGACGTTCGGCATCGTGGCGCTCCGCAAGGACTTTCCGGCCAAGGACCTGAAGGAGTTCATCGCCTACACCAAGGCCAACCCGGGCAAGGTCAATCTCGGCCATGCCGGCGTCGGCTCGTCGAACTATCTGATCTGCAAGAGCTTCGTGACGGCCGCCGGGATCGACGCCACGCTGATCGGCTATCGCGGTGCCGCGCCCGCGCTCACCGACGCGATCGGCGGCCAGATCGACGGCGTCTGCGATGCGGCCGCTTCCGTCTCGCAATCGATCAACGAGAAGCTGGTGCGGGGTCTCGTGGTCGGCTCGACCGTGCGGCTCGCGACGGTGCCGGACCTGCCGACGTCAGCGGAAGCCGGTCTTCCCGAATTCGAGGCGCAGGGCTGGAACGGCCTGTTCGCGCCCAAGGGCACGCCGCCGGCCGTCATCGCCAGGCTGAATGCCGCCGCGCGCACGGCGGTGGAGACCGACGCGGTGAAGAAGCGCTTTGCCGAGCTGTCGACCGTTGCGCCCGACGACAATGAGCACGCGCCGGAGCTGCTTCAGCTGCTTGTGACCCGCGACGTCGAGAAATACCGGAAGCTGCTGGCGGACGACGCCAAGCAGTAGCGTTCCACGCTACCGCCGCTTCAGCCGCTCCGTCGGCACCGTCATCGCGGCGACGCCCGCCATCACCAGCAGCAGTCCCAGCGCCAGGTTCGACGGCACGCTCTCGCCGAGCAGCAGCACGGAGAGGCCGACGCCGATCGGGATGCGCAGGTAGCCTTGCGCATTCGTCGTCAGCGTGCCGAGCCGGCCGAGGCACATGTAGAACAGCATCAATCCCAACGCGCTCGAGACGATGCCCATCACGATGGTGGCGACGATCGCGGTCGGCGTCGGGTGCAGCGTCCAGGGCTGGTCGATGATCAGCGCGGGCGGCAGCAGCACGAGGCCGCCGAACAGCAGCGAGCCGGCTGCGACCACCATCGGGTCGTAGTCTGAGCGCCTGAGGCCGAAGATCGTCGCGCAGGCAAAGGAGATGGTGGCGAGCAGGATCGCGATCTCCGCAATGATCTCGCTACCGAAGCCGCGCAGCGCGTCGAGGCCGACAATGACGACGGTCCCGGCAAGGCCGAGGATGGCGCCCGCGAGCTTCAACAGCGTGGCCGGCTCATGCCGCGTGATCAGCGAGGTGATCAGGAAGGCGAAGATCGGCGTCGTCGAGGCCAGCACCACCGTGTTCGACGCAGGCACATATTGCTGCGACCAGGTGATGATGAGGAAGGGGAATGTCGAGTTGATCAGCTGCTGGGTCGCGAACAGCTTCCAGGCCTTCACATCGGTCGGCAGGCTGAGACCGCGCATCCACAGGATCGCGAACAGGAAGGCGGCCGCGATCAGCGAGCGTACGGAGATGAAGGTGATCGGCGGGATCGTGGGAAGCGCCAGCTTGGCCAGCGGATAGGTCGAGCTCCAGCAGCAGGCGAGCGCGAACAGCAGCGCGTAGTCGCGCCAGTTGCGCGCACCGGTGGCGGTCATGGATGGCAATGGCGATGCGACGGAGGCCGCTGTGCGGCCCGTCCTTGATGTGCTCTGCGGCACCTTTGTTTTGCTCCCCGGCGCGATAGCGCCTGGCCCAACTCTGGGCGAGGGGAGGCGAAAAGGAAAGGTGTCGAGCTATGCGTTTGGCTGCAAGGCCGGTTTCCGCTTCACCCGCTTGATGGTGCCGGAGAAGGTGAACAGGGGCCGCCCGGCGGATGTCAGCTTGCCGCGCAGGAAGATCAGCGATCCACCGGCGCGGGAGACTTCGCCGACGCACTCGATCAACTCGCCCTCGCGGGCCGCGTCGAGGAAATCGCAGGCGAAATTGGTGGTCACGGCAGGGCCGTCCAGCTCATGGGTGGCGATCGCGAACAGGCAATAGTCGGAAAACGCCATGAAGCAGCCGCCATGGACGTTTCCGGAGCCGTTGAGGTGCTTTTTCTCGACCCGGAAGGCACTGCGGACGCTGCCGTCATCCTCGATCCTGTGCCAGAACGGGCCGATATGGCTCTCAAAGCTGTCGCGAATCCAGGTCCGCCAGCCCTTGAACTCGCCCTCTGTGGCGACGTGCAGGTCGGGACGGCGGGGCGGGGACGCTTTGGTCAATTCGTGCAAGGACATGGACCTTAAAACATGGGCCTTCAATTACGGGTCTTCAGCCCTTAAATCCGATCCGCCAGCGCCTTGCAATTCCTGTTCCCGCATCCCCCAACCGCAAATCGTGGGACAGCGGGAAAATGCTTCATAAAGGGCTTTTCGTAGGCCCCCGATGTTCCTAAGAACGGCCAACCGCCGCCGAAAGCCTCGAATCCATGAAGAACGAACCCAAGATCACCCCCGAACTGGTTGCCGCCCACGGGCTCAAGCCCGACGAGTATGAGCGCATCCTCAAGCTGATCGGGCGGGAGCCGACCTTCACCGAGCTCGGCATCTTCTCGGCGATGTGGAACGAGCACTGTTCGTACAAATCCTCGCGCATCCATCTGCGCGGCCTGCCGACCAAGGCGCCCTGGGTGATCCAGGGCCCCGGCGAGAATGCCGGCGTGATCGACATCGGCGACGGCCAGGCCGTGGTCTTCAAGATGGAGAGCCACAATCACCCGAGCTATATCGAGCCCTATCAAGGCGCGACCACGGGCGTCGGCGGCATCCTGCGCGACGTATTCACCATGGGCGCGCGCCCGATCGCCTGCCTCAATGCGCTGAGCTTCGGTGCGCCCGAGCATGCCCGGACCCGGCATCTCGTCTCCGGCGTGGTCGCCGGCGTCGGCGGCTACGGCAATTCCTTCGGCGTGCCGACGGTCGGCGGCCAGGTGCGCTTCCACACCCGCTATGACGGCAACATCCTCGTCAACGCGATGGCCGTCGGCCTCGCCGACACCGACAAGATCTTCTATGCGGCCGCTTCCGGCGTGAACATGCCGATCGTCTATCTCGGCTCCAAGACCGGCCGCGATGGCATCCATGGTGCCTCGATGGCGTCGGCCGAATTCGACGACAAGTCCGAGGAGAAGCGCCCCACGGTGCAGGTCGGCGACCCCTTCGCCGAGAAGCTGCTGCTGGAGGCCTGCCTCGAGATCATGGAAGCCGATTGCGTGATCGCGATCCAGGACATGGGCGCGGCCGGCCTGACATGCTCGGCGGTGGAGATGGGCGCCAAGGGCGATCTCGGTGTCGATCTCGATCTCGATGCGGTGCCGACTCGCGAGACCGGCATGAGCGCCTACGAGATGATGCTCTCGGAGAGCCAGGAGCGCATGCTCATGGTGCTCAAGCCCGAGAAGGAAAAGGAAGCCGAGGCGATCTTCCGGAAATGGGGCCTCGACTTCGCCGTGGTCGGCTACACCACGCCGAGCAAGCGCTTCGTGGTCAAGCATGGCGGCGACGTCATGGCCGACCTGCCGATCAAGGAGCTCGGCGACGAGGCGCCGCTCTATGACCGTCCGCATGTGCCGTCCGCCGCGCTGCCCGTCGTGCATGCCCGCGAAGTGCCGGCGCCGATGGGCCTCGGCGCCGCGCTGGAGAAGCTGATCGGTACGCCCGACATGTGCAGCAAGCGCTGGGTCTGGGAGCAGTACGACCACGTCATTCTGGGCAACACCTTGCAGCGTCCCGGCGGCGATGCCGCCGTGGTGCGCGTGCAGGACGGGCCGAAGGGCCTGGCGCTGACCGTCGACGTCACGCCGCGCTATTGCGAGGCCGATCCCTACCAGGGCGGCATGCAGGCGGTGGCGGAAGCCTGGCGCAACATCACGGCCGTGGGCGGCAAGCCGCTCGCAATCACGGACAATCTGAATTTCGGCAACCCCGAGCGGCCAGAGATCATGGGCCAGTTCGTCGGCTGCCTGAAGGGCATTTCGGAAGCGTGCCGCACGCTCGACTTCCCGGTCGTCTCCGGCAATGTGTCGCTCTACAACGAGACCAACGGCCGTGCGATCCTGCCGACGCCCTCAATCGGTGGTGTCGGCCTGCTCGATGATTTCACCAAATCCGCCTCGCTCGCCTTCAAGGCCGAGGGCGAGGCGATCCTGCTGGTCGGCGACACCCACGGCTGGCTCGGCCAGTCGGTTTACCTGCGCGACATCTGCGGTCGCGAGGAGGGCGCCCCGCCGCCGGTCGATCTCGCCGCCGAGAAGCGCAACGGTGACTGCGTGCGCGGCATGATCCATGCGGGCACCGCGACCGCCGTGCATGACCTCTCCGACGGCGGCCTGCTGATCGCGCTCGCCGAAATGGCGATCGCGAGCGGCATCGGCGCAAGACTTCTGGCGGCGCCGACCGCGCTCGTCCCGCACGCCTATTGGTTCGGCGAGGACCAGGCGCGCTATCTCGTCACGGTGCCGGAGGCAGAGGCGGGCCTCGTGCTCGCCAAGATGCGCGGCTGCGAAGTGCCCTGCGTGCGGATCGGCACCACCGGCGGCGATGCGATCGCGATCGCCGGCGAAGCGCCGGTTGCGATCGATTCTCTGCGGACCTCGTTCGAGCGCTGGCTGCCGGAGTATATGGCCGGCAAGGCGGCGTAGGCTGCTTCCTCAGGTCCGTCGGCTCCTTGCGGATGACGATCCTTCGTTGCCGCAAGCTCAACCGTCATCCTGAGGTGCACGCTCTTGCGCGCCTCAGGATGACGGCGGTGAGTGTGGTGGGCTGCGTAGCCGGATATCACAACACGTAGGACGCGCCCGGAATCTTCCGCAACGCCGCCGTCAGTCCCCAGCTCAGCATCACCGTGAGCACGAAGCCGATCGCGGCCTTCACGACGGCCGGCCATCCGTAGTCGAACAGCGCGTACTGGATCCACAGCGCGATCGGGTAGTGCACCAGGAACATGCCGTAGGCGTCCGCCTGCATCCGGTCGAGCAGGTTCGGTCCCGGCGACTTCTGGTGCAGGAAGAAGGCGAGGATCGCGAGCAGGATCGAGGCCGAGAACAGCACGAACAACGTTCCGTAGATCGCCTGGTACCAATGCGGCTGCGGGTCGGGATTGCCGAGGATGTCGCGCTTGACGTAGATCATGACCCACATCAGGCCATAGGGGATCAGCGTGACGATCACCCAGGTCCAGCGGCTCTTCGGCAACCGGCCGTCGGCGCTGAGGATACCGCGATCGAAATTCGCCGCGCCGACGCTGACGCCGATGAAGAAATATGCGAAGTAGAGCAGGATGCGGCTCGCCTGCACCGAGAACGGCCCGAACTCGAACCATCTGCTGCCGCCGAAATAGATCAGCGCCGGCACGTAAACGATGGCGGTGACGACGACGAGCAGCAGCCAGAATAGCTCCGGCTGGTCGAAGCCGCGCAGCGAGATCCGGTTGACCGGCTCGACCAGATGCGCCGAGACCCGGTAGAGCAGGCTTGCGGTCAGGTCGAACGCCAGCAGCACCCATACGAACCAGACGGGCCCGCTCGGCCAGGGACCGACCGTGATCGTCTTCCACCAGAACGCCGCGAAGGTCAGATCGGACCCCCGTTGCAGCGCGATCGCGTAGTAGGCGAGCGGAATGACGGTGAAGGCCGCGATCACGAACGGCAGCCCGAGCCGCAACAGGCGGTCGCGCAAAAAGACCGATGGTGCCTTGCGCGCGATCCCGGACCACGTGAACAGTCCCGACAGAAAGAAGAACATCGCCATGAAGAAGCTGTCGGTGGCGACCACGACGATGTCGAATCCGATCCAGGACACGGGATCGGTGTGACCGAAATGAGTGTAGGGAATGACGGCGTGGTGCAGCAGGACCACGAGCGTCAGGAAGGTGCGGGTTCGATCGAGCGACAGATTGCGCGTCCTGGCCTTCGGCGCGGCGTGCGCTTCGGCACCGATGGTCGCGGAATGTGACATCGTACTCATGGTCGCCCCGGTCGCTCTTTTCTCCCGGCCGGACTGTGCCGCCGGGACCCCGATTCAGCAAGCGCCGTTTGGGCGACAGTAGCCGACCGCGCCCCACGGAACCAGTTCCGCGCAGCGAAGTTAGCGTTCCCGAACACGTTGGGCGGCGGCCGCGTGCCGCCTTAGATCGGAGTTGACGATGACCATCCTGAAATGGGCCCTGATATTCCTGCTGATCTCGATCGTGGCCGGCGTGTTCGGATTCACGGGCATTTCGGCCGCCTCCGCCGATGTCGCCCGCTTGCTGTTCTACGTCTTCGTCGTGATCTTCCTGGTGCTGCTGGTGCTCGGGCTCACGATCTTCAGGGTGTAGGCGGCCCGCATCACGAGCCGCAATCGTCATGGCCGGGCTTGTCCCGCCTGCGCGGCCGAAGCAGCTTCGGCGCGGCGAAGGCGGGACAAGCCCGGCCATGACGGAAAAGCCCGAGTGTGCGGCTACCCGACTTCCTCGATCTTCACCTGGTCCGGATAGAAGGCGAGATGGCCTGATATTTCGGTCATCGCGGGGAAGGGCGTCTCGTAGGTCCAGATCGCGTTGTCGAGCGTCTTGCCGTCGGCCTTGATGCTGTAATAATTCGCGTCCCCCTTGTAGGGGCAATGGGTGGTGCGCTCGGTGCGCTCCAGCAGCGCCATGTTGGCATCCTCGCGAGGCACGTATTGCACCGCCGGATATTTGGCCTCCTTCAATGTCAACGCCTTGCTGGTCTCGGCGATCACGAGGTCGCCGGCCGTGACGCGCACGCGGCGGGGATTGGGGGTGATGGTGATGGGGTGGTCGGGCCCGGGAAGCTTCATGATGTCACGCCCTTTCGCTCGATCTGCCGCGCCATGCACGTTGTCGTGCCTTTATCCTGTTGGGATCAGGGATATAGTGCCTGAACGCGTGACGCAGAAGCCCATTCACGCTAAGTTTGTCCCCCGCCGGCCCGTTTGGCTTCGCAGGGGCCCCCGGCAGCGATTGGACGACGAGCCGAGACAAGGAGCAAGACCAGAATGCCCATGGACGCCCACGATATCGAGGCGATGATCAAGGCAGCGATCCCCGATGCCGAGGTGACCATCCGTGACCTCGCCGGCGATGGCGACCACTATGCTGCGACCGTGATTTCGGAATCCTTCCGCGGCAAGTCCCGCGTCCAGCAGCACCAGATCGTCTACCAGTCCCTGCAGGGGCAGATGGGCGGCGTACTGCATGCGCTGGCGCTTCAGACCGGCGTGCCAGGGACTTGATTTGCTGCACCTGATCTGACGAGCACATGACCTGGTCGCGACGGGGGCGATGATGGCTGCGGACAACCCGCGCGGCGCGATGTTTCGCGTTATCCTGCCGAACCAGCACAGCCGCGTCACCAATGTCGAGCTGTTCTTCGATCTCGTCTTCGTCTTCGCCGTCACCCAGGTCTCGCACACGCTGTTGCACCATTTCACGCCGCTCGGCGCGGTGCATGTCACGGTGCTGTTTCTCGCGGTGTGGTGGGTGTGGGTCTACACCGCCTGGGTCACCAACTGGCTTGACCCCGAGCTCACGCCGGTCCGCATCCTGGTCTTCCTGATGATGCTGGGCGGCCTCGTGCTGTCCACGACGATCCCGACCGCGTTCGAGGGGCGGGGCCTGTGGTTCGCGCTCGCCTACGCGACGATGCAGGTCGGACGCACCGCGTTCTGGCTGCTTGTGACTCCCGCGCACCGGACACTGGTGCGGCATAACGCGACCCGCATCCTGGCCTGGCTCTGCGGCTCCGCAATCTTCTGGATCCTCGGGGGCCTCGCACATGAAGAGGCGCGGCTGTGGTTCTGGATCGTGGCGCTGACGATCGAATATGTCGGGCCGTCGGTCCGCTTCTGGGTCCCGAAGCTCGGTTTTTCGTCGGTCGAGGCCTGGGCCGTCGAGGGCGGCCATATGGCCGAGCGCTGCGCCGGCTTCATCATCATTGCGCTCGGTGAGGCTGTCGTCGTCAACGGCGCGACCTTCGCCGAGCTGGAATGGACCGCGGGTAACATCGTGGCCTTCGTCTCGGCGCTGGTCGGCTCCATCGCGATGTGGTGGATCTATTTCCACAAGGGCGCGGAAGCCGGTTCGGAGCTGATCTCGAAGTCCGCCGAATCGGGCCGGTTGGCGCGGCTCGCCTACACCTATCTACACATGCCGATCGTCGCCGGCATCATCCTGACCGCGGTGTCGGACGAACTGGTGCTGAAACATCCGGCCGGCCATTCCGATATCAGGACCATCGTCAGCACCGTCGGCGGGCCGCTGGTGTTTCTGGTCGGCACCATCCTGTTCAAGCACGCGATCCGCGGCTTCCTCCAGCTCTCGCATGTCATCGGCATCATTCTGTTGCTGGCGCTGTGGTGGTTCGCCTCAGAACTCTCGCCGCTCTGGCTGTCGGTCGCGACGACGGTCGTCATGATCGTCGTGGCAGTTTGGGAGTCGGTGTCGCTGGGATCGAAGGGCGAGGAGGCTGGGGAGCATTGAGCTCCCGGCGCGCCTATTGCGCGGCTTCCAGCGCATGCACCGAGAACATCTTCGCCGCATCCGTCCAGCTCTCGCGCACCTTCCAGCCTGCGCCCTGCGCCAGCGCGGCAAAACGCGTGATGCTGTATTTGTAGCTGTTCTCGGTGTGGATGCTCTCGCCGGTGCGGAACGAGAAGCTGGTGCCGAGCAGGCGCACGGTCTGGCTCTTCCTGCTGATCAGGTGCATCTCGATGCGGTGCCGCTCGCGGTTGTAGATGGCGCGGTGGGTAAAGGCCGAGAGGTCGAAATTGCCGCCGAGTTCGCGGTTGATGCGCACCAGCACATTGAGGTTGAAGCGCGCGGTGACGCCGGCGGCATCGTTATAGGCATCGTGGAGTACGCGCTCGTCCTTTTCGAGGTCGGCGCCGATGATCATCTGCGCGCCGGCACCGAGAATCTCGCGGGCGCTCTTCAGGAAGACCTGGGCCTGCTCCGGCTCGAAATTTCCGATGGTCGAGCCTGGGAAGAAGCCGACCTTGGGCATGGATGCCACCGCCTGGGGCAGTTCGAACGGCGTGGTGAAGTCGGCCGCCACGGGATAGATCCCGAGCGACGGGAAGTCACGCTGCAGGCCGTTCGCCTGTGCTTTCAGGAAATCACCGGAAATATCGACGGGGACATAGGCCGCGAACTTGCACTGGTCGAGCAGCAGGCGGACCTTCGTGGTCGCCCCGGCGCCGAACTCGACAAGCGCGGCATGTTCCGGAATGATCTTCGCGATCTCGCTGCCGCGCTCCTTCAGGATCGCCAGCTCGGTGCGCGTCGGATAATATTCCGGCAGCCGCGTGATCGCCTCGAACAGCTCGGAGCCGGTGGCGTCGTAGAAATATTTCGGCGACAGCTTCTTCGGCTGTTGCGACAAATCCTCGATCGCTTCGCGGGCGAAAGCGGTGGTCTGTTCGTCCGGAAGATGGGCTTCGGCCAAAGCGCTGGCGTGCACATTCATGATACTCTCCTGAACGCGCTGTCCGGCGCGCCTTTGTCGTCGGATGTGAATTTTATGCGTAATCGGCGAGCCGCAGCCCCGTGAACTGCCAGCGGTGGTGCGGATAAAAGAAGTTGCGATAAGAGATACGGCTGTGGCCCTCGGGGGTTGCAAGCGAGGAGCCGCGCAGCACGAGCTGGTTGACCATGAACTTGCCGTTGTATTCGCCGAGCGCCCCCTCGACCGCGCGATAGCCGGGGTAGGGGGAGTACGACGACCGCGTCCACTGCCAGACGATGCCGAAGGCGTCGTTGAGCTGCTTGGTGCGCGCCGCGACCTCCCATTCCATCTCGGTGGGCAGGTGCTTTCCGGCCCACCGCGCATATGCATCAGCCTCGTAGAAGCTGATATGGCAGACCGCGGCGTCCGGATCGATCGGCTTGAGGCCGGCCAGTGTCATCACCTGCCATTGACCGTCGGCCTCGCGCCAGTGGCCGGGGGCCTGCCAGTCTTCCTTGCGGGCGGCAGCAAAGCCGTCCATCAGCCAGAGCGTGGCGGTCCGGTAGCCGCCGTCGCGCATGAAGGCGAGCCATTCGGCATTGGTGACGAGATTGCGGGCGAGCTTGACCGGGCCGACGAGGGCGCGGTGCGCCGGCTTCTCATTGTCGAAATGAAAGCTGTCGTCGACATGCCCGACGGTGTGGATGCCTTCGTTCAGGGACAGCCAGTCGTCGCCCGTGCGTGTCGCGGCCGGAAAGCGCCATTCGGGGTCGTAGGCCGGCGCGACCGGATTCTGCGCGAACGCGTGCAGGATGTCGGTGAACATCAATTCCTGATGCTGCTGCTCGTGGTTCAGCCCGACCTCGACCAGCGGTGCGATCTCGCAAAGCCTGGTCTCGCCGGCCTCGCGGAAGAATTTGACGACGGCCGCGTCGACATGGTTGCGATAGGCGCCGACCTCGGCGGCGCCCGGCCGGGTGATGTCGCCGCGTTGGCCCCGTGCGTGGCGCGGGCCGGCGCTGACGTAATAGGAATTGAACAGGAATGCGAAATCGGGGTGGAAGGGCTGGTAGCCCGGACAGTGCTCGCCGAGCAGGAATTGCTCCCAGAACCAGGTGGTGTGGGCGCGGTGCCATTTCGCCGGACTTGCATCCGGCATGGACTGGATCTGCTGATCCTCGGGCGACAGGGGGGCGGCGCGGCGCTCGGTCTCGTTGCGGACGCTGAGAAAAGCCTCTTCCAGCCGCTGGGCGAGGCTGCCAGGGGCGGACGAGGGTGACGAAATCGGGGGGGCGGCCGTAGCCAAGGCTTGTTTCGTCACGTTTTTCTCCAGACAGACCAAGAGAACGTTGTTTACGTTGCCCGGTTCCACAAGCGAGGTTCGTCCTAGATAGGGGCTCCGTTACGGTATGAAAGTCCTTCCCGATGATGATATTCGTGTCATCATGTCATGGGAGCCGATGTCCCAGGGCCCGCTGCCGAGGGGCCGTTCGCCGCCATTTTACTTTGGATGCACAACGGTTTGGGCTACATATATGGGCAGGTATCGGGTTAAATCGGCTGAGCCGGCCCGGAGTGGTTATCGAGGGCTCCGCCCCAGAAGGACATGGATATGAGCATCGAGGAATTCATCGCCAACGAAGTGAAGTCGAACGACGTGGTTCTGTTCATGAAGGGCACTCCGCAATTTCCGCAGTGCGGTTTCTCGGGCCAGGTCGTCCAGATCCTCGACCACATCGGCGTCGGATATAAGGGCCTCAACGTTCTGGAATCCGCCGAGCTTCGCAACGGCATCAAGGAATACTCGAACTGGCCGACGATTCCCCAGCTATACGTGAAGGGCGAGTTCATCGGCGGCTGCGACATCGTCCGCGAGATGTTCCAGGCCGGCGAGCTGCAGCAGCTCTTCTCAGAGAAGGGCGTCTCGGCTGCGGCCTGACGCTTGACCACGCTGTCGCGCCGGATCGGCGGTGCGCAGCTCGAGATCATCGTTGCCGACATCACCACCCTGAGCGTTGACGCCATCGTCAACGCGGCCAACAATTCGCTCCTTGGCGGGGGCGGCGTGGACGGCGCGATCCATCGGGCCGCGGGGCCCGATCTGGTCGCCGAATGCCGTATGCTCCGCGGCTGCGAGACGGGCGACGCCAAGATCACCAAGGGCTATCGGCTCAAGTCCGCGCATGTGATCCATGCCGTCGGGCCGGTCTGGAACGGCGGCACGCTGGGCGAGGACGGTCTGCTGGCCTCCTGCTATCGCCGCTCGCTCGAGCTGTGCGCCAGGCACCAACTGACGTCGGTGGCATTCCCGGCGATTGCGACCGGCATTTTCCGCTTCCCTGCCGACCGGGCCGCCGACATCGCCGTTCGCACGACGATCGAAGGGCTCCCCGCCGCGCCATCCGTTGCCCGCGTGGTGTTCTGCTGTTTTGCCGAGCCCGGCGCCAGGCTCCATGCCGAGGCGCTGGCGCGGCACAGCGGCCCTTGTGCCTGATGACGCGGTCGGTACACTCCGGCCGATGTTCCGGGGAGGGGATATGATTTTCAATTTTGGACTTCGTTCGCTGGTCTGCGGCGCATTGCTATCGCTTGGCACGGTCTCGTTGGCGCGCGCCGAGGGCACTTATGACATTCCAGCCGGCGCGCATTTCAACCAGGACAAGCTCGCCAAGGTCACCGAGTTCTTCAAGAACGAGGTCGCGACCGGCAAGATCGCCGGCGCAACAGTATTGATCAAGCAGCACGGCAAGCCGGTCTACCACGAAGCGTTCGGCGTGCAGGACGTGGCGAGCAAGGCGCCGATCACGGACAAGACGATCTTCCGCCTGTTCTCGATGAGCAAGGCGCTCACCTCCGTCGCCGCAGTCAAGTTGATCGAGGACGGCACGATCAAGCTCGACGATCCCGTCTCGAAATACATTCCGTCCTTCGCCAACGTGAAGGTGGGCGTCGAGAAGAAGGCCGAGGACGGCACCAAGTCGCTCGAACTCGTGCCGGCCAATCGGCCGATCACGGTGCTCGATCTGATGCGCCACACGTCCGGCGTCACGTATGGTTTCTACGGCGACAGTCTGGTGCGCAAGGCCTATCGCGACGCCGACATCTATGCCGGCGATTTCGATCTCGCCGAGTTCGCCGAGCGGATCGCCAAACTGCCGCTGCACAACCAGCCCGGCGCGCTCTGGCAATACGGCCATTCCACCGACATCCTCGCGCGCGTGATGGAAGTCGCGACCGGAAAGCCGCTGATCGATATCATGCGCGATAAGCTGCTCGATCCGCTCGGCATGGTCGACACCGGCTTCTTCGTCACCGACCCGGAGAAGCAGAAGATGCTGGCGCAGCCGGTGCCGAACGACAGTGATTTCAGGGTCGGCCGGACCAACGATCCGACCGTGGTCAAGAAGATCCAGTTCGCCAGCGGCGGCATGGTCACGACCATGGCCGATTACGAGCGCTTTGCGCAGATGCTGCTCAACGGCGGCAGCCTCGACGGCAAGACGATCCTCAAGCCCGAGACGTTCAAGCTGATGACGACCGATCAGATCGGTCCCGGCTCCGGCGTCGATCGCGATTATTTCTACTTCCCCGGCGACGGTTTCGGCTTCGGCCTCGGGCTCGCCGTCCGCACCGATCCCGGCAACGCAAAACCGCCGCCGCCCGGCGATCTCGGTGAATTGAAGTGGGACGGCGCCTCCGGCTGCTATTTCGTGATCGATCCCAAGCAGGACATGTTCTTCGTACTGCTGGAACAGACGCCCACCGAGCGCCAGCGCGTGCAGCGGACCTTGAAGCAACTGGTCTATGAAGCCATGGAGAATTGACATGCGCGCGGGCCTGACGCTGCTCGCGGCGCTCGTCTTCCTGTTCGGAGGTTCCGGGGCACAGGCGGGCTCCGAGGGAGGGCGCGCCCGCACCCTCTCTGCCGAGGGCCTGGCAAAAGTCTCCGACTACATCCGCAACGAGATCGCCACTGGCAAGATTCCGGGCGCGATCATGCTGCTCCAGCAGCACGGCAAGCCGGTCTATTACGAGAATTTCGGTGTCCGTGACGTCGCCACCGAAATTTCGATGAGCGCGGACACGATCTTCCGCCTCTATTCGATGTCGAAGCCGGTCACCTCGGTCATTGCGATGATGCTGGTCGAGGAAGGCAAGCTCTCGCTCGACGATCCCGTCTCGAAGTACATTCCCGCTTTCGCCGGCATGAAGGTCGGAGTCGAGAAGAAGGCCGAGGACGGCCAGATATCGCTGGCGCTCGAACCGCTCGAGCGTCCGGTCACGATCAAGGACTTGATGCGCCACACCGCAGGCCTGCCGTACGGTTATTATGGCGGTGCGCTGCTGAACAAGCTTTATGCCGACGCAGGTCTCTTCAACAACGGAAATTCGACCAACGCCGAGTTCGTCGCCAAGATCACCGCGTTGCCGCTCGCCGAACAACCGGGCACGAGGTGGGATTACGGCCACGGCACCGATGTGCTCGGCCGCATCGTCGAAGTGATCTCGGGAAAATCGCTGCTGCAATTCGAGAAGGAGCGGTTGCTCGATCCGCTCGGCATGACCGAGACGGCATTCTTCGTGGCCGACCCCGCCAAATTCCCCCGCGTGGCCGAGCCGATGCCTGGAGATCGCAACATCAATCCGACGACGGAGGTTCGCGACATCAGGCGTCCGGTGACATGGGAATCGGGCGGCGGCGGCATGGTCGGCACGGTCGGCGACTATGCCCGCTTCGCACAGATGCTGCTGAACGGCGGCACCTATGAGGGCCGGCGCTATCTCAAGCCCGAGACCATCGCGCTGATGGCGTCCGACCATATCGGCCCCGAAACGAAGGTCGCACGCGACCAGAACTATTATCCGGGTGACAGCTCCGGATTCGGCCTCGGCTTCGCCGTGCGCACCTCGGTGCCGCCGGGCACGTCGTGGCCGCTCGGCGAGTATCGCTGGGACGGCGTCGGCGGCACGTTCTTCTTCATCGATCCCGAAGACGATCTGTTCGGGATCTTCATGGTGCAGACCCCGTCGCAGCGCGGCCGGATTCAACTGGCGCTGAAGACGCTGATCTATCAGGCGATGGGGCGGTAGCCGCCCGTTGTTCGGCCTACGCCCCGCGCACGATCTCGCGGACGTGCCCGATCGTTTCCTCGACCTGGGCGGCGTTGACGTCGAGATGGGTGCAGGCGCGGATGCGGCCGTCCATCATCGCGAGCGTGACGCCGCGCTGGCGCAGCGCCGCAACCATCTTCTCGCCGGTGACGCCGGCGCCGTCGGGCTTGAAGAACACCAGATTGGTCTCGGGCTCCTGGACCTCGATGCCCGCGATCTGTGACAAGCCGCGGGCGAGCGCACGCGCATTGTCGTGGTCGTCAGCGAGGCGGTCGACGTGGTGGTCGAGCGCGTAGATGCAGGCGGCAGCGCAGATTCCGGCCTGCCGCATCGAGCCGCCGAGGCGCTGCTTCCATTGCCAGACCGCGTCGATAAAGGCGCGCGAGCCGGCGAGCACGCCGCCGATCGGTGCGCCGAGGCCCTTGGAGAAGTCGATCCACGCCGAATCCCACCCCGCCGTCATCTCGCGTGGAGAGATGCCGGTCGCTACCGTTGCGTTGAGCAGGCGTGCGCCGTCCATGTGGGTGACGAGGCCATGTTGTTTGGCGATCGCGACGATCTCGTCGAGGGCCGCTTTCTTCCAGATCGTGCCGCCGCCGATATTGGCGGTCTGCTCGACGCTGACGACGGTCTGCGGCGGCTGGTAGCGCGTGCGCGGATGCAGCGCCTTGCGGAACGTCTCCGGTGTGAACTGGCCGTCGGCTCCCTTCAATTGGGTCACCTGAAAGCCGCCGATCGCGGCATGCGCGCCGCCTTCGCGGGCGATGATGTGGGCGCTCTCATGCGCCAGGATCTCGTCGCCCGGGCGGCAATGCACCAGCGTCGCGGTGACGTTGCACATCGTGCCCGACGGCATGTAGACCGCGGCTTCCTTGCCGAGCAGATCCGCCACGCGTTCGCACAGCGCATTCACGGTCGGATCGTCGCCAACCTGCTCGTCGCCGACCTCGGCCCGCGCCATCGCCTCGCGCATCGCAGGCGTCGGCCTGGTCTGCGTGTCCGACAGCAGATTGATGCGCACCGGCGGCGCCTTGGGGTCGATCGGGGGAGGGGTGTAGAGCATCAGAGGCCTCCTGTCGGTGGGGCAATTCCACTGACGTGGCCCCAAAGAAAAAAGGCCCCGGCGAACCGGGGCCTTTCGATCATCAGATTTAGCGCGAATAGAATTCGACGACCAGATGGGGCTCCATCTGCACCGGGAACGGCACGTCGGAGAGGGCGGGGATGCGCACGTACTTCGCGGTCATCTTGCCGTGGTCGACTTCGAGATAGTCGGGGGTGTCGCGCTCGGGAAGCTGGCTGGCCTCCAGGACGTGGGCGAGCTGCTTGGAGGATTCCTTGACCTCGATCACGTCGCCGACCTTGAGCTGATAGCTCGAGATGTTGACCTTGCGGCCGTTCACCTTGATGTGGCCGTGGTTGATGAACTGGCGGGCTGCGAAGATCGTCGAGACGAACTTGGCGCGGTAGACGACCGCGTCGAGACGACGCTCGAGCAGGCCGATCAGATTCTCGCCGGTGTCACCCTTGAGGCGGCTCGCCTCGACATAGATGCCGTGGAACTGGCGCTCGCTGATGTTGGCGTAGTAGCCCTTCAGCTTCTGCTTGGCGCGCAGCTGCACGCCGAAGTCGGAGAGCTTGCCCTTGCGGCGCTGGCCGTGCTGGCCGGGGCCGTATTCGCGGCGGTTCACGGGGCTCTTCGGGCGGCCCCAGATGTTCTGGCCCATACGGCGATCGAGTTTGTACTTCGCCTCACTGCGCTTAGTCATCGCGTCCTCTTCAGGTACATGGTTTGAGGAAACGCGCCCTCCTGCGTGACGGGGCTAGCCCGGCACTGACAGGTCCGATCCCCAAAGCGGGGGGACAGGACCACGGGTCGCGAAACGCTTCGCGGGCCGAAATCGGCCCGCGAGCAGGCGGCTTTTAGGTGAGTTTGGGGTTCGATGTCAATGCAATAGCCCCGAAATCAGGTCCCGACCGCGCGGATGGGCTTCGACCCGGCCGCCCGCAATTCGGCAGCGATTTCAGTGTTCAGGACCTGTTCCAGCCGGGTCAGGACCCGCGCGATGGGGGCAGCGTCCGTGACCCGGTGGTCCCAGCGGATCACGACATGGATGGTCTGGTCGTCCTCGACCACCCCATAGCTGACGATGAAGGGACCCGGTGTGACCGGGTGGAGCTCGCCACCGCCATAGGCGGCCACCGAGCTGACCGCGAAGCTGCCGAACCAGTTGCCGCGCTGCCGGCCGAAATTCAGCCCCACGGCCCAGGAAAGGCGCCGCAGCGGCAGCGGCAGGCGGGTCGCCCGCATGATCTTGCGGAACATCGGCACGTCGTCGATCGGCGCCGTCTTGCCGCGCCGGATCTCGGCATCGACCGCCGCCAGCGCCATGGCCTCGGGGGCGGCGATTCGCTGCGGCAGCACGCATTCCTCGCCATCCTCGACCCGGGCAATGGCGACCAGCGCCACGCTCTTGGGAAGCTCGTAGAGCATCGGCCAGGGCCATTTGGCGTAGACGGTGCGCAGGATCGGCTCGTCCCTGGCGACCAGGGCGAAGGCCTTGACGAACATCGCGGCCCAGCCGGCGGGCTCCCTTGCGCTGGCGCGGGCCTCCAGCAGGGGGCGAATATGCAGCGAACGGGACAACGAGACGAACGGCACGTCCATCGAGGCCCGCATGAGGTCGCAAATCAGGCGGCGCGGCAGCGAAATGGTCTTGGGTGTCCCGCGCATCGGTGTTCAGGTTCCCCCGGATTAAAACATGTTCAGCGAGCAGGCCTGCTGCTCGCTGCGCGCTCTAGCACGAACCAACCCCTATGAGGGCGGTCGGTTCAGTCCGTCAAGGCGCCGGCGAGGCCAGCGGCTTGGTCTTGTCGACGACGTAAACGCCCAGCACTTTCATAGCCTTATCGCCATGGGCCTTGGCGTCATGCACGACCCCGGCCGGGATCTGGTAGGAATCGCCGGGTTTCAGGGTTTTTTCCGGTTGCCCGTCAATCAGGAGATTGAGTTCGCCTTCGAGCACATAACCGGTTTCGATGCCCGGATGGGTATGGCGGCCAGCCGCGCCGCCTGCCGGGACTTCCGCGATGGCGGTGATGGTGTTGTAGCCCTCTGGAAACTCGACCTTCTGGAGCGGGGTGCGCTTGATGCCGGGCTGCTGGGCGAAGGCGGCGACGGCGAGGCCGGTGAAGGCAAGAGCGAGCAAAGTCTTTTTGAGCATTGATTGTTTCCTCCCTGGGACAGCCGAGCCTAACAGCGCCGCCGGTCCCGGCAAGATGGCAATCGGACCGCTCAGCGCTTGATCCCGTCGAACGCCGCCATGATGCCGCGCTGGAATAGCGACCAGTCGAAGCCGAGCGCGATGGCACGATAGCCACGATCGACCAGGGCGTTGGCCTGCTCCGCGGTCCGGGCGACGCCGCCGATCGGCACGCCGCTTCTGAGGATGCCGGCTTCGGCTCGCGCGACCAGCTCCAGCAATTCTGGATCGTCCATCCGTCCGCGCTTGTTGATGGACGTCGCGAGATCGCCGGGGCCGATCACGGCGACGTCGATCCCGGGCGTGGCCATGATCTCGTCGATGCGGTTGACTGCGTCGACATGCTCGATGGTGATCATGCAGATCATTTCGTCGTCGGCAGAGGCCATGTAGTCCGGCATCGACTGGCCCCAGCGGAACGGCGCGTGGAACGGACCCCACAGGCGGTCGCCGCGCGGCGGATAGCGCACGCTGCGCACCGCCTTCTCGGCCTCGGCACGATCAGTGATCATCGGGAAGTTGATGCCGAAGGCGCCGATGTCCATCGGCGCTTTCGCAAGCCACGGCTCGTTCGCGGCGATCCGGACCAGGGGCGTGCACGGCGTGCCCGTCGTAGCCGCGATCATCGCATGGGCTTCGGTCAGCCCGATCGGCCCATGCTCGAGGTCGACGATGATCCAGTCGAGCGAGCGCGCCATGATCTGGACCAGCTGCACGCTCGGAATGGTCGCGATCGCGCCGAAGGCGGGGCGCCCTTCGCGCCACAATTGGCGGAGGCGATTGAGCGGCGTTGCGGGGACCGACATTCAAGTGACCTGCGGAGCCATGACGACGGCCGAGCCTAGCAGCACGTCGCCGGTGCGCAAAGTCAGGCCAGCGCGCGGCCGCCGAAGAACGGCGCCAGCGTGGCCTCAAGGCCATGCGTGCGGTTCGAGGTGAAGATCATTTCGGCGCGGGACTGTCCTGTGCCGGCGGCCTGTGCGCCGAGCAGGTCCGAGACGCGGCGGGCGATGGCCGGGGCCGGATCGATCCACGCGACCGCCCAGGGCGCGAGCTTCTTCATCCGGTCGAGCAGCAGCGGATAATGCGTGCAGGCTAGCACCACCGTGTCGGTGCGCGCGTCTGCGTCGGCGGGATCGCCGACGAAGCAGGGGGTGAGTTCGGCCAGGATGTCGCCGTCGCTGATCGGATGGCCGCCGAGTTCGCGTTCGGCGAGCGAGGCGAGTTCGGGCGAGCCGACCAGCGTCACCTCGCAGCCCTGCGCGAAATCGCGGATCAGCGCCCTGGTATATTCGCGCTTCACCGTGCCCCTGGTGCCGAGCACCGAGACGCGGCGGCTCTTCGACTGCGCACAGGCCGGCTTGATCGCCGGCACCGTGCCGACGAAGGGCAGGGAATAAGCGGCGCGCAGATGCGATAGGACCAGGGTGGATGCCGTGTTGCAGGCAATGACGACGAGGTCGGGATCATGCGTGCCGATCAGCTCGCCCATCAGCGGTACGACGCGGGCGATGATCTCGTCCTCGCCGTGGTGGCCGTAGGGGAAAAAGGCGTCGTCGGCGACGTAGACGTAATGCGCGTCCGGGCGCGCGGCCACGACCTCACGCAGCACCGTGAGTCCGCCAAGGCCGGAATCGAACACCAGGATCGTCGGGGAATGGGTCACGTCACCACCTTAGGGCGTCATGGTTACCATTCGGTTTTTGGGGCGAATTTGCGGCGAGGCCGCGCTGCGCCAGTTTGGAACAATTCCATTTCGTGGTTCCAGCATTTTCCAAGTATCAGCCTCGCTACCATGCGGTTGAGGACTATCGCAAAAGGGGGAGCCGACATGATCAGAAACACGAAGGCCGGCTGGGGCAGCGTCGCTCGATGGCTGCACTGGACCCTGGCGCTGGCCATCATCGGGATGATCGGCTTCGGCTGGTGGATGAACCACATCCCGGCGCGGCCCGACCGTTTCTTCTACCGCTCGATCCATGCCGATCTCGGCTATCTGATCCTGCTGCTCACCGTGCTGCGCCTGGTCTGGCGCTTCATCAATCCGGTACCGGCGCTGCCGGCGGACAGCCAGCCCTGGCAGAGACTCACCGCCCGCATCAGCCATGGCGGGCTCTATCTCGTGGTGATCGTCGTCATCATGCTCGGCTGGGCACATTCCGGCGCGCACACGCCCGACTATTCGAACGTCTTCGGCCTGTTTCATGTCCCGCAATTCACCTCGCCCGACCGCGACGCCGCACGCGCCTATGAGGATCGCCACATATTCTTTGCCTATGTGCTGCTCGCCCTGATCGCGGTTCACGTCATCGCCGCGCTCTGGCACCATTTCATCCGCCGCGACCGCGTCGTGGCGCGGATGGTGACGGACGAGGTGGTGTAGGTGGTGGGAAAGTCTCGTGTCCCGGACGCGCTGCAGCGTGTAGCGCTGCTGCGCAGAGCCGGGACCCAGCAGGCCACGATACCCGTCGTAACATGGGCCCCCGGCTCTGCAGCGCATCGCTGAAGAAGCGCTGCGCAGCGTCCGGGACACAAGAAGAAAGTGTGGGGCGCGGTCTCTCCACGGAGTATGATGCGGCGTCACGACTGATCCCGTTCGCGATCGCAGGAGACGCCATGCTCACCGTCCATCATCTCGGCAAGTCGCAGTCCGAGCGCATCGTCTGGCTCTGCGAGGAGCTCGAGGTTCCGTATGAGCTGAAGCGGTATACGCGCGATCCCGTCACCATGCTGGCGCCGGCCGAGTACAAGGCGCTGCACCCGATCGGGGCGGCGCCCGTGATCACGGATGGCGATCTTCTGCTCGCCGAATCCGGCGCGATCGTCGATTACATCATGGCCCGATACGGCAAGGGCCGTCTTATGCTCGGCCCGGACGATCCTGGTTTCGCGCAGTTCCTGTACTGGTTTCACTTCGCCAATGGCACGCTGCAGGCCGGCATGGGCCGGCTGATGATCCTAAACCGGCTCAAGCTTGCAGAGGACAACTCGGTGCTGGTCGCGACCAGGGGGCGCGTCGACCGGGCCTTCGATCTGGTCGATGCGCGCGTGCGTGATGCCCGCTACCTGGCCGGCGACACCTTCACCACCGCCGACATCATGATGGGCTTCTCGCTCACCACGATGCGCTACTTCCAGCCCTACGATCTCCAGCGCTGCCCCAACGTCGTCAAATATCTTGGCCGCATCGGCGTGCGCCCTGCCTATCGCCGTGCGATGGAGAAGGGCGATCCCGGCATGGCGTTGCTCTTGAGTTGAGCGGGACGAGGCCGGTCAGGCGATCTTGTTCGTGGTCGCTGCCTGCGCCGCCGCGACCTGCTTCTGCAGGCGGTCGATGTTCTGCAGCAGGCGCTGGCTGGTCAGCACCAGGAAATAGTAGCCGAACTGCGGATCCTGGAAGTAGATCTCGAGCAGCCGGTCATAGGTGATCGTCAGCACCTGGCCGTCCTCGATGCATTCGACCGTTCCGGTGCGCCGGTTGTCCGGGGTCAGGAAGCCGAGCTCGCCCATGAGCGCGCCGGGCATGATCTCGACGTTGATTTCCTTGACCAGGAACTTTCCGGTGACCGTGAGGTACATCTCGTTCGCGGGATCGCGCAGCTTGAACAGCGTGTCGCCGCGGCGATATTTGCGCTCCGTCATGAACGGTTTGAGCCACTCGATCGACATGTCGCCCTCGGCGGCATGACGGGCTTTCTTGACCAGTTTGAGCATCTGCCGCAGGCGCAGGGCGTTGATCGGAAGCAGCAGCAGATAGAGCAGGAACGTCGTGATATTGGCCGAGAGCGCGCCGAAAACCGCGAAGAACGCGCAGCCGATCATGTTGGCGACACGCAGCGGCACCATGGTCCGCATCAGCAGGGTGGCGACGAAGAAGCCGGCGCCGACCGCGGCGAACAGATTGGCCAGCGTGATGTTCTGGACAAAGATCTCCAGCAGCCGATTGAAGATCGCGTCGTAGGTGACGTTGTTCGGATCGAGGCCCATCTGGACCAGGACTTTCGCGATCCTGAGGTTATCCGTCGCCGCGTCGAGAATGCGGTCGAGGATCGACGAAATGTCTGCGCTGCCGGACGGCATGGTACTAACCCCGCGTAAGGCGTTCGGTCTGGTCGGTATCGTATAGCCGAAATCGAATGACGACCGCTTGAATGGAGCCTTCAGCCGTCGTGCCGCAAGAGGCAAATTTTAGCCTGATCGGTGATTTCGGCAATTGCCCGTTGGTCGTGCGTGTGACCGGGTACGGTCGCGATTCGGGGGATTTTAGCAGGGGCGTCGGCGTCGCGGATGGACCCCTGCGCCCGACGGGACGGGGATCTTCGCCCTACGGCTGGGCGCCGGGCTGCAGGATTTGCTGGTCGGCGACGGCAACGTACACCGGCAGCGAGCCAGCGCGCAGCAGCATGGCCACGCCGCCTGCAGGGTGAAATTGCCGGAGATCTGGCCGGAGCCGCCGGTGATCGGCTCGCGGATCACGGGGGCTGAAATCACCTTGCCGTCGCGCACGATGACGAAGGGTTTTCCGGTGTACTCTCCGGTGACGTCGGCAAAGCGTCGCGTGCCGCGGCAGGGCGCTGGCGAGCAACTCTGCCGCCAGTTCCTGGTCCCGCGATTGCGTGATGAAGTTCAATCGGCCCGCCGCGGTCTGCGGCCGGCCCGCCTTGCCCGCTGTAGCCCCTAGATCACACGCTCGGTATGGACGCAGCGGCAGTCCATCTCATAGTCGAGACCGACGACCGGCGGCCGGTTGAAATGCCAGGTCACGCCGTGGCGTGCGGCGCCGCGCCGTCCGAGCTCGCTGGCAAGGAACGGGTGAATGTCGTGCACGGTATAGACCTGGACACCCGTGGTGTCGCGCCAGGTGCCGCCAAAGGCGCTCATCCTGCGTTCCATCTCGCCGAGCACGTATTTGGCCTTCTCCAGCATACCCTCGGGGCTGGTATCGCCGAGGCGCACCGTGTGGTCGCGGTAGTTGGCCTTGCCTTCGGCGGATTCGCCGCTGCCGGCAACGACGAAGGACGGGCTCGCGTCCTTGACCGGTACGGTGAAGGAGAACGCATGAAAACCCGGCTCCGCGGGCGGGTCGATCTCGGGACAGACATTGCTGCGCGCCACCGGATTGACGCCGTCCTTCATGATGCCCCAGTCGATCAGGGTCTTGATGTAGATCTCGTTGAAGGCCTTGAACCCGTCTTCGGTGAATGGCGCGGGCGATCGCAATTCGCAGGCGCCGAACGCCGTCAACGGCCGACCGGCCTGTTTCAGGATGTCGGCGATGCGCGCAAAGCCTGCCTTGAGCGGCACCGGATCGGCGAAGCGCACGCGCTCGATCGAGAAGCCGGGCAGGGCCGCAATCCCGCAGGAATACTGGCTGACGCCCGGCATGAAACGGTAGCCGCTGTTGGGGGCTTCGACGGTGCTGATCATGATGCCTCTTTGACTTGAAGGGATCGACGGGTTGGCGTCGCGCTCGTTCGCTTACGCATGGGTCTGCTCATTCTTTTGGTTTGTTCATTCCTGGAGCACGCCGAGATAGGCGTCGCGCACGATGGGGTCGGCGAGCAGCTCGGTGCCGGATCCGGCGCGAACGATGCGCCCCATGTCCATGACGAAGGCGTGGTGACAGAGATCGAGCGCGGTGGTGACGTCCTGCTCGACCAGCAGGATCGACATGCCACCGGCGTTGAGGGCGCGGAGTGCGGCCACGAGCTGTTCGACCAGGAGCGGCGAGAGCCCGAGCGACAGTTCGTCGATCATCAGCAGGGAAGGTGCGCTCATCAGGCCGCGGCCGATGGCGCACATCTGTTGCTCGCCGCCCGAGAGCGTCGCGGCGGCCTGGCGGCGACGTTCGAGCAGCCGCGGGAAGGTCGCGTAGACCTGGTCGAGATCCCGCGCGATCGCGGCCCGGCCGTCCTTGCGCAGATAGGCGCCCATCAGCAGGTTTTCCTCGACGCTCATGGCGCCGAACAGACGCCGTCCTTCCGGCACATGAACGATGCCGTGGCCGAGAATCTCCGCGGCATTGGCGCCGGTCAGATCGCGGCCTTGCGAGAAGCAGTTACCTTCCGAGATCGGGACCAGGCCGGAGAGCACGCGCATCAGGGTGGACTTGCCCGCGCCGTTGGAGCCGATCAGCGCGGTGATCTCGCCGCGGCGCACCGCGATGTCGACGCCCCAGAGCACCTGGATTTCGCGGTAGCCGGCGCACAGCCCCGTGGTTTCCAGGATCAGCGAGCTAGCCATGGCCGGCGCTCCGCTGCGCGTATTTTTGGCCGAGATAGGCTTCGACCACCGCGGGGTTGCTGATCACCTCGCGCGGTGCGCCGTCGGCGATGAGGGCACCATTGTGCAGCACCACGATCCGCGTGCAGACGTTGAGCACGACCTTCATGAGATGCTCGATCATCACGATGGTGATGCCGCTGGCTGCAAGCTCGTGGATCAGCCGGGTGGCGCGCTCGACCTCGGCGCTGTTGAGGCCGGCATTGACCTCGTCGAGGAACAGCAGCTTCGGCTTCATCGCGAGCGCCTTGGCGAGTTCGAGCCGCTTGCGCATCGCAAGAGTCAGCGTGGCGGCCGGCTGGGCGCCCTGCGCCTCGAGCCCGACGAAAGCAAGATGCGCGCGCGCGGCCTCGCGGGCCGCCTTCAGGCTGGCGCCCGGCTGGGAGAACAGCGCGGCGGCGGCAACATTGTCGAGCGCGGTGAACTCGGAGAACGGCTGCACGATTTGAAAGGTGCGTGACAGGCCGAGGCGGGCGGCCTGATAGGTCTTGATGCGCGTGATATCGCGGCCGTCGAACATCACGCTGCCGGAATTCGCCGGCGTGACGCCGCAGATCGTGTTCACCAACGTGGTCTTGCCGGCGCCGTTCGGGCCGATCAGGCCGAGGACCTCGCCGCTCGCAACCGAGAGCGTGACGTCGCGGAGCGCCTGCAGGCCTGAAAAATGCCGCGACACGCGCGCGAGGCGGAGCAGGTCAGACATGCTTTGCCCTCCGCCAGAGGCGATCGGCGCGCAGCGAGCTTAATCCATGCGGCAGGAACAGCAGCAGGAGGACGATCAGGAGCCCGAGCACGCCGGTATGGATCTGGATGTAGTTGCGCCAGACCACCTCTTCGAGACCAAGATAGAGAAACGCGCCGCAGGCAACGCCAAGGGGCGAGCCAAGGCCGCCCATCAGCGCCATGACGATCGGCTTGACCGAATACAGGATGTCGAACACGTCGGACGGATCGATGTAATGCACCCAGGCGGCGTAGATGCCGCCGGCCGCGCCGACGAAACAGGCCGACAGGCCAAAGGCCGCCGCCTTGTAGAGCGTGGTGTTGAGCCCGACCATGCTGGAGGCGGTCTCGTTCTGCCTGATGCAGGCGAGCGCGAAGCCGAGCTTCGAGCCGCCGACGACGATCGCCATCAGCGCCGTCGCCAGCAGCACGCCCCACATCGCGAAGAAGAAGAACGTGGCCTCCGCCATGACGCCGGAGCCGGCGGCGAGGGGGATATTGAGGCCCATGCCGCCGCCGGTGAGATCTGTGGCGTTGTTGACGAGTTCGCGCAGCACTTCGGCCAGCGACAGGCTGGCGATCGCGAAATAATGCCCGCGCAGCCGCAGCAGCACGGCGCCGAGGGCCGCGGCGCCGACAAGCGCGCTCAGCGCGGCAAACGCAACAGCCGCCCATAGCGGCCATCCGTGGCCGAGCAGGACGCCGGCTGCATAGGCGCCGTATCCGAAGAACGCGGCGGTCGCAAATGACGGATAGCCGGCGAGCCCGCCGACCACGTTCCAGGACAGCGCCAGCACCGCATAGAGACAGGCGATGGTGCCGAGCCGCAGCGCATAGGCGCCGCCGAACAGCGGTAGCGCGGCGACGGCCGCGACCAGCACCAAGAGTGCGATGTTGCTCCGGGTCATTCGAAACCCTTCCGGCCGACTAGGCCCTGCGGCCGCAGCACCAGGAAGACGATCAGCAGGACGAAGGACAGTGTGGTCGCATGCGACGGGCCGAAGAATGTCGAGCCCACGCCCTCGACCAGCGCCAGCAACAGTCCGCCGGCGAGTGCGCCGGAGACGCTGCCGAGGCCGCCGAGCACGCAGACCACGAAGGCCTTGCCGAGATAGGCCGATGACGTCAGCGGCGAGATCGGAAAAATGAGTGCCATCAGCACGCCGGCGCAGCCCGCGAGCGCCGCCCCGAGGCCGAAGGCGATGGCGTAGATCGAGGGCACGTTGACGCCCATCAGCACCGCGGCGTCGCGGTCGAGCCTGACCGCGACGATCGCGCGGCCGATCCGGGACCGGCGCAGCAGCAGATAGAGCAGGCCGGTCAGCGCGAGCGCTGCGGCTGTCGCGATCAGGCGATCGACCGGCACGACGACATCGAGGATCGAGACCGACCCCAGCGACGGCGTCAGCGTCAGCTTGCGATAGTCGGCCTTGAAAAAATAGATCATCGCGTTGTTGAGGATCAGGTCGAGGCCGAAGGTCAGCGTCAGCGTGACCAGCACGGGCGCCGTGATGACGCGGTTGAGGAGCAGCCGCTGCAGGAGATAGCCGAGTACGAAAAACAATGGCGCTGCGACGATGACGGCGTACCAGGGCGGGACGTGCAGGGCGTTGTAGAGCCCGAACGCCAGATAGGCGCCGAGCACGATGAACGAGCCGTGGATCAGGTTGATGACGTTGAGAACGCCCCAGACCAGCGAAAAGCCGATCGCGATACAGGCATAAAGGCAGCCCAGAACGAGCGCGTTGATCAGGATCTGGGCGGCTTGCATGATCGGCGGTCGACTCAGTTCACGCCGATTTTGAGGTCGCCCTGCTGGATCGCTTGGGGAAACAGCACCACCGGCTTGCCGCCCTGGATCTGGAAGACCGGCGGATCGAGCGAGTTGATCTGGCCGTTGGCGCCGAACTTCACGGGGCCGAAGAAGGTGACGACGTCGAGCCTGGCGAGTTCGTCGCGGACCTTGTCGCGGTCGAGCGAGCCGGCCTTCTCGATTGCCATCTGGAACAAGGCGCCGCAGAGCGCGGCGGACGCCTGGCCGTAATCGGGCTCGCTGTTGTACTTGGCCTTGAACAGCTTCACGAAATTCGCCGTGGTGCCGAAGATGTCCTTGCCGTCATATTGCTCGGCGGGGTGCCACCAGGCGGCGCTGGAGACGTTCTCGGCCGCAGGTCCGAGTGCATCGATGAATTCCTGATAGGCCGGGCCCGCGATCATCGTGACGACGGACGCCTTCATCTGCTGGTCGACCATCTGCTTGCGCACGAGCAGGAGGTCGTTGGTGTAGCCGGTGACGAAGATCCATTGCGGCGCCAGCGACTTGATCTGCGACAGGGCGGCTGAGTGATCGAGCGTGCCGATCGCGTATTTCTCCGAATAGACGACCTCGTAACCTTCCGCTTTGGCCGACTTCTCCATCTCCTGCGCGATCGCAAGCGGAAAAAGATCGTTGCGGGCGAGGATCGCGACCTTCTTCACGTCGGGGACCTTGGCCTTGATGATTTTGGTCAGCGGCGTGGTGAGCGTGTCGTTCGGCGTGAAGGTCCCGAACAGATATTTGTAACCCTGGTCGTAGACCTGCGACGAGGAGGCGGTCGCGGCCAGCGTCGGCACCTTGTACTTCTCGGACACCGTGCTCGCCGCCTTTGCCGCGCCCGAGCCGAAGGCGCCGAACATGAAGTTGACGTTGTCCTGGCTGATCATCTGCTCGGTGGCCTGCACCGCGCGCGGCGTGTTCGACTGATAGTCGGTGTAGACGATCTGGACCTTGTACTTTTTGCCGCCGACCGAGATGCCGCCGGCCTTGTTGGCCTGTTCGGCCCAAAGATCGTAGCCCTGCTGCTGCTTGACCGCCTCGGGCGCTAGCGCGCCGGTGATCGGCAGCGGTGCGCCGAACCGGATCACGTCCTCGGCGGAGGCGGCGGAGAGCTGCGCTCCGAGCGCCAGCACGGCGGCGCTCAAGAGGGCGAATTTGCGAACGCGGCGAGCAACCCACGACTGATTCATCTCAGGAATTCTCCATGGCGGTCTCTCTGGAGGCGAGCATGGCAAATCCACCATTCGAATAAAAGCATTGAAATTAGAGGTCTTGGGTCGAATAATTCGAACACTAGCCAGCCTCGTGCCGTCCCGTTGGGCAGTGCCTGCTGGCGCGTTTGAAGAAGGAAGGCCTGCCCGTGATCGAAGCCGCCGCCATCCGCTATTTTCGCGAAGTGACCGAAAGCGGCTCGATCAAGCAGGCCGCGACTGCGCTGCGGATCGCGCCGAGCGCCATCAGCCGGCAGGTCCAGGCGCTCGAGGAGGAGTTGTCGGTCAAGCTGTTCGAACGCGGGGCGCGCGGCATGATGCTGACCGATGCCGGACGGCTGCTCTATCGCTACGCAGTCGACAACCGCCACCAGCTCGACGGCATCCGGGTCAAGGTGCAGGAATTCGAGACGATGCGGCGCGGCCAGGTCAAGTTCGCGGCCGTCGAGGGCATGGTGACCAACTTCCTGTCCAACTTCGTGATCGATCTGTCCACCGACTATCCCGGCATTTCGATCTCGATGACGGTGGTCGGCTCGCGCGCGGTGGCCGAGATGGTCAGCCGCAACGAGGTCGATCTCGGGCTGGTGTTCGGGCGCGCGCCGCGCCGCGAGCTGATCGAGCTTGCGCGCATGCGCCAGTCGCTGTGCCTGATCGCGTCGCCGAAACATTCGCTGGCCCATCGCGAGAGCTGCTCGGTCAAGGAGCTGGCTGGCCTGCGTGTCGTCGTGCCCGATCCGTCCTTCGGCATCCGGCAGGAGATCGATCGCGCCTGCGCCAATGCCAAGGTACGGCTGGAAATCTGCAACGAGACGAACTCGCTGGCCTTTGCCCAGACGCTGGCCGCGCGCACGGACCTTGCGACCTTCCTGCCGCGTGATACCGCCATGCCGTCGATCGAGGCCGGCCGGCTGGTCGCCGTGCCCTTGCGCGACAAGCGGCTGGAGGCAACGCAAGTGACGCTGGTTCAGCTTGCCAGCCGCAACATGTCGCCGTCGTGCAGGCTGGTGGCGGATCTGCTGATGGCGCGGATGAAGGCCTCGCGCGAGTGATGGCGCAGGCGAATCGTGTCCGGCAAGGCATGGACGAACGCCAAATCATGCATCATTGTGCACCCGCTTGACCGGCCCATCGGTCGAGGCCTCGCCACACCAAAATGTCAAAAGACAGGGGGCGGGGAAATGCATCTGAGGGAGGACGGAATTCCATGGCGGGCATCCACGCGCTCGATCGCCTTATCGGCAGCGACTATCCCGAGCTTTTGACGGACGACGAGGTCCGGGCCTTCGAGCAGGTCTCTTACGCCGACCGCGTCGCGGCCGAGAGCACCTATGACGCCATCAGGCTCGGTGCCGAGCGAAACCCCGACGGCGCGGCGATCCAGTTCCTGCAGAATGCCGATCCGGCCGACACGCCCATGGTGGTCACGCACCGCGACTTCATCGCGCGCGTCACGCAGGCCGCCAACATGTTCCATGCGCTCGGTGTCGAGAAGGGCGATGTCGTCAGCTTCATGCTGCCGCTGGTGCCCGACGCCTTCGTGACGCTGTTCGGCGCGGAAGCCGCGGGCATCGCCAATCCCGTCAATCCGCTGCTCGAGCCGCACCAGATCGCCGAGATCCTGGAAGCGGCAAAGACGAAGATTCTGGTGGCGCTCGGGCCGATGCCGGGCACCGACATCTGGCAGAAGGTCGAGCAGATCCGCCCGCAGTTGAAGCACCTCAAGGCGGTCGTGCAGGTGTTCGGCGGCGGCGATCCGGCGAAGGGCATCTTTGCCTTCAACGATTTGATCAAGCAGCAGCCGTCAGACCGGCTGGTCAGCGGGCGCAGGATTTCGGGCGGCGACGTCGCCGCCTATTTTCACACCGGCGGCACCACCGGCACGCCGAAGCTGGTGCGGCACACCCACGCCAACCAGGTCTATCAGGCCTGGGCGCTCAATTTGCTGCTCAAGGCGAAGCCGGGCGCCAACTTGCTG
This sequence comes from Bradyrhizobium diazoefficiens, assembly GCF_018129965.1. Lineage (GTDB taxonomy): Bacteria > Pseudomonadota > Alphaproteobacteria > Rhizobiales > Xanthobacteraceae > Bradyrhizobium > Bradyrhizobium diazoefficiens_A. The sequence continues at coordinate 39,861 of NZ_JAFCKW010000010.1, read as the reverse complement.
TTCGGCATGCCGCTGTTTCACGTCGGCGGATCGCTGACGCAGGTGCTGACCATGCTGTCGAGCGGCGGCTCGCTGGTTGTGCTGTCGCCGGGCGGCTGGCGTAATCCCAATGCGGTCAAGAACATCTGGGGGCTGGTGGAGCGCTTCAAGCCCGAGGCGCTGTCGAGCGTGCCGACGGTGCTCGCCGCGACGCTTGCGGTGCCGCCTGGCAACGCCGACATCTCCAGCCTGAAATATGCAGCCGGCGGCGGCTCGGCGATCCCCGTCGCGGTGGGCTCGGCGATCCAGGACAAGCTGAAGCTGCCGGTGGTCGAGGTCTACGGCATGACCGAAACCTCGAGCGTGCACACGCTGGCCTATCCGTCGCGGCCGATCCGGCTCGGCTCGGTCGGGCTGCCGATGCCCTATGCGCGCGTGCGGATCGTGCAGCTCGATGCCGACGGACGCCTGATCCGCGACTGCAAGCCGGACGAGATCGGAGTCGTGGTCATGGCCGGACCCGGCGTATTCAGCGGCTATCTCAACGACGAGCACAACAAGGGCGCCTTCGTCGACGAGGTCTGGGTCAATTCCGGCGACCTCGGCCGGCTCGATGCCGACGGCCATCTCTGGATCACCGGCCGCGCCAAGGATCTCGTGATCCGCGGCGGCCACAACATCGATCCGGCGCCGATCGAGGAGATCATGTTCCGCCATCCGGCCGTCGGCTTCGCCGCGGTGGTCGGCCAGCCCGACGCCTATGCCGGCGAACTGCCGGTAGGTTACGTGCAACTGAAGCCGGGCGCAAAGGTCGAGCCGGGCGAACTCGAGAATTGGGTGCGCGAGCGCACGCCGGAGCGCGCCGCGGTTCCGGTCCAGGTCATTCCCATTGATCCGATGCCGGTGACGGGCGTCGGCAAGGTCTTCAAGCCGCAGCTGCGCTGGGACGCGGCGCAACGCGTCTTCACCAAGGTCCTGGCGCCCATCATCGATCGCGGCATCGATTGCAAGGTGAAGGTCGGCGCCCACGGCAGCCACGGCTCGATCGCCACTGTGACTCTCACGGGCCTTCCGGCCGACCAGCGCGAGGTGGTGGCCGGCGAGGTGCATACGCTGCTCGCGCCGTTCGTGATGCGTCACGAGGTCGTGCAGGCTTAGCATTAGGGTCGGCAAAGGCGCGCCCTCCGCGCGCCGTGCCCACCATATGTCAGCAGCGCCGCGTGGAATGGTGGGCACGCTTCGCTTGGCCCACCCTACGACCCGACCTACCCAACCGGCATCGCCGTCTCGATCAGGCGCACCCAGAACGAGGCGCCGTGGCCGAGAATGTTGTCGTTGAAGACGTAAGCGGGGTGGTGGCACGCGGGACTGTCGCCCATGCCGACCAGCACCATCGCGCCGGGTCGGGCTTCGAGCATGAACGAGAAATCCTCCGCACCCATCATCGGGATCATGCGGTCGTTGACGCGCTCGGCGCCGACGATGTCGCGAGCAACGTCGGCGGCGACGCCGGCTTCTCGCGCGTGGTTCAGCGTCACCGGATACATCCGCGTGTATCTCGTCTCGGCCGATCCGCCATAGGCACGGGCGACGTTGTCGGCGACCTCGGCGATGCGGCGTTCGACGAGATCGCGCACCTCGGGGTCGAGCGTGCGCACGGTGCCGGCGAGTTCAGCGGTCTCAGGGATGATGTTGAAGGCGGTGCCGGCGTGGAACTGCGTGATGGAGATGACGGCGGACTTGAGCGGATCGACGTTGCGGGCGACGATCGTTTGCAGCGCGTTGACGATCTGCGAGCCGATCAGCACGCTGTCGATCGCCTGGTGCGGCGTGGCGCCGGCGTGGCCGCCCTTGCCGCGAACCGTGATCTGGATGTTGTCGGAGGAGGCGAGCAGCGGACCCGGCGTGGTGGCGAAATGGCCTTCGGGCAAGCCCGGCATGTTGTGCATGCCGTAGACCTGCTCGATGTTCCAGCGCGTCATCAGCCCGTCCTCGACCATCGCCTTGCCGCCGCCGCCGCCTTCTTCGGCGGGCTGGAAGATCACGATTGCGGTGCCGTCGAAATTGCGCGTCTCGGTGAGGTACTTGGCCGCGCCGAGCAGCATCGCGGTGTGGCCGTCATGGCCGCAGGCGTGCATCTTGCCGGGGATTTTCGAGGCGTAGGCGACGCCCGATGTCTCCATGATCGGCAGTGCATCCATGTCGGCGCGCAGGCCGATGGTCTTGCCCGATGCCGATTTGCGGCCGCGGATCACGCCGACGACGCCGGTGCGGCCGATGCCCGTCACCACCTCGTCGCAGCCGAACGCGCGCAGCTTATCGGCGACGATGCCGGCGGTGCGGTGGACTTCGTAGAGCAGTTCCGGGTTCTCGTGGAAGTCATGGCGCCAGGCGGCCATTTCGTCGGAGAGGGCGGCAACGCGGTTGACGATGGGCACGAGGAGGATGTCCGTTATTCATGGTCGAAGGAAAGATGGACGTACCGTATCCTGCGGCACCGGCTGCGGCAAATTCGGGACTGACAACGCTGCCGCGCCACAAGCGCAACAAGGACGGGCAACGATGCGATCTGGATCAGTCATTTCGGTGCTTGCGCTCGCCCTGGTCCTGGTCTCCGGCGGCGTCATGGCCTGCGATGTCGCCGCCGCGAACGCGGCCCTGATTGCGATCCAGCGACAGCTCACAGGTGGCGAGGTGAAGCGAATCGAACTCCTGAAGATCTCGGATCGCCTGCTCGCCAGCATTCCGATTTCACCCGAGCACTTTGCGAGCTATTCGAGCGAACGCGCCGCGCTCGACCTCAGCCCGCAGGACGCGGCGGACCTCGCAGCCACCGTCACAAGGCTGTCGCCGGCGCCGGTCGCCTATGAGCCCGACCTGCGCTGGCAGTTCCTTCTGCGCGACGGGGCCGGCAACACATTGCACACGATCTTCTTCAGCAAGCGCTACCTGCAGGGGCGTGGCCGCAGCGGTTACCTCGACGGCAACATCTGCGGCTTCAGCTCCGCGGCCCTTGGAGCCCCGCCATCGTCAAATGGCTTGCGAAACGACTGTAACGGGGTATGGGTCAGAAATTAACTGTCAATCACGGATCATTGACTGACAGATATTGAAATCTGTCAGCGAGCCATGTATATCCGTTTCCGGACGCTCCGATTGGGCGTCACGCGGTAGTCCCCCGGGGAGCCCGAGATTCGTAACGATTGCGGATTCAGGGCGCAGTTTTGGAGTGGGGACCGCGGATGAATGGAGATGTGAGACAATGACGACCGAAATCATCAATTTCACTGGCACCATTGGGCATTGGCTCAATTTGCTGGTAGCGCGCCAGATCGCGGCGCAGGCTGCAAAACTGCCTCATTGAGGCGAGAGCTTTCCGAACGGCCGGCACGGGCGCTTCGGAAAAGCACCCATCGCCGGGTAACTGAGCCCTTAACGGGAACATGGTGCTGGCATGAACGAAGCCGTTGTCTTGACGCCGGAGCGGATCCTCGAAGTCACCGAGGACGTGCTGCGTCGTTACGGACTCGCCAAAGCCACCGTGGTCGATGTTGCCCGTGCGCTCGATGTGAGCCACGGCAGCGTCTATCGCCATTTCCCCAGCAAGGCCTCGCTGCGCGAGGCCGTCGCCAAACGCTGGCTGGACCGCATTGACGCGCCGCTCCTGGCGATCGCCAAGGAGCAGGGCCCCGCTCCGGTGCGCCTCGATCGCTGGCTGCGGACGTTGTTCGCCGCCAAGTGTTCGCGCGTGCTCGACGACCCCGAGATGTTCGACACCTATCTGACGCTGGCGCGGGAAGCCTGCGCAGCGGTGAAGTGCCACAAGGACACCATGATCGACCAGATCGCGGGGATCCTCGCCGATGGCGTCGCGCAGGGCGTCTTCGCGGTTGACGACGTCAAGACCACGGCGCGCGCAATCTTCGACGCCACCAGCCGCTTCCACCATCCGGCCCATGCCGACGAGTGGAAAGATGCCGAACTGCCCGCGCGCATTGATGCGACGCTCGCGCTGGTGTTGCGCGGGTTGAAGGCCTGAGCCGGCCCGTACCGCCAACACGATAGAGTTCCGCGACGGCGTCGAAAGCGCCTGTTCGCTGCTCCGCAGCACGACATCTGCAGCGCGCACTGATACGCGCACATTTGCGAAAAACCCGCTCATAATCTCTGGACCCGACGCGGCGGCTTTGATCCAATCGCCCGGCGCAGATCGTCGCAGGCCGGGAGCGAGGCAGCATGAACTCGATAGCGATGGGTCCGACCACGCAACAGCCCGCCGACCCATCCGAGCGCAGCGCGCTGCTGTTCTGGATGATCTTCACCGGGCTTTCGATCTTCGCCGTCGTGCTGCTGTGGCGGTTCGGCCTGATCCGCCTGATGCTGACCTCGGACCGCACCTACATTTCCAGCGTGATCGCGCTGCTCTATGTGCTGACCTGCGGGCATTGCTTCCTGCGCACCCGCACGATCGCCCGTGAAGGCGCCGCGGCGCGTCGCTGCCGCGCGGTGCTCGCGGCGCCCGACGGCCACAAGGCGCTCGATGCGAGCGCGGCGACGCTGCCACGCGGCCTCGTGCGGGATCACATCGAGAGCCTGGTGACCAAGGCCGCTGCTCAGGATTACCGGCCTGTCGACCAGACGCTGTTGCTGCGGACGCTCGCCGACCGCCTGCGCGGCTCCAACGGCTTCGGTGCCTTCGTCTCGGACACGTTGATGAAGCTCGGCCTGCTCGGCACCATCATCGGCTTCATCATCATGCTGGCGCCGATCGCGGGGCTGGATGCCGCCGACAAGGTCGCGATGCGCTCCTCGATGGGGCTAATGAGCGACGGCATGGCAGTCGCGATGTACACGACACTGGCGGGCCTGGTCGGCTCGATCCTCGTCCGCATCCAGTATTACATGCTGGATGCCGCGACCCAGCGGGTGTTCTCTGATGCGGTCGTGCTGACCGAAACCTGTGTGACGCCGGTGCTGGAGCGCAAGGGTGCGGGACTCAAAGGCGCCGGAACCGCGTCATGATGGATGATTTCGGTCTCTATCCGCGCGAGGAGCCGTTCGATCCGCTGGGCGTGATGCTGTTCAAGGCGCTTCAGGTGATCGCGTTCCTGTTCTTCCTGGCGCTGCTTGCGGTCTCCCCGGATGCCAAGGACGGCAAGATCGACTCCAAGGCCGAGTTCATGATCACGCTGGACTGGCCGGACAGCCACCCCGACGATCTCGACCTGTTCGTGCAGGATCCCGCCGGCAACATTGCCTGGTATCGTCATCGCGAGGCCGGCTTCCTGACGCTCGATCGCGACGACCGCGGCGGAGCCAACGATTTCATCATGGTCAACGGCAAGAAGATCGCCTCGCCGATCCGCGAGGAGATCGTCACCGTGCGCGGCATCCTGCCCGGCGAATACACCGTCAATGTCTCGCATTTCGTGGCGACGACCGGCGAGCCGGTGACGGCCAATGTGAAAGTGCAAAAACTCAATCCGACCGCGCAGGTGATCTTCGACAACAAGTTCACGCTCGACCACACCGGCGACGAGAAGACGGCGGTACGGTTCCGGCTCGATGACGAGGGCAAGGTGATCAACGTCGACCAGCGGCCTAAATCGCTGCTGGAGACGTTTCGAAGCGGCTGGCGCAACGGCGCCGATCTCGACCCGAAGACCGGGGTGAGGGTGCGCCGTGAGTAATCTGCAAGAGGTCATTCTCACGCTGTCGGTCGCCTACGCGGTGATCGGCGCGCTGCTGCTGATCGTGCTGGTCTATGCACGGCTGCACTGGTGGCTCAAGGCGGTGGCGGTGGTCGTGACCAGCGCTTTCTATGTCGTCAGCTTCACCGAAATGCGCGGGCTGCTCGGCTGGGCCAGCACGGACCGGCTGCCCACCTCATTCAAGCTGCTGAAGGCTCGCATCGTCGAGCCACATTCGCTGGAGGGGGACCCCGGCTCGATCTATCTCTGGGTCGAGCAGCTCGACGCGGACAATCGTCCAAGCGGCATCCCCCGGGCCTTCCGGGTGCCCTACAATGACAGGCTGGCCGACAAGACCCATGCGGCGGAGAACGAGATCGCGCTCGGCCACCCGCAGGGCGGGCGCGCCGCGGATTTCGGCGGCGGCGACGGCAGCCTGATCGATATGGTCCGGGAATATGTGACGCCCAAAACCGTCATGGAGACGAGCGGCGGCGATTCCTCGACCGGAGAATTCGTCGCGCCGCCGTCCGGCGCGCAAGGCGCCGTGTTCACGCCGCTGCCGCCGCCCCGAATGCCGCCAAAGGACGAGCCATAGGCCCTTCACCATCGCGCCAGAGGCGCGCTGGAAAACCGCGCTGCGTTGGCGCATCCTGTTGACCTCCCTCAATTTGGCCTTACCGGCTTCCAATAAGAATCTGAGGGTGGAGGGTGCGTGCTTCTGGCTGTTTTCTCGGATATCCACGGCAACCGGCAGGCGTTCGAGGCCTGCCTGAAGGTGGCGCGTGCGAAGGGCGCGGAGCAGTTCGTCCTGCTCGGCGATTTCGTCGGCTATGGCGCCGATCCCGAATGGGTGGTGGATACCGCAATGAAGCTGGTGGAGGAGGGCGCCATCGCCGTCCGCGGCAATCATGACGAGGCGGTCGGCACGACCACCGAGACCATGAATGCCGAGGCGCAGATCGCGATCGAATGGACCCGCGGCCGGCTCGACGTCGCGCAGCGGCGTTTCCTGGCCGAACTGCCGATGGCCGTGCACGAGCAGGAGCGCCTCTACGTTCACTCGGAAGCGTCACAGCCCGCGCGCTGGACCTATATCCGCTCGACCGCAGATGCCGCCAAGAGCCTGATATCGACGCCCTCCCACGTCACCTTCTGCGGCCACGTCCACCGCCCCGCGCTCTATTCGATGTCCGTGACGGCGAAGATGACGAGCTTCGTGCCGAAGACCGACGTCCCGGTGCAGCTCTTGCGAGGGCGGCAATGGCTGGCGGTACTGGGCTCGGTCGGGCAGCCGCGCGACGGCGATCCGTCGGCGGCCTTCGTGCTGTTCGACACCATTTCCTGCCAGATCACCTATTGCCGCGTCCCCTATGACATCGCGAGCGCAGCGAACAAGATCCGCGAGAACGGCCTGCCGCCCTGGCTGGCCGACCGCCTGTCGCAGGGGCGCTAGAGGCCGATGCCCAAACCCCTGGTCACATCAGGCGCAGTCATCGACGGCTACACCATCGGCGAATGCGTTCATGCCGGCGGCATGGCGACGCTGTGGGCCGTCACCCATCCCGACATCGACAAGCCGCTGCTGATGAAGGTGCCGCGGGTGTCGGAAGGCGAGGACCCGGCCGCGATCGTCTCCTTCGAGATGGAGATGATGATCCTGCCGCGGCTCGCAGGTCCGCACGTCCCGGCCTGCTTCGGCACCGGCGATTTCGCCCACCAGGCCTACGCCGTGATCGAGCGCATTCCCGGGACCACGCTCTACAAGAGGTTGCCGGATCTGCCGCTCCCCTATGAGGAGGCACGGGTGCTGGTGTCGAAGATCGCAGCCGCACTGGCCGATCTGCACCGGCAGAACGTGATCCATCACGACATCAAGCCGAGCAGCATCATGTTCCGCGACAGCGGCGAAGCGGTGCTGATCGATTACGGCCTGTCGCACCACGACCATCTGCCTGATCTGCTGCAGGAAGAGTTTCGCCTGCCTTACGGCACTGCGCCCTATATGGCGCCGGAACGGCTGCTCGGAGTGCGCGACGATCCGCGCAGCGACCTGTTTTCGCTCGGCGTGCTGCTCTATTTCTTCACCACCGGCGAGCGTCCCTTCGGCGAGGGCGAGACGCTGCGCGCGATGCGGCGCCGGCTGTGGCGCGATCCCCATCCGCCGCGAGGTCTGCGCGCCGACTATCCGCCCTGGCTGCAGGAGGTGGTGTTGCGTTGCCTGGAGATCGAGCCCGTCCGGCGCTATCCGACCGCGTCCCAGCTCGCCTTCGATCTGGCCCATCCGGACCAGGTCAGGCTGACCGCGCGTTCGGAGCGGATGAAGCGCGATGCCTGGAGCGTGGCCTGGCGGCGTCGCTTCAACCAGGATGCGATGCGGCCGCGAGCCAGGTCGGACGTCGCAGAGCAGATCGCTTCAAGCCCGATCCTCGCGGTCGCGCTCGACACGGTGGAGGGCGAGGCGGAGCTGAACGAGGCGTTGCGCGTGACCACGGAGCGGATCCTCGCCACGCTGCCGTCAGCGCGGCTTGCCTGCGTCAACGTGCTCAAGCTCAATCGCATCGCCATCGACAAGACGCTGGACGAGCAGGGCTCCAACAAGCACATCGATCGGCTCGTTGCGCTCCGGCACTGGGCGACGCCCTTGAAGCTGGATGAGGGCCGATTGTCCGTTCACGTGCTGGAGGCGGTCGATCCCGCGACCGCGCTGCTGGAATTCGCCGAGATGAACTCGGTCGATCATGTCATCATCGGGGCGCGGCAAAATTCGTTCAGGCGGACCTGGCTCGGCAGCGTCTCGTCGAAAGTGGCTGCGGAGGCAACCTGCAGCGTCACCGTTGTGCGGCCGCCCCGGATGGCTCCGGCGAAACCGGACGCCGGCGTGGTGTGGGGCTGATCAGGATCAGGCCGCCGGAGCGGTTTGGATAGAGCCATTGCGGCGGATCGGCCAGCCAAACTGGGGGCCAGGCTCGCCTTGATCGGCGCTGACGCCGAAATACTGGATGATCTCGCGGCAAGGCTCGCAGTTGAACAGGTTACGCGACGCAGTGGCTTTGGTCATTTCCCTGAGGCAGTTCGGGCAGTGCGGTTTCATCAATCTTGGTCCAATCAGGAATTTCAATGCCGGCGCGGTGACTGGAACGGATCATCCAGCACCACCGTCTCAGGCCTTGCGTTGCCGCGCTTCTCACCTTCGGTGCGTTCGAGCCGGCCGAAGACATCGTCGAGGTTCGGATGCGGCATAGCGCTTCGGCTGACGCGCTACGAGGATGATCTGTAGCTGCGTCAGGGCCGGTCGCGACGGGCGATGCGGGCCGGGACCTTCGCCGGTCCGGCCGACGGGCCGAATACGACGAACGTGCTGAAACCAAGCCACAGCGCCACGCCAGTGCAAAACAGGGTCGTCATCATCACGTGCTCCCGCGAAAACAGGCAGGATCACTAACGGTGATTTGTGCGAATCAGGGAAGCCCGGAGGAGTACGGATGATGGTTGCAATTTTAGGCATTGCCTGCCGCAACGCCCGTCAGAGCCGCAATAGTGGGCGCAGATATTGCACCTGATGCGGCTCAGATGGCTTCGCCGCGTGCACCTGCGGCGGCGTTGCGGATCGCCGCGATGTTGGCCTTGTAGGCCTCTTGCGTACCGCCCCTGAACACCGAAGTGCCGGCGACGAAGGCATTGGCGCCGGCTGCGGCCAAAGCTCCTGCGACGTCGGGGCCGACGCCGCCATCGACCTCGATGTCGATCGGACGGCCCGCCGTCATCGCGCGGATGTCGCGGATCTTGCCGATCGCCGAGGGGATGAAAGCCTGGCCGCCGAAGCCGGGGTTGACGGACATCACCAGCACGAGGTCGACGAGATCGATGACATATTCGAGCACGCTGATGGGCGTGCCCGGGTTGAGCGAGACGCCGGCCTTTTTGCCGAGGGCGCGGATCGCCTGGAGCGAACGGTGCAGATGGGGGCCGGCCTCGGCATGCACGGTGATGTGGTCGCAGCCGGCCTTGGCGAAGGCCTCCAGATAGGGATCGCAGGGCGAGATCATCAGATGCGCGTCGAATATCTTCTTCGTGTGCGGGCGCATCGCCTTGATGACATCGGGGCCGTAGGAGATGTTCGGAACGAAGTGCCCGTCCATCACGTCGAGATGAATCCAGTCGGCGCCGGCGGCGTCCACCGCCCGGACCTCTTCGCCGAGCTTCGAGAAGTCCGACGCCAGGATCGAGGGCGCGATGGCCAGGGGGCGGGGGGCGAAGGCTTGGGTCATGGCGCAGGTCCCGTGGCAACCGTGAAAGATGATGCTCGCCTAACATGGGCCTCTCAGCCGGGCAATGCAGGGGCGGTGAGCTTCCTGTGGGCGGAAATTTCTGCCGCCGCCGGCACGAATTGCCGGTGTTTCCGGGGCGTCCGAAGCGCAGTGAATGCGGATTTCATTGAGCTTTTCGCGCTGGCACGACGCTTGCTAAATTCTCCGTCAGAAAATTGGCTGCGGCGTGCCGCATCGGTTGGAGTCGTGCAATGTTGTTCGCACTTGGTGCCGTATCGAGCGCGCTCGATGCGATCCAGTCACTGACGAACTCGAAATCGTCGTCATCGACGCAGAAGACGGGATCCTCGCAAAGCGCGAGCGCCGATCCGTTCGCGATCGACAGCGACAGCAGCAGCAGCACGACCAGCAACGCGACCTCGTCGGTCAGTGCAGGCAAAACTCCGCAAATATCGCCGGAAACGATGAACGCGCTGTTCGCCGCCCAGAGCCAGTCGACGGATGGCACCAGCGCCACCACCAACTCGGCCTCGTCGAGCTCGACGTCCTCGTCGTCCTCAACGAGCCGGGACGCCGCGCTGAAGGACCTGTTCTCGAAGATCGATGCGGACGGTGACGGCAAGATCACCAAGTCCGAATTCGAAAATGCGCTGGGGGCCGGCGGCACCAACACGGCGAACGCCGATGCCGTGTTCTCGAAACTGGACGCGAATTCCGACGGCAGCGTCAGCCTGGACGAGATGTCGAAGGCGCTGAAGAGCGGCCACGGTCATCACGCTCATGGCGCAAGCGGCTCGGGCGATTCGTCCGGGAGCGGCTCGGATTCGTCGTCGTCGTCGAGCGGCGGCTCGACCTCGACCACGACGACCGGCGCAGACGGTTCGACCACCACCACGGTCACCTATGCCGACGGCTTCAAGATGTCGACGACGGTGCCGGGCGCTTCGAACGGGTCGAATGGATCCGGCAGTTCGCCCTACGACTGGTTCGCGCAGATGATGCAAGGCCAGTCGCAAGGCTCGTCGGGGTCCCCGGCCTCTTCGATGTCGATGAGCGTCTGAGCCCGAGCAGCTCAGGAGGCTTGAGCGAGATTTGAGGCGCGCGTCAACGCATCGGATCGAACGCGACTAGCTAGGCGCTAAGCGAAGCCGGGGGATGGTCAATTGCGCTCACCGCTCAGCACGGCGCGCATGCAATGCCGACAGACTCGTACGACATCCTCCGACGGATCGTCGCGAAGCTAACCAAACCGATCCTTCCACGCCGGCAGCGCGCCGGTGAACGGCAGGGCCGTCGCATGGTACACGCCGCGCGCGATCGCGCGTGCCACCACGTTGGCGGTGACCGTACCGAGTTCGGTGAGGCCGACCAGCGGCTCGATCGGCTTCTCGCAGGTCGCGGCTGCGAACAGCACGTCGCCGTCGGTCGGGGCGTGCACCGGGTAGATGGCGCGGGCGAATCCGGTATGCGCGATCATCGCGAGCCGCTTGGCCTGTGGTTTGGTCAGCGTGGCGTCGGTGACGACGAGGCCGATCGTGGTGTTTTCGCGCGCGCTTGCCGCGGGGCCGCCCTTGATCCGCATCGCCAGCATGTCCGGCGTGAATGCGCCAGGCAGTCCGCGTCCGCCGAACTCGCCGTTCTCCTCGAACGGCGCCGCCCAGAACCATGGTCCTTCGCCGACCGTGGCGCTGCCGACGGCGTTGACGACCACGATCGCGGCAACCTTGATTCCGTTGGCGAGAATGGCCGAAGCCGAACCGAGCCCGCCCTTGAAGGTCGCAGTGGTGGCGCCGAGGCCTGCGCCGACGCTGCCGAGCGCGAAGTCATCGCCGGCGGCGACCGCCGCGGCATAGCCGAGATCGCGATAGGGCGCGAAGCGTCCCCACTTCTTGTCGCCGCCATTGAGCAGGTCGAAAACGATCGCGCCGGGCACGATCGGGATCACCGCCTCGCGAATCCGGAAGCCGCGGCCTTGCTCGGCAAGCCAGGCCTGGATGCCGCCGCCGGTCTCGATTCCGAAGGCGGAGCCGCCGGACAGCGCGATCGCGTCGACGCGCTCGACGGTGCCGGCGAGATCGAGCAGCGCGTCCTCGCGCGTCCCGGGTCCGCCGCCGCGCACGTCGATCGCCGCAACCGCCGGCTGGTCGAACACGATCGCGGTTGCGCCCGATGCGAGCTTCGCATCATGGGCATGGCCGACGCGGACGCCGGCGATGTCAGTGAGGAGATTTTTCAAGGCGGGCACTCCCTTGCGCTGCGGCATGAGCGATAGCGCACCGATGCTGCAGGCTCAACTCGCCAGCGCGGTCCTGAGCATCCTGGCGAGCTCCGACTTGCGATAGGGCTTGGCAAGCAGCAGCACGCCGGAGTCGAGCCGGCCGTGATGGACGATGGCGTTCTCCGTGTAGCCCGACGTGAAAAGAGTTTTCAGGCCGGGGCGCCGGCGAGCCGCTTCGTCGGCGAGCTGCCGGCCGTTCATGTGGCCGGGCATGATCACGTCGGTGAAGAGCAGGTCGATGTTCTCGTCGGCGTCGATGATGACGAGGGCTTCGGCGGCATTGGCCGCTTCCAGCGCGGTATAGCCGAGGCTCTTGACCTGGGTCACGACATACTGCCGCACCAGCGCGTCGTCCTCGACGATGAGTATCCTCTCGTCGCCCCCGGCGACGGGCACGTTCTGGAGCGTCTCGGACTCGGTCTCCAGCAGGCCGCTCGAGCGCGGCAGGTAGATCTTCACGCTCGTGCCGTGGCCTTCCTCGCTGTAGAGCTTGACGTGTCCGCCGGACTGCTTGACGAAGCCGAACACCATGCTGAGCCCGAGGCCCGTACCCTTGCCGACTTCCTTGGTCGTGAAGAACGGGTCGAACACCCGATCGATCAGATCGGGTGGAATGCCGCTGCCGGTGTCGCTGACCGCGATCATCACGTAATTGCCGGCGACGACGTCGGCATTCATGCTGGCATAGCCCTCGTCGAGGAAGACGTTGCGGGTCTCCAGCACCAGCGTGCCGCCGTTGGGCATGGCGTCACGCGCGTTCAGCGCCAGATTGAGGATCGCGGTCGAGAGCTGGCCGGGGTCGACCAGGGCCGGCCATGCATCATCGGTGAGTTGCGGCACGATGGTGATCTGCTCGCCGAGCGTCGGGTGCAACAGCTTGGCCGCCTCGAGTGTCAGCGCGTTGACGTCGATCTCGCGCGGCTGGAGCGGCTGTTTGCGGGCAAAGGCGAGCAGGTGCCTGGTGAGTTGGGCGCCGCGCTCGGCGGCGTCGTCGATCAGCTTGGTGATGGCGGCGAGCTGGGGACGGTCCGCGACCGCGTCCGAGAGAATTCCAATCGTGCCGGTGATGACGGTCAGCACGTTGTTGAAGTCGTGAGCGACGCCGCCGGTCAGCTGGCCGATGGCATCCATCTTCTGCGCCTGGCGGAATTGGGCCTCGGCGGCCTGCTTCTCGGTGAGGTCGCGACCGATGAAGAAGTGGCGCTTCACCGGCTCCGACCAGGTGCCCATCCAGTTCAGCGTCACCTCGTGGCCGTCGTAATGATAGTAGCGCGCCTCGAAGCTGCGCTTGACCGCGCCGCGCCGCGCCGCGCGCATCTCCTCGCGCGTCCTTTCGAGATCGTCGGGATGGATGAATTCGGTCGCGCTGTGCCCAATCAGGTCGTCCGGGCTGTAGCCGAGAATGTCCCTCACGCTGGGGCTGACCTGGACGAAATTCCCGAAACCGTCGGTGACCAGGATCAGGTCCTGCGAGGTCTCGAAAATGCGCCGGCGCTCCTCGGTCTCGCGGCGCAGCTTCTCCCTGGCTTGCTTCTCTTCGGTAATGTCATGGGCGATCTTGGAGGCGCCGATGATCACCCCGCTGGGCGATCGCAGGGGCGAGACATTCAGGACGACGTCGAGTTCGCGGCCGTCCTTGCGAATGCGGACCGTCTCGTGCTGGGCAATCGACTCGTTGGCGCTGATGCGGTTGAGAATCCCCCTGGCTTCGGCCTTCCGGTCCTCCGGCACGACGAGGTAGATCGACTGGCCGACGGCCTCGGCGGCCGAATAGCCGAACAATTGCTCGGCGGCCTTGTTCCAGCCGGTGATGATGCCGTCGAGCGATTCGGTGATGATGGCGTCGTTGGAGGACTCGACCACGGCGCCGTAGAGCGCAAGACGCTTGCCGTAGAAGTCGCGATCGGAAGCCGATTGCTGCCGAAGTTTGCCGACGAGGCCGACCGTCTGCGCATGAAGGCGGACATTCTCGATCAGCAGGACGGCAAGCACGAAGCTCGCGGCGCAAAGACCGTAGAGGCGGCCGGCGTAGAAGCCGAGATCGTAGCGGGCGACGTTGACGATCGCCGACAGGGCGATGTCGAACAGCCAGGCGCACATCGTGACCATGAGCCAGACGTCAATCACTGTGTGCGGCCTGCGAAACAACAAGGTGATCAGCGCCGCGAAGCTCAAGGACCAGACGAACGACACTACGCCGATCATGGTGGGGGTATAGTGGCCGTCTTTCAGCAGGACCGGCAACACGCCATGTTGCGCCGTCAGGAGCCAGACCAGGATGGCCATCGCAACGAGCACGCCGACGACGGAGGATGCGACCGCGGACGCCACGGGGCCTGCGACCCGATTCCCGCCATTGCCGTCCTTCAGCCAGCCGTAAGCCAGCACGAACAGCGGGAAGCCGCCGTGCCAGATCATGTAGAGCCAGACCGTGGTTTGCGAACCGGAACCGAGCAGTCCGGCCGGGGCGAACACCCCGGGAAATGTGAGGGAATGGGTCACGGCCGCCATGGCCGTGAACAGATAGCCGGTCGCCAGCAACTGCAGCGCACGGCTGCGCAGCACGGCGAACTGCGACAGCAACAGGACGGCGGTGATGATGTCGCTGACCGCGAGCGCCGACTGGTAGCTCGCCACGAATGCCGGCACCTGCGGCAGCGGCGTGCCCGCAAACGGCGCGGCCAATGCGAACAGGATGGCGGAGATTCCCACGACCGCCAAGGCCGTCCTGCGATCGCCCTGCGTAGCCGGCAACGTCGATAGGAAGATGCCGCGGTCGTTGGGGGCTAGCACGTCGATCTCTCGCAAGCCGGCATGGTGACCTCGTACGTCAATCTCTTCCGTCCGGGACAGCAGCTTCCGCCGCGGTAGCCGACCGCTGCGGTCGCCGACACTTGGCGCGCATCCTGACAGAAAGCGCTTGCGACTCAACCGTGGGTTACAGCTTACTTAACTTGAAGGGGGAGGCGGAACAGATATCCGGTAAGGGGTGCTTTACTCGACTGACTCATACTGCCTTGCCGCACCTCAACGGTGTATTGAACCAATTCATTATATCAATTCGCGAGTTTTTTCCCATGCCTCGTGTCCTCGTGATCGACGACCAGAAGGACGTTCGTGCCATGGTCGCGATCGTTCTCCGGGTCAACCATTTTGAAGTGGTCGAGGCCGATAGCGGCGCGGCAGGTCTCAAGGCTTTCGGCGAGACTACATTCGACGCGGCGATTGTGGACATCTTCCTGGCCGACACCAGCGGCGTCGAAGTGATGGCCACCATCCGCGAGCAGGTTCCCGGATTTCCGATCGTGGCGGTCTCCGGCATGACGCCGCTGGATTTCATGGGCGAGGCGCCGGATCTCGGCGGCGTCGTCTGTCTGCAAAAGCCGTTTCGGCCGCACGATCTGCTGCAATCGCTCCGCAAAGCGCAGGCTGCGGCGGGCGGGGATGTGTCCGCGGCCGTCTAAGCTTGCTGACAAGAAAACGCCCCGGCGAACCGGGGCGTTGGTCGGTTTGGCCATAGGTCAGGCTGCTGCCTCAGGTGCCATTGCCCTTGATCTCGGCATAGCCGCCCTTGGCGTCCCACTTGTAGACGACGTAGTCGAGCTGCTTGATATCGCCTTTGGCATCGTACTCGATCGGGCCGATCACGGTGTCCCACTTGCCGGCCTTGATCGCCGCCATGACCTTCTTGGCGTCGGTGGTGCCGGCTTTCTTGGCCGCCTGCGACCAGACCTGCATCGCCGCATAGGTGTAGAGCGTGTAGCCCTCGGGATCGATGTTCTTGGCCTTGAAGGCGTCGACGATCTTCTTCGCCGTCGGCTTCTCGCGCGGATCGGGGCCGAACGTGAACAGCGTGCCTTCACCGGCGGGACCGGTGATGGAGGCGTACTCCTTGTCGGCGAGCGCGTCGCCGGCCATCAGGATCGTCTTGAGACCCTGATCGCGCATCTGACGCAGGATCAGGCCGCTTTCCTGATGGTAGCCGCCGACATAGACGAGATCGATATTGTCGCGCTTCAGGCGCGAGACGATCGCGTTGAAGTCCTTGTCGCCCTTGTTATAGGACTCGTACATCTTCTCGGTGATGCCGGCCTTGTTGAGCGCCTTCTTGGTCTCGTCCGCAAGACCCTTGCCGTAGGTGGTCTTGTCGTTGAGGATCGCGATGTTCTTGCCCTTGAAGTTCTTCGCGATGTACTGCGCCGCGACCAGGCCCTGCTGGTCGTCGCGGCCGCAGACGCGCGCCACGTTCCACAATCCGCTGTCGGTGAACTTCGGATTGGTGGACGCCGGGGTAATCTGGAGCACGTTGCCGTCGGCATAGGCCTCCGAGGCGGGAATCGACGACGACGAGCAATAGTGCCCGGCGACGAACGGCATCTTTGCGCTCGCGATCTTCTCGGCGACCGAGCGGGCCTGTTTCGGATCGCAGGCATCGTCCTCGACGGAGAGCGCGAGCTTCTTGCCGTTGACGCCGCCGGCGGCGTTGATGTCGGCCACGGCCATCTCGGCGCCGTTCTTCATCTGGCGGCCGAAGGCGGACTCGCCGCCCGTCATCGGGCCTGCGACTGCAACCGTGACATCCTGCGCGAACGCCGCGCTCGACAGCGCGAGCGAGGCGCCGAATGCCAGACCGATGAGCTTGAGTGATTTCATGAGATACCTCGCGGGTGGTCGCCTGTGGGAGTTGCCGGGCGGGCCCGGTCCAAACCGGCGCCATTCTTGAATGAATTCGGTGAGAAGTCACCGGCAAAATACGGGCATTGGCGGAGATATCTCGCCGCATCCGGCCGCACTTGATCGGGCCTTGGCCGCTCAGCCGTGCCGGCCGCCTTCCAGATAGGCGGCGCGAATCTCGGGGCGCTGCAGCAATTCGGCGCCGGTCCCGGCGAGCGTGATCAGGCCATTGACCATGACATAGCCGCGATGGGCGAGCTTGAGCGCATGGTTGGCGTTCTGCTCGACGATCAGGACAGTCAGGCCGTCCTGCCGGTTCAGGGTGCGGATCGCGTCGAAAATCTGGCGGGCGATCAGCGGTGCCAGTCCGAGCGAGGGCTCGTCGAGCAGGAGCAGGCGTGGGCGGCTCATCAGGGCGCGGCCGATCGCCAGCATCTGCTGCTCGCCGCCGGACAGCGTCCCGCCGCGCTGGGCGTAGCGTTCCTTCAGTCGCGGAAACAGCGAGAACACGCGTTGCAGCGTCGCCTCGCGTTCGGCATCGGTGCATTCGGTGGCGTCCGCCCCCATCTGCAGGTTCTCCGCGACGCTCATGCGCGGGAAGATGCGGCGGCCCTCCGGCGATTGCGCGATGCGCAAATGCGCGATCTCGTGGGTCGGAACGTCGGTGATGTCGCGGCCTTCGTACAGGATCTGGCCGGCGCGGGCGCGCGGCTTGCCGAAGATCGTCATCATCAGCGTCGACTTGCCGGCGCCGTTGGCGCCGATCAGGGCCACGATCTCGCCGGCATTGATCTCGATGTCGACGCCCTTCAGGGCCTCGATCTTGCCGTAGGCGGCGCGCAGGGACCGGATCGCGAGCAGGGGAGTGGGCGACGGCGTCACGACCCGCTCTCCATCACGGCCACGGCCTCGTCTTCGTCGGTGCCGAGATAAGCGGCGATCACCTTGGGATCGTCGCGGACGGCGCGGGGCGATCCCTCCGCGATCTTGACGCCATGGTCCATCACCACGATGTGGTCGGAAATTTCCATCACCACCGACATGTCGTGCTCGATCAGCAGGATCGAGGTGCCGAGTTCGTTGCGGATCGAGAGCAGCAGCTCGCTCAGGGCGGCGCTCTCGCGCGCGTTCAGGCCGGCAGCGGGCTCGTCCAGGCACAGGAGTGCAGGCTCGGTGCACATCGCGCGCGCGATCTCAAGCCGGCGCTGGTCGCCATAGGCGAGATTGCCGGCCGCATCGTCGGCGCGATCGAGCAGATTGACCCGCTTGAGCCAGTCGGTGGCAAGATCGATCGCCCGCTTTTCGGCGTCGCGGTAGACCGGCGCGCCGATCAGGCCGAGCAGCGTGAAGCCCGAGGCCCGCATCAAGGCGTTGTGCTGCGCCACCATCAGGTTTTCCAGCGCGGTCATGCCGGGAAACAGGCGGATGTTCTGGAAGGTGCGGGCGACCTTGGCCTGCTTGGCGATACGGAAATCGTTCAGCCGCTCCAGCGCGATCGCACGGCCATCGTCATGGGTGAGGCGGATGGTGCCGCCGCTCGGCTTGTAGAAGCCGGTGATGCAGTTGAAGACGGTGGTCTTGCCGGCGCCGTTCGGTCCGATCAGCGCGGTGATCTTGTTGCGTTCGGCCGCAAACGACAGGTCCTGCACGGCGACGATGCCGCCGAAGCGCATGGTGAGCCGGTCGACGCTGAGAATTGTCGCTCCGCTCATCCGTGACCTTCCTTGACGAGGTCGGAGGAGATCGCCTGCGCCTTGGTCAGATACACGGTCGGCGCGCGATGGCCGATCAGGCCGCGCGGCCGCCAGATCATGATCAGCACCATGGCGATGCCGAACACCAGCATGCGGTAGGTCTCGAGGCTGCGGAACAGCTCGAAGCCGCCGATCATGGCGAGCGCGGCGAGCGCCACGCCGAGCTGCGAGCCCATGCCGCCGAGCACGACGATGGCGAGCACCAGCGCCGATTCCTGGAAGGTGAAGGATTCCGGGCTGATGAAGCCCTGGCGGGTCGCGAAGAATGCGCCGGCGAATCCGCCGAACATCGCGCCGGTCGCGAATGCGGTGAGCTTGGTGGTCGTGGTGTTGATGCCGAGCGCCCGGCAGGCGACTTCGTCCTCGCGCAGCGCCTCCCAGGCGCGCCCGATCGGCAGGCGGCGCAGCCGGATGGTCACCCAGTTGGTGAGCAGCGCCAGCGCCAAAATCAGATAGAACAGGAAGACGATGCGGTGGGTGGTCGAATATTCGATGTGGAGCCAGGCGGCGAGCCCGTTGTCGCTGTTGTCCAGCGGGATGCCGAAGAAGGAGGGGCGGGGAATGCCGGAGACGCCGTTGGGGCCCCCGGTGAGCTCCTGCCAGTTGATGATGACGAGGCGGATGATCTCGCCGAAGGCGAGCGTCACGATGGCGAGGTAGTCGCCGCGCAGGCGCAGCACGGGGAAGCCGAGCAGCACGCCCCAGAATGCGGCGAGGATGCCTGCGAGCGGCAGGCAGACCCAGAACGACCAGCCGAAATTGGTGGCCAGCAGCGCGTAGGAATAGGCGCCCACCGCATAGAACGCGACGTAACCGAGATCGAGCAGGCCCGCGAGCCCGACCACGACGTTGAGGCCCCAGCCCAGCATGACATAGGTGAGCACGAGGATCGCGAGGTCGAGGATGTAGCGCTGCTGGTAGAAGATGACAGGCACCAGCACCGTGAATATCAGGAGGGCCGGTGCGAGATAGCGGCCGACCAGGGACATGCTGGATTGCACGGCGGGCGGAATGAGCTTCTCGGCGCCGCTCGACCCGATCCACTGCCTGAGCAGCTCGATCACGATCGAGCCGCCGAACACAGCGGCGACGAGAGCTGCGACGTCGCCGAAGCGCGTCCAATAGGTGAGCTGGCCGTCGGAGCCGGCCTCGGTGCGGATGCCCACCATCAGCGAGAACAGCACCAGCGCGATCAGTGCGTTGACGAAGGCTGTCTTCAGGAGGGCGGGTATGCCGGCGGTGCGGCTTGCGGAGGCGGTCTCTGGCGAAATGACTGTCACGCGCGGCCGTCAGACTTTTTCGACTTCGGGACGGCCGAGCAGGCCGGTCGGCATGAAGATCAGCACGACGATCAGGATCGAGAACGCCGCGACATCCTTGTACTCGACCGAGAAATAGGCCGACCAGAACGTCTCGATCAGGCCGATCGCAAGGCCCCCGAGCATGGCGCCGGGCAGCGAGCCGATGCCGCCGAGCACGGCCGCGGTGAATGCCTTGATGCCGGCGACGAAGCCCATGAAGAAGTCGACCAGGCCGTAATAGAGCAGGTACATCAGGCCGGCGACGGCGGCGAGCGCAGCGCCGATCACGAAGGTCATGGAGATGGTGCGGTCGACGTCGACGCCGAGCAGCGCCGCCATGGTCTGGTCCTGCTCGCAGGCGCGCATGTCGCGCCCGAGCCTCGTGCGGGACACCAGCCAGGTGAAGATCGCCAGCAGCACGATGGTGGTGATGACGACGATGATCTGGATGTTGGAAAGCTGGATCACGAAGCCGTTCGCGCTCTCGTGCAGCGTATAGCCGCCGGTGATGACGGGCGGGATTGGCTTGACGCGCGCGCCCTGCGCCACCTGCGAGTAGTTGGTCAGCACGAAGGACATGCCGATCGCCGACAGCATCGGGGCGAGGCGGAAGGAGTGGCGCAGCGGCCGGTAGGCGATGCGCTCGATGGTCCAGCCATAGAGCGCGGTGATCGCCATCGAGACCAGCAGCACGATGAGCAGGATCACCGGGATCGCGGTGAGGCCGGTCGATATCAGCAGCAGGAAGGTGATGAGGGCGATGAAGCCGCCGATCATGAAGACGTCGCCATGGGCGAAGTTGATCATGCCGACGATGCCGTAGACCATCGTGTAGCCGATCGCGATCAGGCCGTAGATGGATCCGAGCACGAGACCGTTGATGAGCTGCTGGGCGAAATAATCCATAGGTTGCCGTTACCCAAACCTGACGCGGCTCGAAAGGAGCTCTGTGAAGAGTCTATATGTTTCGTGGTGGGCCCCGGCCGCCCTTCAGCATTCGTCCGGTTTTGTAACAGGAGGGAACTGGCGGCTGCAACTGGCCAGGCCTCGGCGTGGTGGCTTGTACAGGGTCATTTCGTGACGGAAACCGTCCTGTGGTTCCGGCAGGCGCGAGGAACCTGGTTCCGATAGCAACCAAAATGCGAGACGGCGGTTGCTTATCTACTGACGTCCAACAAGGGAGTTTCCCGAATGACGAACCAGCAGAACCAGAATCCCGGCCAGCAGGGCCAGAACCCCGGTCAGCAGGGTGGCGGCCAGAAACCCGGCCAGCAGCAGCAGGATCCGCAGCGCCAGGGCGACAGGCCCGGCCAGCAGGGCGGCCAGCGCGGCCAGGAAAAGAAGTAGATCGAGAGATCGGATTTGATGCGCCAGCGGCGCAGCAAAGCCAGGAAGGTCCCGCCGAAAGGCGGGGCCTTTTTTTGCGGACACACTGATCCACAGGGCAGTTAAGGTAAACAAAGGGTTTAAATTGCCGCCACAGTCCGATGCGCGTTAGCTCCCGGCAAAGCCTTCCGGCGAAGGCGCGTGATGGTCCAAGCGGGAAGCGGCATGTTCAGGAATTGGCGGATCGGTTCGGTCAACGGCGCGCTGCTGGCGGCCTATTTCATTCCGGCCTGGACCATGGTGGCTTTCAAAATCATTGTTGCGCCCGTTCACGGCCTCTACGAGCGGCCGAGTGTCGCGGTTGCGCTGTTCCTCAGCGACCATCTCCAGATGGCGGGCATGGACACGGTGCGCGCGGCCTGGCTGCTGGCGCTGGGCCGGCTCACGGTCGTCGCGTTCTTTGCGATCTCCCTTGCGCTGCTGTGCATTCCGCGTGTCCGCAGGACCGGCGGCAGCGACGAGGCGCTCGGCATCGCGCTGGCGATCGGCAGCCTGATCTCGTTCGCCAGCATGGTGATGGCCTCGAAGGTCGGCGAGCTGGCCGCCCTTCGTCTGCACGCCACCGAGTTGCTGTTGCTGCTCGGCGCCGCCATCGTGGTGGTGATTGAACGGCCCGCGCCGGCGCCCAAGACCGTCGATGCTCCAGCGCCGCTAGCTCTTGAGCAGGCCGAGCTCCTGCACAATCGCTGAGGCTTCCTTGACTGCGTGGTTCACGGCCGGCACGCCGCAATAGATCGCCTGCTGCAGCAGGATTTCCTTGATGTCGTCGGGGCTGAAGCCCCCCTCGGCAAGCGCCGCACGCACATGCAGGCGGAATTCGTCCCATTGCCCGAGCGCGACCATGGTGCCGATCACCAGCACCCGCCGCGTGCGCTCGTCGAAATGCGGCCGCGTCCAGATCTCGCCCCAGGCATAGCGCGTGATCATGTCCTGGAAGTCGGTGTTGAAGGCGTTGCGGCCCGCGATCGACTTGTCGACCCAGGCATTGCCGAGCACTTTGCGGCGCATGATCATGCCGGCATCGCGGCGCTTCTGGTCGTCCATGTTGTTTCTCCGGATCGCTCATTCCGGGGTGATGCGAAGCATCGAACCCGGAATCTCGGGATTCCGGGCTCGCCTCTTCGAGGCGCCCCGGAATGACGGTATTGGTTGCTAGCGCTGCGTCAAAAATCCCACCACAGCGTCGGTGAACGCGTGCGGCTGCTCGACATTCGAAATGTGGGCGGCGTCGATGATGGTCATGCTGGCGCCGGGAATGTTGGAGCGGATCAGCTCGCCCGCCGAGATCGGGGTTGCCTGGTCGTGGCGGCCGGCGATCACCAGTGTCGGGCTCTTGATCTTCGGCAGCAGCGCGCGCTGGTCGAGCGTCGACAGCGCTTCGCAGCAGGCCAGATAGCCCTCGACGGGAGTGGCGAGCAGCATCGCCTTCATCTTCGCGGTGATGTCGGGTTCGCGCTCGCGGAAATCCTGGGTCAGCCAGCCGCCGATGACGCCGTCGGCCACCGCCGCGATGCCGCCCTTCTTCACGGCGTCGATGCGCTCCAGCCATTTGGTCGGCTCGGCATAGTAGCAGGAGGTGTTGGCGAGGATCAGCTTGCCGAAACGCTCGGGCGCATTGGCGCCCAGCCATTGCCCGACCATGCCGCCCATCGACAGGCCGCACCAATGCACCTTCTCGATGTTGAGGTCGTCGAGGATGGCGAGGACGTCGCGGCCGAAGCGTTCCATCGTGTAGGGCGCGGGCGGCACGTTGGACTTGCCGTGGCCGCGGCGGTCGTAGCGGATGACGCGGAACACCTGCGTCAGCGCCTTCATCTGCGGCTCCCACATCTGCAGCGTGCAGCCGAGCGAATTGGACAACATCAGGGTCGGCCCGCCATCGCGGCCCTCGACGGAGACGTTGAGCAGGCAACCGTCGGCATCGATCATGGGCATGCGGGGTCTCCGTTGTCTTGTCGCGTTTCTAGTCGCGCTCGAGGCTGTCCAGCAGGCGGTCGATCAGCGCCTGCGAGGCCCCTTGATAGGCCATCGGCTCGAACAATGCCGCAATTTTTTCCGGCGAAAGATGCGCCGTCACCTGCGAATCGGCCGCGAGAATTTCGCGCAGATGCTCCCTCTCGGCAACCGCGCGCTTGCTCGCGGCCTCGATCAGATGATGCGCGTCGCTCTTGCCGATCTTGTCAGCCAGCGCAAAGGTGACCGCCTCCGCCATGATCAGTCCATGCGTCGCATCGAGGTTGCTGCGCATGCGCGCGGCGTCGACCTCCAGCCCTTCGGCGATGTCGACGATGGCCGCGAGCGCGCCGGAGGTCACCAGCATCAATTGAGGGAGCGTCGGCCATTCCGCGTGCCAGGGGCCGGCGCTTCGCTCGTGATCCTGCACCTGGGCCGCAAAAATTGTCGCGGCGAGCTGCGGGGCCATGGTCGCGCAGCCGAGCGCGCTTGCGGCAGCGACCGGGTTGCGCTTGTGCGGCATCGTCGAGGAGCCGCCGCGGCCTTCGCCGGCGGGCTCGAAGGCTTCGCCGACATCGGTCTGCATCATCAGCGAGACGTCGCGCGCGATCTTGCCGCAACTGCCGGCGAGGATCGCGAAGGCCGATGCGACGTCCGCGATGCGGTCGCGATGGGTGTGCCAGGGCGCCTCGGGCAGCGGCAGGTCCAACTCCTGCGCCAGCCGTTCGGCGACCGCGAGCCCCTTGTCGCCGAGGGCGGCGAGCGTGCCGGCCGCGCCGCCGAATTGCAGCGCGAGGCCCTCGCGGCGCAGGCGCCGCAGGCGGCAGCGGGCGCGGGCGAGGCTTGCGGCATATTCTGCGGCCTTCAGCCCGAACGGCATCGGCAGCGCGTGCTGGAGCCAGGTCCTTGCCACCATCGCGGTGTTGCGATGGTGGCGCGCCAGCGTGGCAAAGCCCTTGATAGCGCGGCTGAGGTCGGCGTCCAGCGCATCGATGCCGGCGCGCAAGCCGAGCATGGTCGCGCTGTCGATGACGTCCTGGCTGGTCGCGCCCCAATGCACGTAGCGTGCAGCCTCCGCATCGGCCTTGCCGACCTCGGCGGTCAGCATCTTGACCAGCGGAATGGCGAGGTTGCCGGAGCGGGTCGCGGCTTCGGCCAGGGCCGCCATATCGAAGGTATCGGCCTTGCAGGCCGATTGAATCGGGCCCGCGGCGGCCTCCGGAATCACGCCGATGGCGGCTTCAGCCCGCGCCAGGGCCGCCTCGAAATCGAGCATGTTCTGCAGGGTCGACCGGTCGTCGCAGACGACGCGCATGGCCGCGCCCGACAGCATCGGCGCGAGCAGGGGAGAGAGAGCGGTGCTCATGTTGCGCAAGTCCTGGGTCGAGACCTAATCACCAATGCCCAGGCTCTGCCAATCCCTGAGCGTCCGCACAAGGCTTTTTGCAGTTGCGAATATGCATTGCACGTGGCCGAGGGCTACCCTTTCCTTTGCGGTCCCCGTGCGTTACTTGAGCATCCCCACCTTTTGCGATCCCTGGAGGCACCCCATGGCCATGACGATGAACGGCGAAGTCCAGCTTGCGGCGCCGCGCGAGGCCGTCTGGGAGAAGCTCAACGATCCCGCGGTCCTGAAGGCCTGCATTCCCGGCTGCGAGGAGCTGGAGAGGACCGAGGATGGCGGCTTCCGCGCAACGGCAAAGATGAAGGTCGGCCCGGTGTCGGCCCGCTTCAAGGGCAAGGTCACGCTGAGCGATCTCGACCCGCCGAACGGCTACAAGATCTCCGGCGAGGGCGAGGGCGGGGTCGCCGGATTCGCCAAGGGCGGCGCAGTGGTCAAGCTGGCGGAGAAGGACGGCGGGACACTGCTGTCCTATGATGTCGAGGCGCAGATCGGCGGCAAGTTGGCGCAGCTCGGCCAACGCCTGATCAACGGCACCGCCAAGAAACTGGCCGATGAATTTTTTGCGAATTTCGCCAAGGCGGTACAGGGCTGAAGGCCCGCCTTTCGGCATGGCACCTTGCGACCGGGGTGATGTTGCCCCCGGGCATAATGGCCCATATGATGGGTTGGAATAATTATAAGAACCGCTTCGACGGGACCCGTCGGGGCGCTGATAGAGAGTGCTTATGGCAAAAATCTCCCTCATCGTGAACGGCAATCCTGTGACGGCCAATGTCGACTCCCGCACCCTCCTGGTGCAGTTCCTGCGCGAGAATCTGCGGCTGACCGGCACCCATGTCGGCTGCGACACCTCGCAGTGCGGCGCCTGCGTCGTGCATCTGGATGGCAAGGCCGTGAAGTCCTGCACCACGCTGGCCGTGATGGCCGATGGCCACGAGGTCAAGACGATCGAGGGGCTGGCCGCCGACGGCGCACCGCTGCATCCGATGCAGGAAGCCTTCCGCGAGCACCATGGCCTGCAGTGCGGCTTCTGCACGCCGGGCATGATCATGACCGCGATCGACATCGTCCATCGCAAGGGCAATGAGCTCGACGACCATACCATCCGCGAGGAGCTGGAGGGCAATCTCTGCCGCTGCACCGGCTACCAGAACATCGTCGCCTCGATCTCGGCCGGTGCCAAGGCGATGGCGAAATCCGACCTCGCGTAAACCGGTATTCTCGCGAATCCCGCGATCAGGACATTCAGATGTACGAATTCAAATATCATCGCCCCGGGACCGTCAGGCAGGCCGCCAATCTGCTGGTGAAGAACGAAGACGCCAAGCTGGTCGCCGGCGGTCACACGCTGATTCCGGTCATGAAGCAGCGCCTTGCCAGTCCGCCGCATCTGGTCGACCTCTCCCACATCGAGGGTCTGAACGCGATCGAGATGAAGGGCCGCGCGCTCGTGATCGGCGCCACCGCCAAGCATGCCGAGGTCGCTAGCTCCGCGATCGTCGGTGAGGCGATCCCGGCGCTGGCGAATCTCGCCGGCCAGATCGGCGATCCCGCCGTGCGTCACAGGGGCACGATCGGCGGCTCGCTGGCCAACAACGATCCGACCGCCGACTATCCGGCCGCCGTGCTCGCGCTCGGCGCCACCATCGTCACCAACAAGCGCCGCCTCAAGGCCGAGGAGTATTTCCAGGGCCTGTTCACGACCGCGCTCGAACCCGACGAGATCATCACCAAGGTGATGTTCCCGCTGCCAAAGAAGGCGGCTTACATCAAGTTCCGCAACCAGGCCTCGCGCTATGCCCTGGTCGGCGTGTTCGTGGCGCGGCGCCCTTCCGACGTGCGGGTTGCCGTCACCGGGGCCGGCTCGGAAGGCGTGTTTCGCGTCACCGCATTCGAGGAAGCCCTGAAGAAGCGCTTCGCGGCGAAGGCCCTCGACGGCATCGAGGTGCCGGCGGATGGTCTCAACAGCGACATCCACGGCAGCGCAGAATACCGTGCGCACCTCATCGGCGTGCTGACGCGCCGCGCGCTCGACGCTGCCAACGCCAAGGAATAAGCGGGCCACCTCCTGGCCCGATACTTGCCCCGTGTGTGGGCGCAAAACGAGACTGGCCTTTCATGACTTCAGCGGCCAATAATTCCGGTGCCAATACGTCATCAGTATTGCCGGCATCGGTCGACGCGATGCTCGAACTTCTGACCTCGCGCGGCTATCTCGCCGAGCGATCGCTGGCGACGGTGACCTATCTGTCGCTGCGCATGGGCCGGCCGCTGTTTCTCGAAGGCGAGGCCGGCGTCGGCAAGACCGAAATCGCGAAGGTGCTGTCGGCCGCGCTGGGGCGGAAGCTGATCCGCCTGCAGTGCTACGAAGGCCTCGACGTCTCCTCGGCGGTGTATGAGTGGAACAGCGCCGCGCAGATGATCGCGATCCGGATGGCGGAAGCCGCCGGCGATACCGACCGCGACCAGCTCTCGTCCGACATCTTCGCCGACCGCTACATGATCAAGCGGCCGCTGCTCCAGGCGCTGGAGCCCGACGTCGCCGGTCCGCCGGTGCTGCTGATCGACGAACTCGACCGCGCCGACGAGGCGTTCGAGGCCTATCTCCTCGAAATCCTCAGCGACTTCCAGATCACGATTCCGGAATTCGGCACGGTGAAGGCGCCGCATCCGCCGATCGTCATCATCACCTCCAACCGCACCCGGGAGATCCACGACGCGCTGAAGCGGCGCTGTCTCTATCACTGGGTCGATTATCCCGCCGCCGAGCGCGAGCTTGCGATCGTCAAGTCGCGCGTGCCCGGCATCTCCGCGAAGCTGTCGCAGCAGGTGGTGCGCTTCGTGCAGGCGCTGCGCAACCAGGATTTCTACAAGTCGCCGGGCGTCGCCGAGACCATCGACTGGGCCACCGCCCTGTCCGAGCTCGACGCCCGCTCGCTGACCCCGGAAGTGGTCGGCGACACGCTGGGCGCGCTGCTCAAGTACCAGGACGACATCACCCGGATGCAGGGCGACACCTTGCAGAAGGTGCTGAAGGAAGCGACGAGCGAGAGTTGATCTCGCGCCACAACTGAGCTCGTCATTCCGGGGCGCGCCCTTGGGCGCGAGCCCGGAATCCATACTCCCGATCGTGGTTATGGATTCCGGGCTCGCCGCTTACGCGGCGCCCCGGAATGACGAGAAGATGAGTACACCATGCCCATCAACCATCTGGCACCCGAAAAAACCGAGCAGTTCGCCGACAACATCGTCGGCTTTGCCCGCGCGCTGCGTGCGGCCGGCATGCCGGTGGGGCCGGGGGCGGTGATCGATGCCATGAGCGCGCTGCAGGTGATCGACATCGGCAACCGCGGCGATGTCTTCACCACGCTGGAGGCGATCTTCGTCAAGCGGCACGAGCACGCACTGATCTTCAAGCAGGCCTTCAACCTGTTCTTCCGCGCCTCGGAAGAGTGGAAGCACATGCTGGATTCGGTGCCGCTGCCGGACCAGGCCAAGAAGAAGCCGCCGGCCGGCTCCCGCCGCGTACAGGAGGCGATGTCGCAGCCGCGGATGACGGAGACGCCGCAGCACCAGGAGCAGGATCTGCGCCTGTCGGTGTCCGACAAGGAAATCCTGCAAAAGAAGGATTTCGCCCAGATGAGCGCGGCGGAGATCACCGAGGCGCTGCACGCCATCGAGCGGATGCGGCTGCCGCAGGCCGAGCTTCTGACGCGCCGGCACCGCCCCGACCCGCGCGGCCTTCGCCTCGATTTGCGCCGCACCCTGCGCGCGTCGCTGCGCACCGGCGGCGACATCATCGACATCCATCGCCTCGGGCGGATCGAGAAGCCGGCGCCGATCGTCGCGCTGCTCGATATCTCGGGCTCGATGAGCGAGTACACCCGCCTGTTCCTGCATTTCCTTCACGCCGTCGGCGACGCCCGCAAGCGCGTCTCGGTGTTCCTGTTCGGCACCCGCCTCACCAACGTCACCCGCGCGCTGCGACAGCGCGATCCGGACGAGGCGCTGGCCAGTTGCTCCGCCTCGGTCGAGGACTGGGCCGGCGGCACGCGGATTTCCGCCTCGCTGCACAACTTCAACAAATTGTGGGCAAGGCGCGTGCTGAGCCAGGGCGCCATCGTGCTGCTGATCTCCGACGGGCTGGAGCGCGAGGCCGATTCCAAGCTCGCCTTCGAGATGGACCGGCTGCACCGCTCCTGCCGCCGGCTGATCTGGCTCAACCCGCTGCTCCGGTTCGGCGGCTTCGAGGCCAAGGCGCAGGGCATCAAAATGATGCTCCCGCACGTTGACGAATTCCGCCCGGTACATAATTTGAGTTCGATCCATGAGCTGATCAGCGCGCTGTCCCGGCCGCTGCCGCCGCAACACCGCAGCCTGATCCGCTCCGTAGCCTAAAGAGGCCCCCCATGCTCGATCGTGACGAGGATATTCTGAAGGCTGCCGAAGACTGGCAGAAGGCCGGCCACGGCGTCGCGCTGGCGACAGTGGTCGAGACCTGGGGCTCGGCGCCGCGCCCCGCAGGCTCCAGCCTCGTCATCAATGATGACGGCACCTTCCTGGGGTCGGTCTCCGGCGGCTGCGTCGAGGGCGCCGTGGTCACCGAAGCCATGGACGTGATCCAGAGCGGCAAGCCGCGGATGCTGGAGTTTGGCGTCGCCGACGAGACCGCCTGGAATGTCGGCCTGTCCTGCGGCGGCACCATCCGCGTCTTCGTCGAGAAAGTCGGCTAGCCGTGAAGCTCGAGATCCTGCACGAACTCAATGCCGAGCGCGCCGCGCGCCGGCCGGTCATTCTGGTGACCGACACCGAAAACGGCGAGCAACGCCTGGTCAAGGCGAAGGACTTTGCGAACGACCCGCTGGGCACTGAGCTCGACAAGCAGCTTCGCATGGGCAAGAGCGCCACGATCGAGGCCGGCGGCAGGAAACTGTTCCTCAACGTCTACGCGCCGACCGCAAAGCTCGTCATCATCGGCGCGGTCCATATCAGCCAGGCCCTGGCGCCGCTGGCGCGTTCGCTCGGCTACGACGTCACGGTGATCGATCCGCGCACGGCCTTTGCCAGCCCGGAGCGCTTCCCCGATATCCCGCTGGTGGCCGAGTGGCCCGACACCGCGCTGCCGCCGCTCAACGTCGATCACTACACGGCTTTCGTTGCCGTGACGCACGATCCGAAGATCGACGATCCGGCGCTGCTGCACGCCTTCGAGCGCGACTGCTTCTATATCGGCGCGCTGGGCTCGCGGAAGACGCATGCCAAGCGCGGCGACCGGCTGCGGGCGCAGGGCGCAAAGGATAGCGACATCGCGCGGATCCACGCACCCATTGGCCTTGCGATCGGAGCGGTCTCGCCCTCCGAGATCGCGGTGTCGATCATGGCCGAGATCACGGCGGTGCTCCGCCTGCCACCGAAACAAAAAGAAGACGCGGCATGAAGTTCGGACCGGCGAGCCCCAGGGATGCGATCGGCGGGGTGACCGTCCACACCCTGCGCCAGGGACCGCTGGTGCTGAAGAAGGGCACGACGATCGGCCCGACCGAGGTCGAGGCGCTGACGCGCGCCGGCATCAAGGATGTCGTCGTGGTGCGCATGGAGGAGGGCGACGTCTCCGAGGACGTCGCGGCCGCCAGCATCGCGCTCGCGGTCGGCGGCGAGGGCATTCATGTCGAGCGCGCCTTCACCGGCCGCGCCAATCTGTTTGCCGCGCGTCCGGGCGTGCTGGTGATCGACCGCGCCGCGGTCGACCGCATCAACAATATCGACGAAGCCATCACCTTCGCGACACTCTCCGCCTACAAGCCGGTGGTCGAGGGCGAGATGGTCGGCACCGTCAAGATCATTCCGTTCGGTGTCGAGGGACGCTTGCGCGATGCAGCCGTGAAAGCGGCGGGCCGCGATGTGCTGAAGATCGCTCCCTACGTGATCAAGCGCGTCGGCATCGTCTCGACCTTGCTGCCGGGCCTGTCCTCGAAGGTGATTGACAAGACGCTGCGCGTCACCGCCGAGCGGCTTGCGCCTGCTGGTGCCAGCATCGTCGCCGAGCGGCGGGTGCAGCATGACGAGCGAGCGCTGTCGGCGGCAATCAAGGAATTGCTCGCGCTTGGCGCCGAGCTCGTCATCGTGTTCGGAGCATCAGCCATCGCCGACCGCCGCGACGTGATCCCGGCGGCGGTGACCGCGATCGGGGGCGAGATCGAGCATTTCGGCATGCCGGTCGATCCCGGCAATCTGCTGCTGATCGCGCGGGCCGGCGGCGTGCCGGTGCTGGGCGCGCCGGGCTGCGCGCGCTCGCCGGTCGAGAACGGGTTCGACTGGGTGTTGATGCGGCTGCTGGCCGGCATCAAGGTGACACGATCCGAGCTGATGGGCATGGGCGTCGGCGGCCTTCTGATGGAGATCGTGACGCGGCCGCAGCCGCGCGCAAAACCCGAGATCGAGGGCAACAACGTCGCAGCCATCGTGCTTGCGGCCGGACGCTCGACCCGGATGGGCGGCCCGAACAAGCTTCTGGCCGAGCTCGACGGCAAGAAGCTGGTGCGGATTGCCACCGAACAGGCGCTGGCCTCGAAGGCCTCCGAGGTCATCGTC
Organism: Bradyrhizobium diazoefficiens; assembly: GCF_018129965.1. Classification (GTDB taxonomy): domain Bacteria; phylum Pseudomonadota; class Alphaproteobacteria; order Rhizobiales; family Xanthobacteraceae; genus Bradyrhizobium; species Bradyrhizobium diazoefficiens_A. Next base: position 8,579 of record NZ_JAFCKW010000010.1, on the reverse strand, counting down.
GTCACCGGTCACCAGACCGAGCTGGTCGAGCAGGCGCTCGCAGGTTTGAAAGTGAAATTCGTCCGCAATCCGGATTTCGCCGGTGGCATCGCAAGCTCGGTCAAATCAGGCATCGCCGCCGTGCCGGAGACATGCGACGGCGCGGTGGTCTGCCTCGGCGACATGCCGTTGATCGATGCCGGCCTGATCGACCGCCTCATCGACGGCTTTGCGCCGGACCGCGGCAATCTCATCGTCGTGCCCGTCAGCGAAGGTCGCCGCGGCAATCCCGTGCTGTGGGCGCGCCGCTTCTTCAGCGAATTGATGGCGCTGGATGGCGACGTCGGCGCGCGGCACCTGATCGCGAGGCATGCGGAAGCGGTCGCGGAAGTCCCCGTCGAAGGCGAGGGCGCTTTCCTCGACATTGACACGCCGCAGGCGCTGGAAGCGGCACGGCGGGGATAGTCTTGTCGTGCCGTAAGGTGGGCAAAGGCGCGCAGCGCCGTGCCCAACATCTCTCTGCAGTGATCTGCGATTGGTGGGCACGCTTCGCTTTGCCCACCCCACGGCACCTTCCAGCCCGCCGATTTCACCTCCCGTTCACCATCTGGAAACGACCGCGGCTTAGAGTCCGCTTCACCTGCCTTGGGGGGAAGGGTTTTTCCATGGCTTCGAACGTCGTCGCGCGCCGTTGCGCGATGTTTTTCTTTGCGCTGTCGGTTTGTGTCGCGGGGGCTCGCTACATCACGGATGCCCACGCCGCTGGCGCGTTTGCGGTCGGCAAGTGCGGCGCCTATGGCCAGGCGTTTGACTACGGTGCCGAGCATGAGGCCCGCGCCGCCGCGCAGAAGCAGTGCAAGGGCGACTGCACGACCGTGACGATGAAGCGCGCCTGCGCTGCGATGTCCGTCGATCTGTCGAATCCTTGCGGCGCCTATGGCTACGCCGTCAAGCCGAAGATCTCGGCCACGCTCAATGCCGCCACGCGCGAATGCTACAAATATGGCGGCAGGGAGTGCGTGATCCGCGCCTGGGCCTGCGACGCAAAGGGCTGATTGTCGTGTCGGTTGTTCGCTGCTGTCGTCGCCGTTGACTTGGCCTGTACCTCGCATCGCTGTCATCGCGTTGTCATGGTGGCGCGCGCGTTGCGCAAACTTTGTGCGGCTTGATTCCAATCAAGGGCGCGCAGCGTCGCATCGCTAGTCTGCTCCGCATATTGCAATGGAGCCGACACATGCCGACCATGAAAGCCGCAATCGTCAAACAATTCGGCAAGCCGCTGGTGATCGAGGACGTGCCGTTGCCGCAGCCTGGTCCCGGCGAGGTTCTGGTCAAGGTGAGGGCCTGCGGCGTCTGCCACACTGATCTGCACGCCGCCTCCGGCGACTGGCCGGTGAAGCCGGTGCCGCCCTTCATCCCCGGCCATGAAGCGGCCGGCATCGTCGCCGCGCTCGGGCCCGGCGTGACAAATCTGAAGGTCGGCGATGCCGTCGGCGTCGCCTGGCTGCACGATGCGTGCATGGCCTGCGAATATTGCGAGACCGGCTGGGAGACGCTGTGCGAGCACCAGCACAACACCGGTTACAGCGTGAACGGCGGGTTCGCCGAATATGTCATCGCGTCCGCCGCCTTCGCGGCAAAGCTGCCGGCGACCGTCGATTTCGCCGCCATCGCGCCGATCCTGTGCGCCGGGGTCACCACCTACAAGGGACTGAAGGAAACGGACGCGCGGCCGGGCGAGTGGGTCGTGATCTCAGGCGTCGGCGGGCTCGGTCATGTCGCGATTCAATATGCCAGGGCGATGGGGCTCAAGGTCGTCGCCGTCGACATCGCCGAGGACAAGCTCAAGCTCGCGCGCGAGACCGGCGCCGATCTCGCGGTCAATGCGCTCGAGGCCGCTGCCGTCGACAAGGTGCTGGCGGCGACCGGAGGCGGGGCGCATGGCGTGCTGGTGACGGCGGTCTCGACCGCCGCCTTCGCGCAGGCGCTGAAGATGGTGCGCCGGAAGGGCACCGTCAGCCTCGTCGGCCTGCCGCCGGGCGAATTCCCGACGCCGATCTTCGACGTCGTGCTCAAGCGCATCACCGTGCGGGGCTCCATCGTCGGAACGCGGCGCGACCTGGATGAGGCCATCGCCTTCGCGGCCGACGGCAAGGTCAAGGCCGAGGTGACGAAGGTGCCGCTGGCGCAAATCAACGACGTCTTCGAGCGGATGAAGGCCGGCAAGATCGACGGCCGCATGGTGCTCGATTTCGGCTAGCTAGCGCCGCGTGATGTGTACTGCTGCCCCGGGCAGAGCCTCTTTTTCGAAAGAGGCCCTGCATGAGGTTGTGCCGCGAGCGACACCGACCGGGAGGTGAAAGCCCGGTCCGGGGTTCCCGCCCGCCTTCGCGATGGGACTGGCGAACCTCGCGGGCTGCTAGCCAGCAGGACCTCCCGAGCATTGGTCGCAGTCTCTCGTCCCAAGCTCAGGAAACTCACTTGACTGTGACTGACTAGTCAGTCATTTATGAGCAATGACGAAGAAGCCGATCAAGCCCGCCGTGCCCGCCGCAGCCAGCGACATGGATCGCGGGGCCAGTGCCGGCGCGGCTCCCGCGTCGAACCGTGCCACGCGGGCAGCGGAGCGGCGTGCGGCGATCGTGGACGCGGCGCTGGAGGAGTTCATCGCGCGCGGCTTTGCCGCGACGCGGCTCGACGACATTGCGAAGCGCGCAGGTGTCGCCAAAGGCACGATCTACCTGCACTTCAAGGACAAGGAATCGATGTTCGAGGAACTGGTACGCACCGTGATCGTGCCGGTCGTGGCAAGGCTGGCCGCGCTGCCGCCACCGGCCGGCTCGGTGCGCGATCTCGTCGAGGCGTTTGCCAACAACTTCCTGAAGGAGGTGGTCGGCACAAGGCGCGGCGATCTCGTGCGCCTGATCGTGGCGGAGGGACCGCGATTTCCGTCGGTCGCCGATTTCTACTACCGCGAAGTGGTCTCGCGCGGCATCGCCGCCATGCGCGGGCTGATCGAGCTTGGCATCGCCCGCGGCGAGATCCGCCAGAAGGACCTCGCGCGCTATCCGCAGATCCTGGTCGCGCCCGCGATGATCGCGGTGATGTGGCAGAGCCTCTTTTCGCGGCACGCGCCGCTGGATGCGCAGGACATGCTGCGCGTCCATCTCGATCTGATTTTTGGCGAACGGAGGACGACATGAGGTCGTCATATGCATTGTTCTCATTCGCATTGGCTGCCGTGCTCGCGACCGGCCTTGCCGGTTGCAACGAGAAGCGCGATCCCGGCTTCCAGGGCTGGGTCGAGGCCGACATGATCTTCGTCAGCCCGGACGAAGCCGGCCGGGTGACGAAACTCGGCGTGCGCGAGGGCGACGACGTGAAGGTCGGCGACGCTCTCTATTCCATCGACGATGATCTCCAGCTTGCCGACCTCAACCAGAACAAGGCGACACTGGCGAACGCGCAGCAGACCTACGACCGTGCGGCGTCGCTGAGCAAGACCGGCTCGGGCACACAGGCCAATCTCGACTCGGCTGTCTCGGCCTTGCGCGTGGCGGAAGCGCGGGTGGCGACGTCGGAGACGCGGCTGGCGCGGCGCAAGGGCTTTGCGCCCGTCGCCGGCACCGTCCAGCAGATCTATTTCCGCGAGGGCGAGATGGTGGCGGCGCAGCGCCCGGTGCTCTCGATCATGCCACCCGGCAACATGAAGCTGCGCTTCTTCGTGCCGGAGACCGAGCTGCCCAAGCTCGCGATCGGCGACACGGTGCGGGTTGCCTGCGACAATTGCGCGGCCGATCTCACCGCGAAAATCTATTTCATCGCGACCTCGGCCGAATACACCCCGCCGGTGATCTACAGCCTCGATGAGCGCAACAAGCTGGTCTATCTGATCCAGGCGCGCCCGTCGCGCCCCGACGCCTTGCGCGTGGGGCAGCCGATCGACGTCCATCTCGATCCGAAAACGCCCATGGCGGACAAGCGATGAGCGGCGATAGCGCCATCGCGATCGACGTCAGGGGCCTGACGAAATCTTTCGGCGGCCGCGAAGTCGTGCACGATCTGTCGATGCAGGTGAAACGCGGTTCGATCTACGGCTTTCTCGGGCCGAACGGCTCGGGCAAGACCACCACCATCCGCATCCTCTGCGGGCTGCTGACGCCCGACAGCGGCGAGGGCACCTGCCTCGGCTACGATATCCGGAAGGATGCGGACAAGATCAAGCGCCAGGTCGGCTACATGACCCAGCGCTTCAGCCTCTACCAGGACCTCTCGGTGCGCGAGAATCTCGAATTCGTCGCGCGGCTCTACGGCCTGCGCGACGCGCGGGGCGCCGCGCGCGAGATGATCAAGCGGCTCGGCCTGTCGGGCCGTGAAGATCAGCTTGCGGGGGAGCTATCGGGCGGCTGGAAGCAGCGGCTGGCGCTGGGGGCCTGCACGCTGCCCAGCCCGAAATTGCTGCTGCTCGATGAGCCTACCGCCGGCGTCGACCCCAAGGCGCGGCGCGATTTCTGGAACGAGATCCACGCGCTCGCGGCAGGCGGCCTCACGGTGCTGGTGTCGACCCATTACATGGACGAGGCCGAGCGCTGTCACGAGATCGCCTACATCGCCTACGGCCATCTGCTGGCGCACGGCACGGTGGAGGATGTGATCGCGAAGTCGGCGCTCTCGACCTACACCGTGACGGGCGAGGACCTGAATGAGCTCGCGGTCGCGCTCACGGGCAAGCCCGGCGTGGACATGGTGGCGCCGTTCGGCACCTCGCTGCATGTCTCCGGTCGGGACGTCGCCGCGCTCGAATCCAGCATCGCGCCGTGGCGCGAGCGCAGCAGCCTGCACTGGCAGAAATCGTCGCCTTCCCTCGAAGACGTGTTCATCGAGCTGATGGGCCGCTCCACGGATAATTTCCGATGAGCACCGTCGATCAACCGGCTCCGGTGCCTGAAATCCGCGAGCGCTTCGGCTTTCTGCGGCGCTCCTATGCGATGCTGATCAAGGAGTTCATCCAGCTCAAGCGCGACCGCGTGTCGTTCGCGATGATCGTGATGTTGCCGGTGATGCAGCTCCTGCTGTTCGGCTATGCCATCAACACCACGCCGCACAATTTGCCGAGCGCGGTGTTGCTGCAGGAGGACAGCGACCTCGCCCGCTCGGTGCTGAAGGCGCTGGAGAACACGGCCTATTTCCGCTTCCTCTACGAAGTGCACGATGTCGAGGAGTTCGACAACCTCCTGAAATCGGGCAAGGTCCTGTTCGGCGTCGAGATTCCGCGCGGCTTCGAGCGAGCCGTGCGGCGCGGCGACAAGCCGGCGCTGCTGGTCGCGGCCGATGCGACCGACCCCGTAGCGGCGAGCGCCGCGATCGGCTCGCTCGGCATGGTCGTGCAGACCGCGCTCCAGCACGATCTCTACATCGGCGATCCCCCGGAGATGCCGTTCGAGATCCGCGCGCATGCGCGATACAATCCGGCCGCGGTCTCCAGCCTCAACATCGTGCCTGGCCTCGTCGGCACCATCCTGACCATGACTATGCTGATCTTCACGGCGCTCTCGGTCACGCGCGAGGTCGAGCGCGGCACCATGGAGAGCCTGTTGTCGATGCCGATCAAGCCGGTCGAGGTGATGTTCGGCAAGATCGTCCCTTACGTGCTGGTCGGCTTCCTGCAGGCCTTCCTGATCATCGGCATCGGCGTGCTGCTGTTCGGCGTGCCCGTGCTCGGAAACCTGTTCCTGCTGGCGCTGCTCTCGACCCTGTTCATCACCACCAACCTGTCGATCGGCTATACCATCTCGACGCTGGTGCAGAACCAGCTCCAGGCGATGCAGATGTCGATGATGTTCTTCCTGCCCAGCATTCTCCTGTCCGGCTTCATGTTTCCGTTCGCCGGCATGCCCGGCTGGGCGCAATATGTTGGTGAAGCCCTGCCGCTGACGCATTATCTGCGCATCGTCCGCGCCATCATGCTGAAGGGCGCGAGCATGCAGAATCTGCACTTTGATACGCTGGCGCTGGCGGCCCTGATGCTGGTGGCCATGACGGTCGCCGTGACGCGCTTCCGCCGCACGCTGGATTGAGGCAAGATGCTCCCGGAATCGAAGGGGGCGGAATGGTCGGATTTGCGGGCAGGAAGGTAAGGCAGCATGCCGCGCTATCGGAGGATTTCGAGCGCGAGCTGACGCGTGAAGTGCTGCGCACCGAGCTGTTGCGGGTCAAGGCGCTGATCATGACGGGCTGCGTCATCGTCATCTTCCTCACCGCAACCTACCTGATCGACCCCGTCATCGTGAATCGGGTCTGGCGCGGGACTGAGGGCATGGTCCGCGAATATACTCTCCTGATCGGCTTCATCCTGTTCGAGGTCTGGGTCCACAGCCAGATCAAGCGGAACCTCAAGCTCGATCAAGACATGCCGGTGATCAGGCGCTATATCGGCGCCGTGATCGAGACGTCGCTGCCGACGATCATCCTGCTTCTCCAGATCCACAGCATGGGTGCCGGGCCCGCGCTCGGCTTCGTGCTGCCGATGGTCTATTTCATCTTCGTGATCCTTTCGACGCTCCGGCTCGATTTCTGGCTATCGACCTTCACAGGATTTGTCGCGGCCGCCGAACTCCTGGTCGTCGCGCTGTATTACAATTCGGCCAGCGACACCGGGGAGCCGCTGGTCTACTTCCACGTCGTACGCAGCACCATCATCATGATCTGCGGCGTGCTCGCGGGTGCGGTCGGTGCGCGATTGCGGCGACAATTTGCCGCGAGCATCATAGCGGCCACCGCGCGTGACCGCGTCACCAATCTGTTCGGCCAGCACGTCTCGCCGCAGGTGGTGGAGCGGTTGATGGCAGCGGAGGCGACCACCGCCGGCGATCTGCGTCGCGTTGCCGTGATGTTCGTCGACTTCCGCGGTTTTACCGCCGGTGCGCAGTCGCGCACCCCGCAGGAGGTCGTCGACCGGCTCGACGGCGCCTTCGCCGTGCTGGTCGACATCCTCGACCGCGAAGGCGGCATCGTGAACAAATTTCTGGGCGACGGCTTTCTCGCCCTGTTCGGCGCACCGCTGGAAGCCTCCGACGCTGCGCATCGCGCGGTCGCCGCGGGCCGGGAGATGCTAATTGCGATGGACCGTATCAACGCAGAGACGAGCTGGCCACTGCGCATCGGCATCGGGATTCATTTCGGCGAGGTCGTCGCCGGCAACATCGGCTCGCCCCGGCGCAAGGAATACACCGTGATCGGAGATACCGTGAACTTCGCGTCGCGGCTGGAGTCGCTGAACAAGGAATTCGGCTCGCAGCTCCTGATCTCCGCGTCGGTGCGCGAGGCGTTGGGCGATGATGGCAAGGATGCCGTGTCGCTCGGCGAGGTCAAGGTGCGCGGCTATGAGCAGAAAGTGGCGGTTTACCAACTGGGCTGACGCGTTTGGAAATGCGCGCGGGAACATATTTCAATCGTTCAGTCGCCTCTGGCTTCCCGCTCGCCATTGCTCCGATTGCTCCGAATTTTGGGACATGACGGACGATATCGCCGGCTTGTAGAGTGCTGCGCGATGCGGCCGAAAGCGGCCGCGACTGTCATGAGGAAGTGACGATGCAGCGCCGCTACATCACCGTCGACGTGTTTACCGACCGCGCTTTCGGCGGCAACCAGCTCGCCGTCGTGCTCGATGCCGGCGGGCTGTCGACGCAGCAGATGCAGGCGATCGCAACCGAGTTCAACTATTCCGAGACGACCTTCGTGCTGCCGCCGCAAAACCCCGCCCATGATGCCGAGGTGCGGATCTTCACGCCGGTGCGGGAGCTGCCCTTCGCGGGCCATCCCAATGTCGGCACCGCCTTCGTGCTGGCGGCGAGCGCGCAAGAGCCGAAGCCGCGGCTGTTGTTCGAGGAGAAGGCGGGCCTCGTGCCGGTGGATGTCTTTCGGGAGCAGGGACGGGTGGTCGGCACCGAACTCACGGCGCCGCAGCCGCTCTCGCGGCTCGCGCAGTGTTCGGCCGAAGAGGTCGCAGCCTGCATCGGCCTGACCGCGGCCGACATCGTGCGCGATCGCCATGCGCCGCAGATCGTCAGTGTCGGAACGCCTTTCGTGGTGGCGGAAGTGCGCTCGCGCGAGGCCGTTCGCCGGGCGAAGCCTGACGCTGCGGCGTTTGCCCGGATGCTGCCGCGCGATGGCGCGTTCTCGGTCTATTTCTACACGAGCGACGTACCGGCGGCGGAGGCGCCTTGCGAACGGCAGGCGCGGATGTTCTTCCCTGGCGCCAGCGGCCTGATCGAGGACCCCGCCACCGGCAGCGCGACGGTCGCGGCCGCCGCCTTGTTCGCCGATCTCGATCCCACGCGCGATGGCGATTTGAAGCTCGCCATCGGGCAGGGCTTCGACATGCGCCGGCCGAGCCTGCTCCAGACGCGCGTGCGCAAGCAGGACGGCAGGATCGTCTCGGCGCATGTCGGCGGCAGTTGCGTGCAGATGATGGAGGGGACGTTCCGGCTGGCGGGGGATTCGTAGCCCGGATTACGCTTCGCTCCATCCGGGCTTCTGTAACGGGCCTCAGTAAGTCAATCCCTTTTTGCCTGATCCAATCGCTGGGCACTTGCTTCTGT
>NZ_JAFCKW010000001.1 GCF_018129965.1 Bradyrhizobium diazoefficiens | reverse complement strand
TACAGAAGCAAGTGCCCAGCGATTGGATCAGGCAAAAAGGGATTGACTTACTGAGGCCCGTTACAGAAGCCCGGATGCAGCGTAGCGTAATCCGGGGTTCTCAACTGCGGAAAGACCTTCCGGATTGCGCTGCGCTCCATCCAGGCTACGACCCATCGGCTCTCACGCGTTGCGCGCCATCAGGCCGCCGTCGACCGGGATCACGGCGCCGGTCAGGAAAGAGGCCGCCGGCAGACACAGGCTCAGCGTCATATGCGCGACCTCTTCGGGTTCGCCGTAGCGGCCGAGCGCAGTGCGGCGCCTGGCGTAGATGGTCTTGTGCTCCTCCGAGATGCGATCAGTGATCCCTGTGCGGATCGGACCCGGGCAAATGCAGTTGACGGTGATGCCCTCCCGGCCGAGCTCGACCGCGAGCGAGCGGGTGAGGCTGGCGACGCCGCCCTTTGCCGCCGAATAGGGGCTGTGCAACGCGGTGGCGCCGAGCGCCTCGGTGGATGCGATGTTGACGATGCGTGGGCTGTTCGACTTGCGCAGATGCGGCAGCGCCGCGCGGATGATGCGCGGATGCGCCGTCAGCATCACGGCGATACCCTTGGCCCAGGCGTCTTCATAAGCCTCATCGTCGATCGCGACGCGCACGGAGATGCCGGCATTGTTGACGACGATGTCGAGTCCGCCGAAATGCGCGGCGACGTCGCCAACGACATGTTTGATCTCACCGCCGTCGGCGACGTCGAGCCTCCAGGCCTTCGCCGAACCGCCGCTTGCCGCAATCTCGCCGGCAACCGCATGCGCGCCCTGCTCGTCATGATCGGTCACGGCGACGTTCGCGCCCTCGCTTGCGAACACGCGCGCCGTCGCGCGCCCCATGCCGCTGGCCGCGCCGGTGATGAGAACGGTCAGGCCCTTCACGGACCGGCTGAGCTTCTTGTCATCGGACATGCTGTTTCCTCGCGGCGTGCTTGTTTTTTATTGTGGGATTGACGAGGCTGGCATCGATCCGCAGACAGGTCAAACAAGCAAGATACAAGGGGAGGCCGCGATGGCGAACGAGCTGGATTTTTCGGGCAGGCAGGTGCTGGTCGTCGGCGGCTCCAGCGGCATCGGCAACGGCATCGCACAGGCCTTTCGCGCCAGGGGCGCGACTGTCGCGGTCTGCGGCACGCGTGCTCACGCAACGGAATATTCAGCCGAGGAAGGCTCCGATCTCAGCGGTCTTTCCTATGCGCAGCTCGACGTCGGCAACCCCGGCGCGATCGAGGCCTTCAGGCCGTCCTTCGACCGTCTCGACGTGCTCGTGCTCGCGCAGGGCGCGGTGCTCTATCGCCGCGGCGAGTTCGAGATGGCCGGCTTCCGCAAGGTCGTCGAAGTCAATCTGATGAGCCTGATGGCCTGTGCGACGCGCTTCCATTCCATGTTGCGGGATTCAAAGGGCGCGCTGATCATGGTGTCGTCGAACGCGGCCTATCATTCCACCATGGGCAATCCTGCCTACAACGCCTCGAAGACCGGCGCGGTCGGATTGACGCGGACTCTGGGGGAGGCCTGGGCCGAGGACGGCATCCGCGTCAACGGCATCGCGCCCGGCCTCGTCGACACCAAGATGACGAAGGTGACCACGGACAATCCCAAGCGGCTCGAAGGCGCGCTGGCGCGTATTCCGCTGCGGCGATTGGGCACGCCGGCCGACATGGCGGGCGCGGCGCTGTTTTTGGCGTCGCCGCTGTCGTCCTACATCATTGGTCAGACACTGGTGGTCGATGGAGGACTCATTCTCTAACCACCTTTGGAACTGCAATGCGCCTGATCGGTTACATCGGCAGACCCCCGAGGAGGACTGTCATGGACAAGGATCGTATTGTTGGATCGGCCAAGGAATTCGCTGGGCGCGCCGAAGGCGCCATCGGCGATCTCGCAGGCGATGGGCAGACACAGGCATCGGGCAAGGCGCGTGAAGCCGCCGGCACGGTGCAGAATCTCTACGGCCAGGCTAAGGATGCCGTGCGCGACGCCGGCGAGACCGCAGCCGGTTATGCCAAGGATGCGTATGAGAAGCCGGCCGAAACGCTGCGCGATGGCTCGCAGGCCATTGCCCAGAAGGTGCAGGACAATCCGCTCGGCTCGCTCCTGATCGCCGGCGGTATTGGCTTCGCGCTCGCGCTGCTGATGTCGCGCCCCACCCGCCGGCCGCCGCCGCGCTGGCGTTACTAAGTCGCCTCAAAGACGGTGTGCCCCGGACTCGCCGCAGCGCTCAATCGCTGCTGCACAGAGCCGGGGCCCATTTTTTTGTGCGTGTGAGAAATGCCTGGGTTCCATCTCTGCGTCGCATCACCGAGCGGTGCTGCAACGCGTCGGGGACACGAAATCGATTACCGAACGACTTCCGCCGATCGCCCGACGCTGCCCGGCGGTCGCGGGGGCGCCGGGTTTTGAGAAGGATTGCGCGGCCCCGGCGACAATTGACGCGGCGCCTGCTGCTGCGGAGCGCCGAAGCCAAAGAAATCACGCAATGACGGCTGAGCCTGCGCCGGTTGCGACGCTGCCGGCTTTTTCGGCGCCAGCTTTTGTGGCGCAATGCCGGCTGCGGCTGTTCCCGGCGCTGCAGCAGAGCCGTCAGGCGTCGTTGCGGCCATCGGCGTATCGCCCTTGGCCTGCTCGCGGCCGACTTCGCGGCGCGGCCAGGCATAATCGTCGGCGCGGCCTGCCGGCGCCGCCAGCGGCTCGCCCTTCACCATCGTCTTTGCGGCGAGAGGATCTACGGCGGCGGGACGCGAGCCCGGCCCGCCCAGCAATTGATCGGTCGAGATCGAGGCTGCAACGAGCGGTACGATCGGCCCTGCCAGCGGTCGCGGCGCGGGCTTGCCGGGTTCGGCACTGGTGTCGGGCGTCGCCGGCTCGCTCGGCAGCGCGATCGGGCCGGAGCGTCCTGCAAGCAGGCGCGTGATCTCGCGCTCGACATAATGCGCGAGCTTGCGCGCGCCTGGCTTGGTGAAATAGACGCCGTCATAGCTGCGGAGCTGGCGGATCTGACCTTCGAAGTCCGGGCCCTTCTGCAGGAAGCGGCCGGCCTCGTCGACAAAGCCGTCCCAGACGTCGACATAGGTGATGCCGGCCTTGGCCGCGCCCTCGCGATAGAGCGAATCCAGGAACAGCATGTCCGCGGTGCCCTTCGGGCCGCGGATCGCCGGCAGGCCGACCCAAAGCACCGGCACGCCCTTGGCCTTGAGGACGTTGGCCAGCTCCTCGATCTTCCTGCCGTAGAGCTCGACCCAGCGTTCGTCGCGGAATTCGTAGAGACCGTTCGGGTTGCGGGCCGTCTTCTCGGGCGCGGCGGCAGGCGTGTCGGCGTTATCGGCATCGTCCTGCGGCAGATCGGCATCGGCCGGCTTGTCGTCGGGCTTGGCAGCGGTATCGCCGGGCTTTGCTTCACCGGGCTTGGCGTCGCCGGGCTTGTCAGCCGGCTTTCCCTGCGGCTTGGCCCGCGCGCCCTTGTCGTTCTTTTTGTCCTTGTCCGTAGCCTTGTCCGAGGCCTTGTCGGATTTGTCCACGACGGGCTCGCGAATCGCGATGCGGTCATTCAGGCCGAGCATCACGACGATGACGTCAGGCTTCTCGGTCTCGAGGAGGCTCTTCGCAGCCGCCGCCCAATCCGAGGGTTCGCCCTTCGGCTGGTACTTGATCAGGCCGGACGTGGTCTTGTGCTTGCGGATCACGCCCATGTCGGGCTGCTCGCTGTAGGCATCCTCGAGGCCGTAGGCGAGCCAGTCGGCCATGCCGTCGCCGATCACCAGCACGTTCTTGTCGGGAATGCTGTCGCGCTTGGCAGGCGCTGGTGCCCGCGAAAAATCCTGGCGCGGCGCCTGCGGCTGTTGCTGCTGGAACGGCGCGAAGAAATCGCCGCCGAACCATCCGCCGCCACCACCACCACCGTTTCGCTGCGGGGCCGAGCGCTGTGGCGGGCCGCCGAAGCCGGGGAAGTTGAAGAATTGCGCCGAGGCGGGTCCGGCAATGGAGACCAATATCGCAAGCGCCGTCCCCAGCGCGATCAGCGGGCCGGTCTCGGTCAGCGCCTTGAACAGGGACTTCTTCGACATGCGATCTCGGGCACGCGCAATAGGGATCGGAGATGGTTCGATATAATAACGGAATCGGGCCGCAAACGGGCAAATTCTGCTGCGAATTCTTCGGCCATACACTGGGGAACAGCCGTCCCCGTCAAGGCCATCGGGCAAAATACCGCTTCAGGGTTACTTTCGGCGCGACTTTACCGTCCGCGCAGGCGTTCCAGCGCGTCGGAGGAGGCGAATCCGTCGGCAGGTACTCCGATAGAGGCCTGGAAGTTGCGCAGGGCCTCCCGGGTCTGGCCGCCGAACTGGCCGTCCGGGGTCCCCTTGTAGAAGCCGCGCTGGGCCAGCAACTGCTGCAGCTCCAGCCGCTCGGTGCGCGACAGCTCCCGTTCCTGCCGCGGCCAGGGCTGCACGAACGGCTGGCCGCCGCGCAGGCGGTCGGCGAAATGGCCGATCGCCAGCGCATAGGCCTCGGCGGGGTTGTACTTCATGATGACGCGGAAGTTCTGGAGCATCAGGAAGCCGGGTCCCTGCGCACCCGCCGGCGCCAACAGATAGGCTTTTTCCGCCAGCTGCGGGAACGGCTGGCCCGTCGGGCGCTTGAGGCCGAGCTTCTCCCACTGCGCGAGCGTCATCGCCTTGGCGCGGTCAGCCAGCATGTAATTGAAGCCCTGTGGCACCACGACCTCGTAGCCCCAGGTTTGCCCGGGCTGCCAGCCATCCTTTTTCAGGTTGTTGGCGGTGGAGGCGATCAGGTCGGTGGGGTTGTCGACGACGTCGCGCCGTCCGTCGCCATCGCCGTCCACGGCAAAGCGCTTGAATGCGGTCGGCATGAACTGCGTCGGGCCGAACGCGCCGGCCCAGGACCCGCGCATCTGCTCGGGCCTGAGGTCCCCGCGGTTGAGGATCTCCAGCGCGGAGAGGAACTCGTCCTTGAAATAGGCCTGGCGGCGGCCGATGCAGGCGAGCGTCGCGGTCGATTGCAGCACGCTGCGGTCGCCCATCTGCGTCGAATAGTTGGACTCGATGCCCCAGATCGAGGCGATGATGTAGCGATCGACGCCGTAGGCCTTCTCGGTGGCGTCGAACTGCGCCCTGTATTTGGCGAGCACCTCGCGGCCCTTGGCGAGGCGATTGTCGTTCACGAGGATGTCGAGATAGTCCCAGATCGACTTGGTGAATTCCGGCTGCGAATCCATCAGATCCATGATGCGCAGGTCGGGCGCAAGGCCGGCGGTGAAGCGCTGGAAATTGTCCTGGGTGATGCCGCGCCGTGCGGCATCGGGCCACATGCCTGCGACGCAATTGGCGAAATTGCTCGCGGCCTCGCGGATCGCGGCCGCCGTCATCAGCGGATGGCCGGAGGCGCCGTCCTCGCCGCTCCAAGGCTGAACTCCCGTTTGGGCACCGCCGGGGCCGGGCGGAGTCTGCGACGGGGCGGGGGTCGAGCCGGAAAAAATGCCGCCGAACAGGTTCGACAGGCCGTTTTGCGCCTGGGCGTGCGCGGATACGGGGATCAGCAGGCTGGCGGCAAGCATTATTGCGCCGGTCATCGACAAAGCGACCCTTGTCACCGATTGCATCGTGCCACACCTCTCCGTCCAAGATCCGCCATCAGGAGCCCCGGTCCCGGTTGCCAATAGCTTAACAAAGGTGAAATTTCACTGGCCGCTTTTTTCCGGCGCCGTGCGGCGGGGCCCCAGATCCGCCTTTGTTGGCGGCTGCAAACAGGATAGCTAAGATGTCATTGCCGCCGTCACATGTGTCATCAGGTATTCGATCAATCCCATGAAAATCCGCAAAGCCGTATTCCCCGTCGCCGGCCTCGGCACCCGCGTCCTGCCTGCCACCAAGGCGATGCCGAAGGAAATGCTGACCATCGTCGACAAGCCGCTGATCCAGTACGTTTATGACGAGGCGCGCGAAGCCGGCATCGAGCATTTCATCTTCGTCACCGGGCGCAACAAAAACGTCATTGAAGATCATTTCGACAGGATGTTCGAGCTCGACGCGACGCTGGCTGCGCGCGGCAAGAAGGCCGAGCAGGATATCCTGGCGCAGAATCAGCCGGAGGCCGGCGCCGTCAGCTTCACGCGCCAGCAGGCGCCGCTCGGCCTCGGACACGCGGTCTGGTGCGCGCGCGACATCGTCGGCAACGAGCCGTTCGCGGTCGTGCTGCCCGACGAGCTCGTGCTGAACACCACCGGCTGCCTGAAGCAGATGATCGAGACGGCCTCGATGCTCGGCGAGAAATCGAACGTCATCGCGGTCGAGGCGGTGCCCGACCATCTCACCCATCAATACGGCATCTGCGGCGTCGGCAAGCGCACCGGCAAGATGTTCGAGGTCGACGGCATGGTCGAGAAGCCGGCCAAGGGCACCGCGCCCTCCAACCTTTCGATCACCGGCCGCTACATCCTGCAGCCGGAAATCTTCAAGATCCTGGAGACCCAGGAGCGTGGCGCCGGCGGCGAGATCCAGCTCACCGACGCCATGATCCGGCTTGCGAAGTCGCAGAAATTCTACGGCGTCGAGTTCGAGGGCGAGCGCCATGATTGCGGCTCCAAGTCCGGCTTCCTCCGCGCCAACATCGCCTACGGCCTGAAGCGGCCGGAACTGCGTGACGGGCTGATCGCGGAGATGAAGAAGTATCTGGGGCAGTAATCTCGGTGTCGTCCCTGCGAACGCAGGGACCCATACCGCGCGATCCATCGATTGCGCCCGGCACCAGGACCGGACGGCGAATCTTCGCCAAACTCTTTGCTGTGGTTATGGGTCCCCGCGTGCGCGGGGACGACACCGACCGTGCGGCGCACATCGCGGGCGCTAGGTCGGGTAGCAGGCCTCACGCCACCAGCGACAGCTTCGGCAGGCTTGCCACCACAGACTGGTTGCGGCCGCCGGCTTTCGCCGCGTAGAGCGCCTTGTCGGCAGCGGAGACCAGGATCGACCAGTCCATGCCGATCGCGGGAACGAGGCTGGCGATTCCGCAGGAGACCGTCGACGACGTCTCGTCGTCGGACCAGCCCTGCACCTTGCCGCGGATCGCCTCGGCGACCTTGAAGGCGTCGGCGGCCGAGGTGTTCGGCAGCAGCACGGCAAACTCCTCGCCGCCATAGCGCGCGGCGCAATCGCCGGCGCGGCGCACCGAATCGGAGATGCAGATTGCGATGCCGACCAGCACCTGGTCTCCAGCCTGGTGGCCGAACGTGTCGTTGTAGGACTTGAAATGATCGGCATCGATCATCAGCAGCGCGATCGGCGTCTTCTGGCGCATGGCGCGGCGCCATTCGCTCTCGATCACATCGTCGAACTTGCGGCGGTTCTTCAGGCCGGTGAGTGCGTCCGTCGTCGCCATCTCCTCGAGCCTGCTTTCGGCGTTCGCGCGCCGGCCGATCTCGCGCGCCAGCACGATCGACGATCCCAGCAGGAACAGCGCCAGCGCGAGGACCACGGCGCCGATGCGGAGCGCCTCCCTTTGCCACAGCGCGAACACGGCGGTCAGCGGTTTGCCGGCCACGACGAACAGCGAATTGTTGCCATTGCTGCGAACATACAGCCGCGGGGTCGGGTCCACGGGGCCTTGACCCGAATAGGAGCTGCCGGCCGGCAAATTGTCCGCTCTCCACGCCTGGAGTACGCTGAGGTTCTTGCCGATGATGTCGAGATCGAACGGCCGCCGCATCATGATCGTGCGGTCGCGCTTGAGGACGGTGATGGTGTCTTCGGGGTCGAGGCTCAGGCGCTCGAACAATTCGTGGAAATAGCTGAAGCGGATCGAACCGGCGACGACGCCTATGAAGCCGCCGTCGGTGTCGCTGATGCGCCGGCTCAGCACGATCGAATAGGCGCCGCGGAACAGCATCGGACGGCTGATGAAGAGCCCGGCGCCGGGATTGTCGCGATGAACCTTGAAATAATCCTCCTCGCCGCGGTTCTCCGGCAGCGGGTCAAGCGAGGAGGCGTCGATGGTCAGCCTGCCCTCGGCATCGAACACCTGGATGGCGCCGAAATGCTTCGCCGTGGTCGCATGGTCGAACAGGATCAGGTGACGAACCGGTTTGGAGACCGCGGCGATCTCGGGCAGCAGCATGTTGTTGGCGACTGCCCTGAGTGAGAGGTCGTAGATCTCGATGTTGCGGCTGATGTCGGCGTCGATGGACGTGGCGAGGTTCTCCAGCGTCTGGCGCGCGAGCGCCTCCTCGCCATGGCGCATGTCCAGCATGACGTTGACGCAAATGGCGGAAAAGCCGATCACGGCCACCACGGACGAGATGATCAGCAGCTTCGCCGATATGCGCCGCGGCCAGCGGGCCGTGACGTCGCGCAATCCAGACAGCATCTTTTGCTCCCGGCCCTAGTGGATGCGCCCGAAATCTTGAGTAGTGTTTAAGCCGCGACGACGCCGTCGCAATGAGTTAAGAAACGGTTTATCCGGCTAACGATTTTCGGCAGGCTTGATCGGCGGGATTCCGCTCCGGACGAGAGGACGATTGTGAACGACTACGACGCGCTACGCGACTATCTGATGCGGCAGAAGCAGGCGGAATTCGTGCTGACCTTCGAGCAGATCGAGGAGATCATCGACTCGGCCCTCCCGCGCGCAGCAAACCGTGCCTCATGGTGGGACACCTCGCGCAGCCCCGACATCCAGATGCCGCAGCGCGAAGCCTGCCTCGCTGCCGGCTTCAAGGCGATGCGGATGCCGGACGGCCAGAGCGTGCGGTTCACGAAGCTGAAGAGCGACCGTCGGCGATAGCGACGCGCGAAAATCTCTCGCCGTCATCCTGAGGTGCTCGTCCTGCAACGCAGGACGGGTCTCGAAGGACGACAGGCCCGGCTGCATCCCGGCCGCTGATCCTTCGAGGCTCGCCAGGCGCCGCTTCGCGTCGCATGGCTCACGCCCCACGATGACGGTGTGATAATGCGCGCGAATGGCGAGATCAGCTCGCCGCTTCCAGCCGCACTTCCGTCAGCAGCCGCATCGCGGCATCCGCGTCCATCGGCTCGCCGAAAGCGAAGCCCTGCGCGTATTCGCAGCCCATCTGGTAGAGCTCGACGGCGTCGGAATCGGTTTCCGCGCCCTCCGCCACCACGTCCATGCCGAGGTCGTGCGCGAGCGCGATGATCGACTTCAGGATCACCGGGCGGGTGCCGCGGTTGGTGGTGCGCACGAACGACTGGTCGATCTTGATGGTGTCGAACGGGAAGCGCTGCAGATAGGCCAGCGAGGAATGGCCGGTGCCGAAATCGTCGAGCGACAGGCCGGTGCCGAGCTCGCGAATGCGCGTCAGCATCTGGGCGGCGTGCTCCGGATTCTCCATCACCAGCGATTCCGTCAATTCCAGCTTCAGCGTGCCGCGGGCCACCGACGAGCGCGACAGCACGGTGCGGATGTCGTGGATCAGGTCGTGGCGCAGCAATTGCCGCGAGGAGACGTTGACGGACGCGAAGATCGGCTCGCGCGAGCGCATCGCGCGCTGCCAGATCGAGAGCTGCTTGGCGGTCTGGTCGAGCACGAACATGCCGAGGTCGACGATCAGGCCGGTTTCCTCGGCGATGCTGATGAATTCCGACGGAGCCATGCGTCCGAGCTTCGGATGATCCCAGCGCACCAGCGCTTCGAAGCCCGCGACGGAGCGGTCTTCCAGCCGCACGATCGGCTGGTAGAGGATCGTCAGCTCCTGGCGCTCGATGGCGCGGCGCAATTCGCTCTCGAGGGTCAGCCGGTCGGTCTTTCGGGCGCGCATCGCGGGCTTGTAGACGTCGATGCGGTCGCCGCCGATGCGCTTGGAGTGATACATCGCAAGCTCGGCGTCCTTGATGATCTCGTCGGTCAGCTGAACCTGCGGATCAGACAGCGCGAGCCCGATCGAGGCGGTGAGAAAGATCTCGCGCTCGTTGAAGGCGATCGGGGCGCGGATGGTCTTGCGGATGGTCTCGGCGAAAGCGGTGATGCGGGCAGGGTCCTGCTCCGACAGCAGGATCAGTCCGAACTGGTCGCCGGCGAGCCGCGCCAGCGTGTCCTGCGGCTTCAGGATGCGGGTGAGGCGGCGGGCGAGCGTCAGCAGGATGGAATCGCCGACGGCGATGCCGACGGAATCGTTGACCTGCTTGAAGCGGTCGAGGTCGATCACCATCAGCGTGGGCCGCAGCGCCGGCATGGTCTTGGCGAAATGCGCC
Organism: Bradyrhizobium diazoefficiens; assembly: GCF_018129965.1. GTDB lineage: Bacteria > Pseudomonadota > Alphaproteobacteria > Rhizobiales > Xanthobacteraceae > Bradyrhizobium > Bradyrhizobium diazoefficiens_A. The sequence continues at coordinate 897,014 of NZ_JAFCKW010000001.1, read as the reverse complement.
ACCGCACCCAGCCGGTCCATGAACAGCTTGCGGTTCGGCAGGCCGGTGAGATTGTCGTGGACGGAATCGTGCAGCATGCGCTCTTCGGCGTTGCGCAGCTCGGTGACGTCGGTGAGCGTGCCGACCACGCGCGAGACTTCGCCGTCGGAGCCGACCACCGGGCGCGCCTTCAGCGCGAACCACATGAAATGGCCGTCCGGGGTGCGCAAGCGGAAATCCTGTACGAGGCGGCCGCGGCGCTGGTCGAGCACGCTGTCGAGCGCGGCGCGGAAGCGGTCCTGGTCGAGCGGGTGGAGCACTTCCAGCCACGACGCGGCCGGGCCTTCCAGCGTGCCGCGCTTGAGGCCGAGCAGGGCCTCGGTCTCGGGGCTGGTGAAGACCTTGTCGGCTGACACGTCCCAGTCCCAGATCAGATCGCCGGAGCCGGCCAGCGCCAGCGCGCGGCGCTCGATGTCGGAGACGATGCCGGTGGTGGCGCCGCCGCCCGCGAAGGCGTGCTGCATCACCGTGAAGCCGATCAGCATCACGATCAGCACGAGGCCGCCGAGCAGCGCAGGGCCGACGATGTCGTTGGTGACCGAGCCCGCCACCGTCATGCCGGCCGCGACCACCCAGACCACCAGCAGGAACCAGGTCGGGATCAAGAGCACCGCACGGTCGAAGCCGTGGGTCGAGAGATAGACGATCAGCGCGAAGCCGGCGAACGCGATCAGCACCAGCGAGATGCGCGCGATACCGGAGGCGACCGCCGGATCGAACAGGGCCAGCGCCACCAGCGAGCCGAGGAAGGCGAGCCAGCCCACCGTGATGTGCGAATAGCGCACGTGCCAGCGGCTGAGGTTGAGATAGGCGAACAGGAACACCAGCAGCGTCGCCGCCAGGATCGCCTCGCCCGCCGCGCGCCAGATGCGCTCGGCGTTGTTCGACATGTCGAGCACCTTGCCCCAGAAGCCGAAGTCGACGCCGATATAGACCAGCACCGCCCAGGCCAGCGCCGCGGCCGCGGGGAACATGATGCTGCCCTTGACCACGAACAGGATCGTCAGCACGAGCGCGAGGAGCCCGGAGATGCCGATCACGATGCCCTGGTAGAGCGTGAAGGAGTTGACCTTGTCCTTGTAGGCCTCCGGCTCCCACAGATAGAGCTGCGGCAGCTTGTCGGTGCGCAGCTCCGCGACGAAGGTGATCACGGCGCCGGGGTCGAGCGTGACGCGGAAGACGTCGGCGGTCGGGCTTTCCTGCCGCTCCGGCCGGTCGCCGGTCGAGGGCGTGATGGTCGCGATGCGCGACAGCCCGAGGTCGGGCCACAGCAGGCCGGAGGAGACGATGCGATAATGCGGGGCGACGATCAGGCGGTCGAGCTGGTCGTCGGTGTTGTTGGCGAGCGCGAACACCACCCAGTTCTGGCCGCCTTCGCGGGCGCGCACCTCGATGCGGCGGACGATGCCGTCGGTGCCGGGCGCGGTCGAGACCTGGATGCGGTCGGCGTCGCTGCGCTGGTGCTCGAGCACCCCGGTGAGGTCGATCGCGGGCGCGTCGCTGCGGACGCTGACAGCGTCAAGCGCGCGCGCCGGGGACGCGGCGACGAGAACCATGAGGCCCAGCGCGATGGGCGCGAGGCATCTGATCAGACGCAAGGTCAGTTCTCCGCGTTCGACGCAAACTTCGTGTGCAAGTCTGGTGCGCAAGGTTGGTACGCAAGGCTGGCACGGAGTGGCGAATTGAGACCGGACAAAGAGGTTCGGCGCGTCGCGATAGATGCCACGAAAGCGTGGAAAATCAAAGGGTTTCCGCCTGGCCGGAATAGGCCAGCGGCCTACACCTCCAACACAATTTTGCCAATATGTGCGGACGTTTCCATGCGCCGGTGCGCCTCGGATGCCTTTTCCAGCGGGAAAGAGCTGTCCATCAGCGGTTTGACCCGGCCTTCGCGCAGCAGCGGCATCACTTTGGCCTCGATCGCGGCCACCATCGCCGCCTTGTCGGCATTGCTGCGGGGGCGCAGCGTCGATCCGGTATGGGTGAGGCGCTTCACCATCACCTTGGCGATGTTGACGGTGACCTTGGGGCCATTGAGCGTCGCGATCTGGACGATGCGGCCGTCGACGGCGGCCGCGTCATAGTTGCGGTCGACATATTCGCCCGCGACCATGTCGAGGATCAGGTTGACGCCGGCATTGCCGGTCTCCGCCTTGACCACGGCGACGAAGTCCTCGGTCTTGTAGTTGATGGCGCGGTCGGCACCCAGCTTGAGGCAGGCATCGATCTTGTCCTGCGATCCCACCGTGACGAACACCTTGGCGCCGAACGCCTTGGCGAGCTGGATCGCCATGGTGCCGATGCCGGAGGAGCCGCCATGGATCAGCAGCGTCTCGCCGGCCTTCAGGCCGCCGCGCTCGAACAAATTGTGCCAGACCGTCATCAGGGTTTCCGGCAGCGCGCCGGCTTCCTTGATCGACAGCGCCGGCGGCACGCTCATCGCCTGGGCGTCCTGGGCGATGCAGTACTGCGCATAGCCGCCGCCGGCGACGAGCGACATCACCTTGTCGCCGATCTTGTGTCGCCTCGCGTTGCTGCCGACCGCGACCACCTCGCCCGCGATCTCGAGCCCGGGCAGGTCGCTGGCGCCGGGCGGCGGTGGATAGGCGCCGGAGCGCTGCGCCACGTCGGGCCGGTTGACGCCGGCGGCCTGCACCTTGACCAGGATCTCGTCGGGGCCGGGTTGCGGCAACGCCCGCTGTTCCGGCACCAGCACCTCCGGTCCGCCGGGCTTGGAGATGGCGACCACGGTCATTTGCGCGGGCAGCTTGTCCATGATGTGTCCTTGAGCAAAGGTGCGGGAATGGAACGAGGCCTTTGCTTAGCCAGCGGGGTCGACGCTGGCAACCGCTTCAGCGCATGCAGGGAGGAACGAGGATGCCGATCGAAGACGACGACCGCCCGCGCAGGAAGATCACCCATGACATCGGACAGGATCTCTCACTGTTGTCCGTGGAGGAACTGGCCGAGCGCGTCACCCTGCTCCAGTCCGAGATAACAAGGCTGGAAGAAGCCGCCACCAAAAAGCGCGCCTCGCGCGATGCGGCGAACAGCGTGTTCAAGTCGTAGAGGATTGGCAGCGCGAGATTGCCTCCGCGCCGTCATGGCCGGGACAAGCCCGGGCATGACGGAGCTTGTTCCGAGGCACTCCGGAAGACCGAAGCGGAGAGTTCCCCTCGGCCACTGACCGACATGGCTAACGAACCCTCAAAAAAACCGTTCGTTTACTCGCAATTAAGCTTTTCGCTTTATGACTTGGAACTGTCCTCGTTTGGACACCGAGTGGCTCCTGTCCACTCTGTTTGACGCCTCCCTGTTATCAACTTTAAAAGCCGCCGGTTTTCCGGCGGCTCTTTTTTGCTTCCTCCGGTTGAATTCCTGGGAAAGACCCGCGGAAACCATATCCGCGCTTGCCGCTGGACTCAGGGTCCGGCCCGCGCAATGATTTGTTCATCATAAGCCCGGCGCCAAGCCGGATGGGTAAACAGTTGCGTAAGGGGCGTTAACCATGGAACGTTTGCAGGCCGAAGGCGCTCTCGTTCAACTCAGTGAGCGGTTCACCAATTCTGCGGCGTTCGGCGTCCTGTTCCGCGAGGGCATGGACCTGGTCGAGGAGACCGCGGCCTATCTCGACGGCGCCGGTCGCACCGAGGCCAAGGCGCTCGACCGCGCCGTCAGCCTCACCTATGCGACCGAGAGCATGCGCCTCACCACCCGCCTGATGCAGCTCGCTTCGTGGCTGCTGCTGCACCGCGCGGTGAAGGAAGGCGAGATGACGCTTGGCCAGGCCAATCGCGAGAAGACCAAGGTCAAGCTTTCGGCCGCCGACCCCGGTCCGAGCGATACCATCGAGAAGCTGCCCGCGCAGTTGCAGGACCTGATCCATCGGTCGATGAGCCTGCAGACCCGCGTGCGGCGTCTGGATACCACCATCCACACCCCGCCGGCCGAACTACCTGCGATCGGCAACCCGCTGGTGCCGCACCTCAACGCGCTGAAGGCTGCGTTCGAGCGGTAATCGATTTCGATCCGTCACCCTGGGGCGCTCGCCTCTTCGTCGAGTGCCGTAGGGTGCGCAAAGGCGCGCAGCGCCGTGCCCACCATCAGTCCTTCGGTATCATGACAAAAGCGGTGGGCACGCTTCGCTTTGCCCACCCTACAGATTTCCCCAAACAAAAACGCCCCCGGTCTGCCGGGGGCGTTTTGCGTTCCAGCCTCGGGGGCCGGATCAATCCTTTTTGAGGAAGCCCGAAAACTTCTTCTGGAACCGGGAGACGCGGCCGCCGCGATCCAGCATCTGGGCGTTGCCGCCGGTCCAGGCCGGGTGCGACTTCGGGTCGATATCGAGGTTCAGCGTATCGCCTTCCTTGCCCCAGGTGGAGCGGGTCAGGTACTCGGTCCCGTCGGTCATCACGACCTTAATCGTATGATAATCCGGATGAATTTCGGCTTTCATGGCAATTCCTAGGGGCGACCGGCGCCGCTCGCTTGAGTGATGTCGATGACGGATTTGGGCGCTCTATACCCCACCATCCCCCTCAAAACAAGCCATTGGTGGAACAGGAGAACCGGGCGTCGCCTCAGGGACATCCCGGATTTGCCACTCCCCCCGCACCGCCCTATGTGAAGTCCATGTCTCCTTTTTGGTCGGATTCCAATGAGCGCAGTAGAACGGCTTGAAGCCGCGCCCGCAGAAGCCTCGTCGATCGAAGCCGAACTGATCGAGCAGCCGGCGAAGAGCCGCGCGAAGTTGCGGCCGCTGGTCGCGCTGGCCCCCTATGTCGCCCGCTATCGCGGCCGGGCGGTGCTGGCCTTTGTCGCGCTGACCATCGCCGCGCTGACGACGCTGCTGGTGCCGGTCGCGGTGCGCCGGATGATCGATTTCGGCCTGACGCCGGAAGGCATCGAACTGATCAACAGTTATTTCTCCGTCATGATCGCCGTGGTTGCGGTGCTCGCGCTGGCGAGCTCTGCGCGCTACTACCTCGTGATGACGATCGGCGAGCGCATCGTTGCCGACCTCAGGCGCGACGTCTTCGCTCATCTGCTTTCGCTCTCCCCGGCCTTCTTCGATGCCGCGCGCAGCGGCGAGCTGATCTCGCGGCTCACCGCCGACACCACGCAGCTCAAATCCGCCGTCGGCGCCTCCGTTTCGATCGCGCTGCGCAATCTGATGATGTTCGTCGGCGCGGCGACGATGATGGTGATCACCAGCCCCAAGCTGTCGGGCTTCGTGCTGCTCGCCATTCCCCTGATCGTACTGCCGCTGGTGGCCTTCGGGCGCTGGGTGCGGCGTCTGTCGCGCAATGCGCAGGACACGCTGGCGGAAGCTTCGGCCTACGCCGGCGAGCTGGTGGGTGCGATCCGCACCGTGCAGGCCTATACCAGCGAGGCGCTCGCCGAAAAGCGTTTCGGCAGCGAGGTCGAGCAGGCCTACGAGGCGGCGCGGACGTCGACGCAGGCCCGCGCGGTGCTCACGGCCATCATCATCTTCATCGTATTCGCGAGCGTGGTCGCCATCCTCTGGATCGGCTCGCATGACGTGCTGAGCGGCGCCATCACGCCGGGCCGGCTCGGCCAGTTCGTGCTCTATGCCGCCTTTGCCGCGGCCGGCCTCGGCCAGCTCAGCGAGGTCTGGGGCGAAGTCTCGGCCGCCTCCGGCGCCGCCGAGCGCCTGTTCGAGATCTTGCGCGTCAAGCCCGAGATCGCAGCGCCGGCGTCGCCGCGCGCGCTGCCGGTGCCGGCACGGGGCGAGGTCGGGTTCGACCGCGTCAGCTTCTTCTATCCGGCGCGGCCCGACGTCAATGTGCTCGACGACGTGTCGTTCAGCGTGCGTCCCGGCGAAAAGGTCGCGATCGTCGGCCCGTCCGGCGCCGGCAAGAGCACGGTGTTTCATCTGCTCTTGCGCTTCTACGATCCGCGTGGCGGCGCGATCTCGCTCGACGGCATGCCGGTCAGGTCCGCAGATCCGCGCGATGTCCGCTCCCGCATCGCGCTGGTACCGCAGGAATCCAACGTGTTCGCCGCGAGCGCCCGCGACAACATCCGCTTCGGCCGTCCCGATGCGACCGACGCCGAGGTCGAGCGTGCCGCGGAGCTCGCGCATGCCGCCGAGTTCATCCGCCGCCTGCCCGAAGGCTTCGAGACCCCGCTCGGCGAACGCGGCGTGACGCTGTCCGGCGGCCAGCGCCAGCGTATTGCGATCGCCCGGGCCATCCTGCGCGATGCGCCGCTGCTGCTGCTCGATGAAGCCACCTCCGCGCTCGATGCCGAAAGCGAGACGCTGGTTCAGACCGCATTGGAAGAGCTGATGCGCCACCGCACCACGCTGGTGATCGCACACCGCCTCGCCACGGTGCTCTCCTGCGACCGCATCCTGGTGATGGACCAGGGCCGGATCGTCGAGCAGGGCACGCATGCCGAACTCGTCGCTGCGAATGGACTTTATGCGCGGCTGGCGCGGTTGCAGTTCGAGGGGGCGTGAGGCGCTCGATGAGGTATGGGGGGAGTTCGTGACGTCAGTCACGCCCGCCAGATCATCTTCAGCACCGGCCGGCCCGAGGTCGGGTTCACGTCGTCCCCCGCGGGCGCAAAGCCATTGCGCTCGTAGAAGCGAATGGCGCGGCTGTTGTCCTTGTTGACGAGCAGCATGATGCCGGATGGCGACAGGCGTTTCGCCTCATCCACCAGCAGCCGGGCTGTGTCCGAACCCCAATGATCCGGATCGACCACGAGCTGGTCGAGATAGCCGTCGCCGTCGATGGTGACGAAGCCGGTGAGGGCGCCATCCGCTTCGGCGACGACGACGGACGCCTTCGGTACCAGATCCTTGCGCCAGCGCTCGCGCCACCAGGCGAGTCGCGCCGCGAAGTCGATCTGCGGATAGGCCTGCTGCCAGGTGCGATGCCAGAGCTCGATCGCGGCGGCTTCGTCTTCGGCGCGGTAGCGGCGGAGGTGGAAGGTTCTCATTTTTCGAAAGTCGTCATGCCCGGGCATAGCCGTCCGAAGGACGGCGTCGCTTCCGCTCGCCTATGCCCGGGCATCCATGCCTTTCCATCAGCGTTGACCAAAGATCGTGGATGGCCGGGACAAGCCCGGCCATGACGGCGGGGTGAGTATCGTGCGACCCTCGCCACTATCGCTCCGTCAGTTTCAGCTCGATGCGTCGGTTGCGCTTGTAGGCTTCTTCGGTGTTGGCGGTGTCGAGCGGCTGGAATTCGGCGAAGCCGGCAGCGACGAGGCGCTGCGCGGGGACGCCGAGCGAGACCAGGTATTGCACCACCGAGATCGCGCGCGCCGCGGACAGGTCCCAGTTCGACTTGAAGGTCAGTCCGCTGACGGGGCGTATGTCGGTGTGGCCGTCGACACGCAGCACCCAGGCGATCTCGCTCGGAATCTTCTTGTCGAGCTCGATCAGTGCATTCGCGACCGTGTCGAGCTCGGCGCGACCCTCGGGCAGCAGCACCGCCTGCCCGGTATCGAAGAACACTTCGGACTGGAACACGAAGCGATCGCCGACCACGCGGATGTCGGGCCGGTTGCCGAGGATCGCGCGCAGGCGGCCGAAGAATTCGGAACGATAGCGCGACAATTCCTGCACGCGCTGGGCCAGCGCGACATTGAGGCGGGAGCCGAGATCGGCGATGCGGTTCTGCGATTCCTTGTCGCGCTTCTCGCTGGCGTCCAATGCTTCTTCCAGCGCTGCCAATTGCCGGCGCAGCGCGCTGATCTGCTGGTTCAGCACCTCGATCTGCGCCAGCGCCCGGGCCGAGACGGCCTTCTCGGAGTCCAGCGCCTTGCCGAGTTCGGACGTCTTGCCCTGCGCGTCGTTGCCGGCGGCAGCCAGGCCGTCATAGAGGCCCTTGATGCGATCGCGCTCGCTCTCGGCCGAGGCGAGGCCGGCCTTCAGTTGCGAGACCTGGTCGTCGAGCGTGAGCTTGCCGAGCTTCTCCAGCGACAGCAGCTCGTTGAGCTGGGCGATCTTGGCATTGAGCTGCTCCAGCGCCTTGTCCTTGCCGGTGACCTCCTGCGACAGGAAGAACTGCACCACCAGGAATACCGAGAGCAGGAACACGATCGACAGCACCAGCGTCGACAGCGCGTCGACGAAGCCGGGCCAGTAGTTGAAGGACGTATCGCCGCGGCGGCCGCGCGCCAGAGCCATTTGGTTCTCCGCTTCTTATGTCTCGTGTCCCGGACGCGCTGCAGCGTGAAACGCTGCTGCGCAGAGCCGGGATCCATATCTCGTTTCTCTGGGCCCCGGCTCTGCGATGCACCGCTTTGCGCTGCATCGCGTCCGGGGCACGAACCTTTACTCCGTCGTCAACCCTTCTCGGGCTGGCGGGCGATGCGTTCCAGCAGGCGGCGGATCTCGCGGTTCTGCTCGCCCTGGCCGTCGGCCCATTCGCGGATCATCTGCTGCTCGGTCCGCATGTGCGAGACCAGCGCCTGGATCGCTTCGGCGAGGCTCGCCATCGCCGCGGTGGTGCCGCGGCTGGCGCTGCCTTCCTCGAGCACGGAGCGCAGGCGTTCGACCGCGGCCTGGAGCTCGCCGCTGGCGACACCGCCGCCGGAGGCGACCGGCACGTCGCCATGGCCGTATTCGCGCACGGTGGTGGCGAGCCAGTCTTCGAGGTCGGTGTAGAAGCGGTTCTGGGCCTGGCTCGATTGCAAATCGAGGAAGCCGAGGATCAGCGATCCCGCGAGGCCGAACAGCGAGCTCGAGAACGAGATGCCCATGCCGCCGAGCGGGGCGGCGAGGCCTTCCTTCAGCGTGTCGAATAGCGCGCCGGAATCGCCGCCGACCTTGAGGCCGTCGATGACCTTGCCGACCGAGCCGACCGTCTCGATCAGGCCCCAGAAGGTGCCGAGCAGGCCGAGGAACACAAGGAGCCCGGTCATGTAGCGGGAGATGTCGCGGGCTTCGTCGAGGCGCGTCGCGATCGAATCGAGCAGGTGCCGCATGGTGGTCTGCGTGATCGACATCCGCCCGGTGCGCTCGCCGCCGAGGATCATCGCCATCGGCGCCAGCAGCTTGGGGTGGCGGGCTGGCGCGAGGCCCGGATCGGCGATGCGGAAATTGTTGACCCAGGCGACTTCGGGGTAGAGCCGGATGACCTGTCGGAACGCCAGGATGATGCCGATGAACAGCACCCCGCCGATCAGGGCGTTGAGCCCGGGATTGGCGAAGAAGGCCTGGATGATCTGCTTGTAAAGCACCACGCCCACCAGCGCGCAGAGCACCAGAAAGACCAGCATCCGCACCAGGAAGACGCTGGGCGAGGACAGTTTTGTGTACTCGATATCCATGGGGGAGCGGGTCGAGGCGCCTGACGGCATGGCCGGTATCATCCGTTAAGAACTTGATTGCGATGCGCACTATGGCACAGCGCCGGGCCAAAAAAAGCGCCCCATGACGGATTTCCGGAAGCGCTTGTGGAACCCGAAGCCGAAACCGCGCTTTGATATCGACGTCATTCGCAAAACGTCGGCATTCCATAGGCTGAAGGCCGTTTCTCGCCTCCCGCCGCCCAAGGACGGAGTGGTCGCATGAGCGTCGTTTCCACGATTATCGGGACTGCCGAACGCGTGCCGCTGCCCGACGTCGTGGTCCGTGCCGCGATCCAGCGGCTGTGCTCGCGCACGGCCGTGCGGCTGTCTGGGCTCGGCGCGGCCGACGATACCGCCTTGGCCGGGCGGATGATGTTGCGGCCGATCGCCGAGCATGGGGATGCGGGGCACCACGAAATGCCTGCGGCGTTCTTTGCCCAGGTTTTAGGACCGAACCTCAAATACTCGTCCGGCTTCTACAAGACCGCGGCCACCACCTTGCAGGAGGCGGAGGAGGAGGCGCTGCGCCAGTCCGTCGAGCACGCCGGCCTCGCCGACGGCCAGCGCATCCTCGAACTCGGTTGCGGCTGGGGCTCGCTGTCGCTGTGGATGGCGCGGCAGTTTCCGCATGCCAGGATCACGGCGGTGTCGCACTCGCAGGCGCAGCGCGCTCATGTCGAGGCACAGGCGAATCTGCGCGGGCTCCTGAATCTGCGCGTGATCACCGCGGACATGAACGTGTTCGCGCCTGAGGGGCAGTTTGACCGCATCGTCTCGATCGAAATGTTCCAGCAGATGACGAACTGGCGCAAGCTGCTGACGCGCGTACGGTCATGGCTGGCGCCGGAGGGGCGCTTCTTCATGCACATCGTCACCCATCGCACCGGCTCCCACCAGTTCGACCGGACCGACCGCGACGACTGGATGGCGCAGCACCTCTTCACCGACGGTGTGATGCCGAGCCATCATCTCGTCAGGCAATTTGGCGACATCTTCGCGATCGAGAAGGAATGGTGCTGGAGCGGAACGCATTATCAGCGCACCGCCGACGACTGGCTCGCCAATTTCGACGAGCATCACGATACGATCGAAGCCTGCCTGCGCAACGTCCATGGCGGGGAGGCCGCTCTCTGGACGCGGCGCTGGCGCTGGTTCCTGCTCGCGACGGCAGGACTGTTCGGCTACGCCGATGGAACCGAATGGGGCGTCAGCCAGTACCGGATGAAGGCCGCGGGATCATTGCGATCTTCTGCCGCAGCATGCGGCGATGGAATTGGACTCACAATCCGGTGAGACGCGAAAAGTAGCATGAACTCAGCACGATAGATCATGTGGCAATGCGCCGCCTGTCGGGTGCGTTGCGTCGCAGCAGGTGCGTTCTATCTAGAAGCCGTCAGCCGCGCGGATTCGCCCAGACCAGGCGCTGCGTGCGCGTAATCGGTTTCAACAACATCGGAGCACTTCACTTCATGTCAGGACTTCGCGCGCGATCGGCATGCGTTGCAATGATGCTCGCGGCCTGTGCGCCGCTGCTCGGCGGTTGCGACGATTCGGCCTCCGCTGTGTCCGCCGCGCAGCCCGCCGATCCTGATGTCAGCGTCGTCACCGTCAAGCCTCAGCCGCGCGCCGTCGTGCGCGAACTGCCGGGCCGCATTTCGCCGACCCGCGTCTCCGACGTGCGGCCGCGCATTTCCGGCATCGTGGTCGAGCGGCTGTTCCGGCAGGGCAGCGAAGTGAAGGCGGGCGATCCGCTCTATCGCATCGATCCGCGTCCGTTCGAGGTCGAGGTGCTGGCCAACGAAGCCGCGCTCGCCAAGGCCGAGGCCGGGTTGATGCAGGCGAGGCAGCAGGCGCACCGCATCGCGACGCTCGCCAGCCAGCGCGCGGCACCGGAGGCCGAGAACGAAAAGGCCGTTGCCGCCGAACGTCAGGCCCATGCCGAGGTCGAAGGCCGCAAGGCCGATCTCGCGCGCGCAAAACTCAATCTCGACTATGCGACCGTGCGGGCGCCGATCGACGGCGTCGTCGGCGCGGCCCTGGTCAGCGAAGGCGCGCTCGCGGTGCAGAACGAGACCAATCTTGCCACCATCCAGCAGCTCGATCCGATCTATGCCGACTTCACCCAGTCGGTGAACGAGCTCAACCAGCTGCGCCGCGCCTTCGAAAGCGGCGACCTCGAGCGTATCGCCGCCGATGCGGCCAAGGTGAGCCTCGTGCTCGACGACAACACCGTCTATGCGCTCGACGGCAAGCTGCTGTTCTCGGATGCCAAGGTCGACGCCCATACCGGGCAGGTGACCTTGCGCGGCGAGTTCCGCAATCCCAAGCGCGAACTGCTGCCGGGCATGTATGTCCGCGTCCGCATCGACCAGGGCCTCGACAGCGACGCGATCGCGGTGCCGCAGCAGGCGATCCAGCGCAATGGCGGCGGCGGCAGCGAGGTGTTCGTGGTCAAGGACGACAACCGCATCGCGGTGCAGCCGGTGCGCACCGGTTCTGTCCAGGACGGCGTCTGGTTCGTCACCGACGGCCTGAAGGCCGGCGACAAGGTCGTCGTCGAAGGCTTCCAGAAATTTGCGGCCGGCGACAAGGTCACGCCGCAATCCTGGTCGGAGGCCGACGCGACCGCAAATAGCCGGCAAGCCCAGAAGCAGACGCGGTAACGCGCCATGGCCAGCTTCTTCATCGACAGGCCGATCTTCGCCTGGGTCGTCGCGCTGTTCATCTGTCTGATCGGCGCGATCTCGATCCCGCTGCTACCAGTCGCGCAATATCCGATCATCGCGCCGCCCTCGATCTCGATTTCGACGAGTTACCCGGGTGCGTCGCCCGAAAACCTCTACAACAGCGTCACGCGGCTGATCGAGGAGGAGCTCAACGGCGCCTCCGGCATCCTCAATTTCGAATCTACCAGCGATTCGCTCGGCCAGGTCGAGATCATCGCCAACTTCCAGCCCGGCACCAACACCAACGACGCCTCGGTCGAGGTTCAGAACCGCATCAAGCGCGTCGAGGCACGCCTGCCGCGCGCGGTGATCCAGCAGGGCATCCTGGTCGAGGAAGCCTCGAGCGCGGTGCTCCAGATCATCACGCTGAATTCGACCGACGGCAGCCTCGACGAAGTCGGCCTCGGCGACTTCATGATCCGCAACGTGCTCGGCGAGATCCGCCGCATCCCCGGCGTCGGCCGCGCCACGCTTTATTCGACCGAGCGCAGCCTGCGCGTCTGGGTCGATCCGGCCAAGCTGGTCGGCTACGGGCTCACCGCCGACGACGTCAACAAGGCGATCTCGGCGCAGAACGCGCAGGTCGCCTCCGGCAGCATCGGCGCCGAGCCGTCGACGTCGAGCCAGCGCACCTCGGCGCTGGTGCTGGTCAAGGGCCAGCTATCGTCCCCGGATGAATTCGGCGCCATCATCCTGCGCGCCAATGCCGACGGCTCGACCGTGCGGCTGCGCGACGTCGCGCGCATCGAGGTCGGCGGCCTCAGCTACCAGTTCAACACCCGTCTCGACGGCAAGCCGACCGCCGGTCTCTCGGTGCTGATGTCGCCGACCGGCAATGCGCTGGCGACCGCGAGCGCGGTCGAGGCGAAGATGAAGGAGCTGTCGCGCTTCTTCCCGGCCAACATCGCCTACGAGATTCCCTACAACATCACGCCCGTGGTCGAGGCCTCGATCAAGAAGGTGCTGATGACGCTACTGGAGGCGGTGGTGCTGGTGTTCGTGGTGATGTTCCTGTTCTTGCAGAACATCCGCTATACCATCATCCCGACCATCGTGGTGCCGGTAGCGCTGCTGGGCGCCTGTACCACATTGCTGCTCGCCGGCTACTCCATCAACATGCTCTCGATGTTCGGCATGGTGCTCGCGGTCGGCATCCTGGTCGACGACGCCATCGTCGTGGTCGAGAACGTCGAGCGCATCATGGCCGAGGAAGGCCTGCCGCCGAAGGAGGCGACGCGCAAGGCGATGTCGCAGATCACCAGCGCCATCATCGGCATCACGCTGGTGCTGATGGCGGTGTTCGTGCCGATGGCGTTCTTCCCGGGCTCGGTCGGCATCATCTACCGCCAGTTCTCCGTGACCATGGTCGCCGCGATCGGCTTCTCCGCCTTCCTCGCGCTGTCGCTGACGCCGGCGCTGTGCGCGACGCTGCTCAAGCCGATCGCCAAGGGGCACGGCCATTCGACCAACATCGTGTTCAGCCGGTTCAATCATTGGCTGGGGGCTTGTCGGTTTCGCTATGCGCGCACCGTCGGCTTCTCGCTGAAGCGCACCGGCCGGCTGATGCTGGTCTATGTCGCGCTGCTGGTCGGTCTGTCCTGGGCCTTCGTCAACTTGCCCGGCGGCTTCCTGCCCGTCGACGATCAGGGCTTCGTCACCACCGACGTGCAGACGCCGTCCGACTCGTCCTATGCCCGCACCGAGGCCGTGATCGAGAAGGTGGAAAAATATCTGGCGCAACGGCCGGGCGTCGACAACGTCACCTTCCTCACCGGCTTCAGCTTCTCCGGCCAGGGCATGAACACCGCGCAGGCCTGCATCACGCTGAAGGATTGGTCGGAGCGCGGGCCCAAGGAATCCGCCGCCGCCATCGTCGCCGACATCAATCGCGATCTCGGCGCATCGATCCGCGACGCAAAGATCTCCGCGCTGCAGCCGCCGCCGATCGACAATCTCGGCAATTCCTCGGGCTTCTCATTCCGCCTCCAGGACCGCGGCCAGAAGGGCTATCCAGCCCTGATGCGCGCCGCCGAACAGCTGATCGCGGAGGCCAATGCGAGCCCGGTGCTGCAGAAGGTCTATGTCGAAGGCCTGCCCGAGGCGGGCGTGGTCAATCTCGTGATCGACCGCGAGAAGGCCGGCGCCTTCGGCGTCACCTTCGAGGACATCAACAACACGATCTCGACCAATCTCGGCTCGAACTACGTCAACGACTTCCCGAACCGCGGCCGCATGCAGCGCGTCGTGGTGCAGGCTGACGCTCGCGACCGCATGAAACCTGAGGACATCCTCAACTACAACGTCAAGAACTCCTACGGCCAGCTCGTGCCGTTCTCGTCCTTCACGACGGTCGAATGGGCGCGCGGCCCGACCCAGATCGCGGGCTTCAACTATTATCCGGCGGTGCGCATCTCCGGCGAAGCGAGGCCCGGCTTCACCTCCGGCGATGCCATCGCCGAGATGGAGCGGCTCGCCGGCAAGCTGCCGCGCGGTTTCGGCTATGACTGGACCGGCCAGTCGCTGCAGGAAAAGCTGTCGGGCTCGCAGGCGCCGTTCCTGCTCGCTCTCTCGGTGTTCGTGGTCTTCCTCTGCCTCGCCGCGCTCTACGAGAGCTGGACCATTCCGCTGGCGGTGCTGCTCACCGTGCCGCTCGGCATCGTCGGCGCGGTGGCGGCGGCGATGCTGCGCGGCCTGCCCAACGACGTCTATTTCACCGTCGGCCTGATCACCATCATTGGCCTTGCCGCCAAGGACGCGATCCTGATCATCGAGTTCGCGAGGGATCTGCGGAAAGAAGGCAAGCCGCTGGTGGACGCCACCTTAGAGGCCTGCCGACTTCGTTTTCGCCCGATCTTGATGACGGGCCTCGCCTTCATCTGCGGCGTGCTGCCGATGGCCATTGCTCATGGCGCCGGCGGCGCCAGCCAGCAGGCGCTCGGCTCAATCGTGATGGGCGGCATGATCGCGGTGGTGATCCTGGCGCTGCTGATGGTGCCGGTGTTCTTCGTCTCCGTGCAGCGCGTGCTGGCGGGAGACCGGGAGCCGAAGGCGGCCAAGGACGGCGAGGCGTTTGGGCCGCCGGCGCCGGTTAAGCCATAGGGCACATCGTCATTCCGGGGCGCGCGCAGCGCGAACCCGGAATCCATCGTGCCACCATAGATGCTGATCAATGGATTCCGGGTTCGCGCCAAAGGGCGCGCCCCGGAATGACGGCGCGGAGCTTGCCTTCCCGAATTTGTCGATCCAGACTACATCTCTGGATTGCAAGGGCGTGTCGTTGCCAGGCGTGGCAAATGCACAGCCAGCCCGCCAATTGAGATCATGTGATGCGTCTGACCGATATTGCGATCACCAATTATCGCTCCATCCGGCGGCTCTCCATACCCATCCATCCGTTGTCCGTCTTTGTCGGTGAGAATGGTGTCGGCAAATCCAATCTCTACAAGTCCCTGTCGCTGCTCCGCGACGCGGCAACCGGGCAGATCACGCGCACGATCGCCGACGAGGGCGGCTTGAACTCGGTCTGCTGGTCCGGCACCCGCAAACGCGGCGAGGATGGCTGGCTGCAATTGTCGGCCAGATTCGAGCGCCTGAAATATTCGATCGAGATCGGGTATCCCAGCCCGCTTGCGGCGGCGTTCGCCGGCGAGCCGATGATCAAGGAAGAAAGCATCGAGGCGATTCAGGGCAAGCGAACGGTTCGCTTGATGGAGCGGAAGAATTCGCTCGTCAGCATCCGCGACGACAGCGGCGCATGGGTCAACCACAAGGATGCGGTGCTGCCGTCCGAGCCGGCGCTGGCGGGCTTTTACAACGGCAAGGAATGCCCCGAGATCGATCTGATCAGAAACGCGATGCTGGGCTGGCGCTTCTATCACGATTTCCGCACCGATCCGGCCTCGCTGATCCGAAAGCCGTGTCTCGCGATCACGACGCCCTCGCTCAGCGCGGATGGAAGCGATCTAGCTGCGGCGCTCGCGACGCTCTACACCATGCGCGGCGACGCCACCGAACTGCAGGATGCGATCCAGGATGCCTTCCCGGGCGCCGAGCTCAGCGCATGGGAAGAGGGCGGCCGGTGCGAATTCGCTTTGCAACTGGAGGACATGCCGCGGCCGTTCAGGGCCCATGAACTCTCCGACGGCACGCTGAAATACATCTGTCTGCTTGCCGTCTTCATGGGCTACCGCCTGCCGCCGTTCATCGCGCTGAACGAACCCGAGACCAGCCTGCATCCGTCGCTGCTGTCGCCCCTGGCGCGGCTGATCGCAAAGGCATCGGGCCGCGCCGATATCTGGATCGTCACCCATTCGGAACAGTTGATGGAAGCCTTGCGAAGCGAGAGCGCGGTCCCCCTCCGCCGCGTGATCAAGTCCAAAGGCGCCACGAATATCGAGGGCCTGACTCTCGGCGGCGAATATCGCGAGGAGGAGCCGGAGGATGAGGACGAGTCTTAGGCCTACGGTCCGCCGGCGCCGGTGCAGCCGAGTTAACCTTCATTGTCATTCCGGGGCGCGCGCAGCGCGACCCCGGAATCCATCGAGCCGCGATCGCAGTCGATGAATGGATTCCGGGCCCGCGCGAAGAGGCGCGTCCCGGAATGACGGCGCGGAGAGAAAGGCGCTGACGCCGCTGCTTCCGTAGCGCGTAGTATGGGTTGAGCCCCAGCGAAACCCATCATGTTTCGCCAGCGTCGAACGGATTGATGGGTTTCGCTGGGGCTCTACCCATCCTGCGCGCTGATGGTGCCGGCGTTCTCCGTGTCGGTGCAGCGCGTGCTGGGCGAGTGACCGGGAGCCGAAGGTAGAGAAGGAAACGGAGGTGTACGGGCCGCCGGCGCCGATGAAGCCATAAGGCACACTGTCATGCCCGCGAAGGCGGGCATCCAGTACGCCGCGGCTTCTCCGTATTCAACAGACGTCTCTGGAATACTGGATCATCCACCTTCGCGGATGATGACAGCGGAAATTGTGGAGAGAGCCTTCGCCTTTCCCCTACTTCCTTAAAATCTTCACCAATTCCCCGTGCACGAACTCATTCCCGCACACCACATGCCCGGTCACGACCGGGTCGCCTGGCGTGTCGATATCCGTCACGGTGCCACCCGCTTCGCGGACCATGATCAGGCCGGCGGCGACGTCCCAGGATTGCAGATTGCGCTCCCAGTAGCCGTCGAGGCGGCCGGCGGCGACGAAGGCGAGGTCGAGGGAGGCGGCGCCGAAGCGGCGGAGCCCTGCGACGCGGTCCTGGATCGCGGTCATCTCGCGGCGGAATTCCTCGTGGTCGCCGCGGCCGATATGGGGCAGGCCGCAGGCCACAACGCATTCGTCGAGCTGGCGGCGGCCGGCGACGCGCAGGCGCTGGTCGTTGAGGAAGGCGCCCTTGCCGCGCTCGGCGATGTAGAGCTCGTCATTGGCGGGGTTGTAGATCACGCCGGCAATGATGGTGCCTTCGCGCGACAGGCCGATCGAGATCGCGAATTGCGGGATGCCGTGCAGGAAGTTGGTGGTGCCGTCGAGCGGGTCGACGATCCAGGTGTGGCTCTTGTCGCTGCCCTCGCGCGTTCCGCCTTCCTCGCCGATGAAGCCGTAGCCGGGCCGGGCCTTGGCGAGGTCCTCGTAAAGCATCTGTTCGGCACGCTTGTCGGCGAGCGAGACGAAATTCGCCGGTCCCTTCAGCGAGACCTGCAAATGCTCGATCTCGCCGAGATCGCGCTTGAGGCTGCGGCCGGCGCGGCGCGCGGCCTTCACCATGACGTTGATAGTGGCGGAATACAGCATGTGCTCTGGTCTTGATCGGGGGAAATGGCGGGAAATCGCGCCTGTTTGGGGGATGGGGTGCCCTGCGGGGGGCTGAACGTCAAGTCATTTGCTCCCGAGCCATTTCCGGGCCGCGGCCTCGGCCTTGCCCCGGTCCTCGGCCGAAAGGTCGGAGAACTGCTTGTCGAGGTCCGGATCGCCCTTGCCGGCGGTCTTGGCCACCAAATGCCATTTGAAGCCCTCGATCTTGTCCGGGGTCGCGCCCATGCCGTTGATCAGCACCCAGGCCAGGCGGTTCTGCGCGATCGCGCTGCCCTGGCGGGAAGCCTTGCGGAGCAGGGCCACGGCCGCGGGCTGGTTCTTCGGGGTGCCGGTGCCGTTGAACATCGCGATGGCGTATTCGACCTCGGCATCGACATTGTCGGCCAGCGAGGCCGCCTGGAGCAGCCGCACCGCCCGTTCCGGGTCCTTCGGCACGCCGGTACCTTCCTTGTAGAAGGTCGCGAGCGCGTATTGCGCCTCTGGCAGGCCGGCATCGGCCGCCTGGCGCAACAGCTCGGCGGACCGCGTGACGTCCTGCGGCAGGGTCTGGCCGTCGAGATAGAGCAGCGCGAGGTTATAGGCCGCCTTGGGCTCGCCGAGCTTGGCGGAGGAGGCCATCAGCTTGACCGCCTCGGCCTTGTCGACCGGGCCACCACGGCCGGACATGCGCAGCATGGCTTGCGCGAACATCGCCTCGCGGTCGCCGGCGTCGGAGGCGCGCTTGTACCATTCGAGCGCCTTGGCGTAGTCGCGGCGGATGCCCATCGCATTGGAATAGAGCTCGCCCAGCATGGTCATCGCCTTGGGATCGCCGGCCTTGGCGCGGTCGGTGGCGAGTTCGAACGCCGTCTTGTACTGGCCGCGCTGATAGGCGCCGTACACGAGATCGACGCCGGGCGTGTCGGTTGCCGGCGCGGTGATCACGGTCGCAGGCAGCGCCGGCTTGGGGGAGGCGGTCGGCTTCGGCGCCGGCGCGGCCTCCTTCTTCCTGGTGGGGGCTGGCGGCTTGGGTTTCTGTTTTTCGGCGGGCGGGCTCGGCGTGGTCACCGGCGGCGCGATCTGCAGCTGCGCGGCCGCAGGCACTGTGAGCAGCAGCGTGGCCAGGATGGTGAGGCGCGGGAGCTTCATGTCGGGCGCTGGCCGTGCTCCTGATCCGCAAGCGCAGCCGCATGGGCCTTCTTGATCGCGGCATCGGCCTCGACCAGCGCAGCCTTGGGCCCGCGCGGATCGGCCCAGATGAAGTCGCCGACCAGCACGAAATCGGCGCCGGCGGCCGCAAAGTCATGGGCCTCGCCGAGCGAGGTGGCAAAGCCGACGCAGGGCGGCTCGAACAGCTCGGCCCACCAGTCCAGCCGCTCGGCGATCGCCTCGGCCGAGGGCCGCTGGCCCTTCGCGTCAGGCTCGCCGAACAGCAGATAGTCCGCGCCGATCTCGCCCGCATCCATGGAATGGTGCCGCGTCGTCAGCCCGCTGACGCCGGCAATGCGATCGGGCTTGAGCGATGGCAGCGCCTCTTTCAGCGCGGCGATGCCGGGCAGATGCGCGCCGTCGGCGCCGCCACGTGCGACGAGTTCGGGATGGCCCTCGACGAGCAGCGCGGCGCCCGCATTCTGCACCACCGGCGCGAGCGCCTTGATCCGCGAGATCATGGTGCGCTGGTCGGTCTCCTTCAGCCGCAGCAGCACGGCCGCGACATCGGCGGCGGCAAGCAGGCCCGGCAGCTCGGCAACAAGCGACGAGGGATCGTCGACGACGGGGGTTGCGAGATAAAGCCGCGGCGCGGGGCGCGGCGGAGGCGGTTTGTTCGACAAGATCTAGTCTGCCTTCTGTTCCAGGCTGCTTTGCCATTCGCCTTTGGAGGCGAGGCCATTCATGCGGGCGCGATGACTGAACGCGCTTTGCCCCGCCGCGACGTTCTCGGCCTTGCCGGACCAGGCCTTCTGCGGCGCGGCCTGCAGCGCGCGGCCGTAGGAGAAGGTCAGGCCCCAAGGCAACGGACCGAGCTTGTGCATGGCGTTGAGATGCGCGGTGGCCTCTTCGTCCGACTGGCCGCCGGAGAGGAAGGCGATGCCCGGCACTGCCGCGGGCACGCAGGCCTTCAGCAGCCGGATCGTCTTCTCCGCGACCTCTTCGACGGACGCCTGCTTCGGTGACTTCTTGCCTGAGATCGCCATGTTCGGTTTCAGCACCATGCCTTCGAGTGCGACGCGCTGGATGCGCAGCTCCTGGAAGGTCTTGTTGAGCACGCGCTGCGTGACCTCATAGCACCGGTCGATGTCGTGGTCGCCGTCCATCAGCACCTCGGGCTCGACGATCGGCACGATCTGCGCGGCCTGGCACAGCGCGGCGTAGCGCGCCAGCGCGTGGGCGTTGACGCTGATCGCGGTCATCGAGGGAATACCGCTGCCGATGTCGATCACCGCGCGCCATTTGGCGAAGCGCGCCCCGCGCTCGTAATATTTCTTCAGGCGCTCGGCGAGCCTGTCCAGCCCGACGGTGATTGTTTCACCCGGGCACATCGGCAGGGCCTGCGTGCCCTCGTCGACCTTGATGCCGGGAATGGCGCCGCTGCTCTCGATCAGCTTGACCAGCGGGGTGCCGTCCTTGGCATCCTGCCAGATCGTCTCGTCATAGAGGATCACGCCGGAGATGTACCGGTTCATCGCCTCCGTGGAGCGGAACAGCATCTCGCGATAATCGCGGCGGCTTTCTTCCGTCGAGTCCACGCCGATCGCGTCGAAACGCTTCTTGATGGTGCCGGAGGATTCGTCGGCAGCAAGGATCCCCTTGCCCGGCACGACCAGGGCGGTCGCGACCCTGTTGAGCTCAGTCAGATTCATCGAGAGGTCCTCCCACAACGAGACTGCCCTTGCCTGTGAAAATAGACGGTTCTCGGGCAATTGCCGAGTTAACGTTCGTCGCAGGCTGGGCCGCCGGCTTCCGCAGCGTCATGGCCGGGCCTGTCCCGGCCATCCACGCCTATCGCCCAAGAACGTGGATGCCCGGGACAAGCCCGGGCATGACGACGTCTCGTGAACTGAGCGGTGAAGGCGTTGACACGGTCGACGTGGCTTACGCCACCTTCGGATCCAGTTCGCCCTTGGCGTAGCGCTTGGCCATGTCGGCCGTGGTCAGCACCTTCTTGATCTTGCTTGCCTGGCCTGCGGTATTGAATTCCTGCAGCCGCTGCTTGCACAGCTTGGTCATCGCCTCCATCGCGGGCTTCAGGTACTTGCGCGGATCGAACTCTTCCGGGTGCTCGCTGAGGATCTTGCGGATCTGGCCGGTCATGGCCATGCGGTTGTCGGTGTCGATGTTGATCTTGCGCACGCCGTTCTTGATGCCGCGCTGGATCTCGGCCACCGGCACGCCCCAGGTCGGCTTCATCTTGCCGCCGAACTTATTGATGATCTCCTGGAGGTCCTGCGGCACCGAGGAGGAGCCGTGCATCACCAGATGCGTGTTCGGCAGCTTGCGGTGGATCTCCTCGATCACGTTCATGGCGAGGATGTCGCCGTCCGGCTTGCGGGTAAACTTGTAGGCGCCGTGCGAGGTCCCCATCGCGATTGCGAGCGCGTCGACCTTGGTCTCCTGGACGAACTTCACGGCCTCGTCCGGATTGGTCAGGAGTTGGTCGTGGGAGAGCTTGCCCTCGGCGCCGTGGCCGTCTTCCTTGTCGCCCATGCCGGTCTCGAGCGAGCCGAGCACGCCGAGTTCACCCTCGACCGAGATGCCGCCGAGATGGGCCATGTCGGTGACGGTCTTGGTGACGCCGACATTGTAGGCCCAGTCGCCGGGAGTCTTGCCGTCGGCCTTGAGCGAGCCGTCCATCATCACCGAGGTGAAGCCGGCCTGGATCGCGGTCATGCAGGTCGCGGCCTCGTTGCCGTGGTCGAGATGCACGCAGACCGGGATGTGCGGATAGATTTCGGTGACCGCGTCCATCATGTGCTTGAGCATGATGTCGTTGGCGTAGGAGCGCGCACCGCGCGAGGCCTGGATGATGACCGGCGCGTCGACCGTGTTGGCCGCGTCCATGATCGCCAGCGCCTGTTCCATGTTGTTGATGTTGAAGGCCGGTACGCCGTAATCGTTCTCAGCCGCATGGTCGAGCAATTGACGCAACGTGATCCGGGCCATCTGTCTTTCTCTCCGTTTGGGCCTTCGGTGAGGCCGCTGACTTCTCTTCTTGCCGACGAATGACTTGGTACCAGATGATCTGGTACCAAATTATTGGGTACGCAGCACCTCGACGCCGGGCAGGGGCTTGCCTTCCATCCATTCAAGAAATGCGCCACCGGCGGTCGAGACATAGGTGAACTGGCCGGCCACATGAGCCTGGTTGAGCGCCGCGACGGTGTCGCCGCCGCCCGCGATCGAGATCAGTTTCTTCGCCTTGGTGCGCTCCGCGGCATGCTTGGCGGCCGCCATGGTGCCGCGGTCGAACGGCTGCATCTCGAAGGCGCCGAGCGGTCCGTTCCAGACCAGCGTGGCGGCGTCGTCGATCGCGGCATGGACGCGCGCGATCGACTGCGGACCGACGTCGAGGATCATGCCGTCGGCCGGGATCGCATCGAGGCCGTAGGCGTGCGACGGCGCGTTGGCGGCGAAGTGATAGGCGACGATGGCGTCGACCGGCAGGATGATCGCGCAATTGGCGGCTTCCGCCTTTTCCATGATGCGCAGCGCGGTGGACGCCAGATCCTTCTCGGCCAGTGACTTGCCGATGCCGACGCCCTGGGCGTGCAGGAAGGTGTTGGCCATGCCGCCGCCGATCACGAGCGCGTCGACCTTGGTGACGAGGTTTTCCAAGAGGTCGATCTTGGTCGAGACCTTGGCGCCGCCGATGATCGCGATCACAGGCTTGGTCGGCGAGCCCAGCGCCTTCTCCAGCGCGTCGAGCTCGGCCTGCATGGTGCGGCCGGCATAGGCCGGCAGCTTGTGGCCGAGGCCTTCGGTCGAGGCGTGGGCGCGGTGCGCCGCCGAGAACGCATCGTTGACCCAGATGTCGCCGAGCTTGGCGAGCTCCACGACGAAGGCCGGATCGTTCTTCTCTTCCTCCTTGTGGAAGCGGGTATTCTCGAGGCAGAGGATGTCGCCGTCCTTCAGCGCCGCCACGGCCCTGGCCGCCGGCTCGCCGATGCAGTCCTCGGCGAAGGCGACCGGCCTCTTCACGACCTGCGCCAGCGCTTCAGCCACGGGCCTCAGCGAATCCTTGGCATCGCGTCCCTTCGGACGGCCGAAATGCGCGAGCAGGATGACCTTGCCGCCCTTGCCCGAGATTTCGCTGATGGTCGGCGCGACGCGCTCGAGCCTCGTCGCGTCGCTGACGTGCCCGTTCTCCATGGGCACGTTGAGATCGACGCGCAGCAGCACGCGCTTGCCCTTCAATTCGACGTCGTCGAGGGTGCGGAATTTGTTGGTCATTTGAGGCCCTTGTCCCGGGCGCACTGCGGCGCGAAGTGCCGCTGTGCAGAACCGGGACCCATGTTGCAGCGAGTCTCGCGGTGAGATGGGTCCCGGATCTGCGAGGCAGCGTTTCACGCTGCTTCGCGTCCGGGACACCAGAGCGGAGTTAGATCACCTTCGAAATCGCGACGGCGGTGTCCGCCATGCGGTTCGAGAAGCCCCACTCGTTGTCGTACCAGGACATCACGCGCACCAGCGTGCCGTTCTGCACCTTGGTCTGGTCCTCGTGGAAGGTCGAGGAATGCGGGTCGTGGTTGAAGTCGATCGAGACGTTCGGCGCGGTGGTATAGCCGAGGATGCCCTTGAGCTGCTGCTCGGAGGCACGCTTCATCGCCGCGTTGATTTCCTTCGCATCGGTGGCGCGCTTGGCGATGATCTTCAGATCGATCACCGAGACGTTCGGGGTCGGCACGCGGATCGCGACACCGTCGAGCTTGCCCTTGAGTTCGGGCAGCACGAGGCCGATTGCCTTGGCCGCACCGGTCGAGGTCGGGATCATCGACATCGCCGCCGCACGGCCGCGATAGAGATCCTTGTGCATCGTGTCGAGCGTCGGCTGGTCGCCCGTATAGGCGTGGATCGTGGTCATGAAGCCGGTCTCGATGCCGACGAGATCGTTCAGCACCTTGGCGACCGGCGCGAGGCAGTTGGTGGTGCAGGAGCCGTTGGAGATGACCAGGTGATCCCTCGTCAGCGTCTCGTGGTTGACGCCGTAGACGATGGTGGCGTCGGCGCCGTCGGCGGGCGCGGAGACCAGCACGCGCTTGGCGCCGGCAGTCAGATGCGCGGAGGCCTTGTCCTTCGAGGTGAAGATGCCGGTGCACTCCATCGCGATGTCGACGCCGAGATCCTTCCAGGGCAGCTTCGAGGGATCGCGCTCGGCGGTCACCTTGATCTTGTTAGCCCCGAGGCTGATCGTGTCGCCATCGACGGTAACGGTGCCGGGGAAACGGCCATGGACGCTGTCGAAGCGGAGGAGATGCGCGTTAGTCTCGACCGGGCCGAGATCGTTGATGCCGACGACCTCGATGTCCTTGCGGCCGGACTCAGCGATAGCCCGCAGGATGTTGCGGCCGATGCGGCCAAAACCGTTGATTCCGACGCGGACTGCCATGGTTCGTCTCCTTATGACCGTTCAATGACGGGCTCTATAGCGCCCATTTATCCCGCACAACGCGCTGGCGCGCCTGCGAGGGTTTTTTAGGGCGGACGCCCGGTTCTGCCGGGCGGGGCTTGATCATATGAAGACTTAACTAGTCCTTTTTTCCGGCAAGCTCAACTCTCAGGAAACGCGTTTCAGCACAGCGTTAACCGCAGCCTCGGCGGTAATTCCGAAATGCTTGAAGATCTTGTTCAGCGGGGCACTGGTGCCGAACGAATGCATGCCGATGAATTCGCCGTCCGGCCCGATCACGGCATCCCAGCCCCAGCGCACCGCCGCTTCCATGGCGACCTTGATCGGCGCGTTGCCGATGATCGCGTCGCGGCGCTCCTTTGGTTGCGCTAGCAAGAGCTCGAGCGAGGGCACCGAGACCACCCGCGTCGGAATGCCGCGCTCGGCCAGCTGCTTCTGCGCCGCCACCGCCATCTCGACCTCGGAGCCGGAGGCGAACAGCGTCGCCTTCACCTCGCCCTGTGCCGCGACCAGTTCGTAGGCGCCATACTGGCAGGGGTTTTCGGTCGCACTCGTCCGGAGCTGCGGCAGGTTCTGCCGCGTCAGCGCCAGCACGGTCGGGCCGTCGGTGCGATTGAGCGCAAGCTCCCAGCACTCGGCGACCTCGATGGCATCGCAGGGGCGGAACACGCGCATGTTGGGAATGGCCCGCAGCGCGGACAGATGCTCGACCGGCTGATGGGTCGGGCCGTCTTCGCCGAGGCCGATGGAATCGTGGGTCATCACATAGACCACGCCGGTCCCCATCAGCGCGGCAAGCCGCATCGCCGGGCGGGCATAGTCGGTGAACACCAGGAAGGTCGCGCCGTTCGGTGCGAAGCCGCCGTGCAGGAAGACGCCGTTCATGGCGGCGCACATGCCGAACTCGCGGATGCCGTAATGGATGAAGCGGCCCTTCGGCGTCTTGGCGGAGAACGCAGTCGCGGACTTCGCCTTGTTGTTGTTGGAGCCGGTGAGGTCGGCCGAGCCGGCCAGGAACTCCATCGGCATGGCGCCGGCGATGACCTCGATCACGGCCTCCGAGGACTTGCGGGTGGCGGCCGTCATCGGCTTTTCCAGCAGTTCCTTCTTGTAGGCTTTGAACGCCTTGGCCAGCGCGGCCGGACGCTCGTGGCGCAGGCGGCGCTCGAACTCGGCGCGCTTGCGGCTGCCGAGCTCGCCGAGCCGGCCTTCCCATTCCTGCCGGGCCGCCGCACCGCGGCTGCCGGCCGCGCGCCAGGCCTTCAGCACGTCGTCGGGCACCGAGAACGGCTCCTGCGAGATGCCGAGATTCTCCTTGGCGGCCTTGAGCTCCTCGGCGCCCAGCGCTTCGCCATGCACCTTGTTGGTGCCGGCCTTGTGCGGTGCGCCGAAGCCGATGGTGGTGCGGCAGGCGATCAGCGTCGGCTTGTTGGATTTCTGCGCGCGCGTGATCGCGGCGGCGATCGCGGCCTGGTCGTGGCCGTCGATCTTCTCGGCCGCCCAGCCACACGCCTTGAAGCGCTTCACCTGGTCGACGGAATCGGCGATCGAGGTCGGGCCGTCGATCGAGATGCCGTTGTCGTCGTACAGGACGATCATCTTGTTGAGCTTCCAGTGCCCGGCCAGCGCGATCGCTTCCTGCGACACGCCTTCCATCAGGTCGCCGTCGGAGGCGAGCACATAGGTGTGGTGGTCGACGATCTTCTTGCCGAACTCGGCGGCGAGCATCTTCTCGGCGAGCGCCATGCCGACCGCGGTCGAGAGACCCTGGCCGAGAGGACCGGTGGTGGTCTCGACGCCCTTGGTGTGGCCATGTTCGGGGTGTCCGGGCGTCAGCGATCCCAGCTGGCGGAAATCCTTGAGCTGGTCGATCGTCATCTCGGGGCTGCCGGTCAGATACAGCAGCGCGTAGAGCAGCATCGAGCCGTGGCCGGCGGACAGCACAAAGCGGTCGCGGTCGGGCCAGTCCAGTGCGGCGACGTCGAATTTCAGGAACTGCGTGAACAGCACGGTCGCCATGTCGGCGGCGCCCATCGGCAGGCCCGGATGGCCCGATTTCGCCTTCTCGACGCCGTCCATGGCAAGGCCGCGGATCGCGTTGGCCATACGGTTGTGATCGACCTGCGTCATGTCTGAAATCCGTCTGAAATGAGGCGCTTGGCGACGGTTGTGCCCGCGCGGAGAGGTGCCTTTCGGCCACTGAAGATCGGGGGCTGGGATAGCATCTCGGTTCCGGCAGGCCAAGGCAATCAAACGCCGGCCCGGGCGTAAAAGTTGCTTAGCAGTGCATAGTTTCGCGGCGGCGTTGCGCTCGGCTAGCTTGCCACGTAAATTTCTGCTTCTAACCGCTTGCCGAACCGAGTCTTTTGCCGGACGGCAAGCTCACAGGGAAAGCCCACGGTAAAGTCCAGGGGCAAGGCCACAGGTTCCGCCGCTGACTGCATGAACGATCGCGTCTTCAACAGCTCTGCCATGACCGAGTCCTCCGCCGTCGAGATCGAGATCGCGACCCGCAGGCTCATGGCTGCGCTCGACGCGCTCGAAAGCGCGGTAGAGCGTCGGCGCGATGCCGATCGCGACGAGAACGAGCTTGCGGCGCGGATCCAGGCGCTCGGCGCGGACCGCTCTCGGCTCGCCGACGAGCTCGACGGCGCGCTGGTGAAGGCGCGCAAGCTCGAGCGCACCAACCGCGAGATCTCCGACCGGCTGGATTCGGCCATCGTCACGATACGCTCGGTGCTCGATACCGGAGAGGATGGATGAGCCACATCAACGTCACCATCAATGGCCGGCAATACCGCATGGCCTGCGAGGAGGGCCAGGAGGTGCGGCTCTTGAAGCTCGCCGAAAGCCTGGAGACGCGGATTCAGTCGCTGCGCGGAAAATTCGGCGAGATCGGCGATGCGCGCCTCACCGTGATGGCCGCGCTGACCGTCTGCGACGAGCTGGTCGATTCCGGCAACCGCATCCGCACCATGGAGCAGGAGCTGACCGAACTGCGGGATTTCCGCAACGCCGCCGTCGAGCGCGCGCGGCTGACGCAGACCGCGGTGGTGAACGCGCTGAATGCCGCCGCCGAGCGGATCGAGAAGTCGACCCAGGTGCTGAACCGCACCGTCGGCGGCGGGATTGCGATCGGGTAGGAGCTGCCGCCACGCACGCGGTGCGCTCCCTCCCCCGCTTGCAAGCGGGAGAGGTGAGCAGCAAGCGCTCACCGGGCTGGCGATTCGTCAGTATCGTTGTTACATTGCTTGAGCGAGGCTGTGACGCGCGTCAGGAGCCATATATCCCCGGGGCCTTATCGATCCTTTAGGGAACTGTCCCTGTTCGGGCCCGTGGGCCCGAGCATATGGTGCCCACCTACTTTCGTAGGGAACTCCGGGATCGAGTGCTTCAACGGCGTTCGCGGCTTCGCACTGTTTTCTGGCTTTTCGTTCTCGTCGAATCGCGTCTACGCCAAACAGGCGGTGTCATGCCCCGCGCAGCCGGGGCATCCAGTACGCCGCGGCCTTTGTGTGAATCACGACCGCCTCTGGAATACTGGATCGTCCGCTCCAGTGCGCAAGGGCGCACAAGGCGGACGATGACATCCGGGACCAACGCACATGTCCAACTCCAAAGCCGAACTCCGCGCCAAGGCTCTCGCGGCGCGCGACGCGCTAAGCGAGAAGAAGCGCAGCTCGGCCGCCGCAAAGCTCGCCAAGCGCGGGCTGCCATTCGCACTGCTGCCGGGCAGCATCGTCTCCGGCTATTCGCCGATCCGCAGCGAGGTCGATCCGATGCCGCTGCTGAACAAGCTCGCCGATCAAGGCGCGAGGCTGGCGCTGCCCTGCGTCACCGCGCGCGGCCAGTCGCTGGTGTTCCGCATCTTCCATCCGAACGACCGCCTGATGCTCGGCCCGCTCGGCATTCCCGAGCCGTCGCCGGCCGCCGAGGAAGTCATCCCCGACATCATGCTGACACCGCTCGCCGCGTTCGACCGCCTCGGCCATCGCATCGGCTATGGCGCCGGGCATTACGATTTCACCTTCGCGCATCTGCGCAAGACCAAGCAGATCGTCGGCATCGGGCTTGCTTTCGCAGCGCAAGAGATCGAGGCCGTCCCTGCACTGGTCCACGACGTGGCGCTGGATTATGTGCTAACGGAATCCGACGTATTCGATTTCCGGAGTTCTGAAGTTGCGCATTCTCTTCGTGGGTGATGTCGTCGGTCGCGCGGGGCGCAATGCCATCGCCGAATATCTGCCCGGCATGGTCAGGGACTGGTCGCTCGATTTCGTCGTCGTCAACGGCGAGAATTCCGCAGGCGGCTTCGGCATCACGGAAGCGATCTACCAGGAATTCCTCGACGCCGGCGCCGATGCTGTGACGCTCGGCAATCATTCCTGGGACCAGCGCGAAGCCTTGGTGTTCATCGAGCGCGCCGAACGCCTGGTGCGTCCCGCCAATTATCCGCGCGGCACGCCCGGCCGCGGTGCGGCCTTGGTCGAAGCCAAGAACGGCAAGCATGCGCTGGTCGTCAACGCGCTGGGGCGCGTCTTCATGACCCCGTTCGACGATCCCTTTGCCGCGCTCGAGCGCGAACTCGGCGCCTGCCCGCTCGGCGTTGCCGCCGATGCCATCGTCGTCGATTTCCATGCCGAGGCCAGCAGCGAGAAGCAGGGCATCGGCTTCTTCTGCGACGGCCGCGCCAGCCTCGTCGTCGGCACGCACACGCATGTCCCGACAGCCGACCACCAGATCCTGTCAGGCGGCACCGCCTACATGACCGACGCCGGCATGACCGGCGACTATGATTCCATCATCGGCATGCAGAAGGAAGAACCGCTGCGCAGGTTCACGTCGGGGATTCCGTCGGGAAGATTCGAGCCGGCGGCGGGCGCGGCGACGCTCAGCGGCGTCGCGGTGGAAACGGATGATGCGACGGGCCTCGCGCTACGCGTCGCGCCAGTGCGCGTTGGCGGCAGGCTGGAGCCGACGACGCCGAAATTCTGGTTGAGCTGAACAGCGGCGCGTCAAACTCGGTGTCGTAGGGTGGGCAAAGGCGCACTTGCGCCGTGCCCACCATCGATCCAGAATCGCGACTAAAGTGGTGGGCACGCTTCGCTTAGCCCACCCTACAATTTCGTTGAACTGTGAACGACGCCACACTCTCGGTGTCGTCCCCGCGAACGCGGGGACCCATAACCGCAGGGAGCAGTTGTGGCTCGAAGAAGGTCACTCCGAGTCTTCGCAAAAGGATTGCTGCGGCGTATGGGTCCCGGATCTGCGCTTCGCTTGTCCGGGACGACAGCGGAGATTGACGCGCGATCACGCGTCGATCTTGTCGTACGTTACTCCGCCGTCTGCTCCCGCAACCCCGCCACATCCTTCGCCGTGAGCTTTGAGCCCTTCGCCCCGAGCCGCGCCGTGACGTAATTCGCCACCGCCGCGATCTCGTCGTCGGTGTACGCATGGCCGAACGCCGGCATCGACAGCGCACCATCCGGCGTGTGCCGCTTCGTGCCCGAGATCACGATCTGCGCGACGTTGGTGGCGGCGGGATCATTCACCGCCCAGGAGCCGGTCAGCGTCGCCATCGGCGACACCGGGCTCTCGCCGCTCCAGCCGTGGCAGCTGGCGCAGGCGCCCGCGAACAGCATCTTGCCGCGGGCATCGGCCGTCACGCCGTCCTTGTGCGAGGCGGGCGCGACCGGCGCCGTGGTGGCCGGCAGGTCGGGCGAGGGCTGCGGTGGCACGCTGCGCAAATATGCAACGATGCTCTTGATGTCCTCCGGCGCGAGCTGGCTGAGGCTGTGATCGACCGCTTCGCCCATCGGGCCCGAGGCCGCGCCGTGGCCAGGCGCGTGGCCGAGCGAGAGGTAGGAGATCAGATCCTCGTCACGCCAGTTGCCGAGGCCGGTCGGCTTGTCGGAGGAAATGTTGAAGGCGCGCCAGCCGGCGGTGATGGCGCCCGCGAACTTCTTGCGGTTGTCCAGCGCGAAGCCGGGATTGCGCGGGGTGTGGCATTCGCCGCAATGCGCCAGCGCTTCCACCAGATACGCACCTCTGTTCCATTCCGGGCTCTTCGAGGTGTCCGGCGCAAAGCGCGTGTCGGGATTGAACACGGCCGACCAGAAAATCATCGCCCAGCGCTGGTTGAACGGGAACGACAGCGTATTCTCGGGCGCCTTGGCGCGCACCGCCGGCAGGCTGAACAGATACGCCTTCACCGCCAGCACGTCCTCGTCCGTCATGAACGTGTAGGACGTGTACGGCATCGCCGGATAGAGCCGCGCGCCGTCGCGGCGCTTGCCGTGCTGGACCGCGTTCAGGAAATCCTGGTCGCTGTAATTGCCGATGCCGGTGTCCTTGTCCGGCGTGATGTTGGTCGAATAGAGCGTGCCGAACGGCAGCTTGAAGCCGAGCCCGCCGGAATATTCCTTCTCGCCGGGTCCGGTGTGGCAGACCATGCAGTCGGCCGCCTTCGCCAGATATTCGCCGCGCTCGACCAGGCTGGCTTTATCCAGCTTCGCCGGCACGCCCGTGGGCTTGCCGGCGCGATAGTCCGCCAGCGCCACCTTCGTGCCGCCGGCAAAGTCGAGCGGGCCGGGCCCGCGGATGATCCAGACGCCTGCTGCCGCGGCCACGATCGCAATGACGGCCACGCTGGTGAGGATACGCATTTTGCCGCTCATGCCTTTTTCCCCGCAGCCAGCAGTGTCCGGTCGATCGGCAGGCGCCGCAGCGCCACGCCGGTTGCCGCGTAAATCGCATTGCGCAGCGCAGGCGCTGCGGCCGTGGTGCCGGTCTCGCCGATGCCGCCGGGCGCTTCGCCGCTTTTGACGACGTGAACCTCGATCTTCGGTGTCTGGTTGATCCGCAGCATCCGGTAGTCGTTGAAGTTGGATTGCTGGACGCGGCCCTTCTCGATGGTGATCTCGCCGTAAAGCGCGGCGGTCAGGCCGAAGATCAGTCCGCCCTCGACCTGGGCCTTGATGATGTCGGGATTGACCGCGATGCCGGTATCGACCACCGAGGTCGCACGGCGCAGATTGATCTCGCCCTGCTCGTCGACCTCCGCTTCCACCACGGTTGCGATGAAGCTCCCGAACGACGGCTGCAGGCACACGCCGCGTCCGACGCGCGCCGGCAAAGGCTGGCCCCAATTGGCCTTCTCTGCCGCGAGATTGAGGACGGAGAGGAAGCGCGGCTGATGGGCCAGCATGCCGCGGCGAAATTCAACCGGGTCCTTGCCCGCCTTGCGCGCGAGTTCGTCGATGAAGCATTCGACGGCAAAGACGTTGTTGTTGGGCCCGACCCCGCGCCAGAATCCCGTGGGTACCCCCGGCGGTTCGGCCCTGACATATTCGACGTGAAAGTTCGGGATGTCGTAGGGCAGGTCGGTGGCGCTGTCGATCGCGTCGATGTCGATGCCCTTCTGGAACGCCGGCGGCAGCCAGCGCGCGATGATCGCCGCACCCGTGACCTTGTATTTCCAGCCGGCGATCTTGCCGTCCGACAAGGTCGCGGCGATCGTGTCGCGATACACGGGGCGATAGACGTCATGCTGGATGTCTTCCTCGCGGGTCCACACCACCTTCACCGGCCCGTCGACCTGTTTGGCGATGCGCACGGCCGCGACCACCATGTCGGGCTCGAGCTTGCGGCCGAAACCGCCGCCGATCAAATGGTTGTTGACGGTCACCTTCTCGATCGGCAGCCCGGCGGCCTTCGCCGCCTCCGACTGCACGCGCGCCATGATCTGCGTCCCGGTCCAGATCTCGCAGGAGTCGGGCTTGCAATGCACCGTGGCGTTCAACGGCTCCATCGTTGCGTGGGCAAGGAACGGCAGCTCGAACGAGGCCTCGAACTTTTCGCCGGTGGAAAGTCCCTTGGCGATGTCGCCGGTGGATTTGGCGACCACGCCGTCCCTGGCGCTGGCGGCGCGCAGATCGTCCCAGACCGCCTTCGAATTGATCCTGGCGTTGGGGCCTTCATTCCACTCGATCACGAGCGCTTCCAGGCCCTTCTTCGCCGCCCACATGTGATCGCCGACGACGGCGACGAGGTCGTCGAGCACGACGATCTTGCGCACGCCCGGAATCTGTTTCGCGGCGCGGTCATCGACCTTGCCGACCTTGCCGCCGAACACCGGGCACTGCGCCAGCGTCGCGAACTTCATGTCCGGCACGATGGCGTCGATGCCGTAGACCGCCTTGCCGTTGACCTTCTCGGGCGTATCCAGCCGCTTGAACGGCTGGCCGATGTAAACGAAATCCTTGGGGTCCTTGAGCGTGGGGGTCTTCGGTGGCGTCTGCCCGGCTGCCGCAGCGGCGAGCGCGCCGTATGAGGCTGTCCGGCCGCTCTCCTTGTGAGTCACTGCGCCTTTCGACGTGGTGCAAGCGGCGGGGTCGACGCCCCATTGCGCAGCCGCGGCCTGCACTAGCATGGCGCGCGCGCTGGCGCCGGCCTCGCGCAGCGGCTTCCAGAACGCGCGGACCGACGTCGAGCCTCCGGTGGCCTGGATGATGAACAGCGGATTGCCGTAGAGCTTCTCGTTGGCCGGCGCGTGCAGCAACTGGACCTTCGACCAGTCGGCATCGAGTTCTTCGGCCAGGATCATCGAGACCGCGGTGTAGATTCCCTGTCCCATCTCGACCTGTGGCATCACCAGCGTGGTGACGCCGTCCCCGTCGATCCGTATGAACGCGTTGGGTGCGAACTTGCCGTCGGTCTTGTCCGCCGGCTGCACCGGCTCGTTGATGGCGGCGCGCAGCGGCAGATGGAAGGCGAGCAGGAAGCCGGTGGCCACGCCGCCGGTCAGCAGGCTGCGGCGCGAGACGGCGGAAAGAGTCTTGTCTGCAATCATGGCGGACCTCACGACTGGCGGCCGTTGGCGGCCTGCTTGATGGCCTCGCGGATGCGCACATAAGTGCCGCAGCGGCAGATGTTGCCGGCCATCGCGGCGTCGATGTCGGCATCGTCAGGATGCGACGTTTCCGCCAGCAGCGCGGCGGCCGACATGATCTGACCGGACTGGCAGTAACCGCACTGGACCACTTCGAGATCGAGCCAGGCTTTCTGCACCTTCGCGCCAACAGGCGTGTTGCCGACCGCTTCGATGGTGGTGATGGCGCGGTTCTCGACCGCGCTGACCGGCAGCACGCAGGAGCGCACGGCCTTGCCGTCGACATGCACCGTGCAGGCTCCGCATTGCGCGATGCCGCAGCCGAACTTCGTGCCGGTCATGCCGAGGACGTCGCGGAGCACCCACAGCAGCGGCATGTCGGGTGGCGCGTCGAAAGTCTTCTGTTCGCCGTTGACGGTGAGTGTCGTTGCCATATGCATCCCCTTGCTCGACGATCGCTCGCGGCGACCGGGTCGACGAATTCGCGCGACCATAATCATATCGATGCGAAACGATGAAGCGTTGAAATTTCCGGCGATGCATATTTGCGCGGACAGCGCGACAGGCCATGATTTTCACGAATTTGTGCGGCGATCACTGCGAGAGAAATAGGCGATTTGGTATGATAAGCATCATGTTTTGACGCATTTTGGCAGCGCGCGCATTCTGCGCCGCAGACGATCGTGCGAATGCGCAATACCATGCGATGACGAAACTCGTGCGATCGGGAAAGTGAGGCGGGGGCACGTCCGACTGGACGAGTCGCGACGGGCCATTGTTGTGCCCTCTCCCCTTGTGGGAGAGGGCGGCGACGCCGGTAGACGCAGACTCACTCGGGTGAGGGGTCTGTGTCCGCGTATGATCCTCCCTCATTCCGAAGCAGCTTTCTCCGCCGATAGAAACCCCTCATCCGGCGCTTCGCGCCGCCTTCTTCCACAAGGGGAGAAGGAAGACCGGCATGCGCGCTATTTCGGAATATTAGCATTATGCGCCTGTATTGCCCGACGCGTCAAGTGTGCCGTGGCCGGCCGGCGCAAGCCGTTGATTTCACGGCCCCGGCTACTGTGCATGGGGTTGTTTTCGAAATTTCAGGCGCGGCCGCGCCCGTCAGCTCTGCCGGAAGCCCATCCGGAACGCGCCCCAGTGCTTGCCGCGGACCATGATCGGCGCCGACAGGTCCTTCATCAGCACGAACTGCCCGCCGCCCATGTCGCGGCGATAGGTCTGCAGCAGGAAGGGTTTGGTGTTCGCCGCGATCTTCTTCACGGTCCGGTCGGAGAACAGGCGGCGGTTGCGGCAGTTGGCGTTGTTCCAGACCGGGTCCTTGCCCTGCGGCAGCCGGTAGTTCGGATTGTGGGTCGGCAGATAGCCGTTCCTCGCCCAGGCGACGCAGAACACGATGCGTGGATCGGACTTCTGGATCGGGTCC
This sequence comes from Bradyrhizobium diazoefficiens, assembly GCF_018129965.1. Taxonomy (GTDB): domain Bacteria; phylum Pseudomonadota; class Alphaproteobacteria; order Rhizobiales; family Xanthobacteraceae; genus Bradyrhizobium; species Bradyrhizobium diazoefficiens_A. Next base: position 862,195 of record NZ_JAFCKW010000001.1, on the reverse strand, counting down.
TGGATCTCGGGCAGAACCCGGTCGGTGAAATCGACGTAGTCGGTCAGATATTGCTTGGGGTCGGTTCCGGCGATCTCGCGATAGTTCTCGTCCATCAGCTTGGCGAGCGTGATCTCGCCGCGGTCGATCGCGGCCTCGAACGTGGCCGAGATGCGCTTGGCGGTGTCCATGACGATTCGGATCAGCGGCGCATCCGCCGTTTCGACGCCGCTGTCGGCGATCAGCGCGATCAGGCCTTCGGAGATGTCGAGCACCTTGGCGACCCGCTCGTCGGCGGATTTGAGGTCGCGGGACGACAGGCCGACGCCGCTGGCAAGTTCGTTCAGTTCGGCGATGACCGTATCGCAATGGCCGAGATTGGAGGTCGCCGCGCGCGTGACGCTGTCGATCTGCGCCTCGACCGAGGCAAAGCCCTGCTGGACGCGGCTGATGATGCCGGAGATCTGCTGGGCGCCGTCGCCGGCGCTCTTGGCGCGCTGCGATGCGTCGCCGCTCTCGCCGATCAGGTTGCCGATCTGGCCGTCGAGGTCGCGCACCGTGTCGGAGATCTGCAAGGTCGCCTGGCGGGTGGCTTCGGCGAGGTTCTTCACCTCGCTCGCGACCACGGCGAAGCCGCGGCCGGCATCGCCCGCGCGCGCCGCCTCGATGGTGGCGTTGAGGGCGAGCAAATTGGTCTGCTTGGCGATCGCCTCGATCGAGCCGGACACCTTGGCGACCTGCGTCAGCGCCGTGCCGACCGCACTGAGCCGGGTCTCGATGCGGCCGACGGCCGCGACGAGTTCGGAAATGTGGCTGACCGCGGTATCGACCACGCCGCGCGACTGCGCGATCTCGCCGACGGCGGCGGCCGTGGTCGATTGCACCGCCTGCGACGAATTGGCGATGTCGTGATTGGCCGACACCATCGTCTGCGCGGTCTTCTGCAGATGCTGGAACCGCTCCGACTGGGTCGCGACGCGGCTCGCGACCTCCTGAACGTTGCCGGCGATGTCGGCCAGTTCGACCCCGAGGCCGCCGATGCGGTCGGCAAGCTGGTCGATCAGCCGTTCTGCCAGTGTCCGGTTCGATCCGGTGTCCAGGACTGCTTGCTGCGCGACGGACATGTATGAGCTTCCTCAACTCGGAGCCGGTGATCGGCTTACCGCGGCATTCCCAGTCCAGCTCCCATCCCAATAGAGTGATTCGGGGCCGGGCGCAGTCGGGACGCCGGTTCACGCCTGTCGGGGACGGGGTGGCTGGATTTTCGCAGGCCGGAATGAAATCATGGTTAACGAAACCTGACATCTTTCGCCGGGGCGCTATTATAGTACCTTAAGGTGGGAGCCCCTTCATTCCGGCGGGCTGGCAGCCTATAAGGCGCGCCTCCCACCCATTGGCGCACGATTCCAAGAGACAGTTCCGAGAGACCCGCATGGCCGGACATTCCCAATTCAAGAACATCATGCACCGCAAGGGGCGGCAGGATGCCCAGAAGTCGAAGCTGTTCGGCAAGCTGGCGCGGGAAATCACCGTCGCGGCCAAACTGGGTACGCCCGACCCCAACATGAACCCCCGCCTGCGTGCGGCCATCACCGCGGCGCGCCAGGAGAACATGCCGAAGGACAATATCGAGCGCGCCGTCAAGAAGGCGCTCGGCAACGAGGGCGAGAACTATGACGAGATCCGCTACGAGGGTTACGGCCCCGGCGGCGTCGCCGTCATCGTCGAGGCGCTGACCGACAACCGCAACCGTGCCGCCTCCGACATCCGCTCCTTTTTCACCAAGTCGGGCGGCAATCTCGGCGAGACCGGCTCGGTCTCCTTCATGTTCGACCGCACCGGCATCATCGAATACGACCGCAGCATCGCCAGCGACGACGCGGTGCTCGATGCCGCGATCGAGGCCGGGGCCGACGACGTCGTCTCCGGCGAAGGCGGCCACGAGATCTACGCCTCGACCGAAGGCTATCGCGACGTCGCCAAGGCGCTGGAAGCCAAGTTCGGCGAGCCGCGCAAGGCCGCGCTGATCTGGAAGCCGCAGAACACGGTCGCGGTGGACGACGAGACCGGCGAGAAGTTGCTCAAGCTGATGGACCTGCTCAACGAGCACGACGATGTCCAGCAGGTCTACGCCAATTTCGAGGTTTCGGACGCGCTGATGACGAAGATGGGCGGCTGAGGTCTCCGGTTCCGAATGCCGCTGTCGTCGCCCGGCTCGACCGGGCGATCCAGTATTCCAGAGACGCCCGGAGAATACTGAGAAGCCACGTCGTACTGGATACCCTTCGCGGGGTATGACGACCGCGAGTGAGGTACGGGGGTTCTACCCAACGCACGGCTCCTCACTTCCCCTGTTACTTCCGTTCCGTTTCTGTTTCCCCCACGGCGGCCAGCCGCTATCACTGGCGCATGACTGCGCTCCCGATTCGTGGCCCCGTTCGAATCATCGGCATCGATCCCGGCCTCCGCCGCACCGGCTGGGGCGTGATCGAGGCTGATGGTAACAGGCTGATCTACGTCGCCTGCGGGTCGGTGGAACCGCCGGACGACCTGCCGCTGGCGAGCCGTCTGCTCGCGATCCACCAGGGGCTTGCAGCGGTCCTGTCCGGCCACCAGCCGATGGAGGCCGCGGTCGAGCAGACCTTCGTGAACAAGGACGGCGTCGCGACGCTGAAGCTCGGCCAGGCCCGCGGCGTCGCGATGCTGGCGCCCGCGATGTTCGGCATCTCTGTCGCCGAATACGCCCCGAACCAGGTCAAGAAGACGGTGGTCGGCGCCGGTCACGCCGACAAGCACCAGATCGCGATGATGCTGAAGATCCTGCTGCCCAAGGCCGAGCCGCCGTCCGCGGATGCCGCCGATGCGCTCGCCATCGCCATCACCCACGCTCATCACCGCCAGAGCACGGCGCTCATGCTGAAGGTGGTGGGACTATGATCGGCAAGCTCAAGGGCCTGATCGATTCTTACGGCGAGGATTACGTGCTGCTCGACGTCGGCGGCGTCGGCTACCAGGTGCATTGCTCGGCCCGCACGCTGCAGCATCTGCCCTCGCCCGGCGAGGCCGCCGTGCTCTCGATCGAGACTTACGTCCGCGAGGACCAGATCAAGCTGTTCGGCTTCCGCACCGACCAGGAGCGCGAATGGTTTCGCCTGCTCCAGACCGTGCAGGGCGTCGGCGCCAAGGTTGCGCTGGCCGTGCTGAGCACGCTGGCGCCTGCCGATCTCGCCAACGCGATCGCGCTGCGCGACAAGGCGGCGGTGGCGCGCACGCCCGGCGTCGGGCCCAAGGTCGCCGAGCGCATCGTCACCGAATTGAAGGACAAGGCGCCGGCCTTCGCCAATGTCGATCCGGCCGTGGTTCATCTCGCCGGCGCCGTCGACGACCAGCGCGCTCCGCGGCCCGTGGCGGACGCGATCTCGGCGCTGGTCAATCTCGGCTACGGCCAGCCGCAGGCCGCCGCCGCGATCGCCTCGGCCGCGCGCAGCGCCGGTGAGAATGCCGAGACCGCGCAGCTCATCCGGCTTGGCCTCAAGGAACTGGCGAAATAGGCTATGTCCGCCGCAAACCGACCAGGGACGATATCTCGCGCATGCTGACCAAGAAGGACAAGGAGTTGATCGCCGCCGCCACCGATGCAATCAGCCAGCGCTATCGCAACGATTGGCAGGAGGTGGGGGCGGCGATGCGCACCCGCGACGGCCGGATCGTGACCGGCGTCAACATCGATGCCTATATCGGCCGCAACGCGATCTGCGCCGAAGCGATCGCGATCGGACGCGCAATCACCGAGACCGGCGACCACGGCATCGAGAGCATCGTCGCCGTGCGCCATCCGAAGCCCGGCGAGCCCGGCACCATCGCCGTCGTCTCGCCCTGCGGCACCTGCCGCGAACTGATCCATGATTACGATGCCAAGGCGAAGGTAATCGTGCCCAACAACGGCCGCACGCCGCAGAAGGTCACGATCGGCGAGCTGCTGCCGAACAAGTACCGCAGAGGCAACGAGTGAACACGCCCCCCCGCATGGTCTCGCCCGAGCGTCGCTCCGACGACGTCGGCGATACCGCGCTGCGCCCGCAATCGCTGTCCGATTTCGTCGGCCAGCAGCAGGCGCGCAAGAACCTCTCGATCTTCATCGAGGCGGCGCGCAAGCGCGGCGAGGCGCTGGATCACGTGCTGTTCGTCGGTCCCCCCGGCCTCGGCAAGACGACGCTGGCGCAGATCGTGGCGAAGGAACTCGGCGTCGGCTTTCGCGCGACATCCGGTCCCGTGATCGCCAAGGCTGGCGATCTTGCGGCCCTGCTCACCAATCTCGAAGAGCGCGACGTATTGTTCATCGACGAGATCCATCGCCTCAGCCCGGCGGTGGAGGAGGTGCTCTATCCCGCGATGGAGGATTTCCAGCTCGACCTCATCATCGGCGAGGGCCCGGCGGCGCGCTCGGTGAAGATCGAGCTGTCGAAATTCACCCTCGTCGGCGCCACCACGCGCGCCGGCCTGCTCACCAATCCCCTGCGCGATCGTTTTGGCATTCCGGTCCGGCTCAATTTCTACACCATTGAGGAACTGGAGAGCATCGTCACCCGCGGCGCGCGCGTGCTCAATGTCGGCATGAGTGCGGACGGCGCCAACGAGATCGCGCGCCGTGCCCGCGGCACGCCGCGCATTGCCGGCCGTCTGCTCCGACGCGTGCGCGATTTCGCTTCGGCCGCCGATGCCGACAGGATCGATCGCAAGATCGCCGACCATGCGCTGAGTGCGCTCGAGGTCGACGCCGCGGGTCTCGACGCCATGGACCGCCGCTATCTCACGACCATCGCGATGAACTATGGTGGCGGCCCGGTCGGCGTCGAGACGATGGCGGCGGCCTTGTCCGAGCCGCGCGATGCGATCGAGGACATCATCGAGCCCTATCTGATCCAGTGCGGCTATCTCCAGCGCACCCCGCGCGGCCGCCTGCTCACCACGCATGCCTTCCGCCATCTCGGCATCGCCGAGCCCTCGCGCGATGCGGCGGCACAGTTTGGTCTGTTCGGCACGGACGAGACCGAGGGCGATTGAGGCTGCTCCGCGCGTGGGGGTGGCGTCTAAGGCATGGAATACTTCACCAAATGATGCTATCTCTGATGTCGAGGGACCCCATGAGTCCCAAGGCGACGATCGCCAGCAATGACGAAGTCTTCGAGTTCATTGCCAAGCGGAAATTGTCCGGACTGGGTATTGGATACGTCGATGTCCACCTGCTGGCATCGACGATGCTGACGGTCGAGGCCTCGATCTGGACGCATGACAAGCGATTGCTTGCGGCGGCTCGGTTGTTGAAATTGGCGGCCGATATCCAATGAAGGGCCTCATGTCCCATCTCGACGGCGAGATCCGCGACGGCCGCCATCACATGCAGGTCCGCGTCTACTACGAGGACACGGATTTTTCAGGCATCGTCTATCACGCCAATTATCTGCGCTTCATGGAGCGCGGGCGGACCAATCATCTGCGGTTGATGGGCGCCGAGCAGCAGGCGCTGTTCGAGCAGCCCGCGACGGATGATGCGGGCTTTGCCTTCGTGGTCCGCTCGATGCAGCTGGATTTCCTCAAGCCCGCGCGGATGGACGACGTGCTCGACGTCGTGACCTGGCCGGTCGCGGTGAAGGGCGCCTCGATCATGCTGGCTCAGGAGGTGCGGCGCGGCGAGGACGTGCTGGTGAAGGCCGAAGTACGCGTCGCCTTCATCAGCGGCGGCCGCGCCCAGCCGATCCCGAAATCGATCCGGACGCTGATGAAGGCCGATTTGATTTCCTGATCGCCCGATAAGTGATCGGCCGATCGATGATGCCCACTCGACTCCGGCGGATGCGGCGATAGATTGATGGCCCGACCAGATCGATGAGGCCATCATGTCGCGCCCGCCGCTTCCGCCTTTCACCCGAGAGACCGCCGCGCAGAAGGCCCGCATGGCCGAGGATGCCTGGAATTCGCGCGACCCGGTGCGCGTGTCGCTCGCATATACCGAGGACAGCCGCTGGCGCAATCGCTCCGAGGTCTTGCAGGGCCGCGAGGCCATCGTGGCGTTCCTCACCCGCAAATGGGAGAAGGAGCGCGAGTACCGCCTGATCAAGGACCTCTGGGCCTTCGACGAGAACCGCATCGCGGTGCGCTTCCAGTACGAATGGCACGATGCCGGCGGCCAGTGGTATCGCTCCTACGGCAACGAGCAATGGGAGTTCGACGAGCACGGCTTGATGAAGCGGCGCGAGGCGTCGATCAACGACATCGCGATTGCGGAGAAGGATCGCCGCTTTCACTGGCCTGCGCCCGGGCCGCGGCCGGCGGATGTGCCGGGGCTGGGGACGGATCCGTTCTGAAATCTCTTACGAGCGGCGGTGCTTCACCCTCTCCCCTTGTGGGAGAGGGTGGCTCGACGCGCAACGGCGAGCCGGGTGAGGGGTCTCTCTCCGCGAGTCCAACTCTCGTTTGAATGCGCGGATGCATACCCGTCATCCGGCGCTTCGCGCCACCTTCTCCCACAAGGGGAGAAGGGAAGAGGCCGCGTGGCGGACTCTGCGGACTAAGGAGCCGTGCGCCTCGCCAGAAACCTTGTGATCGCCGCACCGAGCCGTGCACTGTCCAGCGGCTGGGCGAGAGACTCCCGCGCCGCCGCAACGACATCATCCGGCGCCTTGCCGTCGCGCAGATCGCAGCACACTTGTGCGAACCCGAGGTCGAATTCCGGATGCGGCTGCACGGTCAGCGTCGCGCCATTGGCGTAGAGCAGGCCGGCATGCGGCGTGAAGTCGGACGAGAGGATCGTCAGTGCCTCGCCGGGCGGCTCGATCACCTGGTCCTGATGCGATGCGGCGAGTGCGACCGTCTCGCCATCCACAACGCCGTTCTCGGGCAGGACCTGATAGACGTGCCGGCCGATGCCCCAGCCCTTCTCGGATTTTCGTACGGTGCCGCCGAGCGCCTGCGCGACCAATTGATGGCCGAAGCAGACGCCGACCATCGGCGTCTTGTTGGCATAGGCGGTGCGCACGAAATCTTCCAGCGGCGCGATCCAGTCGAGTTCGTCATAGACGCCGGCAGCCGCGCCCGTGATCAGCACGGCCTCGAGCTTGCCCGGATCGGGCAGCGCATCGCCATTCGGGATGCTGACCACTTCGACCGTGGCCGTCGGGTCCTCGGCGCGGACCATGCGTTCGAACATGTCGGGAAACGAGCCGTGCTGCTCGCGATATTTTGGTGGGACCTGCCCGGTCTCGATGATGGTGATGCGTGCCATGTGCTCTCTGGTAAAAAGCTGCGCGCGCGGGCGCAAGCTCAGTCGATTCCGGCCCCATGTTGCTGGTGCGGCGCTGTGCGCTCCAGGAGCGCGCTTTCCTTGCGGACCTCGGCGAGAAAAGCCTTGGCCAGCCGGGACAGCGGCTCGGCTTCCGACCAGAGCATATAGGCCACCGCGTGCGTGGTCGGCGTGAACGGCCGGACCACGAGACCGCCGCCGCCATTCTGCAGCGGCGAGAACGGATCGACCACCGCGGCGCCGACGCCGGCGGCCGCCAGTACGCAGGCCGTGTTGCAGTAGCGCACCTCGACGGTTGGCCGGAACGGCGCCCCGGCGCGGGCAAAACTGTCGCGCACGGCCTCGCCGAGCCGCGTGCCGCGCTCGAGCCCGATGAACGGCAGGCCTGCTAGATCCGCTGCCGAGATCACGGGCTTGCCCGCGAGCGGATGCTGCGGCGGCAGCACGCAGACCATCTCGCCGGTGTGCACGACTTCGTGCGCGATGCCGGGATGATGCGTCAGGCCAAGCGCAAAGCCGAGCTCGGCGACGCGGCTGAGCACGCCTTCGATGATGCCTTCATAGCGGCGCACGTCGAAGAAGACGCGCGTGTCCGGACGGCGGCGCAGGAAGCTGGACAGGGCCGACGGGATGATGCTGTAGGCCAGCGGCGGCGTCGCGACGATGGCAAGATGCCCGGAGCGGTTCTCGCGCAGATCGCGCACGCGGTTCTCGAGCTTGGCATGCAGTGCGAAGATCGCCTCGCTCTCCTTGTAGAGCGCCATCGCTTCGGCGGTCGGAAACAGCCGGTTGTTGACGCGCTCGAACAGCGCGAAGCCCGCCTGCGCCTCCATCGTCTTCAGCGCATTGCTGACCGCCGGCTGCGACAGCGCCAGTTCGTCCGCCGCCGCCACCGTGGTGCGATGGCGAATGACGGCACGCAGGATCTCGAGCTGGCGCAGGTTCATATCACTGCCGATTATACTCAGGGCCGAAAGATCATAGCAGAACGAATTGATTTTGCAGCCCCGCTTCCGCGTAATGGGCGCGGATTTGCGCGTCGCTTCAAAGGGTTCATTCGCCCATTGAGGCAGCACTGCGCACAGATTGGAGGCAGTCTTGGTTCGTGTTCTTCGTGCCGCCGCAGCTCAAATGGGGCCGACGCAAAAAGCCGATACGCGCGAGCATACGCTCAGCCGGATGCTCGCCATGCTGGAGGAGGCGGCCGGCCGCGGCGCAAGCCTCGTGGTGTTTCCCGAGCTTGCCTTCACGACGTTCTTTCCACGCTGGCTGCTGGAGGGCGAAGAGCTTGACCGGTATTTCGAGCGCGGGATGCCGAACCCGACCGTGGCAAAGCTGTTCGATCGCGCGCGTGCGCTGCGCGTCGGGTTCTATGTCGGCTTTGCCGAGCTGACATCCGATGGCCGCCGCTACAATTGTTCCATCCTGGTTGATCGCGACGGCGAGATCCTCGGCCGCTATCGCAAGGTGCACCTGCCGGGCTCGGTCGAACCGCGGCCTGGTGCGCGCTACCAGCAGCTCGAGAAGCGGTATTTCGATTATGGGGATCTCGGCTTTCCCGCCTTCCGCGCGGGATCTGCCTGGGCCCACGCCATCATGGGCATGATGATCTGCAACGACCGCCGTTGGCCGGAATCCTGGCGCGTGCTCGGCCTGCAGGGCGTCGAACTCGTCTGCATCGGCTACAATTCGGCGGCCTACGATCCCAATGGCGGCGTCACCGAGGACGCTGCATTGCGCACTTTCCACTCGACGCTGGTCACGCAGGCAAATGCCTACATGAACGCAACCTGGGCGATCTCGGTGGCGAAGGCGGGCGAGGAGGATGGCTCCGGTCTGATCGGCGGCTCCTGCATCGTCGATCCCAACGGCCGCATCGTTGCGCAGGCGCAGACGCTCGCGGACGAGGTCATCGTCGCGGACATCGATCTCGACCTCTGCCGCCAGGGCAAGGACAAGATGTTCAACTTCGCCGCCCACCGTCGGCCCGAGCAGTATCGGGTGATCACCGAACGCGCCGGCGTCATCGAGCCGTCCGTTCTCGATGCGGACTGAGTTTTGCAGGGCGCCGGCAAAGGAGCTGACATGACACGCCTCTCGCATCTTCTCGCCGTCGCAGCATGCGCTGCCGTGGCCGCCGCACAGGCAGCCGAGCTTCCGGCGGAGATCAAGCAGGCGGGCACGCTGAAGCTCACCGTCAACTCCACCTACGCGCCGATGGAATATCGCGATCCCGCGACCAATGACCTCGTCGGGCTCGATATCGACCTTGCGGGCGAACTCGCCAAGCGGCTCGGTGGGCTCAAGATCGTCTGGAGCGAGACGCCGTTCGCCGAGTTGATCCCCTCGCTCCAGACCAGGCGCGCCGATTTCATCATCTCCGGCATCTCCGATCGCGCCTCGCGGCGCGAGACCGCCGATTTCGTCGATTACCTCGCGACCGGGCCGCAGTTCTTCGTACTGGCCGACAACGAGGCGAAAGCCGCGACCGATCTCTGCGGCAGGAAGGTCGGCACCACCCGCAGCACCAGCTTCCCGGTCGAGATCGAGAAGTGGAGCAAGCAGAATTGCGATCCCGCCGGCAAACCCGCGATCCAGTACGTCCCCGGTGAGAACTCGATCGACGTGCGCAACCAGCTCAAGCAGGGCCGTATCGATGCGGCCGTGCAGGGCAGCGAGACACTGCCCTATGCGCAGACGCAGGAGCCCGGCAAATATCGCATCGTCGGCGAGCCTTTTGCGAAAGGCTATCAAGGCATCATGTTCCGCAAGGACGACACCGCCCTGCGCGAGGTCGTGACCGAGACGCTCGCCGCTATGATCGCCGACGGCGCCTACAAGGCCGTGCTCGATAAATGGGGCTTGGGGGCCAATGCCGTCGCCCAGCCCATGCTGAACGCGGCGCCGCAATGAAGCCGGCGCCGGCACTCGCCGAGGGGTTCCCTGATCTGTCGGGGATGCGGATTGCGCGCGAGCCGCACTGGTTTCGCTGGCTGAGCGCGGCCCTGATCGTCCTCGTGCTGGCGGCGATCGTGCGCGCCTTCGCCGGCGGTCAGATCGAATGGTCCTATGTCAGCCGGTTCCTGACAGCAAAAGTCATTCTCGAAGGTATCGTCAACACCATGGTGATGGCGGTGCTGGCGATGGCGCTCGGTATCATCCTCGGCATTGTCGTGGCGGTGATGCGGCTGTCGCCCAATCCGGTGCTCAAGACCGTCGCGGCCGGCTACACCTGGCTGTTTCGCGGCACGCCGCTGATCCTGCAACTGTTGCTGTGGTTCAACCTCGCGCTGGTGTTTCCGACCATCGGCATTCCCGGCCTGTGGAGCGCGCGCGCCGTTGACGTCATGACGCCGTTCCTCGCCGCGCTGCTCGGCCTCGGCATCAACCAGGGCGCCTATACGTCCGAAGTCATGCGTGCCGGCATGCTGTCGGTCGATATCGGGCAGTATGAGGCCGCGCAGGCGATCGGGATGGGGCGGTTGCGCGCGCTGCGGCGGATCGTCCTGCCGCAGGCGATGCGGGTGGCGATCCCGCCGCTCGGCAACGAGTTCATCGGCATGGTGAAGGCGACCTCGCTCGCGAGCGTGATCCAGTATCCGGAACTGCTTCACAACGCCGAAAACATCTACTACGCCAATTCCCGCGTCATCGAGCTCCTGATCGTCGCCGGGCTCTGGTATCTGCTCGTGGTCTCGGTCCTGACGCCGCTCCAGATGCTGCTCGAACGCCGTTTTGCGCGCGGTACATTGCGGCTTGCCCGATGACGACACCCCTGGTCGCGATCCGCTCGGTATCCAAGAGCTTTGGCGAGTTCCAGGCTCTCGGCAACGTCTCGCTCGATGTCTGGCCAGGGGAGGTGGTGTGCCTGATCGGCGCTTCCGGCTCCGGCAAGACCACGCTGCTCCGCTGCATCAACCAGCTCGCTGCGATCGATGCCGGCGGCATCTGGCTCGACGGCGAACTGCTTGGCTTCCGCGAGCAGGGCGGCCGGCTCCATCGGCTCACCGAGCGACAAATCAGGCGGCAGCGGCTGAAGACCGGCATGGTGTTTCAGCGCTTCAATCTGTTTCCGCACAAGACGGCACTGGACAACATCACCGAAGGCCCGCTGCAGGTGCAGGGCCGCAAGTTCGACGAAGTCCGGGCCGAGGCGCTGGAGCTGCTTCGGCGTGTTGGCTTGTCGGCCAAGGCCGATTCGTATCCCGCGCAGCTTTCCGGCGGTCAGCAGCAGCGCGTCGCGATCGCGCGGGCGCTCGCGATGAAGCCGATGCTGATGCTGTTCGACGAGCCGACCAGCGCGCTCGATCCCGAACTCGTCGGCGAGGTGCTCGCGGTCATGAAGGAACTGGCGAGGAGCGGCATGACCATGATGGTGGTGACGCACGAACTTGGCTTCGCGCGCGAGGTCGCCGACCGTGTCGTCTATATGGACCAGGGCGCGATCGTCGAGCAGGGACGCGCGTCCGACGTATTGGGCGCGCCGCGCGAGCAACGTACCAGGGCATTTCTTTCGGCCGTGATCTAGCATGGGGGCGTCATGATGAAGAGACTTCTGGTTGCCGCGGCATTGCTGGGCGCTGTGAGCGCGTCGGCGATGGCGATCGAGCTGCCGGCCGAGATCGCCAAGCGCGGCAGCATCAAGGTCGCGCTGGTGCCGAACTACCCGCCGATGGAGTTCCGCGATCCCGCCACCAACACGCTGTCCGGCTTCGACATCGACTTCGGCGAAGCCATCGGCAGGAAGCTGGGCATCAAGATCGAATGGCAGGAGACCAGCTTCGACCAGTTCATGCCGTCGGTCTCGACCGGCCGCGTCGATGCGATCCTCTCGGGCTTTACCGACTATGCCAGCCGGCATGAGACCGCGACCTTCATCGACTATCTCCGCACCGGCCCGCATTTCTTCGTGCAGCAGTCGCGTGCATCGGAGTTCAAGGACATGGCCGCGTTCTGCGGCAAGAAGGTCGGCGCTAGCCGCCGCACCATGTTCCCGACCATGATCAATGCCTGGAGCGAGAAGAGCTGCGGCAGCACGCCGGTCGTCTTCGTCGGCACCGACGGTTCGGCCGACGCTCGCACCCAGCTCAAGCAGGGTCGCATCGACGCCGCCGTGCAGGGCAACGAGACGCTTCCCTCCATCATGGACCTCGAGCCCGGCGCCTATACGCCGGTCGGCACGCCGATCGCGCAGCAATTCATCGGCATCGCCATTCCGGTCAAGGAAAAGGCGCTGCAGCAGGCCATGCTGGAGGCGGTCGACGCGCTGATCGCCGACGGCAGCTACAAGACCCTGCTTGCCAAATGGAAACTGACTGACAACGCACTCGAGAAGGCGACCATCAATGCTGGACAGTAAAGCACTCCAGAGCATTCCGCTCATCCCAGCCAACACCGCGGATCCCGCGCCGGACTATCCGTGGCCGAAGCCGTATAGGTCGGCGATGTTTCTCTCCTTCGACGTGGATGCGGAGAGCGCGTGGACCAGCAAGGACGCAGCTCACGCCCAGCGGCTCATCACCATGAGCTATGGCGGCTTCGAGGCGCGCGTCGGGACCCCGAAGCTCCTGGAGCTGCTCGACCAGCTCGATCTCAAGGCGACGTTCTTCGTCACGGGATGGTCGGTGGACGCGCATCCGGCGATGGCAGAGTCGATTCTCAAGGCCGGCCACGAGATCGGCCATCATGGCTATCACCATCTGCTGCCCGATCCCGGCGATCCCTGGATCGAGGAGGAACTGGAGCGCGGCTTCGAGGCGCTGCAGCGGCGGCTCGGCGTCAGGCCGACCGGTTATCGCGCGCCTTACGGCGAATTCACCGAGGAGCTGCGGGTCGCGCTGGTGCGGCACGGGATCGTCTACACGTCTTCGTTCCGCGACGACGTGCGGCCCTATCGCCATCGTCTTGCCGACGGCAAGCCGGGCACGATCGAGCTGCCGGTGACCGCGAGCTACGACGACTGGATGCACGGCCTCTCCGCCCGCTTCAGTCCACGCTCGATCTTCCCGAAGGAGCATGTGCTCTCGATCTGGAAGGACGAGCTGGATGAGACCCGCGACTGGGGTGCGCTGGTGACCACCGTGTTGCATCCGCAATGCAGCGGCCGTCCGATGCGGCTGCGCCTGCTACGCGAGTTCCTGACCTATGCAAAGTCGTGCCCGGACGTCTGGATCACCACGGGCGAGAAGATCGCCGAAAACTTCCTGCACCACGAGGCCGCCAACCGTTGAGCCACGAAATGAGCCGTCGCCGTATCCTCGTCATCAATCCCAACTCCTCCGCGTCGGTGACGACGGTGATCGACGAGGCGGTCATGCCGCTGCGGATCGCCGGCGGACCTGACATCGAAGTGGTTGGCCTCGCCGAGGGACCGCCGGGCATCAGCTCGCAGCGCGATGCCGACAGCGTGGTGATGCCGCTGGTCAATCGCGTCACGCGTGACGATGCTGATGCCTTCGTACTCGCCTGCTTCAGCGATCCCGGCCTGCATGCGGTGCGCGAGGCGGCCGGTGGTCGCCCGGTGCTGGGTATTGCCGAATGCGGCATCTTCCGCGCGCTGATGCTGGGTGAGCACTTCGGCATCATCGCGCTGTCGCCGTCGAGCATCCGCCGCCAGCAGCGCATGGCGCGGGTGATGGGGGTCGACAGCCGCTATGCGGGAAGCTGGTCGGTCGGCGCGAGCGCCGCGGAGACGGCGGCTGCGGATATCCGCGGACGGTTGATTGAAGCCGGCCGCGCGCTGGTCAGCCAATGCCGCGCCGATGTCGTGGTGATGGGCTGCGCCGGCATGGCGTCGCATCGGGCGGCGATTGCGGATGCGATCGGCGTGCCCGTGGTCGAGCCTACGCAGCAGGCGGTCGCCGCCGCGATCGGCGCAGTCTTGTTGAACACGTAAGATCTCACAGGAACCTCTTGTCATGCCTATCTCCCGTCGCTCGCTCCTGAAGGCTGCCGCGGCTGTGCCGGCGTTGTCGCTGCCGGGCATCGTGCGTGCCGAATCCCAATCCACGCTGCGCTTCATTCCCGTCATCGACCTCGCCTTCGTCGATCCCATCTATTCGACTGCGCAAGTGTCGCGAAACCATGGCTTCATGGTCTATGATACGCTCTACGGCATGAGTTCGTCGCTCCAGGTCTCGCCGCAGATGCTGTCGAGCCACGTCATTTCGGGCGACCTGCTGCAGTGGGACCTCAGCTTGCGCGACGGCCTGTTCTGGCACGATGGCGAGCGTGTGCTGGCGCGCGACTGTGTGGCCAGCATCCGCCGCTGGGCGGCGCGCGACGGCTTTGGCGGCGAACTCATCGACGCGACGGCCGTGTTGTCGGCCCCCGACGACCGCACCATCCGCTTCCGTCTCAAGCGTCCGTTCCCGCTGCTGCCGCAGGCGCTCGGCAAGGCCGCGATCAATCCGTGCTTCATGATGCCGGAGCGGCTGGCGAGCCAGGATCCGTTCAAGCCGCTGACCGAAGTCATCGGCAGCGGCCCGTTCCGTTATCTCGCCGACGAGCGCGTGCAGGGCGCGCGCAATGCCTATGCCCGCTTCGAGCGCTATCAGCCGCGAACCGACGGCAAGCCGGATTGGACCGCGGGCCCCAAGATCGTGCACTACGACCGCGTGGTCTGGACCACGACGCCCGACGCCGGCACCGGCGTCGCCGCGCTCCAGACCGGCGAGCAGGACTGGCAGGAGACGACGCCGCACGATCTGTTGCCGATCATCAAGGCCGCCGGCGACATCGAGACGCGCATCCTCGATGCCCGCGGCTATGCCTGCATGCTGCGCCTCAATCATCTGCAGCCGCCGTTCGACAATCCGGCCATCCGCCGCGCGCTGCTCGGCGCGATCGACCAGTCCGCCTTCATGACGGCGGTGGCCGGCACCGATCCGGCCTACCAGGTCTCGCCGATCGGCTATTTCGCCCCTGATACCCCGATGGCGAGCGATGTCGGTCTCGACGTGTTCCGCGGGCCGCGCGATTACGCCAAGGTCAAGGCCGATCTGCAGGCTGCCGGCTACAATGGCGAGAAGATCGTGCTGCTGGTTCCCACCAACTCGCTGGCACAGAAGCCGCTCGGCGAGATCGCCGTCGACAGCCTGCGCAAGGCCGGCATGAACGTCGAATATACCGGGCTCGATTTCGCTGTCGTCTTGCAGCGCCAGCTCAAGAAGGATTCGATCTCGCAGGGCGGCTGGAGCGCGGCGGTCGGCAACTGGCAGGGCATCGATTGGCTCAACCCGGCCGGCAACACCAACATCCGCGGCGAGGGCAAGGTTGCCGGCTGGTATGCGAGCCAGAAGATGGGGCCGCTGCGCAGCCAGTGGCTGGCAGCCTCCGAGCTCGCCGAGCAGCAGCGCATCTGCCGCGAGATCCAGGCGGTTGCGTTCGAGGAAATCCCCTATATTCCGATCGGCCTGTACAAGCAGCCGACCGCCTATCGCAAAGCCATCACCGGCATTCTCGACGGCACCGCCGTCTTCTGGAACGTACGCCCCGCATGAGCACCACGGCAATCTTCGGCAGCTATGTGCTGTCACGGAAAGACGGCGCGCAGGATGTGCTGCGCGACCATTGGGTCCTGGTCGAGGGCAAGAAGATCGCCGCGGTCACGCGCGACAGACCGAGTGCGGATCAGGTCTATGATCGGCCCGGCCGTTTCGTGCTGCCGGGGCTGCTGAACCTGCACAATCACTGCTTCTCGGAAGCGGTGGCGCGCAGCCACAGCGAGGACGGCAACGGCCGCAAGAACAACCAGAGCATCGTCTATACGGTGCTGCTGCCACTGACCAAGCGCGGCGCGGAACTCCTGTCGGCGGAAGAGCGCATGGCGGTGGCACGGCTCGGCATCCTCCAGCTCCTCAAGGGCGGCGCCACCACGGTGATGGAGCCGTTTCGCAATTCGATCCCCGAGATGTTCGACGCGGCTGAAGAGATGGGCATCCGCTTCTATGGGGCGCCCTATCTGTTCTCGACGTCCGATGCCAAGGCCGGCCCCGATGGTGTCGTTCACTATTCCGGCGATGACGGCACTGCCGACATGGCGACCTGGGACGCGCTCTATCAGCGCTGGAACAACCGCGGCGACGGCCGCATCAGCCTTGCGATGAGCCCGCACGCCACCGATACCTGCGGCCCCGATCTGCTCAAAGCCTGCGCTGCGCGGGCGCGCGAGCTCGGCGTGCCCATCACCACGCACATGGCGCAGAGCCGCGCCGAGGTCGAGACCATCGGCAAGCGCTATGGTGGCCGCACGCCGGCACAGTATCTGGACTGGCTCGGTCTGCTGGCTCCCGATCTGATGGCAGCGCATTGCATGTTCTCGAGCGACGACGATCTCAAGCTGATGGCCGCGCGTGGTATGACGGTACTGAATTGTCCGCGGGTGTTCGCGCGCGCCGGCGTCACCGCCGCGTTCAGCCGATTCGCCGAACATGGCGTCCGCACGGTCGTCGGCACCGATGGCTACAACATGGACCTGCTCGGCGAGCTCAATGCGGCCTCTCTGATTTCCAAGATCACGTCGCAGCGCGCCGATGTCGCCAATTCGCCCGAGCTGATCGAGGCCAACACGGCGGTCGCCGCCGATGTCATCAAGCGCCCCGACCTCGGCCGGATCGCGCCGGGTGCGACCGCCGACCTCACCGTCGTCGATCTCACCCATCCGCATCTGCAGCCGCTGTTCGATCCGCGCCGCGCGCTGATCGCGCTCGCCAACCGCGCCAATATCGATCAGGTCATGGTCGATGGCCGCATGCTGGTCGATGCCGGGCGATATCTCGGCGCGGATGAGGCGGCCATCACAGCGGCTGGCACTGCGGCGATCGGCAAGATCTGGGACCTGCCGGAGGCGCAGGCCGCGTTCAACGGCTGAGAGCCGGGTCGTCGAATTCCACGAGCGCCTTGCGCATGGTCTCGACCAGATCCAGCGCCACCGGTGACGGGCTGCGCTGCGCCGGAAAGACCGCGGAGAATTCGAAGTCGATGCGCGGCAGGAAGCGGCGCACGACGACGCCGCGGGTGGAGAATTCCTGCGCCGTGAAGGGATCGCAGATCGCGACGCCGAGCCCCGATGACACCATCCCGCACATGATCTCCGACAGCGCGGTTTCCACCCTGAGCACGCGGCGGACGTCGTGACGATGAAAAATCTGGTCGACGAGGTGTCGGCTCGACGATCCCGCCGACAGCGAGATGAAGGTTTCGCCCTCGAAATCGCGCGGCTCCAGAACGTCCTTTTCCGTGAGGCGATGGCCTATGGGCAGCACCGCGACGCGTGCGGGCGCCGGCAGTTTCTGGGTCGGCAGGCCTGAATGCGCGATCGGCACCTCGGCAAAGCCGACGTCGCATTGATTGTTCAGCACCCAATCGACCACGATCGGCGAGATCACGCCGAAAAAGGCGAGGTTCAGGTTGGGGCGCTCTTTCAGGAAATGCCCGGTAAGCCGCGGCAGATAGCCGTTCGAGAGTGCGGGAAGGGCGGCGATTCGCAGCGAGCCGGTACGACGTCCGCGGATTTCCTCCGCCGCCGCGGTGATGCGTTCGAGGCCGACAAAGGAACGCTCCACCTCGGTATAGAGCGCCATCGCAGCTGCGGTCGGCACGAGGCCGGTGCCGCGCCGTTCGAACAGCTCCATCTTCAGCAGCGCCTGGAGGTCGCGCAGCAGCCGGCTGACCGCCGGTTGCGTCACGGTCATCAGCGCCGCCGCCTCGGTCACGCTGCCGGTGAGCATCGTCGCGCGGAAGGCCTCCACCTGCCGCGAATTGATCCGGGCCATCCCGATGTCCGATCATAACATTTAGACATGCAGAGGGTGCCATTATTCATTGGACGATGGAAGCCCGGGTTTGCGATCTTTTTCATCAGGACTGGAGACAGCCCGCTTTTTCGGCAGACTGGAGGGGTTTAAATCTCCAGATCGCGCCAAAGACCGCCGAAAGGGGGCCGGAGCCCTGTCCGGAACGATTTGCGCGGAAAGAAATGCGGAAGGCCCCTCAGTCGGAGAATTGTCGGCACGTCACCTCATTCCGGTATGGAGATCGGACCACATGAAGACCCTTCGCCTTCTGACAGCGGTCAGCATCGCGGCGCTCGCCGCCGGCATTTCGGCCGCCTCGGCCCAGCAGAAAACGCTCTATGTCGCCGGCTATGGCGGCTCGTTCGAGAAGACGATCCGCGACGAGGTGATCCCGGCCTTCGAGAAGGAGAACGGGGTCAAGGTCGAATACGTCGCCGGCAACTCCACCGATACGCTGGCAAAGCTCCAGGCGCAGAAGGGCAACCAGCAGATCGACGTCGCCATCGTCGACGACGGCCCGATGTATCAGGCGATCCAGCTCGGCTTCTGCGGCAAGCTCGACGGCCTGCCGGCCGATCTGTACGACACCGCGCGCTTCAAGGACGATCGTGCCGTTGCGATCGGCATCGTCGCCACCGGTCTGATGTACAACACCAAGGTGTTCGCCGAAAAAGGCTGGGCCGCGCCGACCTCTTGGAATGATCTCAAGGACACGAAATACGCCAAACAGCTCGTCATTCCGCCGATCAACAACACCTATGGCCTCGAAGCGCTGGTGATGCTGTCGAAGATGAATGGCGGCGGCGAGACGAACGTCGATTCCGGCTTCAAGATCTTCAAGGCAGAGATCAATCCGAACGTGCTCGCCTATGAGCCGTCGCCGGGCAAGATGACCGAGCTGTTCCAGTCCGGCCAGGCCGTGATCGCGGTGTGGGGCACCGGCCGCGTGCAGAGCTTCGCCAACACCGGCTTCCCCGTCGACTTCGTCTATCCGAAGGAAGGCGCGGCGACGCTGCTGACGACGGCGTGCCCGATCGCCAAGCCGAACGCCTCGCCGCTGGCCGGCAACTTCATCAAGATGCTGCTCGATCCCAAGATCCAGCTGGTGATGCTGAAGGATTATGGCTACGGACCGGTGCTGAAATCGATGGTGGTGCCGCCTGAACTCGGCAAGATGGCGCCGATCGGCGAGCGCGCCGCGAAGCTCTACAATCCGGACTGGACCGTCATCAACGAGAAGCGCGAGGAGTGGACCAAGCGATGGAATCGCGAGGTCGAGCGTTGATCCGATCGTTCGCGGAGACAGCGTGATGGCCTATCTCGAGCTCGATCGGGTCGCCAAACAGTTCGGTGCGCAGACTGTGGTCGACGACTTCAGCCTGTCGGTGGGGAAGGGGGAGTTCATCTCCTTCCTCGGTCCGTCCGGCTGCGGCAAGACCACGACCCTGCAGATGATCGCGGGCTTCCTCGATCCCACGCGCGGCGCGATCCGGCTGGAGAGCAGGGACCTGGCAGCGATTCCTCCGGCCAGGCGCGGGCTCGGCATCGTGTTCCAGAGCTATGCGCTGTTTCCGCACATGACCGCGGCGGAGAACGTCGCCTTTGGCCTGGAGATGCGCAAGGTGCCGCGCGGTGAGCGGGCCGAGCGTGTTCGCGCCGCGCTCGCCATGGTCGGGCTCGCCGGTTACGAGGACCGCCATCCCCGCCGCATGTCCGGCGGCCAGCAGCAGCGCGTCGCGCTGGCGCGCGCGCTGGTGATCAAGCCGAACGTGCTTCTGCTCGACGAGCCGCTGTCGAACCTCGACGCCAAGCTGCGCGAGGAGATGCAGATCGAGCTGCGCCAGATCCAGCGCACCATCGGCACCACCACCATCCTCGTCACCCACGACCAGAACGAGGCGATGTCGCTGTCCGACCGCATCGTGGTGATGAGCCAGGGCAGGATCGAGCAGATCGGCACGCCGCAGGAGACCTATGAGAAGCCGGCTTCGGCCTTCGTCTCGCAGTTCCTTGGCAAGACCAATGATTTTCCCGGGACCATCGATCGGGTCGTCTCGCCCACCCAGTTGGTGGCGGGCTCCTGGCGCGCGCCGGCGCCGGCTGGGCTCGGCGGACAGGTGACAGTGAGCGTTCGCCCCGAACGCATTGGCTTCGGGGAGACCGGGCTCAGCGCAAAAATCATCACGCGCGTCTTTCAGGGCAATCACTGGCTGTTTCAGTGCGATAGCGAATGCGGTCCGGCCATCGTGATCCGTCAGAACGACGGCAAGCCGCAGCCGGCCGAAGGCGACGCAGTACGTCTGACGTGGCGTCCAGAGGACATGAGCGTGCGCGCCGGAGCCTCCGCATGAGCATGGCCGCCGATGAGCGCAATGGACGTGCGCCTTGGGCGCTGGCGGCGCCCGCCCTGATGCTGTTCGTCGGCGTACTTCTGATTCCGCTGGCGATGACGGTGATGCTGTCGTTCCACGATTGGGGCCAGTACAAGGGCATCGAGCCGGTCTTCATCCTCAAGAACTGGCGCGAGATCGCGACCGATCCCTATTACGCCGAGATGTTCGGGCGGACCTTTCGCATTGCCATCCTGACCACGCTGCTGACCGCATTGCTGGGCGCACCGGAGGCCTACATCCTCAACCGCATGGACGGCCGCTGGAAGAGCTTCTTCCTGCTCATCATCCTCGGCCCGCTGCTGATCTCCGTGGTGGCGCGAACGCTCGGCTGGGCGCTGCTGTTCGGCGGCAACAACGGCCTCGTCAACAAGCTGCTGATGTCGGCCGGCGTGATTCGTTTCCCGATTCCTTTCATGTTCACCGAAACAGGCATGGTCATCGCGCTCGCGCATGTGATGATGCCGTTCATGGTGCTCTCGGTGTGGGCGGCGCTGCAGCGGCTCGATCCGCAGATCGAGAATGCGGCGATGTCGCTCGGCGCGGGGCCCATCACCACCATTCGCCGCATCATCATGCCGCAGATCATGCCGGGCGTACTGTCGGGCGCGATCATCGTGTTCTCGCTCTCGGCCAGCGCCTTCGCGACACCCGCGATCATCGGCGGCCGCCGGCTCAAGGTCGCGGCGACGCTTGCCTATGACGAATTTCTCAACACGCTGAACTGGCCGCTCGGCGCCGCGGTCGCGACGCTTCTCCTGGTCGCACTGGTGCTGATCGTCGTCGGCAGCAACGCGCTGATCGAACGCCGCTATGCCGAGGTGTTCCGATGAGACGGAACGGCCCGCTCACGCTGATCTTCCACACTCTCTTCGTCATCGTGATGGCGGCACCGATCCTGGTGGTCTGCCTCGTTGCCTTCACCCCCGAGGGCTTCCTGTCGCTGCCGACCAACGGCTTCTCGCTGCGCTGGTTCAGGGCGATCGGCAACTATCCCGAATTCATCCATGCGTTCTGGGTCAGCCTTGGGCTGGGGGCGCTGTCGTCCTTCCTGGCGCTGCTGTTCGCGGTGCCGGCTGCACTCGCGATCGCACGCTATCGCTTCCGCGGCCGCGATGCGCTCGCCGCGCTGTTCCTGTCGCCGCTGATGATCCCGCATGTCGTGCTCGGCATCGCCTTCCTGCGCTTCTTCACCTCGGCCGGCCTTGGCGGTAGTTTTGCCGCGCTGATCATCGCGCATGTGATCATCGTGTTTCCGTTCGCGCTGCGGCTGACGCTGGCGGCGGCGACAGGCATGGATCGCACGGTCGAGATGGCGGCGGTCTCGCTCGGCGCCGGCGGCTGGACGCTGTTCCGCCGTGTGACTTTGCCGCTGATCCTGCCCGGCGTCATCAGCGGCTGGGCGCTCGCCTTCATCCAGTCCTTCGACGATCTCACCATGACCGTCTTCCTCGCGGCGCCCGGCACCGAAACGCTGCCCGTGCGCATGTTCCTTTATATCCAGGACAACATCGATCCGCTGGTGACGTCGGTCTCGGCCTGCGTGATCGCTGTTACCATGACCGCCCTCATTCTGCTCGACCGCTTCTACGGGCTCGACCGTGTGCTCGCCGGCAAGGGCGATACGGGACGATAGGAGAAAACATGTCAGGAGATTACGACGTCGCCGTCGTCGGCGGCGGACTGCTCGGCTCCGCCATTGCCTGGGGCCTAGGACGCCTCGGCAAGCGCGTGGCCGTGCTCGACGAGGGCGACATCACAAAGCGCGCCTCGCGCGCCAACTTTGCGCTGGTCTGGGTCCAGAGCAAAGGGCTGGGGATGCCGGCCTATACGGTGTGGACCGTGCAGGCGTCGCAGGCGTGGGGCAGGCTCGCGTCCGAACTGAAGCAGCAGACCGGGCTCGATGTGGCGCTTCAGCAGAACGGCGGCTTCCACCTGACGCTCGGCGAGGACGAATTCCGCCAGCGCGGCGAACTGGTCAAGCGCATGCACAATCAGACCGGCGCTGCCGACTACAAGATGGAGATGCTGTCCGCATCCGAGGTGAAGAAGTCGCTGCCGCTGATCGGGCCCGAGGTGTCCGGCGGCAGCTATTGCCCGCTCGACGGCCACGTCAATTCGTTGCGCACGTTCCGCGCGTTCCATACCGGCTTCAAGGAATTCGGCATCGACTATTTTCCCGAGCGCCCGGTCTCGGCGATCGACAAGAGCGGCGGCGAATTCCGCCTGACGACGCCAAAGGGCGAGCTGCGCGCCGCCAAGGTCGTGCTGGCCGCCGGCAACGCCAACCAGACGCTCGCGCCGATGGTCGGCCTTTACGCGCCGATGGGCCCGACCCGCGGCCAGATCGTGGTGACCGAGCGCACTATGCCGTTCCTGGCGCATCCCCTCACGACGATGCGCCAGACCGACGAGGGCACGGTGATGATCGGCGACAGCAAGGAAGACGAACTCGACGACCGCACGCTGAAGCATTCGATCAGCGCGGTGATGACGGATCGTGCCCAGCGCATGTTCCCGCATCTGTCGCGGCTCAATGTCATCAGGAGCTGGGCCGGCATCCGCGTCATGCCGCAAGACGGTTTTCCGATCTACGACCAGTCGGAAACGCATCCCGGCGCCTTCGTCGCCTGCTGTCATTCCGGCGTCACGCTCGCCTCCAACCACGCCTTCGAGATCGCGCGCATGGTGGCGCAGGGCGCGCTCGAGCCCGAACTGGTCGGCGCGTTCTCTGCCAGCCGTTTTGGTGCCGCCGGCGCGGCGAACACCAGCGGCTACTAGCGATATCGAAGGAACCAGCATGTTCAAACGATCCGAACAGGACAAGCGGCCGCAAGTGCAGATCTTCGTCGACGGCGTTGCCGTTGCGGCGCGCCAGGGTGACACCGTCTCCGCTGCGTTGCTGGCCTCGCGCCGTGACGTGCGGCGCTCCACTGCCGTCAGCGGGGCGCCGCGGCTGCCCTATTGCATGATGGGCGTGTGTTTCGACTGCCTCGTCACCATCGACGGTGTCGGCAACCGGCAGGGCTGTATCGTTCCCGTCGCCGAGGGCATGCAGATCGAGATCCAGAAGGGCAAGCGGGAGATCGGAAAATGACCATGGCTCCCAAGCGTGAAGATTACGACGTGGTGGTGATCGGGGCCGGGCCTGCGGGCCTTGCGGCTGCTGCGACGTCCGCCGAAGCCGGCCTGTCCACGCTGCTGCTCGACGAGAATATCGGCCCCGGCGGCCAGGTGTTCCGGGCCATCTCGTCCACGCCCGTGACGGAGCGCAGCCAGCTCGGCGCCGACTATTGGGTGGGTGCCGATCTCGTGCAGTCGCTGCGCGCGAGCAATGCCGAGGTCATTCATCGTGCGACCGTCTGGAGCCTCGACCGCAATCTCGATATCGCGGTGTCCATTGGCGGCGCGTCGGCTTTCGTCAAGGCCAAGCGCGTCATCCTTGCCACCGGCGCGCTGGAGCGCCCGTTTCCGATTCCCGGCTGGACCCTGCCGGGCGTCATGACCGCGGGCGCCGCGCAGACCATGCTGAAATCATCGGCGCTCGTTCCCGATGGACGCACGGTGATCGCGGGGCAGGGGCCCCTGCTCTGGTTGCTCGCCGCGCAAATCCTGCGCCTCGGTGGCCGGATCGACCGAATCCTCGACACCACCGAACGCGGCAATTATTTCGCCGCGCTGCCGCACGCTTTCGCCTTTCTGACGTCGCCCTATTTCGCCAAGGGCCTCTCGATGATGCGCGAGGTGAAGGCGAAGGTGCAGGTCGTCTCCGGCGTCACCGAGCTTGCTGCATCCGGTGACGGACAGCTCGCAAGCGTAAGCTATGTCGCGGGCGGCAAGCGCGAGACCATTCCAGTCGACCTGTTGCTGCTGCATCAGGGCGTCGTGCCCAACGTCAATCTCGCGATGTCGGCCGGCGTCGAGCATCGCTGGGATGATTTGCAGCTGTGCTGGTCGCCGGTCCTCGATGCTAGCGGCAATTCGTCGGTGGCCGGTATTGCGATCGCGGGCGACGGCGCCGGCATCGGCGGAGCCAACGCTGCTGTGGTGCGCGGGCGTATCGCGGCGCGCGCAGCGGTGGAGGCGCTGGCGCTAGCGACGGCCGCGAAGCTTCCGGCCATGGCGACGCTCCGCGTCGACCTCGCCAGGGCCGAACGCGGCCGGGTCTTCCTCGACACGCTATTCCGGCCCGCGCCGCAGTTCCGCATTCCCTCTGGCGACACCATCGTCTGCCGCTGCGAGGAGGTGACGGCGAAAGATGTTCTCGATTCCGTTGCGATCGGCGCGACCGGGCCCAATCAGCTCAAGGCCTATCGCCGCACCGGGATGGGCCCGTGCCAGGGCCGTCTGTGTGGCCTCACCGTCACCGAGCTGATGGCGCAGGCGCGCGGGAAGACGCCGCAGGCGATCGGCTATTACCGGCTGCGTGCGCCGGTGAAGCCGATCACGCTGGCCGAGCTCGCCGCCGTTCCCAAGGGCGAAGCCGACGTCAAGGCCGTGGTGCGCGGATGAGCCACAACGTGGATGCGATCGTCGTCGGCGGCGGCATCCACGGATGCTCCACGGCGCTGCATCTCTGCCTCGCCGGCCTCAAGCCGGTGCTGATCGAGAAGGGCTATGCCGGCCGGCATGCCTCCGGCGTCAACGCCGGCGGCGTGCGTCAGCTCGCGCGCCACATCCCAGAAATTCCGCTCTCGATCCGTTCGATGGCAATCTGGGAGAGAATTTCGGACCTCCTCGACGACGATTGCAGCTTCGAGAGCTTCGGCCAGGTGCTGGTCGCCGAGAACGAGGGCGAGCTTGCGGTCTGCCGCGCACGGGTGGCGGAGCTCAACGCCCTCGGCTTCACCCATGAAGAGTTGATCGATGCGGCCGAGTTGCGGCGCCTCGTGCCGGCGGTGGCCGAGACGTGCCCCGGCGGTGTCGTCTCGCGCCGCGACGGCGCGGCCAATCCGGCGCAGACGACGACGGCGTTCCGGCGCAAGGCCGAGCAGCTCGGCACCACCGTGCGCGAGGGCGTGGCCGCCAGCAATATCCGCTACAGCGACGGCCTCTGGCATGTCGATGTCGGCACCGAGAGCTTCGCCGCGCCGGTGCTGGTCAACGCCGCCGGCGCCTGGGCCGGCAGGATCGCGGCCGCGCTCGGGGAGCCGGTCCCGGTCGAGACCGTGGCGCCGATGCTGATGATTACCTCGCGCGTGCCGCATTTCATCGATCCCGTCGTGATCCTGCGCGGCCGAAAGCTCTCCTTCAAGCAGTTCAAGAACGGCACCGTGCTGATCGGTGGCGGCCACCTGGCAACGCCGGATCAGGACCGCAACGAGACGGTGCTGGACTGGAAGAGCCTCGCCACCAGCGCGCGCACCGTGTTCGAGCTTTTTCCGGTGATGCGCGACGCGACGATCATGCGCGCATGGGCCGGCATCGAGGCCAGGATGAAGGACGACATCCCCGTGTTCGGGCCGAGCGCGCGGCACAAGGGCCTCTACCACCAGTTCGGCTTCTCGCTGCACGGTTTTCAGCTCGGCCCCGGCGCCGGCGCCGTGATGGCCGAGCTGATCGTCAACGGCGGCACCCAGACCCGCATCGGCGATCTCGGCATCGACCGCTTCCATCCCTCCACACGCTCTAAGAAGAGGACATCATGAGCATCACCCGCAGCATCCGCACGCCCATCATGCACCGCGCCGTCGAAGCCAACGGCTTCGTGTTCGTCGGCGGCACCATCGCCGACGACACCTCGGTCTCGATGGGCGACCAGACCCGCAACATCCTCGGCAAGATCGCCGGCTATCTTAGGGAAGCCGGCACCGACAAGAGCCGCATCGTCAGCGCCTCGATCTTCGTCACGGATCTCTCCAGGAAGAAGGAGATGGACGCGGCCTGGACCGAATTCTTCGGCGACGATCTGCCCACCCGCGCGACCGTCGGTGTCGCCGATCTCGGCGGCGGAGCGCTGATCGAGGTCGTGGTCACCGCGCTGAATGGCTGAGCGGACGCGTAGCGCGGCTCAGGCGGCCGCGCTACCGCCGGGCTCCAGCGCTTCACCGACCTCGATCGGATGCGCCATGGTCTCGTGCAGCGCGTCGCGGTCGAGCTCGCCTTCGGAGATGCTGATGACGACGCAGGCGACGCCGTTGCCGATCAGGTTCGTCAGGGCGCGGCATTCGCTCATGAACTTGTCGATACCGACCAGGATCGCGATCGACTGGATCGGGATGTCAGGCACGATCGAGAGCGTCGCCGCCAGCGTGATGAAGCCGGCCCCGGTCACGCCAGAGGCGCCCTTCGAGGTGATCATGGCGATGCCGAGAATGCCGAGCTCCTGCCAGATCGTCAGATGGGTGTTGGTCGCCTGCGCCAGAAACAGCGTCGCCAGCGTCATGTAGATGTTGGTGCCGTCGAGGTTGAAGCTGTAGCCGGTCGGGATCACGAGTCCGACCACCGAGCGCGAGGCGCCGAGATGCTCCATCTTCTGGATCATCTGCGGTAGCACGGTCTCGGACGAGGATGTGCCGAGCACGATCAAAAGCTCGTCCTTGATGTAGGCGATGAAGCGCAGGATCGAGAAGCCGGCGAGCCGGGCGATCGAGCCCAGCACGATCAGCACGAACAGGATGCTGGTGAGATAGAACGTCCCGATCAGCGCGGCGAGGTTGAGCAGCGAGCCGAGGCCATAGGCCCCGACGGTGAACGCCATCGCGCCGAACGCGCCGATCGGCGCCACGCGCACGATGATGCGAATGATGCCGAAGAACATCTTTGCGGCCTTGTCGATCGCCTCCGCGATCGGCTCGCCGGCCTTGCCGAGGAAGGCGATGGCGAAGCCGGAGAGGATCGAGACCAGCAGCACCTGCAGGAGATCGCCGCGCGCGAGCGCGCCCACATAGCTGTCCGGTATGATCGCCATCAGATGGGCGACGATGCCGTCCTCGTGGGCCTTGTTGACATAGGTCGCCACCGACTTCGGATCGATTGTGGCGGGATCGATGTTGAAGCCGTGTCCGGGCTGGAGAATCTCGCCGACCAGGAGGCCGATGGCGAGCGCGACGGTCGAGACAGTCTCGAAATAGATCAGCGACTTCAGTCCGACCCGGCCGACGCGCTTGAGGTCGCCCATCGAGGAGATGCCGTGCACCACGGTACAGAAGATCACGGGGGCGATCATCATCTTGATCAGCGCGATGAAGGCGTCGCCGAGCGGCTTCAGCGCCTTGCCGAGATCGGGGTAGAGATAGCCGACGAGCACCCCGAGCGCGATTGCGATCAGCACCTGGACGTAGAGGATCGTATACCAGGGCTGATGCCGGCGATGGACGGCTGGCTGAATCGCGATCTGTGTCATATCCTGGGACCCGGAACGTATTGATCTTGCATGATTTACACCATGTGATGGCGGCCGCAGAAGCGACAATCACATTTTTGTCGGATCGCACGAGGATCGATCGCTGCACCGCAACTGATCTCGTATCCGCGCCGGCGGCCCAGGGATGGAACAAAAATCCCGTTGCCTCGATGATATGACGTCAAGCCAAGATGATCCGGAGCCGACCATGCCGCAGACCGAACGTTCGACCCAGTTTCCCTCACGCCTTGTCGGCCAATATGCGCTGGTGACCGGCGCATCGCAGGGCATCGGCCGCGCGGTGGCGATTCGCCTCGCCGAGGAGGGGGCGACGGTCGCCATCAATTATTTCGGCCACGTCGAGAGGGCGGAGGAAACGCTTGCGCTTGCACGGAAGGCGTCGAGCGATCGAGGCCACGGCCGGCTCGATCATGTCGTCGTGCAGGCGGACGTCGCCTCCGAAAAGGAAATCGCCGCGATGTTCGAGACGATTCTGGCGCGCTGGAAGCGGCTCGACTGCCTCGTCAACAATGCCGGCTTTCAGGCGGAATCGTCGAGCGAGGCACTGGATATCGAAACCTATCGCCGCATCATCGACGTCAATCTCAACGGCGCCGTGTTCTGCGCGCAGAAGGCGCTGGCGCATTTCGTCGCGCGCGGCGGAGGCGGCAGCATCATCAATTGCTCCAGCGTCCACCAGATCATTCCAAAGCCCGGCTATCTCGCTTATTCGATCAGCAAGGGCGGCATGGCGAACCTGACGCGGACGCTGGCGCTGGAGTTCGCCGGCCGTGGCATTCGCGTCAACGCGGTCGGGCCGGGCGCGATCGACACGCCGATCAATGCAGCCTGGCGGGACGATCCGAGGAAGCGCGGCGAGGTCGCCAGTCACATTCCGCTCGGCCGAGTCGGCACGCCGGAAGAGATCGCGGCGGTGTTTGCCTTCCTGGCGTCTGACGAGGCGAGCTATATCACCGGTCAGACCATCTACGCCTGCGGCGGGCTGACGCTGTTTCCCGAATTCCGCGAGAACTGGGCGAGCTAGACCCGGGAGACGTTCAAACAGACTGTTTCAAAAATCTCCCGCGACCAGTTCGTAAGAACCCCTGCTGCCGCGGACATATTTCCGGGCCGCAGCGGCGCAGATCAGGTCGCGGTGAGAATCGAACGCGGACAGAAAGCCGGATTCGCTGGAAAGAGCGCCCGGCTGGATCTGCTTCAATGCGCCCTCATCGATGTAGAACGAGGCCTCGATGGCGCTGTCATGTCCCCAGAACCTCACGGCTCGGCGTGTCCGGTCATAGGAGCGGCTGTGATTTGGAAACGCGATCATGTTCGGGCCCGATCAGGTTGCAGGTGCCGGCGTCGGCTGAACGGGGCACTTTTGGGCAGGTGACTCTCGGCGCCAGCTCTTTTAACCCGGTTCAATGCTTGCCTTGACGAATAGTTTCGGTGAGGCCTCGTTATTCGGTCAGAGCTCACCATATAGAGCTAATTACCGCGCGCCCCTCGGCTGTTATCGGTGACTGAGAGCGTTGCGCTCCCGCCGTGATCAAAAGGCGGTCGATATGTCGGATTCTCCCGGAATCGGTCTTCGCGAGTGGCTCGTACCCCCGGTGTTGATGCCGGTCTTCTTCGTGCTTCTGATTGCCGCTGCGATGCTCATACAATGGTAGCCGCTTTCGGCGTGCCCTTGCAGTCGGCTGAAGCAGCCAATTCGGCGGGATCGACCCAGCCGTCGTTGGCTTCGGAGTTGAATTCTCGGGTGCTGAACCTTCCCGCACTCCAGCGCATCGTGAGCGCCAAATACCAGCGAGGTCCTGCGTTCAACCGCCAGCATCCGTTTGTCGAGGTATTGTTCTCCGACATCACGGATAGCGGGGAGACCCTGGATCTCAGTGAGCTGGTGCGCGTGCCCTTGCCGCCGGCGTTTCATCCGCTTGCCTGATCTGATCGGTGCGCCGATGTCATCGTTCAGAAACGGTCCGTTGCAATTGAGAAACAGTTGGCAAAAAGGGAAAGCCCGATTGCAGCCTCGTCGCCGACTTCAACGGAACGGTTGATGTCCGGGGTCTGGCCCGTCTGCGCAGCAGGCGCCACCGCAGCCTGCGGCACCGGCGCAGCAACAGCCGGCGGCCAAGCCCGCCAATATCGACCGCAACGGCGTGCTGATGCTGATCCGCTCGACGCTGCTGGCGCTCGACCACGCCAACAAGACCGGAAACTACACTGTGCTGCGCGATCTCGGTGCGCCGGGTTTCCAGGTCAACACCGCCGCGAAGCTCGCGGAGATATTCGCCAAGCAGCGCGGCGACAAGCTCGATCTCTCGGGCGTCGCCGTCATCGACCCGCAATTGTCGCTGTTGCCGCAGATCGAGCCGAACGGATTGCTGCACATGGCGGGATTTTTTCCGTCGGTGCCGTCGCAGGTGAATTTCGAACTGCTGTTCGCTCCCGTCGACGGACAATGGCGCGTGTTCGGCGTGTCGCTGTCGGTCGGTCAGTCCGCGCCGGTGGCGCCTCCGGCACCCGAGCCAGCGCCACAGGCCAAGCCGGTCGTCTCGCAGAAGCAGCCCACGCCACCAAAACCGAACCCGCCATCGAAGCCGCCCGCGCCGGTGCAGTGAGCGGCACAAGAGGTTTGTGTGGCTCAGAGCTGCAACCCTCTCGATCACATCGGGAAGCCGCGAGTGATCTGGCAAAACCGGCCGGCGCGAACTACATCTGCGCCATGACAACCCCACCGGCGGCAAACCCCTCGCTCCAGGATTTCGTCGGCCGGCACGAACGCCTGTTCGTGCTGACCGGTGCCGGCTGCAGCACCAATTCGGGCATTCCTGATTATCGCGACGGCGACGGCAACTGGAAGCGGGCCCAGCCGGTCAACTTCCAGGCCTTCATGGCAGAAGAGCCAACGCGCCAGCGCTATTGGGCGCGCAGCCTGATCGGATGGCGGCGGTTCGGCCAGGCCCGTCCGAACGATGCGCATCATGCGCTCGCCCGCCTTGAAGCCAGCGGCCGCTGCGAGATGCTGCTGACCCAGAACGTCGACCGGCTGCATCAATCCGCCGGCCACCGCCAGGTGATCGACCTGCACGGCCGGCTCGATCTCGTCCGTTGCATGGGATGCGGCGCCAGGACGCCGCGCGCGGAATTCCAGGAGACGCTCGGCCGCGCTAACGCGGAATGGCTGACGCTCGATGCCGCCGACGCGCCTGACGGCGACGCCGACCTCGAGCACGCGGATTTCTCCTCGTTCAATGTGCCGGCCTGCGACGCCTGCGGCGGCATTCTCAAACCCGACGTGGTTTTCTTCGGCGAGAACGTTCCGCGCGAGGTGGTTGCCACCGCGCAGGATCATCTCGAGCAGGCCGACGCCATGCTGGTGGTCGGCTCGTCGCTGATGGTCTATTCGGGTTTTCGTTTCGTGCAGACGGCTGCGCGCCGGCAGATTCCGATCGCCGCGGTCAACCTCGGCCGAACCCGCGCCGACGATCTGCTGGCGCTCAAGGTCGAGGAGCGCTGCGAAGCTGCGCTCGCATTCCTGCTCCGGGCGTAGAGCTTCGCACTCCCGCTATCGCATGGGTGCTACGCGCTTCACCCCCGGCGCCGTCGCTGGTATGAAAATTGCTGCAGTTTTCGCGCAAGTGGACGATCAGCCGGAGAATATGGAATGCTTGAGGGAGCCGAAGTGCGGCTTGCCGTCGATATCGGTGGCACGTTCACCGACATCGTGCTGGACGTGGGTCAGGATCGCAAAACGCGCAAGGTGCTGACGACACCGCAGCGGCCCGAACAGGCGGTGCTGGACGGGATGCGTCTCATTCTCGCCGACGCCCAGGCCCATATCAGCGACATCGACGTCTTCATTCACGGCACGACGCTGGCGACCAACGCCATCATCGAGCGGCGCGGCGCGAAAACCGCGCTGATCGCGACTGAAGGCTTCCGCGACGTGCTCGATATCGGCACCGAGAGCCGCTACGACCAGTACGATCTCTCCATCGACAAGCCGAAGCCGCTGGCCCCGCGCAGCCTTCGCTTCACCGTGCCCGAGCGTATCGATGCCCACGGCGCCGTCCGTCTCCCGCTCGACGAAGCGTCGGTGCGGGCACTCGCCCCGAAATTGCGCGAGCTGAAGGTCGAGAGCGTCGCGATCGCGTTCCTGCACTCCTATGCCAATCCCGATCATGAGCGCCGCACGGCTGCGATCATCAGCGAGGAGTTGCCCGGGATTTCGGTGACGGTGTCGTCGGCCGTGTGCCCGGAGATCCGCGAATACGAGCGCACATCGACGGCGGTCGCGAACGCCTATGTGCAGCCGCTGATCGACGGCTATCTCGCCCGCATGGCGGATGCCTTGCAAGTGGAGCAATACCGCGGCGCCATCTATCTCGTCACCTCCGGCGGCGGCGTCACCTCGATCGAGACGGCGCGGCGTTTTCCGGTGCGGCTTGTCGAATCCGGTCCCGCCGGCGGCGCCATTTTCGCGGCGCAGATCGCAGCACGGCTCGGCGAGAGCAAGGTGCTTTCCTTCGATATGGGCGGCACCACCGCAAAGATCTGCCTGATCGAAAAGTACCAGCCCGAGACCTCGCGCGTGTTCGAGGTCGACCGCGCCGCGCGCTTCCTCAAGGGCTCGGGGCTGCCGGTGCGCATCCCCGTGATCGAAATGGTCGAGATCGGCGCCGGCGGCGGCTCGATCGCGCATGTCGATGCGATGAAGCGCGTCACCGTCGGCCCCGAAAGCGCCTCGTCGGAGCCGGGGCCTGCCTGCTATGGCCGCGGCGGACAGCGCCCGGCCGTCACGGATGCGGACGTCTCGCTCGGCATGATCGATCCCGACGCATTTGCCGGCGGCACGATCAAGCTCGACCCGGAGCTTTCCAAACAGGCGCTGCTGCGCGCCGTCGGCGAGCCGCTTGGCCTGTCGGCGGAAACCGCGGCCTATGCGGTGCACGAGGTCGTCTGCGAGAACATGGCGAGCGCTGCGCGCGTGCACGCGGTCGAGCGCGGTGAGATCGTCGGACAGCACACACTGATTGCCTTCGGCGGCGCCGCGCCGCTGCATGCGGCGCGCGTGGCCGAAAAGATCGGCGTCTCGCGCGTCATCGTACCCTCGAATGCCGGCGTCGGCTCGGCCGTTGGATTCCTCGCCGCCCCGATCGCCTATGAGCTGGTGCGTAGCCGCCACGTCCGCCTCGACGATTTCGATACCGCGGCGGTGTCGGACCTGCTGCAGGAGATGGTGACCGAAGCCCGCGCGCTGGTCGAGCCGGGTGCTGCCGGTGCGCCCGTGCGCGAGCGGCGCGCCGCCTTCATGCGTTATGTCGGCCAGGGCCACGAGATCGCGATCGAGTTGCCGAACCGCCCGCTGAGTTCGGCCGATCTTCCCGGCCTGCGCCAGAAATTCGAGGCGGATTATTCGGCGATGTTCGAGCGGTCTATACCGGGCGCCGCGATCGAGGTGCTGAGCTGGTCGGTGCTCGCGACCACCGATGCGCGCAATCCCACCGTCGTCGGGTCTGTTGTCCGCACGCCCGCCGGCAAGGCCTCCGGCAGCCGCAAATTCTTCGACGGCCGCGCCGGAGAGGTGATCGAGATCCCGCTCTATCGCCGAGAGGACATGGCGCCGGGCGCCACGATCGCCGGCCCCGCCGTGATCGCCGAGGACGAAACCTCCACCTTCGTCTCCAACAGTTTCGATGCCCATATCGACGGTGCCGGCAGCATCGTCATGGAACGGAAGGCAGCCTGATCATGAGCAAGGCAAATGGCGCGAGCCTGATCGACCTCCAGATCATGTGGCACCGGCTGATCGCCGTGGTCGAGGAGCAGGCGCAGGTGCTGCTCCGCACCGCCTTCAGCCCGATCGTGCGCGAATGCGGCGACCTCTCGGCCGGCGTGTTCGACCTCAAGGGCCGGATGCTGGCGCAGGCGGTGACGGGCACGCCCGGCCACGTCAACTCGATGGCGGAGTCGGTCAAGCACTTCATCGCGCAATTCCCGATCGAGACGATGAAGGAAGGCGATGCCTACATCACCAACGATCCCTGGATGGGGACCGGCCATCTCAACGATTTCGTCGTCACCACGCCCTGCTTCAAGGACGGCAAGCCGGTCGCGCTGTTCTCCTGCACCAGCCATCTCATGGACATCGGCGGCATCGGCTTCGGCCCGGATGCCACCGACGTGTTCATGGAGGGGCTCTACATCCCCATGCTGAAGCTGATCGACCAGGGCGTCGTCAACGAGACGCTGATGGCGATGATCCGCACCAACACGCGGCTTCCGATCGACACCGAGGGCGATACCTATTCGCTCGCCGGCTGCAACGATGTCGGCTGCGAGCGCCTGGTCGAGATGATGACCGAGTTCGAGATCGATACGCTCGACGAACTCGGCGACTACATCTGCGACCGCTCGCGCGAGGCCGTGCTCGCCGAGATCGCAAAACTGGCGAAGGGGACATGGCGCAACACCATGGTCGTCGACGGCTATGATGCACCGGTCACGCTGGCGGCGGCGCTGACGATTTCGGACACGGGCATTCATGTCGATTTCGACGGCACCTCGGCCGCCTCGAAGTTCGGCATCAACGTGCCCCTGTCCTACACCATCGCCTATACCGTGTTCGGCCTCGGCTGCGTCGTCGCCTCGCAGATCCCGAACAATGCCGGCTCGCTCTCGCCGCTGACGGTGTCGGCGCCCTCGGGGGCCATTCTCAACGCGCCGAAGCCGGCGCCGGTCGCCTCGCGCCACATCATCGGCCAGATGCTGCCCGACGTCGTGTTCGGCTGCCTGCGCCAGATCATTCCCGAGCGTGTGCCGGCGGAGGGCACCTCGTGCCTGTGGAATCTCAACGTGCGCGGCCAGACGCGCTCCGGCGCGGGCGGCAATTACGGATTCTCGATGGCGGTGACGTCCAACGGCGGCACCGGCGCGCGCTTTGCGAAGGACGGGCTGTCGGCCACGGCCTATCCGAGCGGCGTGCGAGGCACCCCGGTCGAAATCGCGGAAACGCAGACGCCCCTGATCTTCTGGCGCAAGGAGCTGCGTCCGGATTCCGGCGGAGCAGGGCGTACCCGCGGCGGCCTCGGCCAGATCATCGAGGTCGGCAGCGGCGTCGATGCGCCGTTCGACATCCTGGCGGCCTTCGATCGCATCGATCATCCCCCGCGCGGCCGCGACGGCGGCGGCAACGGCGAGGCCGGCTATGTCGGCCTGAAGTCCGGAAAGAAGCTGCGCGGCAAGGGCTTTCAGCAGGTGCCGCCGGATGACCGGCTCGTCGTGCTGACGCCCGGCGGCGCCGGCATCGGCGCGCCCGCCGAGCGGGATCGCGCGGCGGTCAATGACGACATCGAAAGCGGCCTCGTGTCGGCCGACAACGCGGCTGCGGTTTATGGCTATGCGCGCTGACGCATCAGGCGTCCGGCTCGCAGCGAGGGGGGCATGATCAAACGACAACATTTAGCGGTGTGGTCGGCTGAAATCTGCTCGTGGTCCAGGGCCTGACCGACGATGGCCTCAACCACGATGTCCGACACGCTGTTTCCACTATCCCGGCTACCAGCACTGAGGCGCTGGCGACCAAATCCAATAGCCAATTCCGTAAGAGATAATTGGACGCATCTCGAAATCAGCGACATTCACGCCTTCAGGTCCAGGACCTAGAATCGACTCGACCCAGACAAAGCACAATGTAAGGCCGAGCGCTGTCGTGGCCGAAATGAGGTCTTTCGAAGCCCATCATGCGTCGTCAGCGCTGGACGGATTGATGGGTTTCGCTGGAGCTCAAACCGTCCGGCGGTTACTGAGCTCGTAGGGCCGCGCAGTGTGTCGCGATGGGCGGTCAGGAGACGTAGACTATTCCTGGTCGAAATCTATCGTCGTCTTGCTCGACGCTATCAACCGCCAGGTCATCCCGCCGTTTGAAGGCCCAATTTCGACTTTCCCGCTTGATGCCTCTTCGACCATGCGCTTGATTACCGCTTGTCCGAAGCCGCTTCGAGTAGCTGGAATGTATTCAGGGCCATTAGTTTCGGCCCATTGAACCGAGAGAACGTCTTCAGGTGCAACTATATTCCAAGTGATGTCAATCCTGCCGAGCTCATTGGAGAGCGCTCCATACTTGACGGCATTGGTGGCAAGCTCATGGACTGCCATGCCTATCGCCTCCGCAACTGCTGATTTCAGTCGCACCTCTGGGCCTTCAAGCGTTATTCGCGAACCTATCGCGTCGCTGAAATGTTCAAGTTGGCGACGGATTAGTTCAGATAGATCGGCATTCTTCCACTTATTAAGATACAGCAGTTCGTGGCATGCAGCCAAACTGGCGATCCGAGCCGACACAGTTTCAACGAATGTCTCCGGATTTGCCTCTCGCCATGACAATCTAACAACCCCATCAACGACTGCGAGCATGTTCTTGCATCGGTGATAGAGTTCGTCGGTCAGAAACTTTTGATGCTCCTCGGCTCGCTTGCGATCATGTATGTCGATGCAGGTGCCAAACCAATTTGTTTCCCCTGTGCTCGATTGCTGAGGGACAGCTTCGACCAGATGCCACCGGAATTCTCCATCGGACGCTCGACGAATGCGATACTCGATGGAATAGGGCTTCTTGCTGCGCACCGAATGTAGCCAGCGTTCGCTGACGCGCTCGACATCATCGGGGTGAACCACGGACCGCCATCCTTCGCCGGATGCTGTCACAAGATCTTGCCCCGTGAATGCTCGCCACCGGCTGTTATGCCCGGTCGTTACGCCGAGCGCGTCGGCCCGCCATAGCATCACAGGAGCAAATTCTACAAAATCGCGGCTGTTAGGATCGCTCAAAGCCCTAAGACCAAAATATTGCCTGACATTCCCATTCTACGAAGAGCGTTTTGCTTTGCAATAAGGGCGGAACCGAACAATCTCGAGCTTCTCATGTGCCGTGGCAGCCAGCTACTCAATTTGTCTGCCCGTAGAATAGGTTGAGTCCTTGCGAAACCAATCATGCCTCGTCAGCGCTGGACGGATTGATGGATTTCGCTGGCGCTCTACCATCCTACAGGCCGACGCTGTAGGCCGGCATCGTCACGATCCCGACGCTGCTGCTGCTGTACGGGTAAAGCACCTCTCCCTGCGGAAGAATTGAAAGCTATCCTGCGGCGTCGGCATTTACCTTCCCCCTCTATCCCTTGTGTTGCCCGACGGGCAAAACACGCCAGTGCTGGGTCCAGACCCCTCCGCAAAATATTCGAATTTACAGAAATTCTGTTTTGCCGTATATGTCCGCCATCCCGCCCGCCACGAGGGGCGTTTCGCGATCGTCACGAGACGCGGGCCGGGATGCGGTGGCCGCGACGGCGTCGGCGCGCGAGGAAGCTGCAGGGCGGGCAACCGTGAGCGGCGACCGGCGCGGTACGACACGGCGCTGACAGCGTCCTCGCATGGCCTTCACGGTGAGCGCACGCCAGCCGTGGAGGACCCAGCGGGGATGTGCGCGGACGGAGAAGTCGTGTGGTCCCGGCGCCCGGGGTTCTGGCGTCAAGACTTGCGGCGATGCGGCGGCCAACCGGCACGCGCATCGCTCAGCCGCAAGGCGACGGGGGCAATAGTGCAACGCTCCCCGAGGAGAGCACGAAGGACACCGTGAAAACCATCGCGCAGGGAAGGCCGGGTGACCGGCGTACCTGTCGTCCACCCCGTGCGCGCTCTTGAGCACACGCGGGACCTCGGGTGCATCCGGCACCCGGTCT
This sequence comes from Bradyrhizobium diazoefficiens, assembly GCF_018129965.1. GTDB lineage: Bacteria > Pseudomonadota > Alphaproteobacteria > Rhizobiales > Xanthobacteraceae > Bradyrhizobium > Bradyrhizobium diazoefficiens_A. The sequence goes on along the minus strand of NZ_JAFCKW010000001.1, from coordinate 824,639 downwards.
TCCCTGCGCCCTTGCTTCGGATCAAGGGGGCAAGACACCAGCAAAGCTCGGGCAACGCGCCGCGAGAACGCGAAGCCATGCGCATCCCAAAACATCCACCGGCAAACATCGCTTTCGTGCCCCGGACGCAGCGCAGTGCGCCCGGGACGGGGCGTGCCTTGGCCCAGAGCTCGACCCTAGGCCGCCGCCTGCTTGCGGGCCTGTTCGGCCTTGTACAGTTCGAACTCCTCCGCGATGGCCTTCGCCACCGAGGGCCTTTGGCGCAGACGTTCGTAATAAGCCTTCACATTCGGCCACTTCGCGAGCTCGATCGGCGGCGTCGCCATGGTCCAGTTGATCACCGTGACGAGATAGGCATCGGCGACGCTGAAATGGTCGAGCAGGAAATCGCGACCCGCGAGGTAATTGTCGAGATAGTCGAGCCGCGACAGGTTTCGTTCCAGCACATACGCCTTCACCTCCTGCGGCGCCTTGCGGTCGAGCATTGGCACGAACAGGCCCTTGTGCAGCTCGGTGCCGATGAAGCACAGCCATTGATGCAGCCGCGTGCGATCGATGCCCGCGGCGGCGCCGAGGATGGATTGCGGAGCACGATCGGCGACATATTGCAGGATCGCCGCGTTCTCGGTCAGCACCACGCCATCGTCGGTGCGCAGCGTCGGCACGAGACCGAGCGGATTCACGGTGCGGAAATCGGTGCCGTCGTTCAATACTTTCTTGGTCGGCGGATCGACTTCGAGATAGGTGGCGTCGGCGCCGGCTTCGTACAGCGCGACGCGCGTTGCCATCGAACAGGCGAGCGGCGAGAAATAAACATCCATCTTGGGCCTCCCTCGGGCAATTCCTCGGTGTGACTTTTGGGGTATCGCTCAACCTGGCCAGATTGATTTTTGTACTGTCTTGCATAGTATGCAGTCGGTCAAGGATTAACTTGCGAAATGGTACAAAAATCGAAGCCGCCAATTGCTGCCAGTCCGCCCAAACGCCGTGGCCGTCCGCGCGCCTATGAGCCCGAGGTCGCGCTCGGCAAGGCGCTCGACCTGTTCCGCAAGCAGGGCTTTGCCGCGACCTCGCTGGATGATCTGAGCGAAGCGACCGGCATGAACCGGCCGAGCCTGTATGGCGCGTTCGGCGACAAGCGCGAGCTCTACATCAAGAGCTACCAGCGCTACCGCGAGGACGCGCGCGCGGCGATGGTGGATATCTTTCGCCAGGAGATGCCGGTGCGCCAGCGGCTGGAGCGCATTTTCGCCTCCGCACTGAACATCTATCTGTCAGGCGAAACCGGCCCGCGCGGCTGCTTCACCGTGGTGACGGCAGCATCCGAAGCGGTGGCCGATCCCGAAATCCGCGCGATGGTGCTCGACGGGCTCTCGGAACTCGACAAGGCTTTCACGAATTGCTTCCGCCGCGCCAGGGAGAAGGGCGAGTTGCCGGAGAGCGCGGATCCTGTCGTGCTGGCGCGGGTTGCTTCCGCGACGGTCCACTCGATCGCGATCCGTTCGCGCGCGCGCGTGCAGCGGAAGGAGCTGGAGGCGATCGTGAAGGGCGCGGTCGATGTGATGGTGGGAGTCAAGCCCGAGCTGTCGTCCCGGACAAGCGAAGCGCAGATCCGGGACCCATAGCCACAGGGAGAAGTTTGGCGAAGACTAGCCGTTTGGTACTGCTAGCGTCCCAACGATAAATCACGCGGTATGGGTCCCCGCGTTCGCGAGGACGACAGTGAGTATGAGGCGGGGGCGTGCCTCTTCCAGGCAGGCGCCTAATACCCCCTGACCCGGTCCACCACGTTCTCCAGCTTTCCGCCCGCCTCGAATCTCGCGATCTGCGCGGCGACATAGGCCGAGATCGCATCCGCATCCGTGTCCGCCGCGTTGTGCGGCGTCAGCACCACCTTCGGGTGGGTCCAGAACCGGCTGTCCGCCGGCTGCGGCTCCTGCACGAAGACGTCGAGCGAGACGGCGCCCAGCGTGCCGTCGTCGAGGCAGGCGAGGATGTCGGACTCGTTCTGCAGTCCGCCGCGACCGGCATTGATCAACACGGGCGCACCCAGCGGGCTCTTGCGATTGAGCTTGGTGAAAACGTCGCGGTTGAGGATGCCGTGCGTATCCGGCGTCAGCGGCAAAAGCGAGACCAGGATATCGGTCGTGCGCAGGAACGCATCCATGCCGGCCGTGCCGTGGAAGCACTCGACGCCCTCGATGCTGCGCGGGCTGCGGCTCCAGCCGGTGACGCGGAAGCCGAGCCGCCGCAGCACGTCGGCGGCATCGGCGCCCAGCGTGCCAAGACCCATGACGCCGACCGTGATGGCGCTGGCCGGCCACTGATATTGTGGCGCCCAGCGCCTGGCGCGCTGCGAGTCGCGCAAATAGAGCTCCTGGCGATGGTGCATCAGCACATGCAGCACGACATATTCGGTCATGCGGTTGGTCAGGTCAGGCACCGCGACGCGCACCAGCGGGACATCGGGCAGGCTCTTGTCCGCCATCAGGGCATCGACGCCCGCGCCGAGGTTGAAGATCGCCCGCAGATTGGGGAAGGCGCCGAGGTCGCCCGGCACCGGCTTCCACACCGCGGCATAGTGCACCTCGGCCGGATCAAGCCCGGCATCCGGCAGCAGCACCACGCGCCGGCCGCCGCAGACCGCGTCGAAACGGGCCTTCCAGCGCTCCGGCGACCAGTTCTGCTGCGTGCTGTTGATCAGGACGGCCAGTGTGCCCACGGTCATTCGAAGTGCCTCGTCAGGTTCCGCTTTTGGTGACCCTCCTTGGCACGATCCGACGGATTTTTCTCGCAAATTCTTTCCGCAGTCCTGTCGGGGCGGGGCATATTGGATCGTCTTCAAAACAAGAGGTCAGGGAAGGGACTGCCCATGCTTTATGCGATCCTCTGCTATCATGATGAGGACTTCGTCGGCTCCTGGAGCAAGGACCAGGACGAGGCCGTAATGAAGAAGCTCGCGGTGGTGCAGGCGAAGCTCACGAGTCAGGGCCGGCTCGGACCGGTGGCGCGGCTGCTGCCGACCACGGCGGCGGCGACGCTGCGCAAGGAAGACCCGCCGCTGGTGCTCGACGGCCCCTATGCCGAAACCAAGGAACAGTTGCTCGGCTTCTACATCGTCGACTGCAAGAATCTCGACGAGGCGCTCGACGTGGCGCGCGACCTTGGTGCGGCCAATCCCGGCGGTGCCTATGAGGTGCGTCCCGTGGGCGTGTTCAGGCCGGGAGGATTGTCGGCGTGAGCGAGGCCGATACCGCCTGGATCGAGACCGCGCTGACCTCGGCGCGACCCCAGGCGGTGGGCGCGCTGCTTCGTTATTTCCGCGATCTCGATACCGCCGAAGAAGCCTTCCAGAACGCGTCCTTGCGCGCGCTCAAGACCTGGCCGCAGAACGGCCCGCCGCGCGATCCCGCGGCCTGGCTGATCATGGTCGGCCGCAACGTCGCGATCGACGAGGTGCGCCGCGCCCGCAAGCAGGCCCCGCTGCCGGACGACGACCAGGCCATCTCCGATCTCGACGACGCCGAGGGCGCGCTTGCCGAGCGGCTCGACGGCTCGCACTATCGCGACGACATTCTGCGGCTGATGTTTATCTGCTGTCATCCGCAATTGCCGGCGACGCAGCAGATCGCGCTGGCGCTGCGCGTCGTTTCAGGCCTGACGGTGAAGCAGATCGCGCGCGCTTTCCTGGTCTCGGACGCCGCGATGGAGCAGCGCATCACCCGCGCCAAGGCGAAGGTCGCGGAGGCCGGGACGCCGTTCGAGACGCCGGGACCGGTCGAGCGCTCCGAGCGGCTCGCCGGCGTCGGTGCGATGATCTACCTGATCTTCAACGAGGGCTATTCGGCGAGCGGCGACACGTCCGAGCTCCGAAAACCGCTATGCGAGGAGGCGCTTCGGCTGGCGCGGCTGCTGTTGCGGCTGTTCCAGGGCGAGCCGGAGATCATGGGGCTGACAGCGCTGATCCTGCTGCAGCATGCGCGCAGCGCGGCCCGCTTCGCCGAGGACGGCGCGCTCATCCTGCTGGATGACCAGGACCGTTCGCTGTGGAACGGCACCATGATCGCGGAGGGCTTGGCGCTGATCGAAAAGGCGATGCGACATCGCCGCAGCGGCCCGTATCAGATCCAGGCCGCGATCGCGGCGCTGCATGCCCGCGCGGCGACGCCGGCGGAGACCGACTGGGTGCAGATCGACCTGCTCTATGGCGCGCTCGAAATGGTGCAGCCTTCGCCGGTGGTGACACTCAACCGCGCCGTCGCGGTCTCCAAGGTGCGCGGGCCGCAGGCCGCCCTCGATTTGATCGAGCCGCTGGCGCCGAAGCTTGCGAACTACTTCCATTTCTACGGCGTGCGCGGCGCCTTCCTGATGCAAATGGGCCGCAACGACGACGCCCGCATCGCCTTCGACCGCGCCATCGCGCTGGCCAACACCTCTGCGGAGGCTGCCCATATTCGCATGCACATTGATCGGTTGATCCGCGACAGCGAGCCAAAAGATCGCAATGGAAATGCGAAGCAGGGCGCGAAGGCTCAATAGCGCAGGCTGTTTCCCCAGCGTCATGCCCGGGCTTGTCCCGGGCATCCACGTTCCCTGTTCCGCCGCTCACTTCGTGGATGGCCGGGACAAGCCCGGCCATGACGAATTTCGTTCAGTCGTGTCGGCCTCGACCTCTCCCATTCGTCCTAGACCTGCATCCAGGGAGCCATCATGCTGAAGACCATTGCCATCATCGCCATCGTGCTCGCAGTCGGGATCGCGGCCGTGCTCCTCTTTGCCTTGACCAAGCCCGACACCTTCCGGGTCGAGCGTTCTGTCGCAATGAAGGCGCCGGCCGATGCGATCTTTCCGCAGGTCGCCGATTTCCACCGCTGGACCGGCTGGTCGCCCTATGAGGCCCGCGATCCCGCGATGAAGCGCAGCTTCGGCGGAACGGCGCAGGGCAAGGGCGCGACCTATGCCTGGGATGGCAACAACAATGTCGGCGCGGGCCAGATGGAGATCCTCGAGGCAAGCACGCCGTCGAGACTGCGCATCAAGCTCGATTTCGAGCGGCCGTTCGAGTGCCACAACATCGCCGAGTTCACCTTTGTGCCGCAAGGCGATACCACAGTGGTGACATGGGCGATGTTCGGTCCGGCTCCGCTCATGTCCAGGCTGATGCAGGTGTTCATCAACATGGACAGCATGATCGGCAAGGACTTCGAGGCCGGCCTTGCCAGCCTGAAGAAGCTCATCGAGAAGTAACAAGACCTCGTGCCGGAGGAGCGGCCGAAGGAAATAAAACGGATGGCAGAATGCTCAATCCCGATCTGGGAAACACCGCAGCGCACAACAACTGGCGCAATATTAGGCTGTGAACCCCCGTCAGAATCGCTAATAAATTCTTCATAAAATCGACAAACGCGGTTGGGCGTAAGTTGGAAGAGGGGGGAGCGATGGCAGCAGCGCTGCAGATCAATTTTGCACTATGGGGCATGCTCATCTGTGCGAGCATTGAATTGGCGCAGATGATCCAGAGGCTCTACTAAGCATTGACGAGCAGGCGCTCGGTGGATTCTCGCCGGCGCGTGCCGCGTCCGAACTCACCGCCTAATTCTCAGCGACAGCGCGGATAGATCGCGGTGAGCTCGCGCCCCTTCAGCAGAAGCAATCGCGACGAGAGGCCACCGCGGCGGCTGATCCAGTCGCGCACCGGGCCGGGATAGGCCTGCAGTACGGCGTCGGATGCCTCCGGCTCGGCGTAGAAGCGTCCGCGCCGGTCGACCGAACGGGCCGCATGGAAGCCAAGCACGGCGCGTTTCGTCACGCAGATGCGCTCGCCCGGCACGACGCTGAGCACCAGGGTGCAGGCGGACAGGCAAGGTCCGTCGATCACCACGCGCTCGCCGCTCTCGCGCACTTTCTCGAACAGATCGAGGAACGGCCCGACCTGCCCGCCCGGCGACTGAATGATGCGGATGTCGGCCGGCGCGGGCGCAGCGGTGACGAGTGCGGCTGCGAGCATCAGGACTCCGAGGAAGGTGACGCGCCGCATGAAGTCTCCGCGAATCTACAATGCCGTGTCTAACCGTTGCGCCGTTCGCCGCGCAGCGTTGGCAGGCCGATGCCGGCCGCATCGAACCCGCCATCGACGGCCAAAATCTGGCCGGTGATGTAGCTCGCACGTCCCGAGCACAGGAAATAGATCGCTTCGGCGAGTTCCTCCTCCAGGCCGTAGCGATTGAGCGGAATCGCGTCGTGATAGTCGGCGCGGATCTCCCTCGTGTGCACCTGCTTTGCCATTGCGGTGTCGACCGGTCCCGGCGCCACCGCGTTGACGCGGATGTTGAGCGAGGCGAGTTCGACCGCGAGCTGCTTGGTCAGATGCGCGAGACCCGCCTTGCTGGTGCCGTAGGCCGAGCGCAGCGTCGAGGCACGCACCGCCGAGATCGAGGTGATGTTGACGATGGCGCCGCCATGGCCATCACGCATCAGCGGTACAGCCGCCTTGGTGCAGAGAAACGGGCCGGTGAGATTGACATCGAGCACGCGGCGCCAGTCGGCCTCCGAGGTGTCCATCAGCGGCGCAAACACGGCAATGCCGGCGTTGTTGACGAGCGCATCAAGCCGGCCGAATGTCTGCTCGACTGTTGCCATCGCGTCATCGACGGCGGCCGCATCCGAGACGTCGCAGGTTAGCGCCAAGGTCGCCTCGCCCCGGTCGATTTCGGCCACGGCACCGGCGAGCAGCTCGCCCTCGATGTCCAGCAGCGCCACACGCCAGCCCTCAGCGAGAAATTTCTTCGCCGTCGAAAGCCCGATGCCGCGCGCGGCTCCGGTGACGAGAGCGACTTTTTGCGGGGCAGGGGGCATGGGCGGATCTGTCCTTCTGTCGGAAATGGAAGCCGCATGAGCGACCAGCGCCTTTTACTGCGATTTTGCGGACAGAGATCCCCAAAATATGCGCGAGCCGATGTCGGTTCGGGATCAGGTCGCTCGTCTTACAGGGGCACCGCCGCCATTCCGGTCCTGCGCCTCAGCCCCCGGAATGACCGAGCAAGAGGATCTCTCCATGCGTTTCATGATGCTGATGATTCCGCTAGGTTACGAAACCGCTCCGCCGGATGTCCAACTCGATCCTGACCGGGTGGCCGCCATGATGCACTACAATCAGCTGCTGCAGGATGCCGGGATCCTGATCACCCTCGAAGGGTTGCACCCGCCGTCGATGGGCGCGCGCGTGTCGTTTGCGACCGGAAAGCCGGTTGTGACCGACGGCCCCTTCGCCGAGGCCAGGGAAGTGCTGGGCGGCTACTGGATGATCGAGGTTGCCTCCCGCCAAGAGGCGATCGCCTGGGCAAGGAAATGCCCGGCCTCCGCCAGCGAACTGATCGAGATCCGGCAGGTGCAGGAAATGGCCGACTTTTCGCCCGAAGTGCAGGCAATCGCAGCCGGTTTCGCCGACCTGAGAAAGTAGCCGAAGCAGCCGCGACACACCTGCGCGGCTGTCGTCAACCGTCAATCAAGGGAGAAAACCGATGAGCACTGAGCACAATTTCCTCGCCGTCTATCTCGGCAGCATGACCGGTCCGAAAATGGCGGCCTGGCAGGCGATGCCCGAGGCCGAGCGCAAGGCCAGGGAGCAGGAAGGCATGGCCGCCTGGCATGGCTGGGTCGAAAAGCACAAAGCCGTCATCGTCGAGTTGGGCGGCCCGCTCGGCAAGACCCGCCGGATCGATGCCAACGGCATCACCGAGGTCAGCAATGCCCTGACCGGCTTCACCGTGGTTCGCGCAGCCTCGCAGGAAGCCGCCGCAAAACTGTTCGAAAACCATCCGCATTTCGCGATTTTCCCGGGTGAGTCCGTTGAAATCATGCCGGTGCTGGCGATTCCGGGCCGCTAGCCACTTGAGGCTGCGGTGAAATACCGGGCAATCAAGTCCGGCCCGCTAGTGACCTGAAGCGCCGGCTCATGTAAAAGCCGTTCACATGAGCTGGCGCAAGGAAGAGCGACGCGCGGAGCGCGGCTATCACCACGGCAATTTGAAGGAAGCCCTGTTGCAGGCTGCCCTCGGGCTGATCGCCGAGAAGGGGGCGGCCGGCTTCACCTTTGCCGATGCCGCCCGCATGGCCGGCGTCAGCGCCGCGGCGCCGTACCGGCATTTCCGCGACCGCGAGGAACTGCTGTCCTCGATTGCTCAGCGTGGTTTCGAGCAGTTCGAAGCACGGCTGACCGCGGCCTGGGACGATGGCCGGCCCGACACCGTCACCGCGTTCGAGCGGGTCGGCCGGGCCTACCTCGCCTTCGCCCGCAACGAGCCGGCCTTCTACAACGCCATGTTCGAATCCGGCCTGCCGGTCGATGCCAATCCGGCGCTTCAGGCCGCCAGCGAACGGGCTTTCAACATCATTCGCGCCGCTGCCGAGCGGCTTGCGGCGCTGGCGCCGCCCGGCACGCCGCGGCCGCCGGCGATGATGATGGCGCTGCACATCTGGTCGATGGCGCATGGCGTCGCCTCGCTGTTTTCCCGCGGCGACGCCGCGCGGCGAAAACTGCCAATGTCACCGGACGAACTACTGGAGGCCGAGGTGCTGATCTATCTGCGCGGCCTCGGTTTCCCGACTGACCGGCGCCAGCCGCCGCCGGTGCCACCGGAGGCGTCCTCCGGTTCCGGCGTGCCGCCGGGCGGTCCCTGGGGCAAGCCGAAATAAAATTGCGCAAATAATTGGCCCGCACTGCCAGGCGGCCAGCTTGACAAAATCGAGGGACAGTTTAGCTATGTAAATGTTATTTACATTCACAACGGCGCTGATGCCGTGATGGAGATGGCAATGGCCTACACCGCTGATGTCAATCGATGGCGCGGTCCTTCGGAACAACACTACGAGCGCCCCCGGATGCTCGAGACGCCTTGGCATCCCGGCTGGATCGCCGTGACCATCCTCGGCTTCATCATCTGGTGGCCGATCGGACTTGCCCTTCTCTTTTTCACACTCGGGAGCAGAAGAATGTCGTGCTGGAGCAATCAGGATCGCTGGCAGAACAAGATGGAGCGAATGCAGTATAAGATGGACCGCATGCGCGGCCGCATGGAGCGCCGCGGTTTCGGCCTCGGCTTCGGACCGCCCTCGAGCGGCAACCGCGCCTTCGACGAGTACCGCACCGAAACGCTGCAGCGGCTCGAGGAGGAGCAGATCGAGTTCAGGAATTTCCTCGACCGTCTGCGCCACGCCAAGGACAAGGAAGAGTTCGACCAGTTCATGGCCCAGCACAAGACGCGTCCGACCCCTCCGCCGACCGACCAGCCGCAAGGTTGACGAGAAAAGGCTGATCGCCTCTCAAAGCCTCAGGCGCATGCCCCCAAAAACCTGATGGCCCCGAGCCGCCTGCCTGCGCAACCCGCAGGCGGGCGGTTTGTTTTTGGGGACATGAGAACCAACGGCCGACGATCCGACACCAAGACTTACGGCGTTCGCCGCGCCCCTGATGTTGGACGATATGGATCATGGATCTCTGGACTCGCCTGCTGCTCGGCATGACCGCGGCCGCGGTGCTGGGCTATATCAGCCTGGTCTATGGCAGCTGCGCGTCCGATCCCGACTGCCATTTCCGCCTGTGCGCCGGCAGGCGTTCACTGTGCGGCGTCGATCACACGCATCTGCCGGGCCGATAGAAGCCAATCCGCGCGAGGCGAGATCGGTTCTGCCGGCGCGTCCCGCGCGCGCCTCTGTCAGCTCGCGGTGGTGAGCTGCGCGCGAACCGATGCCAGGAAGTATTCGTAGGCGTGGTCTACGATCTCGTTCAGGGACCGCGTGCGCGCGAACATCGCCCTGGCCTCGGCGAGAAACTCTTCGCGGGTCGGGATCTTCGGCAGATGCAGATGTGTCAGCGCATCGACGCCGTCATGGGCGCGATTGAGGATGTCCTGCAGCGTCGGCAACTGCATCTGGGCGAGATCGGCCCGGCGCCGCGCCGACGAAATCGCGTGCGCGACCGTCTGCGCATCGAATCGCGCGGCAAGTTCGCGCGCCGCCCGGTTGATGACCCGCGCGCCGAGCGGCTGCTCGTTGCGCAGCACCTGCTCGGGTGGTGCCTTCATATTCCAGACGATTCCGATCCAGGACAGGATCGTCAGGACATAATAGGTCACGTCCACTTCCCACCAGCGAAAGCCCTGTCGCACACTGCTCTGGTAGGCGTGGTGATTGTTGTGCCAGCCCTCCCCGAGGGTGAAGAAGGCCAGCAACCAGTTGTTGCGAGAATCGTCGCCGGTCACGTAGCGCTTGCGTCCATGGACATGGGCGAGGGAATTGATGCAGAAGGTCGCGTGATAGAGCAGCACCGTGCTCCACAGGAAACCGACGACCAGGCCCGGCCATCCCGCAACCAGGAAGCAGAGCACGGCCAGCACGACGGCCGGCAGCAGCTCGAGCCGGTGCAGCCACATCAGCTCCGGATAGCGCGCGAGATCTTCCACTTTTACGAGGTCGGTCGCGTCGTGCTCCCGGTAGAAGATCCAGCCGAGATGGCTATAGAGGAAGCCGCGCTGACGCGGTGAATGCACGTCCAGTTCGGTATCGGAATGCAGATGATGGTGCCGATGCTTGGCGGCCCACCACAACACGCTCTTCTGCGCGGTGCTTTGCGCAAGACAGGCCAGGATGAACTGAAACACCCGGCTGGTGGCAAAAGCCTTGTGCGAGAAATAGCGGTGGTAGCCTGCCCCGATCGCGAACATGCGCACGACATACAGCGACACGCAGATCGCGACGGCCTGCAAGGTGACGCCCGACCAGATCGCCGCAAGGCAGCCGAGATGGACCAGCACGAACGGTATTGCGGAGGGGTACATGACGTCGTCGTGCGAATCGTCGGCGGGCGCGTTAGGCGACATGTCTTGGCGCAACCTTTCCTGGCGTGACCTTGGGTGAGGGGGATACGTCGCGGCAGCGCCGAAGGCCGCCGGTTAAAAAAACGCGGATGGAGGCCCATCGCGGGGGCGTCAACGAGATGTTTTGCCCGGACATCCCCGGCCGACGCAGAGCCGGCCTGTTGCTCTGAGATATATGGCCGCGGCGGCCCGGCGTGCAAGCTCGTAGCCTCACGGGGAGCTGCGGCATGTTGCTCGCAGGGGACCGCGCCTGCTGCCGGCGTGGCGCGCGGGCGGCCCCCGGACTATCATCGGCACGCGAGACGAAAGAGGTGGCGATGGTGGCGGCTGCGATCCCGGCGAGCGAGAGCCTCTGGCAGACGATCCGTGACGAGGCAAAACGTGCGATGGCGGCCGATCCTGTCTTCGGCGAGTCCCTTGCCGAGACAGTCCTCATCCATGGCGATCTTGCTGCCGCCCTGGCCGATCTGATCGGACGCAGGCTCGGCGGCTCTGCAACGGAGCAGGCACGCTTCACGGCCTTTGCCCTCGACGCCTTCCGCGGCTCGCCGGACCTGATCGAAAAGGCCGGCCGCGACCTGCAGGCGATCGCGATCCACGATCCCGCCATCGACGGCCTGTTGCCGCCGCTGCTGCATGTCAAGGGCTATGCCGCGCTGCAAGCCTGGCGCGTCTCGAACTGGCTCTGGCACCGCGGCCATGTCGACGCCGCGCTGTTGTTCCAGAACGAATCGTCCAACCTGCTTCAGGTCAGCATTCACCCCGCCGCCAGCATCGGCGCATCGGTCTATCTCGATCACGCCACCGGTATCGTGATCGGCGCGAATGTGGCGATCGGCGAGGGGACCACGATCCTGCAGAATGTCAGCATCGGCCGGCGCGGCGCACTGCCCGCGCGCTCGCCCCGGATCGGCCGCGGCGTCTATCTCGGCGCCGGCGCGACCATTCTCGGCGACATCAGCATCGGCGATTTCGCCAAGGTGGGGGCCGGCACGATCGTGACATCCGACGTGCCAGCCGGCTGCACGGCGGTCGGCAATCCGGCGCGGCTGACCCATTGCCCGGAGCCGGTCCCGGCGGCCTGACGCCAACCGCCTGCCCTGCCATCCTTTCCGCCGGCCAAATTCGTCCGCGGTAACCCCGCATTAACCATCGCCGGGCTCTGGTAATTGCGGACAATCGCGCCCAAAGCTGCGGTCAAGGCCCATAGTTTTGACATCTTGGCAGGGAATGCAGACGGCCGGCTTTGGACGAGCCCCTGCATTCCAGAAAAACGAGGCTTTGGGCGGGCTTGCCGGCCGCGCCGGTTCTGGCGCGGCTGTTGGGAACCGGCGGCCCCTTGCTGCCACGGAACATCGGTAACGATCGTCTTGAGAGGATACTGCTTATGAACCCGGCCGAAATGGCTCAGTCCGCCCTTCCGGTTGCCGCCTCCGCCGACGTGTCGCTCATCGCGCTGTTCTGGCAGGCTCACTGGATCGTGAAAGGGGTCATGCTCGGGCTTCTCGGCTGCTCGGTTTGGGTCTGGGCAATCGCCATCGACAAGATCTTCCTGTTTGCCCGTACCCGCCGCTCGATGGACCGTTTCGAGCAGGCCTTCTGGTCCGGCGAGTCGATCGAGGAACTCTATCGCACCCTCTCGGCCAAGCCGACCCATTCGATGGCGGCCTGTTTCGTCGCGGCGATGCGCGAGTGGAAGCGCTCGTTCGAGAACCAGGCGCGCTCGGTCGCCGGTCTCCAGATGCGGATCGACAAGGTCATGAACGTCTCGATCGCGCGCGAGGTCGAGCGCCTGGAACGTCGGCTGCTGGTGCTGGCGACCGTCGGTTCCGCCGGCCCCTTCGTCGGCCTGTTCGGCACGGTTTGGGGCATCATGTCGAGCTTCCAGTCGATCGCGGCGTCGAAAAATACCTCCTTGGCGGTGGTCGCGCCGGGTATCGCGGAGGCGCTGTTTGCGACCGCCGTCGGCCTTATCGCCGCCATTCCTGCCACTATTTTCTACAATAAGTTCACCTCCGAGGTGAACCGGCAGGCCCAGCGGCTCGAAGGCTTCGCTGATGAATTTTCAGCCATCTTGTCGCGTCAGATCGACGAGCGGGGCTGACGGACGGCATGTATAGTGTGAAGGGCAATTTGGGCACGCGATCATGGCGATGAACGTTGCGAGTTCGTCCGGAGGCGGCGGGCGCCGTGGCCGGCGAAAGCCGGTCGTGGCCGAGATCAACGTCACGCCGATGGTCGACGTGATGCTGGTGCTGCTCATCATCTTCATGGTGTCGGCGCCGATGTTGACGGTCGGTGTGCCGCTCGACCTGCCGCAGACCCAGGCCAAGAGCCTCGAAAACAACGACCAGAAGCCGATCCAGATGTCGGTCGACATCAAGGGCAAGGTGTTCATCAACGACACCGAGATCGCGATCAACGACCTGATCCCGAAGCTCAAGGCGATCACGGATGCGCGCGGCGGTCTCGAGGAGCGCATCTATCTGCGCGCCGACAAGAAGGCTGATTACGGCACGGTGGCCAAGGTCATGGGCCTGTTGTCCGGCGCGGGCTTCAAGAAGCTGGCGCTCGTGACCGAGGCGGATCAGGGGTAACCGGTGAAGGTGAACGTCGACAAGACACTCGTTGCGTCGATTGCTCTCCACGTCCTCGTGCTTGGATGGGGCCTCATCACCTTTAGCAGCAAGGCCTATGTTCCGGCGGAAGAGTCGCTCCCGGTCGACATCATCTCCTCCGATCAACTCGCCAGGATGATGTCGGGGCAGAAGACCGGCAGGAAGGAAGAGCCGAAGCCCAAGGTCGAGAAGATCGCCGAGGCCAAGCCCGAAGAGGACGCCGTCGGCAAGGTCACCGAGAAGAAAGAGCTGATCAAGACCAATTCGCAGCCGGAGCCGCCGCCGAAACCCGTCGAGAAGCCGGTCGAGAAGAAGCCCGAGCCGCCGAAGCCCGTTGCGGAGGCGAAGCCGAAGGAAGAGCCGAAGCCGCCGGAGAAGAAGCCCGACCCGGCCAAGGAAGATCCGATCGCCGAGCTGCAGAAGAAGCTCGAGACCAAGAAGCTGCCGCCCAAGCCCGTGGAGCAGAAGGTCGCGGCGGTGCAGCCGCAGCAGCAGCCCAAGCCGAAGGAGCGCAGCTTCGATCCCGCGCAGATCCAGCGCGACCTCGACAAGCGCGCTGCGACCCGTCACGAACTCTCGGGTTCGACGCTGAATGCGTCGGCTGCGCTGGGAACGACGTCGGGGACGGCCGCCAACAACGTCGCGACCTGGCGAGGCGCTTTCACGAGCGCGGTGCGGCGCTGCTTCACGCCCACCTATAACGGGCAGGACGCCGACCAATACGAGGCCGACATCGATATCCCGATGCAGATCGATGGCTCGCTGGCATCCGAGCCGATCATCGTCGCGGTGCGGGGCCCGTCCAGGTCGATTGCCCAGGCCGTGGCCGAGAGCGCCAAGCGCGCCATCGTGCAATGTCAGGTCTATTCGTTCATGCCCAGGCAGCAATACGAAGGCTGGAAGAAGATCGAAATGACCTTCGGCCTGAAAGACATGTTGTGACATCCGGACAAAAGAAATTTGCGATGAATGACGCCCGATCGATGAACCGCCGCCGCTTTTTGACCCTGACCGGATCGACGCTTGCGATGCTCGGGAGCGAACATGGCTTCGCCCAGGGACGCCTCCGCATCGATCCCACGGAGTTTCGACCGATCCCGATCGCGATCTCCAACTTCGTGCCGGGGTCGTCAGCCGATGGCGACGTCAGCAACGGCGTCACCCAGGTCATCACGAACAATCTGAAGCGGTCGGGCCTGTTCGCGCCGATCGACCAGGCCGCCTTCATCGAGCGCATCAGCAACATCGACGTCGCGCCGCAATTCCAGAACTGGAAGACGCTCAACGCCCAGGCGCTGGTCACCGGCCGGATGACGCGGCAGCAGGACGGCCGGCTCAAGGCCGAATTCCGCCTCTGGGACGTGGTCACCGGCCAGCAGCTCACGGGACAGCAATATTTCACGTCGCCGGAATATTGGCGCCGCATCGCCCACATCATCTCCGACCAGATCTATGAGCAGATGACCGGCGAAAAGGGCTATTTCGACAGCCGCGTCGTGTTCGTCGACGAGACCGGGCCGAAGGAGCGCCGCGTCAAGCGGCTCGCCATGATGGATCAGGACGGCGCCAATGTGCGTTACCTGACCCGCGGCGCCGACCTCGTGCTGACTCCGCGCTTCTCGCCGAACTCGCAAGAGATCACCTATATGGAGTTCGGGCAGGGCGATCCGAAGGTCTATCTCTTCAACATCGAGACCGGCCAGCGCGAGATCGTCGGCAACTTCCCCGGCATGACCTTCGCGCCGCGCTTCTCGCCGGACGGCCAGCGCGTCATCATGAGCCTGCAGCAGGGCGGCAATTCCAACCTGTTCGTGATGGATCTGCGCTCGCGCACGACCACGCGCCTCACCGACACGCCGGCGATCGACACCTCGCCGTCCTATTCCCCCGACGGCACCCGGATCTGCTTCGAGTCCGATCGCGGCGGCCGGTCGCAGATCTATGTGATGTCGGCGGGGGGAGGAGCTGCGCAGCGCATCTCATTCTCCAAGGACGACACCAACGCCACCTATTCGACCCCGGTGTGGTCGCCGCGCGGCGATTACATCGCCTTCACCAGACAGGGCGGTGGCCAGTTCTCGATCGGCGTCATGAAGCCGGACGGCAGCGGCGAGCGGCTCCTGACCTCCGGCTATCACAATGAGGGCCCGACCTTCTCGCCGAACGGCCGCGTGCTGATGTTCTTCCGCGACCCCGGCGGTTCCGGCGGTCCCTCGCTGTTCTCCGTCGACATCTCCGGCCGCAACGAGCTCAAGGTGCCGACGCCGGGCTTCGCCTCCGACCCGGCCTGGTCGCCGCTGCTGTCCTCGACGCCGGGGTAGAGGCGCAACGACGTCGCGCGTGAGAATGCGCGATGTTGTCGAACAAGCACGCCGATGGTCGGGTTCGGTGCCGAAGGCAAGGTTTCCTTCACCTTGTGCCCGGCAAGGCTTGCCCAGTTACTTGATATTTCAGCGGAAACAGGTTCGCTATTGCCGAAAAACAATCCGCCTTTAACGATGTTCCCTCAGAAAGGCTTCATCTGGTCTGGGTAAGAGTACGCGCCAGACAGGACGCGTACAAAAGCAGATGCAGTTCGCAAGCCAAAGCGGAGAGCCAGATCAACGCCAAGAGTCGTCGCCGACAGTTTCGGCGGCGCTGATCGATTCCCTGTTCGAGGCCCCCCGTCCGCTGCTCGCCGGTCTCGTGTTCGTGTCCATCGGCGCCGCGCTGACGGCCTTGAAGACGGGAGAATCCCTGATCTGGGCGTGCGTTGGAATTCTCGCCCTGGCCGGCATCTCCCGCGCGTTCGATTTGTACCGGTATCAGAGCCGGAAGGCGAGCCTGACGAGCGAGGAGGCTGCGCGCTGGCAGAAGCGCTACCAGATGGGGGCGATGATACAGGCGGCCGCGATCGGCACGTGGTGTTCGACGACCCTGTTCAGCACCGACGACGCCGTGGCCCACATGATCGCCTTGTCCGTGACGACCGGAATTGCGGCGGGCGGGGCGGGCAGAGCCTACGGACGGCAGTGGATCTTCCAGCTGCAGGTCAGCCTGGTCTTTGTTCCGATCGTCGTCGCTCTCGCCTTGCGGGGCACGCCCTACTATGTGGCAATGGCAATTATCAGTGCCGCCTTTTTGCTGTCGATGATGGGAATATCGGCGAATTTGCACAGGATATTCATGCGCGCGCTGGTCGCGCGCGAGCGGGAAGCTGCGCTCGCCGGGCAGTTCGACACTGCTCTGAACAACATGCCGCACGGTCTGTGCATGTTCCGCGGCGACGGTCAGCTCGCGGTCATGAACTATCGGTTTGGTGAGATGATGAATCTGCGCGACGAACTCGTGCAGAAGGGGGGCGGCGCGTCGCAAATCATCGCTGGCTGCGTGGAGGCCGGCACCCTGTCGATGCAGAGCGGCAACCAGATCCTGAACGGCATCCGGGAGATGCAGCAAATCAACGAGATCGTGACTGCCGATCCCGATCATTCGCGCGATCGCAGCCTAGCCTGGACCATTCAGCCGATGGCGGATGGCGGTGTTGTCGTGCTCCTGGAGGACATCACCGAGCGCAAGAATGCCGAGGCCAAGATCAGCCATCTGGCCCGCTACGACGAACTCACCGCGCTTCCGAACCGCGTCAGCTTTCGCGACGAGATCGAACGCCTGCTCGCGATTTCGCAGGATTCGGCGCGCCTTTCCGCGCTGCTGTTCGTCGACCTCGACCAGTTCAAGCAGGTCAACGACACGCTCGGTCACCCCTGCGGCGACCAGCTCCTGTGCGCGGTTGCCAATCGCCTGCGCGAGATGCTGCGGCCCGAGGATTTCGTCGCCCGCTTCGGCGGCGACGAGTTCGTCGTGTTCCAGCAGAACATCAGCGCGCCCGAGGACGCCGCGAGCCTCGCCCGCCGGATCGTCGAGCGGCTCAGCGAGCGCTACCGCATCGACAATCATCTGGTCGAGATTGGCGCCAGCGTCGGCATCGCGCTGACCGCGCCGGACGGCGACGTCAAAGCCGACACGCTGCTCAAGAACGCCGACATGGCGCTCTACCGCGCCAAGGCCGACGGCCGCGGCACCTTCTGCTTCTTCCGTGACGAGATGGCGGCGACGGTCGAGGCCCGGCGCATCCTCGAGCTCGACCTGCGCAAGGCGCTCGCCAACGAGGAGTTCGAGCTGTTCTACCAGCCGCTCGTCAACCTCAAGTCCGGCAAGATCACCACTTGCGAGGCACTGCTGCGCTGGAATCATCCGGTGCGCGGCACGGTCTCGCCGGTCGACATCATTCCCGTAGCCGAGGACATGGGCCTGATCGTCGACCTCGGCCGCTGGATCCTGCGCCGTGCCTGCATGGAGTGCATGAACTGGCCGGAGGGCGTCAGCGTCGCCGTCAACTTCTCACCGCAGCAATTCCATCAGCGCGACGTGCTCAGCGAGATCCGCTACGCCCTCGAGGTCTCGGGGCTCCCGGCCCATCGCCTCGAGATCGAGATCACCGAATCCTCGCTGCTGCGCAACACCCAGCTCACCCATGACATCCTGTCGCAACTGCATGCGCTGGGCGTGCGCATCTCGCTGGACGATTTCGGCACCGGCTATTCGAGCCTCAGCTATCTGCACAATTTCCCGATGCAGAAGGTCAAGATCGACCGCTCCTTCCTCGAGGGCATCGACACCGACCGGCCGCTGACGCTGCTGCGCGGCGTGGCGCGCCTGTCCGCCGACCTCGGCATGGCCGTCGTGGTCGAGGGCATCGAGACCAACGAGCAGCTGGAGCTGATCAGTGCCGACGGCATGGTAACCGAAGGTCAGGGTTATCTGTTCAGCCGGCCGGTCCCGGCGGTCCGGATCCGTCAGTTGCTGAACGCCTCGCATGGCCGCCGCATGGCCGGCGACCAGATCGTCATGATTTCCTCCCGCTCGATAGCCTGATCCCCCCATTTTCGTCATTGTGACACGGCTCGGCAGCCGATTTGTTGCGACAAAAGTTAACCCTAACCAATTCAATGCTTTGCAATTCCGTTAAGGAGACATTAATCTTCTCTGAACGCGGAAGTTGTTTTGGAGTGTTCGATGGAATCGCGGGCTGAGCAGCGCACTGCGTTCCTGATGAAGGGGGTAGGGCTTTTTGATCGGGTCGACTACCGGCTCATCGAAACTCCCGACGACAAGGACCGCCTCTATCAGATGCGCTACCGGGCCTACCTGCACGGGGGGCTGATCCTGCCGTCGGAGTCCCAGCGCGTAAGCGATCGATATGACGACGCGCCCAATGCCTGGACTTTCGGAATTTATGTCGATGGGGAGCTCTGCAGTTCGGTCCGCTTGCACATCCTGACATCGGACCAGCGCATGTCTTATGCGACCGAACTATTCGGAGATGTGCTTCACCCCCGTCTCGACCGCGGTGAGGTTTTCGTTGACCCGGCCCGTTTTGTCGCCGATCCGGAGCACGCCCGGCGTTTTCCGGAACTGCCCTATGTAACGTTGCGCCTTGCCTATCTCGCCTGCGAGCATTTCAATGCCGATACCGGGCTTGCCCAGGTTCGTGCGGAGCACCAGGCGTTTTATCGCCGGATTTTTCTGCACGAGGCGATTACGGAGCCGCGCTCTTTCCCCAACGTGCTGAAGAAGGTCGCCTTGATGGCGTCCGATTTCCGCAGTCTTCGCGAGCGGGTCCTGACCCGTTTTCCGATCATGCGATCGAGCGCGTTTGAACGGCGGATGTTGTTCGACCGCGCCAACATCCGCGCCGCCGCGCCGCGCCCGGTGCTTGTTGCAGGGATGGAGCAGGCCTGAAACCTGCGGCCGTCTGAGGTCACCCGGACTGCGGTTCGGGAGGTCTTGTCTTGAACAGGCCCAAAATTCCAGCAAAAACCGGCGTTGTTGACGGCGAACGCGGCTTGCCTTCACCCTCGTGCCACATTTACAACCCATTAACCATGACGTGGGCTTTTCGCTGGTCGGGGGCTTTTGACCGGCTCAAGCAAGGTTCCGTCAAGGTTGACGGAACGTTCGCTTAACCAACCCCCTGTAGACCCGATGGCAGTGGACGAACGTGAGCGTGGAGGCTCCGGAATGAAATACCCAATGCGTATCCTCCAGGGATTGAAGCTGGCTGCAGTGGTCGCAATCGCACTGTCGATGGGCGCCTGCGCCAACAAGAATGCTGCGACGGATGCGATGGCCAACGCCGCGACCCCGGGCAGCCAGCAGGACTTCGTCGTCAACGTGGGTGACCGCGTGTTCTTCGAGAGCGATCAGACCGATCTCACCCCGCAGGCGATCGTGACCCTGGAGAAGCAGGCGCAGTGGCTGCAGAGCTATCCTCGCTACAGCTTCACCATCGAAGGTCATGCCGACGAGCGCGGCACCCGCGAATACAACATCGCGCTCGGCGCGCGCCGTGCCCAGTCGGTGCGTTCGTTCCTCGCCTCGCGCGGGATCGATCCGAACCGCATGCGCACGATCTCCTACGGCAAGGAGCGCCCGGTCGCCGTCTGTAACGATATCTCCTGCTGGTCGCAGAATCGTCGTGCTGTGACCGTGCTGAACGCGAGCTCCTGACGCTTCAGGTCATCTGCCGTTCATCTTCGGAAACCGATCATGCCGGCGCCCTCTCGGGCGCCGGTTGCGTTTCAGCGATCTGTGAGCGAAACCCGGTAGTGCCAGTCACATTTTTGGCGTACTGCCTCTCAATGTGTGGCGCGACGCAGGTTCCGTCGCAGATCATTTCGTTTTGGTCGTCAGGGCAAGATGTCATCCAGCTCCAAGGTTTTTTCCGGCACCGTGGCGATCGCCGCGCTGCTGTCGTTCGGCTCGCCATCTTTCGCGCAGACGGACGATGATCCTGAGATCCGGATCGAGCGGCTGGAGAACCAGCTGCGCCAGCTCACCGGCCAGAACGAGGAACTGCAATATCGCAACCGCCAGCTCGAAGAGCGGCTGCGGGCGCTCGAGGGCGGCGCGCAAGCGGCCCCCGGGCAGGCGCCGGCACAGCCCAATGTCGCCGCGATGCCGCCGGCGCAGATTGCCCCCTCTCAAGTCGCGCCCGCCTATCGCCAGCCGCAGGCGGTGCAGCCGAATTACGAGCAGCCCCAGATCGCTTCTCCCGCGCCGATCGTTCAGGAGCAGCCAGGGCCCGGCGCCCCCGGCACGCGCCGTCGCGGCGATGCCTTCGACCCGAGCCAGAATCCGAGCGCGCCCGGCGCGCCGCGCGCACTCGGCGGCGGGCAGCAGCCGATAGCGGCGGGTTCTCAGGTCGGAGCGCCAGGGGGGCGCAACGCGGGCGAGCCGCTCGATCTCGGCAACACCGGCAGTCGCTATCCGCAGGCCGCAGCGTCTGGCCAGCCGGCCTATCCGCCGGCCCAGCCCGGCTATGCCGCGCCGGCCGGCGGCGTTGCCCTGACCACCCTGCCGCCTTCGGCAACGCCGCGCGACGAGTTCGATCTCGGCATCGGCTACATGCAGCGCAAGGACTATGCGCTCGCCGAGCAGACCATGAAGAATTTTGCGCAGAAATACCCGAGCGACCCGCTGCTCGGCGACGCGCAATACTGGCTGGGCGAAAGCTATTTCCAGCGCCAGCAATATCGCGATTCCGCGGAAGCCTTCCTCGCCGTCACCACCAAATACGACAAATCGTCCAAGGCGCCGGATGCCCTGCTGCGGCTCGGCCAGTCGCTGGCCGCGCTGAAGGAGAAGGAGGCCGCCTGTGCCGCCTTCGGCGAGGTCGGACGCAAATTCCCTCGCGCCTCCGCCGGGGTCAAGGCCGCGGTCGATCGCGAACAGAAGCGGGCCAAGTGCTGACCCTGCGTTGATCACTGTCAATGCGGATGATGCTGCGCTAAGTTTCTCTGCATCTGCGGACGATGACCCGGGCAGCGTCATGTCAGACGACCATTCACCGATCTCGGCGCAAGCGGCGAGGCAACTCTTCGCCGAACTGAAAAATTCGCCGGCGCTGGTGCTCGCGGTCTCCGGCGGGCCCGATTCGGTCGCGCTGATGTGGCTCGCCGCACGCTGGCGGCGCAGCCTTTTGCGCGGCCCCCAACTCACCGTCGTCACCGTCGATCATGGCCTGCGGCCGGAAGCGGCGCGCGAGGCGCGCGAGGTCAAGCGGCTGGCAACGGAGCTCGGCCTGGCGCACCGGACCCTGCGCTGGCGCGGGACGAAACCGAAGACGGGATTGCCGGCGGCCGCGCGCGATGCCCGCTACCGCCTGCTGGCGGAGGCCGCGCGCAAGGCCGGTGCGAGCCATGTGCTGACCGCCCACACCCGCGACGACCAGGCCGAGACCCTGTTGATGCGCCTCGTTCGCGGCAGCGGACTTGCCGGGCTGTCGGCGATGGCGCGCCTCACGGAACGCGACGGCATCGTCCTGGCGCGCCCGCTGCTCGATGTCCCGAAGTCGCAGCTCGTCGCGACCTTGAAGCGCGCGAAGATCGGCTTCGCCGACGATCCCACCAACCGCGACACCGCCTTCACCCGGCCGCGGCTGCGCGCCCTGCTGCCGCAGCTCGCGATGGAGGGCGGCGATGCCCGCACGCTGGCACGCCTCGCAGGCAGGCTGGCGCGCGCCAATGCCGCGGTCGAGGTGCTGGTCGATGGCGCCGAGCGCTACCTTCAACTGCGGGCACGCGGCGATGCGCCGCAGGCGGACAGGCGAAGCTATGACGCATCTGCGTTTGCCCTCCTGCCGGAGGAGGTCCGGCTGCGGCTCCTGCTGCGGGCCGTCAATGCCCTCGGCCATGAAGGGCCGGCGGAACTCGGCAAGGTCGAAGCCCTGATGGCCGCGCTCGATCAGGCCATGCGTGATTCCGACATGGCCGCAAGGCCTTCAGCCCCCGCAAATGGCCGGGCGATCCTGAAGCAGACCCTCGCCGGAGCCTTGATCAGCCTTGCCGGAGGACGAATCCACATCGCGCCGGCGCCGGCCCGGCGGACCCAAAGGTGATAACGAGGGGCTTGAGGGGCCAATGAGGGCGGACCATGACACCGGCCGTTTCCGCCGCGCGCCGTCAGGACACTTTAACCAGGCAGGAAAAACCCCGGACCCGACGCCATTATTTCAGCGGGAATCGCTCTAAGATGGGATAAATAGTCCCATGTCGTTCCCTTGGCAGCGACCGGGGCGACACCTAGATTGTATGCGTCCAACCGAGAGGATTCCTTGGGGATTTCCTCGCGCTGCCCAAGTAAATGACCAAGTAAACGACGAAGGATCAGGGCCGCGATCCGCGCGACCACGAAGGAAGATCGATGAACGCCAATCTGCGCAATTTCGCCCTCTGGGTCATCATTGTCTTGCTGCTGTTGGCGTTGTTCACGCTCTTCCAGAATCCGGGCCAACGTGCGTCCTCGCAGGACATCGCCTTCTCCCAGCTCCTCAGCGAGGTTGACCGCGGCAACGTGCGCGACGTCGTGATCCAGGGGCCGGACATCCACGGCACCTTCACCAACGGCTCGAGCTTCCAGACCTACGCGCCGAACGACCCGACGCTGGTGAAGCGCCTCTATGACAGCAAGGTGCAGATCACCGCGAAGCCGCCCGGCGACAACGTGCCGTGGTTCGTTTCGCTGCTGGTCTCCTGGCTGCCCTTCATCGCGCTGATCGGCGTCTGGATCTTCCTGTCGCGGCAGATGCAGGGCGGCGCCGGCAAGGCGATGGGCTTCGGCAAGTCGCGCGCGAAGATGCTGACCGAAGCGCATGGCCGCGTCACCTTCGAAGACGTCGCCGGCGTCGACGAAGCCAAGCAGGACCTGCAGGAGATCGTCGAATTCCTGCGCGACCCCGGCAAATTCCAGCGCCTCGGCGGCCGCATTCCGCGCGGCGTGCTGCTGGTCGGCCCCCCCGGCACCGGCAAGACCCTGATCGCGCGTGCGGTCGCGGGCGAAGCCAACGTGCCGTTCTTCACCATCTCCGGTTCCGACTTCGTCGAGATGTTCGTCGGCGTCGGCGCGTCCCGTGTCCGCGACATGTTCGAGCAGGCCAAGAAGAATGCGCCCTGCATCATCTTCATCGACGAAATCGATGCGGTCGGTCGTCACCGCGGCGCCGGCCTCGGCGGCGGCAATGACGAGCGCGAGCAGACGCTGAACCAGTTGCTGGTCGAGATGGACGGCTTCGAGGCCAACGAGGGCGTGATCCTGATCGCCGCGACCAACCGTCCCGACGTGCTCGATCCCGCGCTGCTGCGTCCGGGCCGCTTCGACCGCCAGGTCGTGGTGCCCAATCCCGACGTCGTCGGCCGCGAGCAGATCCTCAAGGTTCACGTCCGCAAGGTGCCGCTGGCCCCCGATATCAACCTCAAGACCATCGCGCGCGGCACCCCGGGCTTCTCCGGCGCCGACCTGATGAACCTCGTCAACGAAGCCGCGCTCACCGCCGCCCGCCGCAACAAGCGGATGGTGACGCAGGCCGAGTTCGAAGAAGCCAAGGACAAGGTGATGATGGGCGCCGAGCGCAAGTCGCTCGTCATGACCGAGGAAGAGAAGCTGCTGACGGCCTATCACGAGGGCGGTCACGCCATCGTCGGCCTCAACGTCGTCGCCACCGACCCGATCCACAAAGCGACCATCATCCCGCGCGGCCGTGCGCTCGGCATGGTCATGCAGCTGCCGGAGCGCGACAAGCTGTCGATGTCCCTGGAGCAGATGACCTCGCGCCTCGCCATCATGATGGGCGGCCGTGTCGCCGAAGAGCTGATCTTCGGCCGCGAGAAGGTGACCTCGGGTGCGTCCTCCGACATCGAGCAGGCCACGCGCCTCGCCCGCATGATGGTGACGCGCTGGGGTCTGTCCGAAAAGCTCGGCACCGTCTCCTATGGCGAAAACCAGGACGAGGTGTTCCTCGGCATGTCGGTGTCGCGGACCCAGAACGCATCGGAAGCCACGGTGCAGAAGATCGACTCCGAGATCAGGCGTTTCGTCGAGGAGGGCTACAACGAGGCGACGCGCATTCTCACCGAGAAGCGCGCCGACCTGGAAGCCCTCGCCAAGGGCCTGCTGGAGTTCGAGACGCTGTCCGGCGACGAGATCGTCGATCTGCTCAAGGGCAAGAAGCCGAACCGCGAGTCCGTGCTCGAGCCGACCACGCCGCGCGCCTCCGCCGTGCCCCCGGCCGGCAAGTCGCGCCCGCGGCCCGATCCGGATCCCGGCCTCGAGCCGCAGCCCCAGGCGTAATCGCGAAAGCGGTTCCATCGAATTGAAAAACGCGGCGGAAACGCTGCGTTTTTTATTGGCTGCGATCCGATGATGCAGTGCGGATCCAGCGGTGCTGCCATTCAAGACCAGCGCCGCAGCCGCGATCCCGCCTTTAGGCAAATGCGGGACACATGAAAGACGCCCTTAACGCTTGCGCCCTATTTTGGCCCGCCATGACTGACCAGGTCGCTCATAGCGCGGTTCAACCGTTTTCGGCACGTGCAGCGCTGCCCTGGCTGGTGGGCCTTTGCGTCTATGCCCTGCTGCTCATCGTCGGCCCGCGGCTGCTCGCCGATCCCGACAGCTATTCCCACATCGAGGTCGGGCGGTGGATCCTGGCGCATGGCTCCCTGCCGGCAAGCGATGCTTTTTCGTTTTCGAAGCATGGCGCGCCCTGGATCACATTCGAATGGCTCTCGGAAGTCGTCTACGCCGGTGTCTTCGCACTTGCCGGCTGGCCGGGCGTCGTCGTCGTCGCGGCGGCGGCGATTGCGCTCGCTTTTGGCCTGTTCACCTCTTTCCTGCTCCGCGAGTTGTCACCGGCCCTGACGCTTGTCATGGTGATGGCGGCTGTCGTGCTGCTGGCGCCGCATATGCTGGCGCGGCCCCATGTGCTGGTGCTGCCGGTGATGGTGACCTGGGCCGGGGCCCTGGTGCGCTGCATGGATCGCGGCGGGAAGCCGCCCTATTGGGCCCTGCCGCTGCTGGTGCTGTGGGCCAATCTGCACGGCAGCGTGGTGCTGGCGCTCGGGCTGATCGGCCCGGCGGTACTCGAGGCGCTGCTGCGCGAGGGGCGACATCAATGGCCGCAGGTGATCCGGCGGTGGCTGCCGTTCATCGTGCTGGCGGTTGCGGCGGCCTGCCTGACGCCGTTCGGGCCGGAACCGCTATTGATGCCGCTCACGACACTCGGCCTCGGTCCCGCGCTGGCCTGGATCACGGAGTGGCGGCCGCAGGATTTCAGTCATGTCGGCGGCTTCGAGTTGCTGCTGCTGGCCGGCATCTTTGCGCTCACGCGCGACGTCGTGACGCTGCCGGTCGTACGCGCCCTGGTCGTGATCGGACTGCTCCATTTCGCGCTGGCGCAAATCCGCAATGCGGATCTTCTGGCCATGCTGGCGCCGCTCTATCTGGCGGCCCCGCTGGGGCGGAGGTTCGGCGGTCCGGCCGCGGATGACGCGGTGATGTCGCCGCGCGGTCTCGGTCTGGCCGGGCTCGGCGCACTGATCGCGATGAGCGGTGTGGCCCTGGCGCGTGACCTCAGACCGGCGCCGTTCATCACCCCGCAGGCGGCGATCGCCGAAGCCAATCTCGCCAATGCAGGCCGCGTGCTGAACGACTATTCGTTCGGCGGCTATATGATCTTCGCCGGCATTCCCACCTTTATCGATGGCCGCGGCGAACTGTTCGGCGGGCCGTTCATCGACCGCTACAACCGTGCGCTGGCGCTGGTCGATCTCGGTGATTTTCTCAAGCTGCTCGATGACTACGACATCGGCGCGACGCTGCTCACCCCGCGCACACCGGCGGTGGCGTTGCTCGATCGGCTGCCCGGGTGGCAGCGCGTCTACAGCGACGATGTCGCGGTCGTGCACAAGCGGCGGGATACGCCGCAAAAATAGATCAGGCGGTGCCGAACGCGGCGTATTGGCCGCCGAGCCAAACCCCGCTCATGGCCTGTTCGATGCGCCGCGCCGGCCTGGTGTCCCAGGGCAGCAGCAGGAAATGGCGCGCGCCGATCTCGCGCAGGCCGCCCGCCGTCATCAATTTCCTCGTCGTGCCGGCACCGAGCAGGACCGCGTCCCGGTCGAATTCGCAGCGCGCAACGGCCAGCCGCGTCAGCGGGTTGTACGGATTGTGCTCGATCACGCAGACGAGGCCGCCGGGGCGCGCCACCCGGCGCATCTCGGCGATGAAGTGGGCCCAGTCGGCGGGCACGACATGGTGCATCACGCAGACGGCGGTGACGAGATCGAAGCTGGCATCGCCGAAGGGAAACGTGCGCCCGTCATACTCGCGGTAATCGACCGCGGCATTGCCGGCGCGCGCCTGGGCGAGGCTCGCCGACGACACGTCGATGCCGCTCAGGCGGCCGACCATGCCGTGCAGCAGCGGATGCAGGCTGCCGACGCCGCAGCCGACGTCCAGCATGTCGGGCTTCTCCACGTCCAGCCGCTCCGCGATCAGATCGCGCAGCAGATCGGCCTTCGCGCGCATGAAGAAATCATGCGGCAGGCCGGAGAAGTCGATCGAGGACTGGACCACATCACGGTAATTGTCGTGATAGCCGTCGAACAGTTCGGTCATGCGCTGGCTTGCTCGTTGACGGCGTGGATCGCGGGAGCTGCCGCCGCCTCGCGATCGAAGCCGGCGCGGGCCTGCACCACGTAGAGCGGGCGGCGTTTCACCTCGGCGTGGATGCGGCCGACATAGAGCCCCACGATGCCGGTCATCAGCATGTTGATCCCGCACAGCAGGGACACGACCACGATCGTCGAAGACCAGCCCGCAACCAGGTGACTGTCGTTGCTGAGCCACAGCAGCATCACCCAGCCGCCGTAGAGCAGGCCAAGGCCCGAGACGGCCAGTCCGCACCAGATCGCCAGCCGCAGCGGCAGATCGGAAAAGCCGAGCGCGGCGTTCATCGCCAGCCGGACCATCTTGAACAGCGGATATTTGGTCTCGCCCGCGGCGCGCTCGAGGCGGTGGAAGGCGACCTCGGTCTGCCGGAAGCCGAGCCAGGCGATCATGCCGCGCACGAAGCGATCCTGCTCCGGCATCTGCCTGAGCGCGTCCAGCACCTTGCGGTCGATCAGGCGGAAGTCGCCGACATCGGCGGGAATGCCGACGGAGGACATTTTGCCGAGTAGCCGGTAGAACAGATGCGCGGTCGCGCGTTTGAAGGGGCTCTCGCCCTCGCGCGACAGGCGGCGGGCGTGGACGATGTCGTTGCCGTCCTGCCATTTCGCGATCAATTGCTCGATCACTTCGGGCGGATCCTGCAGATCGGCATCCATCACGATGATGGCATCACCCTGCGCGGCATCCATGCCGGCGGTGATGGCGACCTGATGGCCGAAATTCCTGGACAGGCCGATATAGCGAAAGCGCGGGTCGCGCGTGGCGAGCGCCTTCAGCACGATCGAGCTGGAATCGCTGCTGCCGTCGTCGACGAAGATCGCCTCCGCCGGCCCGTCGAGCCGGGACAGGACCTGCTCCAGCCGCCGCAGCAGCACCGGCAACACCGCTTCCTCGTTGAACACGGGGATGACGAGGCTGTAGCGGATCGATGTAGAACTACCCGTCATGCGAAGGGTCCAACTCGGGTTGCAGGGGCACAAGTCTAGTTCACCGGTGGTTAAGGCGGCCTTGCCGGATCAGTCGCATTTCCCCGGTTTTGGGGCCGACATGGCGGTCGGGCAGGGGATGGCCGATGGATTAGCGGGAATCGCGGGCTTGCTCCGCCTCTCCCGCTTGCGCTTGCGGGAGAGGCCGACGCGCCCCGGGCGATGCGAAGCATCGTCCCGCGCGCGGCGGGTGAGGGCTATCACCTCTGGGGGATTACCTCCGCAATTCTCGACAATCCCGTTGTGGAGAAAGCCCTCTCCCCAACCCTCCACCGCATGCGGGGGAGGGAGCCCACTGCCGATGCCGCCACACGGTGCGAGCCATATGCGATTGCCTCCGCAGGATGGGGCGACGGTACCAGAGAGCGCTTTCCGGTTGACCGCCCCCGCGTGGCCGCGCCCCAAGGTCCTCGTTCGGGTCTGAGATGCGCCCCATGAAGCGGCTGCCAACACGAAGCGGAAGTCTGCTGCTTTGAGTGTGATGGGGCGACCAAAAGCGGACAAGGGCTATTTGACCATTGTAAAAGGTGTTGAAGCCGCCCCATTAGAATGGGGCGTCAAGAGATAAATTACGCAAGCGATTAGTGCGATGCGGACGCAGAAGCCGAAATCGTCATCGAAAACTTACTGTAGACGAACTTCGAGTGTTGACGGGAGCGAGCCCGTGGTCGTGCTAAGAGCCACCAACTGCGATAGCATCGAGAAGACCTGCTTCGTCGTTTCCCCGGCATCGGACGGCACGCAGAAAAACTCCGCGTTCAGGTAAGTGCTTGCGAAGCACCCGACGCTAGGCGCCTTTGAGATTGTCAAAACTTGGAGATCCCATGGATCATTCGAGTTCACAGTTCGATCAGGCCAGTAGAGACGCGTCGGCGTTGTAGGGTACGAGCGAACCATATGACCAAAATAGGAGAACGCAGAGAACGTGGACCTGATCTTCAAAGTGAACGTCAGTTCCGGAGATACTCGTGGACCCGAACCAAAGCGAACTCGCAATACTTGTTGGTTTGTTGTGGTACCCTTCTTATCAAGGCTAGTCGATCCGCATCGGTCGGGAAAAGTCATGACAATACTTTTTTGATCGTCCCTGGCGAACGCAGGATCGAAGCAAAGTTGGGCCTGAGAAATCGTCTTTGATGGCGCATCCTTACCTGCCGCTTTTGCCTGCTTGACGGCGTCGGATGTGTAAGCGGGGTTCGGAACAGACGTCACTTGGACATTAAGACCCCACGCCATACCCGCCTGCATCAAGAACTGAAACCGATGATACTCGCACTTTGCGGTTATGGCATTTAGCCTTTGTGGGGCGTATAAACTGGCATTCAGCAACCCAACAGGTTGCGGTCCATAGTGTTCGCCAGTCTCTGGGCAGGTATCAGGTCCGGGCTCGCCGAACGGATCATTGCGAAACTCTCGAACATCGCCGCCTCCCTCTACTCGGATCGAAGCGATCATCGTATTAAGTACTAACTCGCGCGAGTAGCCCATGTGGATCAAGGCGTTTGCCGTTTCCAGCGCGATGGGCGACATCATGTTGGCATAGAAGTCGTGGGAAGCCAAAGGAACGGAATCAAAGCTCCCGTTAGAGGAGTTTTCCCAGCTGTTTCCAGCGAACGCGAACTGCTTCTGCGTGATGGTTTGCGCAGGCCCCAGTGTAAATGTAGGTAATCCAACTTTAAGGTCGGTTGATTGCGTGCCCGATGTTTTTGAGATCGGCACGAAATTGAGGGGCTGAGAATAACTCGCCCTGACGATGTTAAGCAGTATCTCATTGTTGCGGGCATTATCAGTCTGGTGATTGATGACGCCGGCTCTCGGTTCCAGCTGATAATCCATCACGGCGCAGGCGCCTAAAAAGAGGCTCACGCTGACAATGACGCAATATCGAAATAATACCATAGCAAATCCTCCCAAATTAGGTGTATTTATTATTGGCGCAACCTGAACGGTCAAGCCGATACAGGTCCTGGGCGCTAAAAATCGAAAATTAGCGGGGGCTACCGATGGCGAAACAAGCAAAGAAGACTGTCAGAAAGAGGGGGGGCAAGAAGAGTGCATCACGCACCGCGGCAACGGACCAGCCAACACTTCTCGGATCTATCAAGAGCGCCATCGAACATAAGCACGCGCGGCCAATCTTGGGCCAGTTTTCCGAGGACGATCTCGATATCCTCGCGAGGCATATGTCGGCGGGTACCTTGATGCCTGCCCTCACGCACATCGCGGATAACAAGTCCAAGGATGCCGCAGTCTCTGCTATGCCTGAGGATGTCGGCAACGTCATCAACAAGCTATCGGATACTGATGTCGCAAAGCTCCGTGTGAGTTTGCGTGGCCTACCTGTTGATGCAGAAGGGGTACGGAGCTGCCCATGCTAGGCTAGCGCGAGAGGTAAGTTGAATCTGCGTCCATCTCGATGACCATGCACCCACTCCACGGGTTCGCCTCGAGAAGAATCTCGTGGGCAGCGTCAAGCGTCAATACGCTCGCGCAAGGGGAATTGTAGGTAACCACCAGACGATCAACGCCTGAGGGCGTCCACACATGGCCTTTCGCGAACTAGCTTGCGCGAACTGGCCATGTCCTGTCTTAAAAGAGCCACGAACACGACCCTCGTTAGCGCAGGCCGATCGTGTTCACGAGTCCACGCCCCAAGCCTACGTCCTGCGCCGTATCCTGTAGAGAACGAACCGCCTCGATGTATCCAACACCTCCAGCAGATCCGGCATCGGGTTCGCGGCGGGCGGGCCGAGCACATAGAGATAGTCGTAATCCCGGTCCCAGCTGCGGATAAAGAGCGGAACGTCTCCCAAGGGCTCGCCGGCCGCGATCGTGGCGAGCAGGCTCGACGGCACCGGACCTCCGTAGGGAATGGCGAGGCGGCGCACGGACTCGCGGGCCCGCACCGGCTGCTTGCCCGCTTCCGTGAAGAGGTTGGGCACGAACGCGTTGGCATAGTGCACGGCCAGCGTCGGCGCATAATACATGGGATATGAGGTCAGATCGGCGAAGGGCGGATCGCCCGCGTCGCCCGTGCTGGCGACGAGGACGCGCGCGCCGCGATCGAGCTTGCTGAAGGACTCGATCATCGCCGCGTAATCGGCGCGGTAAGGCAGCCAGACCGAAAGGACGACGGCGAGGTTGATCAGGATGATGCCGCTGATACCAGCCAGCGCAGCCATGCGCCACGTCCGGCTGGGCAGCGACAGCGAGCAGAAGGCAGGCAGGATCAGGGCCGCGGCGGGGATGACGCGGAGGTCGACGAACGAGGTTCCGAACAGCTTTGAAGGGATCACCACGTAGAGGATCGCAAAACCGGTCGCGAGCCAGATGCCCGACGGTTCGAGCTTGAGCGCGCCGCGCCTTGCGGCAAAAAGCAGGGAGAACCCGAGCGCCAGTCCGGTCGCCGCCGCGACCGTCAGATTGTAGCCGTTCATGATGCGCAGCGGCCAGATCGGCTTGAAGCCGAGGAACCAGCTCGTTCCCTCGCTTCCGATCGCGCCCGCATTTGCGTGCATGATCGCGAACAGGACAAGGGCGGGGATCGCCAGCGCGCCAAGTCGCGCGGCAGCGACCCCGTCCGCTGTTCGCTCGTGTCGGAGGCGCGAAAGCTCAAAGAAGCCAAGCGTTGCGCCGTAAATGCCGAGCGAAAAGAAATGCGCCGCAAACAGCGCCGCGACGAAGATCGTATTGGCAACGAAGCGCAGCGGCCACGGGCCGTCTGCCAGCATCAGATAGACGGCGATGCCTGAGAGAGCGAGGCCGAGTCCGAACTCGAAATTGACGAAGCCCCAGCTGAACGGCAGGCAGTAGAGCACAGCGAGCGCCGCGAAGCCGGCGAGGTGAACCCGTCCCTTGCGGGCCCATTCGAGCAGCAGCGCGCCCCCGACGATCAGCACCTGGCTCAGCAGCAGGAACATCCGCGTGGCGTTCTCGACGCTCGTCAGCCGTGCCATCTGCGGCACCAGCAGATCCATTGCAAGGTTGGGATAGAACGCCCAGGCCACCTCGTAATACGGATTGGCATCGGGGGTACCGTTCTGGCTCAGAATATACATGCGGGCGAGGTGATTGGGATAATCGACCATCGCGGGAATGGGCGTCAGCAGCACCGGCAGAACCGAGACGGCCGCCAGAATCGCGAGCACGGCGATCGCAAGAGACCTGTCGGATGCGAAGCGCACCGGGAGGGTCACTTCGACGGCGTCGCGGCCGCGCCGTCCGCGTGATCCCGCACATGGATGACCGCGATGTCATCGCTATAGATCCGCTTCCAGCCCTTCAGCTGGTCGAGGATCTGCGGGCCCGGTGCATCGGCCACCAGCAGCGTCGCGTCGATCTTGTGTTCGTCGAGCAGGCGCGGCAGCAACTCGGGCTTTTTGCCCTCGGTCGCCTTGAAGAAGTCCATGACGAACTTCTCGCCGTAGAGCTCGGCGCGACCGTCGACAAAGACGGGAATGTCGCGCGAGATCAGGTAGCCGCCGAACTGGTAGGCGTTGAAGATTCGCTGCGCTTTGCGCTGTTCGAGCAGGTCGACCGCAGCGACCGGCGTCTGGGTCATCGTGAAGGCGAAATGGTGGTGTGCCATGAAGAGCGCGGTCGAGGTCCAGCTTGCGGCCACGATCATCAGCGCGCCGAATGCCGTGACGGTGCGCGCCGGCCATCGGTCGGCGCCCGCCGTCTCGGTCGGCGGTCGAGAAAACAGTTCGCCGAGCGGCTTGGCCAGCACCAGCGGCACCAGGAAGGCAAAGGCCTCGATGCTCCTGACATGGGTCAGCGCGCTCCAGGTCAGGAACAGGATCAGGAAGATGCGCGGCGCCGACAGCACGAGGCCGCGATAATAGCCGAATGCGATCAGGCCGAGCAGCGCGCCCTCGAACGAGGTGAAGGTCGCAAAGTTCGCCGGCATCCATTCGAAGATCAGCGACAGCAGCTCGCCGAGGCTGAGGATGTTGGTCGCGCCCATCAGCGTCCGCCAGCCATAGGGCGTGCAGCAGCTTGCGATCAGCGCGCCGATGCCGAACAGTACCCAGCGCATGAACAGCCGTAGCCGCTGTCCCTTCTGCGCATGTTCGACCGCCTCGAGCGAGATCGGGCCGATCAGCGCGAGGCCGAGCACGAAGCCGCCATGCAGGTTCGCCCATAGCGCCATCAGCGGCAGCCAGGTCCAGGACGGCGCGCCTTTGCGATCGGCCGCCGCCATCAGCAGGCCGACCCACGCCACCATCACGGGCAAGGCCAGGATATGCGGACGCGCCAGCACGTGATTGAGAGCCAGCAGCAACGCCAGCATCGCGAACAGCACCGCGCGAGGCGCCTCGATCTGCGCCTCGAGCAGATGGACCAGGATCGCGGCGGTGAGCGCGACGCCGATCGACGTGACGATCACGGGACCGGCCCAGCCCCATTGCCCATAGGAGAAGGCGAACAGCACCTGCGACAGCCACGACGTCGAAATCCAGGGCTCTCCCTGGCGCGTGAAGGAATAGAAGTCCGTATACGGCATGGCGCCGTGATCGAGGATCCACTGCCCGATCTTGATTTGCCAGAACGAGTCGGAGTCCTGGAGCAGCGTGTCGCCGGTCATGAGGAAGAACAGATAGGTGCCGGCACCGACGCACAGCGGCACCAGTGCGCGCGCGCGACCCTGCACCGCGATGCTGTTGGCAAAGGAAAGCGACATGCCGCCTCAATGTCCTGCTTGTTCTTGTCGACCCGAGCCGCCGCATAGGAGCACGCGCGGTCATAACTTCGCGTAAATCGCCGGTATCGGCGTCGTCGGATTTATCGGCGATTTAACGGATTATTTTCAAATTCGGTTTACTATCGTCCCATACATCCAAAACGCTTCGTGTTTACGCAGTCGAATTAACTGCGGCGAAATTCTTTGCCTTTAAGTTCGTTTTCATGGTCGGGCGGCGCTGGGAAGCCGGAAAGACCAGACCAGTTGTAGCCTCGTGTACCCTTTGGGAGCAGATTATGAAGAACCTCGTTTCGCGTTTCATCAAGGACGAATCCGGCGCCACCGCCATTGAATACGGCCTGATCGCCGCCGGCATCGCGCTGGCGATCATCACTGTCGTCAACAACCTCGGCACCACGCTGAACGGCAAGTTCAGCTCGATCTCGACCAGCCTCAAGTAAGACTGGACGACTTCAAAGTTTCGAGAGCCCCGTCCTGGACGGGGCTCTTTTCTTTTGTGCGGGTAGCAAGTCGCCGGCGACCGGAGCTCGATCGGCGAGATCGCGTGTTGTGGCGAGATGTCGGGGCCGCATGGTGCAAGGCCCACCACGACGAACGTGCGCGGCGTTCTATTGAAATGATCCGTTGCCGAGAACGCGGCGCGATGACGATGAATTCCGGTCTCACCGCGCCCTGGTTCGTGGGCTACCGTGGCGTCGAGGGGAGCTTCTCCGCTGCGTCGTCACGGACGTGAACGACGGCCACATCATCCGCGTAGAGCCGTTTCCAGCCCGGCAGATGGTCCATGATCCGCGCGGCGGGGATCGTGGTGTTCAGCAGCGTCGCGTCGATCCGGTAGGTGTCGAGCAGACGCAGAAGCGTTTCCACATTCTTGCCCTCGACGGCGTCGAAATAGTCCATCACGAACTTTTCGCCGTACAGTTCGGCGCGGCCGTCGATGAAGGTCTTGATGTTGCGGGTGATCAGATAGCCGCCGATCGGAGCGGTGCTGAAGATCCGCTGCGCGTGCCGGCGCTCGAGCACGTCGACCGCGGCCGCAGGGGACTGGTTGCCGATGAAGGCATAGCGGGTCGGCGTGGCATAGGTCCGCGTGATGCTCCAGTCGGCCGCGACGATGACGAGCGCAGCGATCGCGCTCAATGCCAGCGAGGAGCGGGCGTCTGCCGTCCTGAGCGCGGCCGCGCGCGTTACGCCGAAATGCTCGGCGAACGGTTTTGCCAGCACCAGCGGTGTCAACAGTGCGAAAGCCTCGATGTTTCTGACATGGTTGAGTGCGGCCCAGACGAGGCCGAGCAGCAGAAGGATGCGGGTCCAGGACAGCACCACACCGCTGTAATAGCCGATGGCGATCAGTCCGAGCAGGCTTGCTCCAAACAGATCGAGCGAGCTGAAGTCGGCAGGCATCCACTCCCAGATCAGCGAGAGCAGCTTGCCGAGGCTGAGGATTTTCGTCGACGCGAGCGGCGTGTTCCAGCCATAGGGGGTGCAGCAGCTTGCCAGCAGCGCGGCAAATCCGAACATGGCCCAGCGCGCCGCCAGCGCCAATCGATCCTTGCGATCGGCGGATGCGAGCGCATCGAGGCCGATGGCCCCGATCAACGCCAGCCCCATGACGAAGCCGCCGTGAAGATTGGCCCACAGCGCCATCAGGGGTAGCAGCAGCCAGGAGGGCGCGGAGCGCCGGTCGGCGGCCGCGAGCAGTCCGCCGACGAACGCCACCATCACAGGCAACGCCAGCATGTGCGGGCGCGCCAGAAAATGTCCCATCGCCATGAAGAGCAGCGGAGTGACGAGCAGAAAGGCGCGCACCGGCTCGAGATAAGGCTCGAGCAGATGAACGAAAATCGCCGCGGTAGCTCCAATCGCGAGCGATGTCAGGATCACCACGCCAGACCAGTTCGTCGGCTCGTAGACCAGCGCGAACAGGACTTGCGACAGCCAGGAGCTGGAGATCCAGGGCTCGCCGGCGCGCGTGAACGAATAGATGTCGGAGGTGGGCAGAGCGCGATTCTCGAGGATCCACTGCCCGATCTTGATCTGCCAAAGCGTATCGGAATCGCGCAGCATGATGTCGCCGATACCCAGAAAGAACAGGTACAGAATGGCGCCGATGCAGAGCGGCATGAGCCAGCGCGCAACGCCGCGGACGGGAACGCTGCTGGTGACGGAAACCGACATTGGACTCCCGGGGGTTGGACGGCCGCCCACGACGGCACGCCAGCACCTGAGCACGATCGCTTTTAAGTTGGGGTAAACCCGGCCGGCTCGCGGCCGCCGCGCGGGGCAAGGATGCGTTTACTAACTGCTTGCAGCTGCCTCGGAATTGCGTGGCGCCCTTATGCTGATTTGCATCTTGTCATCCCCCCTGAATAGTTGTTCAGTCCTTGCGGGCGATTTGCAGCGATTGCAATGACGAAGCGTTGGGCCGCGGGCGTGCGGCAGGCGTGTGGGACAGGAAGCGCGCCATGGTTTATCGGCGAACGCATCAAGTGGTGAAGCGCCTCGCTGCGCGGCGCAGTGCGATACTGGCGGCGGCACGGGAGGCTGCGTCGGAAGGCGGCATGGCGGCGGTGCAGATCGCGCCGGTCGCGGTCCGGGCCAATGTCGCGGCGGGTACCGTTTACCGCTACTTTCCCTCCAAGGCCGAGCTGATTTCCGAACTGATTGCCGAGGTGTCCCGCGACGAGCTCGCGGCGATCCGCCGGGCCGCCGACGCCGCCCCCGGGCCGTCCTCGGCGCTGGCGGCCGCCGTGACCACGGTGGCGCTCCACACCCTGTCGCAGCGCCGGCTGGCCTGGGGCATCCTCGCCGAGCCCGTCGACGTCGATGTCAGCGCCTCCCGGCTCGCCAGCCGCCGCGAGATCGCGGGCGAGATGGCCTCACGGATCGATGCTGCCGTGCGCGCCGGCCATTTGCCGGCGCAGGACACCGCGCTCGCCGCAACCGCGCTGCTGGGCGCGCTGCATGAGGCCCTCGTCGGCCCGCTCGCGCCGGACAATCTCGAGGATCCCGCCAGGATGCGTGATGCGGTCCAGACCGTGACGCTGCTGGCGCTGCGCGCCGTCGGCGTCATGGATGCGCGGGCCCGCGGCCTCGTGGTGCAGCAGACGCTGTTGCCGACCACGAAGGCGCTGGTCGGGGCCTGAGAACAGCGCGCAACCGATGCTGAGAGACCCCAACGCGCTCAGGTCCTTGCCTGCACACGCCTTTTCACAACATCCGCGCAAGCTCGCCGGATCAGCCGGCTACTGTGCATGGGGTTGTTTTCGACATTTTTGTCGGGGCCGCACCTGCGGGCCTAGATATCCGCGTCGCCCTCGGGGCCGACCGAGGCAATGCGCACCATGTTGGTGGTGCCGGGGATGCCGAGCGGCACGCCGGCGACGATGAGCACGCGCTGGCCGGCGCGGACGAAGCCGTCGCGGAACGCGATCTGGCCGGCGCGGCTGACCATGTCGTCCTGGTCGCGGGCATCTTCAGCCACCACGCAATGCACGCCCCAGACGACGGCGAGCCGGCGGCCGGCCGCCATGTTGGGCGTGATCGCAACGATCGGCGGCTTCGGCCGCTCGCGCGCCACGCGCACGGCGGTCGAGCCCGAGCTGGTCCAGCAGATCAGCGCCGGCAGATCCAGTGTCTCGGCGATCTGCCGCGCGGCGTCGGCGATGGCATCGCCGGCGGTGGCCTCCGGCGGCGGGCGCTGCGCCGTGATCACAGAGCGATAGATCGGGTCGCGTTCGACCTCCTCGCCGATGCGGTTCATGGTCGAGACCGCTTCGACCGGGAATTTGCCTGCGGCCGATTCCGCCGACAGCATCACGGCATCGGCGCCCTCATAGACGGCAGTGGCGACGTCGGAGACCTCGGCGCGGGTCGGCACCGGCGACTGGATCATCGATTCCAGCATCTGGGTTGCGATCACCACCGGCTTGCCGGCGCGGCGCGCCATCCGCGTCATCTGTTTCTGCAGGCTGGGCACGCGCTCCAGCGGCATCTCGACGCCGAGATCGCCGCGCGCCACCATCAGCGCGTCGGAGGCCTCGAGGATGTCGGCGAGGCGATCGATTGCCTGCGGCTTCTCGATCTTGGCCATGACGGCGGCGCGGCCGCGGATCATCTTCTTGGCCTCGATCACGTCCTCGGCGCGCTGCACGAAGGACAGCGCGATCCAGTCGACGCCGGTGACGAGCGCCGCCTCGAGGTCGGCGCGGTCCTTCGGCGTCATCGCCGAAACCGGCAGGTCGGTGTCGGGCAGGCTGACGCCCTTGCGGTCGGACATCCGGCCGCCGACCACGACACGCGTCACCGCATGGTCTTTCGAGGTCTCCTCCGCCATCAGGCGCACCTTGCCGTCGTCGAGCAGCAGCGAGTGGCCCGGCCGCAGCGCGGCCAGGATCTCCGGATGCGGGAGATTGACGCGCGTGGCATCGCCCGGCGTCGTGTCGGAATCGAGGGTAAAGGTCTGGCCGTTCTGGAGCTGCACCGCGCCTTCGGCAAAGGCGCCGAGCCTGAGCTTCGGCCCCTGCAGGTCGACCAGGATGCCGATCGGCCGGCCATAGCTGCTCTCGACGCTGCGGATTGTCGCCACCAGCTCCCGCATCTTGTCATGCGAGGTGTGGCTCATGTTGATGCGGAACAGATCGGCGCCGGCCTCGAACAGGCGGCGGATCATCGCGAGGTCCGAAGAGGCGGGTCCGAGGGTCGCGAGAATCTTGATACGGCGAAGACGCCTCATGGCTTATTTCCAGGCGGGGGTGGCAGGCCGGGCGAGCTGGGGGGCGTAGCACCGGGCGGATTGTTGGGCAAACCGGGCACGCCGCCGCCCGGACCGACAGGACCGGGCATTCCAGGCACGCGCTGCGGCTGTGACGGCTGCTCGTTGGCGTCGGTGAGTTGCACCGTCCAGGCCCGCTGCTCGCCGGTGTCGACCTCGAAATAGCCGGTCCTGTCATAGCCGCGCGCGAGGCAATCCTCGGTGCCGCGGATGGTGAACTCCTTGTCGCGCGAGCACATGAAGGCCTGGCCCGACCATTCGCCGCCGCGGTCGTAGTCGATGGCGTAGATGTAGTAGTAGCGCGCGACCAGCGTTCCCCGCAGCAGGGTCTCGCACGACCGGGACGAGATGTTCCACCAGCCTTCGGTGGTCCAGCCGTCGGCGTCCTTGTAGCCGAGCGCAATGCCGACCCGGCTCGAGGTGTTGTTGCAGAGCCGGAAGTCGGCGGAGGCCGGGCTGGCCCAGAGGCACAGCAGGAAAACCACCAGCACCGGGACCAACCGGGCGAGCAGGCGAAGCGGGGAGCGGGGAGATTCGGCGATCATTGTCGCGGAAGCTATATCAGATCGTTGACGATTTGGCGTAGGGGCGAGGAACTGCCTTGAAGGCGGCTTCGGGCCCGTTTGCCCAGCGATATGGCAAAATCTGTGACAGGACCCCACCTGATCCCGTAAGGGTGATCAACCATCAGGGTCTGAGCCGAGGATTCAGTCATGGCAATCGACGACAAAACCAGAACGGAGCTCGAGGCGGCCGCTTTTCGGCGTCTGGTGGATCATTTGAAGAGCCGGACGGACGTCCAGAACATCGACCTGATGAATTTGGCCGGCTTCTGCCGCAACTGCCTGTCCAACTGGCTCAAGGACGCTGCCGACGCGCAAGGCGTCGCCTTGAGCAAGGACGAGAGCCGAGAGGCCGTCTACGGCATGCCCTACGAGACCTGGAAGTCGAAATACCAGGGCCAGGCCACGCCCGAGCAGATCGAGGCGATGAAGAAGGTTCATCCCGGGCACTAAATCATTTCGTTCCGTCATTCCGGGGCGGTCCGCAGCACCGAACCAGGAATCTCGAGCGTCCGGGTTCGATGCCTTGCATCGCCCCGGAATGACGACGTGATCTCCTGTGGGCGCGCTGTGGACGAGCGCGATGCTTGCTTGAACGCGGGGACCGCCAACCCTAAGGGTCTAACCAGCACGCGCGGTGAGGATGCCGGCGTCACCTCGTTTTGCCAGTTCCATTGGGAGTACCAAGATGGCCACCTCCGCCGCCGTCCGCGACGACGAGCCCGCGACGAAATTTGCCAAGGACCAGCTCAAATCCATCATCGAGCGTATCGAACGGCTGGAGGAAGAGAAGAAGGCGATCTCCGACGACATCCGCGACGTCTATGCCGAGAGCAAGGGCAACGGTTACGACGTCAAGGCGCTGCGCACCATCGTGCGGATGCGCAAGCAGGACCCGAACGAGCGCGCCGAGGCCGAGACGATTCTCGAGACCTACATGCAGGCGCTGGGGATGCTCTGAGGCGGTCAGGCCTCAAGTACCGCTGCCGCAGCCCGGATGGAGCGAGAGCGACATCCGGGTTTTTGCATGCGAACTGGGATCCCCCGGATTGCGCTGCGCGCCATCCGGGCTGCCAGACTGAATTGGTGGAAATAGCTGCGGCTCAGCGAAGTGCGGCGGTGCGCACGATGAACGACGTCGTCTGGAGCTTTGCGGTCGCGGTGCCGGTGAAGCCGTCGCAGGACAGGCCTTGCATCGGATCGTCGGCAAAGCCCATCGCGATCACGGACTGCGGCTTGACGAAATAGGCGCGCAACGCGGCCGTATCGACCTCGCCCATCAGCGTCACCGACATCGCGCGGCTGGCGCTCGGCGACAGCATGACGATCTTGAGCCAAATGCTCTCGCCCTTGGCTGCGGAGAGCCGGGTCGCGGTGGTGACCGCGCCGCCAACGTTCTTGCCGACCACCGTATTGATCTCGGTAGCAGGCGCCGCGCTGCGCGATGCGGGACGCGCGGCGCGCGGGATCGGCGCTGAAGCGGCGACGACGTTGGCGCGGTCGACCGGCGAGGCGGAGGCCGGCGCGTAGGCCAGCGCCTGGTAGGCCGAACCGGAGGTGCTCGCGCCCGTCTGCGAATCGGTGGCTTGAGCAAGGGCCTGGCGCGCCCTGAGCGCAGCCACCTGAGCGGGCGTCGCCTGCTGCGGCGAGGACGGGGTGTCCCAGAAGCCGCGGGCATTGATGATGTCGGCCGGGTTTTCAGGCTTGCCCGGGGCCGGTTTGTCGGCCACGGGCTCAGGCTTCGGCTTGGCCGGCGCAACGATCTGCGCATCGGCCGAGGCAAGCTGGATCGTGGCGGCCATTGACGGCTTGGCGCGCGGCGTCGGCACCGGTTCGGCGGGCTTTGAATCAGCAGGTTTGGCTGCGGCTGCTGCGACAACGGTCGGCGCAGCGGGCTTGGCGGCCGGCGCGGGCGCGCCCTCGTCATCCTCGTCGCTGCTGCTGGAGGCCGGAGCCGGCTTGCCTTTGAACAGGGCTGCCAGGAAGTTCGGCTTGCTACCGCCGTCATCGTCGCCAGTGCCACGGCGCTCGATCTCGGCCTTGGCGAGCTCATAGCCCTTCAGCGGCGTGCCGTCGGTCGGCAAATGCACCGTCTTTCCATCCGGGAAGACGCGGGCGAGCTGGTCATGCGTCATGCGCGGCCAGTGCCGGATGCTGCCGGTGTCCAGATGCACGAAGGGCGAGCCGGAGGTCGGATAGAAGCCGACGCCGCCGCGTTGCAGGCGCAGGCCGGCGAAGCGGATCTGCTCCAGCGGGACGCCCGGAATGTAGAAGTCCATCGCATGTCCCAGCATGTGCTGGCTGAATCGCGCCACGCCGGAGGAACGGCGGCGGAGCATGGCGTTGGTGGCGGGGGACCGGTAGGAGGAGATGATCTGGATCGGCTGCTTGCCGTCGACGTCGCGATAGACTTCCCAGAGAATGTCGAACAGGTGACGGTCCATCACCGTCTCGTCCTGGGTACGCCAGTCGCGCAGGAAGTGATTGAGCGTCTTCAGCGCGGCTTCGTCGTATCGGCCATCGCGCTTGAAGGTGACGGTGAGATCTTCGCCGGAATGGGTGTGGTGAAACGAGAGCGTCTTGGTCTCGTTCAGCGCGGCGGCGTTGTGAACCGAACCGGCAGCCGCAAACAGCAATACGGATGCGAGACCGATCCGGGATCCGGCCTTCACTCCCGCATGGGACAACGACAGCACCGCGAATTGGCGTGCGAGACCAGTCAGCACGTTAGAGCCCACCCAGTCGACCGAGCGTTCAAAATGGACTCTCCCGCCAAACCACGTTAGCGCGCGAAAGAGGGTGAACGCTTTCTTAAAGCAAGAAGGTTAACTCGAACTTACCTTCCTGCCCCCAAAACCAAGTCAGAATACAAACCTAACCGGTTGAGTGTGGCAAAAAAACGCCCGCTGCCCGAGGGCAGGTGGAGAATGGTTAACGTTAAACGACCCCATCCGGGGGATGGAGTCGTTGATTTTAATAGAGAATTTCAGGCAGTCCGGGCGCGCGCCCAGGGCGGGCCTCAGCGGGTAAAGACCCGCTGCGGCGGCCGGCGGCCGACCGGGGCCGGCGGCGGCGTCGGTGCACCGAACAGCCGCTCGAAGAAGTTCGGGCCCGATGAACCGCCATTGTTGGCAACCGCCACGCCGTTCGGCAGCGTCGTGGCCGGACGCGAATAGCTCGGCTGGGAGTGCGCGACGACGTTCTCGAGATCCTTGCCACGGCTGTTCTTCAGGATATTGATC
Source organism: Bradyrhizobium diazoefficiens (assembly GCF_018129965.1). GTDB lineage: Bacteria > Pseudomonadota > Alphaproteobacteria > Rhizobiales > Xanthobacteraceae > Bradyrhizobium > Bradyrhizobium diazoefficiens_A. The sequence goes on along the minus strand of NZ_JAFCKW010000001.1, from coordinate 782,330 downwards.
ATGGTCGCATCGCGGCCATAGACGTCCTTGCGGAATTGCAGCTTGCCCGCATCGTCCACGAACGCGGTCTGGTAGGTGATGTTGACCGGGATCGGGGTCGGGAATTTCAGGTCGACTTCGCCCGAACCGTACATGCTGCGGACGCGCTCGGGGGTGTACTTCTCGCCCGGCAGGGCGATGTTGAGCAGCACGGACGCGTACTGATCCGGATACTGCACGCGCATGCAGCCATGGCTGAAGGCGCGGTCTTCCTTGGCGAACAGGTTCTTGTCCGGCGTGTCGTGCTGATAGACCAGGAACTTGTTCGGGAAGTTGAAACGGATGCGGCCGAGCGCGTTGGCTTCACCCGGCGGCTGCGAGATGTGCACCGATCCGTCGCGGTTCTGTTCGAGCTTCAGGCCCATGCGCTGGAGCACGGTCGGGTCCTGCTGCAACGCCGGCAGGTATTCGCCATAGACGATCGACGGCGGCACGTTCCAGGTCGGGTTGACCGTGATGTACTTCATCGTCTCGGTCAGCAGGGGCGTGGCGTGCTGGCCCGGCTTGCCGGTGACGACGCGGGTGGTCCAGACCTGCTGTCCCCGCTGCATCACCTTCAAGGTATAGTCGGGAATGTTGAGGATGACATAGGCATCGCCGAGCGAGGGGACGCCGAGGTCGCGCGGCAGCCAGCGCCAGCGCTCCATGTTCACCAGCACGGTGTCGATCTGCTTGTCGCGCTTCGGCGTGTTGATCGCCTTGACGGTCTTGTCGTCGAGGATGCCGGTCGCCTTGAGCTCGGCGCTCGCCTGGAATTTCCGCACGGCTTCGGCGACCGTCGCATCGTAGCGGCTATCGCTGGCGTTCTCGGCGATACCAAGCTTGGCGCGCAGCTGCGGCACGCGCGGATCATCGACGACGATCTCAGCCTGCTTCTTGCCGGCGGGGGTGTACTTCAACGCCGGACCGTCGGCGATTTCGATCACCGGGCCGTTGCCCTGGCCGCGGAGCTCCGCGAGCTTGGCCTTCAGCTCCTTGTAGAGCTTCTGCGGCGGGTTGTAGCTGTCGAGCGCCGCCGAGGCGTCGGCCGCGGTTGTGACCTTGGTGAGCACCTCGCTCGGGTCGACCGGATGCTCGGGATAGAGGATGTCGGCGCTGACCTGCGACCAGTGCATGCGGCCGCTCTGGGCCTGGCGGGCATAGTCGAACATGCTGGCGGTGAGCTTCAGCTCGGCATCGGCCAGCGCATCGGGCGTCGTGGCGGCAGCAAAATCCGGCACCGGATAGTCGGCAGGGTTGAGGCCGTCGGAGGCGGCATCCTTCAGCCGCGCGATCACGCCCTTGGCCGCAGCTGTCAGGCTGCCGGCTTGGGTCCAGACCGGCGCGAAGTCGCGTGCGCCGTAAAACTTCTCGACCGCTGCGCGCTCGTTCTTGCGGTCGAAATGGCGCGAGGTCTTGGCGCCGATGAGGTCCTTGAGCTTCTCGGCAACCGGCTGGTCGGCGGCGGGGACGTTGCTCGCGGCCTTCACCGGCTCGGCGGCCGGAGCCGCGGCAGTAGCGGGCGCCGCGGGAGCGGCCGGCGCGGTCGTTGCCGTATCGGTCTTGGCCGGCGACGCCTCAGGCGCGGGTGTGGTGGCGACCTCGGAAGGCTTTGCGTCGGAAGGCTTGATATCGGAAGACTTGACGTCGACGTTTGCAGGCGCCTGGGTGGCCTCGGCCTTCACGGGTTCCTTGGCGGGCTCCTTCGCGGTGTCCTGCACCGTCGCAGTGGTATCCAGCTTGATGTCGGCCGCGGTCGGGGGCGGAACGTTTGCGGGCTCGGGACGCGGGATCGCGGCATCGATCGCGAGTTCGGCGGCGCTGCTGCGCGCCTGATCCTGCGCCAGCGCCGAGCCGGCCGATACCGTGAGGAAGGTCGCTGCGACAGCCATCAAGACGCGGTCGAAGCCTGCACGGTGGTTCAAACAGTCACGCATTGTGTCGCACCCCTCGGGTGAACTGTCCCTGGTGGAACAGCTTCATTATCGCCTATTGAGCTTCGGCTAAACCGCGCCGGCCTCTCGAAAGTTGCACGCCTGCAAGCAACGATTCAAACGCAGACGATATACAGGCCCCGTATGTGCAGCCAGCGCTACCCGGGACAACTCACGACAAACTGACTTCAAGGAAGCCTGTTTGCAACGGATTGTGGGCCTCCGCCGGGCGCTTTTCCCGATGTCTGTAACTTCAATGTCACGGTTCACGTCTCAGCCAAATTCTGACGTCATGCGAACGGCTTACGGCCGCCACGCACGGTCGTGCAAACCTCTGTTCGCATGAGGTTCAGTGCGTCTCCTCGCCGCTTTTGCCGCCATTTCCGGGAACCCCGGCGTCGTCGAGTTTGCGATAGAGGGTGGACCGGCCGATTTTGAGGCGGCGCGCGACCTCGGACATCTGTCCGCGATAATGCGAGATCGCGAAGCGGATGATCTCGTTCTCCATGTCCTCCAAGGGGCGGACGTCGCCGGTCGCGGTCAGCATGGCGAGGGACCCTGCATGGGGCAGCGGCGCAATCGGTATTTCGCTACCCGATATGACCGAGGGGGCCGCGATCGGCTCCAGCATCAGCGGCGCGGTCGGAATGTCAGTCCCGGGACACGCCTGCTGGGAGAGCAGGGGGAAGTCGCCAAGGCCAAGCTGGTCGCCGTCGCTCATGACCACCGCACGATACACCGCGTTTTCGAGCTGGCGGATGTTGCCGGGCCAATCGAGCTGGGCGAGATGCGCGACCGCTTCGCCGCTGATCCCGGCGATGGGGCGGTTCTCCTCGGCGGCAAAGCGCGCCAGGAAATGCCGCAGCAGGTGCGGGATGTCCTCGCGACGGCTGCGCAGCGGAGGGATCGTCAGCGGCAGCACGTGAAGGCGATAGAACAGATCCTCCCGGAAATGTCCCTGCTTCACCCGCTCCAGCAGCCTGCGATTGGTTGCCGAGATGATGCGGACATCGACCTTGACGGGCTTGCGGCCGCCGACTGCCTCGACCGTGCCCTCCTGGAGCGCGCGCAGCAGCTTGACCTGCGCGGTCAGCGGCAGTTCGCTGACCTCGTCCAGGAAAAGCGTACCGCCATGGGCTTCGACGAACTTGCCGGTGTGGCGATCGGTGGCGCCGGTGAAGGCACCCTTCTCATGGCCGAACAGGATGGACTCGACGAGGTTGTCGGGGATTGCACCGCAATTGACCGCGACAAAGGGCTTTGCCTTGCGCTCGCCGCTGCCATGGATGGCACGCGCGAACATCTCCTTGCCGACGCCGGACTCGCCCTCGATCAGCACGGGGATCGAGGAGCCTGCCGCCTTCTGTGCGGCCCGCATCACCGGTGCCATCGCTTCGGCGCGCGTGATGATGTCGGAGAAGGTCAGCCGGCCCTCGCGGCTATGACGGATGCGCTGCAATTCGCCCTTGAGGGCGGAGGCGTTGAGCGCGTTGCGGAGCGAGACCTGGAGCCGCTCCACGCCGACCGGCTTGACCACGAAATCGGCCGCGCCCGCGCGCATGGCCGATATCACATTGTCGATGCCGCCATGGGCGGTCTGCACGATGACGGGGACGTTGAGGCCTGCTTCGCGCATTTTCGCCAGTACGCCCATGCCGTCGAGGCCGGGCATCACGAGGTCGAGGATCACGCCGTCAATGGCCGGTGCATCGGGGGCGGTGAGGGCGGCGATCGCGGCGTCGCCGGAGTCCACGACCACCGTCTCATAGCCGCATTTCTGCACCATGTTTTCGACCAGCCGGCGGGCTACAGCGTCATCGTCGGCGATCAAAATACTGGCAGCCATGGTGTTCCCCGCACGCTACTACTATCTGACTCTATCTGTCTCGAATCGGGGCACTCTGGCCGAAGCCGATTAACGCACTCTTAAACCTTGATGCCCTTGCCCGTCGTCGCGATTGTTGAACACAGGTTTCCCACACAATGAATTCGCGCTCCAAGTCTGCCATTAACAAGCCTGCCATGAACAAGTCTGCCATGAAAAAGTCTGCCCTCAAGAAGCCCGCTCTTCGCAAGCCCGCGACCAAGACGTCCGCTGCCAAGAAATCCGCGGTCAAGGCAAAGTCCTCCAAATCGTCGCTCGCAAAGCCCGCGAGCAAGACCGGCAAGCTTCCGGAGTGGAATCTCGCCGACCTCTATTCCGGGATCGACGCGCCGGAAGTGGTGCGCGATCTCGAAAGGATGGATGCCGATTGCGTCACGTTCGAGACCGACTACAAGGGCAAGCTCGCGACAGGAACAGCAAACCAAGATGGCGGAAAATGGCTCGCCGAGGCGGTGCGACGCTATGAGGCGATCGACGATCTCGCCGGCCGGCTCGGCTCCTATGCCGGCCTCATCCATGCCGGCGACAGCGTGGACCCGAAGATTTCCAAGTTTTACGGCGACGTGTCGGAGCGGCTGACGGCGGCCTCGACCCATCTTCTCTTCTTCGCGCTCGAGCTGAACCGGATCGATGACGATATCTTGAACCGCGCGATGGAAGCTGCGGAACTGGCGCATTATCGTCCGTGGATCGAGGATCTGCGCAAGGAGAAGCCGTACCAGCTCGACGACAAGCTCGAGCAGCTCTTCCTGGAGAAGTCGCAGACCGGTTATTCCGCCTTCAACCGGCTGTTCGACCAGACCATCTCCGGCCTGCGGTTCAAGGTCGGGTCCAAGGAACTGGCGATCGAGCCGACGCTCAACTTCCTGGCGGACCGCGACGGCGCCAAGCGCAAGGCTGCGGCCGAGGCGCTGGCCAAGACCTTCAAGGCCAACGAACGCACCTTCGCGCTGATCACCAACACGCTCGCCAAGGACAAGGACATCTCCGACCGCTGGCGCGGATTCAAGGATGTCGCGGATTCCCGGCATCTGAACAACCGCGTCGAGCGCGAGGTGGTGGATGCTCTGGTCGCCTCGGTGCGCGCGGCCTATCCAAGACTGTCGCATCGCTATTACGCGCTGAAGGCGAAGTGGTTCGGCAAGAAGCGGCTGGCCTATTGGGACCGCAACGCGCCGCTGCCCTTTGCGGCAACCGACGTCATCGGCTGGCCCGACGCGCGGAACATGGTGCTGACCGCCTATCGCGGCTTCTCGCCGGAGATGGCCGATATCGCCGAGCGCTTCTTCACCGACCGCTGGATTGATGCCCCGGTGCGTCCCGGCAAGGCTCCGGGCGCGTTCTCGCATCCGACCACGCCATCGGCGCACCCCTACGTGCTGATGAACTACCAGGGCAAGCCGCGCGACGTGATGACGCTCGCGCACGAGCTCGGCCATGGCGTGCATCAGGTGCTGGCGGCCAGGAACGGCGCGCTGATGGCGCCGACGCCGCTGACTCTGGCCGAGACCGCGAGCGTGTTCGGCGAGATGCTCACGTTCAAGCGGCTGCTCGCGCAGACCAAGAATGCGAAACAGCGCCAGGCGCTGCTCGCCGGCAAGGTCGAGGACATGATCAATACCGTGGTGCGGCAGATCGCGTTCTATTCCTTCGAGCGCGCGGTCCACACCGAGCGCAAGAACGGCGAATTGACCGCGACGCGGCTCGGGGAGATCTGGCTGTCGGTGCAGGGCGAGAGCCTCGGCCCGGCGATCGAGATCAAGGCGGGCTACGAGAACTACTGGATGTACATTCCGCACTTCATCCACTCGCCGTTCTACGTCTACGCCTATGCCTTCGGCGATTGCCTCGTCAACTCGCTCTATGCCGTCTACGAGAATGCGGCTGAGGGCTTTGCCGAGCGCTATCTCGACATGCTCGCCGCCGGCGGTACCAAGCACTATTCCGAACTGCTGCGGCCGTTCGGTCTCGATGCCAAGGATCCCAAGTTCTGGGACGGCGGTCTTTCGGTCATCGCCGGTATGATCGACGAGCTGGAAGCGATGGGCTGAGGGGGAGAGCCGGGCTAACTGGAGCGCAGTTCGTCACATTTTCCAGCAGGCGGCGGCGGATCCGCGACAATCTGGATTCGAAATGAGCTGATTTGCGGGAAAACCGCGCGCGCCTGCCGTTGCCCTGCCTGAAGCTTTGCGGTATTGCCGTCTTGGAATTCGACTTTCGACTGGGGACAATCCATGGCTGACCATAGCGAAGTGGCTTACACCACCGCAGACGGCAACGACTACGTTGCCCACGAGCAGACCTATGAGGGCTTCATCGCGCTGGTGAAGTACGGCACGGCCGCGGTCGCGCTCATCGTCATCCTGATGGCGATCTTCCTGACCTGATCCATCGTCTAAAGCACTGCCAGCGTCGTCGGTGCTGTCAAATTTGCATTCAAGCCGGTCCTAAAACCGGTATCCAACGTTGCGGGAGTAACGCTAAGTTTGCGTGCGCGCTTTGTCCCGCGTCGCCGGAGGGCCTATGAAGATCGCCGTTGCCAAGGAAATCGATCCGTCGGAGCCGCGCGTTGCCGCTTCGCCTGATACGGTGAAGAAATTCAAGGCGCTGGGCGCCGAGGTCGCCATCGAGCCGGGCGCCGGCCTCAAATCGGGTCTGCCGGACTCCGAGTTCACCGCTGTGGGCGCCACCGTCAGCCCCGACGCGCTTAAGGATGCCGACATCATCATCAAGGTGAAGCGTCCCGAGGCCTCCGAACTCGCGCAATACAAGCGCGGCGCACTCGTCATCGCCATCATGGATCCCTACGGCAACGAGGCCGCGCTCAAGACGATCGCCGATGCCGGTGTCTCCGCCTTCGCGATGGAATTGATGCCGCGCATCACCCGTGCGCAGGTGATGGACGTGCTGTCCTCGCAGGCCAATCTCGCCGGCTACCGCGCCGTGATCGAGGGCGCCGAGGCGTTCGGCCGTGCTTTCCCGATGATGATGACGGCGGCCGGCACCGTGCCTGCGGCCAAGGTCTTCGTGATGGGCGTCGGCGTCGCCGGCCTCCAGGCCATCGCGACCGCGCGCCGGCTCGGCGCCATCGTCACCGCAACCGACGTCCGGCCCGCGACCAAGGAGCAGGTCGAATCCCTCGGCGCGAAATTCCTCGCCGTCGAGGACGAGGAGTTCAAGAACGCGCAGACCGCCGGCGGCTACGCCAAGGAAATGTCGAGGGAGTACCAGGCCAAGCAGGCTGCGCTCACAGCCGAGCACATCAAGAAGCAGGACATCGTCATCACCACCGCGCTGATTCCGGGCCGGCCGGCGCCGAAGCTCGTCTCGGCCGAGATGGTCAGGTCGATGAAGCTGGGCTCCGTTCTGGTCGATCTCGCAGTCGAGCGCGGCGGCAATGTCGAGGGCGCAAAGCCGGGCGAGGTCGTCGACCTCGATGGCATCAAGATCGTCGGCTACACCAACGTCGCTGGCCGCGTCGCAGCCTCGGCCTCCAGCCTCTATGCGCGCAACCTGTTCTCCTTCATCGAGACCATGGTCGACAAGAAAGAGAAGAAGCTCGCCGTGAACTGGGACGACGAACTCGTCAAGGCAACCGCGCTGACCAGGGACGGCGCGGTGATCCACCCGAACTTCCAGCCGAAAGCTTAAGGAGAGCCGCCATGGAGCATGTTGCACAGGTCGTCGACCCCTTCGTCTTCCGGCTGTCGATCTTCGTTCTCGCCGTATTCGTCGGCTATTTCGTGGTGTGGTCGGTGACCCCGGCATTGCATACGCCGCTGATGAGCGTGACCAACGCGATTTCCTCGGTGATCGTGGTCGGCGCGCTGCTCGCGGTCGGCGTCGGCATGATCTCGAGCGGTTCGGGTTGGGCACGCGGCTTCGGCTTCGTCGCGCTGATCTTCGCCAGCGTGAACATCTTCGGCGGCTTCCTCGTCACCCAGCGCATGCTGGCGATGTACAAGAAGAAGTCGAAGTGAGCGGCCACCTCGGGCTGAAGGGACAGATGGGGACCTGAGATGAACGCCAATCTCTCTGCATTCTTGTATCTCGTGGCGGGGGTGCTGTTCATCCTGTCGCTGCGCGGGCTCTCGAGCCCGGCGACGTCGCGCCAGGGCAATTTCTTCGGCATGATCGGCATGGGAATCGCGGTCGCGACCACGCTGGCGAGCCATCCGCCGGCGGATGGCCTTGCCTGGATTCTCGTGATCCTGGGTATCGCCATCGGCGGCGCGGTCGGTGCGGTGATCGCCCGCCGGGTGCCGATGACCTCGATGCCGGAACTCGTCGCCGCGTTCCACTCGCTGGTCGGCATGGCCGCGGTGCTGGTGGCCGCCGGGGCCTTCTATGCGCCCGAAGCCTTCGACATCGGCTCGCCCGGCAACATCCATCCGCAGAGTCTCGTCGAAATGTCGCTCGGCGTCGCCATCGGCGCGCTGACCTTCACCGGATCGGTAATCGCGTTCCTGAAACTGTCCGCGCGAATGAGCGGCGCGCCCATCATCCTGCCGTTCCGCCACGTCATCAACATCGGTCTCGCTCTCGCGCTGGTGTTTTTCATCGTCGGCCTCGTGCTGTCGGGCAGTGCGTTCGACTTCTGGATGATCGTGATCCTGGCGCTGGCGCTCGGCGTGCTCATGATCATCCCGATCGGCGGCGCCGACATGCCGGTCGTGATCTCGATGCTGAACTCCTATTCCGGCTGGGCCGCCGCCGGCATCGGCTTCACGCTCGGCAATTCGGCGCTGATCATCACCGGCGCTCTGGTCGGCTCCTCGGGCGCGATCCTGTCCTACATCATGTGCCACGCGATGAACCGATCCTTCATCTCGGTCATCCTCGGCGGCTTCGGCGGCGAGACCGCCGCAGCGGGCGGGGCGACGGGCGAGCAGAAGCCCGCCAAGCTCGGCTCGGCTGACGATGCCGCCTTCATCATGAAGAACGCCTCCAAGGTCATCATCGTGCCCGGCTACGGCATGGCGGTGGCGCAGGCTCAGCATGCGTTGCGCGAAATGGGCGACATCCTGAAGAAGGAAGGCGTCGAGGTGAAGTACGCCATTCACCCGGTTGCCGGCCGCATGCCCGGCCACATGAACGTGCTGCTTGCCGAAGCCAACGTGCCCTATGACGAGGTGTTCGAACTCGAGGACATCAACTCGGAATTCGCGCAGGCCGACATCGCCTTCGTGATCGGCGCCAACGACGTCACCAATCCGGCGGCTGAAGAGGACAAGACCTCGCCGATCTACGGCATGCCGGTGCTGCAGGTCTGGAAGGCCGGCACCGTGATGTTCATCAAGCGCTCGCTGGCCTCCGGCTATGCCGGCATCGACAATCCGCTGTTCTATCGCGACAACACCATGATGCTGCTCGGCGACGCCAAGAAGGTCACGGAGAACATCGTCAAGGCGATGTGATGCGGGGAAGCGGACCGGGGCCCTCAAGAGGCGTTGACACCGGTTCTTCCCGCATGACCTGATGGCAGTAGGCGAGCAGCGTGTGGCCGGGCACGTCGCCCCTGCTGCGGCGTGCGGCTGCCGAGAGATTTCCTCGTGTACCATGCCGGCCCTCTTTTTGCCGAGGCCGCGCGAAACTTCATCAATGGGGCCTGAGGGCTGACGCGCGCGATGTTCTCGCGCATAATCGACTCCCCATTTGAAGGAATCCCCCCGCATGAGCGCACACGGACCGATGCCGCGGTCGTCCTGGATCTTCCCCGCCCTGGCGGTGCTGCTGTTCCTGGTCGTGACTGCGACCGGCTACGGCTTCACCCTGTCGCTCGGGGGCGGCCTTTTCGCGATCGTCCTGCTGGTCATCCTGTTCGGGACAGTATTCGCGGCCGTTCACCATTCCGAGGTGATCGCCGAGCGGGTCGGCGAGCCCTACGGAACGTTGGTGCTGACGCTTGCGGTGACCATCATCGAGGTCGCGCTGATCACCACGATCATGCTGGGCGACAAGCCGGCACCGGAACTGGCGCGCGATACGGTGTTTGCCGTGGTCATGATCGTCTGCAACGGGCTGGTCGGGCTCTGTGTCTTGATCGGCGGCCTGCGCTATCGCGAGCAGGGATTTCAGGTCTCCGGCGCCAACGTCTATCTCAGCGTTCTCTTCGCGCTGGCGACGATCGCCCTGATCATGCCCAATTACACGACCACCACGCCCGGCCCGGTCTATTCGGCAGTCCAGCTCGGCTTCGTCGATGTCGTCACGCTCGCGCTCTACGGGGTGTTCCTCTATACCCAGACCGTCCTGCACAAGGACTATTTCGTCCATGAGCGGGCCGACGGAGAAGGCGCGGACGCCCATCTCTCGGACGGGATGTTCGCGCTCAGCATCGCACTGTTGCTGATGTCGCTGCTGGCGGTGGTGCTGCTGGCCAAGAAATTCTCGCTGGTGGTGGATGCGGTCGGCGCCCAGATCGGCGCGCCACCTGCCTTTGCGGGCCTGTTGGTCGCACTCCTGATCCTGCTGCCCGAGGGCGTCTCCGCGATTACGGCGGCCCGCAAGAACGATCTGCAGAAGAGCATCAATCTCGCGCTCGGTTCCTCGCTGGCGACCATTGGCCTGACCATACCCGCCGTCGGCGTTGCCACCTGGGTGCTCGACAAGGAGCTCAAGCTTGGCCTGAGCGCCCAAAGCAGCATCCTGCTCCTCCTGACCTTCCTGCTGAGCATGCTGACCTTCGGCACCGGCAGGACCAATGTCCTGTTCGGGCTGGTCCATATGGTGGTATTTGCGGTCTATGTGTTCATGGTGTTCGTGCCCTGAAGCGATGACCCAGGAGAGTTCCGATGCTTGCCGCCAAGTCCGAGGTTCAGATCGACAACGAAGAGGTTCGGGTAACCGAATGGCGGCTCGCCCCGGGCAGCGCGACCGGACATCACACCCACGGGATGGACTATGTCATCGTTCCCGTCGTCGCCGGCGAAATGACCATCGTCGCGCCGGGCGGCGAACGGTCCAAGGCGCAGCTTGCAGCGGGAAAATCCTACTTTCGCAAGGCTGGCGTCCAGCACGACGTACTTAACGAAACCTCAACTGAGATCGTGTTCCTTGAGATCGAACTGAAGGCGTAAGGCAAGCGCAACCTTTGCCATCGATCCGTCGCAGTTGATCCCTTACAATGCCCCAAAGTTCCCGCATCTGATCGCGCGGGGAGTGGCCGAGAAATGCTGAAATACCTCGCTAAAATTTCGATGGATATTTTCCCCTCGGTGCTCGCGACGATCATCGGGGCCTACATCGTCAATCACTACATCAATGCCAAGCCGGCGGCGGATGCCCCTTCGGCCGTGTCGGCGCCTGCCCAGGCCGGCCGTGACGGCAAGCCGGCGGACGTCGCCAACCTTCCCGGACCCGGCGTCAAGGCCAAGGGCGTCTCAGAGAAGAGCGTCTCCGACAAGAGCGTGACCGACAAGGCGGCGGCCGAGAAACCTTCCGATCATCAGTCTGCTGCCGAAACGAAGGCCGCAGACCTTGCTCCCGCCGAGGCCAGCCCGCGCGGTCGCGCCTCCGCGCGCGAGAAGGCGGCTGCCAAATCCTCTCTGACAATGTCTGCTCCGGCGGTGGCGCCCCCCGCAACCGCCCCGGTGGCGGAGGCCAATTCGGCGCCCACCGCGACCCCCGATGCCACCGATCTGGCGCGTGCCGCCATCGAGCGGCTGCGCAAGTCGCCCGAAGGCAAGGCCGCCGAAGCAAGGTCGTCCGAGACCAGATCCTCCGAGTCCAGATCGTCCGAGACCAGGTACCCCGAGATCAAGCCGGTTGAGCCGATGGTGCGGGAAACCGTCCGTACCCCCGAGGTCCCGCGTATCGCAACCGTTGAGCCGTCCATGGTGCGTCCGCTGCCGCCGCCGATCACGGTATCGACGCCCGCACCGGAGTCCTATGGCGCTGGCGGCGCGTTGCCGGCCAACCCGCCGTACACAGCCTCGCTCGGCAACGATGACCCGAACCGGATCACGCCGCCGGCCGATATCCCGGTCCCGGTGATCGCGCCGCCGCTCGATCTGCGTGCCGATGCCGGCGCGACCATGCCGCGGCCGAAGAAGACCAATGTTGCGGACGAGATGCTGTCGGGCATGAAGTCGATGTTCCACTCGGTCCTGCCGAAGAACTCCACCCCCGATTAAAGGCGGCTTCGTTCCGGGTTATCAGCCGCCGACCCGGGCGAGGCCGCTGCGGGCGGCATCGTCGCGTGGACGCAAGGAAACCGCCTTGTTGTAGGACGCTGCCGCCTTGGCCTTGTCGCCCAGCCGCTCATAGGCCTGTCCTCGCGCGGTCCAGACCTGGGCGTTTTGCGGCTCGACTTCGGATGCCTCATCGAGATCGGCCGCCGCTTCCTTGATCTTGCCGATGGCGAGATAGCTGGTGGCGCGGCCGAGCAGCGGTTCGACCTTTTGCGGATTGAGCCCGTTTGCGGCGCTGAAATCGGCGATGGCGTAGTTGTGCTCGTTGTTGCCCTGATAGATCAGGGCGCGGCCGTAGAGCGCCTGTGCGTTATAGGGATCGAGTGCGACCGCCTGGTTGAACTCGTCGAGCGCCCCGGCCGTCTCCCCCGTCTTCGCCAGGGTCTGGCCCTTGGCCGTGTGAGCGTGGGCCTCGGCGACATTGCCGGGGCTCACCGCGCTCTCCACGGCAGCAGCCGCCTTGGGCGCCTCCTGGGGCTTTTCCTTCTCCGGCATCAATGATCCCAGGTCGAAGGAGCAGCCGCACAGCGCGATCCCCATCAGGGTCAGCGTGAGCGGTTGGCGCCAGATCAGGCGTGACCGCGCCATGCCGCGCTTGGGGAAAGGGGAGGACATCTACGGTTCGCTCGCGCTGGTGCCGCATCGGTAGTGCCCCGTCCCAGAAAGGCACCGCTACAAAACAATAACGCGGGCCCGGGGCCCGCGTCATTTAAAACTGAAGTCTTGGAAAACTGATGTCCTGCAAGTGCCGCAAATCAGCGCGGTGCGCGCGGACCCGCACCCGGGCCGCCACGGCCGCCGCGCTCGCCACCCGGGCCGGCGCCGAATACCGGCTTCGGCTTCATCGGCAGCAAGCCTTCGCGCTGCAGCTTCTTGCGGGCCAGCTTGCGCGCACGACGCACGGCTTCGGCCTTTTCGCGGGCCTTCTTCTCGGAGGGCTTCTCGTAGTGACCGCGGAGCTTCATCTCGCGGAAAATACCCTCGCGCTGCATCTTCTTCTTCAGCGCCTTGAGGGCTTGGTCGACATTGTTATCGCGAACGAGAACCTGCACGCGGCATCCTCTTCAGTGGATCGGATTTGAATTCTGGTAAGACGAAGGGGATGGCAAAAAGCGCAAGCCCTTATCCTTGAGCGCGCGGATGTATCAGACAAAACCCTCGATGTCCACCAGCCAGGTGGGGTTTCGGGCCTGTTTCAGCCACTAAAATGGTGGCAAAAATGGCGAGGACAGCCCGATTTGTGGGGTTTGGCGCGAAAGACAGGCTGTTCCCGGCCGCCATGCCCGGAAACCGTCCCTTCACTTGCCTTTCGACGGCCTGACTTCGGTGACGTGGCCCATCTTGCGGCCTGGGCGCGGCGCGCCCTTGCCGTAGATGTGGATGGTTGCGCCCGGGACGGTCAGCCATTTCTCGTAATCGTTGATCTCGTCGCCGATCAGGTTGGTCATGGTGACGATCTCGCCATGGCGCACGGGTTTGCCGAGCGGCCAGCCGGCGATGGCGCGGATATGCTGTTCGAATTGCGACACCGAGGCGCCGTCGAGCGTCCAGTGCCCGGAATTATGCACGCGCGGTGCGATCTCGTTGACCAGCACCTTCGGTCCGTTGCCGTTCGCCAGCACGAACATCTCGACGGCGAGCACGCCGACATAGTCGAGCGCGCTCGCGATCTTGCCCGCGATGCTTCGCGCTTCTTCCGCGAGGGAATCGGGAATCGGCGCGGGGGCGCGCGAGATCTTCAAGATGTGATCGCGGTGCTCGTTCTCGGTGACGTCGAAACACTCGACCTCGCCCGAGGCCGAGCGCGCGGCAATCACGGAAATCTCGCGCTCGAACGGCACGAAGGCTTCCAGGATCGCCGATTTGGTGGCGAGGCTTGTCCACACCCTGGCGACATCGTCGCCCTCGCGGATGATGGCCTGGCCCTTGCCATCATAGCCGAAGCGGCGGGTCTTCAGCACGGCCGGAAGGCCAATCTTCGCGATCGCCTCGCGCAACGATGCGACGGACGTCACGTCGGCATAGCTTGCCGTGCCGATGCCGAGCCGCGTCACGAAATCCTTTTCGGCGAGCCGGTCCTGGGTGGTCTCGAGGATCTTGCGGTTGGGCAGCACGGGGCGGCGGGAATCCAGCACCATCGCAGCGGCGGACGGCACGTTCTCGAATTCGTAGGTGATGACGTCGACGTCGTTGGCGAACAATTCCAGCGCCTCGACATCGGCATATTCGGCGCAGGTCGCGTTCAGCACGACGTCGAAGGCCGGCGAGTCCGGATCGGGCGAGAACACCTGGCAGCGCAGGCCGAGCCGCGCCGCGGCCATCGCCAGCATCCGCCCCAATTGTCCGCCGCCGAGGATTCCGATGGTGTCGCCGGGCTTCAGCTTCACCTGCTTGCTGTCCGTCACGCCTTGTCCTCCGGCCGCTCCGCAACCGCCTCCGTCTGCGCCTTGCGCCAGGCGGCAAGGCGGTCGGACAGGGCCGGGTCGGACAGCGCCAGCACGGCGGCCGCAAGCAGCGCCGCGTTGATCGCGCCGGCCTTGCCGATGGCGAGGGTGCCGACCGGGATGCCCGCGGGCATCTGTACGATCGAATAGAGCGAATCGATGCCCTTGAGCGTTCTGGACTCGACGGGAACGCCGAACACGGGCAGTTCCGTCAGTGCCGCCGCCATGCCGGGCAGATGCGCAGCGCCGCCGGCGCCGGCGATGATGACTTTGAAACCCGCGGCCTTGGCGCCCTTGGCGAAGGTAAACAGGCGGTCGGGAGTTCGGTGCGCCGAAACGATGCGGGTCTCGGCGGCGACGCCCAGCGCTGCAAGCGTGTCGGCGGCGTGCCGCATCGTCTCCCAGTCCGACTGGCTTCCCATGATGATGGCGATCGGCGCGGTCATGACGTTAATTGTGCTCGGAAAACAGAAAGATAGGCCAGACTATCGGTTCCGGCCGGTGGCTCGCAAGGCGGTGGCAAGGAGAAGGGAATGCACTATCCTGTCTTGGTGAATCCCCGCAAGCCTTCATTGAGCAGGATGCCCATGAAGAAATCAAAAAGGGCACGTGCTGCGAAGGCCAAAAAAGGCCGGAAAACCAGCGCCAGCCGATCCAAAGCAGTTCCCGAGCGGTTGGCCAAGCGTCGGGCCAAGCCGGCGCGGCAGGAGGCGTCGGCGGCCGCCGCCGCCAAGGCGACCATCCGCGGCTTGCGCAGCAAGCTGAAGGAAGCGCAGCGGCGGGTCACGGAACTGGAAGCTGCGGCCGACACCGATTTCCTGTTGGAGATTCCGAACCGGCGCGGTTTCGAGCGCGAACTCGGGCGCGCCATCGCCTACATGAAGCGCTACCGCGCCACCGGCGCGCTGATCGTGCTCGACGTCGATCGGCTGAAGCCGATCAACGATTCCTTTGGCCATGCCGCCGGCGACGAGGTGCTCAAGGCGATCGCGGCCACGCTCAAACGGCAGATCCGGGCCTCGGACGTGGTGGGCCGGCTCGGCGGCGACGAGTTCGCGCTGCTGCTCTGGAATCTCAGCGAGACCGATGCGAAGGCAAAGGCTGCGCTCTTCGAGCAGGCGATCGACGATCTGTCATTCACGTTTCACGGCCAGTCCGTGACCGCGGGCGCGTCTGCCGGTGTCGCGCTATTGAGCGCGCACTCCGATGCCGTGCGTGCTCTGGAGGAGGCGGATGCGGCCATGTATGTGCGCAAGGCGCGCCGGCGGCACGAGCCGCGCATCAGGCTCGTCAGTAGCTGACGCTAGAGCGTTGCCAGATCTTCCGGCACCTGGCCGAATTTGCGCAGCAGCGTGGCGTCGCCGAATTCGCCGGTCATGGGATTGCCGCTGCGGCTGAACGCGACCGCGCCGACATGGCCTGCACCGCGCGACAGGATCTCGGCGCGCCGCAACGCAGCTGTCGAGCTCTGACATTCCTCGGCGGCGCCCGCAACAGGCGATCCGTCGGCATCGATCAGGAAGGGCATTGCAACGTAATAGGTCACGTCCGACATGGCGTTGCTCCAGGAATCGAAATCAGGCGGCGCTGCTCCGCATCTTGCTGCGCGAGGTCTCCGGAATGCAGTCGGCCGATATCGCCGCCCGCAATTCCTCGAGCTCGGCTTCCAGATATTCGTTGGCCATGATCAGCGCCTTGATGGTGCTGCGCAGATTGCCGTCGCACATCGCGATCGCCTGATCGCAGGCCTGTTCATAATGGCTGTTGTCGAGAAGGGAGGTTGCCGACATCTGCGTGTCCTCGCGAGGTTGTGGGTCGCTTCCGGGGGGCGCTTGCTCAAATGTTCCTATTTTGTTCTTTTGGAGTCAAGCGGATTCCCGCGCAGCGAACGGTCACGAAGATCGCCTGTGAATCAGGCGATGATGTCGGGGGTGATCTGATCTTCGATGAACGCGATACGGTCGCGCAACAAAAGCTTGCGCTTCTTCAACC
Organism: Bradyrhizobium diazoefficiens; assembly: GCF_018129965.1. Classification (GTDB taxonomy): domain Bacteria; phylum Pseudomonadota; class Alphaproteobacteria; order Rhizobiales; family Xanthobacteraceae; genus Bradyrhizobium; species Bradyrhizobium diazoefficiens_A. The sequence continues at coordinate 765,865 of NZ_JAFCKW010000001.1, read as the reverse complement.
GCTGCAGCCGCAACAGGTCGGGGGCAGGCGATTGATGCAGTGCATCGATCGCCGCATCGAGATCTCGGTGTTCCTGCTGCAACCGGGTGAGCTCGGCTTCGAGCTCACGCTCGTCTTCATTGGTCATGTCTGCGGTGGCCGAAAACCGATAGGCGTGAAATTAAGGCTGTGGATGCCTTGTGGAAATTATCGTCCTTGCGCGCCGTGATCGCAAGCGATCTCGGGCCGTCACTCACCGGTCTATCGCAACATATCCCGGCGATTCCGCTACAGCGCTACGCAAGCATGTTGATATCATGGATTTTTTCTGCGCGGTTCCTTAGTCACGCTTCGTTACACATGAATTTTCAAAAATGACAGTGCGACGACGGATACCCATCGACAGGGCGAATCCGTGATGTACACTTCCTTGTCCGGATCGAATCCAAGGTTCACCCCTACCGAGGAGGTTTCGAATGACAATTCAGGCACATCTGGTTGAATTGGAACGGAAGCACAAAACACTTGAAAACGAATTGCACGACGCCCTCGTGCACCTTTCAACAGACGATTTGAGAATTGTTGAGTTGAAGCGACGGAAGTTGATGGTCAAGGACCAGATCGAGCGTCTGAAGCACAACGGCAACACGCTTCACTAGTAACCCCCGTAACAGCGTAGAGTTTGACCGCACCCTTTCAGGCAGGGGTGAGCGTTGCTGCGCTCATCCCTGCTGCAAGGTGTACTGAGCTGTCAGGCGCGGGCCTTACGGCCTTGCAAGTTCGGCGACGTGATCCGCGATCGCGAGCGATGATGTCAGTCCCGGCGATTCGATACCGAACAGATTGATCAGGCCTTCGACGCCGTGATCGCGCGGGCCCTGCATCAGAAAATCCTGCGTGGCAACCGCCGGCGGAACGATCTTCGGACGAATGCCCGAATAGCTCGGCATCAGCGCGCCATCGGGCAGTGTCGGCCAGTATTTCCGGATCGCCGGATAGAACCGCTCGGCGCGTGATGGATCGACTTCGTAGTCGATCGTCTCGATCCATTCGACGTCGGGACCGAAACGCGCCTGCCCGGCCATGTCGAGGGTCAGATGGACGCCGAGCCCGCCGGGTTCGGGCACCGGATAGATCAGGCGCGAGAACGGCGCCCTGGCGTTGCAACTGAAGTAGTTTCCCTTGGCGAGATAGGACGGTGGAATCCGGTCGAGCGGCATGCCGTCGATGTTGCGCGCCACATACGTGGCCGAAAGCCCCGCTGCGTTGACGAGGAGGCTGCATTGCAGCGTCATCGGCGCCTCGCCGCCGGCCTCGACCTCGATGACTCCACCCTTCGCCCGGGCGCGGATCAGCGGGGTGTGAAACGCGAAGGCCGCGCCGGCGTCCTCGGCTTCGCCGCGCAGCGAGAGCATGTAGGCGTGGCTGTCGATGATGCCGGTCGAGGGCGAGAGCAGCGCAGCATCGCAGGCGAGCGCCGGCTCCAGCGCGCGTGCAGCGTCGCCCGCCAGCAGTTGCATGTCGAGCACGCCATTTGCCTCGGCATGCGCCTTGATCGATTGCAGCTTCTCGGTCTCTTTCGGGCTGGTCGCGACGATCAGCTTGCCGCAATTCTTGTGCGGGATGCCGCGCTCGCTGCAATAGCGGTACAGCGCGTGCTTGCCGCTGACGCACATGCGCGCCATCCAGCTCCCGGCGCGGTAGTAGATGCCGGCATGAATCACCTCGCTGTTGCGCGAGGACGTGATGGTGCCGATGGCCTCGGCCTCCTCGAGCACGATCACCTCGCGCCCGGCCTGGGCCAGTTTTCGAGCCACCGCGAGTCCGACCACGCCGGCTCCAATGACGACGCAGTCGACCCTATCCATGGTTGTGCAGACGGTTCGCTGGAGACGAGGATCGCATCGGTTTGCCGGGGAAACGGGCAGCGCGGCCGTTCTGCATTAAGAAAGCATTCATCATGTCAGGGCAATTGCCGTATTTCGCGTCACATTTTTCTGTCGCACCTACAGGCGTTTACCCGATCCAAACCGGCGAGACCAGACAATCCCACGTTGAAATCGCGGGTGGCAGATGGCTGAGAACAAGAGGCACGTTGGCAGCACGCTTCCGACTGCTGTGCAGGCTGTCGTGTGCCTGGCCAGCATGGCCGCGCCTGCACATGCCTTTGTTCTTGCGGACAGTCTGGCTGCGCCGAGCTATTTCGACAAGCTCGATCCCAACCTGATCTGGGAAAGCCTGATCGCCGGCATCGTCGTCTGCGCCTTCCTTGCTGCCATCGCCCTGTGGATCCATGCCTCGCTGCGCCGGACCAGGCGGTCGCAACTGCGCCGCAACGCCTTCATCTCCTCGGCGATGAACAATCTGAACCAGGGCGTGGTGATGACGGATGCGCAGCGGCGCATCATCTTTTGCAACGACCGCTATCTCGACATCTACGGCCTGTCGCGCTCGGACCTGTGGACCGGCATGACCGGCTACGACATCCTCGAGTTGCGGCGCAACCGCGGAGTCCTCGGCGTCTCCGACGACGATTTCTACGAGAAGGCGGCAAGCCCCAACGGCCTGATCACCGAATTGCCTGACGGCCGCGCCATCCTGGTGAAATATTTCGTGCTGCCGAACGGCGGTTCGGTCGCCACGCATCTGGACGTCAGCGAGCAGCGCATCCTGTCGCGGCAACTTGCCTCCACCAAGCAGTTCCTGGAAACGGTGCTCGACAACGTGCCGGCCTGCGTGGCCGCCAAGAGCATCGAGGACGGCCGCTACATCTTCGCCAACAGCGCCTATGAGCGGTTCTGGGGCTTTTCGCGGGACCAGGTCGTCGGCAAAACCGCGTGCGAACTGTTCGGGCCGGGATCGGCGGCGAGCATCGAGGCGACCGACCGGGCTGCGCTGCTGGCGCCTGAAGGGCAGTATCGCAACGAATTCGAGGTGGATCGCGGCGCGACCCGGCGCATGGTGGCCTCGGTCCGGATCGTCGTCCGCAACGAGGCCGACAAGCCCGAATTCCTGCTGGTGGTGTTCGAGGACATCACCGATCGCCGCTCGCTGTCGCGGGAGCTGGAGAGCACGAAGAAATTCCTCGAGCTCGTGGTCGACAACATCCCGGTGGCGCTGATCGTGCAGCAGGTCAGGGACGGCCGCTATCTGCTTGCCAACCGCAGCGCGGAGACGATCCTCAACCGCAGGCGCGAGGAAGCGACCGGCCTGACCGCCTCCGACATCTTCAATCCCAAGGAATCCAAGCTGATCATCGCGCGCGATGAAGCCGCGATCAGGAAGCGCGGGATGGTCTCCGAGGAGCATCCGATCTCGACCAAGGCGGGGCTGCGGCTGTTCCTCACTCGCCGTGCGACGGTGCTCGACGATGCCGGCGAGCCGCAATATCTGATCAAGACCCACGAGGACGTCACTGACCGGCGGCAGACCGAGTCGCGCATGGCGCACATGGCCTATCACGACGGCCTGACCGACCTGCCGAACCGCGCGGCATTCCTTCAGGCGCTCGCCCAGATGATCGAGGCGTGCGAGGGCACCGGCGAGGAATTCGCGGTGCTTTCGATCGATCTCGACGGGCTCAAGGAGGTCAACGACGTCTTCGGCCATGCGCTCGGCGACAAGCTGCTGATCGAGGTTGCCCAGCGGCTCCAGGACGTCGCGCGCGGCGGCCTGGTGGCGCGCCTGTCCGGCGACGAGTTCGGACTCATCATCGACGGCAAGCAACCCGAAGCGGGTCTGGCACTGGCGCAGCATGTCGGCGAGGCCGTCACCCGGGAATTCCAGATCGACGGGCGCGCGGTCCGCGCCGGCGTCACCACCGGCATGTCGATCTTCCCGCACAATGGCGCCGACGGCGCGTCCCTGCTCGCCAATGCCGGCGCGGCGCTGTTCCGCGCCAAGCAGAAATCGCGCGGCACGATCAGCCTCTACCAGCCGGAGATGGACCAGCAGACCCGAGACCGCCGCGTGCTGCATCAGGACCTGTCGAACGCGATCAGGAACGGCGAACTCTCGCTGGCCTTCCAGCCGCAGGGCATCGCCGGCCACAGCGTTGCCGAGAGCGAGATCATCGGCTTCGAGGCGCTGGCGCGCTGGCAGCATCCGGTGCGCGGCCAGGTCTCGCCGGCCGACTTCATCCCGATCGCCGAGGAGAGCGGCCTGATCGTCGCGATGGGCGAGTGGATCCTGCGTCAGGCCTGCCGCGAGGCGGCGTCCTGGCCTAAGCCGCTCCAGGTCGCGGTCAATCTGTCGCCGGCGCAGTTCATGCACGGAGACGTGGTCGGGCTCGTCCATGCGATCCTGCTCGAGACCGGGCTGTCGCCAGGCCGGCTCGAACTTGAAATCACCGAGGGCGTGCTGATCGAGGATTTCGACCGGGGCCTCGCTTTGCTGCGCCGCCTGAAGGCGCTCGGCGTGCGCATCTCGATGGACGATTTCGGCAGCGGCTATTCCTCGCTGAGCTATCTGCAGGCCTTCCCGTTCGACAAGATCAAGATCGACCGCGCCTTCATCACCAATCTCGGCCGCAACCCGCAATCGGCTGCGATCGTGCGCGCCGTGATCGATCTCGGCCACGGCCTCGACATGTCGATCGTCGCCGAGGGGGTCGAGACGATCGACCAGCTCGACTTCCTCGCCCGCGAGGGCTGCGACGGCGTGCAGGGCTATCTGCTCGGCAAACCGCTGCCGATCGGGAAATATGCCGGCCTCGTCGGTCGCGTCGAAACGATGGAGCTTGTGCTCAAGACCGGCTAAGGATGGGGCGCTTCGCTCCCATTCGACGGCTTCATGGCGGATTACGACCTCGCGATCATCGGTGGCGGCCTGAACGGTGTCAGCCTCGCCCGCGATGCGGCCGGCCGCGGCCTGCGCGTCATCCTGCTGGAGCAGGGCGATCTCGGCGGCGCGGCCTCGTCGGCCACGCCGCGGCTGATCCATGGCGACCTGTCGGTGCTGGAGCGCCGCGGTTTCTGGCGGGTGCGCCAGGCGCTGGCCGAGCGCCGGACCTGGCTCCGGATCGCGCCGCATCTGGTGCGGCCGATGCGGTTCGTGATCCCCGCCCATTCCGAGGAGCGCCCGCCCTGGCTGCTGCGTGCCGGCCTGTTCCTCTATGACAGCCTCACCAGCCGCAGCGGACTGCCCGTCACCGCGACCCTCGACATCACGCATCATCCGGTCGGCAATGCGCTGAAGCGCCCGTTCGGCACGGCTTTCGAATATTCGGACTGCGTTGTCGACGATTCCCGCCTGGTGGTGCTCACGGCGCTCGACGCAGCCGAACGCGGCGCGGTGATCCGGACTGGAGCGCGCTGCGTGCGCGCCGATCGAGCCGACATCTGGAGGCTCGCGGTGGTCGATCGCGGCCATCGCCGCACGATCACGGCCCGGGCACTGGCCAATGCCGCCGGCGGCTGGACCGCGATGGTCGCGGAGACCGTTCTGCGGCTGCCGCAACCCAAAATGGCGACCATGCAGATGAGCCAGATCATCGTGCCGAGGTTGTTCGATCACGATAGCGTCTACGTCTTCCAGAACAGCGATGGACGGCTGATCTTCGCGTCCAGCTTCGCCCACGACTTCACGCTGATCGGGACGGTCACGCACGACTTCACCGGCGATCCCGCGATCGTGGCGATGCCGGCGGCCGACGCCAGCTATCTCTGCGACGCCGCTAGCCGCTATTTCCGCGAGCGCGTCGCCCCGACCGACGTGGTGCGCGCGGTCTCCGGCGTCAATCTGACGCTGGCGTCCGCACGGCGACGCGACGGCACCACGCTGTTCCACGCCCGCCGGCGCAAGGCGCCGCTGATCACGATGTTCGGCGGCGACGTCACGACGTCGCGCCTGCGCGCGGAACGGGCCGTGACGCGGCTGACGCCGTTCTATCCGATGTCGCCGCGCTGGACCGCCGGCGCCGCGCTGCCCGGCGGCGATTTTGCCTCAGACCGTTTCGACACCGAAGTCGACCTCGCGCGCGACCGCTGGCGCTTCCTGTCCGAGCCGCAGGCCCAGCGTCTGGTCGCCGCCTACGGCTCGCGCCTGCCGGGAGTTCTGGGCGAGGCGAAGACGCGCGAAGATCTGGGTCCGGCCTTCGGGCCCGAGCTCACCGGCGCCGAGGTGCGCTATCTCATGACCTGCGAATGGGCGCGCTTCCCCGAAGACATCCTGTGGCGTCGCTCCAAGCTCGGCCTGACCATGCCGGCGGCGGACCGGGATGCGCTGGCCGCGTTCATGGCGAATGTGATGTGAACGAAAAGTCTTGAGCCGGTTGAGCAAAGTCGGATCGACCGCTAGCGTGCGGCGGAATCAGGATTTGCAGGAACATGGCTGAAAAGTTGCTCACGACAGACGCCGAGCTTGGCGCAGCCGGCGAAGCCGCGCATCCAGCGGCCGGACAGCCGCTGCTGCGGATCGAGGGCGTGGCGAAGACGTTCGGGGCGTTCCGTGCCGTGGACGGCGTCTCGCTCGACATCGGGGCGGGCGAGTTCTTTGCGCTGCTCGGCCCCAGCGGCTGCGGCAAGACCACGCTGCTGCGGATGCTCGCCGGCTTCGAGGCGCCGGACGAAGGGCGCATCCTGCTCGGCGGCAAGGATATCGCGCAGGCGCTGCCGCACGAGCGCCCGATCAACATGATGTTCCAGAACTATGCGTTGTTTCCGCATCTGTCGGTGAGCGACAACATCGCCTTCGGCCTGAAACGCGCCGGCATGGCGCGCGCCGACATCGCCAGGCGTGTGGCCGAGATGGTCGCGCTGGTGAATCTCGAGGGACTGGAGAAGCGCAAGCCGGACCAGTTGTCCGGCGGCCAGCGCCAGCGCGTGGCGCTGGCTCGCGCGCTGGCGCGCCGGCCGCAATTGTTGCTGCTCGACGAGCCGCTCGCGGCCCTCGACAAGAAGCTGCGCGAAAGCACGCAAGGCGAGCTGATGGAGCTGCAGCGCCGGCTCGGCATGACCTTCATCATCGTCACCCACGACCAGGAGGAGGCCATGACGATGGCGAGCCGGATCGGCGTGATGAAGGCCGGCAAGCTGGCCCAGGTCGCGAGCCCCAGGGAGCTCTACGAGGCGCCGCGCTCGCGCTGGATCGCGGAGTTCGTCGGCGACATCAATCTGTTCGACGGTGAATCCAAATTGCGCGACGGCCATCGTCTGATCATCGGCACGCGTGATGCGGGCTCGCTGGTGGTGGCCGAGCCGCGCGAACCGGTCGGCGGCGGAAAACTGTCGGTCGCGATCCGCCCCGAAAAGGTCAAGCTGTCGCGCCGCGGTCCGGTGGGCGAGGCCGGTCGCGAGACCGCGATCAACCTGCTCGACGGCGTCATCGCAGACATCTGCTATCTGGGCGGCACCACCACCTACAAGGTCAAGCTCGATACCGGCGGGATGGTGCAGGCCTCCGTCGCCAACAGCGCGCGCCTCGATGTCGATGCCTACAGCGTGAACCAGCATGTGGTCGCCTGGTTCGCGCCCGATGACTGCGTGTTGCTGACGTCATGAGCTCCCGCCGCATCTTCGCGCGTCCCGCGCGCCTTGCCGCGATCGCGCCCTATGTCTGGATGGTACTGTTCTTCCTGGTGCCGTTCGGTTTCGTGCTGAAGATCGCCCTGTCGCAGACCGCGATCGCGCAGCCGCCTTACGAGCCGCTGTTCGACCTCGCGGCAGGATGGGATGCGCTCGAGGCGGCGTTTGGCGCCTTGTCGCTCGACAATTTCAGGCTGCTTGCCTCCGACGACATCTATGTCTTTGCCTATGTGCGCAGCCTCACCGTCGCCGTCACGGCGACCGCGCTGTTGCTCGTGATCGGCTATCCCATCGCCTATGGCATGGCGCGGTTGCCGAGCCGCTGGCAGGCGGTGGCGATGGTGCTGGTGATCGTGCCGTTCTGGACGTCGTTCCTGATCCGCATCTATGCCTGGATCAACATCCTCCAGCATGACGGCCTGCTCAACCAGATCCTGCTGATGCTGCATCTGGTCAGCCAGCCGGTGGTGTGGCTCTCCACCGACAGCGCGATGTATATCGGCATCGTCTATTCGTACCTGCCGTTCATGATCCTGCCGCTCTACGCCACGCTCGCGAAGATGGAGCCGGCGCTGGAGGAGGCGGCCGGCGATCTCGGCGCACCGCCCTGGCAGGTGTTCTGGCTCGTCACCTTTCCGCTGTCGCTGCCCGGGGTCGGCGCCGGCGTGCTGCTCTGCTTCATTCCCATCGTCGGCGAGTTCGTGATTCCGGATCTTCTGGCCGGCTCCAATTCGCTGATGATCGGCCAGACGCTGTGGCTCGAATTCTTCACCAACAAGGACTGGCCGGTCGCCTCCGCCGCGGCGATCGTGCTGCTCGCGGTGCTGCTGGTGCCGCTGCTGCTCTATGAGCGGCTGCAGAAGCGCCAGCTGGAACAGGGGCGTTGAGCTGATGCGCAAGGTCTCCGGCCTGTCCCGCTTCAACATCGCCTCGCTCACGCTGGGGCTGGCGTTCCTCTATCTGCCGATCCTGATCCTCGTCATCTATTCCTTCAACGCCTCGCGGCTCGTGACGGTATGGGGCGGCTGGTCGCTGCGCTGGTACCACGAATTCTTCAACGACCGCGCCATGATCGAGGCGGCCTGGATGAGCCTGAAGGTCGCGCTGGCCTCCGCGACCATGGCCACGCTGTTCGGCACGCTCGCCGCGGTGGCGCTGTCGCGCGGCGAGCGGTTTGTCGGCCGCACGCTGTTCTCCGGCATGCTCTATGCGCCGCTCGTGATGCCGGAGGTGATCACCGGATTGTCGCTGCTGCTGCTGTTCGTGGCACTGAACGCCGAGCGCGGCTTCTGGACGGTGACGATCGCCCATACCACGCTGACGATGTGCTTCGTCGCCGTCGTCGTGCAGTCCCGCCTCGGCTCGCTCGATCGCTCGCTGGAGGAGGCGGCGATGGATCTCGGTTGCAATCCGGTCCGCGCGTTCGTGGCCGTCACGCTGCCGCTGATCGCCCCCAGCATCGTCGCCGGCTGGATGCTGGCCTTCACGCTGTCGCTCGACGATCTCGTGATCGCAAGCTTCACCACCGGCCCGGGCTCGGCGACTCTGCCGATCCGGATCTATTCGGAGGTGCGGCTCGGGGTGAAGCCCGAAATCAACGCGATCTGCACGCTTGTGATCGGTCTCATCGCGGTGGTCATCGTCGTCGCCTCGCTCGCCTCGAAACTGTCGAGCGAACAGGGCGAGAGTGCAGCGCCGCTTTAGATGCCGTGTAGCTCTGACCAACGGGCTACGCTCTGACCAAAACGACTAAGACTTCACCGCACCCGCCGTGAGGCCGCCCACCATGTAGCGGCGGAAGGCGTAGTAGATCGCGGCCGGCGGCAGCGCGTAGATGAAGCCGGTCGTCATCAACAGCTCCCACGGCGAATCGTCGGCGGCAAGGAAGTTGCCGAGCGCGACGGGGAGGGTGATCTCGCGGTCGTTCGATAGCAGCAGGAACGCGTAGAGATATTCGTTCCAGGCCAGCAGCACCGCATAGGTGCCGATCGCGACCAGCGAGGGCATCATCAGCGGCAGATAGACCAGGCGGAAGATCTGCAGCGTGGTGGCGCCGTCCATCACCGCGGCCTCGTCGAGCTCGACCGGCAGCTTGTCGGAGGCCTGCTTGAGCACCCAGATCGCGTAGGGGCTGGCGATCGTCACCATGGCCAGGATCAGCGACCAGTGATTGTTGAGCAGGCCGTAATTGCCCATGGTGCGGTACATCGGCACGGCGAGGAACGCCGCGGGGATGAAATAGGTGAAGAGCGCGAGGTTCAGCACGGTGCGGCCGCCCGGGACCTTCAGGCGCGAGATAGAGAACGCCGCGGCGGTCGCGATCACCAGCGTCAGCACGCCGACCGAGACTGCGATGACCGTCGAGTTCCAGAACTGGATGTAGAAGTCGCGCAGGAAGTAATGCTGCTGCTTGAACACGATTTCGAAGTTGTGCAGCGTCGGGTGGTCCGGCCACAGCTTGCCCGAGAACGCGTCCTCCTTCGGGGAGATCGCAAACAGGAACATGTGGTAGATCGGGATCATCGTCCACAGGAAGACGGGAATGCCGATCAGCAGCAGACGCGCTTCGGTCGCGACGTCGCGCCAGGAAAATTCGCTTGCACCGGGAAGCTTCATCGCGAGAGCCGTTTCATCATGAAGTACACGAGCGGCAGGACGAACGGCATCGCGCAGACGATGGAGGCCATCGCGAGCGAGAGCTGGTCGAGCCGGAGATAGCGGATACCCAGCGTCGCCAGCACGTGCGTGAGGTCGGCCGGGCCACCGCCGGTGAGAAGATAGACGCTGTTGAAATCGCCGAGCGTCCAGATCATCGAGAGCAGCGTGCAGGTGATATACAGCGTCTGCATCGACGGCCAGGTGATGTAGCGGAATTTCTGCCACCAGCTCGCTCCGTCGACCTCGGCGGCCTCGAACAGGTCCTGCGCGATGGCAAGGCGGCCGGTGATCAGGATCAGGGTCCAGAACGGCAGCGATTTCCAGATGTGCACGCCGATCGCCATGGTCAGCGCCACGGTCGGGTCGTTCAGCCAGTTCGGGCCGTCATCGCCGGTGAAGGAGAAGATGAGGTGGTTGACCACGCCCCATTCGGGATTGAACATGAAGCGCACGGAAAGGATGGTCGGGATCGACGGCACGGCCCAGGGCAGGATGAAGATCACCGAGAGCCATTTGATCCAGGTGCGCTGCTGGGCGAAGAAGCCGGACAGGAACAGCGCGATCAGCATCTTGATGTTGATGCCGATGACCAGGAAGATCAGCGTGTTGACCGCGGCGCGCGCGAAGATCGGATCGTGATAGAGCGCGACGTAGTTCGAGGGGGCCCGCGCCAGCCACAGCCCGTAGCAGACGGGATAGACCACGAAAGCGAGAAACACGAGCAGATAGGGCGCGAGCAGCGCAATGCCCCAGGCCTGCGCCGGGGTCAGCCGCGGGGACAAGGGCGGTGCGGGGATCGACTGATCGCCAGAGAGCGTGATCGCCATTCTTCAGGACTCTTCTAGATCTTTCACCTCGCCCTCGGGCGATCCGGGGAGGGGGGACAGGACTCACAGCGCGTATTGTTCGCGGATAGAGCCCTTCACCCCAACCCTCTCCCCGCAGGAACGGGGAGAGGGAGGGATACAGTTTAGCCTGCAACCTGCTTGATGCGGGCGATCAGCTCGTCGACGGCCTTGTCGACCGGGACCTTCTCGCTAACGACCCGGTTCATCGCCTTGGCCCAGACGTTCTCGTTGTTGAGGATCGTGAACTTCCAGTTCTTGGTGAAGTCGAACGGCGCGGTGCCGCCGGTGAACTGGGCGTAGACCGCCTTGCGATGCTTGTCAGCCTGCCAGAACGGACTGGCCTGGCTTTCCTTGGTCACCGGGAACCAGCGGCCGAGCGCGCCCTCGATATAGGGGCGGACATTCTCTTCCTGGAGCAGGAAGCTGATGAACTGCTTGGCCTCGGCCTTGTTCTTGGCCGCGGTGAAGATCAGTCCGGTCTTGACGTCGGAGCGGTAGCGGATGGTCGAACCATCCGGCGCCTTCGGGAAGGACGCGGTGACGATGTCCTGTTCATACGCCTTCTTGCCGGCGTCGCGCTGCTCCTGGGTCAGTGCCTGGTTCTGCGAATCCTCGAACCACTTCGCCGCGATCGAGATCGTGAAGTTGTGGGTCATCACGATGGTCTTGTTGTGGAAGGCGACGTTGTTGTCCGGATCCTTCCAGGTGGTGGAGGAGGGCGGCGTGCAGCCCTTGATATAGGTGTCGGTGTAGTCCTTCAGCGCGCTGATCAGGTTCTCGCGCACCTTGGGATCGTCGACCAGCAGCTTGCCGTCGTCGTCGACCAGCTTGACGTGATAGGCGTCCATGAAGGTGTAGAAGGACTGGAAGGAGTCGGTGGATTCCACGCCCATCGGCTGGCCGACGCCGTAGACGCGCTGGCCGGTGGCCTTGCGGATGCCCGGCTGCACCTTGTCGCACCAGAACGTCCAGTAGCCCGCCCAGTCGGTGGGGATGTCGGCGAGCTTGAAGCCGGCCTTCTCCAGCATGTCGTTCCAGATCTCGACATGCATGCTCTGCTGTTTCAGCGGGAAGCCGTAATAGGCCTTCTTCTTGGTGACGTCGTTGTAGAGGATCGAGGCATCCAGCGTGTTCTGCACGAACCGGTCCTTGATCGGCTCCATGACATCGGAGAGGTCCTCGAGCTTGCCTTCATAGGCCCACTTGCCCTGCGCCTGCACGTCGTAGCTGTCGGAATAGGCGACATCGGGCACGGTGCCGGCGTCGAGCGCGGCGACCGTCTTCGGAATCATGTCCTGGATCGCGTACTGCGACAATTCGACTTTGATGCCGGTCTTGGCTTCGAACTTCTTGATCGTCTCGAGCAATGCGTCGTCTTCGGAGCGGTAGAAGCCCTTGCCCCACCAGACCGTAATCGTCTTCTGCTGCGCAAATGCGGGTGCAGCGGCTGCGAACAGCCCGGCCGCAGCGACCGCCAGCGATACTGCGCCAATAACCTTGGATTTCACGTTTTTCTCCCTCAAGCCGCCGGTGTTTGAGCCGGTCGGGAAAAACATTAGCGCAGGGTGGTAGCGCAATCAACGCATCTTGTCAGACGTGGGTCGTGGGGCGTCGGGTCGGGGGAGATCTTTAATGTCGCATCGATCCATTCGCCGCATCAATTCGGCTGGATCAATTCGGGCGCGGTCAGACGCTCGCCGTCCTCAGTTGGACTTCGCGTTGTCTTTGGCGCTGTCCCTGGCGTCGTCCGCCGCCGGCGATCCGTCCGGCGCGGGACGCTTCCCGCCGCCGGTAATGCGCTGCTTCAGCAGGTCGAGGAAGGGGGTGGCCGCGGGCGACTGGCGGATCAGCGCTTCGGGGTCGGGGAAGATCAGGGGATCGTCCCAGGGACCCTGCACCATGAAGGGCAATTGAAAGCCGGATGTCGTGTTCAGGCTCGCGACGCCCTTCATGTCGTATTCGCGCGTCGGCACCGAGGCGGTGCCGGTCAGCGTGATCTTCGCCGCCGGGCCTTCGATGCGGATATCCTCGGCGGTGGCGATCCCGTCCGCGAATTTCACCGCGATGGTGAGGTTGTCGTAAGGGGTCGAGCCGTTGCGGAAGTTGCCGCCGCCCGACAGCGGCCGCCGCTCCAGTCGCTTCAGGAGCTGCTCGGCATTGAAGCCCGCTATCGCGCCGTCATGCCCGGTCACGGTGGCGGTGCCGTCGAGCGATTGCACGAGGCCGAACGGGCTCGAGCCGGAGGCGAGCAGCGAGACGTTGATGTTGCCGCGTCCCGACAGCTTGCTGAGGCCGAACAGTTCGGTCGCGCAGGCCTGGAGATCGACGTCGATGAACTGGAATTGCGCCTTGACGTCGGCGACGGTGTCGGAGCGCGCGATGCCGAACGAGCCCTTGGCGATGCCGCCATAGACCTGGGCTTCGCCGACCGACAGCGCTAGCGTGCCGTTGCGCAAGTTCGCGCCGATCGCGGTACGGCCGAGCTTGGTCGGGCCGACTGTCAGCTTGGCGGCCGACAGGCGCATGTCGAGGTCGGTGGTCGACAATCCGTTGAGGTCGAACAACTGCCTGTTCCAGTCGCGCGCGCCGCTGGCGAGCAGACGAAACGTCGAGATGTAGGGCGTGAAATCGAGCGCGTCGGCGGCGAGCGTCGCCTGCAGCGTCTGCCGGCCGTTATTGGCGTAGGTCATCACGCCCTCGGCGCTGTTGCCGTCGAGCTCGACATTGACGTTGGTGAGCGCGATCGAGGGGCCGACGACATTGGCCCGCGCCTTGAGCGCGAAGCGGCCGAAGCCGCCGCTGCCGGGCTGCGGCTGGCCGGTCCAGCGCAACGCGTTGCGTAAGGACGGGCTGTCGACCGTGAGCGTACCTTCCATCATTGGGCTGGTGCGGTTGGCGACGCTGCCGTCGAAGGCGAGCTTGAGCGGGGCGCTGGCGATCCGCGCCTTCAGGCCGGAGCGGTCGCCGGAGAGGGCGGCGACGAAATCGTAGAAGCTGATCGAGCCGTCGACGCGCTCGCCGCGCCAGTCGAACTGTCCGGTTGCGGCAAAGGAGCGCGAGATCGACGGCCAGGCCAGCGACAGGTCGATGTCCTCGAACGTCTCGGTGGCGTGAGTGGCGGTGTCCTCGTAGTTGAGGACGCCGTCCTGGATCCGGATCTCGGAGAACGACACCTGGTTGTCGGCGCCGGGCTTCATGGTGCGCGCGATGGTCTGGATGAAAGGCGTCCAGTTGCTTTCGCCGTCCGGCTTCAGGCTGACATGGATGCGCGGCCGCAGCAGCGTGAGGTCGGAGATCTCGAACCGTTGCAGCAGCAGCGGCAGCAGCCGCAGGTTGGCGGTGAGCACGTCGACATGGAGCGCGGGGTCGCTGGTGCCGCCGCCCTTCAGGCCGACGTCGTGAAAGGAGATGTAGCTCGCCGGGAGCACCGAGATGTCGATTGCGCCGGCAACACTGAGCTCGAGTCCGGTGACCTCGCGGATCTGAACTTCCACCGCCTTGCGCAACGCGTCGCGGTTGATGAGCCAGGAGGTCGCGATCAGGGCGATCAGCGCGACACCGAGCAGCGCCGCGATCGGCGTCCCGAGGCGCTTCATTCCTTGGGCCATGGTCAATGGCATGTCCTGGTCGGGTTGGTTGTTGGAGCCAGAAGGGCGAGCCGGGAAACCTGCGTGCCCACGCCCAACCCCCGCAACTTGATGGGTTTTCTTGTCGCTTTCAAGGCCGCGGACGGTACTGCCCACGGCGTGGGCAGCTTCTAGCACCGGCGCGCGGATCGGAGAACCCCGCATCATTGACGGCTTTGGAGGATTTCGCCTAATAATCGCCGCCAATAAGGCGCGACGCCTGCAAGCCGAAGGTTCAGTCGAGGTTTTTTTGCATGAACAAGGTCTATCCCGACGCCAAGTCGGCTCTTGAGGGCGTTCTCAAGGACAACATGATGATCATGTCGGGAGGCTTCGGCCTCTGCGGCATCGCCGAGGAGTTGTCGGACGCGATCCGCGAGTCCGGTGTCAAGGGCCTCACCGTGGTCTCCAACAATGCCGGCGTCGACGGCATCGGGCTCAGCCGTCTGCTGGAAACCCGCCAGATCAAGAAGATGATCTCGTCCTATGTCGGCGAGAACAAGCTGTTCGCGCAGCAATTCCTCGCCGGCGAACTGGAACTCGAATTCAATCCGCAGGGCACGCTGGCCGAGCGCATCCGCGCGGGCGGCGCCGGCATCCCGGCCTTCTACACCAAGACCGGCGTCGGCACGCTGATCGCCGAAGGCAAGGAAGTGAAGGAGTTCGACGGCGAGAAATATCTGATGGAGCGCGGCCTGTTTGCCGACCTCGCCATCGTGCACGCCTGGAAGGGCGACACCGCCGGCAACCTCGTCTACCGCAAGACCGCGCGTAATTTCAACCCGATGATGGCGACCGCCGCCAAGGTCACGGTGGCCGAAGTCGAGCACCTGGTTCCGGCCGGCGAGCTCAATCCCGACCACATCCATACGCCCGGCATCTTCGTGAAGCGCATCGTCGAGGTCGGCACGGCCAAGAAACGCATCGAATTCCGCAACACCCGCCCGCGCACCGCCGCTTAAGATCAGGAGAGCCACATGGCCTGGACCCGTGAACAGATGGCTGCGCGCGCCGCGAAGGAACTGCGCGACGGCTATTACGTCAATCTCGGCATCGGCATCCCGACGCTGGTCTCGAACTATATCCCCGAGGGTGTGGACGTCAGCTTGCAGAGCGAGAACGGCATGCTCGGCATGGGCCCGTTCCCCTATGAGGGCGAGGAAGACGCCGACCTCATCAATGCCGGCAAGCAGACCGTGAGCGAGCTGCCCTCGACCTCCTATTTCTCGAGCGCGGATTCCTTCGGCATGATCCGCGGCGGTCACATGGACCTGTCGATCCTCGGCGCCATGCAGGTGGCCCAGAACGGCGATCTCGCCAACTGGATGATCCCCGGCAAAATGGTCAAGGGCATGGGCGGCGCGATGGACCTCGTCGCCGGCGTCAAGCGCGTCGTCGTGGTGATGGAGCATTCCGCCAAGGACGGCTCGAAGCTGCTCAAGCAGTGCAACCTGCCGCTGACCGGCGAGCGCGTGGTCGACATGGTCGTCACCGATCTGGCCGTCTTCACCATCGACAAGCACGGTGACGGCGGCATGGCCCTGATCGAGCTCGCCGACGGCGTCTCGCTCGACGAGGTCAAGGCCAAGACCGAAGCCGAATTCCGCGTTGCGCTGAAGAACACGTAAGACAGCTGTCGCGAACGATCGTGAAACGGCCGGGGCTCGCCCCGGCCGTTTTCGTTTGGTCGCATGATGTTCAGTGGCCCGTGGCGATACGTTCGCATCTTCAGTTGCGAATGGATGCGCCCGCTACAGAAGCCGGATTGCAATCCAGACCGTACCCCAGACCGCGAGCGACAGCGCGGCCAGGATGGCAGCCGTGATCGTCACGACGCCGATAATGGAATTGCTTCCGGCGGTGGGCGTAGCGGGGACCGGACGAAACTCGTCGAAGTGCGGGATATGGCCGCGCACCCCGATGAGCCAGAGAACGAGATCGAGCGCGAGCGACGCCATGGCCTGTCTCCAGAGGGACGATGATGAAGCGCCAGTATGGCGCCGGTCCGGCGCCGAGACTTTGAGCAAGCGCAAAGTCATCCCCCGGGAAGCGGATAATTTGGTGCCATCCGGGGCCCCGCCGCGTCATTGCGCGACGTTGATTTATGAATGAGTAAGCGATGAGGACCGATCTCGCAGCGAGCTACGGCGAAGAGAGATTGCCGCGTTACACGAGCTATCCGACCGCGCCGCACTTTTCACCGGCCGTCGGTGCCGAGTGCTACGCCCGGTGGCTGTCCGAGCTTCCCGCCAGTACCAGCGCATCGCTCTATCTGCACGTGCCGTTCTGCCGCGAGATGTGCTGGTATTGCGGCTGCCACACCCAGATCGTCCGTCGCGACGAGATCGTTGCCGCCTATCAGCGGACGCTGCGCAGCGAGATCGCGCGGGTCGCCGAAACCATCGGCCGCCGTATCGAGGTCGAGCACATCCATTTCGGAGGGGGGACGCCGACGATCATGGCGCCCGATGCGTTTGCCGAGCTGATGGCGGCCATGCGCCAGGCATTCTGCGTGCTGCCGTCCGCCGAAATCGCGGTCGAGATTGATCCGCGGACCCTGACCGCCGACATGGTCGAGGCCATGCGGCTTTCGGGCGTCAACCGCGCGAGCCTGGGGGTGCAGAGTTTCGATCCCGTCGTGCAGCGCGCGATCAATCGCGTACAGAGCTTCGAGCAGACCGCCTCGGTCGTGGACATGCTCAGGTCGGTGGGCATCAGCGGGATCAACTTCGACCTGATCTACGGTTTGCCGCACCAGACCGTCGCCTCGTGCCTGGATACCGTGCGGCGATCGCTCGCGCTGAGGCCCGATCGCCTCTCGGTGTTCGGCTATGCGCATGTTCCAGGCTTCAAGAGACACCAGCGCATGATCCATGAGGATCATCTGCCCGACGGCCTGGCGCGGCACGACCAGGCCTGCGCAATCGCCAACGCACTGAAGGAGGCCGGATACGTGCAGATCGGGCTCGACCATTTCGCGCGGCCCGACGATGCGATGGCCGTGGCTTTCAACGACGGCACGCTGCGGCGCAATTTTCAGGGCTATACCACCGACCAGGGCGAAGTCCTGCTCGGTTTCGGCGCCAGCGCGATCGGGCACCTGCCGCAGGGCTACGTCCAGAACGAGGTGCAGATCGGCGCCTATCAGCAGAGCATTGCCGATGGCCATTTGGCGACCGCGAAAGGTTATGGGCTGACCGACGACGACCGCCTGCGCGCCGATATCATCGAGCGGATCATGTGCGAGTTCAGCGCCGATCTCGGCGACATCTGCGCGCGTCATGGCGCCGAGCCCGGGGCCATGCTGCAGTCGGCCTCGCGGCTGAAGCCGTTGATCTCGGACGGAATCGTCAGCCTCGACGGTGACCGGCTCGCGGTCGCAAGCGACTCTCGCTTCCTGGTCCGCAGCGTCGCTGCCGCATTCGACGCGCATCTGGATCCGGGCAAGCAGTTGCACAGCAGGGCGGTGTAACGTCTCTCTCTCCGTCATTCCCGGGCGCGCAAAGCGCGAGCCCGGAATGACGGCGCCGGCTTGCGCCCGGCGCTCTGAACTCAGGCTGCCGATTTCGAAGGGATGTCGGCCGGCGCCGCCTGCGGCCGCACGCCCCTGCGCCAGTCGGTGATCGTGCAGCCGAAACGGCTGCGAAACCAGCGCGCCATCGCACTCTGCGCGGAGAAGCCGAGTTGAATCGCAATCTCGGCCAGCGGCCGGCCGGGGTCGTCGATCAACTGGGTCACGAGATCGGCGCGCTGCGCATCGAGGATCGCCGAGAAGCTGGTGCCGGCGTCTGCGAGGTGACGGTGAACGGTGCGACGGGTGCAGGCGAGATGCTCGGCGACACGCTCGACCGTGCAGTCACCGCTTGCGAGCAGGCAGCGTACGACCTCGTCGACCTTCTCGTCCCAGCCTGCGGGCCGGGTCTCGATCGCCTCGATGCGCTTGCGCAGATAGCTTGCGATCAGCGGATGTGCGCTCGGGATCCGGCGCTCCATGTCGTGGGCCGACAGCAGGATCGCATCGTCATCCGCGTTGAAGGTGACAGGGCAGCCGAAGAAGTCGCGGTAGCGCTTGCGATCGTGCGGCGGCGGATAATGCAGATGAACCTCCAGCGGCCGCCAATCGCCGTCGAACAGCGACTGGATGATGCGGTGAACGCTGCCCAGCGCCATGTCGATCGACTGGCGCGGCGCGCTCGGCTGCCGGCCGCGCAGATGCAGCGTGACGGTCACCGTCTGCCTGTTGCGGGCGATGTCGAGCTTCATGCCGTCGTGATGGACATGGATGAAGCGCGATAACGCCGCGATCGCTTCGCCGACGGTGGCCTGTTCACGCACGATCAAGCCGACCGCGCCGAAATTGGTCAGCCCGCCGCGCTCTGCGAGCCGCAAGCCGAAATCTTCGGCGCCTGACAGCTCTGCCGACAATTCGAGCAGGCGACGCAGGCTCGTCACGGCAATGGGCGTATCGGGCTTGTCGAGGCAGGCCAGCGGCAGCCGGACCTTGCGCATCATCTGTTTGGGGTCGAGCCCGAGCGACCGGGCGACCTCCGGGTAATAGCTCAAGCCTGCGCTGCGAATGAGGTCGGTCATGCGACCCGTTCCTGTCAGCCATTCCCGCAGATGTCACGAAATGTAAAGTTTCTGTCCCGATCCGTCAAATCCTGGAATGCAATGGAACATACATAGACGCAACCGAAGCACTGGCGCGAATGCCGTGCTCACGAGGACGCAGCAGGGCGACGCGGCCCGCTTCCGTCTCGGATCATTTGACCAAGACATTGCTGGATCGGAATTATGCCGGGGAACATGCTTTCCAAGGGTGAGGTATTCGTCGTCGACACTGACGCAGCCTCCCGCGAACAACTCTCCAACGCGCTCCGGCAGAGCGCCTATGACGTGATCTGCTTTGCCGACGGTGCATCCCTGTTGTTGGAAACCAGGGCGCGGATGCCGGCCTGTGTGCTGCTGGAGATGCCGCCCGATCGCTCCGCCCTCGACGTGCTCAAGCGGCTGCGCGAGGACAATTGCATGGCGCCGGTGCTGGTGACCTCGGCGCATGGCAGCATCGCCATGGCGGTCGACGCGATCAAGAGCGGCGCCGCCGACTTCATCGAGAAGCCATTCCGCACGCACGACGTCGTGGATCGGATCGATGCCGCCATCGACGAGTTCGGGCAGCCCGGCGCCAGCCGGCAGCGCTGGTTGCCCGATTGCGCGCCCCTGACCGCGCGCGAAGGCGACGTGCTCGAGCACCTCGCCGCAGGTCTCACCAACAAGGAGATCGCCCGGCGCATGAATCTGAGCGCACGGACGGTCGAAGGTTACCGCGCCGGCATTCTGAAGAAGGCCGGCGCGAAGAATGTGACGGATTTGCTTCGCAAAATCTTCCAGGGTCCCGCCGGCCACGGCTGACGCCCGCGTTCGCGCGGCGCGCCAGCGGCCTTGGTGCTGCCGCCGCAGGGCCTCACGGAAACCCCAATCGAACCAGTTCCTTCGCTGCCGCGTCTTACCACGATGGCGAGGCATTTGATCGCGCGCGTCCGCCTGGCGGCGCGGCGATGACCTGCAGGAGGGATTTTATGCGCATCACCGCAAGGTGTCTGGTGACGACGAGCCTGGTTCTGGTGACCATGGCAACCGCGTTGCCGTCATGGGCTGCCGATGTCGACGCCACATCGGCCATCGACACGGTCACGGTCTATCCGGACGGTGCCACCGTCACACGCACCATCGCGCTTGATCTCGCCTCCGGCGACAGCACGCTGGTCGCGAGGGACTTTCCGCTGTCGCTCGATCCGTCGTCGCTCCGGGTCGAAGGCGAGGCGGGCGCCAAACTGACCATCGGTACGATCGACGCGCGGCCACCGCGTGCCGCGCCGCCCGTCAACCTGCCCGAGCTCGACCAGCGCATCGAAGCGCTGAAGGACCAGCGCGCCGACCTGCAAGGCACGATCGATTCGGCCAATGCGCGGCGCAAATTCGCCCAGCACTTCGCCGAAGCCTCTCCCGCCGGCCTCGGCGAGAAGGGCGAGGCGCGGCCGATCGCCGAATGGCGCGCGGCCTTCTCGGCGGTCGCCGAGGAGATCGCGACCGCCGACGCCGCGATCCGCGATGCCGCGCGAAAGCAGCGCGAGCTCGACCGGCAGCTCGCGCAACTCGAGGCCGAGCGCTCCGCCAAGCCGCCGAGCAAGCTCGAGGTGCGGATCGACGTCGCCGCGGCGGCTGCCACGAAGGCGACCCTGCGGGTGACCTATGCCGTGCGCAGCGCGCGCTGGCTGCCGCTCTATGATGCCCGCCTCGACACCGGGGCCAAGGACCGCAAGCCGCAGCTCGAACTGGTCCGCCGCGCCGAGGTGACGCAGTCGACCGGCGAGGACTGGACCAACGTCGCGCTCGGCGTCTCCACGGCTCGCATCGGTCGCGGCGGCAGCGCGCCTGAGCTGGGCTCGCTGGTGGCGCAATATCCGCAAGTGCCGAAGCCGATGGCGCTTGGTGCGCCCTCCGAACTGGCGCGGCCCGCGACGGTGACGCGCCAGGTCCAATCGCCCGCCATGGCCAAGGTCGCGGACGCGCTCGAACGCGTCGACGAGCAGCAGGCCATTGCTGAGATCGGCGATTTCCAGGCCAACTTCAGGATTCCCGGCCGTGTCAGTCTCGGCGCCGCCGATGGCGCCAAAAGTCTGCGCATCATGTCCATGAGTGTGCCCGCCGATCTTGCGGTGCGCGCCGCGCCGGTGCTTGACCCCACCGCCTTCCTCGAAGCCAGCTTCAAGCAGCCCGACGATGCGGCATTGCTGCCGGGCAAGGTCGCGATCTATCGCGACGGAATCTTCGTCGGCCGTGGCAAGATTTCCGCCTCGGCCAAGGACGACATCGTGCGGCTTGGCTTCGGCGCCGACGACAAGGTCAGGATCGAACGCGCTGTGCTCAAGCGCAACGAAGGCTCGGCCGGCCTGCTCGTCACGACGTCGAAGACCGACGAGCGTTCGTTCAAGACCACGATCCGCAACGGTCACGACTTCCCGATTCGCGTCGCGATCGAGGACCAGCTGCCGGTCAGCGAGAACGAGGACATCGTCGTCGAGATGCTGCCCGCGACCACGACGCCCACCGCCAGCAACATCCGCGACAAGCGCGGCGTGCTGGAATGGTCGTTCGACGCCAAGCCCGGCGAGATCAGGGACATCAACTTCGCCTGGCGCGTGCGCTGGCCGAAGGACAAGAGCATCACGATCGCGCCGGCGGGGTAGGCCGCTTCGCCTCTCCCCGCGTGCGAGGAGAGGCGAAGCGCGAAAGCGCGGCGGGTGAGGGGGCTCTCCGCGAGTCCAGCTATCAGAGCCCCCCTCACCCCGACCCTCTCCCCGCACGCGGGGAGAGGGAGATAGTTTTACTTCGCCTTCAGGAAGTCCGCGACCTCGAGCAGCATGAACTCGTCGTCATCGGCCTTGTTGGGATCGCGGCTGGACGAGAACGGCAGATTGTTGTCGTTGCCGACGATGATGTGGGTCTCGTCGACGCGGTCGACGTTCTCGATGGTGAAGAACGGGAAGGTGTAGACGCCGTCATTGAGGGGCTTGCGCGCCTTCTTGTCGGGGTCCTTGATCTTCATCAGGTCGATATAGCCGATCTTGCGCACCGGCTTGCCGACATTGGCGTCCGAAAGCTCGATCTTGTAGACGCGCTTGAACTTGGCGATGTCGGGGAAGCAGTTCTCGCCGCGCTGGCCTTGCGGGCAGGCCTTGTCGGCGGTGCCTTCGCCATTGTCGCGCTCGATGATCAGGCCGCTCGTCGGGTCGATCATGTTGAAGTCGCCGATGGCGTTGCCGTTCTGCTCGAACACATACTGCCAGTAGCGGCCGGTGAATTTTTCCGCGGCGACGTCGAATTCGAGGATGCGGGAGGCTTCCTTGCCGTCGACCCGCTCCCAATCCTTCTTGTCGGCGTCCCACAGCGGGCCCTCGAGCAGGCCGTAGAGGTACTTGCCGTCCTTGGATGATGCAAAACCCTCGAAGCCCTTGGAGCGGCGGAGGTTGACGTTGGTGTAGGTCGCGCCCGGCGCGCCCGGCGTCGCCACCGCCCAATGGTCGGGCGAGCGCACCGGCTTACCGTCGGCGATCGTCTCGAACACGCCGAGAATCTTGCCCGATTTGTCGGCCTTCAGGATGTAGGGACCGAACTCGTCGCCGATCCAGAAGGTGTCGCCGATGATCTGGAAACCTTCGGTGTCGAAGTCGGAGCCGGTCAGGTAACGCTTCTGGGTGTCTTCGTGCACGATGCGGAACGGCACCTTCTTGTCGGGATCGTGCAGGAAGATCGTCTCCAGGCGCTCGATCTGGCCGCCGGCCCAATCCATCTTGTAACGGTTGAGATACAGCATCGAATCCGGCGAGTTGGCGCGCGCGCCCATGCCGTTGTCGGTGATCACCCAGAACGTGCCGTCGGGCATGGTCTTGATGCCGGAATGGCCCTGCAGCGGCTGGCCCTTGAACGGCAGCGACACGCCGGTCGGACGCTCGAAGGACTTGCCCATCACGGTGCCGAGTGCGTCGACGCGCTTGCCGGTAGTGTATTTGCCCGACGTCTTGAGATCGGCGGGGGCGTCGGCCGGAGCGTCGATGAACGACTCGGCCGGCATCACGACATGGCCGGCGAGCTTGGCCGGGAATTCGCCCTCGGTCTGCGCAAGTGCGGTGCTTGCAGTGAGAATGATGGTTGCAACGGAGGCAAGAAAGATCGCGCGCATGTGCGTCTCCTGTGAGCGGAGGCCGTCTTATGCGGATCGCGTGTTGCAGTTTTGTGAAATCGGACGAAAGGCCGCAGCCGCCGGCTATTTTCTCGGCAGAGCAGGCGAAGGCACCGGTATCTCGAAGCTGACGGTCTTGTGGTCGATCACGTGGTGAGTGGGATCGGCCAACTCGATCAGGACCTTGTGCGGGCCCGGGGGCAGTCCGACCACGATCACGGTCTCACCACTGGCATCGACGAAATGCCAGGGCGCGTCGTCGACCGTGATGTGGACGTGGCCGATACGCGGCGACACGTCGAGCGCGTCCTTGCCGAACACCGGCACGACACGAAGATTCTCCGTGGCGTACTGGATGAAGACGAGCCCGTGCGCCAGTTGTTCGGCCAGCGGCGGATCGACGATCAAGCGTGCGGGCGCCTGATTTTCGATCGCAACCAGTGCAGAGGGCCCGCGCATGTCGCGGGCGCTCTGGGCGATGGCAGTCGATGCAAATACGGTAGAGGCCGCCAGAACGGCCATGAGGTCGAGGGCGGCGCTCATGATCGTTCCTTCGGAGCCATCAGGCAATCTTGCGGGCGAGGAAGTCGCGGATCAGGGGAGTGACCTCGTCGAACCTGTCCTCGAGCAGGAAATGGCCTGAGTTGACCAGATGAAACTCCACCTGCGGCAGGTCGCGTTTGTAGGGATGGGCGCCGTCGGCGGGGAAAATGAAGTCGTTCTTGCCCCAGACGATCAGCGTCGGCGGATTGTGCTTGCGGAAGTAGGCCTGCACCGCCGGATACAGCGGCAGATTGGTCCGGTAATCGTAGAACATGTCCATCTGGATCTCGTTGTTGCCCGGACGATCGAGCAACGCCTGATCCTGCACCCAGTTGTCGGGCGAGATCCGGCTCACGTCGGACATGCCGTCGGTGTACTGGAATTTGGTCGTCTCCAGCGTGACCAGCTTCATCAACGCCTGCCGGCTGGCATCGGAGCCGTCGGCCCAGTATTTCTTGATCGGATCCCAGAACTCCTTCAACCCCTCGTCATAGGCGTTGCCGTTCTGCACGATCAGCCCGGAGATGCGCTCGGGATTCTTGAGCGCCAGCCGCCAGCCGACGGGTGCGCCGTAATCCATCACATACATCGCATAACGGGTGACGCCGAGCTGGTCGATCAGGCCGCCGACCAGTTCACCGAAGCGGTCGAATGTGTAGTTGAACGACGTGCGTGGCGGCATGTCGCTCTGGCCGTAGCCGGGATAGTCCGGAGCGATCACGTGGTAGCGGTCCGCCAGCGCGGGGATCAGGTTGCGAAACATGTGCGACGAGGTAGGAAAGCCGTGCAACAGCAGCACCACCGGAGCGTCCTTCGGTCCGGCTTCGCGGTAGAAGATCTTGATGCCATCGACGGTCGCTGTTCGATGGTAGGTGACCGGATAGGCGCTGCCGGCGGTCTTCTCGTCACGCTCCGGCTTCGCGGATGCTGCCGTCGAAGCAACTGCGACAGCTGCTCCGGACAACCCCAGAACGAGACGGCGTCGGTCGAGCAGCGCGGGCGCGCGCGTGGTCTCTGCGATTTTCATATCAATGTCCTTTCAAAACGATCAGTTCGCCGGGGCAGCGAGCGCTTGTTCAAACGCCTTGGTAGACCAGCCGCGTGAAGAAGCCGGGATCGATCACGAACTGCCCCCAGATCGCGTCGAACGCCGCGGTCGGCTTCGCCGCGACGGTTTCGTCCCGCGTTCGTCCCTGCTTCTTGAGCCGGGCGACGTTGTCTCGGATTCCGACGAGCATGTCGCGAAAGGCCTGGAATTCGGCTTTGTTGCCGACTGGCTTGCCGTGCCCGGCGATGACGATCGTGTCCTTGTCTATCGCCGCGAGATTCGCGTCGCATGCGTTGATCATCCCGTCGATGCTGCCGCCGGTCGAATAGTCGATGAACGGATAGATACCGTTCCAGAACATGTCGGCGACGTGCACGATGTTGGCGTCGGCGAAGCTGACGGAGATGTCGCTGTCGGTGTGGGCAGGTCCGAAATATTTCAGGTCGATCGTGGTTTTGTTGAGCTTGAGCTTGTGGCTGCTCGCAAAGACTTCACTGGGGATTCCGCCCGCGCCGAGTGGCAGGAAATTGTAGTCCCAGTCCTCGACGCGCTGGACCTCGGCGAGGTGCTTTCGGGTGTTTTCCTGCGCGATGATCCTGGCGCCGGCTGCATGCAGCCATTCGTTGCCGTCGGCGTGATCGAAGTGCCAGTGGGTATTCACGAGATGGGTGACGGGATCGGCGCCCAAATCGGCCAGCGCCTTGGTGAGCTGGGGACGCGAGACACGGATGCCCGCATCGATCAGCAGCTTGCCGTCGGGTCCTGTGAGAACGGCGATATTGCCGCCGGAGCCTTCGAGCACGCTGATGTTGCCGCGCAGCTTGTAAGTCGTGATCGGCGACGTCGCCGCGCTGTCCTTGATCAGGCTGACGATGCCGCGCGCCTCGGCGTAGGCCTCCCGAGGAGAAAGCCATCCCGACGTAGCGGCGGACGCCGCGGCGCCGACGCAACACAGGCAGAAACCGCGTCGAGACAATGATGGGGGCTGCGGCGAACGCATGCAATTCTCGCTTTCCGGAGCGACAATCGACGGCGCCAGGGATCGGCTCCGCTGTCAGGATGCAGCGTGAGCCGAATGCAACAATCAGTATATCACGATAGCACGATCGACTGCGCTGGCGCGCAGTCGCCGGTCATTCCTTCACCGCGCCTGTCAGCGAGGATACGTAATAGTCCACGAACAGCGAGTAGAACACCGCGACCGGCAGCGAGCCGAGCAGCGAGCCCGCCATCAGCGCGCCCCACTGATAGACGTCGCCGGTGACGAGTTCGGTCAGGATCGCGACCGGCACTGTCTTGTTGGCGCCGCTCTGGATGAAGGCGAGCGCGTAGATGAACTCGTTCCAGGACAGCGTGAAGGAGAAGATGCCGGCCGAGATCAGTCCGGGCACCGCGAGCGGCAGCGTGATCCGCCGCAGGATCTGCAGCCGCGTGGCGCCGTCGACCAGCGCGCATTCCTCGAGTTCGTAGGGGATCGACTTGAAATAGCCGATCAACAGCCAGGTGCAGAACGGCACCAGGAAGGTCGGATAGACCAGGATCAGCGCCATCGGCGAGTCGAACAGGCCGAACTGCACCACGACGGTGGCGAGCGGGATGAACAGGATCGACGGCGGCACGAGGTAAGCGAGATAGATGCCTAGGCCGACATAGGGACTGCCGCGGAAGCGCAGTCGCTCGATCGCATAGGCGGCCAGCGTGCTCGCGATCAGCGACAGCGTGGTCGAGCCGATCGCGACCAGCATCGTCGTCCACAGCCAGCGCGGATAGGCGGTATCGAACAGCAGATGCTTGATATGCGCCAGCGTCGGCGACGTGATCCAGAACGGATTGTGCTCCTTGTAGTTCAGAAGCTCCGCGTTCGGCTTGAACGAGGTGATCGCCATCCAGTAGAACGGAAACAGCAGGATCAGCACGAAGCAGCCGAGCGGCAGGTAGATCATCATCAGCCGCCGCAGCCCGGAATCCCAGGCCATGGTGTCGGGCGCGGCCTTGGCGTCGGCGACGGATGGTTGCGCGACGGTGTCAGTCATTGCTTTCTCCCTGCTGCCATTTGCGGCGTGCCAGGCCGAAATACGAGAACAGCGTCGCGAACACCAGGAACGGAATCATCGACACCGCGATGGCCGCGCCTTCGCCGAGCTCGCCGCCGGCGATGCCGCGCTGGAAGGCCAGCGTCGCGAGCAAATGGGTCGAGTTGACCGGGCCGCCGCGGGTGATGGCGTAGACGAGCTGGAAGTCGGTGAAGGTGAAGATGATCGAGAAGGTCATGACGATGGCGAGGATCGGCATCATCATCGGGAAGGTGATGTAGCGGAAGCGCTGCCAGGCGCTGGCGCCGTCGAGCATCGCGGCCTCGTAGAGCGAGGGCGAGATGGTCTGCAGGCCCGCCAGCAGCGAGATCGCCACGAAGGGAATGCCGCGCCAGATATTGGCGGCGATCAGCGAGAAACGCGCCGGCCAGGGCGAGCCGAGGAAGTCGACATTGCTGCTGCGCCAATGCAGCACGTCGACCAGCAGATAGGAGATGATCGAGAATTGCGGATCGTAGATCCACCAGAACGCCAGCGCCGAGAGCACGGTGGGCACGATCCAGGGCAGCAGAATGATCGCGCGCAAGAGGCTCTTGAACGGAAAGTGGTTGTTGAGCAGCAGCGCGAGCCAGAAGCCGAGCGCGAACTTTCCGAAGGTCGCGATTGCCGTGTAGATCACGCTGTAGAACACCGCGTTCCACCACAGGGGATCGGTGAGCAGATACTGGAAATTCTCGAAGCCGACGAAGACGCCGCGGCGTCCGATCGTGGTGTCGGTGAAGGCGAGCCAGATGCCGAGGCCGAGCGGATAGGTCAGGAACACCGCCAGCAGCCCGATCGCGGGCGCGAGGCACATCACGATCAGGAACGGCTTGGTGTCGAACAGGCGGACCAGCAAGGAGGGTTGCCGTCTGGCCAGTGCGAGAGGGGGAAGTGTGGTTACGGACATCAGCTTGTTGTCCTGTCTGTTAAATTCACCACACCGTCATTGCGAGCAGCGAAGCGACGAAGCAATCCAGGTTATTGCCGCGGGGACGGACTGGATTGCTTCGCTTCGCCCGCAATAACGGTCGCTACCTCTGCCGCCTGAAGTACCGCTTGCAGCGCTGCTCGGTTTCGGCGGCGGCGGCTTCCGGCGTGGAGGCGCCGGTCGCGACCGCGGCGAACATCTGCACCGTCACATAGTCCGCGCGAACCGCGCCGGTGGCCGTCGAAATCGGACCCTTGTAGCCGGCGTAATAGGTGCTGGTCATGGTGTCCTTGAAGATCGCGACCTTGGGATCTCCCTTCCACACCGCCGAATCGGCGTAGGCCGCGAGCGGCTGAGACCAGTAGCCGCTGTTGGCATTGAGCCACGGCTCGTATTGGTCCTTCTCCAGCATGAACAGCAGGAAGGCCTTCGCGGCATTCGGATACGGGCTGTGCTTGAACACCATCGCGTTCAGCGTCAGCCCCGACATCGGCGAGATCGGCGCGAAGAATTTCGGCAACAATTGATGTTCGGAATCCTCGGCGATGGCCGCAAGCGCCGGGTCGTTCTTGAGCGAGAAATACAGCGAGACGCCGTTGGCGGTGAGCCCGATCTCCTGTGAGGAATAGGCGCGGTTGTTGCTGACGTCGTTCCAGGAGGGCGTACCGGCGATGAAGGTCGGGTAGAGCTCCTTGACATAGTTCAGCGCCGCGATGGTTTCCTTGCTGTTGATGGTGACGTTGCCGTCCTCGTCCAGTAGCGAGGAGTTGTGCGACCACATCATCCAGTCCGCAAAGCCGTTGCCGTCGCCGACCGCATTGCCCAGCGCGAAGCCGGCGGGCTTGCCGGCCTTCTGCAGCTTCCTGCAGAGATCGAGGAACCCGGCCGGATCGTCCGGCGCCTTGTCGAAGCCGACGGATTTGAGCACCGATTTGCGATAGATCAGGGGACCGGCGGTAGCGCCGAACGGGAGCCCGATCCAGCTATCGCTCTTCGACTTCCTGCCATAGGCCTTGGCGAGGTTGAGCCAGCCGCCATAGCGCTTGCCGAGATAGTCGGCGACGTCGGTCAGTTCGACCAGCTTGTCGATGTAGATGTGCGGTGCATCGGAGAAGCCGATGATGATGTCGGGGCCGGCGCCGGAATTCGAGGTCACCGCGGTCTGCTGGTTGATGTCCTCCCAGCCGACGAAGTCGACCTTGACCTCGACCCCGGTCTCCTTGGTGAACTTGGCTGCATTGGCGCGGAACACGTCTTCGTCGGCCTGGACGAAGCGGACCGGTCGCAGCATGCGCAAGGTTGCGCCCTTCTCGATCGGCAGTTTCGGGGCCGCGATGTCCGCGGCCTTGATGGCGGATTGGGCGTTCGCCGGCGCACCGGTTGCCGCGATGGCGGCAGCAGACAGGCCCAGCGCCAAGGCGTCACGACGTGTGATGTCGTTCCTCATCAGTTCCTCCCTGTGATGTCTCCCTTCCCGGCGTTGATCGCCGGTGAAGGGCCGCTCCGGTCGCTAGCCGGTATCCGGCGCGTTGTGCGCCGCCCGCTTCAGCTGTTCGGCCCGCGGTCCATGCTGACGGGTTGCCAGCGGCGGAGCGCGGTGTCTTGCAGCACCGACGGATTGACGCAGCTTACCGGCCACATGCCCTGCAGCACCAGTGACAATTCGTAGCCCACGCGGCGCTTGCGCGCCTCGTCGAACCGTGCCGAGGCCGAGGCGACGTGGGCGGTCAGGGTCACGTTCTCCATGCGCAGGATGGGATTGTTGTGGGAGGGCGGTTCCTTCTCCAGCACGTCGAGCGCGGCGTGCGCGATCCATCCCTCCTGCAGCGCCTTGATCAGGCTCTCCTCGTCCACGGTGGCGCCGCGGCCGGTGTTGATGAAGACCGAGCCCTTCTTCATCTGCCGAAAATGTCTCTCGGTGAGCATGTGATGCACTTCGGGCCGTGCGGGCGCGTGCATCGAGACGAAGTCGGACTGCGACAGCACCTCGTTCAGCGTCGCCGGGATCACGCCGTGGTCGGACATCAGCGTTTCCTGGATGAAGGGATCGTAGGCCATCATGCGCAGGCCGAAGGGCGCTGCGCGCTTGGCAACGGCGCGTGCGACGCGGCCGAACGAGATGAAGCCGAGCGTCTGGCCCATCAGCCGCGGGATCTTCGAGAGCGCCGGCCGTCCCTCGGCCCAGCGCCCCTCGCGCACCATCCTGTCCTGTTCGACCAGGCGGCGGAAGCCGGCCAGGAGCAACATCATGGCATGGTCGGCGACCTCCTCGATGAACGTGTCGGGGATGTTGGTGACGGGAATGCCGCGTGCAGTCGCCGCCTTTACGTCGACGCTGTCGACGCCGACCGAGCCGAGCGTGATGACCTTGCAATTGTCCAGCGCGTCGATGATCGACTTGGTGATGGGAATGCCCTTGGCGTAGATCGCGTCGGCGTTCCTGGCGGCGGCGATGAACCCGGCTTCGTCGGCCGGTGCCTCGACGATCTCGGCGTCGATCGGATCGAGCGCCTCGCGCTCGTAGGAATAGTCGCTGCCCGCGACGGTGAAGCTCGCGCCTTTCGGCGTCACCACCCTGTATTTTGGCATGTCCTGCTCCCGATAAGGTCTGGCGTTTCTTGTTGTGACCCGGTCCGCGTGGCTGGGCCTTTGCGTCTTTTACGCGAGATCGAGACCGTTGCGTACAATCGCCGGTTGTCGACATGCTGATTTATATGCCAGCTAGGGCATTCTGTCCGGACTTCTACGGAACCGCCGTAACAGGTTGATAAGGGGTCGCGCACTAAAAGTTGATTCAATTGCGATCGATTCACGCGTGCCCGTATCCCCTCATCGCCGGAGCCGTCCCTTGAAGTTGAGCAATCTGAAGATCGCCGCCAAGCTTGGCATCCTCGTCGGCGTCACGCTGTTCGGGCTGTGCATCTCCGGCGTCCTAGCCGGCTACCTGATGAAGCGCGAGATGGTGAATGCGCGCATCGATCAGGCGAGGTCGATCGTCGACATGGGCCGCAACTATGCCTTGACCTTGAAGAAGCGGGTCGATGCCGGCGAGATGACGAAGGATGCGGCGCTGGCCGACCTTCGCCGCTACGGCAACGCGATGACTTACGACAACGGTGCGGGCTATCTGTTCGGCACGTCCTATGACGGCATCACGCAGCTCGCGCCCGATCCGAAGCAGATCGGCACCAACCGCATGGACGTGCTGACCAACGGCCGCAAGCTGTCCTACGAGCTGATGGACGGGGTCAAGGCCAACGGCTCGATCCTGCTGTATTACGAATTTGAGAAGCCGGGCCAGCAAGGCCTGATCCGCAAGATCGGCTACGCCGTCGCCGTTCCCGGCTTCGACATGTATCTCGGCACCGGCGCCTATCTCGACGACATCGACGCCAAGATGCGGCCGGTGTTCTGGTCGCTCGGTCTTGCCATGCTCGCCATCGTCGTCGCTGCCGGCGCATTCGCCTGGATGATCGGACGCAGCATCAGCCGCCCGCTGGCGCTGCTCGGGGCCCGCATGAAGGATCTCGCCGACGGCAAGCTCGAGGGCGACATTCCAGGTGTCGGCCGCGGCGACGAGGTCGGCGCGATGGCGTCGACGGTCCAGATCTTCAAGGACAATGCGGTCCGTATCCGGGACCTCGAACAGACCGAGGCGGCGGCCAAGGAGCGTGCCGCCGCGGAACGTCGCCGGGCGATGGACGACATCGCCAACGATTTCGAACGCAGCGTCAACGGCATCGTCCGCTCGGTGTCGTCGGCCGCCGCGGGCATGCAGAGCACGGCGCAGTCGATGACCGCGACGGCGAGCGATGCCTCCTCCCGCGCCGCCATGGTCGGCGCCGCCTCGCAAAAGGCCTCCGGCAATGTCGGAACGGTTGCTGCCGCGGCCGAGGAGCTGTCGAGTTCGGTGACGGAAATCTCCCGCCAGGTCACGCGCTCGACCGAAGTGGCGAGCCGGGCCGTCAGCGACGCCGAGCGCACCAACACCACCGTGCAGGAGCTTTCCACCGGCGCCGAGAAGATCGGCGAGGTCGTCAAGCTGATCCATTCGATCGCGGCGCAGACCAATCTGCTCGCGCTCAATGCCACCATCGAGGCGGCGCGTGCCGGTGAATCCGGCCGGGGCTTTGCCGTCGTCGCCTCCGAGGTCAAGGCGCTCGCCAACCAGACCGCGAAGGCGACCGAGGAGATCTCCGCACAGGT
This sequence comes from Bradyrhizobium diazoefficiens, assembly GCF_018129965.1. GTDB lineage: Bacteria > Pseudomonadota > Alphaproteobacteria > Rhizobiales > Xanthobacteraceae > Bradyrhizobium > Bradyrhizobium diazoefficiens_A. Next base: position 733,688 of record NZ_JAFCKW010000001.1, on the reverse strand, counting down.
CGCGGCGATGCAGACCTCGACCAGCGACGCCGTCGCGGCGATCGCCGGCATCACCCAGACCATCGCCGAGATGAGCGCGATCACCGCCGGCATCTCTTCATCGATCGAGCAGCAGGGCGAAGCGACCCGCGAGATCGCCCGCAACATCCAGTCGGTGGCGGCCGGCTCGAACGAGATCAACGCCAATATCGGCAGCGTCACCTCGGCCGCGCAGGCGACCGGCACGGCGGCAACCGACGTGCTCACCAATGCCCGAGAGCTCGACAGCCAGTCCGGCGCTCTGCGCAGCGCGGTGGACGGCTTCCTCGCCAAGGTGCGCGCGGCGTAATTCCTTGCGCTGAAATCGTAGGGTGGGCAAAGGCGCGCAAGCGCCGTGCCCACCTTTTCATTTGAGCTCGCGGCGCGCGATGGTGGGCACGCTTCGCTTTGCCCACCCTACGAGAGCAGCGCTACTGCTTCTCGATCTTCGCGTTGGTGATCAGCTTTTCCCACAGCACCAGCTGCTCGTTCACGAACGTGCCAAGCTCTTCCGGCGTGCCGGAGAACGCGTCCATGCCGAGCGTGGCGAGCTGGGCCTTGATCTCGGGCTTCTCGATGATCTTGCGGATCTCGGTGTTGAGCCGCGTCACGATCTCCTTCGGCATCCCGGCCGGGCCGAAATAGCCCTGCCAGGAGGTGATGTCGAAGTCGGGCACGCCGGCCTCCTGCATCGAAGGCAGGTTCGGCACCAGCGGTGAACGGTCCTTGGTCGTCACCGCGAGCGCGCGAAGCGCGTTGCCCTGGACATGCGGCTGGCCGGTCAGGATGTCCACGAACATCATCGAGACGCGGCCGCCCATGACGTCGTTGAGCGCCGGCGGCGAGCTCTTGTAGGGCACGTGCAGCAGGTCGAGCCCGGCATTGTGCGCGAAGGTCGCGCCCGAGACGATCGCTGACGACGAGCCCGAGGCGTAGCTCAGCTTGCCCGGATTGGCCTTGCCGTAGGCGACGAGCTCGGCGACGGTCTTGGCCGGCACGTCGGGATGGATCACCAGCATGAACGGCAGATCGCCGGTGCGCGCGATCGGCGTGAAATCCTTGACCGGGTCGTAGGTCAGGTTCTTGAGCAGATAGGGATTCGCCGAATGCGTCGTGTTGGTCGTCACCAGCAGCGTGTAGCCGTCAGGGGCCGAGCGCGCGACAAAGGTCGCGGCGATCATGCCGTTGGCCCCCGCCTTGTTCTCGATCACGATGCCGACCCCGAGCGCCTGCGACAGATGCTGCGAGATCAGCCGCGTGGTGGTGTCGGTGCCGCTGCCGGCCGCGAACGGCAGCACCAGCGTGATATTCTTGCTGGGGTAGTTGTCGGCCTGCGCCGTCGACGCGGCGGCGAGACACAGAATAGCCGCGCCGGCGTTTCGCAGAGCCCGGATCAGTGATGACAGCATGTCTGGACGTTCCCTCTTTTTGTTGTCGGGGAACCTAGCGCCTGTTCGTTCAAATCGGAAGACGGGAGTTTGCCGCGCAGTGTCGCTGCATGCCGCAACGCCTCGAGGATACGTGGTCCTGAGTGACGTCCGCGCTGCGGAATTACTTCACCGCAGACCCCTGTCGCGACGCGATCACGACGCCGGCGAGCACCAGCGCGTAGCCGATCAGGTGGAACGGTTGCAGCTTTTCCCCGAGCAACAGGATAGCCATCGCCGAGCCGAACACCGGCACCAGATGGAAGAACGGCGCGGCGCGGTTCGGGCCGATCAGCGCCACGCCGCGGTTGAAGAAGAGATAGGCGAGCGTCGAGGGAAAGATCAGGATGTAGCCGAGCGTCGCCAGCGTCACCGTGTCGAATTGCAGGACGCGGCCGCTCCACGCCTCCCAGATCGCGGTCGGCAGCAGCATCATCGCTCCGCAGCAGGTGGTGAAGGACAGGAAGGAGAGCTGATGCACCTTCGGCCGGCGCGGGATGAAGGCGGAGTAGATCCCGAATGCCACCAGCGAGGAGGCGAACATGATGTCGCCCCGGTTGAAGCTGATGCTCGCGAGCGCCGCGAAATCGCCGTGCAGGATGATGACGAGGACGCCGAGCAGCGAGATCGCGATGCCGGCCAGCTGCGCGCCGGTCAGCCGCACGCCGAACAGCACGAGCGACCACAGCGCCACGAACAGCGGCCCCGCCGACTGGATCAGCAGCGCGTTCAGCGCCTCGGTGTATTGCAGGGCCCAGTACGAGATCGCGTTGTTGAACGCAAAGCCGACCAGCGACAGGAACAGCATCAGCGGCAGGCTGTTGCGCAAGGCGGGCCAGTCGCGCTTCAGGTGCGGCCAGGAGAACGGCAGCAGCAGCAGGAACACGCCGAACCAGCGGATCGTGGTCACCGTCAGCGGCGGCACATGCGCGCCGACATGTCGCGCGAGCACGATGTTGCCGGCCCAGAACAGCGAGCTCAGGCTGAGCAGCAGATATGGCTGATTGTTGAGCCAACTGGCGGGATTCGAGGCCGGTGGCGCGGGCGAAGCGGTCGTCATTGGCGTTGATTATCACCTTGCCCCGGATTGCGGTCGTGCCACAAGTCACGCCGCCGCAATGCTACAATGCAGGCATGAGCTGAGGAGGTGCCGTTGGCGGTCAATATGTTGAACATTGCGGGCCTGGACGGGCTGGACCGGGACGCGCCGGTGGTGATGCTGAACCTGATGCGTTTCCACGAGCGCTCGCTTGATGGCGACGGGTCGGGCTGGGATGCCTATCTTCGTTACAGCGCGATCACGGTGCCGATGATCAGGGCCCGCGGCGGCACGCTGCTCTGGACCGGCGAGGCCAGGGCGGTCGCGCTCGGCCCGCATGCCGGCAATCAATGGGATTTCGTCGCGCTGGTGTTCTATCCGACCGTCGCTTCCTTCCTCGACATGATGACGTCGGAGGCCTACGAGCGCGACGCCGATCCGCATCGCGTCAACGGTTGCGCCGAGCACGTCATCATCGCAACGCGCGAGGCCTACAGCAAGTTCAGGGTGAAGTAGCGCTATCGGTCGCGCGGCGCCTCTTCCCCTCTCCCCTTGCGGGAGAGGGTGGCTCGCCGCGTTAGCGGCGAGACGGGTGAGGGGTCTCTCTCCGCGAATCCAACTTTCAGCGAATGCGTCGAGAGAGACCCTCATCCGGCGCTTCGCGCCACCTTCTCCCACAAGGGGAGAAGGGAAGGGCAGCTGCGTGCTTGGATCGAAGCGCGCCTAGCTCGCCTGCTTCCTTGACGCGACGTACACGCCGCACAGCACCAGCGCGAAGCCGATGATGTGGAAGACCTGCGGGTGTTCGCCCAGGAACACCATCGCCATGATCGAGCCGAACACCGGCACGACATGGAAGAACGGCGCGGCGCGGTTGGCGCCGATCAGGCGGACGCCGCGGTTGAAGCAGAGATAGGCCAGCGTCGAGGGGAAGACGGCGACGTAGAACAGCGTCAAGAGGTTCGGCCCGTCGAGCTTCATCAGCGGGCGTGCCGACAATTCCCATATCTCCAGCGGAATGAGGCAGGCCGCGCCGACGCCGAATGTGAAGGCGAGGAACGACAGTCCGTGCATCGGCGGCCGCTTCAAGGTCAGCACCGAATACAGCGCGAAGATGATCAGCGCGACGATGAAGATGAGGTCGCCCTTGTTGAAGTCGATGTTCGACAGCGAGGTGAAGTCGCCATGCAGCAGGATGGTCAGCACGCCGCACATCGACAGCGCCACGCCGAAAGCCTGCGCCGCGGTGAGCCTGATGCCGAGAATGGCCAGCGACCACAGCGCCACCACCAGCGGCGCGGCCGATTGCAGCAGCAGCGTGTTGAGCGCCTGGGTATGCTCCAGCGCCCAGTATTGCAGCGTGTTGAAGGCGCCGATACCGGTGATCGACAGCACGATCATCAGGCCGAGCCTGCTGCGGATCGCCGGCCAGTCCTGCGCGAGATGCTTCCAGGCGAACGGCAGCACCAGCAGGAAGGCGAAGGTCCAGCGCAGGAACGACAGCGTGACAGGCGGGATGTGGCCGGCGGCGAGCCGCCCGACGATGGCATTGCCGGCCCAGCACAGCGCGGTGATGCTGAGCAGCAGATAAGGCTGGTTGGCGATCCAGCCGTGGCCGGATGTTTCGGTGCCCGTGGTCTGGCCGGTGGCGGACATTTTATTTGTTATGGCCCCGCGTCGATTGCGCCGAGACCCCGGCCCGGAGCGGTCCGGGCCGGCTGATCGCCCGGCCCCGCTCAAAGACACGGAAATGCGCCCGATATCAATGCTGCAAGGCGCATCGCGACCATGCGCCGTGCGATGCGGCAGGAACCTCGCTCGATCCATACTGCGCTCAGGCCTTTCGACCGTTGCGGATGGCGAACGACTTCAGCAGCTCCGCGCAGCCGAGATAGACCACGACCAGAAGCGCGATGCCGGCCATCATGATCGGCGGCGGCGTGACGAAGCCGAACCAGGCGCCGACCGGCGTGAACGGCACCACCATCGCGACCAGCAGGGCGACCAGCGAGGACACCGAGAGCAACGGATCCGGCCAGTTGCGCCACGGCCGCCCATTGGTCCGGATGATGAAGATGACCAGGATCTGGGTCGCCATGGATTCGATGAACCAGGCGGTGCGGAATTCCTCCGGCGAGGCCTTGAACAAATAGAGCAGGGCGCCGAAGGTCAGGAAGTCGAACACCGACGACAGCGGCCCCATGATCGCGGCAAAGCGCGCCAGCCGCCGCATGCTCCACACCTGCGGCTGCGCTGTTGCGGCGGGCGACACCTGGTCGAAGGGAATGCCGAGCTCGGACAGGTCGTAGAGCAGATTGTTGAGCAGTATCTGCGTCGGCAGCATCGGCAGGAACGGCAGCGCGATGGAGGCGACCGCCATCGACAGCATGTTGCCGAAATTCGAACTCGCGCCCATGCGGACATATTTCAGGATGTTCGCGAAGGTTCGCCGCCCCTCTTCGACGCCGTCGGCGACGACTTCGAGGTCGGAGGCGAGCAGGATGATGTCGGCGGCGGCCTGCGCCACGCCGCTCGCGCCGTCGACCGACAGGCCGATATCGGCGGCCTTCAGCGCCGGCGCGTCGTTGATGCCGTCGCCGAGAAAGCCGACCACCGCGCCGCTGGCCTGCAGCGCCTTCACGATGCGGGACTTCTGGTCGGGGGCAAGCCGGCCATAGGCGTCGGTCGATTGCACCTGCACGGCCAGCGCTTCATCGCTGAGTTCGGCGATGTCGGCGCCCGACAGCACGCGGTCGGCATTCAGTCCGACCAGGCCGGCGAGCCGCTTCACCACCACGGGATTGTCACCCGACAGGATCTTCAGCCTGATGCCGCTCGCCGCGAGTCGGGTGATGGCGGCCGCGGCCGTCGGCTTCGGCGGGTCGGCAAAGGCGCAGAGACCCTCGAAGACGAGCGCGGTCTCGTCCTCGGTTTCGACCTCGCGCGTCGCGCCGGTCCAGGGGCGCGAAGCGATGGCGATGCAGCGCAGCCCGTCTGCGGCGAGCTGATGCACGCGCGCCATGGCGGCGGTTCGCGCCGCGTCGTCCATCGCGCCGCCGGCCTGCGCCGTGCACAATTCCAGCACTGCCTCCGGCGCGCCCTTGACGATCAGCAGCACGCCTTCGGGACCGGTTGCGAGCACCGATCCCAGCCGGCGCGAAAAATCGAACGCCTGCCGGCCGGCCAGCGTCCAGCCCTGTGACGCCTTGGACTGGCCGGCGACCAGCGCCGCATCGAGCGAGCCGCGATCGCCGCCGAGCTCCGCGGCGATGGCGCCGAGCCGCCCGGCGCGGGGGTCGTCCTTGCCGCCGGCATCGAGGCTTTTCGCCAGCGTGATCTCGGCCGAGGTGAGCGTGCCGGTCTTGTCCGTGCACAGCACCGTCATGGCGCCGAGGTCGTGGATCGCGGCGAGGCGCTTGACGATCACCTTGCGGCCGGCCATGCGCAAGGCGCCGCGCGACAGCGTCACCGTGGTGATCATCGGCAGCAGTTCCGGGGTCAGCCCGACCGCGAGCGCAACCGAGAACAGCAGCGAGTCCATCACCGGGCGGCCGAACACGACGCGGACGGTGAGCACGACCAGCACCAAGGCCAGCGTGGCGCGCGCGATCACGAGGCCGAATTCGCGCAAATCGCGTTCGAACGGCGAGGGCACCTGGGCCTGGGCCAGCGCGGACGCAGCCGTTCCGAACACGGTGTCGCGGCCGGTCCGGACGACGAGCGCGATCGCCTCGCCGGTCTGCGCGACGGCGCCGCGGAACAGCGCATTCGACGTATCGTCCGGGGCGGTGACGGCTCCGGCGCGCTTCTGTACGGGATAAGGCTCGCCGGTCAGCGCCGCCTCGCCTGCGGTAAAGGCCGTGCTCTGCAGGATCAGCGCATCCGCCGGGATGATGTCGCCGGCGCGGACGCGCAGGATATCGCCGGGGACGACCTGATCGACGTCGATCTGGCCAAACGCGCCGTCGCGCTTGACCTCGGCCTTCAGCGCCACCGAGCGGCGGAGGACTTCCGCGGCGCGGATGGCGTGGCCTTCCTGGATGGTGTCCAGCCCGATCGAGAGCGTCAGGATCAGGACGATGATGAGCCCGCCGATCTCGTCGCCGGTGAGCATCGAAACGATGCCGGCCACCAGCAGGATCAGCGACAGCGGTTCCAGCAGCCGGCGCAGGATCGCGCGCATCGCGCCTTCGATGCGCGGCGGCGCATCGCTGTTCGGACCGAAACGGTCGAGACGCCCCGCGACGTCCGCCGCGGCCAGGCCTGTCAGCGTGCAGTCTAGTCGCTTGCAAAGCTCATCGGGGGAAAGACGCCAGAAGTGGTTGTCGGCGTGCGCAGGACTGTCCGGCAAGCGGGTCTCCCCATTTCAAGGCGTATCGCAGGGGCACTTGCCTCGAAATTCGGCGGCGCGTGTTGACCTGCCGCAATCCGGACTGCTCGGGGCACGCTAGCCTTGCCGACATGGTCGAGCAAGCAATGCTCCTGCCGCAGCCCAGGAACCGGTTCTCGGTCGAGGTGCTGTGGTCGGGAATTCTCAGTCACAAATGGTTCGTCCTCGCGGTCGTCGTCCTGTTCGGCCTCGGGGGCTGGCAAGGCGCGCGGGTAATCCTCGGGCCCGCCGTCGTGGTCGATCAGGCCGTGCGCGGCCGCCTGATCGAGACGGTGGTGGCGAGCGGGCACGTCGAGACGCCGTTCCGGGTGGAGATCGGCAGCCAACTCACCGGCACGGTGCAGGAGGTGCTGGTGCAGGAAGGCGAGAAGGTCACCAAGGGCCAGCCGCTGATCTCGCTGGAAGCGCGCGAGCTGACAGCGAGCGTGGTGCAGGCGCAAGGCGCAGTGGCCCAGGCCGAGGCGCGCATCCGGCAGATCGAGGAATTGACGCGGCCCTCGGCCGACGAGGCGTTGACGCAGGCCAAGGCGACGCTGCTCAATGCCCAGCAGACCTACGACCGCACGGCGCAGCTCGAGCACAATGGCTATGCGACGCGCGCCGCGCTCGACGATGCGCAGAAGACGCTCGACGTCGCCCGCGCCCAGATGCGCGCGGCGCAATTCCAGGTCTACACGGCAAGCCCGGGCGGCAGCGACTATGTCATGGCCCAGACCCTGCTCAACCAGGCCCGCGCCAATCTCGACACCGCCGAATCCCGCCTCGGTTACGCGACGATCGCGGCGCCGCGCGACGGCGTCCTGATCACGCGCAGCGTCGAGCGCGGCACCGTGGTGCAGCCGGGCAAGACGCTGCTGGTGCTCGCGCCGGCCGGCGATTCGCAACTCGTGCTGCAGATCGACGAGCGCAACCTCGGCAAGATCGCGCTCGGGCAGAAGGCGGTCGCTTCCGCCGATGCCTATCCCGACCGGCGCTTTCCCGCCGTCATCACCTACATCAATCCGGGCGTCGACATCTCCCGCGCCTCGGTCGAGGTGAAGCTGACGGTGGCCGATCCCCCGGACTATCTGCGTCAGGACATGACCGTCTCGGTGGATATCGAGGTCGCCGCAAAGGACGATGCGCTGGTCCTGCCGCTGCGTGCGGTGCACGACGTCCTGTCGGGCGCGCCCTGGGTGCTCGGCATCAAGGACGGCCGCGCCAGCCAGCGGCCGGTGAAGATCGGCCTGCACGGCAACAGCCATGTCGAGATCATCGACGGCCTCGCCGCCGGCGACGTCGCGATCCCCCTGAATTCCGGCATCCTGACCGGGCAGCGGCTGCGGCCCGTGCTGCAATGAACCGCTGGCTGCCGTTCGAATGGACCATGGCGGTGCGCTTCCTACGCGAGGGCCGGCTGCAGACCATCTTCATCATCGGCGGCATCTCGATCGGCGTCGGCGTCATCGTCTTCATGTCGGCGATGCTCGCGGGGCTGCAGGCCAATTTCATCAAGCGCGTGCTGACCTCGCAGCCGCAGATCCAGCTGCTCGCGCCCGACCAGATCGCGCGCCCCTTGCGCAAGGACGCAGGCGAGTTCGAAGACGCGGTGGTGCAGCGTCCGAGCCAGCGGGTGATCTCGATCGACCAATGGCCGAAGATCACGAGCCAGATGCGCGCGATGCCCGAGGTCACGGCGGTGTCGCCGACCATCCTCGGCTCCGTGCTCGTGGTGCGCGGCGACGCCAGCCGGTCCGTCACGCTGACCGGCGTCGAACCGGACTCCTATTTCAAGATCGTCAGGGTGCCGGACTATATCGTCGCCGGCGCGCCGCGCCTGACCAGCGAGGACATCATCATCGGGACCGAACTCGCCAAGGATATCGGCGCGACCGTCGGCGACAAGCTGAACGTGCGCGCCGCGTCCGGCGTGACCCGCGTGCTGACGATCTCCGGCCTCGTCGATCTCGGCAACAAGAGCGTCAACCAGCGCGTCGCCTATGCCGCGCTGCGCTCGGCGCAATCGCTGCTCGGCATGATTGGCGGCGTCACCACCATCGACATGACGGTCACCGACATCTACGCGGCCGAGGAGATCGCCCAGCGCATCCAGGCCGCCAATGCGGTCGAGGCCGACAGCTGGATCAAGACCAACGCGCAATTCTTCACCGCGGTGCAGGCCCAGCAGAACACCAACACCCTGATCAGGCTTTTCGTGGGTCTCTCCGTCGCGTTCGGCATCGCGGCGGTGCTGGTCGTCTCGGTGATCCAGCGCTCCAAGGACATCGGCATCCTGCGCGCGATGGGCACTTCGCGGGGGCAGGTCCTGCGCGTGTTCTTGGTGCAGGGCGGGCTGCTCGGTTTCGTCGGTTCGCTGTTCGGCGCGGCGATGGGCGTGTTCGCACTGGTCTATTGGCATTCGGTGGCGCGCCAGGCCGACGGCACCGAACTGTTTCCGCTGATGCTGGAGCGCTCCCTGTTCATCTACACGGCCTTGCTGGCCACCGTCACCGGCATCCTGGCCGCGATGGCGCCGGCGGTGCGCGCAGCGAAGCTCGATCCGGTGGTGGCGATTCGTGGCTAGTAGCGAGATTTTAAAGCTCGAGAAGGTGTGCAAGGCCTACAATGTCGGCCTGCCGACCGAGACCGAAGTCCTGCACGACATCGACCTCGAGCTCGACCATGGCGAGTTCCTGGCGCTGATGGGGCCATCCGGCTCCGGCAAGAGCACGCTGCTCAACATCGTCGGGCTGCTCGACCGGCCGACGTCCGGCCGTCTCCTGATCAAGGGACAGGACACGGCCGTGCTCGGCGATGCCGAGATCACCCGCCTGCGCGGCCACACCATCGGCTTCGTGTTCCAGTATCACCTCCTGATCTCGGCCTTTACGGCGCGCGAGAACGTCATGATGCCGATGCTGGCCGATCGCGGCTTTCCCAGTGCGGAGATCGAGGCGCGGGCGAACCGTCTGCTGGAGCAGGTCGGGCTGGCGAAATTCGCCGGCAACCTCGCCAACAACATGTCGGGCGGCCAGCAGCAGCGGGTGGCGGTGGCGCGCGCGCTCGCCATGAACCCCGATCTCGTGCTGGCGGACGAGCCGACCGGCAATCTCGACAGCAAATCGGCCGACGCCGTGTTCGAACTGATGCGGCAGGTCAACCGCGACAGCGGCACGAGCTTCCTGCTGGTGACCCACAACATCGAGCTGGCGCGGCGCTGCGACCGCATCATCGAAGTGGTCGACGGCCGTATCCGGGCCTGAGGTCGAAAACCAAGCCGCGCGAAGCGGATTTTTAGGGGATATCAAAGGCTTGGAGAGCGCCTTGGGCCCGAAAAAAGCCCCGTTCTTGCTTGCCTAGAGGGGCCGCTTCCTTTATCCGGTTGGACAGCCTCGCAGGCGAACGGCCCTGGGCCGGGAATTGGGCTGGGCGCAGGCATGATCCCGGAAAGGTGGGTACCGGTTTTCCGCTTGGATCATGCGACTTACAGAGATTCTTCGAAGGATTACCCGCGAATGGCCAATGTTGTCGTCGTCGGCGCCCAGTGGGGCGACGAAGGAAAGGGCAAGATCGTCGACTGGTTGTCGGAGCAGGCGGACATCGTCGCGCGCTTCCAGGGCGGCCATAACGCCGGCCACACGCTGGTCATCAACGGCGAGACCTACAAGCTCGCCCTGCTGCCCTCGGGCGTGCTGCGCCCGTCCAAGCTGGCGGTGATCGGCAACGGCGTTGTGTTCGATCCGCAGGCCTTCCTCGACGAGGTCGCCAAGCTGCGCGGGCAGGGCGTGGCGGTCGGCCCGGAGAATCTGCGGGTCGCGGAGAACGTGACCCTGATCCTGCCGCTGCACCGCGAACTGGATGCGCATCGCGAATCGGCCAATGCCGCCACCGCGATCGGGACCACACGCCGCGGCATCGGGCCGGCCTACGAAGACAAGGTGGGACGCCGCGCGATCCGCCTGATGGACCTTGCCGATCTCGACACGCTCCCGCACAAGATCGACCGCCTTCTTGCGCATCACAACGCATTGCGTCGCGGCCTCAACCTGCCTGAGTTTGACGGCAAGGAGATTTTGAAGGAACTGACCGCGTTCGCGCCGCAACTCCTGCCCTATGCCGAGACCGTCTGGCGCCTGCTCGATATCGAGCGGCGTGCGGGCAAGCGCATCCTGTTCGAGGGTGCGCAGGGGGCGCTTCTCGATGTCGACCACGGCACCTATCCCTACGTCACCTCGTCCAACACGGTGGCGGCACAGGCTGCGACCGGAACGGGCATCGGTCCGGGCGGGGTCGGCTATGTGCTCGGCATCTGCAAGGCCTATACGACCCGCGTCGGTCAGGGCCCGTTCCCGACCGAGCTCCTGAACGAGATCGGCGAGGAGATCGGCCGTCGCGGCCGCGAGTTCGGGGTCAATACCGGACGCAAGCGCCGCTGCGGCTGGTTCGATGCCGTGCTGGTTCGCCAGACCGTGCGGACCTGCGGCATCAACGGCCTGGCGCTGACCAAGCTCGACATTCTCGACGGCTTCGATTCGATCGAGGTCTGCGTCGGCTACAGGCTTGACGGCAAGGAGATCGATTATTTCCCGGCCGGCGAAGGCGCCCAGGCCCGGGTCGAGCCGATCTGGGAGACCATCGAGGGCTGGAAGGAGCCGACCGCCGGCGCGCGGTCCTGGGCCGACCTGCCCGCCCAGGCCATCAAATATGTCCGCCGGATCGAGGAATTGGTCGGGTGCCCGGTGGCGCTGCTTTCCACCAGCCCCGAACGCGAGGATACTATCCTGGTGCAAAATCCGTTCGAGGCTTAACGATCTCTTACCAGGACGCGGATATAGTTGAGTTGAAATGGCTGATTACTATCCGCTGATCGCCCGCGCTATTGCCGGCCTGGACCCCAACGCTCCCGGCGAAAGCCGTCGCGCGCTCTATGAACGGGCCCGGACGGCGCTGATCGCGCAGCTCCGCAGCGTGCAGCCGCCGCTCTCCGAATCCGAGATCACCCGCGAACGGCTGTCGCTGGAAGAGGCCGTCCGCAAGGTCGAATCCGAAGCCGCCCAGCGCGCCCGCGAGGCGTCGCGCCCCGGCGGTGGCCCCCGCAGCAGCGGCAGCGGCGATGCCTTCCGCCGGGCCAGCACCCGTCCCGCCGAGGGCGGTCCGCCCCCATCTCAACCGGCCGCTCCACAGCGCGCCCGCCCGGCCCCGCCGCCGCCCCGTGCCGACCGTCCGTCCTTCAACGTCGACGATCAGGGCGAGGCGCCGCGTCCGCCGCGCGCTCCCCGTTTCGAAGCCCCGCGCCAGCCTGGCCCGTCCGCTCCGGCGCCGATGCCGGAGCCGCCGCCTGCGCCGCCGTCCGGACGTGATCGCCAAGGTGATCGTCAGGGCGGCCGCCGTCCGCCGGAGATCGGTGCGCCGCCGTCGCTGCCGCCGGCCCCGGGCGTGCGCGGTTTCCGTGACATCACCGCCGACGTCAACGATCTCGGCGGGGCCGCCGCGCAGGCCAGTCGGGCCGCGCGTCGCACCTACGCCAACGTGCCCTCGCCCTCGCCGGAATTCGACCGGCTGGAGCCGAGCCTGGAAAACCGGGTCGGCGAGCCCGATGCGCCCTATTCCTACGACGAGTCGATCGAGGAGGCCGAGCGCTACGCGCCGCAGGCGCAGCCGCCGTCGCCGCGTCCGCGCATCGCGCCCGAGCGCGAAACCAGGAAGAAGCGCCCTCGCACCGGCTCCGTGTTCCCGTTCAAGAGCGCGATCGCCGTCGGCGTCGTGCTGATCCTGATCGGCGCCGGCATCCTCTGGGGCAAGCCGCTGGTGCAGACCGTCAGCGGCCTGTTCAAGTCCTCGTCCACCCAGGTGGTGGAGGCGCCGAAGGACCCGGCCCAGCCGCAGAGCAAGCCCAAGATTCCCGATCGCGTCGGCCAGCCTTCGGCCAGCGACCAGCCGGTCGCGCCGGTGGCGCAGAAGGTCGTGCTTTATGACGAGGATCCGTCCGATCCCAAGGGCAAGCAATATGTCGGCTCGGTGGTGTGGCGGCTCGAGCCGATCAAGGCGTCGGGCAACCAGAAGGCCGACGTCGCCGTGCGCGCCGACATCGAGATTCCCGACCGCAAGTTCAAGATGACGATGTCGTTCCGCCGCAACACCGACTCGTCATTGCCGGCGAGCCACACCGCGGAATTGACCTTCATCCTGCCGCCGGATTTTCCGGGCGGGAGCGTTTCCAACGTCCCGGGCATCCTCATGAAGTCGACTGAGCTGACGCGGGGCACGCCGCTCGCGGGTCTCGCGGTGAAGGTCACCGACGGCTTCTTCCTGGTCGGCCTGTCCAACGTCGATGCCGACCGCACCCGCAACGTCCAGCTCCTGAAGGAGCGCTCCTGGTTCGACGTGCCGCTGGTCTACGCCAACCAGCGCCGCGCCATCGTCGCGATCGAAAAGGGCGCCCCCGGCGAGCGCGCCTTCAACGACGCCTTCGCGCAGTGGGGCGACTAGACTGGGCTGCTCCCTGTGATTCCGGGGCGACGCGTCGCGTCGAACCCGGAATCCATTTTCCCACATCACGCGTTGGATTCCGGGCTCGCGCTGCGCGCGCCCCGGAATGACGTCGCGGATATATCCTACTGCGCCGCCGCTTCCCGCTTGCGCGAGGCCGCTGCGGCTGCATGTTCGCGGTCCATCACGGCGCGGCAGCCGGGGCTGACCTCCGCCTTCTTCTGCACCATGCAGGCCCTGACCCTGGGGATGTCCGGGATTTCACTGGCGCACAGCCGCATCGCATCGCCGGTGCACATCTGCTGCGCTTCGGACGAGAAGGCGAGGCCGGGCGACGTCTGGAGTGCGATCGCCGTGGCGGCGACGGCGAACAGCGAAGCGATGGTCTGGTAGCGTGTCATGCGAGATGCATCCCCGAAGTTCCGTGGATTGAACCACCTTGTTCTGGGGCGCCGCACGCGGCTTGATCCGCCGCATGTCACAGCCGTCACGCCGGGACCTCGATCCCGCATGTGGTCGCTCGATCTCTCGTGATGTTCGAATCGAAAAGTGCTGCGCCGCCCAGCTGAAGTATGCGTCATTGTCAAAGAGCTGCAATGGGCGGCGCAAAGGAATCTGCAATTGTTGCGCGTCCGTCACGCAACATTTCGCCAGCTCACATGCCGTGGCTCTTGAACACCTTGTTGCAGGATGACGACAGCTTGGCGCGGTTGGCCTGCAGGCAACCCTGCACGGCCATGTCGTTGCCGAGATCCTTGCGGCAGAAACGCGAGGCATCGCGAGAGCAGGCCTTCTGCTCCTGAGGGGTGCCCATGTGGCCTTGCGCAAGGGCGGAGACACTCGAAAGGCCGGTCACGCTCGTCATCGCAACTGCCGCGAGAAGTAAGGCTGTACTACGCATCATTGGGTCCAATCGTGCTGAGACAATTAACAACGTGTCCTGAGTTTGAACTCGTCGATTTGCCGGACGTTCCCGAAAAGGGCAGGGACCGGTGCCCGCTCCCGGAACCCGCTATTCAAGCGTCCCGCGGCGCTGCTATAAATGTGGCGAAGTGTGAGGGTTTTCGATGAAACGCTATCTGGTGTTCGCGCTGGTCGGCCCCTTCGTGGGCGGGTTCCTGCTGCTGCTGACCACGACCTATCAGTCCGGCTACTGGGCCCAGACCAGTCTCGGCGAAGTCGGCAAGCTGTTCGCGGTGTTCTTCAAGACGCTGCAATACAGCTATCTGTTCGGCTTCCTGCCCTCGCTGATGATCGGGGCGGTGGACGACATTCTGGTCCACATCAGGCGGATCGGTCCGGTGCTGCGGATGCTCCTGGTCGGCCTGTTCGCCTTCGGGCTGACTGCGCTCACCTATAGTTCGCGTGGGGCGGATTCCGGCGCCGTTCAGCTCATCCTGTACGGCCTGGTCGGGTTCGTGCCGTCGGTGATCTCGTCCTGGCTCGTGCATAAATATGTCCAGGAACCGCAGCCTGCGGCGGTGCCGACCTGAGCACGCGACGTTCGGACGCGGCCGCAACTTACGCCGCTCTGGCGCGTTCCCTTAAGGCCATGACCATGATCGACGACCACATCCTTGCTCCGCGCAAACCCCGTTCCGGGGACGAGGCGGGTGCGCCTTTTTCGGGCAAACAGGCGCGCGGGCCGATCATCGACCAGGACGGCCATGAAATTCGTCCTGAAGCGATCCGTCCCGAGACGCTGGAGCAGGGGTTTCGCGAATTTCGGTTCGACTTCGGACAGGGATTCGGAACCGCCAATCCGTTCGGCAATCTGACGCGGGAGCAACGGATCGCGCGCATCGAGGCGATCGCCAGGCTGCTCGACGTCGCCTTCGTCGTGCCCGGCACCAATATCCGCTACGGCATCGACGGGCTGATCGGCCTGATCCCCGTGGTCGGCGACATCATCACCACCGCAATCTCGCTCTGGTTGGTCCGCGAGGCGCGAGCACTCGGCGCGCCCTGGTATCTGACCGCGCGCATGCTCGGCAATGTCGCGGTCGACGGCGTGGTCGGTATCGTCCCCTTTGCGGGCGACGCCTTCGACGTCATGTTCCGCGCCAACATGCGCAACGTCCGCCTGCTGCGCCGCTGGCTCGACAAGCAGCCGCGCGTCTGAGGTCTCTTCGTCCCTCGTCCGCCGTGCCCCCACAACGCGAAAAGCGCGACGGCCGGTCGGCCACCGCGCTTTCAGCGCACATCGGACAGTTGCGAAAAAGCTTACGCCGCGTCGGCGTCGGTCTCGGCGGAAGCCGGCTCGGGCTTGCGGTGGCGCTCCAGCGGGAAGGCTTCGCTCTCATAGAGCGAACGGATGCCGTTCTGGTCGAAGCGCGCTTCCTCGACCTGCAGATAGGCGCCGTTCAGCGAGTCCGTGGGCAACTGCTCCATCGCGAACTGCACGGCTTCGGCCGCGGTGCCGAAGCGGCGATAGGTGAACCCTGCGCGCTTCTTCTTGCGGATCGCGGCGGGAAAGAGTTCGGCGGAGGTGTTGAAGTTGAACGGACGCAGTGGACGCATGGTCAAAGACCTCGTGATCTTCTCTGGGGCTTTAAGCGCGTGGGGTTTGGGGCGGCAGAGACAGGCTCGCCGCACATGTCATTTTCAGTCTCTAATATAGGCCGTTTTGACAGAAATGCGACCCCTGCGATGGGAGATGATGAATCCGCGCATGGCAGCTCCGCAGCCGCAATAAATCGAAATATTTCAATATGTTAAATGGTCTAGAGTTCGTCAGGACGCATCAATGCGGCCAGCGTCGTCCGCTCCAGGCCGCCGACCCCCGGGCCGGAACGGCCCGTGCCGTCGCCACAGCCGCCGATCCGGCCGAACGTGCAGGCGACGAGCCAGACCCGCCGCCGGCCCCGAAAAGCCCAGCGGGCCGCCGGATCCCCTCTCGGAACCCGGCGGCCCGCGATGTTATTTGGGCTCGAGCTTCAGCGCCGCCGAGTTGATGCAGTAGCGCAGGCCGGTCGGCCCCGGACCATCCGGGAAGACATGGCCGAGATGGCCGCTGCATTTGGAGCAGAGCACCTCGGTGCGGATCATACCGTGGCTCGAATCGTGCTCCTCGTCGACATGGCTCTCGACGGCCGGCTGGGTGAAGCTCGGCCAGCCGCAGCCGGAATCGAACTTGGCGTCGGACTCGAACAGCACGTTGCCGCAGCCGGCGCAGACATAGGTGCCGGCGCGATGGTCGTGTTCGTACTCGCCGGAGAAGGGACGCTCGGTCGCCTTCTCGCGCAGCACCGCGTACTGCATCGGCGACAATTCGCGCCGCCACTGCTCGTCGCTCTTGATGACCTTGTCGACGGGGGTCTTGGTTCTGGTGTCGGACATGGGTCTCCCGTGTGTTGGCTGATGTCAGTTGGTGGCCTTGCTGGCGCTGACCAGCGTCGGCTTCTCGATATAGTTCTCCGCAAACAGCTTTTTGAGGTTCTCGACCTTCGGGATGTCGTTATAGGCGATGTAGGGCTGGTTCGGGTGCAGGGTCAGATAGTCCTGGTGATAGGCCTCGGCCGGATAGAACGCCTCCAGCGCGCCGACCTTGGTCACGATCGGCTTGCTGAACACCTTGGCGCCGTTGAGCTGGGCGATATAGGCCTCGGCCACCTTCTTCTGCTCGTCCGAGGTGGTGAAGATCGCCGAGCGATATTGCGTGCCGCTGTCGGGTCCCTGGCGGTTGAGCTGGGTCGGGTCGTGCGCCACCGAGAAGTAGATCTGGAGGATCTTGCCGTAGGAAATCCTCTTCGGGTCGTACTTGATCTCGACCGACTCGGCATGGCCGGTCCGGCCCGTCGAGACGGTCTGGTAGTCGGCGGTCGCCTTGGTGCCGCCGGCATAGCCGGAGACGGCGTTGATGACGCCGGCGGTGTG
Source organism: Bradyrhizobium diazoefficiens (assembly GCF_018129965.1). Taxonomy (GTDB): domain Bacteria; phylum Pseudomonadota; class Alphaproteobacteria; order Rhizobiales; family Xanthobacteraceae; genus Bradyrhizobium; species Bradyrhizobium diazoefficiens_A. The sequence goes on along the minus strand of NZ_JAFCKW010000001.1, from coordinate 716,470 downwards.
CTGGAACACGCCCTGAACGCCCCAGAAGCAGCCGCCGGCGATCACCGCGGTCTGGATCCCGGTCGCGGGGGCCGCGTCCATGGCGGGCGGGGGGATCACGACCGCGTCCTCCGCGGCCCGGGACGGCATGGCGAAGGCCAGAGTCACGGCGGCGGCGGCGGCAAGCAGGGTGAAAAGGGCAGGTCGGCGCATGGCGGATCCTCTTTCGGAAGGTCTGACAGTCTAGGGCGGCCCGGGGCGATCGAACAGCCTGCAGGTCCGCGTTTTCGCAGCATCCGAGATACGGGCGCGCGCCGCGATTGTTACGCCGGGACGGACACGAGTCCGTGAGAGACAGACCCCGGCGGCGCGGCTTGGCGAAGCCGGGAACTCCGCGCTAGATGAACCCGCCCGATCGGCGCTCGACTTAGAAATAATCCATCTGAAACGTAGTGGCTGGAGCTGACCTGACAATATGCGGCGCGTCATTCCCCTGACCCTTGCCATCCTGATGTCGGCGGCCGCGATCGCCGCGGCCGAGCCGCAACTCGGCGACGATCTCGCCACCTGCCGCGACCGCCAGGCCGAGTTTCAGGCGCGCGCGCAGGCCTGCGACAATCTGCTCAATGCCGACCGGGTCACCGGCAAGGACAAGGGGTTGGCGCTCTCCGTGCGCGGCAACGCCCTGCTCAACAAGCGCGACTACGTCCACGCCATCGAAACCCTGTCCATGGCCTTCGACCTCGATCCGGACAACGTCGTGACGCTCAATTTGCGCGGCCTCGCCCACGAGCGCTCGGGCAAGGACGACCTCGCGATCGCCGACTACGATCTCGCGCTCCAGAAGCGGCCGACCTACGGTGTCCCCTACAACAACCGCGGCGTGATTCAGCTGCGCAGGGGGGCGCTGCAGAGCGCGCTCGACGATTTCAACCTGTCGATCAAATACGCACCCAAATTTCTGCTCGGCTGGACCAACCGTGCGCGCGTGCGCACGATGATGAAGGATTTCGACGGCGCGCTCGCCGACTTCGCGGAGGCCGAGAAGATCGACCCGGCCGCACCGCAGGTCGCCGGCAACCGCTGCATCACCTATGGCCTGATGGGCAGGTTCGATCAGGCCTTTGCCGATTGCAACGGCCTGATCGAGAAACAGCCGAAGAATGCGTTCGCGCTCAACAATCGTGCCGATGTCAGCATGATGAAGGGCGACCTCGACGCCGCGCTGAAGGACTACAATGCGGTCATCCAGATCAACCCGAACAACGTGCGCGCCCATTGCGGCCGCGGCCAGATCTATGAACGCAGGAATGATCTCGCCCAGGCGCGCGCCGACTACCGCGCGGCGGCCTATTCGCTGACGAATTACGACGAGGTCGACGTCGCACATGCACGCGCGATCGCGCAGCAGCGGCTCGCTGCGCTGACCCCGCAGGCGCCGGCCGGATCGGACGGACGCCGCGTGGCGCTGGTGATCGGCAACGGCGCCTATCGGAACGTCCACGCGCTGCCCAATCCGCCGCGCGATTCGAAGCTGATCGCAGGCGCGCTGCGCGATGTCGGTTTCCAGACCGTGATATCCGTGAACGACCTGACCCGCGACAAGTTCTTCGAATCGCTGCAGACGTTCGCGAACGAAGCGGAGAAGGCCGACTGGGCCGTGGTCTATTACGCCGGCCACGGATTCGAGATCGGTGGAGTGAATTACCTCGTTCCGGTCGATGCGAGGCTTGCCGCCGACAGGGACGCCGAGACCCAGGCGGTCGCGCTGGAGCAGGTTCTCGCCGCCGTCGGCGCCGCGCGAAAAGTGCGTCTCGTCATCCTGGATGCCTGCCGCGACAATCCGTTTGCGCCCACCATGCAGCAAACGCTGTCGCTGAAACTGGTGGACAAGGGCTTTTCCAACATCGAGCCCGGCGCCGGCTTCATGGTGGTCTACGCCGCCAAGCACGGCGAAACCGCGATGGACGGCGATGGCGGCGCCGACAGCCCGTTTTCGACCGCGCTCGCGCGCGAGATCAAGGAGCCCAAAGTCGAGATCCGGAAGCTGTTCGACATCGTCCGCGACGACGTCTGGTCCGCGACCCGGCACGTGCAGCAGCCGTTCACCTATGGCTCACCGCCGGGCCGTGAGGATTTCTATTTCGTGGCGGGGAGATGAGGGGGCGAATGGGGCGCGACGGCGGAGCCTCATAATCGCTGTCGTCCCTGCGAACGCAGGGACCCATAACCACAGGGCAAAGTGTTGGGCAAAGCTCCCACTCCGAGTCTTCGCCAAATTTCCGCCTGTGGGTATGGGTCCCGGCTCTGCGCTTCGCTTGTCCGGGACGACAGCGGAAGTTGAGGCGACTGTGTCGCGAAGGTTTCGACGCTTAAACGACGATGCTCAATCTTTTCGCCGCCCGCGTGATGCCCGTGTACAGCCACCTGGCGCGGCTCTCCCCGAATGCAAAACTCTCGTCGAACAGCACGACGTCGTCCCATTGCGAGCCCTGCGACTTGTGCACGGTCAGCACGTAGCCGTAGTCGAACTCGTCATAGGGCTTGCGCTGCTCCCAGGCGATCGCCTCGACGCCGCCCTCGAAGCAATCGGCGCGCACCGAGACCTTCGTCACCTTGTGGCCGAAATCCTCGTCCGGCGACAGCCGCATCGAGAGGATTCGTGACTTGGAGCGCGAGGTGTTGCGCGACTTCACGCGCCACAGGCCGCCGTTGAACAGGCCCTTCTTGCGGTTGTTGCGCAGGCAGACCAGCTTGTCGCCGGCGACCGGAAACACGTCCTCGATGTTCTGGCGCTGTCGCACCCGCATGTTGTAGGCGCGCCGCGTGTTGTTGCGGCCGACCAGCACCTGGTCGGCGGCCATGACGCGGTCAGGATCGAGGTCCTTGCGCGACACCACCTCGCTCTCGCCGTAGCGGCCGATGTCGAGCTCGCGCCCTTCGCGGACGTCCATCGACATCCGCACGATCGGGTCGTCCTGGGCCTGGCGGTGCACCTCGGTCAGCATCGCGTCGGGCTCGGTGTTGGTGAAGAACCCGCCGCCCTGGATCGGCGGCAGCTGCGCGGGATCGCCCAGCACCAGCAGGGGACAGTCGAACGACATCAGGTCGCGGCCGAGTTCGGCATCGACCATCGAGCATTCGTCGATCACGATCAGCTTGGCCTTGGACGCCGGCGCGTCGTCCCATAATTCGAAACTCGGCTGCTCCTCGCCGGATTCGCGGGCGCGGTAGATCAGCGAGTGGATGGTAGAGGCCTCGTCGCAGCCCTTGTTGCGCATCACCAGCGCCGCCTTGCCGGTGAAGGCGGCAAACTTCACCTCGCCGTCGACGCCGTCGGCGATGTGCCGCGCCAGCGTGGTCTTGCCGGTGCCGGCAAAGCCGAACAGGCGAAACACCGGCGGCGTGCCATTGCGGCCGGGCTTTGCCTTGAGCCAGTCGCCAACAGCCTTGAGCGCGGCATCCTGATGCGGTGTGAATGTGGCCATGTCTGCTTTGAGAGATGCGAAACGAAGCGATTCGCCATGCCCCAAACCTAACCATTCGCCCCGCCGGTTCAAGCCGCGGGCACGCGCATTCAAGCCGGTTCTCTGCGGCCCATCCTTCGAGACGCCCGCCCTTGGCGGGCCCTCAGGAGGAGGACGGAGTGCGCGGCAGCGGTTCTGTCAGGCAAGAATACCGCCCAGCCTCATCCTGAGGAGACCGCAAAGCGGTCGTCTCCAAGGACGAGGCGCTTGCTCGAACCTCGCTCCTACTGCCAGCCGGGTACGCCCCGCATGTCGGGCAGATGATGCGCAATGCCCTTGTGGCAGTCGATGCAGGTCTTTTCCCCGGTGAACAGGAAGCGCTGATGCGCCACCGAGGCCCGCGGCGACTGTTTGGTGATGTCCATGGAATCGGCGCTGTGGCAGTTGCGGCATTCCAGGGAATCATTGGCCTTGAAACGCGCCCATTCATGCGCGGCGAGCTCGAGGCGCTTGTCCTGGAATTTCTCGCGGGTGTCGATGGTGCCGAACAGCTTGCCCCAGACCTCCTTGGAGGCCTGCATCTTGCGCGCGATCTTGTCGGTCCAGTTGTGCGGCACGTGGCAGTCCGGGCAGGTCGCGCGCACGCCGGAGCGGTTGGTGAAGTGGATCGTCGATTTCAGTTCGGCGAAAACGTTCTCGCGCATCTCGTGGCAACCGGTGCAGAATTTTTCGGTGTTGGTCAGTTCCAGCGCGGTGTTGAAGCCGCCCCAGAAGATCACGCCGGCGGCAAAGCCCGCCAGCACCAGCACGCCGAGTCCGAACACCGAGCTCGGCCGGATCAGCACCTGCCACAGCTCGCGCGCGAAATCCCAGCAGCGCAGGATGAAGCCTCGCCTGGCTTCCGGCTCGTCGGCAGGAATCGTCATCGCCGGCCACCCGGGCTGGTGCGCGACAGCAGCGTGTCGATGTCGGTGAAATCGTTGCTGACGGGCGGGTTCGCGGTGTTCTGCGGCACGTGGCACTCCGTGCAGAAGAAGCGGCGCGGCGAGATCGAGGCCAGGAACTGGCCGTCGCGGTCCATGAAATGCGTGATCGACACCATCGGCGCCTGCGATTCGGCGATGCGCGCCCGCGCATGGCACGACAGGCACTTGTTGCCGTTGAGGTCGATCTGGTAGCCGTCGATCGTGTGCGGGATGACGGGCGGCTGCTCCGGATAGTTGCGCACCTCCCGTTCGGAGGTGTTGCGGTTCGGCAGCATCGGCGGCGCAGGGCCCTCGTCATTGAGCAGGGTCGGTCCGCGCAGGCCAGATGTCACGGTCTGCGCGGTCAGCGAACTCGTAGCCGCGGCGATCGCGACCGCGAGCAGGGCCACTCCAAATCGTTTCATCATGACAGGTTCACCCGCTCGATGCGCACGGCGCATTTCTTGAAGTCGGTCTGCAGCGAGATCGGATCGGTGGCGTCCAGCGTCACCTTGTTGATCAGCTTGGATTCGTCGAACCACGGCACGAACACGAGGCCGCGCGGCGGCCGGTCGCGGCCGCGCGTCTCGACGCGGGCGCGGATGAAGCCGCGGCGGGACACCACCTTCACCTCGTCGCCGCGCCGGATCTTCGCCTCCTGCGCGTCGTCGGGATGCATGAAGCAGACGGCTTCAGGGAACGCCTTGTAGAGCTCGGGCACGCGGCGCGTCATGGTGCCGGAATGCCAGTGCTCCAGCACGCGGCCGGTCGAGAGCCAGAACGGGTATTCGCCGTCCGGCGATTCCGCCGGCGGCTCGTAAGGCAGCGCGAAGATGCGCGCCTTGCCGTCCGGATAGCCGTAGAACTGCACGCCCGCGCCCTGCTTGACGTAGGGATCGCTGCCCTCGCGGAAACGCCATCGGGTTTCCTGGCCGTTGACGACCGGCCAGCGCAGCCCGCGCTCCCGGTGATAGGCGTCGAACGGCGCGAGGTCGTGGCCATGGCCGCGGCCGAAGCTGGCATATTCCTCGAACAGGCCCTTGTGGACATAGAAGCCGAACGCCTTGGATTCGTCGTTGAGATAGCCCTGCTCGATGTCGGTGACCGGAAACTTGTCGACCTCGCCGTTTTTGTAGAGCACGTCGAACAGCGTCTTGCCGCGAACGTCGGGCTTCTTGGCGATCAGTTCCTCGGGCCAGACCTCCTCGATCTTGAAGCGCTTGGAGAATTCCATGAGCTGCCAGAGATCGGATTTCGACTCGCCGGGCGCTGCGACGAGTTGATGCCAGAACTGTGTGCGCCGCTCGGCATTGCCATAGGCGCCTTCCTTCTCCACCCACATCGCGGTCGGCAGGATCAGGTCGGCGGCCAGCGCCGTCACCGACGGATAGGCGTCGGACACCACGATGAAATTGTCGGGATTGCGGAAGCCCGGATAGGTCTCTTCATTGGCGTTGGGGCCGGCCTGCAGATTGTTGTTGACCTGCACCCAATAGGCATTGATCAGGCCGTCCTTCAGCATCCGGCTTTGCAGCACGGCGTGGGCGCCGGGCTTGTCGGGAATGGTGCCCTCGGGCAGTTGCCAGATATGCTCCGCCTTGGTGCGATGCTCCTTGTTGGTCACGACCATGTCGGCCGGCAGGCGGTGCGAGAAGGTGCCGACCTCGCGCGCGGTGCCGCAGGCCGAGGGCTGGCCGGTCAGCGAGAACGGACTGTTGCCGGACGAGGAGATCTTTCCGGTCAGAAGATGGATGTTGTAGACGAGGTTGTTGCACCAGACGCCGCGGGTGTGCTGGTTGAAACCCATGGTCCAGAACGAGACCACTTTCGTCTTCGGATCCGCATAGAGTTCGGCCAGCGCCTCCAGCCGGTTCAATGGCACGCCCGACATTTCGGCGGCCTTCTCCAGCGTGTAGTCGGACACGAACGTCACGTATTCGTCGTAGCTCATGTCGGTGGAGTCGTTGGCCTTGGCCGCGCCCGTCGCTTTCTTCTGCAAGGGATGCTCGGGCCGCAGGCCATAACCGATGTCGGTCTGGCCACGCTTGAACAAGGTATGCGCGGCGACGAAGTCCTTGTTGACGCGGCCGGTCCTGATGATGTGGTTGGCGATCGCGTTGAGCAGATAGAGGTCGGTCTGCGGCTTGAAGATCATGCCGATGTCGGCGAGGTCGAACGAGCGGTGCTCGAAGGTTGAGAGCACGGCGACGCGGACATGCGGGGCGGACAGCCGGCGGTCGGCGAGACGCGACCACAGAATGGGATGCATCTCCGCCATGTTGGAGCCCCACAGCACGAAGGCGTCGGTGGCCTCGATGTCGTCATAGCAGCCGGCCGGCTCGTCGATGCCGAAGGTGCGCATCATGCCGGCGACGGCGGAGGCCATGCAGTGGCGCGCATTGGGGTCGATGTTGTTGGTGCGGAAACCGGCCTTGAACAGCTTCACGGCCGCATAGCCCTCCCACACCGTCCACTGGCCGGAGCCGAACATGGCGACGCCGTTCGGCCCGCGCTTCCTGATCGCCTCCTTCCACTTCGCCTCCATGATGTCGAAGGCTTCGGTCCAGGACACCGGCGTGAATTCGCCGTTCTTGTCGTATTTGCCGTTGGTCTTGCGCAGCATCGGCTGCGTCAGCCGGTCGTGGCCGTACATGATCTTGGAGAGGAAGTAGCCCTTGACGCAGTTGAGGCCGCGATTGACCTCGGCCTTGGTGTCGCCATGGGTGGCGACGACGCGGTTGTCCTTGGTCGCGACCATCACCGAGCAGCCGGTGCCGCAGAAGCGGCAGGCGGCCTTGTCCCATTTCAGTTCGGCGACGTCGCGCTCCGCGACGAGGTTAGCGGCTAGCGCCGGCACCGGCATCCCTGCGGCGGCAGCCGCGATCGCGGCAGCCTCGAGCTTCAGCATCTGGCGGCGGTCGAGCTTCGGCGTTGTCATGATGGCTCTTCCTGGCTCAGGCGATTTCGATGGCGTGGAAAACCAGCGCCGCGGAATAGACGTCGGGCAGCGACTGGATGGTGTTGAGCAGGGTGCCGAGGCTGCCGGAATCGGGCGCCTCGGTCACGACGATGAGCTTGCCGCGCGGATCGCGGCCGTGGATCTCGCAGCCGGCCAGCGCGGTGATCGCTGTCTCCAGGTCGGCAAGGCGCTCGGGGCGCGCCTGCACGATGATGCTGGCGATCTCGCAGCCGGGCGGCGCGACGACGCGGTCAGTGCCGAGCCCCCGGCCGGTGATCAATGCGCGGCGGTTGAATGTGGCTTGAGCCATGAGCCTGTCTTTCGCGTTCAGAGGATCAATGCGGGGAGGGCGGAGGGCCGGGCGGGCCGGCGAACATCTGGTAGATCCAGATGCCGAGCCCGTAGGAGCCGACAGTTCCGACCGCGAGGACGGGCATCACGACCGCGGTCAGGAACAGGAAAGCGAAAATCTCCATGCGCTTGCGGCGCACGCGCGAATTCGCGACGTCTGGGGCCGACATGTTCGGTCTCGTCTGGAATGTGGGGATTGGGACGGCATCCGGGCCGTTACCTTGCTGCAAGATTAGCCGCAGCCGGGGCGCTTACGCGTTGATGTGGATCAAACGGGCGGGATGTCGCGGCAATCGCGCGTAGCCACGATGTGCGAGAACAACCGGTCTCCCGCATCGCGGAATGCTGCTGCGTAGACAGCGCCGCGCCACGCATTAAGATGTCCGCAACAAAAAACGAGCGGGGAGAAGCGTCATGAAGTTCGGCATCTTCTACGAGTTGCAACTGCCACGGCCCTGGGGCGCCGGCGACGAGCTCGCGCTCTACCAGAACGCGCTCTCGCAGATGGAACTCGCCGATCAGCTCGGTTACGACCACGCCTGGGTGGTCGAGCATCATTTCCTCGAGGAATATTCCCACTCGCCCTCGCCGGAATCCTTCCTCGCGGCCGCGAGCCAGCGCACCAAAAATATCCGGCTCGGTCACGGCATCCTGCAGCTCACCACCAACCATCCCGCCCGCGTTGCCGAGCGCGTCGCGGTGCTCGACCTGCTCTCCAACGGCCGCTGCGAATTCGGCATGGGCGAGAGCGCCTCGATCACCGAGCTGACGCCGTTCGGCCGCGACATGGAGACCAAGAAGGAAGTGTTCGAGGAGGCCGTCGCCGCGATCTTCCCGATGTTCAGGGATGCCGGCGCCGAGCACCACGGCAAATATTTCGACATTCCCTTGCGCAATGTGGTGCCGAAGCCGGTGCAGAAGCCGCATCCGCCGCTGTGGATGGCGTGCTCGCAACTGCCGACCATCGAGCGCGCCGGCCGCCACGGCTTTGGCGCGCTCGGCTTCCAGTTCGTCAGCGCGGATGCCGCGCATGCCTGGGTGCACGCCTATTACAACGCCATGACCAAGCGGCTGCAGAAACTCGCCGACTATCAGATCAACCCGAACATGGCGCTGGTGTCGTTCTTCATGTGCGCGAAGACGGATGAAGAGGCACGCGCGCGGGCCGACGGCGCCACCTTCTTCCAGTTCGCGCTGCGCTTCTACGGCGCCTCGCAGAACCGCCAGCGTCCCGCGCCCTACACCGTCAACATGTGGGACGAGTACAACAAGTGGAAGCGCGACAATCCCGAGGCGCAGGAGGCGGCCTTGCGCGGCGGCCTGATCGGCTCGCCCGAAACGATCCGCAAGAAGCTCAAGCGCTTCCAGTCCTCGCACATCGACCAGGTCATCCTGCTCAACCAGGCCGGCAAGAACAGCCACGAGCACATCTGCGAATCGCTCGAACTGTTCGGCCGCGAGGTGATGCCGGAATTCCAGAACGATCCGGCGCAGGCGGAATGGAAGCGGGGCGTGATGAGCGGCGAGATCAAGCTGGAGGAGATCGACACCGAGGCGTTTTCCGACCGCTACGGCAAGCTCGCGGTCAACGTCGCGCCGGCGAAGGTCGCGGCGGGGTAGGGGAGCCGCTCGCGGCGTGGGCCCCGGTTCGGCAGCGCACCGTTTCACGCTGCGCTGCGCCCGGGGCACGAGACTGTTGATCGGCGTGATCCTCTTGTGTCCCGGACGCGCTGCAGCGCGTAGCGATGCTGCGCAGAGCCGGGACCTAATTGTGACCGACTGAAAAATGATAGGGGAGACCGCCTTGAGCACTGCGCCGCGCATCGACATCGACCCGGCCGCATTCTGGGCCGATCCCTATCCGATGCTTGCAAAAATGCGGCAAGAGGCGCCGATCGCCTTCGTGCCGCAGCTCGGCTCGACGCTGCTCACCAGCCGCGACGACATCTCGATCTCCGAGAAGCAGATCGACGTGTTCTCCTCGCACCAGCCGGCCGGGCTGATGCACCGGCTGATGGGCCACAACATGATGCGCAAGGACGGCGAGGCGCATCAGGCCGAGCGGCGCGCGATGTTTCCGACGGTGTCGCCGAAGACGGTGAAGGCGCACTGGACCGCATTGTTCCAGGCCCATGCAGAGCGCATCATCGATGCGATCGCGCCCGGCAGCCGGATCGATTTCATGCGCGACTTCGCGCTGCCGTTCTCGGGCGAATGCCTGAAGTCGATTACGGGTCTTACCAATATCGGCTACCAGGACATGGATGCGTGGTCGCAGGGCATGATCGAGGGCATCGCCAACTATGGCGACGATCCCGAGGTCGAGGCGCGCTGTCACGCCGCGACGTCGGGCATCGATGCCGCGATCGACGACATCCTGCCGGTAATGCGCAAACATCCCGATCAGAGCATCCTCGGCGTGCTCCTCGCCTCCGGCATGGCGATGGAGAGCGTGCGCGCCAACGTCAAACTCGCAATATCAGGCGGCCAGAACGAGCCGCGCAAGGCCATCGCCGGCACGGTGTGGGCGCTGCTCTCCCATCCCGACCAGCTCGCGCTCGTGCGCAGCGGCGAGGTCTCCTGGCTGCAGGCGTTCGAGGAATACGCCCGCTGGATCTCGCCGATCGGCATGTCGCCGCGACGGATCGCAAAACCGTGGCGCATTCGCGACGTGTCGTTCGAGCGTGATGAGCGCGTGTTCCTGATGTTCGGCTCCGCCAACCGTGACGAGAAACACTTTGAGCGCGCCGATGTGTTCGACGTGCGGCGCGACACCTCGAAGAGCGTCGCGTTCGGCGCCGGTCCGCATTTCTGCGCCGGCGCCTTCGCCTCCCGCGCCATGATCGCCGAGGTCGCGCTGCCGACTTTGTTCGCCCGCGCGAAAAATCTGGAGATCGCCGATGACGAGCCGGTGCGGATCGGCGGCTGGGCGTTCCGCGGCCTGCAGAACCTGCCGGTGAAGTGGCTGCAATAGTCCGGCCTCGTTCGCTCCATCCCCGACCCCGCCATCGTGCCATTCTGCAGCTGTATTGCCCGACGCGTCAATCGTATTTCGGATAATTCGTAATTCATTGGTTTCGCACGCCTCCCTACTGTGCATGGGGTTGTTTTCGCGGTTTTGCCTCGGCGACGAGTCCGGAACCAGATCCGGGCGGCCTTCACATCCGCGTGCGGAAAAATTCCATCTTCATTCGCGCCCCCGGTTGGAAGATTAATCATGCCGCTCGCGGCCAGCGCAGCGCCCGCATCGCTATTTTTCCGCCCGTCTCGACACCTCCGCTGGCCGGCACCATCATTCCACGACGCGAATGATGACGGCCGCACGCGGCCTGGAGACTGGAATGCTGCGTCGGAACTTTCTGAAGCTGTCGGCTGGAACCGCACTTGCGGCGGCGTTCGCCTCATGGGCGACCGCGCAGGGTGCCGTGAAGGAAATTCGTATCGGCTACCAGAAGACCGGCGTGCTGGTTGTCGCGCGCCAGCAGGCGACGCTGGAACAACATTTCAATCCGCTCGGCATCGCGGTGAAATGGGTCGAGTTCTCCTCGGGTCCCCCGATGATGGAGGCGATGAACGTCGGCAGCGTGGATTACGGTTCGGTCGGCGATTCCCCGCCGGTGTTCGCCCAGGCCGCCGGCGCCGCCATCGTCTACGCTGCCGGCCAGCCCATCACCAACGGTCAGGGCATCCTGGTTCCGAAGGATTCGCCGATCCGCTCCATCGCTGATCTCAAGGGCAAGCGCATCGGCTTCACCAAGGGGTCGAGCGCCCACAACATCGTGGTGCAGGCGCTGGAGAAGGCGGGCCTCACCTATGCCGACATCACTCCGGTCTACCTGACGCCGCCGGATGCCGGTCCCGCCTTCGCCAATGGCAGCATCGAGGCCTGGGCGATCTGGGATCCCTATTTCGCGATCGGCGAGACCAGGCAGGGCGGCCGCATCCTGATCAATTCGCACGAGGTCACCAAGACCAATTCCTTCTACATAGCCAACCGCGATTTCGCGGTGAAACACGGCGCCATCCTGCAGCAGATCGTCGAGGTGACGGCCGCGTCCGGCCAATGGGCCGAACGGAATCGCGGCGAGGTCGCCAGATCGCTCGCCGCGATCACCGGCGTTCCCTTGGACATCCAGACCGTCGCGGCAGACCGCGCCAATTTCGTGGTCGGCCCCGTCACCGACGACATCGTCACCACCCAGCAGGGCGTCGCCGACCGCTTCTACAAGCTCGGCCTGATCCCGAAGCCGGTCGTCGTTCGCGACATCGTCTGGCGCAACCCGGCAGCCTGACCGTGCCCACCAGCCTTCCCGTTCACAGAGGTCTCAACATGAAGCGCATCGTTCAACGCGTGATCGCCGCCATCGTGATGTCGATCGGCATCGTCGCGGCCGCGGTCGGCACGACCTACGGCTAGCCAGCAGAGCCCACAGATGAGCAACACCAAGAGCAACATCCTCTGGTTCCTGCCGACCCATGGCGACGGCCGCTATCTCGGCACCGGCATCGGCGGCCGCGAGGTCAATTTCAACTATCTGCGCCAGGTCGCGCAGGCGGCCGACCAGCTCGGCTATTTTGGCGTGCTGCTGCCGACCGGGCGCTCCTGCGAGGATTCCTGGATCGTCGCCTCCTCGGTCGCGCCGTTCACCGAGCGGCTGCGCTATCTCGTGGCCGTGCGTCCCGGCCTGCAATCGCCGAGCGTGGCGGCGCGCATGACCGCGACGCTCGATCGCATCACCAATGGCCGTTTGCTGGTCAACGTCGTCACCGGCGGCGATCCCGTCGAGAACAAGGGCGACGGCATCTTCCTGCCCCATGACGAGCGCTACGAGGTCACCCGCGAGTTCCTCAACGTCTATAGCGACCTGCTGGCCGGCAAGACCGTCAATGTCGAGGGCAAGCATATCCACGTCGAGGGCGGCAAGCTGCTGTTTCCCCCGGTGCAGTCTCCGCGCCCGCCGCTCTATTTCGGCGGCTCCTCGGATGCCGGCATCGGCGTCGCCGTCGACACCGTCGACAAGTACCTGACCTGGGGCGAGCCGCCGGCGCTGGTGGCCGAGAAGATCGCGAAGGTCAAGGCGGTCGCTGCCGCGCGTGGCCGCAAACTCTCCTTCGGCATCCGCCTGCATGTGATCGTCCGCGAGACCAATGACGCCGCCTGGCGTGCCGCGAACGAGTTGATCAAGCATGTCAGCGACGATACGATCGCGCTGGCGCAGAAGAACTTCGCCCGCATGGATTCGGTCGGCCAGCAGCGCATGGCGCAGCTGCATGGCGGCAAGCGCGACCAGCTCGAGATCGCCCCGAACCTGTGGGCCGGTGTCGGCCTCGTGCGCGGCGGCGCCGGAACGGCACTGGTCGGCGACGCCGAAACCGTCGCGGCCCGCATCAAGGAGTATCAGGATCTCGGCATCGACACCTTCATCATGTCGGGCTACCCGCATCTGGAGGAAGCCTATCGCTTCGCCGAGCTGGTCTTCCCGCTGCTCTCGCTGGAGCATCCCACGAACGTGACCAAGCTGCACTTCAACGGCGGTCCCTTCGGTGAGACGGTCGGCAGCGATTTCCGTCCGCAGCAACGGGTGTCCGAGTCATGAGCCTGATCGACAGCATTTCGCTCTCGCGCAACGTCCGCCTGCCGCGCGTCGACGGCCTGATCCAGTGGATCGTGCCGCTCGCCATCGTCGCCATCTGGCAGGTCGCCTGCGTCACCGGCTTCGTGCCGGTTCGCGTGCTGCCTGCGCCGAGCGACGTCGCGCTGGCCGGCTGGAAGCTGCTGCTCTCCGGCGAACTCCTCCGCAACATCTGGGTCTCGTTCTGGCGCGCCTCGATCGGCTTTCTGATCGGCGGCAGCATCGGCTTTGCCTTCGGCCTCGCCAACGGTCTGTCGCAGCTCTCGGCCAAGCTCACCGACACGACGCTGCAGATGGTGCGCAACGTGCCGCATCTGGCGCTGATCCCGCTGGTCATCCTCTGGTTCGGCATCGACGAGAGCGCCAAGCTGTTCCTGGTGGCGCTCGGGGTGTTCTTCCCGATCTACCTCAACACGCTGCACGGTATCCGCACCGTCGATCCGCAGCTGATCGAGATGGGCCGCATCTACGGCATGACCGACAGCGAGCTGTTTCGCCGCGTGATCTTCCCGGGCGCGCTACCGTCGATCTTCGTCGGCATCCGCTTCGCGCTCGGCATCATGTGGCTGACGCTGATCGTCGCCGAGACCATCGCGGCGTCCTCGGGCCTCGGCTACATGGCGATGCAGGCGCGCGAGTTCATGCTGATCGACGTCGTCGTGCTCTCGATCCTGATCTACGCCCTGCTCGGCAAGCTCGCCGACAGCGCCTCCCGCGTGCTGGAGCGCCTGACGCTCTCCTGGCACCCCGCCTTCCAGAAACGCTGAGCAGACATACCGGGAATCACATGCAGACAGCTCTTCGCACCTCCCTCCCTGAAACCGAGCGCGCCGGCCGCGCGACTTTCGCACCAACGGCCCGCGTCGTGCGTGAGGAGAGGCCGGTGCAGGCCTCCGGCCTGCCGCTCAACATTCGCGGCTTGCGCAAGTCCTTCGGCGACAACGAGGTGCTGCGCGGCATCGACCTGCACATTCCCGCCGGCCAGTTCGTCGCGATCGTCGGCAAGAGCGGCTGCGGCAAGAGCACGCTGCTGCGCCTGATCGCGGGCCTGGAGAAGATCGACGCCGGCAGCATCAGCTTCGGTGATGCGGCCATCAAGCCCGAGGACATCCGCGTGATGTTCCAGGAGCCGCGGCTGCTGCCCTGGGCGCGGGTGCTCTCCAATGTCGAGGTCGGTCTCGGCCGCGACCGCTCGTCCAGCGATGCGCACGCGCGCGCCGAGAAGGCGCTGGCCGAGGTTGGCCTCGCCGACAAGCGCGACCAATGGCCCTCGGTGCTGTCGGGCGGCCAGAAGCAGCGCGTCGCGCTCGCCCGCGCGCTGGTGTCCCACCCGCGCGTGCTGGCCTTCGACGAGCCGCTCGGCGCGCTGGACGCGCTGACCCGAATCTCGATGCAGCGCCTGCTGGAGCGGGTCTGGCGCGACCAGGGCTTTACCGCGATCCTGGTGACCCACGACGTTTCGGAAGCCGTGGCGCTGGCGGACAGGGTTGTGGTGATCGACGAGGGCCGGATCGCCCACGATGTCATGGTTAACGTCGCCAGGCCCCGGGAGCGCGGCTCGGCCGAGCTCGCGGGCCTCGAAGGGGCGATCCTGAGCAACCTTTTGTCAGCGGACGATCGTGTATAAATAGAGAGGAACCCCGTTCCGGGGACCATGCCATGAATGTAGTGCCCCGCGATCTCATGACCGACATTCCCGTTTCGTCCGCCGACTTCCGCGGCGCCATGCGCCATCTCACCGGCGGCGTCAGCGTCATCACGGCCGGGCGGGGCAAGGACATCACCGGCATGACGGTGACCTCCGTGACCTCGCTGTCGGTCGACCCGCCGACGCTGATCGTCAGCATCAACCGCGACGCCTCGTCCTTCCCGCTGATCCGCCGCCATGGCGCCTTCGGCGTGAACATCCTCAATGCCGACCAGCTCGACGTCGCCGAACGCTTCGCCGGCAAGGGCGGGCTGAAGGGCGCCGACCGGTTCACCGGCGCGGAGTGGGTGACGGCGGTTTCGGGCGTTCCGCTGCTGGTCGGCGCATTGTCCGCCGTCGATTGCGAGGTCGAGGAGATCGTCGAGCGCCATTCGCATGGCATCGTCATCGGCCGCGTCAGGCATGTCAGGAATTCGACCCGCAATGCTGCGCTGGCCTATTGGCACGGTCAGTATGTGGCGGTCGATCAGGACGAGGACGCCGCCCGGCTGGCCGAGGTCAGCGTTCCCGCCAGCGGCCGCCGCGGCGTTTGATCGCCGCGTCGCAGGCTGGTCTTTTTCCTGTCATCGCTCTAGAAGCGCCCTGACCCCTCCCACCGGGGAGTGACAGGAGCAGATCGATGAAGCGCGTCGCGACATGGGCCTTCTACGCCGTGAGCGCGCTGGCGATCGCCTATCTCGCGCTCTACGCCTATGCCATGTTCAGCGGCCAGTCGATCGTGCCGGGCGACCCCATCCACATCTTCCGCAAGCCGGACGCGCCGAGTTATTCGTGACGGCTTTCGTCATGGCCGGGTCAAGCCCGGGCATGACGGAGTGAGCGGCGATTACCCTCGCAGAATCGCCAGCGCCAGCGCCTGCGCGCGCGGCACGATGCTGTCGATCTCCAGATATTCCTCCGGCGTATGCGCGAGCCCGCCGACCGGACCGAGGCCGCAGATGGTCGGCGCGCCGACCGCCGCGGTGAAGCCGGAATCGGCGCAGCCGCCGGAGAATTCGCCCTGCAGCGTGGTGAGGCCGACCTGCCTTGCCGCGGCCTGATAGCTCTCGAACAACGCCTTCGAGGCTTCACTCTGCACCACCGGCACGAACTCGCCCTTGATCGTCAGCGTCGCGCTGGTGCCCGGCACGGTCGATGTCGCGATGATCTTTTCGATCGCGGCCATCACCCTGGCGCGATCCGAAGGATCGACATAGCGCAGGTCGATCTGACCTTCGGCATAGGGCGCCGTGGTGTTGACGGACTGCCCGCCCGAGACGAGGCCGACATTGAGCGTAATGCCCTTGTCGAGATCGGTCAGCGCATGGATCTGGACGATCTTGTGCGCGAGCTCACCGATCGCGCTGACGCCCGCGGCGAAGTTGGCGCCGGAATGCGCGGCTTTGCCGGTGATGGCAAAATGCATGAAGATGCCGCCCTTGCGCCCGGTGACGACGTTGCCCGTGGGGCGTCCCGGCTCCGAATTGAACAAGGCGCGGGCGGCGCGTCCCTCGCGCTCGATCACGGGGCGGCAGGCGGGTGAGCCGATCTCCTCGTCGGAGGTGATCAGCAGCTTGATCGGATGCGGGCTGCCGCCGAACTTGTGGAAGGCGGTTGCCACGAACACGTTCATGACGAGGCCGGATTTCATGTCGGCAACGCCGGGCCCGTAGGCGCGGCCGTCCTTGATGGTGAACGGCCGCCGCCCGGCCTCGCCCTTGCCGAAGACGGTGTCGCGGTGGCCCATCAAAAGCACCGGCTTCTCGTTGCTGCCGGGCTTTGCGACCTCGGCATGGATCGCATCGCCGAACGTGGCGTTGCTCTCGCGCCGGAAGGGAATGCCGTGTTCGGCAAAATGCCGCTCGAACCGCGCCCCGACCGCGTCGACGCCTTCCTTGTCGTACGATCCGGAGTCGATGTTCACGACATCGCGCAACAGGTCGATCATCGCCTGCCGCTGCGACGCCAGCCAGTCCGTGATTTGAGCTTCAGACATGTGGTTCCCCGCGTGGTTCTCACGCGGGGTTATAGGGCGCTGCGCCGCCGCGACCTAGTCGAAGAATGCGACTCGGCCATGCCCACCCCTGTCGTCCCTGCGAACGCAGGGACCCATAGCGCGGAATCTATCGGTTGAAGAGCGGTCGGCGTACCGAACGACGAGTCTTCGCCAAATTACGCCCTGTGGCTATGGGTCCCCGCGTTCGCGGGGACGACACCCGGGGTGTGGTGTCGATGTTGCCTTGTCCGAAACAAAAATGCCCGGGACCAGCCCGGGCATTCGCATTCTCGATGGTCGCAGGCGCCGCCTACGCTCCCACCATCGGCATGCGCGGATATTCGCCCGGCGTTCCCGCCGGCGTGATCGGGATGCCGCCGTCCGAATATTCGTTGAGCTTGTTGCGCAGCGTGCGGATCGAGATGCCCAATATATTCGCGGCATGGGTGCGGTTGCCGAGGCAGTGCTTCAGCGTCTCCAGGATCAGGTCGCGTTCGACATCGGCGACCGTGCGGCCGACCAGCGCCCGCGTCACCTGCTCGGCAGCCATGGTGGCATGCGCCACCGCCGGTGGCGTCTTGGCGAGATCGAGGCGGTCGCCGTCGGGGGTGAGGATTGCGTCGGGGCCGATCTCGTCGCCCTGCGCCATCAGCACGGCGCGGTGCATGGTGTTCTCGAGCTCGCGGACGTTGCCCTGCCAGCGGTTGGTCGAGAGCACGCGGCGCGCGTCCGCCGAGATCGGGCGCACCGGCACGCCGTTGGCCTCGGCGTATTTCTTCACGAAGTGCAGGGCGAGCTCGAGAATGTCGAGGGGGCGCTCGCGCAGCGGCGGGATCTTGAGGTTCACGACGTTGAGGCGGAACAGCAGGTCCTCGCGGAACGTGCCTTCGCGCACGGCGTCCGCCAGGTTGCGGTTCGACGTCGCGATGATGCGGATGTCGACAGGGACCGGCTTGGTGCCGCCGACGCGGTCGATCACGCGCTCCTGGATGGCGCGGAGCAGCTTGGATTGCAGACGAACGTCCATCTCCGAGATTTCGTCCAGCAGCAGCGTGCCGCCGGTCGCTTCCTCGAACTTGCCGATACGGCGCGCGACGGCGCCGGTGAAGGCGCCCTTCTCGTGGCCGAACAGCTCGGATTCGAGCAGATGCTCGGGGATCGCGGCGCAGTTGATCGAGATGAACGGGCGCTTTGCGCGCGCCGAGCGGGTGTGGACGTAGCGCGCCAGCACCTCCTTGCCGGTGCCGGATTCACCGGTGACCATCACCGAAGCGTCCGAGCCGGCAATCTGCTGCGCGAGCTTGACGACCTTGGCCATCGCCTCGTCGCGATAGATCAGTTCGCGAGCGTCGTTGGCGACCGCGGCCAGCACCGCGGCGATCAACTCCGGATCCGGCGGCAGCGGGATGTATTCCTTGGCGCCGGCATGGATGGCGGCGACCGCGGCGCGGGCATCGTTGGTGATGCCGCAGGCGACGATCGGGGCGTGGATGTGTTCGGCCTCGAGCCGCATCACGAGGTCGCGAATGTCGAGGGCGACGTCGACCAGCAGCAGGTCTGCGCCCTTGCCGCCACGCAGCACGCGCATCGCCTGTTCGAGATCCTCGGCGTGGGTCACGGTGGCGCCGTTCTCCATCGCGATCTTGGTGGCCGTGGTGAGCTGGCCCTTCAATGTGCCAACGATGAGAAGCCGCATGTCAATCTCCTGTCCGTCTGGTCGCGCTGCCGCGCGTCATTCCTTGCAGTCGCTAGGGCTAGCTACGATCGGTCTTGATGATTTCGGTCATGGTCACGCCGAGCTTGTCCTCGACCAGGACGACTTCGCCGCGGGCGACCAGCTTGTTGTTGACGTAGATGTCGATGGCCTCGCCGACGCGCCGGTCGAGCTCCAGCACGGTGCCCGGTCCGAGCTTCAGAAGCTCGCCGACGTCCATCTTGGAACGGCCGAGCACGGCCGAGACCTGGACCGGAACGTCGAACACGGCCTCCAGGTCGGCCGCGGCGCGCGCCGCATATTCGTCCTCGTTGTAGCCGACGTCGGTGGTCGGCGGCAGCGGGCCGTTGAGGTCGGGCAGCGGAACCTGTCCGTCGGTGTCGCTCATGGCTTAGCTCCCCCTGCGGGACGCGATGTAGCGTCCCACCATTTCGTCGATCTTGGCCGCGATGGCGCCGCGTTCCAGCACGACGCCGCCATCGGCCCATTCGATCCGGCAGTCGCCGGTGGCAATTTCAGGCTCGGCCAGGATCACCAGCCGGCCCTCGAAGCCGCTCTGCTTGGCGAGCCGCTCGATTTTCTCGCGTGCGCTGTCGTAGAGCGCGTCGTTGATGCGGACGACCAGATGCGGCGTCGCGACCAGATGCGAGAAGCAGTCCTTCACCAGCGCCATGACCTCGCCGAGCGGTTCGGCGGCGACCAGATCGGCGCACAGCTTGCGCGCCACGGCGACCGCGACGTCGACCGCCTCGGTCTCCATCTTGGACTCGATGTTGCCGATGCCCGAGGCGATGCCTCGGATGCCGATGTTGATTTCTTCCATGGCGAGCGCGACGCGGCGGTCGCTCTCGGCCTTGGCCTCGCGCTGGCCGGCGGCAAAGCCGTCCTGGTAGGCGCGCGCCTCGGCTTCCGCGACCTTCTGGGCGATCTCGGCCGCAGTCGCCGCCTTCTCGCGCGTCGACCGCTCGGGCGCCGCGAAGTCGGTGTCGAACAGGAATTTTGCCGGGGCGGCCATCAATACACCAGCTCGTCGTCGGCGCGGTTCTTGGTCAGCATGATCTCGCCCTTGGCGGCGAGATCCTTGGCGAGGTTGACCAGCAGCGCCTGGGCCTCGTCGACGTCGCGCAGCCGCACCGGTCCCATCGCCGCCATGTCGTCGGAAAGCATCTTGGCCGCGCGCGAGGACATGTTGCCGAAGAAGAAGTTGCGGACATCCTCGTTGGCGCTCTTCAGCGCCACGCCGAGCTTGTCCTTGTCGACGTTGCGCATCAGGGTCTGGGCCGAGCCGGAATCGAGCTTCACGAGGTCGTCGAAGGTGAACATCAGCGCCTTGATGCGTTCGGCCGCCTCGCGGTTGTCCTCTTCCAGCGAGGTAATGAAGCGGGTTTCGGTCTGGCGGTCGAAATTGTTGAAGATTTCCGCCATCACCTCGTGGGCGTCGCGGCGGCGGGTCTGCGACAGGTTGGACATGAATTCGGTGCGCAGCGTCTTCTCCACGCTCTCGATCACCTCCTTCTGTACCGCTTCCATCTTCAGCATGCGGTTGACGACGTCGAGCGCGAGGTCCTCGGGCAGGATGCCGAGCACGCGGGCGGCGTGCTCCGACTTCAGCTTCGACAGCACCACCGCGATGGTCTGCGGATATTCGTTCTTGAGATAGTTGGCGAGGACCTCTTCCTGCACATTGGAGAGCTTCTCCCACATGTTGCGGCCGGCGGGGCCGCGGATCTCGTCCATGATGCCGGTGACGCGCTCCGGCGGCAGGTACTGCTGCAGCAGCCGCTCGGTCGCGTCGAAATTTCCCATCAGTGCGCCCGAGGCCGACATGCGCGAGACGAATTCGAGCATCATGTCCTCGACGGTATCGACCTCGACGGTGCCGAGCGTCGACATTTCCAGCGAGAGCTGGCGGACCTCGTCGTCGTCGAGCAGGCTCCAGATCTTGCCGCCATATTGCTCGCCCAGCGCCAGCATCAGGATCGCCGCGCGGCGCGGTCCGGACAGTTGCTCGGGACCCTTGCCGTTCTTGGCGCGGTCGCCCGCGCGTTGACCCAGCGAGGAGATCACGCTGGTGATATCGTTGGAGTTTTGCGCGTTGGCGGCCATGTCAGATCACTTCTTGATTCACTTGGCAGGTTGCTTGGCGAGTCGCTTGGCGGTTCATTTGGCTGGCTCGGTCAGCCACTGGCGGATGATGGCGACGGTTTCGTTGGGGTTGCGCTCGGCGAGTTCGCCGACGCGATGAACGGACTGGGAATGGACCTGGCCCTGCACGGTGGCCACGTCGATCGCGCTTGCGGCCGTGCCCGGCAGCAGCGGCTGACCGTTGGCGGCCTGCGCGCCCTCTTCCGAGGCCGCCGGGCCGGTGAGGACGCCCGAGATGGCGGCGGCGACCTCGTCGGACGCGAGGATGCGCTTGACCAGCGGGCGGATCACCAGGAACAGCACGACGAGGCCGAGCAGCATCATGACGCCGAGCTCGACGAAGTACATGACGTCGTCCTTGGTGAACTGGAGCATGCCGAGGAAGCCGGTCGGCTCGCTGATCGGGGTGGTGGAGGGGGCGTCGGCAAAGCGCAGGTTCACGACCTCGACCTGATCGCCGCGCTTCTGGTCGAAGCCGATCGCCGAGCGCACCAGCGTGGCGATGCGGTCGAGCTGCTCCTTGGTGCGGTCGGTGTAGGAGAGCTCGCCCTTCTCGTTCTTGGTGTAGATGCCGTCGACCAGCACCGCGACCGAGATGCGGTTGACCCGGCCGGCCTCGGTCACCTCGGTCTTGGTGGTGCGGGAGATCTCGTAATTGTTGGTCTCTTCGGTCTTCTTGCTCTGGTCCTTCGCCGCCGAGCCGCCGTTCTGCTGATTGCCGGGCAGCTCGTTGTTGACGGTGACCTGGCCGTTGCTGTCGGCGGTCTGGCTCTGCTCTTCGCGGGTCTGGCTCGAGCGCAGCACGCGGCCCTCGGGATCGAACTTGTCCGAGGTCTGGGTGATCTTGTTGAAGTCGAAATCGGCGGAGAGCTGCACGCGGGCGCGGCCCGTTCCGACCACGGAGGAGACGATGTCCTCGACCTGCTTGCGGATCCGCTTTTCGAAGGCGACGCGGCGCTCTTCGCCGATCGCCTGCTCCGGATCGGTCTGGGCACCGTCGGCGAGCAGCTGGCCGGCCTCGTCGACGATCGAGACCCGCTGCGGCTTCAGCCCGTTGACGGCGGAGGCGACGAGATGGCGGATGGCGCGGATCTGCTGGGCTTCCAGCGCGCCGCGGACCCGGACCACGATCGAGGCCGACGGCTCCGGCGCCTCGCGCGAGAACAGCGGACGCTCGGGCAGTACCAGATGGACGCGGGCGGCCTGGATCCGGTCGATGGCGCGGATGGTGCGGGCGAGTTCGCCCTCCAGCGCGCGCAAGTGATTGATATTCTGGACGAAAGAGGTTGTACCGAGAGCGTCCGACTTGTCGAAAACCTCATAGCCGACGCCGCCGCCCTTGGGCAGGCCGCCTTCGGCCAGCTTCATCCGCAGGCGCGTGACCTTGTCCTTGGGCACCAGGATGATGCTGCCTTCATTGCGCAGCTCGAACTGGATGCCCTGGCGCTCCAGGTCCTTGATGATGCCCGAGGAGTCCTCGACGCTGAGGTCGGTGAACAGCGTCGTCATCTGCGGCGTGGTCACCCGCATGATCACGAACGCGAAGAAGCCGATGAGCGCGGCCGTGACCGCGATCATCGCCCCGAACCGCGCGGCGCCGATACCCTTCAGAAAGTCCGCAAGACCTTGCAAGCAACTGCCCCAACAGATTCGGCCGCTTTCACTGGAAGGGACCGACTGGGCAATTATTGCCTAGGTGATGGTTTCGATATGGTTAACGAAGGTTAAGAGGTCGGACAAAAGTCGGCCCAAAAGCAAACATGAAAAAAATCGGCCTCGCGAGGCGAGACCGATTTTCGTCAAAAGCCAGGGATTTCCGGATCGCTTACTGGCGATATTGCTGGATGCGGGTGGTGCGAAGGCCCGCCAGACCGTGCTGGTCGATGGAAAACTGCCAGGATAGGAATTCGTCGACCGTCAGGGTATAACGGCTACAGGCCTCTTCGAGGGAGAGAAGACCGCCACGTACAGCGGCGACGACTTCGGCCTTGCGGCGGATCACCCAGCGTTTGGTGCCGGGTGCTGGCAAGTCTGCAATCGTCAGCGGACTGCCGTCCGGCCCGATGACGTATTTTACCCTCGGGCGATGGGGTTCTGTCATGGCGTACTCACAAACTCTCAACCACTGAACTCACGCCATAACCCTACGCAAGTCGGCTTAAAAATCCGCTAAGCCTAAGGCATCAATACAATTCTCGTTGAATATGGCTGGAACACCGCTGTCCCGGCCGGCGGAACGGGTGTGTCCAGGCCGGTCGGGCGGGTCTTTGTAAATACTTTACTAACCAACAGAGCTTCGCCGGGAAGCTCTCGACTGTCGTCTTGGGGCGCGCGTCACGCGAGCCCGGCCCATAATCCCGGGGATTAATGCTCACGAAGGAGCCGGGGTTACTGCCTCATGCGAAATTGACGTCCCGGGGACTTGGATCCCCGCGTTCTTGCCAGTGCGAGCCTCAGTTACCGGTGCTGCTGCTGGTGGCGATGATGCTCTTGACCTGGCTCAACATGTAGCTCTGGCCGTCGATGCTGAGCAGCGGCGGCGACTGGGTCAGGTCGACCGACGACACCACGCCCTGCACCTGCGCGGCGATGCCGACATTGTTGCCGGCGACGTCCTTGCCCGTGGCCGAGATCGTGTACTTGCCGTCGGGCCATTGCGTGCCGTCATTGCCCTGGCCGTTCCAGGTGAAGGGCACGTCGGTGCCGGCGCCGGCGGTATATTTGCCGGTGAACACGGTCTGGCCGGTGGAATTGGCGACGGTGATGTCGACGGTCGAATCGGTCGGAACGTTGAGATGCCAGGTCGCCGTCGACTTCGTCATGGTCGCGGTGGTGCCGTCGACCAGGGCGGTCTTGCCCACGAAGCCGAGCGCCTGGGTCGCCTGCGTGGTCTGCTGCAGGGTGACGAGCTGCGACAGCGAATCGTTGGTCTTGAGCTGCTGCTCGACGCCGGCGAACTGCACCAGCTGCTGGGTGAACTGGTTGGTGTCGAGCGGATCGAGCGGGTTCTGGTTCTGCAACTGCGTCGTCAGCAGCGTCAGGAAGGTCTGGAAATTGCCGGCCAGCGTCGCGCCGGTGCTCGAACTCAGCGAACTCGTGCTCGACGAGCTTTTCGCAACGTCGGTCGTGCCGGAGACGACGGTGGGGGCGGTGGCGGCATTCGTGGTGGTCATTTGCGAATACTCCTCACACTCTGATGTCGACGCCGCTGCTCGATCCGAGCATGCGGCCATAGCTGCGCCCGACCGGCGCGGCGGCAACGGTGTCGTCCTCGCTGATGATCAGCCGGCGGGCATTGCCGCCATTGTCGTTGTTCTGACCGGAGTTCTGGCCGGACGAATTCTGGTCGCGCAGGCTGAAGGACAGACCGTTGCTGCCTGTCTTGAAGCCGGCATCGTCGAGCGCGCGCTGCAATTGCGGCGCGTCCTGCCGCAGCATCTGCAGCGTCTCCGGCTTCTCCACTGTCAGATGCGAGGTGACCTGGCCGTTGCGGTCGACATTGATGCGCACGTCGATGCGGCCGAGATCGACCGGATCGAGGCTGATGTCGAACCGCGTCTTGCCGGCGCGCGCGGCGGCCGCGATCTCGATCGGCACGCCCCCGATCGGCACGGTCGTCGAGGTCGCTGCGGTCGCGGTCAGCGTCGCCGTCGAGGCGGTCGCTGCTGATGTCGTGTTGGTCACCGGCGCCTGGATGGCCGATGCGGCCTGCGCGCTGGTGTCGGTGGTGGCGACGCTGGTCTGCGCGGCCGTGTGCGCATGCGTGCCGCTCGCCGGAGCGGCCGGGTCGGAGGTGCCGGCCTTGGCATCGGTCGTCGCATCGGCCTTGGCATCGACCTTGGCGCCGGTCGCGCCGGCCTCGGCCTGCGGTTTTGCCGACTGCGCCAGCGCGGTAGCGGCGGTCGCCGGCGTTTGCGCCGTGGCGGCGTTCGCCTTGGCTCCGTCCTGGCCGATATTGGAAACGTCGCCTTGTGCGGTGGCGGCGGCCTTGAAAGATGTCTTCGGCGTGCCCTGGTCGACCGCGGCGATCAGCCCGCTGCTGGTCTTGGCATTGGTCGCGGTGCCGTCGGTGGCCGTATCGCCAGGCGTCGCCGTCGCGTCGGCCGCGATCTTGGCGTCGCCGGTCTTGCCGCTCTTGTCGCCCAGGATCGTGGTCTCGCTCTTGCCGGCGATCTGCGCGGCGGTGGAGGCGCTGGCGGCGATGCCGGCCGCGGCGATTGTCAGCGGCGAGGCAGCTGCATCGCTGGCCTGGCCCGC
Organism: Bradyrhizobium diazoefficiens; assembly: GCF_018129965.1. Lineage (GTDB taxonomy): Bacteria > Pseudomonadota > Alphaproteobacteria > Rhizobiales > Xanthobacteraceae > Bradyrhizobium > Bradyrhizobium diazoefficiens_A. The sequence continues at coordinate 691,317 of NZ_JAFCKW010000001.1, read as the reverse complement.
GGCGGCATTCGGATCGACCGGCACCACGGGCGCGGCCACCGCGAGGCCGGGATCGGGCACCGCGACCTGCGCCGCATCGAGTTGCGCGGCCGCGGCGGCGGCAGCATCGGCGGCGGCGAGCCCATCGGTGCCGTCGGTCTTGCCGTCCTTGGTGGCGGATTTGTCGGTCGACGCCGCGTCGGACGTCCCGGACTTGTCCTTCTTGGCCGACTTGCCGGCGTCCTTGGTGGCATCCTTGGCGGAATCCCTGGCCGGATCGGTGGCCGTGTCGTTACCGGCGGGCGCCGAATTGTCGGCGGCATCGCTGGACTTGTTCTGCGCGGCGGAGCCTGTCGACGAACTGTCGCGCGGGCTCTTGTCCGAGGCGGAGGACGACGAGTCGCTCCGGCGCGGCGCGGGATCCTGCGCCGGCGCATTATTGCTGATCGCCTGGGTGTTGCTGTCCACCAGCGAGCCGAAGGAGTCGCTCGTGGAGGTGTCCTTGGTGCTCTGCGACCGGGCAGGCTTTTGCTGCGTGCTCGGAACCGGCACGCTGGCACTGACATCTGACGTCCGACCGACCACAGGCGACCCCTTGAAAACATCTTCGGCAAAGGGGTAGCAAGGAGCGGGCCAGCCCCCGGATGGAGCGATTTTCCGATCAAAATCAACGCACTAGCGAATCGGACCCGGCGCCGCGACAGCCTTCCGGACCCCGGCATTTCTGCCGCCCCGGCAAGAATTGCCCTAAGCTCTCCGCACGCGTGATTGCGTCACCGGAAGGCCGCCTATATTAAAGAAGCGCTCTCAGCCGCTTTCGACCGGGCAGGCCGTGCCTTTCGGGAACCGAGGTTCTCGGGGACGGACGATGTTCCGGCAGGAAGCACATCGCGGATCGCCGAAACGCCGCCGTCACACCTTGAAAGCCATGCTCAACAGTCTGGATCTCGAAGGCCGTCCTGAGGATACCAGGGTCGTCGTTGCCATGTCGGGCGGCGTCGATTCCTCGACCACGGCTGCGCTGCTGAAGGCTGAGGGCTATGACGTCGTCGGCATCACGCTGCAGCTCTACGACCATGGCGCGGCAACCCATCGCAAGGGCGCCTGCTGCGCCGGCCAGGACATCCACGACGCCCGCGACGTTGCGGCCAAGCTCGGCATTCCCCATTACGTGCTCGACTACGAGGACCGCTTTCGCGAGTCCGTCATCGACAATTTCGCCGACAGCTACGCGCTCGGCGAGACGCCGGTGCCGTGCATCGAGTGCAACCGCAGCGTCAAGTTCCGCGACCTGCTGAAGACCGCGCGCGAACTCGGCGCCCAGGCGCTCGCCACCGGCCATTACGTCGCCTCGCGCCGCCTCGAAGGCGGCTCGCGCGCGCTGGTTTGTGCCGCCGACGCCGACCGCGACCAGAGCTATTTCCTGTTCGCGACCACGCAGGACCAGCTCGATTATCTGCGCTTCCCGCTCGGCGACATGACCAAGCCCGAGACGCGCGAGCTCGCGCGCCGCTTTGGCCTGTCCGTCGCCGACAAGCACGACAGCCAGGACATCTGCTTCGTGCCGACCGGCCGCTACACCGACATCATCACCCGCCTGCGTCCCAATGCGATGGACCCCGGCGACATCGTCGATCTCGACGGCCGCGTGCTCGGCCAGCATCACGGCATCGCCAATTTCACCATCGGCCAGCGCCGCGGCCTCGGCATCGCCGCGCATGCGCCGCTGTTCGTGGTGCGGCTCGATGCCGCCAATCGCCGCGTCGTGGTCGGCCCGCGCGAGGCGCTGCGGATGCACAGCATTGCCTTGCGCGACGTCAACTGGATCGGCGGCGGCGACATCGACCGCGCCATCGGCGACGGCCTCGAAATGTTCGTGCGCGTGCGCTCGACCCGCAGCCCCCAGCCGGCCTGGCTGCGCGGCGGCAACGGTCATTACGAGGTCGAGCTCGTCGCCGGCGAGGAGGGCGTCTCGCCCGGCCAGGCCTGCGTGTTCTACGATGCGTCTGGCGGCCAGGCCCGCGTGCTCGGCGGCGGCTTCATCCAGAGCGCCGCAGCAAAGGTCGCCAGCCACACGGCGCGGCCGCTCGCCGAAGCCGTGCGCGGCTGAGGATGATGGGATCGAGCGCAACCGGTCGGGCTGGGTTCACCTTTCCCGAAGGGAGAGGTCGGAGCGCATCGATGGATGCGATCCGGGTGAGGGGTTACGGTCTGACTGTCCCCCGCAGCCTCTCACCCGGATTGCGCTGGACGATGCTTCGCATCGCCAGGAGCAATCCGACCTCTCCCCGTCGGGGAGAGGTGAAGTAAGGGCAGGGGCATGGCAGCAGACATCTCGCGGGCCGGGGTCGAGAAGGCCTATGGCCGCTGGGCGCCGGTCTACGATCTCGTATTCGGCAAGGTGTTCGACGCCGGCCGGCAGTCGACCATCGCGGAGGCCGATCGCATCGGCGGCCGCATCCTCGACGTCGGCGTCGGCACCGGCCTGTCGCTGTCGGACTATTCGCGCACCACGAAAATCTGCGGCGTCGACATCTCCGAGCCGATGCTGCGCAAGGCGCAGGCGCGCGTGCGCGCGATGCGGCTGTCCAATGTCGAAGTGCTCTCGGTGATGGACGCCAAGAATCTCGCCTTTCCGACAAACTTCTTCGACGCGGTGGTGGCGCAATACGTCATCACCGCCGTGCCCGATCCCGAAGGCACGCTCGACGAGTTCGTGCGCGTGCTCAAGCCCGGCGGCGAGCTGATCCTCGTCAACCACATCGGCGCCGAGAGCGGCCCGCGAAAACTGTTCGAACTCGCCTTCGCGCCGATCGCCCGCCGCCTCGGCTGGCGTCCGGAATTCCCGTGGCAGCGCCTCGTCAACTGGGCCGCCAGGCATGGCGGCGTCACCCTGACCGAGCGCAGGCCGATGCCCCCGATGGGCCATTTCTCGCTGATCCGCTACCACAAGGCGTGATGTCGACCGGCACGGCGCGGTGCCCACCTCTCCCCGACGGGGAGAGGTCGAATTGCGCCCGGCGATGCGAAGCATCGTCCAGTGCAATCCGGGTGAGGGGCCGCGGCACCCAGTGAGACCGGTTCCCCTCACCCGGATCGCATCTGGCGATGCACTCCGACCTCTCCCGATGGGAGAGGTGGAGTGAGCCCGTGGCCGGCACGATGCCAACCCACTTCGCCATCGCCATGATGGAGAATTGACCGCCACATCGGGGAACGACATGTCACGCGAAGACGTTTTCCTCCCATGCGCACTCCATCAACCATCCTGCTGGCCAGCCTCCTGATCGCCGCCTCCGGCGCCGCGATCGCACAGGCCCCGCCGTCCCCCGGAACCTCGCCGCAACAGACCGCGCCGCTATCCCCGCAGCGAGCGGCCGGCTGCGCCCCTTCCGACCGCATGACCACCGCCCCCGACGGCAGCGCCACCACCGGCCAGTCCAGGGAACCGCTCGGCGACAAGCTCGCCAAGACCGACGGCGTGCTGTGCCCGCCCTCCAGCGTCGATCCCGACATGCACGCCCCGGCCCCCGACACCGGCAGCACCACCCCCGTGATCCCGCCCCCCGGCAGCCCCGGCGGCGACCCCACCGTCCGCCCGAAATAAAGCCGCGCTCTCCCTTCGCCTCCGCGCCAGGCGCGGATTTCGGGTGAGGGAGAGTCTCCACGAGTCAGGTGTGAGAAAAAACGCGGATTCCAGTCAGAAATCGAGCCAAAGCGCACTTGTCCCGCCGAAGCTTGAGCGAAGGCGGATTGACAGCCCGCCGCCCCCTTCCTTATATGCCGCGCGTTCGCGAGATCGGCCGTTCAGCCGTTCGCGACCCTGTGGCGGGGTAGCTCAGCTGGTTAGAGCACGGGAATCATAATCCTGGGGTCGGGGGTTCGAGTCCCTCTCCCGCTACCAACAATCCTTGCAAATCCCCTCGACGGCGATTTTCTTACCAAATTGCTTCAGCCCTTCGCTTGATGCGTCGGATGGTCGCCGCGCGCGCGTGGCGTGGCCAATCGTCTCACAAGGCAATCGCATATGGAGTTCACGATGTGCCGGCATCGGCAGTGAGCTCCCTCCCCCGCGAGCGGGGGAGGGCCGGGGAGAGGGCTCTCTCCGCAATGGGATAGTCGAGACTTGCTGAGAGAATCCCAAGTCGAGAGAGCCCCCGCCCCCACGCACGCGGGAGAGGCGGGAGCAAGCCCGCCATCCCGGTTCAATCCATCGGCGATCGGCCCCCGCATCGCCTGGGCTGATGCCCTCTCGCCCGCTCGTGAGCCTCGCCCGCGGACCAGTAATCCTACGGCCGCAGAAATTAATCCGTCCGTGAGGGGCGGGCGGCCAGGGTGCTGTCCTCAGCAAAAGGGCTGCCTCATGAAGACCAAGCACGACAGGGTGCCGCTATTCACCGGTGAACGATCCGGCCCCTCGGACACGACCGTGTTCAGGTGGCTCGCCGCCATCGGAACCATCGTGACGCCGGCCTGGGTGGCATTTTTCGCGCACTATGAGTTTGGTTTGTCCCGGCAGGAGATCCGCACCCCGGCCCTGGCCGGCGCGGCCATCATCGGGTTGCTGATGGCGACGGAAATTGTCGTCGAGACACTGCGGAAGCCCGATTCGAACGAGAGCCGCGATCGGAGCCAGGTCGAATAGCCCGTAGGGCGGATTAGCGTCAGCGTAATCCGGTAAGACCGGCATTGTGCGGCAGGGATCTGCAATGCGGTTCAACATAAAGTCAGATCAGGTCGTCGACCGTCAGCTTCAGCACAGCCGCGAGCTTTTTGAGCGTCGCCGCGGTGCCCGGCTTGTTCCCGGCCTCGATCTCGGAAATGAAGCCTTGCGCAACGCCGCTCGCCCTGGACAAGGCGCCCTGCGTCAGGCCGCGCTTCTTTCTCCAGAACGCAAGTGGGCTCCTGGCGGCCAACAGCTGCTTCGCCTCGGCGGAGGTCAAGGTCTCGATCTCGCCGCGCGCGATTCCCTTCCGGGAGCGCTCGGCAATTTCGCTGTCCCTTTGATCCTCGGCTGCCTCCACCAAGCGCTCATATTCCGCGGCCGAGAGCACGACCATGTCCTCGCCGCTGGGACTCTTGATGCGCTGGACCTTGTTCTTGGTGCCGTCCTTCAATCGTAGATCCCGCCGCGTGGTCCGACAGCGTGAATGGTGATGGTGTCTTTCGTCTCCGAGAAGATCACCCGGAAGTCGCCGACCCGTAAACGGTAGTCTGTACGCGCCTACGACGTTGCGCAGTCAGCCCGTAGGGCAGATTAGCGTCAGCGTAATCCGCCGACGCCGCACATCGCAGGCGCCTAGGCTATCATACCGACCATGCGAGACTCTCGTAGCGCGTTCGTTTCCTCCCGCTGCTAATTCTTTGCGGTCAATCTATTCGAAAGTCCGCAGCCACCCGTCGAGCCAGGCGATAGCGGATTATGTTGATGCTAATCCACCTGCGAGCTGAGGCGATTACGAGTAGATTTTGATTGGGGATAGGCAGCACGATCCTATATCGTCCGCAACCTAAAGTCGATTAGCGTGTCGGTGGTATTCTCTCGGGCTGGCGGTGAGGATTAAGGGTGGAGAAAGTGAGGAAGCAACAGGCCTTTTGGCGTACCTATGGGCCAGTTGTGATATGGTGGGAAGACTTGCTAGAGATCGTTAGCTCTCTGAAGCAGTACGCTGAAGTCTCCATAAGCACTGCAGATTATGAGTTCAAAAGTCTCGATGAACTGAAAGAACACGTCGGCGCTCAAGCGACACTCTTCGTCTTGGATATAGACACCGCTAAACCATTCGTCTCGATAGATCTCACGCGCATGGAGGCCCGACTCTACATATCGGCAGGTCCACAAGCGGCGCAGCTGCTCCTTGAGCTTGATGGTATCTTGTCGCGATGTCAAAGGCCGTTCCCTTGGGCTTACCGTTTCTGGTTCGTGATGCTCCTCTCTGCTTTATCGTTTGGGTTGAATATTTTTTTTCTGAACGGTCGGCCTGAATTGGTAGCTCAGATAGCCTCCCTCGCCCTGAGCGGATTGTCGTTGTGGCCATTTTGGGTCGGCTACGTCAATGTGCGGCGGGTTTGCGTGATAAAGATGCAGCGTCGTTCTGAAAGGCGCTCGTTTTTTGAACGAAACCAAGATCAACTCATCATGCTGTTGGTGGGCGCTCTGGTCGGTGGACTCGTGACATTTGCGGGCGTCATGGTGAAAGAACATTTCTATCCATCAACGCCTGCAGTCAATGCTCCGAAGTCGCCCTGAATATTATGCGCTACGTACGGGGACTCAAATCAGCCCTACGAGCTGGTAGGCTCAGTCCTTTAGCCTGGGGCCAACGCCAAAATTCCTCAACTTTAGCCGCTTAAGTTTACTTTTCAGCCTTTGTTGGCTCAACCTGTAAGAGTGCGCTTTGAGTTTAAGAGCCGAGCTGCCTTACTCTCCACGTGCAGACGCAGATGACCAAGAGTATCCTGCTACTGAAAGGTATTAAGGGCTATGGGTGACGGCACCAAACAAGCTCCTTGCATAATGTGTGCGCGTGTCACAGCGCACCATGTTTTGGCTAGGCAAGACCGAAGTGACGACGATGTGCGCGACGTCTATTATTTCCTTGCCTGCGCGGGTTGCGGAGCTGTCTCGATGGCCGACATTTGGAATGCGGGTGGTCAAGACGAAGCCGCGTACTATCCTTCGCCTATATCCAGAAAACCTCCAGAGTGGCTTTGGAAACTGCGCTTTCTATTTGGCGACAGCGAAAGGCCTTTGGGTGAGTTGCTACATGAGATCTACGAAGCGGTGCAGGGTAAGCAGAATAGACTAGCGCTCATGGGTATCCGGGCATTCTTTGAACAGTTGATGATTGCGAAAGTTGGAGATCAGGGGACGTTTAATGCCAACCTGAACAAATTTCTCGAAGAGGGGTTCATCGCGAAGATTCAACTTACTGCAATCAAGCACATCTTGGAATCAGGCCATGCTGCAATACACAGAGGGTACAAGCCAGTAGAGCACGATTTGAGTACCGCTCTGAACATTCTCGAAGCCATCACTGAAACCATCTATTTTCATGAGCAGGAAGCAAAAGAGGTTGCTGCTCGCGTTCCTCCACGAGGATCAGTGGTAAAGTCTGAGGGATCGTTGCCGCCACATCTCACCCGTCCAACATTTCCCAACCCGTCCTAATCCCGCCTTCCGCCACCCTCCCGGAGCCCCCACTGCCCCCCAAACACATCCTCCTGCTCGGCGCCACCGGCACCATCGGACGCGCAACGGTGCGGGCGTTGGTAGCGCGGGGGCATGAGGTCGTTTGTATCGTTCGGCCGCGCGCCGGTGTGGGTGGCGGGCTCGCGCCGGATGATAGCGTCCGGCTGCTCGAGGGCGCCATTGTGCGGTTCGGCGATGTCGGCGATCCCGCGTCGCTGTCGCGCGATGGCGTTCGCGGCGAGCGGTTCGATGCGGTCGTGTCGTGCCTGGCTTCGCGCACCGGGCTGCCCGATGACGCCTGGGCGATCGATCACCGCGCCAACGTCCATGCGCTGGCGGCGGCGCAAGCCTGCGGCGCTTCGCAATTCGTGCTGCTGTCGGCGATCTGCGTCCAGAAGCCTTTGCTGGCGTTCCAGTTCGCCAAGCTGGCGTTCGAGAAGGCGCTTGTCGAGTCCGGAATGACGTATTCGATCGTGCGGCCGACGGCGTTTTTCAAATCGCTGTCGGGGCAGGTCGAGCGTGTCAGGCGGGGCAAGCCGTTCCTGGTCTTCGGCGACGGCACGCTGACTGCCTGCAAGCCGATCAGCGACGACGATCTCGCCGCCTATCTCGCCGAATGCCTCGACGACGAGACCCGCTGGAACCGGGTGCTGCCGATCGGCGGACCCGGCCCCGCGCTGACGCCGCGGCAGCAGGGCGAACATTTGTTCAAGCTGTTCGGCCGGCCGCCGCGATTCAAACATGTGCCGGTCGCGCTGCTCGACGTCATCATCGGCGGACTCGCCGCCGCGGGGCGCGTGGTGCCACAGCTTGCGAAGAAAGCCGAACTCGCGCGCATCGGCCGCTACTACGCCACCGAATCCATGCTGGTGTTCGATCCCGCGACCGGCCGTTACGATTCCGATGCGACGCCCTCGACCGGTAGCGAGACGCTGTTCGACTTCTACGCCCGGCTCGCCAGCGGCGCGGCCGCGCCCGAACGCGGCGACCACGCGGTGTTCTGAGCCGCGAGGCGGGTTGTAACGCCGGATCGCGACGTCATAGATCGGATTTGATCGCGCTCAGCGGCACATCCAGCGTGTAGACGAAGCCGGAGGGTTCGTAGAGCAATTCCACCCGGCCTCGCAATTGCTGGCCGAGCGATTCCATCATGCGCGTGCCGAAGCTGCGCCGCTTTGGCGGCTCGACCGCGGGACCGCCGCGTTCGGTCCAGACGAGATGAAGCCTTTGCGCGGCGTCGTCGATGGTCCAGCCGATCTCGACATGCCCGGTCGGAACCGACAGCGCGCCATACTTGATCGTGTTGGTGCACAATTCGTTGAACGTCATGGCGAAGGCGATGACGGCGCCGGAACTGATGGTGAGATCCGGTCCATTGAAGTGGAAGCGCCTCGCGCCATGGCTGTCATAGGGTTCGGTCGCGCTGCTGAACGTATGGGTCAGGCTCGCCTTGGCCCAGTTGACCTGCATCAGCAGATCGTGCGCGCGTCCCAAGGCAATCAGCCGCCCCTCCATCGCCGTCTGCCCGTGCTCGATCGTCGGCGCCGTGCGGAAGCTCTGCGAGGCGATCGCGCTGACGGTCGCAAGCGTGTTCTTGATGCGATGATGCAGTTCGCCGACGATCAGCTTCTGGAAGTTGGCGGCGCGATCGCGCTCCTGGGCGTCGATGCCGGCCTGCACCAGCAGGGTTTCGGCGTCGATCGCCGCTTGCTCCAGCAGCAGACGCAAGCCGTCGTTCTCCGCCGACAGCGCGGCCTCGTGCGCAAAGTCCGCCGGGGCGTGGCGCGCCTCGTCACGCAACGCCTCGCTGGACCGCAACACGGCCGCACTCGACACGATGCTGAGCGCGCCTGCGCCGACCATGGCCTGCAGTTCGCTGACCATCTGCCCGACGCCCAGCGGCTTGCCGAAGAAGCGGCTGTCTTCGGGCGTCTCGGAGTCCGCCGGTTTTACCTGCCCGGACACCAGGATGATCTTGATGGAGGGCCAGCGATCATGGACCGCATGGGCCAGTTTCAGCCCGTCGATGCTGCCGGGCATCTGAATGTCGGTGAAGAGGAGGGAGATATCGGAGCGGGATTCGAGGATCGACATGGCCTCGTCGGCATTGATGGCCTGGATCGGGTTGAACCCGGCATCCTGCACGATATCGACGGCGCGCATGCGCAGGATCATCTCGTCCTCGACGATCAGAACGTTCGGGACGTCATTCTTGTGTTCTGGCACGCTCACCTTCGCTTTTCGCGGTTCGGCCCGTCAACGGATTCGCCTGGCGCAGCCGGGCCGGCTGCGGTTTTCGGCGATCGTCTCGATGTCTTGATGTCGGCGGTTAGCGGCGGGCCGTGACAAGGCGCGCTTCGATGATTGTCGAGGTCGAACCCGTGTGTCGCAGACAGGATGTCGCGAAATCCGGCCAGACCTGGGTGGTGCAATTGGGCGTGGTCTGGTGAATTGCGAGCCGGTCCGCCTTGCGCAATGCCGGAATCTCGCTCGCCACCGACGCCGGGGCGACCCCCGGCAGAGCCATCACAGCCGCGCCAAGGAGGGAGAAGATTGCGAAAGCGGTGAAAGATCTGATCATTTGGGACTGCTGACGTTTGGGCTGATCTCTCCACGCGCGGGGATCGCAATGGCAACAACCTGAATGCGAAAATGTTCCATAAATACAACTTTTAAGTTAGGGCGCGCGCGCGGCCCCTCGTGAGGCGAGCTGGAAGCTGCCGGGCGAGCCCGGCCTGCATGGTTCGAGACGCCCGCTTTGGCGGGCTTTTCACCATGAGGGGCTGACATCTTGCCGCAAAGCGCGACCTCATCCTGAGGGCCCGCCGCAGGCGGGCGTCTCGAAGGATGGCCGCAAGCGGTGTCCCGCGACAGTCTTCTTCACATGCAATAGCCGCGAGCAGCCTGTATCGCCGCCGCGTCAACCCCTCCGCGCAAAAATATTCCGCTTTACCGAAATTCGGTTTTGGCGTATGCGTCATCCATCCCGGCTCATCCTCGAGGGGCGATCTCGTTGTCGTCTTGGTTGCGAGCCGGGCTTGCGGTGGACGCGGCAGCGTCGGCATGAGAGGTGCGGGCAGGGCGGGTAGTCCCTGTGAGCTCGCGGCCGCATGCGGACGAGCGGCGCTGTCAGGTTCGTCTCGCCTGTAAGTTTCCGGCTTCGTCGACGGAGCCGGGAAAACTGCGGCGACATGGCGGGCCGTGCGTACGGCAAAACCGTGTGGTCCTGGCCGTCGTTGCTACGGTCAAGCTGCCCGCGAAGGTGTGTGCGAGCCCAACCGGGCGGACAGCATCGTCAATTCGCAGGCGCGAGGGAGGCCAGAAGGAAGTTCGGCTCCCGGGAGAGCACGGCATAAGCCGTCCGACCACCGCGCAGGGAAGGCCGAGTGATCGGCACCACCTGTATGCTGCTGTGCGGTTCTTTTGCGCTACATTTCGCGCAGCGGACCGCGGGTGCGATGTCAGCACCCGGCCTTCCCTGCGCCCTCTTGGTTTGGAGGGTGGAGCGACCAGGCAAAACTCGGGCGAAACGCGCCGCGAGAACGCGAAGGCCTGTCTGCAACCACACACGTGCCGTCATCGTCGGCCTTGTGCGCATTTGCGCACTGGGGCGGGCGATCCAGTATTCCAGAGGCGGCCGTGATCGAATCGAGAGGCCGCGGCGTCATGGAAGCCCAACCGGAGCCTGTCGTCGGGCCCGCCGAAGGCGAGACCCGGTGGCGGGCAACGACAATCGTATTTGGAGTCGGAGATGGTCCCTTCAGACGCTCGCAGTGACGATGGCAAGGATGTACGCGCGGATCTTCGACACGCCGCCGCAGCTTGTCGGTGGGACACGGGCGTGGGTGGCATGCCACGCCTAGCCACGTCATCGAGAACGCGCACGCGCGCTTCAGGGAACCACGTCCTCGTGACTGTCACGGCAAGCGCCGGCTGCGACGTCCATTCGGAATCTTGCCACTCCGTCCCGACGCCGATTCTCGCCTCAGCCCTGGCTTGCCACGCGCGCGCGGTCGAGCTGTTCCCCGATCTTCGGCCGGTCGCGGGTGCGTTCGAAGCTCGTGCAGAGGAGTTCGGTTTCCTCGAGCGAAACCGGAGCGCGATAAAGCCGGCACATGAATTCGACGGTGGTGCGTCCCTTGCCCGCGGCGGGACCGCGTTCGGCGAGAAACATGCAGTCGCGGCAGATGCTGGCATCGAGCCGCTGATGGGCGGCGTCGAGATGATTGAGGATTTCGCGAAGCGAGTCGCGCAGCCTGATGCACTCGTCGGTTCCGAGCGCCGTGACCGCATTCACCACGTGATTGATCGGATCGTGCTGGCTCAGGCATTTCTCGCCCTGTGCGGTGACATGGAGCACGACGGATCGCTTGTCCTCGTGCGACGGCTTGCGCACCAGGAACGACTTACTCTCGAGAGTCTTCACGATCTGAGACGCCGTTGCCCTGGTCGCGCCGATGAAACCGGCGAGTGCCGAGGGGGTGCGCGAGAACCTGTTGGCGCGGCCGAGAAAGCGCAGAGCCATCCACTCCCGGTCGCGCAGTCCGTGCTGGTTGCCTTCGAAATACCAGGCCCTCGCCGCCTGGACCAGCAGCTCGACTGCTTCACGTGCCAACGGCATGAATTCCTACCTTGCCCCGGGAATCACGTCTGCGGCGCCCCGAAGTCGCCTTCTGCCGTTGTGTGAAGCGCGATATCGCGGTTGGTATGCCAATCGTCGCGCCGTCGAACGATAGCTCGAGTTGCCGTCACGATCGGACAATGGATCGGAGTTGTTCAACCGAAGCCCCTGAGTTCAAGTCACACGCAGACGTTTCTTATGTTCAGTCGAAACGATGAATGAGCTTCTCAACAAAATCAAGTAGAGACGCTCTCGCGACTGGATGTCGCGGCACCGCCATGTAAAGTTCAAGACAATCGCGCTTGTCGGGACACATGATGGTGATCGCAATACACAGTCCAACAAGGGACTTGCGCGCAATCGTGCGAAGCTTCGATTGCGCGCAGTTTGCTACGCGGCGTTGCCGGGAATTGATGGAAGCTAATGCATGACGAGGGCGCGCATCGGCAGGTCATCCACAACTTGTGCGTTTCGTCGTGGAATCGTCAAGGGAATTCGCTAGGATTACACGCATCGGTTGTTGGGGCGGTAAGGCTGCAAGTGGCCGTCCCTTGGAGCAGTTTCGATTCGACCACCGACGTCCTGGCCGCTCGATCTCTCCATCGAACGGGTGATGCGCCGGGGATGGAACCCGGTTAGGGATCATGTGCATGCGCTGGATCCGTTGTGGCGTGCGTGACCAGGTGTCGCGAATCTGAGCAGGGCCGTGTTGACGGAGCAGGACGCGTCGTCCACGCCTAGTCGCCCTTCAGCATGTCCCTGAGCTCGCGGAATGGATCCGCGCTTGGCGGCGCCGACGCATCCTGGCGCATCGCGCTGTAGATGCGCGGGACCAGGTCGACGGCCTGGTCGAGCCCCGAATCGCGCCCAGACTGATATCCGCCCATCAGGCGAAGGTCGCGGGTGTCCTCGTATTTGGACATCATGCTCCGCAGCTTGCTCACCAGTTCCCGCTCCTCGGGGTCCCAGACATTGTGGGCGAGGCGGGAGACCGAGGCGAGCACGTCCACGGCCGGGTAGCGCGCCTGGTCGGCGATGTGCCGGGACAGCACGATATGGCCGTCGAGGGTGCCGCGGATGGTGTCCGCGATCGGCTCGTTGTGATCGTCACCATCAACCAGCACGGAGAAGATGCCGGTAATGGTGCCGGATCCCTCCTCGCCGGGCCCGGCGCGCTCCAGCAGGCGCGGCAGGTCGGTGAAGACCGTCGGTGCATAGCCCCGCGCGACGGCAGGCTCGCCGGCAGCGAGGGCGACCTCGCGGGCGGCGTGGGCGAAACGGGTGATCGAATCGACGACGAGGAGGACCGATTCGCCCCGGTCACGGAAATATTCGGCGACCGCCATGGCGGTCTTCGGCGCCAGCCGCCGCATCATCGGGCTTTCATCTCCCGTCGATACGATGGTGACGGCCCGGTTGCGGTTGGCGCCGAGCACGTCCTCGATGAATTCGCGCACCTCGCGGCCGCGTTCGCCGACGAGCGCCAGCACGACCGTGTCGAAGCCCTGGCTGCGCGCCAGCATCGCCAGCAGCGTCGACTTGCCGACGCCCGAGCCGGCGAAGATACCGACGCGCTGGCCGGCACAGATCGGGGCGAACAGGTCGATGACGCGCACGCCTGTCCGCAGCGGCTTGTGGACGCGTGCGCGCTTCATCGCCGAGGGCGCCTCGGCCTCCGCCGACACCGGCCGCGACCCCGGGGTCAGGGCACCCTGGCCGTCCAGCGGCGCGCCGAGCGCGTTGATGACGCGGCCCTTCCAGCTCGGATCGGGCGCGAAGGACAAGGGCGGCATCCGGTAGGCGACCGAACCAAGGCCGCCGGCGAATTGCCGGTCGAACGGCTTGGCAACGATGCCGTCGCTGTCGATCCTGATCACCTCGCCGATCTGGGGCTTGCCACCGGAGTTGACGCCGATCAGTTCACCCAACCTGACGAAGCGCGACAGGCCGCAGACGCGGAAATGCGTCGGCGCGATCTCGGAGATCGCGCCGCTGACGCTGGCCAGGGGAGTGCTCTGCTGAAGCTCCAGCAGCGCCCACTCGAGTTGCCGAAGAGCGTTCAAGGAAACCGTCCACCTTCAATGCGCACGCGGCGCAGTCTGCTTGCACGTCTATTTGCCGGGCTCGCCCAGCGTCCGGATCGCATTCTGGAGCGAACTCTCGGTGCCCTCGATCATCGAATTGGTGCCGTCGAACGCGCGCGAGGCCGCGATCAGCTTCGTCAATTCCATCATGGGATTGGCGCCGGAGCCCTCGACATAACCCTGCTTGAAACCGTCGCGGGAGAAGTCGGCGATGGCGGTCGCGGGCCGGTCCGGCGTGACGCCGGAATTGCCGTAGCGCTCGAGGTTGGCGTCAGCGGGAATATTGAACAGCCCGATCGTGCCGATCTCGTTGTTGTCCTGGGTGATCGCGCCGCTGCGCGAGATCGCGACCGGGCCGCCGTTCGGGTCGAGCGTGATCTGCGCGCCGCCGGAATCGATGACGGGGAAGCCGGACACGGTCTGGAGATCGCCGTTGGGGGCGATCTGGAGGCGGCCGTCGCGCGTATAGACGGTTCCGTTGGGGCCGGCAAAGGCGATCCAGCCCTGTCCGACCACGGCGACGTCGAGCGGGTTGCCGCTCTCGGTGATGTTGCCGACCTCGCGCGAGATGATGTTGTCGCCGGGCGAGGAGAACGCGACCGGGTTCGCGCCGGCCTTGGACAGCACGGTCTCGAACTTCACCACGTCGGTGCGGAACGCCGCCGTGTTGACGTTGGCGACGTTGTTGGCGATCGTCTGCAGGCGCTTCTCGAGCGCGACCTGCGCCGACAAGCCGACATAGAGAGCGGATTGCATGATTTACCTGTTGAACCGGATGTTCTGAAGCGTCGTCAGCATGTCGGTATCCAGGCTGACCGATGCCGACGAAGCGCCCGCGATCAGGACCAGTGCGGGGTTGGTCGAGCTATCGCTCTGGGCCTGGGTCGCATCCCACATCGCCGCGAAGCGCTGCACGAACTTGGTCACCTTGGCCGGATCCTGGAAGTCGCTGAGGTCGATCTTGTTCGTGATCATCTTGGCCTGGGCGTCGATGTCGGACGAGCTGATCGTCGACGACCAACCCATGGCGGTCTGGACCACCTGGGTCAGCGCCTTGTCGGCGAGGATCTGGTAGGCGGTGGTGATGCTGGAGGCCTTGCGGGTGAAATAGAGCGCCAGCCGCAGGCCCTCGTTCTGGTCGCCGGCCTTCTCCTCCATCGTCTGCGTGACGTACTGGGTCGCCGTGCCTGTCGTCGCCGCGGTCGACTGAGTTGCCTGGTCGCCGAGGGCTGCGAAATTGAAGGCGGTGGCGAATTGCCTGTAGCGGGTGTCCGACAGCTTGTTGGCGAAGGCATCCTTGTCCGAGACGCCCTCGGTCAGCACCTTGCGCATGAAAGCCTTGGCATAGGTCATGTCGCTGAGGCCGTAGGCCTTCATCGCATAGGAGTAGAGGCGGTAATCCTTCAGGAAATCGTCGATCGTCTTCACATTGCCGATGTGGCTGAGGAAATAATCCGTCTCGCGGCTGACATCAGGCTCGGTCGCAACCTGCGTCAGCGACTTCCCCATGTCCTTGGTGAGTCTGGTGTAGTCCGCGATGGTGGATAGCATGACCCGCGCCCCTTTGGCCGCTTCTGCGACTTGGTCCCAAGCTGCCGTGAATTGCTTGCGCGGGGCTGACGAGCAGGAAACCAGCCTCGCGCAAGCGTCGCCGACTAGATATCCGCGATGGGATTGGCGATGGAGCGGCGCGTTGGGCAGTTTCGTGGGGGTTGTCATCACCGTAGCGGCGCTGCTCGGCGGATTTGCCGCCATGGGCGGGCATCTGGGCGTGTTGATGCAGCCGTGGGAATTCGTCATCATCATGGGGACCGCGGCCGGAACATTCATCATGGCCAATCCATGGAAGACGGTCGTTGATACCGGGCTTGCCTGCGTTCAGGCCGTCACCGGTTCCGTGCCGGGCGAACGCTATTATCTCGACCTGCTGGGTGCCCTCCACGCCCTGATGCGCGAACTGCGCGGCAAGGGCCGCAACGAGGTCGAGGCGCATATCGACGATCCTGCTTCCTCCGAGATCTTCAAGGCG
Organism: Bradyrhizobium diazoefficiens; assembly: GCF_018129965.1. Classification (GTDB taxonomy): domain Bacteria; phylum Pseudomonadota; class Alphaproteobacteria; order Rhizobiales; family Xanthobacteraceae; genus Bradyrhizobium; species Bradyrhizobium diazoefficiens_A. The sequence goes on along the minus strand of NZ_JAFCKW010000001.1, from coordinate 675,412 downwards.
TTCCCGAGCGTGCTCGGCGATCCGTCGCTGCTCCAGTTCATCTGCGACTATGTCCGCCTCATCATCATGGGCAACGCGCGCACGCACGAAATCGAGGCGCTGATGGACGAGGAAATCCACACCATCGTGAAGAGCAAGCTGGCGCCCTACCATTCGCTGGTGACGGTGTCCGAAGCGCTGCCCGCGCTCGGCATCGTCGCCGCGGTGCTCGGGGTCATCAAGGCGATGGGCGCGCTCGACCAGTCGCCGAAGCTGCTCGGCGGCTTCATCGGGGCGGCCCTGGTCGGCACCTTCGCCGGCATCTTCCTGTCCTACGGCCTCATTTCGCCCTTCGCGATCAAGATCAAGATGACGCGCGAGAAACGCTGCCGGCCCTACATCATCGTCAAGCAGACGCTGCTGGCCTTCATGAATGGCGCCATGCCGCAAATCGCGGTCGAGCACGGCCGCAAGATGATCGCCAGCAACGAGCGCCCCTCGATCGACGTCGTCGAGAACGAGACGATCGCGGGTCCCAAGGCCGTGGTGACCGACGCTGAACCGAAGGCTGCCCGCGCATGATGATGGAAAACGTCGATCAGCGGAAGCCGCTGCCGAACTATCTGCTGGATGCCGCTGGCATCTCGATCGAACGCATGCCGATGCTCAATGTGATCTTCGATCGCATGGCGGCATCGTGTACTGACAGCCTGCAGCCGATCGCCGGAACGCCATGCTATTTCTCGGTCAACGGCATCACCAACGATCGCGTCGGCGATATCATCAAGGACTACGAGGCCAACGCGGTCGCCGCCGTGCTCTACGCCGAGCAATGGGACTCCCGCGTCATCATCATGCTCGACCGTGATTTCGTCTTCACGATGGTCGAGGCCATGTTCGGGTCGGACGGGGCCGAGCCGCCGCTGGATGTCGAGCGCACGTTCTCGAACATCGAGATTCGCCTGGTCCAGGCGCTGTTCGAGCGGTTCGCCAAGGCGCTGCAATCCGCTTTCGCCGGCACGTCCAACGTCACCTTCCGCGTCGAGCGGGTGGAGACCGCGATGGCGTCGCTCGCGATCGGTCGCAGCGGCAACATGTCGATCTGCGCGAATATCATGCTGCAGGCGCTCTATCGTGGCGGCCAGATGTTCCTCATCATTCCGCACTCGGCGCTCAACCCGCTCAGGCAGAAGCTCGCACACGTCGTCGTCAGCGATGGCCGTGCGGCCGATCCGCGCTGGCGCGAGCAGATGGAGAGCGAGGTTCACCGGACCGAGGTCACGCTGAGCGCGGTGCTCGACGAGAAGATGATATCGCTCGACGACGTTGTGAAGTTTCATGTCGGACAGGTGATCGAGCTCGAAGCCACGCCGCGCACGCTGGCGCGGCTCGAGAGCAACAACCAGGTGCTGTTCTGGTGCCAGATCGGCCAGCTTGATGGCTATTATGCCATGCAGGTGGCCGATCCCGTCGACCAGAAGCGGGAGTTCGTCGATGATATCCTATCTCGTTGATGCCGTGCTGCTGATTGCGCTGGCTTTCACCAGCATGCGGGTGACCAGGATGCACCGCGAATTGGCGCGGCTACGCAGTTACCAGGGCGAGTTCTCGACCATCGTCCACGAGACGGCTGGCGCCTTCGATACGGTCGTCACGGCGGCACATGAATCCACCGCAAATCTTGGCCGGCTCGCCAGCGTGCTGAGCACGAAGATCGACCAGGCTCACGAGGCGATCGCTGCGCTCGATGCGCGCAATGGGCTTGCGTCCGCCGCGACCATGAGCGGTCCGGAAGCGAACAAGCATTGAGGCCGAGACGGACCGAACACGAACGATCGGAGCGCTGAGACGCACCGGGACCGGAAATATCAAGAGGCGAGACCAAATGGCGCAATCCTTCGACTATGAAGCTGCATCTGCAACGGAAGATGCCGAAACGTCTCCGCTGGAGCGGCTCGCGGAAATCGCCGCGCGCACCGCGGAGGAGACCGGCAAGTTCGCCAACGTCGATGCGATCCTGCGCATTCCCGTCACCATGCAGGTGGTGCTAGGTTCGGCCACCATTCCGGTGGCGAACCTGATGAAGCTCGGACGGGGCGCGGTGGTTCCGCTGGACCACCGCGTCGGCGAGCCCGTCGACGTCGTGGTCAATGGCCGCGTGGTTGCCCGCGGCGAGGTGGTCGTCGTCGAGGAGGACAATTCCCGCTTTGGCGTTTCGCTCACCGAGATTGTCGGGCCGCTGGGGCAGGGTGATACCTGACCATGGCGGCACAGGTCGGGATCGCTCCCATCAAGCAGCGAGGCGTCGCCACGCTGCGCGGAACGGACAAGGTCGCGGCGCTCCTGCTGGCCATGGGCCGGCAGGCGGCCGCGAGCGTGCTTCAGCAGTTCGAGCCGCAGGATATCCGCATCGTCACCAAGGCCGCGGCGGAGCTGCGGCCCATCACGGCGCAGGAGCTCGAGGCGATTGTCGAGGAGTTCGCCCAGCAATTCTCAATGGGCGCCAACATCCTCGGCACGATCGGGGGGCTGGAGGCCGTGCTCGGCGACGTCCTTCCGGCCGAGCAGGTCTCGGCGATCATGTCCGATCTGCTCGGCAATTCGAGCCGGTCGGTGTGGGATCGCGTCTCGTCGGTATCGGAGAACTCGCTGGCGACCTACCTCTCGAAGGAGCATCCGCAGACCGCCGCGCTCATCCTGTCCAAGGTCAAGCCGGCCTGCGCGGCCAAGGTCATGAGTCAGCTGCCGTCGAGCCTGCGCAACGAGCTGATGCGACGCGTGCTCAGTCTCAAGCCGATCGTCGACGATGCGATGAAGGTCCTGGAAAAGACGCTGCACGAGGACCTGACGCTGAACTTCGCCCGCAACCTCGGCGCGGACACCTACGCCCGCGTCGCCGACATCATCAACAAGATGGAGCGCGGCCACATCGAGGACATGCTGAAGAGCCTTTCCGAGAAGCGGCCGAAATCAGCTGAAGTTCTGAAGGAGCTGCTGTTTACGTTCGACGACGTAATTCACCTGACGCCGAAGGCGCGCACCATGATCTTCGACCAGGTGCCGACCGATCGTATCGTCGTCGCGCTGAAGGGGACCGACAAGAACTTCCGCGAACTGATCCTGTCCTCGGTGGCTTCGCGCGTCCGTCGCGTCGTGGAGCATGAACTCGCCATCGGAGAGCCGTCGAACCAGCGCGATGTGCTGGAGGCGCGTCGCGTCATCACCGACCTCGCGCTCGAGCTCGCGGAAAAGGGCGAAATCGAGCTCAACCCCGAGCAGGAGGACGAGCTGGTCTTTCGCTGACCGCTGAACCAGCATGGCAGAATCCGACCAGGAGAGCAAAACAGAAGAGCCGACCGAGAAGAAAGTCCGTGATGCGCTCGAGGAGGGCAAAATCCCGGTCTCTCGGGAGGCGTCCATCTTCGCGTCGATGGCGGCGCTGTTGGTCATTCAGATGTTCCTGATCGGCCCGGGCGTGCAGCAACTGACGCCGACGCTGAAGAACCTCATCGACGATCCCGATGGCTATCGTCTCAGCACCGGGGCTGACGCCCAGAATCTCCTCACCGTGGTCAGCCTCGAGGCGTTTCGATTCCTGATTCCCCTCGTCATCGTCCTGGTCGCTTTCGGACTGGCGGCGTCGCTGCTGCAGAACGCGCCCAGCCTGGTACTCCAGCGCATCATGCCGGATCCCTCGCGAATCTCTCCGGTCAGCGGCTGGAGCCGGCTGTTCGGGACGCAAGGTCTCGTCGAGTTCGGAAAGTCGCTGTTCAAGCTCGCGTCGGTCACAGCCGTGGTCGCATTCGTGCTTCGCTCGTCGGAGGCGAAGGCGTTCGAGGCGATGTACACCGATCCGGTCGCGCTTCCGGAAATGATTCTCAATGTCTCGATGCGGATCGTTTCTGCGATCTGCATCGCGACGATTGTCCTGGTCGCGATCGATCTCGCCTGGGCTCGATTCCACTGGCGGCGCGAGCTGCGCATGACCAAGCAGGAGATCAAGGACGAGCACAAGCAGGCGGAAGGCGATCCGCTCGTCAAGGCGCGCCTGCGTTCGCTGGCGCGCGACCGTTCGCGCCAGCGGATGATCGCCTCCGCCGCGCGTGCGACGCTGGTGATCGCGAACCCGACGCACTTTGCGATTGCGCTTCGCTACAGGCGTGAGGAAAACGCGGCGCCGGTCGTCGTCGCCAAGGGCATGGACGTGATCGCGCTGAAGATCCGCGAAGTCGCCGAGCAGAACCGAATTCCCGTGATCGAGAACAAGGCGCTGGCGCGTGCGCTGTATGAGGCGGTTCAGGTCGACCAGGTGATCCCGGCCGAATTCTTCCGGCCGGTCGCCGAGATCATCTACTTCCTGCAGTCCAAGCAGGCGCCGCGGCCCGAGAACGTTCAGTAGATTTACGAGGACTGCGTCCGCAGCATCAGCCTGACGAAAGCTTGCGCCCCTAAGCTTCTCTTCCAATGGACCAGAAGGGGCCGTCGTGGGACCGCTATATCTCTTCGAACTCGCATCGTCGCAGGCGCGGTATCTTGAACTCCGCCAGTCGACCATCGCCACCAACGTCGCCAATGCCAATACGCCGGGCTTCAAGGCGCGGGACGTCGAACCATTCAATAAGGTGCTCGACAGCACTCCGGTGAGGCTGGCGACGACGTCGCCATCGCACATGCAATTGTCTCCGGCCGAAGCCGACACGCGGGCGACTGCCAAGAAGGACAGCTGGGAAGTGGTTCATTCCGGAAACTCGGTCAGTCTTGAGCAGGAGATGATCAAGGGCAGCGGCGTCAGTCGCGACTACTCGATGAACGCGGCGGTCGTGCGGTCGTTTCACCGCATGCTGCTGTCGAGCGCAAAGACCTGAGGTATATCGAAATGCTGGATTCACTGCAGGCATCATTGACGGTCGCGAGCTCCGGGCTGGAATCGCAATCGACGCGGATGCGCATCGTCTCGGAAAACCTGGCCAACGCGACATCGACCGGGCGCACGGCAGGAGCCGATCCGTATCAGCGCAAGACCATCACGTTCGATGCCGAGCTGGATCGCGTGTCGGGCGCGCAGCTCTCGAAGGTCAAGGAGATCGGCGTCGATACCACGCCGTACCGCGTGGAATACGATCCGGGACATCCTGCTGCCGACAAGGCAGGCTACGTCAAGATGCCGAACGTCAACATGATGATCGAGATGGCCGACATGCGTGAAGTCAACCGCTCCTATGAAGCCAATCTCCAGGTCGTGAAGCAGGTGCGGTCGATGCTGGGCATGACCATCGACCTGCTGAGGAACTGACAATGCTTGAAGCCATTTCATCCACTGCTGTCTCTGCAGGCCAGGCGGCGTCTCGTGCAACGGAGGCGCAGGCGATCGCGCCCGCCGCGCCGACCGCGATCCAGTCCACCGACGATGCCGGATTCGATTCGGTAATGAAGCAGGTGACGACCGACGCGATCGGAACGCTGAAGGCGGGCGAAGCGGCGTCGATCTCGGCGATGCAGGGCAAGGAATCGACCCGGCGGGTCGTCGAGGCGCTGATGTCGGCCGAGCAGGCCTTGCAGACGGCAGTCGCGGTCCGCGACAAGGTCGTGCAGGCCTACCAAGAAGTCGTTCGAATGTCGATCTGACCTGAAGGAATGACACTGTGAAATCGCTCGCCATCGCGGCAACGGGCATGAATGCCCAGCAGACCAACATCGAAGTCATCGCGAACAATATCGCCAACATCAACTCGACGTCGTACAAGCGGGCGCGCGCGGAATTCACCGACCTGTTCTACCAGATGGACCGCATGCAGGGCGTCGCGAACGTCAACGGTTCGTCGCCGATTCCGGAAGGCGCCAATCTCGGCCTCGGCGTCAAGTCCGCGGCCATCCGCAAGCTTCATATCCAAGGCGCGCTCACGCAGACTGGAAACCCCTACGACATGGCCATCAACGGCCGGGGCTGGTTTCAGGTGCTGGGTCCGAACAACGAGGTGCAGTATACCCGCGCCGGTTCGTTTAACACCAATGCCAACAGCCAGCTCGTCACCATCGACGGCTATCTGCTCGATCCCGCGATTACGGTACCGCAGGGGACGGTCGAGGTCACGGTCAACCAGACCGGGCAGGTGTTTGCCAAGCTGGACACTGAAATCAACCCGCGGCAGATCGGCCAGCTCAATCTCGCCAACTTTGCCAACGAAGCGGGCCTCGAGCCGCTCGGCAGCAATCTCTATCGCGAAACCACGGCGTCCGGCACGCCGGTCGTCGGACTCCCCGGTGATTCCGGCTACGGCAAGATCAATCAGAAATACCTCGAGGCCTCAAACGTCGATCCGGTCAAGGAAATTACCGAGCTGATCTCGGCGCAGCGCGCCTACGAAATGAACGCCAAAGTCATCCAGGCCTCGGATGAAATGGCCCAGACGGTCTCGAAGGGCATGCGCTAGTTCCGGTGTCGCGATGTTGAACAGGATAGGCTCGATGGTGCGCGGGTTGGCCGCCGTGCTGCTGGTTCTCGTCTCGGTGCGCCTCGCGGCGGCCGAGGAGAAGCGGCTTCCGGTGCCGGCCGTGTCGATCCGCGCCGGAGAGTTGATCCGGGACGACATGATTACGGAACGGACCTTCGCGCCGAACGTGCTCGGCGTTGCCATGTTCATCGAGGCACGTCAGGTCCTGGTCGGACGGATGGCGCGCCGCACTCTGCTGCCCGGCCAGCCGATCCCTAGCAATTCGGTGGAGGATCCCTGGACCATCGCGCGCGGCGCCATGGTCAAGGTCGTGGTCGAGGACAGCGGCCTGTCGATCGTGACCTACGGGTCGGCGATGCAGCCGGGCGCGCCCGGCGCACTCATTCCGATCCGAAACACGGACACCGGTGTGATCATCAGGGGCGTCGTCCAGCCGGATGGCACCGTCAAGGTCGTGGACGGATCATGACCAGAGTCCTGCTTGCGCTCGTCCTGCTCGTTTTCGCCGCCAGCGCCCAGGCCGCCGTCCGCATCAAGGACATCGCGGATATCAAGGGCCTGCGCGAGAACCAGATCGTGGGCTATGGGCTCGTCATCGGCCTGAACGGCACCGGCGACACGCTCCGCAACGCGCCGTTCACGGAGCAATCCCTGCAATCGATGCTCGAGAACATGGGCATCAATGTCAGGAACGAGACCACGAGCACCAACAATCCCCCGCGTCCGACCACGCTGCGCACACGCAACGTGGCGGCCGTGATGGTGACCGCGGACCTGCAGCCGTCGATCGGGGCGGGTGAACGTATGGACGTGACCGTGTCGTCGCTCGGCGATGCGACCTCGCTGCTCGGCGGCACGCTGGTGATGACGTCGCTGCGTGCCGCGGATGGCGCCGTCTATGCGGTCGCGCAGGGCGCTGTGACCGTCGCTGGTTACAGCGTCGGCGGCCAGGCCCAGAACGTCAGCCAGGGCACGCCGACCGCCGGGCGCATTCCGAATGGCGCGCTGGTCGAACGCGAGGTGCAGGGAAGCCTGCACGAGATGGAATTCCTGGTGCTGGAGCTGAAGAACCCCGATTTCGTCACCGCGACGCGCATCCTCGATGCGATCAATCGCTTCGCCGGCGGCCGGTATCGCGCGCAGATCGCTTTCGAACGAGACTACCGCACGATCGTGCTCTCGAAACCGCGCAATATCGGTCCGGTTCGGTTCCTGGCCGAAATCGGCGAACTGACGGTCGAGCCTGACACGCCGGCGCGGGTGGTGATCAACGAACGCACCGGCACGGTGGTGATCGGGCGTGACGTGCGTATCTCGACCGTTGCCGTCACGCACGGAAATCTGACCGTGCGAGTCACCGAGCTTCCCGTGGTGTCGCAGCCGGCGCCGTTCTCGCAAGGCCAGACCGTGGTCGTGCCCCAGACCATCGTCGAAGCCAACGAGGCCGGATCGCAGGTGGCGATTCTGAGCGGTGTCGACCTGCAGCGTCTGGTGCGGGGACTGAACCAGATCGGTCTCAAGCCGTCGGGCATCATCGCCATCCTCCAGGCGATCAAGACCGCCGGCGCGCTCCAGGCCGATGTCATCGTGCAATGATGCACAAGCGTCGTGCAAGCTTGGTCGCTCAATGCTCAGGTCTTGACCGAGAATCGCGCGCGGCCCGATGCTGAAGCTGGATCACAAAGCCAAACTGCTCTTCCTGATCGCGATCACCGCGTTCGCGAATGCGTCGCCCGGGTTCGCGCTGGACGAGGCCAAGCCTTCCAAGCCGCTCAACCTGCTGTCCTTCGCGCGTGCCCGCGCGGCCGGACCGCAAAAGCCGCCCGCGCCGGCGCCGATACCGGGTGACAATTCGTCGATCCGGGCGACGGCGTGGGCGGCTGAAGAGTCGGGACCTGCAATCACCGGCGCGGTCCCGGCGTCCGAGACGCGGGCGCAGGCCCCTGTGCCCCCGCCCACAGCCGCGCCCGTGCGCACGGCCAAGCCCGGCAGCGTTACGGTCCCGCCGAAGCCTGCACCGGTGCAGGTGCCTTCGGATAACGAGGTGGCCCTGTTCTGCGGCAACGTGACCGACCCTGCCGTCGATGCGAGACTGGCCTGGCAGATCAAGGAACTGGAGAAGGCCGAGAGTCAGCTTCGCGATCGAATCGCCGAAGTCGAGGCCAAGCGTGCCGAATACGAGAAGTGGATGGCGCTGCGCGACGATTTCCTGAAGAAGGCCGAGGCCCAGGTCGTCGAGATCTATTCGCGCATGAAGCCAGATGCCGCGGCGACCCAGATTGCCGGCATGGCCGACGAGACCGCCGCGGCGGTGCTCGCCAAGCTCAGTCCGAGGAGTTCGAGCGCGATCTTCAACGAGATGGATACGGCGCGCGCAGCGCACCTTGCCGATCTGCTCGGCGGGATGCGCCGCGTGGATGACGGAAAGACCAAATAGATGAAGAATCTGATCCTCATCCTGTCGCTCCTCATGCTTGCCGGATGCGTCGGCGATCCCGCGGAGGTTCTCACCGGTCCGCGCCTGTCGCCGGTGGGCACCGGTCTCAGGACGCAGGCTGATCCGATCCCGGTGACGCCGCGGATGCGCTCGCCGGTCAGCTACCGTTCGACCTGGGACGACGGCACTGATCTCTACCGCGATCCCCGCGCCCGGCGCACCGGAGACGTCGTGACGGTGATCATTTCGATGCAGGACAAGGCCAAGCTGGACAACAAGACCGATCGCTCGCGCGACTCGCAGATCAAATTCGGTCTCGACTGGCTGATGGACGTGGCGGGATGGCAGGACAAGGGCTCCACCAGCGCCAATCTCAACACCAATACGCAGATCAAGGGCAATGGCCAGATCGATCGCACCGAGGACATCAAGCTCTCGATCGCCGCAATCGTCACCGACGTATTGCCGAACGGCAATATGATGATCAGCGGCTCGCAGGAATTCAAGGTCAACACGGAGATGCGCGTGCTCAATGTCGGCGGCATCGTGCGTCCGCGCGATATTTCACGCACCAACACCATCTCCTACGAGAAGATCGCCGAAGCGCGCGTCTCCTACGGCGGTCGTGGAAATCTGTCTGACGTGCAGCAGCCTGGATGGGGACATCGGATCTATGACGCCGTGGCACCATTCTGAGACATGCAGCCGTCGGGCCGCGTTGCGAGGGCTGGGGACGTCATGCGCCTGATAGCGGCCATTCTGGTGCTGACCCTCGTTGCGATCGGCGCGGGGGCTCTTGCCGGCCTGCATCTGTTCGCGGCCGCCGAGCGCGTCGCGGACGCGAAGAAAACCGCCACGCCGCCTCTTGCGTCGAGCTATGCCGGCAGCGCGCGGCTGAGGAAGCTGTCCCCGATCGTGACCAATCTCGCCGCGCCGGCCAACAACTGGGCCCGTGTCGAGGCGTCCATGGTGACCGAGAGCATGAGCGACGAGGACGCGGGCATCCTGGCCGCCCACATCAGCGAGGACATCGTGACCTATCTGCGATCGGCCACGGTCGGCCAGTTCGAGGGGGCGCGCGGGCTGCAGCATCTGCGCGACGACCTCGCCGAACGCGCCAACATCCGCTCGTCGGGCAAGGTCCGCGAATTGATCATTGAGACGTTGGTGATTCAGTGACAGTGAAAGTCCTATTGCTCGCGTTGATCCTGGTCGTGTTGCCCGAAGTGGCGCTGGCCCAGATCCCGGACCTCAACTCGCTGCTGCCGCCCGGAAACGGTTCGACCAGCGGCCGCATCATCCAGTTGATGGCGATGATCACGGTGCTGTCGGTGGCGCCGGGTCTGCTCATCATGGTGACGAGCTTCACGCGATTTGCCGTGGCGCTGTCGTTTCTGCGCTCCGGTCTCGGGTTGCAGACTACGCCGGCCAACCTCGTGTTGATCAGCCTCGCACTGTTCATGACCTTCTACGTGATGGCCCCGACCTTCGATCGCGCCTGGGAAACCGGCGTGCAGCCTTTGATGAAGAACGAGATCTCGGAGGAAGAGGCCTACCTGAAGATCACCGATCCGTTCCGGGAGTTCATGCTGGCTCACGTCCGCGACAAGGATCTCCAGACCTTCGAGTCGCTCGCCGCGGAGAGCTTTCGCCGCAAGTTCGACGACAAGCGCATCGATTTGCGCGTCATCATTCCGGCCTTCATGATCTCCGAACTCAGGCGCTCGTTCGAGATCGGTTTCCTGATCATGCTGCCGTTCCTCGTCATCGACATGATCGTGGCGACGCTGACGATGTCGATGGGCATGATGATGATGCCGCCGACGATTCTCGCGCTGCCTTTCAAGATGCTGTTCTTCGTGCTGATCGACGGCTGGAATCTGCTGGCCTCGGGCCTCGTGCGGTCGTTCTCGTAGGGTCGACCGGCGGCCCGCCGGGTTAGTTATGGTTAGCGGAAAGTAGCGCGGCATGGTTAGCATCAGGTAGCCTTAACCATATGATTTTGCGGCGTAATTCAGGTCGATATTAATCCCTGCGCAAGATTCGACGTGCTAGCAATGCGGTACGGCGGGTTGGACCCCACCCACATCAGTCCAAAGGCATGATGCCGCCCCTCCGTACCGGTGAAAGCCCGGTATGTCCCCTCGTGAAAATGTAACGCGTACATAAAGGGACATACGCAATGTCAAGCCTGCTTACGAACTCGACCGCCATGACCGCGCTCCAGACCCTGCGGTCTGTCAGCTCGCAGCTCTCCACCACGCAGAACCGGATCTCCACCGGCCAGCGTGTTGCTACCGCTTCCGACAACGCCGCCTACTGGTCGATCGCGACGTCGATGCGCGCCGACAACGCCGCACTCTCGGCCGTCTCCGATTCGCTCGGTCTGTCGGCTGCGACCGTCGACACGGAATATACCGCTCTGACGACGGTTGTCGGTGACAGCAGCTCCGGCCTGACCAAGCTCCAGTCCCTGCTGGTGCAGGCCAAGACCGCCGGTATCGACCGCACCAAGATCCAGGCCGACGTCACCCAGATCCAGCAGCAGATGAAGGCGACCGCTTCCGCGGCGACCTTCAACGGCGTGAACTGGCTGAGCACCACGGCGACCACCCCGACCACCGTGAACCTGGTGTCGTCGTTCTCGCGCGTCGGCGGCACACCGACCACCGGCTCGATCAGCCTGACCGTCGCCAATTACTCGCTCTACACCAGCACCCAGGGCGGTATCCTGGACAAGGTGAGCGGCACGGCGTCGGTCGACACGATCGACATCAGCACGCTGACCGATTCGGCGGCGGACCAGACCACGCTCGATGGCTACATCACGCAGGTCACGGGTGCGATCAACTCGGTCGCCGCGGCCGCCGCCAACCTCGGCGCCGTCAAGAACCGCATCTCGACCAACACGGAGTTCGTGAAGTCGCTGATGGACTCGGTTGATCGCGGTATCGGCCAGCTCGTCGACGCCGACATGAACCAGGAGTCCACCCGCCTGGCGGCTCTCCAGGTCCAGCAGCAGCTCGGCGTGCAGGCGCTCTCGATCGCCAACAACAGCAGCCAGAGCATCCTGTCGCTGTTCCGCTAAGCTTTACGACAATTCTGGGAGGGCCGCACTTCTCGCGAAGCGCGGCCCTTTCGCTTGGCGCGGCACCGCGCGTGTGCCGCAATTTCGGTCGCCCTGTTGCCACCATGCCACAGAGCCACAAGCCTCGCACAAGCTTCGTCCGCTAATCTGACTGCTACGACAGGTTGGGCCCAATCGCATTTGCGCCGCCCAAAGGCATGACGCCGTCCTGTCGTACCGGTGCAAGCCCGGTATGTCCCCAAAATCAATCTGCTTTCAAAGGGACATCAAAAATGGGTTCTAGCCTTCTCACCAACTCGTCTGCAATGACCGCGCTGCAGACCCTCCGCAATGTCAGCTCGCAGCTCGCCACCACGCAGAACCGGATCTCGACCGGCCAGCGCGTTGCGACCGCTTCGGACAACGCGGCCTACTGGTCGATCGCAACCTCGATGCGCGCCGACAACGCCGCGCTCTCCGCCGTCTCCGACTCGCTCGGTCTGTCGGCCGCGACCGTCGACACCGAATATACCGCTCTGACCGCGGTCGTCGGCGACAAGACCGGCGGCCTGACCAAGCTCCAGGCGCTGCTGGTCGAAGCCAAGACCGCCGGTATCGACCGCACCAAGATCCAGGCCGACATCACCCAGATCCAGCAGCAGATGAAGGGGACTGCGGACGCGGCAACCTTCAACGGCGTCAACTGGCTCAGCACGACGGCGACCACGCCGGCGACCTTCGACCTGGTCTCGTCGTTCTCGCGCGTCGGCGGCACGCCCACCATCGGTTCCATCAACCTGACGATCGCCAACTACTCGCTCTACACCTCGACCCAAAGCGGTATCCTGGACAAGGTGAGCGGTACCGCCTCGGTCAACACGATCGACATCAGCACGCTGACCGACTCGGCGGCGGACCAGACCACGCTCGATGGTTACATTCAGCAGGTCACCACCGCGATCAACTCCGTGGCCTCCGCCGCGGCCGATCTCGGCGCTGTCAAGAACCGCATCTCGACCAACACGGAGTTCGTCAAGACCTTGATGGACTCGGTGGATCGCGGTGTCGGCCAGCTCGTCGACGCCGACATGAACGCGGAATCGACCCGTCTTCAGGCGCTCCAGACCCAGCAGCAACTCGGCGTGCAGGCGCTCTCGATCGCCAACCAGAACAGCCAGAGCATCCTGTCGCTGTTCCGCTAAGCCTCAAAACCATCCGAGGGGGCTGCGCTTCTCGCGAAGCGCGGCCCTTTTCGTTTTGGTGTGCGCTGGTCGTGCTGTGACCTCAACGCGACGCCATGACGTTGCACCTCGACCTGCCCCCTCGCGCTGCGGTCACGTCACAGAGCCGCAAGCCTCGCGCAAACTTAGCGCCCTATCGTTGCCGTTACGTCAGGTTGGGCCTGCCATTGCGAGCCCAAAGGCATGATGCCGTCCTGACGTACCGGTGCGAGCCCGGTATGTCCCCCAATTCAATCGGCTTTCAAAGGGACGTCAAAAATGAGTTCTAGCCTTCTCACCAACTCGTCTGCAATGACCGCGCTGCAGACCCTCCGCAATGTCAGCTCGCAGCTCGCCACCACGCAGAACCGGATCTCGACCGGCCAGCGCGTTGCGACCGCTTCGGACAACGCGGCCTACTGGTCGATCGCAACCTCGATGCGCGCCGACAACGCCGCGCTCTCCGCCGTCTCCGACTCGCTCGGTCTGTCGGCCGCGACCGTCGACACCGAATATACCGCTCTGACCGCGGTCGTCGGCGACAAGACCGGCGGCCTGACCAAGCTCCAGGCGCTGCTGGTCGAAGCCAAGACCGCCGGTATCGACCGCACCAAGATCCAGGCCGACATCACCCAGATCCAGCAGCAGATGAAGGGGACTGCGGACGCGGCGACCTTCAACGGCGTCAACTGGCTCAGCACGACGGCGACCACGCCGGCGACCTTCGACCTGGTGTCGTCGTTCTCGCGCGTCGGTGGCACGCCCACCATCGGTTCCATCAACCTGACGATCGCCAACTACTCGCTCTACACCTCCACCCAGAGCGGTATCCTGGACAAGGTGAGCGGCACGGCCTCGGTCAACACGATCGACATCAGCACGCTGACCGACTCGGCGGCGGACCAGACCACGCTCGATGGTTACATCACGCAGGTCACCACCGCGATCAACTCCGTGGCCTCCGCCGCGGCCGATCTCGGCGCTGTCAAGAACCGCATCTCGACCAACACGGAGTTCGTCAAGACCTTGATGGACTCGGTGGATCGCGGTGTCGGCCAGCTCGTCGACGCCGACATGAACGCGGAATCGACCCGTCTTCAGGCGCTCCAGACCCAGCAGCAACTCGGCGTGCAGGCGCTCTCGATCGCCAACCAGAACAGCCAGAGCATCCTCTCGCTGTTCAAGTAAGCCTCGGCTCGAGAATGGCCGTGCTCCCGGGGGAGCACGGTCCCGCCGTGGGCGGCGGATGTAACGGCACATGACGTGCCGGTATGAGACCTCCTGACGCCAGACTTCATTCGCCACGCCGCGGCCGACTGTGCGGCCCTGCGCGCGCGCCGCCTGTGGCTGTCGAGCTGACTGCGTCGACCGAGCTTCTCAAAAAAATTGCAACGTTTCGCCTGCGAACCGACTCATTCGCGTTTTCGCGCAACCTTCAGACAAGGTTCGCAGCAGACTGTCGTCTGAGTTCGCATCGGTACGAGGTCATATGCTGCTCAGTCGCGCGCAGGTACAGCAACTGCTCAACAATCTGCTGGAGCTTGGGCCGCGACGCCTGATGGCCTTGGGTCTGATCGGCTTTGCCGTTCTCGTCACGGTCGTCGGCGGCGCTTATTACCTGAGCCGGCCCGAGTTCGAGACGCTCTACACGGGCCTCAGCCGCGAAGACGTGACCCGCATGGGCGCGGCGTTGCGCGAGCAGAACATCACTTTCGACGTCAACACGGCCGGCGATGCGGTCTCGGTGCGCCCGAGCCAGACCATGCAGGCGCGGATGCTGCTGGCCGAGAAGGGGCTGCCGACCAGCGCCAATTCCGGCTACGAGCTGTTCGACAAGATCGGCTCGCTCGGCCTGACCTCGTTCATGCAGGAGGTCACCAAGCTCCGGGCGCTGGAAGGCGAGATCGCGCGCACCGTGCAGCTGATGAAGGGAGTCAAGGCAGCGCGTGTCCATATCGTGCTGCCGGTGCGCGGCTCGTTCCGGGCGACGCAGCAACCGCCTTCGGCGTCCGTCGTGCTGCGAACCGACGGCTCGATCGAGGCGCGCACGGCGCAGTCGATCCGCCACCTCGTTGCCGCGGCGATCCCCGGCATGAGCAAAGACAAGGTGACGGTGCTGGACGCCGACGGTTCGATGCTGCTCGCCGAGGAGGACGAAGCATCAGCCGCACCGACCAAGATGGCCAGCCTCCAGAAGACGGTCGGCGGCATGGTGCAGGAAAATATCCGTAAGGCACTGACGCCTTATCTCGGCATCGACAATTTCGAGGTCAGCGTCGCGTCTCAGCTCTCCACCGACAAGAGACAGACCAACGAGACCGTCTACGATCCGGAAAGCCGTGCCGAGCGATCGGTCCGTAACGTCCGCGAAAACGAGAAGTCGCAGAACGCCGATCGCTCCACGCCGACGACGGTGCAGCAGAACCTGCCTGACCAGCAGGTCAATGCCGGCGGCACCAAAAATTCCAGCGAAGACAAGACCCGCCGCGAGGACGTCACCAATTTCGAGGTGTCGTCCAAGACTACGACGACGGTGAGCGACGGCTATGCGGTCAAGAAGCTTTTCATCGCCGTGCTGGTCAACCGCACCAGGCTGGTCGCCGACCTCGGCGACAAGAGCAACCAGGCTATCCTCGACAGCAAGCTCGCCGAGATCAGTCAGCTCGCTGCGACGGCCGGTGGGCTGGACAAGGCGCGCGGCGACCAGATCCAGGTTACGGCCGTCGACTTCATCGAAGGCTCGCGCGAGCTGGCGCCGGTGCCGCCGATCAGCTTCGTCGAGATGATCAACAAGCAGCTTGGCAGCGTCATCAACGCGGTGACGATCCTGGCGGTTGCGTCGATGCTGGTCTGGTTCGGCCTTCGGCCCGCAGTCAACGGCATCCTCACCCACCGTGCGCAACAGGAGCAGACCGAGGCGGCCGAAGCCGCCGAGCTCGAAGCATCCGCGGCGCTTGCCTTGGCTGAGGGGCAGGACCCCGAGCTCAACCTCGTCGAGGACCTCGAAGGCAAGATGCAGCGAACCCCGCAGAAGCGGCTCGAACAGATCGTCCGGCTCGACCAGATGCAGGCGGCAGCGATCCTTAAAGACTGGATGCGACGCGAGGAGGCGGCATGAACGCGGCTATCGGAAAACTTCTGACGCAGTTCGACGCCAGCGGCCGCGCGAAGGCGCCACCGCCGCCGCCACCGAAGATCCAGGACGTGCTGACAAGGCCGAGGGAGCTCCGGCGTGAGCCGCAGCCTCAGGCCCAGGATCAGCGTCAGGCTCATACGCATCCGCAGCCTCAGTCCGTGCCTCCGGCGCAAGAGGCGGAAGCTCCGTCGGTCAATCTTCTCGAAGATGCCTATCGTCGCGGTCATGCGGCCGGGCTCGCGGAAGGCGATGCCAGGGTTGCCGAGGAGCGCGTCCGCAGCGCGATCCGGCTCGGCGAGGAGCGGTCCAAATGGTCCGACCAGCAGGCGGTCGCTATCGTCAACGGGTTCGAAGCGGCCTGCCGCGAGATCGAGACAAACATCGCGAGCTCCGTTGCCCGGATATTGTTGCCGTTCCTCGCCGATGCGGTCCGTGACAAGGCGATCGAGTCGCTGGTCGAGCAGATCGCGGCTCTGACCGGCAATGCGCCGGTGCCGGTGTTCAAGGTCACCGGCCCTCGCGAGTTGCTCGACCTCGTGCGGACGCAGCTTGAGGCCAGCCGGCGAACCGGCATCCAGTACGAGGCCGCCGACACGTTCGAGGTTCGCGTCGTGGCCGACCAGACCGTGATCGAGACTCAGATCTCGGCCTGGAGCGAACGTCTGAACGAGGCCCGCCGGTAGTCTGCCATGGAGGAAGTCAAGCAAGAGCTGGTGATCATCCGCCGTCGCAGCGCCTTCGCCGAGGAGGCGCATCACGGTGGCGTCTGGAAGATCGCCTATGCGGACTTCATGACCGCGATGATGGCGTTCTTCCTGGTCATGTGGCTGCTCAACGCGCTCAATCAGGACCAGAAGCAGGTGGTCGCGAGCTATTTCAATCCGATCAAGCTCGCGGAGAATGCGCCCGCCCCGAAGGGCCTGAAGGATCTCACCAAGAAGGAGCCGACACAATTCGAGGGCCAGGATGGCAGGCGGCAGCCGGCCGGGCCGAACGAAGAGCGTCGCGGCGACTCGCCGACGGCGGAGAAGCCGGCTTCCTACGAAGAGAAAGTCCTGTTCCGCGATCCGCTGGCGACGCTTGCCGAAATCGCGAACAGCGCGAACCAGGCCTCGGGGCAGCGACGTGCCGGAGCACTGACATCCGCCGAAGAGGATGGACTCAAGGGAGGCGATGCCTATCGCGATCCGTTCGATCCCGGCTATTGGAAGCTCGCGCCGCAGACGTCCAAGGATACGGATCGCTTCGTCGACACTGAGCCAAAGCCGAATGCGTCCGCGCGCGATAACGCCGCCGGAGCAGGTCAGGGCGAGCCGCAGACGCGCCGCGCCCGCCAGGACGATGCCGGCGGAAGCGTCGCTCAAAGCGCGGATGGTTCGTCAGCAAACCTGTCGCCCCTGCTGCCGCCGGGGCCCGCGCCGTCTCAGTCCCAACGAGATGGCAGCGGCCAGGCGAGTGCGCAGCCGGGCGCGCAAGCTGGCGTACAGGCCAATGCGGCCGCGCAGTCACGTCCCGGCGATGTGGCCAGGGATACCGAATCGCGCGACGCAGCGCAGACGGTCAAGCAGCTGCAATCCGCGATCGCCGATGCCCTATCCGACATCAAGGCCGGTGCGGGGCCGGTGGCCGAAGTGCGCCAAGTCGAGGAAGGCCTCCTGATCAGCCTGACCGACGACGCGAGCTTCGGCATGTTCGCGGTCGGATCGGCCGAACCGCGGCCCGAACTCATCCGCGTGATCGACAAGATCGGGCCATTGCTGACGAAGCGTCCCGGCATGATCATCGTGCGCGGTCACACCGATAATCGCCCCTACAAATCGGAGATCTACGATAATTGGCGGCTGTCGACCGCCCGTGCGCAGATGGCCTATTACATGCTGGTTCGCTCCGGCGTCGATGCGCAGCGGATCGAGCATGTCGAAGGTTACGCTGACCGGCGGCCGAAACTGCCGAACGATCCGGCTGCCGCGCAGAACCGCCGGATCGAGATCCTGATCCGGGAGAAGCGCCCTTGATCAGGTCGCTGCTCCGCGCCGCACTGCTGTTGCTGTTGTCGCTCACGGCGGTCCAGGGATTTGCCGATCCCGCCCCGGGCCCGGGCGAGCCGTATGAACTGGTGCGCACATTACAGGCCGTGCAGGATGGCATTGCCCATGGCGATATGGCGGCGCATGGCGACCACATCGCGCTGATCCGGCAGATCGGCGAGAAATTTCTCGCCGCCGATGCCGGCGTGTGGAGCCATGCGCAGAACGGCCAGGCCGTGGTGATCTATTTGCTCAGCGGCGGCGGGCCGCAACTTGTCCGCAAATTGCCTCGCGACAGACTGAACGTCGACGAGCGGCTGTTCAGTGGTGCGCTCGCCTATGTCGAAGGCCGCCAGGACGATGCGCGCGATCTGCTCAAGGACGTCAAGCCGCGCATGCTTCCGTCGGGGCTGGGTGGCCAGGTTGCGCTGGTTCAGGGCGCGCTGTTCGCACGCTCCGAGGCTAGTCTCGCGATCGAGCGCCTCGACGATGCGCGGCTGCTGCTGCCGGGCACGCTGGTGGAGGAGGCGGCACTGCGGCGCGAGATCCTGCTGGTCGGGCAGGCGGAGGATTTCGACAAATTCGAGTTCCTGACGCTGGCCTATATCCGCCATTACCGCAACTCAGTCTATGCCGGCGATTTCTGGCAGCGTTTCTCCTCAGGCCTGACGCAATCGAGCCTTGCGCTTGACGAGCGCCGCTTTGCGCGAATCGTGACCCTGCTGGAACAGCTCGACCGCGCGAGCCGCCTCAAGCTTTACTTTGTGATCGCGCGCAATGCGATGTTGCGGGGACGGCTGGCGGTGGCCCTGCTTGCCGGCGAGCGCGCCCTGGTGCTCAGCGCCGACGCCTCCGCGGATCGCGAGCGTGCGCATTTCTTCCGCGGCACCGCGCGGGTATTAACCGACGAGTA
The DNA here is from genome assembly GCF_018129965.1 of Bradyrhizobium diazoefficiens. Taxonomy (GTDB): domain Bacteria; phylum Pseudomonadota; class Alphaproteobacteria; order Rhizobiales; family Xanthobacteraceae; genus Bradyrhizobium; species Bradyrhizobium diazoefficiens_A. Next base: position 656,181 of record NZ_JAFCKW010000001.1, on the reverse strand, counting down.
CGACGGCGGCCTTGCCGAGCTGAAGGCACTCGACCGGTCGAAACTTCCCGAGCGCGACATTCCCCTGTTGAATGCGACGGTCCAGCTTGCGCTCGACATGCGCAAACCGTTTGCGGGTAAATCCGCCGCCGCAGCCGACGAGCCTGCGGTCACGCCGGCGCGTCTCGATCTCGCGTTGTCGACTGCGACACTCGCCCGCGCGCGGACGCAGCTCGGTGAACTCGAACGCCTCACCAAGGGTCGCCGCCCATGACGAAGCTCAATGGAACCTCGGGACAGGCCTTATCCGGGTTGGCCGAGAGTCTCAACATTCGCGGCGCCTCGCGATCGGCCAAGAGCGCCGGGGCGAAGTCGCCGGCGGACTCGTCTTTCAACGATCTGCTCCACACCGTATCGAATCTTGCCAAGAAGGTGTTGAACGATGACGGCGGCGATACGAGCGTGAAGGCCGGATCGTTGCGGACGCGTCTGGCCCACCCCACCGGCAAGGACAAGACGAACGACGAGACGACGAAAGAGGCAACCGAGGCCGTCGACGAGCCCAAATCCAGTCAAAAAGCGTCTGACCAGAAGACCGCTGAAGCGACGCGATCGCAGGGTTCGATCGACGCCGTCGCGAATACGGACGTTTCGAACAAGTTGGGCCTACCTCCGACCGTCGGGCAGGAATTGGTCGCCATGTCGGTGGTGAAGCCACAGATACAATCGACGGCCGCCGACAAGAAAGATACGCTGGCGCGCGAGGCGCGCCCCTCCACGACGACGCGCGAGGTCCAGGCCACCGGCACGGCGAAGGACGCTGCCGCCGATTCCACGCCAGGCTTGCGCTCATCGTCGGCGGCTTCGCAGGCGCCGGCAAGCGCGCAGCCAGGCAACGAGGCGACGTCAAAGGCCATGCCCGCGACGCAAGGCTTCGAGGCCGTCACCGCCAATGTCGAACGCGCTGTCAAAGCTTCGGCGCGGGCTGCCTTGCCCGAGACGACCAAGGTCACCGTGGTCCAGCAAGAAACCCATCTGCCGCCAGCGCAGTTCGGTCCCACGCAGCAGGTTGCCAACGCGGTCGTTGCCGAGCTCAAGGAAACGGCAGCGCCGGCGGCGTCCGCGGCTCCAGATCTCACGGCGTCTCAAACCAGCGCGCCCGAGCCGCTCAAGATCCTGACCATCAATCTCGAGCCGCCTTCGCTCGGCAATGTCACCGTGCGCCTTCGGCTTGTGGGCTCGGAAGTCTCTGTTCACCTCGCGGCCGAGCGCAAGGACACCAGCCAGATGCTGGACCAGCAGCGCGGCTCGATCCGCGATCTCATGCAGTCCGCGGGCTATGTCGCCGACGTCGCGCCGGTCCAGCACGGTTTGCTCGACGGGTTCCAGAGCGGTTCCGGCCAGTCGCAGCCGCAGCTGGCGGGCCAGCAGCAACAGCCGTCGCCGCAGTCGCACGGCTCGTTCGAGGGCACCAGCACGTCGTCGGGCCAATCGGACGGCAGTGCAAAGCAGGCCCGGCAGGAGCGCCAGTCCAACCAGGAGACACGTCATGACCAGGACGTGGGCCCGCAGATTCGCCGCGGCCCTGTTTATCTGTAATGCGAGCGCTGCCGCAGCGGCGGCCGACGACGCACGCCCCTGCGAGCGCGAGATGGCGCGTGCCTCTCAGCAGCACGGGATTCCACTCGGTATTCTCTACGCGGTCGGCCTTACCGAGACCGGACGGCGCGGAGCGCTCTACCCCTATGCGCTCGGTGCAGATGGCCTGACTGTGTTCGCCAAGGACATGAACGACGCAATCGCCAACTTCGAAGCGATGCGGAGCAAGGGGATCAAGCTGATCGATCTCGGTTGCATGCAGATCAATCATTATTATCACGGCGACAAGTTCGCCTCGGTGCAGGCGATGTTCGATCCGGCGAAGAATGTCGAATATGCCGCACGCTTCCTGAAAGAGCTCAAGCAGCGCGAGGGAAGCTGGACCATGGCGGTTGCGCGCTACAATGCAGGCCCGAACAACGAGCCGGCGCAGAGGCGCTACGTCTGTCACATCGTTGCGCATCTCGTCTCGAGCGGATTCGGCGCCTGGACCGACAAGGCGCGCTCGTTCTGCCAGCCGAAGACCACGTGACCACATGAAGTTGTGCATGGTTCCAAACGATCAGCCCCGCGCAAGCAAGAACCCTCATTCTCACTCCAACCTTCCAAAGGAGCCCTCTCGATGAGCCTCTACGGTATTATGCGCACCGGCGTTTCCGGGATGGCCGCGCAGTCCAACAAGCTGTCGACGGTCTCGGACAATATCGCGAACGTCAACACCACCGGTTACAAGCGGGCTTCTACAGAGTTCTCGTCGCTGATCCTGAAGAGCGGCTCGGGTAATTACGATTCCGGTGCAGTGGAGACGACCGTCCGTTATGCCATTAGCGATGCCGGGCATACGCAGTTCACCACGTCGACCACGGACCTCTCCGTCCAGGGCAACGGCTTCTTCGTGGTCTCCAATGCCGACAACACACAGCAATATCTGACGCGCGCCGGCTCGTTCGTGCCTGACAGCCAGGGCAATCTGGTCAACGCCGCCGGATTCTACCTGCTCGGCCAGCCGGGGAAGGTGACCAATTTCTCGCAGAACAGCCTGTCGGGAATGCAGATCGTGAACATCTCGCAGGTCTCGCAGGTGCCGGTGCCGTCGACGGCGGGAACGCTCACGACCGGAAACCTCGATCCGAAAGCGGCAGTTATCGCAGGGCCTCCAGGGCCGGCGTCGTACTCGTCGAAAAGCTCAATCGTGGCCTACGACAATATCGGTCAGGCCGTCACGGTCGATCTTTATATGTCCCACACAGGCACGGTTGCCGGCACCTCGGACACCTGGCAGATCCAGGCCTACGATTCTGCAACGGGCAACGCGCTCGGCGCGGCCGGCACATATACTTTCGACACGACGACCGCGGGAAAGGGCGCGCTGGCCGCAGCGAGCGCCAAGACGCTCACCTTCCCGGTCACAAACGGTGCGAGCGTGACAATGGACCTGTCGAATATGACCCAGGCCGGCACCGACTTCAGCTTCAAGGCGACCGTCAATGGCAGCGCGCCCTCGGCCATCGACAAGATCGACATTGACGACAAGGGGTTCGTGACCGCCGTCCTGAAGAACGGGCAGCAGCAGACTCTTTATACACTTATGCTCGCCGACGTCCCGAGTCCCGACAACCTGACGCCCGAGCCGGGTAACGTTTATTCGACCAACCAGAACTCCGGCAACGCACAAGCCGGAAATGCCGGAACCGGCGGGCTCGGCACGATCCAGTCCGGCTCACTGGAAGATTCGAACGTCGATCTCGCGGACGAACTCACGGGGATGATCGAGGCACAGCGCGGCTTCACCGCGAACTCGAAATCGTTCCAGACCGGCGCCGACCTGCTCGACGTCGTCGTCAACCTGAAGCGCTGAATCCTTCAGCGCTCATCCCGCGCAAGAGTCAATCATGTCCCTTACCGCCGCCCTCGACTCCGCTCGCGCCTCGCTCATGGCGTCTGGCATCCAGTCGTCGACGATCTCGCGCAACATCGCCGGCGCCAGCGCCGCCGGCTATTCGCGAAAGATCGCCGTGCTGGACAATCTGCCAGGAGCCAGCGTCTACGTGGCGGCGATCCAGCGCGCCGCCAGCTCCGGTCTCTACGACAACGTCCTGGTCGCAACGTCCGCGTCCGCGAAGCAGAATGCGATCCTGGACGGTCTTCAGACCATATCGACCTCGACCGTGGACGATCCCGAAAACGGGCAATCGCCGACGGCCCAGCTCAACAAGCTGAAGCAGGCGCTCCAGCAATATGCCAATGCCCCTGATAACACTACGCTCGCGCAGGCGGCGGTCACGTCCGCCAAGGACATGGCGACGGCGCTCAACCAGGCCACCAAGACCGTGCAGACGGTGCGCGAGGGCGCGGATGCCGACATGGCGACCTCGGTGGGCAACATCAATCAGCTGCTCAGCCAGTTCGACAAGGTCAACACCGCGATCGTGAAGGGAACGATCACCGGTGACGACGTCACCGACTATCTCGACCAGCGCGACACCATCGTCTCGAAGCTGTCGCAGGAGGTCGGCGTCTCGATGACGCTCCGCGCCAACGGCGACGCGGCGCTTTACACCGACAGCGGCGTCGTGCTGTTCGACAAGACCGCGCGCTCGGTCAGCTTCGCCGCAACCAACATCTACACGGCCGGGACCACCGGCAACGCCGTCTATATCGACGGCGTCCCGGTCACCGGCGCCAATTCCGTGATGCCGATCAAGACCGGCAAGCTCGCGGGTCTCTCCGAACTGCGCGACAGCGCCACCGTCACCTATCAGAGCCAGCTCGACGAAATCGCCCGCGGTCTCGTCGAGACCTTCAAGGAGGTCGACCAGTCCGGCGGGGGGCTGCCGGACGTGCCTGGCCTTTTCACCTATCCGGGCGCGCCGACGATGCCCCCGAGCGCCACCGTCTCGGTCGGCCTTGCCGGTTCGATCAGCGTTGCCGCATCGGTCGATCCGGCGCAGGGCGGCAACCCCAACCTGTTGCGCGATGGCGCGATCAGCGGCAACGTCGCATACAAATACAACACCGCCGGCAACGGCGGCTTCTCGACGCGGCTGCAGCAGCTCATCGGCGGCATGGATGCGGCGCAGCCGTTCGATGCAACCACGCAAGGCAAGCCGAACGGCAGCCTGCTCGACTTCGCGGCATCGTCGACAAGCTGGATCGAAAACCAGCGCAAGGCCGCAGACGACAACAACACCTACCAGAAAACGCTGCTCGACCGCAGCACTGCCGCCCTGTCGAACGTCAGTGGCGTCAACATGGACGATGAAATGGCCCTGATGCTTCAGGTCGAGCGGACCTATTCGGCGTCGTCGAAGATCATCTCGACCGTCGACCAGATGTTGCAGAGCCTGCTGGCTGCCGTGGGGAATTAAGTCATGATGAGCGCCAACTACATCTCGACCCTGATGCTATCGTCGTCGCTGAGGTCGTCGGTCACGAACAATCAGGCAGCCCTGAGCAAGGCCTCGAAGGAAGCTACCACCGGCCGCTTCGCCGATGTCGGCCTCGAGCTTGGTGCCACGACCGGAAGCGACGTCTCACTGCGGGCGGACCTGAGCTTCGCCGATCAGCTCGTCGATACCAACGGGCTCGTGTCGGGACGCCTGGACATCACGCAGAGCCGGATCACCCAGCTCGGCACGACCGCAACGGACTTCCTCAAGGATCTGATCGCGGCCCGCAGCACCGACGGTGGGGGGCGGATCATTCTGCCACCCGCGTCCGCCAACCTCCAGGACCTGATCGGCGCATTGAACGTCTCGTATAACGGCTCTTATCTGTTCTCGGGAATCAACACGCAGAACCAGCCGATCACGGCCTACGCCCCCGGCTCGGCCAGCAAGAACCAGGTCGACAGCGATTTCTTCGCGGCCTTCGGCTTCTCGCAATCTTCGCCGAGCGTGAGCACCATTACGCCGACCGCGATGAAGAACTTCCTCGACACCACTTTCGACGCCGAGTTCGCAAGTCCGGCCTGGAACACCAACTGGTCATCGGCGACCGACCAGGTCATGCAAAGCCGCATCTCCACGACGGAGATCGCCGATACGTCGGTCAGCGCCAACCAGACCGGCTTCCGCAAGCTCGCCGAGGCCTACACCATGATGGCGGATCTCGGGAACGTGAATCTGGACCAGGCGACGTTCCAGGTGGTCGTCGACAAGGCCATCGGCCTCGTCGGTAACGCCATTACCGACCTCGCGACACTCGGCGGCAACGTCGGCACAGTCCAGCAGCGGGTCACCGGAGCAACCGACAAGCTCAAGGTTCAACAGGACATCCTGAACAACCAGATCGTCAAGATGGAAGCGGTCGATCCGACCGAGGCCTCGGTCCGGGTCAACACCCTGCAGACGCAGATCCAGACGGCGCTCTCGCTCACGTCGCAGCTCCAGAAGATCAGCCTCGTCAACTATCTCTGAGTCTGGCTCGTTCAAATGGCTCTTAACGTGTGTCTTGTTCGGTCTCCTGCGCAGAGTGGTTCTGATGACATTTGAAGCCTACGGATCGGTTGTCGAGGATAGCAGCTATGAGGCGCGGGGCCGTGAGCGCCAGGCGCTCAGCCTCGGTATCGACCGGCTCGAGCGGCTCCAGAAGGGGCGCTTCAGCTTCGAAGACTTGGTGGAAAGCCTGCTCTACGTGCGGCGGTTGTGGACGATCTTCATCGAGGATCTCGCGCATCCGGAGAACGGGCTTCCGGAGAAGCTGCGTGCCGACATCATCTCGATCGGCCTGTGGGTCGTCAAGGAGGCCGATCGGCTTCGTGAGGAGAGGTCGAACGACGTGGTGCAGCTCATCGAAATCAACCGCCTGATCCGAGACGCCCTTTAATGAAGATATCCCTGCGGGCGGGCGAACGCATCTACATCAACGGCGCCGTGCTGCGCGTGGACCGCAAGGTCTCCGTCGAGCTCGTCAACGACGTGATGTTCCTGCTCGAAGGGCAGGTCATGCAGGCGTCGGACGCCACCACGGCGCTACGGCAACTCTATTTCATCGTTCAGCTCATGCTGATGAATCCGACCGACGTCGTCGCTGCGGCCGCGCTCTATGGTGAGCATCATGCTGCGCTTCTCGCGGTCTGCGAGAGCCGCGAGATGCTCGACGGGCTCGCCGCGATCGACGAACTGGTCAAGACCACGCGATATTTCGAGGCGCTCAAGCGAATTCGGGCGCTGTTTCCGGTGGAGCAAGCCATCCTGGCTGACCTCGCCGGCTCGACCGCCAATATCCCATTCGAGGCTGCATGACAGCGGAGAGGCAATATGAACGTCACCAGCGCAACCGATAGCACCAGCACGTCCAGTTCGACCAGCTCCACCACGACCACGGCGAGCAACAGCGTCGATTACAATACGTTTCTTCAGCTCCTCGTTGCCGAGATGAAGAATCAGGATCCGACCAATCCGATGGATACGTCGCAATATATGAGCCAGTTCGCCCAGCTCTCGACGGTCGAGCAGGCGATGCAGACCAATACCAAGCTGGACTCGCTGCTGTCCTCGCAGTCGTTGTCGCAGGCCGACGGGCTGATCGGAAAGACCGTCAGCTTCACCGACTCGACCGGCGCGAGCTTCTCCGGAAAGGTGGTTTCGATCTCCATCAACAGCGACGGCTCCATCGCAACGCTCGAGAACGGCACGAAAGTGGCGGTCGGGCCCGGGCTCACGATCAGCCAGTCATGAACGAGAGGGATGCCCTCGACATCGTCCAGGCCGCGATCTGGACCATCATCGTCGCCTCGGGTCCGGCGGTCGGAGCGGCGATGCTGGTCGGCACCATCATTGCACTGATCCAAGCCCTGACCCAGATCCAGGAAGTGACGCTGACCTTCGTCCCGAAGATCATCGTGATTCTCGTGGTCGTCGCCATCTCCGGCTCCTTCATCGGTGCCCATCTCTCCACCTTCACCGAGATGGTCTATTCGCACATCGAGCGCGGCTTCTGATCCGTCGGATCGTCGGCCACCACCCTCGCGTAAGCTTTGCGCGGCAGATTGCGGGCCGGATCCTCTGCCGGTGACCCATGGCCGATACGTTAGCTGCTAGCCTGCCAAGCCCGCGCCGCTTCGGGGCGGACGCGTTCTTTGCCGGCGGGATCGTGGCCATGCTCACGATCCTGTTCCTGCCCATACCGCCGATCCTGATCGATCTCGGCCTCGCGGTTTCGATCGCGCTTTCGGCCTTGATCCTGATGGTCGCGCTGTGGATCCAGCGGCCGCTCGATTTCTCTGCGTTCCCGACCGTGCTGCTGATCGCCACGATCCTGCGGCTGGCGCTCAACGTCGCGACGACGCGCCTGATCCTGTCGCGTGGCGGGGAGGGCGAAACCGCCGCAGGCCATGTCGTCGCCGGCTTCTCGAAGTTCGTGATGGGCGGCGACTTCGTCATCGGCCTGATCATCTTCGCGATCCTGGTCACGGTGAACTTCGTCGTGATCACCAAGGGCGCAACCCGTATCGCCGAAGTCGGCGCCCGTTTTACCCTGGACGCCATTCCCGGCAAGCAGATGGCGATCGACGCGGACCTGTCCGCCGGCCTGATCGACGACAAGGAAGCCCAGCGCCGGCGTCGCGAGCTCGAGGAGGAGAGCTCCTTCTTCGGCGCGATGGACGGTGCCTCGAAATTCGTCCGCGGCGATGCCATTGCCGGTCTCATCATCACCGCGATCAACATCTTCGGTGGCATCATTATCGGCGTCACGCATCACGGCCTGACGCTGTCGCGGGCCGCCGACGTCTACACCAAACTCTCCGTCGGCGACGGTCTGGTCACGCAGATGCCGGCTCTGATCGTGTCGCTGTCGGCGGGTCTTCTGGTCTCCAAGGGCGGCACCCGCGGTTCGGCGGAACAGGCCGTGCTGCGCCAGCTCGGCGGCTATCCGCGCGCGGTCTCGGCGGCGTCCCTGATGATGTTCGTGCTCGCCCTGATGCCGGGTCTGCCAATGGCGCCGTTCGTGCTGCTCGGCGGCATCATGGCGTTCGTCGGCTATTCGCTGCCGCGGCGGCAGGCGGCGCGGGAGAAGAAGGAGCATGCGCGCAAGGCCGACGAGCGTGCCCAGGCCGATGCCAAGGAATCAGTCAAGGAATCGCTCAAGACCGCGGAGATCGAGCTGGCGCTCGGCGGGCATCTCTCCGTCCATCTCCTTGGCTCGCGGACCGAGCTTGCGCATCGGGTCAGCAAGATCCGGAAGAAGTTCGCCAAGCAATACGGCTTCGTCATTCCCGAGATCAAGCTGACAGACAATCTGTCGATCGATCCGAAGGGATACCAGATCCGGATCCACGATACGCGCATCGCCCATGGCGAGCTGCGGCTCGGCGAGGTGCTGGTGCTCGTCGACAAGGACGGCAAGCCCGACGTGCCCGGCGAGGAGGTGATCGAGCCCGCCTTCGGCATGAAGGCGCTGTGGGTGACGGAGGCCTTCACCGACGAAGTCAAGCGACAGGGCTGCAAGCCGGTCGACAATCTGTCTGTGCTGCTCACCCATCTCAGCGAAGTGATCAGGGCGAACCTCTCGCAGCTGCTGTCGTACAAGGACATGCGCGGACTGCTCGACCGGCTCGATCCCGAATACAAGCGCCTGATCGAGGATCTCTGTCCGTCGCAGATCTCCTATTCGGGCCTGCTGGCGATCCTGAAGATCCTGCTGGCCGAACGGGTGTCGATCCGCAACCTCCATCTGATCCTCGAGGCCATCGCCGAGATCGCGCCCCATGTGCGGCGTTCCGAGCAGGTCGCCGAGCACGTGCGGACGCGTCTGGCCCAGCAGATATGCGGTGATCTCTCGGACAACGGCGTGCTGAATGTCATCCGTCTCGGAAACCGTTGGGACCTGGCTTTCCACCAGAGCCTGAAGCGCGATGCCAAGGGTGACGTGGTTGAATTCGACGCCGATCCACGCCTGATCGAGCAATTCGCCACCGAGGCCAGTGCTGCAATCCGCAAGTTCACTGAGGCCGGCACCAGTGTGGTCCTAGCCGTGACGCCCGAAGCCCGTCCCTATGTCCGCATGATCCTGGAACGGGTGTTTCCGACGTTGCCGATCCTGTCGCATGTCGAGGTGGCGCGCAGCGCCGAGATCCGAGCTCTCGGAGCGATATCGTGATCAGCGGCCTCGCCGACAGCGTGCTGGTGACGTTCATCGTGTTCTGCCGCATCGGCGCCTGCCTGATGCTCGTGCCGGGCTATTCCAGCGTCAACGTTCCGGCCCAGATCCGGCTGTTCGTCGCGCTCGTCACGACGTTTGCGCTGACGCCGATCCTGATCGCAATCGTGAAACCGCTCACGGACAACGCCGCACCGCTTTCGCTGGCCGTCCTGATCTGCTCGGAGATCGTGGTCGGCAGCGTCATCGGCCTTGGCGGGCGCGTGTTCTTCCTCGCGCTCCAGACCATGGCGACGGTGATGGCGAGTGCGATCGGGCTGAGCAATATCCCCGGCACCCCCGTCGGCGACACCGATCCCGCGCCGGCGCTTGTGCCGCTGATCATGGCGTCCGCCATCACCCTGTTCTTCATCACCGACCAGCACTGGCAGGTCCTGCGGGGACTGATGAACTCCTACGACGTCTGGCATCCCGGCAGCAGGCTCGGCGGAAGCATGGCGCTCGACATGCTCGTCAGTCGCCTGTCCGAGGCCTTCGTTCTCACGTTGCGCATCGCCAGCCCGTTCATCGTCTACTCGGTCATCGTCAATCTGGCCGTCGGCCTCATCAACAAGCTGACGCCGGCCATTCCGGTCTATTTCATCTCCGTGCCGTTCGTGCTGTTCGGCGGGTTCCTGCTGCTCTACCTCACCAGCGACGAGCTGTTGACGCAATTCATGCTCGGCGTCTCGTCGTGGCTGGCGGAGTGACCGGCCATGACGTCGCGCGCGGACAAGCTCGGCCGGATGGTCTCGCTGGTGAAGCTCCAGCTCCGGCTGTCCGAGTGGCAGCTGGCGCAATTGCGCCGGCAGGAGCGCAGCTTGCAGGACGAGCAGGAATGGCTGGTCGTTACACTGAACGAAGGCAAGCCGCCGGTGGGCTCGTCGAGCGAATCCATCGCACGCCGCCTGAACCGGACGAGCGTCGGTGCCCGCGCGGTTCAGGCGCAGGCATCGGAGCAGCTCGACCAGGTCCGCTCGCAGAGCCGCCGTGTGAAACAACTCGAGCAGGTCGCGAAGGCCGCACTCGCCGACAAGCTTCGCGACGCGGAGAGACGCACGCTCGAGGAGATGACGGGAATGAGCCCCGCCGTGAGCGAGTTGACGCAACGGCCAGCCAACCGGAACAAGACATGATCGTGACAGCAACGCCAGACCTCGTTCTCGACGTCCTCGACGCCGCCGACCCGGTGACGCAGCGCGCGGCCGCCGCGAAGCTCGATGCGCTGAAATCATCGGATACCGATTTCGCCGCCACGATGGACGCGGAGGTCGGAAAGGCTGCGGCAGCTGCTGCCGATCAAGCCGCAGCCAAGGTTGCCGAAGCGCAGTCGGGTGCGGTCAACGGAGCGCCGGTGCAGGTGATCAAGGCGCCGGCCTCGGGCGAGGTGTACCGCAAATTCGAGGCGTTCATTCTCCAGACCTTCGTCGAAACGATGCTCCCGAAGGAATCGGAGGAGGTCTTCGGCAAGGGCACGGCCGGCGGTATCTGGAAGTCGATGCTGGCAGAGCAACTCGGTGCCCAACTCGCGAAACGCAAGGGCATTGGCATCGCCAAGCAATTAGCCGCCGCGCATCCGGCAGGTATCGATGTCACCGGCAAGGCGGGATCATGATCCGGGAATGGACGACAGAAGTTGAGGGGTGAATATCCAATGCAGGGACAGGAACGCATAGCTGCCCAGGAGATGGAGCGGTCGGTCGTGGAAACCGAGGCAACGAACATGGAAGCCATGCCGGGCGATGCGCTGTTGCCCATGGTGCTTCCGAACGTCGGCAGCGAGCCTCCAATCGACGGCGTGGACGAGGCAAGATCGGACGAGGTGCGCGGCCTGCTCACGGCGATCCGTCGGCTCGAGAACATCGTCGAGGAGGAGACGGCCGCACTCGCGACGGGCAAGAAGATCGACTTCGACGACTTCAGCGCCCGGAAGAGCCGGAGCATGCTCGAATTCGTCCGCCTGATGCGGTCGCGCATGCATCTCGGCACGGAAGTCGAGGTCACCGAGGAGATCAAGCGGCTGCGCGAGAAGCTCGAGCGGAATCGCGCCATCCTCGAAATGCATTACGATGCGGTGCGCGAAGTCGCGACCATCATCGTCAAGGCGATGAAGGATGCCGAATCGGACGGCACCTACACGGGTCGCACAACGCGAGACGAAAAATGATCAGACTCGTGCTGGCCGGGCTCTGGGTATGCATCCTCACTGCGGGTACGAGCTATGCGGTGGCCTATTGGAAGGAAAACGGCACCCTGCTCCCGGCAAAGGACGAATTTCTCGATGGGTTGCAGTACCAGAAGACGCGTGCGCTGAGCGTTCCCATGGTCGAGGGCGGCGGCGTCCAGGGCTATATCGTCGCACGCTTCGTCTATACCGTCGAGGCGCGGACCATGCATCAGCTCACCGTTCCGCCGGAGCCGTTCGTGGTGGATGAGGCCTTCCGCAGGATCTATGCGGACGAGCGTCTGGATTTCAGGAAGCTCGCTCGCTACGACCTCTCCATCCTCACGACCGCCATCAAGCAGCGGGTCAACGAGCGGATGCAGGCCGACGTCGTCCAGGACGTTCTGGTCGAGGACTTCAACTACGTGTCGAAGGAAGAATTCCAGCAGAAGCCCTGAAGCGCTTTCGGGCGAACGGGATACAGGTTCGCTTCAGGACGCATCGGGAGCAAGAAGCCGGAGCCGTGACGGCTGCCGCAAGCGGTGGTGTCTGGGTTCTGTCGTGTCCACCGCCGAACGTCAAACGGCCTCCGCGAAGGTTGCTTCGCGGAGGCCGTTGTCAATTCGTGTTGAGTTTGCGCCCTGAGCCGTCAGTTTCCAGCCGGATACGCCGCCGGAGCTGCATGCGCCCTGTTCAGCAGGATACCGACCTCGTCGAGGTCCTGCATCGGCACATCGATGGTCTCGCCGGCCGGGATGTTGATGCGGTATCCGACGTAGCGCCGGGCCACGATCGCGTCGAAGCCGAGGCGGTCGCGGAGTTTCTTGCGCAGCTTGCTCACATGGCTCTCGATCACGCTCTCGTCGAAGGTCGACTCGAAGATGCCGTAGACCGCGTTGAAGATCTGTGTCTTGGTGATCCACTTGCCGTGATTGCTCACCATATATTCGAGAATGCGCAATTCGCGGCGAGGCAGGGTGAGGGCGCGGCCCGCAATCTCGGGGTCTCGTCCGTTGAAGAAGACCTGGATCCGGGTCTCGCAGGGCCTCGGCAACTCGCCCACCCGGCGGCGCGCAATGGCGGCCGTCCGGGCGAGGATCTCGCGCAGGTGGATCGGCACGTGCACGACGTCGTCGACGCCGGATTCGAACAGCTCCAGCGTGTTCTTGAGCATCTTCTGGCTGCTCATGGCGATGATGGGCGCCGATGAGCGCTTGCGCATCGCCCTTGGCAGGCTTGCTCGGGCATCGCAATCTCCGAGAAGGAACGCGTCGACCGCAGCCAGATCCGATTCACTCGCAGATTGCAGCCATTCCCAGAATTCTCCGGAGGAGAATCCGATCGACGATACGCCTTCGCGAACGAGCCCTCCAACATAGCTGTTCGTGACGCTCTCGCGATCATCAACGATAATATACATCAGTCCTTCGCCCCTGTTTCGCACCTGTCGCGGCCGGCTGGTTCTTGTGATGACCCGGCTCGGCGACGATGCTGTTTGACGACATTCCTTCCCGCGAACCGTTGTTATGGTTTCGATATTCACGGGCAGCCCAACGCATTCAGTGCCTGCGCATGCAGGCCTGTTACTTCGACTCGATACTGAACGCTTACTTCGTGAGGCCCGGCGAGTGTCTTACGGATCACCTCGCGGAGCGGATTGAGACAGCGACGTAGAACAGTTTCGCCAGGTTGCTTGTTGCTTCCGAACGCTACTGAACTGTGTCGATCCCCTCGCCAACTGGCGAGAATCACTTGAGTAGGACCGTAACAATTGCCGATTTCCGATCAAGCGTGCGTAACAAAGCGGTTGCTATGCGTGTTTGATGCTGTTGATCCGTTTCGGGTTGTTTCTATGTATATTCAATCGCATCAGTTGATTTGATTTCAAAACTAGTTTTGCACCGCGACGGTTCTAAGGTTCCGCATCCCCGTATAATTACAGCCATTTTAGGTAGTATCGCGGGCGAAATGCGTGGACGGTTTTGCAACCCCGGATTGACCCCAGTGTCCGGATTTCCACATGCGACAATTCGACTCATGTCGGTCGCGGCGACTCCAGCTCGGCGAAATCTTGGCGAGGGTGTGTCTTTCGAGTCGCACTCTTGCGACGTGCATGACACATTTGATTCAAGTGACGCCGCATCTTGCACGTGAAAAGAGTTTTCATGCGCACGTTTCAGGCAAGCTTCGACAATTAGCGTCACCGTTCGGTAGCCAGAAGCGAACGGAGCATTTTCACATGTTGTCCGATGGACAAGCTCGTCCCAGCGAATCCGCTGATACTCCCGCTGCGGCGAAGGGAGTGCCGGAAGCGCGGGATAATAAGGACAATGCGGCGCGCGCGACAAAGCCTGCTCCGAACGCGAGGCGTGCGTCGGCAGCGGCAAGTGATGAAACTCTGGCAAAGGAAGCGCTCGAGGGTCTGAAGCGTATTCGTGCAAAGGCGCGCCTCGACAAGATGGCGATACCAAAGCCTGCACCGGTCGTGATCAAGCCCGCGACGATCGTGGCCAAGCCGCCGCCACCCCGTCCGACATGGGTCGCACCGCTCGCCACCCTGGCGGTCGCGGCAATCCTGGTAGTCTGCGCCTGCACCGGCGTGATCGCCTATCTCACCATGCAGCCCGCCCAGAGCAATGTCGCGGCCAATATGGAGATCAGGAATCTGCGCGAGACCGTGGCGCAGCTGCGCAAGCAGGTGTCGGGTGTGTCCGAAAATCTCGACGGCCTGCGCACTGCCGTCGATCAATCGAGCAAGGCGACCAACGACCGTTTTGGCCGCTTCGCCGAGAATCTGGATCGGATCGAACGGGTCAGTTCGTCCTCGACGGTGAAGCTCGACAAGCTCGCCCTGGCGCAGGCCCAGGCTCCGACGCCTGTGGCCTCACAACCGCAGCAGCCGATGCCGGTGATGGCTTCGGTCACAGCGCCCGAGATCACGGGTTCGCTGCCTCCATCCGAGCGCACGTCCGCGCCGCGCAAGGTCATCAAGGGCTGGTCGGTGCGCCAGGCTTATGAAGGAATTGCGATCCTGCAAAGTCCAAACGGCGTCATCGAGGCCGTATTGGGACAGCAGGTGCCCGGCCTTGGCCGCATCGAAGAGATCAGAAGCGAGAATGGC
This sequence comes from Bradyrhizobium diazoefficiens, assembly GCF_018129965.1. Taxonomy (GTDB): domain Bacteria; phylum Pseudomonadota; class Alphaproteobacteria; order Rhizobiales; family Xanthobacteraceae; genus Bradyrhizobium; species Bradyrhizobium diazoefficiens_A. The sequence continues at coordinate 641,176 of NZ_JAFCKW010000001.1, read as the reverse complement.
CGGCTGGTGGTGGAAGCCAGCGGAGGCGTCGTCTATTCATCACGCAAAGCGGCGCCCTGATGGGTGGGGCCTTCTATTGGCGGTGATGCTCGAAGCTGGTGCATAACAGATCGATCTCCTGCTCCGAGATCGGCGCGCGGAACAGGCGGCAGCTGAAATCGGACGTCGTCTTGCCGTCCGCGGCGGCGCGATCTTCGCGCAGGAAGATGCATCGCTTGCAAACATCGGTATGATGCCGCTGCTCCGCGGCGTCCGACTTATCGAGCACGTGCCGGAGCGTGTCGCGGAAGCGGATCTTGCCGTCATCGTCCAGAACCGCGATGGCTTCGACGAGAACATTGACGGGGTCGCGAGTGAGGAACTTCTTGCCCTGCTGCGTGACGCTGAGCAACACCGAGCGCTTGTCCGTGGCCGAGCGTTTTCGCTCGATATAACCGAGCCGCTCGAGTTCGCCGATGATGAACGATGCGGTGCCGCGCGTGGTGCCGACGTAGCTCGCGAGCGCCGACGGCGTCCGCGAGAAACGGTTGGCGCGGGAGAGAAACCGCAGGGCCATCCATTCGCGGTCGCGCAGGCCGTGCTTGGTGCCTTCGAACCACAGGATGCGGGCCACCTGCCCCAATAATTCAATCGCTTCGCGAGCTAAAATCATTTCAAGTCCGGATCGGATAAAGTTATCTTCAATTGAGTGTTTGTCGTGCGATCCGGCGGGCGAGACTGAAGCCGTCGAGCGATGCTTCGTTCGATACGTGACCACTTGCCGCGCTTGGAAGACGCGTCTCCGTTCTGGAGATCGAAGGTTCGGACGTGGAACTAGAGCGTCACAAAGAAAGTTCGAGTAAATTGCACGGCTCAACTCTTCTGAAAACTTCAGTCAAATAACCCGGATCAGCGCGCGAGAGCCCGATCAAACGCGACGGCGAGGCATTACGATATGCTAATACGGCCGTTGCTGAGCCCGTTTCTCGTTGCAGGACATTTCGAAGCGCGCGCGAAGGTGGAATGCCTGCAACCCGGGCCACGCGAAAGATGACGGGACAACCAACGTTTTCGGTTAATGGATATTGCGCTGCAATGCGGCTGGACGGTTAAATCCGAAATACGATCGGTGCGACGCATCGATCGTCAAGGTGTCGCGCTCGCAGGCTGGTGATTTGCGTTTCGCCTGGCCTTCTTGGTGAATGCGTCGACTGAAGGAACAGGGCTTTGGCATCAGGAAGGATGAAGCGATGAGCATTGAAACCACCATGACATCCGACGTTGTCGGGCTGACCAAGCCACCTCCGGTGTCGCGACGCGGATTTATGGGCGCGACCGCCGTCGCCGCCGGCTACACGCTCGCGGCCGGACCGGTCCGCGCCGCTGTGGTGACCACCGACACCGGCGGCCTCCAGGCTGGCGAGGCCAAGATCAAGATCGGCTCCGAAGAGATGCCCGCCTACTTCGCCCGCCCGGCCGGCAATACCAAGGCGCCCGTGATCATCGTGGCGATGGAGATCTTCGGCCTCCATGAATACATCAAGGACGTGACGCGGCGTCTGGCGAAGCTCGGCGCATTCGCGATCGCGCCCGATTATTACTTCCGCAAGGGCGTCGATCTCACCAAGGTCAGTGAGATCAAGGACCTGCTGCCGATCGTCAATGCCAAGCCGGACGCTGAGCTGCTGTCCGATCTCGACGCGACCGCGGCTTGGGCGGGCTCGGGAGGCGGCGACACCGCCAGGCTGGGTATCATCGGTTTCTGCCGCGGCGGGCGCACCGTCTGGGAATATGCCGCCCATAGCGATGCGCTCAAGGCGGGCGTCGCCTTCTACGGCACGGTGGTCGATCCTGCCAATCCGCTCTGGCCGAAGAGCCCGCTGCAACTGGCCCCGGAGATGAAGGCGCCGGTGCTCGGCCTGTATGGCGGCGCCGACACCGGCATTCCCGTTGCCCAGGTCGAGCAGATGAAGGCGGCGCTCGCGGAGAACAAGAAGACGGCCGAATTCAAGATCTATCCGGACGCGCCGCACGGCTTTCATGCCGACTACCGCGGCAGTTACCGCAAGGAGGCGGCGGAAGATGCCTGGAAGCAGGCGGAGACCTGGTTCAAGAGGTACGGCGTCCTGAGTTGATGCTGGAATTCGGAGGGCGGCCCAAGCGGCCGCCCTTCTTTGTTTCAGGCTGTCAGTCTCACTTCACCATCGCGCCATAGACGATGTCCTGGACCTGCTCGCGATAATATTTGCGCAGTTCGCCCGGTGCCGCCGTTCCCACCACCACGACGAGGCGCTCCTTGGGATCGCAGAAGAACTGCGTTCCGAACGCTCCATTCCAGGTGAACTCGCCGGGATTGCCGGGGACAGATGACAAGCCTTCGCTGGTGCGGACCGCGACCGCAAGGCCAAAGCCGAAGCCGGCGCGATGCGGCTCGATGGTCGCCACGTTGTTCTTGATCTCGGGACCAAGATGGTTGGTCGTCATGTGATGCACGGTCTTCGGGGAGAGGATACGCTGGCCGTCGAGTTCGCCGCCGTTGAGCAGCATCTGTCCGAAACGGACGTAGTCGCCGACCGTCGCGAACGAGCAGGCGCCGCCGCAATCGAATTTGGTCGCCGTGTCCAGCAGCTTGATGGCTTGCGGCTTGCCGGTCAGCGGGTCGTTGGCAAACGGGCGGGCGAGGCGCGGGCGCTGCGCATCGGTGGGATGGAAGGTTGCATCATTCATGCCGAGCGGCTGCCACACATTGGCGGCAAGATAGTCGCCGAGCCTTTGCTCGCTCACCTTCTCGACCACGGCGCCGAGCACGTCGATCGAGAAGCCGTACTCGAATTCCGTCGAGGGTTGATGCGCCAGCGGCAGCTTCGTGATGCGGTCGATGAAGGCCTGGGTGTCGCCTTCCACCGCGGGCGCGACGCCGTCAGGGTACTGTCGCGCCACCGGGCTGGAACTGTCCGGGCGGCCGCCATACATCAATCCGGACGTATGCCGGTAGAGATCGTGGATGAAGATCGGCGAGGCCTGCGGCTCGAGCTTGAGCGTACCGTCGGCCTGGGTCACGCCGACCTTCATGTCGGCAAAGCCCGGATAGTAGTCGGACAGCTTGGCCTGGAGCGGCAGCCGGCCTTTCTCCATCAGCGTCAGTCCGGCAACGGCCGCCATCGGCTTGGTCATCGAGGCCAGCGCGAAGATCGCATCAATGGGCATGGGTGTGCCCTTGTCCGGATCAAGCATGCCGTAGGCCTTGTAATGGACGAGCTTGCCGTCGCGCGCGATGGCGACGACTGAGCCCGGGACACGCCTGGCGGCGATCTCGCGGGTAAAGAAATCGTCGAGCCGGGCAAGACCCTGCTTCGAGAAGCCTGCGTCGTCCGGGTTGGCCTCGGGCAGCGGCGCGGCGCGCGCTGTACCGAAGGTGATGACGGCCACCGCCGCCGCGACCATGGCGATCGTCTTGTTCATTGCATCCTCCCAAGGCGAGCTCGTTATGCGAGTGGCTCGCTGACCGCCTAGATCACGTCCGTACGGGTGCGAAGTCAAGCACGCGCAGGGCATGTCGTGGGTCGCGACGGAAGGTGCCGGAAACCTATCGTCCCTCTCCGGCGCGCCACAGCGCGTCGAGACCGTGCCGATAGGTTGGGTAGTCGAGCGTGACGCCGAGCTCGTTCTTCAATCTCGCGTTGGAGACACGGGCGCTGCCGGAATAGAAACTGCGCGCCATGGCCGACATCTCGGCCGTCTCGAACGCTTCTTCGGGCGGCGGGGCGATGCCCATAAGCCCGGCCGCGTAGGTGATGACATCCTGGGGCGGGGTGGGCTCGTCGTCGCAGACATTCCACGTGCCGCCGCCCTGGTGACGGATCGCGGCCATGATCGCGTTGGCGATGTCGTCGACATGGATGCGGTTGAAGACCTGGCCGGGCTTGATGATGCGGCGAGCCGAGCCGGACCGCAGCGTTGCCAATGCGTTGCGGCCGGGGCCGTAGATGCCTGCAAGCCGCAGGATCGCGGCATCGCCATGCCTCGTGTCGCACCACGCCTGCTCGGTCATCAGCCGCAGCCGCGTCCGGTCGAGCGTGGCCTGCGGCGGCGTGCTCTCGTCCACCCATCCGCCGGCATGATCGCCATAGACGCCGATGGTTGAGAGATAGACGACCTTGCGGCGGCCGGTCGCCAACGCTTCTCCGAACGCCGCGATGGCGGGGTCGCCGGCGCTGCCGGGCGGGATCGAGACGAGTAGGACATCGGCGTTGCCGACATGTCGGATCGTCTCGCGGGTCGGTTCGCCGGCAAAGGTATGCAGCTCGAGCCCGGAGAGATCGTCCCGCCTGGCCGGATCGCGCACGGTGCCTGCGACATGCGAGAAGGTCCCGCCGAACTTGCGAACGAAGTGCCGGGCGCTATAGCCAAGACCAAGGATGAAGAGCCGCATGCGTCTCCCGTGCCGATGAAGGGGCCGACCGTACCACCGCGTCCCCGCTCATAAGGGATTTTTGGTTCTGGCAAAAGATATTGCGATTTCACTCGCTCGCCATGCCGGGCGAAGGTCGCAAGTCACGAGGGAGGTGTCGATCATGCAGGCAGGAACCGCCACCATCGCGCGATCGGGCGCCGCAGAGCTGATCCGGCGCGCCGCAGCGCTGATCTTCGATGTCGACGGTACCCTGGCCGAGACCGAGGAACTGCATCGGCAGGCGTTCAACCACGCCTTCGCCCGTCACGGCCTCGATTGGCATTGGGGCCGTGAGGTCTACAAGGAGCTGCTGCGGGTCACCGGCGGCAAGGAGCGCATCCGCGCCTACCAGGAAAGATTGCCGATCGGTCGGCCATTGTCGGATGCGGATATCGCCGCGCTGCACCGGATCAAGACCGCCCATTATGCCGATCTGATCGAGACCGGCTGTTGCCCGTTACGGCCAGGCGTGATGGATCTCCTCATCGCTGCGAAGACGCGCGGACAACGGCTGGCGATTGCGACCACGACGTCTCACGGCAATATCGAAGCGCTGTTGTCGCGGGCGCTGGGGAGCCGCTGGGCGGCCGATTTCGATGCCATCGTTGCCGGCGATGATGTCCGCCACAAGAAGCCGGCGCCGGATGTCTACCTCGACGTGCTGGTGCGGCTCAAGCTGGATGCATCGGACTGCCTCGCGATCGAGGATTCCGCCAATGGCCTGGTCGCGGCCTCGCGCGCCAACATTCCCGTTCTCATCACCCGCAGCATGTTTTTCCGGGACGATGACTTCACCGAGGCGCGGGTCGTGCTGGACGATCTGTCGGAACTCGGGGCTTCAACCCCAAAAAGTGAAAAACAACCCCATGCACAGTAGAACCTGCAGGCTCGCCTGCCGCGGTCAGTGGACGCGGTGACTCGTTCTATCGTCCTCAGCCTGCTCGACAATCTGCGCAATCGGGCTCGATTGATGGTGCACCAGGCGCCAGCCGTCGCCGACGCGGCGAAAATGGTTTGCCGCAGCCAGAGCGGTTCCATCGACGATTTCGATGCAGAGCACGCGCGCGCTGTCGCCGTCGACGATAGCCTGCGGTTCGGCGCAAACGATCTGCGGCCGCTGCGGATTTTGCAGGATATCGCGCCAGCTCCCGATCACGGTGGCCCGCCCGATGATGGCGGGCCAGCCCGGATGGATGCAGGAGATGGCGTCGTCATCCGCCCACATCTGTTCCATGCCGTTGAAATCGCCCTTCGAAAAGGCGGCGTAGAAGGCCGCATTCGCGGCGATGACCTTGCTGTCCTGTGCCATGGCTTCCGGGTGGGGCAATGACCGGCAAAAATCAAGCGCGACTTCCGTTCGATTTGCGCTCGATTTTGACCGCAGTGCAGCATTGCTGCCCGCTTTGTAGTCACACCGAGACGAGCGTCTCCACCGCCCGCCGCGAACCCTTTGCATAGAGCTGGCCGAGCGCTGCGGTGACGGCCTCGCGCAGGCGCGGCTCGATGCCCAGCGGACCGAATACCTTGGCCACCCCGAGCAGGGCGGGCGCGAGCCGGTCGGCGACGGGACCGGCCTCGCGCGCCAGCGTCGCGAACTCGCCGGCGAGCGGATCGCGCACGTCGATGGCGCGGCCCTGCTCATCGTTCGCGGTGACATAGCGCATCCAGCCGGCGACCGCGAGCGCATGCGTTGCGATCGGCAGGTTCCTGGCAAGGCGATCGTTCATCGTGCCTAGCAGGCGCTGCGGCAGCTTCTGCGATCCGTCCATCGCGATCTGCCAGGTGCGGTGATGCAGCGCCGGATTGGCGAAGCGCTTGAGTAGCGAGTTGCGGTAAGCGGCGAGATCGGTGCCGACGGGCATCGTCAGCGTCACAGCGGACTCTTCCATCACCTGCGCGGCGAGGCGGGCGAAATGCGGGGCGGCCATGGTGTCGGCGATGGTCTCGTAGCCCGCGAGATAGCCGAGATAGGCCAGCGCGGAATGGCTGGCATTGAGCAAGCGCAGCTTCATCAGTTCGAACGGCTTGACGTCGGCGACGAGCTCGACGCCCGCGGCGGCGAGATCGGGCCGGCCCGCGGCAAAGCGGTCCTCGACCACCCATTGCGTGAACGGCTCCGTCATCACGGGCCATGCGTCGTGCAAGCCGAGCGCATCGGAAACCGCACTCCGGTCGGCGTCGGTGGTTTCCGGCACGATGCGGTCGACCATGGTCGAGGGGAAGGCGATGTTATCGGCGATCCACTTGCCGAGATCCCTGGAGCGGAGCGCCGCGAACTGCGTGACGATCCGCTGCACGGTGTGGCCGTTGGCGGCGAGGTTGTCGCAGCACAGCACGGTGAACGGCGCCAGCCCCTGCGCACGCCGGCGCGCCAGCGCCGCAACGATGAAGCCGGGCGCCGAGCGCGGCGCGTCGGGATTGTTGAGATCGTGCACGACATCAGGATGCCGCTCGTCGAGATCGCCGGTCTGCGGCGTGTGGCAATAGCCCTTCTCGGTGACCGTCAGCGAAACGATGCGAACGGCGGGATCGGCCATCCGCTCGACGAGCGCGGCCGGCTTCTCGCGCGCGACGACGCTGTCGAGCAGCGCGCCGATGACGCGGTGCTCGGTGCCTTCGGCGGCCCGCACGGCGACAGTGTAGAGATGATCCTGCGGGGCGAGGGCGTCGCGCGTATCCGGGCTGCGCAGGCTCGCGCCGACGATGCCCCACGACATGGCGCCGGAGCCAAGGCAATCGTCGATGACGACGGCCTGATGCGCGCGATGAAAGGCCCCGAGGCCAAGATGCACGATGCCGGGAGTGACGCGCGAACGGTCATAGGCCGGGCGGCGGATGGCCGGCGGCAGCCGGTCGAGTTGGGCGCGGTCGAGCCGCATGGTCGTCTCTCCCTGTTGCTTTGGCCGCTGCTTGACATGGCCTCCATCCTCGGTCAATGCTCCGGTCAATTGGTAAGACCAATTTTCCAAAATTGGCGGGCCACCGGGATGAACCCGGTGCGCTCCATCGGGGAGGACCAGCGTGCCGCTGGAAGCTGTGGAGGCGAGACGGCTCTATCGCCAGGTCGCCGATCAATTGCGAAGCCTGATCGACAGCGGCGAGTACGCGGTCGGCAGCCGCTTGCCGACCGAGCGCGAGCTCGCCGAGCAGCTCAAGGTGTCGCGGCCCACGGTGCGCGAAGCCCTGATCGCGCTCGAGGTCGAGGGCCGCGTCCGCATCCGCGTCGGTTCGGGCATCTACGTGATAGAGCCCGCGGCCCCGGCGATGGCCGTGCCTGCCGCCGCGGTCATCGAGGGCCCGTTCGAGCTGTTGCGGGCCCGCGAATTTCTCGAGAGCGCCATTGCCGGGCAGGCCGCGCGCGTCGCGACGGCGGACGACGTCGCGCGCATCGACGCCGCCCTCGCTGCGATGGAGAACGTCGTGCATCCCGGCGAAGCCTCGATGGTTCATGACCGCGCGTTCCACATCGCGATCGCCGGAAGTCTCGGCAATGCGGTTCTGGTGCGTGTGGTCGGCGAACTGTTCGACCAGCGTCTCAATCCCTATTTCGCGCAGCTCGCGCATTATTTCGAGAGCCCGGGCACATGGCGCACCGCGCTCGACGAGCATCGCGCCGTGCGCGACGCCATCGCGGCGCATGATCCGGATGCCGCGCGCGATGCCATGCGCGCTCATCTGGTGTGTTCGCAGGAGCGTTTCGCGCAGAACTTCGGTGCCGAAGGCAGCGCAGGATCGACTGCGGTGCAGGATCGGGCAAAGCCGGCCAAACCAAAAACTGCGCCGAAGGCACGGACCAAGGGCGGCAGCACGCGACGACGATGAGATTGGATGGTCCGTCTCCGCGTCGGAGCGGGCAAACAAGAAGCAGACTTCAGTCAGTAGAGGATAAGTCAGTGTTGAAGAAGATGACGATGGTGCTGGCGACTTCGGTCGCGGCGATGTTCGCGACGGTCAATCCCGGCATGGCGCAGACCAAGCTGAAATGGGCGCATGTCTACGAGACCTCGGAGCCGTTCCACACTGCGTCGGTCTGGGCCGCGCAGGAGATCGGCAAGCGCACCAACGGGCGCTATACGGTCGACGTCTATCCGGCCTCGCAGCTCGGCAAGGAAGCCGACATCAACCAGGGCCTGTCGCTCGGCTCGGTCGATATCATCATCTCCGGCTCGAGCTTCGCGGCCAAGAGCTTTCCGCCGATCGGCGTGACCTACTATCCCTATACTTTCCGCGACTCCGACCATCTGCTTGCCTACACCAAGAGCGACATCTTCAAGGAGCTCGCCAAGGGCTATGAGGACAAGAGCGGTCACCACATCGTCGCCGTGACCTATTACGGCGTGCGCCAGACCACGTCGAACAAGCCGATCAAGACCTGCGCCGACCTCAAGGGCCTGAAGATGCGCGTGCCCGACGTTCCGGCCTATCTCGCCATGCCGCGCGCCTGTGGCGCCAACACCGCGCCGATCGCCTTCGCCGAAGTCTATCTCGCGCTGCAGAACGGCACCGTCGAGGCGCAGGAGAACCCGCTGACCACGATCGAGGCCAAGAAGTTCTACGAGGTGCAGAAGCACATCGTGCTGACCGGCCACATCGTCGACCACCTCAATACGGTGGTGGCGGGCGCGCTCTGGAAGAAGCTCAGCGACGAGGACAAGAAGATCTTCACCGACGTCGCGCAGGAAGCCGCCGCCAAGGCGACCGACGAGATCAAGCAGAACGAGGCCAAGCTCGTCGCCTTCTTCAAGGAGAAGGGTCTGACCGTGACCGAGGTCGACAAGAACGAGTTCCGCGACATCGTGCTGAAGAACGTTCCGTTCGAGACCTTCGGCTACCGCAAGGCCGACTGGGAACGGATCCAGGCGGTGAAGTGACGACGTAGTCGTCATTCCGTGGCGGTCCGCAGGACCGAACTGCGGTGCGCAATCGCGCAGCTGAGAATCTCGAGGTTCCGGGTCTGGTGCTAACGCACCATCCCGGAACGACGTTGTCCAGTTTGAGGAGTCCCCCATGTCCATCGCCGAAACGCACCGGCAGATCACCGCCGACGAGATTGCCCATACCTTCGAGGAAGAGTCGGCGCCGAAGGTCGATCTTTCCGTCTACGCTTTCGAGGACTGGGTGGCGCTGGCTATTTTCTGGGTGATGGCGCTCGCCGTCTTCCTGCAGTTCTTCACCCGCTACGTGCTCAACGACAGTTACGCCTGGACCGAGGAGATCGCGACCTACTGCCTGATCGGCGTGGTCTTCATCGGCTCCTCGATGTGCGTCCGGCTGTCGCGGCACATCCAGGTCGACCTGATTTATCGTTATCTGCCGCACGTCGCGGCGCGGGCGCTCTCGACCGTGATCGACCTGATCCGGATCGCCTTCTTCGGCTACGCCATCAAGCTGGTCTGGGTCTACATCCAGATCATCGGCGACGAACAGATGACGACGATCAATCTGCCCAAGGACTACGTCTACAACGCCGTCCTGGCCGGCTTCGTGCTGATGTTCGCGCGATCGGTTCAGGTGGCGATCCAACATCTGCGACAGGGCTACTCGATCCTCGAACGTCCCGGCGCCTACGACGGCTTTGAAGGATAAAGTCATGCTGCTGTTGCTTGGAGGTTTCCTCGTCCTGATGCTGCTCGGCGTTCCAGTGGCGATTGCCATGGCCGCGTCGTCGCTGCTCTACATTCTGGTCAGCGGCGTGACGCCCGACGTCACGCTGGCGCAGCGCATGATCGCCGGTGTCGAGAGCTTTCCTCTGCTCGCCGTGCCGTTCTTCATCCTCGCCGGCAATCTGATGAACATCGCCGGTGTCACCGGCCGCATCTATAAATTCGCGGTCGCGCTGGTCGGCTGGATGCGCGGCGGCCTCGGCCACGTCAACATCATCGGCTCGGTGATCTTCTCCGGCATGTCGGGCACCGCGATCGCGGATGCCGCCGGTCTCGGCACCATCGAGATCAAGGCGATGAAGGACCACGGCTACTCCACGGAGTTTTCCGTCGGCGTCACCGCGGCGTCGGCAACGCTCGGGCCGATCATTCCGCCGTCGCTGCCCTTCGTGATCTACGGCATGATGGCCAACGTCTCGATCGGCGCGCTGTTCCTGGGCGGCGTCATCCCGGGCATCGTCATGACGCTGCTGATGATGGCGACGGTCACCTATTTCGCGCACAGGAACAAATGGGGCAGCGATACGCCGTTTTCCTGGCCGCAGCTCGGCTCTGCCGGCCTCGAGATCGCCATTGTGCTCGCCTTCCCCCTGGCGATCTGGCTGATGGTGGTGTTTGGCGGCATGTCGGTCAACCTCGCGGTCGTCATCGGCCTCGGAACGCTGCTCGCGATCGACTGGTATTTCGACTTCTCGGCGGTGATGGCGCTGATGGCGCCGGTGATCCTGATCGGCGGCATGACGCTGGGCTGGTTCACGCCGACGGAAGCCGCGGTCGCAGCCGTGATCTGGTCGCTGTTCCTCGGTCTCGTCCGCTATCGTACCATGACGCTGAAGACGGTGGCGAAGGCGACCTTCGACACCATCGAGACCACGGCTTCGGTCCTGTTCATCGTCACGGCCGCCTCGATCTTCGCCTGGCTGCTGACGGTGTCGCAGGCCGCCCAGATGCTTTCGGACTGGATGCTCAGCATCACCCACAACAAATGGGTGTTCCTGGCGCTCGCCAACGTCCTGATCCTGTTCGTCGGCTGCTTCATCGACACCACGGCGGCGATCACCATCCTGGTGCCGATCCTGCTGCCGATCGTGCTCAAGCTCGGCATCGATCCGATCCATTTCGGCCTGATCATGACGCTGAACCTGATGATCGGCCTGCTGCATCCGCCGCTCGGCATGGTGCTGTTCGTGCTCGCCCGCGTCGCAAAACTCTCGGTCGAGCGTACGACGGTTGCTATCCTGCCCTGGCTGGTGCCGCTGATGCTCGCGCTGATCGCAATCACCTACATTCCCGAACTCACCCTCTGGCTGCCGAAATACATGGGACTCTCCAAATGACCTCGACTTCTCTCGCTGCAACCCTGTTCGGTCCCGAAGACCTGCGCATGATCGAGCATCCGCTCGACAAGCTCGCCGACGGCATGGTGCGCCTCCGCTTCGGTGCCGGCGGCATCTGCGGCTCGGACATGCACTACTTCCGTCACGCCCGCACCGGCGACTTCGTGGTGAAGTCGCCGCTGGTGCTTGGCCACGAGATCTCGGGCGAGGTCGTGGAGATCGCGGGCTCCGCAGCCAATCTGAAGATCGGCGACCGCGTCGCCGTCAACCCGTCGCGCTGGTGCGGCCACTGCGTCGCCTGCCGCGAGGGCCGGCCCAATCTCTGCGAGAACATCTATTTCATGGGTTCGGCCTCGAAGACGCCGCACATGCAGGGCGGCTTTGCCAATTATTTCGATGCGATCCCGGCGCAATGCGTGAAGATTCCGGACCATGTGTCCTATCAGGCCGCGGCGCTGGCCGAGCCGCTCGCGGTCTGCCTGCATGCGGTCGCGCGCGCCGGGAAGATCGAAGGCAAGCGCGGCATCATCTTCGGCGCCGGCCCGATCGGGCTCCTGACCATGCTCGCCGCGCATCGCGCCGGCATGACCGACGTCACCGTGGCCGACATCGCTTCGGCCCCGCTCGCTTTCGCGACCCGGCTCGGCGCCTCTCATGTCGAGAACGTCGCGGCTGGTGATGAGGGCCTCAAGGCACAGGCTGCTGTTCGGCCCTACGACGTCGCATTCGAGGTCTCGGGCACGGCCGCGGGCCTTGCCAGCGCGATCGGGATCGTCCGGCGCGGTGGCATCGTGGTGCAGATCGGCAATCTGCCGGGCGGCCAGATTCCGGTGCCGGCCAATGCGGTGATGGCCAAGGAGATCGACCTGCGCGGCTCGTTCCGCTTCGGACTCGAGTTCATGACCGCGGTGGAGCTGATTGGCGCGGGCAGCGTCGACGTGCTGTCGCTGGTCACTGCCGAGCGGCCGCTGTCGACTGCGCCGGACGCGCTGCGGCTCGCGCTCGACCGCTCGCAGAGCGTCAAGGTCGTGCTGACCGCGAACTGATCGGGGAGGATCTTGATGATGCTCGAGGGATGGCGCTGGTACGGTCCGGATGATCCGGTTTCGCTCGACGATGTCAGGCAGGCCGGGGCGACGGATATCGTCTCCGCGCTGCATCAGGTGCCGATCGGGGAGGCCTGGACGCGCAAGGCGGTCGAGGAGCGCAAGAACTTCATCGAGAACGGTCAGCCCGGCCGCTCGCAACTGACTTGGTCGGTGGTGGAATCGATTCCGATCCCCGACGACGTCAAGCGTCTCGGCGGCAAGGCGACCAAGTCGATCGAGGCATGGATCGCGAGCCTGGAGGCAGTCGCCGCCTGCGGCATCAAGATCATCTGCTACAATTTCATGCCGGTGGTGGACTGGTGCCGCACCGATCTGGAATGGGAGCTGCCGAACGGCGCCCGCGCGATGCGGTTCGACCAGGATCGCTTCGCCGCGTTCGAGCTGCATATCCTCAAGCGGCCCGCCGCCGTGCAGGACTATTCGCCGGAGCAGCAGGCGCGCGCGAAAGCGCTGTTCGACCGGATGAGCCAGGCGGATATCGATTATCTCGTCATGGTGATCGCCAGCGCGCTGCCGGGCTCGACCACCGAACCGATGACGATCCCGCAATTCCGCGACCGTCTGGAGACCTATCGCGACATCACGCCAAAGATCCTGCGGCAGCATCTCGCCGAATTCCTCGCGCGAGTCACGCCGGTGGCCGAGCAACTCGGCGTGTCGCTGACGCTGCATCCGGACGATCCGCCAAGGCCGCTGTTCGGTCTGCCGCGCATTGCTTCCAGCGCCGACGATTATCAGGCGCTGTTCGACGCGGTGCCGTCGAAGGCCAACGGCATCTGCCTGTGCACGGGTTCGCTCGGTGTGCGCGCGGAGAACAATTTGCCCGAGATGGCCGAGCGCTTCGGCCCGCGCATCGCCTTTGCGCATCTGCGCGCGACCAAGCGCGAGGCGGACGGCCTGTCGTTCTATGAATCCGATCATCTCGATGGCGACGTCGACATGGTCGCGGTGCTCAAGGCCCTCCTGAAGGAGAACGCGCGGCGTTCACCGGACAAGCGGATCGTGTTCCGCCCGGACCACGGTCACCGCATGCTGGATGATCTCGTCGCCACCAAGCGCACCAATCCCGGCTACACCGCGATCGGCCGCCTCCGCGGTCTCGCCGAGCTGCGCGGCGCGATCAGGGCGATCGAGCACCGGTAGACGCAAAGCTCAGTCCACATCGTCATCGCGACGTAGCGCAGCGATCCAGCCTCTTTCCGCAGAGGCACTGGATTGCTTCGCTGCGCTTGCAATGACGGAGTGATCATCGCCGTCATTGCGATGGCTCTCATTTCGTCGCCGCCAGCCACGCCAATATCATTTCCACGATCTGCGCGCGGCTCCTCGCCAGCACCTTCGGCTCGCTGAGGTCCCGGTCGAATAGCGCGCCAAAGGTGTGGCGGTTGGCGACGCGGAAGAAGCAGTAGGAGCTGATGGCGAGATGCAGATCGATGGCGTCGACGTCGTCGCGGAAGGCGCCCTCATCGCGACCGCGCCTGAGGATTCCGTCCAGCGTTTCGATCACGCTGGCGTTGAGCTGGCGCAGTTGCAGGTTCTGCTTCAGGTGCTTGCCGTGGTGGATATTCTCGATGCTGACGAGCCGGATGAAGTTCGGATTGCGTTCGTCATGGTCGAAGGTCGCCTCGATCAGGCGGCGCAGTCCCTCGCGCGCGTCGCAGCTCGCGATATCGAGCTGGTCCTCCAGCGCGCGGATGCTGCGATAGGCCTCCTCCAGCACCGCGAGGTAGAGCTGCTCCTTGCCGCCGAAATAGTAATAGATCATGCGCTTCGAGGTGCGCGTGCGCGCCGCGATCGCATCGACGCGCGCCCCGGAATAGCCTTCCGAGGCGAACTCGGCCATCGCCACTTCGAGGATGTCGCGCTTGGTGCGCTCGGGGTCGTTGGTGCGCTTCGATGGGGGCGGCATGCGCTCGAGCATCAGAGATTCTCCCGCCACTTTCCATGGATCGCCTTGAAGGTGAAGGCAAGCTTGACGCATTGGGGCACTGATCCAAGGCGTATTGCGCAAACGTACCAGTTCGTACATTATGCCGTCAAACCGGGGTTGCGGCCAACCGACAACAAAACGCGCGCATGGCGGATGGCCTGACGCGCGCCGCACCGGGCAGAGGGGGAGGAGATTCAGATGACGCTCACGTCAACGGCACCGCTGCGTGCATCAGCCAGCGCCGAGGCCACACCGAACAAATTGCCGCAGCGCGCGGCGCTGGTGAGCTTCGTCGGCAGCATGCTCGAATATTACGACTTCTTCATCTACGGCACCGCCGCAGCCCTGATCTTTCCAAAAGTGTTCTTCGCCAATGTCGATCCCGCAACCGGGACGCTGCTCGCGCTGCTCTCGTTCGGCATCGGCTATATCGCGCGTCCCGTCGGCGCCGTGATCCTCGGTCATTTCGGCGACCGCATCGGTCGCAAGACGGTGCTGCTGTTCACGCTCGTGCTGATGGGCGGCGCGACGCTCGCGATCGGCCTGCTGCCCGACGCCAAGTCGATCGGCAACGCCGCGCCCGTTATCCTCACGGTGCTGCGCCTGCTGCAGGGCCTGTCTGCAGCCGGCGAGCAGAGCGGAGCGAATTCGTTGACGCTCGAGCATTCGGCCAATTCCAACCGCGCCTTCTTCACGAGCTGGACGCTCAGCGGCACCCAGGCCGGTGCGATCCTTGCCACACTGGTGTTCATTCCGGTGTCGAGCCTGCCGGAGGATCAATTGCTGAGCTGGGGGTGGCGCATCCCGTTCCTGTTGTCGTTCTTCGTGCTGATCGTCGCCTATCTGGTGCGGCGGACCATGCCGGAGACGCCGGTGTTTCAAGGCATCAAGGACAAGGAACAGGTGGCGCGCTTTCCTGTCGTCGCGCTGTTGCGTGACTCCTGGCCGGCCGTGCTGCGCGTGATCAGCTGTGCACTGATCGCCACCGTGAGCACGATGACGGCCGTGTTCGCCCTCGGCTACGCCACCAGCAAGTTCGGCGTCGCGCGCCCGACCATGCTGTGGGCGGGCGTGCTCGCCAACGTTACGGCGCTGGTCACCCAGCCGTTCTGGGCAATGCTCGCCGACAGGATCGGCCGCAAGCCGGTGTTCATCGGCGGCGTGCTCGGCTGCGCCGTGCTTGTGTTCCCCTATTTCATGCTGGTGACATCGGGGAATACGATGGCGATCTTCGCTGGCGCGGTGATCCTCTCCGGTATCGTCTACGCCGCGCCGAATGCGATCTGGCCGTCGTTCTATGCCGAGATGTTCGAAGCCCGCGTGCGCTATTCCGGGACGGCGATCGGCACGCAGCTCGGTTTTCTCGCCGCCGGCTTCACGCCGCTGGTGAGCGCAAGCCTGGTCGGCGAGGGGCCGAACGGCTGGATTCCCGTGGCAATTTTCGTCGCCTGCTGCTGCGTGATCTCGGCCGCATCGGCGGCAACCGCGCGCGAGACCCACAATGTCGATATTGCCGATCTCGGCAAGCGGCGCGCCTGAGCCTGGACAGAGTGACGATCGCATCTTGACCAACGCAGTCCCAACCGCGAGCGGGCCGGTGATCGGCTCTGAACAGAACGGCGTACGCGCCTTCAAGGGCGTGCCGTTCGCGATCGCGCCGCGTTTTGCCAGAGCGACACCGCCGTGCGCATGGACGGAGCCGCGCCGCTGCACGGAGTACGGCGCCTACGCGCCGCAGCCCGGTCTTCTCGAAAACGCCGACGAGCGATCCTGTCTCAGCCTGAACGTCTTCGCGCCGGCTGCGGCCGATCGTCCGCTGCCGGTGCTGGTCTTCATCCATGGCGGCGCCTTCATCACCGGTGGCGGCGCCGACTATGACGGCTCGTTCCTTGCCGCGCATGGGCCGGCGGTGATCGTCACCATCAACTACCGGCTCGGTCCGCTCGGTTTCCTGCAACTACATCGCCACGGCCTCGTTGAGGCCAACAATCTCGCCATTTCGGATGCGCTCGCCGCGCTCGACTGGGTGCGCGCCAACATCGTGAATTTCGGCGGGGATCCGGAGGCGATCACGCTGTCCGGCCAGTCCGCCGGCGCCTCCATGGTGATCGCGCTGGCGACCCTGCCGCAGGCAAAGGGCAAGTTCATTCGCGCCATGGCCCTCAGTGCGCCCGGCCGGAGCATCATGAGCGCGGATCATGCCGACGAGGTCACGCGCCGCGTGCTCGAAGAGCTCGAGCTGTCGCGCGATCCGGCCGCCATGGCGTCGGTGCCGTTACCGAGACTGTTCGCGGCGGTGGAGCGGGTCGGCCGCATGATCGCGGACGAGACCGAGGCCGGCACCGTGTTCGGCCCGGTGCTCGACGGCGCCGTGATTCCGCGCGAGCCGCGCGACGTCTTCGCCGACGGGACCTTGCGCGACATTCCGCTCTGGCTTGGCTCCTGCCGCGACGAGATGGCGATGTTCCTCAGGAGCACGCCGCCGGCCGCGATGATCCGCACTACCGAGCGTCAAGTGCGCGCTGCTTTTGGCGATGCGGGGTGGCATCGCCTGCTGTCCGATTACCGCACCACGGCGCGGCTCGACGAGGATGCTTACGAAGCGCTGCTGTCGGATGCGTTCTGGCATCGCCCGATGGCCGACCTCGCGCGGCTTCATGCCGCCGCCGGCGGCGCGGTCTGGCTCTGCCGGTTCGACCATCGCCCGGCGCTGGAGCCGTTCCTGTCGCAGGGGCCGACCCACGGCGCGGACAATGCCTGCCTGTGGGCGCATCTGCCCGCGTTCATCGACCGCCCGATTCTGAAGCGCAAGGGCGGACCGATGACGCCCGCCGACATCGACGTCGCGGCGCGGTTCCAGGCAAGCGTGTTGCGCTTCGTTGCGACCGGCGCGCCTGATGCCGCCGAGACCTGGCCTCGGTTCGCGCGGTCCAAGGAGCCGCTTGCGATCTTCGGCCAGCCGTTCCAGGTCGTTCCGCTCGGCGACGGCGCGCGCGCTCGCGTGTGGGCGGAGCTGCCCGCGCCATCGCCACCGGTCACTGCATCATCGTAGCCGCGATCTTCTCCGCCGACATCAACACCGGAAAATTGGTGTTGGCGCACGGCACCACCGGGAAGATCGAGGCGTCGACGACGCGCAGACCCTGGATGCCCTTGACGCGGCCCTGATTGTCGACCACCGCCATGGGATCATCGGCCCGGCCCATGCGGCACGAGCACGAGGCGTGCCACACGCCGATGGTCGCCTTGCGCACGAAGGCCTCCAGCGCCTCGTCGTCGTTGATCACGTCGTCGAAGGTAAAACCCTCGACCACGAAATTGTCGATCATGTAGTGACGCAGCGCCGCGGGGCCGTCCATCAGGGTCGCGGCGATCTTCGTCAGGATCCTGTTGGTGTTGTTGACCACGCCGATCTTGCGCACGCGGTCGGTGTAGGAGGCCGGGAACGGCTTGTCCGTCACCGCCTTGACGACGTCGCTCATCTGCACTGCCGCCATCTTGCGAAAGCCGCTCATCAGGCGATCGAGGTCGCGCCGGTCTGACAACAGATTGAACTCGACGATCGGCTCGGCGGTGGGATCGCGCGAGGCGAGCTTGACCTGTCCGGTCTCGGAATAGGTCTTGTTGACGAAGGTGAGCAGCGAGCCGATCTGCTCTCCCACCGCGTGCCAGGCCGACTTGCTGAGCAGGACCACGAACATGTCGCCCTTGGGCACGCCCGGCAGTCCGGACGAATAGCGCAGGCCGAGCTGCATGTGCCGCCTGGTATGCTCGTTCATGCGCGCGCCGCGGCGCACGAAGGACGACAGCGAGATCGAGGGATGGTCCATCAGGCGCTGGCCGACGCCTGGCAGCCCCATCATGACGGGAATCCCCAGATCCTTGAGGTGACCGACCGGGCCGATGCCGGCGCGCAGCAAATGCGCGGGCGAATGAATCGCGCCGCTGGAGACAATGATCTCGCGGCCGCGGAATTCCTGCTCCCGCCCGTCGACGATGGCCTTCACGCCGACGCATTGCGTGCCTTCGAACAGCAGCTCCCGAACCTGCGTGTTCGTCGAGATCGTCAGATTGGCGCGCTTGCGCGTGTCACGGTCGAGATAGCCCATCGCGGCGGAGACGCGCTGCTCGGCCTGATTGGAATGCGTCACCGGGAAGAAGCCGTCGACGAATTCGCCGTTCTGGTCCGGCACGAATTGATGGCCGGCCTGCTGGAAGGCTTCGGCGAAGGCCTGCGAATGCCGTGTCCAGTGCTCCCGTGGAATTCTGCGCACCGGAATTCTGCCGTCCTTGCCGTGATACGGCCCGTCGAAATCGAGGTCGCGCTCGACCTTCTTGAAATAGGGCAGCACGTCGTTCCAGGTCCACCCCTCGGCGCCGCGGGCGTCCCATTCGTCATAGTCGGCCGGTGCGCCGCGGTTGGCCATCTGGCCGTTGATCGACGAACCGCCGCCCAGCACACGCGCCTGCTCGTATTTGCGCAAGGGCGGCCGACTTTCGTTCGGATTGTTGTGGCTGACGACCTGCGTCGTGACCTTCAATTCCGTCCAGTGGAAGCGCGGATCGAAATATGCCGTGCCCGGATAGCTGTCCCTGATCTCGGCCGGCTCGTTGCCCGGTGGTGTGTCCTGCCCGGCCTCGCACAGCAGGACCTTGTTGGCACTCTTCGCGGAGAGCCGGTGGGCCAGCACGGACCCCGCCGAGCCGCCGCCCACGATGATGTAGTCGTACACGATTGGCGTTTCCTCTTGATCTTGTCCGGGAACCGTAGCGCGTTATTTTCCCGAGGTCACGCCGCCATTGCCGCGACAGAGCCATCGCATTTGACCGATACAGAGTGTGGGATGAACTCGGCCTGCATGGTTCGAGACGCCCGCTTTCGCGGGCTCCTTACCATGAGGGTCTGATATCTTGCCGCAAAACGTGACGCGAGCCCGACGCCGATTGTCGGCCGGCGCGGTCCTAGTGCGTCTCGTGGAATCTTGCCAAAAACGCCTTCAGGCGTTCGCTGCGGGGCTGGCGGATGGTCTCGTCCGGTGTGCCGATCTCGGCCATGATCCCGTCGTTCATGAAGCCGACGCGGGTGGAGACGTCAGCCGCGAAGGCCATCTCGTGCGTGACCAGCACCATGGTCATGCCTTCGGCGGCGAGGCTGCGGATGACGGAGAGCACTTCACCGACGAGTTCGGGATCGAGCGCCGAAGTCGGCTCGTCGAAGAGCATCACCTCGGGCTTCATCGCCAGCGCGCGGGCGATCGCGACCCGCTGCTTCTGGCCGCCGGACAGGCGGCTCGGGAAGGCATCAGCCTTGTCGGCGAGGCCGACCTTGGCGAGCAGGTCGCGGCCGAGCGCGTCGGCTTCGGCGCGCGCCATGCCCTTCACCTGCACCGGCCCCTCGGTGACATTGGCGAGCACCGACATGTGCGGGAACAGATTGAAGTGCTGGAACACCATGCCGACATTTTCGCGCAGCTGCGCCAGTTGCGCGTCCTTCGGCGTGCGAGGGCCATTGCCGAACGTGAACCGATGCATGCCGATCGCAAGCTCGCCCTGCTGCGGCATTTCCAGCAAATTCAGGCAGCGCAGGAAGGTGGATTTGCCGGAGCCGGAGGCGCCGATCAGGGTGACGACCTCGCCGCGTTCGACCGAGAGCGAGACGCCCTTGAGCACCTCATGGTCGCCGAATGCCTTATGGATATTGTCTGCGGTGAGAGCGCTCATCGGTGTGCTCCCATCCTGAGCTCCAGCCGGTCGGCAACGAGCGTCAGCGGGAACAGCACGACGAAATACAGCAGGGCGATGGTGGTGTAGACCTCGAGCGGCTTGTAGCTCGTCGCTGTGATCACCGACCCCTGGTAGAGGAGGTCGCCTACGGCGACCACGGACACCAGCGAGGTGTTCTTCAACTGCATGATGGTCTGGTTGATGAAGGACGGGATCATCACCTGGGTGGCCTGCGGCAGCACGATGCGGCGGAAGATCTTTCCGCGCCGCATGCCGATGGCGCGTCCGGCCTCCCATTGGCCGACATCGACCGCCTCGATGCCGCCGCGAAAGATCTCGGCATAGAACGAGCCGGCATAGAGCGACAGCGCGATGAAGCAGGCCATCGCCGGCGACATGTCGACGCCGATCAGGACGGGCAGGGCGTAGTACATCCAGACCAGTTGCACCAGCAGCGGCGTGCAGCGGAAGATCTCGATGTAGAGCCGCAGCGGCACCGAGACCCAGCGCGGTGCCGTCGTGCGCAGGATGCCGACGACCAGTCCGATCAGGAGGCCCGCGACCACCGTGGTCACCGTGTAGAACAGGGTGACCAGGAGCCCTTGCCAGATCAGGCCCCAATACGGCTTGAGCGCCGCGAACTCCCAGACATACATCGTCGCGTGGCCGTCAGAACTGGACTTCTGGCGGGAGATCCTCGGCGGTGAGACCGACCGCCTCGAAGCCCTTCAGCATCCATTCGCGGGTCTGGCCCATGGCGCGGTTGTAGTCGGCCCAGGCGCTGAGGAAATCCTTGTAGCGGCGGTCGCTCTCGGCGCGGATGCCCATGTTGGTCGGCAGCGTCAGCAGCGGGCGCGGGATGGCGAGGTCGCCGAGGTTCGGATTCTTCTTCAGGGTCGAGACCGAGAGCACAGCCAGCGAGACGTTGCAGTCGGCACGTCCCGTCGCGACGGCAAGGATCGCCTCGTCGCGGTTCTTGAAGCCGAGGATGGTCGCCTTCGGGCAGTAGCGGCGCGCGATCGTCTCATGCGTCGAGCCGATGTCGACAGCGATCTTGACCTCGGGCTTGTTGAGTTCGGCCCAGCTCTGCGGCTTGGCGAAGCCCTTCTTGGTGATGACCGTGAAGGAATGCACAAGGATCGGCGTCGAGAAGTCGATGACCAGCGCGCGCTCCGGCGTCGGGTTCACGGCGAAGGCGAGGTCGACCTTGTCGGCCTGCAGGTCCAGTATCTGGTTGCCCCAGGTCGATTCCAGCGTCTCGACCTTGGCCCCCAGCTTGCTCGCGATGTCGTTGGCCATGTCGATGCAGGCGCCCGACCATGTGCCGGTGGCGAGATCCTTATGGAAATAGGGCTCCTGGCCGACGATGACGGCCACGCGCAGCACGCCGTTCTTCTTGATGCGGTCGAGCGTGGAGGTCGGCGCGGTGTCGGCCTTGGCAGCGCTGCTGGCGGCGGCCATCGCGGCGCCTGCCAGCGCGACAGTGGTGAGTGCATCCCTGCGATTCATGGCTTCTTGCCTCCTCGAATTTGGGTCGGATCGTCTCCGGCCTCTGGACTATTTCTGTATTCAGGATAAAATGCAATATAGTATTTTATGGTGCTGACCATTTGGGCGGCAAGGCAGATGAGCGCCCAATATCTTGGCAAGACTGCATAAAATTCCCTGAGGATGGGGGGTTGTAAATCGCATTCAATTCTGAATACAAAACTGAACTCAGTATGAAGCAGCTCAAGGAGAGGCCTTTGCGCGCCCTATTCGTCGATGCGAACGAGACCCTGGCGGCGGTGACCGACAAGCTGCTGCGCGGCGACAATCTGCCTGTCAGCATCAACCGCAACCCCTCCATCAAGCCGGACGATCTGCCGGGCCTGCTCGGCGACGCCGAGATCATGATCGTCGATCACACCGCGGTGCCCACCCCGATCGCCGAGAGGTGCGCGAAGCTCAAGCACATCGTCTTCCTCGGCACCGGCCCACGCAGCTACATGAATCCGGACGAACTTGCCGAGCGCGGCATCGCGGTTCACATCATCAAGGGTTATGGCGACACCGCGGTGGCCGAATGCGCGATCGCGCTGATGTGGGCGTCCGCGCGTAATTTCGGCGAGATGGATCGCGGCATGCGCGAGGGCAACTGGCTGCGCCGCGACGCGGTGCAACTCACCGGCAAGACGCTCGGCCTGATCGGCTTCGGCGGCATCGCCGCGGAGGCCGCGCGCATGGCGGCGGGCTGCGGCATGAAGGTGATCGCCTGGAACAGGACGCCGAGGACGCATCCGGGGGTCGAATTCGTTTCGCTGGAGAAGCTGCTGGCGGAGAGTCATGTCGTCTCGCTGCATCTGCTGCTCACCGACGAGACCAAGGGTTTTCTCTCGCGCGAGCGCATCGCGCAGATGCGCAAGGGCAGCATCCTGATCAACACCGCGCGCGGCGCTGTCGTCGACGAGGACGCGATGCTCGACGCGCTCCGCTCAGGTTATATCGGCCACGCCGGCCTCGATGTCTTCACCGTCGAGCCGCTGCCGGCGGGTCATCCGCTCACAAAACTGCCGAACGTGACGCTGTCGGCGCATTCCGCATTCCGCACGCCCGAGGCGAGCGACAACCTCATCGGTGCGGCGCTCGATCACTGTCGCCGCATCATCGCCACCGGCAAGTAAGAACAAGGACATCCCATGTCGGACATCATCCGCATCGACCAGAATGCCCGCCGCAGCCGCGCTTCCGTGTTCGGCGATCTCGTTTTCCTCGCAGGGCAAGTCGCGGATACCAAGACCGCCGACATCACCCAGCAGACAAAGGAAGCGCTGGCGAAGGTCGACGACATGCTGGCGCGCGCCGGCACCGACAAGTCGCGCCTGCTCAGCGTGCAGGTCTGGCTCAAGACCATGGACGATTTCGACGCCATGAACGCGGTCTATGATGCCTGGGTCGTGCCGGGCCATGCGCCCACCCGCGCCTGCGGCAAGGTCGAACTCGCCGATCCTGCCTTCCTCATCGAAGTGATCGCGATCGCCGCGCGCAAGTAGGTTTGGCCGTGACCGCCCAGGCTTCCGCATCGACCTTCGGCCCCGCCCGGCGCATCGGCGCCATCGGCGTGTCCGAGATCCTGAAGATCGGCGCGGCCGCGCAGCGGCTCAAGCGCGAGGGGCGGCCGGTGATCGTGCTCGGCGCCGGCGAGCCTGATTTCGACACGCCCGACCACGTCAAGGACGCGGCGATGCGCGCCATTCGCGCCGGCCAGACCAAATACACCATTCTGGACGGCGCGCCGGAATTGAAGGCCGCCATCGCGCAGAAATTCCGGCGCAAGAACGATCTCGTCTACGCCGCCGACGAGATCACCGCGGGCGCGGGTGCCAAGCAGGTGATCCACAACGCCTTCATGGCAACGTTGAGCGCGGGCGACGAGGTCATCCTCGCCGCGCCCTACTGGACCAGCTATGCCGACATGGTACGGATCGCCGACGGTACCCCGGTCGATGTGCTGTGCCGCGAGGAGAACGGCTTTCGTCTCGATGCCGCCGATCTGGAGCGAGCGATCACGCCGAAGACGCGCTGGCTGCTGCTGAACGCCCCGTCCAACCCGACCGGCGCGGCCTATTCGGCGGCGCAGCTCCGTCCGATCCTCGACGTGCTCAAGCGCCATCCGCATGTCTGGCTGATCGCCGACGACATCTATGAGCACCTGATCTATGACGGTATGCCGTTCGTATCGGCCGCGGCCCTCGAACCGAGCCTGAAATCGCGCACGCTGACGGTGAATGGTGTTTCCAAGGCCTATGCCATGACCGGCTGGCGTGTCGGCTATGGCGGCGGCCCGCGCGAGCTGATTGCGGCGATGGCGGTGGTGCAGAGCCAGAGCACGACCAACCCCTGCTCGGTGAGCCAGGCCGCCGCGATTGCCGCGCTGACAGGCCCGCAGGACATCCTGGTCGAACGCCGCGCCGCATTCCAGCGT
Organism: Bradyrhizobium diazoefficiens; assembly: GCF_018129965.1. Classification (GTDB taxonomy): domain Bacteria; phylum Pseudomonadota; class Alphaproteobacteria; order Rhizobiales; family Xanthobacteraceae; genus Bradyrhizobium; species Bradyrhizobium diazoefficiens_A. The sequence continues at coordinate 617,017 of NZ_JAFCKW010000001.1, read as the reverse complement.
CGCAGGGATATCGTGGTCGACGCGCTCAACGCCATCGACGGTGTCATCTGCCGCCGGCCGGAGGGGGCGTTCTACACCTATGCGAGCTGTGCCGGCCTGATCGGCCGCCGCACGGCCGATGGCGTCACGATCGACAGCGATGCCGCGTTCTGCAGCTATCTCTTGCAGAGGCATGACGTGGCGGTGGTGCCGGGCAGCTGTTTCGGCCTTGCACCTTATTTCCGCCTGTCCTACGCCACCTCGGAACAAAACTTGCGCGAGGCCGTGATGCGCATCGCCAAAGCCTGCAGGGAGCTGTCATGACCATTCGCAACACCCGCACCGGGGGCCAGATCCTGATCGATCAGCTGGTGGCCCAGGGCGTCGACCGCGTCACCTGCGTGCCGGGCGAGAGCTATCTCGCGGCACTCGATGCGCTGCATGACAGCCCGATCGACGTCGTGATTTGCCGCGCCGAAGGCGGCGCCGCGATGATGGCGGAAGCCTACGGCAAGCTCACGGGACGTCCGGGCGTCTGCTTCGTTACCCGCGGACCCGGCGCCACCAATGCCAGCCACGGCGTCCACATCGCGATGCAGGATTCGACGCCGATGATCCTGTTCGTCGGCCAGGTCGACACCGGCATGCGCGAGCGCGAGGCGTTCCAGGAACTCGACTACAAGGCCGTGTTCGGCCCCATGGCGAAATGGGCGGTCGAGATCGATCGCCCCGACCGCATTCCGGAGCTGGTCGCGCGCGCCTTCCGCGTCGCGATGCAGGGGCGTCCCGGTCCCGTGGTGATCGCACTGCCGGAGAACATGCTGACCGAGACCGCTTCTGTTGCGGATGCGATGCGCATCGAGCCGGCGGTGAGCTGGCCGGCACCTTCTGATATCGAGCGCGTCGGCGCGATGCTGGCAAGCGCCAAGGCGCCGCTCGTCATTCTCGGCGGTTCACGCTGGACCGATGAGGCCACCAAGGGCATCGCGCGCTTCGCAGAGCGCTTCGACCTGCCGGTCGCAACCTCGTTCCGCCGGGCCTCGCTGATCGACGCCGATCATTCGCATTATGCCGGCGATCTCGGCATCGGGCCGAGCCCGAGCCTGAAGGCGCGCATCGACGACGCCGACGTCATTCTCGTCATCGGCGGCCGCATGTCGGAGATGCCGTCATCGTCCTACACGCTGCTCGACATCCCGACCCCGCGGCAGAAGCTGATCCATGTGCATCCGGGCTCCGAAGAACTCGGCCGCGTCTATCAGCCGGCGCTGGCGATCCAGGCGAGCCCCGCCGCGTTCGCCGCCGCCGTCGAGACGTTGCAGCCATCAGGCGCCGTCGCCTGGAAGGGCGAGGCCGCCAAGGCGCACGCCGATTATCTCGCCTGGACCGACAAGGCGCGCGAACTGCCGGGCGCGTTCCAGTACGGCCAGGTCATGACCTGGCTGCGCGACCGCCTGCCGAAGGACGCGATCGTCTGCAACGGCGCCGGCAACTATGCCGGCTGGATCCATCGCCATCACCGCTTCCACAGCTTTGCCTCGCAGCTTGCGCCGACCTCTGGCTCGATGGGTTATGGCGTGCCGGCGGCGGTGCTCGCCAAGCGGCAATTTCCGGATCGTACCGTCATTGCGTTTGCCGGCGACGGCTGCTTCCTGATGAATGGCCAGGAGTTCGCGACCGCCGTGCAATACGACGTGCCGCTGGTCGTCATCGTCGTCGACAATTCGCAATACGGCACCATCCGCATGCACCAGGAGCGCGACTATCCCGGCCGCGTCGTCGGCACCCAGCTCAAGAATCCTGATTTCGCGATGTATGCGAAAGCGTTCGGCGGTCATGGCGAGCGCGTCGAGCGCACCGAAGAGTTCGCCCCTGCCTTCGAGCGCGCGCTGGCCTCGGGCAAGCCGTCGATCCTTCACTGCATCATCGATCCACGCGCGATCTCGGTCGGCAAGGATTTCACGCCCGCGGTGAAGGCGTAAGCGATGCCCGAGGGCCGCCACGTCGCCATCATCGGAGCAGGCGCGGTCGGCGTGATCAGCGCCATCGAGGCGCTGCGCGAGGGTCATCGCGTTACGCTGATCGATCCCGGCGAGCCCGGTGGCGAACAGGCGGCCAGTTACGGCAACGCCGGCTGGCTCTCCTCGCATTCGGTGATCCCGCCGGCCGAGCCCGGCATCTGGAAGAAGGTGCCGGGCTATCTGATGGACCCGCTCGGGCCGCTGGCGATCCGCTGGTCCTACCTGCCGAAGGCGCTGCCCTGGCTGGTCAAGTATCTGCTCTCGGGCTGGACCGAAGCGCGGGTTGAGACGACGGCCTTTGCGCTGCGGAGTCTTCTGAAGGACGCGCCGCTGCTGCACCGGACGCTTGCAGCAGAGGCGGGTGTCCCTGAGTTGGTCGAGCGCAATGGCGTGATGCATGTGTTCCCGTCGCGCGGCAATTTCGACAATGATCTCGGCTGGCGCCTGCGCAAGAAGGTCGGCGTCCAGTGGATGGAGCTGAACGCCGACGAGATGCGTCAGCGTGAGCCCGATCTACATCCGCGTTACACTTTCGGCGTCGTGGTGGAGGAAGCCGGACGTTGCCGCGATCCCGGCGCTTACGTTGCGGCCCTTGCCCGGCATGCACTGTCGAACGGCGCCACGCTCGTCCGGGCCAAGGCGACTGGTCTCAAGCTGAACCGCAACAAGCTCGTCGCCGTCATCACCGAGACCGGCGAAATTCCCTGCGATGCCGCCGTCGTCGCCGCCGGCGCGCATTCAAAGCGGCTCACCGCGTCGGTCGGCGATCCCTTGCCGCTCGAGACCGAGCGCGGCTACCACGTCATGATCGAGAACCCGGAGTCCGGGCCCCGCAGCTCGATGATGGCGTCCGATGCGAAGATGGTTGTGAACTGGACCGACAAGGGCCTGCGCGCGGCGGGCACGGTCGAGATCGCCGGCCTTGCGGCCGCGCCGAACTGGAAGCGCGCCGAGATCCTGCGCAATTATCTGCTCGGCATGTTCCCGAAGCTGCCGAAGGACATTCCGGCCTCGCGCATCAAGACCTGGTTCGGCCATCGTCCGAGCATGCCCGATGGCCTTCCCTGCATCGGCCATGCGCGCGCCTCGCGCGACATCATCTACGCCTTCGGCCACGGCCATGTCGGCCTGGTCGGCTCGGCCCGCACCGGCCGTCTCGTCGCACAGCTTCTGAGCGACAAGCAGCCTGAAATTCCGCTTGCGCCGTTTGCGCCCGCTCGTTTCCTCTGAGATCGCACCATGACTTATTCTGCCGGCTCGTCTTCTCGCATTGCCCGCGGCGGCAAGGCCATCTACGGCGCGCCGCTCGGCATTTTGATGCTGGAAGCGCGCTTTCCCCGTATTCCCGGCGACATGGGCAACGGCACCACCTGGCCGTTCCCGGTCCTGTATCGCGTGGTGAGCGGCGCTTCGCCGGAGAAGGTGGTGTTGAAGGGCGCCGCCGGCCTGTTGCCCGATTTCATCGATGCGGCAAGGGATCTGGTGCGGCTCGGCGCCGAGGCCATCACCACCAATTGCGGCTTCCTCTCGCTGTTCCAGAAGGAGATCGCGGCCGCCGTCGGCGTTCCCGTCGCGACCTCTTCGCTGATGCAGGTGCCGTGGGTGCAGGCGACCCTGCCGCCCGGCAAGCGGGTCGGCCTCGTCACGGTCTCAGGCTCGACCTTGACCCCCGCCCATCTCGAAAGTGCCGGCGTGCCGCTCGACACGCCGCTGGTCGGCACCGAGCACGGCAAGGAATTCTTCCGTGTTCTGATCAAGGCCGAGAAGGACGATATGGACGTCGGCTTGGCCGAGCGCGACGTGGTCGAGGCCGGCAAGGAGCTTGTCGCCAAAAACCCCGACGTTGGCGCCATCGTCCTCGAATGCACCAACATGCCGCCCTACGCGGCAGCCTTGCAGGCCGAGGTTGGATTACCCGTCTACGACATCTATTCCATGATCACCTGGTTTCATGCCGGACTGCGCCCGCGCGCCTTCGCCTGAAGTCCTGTAATTGCAAAGCTCTGAACAAGCTGCGCTCGGCTGCCGTTTGCATTGCAATCGCCTCGACAGCCCCGGTATATTGAGCTGTGTTCGGGCATGAATGCGGCTGATGAAGAGCAACGTGGAACTGGCTTCAGATAGTATCGTCGATCGCGTCTATGAACAGCTCAAGGCGATGGCCGTGAGCTATGAGTTCAAGCCGGGCGAACGGCTCAACGAAGGCGAACTCGCCAAACGCCTTGGCGTCAGCCGCACGCCGTTGCGCGAAGCGCTCAACCGTCTCAACACCGAAGGCTTCCTGCGCTTCACGCCGGGCAAGGGTTTCTTCTGCCGCGAGCTGGACGCGCACGAGATCTTCGATCTCTACGAGCTGCGCAAGTCGATCGAGGTCGCTTCGGTCCGCCTCGCCATCAAGCGCGCCAGAAATGAAGATATCGACGCGCTGCTGAAATTCCTCGAGGCCACCGGTCCCGATCCCGGCGCGCGCTCCTCGGTGGAGCTGGTCGAGCTCGATGAGACCTTTCACGAGCGGCTGATGGCGATGTCGAACAACGCCGAGATGCTGCGCGTGCTGCGCAACGTCAACGCCCGCATCCGCTTCGTGCGCTGGATCGACATGGACAGCATCAACCGTTCCAACACGCAAGCCGAACATCGCGCCGTCGTGAAGGGCTTGAAGGCCCGGGACGAGGAGGCCTGCGTCTCGGTGCTGGAGAAGCACATCGATCGCCGGCTCGATCGCATCACGTCGGCGATCAAGGAAGGCTACGCGCAGATCTACATGCCGGCGGCGGCGAGGTCAGCGGCGAATTGATGGCCGCACCAGCAGCCATTCTGGAGCAAGACCCATGAAATTATCCGGCAAGGTTGCCGCCATCACCGGCGCGGCGCGCGGCATCGGCAAGGCCTGCGCATCGAGGTTCCTCGATGACGGCGTCAAGGTCGTCATCTCGGATGTCGATGCCGAGGGCCTCGCTGCAACGGCCGCCGAGCTCGGGCGGCCCGACGCCCTGCGTACCGTCGTCGGCAATGTCGCCAGGCGCGCCGACGTGGATCAACAGGTCGCAACCGCCGTGAAGGAGTTCGGCCGGCTCGACATCATGGTCAACAATGCCGGTGTCGCCCGCAACCGGGACATCCTAGAGATATCCGAGGAGGAATTCGACGAGATCATCGGCATCAACCTGAAGGGCGCGTTCTTCGGCGTCCAGGCCGCGGCCAGGCAGATGATCGCGCAAGGCGGCGGCGGGGTCATCATCAACATGTCCTCGGTGAACGCGCTACTGGCGATCCCGGCGCTGGCAACCTACGCGATGTCCAAGGGGGGCATGAAGCAGCTGACCTCGGTGGCCGCCGTTGCGCTCGCCCCGCACAACATCCGTGTCGTCGCGGTCGGGCCGGGCACGATTTTGACCGACATGGTGGCGTCGTCCATCTACACGTCGGAAGATGCCCGCAAGACCGTGATGTCACGCACGCCGGCCGGCCGCGGCGGCGAGCCGAGCGAGGTGGCCTCCGTCGTCGCCTTCCTCGCCAGCGACGATGCGTCGTACATCACCGGGCAGACGATCTATCCGGATGGGGGACGGCTGATCCTGAACTACACCGTGCCGGTGAAGGACAAGTAGGAGGCGTGCCCCACACTCGGTGTCATCGCCCGGCTTGACCGGGCGATCCAGTACGCCGAGATGCCTTTTGCTGATTCGAGAAGCCGCGGCGTACTGGATGCCCCGCTTTCGCGGAGCATGACAGCGTGGCTTGGGCTTTCACTCCGCCGCGATCGTCATGCCGTGACCGAGCCGCTTCGAGATGCCGCCGGCGCAGTCGCGCAAGGCATGGGCGATCGGGCTGTCCCAGCGGGCGTCGAACGTGCCTTCCGGTCCCATCGCGGTGATGACCAGCGCGACATGGCCGGCATGGTCGAATACCGGCGCGGAGAATGCATTGACGCCGGGCAGGGGATCGCCGAGCGCGCGGGCGAGGCCGTGCTTGCGGACCTCAGCGAGCATGTCGGCGACTTTCGCGCCTTTCACCGCGCGCTTCGGATTGTAGCCGACGCCGTGGCGATCCAGCCCGTTTTCGAGTGCGGCGTTGATCGTCTTCTCCGGAAGGAAGGCCGCAAAGGCGCGGCCCGTCGCCGTCTCCAGCAGCGCCATCACCGAGCCGGCGCGCATCACGATATGCACGGGCTGGCCCGGCTCTTCGAGTTGCACCACGGTTGGCCCGTGCGTTCCCCAGACCGCGAGCGAGACCGCGTGTCCGATCTGGCTCGCGAGCGTCGCGATTCTGGGCCGTGCGATCCGCACGCCAGAGAGGCGGCGCAGGCTGATCAGGCCGAGTTCGAGTGCCAGCGCGCCGATCTCGTAATGGCCGGTGGTCTCGTCCTGCTCGATCAGGCCGATGCGAGAGAAGCTGGCGAGATAAGGATGCGCCTTGGCCGGCGTCATGCCGGCCTCGCGGGCGAGATCGCGCAGCATCATCGGCTCGCCGCTTCTGGCGAGCGCGCGCAGCAATTCTCCGCCGACCTCGATCGACTGGATGCCGCGGCTCTCTCTCTTCATACGCCTCCGGTGCGCTTGCCTAGGCCGCGTCGCGCTTGGCGGCGCTGTCGGCGAGATGACGGCCGGCAATGTAGCCGAAGGTCAGCGCCGGCCCAAGCGTGATGCCGGCGCCGGGATAATTGCCGCCCATGATGCTGGCCATGTCGTTGCCGGCGGCATAGAGGCCGGGAATCACCCGGCCCTCGGCGTCCAGCGCCCGCGCGTTTTCGTCGGTGACGATGCCGGCATAGGTGCCGAGATCGCCGATCACCATCTTGATGGCGTAGAACGGGCCGTTTTCGATCGGCGCGATGCAGGGGTTGGGGCCGTGCATCGCGTCGCCCTGGTAGCGATTATAGGCCTTCGAGCCCTTGCCGAAGTCGGCATCATGGCCTTGCGGCGCGGTCGCGTTGAACTGCTTGACTGTCGCGGTAAACGCCTTGGGATCGATGCCGGCCTTCGCCGCAAGTGCCTCCAGCGTGTCGCCGCGCATGAGATAGCCGGTCTCGAGGTGATGACCGAGCGGCATCGGGAACGGCGGCACGCAGCCAAGGCCATATTTGCGCAGCGTCCGGTGATCGCAGACGAGATAGGCCGCGATCTCCTCGCCGGGTTTCGCAGCCTTGATCATGGCCTGGACGAAGTCGTGATAGGAATTGCCCTCGTTGGCAAAACGCTTGCCGTCGCGCATCACCGCGATCACGCCGGGCTTGGCGCGGTCGATGAAATGCGGCATCACGCCCTTCGAGCCGTCCTTGCGCGTGGTGAGCGACACCGGCACCCAGGCTGCTGCGTTCGGCAGCCGATCCTCGACATGTCCCCCGGCGCTCTCCGCAAGGCGCAGGCCGTCGCCGGTGTTCCCGGTCGGCCCGGGCGAGTAATGCTCAACGCCGGTCGGCGCATGCGGGAACATTTTTCTGCGGCGTTCGACGTCGTGCGGGAAACCGCCGCAGGCGAGCACGACGCCCTGCCGGGCGCGGATGCGCACGTCGCGTCCCTCGCGCAAGACGATCGCGCCGGTCACTGCGCCGTTCTCGACCGTCAGCTCATGTACGGGCGAGGACAGCCACATCGGGATCTTCAGATTCTGGGCGGATTTTGCGAGGCGTCCTGCCAGCGCGTTGCCGTTGGTCAAGGTCATGCCGCGGCCATAGCGCAGCACGTCCATCAAATGGCGCGTCAGGCGCTTGGCGACATAGGCCGCCGAATTCAGCGACTTCGTCACCCGCATGAAGTGGATGATCTCCTTGCCGCTTCCCAGCATCATGCCGAACACGGTCAGCTCGGGCAGGGGCATGCCGAGCGTCTTGACCTGGTCGCCGAGCTCGCGGCCGTCGAACGGCCGCGTCACCATGGAGCGGCCGCCCTGCGTGCCCCCGGGGGCCTCGGCGTGATAGTCGGGAAATACCAGCGGCATGTCGAAGCGCAGCGCCGTCTTGCTGGTGAAGAAATCGACGGCTTCGGGGCCGGCGGTCAGGAACGCATCGACCCGCGCGGCGTCGAAATTGTTGCCGGCCTCGTGCCGCAGATAGGTGCGGGCCTGCTCCGGCGTTTCCTCGATGCCGTAGGCCTTCGCCAGCGACGTGCCGGGAATCCACAGCCAGCCGCCGGAGCGCGCGGTGGTGCCGCCGAAACGCGGCTCCTTCTCGACGATCAGCACGTCGAGGCCGCGATAGCGCGCAGTGATCGCGGCCGACATGCCGGAGCAGCCCGATCCGGCCACGAGCACGTCGCACTCGTATGTTTCGCCTGCGTGGTGCTCGTTGCCGGTCATCTCAACCTCACTTCTTCAACAGCGGACATTTGGATTCGGAGACCGGGCGGAAGGCGTCCTCGCCCTTCACGGTCTTGACGATCTCCAGATAATCCCAGGGTTCCTTGGACTGCTCGGGCGTCTTCACCTTGGCCAGATACATGTCGCGGACGACGCGGCCGTCCTCGCGCAACTTGCCGCCATGGACGAACACGTCCTCGATCGGGAGTTCGCGCATCTTGGCCATCACCTTGGCGGGGTCGTCGGTGCCGGCGGCCTTGATGCCTTTCAGATAGTGCAGCACCGAGCCGTAGACGCCAGTCTGGATCATGGTCGGCATCACCTTGGTGCGCTCGTAGAGTTTCTTCGACCAGGCGCGCGTCGCCTCGTCCATGTTCCAGTACGACGCCGTCGTCATGTAGGTGCCCTGCGCGGCCTTCAGGCCGATCGCGTGCACGTCGGTGTCGAACATCAATAGGCCAACCAGCTTCTGGCCACCCTGGACGAGGCCGAACTCGCCGGACTGCTTGATCGCGTTGTCGGTGTCCTGGCCGGCATTGGCGAAGGCAACGACGTCGGATTTCGAGCTCTGCGCCTGCAGCGCGAAGGAGGAGAAATCGGCCGTGTTGGTCGGATGCTTCACGCCGCCGAGCACCTTGCCGCCCATCTCGTTGATGAAGCGCGTGGCGTCCTTCTCGAGCTGCTGGCCGAAGGCATAGTCCGCGGTGATGAAATACCAGGACTTTCCGCCTTCCTTGATCACGGCGGAGGCCGTGACCTTGGAGAGGGCATAGGTGTCATAGGTGAAGTGCACGGTGTTGGGGCTGCACAGCTCGTCGGTCAGCGAACTTGCGCCCGGGCCTGACAGCAGCGCGATCTTGTTGCGCTCACGCACCATGTTGTGGACCGCGATCGCGATGCCGGAATTGGGGACGTCGACGATGGCATCGACCTTGCCGTTGTCGAACCAGCCGCGGGCGATCTGCACGCCGACGTCGGTCTTCATCTGGTGGTCGGCGCTGATGATCTCGATCGGCTTGCCGAGCACGGTCGGCCCGAACTCCTCCACCGCCATCCTTGCGGCTTCGACCGAACCCGGCCCGCTGTTATCGCGGCCCCAGCTCGACAGATCCGTCAGCACGCCGATCCGCACGGCATCGTCGGAGATTTGCGCGGTGGCCGCCGTGGTCATGACTGCCGACGTCATGGCCGCGAGCATGGCGCAGGCGAGATACCCTCTCATCGTCGTTCCCTCTCTTTTATGGACCGCTTGGCGCGGCCGGTTATTCTGGAGGACAATTAGATATTGACGAATCAATTTGTCAATGGCGAATAGTGGATGAGACGGGTCCTCGGTGCAGACGATGTGGCTGGGAGCCGCAACTGCCTCAACACCCGTCATTACGAAGAGCCCTTGCGACGAAGCAATCCAGACTGTCTCCGTCGAGAGATTCCGGATTGCTTCGCTGCGCTTGCAACGTCGCGTGTTGAGGCAGCGGCGCGCAAAATCTCGCCGAGTTATCCCGTGTGAGATAACACCTCCAGAGATTGCATCCGTCACCCCGATTGGCCATGATGCGGCCGGACTGTTTTGGGGCGCATGACATGACGGCAGCAACGGGGATCTCCGCTTCGACGGAGAGGTCGACGACGGCGCATGTGGTGTGGGCGAGCGCACTCGGCACCGCGATCGAGTGGTACGATTTCCTGATCTACGGCACCGCTGCGGCGCTCGTGTTCAACAAACTGTTCTTCCCGAGCTTCGATCCCTTCGTCGGCACGCTGGCGGCGTTCTCGACCTATGCGGTCGGCTTCGTTGCGCGGCCGATCGGCGGGGCGATCATCGGGCATTACGGTGACCGGCTCGGGCGCAAGACAATGCTGGTCGCGACCATGATCGCGATGGGGCTCGGCACTTTCCTCATCGGCTGCCTGCCGACCTACAGCCAGATCGGCGTCTGGGCGCCGATCCTGCTGATCGTCCTGCGCTTCGTCCAGGGCATCGGGCTTGGCGGCGAATGGAGCGGCGCGGTGGTCATGGTGATCGAGCATGCCGGCAACCGGCGTGGCTTCTACGGCAGTCTGGTGCAGATCGGCTTCCCGGTCGGTGTCGCCGCCTCCACCGGCATCTTCGCGCTCGTGACGAAGTTGCCCGAGGCCGATTTCCTGAGTTGGGGCTGGCGTGTGCCGTTCCTGATCAGCATCCTGCTGGTCGGCGTCGGCTTCATCGTGCGGCTGAGACTTGCGGAGACGCCGCATTTCAAGGAGGTGGTCGAGCGCAAGGAGGTTCTGGCGCAGCCGGCGCTGGACGTGCTTCGCCGCGACTGGCGCAGCTTCCTGCTCGCGATCGGCATCACGGTGTCGGAAGTGGGGCTTGCCTATCTCCTCACCGTGTTCACCGTGGTCTACGCCACGACGAAGCTCGGCCTGCCGCGACAGGTGATCCTGGATGCGGTGGTGTATGCGGCAATCGTCGAATTCGCGACGCTGCCGCTTGCCGGCTGGCTCTCCGACATCTTCGGTCGCAAAGCGCTGTATCTCGCCGGCGGCGTGTTCTCGGTGGCGCTCGCGTTTCCGCTGTTCTGGTTCCTCGATACGAAGGATCCGGCGCTGATCATTTTCGCGCTCGTCGTCACCATGACATTGACGCATGCGTTGCTGTTCGGACCGAAGGCGGCATTCATGCCGGAATTGTTCCGTACCCAGGTGCGCTACAGCGGCGCATCGCTTGGCGCCAATGTCGCAGCTGCGCTGAGCGGCGGCTTCTCTCCGCTGATCGCAACCGCGTTGCTGGCATGGGCTGGCTCCTCCTGGGCAGTGTCGGTCTATGTCATCGCGCTGTCGATCATCACGATCATCGCGACGCTGAAGGCGCCGGAGACGGCGCACGACGCGCTGAAATCGTGAGCGAAGCGCACGCGTCATCGCCGCGAGGTTCTCGAGGCGGTGTCGAATCCGCCAAGGCTTGGTAAGATGGGTCTTGGAACGCGAATTCGAGGTGCCGCCCGGGGCTCATATCACTCGCCGCAACGAGGCTGGTCCCGACGTTCCTCGATCGGTTTAGAATGCAAAAGATGGATCCGAATAAGCCCGCAAAGAGGCTCGGACGAAAACAAGACGAAAGGGGAGAAACGATGAGCATGAAGAGAATGCTGGCTGGCTGTCTCGGCGCGACCGCGCTGTGGTATGCCGGCGCCGCGATGGCGGCGACTGTCGAGATATCCGCCAACGATATTGGCGGACAGGTGATCGGCGACAAGGGCGGGGAGGCCGGCGTCTGGGTGATTGCCGAGACGAGGGACCTGCCGACCAAATACGCCAAGGTGGTGGTGACCGACGATCAGGGCCGGTTCGTCATCCCGGACCTTCCCGCGGCCGGTTACAAGGTCTGGGTCCGGGGCTATGGCTTGCAGGATACGGCGCCACAGGACGCGCGTCCCGGCAAGGTGCTGGGCTTCAAAGCCGCTGCCGCTTCGCCCAAGGAAGACGCGCAGAATTATCCGGGGATGTACTGGTACGCGATGCTCGACATCCCCAGGCCGGAGGAATTTCCCGGCACCGGCGACAAGGGCAACAAGATGCCGGAGACCATGAAGTCGCAGACCCAATGGGTCGATACGGTCAAGAACATGTGCCAGTCCTGCCACGCGCTCGGAACGCGCGGCATTCGCGAGATCCCGAAGGTGTTTAAGGACGGCAATGATTCCCATACCGCATGGGCGATCCGCACCCAGGCCGGCCAGGCCCAGGAGTATATGGCGACGGTGCTGGCCAGCATGGGGCCGGAGAAGGTCTACGACCTCTTCTCGAAATGGACCGATCGCATCGCGTCCGGCGAACTGCCTTTCGACAAACCCGAGCGGCCCAAAGGCATCGAGCGCAACGTGGTCTTCACGATGTGGGACTGGGCCGCGCCGACGCGCTATCAGCATGATGCGATTTCGACCGACAAGCGCAATCCGCGCGTCAACGCCAATGGCCTGATCTACGGCTCGTCGGAGGAAAGCTCCGATCTCGTGCCGACGCTCGATCCCGTGAAGAACATCGCCGGCACCATCAAGCATCCTTATCTCGATCCGAACACGCCGTCGTCGACCGACGCGCCGCGAGGTCCGTCGGCCTATTGGGGCGATGATCCGATCTGGGATGGCCACACCAGCATCCACAACGTCATGATGGATGAGCAGGGCAAGGTGTGGTTCACCGCGCGCCTGCGCCCGCCCGCCAATCCGGACTATTGCAAGCAGGGCTCGGATCTCGCATCGGCGAAGGTGGCGCCACAGGCGACATCGTTGCGCCAATTGTCGCGCTTCGATCCTGTGACCGGCAAATGGGACCTGATCAACACCTGCTTCACCACCCATCACCTTTACTTCGACGATGACGCCAACCAGACGCTGTGGACCAGCTCCGGCGGTCCCGGGCTCGGTGGAGGTCTGGTCGGCTGGCTCAACACCAGGCAGTATCGCGAAACCCTGGACGCCGTGAAATCCCAGGGCTGGACGCCGCTGATCATCGACACCAACGGCAATGGCAAGCGCGATGCCTATGTCGAGCACAAGGATCCGGTCGATCCCGCCAAGGACAAGCGCATCGCGGCGTCGTTCTACGGCATCATGCCGAGCCCGGTCGACGATACGATCTGGGGCCAGGCGATGGATCGCGGCTTTTCCCGCATCGATCAGCCCGGCTACATCATCCGCGTGACGCCGGGTCCCGATCCCGCCAACACCGCGCTGTCCGAAGTGTATCAACCGCCGGAAGGCACGTTCGGTCCGCGCGGGCTCGACATCGGCCTCGACGGTGTGGTCTGGACCGTCTTGTCCAGCGGTCACCTCGCAAGCTTTGATCGCAAGCTCTGCAAGGGGCCGCTGAACGGACCTTCGACAGCTGATGGCAAGCAATGTCCGGAAGGCTGGAAGACCTGGCGCATGCCGGGACCGCAGTTCAAGGGACTGAACGCCAGCGGCAGCGCCAACCACGCCTATTATGTCTGGGTCGACCGCTACAACACGTTCGGCCTCGGCGCCAACGTGCCGATCGCCAGCGCCAATGGAAGCGAGTCGCTGCTCGCGCTGGTCAACGGCGAACTCGTGAACCTCCGCAATCCGTATCCGCTCGGCTTCTTCACCAAGAATGTCGACGGCCGGATCGACGACCCCAACACGGGCTGGAAGGGGCGCGGCCTGTGGAGCACGACGGGAACGCGCGCGAGTTTCCACGGAGAGGGTGGCAAGGAGGCGTCGCCCAAAGTCTACAAGGTGCAGATGCGGCCGGATCCATTGGCCCATTGAGTGTTTCGCCATATGAATAGCCACGCTGCCAACCAGCGGCCAAGCGAACGGACCAGAACCATGACCAGAACCTCTCGACGTGACGTGCTCACTGCCGCAGCCGCCATGACGGCGGCGGGCATTGCCGATGCGACGCCGGCTGCGGCGCAGGCCGGACCGAAGCCGATCTTCCCGGTGCCGATGGTGTCGATCCCGATCGTCGGCGAGACGAGCGTGTTCCAGGTCCGCCGCATCTACTGCATCGGGCGCAACTATGCCGCGCACGCGATTGAGCGCGGCTCCGATCCGAACCGCGAGCCGCCGTTCTTCTTCCAGAAACCGACGGATGCGATCCAGAATGTTGCGGTCGGCGAAGTCGCCGATCATCCCTATCCGTCGCTGACCAAAAATTACCATCACGAGGTCGAACTGGTGGCGGCGCTGAAATCCGGCGGCACCAACATCCCCGCCGACAAAGCGCTCGACCACGTCTATGGCTACGCGCTCGGCCTCGACATGACCCGGCGCGATCTCCAGAACGGCATGGCCGCGGAGAAGAAGCCCTGGGAGATCGGCAAGAGCTTTGACCACGCCGCGGTGATCGGCCCGATCCATCCGGCCAGCAAGACCGGCCATTTCGAGAAGGGCGCGATCTCGCTCGCGATCAACGGCACGGTGAAGCAGAGCTCGGATCTGAGCAAGATGATCTGGAGCGTCGCCGAGCAGATCGCAAAGCTGTCGGAAGCGTTCGAGCTCAAGGCTGGCGACATCATCTATTCCGGCACGCCGGAAAATGTCGGACCGGTGGTAAAGGGGGACGTGCTGCTCTGCAAGCTCGAGGGCCTGCCGGACATGTCGATCAAGATCGTCTGATCGATCCCTGCAGCCAGCTCTTGCGTCGAGAGGTGCCCATGTTGCGGTATGCTGTGATAGCCGCGTTGAGTTTGGCCTTTGCCCTCAGCTTTGCGAAGGCTGAAGGCCCCGGCGATATCGCGCCATCGGGCACCCTGCGTGTGGCGGTGGCCGTCGGCCCCGCCGCGTCGGCGTTCTGGACGACGCGCGACCCTAACACCGGCAAGCCGCGCGGCGTCACCGTCGAACTGGCCAGGGCAGCGGCCGACAAGCTGCACCTTCCGTTGCAACTTGTCGAATACCAGAGTTCCGACGAGATCGCCGCGGCTAGCAGCAAGGATGCTTGGGATCTCTCCTTCATGCCGGCGGACGTCAAACGCGAGCAGTTCGTGGACCAGGGCCCGGCCTACGTCGCCTATATGAGCGGTTATCTCGTTCGCGCCGGATCGGACATCCGATCCGTCGCCGATGTCGATCGCGCCAGCATACGGGTCGGCTGCATCGAAGGCACCTCGACATCGCGGACGGTCGAGAGGTCGCTGAAGCATGCGAAGCTGACGAAGTTCGTCAAGCCGGAAGAGGCGGCCGAGCTGATCGGCAAGGGGGAGCTCGATGCGCTGGCGATGGGCATGGGTGCACTGGAAGACCTCTCGCGAAAGCTGCCGGGAACCAAAGTGCTTGATGAGGTGATCCAGTCGACCGGCGTGGTGGTGGTCGTGCCCAAGGGCAAGGCTACAGCGAAGGTTTGGGCGGCACATTTTCTCGATGAAGCCAAGGCCGATGGAACGGTACGCCGCGCGCTCGACGGCAATGGCTTCACTGGCGACAAGGTGGCGCCGTAGGCTCTTCGCCTCTCCCCGCTTGCGGGGAGGCCGGGATTTGCGCGAGCAAATTCCGGGTGAGGGGGACTCTCCGCGAGTCCGACTGTCACCGTCTCCGTGGAGACTCCCCCTCACCCCGACCCTCTCCCCGCAATCGGGGCGAGGGGGCGCACCGCTGGCGCGGCGGGTACTGGAACTCCACTTCTTTACCCCGGCCCCTTCGGCCGCAGCCTGTCCACCGTCCGCGCGATCAGCGCCGCAACCTCCGCAATCTTCGGCCCAATCCGAAACTCCGGCCCTGCGACGACGACCGACAGTCTGCGATCCCCGATCGGAAGCGGAATCGCCGCGCCGGCGAGGTCGCGGCTGTAATCCGCAAAACTCACGCAGTAGCCGCGTTCGATCGAGTTGCGCAGCTCGATCTCGACCGCCTCGATGCTGATCGGGGTCGACGGACCGTATTGCTTGAATTCGATCTTGCGATAGACGGAGTCGCGTTCTTCCGGCGAATATTGCAGCAGCAGCGCGCGGCCGCTCGCGGTGGCGTGGATCGGCACGCGGTGGCCGACGGTCGCGAAATAGCGGATCGGAGCCTGGGACTCG
The DNA here is from genome assembly GCF_018129965.1 of Bradyrhizobium diazoefficiens. Taxonomy (GTDB): domain Bacteria; phylum Pseudomonadota; class Alphaproteobacteria; order Rhizobiales; family Xanthobacteraceae; genus Bradyrhizobium; species Bradyrhizobium diazoefficiens_A. Next base: position 601,192 of record NZ_JAFCKW010000001.1, on the reverse strand, counting down.
ACGACGTCGATGAACACCGCCATCACGCCGGCCGGGGCCACGATGGACGCAGTCTCGCCGGTTTCAGCCGAAAGCTCGGCGATCAGCGTGTGCGTCCATGGCGGCAGCGGCTCGACCTCGGAGATCAACCGCGCCATCGCCAGCCAGCGCGGCGTCGGATAGAAGCCGGCGCGCGGCCGCGGCTCGTAGAGATAACCCTTCTCCGACAGCGTCGCGAGCAGATTGAAGGTCGACGAGCGCGGCCAGCCGAAATGATCGGCAATTTCGGCAAGCGTCGCCGGCTTCCTCGTTTGCGCGAAGAATTCCATGATCTCCAGGACGTTGGCGGCTTGGCGAACGATCATGGTGGCGGGTTCCGATCTAGGTCTGGCCGAGGATCTTCTGCGCGGCGCGAAGATGCGGCTTGTCGATCATCTGACCGTCGAGCCGCAGCGTGCCGGAGTTCGGGTTGCTCGCGAACGCCGCGATCACCTTCTCCGCCCAGATGCGTTCGGCTTCGGTCGGCGCGAATGCGGCGTTGACGACGTCGACATGCTTGGGGTGGATCAGCGCCTTCGCCGAAAACCCGTCGCGCCGCGCGGCGCGCGTTTCCTGCTCGAGACCGGCGAGGTTGTCGATGTCGGTATAGACGGTGTCGATCGGCGCTACCTCGGCCGCGGCCGCCGCCATCAGGCAGAGATCGCGCGCGAGGCGGTAGGGGCTGTGGAACACGCCGCCCGAGGCCTTTTCGGTCGCGCCGAGCGAAGCCGAGAGATCTTCCGCGCCCCACATCAGGCCGGCAAGGCGTGGGGAGCAGCCCTTGTAGCTGCCGAGCCCGAAGATCGAGCCGGCTGTCTCCGTGGCGACGCAGACGATGCGGGTTGCTCCGACCGTGATGCCGGAAGCAGCTTCGAGGGCTTCGAGCCAGGTCGCGACCTGCCGAACGTCGTCGCCGCCTTGCGATTTGGGCAGCACGATGCCGTCGGGCTTGCCCGGCATTACCGCCGCGAGGTCGGTGAGCGTCATGCCGGTGTCGAGCGCGTTGATGCGGACATAGACCTGATGGGGCTTGCTGCGGCCCTTCAGCATCGCCAGCGTGAGCCCGCGGGCCTCCGCCTTCTTGTCGGTGACGACGGAGTCTTCAAGATCGATGATCAGCGCGTCGGCATTGCCTTCGCTCGCCTTCTCGAATTTGCGCGGGGAGTCGCCCGGCACGAACAGCATCGAACGCATCAGATCGGCCTCTTGTGCATCATCGCCATGCGGCGGCATTTGCCGACGATCTCGTCGTTCTGGTTCAAGGCGTGGTGCTCGAACTCGACGATGCCCGCTTTCGGGCGCGATTTGGATTCCCTCAACGAAAGCACCTTCGTCGTCGCCCGCAAGGTGTCGCCATGGAAGACCGGCTTTGGAAAAGTCACGTCGGTCATGCCGAGATTGGCGACGGTGGTTCCCATGGTGGTATCATAGACCGTCATGCCGATCATGATGCCGAGGGTGTAAAGGCTGTTGAAAATGCGCTGGCCGAACTCGGTCTGGGCAGAGAAATGCGCGTCGATATGCAGCGGCTGCGGGTTCAGCGTCAGCAGGCTGAACATGGTGTTGTCCATCTCCGTGACGGTCCGGGTCAGCGGATGCCTGAACTCCTGGCCCACGGAAAAGTCTTCGAAATAAAGTCCGGCCATCGCGGTTTCCTCCCTGTATCGTTGCGATCTGGCTGGCGCGGCCGTCAAGGCGGCGGCGCCAGGTGAACTGCCTTCTGCTCTGCAAGCTGTTCGATTTCCTCGGCCGAGAAGCCAGCCGCGGATAAAATGTCGCGGCCGTGCTGGCCGAGCGTCGGTGCCGGACCACCGGCTTCCGGCTGGGTCGCGCTCCAGCTGGAGGGAACGCGCATCTGGCGGATGCGGCCTTCGACCGGGTGATCCACGGTCTTGAAGAAATCGATCGCCTTGAGATGAGGATCCTCGAGGATCGTCTCCAGCGTGTGCATCGGCATCACCGGAATGTCGGCGCGTTCCAGAAGCTCGCGCCATTCCGCGGTGGTGCGGGTGACGAAGATGCCGCCGATCTCCTCGTAGATCTCGTCGATGTGTTTGGTCCGCGCGGCGTGGTTGGCAAAGCGCGGCTGCTGCAGGAACTCCGGTCGTCCGATCGCCTCGAAGAAGCTGCGCCAGTGCTTGTCGTTGTAGATGAGAACGCAGAGATGGCCGTCGCTGGTCTTGTAGGGCTTTCGATAGCGCGAGAGCAGACGGGCGTAGCCGCCGTGATCGAGCGGCGGATCGTAGGTGAGTCCGCCCAAATGATCGACCAGCACGAACTCCGTCATGGATTCGAACATCGGCACGTCGATGCGCTGGCCGATGCCGGTGCGCTGCTGGTGCATCAGTCCACCCATGATGGCGTTGACCATCATCAGCCCGACGATACGGTCGGCGATGGTGACGGGCACGTAGCGCGGCGTGCCGTCGCCGGCCGCCGCGAGCAGCGTGGGGATGGTGGCCGCGCCCTGAATCAGATCGTCGTAGGCGGGCTTTGCGGCATAGGGTCCGGACTGGCCGTAGCCGAAGGCGCCGACATAGACGAGTGCCGGATTGACCGAGCGCAGCGTCTCATAGTCGAGCCCGAGCCGCGCCATCGCCTGCGGACGCACATTGTAGACGAGCGCGTTGGCGCGCTTTGCAAGGCGCAGCAGCGTGTCGCGGCCTCCCGTTGTCTTAAGGTCGAGCACGATGCTGCGTTTGCCGCGGTTGGCATTGTGGAACATCCCGCCCATGCCGGGCGTGCGGCCCGGACCGATCTCGCGAACGATGTCGCCTTCGGGGCTCTCCACCTTGATGACGTCGGCACCCATGTCCGCCAGCACCTGGGTGCCGTAGGGGCCCATCAGCACCGAGGTCAGGTCGAGAATGCTGAAGCCGGCGAGCGGTCCCATGGGGCCTCGTTGGATGAATTCACATATGTGAGGTTAGAGTTCATAAAAATTGGGTGTCAATTTGCAGATGCTGCATCGGGGTGCATAGCCCTATGCATAATTCATATGCTTGACATATAAATTCACATATATGTACATTTTCATCAAGCAAGAATTGGAGAGAGGGCCGAACGGTGCTGCAGCGTTGCGCTGCCGCCTTCGGCAGGGGGACGCGTCAGGGAGAACGACATGAAGAAGAATCTGGTCCGGGCTGTCGCGGCGCTCGCGCTCTCGCTGCCGGTCTCGACGCTGCAGGCGCAGGCGCTTGAGTTGAAGGTCGCCGACAGTTTCCCCGCCGGCCACTACCTCGTCCGTCTGATGCTCAAACCCTGGATGGACGACGTCACCAAGCGCACCAACGGCGCGGTGACCTTCACCTATTATCCGAACCAGCAGATCGGCAAGGCCGCCGACATGCTGCGGCTGACGCAGTCCGGCGTGGTCGACATCGGCTACATCGGGCCGTCCTATGTCTCCGACAAGATGCCGCTGTCGGAGGTCGCGCAATTGCCGGGCGCCTTCGCGACCAGCTGCCAGGGCACGCTCGCCTACTGGAAGAGCGCGCGCGAAGGGGTTCTGGCCAAGCAGGAATACGCGCCGAACAAGATCAAGCTGCTGATGGCCGTTGTGCTGCCGCCCTATCAGGTGTGGACCGTCAAATCGAAGGTGGAGACGATCAAGGACATGCAGGGCCTGAAGCTGCGCACCACGGGCGGCGCACAGGACCTGACGCTACGTGCGCTCAATGCCGTGCCGGTGCGCATGGCCGCGCCTGACGCCTATGAATCGCTGTCGCGCGGCACGATGGACGGCCTGTTGTTCCCACTGGACAGCGTCGTGTCCTACGGGCTCGACAAGCTGGTCAAGCACGCCACCGAAGGCGTCAGCTTCGGCAGCTTCATCGTCGCCTATTCCATCAACCAGTCGGTCTGGGACAAGCTCCCCGACGATGTGAAGAAGGCGATGAACGAAGCCTCTGAGGCGATCACGCCGAAGGCCTGCGCCGACGTCGAAAAGGAAGGCGAAGTCACCCGGAAGCAGATGCAGGACGAAGGCGTCAGCTTCGATCCGCTGCCGGAGGCGACGCGCGCCGAGATGAAGGACAAGCTCAAGGACGTCGGCAAGGATTGGGCGAGCGGGCTCGACAGCCGCGGCAAGCAGGCCTCCGCCGCGCTGAAGGAATTCGAAGATCTGCTTGCCGCTGGCGGCGCCAAGTAAGGCGCCAGGTCATCAGGCAACGGACAGGGGAGGCGCTCGAGGTGATCAAGCGGGCAGGAGATGTGCTCGGCGCGCTGGAACGCGCGCTGACGGTGATCGCGGTGGTGTTCATGTTCGTGATCATGATGCTCGTCGTGACCGACGTGTTCATGCGTTACGCGCTGAACAGCCCGTTGTCCTTCACCTATGATCTGATCGGGCTCTATCTCCTCGCCGGCGTGTTCTTCTTCACGCTGTCGGACGCCTTGCGCGAACATGTCCATGTCGGTGTCGACATTCTCCTGTCGCGCTTTTCTCCCGCCGGGCGTCGATTGTCGGAGATCGTCACGGCACTGGCCGGACTGTTCGTGTTCGTCCTGATCTGCAAGGTCGGGTTCGAGCGCGCGCTGGAAAACTACGAGCAGCACGATGTGCTCTCCGGCGCGATCCCCTGGCCGACCTGGATTTCGGCAGCGCTGGTGCCGTTCGGCTGCGGCGTCCTGGTGCTGCGGCTCGCGCTGCAGCTGGTCGGCAATGTGCTCAGCCTCGTCAGCGGGCGCGACCTCTATCCGCTGCCGCCGGTGACCGGCGTCGGCGAAGCGCGAAGCTTCGAGTAACGGCAGGAATTCATGACACCTTTCATCGTTCTCGCCCTGCTGTTCGGCCTGCTCGCGCTCGGCACGCCCGTCGGTTTCGCCATGGCATTTTCCGGCTCCGTCGGTCTCGTGATGGTCGGCGGCTGGGCCACGCTGTTCGGCATCCTGCAGACGGCCCCGCTCTCCACTGTTTCGTCCTACGAGCTGATCACCATCCCGATGTTCCTGCTGATGGCGGACCTCGTGCTACTCTCGGGAGTAGCTGACGATCTGTTCAAGACGGCCTCGGCCTGGGTCGGCCGCATTCCCGGTGGCCTCGGCATGGCGACGGCGCTCGCCGGCGCCGGCTTCGGCGCGATCTGCGGCACCTCGACGGCCTCCGCTGCGACGCTGTCCTCCACCAGCCTGCCGGCGATGATCCGCCAAGGCTACGAGCCGAAGATGGCGGCCGGAGTCGTCGCGATCTCAGGTACGCTGTCGATGCTGCTGCCGACCAGCGTCGCGCTGGTCATCTTCGGCCTGCTGGCCGAAGTGAACATCGGCAAGCTGCTGATCAGCGGCATCGTCCCGGCAATCCTGGTGACGTTCACCATCATGGCGACGATCTATTTCCTGGTTTGGCAGGATCCCTCGCGCGCTCCCGCCGCGAAGTCGGTGCCGTGGCGGGAAAAATTCGCGCTGCTTTGGCAGGTGTCGCCGATGGTGGTGCTGTTCTCGATCGTAACCGGTACGATCTATCTCGGCGTCGCAACGCCGACGGAAGCGTCCGCCTTCGGCGCGTTCGGCGCCTTCCTGCTGGCGATGGTCAAGGGCAAGATCACGCCGTCCTCGCTGTATGCGACGCTGCTGCGCGCCTCTCACGGCACCTGCATGATCATCATGATCCTGGTGGGCGCCTCGATCTTCGGCTATTTCTTCACGCTCACGCATGTCACGCAGGATCTCGTCGCCTGGATCGGTAGCTTGCCGACCTCGCGCTGGGTGATCATCACGCTGATCCTGTGCGGCTACATCGTGCTCGGATCCTTCATGGACCAGATCGCGATCCTGGTCCTGACCGTGCCGATCGTGCTGCCGCTGATCAAGACGCTCGGCTTCGACCCGATCTGGTTCGGCGTCATCAAGATCGTCACGGCCGAGGTCGGGATGATCACCCCGCCGGTCGGGCTGAACTGCTTCATCGTCGCCCGCTACGCCAAGCGGCCGGTGGCGGAAGTGTTCCACGGCACCTTCCCGCATTTCATCGCGCACCTGATCGCGATTGCGATCCTGGTGGCGTTTCCGAGTATCATTCTCTGGCTGCCCTCCCAGATGGGGCGTTAGGATCGGAGCCTCGCAGCTCCCCATAAGGAGATCAGAACATGGATTTCGCGCTCACCGACCAGCAGGAAGCCATTCGCGACGCCGTCGCCAAGGTCTGCGAGGATTTTCCCGACGCCTATTGGCTCAAGAAGGACCATGACGGTGGCTTCCCGCACGATTTCCACAAGGCTATGGCCGACGCCGGCTGGCTCGGCATCTGCGTGCCCGAGGAATATGGCGGATCGGGCCTCGGCATCACCGAAGCTGCGATCATGATGAAGACCATCGCGGAATCCGGCGCCGGCATGTCCGGCGCCTCCGCCGTGCACATCAACGTGTTCGGGCTCAACCCCGTGGTGGTGTTCGGCACCGAACAGCAGCGCAAGCGCATGCTGCCGCCGATGGTCGATGGCCGCGAGAAGGCCTGCTTCGCCGTCACCGAGCCCAACACCGGCCTCAACACCACCCAGCTCAAGACCCGGGCCGTCGCCAAGAACGACCGCTACATCGTCAACGGCCAGAAGGTGTGGATCTCCACGGCGCAGGTTGCGCACAAGATCCTGCTGCTGGCGCGCACCACGCCGCTGGAAGAGGTGCGCTCGCCGACCCATGGTCTCAGCCTGTTCTACACCGATTTCGACCGCAAGAAGATCAAGGTCCACGAGATCGAGAAGATGGGCCGCAAGATCGTCGATTCCAACGAGCTGTTCTTCGAGGATTTCGAGATCCCGATGGAGGACCGTATCGGCGAAGAGGGCAAGGGCTTCCAGTACATCCTTGAAGGCATGAACCCCGAGCGGATCCTGATCGCGGCCGAAGCGGTTGGTCTCGGGCAAGTCGCGCTGTCGCGCGCCAGCGAATACGCCAAGACACGAATCGTGTTCAACCGTCCAATCGGCCAGAACCAGGGCATCCAGCATCCGCTCGCGGTCAACTGGGTCGAGCTTGAAGCCGCATGGCTGATGGTGATGTCGGCGGCCTGGCAGTATGACAAGGGCATGCCGTGCGGGGCCGCGGCCAACGCCGCAAAATATCTCGCGGGCGAAGCCGGTTTCCGGGCCTGCGAGCAGTCCGTGATGACTCACGGCGGTTTCGGCTATGCCAAGGAGTATCACGTCGAGCGCTATTTGCGCGAAAGCCTGATCCCGCGCATCGCGCCGGTCAGCCCGCAGCTTGCGCTCAGCTTCATTGCGGAGAAGGTGCTGGGCCTGGCTAAATCATACTAAGCTCAGTGTGCTAGCGGCCACCGCTCCGATCGACTTCTCCGGCCTGATCCATGCGGGCGATCTCGTGGTATGCGGGCAGGCGACGGCGGAGCCGGTCACCTTGACCGAAGCGCTGATGGCGCAGGCGAGACAGCTTCCATCCTTCCGCATGATGGTGGGGCCGGTGTTCTCGGAGACGTTTGCGGCGGCGAGCGCGGCGAACGTATCGTTTCTCAGCTACGGCGTGATCGGCAATGCCCGCCGCCTCGCTAAAGCGGGCCGGCTTGAAATGATCCCGAGCCATTACAGCGCCTTCTGTGCCGACTTCGCTTCACGCCGTCACCGCGCGGATGTCGTCCTGGTGCAACTTGCGGAGGCCGGGGGGCGGCTCAGCGCCAGCCTCTCCAACGACTATGTCATCGATGCCGCGCGCGGCGCGCGCCTCGTCATCGCCGAGATCAATCCTGATGCGCCCTTCACGTTCGGCGCGGAATGGCCCGAGGATGTGCCGATCCATGCACGTGTTGCCGCCAGCCGCCCGCCGGTCGAGTTGGCGTCGCCGCCCATGGATGATGTCTCGCGCCGTATCGCAGCTCACGCAGCAAGCCTGATCGCCGACGGCAGCACGCTTCAGTTTGGCGTCGGACGGATTCCGGACGCGATCCTCTCGTCGCTGGCCCATGTGCGCAATCTCGGCATCCATTCCGGCCTGATCAACGATGCCGTCGTCGAGCTGATCGAACGCGGCGCGCTGACGAATGCGGAGAAGGGGATCGATGCCGGAATCACCGTCACCAACCAGGTGATCGGGACGCAGCGGCTCTATCGTTTCGTGCACGAGAACGAGGCGGTCGCGGTGCGGCCAACGTCCTATACGCATGGCCAGAGCGTGCTGGCACGGATCAACCGGCTGGTCGCGATCAATTCGGCGCTTCAGGTCGGGCTCGACGGCAGCGTCAATTCCGAGACACTGAATGGCGTGACCGTCGGGGCGATCGGGGGGCAGCTCGATTTCGTGCGCGGTGCCAATGCGTCGCGCGGGGGCAGGGCGATCATCGCGCTGCCGGCGACGGCGCCTGACGGCGCCAGCCGGATCGTGGTCAACGTCGAGACGGTGACGACACCCCGGGCCGACGTGGACGCCATCGTCACGGAATGGGGGATCGCGGAGCTGCGCGGCTGCGGCCTCGCCGAGCGTGCGCGCCGCATGATCGCGATAGCCGCGCCCGAACATCGTGATGCTCTGTCGGCGCAGCTCGGACGTTCCGCGGGATGACTCAGTTCATCATCGCAAGCGTCGGCCGCTGGCTCTCGGCGGACCCGATGATGGCCGGTAGATCCGTCGCCTCGCCGGCGATCATGCCCGACATCTGCCAGAACAGATGCGCAAGCCGGGAGAACACCAGTCGCTCGCGCTCGGCTGGCACGGTGCCGTCCGGGATCGTCACGGTTTCGAGGCCGACCACCTTCTTGAAGTCGGGCCAGATCGTCATGGATTGCGCAATCACGGAATAGCAACGCGGATCCTCTTCGCTCTCGTCAGGTGCCTGCGGCAGACCCGGATATTGAATCGGTGCCGCATAGAACTTGTAGGCGCCGTAACCGAGCTGGAGCAGGAATTTTTCGGACACGGCGACATCGGCAGCAAAGGACACCAGCCGCGCTTCGCTCAGAACGTCCGGCTCCAGGGCGCCGAGATCGGCGGCACGCAGCGCCGAGCAGAAGTTCAGGTTACGATTGTGCTCGCGGAGCAGATTGGCCAGCGGCTGCTGCTGTTGCACGGTGTCGGTGAGCAGGATGATGGTCTTGAGCATCTGTGATGTCCGTCAGGGAAAGAGATGGCGGGCGGTCATGACTGCGTCGTCGGCCGCCTGGTGAACGAAGAAATCGTTGGCGATGCGCTGTCCCGGCGCGATCTCCAGGATGCGGTAGCGCGCCATGCTTGCTGCATCGCGCGCGGCGCCGACATCGTCCTGCCAGGCGCAGAGCGACAGCTCGAGCCGGCCGTAGCCGCCGCAATCGGCGGCATAGGCGCCGGTCACGGCTTCCACGGTCGCGGCCACCGCGCCGGCGTCGCTGGCTGCGATGTCGCGCAGGATCACGGCGACCCCGTTCGCCGTTTGCGCATTCGAGGTCATCACCATGAAGGCATCGCGGGCGCCAGTGCGGCCGGCCCGCCGGGCCGTCCGCGCGATATTCGCGAAGGCGGGATCGGGTCCGAGTTCCAGCGTCGTCGTCTGCTCGTTATGGAGGACCGTGGCGCGCGTCGCGCCGAGATCGCCCTGCAGTGCGTGATAGGATCGAGGCAGCCACACGGTATCGAGCGGCACCTGCGAGGAGGTCAGGCTCCAGGCCTGGTCGAGGAGATAGCCTTCCCAGATCGCGGGATAGGACGCGGCGAGGTGCTGCCACGTGCGGAGCAGCATCTCGGCGCGCTCGGTCCGGCCGAGATACAGCGTGCGCGCCGACATCTCCCAGCGATTCCATTTGTGGAGGGCGACATCGCAGCCGAGGAACGACGGCAGCAGCGGCGCCTCGCGCAGTACGGCGCCGGCTTCGACGAACAGCAGCGGTTCGCGGTATTTGTTCCACATCCGCACCATGAACTCGGCTTTCTCGAAGCAGAGGACGCGGTCGCTGAATTCCGTGTCGATGGACTCGATATGGCATGCGAGCTCGAACCGCTCGAGCGAGTGTCGGAGCGCAAAAGCCGCGGTCGCGTCGCCGCGACGCGGATAGCAGGAGACGATCCGCGGGCGCGTGGTCGCGGCGTCGGCCGCGGTGATGAACTTCGACCAGCCGATGCCGCCCCACCACATCTCGTGCGGGCCGTCCGCGCCGCAGGGGCCGACGGTGCCGAACTCGGTCAGCTTGGATTTGAGAAAGTCGAAGCCGGGATTTTCGCTGGTCGGAATGACGACGGCGCAGCCGGGGGTGAGCGCGCGGTAGAACAGCTCGGCTGCTGCGCCGCTCGGCGGCTCCCTGAGCATGATGACGCCGCCTTGCCGGCCGCCCGAAATATCGTCGAACGTGGCCGCGCCGTACTGGCCGACCAGCCAATCCAGGCGATCGCGCTGGGTCCGGCCGAGCCGGACATGGCCGGATTGCAGCAGCCGATCCAGGTTTTGGTGCGTGTCGTCCGTCAATTCCGTGCCCCTCGTGCCAGCCCCTGGTCTTCAACGGCCCGGGCGGCCCGATCAGGCGAACTAATTGGAGGCGGGACCGAGCGGCATGATCGCCACGGTGTAGATCGCGATATCCCCGGTCATCGGGGCGACGGGGATCAGCAGGCAGCCGTCATCGCTCTCGGCGCGATAATAGCCGCCGTTCCGCTGGATCCCCGCATAGACCAGGCTTTCGGCCGCGATGCCGACCACGTTGTGGGACTCCGCGGCGGCACGAACGTCTTCTGCGGTCTGGATGGTCACGCCATGCAGCAGGCCTTCGGGGGCGAATTTCGGCAGCGGCAGCGCGATGATGGCGATGTCCATGCTGCGCGAGACCGGAATGCGGATGCGCAGCTCACCGACGCCTGTGCGGTGGACCGTCACCGCCTGCAGTGACGCTTCGCCGCCAGCGCGGAACAACCCAACCTCAACCGGCCCGGAGGGACTTTCCTCGAAGACGTCGGCCGGGAGGCGGTTGGCGCCGAACAGCGCATAGAGATAGGCCTGGGACGGCGACATCAGGGCAAAGCTGCCCGCCAGCCACATCGGCGGCGCTTCCGACGTGCAGGCGGCCGACAGGCCGCGGGCGGTGATCTGCCGGCGGACGAATTCGCCGTCGAGCATCGGCGCCAGTGCATGCGTGCCGAGATTGACGTCATGCTTCAGTCCGCCGAGCAGTGCGAGTTCATCCTCGTCAGGCAGCAGCAGGAGCCGGGCCAGGGTCGCCGCACACCAGCGCGCGGCGACGCCGGATGCAGCATAGGGATCGAGGCCACAGTCGAAGGAGACGTCGCCCGCGCTTTCTGCGAAGGCGAGGGCTCCGGTCTGGATCTCGGCGGCCAGCGCAATCTGGCTTGCTGGCCGCTGATTGAGCTCGCGCAGCACCGCGCCGGCCTCATAGTCCCGCACCGAACCGTCGGGCGAGCAGCAGATCTGCTCCAGCAGCGCAATGTTGCGGATCAGCATGCGCTTGACGTGAGGGGTGACGACGAGATCGGAGACGAAGCCCTCCGCGCTGTCCTGCCCGGCGATGTCGCCGAAGGCGTCGTCGAGCGACATCAGGTAGGCGCCGTGAAGGCGGGTCTTGATGCCCTCCAGGTCGAAGATGCGGCGCAGCGCCTTCTGCACGCTGCCGGAATAGCCGAGATCGGCGAGAACGAGGTCGGTGCAATCGTCGAATCCGGGGATGGTTTGGCGGAGATAGGCGAGCAGCCGGGCGCGAAGGCCTGCGGCGAGTTCGGCGATGTCGGCCGGATCCATCAGTGCGGGAAGCGCCTCTGCGATCTCTTCCCCGGAGGCGATGCCGCCGGGACAACCGGCAAAGAACGCCGCGACCTTCGGCGGCGTGATTTTCAACATGTCGCCGAAGGTCGCTACGTCGATCTTGACGATATTGCGGAGCAGATCGACCAACGGCTGCACGGTGTCGGCCGAGGCGATCAGGCTGACGCGCCGGTTGATCTCGAGATAGGCCGCTGTGTTCCCGTGCAGGTCCTGCCAGATCCTGTGTGACAGACATCCGTCGCGGCCGAGGAAACCGAGCGCGACACTTCGACCGGAGCCTGCGACGTCCTCGTAGCGCCGCGCCACGAAGGCGTCGAAGGCTGTCATGGCCGGGCCGAGCACGGTGAGACCGAGGTGGAAGGCGGGAGATGTCTCCGCGCTGCGCGCAGCGATCATGCGCCGCAAGGTCCGCGAGCCGTGATCGAGCCGAGACGGCACACCCGCGCACAGCAGTTCGAACAGCGCCGTCTCGCGCTGAAACCTGGAGGCGAGCTGCGCCGTTGCCTGCGGATAGTAGCGCGGGCGAATGCCGTGGCGCCTTGCGCCCCTGATATCGGCGCTCTCGTTGTCACCGACATGAAAGGAGGCCGTGGCATCGATGCCCTGTTCGGACAGATATGTCGCAAACAGCGCCTCGCTCTTGCTGCTGCCGTGATCGCATGACGCGTAGAGGAAGTCCCACGTCAGTCCCGGACGGCAGGCCCGCAGCAGCCGCGCCAGCCGGTCGGAATCCCAATAGGTGTCGGAGATGAAGCCGACGCGATGTCCGGCACGCTTCATGTCCAGATATTGCCGGGTCATGTCCGGATTGGCTCGGCAGAGTTCGATCTCGGCGGCGAACTCCGATTCGACGAGGTCGTTCAGGTCGCGACGCGAAAGACCGAACAGCCTGAACGGAAAGAAGGAATAGATGTCGGCGATCCGGACTTCGCTCGTGCCGCGACTCTCCTTCGCGCTCCGGTGTGCACGCAACTCGGCCTGAATGCGATGCTGAACGAAACTCGCGGAAACATTCGGCAAACTTCGTGAAATGCCGGAAAGCTCGAAAGTCCTTTCAAATACGCCATCCGGCGTCGTGCAAGCGCGTAGCAGAAACGTATCGAAAACATCGAACGACCAAGCAGAAACAATTCGCGAGCGGGGCTCGCGCCCGGCTGTTGCGCTCTTCATGCGACAATTTCCTCGTCCACCATCATGATTAACGTGCGCAGACGTGGAGTCAGGCGCGATCGATGCGAAAAAAGTTCGCGCACGATTCAAAATCGCGTCGGCGACGACTGACAGATTCAAAAAAATCGCTAGGTTCAAAAAGGTGATTCGGCAAAAACTGCCGAGTGAAGACATCGCCCCGCGTTCGTTCACACTCGGAAACAATCGCTGCTTCACGCGCGATGCGCGTGTCGCGACCGATCACCTAGTGCCGCGTAATGTCAGCGTTTTCCCACGAGTACATCTGTTCAGGATGGATGATCCGCCATGGCGCGAGACGATGTGATGATTGCAGGTGTGAGGCGAAAGACTATCGCGCGATCGGCAATTATTGCCCGATGCTCGGCAAAAATGACCGGCTAACATCTTGAAAAATAACAAAAATTCTCCGCCTGGATTGTTTTGGTGCCGCGTTCAACGCCTGGAAGCCGTGTGGCATGTGCGCCGCCGGCGCTGCGGGTTGGAGGTTGCGGGATGAGTTACGCTGCTGATGTCTGGGCTCCCGCCGAGGTCGCGATCACGACGACGGTGCCTGATGAGGCGATCGTACAGATCGCGCCGTCGGTGCCGCTAGCGCCGGACAGCGCGCCGGTCGCGGACGACGTCGTCTATGACGAAGACAGCGAACTGCTCGACAAGCTCGCCCTCGGCGACGAGGTCGCGTTCCGCATGCTGGTCGAGCGTCACATCGACCGCGCCTACGCGATCGCGCTGCGTATCGTCGGCAACGCGGCGGATGCCGAAGACGTCGTGCAGGACACCATGCTCAAGATCTGGAGCCATCGCGGCCGCTGGCAACATGGCCGCGCCAAGTTCTCGACCTGGCTCTACCGCGTCATCTCCAACCGCTGCATCGATTTGCGCCGCAAGCCGCGCAACGAGAACGTCGAGACCGTACCCGAGGTCGCCGACGGTCAGCCCGGCGCCGTCGAGATCATCGAGCGCAACGAGCTCAATGACATGCTGGAGCTCGCGATGCAGCGTCTGCCCGAGCAACAGCGCATCGCGGTGATCTTCTCGTATCACGAGAACATGAGCAACGGCGAGATCGCACAGGTGATGGATACCACGGTGGCAGCCGTCGAGTCGCTGCTCAAGCGCGGACGCCAGCAGTTGCGCCAGCTCCTGCGCAAGCACGAACGCGACATCCGCACCGCGTTTACCGATTGCTAACCATAAAAATTGCCGCGCAAAAGTTTTTGCGCCTGATCTCCTTGCACTCCGCCGTTTGAGCGAACGGACGGGGCTGCGGTCTGCGTCGTCGTAAATCGATCTTTCACGATGCGGCACGCTTGCCCATCAGCACAGGAGCTTCCAATGCCCGCAATCAATACCAATACCGCCGCCAACGCCGCGGTCCGCTATCTCAACATCAACTCCGCGCAGGAAACCAGCTCGCTCTCGAAGCTGTCGAGCGGTTCGCGCATCACGTCCGCGTCCGACGACGCCGCGGGTCTTGCGATATCCACCCGCATCTCTTCGGACGTGACCACGCTGCAGCAGGCCGCCACCAACGCCTCGCAGGCGACCGCGATTCTGCAGACCGCCGACGGCGGCGCCTCCAACATCTCCGACATTCTCGCGCGTATGAAGTCGCTGGCTTCCGAATCCGCTTCGGGCACCACGACCGACTCCAGCCGCGCCTACATCAACTCGGAATTCTCGCAGCTCAAGAGCGAAATCGATTCCATCGCGAGCGGCACGCGCTATTCCAGCCAGAGCTTGCTCGACGGTTCCAGCGTGTTTGCGTCCGGCGTCTCGGTGCTGGTCGGATCCTCCGGATCTGACACCATCACCATCAAGCTCAGCAACCTCACGGCATCCTCGCTTGGCGTGACCTCGCTCGATGTCAGCTCGCTATCGGACGCGACCTCGGCGCTGACTGCGCTCGACACGGCTATCGACACGGTCTCCGGCGCGCGCGCCAGCATCGGTGCCCAGGAATCGCGCTTCAATTTCAGCTCCGACTCGATCTCGACCCAGACCCAGAACCTGCAGTCTGCGAATTCGGCGATCAAGGACGTCGACATTGCGTCCGAACAGTCCAAGCTCTCGTCCGCGGAAGTGAAGACCCAGGCGGCCGTCTCGGCACTGGCCGCGGCGAACCAGATGCCCCAGTACCTGCTCAAGCTGCTGGGCTGATGATGATCCGGGCGGGCCGGCATCATGTCGGCCCGCCCCCGACCAGGGGATAGTCAGGCAAAGTGACCAGCGTCAGCTCAACCAGCAGCAGCACCGCCAGTTCGGGCGTCTCCGTCACCACGAGCGGGACAACCAATTCGAGCAGCATCGACTGGTCCGCACTGATCCAGTCCGCCGTCGATGCGAAGACGGCGCAAGCGGACACGATCTCGACCACGATCACGAACAACAAGGCCAAGATAACGGCCTATCAGACGCTCCAGAGCGATCTGAAGACGCTATATTCGGGGCTGTCGTCGCTCTCGACCGCGGTGGTCAACTCGCTGTCCGCCAGCGCTTTTGCGACGCGCTCCGCCAGTATCAGTTCGACCGGCGATGTCAGCGCCTCCTCGGCGCTCTCGATGAGCATCAAGAGCGGGGCGGCGATCGGCGATCACACGCTGACGATCAGCCAGCTCGCCACTGCCCAGAAGGTGTCCGGTACCGCGCAATCGAGCCAGACCGACGAACTCGGATACACCGGGACGTTCTCGCTTGGTCTGGCGGGTGGCAGCGCGGCAGACATCAGCATCACCAGCACGATGTCGCTCCAGGACGTCGTCGATGCCATCAATGCCCAGACCTCGACGACCAACGTCCAGGCTTCGATCGTACAGGTTTCCAGCACCTCGTATCAGATGGTGCTGACCGGCACGGAGGATGCGGCCGATATTTCCTATACGAGCACGTCCGGCGACGACATCATGAACAAGCTCGGCGTAACCGACAGTTCGGGGAGCTTCACCAACGTCATCCAGGATGCCCAGTCGGCCAAATTCACGCTCGACGGCATCGCGATGACCCGCGACACCAACGATATTACCGACGTCCTCAGCGGTGTCACCTTCAGCCTGCTGCAGGCAACGCCGGACGGCACGTCGCTGAACGTCAGCATCGACACCGACACCAGCCAGATCCAATCGGCGGTGCAGACGTTCGTCACCAACTACAACGCCTTTCGCGACGCGGTCATCGCTCAGCAAGCGACCTCGACCGATGGCACGGCCGACTCGAGCGCGGTTCTGTTCGGCGACGGAACGATGCGAAACATCATGGATGCTCTCCAGAACGCCCTGAACAGCACCGTGGGTGGCATGACCATGGCCGATCTCGGTCTGTCCTTCAACGAAAAGAACGAACTGGAGCTCGACACCAGCACGCTGTCGGACGTCCTCAGCACGAATCTGAGCGGCGTGACCAAGCTATTGTCCGCGCAGACCACGACGTCGTCGAGCCAGCTCAGCGTCGTCAACACCGGGACGTCGCCGCAATCGTTCACGCTGGATCTGACCGTCGATGCCAACGGCAACCTCTCCTCGGCGTCGGTCGGCGGCGACTCGTCGCAGTTCACAGTCAGCGGCACCACGATCATCGGTGCGTCCGGCTCGATCTACGCCGGCATGGCCTTCACCTATAGCGGCTCGACGTCCCAGTCGATCACGGTGACGTCGACCTCGGGTATCGCAACCCAGCTCTACCAGGTCGCCAAGGACTATTCGTCGTCGACCGGCGTGCTGCAGACGCTGATCACCAACCTGACGACGCGCGACGACGATCTCCAGCAGAAGGTCGACGACATCAACAGCGCGGCGTCGACGCTGCAGTCGCAGCTTCAGACGCAATACGCGAAATACCAGGCGGCGATCGAGAGTGCCAACAGCACGCTCGATTACCTGAAGGCCCTGCTCAATTCCAGCTCGAGTAATTGATGATGAACAATCCGATGGCGTACATGGCCAACCAGGCCTATCGGGGAACGGCAACGACAGTGCCGCCGCTCAAGGCAGTTTCGATGCTGCTCGGCGGCACGATCACCTTCCTCCAGAAGTCGGTCGCAGCGCAGGAAGGGCGACGCTTCGAGGAGGGGCACGATTACCTGGTCAGGGCGACCGCGATCCTGCGTGGGCTCAGCCACAATCTCGATTTTGCCAAGGGCGGCGCGGTGGCGGAACGGCTGTTCCTGACCTACAACGCCCTGATCGTGGCAAGTCACAAGGCTTATGGGCGGCCGCATGCCCGCGAAAGCTATCGCCGGATCATCGCCGGGCTGACCGAGTTGCGGGAGGCCTGGGAGTCCGTCGATGCGAGCGTGCGGGGCAAGGTGGCACCGGTCGATTCGGCCCGTTCGGACTGAAACAGTTCGGCTCCAGCGTGGAAAGAAGCCGCCGATAACCCGGGCCCTTCCGCCGCTCTCCGTAGTGATGCGGGTGCCTTGGCCTCCAGGACTACCGAAATCCGGGTTTCCGGCGCGCCCGCAATGCTTTATGACGGGCTCGACCGAGGTGGGGCCGGCGGGCGATGGACGTCACCGAGTTTGAGGAACTGATCGATCGGCTGGGCGAGGATCTCTCCCTCTGGCCCGACGATCGTCGCTTGCCCGCCGAAGAGTTGTTGCTGGGCTCGGCCGCCGCACAGGCCTTGCTGGACGAAGCGCGCGTCCTGCGCCAGGCGCTCGCGGCGCCTCCGGTCCGGGCTCCCGCAGGCCTGGCCGACCGCATCGTGGCGGCCGCCGCGAACATGAGGGGCGACCCCGCCGAGCCTCGCACCGAAGGCGAGACCGCCGAAAGCTGACGGTCGCTTCTCTCCTGAAATCGGATATTCCGATCTCGCTTGCGGCGATGGAGCTGCCACATCGTCCGGGCATGACGACGTCTCGGCTCCGGGCTCAATCGCCGCAGCAAATGAACTTCCGACCATCGCATCACTAGCGCGCACACGGCAGATTTTGCCGTGTCGAATGCTGCTTTCACGCACGTGAATCGCCGCCTGAATCCGCGCGCCCACCCGTTTCATCAGCACACAGATTTCACGCGCCGCCGGCCGACATCGCATCGTCGGCAGCGCAGGAAAGCCGGAGTTTCTGATGACCGTTTCTGCAACGAGTTCGGCGTCGACAGCGACCACGACGAGTTCGTCCTCGTCGAGCACGTCGTCTTCATCGACGCTGACTTCCAGCGATTTCCTCAGCCTGCTCGTCAGCGAGCTGCAGAACCAGGACCCGCTGAACGCGACCTCGACGACCGATCTCGTCAACCAGCTCACGTCCTATGCCAATTTCAGTTCGCAGCAGTCGATCAACTCCAGCCTCACCTCGCTGGCGAGCTCGTTCTCGAGCCTCGTGACGCTGAACTCGGTGAACTACATCGGTCACACCGTCGAGGCGAAGTCGGATACGGCGACGCTCAGCAACGGCTCGGCGACATTCGGCTACTCGCTGTCATCGGCCGCCGCGAACGTCTCGATCAGCATCGCGGATTCCTCAGGCAAGACGGTGTGGACCGGCAGCGGCACCGGCAATTCCGGCACCAACAGCTTCACCTGGGACGGCAAGGACTCGAGTGGCAACCAGCTCTCCGACGGCGGTCAGTACACCATCTCGGTGAACGCGACCGACAGCGCCGGCAATTCTGTCGTCAGTTATACCACGGTCACCGGAACGGTGACGGGCATCGATACCTCGACGTCCACGCCGTCGCTGACGGTGAACGGCGTCTCCGTCAGCGCTGCCAACATCCTCGGCGTCACGTCGTAATCCATCCCGGAGTTTCACCATGAGTCTCAGCGGTGCACTTTCCTCGGCAATCTCCGCACTCAGCGCGCAGAGCCAGTCCCTGTCGATGATCAGCGATAACATCGCCAATTCCGACACCACCGCCTACAAGACCACATCCGGGATGTTCGACTCGCTCGTCACCGCGTCGAGCGGTACGACGTCCTATGCGTCCGGCGGCGTCACCGTGTCCGGCCGATCCAATATCACCCAGCAGGGTTTGCTGGCCGCAACGACGAACGCCACCGATGTCGGGATCCAGGGTAGCGGCTTCTTCGCGGTAACCGACGCAACCACCGGCGGCAGCGTGTCCTATACGCGCAACGGCGCCTTCACCATCAACAATGCCGGCTATCTCGAGAACAACGGCTATTATCTCGAGGGGTGGCGCACCGACGCCGACGGCAATATCGTCGGCAGTGAGTCGGCGAGCAATCTCCAGGCCATCGATACGAAGGTCGCCGCGACCAGCGGCAGCGCGACCACCAAGACGACGTTCAACGCCAATCTGCCCTCGGACGCGGCGACTGGCGATACCTTCAACAGCT
Source organism: Bradyrhizobium diazoefficiens (assembly GCF_018129965.1). GTDB lineage: Bacteria > Pseudomonadota > Alphaproteobacteria > Rhizobiales > Xanthobacteraceae > Bradyrhizobium > Bradyrhizobium diazoefficiens_A. The sequence continues at coordinate 582,003 of NZ_JAFCKW010000001.1, read as the reverse complement.
CGATGACGGTTTACGATTCGCTGGGCGCGGCGAATTCGGTGCAGGTCACCTGGACCAAGACCGGAACCAACGCGTGGAGCGCCAGCTTCGGCAATCCCACGTCGGCGTCGGACACGTCGACCAGCACGGGCACGACTTCAGGCACCGTCAACATCACTTTCAACAGCGACGGCTCGCTCGCGAGCACCAGCCCCAGCCCGGCGACCATCGCGGTGACCGGTTGGACCGACGGGGCGGCCAACAGCTCGATCACGCTCGATCTCGGGACCGTCGGCAAGACCGATGGGCTGACGCAGAAGGCCTCGGGTGAGACGACCCCCTCGGTCAGTGTCACGTCCATCGATTCGGACGGCCTTGCCTTCGGCAAATTGTCCAGCATCTCGATCGGCAAGAACGGCGTGGTCGATGCCACCTATTCCAACGGCAGCACGATCGCGATCTACAAGATCGCGGTCGCAACCTTCGCCGATCCGAACGGCCTGTCGGCCAGCAGCAACGGCATCTATTCGGCGACCGTCACCTCGGGAAACGCCACGTTGCAGACGTCGGGCGAGAACGGCGCAGGCACGGTCTACGGCAGCGAGCTGGAATCATCGACCACCGATACCTCCAGCCAGTTCTCGAGCATGATCTCGGCACAGCAGGCTTATTCGGCTGCGTCCCAGGTCATCTCCACCGTCAACAAGATGTACGACACACTGATCTCGGCGATGAGGTGAGCGATGCCAGGTGAAAAGGCAAGCGCTGCGGGAGAAGCGCTGTTGCGCCGGTTGCGCCGGCTTGTGCTGCGGGCCGCGAACGTCAGGGGTAGCGACCACAAGCAATTGATCGCGCTGCTCGACGATGTGGAGACGACACGGCGCGGCCTCCTGCGGGAAGCCGCCGAGATCGAGAGCGAGATGAAGCAGGCGACCGTCAGAACGACCGCGATCGGCGCGTATCTGCGCAGCTCACAGGTCGACCGCGGTAAACGGCGTAACTAGAAGAAGGCGATGACCATGACTGTAGCCCAAGCCAACAGCCAAGCCACGAGGACGACCGTCGCGAGCGGCGATATCAGGATCAAATCGCTGATTACGCTGATCGATACGCTGACCGTGCTGGTCGCCGAGGAGAATGCCGAGCTTGCCAGGGGCTTGCCGGCCTCGCGCCTGAAGCAGGTCGATGAAAAGAACAAGCTGGCGGAAATTTTCGAACGGACCGTTGCGGAATGCGCGGCGGGGTCGACCAGCCTGAACGTCAGGGATCGCATGCTGCGCGAGCAGCTCCTTGAGCGGATCCTGAAGCTGCGCGCGGCGATGGACGAAAACCTGGTGCGCCTGCGCGCGGCGATCGAGGCCAGCAATCGCCGGATCGAGGCGGTCATGCAGGCGATCCGCGAGCAGATCGCGTCGGTCTCGCCCTATGGCGCGTCCGGCCGCGTCGCCGCCGCCCGCGCCGTCTCCAGCGGCACCAGCCGCAGCGCCTGACGAAACGAAGGAAGCCGCCGTGTCGCTTGATATCGCACGATCGATCGCCTTCAGCGGGCTGTCGGCGACGTCCGTGCAGATCAGCGTGACGTCGTCGAACATCTCGAACGCCGACACGACGGGCTATACGAAGAAATCCGCAACCCAGGCGAGCAGCGTCACCAACGGCGTCGGCACCGGCGTCACGGTCACCGGCATCACCTCGACGGTCGACAAGCTGCTGTTGAAGTCGCTTGTCGGCGCGGATTCCGATCTCGGTGCGGCTGACACCACCAACACCTATCTGACATCGCTCCAGAAGCTCTACGGTTCGGTCAGCAGCAGCAGCGGTTCATCGTCCGGGACCTCGCTTGCCAACAGCATCTCCTCGCTCGAATCGGCGCTGTCGTCGCTCGCGAGCACGCCGGGGAGCGCGTCGCTGCAATCCAACGTCATCAGCGCGCTCGACGACGTCGTGAGCCAGTTGCGGGAGACATCGAGCGGGGTCCAGAAGCTCCGGTCGGATGCCAACCAGGACATCTCGTCGTCGATCGACGACGTCAACACCGATCTGAAGCAGATCGCGGACCTCAACGCCGAGATCAAGCAGACGGCCGCGACCGGCCAGTCGACCGCCGACCTCGAGGACCAGCGCAACACCGCGCTGCAGGACCTCGCGTCCAAGATGAACGTGAGCTATTTCACGACGTCGAGCGGCGATCTGCAGATCTACACATCATCCGGACAGGCGCTTGTCGACAGTTCGGCGCATACGATCAGCTATACGCCGGCGGCCAACGTGACGGCGTCGACGACCTATACCGCCGGTTCCTCGTCGAGCGACTTCAGCGCGATTTCGGTCAACGGTGTCGACATCACCTCCCAGATCACGGGCGGCGATATCGGCGCGCTGATCACGCTCCGCGACGACACGCTGCCGGACGCGCAGTCGCAACTCGACCAGCTCGCGCAGCAGCTTGCGTCCGTGATGAACGGCGTCTCGAACAGTGCCTCCTCGGTCCCGGCACCGACCAGCCTGACCGGCACGACGGCCGTGACCAGCAGTTCGGCGTTGTCCGCCACCGGCACGGTGCGCCTCGCCGTGACCGACAAGAGCGGAAATCTGGTCTCCTACGGCGATCTCGACCTGTCGTCCTACTCCACGGTGGGCGATCTCGTCACCGCCATCAACGGCATCTCGGGAATGTCGGCGTCGGTCGACTCGGACGGCCATCTCGCGATCACGGCGACCGGCTCCGGCAATGGCGTCGCCATCAACGAGATGACGAGCTCGGTGGGAAGCTCCAGCGAGGGGTTCTCCGAGTATTTCGGCCTCAACGACCTCGTGAGCGGCACGAGCGCCTTGGACATCGCGGTCAACAGCAAAATCCTGTCCGGAACGAACGAGCTGCAGCTCGCGACGCTGGATTCGTCGTCGAGTCTCACGGTCGGCAGCTCGGTTCTGACATCGGGATCGGCCACGGTCATCAATGCCTTCCATGATGCGTTGACGAGCTCGCGGACGTTCTCGTCGACCGGCGGGCTTGCTTCCACCACCGGTTCGCTCGCCGACTACGCCTCGGCTGTCGTGTCGGACGTCTCGAGCAAGTCCTCGCGCGCCTCCACCAATTACACCGCCAAGGAAACCGCACAGTCGACCTATGCGAACTCGCTGGCGTCGCAGTCCGGGGTCAACCTCGACGAAGAGTCAGCCAATCTGAGTACGCTCCAGAACAAGTACTCGGCAGCATCGGCCCTGATCCAGGCCATCAACTCGATGTACTCGGCGCTGCTCACCGCTGTGCAGTCGACGTAAGGGGGCAGCCATGGTCGCGATGCGGGTTGCCACTTTCGCCCAGTCGAACCGGATGATCACCGATGCGATGCGCGTCGAGTCGGTCATGGCCAACATGCAGATTCAGGAATCCTCCGGTGTCGTCTCGACCGATTTCGGCGGCTACGGCGCGGACGCGCAGCATGTCGTCAATCTCCAGGTCTCGGTGAACCGCGCGCAGTCCTACATCGATTCCGCCACGCTGGCCGACAGCAAGGTCCAGGTGATGTATTCGGCGGTCGGCTCCGTGACCGACATCGTCACCCAGCTCCGCTCCCAGCTCAGCGCCGCCTCCACGGGAAGCTCGACCGAGGTGAATTCGGTGATCAGTTCCGCCAAGCAGATGCTGGAGCAGATGGGCTCGCTGATGAACACCCAGTACGACGGCCAGTATGTCTTCGCCGGCGGCAAGACGGACACGGCGCCGGTCGATCTGACGAGCTTTTCGTCCGGCGCCGGTTCGACGACGACGGCGGATAGCAGCTATTACAAGGGTGACGACGAAATCGCCTCTGTCCGGGTCGCGGCCGATCAAACCGTGTCCTACGGCGTCACGGCGGACAATTCGGCGTTCGAGGAGGTGATGCGGGTCCTGAAGTTCGTGGCCAACAGCACCTCGCTGTCGTCATCGGACATCACCAGCGCGCTCGACCTTGCCGGCACGGCGCTCGACGACACCGCGGCCGTGCAGGCGAAGCTCTCGAGCGCGGCGTCCTCGATCGAGACCGCGAGCGCCCGCCAGACCGACTACAAGAGCTATGCCGAGACGCTGTCGAACGACCTCACCAGCGTCGATGTCGCCGCCGTCACGGCGCAGCTGTCGACCTACCAGTCGCAGCTCACGGCGTCCTATTCGGCGCTCGGCAAGATCCTGAGCTTGAACCTGTCGAGCTACCTCAAATAGGAGGCTCATTCGGCGGCGATACGCTCCATCGCCATCGCACGAAGCCGGGTGCGCTGGATCTTGACGCCATTGGCGCTGTCGGTGACCGGGAAGGCGTCCACGACGTAAATCCGGGCCGGGACCTTGTAGCCGGCGAGCCGTTCGCGCAGGCGCGCAATCAGCGCCTCCTGCTGCGGAGGCTCGGGCGCGGGGATCACGAAGGCGACGCAGCGCGCCTGGCCCTTCAGATCGACCGCGACAACCTGGGCATCGGCAACGCCGGAGCAGGATTTGAGCTCGTCCTCGATCTCGCCCGGCGCAACCAGGAAGCCGCCGAGACGCATCGCATCTCCCGCTCGTGTCTCGTAGACGAAGGCGCCGTCGCGGCGAAGCCGGCCGATATCGCCGGTGCGGAAGAAGCCGTCGGCGGTGATCGCCTCGCTTGTGGCGTCGGGGTTGTTGAAATACGCAAGGAAGCGAGAGGGCGCGCTGATCTCGATCTCGCCGGAGACGCCCGGCCGGGCAAGTTCGCCTGTCTCCATGTCACGCACGCGCACTTTTGCATCGGGCGACATCGGCCAGCCGCCGCCTTCGATGCGGTCAGCGAAATCGTCGCTGCGGCGGGCGATCGAGAACAGGGCTTGCACCTCGCTGGAGCCGTAGAGCCCGTACAGCGGCATGCCGCGCGCCTCGGCCTCCGCGGCCAGCTCGCGCCAGCCGGGCTGGAATGCGGCATAGCCGCAGAGTTCGAGATGCGGGAACGGGCGCGGCGCATCCGTCAGGGCGAGGATGCGGCGGAACATCTCGTCCGAGCCGAACGAATGCGTGATCTCACGCTCGCGGAGGATCTTGACCGCCGGGGCGGCTTCGAAGGCATCGAGCACGTGTACGGTCGCGCCAGCCGCGAGGAAGCCGAGCAGGCTGGTCATGCCGAACGTGCCGCAGAAAGGCAGTATCGCCAGCAGCGAATGGCGTTGCGGATCGAGCTTGAGTGCCTTGGCGATGGAGCTTGCGTGAGTCGAAAGCGTCCGCTGCGAATGCGCGACGAGCTTGGGTCCTTTGGTCGTGCCCGAGGTGGTGTAGAGCAGCACCGGCAAGTCGACATCGTTCTGTGCGAGCGAGGCGGGCGGATAAGCCGCCTCGAAGGCGTCGAAGCGGACGCACGGCCATTGCGCGGGGATGGCGTCTGTGCCGACCACCGCGAGTTTCTGCAAAGCGGGCACCTCTGCCTCGGCGATATCGGCGAGGATGGCGGCAAAGTCGATCGAGCGGAACGCGGCCTCGACCACCATCAGTTTCGCGCCGGAGACCTTGAGCAGATGCGCGACCTCGGCGCTGCGGTAGCGCGTGTTGACGGCGGCAGCGACGGCGCCAAGGCGCGCGGCCGCAAACAGCAACGCGATCCATTCGACCCGGTTGACCAGCCATACCGCGACGACGTCGCCCCGGCCGATACCCTGGGCCGCAAGCCAGGCGGCGGTCTGCTCGACATTTGCGGCAAATTCGATGCGCGAGGCGGCTGCGCCGTCGAAGACGAAAGCCGGATCGGCGGCGGAAGTACGCGTGATCAGCGATTGCAGTGAAAATTCATTGGCGCTCATGCCAATCGAAGTAACCCGATCGGGCAAATCTGTCTACTTGGTGCCGAACATCCGGTCGCCGGCGTCGCCCAGGCCCGGCACGATGTAGCCGTGGTCGTTGAGCCGCTCGTCGATCGCGGCGGTCCAGATCGGCACGTCGGGATGCTCGCTCTGAAACTGCGCGATGCCCTCCGGCGCAGCCAGCAGGCAGACGAAGCGAATGTCGCGGGCGCCGCGCGCCTTGAGCAGGGAGGCGCCGGCGCAGGCCGAATTGCCGGTCGCCAGCATCGGGTCCATCAGGATCACGGTGCGGTCGGACAGGTCCTGCGGCGCCTTGAAGTAATATTCCACGGCCTGCAACGTCTCGGGGTCGCGGTAGAGCCCGATATGGGCGATGCGCGCCGAGGGCAACAGCGCCAGCATGCCGTCGAGGAAGCCGACGCCGGCGCGCAGGATCGGCGCCAGCGTGAGCTTCTTGCCGGCGATCTTCGGAGCCTGCATCGGCGCGATCGGCGTTTCGATCTCGACCAGCTCCAGCGGCAGGTCGCGCGTCACCTCGTAGGCGAGCAGCATCCCGATCTCGTTCAGGATCTCGCGAAAGCTCTTGGTCGAGCGGTCCTTCTCCCGCATCAGGGAAAGCTTGTGCTGGACCAGGGGATGGGCGACGACGTTGACGCTGCTTGTGCTCATGAAACCGATCTACACGTTTCCCCCAAATTGCGCCAGATCGGCCGGGTCTTTTCCGAGGCAGAGGTCGGCCCGAACCCGGCGACGCGGCCGGCAAGAGTGGCCGGTTGCTCGCGGCGCAGGCAGCCATGGTCAATGTGCGGTCGACAGGTGCCGGGCCCTAAACCCCGAGCCCGCGCGCGAGCAGCGTGATGACGAGCGTCAGGATCGCGCCCCAGACCAGGCTCAGCATCATGGTCAGAATGGTCGTGGTGACCGCCTGCTCCAGAGGTCCCTTGAGGAGCTGCATGCTATTTGTCCGAAGCTGCGCTCGCGGTCTTAACCATGCCGAGCAGCAACACAGCCATCAACGCGACCAGAACGGCGATCTTCAGCTCGATCATCGCCGCTGCCTCGTGGCCACCCGCGCGATGAGCCGCCTCGCTTGCTCTGCCAGCACGATCAGCGGATTGCCGCGGTTGGTGATGTCGAGCTCGAAGGTCTCGGTCGGAAACACCAGCGCGCATCGCTGCGGCCTGCTCTGCCTGTGGGCGAAATCGATCGCGGAGCTCTTGAACAGGAAGAGACCGCCGACACGACCCCGGGCTTCCCGCGCGACCCACAGGCCTGCGCGGTTGCGCCCGATGAAAAACGCCGGAATGGCAGCGCTGACCACATCGGGATCGATCGGTCCGAGCGCCGCCGCCTGTGGGGCTTCCGGCGGGCGACGGGCAGCCTGGAGCGCAATCGCGGCCAAGGCGGCGTCTTCACAGAACTGCAGGGTCATGATGCTTGCCCATGCCGGTCAGGCGTGGAGACGCCACACATAGATCGCAGTCTTCAGCGCGATCAGGGCGGTGAGCACGCTGCCCATCGAGAGCAGGGTCAACGCGCTGAACGCGATGCGCTTGAGCTGCGACTTGCGCGCCTCGGAGATGCGCGCGGGACGGGCTGCCCCGTGGAAGGGCCGGTCAAAGCCATGTGTCACTGCCGACATGTTGTTAGTCCCTTATCCACACGGCGACCGCGGTCGTCGTTATCTGCGTCATATGATGGACGCCGCTTCATAGGATTGCGAGATGAGCGGCGGCGCGGCGATATAGGAGCGCCATAAGTGCGCAACCTAGGCCCCGACGCTATCGATCAGCTCCTCGTCGGCGATCGCCGCGAATGCGCGGTTCACCTCCCGCTGCGCGGCCGCGTCCAGCGGCACGATCGGGAGCCTCGTGGCCGGCGACATCAGGCCAAGCGTGCTCAGCGCGTATTTGAGCGCTGCCGGGCTCTGCTTCGAGAGGCAGGTGATCAGGGGAATGAGGCGCCTTTGCAGGTAGCGCGCCGATTGCAACCGGCCCTGCCTGACCTGCGAGAAGATCGTGCGGCAGAGGTCCGGTGCGATATTGGCGACCTCCGATATGGTGCCGTCACCGCCTTCGGCGATGAAGCCGAACGCGGTAGCGTCATCTCCGGCCAGCAGGCGAAAGCCCGCGGGCAGATGCTGCGACAGCCGCATCGGACGGGTGATGTCACCACTGGCGTCGCGCAGGCCCACGAACTGACGGGATTCGACGAGACGCAGGAGCGTCTCGTCGGCGAGCGGGCGCAACGTCCGGGAGGGTGCGTCGTGCAGGATCACGGGCAACCCGATCGATCCGGCGATTGCCCTGAAATGCGCGAGGATCCCCTCTTGCATCGGCTTGTTGTAGGCGGGGACCACTGCCATCACGGCATCGGCGCCGGCCGCCTCGGCCCGCCGTGCGAGCTCGATGGCATGGCTGGTCGCATTCGACATCGCGCCTGCAATGATCCGCACGCGGCCGCGGGCGACATCGACCGCGGTGCGGATGACGAGTTGCTGCTCGGCCGGCGAGAGCGTAGGCGCCTCGCCGGCTGTCTCGCAGACCACGAGTGCTGGAACACCCGCTGCGATCTGCCGCTCACACAGCGCCGCGAACCCGTTGAGGTCGATCGTGTCCGCAGCATCAAACGGCGTCGGGAGGTCAGGGATGAAGCCGGTGAACCAGGCTGAGGGAGGAGTGAACATGGCTGTTCGTCTGTCTGCGCCGGTTCAGGCCGCGCGGCGCCCGCTGGTGCCGCCGGGGCTCCTGCCCATGTCGAGCTCGATCTCGCGCGGCAGATCGACGATGGTCTCAGGGTGCTGTCCGTTCTCGAACAGCGCGTATTTGACGGCCTGGGCGCGGCTGACGAACAGGCCGCCATAGAGACCGTTCTGTTCCTGCGCGACCCATTGTCCGCGGCGATTGCGGCCGATGAAGACGATGGTGGAGGGCGAGCTGCACGAGGGAGGTTCGACGCGTTGCACGGATGTAGTCCTTCCGATTGACAGAGGTGGCGGGCGCATGTCCCGCAACCGTCCGATCAATATCGTCTCAGTGAGATATGATTTCGAGTGGGGCTGCGCGGCGATCTCATAAGGGCGTCATAAAGGCCGGCGCAAATGTCAGCTGAAGTTTTCGCAGCCGAGCGGCTCGTAGAACGGGTCCGGAGCCGGGCGCACGGTGGGAACGCTCGGCCGCGATGTCTCCGCAGCCAACGCCTGGACCTCGAGGAAGGCCGACAGCAGCGCGAGCGCCAGGTCGGCGTGATGGGCCTCCACCGCGGTGTCGAGCCAGTCCGGCAGTTCGCGCTCCCGCGAGAGTGCGCAATGCCACTCACCCTCGTCATAGGCGATGCGGCGGACCTGCCACATCGGCAGCTCGAGCGCCATCATCGTCAGCGCGGCATCGGCCCAGGCCTCCGCCTCGACCAGACGCATCACGCGCATCGTACGCTCATTCTGTCCGAGCGAGGGGAATCGGCGGCAGGCCGTGCCGATGATCTCGCGCATCAGCGGCCGCGTCATCGCATGCGCAGCGCGCAAGCGCCTGCCGAGCGAAGGTAGATCGCTACGTCGGAGAGCGGCGGTCATGTCAGGCCTCCTGGAATTGGCGTCGGTCAGTCGGCCGGCCTCTCCAAAATGGCTGAACGGACATTTGAAAACGAGATGAGGACGGGGACGGAGATATAGGGATCTCATAAGTGGTGCGGTGGGTGGGTGAGGGGCGCGGTCGCCTCATCCCCCGCTGTCATCCCCGCGCACGCGGGGATCCATAACCACAGGCAGGAACTGCTGCGCTATTCAGGCAACTCCGAGTCCCCGCCACACCACTCCCTGTGGTTATGGATCCCGGATCTGCGCTTCGCTTGTCCGGGACGACAGTGGAGGTTGCCTCGCGAGCGTGGCGTTCAGCCCGGCCTTTATGAGATTCCTATATCTTCGCCATAGCCCTCATCTCGAAAACCTATGTCCGGGGTGGCACTTCAGCACGGTCAAAAGTCCTGGCTGGCGCCCACGGAAGTGCGCTGTGTCTCCTCCGCGAGCTCCGCCAGGTCCCCGAGAGAAAGTTGCGCCGGAGATATGGGCGCAGCGAGGAGAGATCCCATGATGGACATTCTGATGCTGGCGCTGGGCTTCGGCTTCTTCGCGCTGGCGATCGGCTACACCTACGTCTGCGAACGGCTGTGAGGGAAGAGCCATGATCCTCGATTATTCGCTCGCCGGTGCCGTGTCGCTTGGCCTGCTGATTTACCTCACCTACGCGCTGCTGCGGCCCGAGCGGTTCTGACCCGTGCTGCTGCTTCTCGAATTGCTGCTGGCCGACGCCGCGCTCGTCGGCGGCCTGCTTGCATTGCTGCTGCCGCTGCTGCGGCGGACACAAAGTCTGAAGGGTTGATGCCATGACTATGATCGGTTGGCTCCAGATCATTCTTTTCTGCGCGATCATCGTCGCGCTGACCAAGCCGCTCGGCTGGTACATGACGCGCGTCTTCAACGGCGAGCGGACGTTTCTGTCCCCGGTGCTGCGCCCGATCGAGGCCGGCATCTACTGGTTCTCCGGCGTCGACGAGAAGCGCGAGCAGCATTGGCTGACCTATACGGTCGCCATGCTGCTGTTCCATGTCGGCGGCTTCCTCATCATCTACGGCGTGATGCGGCTGCAGGCCGTGCTGCCGTTCAACCCGGCGGGACAAGGTGCGGTGGCGGAGGACCTTTCCTTCAACACCGCGATCTCTTTCATCACCAACACCAATTGGCAGAACTACGGCGGCGAGAGCACGATTTCCTATCTCGTTCAGATGGTGGGACTGACGCACCAGAACTTTCTGTCGGCCGCCACTGGTATTGCCTTGGCGGTTGCCCTGATCCGCGGCTTCTCGCGTGCTTCGGCGCGAACGGTCGGCAATTTCTGGGTCGATGTCACCCGCACCACGCTCTACGTGCTGCTGCCGATCTGCGTGGTCTACACGCTGTTCCTGATCTCGCAGGGCATGCCGCAGACGCTCGGAGACTATGTGGAGGCCACCACGCTCGAAGGCGCCAAGCAGACCATCGCGGTCGGCCCGGTCGCCTCGCAGGTCGCGATCAAGATGCTCGGCACCAATGGCGGCGGGTTCTTCAACGCCAACGCCGCGCATCCCTTCGAGAATCCGACGGCGCTGTCGAACTTCGTGCAGATGCTGTCGATCTTCGTGATCGGTGCCGCCATGACCAACGTGTTTGGCCGGATGGTCGGCAACCAGCGTCAGGGCTGGGCGATTCTCGCCGTGATGGGCGTGCTGTTCATCGCCGGCGTCGCCATCACCTACTGGGCGGAAGCCGACGGCACGTCGACCCTGCATGCGCTCGGCCTGACCGGCGGCAACATGGAGGGCAAGGAGGTTCGCTTCGGCATCGTCGCGTCCTCGCTGTTCGCCGTGATCACGACGGCCGCCTCCTGCGGCGCCGTCAACGCCATGCATGACAGCTTCACCGCGCTTGGCGGTATGATCCCGCTCATCAACATGCAGCTCGGCGAGATCATCATCGGCGGCGTCGGCGCCGGCCTCTACGGCATGCTGCTGTTCGTCGTGCTCGCGATCTTCGTGGCTGGCCTGATGGTCGGCCGCACCCCCGAATATGTCGGCAAGAAGATCGAGGCACGCGAGGTCAAGATGGCGATGCTCGCGATCCTGGTGCTGCCGCTGATGTATCTCGGCTGGACCGCGGTCGGCGTCGTCTATCCGGCGGCGGTGGCCTCGATGGCCAATGCGGGTCCGCACGGCTTCACCGAGGTGCTCTACGCATTCACCTCGGCGACCGGCAACAACGGCTCTGCCTTTGCAGGCCTCACCGGCAATACCTTCTTCTACAATCTCACGCTTGCAAGCGCGATGTTCGTCGGACGCTTCTTCATGATCATCCCGGCGATGGCGATTGCGGGCTCCCTGGCCGCCAAGAAATCCATCCCGCCGTCGGCGGGCACGTTCCCGACCACCGGCGGGCTGTTCGTCGGTCTCGTCGTCGGCGTGATCCTGATCATCGGCGGCCTCACCTTCTTCCCGGCGCTCGCGCTCGGCCCCATCGTCGAGCATCTCGCGATGAACGCCGGCCAAGTGTTTTGATCGAACGTCTTCTGATTTTGGAGTGACCTCCATGGAAACCATGAAACTGCAAAAGCGTGCGTCCGTCTCGGCGATGCTCGATCCCCGGATCGTTGTGCCCGCGATCCGCGCATCCTTCGTCAAGCTCGATCCGCGGCTGATGATCAAGAACCCCGTGATGGTCGTGGTCGAGATCGTGGCCGCGCTCACCACGGTGATCTTCCTGCGTGACCTCGTGACCGGCGGCCAGAATCTGGGTTTCACCTTCCAGATCATCCTCTGGCTCTGGTTCACGGTGCTGTTCGCCAACTTCGCTGAAGCCGTGGCCGAAGGCCGCGGCAAGGCCCAGGCCGACTCGCTGCGCAAGACCCGCACCGAGAGCCAGGCCAAGCTCCTGACCGGCGCTGGCGCAACCTTCAAGCTCGTACCAGGCACGAGCCTCAAGGTCGGGGACATCGTGCTGGTCGAGGCCGGCGACACCATTCCTTCCGACGGCGAAGTGATCGAGGGCGTCGCGTCCGTCAATGAAGCCGCCATCACCGGCGAATCCGCCCCTGTCATCCGCGAATCCGGCGGCGACCGCTCGGCGGTGACCGGCGGCACGCAGGTGCTGTCCGACTGGATCCGCGTCCGCATCACGGCGGCGCAAGGCTCGACCTTCATCGATCGTATGATCAAGCTGGTCGAAGGTGCCGAACGGGCGAAGACACCGAACGAGATTGCACTCAACATCCTGCTGGCCGGTCTCACCATCATCTTCGTGTTCGCCACCGTCACCATTCCGAGCTATGCGGCCTATGCCGGTGGCTCGATCTCGGTGGTCGTGCTGGTCGCGCTGTTCGTGACGCTGATTCCGACCACGATCGGCGCGCTGCTCTCGGCGATCGGCATCGCCGGCATGGACCGGCTGGTGCGCTTCAACGTGCTGGCGATGTCCGGCCGCGCCGTCGAGGCCGCCGGCGACGTCGATACGCTGCTGCTGGACAAGACCGGCACCATCACGCTCGGCAACCGGCAGGCGACCGCCTTCCGGCCCGTGCGCGGCGTCACCGAGCAGGAGCTGGCCGATGCCGCCCAGCTCGCCTCGCTCGCCGACGAAACGCCGGAGGGCCGCTCCATCGTGGTGCTGGCGAAGGAGAAGTATGGCATCCGCGGCCGCGACATGGCGGAGTTAGGGGCCACCTTCATCCCGTTCACAGCGCAGACCCGCATGAGCGGCGTCGATGCCGGCGGCTCGTCGGTACGCAAGGGCGCGGTCGATGCCATGCTCTCCTATGTCGGCGGTGGTGCGACGCTGGCGGTTGCCTCCGGCAACACTGCCCGCGCCATCCATCCCGCGGCACTTTCCGATATCGGCCGCGAGGTGCAGACCATTGCGGACGAGATCGCCAAGGCGGGCGGGACTCCGCTTGCGGTCGCAAAGGACGGCAAGCTGCTTGGCGTGATCCAGCTCAAGGACATCGTCAAGGGCGGCATCCGCGAGCGCTTTGCCGAGCTGCGCCGCATGGGCATCCGCACCGTCATGATCACCGGCGACAACCCGATGACGGCGGCGGCGATCGCGGCGGAAGCCGGCGTCGACGACTTCCTGGCGCAGGCAACCCCCGAGGACAAGCTCAAGCTGATCCGCGACGAGCAGGCCAAGGGCAAGCTGGTGGCGATGTGCGGCGACGGCACTAACGACGCGCCGGCGCTCGCACAGGCCGACGTCGGTGTCGCCATGAACACCGGCACCCAGGCGGCCCGCGAGGCCGGCAACATGGTCGACCTCGATTCCAACCCGACCAAGTTGATCGAGGTGGTCGAGATCGGCAAGCAGCTCTTGATGACGCGCGGCGCGCTGACGACCTTCTCGATCGCCAACGACGTCGCAAAGTACTTTGCGATCATCCCGGCGATGTTCCTGGCGTTCTATCCCCAGCTTGGTGTGATCAACGTCATGAACCTGTCGAGCCCTCAGAGCGCCATCCTGTCGGCGATCATCTTCAACGCGCTGATCATCATTGGGCTCATTCCGCTGGCGCTGAAGGGCGTCGCCTATCGCGCCGTCGGCGCCGGCGCACTGCTCCGCCGCAACCTGCTGATCTACGGTCTCGGCGGCATCCTCATTCCCTTCATCGGTATCAAGGCGATCGACCTCGTCGTCGTTGCCTTGCATTTGGCCTAACCCCCGTCATTGCGAGGAGCGAAGCGACGAAACTGCTTTCGTCATTCCGGGGCGCCTCGAAGAGGCGAACCCGGAATCTCGAGGTTCCGGGTTCGATGCTTCGCATCGCCCCGGAACGACGGAAGAGATGCTTCGCTTCGCTCGCAACGGCGAAAGATACAGGAGACCTAACATGCTCAGAGAAATCCGCCCCGCCATCGTCCTCTTGCTGGTGCTCACCGCCATTACGGGCCTGGCCTATCCGCTCGCCATGACCGCCATCGCCGGCGCGATCTTTCCCGCGCAGGCGAAGGGCAGCCTGATCGAGCAGGACGGCAAGGTGGTCGGCTCCGCCCTGATCGGCCAGGAGTTCAAGGACGACAAATACTTCCAAGGCCGACCCTCGGCGACGCTGGCGCCGGACCCGAATGATTCGACCAAGACTGTGTCCGCGCCCTACAACGCGGCTAATTCGGGCGGCTCGAATCTCGGTCCGACCAGCAAGGCGCTCGCCGACCGGCTCAAGGAAGACGTGGATCGGCTGAAGGCGGAGAACCCGAACGCCACCGTGCCGGTGGACCTTGTCACGACCTCGGCGAGCGGGCTCGACCCAGATATCTCGCCGGAAGCGGCGCAATTCCAGGTGCCGCGCGTCGCGAAGGCGCGGAATATCTCCGAAGACCAGCTCAGGCAGCTCGTGGCCTCCAACACCCAGGGCCGCCTGCTCGGTCTGCTGGGCGAACCCCGGGTTAACGTTCTGGCGTTGAATCTCGCGCTTGATCGCGCCACCGCGAAGTAGCGGTCTAGGCTCGCGGCGCCCGGATGATTATACTGCCCTGATGGTCCGAGAGCGCCGCGATCCCGAACAACGTCCCTCTCCGGAGGCGCTGCTGGAAGCCGCGCGCCGGGAGGAGAGCGCGAGCGGCAAGCTGAAGATCTTCGTCGGCGCTGCCCCCGGCGTCGGCAAGACCTACGAGATGCTGCAGAGCGCCCATGCCAGGCGCAAGGCCGGCATCGATGTCGTGGTCGGCTTCGTCGAAACCCACGGCCGGGCCGAGACCGAGGCGCTGGTGCGCGGGCTCGAGGTGATCCCGCGCAAACGGCTGGAGTATCGCGGCCAGGTGGTCGAGGAAATGGACCTCGATGCCGTGATCGCACGGCGGCCGAAGATCGCGCTGGTCGACGAACTCGCCCACACCAACGCGGCCGGCAGCCGCCATCCCAAGCGCTATCTCGACGTCGAAGAGCTGCTCTCGCACGGCATCGACGTCTATACCGCCGTCAACATCCAGCACATCGAGAGCCTGAACGACGTCGTCGCCCAGATCACCCATGTGCGGGTGCGCGAGACCGTGCCGGATTCGGTGTTCGACCGCGCCGATGCGATCGAGCTGATCGACCTCACGCCGGACGATTTGATCCAGCGGCTGAAGGAGGGCAAGGTCTATGTGCCCCGGCAAGCCGAGCGGGCGCTGGAGCATTATTTCTCACCGGGCAACCTGACAGCGCTGCGCGAACTGGCGCTGCGGCGCACGGCGGAGCGGGTCGACGAGCAGTTGCTCACCCACATGCAGGCGAACGCCATCGCCGGTCCCTGGGCCGCCGGCGAGCGCATCCTCGTCTGCGTCAGCGAGGATCCGCGCGCGGCCGGCCTCGTCCGCTACACCAAGCGGCTCGCCGACCGGCTGCATGCGCCGTTCACCGCGATCTCGATCGAGACGCGACGATCGCTGCAGCTCTCGGATGACGAGCGCGACCGGCTGGCCGATACGCTTCGGCTTGCCGAAGCGCTCGGCGGCGAGGGGCTGACCATTCCTGCTGTTGGCCGCCGCATTGCCGACGACGTCATCAATTTCGCGCAAGCCAACAACGTCACCCAGATCGTGATCGGAAAATCCACCCGCTCGCTCTGGTTTGAAATGATGCGTGGCTCGGTGGTGCACGATCTGGTCCGACGCGCCGGCAACATCAGCATTCACGTCATCCCGGGCGACGAACTCACGGGCGAACCTGCGCCGAAGACGGCGGTGCAGACCGCGGCGCGGTCCGAGCCGTTCGATCCACGACCCTATCTGAAGGCTCTGGGGATCACCGCGCTCGGTCTCGGCGCCGCGATGCTCATCCAGCCTTATTTCGGCATCGAGAACGTCGACCTGATGTTCCTGACCGCGGTGGTTGCCGTCGCTGTTCGCTACGGATTATGGCCGTCGCTGCTGGCGAGCATCGCGGCCTCGCTCGCTTATAACTTCTTCTTCCTGCCGCCGGTCTACACTTTCACCATCACCGACCCGACCAACGTCGCGGCGTTCTTCTTCTTCATGTTGATTGCGTTCGTGGTGTCGAACGTTGCCGGGCGGGTGCGTAGCCAGGCCGACACCGCGATCGGCCGGATCCGGACCACCGAGCAGCTCTATGCGTTCAGCCGCAAGCTTGCGGGTACCGCGACGCTCGACGACGTGCTGTGGGCGACCGCCTATCAGACGGCGCTGATGTTGAAGGTTCGCGTGGTCCTGCTGCTGCCGGAGGAAGGCCTGCTCACGGTCAAATCCGGCTATCCGCCCGAGGATGCGCTCGACCAGGCCGATCTTGCCGCCGCCAACTGGGCCTGGAGCAACGATCGCCCCGCGGGCCGCGGTTCGGACACCTTGCCGGGAGCCAAACGGCTGTTTCTGCCGATGCGCACCGGACGCGGCGCGATCGGCGTCATTGGCATCGACAACGATCGCACGGGTCCCTTGCTGACGCCGGACCAGCGTCGGCTGCTCGATGCGCTGGTCGACCAGGGGGCGCTCGCGATCGAGCGCGTTCTGCTGGTCGAGGACATGGACCGGGTCAAGCGCACGGTCGAATCCGAGCGGCTCCGTTCGGCGCTGCTGACGTCGATCTCGCATGATCTGAAGACGCCGCTCGCATCCGTGCTGGGAGCGGCCTCGACCATGCGCGATCTCGCCGGTGCGCTGTCGGACACCGAGAAGCGCGATCTGCTCGCCACCGTGATCGACGAATCCGAGCGGCTCAACCGCTTCATCGCCAATTTGCTCGACATGACCAAGCTCGAATCCGGCGCCATCGTTCCAAATACGGCCCTGCACGATCTCGGCGAGATCGTCGGCAGCGCGCTGCGGCGGGCAGCCAAGATCCTCAACGCCCACAGGGTCGAGCTGGTGCTGGCCGCCGATTTGCCGATGCTGCAGCTCGACGCCGTGCTGTTCGAACAGGTGCTGTTCAACCTGCTCGACAATGCTGCCAAATATTCGGCGCCCGACAGCAGCGTCTCGATCCGCAGCTGGCGCGAGCGGGATCAGGTGGTGCTGGAGATCGCCGACGAGGGTGACGGTATTCCGCCGGGTGAGCTCGAGAGCGTGTTCGACAAATTCTATCGCGCGCAGAAGGGCGATCATGTCCGGCCCGGCACCGGGCTCGGGCTCGCCATTTCCCGCGGCTTCGTCGAGGCGATGCACGGCACGATCGCGGCCGCCAACCGCAGTGACCGCACCGGCGCGGTCCTGACCATTCGTCTGCCCGTTCCGGCCCAGACCCACGCATTGGATACCGCCGCATGAGCGCTGCCCCGATCAAGGTCCTGGTCATCGACGATGAGCCGCCGATCCGCAAATTGCTGCGGATGGGTCTGTCGACGCAGGGTTACGACATCCTGGAAGCCTCGAATGGCAAGACCGCGCTGGAGAAGCTCAGCGAGGAGCCTGCACTGATCATCCTCGATCTTGGCTTGCCCGATATCCAAGGCCATGAGCTGCTGCGCACCATTCGCGCGCGCAACGAAGCCGTGCCGATCGTGGTGCTGTCGAGCCGTGGCGATGAGGCCGGCAAGGTGCAGGCGCTCGATCTCGGCGCCGACGATTACCTGACGAAGCCGTTCGGAATGGACGAGCTTCTGGCGCGCCTGCGCGCCGCGCTGCGTCATCAGCTTCAGGTGCAGGGCGAGCGGCCGGTGTTCCGCACCGGCGATCTCTCGGTCGATCTGGTCCGCCGCATCGTGAAGGTCGGCGAGCGCGACATCAAGCTCTCGCCGAAGGAATACGATCTGCTGCGCGTGCTGGTGCAGCACGCCGGCAAGGTGCTGACCCACCGTTTCCTGCTCAAGGAACTCTGGGACGAGCTGACCGACGCGCAATATCTGCGCGTCTATGTCCGCCAGCTCCGCCAGAAGATCGAAGTCGATCCGGAACGGCCGCAATTCGTGCTGACCGAGACGGGAATCGGGTATCGGCTGAAGGCGGGGGATTGATTTACGCAGATCTGTAGGATGGGTAGAGCGCAGCGAAACCCATCATCCCTCTACACACGCGGGTAAGAGATGGGTTTCGCTGCGCTCTACCCATCCTACGACTTCCCGGAATGACAAGCTAGCTCACCTTCCGCTGCCGCGCCATCAACCGCTGCGTCTTCTTCGCCGCTCGCCGCCCGCCGGTGACACGGCGTCCATGGGCCTTCGCCGCAGGCTTCTTTGCTCCGCCACCCTTCAGGCTCTGCTTCAGCGCATCCATCAGATTGACGACGTTGCTCGGCTTCTCGTCGCGCTCCGGCATCGCGATGGCCTTGCCGCTCGCCTTGCGCTTGACCAGCACCTTCAACGCGGTCTCGTACTCGTCCTTGAACTTCGAAGGGTCGAAATGCGCGGCCTTGGTCTGCAGGATGTGTCCGGCCAGCTCGACCATGTCCTTGGTAATTTTTGGCGTCTTGATGTCGTCGAAGAACTCGCTTTCGTCGCGCAGCTCGTAAGGAAAGCGCAGCGTGGTGCCGAGCAGGCCCTTGCCGAGCGGCTCGATCGCGATGATGTGCTCGCGGTTGGTGAGCACGATCTTGGCGAGCGCCACGCGGTCCTGGTCCTTCATGGCGTCCCGAATGACGGCAAAGGCGTCATTCGCCGCCTTGCCGTCGGGGGCGATGTAGTAGGGGTGGTTGAGATAGCGCTGGTTGATCTCGTCGCTCGGCACGAAGCTCTCGATGTCGATGGTGTGGTTGCTGTCGATCTGGACCGCCTCAAGCTCCTCCGGCTCGATCTCGACATATTTGCCCTTACGGATCTCGTAGCCGCGCCCCTTCTGGTCGCTCTCGACGATATCGCCGGTCTCCGAATCCACCATCTGCTGCTTCAGGCGGTTGCCGGTCTCGCGGTTGATCATATGAAACCGCGTCTTCTCCGCCGAGGTCGTGGCGGGATAGAGCACCACGGGGCAGCTGACGAGGGACAGTTTCAGCGTCCCTTTCCAGTAGGCGCGGGGGGCCATGGTATTCTCCGGTGATGTCAGGGCTTATCAGGAACTCCAACCGGCCTCCGGGGTTTTGGTTCCGGGTGGGACTTGTGCCGTGCTAGGCTCGAAACGCCGAAGGGACATACGGGAACGCCGTGCTGCGAAAGCTTTCCACCTATCGACAGAAGCGGGATTTTGCGAAGACGCCGGAGCCCTCCGGCAAGACCGCCGTGGCGTCCTCGAAACAGCGCCGCTTCGTGATCCAGAAACATGATGCGACGCGACTGCATTACGATTTACGGCTCGAGTTCGACGGTGTCTTCAAATCATGGGCAGTAACGAAAGGCCCTTCGCTCGATCCGCACGACAAGCGGCTGGCGGTGGAGGTCGAGGACCATCCGCTCGACTATGGTGATTTCGAAGGCACGATTCCGGAAGGCCAGTACGGCGGCGGCACCGTGATGCTGTGGGATCGCGGCACCTGGGACTGCGACGATCCGGAGGCCGGCTTCAGGAAGGGTGATCTGAAGTTCACGCTGCATGGCGAGAAGCTGCACGGAAGCTGGGTGCTGGTGCGCATGCGTAACGACCGCACCGGCGGCAAGCGAACCAACTGGCTGCTGATCAAGCACCGTGACGAATTTGCCAGCGAAGACGAGGACATCCTCACAGAGGACAGGTCGGTGGCCTCCGGTCGCGCGATGGCAGAGATTGCCGAAGGCAAGGGCCGCGCGCCGAAGCCGTTCATGCTGGCGAAGGGCGCGAAAACCACGCCGGATGCGGTCTGGCAGTCCAACCGCGCCGAGGAGCCGAAAGGGCGCACGGTCAAAGCTGCGCCGCGAGCGTCGCTGAAGTCTGGTCCGGTGACGAAGAAGGCGACGAAAAAAAAGGCCACCACCGCGTCGACTGCCTGGGAACTGTCGGAGATGCCGGACTTCGTCGCGCCGCAGCTCTGTACGCTGGTCGAGCGTCCGCTGTCGGCAGATGGCTGGTGCCACGAGATCAAGTTCGACGGCTACCGGGTGCAGCTCAGAATCGAAGATGGCAAGGCGACCCTGCGGACGCGCAAGGGCCTCGACTGGACCGGCAAATTCGCGGCGATCGCCGAGGAGGCTTGTTCCTTGCCGGATGCGATGGTCGACGGCGAGATCGTCGCGCTCGACGAGGATGGCGCACCGAACTTTTCCGCGCTGCAGGCCGCGCTGTCGGATGGCAAGACCGAAGAGCTGATCTTCTTCGCTTTCGACCTGCTGTTCGCAGAAGGCCTCGATTGCCGCCGGCTGCCGCTCGGTGAGCGCAAGGACAAACTCAAGGCGCTGCTCGGGTCGCGCAAGAAGAAGGCGAGCCTGATCCGCTTCGTCGAACATTTCGAGAGCGGCGGCGATGCGGTGTTGCAATCGGCCTGCAAGCTCGAGCTCGAAGGCATCGTGTCGAAGAAGCTGGATGCGCCGTATCGCTCCGGCCGCAGCGAGAGCTGGACCAAGGCGAAATGCCGTGCCGGGCATGAGGTCGTGATCGGGGGCTGGAAGACCACCGCCGGAAAATTCCGCTCGCTGATGGCCGGCGTGCATCGCGGCGATCATCTCGCCTTTGTCGGCATGGTCGGCACCGGTTTTGGCGCCGATACGGTCAAGCGCATCATGCCGTTCCTCAAGGAGGCCGCGTCGAACGCGAATCCGTTCGGCGGAAAGAACGCGCCGAAGAAGACCCGCGACGTGCACTGGCTCAAGCCCGAGCTCGTCGCCGAGATCGAGTTTGCCGGCTTCACCGCCGACGGCAATATCCGCCAGGCCGCGTTCAAGGGCCTGCGGCAGGACAAGCCGGCCGAGGAGGTCGAGGCGGAAACGCCTGCCGACACCAGGCTTGCCAAGCCCTCCGCCAAAAAGCGGGTGTCGGCGCGGTCCGCTGGGCGGTCGAAGGCCGGCAGCAGCGCCGAAGTCATGGGCGTCGTGATTTCCAAGCCCGACAAGGAGCTGTGGCCGGACGCAGGCGACGGGGAAGGCGTGACCAAACTCGATCTCGCCCGCTATTTCGAAGCGGTCGGCGCCTGGATGATCGAACATCTGAAGGGCCGCCCGTGCTCGATCCTGCGCGCGCCTGATGGCATCGGCGGCGAAAAGTTCTTCCAGCGCCATGCCATGCAGGGCAGCTCGAATCTGCTGGAACTCGCCAGGGTCTCCGGCGACCGCAAGCCTTATTTGCAGATCGACCGCGTCGAGGGCCTTGCGGCAGTCGCACAGATCGGCGGCCTCGAACTGCACCCCTGGAATTGTGCGCCGAACGCTTATGACACGCCAGGCCGGCTGGTGTTCGACCTCGATCCCGCGCCGGACGTGGACTTCCCCGATGTCGTCGACGCGGCGAAAGAGATGCGGCAGCGGCTCACCGATCTCGGCATGGAGAGTTTCTGCAAGACCACCGGCGGCAAGGGCCTGCACGTGGTGGTGCCGCTGCTTCACGGTGCGCGCGAGAGAGTGAGCTGGAAGGAGGCCAAAGCCTTCGCACAGGGCGTCTGCCAGTGGATGGCCGACGACGCGCCCGAGCGCTATCTGCTCAACATGTCCAAGAAGCTGCGTAACGGGAAGATTTTTCTGGACTATCTGCGCAACGATCGGCTCTCGACCGCAGTGGCGCCGCTGTCTCCGCGCGCCCGCGATGGCGCGACAGTCTCGATGCCGGTGACCTGGGCACAGGTTAAGAGCGGTCTCGATCCCAGGCGCTATACAGTGCGAACGGTGCCGGGCCTGCTGGCGCGCTCGAAGGCGTGGGATGGCTATGACGATGCGGCCGCAACGATCAAGGCCGCAATCAAGAAGCTGGTGGCGAAAACGAAGTAGGGTGGGTTAGCCGAAGGCGTAACCCACCACTGTTCGTCTTTAGAGCGAAAGAGGTGGGTTACGCTTCGCTAACCCACCCTACGCGTCAGCAGCTAGATCCGGCCAAGCAGCAGCAGGATCACCAGGATGACGATGATGAGCCCGAGGCCGCCACCGCCATAATAGCCGGTGCCGTAGAACGGGCCGCCGCCGATGCCGCTGAAGCCGCCGAGCAGGGCGATGACAAGAATGATCAGAATGATTGTACCGATAGACATGCGACTCTCCTCCAGCCCCTTTGTCAAAGGGGTGCATTTGTCCGTTGTGCCAAGGGCAACTTGCCGCAGGTTTGAAAGTTCCCTTTATGAAACACGCGGGCAGACCGAACTTGCATGGAACCTTTGTCGTTCCGCGCGACATAACTAAGGGAGTGTTCAATCATTACCGGCAGGGATCATGTCAGCACCGCTCGTCGTCTCCATTCCGCATCGTCTCGGCCGTGAAGAGGCGGTGCGGAGGCTCAAGACCGGGCTCGGCCGCGCTGCGGCGAGCATTCCCGTGATCCATGTCGAGGAGGAGCGCTGGGCCGGGGACACCATGAATTTCCGCATTCGTGCCATGGGCCAGATCGCCAGCGGTCAGGTCGATGTTGCCGACGATCATGTCAAGGTGCAGGTGGTGCTGCCGTGGCTGCTGCAGCGCTTCGCCGAGATGGCGCAAGCGACAATCCGCAAGCGCGGTCAGTTGCTGCTGACCAAGGACGATGGAAAGTGAGCGTCTAGCCGCCTGCCTTTTGCCGGGCAGGCATGATGGGGCTTGCCACGCGGGCTTCGATGACGAAAGCGGGAAAATCGCGGAAAGCCTGCGCCAGCGGCAATTCATTGCCGACAAGTCCCGCCGCCGTGTAACCGGTGATATCGACGGTCGCGTCAAAACCTTCCGGCGCCGGCCATTCCCGCCCTGCTTGCGTGAACGGCACGAACTGGCGTCCGACCACGACGATCGCGGCGCCGTGGCCATGACGGCGGGCGAAGGCGACGACATGATCGGCGTGCGCGCCGCGTACGTCCAGCGGCTGGTAGTCCCCGCGTGTAAAGACATCGGAGAGCGCGCTGCGCAGCTTGAGCAGCTGGCGCGTCCAGGCCAGCTTGAGCCGCCCATCCGGCCAGTTCGTGATCAGGCTCCGCCAATCCGGATCGTCCAGCAGGCCGAGCGACGCATGCCGCGCGGCAAAGTCGACCGGGCGGCGATTGTCGGGATCGACCAGCGACAGGTCCCAGAACTCGGTGCCCTGGTAGAAGTCGGGAACGCCCGGCAATGTCGCCTTCAGGGTGAGCTGGCTGAGCCCGTTCAACGCGCCGAGCAGCGCGACGCGGCGCGCCAGCGCCTGCAGCGATTCCAGAAACTCGCCTGACAGCGCGGGATCGAGGATTTTCGCGACGAAGCTCTTGATGCCCTCCTCGTATGACTCATGCGGATTGAGCCAGCTGGTCTCTTCCTTGCCTTCGCGCGCGGCCTTGAGCGCGTAGGCCTGGATGCGCTCGACGAAGCCGGCATCGGCCGGCTCCGCGAGGGGCCATGCGCCGAGCAGAGTCTGGTAGAGCATGTATTCGAACGTGGCGGACGGCGCGCGCAAATTGCCGTGCAGCGCGAGGTGAGGCGCATTCAGCACCTTCCAGCGCGATACCGCGCTGCTCCATTCGCCGGGGATTTCGCTGAGGGACGTGATCCGCGCGCGGGCGTCCTCGCCGCGCTTGGTGTCGTGGGTCGCGGTCGCCGTCATTCCTTGCGGCCATTCCCGGGCGCGGGCCTGCATGGCTTCATGGAAGGCAGGAATGGTGAGGCCATTGCTCGCGGGATCGCCGCCGACCTCATTCAGGGCGAGCAACCGATGGAACTGGTAGAACGCAGTGTCCTCCAGCGATTTCGCCATCATCGGCCCGGTGAATTGCTGCACCTTCAGCGCGAAGCGGCGCACGCGCGGGGCGCTGTGCGGGCGGCGGCCGGGCTTAAGCAGGTCCATGGTCAGGGCATCGCGCAGGAAGTCGAAAATGCCGTCGTCGGCGGCGAACCATTCCGCGCGGGCGCGCGCGATGGTGTCCTCGATCAGCTTGCGATCGAGATCCGTCGGGTCGCTATGCGTCAGATAGGTGCGATAGACCGGAAAATGCAGCACATAGAGCTCGAGTGCCTGCCGCAGGCTGTCGGCGGAGAAATCGCGGGTCGAATAGTGCCCATTTGCGATGCGTGCGAGCAGGCGCGTCAGCACGGTGAACTCGCTGGTCAGCAGCGTCTCCAGCACGCGCCGCTTGGCGTCCTTCACATAAGGCGCGAGCTGGGGCGGACGGTTGCTGATCTGCCGCCAGGTCTCGTCCAGTGCCTCCAGCCCCCTGGCGTCGACCAGGACCTGGGTGATCACGTTCATCCACTCATAGCCGGTGGTGCCCTGCACGCCGGCGAAGTGCGGTAGGCGCTCGTGCTCGCACAGGATCTTTTCGATCACGGTGTAGAAAGGCTTGGCACTCCCCTGCGCGTCGCGCACCAGGCGGCGCAGCCGCTGGCAATATTGCGCGGGATCGCGCAGGCCGTCGATGTGATCGAGGCGGATACCCTGCAGCTTGCCGTCAGTGACGAGTTGCTTCACCAGCCGGTGCGACGCGGCGAACGTACCGGCGTCCTCGACGCGCAGGCCTGCGAGGCCGTTGACGTCGAAGAAGCGGCGATAATTGATGTCGCTGGACGCCAGCCGCCAGTGCCCGAGCTTGTAGTGTTGCCGTTCAAGAAGATGATGCAGTGCCAGGGTCTGTGCGGGGCGATCCTTGGCCGCGCGATAGGCGCCAAGGCCACGTGCGACGATGTCGGCGCTGCCCGCGATCTCCTTCAGCTCGGTCTTGAAGCCGGGCGCCTCCTTGCGGTTGGGCCGGCGCAGCCCGGTATAGCGCGCGGCCAGCGCGAGGATGCGCTTGCCGGCCTCCGTCTCCGCGCCATCCGCCTCCTTGACGATCATCCGCAGCAATTCGCCATAGCGCTCCGGCGCGATCGGCAGGCGATGCTCGAAATACCAGGCGGAAAAGCTGCCGTCGCCGGGATCGTAACGCAGCTCGATGTCGCCGCGCTCCAGCGCCTCGCCATAGGACGTGCCGAGGATCGGCAGAAACACGCCGCCCCGGGCGCGGTAGGGCAGCAGATCCCAGTCGATGTCGAAGGAGACCGCGTGCGGCGAGGCCTGGCCCCATTCCAGCACGTCCAGCCACCAGGGATTGTCGGCGAAGTGCACGCCGACATGGTTCGGGACGAAATCGATGATCAGGCCAAGTTCGTGCTCGGTCAGTGCTTCGCTCAGCCGTGCGAAGCCGGCTTCGCCGCCGAGTTCTGGATTGAACTGGTTATGGTCGACCGTGTCGTAGCCGTGGGTCGAGCCCTTGCGGGCCTTCATCACCGGCGACGTGTAGACATGGGTGATCCCAAGCGCCTTGAGATACGGAACGACCGCGGCCGCCTCGTCGAATCCAAAATCCGCGGTGAGCTGAAGCCGGTAGGTCGCAAGAGGAATCGGGCAAGGCATGCTAGCCACCAAGACGCCAGCGCACCGACCACGGCGGAAGCCGGTTGCCGCTCGGATCGCCCCAGATCGACGTGCCAGCATCGTCGTTCGCAGGTGAAATTTCGTTGTCCGACAGATTCGCCACGAGCCGCAACGTCGCGCCGTCTCCCATGCGCCAATGCGCAGTCAAGAGGCCGTTATCCGTCACCGCGGCGTCGCCGAAGGTCGCCCCCCTCAATCGCGGCGCGATCTCCTTGCGGCGAAGCGCCAGCAGGTCTCGCACCAGCGCCAGACGCGCATCCTGCTCCGGCGAGCGGCCCGTCCAGTCGAGCACGGCCGATTGCAGCGTCGCGGGATCGAGCGGGTCCGGCACTTCGTCGCCATATGTCTCGTAAGCCCAGGCATATTCCTGCCTGCGCCCCTTGCGCACGGCATCGGCAAGGCCGCCCTGGAAATCGCAGAAGAACGGAAATGGCGCCGTGGAGCCCCATTCCTCGCCCTGAAACAGCATCGGCACCATCGGCGCAAGCAGCGTCACCGCGAGCGCCGCCTCGATCTGCCGCGGCGAGGCCAGGCTTTCGAGACGGTCGCCCAGCGGGCGGTTGCCGATCTGGTCGTGGTTCTGCAGGAAGTTGACGAAGGTCGCCGGCGGCAGCTCGCCGCTCGCCTCGCCGCGCGGCTTCTTGCCCCAGAATTCCGAGATCTCGCCCTGGTAGACGAAGCCCGAGGCCAGCGCGCGGGCGAGGTCCATGCGCGGGGTCTGATAGTCGGCGTAATAGCCGCCGAGCTCGCCGGTCAGCATCACATGCCAGGCGTGATGGTAATCGTCGTTCCACTGCGCGCGATATTTGCCGTTCGGCGGTTCCTGCGCCGCGTCGAGCATGCTGGCGCGGTTGTCGCCGTTCTCCAGCACGAGATGGATGTGGCGTCCTGTTGCCTTCGCAAGCTCCCCGACCGCGACGCTGAGATCGTGCAGCATCGATTGCTCGCCGGGCAGTGCTAGAATGTGATTGGCGGCATCCAGCCGCAGGCCATCGAAGCGGTAGTCGGTGAGCCAGGACAGTGCGTTCTCGATCGCGAAGGCGCGGACCTGCGGCACGCGGTAGTCGATCGCGCTGCCCCAGGGCGTGTGCGCGTCGGTGAAGAAGGTCGGCGCATAGCGGCCGAGATAATTTCCTTCCGGCCCGAAATGATTGTAGACGACGTCGAGAAACACCATAAGCCCGCGCAGATGCGCCTCGTCGATCAGCGTCTTGAGGTCGTCAGGGCGGCCATGGGCGCTGTTGGGCGCATACCACAGCACGCCGTCATAGCCCCAGCCGCGGCGGCCGGCGAAATCGGCCAGCGGCATCAATTCCAGCGCGGTGATTCCGGTCGCGACGAGATGATCGAGCTTGTCGATCATGGCGCGATAGGTGCCCTCGGGTGTGAAGGTGCCGACATGGGTTTCGATCAGCACCGTCTCTTCCCAAGGGCGGCCGCGCCAATCCTTCGCGCGCCACGTGAAGGCATCGTGGTCGATGACCTCGCTCGGGCCGAACACGTCGTCGGGCTGGAACGCCGATGCGGGATCGGGCACGTCGATCTCGTCGTCGATCCTGAACTTGTAGGAGATGTTGACGGGCAGGCCGGTTATGTCGGCCACATACCAGCCATCCTGCCGGCGCTGCATCGCGTGTCGTCGTTCGAGCAGCAGATCGACGCGCCGCGCGCCGGGGGCCCACAGGCGGAACGACACGCCGTCCTTCGTCGGCCTTGCGCCGAAGGAGGGCCTCATTGCGTACCCGCGAAAGCGAGCACGGAACGCGGCGGCGCCTTGCTGTCGCTTCCAGGCAGGACATCAATGCGGTTCAGCTTGGCCTCGGTCGTGTTCAGGATCTGCTGCCAGCTTTTGTATTCGGTCAGTTTCGGCAATTTGAATGCAATCTCTTCAGGGGCGGCGTTCAGTACGATAAAGATCGCAGCGCTGCCCGGTTCCATCGGTCCCATCACATAAGAGAGGAATCGGCCTTCCGGAAATTTCCAGTCGTTCTCCGTCATCTCGTCGCCAGCCGGCGTCAGCCACAGCGCGCCGTAGGAGAGGCCGTCCTTGGGGCGACCGTCGAGCCAGCGATGGCTGCGAAGCTGCGAGAAGCGGCGGCGAATGTCGGCGAGACCGGCAACGAAATCGACCATGTCGTCGCCGTCCTTGCCGAGATTGTCCCAGCCGACCCAGCCGACCTCGTTGTCCTGGCAATAGGCGTTGTTGTTGCCGGATTGCGAATTGCCGACCTCATCGCCGGCGAGGATCAGCGGGACGCCCTGCGCCAGCATCAGGCAGGCGAGCACGTTCCTGCGTAGCTGCCGGCGCAGCGCGATGACCTTGGGGTCGTCGGTCGGACCTTCGACACCGCAATTGTTGCTCTGGTTGTCGCTGGAGCCGTCGCGATTGTCCTCGCCATTGGCCTCGTTGTGCTTCTCGTTGTAGCTGAAGAGGTCGGCGAGCGTGAAACCGTCGTGGACGGTGATGTGATTGATGCTGGCGCGGGGCCGCCGGCCGTCGTGATTGAACAGATCCGAAGAGGCCGTCATGCGGCTGGAGATGTCGCCGATCAGGCTGCCTTCGCCGCTCCAGTAGCGGCGCATGGCGCTGCGATAGCGATCGTTCCACTCCGACCATTGCGAAGGGAATGCGCCGACCTGATAGCCGCCGAGGCCGAGGTCCCAGGGCTCGGCCACGAGCTTGACGGTCGCCAGCACCGGATCCTGCCGGATCGCGGTCAGGAACGAACTGCCGCGGTCATAGCCGTTCGGTCCGCGTGCGAGCGTGGTGGCAAGGTCGAAGCGGAAGCCATCGACATGGCAGACCTCGACCCAGTAGCGCAGCGAATCCATCACCATCTGCAGCACGCGCGGATGGGTGAGGTTCACCGACGAGCCGCAGCCGGTGAAGTCGTCGTAATAGCGCGGGTTGTCACGGTTGAGCCAGTAATAGGAGGCGTTATCGATGCCGCGGTAGCACAGCGTCGGGCCGAGATGGTTGCCCTCGGCGGTATGGTTGTAGACGACGTCGAGCATCACCTCGATGCCCGCATCGTGCAGGCGTGCCACGGTGGTGCGGAAGGAATCGAGCGCGTTGTCCTGGGCATAGCGCGCCTCGGGCGCGAAAAACGACAGCGTGTTGTAGCCCCAGTAATTGGCGAGCTTCTTCTCGACCAGGACGCGGTCGTCGACGAAGGCGTGGATGGGGAGGAGCTCGACGGTGGTGACGCCGAGCTTCTTCAGATGCTCGATCATGGCGGGCGAGGACAGCCCGCCATAGGTGCCGCGCAGATTGGGCGGCACGTCGTCGCGCTTTTGCGTCAGTCCCTTGATATGGGCCTCGTAGATGATGGTGTCTTCCCAGGGGATATTGGGCCGGATCTCGCGGCGGCCCCAGTTGAAGGTCTCGTCGACGACGACGCCCTTCGGCATGCCGCGCGCATTGTCGCGCCGGTCGAACGACAGATCCTCGCGCGCCGAGCCGGTGCGATACGCGAAATGCGCGTCGCTCCAGACCAGCCGGCCTGCAAGCCGCTTGGCATAGGGATCCAGCAGCAGCTTGTTGGCGTTGAAGCGGTGGCCCTGCTCGGGCTCGTAGGGGCCGTGCACGCGATAGCCGTAGAGCTGGCCCGGCGAGACGTCATTGAGATAGCAGTGCCAGACGTCCTCGGTACGCTCGGGCATTTCGATGCGCTCGAGTTCGCGCCGGCCCTGGCTGTCGAACAGGCAAAGCTCGACCTTCTGCGCATTCGCGGAGAACAGCGCGAAATTGGTGCCGCGTCCGTCCCAGCTTGCACCGAGGCGTGCGGGCGATCCAGCAGTCAGGCGCATCGGTCAGCTTTCAGGAACGAGGAAGATCGCAGCGAGGGGCGGAATGGTGAGGCGAAGCTCGGGAGTCTTGTCGTCAACGGCGTGAACTTCGCCGATGTTTCCGACATTGGTGCCGCCATAATGGGCGGAGTCCGAGTTGAAGACTTCTTTCCACTTCCCGGCAAAGGGCACAGGGACACGATAGTCGCGGTAGACGTTCGGCGAGAAATTGACGATGACGAGGCAGCGGGCGTGCGCGTCAATGCCTTTGCGCATCCAGGCAAATATGTTGCGATCGGCATCGTCGGTCACGAGCCATTCGAAGCCGGCCGGCTCGCAATCCAGCTGATGCAGCGCCGGCAAGGCGCGATAGACCCGGTTGAGGTCGCGGATCAGCGACTGAGTGCCGGAATGGTTCTTGTACTCGAGCAGGTGCCAGTCGAGCGACTGGTCGTGATTCCATTCGCGGTCCTGCGCGATCTCGTTGCCCATGAACAGCAGCTTCTTGCCGGGGTGGCCGAACATGAAGCTGTAATAGGCGCGCAGATTCGCGAAGCGCTGCCACTCGTCGCCGGGCATGCGACCGAGGATATAGCGTTTGCCGTGCACGACCTCGTCATGCGACAGCGGCAGGATGAAATTCTCCGAGAAGGCGTAATGTAGCCCGAACAGGATCTCGCCGTGATGGTGCTTGCGGTGGATCGGGTCTTTGCTGATGTAGTTCAGCGTGTCGTGCATCCAGCCCATGTTCCACTTGTAGCCGAAGCCGAGCCCGCCGAATTCGACGGGGCGCGACACTTGCGGCCACGAGGTCGATTCTTCTGCCGCGGTGGTCGCCTGCGGGAAGCGCGCGAACAGTTCGGTGTTGAAGCGGCGCAGGAACGCGACCGCCTCGATGTTCTCGCGTCCGCCATACTGGTTTGGAATCCAGCCGCCGGGCGGGCGGCTGTAGTCGAGATAGAGCATGGAGGCGACCGCATCGACCCGCAGGCCGTCGATCGCGTAGCGCTCGAGCCAGAACAGCGCGTTCGACACCAGGAAGTTGGTCACTTCGGTGCGCCCGTAATTGTAGATCAGCGTGCCCCAGTCGAGGTGGCGGCCCTGCAGCGGATTGGCGTGTTCATACAGCGAGGTGCCGTCGAAGCTGCCGAGCCCGTGCGGATCGTCCGGGAAGTGGCCGGGCACCCAGTCGAGCAGAACCGCGATGCCTTCGCGATGGCAGGCGTCGACCAGCGCGGCAAAATCCTCCGGCGTGCCGAAGCGGCTGGTCGGCGCATAGAGACCGGTCGGCTGGTAGCCCCAGGAGCCGTCGAACGGATGCTCGCTGACGGGCAGAAATTCCAGGTGGGTGAATCCCATGTCGCGCGCATAGGCCGGCAATTGCTCGGCGAGTTCGCGATAGGTCAGCCACTCGTTGCCGTTCTTGCGTCGCCAGGAACCGAGATGGACCTCGTAGATCGACATCGGCGCCGACAGCGCGTTGATGCCGTCGGGCGACGGACGCGGACGCGGCAGATGGGCCTCGTCGAACACGATGGAGGCGGTCTTCGGACGCACCTCGCTCGCAAACGCCATCGGATCGGATTTCAGCGGCTGCTGGTGGCCATGCGGCCCGATGATGTCGAACTTGTAGTGGTCGCCGGTCTTGGCGTGGGGCACGAACAATTCCCAGTAGCCGGCACCGCGCACCCGCATCGGATGGCGCCGCCCGTCCCAGAAATTGAAATCGCCGACGACGGACACGCGCCGTGCATTCGGCGCCAGCACCACGAAGCCGATGCCCTCGACGCCGTCGAGGGTCATCGGATGCGCGCCAAGCTTGTCATAGAGCCGCTGATGGGTGCCTTCACCGAGCAGATAGAGATCGAAATCTGTCAGGATCGGCGGAAAGCGGTAGGCGTCCTCGAGCTCGACGATGCGGTCACCGAATTTGGCACGCAGCTGGTAGCGTTGCGAGCCGTTGGGCAGGGCGCCGATGAACAGGCCGGAATCGTGGACGCGATCGAGCCGCGCCACCTCGCCATGCTCGCCGATCGCCTCGACATTGGATGCCTCGGGCAGAAAGGCGCGGACCACGTTCCTGCCGTCCTCGGGATGCAGTCCGAGATAGTGGAAGGGGTCGGAGTGGCGGCCCTCGATGATCGCGTAGGCCTCGGCAGGCAGTTTAGACATGGGCTTCGCTCTCGGCACTGGACAGGATGCGAAGCAGGCCGGTCAGCGGCGCATGAAGCCCCTCCGGTCGGTGGGACAGCTCGTACTCTACTTCGTCGAAGGCTTGATCAAGCAGAAAAAATCTTAACAGGCCGTCCGCGGACTGCCGGTCGTCCGGCCAGAGCCGGCGATCGGTGATGGTCTCGCGATAGGCGAACAGGAAGGTCGCCGTGGCGCGGTCGCGCCATTCCCCCAGCGCGGCAGCGAGCCGGCCCTGCTCGTCAGTGCCCCCCGAGAGCGCGCGGTTGAGCGCCGCGTTAACCGAAAGATCAATCGAGCGGATCAGGCCGGCGACGTCGCGTGCGGCAGGCAGCTTGCGCCGCTTGTCGGCCAAAGGCAGACGCGGATCGCCGTCGAAGTCGATGATGAAGATGTCGTCCTTCACGATCAGAGTTTGCCCGAGGCGGAAGTCGCCATGATGACGGATGTTCAACCCGCCGATATCGGATGGCAAGAGCCCATTGAGCTGGTCGGGCAGCCTCGCGCGCATTGCGGCGAGCCGATCGACCAGCGGCCCTTCGCCCTCGTGCCCGGCGGTGCGACTGTCGGCAAGACGTTCGAAAACCCGCTCGGCGCGGGCCTTGAGGTCCGCGGTCCAGCGCCTGACGTCATGGGAGCTGGTCGGCTCCGGCGCAAGATCGTCGGGCCGGGCGGCAGCCAGGGAGACATGCAGTTCGGCAAGCCGCCGGCCGATCTGAGCTATGAAGTGCAGATAGGGCGCCTGCTCCTGGGTTTCGCGCGGCATCTCGCCCGGTGGAAGCACCCGTTGTTCGTCGATGAAGCGGTCGAGATAGCCGGCAGTGACGGCCCAGCCGTCGCCCTGGTTCTCGACGAAGGCATGAAGCACGCCGAGCGCGCTGCGGCTGTCGTCTTCGACCAGCTCGACGCTGCCGAGCAGCGCGGGCGTGTTGGGAAAGCGGGCGACCTCGGTGAGGTAACGGCCGATCTCGATCTCGGGACTGATCCCGCTGTCGAGCTTGCGATAGATCTTGGCGACATATTGATTGTCGACCAGCGCCGTGCTGTTCGACTGCTCGATCGCGCGGATCCGTTCGGGCTCCTTGATGGTATAGTCGGCGAACCGGCTGGTGGCCTTGAAGTCCAGCCGCAGATCGTTCTCTTCCACGACCAGGTTCTGCGACAAATTGCGCAGGAACAGGCCGATGAAGATCTTGTCGGTCGCGACATCGAGCAGGGTGCCCTCGCGCGCGCCCTGGCGCACGGCGGCGAGCGCCTTCGGGTTGAAGCGTTCGCGGTCGAAGCGCACCCATTCGATCTGCATTGGCAGCACGTAGCGCGTGGTCACGTCGTGCTGCGCCGTCTCGAAGAACGCGATCCAGGGCCGGTTGTCGCCGATGTCGCAGAACGGCACCGCCGAGGTCAGGGCCGGCTTGATGTGCTTGGGGTTCTGCTCGGGATACCAGCGTGCCCGCGACAGGAATCCCGGCAGCACGTCGTGCTCGAACACGCCACGCTCGCGCGCCAGCGACACCCAGGTCGAATTGACCGGCACCACCAGCGTCTCGAATTCCGGCACCGCGCTTGGCGTCACCGGCTCGGACTTGTCGCGCTCCTGGAGCTGGAACCAGTAGAACCCGTAAGGGCCGAGCGTGATCATGTAGGGCAGCTCGCCGATCGCCGGGAAGCGGCTGCGGCCGAGCATCTCCTGCGGGATGCGGTCCTTCCAGGGCGACAGGTCGAGCTCGGTCGCCTGCGCGGCGCGCGACAGATTGGCGACGCAGAGGATGACCTCGCCGCGATACTGCCTGACATAAGCGAGCACGGAGCGGTTGGCCGGACGGATGAAGGTCATGGTGCCGCGGCCGAAGGCGAGCGTCGACTTGCGTACCGAGATCAGCCGCTTGGTGGCGCTGAGCAGCGAGGACAGGCTGCGCGACTGCGCCTCCACGTTGACCGATTCGTAGCCGTAGACCGGATCCATGATCAGCGGCGCGTAGAGGCGGGCCGGGTCGCAGCGCGAGAAGCCGCCATTGCGGTCCGGGCTCCATTGCATCGGCGTGCGGACGCCGTTGCGGTCGCCGAGATAGATGTTGTCGCCCATGCCGATCTCGTCGCCGTAATAGATGATCGGCGTGCCCGGGAAGGACAGCAGCAGCGAGTTCATCAGCTCTATCTTGCGCCGGTCGTTGTCCATCAGCGGCGCGAGGCGCCGGCGGATGCCGACATTGATGCGCGCGCGCGGATCGTTGGCGTAGGTGGTCCAGAGATAGTCGCGCTCAACGTCGGTCACCATTTCCAGCGTCAATTCGTCATGGTTGCGCAGGAACAGCGCCCATTGGCAGCTCGCCGGAATATCCGGCGTCTGGCGTAGAATGTCGGTGATCGGGAAACGGTCCTCCTGCGCGATCGCCATGTAGATGCGCGGCATCAGCGGGAAGTGGTAGGCCATATGACATTCGTCGCCGCGGCCGAAATACTCCTGTACGTCCTCGGGCCATTGATTGGCCTCGGCCAGCAGCAGCTTGCCCTTCGAATAGGAATCCAGCTCCTGGCGTAGCCGCTTGATGATGGCGTGCGTCTCCGGAAGGTTCTCGTTCGAGGTGCCTTCGCGCTCGCAGAGATATGGGATGGCGTCCAGCCGGAAGCCGTCGACGCCGGCGTCGAGCCAGCGCTTCATCACCTGGATCAGCGCGCTGACGACGCGCGGATTGTCGAAATTCAGGTCCGGCTGGTGCGAGAAGAAGCGATGCCAGTAGAACGCGCCGGCCTCGTGATCCCAGGTCCAGTTCGACTTCTCCGTGTCGGTGAAGATGATCCGCGTGCCCTGGTATTTCTGGTCGGTGTCGCTCCAGACATACCAGTTGCGGGCGCTCGAGCCCGGCGGGCTGCGGCGCGCGCGCTTGAACCAGTTGTGCTGGTCCGAAGTATGGTTGACGACGAGCTCGGTGATGACGCGCAGGCCGCGCTTCTGCGCTTCCTGGATGAAGCGCTTGAAGTCCTTCATGGTCCCGAAGTCGGGATTGATCGAGCCGTAGTCGCCGATGTCGTAGCCGTCGTCGCGGCCGGGCGAGGGATAGAACGGCAGCAGCCACAGCGCGGTGACGCCGAGCTCCTGCAGATAAGGCAGCTTCTCGGTCAGTCCGGCAAAGTCGCCGATGCCGTCATTGTTGCTGTCGGCGAACGCCTTGACGTGGAGCTGGTAGATGATCGCGTCCTTGTACCACAGTTCATCCACGATCTCGGCGGCCTCGGCATTCTGGGTGTCGACGGAAGACAATACATTCATGGCGTGATCCCTAAGCCAGGCAGCGGAACAGCAGCGCCGGATCGCGGTCGGGATCGATACGCAATTTGATCCCGCCCCATTCGATGCGGGACTGCTCGCCTGTCAGGAGATTTTGGAGGGCGGTGACGGGACGGCGCTCGCCGCCCACGTCGATGGTGAGGTCGCCGAGCGGCAACCAGAATTCGCGCGCATGGCGCGAGAGGGCGATGACCGCGACGACGGTGTTGGCCTGACTCTTCGCTTCCTTGGCGAAAGCGATCGTCTCGCCGTCCTCGGGCCCAAGGAAACGCAAATTCGTCGTCTGCTGAAGCGCGGCGTTGTCGCGGCGAATCCGGTTCAGCTCTGTGATGTAGGCCTTGATATTGCCAGGCTTGTCCCAGTCGCGCTGCCTGATCTGATATTTCTCGGATTCCTGATATTCTTCGTGGCCGGGGATCGCCTCGTGCTCCAGAAGCTCGAAGCCGCTGTAGAGGCCGCAATTGCCCGACAGCGTCGCGGCCAGCGCGACGCGCGACTTGAAAGCCCAGGCTTCCCCGCTCTGGAGATGATAGGGCAGCAGGTCGGGCGTGTTCACGAACAGGTTCGGGCGATAGAAGTCTCGCTCGGGATAGCGGGTCAATTCGCCGAAATATTGCTCCAGCTCATGCCGCGATGTGCGCCAGGGGAAGTAGCTGAAGGACTGCGCGAAGCCGAGCTTGGCGAGGCCCTTCATGAGTTTCGGTCGTGCGAAGGTCTTCGAGAACAGGATCACCTCGGGATGCCGGCGGCGGATGTCACTGATCAGCCACTCCCAGAACGGCAGCGGCGCGGTGTCGTGATTGGCGATCGTGAAGATGGTGACACCATGGTCGATCCAGAACAGCATGGCATCGCGAAACGCATTCCACAGTCCCGCTCGATCGACCGACGCGAAATCGGGGATGACGATATCCGAGTAGGGGCCTTCCGCCGTCCGCACCGAGCGGTCCGGCCTCCATTTGAACCATTCCGGATGCTGCGCCAACCAGGGATGGTCCGGCGAGCACTGCACGGCGAAATCGAGCGCGAGCTCGAGGCCGTATTCGAGGCAGGTGGCGACCAGCGCGCGGAAATCCTCGATGGTGCCGAGCTCGGGATGCAGCGCATCGTGCCCGCCGTCCGCCGAGCCGATCGCGTAGGGCGAACCCGGATCGCCCTCCGTCGCCACCGGCGCATTGTTGCGGCCCTTGCGGCGGGTACGGCCGATGGGGTGGATTGGCGTGAAGTACAGCACGTCAAAGCCCATGGCGGCGATGTCCGGTACGCGCGCGATGCAGTCGCGCAGCGTGCCGTGCTGGCCGGAGACCCGGCTCTGGCTGCGCGGCATCATCTGATACCACGCGCTGAAGCGCGCCTTGTCGCGGTCGACGATCAGCGGAAAGCTTTGCGAGCGGGTCAGGTCGGGGCGCGACTGGCTTTCGGCCATGGCCTCGCCGAGTTCGCTGGCTAGCAGCGGCGCGACATCACCGGTCTGGAGAAAATCCTCGCATTGCCTGATGATGACGGCCGCGGCGTCCTGCCGCGCGTCATGCGCCTTGGTCAGCAGGCCGGCGCCCTCGATCGCATCGAGGCTCACATCCATCCCGGTACGCTGTTTGCGCGCGATTCCGTGCGACCAGGTGGCGAATTCGTCGGTCCAGGCTTCGATGGCGTAGACATATCCGCCGGGCTCGAGGGGGGTGAACGCGCCGGACCAGCGGTCATTGCCGTGAGACATCATCGGCTCGCTCCGCCATTCACGCTCCTGCTCCGGTCGCCAGATCAGCGCCGCACCGATCACGGCATCGCCGTCCCGGTAGATGTCGGCCCAGACCTCGACAGGGTCGCCGGCAATTCGCTTCACGGCAAAGCGGCCGCCGTCGATCGAAGGATAAATGTCTTCGATGAGAAAAGCGCTGCCGGCCGCGGCGCTCTCGACAGTTTGAATTGTCTTGTTCACGGTGATGCCATTGACAAGAGTGCAGGAGCCCGTTTCCCTAGCCGGGAACCTACGCTTGGTACCTATATAGAAAGCCGCTTGTGTGTCATTGGTTCCCATGGGAACGGCAGGCGCGGTTTGCGACTTGACCCTCACTAAAGTCTTCCGCCACCTCGTTAAAATAAGTGCCCCCGGCCAGATAATGACTTGCAAGCTGCGTGCCTCATGGATCTTTTAGCTCAAGCCCAGACCAAGGGCGTTCAGTCCGAATTCGTGGATGCTCTCGGAAAGTTGCGGGTCACCGATCCCGTGGCCCTCAAATCCATCCTCGATGCCCTGCCTGAGAAGCGGGTCTATCGCTTCGTCGAGGGGCCCGTGGTGCTGCGCGCCTTGAGGCATTCGCGCACGGAGCTTGCGGCCACCGGCAAGGTGCCGCTGAAATGGACAATCACCGGCAGCGGTCAAATGACCGGCAATGCCAATTTGATCGCGCAAGGCGAGACGCACGAGCCTGTGATCGCCTGGCCCGCCGACCTGCCGCTCGGTTACCACCGCCTCACATTGACCGACGCCGAAGGTGCGACGGAAGACGTCCCGATGATCGTGGCGCCGGAGCGGGCCTTCGGCGGCGATTTCGACCGCGGCTGGCTGCTGGCCGTGCAACTCTACAGCATTCGCTCCGACCGCAATTGGGGGATCGGCGACTTCACCGATCTTGCCGGCCTCGTCCGGCTCGCAAAACAGCTCGGCGCTGACGGTGTCGGACTCAATCCACTGCACGTCCTGTTCGATAACCATCCGGCCGATTGCAGCCCCTATTCGCCGAACAGCCGGCTGTTTCTCAACCCGCTCTATATCGATGTCGAGGCCATCCCGGAATTTTCAGCCGATCTCGTTCCCGAGGCGGCCGCGACGGCCGCGCAGCTTCGTGAAGGCGACCGCGTTCCTTATACCGAGATGGCGGCATTGAAATGGCGGGCCCTGCGCGCCGCCTTTGACAGTTTCGTGACAAATGCGAGCGGCGTTCGCCGCAACGCGTTCGACGCCTTCCGCGCCGATCGCGCCCCGCTGTTGTCGCGCTTTGCCTGCTTCGAGGTGCTGCGACATCGTTTCGTCGTGCCGTGGTGGGAATGGCCGCCGGAATGGCAGCGGCCGGACGAGGCGAAATGCGCCGAACTGCGCAATGGCCCCGACAGGCACGAGGTCGAGTTCGTCGAATTCGTGCAATGGACCGCCGACAGCCAGTTGCATGCGGCCAAGGAGCTGGCCTGCCAGCTCGGCATGCGCGTCGGGCTCTATCTCGACGTCGCCGTCGGCGTGCAGTCCAACGGCTTCGATGCCTGGAATGAGCAGGGCGCGATCTCGCGCCATCTCGCCGTCGGCGCGCCGCCTGACGTGCTCAACACCGTGGGCCAGGACTGGGGCCTCGCCGGCTTCAACGCGGGCGGGCTGGAGGCGCAGTCCTTCGTGCCCTTCGCCGACATGCTGGCCGCGTCCATGCGCCACGCGGGCGCGATCCGGCTCGATCACGTTCTTGGCTTGAAGCGGCTTTATCTCGTGCCGCGCGGCTTCAGGCCGGACAACGGCGCCTATGTGCAGATGCCGTTCGAGGCGCTGCTCGGCGCCGTGGTGCGCGAGAGTGCGGCCCACAAATGCATCGTCATCGGCGAGGACCTCGGCACGGTGCCGGAAGGATTTCGCGAGACCATGCAGGATTTTGGCATCTGGTCCTACCTCGTCATGATGTTCGAACGCGACGATGCCGGCCATTTCCGCAACGCCGATTACTACCGGCCGAATGCACTGGTGACGCTCAACACGCACGATCTGTCGACCTATGCCGGCTGGCGTTCGTTCAGCGATCTCAAGGTCAAGCTGTCCCTCGGGCTCGATCCCGGCGAGAGCGAGCAGGCGCGCTGGGATGCGCTCGGCCTGCTCGACGAGGTCCTGCGGACCCACGACATCGTGTCCAACGACCTTTATTCGGTGCTGTCCTTCCTGTCGCGCTCGCCGTCGCGGCTGCTGGCCGTATCGCTGGAAGACCTGCTCGGCGTGATCGACCAGCCCAACATACCCGGCACGATCGACGAGCATCCGAACTGGCGCCAGCGCCTGCCTGTGGCGCTCGACAAGATCGCATCCAGGGTAGACCTCGCGGCGTTGAAGGCCGCGACCCGGGAACGTTCCTTGATCGGCGGGAGTTGATCGCGCGGGGAATTTTCAGGTTCGCAAACATTGTCTCAGAAAATCGAGGATTACGCGCTGATCGGCGATTGCGAGACCGCGGCGCTGGTCGGGCGCAACGGCTCGATCGACTGGCTGTGCTGGCCGGCTTTCGATTCCGACGCCTGCTTTGCCGCGATCCTCGGCACGCCCAAGAACGGCCGCTGGCTGATCGCGCCGAGCAAAGATATCACGGCCATCTCACGCCGCTATCTCGGCAACACCCTCATCCTCGAAACACGCTTCGAGACCGAGAGCGGCACCGTTGCGCTGATCGACTTCATGCCGCCGCGCGGCGAGGCGTCCGACATCGTGCGGCTGGTCCGCGGTGTCAGCGGCACGGTGAAGCTGCGGATGGAGCTTGTCATCCGTTTCGGCTTCGGCGTCGACATTCCCTGGGTGCGGCGGATCGACCATTCGCTGCTGGCGGTGGCCGGCCAGGACATGACGGTGCTGCGCACGCCCGTCGCGACCCGCGGCGAGGATTTGACCACGGTCGCCGACTTCGAAGTGAAGGCCGGCGAGACCGTGCCGTTCGTGCTGACCTACGGCCCTTCATATCTTGATCCGCCTGAAGCGATCGACCCGGAGATCGCGCTGCAGGAGACCGAGACATTCTGGCAAGAGTGGTGCAGCCGCTGCACCCGGGACGGCGATTATCACGATCTCATCATGCGCTCGCTGATCACGCTGAAGGCGCTGACCTTCGCTCCCACCGGCGGAATCGTCGCGGCGCCGACCACCTCCTTGCCGGAAAAGCTCGGCGGCGCCAGGAACTGGGACTACCGCTTCTGCTGGCTGCGCGATGCCACCTTCACTCTGCTGGCGCTGATGAACTCGGGCTACACCGAGGAAGCGCTGGCCTGGCACAATTGGCTGCTGCGTGCGG
This sequence comes from Bradyrhizobium diazoefficiens, assembly GCF_018129965.1. Lineage (GTDB taxonomy): Bacteria > Pseudomonadota > Alphaproteobacteria > Rhizobiales > Xanthobacteraceae > Bradyrhizobium > Bradyrhizobium diazoefficiens_A. The sequence continues at coordinate 542,115 of NZ_JAFCKW010000001.1, read as the reverse complement.
CGGCCGGCGCGCCGGCGAACATGCAGATCATGTACGGCATCTGGGGCCAGCGCCGGCTGCTGGAATGGGAAGCGGACTGGCTGGATGGATACGAGGGCGCACAGCCGGTGCGCGTCGGCAATGCCGCGCACGCGCAGCTCCAGCTCGACGTCTATGGCGAACTGATCGACGCCTTTCACCAGTCGCGCATGGCCAAGCTGAAACTCGATGACGAGACGACCTGGGCGCTGGAATGCGCGGTGATTGATCATCTCGCCGAGGTCTGGGACCAGCCCGACCACGGCATCTGGGAGCGGCGCGGCCAGCCCCGGCACTATGTCTTCTCCAAGGTGATGACCTGGGTCGCGTTCGACCGCGGCATCAAGAGCGCCGAGACCTTCGGCTTCAAGGCGCCGCTGCTGCATTGGCGCACACTGCGCGACGCTATCCATCGCGACGTCTGCAACAAGGGATTTGACGCGCAGGAGAATACGTTCGTCGAATCCTACGGCGCCAAGCTGCTCGATGCCAGCCTGCTGCTGCTGCCGGCCGTCGGCTTCCTGCCCGCGGCCGATCCGCGCATCCGTGGCACCGTCGCGGCCGTCGAAAAACATCTGATGCGCGACGGCTTTGTACTCCGCCACGATCCGCGCGAGGCCTCCGAGGAGATCCAGCCGATCGAAGGCGCGTTCCTCGCCTGCAGCCTGTGGCTCGCCGACGCGCACGTGCTGGCCGGCGATCTCGACAAGGCGCAAGTGCTGCTCGATCGAGTGGTCGGCATCGCGAACGATGTCGGGCTCCTGGCCGAGGAATATGATTCGGGCGCCCGCCGTCAGACCGGAAACTTCCCGCAGGCGCTGACCCACATCGCGCTGATCAACACCGCGCAAAATCTGTCAGCGGCCAGGCAGGGCAGCAATAAGCCGTCGATGCAGCGGTCGAAGCCGTGACGGCCCAGGCTACATTGGCAGCGAAGGTGCGCTCCCTCTCCCGCTTGCGGGAGAGGGGTGGGGAGACGGTGTTTCCGCGGGCGAGAACCCCCGAGAGGAGATAACTCTCACCCGCCGCTACGCGGCGACCTCTCCCGCAAGCGAGCGGGGGAGGTGAACCGGGCAGGCAGTCCATCAACCCGCCCCATTCCGCTTCAAAATCATCTCCATCGCCTCGGCAAACCCGTCCTGCTCGTTGCTGGCGGTGACATGCGTTGCCTGGTCCTTGACGCTGTCTGTGGCGTTGCCCATCGCGATCGAGGTGCCGCTGACGCGGAACATGGCGAGGTCGTTCTGCATGTCGCCGATGGTGGCGACCGCGTCGGTGGCAATCCCGAGGCGCTTAGCCATCGCCTGCACAAATGTGCCCTTGTTGAAGCCGGGCGGGGTGATGTCGAGATAATAGGTCTGCGAGCGCACGGCCGTGGCCTCGCTGCCGAGCGCCTCCTGCATCGCCTTCTCGCAAGCCTCGAGCCCCGCCGCATCGGCACTGGCGCCGACGATCTTGCAGGCGCTGGCGAGGTACGGCGAAAAGTCCGTCACGATGGTCGGATCGGAGCGGATGGTGTGCTGCTCATGGGGGACGTATTTGCCGTTCGCGTTGTCGATCAGCCATTTGTCAGAGGTGAACAGCCAGATATCGGCACCGAAGTCGCGCAGGATCTGCAGGGATCGTTCCACCGCGCCGGCGGGAATCAGGTGCTGCTCCACCGGGTTCATCTCGGGATCGACGATCGAGGAGCCGTTGAACGGGCCGACCGGCAGCCACAGTGCCAGCGGCTCGATCAGGAAGCGCATGCCGATGGCGGGGCGGCTGGAGGTGATGGTGAAGCCGATACCGGCCTGATGCAGCCGCTGCACCGCGCCCCTGGCACGGTCCGTCAGCGTCTTGTCCTTGGTCAGCAGTGTGCCGTCGACATCGGAGACGACCAGCGAGATTTTCGTCATGGCAGCACCTTCCGGGTTCTCGGCTTCAGCGTTTTGCTCCGCTCAATCTCAATTGCCGCACCACGCCGTCCACGATCGCCTCGACGGTTTCGTCGATCGAGACGGTGATGACGTGCTCGCTCGGCTCTGGCGGCTCCAGCGTGTCGAACTGGCTGGTCAGAAGCCCGGTCGGCATGAAATGGCCCTTGCGCTGCGCCAGGCGCTCGGCGATCAGCTCCTTCGTGCCCTTCAGGAACACGAAGCGGACATCGTCGCGTCCGCGCAGCAACACGTCACGATAGGCATGCTTCAGCGCCGAACAGGCGATGATGACGTGCTCGCCCCGGTCGCAGACCCGCGCGATCTCGTCGGCGATGGCGTTGAGCCAGGGCCAGCGGTCTTCGTCGGTGAGGGGATGGCCGGCCCGCATCTTCTCGACATTGCTGGCGGGGTGAAAGCTGTCGCCGTCCTCGAAGCGCCAGCCGAGCCGTTTGCCGAGCAATTCCGCAACCGTGCTCTTGCCCGAACCCGACACGCCCATCACGATCAACGCACAAGGTGCTTTAACGCCGCCCACGAATTCCCTCCGGAAGCGCGGCCTGGTCGACCAGCCAGACGGTCTCACCATTCGAGCGCGCGCGTAAGGCCGGCAAATTCTCGCCATTGAGCAGGCGCGTCAAGATCGGCTGCTTGTCGTGCCCGGCAATCTCGAACAGCATTTCGTGGCAGGACGCCAGAACTGGCAAGGTGAGCGAGATGCGCGGCACGAACGGTGCCACATTGGCGCTGGGTACGCCGACGACCCAGCGCGCGGTTTCCTCGACCGCGGGATAGCCCGGGAAGAGCGAGGCGGTGTGGCCGTCCGGACCGGCGCCCATCAGGACTATATCGAACAGCAGCCGTGCCGGATCGAGGCGATCGGCGCCATAGAAGGCTTGCAGCTCGCGCGCATAGGCTTCGGCGCCCTGGTCCGGATTGGCAGTCGTGGTCGGGATCGGGTGGACATGGCCGGGAGGCGCGCTGCGATCGAGAAAGGTCGCGCGGGCCACCGCCATGTTGTTGAGGGAATCGTTCTCGGCCACGAACCGCTCGTCGCCGATGAACCAGTGCACGCGCTCCCAAGGGATCCTGTCGCGCCACGGTTCGCTGTCGAGCAATTGATAGAGCTTCTTCGGGCTAGAGCCGCCCGTGAGGCAGATCGCGATCCGGCCGGGATTGGCTGCGATCCGCGCCATCACGCGCTCGGCCGCGGCCTGCGCCAGCGCCTCGGCGTCATCAGCGACGATCAGCTCCGGCTGGCCGTCCGTTGTCATCGCGAATATTTCCGCCAGCTTCGCCCGTCGCGCTTGAGCAATTCATCGGCGCAGGCCGGGCCGTCGCTGCCGGCTTCATAGGTCTCGATGCCGTTGGCGCCTTCGCTCTTCCAGGCGTCCAGGAACGGCTGCACCGCCTGCCATCCGGCCTCGACGCCGTCGGCGCGCTGGAACAGGATGTTGTCGCCGATCATACAGTCGTAGATCAGCGTCTCGTAGCCGGTCGAGGGATCGGCCCGGAAATAGTCGCCGTAGCGGAACTTCATCTCGACGCCGTCGATGGTGATGCTCGGTCCCGGAATCTTGGCGTTGAACTGCAGTTCGATGGTCTCGGTCGGCGCGATGCCGATGGTCAGGAAGTTCTGCGACAGGCGGTCGATGTCGGTGCCCGAGAACATCGATAGCGGTGCCTGCTTGAATTTGATCGCCACTTCGGTTCGCTTGTTGCCCAGCGCCTTGCCGGTACGCAGGTAGAAGGGCACGCCGGCCCAGCGCCAATTGTCGATCATCAGCTTGAGCGCGACGAAGGTCTCGGTGGTGCTGTCGGGCGCGACGTCTTCGGTCTTGCGGTAGTCCGTGATCTCGTCGTCACCGATCTGGCCGGCGAGATATTGCGCGCGCACCGAATTTCTCAGCGCCTCCTCCCTGGTGGGCTGCTGGATCGCCGAGAGCACATCCGCCTTTTCCGAGCGCACGGAATGCGCGTCGAAGCGGGTCGGCGGCTCCATCGCCACCAGCGACATCAGCTGGAACAGATGGTTCGGCACCATGTCGCGCAGCGCGCCGGTGGCATCGTAGAAGCCGCCGCGATGGCCGACGCCGAGTTTCTCCTCCACCGTGATCTGGATGTGGTCGATGTGGTTGCGATTCCAGATCGGCTCGAACATGCCGTTGGCAAAGCGCAGCACCAGGATGTTCTGCACCGTCTCCTTGCCGAGATAATGATCGATCCGGTAGATCTGGTGCTCGGTCATGATGTCCAGCAGTTCGGCGTTCAGCGCACGCGCCGAGGCGAGGTCGGTGCCGAACGGCTTTTCGATCACGAGGCGCCGCCAGGCGCCGTTCTCCTTCATCATGCCGGTGCGGCCGAGCTCGCGCGCCGTCGGCGCGAACGCGGCGGGCGGCGTTGCCAGGTAGAACAGCCGGTTGCCGCCGGTATCCTGCGCGCATTCCAGCGTATCGAGGTGATCGCGCAGGCGGTCGAACGACGGCGGGTCCTTCGGGTCAGCTTCGACGAAGGTCACGCATTGCAGGAGCTGATGGGCGATATCGTCGTCCACGGGGCGGGTGGCGAACTCGCGGAGGCCCTTCATCAGGCTGTCACGCAGTTCGCCGTCCGACTGGCCCTTGCGGGCGACGCCGACGACGCAGAATTTCTCCGGCAGCATGTTCTCGGCGGCCAGATTGTAGAGCGACGGCATGACCAGCCGGTGGGTCAGGTCTCCGGTCACACCAAAGATGACGAAGGCGCAATTTTCCGGCTTGCGCTTCGGCTGAGGGTCTTTTGTCACGAATGATCGGCCTTGGCTCGTTGCTCTTATTTCGACTTCGCTGCGTCCGGTTGCTTCGGCTCCCTGTGGCCGCCAAACCCTGCACGCATTGCGGAGAGAATTTTTTCGGCGAAGGTGTGTTCCCGGCGTGAACGGAAACGAGTGTAGAGCGCCGCAGTCAGGACTTCGGCCGGCACCGCCTCGTCGATCGCCGCATTCACGGTCCAGCGTCCCTCGCCGGAATCTTCCACATAACCGGAATATTCCTCCAGCGCCGGGCTGTCGGCGAGCGCCGTCGAGGTGAGGTCGAGCAGCCAGGACGGAATCACGCTGCCGCGCCGCCACACTTCTGCGATATCGGCGAGATCGAAATCGTAGCGGTGATCCGCCGGCAGTGCCTCGATGTTGGCGTTCTTGAGAATGTCGAAGCCTTCGGCATAGGCCTGCATCAGGCCGTACTCGATGCCGTTGTGGATCATCTTGACGAAGTGGCCGGCGCCGACCGGGCCGGCATGGATGTAGCCTTGCTCGATGCGGGGATCGCGTCCATCGCGTCCTTCAGTGCGCGGAATGTCGCCGACACCGGGCGCGAGCGCGGCGAAGATCGGATCGAGGCGGTCGACCACTTGCTTCTCGCCGCCGATCATCATGCAATAGCCGCGATCGAGACCCCACACGCCGCCGGACGTGCCGATGTCGACATAGTGGATGCCGCGCGCCTTCAACGCCTTGCCGCGGCGGACGTCGTCCTGCCAGAAGGTGTTGCCGCCGTCGATGATGACATCGCCCTCCTGCATCACGCCCGCGATCGTCTCGATCGTCGTCTCCGTGATGTGGCCGGCCGGCAGCATCACCCAGGCGGTGCGCGGCCGCTCCAGCTTGGCGACGAACTCTTCCAGCGTTGCCGAGCCGACCGCGCCGTCTGCGGCGAGGCCCGCGACGGCCTTGGCGTCCTTGTCGTAGACCACGGTCGAATGGCCGTGGCGCATCAGGCGGCGAACGATGTTGCCGCCCATCCGGCCGAGGCCGATCATGCCGAGTTGCATTTGCTGTATTCCTTTAATTCAGCGCGTCGTTGAGCGCCGCATTGAGCGCCGCGAGACCCTTCTTGAGTCCGCCCTTCAGATGCACCCGAAGCGCCCGCCGGCCACGCTCGGTGAGGACGTCGAAATCGCCGCGCGCCTGCGCGGCCTTGATCACGCCGAAGCTGGCCTTCTGGCCCGGCACGGCGAGATCCCTGGCATCGTCGGCGGTGATCTGCAAGAACACGCCGCTGTCGGGCCCGCCCTTGTAGGCCTGCCCCGTCGAATGCAGGAAGCGCGGGCCGAACTCGGCGCAGGTCGCGACGTGACGCTTCTCGCGCACCTCAAGCCGCATGGTCTGCAGCGCGTCGATGGTCGCCTTGTCGCGTGCTATGTAGCCGAGCAGGGCGACATAGTCGCCATGGCTGGAGCGCGACAGATGCGCTTTCAGCCAGGAGGTGAGGTCGCCATTGGCGCCGGCAGCGCGCAGCGCCGTGGCGTTGGCCTCGTCGGTGTAGAGATCGGCTTCATCTGTGCTGACCACCGGCTGCTCCGCTGGCAGCGCGCCGGTCTTTTCATACGCATTGGTCAATTCGCGGGTCTTGATCTTGGCGGCTTCGACGTCCGGCTGGTCGAACGGGTTGATGCCGAGGATGCTGCCCGCCACCGCCGTCGCCATCTCGAAGCGGAAGAATTCCTGGCCGAGATGGTCGATCGACTTCATCACGATGCGCACCACGGGATGGCCGGCCGCCTCGATCGCGGCAAGCTGAGAGTCATGAGCCGCGTCCGCCTCGCCTTCGGTGCGGATGTCGATGAAGAAGCGGTCATTGCCGTAGACCGAGGGCTCGCCGAGCGGTTCGTCTGCGATCGGAATCAAGCCCTTGCCTTCCTTGCCGGTCGATTCCGCGATCAGCTGCTCGGCCCAGGCGCCGAAATCGGCGATCTTCTGCGACGCCAGGATCGTTACCTTGTCGCGGCCTTCGAGGCCGGCAAGGCCCATGGCAAGGCCGAGCTGCACGCCCGGGTTTTCGCTCGGCGGCACGTCCGGCCCGCAGGAGCGGGCCATCGCCAGCGCATGCTTGACAAGAGTCTTGACGTCGATGCCCGCGGTTGCCGCCGGCACGAGGCCGAACGGCGACAGCACCGAATAGCGTCCGCCGATCGAGGGCTCGCCATGGAAGATGCGGGCGTAGTCCAGCGTCTTGGCCGCCTTCTCCAGCGACGAGCCGGGATCGGTCACCGCGATGAAGCGATGGCCGGTCTTCACCTTGGGGCCGAGCGCCTGCGCGACGCGCTCGTGGAAATAATCCTTCATCGCGTTCGGCTCGGTGGTGCCGCCGGACTTGCTGGACACGATGAAGACGGTGTTGGCGATGTCGATCCTGGCTTCCATCGCCCGCACTTGCGCCGGATCGGTGGAGTCCAGCACATGCAGCTTCGGAAAGCCCGGCTTTTTCGCGAATGTTTCCGCGAGCACCTCGGGCCCGAGGCTCGAGCCGCCCATGCCGAGCACGACGGCGTCGGAGAATTTCTGGCCTTTCACGCGGCTCGCATAGTCCTCATAATCGGCGATGTCGGCCTTGGCCGCGCTGTCGAGCCAGCCGAGCCATCTGTCCTCGTCCGTTCCGGTCCAGACCGATTTGTCGCGCTGCCACAGCCTGCGGATCTTGGCCGATGCGCGCCACTCTTCCGTGCTCTTGGTCACGGCCTTTCCGAGCCCTTCGCCGAGCGAGAGCTGCTGGCGGTCGATCGCGGACCCGAGCACGGTGGCGCGCTTGCGAGCGACCGCGCCATAGAGCTTGTCGGCGGCATCCGCAAACTGCTTCACGCCGTCCTTGACGAGCTCCTCGGTGATGGCATCGAGCGAGACACCCGAGCGCTCCAGTTCTTCCAGCACGCGATAGGCGTCCTCGACATTCTCCTCGAGACTGTCGCGCGGCTGGCCGTGGTCGCGGAACGCGTCGAGCGTCGCGGGTGGCACGGTGTTGATGGTGTCGGGGCCGATCAGCTCCTCGACATAGAGCGTGTCGCGGTAGTCCTTGTTCTTGGTGCCGGTCGAGGCCCACAGCATGCGCTGCGGCCTGGCGCCCCTGGCGGCGAGCTTCTCCCAGCGCGGGCCGGAGAACAGGCGCTTGTAGTCCTGGTAGGCGACCTTGGCGTTGGCGATCGCAACCTTGCCCTTCAACGCGGCGAGCCGTTCCTTCTCGGATGGATCATTGGCGCGCGCGATCTTCTCGTCGAGCTGCTTGTCGACGACAGAGTCGATGCGGCTGACGAAGAAGCTCGCCACGCTCGCGACATGCGAGGGATTACCACCACCGGCGACGTATGTTTCCAGACCCGCCAGATAGGCTTCGGCGACCTGAAGGTAGACCGCCTTGGAGAACAGCAGCGTCACGTTGATGCTGATGCCGTCGCCGATCAGCGTCTCGATCGCCGGCAGGCCTTCCGGCGTCGCCGGCACCTTCACCATCAAATTCTTGCGACCCACGTCCTTCCAGAGCCGCCGTGCCTCGGCGACCGTGCCGGCGGTGTCCATCGCAAGGTAGGGCGAGACCTCGAGGCTGACATAGCCGTCGCCCCCCTTGAGGCGATCATAGACCGGCCGGAGCACGTCGGCGGCGTTCTGGATGTCTTCGACCGCGACGGCCTCGAACAGATCGGCCACGGTCCGGTCGCCGCGCTTCAGCGCCTTGCCGATCGGGGCATCATATTCATCCGAACTGCCGATCGCCTTCTCGAAGATTGAGGGGTTGGACGTGACGCCCTTGACGCCGTCGGTGTCGATCAGCCGCTTCAGATCGCCCTTGGCGATGAAACCACGGGCCAGGAAGTCCAGCCAGACGGATTGTCCGTGCTTTTCCAGTTCTTTGACGGGATTCATGATGTTCTGTCTCTCAAAGCCTGCGGGCGAGGGGCCCAGCGCCGGTCCCGACGCGTGACGGTGGTAACATGCCCCCGGGAGGGAACCAATCGGGGCAGATGTGCATCCTATTCCCGGTATATGTCCGGATACTCACGGAACACGTACCCCGGTATAACTCCGCTCGGGCCGTAGCGATCCAGGCCGGCCCGCTGTCCCGTTGCGTTGTTTGTGAGTTCGCACGGTCGTCCCGATTGGGATTGACCGGGTCACCACGCAATTTCGAGCATGACGGACGTGCCGAGGGAACGCATGAACGCAAATGACGAGGTCATGGCGCTCGCCTTAGCGGACGGCCCGCCACCGGTCGCGCGGTCCGTCTGCATCGATGACTCTCACGATCTCGAGATCGGTCGGTGCGGCACGCGCCTGCGGCTGCTGGTCGCGGCAAGCTTTGCCATGACGCTGTTCAGCGCGAGCCTTGCATTCAATTGGTGGGGCGGTCTCAGCCAATATGACTCTGCCATGGGCTATGCCGGCCTTGCGGTGTTCGGTTCCATCACCTGCGGGCTGATCTGGATGCTACCCGGCGAAAGGAAGCCGGTGGTGATCGTCACTCCCTATGGCATCCGTGATCTGCGCATCGGCAATGAATTTCTTCCATGGGACTCCATTGCGGATGTTTCGGCCGGGAAATGCCGTGGTCACGACGCAATCGTGCTGACGCCGACGCCGGCGCTCAGTCGGCAGCTCGCCTGTCTCCGCTTTGCCTCGCGCGCCGCGCAGTCCGATCGCATCGCCATTCAGTCCGACGGGCTGACCGCCGATTTCAAGACCCTGCTGCAAGCCTGCCGCGATTGCCACGCGACGAGCGGTCCTCGCACTGCAATGCAGCAGGAAGATGAACGCGGCACGCCGGGCTTCTCTGCACTGGCGTCATAAGTTTGCCTCCCGCCCATCGCTATGCTGGCCGTGCCGGAAGGCTTTGCCCCGGTAAGGCCCGGATGTTGCGAGCGAGTGACATTTCCTGGAAATGAGCGATTATGATATAGATTCGCACAAATAACAGGCATGTGCCTGTTCGTAACTCAACGAGTGCCTAGCTAGTGCGTTGCGTCAAGTCGGCACCCGGGTGTCCAATGATCGTCATGTGCTCACGCTGATTCGAGAGTGGCGCTGCGGAACGGTCCAGTCGCTGCTTTAGTTCAGTCGTGTAGCGGAACTCACGCGGAGAGGGATCATGTACAACGATTCTTTGTTCAACGCTTTCGCTCGGTCGTTCGAGGCGAGAAGCCAGCACGACATGTCGATGGCGGAATATCTGGAATCGTGTCGAAGCGATCCGATGAGATACGCCAATGCAGCCGAGCGATTACTAGCGGCGATCGGTGAGCCCCAGACGATTGACACGGCCAAGGACCCACGCCTTGGCCGTATTTTTTTGAACCGCACGATCCGCACCTATCCGGCCTTCGCCGGCTTCTACGGCATGGAAGAGACCATCGAGCGCATCGTCGGGTTCTTCCGGCATGCGGCGCAGGGCCTCGAGGAGCGCAAGCAGATCCTCTATCTGCTCGGTCCGGTCGGCGGCGGCAAATCGTCGCTCGCCGAGCGGCTGAAGTCGCTGATGGAAGTGCATCCGATCTACGTGCTGAAAGCGGGCGACGAACTCTCGCCCGTGTTCGAGAGCCCGCTCAGCCTGTTCGATCCCGACCAGCTCGGCCCGATGCTCGAAGAGAAATACGGCATTCCGCGCCGCCGCCTCACCGGCCTGATGAGTCCGTGGTGCTACAAGCGTCTGGAGGCCTTCGGCGGCGACATTTCCCAGTTCCGGGTCGCGAAGATCCAGCCGTCGCGGCTGCGCCAGATCGGCATCGCCAAGACCGAGCCCGGTGACGAGAACAACCAGGACATCTCCTCGCTGGTCGGCAAGGTCGACATCCGCAAGCTCGAGACCTACGCCCAGAACGACCCCGACGCCTACAGCTATTCGGGCGGTCTCAATCGCGCCAACCAGGGCGTGCTCGAGTTCGTCGAAATGTTCAAGGCGCCGATCAAGATGCTGCATCCGCTGCTGACGGCGACGCAGGAAGGCAATTACATCGGCACCGAGAACATCGGCGCGATCCCGTTCACCGGCGTCATCCTCGCGCATTCGAACGAAGCCGAGTGGGCGAGCTTCAAGTCGAACAAGAACAACGAAGCCTTCATCGACCGCATCTGCGTGATCAAGGTGCCTTACTGCCTGCGCATCACGGAAGAGCAGAAGATCTACGAGAAGCTGATCCAGGGCTCCGAACTCGCGGCTGCGCCCTGCGCGCCCTCGACGCTGGAGACGCTGGCGCGGTTCTCGGTGATGTCGCGCCTGCGCAAGCACGAAAACTCGACGATTTTCGCCAAGATGCGGGTTTACGATGGCGAGAGCCTGAAGGAATCCGATCCGAAGGCGCGCAGCGTCCAGGAATACCGCGATGCCGCCGGCGTCGACGAGGGCATGGACGGCGTCTCGACCCGTTTTGCCTTCAAGATCCTGGCTGCGACCTTCAATCACGATCCCCAGGAAGTCGCCGCCGACGCCGTGCATCTGATGTACGCGCTGGAACAGTCGATCAAGCGCGAGCAATTGCCGGAGGAAGTCGAGAAGCGCTATCTCGAATTCATCAAGGCGGACCTGGCGCCCCGCTATGCCGAGTTCATCGGCAACGAGATCCAGAAGGCCTATCTGGAATCCTACTCGGATTACGGCCAGAACCTGTTCGACCGCTATGTCGACTATGCCGACGCCTGGATCGAGGATCAGGACTTCAAGGATCCCGACACCGGCCAGCTGCTCGATCGCGAGCTGTTGAACCAGGAGCTGACGAAAATCGAAAAACCGGCCGGAATTGCCAACCCCAAGGACTTCCGCAACGAGGTGGTCAAATTCTCGTTACGCTCCCGGGCCCAGAACGGCGGCAAGAATCCGACCTGGACCTCCTACGAGAAGATTCGCGACGTGATCGAAAAGCGGATATTCTCCCAGGTCGAGGACCTGCTTCCGGTCATCTCTTTCGGGTCCAAGAAGGACGGCGAGACGGAGAAGAAACACGGCGAGTTCGTCGCACGCATGGTGGAGCGCGGCTACACCGAGCGTCAGGTTCGCCGGCTCGTCGAATGGTACATGCGCGTGAAGCAGGCCGGTTGAGGCGGATGGGAATCAGTGGCCATTCACATCATTGACAGGCGCCTGAATCCAGGCGGCAAGAGTCTTGAGAACCGCCAGCGGTTCTTGCGTCGGGCCAAATCCCTGGTGCAGGGCGCCGTCAAGAAAACCTCGCAGGAACGCGACATCAAGGATGTCCTGGAGGGTGGTGAGGTCACGATCCCGCTCGACGGCATGCACGAGCCGCGGTTCCGCCGTGAAGGCGGAACCCGCGACATGGTGCTGCCCGGCAACAAGAAGTTCGTCGAGGGCGATTATCTGCAGCGCTCCGGCCAGGGCAGCGCCAAGGATTCCGGTCCCGGCGAAGGCGACAGCGAGGACGCCTTCCGTTTCGTGCTCAGCCGCGACGAGTTCGTCGATCTCTTCCTCGACGATCTCGAGCTGCCCGATCTCGCCAAACGCAAGATCGCGCAGACCGAGAGCGAGGGTATCCAGCGCGCCGGCTACACCACGTCCGGTTCGCCCTCGAACATCTCGGTGAGCCGGACGGTGCGGCGCGCAATGGCGCGCCGTATCGCGCTCAAGCGTCCCAGCAAGGACGAGATCGAGGAGCTGGAATCCATGATCGCCTCATGCACCGACGATGACGAGCGCTTGCTGCTGCTCGCCCAGCTCGACAAGCTGAAGGCGAAGTCGAAGCGCATTCCGTTCATCGACCCCATCGACATCCGCTATCGCCGCTACGAGACGGTCCCCAAGCCGGTCGCGCAGGCCGTGATGTTCTGCCTGATGGACGTCTCGGGCTCGATGTCCGAGCACATGAAGGATCTCGCCAAGCGATTCTACATGCTGCTCTACGTGTTCCTGAAGCGGCGCTACAAGCACGTCGAGATCGTCTTCATCCGCCACACCGACCGGGCCGAGGAGGTCGACGAGCAGACCTTCTTCTACGGTCCGGCCTCTGGCGGCACGCTGGTCTCCAGCGCGCTGCAGGCGATGCACGAGATCGTGCGCGAGCGGTTCAGTCCGGCCGACTGGAACATCTACGCCGCGCAAGCCTCCGACGGCGACAATTCCTATTCCGACGGCGAGCTCACGGGCATGTTGCTGACCGACAAGATCCTGCCGGCCTGCCAGTTCTTCGCCTATCTCGAGGTCGGGGAATCCGGCGGCAGCGCCTTCGATCTCTCCGATTCCTCGCTCTGGACCCTCTATGAGCGCCTGCGCAATAGCGGCGCACCGCTCTCGATGCGCAAGGTCAGCGAACGCAGCGAGATCTTCCCGGTGTTCCACGATCTGTTCCAGCGCCGCGAAACTTCCCAGGAGAAAGCTGCTCCATGACGGAAAGATTGTTCGAAGGCGCGGATTGGGACTTTCACACCCTGCAGCGCATCACCGATGCCTGCGAGGAAGTGGCGGAGAACGATCTCGGGCTCGACGTCTATCCGAACCAGATCGAGGTCATCACCGCCGAGCAGATGCTGGATGCCTACTCCTCGGTCGGCATGCCGCTGTTCTACAAGCACTGGTCCTTCGGCAAGCAGTTCGCCTACCACGAGGCGTCCTACCGCAAGGGCCTCATGGGCCTTGCCTATGAAATCGTGATCAACTCCTCGCCCTGCATCTCCTATCTGATGGAGGAGAACACGGCGACCATGCAGACGCTGGTGATCGCGCACGCCGCCTTCGGCCACAACCACTTCTTCAAGAACAACTATTTGTTCAAGCAGTGGACCGACGCCGACGGCATCCTGGATTATCTCGACTTCGCCAAGACCTACGTCATGCAGTGCGAGGAGCGCTACGGCCGCGTCGAGGTCGAACGCACGCTGGACGCAGCCCATGCGCTGATGTCGCACGGCATCGACCGCTATCCCGGCAAGAAGAAGCTCGACCTGCGCGCCGAGGAGAAGCGGGCGGGGCGCCGCCGCCAGCACGAAGAGGAGGTCTTCAACGACCTCTGGCGCACGGTCCCCAAGGGTGCCGCCAAGAGCAAGTCCGCGCTCAGCCTCGAGCGGCGGCGCAAGCTGCTCGGCCTGCCGCAGGAAAACCTGCTCTACTTCCTGGAGAAGAGCGCGCCGCGGCTGGCGCCCTGGCAGCGCGAATTGCTGCGCATCGTCCGCCACATCGCGCAATATTTCTATCCGCAGAGCCAGACCAAGGTGATGAACGAGGGCACTGCGACCTACGTCCACTATCGCATCATGACCAAGCTGCACCAGCAGGGTCGCATCACCGACGGCAATTTCCTCGAATTCCTGGGGTCACACACCAACGTGGTGTTCCAGCCCGAATTCGACGACCCGCGCTTCTCCGGCTTCAATCCCTATGCGCTCGGCTTCGCCATGATGCAGGACATCGAGCGCATCGTCGCCCGGCCCGAAGCCGAGGACCGCGAATGGTTCCCCGACATCGCCGGCAAGAACGACGTGATGGGCGTGCTGCGCGACGTCTGGGCCAATTACCGCGACGAGAGCTTCATCGCGCAGTTCCTGAGCCCCAAGCTGATGCGGCAGCTCCGCATGTTCCATCTGCACGACGATCCTGAAGAGCGCGCCGGCATCCGGGTCGACGCCATTCACGACGAGCGCGGCTTCCGCCGCGTGCGTCGCGAACTGGCGCGGCAATACGATGTCGGCTACATCGACGCCAATATCGAAGTCGTCGACGTCGATCTCTCCGGCGACCGCCGCTTGATCCTGCATCACCATGTCGTCAAGGGCGCGCAGCTCAACGAGACCGACGCCAAGCGGGTGCTGCAGCACCTCGCCGATCTCTGGACCTACGACGTCTCGCTGATCGAGGTCGATTCCAACGACAAGGTCCTGCGCGAATACGTCGTGAGTCCGCGCCCGATCACCGCGGCGGCGTGAGGCTGCCAGGATCCCGCCACGACGATGTCGAGAGAGGCGGAGCGCTGGCCCACTCCGTCACTCTGAGGTGGCCGCTTCTTCAGCGGCCCTCGAAGGGCGACGGCCCGGCTGTATCTCGGCCGTGCATCCTTCGAGGCTGCGCAAGCGGTGCTTCGCACCACTCGCTTCGCACCTCAGGATGACGGTGACGCCTGGTCATTGTGGGGGCAACGAACTGATCTGGTCTTATTAGGCCGATCGTTTGGCGGATTTTCCTTTCGCTGTCGCCGCATTCAGCGCCACGGCCGCACGGATCAGCGCCTTCAACGCCTTCTCGTTGATCTTCGCGCCCTCGTGAAAATCGATCGCGCGCCGCACATTGCCGTCGAGGCTCGCATTGAACAGGCCGGCGGGATCGTCCAGCGCTGCGCCCTTCGCAAACGTCATCTTCACCACGGCCTTGTAGGTCTCACCGGTGCAGATGATGCCGTCGTGCTCCCACACGGGAACGCCCCGCCATTTCCATTCCTCGACGACATCAGGATCGGCCTGCTTGATCAGGCCGCGGATCCGCCCCAGCATCTCGCCGCGCCAGTCGCCGAGCTCCTTGATCCTGCCGTCGATCAATTTTGCGGGTGAAGCGCCCTCGGCTTTCGTCGCGGTGCTTTTCTTTGGCGCAGTCGTGGCCTTCTTCATGATCCTTTCCCTCACGTATCGAACCGCCTCGAGTGTCATTGCGAGGAGCCCTTGCGACGAAGCAATCCAGACTGTGTCTTTGGAAAGAGTCTGGATTGCTTCGCGGAGCCTGTCATCGGGCTGCGCTTGGCGCGGACCCGGTGCCTTGCAATGACAGAGAATGTGGCGGCGCCGTGCGCAGCCCTACGGCCGCAAATACAAATAGCCCTGCGACTGCAACTCGGCCAAACGGACCACGCCGCCTTTCTCCGCGCTGACGAAGCCCGGCAACAGGTCCGTCAGCGTGACGTTCTGCGCCTTCATCGTGTTGCCGCAGGCGGCGAGCTCGACGCCGTCCCTGGAGAAATCGCCGACGCGCTTGCTGACGTCCGGGTTGGCCTGCGCCAAGTGAAACGCCTTCAGCGCCGGCCCGTGGATCACCAGCGCGATCGTCACGTGATCGGGACCGCCGACGCCGTCGATATGGTTTTGGATGTTGCCGAGCACGAAATTCACCTTCTCGGCGTCGCTGAGGTGATAGACCACTTTCAGCTTGTTCGACGGCGCGGCGTCAGTCGCGGCCTTGGCGCGCGAGGCGGCAAACGCAGCCCCCAGGGCCGAGACGGTGCTCCACAAGATGTTCCGGCGGTTCATGGTGATATTCTCCGGCGTCGTTCCACTTTGGCGGAGTCATATCACTTGTGGCGAAGCGCGGCGAGTTCCTTGCGGTTGGTCACCAGGCCGGCGCATTCGCTGCTCTCGGCGCGGTCGAGGCGGAAAACGCCGTCATCCTGGCCTGCGACCAGCGATCGTTCGGCGTCTTCATCGGGCTTGTTGTGCAGCCAGACCCTAACACTCTGGATCCGCACGATGGCCGATTTGTCGTCCTTCGACAGCGCAACGCCGATGCCGCCGCCTTCGCAATCGACACCGCAGCCGAGCCGAACCTCGTCGCCCTGCCTGGTGAAAACCGTGTGGTGACAGGACCCGCTGGAGTCGAAATCGCCGGAGCGATGGCGATATCTGAAGCCGAGCCGGAAGGAAGTGTGGAGCTGCCCGTCCTCCGTGTCGTGTTCGGCCGAGACCAGCAGCTTCATCGCGGCGACCGTCTGCTTCGGATGCCGCGCCAGATGCGCGGCATCGTAGCGGCGCACGAAGCAGGCATAGGCCTTGCTGCCTGGCGCCCCGGCATACATGCGCGCGTTGAAAGTCTCCGTCTCGGACTTGCTGGCGTCGCGGACATCGTCGCCGTCTTCGGCGCGAGCTGCGCCGGCGAACGCGGCAAAGAGAAGCGAAAGGATGACGGCAATCTTCATGCTCGCACCAGGCGCGTGAACGGCCCGCATCGGGACGGTGAGGGCCGACTGGCAGTTGGTCGCACGCCGGGCGCTTCGCGTTCACGTGCGAATGCCTCGCACGCCCATGGGGAGCCTCGCGCAAGGTTCCAGCCGTAAGACCTCGGAAGGAGGGGCGTTCGAAACTCCTGATTGTTGCAAAAGGCTGGTGGCGGTCGAACATGTCCGTAAGTCAGTGCCTGCCCAACGTTACGATCGGCTATTCCCGGGGACGGCTGCTGGCGCTTTTCGCCGCCTGTCTGCTGCTGACGCTGATCTGTGCCTGGCTCGCCTTCAGCTGGCAGCAGGGCAAGGGCGTCACCACCTTCGAACTGGCCGCCTGCTATATCGGCGCGGTGTTTTTCGGCCTTGCCACCTGCAGGATGCTCTGGAGGCTGACCACCGCCCGGGAGCCGGTGGTCTTCATCAGCCGTGTCGGCATTCGCGACACCAGGCTCGCCGACGAGACCATCGCCTGGAGCGCCGTGCGGAAGATCCAGATCTGGGAGCAGCGCATGCAGAAGTTCGTGGTGCTCAAGGTCGATCCCCTCGTCGCCGAGCGATTTGCCGCTGGATTTCTGACGCGCGCCTTGATGAGCAAGGCGTTTGCCGCCGACAGCGTGGTGGTCAATGCCGGCGGCCTCACCAGGGAGGTCGGAGCATTACTCGAGATCTGTAAGCACTATTGGGGTGCCGGGCGACCGGCCCATTTGGACGACGCCGTGCCGTCGCCCGAGGCTGAGCTGGAACCTCAGCCTGTCGGCTAGAGTGACAGTGCAAGCCAGGGCCTCCGAAGACCTCTCCCGAAGGGAGAGGTAAAAAAGCCTCAGCGCAGACTGGCGTTGAATTTGTCCAGCGCCGCCGAGCCCGGGCACAGCGCATCCGCGTCCAGCATGTTCAGCGGCGTGTCCACCGTGTTGAGATGCGCGTGCAGATCGTCGGCCTCGGGGTCGACGTAGAGCAGGCCGGTGACGATCTGGCCTTGCGCCGCGTGCTTCGCGAGGAATGTCTGGGCGCCGAGCCGGTCGTGTGGATCGTAATCGGCGTCGATCTTGCGTAGCGCGATCGTGCTGCCGTCATGCTGCTCGACCACCTGCACCGTGCCGGGCGCATAGTCGACCGCGATCTCATCGCGGCCGACCAGCACGTCGAGCCGGTTCACGGCATCATTGTGCTCACGGACATAGTCGAAACTCTTGGTCGAGCCGGCGTGGTTGTTGAAGGCAATGCAGGGGCTGATGACGTCGATGAAGGATGCGCCCTTGTGGCCGATGGCGGCTGCGATCAGCGGCACCAGCTGGCTCTTGTCGCCCGAGAACGAGCGCGCCACGAAGGTGGCGCCAAGCTGTAGCGCGATCGCGACGAGGTCGATGGCGTTGTCGGTGTTGGTGACGCCCTTCTTGGACTTCGAGCCACGGTCGGCGGTCGCCGAGAATTGGCCCTTGGTCAAGCCGTAGACGCCATTGTTCTCGACGATATAGGTCATGTTGACACCGCGCCGGATCGAATGCGCGAACTGGCCGAAGCCGATCGAGGCGGAATCGCCGTCGCCGGAGACGCCGAGATAGATCAAATCGCGGTTGGCGAGATTGGCGCCGGTCAGCACGGATGGCATGCGGCCGTGCACGGTGTTGAAGCCATGCGAATTGCCGAGGAAATAGTCGGGCGTCTTCGACGAGCAGCCGATGCCGGAGATCTTCGCCACCCGGTGCGGCTCGATCGAGAGCTCGTAGCAGGCCTCGATGATCGACGCCGTGATCGAATCGTGGCCGCAGCCCGCACATAGCGTCGAGATCTTGCCCTCGTAGTCGCGATGGGTATAGCCGAGCTCGTTCTTCTTGAGGCCCGGATGGTGGAATTTCGGCTTTGCGATGTAAGTCATCAGATCACCTGCAGTTCCGGCTGCGTCATGGCCGGGCTTGTCCCGGCCATCCACGTGCCAGCTCTTTCTGTCATTCCGGGGCGCCCGTAGGGCGAACCCGGAATCTCGAGATTCCGGGTTCGATGCGTCGCATCGCCCCGGAATGACGTCATGGGAAAGATCGATGTTGCCCGGCGCGCAAGTGGGGAGATCGTAGCACACATCATGACACGGCCTTGCGGAGCGGGGTCACCTTGAGGCGGTCATGGTGGTCGCCAATGGCTTTTGCGATGAAGCGGGCGGTGATCGGGGTGCCGTCGTAATGCACGATCGGCACGAGGCGGACGGGGTCGATGCCGTTCTCGTTGACGATGAGCTGCCGCAACTGGCTGTCGCGGTTCTGCTCGACGACATAGACGAAGTCGTGCTCGGCGAGGAAGCTCGCCACGCTGGAGTGGAACGGGAAGGCGCGGACGCGCAGGCGGTCGAGCTGGTGGCCGCGCGCCTCGAGCAATCCGATCGCCTCGTCCATCGCCGGCGAGGTCGAGCCGAAATAGATCACGCCATATTTGGTCGGCCGTTCCGCGTTGGCCTGCAGCGGTCGCGGCACCAGGTCCTGCGCCGTCTCGAACTTGCGCACCAGGCGCTGCATGTTGTCGGCATAGACCGAGCCTTCCTCGGAATAGCGCGCATAGCGGTCGCGCGAGGTGCCGCGGGTGAAATAGGAGCCCTTGATGGGATGCGTGCCGGGGTAGGTGCGGTAGGGGATGCCGTCGCCGTCGACGTCGAGATAGCGGCCGAAATCGCGGCCCTCGTCCAGCATCTGCGCGGTCATCACCTTGCCGCGGTCATACTGCCTGGAATCGTCCCATTTCAGCGGCCGGCACAGCCTGTAGTTCATGCCAATGTCGAGGTCGAGCATCAGGAAGATCGTGGTCTGCAGCCGCTCGGCAAGATCGAAAGCGGCCGCCGCGAACTCGAACGCCTCGGCCGGGTCTTCCGGGAACAGCAGCACATGCTTGGTGTCGCCATGCGAAGCATAGGCGCAGGCGATGATGTCGCATTGCTGGGTGCGGGTCGGCATGCCCGTGGAGGGGCCGGCGCGCTGGATGTTCATGATCACGGCGGGGATCTCGGCGAAGTACGACAGGCCAATGAACTCGGTCATCAGCGAGATGCCGGGGCCTGAGGTCGCGGTGAAGGCACGGGCGCCGTTCCAGGAGGCGCCGATCACCATACCGATGGAAGCGAGCTCGTCCTCGCCCTGCACGATCGCGTATTTGGCCTTGCCTGTTTCAGGATCGTGCCGGAACTTCTTGCAATGAGCGGTAAAGGCTTCGGCCACCGACGAGGACGGCGTGATCGGATACCACGCGCAGACCGTGGCGCCGCCATAGACGGCGCCGAGCGCGGCCGCGCTGTTGCCCTCGATGAAGATGCGGTCGCCGACCTTGTCGGACTTCTTCACGCGCAGGCCGATCGGGCATTTCAGATTCTGCAGCGCCCAGTCGCGGCCGAGATGCAGCGCGTGGACGTTGGAGGAGAGCAGCTTCTCCTTGGTCTTGTACTGCTCGCCGATCAGCTGCTCGATCAGCTTCGGATCCATGTCGAGCAGCGCGCAGAGCGCGCCCAAATAGATGATGTTCTTGAACAGCTGGCGCTGGCGCGGATCGGTGTAGGTCGAGTTGGTGATCGCGGTGAGGGGGACGCCGATCACGGTGATGTCGTCGCGGAACTTGCTCGACGGCATCGGCTTGGTGGAATCGTAGAACAGATAGCCGCCGGGCTCGATGCCGGCGACGTCCTTGTCCCAGGTCTGCGGATTCATCGCCACCATCATGTCGACACCGCCGCGGGCGCCGAGGTGACCCGCCTCCGTCACCCGCACCTCGTACCAGGTCGGCAGGCCCTGGATGTTGGAGGGGAAGATGTTGCGGGGGGAGACCGGCACGCCATGGCGCAGGATCGCCCGCGCGAACATTTCGTTGGCGCTGGCCGAGCCGGAGCCGTTGACGTTGGCGAAACGGACGACGAAGTCGTTTACGCTGCTGAGCGGCTTCTTGTCGGACATGATGATCCCGCGTGAGTCATTTCGATGAGATATTTCTGCATGTCCCAGGCTCCGGTGGGACAGCGCTCGGCACACAGCCCGCAATGCAGGCAGACATCCTCGTCCTTCACCATCACGCGCCCGGTCTTGAGGTCGCCCGAGACGTAGAGGTCCTGGTCGGGATGCAGCGAGGGCGCCTTCAGCCGCTGCCGCAGATCGGTTTCCTCGCCATTCAGCGTGAAGGTGATGCAATCCATCGGGCAGATGTCGACGCAGGCGTCGCACTCGATGCAGAGCGAGGTCGAGAACACGGTCTGCACGTCGCAGTTCAGGCAGCGTTCGGCTTCGCCGAGCGCGAGCTTGACGTCGTAGCCGAGCTCGACCTCGGTGCGGATGTCCTTCAACGCGACCACCTTGTCGCGATGCGGCACCTTGAAGCGCTTGTCGCTGGAGACGTCGTTGTCATAGCTCCATTCGTGGATGCCCATCTTCTGCGACGAGACATGCACCTCGGGCAGCGGCCGCGCGGTGATGTCCTCGCCGGAGAGCATCCTGTGGATCGACAGCGCGGCGTCATGGCCCTGCGCCACCGCCCAGATGATATTCTTCGGGCCGAATGCGGCGTCGCCGCCGAAGAACACTTTCGGATGGGTTGAGACCAACGTCTTCGGATCGACCTTCGGCATGTTCCACTTGTCGAACTCGATGCCGCAGTCGCGCTCGATCCAGGGAAAGGCGTTCTCCTGGCCGACCGCGACCAGCACGTCATCGCATGGGAAGGTCTGGTCCGGCTCGCCCGAGGGCACCAGATTGCGGCGGCCGTTGGCGTCGTATTCGGCCTTCACTTTCTGGAAGGTGATGCCGGTCAGCTTGCCATTGTCGTGAAGGAAGGCAATGGGAACGAGGAAGTTGAGGATCGGAATGTCCTCGTGGATCGCGTCGTCCTTCTCCCAGGGCGAGGCCTTCATCTCCTCGAAGCCGGAGCGCACGATCACCTTGACGTCTTCGCCGCCGAGCCTGCGCGCGGTGCGGCAGCAATCCATCGCGGTATTGCCGCCGCCGAGCACGATGACGCGCTTGCCTATTCTGTCGGTGTGGCCGAACGAGACCGACGAGAGCCAGTCGATGCCGATATGGATGTTGCCGGCCGCCTCTGTCCGGCCGGGAATGCCGAGTTCGCGTCCGCGCGGCGCGCCGGAGC
This sequence comes from Bradyrhizobium diazoefficiens, assembly GCF_018129965.1. Classification (GTDB taxonomy): domain Bacteria; phylum Pseudomonadota; class Alphaproteobacteria; order Rhizobiales; family Xanthobacteraceae; genus Bradyrhizobium; species Bradyrhizobium diazoefficiens_A. Next base: position 520,414 of record NZ_JAFCKW010000001.1, on the reverse strand, counting down.
CGACGAAGATCGCATCATATTTCTCCGCGAGCAGCGCCTTCATGCTCTCGATGCGATGGCCGCCCTTGAACTCGACGCCGAGGCCCAGGATGTAGCCGGTCTCCTCGTCGATCACCGCATTGGGCAAGCGGAATTTCGGGATCTGCGACCGCATCATGCCGCCGGCTTGCGGATCGCTGTCGAACACCGTGCAGTGATAGCCGAGCGGCGCGAGATCGCGCGCCACCGTCAGCGAGGCCGGACCGCCGCCCACGAGCGCAACGCGCTTGCCGTTCTTTACGGCGGGACGCGGCAGGCGTTGCGTGATGTCGTCCTTGAAATCGGCGGCGACGCGCTTGAGGCGGCAGATCGCAACCGGCGTTTCCTCGACGCGTCCGCGCCGGCATGCCGGCTCGCACGGACGATCGCAGGTGCGTCCCAGAATTCCGGGAAACACATTCGATTTCCAGTTGATCATGTAGGCGTCGCTGTAGCGGCCTTGCGCGATCAGTCGGATGTATTCGGGAACGGGAGTGTGCGCTGGACAGGCCCATTGGCAATCGACCACTTTGTGAAAGTAGTCGGGGGCCGAAATATCGGTCGGTTTCATTCCTACCCTGTCCGCGCAGGCTCAAAGACCCCGCGGCCTTTTCTTGAGCTTGGCGAACGCTTATCGCGCGTCGATCTGGTTTATGAATGACGTCATTGGCTTAGCTTATTGGAAGCGTTCCGAAGTACAACGCTAAAGTTTCGCAATCGCCGGCTTTCATGGGAGCTGCGCGCGAACAGCATCATGGCGCTGCGCGCGAGATGCGTGCGGTGCAATATGCTGCGTTGCGTATAGATGCGTTAGCTGCGCGCGATATCGCTTTTCGTCAGATCCCACATCAGGCTGTAAGTGCCGACGGAGATGGGAAGCGGGAAGGGCGCTGCAGCAGGGCCGGTAAAATGTTCGGCGATCACTGCCGAGACCGCGCCGACATGCGTGCCGTCGATCAATACGAACCAGTCGCGCGCGCCCTCGTTGCGCGTCGCCGGAATGTCTGCCGTCGCGCCCGATAGTTCCGGCTCGCTCTCGAGCAGATGCATCGAGATGATACCGTCGCGCTGCGCGGGCGCCAGTTTGTCGTGCAGTGCATCACGCCATGCGCCGGCATTCTGCGCCGTCGGCCGCAGCCGCACCAGGCCGAGCGCGGCGCCGCGGCCGGTGCCCTTGCTGATGGTGATGCGCGCGACCACGCGCAGCATGTCCTTGAAATGCGCCATGGTCCGCCGCGACCATTCGGTCTGGTTGGCGAGGCGTGCCCGATAGGCGGGGCTGTCGAGCACGTCGAGCGTCGCTGTCGAATAGAGCGAGAGATATTTGGGATTGGCGGCGTGGGCGATATAGCGCCGCGCTTCCAGAAAGCCTTCGATCGCGACTCGCTCTTCCAGATGCTCGCGGTCGTACCAGCGGTTGAAATCGGGCTCGATGGCGTCGTCGATGTTCATCGACGTCAGCAGCATGCCTGTCCCGGCGATCGGCATTTTCTTGTTGTCCTTTTTTCCCGCGTCAGCGCGCGGCCTTCGACGCGATATCCGCGATCGACTTCATGACCGCGTCCCGCACGCCGGCATCATAGAGTGAATGTCCGGCCTCTTCCACGATCCGGATCTCGGAACCCGGCCAAACTTTCGCGAGCGCCTGCGATGTCTCGGGCGGGCACAGCAGGTCGTAGCGGCCCTGCACGATAATGCCGGGAATGCCGCCAAGCCGGCCCGCGTTCCGCAACAACTGGTTCTCGCTCATGAAGCTGTCGTTGACGAAATAATGCGCCTCCATGAACGGCGTCGCCGGCAGCGTGCGCCAGACATTGAGCGAGGCGAGATCGATCCGCGTCTTGGCGGGCTTGTGCTCGGACAAAGCGCGCTCGGTATCGTGCCAGGCCCGCGAGGCCGGACCGTGCACGGCCGGATCGGGATCGAGGATACGGCGGTAGTAGGAGGCTACCGGCCGCGCGCGCTCTTCCGGCGACAGCACGCTGAGAAAATCCTCGTAGAGCGCGGGATAGAATTGCGACAGGCGCGAGGTGAAGGCCGTCTCGACTTCGGCGGCGGTGCCGAGGAACGTCGCGCGCAGCGCGATGCCGAGGACGCGCTCGGGATGGGCTTGCGCGTAGGCCAGCGCCAGCGTCGCGCCCCAGGAACCGCCGACCACCAACCAGCGCGAGATGCCGAATTTCTCGCGGATCTTTTCCATGTCGGCGATCAGATGTGCCGTGGTGTTGTGCGCGCGCGATCCCTTGGGACGGCTGCGGCCGCAGCCGCGCTGGTCGAACAGCACCGCATGCATACGCTCGGGGTCGAACAGCCGGCGATGATCGGGCTGGCAGCCGGAGCCTGGCCCGCCATGCAGATAGATGGCAGGGATGCCGTCGGCGCGGCCGACGCTCTCGACATAGAGCTCGTGCCCGTCGCCGACATCGAGCATGTCCGAGGTCAGCGGTGCAAAGGGATCGGCACGTTTGGCCGATGCGGCCGCGTCGGCGTCAGGCATCATCGCCTGCCTCTAACGTGCCGCCGGCGAAGTTGCGATAGAGGAAGCGGCTGGTCTCGCCCGCGGCCTCGCGCTCGGCCTGCTTGAAGATGGTCTCGTGCAGCGGCGACAGCGCGCAGGCCGGATCGGTGTTGGCGGCATCGCCGGTCAGCGCGAAGGCCTGGCAGCGGCAGCCGCCGAAATCGATCTCGCGGAAGTCGCAGGACTTGCACGGCTCCTTCATCCAGCCGGTGCCGCGATAGCGGTTGAAGGCCTCCGAGTTCTGCCAGATCCAGGCGATCGAATGGTTCGAGCGCACCGACAAGAAGTCGAGCCCGGTGATGCTCTCGGCCGCGTGGCAGGGCAGCACCTTGCCGGCCGGCGAGATGTTGAAGAACTGCCGGCCCCAGCCGCCCATGCACTTCTTCGGCCGCAGCGCGTAATAATCGGGAACGACGTAGTCGATCGTCAGCCGGCCCTTGAGCCGCTCGCGCGCGTCCTCGACGATGTCAGTGCATGCGTCGAGCTGCGCCACCGTCGGCATCAGTGCCGCACGGTTTTTCAGCGCCCAGCCGTAATATTGCACATTGGCGACCTCGAGCCGGTCGGCGTCGAGATCGAGCGACATCTGGATGATGTCGGGGAGCTGATGCAGGTTCTGCCGGTGCATCACCGCATTCACGGTGAGCGGCAGATCGAGCTCGCGCGTCCATCTTGCGGCGTCGAGCTTCTTCTGGTGGCCGCCCTTGTAGCCGGCGACGCGATCGGCAAGGCCATCTTCGATGCCCTGGAAAGAGATCTGCACGTGGCAGAGCCCGGCATCGGCCAGCTCGCCCAGCCGCTCGCGCGTCAGCAGCACGGCCGAGGTGATCAGGTTGGTGTAGAGCCCGACATCGCTGGCATGCTTGACCAGTTCGACGAGGTCTTTCCGCGCCGTCGGCTCGCCGCCGGAGAAATGCACCTGGAGCACGCCGATCTCGGCCAGCTCGCTCAGCACCTTCTTCCACTCGTCCGTGGTCAATTCCTTGCCCGAGCGGTCGAGTTCGACCGGGTTGGAGCAATAGGGGCATTGCAGCGGGCAGCGATGAGTGATCTCGAGCAGCACGGCGAGCGGAATGCCGAAGGTTTCCGCCGTCGAGCGCGTCTTCTCCAGCACCGCGAGGCTGTCGCTGGTGTCGGGCGGAAGGGGCGGGAGCACTTCGCTCATGGCGTCTTCTCCCTGGCTTCGGTGAGGAAGCCCTTGTCGGCGAGATCCTGCAGCATGGCGATGACATCGGCCAGGATCGCCTCGCGCGGCGCGGCATATTTCGCCGCCAGCTGATCGGAGACGTCGCCGACACTGCGCTTGCCGTCACAGAGCTGCAGGACCTCGACCGCGATCTCGTCCGGGGCCAGCACGCGTTCCGGCGCCAGGATCACCCAGACCTTGCGCGTCTCGTCATATTTCAGCTTGGCGTGCCGCGGCAGCACGGGGCGGCTTGCCTCGCTGACGCTGATATGACGCGGCCCGGCCATCAATCGTTCCTCAGTTTGATTTCGGCACGAACGCGCCCGGCGGGATGTTCCCCTCGACATAGGCGTGCTGGAGCGCATCGAGCTGCACCCACAGCACGTTGGTCTTGAAGATCAGCGCGTTGCAGACCTGCGCGCGCTGCTCCGGCGTCGTGGCGTGCGCCTTGACGTAGTCGAGCGCGAAATGGGCGTCGCGCGGCGCCTGGGTCAGGCGACGCTTGAAGTAGCTCATGATGTCGGGGTTGACGAAGTCGTAATGCTCCAGCATGCCGGCAATGCGTTCCTCGTGCAGGTTCGGCGCGAACAATTCGGTCAGGGACGAGGCGATCGCCTCCAGCGGCGACTTCTCGCGGCAGTAATGCACATAGGCTTCGACCGCGAAGCGCGTCGCCGGCAAAATTCCTTCCGTGGATTCCACATAGGCCGTGTCGAGACCGAGGCCGTCGGTCAGCTTCAGCCAGCGCTCGATGCCGCCCTCGCTGCCGACATCGCCATCATGGTCCTCGATGCGGTGGCGCCATTCCAGCCGCGTGGCGCGGTCGCGGAAGCGCGAGATCACCACCGCGTCCTTGATCGGGATGGTGCTCTGGTAATAATAGCGGTTCAGCGCCCAGGCCTGCACCTGGCCCTTGTTCAGCTTGCCGCCATGCAGCAGCCTATGGAAGGGATGCAGGCTGTGATAGCGCGTCGCGCCGATGTGGCGCAGCGTCGCCTCCAGCTCCTCGGCCGAGTTGAGCCTGATCTCCTTGCCGATCGAGAGCGCGGTCATTCCTGTCATTGACGCGGCATTCACAGCACGATCTCCGTTCCATCCGCAGGTATCTGCCAACCCGCCTGTTCAGCGGCCTTGCGCTCGGGCGTATCAGGCAGCAGCGCCGGGTTCGAATTATTGATATGCAGAAACATCTTCCTGTCGAGCGTGAGGTCGGCGAGGCGGGCGATCGCGCCGTCGTCGCCGGACATCGCGACGTGGCCCATGCTCTTGCCGGTCTTGTGGCCGAGCCCGGCGCGGATCATCTCGTCATCCTGCCAGACCGTGCCGTCGAAGAACACCAGCGCCGCGCCGTCGATCTCGGCCTTGAGCGCGTCGGTCACCTCGGCGCAGGCGGCGATGAAGTAGAAGCATTTGCCGGTCGACTTGTCCGTGATCTTGAGTCCCAGCGTATCGCCGTCGCCGCTCGCCCCGCCGGGATGCGCCTTGCCCTCCAGATACCAGGCCGATTTGCCTGGCACCGCAAAAGCCAGCACCTCCAGCCCCGAGCGCGTGCCATTCGGCAATCTCGGCTCGAACGGCTCGCGGATCTCGATCGGCTGCCGCCGCACGGTCTTGTCGTTCAGCACGTTGAAGATGCTGTTGCTGGCCAGGATCGCCAGCACCTTCTCATGCGCATAGATCGTGAACGGCGAGCCCTCGCGCATCGACAGCAGGCCCGCCACCGCATCCACTTCGCTGTTGGTCAGGATCACGCCCGCAACAGGCGTATGGCGCAAGGCGCCCGCCTTGGGATGCAGCTGCGGCGTGGCGTTCAACTGCTGGCGAAGATCGGGGGAGGCGTTGATCAGGAACCAATGTTCACCGTCGCCCGTAAAGGCAACCGAGGCCTGGGTCCTGTAAAGCTCATGACCGTTGCTGCGTGCCGCCCGGCAGCCCTCACAGCCGCAATTCCATTGTGGAACTCCGCCGCCGGCCCCGGCGCCCAGGACGACGACACGAAGCATCTTACGTCTCCTGGAGGCAGTTTCGCGAGGTGGACCTCACGCCGACACAAATCCTGTCGTCCGGACATGCATCGTGACTGAAAGATCCACCTGCGCAGAACGCGAATTCACCGGCCGCTTACTTGCGGGCGGCGCTCACATACATGTTGATTTCCATGCCACAGGGCACTTCGACGATCTTGGGGGCTTTCCAGGCCATATCGCTCTCCATTTCTCGAACTCGGACGTATCCGCCCATAGGTTAAAGTAATGCGAGCACAAAAGTTCGCCAGTGAAATTTTCCCGTTAAGGCCATGTTGCGCCGCGAAAGATAGAGTGGAACATCACTTCTGGTGACGCTGCCTTGCGCGTGGCGCATTCGGTCGCGAAGCCTGTCCTGATAACGCAGTTGTGAGTGCAGTGCAGCTTTCAATCCGCTACAGGCGACCCAATTGGATCTCGGTGATGCCCAAATATTTCTTCAACACCCGCATTGGCGACGAGTTGATCGTGGATCCCGAAGGTGAGGATTTGCGCAACCCCGATCGTGCCTGGGAGGTCGCCCGCCAGATGATCCTGGAGGTGCTGAAATCCGAGGGCACCCAGCCTGCCCTGATGGAAGCGATCATCGAGGTGACCGATGTCGCGGGCGACATCGTGCTCGAATTCCCCTTCACCGAGGCCCTTCTGGACATCCCCGACCAGTCCGCGACGAGGCATTAACCGCAAGGGCCGGCCGCAAGAGCGGTGCAACCTCTCCCTATGGGAGAGGTGAACTCGCCCTTTGCCCCTGCGAAATCCGCATGGCTTTGCCGCGTTCCCGGCGCTAAAAGACGCCGGTTACACCGGAGCAAGCCATGCAAGACCTCTGGCGCCTGTCGGCCGCCGACCTCACCACCCTCGTCAAAGCCAAAAAAGTGTCCGCCCGGGAGGCCGCCAAGGCGGGCCTGGCCCGGCTCGATGCGGTCAATCCGCAGCTCAACGCCGTGATCGACCACCGGCCCGAGGACGTGCTGAAGCAGGCCGACGCAGTCGATGCCGCCATTGCGCGGGGCGAGGATCCCGGCGTGCTCGCCGGCGTTCCCGTCACCATCAAGGCCAATGTCGACCAGGAAGGCTTTGCCACTACCAACGGCCTGAAACTCCAGCGCGACCTGATCGCGCGCGAGGACAATCCGGTGGTCGCCAATTTCCGCAAAGCCGGCGCGGTGCTGCTCGGCCGCACCAATTGCCCGGCCTTCTCCTACCGCTGGTTCACCACCAACCTCGTCCACGGCGACACCAAGAACCCCCGCGACGCCTCGCTGACGCCCGGCGGCTCGTCCGGCGGCGCCGGTTCGGCCGTTGCGGCCGGTATCGGCCATATCGCCCATGGCACCGACATCGCCGGCTCGATCCGCTATCCCGCCTATGCCTGCGGCGTGCACGGCCTGCGCCCGACGCTGGGCCGCATACCTGCCTTCAATCCGGCGCTGCCGGAGCGCCCGATCGGGCCGCAGATCATGGCGGTGTCGGGCCCGCTGGCGCGCACCATCAACGACCTGCGCATCTCGCTCGAAGCCATGTCGGCCCGCGATATCCGCGATCCCTGGTATGTGCCCGCGCCACTCGAAGGCCCCGCGCGGCCAAAGCGCGCCGCGATCTGTCTCAATCCCGATGGCCTTGCGACCAGGCCGGAGGTGAAGGCCGTCCTGACCGACGCCGGCCAGCGGCTGGAGCGCGCCGGCTGGACGGTCGAACTGATCGAGAACACGCCGCCGATGCGCGAGGCGGTCGAGTGGCAGCGAAAGCTCTGGCTCGGCGACGGCTTCGAGGCGCAGCTCGAGATGGCCGAGCGCGAAGGCGATCCCGGTGCGCTGGCGTGCCTGCGCGGCAACCGCGCCAAGGTCACGCCGATGGACCAGGCCGACTTCGCGCAGGCGCTGACCCGCCGCGCCACGCTGACCCGCGACTGGATGCAGTTCTTCGAAAAATATGCCGTCGTGCTGACGCCGGTGTCCGGCGAGCTGCCGTTCCCCGATCATCTCGACCGCAAGGACGAGGCCTCCTTCGAGCGCGTCTGGGAAGCGCAGATGCCGCAGATCGCAACCCCGTTCATGGGACTGCCGGGCCTCGTGGTCTCCACCGGTCTCGTCGGCAAGGCGCCGGTCGGCGTGCAGATCGTCTCGGGCCGCTACCGGGAGGACCTGTGTCTGCTAGCGGGCGAAGCCATCGAGGCGGGCGGCGTGCCGCCGTCGCCGATCGATCCGGTGGGCTAGCGATGTCGGCGATCTACGAATTCAAGGCCAACTCGCTGCTCGGCGAAGAGGTGCCCCTGCGCCGTTTCGAGGGCCAGGTGCTGCTGATCGTCAACACCGCCAGCAAATGCGGCTTCACGCCGCAATATCGCGGGCTGGAGGAGCTGCATCGCGAGCTGTCGCCGCGCGGCTTTTCCGTGCTCGGCTTTCCCTGCAACCAGTTCGGCGCGCAGGAGCCGGGGCAGGCGAGCGAAATCCAGGATTTCTGCTCGACCACCTACGACGTCACCTTCCCCATGTTCGAGAAGATCGACGTCAACGGCGCCAACGCGCATCCCTTGTATGCCTACCTGAAAAATCAGCAATCCGGATTGCTCGGCGCCTCCATCAAATGGAATTTCACCAAATTCCTGGTGGACCGTGCCGGCAAGGTGGTCGCGCGCCATGCGCCGACCGCGCGGCCCGAAGGATTGCGCAAGCAAATCGAGACCCTGTTATGAGCGAGACCATCATGAGCGACGAATTTCCCGACCGCCTCTCGGTCGATCCGAACAGCCCCTATCACAACGCGGAAATTCTCTCCCGCGACGTCGGCATCCGCTTCAAGGGCGTCGAGAAGACCAATGTCGAGGAATACTGCATCAGCGAAGGTTGGGTCCGCGTCACCGCCGGCAACGCCAAGGACCGTCACGGCAATCCGCTGACCATCAAGGTGCACGGCCCGGTCGAGCCGTATTTCAGGGACAAGAAGTAGACGGCGCTCTGCCCTTGTGAGGCGCGGTGGCCGCGCCAATAGCGGTGTCGTCCCTGCGAAAGCAGGGACCCATAACCACAGGGAGTGGTTGCGACGCGAAGACAGTCACTCCGACTCTTCGCAAAACTATTGCTGCGGCGTATGGGTCCCGGATCTGCGCTTCGCTTCGCTGCGCTTGTCCGGGACGACGACTGAGTGTTCGACTACGACAACCGCATATCCAGCAGCCGCCGCCCTTCGCCCTTCAGCAGCTTCTTCACCGCGCTCGACGCGACGACCTCGCCGTCATTGGCGTAGGCCTCGTGGTTCTTCTCGATGTCGTCGAGACGGTAGAGGTAATTGACCATCACGCCGGCGGATTCGCGAATACCCTTCGGCGAGAGGTCGCCGAGCCAGTTGATGCGCTCGAGCCTTGCGCCGTTGCCGAGATGGAAACGCGCGACCGAGTCGATCAGCCGGCCCTTCGGCGTACGCGCCTTCAGGAAATAATGCGCCGCGAGCGGCTCGATCACGGCGCGCAGCAGCGTCGTCGTCTCGGGGTTCTCGAACCATTTGGGATCGTCGAGGCGCTTCAGGAGTTCGCGGTCCTCGTCGGTCAGCGGCAGGTCCTTGTCCTGCTTCACCCATTGCATGAAGCCCGGCACCGGCGACAGCGTCACGAAGGTGTCGAGTTTCGGCAGTTCGCGGCGCAGCTCCTCGACCACCTGCTTGATCAGGAAGCTGCCGAACGAGATGCCGCCGAGCCCGCGCTGGGTGTTCGAGATCGAATAGAACACGGCGGTGCGCGCGCGATCGATCGGCAGATGCTGGCGGTCGACAGCGAGCAGCGGTTGAATTGCGCTCGGGATCGTCTCGGTCAAGGCCACCTCGACGAAGATCAGCGGCTCGTCGACCATCGCGGGATGGAAGAAAGCGTAGCAGCGGCGGTCGACCGGATCGAGCCGGCGGCGCAGATCGTCCCAGTCGCTGATCTCGTGCACAGCTTCGTAACGGATGATCTTTTCGAGGATGTTGGCCGGGGTCGACCAGTCAATCCGGCGCAGCACGAGAAACCCCCTGTTGAACCATGAAGACAGCAGATGCGAGACGTCGCGGTCGAGCGCGGCGAAATCGCTGTGGCCTTTCATCATGCCGAGCAGGTCGGCACGCATGTTGACGAGATCGCCGGTGCCGCCCGGCGCGCGGTTGAGGCGGCGGATCAGTTCCTGCCGCCGCGGCTCCGAGGCGAAGTGCAGTGCGCTGGCGTCCTCGTCGCTCGGCCTGGCGCGCCATGTCTCGATGGCCTTCGCCAGCCGTTCCCGGTCCGGCCCGAAATCGCGCACGAGGCCTTCGAAAAAGGCGCGGCGTCCTGCCGCATCCAGCTCCTGATAGATGTCCAGCACCTCGCGCGCGAGCGCGGTGCCGGAGGCTTCGCCGCGTCCCGTCAGCAGCGCGCCGCAGAGCGCGATCAGCCCGTCGGCATCCTGTTTGGTATTGGCGCCGTCGCCGCGGCGAAGCAGCGTGCGGCCGCGCTCGGAGATGGTGGCGAGCAGGTCGGAGAAGAAGGCGTTCGCCATCTGGGCCTTTCGAAACCGGTTGTGCGATGCGGCAAGTTTACACGTGATTTGGGCGGAAGCCGATCACAATCATGCAGGGAATCCGGCAAGTCGAGCCGGGCCGTGCGTTTGACGAATGGCGTTATGCCGTCGCGAACCCAAGCGATCCCATGTGAGAGCTTAGGGCACTTTAGCGCCCACAGCGTCATGGCCGGGCTTGTCCGGCCATCCACGATCTCTCGGCCGCGCGGAGAACGTGGATGCCCGGGCCTTCGCCTCGCCGGAGCGGCTTCGGCCGCGCAGGCGGGACAAGCCCGGGCATGACGAGCTCTTGCGAATCCTGGCGAGCCCTATTTCCCCGCAAACTCCGTGGGCGTCCGCCCCGTCACCCGGCGGAACGCGGCCGAGAACGCGGGCACGCTGGCATAGCCGAGCTGGGTGGCGAGCTGCTTGACCGACACGCCGGCATCCGTCGACAGCCGCTGGATCGCCGCCGCAATCCTGGCGCGCTGGCACCAGCTCTTGAAGCTCAATTGCGTCTGCGTCGAAAACAACCGCGACAGCGTGCGTGCGGAGGTTCCGACCTCGCGCGCCAGCGTGTCGATGTCGTAGAGGCTGGTGGGATCGTCGAGCACCATCAGCGCGGCGCGACGGCAGCGCGGCTCGCGCGGCAGCGGCACGAAGGTCGTTGAATCCTCGGCCTGGTGCAGTTCGAGCATCATGAGCCGAACCAGCAATTCGGTGCGCTCCTGCGTGTTGCGCGCGTCGAACAGCGCGAGGATCGCCTGGTGCAGCAACGGCGAGACCCGCACCACGAATTCCCTGGCGAGGCTCTCGTTGCGCTGCTCGCGCTTCAGCCAGGGCCGGTCGAAATACAGCGTCCGCATCTCGACGTCGGCGAGCATGTCGATCGCGTGCTCGAGTCCGGCCGGCACCCAGACCGCGCGGTCCGGCGGCACCAGCCAGCGTCCCCCGGGCGTCGTCACCTGCATCGTGCCCTTGGCCGCATACACCAGCTGGGCCTCGCGATGCATGTGCGGGGGCAGCCGCAGGCCCCTCGGATAGTCGCGGGCGACCAGGTGCACGCCCGCGGTCGAGCGATGGTTGCCCCGGACCTCCCGGAGGATTGGCGTTTCAACGACAGTCATTGGCAGCATCCCGTCACCACCTGGACATATAACTCATTCCGGAGCAGGAGAGGATTCGGAATGAACAGCCCCAGCCGGGTCATCGGTTTCGTCAACGCCGGCCATTTCATCGACCATTATGCGATGCTGATCTTTGCCGCCGCCGTGATTATCATGGGGCCGGCGCTCGGCATGGCCTATTCGGAACTGCTGCCCTACGCGACGCCGGGCTTCATCGCCTTCGGCGCGGGGTCGCTGCTCACCGGCTGGCTCGGGGATCGCTGGAGCCGCCGCCACATGATGCTGATCTATTTCATCGGCATCGGCCTTGCCATGATCTCGGTCGGCTTCGTGCAGACGCAGGCCCAGCTCGGTGTGGCGCTTTTCGCGATCGGCATCTTCGCCTCGATCTACCATCCCGTCGGCACCGCGATGATCGTGTCCTATGCCGACCGGCTCGGCCGCGAAATGGGGATCAACGGCGTGTGGGGCAATCTCGGCGTGGCGTCATCCGCGCTGGTGACCGGCGTGATCGGCCAGTATCTCGGCTGGCGCTTTGCCTTCATCGTTCCCGGCGTGGTCACGATCCTGATCGGCATCGCCTTTGCGATGATGGTCGTGCACGAGGACCGCAAGGGGAGTAAGCAGGCGGCCGCGCAGGCGCGCGTCGCCAAGCAGGACATGTGGCGCGTGATCCTCGCGCTGCTGATCGTCGTCATCGCGATCTCCACCACATTCAACGCCGTCACCGTCGCGCTGCCGAAGCTGTTTGCCGAGCGGCTCGCCGATCTCACCAGGAGCCCGGCGCTGCTCGGTGTCATTGCGGCCTGCGTCTACGTGTTCGGCGCGATGACGCAGTACACGATCGGCCGGCTGCTCGACCGCTATTCGCTGAAGACCGTCGCGCTGCCGCTCTCCTTCATGCTGGCCCCGTTCCTCTATCTCGCCGCCAGCCTGTCCAACCTGCCGCTGATCCTGGTCTCGATCGGCATCGTCATGGGCGCGTTCGGGCAGGTCACGGTGAACGACGCCATGGTCGGCAAATACACCTCCGAGGAATGGCGCTCGCGCGCCTATGCGGTGCGTTACTTCATCGGCTTCACCGCGGCCGGCGCCTCGGTCGGTCTGGTCGCCTGGCTGTACGAGCAGGGCGGCTTCGTCACCATGCTGCATGCGTTTGCCGCGCTCTGCCTGCTGGCGATCGCCGCCGCGATCATCCTGCCGCGCGAGATCCGGACGCCGCAGGCGCTATGACTCTCGTGTCCCGGACAAGCCTTGCGTCAGCGTTGCGGCGCAGAGCCGGGACCCAGAAAGCAACACGGCATGCGGAGCCGGGGCACCGGTGATTGACGTGGGGCGCGCACCTGTCCCCCACCGTCATTCCGGGGCGCGCGTCAGCGCGAACCCGGAATCCATCGGGCGGCAGAGACTGCGGATAGATGGATTCCGGGCTCGTCGCTACGCGACGCCGCGGAATGACGGAGAATGAGGAATGACGGGGGATCAGGAGGCATCCAGCGCATGCCGCCGATGATGCCATCATGCCCCTGTATTGCCCGACGGGTCAAGCGATTTCGGTAAAACAAAAATTGTTCAGGCTTATCAAACCGCCCCTACTGTGCATGGGGTTGTTTTCGAATTTTCGTTCGAGCAGGCCTCCCGCCGAAACCTACGGCTTCACCTCCGCCACGGCCTGCGCCTTCGGCGCCTTCTTCGAGGCCCGCCAGTTCTCGAACCGCTGCACCACCACGAAGAAGGCCGGCACGAACAGCACCGCGAGGCAGGTCGAGGCCAGCATGCCCGAGAACACCGTGATGCCGATCGACTTGCGGGCGCTGGCGCCGGCGCCGGTCGCGAGCACCAGCGGCACCACGCCGAGGATGAAGGCGAACGAGGTCATCAGGATCGGTCGGAAGCGGGCGCGCGCCGCCTCGATCGCGGATTCCAGCACCGGCTTGCCGTCGCGGCCGTGCAGCTCGAGCCCGACCTCCACGATCAGGATCGCGTTCTTGGCCGACAGCGCGATCAGAAGGATCAGGCCGATCTGGCAATAGAGGTTGTTGTCGATCTTCAGGCCGTTGAGGACCAGCGTCGGTCCGATCAGCGACAGCGGCACCGCGAGGATCACCGAGATCGGCGCGTACCAGCTCTCATACTGGCCGGCGAGCACGAGATAGACCAGCAGCATGGCGAGGCCGAACACCCAGTAGATCTGGTTGGAGACCGCCTTCTCCTGATACGACATCGCGGTCCACTCGTAGCCGGTGCCCGGCGGCAGCGTCTTGTCGGCGATCTCCTCCATCAGCTTCAGCGACTGGCCGGAGGAGTAGCCCTGCGCCGGCAGGCCTATCACGGTCGAGGATGGATAGAGATTGTAGAGGCTGATCAGTGACGGCCCGGTGGCCGGGGTGATGGTGGCGACGGTGCCGATCGGGATCATGTCGCCGTTCGAATTGCGCACCATCATGTTGGCGATGTCGCGCTCGGTGACGCGGAAGGCCGGGTCGGCTTGCGTGTAGACCTGGAAGACGCGGCCGAACTTGTTGAACTGGTTGACATAGGACGAGCCGAGATAGGTCGACAGCGCCGAGAACACCTGATCGGTGGTGACGTGCAGCGTCTGGGTCTTGACGCGGTCGATCTCGACGTCGAATTGCGGCACCGAGGAACGGAACGAGGACTGCACGCGCTGCAGCGCGCTCTGGCTCTGGCCGTTGCTGACGACCGCGCCGGTGATGGCCTGCAGCTTGGCGAAATCGCTGTTGCCGTCGCGCAGCTCGACCTGCATCGAGAAGCCGGCGGCGTTGCCGATGCCCTGGATCGGCGGTGGCGGCAGCACGATGGTGCGCGCCTCCATGATGACCGCGAGCTTGTCGTTCAGGCCGTAGACCAGCGAGCGCAGATCCTCGCCGGGGCCCTTGCGGGACTCCCAGTCCTTCAGGATGATGTAGGCGACGCCGGCATTGGCAAGGCTGGCGCTGCTGTCGAGCGCGGAGATGCCCGCGATGGTGATGACCTGCTGGACGCCCTGCGTCTCCTTGATGATCCCGCTGGCGCGGTCGAGCACCTTCTGGGTCCGCTCCAGCGAGGCGCCGTCGGGCAGCTGAATGGCGGCGATCAGATAGCCCTGGTCCTCGATCGGCAGGAAGCCGGTCGGCACCCGCGACAGGCCGTAGCCGCCGATCACGATCAGCACCAGCGCGGCCGCGACCGACATCGTGGCGTGCCGGCACAGGAAGCCGATCAGCCGCGTATAGCCACGCTCGACCCGGTTATAGACGTTGTTGAAACCGCGATAGAAGAAATTGCGCTGCTCAGGCGGCACCGCAGGCCGCAGCCACAATGCGCATTGCGTCGGCTTCAGGGTCGCGGCGTTGATGGCCGACAGAAGCGCGGTCGCCGCGATCACCAGCGCGAATTGCGAATAGATGCGGCCGGTGAGGCCGGCGAGGAACGAGGCCGGCAGGAACACCGAGATCAGCACCAGCGTGATGCCGACGATCGGCGCGAACAACTGGTCCATCGCCCTGATCGCGGCATCGTGGCCGTTCATGCCCTGCTCGATATTGTGGGCTGCGCCCTCGACCACGACGATGGCGTCGTCGACCACGATGCCGATCGCCAGCACGATCGCGAACAGCGTCGACATGTTGATGGTGAAGCCGAGCGCCGCCATCGCGGCGAACGCACCGATGATGGTGACGGGGACCGTGGTCGCCGGCACCAGCATGGCGCGCCAGTCCTGCAGGAACACCAGGATCACGACCAGCACCAGGACGCCGGCCTCGATCAGGGTCGTGTAGACCTCGTGCACCGAGGCCTCGACGAACTTGGTGGTGTCGAACGGCGTGTCGTATTTGATGCCTTCCGGGAACCGCTTGGCGAGCTCCACCATCTTCTTCTCAACGGCCTGCTCGACCTGGAGCGCGTTGGCGCCGGGCGACTGGAACACGCCGATGCCGGTGGCGGGCTGCTTGTTCAGCGAGAAGATCTGGCTGTAGGTCTGCGCGCCCAGTTCGACCGAGCCGACGTCGCGCACGCGGGTGACGTCGCCGCTGCTGCCCGTCTTGACGATGATGTTCTCGAACTGGCTGGTGTCGTCGAGCCGGCCGTTGACGTTGAGCGTGTACTGGAACGCCTGGCCCGGCGGTGTCGGCGGCGCGCCGACCTGGCCGGCGGCGACCTGCTGGCTCTGCTGCTGGATCGCCTGGATGACGTCCTGCGGCATCAATCCGCGCACCTGCAGCTTGCTCGGGTCGAGCCAGACCCGCATCGAATATTGCCCGGCGCCGAACACGGTGACATTGCCGACGCCGGGCAGACGTGAGAGCTCGTCGCGGATGTTGATGGTGGCGTAATTGCTCAGGTAGAGGCTGTCGTATTTCGAGTCCGGCGAGGTCAGCGTCACGAACAGCAGGATCGAGGTCGACTTCTTCTGGACGGTGACGCCCTGGTTCTGGACCGATTGCGGCAGTTGCGACAGGGCGCTGGAGACGCGGTTCTGCACCAGCACCTGCGCGAAGTTGAGGTCGGTGCCGATCTTGAAGGTCACGGTCAGCGTGTAGGTGCCGTCGGAGGCGCTGTAGGACTGCATGTAGAGCATGTCCTCGACGCCGTTGACCTGCTGCTCGATCGGCAAGGCCACCGTGTCCATCACGGTCTTGGCGCTGGCGCCGGGATAGCGCGTGGTGACCTGCACGGTCGGCGGCACCACGTCCGGATATTGCGCGATGGCGAGATTGAACAGCGCGACGCCGCCGATCAGGATCATCAGCAGCGCGATGACGTTCGAGAGGACCGGCCGCTCGATGAAGAATTTGGAGATCATGACAGGCCGCCCCTCACTTGGCAGATCACTTGGCAGACGCTTGCGGCTGGCCGATCTTCGTCACCTGCGGGTCGATCTTCTGGCCCGGGATCACGCGCAGCAGCCCGGCGATCACCACGCGGTCTTCAGGCTTCAGGCCGCTCTCGATCACGCGCAACCCGTTGTCGAGAGGGCCGATCTGCACCTTGCGCTGCTCGACGATATTGTCGCCATTGACGACCAGCAGATAGCGGCCGCCCTGGTCGCTGCCGAGTGCGGTATCGGGGACGAGGAGCGAGTCCTTGTCCCGGCTGAAGGGCACGCGGACGCGGACGAAATAGCCGGGCAGCAGCACCCGCTTGTCGTTGGGCACGAGGCCGCGCACCGCCAGTGTACCGGTCGACTGATTGATGGTCGGCGCGACGTAGTCGAGCTTGCCCTCGTGCGGAAAGCCGGTCTCGGTCTGCAGACCGATCTCGATCGGGAATTGCTTGAGGTCGGCGCCCGTCAGCCCGCGGCGCGCCGCCTCGGCGCGAATCCGCAGCACGTCCTGCTCGTTGACGGTGAAGTTTACGTAGATCGGGTCCATCGCGACGATGGTCGCGAGCTGGGTCGGCGAGGACACGCCGACCAGCTCGCCGACGGAGACCATATGGGCGCTGACGACGCCGTCGAAGGGCGCGCTCACCTTGGTGTAGCCGTAGTTCACCTCGGCGAGCTTGGTGTTGGCCTGGGCCTGCTGGAGGTTGGCCTGGGCGTTCTCGCGAGCCGATGTCGAATTGTCGAGGGTTGCCTGCGACACCGCCTGGCGCTGCACCAGATCGCTCTGCCGCTTGAAATCGGCTTCCGCCTGCCGCAGCGAGGCTTGTGCGCCGGCTTCCGCCGCCTGTGCCTGCTCGAGCTTCAGCTTGTAGGTCTCGGGCTCGATCGTGAATAGCTGGGTGCCTTGCTTGACGAAGGTGCCGTCCTGGTAGTCGATCGATTGCAGGAAGCCCTGCACACGCGCCACGAGATCGACATTCTTGACCGGCGCGGTGTTGCCCGTGGCCTCGACATAGCGCGTCACCGGGCGCTGCACCGGCGTCGCGACGTCCACCTTGGGCGGCGGCGGCGCCACGAAGGTGTTCTTGTCTTCGCAGCCCGTGAGGGCGGCCAGGGCCGCCAGGGCGGCGAAGGCTCGCCCGACCTGTCTCCGCGCTCCATGACGTTGTGCGAGAGATGCAGGATTCGCGCAGGTCATTCGGTTGCCCCCGATGTGTGTCTGTCCGTGCGGCAGGCTATCAACAAATACCCGGCCGTGGAACACCATAGCCATGGCAGTCGCCGACCTTGCACCGCAAACGGCGCTGTGCGCTTTACAGGTTTGTCATGACAAACGGCTTTTCATCACGCGCACGATCGACCACAATTAGTTTGGCCGCCCTGGCAGGCGGCGCGGTCCGAACAAGCTCGGACGACGAGAAGACAAGACGATAAGAAGAAAAGGTGAGGAGAGCATGACATGCCCACGTCCCTCCGGTCGGCCCTCGTCGGCCTCGTTCTCGCCGCGGCGGTCGCCATGCCCGCGCTAGCCGACGGCCTCAAGGACGAGATCGCGCCGACCGGCAGGCTGCGGGTCGCGATCGCGATCAGCCCGGCGGGCGGCGCGTTCTGGTCGACCAAGACCGAAGCCGGCTATGCCGGCGTGCCCGTCGATCTCGGCAGGGAGATGGCGGCGCAGCTCGGCGTCCCCGTCGAATATGTCGTGCATCAAAATTCCGGGCAAATCACCGACGCGGCTGGCAAGGGCAGCTGGGACGTCACCTGGCTCCCAAAGGATCCCGAGCGCGAGACGAAGATGTCGTTCGGACCGATCTACGAGGTGGCCGATGCCACCTACATCGTCAAGTCCGGCTCGAGCGTCACCAATTTCGCCACGCTGGATCAGCCCGGCATCAAGGTCGCCGCCGTCAACGCCACCACCACCATGCGCGGCGCGATCGCGCATCTGAAGAACGCAAAGGTCACCGGCTATCAGACCTATGACGAGATCTTCGGCCTGCTGAAGAGCGGCGAGATCGACGCCTTCGCGCTGTCACGCGATCAGCTCAACAAGATGGCGCTGGCCATTCCAGGCACGAGGGTGCTGGACGAGACCTTCAAGAAGACGGTGACCGCCGTGGCCGTCCCGCTGGGCCACAGCCAGTCGCTGGCGTTCGTCACGAAGTTTATGACGGACGCCACGACCAACGGCTTGTTGCGCAAGGCCTATGACAACAACGGGCTGAAGGACACGCCGATCCGGACGGAGTAGGGCGCCGCAAGATGGCTGCGTCCGGTCGAGATTGCAGCCAGTCTTTCAGCGCTGCCTGATCTCCGCATATTTCGCCAGTGCGCGCTCGAACTTGCGGTTGAACAGCCACATCGCGGCGAGGATCTCGCGGTAGCTGGCCGAGCTGCGCGCCCGGTCGGCCTGTCCGAACGCGAAGATGCTGTTGTTGCGCAGATGCTTCATGATGGTGGGTCTCGAGACCCGGTAATTCAGCAGGTCGCCCGACTTGAGCGCGGCGCGCGTCGGGGTTGGCACGATCTGGATCAGCTCGAACAGCTTCATCTGGTCGATCGGCTCGGGCAGCGTTGTCACGATTCCCGGGATCTCGCGGAAGACGTCTGCATGCGCGTTCATCAGGCCGTCGCGCACATTGGTCCAGTGGTTGAAACGGTGGTCAGTGCCGCGGGCGCGCGCTTCTTCCCTGTCGTCGCGCGCGCCCAGCACGGGATCCGCCGCCGCGATCTCCGATTTGATCGCCTCCCATTTCCTGCGGCCGTTGCGGTCTTCGGAGGGGCCGGTCTGGAAGCTGCCCATATAGGTATTCGAGCGCGCATTGCGGACATTCTGCTTGCCGTTGGTCTCGGCGAAGAACAGCCCCACGCTGATGCGGCCGGCGGCCTCGGCGTGGACAGGTGCAAGCCCCTTGGCGCGCGCGATCGCGACGGCGAGATCGACGACGTCCTTGTAGGGCGTCGCCGAGTTCTGAGCATCGGCCGGCGGCGCCTCCATGATGTCGAACAGCTTGCCGTATTCGTCGATCAGCGGCTCGATGTCGGCATCGAAATAGGCCGGCGGGATCTCGAACTTGTTGGGCCGGCCGATCCGCGACGGCATTGCGTCGGTCAGATCCTTGTAGGTGCTGATCACCGCGACGCGGGCGAGGTAGATCGCCTGGCCCGGCAGGTTCGGCAGCGGCTCTTTCGCTTCGATCTGCCTGCGCCGTTCGGCGAGGATGGATTCGAAATCGCCGAGCGCGCGCGCGTAGGCCGCAACCGCCTCCGACTGCTTCGCCGTCAGCGCACCCTGTCCGAAGGCAGGCAAGGTCAGGAACAGGGTGAGCAGCGTTACCGCAGCGGCAGCGTGGCGTCTTGGTCGCATTGCGGGCTCCCGGGGCCGATTCGGCGGCTTTGAAGACCGTAAGCATCACATGCGGGGTCTGGCGAGGCAAAGATCGCCGCCGCAGTCAAAGTCGGGTTCGTCGCCCTCATCCTGCTGCGCGATACTGCGGCGCCAATGTCAGGAATTTCGCATAGGCATCGGCGTCCGGCGGCAGGAAGTGTCCGGCGAGCCCGCCGCGTTTCCAGGTCGTTGCGCCGATATCGGCCATCAGCTCGTCGAAATGGCGGTAGTGATACGGCGCGACGCACAAGCCGCCATAGATGCCGGCGGCCGGTCGCTCGACGCGCTTGAAGTGCAGCATCATCTCGATGTTGTCGCGCATCTGCTGTGCCGTCGGTTGTCGCGCGAGTTGCCCGTCGGCATAGCGAACCAGCCAGTTTGCGGCCAGATCGGCGCAGAGCACGGTGCAGAACGATGAGTTGAAGCCGACAAACCCCATCTCCGGCAGGTCGGGATTGGCGATCAGGCGATAGAGCCGGTACTGCCCGTCGGCATCGACCAGCTTTGCCTGATAGGCGGCCGGCAGGAAGGGCACGCCGAGCTTGTAGCCGATCGCGAGCACTGCGACGTCGGCGGCGACGCGCTCGCCGCCGCTCATCACGATGGTGTTGCCTTCATAGTGATCGAAGCTGCCGAACACCGCCTTGATGCGGCCGTCGGCGACCATCGAATAGAAGCCCGGCGTTGCGATCGGTACCGAGCAGTTGACGCCGTCTTCGATCCGCTCCTTCGGTACCATCTTGCACCGGTTCAATTTGAGCTGCGCCTTCAACAGGCTCTCGAGCCCGCGCCAGTTCGCCCAGATCAGAGGAGCGGCGATGCGATGGGCGAGCCGCGCCATCGCGCTCATGCCCCAGCCCGGAAACATCTCCTCCTGTGCGCGGATGTAGAGGATGCGCTTGAAGTTCAGCAGCCCGCCGATGAAATAGGGGATGCGCCAGACCGGCTCGCGCATCACGATCGTCACCTCGCGCGCGCCCGACTTCACCGCATTGACCGCGATGTCGGTCGCCGATTTCGATCCGCCGAGCACAACGACGCGGCGGCCTTTTGCGAGCGACGCATCGCTGTATCGGGATGAGTGCAGGATCTGTCCGCCCTGCTCCAGAAAGCCGTCTTCGCCGCGGCAGTGCAGCTCCCGCGGCTCGTTGAACTGCCCGGTGCAGACGGCGACGAAGTCGAAATCCTCTGTCTGGGTCGCGCCGTCCTTGTTCGCCAGCGCCAGCGTCCAGCCCGGTTTGCCGTCGCCGCGCCGCTCCATGCCCATGACGCTGGTCTTGAGACGTAGCATGCGGTCGAGGCCGAACTGCTTCGCATAGCCGGCGAGATAGGCATGGACCTGCGGGCCGGTTGGCCATTCCGGATAGGCGTCCGGCATGGCGCGATCGGTGTAGCGGTAGAGATCCTTCGGGCTCTGTGTCTGCACCTCCGGATAGGAGCGCGCCGGCTCCCAGACGCCGCCGAGATCGGCACTGCGTTCGATGATGGTGACCTGGTGACCCCGGGCGGAAAAGGCCTTTGCGGCGGCGAGGCCGGAGACGCCGGCGCCGATCACGCAGACACGCTTTGGGCTGATCATGGTTTGCTCGCTGAATATGAATGTCGGGAGCAGCCGGTCGCATTCGGCCGCAGCAGGCGGCCGCTCAACCTGCGGCAATACGGAAATGGAGGAGGCGCGGCCCTAGTCATTGGCCTCGGGCGGCAGGAAATCCACCTCGTGTAGCGCCGAGACACGCACCACTTCCGCCGGATCGGTCAAATTGTGCAGCTGATCGAACAGCGCCTCGAGCTTCTGCATCGGCGAGACCCAGAACAGCGCGCGGCACGGCTTGTCGGATTTGTTGAAATAGCCGTGGGGAATGCCGCGTGGCATGCGCACGAGGTCGCCGGCTTTTGCCTTGACCCACTGGCCGTCGAGTTTGAGGTCGAGCTCGCCTTCCTGCACCAGGATGAATTCGTCCTGCGTGGGGTGAACGTGCACCGGCACGAACTGGCCGGGATCGCTGTTGGTCTCGAACGCGAAGGTGGAGTCGGTGACGGCTTTCGGGAAATAGACCTGGCCCAGAATATTCCAGGTTTTGCCGCCGTACCCCGTTCCGTTTGCGGTAATGCCCTTTTCGAGTGCAGTCATGGCTTGCCTCCATCGTGGGTCCCGGCGGGGATGGAGCTTCGACCGGTCCCCGGCCACTGTCTATCCATAAAACGAATCCATGACCCGTGCGCGCGCCTGCACGACGTTTTTGCGACTGGGCCCTTGGCGCGGCGCCGGAAAACATTATAGGCTTAAAACAATTCCGTGACGCGATGCGTGGTCGATGATGTCCGCAGCCGAACAGGAAATCAGCGCAAGCAGCTCCGGTGCCGCAAGGCTCGCGGGCTTCGCCCGCGTCACGACGCATGATGTCGACGAGGCGGCCGAGCAGATTGGACGAATCTTCTGCCCGCACGATCTGAAGCCGGTACGGGCGCGGGCGTCCGGCTTCTCCGCCCGGCACAATTGCGCGGCCTTCGACGGCTTCTCCGTCAATTACGTCGCCTACGGCGGATCGGTCACGATCGATCCCGGCTGCCTCGACCGCTTCTTCCTCGTGCAGATGCCGATCACGGGGCGGGCCGATATTCGCGCAGGCTCCCGCGAGATCACGACCGCACCGGCGCGCACGGCGTCGCTGCTGTCGCCCACCATCCCGACCCGGATGGTTTGGACCGACTGCGCACAGCTCATTCTTCTGCTGGACCGCCGCATGGTGGAGCAGCGCGCCGCCGCCTTGTCGGGCAAGGCGGCCGGCACGGTCGAGTTCGACCCCGTGATCGACCTGACCACGCCAGCCTCGCGCGCGCTCCGGGGGCGGCTCGAAGATCTGACGACCCTTGCCGAACGGCTCGGGCCATCGTGCCGTCTCACGGAGCTGGCGATGGCGCAATGGCGCGAAGTCTTACTCGACCATATTCTCACCGGACAGCGACATGGCCTGTCCGATGCCATCAGGAGGTTCGCCGGTCAGGCCGAGCGGCTGCCGCGCGCGCTGCGCGCAGCGCGGGACTGTCTTGCCGCGCATGCCGATGCGCCGCTCGATCTGGCGCAACTCGCCAGCGCATCGGGTATCGGCATCCGCGCGCTCCAGCTCGGCTTTCGCCGCTACTTCGGCATCTCGATCTCGCAGATGCTGCTCGATTTGCGCCTGGCCAGTCTCCATGCCCGGCTCGCGCGCGCGGCGCCCGACGCCTCGATCACGGACATGGCCTTCGAGCTCGGCTTCACCCATCTCGGCCGCATGGCCGGCGCTTACCGCCAAAAATTCGGGGAGACGCCATCAGCGACGCTGCGGCGCAGCTCACGCCTGCCGCGCCAAGGCCGCCTATCTTCGTGAGCGCGTCGCGTCGCCTTCCGAGGACACCTGCTTGCGCAAGAAGCCCTCGACCTCGGCCTTAACCGAATAGGGTGTCGGGATCGGATCGCCCGCGGCATCGACGGCGGTGTCGAGCGAGCGGCGCAGCATGCGCGCGAGTTCGGCCTTGCGGTAGGGCTTCGGCAGCAGCGGCGCACCCACGGTCGCGTGTCCCGGTGCATGCGGGGCGTCGTGGGCATAGCCCGACGTAAACAGGACGCGCAGCGACGGGCGCATGGCGACCATCTCGTCGGCGAGCTCCCGTCCGTTCAAGGCGCCGGCCATCACGATATCAGTGAAGAGCAGGTCGAACGGCGTGCCTGCGGCGGCAATGGCAAGCGCCTCGGCCGCGTTGGCGGCCGGGATCACCTTGTAGCCGAGGTTTTGGAGCTGGACCGTGACGAACTGACGAACGTCGCGGTCGTCCTCGACGCAGAGAATGGTCTCCGTCCCGCCGACAACCTTGCGCTCGTCGTAGCCTGCCGGGCGAAGGGTGCTGGTCTCGGCCTTGGGCAGGTAGATGTTGAAGGTCGTGCCGCGCCCCTCGGCGGAGGACACCTTGATGCCGCCGCCGGACTGCTTGACGAAGCCGAACACCATGCTGAGTCCGAGGCCCGTGCCCTTGCCGACGTCCTTGGTCGAGAAGAACGGATCGAAGATCCGCTCGAGGATCGCCTGCGGAATGCCGGTGCCGGTATCGGCGATCTCGATCTCGATATAGTCGCCGGCATAGCCGGCGCCGACTGCGACGGCTTCGCGGACGCCGAACACGACGTTGCGTGTCGTCAGCGTGAGCGTGCCGCCGTCCAGCATCGCGTCGCGGGCGTTGATCGCGAGGTTGAGCAGCGCCGAGCTCAACTGGCCGCGGTCGGCGAAGGCCAGCCAGATCTTGTCGTCAAGCTTCGTCACGATCTCGATCTTCTTGTCGAATGTCGCCAGCAGCAGCTTTGCAAGTTCTTCGAGCAGGTCGTTGACGTCGATATCGGCCGGCTGCAGCGCCTGCTTGCGCGCAAAGGACAGCAGGCTCGACGTCAGCGCGGCGCCGCGGTCGGCCGCCTCGCTGATCAGCTTGGTGATGGTCGCGAGCGGCGGGTTGTCCTTCACGGCGTCTGCGAGAATCTCGATCGTGCCCGTGATCACGGTGAGCATGTTGTTGAATTCGTGCGCGATGCCGCCGGTGAGCTGGCCGACCGCCTCCATCTTCTGGGCCTGGATCAACTGCTCCTCGGCGGCGCGCTTCTGGGTGACGTCCCTGACGAAAGTGTTGATGACGGTGCGCCCGCCGAGCTGAAGCGCGGTGCTCGACGCCTCGATCAGGATCTCGTCGCCTTCCCGGTGCAGCAGGGTCGCCTCGAAACGGATGCCGATCGGCGTCGTCGACAGCTCCGGCAAGAGCCGCGCCATGCGCTGTCGAAAGCCGTCGCGGAACCGCTCGGCGATCAGCAGCTCGACGGCGTCGATGCCGAGTGCTTCCTGCCGTGTCCAGCCGGTCAGGGCCTCCGCCTGAAAGCTCCACTCCAGGATGAGGCCGTTGGCGTCAGTCTGAACGAAGGCATCGAGCGCGGTCTTGATCACGGCTTGCGTGATTTGCGCGCTGGCTCGCGCCTGAGCGGCCAGTTGCGCGGCGGCTTGCTTCTGCTGCGACGTCTCGATCATGCGCGAGCAGAGCCATACAAGCAGCACCGCAACCACGGCGCTCGCCAGCAGTGCGGCGATCTCCGCCATGCCGAAGCCGGCGCGGGTCACGGCGTGGGCGGCGAGGAGAGCCACGGCGGTCACGACGACCTGAATGGCCATCGCGAGTGTCAGAAGCCCTCTGAGTTTCATGGTCCCATCATACCAAACGCCAATCGCGGAGTGCCCGGCCCGCTCTGTTGGAAGTCCGGCATCAAATCAGCTACAGACTCAGCACATTTCCGTCTAGGGTCAATTCAGGGCGCGGCCCCCGCAGGCGTTCTTTCCCCAGGGAACGTGGCCTTGAGCTCCGCGTCACTCGGCCGCCGTGCGCATCGCCATGGCGTGTGAGAGCCGTCGTTTTCGGACGTGATCTTCGCGCGCAGTTCGCCTTGCGATATCGCGGCCGCACCCGGCTTTTCGAGCGCAAGGCGACTGAACGCTGCATTCACGCGACTCTATGGCCGGCCGCCATCGGCCATCTGAAAGCAGGCATCATCGAAGACTCAAACCAGGTGAAAGAAGTGGAGAGAACGCCATGGTCGTCAAGACTTATGGAACGGTCAGCGCCGAGCAGCAGAAGCAATTGAGTGGATTGGAATTCGTTTGCGGGCTTGCGATCGGCACGTTCCCGCTCAATACAATCGCGCAGACGCTGGGCTACGACGTCGCCGAGCTGGAAAGCGGCCGTGTCGTCGTCACCCTGGTGCCGACCGACGCCCATCTCAATCCGGCGGGTACGGTACATGGCGGACTGACGGCGACGCTGTTGGATAGCTGCATGGGGCTCGCCGTACAATCAATGCTCCACAAGGGCACCGGCCAGACGACGCTCGAGTTCAAGATTTCACTCGTACGCCCGATCACGCCAGAAACCGGTCAAGTCAGAGCCGAGGGCAGGGTCATGAACTGCGGCCGTCGTATCGGCATGGCCGAAGGGCGCGTCATCGACGGCAAAGGTCGATTGCTCGCGCATGTGCTCGCGCATGGCACGAAGACCTGCCTCATTATCCCAAGCTGAAGCGTTCGTCATCGCGTGCTGGGAGAGGCGCTCGATGCACCCTCACGAATTGACGTGCACGAAATCCCGCAGCAGCGGATAGATCTCGTTGTTCCAGCGCTTTCCCGAGAACACGCCGTAATGGCCGACGCCGGCCTGCATGTGGTGGACGCGGCGATATGCGCGCACGCCGGGGCAGAGGTCCTGCGCCGCGAGCGTCTGGCCGATCGAGCAGATGTCGTCCTTCTCGCCTTCGACCGTCATCAGGCCCATGCGGCCGACGGCCTTGGTGTCCACGGGACGGCCGCGATGCATCAGCTTGCCCTGTGGCAGCAGATGCTCCTGGAACACATCGCGCACGGTCTCGATATAGAACTCGGCCGGCAGGTCCATCACCGCGAAATATTCGTCGTAGAAGGTCTTGATGGTCGCGGCCTTCTCCTTCTCGCCCTTGGCGAGGTGGTCGGCGAGATCCATGTGCTGCTTGATGTGGCGCTCGAGATTCATCGAGACGAACGCGGTGAGCTGCACGAAGCCGGGATAGACTTTCCGGAACGCGCCGCGGCACTGCACCGGCACGTAGTTGATCAAATTGCTCTCGAACCAGTCGATCGGCCGGCTCTTGGCGAACTCGTTGACCCGGGTCGGCTGGATGCGCGTATCGATCGGGCCCGCCATCAGGGTCAGCGTCGCAGGCCTGGAGGGATGATTGCCCTCGCACATGACGGCCGCTGCTGCGAGCGCGGAGACCGACGGCTGGCAGATCGCGACCATGTGCGGACGCGGGCCGAGCTGGCCGAGGAAGTCGATCAGGTGATCGGTGTAGTCCTCGAGCCCGAAGCGGCCCTCGCTGAGGGGAATGTCGCGCGGATTGTGCCAGTCGGTGATGTAGACGTCGTGATCCTGCAGCAGCGTCTTCGCGGTGCCGCGCAGCAGCGTCGCGAAATGGCCGGACATTGGCGCCACCAGCAGCATGCGCGGCTGCTCGCCGACGCCTTCCTTCTTGAAGTGCAGCAGCGAGCCGAACGGCGTCGCGTAGGCGATCTCCTCGGTGACGGCGACCTCGCGATTGCCTACCATGACGCTGTCGATGCCATAGGCCGGGCGGTGATAGGTGAGGGTGGATCGCGTGATCATCTCGAGCGCGGCTGAGAGCCGGCCGAACACCTGATCCGACATCCCCTGCGGCACCAGATTGAGAAATCTGAGCGCGGAGGAGGCTCCCGCGCGAAACGGCGCCGTCAAATCCATGTGGTTCTGAAAGGCCTGATAATTCATCGACATCATCTGAAACGCCCGTTTATCCCGTGCTGCCATGCAATAACGAAGCCAAACAAGAGTCAAATCGCCCGCAAAATTGGCACGTCGCTTGCTGCTCATTTCGTGGAAAGCACAGATCATGGGCACGCCGCAGGCCGGGCGGAGGGCCCGGTATCAGCGTGAGGGAATGGCGACATGGCGAAGGCGACACTGACCATCAGCAGCAAGAACTACTCGTCCTGGTCGCTGCGTGGCTGGCTGCTGACGAAATTTTCCGGGCTCGATTTCGAGGAGATCGTGACAGCACCGGACGATGCGTCGGCGCGCGCCGAGATCCTGCTGCTGTCGTCGTCGATCCTGGTGCCGTGCCTGCGGCACGAGGGCGCCACGGTCTGGGACACGCTGGCCATCGGCGAATATCTCAACGAAGTGATGCCGGATGCCGGGCTATTGCCTGCGGACCGCGTCCAGCGCGCCCATTGCCGCTCGATCTGTGGCGAGATCCATTCCGGCTTCACCACGCTGCGGGCCTCGTTGCCGGTCAACCTCAAGGGGCACTTCCCCGGCTTCAAGATCTGGTCGCGCGCGCAGGCCGATATCGACCGGGTCTGGGCAATCTGGCGCGATTGCCTGGAGAAATCCGGCGGGCCGTTCCTGTTCGGCCAAAAGCGCTCCATGGCCGATGCGATGTACGCGCCCGTGGTGACGCGCTTCGTCACCTATGATGTCAAGCTCGAGCCGCTGCTCAAGGCCTATGCCGACACCATCATGGCGATGCCCGAGATGCAGGAATGGATCGCGGCGGCCAGGGAAGAGCCGGCCGAGATCGAAGAGCTAGAGGTCGAATATTAGGCAGGCCGGGCGCTGCAATGCCTGTTTCGGGTGCGGAGGCAGCATGAGGCGGTGGGAAGAGCGGTAGTCTTCCCCTCGTTAACCTTTGGTGGCCGCTCCATGTCCGAGCCTGCTCACCCGTCTCGTAGATGTTGTGCGCACGAGCAAGCTCCCGTCGACATCTAGCCGTGAACAGCCGGGAACAGGATGATTCGGCTGATTCGGACGTGGTTCGTTCCGGCCGCGTTCCGAAGGTTAAGTCGATGCGCGGCCCCGTTGCATTTTGGAACAGAAGTCGCTGTCAGGCGAGGCCCGAATGCTTCACGCGCGGCACGCGCCAGCCGATCACGGTGGCTTCCACGGGGACGCCCGCCGCGTCGTTCTGCCAGCGTCCCTCGACATAGCGGCACGCGAACGGAAGTTGATACGTTCCGCTGTGATCCTCGCACAGCACCTCGACCGGCAGGCCGGGGGGCGGTTCTCCGGCGCCATCGAATTCCGCAAGACGTCTGTCGCGCGTAGCCATCTTCAAAATCTCCCGTAAACAAAGCCGCGGAAAGAGCGCCCACTTCTCCCGCGCGCGGTTCATTGCTCCCGACCCCGGGGAACACACCAAGCTCAACGCGAGAATGCGGTGCGAGTGTGGTAGCCTCCAAGCACTGCGCGCAAAAAGCGCACATTGCCGTGATCGAATGGACGAGGAGACCTGCATGCTGCTTCGAAGCGCCGGCGCTTGTGTCGTGATGTTGCTGCCTGCCACGCTGGGGATCGCGCCGGTCCGCGCGCAGGACGTGCCCGGCATCGAGATCTGCACCGTCGAGAAGACGATGGAGCGGCGCACGAGCTGCCTGCAGAGCAATGTCGATTTCCTCCAGAAGACGATCGGCAAGCTCACTCTCGACCATCAGCAGAAGATCGATGCTGCCAACCGCCAGATTGATGCGCTGAAGACGACCGTCGTGGGTTTGCAGAAGACCTTGAGCGACGCCCAGGCCGCACAGGCGAAAACGGCTGAAGATCTGAAGAAGAAGCAGGACGCGGTGCCGCCGGCGAAGGACAAGTAGGGTGGACAAAGCGTAGCGTGCCCACCAGGCCTCTCGATGAATGCCGATCGATGGTGGGCACGGCGCAAGTGCGCCTTTGTCCACCCTACGATTCCTGCATCCGGGCTTCCGAGTAATTCGCACCGAGCGCGCTGCAGCGGCAGCGGCAGCGGCGCAACGCTGGCATACCTGCCCGCTTGCTTGGCAAGCCCCGGCGACTTTGTCATAACCGCAGGCAAATCTTGCGTGCGGGCCCGTGCCGGACTTCCCGCGCAAGCCATAACAAGCAGCCGGGAGGGTCTTCATGTCCAACATTCGCGTTCTCGCCACCGACCTCGAATTTCCTGAAGGGCCGGTCGTGATGCCGGATGGTTCGGTCGTGCTGGTGGAAATCCGCGGCCAGCGCCTGACCCGGGTCCATCCCGACGGCCGCAAGGAGATCGTCGCGAAGGTGCCCGGCGGCCCGAACGGCGCGGCGCTCGGGCCAGACGGCAAGATCTACATCTGCAACAATGGCGGCTTCTCCTGGCATCCGACCGGCAAGACGATCATGCCCGGCCCGCAGCCCGACGATTATCTCGGCGGCTCGATCCAGCGGGTCGACCTGCAATCCGGCAAGGTCGAGACCGTCGTGACCAAATCCGGCGGGCACGATCTGCGCGGGCCGAATGACCTGGTGTTCGACAGGCACGGCGGCCTCTGGTTTTCCGATCTCGGCAAGCGCCGCGCCCGCGAGATGGATGTCGGCGGCATGTATTACCTCAAGCCCGGCATGACGGAGATCGTCGAAGTCGTGCATGGCATATTGCCGGCCAACGGCATCGGGCTGTCGCCGGACGAAAACACCGTCTACATCGCGGAGACGCCGACCGGCCGGCTCTGGGCCTATGAACTCTCCGCGCCCGGCACGCTGAAGCCGCGCGACGTGATCTATCGCGGCGAGCGCGGCAAGCCGATCTGCGGCCTCGGCGGCTACCAGATGTTCGATTCGCTCGCCGTCGAGGCGAACGGCAATGTCTGCGTCGCCACCCTCGTGTCCGGCTGCATTTCGGTGATCGCGCCCGATGGCACGCTGGTCGAGCAGGTCCCGACCGGTGACCGTGTCACCACCAACATCGCCTTCGGCGGCCCCGACCTGAAGACCGCCTACATCACGCTGTCCGGCAAGGGCGAACTGATCGCCATGGATTGGCCACGCGGCGGTTTGCCGTTGAATTTTTTGAACAAGTGAATGTATCTGGACGAGCCGTGCCAATACATCCGTCGTCATTCCGGGATGCGTGCGCCAGCACGCAGGCCCGGAATCCATAACCCCAGGCGGTGGTTATGGATTCCGGGCTCGCCGCTTCGCGTCGCCCCGGAATGACGGCAGTCATTATGGAGTGAGAAATGCCCTGGCCTGATCCCATCACCTTGCGTGGACAGCACGCCCGTCTCGAGCCGCTGTCGCAAGCGCATCGCGAGGGGCTGGTGGAAGCCGTGAAGGACGGCGATCTCTCGACGATCTGGTACACCGCGATCCCGACGCCCGAGAACATGGCCAAGGAAATCGATCGCCGCCTGGCCTTGCAGGCCGCAGGCTCGATGCTGCCGTTCACCGTGTTCGACGCCGGCGGCACGATCGTGGGACAGACCACCTACATGAACATCGACGTCGCCAACCGCCGCGTCGAGATCGGCTCGACCTGGTATGCGAAGAGCGCGCAGCGCGGCCCGCTCAACACGCAATGCAAGCTGCTGCTGCTCACCCATGCCTTCGAGACGCTGAACTGCATCGCGGTCGAGTTCCGCACCCATTTCTTCAACCACCAGAGCCGCAAGGCCATCGAGCGGCTCGGCGCCAAGCAGGACGGCATCCTGCGCAGCCATCAGGTCGCACCGAACGGCACGCTGCGCGATACGGTCGTCTACAGCATCACCGCCGCCGAATGGCCGACGGTGCGGACGCATCTGAATTATCAACTCAACGACAAGCCGCGCTAACTCTCATGCATGCTTGTCGCACCAATGTCGCCGCGGGCTCGCTCACCTCTCCCACACGGAGAGGTCGCGCCGGAGGCGCGGGTGAGGGGACCGGTCTCTCGTGGGACCTGATCTCCCTCACCCGATTTGCTGCGCAAATCGACCTCTCCCCGATGGGGAGAGGTGTCGGGACGCGCGGCTGCAATTCACTTAATCTCACGACACGCTAGGGGCGGCCGAGGCACCATGGACAGATTCGATTATGTGATCATTGGCGCGGGCTCCGCCGGTTGCGTGCTCACCAACCGGCTGAGCGAGGACCCCAACACCAGCGTCTGCGTGCTGGAAGCGGGCCCGAGCGACTGGCATCCCTACATCCATCTGCCGGCGGGCTTCATCAAGACCTTCCACATGAAGAGCATCAACTGGGCCTATCAGCAGGAGCCGGGGCCCTGGACCGGCGGGCGCAGCATCTACGCGCCGCGCGGCAAGACGCTCGGCGGCTCGTCCTCGATCAACGGCCACATCTACAACCGCGGCCAGCGGATGGATTTCGACACCTGGGCGCAGATGGGCAATCGCGGCTGGGGCTATGCCGACGTGCTGCCCTATTTCAAGCGGCTGGAGAAGCGGGTCGGCGAGGGCGACAACACCTTCCGCGGGCGCGACGGCAACCTCACCGTCACCACCATGAACTGGCGCGATCCGCTCTGCGAAGCCTTCATGGAGGGCGCAGTCTCGCTCGGCATTCCCCGCAATCCCGACTACAACGGCGCGAAGCAGGAGGGCGTCTCCTACTGCCAGCGCACCATCGACAAGGGCCTGCGCGTTTCCGGCTCGACCGCCTTCCTCAAGCCCGCGATGAAGCGGCCCAACGTGCATGTGCACACCCATGCGCATGCCACCGAAATCATCTTCGAAGGCAAGCGCGCAGTCGGCGTGCGCTACACCAAGGGCGGCCGCGGTGGCACGCCGGTGGAGGTGCGCGCCAACAAGGAAGTGATCCTCTCCGGCGGCACCTATAATTCACCGCAGCTCTTGCAACTCTCCGGCATCGGCTCGCCCGATCTGCTCAATGCCCATGGCATCCAGGTGCGCCACGCGCTGCCGGTCGGCGAAGGCCTGCAGGACCATTACGCCCCGCGCACCGTGGCCCGCGTCAAGGACATCAAGACCATCAACGAACTCCGCCGCGGCGTCTCGTTGTGGATCGAGGCGCTGAAATGGGCCACTGCGCGCAAAGGCCTGCTCTCGCTGTCGCCGACCATGGTCTATTGCTTCTGGCATTCCGGCGAGAGCGCGGACAGTTCGGACCTGCAGCTCACCTTCACGCCGGCGAGCTACAAGGAAGGCGTGCAGGGCCAGCTCGAGGACGAGCCCGGCATGACGGTGGCCTCCTGGCAGCAGCGCCCCGAGAGCCGCGGCTATGTCCGCATCCGCTCCAATGATCCCTTTGCGCCGCCGATCATCCAGACCAACTATCTCGACGCCGAACTTGACCGCCGCGTCATCGTCGGCGGCATGAAGCTCGCGCGGCGCCTGCTGAAGAGCGCGCCGCTGTCGCCCTATTACGCCTACGAGGATTTCCCCGGCCCCAACATCAACACCGACGACGAGTTTTTGGCCGCCGCCACTGAACGCGGCACCACCACCTTCCACCCCGGCTGCACCTGCCGCATGGGCCCGGCGGACTCGACGTGGGCGGTCGTCGACGACCAGCTCCGCGTCCATGGCCTCGAAGGCCTCCGCGTCATCGACGCGTCGGTCATGCCGCGCATGATCTCTGCGAACCTCAACGCCTCGACCATGATGATCGCCGACCGCGCCGCGGACCTGATCCGCGGCAGGCAGCCGATGGAAGCCGCGCGCATTCCGGATGCTGCGGTGGCGTAGAAAAGTCTCGTGCCCCGGACGCAGCGCAGCGTCACTTCGACGGTGCGCAGCAGAGCCGGGGCCCGTCTCTCCAAGCAATCCGTGTCGGGTGGTTCCCGGCTCTGCGCAGCAGCGTGGCCCGCTGCCGCGCGTCCGGGACACGAGAGGGCGATGTGTCGCAAAACGACCCGTCGGGCAATACACCCGCCGCCCCGTCAACCCCTCTCCGTAAAAATATTCCACTTTACCGAAATTCGGAATTGCGGCATACATCGAGGCAGCCCGGCCCGACGAAGAGGGGCGGTTCGCGAGTCGTTCGAAACGCGGGCCGGGTTGCGGTGGACGCGGCAGCGTCGTGCGCGAGAGGCGCGGGCAGGGCGGGTCGTCCCTGTGAGCCCGAGGCTTCGTGCGGACGAGCGGCGCTGAAGTCCGGCGAAGCCTCCTGGCGACGCCGGATGAGCTGCGTACGGCAAAACCGTGTGGTCCTGGCCGTCGTTGCTACGGTCAAGCTGCCAGCGGAGATGTGCGCGAGCCCAACCGGGCGGACGGCATCGTCAATTCGCCGGCGCGAGGGAGGCCAGAAGGAAGTTCGGCTCCCGGGAGAGCACGGCATAAGCCGTCCGACCATCGCGCAGGGAAGGCCGGGCGTTCGGCCGCACCTGTATGCCGCTGTGCAATCTCTTTTGCGCTACATGCGCACAGCGGACCGTGGGTGCCAAGCCGGCACCCGGCCTTCCCTGCGCCCTCTTTCTCGGAGGGCGTGAAGGAGACAGCAAAGCTCGGGCGACATGCGCGGCGAGGATGCCAAGGCGTGTCTGCGGCTGAGGCGCGAATTGGAGACGGCGCTGGTTGGGGGCATGGCGCAGCGCCGCCGTCACCCCGGGAAGGATTTTGAAACCAGGACATCGGCATGTTGCCGCGTATCGATCCATGCCGGAAGCGTGTTTCGCAACCAGTCGGTCACCGGCTTGATGTGCCCCTTCAGGGACAGACCCTCGGCCTCGTTCTCATGTATCACGCCCCAGCGGAAGTTCTCGGTCATGAACGCGAGCAACTTGCCGGAATCGGCGCCGAGACAGGCCATGTGATAGGGCGACCACTCGACGATCATCGCTGTCGCTGCCGCAAGCGTTGCCTTGCCACCGTCGATGACGAAAGGCTCGGCGCCCTGGACGTCTATTTTCACAAACAGCGGTTCGCTGAGTTCGAGTGCGAGATCGTCGAGCCGTTTGCAGGGGACCTCGATCAACCGTCGTCCGGTTTCTTCTTCGTCGGTTGGAAGACTGGATTTCGCGTGGAGGCGATGGTCGCCCAGATTTCGCTTCGCGATCTCGAACGGCATCATGCCCGCGCGATCATGAAGCGCGAACCGGTGCAGGACGACATTCGACGCCGAACAGTTTTCGGCGACGTTGAGGGCGAGATTGTCGTGGCTCGCAGGTTCAGGCTCGAAGGCATGGCAAATGATTGCCGGATGCCGCCGCGCCAGCGGGACGAGTGTCAGTCCGATATTGGCGCCGATGTCGAGATAGCTGCCACGCCCGTCGCTGAAGAAGGATTGCAGCGTCTCGTTCACCGTGCCGGCCCAGGTGCCATACAGGACATAGTGCTGGAAGATCATCGCGTCCTCCGGGCTCCCGGAGATCGTGCCGCAATCGCCCCTGGCCGAGACCCGCGTGATATCGAGCGTTCGTGCCAGTTCGGACAGGAGCTCGAAACGGTGCGGACGAGTCAGTGATTTGTCGTTGAGAAGCCGCAGCACCAGCGCGCGCCTGTCGGACGGCGTCAAGCGCGCCGCGGCATGGCGCGCCACCTCGAACAATATCTTCCTCAACCGGGATTTCACAGGGCCTCCGTCACGTCGCTCCCGCCGCCCGCCATGGCAACGCGAAGTCCGGCTTCCGGTCGAGCCCGACGTGACCGCTGCGGCGGCGCAGCCGCAGCAGCGCGATCTTTGCCCTTAGACCTCGCGCCGGCTCAAAAACGCCAGCCGCTCGAACAGATGCACGTCCTGCTCGTTCTTGAGCAGCGCACCGTGCAGCGGCGGGATCAGTTTGCGCGGGTCGCGCTCGCGGAGCTGCTCCACGCTCATGTCTTCGTTCAACAGCAGCTTGAGCCAGTCGAGCAGCTCGGACGTCGACGGCTTCTTCTTCAGGCCGGGTACCTCGCGCACCTCGAAGAAGATACGCAGCGCTTCTTCGACCAGGCGCTTCTTGATGCCGGGGAAGTGGACGTCGACGATGCGACCCATCGTGTCGGCGTCGGGGAACTTGATGTAATGGAAGAAGCAGCGGCGCAGGAAGGCGTCAGGCAGCTCCTTCTCGTTGTTGGAGGTGATCATCATGATCGGGCGCTGCTTCGCCTGGATGGTCTCGCCGGTCTCGTAGACATGGAATTCCATGCGGTCGAGCTCGAGCAGGAGGTCGTTCGGGAATTCGATGTCGGCCTTGTCGATCTCGTCGATCAGCAGCACCGGGCGCTGCTCGGCCGCGAAGGCTTCCCACAGCTTGCCACGCTTGATGTAGTTCCTGATGTCGGTCACGCGGGCATCGCCGAGCTGGCTGTCGCGCAGGCGCGACACCGCGTCGTATTCGTAGAGGCCCTGCTGCGCCTTGGTGGTGGACTTGATGTGCCACGTCAGCAGGGGCGCGTTGAGCGCCTTCGCCACTTCCTCGGCCAGCACGGTCTTGCCGGTGCCGGGCTCGCCCTTGATGAGCAGCGGGCGCTCCAGCACGATCGAGGCATTGACGGCGACCTTGAGATCGTCGGTCGCAACATAGTCCTTGGTGCCGGTAAATTTCATCGCGCGTCCTTGTTGGTCGTCGTCCCAGGTTTGGCCCTGGTCGCGACATCGGAACGGCCGCGCATGGCGGCCGTTCCTGGTTCGGTCAGGCTTTCAGACCCGTTTTATCAGCGAAAGGATGACGAGCACAATCACCGCGCCGATCGTGGCGTCGACGATGGCGCCCACGGTGCCGGTGGCCAGCGCGATATTGAGCTGCGGCAGCACCCAGCCGGCCACCAGCGCGCCGATGATGCCGACGACCATGTTGCCGATCAGCCCAAATCCCGCCCCGTGGACAATCTTGCCGGCAAGCCAGCCGGCGATCGCGCCAATGATGAGCGCTGCGACAATTCCCATTGCAAACGTCCCCCTAACAACCCCTTGATGCCTCCAATTCTAGAGCAAAAAGCCTCCCGGTCCAGAGTCCGGCGGCGGCTGCCGCCCCTTGACGCGGGCCACCCGACGGGCAATCTGTCACCCATGTTCCTGCAATTCTTCACCTCTCTGCGCGATGCGCAGGTCCCCGTGACGCTGCGCGAATACCTCACGCTGATGGAGGCGCTCGACGCTGACCTTGCGGATTATTCGGTCGAGAATTTCTACTATCTGTCTCGCACCGCGCTGGTGAAGGACGAGCGCAACCTCGACAAGTTCGACCGCGTCTTCGGCACGGTGTTCAAAGGGCTGGAAAGCCTGCTCGACGCCATGGAAAAGGCCGAGATCCCCGAGGAGTGGCTGAAGAAGCTCGCCGAAAAGTACCTGAGCGAAGAAGAGAAGAAGCAGATCGAGGCCATGGGCTGGGACAAGCTCATGGAGACGCTGAAGAAGCGGCTCGAGGAGCAGAAGGGCCGGCACCAGGGCGGCAGCAAATGGATCGGTACGGCCGGCACCTCGCCGTTCGGTGCCCACGGCTACAATCCCGAAGGCGTCCGCATCGGCCAGGACAAGAACCGCAACAACCGCGCTGTGAAGGTGTGGGACAAGCGCGAGTTCAAGGATCTCGACGGCAATGTCGAACTCGGCATCCGCAACATCAAGGTGGCGCTGCGCCGTCTGCGCAAATTCGCGCGCACCGGCGCGCCCGACGAGCTCGATCTCGACACCACGATCCGCGAGACCGCCAATCACGGCTATCTCGACGTCCACATGCGGCCCGAGCGGCGCAATGCGGTGAAGCTGCTGGTGTTCTTCGACATCGGCGGCTCGATGGACGCGCATATCGAGCAGGTCGAGGAGCTGTTCTCGGCGGCGAAGAGCGAGTTCAAGCACATGGAGTATTTCTACTTCCACAACTGCCTCTATGAAGGCGTGTGGAAGCAGAACAAGCGCCGCTTCACCGACCGCACCCCGACCTGGGACGTGCTGCACAAATATCCGCACGACTACAAGATCGTGTTCGTCGGCGACGCCTCGATGTCGCCTTACGAGATCATGGTGCCCGGCGGCTCGGTCGAGCACGTCAACGAGGAGCCCGGCTCGGTCTGGCTCGACCGCATCATCCGTACCTATCCGCATGCGGTGTGGCTCAACCCGGTGGCCCAGAAGCACTGGGACTATTCGGAATCGACCACCATCATCAAACGCATCTTTGCCAACCGCATGTACCCGATCACGATCGAGGGACTCGAAGGTGCGATGAAGGAATTGACGCACTAGCTGATCGTCGTCATTCCGGGGCTCGTGCAGCGAGAACCCGGAATCGCGCAGTTGTAGATACCGATCGAGGTTCCGGGTTCGCTCGCTTCGCGACCGCCCCGGAACGACGGAGGAGAAGAAGGGAAGACCCATGCCCCAACACATCACCCGCGGCATCAAGGCGCTGATCGACGAGGCCAATGCCGAAATCGAGACGTTGACCGCCAAGGACGCGATCGAGATCTCCAAGAACGGCGACGTCGTCATCGTCGACATTCGCGACCCCCGCGAGATCGAGCGCGACGGCCGCATCCCCGGCGCGTTCGCCTGCACGCGCGGCATGCTCGAATTCTGGATCGATCCGCAGAGCCCGTATGCCAAGCCGGTGTTCCAGGAGGACAAGAAGTTCGTGTTCCACTGCGCCGGCGGCCTGCGCTCCGCGCTCGCGGCCAAGACGGCGCAGGACATGGGCCTGAAGCCCGTCGCCCACATCGCCGGCGGCTACGCCGCCTGGCGCGACGCCGGTGGCCCGACGGAGCAGTGGGAGCCGAAGAAGAAGGGGTGAGCCTCCGCTCTCTCGACTCGTCATTCCCCGCGAACGCGGGAATCCAGTAAGCCGCGGCCTATCGGTTGAATCACTACCGTCGCGGAGTACTGGATCGCTCGGTCGAGCCGGGCGATGACAGCGGAGTTTGACGCGTGCACGACAAGGAACAAGCCAATGACCACCGATCCCCTCGTCTCCACCGAATGGCTCGCCGCCCATATCAACGACGCCAACGTGCGGGTGCTCGATGCCAGCTTCAAGCTGCCGGGCGTGCTGCCGCTGCCGAAGGACGATTATCTCGCCGCGCATCTGCCGGGCGCGGCGTTCTTCGACGTCGATGCGGTGTCGGATCATGCCAACCCGCTGCCGCACATGTATCCGAGCGCCGAGCAGTTCGGCCGTGACGTCGGCCAGCTCGGCATCTCCAACGCCGATACCGTCGTGCTCTACGATGCCGGCGGCTGGGTCGCAGCCCCCCGCGCGTGGTGGATGTTCCTCGCCTTCGGCCACAGCAATGTGCGCATCGTCAATGGCGGCCTGAAGAAGTGGCGCGCCGAAGGCCGTCCCGTCGAGAGCGGCGAGGTGAAGCCGAAACCCGCGACCTTCAGCGCGAGCTACGATGCAAAGCGCGTGCGCAGCATGCAGCAGCTCATCGCCAACGTCGAAAGCCGCAAGGAGCAGGTGATCGACGCTCGCGCCGCCGATCGTTTCGAGGGTCGCGCTCCCGAGCCGCGCGCGGGCATCCGCTCCGGCCACATCCCCGGCGCGCGCAACGTGCCCTACAATCAACTGTTCGATGCTGCGACCGGCACGATGAAACCGCTCGAGGATCTGCGCGCCGCCTTCACCGGCGCCGGCGTCAAGCTCGATGCGCCCATCGTGACCAGTTGCGGCTCCGGCGTGTCGGCCGGCGTGCTGACGCTCGCGCTCTATCGCCTCGGCATCACCGACACCGCGCTCTACGACGGCTCGTGGTCGGAATGGGGCCAGGAAAAGGGCCCGCCGATCGCGACCGGGCCGGCGTGAGTCGCTTAAACTTTGGCCGCGCTCAAGGTGCGCTCCCTCGCCCCGCTCTTGCGGGGAGAGGGGTGGGGTGAGGGGCATCTCTCCACACGATGAGATTATCGAGGGACCTGTACCCCCTCACCCGGATCGCACCGGACGATGCTTCGCATCGCCGGAACGATCCGACCTCTCCCCGCAAGCGGGGCGAGGTGAAGCATCACCGCGCCCGCGGGGTCGTCGTTGCGAGCGTCTGCGGCTGTCCGAACGGATCGAGCTGCTGCTGCAACTGCTGAGGCGGCGGCGTGCGCCGGACGATGCGATGGCGCTTCTTGGCCTTCGCCTTGCGCTTGCTCGCCTTGGCGTCCGGCGTGCCGGTGTCCGGCTTGGCTTGCAGAGTCTTCCAGGTGGTCGTCGCAGGATCGTTCAGCGCAGCGAGCCTCGCGCTCGTGATGTCAAAGGTCGAGGCCTGGGCCACACGGGTCATGGCCGGGACCGGTTGGCTGGCGGCGGGCACGACGATGGACGCCGCGGCGTCGGCCGGCGTGAGCGTTTCGGTCGGGGCTGGCGCCGCCGCCTCGGTCGTCGTGGCGTCGGTCGCAGGTAACATGGCCTCCGCGACCTCTCGCTGAGCTTCAGTCCTGCTCGTCACTGCGGCGATCTGCTCCGGCTCGCTCGCCGGCAGCCCGATGGTCGGAATCTGGTCGCGCACCGACGGCGCGGGCTCTGCGACATCAGGCTCGGCGCGAAGGGCCGCGAGCACCGGCTGAGCCGGCTCGGGGCCTTGCGCAAAGACCTGCTCCTGCGGGCCGTTCCGCCAGGAGGGGTTGCTGACATACTGCTCATGGCTCGCCCGCAGCAGTGCGGCGGCCCCTAGGCCGAACACCAGGATGGAGGTTGACAGCAGGATCGCGGCAAACAGGAAGCGAAGGCCGGGAAGCATCGGAAGGGTTGCGAATTTCCGCCCCGGCGGGTGGCAGCCGGGACCCATGAGCCATCTGAACGCGGTGACGATACTGAATGCCGCGTTCGCCATGCGGAATCGAAGTTCAAAGCGATGGCGAATCAGGCTGATTCGAACATACCGCAACGATTCAGGGCCGTTTCGTTAAAAAACGGGCCGAAGACTCCGGCGATCCTGGGCTTGAGCTGATTTCCGCCCCCGTGATGCAACGGGGCAACTGTGTGCACCCGCATCACAAATCGTCGAATCGGGCTCAAATCGGCCTGTTGTGTCTTGAATGTGCCGCTATCTTCGGTCATCTGGCCGTTAACGGTCCGGATGGGCCCGGGGACTATAAAAGAGCGATGATGATTAAACATTTTCTCACGATATGCGCTGCCGCAACAGTCGCTGCGGCGGGAACCTCGCTCGCACAGGCCCAGAGCTATCCGGTCCAGCAGGCGCCGAGCTATGGCGCCCCGTCCGAATATCGCCCCGGTGACCGAACCCCGAATTTCGACGCGCTGGAAGACGATGACGACGCGATGCCGCATGCGTCGCTGCCGCCGCCCGGCCCGATCGACGATCCGCGCTATGGCCGCCCGGCCGGCGCCCCTCCGGTCTATTCGGCCGCCCCGCCGCAGGGCCCGGTAATGTCCCCGGATGATCCGCGCTATGGTCGTCCGGCCGGCGCTCCGCCGGTTTATTCGGCGGCGCCGCCGCAGGGCCCCGTGATGTCACCCGATGATCCCCGCTACGGCCGCCCCGCCGGTCCGCCTGCGGTCATCTATGCCGATCGTCCGGCTCAGGCCCCCGGCAGGGACGGTCTGCGTCCGCCGGAGCCGGTCGG
This sequence comes from Bradyrhizobium diazoefficiens, assembly GCF_018129965.1. Classification (GTDB taxonomy): domain Bacteria; phylum Pseudomonadota; class Alphaproteobacteria; order Rhizobiales; family Xanthobacteraceae; genus Bradyrhizobium; species Bradyrhizobium diazoefficiens_A. Next base: position 480,027 of record NZ_JAFCKW010000001.1, on the reverse strand, counting down.
AGGTCCCCCCGCGACCGGAACGGTGCAGTCTGGGCAGCCGCCCGTCGGCGCCGATGGCCGCCCGATGTCGATCGCCTCGCTGCCGCCCGAGGAGCAGCCCGACGCCGCGCCGGCGCAATTGCCGCCGAATCTGCGCCGTCAGGAAGTCGCGCTCGCGACCAAGGAGCCGGCCGGGACGATCATCGTCGATACCCCGAACACCTATCTCTATTACGTGCTCGGTAACGGCCGTGCGATCCGCTACGGCGTCCGCGTCGGCCGCGACGGTTTCACCTGGACCGGCGTGCAGAAGATCACCCGCAAGGCCGAGTGGCCGGATTGGCATCCGCCGGCCGAGATGATCGAGCGCCAGCCCTATCTGCCGCGCTTCATGGCTGGTGGTCCCGGCAATCCTCTCGGGGCCCGCGCCATGTATCTCGGTTCGACGGTGTATCGGATCCACGGCACCAACCAGCCCTCGACGATCGGCAAGTTCGTTTCCTCCGGCTGCATCGGCATGCTGAACGACGACGTGTCGGACCTGTTCGAGCGCACCAAGGTCGGCACCCGCGTGGTGGTGATGCCGGGTGGCCCGCCGCCTGGAACGGCGACCGCCTCCGCCGCGCCTGCGCCTGGCGCTGCCGGTCCGGCTCCGATGGCCGCCCAGGCTGGTCCCGTTCCGGGCACCCAGCCGACGGTGGTGCCGCCGCTGCCCGCACCGGTCACCGTGCGCTGAGGGCTTCGCGAAAATCCAGATTGCGAAGGGCGTGCCATCGGCACGCCCTTCTTCGTTTCAGGCCAGCTTGCGCGGCAGCTCTTTGCCTTTGGTGAAGGCATCGATCGCCTCGACCATCTGGCCGTAATGGATGCGCAGGCCGTCCTCGGTGGCGTAGCCGAGATGCGGCGTCAGGACGAGATTGTCGAGCTTGCGGAAGGGGTGGTCGACCGGCAGCGGCTCGACCGAGAACACGTCGAGGCCGGCGCCCGCGATCTTCCGCTGCTGCAGGGCCTCGAGCAGCGCTTGCTCGTCCACGATCGGTCCGCGCGCGGTGTTGACGAGGAACGCGGTCGGCTTCATCCGTGCCAGGTCTTCGCGGCCGACCAGACCGCGCGAGCGCTCGCTCAGCACCACATGGATGGTGATGATGTCGGCCTTGGCGAACAACTCCTCCTTGGTGGCGTAGCCGACCCCGACTGAGGCGCACTTCTCCGGCGTCAGGTTCGGGCTCCAGGCCAGCACGTTCATGCCGAAGGCCTTGGCGATGCCTGCCATCTTGCTGCCGAGCTTGCCGAGCCCGACGATGCCGAGCGTCAGGCCCTCGATCTCCACACCGGCAAAGGTCTGCCAGGGCTCGCCCGCATGCATGCGCGCATTCTCGCGGCCGATGCCGCGGGTCAGTTCCAGGATCAGGCCCATGGTGAGCGGGGCGGTGGGATCGCGCGAATATTGCGTGCCGCCGACGGCGACGTGACGCGCCTTGGCGGCCTCCATGTCGATCGCAGCGTTGCGCATGCCCGAGGTCAGGAGCAGCTTCAGCTTCGGCAAGCTCTCGAACAGGCTGCCGGGAAATGCCGTGCGTTCGCGCATCGCGCAGATGATGTCGAAATCGGCCAAGGCGCTGGCTGCGTCCTGCCCCGAGGCGAAGGGATGGCTGAACACGGTGACGTCGACGCGGTCGGACAGTTTCGGCCAGTCGGCGACGGTGAGGGCGAGGTCGAAATAGTCGTCGAGAATTGCACAGCGCAGCCGCGTCATCGCGTTCATCCATGGCGAGGGGTGAAGGCGCCAGCCTGGGCGCCATCGTCGAAACCGGGCCATGGTTGCGCACAATCGCACCTGCGCGCAAGTCGCTGAAGTCTTCAAAAATTCGACAGGGGAGAGAGGCTCAGAGATCGCGGGGCTTCAGCCGGAACGGCGCATCCATGCCGTGCTTGGCGCGCCAGGCGGGGCCGGGGCCGCGCATGTAGTGCAGTTCGGGGCGGTAGGGACTGAAGGCGGTCGCGAAGAAGCGCTTCCAGAAGCCGTTGATTTCCGAGACGAGGGAAGAGGTGCTGCCGGCGTCCGCCGGAACTGGAAGTGAATGGATCTCGGTCAGAGCCATGACGGGCCTCGCTATGCTGCCGTTCGTTCTGAACGGGCGGCGCTGTTTCCGCGCGAATCCGAGCTTTGGCCTGATTTATTAAAAGAAGGTTTCAATTGTCCGGACCGGGGTCCGAATGGTGTCCGGCCGGTATTCATCCGTGGTGAACGGATGGAAAACATTGCCCTTTGAGGGCGGGATCGCTACATCGCTGGCTAAGCAAATTCCTCAAATCGAAGGTTTCACGGGACCGATGGCGCGCCAGTTCATCTATTTCATGCAGGGCCTGACCAAGAGCTACCCGACCCGGAAGGTGCTCGATAACATCCATTTGTCGTTCTACCCGGACGCCAAGATCGGCGTGCTCGGCGTCAACGGCTCGGGTAAGTCGACGCTGCTCAAGATCATGGCCGGCATCGACAAGGAGTATAACGGCGAGGCCTGGGTCGCCCAGGGCGCCCGTGTCGGCTATCTCGAACAGGAGCCGCAGCTCGATCCCAAACTGTCCGTGCGCGAGAACGTCATGCTGGGCGTCGCCAAGCAGAAGGCCATTCTCGATCGCTACAACGAGCTGGCGATGAACTATTCGGAGGAAACAGCCGACGAGATGACCAAGCTGCAGGACGAGATCGAGGCCCAGGGCCTCTGGGATCTCGACAGCAAGGTCGACCAGGCCATGGACGCGCTGCGCTGCCCGCCCGACGATGCCGATGTCACGAAACTGTCCGGCGGTGAGCGCCGCCGCGTCGCGCTGTGCAAGCTGCTGCTCGACCAGCCCGAATTGTTGCTGCTCGACGAGCCCACCAACCATCTCGACGCCGAGTCGGTGTCGTGGCTGGAGGGGCACTTGCGCAACTATCCCGGCGCGATCCTGATCGTCACCCATGACCGCTACTTCCTCGACAACGTGACGAGCTGGATCCTCGAGCTCGACCGCGGCAAGGGCATTCCCTACGAGGGCAACTATTCGTCCTGGCTGGTGCAGAAGCAGAAGCGGCTGGAGCAGGAAGGCCGCGAGGACGCCGCGCACCAGAAGACGCTGGCCCGCGAGCAGGAATGGGTGGCCTCGTCGCCGAAGGCGCGCCAGGCCAAGTCCAAGGCGCGCTACCAGCGCTATGAGGATCTGCTCAAGAAGGCGAGCGAGAAGCAGACCCAGACCGCGCAGATCATCATTCCCGTGGCCGAGCGGCTCGGTGCCAACGTCGTCGATTTCGAAGGCCTCAGCAAAGGCTTTGGCGACCGCCTGCTGATCGACGATCTCACCTTCAAGCTGCCGCCCGGCGGCATCGTCGGCGTGATCGGGCCGAACGGCGCCGGCAAGACGACGCTGTTCAAGATGATCACCAAGCAGGAGACGCCGGACAAGGGCACCATCACGGTCGGCGAGACCGTGCATCTCGGCTATGTCGACCAGTCCCGCGATGCGCTCGACGGCAACAAGAACGTGTGGGAGGAGATTTCCGGCGGCAACGAGCTGATCTTGCTCGGCAAGAAGGAAGTCAACTCGCGCGGCTATTGCTCGGCGTTCAACTTCAAGGGGGCCGACCAGCAGAAGAAGGTGGGCGCGCTCTCCGGCGGTGAACGCAACCGCGTGCATCTTGCAAAGATGCTGAAGTCCGGCGCCAACGTGCTGCTGCTCGACGAACCGACCAACGATCTCGACGTCGACACGTTGCGTGCGCTCGAAGAGGCGCTGGAGGATTTTGCCGGCTGCGCCGTCATCATCAGCCATGATCGCTGGTTCCTTGACCGCATCGCGACCCACATCCTGGCCTTCGAAGGCGACAGCCATGTCGAATGGTTCGAGGGCAACTTCCAGGACTATGAGAAGGACAAGATGCGCCGCCTCGGCCAAGACAGCATCATTCCGCACCGCGTGAAGTACAAGAAGCTGACGCGGTGATGCCGGCATGATGCGGCGGGCGCTCATCGCTGCGGTGATTGTCCTCGCCTGCAGCTGTTCGTCCGTCCGCGCCGCCGACGCGGGCTTCTCGCAATTCATCGCCTCGCTCTGGCCGGAGGCGCAGGCTGCTGGCGTCTCGCGCGCGATATTCGATCGAGAAACGCGCGGGCTCGAGCCTGATTACAAGCTGCCTGATTTGATCCTGCCCGGACGGCCCGCGACCGGTGCGCCGTCGCAGGCCGAGTTCGTGCAGGTGCCTGCCGACTACGTCAAGGAAGCCTCGATCGCGCGGCTTGCCGGCGAAGGGCAGCGGCTGCTGCAGACATATCGCCCGGCGCTGACCGAGATCGAGAAGAACTCCGGCGTGCCCGCAACCGTGATGCTCGCGATCTGGGGCCGCGAGACCGATTACGGCCGGTATACGCTGCCTTACGATGCGGTGCGCGTACTGGCGACGCAAGCCTATGTCGGCCGGCGCAAGGACACCTATCGCAATGAGTTCATTCTCTCATTGAAGATCCTCGGCGAGGGCGTGGTGACGCGCAAGGACATGCGCTCGTCCTGGGCAGGCGCCACCGGGCTGACGCAATTCCTGCCGTCCGAATATTACAAGCACGGTGTGGACTTCGATCGCGATGGCCGCATCGACATCTGGCATTCGGTGCCGGACGCGCTGGCGTCCGCCGCGCAGCAGCTCGTCAACAAGGGTTGGCAAAGCGGCGTGCGCTGGGCCTACGAGGTGCAGGCGCCGGCGAAGGTCGACTGCACCGCCGGAGTGCCCGAGGTGACCAAGCCGATCGGCCAGTGGCTGCGCGAGGGCTTTGTGCCGGTGCGCGGACAAAAGCTCAGCGCCGCCGAACAGGCGCAGCCGGCCTCGCTGCTGCAGCCGGAAGGCATCTACGGTCCATCGTTCCTGACCACGAAGAATTACTTCGTCATCAAGGAATACAATTTCTCCGACCTCTACGTGCTCTTCGTCGGTCATCTCAGCGACCGCATGACCAGCCCGTTGCCGTTCGCCACATCATGGGCGGCCTCGAAGCAGTTGCGCACCAGGGACGTCGAGACCATGCAGCGCGGACTGACGCGCGTCGGGTTGTACAAGGACAAGATCGACGGCAAGGCCGGCATGCAGACCCGCGCCGCGCTCGGTGCCTATCAGAAATCCACAGGCCTCAAGGTCGATTGCTGGCCGAGCGAAGAGGTGCTGCGTTCGATCCAGGCGGCGCGGTAGAGCGTTTTCGAGCGAAGTGGATACCGGTTCGCGTCAAGAAAATACGTCAAAGCAAAAAGCTAGAGCCCCGTTCCGATTCCGTCGGAGCGGGGCTCTAGCGTCTGACCAAAAGAAAAAGCCCGGCCGAGATGCTCGGCCGGGCTTCGATCGCGGCGCTCGTGAGCGCGATCAGATCAATAGCAAACGCGAACCGGGCGGATGACCCAGCCATAGCCGTCCCAATAGCGCTGGCGCTGCCAGTAGCAGGGCGGGGGCGGAGGGCCGGGTTCGGCCACGTAAACCGGTCCGCCATAACCATAGGCGGGGCGGCTCGACGCGATGGCGCCGCCAACGATCGCGCCGCCGATCAGGCCGGCGGCGATACCGGCACCGACGTCACCAGCTTTGGCGGGCGGAGTGGCGGTCACCAGCGAACCGGCAACTGTCGCAACCGTGAGGGCGGCAACTAAAGTCTTCTTCATGCTCTTGGCTCTCCTGAGAGATGGACGCTTCTTGTTAGAAGCGCCCGGGGTTCAAAGGTTCACGCAGACTCTGATGGAATTGGCCTTGCAGCTAGGAAGCGCGCAAATGGTCAATCCGCAGTAAACGCATACCAAGCTGTGATGAGAAAAAACGGTCTTTTTCGGGCCCTTAGATGAACGGCGCATCCGTAATGAACGGGCCCAGATGAATTAGGCGTGCTGAACCGGTCCTGGACGCCTCAGCCACAGACGCGGACGCGGCGGATGCGCCAGGCATAGCCGTCCCAGAAGCGCTGCTTCTGCCAGACGCAGCCGTCGCCGTAATAGTCGTCGGCGACATAGCCCGGCCCCGGCGCATAGTAGCGTGGCGGATAGTAACCGGGACCGTAGCCCGGGCCATATCCGTAAGCTGGGCCGGGTCCGTAGTAATACGGGGAAGCCAGCGCGCCGCCGACAATGGCACCGCCGATGATGCCGGCGGCTACGCCGGCGGCGACGCCACGCTGGGCATGCGCCGGTGTCCCCGCCGTCAGGGCCAGGATGGCGGCGGTGGCAACCGCCAGGAGCGATCTCTTCATTGGCTGACCTTTCACACGCAGGAACTCTTTGGGCGCAGAGTTCCATACTTCGTTTGAATGATCAATGAACGGCCTCTTGACCGGGGGCGACCAATCGATCTGGATCGAGCCAGCCAGGGAGGGCTGCGATGATGAGTCACGCGATGGCGAATACCGTGATTGCTGTCTTGCTCATTTTCGCGATCGGCTGCGGTTGGATCGTGCACATTCAGAACCGCGGCCGGCGCCGGACGCGCGCTGCGAGCGGAGGCGATGGGGGTGGCGACAACAGCTATTCCAGCACCAGCGACGGTTTCTCGCTCGGGAACTGGTTCTCCGGCGACAGTACGGGGAGCGGCTGCTCCACGAGCGATAGCGGCAGCAGTGGCGGGGATTGCGGTGGTGGCGGCGGCGATGGTGGTGGTGGTGGTGGTGGCGGCGACTAGTTGCGCCGCATTCTTGATCCAGCGCAACTCCGTATTTTAGAGCCGTTCTAGGCTGGATGTCGGCCAGTTTGGAATAGCTTGAAATACCGGTTTTTCCTTTTGCATCCGGCTGGCCGCTTAAATATCGATGATGGCGCATCACCGAAGGGCCTGCCGCTTCCATGATCGTTTGTTCCTGTAACGTGTTGAGCGATGAAGACATCCGCGCCGCCGTCGCCGAGTCCGACGACGCCGTGCGGCATGCCAAGCAGGTCTACGGGTGCCTCGGCTGCAGCGCCGAATGCGGTCGCTGTGCCCGCACAATCAAGACCATCATTGACGAAGCGCTCGGCCCTTGCGCCGAGTCCTGCTGTGCCGGCTGCCCGCACGGCCAAACCGTGGCCGCCAATGACGAGACGGCCGAGCCGGCCCAGTTCGCTCTCGCTGCCTGCTGAATTCATCCACAACTGAGTTTTCGCAGCTGCGTCCTCGTGGCCGGTTGCCCAGTTCCGTAAAGTGACTTAGAAGCGTTCTAAACTCGGTTTCGGCCGATTTGGGCGCCAGATTTGGAGTGCATCATGCAGGGCGACGCAAAAGTCATCGACTATCTCAACAAGGCGCTGCGTCACGAGCTGACCGCGATCAACCAGTACTGGCTGCACTACCGCTTCCTCGACAATTGGGGCCTGCTGGACATGGCCAAGGTCTGGCGCAAGGAATCCATCGAGGAGATGGAGCACGCCGACAAGCTGACCGCGCGCATCCTGTTCTTCGACGGCTTCCCGAACATGCAGGTGCTCGATCCCTTGCGCATCGGGCAGAACGTCAAGGAGATCATCGAGTGCGATCTCGCCGCCGAGATGAGCGCGCGCGCGCTCTATCAGGAAGCGGCGACCTACTGCCACGGCGTCAAGGACTACGTCACGCGTGACCTGTTCGAGAAGCTGATGAGCGACGAGGAGCACCACATCGACTTCCTCGAAACCCAGCTCGACCTGATCGGCCGCATCGGCCTCGAACTCTATACCCAGAAGCACGTCGGCGGGCTCGAGGGCGAGGGGCACTAAGCCCCGTCGTTGCCGCACGCTCCCATGTCGTCCCGACCTGGTGCGTAATCGCGCACCGAGAGCCGGGACGCATCATCCGAGAGAGAAGTGTGGTGGAGACGGTGCCTCCGACTCATCGTCAAACTACTGCCTGTGGTTATGGATCCCCGGATCTGCGCTTCGCTTGTCCGGGACGACACCACCTTTGCCGCATCACTACAGCTGCGTCTTGTACAGCGCCTCCACGACCTCCTGGCTCTGCGGCTCACCAAGACCGGTCTGCTCGTAGACGACTTCGGTGATGCTTGGCATCACCGAACGCTGCACCTTCTCGGGCGCCCACAATTTCGAGCGCATCAACGCCTTGCCGCAGTGGAAATAGACTTCGCTGACGGCGACGTTCAGCACGGCGCGCGGCGGTTTGCCGAACTCCACCATCGAAGCAAGCAGATCCGGATCGGCCGACAGCGTGCCGCGTCCACCGACGCGCAGCGTCTCGTCGATGCCGGGCACGAAGAACAACAGATGCACGAAGCCTGAGCCTTCGACCACGTTGCGAAAGCTGTCGATCCGGTTGTTGCCGGCGCGGTCGGGCATCAGCAACTGGTTGGGGCCGGCGACGTGAACAAAACCAATGCCGCCGCCGCGCGGCGAAGCGTCGACGCTGCCGTCGGTGCCCGATGTCGCCAACACGCAGAACGGCGACATTTCGATGAATTTCCGCGCATGCGCGTCGATTGCCGGACGCGCTTTGGCGATCACGCGCGGGGTCGGATTCCCATAGATGGTGGCGAGGTCATCGGCGCAAAGATCGGTCACGAAAGTCTCCCTGATTGAGGGGGTGAGGATATCAGTCCGCGGCCGGATCGCTACCCCTTGGCTCCCGGCGCCACGGCCAGTCGATCACGCCGGCGCAATACAGCGCCCACCAGATCAAAACCGGCTGAAGCGCCAGCCGCGGCCCGTGATAGAGCCAGCTGTTGGGGAGGGGCGGAAGATCGATGCCCTCCAGGGCGTGCTTGATGTTGGCCGGCCAAACGCATAGCGCATAGAGCGCGAATGCGACGCCTGCCCACCAACGCAGTGGCCTCGTCACCAGCGCGATCGCGCCTGCAACTTCGCAGGCCCCCGTCACCAGGATGACCTGCGTCGCGTAGGGAACCCATGACGGCGTGATGGCGAGCAGCTTGTCGGGAACCCCGAGATGCGCGATGCCGGCAGCGAGGTAAAATGCCGCCAGGACGAAACGCATCACAGCACGTGTTCGATCGTTTGCAGGAGCCATCAGCCGAACTAGCACGCGGGGCGCCGAGACGCCACCGCCAGCGCGAATTCACACCGAGTCCGCCGGCACGAAGCAGCTGATGATGATCGCGCCGCGATGATGCACGTACCACACCACGGCCTCACCGACCGGATTGCCGCGGTCGCGGATAATGGCGCGCTCCGGCACCTCCATCCATTGTCCTTCGATCGGCACCCAATAGACGCCGCTCCTCACGTCGTATTCGGTGCGATGGCCGTCGGAGACATCGCAGCATGGTACCCCGTTCGGCGCGATCACGCTCTTGAACCAGGCGCGGATGTCAGGTGGGACGTGATCGTATTGGCCGTTGTCGAACGCGAACGCGGCGCCCGTCAGCGCCGTCATGGCGGCCAGCCAAACGCACAGTGCGAGCCTGTGCATGCCATCCTCCTCACCGCGTCGATTCGTATTCTTGATGCGATTAAGCCCGAGCTGTCGCTTCAATGCATGCTCAAATAATATGCGGCGCCGGGCATGGTTGACGCGTTGCAAAATCAGCGGCGCACTGATTCAAATGCTTGTTGCGGTGCGTTCTGAAGCAGCTGCCGGACCTGCTCGGTGTAGAACGTCGCATTGCCCGTGGTGCCGTGTCCGCGCGTGTTGGTGCTCGCGGGAATCAGGTAGAGGCGGCCGTTCTTAACCCGCTTCATCGCAGCGTCCGTGAGGCCGGTCTCGGGCGGGTTGCGCTCGTCGTCGGCGGAATTGATCAGCAGCAGCGAAGCCTCTATGGCCTCGAGCTTGTCGGCGGCGTCGTAATCGTGCGACGACTCCCACTGATAGATGAAGTCGTTCGCATCCGCCGTGATGGGCGTCGACAGCCGCTCATCGACGATCCTGTCGGCCTTCGCCGCCGTCGGCGCCTGCGACTGATAGGCGAGCGTGCCGCCGATGCTGGCGATGCCGTAGGCGGTGATTGCGTATTTCATCATGCGCGGCTGGCTGGTGTAGTTGCCGTCCTTGTAGTCGGGATCGTTGCGGATGGTGTCGAGCATGATCCGCCGCAGCATCCAGTTGCGCGACGCCATCTCGGTCGGCTGCGAGGCCATCGGCACCAGCGCGTCCATCGCCTGCGGATATTTCTCGCCCCATAGCCAGGTGTGCATGCCGCCCATCGAATTGCCGATCACGAGCCGCAGATGCTTGACGCCGAGCCCTTCCTTCACGAGGCGATGCTGCGCCTCGACCATGTCGTCGTAATTGTATTTCGGGAAAGCCCGTCTTCATCCCGTCGGACGGTTTCGACGATTTGCCGTGGCCGATGCCGTCGGGAATGATGATGTAATATCTGGTGGCGTCGAGCGGCTGTCCCGCGCCGAACAACTCGCCGGCGAAGGCCGGCGTCAGCATGCTCTCGGCCGATCCGCCGGTCCCGTGCAGCACCAGCACCGGTTGGCCGCCGGGCTCGCCGACGGTGGTGTAGTGCAGCCTCAGCTCCGGCACGGTCTCGCCGGTGTGGAACCTGAAATCCCTGGCGACCCAGTCGCCCTGTTTCGGCGCGGGATAGTCCGCGGCCAAGACGGATGTGGAAATGGACAACAGGACGGCCGACAGCGCCGTGCAAGAGGCTCTCATGTTTCTCTCCCCGTGCAGCCCGTAAGGTGCGGCCGCGTTGCGGCGGACCTTAACAGAAGCGACTGGAAGGCTGTAGGATTTTGCCTCCGCCGATCGTCTTAAACGGAGCCATCGGGAGAGACTGCATGTGCCGCAACATCAAGACGCTGTTCAATTTCGAGCCGCCGGCGACGGAGGACGAGATTCACGCCAGTGCGATCCAGTTCGTGCGAAAACTGTCCGGCTTCAACAAGCCGTCGCAGGCCAATGAGGCGGCATTCGACCGCGCGGTCGCCGAGGTCTCGGAGGCCGCGCGAAAGCTGCTGACCTCGCTGCATACCCATGCGCCGGCGCGCGACCGCGAGATCGAGGCGGAAAAGGCCAGGGAGCGCTCGCGGCTGCGGTTCGGCTAGCCGGTTCCCGCTATCGCACCGTGATCTGGCTCACGGTGCAAGGCGTCTCGCCTTGCGATGATGTTCGCCGGGGTTTTGACAGCCCGGAGCACGACCATGAACCGCCCTCTCATTCCTCTCAAAGCAGGTGCCGTCGCCTTTACGGTGCTGTGGACTGCATGGATGACGTGGTGGAGCGGCTCGTTCAGCAGCGCAAGCGTCGTGATCCCCGCCTTGTGCGGCGCAGCGATCGGCTATCTCTGGTACCGCGCCATGCGCTGGCAGTTCGAGCGCATGGGCATGCTGCCGCGGCGCAAGGATCCGACGAGGTAGAGGTACCGGCTACTCCTTGTGGCCGTGCTTCTTCTTTTTCTTCTTCTTTCGGTGCTCGTCGTATTCACCGTCGTCGCTCTCGTCATCGACAAACGTCTCGTCGGCTTCCAGCACGGCGTCCTCCAGCGCCTTGCGCTCGGCGGCTTCAATCTCGCGCTGGCGACGGCGCTCGTCCCAGGCGTCGAAGAGTTGCTCCAGCCACGGCAGAACCTGCTCGATCGACGGCAGCTGGCCGGGCGGTCCGGCCTCGCCGCGCGGGCCCTGCGGCCCTGCCGGCCCTTGCGGTCCGACGGGTCCACGCGGACCGGCTTCACCGGGCTTGCCCGGCAGGCCTGGCTTGCCTTGCGGACCGGCCTTTCCGGCGGGGCCAGGCTTGCCCTGAGGGCCCGGCTTGCCGCGCACGCCGTCCGGCCCTCGTTTGCCCGGATGACCCTGCGGTCCCGGCCGTCCGGGCTCGCCCTGCCGCCCACGTGGTCCCTGAGGTCCCTGTTTCTTCGGTTCGTCTGCCACGCCACTGCTCCCTTGACCGGAAGCAAGCTACTTAGCGGCGTTTGACGACAGCAGCAATTGCGCAGCGCATCGCTACCGGCTTGATCAACATCAACCGGCGGCCCGTGGCGGCGTGTCACTGGATGGTACGCGGCCACAGCCAAGCAGGGAGGGACCGATGCGCGCAGCGTGGAAAATCTTCGGCCTGTCGGCCGTCATCCTTGCGGCGGCGCTCGGCCTTGCTCATCTGCTTGTGCCTGATGTCGTGCCGGTCGCGTTCGCCGAGGAGCCGCAGGCGGCGTGGGCTGTCTTGACGGCCTTCATGCTCCGCGCCATCGAGATGATCGCGGCAGCGGTCGCGATCATCTCGCTGGCGGTTCTCGCCGGTCGACCGGTCTACCTTGCATGCTCGCGCGCTAGTCGTGATACGCGGGCACGGCGATTCCGCAGGCCGCATAGATCCTGATCTTGTTGCGCAGCGTGCGCACCGACAGGCCGAGCACGCGCGACGCCCGCGTGCGGTTGCCGTCGCAGCGCGCGAGAGTCTGGAGCACGAGCTCGCGCTCGACCTCGTCGAGGGTCGCGCCGATCAGCAGCGGAACGATCTGGTTGGGGCTCAGGAATTGCGCGCCCGGCTCGGACGCTGCGACATGAATAGTGGTCACCAACACACCTCCCGATCAACGCCCGCTTCCATCGTTGGAAGCGATCGAGAACAAACGACCCCCAAGCCGTAGATCTACGGTGGGCGGGTTTGGTTAACGGAAGGTTAAAAGCGGGCCATCGCACGAGATGACCTCGGGAATGCCGCGAAGGCGCCGCGATTGGCACGAGGCGCGTGACTGCGGCCCGCTCACACCGTCCGGTATCCGCCATCCACCATCAGGATCGTGCCCGTGACATAGGCCGACTGATCCGAGGCCAGGAAGATCGCGGGGCCCACGATGTCCTCGGGCTTGCCGGTGCGCGCCAGCGGGGTGTGATCGACGAAGGCCTGCACCAGCGCCGGATTGGTCGCGCGCACATTGGCGTTGATGTTGGTCTCGATGAAGCCGGGCCCGATCGCATTGACGCGCACGCCGTCCTTGCCGAGTTCGACCGCGAGCGCCTTGGTGAAGCCGAGCACGCCGTGTTTCGACGTCGTATACGCCGCCGAACTCGGCGTGCGCAGATGCACGAAGGACTGGATCGAGCCGATATTGACGATGCGGCCCTTGCTCGCGCGCAGTGGCGCGAGGAACGCCTGCGTTACATTGAAGACGCCATTGAGATTGAGCGAGATGATGTCGTTCCAGTCCTTCGCGACCGTCTCGGTCTCGGCCGTGAAGGCGTTACGGCGGGTGATGCCGGCATTGTTGACGAGGATCGAGACCTGCCCGACCGTGTCCGCGACCTGCTTTGCCAGCGCGAAGCAATCATCCCGTTGGGTCACATCGAGCGCAAAACTCTCGGCCTTGCCGCCGGCCTTGCGGATCTCCTGGGCGGCCTCCGCGACGGTGTCGGCGTTGACGTCGAGCAGCACCACCTGTGCGCCCTCGCGCGCATAGCCGGCCGCGATCGCCCGGCCGATGCCGGAGCCGGCGCCCGTGACGACGGCGATGTGGTTTGCGAGCAAGGCCATGACAATTTTCTCCCGGATTCGTTTCTAAGTTTCATGAAAGGCTAACTCGAAATTAAGACGTCGGAAACGGCCGGCTTGGCATAGTGATCCTGATTGCTAAACGTTGCGCGCATGATGGAACGGCTTGAATCCTGGAAACTGGCGCTCGAGCGCCTGCGGTCGGCGGACGACGCCGATTGGGCCGAGGCGGGCCGGCTCGTGGCCGAGATCGCGCGGATGAGCACGGATGCCACGCTGCGGCAGGCGGCCGAGCAGGCGCTGCCGGTGCTGCGTCAGGCCGCGGACAACGACGATCGCAGCATCACGCTGGCGACCCAGCGACGCATCGGCGTGATCCTCGAGGTCGTGCATGATCTGACCGCGCCGCGCTTCGGCCGCCGCAACGCCAGGCCGAAGAAACTGTCCAGCGAGGATCGCGCCCGCAGGATGCTCGGCCTGCCGCTCGCCGTGCAGCTCACCTGCGAGGACATCAACCAGGCCTATCGACGCGCCGCCAAGGGCACGCATCCCGACCAGGGCGGCAACGCGCAGGCTTTCATCGAACTCGCCGCCGCGCGGGACATGCTGATCCATCCCGGCGCATACAAGGACGCGTGAGCGCAGGACACGCATCGCGTAGGGTGGGCAAAGGTGCGCTTGCGCCGTGCCCATCATCTTCATTTCTCCGAGCATGAAACGGTGGGCACGCTTCGCTTTGCCCACCCTGCGAATTTCGAACAAGACGAACTCAGCTCTTGTCGACGCAGCTCGGATAGGGCGCGGCTTCGCCTGTTACAATCGGGCAGAGATCGATCGGGCTCAGATCGCGCAGGCGCGCCTGCCATCTCTCGTCATTGACGGGCGGCTCGTCGCTTTCGGGGCCGCGCTCGGCCCATTGGATGGTGTAATAGTCGGTGGCGCCCTTCAGCGTGATCAGCAGCGCGGTCTCGCTGTGCCGGGTCGGGCCGCTGTCGACGCGGCCGCAGCCGATCACGGCACCGAAGCCCTCGAAGCGGCCGAACGTCAGGGCGCCGAACGGTCTTGCCGCGAAGCTGTCGGGGCAGGCCGATTTGAAGCCGCCGGCGATCGCGCCCGCGAATTTCTCCGGCGAGCTACCGGGCGTCAGCGTCATGCCCTTCTCGCCTGTCACCGTGATCATCTGCGTCCATCGCTCCGGCGTCTCGCCCTTGAGCACGGCCTCGCGGATGTAGTGACCGCCCTTGGTGTTCTCGAACACCGCGACGAAATGCGACGGCATCGCAAAGCTGACGAGCTGGCCAAAGATCGGCGAGATCACCCGGAAGGATTGCGGGGCCTGCGCCTGCGCCGTGAAGAGGAGGGCGAGCGATGCGCCAAGGACAGAAACCGTCGTGGTGAACTTGCGCATCGATTGATTCCGCGAGCGTTGGATGGAAACGCAACCGGGCAAGGATGCTAGTGCAGCATCCTTGCCCGGCGCTTGTCGTCCGCCGATCGAACTCCTACCACTTGCAGTGGCCGTGCTTGAGCGCATCCTCCTTGATGGCCAGCGCGTCGAGGAAGGTCGCCACGGTCACGCTGGCACGGTGATAGCCCGCGGGCCATGGCGTGGTCGGGATGCTCTCGTCCCAGATCTGGCAGATGCCGCTGTCCTGCCACCGGATCAGATGATAGCCGGCTTCGGCCGGGCTCGCGGCGACGAAGGCGGTGACGGCAAGACCGATGGCTGCGCACAGCACGGACATACGACGCATGATCAGCTCCTCAAAATGAAAGATGTGATGCACCTCCCGGCAATGACGGGGAGGGGTGGCGCGGGACGCTTCCAAGGGGTCGCCCCGGACAAGGGTGAGTAGTTCCGTGCGCAAGACAGGTTCAAACGGCGGGCGGACGAACGGCTGATTTCAGCCGCCGGAGCCGGCGGCACGTCGCAAACGGAAAGGGCGGCCCGCTCGCGCGGACCGCCCCCCGGAATTCGATCTGTCGCGTGACGCTCAGAGCGTGCAGCGGCGCTCCGCGCGCAGCTTGATCTGGAGGTCGGACGCGGCCGAGAAGGTCGGCAGCGGCTTGCTGACGATCTTGTAGGTCGAGGCGCCCCACTGTAACGGCTTGTACTTCAGGTCCTCGTTCCAGACCTGGCAGATGCCGGTGTTGTCCCAGCGGATCACGTAATAGCCGGGCGCCGCGGACGCGGGCATGGCAAACAAGGAACTTGCGATGCCGGCAACGGCACACAGGGCGAGAACGCGACGCATGAAAAATCTCCTGATGGGACGGCGAGAAGGAACTGGTGCGGCAAAATGGTGCGGCTGGCAAGGCGGGCGGCGGTCGATCACGGATATGTCAGGTGCCCACCCCTTGAACTATCCTCGTGCCAGCGAAGCCACCGCCTCGATCTCGATCAGCATCTTCGGATCGGGCAGCGCGTGCACCACGCAGGTGGTACGGGCGGGGTAGGGCGGCGGGCCGAAGGCGCCGGCATAGAGCGCGTTCATGGCGGCGACGTCTGAGGCGCGGGTCAGCAGCACGTTGACCTTGGCAAGGTCGCGGACGGTCGCGCCGGCCTCGTCGAGCACCCTGCGGATGTTGACGACGACATTGGCGAACTGCGCCTCGAAGCCGTCGGGCAGCGCGCCATTGGCGTCGAAGCCGGGAATGCCGGAGACGAACAGGAGATCGCCGACGCGTGTCGCAAACGACAGCGGCGGCGCCTTCACATGCGGCGGGGCCGCGAAATGCTGGATCGGCATGGATCACCTCGGACGGGCTGCTTTGCACGAGCGTAGCGGCAGGCGAGGCGCGCTCCAATACAAATGCGAAAACAACCCCATGCACAGTAGGACACGGACCGAAATTACTGAGCTTTTTTTGCATTTCGGTGAAAAAGAAATTATTGCTTGCTCCGTCGGGCAATACAGGCGCAGAATGGCAGGGTGGTCATGGCGTGTGTGATGGGCGCGAAGCTTCCACGCCGTCATGGCCGGGCTTGTCCCGCTGCGCGGCCATGACAAGCCCCCGCTGGACCGCCGCCCCCCATCATGTTGCCGCCCCAAATTCCGCTGTCATGCCCCGGCTTGACCGAGTCATCGAGTACGCCGCAGCCTCTCCGCTTCTTACGGCCCCTCGCAGTACCGGATCGCCCGGTCGAACCGGGCGATGACAGTCGGGCGTGTTGCGAGAGGCCATGCCTCACGCAGATCCCATCATGTTGCCGCCCTGATCCATCGGATACATTCGCGGCGTCTGATTCGATCCCTCCTTGAAAAATAGCCCCCGGAGACACCCATGAAGATCGCTTCCTCCCTTCGCGCCGCGCTGCTCGCCATGGCCGCGCTGGCCGGCCTCACCAGTTCGGCGCTGGCCGACGGCGGCACCGTGGTGCTGACGATCTACAAGGCGGGCTGGATCATCGGCGGTTCCGGCGGCTCCGGCGTGCTGAACTTCCGCGGCCGCTCCTACGCGCTCTCCACCGGCGGGCTCGATTACGGCCTCGTCTTCGGCGGTTCCAAGACCGTGCTGCGCGGCCGCGTCTCCAACATCAACCGTCCCTCCGACGTCGCCGGCGTCTACGGCGCCGCCGGTGCCGGCATCGCGGTCGGCCGCGGCGCCCGCGCCATCGTGCTCAGCAACCAGAAGGGCGCTGTGCTGGAACTGAGCGGCACGCAAGTCGGCCTGATGGCGAATGCCGATCTGAGCGGACTTGCGATCACGATGAAGTAGGCGGACCGTGCTGTTCCTGCAACATCTCCAGAGATTGCAGGAGGCCTCCTCCGTTCGAAGGACGAGCGAGCCGGTGTGGTCACGGTAGGGATTCTCTGAGTCGAGAATCCCGCTGCCGACAGAGGCCAGACATGCCGCGTTCGCCGATCCGCCGAAGAAGTCTCCCCGCGTGGTGCCTGACGGGACTCGGGCTTGCTCTCGCGGGGGGCGCGCAGGCCGCCGACCTCGCGCCGAAACCGTTCACCAAGGCGCCGCCGCTCGCGACATCGTCGTGGACCGGATTCTATGCCGGCCTCGGCCTCGGCTTCCGATCGACCAGCGCCGATCTCACCACGACCTCAGTGCTGGAAGATGGCGTTCCCCGTGATCTCACCGGCGGCGTGCTGAGCCAGCCGTTCAACGGGAGCGGCTTTCGCGCCAATCCCTATGCCGGTTACAACTGGCAGGTTACGCCGAACTGGGTCGTCGGCATCGAAGGCGATGTCGGCTTCGGCGACCAGAGCACGCGGCTTGACGGCTATCGCGGCACGCCCGTGTTCGGCTCGTCCACTTATCTGGCCGATGGCCTCGCGGTCAAAACCACCTGGGATGCGAGCTTGCGCGGGCGCGCCGGCTATCTGCTGACGCCGACGACGCTGATCTATGCCACCGGGGGCCTTGCCTGGCAGCATTACGACATCACCTCGACCTGCGTCACCCTCATCTGCACCGGCAACGGCGTGGCACCCGCGGTGGTGTCGAACGCCACCACCAGGACCGGCTGGACACTCGGCGGCGGCCTCGAGACGGCGTTGTGGGGCAACTGGCTGCTGCGCGGCGAATATCGCTATGCCGATTTCGGTACGGCCCATTTCGCCATTGCGCGCACGGCGACTGCGGGACCCGCGCTCACCGTCCAGAATTTCGATGCCAGGCTCGCAACCCACACGGCGAGCGTCGGCCTCGCCTACAAGTTCGGCGAGCCTGTCATCGGCCGCGCGCATCCGCTGGCCGCGCAGGCTGCGATCCTGCCGTCCTGGGCGGGCGTCTATGCCGGCCTCGGCCTCGGTGCGCGCGCGACGCGCACCGATCTGATCGCCACGTCGGAGACGATCGGCGGTGGGGCCTTCGATCTCACCGAGCGCGCCAACAATCGCCCGATGGATAACACCGCGTTCCGCGCGAGCCCGTATGCCGGCTATCTCTGGCAGCTCGCGCCGCAATGGATCGTGGGCGTCGAAGGCGATGTCGGGTTCGCCGACCGCACCACCAGGCGAGAAGGTTTCACCAGCATCTTCCTTGCGGACTCCCAGTCGCCCGGCGAAAGCCTGTCGATCCGCAACAGGTGGGACGCGTCGTTGCGGCTACGCGGCGGCTATCTCGTCAATCCGCGGACCATGCTGTATGCCACCGGCGGCGTGGCGTGGCAGAACTTCGAGCTGACCTCGACCTGTACCAGTGTCTTCTGCCCCGGATTCTTCGGCCTGTCGCCGGGGATCATCAGCCAGTCCACCACAAAGACGGGATGGACGGTGGGTGGCGGCGTCGAGACCGCGCTGTGGGGCAACTGGTTGGCACGCGCCGAATACCGATATGCCGATTACGGCAAAACGGCCTTCACCGTCGCACGGTCGAGCACCATTCCCGACTTCAATCCGTCCGTGAACACCTACGACGTCGCGATGCGCTCGCATCTGGCGACGTTCGGGGTGACGTACCGGTTTCAATGACGCCGGCGGTGCGTAACAGCGACGCGCCGGAAGCCAATCATATAAGATACCCCTGTCGGATCGCCGGCCGCCCGTTCGTCCTGTGAGCGACCGCCCGCGCCTTGCGCGTTTCGTTCCACACCTCGGGGGTATCCGCACATGACTTCCATCACGCCGTTTCTCTGGTTCGACAACAACGTTCCGGAGGCCGTCGCCTTCTACAAATCGGTGTTTCCCAACGCCAAAGTCGAGACGGTCAGCGATTTCATGGCGGTGTTCGAACTCGAGGGACAGCGCTTCCACGCGCTCAACGGCGGGCCGCAATACAGGTTCAACGAGGCGGTGTCGTTCTTCATCAGCGTGGAGACGCAAGGCGAGGTCGACTATTTCTGGAGCAGCCTCACCGCCGACGGCGGTGAGGAGTCCCGATGCGGCTGGCTCAAGGACCGGTTCGGCCTGTCCTGGCAGGTGGTGCCCACCGCCCTCGGCCGCTATCTCGGCGATCCCGATCGCAGCAAGGCCAATCGCGTCATGCAGGCGATGATGGGGATGAATAAGATCGTGATTGCGGATTTGGACAAGGCGTATGCGGGATGAGGGTGGCGGTGCAGTAGGGTGGGTTAGGCAAAGCCGTAACCCACCACGCCTCCGCGGTCGCCGAAAGAAGTTGGTGGATTACGCCCAGCGACAGCGCTTCGCGCCGCCGCAGGGCTAATCCACCCTACGCAGCGATCCACGCCGCAAGCTCGCGCCACGGCTCGATCGTCCAATGCCCCGACGCGGCGCCGGACGGCGATGGCAGCACGAACACCTCCGGCAAGCTCTCGTCGCGCTTCTGCCGCCCCAGCGCAATCCCGCTCGACGGTCTGCCGTAAAACCAGCTCGCCGCCTTCTTGCTCGTGAATGCAATCGTCCGCGGCCGATACTTGTCCATCTTCGCCCTGAACCCCGCCACGTCGATCGTCTCCGTCGCGATCTGGTGATCCATCCCGGCTCCCGACTTGGACAGATCGGTGAAGCCGATCCCGAGGTCGATCAGCGCGGCGAACTCACACGGCTGATAGCGCCGCGGCGTGATCCCGGCCTCATGGATCGCGCGCCAGAAGCGGTTGCCGGGATGGGCGTAGTAGTGCCCGAGTTCGGCGGAGCGCGTCGAGGCGGCGGTGCCGACGAAGACGAGGCGGAGGTTGGGGCGGAGTTGGTCGGGGAGGCGGTGGATTTCAGGCAAGTCAATCGTCCGTCGCTACACTCACTCGTCCGACTTGCGGGCTTCGCGGCCGTGCCATATCCGCGTGATCAGGATGTCTTGCGACTCCACCAATATGGCGTAGCGCACGATGTAGCCGGAGGCGCCAAAGCGGACCACGATCTGGCGAAGATCGGCATCGGCCGTCTTCATTCCCAGATCGGGGAACTCCTGCAGCCGCTCGATCGCCCGCCAGATCGACGCGAGCGCGCGTTGCGCGGCGCCGGGGCTATGTTGATCGAGAAACAGGCGCAACCGCTCGACGTCCTCGACGGCGTCGGGCGAAAGCAGGATCATCCGATCCTACGGGCCGCCGGGCGCGGCAACTCCTGCGCCGAACCCCAGCTCGCGACCCAGCCCTTGACCTCGTCGAGCGGTACAGCGGAGCGGGTCTTTTTAAAATCATCCAAGCGCCGGCGGTCCTCAGCGATGTCGGGGCCGGAAATATCGACCACGGAATCGAGCAGCGCCACGGCTTCCGCGAGCACGGAGGCGACATCCTGCCCGCGCTCGTCGGCCATCTCGCGCAAACGCGCATCGGTGTCGGCGTCGATATCCAGCGTGCGGCGAATGATGTTCATGCAATCATAGTAGGCGCGGAAGATGAATTTGTCGAGGCGACCAATTTGGACAGATCGGTGAAGCCGATCCCGAGCTCGAGTAGTGCCGCGAACTCGCCCGCCTGATAGCGCCGCGGCGTTATGCCGGTCTCATGGATTGCGCGCCAGAAGCGGTTGCCGGGATGAGCGTAGTAGTGCCCGAGCTCGGCCGAGCGCGTCGAGGCGGCGGTGCCGACGAAGACGAGGTGGAGGTTGGGGCGGAGCTGGTCGGGGAGGCGGCGGAGGGCAATTTTTGGCAAATTAGTCCTATCGAGGCGTGCTATGTTAGGGCGTAGGATAAACACGCGGACCACAGCCGTGACCTGGGAAATTTCATCGATAACTGCTGTAGTCAGTGCGACCGCTGCATGGGCGGCTCTATTCCTTTCCATTGTTAACATGAGGACGTCGCGTAGAGCGTTGAAGTTGTCTGAGCGGCAGGAAGAGCGACGCAAGCCATCACTTGCTGCCCATTTGCACGAAGGGTTCACTTCTTTTAGCTCAGCTCAAAACGAGAGGATTTATGGTGTCTTGCTGTCTGTCATGAATACCTCCGACAATAACAACTCAATAGCTAGTGCGAGTTTGCATTTGACCTACTCCAGGCTCGATGGCGGGCCTTTCAAGATGGAGGTTGGAACTAGGGCTGAACTTCCACCCCTCTTCGAGCCCGCGCAAAGTCCTCTAAGCGTTCCGATGCGGATCGATGCGCATCAAGTCATATCAGGGTGGTGCTTCTTCAGCTTCGATGGCGCAGTTTTGCGCGATGCTGAGGTCGAGCGGACTTTAGTGGTGCTTCGAGATACCCATGGGAATGAGATTTCAATCGAGCCAATAATCCTTAGGGATTTTTCTTATGAAGATCTGGCCCAAAAGACTAAGGAAGACCTTTCGAAAGCTCAACCAAAGACCAGTGCCGATCGCGGCTGATGCCGCAATAGCTGCCGGCTTCATCGGGGAGGGGCGCCTTATCCCGTTGCTCATTCTTGATACTACGGAACGCCCCGACATTGAGGAGTTCATTCGAATTCATCAATATGTTCGGGCTGGCGATGTCCAATCGCAATGGGCCACGATTGAAGATGGCTCAGGAGATATTGGGCTACTGCTGATTTTCGAGAAGCCAGTTGCACTTACCGTTCTCATTGTTTTCGATATTGCCGCTAGAGGAGTGCTGGTTGATCAAATCATCAGAACTAAGGGGCTATACATTCAAGCCGGCAGAACTGGTGATAGGTTCATACACGATACCGAAAGGCCAAAAGTGATATTGGAGCTGCCCGACACGGGCTTTGGTCGTGCTTGGGAGGAAATTTTTTACAACTCTGCTCTGCGGCAATTTAAGAGGATGGGATTGCGCAGAAGCGATGCAAAAACCGCCGCAAGTTCTTATATCGGCGAGTGGCGTAAATTCTCGGATCTCAGGATCAAATCGCTTCCTTCGTGAATCGCCAGCGCATTCTAGTCAGTCGCTCTTGGCCGACCTCGTACGAGCTATTTTTTTGACAAAGACCAAAATGCGTGAACGCGATGGAGTTCCGCGACCCAGCATTTTTCAATGTCTTGCGTGTTTCTTCCGAGCGACTTCGCGAGTTCAAAGAATCCTGGCCCGGGTTGCATGTCGCCCACCTTGTGGACAACGACGACGCTGAGCATCCCGCGACCCAACTCGTCTTCCTCAATTGATATCTCGTCCAGCAGCCGAAACAGGCGGGAATCATGAGCGTCAAGTTTGATAGAATCGATCGTCTTTACAAGATCAGAGTATGGGATCATCCCACGAAGCTTGGCACGGTCAATCATAGCTGACCGTGCCTCTTCTTTGGCAGTTTCCCAATCTGAGTTAGAGAACCCGTGCTTCATGGGTGCAACTAGCGCATTCTCACAACACCCGATTACTCGCCTTCACCTTCTCCGCATCCAGATACAAACTCTCGCCCATCTCCTTGAACTTCGCGCTCATCTTCGCCATGCCGTCCTCCGCCGTCCCGCTCAGCGACATGCCGATGCTGTTCGGGTCGTTCAGCGTCGCCGCGTAATCCCGCACGTCCTGCGTGATCTTCATCGAGCAGAATTTTGGGCCGCACATCGAGCAGAAATGGGCGACCTTGTGGGCCTCCTTCGGCAAGGTTTCGTCGTGGAAGTTCTTGGCGGTCTCGGGGTCGAGGCCGAGGTTGAACTGGTCGCTCCAGCGGAAGTCGAAACGGGCGCGGGAGAGCGCGTCGTCGCGGAGCTGCGCCGCCGGGTGGCCCTTGGCGAGATCGGACGCGTGGGCGGCGATCTTGTAGGTGATGACGCCGACCTTGACGTCGTTGCGGTCGGGCAGGCCGAGATGCTCCTTCGGGGTGACGTAGCAGAGCATGGCGCAGCCGAACCAGCCAATCATGGCGGCGCCGATGCCCGAGGTGATGTGATCGTAGCCCGGCGCGATGTCGGTGGTCAGGGGCCCGAGGGTGTAGAACGGCGCCTCGCCGCATTCCTTGAGCTGCTTGTCCATGTTGATCTTGATCTTGTGCATCGGCACGTGGCCGGGGCCCTCGATCATGACCTGGCAGCCCTTGTCCCAAGCGATCTTGGTGAGCTCGCCGAGCGTCTCGAGTTCGGCGAACTGGGCGCGGTCATTGGCGTCGGCGATCGAGCCGGGACGCAGGCCGTCGCCGAGCGAGAACGAGACGTCATACTTGCGCATGAGGTCGCAGATCTCGTCGAAATGCGTGTAGAGGAAGCTCTCCTTGTGATGCGCGAGGCACCACTTCGCCATGATCGAGCCGCCGCGGCTGACGATGCCGGTGACGCGGCTGGCGGTGAGGTGGATGTAGGACAGGCGCACGCCGGCGTGGATGGTGAAATAGTCGACGCCCTGCTCGCACTGCTCGATCAGCGTGTCCTTGTAGAGCTCCCAGGTCAGCTTGACCGGATCGCCGTTGCACTTCTCCAGCGCCTGATAGATCGGAACCGTGCCGATCGGCACCGGCGAGTTGCGCAAAATCCATTCGCGGGTGGTGTGGATGTTGCGGCCCGTCGAGAGGTCCATCACGGTGTCGGCGCCCCAGCGGATCGCCCACACCATCTTCTCGACCTCCTCCTCGACCGACGACGTCACGGCGGAGTTGCCGATATTGGCGTTGATCTTGGTCAGGAAGTTGCGGCCGATGATCATCGGCTCGAGTTCGCTGTGGTTGATGTTGCAGGGGATGATGGCGCGGCCGCGCGCGATTTCGCTGCGCACGAACTCCGGCGTGATGAAGGCGGGAACCGATGCGCCGAAGCTTTCGCCATCGGCCAGCGCCGCCTCCGCGCGCTCCAGCTGCTGCTTGCGCCCGAGATTTTCGCGCTCGGCGACGTAGATCATCTCCTTGGTGATGATGCCGGCGCGGGCGAATTCGAGCTGGGTGGTGTTGTGGCCGTCGAGGCCGCGCAGCGGCTGATGATAGGCGCTGAACGCGCGCGCGGCCTTGTCGGTGGAGACGCTGCCATTGTCTTCCGGCTTGACCTGGCGGCCGGCATATTCCTCGACGCCGCCGCGCTCCAGCACCCAGGCCTTGCGATTGCGGGGCAGGCCGGCATTGACGTCGATGGTGACGGAGGGATCGGTGTAGGGGCCGGAGGTGTCGTACACCGGCAGGTTCGGCTCGCCGGCGCCTTCGGAGAGGATGATCTCGCGCAAGGGCACGCGCAGGTCGGGCGCGGCGTCGGGCGTCGCGAAGATCTTGCGCGAGGAGGGGAGCGGGCCGGTGGTGACGGCGGGGACGGTCTTGTCGGGATTGGAGCGGATGTTCATGGTGATCCTCCGGTTTAATTCGTTGATGTCGCTGAGCGTGCGTCGATAACAGGTGCCATCCCCGCGAAGGCGGGGATCCAGTATTCCAGAGGCCATAGTGGGATACGGAGAGGCCGCGGCGTACTGGATCGCCCGGTCAAGCCGGGCGATGACAGTGGAGTTTTGGGCGAGACAGCGTGCATCACGCCGCCTCCGCCGGCAGGCCGAGCCATTGCCGCACCCGCGCGTCGGGATCGGCATTCTGCGTCACGTCGGACACCACCGCGATGGAATCCGCGCCTGCCGCAAAAATCTCCGCGGCGTGTTCGAACTTGATGCCGCCGATCGCGACCAGCGGGATGCTGCCGATGCGCTGTTTCCATTCCGTGATCTTCGGAATGCCCTGCGGTTCGAAGCGCATGGATTTGAGCGTGGTGAAGAAGATCGGGCCGAGCGCGACATAGTCGGGCTTGGCTTTGAGCGCGGTTTCGAGCTCGGCATCGTCATGGGTGGAGATGCCGAGCGACAGGCCTGCCTCGCGGATCGATGCGAGGTCGGCCTCGGCGAGGTCTTCCTGGCCGAGATGCAGGTATTTTGCGCCCGCGACGATCGCCGCGCGCCAATAGTCGTTGACGACCAGTTTGGCCTCTGTGCCGTTCGTGATGGCGAGCGCGTCGGTGACGATCTGCAGGGCCTGGGAATCGTCGAGGTCCTTGGCGCGGAGCTGAATCGTCCCGACGCCGAGCCTGGTCAGGCGCTCGACCCAGGCGAGGCTGTCGACGACGGGATAGAATTTATCAGGATATGGCATGCCAGAACGGGGTCCCAACGACAGGGGTGGAGGGGGAGGCGAAGTCGCGGGCGTTCATCAGCCCGGCTTCATGAGCGGTGCGGCCGGCCTCACAGCCGAGTCGGAAGGCGTTGGCCATCGCGACGGGATCGGCGGCCTTGGCGATCGCGGTGTTGAGCAGCACGGCGTCGTAGCCGAGCTCGAGCGCCTGCGCCGCGTGGCTTGGTGCGCCCAAACCAGCATCGACCACCAGCGTGATGTCGGGCAGCCGCTCGCGCAGCAGTTTCAGCGCGTCGCGGTTGGTGATGCCCTTCGCACTGCCGATCGGCGCGGCCCACGGCATCACCACCTTGCAGCCTGCATCGGCCAGGCGGCTCGCGACCGAGAGATCCTCGGTGCAATAGGGAAACACCTCGAAGCCGTCCTTGATCAGGATGCTTGCGGCTTCGACGAGGCCGACGACATCGGGCTGCAGCGTGTCGTTGTCGGCGATCACTTCCAGCTTGATCCAGCTGGTGCCGAACAATTCGCGCGCGAGCTTCGCCGTCGTCACCGCCTCGCGCACGCTGCGGCAGCCGGCGGTGTTCGGCAGCACGGTGACGTCGAGTTCGCGGATCAGGTTCCAGAACGCGTCCCCGGTCTTGCCGCCGGCGGATTCGCGCCGCAGCGACACCGTGACGATGTTGGCGCCCGAGGCGCGGATCGCCGCCTGCATGATCGCGGGCGAGGGATACAGAGCGCTGCCGATCAGCAGGCGCGAGGGGAAGGTTTTGTTGTAGAAGGTCACCATGCGGGAGGTGTCTCCTCAATCGCAGCTTTCGTCCCCGCGAAGGCGGGGACCCATACCGCGTGATTTCTCTTGGGGCATGTTGGGAGAGACCTTTCGCCCCAGCGAAGGCCGGTGTTTATGGGTCCCCGCTTTCGCGGGGACGACAAGTGGAGAGAGAGCGCCATCCTCACCCTCCCTGCCGCGGCGTGATGATCTCGATCTCGTCGCCGGCTTTCAGCGCGGTCTCGGCCCAGCGGCTCTTGGGCACGACGTCGTAGTTCAGCGCGATGGCGAAATGGGTGCCCTCGTAGTCGAGCTCGGCCAGCAGTGCGTCCACGCTGGCGGAATTGATCTCGCGCTGCTCACCATTCACGATCACGCGCATTGCATCACCTCGTTGTCGATCTGGCCGCGCTGGACGTATTGCAGCGTCAGCTCGGCAAGGGCCGGTGCGATCAGGAAGCCGTGGCGGTAGAGGCCGTTGACGGCGATGGTGTTGTCGCGAATGCCGATGCGCGGGAGATTGTCGGAAAAGGCGGGGCGCAGGCCCGAGCCGAACTCGACGATGCGGGCCTCGCCGAAGGCCGGATGCACCGCATAGGCCGCGCCCAGCAGTTCCAGCGCCGAGCGCACGCTGACGCCGCTGTCCTCGGCCTCGATCGAGGTCGCGCCCAGCATGAACAGATTGTCCTCGCGCGGGATCACATAGAGCGGCCAGCGCGGATGGATCAGCCGCGCCGGGCGTGCGAGCTGCACCTCGCCGGTCTCGATCAGGATCATCTCGCCCTTGACGCCGCGCAAGCCGGGCTGCGCGTCGCGTGCGCCAAGGCCGCGGCAGTCGATCACGATGCCGTCAGGATCGAGTCTTGCGAGATCCTTCGCTGCGACGTCGCTTCCGAACTTGATGGTCCCGCCGGCCGCCTTGATGCGCGCATGCAGCTTCGGCAGCACGCGGCGCGGCTCGACATGGCCTTCGCCAGGGAAAAACAGCGCGTCGCGGAAACGACCCTCCAGCGACGGCTCGAGCGCGGCGAGCGCTGTGGCATCGAGCCGGCGATGGCCCTCGGTCATGCGGGCAAAGCGCTCGAAATCGCTGCGCTCGCGCGGATGGGCGACGACGAGCGAGCCGTTGAAAGGCGTGTCGGGCAGTTCGCGCCGCCAGATGTCGAGGGAGCGCTGGCCGAGCCGGGAGATCACGGGTTCGGCGACCTCCGCCTCGCACCAGGGCGCGAGCATGCCGCCGGCCCAGTGGCTGGTGGCATCGGTCATGGCTGCATCGCTGCGCTCGTGCAGCGTCACGGGGTGGCCGGCCTGCGCGAACAACAGCGCCTGCCAGGCCCCAGCAATGCCAGCACCGATGATGGATACCGGAGAATCCGGTCGATGGGTCGTCTGCAACATCCCTGTCCCTTCGCCGGCATGACCCGGATCAGGTTCAAAGGGTCACCGCGGTTCTGGGAAGGCCTGCCGATCTGCAAGCTGCCCATTTAGCGGTATCTCAGCTCCTCCACGGAGCACCCCTCGGAACGGGTCTAATGTAGGCTTGTGAGGGGCTATGTCAACGCATGCAGCTCGTCATGCCCGGGCTTGTCCCGCCTGCGCGGCCGAAGCCGCTTCGGCGAGGCGAAGGCCCGGGCATCCACGTTCTTGACGCTGCGCGGACAATCGTGGATGGCCGGGACAAGCCCGGCCATGACGGCGATTATTGAGCTGGAACCTCCGCCCGGGCATGGCGGACGCGCTGGGCGAGCCTGCGGTGCGGCGCGGCGCCGGCGATCGGCTGGGGATTGCCGTTCGGTTCGAGCCAGACCTCGGAATTCGTCTGGTTGCTGCCCTCCCGCACCATCTCCTGGCGCTGTCGCTTGGCGGCGTAATAATAGCCGCCGGCGAAATAACGTACGGCCTGGGTGTGGTCGCCATTGGCGGCGCGGTAGGCGCCGGCGAGGTATTTGACCGCGTAGGTGAGGTTGGTGTCGGGATCGCGCAGGCCCGCGGCATCGCCGGTGTAGCCGAGGCCGCGCGCGGTCGCGAGCTTGATCTGCATCAGGCCGATGGTGCCGCCATGGCCGACGAGGCCGGGCTGGTAGCGGCTCTCGCGCATGATCACGCGATGCACCAGCGCTGCCGGCACGCCATTGGCGCGGGCATGGGCTGCGACTATCTCGGCATAGTCGGCTTCACCCGCGATCGCGGCCTGCGGCAATGTCCATGCAGCCGCAAACCATGCGGCAACACCCAAGATCTTCATGCGAGTTCCCTTGCGGTCCTGACGTGACCTGCGCCCGCGACGGTTAAGGCGGGGGAAGACGGCGATGATGTGGCCGAACCGGGCCACCTTCAGCGTTGCATGGAACCTATGCAGCCAGCCGCGGCTGCTGCCAGACCGGCAGTTGCATGCGTACGATCAGCCCGTGCGGCTTGCGATCGTGCAGCGACAGCTCGCCGCCATGGGCCAGCGCGATCGCGTGCGCGATCGACAGGCCGAGGCCGAAGCCGGTGGAATCGTCCATGGTGCGCGCGTCGTCGCCGCGCACGAACGGCTCCAGCATCTCCTGCTTGCGCGAATCCGTGATGCCGGGGCCATCGTCCTCGACGTCGATGACGAGCTTCGTGCATGAGACGTCGAGGCGGATCGTCACCTCGGCACCGAAGCGCACCGCGTTCTCGACGAGATTGGTGACGCCGCGATGCAGATCGTCGGGCCGCGCGGCGGCAGTTGCGGATGCCGGGCCTTCATAGTGCACGACATGGCCCATGTCGCCGAACTGGTCGGCGATGAGCTGCAGCGTGCTGGCGATATCGACCAGCGTCACCGCCTCGACCTTGCGGTCGTTGCGCAGCAGCGACAGCACGGATTCCAGCATCGAGCGCATCTGGTCGAGATCGATCAGCATGCGCTTGCGATGGCCCTCGTCCTCGATGAATTCGGCACGCAGGCGCAGCCGCGTGATCGGCGTGCGCAGATCGTGGCTGATCGCCGCCAGCATCCGGGTGCGGTCCGACATCAGTCCCGCGATCCGTTGATGCATGCGGTTGAGCGCGCGGGCGACCGAGCGGATCTCCTCCGGGCCGCGCTCTGGCAAGGGCTCGGCGGTGCCATCGAGGCTGAAATCCTCGGCGGCCCTGGCAAAGGACGAGAGCGGCATCGCCAGCGCGCGCGCCGCCCACAGGCCGAGCACGGTGGTGCAGAGGAAGGCGGTCATCAGCGTCAGCAGCCACGGCTCGCCCCAGAACCACGGCCGCGACGGGGTCGCGACATGACCCGTGATCATGGCGCCGTCGGGCAATTGCACGCCGATGCGGTGCGCGCCGCCCTCGGTCGTGAGCTGCACCACCTTGTAGCCCTGGCCGAGATGGCGGCGGATGCCATGAAGGTGGCGGCTTTCGCCGTCATCGGCGACGCTCGCCGTGCCCGGAGCCGGCGTCTGGAGGTCGAGTTTCGGAAATGCGCGCACGAGATCCGCGATCAGGCGCGGCCGGTCGTCCGGATTGGCCGAGCCGAGCAGCAAGGCGGCATCCGCCAGTTGCGGCGCCCCGTCCGGCGTCTCGGGGCGGTCGGGCCGGCTGATCAGGAAGGCGGCGGTAATGACGAGATGCAGAGCGACGGTCGAAGCCAGCACCAGCGCTGCGATCTGGCCGCCGATTCCCTTGAGGTGAAAGAACCCGAACGGCCTCATCGTCTCAAAGCCCCGTCAGTTGCTCAGGGGCGTCGTAACCGCTTCCGTTCTGGGCGTAAACAGATAACCGCCGGAGCGCACCGTCTTGATGATGGTCGGGTCGGCGGGATTGGGCTCGATCTTGCGGCGGATGCGGCTGACCAGCACGTCGATGGAGCGTTCAAACGAGCCGGTGTTCCGTCCCTGCGTGAGGTCGAGCAGGCTGTCGCGCGACAGCACGCGGCCGGGCCGCTCGCAGAACGTCCTCAGCAGATCGAACTCGGCGCTGGTCACGGCGACGCGCGCGCCGTCCGGGTTGCGCAGCTCGCGCAGCCGCAAGTCGATGCGCCAGCCTTCGAAGGCGAGCGTCGCGGCGCCCTCGATCGAGCTCGCCGCCTGAGCTGCCGCCTGCCGGCGCAGCACCGCATTGATGCGCGCGAGCAGCTCGCGCGGGTTGAATGGCTTTGCCAGATAGTCGTCCGCGCCCATCTCGAGGCCGACGATGCGATCGACGTCCTCGCCTCGCGCGGTCAGCATGATGATCGGCGTCTGCGTCTCCGAGCGCACCTTGCGGCACAGGCTGAGACCGTCCTCGCCGGGCAGCATGACATCGAGAATGATGAGGTCGACGCGATGGTCCGCCATGGCGCGCGACATCTCGCGGCCGTCGCTCACGGCGGTGACGTTGCAGGCGTTGTTGCGCAGGTACTTCGCAATCAACGTCCGGGTCTCGCGGTCGTCTTCGACGACCAGAATGTTGGGTGAAGGAATGGCCATGCGCTTTGTTTGTCCAAGATTCGGGCCAAAAGGCGAAGATTTTTGTTTCGATTTGTTTCTATGTGCCGGACCGCAATGCCCGGCAACAGCTCGGCAGCCGCAAAGCAAGGTCTGGTTAAGTCCATTAACCATACAGTGATGGCGCCACACGAGAAACTCCACAAAACCACGGAGCCATCATGACCTCGATTTCGGCGGCATCCGCCGGTAACTACCAGTCGCCGCTTCAGCGTCTGCAGCAGGAGCTGCAATCGGAAGTCTCCGCCGGCACCATCTCGTCGTCGGACCAGTCGGCGCTCTCCAGCGCACTGACCGACATCGACACCGCGCTCAAGCAAAGCCGGTCCAGCGACCAGTCGAGCGGCACGCGTCCTTCCAAGGATGGCTTGCAGTCGAAGATCGACGACCTCATTTCCAACGAGGTCTCGAACGGCACGCTGACTTCCGACCAGGCGAGCGAGCTGAAGAACGTTTTTCAATCCGCTTTCGCGAGTGGTAGCGGCGGCGCGGGCGGACCGCCGCCCGGTCCGCCGCCGTCGGACGGCAGCTCCTCGGATTCGTTGTCGACGACGGACTCGACCAGCAGCACGTCGACGACCTCCACTACGGCGGAGATTCTCCAGCAGTTCCTGCAGGCGCTGCAGCAGTCGCAATCGTCGAGCTCGTCCTACGGCGCGAGCGGCAGTTCGGCGAGTGGCTCGAATCTCTCGGCACTTCTGATCGACTTCAAGAGCTGACCTCCGACGCGGGTCGGCGCGGTCCTCGCCGCGATGATGCTTGTTCCCAGGGCGCGTCATCGACGGCGGGGAACCGTGCGACTCGCAATGGAGCGGCATTAATTGCCGCAGCCCGGGAACTGCAAGTTGCCGGCGTTGTTCTCTCCGCACAGGTTTTCTGCTGAAGGAGAGGACAATCATGTTGATGAAATCGATCGCCGCCGGTCTTGCCGGCACAGCACTTCTCGCGACCGTTGCGTTCGCGCAGTCGCCGACCATGACCACCGACAAGGCCGCGCCCGCGGCGACCGCCACGACGACGACCACGACGGCTTCTGCCCAGTGGCGCACCTCGAAGATGGACGGCATCAAGGTCTACAACGACGCCAACGAGAACATCGGCTCGATCAGCGACCTGCTGATGGATCAGAGCGGCACCGTGAAGGTCGCCGTGATCGGCGTCGGCGGCTTCCTCGGCATGGGAGAGCACATGGTTGCCGTCCCGTATGAGAAGCTGAAGTTCGTCAACCAGGCGGTCACCGCGACCAGGCCCGCCACCACCACGACGGGCGCCGCGACCGGCACCGAGAAGACCACGACGACCACGACCACAACCTCGGCGAATTCGACGATCGCTTCGTCCAAGTGGTATCCGGACCATGCCGTGTTCAACGCCACCAAGGACGAGCTGAAGAACATGCCCGAGTTCAAGTACTCGGAGTAAGCAGCTTCCAACGCTCAAACGAAGCGCGCCCGGCTTTCGCCGGGCGCGTTGTCGTGTCGTTCTCCCGCATCATTGCGAGGAGCGCAGCGACGAAGCAATCCAGAGCTATTTCCGCGGCGGGATTCTGGATTGCTTCGTTGCGCTCGCAATGACGGGCGTTACTTCACCAGCGGGCAGCCGCCCTTGTCGAGCGGACGGAAGGCTTCGTCGCCGGGCACGGTGGCGATCAGCTTGTAGAGATCCCACTCGCCCTTGGACTCCTCGGGCTTCTTGACCTCGAACAGATACATGTCGTGCACCATGCGGCCGTCGATGCGGATCTTGCCGTTCTTGGCGAAGAAGTCGTTGACCGGCGTGGCGCGCATCTGCTGCATCACCTTCGGCGCTTCGTCGGTCTTGATGGTCTCGATCGCCTTCAGATAATGCATGGTCGCGGAGTAGAGACCGGCCTGGATCATGGTCGGCATGTGTCCGACCTTCTCGTTGAAGCGTTTCGAGAAGGCGCGGGTTTCCTCGTTCATGTCCCAGTAGAAGGCGTCGGTGATGATCAATCCCTGCGTCGACTTGACGCCGAGCGAATGGACGTCGGTGATTTCCATCAGCAGGGCGATCATCTTCTGTCCGCCCTCGGTAAGGCCGAATTCGGACGCCTGCTTCAGCGCATTGGTGGTGTCGCCGCCGGCATTGGCGAGCGCGACCACCTTGGCCTTGGAGGCCTGGGCCTGAAGCAGGAAGGAGGAGAAGTCCGACGAATTGAGCGGATGGCGGACTTCGCCGAGCACCTTGCCGCCGCTTTCCTTGACCACGTTGGCGGCGTCACGCTGCAGCGCCATGCCGAAGGCGTAGTCCGCGGTGACGAAGAACCAGGTGTCCTCGCCGCGCTTCACCATCGCCTTGCCGGCGACGTTCGACAGCGCATAGGTGTCGTAGGTCCAGTGCACGGTGTTGGGCGAACATTGCGCACCGGTGATGTCGGATGAGCCGCCGCCGGAATTGATGTGGATCTTGTTCTTCTCGCGGGTCAGGGCCGACACCGGCAGCGCGACCGAGGAGGTGGGAACATCGAAAATCGCGTCGACCTTGTCGTTGTCGTACCAGTTGCGGGCGATGTTGACGCCGACGTCCGGCTTGTTCTGGTGATCGGCGGCGACCACCTGCACGGGCTTGCCGGCGACCTTGGCGCCGTAATCGGCGACCGCCATCTCGACGGCGGCGAGGGAGCCCTTGCCGGTCGCATCCGCATAGAGGCTCGACATGTCCGTGAGCACGCCGATCTTGACGACGTCGTCGGAAATCTGCGCCTGCGCCGCGCCTGACGAGGCGGCGAGAGCGAGGCCGGCGGCGACCGCGGCGAAGAGTTTTTGCATGTCGTTTCTCCCTGTATGTCGTTGTTCGGGTTTGTTGCGGGGGTGTTGTAGCGACAAACCGTCGCGGCAGCTAGTCCAAGCCCGGGACGCGTAAAGCTGTGGTGAACGTGCGGGGCGGACCTTGTCTTGCTCGCCTTTCCGCGGGTGCGGGGTGCCTGCGGAGATGGCCGGACTTCACGCGTAGCGCGGATTACGGGAGGGGGAAGTCCCCGCGGGCATCTCTTCGCTCCAGAGTGCGTGGAGGGAACTCCTCATCCGGCGCCTCGCGCCACCTTCTCCGGCAAGGGGAGAAGGAAGAAAGCTACATCCCCGACAACTTGCTCACAAACACGTTCAGCGTGCCGCCGGCTTCCGCGACCACGCGCAGCGTCTTGGAATCGAAAGCGATGTCGGCGAGGGTCAGGCTGCTGATATTGGCGTCGACCTTGAGGCCGTCCTCGCTCTTCTGATAGTCGGCGATCGCGGCCGCGATCTTCTCGCGCGCGTTGGCGGCGATCGGCTTCAAATCGAGTGTCGCCTTCTGCACCAGCGTCTGCTGGAGCTGCGGCACCACGGCGCGTGCGGCGGCGCCGAGCAGGCCGAAGGCCGCCTCGGATTCCACCGCGAGCTGGATGTCGGCGAGCCGCAGCGTCTGCTGTGCCTGGTCGAGCATCGGCCGCCCCCAGATGTGCACGGTGGCCTCCGCGCCGAGACCGAGCCAGCTCTTCTTTTCCTTGGCGCGCACCAGCAGCGAGATCAGCAGCCGATCCCCCGACGGGATCACGCTGACGTCTTTCACGGTGACGTCGACCGGGCCGGAGCCGTCTTCCGGATAGGTGTGGCCGACCATCTGCGCCGCGATCAGCTTGTTGATCTCGGTGAATGGGACGTCGATCGGCACGCCGATGTTCACGCCGGTGCCGGTCGGCGGCACGATCGAGATCTTGTCGGGGAAGGGGCAGTCCGGCTTGGTCGCTGTCGAGGTCACACGCGTCTCGAGCTCGAGGCCGAGCAGGAGCGTGACGGCCTGCGCATCGACGCGCGGCTGCGCAGCGATGGCGCGCACCGGCTTCATCTCGAGCCAGAGCGGCGGCAGCGCAGCCGAGGTGCCGGTCCCCTGCAGCGGGATGGAGCGGCAGGCCTTGGCCCATTGCAGCTTTGCGTTCTCGCGCAGCGAGGGATCGTTGCGGATGCGTTCTGCGACGACGTTGATCTGCTCGCCGACATTCTTGTCGATCAGCGGCTTCACCTGCGCCGGCACGTTGACCTTGGCGCCGGCGACGTTGAGGTTGGTGTCGCCGAGATTGACCTGCGCACCGAGATTGGGTTCGAGATGCCAGTTCGCTGCAAGCTTCGGGCGCGAGGTGACGATGACGTTGCCCCTGATCTCCGCGCTGGCATTCAGATTCTTGATGTTGACCGCGCCGATCCGTTTCGCTGCGTCACCGCCGAGCACGCTGCCGAGCGCGTCGCCGAGCGCGCCGGTGGCTTTCGACGACAGCGAGCCGGTCACGTTCAGCTTGCCGTTGATCGGCGTCGAGATCGTCAGCACGTCCTTGTCGCCGCTGGCTGCCATCGGTCCGCGCACGGCGGACCAGCCGATGTCCGCGTTTTCCAGGATCTGCGAGATCGGGTTGTCGGCCTTGCCGGCAAAGTTGCGCGGCGAGGCTTTCTCGGCCTGGTCTCGGATGGCCGATAGTGCGATCGCGACCGGGGCGACCACGATCGAGCTCTTCGCCATCGGCGGCAGCGGCGGCAATTGCGCGATCGGCGGCGCCGAATTCGTCGCGCGCGGCGCCAGCCAGTCCATCGCCTTCAGGCTGACGAAGAACGACACCGCGAGCACCGTCACGGCAATCAGAACAGTCTTCAAATTCAACGTCAGACGCATCACTCCCCCAGGCCGCCCGAAGCGAAGTCTACAGGGCAGGCCAGGGGGGCGCTAGAGCGCACCGGTGGGGTAGAAATACGGCGAACAGGTTAACGGTTGCGAATGCGCAGTTGCGGTGCGTGGATTGTGGCGGGCTATCCGCGCCGCGGACGGCGCACTGCCCTCACATTCCCGTTAGCGCCCCCGCCGCAGAAGAAGCGATCGCCGCCGTCGGATTCGAGGCCGCTCACGATCGTACCCGCAGGCAAGTCCAGCTGCTCGATCACCCTGCCGGTCTCGGGATCGATTCGGCGCAGGTCGCTGTCCTCGCCTTCCCAGGTACCGTGCCAGAGATCGCCGTCGACCCAGGTGACACCGGTGACGAAGCGCTTGCTCTCGATGGTGCGGATAACCTTTCCGGTTTCAGGGTCGACCTGGTGGATCCTTCGCTCACGGTACTGGCCGACCCAGAGCGAGCCCTCGGCCCAGGCCAGTCCGGAATCGCCGCCGCCGCCCGGCGCCGGAATCGTGGAGAGGACCTTGCCGGTCGCCGGGTCGATCTTCTGGATACGGTCCTCGGCGATCTGGAACAGATGACGGCCGTCGAAAGCCGTGCCCGCATGCGCGGCGACATCGATGGAGCGGGCGATCTTGCCGCTGGCCGGATCGACCGCATTCAGCTTGTCACCGGATGCGAACCAGACATGGGTGCCGTCATAGGTGACGCCGTGCACGGCCTCGACGCCCGCAAACGGCCCATACTCCGTGACGATCTCGGCTGCTGAACGCTTCATGTGCCCGGTCCCTGTGATGTGGCCTACCTTACGACCTCAGGAGCGGTCCGGGGAGTAACAAGCCTGTCGGGAAACCGGGCACGGGCGGGCTCATCCAGCGCCGCGCGCGGCCATGTCCGAACGATTGCACCTTGTTCGCGTGGGCGAGCTCGTCGAGCGCCCGCTGCACCGTGCGCGCGCTGATGCCGAGCGCCAGCGCGAGGGCCGAGCTCGACCACGGCTCGCCATCGGACAGAAAGGCGAGAACGGCGGCGTGCTTCTCCTCGACGGGACGCGCCAGCACGACCACCTGTTTCGTCTTGCGCGGTACGAGCACGAAGCCCTGCCGGGTCGCGCCGACA
This sequence comes from Bradyrhizobium diazoefficiens, assembly GCF_018129965.1. Classification (GTDB taxonomy): domain Bacteria; phylum Pseudomonadota; class Alphaproteobacteria; order Rhizobiales; family Xanthobacteraceae; genus Bradyrhizobium; species Bradyrhizobium diazoefficiens_A. The sequence goes on along the minus strand of NZ_JAFCKW010000001.1, from coordinate 443,895 downwards.
TCGGCGAGAGGCCTGAGCTTGGCACGGAGGCGTCCGATCTCGACCCGCAAGCGCGCGCGATGGGATTCATCGACCTGCCTGGCCCGGAACGCCCCCGACATCAGGGCCTCGCGCGAGACATCCGCGGGCCAGGCCTGTGCGAGGATGCGTGCGAGCGCAAACAGCACCGGCCGCGTTCCGAGCGAGACGATCGTGCTTCGCCTGCGAACGACATGGTGGAACGTGTCCACGACGAGCGCCCTGGATCGCGCAAGATCCTCGACTTCTTCGAGCAACAGCGGCCGCTCGCCGCCGCGCGCGATCAAGCGCGCCGCCGGCGTGTCGAGAACGCGCCTCGTGCTTTCGACTTCGGCTGTGAGCGCGGGGATGCCGGCCTGCCGTGCCGACTGCGCCGCGCGGTCGAGCGCCGCGCGCGCCTCTTTGGTCTTGAGGCGCCTGATTGCGAGGCCCGCGCGCACGAGTTCGCGGACGACTTGCGACGCCGGCGGAAGCGGGGAGGTGACCAACCCGGCCAATGTCACGTCGGCCTCGTCGAGTTGCCCGAGCAGGAGCAGACGGCGGGCCTCGATGTGACCCGCGTGCGCGGCATTGGCGAAATCGCCGTGCGCTGCGAGCGTCGCCCGCGCAGACGCCAGCATTTTCACCGGCCAGTTCAGGTCGCGCGAGACCAGCGCGATCTCCGCTTCCGCCACCACACACCTGGCGCGCGCCACCGCCTCGCGTGGACCGAAGGCGCGCGCGGCGTTCCGCAGCAGCGTCTTCGCCTTGGCGAGGTCGCCGAGCTGCGCCATCGCGATGCCGCGCAGCGCCAGCGCGGGGGCATCGTTGCGCAGCGACACGCGGTTCAGCGCACCGAGCGGATCGTCGGCCTCGAGCGCGCGCGCTGCGGCCGTGATCAGCGACTCCATGTCAATCCCGCCACACTTGTTACTCCCACCGCGAGGACATCCGGTGCCAGAACGAGGCTACCGCGAAAGCACGAGGTTTGGAGAACCATGATGACATCAGCCAGCAATCGAAGCGACGAACAGACCGCCATGCACACACCGCCGGTGGTGTCGCCGCAGGACTGGGAGGCAGCCCGCCAGCAACTGCTCGTGAAGGAAAAGGCCCAGACCCGCGCCCGCGACGCACTCGCCGCCGAGCGTCGGCGCATGCCGTGGATGGAAGTCGCCAAAACCTATGTGTTCGAGGGGCCCGGCGGCAAGGTCAGTCTGGCCGATCTGTTCCAGGGCCGTCGGCAGCTGATCGTCTACCGCGCCTTCTTCGAGCCGGGCGTGTTCGGTTGGCCCGATCACGCCTGCCGCGGCTGCTCCATGGTGGCCGACCAGGTCGCCCATGTCTCGCATCTGAATGCCCGCGACACCACGCTGGTGTTCGCCTCGCGTGCGCCGCAGGCCGACATCATCAGGCTGAAGCAGCGGATGGGCTGGACCATGCCCTGGGTCACCATCACCGACCGTTTCGATGCAGACTTCGGCGTGGACGAATGGCACGGGACCAACGTGTTCTATCGCGACGGCGACCAGATCTTCCGCACCTATTTCGTCAAGAGCCGCGGCGACGAGCAGATGGGCGGCACCTGGAACTATCTCGACATCACGCCGCTCGGCCGCCAGGAGGTCTGGGAGGACTCGCCGAAAGGCTATCCGCAGACGCCGCCCTATAAATGGTGGAACTGGCACGACAGCTACGCGGACGGTGCCGCGCCCGACAAGAGATGGGTCGAGGTCTCGGACGCCGGCGAGAAGGCGATTCGCGAGGCGGGCGCGTGACCGCTCCGGGCAGCGCGGCCGCCGGCGCCAGTCATGATGGCACCACGGCCGCGCGCCGCCTCGCGAGGTGGCTGGCTTTGGCGGCCACGCCGACCTTCGCGATCATGGCGGTGCTGACGGCTGTCATCGGCAACGCTCCGGCGGACATGGTGTGCGCCGCCGGACACGGCTCTTTGCTCGGCGGCATGGTGCCGATGTATCTGCTGATGGGTGTGTTTCATTCGGGGGCGTGGATGAGGCTGGTCCCGGAGGGGTGACGCACCTGATCTATTTCCGCCGGCGTGAACGCCTCGTCCTTCGAGACGCGCGCAAGGCGCGCTCCTCAGGATGAGGCTAATTGGCAGCTGCGGCTTTGCGCAAGAGCTTTGGATGGATTAGCGGCCGCGCCCTCCGCCCCCATCCTGACGGCCCGCCGAAGGCGGGCGTCTCGAAGGATGCGCCGCGAACCCCGGACCGCAAACTAAAACGGCCCCGGTGTCGCCGGGGCCGTTCGCGTCTCAATCCCGTTTGTCGCGTTACCGCGTCGCAGCGCCGAGATCCGCTCTCCGCTCCGTCATCGGCAGCACGATCACCTTGGTGCCGACGTTGACGCGGGAATAGAGGTCGGTGACGTCATCGTTGGTGAGGCGAATGCAGCCGGAGGAGACGTGCTTGCCGATCGTGTCGGGGGCGTTGGTGCCGTGGATGCGGTAGATGGTGCCGCCGAGATACATGGCGCGCGCCCCTAACGGGTTGCCGGGGCCGCCGGCCATGTGGCGCGGCAGATAGGGCTGGCGGACGATCATTTCCGGCGGCGGGGTCCAATCCGGCCACTCGGCCTTCTTCGTCACCGACTGCGTGCCGGACCAGGTGAAGCCATCGCGGCCGACGCCGATGCCGTAGCGAACCGCCTGGCCGTTACCCAGCACGTAATAGAGATAGGTGTTGGGCGTATCGATGATGATGGTGCCGGGGGCCTCGCGCGTCGCGTAAGCGACCGTCTGGCGGCGGAAACGGGCGGGCATCTCGACCGCATCCTGATCATCGGAGGGTGCGGCCTGATCGGGCGTCGCCTGATAGGGCTGGTAAGGCTGCAGCGGCGCGGCCACCGGCGGCAGCGGCTGGAAGAAGGGGAAGAGTTGTACGGGCGCGGCATCGGCCGCACCGGCGAAAGCGATTGCTGATATCGCGGCGGCACCAAGTGCGCGCGCATACGTTCCGAACCTGCCCGGATTGAACATTGGTCGCCCCTGTTGTGCGGTGTTTCTTGGTCACCCCGGCACCGTTTCGGTGCTCCGTTGCCTGGATGACTAGCTGAAAAAAGTTTCGGGACGTTTGCGCGGAAAACCGAAAACGGTTTCATCGCGGAAAGGATTGTTTCATGACAGTTTCGTGGCCTTGGCAGCTCGTTAACGAACAAAACAACGGGCCGACATTTATGTGACGTCACACGCCTGAAATATCCCTGGTTGATGGTCGTAAGCCGAGAATCATCCAACTCTCGGGATTTCCCCATGCGGGTATTAATCGCGACCGACGCCTGGCATCCGCAGGTCAACGGTGTAGTCCGGACGCTGACTTCGCTGGCGCACGCCGCCAAGGCGCTCGACGTCGAGATCGACTTCCTGACGCCCGACGGCTTTCGGTCATGGCCGCTGCCGACCTATCCCGGCCTGCGCATCGCGCTGCCGTCGCGAAAGGAGATCGCGCGGCGGATCGAGCAGGCGGCGCCCGAGGCGCTGCACATCGCGACGGAGGGCCCGATCGGCTGGGCCGCGCGCGCCTATTGCCGCCGCAACGGGCTGGCCTTCACCACCTCCTACACGACGCGCTTTCCGGAATATGTCTCGGTGCGGACCGGGATCCCCGCCGCCGTCGGCTATGCTGTGCTGCGCCATTTCCATGATGCCGCCGCGATGACGATGGTGGCGACGCCCTCGCTGCGGCAGGAGCTGTCCGAGCGCGGCTTCAAGCGACTCGGCTTCTGGACCCGCGGCGTCAACACGGAGCTCTTTCACCCGGACAGCCCGGCCAAGCTCGACCTGCCGGGCCCGATCTTCATGACCATGGGCCGGGTGGCGGTCGAGAAGAATCTCGAAGCTTTCCTGTCGCTCGATCTGCCCGGTACCAAGGTCGTCGTCGGCGACGGCCCGCAGAAGGCGGCGCTGGAAAAGAAGTATCCGGATGCCGTCTTCCTCGGCGAGAAGAAGGGCGCGGACCTCACCTCGCACCTCGCGGCCGCCGACGTCTTCGTGTTCCCGAGCCTGACCGACACATTCGGCGTGGTGCAGCTCGAGGCGCTTGCCTGCGGTACGCCGGTTGCGGCGTTTCCGGTCACGGGCCCCAAGGACGTCATTGCCGATCATCCGATCGGCGCGATCGACCACGATCTGCGTAACGCGTGCCTGCGCGCGCTCACCATGTCGCGCGAGACCTGCCGCAACTTCGCGCTGGAGCGCTCCTGGGAAAACAGCGCGCGCCAGTTCGTCGGAAACCTCACCTCACTTCAGCCCAGCCGCGTCCTGCGCGCCTCGCCGGTCATGGCGCGGCGGCCGGTACGCGGTTGATTCCATCCGTTTTGAACCACAGCGAGAACCATATCGATGGCTAAGATCATGAACCTTGACGGCACCCAGCAGCTTGACCTCACCCGTGGCACCGTCGAGCAGGCCTATGACCGCTGGGCGCCGGTCTATGATCTCGTGTTCGGCGGCGTGTTCGCCAAGGGCCGTCAGGCTGCGATCGCGGCCACCAACAAGATCGGCGGCCGGGTGCTCGAGGTCGGCGTCGGCACCGGCATCTCGCTGCCGCTCTACGCGCCGCATGTGCGCATCTTCGGCACCGACATCTCGGAAGCGATGCTGGACAAGGCCCGCCAGCGCGTCGCCGACGGCAAGCTGAAGAACGTCGAGGGTCTCGCGGTGATGGACGCCGAGAAGCTCGAATTTCCCGACAATTCCTTCGACGTCGTCATGGCGCAATATGTCGTCACGGCGGTGCCGAATCCGGAAGTCGCGCTCGACGAATTCGCCCGCGTGCTGCGCCCGGGCGGCGAGCTCATCATCCTGACCCGCGTCAGCGCCGATGCCGGCGTGCGCCGCTTCATCGAGCAGAAGCTCCAGCCGGTGGTGCGCCCGCTCGGCTTCCGCACCGCCGAGTTCGCCTGGTCGCGCTATGCGAAGTGGCTCTCCGGCGCGAAGGGCGTCGAGCTCGCCGAGCGTCGTCTGATTCCGCCGCTCGGCCATTTCTCGCTGGTGCGCTTCCGCAAGGTCGACGTCGCCAAGGCGGCCTGACTTCCGCCCACGCGTCGCGTGCGTCATCGCGCCGCTGCACATCGTCACATGACAAGATGATGATGTCATACGGCTTACATCGAATCCCTGTAATTCCCGACCCGAACGCATTTTGGGGGAGAGCATGATCAAGAATTATCTCGAGCAGCTGCGGATCCAGCGCTGGGACGACCATCGCTACTATCACCACAGCCGCATCAACCAGAGCCTGCACTTCATCAGCGCGCTGAGCTTCCTCTTCGCCTATGTCTGGCTGTTCATCGATCCCGTGGTCTCGGCCCTGGTCGGCTGGCTGGTCTCGATGACCTCGCGCCAGGCCGGTCATTTCTTCTTCGAGCCGCACGGCTACGACCACATCAACCAGGCCACGCACGAGCACAAGGAAGAGATCAAGGTCGGCTACAACCTCCAGCGCAAGGTGGTGCTGATGTCGATCTGGGCGCTGTCGCCGCTGGTGCTGCTGGCCGACCCCACGCTGTTCGGCCTGTTCACCCCCTGGGCCAGCGCGACCGACTTCATGCGGCAGGTCGCCAAGATCTGGCTCGTGGTCGGCGGCGGCGGTCTATTGTTCCGCACCGTGCACCTGTTCTTCATCCGCGACGTCGAGACCGGCCTCGTCTGGATGACCAAGATCCTGACCGACCCGTTCCACGACCTGATGCTGTATCGCAATGCGCCGCTGGCGCTGATGCGCGGCGAGCTGATGGATCCCGGCCTGCATCTCAATCCCGAGCATACGCTGGGCTTCATGGACGAGGCTGCGCTCGAAGAGCAGCACGCCTGAGCGCGCCGCGTAAACACATCACTCCGATGTCTGATAATTGCGTCATGCCCGGGCTTGTCCCGGGCATCCACGTCTTGGGGATACTTTAAAGTGAACCTGTGGAGCGGTGCGCTCTCTTCACCTCGCCCCGCTTGCGGGGAGAGGTCGGGTTTGTGCGTCGCGCAAAGCCGGGTGAGGAGGAGTCTTCGCGGGGGCGCTGCTGGCTTGGTGTCCGCCAACTCTCACCGATTGCGCGGAGAGTCCCCCTCACCCCGACCCTCTCCCCGCAAGCGGGGCGAGGGAGAAGGGCAGGCGGTGATCGGTGCCAGGTGTGCGAAGGCCTCAGCGCCCGAGGCGCTTGGCCAGCATCTCCTTGAGGATCTGCCGCTTGATCTGCTTGTTGGTGAGCACACCGTCGTGCCACCAGAAGCCGTCGGCCTTCATCTTTTCGGCGGCGCGGACGAAGCGCTCGGCGACCTCGGTGAAATCGGCATCCGTGTAGTTCAGGCTGAAGATCAGCCGGCCGGTGCCGACCCAGCTCAGCGACAGGCCTTCGGCGCGCAGATAGTATTGCAGCATCCAATTGTAGCGGGACGGGGTGGTGTATTTCACCGTCCAGATCGACGAGAGATTGGCGAACCGCACCGGCAGGCCGGCGTCCTCCATCATCCGGTTGAGCTTCTGCGCGCGGCCGTTCCAGGTCGCCTCCAGCCCGTCATAGATGGCGCGGAAGTTGGGGCTGGCGAGCCGGCTCAGGAATTCGTCCATCGCCGTCATGACGTAGGGATGGGAGTTGAAGGTGCCGCGGGCAAAGCAGATGTCGGCGGGACGGTCGTCGCGGAAGCGCCGCATCAAGTCCTTCTTGCCGCAGACGACGCCGACCGGCAGGCCGCCGGCGAGACTCTTGCCGTAGGTCACCATGTCGGCCTTGATGCCGAAATATTCCTGGGCGCCGCCGGCGGCGAGGCGGAAGCCGACGAACACCTCGTCGAAGATCAGCACGATGCCGCGCTCGGTGCAGACCTCGCGCAGCTTCTTCAGCCAATCCGTATAGGCCGCGCGGTCGAAATTGCCGCCGCGGGAGGAATCGACCAGCGAGGAATCGCCGGGCGCGTTGCCGTTCGGATGCAGGCCCTGCAGCGGATTGACCAGCACGCAGGCGATGTCCTTGCGCGTGCGCAGCACGTGCAGCGTCTTCTCGGACATCTCGGCGAGGGTGTAGGTCTCGTGCGCGGCAATCGGATTGCCGACGCCGGGCTGCACGTCGCCCCACCAGCCGTGATAGGCCCCCGCAAAGCGGACGAGATGCGTGCGCTTGGTGTGGTAGCGCGCGAGCCGCACCGCCTGCATCACGGCTTCGGTGCCGGACATGTGGAACGAGACTTCGTCGAGGCCCGAGATCTGGCAGAGCCGCTGGACGTTCTCGAGGATGACGGGATGGTAGGGACCGAGCACCGGACCCAGCGCATGCGCCCGCTTCTCGGAGCCCTCGATGCACTCCTTGTAGAAGTCGTTGCCGAAGATGTTGACGCCGTAGGACCCCGTGAGGTCGTAGGAGGTGTTGCCGTCGACATCCGTGACGGTGACGCCGCTGGACGATTCCATGAAGGTCGAGGTGCCCAGATGCTCGCGGACGAGACGCGAGAACTGGAACGGCACGCGGTAGGTCTCGGTGAAGTGCAGGTCGGAGATCGTCTCCGCCGCTTCCTTCGTCATCGCGCGGCCCTTGGGGTAGCGCTCGGCGTAGAGGCCGGCGAGGCGGAAGAAACCGTCCTTGCGCCGGGCCGCGATGTCCGCCGGCGCGCCGTCGCAGGCGAAGTAGCCGTCGCCTTCGAACTCGTAGAAAGGCAGCAGCTTTGCCACCCGGCGCGACATCTTGGAATGCCCGGCGAGCGAGCGGTGCTTGGCGCGGGAGAGTGCGATACGCGCCTTTAGCTTCGGGAAGGCGGCGGCAGCGGACGCTGCGGCGGCCACGGAAAATGAGAGAATCGGGAGTGTCGTTTCCATGACAACAAGCGCTAATACTGCGAGCTGACAGATTCATGACAGTCAAAGCCCTCATCGCCTCTTTCACCCAGCAGGAAGACCTCAACTTCCTGTTGACCAACCGCATCCCCCGCGCGGCCCTGACCCGCTTCATGGGCTGGTTCTCCAAGATCGAGAACCCGCTCGTTCGCGACGGCTCGATCGCGCTGTGGAAGCTGTTCTCGGACCTCGATCTGTCGGAGGCGCGCAAGACCCATTTCAGGAGCCTGCATGATTGCTTCACCCGGGAGCTCAAGCCGGGCCTGCGGCCGTTCGATCCGGACCTGTCCGTCGTCGCCAGTCCCTCCGACGGCATCGTCGGCGCCCATGGCCGGATCGCGGACACCGAGCTGTTCCAGGTCAAGGGCGCGCCCTATTCGCTGCTCGACCTGCTCGGCGATTCCGCGCTGGTCGATCAGCACCGCAACGGAAGCTTCGTCACGTTGCGGCTGACCTCGAGCATGTATCACCGCTTCCACGCGCCTTATGATGCGCATATCGAGCGCGTCACCTTGATCCATGGCGACGTCTGGAACGTCAATCCGATTGCGCTGAAGCGGGTCGAGCGGCTGTTCTGCAAGAACGAGCGCGCGGTGATCCGCACGCATCTCAGCTCCGGCGAAGCCGTGACGCTGGTGCCGGTCGCCGCGATCCTGGTCGCTAGCATCCGCCTGCATTTCCTCGACATGGTGCTGAACGCGCAGACGAAGGGGCCGGTCAATTTCCCGTGCGACGTCAACGTGACCAAGGGCGAGGAGCTCGGCTGGTTCGAGCACGGCTCCACGATCATCATCCTGGCGCCCGGCGACTTCACCTTCTGCGAGGGCATCGCCGAAGGCACCCGCATTCGGGCGGGTCAAGCGCTGCTGCGCAAAAACTAGTCTTCAATCCGCCGTCCCCGCCGCCTATATCGTTTGCGGGGACGAATTGACGATACGGGTCTGGTGATGGCGCGGGCGCCGGTGATGGCGGCGGGTGGGATTGTGTTGCGGCGTGGCGCGCCGCCGCTGATCGCCATCGTGCGCCAGCGCAAGCGCAACGAATGGGTCTTGCCCAAGGGCAAGCTCGACGACGGCGAAACGCCGAAGCAGGCCGCGCACCGCGAGGTGCTGGAAGAGACCGGCCACGAGGTCGCCATCCACGAATTTCTGGGCACGCTCGTCTATCAGTCGGGCGGCCGCGCCAAGGTCGTGCATTTCTGGCGCATGGAGGCCGAGGGCGGGCCGGTCCGCAAGCTGATGAACGACATCAAGGCCGTCGACTGGCTACCGCTCGAGGACGCGCTCGCACGGTTGTCGCGTGAGTACGAGCGCGTGTTCCTGACGCAGATCGGTCCGATCGCGCTCGCGGCCGCCGGCCTCGCGCCTACCGACGCCGACATTACGCCGCCGCTCGCCACCGAGGATATCGATGCCGTCCTGCAGACGCTGACACCGGCCGAACCGGGCTCCGTCGATGAGCTGCCGCATGGTCTGTTGCAGAAGATGAAGGCGTGGCTGCGCGGGGAGGCGTGAGTCGGTGGATCGTCGCTGCAGGTCAATGCGGGCAGCGCCTCACTTGTGCAGGATCTCCAGGTCGGGAAGGCCCCAGCATTCGATGCCCATGTCCTTGGCCATCATGGCGAGGCCTTCGGTTTCGATTTCCCCGCTCGCCGCGCCGGTCAGCGGATGCGGATCCCTGATCCAGCGGCTGCGGGCGCCATAGAAAAACGGCGGAAACACCAATCCCTCCCGATGGCGGTCGGCCCGTACCAGCAGCATCGTTCCCCCGACGGATTCGAGCCTGACCAGGCCCTGGCCGCGCATGTCGCTCATATGCAGGCGACCGCCATCGCTCCAGGCGTTGCGATCGAAGCTGGGGCCGCCATAGTCGGTCACGCAGTTCGGATGGACGATGTCGCGCCCCACGGCCAGCAGGCGCTCGATGATGTCGGCGGGATATTCCTCGACGTCGACGTCCAGCCACAGCACCCAATCCTCGTCGCCCAGCGCCCGAAACAGCAGTGTGTTGCGTGCCTTCGCCAGGATGGCGCGTCGCTGCGGCTGGAAGATATCCATGTACCGGGGCATTGATGCCGGAATCTGGAAATTGAAGTCTTTGTGGACATAGGTGACGCGGTTGAAATCGGCCGCGCAGCGCGTCAGGCGCTGTTCGATCTGGATGGCGGTGTCGTCGAGGCTGTCGCCTTCGAGAATGCCGAGCGACAGCAGGTGACGCGGATAGGTCAGGGATTCGAGGCCGGCGAAATAGCCGTCGAGAAATCGGGAGGCGGTCTTGACGGGTGTGAGGACGAGAACAGTGGCGGAACGCTGGTTCATTGCACCGGCCAGAACGGGATTGACGACAAACACTTCATATGACGATAGTGCCGCGAAATCATTGCTATGCAAAGCATTCTTGCTGCCGAACTGCGGCGCCGGCAGGCCGCTCCAGCCATTTGTCCCGAGGGTCGTTTCGCCGGGCGCGGAATCGTCACCTGTGCGGGTGGTCTGCGCTACTTCACATGCGCCTGGATGCTGATCTGGACGCTGCGCCGAAAGCTTGGTTGCAGCCTGCCCATCCAGGTCTGGCACCTGGGACGCCGCGAGATCAGCGAGGGGATGCAACTGATCCTGGAAGAGCTGGGCGTCGAGGTCGTCGATGCCGAGCAGATGATCTCGCTATACCCGGCGCGCGTCTCGGGTGGATGGCCCCTGAAGCCTTATGCGATCGCGAACAGCAGGTTTCAGGAAGTCCTGTTTCTGGATGCCGACACCATCCCGCTGGTCGATCCCGAAACCGTGTTCGATTGGGACGTTTATCGTTCGGCACCGGCCCTGTTCTGGCCGGACAATCTCGATCTCACCAAAGAGAACGGAATATGGAGCAAGGTCGGCCTGCCGCCGAGGGATTGCGTGAGCTTCGAGTCCAGCATCATCGCCCTGGACAAGCGGCGATGCTGGCCGCTCCTCGATCTTGCGATGCTCTTGAACGAGCACTGGGAAGACGTCTACGGCTTCCTCCATGGCGACAAGGATACGTTTCTGATCGCCGCTGAACTGGCTGGTCTCGACGTTGGTCTGATCGAACATCGGCCCTATCCGTTCGACCACGACATGATCCAGCGCGACCCGTTCGGCGAGCCGTTCGTGCATCATCGCACTCTGTCGAAATGGAATCTCATGGGCGCCAATCGTCCGGTTTGCGACGAGCGATTCAACGGCTCCTGCGATGAAGCTCTCGCCGAACTGCGCAGCAAATGGACCGGCGTGGCGTTCCATCCACCGGCGCGGTCCAGGGCCTCGTCCGATGCGGAAGGCCTGCTGATTGCCGACAGATGGTTCAACTATTCGACGTCGGTCGTGCCGCAGAGAACGCTCGAGCTGCTATCCGGCGGCCGCGTCGGCGAGGGCCGCGCCGAATACGAGCAGCATTGGGCCGTGGTGGAAAAGGCGCAAGGCAATGTCCTGCAGTTCTTTTCGGCGACGCAGCTGACCGTCGAACTGTTTCCCTGCGCCGATGGCTCCTGGGCGGGGGCGTCGCGCCCGTCGCCCGCTTTTGATGCAAGGCTGGTGTCCCGCAAGGATGCGCTGAGTTGGCCCCATGCGGATCAAGTCCGTGTCGCGCGGTCGTCCTCCGTCGCCCTGGACGCCCTTCTGGACTCGGGTCTGCTGCGCGGCGGGCGCGATGCGCTGGTCGAAGAGCAGTTGCGCGCAGCCTTGTCATTTCTCAATCGCAGTTTCGACGACGTTCCCGAGCGTCTCCTGGAACACCTCGAAGGCGCGGCGATCGACCAGGGCTGGATCGCCGCACTCAGGTCGTGGGCCGATGGTTTGTCCGACGCGCGGGATGTACGCCTGCAGGCGACGCGCGATCGGAGTGTTCACCCGCGCGCGATCGATCCCAAGAATTATCGCCGGATCGAGTGACTGGGGTTCGCAACGATGAGTCCGGCACTGCCTCGGAAGAAGCTGCTGTTCATATCGCCGGTCATGCCCGCTGAAGAGGGCAACGGCCTTGCCATGCGCGTCGGCTTTTTTCTCGAGGCCTACTCCCGGCATTTCGACATCGATCTTGTCGTCGTCCCCGTTGCCGGACAGGCTGCGGAGGTGACCTCCTTCGTGACGGCGCGCTGCGTGCGTCACGTCATCATCGCGCCGCGCGCCGGGTCTCACTTCGGGCTGGTGGCCCGCTTGCGGGATCCGCAAGCCCGTCTGGACGCATTTCGTCACTATGGCCAGCCGTCGCTGGCGGCCGGGATCACCGAGCCGATCCTCGAGGAATTGCGCTCCTGGATCGGCGCGGCCCGCTATGCGGTCGTGCACCTGTCACGGCTCTATCTGGCAGCTCTGTCGCGCGCCGTCGGATCGCGGAGCGATGGCACGCGCCTGATCCTGGATTGCGATGAGAACGACATCGCGACACAGCAATCGATCGGGTTGATGCATCGCCGAAGAGGCTCGGTGTTGCAGGCGGAATGGGCGTCATGCGAGGCCGATGCATTCCGCACGCTTGCGCGACAATCGCTGGCCCAATTCGATGTTCTTTTCGCAGCATCACGCGGCGACTGCGCGTCGCTCGCGTGCGAGGCCGGTCACGAACGCGTCCTGGTCGTGCCCAATGTCGTGACCGCGCAGGCGCGCCGTCGCGCCGTTGCGGTCCGGCAGCGGGCTCGCACCGTGCTCTTCGTCGGGACGCTCGGATACGAACCGAATGCTGATGCGGTGGAGTGGTTCGTGTCCCGCGTATGGCCCGGGCTGGTCAGGGGCCTGCCTGACGGGCTTCGTTTGGTGATTGCCGGGGGTGGCGCGTCCGCGCGTCTCGGTCGCCTCTCCACCCGGCGCGGGATATTGGTCACCGGGCCCGTGCCCGAAATCGCGCCGCTGTACGCCGGAGCCGCCCTTGCCATTGCCCCGCTGCGCGCTGGTGGCGGGACCAGGATCAAGCTGCTCGAGGCGGCCGCGCACGGCGTTCCGTCAGTCTCCACGCGGCTCGGCGCCGCAGGGCTTCGTTTCAGGAACGGACGCGATATTCTGCTGGCCGATGGAGCCGAGCAGTTCGGCGCCGCCTGCCATGCGATTTTAACCGAGGGAGCGCTGGCGCGGCGAATTGCCGACAACGCACGAAACCGGGTACGGTCGGATTATGATCGTGCCCGGTGGGCGGGGGTCGTCGGCAATTTTGCGATACAGATGGCCGCCGGGTCGCTCGCTCCCGCTGCGTCCAACCTGCGATTTGAGGAATTGATGAATGGCTGACTTGATCGACCGCGCCGAGGGCCTCGAGGTTCACGAAGTGCCGGACGGATACATCGTCTACCAGACGGCCCGCGACAAGGTTCACTATCTGAACAAGACGGCCGCCGTCATCTTTGAATTCTGCGATGGCCGGCGGGACAAGAGCGATATCGTTTCGAGAGTGGCGACGGCCTTCGAACTGGCGCCGAGGATGCACGATGACGTGTCGAATTGTCTGGATTCGCTGATCCGCGAAGGGGTGCTTCTCTGCACCCCGAAGTGATCACGCGGACGTTGCGACGCCGTATCTCGTTGCAATCGGAAGATGACGCCGTGCTGGACGCGTTGCAGTTTCTCGCATGCGATCCGGACATCGCGGGAGCGTCTGCGATCGATTCGACGATACGCGTCGATCGCCACGGCCTGGCCTACAGGATCTTCCACGGCGACGATCTGCTCGGTGAAAAATTCAACGTGCGGGGCGTGGTCGAAATGGTCCAGGGCCACGTCTTCCAACTGTCGATCGACGATCTGCCTGGCGCGCCGGTGCTGCACGCGGCTTGCCTGCGCCGAGGCGACCGCCGGCTGCTGTTGGTCGGGGACAAGGGCACCGGCAAGACCACGCTGACCCTGCGGCTGCTTCTGCACGGTTACCGGATCGAGGGCGATGAAAACGTCTTCATTCGGCACGGACGGGTCGTGGCGCGGCCGCGGGGGCTTCGCGTCAAGGAGGGCTCGATTCGGCTGGTGCCCGAGCTCGTGGATATCCTGCCTCAACTCGGCTACCTGACCGACCATCTCGATCAGCGCATCTACAATCTCGACCCAAGGTTGCTGGGGCTCGATTGGCGTATCGAGGAAGGGCCGGCCGATCTCATCATCCTGCTGCGGGCGAATCATGGAGGCTATTCCTCGATCCGGCCGGTGCCGACGATGTGGCTGGTCCAGGAAATCATGCAGGAAATCGGATTGCGGGAGGACGCCCGCGGCGCCGCAATCGGGGCAATCGTATCGCTATGCTCCGCTGCTAATGGCTACGATCTGTCGCTCGGCGACCACGACCAGGCGCTCCGTTGCATCGATCGGGCCTGCGACCACCAAACTTCGTAACCGATAATGCGTTGAATGTTGGAACCAGCACTTGAATTTTGGTCACAAAAGCCACAATGTCGCAGCCAGCCTATTGTCGGTTCGTGCGCGTCGATGTTGTTGGATACTGCCATAATGACTGATCAGAATTCGAACGTTGAAAGCGCCGTCACCGGTCTGGATGAGAGCAAGCGGAAAACGCTGTCCCGGCTCCTCACCGGCACAGCCTTCGTTGCACCTGTCGTTGCCTCCTTTGCCATGGATGGACTGGTCATTTCCAAGGCCTTTGCTGTAACAAACGGGACCGGGTCCGGCATCTCTCCAGCTTGACGGTGCTCGTTAAATAGCAAGCACTTGAATTTCATGTATAAAAGCCGGAATTTCGCCTCAGCGGCGTAAATCTCTTTGTGTGTTGGTTAGTTGGGAAGTGAATGAAATGACTGAAAAAAACTCGAATATTGAAAACTCCGTCGCCGGTCTGGACGACAGCAAGCGTAAAACATTGAGCCGTCTGCTCACCGGAACCGCCTTCGTGGCACCGATTGTCGCCTCGTTCGCCATGGACGGATTGAGCATTTCCAAGGCGGTGGCTGCCGTCAACGGCACGGGGTCGGGAATCAGGACCCCGACCTGAGTCACACGGCAAAGGCCAGATACAGGCCGCGCTCCCCATAGCCCTGCTGTGGACATTTCTGCGGTGGGGATAAATATGAGATGCAGTCCGGGGTCTTCCCGGGCTTCGATGGCGTTTTGTTGAGCCCGAGCGCGACCTTTGGAGCCGATTGTCAGTCGAACACGTCTCGACGCGCCCACGCCGCGTGTGTCCGCGACTCTGATCGTTCGTGACGAATCGGGTTTCATCAACGATTGCCTCGCCTCTCTGGTCGGCGTCGTCGACGAGATCGTCGTCGTCGATACGGGATCTCGGGATGACACGGTCGCGCGGGCGGCGCGCTACCCCGTGTCATTGCATTCCTTCGCATGGTGCGACGATTTTTCCGCGGCTCGAAACTTTGCGATCGAGCGGGCGCACGGCGACTGGATTCTCTATATCGATGCCGATGAGCGGCTCCAGGTCTCCGATCCGGCGATCTGGACGCGCGCCATTGGGGACGACAGCAAGCTGGCCTGGCGTCTCCAACTTTCATTGCGCGATGGATGGACGCCCTGTCCCGAGCTCCGGCTGTTTCGCAACCATCCCTCGATCCGGTTTCGCGGCGTCATTCACGAGAGCGTTCGCGCGTCCATCGCCGATCTGCAGAAGACCGATCGCCGCGACGTCGGGGTTTGCGACATCGCGCTCCGCCACATCGGCTACGAGGGAAGCCAGGAACACAAGGTGCCACGCAATCTCGGCCTGCTGCGCGCCTATCTCGCCGACAATGCCGACCGCTCCTATTGCTGGTGGCACCTGGGAGAAACCCTGGAACTGGCGGGTGACGAGGATGGGGCGATCGCGGCCTGGCGGCGTGGCGTGGTGGCAGCGCGGACCGAACATGAAAGACAATCCGACGAGAGCTGCAGTTTGCCGTTTGCCGCCCTGATCGAGGCGCTGCACCGGCGCGGCGAGCCGGTGCAGGAGATCCTGGACGAAGCCCTGCGGCTGTTTCCCGGCAATCTCGTGATGCAGTGGAACAGGGCCAAGCTGGCAATCGAGGCCGGGCATGAGGAGGAAGCGCGTCCGATCCTCGAGCGGCTGGCCGGGATCGACCCCGACAACTTTGTCGATCCACTGAACTCCTACGACAAGCTGCTGTTCTCGCGCGACGCGCCGGAGGCGCTCGCACTGTGCCATTTCCGGGCCGGACGGTTTCGCGAGGCCGCGATCTGGTATCGCCGCGCTGCGCTTGCGTCGGCCGATCCCCAAGCTTGCGAACTAAAGGCGCGCCTTGCCGAGGCGAGGGCATCGTCTGCATAGACTGAAGCGGTTTCGAGCGAATCGGAGACCGGTTCGTCAAACACGGCTCGGCTTGCTTCAGGAAAGACGATCCTTACTGCCGAAAATCCTGTCGAGCGCGCCGGTGCGGTATTTCCGGGCGAGGAAGCCGAGATGGCGGATCGCCATGTCGAGCTTCGAATTGTTGCCGCGGTATTGATAGCGCAGCGCAAGCGTCTCGGGACTGAAGGCAAAGCGCAACTGATCCGCGATGTAGAACACCCTGCGCAGCGGATAGGGCCAATCCGCGCGTGCCAGCGTCGCTTGCGCGCTGGCGCGTGCCGCGTTGGAGATGTCGAGGGTGTCGGGCAGCGGCAGCGCGAACACCAGATGCGCCTGGACAAGCCAGTCCGCGAGAACCTCAAGGCTGCCCCGCCGCTCCATGTGCGCGGCGATCTCCGCGATCTCCTGTGCGGTGAGCGCGTTGGTTCCGATCGAAAACTCCCACAATCCCTTCAGCGCGAGCACACGCCGCCGGTATCCACAATCGACGACTTGATGATGCAGCAGGCCGTGGAGGACGTGCCAGGCAGCCGGCAGGACCCGGAATTGTCGTCCTTCGACCTCTCCGGCCTGCGACATATCCCAGGCCTCGCCGGCACTCATCAGATGGGCGCCGTTGAAGGCGAGCGGGGCAATATGAATCTCGATGGCTCCGTTCCACCCCTCGCGTCGCATCTGCGGCAGATGATGTTGTCCTTCGAGCTCCGGTTCATAGTCCGGCTTGTAGCCAAGTTCGGTCAGGATATCCCTGGCGCGCTCGGCCTTTTCGGGCCGGACCATGATGTCGAGGTCGCGCATCCCACGCGCAACCCACCAGCTCTCCTGCGTCAGCAGATGCCGGGCGCCCTTGATCAGGAGTGGTACGATCCCCCGCTCGTTGAAGGCGGCGAGGATTGCGAGCAACTGATCGCGAAGGTCGTGCTGCAGAGCCAGGTGCCGGTCATAGGCCTGGGTCAGCCGCTGCGTGACGTGGGTTTCGCGAGTCCTGGAATTCATGGTGGCCGGCAGCGGCAGCAGGAGTCCGCGGCTGCGCAGCGACCAGACGACGGCCGGAAGAATGTGCTGGGCGTTCGCGAAGTCGATCAGTTCCTGCCAGGAAAATGACGGCGCAAAAAACGCGAGGCGCAGCGCCATCGACGCGGACTCCGAGGGCCGGACGTCCAGAATTCGGCCAAGCAGATCAATCGAGGACCGGGGAGCTGACGGCGGTAAGCGTTCCAAGGGATCGGCCTGACTTCGATGGCTCGAATAGGGTGCCGTTCACACGCCCGGTCGTCCGGTCGCGGAGGCGCCGTTGCGATAGCGCGCGCTCGGCCGACAGGCAACGCCAAAGCGGCGGCGCTACCTGCGCTCTTTCTTGTCTTTCAAGGCCGGCGCCGGTTTGCGCGGCGCCGCGGGACGTTGCGTGCCGGGCAGGCGCTGCTGCAATCCGCCCTGGCGCTGCGCGCCGCCTGGCTGCCGAGCCGCGGGCGGCAGGGCCGGCTGGCCGGGCTGCAATCCCGTGCGGGGTGTTTGAGGCTGTGGCGGCGCGACGTCTCCAGGCTGCGATTGCCTCGGTCCATTGGTCGGCGGCTGCTGGATTTGGGGCGCGCCGTTGGGCTGGGTGCCTTGACCGGCCCGCGGTGCGCCTGCCGGCGGACCGTTACCCTTCTGCTGTTGCTGCTGTCCCTGACCCGCGCGCGGGTTGCCCGGCTGGACGGCGCCGCCTTGTCCTTGTCCTTTGCCTTGCCGCTGCGGCGGCTGCGCACCCTGGCGGCCCGGCGTGCCCGGCTGCTGCTGACCCGGACGGTTGTTCTGGCCCGGCTGGCCGTTCGGCTGCTGGCCCGGCGTGGTGTTCGGACGCAATTGTTGTTGCTGCGGCGGCTGAAGCGGACGCGGGATGCGGCTGCTCGCGCCGGGGTTGGCGCGGCGGAAGTCGCGCTGCTCGGTGACGATCTGCCGGCCCGTGGTCTGCGCCAGATGCACCTGGCTGACGAAGCTGCGGTCGCGCGCGATCTGCTGTGCGGGAATCGTGATCGGCACGGCTGCGTAGCGCATGCCACCGGGGCCGCCGGCGCCAGGCCGGATCGCAAATCCGCTCGCGGCCTGCGTCAGCGCACCGAGCCGCGTGCCGCTGGTGCGGTCGTTGACGTCGATATGCCCGACCCGCCCGTCCGCGTCGGGATAAAGCTTGATGTTGACGTTGTTGGTGCGGGTCGCGGCCGCGCCTTCCGGCACGTCGACGACGCCGGTGGTGCCGCGGATTCCGAGCGTCGCCGTCGGCGTCGTGATCTTCATGTCGCCGGTCTTCGCCACCGCCGCGGCGACGAATGCGACTGTGCCCTTGCCGATGTCGAAAAGGCCCGCGTTCTGCTTGCCGCCGTCCTCATAGACGTAATTGTCGATGGTGATCTTCGAACTGGCCGAGAGGTTGAATGTGGTCGCGTCGTTGAAGGTGATGCCGAGCGAGGAGTTCGACGAGGTCTGCACGACGTCGTTGAGATAGATGTCGTCGCGCACGCGCAGCGGATACGAGTTCCTGTCGCGGATCACGGTCGCGATCCCGGTCACGGTCGCGACGTTGCCGATCGGCTCGACGGCGGCGGGTTGTGCGTCGGCGGCCGGTGTCGGGGAGGCCGATGGCGCCGGCGAGGGGGCGGGCGCGGGCTGGGCCTGTGGCTGTGCCTGAGCAAGCTCGATCGCATCGGATGCGCATGCATTGTCCGCGCCGGCCAGCGGCAGCGCCAGCATCGGAAGCGCAAGGACGAAGCGGCGCCAGGCCACCATTGAAATCACGAGCAGGTCCCGGTGAGAGCGAGGCGAAATCGGCCGATATCAACCGGGGCCGGCTGAATGGCGGATGAACATCTGTCGCACGGGAGGGGCGAACGTTCAAACGCCACACGCTCTCCTCATGGTGAGGAGCGCGCCCTTGCGCGCGCAACCGACGATGCTTCGCATCGCCGCGAGAACCATGCAGGCCCGGCTGTCGATCCGGGCCTCGCCCTTCGAGACGCCCGCTGCGCAGGCTCCTCAGGGTCAGGGGAAGGGACGACGCCGTCGCACGGAATCCCGGGTCGATGCTTTGCACCGCCCGGGATGACAATCGTATGGGACGAAAACTTCACCGTCAGCTCACGCGCTTCCAGGTCTGGCCGCCGCAGAACATGCCGCCGAAGGCACAGCCCTGCACGCGCATCGCATTCGGGCCCTTCATCGCGATCGTCGAGTCGTAATTGCGGTCGGAGTCGGGATCGTGGATGCGGCCGCTCCACTTGGCGCCGTCGGGCTTCATGTCGATCAGGATGCGCTCGTTGGTCTTCTCGGCGTAGCCGCAGAGATTGGCGCCGCACTGCTCGACACGGACATTGCCCTTGTTCTCTTCGGTCGCCCAGATGCCGATCGGCGAATTGGCCATCGCCACGGGCGCAGCGGCAACCGGGGCCGGAGCAGGAGCGACCGCGACCGGAGCGGGCGCAGCAACGGGTGCGGGCTGCATCGTCGTATCAACCGACGACGGCGCGGCGGCCATCGTCGTCGCAGGAGCAACCGCGGGGGCGGCCGGCGCAGTCGCCTGGACCGGGGCCTGCTGCACGGCTTGCTGCTGCACCGGAGCCGGCGCGGGCTGCGCGGTCGTGGTCGCCGGAGCCGGCGTGGTGTCGACGTCATCGTCCTTGGAGCCGCCAAGGCCATTGAGGTTGATGTTGTTGAGCTTGATCGGCTTGTCGGACAGGCCCGGTGCGACGATCGTCACGCAGTTGAGTGACGCGCAGTTGCGCGGCGTCTCGATGCGGATGTGCTGGCCTTCGATCTGGAACGAGATCGTATTGCCGGCATGGGCTGCGGCGGTCGAGGCGAGGAAGAGCGCGGTGGCGGCGATGGTGAGCTTGTTCATGACAACCTCCGAAAGATGCGTGGTCCCGATGGACTGAAGTCGCTGGTGGATGAAGCGTGGTTCGACCCTAGGCCGTGCCGGTCGTGCCTTCCGTGATGGACGTCACAAGGGGGCCGCCGCCGCTGGGTGAGGCAGCGCACATTCAGCCGCCGGGCATCCCGCGTAATCTCGTCGCGACACAGAAGGGAGGGGTCGATGACGCGGCTCGTGACTTCGCTTGGCATGGCGATCGCACTGACGGCGAGTGTGCCTGCGGCCCAGGCCGGTTCCTACTCATTCTCGGTTGGCGGCCACCGGTTCCATGTCGAGGCGCCGCGCAATTGCCGGTCGAGTTCCTGTGTTTCGATTTCCGGTCGCAGCCTGCGGAGGACGGATGATGTCGACACGGTCCCGCGGCAGGCGCCGGTCGTGCAGGCGCCACAGCCGATTGCTGCGGTGAGGCCAGTGCAAGCCGCTCCGATACCCGCCCCCGCTCTTGCTGCCACGATGTCGCAGCCCGTTGCGCCTCCGCCGGTGCCAAGACTCGAAGCGCCGAATGCTGTTGCGGTTGACGAGCCGCGCATGGAGCCGCCGGCTGTCATTCCAGAGCCCGAGATCAAGCAGGGCACGACCATCGCGCAGCGCGGCAACGAGGAATCGGCCTCCTCGCCGATCGGTGAATGGGAGAGCGATGGTGCCAAGGGCACGGTTCGAATCGAACGCTGTGGGCGTTCACTTTGCGGTTTCGCGCTCACCGAAGCATCGAGCCGGGGCGAGAGCGTGCTTGTCAACATGAAGCCGAAGACGCACGACGTCTGGACCGGCAGCATCTACAGCCGCTCCAGCGGCAGCACCTATTACGGACGGATGACGTTGACGGCTTCCGGCAAGCTCCGCGTCGAGGCCTGCGCGATTGGCCGCTTCTGGTGCTCCGGCAACGACTGGACGCGGGTTGAGGAGCAGCACGAGCAGATGATCACGACCTCGCGGCAATGGGGTGCGCGGTCGTAGGTCGTCCGCGAGTTCGGAATCGGAGGTGGGCAAAGGCGCAGTTGCGCCGTGCCCACCATCGACCTCCGCGATAGAGCCGGTGGCACGCTTCCGCCTTCGCTCTGCGGCGGACAAGTCGCTTTGCCTAATCTACGATGCTGGTCGATCGTCGTCGCTAGATCATGCCGAGCACGATCACGCCGACAAGGGCCATGGCGAGATACGCGGTGACAACGCTCAGTCTCCAGGCGAATGTCATGACGTTGCTCCCCGGGGGTGCTCCCGATGTGCGCCGCTTTGCGCACGAGGCTCATGGTTAACAGAACGTCGTTGTCCGAAAAAGTCAGTCCCGCTGTCCCTCGTCAGAGGCAGCCTTCGCATGGGGCCGGCCGGCATGGTTAAAGAACACTGAAATCAAAGCGTTGAAGAGTCTTTAAGTAAATTCACCCAACGTGCGCGCATGACGCGCGGAGTTCGTTTGTATCTCGTCGGCTCCATCGTCCTTGTTTCGCTTGCGGGTTGCGGACGCGGCTTTTTCCAGGCCGAGCGCGAACCGTGGCGGGCCGAGGCCGAAGCGGCGTGCCTGAAATCGGGCGCGGTCAAGGAAGGCCCTGACATCGTCCGCATCGAGCCCATCTCCGGCCCCGGCATGTGCGGCGCCGAATATCCCTTGAAGGTCGCAGCTCTTGGCGAAGGCGACAGCAGCGTTGGTTTTGCCGACGAGGATCTGCGTCCGCCGGGGAGCGTCGGCAATCAGCCGCGCTGGCCGGTGACCCCGCCGCGATCGACCTATCCGCAGAGCCAGAATTATCCGCAGCGCTCGAACTATCCCGAGAGCGCGGTGCGCCAGCCCTCCGGCTATGGCGCGCCGTCAGGTCCGGTGTCGCTCAGCGCCCCCGGCGTGGCGCCGCAGGAAGACGAGATCGACCTGCCGCCCGAGGGCACCGATGCCGCGGGCGCCGCACGCTACATGAATTCCCCGAGCTATCCGGCGCGATCGGCGGCGCCCTATGCGCAGCCGCCCGCGCAACAGCCGCTGCCGCGCCTCGGTCCTGCACAGGGCAATCCCGTTACCGCGGTCGGCCCCGTTGCGATCAAGCCGGTCGCGACGCTGGCCTGTCCGATCGTCTCCGAGCTCGACCGCTGGCTCGCCGATACGGTGCAGCCATCGGCGATGCGGTGGTTCGGCGTGCGCGTCGCCGAGATCAAGCAGATCTCCGCCTATTCCTGCCGCGGCATGAACGGCAATTCCCATGCCCACATCTCCGAGCATGCCTTTGGCAATGCGCTCGACGTCGCAGCCTTCGTGCTCGCCGACGGCCGCCGCGTCACCGTGAAGGACGGCTGGCGCGGCATGCCGGAAGAGCAGGGGTTCCTGCGCGACGTGCAGTCGGGCGCATGCGCGCATTTCACTACGGTGCTGGCGCCGGGCTCGAACGTCTACCACTACGACCACATCCACGTGGATCTGATGCGCCGCGCCAGCCGCCGCCTGATCTGCCAGCCCGCCGCGGTCTCCGGCGAAGAGGTCGCAGGGCGGGCCCAGCAACGCAATCCTTACGCCGGGCGGCGCGATCCCACCGTCACCGGCTCGCTCGGATCGCGCAAGAGCACGACGCGCAAGCAGGACGACGACGAAGACAACGACGATTGAGATGACAACCGACATCGTCCGCTATCTTACCCACCCGCAGGTCCAAATCGATCCCGACATGCCCGTGCCGCAATGGGGCCTGAGCGCGGTCGGGCGCGCAAGAACCGAGACGGTCGCGCAGGCGAGCTGGCT
The DNA here is from genome assembly GCF_018129965.1 of Bradyrhizobium diazoefficiens. Lineage (GTDB taxonomy): Bacteria > Pseudomonadota > Alphaproteobacteria > Rhizobiales > Xanthobacteraceae > Bradyrhizobium > Bradyrhizobium diazoefficiens_A. Next base: position 421,187 of record NZ_JAFCKW010000001.1, on the reverse strand, counting down.
TGCGAACACCACGCAGATCATCTCCAGCGGCGAGCGCAAGGCGATCGAGACTGCCGGGATCATTGCAGGCCCGCTCGGCATCATGATCGAGATCCGCGAGGCCATGCATGAGAACGACCGTTCGGCGACCGGCTTCCTGAAGCCGGCCGAGTTCGAAGAGGTCGCCGATCAATTCTTTGCCCGGCCCCATCTCAGCGTTCGCGGCTGGGAGCGCGCCGTGGATGCACAGGCGCGCATCTTGGGCGAGGCCGAGGCGGTGCTGGCGCGCAATCGTCCCGGCGATGTTCTCTTCGTCGGCCATGGTGCCGTCGGCACGCTGCTGTACTGCCACTACGCCGGTCATCCGATCGATCGCATCCACGATCAGCCGACCGGCGGCGGCCATGTGTTCGGCTTCGCCAGGCAGGGGCGGCGCGTCCTGCACCCCTGGCGGCGCATGGAGGAGATCGAGGCGTAGCCCGGCGAGGTTACTTCACAGCCGGCTTCATTGGCGCAGGCGCCAGCCCCATGCAGTGCTGCACCTCGGCCGGGACGTTGTAGGTCCGCATGATGTGGCGGCTGTCGCGCAGGCCGGATGACTCCCGTTGCACCACCAGCATCCAGAGCGCCTGGCCGGCGTCCATCACCAGCTTGCGCCTCGCCGCCTGCAGCGAGGCGGGCACCTCCGGCAGCGCATGGACGGCGTCGAACTCGCGCAAGCGCGTCAGCGCCTGTTCGAGCGTGCGGCCCATTCGTCCAAGCGCGGAGGCCTGTTCCTGAACGATCTCGTAGTGGAGGATATCGACGGGCGGGCGAAGGTCACGGGACATGACCCCAAATATAGCGCAGCTGGAATGGCCGGCAACGCGTGGCCGGCTTGTCGCTACTTCGCCTGATACGCCGCCAGAAACATCCGCGTCGCGCTGTCGACCACCTCGGTCATGCGCGCTTCCGACGGCGCGGGCGCGGCCTGGAACACGAAGGGCAGGAAGAGTGAAGCCTTGCACAGTTCCATGAACTGCGAGGCCGCCAGATCGCAGTCGGCAATCTTGAGATCGCCGGAGGCGACATGGGCTTTCAGATAATCGGAGAGGCGGTTGATGGTCTGGTCCAGCACCCGGGCATAATAGCGGCGGCCGACGTCGGGCATGCGCTCGGCGATCGCCATCACGGTGCGGATCGCCGACCCGCCGCCGGGCCGGCAGAGCAGGCGATTATAGGCGAGCGCGAATTCCTTCAGGGTGGTCTCGACATCGCGGGCAGGGTCGAAATTGAAGACGACCTGGCCGTATTGGAGCGCTTCCTCCTCGAGGATGGCTTCGAACAGCGCGGTCTTGTCGGCGAAATAGACGTAGAGCGTACCCTTGGAGACGCCGGCCGCGCGCGCGATCTCGCCCATGCTGGCGCCGTCGAAACCCAGATCCATGAACACCTTGCGCGCGCCGTCCAGGATCTGGCGGCGCTTGGAGCTGTCCTCCTCTTGGATGACGTGCAGATGTTCGCGACCGACTACAACCATTGGTTCAGCGTCTCGGAAGGTTTTTGGATCGGATCCGAACCATGAAACCTAAATAAAGGATTCGGGCCAGTACGGTTCGATCGGGAATATTATGTATATTGACCGAACCGTTCGGTCAATGATATTTGGGACAGCCGATGGGACATCCGGCCGCAGGGCGGCCGTCCTTATCGCGCTTTTATTGGGGAGGCCGTTATGGCCGTATCGAGAGACCAGGCTGCGCGCGTCCTTCGCCAGGAAGCGGTGGAGACGACGCCGGAGCAGGCTGGCAGTGAAGCAACGACGGAAAAATCTGCCGCCCTGGCCGAGCAGTTGCGCGCTCACGTGGCCGAGGAAGCCAGGCGCCGCGGCGAGGTCACCGAGAAACCCGTGACCGACAAGCCGGCCCCCGATGCATCTGCGCCCGGCGCACCCGCCGCTGCCGGCAAGTCCGGCAAGCGCAAGGTCGTCATGATGGGCATCGGTCTCGTGCTGGCGCTCGCAGCAGCCGGCTATGCCGGCTACTACACGCTGGTCGGCCGCTTCTATGTCGCCACCGACGACGCCTATGTCCGCGCCAACAACACCATGCTCGGCGCGCGCGTCGCCGGCCACATCTCCGCGATTCTCGTCGGTGACAACGGCTCGGTGCGCGCGGGCGATATCGTCCTGCGCATCGACGACGGCGACTACAAGATCGCGGTCGACGCGGCCACGACGCGGATCGCGACCCAGCAGGCCACGATCGACCGCATCGGCCGCCAGATCGCCGCGCAGGAAAGCCAGGTCGTGCAGGCCAAGGCGCAGCTCGTTTCGGCCGAAGCCGGCCTCAAGCGCGCCGATCTCGATTATGAGCGGCAGCAGGCGCTGAGCAACAAGGGCTTTGCCTCCCGCGCCACGTTCGAGACTTCGGAAGCCGGACGCGATCAGGGCGCCGCGGCCGTCAAGGCCGCGCAGGCCGCCTATGACGTCGCCGTCAGCAATGTCGACGTCACCAGGGCCCAGCAGGCCGAAGCGCAGGCGCAACTCGCCGAACTCAAGACCTCGCTCGCCAAGGCCGAACGCGATCTTGCCTTCACTGCGGTTCGCGCGCCGGTCGACGGCGTCTTCTCCAACCGCCTCGTCAGTGCCGGCGACTTCGTCGCGGTCGGCCAGCGCCTCGGCAACGTCGTGCCGCTCGACAACGTCTATATCGACGCCAATTTCAAGGAAACGCAGCTCAAGCGGATCCGTCCCGGCCAGCCCGTGACGATCAAGGTCGATGCCTACGGCATGCGCAAGTTCGCGGGCGTCGTCGACAGCATCGCGGCGGGTTCGGGCTCGGTGTTCACGCTGCTGCCGCCCGACAACGCCACCGGCAACTTCACCAAGATCGTGCAGCGCGTGCCGGTCCGCATCCGCGTGCCGAAATCGGTCGCCCGGCAGAACCTGCTGCGTGCCGGCATGTCGGTGTATGCGACGGTCGACACCAACAAGGGCGCGGCCGACGCCGACAGCGAGATCGATCTCGACGATCCCACCATGATCCATCCGCAGTAGGCGCGCTTCCGGGCGCTGCGAGGTCAGACCATGGCGAACGCCACCACTGCTCCACCCGCCATGATGGCGAACCCCGCTTCGGACCGCATCGCGCCGAAGCGGCTGTTCGCCTTCATTATCATGGTGTTCGGGATGTTCATGTCGATCCTGGACATCCAGATCGTCTCGGCATCGCTCAGTGAAATCCAGGCCGGACTGTCGGCAAGCTCGAGCGAGGTCGCCTGGGTCCAGACCGCCTATCTGATTGCCGAAGTCATCGCGATCCCGCTGTCGGGCTTTCTCTCCCGCGCGTTCGGCACGCGGATGCTGTTCGCGATCTCGGCGGCGGGCTTCACGATATCGAGCCTGCTCTGCGGCTTTGCCACCACGATCGAGGAGATGATCCTCTGGCGCGCGCTGCAGGGCTTTCTCGGCGCCGGCATGATCCCGACGGTGTTTGCCTCGGCCTATACGGTGTTTCCGCGCTCCAAATTCCACATCGTCGGTCCCATCATCGGTCTTGTCGCGACGCTGGCCCCGACCATCGGCCCGACGGTCGGCGGCTACATCACCGACCTGATGTCGTGGAACTGGCTGTTCTTCATCAACGTCGTGCCCGGCATCGGCATCACCATCGGCGTGTGGCTGCTGGTCGATTTCGACCAGCCGCATTTCGAATTGCTCGACCGCTTCGACTGGTGGGGCCTGATGTTCATGGCGGGTTTCCTCGGCACGCTGGAATACGTGCTGGAGGAGGGTCCGCAGCACGAATGGATGCAGGACACCTCCGTTGCGATCTGCGCCTGGATCTGCGCAATCTCGGCGATCGCATTCTTCTGGCGCGTGTTCACGGCAGCCGAGCCGATCGTCAATTTGCGCACCTTCTCCAACCGCAATTTCGCGATCGGCTGCCTGCTGCAGTTCTGCATCGGCATCGGCCTCTACGGTCTCACCTACATCTATCCGCGCTACCTCGCCGAAGTGCGCGGCTACAGCGCGCTGATGATCGGCGAGACCATGTTCGTCTCCGGCATGACCATGTTCCTGGTCGCGCCGCTGGTCGGCCGTCTCATGGTCAAGGTCGACATGCGCTACATGATCGCGTTCGGGCTGATCACGTTCGCGATCGGCTCCTACCAGATGACCTGGATCACCCGCGACTACGATTTCTACGAGCTGCTGATCCCGCAGATCCTGCGCGGCGTCGGCATGATGTTCGCGATGGTGCCGACCAACAACATCGCGCTCGGTACGCTGGCGCCCGAGAGAGTGAAGAACGCGAGCGGCCTGTTCAACCTGATGCGCAATCTCGGCGGCGCGGTCGGGCTCGCCGTGATCAACACCGTGCTCAACGACCGTACCGATCTGCACATCACCCGCCTCCAGGAGCGCGTGACCTGGGGCAATGCGACCGCGACCGAGACCCTGACCCTGCTGCAGCAGAAGTTCCAGGGGCTCGGCGATTCCACGCTGATGGCGATGAAGCAGCTCAGCCAGATCGTGCATCGCCAGGCCGCGGTGATGGGCTATGGCGACGCCTTCTTCATCCTGACACTGTTCTATCTCGGCCTCAGCCTGCTGGTGACGCTGCTGAACAAGCCGGCCTCGCTGACCGGCGGCGGCGACGCGCATTAGCGGCTGTCCAAATTGGACGAGCCTAACATGCGGTGTCATCGCCCGGCCCTGACCGGGCGATCCAGTATTCCAGAGGCCGTCGTCGAAGAATTCGCTCTCACCACATCCGCTGCGGCGTACTGGATCCTCCGCCTTCGCGGAGGATGACAGCGGAGAATTGGGGGGAGCGGCACCGCTGCCCACCACAGCGTCTCTCCAACCAAATTGCAACACTCGTCCGTGATCTCGCGCGGGCCCCGTTGCAAACCGAAAACGATACATCTATAAAGCGCATCTCATTCATTCGAACCGGGGAGAGATTTGCATGATTTCGTCGCATTCGCAGATCACACGCCCGCGCTCGATGATGGTCTGGCTCGGTATGTGCTCGGCCTCCTAGAGGCCTCTTCCGCCAGCTTTGATTGGGCAACACGTCCCGATCGCTCCGCTTCCCAAGTCAAAATCAGTCTCAAGTGACGCCGTCCGGCCCTCGTGGCGGACTTGCGTCCATCGATGGAGCCGGCTCGCGCCAGAAGCGGCCGGATGATGCCATGACCGCTCTGTCAAAGAAGCCCGCGGCGATCCGCGTGGTGCTGCCCTTCGTGTTCAGGCACTGGCTGAAGCAGCCGGGACGCATGCTCGTCATCGTTGTCAGCCTGCTCGGCGCGACCGCCGCCGACCTGTTCATGCCGGTTTTCTCCGGACAATTGATCGACGCGTTGACGCGCGGGCCGTCCGATCCCGATGCGCGCCACGCGGCACTGGTCGCATTCGGCGCCATCGTGGCGCTGGGCGCGGCGTCGATGGTGTTGCGGCTCACGGGGCTGCAGGCGATCGTGCCGTTCACGCTGAAGATCATGTCGGAGGTGACGCAGGACGCGTTCATGCGGGTGCAGCGCTTCTCGACCGACTGGCACGCCAACTCGTTCGCCGGCTCCACGGTGCGCAAGATCACGCGCGGCATGTGGGCGCTCGATCTGCTCAACGACACCCTGCTGCTGGCGCTGCTGCCTTCGCTGGTCGTGCTGATCGGGTCGATGATCCTGCTCGGCGCGCACTGGGCCTCGCTGGGCGCGGTGATCGCGCTCGGGGCGCTGGCCTATGTGACGATGACGGTGCTGTTCTCGACGCGCTACATCGCGCCGGCCGCGCGAATCTCCAATGCCTGGGACACCAAGGTGGGCGGCACACTGGCGGACGCGCTGACATGCAACGCCGTGGTGAAATCCTTCGGTGCGGAGATGCGCGAGGATGCGCGGCTCACGCGCGTCGTCAAACGCTGGCGCGTGCGCGTGCGGCGGACCTGGTTTCGCTACAACCATACTGCCGTGGCGCAGCTTTCGATGCTGCTATGCCTGCGGGGGTCCGTGATCGGCGGCGCGGTGCTGCTGTGGATGTCCGGGCACGCCTCGCCCGGCGACGTCACCTATGTGCTGACGAGCTATTACGTCATTCACGCCTATTTGCGCGACGTCGGCATGCACTTCAACAACCTCCAGCGCTCGGTCAACGACATGGAGGAACTGGTGACGATCCATGACGAGCCGATCGGGATTGCCGATGCGGCCAATGCGCGGCCGATCGCGATCGAAGGCGGCGAGATCGTGTTCGACGACGTCACGTTCCATTACGGCAGCCATCGCGCGCCGCTGTATGACGGATTGTCGGTGACGATCCGTGCCGGTGAACGGGTCGGCCTCGTCGGCCGCTCCGGCTCCGGCAAGACCACTTTCGTCAAGCTGGTGCAGCGGCTCTACGACGTGTCGGGCGGCCGCATCCTGATCGACGGGCAGGACATCGCGCTGGCGACGCAGCAATCGCTGCGCAGCCAGATCGCGATCGTGCAGCAGGAGCCGATCCTGTTTCACCGCACGCTCGCGGAGAACATCGCCTATGGCCGGCCGGGCGCTGGAATGGAGGCGATCGAACAGGCGGCGCGGCTTGCCAATGCGCACGACTTCATCCTGCGCCTGCCCAAGGGCTACGGCACGCTGGTCGGCGAGCGCGGCGTCAAGCTCTCGGGCGGCGAGCGGCAGCGCGTGGCGCTGGCGCGCGCGTTCCTCGCCGATGCGCCGGTGCTGATCCTGGACGAGGCGACCTCGAGCCTCGATTCGGAATCGGAGGCGCTGATCCAGCAGGCGATGGAGCGGTTGATGCAGGGCCGGACCTCGATCGTGATCGCGCACCGGCTGTCGACGGTGCGCAGCCTCGACCGGATCCTGGTGTTCGACCGCGGCGAGATCGTCGAGCAGGGCACGCATGCCGTGCTCGCGGGCAAGCCCGGGGGAATCTATCGCGGCCTGTTCGAGCGCCAGGTGGTGGAGCTCGGACGCATCGCAGCAGCGGAGTGACAGGCGCGCCGTCAAGACGGCGCTGATCACCTCCGCCGTGATGATCGCATTCATGGTCCCGGCGCAACTGAAGCCGCAGATGCTGCTCGCTGGATTCTCCAACGACCAGGAAACCATGAGGATCGCCTACCTGTTCTTGCGAGTCATCTCGCTCAACATGGTGGCGCAGGGCCTGATCTTCACCTGCTCCAGCATGTTCCAGGGCCTCGGCAACACCAAGCCGGTGCTCCTGAGCTCGGCGACACGCGTATTGACCTATTCGCTGCCGGCGATCTGGCTCTCGACGTGGCCGGGCTTCCGCATCGAGCACGTCTGGTACCTGTCGATCGCCGCGACAACGCTGCAGGCTGCGTTGAGCGTTTGGCTGCTGCGCCGCGAGTTCGGCAAACGCCTTGCGCGGCCGCACGAGGAGAGGGCGCCGCCGGAGCCCCTTGCGCCGCTCGCCCGCAAGCCTGTCTAGCGACGCCTTGTTCTGTCCCCGCGGCCCCGGCTAATTTGCCTCGCCGTGGGGATGGCGGCTATATAGGGGCGGAATGGACGGAGTGGTGAACGAGCAGAAGCCGGGGTCCTGGCTCGCGGCGATCTGGGCGGCGCGCTACCGTACGCCGGCCCGCTTCGTCGCGCTCGTCGCGCTGCTGCTGCCGTGGACGACCACCGGGCTGACGTTTGCGCTGATCCCCTGGCTGATCGCCTTCGCCTTTCTCGATCTGCGCGCGTTTCCGCGCTCGCTGCTGCGCCCGGTCTGCCTGCTGCCGATCGTCCTGGTGGTCCTCGCCGCGCTCGGCACGCTCTGGTCCGAGGCGCCCTGGCCAGAGCGGATCCATGCCCTCGGTCCGGTGACAAAATTGCTGGTGGTGCCGCTCCTGATCTACCAGTTCGAGCGCTGGCCTTATGGCAATTGGGTGTTTTCGGCGTTCCTGGCGTCCTGCGCGCTGCTGACGCTGTACTCCTTCGCCGTCGCGCTCGACCCCGGCCTCTCGCTCAAGCTCTATCTGTCGCGCGGACCCTACAAGGTCGAGAGCGGGATCGCGGTGCGCAACTATATCGACCAGAGCCAGGAATTCGCGCTCTGTGCGATCGCGGTGCTTTATCCTGCCGCGACGCTGTTCCGGCAGGGCCGCGTTCGGGCCGCCGCACTGTTCGCGTTACTTGCGGCCGGCTTCCTCGCCAACATGATGTTCGTCGTGGTCTCGCGCACGGCGCTGGTGACGCTGCCGTTCCTGCTCGTGGTGTTCGGCCTGCTGCATCTGCGCCGCCGCACCGCCTTGATCGCGGCCGGCGCGATGGTGCTGGCAGCCATCCTGCTCTGGAACGTCTCGCCGCATCTGCGCGCGACCATTGCGAAATTCCACAACGACTACCAGGTGAGCATGCAGGACAGGCAGGTCAGCGGGATGGGCTCGCGGCTGGAATACTGGCGGAAGTCCCTCGGGTTCATCGCGGACGCGCCGCTGATCGGTCACGGCACCGGGTCGATCCGCGGCCTGTTCGCAAGCGTGGCGGTCGATCCAAAGGTGGATCCGCTGCGGAGCGAGATCGTCAGCAACCCGCACAACCAGACGCTCAGCGTTGCCGTGCAGTGGGGCGCCACCGGCGTGCTGATCCTCTATGCGTTGTGGTTTTCGCACCTGCTGATGTTTCGTGGCGAGGGGCTGGCTTGCTGGATCGGCTTGCTGGTGGTCGTCCAGAACATGCTGTCCTCGCTATTGAACACGCATCTGTTCGATTTCACCTCGGGCTGGATCTATGTGCTCGGCGTCGGCGTCGCCGGCGGTATGGCGCTCAACGCAAAGCGCGGCGGGGCGTTCCCGGCGATGGACGGGCGCGAAGACGAGCGTCTGCGCCAGACTCCCGGCGGCACGCCGAAGTGACGCTTGAAGGCCCTGCTGAAGGCCGCCTCGGATTCGTAGCCGCTCTGGCAGGCGATCGACTTGATCGGCGTCGCACCTGACGTCAGCGCGTGCGCGGCCAGCCGCAGGCGCCAGTGAACGAGATACTGCATCGGCGGCTGATCGAGAAACTGCTTGAAACGTTCGGCCAGCACGGTGCGCGACACCCCGATGCGGCGGGCCAGGTCTTCGACCGTCCAGTCGTGGAACGGCATGGCATGCAGGTGCCTGAGGCCAGCGCCGGCGACCTGGTCGTTGATGGCGGCGAACCATCCGAGTTCGCTCGCCGGCAGTCCCTGCATGTGCTTGCGCAGGATCTCGACGAACATCACCTCCGCCAGACGATCCAGCAGGCTGCGCGACCCAGGCCGCGGCGTGCTCGCTTCCGCCGCAGTGTGGCGGATCGTGCTGGCCAGCCATTCGTCGGCGGGGCCTTGCGGACTGACGTGCAGCACCACGGGCAAATGACGCAGCACGGGGTGAAACAGCAATTCGTCGCACTGAAGAAATCCGCAGATGATCCGCGTGACGGGACCTATGCCGCCATGCTCGAGGATGACGACGTCCGTCCAGGGCGGGCGCGGCAACAGGCCGCCGACCTGCATGGGCACGATCGGCTCGCGTCCGCGGAGCCGATGACTGTCGCCATAGGGAAGCACGACGACGTCGCCCTCGTTCAACTGCACCGGTGCGTGCCCGTCCAGCTCCATCCAGCAGCTGCCTGATGCGATGATGTGGAAAGGGATGATCCGCTCGGTGCGCAGTGGCAGCAGCCGGGCAAGCTGGCACGCTTCCGGCGTCGTCACCGCCCAGGGCTCGCGAAATTCGGCGCGCAGGAGCACGGTGCCGGCAACATGCATGCTGCCCAACACCTCGGACAAAAGATCAGACGGCGTTTCGGTCAAGACTTGCGGGGTCCTGGTCATGGTCGGCCGGTCCTCGGGTAACTAGGATTGAAACTCACAAAACGATTGAAGAGGTAACAAATTGAATACCGAGCCACGTGATCTGGTCGTCGTCATTACGCATGGCATCGACCACGAATTGTCGTCCGTTGGCGTGACCATCGCGCTTGGCGGGATGACGGCCGGCCTGAAGGTCTCGATCTTTCTTTCCAGCGCCGGCGTCGACATCGTGCGGCACGGCGCCGCCGATCTCACGCAGGTCAAGCCGCTCGATGGCCTCGCCGCCATGCTGCGCGATTTCATGAACCGGGGCGGCAAGCTCTGGGCCTGCACGCCCTGCGTCAAGAGCCGCGGTTACGCGCAGGAGGACCTGCTGGATGGCGTTGTCATCTCCGGTGCGAGCGCGATGCACGAGCTGATCAAGGGCGGCGCCGCCACACTCAGCTTCTGAAGCGGATCAATAGGAATGTTTCCGGCATGCCGCATCCTCCGATCGGAGGATGCGGCCATGTCGGTGAACACCGGTCAATGGGCCGTGAAGCTATTCCAGACCAGGCCGACGCCCGACAGGAACAACAGGCCGAGCACGACGTCGCCAAAATGCTTGTCGCTCAGCGCGTGGTAGACCCGCGCGCCGGCCCATGCGCCGAGCAGCGTGCCCGGAAAGGCGACCAGCGCGAGCCAGACCACCTTGAATGCGACGAGGCCCGATGCCGTCTGCACGATCAGCGCGGTGGCCAGCACCGTGAAATTGAAGAGCTGGAAGATGCCGCGCCGCTCATGCTTGTTCCAGACACGGATGTTGGCCCAGAGGATCGGCAGCGGCCCCGACAGTCCGGCAAGGCCGCCGAGAATGCCGCCGGCAAAGCCGATCGCACCATCCGCGATCCGGCCGCCGAATTTGACGGCGAGCGGCTTCTTGTTCAGGAACAGCGCGCTCGGGAAGATCAGCAGCAGTACGCCGACGCTCAGCTTGAACACCTTTGGATCGGCGGAGGCGACCATCATGGTCCCCAAGGGAACGCCGATCAGTCCTCCGATCAGGAACGGCCACACCAGCGAGAGATCGAAACTCTTCCACATCGACGGCAGCGTCGAGGTCTGCGCGATGACCGAGCAGATCAAGACCAGCGGTACCGCAAGCGATGGCGGCAGGACGTAGAGCCAGATGCCGAGCGCCATCAGCGCGGTGCCGAAGCCGGCCAAGCCCGAGACGAAGCCGCCGGCCAATGCGCCAAACAGCAGCAGCGCGTAAGTGAACGTTTCCAACCGATCGTCCTTGTCGCAATGGGCGATCCCGAATTGTTGATCGCCGCTGCCCGCATAGCACGGCCGCAGCCATGAAGGTCAATCTCAAAACCGCACGCAAGCGTGATCCCCGGCTGCGGCGCGATGATGGGCGATCGCGGAAGACGGGCCTACATGATGGTCGTACTTCAAACCGGGGCCCACCCGACGCGATCGTGCGCCGATTGGACTGCCCCGAACCAGATGATGGAGCATGATCATGACTCGCGCGAACAAGGCCGTCGCGGCCGCCCTGTTATCGGCGGCGTTGATGCCGACGCTGGCGCAGGCGCAGTTTTCCGAGCCCGCGGCCTATCAGGCGGCCCATCCCGACCGCGATGTGCTGAATGGCGGCCAGCTCACGCCTGCGGGACGCGCGGCGCGTAGCGAGACGGTGGTGCCCAGCGAGGCCTATGCGGCCTACCCGTCAGGCCCAACGCCGGTTGTTCGCCTCCGCCATCGCCGCCATCACCAGTGATCCAGAGCGTTGTCGAGCGAAGTGGATGCCGATTCGCGTGAAGAAAACGCGTCAAAACGAGAATTGAGAGTTTCGGTTCTGCTTCAATCAGAACCGATGATGCTCTAGACGATCTGCCTGATGTCGGCGGGCTTGTGCAGCGCGCCGGCGAGGATGCGCAGCGCTTCGGTCAATTCCGCCCTGTTGCGCGCGGCGCCGAGCGAGACGCGCGCTGCATGCGGCGGTGTCCCGTCCACCGTGAACGCATCGCCGGCGACGACGGCAAGTCCATTCCGCAGCAGATGCGCCGCGATGTCGGGGCGATCTTCCGGCAGCCGCAGCCACAGATGATGGGCGGCAGGCCTGGCCGTGAACTGAAAGCCCTTCAGGGCGCGCTGCGCGAGCTGCTGGCGGCCGATCGCCTCGCTCCGAATGGCGGTGATGATGCGATCGGCGATGCCGGTCTCGATCCAATGCGTCACCAGCGCGACCATCAGCGGCGCCGGCATCTGGACGGTTGCCTGCAAAAAGCTGCGCATCTGCTGCTGCGCGGCGTGATCGGGCGTCAAGAGATAGGCAACCCGCAGCGCCGGCGCGATGCATTTCGACAGCGTTGTTGCAAGATATGTCCGCTCGGGAACGAGGTTGGCGATCGGCGAGGCCGCGCGATCGAGCAGGCCGTAGGCGTCGTCCTCGATCAGACACGTATCGGCATCGCGGATGATTTTTGCGATGGCACCGCGCCGTTCGGCGGACAGCGTCGTGGTGGTCGGATTGTGCAGCGTCGGAACGAGATAGACGGCGTTCGGGCTGTGTGTGCGGCAAGCCTTCGCCAGGGCATCGGGCAGGATGCCGCCGTCGTCCATCGCGACGCCGACCAGCTTGACGCCGAGCCGCGCCGCGGCGGCCTTGATGCCGGGGAAGGTCAACGCTTCCGTCAGCACGACGTCGCCGGGCCGGGCAAGATCAGCGAGCACATTGAACAGGATCGTCTGCGTGCCGGGAAAGATCACGAGCCTGTCGGCATGTGCGTGTGGCACGCGCGCGCGCAGCCACTTCGCTGCGACCTCGCGCTCATGCAAGCTGCCGCCGGGCGGCTGGTAGTTGAGATGCGCCGTCAAACCCGATTGCGCGCGCATGGCTTCGATCCCCGCCATGATGCGTTCGTCGAGCTGCGCGTCCAGCGGATGCGGCGGCACATTCATCGAGAGGTCGATCGCGACGGGATGCGGCAGGTCGACCGCACGCCGCGCGCTGGTCTCCGACACGAACGAGCCCTGTCCGACGCGGGCCTCCAGAATGCCGCGGCGGCGCGCCTCGGTGTAGGCGCGGGTCACCGTGGTCAGGTCGATGCCGAGCAACTTTGCCAGCGCGCGCTGCGTCGGCAGTTGCTGGCCGCGCACCAGCCGGCCGGACGCGATGTCGGCCTCCATGGCCTCGACGATGCGCTGGTAGCGCGGCCCGTTCAGCTCCGAGATTGTAGGGGTCCAATCCATGCAATTCAGGCCCATATCCTTTGAATGTATGGATACAGGATATTATTGTATGGATCAGCGGAAAGGAAGAGGTGCTGTCATGGCAACCGGTTCGGTCTCTCTGTCGAAGGCGATGTGGCGCGGTTTTCTGGGCAAGTGCCCGAACTGCGGCAAGGGACACATGTTCGGCCATTTCCTCAAGGTGGCCGATTCCTGCGACCATTGCGGAGAAGAGCTGTTTCATCAGCGTGCCGATGACTTCCCGGCCTATCTCGTGATGGTCGTGGTTGGCCATCTCGTGGTGCCGGCGATCCTCGCGGTCGAGACGGCCTATGCGCCGGCGATCTGGCTGCAACTGGCGGTTTGGCTGCCGCTGACGCTGTTTGCCTCGCTCGCGCTGTTGCAACCGACCAAGGGCGCCATCGTCGGCCTGCAATGGCAGATCGGCATGCACGGCTTCGAGGCGGGCAAGCTGCGTCGCGACGCTGATCGGCTTGCACCAGTCTTCGTGCAGGCGGACAGCCGCGCGGCCTGATCCTCGCCGTCATTCCAGGGATCGCGAAGCGAGAGCCCGGAATCCATTCCTCTCTAACTGTGCCGCGCGATGGATTCCGGGCTCGTGCTGCGCACGCCCCGGAATGACACCCTCAAAATGGTGAGGGGTCCGATGCTGTCGGCATCGAACCCCTCGTTGCAAGATATCAGCCGGCCTGTAAGCCGGGTTCTGTAAGGCACCGCGCGCTTGCGCGCACGATACGTGACGGCCATTCCTCTGGGACCATGTTTGCACATGGCCTCGAGCAACCTACCCGGACGGCGGGCCTGACATCGCCCCGCGGCGTTATCGCTTGCGCGATCGGCCCGCATTTGCCGTCCCTATTCGGTTTTGCTCCCGGTGGGGTTTACCATGCCGGTTCCGTTGCCGGAGCCGCGGTGCGCTCTTACCGCACCTTTTCACCCTTACTTCCTCCGAGGAGGGAGCGGTTCGTTCTCTGTGGCACTTTCCCTGGGGTCGCCCCCGCCGGACGTTATCCGGCACCGTATGTCAAGGGAGCCCGGACTTTCCTCCCCGGCGGTCTTTCGACCGTTGCCGGAGCAGCCGTCCGGCCGACTGACGGTCAACGCATGGGCATTTGTGACGGTTTCGTCAAGCGAAGATCATCGCGCGCGCTTTGCCCACAATAATTTATCCTGAAGATGTCGTTTGGAGGCGGACTCGTTCGACTGGGTGTCGGCGATACAGCCGAACAACGGGAGCACGCGATGCAATATCTGCTGATGATCTACCAGAACGAGGTCGAGTACGCGAAGATGGACCCGGCGACCGGCCAGAAGATGCTGGCCGAATACCAGACCTTCACCCAAGGCATCGTCCAGAGCGGCAATTTCAAGGCCGGCGACCGTTTGCAGCCGACCACGACAGCAACGACGGTGCGGGTTCGCGACGGCAAGACGCTGACGACCGACGGCCCGTTCGCGGAGACGCGCGAGCAACTCGGTGGCTACTATCTCGTCGAGGCCAAGGATCTCAATGCGGCGATCGAGATTGCCGCGCGCATTCCGGGTGCACGCATCGGGTCGATCGAGGTGCGGCCGATCTGGGTCTACGACAAGTAACGGCTGAACCGCATAGCGACCCATGAATCCGGGCGAGATCGACAGGATATTCCGCGACGAGGCGGGGCGGGCGCTGGCTACGCTGATCCGCCTCGTCGGGGATTTCGATCTCGCCGAGGACGCGCTGCAGGACGCCTTTGCCGTTGCGCTGGAGCGCTGGACGGCGTGCGAACTGCCGGATCATCCGCGCGCCTGGCTGGTCAACGTCGCGAGGCACAAGGCGATCGATCGGGTCCGCCGCCAGGTTGTCTTCCGCGGCAAGGCGCAACAGCTCGTGCATGAACTCGAGCTGAATGTCCAAGCCGGCGACGAGCCGCCGGCGATGCTCGACGACGACATGCTGCGGCTGATCTTCACCTGCTGCCATCCCGCGTTTTCGCCGGAGGTTCAGGTCGCGCTGACGCTGCGCACCGTCTGCGGGCTCTCGACCGCGCAGGTCGCGCGCGCCTTTCTCGTCAGCGAGGAGGCGATGTCGCAGCGCCTGGTTCGCGCCAAGCAGAAGATCAGGCTTGCCGGCATTCCCTACGAGGTACCGGAGCGTGACGCGCTGGCACCCCGGCTCGATGGCGTGCTCGCGGTGGTCTATCTCGTCTTCACCGAAGGCTATGTCGCAACCTCGGGTGCCAATCTGATGCGGTCGGATCTCGCGGCCGAGGCGATCCGGCTCGGCCGTTTGCTCGACCGGTTGATGCCCGGTCGCGCCGGCATCAAGGGCCTGCTGGCGTTGATGCTGCTGCACGATGCCCGCCGTGCGGGCCGCGCGAATTCGGCCGGCGACATCGTGCTGCTCGAAGAACAGGACCGCACGCTTTGGGACCGCGCGCAGATCGAGGACGGGCTGCGTCTGGTCGATGATGCGCTTGGCACGCCCGGCCGGCCGCAAGCCTATGTCGTGCAGGCCGCGATCGCCGCGCTGCATGCGCGCGCGCCGAGCTACCAGCAGACCGACTGGCCGCAGATCGCGGGGCTCTACGAGGTGCTGCTGCGCATCGGTCCGTCGCCGGTGATCGAGCTCAACCACGCCGCCGCCGTTTCGATGGTCGACGGACCCGCCCGCGCCCTCGATCTCGTCGATGCGATCAGCGCGCGCGGCGCGCTGAAGGGCTATGAACTGCTGCCGGCAGTGCGTGCGGATCTGTTGCGAAGGCTGGGCCGGAAGGACGAGGCGCGCGAAGCGTATATCGCGGCCGCGGAGGCGACGCAGCTTGAGCCGTTGCGACGGCTGTATGCGCGACGGATGAGGGAGCTGGAGTAGGTCTCGCGTGCCCCGGACGCAGCGCAGCGCGTCTTCAGCGCTGCGCTGCAGAGCCGGGGCCCATCGACTGCCGCGGATCGTGTTGCCGACTCGGTCCCGGCTCGCGCTGCGCGCGTCCGGGACATGAGAGTGGCGGCAGTCTTGCCGTCACTTCGACGCGGCGACCTTCGTCTCCGCCGGCAGGCTCGCCAGCAGCGCCTGCAATGTCGACAGCGTCGAATGATCGGCGACGCCATCGAGCCGCGCCGGGCGGAAATGGCGCTGGAAGGCGGTGACGACTTCCATCGTCGCGGCGTCGTATTTGCCGGTCAGCGGCACGCCATAGCCGTATCGGGCGAGCGCGCGCTGCAGGCTCAGCACCTCGTCGCTGATGGTGCCGAGCATCAGGCTCTCGCCGCGCACGACGGGCGCGGGCGTGACCCAGTGGCCGACGCCGGAATTGGCCAGCGAATGCCACGGAAATTTCTCGCCGGGGTCCTTCTTGCGCGCCGGCGCGACGTCGGAATGGCCGAGCACCCTGTGCGCAGGCACCTTGCGGCGAAGCATGATGCCGCGGCACAGCGCGATCACGGCGGCGATCTGGCGCAGCGGGAACTCCGGATAGCCCCAGTCGTGGCCGCGATTGATGATCTCGATGCCGATTGAGCAGGAATTGATGTCGTCCTCGCCGGCCCAGGATGAGACGCCGGCGTGCCAGGCGCGCCTCGCCTCGGGCACGCATTGCACGATGCGGCCGTCCTCGAGCACGACGTAATGCGCCGACACTTCGGTGCCTGCCGTGCACAGCCGCGCCAGCGCGCCCTCGACATCGGGCATCCCGGTGTAGTGCAGCACGATCATGTCCGGCTGCCGGCCCCTGTTGCGCTCGCCATGGTTCGGCGAGGGGATGATGTCGGAGACGATGGACGAATCCGGTTCGAACGTCCGCATGGTCGCCGCGGCCTTGGGAACCGGGAGAACGCGCTGACGCTTCGAATCAGATCCAGACGGTGTGGACGAACCGGACGACATAGACAGCTCAAATCGGAATGGAGAGTGGGCCAAGCCCTTCTCTTTACTATTCCTTTACCCTCGCTTGGGCGCAATCGCACGGCGCGGTTAACGGATGCATTTTGAGCGGGTGTGTGGATGAGGCATCACCGCCACTTCACCTTTTCGACTTGTAACCAGTCGATCAACGCTTTCTTAACGCTAAGGGTCGTTACTGAGGAATGAAGAGCCGACCCGTGTCCGGAGGCGGCCAAAGCGTATTTGGCTCGAAATCCCATGGCTGCCCGACAAATTCCGCTGGGAAAACTGGGTTTGCCACTCAGGGCGACCGGGCCCGGATACCGTGCTGTACAGGGGTTGGGTCGTGGAACCGCCGCGACGCGGAATTATTCGAGGCGTAATGGGCTCGCTCGTCCCAGATTTCGGTTGGACGCTCGGTGGGCCTGGCGCATGAGCTCGGCCCCGCACATCCCCGTTCTCGGCCGCGAGGCGATCGACCATCTCGCGCCGCGCGAGGGGGGCATCTATGTCGACGCCACCTTCGGCGCCGGCGGCTACAGCCGCGCCATTCTCGACGTGCCGGGAACCCGGCTGATCGCGATCGACCGCGACCGGACGGCGATCGCAGGCGGCGCCGATCTGGTCGCGCGCTCCGCGGGCCGGCTGACGCTGGTCGAGGACCGCTTCTCCAATCTCGCCGAAGTCTGCGCGGCGCACGGCGTTGATGCCGTTGACGGCGTCGTCATGGATGTCGGGGTGTCCTCGATGCAGCTCGACCAGGCCGGCCGTGGCTTCTCGTTCCGCCTCGACGGCCCGCTCGACATGCGGATGGGGCAGGCGGGACCGACCGCGGCCGACATCGTCGCGCGCGCTTCCGAAAGCGATCTTGCCGACATCATCTATCTCTTCGGCGAGGAGCGGCAGTCGCGCCGCATCGCCCGCGCCATCGTGGCGGACCGTCAGGAGACGCCGTTCACCACCACCCGTTCGCTCGCGGACCTCGTCGGCCGGGTGGTGCGCTCCAAGCCCGGCGAGATTCATCCGGCGACGCGGACGTTCCAGGCCCTTCGCATCTTCGTCAACGAAGAACTCGAAGAGCTGCAGACCGCGCTGGCTGCCGCCGAGCGCGTGCTCAGCCCCGGCGGCCGGCTCGTGGTGGTCTCGTTCCATTCGCTGGAAGACCGCATCGTCAAGAATTTCCTCGCCGAGCGCAGCAAGACGGGCGGCGGCTCGCGGCATCTGCCGGAGGTGGCGCAAACGGCTCCGAGCTTCCAACTGCTGACGCGGCGGCCCGTCGTCGCCGGAGACGAGGAAGTCGCTCGCAATCCGCGCGCGCGTTCGGCCAAGCTGCGCGCCGCCGAGCGGACCTCGGCGCCCGCGCATCACGATGGCGAGCCATCGTCCTGGCCGAAACTCTCCGACCTGATGAGGGGAGGCTGACACATGCGCTTCATCCACCTCCTCGTCATCGGCGCGCTGATCTTCGCGGCGGCCTATGTCTACCGGATCAAGATGGACTCGACCGCCCGCACCGAGAAGGTGCTGCGGCTGCATGCGGAAATCCGCGAGCAGCGCGACGCGATCGCGTCGCTGCGTTCCGAATGGGCCAAGCTCGATGCGCCCTTGCGCCTGCAAGGCCTGGCTGAACGGCATCTGCCGCTCAAGCCGGTCAACGCGACGCAATATGACTCGCTGAAGAACCTGCCGGAGCGTCCGCCGCGGATGTTCAGGCCGGGCGAGCCCGACCCGATCGGAGCCATGCTCAACACCATCGAAGCCGCGAGCGATCCGGATACGGTGACGGGTTCCGTACCCCGGCCCGAGGACAAGCAATGAGCGCTGAGACAGCGGCCAAACCTCTGGCAAAGCCGACCGAGCCGCCAACCGAGCCCTGGGGGCAGCGGCTGATCCGCAGCCTGCTGTACGGGCGCAATGTCGACCGCGCCGCGAAGGCGCGGGCGCGCGTCGGGCTTGCGATGCTCGCCTTTGCCTCGGTCTACCTGCTGATCGGCGGCCGGCTCGTGATGTTCGCGATCGGCGCCGATGCCCACAGCGCGCGCCGCGCCGCGTCGCAGGAGGTGGTCGCGACCGCACGGCCCGACATCGTCGACCGCAACGGCGCGATCCTG
Organism: Bradyrhizobium diazoefficiens; assembly: GCF_018129965.1. Classification (GTDB taxonomy): domain Bacteria; phylum Pseudomonadota; class Alphaproteobacteria; order Rhizobiales; family Xanthobacteraceae; genus Bradyrhizobium; species Bradyrhizobium diazoefficiens_A. The sequence goes on along the minus strand of NZ_JAFCKW010000001.1, from coordinate 402,223 downwards.
GCGACCGACGTCAAGGCGTCGAGCCTGTTCGGCGAGCCGCGCCGCATCATCGACAAGGACGAGGCGATCGAGTTGCTGACCGCCACCGTGCCCGACCTCGACGAGGCCGAGGTGCGCGAGCGGCTGCGGACGCGCAAGGGCTTCGTCTGGCTGAAGCGCGAGATCACGCCCAAGCAGCAGCAGGATATCCACAAGCTCGGCATTCCCGGCATCGGCTTCCTGCGCGAGAACAAGCGCGTCTATCCGACCGGCAACGAGGTCGCCCACCTCATCGGTCTCGTCAACATCGACAACCAGGGCATCGCCGGGATGGAGAAGTGGCTCGACAATCAGGGGCTCGCCGATCTCCACCGCGCCGGTTTTGCCACGGACCGCCTGCAGAAGCCGATCGAGCTGTCGATCGATCTGCGCGTCGAGCATGCGCTGCGCGACGAGTTGCTCAAGGCCAAGGAAAAGTTCCACGCCAAGGCGGCCTCCGGCATCGTCTCCAACGTCAAGACCGGCGAGATCGTGGCGATGGTCTCGCTGCCGGACTTCGATCCCAACAACCCGAAGGAAGCACACGACCCCGACCGTATCAACCGCCTCACCACCGGCGTCTACGAGATGGGCTCGACGTTCAAGGCGTTCACGCTGGCGATGGCGCTCGACTCCGGAAAGATCAATCTGAATTCGTCGTGGGATGCGCGCGGCAACCTGCACTACGGCAAGTTCACCATCCACGACAGCCACGCGCTTGGACGCTTCATCAACACCAAGGAAGTGTTCACCTATTCCTCCAATATCGGAGCCGCGCGGATCGCGCTCAGCCAGGGCGTCGAGGCGCACAAGGCGTTCCTTGCCAAGATGGGTCAGTTGACGCGGCTGCGCACCGAGTTGCCGGAAAGCGCGGCGCCGCTGGTGCCACGGCGCTGGGGCGAGCTGAACACGGTGACGATCGCGTTCGGCCAGGGCATGTCGGTGGCGCCGCTCCAGGCGGTCATGGGCATCAACTCGCTGGTGAACGGCGGCTATTTGATTCCTCCGACCTTCCTGAAGCGCAGCGAAGAGGAAGCGGCGGCGATGGCCAAGCGCGTCATCAAGACGGAGACCAGCGACAAGATGCGGTTCCTGATGAGGCTCAATGCCGAAGTCGGGACCGCCAAGACCGCCGACGTCAAGGGCTATTATGTCGGCGGCAAGACCGGCACGTCCGAAAAGGTCATCAATGGCCGCTATGCCAAGAAGCGAGTGCTCAACTCCTTCACCGCCATCATGCCCTGCGACGATCCGAAGTATCAGATCCTGGTCATGCTGGACGAGCCGCAGGCGATTCCCGAAACGAAGGGTTTCATCACCTCGGGCTGGAACGCGGTGCCGACCGGCGGCAAGGTGATCGAGCGGATCGCGCCGCTTCTGGGTATCGAGCCGCGGTTCGATTTGCCGCCGTCCGACCGCCTTATTCTTGCAGCATCCAGGACAACCCAGTAATCAAACGGGGTAAGCCGTTGCCGCCGCCGAGTCGGGCTTTTTGCGAAGATTCGGCTTTCCGGCACGGTCTGTCGACTGGACAACCATGAAGCTGCGCGACCTCCTCAGCAAGGACGTTCTGGGCAATGACGCCGCCATCGAGCCCGCGGTCGCGGCGCTCGAGGTCACCGGCGTTGCGCTCGACAGCCGCGTCGTCAAGCCCGGCGATCTCTTCTTCGCGCTCGCCGGCAGCAAGACCGACGGCGCCCGTTTCATCGATGCCGCGATTGCCGCAGGCGCCGTGGCGGTGGTCGGCGACCACGCGCCGGATGGCAGCAAGGTGCCTTTCATCGCGGTAACCAATCCGCGCCTCGCGCTGGCGCTCGCCGCGGCAAGATTCTTCCCCGCGCAGCCGGCGACGATTGCCGCGGTCACCGGCACCAGCGGCAAGACCTCGGTCGCCGCATTCACGCGGCAGATCTGGCAGCGGCTGGGACACGTCGCCGCCAGCATCGGCACCATCGGTCTCGTCTCGCCAAAGCGCACGGTGTACGGCTCGCTGACGACGCCGGATCCGATCGCGCTGCACCGGCAGCTGGATGAGATCGCGCGCGATGGTGTCACGCATCTCGCCTTCGAGGCGTCCTCGCACGGGCTCGACCAGTACCGCCTCGATGGCGTGCGCGTGTCGGCCGCCGGCTTCACCAATCTCTCGCGCGACCACATGGACTACCATCCGACCGTGGCGCATTACCTTGCGGCGAAGCTTCGCCTGTTTCGCGAACTGGTCCTGCCCGGAGGCGCTGCTGTGATCTCGGCCGATCATGATTGCTCGGCGGAGGCGATCGACGCTGCAACATCGCGCAGCCTGCGCGTGATGGCGGTCGGCCGCAATGGCGATGGGGCAGGCGAGGGCATTCGCCTGGGCGGCGCCTCGGTCGAAGGTTTTTCGCAAGTGATCGCGCTCGAACATCGCGGCAGGCGCTATGCGACCCGGCTGCCGCTGGCCGGCGAATTCCAGATCGAGAACGCGCTGGTGTCGGCCGGCCTCGCCATCGGCACCGGCAGCGATGCGGCCGACGTGTTCGCGAGCCTCGAACATCTCGAAGGTGCCAAGGGACGGCTCGAGCGCGTCGGCGAGCGCAACGGTGCGCCGATCTTCGTCGACTACGCGCACAAGCCCGACGCGCTGGCAAAGGCGCTGCAGGCGCTGCGGCCCTACGCCGGGCGCAGGCTGGTGGTCGTGTTCGGCGCAGGCGGCGATCGCGATGCGGGCAAGCGTCCGATCATGGGCGAGATCGCGGCGGAGAATGCCGATGTCGTCATCGTCACCGACGACAATCCGCGCAGCGAGAAGCCGGAGGCGATCCGCGCCGAGATCCTCGCTACGGCCAAGGGCGCCCGCGAAATCGGCGACCGCGCTGCGGCGATACGCACCGCGATCGAGGAATTGGAAGACGGCGATGCGCTGCTCATCGCCGGCAAGGGCCACGAGACCGGGCAAATCGTCGGCGGCGAGGTGCTGCCCTTCAGTGATCACGAGGCGGTCGCCGCCGCATTAGCGTCGAGGGATGCATGAGCGCTCCACTATGGACGGTTGCCGAGGTGGCGCGCGCGCTGGGCGCGACCGGATCATTCCCGGACACTGGAATCGATTTCGTCACGCAGGACAGCCGCCTCGTGAAGCCGGGCAGCCTGTTCGTCGCGCTGAGCGGCACGCCGAGCGGCGGCTTCATCTCGGCCTTCGCCAGCGCGCGTGACGGCTGGGAGTTCGCGGACAAGGCGGAGGCGTCCGGCGCGGCCGCGATGATCGTGCCGCACGAGATCGCGGGCATCCGGATTCCGCAGATCGTCGTCAAGGACACGCTGATCGACGGCCTCTGGGGTCTCGCGCGCGCTGCACGCGCGCGCTTCCATGGGCCTGTGATCGGGCTCACCGGCAGCGCCGGCAAGACCAGCACCAAGGAATTCCTCGCGGCCTATCCGGGTGCCTATGCCAGCCCGTCGAGCTTCAACAATTTCTGGGGTGTGCCGCTGACGCTGTGCAACGCGCGGCCCGATGCCAGCCTCTGGGTCGTCGAGATGGGCATGAACCAGCCAGGCGAAATCGCGCGGCTCGCCGAATTGACGCGGCCGACCGTCGCGCTCGTCGTCAACGTCCAGCCGGTGCATCTGGAGAAGCTCGGCTCGCTCGAGGCCATCCGCCGCGAGAAGGTGTCGATCGCGCTCGGCCTGCCCGCGGACGGCGTGCTGGTGCTGCCCGCGGGGCTCAAGGCGTCGGAATGGAAGGGCAAGGTCATTCGTTTCGGCGAGCATGCCGAGGTGCACGAGGTCGCGCACGCGCCGCATGGCGAGAGCTGGCAGGTCGTCGCCATGATCGGGAAGACGGAAATCGCCTTCAGCCTGACGCCGGGTGCGCCGCACCGCGTCCAGAACGCGCTGGCCGCGCTCGCCTCGATCCGCGCCGCGAATCTCGACGCATCGACGCTCGCGATCAAGCTCGACCGGGTCGGCATCATGACCGGCCGCGGTGTCGAGCAGGCGGTCGGCGGCGTCACCGTGATCGACGACAGTTTCAACGGCAATCCGGCCAGCGTGGCGGCTGCGCTGCAGAGCCTGCAGGCGCGCAACGTCACCGGCGGCCGCCGCATTGCGGTGCTCGGTGACATGCTGGAACTGGGCGATGACGCGCCAACCTATCACACCGGCCTCGCCAGCCATCTCGACGGCATCGACGGGGTCTACTGCGTCGGCCCCCTGATGCGTCATCTCTATGACGTCCTGCCGGCGGGCAAGGGGCTCGGCTGGCACCACGATCCCGCCACGCTGAAGCCGGGCGAGGTGGCTGGCCTGCTGAGGGCAGGCGATGTCGTGGTTGTCAAGGGCAGCAAGAAGATGTTCTGGGTCAACAAGTTTGTGCCAGCCCTGGTGGCCGCCTTGCAGGCAAAGGCGTAAACTGCTTGGAAGACGCTGTTTCCCATCGAGACCGAGACCAAGCGTGCGCGTGCAAAGGCGCCATAGGACCGTCTGAATGTTTTACTGGCTGATCGAGCTTTCCAACACATTTCCGGGCTTCGGTGCCGTTCGCACCTTCCTGAACGTCTTCCGCTACATCACCTTCCGCACCGGCGGCGCCGTCGTCACCGGGGCGCTGTTCGTGTTCTTGTTCGGGCCCTGGATCATCGATCATCTTCGCCTGCGCCAGGGCAAGGGCCAGCCGATCCGCGCCGACGGTCCGCAGTCGCACCTCGCCAAGAAGGGCACGCCCACCATGGGCGGGCTGATGATCCTGTCCGGCCTCACGGTCGGCACGGTGCTGTGGGCCAATCCGCTCAACCCCTATGTCTGGATCGTGCTGGCGGTAACGCTCGGCTTCGGCTTCGTCGGCTTCTATGACGATTACCTCAAGGTGACCAAGCAGACCACGACCGGGTTCGGCAGCAAGCTTCGGCTGCTGATCGAGGCCGCGATCGCGCTGGTGGCCTGCTACGCGCTGGTGCGCCTGAACCGCGATCCCGCCTCGACCGCGCTGACCATTCCCTTCCTGAAGGACACGGTGCTGCATTTCGGCTGGTTCTTCGTCGTGTTCGGCGCCTTCGTCATCGTCGGCGCCGGTAATGCGGTGAATCTCACCGACGGTCTCGACGGTCTCGCCATCGTGCCGGTGATGATTGCGACCGCGAGCTTTGCGATGATCGCCTATCTCGCTGGCAACGCCGTGTTCGCCGACTATCTCCAGATCAAATATGTCGCCGGCACCGGTGAGCTCGCCGTGCTCTGCGGCGCGCTGCTGGGCGCCGGCCTCGGCTTCCTCTGGTTCAACGCGCCGCCGGCCTCGATCTTCATGGGCGACACCGGCTCGCTCGCGCTCGGCGGCATGCTGGGTTCGATCGCTGTCGCGGTGAAGCACGAGATCGTGCTCGCGGTGATCGGTGGCCTGTTCGTGCTGGAGGCGGTCTCCGTCATCGTCCAGGTGGTGTCGTTCAAGCTCACGGGCAAGCGCATCTTCCGGATGGCGCCGATCCACCACCATTTCGAGCAGCTCGGCTGGACCGAGCCGCAGATCGTGATCCGCTTCTGGATCATCTCGGTGATGCTGGCGCTTGCCGGCCTCTCCACCCTGAAGCTGCGCTGACGGTCACGCCATGATCCCGGTCACCTCCTTCGCCGGCAAGACGGTTGCGGTGTTCGGCCTCGGCGGCTCGGGGCTCGCCTCCTGCCACGCGCTGAAGGCGGGCGGCGCCGAGGTGATCGCTGCCGACGACAATGCCGAGAACGTCGCCAAGGCGGTGCAGGCCGGCTTCATCAGCGCCGATCTGCGCAACGTCTCATGGGCGAATTTCGCCGCGCTCGTGCTCGCGCCCGGCGTGCCGCTGACTCATCCGGTGCCGCACTGGAGCGTGCTGAAGGCGCACGAAGCCGGCGTCGAAGTGATCGGCGACATTGAGCTGTTCTGCCGGGAGCGGCGGCGGCATGCACCTGATGCGCCATTTGTCGCCATCACCGGCACCAACGGCAAGTCGACCACCACGGCGCTGATCGCGCATCTCACGAAAGTCGCCGGCTACGACACCCAGATGGGCGGCAATATCGGCACCGCGATCCTGTCGCTGGAGCCGCCAGGCACGGGCCGCGTCCACGTCATCGAGATGTCGTCCTACCAGATCGACCTCACGCCCTCGCTCGATCCCTCCGTCGGCATTCTGCTCAATGTCAGCGAAGACCACATCGATCGCCACGGCACCATCGAGCACTATGCTGCGGTGAAGGAGCGTCTCGTCGCGGGCGTGCAGGCCGGCGGCACGTCCATCGTCGGCGTCGACGACGGCTTCTGCCGCGACATCGCCGACCGGCTCGATCGCGCCGGCAAGAATGTGGTACGCATCTCCGTGAAGAATCCGCTGGCGAGCGGTATCCATGTCGAGCACGGCACCATCTTGCGCACCGCGGGCGGCGCGAGCAGCGAAGTCGCCGTTCTCGGCGGCATTGGCTCGCTGCGCGGCCAGCACAACGCGCAGAATGCAGCCTGTGCCGCGGCTGCCGCGCTCGCGATGGGGATCAATCTCGATATGCTCCAGAACGGCCTGCGCAGCTTCCCGGGCCTCGCGCATCGCATGGAGCAGGTTGGCCGTCGCGGCAATGTGCTGTTCGTGAACGATTCCAAGGGCACCAATGCTGACGCCACCGCGCATGCGCTGTCGTCCTTTGCAGACATCTTCTGGATCGCCGGGGGCAAGCCGAAGGCAGGCGGCATCACTGGCCTCACGGGATTCTTCCCCCGCATCCGCAAGGCCTATCTGATCGGCGAGGCCGCGCAGGAATTTTCCGGTACGCTCGGTTCGCACGTCGCGCACGAGATCAGCCAGACGCTCGACGTTGCGGTCGAGCACGCGGCGCGTGATGCTGAAGCCTCGGGGCTGCAAGATGCCGTCGTGCTGCTGTCGCCGGCCTGCGCCTCGTTCGACCAGTATCGCAACTTCGAGATCCGTGGCGCAAAATTCCGCGAACTGGTGCAGGCGCTGCCGGGCGTGAAGCCCGTGGTGTAGGGCGCGGTGTCCTATTGCTCGCTGTCGTCACCCGCGAAGGCGGGTGATCCAGTATTCCAGAGACTACGCTTGAGCCGAGCGGCCGCGGCGTACTGGATGCCCCGGTCGAGCCGGGGCATGACAGTCAGTTGCGTGGTCCCGGCGGATCATCTCCAAACATCCGCGTTTCCTTAACCACCCGGTAACCAACCTCGGCGACCAATGGGCTGACCTCCGTCCGAAAGCCGGCTGCCCATGCTCTCCCGTGAAGAACGCACCCCCTTTTCCGAGTGGTGGTGGACCGTCGACAAGCCGCTGTTCGGCGCGATCCTGTTGCTGATGCTGACCGGCGTCATCCTGTCGCTGGCGGCGAGCCCGTCGGTCGCGACCCGCATCGGGCTCGATCCGTTCCACTTCTTCAGCCGGCACGTGATGTTCCTGGCACCGTCCTTCATGGTGCTGCTCGGCGTGTCCTTCCTGTCGCCGCGTGCGATCCGCCGTTCGGCGCTGATCATCTTCACCCTCAGCATCATCCTGATCGTGGTGACGCTCGCGATCGGTCCTGAGGTGAAGGGCTCGCGGCGCTGGATCACGCTGCTCGGCGTCAATATCCAGGCCTCCGAAATCGCCAAACCCTCGTTCGTCGTGATCGCCGCCTGGCTGTTCGCGGAATCGACCCGGCGGCCGGAGATGCCGGCGACCACGATGGCGCTGGTGCTGCTGTTGATGCTGGTGTCGCTGCTGGTGATGGAGCCGGACTTCGGCCAGACCATGCTGATCCTGATGGTGTGGGGATCGCTGTTCTTCATCGCGGGCATGCGCATGATCTGGGTGTTCGGGCTCGCCGGCCTCGGCGCGGCCGGCCTGTTCAGCGCCTATCTGTTCGTCCCGCATGTCGCGGGCCGCATCAAGCGCTTCATGAATCCGGCCTCCGGCGACACCTTCCAGGTCGATACCGCGATGGAGGCCTTCTACAACGGCGGCTGGTTCGGGCTTGGACCGGGCGAGGGCATTGCCAAGCGCAGCCTGCCGGACAGCCACACCGATTTCGTGTTCGCGGTCGCCGCCGAAGAGTTCGGCATCATCCTGTGCCTTGCCATGCTGGCGCTGTTCGCCTTCGTCGTCATCCGCACGCTGTCGCGCGCCTATGCCAATGAGGACATGTTCTCACGCTTCGCCGCCTCGGGTCTCGCGATCCTGTTCGGGGTTCAGGCCGCCATCAACATGTCGGTCAACCTCCAGCTCATCCCCGCCAAGGGCATGACGCTGCCCTTCATCTCCTACGGCGGCTCTTCGATCGTGTCGCTCGCCTATGGTGTCGGCATGATGCTGGCGCTGACGCGGCTGCGCCCGCGCACCGAGGTCGAGGCCAGCGGCCACGCCGAGGCGATGCGCAGCTACGCGTAGTCGCTCCTGTGTCCCGGACAAGCGAAGCGCAGATCCGGGACCCAGGATGCCGCATCCGTGGGCCCCGGTTCAGCAGCGCACCGCAAGAGCTCTGCGCTGCGCCCGGGGCACGCGCACCGTGTAGCTCGCTCGCAATGCCGCAAAAGTCCCTGTAAAACTCCCCTCCATGGACACCTCCCCCCTGATTCTTCTCGCCGCGGGCGGCACCGGCGGTCATCTGTTTCCGGCCGAGGCGCTCGGCGTCGAATTGATCCGGCGCGGCTTTCGCGTCCGCCTCGTCACCGACGAGCGCGCGCTGCGCTACAGCGGGCTGTTCAGCAAGGACATGATCGACGTCGTCGCGAGCGAGACCGCGCGCGGCCGCAATCCGTTGCAGCTCGCCTATGCCGGCCTCACGCTCGCCACCGGCACGCTCTCGGCCTATCGCCTGATCAAGCGATTGAAGCCGGTCGCGGTCGTCGGCTTCGGTGGCTATCCGACGCTGCCGCCGCTGGTCGCGGCGAAACTGGCCGGCGTGCCCGGCATCATCCACGATGCCAACGCCGTGCTCGGCCGCGCCAACCGTTTCCTGTCGAGCCGTGTCCGCGCCATCGCGACCTCGTTGCCCGGCGTGCTCGACCGCGACCCGGCGCTTGCGGGCAAGACCACGACGGTCGGCACGCCGATGCGTCCGGCGATTCTGGCCGCGGCCGCCGTGCCCTATGCGGCGCCTGAGGTGGACGGGCCGCTGCGGCTGCTGGTCGTCGGCGGCAGCCAGGGCGCGCGCATCATGTCGGACATCGTGCCGGGCGCCATCGAGCGGCTCGAGCCTTCATTGTGGAGCAGGTTGATCATCACCCAGCAGGTCCGTGACGAGGACATGAGCCGCGTGCGCACGGTCTACGACAGGCTCAAGATCAATGCCGAACTCGCGCCGTTCTTCACCGACCTGCCGGCGCGGCTCGCCGCCAACCATCTGGTGGTGTCGCGCTCCGGCGCCGGCACGGTGGCCGAGCTCGCCGCGATCGGCCGGCCCTCGATCCTGGTGCCGCTGCCAGGCGCGATCGACCAGGACCAGTTTGCCAATGCCGGCGTGCTGTCGCAGGTCAACGGCGCGATCCGCATCCCGCAGACCGAGTTCACCTCCGACCGATTGGCTGCGGAGATCTCCGCCTTCGCCGCCGAGCCCGCGCGCCTTGCGGCCATGGCCGCGGCCGCCCGCGGCGCCGGCCGGCGCGATGCAGCCGAACGGCTGGCCGATCTGGTGGTCAAAGTCGCAGGAATCTGACGGCTCATTTCTCACGCAACCATGAGTCGCGCTTCGATCTCAGAACATGCTAGGCATGATCTGAATTCTCCGCCCACCTCCGGGCGACGGCTTATCGTTCATCATCTCATGACGCAGTTGTTGCTTCTGCCCTTGATGATTTATGCCGCGTGCGGGCTCGTGCTCAGTCTGGCGACCCACATCCTCTCTCTGTTCGGGGTGGGGGTTGGCGCAACGCTGTTCTATGTTCTCCATATAGGGATTTTCCCGCTCTGGATTCCGGTCGTGTTGCTGTCCATGAAGATGGCCGGCGGCACCAGCCGCAAGGATTTCTGGAAGGTCGCGCTCTCGGGATGCCCTCCCTGGATGCAGTACATGACGCGTGGGTTCTTCATCTATGCCATCGTGAATTTTGCGATCTTCTTCGTCCTGACGGGGCACGGGCCAGCCAAGCAGCCGGGTGGTGACCTTCCCGCTGTCGTGCTCCACGGCTTTTCCGGCCACTGGATGGCCTTCTATTCTGCGGGTCTCGCGGTCCTGACCACGGCCTATCGGCGAGGGCTTTCGAATCTCCAGCGGCACTGCCCGTTCGGCCATGACGTTAGCTGGGGCGACAAGTTCTGCCCGACATGCGGCGCCTCGATTCCCGCCGATCCGAGCCTGTCTTGACGGCAGATTTGTCTTGTCATCGCCAGCGAAAGCGAGGCATCCAATGGTCACGAATGCGGCTGATTTGATCCGCAAACCTTTAGCCAGGGCTGCCCCTGCGGCGGCGAGGTCGGGGAACAGAGCATGAGACTGCCGCGCGAGATCGGACCCATCCACTTCGTCGGGATCGGCGGGATCGGCATGAGCGGGATCGCCGAGGTACTGGTCAATCTCGGCTATGCCGTGCAGGGCTCGGATGCCTCCGACAATTACAATCTGGATCGTCTGCGCAAGAAGGGTGCCAAGGTCTCGGTCGGCCACAAGGCCGAGAACGTCGACGGTGCCGATGTCGTGGTCGTGTCCTCCGCGATCAAGCGCGACAATCCGGAACTGATGGCGGCGCGTGAGCGGCGCATCCCCGTGGTGCGTCGCGCCGAGATGCTGGCCGAACTGATGCGGCTGAAGAGCTGCGTTGCGATCGCGGGCACGCACGGCAAGACCACGACGACCACGATGGTCGCAACGCTGCTCGATGCCGGCGACCTCGATCCCACCGTCATCAATGGCGGCATCATCAACGCCTATGGCTCGAACGCGCGCCTCGGCGCCGGCGAGTGGATGGTGGTCGAAGCCGACGAGAGCGACGGCACATTCCTCAAGCTGCCGACCGATGTCGCGATCGTCACCAATGTCGATCCCGAACATCTCGATCACTTCAAGACTTTCGAGGCGGTGCAGGACGCCTTCCGCCAGTTCGTCGAGAACCTGCCATTCTACGGCTTCGCCGTGATGTGCATCGATCATCCCGTGGTGCAGAGCCTCGTCGGCAGGATCGAGGATCGCCGCATCATCACCTACGGTCAAAATCCGCAGGCCGATGTGCGGCTGGCCGATCTCACCCCGATGGGCGGCGGTTCGAAGTTCAAGGTCGCGTTCCGCGATCGCGCGACCGGCGCGGTGCACGAGATCGCCGATCTGATGCTGCCGATGCCGGGTCGCCACAATGCCTCCAACGCGACGGCGGCGATCGCGGTCGCGCGCGAGCTCGGCGTGTCGGACGAGGCGATCCGCAAGGCGATCGCCGGCTTCGGCGGCGTCAAGCGCCGCTTCACCAAGACCGGCGAGTGGAACGGCGTCACCGTCATCGACGATTACGGCCATCATCCCGTCGAGATCGCGGCGGTGCTGAAGGCGGCGCGGGAATCCACCAACGGCAAGATCATCGCCGTGGTGCAGCCGCATCGCTACACCCGCCTGCAATCGCTGTTCGAGGAATTCTGCACCTGCTTCAACGACGCCGATTCAGTCGTCGTCGCCGACGTCTATGCTGCGGGTGAAGCGCCGATCGACGGCGTCGATCGCGACCATTTCGTCTCGGGCCTGCGTGCCCACGGCCACCGCGACGTGATCCCGCTGCCGGCCGCGTCGGAGCTCGCGGGCATCGTCAAGGGATTGGCGAAGTCCGGCGACCTCGTCGTATGCCTCGGTGCAGGCAACATCACGCAATGGGCCTATGCCTTGCCCGACGAATTGAAGGCGCTGGGGTGAGAGCTCTCATGAGAGTCTCACTGACAGCCCCACGGCAAACTGCGCTCTCTCCCCCCTTGTGGGGAAGGGCGGGGGAGGGGGGCAGCCACAAACCCAGATATCGCGTGGGGCTACCCTCCTCCCTGACCCTCCCCCACAAGGGGGGAGGGAACGGAGAGATTATGCCAATCTCACGCGAGGAGGCGGCATGAGCTTTCCCGACATCACGCCCGCTCTCAAAGCCGCGATGCCGCAACTGCGCGGCCGGCTGCTGGCGAACCAGTCGCTCGCCGAGCTCACCTGGTTCCGCGTCGGCGGTCCCGCACAGGTGCTGTTCACGCCGGCGGACGAGGACGATCTCGCCTACTTCCTCGCGCATCTCGCCGGCGACATTCCCGTCTACGCCGTCGGCGTCGGCTCCAACTTGATCGTGCGTGATGGCGGCCTTGCGGGCGTGGTGATCCGTCTTGCGCCGCGCGCCTTTGGCGAGGCGAGCGCGAGCGGCGATGTCGTCACGGCGGGCGCTGCCGCGCTGGACAAGCGCGTGGCGGAAGTCGCCGCATCCGCCAATGTCGGCGGGCTGGAATTCTACTTCGGCATTCCCGGCACCATCGGCGGCGCGCTGCGCATGAATGCCGGGGCCAATGGTGGCGAGACGAAGGACGTACTGATCGAGGCCACCGGCATCGGGCGCGATGGCACGAAGCATGTCTTCTCCAATGCCGACATGAAATTCGTCTACCGCAGCAGCGGCGTCGATCCTTCGATCATCTTCACGTCCGCGCGCTTTCGTGGCCAAATCAAGGATGCCGAGGCGATCCGTGCGCGCATGGCGGAGGTGCAAAGCCATCGCGAGACCGCGCAGCCTATTCGCGAGAAGACTGGCGGCTCGACCTTCAAGAATCCGCCGGGTCATTCCGCCTGGAAGCTGGTCGATGCCGCCGGCTGCCGCGGCTTGCGCGTCGGCGGCGCGCAGGTGTCGGAGATGCATTGCAATTTCCTCATCAACACGGGCGATGCCAGCGCACACGATATCGAGACGCTTGGCGAGACCGTGCGGGAACGTGTGAAGGCCAATTCCGGAATTGAGCTACACTGGGAAATCAAGCGGATCGGGGTATCCGCGTGAGTGTCATTCCGGGGCTCGCGAAGCAAGAGCTATGATGCGCAATTGCGCATCTGAGAATCCATCGGGCCACAGAGACGGTGGATAAATGGCTTCCGGGCTCGCGACTTCGTCGCGCCCCGGAATGACGAAATGGAGAGATTTGGGGCTATGAACATGCGCATCACCATCCTCTTCGGCGGCTCCAACCGCGAACGTCTGGTTTCGGTCGCCTCGGCCCAGGCGCTGCATCAGGCGCTGCCCGAGGCCGATCTGTGGTGGTGGGACGTCGAGGACAAGGTGCATGTGGTGCAGTCGCAGCAGCTGCTGGAGCATGCCCGCCCGTTCGAGGACGAGTTCAAGCCGGGCACATCCGGCATTCCGCTGGCGCAGGCGCTCGACCGGGCCAAGGCGGAAGACCGCGTGCTGGTGCTCGGCCTGCATGGTGGACGCGCGGAGAACGGCGAATTGCAGGTGATGTGCGAGGCGCGCGGCGTGCCCTTCACCGGATCGGGCTCGGCCTCCTCGCATCTGGCTTTCGACAAGATCGCGGCCAAGCATTTCGCAGCGCTCGGCGGCGTGACGCCGCCGGCCAACATTGCGCTGGACAGGATTGACGAGGCCTTCGCCGAATATGGCCGGCTGATCGCAAAGCCGGCCCGCGACGGATCGAGCTACGGCCTGATCTTCGTCAATTCAAGGCAGGATCTCGTCGCGGTCCGCAACGCGGCGAAGCACGAAGATTACGTGATCGAGCCCTACATCGCCGGCGTCGAGGCGACCTGCGGCGTGCTGGAGCGCACCGACGGGTCGATCATCTCGCTGCCGCCAATCGAGATCATTCCGGGCGAGGGCAATTTCGACTACGCCGCAAAATATCTCCTGAAGTCGACCCAGGAGATCTGCCCCGGCCGTTTTTCGCCCGAGATCACCGCTGCGCTCCAGCAGCAGGCGATGCTGGCGCATCGCGCGATGTCCTGCACCGGTTATTCCCGCTCGGACTTCATCGTGTCGGACAAGGGCCTGGTTTATCTCGAGACCAACACGCTGCCCGGGCTGACCAAGTCGTCGCTCTACCCCAAGGCGTTGAAGGCCGAAGGTATCGAATTCGTCGACTTCCTGCGCGGCCTGGTCGAACTCGCCGGACGGGGTGTGCGGAAATAGTTAGGACTGGTTAACGGCCAAATGGGCGAAATGGCCCGTTTTGGAACCCAAAACCGGTAAAATGCCGCTCATCGCGGCATAAATGCCTCACGCGCCTGGGCAAAAAGCATCCGGCGTTAACGAACTTTACCTTTTGTTTACCAGGACATCCGAAGGTTAACGCTGGTGGCGCATATGGCGTTTCGGCCGCCGGCGCGTGAGCTGCTTTGGGTGATGTCACCTCCAGCGAACGCTTTGAACGGGAGAGGCTTCTTCTGCTGAAGACCAGGACCCGGCCCGGCAAGACCGAGACGTCACGTTCGCCAGGATCCGCGCAGTGTCGCGGGGAAACTGTTGACGAGCTCGTGCAATGGATGGAGCAGGAAGCCTCACCCGGTCGCTTTTCAGATCGCTGAGGCCCCAAGCTGACCTGAAGGCGGCCGCTATCGGAGCGGTCGTGCTTCTGCGCGAGTGGGTGCAGGACAAGCTCGACCAGAGACGCGACGAGGCCCGCGCGAGCGCCAAGGACAGGGCGAAGACCAGATCCAGGCCCGTCGTCGAGCGCGAACCGCCGCCGCGACTGGTCGCGCTGGTCGAGCGCTATGCGCCGCGCCGGGTCGGGATCACCATGACCGTGCTGCTGCTGCTCGGAAGCTGCGGCCTGGGCATCGTCAAGGGCGGTCATCTCCAGGATTTCATCACGGCGGTCAGCGATGCCCGCAACGCAATGGCCAATTCCGCCGGCTTCCGCATCACCTCGGTCGCGATCAACGGCCGCAAGCAGCTCAGCCAGGACGAAATCCTCGCCATCGGCGGCGTCAGCGGCCGATCCTCGCTGCTGTTCCTCGATGCCGATTCCGTGCGCGACAAGCTCAAGGCCAATCCCTGGATCGCGGATGCGACCGTGTTGAAGCTCTATCCGGGCCGGCTCATGATCGACATCACCGAGCGTCAGGCGTTCGCGCTGTGGCAGGAGGCTGGCCGGCTCTCCGTCATCGCCGACGACGGCGCGGTGCTCGAACCCTACGTATCGCGGCGGTTCCTGTCGCTGCCGCTCGTGGTCGGCGAGGGGGCCGACTCGCAGGCCCGCGATTTCCTGGCGCTGCTGGCGCGCTATCCGCAGATCAATTCGGTGACCAAGGCGGCCATCTATGTCGGCGAGCGTCGCTGGAACCTGAGGCTCAAGGACGGTCTCGACATCCGCCTGCCCGAGCAGGACGTCGGCAACGCGCTCGCGATGCTGTCGAAGCTCGACAAGGAAGACAGGCTGTTCTCGCGCGACATCGTCGCCGTCGACATGCGCCTGCCCGATCGCCTCGTGGTGCAGCTCTCCGAGGACGCCGCCAAGGCGCGCGAAGATCTGTTCAAGGACAAGAAGAAGAAAAAGGCCGGGGACGCTGCATGACCGGTCTTGATCGCACCCAGACGCCGAAGACGCGCCAGATGCCGCAGAAGCGCGGCGGTCTCGTCGCCTGCCTCGATATCGGCACCAGCAAGATCGCCTGCATGATCGCGCGGCTGAAGCCGTCGGCGCCGAACGACGCGTTGCGCGGCCGCACCCACGCGGTGGAGCTGATCGGGTACAGCCAGATCCAGTCGCGCGGCATGAAGGCCGGCGCGGTGGTCGATCTGGCCGAATGCGAGCAGGGTGTTCGCCAGGCCGTCGGGCTTGCCGAGAAAATGGCCAAGGTGCGGGTCGAATCCGTGCTGTTGTCGGTATCCGGTGGCCGGCTCTCCGGCCAGCTCGTCGAAGCCGCAGCCGACATCCGCGGCGGCGCCGTGACCCCGGCCGACGTCAGCCGCGTCACCTCCACCGGCATGCGTCACGCCACCGGCGAAGGCCGCACCGTGCTGCACGCCCTGCCGGTTGGTTACACGCTCGACGGCGTCAAGGGCATCCGCGATCCCCGCGGCATGGTTGCCCACCAGTTCGGTGTCGACATGAACGTCGTCACCTGCGACGCCACCGTGGCGCGGAACCTGATGCTGGCGGTGGAACGCTGCCACATCAACGTCGAAGCGATGGCGGCGAGCCCCTATGTGGCCGGCCTGTCGGTGCTGACCGACGACGAGGCCGATCTCGGCGCCGCCGTCGTCGAGATGGGCGCGGGCACCACCACGATCGCGGTCTATTCCGGCGGGCGTTTCGTGCACGCGGCGGGGTTTGCGGTCGGCGGGCAACACATCACGATGGATCTGGCGCGCGGACTCTCGGCGACCATTGCCGATGCCGAGCGAATCAAGACGTTATACGGCACCGTCATCACCGGCGGATCGGACTCGCGTGAGCTGATGTCTGTACCGACAGCCGGTGACGAGCAGGATCTGCCGCAGATCGTCTCCCGCGCGACCATCGCCAATATCGTCAAGCACCGTGCCGAGGAAGTCTTCGAAATGGTTCGGGACAAGCTGAAGGATTCGCCCTTCGCCTCGGAGCCGAACGGCCGCGTCGTGCTGTCGGGCGGTGCATCCCAGCTCACCGGTCTCGTCGAACTCGGCACGCAGATTCTCGGCCGGCCCGTGCGGGTCGGACGTCCGCTCGGTTTCGGCCGGCTGCCCAACGAGGCGAAGAACGCCGCGTTCGCGGTGCCGGCCGGCCTCCTCGTCTACCCGCAATATGTTCACCAGGAACATGTCGAACCGCGGCATACGCGGCAGCAGGTCAGGACAGGGACCGGCGGTTATTTCGGAAAGGTCGGACGATGGCTACGCGAGGGCTTCTGATGACGGATTTCCGCAATTCCCGACTTTTACCAACACCCGCGGCCGCCGGCCGGGGCGAACCCACGCGCGCGTGATCGAGAGGCAAACATGACCATCAGCATCAATGTTCCTGATATTCACGAACTGAAGCCCCGGATCACCGTATTCGGCGTCGGCGGCGCCGGTGGCAACGCCGTCAACAACATGATCACGGCGGGCCTCCAGGGCGTCGACTTCGTGGTCGCCAACACCGACGCGCAGGCGCTGACGATGTCGAAGGCGCAGCGCATCGTGCAGATGGGAACGGCGGTGACGCAGGGCCTCGGCGCCGGCTCGCAGCCGAATGTCGGCGCGGCGGCGGCGGAAGAGGTCATCGACGAATTGCGCGACCATCTGTCGGGCGCCAACATGGTGTTCGTCACCGCCGGCATGGGCGGCGGCACCGGCACCGGTGCGGCGCCCGTCATCGCCAAGACCGCGCGCGACATGGGTATCCTCACCGTCGGCGTGGTGACCAAGCCGTTCCACTTCGAGGGCGGCCGCCGGATGCGCACCGCGGAAGCGGGCATCAACGAGCTGCACAAGGTCGTCGATACGCTCCTGATCATCCCGAACCAGAACCTGTTCCGGGTCGCCAACGAGAAGACCACCTTTGCCGACGCCTTCGCGATGGCCGACCAGGTGCTCTACTCCGGCGTTGCCTGCATCACCGACCTGATGGTCAAGGAAGGCCTGATCAACCTCGACTTCGCCGACGTGCGCGCCGTCATGCGCGAAATGGGCAAGGCGATGATGGGCACGGGCGAAGCTTCCGGCGACAAGCGCGCGCTGACAGCCGCTGAAGCCGCGATCGCCAACCCGCTGATCGACGACAGCTCGATGAAGGGCGCCAAGGGTCTCCTCATCTCGATCACCGGCGGCAAGGACCTGACCCTGTTCGAGGTCGACGAAGCCGCCACCCGCATCCGCGAGGAAGTCGATCAGGACGCCAACATCATCGTCGGCGCCACCTTCGACGAAGCGCTCGACGGCCTGATCCGCGTCTCGGTCGTTGCCACCGGCATCGAGCAGGCGACGATCGCCCGCAACACCCAGGGCACCAGCGCCCCGGTCGCGAACGCCGCGCCGCAGCCGCAGCAGGTTCAGGCGCCGGCGGCTCCGGCCGTTGCCGCCGAGAGCCGTCTTGCCGACCTGACCGCGCGGCTGCGCGCCGACAACCAGCGTCTGGCCGAACGCGCCCAGAAGCTGGAAGCGCAGATCCCCGCCGCGGCTCCGGCCGCTGCCGCGCCGATGGCGCCGCGTCCGAACGTCGAGCGCGCCGCGCTCGCCGCCATCGCGGCTGCCGTTGCGGACGTCCCGCAGGCGCCCGCGCCGATGCAGACCTATGGCGACGTCACCGTGCGCCCGATCGCCCAGAAGCCCACGCTGTTCCCGGAGCCCGAACAGGCGCCGCTCGCCGCGCATGAGCCGATGACGCCGGAAACCTTCATCCCGCCGCAGGCCGAGCGCGCGCCCGTGCGTGCGCCGCGGATGCCGCGCCTCGAGGATCTGCCGATGCCGGCCCAGGCCGAGCTGCGCCAGGCCCGCGGCGAGTTGGAAGAAGAGACCCCGCAGAAGAGCCGGCTGTCGCTGCTGCAGCGCCTCGCCAATGTCGGCCTCGGCCGCCGCGACGAGGAGAGCGAGGCACCGGTCGCCGCCCGCACCGCCGGTCCCGCGATGCCGCCGCTGCCGGATCGCCGGCCGCAGAAGAGCGTGGCGCAGCAGGTCGCTTCTACCGAGCCGGTATCTGAGTATGCTCGCCGTCCCGCGCCGCAAGGTCTGGACATGCATGGCCGTCCGGCGCCTGTTGCGCCGGCGCCACAGGGCGACGACCATCTTGATATCCCGGCCTTCCTGAGGCGTCAGGCGACCTGAGGATTGTTACAATAAGGCAGACGAAAAAAGGTCCCGGCGGGAAGCTTGCCGGGACCTTTCCTTTTGTCCCCGCGCAGATCCGGGTTGCGTACTCAAGCAACTGATTTTAAATCATTAATTACCGGTTTGGTGGTTCAGTAAAGCTGCTGATAACGGCCTCGAAACCCGGCGCAATTTGGTTAAGCCTTGGCGCGAATACGGCAGGTTTGGGGTAACAATCGGTAAAAAAGCGTGAGTTGGCGCTGTTTGAGGCAGTGATTATGGTTTGCCGTGACTTGGGGATACGGATTCGGACGGGCGGCCTGGGCCGGTCGATCGAGTTCAGTATAAGTCGCAGTGGGTCGTAGTGGGGCGGGTTCCTGATGAAATTTAGCCGGCAAACAACGCTTCGCGCGCAAGCCACCGTGGCCGGCGTAGGCGTTCACTCCGGTCTTCCTGTGACCCTCACGCTTGGACCTGCGCCTGTCGATGCAGGTTTTATTTTTGTCCGCACCGGGCTTGAGGGAAGTGACCGCGAAGTCCAGGCGACCGCCGATCAGGTGATCGCGACCGATTTTGCCACCGTGCTTGGTGATCGCAGCGGTCCGCTGGTGTCCACCGCCGAGCATGTGCTTGCTGCGCTGCGGGGCATGGGCGTTGACAACGCCACCATCGAGATCGACGGTCCGGAAGTGCCGATCATGGACGGCAGTGCTGCAGCCTTCGTTGCGGCGATCGACCAGGCCGGTATCGTCAACCAGCCGGCGCAGCGCCGTTTCATTGAGGTTTTGAAGCCGATCTCGGTCAAGATCGGCGACTCCTTCGGTGAGATCCGCCCCTACGCCAACGGGTTCCGCGCCGAGGTCGAGATCGACTTCACCAATCCCGTCATCGGCCGGCAGAGCTACGAATTCGACCTCAGCCCGGAGCGATTCCGCCGCGAAGTCGGTCGCGCCCGGACTTTCGGCCTGATGTGCGACGTCGCGCGGCTGTGGAGCGCGGGTTACGCGCTCGGAGCCTCCTTCGACAACACCGTTGTGTTCGACGACGAGCGGCTGCTCAACACCGAGGGCCTTCGCTACGCCGATGAATGCGCCCGCCACAAGGTTCTGGACGTGATCGGCGACCTCGCGCTGGCCGGCCTGCCGCTGCTCGGCGCCTACCGTTCGCTTCGTGGCGGTCACAAGCTCAACCATGCTGTCCTGACAGCACTGCTCGCAGACCGCACCGCTTGGCGCGTCGTCGAGGGCGAGGCGGCCCGCCGCACCACCCGTCCCGTGGCTGAAACCGGTCGCGGCATCGTCGGCGGCCGGATCGCGGCGGCCTACGGCCCGGACGTGTCCTGACAGGACTGCTCTTCCGGGCATTTGTTGCGGGCCCATCCCTGGAAACTCCTGGTAACCATGATCGGCCAGCATTGCGGCACGTTCGCCTTAATCCGGGCGAAATGCCTGCTCATACCGTTGGTTAACGATCGTTTTTCGGATACATCCGCGTGGGTGCAGGGCAGGCACCACGGCACCATTTCGCGCCCGTGACGGGGTCATGGGTTGGCGGCACCGCATCACAGGGCGTCAGGTCTTAAATTCATGTCGGCACAGCGTATGACGCGCGAATATCTTCCGGTCTCGTCGCGGTCCCGTGGGCTGCTTCAGGCTGCGACCCTGATGATGCTCGCGCTGCCGCTAGCCGGCTGCGGCACCGGATCGCTCTGGGACAAGTTCACCGCCAAGGACGACACCTTCGTCGAGGAGCCCGCCGACAAGATCTACAATGAGGGCCTGTACCTCATGAACGAGAAGAAGGACATGAAGGCGGCGAACAAGAAGTTCGAGGAGGTCGACCGCCAGCATCCTTATTCCGACTGGGCCCGCAAATCGCTGTTGATGTCGGCCTATGCGTCCTACCAGGGCGGCGATTATGACGGCTGTATCGGCTCTGCGACCCGCTACGTGACGCTGCATCCCGGCAGTCCGGACGCGGCCTATGCGCAATATTTGATCGCCGCATCGCATTACGACCAGATTCCCGACATCAGCCGCGACCAGGCCCGCACCGAGAAGGCGATCGCCGCGCTGGAAGAGGTGGTGCGCAAATATCCGACGTCCGAATACGCCACCTCGGCCAAGGCCAAGATCGAGGGTGCGCGCGACCAGCTCGCCGGCAAGGAAATGAACGTCGGCCGCTACTACATGCAGAAACGCGACTACACGGCGGCGATCAACCGCTACAAGGCCGTCGTGACGCAGTACCAGACCACCCGCCATGTCGAGGAGGCCCTGTACCGGCTGACCGAGGCCTATATGGCGATCGGCATCGTCGGCGAGGCCCAGACCGCGGCCGCCGTTCTCGGGCACAATTTTCCTGACAGCCGCTGGTACAAGGACGCCTATAATCTTGTAAAATCCGGCGGTCTCGAGCCGAGCGAGAATCAGGGGTCCTGGATCAGCAAGACCTTCAAGAAGATGGGCCTCGGCTAGGAATTTGGTTCCATGCTGGCGCGTCTGTCGATCCGTGACATCGTCCTGATCGAGCGGCTCGATATCGAATTCGCGACGGGCCTCGCGGTTCTGACCGGCGAGACCGGTGCGGGAAAATCGATCCTGCTCGATGCTTTTGCGCTGGCGCTCGGCGGCCGCGGCGACGCCGGCCTCGTGCGCCATGGCGCCGAGCAGGGGCAGGTCACGGCCTCGTTCGATATCCCCAAAAATCACCCTGCAGCAAAGATCCTCGCCGAGAACGGCCTCGACGATACCGGCGAGATGATTCTGCGCCGGGTTCAGCTCGCCGACGGCCGCACCCGCGCCTTCATCAACGACCAGTCGATCAGCGTGCAGACGCTGAAGGCGGTCGGCGCCGCCCTGGTCGAGATCCACGGCCAGCATGACGAGCGGGCGCTGGTCGATGCCGCCACCCACCGCCGCCTGCTCGATGCCTTTGCCGGGCTCGAAAAGGATGTCGCGGCCGTCGAGCAGCTCTGGGATGCGCGCCGCACCGCCAACACCGCGCTGGAAGAGCATCGCGCCGGCATGGAGCGCGCCGCGCGCGAGGCCGACTATCTGCGCCACGCCTCGGACGAGCTGAAGCAGCTCGCGCCCAAGGATGGCGAGGAGACCTCGCTCGCCTCCCGCCGCACCACCATGATGCAGGGCGAGAAGATCGCCTCCGACCTGCGCGAGGCGCAGGAGGTGGTCGGCGGCCACAACTCGCCGGTTGCGGCGCTGGCGGCTGCCGTGCGCCGGCTGGAGCGCCGCGGCGTCAACTCGCCGGCGCTGGTTGAGCCCGCGGTGAAGGCGATCGACATCGCGATCAACGCGCTGGAGGAAGCCGACCAGCATCTGCTGGCCGCGCTCGCCGCGACGGATTTCGATCCGTCCGAACTCGAACGCATCGAGGAGCGCCTGTTCGCTCTGCGCGCCGCCTCCCGCAAATATTCGACGCCGGTCGACGGGCTCGCCGCGCTGGCCGCCAAATATGCCGCCGACGTCGTGCTGATCGATGCTGGCGCCTCGCGGCTCAAGAAACTGGAGCAGGCCGCGATCGAGGCCGATGGCCGCTATGCGGCTGCCGCCAAGAAGCTGTCGCTGGCGCGGCAGAAGTCGGCGGAGAAGCTCAACAAGGCCGTCAACGCCGAGCTCGCGCCGCTCAAGCTCGAACGCGCCAAGTTCATGACCCAGGTGACGACCGACGAGGCCGCGCCCGGCCCGCAGGGTTTCGACCGCGTCGAGTTCTGGGTGCAGACCAATCCGGGCACCAAGCCCGGTCCGATGATGAAGGTCGCCTCCGGCGGCGAACTCTCGCGCTTCCTGCTCGCACTCAAAGTCGTCCTGTCCGATCGCGGCTCGGCGCCGACGCTCGTCTTCGACGAGATCGACACCGGCGTCGGCGGCGCGGTCGCGGACGCCATCGGCGCGCGGCTGGCGCGGCTTGCCGGCAAGGTGCAGGTGATGGCCGTGACCCATGCCCCCCAGGTCGCCGCCCGGGCCGACCAGCACCTGCTGATCTCGAAGGACGCGCTGGACAAGGGCAAACGCGTCGCCACCCGCGTCAACGCACTGGCCGCCGACCACCGCCGCGAGGAAATCGCCCGCATGCTCGCCGGCGCCGAGATCACCGCCGAGGCGAGGGCGGCCGCGGACCGCCTGCTCAAGGCGGCGAGTTAGATGAGCATCGTCGTTCCGGGGCGATGCGAAGCATCGAACCCGGAATCCCGAGA
Source organism: Bradyrhizobium diazoefficiens (assembly GCF_018129965.1). Taxonomy (GTDB): domain Bacteria; phylum Pseudomonadota; class Alphaproteobacteria; order Rhizobiales; family Xanthobacteraceae; genus Bradyrhizobium; species Bradyrhizobium diazoefficiens_A. The sequence goes on along the minus strand of NZ_JAFCKW010000001.1, from coordinate 379,361 downwards.
TTCCGGGCGTAGCTCTTCGAGCCATCCCGGGAGACGGCGTCAGTTGCAAATCGACTGTTACAGATCATCCCAAGTTGGGTTCGTTTTCTCGACGAGCTGAACCTTCCAGGCTCGCTTCCACTTCTTCAACTCCTTCTCACGCGATATCGCTGAAATCGGATCGTCATAGATTTCGAACCAGACCAGCCAAGTAATGTTGTATTTCGCCGTGAATCCGGGCACGGCCTTGCTTCGATGCTCGTAGGTTCTACGTACGAGGTCGTTAGTGATGCCGACGTAGATTGCCCCATCTCGTCGGCTTGCTAGAATATATACGTAGTACGCCACGCCCCCTCCCCACCGTCATTCCGGGGCGCGCGAAGTGCGAACCCGGAATCTCGGGGTTCCGGGTCTGGTCCTTCGGACCATCCCGGAACGACGAGCTAGAACCTTGAGTATGATGGCAAGAGCAGCAAAATCCAAACCGGTTCGTGACGTCGCCGACCTCACCAAGGCACAGGCCAAGGTCGAGCACATGCGACTGGCACTGGAGATCGAGGGCCACAACGAGCGCTACTATCAGGAGGACGCGCCCACCGTCACCGACGCCGAATACGACGCGTTGCGGCAGCGCTTCAACGCGATCGAAAAGCGCTTTCCGGAATTCGTCAGCGCGGATTCACCTTCGCAGAAGGTCGGGGCAGCGCCGTCCGGGCGTTTCAGGAAGGTTCGGCATTCCGTTCCCATGCTGTCGCTCGACAACGCCTTTGCCGAGGAGGACGTGCGCGACTTCGTCGGGCGGATCGTGCGCTTCCTGAAGCTCGACGACGACAAGGTCGACTTCTCGGCCGAGCCGAAGATCGACGGACTCTCGATGTCGCTGCGCTACGAGGGCGGCGAACTCGTCACCGCCGCGACGCGCGGCGACGGATCGGAGGGCGAGGATGTCACCGCCAACATCCGCACGCTCGAGGACGTGCCGCAGAAGCTGAAGGGGCGCAACGTCCCCGACATCTGCGAGGTGCGCGGCGAGGTCTACATGACGAAGAAGGCGTTCCTGGCGCTCAACGAGCGACAGAAGGCCGAAGGCAGCACCATCTTCGCCAATCCGCGTAACTCGGCCGCCGGCTCGCTGCGGCAGAAGGACCCGACCGTCACCGCCTCGCGCCCGCTCGGCTTCTTCGCCTATGCCTGGGGTGAAATGAGCGCGATGCCGGAGGAGACGCAGAGCGGCATGATCCACTGGTTCGAACGCTGCGGCTTCAAGACCAATCCGCTGACGAAACTCTGTCACTCGGTCGAGGAGCTGGTCGCATTCCATCGCAGCATCGAGGGCGAGCGTGCCGAACTCGACTACGACATCGACGGTGTCGTCTACAAAGTCGACCGCATCGACTGGCAGGAACGCCTTGGTTTCGTCTCACGCACGCCGCGCTGGGCCATCGCGCACAAGTTCCCGGCCGAGCGCGCCACGACCGTTCTGCGCGACATCGAGATCCAGGTCGGCCGCACCGGCTCGTTCACGCCGGTCGGCAAGCTCGAGCCGGTCGGTGTCGGCGGCGTGATCGTGCAGAACGTCACGCTGCACAACGAGGATTACATCAAGGGTATCGGCAACAAGGGCGAAGTGCTGCGCGAGGGCCGCGACATCCGTATCGGCGATACCGTCGTGATCCAGCGCGCCGGTGACGTCATTCCTCAGGTCGTCGATGTCGTCCTCGACAAGCGGCCGAAGACCGCCAGGGAGTTTCATTTCCCGAAGACGTGCCCGTGCCCGCTGCATACCGACGTCGTGCGCGGGGAGACCGCCGCCGGCGAAGAGGAATCCCGCGCCCGCTGCACCGGCGAATTCGCCTGCCCCTATCAGAAGGTCGAGCATCTCAAGCTGTTCGCATCGCGGCGCGCCTTCGACATCGACGGTCTCGGCGAGAAGCAGCTGCAGTATTTCTTCGACGAGGGATGGGTCAAGGAGCCCGCGGACATCTTCACGCTGGAGGAGCGCAATTCGAAGCTCAAGCTCGAACAGATCGAGGGCTACGGCGAAACCTCGGTGCGCAACCTGTTCGGCGCCATCGCGAGTCGCCGCAAAATCGCGCTGGAGCGCTTCGTCTACGCGCTCGGCATGCGCCATGTCGGCGAGACCACGGCGCTGGCGCTGGCGCGCGGCTACGGCTCGTGGGACGCCTTCCACGACGCCTGCCTCAAGGTCGCCAGGGGCGACGAGGAGGCGATCGCGGAAATGGACGCCCTCGACCAGATCGGCGACACCGTGATCAAGAGCATCGCGGACTATTTCGGCGAGAGCCACAACCGCGGCATCGTCGAACGGCTGACCAAAGAGGTCGAGATCGTCGACGCAGAGAAGCCGAAGAGCAACTCGGCCGTCGCCGGCAAGACGGTGGTGTTCACGGGGGCGCTGGAGAAGATGACGCGCGACGAGGCCAAGGCGACCGCGGAGCGTCTCGGCGCGAAGGTGTCGGGCTCGGTGTCGAAGAAGACCGATCTCGTCGTCGCCGGCCCCGGCGCCGGCTCCAAGCTCGCGGACGCCAACAAGCACGGCGTCAAGGTGCTGACCGAGGACGAGTGGCTGCAACTGATCGGGGAGTGACTCTTCTTTTCTCCCCTTGTGGGAGAAGGTGGCGCGAAGCGCCGAATGAGGGGTGCTATCCTCGAGTTCAAAATTTGAGAGGGGGCTGCGCGGAGAGAGACCCCTCATCCGGCGCGCTACGCGCGCCACCTTCTCCCACAAGGGGAGAAGGAAGAAGGCGTCACCGGAAAACCCTCACATCATCCCGCTCTCCTCCTCCTCCGCCTGTTCGATCAGCGTCTCGCTCACCATCAGTTCGCGGCGGGGCACGACGAAGATCATCATGCAGGCGCAGAGCAGCGAGATCGCCAGCACCGCGGACGTGAGCGGCAGCGTGGTTGCGGAGTGGCCGCCGAGATAGGCGCCGAACTGCGACATCAGCGCGCCGGTGCCCTGCTGCAGGAAGCCCATCGCGCCCGACGCGGTGCCGGCGGCTTCGGGGCGGATGCTGATGGCGCCGGCGGCCGAGTTCGCCATCACGAAGGCATTGCCGGCCATTACGATCATCTGGGTGCCGAACAGCCAGCCGGGCGCCTCGTTCCATCCCGTAAAACTCCAGAGCAGGTTCAAGAGGCTGCCGCAGAGTTGCAGGCCGAGCCCGAGCCAGATCAGCCTTTCGAGCGAGTGGCGCGGCGCAAAGCGCACGCAGAGCAGATTGCCGACCAGATAGGCAAAGCCGGTCGTTGCGAACCACGCGCCATATTCGGCGCTGGTGCGGCCCATCTGGGTCACCACGATGTAGGGACCGCCGCCGGCAAAGGTGAAGATGATCTGCGAGGCCAGCACTTGGCACATGACATAACCGACGAAGGCGCGGTTCCGGATCAGCATGCCGACGTCGCCGCGAAAGCCGCTGCCGGCCGCGCGGGTGCGGCGCGTCTCCGGCAGCGCGACGGCGATGCCGACGGCGACGAGGATCGCGGCGATGGTGATGGCGTAGAAGATCGCGCGCCAGCCGAAGGCGGTCTCGATCAGGCCGCCGGTCAGCGGCGACACCATCTGCCCGATCATCAGCGCCGCGACCACGAGGCTGATCATCGAGGCGACGCGGTCGCGCTCGTAAATGTCGCGGATGATCGCGCGGCTCACCACCATGCCGGTGGCGCCGCCCAGGGCCTGCAAGAAGCGCGCGGCGATCAGTTCCGGCAGAGTTTGCGCGAAGATGCAGGCGACGCTGGCCAGGACCATCAGCGTCAGCCCGCCGAGCAGCACCGGGCGCCGCCCGAACCTGTCCGACAGCGGTCCCATGATCAGTTGCGAGAGTGCGATGCCGACCATGTAGAGCGACACGGTCATCTGCGCGATCGAGATGTCGCTGCCGAAATTCGTCGCCAGCACCGGCAGCGCCGGAACCAGCATGTAGAGTGAGATCGGCGCGATCCCGGTCATGACGACCAGCAGCAGCAACACCACGCGCGAGGTCGCGATGTTCTTCGCCGCCTCAGGCGGTCTGCTGATCATGCCGTGCATGGGGGTCCGTCTCGTCGAAATCCGAATCTGACTGTAGCGTGCCCGCACAAGACGGATATCGGCGTTTCGGAATGCGGCCATACGGATTCCGGGACGGTCATGATGAGGGCAGGATGGCGACCGATCGGGCGCTTCGGGAGTGACTCATCACTGGTGTCATTCCCCGCGAAAGCGGGGAATCCAGTACGCTGCGGCCCCTCCGCATACGTCTTCTGTCTCGGAATACTTGATGCCCCGCCTTCGCGGGGCACGACAGCGGTGGTGGGACGAAAGCCTTCCGCCAACCGCGCAGCGCCATGCGCGTTAGGGCTTCAGTTCCGCCGTCGCCTGATCGAGCCAGGCCCGGGTCGCCTCGTCCAGCGCCGGGCGCACCTCGGCCCGGACGCGGGCGTGGTAGGCGTTCAGCCAGTCGAGTTCGTCCTTGCCCAGCATCGCGACGTCGATCAGCCGGCGGTCGATCGGCGCCAGCGTCAGCGTCTCGAACGCGTTCATCGGCTTCTCGGCGCCCTTGATGTCGGCTTCGACCACGAGCTCGAGGTTCTCGATGCGGATGCCGAAACCGTCGGTCTTGTAATAGCCCGGCTCGTTGGAGAGGATCATGCCGCGCTTCAGTGCGGTGGTGCCGAGCTTCGAGATCCGCGCCGGCCCCTCATGCACCGAAAGATAGCTGCCGACGCCGTGGCCGGTGCCGTGCTCGAAATCGATGCCGGCGGCCCACAGATATTGCCGTGCCAGCGTGTCGAGCTGCGCGCCGGTGGTGCCGTCGGGGAAGATCGCGCGCGCGATCGCGATGTGGCCGCGCAGCACGCGGGTGAAGCGGTCGCGCATCTCAGGCGTAGGGTCGCCCACGGCCATGGTACGGGTGACGTCGGTGGTGCCGTCTTCATATTGCGCGCCGGAGTCGATCAGCAGCAGATCGCCCGGCACGATCCGGCGGTTGCTCTTGCGGGTGACGCGGTAGTGCACGATGGCGCCGTTCGGGCCGGTGCCGGAGATGGTCGGAAACGACACGTCCTTCAGTGCACCGGTGTCGCGGCGGAACGTCTCCAGGGCCTCGACCGCGTCGATCTCGGTGAGCCTGCCGCTTGCCGCCTCCTTGTCGATGAAGGCGAGGAAGCGCGCCAGCGCGATCGCGTCGCGCCGGTGCGCCGTCTGCGTGCCCTTGATCTCGGTCGCGTTCTTGACCGCCTTGAGCAGCGCAACCGGATCGCTGCCGCGCATCGGCTTGCCACCTGCGCCCGAAATCAGCCGGCTGAGGGCTTCGGCTGCGGTCGCGTTGTCCAGCGCGATTGCCGCTCCGCTCCCGGCCAGCGCCATCAACGTCGGCGCCATCGCATCGGGCTCGCGCACGTCGGCTGACTGTTCGAGATGGTCGCGTGTCAGGTTAGAGAGCTTGCGGTGGTCGATGAAGATGGTGGGACGACCATCCCTGGGGACCAGCGCATAGGACAGCGGCAGCGGCGTGTGCGCGACGTCGGCGCCGCGGATGTTGAAGGTCCACGCCACGGCATGGCTGTCGGACAGCACCAGCGCGTCGGCGCCGAGCCTGCCGATCTCGCTGCGGATCTGCGTGAGCTTCTCGGCCTCGGCGACGCCGGCATTCTGCAGGCTGTGAACGGCAACGGGAGCGAGCGGCGGCTGAGGACGGTCCTGCCAGATCGCATCGACCGGATTGCTGTCGACCGCGACCAGCTCCGCGCCGGCCTTGGCGCAGGCAGCGGACAGGCGCTCGGCTGCCGCAGAAGTGTGCAACCAGGGATCAAATCCGAGGCGGTCGCCGGCCTGCAGGTGCGCCGTCACCCAGCTTTCCGGAGGCGGATCGATCAGCGATTCCACCGTCCAGGCCCTGGCGTCGACTTGCTTGGCCGCCTGAATCGTATAGCGACCGTCGACGAAGACAGCGGCTTGATGGACCAGCACGACGGCCAATCCCGCCGAACCGGTAAAGCCGGTCAGCCAGGCCAGCCGCTCTTCCGAGGGCGGAACATATTCGTTCTGCTGCTGGTCGGCGCGCGGAACGACGAAGCCGGTCAGCTTGCGGCGGGCGAGTTCTTCGCGGAGCGCGGCCAGGCGCGCCGTCAGTGCGACGCCGGCCTCGGGCTCCTCGAAAGTCTGGAAGTGCGCTTCGAACATGATGGGTTCAGTGTAGGATCATGCGGATCACTCCGCAATGTAGACGCAATTGAGGTCGCTTCTGGCACGGACTGTGCTTGAAAAGTTCCATTCGAATTGAGTGGAGTACAGGATGCAGCAGTTGCGCTTCGTCCGGATAACAGGGAAATTCGAGCAAGTGGTTCATCTCAACGGCGAGGGGACACACGATGCCAGCGTTCACGTTTGAGAAGATTTCGCCGCCGGTCCGCCGCGCACCGGTCGCCACGACACCGAAGAAGCCGCGCGGCCTCATCAGCCAGATGATCGATCGTTTCGCCGAGCGCCGCGCAAGGCGCGCGCTGCAGGGCCAACGCGCCATGCGCAGGGACGAGAAGCCGATGGAGTAGCTCGGCAGCGAAGTCGCGCAGGGTGGGTTAGCCGAAGGCGTAACCCACCAACTCCTGTCCGATGATAAGGCAACGTGGTGAGTTAGCCTCGCGGCTTGCGCTTTGCGCCATCCGTGAGGCTAACCCACCCTACGACATTCTCCTGAGCAACAGACTGCTCCATCCCTCGATCCGCAGGTGCCGCAGTGGCACGAGGCCGCGCGCGCGGTAGGCGGCGATCACGGCGGGGGCTTGGTGGGTGAGCAGGCCGGAGAGGATGATGCGGGCGCCGGGGGCAAGGTGCCGCGCCATGGGACCGGCCAATTGCCTTAACGGATTAGCAAGGATGTTGGCCAGCACCAGGTCGAAAGGGCCGCATCTGGCAAAATCCGGCGCGGCGAAGCCGGTGGCGCGGACCACCCGGACCAGATGTCCGGTCTCGTTCAGCGCCGCGTTCTCGGCCGCCACCCGCACCGAAGGCGGGTCGATGTCGGAAGCCAGGACCGCGCGATGCAGCGCCTTCGCCGCCGCTATTCCCAAGACGCCCGTTCCGGTGCCGAGGTCGAGCACACGGGCCGGCCGGACGCTTTTCAGGACATGGTCAAGCAACAGTAAACATCCGCGGGTGGTGCCGTGGTGGCCGGTGCCGAAGGCGAGCGCCGCCTCGATTTCGATGGCGAGCTTGTTCGGCGCGACGCGGTCGCGGTCGTGGCTGCCGTGCACGACGAAGCGCCCCGCCGGCACAGGAACGAGGTCTTCGAGGCTTGCCTTGACCCAGTCCTTGGCCTCGACGGTGTCGAACGTCAGCGTCCCGGCGATCTCGTTTCCTGCGGAATTTACAATGATTTCGCGCAGCAACGTCTGATCCGGGGCTTCGGCGAAATGCAGCGTGACGTCCCAATGTCCGTCCGGCTGCTCAAAGGCGGCGACAGCGGCATCGCCCTCGAAAAAGACCTCGGTGAGCACATCGACGACGCGCTTGGCCGCGGCCTCGGTGCCGATCGAAAAGCTGGCGCGATGGGTGGGAGGAGACTGCATTTTAGGGTTCCGCTGGGTTCAATTTCTGGAACTTTTGTTCCCGTCTCTTCCAATTACGTGCAATTTTTCCATTAAAAAATCGACGGTTGCGTTCCCTAGAGTTCCGGGTGTTGGAACCACTACATATTTTGGAATGGAATGGAGGCGAGACGTGAGGAGCATGTCGTCGAGGCTTTGGTCCGATGAGTCCGGTCCGACAGCGATCGAATACGCTCTGATCGCGGCCGGTATCGCGCTGGCGATCATCACCGCGGTGAACGGGCTTGGCACCACTTTGAACGATAAGTTCAGTTCGGTTAGCACCTCCTTGAAGTAATTTCCGCCTCCCGCGTCCCAGCCGCGGCTATTTATCTCCAGAGGCTGCTTCATGATCCGCGCCCGCGAGGGGAATTGCGCCTGGCGGGTGAAGTCGTCGGGCTGCTGGTTCACAGGCTGTCCGGTAGTGTCTCAGTTTGAAATTTAGGGTTGGATTGTCGGCCAGAGTGCCGCAATGAATCGGCACGCATTTTCTAAATCATTCATTCGGCGTGTGTTGGCATCCGGGGCTTGAAACAACTCGCCGTGTTGAACATCAATGGACATACAAAGCCGATTTGCTACTTGCCTGTCACTGGTAGGCAAATTTTGTTCTGCGTGAAGCCTAGCCAAAGTGGCGACGTAGAGGCCCACGTCTCGCCGACGCGTTCGCGCCGGCTCCGATTCAGCATCGCTTTGCGTCATGCGCAGAATAGCGGCCCCCATCTGATTTACGCCACGGCTTGAGCCAAAGACCAACAGATCGGCCCTCACCGAAATTACGACGCCGCCAAGCTCAAGCCGGGATTGCTCCGTTGGAGCCGGTGCAAACTCAAGGGGGGCTAATACGTTTCGCATCCGCTGCAGCGCGTTCAGAACCTCAATCGATTGCCGTGCATCATCTTGTCTGAGGGAACTCTCAGAGGGGTCAGCCATGCGCTGACGAAACATCGTTTCTGCGGCTACAAGGGGATTCAAGTTGCGGTTCAAATCGGATAGAAATGTGCAAATCGGGCCCCGAACGTCCCGATAACGGGTTATTGGGGGATTTTGCGGATACTTTGCCCGGCGAATGATCCCGATGCGGGCCGTATCGGAAGACAGCATGTAAAGGGCTAGGTCGTTAGCGGAAATCCTGGGCTCGGCGCGTTCGCGAATAGGAGGCCTCGACATGGACGAAATCCTTGGAACAGCGAATCTTGGAAATGGCCGGAGCATCCATGTAGCCACACTTGCACGTCAAACGATAGTAGAGGCCGGGGCCGACCATCTAGGGTTTACCGGCTACTTTGTGTTTGAGGCCGACGACACTCCAGCCTCAAAGGGCATTTCGATCTTAGGGAAGGCCTCCTCGCTTGAGGCGGCGTTTCGATTGATTGACCTTTGGGGGCGCAGGCCGCAGGTCGCCTAAGGTATTTCTACCGTCTGCTTCTTGTAAGGGCCGCGAACGGCCGGGACAGGGTTGGCGGCATCAATCAGCGCAACCACGTCCGTCACCTTCATTACACGGTCGATCAGGCCCGCAGCCATTGCCGGGGTAGCGCCAAGCATCTTGTGGACGCGGCAGAAGTTGTAGAACACAAAGTAGAGCGCCAGCGCGTGACAGTGGTTTTCAAACTTCTTGCTGAACGCGTTGGTGAGGCGGGTAAACCGGCGCATTGACATGCGCATGGTCAGGTTCTGGCGCTCGACAAAGGACGTATTGATAAGGTCCGGGTCCGGGTTGCCCATGATCGGGTTCTTGATCGCGCCGATGCACTTGGGCGGGCTGTAGCGGCCAGCGCCCGCGTAGTCCGTCGCGAAAATCTTGTTCAGCATCGCATAATCAGCGTCGAAATCGACCTCCGCAACGGCCTTCAAATAGGCCTTATGGCCGTCCGTGGTGAGCTGGACGCGATTGGCGAGGCGGCCCTTCAAGTCACCCATGAAGGCAATACCGGTGTGCTGGCTGCGGTCGCCAACGTGCCACGACACAATCAGCTTGGAGTCGGCGTCCAGCGCGGTCCACGTCCAAACGTCGCCTGCAGCCTCAGGGGCGGCCTTGGCGAACTTGACGTTCTTCTGCTTCGCGTAGGCGAATGACCAAATCTCGTCGCACTGGACGGCCTTGGCGGTCACGCCGCGCACCGTCTCATCGTGGAAGCGTGCGCAGGCTAGTCCAGCATCAATCAGCAGTTTGGAAACGGTGTTGATCGAAACCCCGGTAATCCGGGAGATCGACCGCATGGATGACCCCTCGCAGAGCATCTGGAGGATTTGAACGCGGGTTTGCAGGGGCAGCTTGTTCATGCCCCCACTATCTGAACTTTTATGCTTAGCGTCAAGGACAATATCAAGTTGGACGCCTAGTTTACCAAGTAGGATGCTTACTTGACCAACTTACGCCCATACTGTACCAAGTCACTGCGATCTAGGAGCCAAGAAGGGCACCCATGGCCAAACGCGCGCTTTCTGCTCAAGACATCCAAGCGAAGAAATTTGAAGCAAATCAGCTATTTACGCCATCCGCCCCGATTGCCGTGGCGGAACTATTTGCCGGACGCCAGCAACAAGCGCAGAAAATCCTCGAAGCTATCGGGGAAAGAGGCCGCCACGTAATCATGTACGGCGAGCGCGGCGTCGGAAAATCGTCAATGGCTCAGATCATTCATTACTTTCTTCCGCGTGGCCCTCAGTCCGTTCGCCATGTTCGCGTGCAGGCTTTCCCTGGCGATACATTCTCTGTGATCGCCAAGCGCATCTTTTCGAAGATACATTTCAAGGCGGACTACGGTGAGGGAGAGAAGGCCTACAACGTTAGCGATTTTTATCCCGGCGAAGTCACCATCGATGACTTCCTGAACGAAATGAGCCTGTTCAAAGCGGCTGAAATTCCAATTGTCATCATCGATGAATTTAACGAAATAAACGATCCGGCGACGAGCCGAACGTTGGCAAACATCATCAAGTCCCTTTCGGACGAAGGCGTAAACGTCACGATCATTATCGTTGGCGTCGCCGACAACGTTGGAGAACTGATCGAACAGCACGAATCCATTGAACGTTGTGCTGAGCAGGTGCACATGCCTCGAATGCCGGTCGACGAACGGCGTGAGGTTCTGGAAAAGCGGCTCAGTCAGTTAGGCATGACGATAGCCCCCGATGGTAAGTGGAAGATTATCAATCTGTCTAAGGGGCTTCCGGCTTACGTACACGCACTTGGAAAATTTGCCGTCTACAATGCGCTGGATAATGGTCGCATAGCTATTGGCGAGTACGACGTGGACGCCGCCATAAATGCAGTCCTTGAGTCTTCTCAGCAGACCCTGAAAGACGCTTACGAGAACGCTACGCGCAGCAATCAGGCGCGGGCGCTTTTCCGTCACGTCTTGACAGCTTGTGCGCTCGCAAAGGTGGATGACGCTGGCTTTTTTACACCCGCTGCAGTTCGCGATCCGCTGTCTGATATTTTGAAGCGGCCGATTGAGATCGCTAACTTTCAGGACACATTGGGAGATTTTGCTGGGAAAAGAGGCAAGATACTGGACCGCACTGGCGAGGCGAGAGCCTACCGATTTCGGTTTGGTAATCCAGCGATGCAGCCTTACGTGATTATGCGAGGCATTCGGGATGGCATCGTAAACGACGCGGCTAGACAGGCTCTTTCTTCACCCGAACAGCCCGACCTTTTCCCCACCGGCTAGAGGCCGCTTTCTTGGCAATTTCCTTGCGCCTACTTGCAGAAATAGCTTCAGCCCTTGCTTTCCCGCCCATGCGCCCCAGCGCTACGGCAGCGGCGTTCTTGCCGTCTTCCGTGGTGATGTCCTCAATCTCGCCGGTGGCGATCTTGGCAATCATGATGGCATTGCCGATGGCGTCGGCTGGCCGCTTCTCGCCCTTAGGGCCTCTGGGCATAGCTCACCTTACCTGTCTGCCCGCACTGCGGACATTTAGGAGCCAGTTTTCCCAAAAGCGATTTTGGATCTTCGCAATAGGGCGCGAAATACTCGCTGCCCCCATCGAACCCTTCAAGGCTGTATTCTTCCCAAGGCTTGCTAAATGGCGCATCGTTTTCACGACAGCGCAAGCGGCCTTGATGCCCGCATTCGCATACAAGGGGTTCGTATGTGCTGGATGTCATGACCTCTAAGCTAATGCTTAGCGGTAAGCTTCGCAAGGAGGGGGCCAATGGATCGAATTTATGTACTCGCAGCGGCTATCGTGCTGGCGGGCTTTTTAAGCGGCGGGGTCTATTCCGTAACGGGCACCGGGAACAGTGGCATGATTGTAAACCGGTTCACCGGGAGCGCGTGGTCCTGCTTCAGCGACTGCCGGGTTTTGAGCGCCAGAATTTCAAACTGAGACACTACCGGCTGTCCGCCCGTTTCCCAAGCGCCGTCCAAAGCCTTATCCCACCGTTCATCCCCAGCTTTTCCACAGACTTGTCCTCCGGCTTGGCCGGCCCGGTTGCGGCGGATTCCCACCGCTTTTTCACATCCCTGCCAACAAGGCCGTCAAAAGCTCATCCACAGGCTATCCACGGCTTCCGAACAGGCTGCGGTGATCCCTCAGGATCGCTTTCGCCGCGTTGTGGCCGGGTGCACCGGTGACGCCGCCGCCGGGATGGGCGCCGGAGCCGCAATGGTAGAGGCCCTTCAGGGGCCCGCGATAATCGGCGTGGCCCAGCATCGGCCGCGCCGAGAACAGCTGGTTCAATGCCAGCGCGCCGTGAAAGATGTCGCCGCCCAATAGCCCGAACTGTCGTTCGAGATCGAGCGGCGACAGGATCTGTCGGCCGAGCACGCTTGCGGCAAAACCCGGCGCGTAGTTGTCCACCGTCGCGATCATGAGATCGGCGACCTCGTCGCGATGGTCGTCCCAGGACCTGCCGCCCGGCAGTTCGGGCGCGACGTGCTGGCAGAACAGGCTCGCGACATGCTTGCCGTCCGGAGCCAGCGTGTCGTCGAGCGTCGAGGGGATCAGCATCTCGACGACGGGAGACTTGCTCCAGCCCTGCGCGCGCGCATCGAGATAGGCGCGGTCCATGTAGCCGAGGCTCGGGGCGAGGATGATTCCGGAGGAGAGGTGATCGCCGTCGCCCGGTAGCGCCGTGAAGGAGGGCAGGCGGTCCAGCGCCACGTTCATGCGAAAGGTGCCGGAGCCGTTCTTCCAATTGCGGATGCGGGCGAGAAAGTCCTGGGGCAGCGCGTCGGCTGCAATCAGCCGCGTGTAGAGCAGCTTTGGATTGACGTTGGCTGCGACATATCTTGCGCGGATCGTCTCGCCGTTCTCGAGCACCACACCGAGCGCGCGGTCTCGCTCGACGATCACCTCGCGCACGCCCGCATCAATGTCGATCACGACGCCCCGCTCGCGCGCGGCGCGCGCCATCGCCTGCGTGATCGCGCCCATGCCGCCGATGGCGTGGCCCCAGACGCCCTTCTTGCCGTTCACCTCGCCGAAGGCGTGATGCAGCATCACATAGGCCGAGCCGGCGGCGTAGGGGCTGGCGTAATTGCCGACGATGGCATCGAAGCCGAACAGGGCCTTGACCAGATCGTGCTCGAAGCGCTCGTCGAGCATCTCGCCCGCGGAGCGGGTGAAGAGATCGAGCAGGCTGCGGCTCTGCTCCAGCGTCAGGCCACGCAGGATGTTGGCGCTCTGGACCGCATTCACGGCCTCGCGGATCGCCGCCGCGCCAAAACCGCCTAGCAGATTTGGCGGCGCGCGCAGCACGAACTTCCTGAGTACGTCGGCGATCTCCTCCAGTTCGCGCGAGAAACCGTCGAGCGCAGCCGCGTCATGCGGGCTCAGCCGTGCGACGGCATCCCTCGTCCGTCCCTCGCCGGTGAGGAGATGGCTGCCGTCGGGCGCGGGCAGGAAATTCTGTGCGCGCCGCTCGACGATTCGCAGGCCCTGCTCGGCGAGCTTGAGATCGCCGATGACCTGCGGATTGAGCAGGCTGACGGTGTAGGCCGCGACCGAATTGCGGAAGCCGGGATGAAACTCCTCCGTCACGGCCGCGCCGCCGACCTCCTTGCGGCGCTCGACCACGCGCACGCGCAGGCCCGCCATCGCAAGATAGGCCGCGCAAGTGAGGCCGTTGTGGCCAGCGCCGATGATGACGACGTCGGTTTCGCTCATGATGTTCCTGGGGTTATTCCGGGACGATGCGAAGCATCGAACCCGGAACCTCGAGATTCCCCGGTGCGCAATTGCGCACCTGCGGTCTGGTCCTTCGGACCATCCCGGAATGACATCTTTATATCAAGCAATCAACGCCGAGACATCACGACACCCTTTATTGCCCGTTCAGGCGCCTTGTGCTCCATTGCGCGTCCGGCGCCCGCCGGGGGAATTGTCTGCCGGAGCTTCCATGGATTCGATCGTGCAACCCGCCGCCACGGTGCAGCCGTCATCGTCGCGCAACCGGCTGCTGCTGACGGTCTACACCGCCGCGATCTTCGTCAGCGCGCTGCTGCTGTTCTCGGTTCAGCCGCTGTTCACGAAGATGGTGCTGCCGCGGCTCGGCGGCTCGCCCGCGGTGTGGTCGGTGGCCATGGTCTTCTTCCAGTCGCTGCTGCTGGCGGGCTATGCCTATGCGCATCTGCTGATGCAGGTGAAGAACCGTGTCGTTCCCGTGGTGGTGCACCTCCTGCTGCTGGTTCTGGCCTTCGCAGCCCTGCCGCTCGGCATCGCCTCCGCCTATGGCGAGCCGCCGGCGTCGGGCTATGCGTTCTGGCTGCTCGGCCTGTTCGTGGTCTCAATCGGCCTGCCGTTCTTCGCGCTCGCCGCCAACAATCCGCTGCTGCAGGCCTGGTTCGTCCGCACCGGCCATCCCGCGGGGCACGATCCCTATTTCCTGTATGCCTCTTCCAACATCGGCAGCTTCCTCGCGCTGTTGTCCTATCCGTTCCTGCTGGAGCCGATCTTCACGCTGCATACGCAGAACAGGCTCTGGACCGGCGGCTATGGCGTTCTGATCCTCCTGATCGGCGCCTGCGGTGCGCTGCTGCTGCGCTCGCCGAAGCTCGCCGAGGTCGATCAGCGAACCGAGGATTTGAACGCGCCGGCGCCCGGCGTCGTGACGCGGCTGCGCTGGATCTTCCTCGCCGCGGTTCCGTCCGGCCTGCTCATCGCCGTCACCGCGCATATCTCGACCGACGTGGCGGCCGCGCCGCTGCTGTGGGTGTTGCCGCTGTCGCTGTATCTTTTGACCTGGGTGGTGGTGTTCCAGTCGCGGCCGCTGCTGCCGCACAAATGGATGCTGATGCTGCAGCCGGCCGCGATCGCGGGCGTCGTTGTCCTGCTGGCGTTCGGCGGCGAACAGAATCTGTTGCTGACGCTCGGCGGTCACCAGCTCTGCTTCTTCGTCATCGCAATGGCCTGCCATGGCGAACTGGCACGGACCCGGCCGCCTGCCAGATATCTCACCGGATTCTATGTCGCGCTATCGTTCGGCGGCATGGTCGGCGGCCTGTTCGCGGGATTGCTTGCGCCGTTCACCTTCTCGTGGATCGCCGAATATCCGATCCTGGTGGCGTGCGCCGCGCTGTGCCGGCCGCCGGCGAACGAGCGGCTGGCGGGCGTCGTCAAATGGTACTGGCTGGCGCTTGCCGCGCTTGCCGTGGCGCTCGTCGCGCCGTCCGCCATGACGGGCACGCTTCCGACCTGGCTCGAGGATCACCGCGTCTGGGCGGCCGGCGCCGTCGGCGGTCTCGCAGCACTGCTGGCGCTCGCACTCAATGCCGATCGCTGGAAAATCTTCGCCACCGTGGCGCTCGCGCTGGCGCTGATCCGGGTCTATCCCGCGGACGAAGGCCGCGTCACGACGGTGCGCAGCTTCTTCGGCGTGCACAAGATCGTGGTGACGCCCGGCGGCTATTTCCAAGTGCTGATGCACGGCACCACCATTCACGGCGCCGAGCGCTTCCTCAACAATGACGGCACGCCAGTGACCGGCCGGCCCGAGCCGATCACCTATTATCACAAGGACGGCGGCATCGGTCAGGCCATCACCGCCGTCCGCGAACGCAAGGGCGCGCCGCTCAAGGTCGCGGCGATCGGCGTCGGCTCCGGCACGCTCGCCTGCGCGGCCGAGCCCGGCGAGAACTGGACCTTCTTCGAGATCGACCAGTCCATGGTCGACGCGGCGAGCGACCCGAAGAACTTCCGCTACATATCGAGCTGTATGCCGGGCCTGAAGCCGGTCATCGGCGATGCCCGCCTCACTTTCGCGAAGGAGCCCGACGGCGTCTATGACCTGATCATCGTCGATGCCTATTCGTCGGATGCGATCCCGATTCATCTGGCCACCGAAGAGGCGATGAAGATCTACAAGGACAAGCTGGCCCCGCACGGCGCCGTGGTGATGCACGTCTCCAACCGCCACCTCGATCTCGAGACGGTCGTGGTCGGCATCGCCGATGCCAATGACCTGAAGAGCTGGGTCTTCAACGAGGATTCCGGGCGCGACTCCGATTACATCTTCTCGACGGACGTCGTCATCTCCGCGCGCGAGGAAGAAGACGTCGGCAAGCTCGCTGCGTCCAAATCGTGGGAGTTGACCGAAGCCGACGACCGGGTGCGGGTCTGGACCGACGACTATTCCAACATTCTGGGCGCGCTTTACCGGCGCCTGAGGGACGGGGAGTAGGCTTCGCGCCATGGGTGGTCTCGTGCCCCGGACGCCGCGCAGCACGAAGTGATGCGCTGCAGAGCCGGGGCCGACAGCTTCTGGGTCACGGCTCCGCAAAGCAGCGTTACACGCTGCACCGCGTCCGGGACACCACCGAGGCCTACGGCACCACCGGCGTTCCCGCCGGCACGGCAAGTCCCTTCTCGCCCGCAATCTGCCGCAGCAGGTCTGGCCGGTCCGAGATGATCCCGTCGACGCCAAGCTCGATCATCCGTGCCATGTCGTCGCGCTTGTTGACGGTCCACACCACCACGCGCAGTCCGAGCTCATGGGCCTCCGTGACCAGCGCCTCGCTCACATCTCCAAAATAGGGCGACCAGATCGCGCCGCCCGCAGCCTTGATGGTCCGCGGCAGCGAACCACCGTGATCGGCAGGGCTGAAGCCCGCCGTCCAGCCGGTTGCCTTGTCGATCGCGATGGTCGGTGCCGCGCCGCGCTGGAGCGTCAGGTACACGGTGGGTATTTTGGGCGCCTGCTGCTGGACCAGACGCAGGGTTCGCCAGTCGAACGACTGGATCATGACACGATCGGAAAATCCCTCGGCCTCGATCAGCGCCAGCAGTTTCGCGACAAAACCTTGCGGATCCAGCGTCTCGTCCGGATGGTTCGGGTCGATCTTGGTTTCGATGTTGAAGCGCACGCGCGTGTTGCCGGACTTGCGCACCAGCGCGAACAGCTCGGCGAGGGTGGGAATGCGTGTTCCCGGCACGGCCTGCTGGTCGGGGAATTGCCTGGCGTAAGAACTGTCCGGCCGGATCTGGCCGACGTCATAGGCCCTGACCTCTGCGAGCCGAAGCTTGATGAATGGCGTCCCGGGCGGGCCGATATAGGCGCCGCCCGCATCCCGCGCGAGATCAGGGTTGAGACCGCGCTCGTGCGACACGATCACCTCGCCATCGGCGGTGATGCCGACGTCCAGTTCCAGCGTGTCCACGCCCAATGCGAGTGCGTTGGCAAAAGCTGGCAGGGTATTTTCCGGCAGCAGCGCCCGCCCGCCGCGGTGCGCCTCGAGGTCGAACGCCCGGTCGGATCCCATAGCTTCTCCCGCCATCAAAACCGAGAGCATGGTCATAATGATCGTTGCGCGTGATGTCATCACAGTCCGAAGTCCATTGGAAAGGACGGCATTTATACGCCGGGCTTATTCCATAGGCGCGCGTGCTTCAAGCGGGTGCGTTCTGTTGCTGTCGACAGCTGCGATGCCTGCCCCTATCCTGCGCACATTGCCGTTCGACGCGCGACGGGATTTTCGCATGAACCGCGCCCGCCTGTTTGTCACATTCTTGATTGCGGCCCTGCTGTCCGGACCGGTCCTCGCCCAGCGCGGCAGCGATTTTGATTCGCTGCTCGTGCAGATGAACGCGGCCACGGAGAGCGGCCGGTGGGCCGAGGGGCTCGCGGCCGCCCAGAAGCTCGAACCCCTGGTGCGTCGCCGCCAGGGTGCGGACAACATGAACTATGCCGGCGTCCTGCATAACGAGGGCATGTTCCTTCACAATCTCGGCCGTTTCCCTGAAGCCATCGACAAGCTGAACGCGGCGCTCGCCATCAAGCTGCGCAACAGCGATGTCGCTTCGACGCTGCGGACCTCGAAGATCCTGGTCGCATCGCTCGGCATGCTCGAGCGCCGGGCGGAGGCCACCTCGGTCGCCGAGCGTGCGCTCGCGCTTGGCAGCAACGCTTTTGGCGCCAATGACGGGAGGCTCGCCGGCACGCTGTCGGCGCTCGGCGGGCTCGCGCGCGACAAGGAGAATTTCAATGAAGCGGCCGGCTATCTCGAAAGGGCTCTCGCGTCCCTGCAAGGCGCCAACGCACCGCCGTCGGACGTTGCCTCCGCCATGGACGATCTCGGCGACGTCTATGGACTGCTCGGACGCTTCGACGACGGCGAGCGCATGCTGAAGCTGGGACTCGACCTGCTCGACCGCAGCTTCGGCAGGAATGCCGAGAGCGCCTTGAACTACGACAAGATGCTCAACGATCTCGGCAACCTTTATCTGGACGCCGGGCGGCTGTCCGATGCCGAGGCGGCAATGCGGCGGGCGCTTGCCATCACGCGCGCACGAAACGGTGACGGGCACCTGAATGTCGCGGGCACCATGGGCAATCTCGCCACCGTACTCGAGCACGAGGCGCGCTATGCCGAGGCCGAAACGCTCTATCAGCAGACCCTGCAGATCTACGAGAAGATTTACGGTCCCAGTCACCCGACCACCGCAATCGGGCTGAACAATCTCGCCAACGTCTATTCGGCTGAAGGCAGGCACGATACGGCTGCAGGCCTGCAGGAGCGTGTGCTTTCGATCTACGAAAAGACGTTTGGGCCCGAGAGCCCGGACGCCGGCCGCGCCCTGAACAATCTGGCGAACAGTTATGCCGAACTGGGACGCCACGCTCAGGCGCTCGATCTCTACCGGCGCTCGCTGGCCGCCATGGAGCGCAAGTTCGGCGAAGGCAGCGGTCCGACTGCGCTGGCGGCCGGTTCGCTCGGACAGGCCCTGGTGGACGCGGGCCGCATCGATGAGGGCCGTCCCTATCTGCTGCGCTGTCTGGAGATCGACGAACGCGTGCTCGGCGGCGCGCATCCGCAACTCGTGAAGGACCTGCGCAGCCTCGCGCTTCTCGACCTCAAGACCGGCAACATGACCGACGCGCGCAGCCGGCTCGAGCGCGCGCTCGCGATCGCGCGGGACAGGCTCGGGCCACGGCATCACGACTCCATCGCCACGGTGATCAACCTGGCCGATGCCGATCGCCGCGAAGGTAAGTGGCCGGATGCCCTGGCGCGGCTGCGGCTTGCCGCCGCCGCGCTCAACGCAGAGAAGACGGCGCAGTTTGTGCGTTTTCCCGAGATTGATCCCTGGCTGATCGATGCAATCTGGCGCGTCTCCGACGGCAAGCCCGACGACGCTGCGAGGGACGAGGCTTTCGGCGCCATCCAGCGCGCGCACGAGACCAGCGCGGGGGCCGCGCTGTCGCAGATGGCGGCCCGGTTCGGCGCCGGCAACGATGCCATCGCCGGACTGGTGAGGCGGCAGCAGGACCTGAAAGCGAGCCTCGAAACAATCGACAGGCGCACGACCTCCGAACTCGGGCAGGCGGACAGCAGGCGCAACGACGCGCTGATCGCCAGCCTGCGCGCGCAGAGCGCGCGAACGCGAAAATTGTTCGACGACGTCTCGGCCCAGCTCGACCGCAGCTTTCCCGCTTACGCCGATCTGTCAAACCCGCAGCCGCTGTCGATGACGCAAACGCAAAGCTTGTTGAAGCCGGGCGAGGTTCTCGTTGCGTTCGTCGTGCGCGGCGACAGGACCTATGCGGTGGCGGTGACGCGTGAGGCAAGCGCGCTGCGTCAGATCGCGCTCGGAAGTCGCGAAATCAGCGACCGCGTCGCCCAACTGCGGCTCGGGCTGTCCAATCCCGAGGCGGCCCAATCGTCATTCGACCTCGATGCGTCGTTCGAACTTTACACCGCGCTGTTCGGCCCTCTATCGGCCGACATCGCCGGCAAGCCAAAATTGCTGGTTGTCCCGGCCGGTGCGCTCACCAGCCTGCCATTTCATGTGCTGGTGACCAGGAAGCCCGACATGGCGTCTGCCGACCGCTTTCGGCAGGCGGCATGGCTGCTCAACGAGCGCGCCATCACGGTTTTGCCGTCGGTGCCGAGCCTGCGTGCGTTGCGGAGCTTCGCGAGGGACTCGCGCGCGCAAAAACCGTTCATCGGATTTGGTGATCCGGTGTTGCGGCGTTCGTCGGGTGACAAGCGGGTGGGGCGCAATGTGCAGCCATACCAGAGCTACTATGACGGCACGTCCGTCGATCTCGAGCGCCTGCGCACGGGGCTGCCTGCGCTGCCGGAAACAGCCAGCGAACTCCAGGCCGTGGCGCGTGCGCTCGGCGCCTCGCCGCAGGATGACGTCAAGCTGGGCGCAGCGGCGACCGTGACCAGCGTCAGTTCGCTGGCGCTCGATCAATATCGTGTCGTCGATTTCGCAACCCATGGCCTCGTGGCGGGCGAGGTCAGCGGCCTTAGCGAACCCGCGCTCGTGCTGACGCTGCCGGACAAGCCGACCAGCGACGACGACGGCCTGCTCACGGTAAGCCGCATCGCCAAGCTCAAGCTGGATGCCGACTGGGCGGTGCTTTCGGCCTGTAACACGGCAGCCGGTGACAAGCCGGGCGCCGAAGGCCTGTCGGGCCTTGCGCGCGCGTTCTTCTATGCCGGGGCGCGAGCGCTTCTCGTCTCGCATTGGCCGGTCGATTCCGATGCGGCTGTACGGCTGACCACGGGCACCTTCTCCGAGCTCACGGCACATCCCGGCATCGGCCGCGCCGAAGCGCTACGCCGGTCGATGAAGGCTCTGATTGCCGACCGGTCGTCATCCCGCAATGCCGATCCTGCCGTGTGGGCGCCGTTCGTGCTGGTCGGTGAGGGCGGCTGACGGCGCCGCCGCGCTCAGATCGCCTCAGTTCTGGTAGTAGTAACCGCGCGGCTGATACACCTGCCGGGGCTGTGGCTGATAATAAGAGCCCGGCTGACCATAGCCCTGCTCATAGGACGGCTGGGGCAGCTGCTGGTACGCCTGCGTGCCGTAGGGGCGGGTGATCGGGCGCGGCGCCGGATAGCGCGCGCCGGTGTCGCTGCCGTCAGCCGGATAAATGTAGCTGTCATCCTGCGGCATGTAGCGGCGGGCGGGTTGCGCCGGCGGCGCAAGATTCACCGGATCGGTCGTGGTGGCGTATTGCTCTTCCGCCGGCTGCGGTGCGCGAGCGACCGCGTTGTTGGTCCGGACGCGCGGATTGCGGGCCAGCGCCACCTGCGCCGAGCCTGTCAGCGTCACCGTGGTGTTGAGCACGCCCTGCTGCTGCACCAGCGCGTAGAGTGTCGAGGCATTCTGGCGCGACAGCCGCACGCAGCCATGCGAGGCGGGCGAGCCGAGCCGGCCAACCGAGTCGGTGCCGTGGATGGCGTGTCCGGCCTTGGTGAAGAAGATCGCGTGCGGCATCGGCGCGTCGTCGAATTCCTTGGAGTAGTGATCCTCTTCCATGCGGAAGGTGCGGAACGCGCCGCTCGGCGTTTCGCGCGAGGGAATGCCGGTCGACACCTGCCAGTGGTAGCGCGCGACGCCGTCGACGGCGACGGTCATCTGCTGATTGTCCTTGTCGACGGTGATCTCGACCTTGGCCTGCGCGGCGCCGGCGCTCAGGAGCATCAGGGAGGTTAAAGCGATGACGTAGGAACGCATCTGGAAACGCATTTGAATTCTGGCCTCCGGCCTGTTCACGCTAGACGCCGCGGCTCTCCGTCCCCCGGCGTGCAATATGCCTGCAGTCCGGCTTTCGTTCCAGCGGCCTGCCCGGCCATCGTTAACGTGATGGCGGGCGTAAGCAAGGCCGCTTGGCGGCGCGCAGGTCGCGGCGCTGCTGACATTTTCGCGAGCCGGCCCGCCTGCATTGTGGCGCCTTTTGCCATGTGGGCGCAACCAATTGGGCTCCGCGGCGTTAGTGCAGCGCCCATGTCTCGGCCTGCGGGTCCCGCGGCCGGCTTACCCTTAGGAAAAGTAATGAACAGAGTTCGTGTCGCCGCCGCCTCGCTGCCGGCCGGTCGTTCTGCCCGCCTGCTCTTCGCTGGCGCTGCCATCCTTCTCGGTCTCACCTGCCTGTCGCAGCCCGGTCACGCCCAGGGGATCGTCCGCGGCGCCCAGGAAGGCTCCTATGAAGGTAACCGTATTGCAGGCCCGGTCGGCGGTGCGGTCGGAGGCGTTGTCGGCGCTGGCGTCGGCGGAGCCGTGGGTGCCGTGGACGGTATCCTTGGCATCCCCTATCACGGCCATCGCCGCTGCCGCGGCTATTATGACGGCTACAATCGCTTCCACTGTTACCGGTAACTTGCCGTGCTTCCGGGGCGAGTTCGCGCCCCGGAATCGCAGTTAGTTCTTCAGCCGGTAACCGGTGCGGAAGATCCACCAGATCACGGCAAGACAGATCACCAGGAACGCCAGCGTCATGCCGATGCTGACGGCAACGCTGACGTCCGCGATCTCGTAGAAACTCCAGCGGAAGCCGGAGATAAGATAGACCACGGGGTTGAACAGCGCCACCGTGCGCCAGGTGGGCGGCAGCATGTCGATGGAATAGAAGCTGCCTCCGAGGAAGGTCAGCGGCGTCACCACCAGCATCGGGATCATCTGGAGCTTTTCGAACCCGTCGGCCCAGATGCCGATGACGAAGCCGAACAGGCTGAAGGTTACCGCCGTCAGCACCAGGAAGGTCAGCATCCAGACCGGGTGATGGATGTGCAGCGGCACGAACAGGCCGGCTGTCGCCAGGATGATCAGCCCCAGAATGATCGATTTGGTCGCGGCGGCGCCGACATATCCCAGCACGATCTCGACATAGGAAATCGGCGCCGACAGGATCTCGTAGATCGTGCCGGTGAATTTCGGGAAGTAGATGCCGAACGAGGCGTTGGCGATGCTCTGTGTCAGCACCGAGAGCATGATCAGGCCCGGGACGATGAAGGTGCCGTAGCTGACGCCCTCGACCTGGTTGATGCGCGAGCCGATCGCGGCACCGAACACCACGAAATAGAGCGAGGTCGACACCACCGGCGAGACGATGCTTTGCAGCACCGTGCGCCAGGTGCGCGCCATTTCGAACAGATAGATGGCGCGGACAGCGCGGTAGTTCATGACGTCCTCACGAGGTCGACGAAGATGTCCTCGAGCGACGATTGGGTCGTGTCGAGATCGTTGAAACGGATGCCGGCGTTGCGCAGGTCGCTGAGCAGGCTGGTGATGCCGGTACGATCGCCTTTGGTGTCGTAGTCGTAGACCAGCGTCGCGCCGCCGTCGCAGACGTCGAGTTCGTACTGGCTGAGGCTCTCGGGCAGCGAGGCGACTGTGCCCTGCAAATGCAGCTTCAGCCGCTTCTTGCCGAGCTTCTGCATCAAGGTCGCCTTGTCCTCGACCAGCACGATCTCGCCCTTGTTGATGATACCGATGCGGTCGGCCATCTCCTCGGCTTCCTCGATGTAATGCGTGGTCAGGATGATGGTGACACCGGACTGCTGGAGGGTCCGCACCACCTCCCACATGCCCTTGCGCAGCTCGACGTCGACACCGGCGGTCGGCTCGTCGAGAAACAGGATCTGCGGCTCGTGCGACAGCGCCTTGGCGATCATCACGCGGCGCTTCATGCCGCCGGAGAGGGTGATGATCTTGTTGTCCTTCTTGTCCCAGAGCGAGAGGTCCTTGAGCACCTTCTCGATATGAGCCGGATTCTTCGGCCTGCCGAACAGGCCCCGGGAGAAGCTCACGGTCGCCCACACGCTCTCGAAGGCGTCGGTGTGCAACTCCTGTGGCACCAGCCCGATCAGCGAGCGCGCCTTGCGGTAGGAGGTCTTGATGTCTTCGCCGGAGACGAGGACGCGGCCCTCGCTCGGATTGGCGATGCCGCAGATGATCGAGATCAGCGTGGTCTTGCCGGCGCCGTTCGGGCCGAGCAGCGCAAAAATCTCGCCGCGCCGGATGTCCAGATTGACGTTCTTGAGCGCCTTGAAGCCGGACCCATAGGTCTTCGACAGATTGGTGACGGAAATGATGGAAGACATGATGGCCGCAAGTCTTGAGGGGAAGTCCGGGGGCTGGGGAAGGGAGGCTGGAGCCGTCCCTTGAGGAGGTCAGCGGAGCCCTGACATAGGAATGACCTTGCCCGGTCGCAATTGGCCGTAGAAAATTGGTCTCAAAACAGGCCCTTCGATGGCCGGTTTCGTGCAGGTGTTGCGGGATGGTCACTGCCGGTGGCTAAGATTGCCGTTCACGCGCCTCTTTGTTGCGTCTGCGCGCAGGCCGTGGCTACGATTTCGCCCAATCGCAAAGCGTATGTCCCCAGGGAAAAGATCAATGAGACCGAACGGCCGTGACACCGCCGGCGCCAGCCAATTGCCCGCCCTCCGCGTTTGGGCGATCTGCCTTCTGCTGCTGTCAGCTGTCGCCATCAGCCCGGCCCCCGCCAGGGCCGCGCCCAGCCAGGCCGCCGCCACCACGCATGTTTACCTGCTCCGCGGCGTGCTCAACATCTTCTCGCTCGGGCTCGACACGATCGGCTCCCGCCTCCAGGCACAGGGCATCCCTGTGACCGTCGCGAACTTCGTGTCCTGGTCCTCGCTCGCCGATGAAGCCGCGGCCGCCTACAAGGCCGGCCGCATCAAGACCATCGTCCTGGTCGGCCATTCATCGGGTGCGACCGCGCTGCCGGACATGATCGCCAAACTCAAACAGCTCGGCGTCCCCGTGAAGCTCGCGATCGGCCTCGATTCGGTGTTCAAGACCAAGCTCACCAGCGGCGCGGAACGCTACATCAACATCTACATCGGCGACGGCCCGGGCGAGCCGGTGAAGCCTGCCGAAGGTTTCCGCGGCAAGCTCGACAATGTCGACGTGCGCGGCACCGGCGTCGGCCACATCTCGATCGACAAGAACGAGGCGATCCAGCGCCGTGTGATTGCCGAGATCGATGCCGCGATCATGCGCTCGCGTGCGCCGGCAGCTCCGGGCACCGAACCTGGCGCACCCGCGGCAGCATCGCAGGCGCGCTCCGCGGCGGCAACGGCTCCGCGCAACTGAGCCGACTGCCGAACGACTGAGCTGACAATGCCGCCGTCAGGCTGACGGCGGCATTGTCGTATCTGCAGGACAAAGCGGACGCCCGGAGGCGCGGCGCTGGTCGCGACAAAGAAAAGGGCACGCCGCATCGGCGGCATGCCCTCGACTGAGACTTGGGTCGGAAACGACTTACTTCTTCTCGGGCACCCAGGTCGTGCTGGCCTTGTCGTACTTGAAGCCCGGCGCTTCCTTGAGCGTGTCCTTGGTTTCGTCGATCGTCAGCCACCATTTGTCGTTCTTCTTGGCGGTCTTGACCGCGCTGAAGGGAACGATGACGTCCTTCTCGCCGGCGCCCAGGAAACCGCCGACACCGAGGACGAGACCGGTGATCTTGCCGGACTTGTCGACCAGCACGTCGTCGACGTCGCCGATCTTGCTCTCCTTGGGATCGTAGACGGCCTGCTTGTAGTAGTTGGTCACGGTCCAGCTTTCCGCCGGCGCTGATTTGACCGTGGTGGTTGCCGCATGCGCGGCGGTGGCGGCGGCAACCGCGAGAGCACATGCCAAAGCGAACTTCTTCATCTTAGTCCTCCTCAATCGTTAGCGCGGTCCCAACCGGATAAATTGGCAAAGGTTCCCTGGCCGCCGCCGGTAGGAACCTGGTGGTCGATCCGTCGTTGTGACACCATGGCTCCGAAACGAAATGCCGGACCGATGTCGGTTCAGCCAGAGCGATATTGTTGTTCCGTGCCGGTCGGCGAGAATCCGCCTGCCACGAAGCCACGCTCGCGGTCGAATCGCTTGAGCGCGAAACGAGCCGGCATGCTAAGGCAGCAGGCACTTCGGATGCAGCGCGCGTTGCTCGCCGGCAAGGACGACGCTCGCAAGAATCCGTCCAGCTGATGAGCCGGTCTTCCGGCATACCGGATCTTTAGGATCGTACCACGTGAAACTGTTTCAGTGTCCATCGTGCCGGGAGCCGGTCTCGTTCGAGCATACCGCGTGCACGAATTGTGGGACCCAGTTGGTGTTCGATCTGTCGGACATCAAGCTGACGAAACTCGCGTTGAATCAAGCCTGCCGCAACCGCGAGATCATCGGCTGCAACTGGTGCGTCAATGGCGCGGAGTGGTACTGCGACTCCTGTCGCCTCACACGGACCATCCCGAATCTCGGAAGCACCAGGAACGTCATGCTCTGGCGGCGCGTGGAGGAGGCCAAGCGCCGTCTTCTCTATGATCTTCGTCGCCTCGAGCTTCCGCTCGTCTCCCGTAGCGGTGACCGCGTCGCATTCGACATCCTCTCCGACGAGATCAATCCGATCCTGACGGGGCATCTTTCGGGTGTCATCACCCTCAATCTTGCGGAAGCCGACGATGTCGAGCGCGAAGCCCGCCGCGTGGCGTTTCGGGAGCCGTACCGCACACTGCTCGGACATTTCCGGCACGAGATCGGCCATTTCTACTGGGACCTGCTGATCAACGGCACCACACTGCAGGCGCCGTTCAAGCTGATCTTCGGCGACGAGACGCAGGACTATCAGGCAGCCATCAGCAATTATTACGGCCGCGCGGATCGGTCATACGACCGGAGCGGCTTCATCAGCGAATACGCCACCTCCCACCCCTGGGAGGATTGGGCGGAGACGTTCGCGCATTTTCTTCACATCCTGTCGACACTCGACTCCTTGGCCGGTCTGCCCTTGTCCCTCGACGAACGCGCCCGGCAGACCCTCACGGACCCCTATCTGGAGAGCGACTTCGAGGCGCTGCTGGCGTTGTGGAGCCCGCTCTCGCGCGGCCTGAACGAGCTCAACCGCTCGCTCGGGATGAACGATGCCTATCCGTTCGACATTTCGCCGGCGGTGAAGGGCAAGCTTCATCTCGTGCATATGGCGATCGGAGCGTTCCGCGAGCAGCAGAGGCTGGCGGCCTAGAGGTGGCGTCTGCCCCATGGGCGGCCGTCCGCCGGACCACGGCGCTTGCTCGCGGCGCTTGTCGCATCGAGAGCTGAGGAAGCGACGAGCATTGTCGCGTGATGAGCCAAGCTTCGCGCGTCTGCCACTCCTGTGAATGTTCGGTCCGGAAACAATCCAGCAAAAATGCGGTCACGAGAAGATCGGAATTGGAGTTCCATCTATCGATCTCGGCGCGGTGCAAGAGGCTTGAGCGATTTGGTTAGAGGCACCTCGCTTGTCAACAGGGCGTGGTGCGAGAGGGACGATGCACGTTGGATGGCTGGCCCTCATCTCTGTCACGCTGGCGCTCGGCGGATGTGCGAGCGAGCCGCTTGAGCGCGCCGGCTCGCTCCGGAGCTACGACCGCATGTCGGAGGCGAACGGGCTCGTGACCCGATCGCAGATTCGCGTGAACAAGAAGGATTTGCTGGCGGCGAAGACGATCCGGATCGCGTCCACGGTGTTTCCCGCGCGTCCCGACGTTGCGCTGACCGACAAGGAGCGGCGCCTGGTCGCGAACGCCATCAGCCGCGAGCTGTGTCTCCGATTGAGCGAGCGCTTCCGTATCGTCGCCGCCGAAGAGGATGCCGACCTCACGGTGCAGGCGACGGTGACGCATGCCACGCCAACCGGCCTGACCGCTTCCGGTGCATCGAGAGCGCTGTCGATTGCCAAGACGGTCGCGCTTCCCGCCGTGCCCGTGCCGGTCCCGCGTCTTCCGGTCGGGCTCGGCGGCCTGTCGGTCGAGGCGGAAGCGCGCGACTTCGCCGGATTTCAGAAGGCGGCGATGGTCTGGGCGCGCGGCGCAAATTCCATCACGAGTTCTCCGCGGGTCGCCAACGAGGGGGATGCATACGACCTTGCTGCCGATTTCGGCGCCGACTTCGCCAGGCTGGTTGCGACCGGAGAGTCTCCGTTCGGTGGCATGCCCGCGCTGCCGTCCATGGACAGCATTCCCGCACGGTTCGGCGGTGCGCCGAAATATGTCGCCTGCGAAGCGTTCGGGCGATTTCCAGGCATCACCGGTTTCGCCGGGCAGGGGCTCGGTCTGCCGCCGGCCTGGACGGATTCAGGTGCCAAGGAGAGTCCGGCTGAGAACCCGCCGCCGGCGCCCCAGCCAGATCCGAAGCAGCCGCTCACGCAATGACCCGGACGTAGTCACGGCGTCCACCCCCGGAAACTTCGTAGCCGACAAGAGTCCAACGACATGCTGAACCGAGGAAAAACCCGCCCTCTGCGCGCCAATGGAGCGCGCGCGAACGTGCCTGCGAACGCAACGGCCATTCCCCTGTTCACGGCTGATGAGGCGTGGGGCGAGGCGCATTCCGATCGGCGCAGCGTCGGCGAGACGGATGATCAGGATTCGCTGCTTGAACCCGGTTTCTGGATGGCGGCCCTGGTCGCGTTTCTGCCCACGGTGGCAGGCTGCCTCTATCTCTTCCTGACGCAGGGATGACGCGTTCATTGAGCGGGGCGGCCCTGTCCGCCGTTCTGGGGCTGTCGCTGGCGGGCTGCGCGTCGAGCGCAAAGCTTCCGCCTGCCTATCAACCCCCGCGCCCGCCGGCCGTGAAGGCAGTGAAGGAGGGCATCACCAAAGCGGCCGCCGAAGCCAAGCTCACCGGGCCGCTGGAGATATCCGCCGTCCGCCATTCCGACCATGGACCGGGATCCTATTTCCTCTGCCTGAGGCAGCGCGATCCGTCAGTGGGCAGACGCACCTCCTATTCGGTGTTTTTCGAGGGTGACAGCTACAATGGAATCCAGAGTTCGGTGATTTCCGAGGCCTGCGAAGCCGAACCATGGGCTCCTCTCGACTGATGCCTCAAGATCGGACAATTATGACGAAGCCTTCCGCCAAGGGGCCTCCCGAACCCGGTTCCGTGCCCCAAATTCCACCCAATCGATGGTCACTAAGCGCCCGGGGGAGGGCTCTGCCTCCCGTGGTGGGACTGCTGGACTGATGCTTGATCCAAGGCGAATCGTCGTGCTGGCAGCGGTCGCGCTGCTCGCCCTGAGCCCAGGCATGGCCCCTGCGTCACCCGCCAAGTCCAAGCGCGCGGCAGTGGCGACCGCCGCGCCGCCGCCTCCCGCTCCCGTCGAGCCGCTGCCGCCGCCCAAGATCTATCTGTTCCGCGGTGCCATGGGGCCGATCTTCTCGACCGGCATGGACCGGCTCGAAGAGAAGCTGACGAAGGCCGGCTTTTCAGCCAACGTCTACGAATTCACCATTTGCCGATGGATCGGCGACCGTGCCATCGCCAGCTACAAGGAGAGCCCGGCACCGATCGTGCTGATCGGCCATTCCATGGGCGGTCTGTGCTCGGTCGTCATCTCCGAGATGGCTGCCAAGGAAAACATCCCGATCAGCCTCGTCATCGCCATCGATCCCGCGCATGCGACCGGCGACGTGCCGCTCAACGTCGAGCGCTTCATCAACATCTTCCTCTCCGACAGCGTGCTCGGCGGCGGCGACGTGGTGGCCGTGCCCGGCTTTCGCGGCCATTACGCGAGCTACGACCTCAAGGAGAACACCCGCGTCTCGCATATCAACATCGAGAAGTCCGACGACATTCATCGCCAGATCGTCGAGATGGTGACGCAGTTGCCGCGCATCCCTGCGCAGACCCAGGCCGATGCGGTGCCGCTGCGCTATCTGGTCCCGGCGAACACGCTGGTCGAGCTGTGGGACAGCGGCGTACGCCTCCCGGTGCGCGCGGGAGATACCATGGCCAGCATCGCGGCCGCCAATCGCGTGCCGCTGTGGACGCTCGCGCAGAGCAACTCGCTTGCGGAAGACGCCCCGCTCACGCCCGGCCAGACCATCATCGTCCCGCGCCATCTGACGCCGCCCGAGCCGGTGGCCGCAATGGCGGCGCCGCAAGGGCGGCGATAACAAAGTCCCCGGTCAGAGCCTTATGGGTGCCGCGGTAGCCGTCTCGATGCAGATGTGAGCAAGGTCGGGCGAGCGATGGCAGAACCCTTGCTCGCCGGCCGATAAGGCGCGGCGAGCAGCATTTGAAACAAGGCCCTGTCAGCCGCATATTTCGCGGCGGGCCTGCCTTGTCCGTATCCATGCATGACCAGGCGTCCTTCCGTCGTGCAGACACGCCATTTCCATGTCCTTCGGCCGCACCTCTTCAGGAACGTTTCGAATGTCGGGAGGTCTTCGGACATTTCAGTCAGCCGTGGTTGCTCGCAGCCCGGGGCGTGGTCGCGTTCTCGATCGCCCCTTGGGGGATGTGGAATGTGAGAGGAAACGCGGACGCCGCGAGTTTCTCGATCTCGGAGCGTTCCTCGGACAGGCGCCGCTCAACGAACTGCCGCTCGAACTCGGTCAGTTCGGTCTTGAGGAGACGCTGATAGCGGCCGATATTATTGCGATGCGCGCGCAACATGGCGAGTTGTTCGTCAATCATCGTCGTGATCCCGGAGCGCGTGTTGCCTAAGCCGCGAGCCCGGTTCGCGAGACCGATTGCGTGCGGACCGACCTGCCACCCGGAGGCCCCTTGGGATGGTGGTCGAGCGTCGCGAGCGCTTCCAGTATCTCGTCGATCGTGACCGTCTTGTTCGAGCCGGGAAGTTCTCGGAGCGCCGGGTTCGAGGCGACGCTGGCTGCGTCCGAGGCCCATGACGCCAGGATCGCCCGCTTCTCTCCGATCGACAGGGCCGGATCCGCGACGACGTCGCGGGGATGATCGTAGACAGAGCCGGGGTGCAATATCGCGTTCAGGTCGATGATGTTGTCGGCATGATCGATCATGAGAGGTCCTCCTTCTCCTTTCGCTGAAACCTCTGGTTTGCATACGGACACGCGAGCGAAGGCGATAGGCGATCCCGCCCGGAATCGGCGGGATCGCTCAGGCCTCCGACAAGTGAGTTCAGGCGGCCTTGCCTTCGAGTTGATGCACGGTGCCGGTCGGTGCGCCGTTGATGGCGATGCGCCGCGGCTTCATGGCCTCGGGAATTTCCCGGACCAGCTCGATCTTGAGCAGGCCGTTCTCGAACGAGGCGCTCCGGACCTGAACATAGTCGGCCAGATTGAACTGCCGCTTGAACGGCCGCGCGGAAATGCCCCGGTAGAGATATTCGCGTTCGGTCTTGTCAGCCTTGTTGCCCTCGACGATTACCGCATTCTGCTCGGCCGTCACCGAGACCTCGTCGGGTGAAAAGCCCGCGATCGCAAGCGAGATCTGGTAGCGATCCTCGCTGACGCGTTCGATGTTGTAGGGGGGATAATTGTCCTCGCCGGCACGCTGGGCCGTCTCCACGAGGTCGAACAGGCGATCGAAACCGATGGTCGAACGCCACAGGGGAGAGAAGTCGTAAGTGCGCATAGCCAGATCCTCCTAGGAGCAAAATGGATACGAGCGGCACCGGACACGACCGGTGCCCGTCTCAGTCTCTTTGCCGGCCCATCAGGCGCCGGGGATGCCACCTCTCGGTGGCAGCGCAGAAATAAAAAAACACAGTTTTGGTTTCAAGAGGGGGGACCAAAAATTTTTTGAACCCCCCTCGTCATGCGACAG
Organism: Bradyrhizobium diazoefficiens; assembly: GCF_018129965.1. Classification (GTDB taxonomy): domain Bacteria; phylum Pseudomonadota; class Alphaproteobacteria; order Rhizobiales; family Xanthobacteraceae; genus Bradyrhizobium; species Bradyrhizobium diazoefficiens_A. Next base: position 348,026 of record NZ_JAFCKW010000001.1, on the reverse strand, counting down.
GCGGACGCCCGCTCCCGGGCGAGGGCGCAGCGCAAGCGTTATCCGTCGCCTAAGCGTTCGACCCGTGGATCGCATCGATCACCGCGTCGGTGACCTCCTTGGTCGTCGCCTTTCCGCCGACATCCGGCGTCAGCACGCCGGCCGCGCAGACGCGCTCGACAGCCGCCATCAGCCGAGCCGCGGCGTCCTTCTCGCCGAGATGCTCGAGCATCTGAACGCCGGTCCAGAACGTCGCGACCGGGTTGGCGATGCCCTTGCCGGTGATGTCGAAGGCCGAGCCGTGGATCGGCTCGAACATCGAGGGGAAGCGGCGCTGAGGGTCGATGTTGCCGGTCGGGGCCACGCCGAGGCTGCCGGCCAGCGCGCCGGCGAGGTCCGAAAGGATGTCGGCGTGGAGGTTGGTCGCGACGATGGTGTCGAGGCTCTTCGGATGCAGCGTCATGCGCACCGTCATGGCGTCGACCAGCATCTTGTCCCATGTCACGTCGGGGAACTCGGCCGCGACTTCGGCCGCGATCTCATCCCACATCACCATGCCGTGGCGCTGCGCGTTGGACTTGGTCACCACGGTGAGGAGTTTGCGCGGGCGCGACTGCGCGAGCTCGAACGCATAGCGCATGATCCGGGTCACGCCGACGCGGGTGAACACCGCGACCTCGGTGCCGACTTCCTCTGGAAGTCCCCTGTGGGCACGACCGCCCATGCCGGCATATTCGCCTTCCGAGTTCTCGCGCACGATCACCCAGTCGAGATCGCCGACGCCGACATTGCGCAGCGGCGAGGCGACGCCGGGCAGGATCTTGGTCGGCCGCACATTGGCATATTGGTCAAAGCCCTGGCAGATCGGCAGGCGCAGGCCCCACAGCGTGATGTGATCGGGCACGTCGGGCGCGCCGACCGCACCGAAATAGATGGCGTCGAACGTCTTCAGCTCGGCGAGGCCGTCGGCCGGCATCATGACGCCGTGCTTCTTGTAATAGTCCGAACCCCAGTCGAACGTCCTGACGTTGAAGGCGAGATCGCCGCTGCGCTTTGCCAGCGCCTCCAGCACGCGGACGCCGGCCGAGATGACCTCGGGGCCGATGCCGTCGGCGGGAATGGCTGCGATCGAATGGGTACGCATGGGAAGCTCCGTTTGGATATTAGCGAGATTGAGGGACGGCTTCGACGGCGGCGGTCTGCGCGCGCGACAATATCAGGGTCATTATAGCGGAGAGCACGAGCAGGCCGGCCACGAAGTAGAGGCCGCCGACGAAGCTGCCGGTCTGGTCCTTGATCCAGCCGATCATCGCCGGCCCGACGAAGCCGCCGAGATTGCCGATCGAGTTGATGGTGGCGATGCCGGCCGCCGCCGCGGGGCCGGACAGGAACAGCGTCGGCATGCTCCACAGCGGCGGCTTGGCCGAGGAGATGCCGATGTTCACCAGCGCGAGCGCGACCAGCACGGCGATGACGCCCGCCGCGAGTCCGGCATAGGCGAGGCCCGCGGCGGCGATCAGGCAGGCCCAGACCACATGCCAGGTCCGCTCGCCGGTGCGATCCGAATGTCGCGCCCACAGGATCATCGCGATGACGGCTGCCGTTGCCGGCAGCGCGTTGAGGAAGCCGACCTGGAGCGAGGACAGCCCGAACTGCTTGATGATCTGCGGCGCCCAGACGCCGAGCGTATAGAGGCCGGCCGAGGTGCCGAAATAGATCAGCGACAGCGCCAGCACGCGCGGATCAGCGAGCCCGCGCCAGACGCTGTGGCTTGCGACCGCGGCTTTGCTGGTCGTTTCCTCGTTCATGGTCTCGACGAGCCAGCGCCGCTCGTCCTCCGCGAGCCATTTCGCCTTCTCGGGGCGGTCGGTCAGGAAGCCCAGCACGACGAAGCCGAGCAGCACGGCGGGCAGGGCTTCCAGCACGAACAGCCATTGCCAACCCCTGAAGCCGAGCAGGCCGTCCATCTCCAGCAGCGCGCCGGAGACCGGCGATCCCAGCACGGTCGAGAGCGGCGCGGCGGCCATGAACAGTGCCGTCACCGCGGCCCGCTGCCGGGCCGGGAACCAGTACGAGAGGTAGAGGATGATGCCGGGAAAAAACCCGGCTTCGGCGACGCCGAGCAGGAAGCGCAGGATGTAAAAGCTGGTCGCGCCCTGTACGAACGCCATCGCCGCCGACACGAGACCCCAGGTGATCATGACCCGCGCGATCCAGATCCGCGCGCCGACCTTGTGCAGGATGATGTTGGAGGGCACCTCGAACAGGAAATAGCCCCAGAAGAAGATTCCGGCGCCGAAGCCGTAAACGGTCGGCGACAGGCCGATGTCCTTGTTCATCGTCAGCGAGGCAAAGCCGATATTGACCCGGTCGATGAAGGCCACGAAGTAGAGCAGCATGATGAAGGGAACGATGCGCCAGGTGATCTTGCGCAGCACGCGCGTCTGAATCTCGCTTGCCACCCTGGCCTCCCTGGATTCCGGTTATCGTTGTGTGGCGGCAAGCCTAGGCGGGCTGGCTCGGTGGGTTCAATTGGCGCTGGTTTATACAAAAAAATGATATAATCCTGATCGCGCGGGACGAGAGGATACGGAATGGAATTGCATCAGTTGCGATGCTTCGTGGCGGCGGCCGAGCAGCTGCATTTCGGCCATGCGGCGCAACAGCTCAAGATGCTGCCCTCCGCACTCGGGCGCCAGATCCGGCTGCTCGAGGAAGATCTGGGCACGCGGCTGTTCGCGCGGACGACGCGGGCGGTGTCGCTCACGGAAGACGGCACGACCCTGCTGCGCGATGCTCGCGCCATTCTCGCCAGGGTCGAGGCGGTCGAGAGCAATCTGCGCAACCGCGCGCGGGCAGGCGCGGCGCGGCGGCTGCGGATCGGTGCCATCGACAGCGCGGCCGCCGGGCTGTTGCCGCCATTGCTGCGCGATTTTCGCGACGAGCATCCCGAGATCGCGGTGCAGCTCCTCGAGGACAAGACCGTCCGGCTGCTACCGAAGATCCTGACCGGCGCGCTGGATCTCGCCTTCGTCCGCCCGCCGGACAATGCGGACAAGCGGCTCGAATTCCGCGATCTGCTCCGGGAGACCGCCATCGTGGCGTTCCCGCAGCGGCATGCGCTCGCCGCACGCAAGTCGGTCACGCTGGCGCAGATCGCCGAGGAGGCGATGCTGGTGCCGGACCGCCGCTCGCGGCCGCACAGTCACGACCTCACGGTCAAACTGTTCGAGCAGGCCGGCCTCACGCCGCGCATCGTGCAGGTCGCCGACGAGAAGCAGACCATCATTCATCTGGTGGGCACCAAGCTCGGCGTCGCGATCGTGCCGCGCTGGACGACAAGGATGGCGGTCTCGGGCGTGCGCTTCGTGCCGCTCCGGCCGAAGCAGAGCGGTCCCGTCGGCCGGCTGCCGCTTGCGGCGGCCTGGCTGCGCGGCTCGCGTGATCCGGCCCGCGATGCGATGCTGGCCGTGCTCGAGGCGCGCTTGCGCCGCTATGCGCGCGAAGCCTGAGCGGCTATGAGATGAGCTTTGACAGAAGGTGGAAGGCGATGACGGATCAGAAAGCTTCGAGCGAATTGCGGGTGGCCATCGCGGGACTGGGCGCGATCGGCAGCAAGATCGCGACCGCGATCGACCAGGGCATCGAAGGGCTGGCGCTGTCCGCGGTGGCCGTGCGCGATCCCGCCAAGCATCAGGCTTTCATCGCGAAACTGCGCCGCCCGCCGCAGATCCTGCCGATCGATCAGCTTGGCGAGGTCGCCGACATCGTGGTCGAGTGCGCCCCGAGCAGCCAGTTGCGCGCGATCGTCGAGCCGGCCGTGACGCGCGGCAGGGCCGCCGTCGTCGTCAGCGTCGGCGGACTGCTCGACAATTTCGATCTCGTCGATCTCGCCCGCGCCAATGGCGGCCGCATCCTGGTGCCGACCGGCGCGCTGATCGGGCTCGATGCCGTCAACGCCGCGGCCGTCGGCACCATTCATTCCGTCAAGATGGTCACGCGCAAGCCGATCGACGGACTGAAGGGCGCACCCTTCATCGTCCAGAACAACATCGACATCGACAATCTGCGCGAGCCGCTCAAGCTGTTCGAGGGCACGGCGCGGGAGGCCGCAAAGGGCTTTCCGGCCAACCTCAATGTCGCCGTCGCGTTGTCGCTCGCAGGCATCGGGCCGGACCGCACCATGGTGCAGATCTGGGCCGACCCCTCCGTCACGCGGAACGTCCATCGCATCGAAGTCGAGGCGGATTCCGCGCGCTTCTCGATGGGCATCGAGAACATCCCGTCCGAAAATCCCAAGACCGGGCTGATCACGGCCCTTTCCGTGATCGCGCTGCTGCGCAAGCAGCGCGCCACGCTGTCTGTCGGGACGTGACGCCTAGGCGCCGGTGACGCGCCAGATCACGTTGCCGACGTCGTCGGCCATCAGCAGCGATTTCCTGTCGGGGCCGATCACGACGCCGACCGGGCGGCCGTAGGATTCCTTCTCGTCGGGGGCGAGGAAGCCCGACAGGATGTCGCGACCGGGGCCGGAAGGTTTTCCGTTCTTGAATGGGACGAACACCAGCTTGTAGCCGGACAGCGTGCTGCGATTCCAAGAGCCGTGCTGGCCGATCACCATGCCGTCGGGGAAGCCGGGCAGGGTGCTCGCCGGCATCCAGCACAGGCCGAGCGACGCAGTATGGCCGCCGAGCGCGTAGTCCGGCGTGAGGGCCTTCGCGACCATCGCCGGATCCTGCGGCACGCGGTCGTCGACGGTCTTGCCCCAGTAGCAATAGGGCCAGCCATAGAAGCCGCCGTCGCGCACCGAGGTCAAATAGTCCGGCGGCGTCTCGTCGCCGAGGCCGTCGCGTTCGTTGACGACGGTCCAGAGCACGTTCGTGTTCGGCTCCCACGCCAATCCCACGGGATTGCGCAGGCCGGCACCGAAGATGCGATGCGTGCCGGCAACGAGGTCGAGTTCGTAGACCGCGGCGCGGCCTTCCTCGACTTCCATGCCCATCTCGGCGATGTTGCTGAGCGAGCCGACGCCGGCATAGAGCTTCCTGCCATCGGGGCTGGCGAGCAGGCTGCGCGTCCAGTGGCCGCCCGGCTTGAAGGTGGTGAGCCGCTTGCCCGGCGCGGTGATGCGGTCGGCATTGGCGACATAGGGGAAGGCCATCACGCCGTCGGTGTTACCTACATAGAAGGTATCGCCGATCAGCGCCATGCCGAAGGGCTGGCTCAGATTTTCCATGAAGGCGCCGCGGTGCTCGGCCACGCCATCGCCGTCCTTGTCGCGCAGCAGCGTGATGCGGTTGGCGCTGACGCCGAGTGCCGCGGCACGCCGCATCGTCGCCTGCATCGCGTAGTGAAACACGCTCCTCGGCGGGCCGGCGATCTGCGTCGCTTCCGCGATCAGCACGTCGCCATTGGGCAGCACCTCGATCCAGCGCGGATGGTCGAGGCCGGTTGCGAACGCGTTGACCTTGAGCCCAGGCGCGGCGGTCGGCTTCTGTCCCTCGCTCCAGCCGCGAGCCGTCGGCATCTTCAAGGTCGGCAGTGCTCCTTGCGGCTTCGCTTGCGGAATCGCGGGAGCCTGGCCCCATGCAGGCGTCGGCGTGGTGCCCGAGAGCTTGCGCCATTGCAGCGCGATGCCCCCGACGAAGGCGACGAACTGCGCGAAGATGCTGGAAAAGGTCATGACAAGCCCTCGATTGCGGGCGCATCCAACTGGTTGACGTGGCAGACGTCAACCTGTGCGGCGCACAAGAGGGACCTATTCCCTCGGAATGGCTGCCGACCAAATTTGCATGGAGGGATAATCGGCCGATCTGCCGTTCCAGCCGCCGTACCGCGTGAAAATCGCGCATGTGATGGTTCCTGCGAAAGTTCAGGAGCGCACTGCTCCATTCCGTTATCCTGAGGTGCCGGAGCGCAGCGGAGGCCTCGAAGGATGAACGGTCGGCTGCATCCTGGCCGTGCATCTATCGAGGCGCGGTCTGCGATGCAGTCGCATCGCAAGCCTCGCAGCTCAGGATGACGGGATCAGCCGGAAGGACGTTGTCGTCGATGCAAAAGCGAGAACCGCGCCGCCCTTACCGCGGCGACAGGAACGGGATGATCATCGGCACGCGGCGGCAATAGGCGCCGTAGGCGTCTTCGCCGAGCTCCTTGGACAGGAAAACCTCTTCCATCCGGCCCTTCTGCCACATGCCGAGCGAGATCAGGATCGCGCCGAGGATCGTCGTGACCAGGCCGATGGCGATCCCGGTGACGAGCATGCCGAAGATCAACCCGGTGTAGATCGGATGGCGCACGATGCCGTAGGGACCGGTGTCGATGACCCGGTGGTCTTCCTTGTGGGTGATGGTGTTGGACCAGAACTTTCCGAGATGCAGCCGGCCCCACCAGGCGAAGGCGATGCCCGCGATCGAGAGCACCGCGGCGACATAGATGCCGCTGTTGCCGAGCACCCAAAGCGGCTTCCAGCCCAGGAGCTCCGCAACCCATGGGGTGTACAGGATGCCGCCGACCAGGATCGGCAGGCTGTAGCGCTGCGACTCCAGCGTCATGACCTGCTTCTTGGTCCGGCCCTGCCAGAACGAGGCGCCCACCCAGCTGGCGAGAAAGGCGAGCCAGATCAGCGCCAGCAGTTCGGTCGGCCAGGCCGTGGTCCATCCACCCCAGGCGACGGAGAGAAGCTTGCTGAAATCGAAGGACATGCCGAAATGTTCTTTGCGTTGGGCGGAGAGCTCAGCTCGCGCGCGAGGACAGCGCGTGATGCTCGATGGCGCCGGAGGGTGCTTCGCCGCTACGGGCGAGCAGATGGGTGATGGTTTCGCGCAGCACCGGCTCGATCGGGCGCGGGGCGTAGCCGAGTTCGGTACGCGCCTTGTCGATCGACAGATCGCTCGCGGCCAGCGCGATGCGCACGCCTTCGGCGGTGCCGTTGGGCGGCCGGCGCGTGAAGTTGTCGGAGATGTATTCGAGCATGATCGCGGAGAACTCGGCGATCCTGCCGGGCACGACCAGCGGAAACTGTCGGCGTCCGCTCATTGTCGCCATCATCCGCAGGATGTTGCCGAGCGGCAAGCAGTCGCCGCCGAGAATGTAGCGCTGGCCGATGCGGCCGCGCTCCATGGTCAGCACCAGGCCCATGGCGACGTCGCGGACGTCGACGAGGTTGACCAGGAAGTTGAGATGCGGCTGCACTTTCTTCTGCAGGAAGTACCAGAGCATCGCGGTCGGCGGCGTCAGATTGTGGTCGGCGGCGCCGATCGGCATGGTCGGCGTGCCGATCACGAGCGGGAAGCCCGCGGCTGCGGCTTTCGCGGCGTGATGCTCGGCCAGCGACTTCGAGCGCGTATAGGCGCCCGGCATCGCGTCCGCCGGCTGCAGCGCCTCCTCCGCAGGAACGCCGCCCAGGTCCGAATAAGGGAACAGGATCGATTCCGTCGAGCAGTGCAGGAAGCGCGACACGCCGCGATTCATCGCAGCGGCGAGCACGATCTCGGTGCCGCGGCAATTGACGTCGTGAAAGTCCCGCTTGTTGGGCACCCACATGCCGGGCAGGCCGGCGAGGTGATAGACCTGATCGACGCCCGCGATCGCAGCATCGACCGCAGCGCTATCCAGCACTGAGCCGTGGACATGTTCAACGTCCGCGTTCGCCGCGGTCGGGGCACGGACATCGAGAACGCGTACCCGCTGCCCACGGGCGCGGAGCGCTTCTACGAGGTGATGTCCGATGAAACCACTGCCACCGGTAACGAGTACTAGAGTCATGCAGAAGGTTTGCTGTTTCGCTTCTAGAGCTGTCGGGTTGAAAGGGAATTGGCCGGAAGAGGCGCCAGAATCGCAGCAAGGTCGCGACGGAAGCCAAGTGCAATGAATAATTTCGCCATCACGAACATCGGTCCGAGCAGGAAGTGCGTGGGGTGGTCGACCATCGACGGCTGCCGCTCCTCGAACACCTTGTGGCCGACGACCTGGGCCGTGACACCGAGCCCGATCAGCACCACAAAAATCGACCACATCATGACGGTCGAAACCTGATGACCGATCGTGGTTGCGACCCAGAGCAGCCCGATCATCGCGGCGAGGATGCCGAGCCCGACCCCGGCATCCAGCATCAGCCAGTAGACCAGCACCGGGAGGGCCAGGACCACCGCCAGGCTGACCTCGATTCCGAAGACGGGAAAATGCACGAGGGTCAGCGGCAGCACGGCGCCCGTGAAGAGCAGAAGGATGCCGACCACGTGCATCACGCAATTCCAGGGATCGCGATGATATTCGACGTAGTCGGCCAGTTGGCGTTGAAAATAACTGGCCATCTCGGTCTCGTGCATCATGGGGTCGGGAAGGGCGAGAACAGGCTATAGCACCTGAGAGAGCGGTGCACAAACCGGCTGTAGTGTCGCTCGAAACAGTGCTCCCGCGCTGTGAGACGGATCACAAAGCGGAAGAACTTCAAGGGGTTCCGTCAGGTGCCCAATCCGGCGCGCTCAGTGTTTCTTGGCGGGCTTTTTCGCCGCAGGCGCAGGCGCCGCGGCCGGATGCGCAGGCGCGTCGTCCGGCAGCTTGGCATAGGTTGCGATTTGCAACTGGCCGTTGACGGCCGAGGTCGGCTTGGCCCGGTCGAGGAACTGCTCCTCGCCGAGGCCGATCGGATGCAGCCGCTTGGTCGAGATCTTGAACGTGTTCACCAGCACGTCGCGGATCGCATCGGCGCGGCGCTGGCTCAGGATCGCATTGGCCTCGCGCGTCTTCGCATTGGATTCGACGTGGCCGACGATCAGGAAGGTGTAGGGCAGCAGCGATGCGTGAACCAGCGCGTCCGCGATGCGGCCCACGGTCTGGTAGGAGGCCGGCTGGATGATCGGGGTGTCGGCGTCGAACTGGATCTGTGCGGTGAAGGTCGGCAGCTTGGCGAGATCAGGCGCGATCAGGGGCCGGTTCACCGGACCCGGATCGTTCTTGATCCTGGCCTTGGCGCGCTCCATCACCTGCAGCTTCAGCGCAGGGATGTCGACCTCGGCGGCTTCTTCGAAATTGTTGAGCTTTCCGACGATGTCATCGCGGGTCGGTTCCGCGGTCTGCGCGCTCGCTGCGCCCACGATCAGGGACAGCCCGAGCGCGATGGCGGTTCCGGCGGTGGAGAGCCTGATCGCCCGCATCACCGATACCCCGCATCGTCGACGGCCTTCAGGCAGTTGTTGCTGATGCCCTTGGCGGTCGAAACCAGGCAGGGGATCGACTTGCTGGTCTCCTTGGTCGAACCGCCGCAGACCTTGACGATCTCGCGCTGGCAGGCGTTCGCGACCGTGACGCGGGCCGCGACGCGCTTCTGGATGGCGTCGAAGGCGCCGAGATAGTCGCTCTGGCACTGCGGGGACAGCACGTCCCGGTTGCGGGACAGGCACTCCTTCAGGCGGGTCGAATCCGGATTGACGCCGCGGCAATTGGCGACGATTTCCGCACCGCAGCTTTTCGCCAGCAGCCCGATCGAATCGCCAAAGCTCATGGTCTCCGCCGCGCTCAGCGACGGCATCCCCAATGTCAGCAAGATCAGCGTGATGGAGCCCCGGACCATGGCCGCATCTGATACGGGGAAGTTCGCGGTGGTCAAGGGGCGTTCGGGGGAGAACCGTCGACAGCCCCGCCCATGCGGCGAACCGTCCTCACTCCGCCGGGTCGGCGAGGGGCGGCCATTCGATCAGGGCCACCGTATGTTTCGCCAGGTCGCCGGCCACATCAGGGTCGGCCTTGAGCTCGTCCAATGTCCGTGGTGGGGGAAGCTGGCGGCCGTCCTCGGCCAGTTCCTGGGCGTAGAACGCGAGCGCCTCGGGTGCATTCTCCAGGGCTTCATCGACATCGTCGCCGCCGGAAATGCAGCCTGGCAGGTCGGGAAACCACAGGCTGGCGGTCTCGTCCGGGCCGGCGTCCTCGATGATGGCGAGGTAGTGAGGCATGCAGGCCTCACGCCCGCTGCACGAAACTGTCCACGACCTTCTTCTCGCCGGCCTTGTCGAAGGCGATGGTGAGCTTGTTGCCGTCGACCTTGGTGACACGGCCGTAGCCGAATTTCTGGTGGAAGACGCGGTCGGAGAGCGAAAATTCCGAGGTTGTGCCGGTGGATTTGGCCACCAGCTCACCCTCGATCGTCATCGGCCCGCGGCGGCGCGAGGAGAAGCTGCCGAAATCGGGGCCGGATGACGAGGTGGACGAGAACGTCGCGGCTTCTTCCTCGAAGCCGCCGCTTCCGCCGCCGCTATTGCGACCGCCACCCCGGTTGCGGTTGGACTGGGCGCGCTGCCAGCCCGGCGTCGAATAGGTCGAGCCGAAGGCCTCCATGTCGTCGAAGCGCGAGGCCCCGTAGCCGCCGGTGCCGCCCCAGGCCGAGCCGCCCTTGGATTCCGTGATCTCGACATTGGCCGCCGGAAGTTCGTCGAGGAAGCGCGACGGGATCGTGGTCGACCAGGTGCCGTGGATGCGCCGGTTGGTCGCGAAATAGATCATGGCGCGGCGGCGCGCGCGGGTCAGGCCGACATGGCCGAGCCGGCGCTCTTCTTCCAGGCCGGCGCGGCCCTGCTCGTCCAGGGTGCGCTGGCTCGGGAACAGGCCTTCCTCCCAGCCTGGCAGGAAGACGTTGTCGAATTCGAGCCCCTTGGCCGAATGCAGCGTCATCAGCGACACCGCATCCTCGTCGGCGCCGCTGTCGCGGTCCATCACCAGCGAGATGTGCTCCAAGAACCCCTGCAGGTTTTCGAACTCCTCCATCGAGCGCACCAGCTCCTTGAGGTTCTCGAGCCGGCCCGCGGCGTCCGCCGAACGGTCCTTCTGCCACATCTCGGTATAGCCGCTCTCGTCGAGCACGATCTGGGCGAGATCCGTATGCGCGGTGACCTCGCGCTGCGCACGCCAGCGGTCGAACTGGGTGACGACGTCGCGCAGACTTCCGCGCGCCTTCGGCTTTAGCTCGTCGGTCTCGATCACGGCGCGCGCAGCTTCGAACAGCGGGATACGGCGCTTGCGGGCGTGGTCGTGCAGCATCTGCACGGTGGCATCGCCAAGGCCACGCTTGGGCACGTTGACGATGCGCTCGAAGGCGAGGTCATCGGCTGGCGAGTTGATGACGCGCAAATACGCCAGTGCGTCGCGGATTTCAGCGCGCTCGTAAAAGCGCGGGCCGCCGATGACGCGATAGGGCAGGCCGAGCGTGACGAAGCGGTCTTCGAATTCGCGCATCTGGTAGGAGGCGCGCACCAGGATCGCGATCTCGTTGAGCTTCTCGCCCTTGCGCTGGATCTGCTCGATCTCCTCGCCGATGCCGCGGGCTTCCTCTTCCGAATCCCACGAGCCTGTTACCGTGACCTTCTCGCCGTCCTGATCCTCGGTGCGCAGCGTCTTGCCGAGCCGGCCTTCGTTGTGCGCGATCAGATGCGAGGCGGCGGCGAGGATATGGCCGGTCGAGCGGTAATTGCGCTCGAGGCGGATCACCTTGGCGCCGGGAAAATCGTGGTCGAAGCGCAGGATGTTGTCGACCTCGGCGCCGCGCCAGCCATAGATCGACTGGTCGTCGTCGCCGACGCAGCAGATGTTCTTGACGTGGGGTGCGGCAATCGGTGCGCTGACCATTTGCTCCGTCATTCCGGGGCGATGCGCAGCATCGAACCCGGAATCTGGAGATTCCGGGTTTGCGACTTCGTCGCGCCCCGGAATGACGGCTTTGGTAGCCCCCGGCGCCTGCGACAGCAGCCGCAGCCACAGATACTGCGCGACGTTCGTATCCTGGTACTCGTCGACCAGGATGAATTTGAAGCGCTGCTGGTACTGCCGGAGGATATCCGGGTGCTCGCGGAAGATGCGGATGTCTTCGAGCAGCAGATCGCCGAAATCGGCGGCGTTGAGGATCTTCAGGCGCTCCTGGTAGCTCGCATAGAGCTTGCCGCCCTTGCCGTTGGCGAAGACGGCGGCTTCGCCCGGGGGCACCTGCGAGGGCGTCAGGCCGCGGTTCTTCCAGCCGTCGATCAGGCCGGCCAGCATCCGCGCCGGCCAGCGCTTGTCGTCGATGTTGTCGGCCTGCAGCAGCTGCTTCAGCAGCCTCACCTGGTCGTCGGTATCGAGCACGGTGAAGTTCGACTTGAGCTGCGCCAGCTCGGCATGGGTGCGCAGGATGCGGCCGCCGATGGAATGGAAGGTGCCGAGCCACGGCATGCCTTCCACCGCATGGCCGAGCATCTGGCCGAGCCGGTGCTTCATCTCGCGCGCGGCCTTGTTGGTGAAGGTCACCGACAGGATCTCGGCGGGGCGGGCGCGGCCCTGGCTCAGGATGTGGGCGATGCGCGTGGTGAGGACGCGGGTCTTGCCGGTGCCGGCGCCCGCCAGCACCAGGACCGGGCCGTCCAGCGTCTCAACGGCGTCGCGCTGCTCGGGATTGAGCCCCGCCAGATATTTCGGGCCCACCGAGGCGCGCGCACGCGCGGCGATGCCGCCGGCTGCAGGCTGGTGGTCGGGGACGCTCTCGGAGGTGATGTTGCTTGGCTCGGTCATGCGAATCATGGGCCCCACGATGGCACCGCGGGGTAGCGGAAGGGAGCCTTCATAACAGGGATGACGCCTATATGGGGCGCCGGGAGGGGGTTTTCCACGTGCGCGGCCGGGCGATTTGTTCCGCCCTCAGGGCGAATTTCCCGCCTCGTCGGGCCGGAACCAAAGTTCCGCTTTGGAGATTGTTTGGCCAAGTGAGGCGCGTCAGCCGCGCCGATCGCAGACAATCATCAAACAGAGGTTCGGGCCATGCTGAGCTGGGTTGTGACGTTTCTCGTGATCGCATTGATCGCCGGTATTCTGGGTTTTGGCGGCATCGCCGGCGCATCGATCGAAATCGCCAAGATCATCTTCTTCGTCGCCATCGTGCTGTTCCTGGTCTCGGCCGTGGTCGGCCTGGCCCGCGGTCGCAGCAGGGTCTAGCGTTGTTGACCTCCCCGTCGGGGAGAGGTGAGCCACCGGCGGCGGCTCCTATCGCTTCGGCGGCATCGCCACGCTTCGGCCGATGCCGCCGGGCCGCGGCACCGCGCTATGGGCCGCGACGACGCTGCGAATGAGCTCGCGAATATCTGGCGGAAACGGCGCCACCTTGCGCGAGCCCATGTCGATGTGAAGCGACATGTTTTCCGAGGTGGCCGACAGCCAGCCCTCGGTCGCGTGCCGCAACTCCTGGAAGGTATGCAGCCGCTTGTCGTCGGCTTCCAGAAGCCAGACCGAGACCTGCACGGGATCGCCGAGATGAATCTCGCGCAAGTAACGCACGTGGCATTCGGCGGTGAAAGTCGAGCCGCCCCGCTCCTTCATGTAGCCCGGTCCGATCCCGAGCTGGAGCCACATCTGGTCGATCGCCCGGTCGAACATCACGTTGTAATAGGCCATGTTGAGATGGCCGTTATAGTCGATCCATTGCGGCTCGATCTGCATGACCGAGGCACGGAACGGTTCGGCTTTGGATGCAGTGGCTGTCACCGGCATGTTTCCTTCCAGCTACGCGTCCGGTCGCTTGACTTGACCGGTTTTATGTCCTTTGCCACGGTTGTTCTGTCGGAGGACTTTCCGTGGGTACCACCATCACCAATAATCCGCCGCGGCCGGAGCCGAAAGCCCTCGCGAGCGCACTGGAGCAGCTTGCCGCACGGTTCGGCAACCGCCTGATCACCTCGCAGGCCGTCCGCGAGCAGCACGGCCATACCACCACGTGGATCGCCAACCAGCCGCCGGATGGCGTGGTGATGGCGCAGGAGACCGCCGACATCCAGGACGTGGTGCGGATCTGCGCGAAAAATGGCGTGCCGGTCATTGCCTTCGGCACCGGCACCTCGCTCGAGGGCCAGGTCAACGCGCCCGCCGGCGGCATCTCGATCGACCTGCGCGACATGAACAAGGTGCTGGCGGTGCATGCCGAGGACCTCGATTGCGTGATCCAGCCCGGCGTCACCCGCAAGGCGCTGAACGAGCATCTGCGCGACCAGGGCCTGTTCTTCCCGATCGATCCCGGCGCGGACGCCTCGCTCGGCGGCATGGCCTCGACCCGCGCCTCCGGCACCAATGCGGTGCGCTACGGCACCATGCGCGACAGCGTGCTGGCGCTCAAGGTGGTGCGCGGCGACGGCGAGATCATCACCACGGGCACGCGTGCGAAGAAGTCCTCCGCCGGCTACGACCTGACGCATCTGTTCGTCGGCGCCGAGGGCACGCTCGGCATCATCTCGGAGCTGACCATCCGCCTGCGCGGCATCCCCGAGACGATCGCGGCCGGCGCGGTGTCGTTCGAGACGGTGCACGGGGCGTGTCAGGCCGTGATCCTGGCGATCCAGACCGGCATTCCCGTGGCGCGCATCGAGCTGCTCAACGCCGCGCAGGTGAAGGCCTGCAACGCCTATTCGAAGCTGACGCTGCCGGAGACGCCGCTGCTCCTGATGGAATTCCACGGCAGCGAGATCGAGGTCGCCGAGCAGTCAAAGGCCTTCGGCGAGATCGCAACGGATTGCGGCGGCGGGGATTTCTCCTGGACCACCAAGCCCGAGGACCGCACAAAGCTGTGGCAGGCGCGGCACGACGCCTACTGGTCCGTGAAGGCGCTGCGGCCCGGCGACAGCATCGGCGTGGTCGCGACCGACGTCTGCGTGCCGATCTCGCGGCTGGCCGATTGCGTCGGCGAGACCGAGGAAGACCTCAAGCGGCTCAATCTGTTGTCGCCGATCGTCGGCCATGTCGGCGACGGCAATTTCCACTGCTCGCTGGTCTGCGACACCAATGATGCCGGCGAGATGGCGCGCGGCGAGGAGTTCATGCATCGCCTGGTCGAGCGCGCGCAGGCGATGGACGGCACCTGCACCGGCGAGCACGGCATCGGCCAGGGCAAGCAGAAATATCTCGAGGCCGAGCTTGGCCCTGAAGCGCTGGATGCGATGCGTGCGCTGAAAAAGGCACTCGACCCGCAGAACATCTTCAATCCCGGCAAGATCGTGCCGCAGGCATAGCGCGAGGCACGCGCGCCGTTTATGCTCGCTTCATCACCACGGAGCGGGCAATGCGCTGGTTCGCGCGCAAGACGCTACAAGACATCTGGGATGAGGCGATCGAAGGACCGCTCGGCGACATCCAGGCCGCCGAGCGCATCCGCGCCATATGCGAGGCCGCGGCCCCGAGCGCCGCGGGGTCTGCGCGGAACGACAAGCGCGAGAGCGAGCGCTACGAGCGCGCGGCCAAGGTTGCGATGGAGATCGCGATGAAGATCTCGGATGGATTGATGCGCGACGACGCAGTCCGCCGCATCGTCGATCTCTGCATGATTGCGAACGACCTCAAGACCGCCCAGATCCTGTTCCGCGCGATCCACGCGGGCTGGATCAGGGAGACGGTGCAGCGCGATCATCCGACGCTCGCGCAGTGATTGTTGCCGCGAGGACGGTGAGCTCCCCCCCCCGCTTGCGGGGGAGGGTTGGGGAGAGGGTGCTTCCGCGGTGGGACTTCCAAGAGGCGAAAGCCCTCACCCGCCACGCTCTTGCGACCGTGTCGACCTCTCCCGCAAGCGGGAAATGTGCACCGAGCCAGTGGCTCAGCCGGCGCACCCAACTTACTTCGCCAGCTTGCGCACGGCCTCGTCGACGCTGCGGAAGACGTGTTCGCGGGGCAGCGCGTCGAACAGGCGGAAGCGCTCGAACGCGGCCTGCGCGCGTACCGATTCCAGCCGTGCCAGCGCCACCGTGACGCCTTGCTCGCTGCACGCCTTGAAGACGTCGAGCAGGATCTGCGCGGCGGTGAAGTCGATCTCGACCATGCCGCTCGCCTCCAGCACCAGCAATTGCGGCGAGGATGTCGTGAGGACCTTGGTCACGTCGCTGCGAAAGCCGGGCGCGTTGAGGAATGACAGCGGCGCCTGCAGTCCGATCACGGCGACGCCAGCGATACGCTCGCCGGTGATGTGCGGATGGGTCGGCCACCAGATCGTGGTGCCCGGCACGCGCTCGAACTCGACCAGCCGCGCGCGTGTCGTGCTCCAGATGCCGTGCAGCAGCGACAGCATGATGCCGATCAACGCGCCCTGCTGGATCGGCAGGATGATGATCAGCGCGGCGGTCGCGACGATCAGCAGGAATTCGCTCGGGGACTGGCTGTAGATCGTGACGATCTGCCTGAAGCGGATGATCCGCAGCGCCACGAACAGCAGGATGCCGCCGAGTGCGGCGTCAGGGATATGCTGCAGAAGCCCGGTTCCGAACGCGAGCAGTGCCAGAACGATGGCCGCCGCCGCAAGGCCCGCGAGTTGGGATTGTCCGCCGGTCTCGGCGACGATCCCCGTCCGCGGCGGGCTGGCATTGACGGGAAAGGCGCCGAACAGGCCGGACAACACGCTGCCCGCGCCCGCGCCGAGGAAGTCGCGGTCGACATCGGCGGGCTGGTCGGGATCGGACGGGAATGATCGCGTGGTGGCTGCGGTCTGCACCATCACCACGACGGTGATCACGAAGGCGAGCGGCACGAGGCGCGTCCATTGCTCCGGCGCGAATGCGGGCAAGGTCGGGTGCGGCAGCGTGCCTGGTACCGCGCCGACGACGCTGACGCCTTTGCTCTCGAGGCCGAGCGCGATCACGGCGAGTGTCGCGGCGACGAGGCCGATCAGAGCGCCGGGAATCTTGGCGCTGATCGTCTCGGAAACGAAGACCACGGCGAGCACACCGAAGCCGATGCAGAGTGTCAGGGGATTGGTGCGGCCGAGCTCGCTTGCGAGCGCGGCGATGCGCTCCAGCGTCGGCCCGCCCGGTGACTCCAGCCCCAGGACTCCCGGCAGTTGCGAGACGATGATGTGGACGGCGATGCCGGCGAGGAAGCCGACCATGACCGGCACCGACAGCAGGTTGGCGATGCCGCCGAGCCGAAAGGCGCCGCCGGCCAGCATCATCGCGCCGACCATCAGCGCCAGAGCGGTCGCAAGGCCCTGATATTCGGGGGTGCCGGCGGTCGCGAGTGCTGCAAGCCCGCCGGCAAAGATCGGCGTGATCGTGGAATCGGCGCCGCAGGACAGGAAGCGGTTGCCGCCGAGCAGGGCGAAGCCGAGCGAACCTGCGATGAACGCGAAGAAGCCGATCTGCGGCGCGAAGCCGCCGAGCCGCGCCGTGGCCATTTGCTCGGGGATCGCGATCGCCGCCAGGGTCAGCCCGGCCAGGAGGTCGCCGGGCAGAGAATAGGATGCGAGCGAGCGGAACAGCGGCCATGCGGACTTGGCGTGAGAATCGTGCGGCATTGATGAAAGAATCCCCGGAAAGGCTGACGTCGGCCAGACTACAGCATTTCCGGTAGGCGTGCGTGCCCCGGGGCTCTGCAGCGCACCGCAAGAGCGCTGCGCTGCGTCCGGGGCACGAGCGTTGCGGATATCTCAATACCTGCTGCGATAATTGTCGCCGCGTGGCGGGCCTCCTCCGTAGCCGCCTCCGCCGTAGCCACCTCGGCCGCCCATGCCCATGCCAATTCCGATGCCAATCCCGACACCGATGGCTTCGGGCGGCGGGCCGGGCGGGGGTGCGCTCTCGTAGATCAGTTCGTCGGGCGGAGGCCGGCGCTGTTTCGGCGGCGTATCGACGACCTTGCGCTTAGGCGGCGTGTCGTCGACGCGCTTCTTGATGGCGGGTGCGACCGCCGGGTTGACCGGCGTTGCCGGTGCCGACGGCGTCGAGCACGGGCAGGTCGGGGCCATCGCGACGGCGACCGGAGCAGGCGTTGCAGCGGCCGCAACCGGAACGGCATAGTTGCGGTTCTGCACGCGGAGCAGCAGCCTGCGCGCGGTTGCCGCGAGGTCGCTGTTGTCCCAATTGTTGAGATAGGCCTCGAACGAGGCGCGGGTGTTGATCGCGGTGGCCCGCTCCCAGGCCAGCATCTGGCGCCGGCGTTCCAGGATCGTGCGCAGGCGCGGGGTGTAGGATGCCTGCGTGTAGAGCTCGACATAGGCCTGATACGCCTCGACGGTGTCCTCCGTGATCACGAGCTCATAGGCGACCTTGGCATCCTTGCCCTGCAGATCCTTGCGCCAGTCCGCGACACTGCGCGTGCCGCCGGCGAGCGCCATGGACGAGGCGCCCGGAACGGCGGGCGTGCTGCTGCTGCTGCCCTCGCCGAAAAACTTGAAGTCGGTCGTCAGCGAGGAGCTTTCCCAGGGAATCTGCCGTCCGTCGGTCGATTGCGCCACCGCGACGCGAATCCGCTTGAACACGTCCTCGATCGGCAGGTTCGGCTGGCGCGCGACCGAGAGTGCCGCGGTGGTGTAGGGGCTGTCTGCGCCGGAGCCGTCCTCGGCTTCCGCGCCGGGCGAGGTCGAATAGGAGATGAAGGTGCCCTGGGCTCCGGCCTTGGTGTCGACGATCGCAAGTCCGTGGCCGGCGCCGCTGAGCGCCGGGAACGGATTGTTGCGGCAGGCATCGAGCATGAAGATGCGCGCCTTCGTCGGCAGCGCGCCGAGCGTGTTGAGCAGATCGTTCAGCCGCACGCCCTGCAGCGGTATGTCGGCCTCGCGCCTGGGGTCGAGGTCGACCGGAACCAGATAGTTTTCGCCGTCGATCTGCAGGCCGTGGCCGGCATAGAACACCAGCGCGACGGTGTCGGCCCCGCTGGCGCTGACCCTGCCGGCGAAATCCGAGATCGCCTGCCGCATGTCGTTCTGCGCCAGATTCGAGGCCGTGGTGACGGTGAAGCCGGCGTTGCCGAGCAGCTCCGTCATGCCCTTGGCGTCGTTGGCGGCGTTGGGCAGCTCCGGCACGGTGCGATAGGCGGATTGGCCGATCACGAGTGCGAGCCGCGCCTCGGCGGCGGCTTCCGTCGGCGTCAACAACTGCGTGAGAGCAAGAAGGCCTGAAGCGAGCAATAAATGACTGAGAATGGGATGGCGCATGGGGGATCACCTCCATCGACAATGCGCGCGATGATGTCACCTTTTCTAAGCGGCTGCCACGGTTCTGTCTGTGCGCTATCTCACGCTTGGTTGCGAGGGAATGAGGCAGGGGGTCTGACGGAGCGCCGAGACCGTCGGAGTGGAGATGCCGAGCGTGGGCCGAGTCGGCGCTTCACGCGCCGTGCTACAACCGATCGACGGCCCTGAACGTCCCGTCCTTCTGGATCACGGTCAGGAACACCCTCGGGGGCGTCTCGATTGCACGGACCCCGACGGTGACGAGGCTGCCGCTGATGTCGAAGCGGCCGACGTCGTTGATGGTGCGCAGGAAGCTTGCCCGCGTCGGTTTCGGTCCGGCCTGCTCCAGCGCGGAGGCGGCGAGGCGGCCGGAGATGTAGCCTTCGAGGGACACGAAATTCGGCGCCAGCGTCGGGTCGAACGCCTTCTGCGCCGACTGGTAGTCCGCGACGAGCTTGATCGATCTGTCCCAGGGAAACGGCACGACCTGGGAGACGATGACGCCTTCACCGTCGGGGCCGAGCTCTCTGGCCAGCTCATTGGCGCCGACGAAGGAGATGTTGACGAAGGTCGGATAGAAGCCGCTGCGGTGCGCGAGCTTGATGAATTCTGCGCATGGTCCGTAGGTCCCGACCATGACGATGGCTTCGGGCTCTGCGCGCTTGATCATGCGCCAGGCCGAGCCGACCGCGCGGGTGTTGCGCTCGAAGGTGCCTTCGGCCGCCAGCTCCAGTCCGCGCTTGGCCAGCGCGCGCTTCACGCCGGTGAGACCGTCGCGGCCGAAGGAATCGTCCTGGTAGAAGATGCCGATGCGGGTGAACTTGCGATCCTCGGTGAGGTGCTCGACCCACGCCTCGGCCTCCGCGGCATAGCTCGCGCGTATGTTCACCACATTCGGCAGTTCGAGGTCGCGCAGGAATTCGGCGCCGCTGAACGGGCCTATGAAGGGGACGTTCCTCGCGCTGGTGATCGGTATCGTCGCTATCGCGGTCGGGGTACCGACCGCGCCGATCAGCGCGAATACCTTGTCGTTATCGAGCAGGCGCAGGGTCTGCACCACCGAATGATCGGGGTCGTAGCCGTCATCGCGGCTGATCAGCTGGAGCTTGCGGCCGTGGACGCCGCCCTTGGCGTTGATTTCGGTGAACGCCGTGACGATGCCTTGACGCAGGCGCTGTCCCAGCACCGCGGAGGGGCCTTCGAGAGCTGCAGCCTGTCCGAACAGGACCGCGTCGTCGCTGATGCCGGCCTCGTTGCTCTTCGCAGCGAGCGGTCCGGCGATGAGAAATGCGATGGTCAAGGCGACGTAGGTGGCAGTTCGGGATCGTGTCATGAGGGAGCTGGGCCGGATGCGGGACGCGTTGGGTCAAGGATAATTCTGTTCGGCTGAACAGGCTGCTAATCCCTTCCGGCTCGAGGGCCCGTAAGACTGCTGGGAAAACCTGCAACTTGCTTACAGACTGACGTAACTTGCGGGTCAATCGTTAACTAAGACACGGGTTGTGAAGCGGCCGGGCTCCGAAATTCTGCAGTTCTTAACCGCGATCCATGTCCGATAGACCTGACGACAGCTCAACCTGAAGTTCGGCTGCCGAGCCGAGGGGGACTTGCATATCAAGATGGGCGGTCACGATCAGAAGGATCAGGATCGAGAGCGTGTAGCGGCAGGGTGGCGTGCTTCGCCGCTACTCGAACTCTATCGCCCCGCGCTCGTCGCGGCCGGCCTCGGCCTGCTGTTCTCGGTGCTGGGCGCGGCCGCTGTGGCGCGATGGGAAGACCGCGTCAACAGGATCGAGTTCGAGAACGCGGCCGAAACCGAAGTGATCGTCATGCAGAACGGCATGAGCGAGTACATCAGCAGGCTTGTCGCACTGCGCACGCTGTTCGAATCGACCAATGAGGAAATAACCCGCAGCGAATTCGAGACCTTCAGTGCCAGGCTGTTCGAGCGTCATCCCGGCATGCTGCGCATCGCCTGGCTGCCGCGCGTGAACCGCAAGGAGCGCGCCGAATATGAAGCTGCCGCGATCACCGACGGCGTGTCCGGCTATCGCATCAAGTCGCTCCAGGGCGACGGTTTCACCGTCGCGCCTCAAAGCGATGAATATTTTCCCGTGTTCTTCTCGACCCAGCCGAAGACGTCATTGGTCTACGGCATCGATTACGCCACGGTTCCGGAGCGTCGTGCAGTGCTCGAACGCGCGCGCGACAACGACCGGATCGCGGCCACCCGGACCCGCCTCTTCGAACCACAGGACGGCGGCCGTCGGTTGGATGCCGTCGTCGCCCTTCCCGTCTACGCGAAGGGAACGTCGCGCGACACGGTCGCCGACCGGCGCCGCAATTTGTCAGGCTTCGTCGTGGGCGTCTTCGACCTGCCGCTGCTGATGCAATCCATTCGCGTGACGACGGGAGCGAGCCCCGCGGTCAGCGTCAACGTCTATCCGCCTTTCACCGGGCAGATCGTCAGCATGGCGGACGTGCTGCCGGATTTCGCTTCCTCGGCCGCCGCCCCGCAGTCGTTGCGCGATGTCGCGCAAGGCCGGCATTGGTCGGGCATCCTCAGGATCGGGGACGCGGACTGGCAGGTACGCGCCATGCCGACGGCCGGCGGTCCGCTGGAGACGGCCTATGATCGCGCTGTCGCGGTCGTCATCGTCGGTATGCTGCTGACGCTGTCGCTCGCAACCTATCTCATGCTGGCAAGCCGCAACTCGCGGAGGCTGTCGCTGGCGAACCGGCGCGTGCTCGAACTCGCGCAGACCGATGCGCTGACCGGGCTGCCGAACCGCGCCTTCTTCCTGGCCCGGCTCGACATGATGAACAACCAGTTGAGCGTGAGGGGACTGCCGTTCTCGATCCTGATGCTCGATCTCGACCGTTTCAAGAACGTCAACGACTCCCTCGGCCACGGAGCCGGCGACGCGCTGCTGCGCCAGGTGGCATTGCGGCTCAGATCCACCCTTCGCGCCAAGGACGTGCTGGCACGGCTCGGCGGCGACGAGTTCGCGATCATCCAGGAAGCCGGCGAGGATCAGCGCGGCAGTGCGACCGAGCTCGCCGCAAGGATCGCCAAGCTCGTGGCCGAGCCGTTCGTGCTGCCCGGTCATCGCGTCGAGATCGGCACCAGCATCGGCATCGCGATCGCGCCGGACCATGGCAGCGACCAGGAGCAGTTGCTGAAGAAGGCGGACCTTGCGCTCTATCGCTCGAAATCGGTCGGCCGCAACTGCTTCACCGTCTACGACGAAGCCATGTCGGCCGAACTCGAGGCGCGCAGCACGCTGGAAGGCGATTTGCGCGATGCCATCGCGCACTGCCAGCTCGAGGTACACTACCAGCCGTTCGTGGACGTCGCCAGCGGCAGTCGTCGCGGCTTCGAGGCGCTGGTGCGCTGGCGGCATCCGAGCCGGGGGCTGATCCCGCCGGACCAGTTCATTCCGCTCGCGGAGGAGACCGGGCTGATCGTGCCGCTCGGCGAATTCGTGTTGCGGCGCGCTTGCGCGGATGCCGCCGCCTGGCCCTCCGATCTCACGGTCGCGGTGAACCTGTCCCCGATCCAGTTCAAGGAAGCCGAACTGTTCGAGACCATCTCCACAGCGCTGGCCGATTCAGGCCTGCCGCCTGAGCGGCTCGAGATCGAGATCACGGAATCGGTGCTGCTGGAGCGCGGCGTCGAGAACCACGCCTTCATGGAACGGCTCAAGAGCATCGGTATCGAGCTCGCGCTCGACGATTTCGGCACCGGTTATTCGTCGCTCAGCTATCTCACCGCGTTCCCGTTCGACAAGATCAAGATCGACAAGTCGTTCATCCGCAACCTCACGCATCAGCCGCGCAGTTCCGCCATCATCTCATCGATCGTGACGCTGGCGCGCGGTCTGGACATGTCGGTGACCGCCGAAGGCGTCGAGACCGCTGAGGAATTCGAGCGGCTGATGGCGCTCGGCGTCAATTTCGCGCAAGGCTATCTGTTCGGACGCCCGCAGCCGGTCGACCAGATCGCGTTCGACGCTTCTGCCCGGGCTTTCCGCCGCGACGCGGCCTGAGCGTTCCGCCCGCCGAGCGCGCGCGAAAATCGCTTGACCCGGGCAGCCCCGGACGGTCGGTAGGGCCGTCTAGGGATGAAATAAACACAATATGCGGCTTCCGTTCTTCTACGGCTGGGTCGTGGTCGCCGTGACCTTTGTCACCATGGCCATCGGCGTCAACGCGCGCACCGCCTTTTCATTGTTCTTTCCTCCCATCGTCTCCGAATTCGGCTGGGAGCGCGGCGTCACCGCTGGCGCTTTCTCCTTCGGCTTCGTTGTCTCCGGCATCGTCAGCCCGTTGATCGGTCGCCTGATGGATCGCGCCGGACCGCGCGCCGTGATGGAACTCGGCGTCGTGCTGATGGGTGGGGGGCTGCTGCTCGCGCCGCTCACCAGCGCGCCCTGGCATCTCTACATCACCATCGGTGTCATGGTTGGCGCAGGCAGCGTCTGCCTCGGCTATTCGGGCCAGTCGCTGTTCCTTCCGAACTGGTTCATCCGCAAGCGCGGCTTTGCCATCGGCATCGCCTTTGCCGGCGTCGGCATCGGCTCGATGACGCTGCTGCCGTGGGTGCAGCACATGATCGAGCAGACCGGCTGGCGCACCGCCTGCACCGCGATGGGTCTGCTGATCCTGGTCGTGCTGGCGCCGATCAACCTGTTCCTGCACAAGCGTCCCGAGGACATCGGCCTTGAACCCGATGGCGATGCGGCGCTGGTCGCGGGCGCCGCGGCACCAATCTCCAACGTCGTCGATCCCGTCTGGGTCGGGACCGACTGGACGCTCCGCCGGGCGGTTGCCACGGCGCGCTTCTGGTGGATTGCGCTCGGCTATTTCTGCGGCCTGTACATCTGGTACGCGGTTCAGGTGCACCAGACCAAATTCCTGCTCGATATCGGCTTCAGCCCGAATGTTGCGGTATGGGCGCTCGGCACCGTCAGCCTGCTCGGCATTCCCGGCCAGATCCTGCTCGGCCACGCCTCCGACCGCATCGGGCGGGAATGGGTGTGGGCGATCAGCTGTGCCGGCTTTGCGATCTGCTTCGCTGCGCTGATAGCGCTGAAATTCCAGCCGTCGCTGTGGCTCGTCTATCTGATGGTGCTCACGCAGGGCGCGCTGGGCTGCGGCCTCACCTCGATCATGGGCGCAGTGGTATTCGAGATCTTCCAGGGCAAGCACCAGGGCAGCATCTTCGGCATGATCATGCTGGCCGCACTGGCCGGCGGCGCGGCCGGACCGTGGCTCACGGGCCTGCTCTATGATCGCACCGGCGATTACACGCTCGCCTTTGCCATCGCGATGGTCGTGAGCGGCTTGTCGGCGCTGTCGGTCTGGCAGGCCTCGCCGGGCAAGGTGCGGGCGGTAGCCGGCCGGCTGCACCTGCTCAAAGCCGAAGCCGCCGCGGAATAAGCTTCGCGACGCACCAGGATACCTGCATCTCCTTCGCAGAATGTTAATCATGCCGCATCTTCGCGCCTCGTAACAACGTCTTTGACACCATCGGAACCTTAGCCTCGGGCCGATTGCCGCTTCTTCCCGATGCAGCCTGGTCCCACGATGTCTGCTTCCGATTGTCCCGTGACCGAAATGCCGGAGGTACTGCGCGCCGCGCTCGAATGCGCCGACGACGCCATCCTCGTTGTCGACGCCGCGCACCGCATCACGCATTTCAATGCCGCAGCCGAGCGGATCTGGAAGCTCGCGCGTACCGAGGTGCTCGGCCGTGACGTTGCGGTCCTCGACCTCGAATTCCTTCAGACCGCTTCTGGCGCGAGCTTCCGCGACGAGATCAGCCTCGTGCGGCGTGACGGAAGCCAGATCAGGGCGCTGGTCTCGGTCGCGTCCGCCTCCGTCGGCGAGGCGACCCATCGGATCGTATTCGCGCGCGACGTCACCGCAGAAGCCGAGCGCAACGTCAGGATCGGGCTTCTCAACGCGGTGTCGGACCAGACAAACCGCGTGGTGATCATTACCGATACCGAATTGAATATCCGCTACGTCAATTCGGCCTTCACGTCACTGTTTGGCTATACCGCCGCGGAGGCAGAGGGCCGCCGGGTTGTTGAACTCATCGCCGGTTGCCATACCAACCGCACGAGCGTCGCCAGGCTGTACAAGCGCCTGATGGCTGGCGGCCGCCGCGGCAAGGTCGAGACGCTGACCTACAACAAGGACGGCGAGGAGATCTGGGTCTCCGCCAGGATCGACGCCTTCCGCGACAAGAAGGGCCGCGCCAGGCACATCTTCGCGCTGCTTGAGGACATCACCGAAACGCGGCAGCTCCATTCGCTGCAGCAGCTCATCATGGGCGCGCTCGCCGACGAGATTCCGATCACGGAGATCGCCGACCGGCTGTGCCGCCGCGTCGAGCAGATCGCGCCTGACGTCGTCTGCTCGCTGCTGCATGTCGATTCCGCCGGACTGATCCATCCGCTCGGCGGCCCAAGCCTTCCCGAGGACTATTCCCGCGCGCTGGACGGCGTCGCCATCGGCCCCAGTGTCGGCTCCTGCGGGACCGCGGCCTTCTACGGCGAGCCGGTGCTGGCAACCGATCTCGACACCGATCCGCGCTGGCAGCCATACAAGGCTGGCCCGCTCGGGGTTGGTCTGCGCGCCTGCTGGTCGACGCCGATCAAGGCCAAGGACGGCCGGGTCATCGCCACTTTCGCCTTCTATTTTCGCGAGCAGCGTGCGCCGAGCAGCTGGCATCGGCGCATCGTCGATGCCTGCGTCCATCTCGGCGCCTTTGCGATCGAGCGGAAGGAGGCGCGCGCCGAGATCGCGCGGCTCGCCTATCACGACATCCTCACCGGCCTACCGAACCGCGCGCAGCTGCGGCACCTGATCACGACGGCGATCGATGCCTGTCCGGCCGGCAGCCATGTCGCGCTTGCCTTTCTCGACGTCGATCACTTCAAGGACGTCAATGACACGCTGGGTCACGCCGCCGGCGACGAGCTCCTGGTCCAGCTCGCGCAGCGTCTGCGCGAGCATATCGGCCCGCAGGACATGCTGGGCCGGCTCGGCGGCGATGAATTCGTCATCCTGCTGCCGCAACGCAACGCCGAGAGCGCGGAACGCGCCGCGGCCGGAATCAACGAAGGCCTGTCCGCGCCGCTGCGGCTTGGATCCAGGCACCTGCAGATGTCGGCCAGCATCGGCATCAGCCTCTATCCCGATCTTGCCACCGACATCGACACGTTGATGCAGCAGGCCGACGCCGCCATGTACATGGCCAAGCAGGCCGGACGGTCGACCCATCGCATGTTCAGTGCCGAGATGAACGGGCTCGCCGAGCAACGGCTGGCGCTGATCGCGGCGCTCCGCCGCGCCGTCGCCGAGGGCACGCTGACCCTCAGCTATCAGCCGCAGATCCGCAGTCGCGACGGCGACATTCATGGTGTCGAGGCGCTGGCGCGCTGGCACGACGCTGCGCTCGGCGACATCTCGCCGGCAAAATTCATCCCGCTGGCCGAGGAGTGCGGCCTGATCGAGCAGATCGGCCTGTGGTCGGTGCGCGAGGCTTGTCGGCAGATGGCACTTTGGCGCCGCGCGGGACTCGAAATTCCGAGCGTGTCCGTCAACCTGTCGCCGAACAATTTCCGCCACGTCGCGCTCGCCGCGCGGCTGAAGGATATCCTCGCCGAATACGAACTGCCGGCGGACGCGTTGATGCTCGAGATTACCGAAGGCACTTTCCTGCAGGACGGCGCTGCCGCGCTCGAGACGATGCAGGCGATCCGCGCGCTCGGAATCGGCCTTTCCGTAGACGATTTCGGCACCGGTTATTCGAGCCTCAGCCGGCTCGCGCATCTGCCGATCCGCGAGCTCAAGATCGACCGCAGTTTCATGCGCGACATCGAGCGCGATGCCGGCGCCGTCGCTATCGCCACGGCGGTGATACGCGTCGGCCAGGGCCTTGGCATGACCGTCGTCGCCGAAGGCGTCGAGACCGAAGGCCAGCGCAAGGTGCTGGCCGAACTCGGCTGCGACGTCGTGCAGGGCTTCCTCTACGCGCCCGCGCTCCCGCCGATCGCGTTCGAGCACTGGCTGATCGAGCACTGCGCCGAGCAGGCGAGGGCGATGCTGGCGCGGCTGAAGGTCGGAACGGCGGGCCGCGAGGCGGTGAAGCTGTCGGCGTAGTCGCACCCAGCCCGGCGACTTAGAGGTCGACATTTCAAGAAGCCAAGATCATTATCCCGGCAGACGTCGCGGCAAACAGCGACGCTACAGGGAGAAACGAAATGCGTTTTTGCATCACGGCGGCTGTTGTCGTCGTCTCTGGCATGCTGTCCACCGCGGCCTCCTGGGCCGCCGACAAGCAGTACGATCCCGGCGCCAGCGATACCGAAATCAAGATCGGACAGACGATGCCCTACAGCGGTCCTGCGTCGGCCTATGGCACGCAGGGCAGGACCGAGGCGGCCTATTGGAAGATGATCAACAGCCAGGGCGGGATCAACGGCCGCAAGGTCACGCTCCTGAGCATGGACGACGGCTATAGCCCGCCCAAGACGGTCGAGCAGACGCGCAAGCTGGTGGAGCAGGACGAGATTCTCGCGAACATCGGATCGCTGGGCACGCCGACGAACTCTTCGATTCAGAAATATCTGAACGGCAAGAAGGTCCCTCACATCCTGATTTCCACGGGCGCCTCGAAGTGGAACGATGCGAAGAACTTCCCCTGGACGACGCCGTTCTATCCGCCCTATGCGCAGGAAGCCAGGATCTACGCAAAGTACATCCTCAAGGAACTTCCCGGCGCGAAGATCGGCGTGATCTACCAGAACGACGATTTCGGCAAGGACTACCTGAGGGGCTTCAAGGAAGGGCTCGGCGAAAAGGCCGATCTGATCGTCAAGGAGCTCAGCTACGAGGTGACGGATCCCACGATCGATTCCCAGATCGTCACCCTGAAGAGTGCGGGGGCCGACGTCCTGATGACGATCACGACGCCGAAATTCGGGGCTCAGGCGATCCGCAAGGTGAACGATCTCGTTTGGAAGCCGACGCATTTCATCGTGTCGGTCGCAAGCTCGATCGGCGGGGTGCTCGAGCCGGCCGGGCTGGAGGCGTCAACCGGTCTCATCACGGCGCTCGCCACCAAGGTCGTCGGAGATCCCGCCTGGGATTCCGATCCCGGCGTACAGGACTATCTGGCGTTCATGAAGCAGTGGTACCCGGAAGGAAATCCGATCGATGGCAGCAACCAGATCGGTTACACCTCCGCGCAATTCACGGCGATCATCCTGAAGAACTGCGGCGACGTCCTGACCCGTGAAAACGTGTTGAAGCAGGCCACCAACATCAACAAGGTCTCGCTGCCGCTGCTTCTTCCCGGAATCACCGTGTCGGTGTCGCCGACGGATTATTCGACCTTCGACACCTTCAAGCTCGCCAGGTTCGACGGCAAGACGTGGAAGTTCTTCGGCGAGAACCTCAGCGCGGTATCGCGCTGACGGCGCAGGATCGGCTTGCAAGGGCGCAGCGAGGTCGCTGCGTCCTTGCGACCTCCCGTTTGCACAAGAGCCCGCTGAGGCGCGCTCATTCCGACGCCAGCCCCGTCCTGCGTCTCAAATCCGCGATCGCCCGCAAGAAGCTGTCGGCCGGCGTCGTCTCGGGATCGATCAGCCGGTGCAGGCGAAAGCCGTCTTCCAGCGCCAGCACGACGGAGGCCATCCAGGGCGGGTTCAACGCGCCGTTCCTGCCGTTGCCGTTCAGCGTGGCCTCGACGATGTCGGCGACCAGCTTGCGCCGCGCGCGCAGGCGCTTGGCGAGTTCCGGGCGGCGCTTCTCGGCCCGCGCGACGAACAGGATCATCTCCATGTGGAGGAGGGGCGAGCGGCCGAGCGGGTCCTGCCGCGTGCGGTCCATCGCCTTCAGCGCCGCGATGAAATCGTCGAGATTGTCGTGCTGGGCGAGGATGTCCATGTTGCGCCGGATCGACTGCTCGACATGGTCTTCGAGCATGGCGATGATCAGCTCGTCCTTGCTTTTGAAGTTGGAATAGAACGCGCCGCGGGTGAAGCCCGCCGCCGCCGCGATCGCCTCGATGCTGGCGCCGCCGATGCCGTCCGCCGCGAACACGCGCGCGGCCGCCTCGAACAGCTTGTCGCGCGTGTCGTCCCGCGTCGGCCTGGTCCTCACCCTTGACATGGCGCCAGGTTAGGGCAGAATGCAACTCGATACAACAATGTATCGAGTTGACAATGTCAGGGATGGTTACGTCAGGCTCCGGGGCGGCCTGCGTATCGTGTCATGCGGCAACCGATCTGCGGCAACCGATGTGAGGTCACCATGAACGAGCAAGCGCAACCTGCCGGCGTTGGACCGCTGTTCAATCCGCTGTCGCCCGACTTCATCCGCGATCCCTATCCGCATTACGACCGGCTGCGCGCGATCGATCCGATCCATGTGACGCCGTTCGGACATTTCCTCGCCAGCCGCCATACCGATGTCAGCCTCGTGATGCGCGACAAGCGCTTCGGCAAGGATTTCGTCGACCGCTCCAAGCGGCGCTACGGCGAGAAGATCATGGACGAGCCGGTGTTCCGCAGCATGAGCCACTGGATGCTGCAGTCCGATCCGCCCGACCACACCCGCCTGCGCGGCCTCGTCGTGAAGGCCTTCACGGCGCGCCGCGTCGAGGACATGCGCCCGCGCATCCAGCAGATCGTCGACCAGGCCATCGATGCCGTGATCGAGCGCGGCCACATGGACCTGATCGAGGATTTCGCCTTCCGCCTGCCTGTTACCATCATCTGCGACATGCTCGGCATTCCCGAAGACCATCGCGAGACCTTCTACAACAGCTCGCGCGACGGCGGCCGCCTGCTCGATCCCGTGCCCCTTTCGCCGGAGGAGATCGCCAAGGGCAACGCCGGCAACATGATGGCGCAGATGTATTTCCAGCAGCTGTTCGAGCTGCGCCGCCGCAATCCCGCCGACGATCTCACCACCCAGCTGGTGCAGGCCGAGGAAGACGGCAACAAGCTCACCAACGAGGAACTGACCGCCAACATCATCCTGCTGTTCGGCGCCGGCCACGAGACCACCGTCAATCTGATCGGCAACGGCCTTCTCGCGCTCCACCGCAATCCGGACCAGCTCGCGCTGCTGAAGGCGAAGCCGGAGCTGATGGTCAATGCGATCGAGGAGTTCCTGCGCTACGATTCCTCGGTGCAAATGACCGGCCGCGTCACGCTCGAGGACATCGACGATCTCGGCGGCAAGAAAATCCCCAAGGGCGAGACCGTGCTCTGCCTGCTTGGTTCGGCCAACCGCGACCCCGCGGTCTATCCCGACCGGCCCGACCGTCTCGATATCACCCGTCCCAACGTCAAGCCGCTGTCGTTCGGCGGCGGCATCCATTTCTGCCTGGGCGCC
This sequence comes from Bradyrhizobium diazoefficiens, assembly GCF_018129965.1. GTDB lineage: Bacteria > Pseudomonadota > Alphaproteobacteria > Rhizobiales > Xanthobacteraceae > Bradyrhizobium > Bradyrhizobium diazoefficiens_A. The sequence goes on along the minus strand of NZ_JAFCKW010000001.1, from coordinate 317,695 downwards.
CAATTGGCGCGGATCGAGGCCGAGATCGCGATCGCCACGCTGTTGCGGAGGCTGCCCGATCTGCGCATCGACGACGTCGAGAACCCGCAATGGCGGCCGACCTTCGTGCTGCGCGGCCTCAAGCACCTGCCGGCGAGCTGGTGAGCCGGGGCGCGTTAACCTCCGCGCGCAACAGTCGCTGTGACTTCGCCACACTTCCCCCTATATAAGGGACTGTTCCGGCGCGCCTGAAACCTTCCAGGTCAGGGTATGGCCCGGGTCACGGTTTGGCCGAGGGGAGACCCGTGCAGACGACGCTGCTCGGATTGGCGATTGCCTTCATCTTAGCGCTGCTCGCCGCGCTGATCGGGCCTTACTTCATCGACTGGAACCAGTTCAGGCCCCAGTTCGAGGCGGAGGCCGGCCGTATCATCGGCTTGCCGGTGCGGGTGTCGGGTGAGCTGGACGCGCGGCTGCTGCCGGCGCCGACCTTGCGGCTGCGCTCGGTCACCTTCGGGGGCAACAACGACCTCGGCCGCCTGCGCGCCGACAAGCTCGACGTCGAGTTCAGTCTCTCTTCCCTGATGCGCGGCGAATGGCGCGCCACGGAACTGACTGTCAACGGCATGGCCGTCGATTTCGGCCTCGATGCCAAGGGGCGGGTCGATCTGCCCTCCACCGCGAGCGGCACCTTCAATCTCGCCTCGCTGGCGATCGAGCGCGTCAACCTCAACGGCCGCATCGCCTTTCATGACGCCGCCAGCCGCTCGACGCTGGAGCTCACCGACATCGCCTTTTCCGGCGACGTGCGCTCGCTCGCGGGATCGGTGCGCGGCGACGGCCGTTTCACCGCCGCCGGAGTGCGCTATCCGTTCCGCGTCTCCTCGGGCCCGAGCGCCGACGGCAGCGCCACCCGTTTCCACCTCAACATCGATCCCGGCGAGCGCGCCATCCTCGCCGATCTCGAAGGCGTGCTCGCCTTCGACAACCGCCTGCCGAAATTCGACGGCGCGCTGACGCTCGCCGTGCCCGCGCCGAAGAAGGGCAAGGCGGGGCCTACGCCGTGGAAGCTCACGACCAAGCTCAAGGCCGATCCGGCCGGCGCCAGGTTCGAGCAGGTCGATGCCAGCTTCGGCGCCGATGACAATGCGTTGAAAGTCGGCGGCGTCGGCGATCTCAGGTTCGGGGCCTCGCCGCTGCTGCGCGCGGTGCTGTCGGCGCGCCAGGTCGATGCCGACAAGCTCGCCGGCAAGGATGATGCCGAGCCGCTCCGCGTCCTGCCGAGCTTGCGCGCGGGTCTCGCCGCGATTCCGCAGGCGCCGATCCCGGCGCAGATCGAATTCAACTCGGACCAGATCATGCTCGGAGGCCGTCCGCTCCAGAACATCACGACGGAGATTCAGACCGACGGACGGTCGTGGACCTTCCAGCGCCTCGAGTTGCGCGCGCCCGGCATGACGCAGCTGTCGCTCAATGGCGCCACGCCCGGCGCCGACAGTTTCAGCGGCCGTCTCGGCGTGGAATCGTCCGATCCCGATACGCTGGTGGCGTGGCTGCAGGGCCGCAGCGAAGTCGTCCGGCGCAGCACACGGCCGCTGCGGCTGGCCGGCGACGTGACGATCGCCGCCAACCATTTCGCCATCGACAGGATGAAGGCCGACATCGACGGCGGCACCGTCGAGGGCCGCATCTCCTTCGTCCAGACCGGCGCGAGCAGGGGCTCGCGGATCGACGCCGAGCTCAAGGCCGACCGTCTCGATCTCGATGCTGCCGCGAGCTTTGTCCGCGCCCTCGGCGGGCCGCAAGGCGAGTGGCCGGAAGAAGCCAAATTGTCGCTCGATGTCGGCCGCGCGATCTCAGCGAGCCAGGAGCTGCGGCCATTCTCCGCAAAGCTCGGCTACGGGCCGGCAGCGCTGTCGCTGGAGCAGTTGCGCTTCGGCCAGGCGAGCGGCGTGACCACCGAGGCGAGCGGCAGCTTCGATCGCACCAATGCCACCGGCAAGCTCGCGCTGAAATCCTCCGCCAATTCGCTGCGCGAGCTCACCGCGTTGATCGAGCCGTTTGCGCCTGTAGTGCGCGCACGCTTCGATGCGCTCCCCTCGCTGCCCGGCGCCACGCGTTTGAAGCTGGATCTCAGTCTCGACAAGAACGCAGAGCATGCCGATCGCAGCGATGCCCGCGTCGTTTTCGACCTCGACGCGCCGCAGATCAAGGCCGCTGCGACGCTGGTCGCGCAGACGCCCGCTGCGAGCGTCAATGGCATCGATATCGATCGCTTGCGCGACAGCGATTTCACGCTGGAGTCGAAAGCCTCGACGCTGCAGGCCAGTGCGTTGCTGGCGCTGCTCGGGCTCGATCGCGTGGCGGCCGCAGGCGAGGACGCCTCGCAGGTCGAAGCCAAGCTGACCGGCGCCTGGCGCCGGCCGCTGCAATTGACGGCCAAGCTCGATGGCGGCGGTCTGGACGCGGATGCTCAAGGCAGCGTCGATCTGTCCGCGACGGAGCCGAAGGCCAGCGTGAATCTGCGCGTGCGCAACGCCAATCTGGCGCCGCTGTTCGGCACCAGCCCGGCCGATAAAGCCACTCAGAACGTCAGCCTGTCTTCTCGTGTCGGACTGTCGGGCAACCGCCTGACCTTCGATGATCTCGACAGCAGCGCGGCCGGCTCGCATCTGCGCGGGCATCTGTCGGTGACGCTGGATCGGGAGAAGAGCGTCGACGGCGAAATCGGCCTCGACTCCCTCGACCTGATGCCGGCGCTTGCGATGGCGATCGGCGCCGCCGGACATGATGCCGGCGAGCCGCTGAGCGCCGGGCTTATCGGCGGCTGGCGCGGTCGCGTCGCCTTCCAGGCGCTTCAGGGCAGCTTGCCCGGCGGCATCGAGCTGCGTCCCCTCGGCGGCACGATCCGGAGCGACGGCCAGTCGCTCGCGCTCGATGCGCTCAAGGGCGGCCTCGGCGGCGGCGAGATGTCGGCGAGCCTCGACGCCAGGACTGGCGCCAACGGTCTGACCCTCACTGCGCGCCTCGATCTCGGCAATGTGGATGTGACGGCGCTGCGATACCGCGACCTCGCACTATCCAAGGGACGCGCCTCGCTCCAGATGGCGTTGACGAGCCAGGGCCGCAGCGTTGCGGCCCTGACCGGTGCGCTCGCCGGCAACGGCACGGTGACGCTGGAGTCCGCCGAGATCGCCGGCCTCAATCCGCGCGCCTTCGAGATCGCCATCCGCGCCAGCGACGGCGGCCAGGTCGCCGACGACAACCGGCTGCGGCAACTGGTCGAGCCCGCGCTTGCCGCTGCGCCGATCGCGGTCGCTTCGGCACAGATACCGTTCACGATCCGCGACGGACGCCTGCGCGTCGGCGCGACGCCGCTCGAGGCGAAGAACGCCCGCGCCATCATCTCCGGCGGCTACGACATTCCCGCCGACCAGGCCGACATCCGGGCCAGCCTGACGCCGATCATGACCGGGCTCTCCGGCGCCCCGCCGGAGATCCAGCTGTTCGCGGCAGGTCCTCCCGACCGGCTGAGCCGCACCGTCGATCTGGCGCCGTTGTCGTCATGGCTTGCGGTGCGGACCATCGATCGCGAGACGCGCCGGCTGGATGCGATCGAGCGCGGCGAGCCGCCGCCGGCGACCGCCGCACTCCCGGCTCTGGTCTCGCCGGACCCCGCGCCGGAGCCGCCGCTGACCGACGTGCCGTTGCCCGGCCGCGATCCGCGCCGCGCGTCGCCGCCGAAGCCAAAGGTCGCGCCGACACCGAAGGCGCCGCAAGCCGCCGCCGCTGCGCCAAGCCCTTCCATCACGAGCCCGCCGCTTGCGAGCCAGCAGGTCGCGCCGTTGCCGCCGCCGATCGAGGTCCGGCCAGCGCCCGGCCCGCCGCCTGCTAGGCCCAAGCCGAAGTCGCCGCTGGTGCTGACACCGTCGAATCCGTGACGGCCGAGTTCGTCATGCCCGGGCTTGTCCCGGGCATCCACGTTCTTCGTGGCGTGCGGAGGGGCGTGGATGGCCGGGACAAGCCCGGCCATGACGGCGGAGAGACATCAGTGCCCTAAGCTTCGTCGGCAGGCGGGAGAGGGAGCACACCTGCCGTGCAGCTGCCTCCTCGTCGCCAACCAGTAAATCCCGTACTTCGCATTTGAACGATTTTTGCCCGGCAAAACTGAGCTGCCGGTTTTACTGGAATCCAGCGTTTGTTCCCTAGTCTTTGGTCCCAGAGGAATTCGGCGTCCTGCCAGCACAAGCAGGATGGCTCGCCAAGAACTGGAAGGACTGGGGTGATCGACATGAGCGGAGCGAACTCGCTTCTACAGGATCTGGACGACGCCATCGCGCGCGGCTCCGACGAAAGCCGGGCGAAGGCGTTGTGGCATGCGACCGACATCCTGATCACAGGCCGCTACAGCGAGAGCGAGATCAGCACGTTCGGCGAGGTCATCGGGCGTCTCGCCGATGAGATCGAGGTTGCCGCACGGGCGCAGCTCTCCGAACTGATGGCGGGTTGCGATCATGCCCCGCTCAACGTCATCGCCAATCTCGCCCTCGACGACGAGATCGCGGTCGCAGGTCCCGTGCTGCGCGACTCCAGCCGGATCGACGAGAAGATGCTGGTCGAGAGCGCCATGACCAAGGGCCAGTCGCATCTCCTGGCGATTTCCCAGCGCAAGTCGATCGGCGAGGCCGTCACCGACGTGCTGGTCAAGCGTGGCGACCAGGAGGTCGTGACCTCCGTCGCCAGAAACGAGGGCGCACGCTTTTCGGGCTCGGGCCTGCTGCACATGGTCAGACGTGCCGAGGGCGATTCGATCCTTGCCGAGCAACTCGGCCTGCGCAAGGACGTGCCGCGCCACATCTTCCAGCAGCTGATCTCGAAGGCCTCTGAAGACGTCCGGCGCCGGCTCGAGAGCGAGCGTCCAGAGATGATGTCGCAGATCCAGAGCTCGGTGACCGAGGTCACCGGCGACCTGCAATCCAAGTTCGGTCCGTCCTCGCGCAGCTACTTCGTCGCCAAGCGCGTGGTGACGACGCAGTATCGCCAGGGCAACCTCAACCAGGACTCGATCTCGAACTATGCGCGCCAGCACCGTTTCGACGAGGTGCAGATCGGCCTGTCGCTGTTGTCGTCGCTGCCTGTCGACGTGATCGAGCGGGCGATGATGGACCGCAACCGCGAGATGATCCTGGTGCTGTGCAAGGCGCTCGACTTCTCCTGGGATACGACGATGTCGCTGCTGTTCCTCGGCGCCAAGGATCATCTGATTACGGCGCGCGAGCTTCACGACAACGAGCGCGCGTTCGGGCGGCTCAAGACCGAGACCTCGCGCAGCGTCTTGAAATTCTACCAGTCGCGCAAGACCGCGGCGGCCGACGCGGGCCGTCAGCCCGAGCTCCAACAAGTGCACTGAGCATCATCCCGGAATTCGAAGGGGAGTATCTGTCATGTTGCCTCAATTCGGCACCGCGGTTCGCAAGACCAAAAGCCTCACCGCCGAGACCGGCGGGTCGGGTCCGGAGAAGGCCACGGTCGACGCCGCCTGGCTGGTGCTGGAAGCCGCCAACGATCTCGGCGACCATGCCGCGATCGAAGCCTGCCGCCGCGTCATCGATGCCGAGCTGAACGGCACCGTCGCCGGCAGTTCGGATACCGACCTCGTGCTGGGATATTTCAGGTAGCTGCGCCGGGAAGGGTTTGCCGCTTTTTCCCGGCGGCTGGTATCTCGTTGCTGTCGAAGCCCAGAGAATCACGGTTATGATCTCGGCATGGGCCTCGTCGAATGTCCTGCATGTGCTGCTGTCTATGAACGCTCCGTGCGTATGGCGAGCGCCTGCACGGCTGGCCAGTTTCAATGTGGCTGCGGACATGTTCTCGCCCAGTGGCACTGCTGGCAGGCCGTCGAGTTCAAACGGGTCGGGACGTCCGCAGAGCGGTCCCGCCCGACGCCCCGATCAGGATCGCGAAAGCCGGATCCGTCCGTCATGATCCTGGATTTCATGTGCGGCGATTGAGCCCCTAGGGTTTCCCTGAGGGCGGCAAGTGCATGGCTTCGCGCAGATCAAGCCGTAGCAAATTGGCTCGCATATTTGCGGCAATGTTCGAGGTAGGCCACCTCGTGCTTGCCGATCAGCGCGACCACGCTCGACCACAGCCAACTCGGGGCATCCAGGGATCGCGAGCGGTGCCGCTCCAGCTCCTTCATCCAGCGTTGGCGCGTGGCTTTGTCCATCTGGCGGCCATGCGCCTTGCCGACGACACCGGCGAGGAAGCTCGCGGCCTTCATGGCTTGTTTGGTGGTCAGCCGGTCGATCTCGATCTTGAGATCCTGCGGCAGCAGCTCGCGGATGAAGACCGAGCGCTTCCCGATCGATCCTGCCGCCATCCGGTTGCCGAGATGGGGCGAGAGATGCCGGGCGCCGTCGACGACGCGCTGGGCATTGTCTTTCGGCATCTTGCCCCCGGGATACCGCGGGGCGGCGGCGGCGACCGCTTCCTTCACATCCATCAGGGCGATGTCGCGCTTTCTGCCTTTGCCGATCCCCAGCAGGACGGCAAAGCGCAGCAGCCCGAGGGAGCTGCATCCTTTCATCCAGAAGGCTGCATCCAGCACGTCGACCGCGGAGTCGTCGTCGCGCGATCGCAACGAGGTCGCCAGATGGCGCAGCTCAGGCGTTGCAAACAGCTGCTCGACCTGCTCGCGCTCAGTCTTGGCAAGCGGCCAGAACTTGTCGCCAAGCGGTATCGTCGGGTTTGGGTTCTCCAGCCGCTCTCTCGCGAGTGCTTTCCACGAGCGTTGTAGCGATTGCTTCATGACGCCCCGCACATGCACGGGGGCGTCCTCGATCGTGTCCGCATCATGCCGCAGCGCCGCCTGATAGCCTTCGATGACCTGTTCGAGGATTCGCGCGGTGGTGACACCGGGCAGATCGGAGCCGCGCGAGGCCGTCGACAGCGACAGCGCGAGACGGATAAGGTCGTGGGCCGGATTGCCGATCACGGTCTGATCGAGATCGCGGATCTGGATATCGATGCGGCCATCGATGCCGGCGACGGGCCCGAGATTGCCGGCATGGCAGTCGCCGCAAATCCAGACCGCTGGTCCCTCGGGCAGCGTGCCGCGTTTTTGCGATTCGAGCCACTCGTAGAACTGGACGGTACTGCCGCGCACATAGGCATGCGCCGACCGCGCCATCTTCAGGGTCTGCCGGAGCGCGAGCACAGGGGCGCGATCGCCCGGCCGTATTGTGGAGGACATGTCAATCCGATCAAAAAAGATAGAGGTGTTGTTGGCAGGAGCGACGGAGGAAGCGGCCTCGCCGCCGCTCACGTCAGTGTTGCGCCTTCCGCAACATCGCGCAGTTCCATGGCACCATCCTCGTGTGACGATCTAACGCAGATCAAACTCACGCAGGTTCCATTGGTTCCAATTCTGGAACGTCCATTGAGGCCGGACAATTCGCATTGGGCCCGGTGAGACGAGTGCCGAACCTTTGATAACGATGCGAAAGCGATAGATGCGAGATCGCAGGAGCGCGTGGTGACGAGGCGAAATATCTCATCGGGCTATGCGTTCGAAGACACCTATGGCTATTCCCGCGCTGTTCGCGTCGGAAACCAGGTGTCTGTTTCCGGCACAACGGCACGCCCACCGCACCTCGACGGCGATGCCTTTTTGCAAGCCACGGCCGCACTTGCATTGATCGCCGACGCCTTGACCGAGGCTGACGCCGGGATGCGGCATGTTGTCCGGACCGTGGTGTACGTGATCGATATGGCGGACACTGCGCACGTGGCGCGCGCCCACTCTGAAGCCTTTGACGCGGTACGCCCGGCGAGCACGCTGGTTCAGGTCAGCGCCCTGACGCCTGCATCAGCCCGCGTCGAGATCGAAGTGACCGCGATCATCCCGAACTGACGGTCTCAAACCGCTCGGGCGCCAAAGGCAGCCGAGGCGTTTCGTTGCTAAGGGGTGCCAGGCGCTGTCCGCCCGGCACCTGGAAGCAAACAATCCGGATGAGTGCTCACCGCCGATTGCGGTAGATCACGACGTCTTCGCCGCGACGCGTCATGCTTTTTTCCAGGACATAGTTCGCCTTTTCCAGCACGCGGCGGGATGCGCGGTTGTCGACATAGACGAGGCCGATGAGCGACGGCAATTCGTGGTGCGATAACCCAATGTCAGTCAGCGCGACCGCGATCTCGCTCGCAAATCCCTGGCCCCAGCACTCGCGCCTGAAGGCGTAGGCAATCTCGATCTCGTCGATGCCGTCCACGGGGATGTGCCTGATGCCTGCCCGTCCGGCGAAGACGCCGTCTTTGGTTCGCAGCGCCCACAACCCAAAACCATGCTGGTCCCAATGCGCCATGTTGGTCGCAAGATAGGTTGCCGTGACCTCGGGTGTCCGCACGCCGCCGAGATAACGGGATACGTCTGAGTCGAGATGGAGTGCGACGAGGTCGGAGAGGTGGGTTTCGTTCAGCCTCTCGGCGGTCAGTCGCGTGGTGCTGAAGTGATCCATGGAATCAGGCAGTCGCTTGGGTGGCGAGCTTGGTGACGTTCGGGCCGATGAGGCCATTGTGCCAGTGCTTTGCCGGACGGGTCAACCGGCACGCAGCCTTGCGTGAGATTCCTCCTCATGACTTCTAACACAAGCTAACGAGCAATTTGCGCGGCGTTCGCTCAATGTCGCGGCATGAAAGAGCCGCGATTTCCAAAAGGCACGATCGCAATGGGAGATGATATGTCGTCCAAGGTGTCAGACGATCTGTTGCCGCGTCCTGCGAAATTTTCGCGCCGCGGTTTTGTGGGAAGCCTCTCGGCGGGCATTCTCGGCGCGGCTGCAACCGAGGCGGCCGGCGCCGAAACGCTCGCGGATGTTCCCGATCGCAGCCCCGGCGCTGATCTGGGTGCGCATAGCGAACGCTCCCGCTTCGTCAAGGTCGATCGCATTCCCGAGGCCACACCCGGCAAGCGGAACATTGACGCCAGTGATGCCATCAATTCGAAGACGCCGCACCAGAAGCTGGTGGGAAACATCACGCCGACGGACCTGCATTACGAGCGCAGCCATTCCGGCGTTCCCGATATCGATCCCGCACAACACCGGCTTCTCGTTCATGGCATGGTTGGGAAACCGCTGGTGTTCAGCGTGGAAGATCTCAAGCGCATGCCCTCGATCACGCGCATCGTCTTCATCGAATGCACCGGCAACGGCTGGGAGAACTGGAAAAAGGCCGATCCCGAGCTCACGGTGCAGAACACCCATGGTCTCGTCAGCACCAATGAATGGACCGGGGTGCCGCTCAAATTCCTGATCGACCTCGTGGGCAAGGACAAGGGATCGAACTGGATGCTGGCGGAAGGCGGTGATGGCGCGGGCGTCGATCGCAGCATCCCGCTCACCGACGAGATCGTGAACGAGGCCTTCGTCGCTTACGGGCAGAACGGCGAGCCGCTGCGGCCGGCGCACGGCTTTCCGATGCGGCTGGTGATGCCGGGCTTCGAGGGCAATCTCCACATCAAGTGGCTACGGCGACTCAAGTTCGGCAACGCGCCGTGGATGACGCGTTGGGAGACGGCGCGCTACACGCAACTGCTTGCGAACGGCAAGGCACGGCAGTTCCAGTTGCGGATGGAGACGAACTCCGTCATCACCCAGCCCTCGGGCATGATGCAGATCCAGCCTGGCTATATCAGGATCTCCGGTCTGGCCTGGAGCGGCCATGGCAAGATCGCCAAGGTCGAGATCTCGACCGACGGCGCGAAGAACTGGAAGCAGGCGCAACTGAGCCAGCCGGTGTTGTCCAAGGCGCAGGTGCGATTCCAGATGGATTGGGACTGGGACGGCAAGCCGACCAAAATCGTGAGCCGCTCGACCGACGAGCAAGGAAACGTTCAGCCGGACCGGCAGTCCTTCATCGCCGCGATGGGGACAAATGCGCTGTTCCACTACAACGCCCAGCAGACCTGGAGCATCGACGAAGCCGGGAGGGTCCGCAATGTTCTCGCATGACAAGCTGTTGCTCGCGGGTCTGTTCATCGTCGGGCTGCTCGCGGCGCCCGCGCTTGCCTTCGATTTCGGGCGACCGGCAACGCCGGGAGAGATCACGCTGTGGGACATCGACGTCGGACCCGACGGCAAGGGCCTACCTGATGGCAGCGGCACGGCTGCGCAGGGCAAGCAGATATTCGCCGACAATTGCGCGGCCTGCCACGGCGAGAACGGCCAGGGCGGCATCAAGGACCGTCTCGCCGGAGGGCAGGGGACGCTCGTGTCCAGCATGCCGGTCAAGACCGTGGGCAGCTTCTGGCCCTATGCGACGACCTTGTACGACTACATTCACCGCGCAATGCCGTATCCGGCACCGGGTTCGCTCAGCACCGATGAGACCTATGCCGTCACCGCCTACATACTCAGCCTCAACGGCATCGTCCCCGCGGACGGCAAGGTCGACAGGGAGTCGTTGCCGAAAATTAGGATGCCCAATCGCGACGGCTTCATTCCGGATCCGGAATTCGACCCGGCGAAACTGTTCCGCAAGAAGTGAGCAAGCGGCGCATGAAGCGTTCGGCGCTGATCAAGATCCTCGCTGTGATTGCAGCGACATGCACCTCGGAGACACAGGCAATGGCCGCGGACGGACTCATCACGATCAAAAGCAACTTCGGACCGGAAGACACGATGAAGCGGCTGGAAGCCGAAGTGAAGGCCAAGGGCCTCACCGTGTTTGCGCATGTCGATCATGCCGCGGGCGCCGGCGCTGTCGGCCTGACCTTGCGGCCGACAGATCTCTTGATTTTCGGCAATGCCAAGGGCGGCACGCCGTTGATGCAGCAGGTGCAGACTGTCGGCATCGACTTGCCGCTGAAGGCGCTGGTCTGGCAGGACGACCAAGGCGCGACCTGGCTCAGCTACAACGATCCCGCTTATTTCGCCCGGCGTCATGGCGTCGGTGAGCCGGCTCAGGCTGCCGTCAATGCAATGACCGGGGCCCTGCATGCCATCGCCACCAAGGCCACCGCACCATGAACGTAGTGCAACCGCCGCGTGAGGAAAATGCCATGAACGGCAGTGATGGACAAGCGGCCTCACCCATGCCGCAAACCAGGCTCGCCAGCTGGCTGCTTCTCGCGGTGTTGGGCGCGATGCTCGTCGCCGCCTTTGTCCTAGGCTATCTCGGCTGGACCAGCACCGATACCAGCGTGCCGGAGTCGGGCTACGTCGCGCTGGTGCTTGGCGTCGTGTTCTCGCTGGTGGTCGGCGTCGGTTTGATGGCGCTGGTTTTCTACAGCAGTCGCAAAGGCTATGACGAGCCCGCGGTGCTGATTCAGGAGCCGGAGAACGATCCGGACGATGAGCAGGGCCGGCCCCGCTGACAGGCTGAGCGCAAAGCATCGATGCTGCCATCGTGCTCCTGTATTGCCCGACGGGTCAACAGTTTCGTTGCGAGCATTGCGCAGCCCGGATGGAGCGCAGCGTCATTCGGGTCCGTGAGCGTGGCGCGAGAATCCCGGATTGCGTTGCGCTCCATGCGCGCTACGGGCGGGCGATTTGACGCACGCCTAACCCATTGATCTCACAGCATCGCTCTACTGTGCATGGGGTTGTTTTCGAAAATTCCGGCTGAAACGGCTATCCAGCCCCGAGCGCCACCGCGACGTTGTAGGTTACGAAGCTCGCGGCATAGGCCAGCACCAGCATGTAGCCGAACGTGACGGCCATCCAGGTCCAGCTTCCGGTCTCGCGCCGGATCACGGCCAGTGTGGATGCGCATTGCGGGGCGAAGATGTACCAGGCCAGCATCGACAGGGCGGTGGCGAGCGACCATTTCGTCGCGAGCACCTGGCCGATCTGCTCGGCCGCTTCCTTGCCGCCTTCGATCGCATAGACGGTGCCGAGGGCCGCGACCGCGACCTCGCGTGCGGCCATGCCCGGGATCAGCGCCACCGCGATCTGCCAGTTGAAGCCGACGGGGGCGAGCAGCGGCTCGATCGCCTTGCCGATGATGGCGGCGAGGCTGAAGTCGATGGCCGGCTCGGTGCTGCCGGCCGGGGGCTGCGGGAACGAGGCCAGGAACCAGATCAGCACCATCATCGAGAAGATCGTGGTGCCGGCGCGATAGAGGAACATCTTGGCCCGCGTATAGACGCCGATGGCGATCGATTTCAGCCGGGGCATCTTGTAGTCCGGCAGCTCCAGCATGAACGGCGCCGGCGCATAGTCGCGCAGCATGAAGAACTTGATCAGGAACGAGACGGCCAGCGCGCTGGCGATGCCGGTGGCGTAGAGCCCGAACATCACGAGGCCCTGGAGGTTGATGAAGCCCCAGATGTCCTTTGCCGGAATGAAGGCGGAGATGATCAGCGTGTAGACCGGAATGCGTGCCGAGCAGGTCATCAGCGGCGCGATCAGGATCGTGGTGAGCCGGTCGCGCTTGTTGTCGATCACGCGCGTCGCCATGATGCCGGGAATGGCGCAGGCAAAGCTCGACAGCAGCGGGATGAAGGCGCGGCCGTGCAGCCCGGCCCCGCCCATGATGCGGTCCATCAGGAACGCGGCGCGCGCCATGTAGCCGAAATCTTCCAGCAGCAAGATGAACAGGAAGATGAGGATGATCTGCGGCAGGAACACGATCACGCTGCCGACGCCGGCGATCACGCCGTTCTGCAGGAAGCTCTGCAGCAGGCCGTCGGGCAGGGTGGCCTGCACCAGGCCGCCGATCATGTCGAAGCCCGACTTGAGCAGGTCCATTGCCGGCTGCGCCCAGGCGAACACCGCCTGGAACATCACGAACAGGATCAGCGCCAGCACGACGAGGCCGCCGACGGGGTGCAGCACGATCGCATCGATCCGCGCGGTCCAGGTGTCGGGGCGTGCCGGCAGGCTGACGCAGTCGGCGATGATGCGGTCTGCCTCGCGCTGGGTGGCACGCAATTCGGCGACGCTGAGCGTACGCCAGCTGTTCTCCTGCGGCTCGGCGGCGAGCTTGGCCGATATCTCGTCCGTCAGCGCCAGCAGGTCGGCCGTGCCGCCCTTGCGCACCGCGATCGAGGTGACAACGGGCACGCCGAGCTCCTTGGCGAGCCGCGCGACGTCGACGGTGACGCCGCGGCGCGTGGCGATGTCGAACATGTTGAGCACGAGGATCATCGGCCGGCCGGTGCGCTTGAGCTCGAGCAGCAGGCGGATGGTCAGGCGCAGATTGGTGGAGTCGGCCACGCACAGCACGAGGTCCGGCACGGTCTCGCCGGTGGCCTTGCCGAGCACGAAGTCGCGGGTGATCTCCTCGTCCGGGCTGCGGCCGCGCAGCGAATAGGTGCCGGGCAGGTCGACCACGGAGACCTGGCGCCCCATCGGCGTGACGAAGAAGCCTTCCTTGCGCTCGACGGTGACGCCGGGATAGTTCGCGACCTTCTGCCGGCTGCCGGTCAGGGCATTGAACAGCGACGTCTTGCCGCTGTTGGGCGTGCCGACCAAAGCAAGATGGAGGAGGGGTAGTTCCATGGATCAGATATCCGGTCGCTGTCTAGGCGACGATGACGGCCATGGCTTCACGACGGCGGACCGCGATCGTGATGTTGTCGACCCGCACGGCAATCGGGTCGCGCCCGACCAGCCCCTCGTGCAGGACCTCGACCCGAGCCCCCTCGACGAAGCCGAGTTCGATCAGGCGGCTCTCCAGTTCGATGTCGGAGAGGGCCGAGCCCGCATCCCCAGCGGCGAGGTGCTGAATGACGCCGGTATAGCCGCGCTGGGCCAGGCCCAGCGGCATTTGCGAACGCGTTTCATTGCTGTCGGTCATGCCCTGTATTTTCAATGCAGGGCATCGAGGTCAAGCTCGCTCGCTCGCCGAAGCTGCACCTTAGAGCGATTTTAAAGTGCGCGGCGGGGCGTTGCAGGACAACGCCCCGGCGGCTACTGGGCCGGAACCTTGTCCGCCTGGATGGCGGCCATGGCGCGGGTTTTGAAGTAGTCGAGGACGAACAGGCGGATCGCTGAGGACAGATTGCCCTGCTGGCGGTTGCCGTCGATTTCGCCGACGAGCTCGGACAGCGTCATGTTGCGCAAGCCCGAGATCTCCTTCATGCCGTTCCAGAACGCCTCTTCCAGGCTGACGCTGGTCTTGTGCCCGGCGACGACGATCGATCGTTTCACGACGGGCGACTTCATGGCTGATCCTCGCGATCGATCCGGTGCTGGTCCAGATGCGATTTCGCCTGGTCCGCGCGCGTCTCCTCCGCCGAGCGGTCCGCCTTGGTGCGGCCGAACTTCGCCCGATTGGCGTCCGCCTGCTTCGCCGAGGCTTCCCGTTCGGCGCGCTTCCTGAAACGATTCAGGTTGATGACGTTCCCCATGCGGTGTCTCCATCATCCGTTCCTCTTCAGGCAGGATGAAACTCCCAGAAACAAGGCGCCGCCTTGCGCCCCAGACTTGATCGCCATTCGCTCGTCCTCGTCAATCGGCCCCGCGGGCCATCAAAACGATGAATTTCGCTCCGCCAAGGGCTGATCAGCCTATCGTAGCACGTCATCCCTCAGCGATATTGACGGTAATCAAATCCTGTCCTTCCGGCCTCATATTTATGACCTTCAGGGCTCCGTATCATTACGGATGACTATCGGAATCCGGAATTACCCGGGGCGCGTCATCTTCTCCGGCCGCACGAGGCGATCGAACTCGTCCGCGGAGACGAAGCCGAGACGCAGCGCCTCCTCCTTCAGCGTGGTGCCGTTGGCATGCGCGGTCTTGGCCACTTTGGCGGCGTTGTCGTAGCCGATCTTCGGGGCCAGCGCCGTCACCAGCATCAGCGAGCGCTGCATCAGCTCCTTGATCCGCGTCTCGTCGGCGCGAATGCCGCTGACGCAATGCTCGGTGAAAGAACGCGCGGCGTCTGCCATCAGGCGGATCGAGTGCAGCATGTTGTAGGCCAGCACCGGCTTGTAGACGTTGAGCTCGAAATGGCCCTGGCTGCCGGCAACCGTAATGGCGGTGTGATTGCCGAACACCTGGCAGCACACCATGGTCATCGCCTCGCACTGGGTCGGATTGACCTTGCCCGGCATGATCGAGGAGCCGGGTTCGTTCTCCGGAAGGATCAGCTCGCCGAGCCCCGAACGCGGGCCCGATCCCAGCAGGCGGATGTCGTTGGCGATCTTGAACAGGCCCGTTGCGACCGAATTGATGGCGCCGTGCGCCAGCACGTAGGCATCGTTCGAGGCCAGCGCCTCGAATTTGTTGGCCGCGCTGGTGAAGGGGAGCCTGGTGATACGGGCCACGTGCTTTGCGAACAGTTTTGCAAAGCGCGGGCTCGAATTGAGACCGGTGCCGACGGCGGTGCCGCCCTGCGCCAGCGGATAGAGCTCCTTCACCGCGACCTTCAGCCGGGCGATGCCGCTGTCGACCTGCGCGGCATAGCCGGAGAATTCCTGCCCGAGCGTCAGTGGCGTGGCGTCCTGGGTGTGGGTTCGTCCGATCTTGACGATCCTTGCGAACGCCTTCTCCTTCTTGCGCAGCGCGCGGAGCAGTTCGCCGAGGGCCGGGACGAGATCATCATGGATGCGGCTTGCGGCCGCGATATGCATGGCGGTCGGGAACGAGTCGTTCGACGACTGGCTCATGTTGACGTGATCGTTGGGATGTACCGGCTTCTTGGCGCCGAGTTCGCCGCCGAGCAGTTCATTGGCGCGGTTGGCGATCACCTCGTTGAGGTTCATGTTGCTCTGGGTGCCCGAGCCGGTCTGCCACACCACGAGCGGAAAATGGTCGTCCAGCTTGCCCTCGATCACCTCGCGCGCGGCGCGGATGATGGCGTTGGCGCGGCGCTGGTCGAGCAGGCCGAGCTCCTGGTTGGACTGCGCGGCCGCGAGCTTGACGATGCCGAGCGCGTGTACGAGCGAGATCGGCATGCGATCGATGCCGATGCGGAAATTCTGGCGCGAGCGCTCGGTCTGCGCTCCCCAATAGCGATCGGCGGGGACCTCGATCGGACCGAAGCTGTCGGTCTCGATGCGGGTGGCGGGGCGGGCGGTCTTTGATCGGGTCGGCTTGGAGCGGACAGTTTTGGCCATGAGCACATCCATTCTGCCGCGCCAAACGCCGCGCGGCCTGTTCATGTGCTCTTCTATATAGGCAGTTCGCCCGGGCGCGACGGCTTCGTGCCCAACCTAGATTATTTCTTGCGAAAACGATCGAGCCGCACGACTTCGGCGCCGCCCTGGTTCGGGGCCGCCGGCTCATCCGTGCTGTCTGCGGTTTCAGGGTCGGTTGCCGGCGCCGCGACCGCCGACGGTGCGGGAGCTGCAGGCAACGTCTCAGTCGCGACCTCGGCGACATCGGAGGTGTCGAACTGGAGGCCGAATTTCACGGAGGGATCGAGGAAGCTCTTGATGGCGCTGAACGGCACGATCAGCCGCTCCGGAATGCCGCCGAAGGACAGGCCAACCTCGAAACGGTCCTCGAGCACGGTCAGGTCCCAGAACTGGTGCTGGAGAATGATCGTCATCTCTTCCGGATATTGTGCGAGCAGCCGCGGCGAGATCTTCACCCCGTCGGCCTTCGACACGAAGGTGATGAAGAAATGATGCTCGCCCGGCAGTCCATGGGACGCGGCATCGGTCAGCACCTTCCGCAGCACGCCGCGCAGCGCGTCGCGGGCCAGTACATCGTATCGGATATGATCGGTCGCCATGGTGGTCCTGTTGCATTCCAGGAGCTGGGCCCTGCCGGCCCGACTCGCCAAGCCGCAATAGTACCGCGCCTGGCGGGTCAGCAGGAGTCCCCGCCGGGAATGAATTAGAAGGTAAGTGGAGGCTTCTGTTGCCAGGTGCCTCCGAACCCCGCCTAACGGAGCTTAACCCGTTAGGACTTCAGAATGGTCTTTCAAACTGCGTTACGCAGCCTGAGCAACCGGAGCAAAGTTGTCGTTGGCAACTATTGCATAGCCCGATAACGGCGGAACAATACCGGGAAAAAGTTCGCCCTTTACGCCCTCGTCGATCCTATTTCGCCCCCGCCGAAGCTCACCTGTCGGTGGGCCAAGCCCGCCGAACGATGAGCTTTGGTGGAGGCGCCGGGTACCGCCCCCGGGTCCGAATGGTTTATTGCGACGACCGTTTATTTCCATAGCCGGCGAACCGGCACCCCCAATATAGGGGGCAAAGGTTTCAAATGACAGGTGTTTCGAGCAGGGATCCCGCGGTTCCCTTTGGATAGGTTCCGGGCGGCCCCGGTATGATCTTGGCCACACCGCCGCCTGCGTTCTAAGCTCCTGACATGTCCAAGGATTCGGCACCGGCCGCTCAAGAGACAGATCAAGAGCCGGACCTTCCCGTCGCCCACAGCGAGACGCCCAGCCTGGGCGCGCTGTTCCTGGCTTTTGCCCGGATGTCGCTGGCCGGTTTCGGCGGGGTGCTGGTGTTTGCCCGGCAAGCCATCGTCGATCAGCACCGCTGGATGACGGCGGACGAGTTCAACGAGACCTTCGCGCTCTGCCATTTCCTGCCCGGGCCCAACATCGTCAATCTGTCGATGGTGTTCGGGGCGCGGCTGCGCGGGATTGCAGGCGGGGTTGCCGCCTTCACTGGGCTGTTGTTGCCACCGACGCTGATCATGATGGTGCTTGCCATCATCTACGCCCGGTTCGGCGACGTAGATGTGCTGCGGCGCAGTCTCGCAGGCATCTCCTGTGCGGCGGTCGGCCTCCTGATCGCAGTGGTTTTCCGCATGATGACGCCGCTGCTCAAGCGGGTGGATGTCGCCGCGCTCATCCTGATGCTCGGCGTGTTCGCCGCCATCGGCGTGCTCCGCCTGCCGCTTCAGGAGGTGCTGCTGGTCGCGATTCCGGTCAGCATCGGCGTGACCTTCCTGGTGCGGCGGAAAGTAGCAGCATGAACAACCAGAACCCGATCTGGGCGCTGATCTCCACCTTTGGTTTGATGTCGCTGTTCGCGGTCGGCGGCGCCGCGGCGGCCGTCCCCGAGATGCATCGCATCGCGGTCGATGTGCACCACTGGATGAGCGAGAAGCAGTTCGCCGACGCCTATGCGATCGCGCAACTCTCGCCAGGTCCGAACGTGCTTATTGTGACGTTAATCGGCTATACCGTCGCCGGAATCCCCGGGGCGCTGGCGGCAACGCTGGCCATGTGCCTGCCGACGGCGCTGCTTGCCTATTATGTCAGCCGTCTCCTGAGCCGGCCGAGCCGATCGCGCTGGCCCAGCCTGATTCAGGCTGCACTCGTTCCGCTCTCGATAGGATTGATGGCGGCGAGTGCTCTGATCCTGGCCCAGTCCACCGATCGCAGCATTGCTGCACTGCTCCTGACCGCGACGGTTGCGGTGATCGCCGCCGTCTCGCGCGTCAATCCACTGTGGCTTCTGCTCGCCGGGGGCCTGTTGGGTTTTGCTGGCATTGTGCAATGAAAATCGCTAGGCAGTGAGCCGGGCGAGGGGATCAACTTCCAAGCCGATTAGAACAACAGTGCTCGTGACTTAAGAGTCGCGGAGGAGACATGCATGGCCGATACGATGGGCCACTCAGCGACAGCCACCCGAAACACGTCGGTGGCGATCGGCTTTTGTCTGCTGGCCGTCGCGCCGCAGATTTTCGAATTCATCTGGTCGATCGGGACTATTTTCGGCTGGGGCGCGGGACGCGGGCCGGCTACCGTCCTGATCAGCCACGCCACCGCGCTGGTCGCGGGCGCCCCGGGGGCGCTGATCGGATCGATCGGCGGTGACACCAAGAAGGCGTCATCGGATGTGCTGCTGGCGCTGATCTATTCCTATCCAATCTTTGCAGTGGCGATCGTCACGCTGTTCATGACCATCCGGTCGGCACAGGACTATGTCGGCGGGATCGTTCTGATGGCGCTCGCGCTGTTCGCGCTGTGGGCCTCCAGCGATTTGCAGGGAATGCGCGGCTTCTCCTTCGGCGCTGGTACCGCGCCAAGGATGTTCGGCGGATTGCTGGTCGGGCTTGGCGCCGCCATCGCGTTGACGGGACTGCTGACCGACGGACCGTCGATGGCGCATTATTCCTGGCGCGGGCCGCTGTTCGTGATGGCCTCGATCGTGTTCTTCGCCCTGGCGATCCGCCCACTCGGGGTCGTGGTTTCGGCCTTCACGAGCTTCCTGATCGCGGCGATGGGCACGCATGAGACCCGCTGGGTCGAAACGATCATCGTCGGGGCCTGCCTGACACTGGGCTGCGCGCTGCTCTTCCCCTACGTGCTCGGGCTGCCGATGCCGATGTTCCCGCGTTTCCTGGTTCAGTGAGGCTGTAATGGAGCTCTTTGCAAACCTCGCTCACGGCTTCGCCGTCGCGTTCTCGCCGATCAATCTCCTGATGTGCCTGATCGGCGCCCTCGTCGGTACGCTGGTCGGTGTTCTCCCCGGCATCGGCACCATCGCGACGGTCGCGATGCTGCTGCCAATCACGTTCGGTCTGCCGCCGGTGGGCGCGCTGATCATGCTCGCCGGCATCTATTACGGCGCCCAGTATGGCGGCTCGACCACGTCGATCCTGGTCAACATCCCAGGCGAGGCGACATCGGTCGTCACCGCCATCGATGGTCACCAGATGGCCAAGCAGGGCCGCGCCGGCCCGGCGCTGGCGATTGCGGCGATCGGCTCGTTCTTCGCCGGCTGCGTCGCGACGGTGCTGATTGCCGTGCTTGGTGCGCCGCTGACAAAGCTCGCGCTGGCGTTCGGTCCGGCCGAATATTTCTCGCTGATGGTGCTCGGCCTGATCTTCGCGGTCGTGC
This sequence comes from Bradyrhizobium diazoefficiens, assembly GCF_018129965.1. Taxonomy (GTDB): domain Bacteria; phylum Pseudomonadota; class Alphaproteobacteria; order Rhizobiales; family Xanthobacteraceae; genus Bradyrhizobium; species Bradyrhizobium diazoefficiens_A. Next base: position 297,952 of record NZ_JAFCKW010000001.1, on the reverse strand, counting down.
TGGCCAAGGGCTCGGTGCTGAAGGCGATCGCGATGATCGTGTTCGGCCTGCTGCTCTCGATGGTCGGCTCGGACATCGAGACCGGCGCGTCGCGCATGGCCTTCAACATTCCGGAGCTTGCCGACGGTCTCGGCTTTGCGACGGTGGCGATGGGCGTGTTCGGCTTCGCCGAGATCATCCGCAACCTCGACGCCGGCGCCGAGATGAATCGCGATCTCGTGCAGCAGAAGATCACTGGCCTGATGCCGACCAGAAAAGACCTGGTCGATTCGGCGCCTGCGATCGTACGCGGCACGATCCTCGGCTCGATCCTCGGCATTCTGCCGGGCGGCGGCGCGGTGATCGCGTCCTTCGCTGCCTATACGCTCGAGAAGAAGATCGCCAAGGACCCGTCGCGGTTCGGCCGGGGGGCGATCGAGGGCGTGGCGGCACCGGAAAGTGCCAACAACGCCGCGGCGCAGACGTCCTTCATTCCGCTGCTGACGCTCGGCATCCCGCCGAACGCGGTGATGGCGCTGATGGTGGGCGCGATGACCATCCATGGCATCGTGCCGGGCCCGCAGGTGATGCAGAAGCAGCCTGATCTCGTCTGGGGCATGATCGCCTCGATGTGGATCGGCAACCTGATGCTGATCATCATTAACTTGCCGCTGGTCGGCATTTGGGTGCGACTGTTGCGTGTGCCTTACCGGCTGATGTTCCCCTCGATCGTCATCTTCTGCGCGATCGGCATCTACTCGGTGAACAACGCGCCGGTGGACGTCATCCTCGCAGGCATCTTCGGTCTGGTCGGCTACTGGCTGATCAAGCACGATTTCGAGCCGGCTCCGCTGCTGCTCGGCATGGTGCTCGGACCGCTGATGGAAGAGAATCTGCGCCGCGCGCTGCTGATCTCGCGCGGCGACTGGAGCGTGTTCCTGACGCGTCCGCTGTCGGCGGTTCTGCTGGGGATCGCGGCCTTCCTTCTGGTGCTCACGGTGCTGCCCGCGTTGCGCTCCAAGCGCGACGAGGTTTTCACCGAATCCGAGAACTGAGGCGCGCCTGCGTCGGCGTGCCGCATTCGGAAGTCCAATCGACTTGTGTGACCTCTTCGTGAAATGAAAATGCCGGCCCTTGCGGCCGGCATTTTTGTGTCCCGGGGGAGACGAGATATGACGTCCATTCGCGCGATTGCTGCGGGTGCAGCAGTGCTGGCATCGCTGTGCTCCTTTGTCGCACCGGCAAAGGCGCAGACCTATCCGACGCGCGGCATCACCATGATCGTGCCGTTCGCGGCCGGCGGTCCGACCGACGTGATCTCGCGCATCGTCACCTCGCATATGGCGCAGACGCTCGGACAGAGCATCGTGATCGAGAACGTCGTCGGCGCCGGCGGCACCACCGCGACCGCGCGCGCCGCCCGCGCGGCCAACGATGGTTACACGCTCATCACCGGCCATATGGGCACGCATGCGGCGTCGGTGCCGCTCTATCCGAAGCTCGCCTACCATCCGGAAAAGGACTTCGAGCCGATCGCGCTGCTCGCGGGCACGCCGATCCTGATCCTGGCGCGCAAGGACTTTCCGCCGAAGGACCTCGAGGAATTCGTGGCCTATGTGAAGGCCAATGCCGAGAAGGTGAATGCGGCGCATGCCGGCATCGGCTCGGTCTCGCACGTCTCCTGCGAGCTGCTGCACGCCATCCTCGATGTCAAGCCGGTCGGCGTGCCCTTCAACGGCACGGGCCCTGCGATGAATGCGCTGGTGGCCGGGCAGGTCGACTACATGTGCGACCAGATCGTCAATGCCGTGCCGCAGATCAACGCCGGCACCATCAAGGCCTATGCGATCGCAACGGCGGAGCGTAACCCGTCGTTGCCGAACGTGCCGACCACGGCGGAAGCCGGCCTGCCTGCATTCCAGGCCCAGGCCTGGAATGCGATGTTCGCCCCGAAGGGAACTTCGCCTGCGATCATCGCGAGCCTGAACGCCGCTGCCCTCAAGGCGCTCGACGACGAGACCGTGAAAAAGCGCCTGCTCGAACTCGGCAGCGTCATCCCGGGTCCCGCGGAGCGGACGCCGGAGGCGCTGGCGACCCTGGTCAAGAACGAGATCGCGAAGTGGTCCCCGGTGCTCAAGCCGGCAACTTAGCAAGCACTTTCAATCCGATAGGGGAGGGGGCGGGACATCAGTTCCGCCCCTTGTCGGTTGCGGCGGGAACGCTCATTTTTCCGGGTATAATCGGGGGACGCAGCGAATCGACGCTGTCGCGGCGAGGAGGTGGCCATTAAATTCGCCCCCTTCCCAAAGGCTCTATGGCACATGCACCAGTATCAGGACCTGCTCGAGCGGATTCTATCAGACGGCGTCGAGAAGACCGACCGGACCGGCACCGGGACGCTGTCGGTGTTTGGCCATCAGATGCGCTTCAATCTGTCCGCCGGCTTCCCGATGCTGACCACCAAGCGCTTGCCGCTGAAGGCGATCGTGCATGAGCTGTTGTGGTTCCTGAAGGGCGACACCAACATCAAATATCTGCGCGACAACGGCGTCACCATATGGGACGAGTGGGCAGACGCCAATGGCGATCTCGGCCCGGTCTATGGCCATCAATGGCGCTCCTGGCCGGCGCCGGACGGCCGCAGCATCGATCAGATCGCCAACGTCGTCGACATGATCAAGCGCAACCCGGACTCGCGCCGTCTGATCGTCTCGGCCTGGAATCCGGCCGAGGTCGACAAGATGGCGCTGCCGCCGTGTCACTGCCTGTTCCAGTTCTACGTCGCCAACGGCAAGCTGTCGTGCCAGCTCTATCAGCGCTCCGCGGACGTCTTCCTCGGCGTGCCCTTCAACATCGCCTCCTACGCACTGCTGACGATGATGGTCGCGCAGGTCACCGGCCTGAAGCCCGGCGACTTCGTGCATTCGTTCGGCGACACGCATCTCTATTCGAACCATCTGGAGCAGGCGAGGCTTCAGCTCACCCGCGCACCGCGTCCGCTGCCGGTGATGCGGATCAATCCCGATGTGGAGGACATCTTCTCCTTCTGCTTCGAGGATTTCGAACTCGTCGGCTACGATCCGCATCCGCATATCAAAGCGGAAGTCGCGGTCTGACCCCGATGTCTCTCAATATCCGCCGCGCGCGTCCCGATGAAGCCGGGCTCGTCCTCGCCTTCATCCGCGAACTCGCCGAGTACGAAAAGCTCTCGCACGAGGTGGATGCGACCGAGGCCATGATCGGCGATGCGCTGTTCGGCGAGAGACCGCAGCTCCATTGCGCCATCGCCGAATGGGATGGCGAGCCGGCCGGCTTTGCCGTCTGGTTCGTCAACTTCTCCACCTTCAGCGGTCGTCACGGCATCTATCTCGAAGATCTCTATGTGCGGCCGTCGCACCGGGGCAGGGGTCTTGGCAAGGCGCTGCTGGTCTATCTCGCCAGGGAATGCGTCGACAACGGCTGGTCGCGCCTGCAATGGGCGGTGCTCGACTGGAACGCGCCGTCGATCGCGTTCTACAAATCGCTCGGCGCCGTCATGATGGACGACTGGACGCTGTGCCGCGTCGCCGGCCCCGCGCTGACGCGGCTGGCCGGGAGCTCTCCCTGATGGATATCGTCTTCGTGGTGGCGATCGCGGAGAACGGCGTGATCGGCGCCGGCAACGCCATTCCGTGGCGATTGAAATCCGACATGGCGCGCTTCAAGGCGCTCACGATCGGCAAGCCCGTCATCATGGGGCGCAAGACCTTCGAATCCTTGCGCCGTCCGCTGCCGAACCGCACCAACATCGTGATCACGCGCGATGCGGCTTACCGCGCCGCCGGCGCCATCGTCACGACCTCGGCCGCGGATGCAGGCGCGATTGCGCTTGGCGATGCCCTGCGGCGTTCGGTCGCCGAGATCGCGGTGATCGGGGGGGCCGAGATCTATCGGCAATGGCTCGATCGCGCAGATCGCCTCGAAATCACCGAAGTGCATGCGCGGCCCGACGGCGACACGCATTTCGACATCGACAGGGCGGAGTGGGATGAGGTTGGGCGCATCCGTCATCCTGCCGGCCCTGAGGACAGCGCCGACTTCTCCTATGTGACATATCGTCGGCGGGCCTCCCATTAACCGCATTTGCCAATGTTAACATTGACTTTTCCGGCCCCGGGCTTAGCTCGGAGGATGGCGAGGGCTGCGTTGTAAGGGACCTGCCGGTCCCCTATAAAGCCGGACCGGACAATGCGGGCCGGATAAGTTCTAGTCCCGGTCTGCCGAGGAGAGCGTCGAATGCCGTGGAAGAATCAGGGCGGTGGCCCATGGGGCTCGGGTCCGAAGGGACCTTGGGGCACAGGCCCGCAACCGGTCGGGCCGAGGCCGCCGGATCTGGAAGACCTTCTGCGACGCAGCCAGGATCGCCTCCAGCAGCTCATGCCGGGCGGCTATTTCTCCGGCATCGGCATCACGCTGATCGTCCTGCTCATCGTCGCGTTCTGGCTGTTGTCCGGCTTCTTCCGGGTGCAGTCCGAAGAACTCGGCGTCGTGTTGCGCTTCGGCAAGCATGTCCGCACGGTGCAGCCCGGCCTGAACTATCATCTGCCCTATCCGATCGAGACCGTGCTGCTGCCGAAGGCGCTGCGCGTCTCCACCATCTCGATCGGCATGACGCTGATCGACGATCCGGCGCGGCGCGGCCGCTCCATTCGTGATGTTCCGGAAGAGAGCCTGATGCTGACAGGCGACGAGAACATCGTCGACGTCGACTTCACCGTGCTCTGGCGCATCAAGCCGGACGGCGTCGGCGATTTCCTCTTCAACATCCAGAATCCCGAAGGCACCGTGAAGGCGGTCGCCGAGAGCGCCATGCGCGAGGTGATCGGCCGGTCGCAGATCCAGCCGATCCTGACCGGCGCGCGCAACGTGACCGAGCAGGGCGTGCACGAGTTGATCCAGAAGACCCTGGACGGCTACGGCGCCGGCATTCTCATCAGCCAGGTGCAGATGCAGAAGGTCGATCCGCCGGCGCAGGTGATCGACGCGTTCCGCGACGTCCAGGCGGCGCGCGCCAACCTTGAGCAGTTGCAGAACGAGGCGCAGACCTACGCCAACCAGGTGGTGCCGCAGGCGCGCGGACGTGCCGCGCAGATCCTGCAGGCCGCCGAAGGCTACAGGGAGCAGACCGTCGCCGAGGCCAAGGGCCAGAGCTCGCGCTTCCTGAAGGTTTACGAGGAATACAAGAAGGCGCCCGACGTGACGCGTGAACGGATCTATCTGGAGACGATGGAGCGCGTGCTCGGCGGCGCGGACAAGCTCGTCTATGACGGGGGCGCCGCGGGCCAGGGCGTCGTGCCCTATCTGCCGCTGGGCGAACTGACGGCCAAGCGGCCGGCTGCCACCGGTCAGCAATCGAGCGGAGCCACGCGATGAAGTCTCCGGTCACAGGTATGGTCGCGCTGCTCGGGCTCCTTCTCGTGGTGATCGTCGGCTACATGTCGCTGTTCACGGTCCAGCAGACCGAGCAGACCATCGTGCTGCAGTTCGGCAGGCCCGTCGACGTCGTCACCGACCCCGGCCTGCATTTCAAGGCGCCGTGGAATTCGGTGATCAACATCGACAAGCGCATCCTCGATCTGGAAAACCCGTCGCAGGAAGCGATCGCGTCCGATCAGAAGCGGCTCGTGGTCGATGCCTTCGCGCGCTATCGCATCAAGGACGCGCTGCGTTTCTACCAGAGCATCGGCTCGATCCAGGCGGCCAACATCCAGCTCACCACGCTTCTGAACGCTGCGCTGCGCCGCGTGCTCGGCGAGGTCACCTTCATCAACGTGGTGCGCGACGATCGCGAGAAGCTGATGCTGCGCATCCGCGACCAGCTCGACCGCGAGGCCGACGGCTACGGCATCCAGGTCGTCGACGTCCGCATCAGGCGCGCCGACCTGCCGGAGCAGAACAGCCAGGCGGTCTATCTGCGCATGAAGACCGAGCGCGAGCGTGAAGCCGCCGAGTTCCGCGCGCAGGGCGGTCAGAAGGCTCAGGAAATCCGCTCCAAGGCAGACCGCGAGGCGACCGTGATCGAGGCGGAGGCGAGGTCACAGGCCGAGCAGACGCGCGGCGTGGGCGACGCCGAGCGCAACCGGTTGTTCGCGGAAGCCTATGGCAAGGATGCCGACTTCTTCGCGTTCTACCGGTCGATGACGGCCTATGAGAACGGGTTGAAGTCGAGCGACACCCGCTTCCTGCTGCGTCCGGACTCGGATTTCTTCCGGTTCTTTGGTAACCCGTCCGGCAAGACGTCCGCCGCGACGCCGGCCAAGCCATAGACGACACAAGGGGCGGCAGATCTGCCGCCCCTTCGTCCAGACAAGAACACCACAACGGGAGGTTCCCATCCGATGAGGTCCATTGCGTTCGCCGACTTCCTCATCGGCCTCGGCATCCTTTTCGTGCTCGAAGGCTTGATGTTTGCGGCAAGTCCGGCCTGGATGCGCAAGGCCATGAAGAGCGCCATCGCCACGCCGGACAATGTCCTGCGGGCGGTCGGGATCGGTTCGGCCGTGGCCGGTCTGGTTCTGATCTGGGTGATGCGGCGCCCGATTTAGCCGTCGCGCCAACGCCAAAGTGAAGGCGAGAGGCTGGTTTTCGCCGTATTGTTCGGGTCTCGAGGCCCGTTAAGCTCCGTGCTTGCGCCGTCCCCCGGTTCGAGCGCAGTCTTGGAGCTGAAGGTTTGGAGCCGAATCCTTTTCCCTGGAGATACCAATGACCGCTGCCATCGCTGCCCCGACCCGTTTGCGCTTAGGGCTGGCCGCGCTCGCCGTCAGTGCATTCAGCGCGTTCGCAGCGCCAGTCCAGGCGCGCGGACCGGACGGAATCGCCGACGTTGCCGAGAAGGTGATCGACGCGGTCGTCAACATCTCGACTTCTCAGACCGTCGAGGCCAAGGGCGGCGGCAGCAACAGCATGCCGCAACTGCCGCCCGGCTCGCCCTTCGAGGAGTTCTTCGACGACTTCTTCAAGAACCGCAAGGGACCCGGCGGTGGCAAGAGCGGCGACAGCGGCCCGCCGAAGAAGACCAATTCGCTCGGAAGCGGCTTCATCATCGACACATCGGGCGTCGTCGTCACCAACAATCACGTTATTGCTGACGCCGACGAGATCAACGTCATCCTCAACGATGGCACCAAGATCAAGGCGGAGCTGGTCGGCGTCGACAAGAAGACCGACCTTGCGGTGCTGAAATTCAAGCCGACGAAGCCGCTTGTCTCGGTGAAGTTCGGCGACTCCGACAAGCTGCGCCTCGGCGACTGGGTGGTCGCGATCGGCAACCCGTTCAGCCTCGGCGGCACGGTGACCGCCGGCATCGTCTCGGCCAAGAACCGCGACATCTCTTCGGGTCCGTATGACAGCTACATCCAGACCGATGCCGCCATCAATCGCGGCAATTCGGGCGGTCCGTTGTTCAACCTCGATGGCGACGTGATCGGCGTCAACACGCTGATCATCTCGCCTTCCGGCGGCTCGATCGGTATCGGCTTCGCCGTGCCGTCGAAGACGGTGGCGGGCGTCGTCGACCAGCTCCGCCAGTTCGGCGAGCTGCGCCGCGGCTGGTTAGGGGTGCGCATCCAGAGCGTCACCGACGAGATCGCCGAGAGCCTCAACATCAAGCCGCCGCGTGGCGCGCTGGTGGCTGGCGTCGACGACAAGGGCCCGGCCAAGCCCGCTGGCATCGAGCCCGGCGACGTCGTCGTCAAGTTCGACGGCAAGGACGTCAAGGACCCGAAGGACCTGTCCCGCGTCGTCGCCGACACCGCGGTCGGCAAGGAAGTCGACGTCATCGTCATTCGCAAGGGCCAGGAGGAGACCAAGAAGGTCACGCTCGGCCGCCTGCTGGATCCCGACAAGGTGCAGGCCGCGGTGAAGACCGACGAGCCGGCGCCGGAAAAGCCGGTGACGCAGAAGGCGCTCGGTCTCGATCTTGCCGCGCTCAACAAGGATCTGCGCACGCGCTACAAGATCAAAGACAGCGTCAAGGGCGTGGTCGTCACCAATGTCGACGCCAATTCCGACGCGGCCGAAAAGCGCCTCTCCGCCGGCGACGTCATCGTCGAGGTGGCGCAGGAGGCCGTCTCCAGCGGCGCCGACATCCAGAAGCGCGTCGACCAGCTCAAGAAGGACGGCAAGAAATCGGTGCTGCTGCTCGTCTCCAACGCCGACGGCGAGCTGCGCTTCGTAGCGCTGAGCGTGCAGTAGGGAGTCAATCGTCATTCCGCGGCGATGCGCAGCATCGAACCCGGAATCTCGAGGTTCCGGGTCTGGTGCTTCGCACCATCCCGGAACGACGAGGTGGTCAGGTGTCCACGAACTCGTCCCGCCGATACCCCTGTGCATACAGCAGCGCGGTGAGATCGCCGTGATCGATCCGCGCAGCTGCCGCAGCCGCCACCGCCGGCTTGGCGTGATAGGCCACGCCCAGCCCTGCCGCCTGGATCATCGCCAGATCATTGGCTCCGTCGCCGACCACGACCGAGTCGATGTCGTCGAGATCGAAGGATTCCATCAGATCCACCAGCGTCGCGAGCTTCGCGGCGCGGCCCAGAATCGGCTCCTTCACTTCACCGGTGAACTTGCCGTCGCGCACGACGAGTTCGTTGGCGCGGTTCTCCTGGAAGCCGATCCTGGCGGCGACCGCGCTGGTGAACAGCGTGAACCCGCCGGAGACGAGGCAGGTGTAGGCGCCGTTGGCGCGCATGGTGGCGACCAGTTCGCGGCCGCCCGGCGTCAGCGTGATGCGTTCGGCCAGCACCTTGTCGACGACGCTGGCAGAAAGGTCCTTCAGCAGGGCGACGCGCTCGCGCAGCGCCGGCTCGAACGCGATCTCGCCGCGCATCGCGCGTTCGGTGATGCCGGCAACATGCGCCTTCAGCCCGGCGAAATCGGCGAGCTCGTCGATGCATTCCTGGCCGATCATGGTGGAATCCATGTCGGCGAGAAAAAGCTTCTTGCGCCGGAAGCCGGCTGGCTGCACGACGATGTCGATGGGCAGGTCGCCGCGAAGCTCGCGGAGCCGTTGCTCGATGGCGTGACGGTCGCCTTCGAGGTTACCGTCGGCGCCGAAGGGAATGTCGACCGCGACCCCGTCGAACAGCCAGTGCGCAGGCAGGGCTTGGGGCAGCACGGTGCGGGCGCCGTCGACGATGGTCGAGTCGAGCGCGGGACTATTCGGGTTGCAGATCAGCGTGGCGACGAGGGACATTTGAGGTTTTCGTGAGCGAGGGACAGGTCAGCAGAAGCCATGTCTGCAAGGCCGTGCTTATCGCAGGCCCGACAGCCAGCGGCAAGTCGGCGCTGGCGCTCGAGCTTGCCCTCAGCACGGGTGGCGTCGTCATCAATGCCGATTCCATGCAGGTCTATCGCGACCTCCGCATCATCACGGCGCGTCCGACGCGGGCCGAGGAGGCGCTCGTGCCCCACCACCTCTATGGCCATGTCGATGCGGCGGTGAAATTCTCGGCGGGCGCCTGGGTGAACGACGCGGCGAAGGCGCTCGAAGCGGCGCAGGCCGAAGGCCGGCTGCCGATCTTCGTCGGCGGGACTGGCCTCTATTTCAAGGCGCTGACGGCGGGTCTCTCCGTCGTGCCGCCGATTCCTGCCGAGGTGCGCGACGACGTGCGGGCGCGGCTGGACCGGAACGGCGTCGAGGCTCTGCATGCGGAACTCGCAGCCCGCGATCCGCGCGCCGCCGAGCGATTGAACCTGCGCGACCGCACGCGCATCGCACGCGCGCTCGAGGTGATCGAAGCGACCGGCCGCTCGCTGCTGGAATGGCAGCGGGAAGGCCAGCCGCCGCTTTTGCCCCAGGATAGTTTTCGCGCGGTGTTCTTGGCCCCCGAGCGCGCCGAACTCTATGCCCGCATCGATGCCCGCTTCGACGCCATGCTCGGTATGGGGGCGCTGAACGAAGTCGAGCGCCTTGCGGCCCGCCAGCTCGATTCGCTCCTGCCGGCCATGAAGGCCCATGGCGTTCCGGCCCTGATCCGGCATCTGCGCGGGGAGCTCAGCCTGCAGGACGCTGCCACGATCGGACGGGCCGACACCCGCCACTATGCAAAGCGGCAGTTCACCTGGTTCCGCCACCAATTGCCGCAATTCGAATGGGTAAAGCCGGAGGAGGCGAGGGGGTGGCTCGCGGCGGGCGTGAACGCGTCCCGGGATCCCGACTGACGCGGTTTTGAGGCCGGCCTACGCATTTTGCTCTCGCCGTACCCTCGGAACACCGGTAGACTGCCAAAATCGCGCAGGAATGGCTGCATCGCCTTGACATCCAGGCTTTCGCCGCTATGTTTCGCGCAACCTTTGGGAAGCCGGGCGCCTGTCATGCGTAATATTATTACCAAGCTCCTTATCGCCGTCGTACCCGGGCACACCGCCGGGGGTGGCTAGCTGCCATCCACATGACAGGCGGTGTGCAGGGTCCCTCTTCGGGGCCTTTTTTATTTCCCGAACCCGACACGAACGAAGCCGCTGACAACAGCGCATCCGGAGCAAGACAATGAGCGACAAGAGCCACGATCCGAACCAGATGACCGGCGCCGCGATGATCGTTCGCGCGCTCATCGATCATGGCGTGACCGACATTTTCGGCTATCCCGGCGGCGCTGTGCTTCCGATCTATGACGAGATCTTCCAGCAGAGCGAAGTCCAGCACATCCTTGTCCGTCACGAGCAGGGCGCGGGCCACGCCGCCGAGGGCTATGCGCGCTCGACCGGCAAGCCGGGCGTTGCACTGGTGACCTCCGGTCCCGGCGCCACCAACATGGTGACGCCGCTCGCCGACGCACTGATGGACTCGATTCCCATGGTCTGCATCTCCGGCCAGGTTCCGACCCATCTGATCGGCAACGACGCGTTCCAGGAATGCGACACGGTCGGCATCACCCGCCCCTGCACCAAGCACAACTGGCTGGTGCGCGACGTCAACGATCTCGCCAAGGTCCTGCACGAAGCCTTCTACGTTGCCACCACGGGGCGGCCGGGCCCGGTGCTGGTCGACGTGCCGAAGGACGTGCAGTTTGCGACCGGCACTTATCACCCGCCGCGCAAGTCCGACGTGCACCGCTCCTACGCGCCGCGCGTGAAGGGCGATGCGACGCAGATCCGCAAGGCGGTGGCGCTGCTCGCCAATGCCAAACGCCCCGTGATCTACAGCGGCGGCGGCGTGATCAATTCCGGCCCCGAAGCGACCAGGTTGCTGCGCGAACTCGTCGAGGTCACCGGTTTTCCGATCACCTCGACGCTGATGGGGTTGGGCGCGTATCCCGCGTCGGGCAAGAACTGGCTCGGCATGCTCGGCATGCACGGCACCTACGAGGCCAACATGACCATGCATGATTGCGACGTCATGCTGTGTGTCGGCGCGCGCTTCGACGACCGCATCACCGGCCGGGTTGATGCGTTCTCGCCCGGCTCGAAGAAGATCCACATCGACATCGATCCGTCCTCGATCAACAAGAACATCCGGGTCGACGTGCCGATCATCGGCGATTGCGGCAACATCCTCGGCGACATCCTCCAGGTGTTCAAGGCGGAGGCGAAGAAGCCCGACATCAAGGCGTGGTGGCAACAGATCGCGCAGTGGCGCGGCCGCAATTCGCTCTACTACAAGAAGAGCAACGACGTCATCCTGCCGCAGCATGCGATCCAGAGCCTGTTCGAGGCGACGCGCGGCAGGGATACCTACATCACGACCGAGGTTGGTCAGCACCAGATGTGGGCAGCGCAGTTTTACGGCTTCGAGGAGCCGCATCGCTGGATGACGTCGGGCGGTCTCGGCACCATGGGCTACGGCCTGCCGGCCGCGGTCGGGGTGCAGGTGGCTCATCCCGACAGTCTCGTCATCGACATCGCGGGCGACGCGTCGGTACAGATGACGATGCAGGAGATGTCGACGGCGGTTCAATATGAGCTGCCGATCAAGATCTTCATCCTGAACAATCAGTACATGGGCATGGTGCGGCAGTGGCAGCAGCTGCTCCACGGCAACCGGCTGTCGCATTCCTATTCGGAAGCGCTGCCGGATTTCGTCAAGCTCGCGGAGGCCTATGGCGGCGTCGGCCTCCAGGTGCACAAGCCCGCAGATCTCGACGGCGCGATCCAGGAGATGATCTCGATCAAGCGGCCGGTGTTGTTCGACTGCCGTGTCGCCGCGCTCGAGAACTGCTTCCCGATGATCCCGTCCGGCAAGGCGCACAACGAGATGCTGTTGCCGGAGCAGGCCAACGACGAGGCCACCGCCAAGGCGTTCGCCGGCGGCAAGGCGTTGGTGTGACGCGATGTTCGACCTGACCGAACTCGAGAGCGCGCATGCGATCGTGGGGCAGGCGATGCCGGCGACGCCGGCGCGCGGCTGGCCGCTGCTCGCGGAGCGTCTCGGTGCAGAGGTCGTCGTCAAGCACGAGAATCACACGCCGATCGGTGCCTTCAAGGTGCGCGGCGGGCTGGTTTATCTCGAGCGGTTGAAGCGCGAGCGGCCGAACGTTCCTGGCATCATCTCGGCGACCCGCGGCAATCATGGCCAGAGCCTGGCCTTTGCCGCGAGACGTCACGGCGTGCCTGCAGTCATCTACGTGCCGCGCGGCAATTCGGTCGAGAAGAACCGCGCGATGAAGGCCTTCGGGGCGGAGCTTGTCGAGCACGGCGAGGATTTTCAGGCCGCGCGCGAAGAAGCCGGGCGCCACGCGCAGTTCGCGGGCCTGCACATGGTGCCGTCATTCCACCCCGATCTGGTCATGGGCGTTGCGACCTACGCGCTCGAGCTTTTCAGGACGGCGCCGGACCTCGACGTTCTCTACGTGCCGATCGGGCAGGGCTCGGGCATCTGCGGCTGCATCATGGCGCGGGACCTGCTGGGCCTCAAGACCGAGATCGTCGGCGTGCAGTCGACCGGGGCGCCGTCCTACGCGTTGTCGTTCGCGGCCGGCCGCGTCGTGACGACCGAGACCAGCAACACGCTCGCCGATGGCATGGCGACTCGCATTCCCGACGCAGAAGCGTTCGCGCTGATCCGCAAGGGGGCTTCCCGCATCGTAGAGGTCACCGACGAAGAGGTCGCGGCCGCGATCCGTGCCTATTGGACCGACACGCATAATCTCGTCGAGGGCGCCGGAGCCGCCGCGCTCGCTGCGGCGCTTCAGGAAAAGTCAAACCTGTCCGGCAAGCGCGTCGGTCTGGTGCTGTCGGGCGGCAATATCGATTTCGATCTGTTCCGTCGTTGGGTCGGAACGGACACGCCGGCGACGGCGTAACGAGCAGAGTAGAGGGAACGACAATGAACCAGCCCGCATCCGCCTATTTCATCGAGGAGCGTCACGATCCCAACGAGACGCACACGCTTTCGGTGCTCGTGCAGAACGAGCCGGGCGTGCTTGCGCGCGTCATCGGCCTTTTTTCCGGACGCGGCTACAACATCGAGAGCCTCACGGTCACCGAGACCGAGAGCCAGAAGCACCTGTCGCGCATCACCATCGTCACCACGGGAACACCGATGGTGATCGAGCAGATCAAGCATCAGCTCGATCGCATGATTCCCGTCTACCGCGTCGTCGACATGACTCTGACCAAGCGCTCGATCGAGCGCGAACTGGCGATGGTGAAGGTGCGCGGCCAGGGCGATCACCGGGTCGAAGCGCTGCGGCTCGCTGACGCGTTCCGGGCGCGCGTGATCGACGCCACCACCGAGAGCTTTGTGTTCGAGATCACAGGCAATACCGACAAGATCAATCAGTTTATCGACCTGATGCGCCCGCTCGGCCTTGTCGAGGTGTCGCGCACCGGTGTCGCCGCGATCGGCCGCGGGCCCGAGGGGATGTGAACCATGCTGGCGCGCGACTGGTATTATAACGAGCGCAATCAAATGGGCATCGGGCCCGCGGTGGCGTCGCTCTATGATAGCCACGATGACGCCGATCTGCGCGCCCGCGCCGCGCTGAAGATGCTGGGCGTGCAGCGCGGCTGGCTGATCGCGGATATCGGATGTGGCAACGGCGTGCTGGCGACCGAAGCGGCGCTGATGGGCGCGCAGGTCGACGCCATCGACATCTCGCCGGCGATGCTCGCGCTGGCAGAGATCTATGCGCGCGACCGCAAAGCGCCCGTGCGCACGCAGTCTGCGGGCCTGCTCAGCTTCGCCTACCAGCCGGGCTCCTACGATCTGATCGTCAGCGAGTTCACGCTGCACCACCTGCCGGATTTCTGGAAAGCGGTGGCAATGTCGCGGATCTATCGCGCGCTGAAGCCGGGTGCGACCTTCTATCTGCGCGACATCGTCTTCGCCTCCATGCCGGACGCCGTCGAGCGCGATGTCGAGCAATGGGCCGATTGCCAGATTAAGAATCACGATTTCCCGCGCGAGAGTGTGGTGACGCACATGCGCGACGAATATTCGACCTTCGGCTGGGTGATGGAACGGATGCTGACCGATGTCGGCTTCACGCTGGTCTCGGCCGACTACCACGCGCCGTTGCACGGCACTTATCTGCTGCGCAAACCAAATCCTTCGACGTAAAGGCCGGCGAGCAGAGTGAGCGTGGGCAAAAAGCAGGGCTGCACGACAGCGTGGAAACCGGAAACAAAATGAAGCCGGCCGACGTTCTCATCGCCCTCATCGTGGCGATCATCTGGGGGCTTGCCTTCGTGGCGAGCCGGATCGCGCTCGACGAATTTTCGCCGGAACTGATGACGGCGATGCGCTTCTCCATCGCCGCAGTGCCGTGCCTGTTCATCCGCAAACCGAAGATCGCGTGGTCGCTTTTGATCGCAATCAGCTTCACGTTGTTCCTCGGTCAGTTCCTGACTCAGGCCTATGGCATCGCCCATGGCGTGCCGGTCGGCCTGACCTCCGTCGTGGTGCAGAGCCAGGCGCTGTTTACGATCGGCCTCGCCGCGATTGCATTCGGCGAGCGCCCGACCCGCGTGCAGACACTGGGAATCGGGATCGCCACGGTCGGCCTCATGATGATCTGCGGCACTGTCGGCTACGATTTCAGCGTCGGTGCCTTCGCGGTGCTGATGATCGCGCCGGTCAGCTTTGCCGTCGGCAACATCCTGCTGCGCAAGGCCCGCGGCGTGCCGATGTTCGACCTGTTCGCCTGGCTGTGCCTCGCGTCCGCCGTTCCGCTGTTCGCACTGGCGCTTCTCGTCAACGGGCCTGTGCCGACCTTCCAGTCGCTGATCCACATGTCGCTCACCGGGCTCATATGTCTCATGCTGATTGGCGCCATCTCCACCAGTATTGCCTATTGGCTGTGGGGCCAGCTGCTGCGGGACTATCCCGCAGCACAAGTGGTGCCATTCGCACTTTTGGTGCCGTTCGTCGGCTCGGCCGCCTCCAGCATCGTATTCGGCGAGAGGTTCGGTCCGTTACGGCTTGCCGGCATGTTGACTGTGGTCGGCGGCATCGCCGTGATGGTTCTGGCGCGACCCCCGCAGCCGTTCGCAAAGACGGCATGAGGTGATGATGGCCTTTTTGCTTTCCTCTGCCGTCCTTGCTTTCGGCCCGGTTTCTCATCGGGGCCGTGACCTGCTCGCCGGTGAGCAGCTCTCGACACTGGCCTGGGCTTTGTGCGGTGCTGCACTGCGGTCGGTCCTGATTGCGAGGCTTCTGGTCCGCGCCTTCAACATCCTGATGGCGATCCTGCTTCTGGCATCACTCTACCCCGTCTTCATGGATGCATGATGCCGCAGTTTTCCATGCAGAAACGGGTTTCCCAGGGGGCTGAAAATGCTCTAGACAGCCCCCGAAATCCGCAAATTTCACTGTCCGAGACCTGACCAACGGCCGATTCTGGCCACCTGAACGAGGAAATGACCATGCGTGTTTATTACGATCGCGATGCCGACCTGAACCTGATCAAGGGCAAGAAGGTCGCCATCGTCGGCTATGGCAGCCAGGGCCATGCCCATGCGCTCAATCTGAAGGACTCCGGCGTCAAGGACGTCGCCATCGCGCTGCGCAAGGACTCGGGCTCGGTCAAGAAGGCAGAGGCCGCCGGCTTCAAGGTGATGGAAGTCGCCGAAGCCGCCAAATGGGCCGACCTCGTCATGATGCTGACCCCGGACGAGCTCCAGGGCGACATCTATCGCGAGCACCTCCACGACAACATGAAGAAGGGCGCCGCCCTCGTGTTCGCGCACGGCCTCAACGTGCACTTCAACCTGCTCGACCCGCGCGCCGACCTCGACGTCCTCATGATCGCACCGAAGGGCCCCGGCCACACCGTGCGTTCGGAGTATCAGCGCGGCGGCGGCGTGCCCTGCCTGATCGCGATCGCCAAGGATGTCTCGGGCAACGCCCATGACCTCGGCCTGTCCTACGCTTCGGCGGTTGGTGGCGGCCGCGCCGGCATCATCGAGACCACCTTCAAGGAAGAGTGCGAGACCGACCTGTTCGGTGAGCAGGTGGTGCTCTGCGGCGGCCTCGTCGAGCTGATCAAGGGCGGCTACGAGACCCTGGTCGAAGCCGGTTACGCGCCGGAGATGGCCTATTTCGAGTGCCTGCACGAGGTGAAGCTGATCGTCGACCTGATCTATGAAGGCGGCATCGCCAATATGAACTACTCGATCTCGAACACGGCCGAATATGGCGAGTACGTCACCGGCCCGCGCATCGTCACTGCCGAGACCAAGGCCGAGATGAAGCGCGTTCTTGCCGACATCCAGGGCGGCAAGTTCGCCCGCGACTGGATGCTCGAGAACAAGGTCAACCAGACCTCGTTCAAGGCGACCCGTGCCAAGCTCGCCGCGCACCCGATCGAGGAAGTCGGCGCCAAGCTGCGCGACATGATGCCCTGGATCAAGAAGGGCGCGCTGGTCGACAAGTCGAAGAACTGAGGTTTGCGGATGGAGCGCAGCGGGTGAGCGGTGCGCTACTGATCCGGGACATGCGAGCGAACCCACAAGCTTCGCTCGCCAAACCAAATGTTAAACCTTCACGATTATGTCTGAGCGGGATCGCAACATCGATCCCGCTCTTTTCGTCTCGCGCGAAGCATTGCTGCTTCATTCAAACTCTTCGCGAGCTCAACCGCTCTCAGAGCACCAAGAACTGACGCTTAAACCACATTCTTGGTGGTGCGTCGTTTTCGGAATATTTCCCGCAGGTCAGGATCTTCAAAAGCTCTGTGTATTCAGAGTCGAAGACTCGACTCTTCATCAGCATGTTCAAGATGCAATCGATGGCCGGTCACGACGTTCGCGCGCCGCTTCATCCTAAGAACTGACATCTGCCGCTCAGCTCCTAGAGCTGTGGCGGCATTGCGCACCGGCGCCTTCCTCCTACATGATCGCGGAACTCAATGGGGGGAGGACCATGCGATCTGTCGTTGTCACCGGCGCGTCCACAGGCATTGGCTGGGCCATTGCGCAATTTTTGATCGGGCGTGGCTATCGCGTCTTCGGCAGCGTCCGCAAGCAGGCCGATGCCGACCGGCTCAGGGGAGAGTTTGGCGCCAATTTCACCCCGCTGCTGTTCGACGTTACCGACGAGGCTGCGGTGCTGGCCGCTGCGCGCCAGGTGCGCGAGGCGCTGGGTGGCGAGACGCTGGCTGGCCTCGTCAACAATGCCGGCATCGCGGTGGCGGGGCCGGTTCTCGAATTGACGGCGGATGATTTCCGCCGCCAGATGGATATCAACGTCATCGGACCTGTCATCGCGACGCAGGCTTTCGGACCTCTGCTCGGCGCCGACCCGTCGCTGAAAGGGCCGAAGGGCCGGATCGTTATGATGAGCTCGGTCGCAGGCAAGAACGGCAATCCGCTGCTCGCGCCCTATTGCACCTCCAAGCATGCCATCGAGGGCCTGTCGGAGAGCCTGCGCCGCGAACTGATGCTGTTCGGCATCGACGTCATCATCGTCGCCCCCGGTGCGGTGAAGACGCCGATCTGGAGCAAGGCCGAGCAGGTCGATCTCTCGGTCTACCAGAACTCGCCCTATCTCCCGGCGCTGAAGAAGATCATGGCCTTCATGATGCAGCTCGGCGAGACCGGGCTGCCGGCCGAGCGGATCGCCGCAATCGTGTTCGAGGCATTGACCGCCGCAAGCCCCAAGGTGCGCTACCAGATCACGCCGGACCCAATGCGGCACCTGATCACGGCGACGCTGCCCAAGCGCTTGGTCGACCGCATCATCGCCAAGCGCCTCGGGCTGGTGCCGCAGGGCTGAGCCGGCCGCTTAGCGCGCTACTGCCATCCGTCCGCGCCGGTGGGCCGCCCGTTAGTCGTCCCACCCCGTACCAAGTGCTGCACTGCAACTGGACTGGCAGCGCGGAGTGTGCCGAGGTCTCGGTCGGCGAGAGCGTGCACTGGTCGACGGTTTTGTCCGTGGGACTCGCGATGGCCATCTTCCGCGATGGGCGTGGAGGAGGGCGAGATCGAACGGATGGCCGCTGAGGTCATCGACCTGCTCATTGCCGGGATCGCCAAGCCCTGGTCTAGCGTTGGCGGCCGGGCCGTCCATTCGCCACTCGCTAATATTAAGCGTAGGTCCGGCTACGACACGCGTTGCTTGTCGATGACCGTTCAATTACAGTTTTATGACACGGCGCAGGCTTCCGGCTGCGCCGCACGCCGCTGGCCAGCCTGAGGGCGCGGCATCACCACGCCGGACCACAAGTTGCGTGTCGTCGATGGCGTCCGCGCCCAATCCAGGTCCTTCTGCCGCCACCGCCATGCTGGCGAGCGTTGCCGCGCTCGGAATCTGGCGGCTGCTTGCCGTTGCGGCGCCGCATCTGGCGGCGATCGGCCTGATGTACGAGACCGAGACGGATTTCGGCTCGCGGCTCTCCTTCGCTCTTGCCTGGGGCATCCTCAACTTCTTCTGGATCACGCTGCTGCGGCGGCCAGCCTTGTCCGGCGCGCTGTCGCTGACCATGGTCGTCGTGCTGGTGCTGCTGTCGCGGCTCAAGCACGACGTCGTGCAGATGACGGTCAATTTCATCGACCTGATGATGATCGACCGCGATACCGTCGCGTTCCTGTTCACGATCTTCCCGAACCTGCGCTGGTCGGTGATCCTGGCCGGCCTCGTCACACTGCCGCTGATGTATGCGCTGTGGTGGCTCGACCCCTTCCGCATCCGCAGGCTGCCGGCGCTCGCCTGCAAGCTTGCCTGCCTGGCCGCACTCGTCGGCTATTCGCTTTATCACCCCGACGAGGCGTGGCGCGGCTATTATGACGACGGCTATCTCTCGAAATTCTTCCGATCCGGCGTCACCGCCGTAGCCGACTTCGCACAATACGGCTTCATGGAATCGGCTGCCGCGACCAATGAACGGCTCAATATGCCGCTGGTCGACGCCTGCCATCCGGCCGGCCGCCGCCCGAACATCGTCATGATCCACGATGAATCGAGCTTCGACATCCGCGCGGCCCAGGGCATCAAGGTGCCGGCGGGATATGGCAACCATTTCAAGTCCTGGGATGGCAAGCAGCGCGCGTTCCTGGCCGAGAGCAATGGCGGCCCGAGCTGGTTCACCGAATATAACGTGCTTGCCGGGCTGTCGTCGCGCTCGTTCGGCCGCTTCGCCTATTTCGTTACGCGCATCGCCTCGAACCGCGTCGAGCGCGGGCTGCCTTTGGCACTGCGCCGCTGCGGCTATGACACCCTGTCGCTCTACCCCGCCTATGGCGGCTTCATGGCGGCGCGCAGCTTCCAGATGACGACCGGCGTGGAACGTTTTCTCGACTCCAAGGATCTCGGTGCGAAGGACGTCGAGCCCGACAGCTTCTTCTACGACAAGGCCCTCAAGCTGATGGGTCAGCAGCCGCCGAACAAGCCGCTGTTCACCTTCATCTATCTCGGCGCCAATCATTTCCCCTGGGAGACGCGCTTCCGTCCGGACCTGCTGCCGAACTGGCGCGCGCCGGGCAACGTGCCGTCGATCGACGAATATCTGCGCCGGCAGGCGATGAGCGCCGAGCAGTACAAGGCGTTCGTCGCGGGCCTGAAGAAGACGTTTCCCGGCGAGCCATTCCTGATCGTGCGCTACGGCGATCATCAGCCCGAGTTCGCGCCCGCCATCCTCGAGCCCGGGCTCGACGAGGGCGCGCTCGGCAAGAAGCTCGACGCCTACGATCCGCGCCTCTATGCGACCTACTACGCGATCGACGCCGTCAATTTCGAGCCGGTCAAGAGCGAGGCCGTGATGGACACGGTCGACGGCCCTTATCTGCCACTGGTGATCCAGGAAGCCGCCGGCATTCCGCTCGATCCGTCCTTCGCCGAGCAGAAGGAGATCATGCTCCGCTGCAAGGGCATCTTCTACGGCTGCAAGGACGGCGCCGAGGCACGGCGGCTCAACCGGCTGCTGATCAGTGCGGGGATGATCCGGGGGCTGTAGCCGGCCTACCGTTTGGCCACCTTCTCCCACAGCCACTTCGCGACCGCATCCGGCGAGGAGTTCGCATCGTTGCCCGCGGCGCGCAAATTGGCCTCGCGCATCGCGGCGATGTCGATGTTGCCGAGCAGCGGATCGAGCGCGGTCTTGAGCCGTTCGTCGCCGGCGCGCTTCGGCGCCAGCAGCAGGATGGCGTCGTAGGGCGGGATCGCGTGGCGGGGATCGTCGAGTGCGACGAGATCGTATTTCGCGATCAGGCCATCGCTGGTGTAGCCGGCGATCACGTCGATCTCGCCGCTGGCCACGGCCGCATACATGAAGTCCGGCTGCATCTGGCGCTGGGCGCGAAACGAAAGGCCATAGGCCTTTTGCAGTGCCGCCCACTCGGGGCGCGAGAAGAATTCATAGTCGCCGGCGATGGATAGCTTCGGAGCATGCGCCGCGAGATCGGCGATGGTGCGGATGCCAAGCGCCTCGGCGCGTGTCTTCGGTATCACCAACGTATACGCATTCTCGAAACCGAGATCGCCGAGCAAGGTGACGTTGTCCCTGGCCAGCGCCGTCTTCAGCTCCGCCAGCAATTCCGCACGCGGCTTGATGTCGGTGCGGTGCAGCTGGTTGGCCCAGAGCGTGCCGGAATAGTCGACATAGAGGTCGATATCTCCTGCCTTCAGCGCCTCGAAGATCACGCTCGAGCCGAGCCCCGATCGCGCGGTGGAGGGCAGGCCCGCTGCCTGGAGACGATCCCTGAGCAGGGCCGAGAGCACATATTGTTCGGCATATGTCTTGGCGCCGACCACATAGCCGGACGTCGAGCGGCTCATAGAAGGTACCAGGGTCGCCGCGACCAGCGCCGCGATCCCGGCTGCGCCCAGCGCGGAGCGCAGGCGGCTGCGCCGGCGCAGCCCGCTCTCGATCAGGCCGAGCAGCTGATCCACGGCGAGCGCGAGCAGGGCTGATGCAAAGCAGCCGAACAGCACGAACACCCAGTTCTGGGTCTGCAGTCCTGCGAAGATGTAGTTGCCGAGGCTGGTCTGTCCGATCGGGGTCGACAGCGTCGCGGTGCCGATTACCCACACCGCGGCCGTACGGATGCCGGCCATCATCACCGGCAGTGCCAGAGGCAGCTCGACCATCACGAGCGACTGCCGCGCGGTCATGCCGACTCCCTCCGCGGCCTCGATCAGCGCGGGGTCGATGCCGTTCAGCCCGGTGATGCCGTTGCGCAGCACCGGCAGCATCGAATAGAGCGCCAGCGCCAGCACCGCCGGCAGGAAGCCAAAGGCCGAGAAGGAGATTCCGAACCAGGCCAGCGTCAAGGAAGCCGCGGCGAGCAGCAGCGGATAGAACAGCGCAAGCAGCGCCAGCCCGGGTACTGTTTGCACGATGCTGGCAAGCGCGAGCAGGATGTTCCGCGGCGCCGGACGGTTGCGCGTCAGGATCGCCAGCGGGAGGCTGACGGCGAGGCCCAGCGTGAGCGCGGCGAGACTCACCCGCACATGGTTGCCGAGATAGTCGGGCAGATGCGACAGCGCCTCGCCCCAGCGCGGATCGGAGAGGAGGCTCATGCCGTACCGCCATGCCGCAGCAATGCGTTCAACCGTTCGACCTGCCGCCGCGGCGTGCGCAACAGCTCCAGCACATAGGCGTCGCTGCTGTTCGCGAGCTCCGCGGGAGTGCCCTGCGCCAGCAGCTTTCCGCTCCGCATCACTGCGATGCGGTCGGCGAGCAGGATCGCCTCCGTCATGTCATGCGTGATCATCACCGTGGTCAGTCCCAAGCTGCGGTGCAGCGAACGATAGTCGTCGCCGAGCGCGTCACGGGTGAGGGGATCGAGCGCGCCGAACGGCTCGTCCATCAGCACGATGCGGGGGGGTCGCCGCGAGCGCCCGCGCGACGCCGACGCGCTGGCGCTGACCGCCCGAGAGCGCCTCGGGCAACCGGTCGCGGTGCGCGATCCGGTCGAGTTGAACGAGCGCAAGCAGTTCGTCGACGCGCGCGGCGATCTCCGCCGCCGGTGCGCCCAGCAGCTTCGGCGTGATCCCGATATTGTCGGCGACGCTCAGGTGCGGAAACAGTCCGCCGCTCTGGAAGACGTAGCCGATCCGGCGCCGCAGCGCGACCGGGTCGAGATTTCGGACGTCCTCGCCTTCGACCGTGATCGTGCCACCATCCGCCTCGATCAGCCGGTTGGCGAGTCGCAGCAGCGTGGTCTTGCCCGAGCCGGAGCCGCCGACAATTGCCAGAAACTCGCCCTCGGCGATGTCGAGTGACACATCGTCGACGGCCTTCAATTGGCCGAAGCTCTTGCTGACATGGGCGTAGCCGATCATCGGCCTGGGCGGCATCGGGGGCTCGTTTCGCTGACCCGCCCACCGAGGGAGGGGATGACGAGACTCATGCGTAGCACGCCAGTCGGCCTGATTGAACTTGGCCGCGCGAGCGGCTAAGGCATCGGGCCATGTTCGGAGGGAACACATGACGACGCCCACAGCAGTGGCGCTGGAAGATGCCAAGGTCGCGTTCCGGCTCGGGGACGGGCGGGTCTACACAGCGGTTGAGAAGGCGCATCTGGCGGTCGCCCAGGGCGAGTTCGTCGCCATTGTCGGCCCGACCGGTTGCGGGAAATCGACACTGCTGAATGTCGCGGCAGGGCTGCTGACGCCGGCATCCGGCAGCGTCAAGATATTCGACCGGCCGCTGACGGGATTGAACCGGGATGCCGGCTATCTGTTCCAGGCCGACGCCCTGTTCCCGTGGAAGACCGCGCTCGACAATGTCGCGATCGGGCTCGAGATCATGGGCGCGCCGCGCGCCGAAGCGGCGCAGCGCGCGCAGAAATGGCTGACAGCCGTGGGCCTCGGCGCCTTCGCAGGTCGCTACCCGCACATGCTTTCCGGTGGCCAGCGCAAGCGTGTGGCGCTCGCTCAGGTGCTGATCCGCGATCCAAAGATCCTGTTGATGGACGAGCCGTTCGGGCCGCTCGATGCCCAGACCCGCCAGGTGATGGGCAACCTGCTGCTCGACCTCTGGAATGCCGACCGCAAGGCCGTGCTGTTCGTCACCCACGATCTCGAAGAGGCAATCGCACTCGCCGACCGCGTCGTGATCATGTCGGCGGGGCCTTCCTCGCGCATCATCGGCGACTGGCGCGTGAGTTTGTCGCGCCCGCGCGACATCTTCGAGGTGCGGCTGGACAAGGAATTCCACGCGCTTCATCGCGAGATCTGGAGCGTGCTCAGGGACGAAGTCATGAAGGGCTACGCGCAATCCACCCAGGCGGCGGAGGCCGTCTGATGTCGCGCATGACCCTGCTTGCTCTGCAAGTTCTTGTCGCCGTGGTCTGCATCGCGCTGTGGCAGGTGCTGTCGACCGTGCCGGTGTTCGGCAAGATCCTGCTGCCGCCGTTCTTCTTCTCCAATCCGGTCGACGTGCTCGCCCAGATCGTCAAATGGTTCTCGTCCGGCGTGATCTGGAAACATCTCGGCATCACGCTGGTGGAGTCGCTGCTCGCCTTTGTGATCGGATCGCTCGGCGGCATACTGGTCGGATTCTGGTTCGCGCGCCAGCCGCTGGTCGCCGCTGTGTTCGATCCCTACGTCAAGATGGTCAACGCACTGCCGCGCGTCGTGCTGGCGCCGATCTTCGCGCTGTGGCTCGGCCTCGGCATCTGGTCCAAGGTCGCGCTCGGCGTGACGCTGGTGTTCTTCATCGTGTTCTTCAACGTCTATCAGGGCGTGAAGGAAGTCAGCCGCACCGTACTCGACAACGGCCGCATGCTCGGCATGAGCGAGCGGCAACTGATGCAGCACGTCTATTGGCCGTCGGCGCTGTCCTGGATGTTCTCCTCGCTGCACACCTCGGTCGGCTTCGCCGTGGTCGGCGCCGTGGTCGGCGAATATCTGGGTTCGGCGGCCGGGCTCGGCTATCTCATTCAGCAGGCCGAAGGCGTGTTCGACGTCGCCGGCGTGTTCGCCGGCATGTTCGTGCTGTCGGCCTTTGTGATTTTGATCGATTTCGGGGTGACGCTGGTCGAGCGCAGGCTGCTGGTCTGGAGGCCCACCATGGATGGGCGCGGTTAGGTCGCAAAAGAGGGCTCGCACATCGGCGCGAGCCCCACGTGTGCGGGCGCCTAGTCCAGCAGCTTGGTATCGTCCGGCGCCTGCGGCGGCGTCTTGATGGCGATCGCCTTGACCTGTCCGCTGATCGGTTTGGTGCCGCCATGCGCAGTGCCCTTCGGGATGATGACGAGGTCACCCGGCTTGACCGTGACTTCCTTGTCACCGAGCCAGATGGTGCCGGTCCCGTCGAGAATGTACTGGATCTCATTGGTGTTGGGATGCATGTGCTTGGGCACATTGCCGACCTGGATCGAGATGGTGGCGCCGTCGGCGCTCGCGAACATCTTCGAGCGATAGCCGACGGCGTTGGCAGCTCCGAGCGCATCGCCTTCCATCTCGCCGGTGTGGATGAGCTGCGCCGTGACGTTCTCCGCGGCGAGCGCCGGCCGGAGCAGCTGGTTGGCGCCGCATCCGGCGGCAAAGGCGGCGGCGATCGACAGCCCGATTGCAAGGCGATTCATGGATGATCCTCCCCATCAAGTATTGTTGTTGCGGGCCCATGCTATTGCGCCGAAAGGCGAATGGCGAGTCGCACTTTGGCGGTGCTTCTCAAGGCAGGCCCGCTGCTCTATGGTGCCGTCAGCCGAACGGAGGAAACCCATGAAGAACACGATTGCCAGGCTCGCCGGCGCGCTCCTTGCGCTGACGCTCACCAGCGGCTTTGCCGCGGCGCAAAGCAAGGTGACGATCGCGATCGGCGGCGGCTCCTGCCTGTGCTATCTGCCGACGGTGCTGGCCAAGCAGCTTGGCGAGTACGACAAGGCGGGCCTCAATGTCGAACTGGTCGACCTCAAGGGCGGCTCGGACGCGCTCAAGGCCGTGCTCGGCGGCAGCGCCGACGTGGTCTCCGGCTATTTCGACCATTGCGTCAACCTCGCCGCCAAGAAGCAGGAGCTTCAGGCCTTCGTGGTCTATGACCGCTATCCCGGCCTCGTGCTGGTGGTCTCGCCCGCGCACACGAGCGAGATCAAGTCGATCAAGGATCTCGCCGGCAAGAAGGTCGGCGTCAGTGCGCCTGGCTCCTCCACCGATTTCTTTCTCAAGTACCAGTTGAAGAAGAACGGGCTCGATCCTGCCGGCACCGCCGTGATCGGCGTCGGCTTGGGTGCCACCGCGGTCGCCGCGATGGAGCAGGGCCAGATCGACGCCGCCGTGATGCTCGATCCTTCCGTCACGGTGCTGCAGGGCACCCACGCGGATCTGCGCATCCTCAGCGACACGCGCACCCAGAAAGACACGCTCGAGACGTTCGGCGGCGAATATCCGGGCGGCGCGCTCTATTCGACCGCGGCCTGGGTCGCCAAGCACGAGAAGGAGACGCAGGCGCTCACCGATGCGATCCTCGCGACACTTGCCTGGATCCATTCGCACTCGCCCGAGGAGATCATGGCGAAGATGCCGGAGGAGACGGTCGGCAAGAACAAGGATCTCTATCTCGCCGCGCTGAAGAACACGATCCCGATGTTCTCGGAAACCGGCAAGATGGACCCGAAGGGCGCGGACGCCGTGCTTGCGGTGTTCAGCGTCGGCTCCCCGGAGGTCGCCAACGCCAGGATCGACGTCAGCAAGACCTTTACAAACAAATATGTCGAGCAGGCCAAGAAGACCACCGGGAACGCCAAATAGCTGACGCGAAGACGTGGTAACCGGATGGCATGACATCACCGATCATTCATCGCGTCACGACGCTTGACTGTGCCGTGCGGCCGATCGCCTGGCCGTTCGCCGAGGAACGGCGCGCCGAGATCGCCGCACATTTCGCCGAGTTGCAGCGCGAGCGGCCGAAGCTCTGGAACGGCCGCGTCCTGCTCGGACGCGATCCGGTGTTTGCCGGCGGCCGTTTCACCGCGACCTATTTCGAGACTGATTTCGCCAGCTTCATCGCCTGGCGCGACTGGGGCTTTCCCGATCCGCACGTGTTCAACGGTTTTGGCATGGGCGCGTTGTGGACCTCCGACGGCGCGTTCGTGATGGGCGAGATGGCGCAGCACACCGCGACGGCCGGACGGATCTATTTTCCGTCCGGCACGCCCGACCTCGATGATGTCAGGGACGGCATGGTCGACATTCCCGGCAGCGTCGTCCGCGAGATTGCCGAGGAGACCGGATTGACCCCGGCCGATTACGTGGCCGAGCCGGACTGGCACTGCGTCGTTTCCGGCGCGTCGATTGCGATGATGCAGGTTCTCAATCTGGATATGCCGGCCGAGACGGCGCGCGGCCGCATCGAGGCCAACCTGGCGCGCGAGGCCGAACCCGAATTGTCGGCGATCCATCTCGTGCGCGGGATGGATGATCTTCTTCCGTCCATGCCGCGATTTGTCACGGCCTTCGTCGCGCAGCAGTTCGCCTCGCGCTGATGCCCGCGCGGCCCTGGGAGGGTGCTCGACCCTTTCATCATATTCCTTCCCCGGAATATCCTTGCTAGCCTGCGCGACCGACTGAAGCCGCAACGCAAGGTGCCCCGCGCTCATGAACAAGAAGCCGTCCAGATCGCTCGCCCAGGAACTCGACCGCTACGTCACGCCGTTCCGTTACGACGGGTCGGGCAAGTTCCATCTGAAGGACCACAAGACCAACGCCAAGGGCGATCTCGACAAGGAGACGGCGCAGGACATCCTCGACGCCAACAAGCAGCGCCTCGCCGATTTCCAGGAGAAGCTCTATGCTCAGGACCGCTGGTCGCTGCTGCTGATCTTCCAGGGCATGGACGCCGCCGGCAAGGACAGCGCGATCAAGGCGATCTTCGACGGCATCAATCCGCAAGGCTGCGACGTCCATGCGTTCAAGCAGCCGACCAGTCACGAACTCGACCATGATTTCCTCTGGCGGCACGTGATTGCGCTGCCCAGGCGCGGGCATATCGGCATCTTCAATCGCTCGCACTATGAGGAATGCCTGATCACACGCGTGCATCCGGACGTCCTCGCCAAGGAGCAGCTGCCGCCCAAGCTCATCACCAAGAACATCTGGCGGGAGCGATTCGAGGACATCACGTCGTTCGAGCGCTATTTGTCGCGCAACGGCACCGTCGTGCTGAAGTTCTTCCTCAACGTCTCCCGGGAGGAGCAGCGGCAGCGCTTTCTCGAGCGGCTCGAGGTTCCTGCCAAGCAATGGAAGTTCTCCATGGGCGACATCACCGAGCGCGCGCTGTGGCCGCGCTACCAGGCGGTCTATCAGGACATCGTCCGCCACACCGCGACGCCCAATGCGCCCTGGTACGTCGTGCCCGCCGACCACAAATGGTTCGCGCGGGTCGTGATCGGCTCTGCGATCGTCACGGCGCTCGACAAGCTCGACCTGCGCTTTCCACGCGCCGACAAGTCATCGCTGGCGGAGTTCAAGGAGATCCGCAAGGCGCTGGAGAAGGAGGAGTTGAAGAAGCGGGCAAAATGAAAAAACAACCCCATGCACAGTAGCCGGTCGCAGTGAAATCAACGGCTTGATCGCTGGTGTCGTAATTTTTGCGGATTTAGCGAAATCTGGTTGACCCCGTCGGGCAATACAGGCGCATGATGTCACCATCGCGCGTCTTCGCCGCCTCCGGGTTCCCGATCCCGCATTGCGGCAAATGCCAAGAGATGGTCGCCTCGTCGGCAAACTTCCGACACAGGGCGCGGGCGAATAACGCCCATCCGACATGACGCGTGCGCTTCGGCGGTAACAACCCCAGTGCCGCCGGGCGCATCTGTTTTTCAAGGAATTCTCTTGTCGCATAAACTGGCCTCTGCGCTTTTCGTCGCCCTCTGTCTCGCAATCTCCTCCGTCTCCGGCGTCCGCGCCGAGCCGGCTGCGCCCGCCACCAACAATGCTGCCGTGCTGTCGCCGGATGAAGCCCGGCGCGCGCTGGAAACGCTCCAGGACGATCGGAAGCGCGCGCAGATGATCGACACGCTGCGCGCGATCGCGACGGCGTCGGGGCAGCAGCAGCCCGCGCCCGCGCAGAAGTCGCCGATCCCGCTCCCGGCCGACAGCCTTGGTGCTCAGCTCCTGCTTACGCTGTCCGGTCAGATCGGCGAGATGTCGCGCGAGATCGCCGACATGGCGCGCTCGATCACGCATTTTCCGGCGTTCTATTACTGGTTCCTGCGCACCGCGAACGATCCCGCCGCCTACGATCTGCTGGCCGAGATCGCCTGGAAACTGGCGCTGTTGTTCGGCTGCGCTCTTGCGGCGGAATGGGTGATGGTCCGGCTGATCCGCCGTCCAATCATATTTCTCGAAGTGCGCATGCCGCTGACCGTGCATGTCCCGGCGCAGCCGCTGGCGGTGGGCGATCCGCCCGTGTCTGCGTCCGGCGTTGCGACCCAGCCCGAACAGCACCGACGCCGGGTCAGCCTGGCACGCGCGTGGCAGTCACTGCTGCGGCTGCCTTTCGTGCTCGGACGGCTGTTGCTGGAACTGCTTCCCGTGGTCATCTTCCTGGGCGTGGCGACCGCGCTGCTCGGAACGGAGATCGGCGACCGCGTCATCGTTCGCCTCGTCATCCTCGCATTCGTCAACGCCTATGCCGTCTCGCGCGGGCTCATCTGCGTCGTTCGCGCGCTGGCCGGACCTTACGGCCTGTTTCCGGTCCGCGCCGAGACCGCGGCCTATATCGAGATCTGGGCGCGTCGCATCGTCGGCGTCGCCGTGTCCGGTATCGCCCTGGCCAACGTCGCGCTGCTGCTCGGCCTGCATCGCGCCGGCTACGCGGCGCTGCTGCGCATGGTGATGCTGGTCGTGCATCTGTTCGTCGTCATCATCATCCTGCAATGCCGTCGTCAGGTCGCCGCAGCCATCCGCGCGCCGGCCGATCGGCAGGGCATCGGCGCACGCCTGCGCAATCGCGTGGCCGGCGGCTGGCACTATCCTGCCATCGCGCTCGACCTCGCGCTGTGGGCGGTCTGGGCGCTCAACATCCGCAACGGCTATTCGCTGCTGTTGCAATATTTCTTGGGCACCATCGCGGTGCTGCTGATCACGCGCGTCGCCATCATGGTGACGCTCAGCCTGATCGACCGCGGCTTCCGCATCAAGCCGGAGATCCTCCAGCGCTTTCCCGGGCTCGAGATCCGCGCCAACCGCTATTTGCCGCTGCTGCGCAAGGTCGTTTCGGGCGTGATCGCCTTCATCGGCTTCGTCGCCGTGCTGGAAGTCTGGGGCGTCGACGCCATCGTCTGGTTCTATGGCGGCCAGATCGGCAGCCGGCTGATCTCGGCGGTGGCGACGATCGGCATTGCCGTGTTCATCGCAGCCGCCATCTGGGAAGCCAGCAACGCGCTGCTGGATCGCCAGATCAACACGCTGTCGCGGGACGGGCACTATGCCCGCGCCGCGCGGCTGCGCACCTTTCAGCCGATGCTGCGGACGGCGCTGCTGTGCCTGATCGCCACCGTCGTCGGCCTGACCGCGCTGAGCGAGATCGGGGTCAATGTCGCGCCGCTGCTGGCGGGCGCCGGCATCGTCGGCATCGCCATCGGCTTCGGTTCGCAAAAGCTGGTGCAGGACCTCATCACCGGCCTGTTCCTGCTGCTGGAAAACACGGTCCAGGTCGGCGACAATGTCAGCGTCTCGGGGCTCACCGGCGTGGTCGAGAACGTCTCGATCCGCACCATTCGCCTGCGTGCCGGCGACGGGGCCGTACACATCGTGCCGTTCAGTGCGGTCACGACCATCACCAATGCGAGCCGCGGCGCCGGCAACGCCTCCGTCAGCGTCAACGTCGCTTACAGGGAGGACACCGATCGCGCCGGCCAGATCCTCAAGGACATCGTCGCGGAGATGCGCAGTGAACCTGAATTCCGCGCGCTGATCCGCGGCGACCTCGAGCTCTGGGGCATCGACAAGGTCGATGGCGCGATGGTCTCGATCGTCGGCCAGATCCGCTGCACCGAGTCCGGCCGCTGGCCGGTCCAGCGCGAGTTCAACCGGCGCATGAAGCTGCGCTTCCAGCAGAGCGGCATCGAGGTCGCATCTCCGGTCCAGACCATCCTGATGCAGATCGCGCCGCCGGCCGATCAGGCGGCCCATCTCAAGCCGAGGCGTGCGGCCGGGTAGCCCATCGCCAAATTTCCACCTTGCCTCCACCCGCTCGGCGTCGTTCACTCCCATTCCAGCCTGCTGACGACATGCGGGCGTCAAGAAGAGTGGAGAAACGAATGCGGGGGCTGTGGGCCGGCTTGCGCGGCCATGT
Organism: Bradyrhizobium diazoefficiens; assembly: GCF_018129965.1. Classification (GTDB taxonomy): domain Bacteria; phylum Pseudomonadota; class Alphaproteobacteria; order Rhizobiales; family Xanthobacteraceae; genus Bradyrhizobium; species Bradyrhizobium diazoefficiens_A. The sequence goes on along the minus strand of NZ_JAFCKW010000001.1, from coordinate 267,308 downwards.
GATCGTCATTGGCGCGCTGCTTGGATGCGGGTCGTGGACCGTTCCGGCCATGTCCCAGCCGTTTCCGTCGCGCCCCATCACGCTCGTGGTGCCGTTCGCGGCGGGCGGGCCGACCGATACGCTGGCGCGGATTATCTCCGAGCGAATCGCCGCCGAATTGCACACCACGGTGGTGGTCGAGAACGTCGCCGGCGCCTCCGGCAGCATCGCCGGGGCGCGCGTCGCCCGTGCGACGCCTGACGGCACCACTATCACGATCGGCCATTGGGGCACGCATGTTCTGAACGGCGCGATCTTCAAGCTGCCCTATGACGTGATCGCGGACTTCGAGCCGGTCGCGACGATCGCGTTGGGCACGCAGCTCATTGTCGGCCGGAAGTCGCTTCAAGCCGATACTCTGAAGGACTTGATCGCCTGGCTCAAAGCCAATCCCGGCAAGGCGACCGCCGGCACGGCCGGCGCGGGTACGGGCGCGCATGTCGCGGGCGTCTTCTTCAAAGAGAAGACCGGGACCGATTTCCAGTTCGTGCCCTATCGCGGCGCGGGGCCCGCGATGATCGACCTCGTCGCAGGCCAGATCGACATCATGTTCGACCAGGCCTCGAACTCGCTGCCGCACTACAAGAACGGCGCGATCAAGGCGTTCGCGGTGGCCTCGCCGGCGCGGCTGGCCTCCGCGCCTGATATTCCGACCGTCGACGAGGCGGGCCTGCCTGGCCTCTACATTTCCTACTGGCACGGCATCTGGGCACCTAAGAGCACGCCGAAGGAGATCGTCACAAAGCTCAACGCGGCCATCGTTGCCGGGCTTGCCGATCCCGTCGTCAAGCAGCGCTTCGGCGAACTGGGGCAGGAAATTCCGCCAGCGGATCAGCAGACGCCTGCGGCGCTCGCGGCCTTCCAGAAGGCCGAGACCGAGAAATGGTGGCCGATCGTGAAGGCCGCCGACATCAAGCCGGAATAGACCTTGCTGCGTTAACCTTTTCGCGTACGCCATCCGCGGTCTTTTGAGGCAATCTCGCTGCGGTGCGGGATCACAATCCATGTCCGGTTTGCTGTGTCCTTGATATAAGGTCGGCACTGGCCGACAATGCCTTTGGTTCAAGAGAAACGCCCTGGGGGAATTCGTGAATAGACCTGCTCGGGTCAGCGCCCATTCGACATCATCCGACACCGCACACGGCATGACGCTGCTGCGCGATCCCCTGCTCAACAAGGGCACCGCCTTCACGGAAGCGGAGCGCGCGGCGCTCGGCCTGCGCGGCCTGTTGCCGCCTTGCGTGCTGACGATGGAGACGCAGGCCGAGCGCGTGCTCACCAATCTGCGGACGTTGCCGACCGACCTCGAAAAATACGTCGCGCTGAATGCGCTGCACGATCGCAACGAGGCACTGTTCTTCCGTGTGGTCGTCGACAATATCGACGAGATCCAGCCGATCATCTACACGCCGACGGTCGGGCTGGCCTGCCAGAAATACGGCCTCATCTTCCAGCGCCCGCGCGGCATGTTCATCTCCTCGCGCGACCGCGGCCAGATCGCGGAGATCCTGAAGAACTGGCCCCACCCGGCCAAGCTCATCGTGGTGACCGACGGCGAGCGCATCCTCGGGCTCGGCGATCTCGGCGCCAATGGCATGGGCATTCCGGTCGGGAAGCTGTCGCTCTATTCGGCCTGCGCCGGCGTGCATCCCGAGCACTGCCTGCCCATCGTGCTCGACGTCGGCACCAACAACGAAGAGCTGCTGAGCGATCCCTATTATCTCGGCCTGCGCGAGCGCCGGCTGACGGGCGAGGCCTATGACAGCTTCGTCGACGAATTCATGGTGGCCGCGCAGAAGACCTTTCCGGACGTGCTGATCCAGTTCGAGGATTTCGCCAATCATTCGGCCTTCAAGCTGCTGCACAAATATCGCGAGGAGTCCTGCGTTTTCAACGACGACATCCAGGGCACCGCGGCGGTGGCGCTGGCCGGCCTGTTCTCGGCGCTGCGCGTCAACGGCGGCAAGCTCAAGGATCAGCGCATCCTGTTCCTCGGCGCCGGCGAGGCCGCGACCGGCATCGCCGATCTCGTCGTGTCCGCGATGATGGCGGAGGGCGCCTCCGAGGCGGACGCGCTCCGCCGCAACTGGCTGGTGGATTCCCGCGGGCTCGTCGTCAGCGGCCGGGATGGTCTTCACGGTCACAAGCTGCGCTATGCCCATTCGGGCCAGGCACCGATCGCCGACTTCCTCACCGCGATCAAGACGCTGAAGCCGACGGCGATCATCGGCGTGGCCGCGGTCGGCGGCGCCTTCACGCCGGAGGTGCTCAAGACGATGGCCGCGCTCAACGAGCGGCCGATCGTGTTCGCGCTCTCCAACCCGACCTCGAAAGCGGAATGCTCTGCGGAGGATGCCTACCGCTATACCGAGGGCCGCGCACTGTTCGCCTGCGGCAGCCCGTATGACCCGGTCAAGCTGAACGGCCGCACCTTCGTGCCGCGCCAGGGCAACAACTCCTACATCTTCCCCGGCGTCGGCCTCGGCGTCATCGCCAGCCGCTCGCGGCTGGTGACGGACGAGATGTTCATGGCCGCCGCCCATACGCTCGCCGATTGCGTCGGCAAGGAGGATCTGGCGCAAGGCAGCCTCTATCCGGCGCTGCCGCGGATCCGCGAGGTCTCGGTCCGCATTGCGGCGGCCGTCGCCGACGTCGCCTTCCAGCGTGGCCTCGCGGACGGACCCGCGCCGAACGACGTGAAGGCTCTGGTCCAGTCGCAGATGTACGAGCCGAAGTACTGAGCGCTTACGTATCGCCAGCCTTTAACAAGGCTGGCGGAGGCTCGATGACACCGGAGCGGGGAAGCGCGCCGATCGCGTCCTGCGTCGCAATGGTTGATTTTTCCACGAGCCTGTCTCGATCCGGGACAGGCCAGTGTGGTGAAATCGTCACATCGGATGCGAAACGGTCGCGGCCCCGAGCCTGCTCTTCTTCAGCCAAGTTTCTGCCCTCATTGCCCACCGAAACTCAGGGTTGTTCGGAGGGCGTATCATGTCTCGTCTTGCACGTGCCGAAACTGCCCGCGTGCCGCTGGCCACATCCTGCCGGTTGCTGCTTGCGATGATCGCTGCCGCGTCGCTTGCCGCCTGCGCGCAATCGCCGGTCGGCCGCCAGAAGGCTGATCTTGGCGCCACGAGCCGTCAGGCTGCGCTCGAGCGGCCGCACAGGGTGGCGGCGCTGCACCCGCAACCGATCAGCCGGGTGCGTATCCCCGACGAGACAAGCGAGACAAGGCCGGCCGCCGCGCATGGTGTCGCCAGCTTCTATTCGGACACCGAGACCGCGAGCGGCGAACGGTTCGACAGGAACGAACTGACCGCGGCGCATCCGACCCTGCCGTTCGGCACCAAGCTGCGCGTCACCGATGTCTCGTCCGGCCGCTTCGTCACCGTCAGGGTCAATGATCGCGGGCCCTTCGTGCGCGGCCGCGTCGTCGACATCTCGCCGTCCGCGGCCGAGGCGCTCGGCATGATGGACAAGGGCGTTGCCAATGTCAGGCTCGACGTCGTGCATTGAGGCGCCGCCCGTCGCCCCCCGGACGCTGCGCTTAACCGCCTGTTAGCCGGGTTGACGCACGATAGGCGTCCGAACAAATCCAGGCTTTTGGGGAGGCGGCGTTTGAAGACGATCCAGTATCTCGAAGATCAGGCCGCACGCGCCGAGCGGCTCGCCAAACGGATCACGGATACGATGACGATCGAAAAGCTGCTGACCTTCGCGGGCGAGCGCCGCCGCGAGATCGAACTCATCGCCGGTACGCGGCGCGCCTGACCCAGCAAACCATGCATTGAACGCATTCCCCCTCGCTTCGAGGCTCGGAACTTCTTTCCTTCTTCGGCGTCATGAATGGCATTGAAGAGGAGGATATCATGGGCTTTGGACGAGGTGCTTTGCTTTGGCTGTTGGGCGTGCCGCTCCCGATCGTTCTGCTGCTGGCCTTGTTCTGGCATCACTAGGGTGCCGCACGAAAAGCGCCGCGGAAGCGGCGCTTTTTTGTTGCCTGTGATTGAGGAATTGCGCCGATCGGCCCGCGTGCGATCAGCTGTGGCTCTCGACGAACTCGCTGAGATAGTCGGGCAAGCGGATGCCCTCGATGTCGCAACGCGCGCGGATCTCGCCGGCGACATCTTTCGAGATGTCCTTGCTCCAGTGCTCGCGCGTGTTGAACGAGATCACCTTGATCGGATCGTTGAAGCAGCCGGCGACGAGTTCGCCGATCGTGGCTTCGAGATCGCTGCGCTCGATACGGATGTCATCGGCCTTGCCGCGGCGATCGATCACCACGAACAGGGTCTGGTCTGCGCCATGGGGCACGACCGGGGAAGGCACGCCAGCTTCAAGCATCTTTGACACTCACGCTTTGGCTTCCGATCCCCCTCAACGGGAACAACCGGGCGAAAGTTCCAGCCAAATGCGCAAGCCAGCGATATCAGAGAAATTCTCTCAAGCGCGACAACTCGGCGATGTGCTCGGGCGAGAGGATGTCCGTGACCAGCGGCAGCTGCGCTGCCGTGCGGATCTCATAGAGATGCCTGGTCGTCGCCGGCTTGGCCATGAAAGCGGATATGCACTCGTCGAGGGTGCCATCGCTGATCTGATAGGTCTCGCGGTCCGGCCGGCGTTGATTGGCGAGCGATGGCCATTTGTGCAGCACCGCAGGTGCGCCGAAATCGACCTTTGAAACCCCAGACACATCATCCATCGACCGCCCCACGCAAAGAAGAACCCCGGCACGCTGCTCGCGCGCCGGGGCTCACACCTATCGCTCTCTCAACGCCTCAACCGTTCAACGCGGTGACCGGAAACCAGTTCCCGATCGCGCCTTGCGGTCTTCAGCTCGCTGCCGCGTCGATCCTCGGCGCCGGGTCCGCCTGACCGTGGCCGGTGTCGTCGCTGCGGCTGATCCCCGGCGGCAGCCCGGCGAAGCGTCGCAAGGCCTCGGCCATCTGCACCCGGCCCGGCACGCCTGTTATCACCACGTCCACCATGGCGAAGGACGAGTGGAAATGACCGCGCGCCTTGAGCTGCTCGACCGGCACGCCGGCGGCGGCCATGGCCTCGGCGTAGGCGATGCCCTCGTCGCGCAGCGGATCGAACTCGCAGGTGACCACGAAGGCCGGTGGCAGCCCCGCCACCTTGCCGCGCAGCGGCGAGGCGCGCGGATCGGTGCGGTCGGCCGGCGAGCAGTAGAGGTCCCAGAACCAGTACATCAGCGAGCGCGTCAGGAAATAGCCCGTCGCATTGTCGTTGTAGGAGGGCCGGTCGAAGGTGCAGTCGGTAACGGGGCACACCAGCAGCTGGCCCGCGATCTGCGGTCCGCCGCGGTCGCGCGCGAGCTGGCACGTCACGGCGGCGATGTTGCCGCCGGCGCTCCAGCCGGCGACCAATACCGGGCCCGGCGTGCCGCCGAGCTCGGTCGCATGCTCGGCGATCCAGCGCGTGGCCGCATAGCCATCCTCGGCCGCCGTCGGGAAACGATGCGCCGGCGCGTGGCGATAGCCGACGCTGACGAACATCATGCCGGTCCGCCGCACCATGTCGCGGCAGAACGGCTCGTCCGACTGCTCGTCGCCGAGCACCCAGCCGCCGCCGTGGAAATAGACCACCACCGGATGCGGCCCCGGCGTTGCCGGCTTGTAGACGCGGTAGGGCAGTGGCCCGTCGGGGCCGGGCAGGGTGCCGTCGACGATGTCGCCGACCGGCCGGCCGGCGGGACGGCCCTTGTTGAACTCAGCCACGAAGGCGCATGCGCCTTGCGCGCCCATCGACTCGATCGGCGGCAGGTTGAGCGAGGCCAGCAGGTTCAGCACCAGCCGCACATCCGGCTGCAGGCGCACCACTTCGCCGTCATGGCATTGCGCGGCGACATGGGGGCCGGTGAGCCGGAAGCCGAGCATGCCGCGGCTGGTGACCTCGTCGCAGATGCTGCGGTAGGGACCGACGCCCCCGGTATAGGGCATCAGCCCCTGCACCTTGCCGGGCACGTTGGCGCCGGTGTACCAGGTGTTGGCGAGCCGGTGCAGCGTCACCATCGCGCAGTCGGCCATGTGCCTGCTCCAGCCGGCCTGCGCCGTCTTCGTCGGCTCGATCGTGGTGAAACCGGCATCGCGCAAGGCGACCAGGCGATCGACGACCCAGTCGACATGCTGTTCGATCGACACCGCCATGTTCGACAGCACCGACGGGCTGCCGGGACCGGTGATCATGAAGAAGTTCGGGAAGCCCTCGACCGTGAGCCCGAGATAGGTTTGCGGCCCGTGCGCCCAGACGTCGGTGAGCGATCTGCCGCCACGTCCGGTGATCGGATGCACGGCGCGGATCGCGCCGGTCATGGCGTCGAAGCCGGTCGCGAACACGATCACGTCGACATCGACATTGCGCCTGCCCGTCGTGATGCCGCTGGCGGTGATCGCCTTGATCGGCTCCTGGCGCAGATTGACCAGCGTGACGTTCGGCCGGTTGTAGGTGGCGTAATAGTTGGTGTCGAGGCAGGGGCGCTTGGCGCCGAAGGGATGATCGTCGGGCATCAGCGCCGCCGCGGTCTCGGGGTCCTTGACCGCAGCGCGGATCTTCTCGCGGATCAGGTCCTGCACGATCCTGTTGCCGTCGACGTCGACGGCCTGGTCGGCCCAGAGCTGGGTCAGGATATAGACGAGGTCGCCCTTGCCCCAGGCTTCCTCGAAGCGTGCGCGGCGCTCGGCATCGCTGAGCTGCCAGCTCACCACGGTCTGCTGCGGATAGGGCACGCCGGCCATCGACTGGCGCGCCTGCTCGCGATAGGCCGCAGGGTCGCTCCGGAACAGGCTCAAGCGATCGGACGGCGCGGGGCCGTTATGCGCGGGCAGCGCGAAATTCGGCGTGCGCTGGAACACGGTCAGATGCGCGGCCTGCTCGGCGATCAGCGGGATCGACTGGATCGCCGACGAGCCCGTGCCGATCACGGCGACGCGTTTGCCCGCGAGCTTCACCTCGTGATGCGGCCAGCGTCCGGTGAAATAGATTTCGCCCTTGAAGTCCTCCACGCCGTCGATCTCCGGCGGCTTCGGCGCAGACAGGCATCCCGTGGCCATGATGTAATGGCGGCACGAGACCGGCGCGCCGTTGTCGGTGGTGAGATGCCAGCGCTCGGTCGCCTCGTCCCATCGGGCCTCGAGCACCTTGGTCTTGAAGCGGATGTCACGGCGCAGGTCGTAGCGGTCGGCGACGAAGCCGAGATAGCGCAGGATCTCGGGCTGGGCCGCATATTTTTCCGACCAGGTCCAGGCCTGGTCGAGTTCAGGATCGAAAGTATAGCTGTAGTCGATGGTCTGGATGTCGCAGCGCGCGCCGGGATAGCGGTTCCAGTACCAGGTGCCGCCGACATCACCGGCCTCTTCGAGCGCGACCGTCGTGAAGCCGGCCTTGCGCAGGCGATGCAGAAGGTAGAGACCGGCAAATCCGGCGCCGACCACGGCGACATCGACCTGTTGGGCTTTTCCACTCGCCGCTTCGGACTCGCGTGCGGCGACCATTGCGTCAGACATGGCATTTCCTCCCGTGCTTTTGTTTTGCCGGCAGGCTAGCGCTGCAGGCCGGGCTTGTCATCACAACAACTACAATCTTCGGTAGTCGTTTGCGGCGTCATCGTGGCGCGACGGCGTGGAGGTGCAATGATCGCGATGCACAATCGCCGTGCTTTTCCGGGCTAATCAGGCCGCATCCGTCTGTGTATGCTGCGGTTCTGGGCCACGCGTACCGACCGGGCGTCATGACAGATCTGACTGAGCGGACCAAAGCCAACATGGACGTCGTGCTGGAGGAGACGTGCCGCCAATTGCCGCATGGCGGCGACCACGACAGCCGCCGGTTCATCGCCGAGCGCCTGATCGAAGCGGCGCGGTCCGGACGCGCCACGCTCGGCGAACTCGGCATCGTCGCGCGCCGCGCGCTGGCGGAGATCATCGCCAAGGGCAGTTAAGCGCGGCAGCGCTTGCCTCGCCTCCGGCCGCGGACGTAACCTGCTTCGGAAACTTCCCGTGCAGCGAGATCCCGGAAGATGCGGCCCCTGCTCGCGCTCATTGTGGCTACCGTCTTCGCCTGCAACGCCGGCTCGGCCGTGGCCCAGCCGGTCGGGCAGTTTCCGTTCGCGCTGACGCGTGAAGGCCAGATGCTCGGCGCCGTCGAGGGCGAGGTGGCGTCCTTCAAGGGCTTGGCCTATGCGGCGCCGCCGGTCGGCGCGTTGCGCTGGCGTCCGCCGCAGCCCATGCCCGCAAGTTCGGAGATGCGAACCGTCTACGAGTTCGGTGCGCCCTGTCTTCAGCCCGAGCTTCCTGGCGCGAGCGAGGATTGCCTCACGCTCAACGTGTTCCGTCCGTTCGGCGTCGACGGGCCGCTGCCGGTGATGGTGTTCATTCATGGCGGCGGATTCGTCAGCGGCACTGCGAACGATCCAGTGTTCAACGGTGCAAGGCTCGCGCAGGCGGGCCTCATCCTGGTCAGCGTGAACTACCGCCTCGGTGCGCTCGGCTGGCTCGCCCATCCTGGGCTCTCGGATGGCGGCTCCGGAAATTACGGTCTGATGGACCAGATCGCGGCGCTGCATTGGGTACACGACAACATCGCGGCGTTCAGCGGCGATCCCGGCAACGTCACGCTGTTCGGTAACGGCGCGGGCGCAACGTCGGTCGCGCTGCTGATGCTATCTGCGCGAGCGCGCGATCTGTTTCAGAAGGCGATCCTGCAATCGATCCCCGGTCGTGCGCGTCTGCGCACGGCGCAGGAAGCGGAGGCGATCGGGCAGCAGTTCATCGCCATGCTCGGGCCGCAGGCCGATCTGCGCGCCGTCGAAGCGTCGCGGATTGTTGCGGCCGAAAAACATCTGCTGGAAAAATCGCGGGGCAGTTTCGCTCCGGCGATCGATGGGGGGCTGGTCACCGGGGACGTCGCCGCGGGGTTTGCGGCCGGACACGAGAGCCGGATTCCGGTGATGATCGGCTCGAACGACGATGAGACGGGCTTTGACGGTGAGCTCGATATCAAGGCCGCGCTTGCCTCTTCGGACCTCAGCTTGAACGAACTGCGCAGGCTTTATCCCGGCCTTGCCAGCCCTGCGGAGCTTGCCGCGAGGCTCGCCACCGACAAGATATTCTCGGAGCCGGTGAGACTGCTGGCCCGGCTGCATGCCGCAACCGGCGCAGCCGTTTTTCGCTATCGCTTCGCCTATGTGCCCGAAGCCCGGCGTGCAAATCCCGACGAGGGGCATGGACGCGAGCTGCCCTTCCTCTTCGGCGTGGAAGGCGTGCCGGGCGCGGGACTTCTCTCGCGAGGAGATCGCGAGGTCGCAAGCCGCATGCGCGCCTACTGGACCAATTTCGCGAAGACAGGCGATCCCAATGGACCGGACCTGCCGCATTGGGACACGGCTGCGGACCGCGATCGCCTGCTGCTGATCACGAACGATCGTATCGCGAGCGGAGACGACCCCTGTTCGGAGCGTCTCGACCGGCTTGCGCGGTAGTGTTGGATAATTGGTTCAGGCCGCGAGTTCGACGCGCGGCGCAAGGCTCAGCCGGTCTTCCTCGAGGTGGTCGATCGCGCCATCCTTCTCGACGGCGTAGAACTGCTGGCCTTCCCGGGACTTGTAAGCGGCGCGAACGACGCCGCGGCGGCCCTTGTCACTGTTGACGACGTCCCCCAGCGAAAACTTCTTCATCTCACGTCCCGCTTGTCTTCTGGCCGACTCCTTCGGCCACGGCACCGATTGTGTCCGGCAAATCGTTAACGACTTGCTAACCATACGGGTTTGCCTATGCTCGCCGGCGATTGCGCGGCTGCTACACGCGCATGTTGTGAAAACCGCGAGCCTGCATCCATGACGCGATTACCGACCCTCTTCCTGTCGCATGGCGGCGGTCCCTGGCCGTTCATGGAGGACCGGCGGGTGCAATATGCCAAGACGGCCGCGGAGTTCGGCCGGTTGCCGCAGCTTCTGCCCGAAAAGCCCAAGGCGGTGCTCGTCATCACCGGCCACTGGGAAGCCGAGGCCTTCACGGTGTCGACCTCGGCGCATCCGCCGATGGTGTACGACTATTACGGTTTCCCCGAGCATACCTATCACATCAAATATCCGGCGCCGGGCAAGCCCGAACTCGCCGTCGAGGTGAAGGCGCTGCTTGCGCGCGCAGGCCTCGATTGCCGGGAGGATCCCAATCAGGGCTTCGATCACGGCACTTTCGTGCCGCTCGGCCTGATGTACCCGAACGCCGACATGCCGATCGTGCTGCTGTCGCTGAAGTCGAGTTACGATGCCGCCGAGCACGTCAGGGTCGGGCAGGCGATCGCATCGCTGCGCGACGAAGGCATCCTGATCGTCGGCAGCGGGCTGACCTATCACAACATGCGCGGCTTCGGACGGGCGGAGTCCAGGCCCGTCTCCTATGATTTCGAAGCCTATCTGAACGAGGCGATCGGCAATCCGGATGTAGCGCGCCGCAACGCGATGCTGATCGACTGGGAGAGCGCTCCGAGCGCGCGCCTTGCGCATCCGCGCGAGGACCATCTCTTGCCGCTGATGGTGGCTGCGGGTGCCGCGGGTCGTGATGTCGGCCGCAGGGTCTTCGTCGACGACGTCGCGAACGTCGCGATGGCGTCGTATGTGTTCGGTGGGTGACTTGCGGCCTGAGCGTCCGCGTCGGACCCGTCAGGATCATCACCGCACATAGCAAGTCTTATTTCGATGTCGATTTCCGACATAAGCGCCGGGTGCGGCGGCCTGTCACGTCAGGAGGCGGCGCCTGGATCCGCGGTGAGGCAGGCCGTCGATGCGACGGCTTCGCAGGTCTCGGCGATCAAGCGAATGCGATACAGCGGTTCTTTCTGAGACCCCAGCAGCTCCAGCCGCCATTCGGCGTTCTCTTTGAGCAGGCGTTGGCAGCTTCGGGACAGATCAACGAAGACCATGGCGGTCTCCGTCCATGCGGAATGTCCCTCCAGAATTTCCGCAGGATGCTCGATCGTGCCGCCGTCGCAGTTGGTGATCCGGAAAAAATGCCGCGACATGATGCGCTCCGAGCGGTCGAGGAATGACGCTTAGTCCAACCGGTATCGACGAAAGATGACGGTAACGCACCGGGCGAAATTGAGCGCGCGTGCTGGCGAAAGCAAGTGAATTCGCAAATTCAATCCCGCAATGATTGAACAGGCGGCCCGCGCGTTGACATGACGCGATGTATCCGCCCGCTTCGGGGCTTATGCCCGGCGGCAATCGGCCGGTTTTGCACAATTCACGGTCTCACGATGGAGTCCATGAAGAGCTTCACCCGTATTTCAGCTTCATCAACAGAATTCCGCCTGCGAGCACCATCGTGATGGCGTTGGCGGCGACGAGAGGGGCGTCGCCGGAGAGCAGGCCGTAGACGAGCCACAGCGCCAGGCCCAGCACCATGATCAGGAACATGCCGAGCGAGATGTCGCGTGCCGAACGGGTCTTCCAGACCTTGATGGCCTGCGGCGCGTAGGCGACGGTGGTGCAGGTGGCGGCGGCAAAGCCGATCAGCTTGATGACGGAAGGATCCATGACGATTTCATATCATGGATTCGCTTCGGTCATGCCGTGCGGCGCGACGCCATGAGATCGCGATAGAGTGCGGCATAGTCGCCGGCGCGATTGCGCCAGGAGACGTCGGTCGCCAAGCCGCCCCATTGCAACCGGCGCCAGACTCCCTTGTCGTGGAACGCGACGTTGGCCTTTCGAAGGGCGCCTGCGAGGGCCTCCGCCGTGACGGGGGCGAACTTGAATCCGGTGGCATCCCGGTCCGAGGCCTGGGCTTCGCCGACATCGACGATGGTGTCCTCGAGGCCGCCGACGCGGGACACGATCGGCACCGCGCCATAGCGTAGCGCGCAGAGCTGGGTCAGGCCGCACGGCTCGAAGCGCGACGGTACGACAAGCGCATCGGAGCCGGCCTGGATCAGATGCGCAAGGATTTCGTCATAGCCGATCACGACGCCGACCCGGCCGGGATGCGCCCGGGCGGCGGCCTGATAGCGATCCTGGAGATCGCGGTTGCCGCTGCCGAGCAGGGCAAGCTGCATGCCTTCGCCCAGGATGGTGGGAAGGGCCTCAAGCAGCAGGTCGAGCCCCTTTTGCCAGGACAGGCGGCTGATGACGCCGAGCAGCGGCGCCTCGTCGGAGGAATCGAGATTGAATTGTTGCTGAAGTACTGCCTTGTTGGCGGCCCGAAACGTCAGGTCGGTCGCGCCGAAGCGGTAGGCGATGTGCGGATCGGTCTGCGGATTCCACACCTCTGTGTCGATGCCGTTGAGGATGCCGCTCAGCGCACCGGCGCGCTCGCGCAGCAGGCCGCCGAGCCCCATGCCGCCTTCGTCGCTCTGGATCTCCCGTGCGTAAGTCGGCGACACAGTGGTGACCCGATCGGCGAACTGCAGTCCCGCCTTCAGGAAGCTGATGCCGCCGAAATATTCGAGGCCGTGAACGTCGAGGGAGCTCCAGGGCAGGCCGATCGAACCGATCAGGTCGCGGTCGAATTTGCCTTGATAAGCCATGTTGTGAATGGTCATCACGGTGCCGGGACGCGGGCGACCATCGTAGTGGAGATAGGCTGCCGCCAATCCGGCCTGCCAGTCGTGGGCGTGAACGACATCCGGAACGAAGCCAGGCACGAGGCCGTGGCCGAAATCGGCCGCGATGCGCGACAGCGCGGCGAAGCGGAGGCCGTTGTCGGGCCAGTCGACGCCGTCAGCCGTGACATAGGGATTGCCGGGCCGCGCGTAGAGATGCGGTACGTCGAGCACGAACAGATCGAGCCCGTCATGCGAGCCTGCGAGCAGGCGTCCCGGCCCGCCGAAATAATCCGGCCAGCGCCGGATTTCCTGGGTGCTCGCAAACCCGCGCATTACGTCGGGGTAACCCGGCATCAGCGTGCGCATCTCCACGCCGTGCGGCTTCAGCGCGAGCGGTAGCGCGCCGGCGACGTCCGCAAGGCCGCCGGTCTTGACGATGGGATAGACTTCGGAGGCGACCGCGAGGACGCGAACAGGCGTCATGAATTGAGCCTGTCGATCATCGGCTGGGTGATGAGCGAGATGCCTTGCTCGGTGGTGCGGAAGCGCCTGGCGTCGAGCTCCGGGTCCTCGCCGACGACGAGACCTTCGGGGATTTCGACGCCGCGGTCGATCACGACATTCTTCAATCGCGCGCCGCGGCCGACATTGACATAGGGCATGATCACCGCGTTCTCGACATTGCCGTAGGAATTGATACGCACGCCGGTGAACAGCAGCGAGCGGCGCAGCGAGGCGCCGGAGATGATGCAGCCACCCGACACCAGCGAACTCACCGCGGAACCGCGCCGGCTCTCCTCGTCATGGACGAATTTCGCGGGCGGCGTGATCTCGGAATAGGACCAGATCGGCCAGGCGCGATCGAACAGGTCGAGCTCCGGCACCACGTCGGTGAGATCGATATTGGCGGCCCAGTAGGCATCGACCGTTCCGACGTCGCGCCAGTAGGAGCGCGCTTCGGTACCGGTGCGCACGCAGGAGGTCGAGAACTGATGCGCGATGGCGCGGCCGTTCTTGACGATGTACGGAATGATGTCCTTGCCGAAATCGTGGTTCGAACTCGGATCCGCTGCGTCGCGCTTGAGCTGGTCGAACAGGAACTTCGAATCGAACACGTAGATGCCCATGCTGGCGAGCGAGACGTCCGGCTTGCCCGGCATCGGCGGCGGATCGGCGGGCTTCTCCAGGAATTCCTGGATCCAGCCGTTCTCGTCGACATGCATGATGCCGAAGCCGGAGGATTCCTGGCGGGGCATTTCGAGGCAGCCCACGGTGACGTCGGCACCGCTGTCGACATGCTGGCGCAGCATCAGCTCGTAGTCCATCTTGTAGACGTGGTCGCCGGCGAGCACGACGATGAAGCGGCAGGCATGCGCCTCGATGATGTCGATGTTCTGGTAGATCGCATCCGCCGTGCCGACATACCACATGTTCTCGGACACGCGCTGGCTGGCCGGCAGGATGTCGAAGCTTTCGTTGCGCTCGGGGCGGAAGAAGTTCCAGCCCATCTGAAGGTGCCGGATCAGGCTGTGTGCCTTGTACTGGGTCGCGACCGCGATACGGCGGATGCCGGAGTTGACCGCATTCGACAGCGCGAAATCGATGATGCGGGACTTGCCGCCGAAATAGACCGCGGGCTTGGCGCGCCGGTCCGTCAGTTCCTGCAGGCGGCTGCCGCGCCCGCCGGCCAGGACGAACGCCAACGCCTGGCGGGCAAGCGGCTCATTTCCGGCGGCACTCATCTCATCCTCCCACACGCTGGCGCAAGACGCCTCCCGGCCGCGCACGATTGGAACCGATAGTAACGGTACGACTAGTCAATCGGGAAGGTGCTTGTTGGTTGCGAACGCGCGGGAAGCTTAATGGTTTGCCGTGGTCTCGATGCCGGCGGCCATCGTCGTGCAGATGTCACATCCGCGCGGCTCTGACCACAATTGAGGCAAGCACGGGCGCTCTTGTGCGCCGCACGCATGAGGCGACTTTGACTTTCGGACGCTTTGATTTGGCGCAAGGATGCTTGATCATGACCCAGCGATCCTTTTTCGAACGAAACGTCAGACAGGGAGTAAGACGATGAGGTTCTGGAAAACGGCAATTGCCTGTTCGTTGGCCGGCTTGGTGATGGCCGGCCAAATCGAGCAGGCTGCGGCGGCCCCGCTGCCGACCAACGTCGCGACCATGAAGTCTGCAGTTGGCGACGATGTCACGCAGGTGCATTGGCGCGGCCGTGGCTGGGGATGGGGCGCAGGTGGCCTGATTGCCGGTGCGATCATCGGCGAGGCGATCGCCAACAGCGCGCCCTATGGCTACTACGGCGGCGGCCCGTATTACGGAGGCTACGGCTACGGGCCCGCCTATGGCTACGCGCCGGCCTATTACGGCTACGCTCCGGCCTATTATGGCTATGGGCCGGGCTATGGTTACGGAGCGTATTACGCGCGTCCCCGCTATTACGGCTACCGGGTCTATCGGCCGTATTACGGCCCTCGCTACGGCTACTACCGTCCGTACCGGGTCTATCATCGCGGATATTGGTGACGGTCTTGCGAGGCTAGAGCGAGAGCCACACGATTATGCTCATGCAGGCGAGATGCGCGAGCACGAGCGCGGCGAGATGCAGCGGGCCGGCCTTGAGGCGAAGCCTGTACATCCCGCCGCCTCCGCGCTAGTTCGATCCCGCGGCCGCAGCGGTGAAACTGCGGTCGACGGCTTTGCTGACGTCGAGCGTCTTCGGCAGGATGCCGTACCGCGTCGAGCGATCCGACGCTTCCTGCACTTCTTTCACGACCTTCTCGTCGATCACGATCGGGCTGGTGCGCTGCGCCGTGTAGGCCGCCAGCAGCACGTCCTCGGGCAATCTGGTCAGCTCGGCCGTGCTCCTGGCGTATTCGCCGAGGTGGTCAAGCGACCACAGCCGCGCCTTGTTGAGCCGCTGCAACAGATCCTGCACCGCCGCGCGCTTGGTGGCGATGGCGCTGTCGCTGGCGACGATGAAGGTGATGGTTGGCGTCAGGCCTTCACCGTCCGCGATCACGCGGGCCTTGTCCTTGAGCGTCGCGAACGAGACGTAGGGCTCCCATACGGCCCAGGCGTCGATCGAGCCGGCTACCAGCGCGATCTTGGCATCGACGGGGCCGAGCGGCGCGAAGGTCGCGTCCTCCAGCTTGATCTGTGCCTTCTCTAGCGTCGCATCGATCAGGAACTGGCCCCAGCCGCCGCGCGTGCCGGCGAGGCGCTTGCCCTTGAGATCGGCCGCCGACTTGATCGGCGAATCCTCGCGCACGAGAATCGCCTGCGTCTTGGCATCCGACTTGGTGCCGCCGATCGCCTTGATCGGCGCGCCGGCCGCGTAGACCGAGAGGAAGGAGAGATCGCCGGTATAGCCGACATCGAGCGCGCCGGCGTTCAGCGCTTCGAGGATCGGCGCTGCCGCCGGGAATTCCGACCATTCGATCTTGTAGGGCAGGTCCTTGGCGTAGCCCGAGATGTCGAGCAGCGAACGGTTGCCGCCCTTCTGGTCGCCGACGCGCAGCACGATGGTGTCGGCGGCGAAGGAGGCGGCAGCGGTCGACAGCGTGATGGCGGCGGCGAGCAGCGAGGCTGCCAGCCGGCGCGTGATGGGATGGTCGTGGGACTTGATGCTCATGTGATCTGTCTTGTTGCCGGGCTCACGACGCGTGAGCGAACGATGCTGTGGGACGATCAAGTCTATGACCGCGCCATCCGCAGTCAATGAAATGGCCAACCGTATTGCGTACGCGATCGGCAAGGACGTTTCAGCGAAGGCCGGTTTTCGAGAACGCGTCGTCCGCTGGCGACCCGCGGCACCGCAAATGACGTTGAGAGCCAGTCGCAGTGTATCGTTGGAGGGCGATGCAGCGACGAAAATCGTTTCATCGCGCCCCCATACGGTGATGGAGAGAATGACCCCGCCTGGCACCACATTCGAAATTCCATTTCATTGACGATGCGGCGGGCGCGCCGCATGATTTGCCCATCGCGTCAACGGTGGCTCTGTAGCGCCGGCGAAAAATATTCTTTCAACGCAGCTCCGCACGGAACATGCGCAACGTGAAGCGTTGCGCGATGGCGGGGCTGTTCCAGCGCAGGAGTGGGGACTGATGAGCAACGACAACAAGCGCAGGTCACAGCTGGACCGGCGTCATCTGCTCCAGGCGGGGCTGGCTGCGGCATTCGCCGCGCCGCTCGGTGCCTTCGGCGCGGCGCAGGCCTTTGCGCCGCAGGCGATCGCGCCCGGTGTCGATCTCTCGGAGTTCCCGCTGTGCCGGACGGCATCCGATGCGCCCGCGCTGACCGGGGCTCCCCGCAAGCTGAAACTGTCCTGGAACGCCGGTGCGGTCTGCCTCGCGCCGGTGCCGGTCGCCATCGAGCACGGTTTCTTCCAGAAGCACAATCTCGACGTCGAGCTCATCAATTATTCCGGCTCGACCGATCAGCTGCTCGAGGCGATCGCGACCGGCAAGAGCGATGCCGGGCTCGGCATGGCGCTGCGCTGGCTGAAGCCGCTGGAGCAGGGTTTTGACGTCAAGATCGCCGCCGGCACCCATGGCGGATGCATGCGCGTCCTGACCCGCGCCGACTCCAATGTGAGCAAGCTCGCCGATCTCAAGGGCAAGATCGTCGCGGTCGGCGATCTCGGCGGCCCCGACAAGAACTTCTTCTCCGTTCAACTCGCCAAGCTCGGCATCGATCCGAACAAGGAGGTCGACTGGCGTGCCTATCCGGGCAATCTGCTCGACGTGGCGGTCCAGAAGGGCGAGGTGCAGGCGTTCCTGTCGTCCGATCCGCTCGGCTATCTCTGGCTGAAGGACAGCCAGTACAAGGAGGTCGCCTCCAATCTCGACGGCGAATATCGCGACAAGAGCTGCTGCATCCTCGGCCTGCGCGGCAGCCTCGTGCGCGAGGACCCGCAGGTCGCGCGTGCGCTGACCCAGGCGCTTCTGGATGCCGCGATGTTCACCGCGCAGAATCCGGCGGTGACGGCGAAGTCGTTCCAGCCCTACGCGCCGAAGACGGCGAGCATCGCCGACATCGAGGGCATGGTGCGCTACCATACCCACCATCATCATCCCGTGGGCGAGGTCTTGAAGCGCGAGCTGAAGGGCTACGCCGACGATCTCAAGAGCGTGCAGGTCTTCAAGCAGAGCACCGACACCGCCAAATTCGCGGAGCGCATCTATGTCGACGTATTCGCTGTCTGACGGCCTCGCCTCGGGCGCGCCGCGGACCTCGCGCGCGCCGCTTCTTGCGAACTGGCTTCGGGAGTCCGGCGTCGGCGTGCTCGCCAGCTTCGCCTGGATCGCCTTTGGTGTCTCCTGCCTGTGGTGGGAGGATGTCGGCGACTGGTCGCGTACGCACTCGCTCGGCATTGCCGCCTTCATCGTCGCAGCGATCGCCTTGTTCGGAACCGTCGGCGCCGATTATCTGGGCAGCGCCGGCAAGGCCTTGCGTCAGCGCGCGGCCTGGCTGGTCGCGCTCGGTGCGGTTCTGACGCTGTGGGAGGTCGCGACCGCGAAGTTCGCCTGGCTGCCGTTGCCGTTCTTTCCGCCGCCGCAATCGATCATCGAAGTCTATACCGACGATCTGCCGAAACTCCTCGAGAGCGCGTTCGCCTCGGTCAAGCTGCAGCTCGGCGGCTATCTGATCGGCGCGACGGTCGGCTTCCTGACCGGCGTCTCGATCGGCTGGTCGCGCGCGGTCGGCTATTGGGTGCATCCGGTGCTGCGCTTCATCGGCCCCCTGCCGGCAACGGCCTGGCTGCCGATCGCCTTCTTCACGTTCCCGTCGAGCTGGAGCGCATCGACCTTCCTGATTGCGCTGGCGACGGGCTTTCCGGTCACCGTGCTGACCTGGTCGGGCGTGGCGAGCGTCAGCAATGCCTATTACGACGTCGCGCGCACGCTGGGCGCCAAGCCGTCGTTCCTGGTGCTGAAGGTGGCGATCCCCGCGGCGCTGCCGCACGTGTTCGTCGGCCTGTTCATGGGCCTCGGCTCGTCCTTCGCCGTGCTGGTCGTCGCCGAGATGATCGGCGTCAAGGCAGGGCTCGGCTGGTACCTGCAATGGGCGCAGGGCTGGGCGGCCTATGCCAACATGTACGCGGCGCTGATCGTGATGTCGCTGCTCTGCTCCGGCGCCATCACGCTGTTGTTTGCGATCCGCGACCGTCTGCTGGTCTGGCAGAAGGGGACCGTGAAATGGTAGCCGCCACCGCACTCGCCGAGGTCGCCACGCCTCGCGCTGCCGGCGCCGCGCTCGATATCGAGCAGGTCAGCCACGCCTTCGACATCGACGGCGCCGAGCTGCCCGTTCTCAGCGACGTCAGCATCTCCGTGGAGCCCGGCGAGTTCGTCGCGCTGCTCGGCCCCTCCGGCTGCGGCAAGTCGACCTTGCTGCGGCTAGTCGCCGGCCTCGACAAGCCCAAGGCCGGGACCTTGCGCGAGGACGAGGTGCGCATCACCCGGCCGCATCCCTCGCGCGTGGTCGTGTTCCAGGATCCGACGCTGTTTCCCTGGCGCACGGTCTGGGACAACGTCGCGCTCGGGCTGGAAGCGCAGGGCATCCTGAAGAGCCAGCGGCACCGTGTCGATGCCGCGCTCGATCTCGTCGGGCTCTCGTCGTTCCGCAACGCCTATCCGCACCAGCTCTCCGGCGGCATGGCGCAGCGCGTCGCGCTGGCGCGTGCGCTGGTGAACGATCCCAAGATTCTCATCCTCGATGAGCCGCTGGGCAAGCTCGACTCGCTCACCCGCATCACCATGCAGGCCGAGCTCGTCTCGCTCTGGCAGCGCAAGGGGTTTACCACGCTGCTGGTGACGCATGATGCCGAGGAGGCGCTGGTGCTCGCCAACCGCGTCATCGTGTTCAGCGACCGCCCGGCGCGCGTCAAGGCCGACATTCGCGTCGACCGGCCGTATCCGCGCCATCGCGGCGATCCGTATCTCGCTGATTTGCGCCGACAGATTCTTGGCCTGCTGGGGTTGGATGCAACATGGTAGTTTCTGCAGCTCAAGGACGGGCGGCCCATCGTGGACCGGACTATATTGCGCGCGCCGAGGCGCTGGCCGAAGGTTTTGCCGCGCGTGCTGCCGAGCACGACCGCACCGGCAGCTTCGCCTTCGAGAACTTTCGCGAGCTGTCGGAAGCAGGCTTGCTGTCGCTGACGGTGCCGGAGGTCCATGGCGGGGCGGGAGCGGGCGCCCGATACACCGCGCGGGTCGTCGGCATCATCGGCAAGGCCGATCCATCGACGGCGCTGGTGCTGGCGATGCACTACATCAACCATCTGGTGATGGGGCGCAGCCCGACCTGGCCCGCGAAGCTGGCGCGCAAGCTTGCACGCGAGACGGTCGAAGGCGTCGCCCTCGTCAATGCACTGCGCGTCGAGCCCGAATTGGGCTCGCCCTCGCGCGGCGGCCTGCCGGCGACGATCGCGCGGCGCACCGAGACCGGCTGGCGCCTCTTCGGTCACAAGATCTATTCGACGGGCTCGCCGATCCTGAAATGGTATCTGGTCTGGGCGCGCACCGACGAGGACGAACCGCGGGTGGGCCAGTTCCTGGTTCCGGCCGGCCTGCCCGGCACGCGCATCGTCGAGACCTGGGATCATCACGGCCTGCGCGCCAGCGGCAGCCATGACGTCATCTTCGACGATGTCGTGATCCCGCTCGATGCCGAAATCGATGTCCGCAAGCCCGAGGAGTGGCGTGCGCCCGATATCGTGCAGGCAACGGTCCATACGGTGTTCGTCGCGGCGATCTATGACGGCATCGCCCGGGCCGCACGCGACTGGTTCGTCTCGTTCCTGAAACAGCGGGTTCCGGCCAGCCTCGGCGCGCCGCTTGCGACCCTGCCGCGCGCGCAGGAGATTCTCGGCGCCATCGAGGCGAGACTCGCGGTCAATGCACGGCTGATCGAGACGTTCGCGCGTGATTTCGACGACGGCGTCGATCTCTCCACCGGCGAATCCAACGTCATCAAGCTGACGGTGACCAACAACGCCGTCGCCGTGGTCGAGGACGCCCTGTCGCTGACCGGGAATCACGGCCTGTCCCGCACCAATCCGCTGGAGCGGCATTATCGCGATGTGCTGTGCGGGCGCGTGCACACGCCGCAGGACGATGCCACGCGGACCGGCCTTGGCCGTGCCGCATTGGGCCTCTAGCTCTTCGTCAAATCATCAGGGAGACGATCATGTCCGTCGAGTTCATCGGCTTCATCTCTAACAGCAATGCTTCCGAGACCATCGTGCGCCAGGGCCCGGTGCTCGATCCGAATTACATCGACACGGTCGCGAAGGCGCATGAGCTCGCCGGCTTCGACCGCGCGCTGCTGGCCTTCCATTCGACCACGCCGGATTCGCTCCAGGTTGCCCAGCACGTGCTGGCCATCACCAGGAAACTGAAGGTGATGATCGCCCAGCGCCCGGGCTTCACGGCGCCGACGGTGCTGGCCCGCCAGCTCGCCACGCTCGACCAGCTCTATGACGGCCGCGTCTCGCTGCATGTCATCACCGGCGGCAACGCGATCGAGCTTCGGCAGGACGGCAACACGATCGACGACAAGGACGAGCGCTACGCCCGCACCAGCGAGTTCCTCGACATCGTGCGGCTGGAATGGACCAGCGAGAAGCCGTTCAACTACAGCGGCAAATATTACACCGTCGAGAACGGCTTTTCGCAGGTGAAGCCGCTGCAGAAGGGCGGCATCTACACCTTCGTCGGCGGCGGTTCGGACGCCGCGATCGAGGTCTCGGGCAAGCATGCCGACACCTTTGCGCTGTGGGGTGAATCCTACGCGCAGGTGCGCGACGTCACGGCGCGCGTGCGCGCGGCGGCAGCGCGCTACGGCCGGCCGAGCCCGCGCTTCAGCCTGTCGGTGCGGCCGATCCTTGCCGACACCGAGGAGCAGGCCTGGAAGAAGGCCGAAGCGATCCTCGAACGCGCCTCCGCGCTGCAGGACCAGACCGGTTACCGCCGCCCCAACCACGCGACCGAGGGCGCCAAGCGGCTGCTGGCCGCGGCCGACCAGGGCGCGCGCATCGACAAGCGGCTGTGGACCGAGATCGCAAAACTCACCGGCGCCAACAGCAACACCACGGCGCTCGTCGGTACGCCCGAGCAGGTCGCCGAGGTTTTCGCGGACTATTACGACCTTGGCGTCAGCCACTTCCTGATCCGCGGCTTCGATCCGCTTCCCGACGCGATCGACTATGGCCGCGCGCTGATCCCGCTGACGCGCAAGCTGATCGCCGAACGCCAGGGTGTTCGCGGCGAGGCCGCGGAATGATCCGTCTCATGCTGGCCGGCGCGCTGCTGTTCGCCTCGTTTGAACTCGCTGCAGCGCAGACGACCCTCCGCGTCGGCGATCAGAAGGGCAATGCGCAGGCCGTGATGGAGGCGGCCGGCGTCCTGAAGGATGTGCCCTACAGAATCGAATGGAAGGAGTTTCCCGCCGCCGCACCGTTGCTGGAGGCGCTCAGCGCCGGTGCGATCGAGACCGGACTCGTCGGCGATGCGCCCTTCACCTTCGCCGCGGCCTCCGGCGCGCCGGTGAAGGCGATCGCCGCGATCCGCCAGACGCGTGAGGGCCTCGCGATCCTCGTGCCGGAGAACTCGCCAATCAAGAGCTTTGCCGATTTGCGCGGTAAGAAGATCGCGACCGGCCGCGGCTCGATTGGCCATCAGCTGATCCTCGCCGCGCTCGAGAAGAATGGCTGGAGCGCGAGCGACGTGCAGATCACCTTCCTCGCGCCGTCCGACGCCAAGATTGCCTACACGCAAGGTTCGGTCGATGCCTGGTCGACCTGGGAGCCTTATGTCAGCCAGGAAGAGGTGCTGTTCAAATCGCGCCGCGTCATCACTTCGGAAGGCCTGACGCCGGGCCTGAGCTTCCAGGTAGCGCGGCCCGACGCGATCCGCGACAAGCGGGCGGAGCTGACCGATTTCGTTCGTCGCTTGACCATTGCACGGGCGTGGTCGCTGACCAACGTCGACAGCTATGCCGCAAGCTGGGGCAAGCTGATGAACATTCCGACCGCCGTGCCGCTGAACTGGCTGTCGCGGGCCAAAATTAGCATCGCGCCGATCGACGACAGCGTGGTCGCGGA
This sequence comes from Bradyrhizobium diazoefficiens, assembly GCF_018129965.1. GTDB lineage: Bacteria > Pseudomonadota > Alphaproteobacteria > Rhizobiales > Xanthobacteraceae > Bradyrhizobium > Bradyrhizobium diazoefficiens_A. The sequence continues at coordinate 244,582 of NZ_JAFCKW010000001.1, read as the reverse complement.
TGAGCAGGGCACCATCGATTTGTATTTCCGCTGGGGCCTGATCAAACAGAAGCTCGATGCGGCCGAGATCTTGGACCGCTCGTTTGCGGATGCGATCACGAAGGCGGGATTGTAGCGACTCTCTGGTGTCGTGGACGCGCTGTTCTTCCCCTCTCCCCTTGTGGGAGAGGGTGGCTCGCCGCGTAGCGGCGAGACAGGTGAGGGGTCTCTCTCCACGCATACCTCTCGCAATTGAGTTCTTGGATAGATACCCCTCATCAGGCACTTCGCGCCACCTTCTCCCACAAGGGGAGAAGGGAACAGCGCGCGCTGAGCCTTCATCAGAACATTCCTTTTGCGCTCTGCACGCCGCACGACACCCTCATTGCTATTTGCGGCGCTCCCTTGCGCCGCGCCGCATCCCGGCAAAGATCCATCGGACGACCACATTCGGGAGACCGGCCATGGGCCTGCAAGAAACAAAAATCGAATCGCTTCCCTTCGTCACCGCCGAACTCAACTACCTCGCGCCTTTGTCGGGCAAGCCGCGTACCTACGCTTTCGATCCACCGCCGGGGGAGCCCAAGAGCACGTCGCTGCCCGAGCCGCATCAGGTCCCGATCTTCGATGCGCGGCTGATCGCACAGAATATTTCGCTCGATCGCGAGGGCTTTGCGCTGGTGCGTCATCCGACCCGGGTGAAGGACTTCTATAACGAGGCCGAGGTGAGAGCGGTCTATTATCCGGCTGTCGAGGCGTTCCTGCGGGCGACGTTGAAGGCCGACCGCGTCGTCATCTTCGACCACACCGTGCGGAAGCGTGTCGACGGGGCCGCCGACATCCGCGACGGCGGTCCGCGCCAGCCCGCAACGCGCGTGCATGTCGACCAGACCGCCGTGTCCGGCGCCAACCGCGTGCGCGAGCATCTGCCCGACGAAGCCGAGGAGCTCCTGAAGGGCCGCGTGCAGGTGATCAATCTGTGGCGGCCGATCCGCGGTCCCTTGCGCGATTCACCGCTGGCGATGGCTGACGGCACCACGGTCGCGCCGGATGATCTCGTCGCTTCCGACCTGATCTATCCCAACCGCCGCGGCGAGACCTACTCGGTGAAGTACAATCCGAACCATCGCTGGTTCTATTTCCCCGAGATGACGCCCGACGAGGCGCTGCTGCTCAAGTGCTATGATTCCGCAACCGACGGGCGCACCCGGTTCGGGCCGCACACCGCGTTCGTCGATCCGACCACGCCGGCCGATGCGGCGCCGCGCGAGAGCATCGAGATCCGCACCCTGGTGTTTCACAAACAGTAACAATGTGTGATGCCGCTGCCGCGCACCGTACGGCAGCGGCGGGAACCATGGCAGTGAGGCGACGTTGCAGCGCGGGGCAAAGCAACCGGGAGCGGTGCCTTGCGAGCGCGGACGAACTTATTGCTTTGTATAGCGACTTCATCTCTTGCCTTCATCTCCGCTGCGAACGCCGAGAGCGGGCTTGCCTCCTATTACGGATATGGAAAAGGCAAAGGCGGCGAGCTGACCTGTGCCCACCGCACGCGCCCGTTCGGCACCGTGCTCAAGGTGTCATGGAGCGGTCGCACCATCCAGTGCCGCGTCAACGATCGCGGTCCCTTCATTCGCGGCCGCATCGTCGATCTTTCCGTGCCGGCCGCCCGCGCGCTCGGCATGATGGATGCTGGGGTGGTGCCGGTCTCGGTGGAATAGGCTGACAGCTCACTGCTCCAGGCGACGGGACAGATAGCGTGCAGTCTTCCCCCCGGCCGCCGCGACGTGATGCGGCGTCCCGGATGCGACGACACGGCCACCCTCGTCGCCGGCGTCGGGGCCGAGATCGATGATCCAGTCGCTGTGAGAGATGAGATCCATGTCGTGCTCGACCACGACGACGCTGTTGCCGGCGTCCACGATCCGCTCGAGCTGGGCGATCAGCCGCTCGACATCCTGCGGATGAAGCCCGGTGGTGGGTTCGTCCAGGACATAGAGCGTGTGACCGCGCTGCGGGCGCATCAGCTCGGTCGCCAGCTTGATGCGCTGGGCTTCGCCACCGGACAGTTCGGTGGCGGACTGACCGAGGCGGATATAGCCGAGGCCGACCTCGCGGACGACCGATAGCGCCCGGTTCAACGAGGTATCCTCGCGGAAGAAATCGAAGGCCTCATCGACGCGCATCGCCAGAACGTCCGCGATCGATCGGCCGCGGATCTTCACCTCGAGCGTCTTGTCGTTGTAGCGGGCACCCTTGCAGGTCGGGCAGGGTGCATAGACGCGGGGCAGGAACAGAAGCTCGACGCTGACGAATCCCTCGCCCTCGCAGGTGCTGCATCGGCCTTTCGCCACATTGAACGAGAAGCGCCCGGCGTCGTAGCGGCGGGACTTCGCCTGCGGCGTTGCCGCAAACAGCTTGCGCACATGGTCGAACAGGCCGGTATAGGTCGCAAGGTTGGATCGCGGGGTGCGGCCGATCGCCTTCTGATCCACCACGACCAGGCGATCCACCAGGTCGAGGCCGGCGACGATCCTGCCGCCGAGTGTCTCGACTTCGGGAGCGAGGCTGTCGTCGTCCGTTTCGGCGGCAAGGGTCTGTCCGAGATGGCCGGCCACGGCATCGACCAGGAACTGGCTGATCAGGCTCGACTTGCCGGAGCCCGACACTCCGGTGACACTGGCGAGGACGCCCAGCGGGATGTCGACGTCGAGGCCGTGAAGATTGTTGCGGATCACGCCTCTGACCTTCAGATGGCCCTTCGGCTCGCGATGGATCGGCGGCAGCGGCTGTCTTGGATGTGCGAGATAGCAGGCTGTGCGCGATTGCTCGATCTCGGCGAGCCCCGCGGGCGGCCCGCTGTAGAGAATGAGCCCACCTGCGTCGCCGGCGTCGGGGCCGACATCCACCAGCCAGTCGGCATGTTTGATGACCTCGATCTCATGTTCGACCACGAAAATCGAGTTGCCGGCCTGCTTCAACCGGTCGAGCGCCCGCAGCAGCGCCTCGGTATCGTCAGGATGCAGGCCGGCAGAGGGCTCGTCGAGCACATAGACGACGCCGAACAGGTTCGAGCGAACCTGCGTCGCCAGACGCAACCGCTGCAGCTCGCCCGGCGACAGCGTGGGCGTGCTGCGCTCACAGGCGAGATAGCCAAGGCCAAGGTCGAGCAGGACGGCGAGGCGCGCCGATAGATCCTCGCAGATGCGCCGGGCGACGATGGTCTTTTCAGATGCCCCTTGCATCGTGGCTTTTGCGAACGGCTTTATCACCTGCTGCAATTGCTTCAGCGGCAGGTGGGACATCTCGGCGATGTCGAGACCGGCGAACTTGACCTTGAGCGCCTCCGGCTTCAGCCGGCTGCCATGGCAGGTCGGGCAGTCTTGCGTGATCATGAATTGCGCGACGCGGCGCTTCATCATCGCGCTCTCGGTCCTCGCGTAAGTCTGCATCACGTAGCGCTTGGCGCCGGTGAAAGTGCCCTGATAGCTCGGCTCCTCCTTGCGGCGCAGGGCCCGCTTGACTTCGGCCGCATCGTAGCCGGCATAGACCGGAACGGTCGGCTGCTCGTCCGTGAACAGGATCCAGTCGCGATCCTTCCTCGGAAGTTCGCGCCAGGGCTTGTCGACGTCGTAGCCCAGCGTCGTCAGAATGTCGCGCAGGTTCTGTCCTTGCCAGGCGCTCGGCCAGGCCGCGACGGCGCGCTCGCGGATTGTCTTCCTGTCGTCAGGCACCATGGATTTCTCGGTGACATCGAGCATCCTGCCGATGCCATGGCAGGTCGGACAGGCCCCCTCCGGCGTGTTCGGCGAGAACGATTCCGCGTAGAGCAGAGGTTGCCCGCGTGGGTAGTCGCCGGCGCGGGAATAGAGCATCCTGAGCAGGTTGGAGATCGTTGTCACGCTGCCGACGGACGACCGTGTCGTCGGCACACCGCGCTGCTGCTGGAGCGCAACGGCAGGCGGCAGGCCTTCGATATCATCGACTTCCGGAATCTGCATCTGGTGGAAGAGGCGGCGGGCGTAGGGCGACACCGACTCCAGATATCGCCGCTGCGCCTCGGCGTAGATCGTTCCGAAGGCGAGCGAGGATTTGCCGGAGCCGGACACGCCGGTGAACACGACGAGGGCGTTGCGCGGAATGCGAACATCGACGTCCCTGAGATTGTGCTCGCGCGCGCCGCGCACCCGCACGAAGCCGTCGTCCCGTGTCAGGCCGTGCGGCCGGGTTGGTCGATCGTCCATCTTGCTCCTCCAGGCTCGCGCGGGCCAAGACCCGCATGGCGCATGCCGAACCGCAGACCGCGGTTCCGGCCAGAGCTTAACGGCAAGACCGCAGGATGGGTCCTTGTATTGGCGTGCCAATTCGGTCCTGGACAAAGCGAAGGCCCGTCGCGGCGATGGCGACGGGCCGTTGCAAGCACGACAGCGAACGCCAGCTGCCGCGTTACTGCGACAGCTTCACGAAGTTCGGAAACTTCAGCTTTCCTTCCGCGACCTTTTCCGGCCAGACCGTGACTTGCTTGCCGTCCTGCCACTGGAACACGAGGCCGGTGACGGCGCCAGGACCGTACTTGATGCCGTGGGTGAACTCGTCGTCCTTGCCGTAGAACTGGATCTGGCCGATCGTGCCCTCGAAATTGGTCTTCTCCATTTCGGCGACCATCTTGTCCGGATCGGTCGAGCCGGCGCGCTTGATCGCGTCGGTGATGATGTAGACCTCGTCATAGGCAGTGTAGCCGGTATAGGCCGGCGGCATGCCGAACTTCGCCGCGAAGGCCGCCGCGAAAGGCTTCGTCTTGGGCGTCACGGCGACGTCGGCCGTCGACACCGCGAATGAGGGCACGCCGTCGGCGGCGCCATTGGTGTCCTTCCAGAAGGTCGGGCTCAGCGCCTGCGCGCTGATGCCGAACATCGGGATCGGCACCTGCTGGTTCTTCCACTGCACCGTCGGCTGCACGCCGACATGCGAGATGCCGGTGACGATCACATCCGGCTTCTTGGCTTCGATGTTGTTGAAGATCGGCGTGAAATCGGTGGTATCTGGAGAGAAGCGCACGTGCTCGACGACCGTCAGCCCGGCCTTGGGCAGGCAGGCCTCGTAGCCGACGTCGAGCGGCTTTGTCCAGGCTGCGTCCTCGCTCATGATCGCGACAGTCTTCAACTTGAGTTTGTCGACCAGGAGATCCTTGGCGGCATCGCAGACGATCTGGGCCTGCGCCGCCGAGGTCAGGTAGCCGTGGAAGCTGTATTTGTTCTTCTCGTAGTCGTTGTGGATCGCCTTGGTGATCTCGTTGGAGGCGGCGCCCGGCGTGATCAGCGGCATCTTCAGCCGCGCCGCCCAGGGCTCGAGCGCCAGCACGACTTCGCTGATATAACTCGCGATCACGGCCGAAACCTTGTCCTCGCTCACCGCGCGCTGGAAGGCGCGCACGGAGTCCGCGGAAGAACTCTTGTTGTCATAGGTGACAATCTCGACCTTGCGGCCGAGGATGCCGCCCTTGGCGTTGATCTCGTCGGCGGCGATCTGCGCGCCGCCCGGCGTCGCCGCACCCGCGATCGACTGCACCTCGGCGATGACGCCGATCTTGATCGGATCGTTCGACTGCGCATAGGCGGGCGCGGCGAGGCACAGCGCCAGCGCGGAGGCGAGGAAGCTGCCGCTCAGGAATGCCGATGATCGCATGGTGGTTTCCCTTCCCTTGTTTTGCTGTTGATACGCACGGACTAGAGAAAATCTGCACCAGCCTCGCTCGCGAAGCGCCCGGGATCGCCCTCCCAGACGATTCTCGCATGCTCCAGCACATAGACGCGGTCGGCGTGGGGCAGCGCGAAGGTCACGTTCTGCTCGCCGAGCAGCACCGTGATCGACGTGGTCTGCCGCAGCTTTTCCAGGGCCTTCGACAACAATTCGAGGATGACGGGCGCAAGGCCCAGCGTCGGCTCGTCCAGGATCAGGATCTGCGGCTGCATCATCAACGCGCGGCCGATCGCGAGCATCTGCTGCTCGCCGCCGGAGAGGGTTTGCGCCAATTGCCCCTGGCGCTCCTTCAAGATCGGGAATAGCTCGAACAGCCAGTCGAGCTGGGCCGCGCGCTTGTCGTCGGCCAGATGTTGCCCGCCGAGATCGAGGTTTTCCCGCACGCTCATCTCGCCGAACAGCTCGCGCGATTCCGGGCACTGCACGATGCCGCTGCGGGCGATCCGGGCCGGGCTGGTGCCGCGCAGCGTCTCGCCGCCACGCTTGATCTCGCCGGTATAGGGCAGGAAGCCGGAGATGGTGTTGAACAGCGTGGTCTTGCCGGCGCCGTTGAGGCCGACGATCGAGACGAACTCGCCTTCGTGGATGTGGATCGAGACATTCTCGAGTGCCTGCGCTTTGCCGTAGAACACGCTGACGTTTTCGACCTGGAGCAGCGGCACCTTGTCCTTGAAGCTGGTCTCGGGCCGCGCATGGGTCTCGAGCGCGCCGCCGAGATAGACCCGGCGTACCGTCTCGTTCTTCATGACGTCCTCGGCCTTGCCGGTGACGATCTCCTCGCCGAGATACATGGCGAGCACGCGGTCGACCAGCGCGGCGACGCTCTTGACGTTGTGGTCGACGAGCATCACCGCGCGGCCCTCGTCGCGAAAGCTGCGGATCAGATCCGAGAAGACGTCGACCTCGGCACGCGTCAGGCCGGCAAAAGGCTCGTCCACCAGCACGACCTTGGGATCGCGCGCGATCGCCTTGGCAAGCTCGAGCCGGCGCAGATCGGCGAAAGGCAGCGTCGGCGGGCGGCGGTTCATGACCGAGCCCAAGCCGACCCGGTCGGCGATCCATTTGGCGCGCTCGAGCAGCGCCTTGTCCGGAAACAGCATGAACAGGCTGTCCGGCAGCAGCGCCACCATGATGTTCTCGAGCACGGTCTGCCGGTTCAGTGGCCGCGAATGCTGGAACACCATGCCGAAACCCTTGCGCGCGATCTTGTGCGCTGGGAGGCCAGCGACATTCTCGCCCTCGAAGATGACTTCGCCCGATGTGGGACGCTCGATGCCCATCACGCTCTTCATCGCGGTCGACTTGCCCGAGCCGTTCGGCCCGATCAGGCCGAAGATCTCGCCGCCATTGACCTCGAAGCCGAGGTTCTTCACCGCGGTCAATCCGCCGAAACGTTTGGTCAGGCCGCGGACTTCGAGCACGGGTCGGTTGGAAAGCCTCTGATCCATTACGAGCGAGCCTCGCGCGAGAGGGCCGCTCCCAAGAAGCCGCCGGGGAAGAAAAGTACGACGAGGAGGGCGACCGCCGAGACGATGAAGGTCGCAAGCTCGCCGGTCGGGCGCAGGAATTCGCCGGCGACGATCAGGAAGATCGCGCCAAGCGCCGCGCCGAGCACGGTACGCCGGCCGCCGAGCACGGCTGAGACGATGACGTTGACGCCGACCGCGACGTCGACGACGGTCCCGACCGAGGCGGTGCCGAAATAGAACACCAGCAGCGCGCCCGACAGTCCGGAGAAGAACGCGCTGACGATGAAGGCGGCGAGCTTGTGTTTGACGATGTTGAAGCCGAGCGCTCCGGCCTGCACCGGATCCTGGCCGCTCGCCTGCAGCACGAGCCCGACCGGCGATTGCGACAGGCCATAGAGGATGGCCGCGGAGATCGTCATGAAGCCGAGCGCGATCCAGTAATTGGCGCCTGCATTGATGGTGATGACATCAGGGATGGTCAGGCCGATCTCGCCGCCGGTGAGGTCGGCGAACACCACGATGAAGTTCTGCAGCATCAGGACGGCGACCAGCGTGGTCAGTCCGAAATACGGCCCGCGCACCCGCAGTGCCGGCAGTGCCAGCACGAGGCCGGCGATGACCGAGGCGAGCGCGCCCAGCACGATGCAGAGATAGACCGACCAGCCGAACTGGGCATTGAGGATGCCGGCAGTGTAGGCGCCGACGCCGATCAGGAAGGTCGGGCCGAAATTGACTTCGCCGGCAAAGCCGAACAGCAGGTCCCAAGCCATCGCGAACACGCCGAAATAGAACGCGACGGTGAGTAGACCGAGTACATAGCCGGAGACATAGAGCGGCAGCGTTGCCGCGATGATGACGAGCGCCAGCGAGACGAAGAACAGGCGCGAGGTAAAGAAGCTCGCCATCTCAGCGCCTCCCCAGCAGGCCCTGAGGCCGGATATACATCACGAAGACGAGCAGCAGCAGCGCCGGAATGGTGCGGTAGGCCGGCGAGACCAAATAGGCCGTCAGCGTCTCCAGATAACCGACCACGAAAGCCGCGATCAACGAGCCGGAGACGCTGCCGAGGCCGCCGAGCACCACGATCGAGAACGCGCTCGCGGTCAGCGGTCCGACGCTGTAGGAACTGACGCCGAGGAACATGCCGAGCAGCACGCCGGCGATGCCGGCGAGGATGCCGTAGATCCCCCACACCACGATGTAGATGTTGGTGAGCTCGAGCCCCAGCAGCGTCACGCCGCGCGGGTTCATCGAGGCGGCCAGCACCGCCTTGCCGGTGCGGGTGCGGTTCACCAGCAGCCACAGCAGCGCGATGACGAGGCAGCAGACGATCGCGGTGAAGATCTCGTTCTTCGGCGTGCGGACGCCGAGGATCTCGACGACCCCTTCGACGATCGGCAGCACGGTCTTGGCGTTGTTGGTGAAGAAATAGGCGATCAGCTCCTGGATCATGATGCCCCAGAGCAGCGTTCCCGTGAGGACGAAGATCTCCTTCTCCTCGTTCGGAATGCGGCGGGAGTCCTGGATCGGCTTCACCACTGCGAAGTAGGTGAGAAAGGCCGTGAGGAGAGCGACGCCGACCCCGATCAGCGCGCCGGCATAGGTGCCGACATTGAGCACGCTGGCGGCGGCCCAGGCCGCCACCGCTGCCGCCACCATGATGGCACCGTGGGAGAGATTGAGCACGCCGGAGACGCCGAAGATCAGCGTGAAGCCGGTCGCGCCAAGCGCATAGAGAGCACTGATGGCAAAGCCATCAATCAGAATCTGGAAAGCTCGCATTGATGATTGGCCAGACGATATGCTGGAGGAACGTGCTGCGGAGGGCCGCAAGTGGAAGCTCCCGGGAGGTGGTCCCGGGAGCATTTCCGACTAGTTGCTGAGCTTGATGAAGCTCGGGAACTTGATGTCGACCTTGGCGACGTCCTTGGGCCAGACGGCGCTCTGCTTGCCGTCCTGCCATTGCAGCATCAGCCCGGTGATCAGGCCCTTGCCGTACTTGATCGAGTGCGTGAACGGATCGTCCTTGCCGTAGAACTGGACGCGGCCGATCGTGCCTTCCCAGTCGGTCTTCTCCAGCGCATCGACCAGCTTGTCGGCATCGCTCGAGCCGGCGCGCTTCACTGCGTCGGCGATGTAATAGACCTCGTCATAGGCGGTGTAGCCTGCGTACGACGGGTAGTTGCCAAACTTCTTCTTGAAGCTTTCGGCGAACGGAACCGATTTCGGCGTCACCGCGACGCCGGGCCCGGAGACGCCCTGGTAGAGCACGCCTTCGGCGGCCTGGTTGGTGTCCTTGCCGAAGGTTTCGTTGGTGGCCTGCGAGGCGATGCCGAACATCGGGATCGGCACCTGCTGGTTCTTCCACTGCACAGTCGGCTGCACCCCGACATGCGAGATGCCGGTGATGATCACGTCGGGCTTGGAGCCCTCGATCTTGTTGAAGATCGGCGTGAAGTCGGTGGTGTCAGGGGAGAAGCGGATGTGATCTAGCACCTTCAGCCCGATCTTCGGCAGGCACTCCTCGTAGCCGACGTCGAGCGGCTTGGTCCAGGCGGCGTCCTCGCTCATGATGACGGCCGTCTTCATGTGCAGCTTGTCGACCAGCAGGTCCTTGGCGCCGTCGCAGACCGAGAGCGCGAGTGCGGCCGAGGTCAGGTAGCCGTGGAACGTGTACTTGTTCTTCTCGTAATCGGCATGGACGCTCTTGCTGATCTCGTTGGAGGCTGCACCGGGCGTGACGAAGGGCGTTTTCAGCCGCGATGCCCAGGGCTCCAGCGCAAGCACGACCTCGCTGATATAGCTGGCGATGACCGCGTTGACCTTGTCCTCGTTCACCGCGCGCTGGAAGGCGCGCACCGAATCCGCCGAGGAGGAGTGGTTGTCGTAGGAAATGATCTCGATCTTGCGGCCATCGACGCCGCCATTGGCGTTGATCTCGTCGGCGGCAAGCTGTGCCGCCTGCGGGATCGAAGCGCCGGCGATCGCCTGGGCCTCCGCGATCACGCCGATCCGGATCGGATCCGCCGCAAAAACCGCGCCTGACGCCATCATCAGCGCGCCCGCTGCCGTCGCTCCGATTGCTATTCGCACTGCAACAGAGAGTCCGTTTCTCATGTTGTTTCTCTCCCTTTCAACAAGCCTCTGATGAGCTGTTGGCCGGGACTATAACGGCGAGCGTGTTCTCGGCAAGCGAAACCGCATTCAGAATTGTGGGTGGGACTAAAGTCTGGTGCCTGCGTAAAGGGTGTGCAGACCCGGCTGTTTCATCAGGTCAGGCATGCGCGTTTGTCGGATAAGTTGCTGGAGCGCCAGGTCGTCACAACTGCGAAGGCGCGTGAGGTCCTCCGACCGGCTGCAAGATTTCGGTCGACCCTTGCGAGCGGGCATGCAGCGGTCGCGCATCGATCTGCACAGGCCCGATCGCGAACAAGGGCGCCGGCGGATCTCGCCGACGCCCTCATATTTGTTCGAGTCATGCGACTCTCAGCCGGGCCCCGCACCCTGCGTCGCCGTGTACACCGCGTAGAGAGACTGGCTCGCCGCCATGAACAGGCGGTTGCGCTTGGGGCCGCCGAAGCAGATGTTGCCGCAGACTTCCGGCAGGCGAATGCGGCCGAGCAGCTCGCCATCCGGCGACCATGTCGTGACGCCGTTGTAGCCGACGGCGCGGCCGGCATTGCTGGAGGCCCAGACATTGCCGTTGACGTCGCAGCGCAAGCCGTCGGGCCCGCACTTCACGCCGTCGATCACGCAGTCGCTGAATTTTTTCGGATTGGAGAGCTTGTTGTCCGTGCCGACGTCGAGCACGAAGATGTCTCCCTTGCCGCCCGGTCCCGTGTCGCCCGGTCCCTTGCCGGTCGAGGCGATGTAGAGCTTCTTGTAGTCGGGCGAGAAGCACAGGCCGTTCGGATCGGGCACCTGCTCCTCGGTGACGACGAGGTCGATGCGCCCGCTGGGGTCGATGCGATAGCAGTTGGTCGGCAGCTCGCGCTTGCCCGGCACGAAGCCGGCCGGCTGTCCGATCCGCGGATTGAGCTTGCCGCCGGCATTGCTCGGGCCGCCGGCAACGTCCGGTTCGCCTTCATAGAGCTGGCCGCCATAGGGCGGATCGGTGAACCAGTAGCTGCCGTCGGGATGCGCAACGATGTCGTTCGGCGAGTTGAGGCGCTTGCCCTGGTAGGAGTCCGCCAGAACGGTGGCCGTGCCGTCATGTTCGTAGCGCGTCACCCGCCGGGTCAGATGCTCGCAGGATAGCTGGCGGCCCTGGAAGTCGAACGAGTTGCCGTTGGAGTTGTTGGAAGGCGAGCGGAACACGCTGACGCGGCCGTCGTCCTCGCTCCAGCGCAGTTGCCGGTTGTTGGGAATGTCGCTCCACAAAAGATACCGCCCCTGCGCGCTCCAGGCCGGCCCTTCGGCCCACAACAGGCCGGTGTGAAGCCGCTTGATCGCGGTGTTGGGCTGCGCCAGATCGTTGAAGGAGGGATCGACCGCGATGATGTCGGGGTCCCAGAAATAAGTGGTCGGGGGGCCGTTCGGTCCGAAATCGCGCGGCGGAGTGGTGATCGTCGTCGGCGGTGCGGCAGGTCCGGTCTGGGCCAGCGCGGAGCCGGCTCCGGTTATCGCGGCAGCGGCGCCGAGTGCAAGTCCCCGGACAAGCGTTCGGCGTGAAAGCGCAGCATCCTGGTCACGCTGCTCGTGGTCACGAGCCTCCTGGCGTGTCATCGCGTTCTCCCGGTCATGTTGACTGGCCGGTTGATCCGGCCGAGCGCTGCGAAGGTTAGTCCGGTCCGTGCCCGGTTGCGAGAGGCAGGTTCGCATCCTTTGCGCGATAGCACCCGGCAAAGCCTGGACGCAAATGCGTTGCGGCTCCGCGAGGGCGTGTGCGACGGGCGGGAAGGCTTCGGCTGTTCTCAATCACTCGATGGCGGACTTCCCATCCCGCCGAAGTCTTCCAATTTGCCGAAATGTGCACTTGTATTTGTCATGGCCATACGGTGTCCGGCCAGGACCGTTTTTCGCGTGCCTGAACCGATCTGTCGGTCATCATGTCAGCCTTCCTGACCATCTTTTGGCGTTGCAGGTGCGCCTGTTTCTCGTCTAGAAACGATCCATCGGGTCTCCCGGCAACCAACCGTCAACGGTTTTGACCGAGGATTTGAGGGCTCAAAAGGGTCTGGCAATGCTGATTCGCGGCCAAATCGATGGGATTTCGGTGGAGGTGGCTCTGGCCGCCGCCACGATCCCGGCCGCGCTGCTGCCCACCCTCCTTCTTGGCGGGCTTCTTCTTAGTCGCCCCTGAGGGCCGGCTGGGCGCAACGCGCCTGGGCGCTCAGGGGTTGGTCGAGATCACCGGACACCTCAAGCGCCCGGACATTGAACGGCGCGAAAGCTCAAAAGGAAATTCGACAATGGCCACCGTGAACAAGTCCGAGAAGGACCGCGTCATCATTTTCGACACCACGCTGCGCGACGGCGAGCAGTGCCCCGGCGCCACCATGACCTTCGAGGAGAAGCTCGAGGTCGCCGAGATGCTGGACGATATGGGCGTCGACGTCATCGAGGCCGGCTTCCCGATCACCTCCGAGGGCGACTTCCAGGCTGTCAGCGAGATCGCCCGCCGCTCCAAGAACGCCGTCATCGCCGGCCTGTCGCGCGCGCACCCGGCCGATATCGACCGCTGCGCCGAGGCGGTGAAATTCGCCAAGCGCGGCCGCGTCCACACCGTGATCGCAACCTCGCCGCTGCACATGCGGGTGAAGCTGAACAAGACCCCGGAGCAGGTGCTCGAGACCTCGGTCGCGATGGTCGCGCGCGCCCGCAACCAGATCGACGACGTCGAATGGTCGGCCGAGGACGGCACCCGCAGCGAGATGGATTATCTGTGCCGCATCGTCGAGGCCGTCATCAAGGCCGGCGCCACCACGGTCAACATCCCCGACACCGTCGGCTACACCACGCCGGACGAATACACCCACTTCATGAAGACGCTGATCGAGCGCGTGCCGAATTCGGACAAGGCGGTGTTCTCCGTCCACTGCCATAACGACCTCGGCATGGCCGTGGCGAACTCGCTGGCCGGCATCATCGGCGGCGCACGCCAGGTCGAGTGCACCATCAACGGCATCGGCGAGCGCGCCGGCAACGCCGCGCTGGAAGAGATCGTGATGGCGATCAACGTGCGCAACGACAAGTTCCCGTACTGGAACAAGATCGACACCACGCAGCTGACCCGCGCCTCCAAGGTGGTGTCGGCGGCGACCTCGTTCCCCGTCCAGTACAACAAGGCGATCGTCGGCCGGAACGCGTTCGCGCATGAGAGCGGCATCCACCAGGACGGCGTGCTCAAGGACGCCTCCACCTACGAGATCATGCGGCCCGAAATGGTCGGCCTGAAACAGTCCTCGCTGGTGCTCGGCAAGCACTCCGGCCGCCATGCCTTCGTGCACAAGCTGGAGGAGATGGGCTACAAGCTCGGCCCGAACCAGCTGGAAGACGCGTTCACGCGGATGAAGGCGCTCGCCGATCGCAAGAAGGACATCTACGACGAGGACATCGAGGCGCTGGTCGACGAGGAGATGGCGGCTTCGCACGACCGCATCAAGCTGACCTCGCTCACCGTGATCGCCGGCACCCATGGCCCGCAGCGCGCGACCATGAAGCTCGACGTCGAGGGCCAGATCAAGATCGAGGAGGCCGAGGGCAACGGTCCGGTGGACGCGGTGTTCAACTGCATCAAGCGCCTGGTGCCGCACGAGGCCAAGCTCGAGCTGTACCAGGTGCATGCGGTGACCCAGGGCACCGACGCGCAGGCCGAGGTCTCCGTTCGCCTGTCGCATGAGGGACGCGCGATGACCGCGCGCGCGGCGGACCCGGATACGCTGGTGGCTTCGGCCAAGGCCTATCTCGGCGCGCTCAACAAGATCGTCATGAAGCGCCAGCGCGACACGGTGACCACGGCGGCGGCGGGCTGAGGCTTCGTTCGCAAGGCTGATCGGCGGAAACGCGGCGCCCCTGGTGCCGCGTTTTCGTTTGTCCTACGCCGACAAGGGCACAACTCAAAGTTTCACATAACTTATAACATAAATTAACATTAAAATATCATTCCTTGGGGCGCTCAGGACGAGTCCCGATCACCCATGCACCTGAGACAGCAGCACGCGCGTCCGCGCTCATGGAGGCATCGATGACCAGTCTGACGATCCTTTACAGCTTCAATAACTCCCTCTCTGGGGTTGGAGACAATCCGCGCGGCGCGCTGCTGATGGATGCGGCCGGCAATCTATTTGGTACGTTATCCAATAGTTCTTCGGGCGGTTCCCCCTATGGCGGAGTTTTCGAGCTCGCGGCGACCGGCAATGGTTACGCCAGCACTCCGACGAGCCTGGTCAAGTTCGACTTTGACAACGGCGCTGGAGTCATTCCGGATCTCGTGACGGACGCCGACGGCAATTTGTTCGGCGATACCTACGGAGGCGGCCCGAACGGCTACGGTGAGCTGTTCGAACTCGTCAAGACCAGCACCGGCTACACGCAGACCATCCTGTACGGCTTCACCAGCAGCAGCCATCCCACCAGCGGTGACATCGTGATCGATGCCGCCGGCAATCTGTTCGGAACCGCGACCGGAGGGCCCAACGGTGCGGGAGTCGTGTACGAGCTGGCCAAGACCGCCAACGGCTATGCTAGCGCCCCGACGACGATCGTGGCCTCATACGGCACCGGAATCACCAGTTACTCGACCCCCGAGCTGATGATCGACAGCTTCGGCAATCTGTTGGGCACGACCCAGGACGGCGGCGAAAACAATAAAGGCACGGTTTATGAGATCGCCAAGACCGCGACCGGCTATGCGAATACGCCAACCGTCATTTACAGCTTCGACGGCGTGAACGGAAGCTCTCCGGGCTCCAATCTCTTATTGGATGCGGACGGCAATCTGTTCGGCACCACGGGCTCCGGCGGCGCCTACGGTCATGGCACGGTGTTCGAGATCGCCAAGACCGCGAGCGGCTATGGCGCTGTCACGACCCTGGTCAGCCTCACCAGCGGCGCCAACCACATCTCGCTGATGGATGCGGCCGGGAACCTCTACGGGACGGCCAACAGCGGTCCGAATGGAAACGGCTCCGTCTACGAGATTGCAATGATCAACGGGGTCTACGCCAGCACACCGATCACGCTCGCCGTCTTCAATGGCGCGAACGGCAGCGCTCCGTTCGGCGGCCTGATCATGGATGCTTCCGGTGCTCTCTACGGCACCACGGTGCTTGGCGGCGCCAACAATGCCGGTACGATCTTCAAGCTGACCTTGCCCACGCCGCTCGTGGTGTCGGTGACCGGCAGCGCTCAGGAGGGACAGACCCTTGCCGCCAATCCGAACCAGGATGTGGTGTCCTATCAGTGGCAGGTGCTGATCAACGGCACCTGGAACAACATCACCGGGGCGACCGGCGCCACCTATCTCGTGCGGCCGGTGGACGACGGGCGTCAGATCCGTGTCGGGACCACCAATTCGGCCGGCTTCACCGCGACAAGCGCTGCGACCAACGCCGTGCTCGACGCGGCCGGCAACCAGCCCGTCTATGAATCGGCCGATCAGACCACGATCGGCAGCGGCCAAGTCCAGTTGATCTACGGTCACGCCGCCCACACGACCGTGAACAGCGGCGGCCTGCAGAACATCTATGCGAACGGTACGGCCACCGTCACCGCGCTGAACGCCGGCGGCGTCCAGCAGGATTGGGGTGCGGCGAGCACGACGACGCTCGACGGCGGTCAGCAATTCGTGTTCGGCACGGCCGACAGCACGGTCATCAATTCGGGCGGGCAGGTGGTCGAGAGCGGCGGTGCAGTCAGCCTCACGACGATCCACGGTGGCGAGCAGGACGTCTACGGCGGCGGCACTGCGACGGGCACCACGATGGACGGCGGCAGCCAGCTCGTCTATGGTGCGGCGAACCAGACCACGCTCGGCCATGGTGCGATCCAGTATCTCCACGGCGCTGCGACGACCACCATCATCAACGCCGGCGGCCAGCAGAATGTCTATGCCGACGGGACGACGACCGGCACGACGATCAATGCCGGCGGCTATCAGATCGATTGGGGCGCCGCCACCGGCACCACGATCAGCGGTGGCACTCAATACGTTTATGGCACCGCCACCGACACGACGGTCACGGCCGGCAGTCAGCATGTCCAATCGGGCGGTCTGGCGATCGACACCACCATCGGCACCGGACAGCTCGCTTATGTCCACGATGGCGGCGCGATGGACGGTGTCACCTTTGCAGGTCCCTATGCCATCCTCGGGCTCGATCGATCGTCGGCGCTGACCGGAACGATCTCCGGCTGGCAGGCGAACGACTACATCGATCTGGGCGACATTCAGTTCAGCGATGGCATAACGTCGCTGGTCTATTTGCAGAACGAGGGCAACGGCGGCGGTTCGTTGAGCGTGTCGGACGGCACGCACACTGCGACGCTGCATCTGCTCGGCCAATACGGCGCGGCCGACTTCGGCCTGTCCTCGGACGGGCATGGCGGCACCCTGATCTCCGATCCGGCGGTCGCGCAGCAGGCTCAACTCGCGCCGGCGCTGCACGGCTAAAGGGCCGCCCTTCACGGCTGACCGGTCAAGCGCGGCGCCTTTGGCGCCGCGTTTTCGTTGGGGGGCAATCCCGTCATATGGTGGTATATCGCAACAAATATGTTATTAACATGTCATGTTAACCTCCCATTAACCAGCGGCGTCGCGCGCCTTGTCCCGCTGCTGGAGAATTTGGAATGCCCCTTTCTGCTGGTTCGATCGCCTTCACCGGTTTCAACGGTGACGGCAACGACAATCTGTCCTTTGTCGCCCTGACCGACATCCCGCAGGGGACGGTGATCAACTTCACCGACACCAACTGGAACGGAACCAGCTTCGCGACCGGCAGCAAGGCCGAAAGCACGATCGCCTGGACCGCCACCAGCGCGATCGCCGCCGGCACCGTCATCGACATCAACAACATCAGCAAGGGCACGTTCGGCACCAGCGCCGGCAGCGTCGCCTTCACGGACACCACCAACACCGGCCTGTCCAACGACAGCGAGGTGGTCTACGCCTATGTCGGCTCCTCGACCTCGCCGACCTTCCTCGCCGCGATCTCCAACGTCGGCTACAGCACTAGCGACGGCACGCTGACGGGAACCGGCCTCGTCGCCGGCCAGACTGCTGTCAGTTTCACCGGCGGCCTCGACATCGTCGGCTACAACGGGCCGCGCTCGGGCTTCACCAGCTTCGCCGATTACCTCGCCGCGATCGGCAACACGGCGAACTGGCTCACCCAGAACGGCAGCGGCGACCAGAGCACCGACGGCATCGCCCCGGACGCCCCGTTCCCGACCACCGCCTTCACCGTGGCCGCGCCCGCCGCGCAGACGATCTCGTTCTCGCCGGCGAACGTCTCCGTCGCCGAGGGCGACAGCGGCACCAAGACCATGACGTTCACGGTGGTGCGCTCCGGCGGCACCTCCGGAGTGCTCAGCTTCTCCGGCGCCTTCGCAGCCGGCACCACCAATGCGGCCGATTTCGGCGGCACGCTGCCGGCATCGACCTTCAGCGGCAGCATCGCGGACGGCGCGTCCTCGGCGACCGTGACCATCACGATTTCCGGCGACACCACCGCGGAACCCGACGAGAGCTTCACGCTGACGCTGACGAACGCCAGCAATCCAAACACGACGGTCACGATCGGCACCGCGACGGCCACCGGCACCATCCTCAATGACGACGGCACCCTGGTCTCCAGCAACTCGTCGACCCCGATCACGCTGGCGAACAACGACCATCTTACCGTCCTCGCCGGCGCGACCCTGTCCGGCTCGACCCCGGTGACCTGGATCGGTGGCAGCACCTCGCCCGGCGCGCTCGTGGACAATTTCGGCACCATCACCGGCACGAGCCGCGCGATCTATACCAGCGGGTCGGCCAGCGGCAGCGTCACCATCCACAACGAGTCCGGAGCGACCATCACCGCGACAAAGGACGCGGTGAAGATCTCGAACCTCGTCGCCGGCACCAGCGGCACCTTCACGGTCAGCAACGAAGGCACGATCTCCTCGACCGGGACGGGCAGCAATTCCGGCCAGGCGCTCGATCTGGACGACATCAATTCGAGCGGCGTGCACACCGTCATCAACAACGCGGCCACCGGCTTGATCTCGGCGGCCGATGCCGACGCGATCCGGGCCGGCGCCAACGCCACCATCAACAATTACGGCCAGATCGTCAGCCATAACGCTTCCACTGCGTCGAGCGGCAATGACGGAATCGATTTCCAGTCGGTCAACACCGGCGGCGTGGTCAACAACTTCGCCGGCGGCATCATCGACGGTGCGCGCCACGGCATCACCGGCGACCAGCCGATCACCGTCACCAACGACGGCACGATCATCGGACGGAGCGGTTCCGGCATCAACATGGACACCGCCGCCAACACGACCACGACCGTGACCAACCGCGGTACCATCACCGGCACGACGGTCAGCGGCGCGGATGCCGACGGCATCGACGTCGACGGCCTGGTCTCGATCGACAATTTCGGCACGATCAAGGCGGTCGGCCTGGTCAGCGCCGCCAACGGCCTCAACGAGGCGCTCGCGATCGGCGGCGGCTTGGTCCATAACGAGGTGGGCGGCCTGATCATCAGCGACCAGCGCGCGATCACGGTCGACGACAGCAATGACGGCAGCGCCTTCGGCGTCACGACCATCATCAACGACGGCACGATCCGTGGCAACAACGGCGAGGCGATCTCGATCGTCGGCACGTTCGGCGACACCGTGACCAATACCGGCAGCATTTACGGCAGCGTCGCCACGGATGGCGGCAACGATACGCTCGTCAACAGCGGCTCCATCATCGGAGACGTCACGCTTGGCGCGGGCGACGACAATATCAATCTCGTCACCGGGTCGATCGTCACCGGGACGATCGACGGCGGTGACGGCGTGGACACGCTCGTGCTGTCGGGCAACGGCACCGGCTCACTGCTCGGCACGGTGGTTGATGTCGAGAAGCTCGATGTCCAGAGCGGTATCTGGCGGATCAAGGACGCCGCCGGCTATTCCGAGATCAAGGTCGAGAGCGGCGCGGGAGTCGTTCTCGAGGGCTCCGCCAACGGAATGGTGGTGGCCGCGGGCGCCGCGCTGTCGGTTTACGGCCTGTCATCGAACGCGGTGGTCGCAGGCAATCAGTACATCCAGATCGGCGGCTCGGCGGACGGAACCACGATCGAGACCGGCGGTGAGCAGGACATCTATGGCGGCGGCGTCGCCTCCAATACCGCCATCGACGGCGGCACCCAGACGGTGTTCGGCGTGGCGATCGGGACCACGATCGCCAGTGGCGGGCTCCAGCACATCCACAACAACGCCTTCTCGACCACGGTGAATGCCGGCGGCGAGCAGAACGTCTATATCGACGGCAGCGCGACCGGAACCACCATCAACACCGGCGGCCTCCAGATCGACTGGGGTTTCACCATCACCACGACGATCAATGGCGGCAATCAGCACGTGTTCGGCTCGGCGAGCCTGACGACGATCAATTCGGGCGTGCAGACCGTCGAAGCCGCCGGCACGGCCAGCGACACGACCATCCATGGCGGCGCGCAGGACGTCTATTCCGGCGCAACCGCGATCAACACCACCATGGATGGCGGCAGCCAGAACGTCTACGGCACGGTGGTGCAGACCACGATCGCCAACGGCGCGGTCCAGTACCTGCACGGCAGCGCGTCGGCGACCACGGTCAACGCCGGCAGTCAGCAGAACGTCTATGCCGACGGCTTCGCCACCGGCACCACGATCAATGCCGGCGGCTTCCAGCTCGACTGGGGTTCGGCCAGCGCCACCATCGTCAATGGCGGCGCGCAATATGTGTACGGCAGCGCGGCGGGCACGACGGTGCTGGCCGGCGTGCAGCACGTGCAGTCCGGCGGCAGCGCGGACGACACCACGATCGGCGCGGGCGCGCTCGCCTATGTCCATGCCGGCGGCACCATCGACGACGTCGTCTTCGCCGGTGTCAATGCCGCCCTGGTGCTCGATCAGGCCTTGGGCTTCACCGGAACGATCTCCGGCTGGCAGGACCACGACAGCATCGCGCTCGGCGACATCCTGTTCAGCGACGGCGTCACCTCGCTCGCCTATGCGCAGAACGGCGACAACAGCGGCGGCACGCTGACCGTGTCCGATGGCACGCACACCGCGTCGCTGAGCCTGCTCGGCCAGTACAGCGCGGCGGATTTTGCGCTGTCCTCCGACGGGCATGGCGGCACCCTGATCATAGATCCGGCGGTGGCGCAGCAGGCCCAGCTCGCCCCGGCGCTGCACGGCTGAGCTTGCGCAGTCGACAAGAGCGATGGCGGGGCGCCCGCCATCTCTCCGGGGCGGCCGTGCCCCCTCGCGATACCGCATTTTTGCAGGCCGCCCCCTGCTAAGGGGCAATGGCGCAGGTTCCGGCTTCCCTATAATCCTGCCTTCAAGTCTCGACTTTAAGTCTGGGGGCCGGCGGTCCGTGCCCCACAAGGACGCCTGGAGGAAGCATGCGGAAACTCGTTTTGGCTGCGGCATCGGTTGCGGTTTTGACCGGAGCGCTGGCGCTCGCCGGGCCGGCATCGGCCCAATCGCCCATCATCATCAAATTCAGCCACGTCGTCGCCACCGACACGCCGAAGGGCAAGGCGTCGGAAAAGTTCAAGGAACTCGCCGAGAAGTACACCGGCGGCAAGGTCAAGATCGAGGTCTACCCGAACTCGTCGCTCTACAAGGACAAGGAAGAGCTCGAGGCGCTTCAGCTCGGCAGCGTGCAGATGCTGGCGCCGTCCAACTCGAAATTCGGCCCGCTCGGCATCCGCGAGTTCGAGGTGTTCGATCTGCCTTACATCCTGCCCGACCTGAAGACGCTGCGGAAGGTGACGGAAGGGCCGCTGGGATTGCGGCTGCTCAAGCTGCTGGACTCCAAGGGCATCACCGGCCTGGCCTATTGGGACAACGGCTTCAAGCAGATGAGCGCCAACAAGAAGCTGGTCGCGCCCGCGGACTATCAGGGCGTCAAGTTCCGCATCCAGTCCTCGCGCGTGCTCCAGGCCCAATTCAAGGCACTCGGCTCGCTGCCGCAGGTGATGGCGTTCTCGGAAGTCTACCAGGCGCTGCAGACCGGCGTGGTGGACGGCCAGGAGAACACCTGGTCGAACATCTACACCCAGAAGATGCACGAGGTGCAGAAGTACATCACCGAGACCAATCACGGCTATATCGGCTACGTCGTGATCGTGAACAAGAAGTTCTGGGACGATCTGCCGGCCGACATCCGCGACCAGCTCTCGAAGGCGATGAAGGAAGCCACCGACTTCAACAATGCGCAGTCGCAGAAGGAAAACGACGACGCGCTTGCCGAGATCAGTAAGAGCGGCAAGAGCGAGATCATCAAGCTCACGCCGGAGCAGGACGAGGCGATGCGCAAGGCGATGGAGCCGGTCTACAAGGACGCCGCAGGCCGCGTCGGCCAGCCGCTGATCGACGAGTTCCTGAAGGAAGCCAAGAGCTCCACCAATTGAGAGCGGCACCACCTGAGCGCGCGACCCGCCGGTCTCGTTAAACGTGGAATGAAGGGGCTTCCGTGCCGGGCGCGGAAGCCCTTTTTGTTGCGCGTGATGTCTGTTTGCGACTGGAGGTAAATCTGGGGTTACATCTTGGTAAGGATGCTCTCTCTGTCCAAGATGTAAGTTGCGCACAAGCCGCGCGGCGCCCATCCTCGGAATATCTTCCAGAGGAGAGTTCGCATGAGGAAGTTCACCATCGCTGCCATCGCCGTGCTCAGCATCGCCGGCTCGGGCGTGGTCTATGCCCAATATCATCGCCCGTGGATGCACGAGCACATGCGCCACATGCACATCAACCCCGAAGACCGCGCCGCCATGCTCGACGCGCGGATTGCAGCCGTCCATGCCGGTCTGAAGCTCAATGCCGATCAGGAGAAGCTGTGGCCGCCGGTCGAGGCTGCCGTGCGCGACTTCGCCAAGCTGCGCATCGACCGTGCCAATGCGCGCATGACTGCGATCCAGGCTGATGCCGACAAGCCGGAGGATCCGGTCGCCCGGCTGCGCCAGCACGCCGAGGACATGGGCGCCACATCCTCGGCCCTGAAGAAGATCGCCGATGCCGCCGATCCGCTCTACAAGACGCTGGATGAGGGCCAGAAGCGGCGCCTCGCCGCGCTGACCCGCCACCGCGGCCCGTTCGGCGGCGGCGAGGACGGCCCGCCCCGTCACTTCATGGAGCGGGACATGGATCGCATGATGGACCACTTGCATGGCGATCGCTTCGACCGGGACGGCGGCCCGGACCGGGATCGCGAAGGCCGGCTCTGAGCCCGCCTTGATCGCGCGGGGACAAGCCCCGGCATTAACCTTGGCGAAGCCGCTGGAATCCAGCGGCTTTTCGCTTTTTGGGGACTTTGGAAAAACCTTCACCGCATCGCTTGCCATCCCCTGATCGCTTTGCTAAACGACCGGCCTCGCAAGGCTTTGACCGCCTTTCGGGCGCATAGCTCAGTTGGTAGAGCAGCTGACTCTTAATCAGCGGGTCCCAGGTTCGAGCCCTGGTGCGCCCACCAAGCTTTTCAATAGCTTAGGGATGGACAGAAGCGGAACGGTTGCCGCGGTTTGCTGCACGGTTTGCAGTTTTTGTTCTCTACTCGTGCTTGATGGGATCGACAAATGCTCGACGTATCGGCCTTCACGAAGATCAGCGAGTACGAAGAAGTCGAGAAGGTTGTTTATTTGACTCGTCTTGGGCACAGACACCGAGTCGAGGCGGTCCACAATGGACGTGGTAAATATAGCACCGTCGTCTATAGAGAACTCGATGTCATTGTACAGCCATCTGAAATCAAGGACGGAAAACAACTCTCGCCTGCACAACATACGATTTGGGTGCGAGAGTCCGCGCCGTGGACCGATCGGCAGTCGGCAGATGCGGCTATTGCTCAGCTACTGTCTCTTTGGGAAAGTTAGCCAAACGCCGCCACCAGCTTGACGATCGCCTGTTCCACAAGTTCGGCCTGGCCGCCGAGATAGTGTGCTTTCAGTATCTCGTCCACGTCACGCGGGCTGTGCCCCGTGATCGCGGCTATCTGCGCGGTGGAGCACCCTGAGAGTGCCAACCTAGTGACCGCCGTCCCTCGCAAATCGTGGAAGTGCAAATCGGCATCGCTAAGCTTCGCTCGATCGAATGCCTTTCCCCATGACGCGCGGAAGCCGTCGCCCGTCCATGCTTCGCCGAATGTGTTGCGAAGAATCGGACCTTCGGCATTGTCTGGCCGATGCGCGTCGAGCGCGGCTTTGAGCGGCGCACCAACAGGGATCACAATGCGCTTTTTCTTCTTTCCGCGGCGCTGTTTATTGGGCTGCAATCGAATGTGGGTCCCATCGTATTGTTGCCAAGTGATTCCGATCAACGTCCCCTGACGCTGTCCGGTCCATAGGGCGAGCAGCAACGCGAATTGAAGCTCGGGCGATGCCACCTTGCAAAACGCCTTGATATGGTCGTCCAGCCAAATCTGCTCGGCGCGATCGGCTTCGTACAGTCGACCGCCACGCTCGCAGACGTTCACCGCAATCAGACCGCGGTCCTTGGCCACGCTAAGTACGCGGGCGAGCACAGTCCAAGCATAGTCGGCCGTGCGTGGGTTGTCTGCCATGCCGTCGCGCCACTCTTTGAATTTGCCTCGGGCGCGTCGGTCCTGCACGACTGAGAGGGGCATTGTGCCGAACTCGTTTTCAATCAGCTTGAGGAATCGGAGGTAGTCCTTGCGCGTCTTGTCCGCGAGGCTCGTGTACTCCGCCATCGACTTGAAGGCAGCGATGAGCGAGAACAAGTTGCCGGAGGGCGGCTTCTTTCGCTCCGCATGCGCGGACGTATAGGCCACAAAGAATTCTGGATCGTTCGGTTGCAGCGGCTTGCCATCGGCGGCCTTGAGCATCGGCCCACCGCGCCACGCGTAGTAGTACCGGCGGCGCGTGCCATCTGCGAGGCGCTTAGTCGCGCTCGCGACGCCTGGCAGCTTTCGCCTGTTCATGCTCGCGTTCCCACGCTTCGAATTCGTCGGCCGGTGCGATCGTCGGTGCCTTCAACAGGATGGTGATCGTACCATCCGGCGTCACCTGAATCGCGTCGGCACCATTCTTCTTCGCCGCCCGAATCGCGCGGGCGACATCGACTTGCAGAATGGTGCCGACGCGTCGAGACATTGCTATCGCGCGATCTCTTCGGCGAGAACGTCATGAAGGGCCATCGCAGCGCTCAAGCGCACGCTACCGGCAGTGATGAGAGGGGCATAGTCACGGTCTTTGATTGCGTCGAGGGCGGCTTCCACAAACTCAGGGGTCGTGCATGCTTGATACGCAGCAATGGCCTCGGCGATGCGATCGGACATAAGCGACCCGTGCGCTTAGCGACGTTCGTCGTTCTGCTCAAGCGAAATGAAATTTAAGGACACGTTCGACGCAACTCGGCAGGAAGAGCAGGCTGCGCGCAAGCGCTTCGAGGTAGTGAAGGCCAATGCCGATGCCACAGCACCTTGGGGGCCACCATGGAGCCGTCGCATGCCGGTCGAAAAGAGAGAAGCTGAATAGTTCGTACACGAACTGCAAGAGATCAAGTCTCGCTCAACTTGATCGGCTGGCGGGGACTCTGTCGGTCTTTACGACAATTGGCGCAGGACCAGGGCTCTGCGAGCGCCCATCTCACGGCTTTGTAGTCGCGAGGAAGCGGGACAGCGCTAAGATGGCATTCCGCCGATGCGTTCGAAGACACCCTGTTCATTTCGGACATAGTGGCCCGCGGAGGCTGAAAGCTTTCCGCCGCAGAGCGGGCAAGGGTTCTGCACCTGCACGGGGCCGGTGAAGCTAGCCGTTATCGCTGGGATTTCGATGCTGATGCCGGTGTGACCGTTCTCGCACGCAACAGGAAGCTTTCCGCTCACACCGTCATCGTTACGAAACGACATGCGCCAACCATCGGCACCATGGGCGCCAACAAGCCCTCCCTTGTCATCAAACACGGCAGTAGATTTTCCGATCTTTATTTCTGAGAAGTCGTCCACCATGCATCACCTGTCAGTCGGTCGCAGCAACGGGCTGCGCGCTGACGCCTCAACGCGCCGGTCTGCTAGCACCAACATGAACACTGGAGGGCTTTTGTGAGCAGCGCAAGTGGACGGCGTCGGCGCGCGGCTCGTGCTCATGTTGAGTATTTCTCTCCAATACGCGACCATTCATTGCGAACCCTATAAAGGGGACTAAGCAGCACGCCTTCACATCTCTTGAACACTGCATCAATGTGACCTGCCCGTCGCGCTTCAGTATCTGCTCTAGGGTCTGTACTCAATAGGGATTCCATCTGAAATTGGATTGTGATTCAAGCTTCTCAACGGAAGGGAGGCTTGAATGGCAAAGCAGGTCTACTGGCTCAGCGATGCGGAATGGCGGCGGATTGAGCCGTTGTTGCCGCGGGGGCGCAAAGGGGCGCATCGGGTTGATGATCGTCGCGTCATCAGTGGCATCATGCACATGCTGAAATCGGGTTCGCGCTGGCGCGATTGTCCGGAAGTCTATGGTCCCTACACCACGGTCTATAACCGCTTCAACCGCTGGAGCCGGCAGGGGATTTGGACGGGCATCTTCTACGCCCTGACCGGATCGACCGGCATGTACGGATCGGTCTCGGTGGACTCCACCTACATCAAAGCCCATCGCTCCGCAGCTGGCGCAAAAGGGGGGCCTTCAAAAATGCAATCGGTCGCTCGCGGGGCGGGCAGACCACCAAAATCCACGCGCTGACTGACGATATCGGCCGCCCCTTGGCCTTCCTGATTACCCCCGGCAATACCCACGACTTGGTCGGTGCACGCGACCTGATCGGCATGATCCGCAATCCGCGCCGCCTGCTAGCCGACCGAGCCTACGACGCCAAGAGCTTACGCGATGAACTGGCCGCACGCCGTATCAAGGCCGTGATCCCGCCGAATCCGACCCGCAAGCATCCGCATCGTTACGACAAAACAGCATATAAAGGCCGAAACGTCATCGAGCGCATGTTCTGCCGGCTCAAGGACTTCCGTCGTATCGCAACTCGATACGACAAGCGCGCAGACATCTTCCTGTCTGCAATCCTGTTGGCAGCCGCAGTCTCATGGTGGACTAATTGAGTCCGGACCCTAATGGCTTGGCTATTCAACGCGAGAGGAGACGTACCTTCGAACAGGCCTGAAATTTATAGAGAGTGCGCTATCCTAATGTTTGAGCGCTGGGATCCGGATCGCGACATCAAAGCAGACGTCCCGTCTGATTTTGATAAGCTACATCTGTTCAGTAGTATCGCCGCAAATATGTTCGGCGATCCAGAGCTCGCCGACGGAGTGGAGGAGGCTTGGTTAAGCGCAGAGATCAAGCGCTATCTCGAAGCTCTATACGAGAATAAGTCCCAAGCGACTGCGGGTACGAAAGCTGTTGTTAAATTTATCACCGGGCGTGCGTGGGTGATGACCGATGTCGGCGAGAACGTATTTGCCTTTACCCACCAGACCTTTCTTGAGTATTTCTTCGCGCGCCATATCGACGAGAAGGCTGATAGCGTCGAAGAGGTTCTGAGTGAGATAATTCCGCATGTCGTCGTGAAGGAGTGGGACGTTGTAGCGCACCTCAGTTTGCAGATCAAAACTCACAGGAGCCTTCGTCGTCAAAATCAAGCGATTGAACAGCTGATCGAGTTGATCAATGCTACTTCATCAGCAGATGAGAGAATGAGCCTCAACCTCTTTGCGGCTCGTGCGCTCGAATATCTCAATGCGTCGGAATCCCAAGTCAAATCGTTAGTCGAACGCATTTTCAATGAAGCGGTCGAAAACGGCGAGCCGAATGATGCGTTCCTTGCAATCCGTCATTGTGCATATTGCTGCGCCGAACGCAGAACCTTCGTGCGCAGTCTACTTCTGGAGCTTATTGTTAGTACATTTAAGAAGGGAGAAACGCGTCAGCTCGAGCGGCTGGCGAGAGCCATGTCGTCAGTTCGAACGGGTGGTGCTGTAAAAACAGCGGTTATTCCTCCGGAAATTCAGTCGGCCGCCCACCAAGCCGTTAAAAGGAACGTCATCGATCGATCCGGGGAAAGCGAACTTTTCGCGGGTCTGGCGTGGTCATGGTACGGGCACCTGACGGAGGCTCTTTTGCGAAAGTATGGGATCGCGCTCTTTTACAACGGGACCCTTGAGGCAAATCCATTCTTCGTCGATGGTCTCACCCATCTTGTGCTTGCCGGATCGGATCAATTTAGTGCTGAGTTCCCATTATCACCCGAAGCGGCTCGAGACGCTTTGGTTGCAGTCGGACGTGTTGGATTTTCAACTCCGGTAGAGGGTAAGCAGCGATACAATAAGCCGTCCATAAGAGGAGGGGCGCCGCTAACTTTTTGGAAGAGCGTCCTCGGCCAGTATAAGAAATTCCCTGAAGCATTGATTGGTGTGTTTTTCATTTTTCTTCTCGTTTCGGAGTTTGACGCGGACGAGGAAGTGTCCGATCCAAAGGCCAATGAGTTCCGCAGCGACGTAATTGAGACGGTACTGAAATCGCGGGCTCTGAAGAAAGAGCCCGCCTATGAAGACATCGCACGAATTGCTCGCGCGCCCATCTTCGGTCAGGCCGATGCCGTCGAGCAATAGTATATCATTACCGTGACAGTGCACGAAGCCTACTCGGCAAGCCCTGACAGCACACGAACTCCACTTGCGAACCTCCTCGCTCCGTCAGACCGTGCTTGAATCCCCGCGTCCGTGTGCTTAACTGCCACTTGACCAGAATTTTTAGGCATCTGGCACGCGACCTGGAGGCGATCCAATGGCTAGGTTTGAGCGGGCCGGCAAGGGCGGTTCGAAATCTCCTCCCCGCAAATCGCGCAAACCTGCCCAGCCGGAACGCTTGTCCGTCGCCGAGCCCGACCAGGCCTACCACCCCCAAGCCGGCGCGGTCGTCGTACGCGGGCATTTCGACGCGGTCACAGGGCTCTCCACTGTCACCGATGCGCCTTCACTCGGGCTTGGCAGGCGTGCGGTGGATGAAGCGCTTCCGCGGGCCGAACTGTTCGATGTCCTCATCGATGCGAACCGTCTATTTCGCATCGAGGCCGCAGCGCTCAAGCGTCTCGCCAATTACAGCGACGACGAAATTTTCGCGCTTGTCGTGCCGAAGCGCACGCTGGCGCGGCGGCTGTCGGATGGCGAGCCACTGACGGTCGAGGAGACGGACAAGGCGGTGCGGCTGGCGCGGATTGACCGGCTGGCCGCAAACGTGTTCGGCGAGCCTGCGAAGGCGCATCGCTGGCTGCGCAAGCCCAAGAAGGCGCTTGGCGGAGAAACGCCGCTGGCTTACCTCGCGACGGAGGCGGGCGCGCGGGTCGTCGAGGACATGTTGCACCGGATCGATCACGGCATCCTCGCCTGAGGATTTGCCGTGCGGATCTGGCGGATTTCCAATTTCGATGACCTGTCGGGCGTTGGCGGCCTGAAGGCCGATGGCCGCTGGCATGATCGCGGCCGTCCCGTCGTCTACGCCGCGGACCATCCAGCTTCGGCGCTGCTCGAGGTGATGGTGCATCTGGAAATCGATTTCGAGGACCTGCCAACGACGTACCAGCTGCTCGGCATCGACGTGCCTGATGACGTCGCCGTCGAAACGATGAACTTGACCGATATCGAAACGATGTCGCGCGATTGGGCTGATGACCCCAGGGTGACGCGCGGTATGTTGCGGCCGTGGTTCGACGCGGCGCGTACCGCGATCATGTCCGTGCCGTCGGTCATCGTGCCATTTGCGCAGAACTACCTCATCAATCCCCGACACAGGGACGCGGCGCGCATCCGCGTGTCGCATGTCGGGCGCTATCCCCATGACCTCCGGCTTTTTGGGCGCAGGGCCGGAGGCGATTAGCGATCTAGCGGGAATGGCGCCAGGGACCGCGCTATACTCGTTTCGCGAACTGCATATAACCAATCGAGCAGTGACAATGCACCAAACTCTCGACGCAGAGAGTGTCTCTTCCGCAACGCCGCTCAAAGCCAGTTTTGTCCGGTCGCCGTAGCTCTTCAATCCGCAATCCGCTATCGGTAGCAAGCCAAAGACGTTCATCGACAAGCAACCCCGGCCCAAACCATCGTGACCTTCTTCAACCGTCTCAAAACCGCAGCCACCGCCGAGTGGCAGGCCTACACTAATCATCCCTTCACGAACGGTCTTGCCGACGGCTCGCTTCCTGAAGCTGCGTTTCGTCACTATCTCGTTCAAGACTACCTGTTCCTCATCGAGTTTGCGCGCGCCTACGCGCTTGCGGTCTACAAGTCGCCGAAACTTGCCGACATGCGTGAAGCAGCCAGCGGCCTTTCGGCGATCCTCGATGTCGAGATGAACCTGCACGTCAAGCTCTGTGGCGAATGGGGGCTGTCCCCGGCCGATCTCGAACAGGCCGCGCCGGCGGCCGAGATGCTGGCCTATACGCGCTACGTATTGGATGCGGGCATGCGCGGTGATCTGCTGGCGCTCAAGGTGGCGCTGGCGCCTTGCGTGATCGGCTATGCGGAGATCGCCACGCGGCTCGCCGCGCTCCCCGGCGCGGACGCCGCGACGAACGCCTATCGCGTCTGGATCGCCGAATATGCCGGCGCGCCGTATCAGGAGGTCGCGGCCAGGGCGCTGGCGCAGCTGGAGGATCTGGCAGGACGTTACGCCACGCCGACCCGCGAGGCCGAGCTGGTCGCGATCTTCAGGGAAGCCACCCGCCTCGAGGCAGATTTCTGGGAGATGGCCTGGCGCGCGGGCCGGCCTTCTCAATAGCACTAGCCAGGCGCAGTCACGGCCGGATGTTCTGCGCGCATTTGGGGCAGCTATTCGCGCCATTCAACATCTGCGTTGTCATCTGCACCGCGGTCTGTCGCTGGCTCATCAGGCTCTGAGTCTGGATCATCTGCAGATCGGCGCCCTGGCTGACGCCGCTTTGGCCCTGCCGGCTGGCTGGGTGGAGCGCGCTCGCTTGCGATGCAGGGGCAGACATTGGCGCAGCCGAGAGCGCAGCGGCCAGCGTCAGGATCAGAACGGCGTGTTTCATGATGGCCTCCTGTTGCCAATGGTCTGAACTAGCAAATCGTGCGGTGCGGCGATGTGATGTTGCTCACGCAGGCCACGCAACGATTTCGGACCGCGATCCGCCAGGCGCGTCCGTTCATTGATGCGATGATGGACTGGGGTAGCGAGGGCGCCCGGGGGCGTGGGCCTGCTGCTCGGGCTGAGCGCTCAGTTGAGACAGCCCGGCGTCGATGATCGCGATCTCTTCGGTGAGGGTGGCCATCATCAGGCCGGTGTCCATTCCCGCGATCGATCGCGCCGAGTCCAGCAAGCCGGCACGGTGAGCGCGCAGCGTTTCCAGGGCGTCGCGATCGTTCAGGTGCACATAGCCGTTCACGATCAGCGATATCGCAAGCGGCATGCCGGTCCGGGTCAACGACCGTGCGACACGCGGTATCCCGCGTTTCGCAGCTTCAGGACTTGCAGGGTGGCGGATTGGGCTGCGGACGCGCGCGAGGTCACGTACATCTGCGAGGCGATGAACAGGCTGATCGAAAATGCAATCGTCATCGTCGCACTCGCGATCTGGTGCCAGGTCCGCATCGATCTCTCTCCCTCCAGCATGTTCCATTCAGAAGCCGCAGAGGGGGCCATTCGTTCCTGCCTTCGGGAAAAATCGGCAAGCGGCGCCGAGGACCTTTTTTCCGTGCCGGGTGTTGTGGCTTCGGCAGGGTCAAACAAGCTGAGGGAGTTGAACTATGAACGGATTGATTTATATCGTCGGCCTCGTCGTCGTGATCGGTGCTGTGCTGTCGTTCTTCGGCCTGCGCTGATCCGGAGGATGCCGTCCGGAGCGTAGCGACGCTGCCGCGCGTCGCTGCTCCGCCGCTCTATTTATCCAGCAGCTTGATCGAGCCGACGATCTTCGCAACGGCGTCCGCGTTTTGCCTGAAGCCTTGCTCGGTGCCCCATTGGGCGATTTGCAGGCATCGCTTGCGGGGCAGGGGGGCGACGACGGCGATCACCTGCCTCGTCTTGCCGTCCTCGGTCGCCGCGTATTGGGTGCCGGTGGCCTGCAAGCCGGGCAAGGCCTGCGCGACATCCCTGGCCGATGCGGCGTCGATTTTCATACCGTTGCGGGTGAGGAAGGCCACCACGTCGTCGCGCGCGGCTTTGCAGTCCTCGCCCGCGAACGTGTAGATCGACATGAAGAACGCGCCCCCGGGCGCGGCGGCATCGACGCCGTCCTCGGACGAATTGGGCGTCCATTTGTCGGGCACCGTCACGGCCAGCGACGGCTTGTCGTAGGGGACCTTGAACGAACCGGCCAGCGCCGAGGCGCATAGCGCCAGCAGGCTCGCGGCGGCAAGCGTGAATTTCGCCGACCTCATCGCAGCAGAACGGGACATCACAACACCTTGGGTAGCGCTCCGGTCGTGCGCCGGAGATCGCGAAATGAAATCCAGAAAAGCGTCGGCCGGGTGGGCCGCGCACAGAGGATTATCGGCCCGTGAGCCGCACGGCAAGACAGTCAGCACGCTGGCCCGGGCTATTTCGCCACCAGCATCACCACCACCGGCAACGTCGCCGCCGCCAGCAGCGTCCCCAGCGCCACCGCGCCGGACACCGGCGGCATCGCCAGCAGTTTGAGCGCGCACATCACGACGACGCTTCTCATCTCGCCCTTCACCTCGAAGCGGAACAGGTTGATGCCGAGCGCGATCAGCGCGGCCGGCGATCCCGCCTGCGCCAAAAGCTCGATCGTCCTGTCGACGACGGGATTGAGGCCGAGGCCCGTGAAGCGCCAGACCACGCCGAAGCCGATGCCCAGCATCAGCGGATTGCGCGCGAGATCGGCGAGCACGGGACGGATCACCGCCAGCGGCGAGCCGCTCCCTTTGCGGCTGACGAACTCCATCTGCAAGATGCCGCAGAGCCAGAGCAGCGGCGTGTTCACCGACAGGATCAGCGCCATTGGTCCTGCGGCCTCATTGCCGAGCGCCGAGATCACCAGCGGAATGCCGAGCATCACGATGTTGCCGTAGACCGAGCCGATCGCGAACACGACGCCGTCCTCGTGGTCCATGCGTCGTTCGCGCAGCAGCGCCGAGATCGCCAGCGCCGCGATCCAGGTGAACGCCAGCGCGCCGTAATAGGCGCCCCACATCCTGTAGGGGCTGACATCGGGGAATTCCGACACGACGATGGTGCGGAACAGCAGCGCGGGGATCGCGATGCTGAAGGCGAATTCGGAGATGCCCTTGTGCGCGCTCTCGGAGACGAAGCGAAACAGCACCGCGGCATAGCCGGCCGCGATCAGGGCAAACACCGGTGCGACGATCAGAACGGTGGCCATGCGCCCCTCAGCTTCACGGGGACTTGGACTGGCCACCCCACACATTTCCGAGGATGGCATTATGCCGGTGTATTGCCCGACGTGTCAAATTGATTTCGTAAAATCCGCAAATGCCGGGGCGCCGCAGCATTCGCTGAGGCCTGGCTACTGTGCATGGGGTTGTTTTCAAAATTTTCGCGCCGGCGGCATCGGCGGTGAACTCCCTCCCCGCGTACGGGGGACGATGCTTCGCATCGCCCCGGGCGCGTCGGCCTCTTCCGCAAGCGGGAGAGGCCGGAGCACGCCCGCCAACGCTGGGATCCACTGCATCCCGTAATTCCCCGCCTGTTGCCGAGACCGCACAGCTCCCGCCTTTCGCATTCCCGCGCGTTGCCAACCAACCGCCGTTCACCCACACTCCGCCCTCATTCAGACACTTGGGGGTATCGATGCCGGCGTTCCGTTTTCAGAAGTCCATTCTTGCTGCGGTCTGTGGGCTTGCCCTCGCCGTGCTGGTCCAGCCCGGCGCGGGCTTTGCCTACACCCCGGAAGAGCAGCAGGCCTGCTCGCCCGATGCGATGCGGCTGTGCGGCGAGTTCGTGCCGAACGTCGATGCCATCACCGCCTGCATGATCAAGAAGAAGGCGCAGCTCTCGCCGCAGTGCAAGGTGTTCTTCCGCCAGGGCCCCGAGCCCGTCGCCGGCAAGCCGACCAACATCGCCCCCAAGGCGGCCAGGAGCACCAAACCGGCGCCGAAGGCCAAGAAGAAAACCACCGACGAGTGAGCCCCCGCGCGTTCCCTGTTTGAAACTCCGCTCATGCCCGGGGCCTTGTCCCCGGGCATTTGCGTGTCCGGCGGCGGCCGGCATCAGCCTCGCGATGCCGCCGGACTCCTTTTGTTCACCCGCGCATGCGGACTCCTGCGACAATTCCAAGCGCGTGCGGGGCGGAAGGAAGCCGCGCGCAGCTTTGCGCGGGGAGGTTGCATCGGAATTTTGCCGCTTAACCGCCGGGATACACGTTCATGACGGTTCGCATCGTCGTCGCAGCCAGCAGTGTGACTCAAAAGCCAACACGTCTTGTTATTTCGTGGCCGCAACGCAACTGCCGATAAATTTTTCTTTCACGAATCAGCGAGGTGATTCATTTTCGTGCCCTGGGGTCAATCTGGAGGCCAAGGGTATGAACGTTATTGTTTTCGCATCGCGTAAAGGCGGGTCGGGCAAGAGTACCCTCGCCGCACATCTCGCCGCGCAGATCAAGGCAAGCAAGCAGGTGATGCTCGTGGACGCGGATCCGCAGGGATCGCTGACGCTGTGGCACAAGCTGCGCGGCACCAACGAGCCGCCGATCAAGGCGGCCGTGAACTCGGTCAGCGGCATCGTCTCCGCGGCCAAGCGCGACGGTTATGAATGGGTGCTGATCGACACGCCGCCGAACCTGTCGGCCGTGGTCGACGACGCCATCCGCAACGCCACCATGGTTGTGATCCCCGCCCGTCCCGGCGTGTTCGACGTCAACGCCGTGCAGGAAACGATTCAGATGTGCCGCGCGGCGCGCAAGCCCTACGCCGTCGTGCTCAACGGTGCCCCGGCCCGCCGCGACGAATCCGAAAGCCCGATCGTCACCATCGCCCGCGAGGCGCTCGCCAAATTCCGCGCACCCGTGTGGGGCGGCCAGATCACCAACCGTTCGGACCTGCTGATGGCGCTGAGCCACGGCGAGGGCGCGCGGGAATATCAGGCCGAGAGCCGTGCGGCTCAGGAAATCGGAAGGCTGTGGGCAGCGATCGAGCGTTCGGTGAAGGCCATTCGCGGCACGGCGTCCGCGTCCGGCGCAATGCACAAGCAGGCGGCTTAATCTCAACCAACAATCCCCGGACGAGAACGCGCGGATCTCCGCGCGTTTTGCGTTTCCGGGGTCAGGTGACGAGTTAGGCCACCATCAGCATGTAGAACACGATGACCGGCGACAATGTCAGGATCACCGACCAGATGCCGACGGCCCAGAGGATGTCCTCGGTGGTGAAGCCTTGCCCGGTGGTGAGGTGCTGCTGTCCTGCGTCGTAATACGACGCCACTTCGTTCCGACTATTCATGAAACGCCCCCGCGATTTCTTCGCTTATGGACGTGACGATACGCCTTATGTTTTAAAATTCCGGAACGCGAGCCTCGGCGCATTTTGCGCGTCGTCGTGAGCTCCGTTTAACCATCCGCGACGGATGTGGTCAGCCGACGAGCCAGACCCGAACCAGCAGCACCGGCATCAGGCCGAGCATCACCGCCCAGAACCCGAACGACGACACGACGAGAAGTCCCTGCAAAAGATCGGCTGGCGCGAATTGGCTCGCGGCCGTCGGCCGTGCGCGATGTCCCATGGTCATTCCCCCTCTGGTCGACTTTGAACGCGAACGATAGGCGCGCTCTCGTAAACGAGCCGTGGATGCGGAATGCGGCATCCGCGAAGGATGTTGGGCCGCGGTTAACCAAGGGGACAAAGCGCCATACTTAGCCGCCGTCATTCCGGGCTCGCGCTGCGCGCGCCCGGAATGACGAAAGGAAACGCCTACGCCGCCACCTTCATCCTTCGCTCGATCTCGCGATCGATCGTGGCGGCGAGCTCGCTGCCGACTTCCACCATCGGCAGGCGCACCTCGGGGCTGTCGATCAGGCCGCTGCGCCAAAGCCAGTACTTCGCAGGCGCCGGGCTCGGCTCGGCGAACAGCAGCTTGGTGAGTTCCGAGACCTCGTGCCAGCGCGCCAGCGCCGCATCCTGGTTGCCGCGCGTCAACTCGGCATGCACCGCGGCAAACGTCGCGGTCTCGACATGCGCGGACAGCACGATGCCGCCGTCGGCGCCGTCGAGAAGCGCCTCGAGATAATTCGCATCCTCGCCGGTCAGCACGCGAAAGCCCTTGGGCCGGTCGCGCAGCAATGCGATGGACTGCTCGCGGCTGGCGCCGCAATCCTTCAGCCCGACGATGTTGGGATGCTCGGCGAGCCGCAGCATCGTCTGGTTGGTGATGTTGACCGCGGTCCGGTAGGGGATGTTGTAGAGCGCCAGCGGCCAGGCGGCGTGATCGGCCAGCGCCTCGAAATGCGCCAGCAGGCCGCGCTGCGACGGCCGCAAATAATAGGGGCTCGCGATCAGATAACCGTCGATCGGCCAGTCCGCGGTTTCATCCAGCTTCTCCTTCAGCCGCGAGGTATCCGCGCCCGACAATCCGAGGCAGATCGGAACGGAGCGCCGCCCCGCCGCCATCTCCTCGCGCACGATCGCAACCAGCCGTTCCAGCTCGGCCTCGCGCAGCGTCATGCCTTCGCCGGAGGTCGCCCCGAGGATGAACCCGTCGATGGCCTCTGCGCTGTAATGCCGCGTCAGCCGTCGCAGCGACGTCTCGTCGAGACGGCCGTCGCGAAACGGCGTCACCAGCGGCAGCCACAGCCCATGCAGATGTTCTTCCAGACCGGTCATGTTTTATCTCCTTCTCGGTAAAGACCTGAGACGGAGGGCACATGAAAAAACCCCGTCCAGGCGGCGGGGTTTTGGATTTGGTTCGCGATGACGAAGTCGGTTCAGCGCGCGCAACAATCCGAGGCCCCGGGAAGGGGACCTTTTTTCGAAACGATGGCGCACGACTTCGTGATCATTTGGAAATGATGCTGGCTGTGCCCAAAACTGTCAATACACGCGGAGAGCGAAAGCCGGTCGGCCAGAAAAAAAGCCGGACCCAGAGGGCCCGGCTTGAGGTATTGGCCACGTGAGGCCGACACAATCACCTTCCAAGAGGGATTACTGAACTCCCGCGCCACTGGAGGAGGGGGACAAATGCGCAACGCGTAAGCTCAGCGTGCCAACAGTATGAGCTTGACGAGCGCCATGCAGCAAGCGTCCGGCCCGCATGTCAGACATGCGGAAATCAGGACGGCCAGCGCTGCGCCTTGCTCACCACGAAGTCGCGGAACACCTGCACGCGCGCGACCGTTTTCAGTTCCTCGGGATAGACGAAATAGGTGTCGAGCTGGATCGAATCCGATTCGCCGAACAGTTGTACGAGCCGGCTCTGTTCTTCGATCAAATAATCCGGCAGTGCCGCGATACCGAGGCCCTGCTGGCAGGCGCGCACGAGGCCGAGGATGTTGTTGACCTTGAAATAGGCTTCGCGCGGACCCGAGCCGTTGCGGCCGGCTTCGACCAGCCAGTTGCGGTTCTGCAGATGCGGCGCGAAGCTTCCGTCCGAGAGCGTGATGATGCGATGGGCGTCGAGCTCTTCCAGCGTCCGCGGCGTGCCGAAGCGCTTGATGTAATCCGGCGAGCAATAGGCGTGGAAGCCCATCGCGAACAGCTTGCGCTGGATCAGATCGGGCTGCGTCGGCTTGCGGGTGCGGATCGCGACGTCCGCCTCGCGCATCGACAGGTCCAGCTCCTCGTCGGTGACGATCAGCGAGATGCGAATTTCCGGATAGAGCGCGGTGAATTCGCCGAGCCGCGGGATCAGCCAGTTGATGCCGACGCCGGGCGTGGTGGTGATCTTGAGGTCGCCGCTCGGCCGCTCGCGGCTGTCGGTCAGCTTGGCGCGCGCCGCCTGGAGCTGCATGAACACGTCATGCGCGGTGCGGAACAGCAGGTCGCCCTGTTCGGTGAGGATGAGGCCGCGGGCGTGGCGGTGGAACAGCGAGACCGACAGCTCCTGCTCCAGCGCAGAGACCTGGCGCGAGACCGCCGATTGCGACAGGCCGAGCTGCTCGCCCGCATGCGTGAAGCTGCCCGCCTCCGCCGCCGCGTGAAACACCTTCAGCTTGTCCCAATCCATGTCCGTAAATCCGTCGCGTGTTCGAGGCATGTTCTTTATTCCGCTGCCGCGCGCTCGCTGGCGCGCAGGGCCAGGAATCGTTCGGCCTCGAGCGCTGCCATGCAGCCGAGGCCTGCGGCCGTGACGGCCTGGCGAAAAGTCTCGTCGGCGACGTCGCCGGCGGCGAACAGGCCGGGCACGGAGGTCGCGGTCGAATTCGGGGCGACCTCGACATAGCCGGAGGGTTTGAGCTTGACCTGGTCCTTCACCAGTTCCGTCGCCGGCGCATGGCCGATGGCGATGAAGACGCCGTCGGTCTTCAGATCCGTCAGCGCGCCGGTCTTGACGTTCTTCAGCCGCACATGGGTGACCTTGTTCGGGTTCTCGGTGCCGCAGATCTCGTCGATGGCGCTGTCCCAGACCACCCTGATCTTCGGGTGCTTGAACAGGCGCTCCTGCAGGATGCGTTCGGCGCGGAAGTGATCGCGACGATGCACGATGGTGACCTGCGAGGCGTGATTGGTGAGATACAGGGCTTCCTCGACCGCGGTATTGCCGCCGCCGACCACCACGACCTCCTTGCCGCGGTAGAAGAACCCGTCGCAGGTGGCGCAGGCCGACACGCCGCCGCCCTGGAATTTTCCTTCGGACGGCAGCCCGAGCCAGCGCGCCTGCGCGCCGGTGGCGAGGATGACGGTGTCGGCGAGATAGACGTCGCCACTGTCGCAGGTGAGGCGGAACGGCCGCTGCGAGCTGTCGAGCCTGGTGACGAGGTCGGAGACGATTTTGGTCCCGACATGGACCGCCTGCTTCTCCATCTGCTCCATCAGCCAGGGGCCCTGGATCACGTCGGCGAAGCCCGGATAGTTCTCGACGTCGGTGGTGATGGTGAGCTGGCCGCCGGCCTGCATGCCCTGGATCAGGATCGGCTCGAGCATCGCGCGCGCAGCGTAGATCGCTGCCGTATAGCCAGCGGGGCCAGAGCCGATAATCACGACCTTTGCATGGACAGGAGCGGACATGTCGACGGACGCCTTTGTCACGGGGAACTGCAGCGCGGGTGCGGAAAGAGCCAGGAGGCCTCGCGGTGGCGCTGAAATATCAGAGCTAATCTAAGCCTTCTGGTGAGCTATGCAAGAATTGCATTCCCATTCGGCGGATTTTTCCAACAGGGAACAAAAGTCAATTGGGGTAAACGCGCAATAAAATTGCGTGACGGGGCGCGACTGGGCTATGAGGATTGCACCAAAATCACCCGATACCGCCATAAAGGCCAGGAGTTCCAATCACGTGTCGCGGAACCTAGACGAGATCGACTTCAAAATTCTCGCCGAGATCCAGGCCGACGGCCGAATCACCAATGTCGAGCTGGCCAAGCGGGTCGGTATTTCGCCCCCGCCCTGCCTGCGCCGCGTCCGGACGCTGGAGGAGGAGGGGTACATCAATGGCTATCGGGGGCTGCTCGACGCGCGAAAACTCGGTTTCGACGTCACCGTGTTCGCCTCGGTGCATCTGTCCAGCCAGGCCGAGGCGGATCTGCGTGCCTTCGAGGATTTCGTCCGGGCCGAGCCCTTGGTCCGCGAATGCTGGATGCTGTCGGGCGAAGTCGATTTCATCCTGAAATGCGTCGCGCCCGACATGGCGACCTTCCAGGATTTCGTCACGCACCTGACCGCCGCGCCGCATGTGCGCAACGTCCGCACCTCGCTGGTGCTGCATAATTCGAAATATGAGGCGGCGGTGCCGCTGGACGTGAAGGGACGGCGGTAGCTTTGTCTGCTCCCTCTCCCCGTCTTACTGGGTGAGCGGTTGGTGAGTTGATCCAGGCACATCGGGCGCTGCCGCTGCGGCCGACAGATTTCAACGTCAGGCCAAGGGCGGCAAGGGCGATGACGCGGCGCACGCGTGTGCTGGTGGTCGTGCACATTCGCGATTTGGCTTCATGGGGCGAAGACGTGCAGCCACTGCACCATCATGTCGTGGTTCTCGGGATGGTCCGGCACCTTGCCGCCGGCCCAGTCGCCCAGCACTGTGGAGAAACGGATGGTCACCGCGCCCTTCATGGCGCCGTTCGTAACGACGGCTGCGATTGGCTCGCCGTCAACTTCATAGACCATGCCAGTGAGCGTCCGCAGCAGACCGACGTCATGAAAACTCGATGACAGGTTCTCCTTGAAACTCGCGCCCCCGCCCATGCCAGCGTGCTGCTCGGCCTTGGTCGGCGGCCAGTATTGCAGGCCGAAATGGATGTAGTTCGGATAGCGAACCTCGGCGATGTCGATCTCGAAATTGTCGTCCGTTGTCAGCCAGACGGCGTTGTTCAGGCCCTGGATATCGGCGATCTTGATGCGGGCCTCGAAGAATCCGTAGCCGTATTTGGCCTTGCTCGCGACATAGCCCGTCGACCAGCGCGCCGTGCGGCAGGCGGTAGAAGGGAGTGTCTTCAGCCGCAGTCCACCGGCCGACGTCCCGATGCTGTCAGAGCGGCGACAGGATTGGTTCCCGGGGCTGTCGTCGCTGACCGTGGTCCAATCAGCCTGTAGCTCCGATGTGCCAGCGAAATTCGTCGAGTAGATCAGGGCTTTGTGACCGGAGCGGTAAGCCGCGATGGCTGCCCGGTCCGCGGCTGTGACGGCTCTGCGCTTGCCCCAAGGCTGGTCCGGTGAACCCCAACTCACGGGCGAGGAGAGTGTTGCCGCCGCACAGATTTGCACGAGTGACAGCCAGATTGCGAGCGTTACTCCGCTCCGGATCCAGCCATCACGCCACGTCCTTTGCAGCATACGCAATTTCCAGTTCAACCGCTTTTAGCGAGTATCACGCTCCAGCCTGGCAAAAGTGGCGTGAACGGTGACTGAATGTTTTGGCATCGGAGAATGAAAAAGGCCGCGGATCACGCGGCCTTTTGAAACAACAAGCAGCGGCAGATCCCTACCGCCACTCCACCTTGGTGATCTCATAAGCCTTGGCGCCGCCGGGCGCGTTGACCTCGACCGTGGAGCCCTTCTTCTTGCCGATCAGCGCGCGCGCCAGCGGCGAGGTGATGGAAATGCGGCCCTTCTTGGCGTCGGCTTCGACCTCGCCGACGATCTGCCACACCGCCTTCTTCTCGGTGTCCTCGTCGACCAGCGTCACGGTGGCGCCGAACTTGATGGTGTCGCCGGAGAGCTTCGAGATGTCGATGATGTCGGCACGCGCGAGCTTGTCCTCGAGCTCGGCGATGCGGCCCTCATTGTGGGACTGCTCTTCCTTCGCGGCGTGATATTCCGCGTTTTCCGACAGGTCGCCGTGCGAGCGGGCCTCCGCGATGTGCTCGATGATGCGCGGACGGTCCTCGGACTGGCGCTTCTTCAATTCTTCCCCGAGCGCGGCAAAGCCGCCCGCTGTCATCGGAACCTTTTCCATCTCTTCTCTCGTCCTTCGGCCACGCGCCCGACCCAAAGGAGGGCGCGGCAACCTTGATTCGTCAGGGTTTCCGGGGGCTGAATACGCGCCCACCGGAACGTTATGTGGGGCTGGCGCCGGAACAGAACAACCATATGGCCGGACAGTTCCTCCGGCCATTGTAGCTTCATTGCCAGTCACTTAGCGGAAGCGTCGCTTCCGCTAGCGATCAGGTTTCCGAAAAGTAGCTCTGCAGGGTCCGAACCTCAAGGTCCCCGCCCAGATAGGCGCGGATGCCCTGCGCGGCCGCCACGGCCCCGGAAAGAGTGGTGTAATACGGCACTTTATGCAAGAGGGCCGCGCGCCGCAGCGAACGGCTGTCGGCGAGCGCCTGGGGGCCGTCCGTGGTGTTGAAGACGAGCTGGACATCGCCATTGGTGATGGCGTCAACGATGTGGGGCCGCCCTTCCAGAACCTTGTTCACCTTTTCGGTCGGGATGCCCTGGTCGGTCAGGAAGCGCGCCGTGCCCGATGTCGCCAGCACCTTGAAGCCGAGCGAATGCAATTCGCGAACGGCTTCGGAGATGCGCGTCTTGTCGCTCTCGCGCACCGAGACGAACACCGTGCCCTTGCGCGGTACCCGCGTGCCGCCGCCGAGCTGGCTCTTGGCGAAGGCGACCTCGAAATTGCGGTCGATGCCCATGACTTCGCCGGTCGAGCGCATCTCGGGGCCAAGCACCGTGTCGACGCCGGGAAAGCGCGCGAACGGGAAGACCGATTCCTTCACGCCGACATGCTTGAGCTGCGCCTTCTTCAGCTTGAAGTCGGCGAGCTTCTCGCCGGCCATGATGCGCGCGGCGATCTTGGCGACCGGGGTGCCGACCACCTTGGCGACGAAGGGCACCGTGCGCGAGGCGCGCGGATTGACCTCGAGCACGTAGATGTCACCGTCCTTGATGGCGTATTGCACGTTCATCAGGCCGACGACGTCGAGGCCGAGCGCGAGCTCGCGGGTCTGACGCTCGAGCTCCTCGATCATCTTCGCGTCGAGTGAGTAGGGCGGCAGCGAGCAGGCGCTGTCGCCGGAGTGAATGCCGGCTTCCTCGATGTGCTCCATGATGCCGACGATGAAGGTGTCCTTGCCGTCGGAGAGACAGTCGACGTCGACTTCGGTGGCGTCCGAGAGGTAGCGGTCGAACAGCAGCGGGTTCTTGCCGAGCACCGTGTTGATCTGGCCGGTCTTGTCGTTCGGATAGCGCGCCTTGACGTCGGCGGGCACAAGCTCCGGCAGCGTGCCGAGCAGATAGTCGCTGAGCTGGTTCTCTTCGCGGATGATCTGCATCGCACGGCCGCCGAGCACGTAGGACGGACGCACCACCAGCGGCAGGCCGAGATCGGTCGCGACCAGGCGGGCCTGCTCGACCGAATAGGCGATGCCGTTCTTGGGCTGCTTGAGGCGGAGCTTGTCGAGCACGCGCTTGAAGCGGTCGCGGTCTTCGGCAAGGTCGATGGCGTCGGGCGAGGTGCCGAGGATCGGCACGTCGGCGGCTTCCAGTGCGCGCGCCAGCTTCAGCGGCGTCTGGCCGCCGAACTGCACGATCACGCCGTGCAGCGTGCCGTTGGTGCGCTCGGTCGCGATGATCTCCAGCACGTCCTCGGCCGTGAGCGGCTCGAAATAGAGGCGGTCGGCGGTGTCGTAGTCGGTCGACACCGTCTCCGGGTTGCAGTTGACCATGATGGTCTCGTAGCCGGCATCGGCGAGCGCGAAGCAGGCGTGACAGCAGCAATAGTCGAACTCGATGCCCTGGCCGATGCGGTTCGGGCCACCGCCGAGGATGATGACCTTCTTGCGGTCCGACGGCTGGCTCTCGTCGGCGACGTTGCCGGCGAACGGCGACTCATAGGTCGAGTACATGTAGGCCGTCGGCGAGGCGAATTCTGCGGCACAGGTGTCGATGCGCTTGAACACCGGGCGGACGCCCAGGGCGTGACGCTTCGCCGTGACGTCGGCATCCGCGACCTGCGCGAGAACCGCCAGACGGGCGTCCGAAAAGCCCATCGCTTTCAGCGTACGCATGCCGAACGCGTTGGTGGGAAGGCCGCTTGTCTTGACCTTCTCTTCCATGTCGACGATGCCGCGCATCTCGCCGAGGAACCACGGGTCGATCTTGCAGGAGTTGAAGATCTCCTCGTTCGACCAGCCGAGCCGCATCGCCTGCGCGACCTGCAGCAGCCGGTTCGGCGTCGGCGTGCCGAGCGCGGCGCGGATCGCGTTCTTGTCGTCGCCCTGGCCGAGGCCGTCGATCTCGATTTCGTCGAGGCCGGTCAGGCCCGTCTCGAGCCCGCGCAGCGCCTTCTGCAGGCTTTCCTGGAAGGTGCGGCCGATCGCCATGACCTCGCCGACCGACTTCATCGACGTCGTGAGTGTGGTGGAGGCGCCGGGGAATTTCTCGAAGGCGAAACGCGGGATCTTGGTCACCACGTAGTCGATCGTCGGCTCGAACGAGGCCGGTGTCGCGCCGCCGGTGATGTCGTTGGCGATTTCGTCGAGCGTGTAGCCGATCGCGAGTTTGGCGGCGACCTTGGCGATCGGGAAGCCCGTCGCCTTCGACGCGAGCGCGGATGAGCGCGACACGCGCGGATTCATCTCGATCACGACCATGCGGCCGTCTTCGGGATTGACGCCGAACTGCACGTTGGAGCCGCCGGTCTCGACCCCGATCTCGCGCAGCACCGCCAGCGAGGCGTCGCGCATGATCTGGTATTCCTTGTCCGTCAGCGTCAGCGCCGGGGCCACCGTGATGGAATCGCCGGTGTGCACGCCCATCGGATCGAAATTCTCGATCGAGCAGACGATGATGCAATTGTCCTTCTTGTCGCGCACCACCTCCATCTCGAACTCTTTCCAGCCGAGGACGGATTCCTCGATCAGGACTTCGTTGGTCGGGGATGCATCGAGGCCGCGCTCGATGATGTCGAGGAATTCCTCCTTGTTGTAGGCGATGCCGCCGCCAGTGCCGCCCATGGTGAAGGAGGGGCGGATGATCGCTGGCAGGCCGATCTCGGACAACGCCATCATGGCCTGGCCGAGCGCATATTCCTGGTAGCGCTTGCGGCGGTCGCTTTCGCCGAGCGTCCATTGCCGGTCGTGCTCTTCAAGGGCTGCGCCCGACAGCTTCTCGCGTTCGGCCTGGTGCTTGTCGCGGAAGGACTTCTTGAGCGCGGAGGCGTTGGCGAGCCGCGACTTGGGCGTCTCGAGCCCGATCTTGGTCATGGCCTCGCGGAACAGCTGGCGGTCTTCGGCCTTGTCGATGGCGTCGGCCGTCGCGCCGATCATCTCGACGTCGAATTTTTCCAGCGTGCCCTGCCGGCGCAACGACAGCGCGCAGTTCAGCGCGGTCTGGCCGCCCATGGTCGGCAGCAGCGCGAAGCCGCCGGGAATGACGTGACGTTCCTTCTCGATGATCTTGGCGACGATCTCGGGCGTGATCGGCTCGATATAGGTCGCATCGGCCAATCCCGGGTCGGTCATGATGGTGGCCGGGTTGGAATTGACGAGGACGATGCGATAGCCCTCTTCCTTCAACGTCTTCACCGCCTGCGTGCCCGAATAGTCGAACTCGCAGGCCTGGCCGATCACGATGGGGCCGGCACCGATGATCAGGATGGTGGTGATGTCTGTACGTTTGGGCATCAACTCTCGCCGAAGTGGAATTTGGGCACAAAAAAAGGGCGCGCTTGCTGCGCGTCCCCTGTGGCCGAGAGCGCGTGGTCTCCCTCGCGCGCGGACGGGTCTTAGACCAGTTTTCGGGGCGGCGAAACCCCGAAAAGCGCCCATCAACCAGCAATTTTGACGAGTTTTGGCCGCGCCTGCCAGCCGCGCGCGAGATGGACCAGAAGCGCCGCGGAAACGCTCAATCCGCTGGCCCAGCGGAGGTCGGCGGGAAACCCCCGTTCGCAGACACCGCCCGG
The DNA here is from genome assembly GCF_018129965.1 of Bradyrhizobium diazoefficiens. Taxonomy (GTDB): domain Bacteria; phylum Pseudomonadota; class Alphaproteobacteria; order Rhizobiales; family Xanthobacteraceae; genus Bradyrhizobium; species Bradyrhizobium diazoefficiens_A. The sequence continues at coordinate 199,728 of NZ_JAFCKW010000001.1, read as the reverse complement.
AGCATCCGCGATCGCAAAGCCGGGAGACATGGCCTTGGCGTTGAGCCAAACCGCGATTTATCGCGGTGCCTTTTCGATGTTTGCGTGAGGCATAGTGCCTGCGTCGGTTTCTCCGCGGGCGCGCGCGATTCGAACACAAGGGATTTCGCCGAGGTCAGATTCGGCCGCCGTTTCAGGGGGTTGGCCGATATCCACGGCGCATCCGTCCATGATCGAAGGAGTATTCTCGACAATGATGGCTTTCATGGCCGCGCCAGTCCGCATTCGCAAGGCTTCGGCGGGGACAGCCTTCGCGACCACAGGGCTTGCCTGGCCGAAGCTGGCGGAGCCAGCGAAGGCTGGAGACCCGGCCTGGATTTGAACCAGGATGAAGAGCGATGCACTGCTCTCGCGTAGACGCTTCCGCCACCGGGCCGTCCGGATCATTGCCGATCGACGTGCGACAAGCCACCTCAGGTAGTTGTTATGCTTAACGCACCAGCGGCGGTCGCGCGATGAAGGTCATCCGCCAGCGATTGTGGCCGATATTGGTGTGCGTGCGCTGGGCTGCGAAGCCGGCCGCTTTGAGCTTCGCGATGATTTCATCCTCGCTGTAGCGCTGCAGCCCGATGCGCGAGCGCAGATGACGGTAGTCTGACAGCGCGGTGCTGATCAGCCCGATCAGGGCGTCCTTCAGAAAACCGTGACGCAGGCCGAAGCTGAGCAGCGCCATCACGTCCCTGAACATGCCGACATGGGGCTGGAGGATATCCCCGAGCACCAGCTTGCCGGCCGGGGTCAGCAATCGCCGGATATTGATGAGCGCGGCATCGAACTCCTCGGGCGTCATATATTGCGCCACCGAGTTCATCACCACGAGGTCGATGGACTGATCCTTCATCTTGCGGACGTCGTCGAGCGAGCGGACGCGGATTTTCGTGTTCGGGGCAAACCGCGCGATCAGCCGGCCGCGCACGCCCGGGGCGGGTTCGGCGAGGATCAGCTTGCCACAGGCAGCCGCCACCTGGCCCGCCGACAGCGCCTCGCCGCAGGCATAGTCCAGCACGGTCGCCTCTTTGGAGGTGATATAGCCGATGATGTCCCGCGCGATGATCTGGAAGTGCAAATCGCGATGCAGCTTGCTGACATAGATCGTGTGCGTGGAATCGTAATAATCGATCCAATCGTCCATGGTGTCCGACCCCGCGGTTCCTGTCGGGGAACCGGTACTGCCCGCCCTGCGTTAGGCGTGCGACGGTGCGCCGTCAATGTCCGGTCCTAACAGGAAGGTTTCCCGTGAGCAAAGCCCCCAGCAAGGTCTCCCCTGACCTCGATACACCCACCGATCTGTCGCCCCAGGCGGTCAAGAAGGTCTCAGAAGCGCTCAACGTGCTTCTGGCCGACGCCTTCGCGCTCTATCTCAAGACCAAGAATTTCCACTGGCACGTCAGCGGCCGGCATTTCCGCGATTATCATCTGCTGCTCGACGAGCAGTCGGACCAGATTTTCGCCACCACCGACCAGCTCGCCGAACGCGTGCGCAAGATCGGCGGCACGACGCTGAAGTCGATCGGCCAGGTCGCCAAGCTGCAGACCATCAAGGACAATGACGAGGACTACGTCCCGCCGCGCGAGATGCTGCGCGAGTTGATGCAGGACAACAAGCATGTCGCCGCCGCGATGCGCAAGGCGCACGAGGTCTGCGACGACGCCGGCGATGTCGCGAGCGCCAGCCTTCTCGAAAACTTCATCGACGACACCGAGCGCCGCACCTGGTTCCTGTTCGAAGCCACCCGCCAGGAAGGCGGCAACGAGGCGTAAGGCGAGGCTGCCGTAGGCTGGGCAAAGGCGCGCAAGCGCCGTGCCCACCATCTATCTTTCCGGCTTAAATTGATGGGTGGGCAGCTGCGCTTTGCCCACCCTACGCAACCTTGCCTGGCCAGAGCCGCATCAGCGCCCCGTCCTTGCCCGTCACGGGATCGGCCGGCGGTAGCGCGACGTTCGGAATCATCTTGAGCGCCCTGGCGTGGTTCTCTGGCGTTGCCCGCGTGATTTCCATTTTGCTGCCCGGCGGATAGGCTCCGATCACGCAGAAATCGTCGCTCGCCTTGATGCACTGATGGCCCGTGCCCGCCGGCAGGATCGCGACATCGCCGGCCCTGATCTCCAGCTCGCGGCCTTGGTCGCCGCCGAAGCGAACCCGCGCGCTGCCGCGCGCGACGCCGAGAGCTTCATGCACGGTCGCATGATAGTGCAGATAGTCGTAGACGCCGTTGCGCCACGTGCCGCCCCAGCCGTTCGCTTCGAACAGGTTTTCGATGGTCGCTTCCGGCTGCTCCGGATCGAGCATCAGCGCAGCCTGGTAGACAAGGAAAGGGAGGACATTGTTCGGTACGAGCCCGTCGTCCTCAAACACGATGGCAAGCGGTTTGGCACGGTCGCGGACGATGGGCATCTCGGGGCTCCGGTCGCAAAAGACCAGGAATCAAGACGATAAAGGCTCTCTTGTTCCTGGCAACAGTCCAAACGCGGGCTTGACGGAGATCAAGGCGCCGGCGGCCGTTCACAGGCACGCAACCCCAATCGAACAGAGGGGAACGCCATGTACGCATCCGACGTCGCGCAGCGGCATTTTTCGGCGGCTGTCGACGAGGCGGAGGCAGCCGGTCTCGGTCACGAAGCCGTTTGCCGCGCCCTGCTCAGCCTCGTCATTTCGAAATATCTCGAGACGAGGTCGGTCCCCGATATCCAGGCGGAGCTGCGCTTCATCGCCGAGAACTGCGACCCCGACACGGACTTCATGTTCATGCGCCCGTGACGGCGGATGACGGAGCCCGGCGAATTCGCCGGGCGAGCCTTGCAGCCTAGGCGCTCTTCTTCTGCCGCATCAGGTCGGCGAAGCGCTGGAACAGATAGTGCGAGTCACGTGGGCCGGGCGAAGCCTCGGGATGGTACTGCACCGAGAACACCGGCTTGCCGTCGAGCTGGATGCCGCAATTGGAGCCGTCGAACAGCGAGATGTGGGTCTGCGTCGCGCCCTTCGGCAGCGTGGTCTCGTCCACGGCAAAGCCGTGGTTCATCGAGGTGATCTCGACCTTGCCGGTGGTCTCGTCCTTCACGGGATGGTTGGCGCCGTGATGGCCCTGATGCATCTTCTTTGTCTTCGCGCCGACGGCGAGGCCGAGCATCTGGTGGCCGAGGCAGATCCCGAATGTCGGCGTGCCCGACTTGATCACGTCCTGGATCACAGGCACGGCATATTTGCCGGTCGCGGCCGGATCGCCGGGGCCGTTGGAGAGGAACACGCCGTCCGGCTTCATCGCCAGGATGTCTTCCGACGAGGTCGTCGCCGGTACCACCGTCACCTTGCAGCCGACCCCGGCGAGCAGGCGCAGAATGTTGCGCTTGATGCCGTAGTCGATCGCGACGACGTTGAACTCCGGCTTGTCCTGCCGGCCAAAGCCCTCGTTCCACACCCAGGGCGTTTCATCCCAGGTGAAACGCTGGCCTGAGGTGACCATCGGCACGAGGTCCATGCCCTCGAGGCCGGGCCATTCGCGCGCCTCTTCCTTGAGGCCGTGCAGGTCGAACTCGCCGGTCCTGGAATGCACGATCACGGCGTTGGGCATGCCCTTCGACCGGATCAGTGCGGTCAGCGCGCGGGTGTCGATGCCGGACAGGCCGATGATGCCGCGGGCCTTCAGCCAGGCATCGAGATGCTTGGTGGAGCGATAGTTCGAGGGATTGGTGATCGCGGTGCGCAGGATCACGCCGCGCGCACCGGGCGTCGCGGCCATGTTCACCGTCTCGATGTCTTCCTCGTTGGTTCCGACATTGCCGACATGCGGGAACGTGAAGGTGATGAGCTGCCCGGCATAGGAGGGATCGGTGAGGATCTCCTCATAACCGGTCATAGCCGTGTTGAAGCAGACTTCACCCACGGCATGACCTTCGGCGCCGAGACCGAAGCCTTCGAGCACCGTGCCATCGGCGAGCACGAGGAGCGCGGTCGGTTTATGGTCCGGCCAGGCGGTATCGTTGTCATGTTGTGTCATGAGCCCGGTTCATAGTCCGGGCGGGCGCTGCCGTCAAAGCGCAGATGGGCTGATTCACATGCGTTTTTGCATATTTGACAGGTCCATTCAGGCACTTAAGCTTGCCAGAATAATTTCCGGCAATTCTGCGGGCTTGCGAGGCAATAATGGACCAGACCGTCCCCATCCTGCTGGTTCCGGGGCTGGCGTCCTCCACCCGGATCTATGAACCGGTGATCCCGGCGCTGTGGTGCTTCGGCCCGGTGATGGTCGCCAACCACGTCCGCGATGACAGCATGACGGCGATTGCCCGCCGTGTCCTGAACGAGGCGCCGCCGCACTTCGCGCTCGCCGGCCATTCCATGGGCGGCTACGTCGCGCTCGAGATCATGCGCCAGGCGCCCGAGCGGGTCGCGAGGCTCGCGCTCATCAATACGCAGGCCCGACCCGATGCACCGGAGGCGACCGCGCGCCGCCGCGGCCTGATGGAGCGGGCGAGACGCGGCGAACTTCGCACGGCGCGCGCGGAGATGTTTCCGGAACTGGTGCATCCCTCGCGCCGCGACGACGTTCGTATTCGACAGCTCGTGGATGAGCAGGGCGAGGACGTCGGCGTGGACGGCTATCTGCGGCAGCAGACCGCGATCATCACGCGGGTGGATTCGCGGCCCACGCTGGCGACGATCAAATGCCCGACCTTGGTGCTGACGGGCGATCAGGACAACACCATTCCCAATGCGTTCTCGCAGGAGATGGCCGAGGGCATTGCCGGTGCGAGGCTGGTGATCCTCGATCGCTGCGGACACCTCCCGCAGCCGGAACAGCCAGAGGCGACGGCGCAGGCGCTGGTCGAATGGCTAAGGAGCTAGGCACTCATCCGCAATAGGCGGCCTTGGTCCATAGCGGCAGCAGGAAGAAGCCGACCACGGCCATGTCGACGACGTAAAGGACACGTCTGGCCTTTGGCGAAATCGGCTGCACCGAATCCTCGCCTTCATAGACGACGAGCGGGTCGAACTTCGCTTCCCACCCGAGCTTGTACGTCACCAGGGAGATGAAATCGTAGACTGGCAGGTAAAGCATCAGGATCAGAAAGAGCCTATTCAGGGTGATGGCAAGCCAGGACGAACTGGTTTCGCTCGTAAAGCCCGGGAGCGCACTGCAGACATAGGGACCGAAACGGCTTATCCAGAGCACGACAGCACAGACTGCGAGCATGGCGAGATGTTTTCCGGTCTTCATGCAAGCACCTATATTGACCCCGGATATTGTTGTAGACCACTGGTCTTTCCGGACTGTTTCCAAACGAGGCGACCATGCTGCGCGACGACATCAACAATGCGGTCAAGGAGGCCATGAAGGCCAAGGACGAGCGCAAGCTGTCCACCCTGCGCATGGTCAACTCGACCATCAAGAATGCCGATATCGAGGCCCGCGGCAACGGCAAGCCGCCGCTCTCCGATGCCGACCTGCTCGGCGTCTTTCAGAAGATGATCAAGCAGCGGCAGGAGTCCGTCGAGCTCTATGACAAGGGCGGCCGCGCCGAGCTCGCCGCCCAGGAGCGCGAGGAGATCGCGGTGATCTCGGCTTACCTGCCGAAGCAGATGTCGGATGACGAGGTCAGGAAGGCGATCGCGGATGCGATCACCGAGACCGGCGCCGCCGGCATGAAGGACATGGGCAAGGTGATCGCGGCACTGCGGGCAAAATACGCCGGCCAGATGGATTTCGGCAAGGCGTCCGGCCTGGTGAAGGCCGCGCTGACGGGCTAGACGCCCGCGTCCGAAAGGCTTGTCGGGGCTGACAGGTTACCATCCTCGTCATGCCCGGCCTTGTGCCGGGCATCCACGTTCTTCAAAGTGGTGGGTAAGAACGTGGATGGCCGGGACGAGCCCGGCCATGACGAGACCTCCGATGAGCAGGGCCTCTCCAATGACCGCCATCAAGCCGTTCCGCATCGCCATCAGCGAGGACGTCCTTATCGATCTCAAGTCGCGCCTCGCCCGCACGCGCTGGCCGGAGGCTGAGCTGGTCGATGACTGGAGCCAGGGCGCGCCGCTGAAATGGATCAAGGATATCTGCGCCTACTGGGCTGATGGCTACGACTGGCGCGCGCGCGAGGCAAAGCTCAATCGCTTCGAGCAGTTCACCACCGAGATCGACGGGATCGACATCCACTTCCTGCATGCGCGCTCGAAAGAACCGTCGGCGCTGCCGCTGATCATCACCCATGGCTGGCCCGGCTCGATCGTCGAATTCCAGAAGGTGATTGCGCCGCTGGTCGATCCTGCCGCACATGGCGGCAATTCAGCCGATGCCTTCCATGTGATCTGCCCCTCGCTGCCGGGCTTTGGTTTCTCGGGGAAGCCCAAAACCACCGGCTGGGGTGTCGACCGCATCGCCGCGACCTGGCCAGGCTGATGGACCGGCTCGGCTACGCGCGTTACGGCGCGCAAGGCGGCGATTGGGGGTCGGCGGTGACGACATCCCTCGGCGCGCAGGATCCGGAGCATTGCGCCGGCATCCACATCACGCTCGCCTTCAACGCGGCGCCCATGGTCGAGGGCGAGCCGACGCCGGAGGAGAAGCGCGCGCTCGCCGGCCTCAAGCACTACGTCGATCTCGACTCCGGCTATTCGAAACAGCAATCGACCCGGCCGCAGACGCTTGGCTATGGCCTGACGGATTCGCCGAGCGGGCAGGCCGCCTGGATCCTGGAGAAATTCTGGGCCTGGACCGATTGCAACGGCCATCCCGAGAACATCTTCAGCAAGGACGAACTGCTCGACAACGTCATGCTGTATTGGGCGACCGGGACTGCGACGTCCTCGGCGCGGCTCTATTGGGAGAGCTTTGGCAAGCGCCGGACCTCGCCGAAGGTGAGCGTACCCACAGGCGTTGCGGTGTTTCCCAAGGAGATCATCGCGCCGGTGCGGCGCTGGATGGAGCCGAACTTCTCCAGCATCATGCATTGGAGCGAGATGGAAAAGGGCGGGCATTTCGCCGCATTCGAGCAGCCCGAGCTGTTCGTGCGCGATGTCAGGACGTTCTTCGCGGCGTTGCGGTGAATCGCACTCTCCGTCATGCCCGGGCTTGTCCCGGGCATCCACGCCCTTAAACTCAGGGCCAAACAAGAACGTGGATGGCCGGGACGAGCCCGGCCATGACGCCGCTGCCAGGAAACGACCATGCTGACCGAAGCCGCAACCTACGACGAGCTCTATCGCAATTTCCGCTGGAACGTCCCGGCGCGCTTCAACATGGCGGAGGCGTGCTGCGACCGGCATGCCGACGGCAGCGGCCGCCTCGCGCTGGTCTATGTCGACGAGAGCGGCGCCATTACGCGCACCTCCTTCGACGACGTCGCCGAGATGTCGCGCCGCTTCGCCAATGTGCTGAAGGCCGACGGCCTCGCGCGCGGCGATCGCGTCGCTGTTTTCCTGTCCCAATCGCTGGAGCTGCCGGTCGCGCACATGGCGGCGTTTCGCTCTGCGATGATCTCGATCCCGCTATTCGCGCTGTTTGGCGAGGACGCACTGGAGTTCCGCCTGGCGAACTCGCAGGCCAAAGCGATCGTCACCGACGAAGCGGGCTGGGAGAAGCTCGCAAAGATCCGCGACCGCCTGCCGGACCTGAAGAACGTCTACATCGTCGGTGAGCGCGCACCGGCAGGCACGAGATCGTTCTGGGACATGGTCAGGGCCGCGTCGCCCGATTTCGTTCAGGTCGATACGTCATGCGACGATCCCGCGCTGATCATCTACACCTCGGGCACCACAGGCAATCCGAAGGGCGCGCTGCACGCGCATCGCGTCGTGCTCGGTCATCTGCCGAATGTCGAGATGTGCCACAACTTCCTGCCGCGGCCCGGCGATCTGATGTGGACGCCGGCGGACTGGGCCTGGATCGGCGGCCTCGTCAACGGTCTTTTTGCGTTCTGGTATCACGGCATTCCGCTGGTCGGTCATCGCGCGCGAAAATTCGAGCCGCAGGCGGCGATGCAGATGATGGCCGATCTCGGCGTCCGCAACGTCTTCCTGCCGCCGACCGCGCTCAAGCTGATGCGGCAGGCCGGGGTGAAGCATTCCGGCGTGAAGCTGCGCAGCATCTTTACCGGCGGCGAATCCCTTGGCGGCGAACTGCTGGGCTGGGTGCGCGAGACGTTCGGCATCGACGCGCATGAGGTGTTCGGGCAGACCGAGTGCAATCTCGTCATCGGCAGCAACTCGAACCTGTTTCCGATCCGCCCCGGTGCGATGGGCAAGGCGACGCCGGGCTTCGACGTCCGCATCGTCAACGACAAGGGCGAGGAACAGCCGCGCGGCCAGCGCGGCATCATCGGCGTCCGCCAGCCCTGTCCGTGCACGATGATCGAATACTGGCGCAATCCGGAGGCGACGGCGAAGAAATATGCCGGCGAGTTCCTGCTGACCGGTGATCTCGGCGTGCAGGATGAGGATGGCTATTTCTGGTATGTCAGCCGCGAGGACGACGTCATCACCACGGCCGGCTATCGCGTCGGCCCCTCCGAAATCGAGCACACGCTGATGAAGCACCCGTCGGTGGCGATGGCCGCCGTGGTCGGCATCCCCGATCCGATCCGCACGGAATCCATCAAGGCCTGGATCGTGCTGCGCCCGGGCTTTGCGCCGGGTGACAAGCTTGCGCGCGAGATCCAGGAGTTCGTGAAGGTCCAGCTCGCCGCCCATGAATATCCGCGTTTCGTGGAATTCGCGGAGACGCTGCCGATGACGGCGACGGGCAAGGTGCTGCGGCGCGAGCTGCGGGCGAAGGGATAGGGCTTGTTCTATCTCGCCGCGGTCGCCATCGCGGACCGCAGCATCGCGGCGAGATCCTTCCGCTTGAAGGGTTTTGTCAGAATACGGGCATCGATCCCGTCGGGCGTCTTGACCGGATCCTGTGTGTAGCCGGAAGTGAAGAGCACCTTGAGATCGGGCCGAAGCAGCATCGCTTGCCGCGCAAGCTCCGGCCCGAACATGCCGCCGGGCATGACGACGTCAGTCAACAGCAGACGAATGTCTTCCGTTTGTCGCAGCATCTGCAGCGCCGCCGGCCCGTTCGACGTCGCGATGACCCGGTAGCCGAGGATCCTGAGTTCGCTCTCGACATAGGCTCGCACCATGTCGTCGTCCTCGACCAGGAGAATGGTCTCGTGTCCGTCGGGAACGGTGACCCGGTCCGCAGGTGGCGGATCCTCGTTCAGCGTCGCGGCAATGCGCGGAAAGAACAGCCTGACGACGCTGCCGTGTCCCGGTTCGGACAGCATTTGCACCAGGCCGCCGGACTGTTGCGCAAACCCGTAGACCATGCTGAGGCCGAGGCCCGTTCCCTTGCCGACCTCCTTGGTGGTGAAGAACGGCTCAAACGCGCGGCTTGCCACCTCGGAAGTCATGCCGCTGCCGGTGTCACTCACGGCGACCATCACGTAGTCCCCCGGCCGCGGTTCGCCGTTGACGTCGAGGTCGGATTCACCGAGCGATGCGTTGCGGACCTCGACCGTTACCTTGCCGCCATTGGGCATCGCGTCGCGCGCGTTGAGCACGAGGTTGAGCAGGGCCGTTGCCAGCTGGCCGGGATCGACGCTGGTCACCCACAAATCCTGTCCGAACGCGAAGTTGAACTCGATGTGTTCGCCCAGTGTCCGGCGTAACAACTGCTCCATGCCGAGAACCTTCTCGGCGATGTCGATCTCTCGTGGGCGCAGCGGCTGCTTGCGCGCGAAGGCGAGCAGACTCCGCGTCAGGTCGGAGCCGCGCTCGGCCGCGGTCGCGATGTCGCTGGCGATCCGGTTCAACTCCTTGTTTCCCGCCAGTCTGTCGGCAAGATGTTCGGAGTTGCCGAGAATGACGGTCAGGAGATTGTTGAAATCATGCGCCACGCCGCCGGTGAGTTGGCCCATGGCTTCCATCTTCTGCGACTGGCTGAGCTTGTGGCTGAGGTCGGCGATCGCGGCGCGTTGCTGCTCGAGCGACTCGGCGGTGCTGTTGAGCTGGGTCATCAATGCGCCGAGTTCGCCGCGCGGATAGGGGGGCGGAATGCGTGCGCCGAGATCGCCGAGTCCGAGCCGCTTCGCCATCGTGGCGAGCCGCCCGACGTGGCGCGAGACCGTGACGGCCGCGAAGATCCAGACCCCCACCAGCAGCAGCAAAGCCACCGCCAGCATCACCATGTCCTCGCAAAGCCGGCGGTTCGCTGCCGCGACCAGCCCGTCCTTGGATCGTCCGACCAGGATATAGAGGCCGGCCTTGCGGATCGAGGGCGAACGGGCAACGGCCCAGACTTGCTTGCGGCCATCGCGATCGGTCACCTCCCGAAACGCCTGTTGATCCGGCGATGCAGCGAAGCGGAACAGGTCGGATCCTGCGATCGAGGTGCCGACGGGCTCGCTGAAACCGACACTCTTGTGAGACGCCAGCACCGTGCCCTTGCCGTCGACGAGCAAAACCTCGTTTTCGCCGTGCAGCCGCTTGTGGTGATATTCCGCGAATTTGTTCAGGTTGAAGGAGGCGAGCAGCACGAATTTCAGCGCGCCCGCCTCCGAACGCAAGGGATAGGCGATCTGGAGCACCGACAGTCCGGTCAGGCGGCCGAACACCGGTTCGAGCGCAACGCCGCCGCGCAGGTCCTGGACCTGTTTGAAATAGGCGCGGTCCCTCAGATCGAGGGTGCGGTCGGTGCGCAAGGAGTCGCAGAACAGGCTGCCGTCCGGATTGATGGTCAATATCCCGGTGAATTGCGGGTATTCTTCGCGCACCTCCGACAGAAACGCCGAGCATGCGGCTTTGTCACGCGTGTCGAGGTCGCGGGCACGGGCGAGACCATAATGAAGCTGCGCGGTTCCCTGGATCTTCCCGTCCAGATCGCCCGCGATGTCGTCGGCCGTTGCAGCCAGACTGGCGAGCGCCGCGTCGATCTCGCTGTTCCTGTTCTGCATGAAGCGCAGCGCGAACAGGCCCGCCGGCACCAGCATGGCGGCGATGATGAGTATCAGTAGCCGGGTACGCAAGCTCATCGGTCGGGTGGTCCACTCTGGTCATCGCGTGTGCTGCTTGGCAGTCACAATCTGCGGCACCATCCTCCGCTCAGTCCATAGGCATGGTGCCGAAAAGCCGCTTATGGGTAAACATTCTGACGTCGCGCGCGGCGCCCAAGGGCGCTATGATCGCGTTCGATCCGCGTGCGACGAAGATCGCGCCGGCAGATGAGGAGGAAGCCGATGTCCATCTCGGGCAAGGTCGATCCGGTGTTGCGCGCCGTTGCGGCGAGCGACATCGCCGAGTCGCTGGTCGAGGGCCTGCGCGATTTCCAGGCGGTACCTTTTTACGGTCTCTGCTTCGGTGGCATCTATGCGGCCGGCGGCATCGCCATCATGCTCTGCCTCACCGCTTTCGGCATGGTCTATCTGGTCTATCCGCTCGCGGCGGGCTTCGCGCTGATCGGCCCGTTCGTGGCGATCGGTCTGTACGAAGTCAGCCGCCGCCGCGAGCGCAACGAGCCGGTCTCGTTCGCTGCGATCTGGTCCGCCATCCGCTCGCGCAGCGAGATCGGCTGGATGGCGTTCGTCACGCTGTTCGTATTCGTGATCTGGATGTACCAGGTGCGGCTCCTGATCGCGCTGCTGCTTGGACTGCACGCCTCGTTCTCGAGCCTCCAAGAATTCATGACGGTGGTGCTGACCACCAATGAGGGGCTGCTGTTCCTCGCCATCGGCAATGCCGTCGGTGCGGCGCTGTCGCTGATCCTGTTCTCGCTGACCGTGGTGTCGTTCCCCCTGCTGCTCGACCGCGAGGTCGACTTCGTCACCGCCATGGTGACGAGCGTGCGCGCGGTGGTGACGAGCCCGCTGCCCATGATCGGCTGGGCCGCCGTGATCGTGATCCTGATGATCGTCTCGGCGCTGCCGTACTTCCTGGGGCTGATCGTGACGCTGCCGGTGCTCGGACATGCGACCTGGCATCTCTATCGGCGCCTCGTGGTGCCGATGCCGTAGGGGAGAAGCGGGCGCAAAGGCGGGAGCTAATCGCCCTCGGGCGAGAAAACGATAGCTTATTGCCGCAATTGCGCGCACGGTGCGCCAATGTCGGAAAGAGCGGTCGTCTCTGCGCCCACGCGGCGCCACGGCATTCCGCGCGCGACGTGAAACAGCGCAATCCTCGCATTTCTTGCCGCGGATGCCTGAAAGAGTCCTCCGCGATTCGATATGAGATCGAACGCCAACCGAAAGCACCCGATGCAAGCTCAACCGATGCAGGCTCTCTCCCCACGGCACGTCAAGACCGACGAAGCACTCCGGCTCGGCGTGGAGTCGGGCTGGTACGCGATCAAGGTCAGCGGAACCTTCGTCTCGGGCCCGCACGAATCCGAAGGGGATTGCCGCAGCAAGATCGACGAGATTCAGCCGCCGGTGAAGAAGAAGCGGTGAACGCGCGAATTCCACCCGCTACGGCGTCTTGATTCCCAACGCTTTCAACGCCGCCAGCATCCGTGCTGGCGGCGCGATCTTGATCGGCGGCGCTGCCGTGACTTCCGTTCCCGCCTTTGCCATGCATTAATGCGCCGAGCCGCGCTCAGACAGTCCTGCTCATCGAGTCCTGCTCATCGAGTCCTGCCCATGATGTCCATGCAAGCCTATCTCGCCTTCGTCGCCGCCTGCGTTGCGCTGGCACTGCTGCCGGGGCCGATCGTGACCCTCGTGATCGCCAACGGCCTGCGCCACGGCACGCGCGCAGCGCTCACCAATGTCGCGGGCGCGCAGGCCGGTCTTGCCATCGTCATCGGGATCGTCGCGGTCGGCCTGACCTCGCTGATGGCGACCATGGGCTACTGGTTCGACTGGGTGCGCTTTGCCGGCGCGGCCTATCTGATCTGGCTCGGAATCAGGCTGATCTGGGCACCGGTCGAAGGCCTCGATGTCGACGAGCCGCCGGCGCCGCCGCGCGGCGGGTTCTTCCTGCAAGGCTTCCTCGTGCTGCTGTCGAACCCGAAGGTCCTGATCTTCTTCGGCGCGTTCATTCCGCAGTTCATGGACATGAACCGCGATCACTTTCCGCAGGTCGCGCTGCTGGGCGCCACCTTCATGGTCACCGCTGCGATGACCGATGCGCTCTATGCGATCGCCGCAGGTCGCGCGCGAAAATTCTTTTCGGCCCGCCGCACACGATTGATGTCGCGCATCTCCGGCGGCTTCATGATCGGCGGCGGCATCTGGCTGGCGCTGACCAGGGCGAAGTAGTCGGGTTTCGAGCCGATCCGGCGTGAGCTTGGCCGGGGGCGATGCGTCCAGCCGGGCATCGCCGCGATCTTCGCCGCTCTGGCACTGTTCGTCGCGACGCGCGGCTAATCGAGAATCCTCTCCGCCCTCAGCTCCGCCTCGATCTCCGCGAAGATCCGGGCCAGCCGCTCGGCCCATAGCTGCTGGCCGGATGGGTCCGCGATCAGATCCTGGCGGATCTCGATGCCGGTGTTGACGAGGCCGCGGGCTTCGCCGTGGACCGGAATTGTGTAGTCGGTCAGGTTGCTCACCGCATAGGGCTCGTTGTCGCCGACCACGAGATCGCTCTCGGCGCGCAGATGTTTCAGCAGCAGGTGCGGCAGCACCGTGTCGCGGTTGTAGAGCGTACCGATGTGCCACGGCCGCGCCACGCCGGCATAGACCGGCGTGAAGCTGTGCAGCGACACCAGCACCGTCGGGCGCTTGGCGTGCAGGCGGCCGTCGATCACGGCGTTGATGCGGTGGTGATAGGGCTCGAAGATCTCGCGCCGCCGCGCCTCGCGCTCATGCTCTGAAAGACCCTCGTTGCGCGGGATGGACGTTGCCTCCGACACGACCGGAATCGAACTCGCAGCGCCCGGCGGACGGTTGCAGTCGATCACGAGCCGCGAATAGCGCTGCGCGATCAGATGTGCGTCGAGCATCCCGGCCAGCCGTTCGGCGACACCAGCGATGCCGATGTCCCAGGCGATGTGCCGCGTCAGCTCGGCCTCGGCGACGCCGAGATCGCCGAGCGCGCGTGGCAGGATCCGCCCGTAATGGTCCGAGGTCAGCAAAAAGGGTGATGCGCCCCCGGCATTCACCTCATGCACTGGCGGAATATCGCCCTCGCCCAGCAGTTGATCGGTCGCGCCAGCCGTGTTGAAAGCCATCGGGATTGCCTACGGAAAGAGCAGTCATACCCACAATTGGGTGGAATCGCTGTAGATTGATCCCCCCAATATCATCATGATTGCCTCACGATGCCGCTGCTGACGATTCATCACAAGACCGAATATCGCTACAACCGCCCCGTGGCGTTCGGCGAGCACAGGATCATGCTGCGTCCGCGCGACGGGCACGATCTGCGCGTGCTCGACTCCAGGCTCGACATCTCCCCCACGCCGATGTCGCTGCACTGGATTCACGACGTGTTCGGCAATTCGGTCGCGGTCGCCAATTTCGACGAACGGGCGGAGACGCTGAGCTTTGACTGGCACGTCACCGTCGAGCACAACCCGGTCGAGGAATACGCGCTGACGCCGGACGACACCGCCTATTTTTATCCGTTCGCCTACGACGACGAGGAATTCCCCGATCTCGTCCAGTACATCACGCCGCAATACACCGATCCGGAAGGCGGGATCGCGGAATGGGCCCGCGGCTTCCTTGACGAGGACGCGCCGACGCCGACCTTCAAGATCCTGAGCGGCATGACGCACGGAATCCGCAAGCAGTTCAAATACCGCAAGCGCCACGAACTGGGCACGCAGCATCCGCTCGATACCTTGCAGTCGGGCTCGGGAACGTGTCGGGACTATGCGCTGTTCATGATCGAGGCGTTGCGCCATCTCGGAATCGCCGCCCGATTCGTCTCCGGCTACATCTTCGTGCCGCAGGATATCGGGCAGCGTCACGTCGGCGGCGGTTCGACCCACGCATGGGTGCAGGTTTATCTGCCGAGCGCCGGCTGGATCGAGTTCGACCCGACCAACGGCATCGTCGGCACGCGCGACCTCATTCGTGTCGCGGTTGCCCGCGATCCGCGTCAGGCGATCCCGCTGCACGGCGTCTATATCGGCCCCCGGGATGCCTTCGAGGCGATGGACGTCAACATCAGGGTGGTCTCGGACGAGCAACCCAGCGACAGCGAGCTGGAGGCGGAGATTTCCTGATCCGCTGCGATTTGCACGCCGCAGATTGATGCTTATAGAGAGCCATGACCTCCGATCGTCTCTTCGTCTACGGCACCCTGATGCGCGGCTTCGACCATCCGATGGCGCGGCTGCTCGCGGCTCATGCGGATTTCCTTGGCGAGGCGAGCTGTTGCGGCCGGCTCGTCTTGGTCAAGCACTATCCGGGACTGCTCTTGTCTGACGTGCCCCGTGAGGTTGTCCATGGCGAGCTGTTTCGCCTTCACGTGCCCGAGGAATTGCTGCACGAGCTCGACATGTACGAAGCCTGCGGCGAGGGCTTTCCGGAGCCGACGGAATATCTGCGCCGGCTGATCGAGGTGACGGGCGCAGACGGCGTCACGTCGACAGCCTGGACCTACGTCTACAACTGGCCCGTTGCAGGTCTTCCCCACATCGAATCCGGTCGTTTCCTGGAGCAATAGTCGGCGCATGTCCGAGACCCGTTTTTAGCGCAGTGGATCCGTGCATGCGCGCGCATGGCGCGGCCGCCGATGGTTCGCAGCTGTGCTGGCCTTTCTCACCGTCCTCACCGCCACGCCCGGCATGGCGAGCTGCTATGGCCGTCAGGGCAGCGAACACCAGACGCGCTTTCGGGTGTCGGGTGGTGAAGTCGAGGATACCAGCACCGGGCTGATCTGGCAGCGCTGCTCGTCCGGTGCGGAATGGAAGGCGAAGGCCGGGTGCGTCGGCGAGATCAGCTATCTCGGCCTCGACGACGCGCTTGCGACGGCAGCCGATGGCTGACGTGTCCCGTCCGGGCCCGAGCTTAAAAGCCTCGTCGATGTCGGCTGCGGCAGTCCGGTTGTCGACCCGTCGGTGTTTCCCGATATCCGCCCCGACGATGAAGGCCACGCCAAATATTGGACGACCAACCCGGTCGGCACGCTGGACCTGTACTGGAATTTCGATTTCATCGATGGACACCCGGACGGCAATTCGCGCGGCGTTCGGCTGTCCGTCAGGCTGGTCCGAAGCAAGCGCTAGCTCCGCACCGTCGGCCGACAGGCATGGCAAGAAGAGGCATCACGCTTCGGGGGCGAGCACTTCGCGCACGACGCGCACGTCGACCTCGCGCTCGACATAGGTCCACTCCTCGGTTCGCCTGAGCATCCCCACCAGCTCCTCGAACAGCGAGGCATGCGCGGGGGCGAATTCGAACCAGGTGAGAAAATCGAAGGGCTCGCCGAGGTCGCGGCAGTGATAGAGCTGCCGCGCAATCGCAGGCAGGAAGCGGCGGCTGCCGGCGATGTGGTGCGACTTGTCCTCGAAGATCCTGCGCCGCTCTTCCTGCGTCAGCTCCCACCAGGCCTGCGACTTGCGGATCGGGATCAGCGCCGCGCAGGTCGCATCCACCCGGCCGAGCCCGGCCTGTACCGACGTGAGCTGCTGCTTCTCGGCGCGTTCGGTGTAGCGGAGCGAACTCGGGACCCCGATCAGCCGCCACGCATTGCGCGAGGGCACCAGCGGCAGCGACGCAGCATCGCTGTCGGTGACCGACAGCGCCGGCATGAAGGGCAGGGGCTCGCCCGCCACGGGCGAAATCGAGGTCACGCGCCAGCCCCCGCTTTGGCCGCCTCGAAAGGTTCTGAACATGGACCTATGGAAGCGTGGAACCGGGCGCGGTTCAAGGGGGCTCGTCGTGAGCCCAAGGGAGTTATCCGGGGATCAAGCCCCCTTCTTGGGCTTGGACTTCTGCAGCATATAGGAGCGCAGCACCGCATTCATGCGCCGCTGATAGCCTTCGCCGTCCCGCTTGAAGAAGTCGAGCACGTCCTCGTCGACCCGGATGGAGATCGCCTTTTTCCTGGCAGGCATCACCAGCACCGCGTCGGACCAGTCGACGTCAATCGGCACGGCATCGGGATCTTTGGCGACGGCCTGGGCAATCTCTTCGTCGGTCAACGCGTCAACGCGAGCCCAATCAGTCTTCCCCTTTCTGGGGGAGTCCCTTGAAACGATTGTAATATTTCTTCCGTTCGTCGCGTCGCGCGCGCCGGACCGAGATGAGCCAGCAGACCGTCCCGCGGATCGCGCAGGTGCGTGAGAGATTTCCGGCCCTGTGAACAGCGCGGATAACCCGCCTAAACCTGACTTCCGGGCTGGCCGCACCTATATCCCTGATCCTTCGCCCGACTCACCCTGGATCGCGCTAGACACCGCCATGCGCTTCACGCCCCAATTCCTCGACGAGCTTCGTGCCCGGCTTTCGGTTTCCGAAGTCGTGGGCAAGCGCGTCAAGCTGAAGAAGGCGGGGCGGGAGTGGAAGGGGCTGTCGCCGTTCCAGCAGGAAAAGACGCCGTCCTTCTACGTCAACGACCAGAAGGGTTTTTACCACGACTTCTCCTCCGGCAAGCACGGCGACATCATCACCTTCGTGATGGAGACCGACGGCCTGCCGTTCGCCGAGGCCGTGGAGCGGCTCGCCAGCATGGCGGGCCTGCCGCTGCCGGCGGTGACGCCGGATGCGGCGCGGCACGAGCAGCGGCGCCGCACGCTGCATGACGTCATGGATCTCGCCGCGACATATTTCGCCGAGACGCTGGCCTCCCGCGTCGGCGCGAAGGCGCGCGGCTATCTTGCCGACCGCGCCATCTCGCCGGCGACGCAGGTGCAGTTTCGCCTCGGCTATGCCTCGCCCGATCGCTTCGCGCTGAAGGAGCATCTCGGCAAGCTCGGCGTTTCCGTCGACGACATGGTCGAGACCGGCCTGCTCGTTGCCGGCAACGACATTCCCGTGCCCTATGACCGCTTCCGCGATCGCGTGATGTTTCCGATCACCGATCTGCGCGGCCGCGTCATCGCCTTCGGCGGACGCGCGCTGGAGAAGGACGTCCCGGCCAAATATCTGAACTCGCCGGAGACGCCGCTCTTCCACAAGGGCGACAATCTCTACAATCACCAGACTGCGCGCAAAGCCACCCATGACGGCAGCGCGCTGATCGTGGTCGAGGGCTATGTCGACGTCATCGCCATGGTCACGGCGGGCTTTGCGGGAAGCGTCGCGCCGCTCGGCACCGCGCTCACCGAAAACCAGCTCCAATTGCTCTGGAAGATGGCGGACGAGCCGATCCTTTGCTTCGACGGCGACAAGGCCGGGCAGAAGGCGGCCTATCGCGCCGCCGATCTCGCGCTGCCCTTTCTCAGCCCCGGCAAGAGCCTGCGCTTTGCGCTGTTGCCGGAAGGGCAGGACCCCGACGATCTCGTCCGCGCCGGCGGGCGCGCTGCGGTCGAGGAGGTGATCGCGGCGGCGCGGCCGCTGGCCGACATGCTCTGGTCGCGCGAACTCGAAGGCGGCAATTTTGCCACGCCCGAGCGCCGCGCCGCGCTGGAGGCGCGTATCAACGAGCTTTCCAATGGCATCCGCGACGAGGTGGTACGGCGCTATTATCGCCAGGATCTCGCCGAGCGGCTGCAGCGCACCTTTGCGCCTGACAGCGGCCGCGGCGGCTTTGCCGGCCGCGGCAATTTCCGCGCTGGTGGCGGCGGCCGTCCGTTCCAGCCCCGCGGCGGCGGGCAGCCGAATCGATTCGGCAATCAGGGATTTGGCAGCCAGCGCCGCGGCGCCCCTGGTCCCGTCATGCTGCCCTCCGGGCCCTACCAGGCGGCCAGCCCCCAGCTGGCGGCCAGCCCGATCATGCAGGGCCAGCGCAGCGCCATTTCCCGCCGCGAGGCGCTGATCCTGCAGATCCTGATCAACCACCCCTGGCTGCTGCACGAGCATCTCGAGGAAGCCGCCGCCCTGGAGTTCATCCACTCCGACGTCCACAAGCTCCGGGCCGCCATTATCGCCGCCTTCGCCAACGACCATCATCACAGCCCTGATCCCTCCGAGCAGGCCGAGAAGATGCGCGAAGATCTCGAAAGGGGCGGATTTTCACAGCTTATTCAACGGGTTGAGGGTCGGATCACGACCGGGGCGGTGTGGGGCGCAAGACAGGGCGCGGCGCGGGACGACGTGCTCTCGACCTGGCACCAGCTCGTTGCCTTGCATCGGCAGTACCATTCACTACTTAGAGAGTTGAAGGATGCCGAGCTGGCCTTGGGGGAGGAACCCAGCGAGGCCAACATGGCGTGGCTGCGCGATTTGAAGGCTCGGCTGGCCGAAGTCGACGGTACCGAGGCCCTGATCGAGGGTTTTGGCGAGCTGTCGGGCCGGTTCCAGAAGAGCGTGTGAGGAAAGAATCATGCGGACGGCCGGGCTTGGCACCGCTAAAAGACTCGCCAAATCCAAGGTTTGGCGGCAAAAACAGGGTTAATCGAGGCTTAACGGTCTTGTAGCACTTTGGCCCCCAGGCGGCCGCAGGCAGAACAGACGCGTCAGGAATGAATCCGCGCGAGAGCTGTTGGCACTTCACCTGCATCCGCTGCGACAAAGAGGCTCACGAAGCGTTAGGCAAATCCGGCGAGAGGAAGGTCGGGGTGGCGAGAGATATCCGCGCCGCCCTTTCCGTGTCGAGATCTGGCGAAGCGAGAGCGTCGAGCAACAGGTTGAGTGATTTCAGGCAGGCGGGGCGAGCCGTCGGCATGAAGCGCGTTTAGGAGCAATGGATGGCCACCAAGGCAAAGACGCTGCAGACGAAGGACAAGGAAAAAGACGACAAGGCAGCGGACGCCCCGGAGAAGGATTCCCAGGACGCGCCGTCGCCGTTGCTCGATCTGTCCGACGCGGCAGTGAAGAAGATGATCAAGCAGGCCAAGAAGCGCGGCTTCGTGACCTTCGATCAGCTCAACGAAGTTTTGCCGTCCGACCAGACCTCGCCCGAGCAGATCGAGGACATCATGTCCATGCTCTCGGACATGGGCATCAACGTCACCGAAGCCGACGATAGCGAAGGCGAAGAGGACAAGGACGAGGGCGGCGAGGACGAGACCGACAACGAACTCGTCGAAGTCACCCAGAAGGCCGTCACCGAGGTCAAGAAGAGCGAGCCGGGCGAGCGCACCGACGATCCCGTGCGCATGTATCTGCGCGAGATGGGTACGGTCGAGCTGTTGTCCCGCGAAGGCGAAATCGCCATCGCCAAGCGCATCGAGGCCGGCCGCGAGGCGATGATCGCAGGGTTGTGCGAAAGCCCGCTGACCTTCCAGGCCATCATCATCTGGCGCGACGAGCTCAACGAAGGCAAGATCTTCCTCCGCGACATCATCGATCTCGAAGCGACCTATGCCGGCCCCGACGCCAAGGCTGGCATGAATACTGCGATGATCGCCGGTCCGACCGGTGAGAACGGCGAAGCCGCGGCCGAAGGCGGCCAGCCCGCTGGCGCGCCCGCGCATGTCGCCCCGCCCGCGGCTCCTCCGGCGCCGACCCCGTTCCGTGCCGCCCCGGCCGGCGGCGCGCCCGGCGAAGCCGAGAAGGACCCTGCCGAGTCCGCGGCCGAAGCCGACATGGACGAGGACGACGAGTTCGAGAACCAGATGTCACTGGCGGCGATCGAGGCCGAGCTCAAGCCGAAGGTCGTCGAGATCTTCGACAAGATCGCCGAGAGCTACAAGAAGCTGCGCAAGCTGCAGGAGCAGGACATCCAGAACCAGCTCGAGAGCACCTCGCACGGTCCCTCGCTCTCGCCGCACCAGGAGCGCAAGTACCGCAAGCTCAAGGACGAGATCATCGTCGAGGTGAAGTCGCTGCGCCTCAACCAGGCGCGTATCGACAGCCTCGTCGAGCAGCTCTACGACATCAACAAGCGCCTCGTCTCGCACGAGGGCCGCCTGATGCGCCTCGCCGACAGCCACGGCGTCGCGCGCGAGGATTTTCTGCGCAACTACACCGGTTCGGAGCTCGATCCGCGCTGGCTCAACCGCGTCTCAAAACTCTCGGCCAAGGGCTGGAAGAACTTCGTCCACCACGAGAAGGACCGCATCAAGGACCTTCGCCACGAGGTGCACCAGCTCGCTGCGCTCACCGGCCTCGAGATCATCGAGTTCCGCAAGATCGTGCACTCCGTGCAGAAGGGCGAGCGCGAGGCCCGTCAGGCCAAGAAGGAGATGGTGGAAGCCAACCTCCGTCTCGTGATCTCGATCGCCAAGAAGTACACCAACCGCGGCCTGCAGTTCCTCGACCTGATCCAGGAAGGCAACATCGGCCTGATGAAGGCGGTCGACAAGTTCGAGTACCGCCGCGGCTACAAGTTCTCGACCTACGCGACGTGGTGGATCCGGCAGGCGATCACCCGCTCGATCGCCGACCAGGCGCGCACCATCCGCATCCCCGTGCACATGATCGAGACGATCAACAAGATCGTGCGCACGTCCCGCCAGATGCTCAACGAGATCGGCCGCGAGCCGACCCCGGAAGAACTCGCCGAAAAGCTCGGCATGCCGCTCGAAAAGGTCCGCAAGGTCCTGAAGATCGCGAAGGAGCCGCTCTCGCTCGAAACCCCCGTCGGTGACGAGGAGGACTCACACCTCGGCGATTTCATCGAGGACAAGAACGCGATCCTGCCCATCGACGCCGCGATCCAGTCGAACCTGCGCGAGACCACCACGCGCGTGCTCGCCTCGCTCACCCCGCGCGAAGAACGCGTGCTGCGCATGCGCTTCGGCATCGGCATGAACACCGACCACACGCTGGAAGAAGTCGGCCAGCAGTTCTCGGTGACGCGCGAACGTATTCGCCAGATCGAGGCCAAGGCACTGCGGAAGCTGAAGCACCCGTCGCGGTCGAGGAAGCTGCGGAGCTTTTTGGATAACTAATTCGGATCGTTATGCCCGGGCCTGACCCGGGCATCCATCCAAACGAAAACGGCGGGCCGAAAGCCCGCCGTTTTTGTTTGCCCCCACTCTCACCCCGTCATTGCGAGGAGCGAAGCGACGAAGCAATCCAGAATCCCTCCGCGGTAAGAGTCTGGATTGCTTTGCGGAGCCTGTCATCGGGCCGCGCTCCGCGCGGACCCGGTGGCTCGCAATGACGTGGATGGGACTGTGTCCTCTTTCTTCTTGATTTCACCGAGGACAAGAACGCGATCCAGTCGAACCCGCGCGAGACCACCACGCGCGTGCTCGCCTCGCTCACCCCGCGCGAATAACGCGTGCTGCGCATGCGCTTCGGCATGAACACCGGCCACACGCCGGAAGAAGTCAGCCAGCAGCACTCTGTGACGCGCGAACGTATTCGTCAGATCGAAGCCAAGGCTGCGGATGCTGAAGCATCCGTCGCGGTCGCGGAAACGGCGGAGTTTACTTGACAACTAATTCGGATCGTCATGCCCAGGCCTGACCCGGAATCCATCCAAATGAAGGCGGCGGGCCGAAAGCCGACCGTCTTCTCAGGCCTTGTCTACGCCAAAGAGGTTGCGGACGTCGGTGGTTGTGAGTTCGTCGGTTGGAAGCAACAAGTGACTCAGTCGAATAGTTGCTGCCAACTCACTCACTCTGCAGATGTTCGCTAAGCGACTTTTATTGTTATACCTTAGCGCGACAGACCTGGGCATTAGAAACGCGCTCGCGAATAAATTCGCTTCAGCCTCTACTCGCCTTTTAACCGGACTGCGTTGGAACTGAGGGGATTCCGGAGCGAGGCGAGGCATCGGGTAGCCCCAATGTAGGCACAAATGCCCCAACTCATGCGCGATTGTAAATCGACTCTTGGGGTCGTCTTGATGGGCGCCATCGTAGACGTCTTGTCTAATAAGCACTCGTGCGGGTCCAAACTCAGTATGGGCAGCAACACTCAGTTCTTCTCGACTGAAGACTTCAAGGGAGAAGTTCCGAAGATGCTGAGGAAGATCGTTCTCAACCGCATTTACGATGTTGAAATGCGTTACGTCCCCGAGATCTAAGAGGACGCGTAACCGCTCCGCGTAATGCTCAATCGCGGAGGGGGAGTGTTCCTTTGGAGCCTTATCGGTTCTCATAGACGGTCTCAGGGTTAAACCGATCAACCTCGTGTCGGTCCAAAATACTCGCCAAAGTCTCCTCAGGTAATTTTTCGCGGCCCACCTTGGTTATTGGCCCAAGGGTAACGAGTAGCCGAAGCTCGGCAACATCTTCCCCTGACAGTTCGAGCCATTCAGCCAGCCTCGACAAATAGTCCACCGGGAGGACTCTGGCACCGCGCTCAACTGCAGATATCAGCGACGACGAGAAGCCGATCGCTGCCGACTGGTCCGCCATGACGATGTTCCTCGCCCTGCGGTATTGCCGACAGGCCTTTCCAAAACGAGTAAGCGGCATCCGAGCGCAAATCCTCTGTGGGAGCGTGAATCACCCTCCCCCAGATATTGTATGATGAGACGTGCCATTGCTACCATTGGCTGATACTCAAGCTCGCTACGCCCATTCTTTCCACAGCTTTAACGTGTATTTAAGAGCGTTTTTCTCCTCCATAGTATTGAAAATAATGCTTTGGAGTGCCAAATATGCCCGTCCGCAGAGGATCCGGTCAAATGGCAAAGCCAAAGCCCACAAAGCTGCCTCGCGAGAAGATATTATCGATTGCGGAAAAGGCAGCGGCAGCGTTCTCATACAGCGTCGATTATGACATTGAGCGCGTGGTGCAAGATCTTGGTGGGCGTATTCATCTGAATGATTTTTGGGACAATGCCGCGAAGACTGGTTCCTTGACGGTTCACGGCTTGCGAAATTTCGAGATATTTGTACCCAGTCACACCACTCACGAGCGAGACCAATTTACAATCGCTCATGAGCTCGGCCACTACATTCTTCATTATCTGCCCAATGTCGATCCTCGCGCTGAGGCTGAATTGCAAATCGATAGATATGGCGATAGCGCAATTGAAGCAGAAGCCAACCTGTTTGCTTATGCGTTCTTGATGCCCGAGATTCTTTTTCGAGAGGCATATACTCGGTTTGAGGGAAATTTAAGCGCCGTCGCCAGCACATTTAGAGTATCTGAGGTTGCTGCACGAATGCGCGCAAAAATGCTGGGGCTTCATGGCGACGGCGAGAGAAAACCGAAGGCGGCTCGAAGCGCTGCCAATATTCCTGCGGCCTAGATTTCGCCTTTTCCTGAGCGTCGATTTGGTTGGTTCGACTGCGTCAAAACAGCGGCCAAACTTCCCAATAAAAGAGCCGGGAAGGCTATGGGCCGACGGTGGTGTCGCACCACCTTGGCTGTCTCCAATAGCAAACTTTTTTGGTTCTTTTCGGGAAGCGTTCATTCGAGAATGGAAAATTTTTCGAGGCTCTGCCTTATCGGAATTGCGCATTGATGTCGCAGATGATCCGACTTTCTGGAAGGCAAATGGCGACGAACTCATCTTTGTGAAGGTTTTGGACGACAGACGAGAAATTCTCGGCTGCATTTTAGCGTGGTTAGAGGCGCTAAAAGCAGTGCGCCCTATCCTTGAAAAAGACGGGCTTGATGCAAAAGCGACCGCCTGGACGGCTGGATTTCCCGTCACCAACTCTGAGTTGGTCTTTGAACTTAATCCCGGCGCCCAGAACTCTCCTTATGAGGACGATCCTCGGTTGCTTCAATTTTCGCTTTTAGAGAGGTGGTATCAAGATTCTACTTCGCAAATCTCGCTACTGATGGATTTCATTGGTCCCTCAATTGATATCGGTTTCCGATTGGCTGCTCATTCTTCTGCGCGACGATTCGTGATCTCTGTAGATATCGCCTATTTTCTTGCCAACCTTCTTCTTCCTCCAACAAGCAGAGCAAAGATTCCTAGAATTCTCTACGGAGGCAAGGAAGTGCTCAAGGGAGTTCTCGATGGAAAGCCGTATCCAATATTTTGGATAGACACTAAGTCCCCAGCGCCTACGGAACCTGCAACACCAGAAGACAAGTTGCTGGGATATACCCAGTTGGGGGACGTGTCAGATTTTTGCTTAGAGTTCTACGATAAGCACTCGGCTGAAATGTTTGTACCCTTCATCTATCGCGAAGATGAAAATTTATACGGGAACTTCCCCGACAATTATATCGAAGCACTGGAGCATCTGTGTAGGACTTGGGAGAAAGAAAAAAAGCGTTATTCTGGGGAGGTGGATGATGCGGCGTCGACGGGCGGAGCCGAAGGTTTGACGGTTGAAGAAGCTGCGCAGAAGGAAGAAGATATTATCGCGGCTATTACGAAAATTTCCTCTGAGAAGTGAATGTCATGGTCCTTCACTCAATATTGTCAGGTGGAAATGTCGTGCGAAGCAAATGGAGCGGCCCAAAGAAACGCTTCGTTTCAGCGCCTACTTCTTCTTCGCGCCGACCCGCTCAAGGTCCTTGATCTCCAGCGGCGGCTTGCCGCTCTTTTCGGCGATCTCGCGGTCCTGCTCCATGATGAAGGCGCGGGCGGGCTCGTCGCCGTCGAGGCCGCCGAGCAACTCCGAGGGCACGCGCCGGTTGGAGCGCTGGGAGCCGTCTTCATAGAAGACGTTGAAGAAGGCGAATTCGCCTTTGGGATTTGTTCCGGGTTTTTTGGCCATGGCGGGCTTGTCGTCGATCAGGGCGCGATAGTCAATTGACTTTGGCGGGTTTCAGGTGGTCGCAATGGCCCTCCGGGACGGCGGAACCGGCTGCGCGATCGGTTCAGGAGGACTGCTGACGAGAGGTTCGGGCTGCGGATGGACGCGTCCAGCGCTTCGTCAAATCCGATGTGTGCCGTGGGGATGGCCCGACCTCGATAAACGGCGGGCCGCAAAGCCCGCCGTTTATTTTTGGCTTCGGCGTCGCCCGGGGCTGGCGAGGCAACAACCTATAATAGAAGGCTAGTCCCATCATCAGAACATGGCAAGGCAAATCATGATGGCGTTGATATCGCAGCGTGCGCATCAGATATGCGGTGATCGCGAAAACCCACTCAACGAATTTTCAAAGCAGATGGTGCGATGATCGAAGCACTTGTTCTGCATCTCGTCTGTCGCAGCGCAGCGATATCAAGTGTGTGATGCGCGGGAACGCGTAAAGCGGCATCCTTTCCCGGCGCGCTTGCACGAGGTCTCAATCAACGCACGCGAAAGGAGTGCGCTCGCAATTCATGTCTCAATGCGTGTGCCTGCGCCGCGCCAGTTCCTGCACGGCGAGCCGCGATCCGTGGCCGCCGCCGCGCTGGCCGTCATCGTCCTTGCGTCCCTGCAGCATGATCGCGCTGCCCATCGCGGCGGAACCGAAGGTGACGACGAAGGAGCCGAGCAGGACGAGAAGCGCGATGCCGGGTTCGCGGTCGGCGAAGATCAATTCGCGCAGATGTCCGGGGTCCAGCCAGAGCAACCCGCCGACGAGCAACACGGCCGTGCCGGCACCGATCGCAAGGTTGATGGCGAGCAGGCGAAACAGGGGAATGCGGAGCAGGGGAAGGGGCGCCATGGCTCTGGCCTGGATAGCCGCGCGCGGCGGCGCCACGTTTGAAATCTTCGATTGTCGCACCTTACGCCTGTATTGCCCGACGGGTCAAGCCAATTCGGTAAAACAGCAGGAGATGGCGTCGCGCTCCTACTGTGCATGGGGTTGTTTTTCGGTTTTCTGTTGGCGCAGCAGAAAGCCGTCATCCGCGCCAGAAGGGGTTCCCCGTCGCTTTGACGCGACTCCCGTTCCCGGGCATGATCGCGCATCGCGTCACACGCACATTGTTCAAAGGATTGTCCCGCATGCTGAGACCGCTTCTCGCCGCCGCCGTCATCGTCTGCGTGGCCGGCGGCCAGGCCGAGGCCGCGCGCTGCGGCGGCGACTTCAACAGCTTCGTGGCCAGCATGGCCACCGAAGCGCAGGCGGCCGGCGTCTCCGCGAGCACGACGAACACTGCGCTCAGCGGCGTGACCCCTGATGGCGCCGTGCTCGCCTTTGACCGGCGCCAGCGCTACACCTTCAACAAGAGCTTCGAGCAGTATGTTTCGACCCGCGTCGGTCCCGGCCGCATCAATGGCGGCAAGGCGCTCTTGCAGCGTCACGCCGCGCTGCTCTCGCGCATCGAGCAGCAGTTCGGCGTGCCGCGCTACATCCTGGTGGCGATCTGGGGGCTGGAGAGCGATTTCGGCAAGGGCGACATCGGCAAGATGCCGGTGATCCGCACGCTGGCGACACTGGCGCATGATTGCCGCCGCACCGAGCTGTTCCAGGGCGAACTGATCGCGGCTCTCAAGATCCTGCAGCGCGGCGACCTGCCGCTGCGCGACCTGATCGGCGCCTTCGCCGGCGAGATCGGCCAGACCCAGTTCCTGCCGTCGTCCTACATCAAGTACGGCGTCGATTTCGACGGCGACGGCCATGTCGATCTCCGCCACAGCGTCCCCGACGTGCTCGCCTCGACCGCGAACCTGCTCCACAGCAACGGCTTCAAGATGGGCCAGCCCTATGGCGAAGGCACCGCCAATTTCGAGGCGATGCGGGAGTGGAACCGCGCGGTGATCTACCGCAAGACGATCGGGTATTTCGCGGACCGGCTGGCGGGGCAGTGAGGGCGCTGCATCGCTTGTAGGATGGGTTTCGCTGCGCTCTACCCATCCTACGAGTTCACGTCCCCCTCGCCATCTTCTCCAGCTTGCGCTGCAACGGCGCCCAATACGTGCCCGGACGAAACCGCTGCAGCAGGTCCATGAAGCGGGCATCGTTGCCGATCAGGATGCGCGGCTCGTTTTTCTCGATGCCCCTGATGATGCGCAGCGCGGCGTCCTTGGGCGTTGTCCGCGCCGCCGCCTCGAACCGCTCGATCGATTGCGCGCGGCGGGCATTGTCGGTGACGCCGACCCCGGTGCGCGAGTTGCGCGCGATGGCGGTGGCGACGCCGCCGGGATGGACGACCGAGAGCCTGACCGGGCTGCCTGCGACCGCAAGCTCATGGCGCACGCTCTCGGAAAAACCGCGCACGGCGAACTTGGCCGCCGCATAGGCCGACTGTCCCGGCGGCGCGATGATGCCGAAGATCGAGGAGAGGTTGACGATGTGGGCCTCCGGCTTCGTCTTCAGATGCGGCAGGAAGGCGCGCGTGCCGTGCACCACGCCCCAGAAATTGATGTCGAACAGCCAGTCCATCTGCGCCTGGTCGATCTCCTCGAACGACCCCATCAGCGCCACGCCGGCATTGTTGATGACGATGCAAAGCGCAGGATGCGCCGCGACCGCATCGGCCGCGAACTGCGCGATGTCGCCGGCTTGCCCGACATCGACGCGGTGCACGCTGATCTTGCGCGCGCCTCCGATCTCGGCCACGAGCGCCTTCAGCCCGGCCTCGTCGCGATCGGCAAGTGCAAGGTCGCAGCCGCGGCTCGCAAGCTCGATGGCCAGCGCGCGGCCGATGCCGCTGGCCGCTCCGGTTATGGCGGCTGCCCCGCGAATCCCAGTCATGATGCCTCCCGTCGCGTTCTCGATAGGGACTACGATGTACACGTTGTCCTGGCGCTTTCGTAGCCGGCTTTCTTACCGTTCGACGCGGTGATAGGATCTGTTCATGACCCTGTCCTTCCTGCTCACCTCGCTCATCGTCATCGCCTCGCCCGGCACGGGCGTGCTCTATACGCTGGCCGCGGCCCTGACCCGCGGCTCGCGCGCCAGCGTCGCGGCGGCCTTCGGCTGCACCCTCGGGATCGTGCCGCACATGATGGCGGCGATGCTGGGCCTCGCCGCCGTGCTGCACACCAGCGCGGTGGCGTTCGCCGCGTTGAAATGGGGCGGCGTGCTCTATCTGCTCTACATGTCCTGGCAGGCGCTGCGCGAGACCGGCGCGCTTTCCGTGGAGGGCGAGATCAAGGAGCGGTCGAGCAGCCGCGTCATCGCCACCGGCTTCCTGATCAACATCCTCAATCCAAAGCTATCGATCTTCTTTCTCGCCTTCCTGCCGCAGTTCATCGCGGTGGACGAGGCGCATGTGCTGGCGCGGATGCTGGTGTTGAGCTGTGCCTTCATGGCGATGACCTTTGCGGTGTTCGTGGTTTACGGCCTCTGCGCGGCGTCGGTGCGCGAGCGGGTCATCTCGCGCCCCCGCGTGATGCCCTGGCTGCGCCGCAGTTTTGCCGCCGGCTTTGCCATGCTCGGTGCCAGGCTGGCGTTCGCGGAGCGGTAGGCTTCGCAGAGCGCGGCGCAATAAAAAAGCGGGCTCGTGCCCGCCATCGTCTCGCTCTCACCGTGCTGTCCCGACGCCCGGGCGGAGCGAGGCTCCACCCGGGCAAAGAAAAAGAAGCTGCGTTACTTCTTCTTCGCCTTCTTGGCCTTCTTCGCCTTTTTCTTCGTCGCCTTCTTCGCTTTCTTAGCCATAGTATCCTCTTAGGGGTTCATGGTTAAACGCGACACGAGGGATGCTCGGCGGAGGGCCAGCCTCGCAACATCCTCGACGACAAGCTCAGCAGATTCGCAGGTCTCTGCCCCGCGCTGTCACATCTGTGTCATCGCGTTATCCACAGCTCAAATGCATTTTCCGGTGATTTTTGCTCGCCAAGCGATGGTCCGCGTCCGCGGCTGCGGCGCCGCTACGGATGCTTAACGATACCGGCGCCGCTCGCCTGATTCATCAATCCAAAACCAAGGGCCGTGTTTCGCGGATCGTGGTGACATTCCATTAAGTGCGCTGCGGGCATGTTGCGTGCAAGAACACGGGGACGGGTCATGGACGAACGGATGCCAAACGGAGGGGGCGGGACAACTCGTGTCTCGCGGCCGCCATGCTGAACCTACCGACACTCTGGATCGTGATCGTCATCAACTTCCTGTCGCTGGCCCTGATCTGGGTCTACGTGATGCGCTCCTATCCGAAGTTCGAGTCGGCACGGTACTGGACGGCGTCGGCCGTGCTGGCGGCGAGCGGCTCCGGCATCTCCATGTTGCGTGAGGTGATGAATTCCGGCTTTCCGCTCATTGCCAGCGGCGGCCTGATGATTTTTTCGTCCTGTCTCGCCTGCATGGGTGTGACCCGCTTCTTTCGCAAGCCGGTCTCGTGGCCGGCCGCGATCGCGATTCCGGTGCTGAGCAGCGCGAGCATCGCGTGGTTCCTGCTCGCGGTCGATTACATCCCTGCGCGCGTGCTGAGCTATTCCCTTGGGCAATCGCTTCCGATCCTCATGGTTCTGCCGCTTCTCCTTGCCCGGCAGGAACGCGGTGAAAAGCCCGGCGCGCGCCTCGCCACAATCGTGGCGTTCCTCATCCTCGGCGTTCATGCGATCCGCGTCAGTGCCGCCTTTGCCGGATTTGGCGGCGCCATCACCGCGGTCAATTTCAACGGCCTGCAGGCCTTCCTGGTCCTGTTGCTGGTGTTCCTGTCGATGGCCTGGAATTTCGCCTGCATCCTGATGGCGATCGACCGGCTGCGCAGCGAGGTCGCCGATCTCGCATTGCTCGACGATCTCACCGGCGTCGCCAACCGGCGGCATCTGTTGCAGCGCCTCACCGAGGAATGCGCCCGCTCGGAGCGCAGCGGCGAGGCGTTCTCGCTTCTGGTGATCGACCTCGACGGCTTCAAGGTCATCAACGACACCCACGGCCACGCCGCCGGCGATGCCTGCCTCCGGCACTTCACCCTGATGGCGCAGACGCGGCTGCGGCCCGGCGACATGCTTGCCCGCACCGGTGGCGACGAGTTCTGCGTCGTCCTGCCGTCGTCCTCCTTGCGCGAAGGCGCGCTGATCGCGCGTCGTGTCCTCGAGGTCTGCCGTCAGGATGCCGCGACCTGCGCCGGCAAGGAGATTCCGATTTCGATCTCGATCGGTGTCGCCGAATGGGATCGCAGTGTCGGCCAATTCCCGGACCGTCTCATCGCGCGGGCCGACCAGGCTCTCTACGCCGCCAAGAAGAATGGCAGGAACGATTTTGCCGTCTACGATCCGGCCCCGCCGCTCTCGCCCGGGCCAACAGGGCTCGACGAAGCCGCGCGCAAATTCGCTTGAAGCCTGCTAGGATTCGGGTCCGCTATGGGACCCCTTAGGATGATCTTCCGTCTGCTCGCAGCCTGTCTCGCCGCCCTTGTCCTGATCACCTCCGCCGCCGCAACGGACGCCGAGTTCGCAAAGCTCTCGCGCGCGTCCGGCACTCCCGATATTCCCGGATTGAAGATCGTGTGGCTCGCCCCGTGGGGCGATGTCGGGAACGCCCACCCCTGGCGCAACATCATCGTGCACCAGACCGAGGGACCTTCGGGCTCCGCGCGCGGCGGCGCTCAGGAACAGTCTAAGAACCCGACGCGGCGCGGCGTCACGGTGTGGGTCGAGACCGACGGCACCGTCTATTGGGCGGTCGCCGAGACTCTGGTGCCGACCCATGGCGACGGCGCCAACCGCAACGACAACAAGTATATCGACAACAGGCCGACCTATCGCCAGGTGGTGCGCGACAACTCGATCGGCGTGGAGTTCGCGGGCAATTATCCCGATGTCACGGCAGGTCCCACCGAGGCGCAGGTCGCGGCCTGGAAGATCCTCGTGAATGTCCTGCGCGCGCGCTACGGCATTCCGCTCGACCACGTCTATGCCCACAACTGGATCGACTACAAGGACGCGCGCTATTGCGAAGGCTGCTGGCTCGCAACGCTGGCCAGGACCTGGGGGGAGTGACGGTCAAACCGGCTTCGCCATCCATCTGAAAAATCGCCGGATCAATCCAGGTCGCCGCGGCAGCGTTGGCGGTTCGTCCGCCGCCAGCACGCGTCTGAAGAAGTAATCCAGGAACACCATGTCGTTCGGCTCGGTGACGGTGAATGTCTCCGCGCCGAAGAACACGCTGTAGTTAAAGAAGAACGGGCCCATGATCGGGATCGTCGCGGTGCGCATAATCCTTCGAGATCACGAACTCCGCAGGGTCGAGCCCGTGGTCGCGCATCGCCTGCTCGACCAGCGGCAGCTTGCGCATGAACTGGGCGGAGAATCCGCCGACGGTGGATTGCAGGATGATCGACACGATGGTGTCCGTTCGATGGATGCGGATCGCTCATTTGGGTCGGTTGACCGGCAGCGCGGGTTCAAGGCAAGCTCGGTTGTAGGACAGGCAAGGGGAGGGGAATGTGATGACCGTCTCAGTCGGCACCGCCGCGCGTGTCGATGGTCGCACGGTCGCGCCATCGCGCCGCGTATCGGCACGCAGCCTGCGCGCCATGGGCGCGATGCCGGCGATCGTGCTCTCGCTGTGCGCCTCGCTTCTGGTGGCGCTGGAGACGCCGAGCAAGCCGTTCCTCGACAAGAACAGTTTCTATCTCGCTTCTGCCGGCTTTCGCGTCCAGGTCGCCAATGACGCCGCGGGCCAGAAGGCGCTGCGCGCGCTGCCGCCGCATCGCTTCGTGATGCACCGGAACGGCGGCGATGTCCGCTATCTCTACGCCGAGCCGCAACATTGCGTCTGCGTCTTCATGGGCACGCAATCCGCCTTCGAGGCCTATCGCGGCATGCTCCGCCGCGGCGCGGACCAGCCCGATTTCGTCTCCGCCGACTACAAGACCCAGGCGAGCGCGCTGCTCGACGAGACGCCCGTGCAACTGGAGGATCAGGTCGAGCCGGAGTCGCTCGCCGATTATTTCCGGGCGTTTTATTGACGCGTACTGATCGCAGCATTCACTGTTGTCATCGCCCGGCTTGACCGGGCGATCCAGTATTCCGAGCCAGTCGTGGCCCAGTCGCGAAGCCGCGGCGTACTGAATGCCCGCCTCCGCGGGCATGACACCGCGGGTGGGGCCGAGCTTCGCGTAACTCAGAAGGGCATTACCCCAATAAAAAAGCCGGCGTCACCGCCGGCTTTTCCTTCTCTTGTCGATCCGCCAATCTCTGGCGCCGAAGCCTCGCTTAGTGTGCGGCTTCCAGCGCGGCCTGTTCGGCCTTTGCGATCGTGCCCTTGACCGCGGTCTGCACCTTTTCGAAGGCGCGGACTTCGATCTGCCGGACGCGCTCACGCGACACGCCGAACTCGGCGGCCAGGTCTTCCAGCGTCATCGGCTCATCTGCGAGGCGGCGGGCCTCGAAGATGCGGCGTTCGCGCGGGTTGAGAACGCTCATGGCGCCGTTGAGGGCGTCGCGGCGTTCGTCATATTCCTCGTGCTCCGCCAGCATGGCTTCCTGGTTGGGCGTATTGTCGACCAGCCAGTCCTGCCATTCGCCGGCTTCGCCGTCGTCGCGGATCGGTGCGTTGAGCGACGCGTCGCCACCGAGGCGGCGATTCATGTCGATCACGTCCTGATCGGTGACGCCGAGGCGCTTGGCAATGATCTTCACCTGGTCGGGGCGGAGATCGCCCTCGTCCAGCGCGTTGATCTTGCTCTTCGCCTTGCGCAGGTTGAAGAACAGCTTCTTCTGGTTCGCAGTGGTGCCCATCTTCACGAGCGACCAGGAACGCAGGATGTACTCTTGAATCGACGCCTTGATCCACCACATCGCGTAGGTAGCGAGACGGAACCCCTTCTCGGGTTCGAAACGCTTCACCGCCTGCATCAGGCCGACATTGCCTTCCGAGACCACCTCGGAGATCGGCAGGCCGTAGCCGCGATATCCCATGGCGATCTTGGCCACGAGACGGAGATGGCTGGTGACGAGTTGGTGAGCCGCGTCGCGATCGTCATGCTCGCGCCAACGCTTGGCGAGCATGTATTCCTGCTGGGGTTCCAGCATCGGGAACTTGCGGATTTCGGCGAGGTAACGAGAAAGGCCGGATTCTCCATTGAGCACCGGCAAAGCAGCGGTACGGGCCATGTGTTGAGCCCTCCAGGGTTCAGGCCCCCGACAGCGGCGGGCCAGGCAGACGACCGCTTTGTTAAAGCCGGCCGTAGCTGCGATGTTCCGCGTTGGTCCTTTCCAACGCAGGGGCAATATACCTCATCAAGGGGCAAAAAGGGAAGGATTGCTGACGTCACGTCCCCGTGTGGCAGCAATAACTTTCTGTAATGTAAAGGCTTTCTGAACCGCCCTGCGTCATAGCGCCGCTTTCAGCCCGCTTTGCAAGAGAAGCAAATCCTCCGGCAGAGGCGCCTCCCAGTGAAGAAGTTCTCCAGTCCTCGGGTGCTCCAATACCAGGAGGTAGGCATGCAGGGCCTGTCGCCCAAGCGCCGCAAGGGCGGACTGCGATTCGGGGCCCAGCTGGTTCGCCTTGGTCTTGAAATGCGGGCCATAGACCGCATCGCCCATCAGAGGGTGTCCGATATGGGCGAGGTGGACGCGGATCTGGTGGGTTCGCCCGGTCTCGAGCTCGCAGGCGAGCAGGGTCGCGATCGGCTTGCCGTCGCGGCCGGCATAACTCTCCAGGACTTCCCAATGCGTCACCGCCTCGCGGCCGCTCTGGCGCACCGCCATTTTCTCGCGCGCATGCGGGTGGCGATCGATCGGGGCATCGACGGTGCCGCGGTGCCGGCCGGGCACGCCCCAGGCAAAGGCCATGTAGCCGCGCCGCATCGGCCCGGTGCGGCCGTGGTCGGCGAATTGCGCGGTGAGCGAGGCATGGGCGAGGTCGTTCTTGGCGACCACCATCAATCCCGTCGTGTCCTTGTCCAGCCGGTGCACGATGCCGGGCCGCCGTACCCCGCCGATACCCGACAGCGACGTCCCGCAATGGGCGATCAGCGCATTCACCAGCGTGCCGGTCTCGTGGCCGGCCGCGGGGTGCACCACCAGCCCCTTCGGCTTGTTGAGAACCACGATGTCGTCGTCCTCGAACACGATATCGAGCGCGATGTCCTCGCCTTTCGGCTCGGCCGGCACTGCCTCCGGCACGTCGATTCTGATCGTATCGCCTGAAGTGACGTGATAAGCGGGGTCGCGAATGGCGGTATCTCCAAGCTGGACCGCGCCCGCCAGAATCAAGGCTTTCAGCCGCGATCGCGACAGGTCGGTCAGGTGCGCCGCCAGCACGCGGTCGAGCCGGGCCGAGCCCTCCGAGCCTTCGACGACAACCTCCAACCTTTGCGCAGAGCCCGAGTTTTCCATGACGATGTCTGATACCGCTGTTCCCGAACCGAGCCCCGAGCAGGCCGCGCTGTTTGCGCGGGTGCGGCGGATGATGCTGATCGCGGGGTTGACCACGGCGCTGGCCATCTGCGCCGTCCTGATCGCGGTGGGCTACCGCCTTTTCAAGTCGGAGGGAAGGGCGGCAGAGCCCGTTGGCGACGTCACCGCCACCCTGCCGAAGGGCGCCAGGATTGTCTCCACCGGTGTGGCCGGCGACCGCCTCGTCGTCACCCTCGATGTCGGCGGGATCACCGAGATCCGCACCTTCGACGCCCACACCCTGAAGCCAGCCGGAAAGCTGAAATTTGCCAATGAGCCGTAAAAGGCCCGCCCGGGTCCTTGCGGCGAACAAATTTCGAGGTTATTGGCTAACCCGCACGCTCCCTTCGTCTAGCGGTTAGGACGCGGCCCTCTCAAGGCTGAAACAGGGGTTCGATTCCCCTAGGGAGCGCCATAAATTTCAATAACTTAGATTCGCTCTCGAGAAGTCGTCGAATATCCGTTGAATAAGCGTCGGCGAACCATGGCGGACTTTGCCGGCCTAATTGGTAGACTCAGCCGCGGCGTATTCTCGCTTCCATTGCAGGCTAGAGTTCGCTTTGCCTCTCGAAAAGGTGGCGGACGTAAATGCAACATTTGGCTTAATCTAGAATCCGAGTAGGCCGGCTTCATCTGACGCGAAACTTCGAAGATTGAACTGATTTGTTTGGGCTCGTGAGATTCGCCTCAGCGCGACTTCCGCTTCACTCGGC
Source organism: Bradyrhizobium diazoefficiens (assembly GCF_018129965.1). Taxonomy (GTDB): domain Bacteria; phylum Pseudomonadota; class Alphaproteobacteria; order Rhizobiales; family Xanthobacteraceae; genus Bradyrhizobium; species Bradyrhizobium diazoefficiens_A. The sequence continues at coordinate 163,976 of NZ_JAFCKW010000001.1, read as the reverse complement.
AATCCTCATGTCAACGACATTAACGTGTTGGAGGCGATCGCCCTCTAGGCACTCGGCAATCGATGACAGGAAAGTCTCGTGATGCTCCTCCACGAGGCCGGGCTTCCTGTCACCAGCAGTGCTTAGCTTGTCTTCGAGCTTTCGATCCACAATTACGTATCTGACACAAAGATCCGGCGGGACCATCGAGGCGTTGCGTACTCGATCGTCCTTGCGGAGATGACTGGCATCAAGGATTGCATGAGATCCAGCGCGCATAAGAGACGCAACCTGCGCTCTCGCTGTTCTGAAGACAGGCCCTTGACTGCCCGCAACGGACAAGCTGCCATACATCTGAATTCTAAGGCTGTCCGTTGATACGACAGGAATATCTTGGGTCATTGCCCAAGTCGACTTTCCGCCGGCGGCGGGGCCAACCATCATGGAAAGGCACTGTCCAGACCGCGGCCAGTCCCATCCTGGTACCAGCGCAGTCAGATTATCCGCAACTCTGTCCCAGCGTTCGGATAGCTGATGGAGGTTGGCCGCGTTGATCACCCGTGCGTGCGCCAAGTAGTCTCGCGAGCGCTTGAAATCCTCGATCAACCCCTTTTCTTCGCTGGTCATTATATTGCTCAACAGCTTGTTGAGCTCGTACCACTCAAATCTCCAAGGAGTGGTGTACGAGAATATGCGGTCGTGAACTTGCTTCTGGTACGGCTTCGAGGGGTTGGCGTGTCGCTCCAACTCGTCCAGGTATTTGGCAATGAGGCCCCTTCGAGCAGCATCGAAAATTGGAAGGAGGACTCGCGATTGAGCGGCCCAAATGCGACGTTCAATTTCGGCATCGAATCCGTGAGCGAGCGCGGCTGCGGCGTGTGGAACGGGAATGTCATCCCAGATATCGACGAGACCGTTCTCCCAACATGGAAACGGCCAGGGGCGGCTACCGGCCAAGACATGAAGATTGGCTAATGGCGATAGCTGGGTCTCTGTATCCCAGCGAACAGCCTGTTCGAGAATGTCACGTGACCAGGCGGCGGTCTCGATGACCGTTGTTATTGCCAGCCTTTCCGCGATGCCCGAGCCGATCCGGATTCCGGCAGCCGCTATCCAGGCGTTGCTATCGATGGACGAAACCATTCCAATGCTTTTGCGGGTTCGCAGCCTGCCTGACAGCTGCGCCGCGCTCGCTTGGGCCAGTCCTGTAGGCTTGATGACGACAAGGAACGGGCCGGCCGAACCACCTTGCCGGCGTCTCTCCTCAGTTACTGCTCGCAAGAGATAGCCCCACTGGGAAACCACTTCGCGATTGATCCCATCCACGCAAAAGGCCTTATCGACCAACGCGGGATCGTTCAGAAAATCACTGACCGTCCCAATCGATGCTCCGCTGATCCCGGTAGACAGGGCCAGTTCGTGCACAATTGATTGGTTCGCACCAATGTGAGATCCGTCGAACCGCACCATATCAAGCGCCAAATCATCAGCGACCCGGCGGCTTATCGCATCCATCAAGCCATCTGGCAGAGGTCTTGGGCATTCGACGATCGAGACCCCCGAGCTTATCAAATCTGAGAGGACTCGCCCGACGAAGGCGGAAGGGCCGGGGAGACTCCACCACTGCGCGCCGTCCTTCATTGCTGAAGATCCGCGCTTAGAATTTCACGCGCCAAGACATTCATGTCGACGAGCTCTCGTTTCGGATCGGCAGGGTCTGGTTTAATCGAAAGAATGCCGACCAGAGCTCCAAATCGGAGGATCGCCTTCACTTCGGCTTCTTCGATATCCCGGAGAACATCTGCAATATCGAGCGTCGAACTGTCGTCAGGGCACCAGTTTGCCAACGTATTGAATGCAGCGAGCATTTCAGTTGGAATTCCAAAACGTTCGGCACCCGCGGTTCCCCTGAGGCCGTCGAAGATGCCGGCTCCCACATGTTCAATTTGGCTAGAAGATCCAGACGCAGCAAAAAGGTTCTGACACGGATCGTTCCAACCACCGGTCAAGCGGAGAACGCTATCGACCAGCGGAGATTTCAGGGCGTTGATGGCATCCAGGCGGGAAGCGACGTAGGAACGTGCCCAAGGTCGCAATGGTCGAATTGCCGTTCGGGGAAGTCCCTTCGTACCCAATGGGTAGCCACGCGACCACGCAAGCGCATGCTTCGAAGCTCCTATGAAGACCGGTCGAACCAGTCCCTTCGCGACGTTTGGTTGCTTCGAAGCTTCTGCGACCCATTCGGGAGTCCATTCGGTCTGGCTCGTAACTACCAGTACCTTCATGACCCCAGCTTTTTTGGTCGAACGGACCTCCGAAATGAAATCCGCTCGATCGCGCCACCCGCGGACTTCCAGCTGAACCTTGCGTTGGTTCATCCCGAGCGCTGTGTGCGAAGTCTCCAGAGCGTCGTGGACGTGATCAATGTTTGAGATCGGCGCGCCGAATATCACGAACGATTGCCCCACGCTGGGATCGGGAGACATTATCTCCGCTTCTTGCCCGTCCGTGAGAGGTGAAACCTTCTCAATCGGCGTCCTCTTTCCGACATTTATTTTTCGCCGTGTGTTCTTGGGGTCGAACTGGGTTTCGGGCTGCTTGCCCTTGAAGCGGTAGATGCGGGCGAGCAGCTCCTCCTCGTCAGTCACCATCAGGTCAAGCAACATCCTCGACCTCAGCGTCCAACGACCCGAAGGAAAACGACGAAGAATGCCAAAACCTTCCATTTCGTCGAGAAGATATTCGACTTCAGCGGGATCACTTCCTTTTGGAAATGCCTCGGGCCAATACCGCCCGGCTCGTTCCGTGACCTCGCTGGCGGTCAACCCGTCTCCGTCCATACCCTCTACAGCGTCGATGAGAGCGCGCTCGGCGATGATGTACGTGAGAAGCTCATACCTCTGTTCGATGTGGGTAATGGTCTTGTCGAAACTCTCGTAAAGAGCCTTCCTGATTTGGCTGTTGGCGACGGCGCTATCGACCATCTTGCCATCGATGACCTTTATGATCTTGGAGTTTCGTACCGTCTGTTCTTCGATGATCTGGAGCAGTCCCTGGCAAAAAACCTGAATAAGGACGGGATAATAGTTCGTGTAGCTCAAAATGCGCCACACGTCCTCTCTATTGGCAAATTCGTAGCCGAGTGCGGCCATCGGTCCGCGGACAAGAATCTCCGCGTCCCCGACATCGCCCTCGACGAGGGGGCCAATTCGCACGGGGTCATTGGAAATTTGTGCCAGAGGCGAATTTTCCGACCGCGTAATCCTCGACACGTTGTGGAGGCCGGCAAGAACAAACTTAAATCTCTGGTTCGTCTCGGCCATCAAAGCGAGTAGCCGAAGCACGTGGTGGTGATTTATTCTCGCTTGTTCCTTGATGAAGTTGTCAGCCTCGTCGAGAAGTAGGAGGATGCGGCGCCGCTCATCTCCCTTAAGGTAAGCTTTGACGCCCTGATCGAACTCCTCGGAAGTAGCTGCAGGTTGAGCAAATGCCTCCTTGAGCGCACCGGAGGCACGTTCCCAAAGAGCCGCCGAAGAAGAATCGACCAGATCGACATACGCGAACAAACCATGTTCCGGTCTATTGCGAGAGATATGGCGAAGCAATGCGGTCTTGCCCAGCCGCCGTCCCCCGTACACGATGTACGATCCGTGCGGATTGACAATGTTTGCCGTTTCCCGGGCGCGACCCTTAAACATTTCGCGCGGAACATGGGAACGCCCGTAATCCTGGTAGGGTGTGGCGGTCGTAAATGCCTGCGCGATCTCAAACATGGCCAAGGGCCGTCGCTCCCGAGCGGACAGCATCGTGAGCAACAGAAGTTCGTCCACGACCAGCACTTTCCTGCGCCGCTTGATACATTCGAGTTTCAGCTGATTACGGCGGTCGAGGGAGAGTGATCCGAACACGAGCACCAGCACCCCGCGCGGTTCGGCCCCCTCAGTCCGCGCCAAAATCTCGGCATTCGTGATGGTTCCGGGAGCTGCGACGATACGCCAGCCAGCGTTAGTAGAGCTTCCAAAATCTGGCAGCATCAGCGAATTCGCATCAAACGGTAGTTCCATTTTCGCGTCGATCGCAAAGATTCCGCGCCGCTCCTGACTTTCTCCGGAATTCAGCTCAACGACATTCGTGTCGTATGCCACTTGCGTTAGAAGATGAGCCAGCCGAGGACCGATATGCGTAAGACCGCCCGCATTGGCCTTCATCGAGCGCTTGAAATCGAACCATTGACGGAAGACGGATTCGATCTCCTCACGCCGCTCTTCGTCGAGCACGGAAAAGTCGAATGCACCGATTTTCTCGCCTTGCGCCACGGCGTGGCTGGCGCTCACCAAATCGATATTTGGTGTTTCCCCGAGGATCTTCAAAAACCGATGTAATCCTTCGTTCACAACCGCGCCGGCCAGTCCCGGGCGGCGCTGATCTTCGGCCCCGAACATCGGAATCCAGTCGGCCAACGTCGTAAGGTCGTCCGCCGCAAGGAGACGCTCCAGCTCGCGTCGCTCCTCAACCGAGATCTTGTTGCCGTCGGCTAGTGCCGCTATGTCGCGCGCGAAAGCCTGTTTTGCTTCGTCAAGCAGCCGACGCGCCTTGTTTTCGATGGCCGTTAGGCGATTGCCAGCGGCGTTGACGTCCACGATCCGGGTGCCCTCGATTTCTTCTGGCAAAAAGTCGACCGTTATGCTCGGACGCTCGCTATCGATAGTCACCGTATCGAGGCTTAGGGATAGCTGCGACGATCCTTCCAAGCCACCGAGCGCCATTCGGCGTACCTTCGTGACAAGGCTGGAGACATGGTCACGTCTCGATCGTAGCTGTCCCTTGCGGGTCGCTTCGGCCGACTCCAGCCGAGCTTCCTCATCTGCAATGCGTCCTTTGTCCCAGCCGAATTTCGGAGCGAACTCCAACAGCATTCTGGCTGGCACGAATGCGTCTTCGGCCCGACGTGCCTCAATCGCGGCTCGTAGAGCTTCTGCCGAATCGCCAGCGAAGCGGGGTACCGGCATCGTCATAATCGCTTCGAGGAGCCGTGATGCCTCATTTGGCGACGGAGTCCAGGCGCTCGCCCAGGTCATTCCGGGTAGCCATAGAAGCGGAACGTGCAAAGCGAGGCCGATTGATCCCCGATCTGTTTCGAAATGTGACTTTCCTTCGGCCAAGTCGGAAATCTGCCGCAGTACTTTCCTCGCGTAGCGATTGGCTGCGTCGATTAAGTCGCTTCCGGAAGAGGCAGATGTATCGGCCTCAAATTTTTTAATGCCGGCGATAAGGGCGTCTGCAAGCTTCCTAACCAATCCAATACGGCTACTGTTGGTCCGGGCTTCCTCGGCCGCCTCGGCTGCAGCCGAGTAATCCGCACAAAGGGAGGCGAGATCCGACACGAGGGCAATCAAGCGCTCACGTGCGGCGCCGTCGATCAGCTGATTATGGTTGGCCAGGTCGGGCGCGTTCTTGAGCATCTCGTGGATCGCGTCGCGGCTCGCGTACTCAGCGGCAAATTCACGGGCTGCGTGAGCGCCTCGCGGCCCGGATATTTTTGCGGCCAGCGCGCCGACTGGTCCTTCCAGCGATACGAGCCAGTGCTTAACCCGTTGGCCGAGCACAAATCGAAATTTTGCCGCTTGTACGGCCGCGATTTGGCGCTTGATGTCGAGCAAGACATCATTGAGGTACGAGAGGCCGGCGTTGGCGACGACTGCCATGCGCAGGTTCGACGGATGCAGCGGGAATCCCTGCTTACGGTTCTCGCGAAGTGTGTCCACGATGAAGAAAAATGGCGAACAGCTTCCCGTTACCTTGATGCTGTCAATGATTGCGAAGGCGGAACCTCCATCCGACGCGTGAAGCAGAGCGATGGGAATTGCAGCCGAGAGGAGTGCGATGCGGCGTGCGCTATTGCGTTCGCTGCTATCGTCCTCCCGCAAGACCTGCGCCAAGGTCGCACACGCGTGCAGGGATTCGCGATAGACCTCTGTTTCGTAACGTGACGGATTCGCGAGGCGCTCGCCCATCGCAATCAGCCGAAGTTCGTCGACGGTGTAAGGAAGGAGGGGCGCGTCACCAAGCACCTTGGCGCCAGCTCTCGCAAGATGGTAGGCAAGCCCGAATTCGTGGCACGTGAACAGTTCGTCAGCCTTCCGCTCGATTTGAGTTTGCAGCGGATCGATCTCAGGTTCAGGGGCCTTTTCGATCAGAGCTTCTGCTGACGGAAGAGGCGATAAAACAAGGTCACCCTCCGCGGGTTCAAACTCGGTTGCGTAGACTTCGTCACCAATGTCGATGGGTGATCGGATCTCAGAAGTATGAGTTGTTTGTTGATCGGCGGCCGCGGGGACTATTGGCGATGACGGCGAAGGCAGTGGCCGGTTCGGCAAGGTGGTGACGTCGCGCTCAGATAGACCGCGCAACGCCATTTCGATGTCGTTCAGAGCCGTTCTGCCTGTTTCGACCACGCGGCCAAGAAGGTCCGGGGCGACCTTCAGGAACTCCGCATAAGAGAGATCCTTGTTTGCTGCATCGAGGCGCTCCTGGGCCCGCGTTGTATCGAGGGCCGATGCTTCGGCCCGCGTCACACCCTCCTCCGAGGCCAGGAGGCGATCCTTCGACATAAGGGGAGGTGCCGCGTCAGCGGCGGCTTCGAGCGTGGTGACGTTATCTAGTATTTCACCTTCCATGCTACCGGCGCGCGCGAGCACCGATTTTACCTCATTTAGGGCAGTTCTTAGGCGCTCGATCAGTTCGGCAGTCGGTAATGAAATCGGCTTGGCGGCCTCGAAGGCGTCTATGTCGTTCTTTAGCTCGGCAACAAGCTGTTCGAGCTCGACTCTAACGCTGTCATTCGGGTCCAGATCGCAATTCTGCTTCGCGAGACTTTCGATCGACCCCAGCCGAGCTTTCCAGCGTGCGGTGGCGACGGATAAGGCGACCTCAGTTGCCAAGAGTGCAGGTTCTTGGGAGCGAACAGGATCGATAGCCTGTTCTCCTGACGAGATTGTTGGTGGAGGGCTGCCCGCATCTTCGCTGGGGCGTTGTTCAACGCCATCGCCGATGACTTGAGCATCCTTCAGTTCATCGTTCGGAGCCGCTGCGATGTCAGGCTCGTCCGTATTGTTAGCGTAGCGCTTCCATAGCTCCCCGAAAAGGGAGTGATCGCAGGCAAGAAACTTCTCAATGTAGTCGGCAATTTCGGGATCATGGGTTGCGAGCTTCGCCATGGCTGGCGTCTTTTGATTGTACAAGCCCCAGTGCAAAATCGCGATAGCGCGAGTGACATCGTGCTTTCCGGCTTCGGCAAGCTGGACGACCTGCGCATGGCGTCGTTCGAGGTCGTCTGCCATCGTCGTTGTCAGGCCAGCCTCGCGTCGTGCGGCGATGTAAAGTTGATGGAGCCGGCGTTGCCATGTGGGCATCTTTTCGAAAAGGCCGCTGAGAACGAAGCGAAGTCCGAAGGGATATTTAGCAATCTCCGGCAATAGCCGATAGAATTCTTCTACGTCCGGCTTTTCCTGCGGCCAAGGGAAGCCAACTACAGGGCGTACGTTGCGAGCGTATTTAGAATGGAAGATGCGAAGATGACTTCGGGAAACGATGATGTATTTCTTGAACCACTCCGTTGTTGCAAAATTTGGTAACGCAAGAATGGGGCGCCTGAGCTGGTCGTGATCCTTGATCTGGCCGATTTCGATCGGCTTGCCGGATTTGCCCTTGTCCAGGCTCGATTGCGGAGTGGCGGATGATAGGAGCGAATTCAATGGGAGAGTCTCCCTGGCAGAAGGTTGAAATTTTACGAGTGAAGTGCCGCTGAGCAGGGCGTTCCGGAGCTGACCAAAAGTTGCGCCTAATGCGTCCGTCTGCTCATCCGGCGTATCGCTATCGTCTGAAATGGGGTCTTCTGCGCTGGAAGGCGTAGGCTCATCGAGCTCTTCCTCCATGCTGTGCCGCGCAATGTAGTCGGCAATCTTGGACCTAAATGACAGCGGGGCCGGCAATGAGGTAGCCATCGCGCTGTGCGCGTACCCGTGTCGCATGCAGGCGATCAAACTCGCGACCTTGTCTGGGTCGGAGCCTGGCGAGACATTAGCGACAGTGATGTTGATGGACTCGGGCAAGGATGATTCCTCGTCCGATGGGGCATGACGTATCTGCCGATACAGCATACGGCCCTTGCGTTCAGGTTCCTTCTTGACTCGACGATATCCCGGAAGCTCGCGATAGACGCTGGTGCCTCTGACAACTTTCCGGGTGCGCTCCCAGGCGTGTGTTGCCACGTAGTCTCCTCCGACGTCGGAGCTAGCAACTTTGATAACGCACGCCGACATACTTGCATGGGAATCAACTAGGACTGCGCCAGATCCGTCTGCCGGCTTGTTCTCATGCGTCATGATGGTCAGAAGACGAGGCGAGCTTTGGGTCCTGATCCGAACAGTAGTAAGCTCCTTCCACGTCTTCTGATCCAGAATCTGCTCTTTGCCGAACTCGGGCAGGCCGGAGATCTTTGGATTGTTCAGCCACGGCCACAGTCCCATCGAGGCCGATCCGTCGAACAGGACCATCGGCCGCTCGCCGGCCGCTACCTGCTCCTTCACGGTATCGGAAACGAAGCGTTGGAATGTTTCAATTGCGGCCGTCCGATCAATTCCGAGGTCCGCGGCTCCCAGTTTGGCAACCTCGACGAGCGCGTCCCCGAACGGAAGCCACGACGTAGTGCCCTGGCTCGAGGCCAATCTCGCCACCGTCTTTCCGTCGCTCAGGTTGACCTTGGCCGCGAAGATCAGCGCGCCGCCATTCCCTCCGCGCCGTCGTCGAGCGGTCCGGACGATGGACACGCCAAGCAAAAAGTCGGGGCGACGGGCGGGATCTGGAAATGCCTCCTTGAGAGCATCTGAGGGAATTGGTGCAATTCCTGAGTGAGCGAACAGCAAGTCGTAAGTCGCCGCCTGGAGGCGCAGAAGATAGCCGTAGGCATCTCCCGGAGCGCGGGGTACGAGGTATTGGACATTGGCGCCGGCAAAACGTGCGAGCGCGTAGCGACCCGCTTCCTTGTTGACCACGTCTTCGTCGCGCGCCCAACCGGACGGGTCTGCATATTCCTTCGCGGCCTGCACGATCACCCTGGCGCGCGAATGCGCGGCGGCAATTGCCAAGCTCAATTCCCGCCAAGCCTCAACACGTTGTTCGAACTTGTCCGCGTATCGCTTTGGCCCGCCTGAGAAAAGGCCGTGCGTACCCGATGGGAGGCGATACTCGGCAACGACAATTTGGGGAAACAAGGTGGTCACCGCCGATTTGAAGAGGCGTCCCTCCTCCTCCGTCCGCGAGACGAACACGATGGTAGGCTGCTCCTCGCCGAACGTTCGCGAAAGCCGAGCGGCATTCGCGGCTCGGACTTTCGCCAGCAGTTCCCCCGCTTCGACGACCTTCTCAGCTGAGAGATCCTTGCCTCCGGGATCTCCGGTCAGTTGGCCAAAGAGACGCTCGATCTGTTCGTCATCGAGCGCGTTGAGGCGTACTTCTGACGCAACGTGATTGAGAAGCATCTCCGTTGTGAGTGCCGAGTGATATTCCTCCGGCCTTTTGAGCTTCTTCACTTCGGTGAAAGGTAGGGGCTCAAAACCGCAATCCGCGGTGATCTGGGCAACTTTCTCGAACAAGTCGAGTTGGTCGCCAGCGGTCACACCGCGCGGAATCTTAGTGCGCCCATATGCAGTTCGATAAGGGACGGACAGAAACTCACGTCGACCGGGGTCCGCCTGTGACACCGCTTGGGCAAGATCGGCCCCGAAATCGGTGCTGGACTTGAGCATAGCCGCAAGGAAAGCGGGCTCCTCAATGTCTTCGGTGGCCGGAAGACCCTTACTCAGGCGCATCTCATAGCCGACTGAAACAAGTGCTTCGCGAGACATCAATCGAAGCGTGATTCGGCTACTTCCGAAAAGCTGGTTTGGTGTTGGAAACTTGTTTGACCAGACTCGCTTCGAGGCACGGATGCGCACGACTGGCTTCCGGCTGTAGGGTGCCGTATCGATGAGGGCTGTGCACACCATCGAGAAGCATCCGCCCTCACGGGCGACAGGCCAAGTCTCGAATTCGACGCTATTGGAGCCTAGTGCCGATGATACAACACGATAGACCGGACCCAGGCCGTCGAACAGTTCACGGCCCGTGAGTGTTTCAACGAGAAGAGCGCGTGCCGCATTTTTTACCAGGGGAAATGAGCTCAACGCATCGAGATTCTTGGGATCTATAGACGTGCTCGAGCTGTCGCGAATTTCCAGCACGCGCTTATCGGCTGCAAGCTCTCGAATCCGGTCCACCTCACCAAGCGGAATGTCGATACGCTCCGCCCAGCGGTACAGTACATCGGTACTCCATTGGCCGACGGCACGGCCGGCCTGCAAAAGTACGTCGGATGGATCCTGCGCGCTCGTAATAAGGAACGATCGTGGCTCCTTACCGCTCCACGGTTCTCCGAGATCGGGACTGACGACAACCGCGCCAGATACGCGCGCTTCGAGCAGGGAGCGAAGGGTCGCGTAGGGCAGCGACCTTCCGGTTCGATCCTCTGACTGCGAGGCTCTTCGCTTGATCGCGGAGAGAAGTGAGATTGCGGCCTGCGTCCACTGAAGCGAGACAGTCGCGCCGTGTTGATCGGCATAGCCGTTCCATCGAAGGGCGCTTAACGACCGGGTTTGTCGGACTCTCCGTCGAATCCAAAATGGTGCTTCAATATTAGCGTCGCTCATATTGCAAGCTCATCGGGGAATATAATGCCCTTGCACCGCGTCAGCGGATCAAGGAATGGCCGGTAAAGAAGAGAATAGGTCTCGCGAGCAATTCGGTCAGGGTCTTCGAGACGACCGCGCAAGATGTCCCGCATGCAGACAAGCATGCTCGTATTCGGGGTGTCTGGCCTGCCGCGTACGGACGATGGGGCCCATGCTTCGTCGACGAAGATCGCTCGGGTCTTGCAACCGTTACGCATGGCGCGCCCGATCGTCTGTAGCACGTCGACCATGATGTCGGCAGTGAAGGGGACGATCAGATCACCCAGGCGACCCGCTTGAATAGGATATCGAAGCAAGCGTCGCATTAAGTCCAGCGACTGGCTTCTGTTTTCTCGCCATGAGGCGACCAGCTCCGTCAGTTGTGCAGAGGCCGGCAGAGATCGGCGATCAAAATCGAGCGCGTGTCGCCCGGCCAAGCCAGCCGTGAAGTCGAGACTGTCGACTGAGGGATGCGGTCGCATGAAGAATACGACGGTTCCAATCGCCGCATCACGCTTCCGCGGTCCATCGGGATAGACGATATTCACGCCTCGACCGATGGCGCGCATAGGAAATACGACCGCATCCCAGTCGTCGCGGGCGCCAAGCCGCTCGACCTGCGACGCGGTCACCCACTCTCCCGCTTCTGAGAAAGGAATATCTTCGATCTGGTCGACGACGCCGACAATTCGTCTTCCAACCGATCCGTGGTTTCGTCTTGCGTGATCCTTGATCAGCCGGACCTGTTCATATGAGTTCACGACAAGCGCGGTCCGGCGGCCAGCATCAAAATCGTGACGCATACGAGAGATCAGCGGATCGTCACCGCCCAGGTAGTGATCAACTATTGCGCGCATTCCGCGTTCACGATCTTCAAAGGCGCCGCTGAGCCGGATATTGCGTCGCGGATCGGCTGGATCGGGGACCGGCGCGAAGAGGTACTCGCTCCGGCGCCACGCGTCCGCCTCGTTTTCCCGTTTGAGGACGAAGTGCGGCCCTACTGGTATATGGTAGCTTGGACTCTCTTCGAGAAAGCTAGTTGCTGAAGCGAGAAGAACGGCGGGCCCTGCGATACCTTCGGGTTCGAGCAGCTTCGTGAGGTGATAGAGTAGCAGTCGTGGAACTGAAGCAAAGGAGACGTATTTCAACTTCAGCGTCCGGCCTTTGCGACCGTCCTGGAAATAAATCTTGATACCGGATAAGCGCCCAACCAAAGCTTCCGGGATGAAGCGGGCCATGTCCACGGAGACCCCGGAGCCGAAAATTCGACGGGAGTGGACGCCCTCGGCAATCATGGCCTGCTGCATCGGGATGAGCGTCAGGAACTGAAAGACGAGGGCCGTGACTTCCAGAAGGAACGAAAAGTATTCGCGGGCCGCTTCGTCGGGCACAGTTACGTCCGGTGGAAAGATTTTGAAGAATCCTTCCCTGACGCGTTGGCCAGCCTCTTCCCGAATCAGGACATTGGTCGCACCGAACCATCGCGTCATCGCGGAGAGAGTTTCTCGGATCGCTTCTTCCACCTCGGCTTGAGACAGGCCGGCGGCAACGGCAACTGTGTTGATGTCTATGCCGTCAAGTTCGACAATTTCGGGCCGCTCATCGTCGTCACGAATTGACACTTGCCCGCTTCGCTCGGCCATAACGCGCCGGACGGAGCCGTCCCAAAGGCCTCGAATGACATTGTAAATCTCGGTCGAGCGATTTCCGTCGGCAAGATACAATGCTGCGAGCACGGTGTTGCCCGTAACAAAGGTGTCTTGGAACCTATTGAGATGCGCGGTCCCCCTCCGGTCATCCAGCAAGTGAGTGACCAACGCGCGGTTCAGCTTGGAAAATTCCTGAGACGCATAAGTGTAGTTCTGCACAAGAGAATTGGCCGATTGGTTTTGACCCGATGCCACTGGCACCATCAGGTCCTTCAGCAGAGTTGCCTCGTAGGAATCCACGCTTCCTGTAAGGTCCAGTTCGGCCAGGGCGTGGCCATCCAACGCAGCTTGCGCTCCATCTGCCTCGTCGACGATCACGAGGTCACTAATTCGCGCGATCGTTTCAAAGAAGCGTATTTGCTCTGATGCAAAGTGCGGCGACATGCGGACGTCGGTAGAGATTACGTGGCCAATCCAGACGTTCCGACTCGGATTGGCCAATTCACGTGCCGATTTCTGCCGACCACAGACCGCTGACAGAGGGCAGAGCCGGTCGCCCTCTGCTTCGGTCTCGCTTCCATCTCGCTTCTGGCGCCGCTGTTGAATATCCGAGCACGGAGGGCTTAGGTGAGGAAAGCCCAGGCTTGGTTCGGGATTGGAAAGAAAGCCAGCCAACGCGCAGTTGACAGAGAGCAATTCGCTACCTGGAGCCGTTCTGCCCATCCCGCCCGTGTCATCGGAGGCTGCAATGCGTTCGGCTAGCTTGCGTGAGTGACGCCTCCTCGCGTCCGGCGACTGGCCAACAAGAAGCGCTGGGTTAACGCCATAGCGTTCGAGTTCGGCGACGTAGTTGAGGGAAGCCTCAATGGAGGGAAGAAGAAGTACGATATGTAGCCCGCTTCGGGACAGGGCCACGACGATCAAAAGGATTAGCGTTGACTTACCCGATCCCGGCAGGCCGATGAGATGCTTGACCTTGGAGATCTCGATGGTGTCGGTGGATGCGAGCGCTTCTTTCGAAGGCGAGAGAACCGAAAACAGCGGATTTCCAACGTCGTCGCGCAATCTCGCCTTGAAGTTACCCGGAATTCGTTCGGGCGCGCTCGCATCAATCGCGTCGAGCTCGTCTGCAATTCGCTCTAGCTCGGCGAGCGTGATTTTGATCGGACTCCGGTTCCGAGGCGTCAAGTCGAGGCGGGGAGCGCTTGCCAGCTTTCCCGCAAGAGCCGAAGTGTCTGCGACCAAGGATTCGTTCCCGCCCAGGAACTCACCGGGAATTTTGAACGGCCGATCAACGTCAGCGGTCGATTTTTGCCAGGTTCGATCGGGCAGCGGCACCGAAAGCGCGTTGATCATCGACACATACGCGGGATCGTTCTCCCGAACACGTAGACTGAAACTAAGACGGTCATCCAGCGTGATCGCAAACGGAGGCTCGACATAGTCGGGGCTCAGCCGGTTCTCTGCCTCCCATGTCGCCCAATCAGATATCGCTTCCCGCAACGTTGCGTCGGAGACGATCGAAATTCCCATCTGCCTGAGATTGAAGGCCGGCAATGAGAAACTTGTCAACGCCGGGTGATCGACTATCGATCGATATCCTGACAGAAGCGCCGGTGCACCGCGTAGCTCTCTTCTTCCGAGAAAATGGTGGAACGCGGCGCACACCCACTGGACGCGCAAGGCACGGTCGAAGGTTGCGGGGGATGATCTCATCTCGTCAGTGCCTCGATCGCGCCCGAAGCCGTCATGAATTCGACCGGCGTCTTTCCGCGGTAATTTGCTGTGAGATCGCGCAGATACCCACGATGGCTTCGGGTTCTGACATCAGGAATGGCGATAATACGTCTGTCGAATTGAGCGAGCCCCCCGATCGATCGCGAAAGACGCTCGGCGAGTGTCATTGGACAGAAGTAAGACTTTACGTCCACGCCCAACTCGTAGGTGATGCCGACGTCGACAGCGTCTTGCCCCGGATATAGCTTTACTTGCAATCCGCGGCGCTGCAACTCGTCGAATAGTCTAATCTCGGGCAGGCCTGGTCCAACCCAGCTAGTGAGCACGTCATTAGAAACGGTCCGCCATTCGGTGGGATCATCGATGACACGGCCAGCGCGAGGCGTGGGAGTCTCCTCGATGCAACCACGGACCCGGCACCGTCCAGACGGAAATCGGGCGATGTCTCTTGAAGGATACAAAAGCGATCCGCAGCCTTCGCAGGTGCGAGATTTTCCATCCGGAAAGATTGCCGACACGGGAACGGGCCGAAGCCAGGTACGATAGACGTCCCCGAACTTCGTCAGACCGCTTTCGAGAAAGAATTCGGCCAGCGATCGGTGATTATCAACGGGATTGCGGACGATGCGTTCGCGGACGAGCGTGTAAGCCTCGTCGGCTCTTCGTCCTTGTGCTCTGACGGCTTCTCTAAGTTTCCGATGATGGATTTCCTCGTAAGCGTCGCCTTCGCTCGAGATGGAGCCGATCTCAATGCAATCATCCGTTGGCAGGCCTGTCCCGACGTCGATCAGGATCGCTCGGCCGTAAACGAAGTTCTCACCAAGCCCGGGTATGCCCCAGTCCATCAGCGGCCGACAGGCAAGATCCATCAGGACGTGGACGTTTGCGCCAAAATCCTCGACCTGTTCGATGAGGCACTGACGGGAAAGTCGCTCCATGCCTGACCGAAGACTTTGCGGCATTTCATCCTGTCTGACGATCGCGCCTTCGGCCACGAGCCTCGCCATATCGACGAATCCTTTGGCGAGTAGCCTGGTCAACACGATGAGCTCATCATCTCGCACGGGCATTTCGTTCTTCTCCTGGAGATGGGCCATCCGCCTCGAAGCCAACGCGTTTCAGAGCTTCTCGAGCCTCCTTCCAGTTCAAAACGATGATGTGCTGATGTCGTGAGTCCTTCAACTTGGCGTCCTCTAGAAGGCCAAGCCGTTTGAGGACATAAAAAAGCATCGCATAACGGATCTTTAGTCTGAGGCGTCCATCTCGCATGCCATAGTCTTTGGAGACGATTTCTTGCTGACCAGGGGTCAAGGATGGATGCGGCCCGATTGCGACCTCGAAGGTGGTCTGCCAGAGAACGTCGTCCGTGGCGACCGCGCCGGATGGTCCGGGGAGCCGCGCATCAATGATGCGCGGGAGCAGAAAATCCTGAAACCCATTGTCGAGATGACAATAAGCTCGGGCGTGCCAACGAAAGCCGTCATATCCGAGTGCATGCGGCGTTATGCGACGCCAGATTGGCCCCGGACGAGACTTGTTCATGGACTGGTAGCGAACCTCGATCGATCCGCTATCCCGTATTGCGTCGAGCACTGAACGAAGTGCTACCGGAGAGACCTCGCGGCGAGGGGTTAGAGCAACGTCGATCGCAGGAGGCGTTCGGATCCAAGATTCGGATTGCTCGACAAAGCCATCGGCCAATAATCGCAAGCGAGACAAATACGTGTCGGAATCCGGCTTCAGGAAACGCGGCTTGAAAGCATTGCTTGCGACATATCGCTTCGCGCTCTTGTCGTAGAGTGCATTGCCCGGCGCGATCTCTTGATAAAGCGACAAATCTTTGGAGGCTTGCGGCATCGAAACCGCAAACATCTCCATGATGTCTGCCCGATTAGCCCCGCCCTCCCAGAACAGGCGAAATTCAATGAACTCGAGGCGTTTCTCGACGCCCCAATTCAAGTTCAGGCCTTCCCTAACTTCGGTCACGTTTCGAGCCTATATGGATACGAAGTAGACCCATCTACTTTATATGCTGATGACTTGTCAAGGATGCAACTAAAGGTTATACTCAGTTTTATTCGGACGAGCTGCCATCGAATGGTCCGCGGCACAATGCTATGGCGCGGACCCTCGCCCTCCTGCGCGAGGCGGCCTCGAGGCGGCTCAGACACAAAATTCGTAGTTCGGGCTGGACGGCGAGCTTCTCGAACGATCGAGAGGGCTGGCTGACCCGGGTTTTTGGCGGCAGGGGAGAGCGACAAATTTGTCAGTGACGGAAGCAGAATGGAAGGCGGCGGCGCTTGCTCTGCCTGGCGAACTCGCCAAAGTGGACCGCAATGACGGTGCGGTGGCCTTGCCGAGGCAATTTTTCTTGTTTGGAGATCCCTGGCCGGTGCCCCGTCGCCGATCAAGCAACTGTACTCGCTGATTCCTGAGTCGGACATGATGACGCTCGCCGAATCGGTCGACGTGCGTCTCCCGAATTTCGACCTCACTGTCAGCGGGACGCTCTCGGACACTGAACTGGTTGGGCAGCTAGGCGCATGTCTCCGCGCCTTGGAGCAGGAGTTTGCTGCGCTGCACCTTGGCAACTGGCGCAGTAATCCGAACGACTGGAAAGTCGGTAACGATGCGGCCCATTTCATTCCGATGGGCCGGATTGGCTGGCGCCAGCCGAAAAGTCCGGAAGACGACCGGCGGCCTTTTGACCAACGGGGGTTGCTTCAAGTTCGCCTGATACCGACCGTTGTCGATGGTGCCACGGTTCGGCTCGAGCGACCTGACCGTCTCGCCTCGCCAACCTTCAAGAACTTCGGCGCCGTGCTTTTCCCGGGCGCCCAGTTCAAGTTCGATGATAAGCCGACGACATTCGTTGTAGACGCGGTCAAACTTCCCAACGGGTCCGAAATCATCGCGAAGGCATGTGAGGCGGCTCATAAGGAGGGCTAACATGTGTCCGCGCGAGAACCTCATTCGCGTCGAAATGGCCAACAGCACCAACGTCCGTCTGCTGGTAAAATTGAACGAATGCGGACTTTTGCCTGAGGAACTCCGATCCGATCTCGTGGCTATCTAAGTCAGGTAGAAAAAGCTCAGTACAAGCTTACTCTCATCGAGAAATAGCCAGATGACTTCCGAAATCAGCGATCGGTCCGGCGATCAGACGTCGGCCGGGGCCAACGACGGTTTCGTCCGCGAGCATTTCGCGAAAAACGGCTTGGACTGGGGTGTCGGCGATCTTCTTCTGGCGGCTGGATCGCTCGACGTTCTGGGCGAACTTCTTGCCTGCGTCCTCAACACTTTCGAAGGGGAAACCCAAAAGCGGGCCGTCCATCGGATCGTGTTGGTTCAGCCTGCCGACTTGGGCGACGAGCGGCCCGTATTGGCCGCGATCGCCGAGGCCATACAGCGCTGGCGCGGCGCGAAGCTTTCGCCCGAAGAGGAGGGAATCGTATCGAGGGCGTTACGCGTCGTCCCGATCCCGACGCTGGCAGCAGAAAGCGTGATTTCCGCCGTCGGGGAGGTTGAATCGCGGTCAGCCGTGGTGATTCGATCCGCAGCGACCTTCCGGGTCGCCGACCTGCCGCCCCGGACTTCAGCCGGACAACTGGGCCTGCCCGAGGACGCATGGGCTCCTCACCTGCACGCTCTCTGCGTCCGGGCCCTTGAAGCGATCAGCGATCGGCAGGCTTGGAGCGTCAGCCCGGCGCTGATGCCGCGGGATATTCCGGTCTTGAAGATCAGGTCGATAACCACTGGAAAGAGTTACTCGGAGCAGCAGCGCTATCCACTCTACTCGCCGTCGGCACTGAGGTGAATTCGGGCGCAGACGTTAACGATACGAACGGCGCTATTATTCAGGCGTTACGACGCGGCGCGGGGAATTCCCTCAATCAAACAGGCCAACAGCTGGTTCGCCGCAATCTCAACGTCCAGCCAACGTTAACGGTCCGTCCGGGATTCCCAGTCCGGGTCATCATCAACCGCGATTTGGTGCTCGAGCCCTACAAAGGATAGAATGACGATGGCTAAGCTCAAGCTCGGAGCAATCGAAGACGACAAACCGATCAAGGTGACCCACGAATTGCCGGCAGCTGTCCACCGGGATCTCGTCACTTATGCCGAAATTCTCGCACTCGAGACCGGCCAATCGATCACTGATCCAACAAAGCTTATCGCGCCCATGTTGGCGCGATTCATGGCAGCGGACAGAAGTTTCTTGAAAGTTCGCCGAGCGCGTCATGTCGCCAAGCCAGGCGAAAGATAGCGCTCGGAGAGCATCTTCAGGAAGGCGTTCAAGGCGGGGTTTTCATTGTCCGCTCGCCAATAGGCCGAATAGTCGAACCGGCTTGGCCCCGTGCCATCGCGCAGCTCCCGGTAGACCAATCCGGCAAAATTGGCCTCCATGTCAGATTCGAGCACCAGGCTGATGCCTCGCTTCATGCTGATCAGGCTCTTGATAATGCCGCAACTAACGTCGTGGCGCTCGATCTTCGGACGATCCTCAGGCAAGACTAGCTTCGAGCCTAGAAGATCTTCAAATTCCCGTCCAGGATCGTAATGGCTTAGCAGCACGGTCTCGCCGCGGAGGTCGGTCCAGTAGACAGTTTCGCGCGCAGTAAGAGGATGATCCTCGGGGAGAACCACTAGAACACGCTCGCTCCACAACAACATAGTCTTGCTGTCCAATGGTGGCTGGCTTCCTGTTACAATGACGATATCGAGCACGCCACTGCGAAGTGCCGTTGCCAGGCGCGTCCGTGATCGCTCGACGGTCGCAAGGTCGATTTGCGGGAAACGCTGCTTGAGGTCGAGTAATGTGGCTTTCAGGTTTCCAGCCGAAAGTGACGTACAAAAGCCGATGGCCAGCCGCCCTGTCTCGCTGCGTTGTAAGGACTTGGCCGTAGCTACAAGCGCGTCAAATTCTTCAAGAATAGCTCTTGCCAGGCGAAGAACGCTGCGGCCTGCGCGCGTGGGCTTCACACCTCCGCTTGATCGCTCGAAAATCGTAATGCCAAGGCCATGTTCAATCTGGCGAATTGATCTGCTGAGAGTCGACTGTTGCAATCTCAGCAGTTCCGCGGCCTGACGGAAGCTGCCACACTCGGCGGCAGCGACGGCCGATCGCAGGTGTTTCAACTCGAGAGCTTTGCTGCCGCGCAGGGAGTGACCTGGTCCTTTGAAATTGCTCATTTGGAAAAACTTGCTGCGCAATATGCGGCAATGTGTCTATTCATGCGTCACAATCCGAAACCTTAAGCGGCCGCTCGCATCACTGGAGCCCACAGCACCGGGCATGAGATGCGGCCCGCGCTCCGGATGCGCACCAGGGCATCAGTCGACACCTCCAGGTAACCCGCGACCGCAATAGTGTTTCCGAGGGGACGAGGCTTTCCGATTGGACGAAGGGGCCACCCGGCGCGTCGAAGAATACGTTCCATGCGGGTGTCGGTAACCGTCACGATTTCGGCTAGCCGAATAGACAAACCGAACTCGATCATGCCTGCAAAGAGCTCGTAGGTAGCGGCAGCAAGTCCGCCTGCCGCTTTCGGTGCATCTGGATGAAGATCAAGAGCGAATCGGCTGCTTTCCCACACGTGATCGCTTCGTGGTGCCGGCTGCCCCCCCAGAAGAATTGGAAAAGTGTCTCGAAGCATGGTTGGTCCCATGGACGGGAGAAGCCGGACGCACCCCTGAATTTGACCATCAGTCGACCTATGCAGTAGATGAACTGGTCGAAGGACATCAAACTCGTCTACCTCCATGTCGCCACTGACCTGAACATCCCAATCCAGACGCTGTTTGAAGACGCGATAGCGCAGCCGGTGCATCTCAGCTAAATCGTCGATGAATTCGCCGTAGTGTTCCGGCGCTATGAGTTGCAACATTATTGCCTCCCTGCTCTGTATTGGCAGTGAAAGCAAACAAAATGCCTCGATGCACCCTGTGCACCTGCACAGCGTGCTTGCGGGAAATTGCCGATTATCGTCGATATCTTGACTCAGCTAGCCGAACGACTGCCTGACGAACCGTGCGAACGCCGAGTTTTGCTCGGGCATTGTCCAGATGAAAGGCGGCGGTTCGTCGAGAGATGCCTAGAATGCTCCCGATTTCCCAAGCCGATTTGCCACGAGAAGACCATTCAAGACATTCAAATTCGCGCGGTGAAAGGCGGATTCCGTCAACGCTGTGGTCATTGCGCAACACGCTGCGGACGTGCGCATGAAAATACAATGCAATCAATTGAAGTGCACGTTCGTTGGAATCTATGCACTTGTTGAACGTAGAGCTTCGTTGATCGGAGGCAAAGGTCAGGGCAGCAACTGGGCCGCGACCATCGTGAATCGGAACCGTGAAACCAGATCGAATCCCAAATTGAGACGCTTCTTCAAACAGTTCATGTTGGGCTGGAGAGAGGTACGTCGTGGATACGCCCTGTCCCCACCGAAAGGGGGCCCCAGTTTGCAACGCCTGCAAGATTACAGGGTCGAGACGCTCGTAACTATTCCGTACATAGTGTGCAACCCAGTTGGGAGGATATGTCGAGATTACAAGTGGCTCTTTGGTTAGCGCGAGATATGCGAAGCAAGGCAAGTCTAGCGCGGTCGCAGTGACTGTTATCGCTTCCAAAAACGCGTGGCGATCACTAGCGACCGACAGCAGATCAATAAATCTCTGAAACTCGCGATGCATGTGTTCGACCAGTTGCTAGGTTGGCATCGCAGCGCGAAGAGATCGCAGTTGCTTCCCGACATCGGAACGATCGCAATTTCTAACGCGCACTTTGACACCGGAAAAATGGTCCGGTCCTGCTCAGTGGAGACAGCCGTTTCGC
This sequence comes from Bradyrhizobium diazoefficiens, assembly GCF_018129965.1. GTDB lineage: Bacteria > Pseudomonadota > Alphaproteobacteria > Rhizobiales > Xanthobacteraceae > Bradyrhizobium > Bradyrhizobium diazoefficiens_A. The sequence goes on along the minus strand of NZ_JAFCKW010000001.1, from coordinate 143,010 downwards.
CTAGTGCCATCCTTTGCTGCGAACCAAAATCGGCACCGCCCGCGAATAAAACCTTCCTGGCCGTCGACCTCGCTGGCAGACAGCCCGCCCAAAAGCGCGTGAATCGTAGCTAAGAATATTCGCCGGTTGATCATGCATCTCTCCCAGCCACCTCGTTTTCGGCGATTTACATGCCGAGATAGGCTCGCCTCACGTCGTCGCTTCCCAGTAGTTCTCGCCCCGATCCCGACTTCACTATTCGTCCAGTCTCCACGACATAGCCGAAATCGGCCATCGCCAGAGCGGCTCGAGCATTCTGTTCCACCAAGAGAATAGTCATTCCCTGTTCGCGCAGACGGTCGATCACCTGCAATATCTCGGCAACGAAGAGCGGCGCCAGACCAAGAGACGGCTCATCCAGTAACAATAACTGTGGTTCGCCCATCAGTGCTCTCCCGATCGCCAGCATCTGCTGCTGACCACCGGAAAGCGTCCCCGCGAGCAATCTCCGCTTCTCCTTCAGCACGGGAAAGAGCAGATAGACCTGCTCCATTCGCTCGGACAGTTGCGCGTTCCGACGACGATAGGCGCCGAGAAGAAGATTGTCTTCGACCGACATTGGCCCGAACACCTGGCGCCCCTCGGGCGCCTGACAAATGCCCAGCGAAACGCGGGCGTGGGAGGAGACGCGCGAGATATCCTGCCCGCCAAACATCACTGTGCCTTCGCTTGCGGGATGAACCCCGGACAGCACACGCAGCAACGTCGTCTTACCGGCGCCGTTGGCACCAACCAGCGAAACAAGCTGCCCTTTGTCCACTGAAAGCGCCAGCCCATGCAGGACCTCTATCGGACCATATCGAGCTTTCAGCCTCCTCACTTCGAGAAGCCCCTTTGCCAGCGAGTCGGCCGCGGATTGCTCAGGGATATGACTCATGCGGCTGCGCCCAGATATGCACTGACAACTTGAGGATCTACCCTTACTTCGTCCGGACTTCCTTCTGCCAGCTTCCTTCCGTAATCGAGAACTAAGATCCGTGTGGAAACCTGCATGACGAGCTTCATGTCATGTTCCACCAACACGACCGTAACGCCCGTCTCGGTTATCTGTTGAATCAGAGCGCGTATCTCATCGGTTTCAACGTGATTAAGGTCGGCTGCCGGCTCGTCGAGTAGGAGGAGTTTTGGCTTTCCCGCCAACGCGCGAGCAAAGGCTGTCCCAGTTAGACCTTCCTTATCGAACAATCAGAGCAGCACGGACGTCGTTGACAATTGCGGGTAACGTCCAAAAGGGTCCTCAAATCCATAAAAGGAGCCCGGGACCCGTCATCGGACCCCGGGCAGTCTAGGGAGGGCGCGCTTCGGCGCTTGCTGCCATTTACTGACGCCTTCGCGTCAGACCGCCGACAACGAGCGGGATCACGGGAAATCAAGCGATAGCCTGTGTGATGAAAGGCAAGGGTTCAGACTGTTCCTGCCATTGAGGAGAGAACATTGGGTCACTTCCCCGCAATCAACTCTGCAGCTTTCTCCGCCATGGCCATGATCGGCAGATTGGTGTTTCCGCTGATCACGGTTGGCATAAGCGAACCGTCGATAACGCGTAGATTATCGATGCCCCGAACCCGAAGCTTGCTATCGACTACGGCGTCGCGATCCTCACCCATGCGACATGTTCCGACCGGGTGGTAGATCGTTTCTGCGCGGGCTCGTATCCACTTCTTGCGGGATTCCGCGCTGGTAAACGGATCGATATCGAGTTTGCGCTTAATCTGCTTTAGGAGCGCCGGCTGATCGATGATCTCGCACATCTGCCGAACGCCTTCCTGCATACTGACGAAATCACTTTCATCGGATAGAAAGCGGGGGTCGATCGCCGGCGCAACGAAGGGATCGGCCGATCGCAGGCGCAGCGTTCCACGACTCTTCGGGCGAAGCTGACATACACGAATGGCAAAGCCGTGTGGGACGCGCTCGCCCGGCGGCGGGTTTCGAAGCGCGACGATGAGATGAGCCTGCCACTCGGGCCACGATGAGGTTTTATCGGGCCCCCAGAAGGCTCCGGCTTCGACGCCCTGCGAGGTGCCGGGCCCTGTTCCTCGGAGCATATATTGTGCGCCAGCCAAGGCACCTCTGATCAATCCAATGTACGGCGTCAGTGTGATCGGCTGCGACGCCTCCAATCGAATCGCACAATCCAAATGATCTTGCAGATTGCTTCCAACGCCGGCGGAATCGAGCACCGGCTTGATGCCGAGTGAACGGAGGTGATCGGCCGGTCCAATTCCTGACAGCATCAGTAATTGCGGCGAACCAATGGCCCCGGAAGTCAGCAAGACTTCTCGTTCGGCCGAAACGGTGACCTCACGCCCGTTGTGGTCAATGACAACACCCCGAACGCGCGTGCCTTCGACCGCGAGGCGCCGAACCTGAGTGTTGGCCATGATGGTCAGATTGCTTCGTCCTTTCCCCTGGTCGAGAAACTTGAAAGCACCTGAACGCTTGCCGTCTGAAATCGTAAGTTCGTAGAAGCCTGCGCCCATCTGAGACGGACCATTGAAGCCGTTGTTCTCGGGGAGGCCTGCCGACTTGGCGCTCTCAATAAATGCCTTCGAGATTGGATGCTGCAATACGCCATAAGAAAGTCGGATCGGACCCGAATAACCTCGGTCCTGATCGGGCTGGGACGTTACCTGGGCGGCGTCCTCGATTTTTCTAAGGTAGGGGCGGAGGTTTTCGTACCCCCACCCACGACAGCCTTGCGCTTCCCATGAGTCGTAATCCTGAGGATTTCCCCGGATCGCAATCATGGAGTTGATGGCGGACGACCCTCCCACCACCTTGCCACGGGGAATATAGATCTTGCGATTGTTGAGTTCGGTCTGCGGTTCGGTCCAAAATTGCCAGTTATGCTTCGGACTCGTGTAGAGCACGCGAATGCCCGCCGGCATGTGAACGAAGATTGAAGAAGAGGGACGTCCGGCCTCGAGCAGCAACACCTTGACGTTGGGATCTTCGCTCAATCGAGCGGCGAGCACGCATCCTGCCGATCCTGCGCCGACAACGATATAATCGTATTTCGAGAGCTTCATCCTCCGTCCCCTATTTCAAAAGCCGACGATCGGTTCGTTTTTGCGACCAGTTTCGCCAAGGTCAGGCCTTCCCGACTTGCAAAAGCCATCGCCAAACTATAATTGGTCCTACCAATAAGGTCGATCCAATTATAGCGACGAAGGCCTGGTAGTCAACGGAGAGCTCGTCTCATGTTTCAATACCGGAGGATCGTGGCCGCGTTCCTGCTCCTCGGCGCAGGGCTCGCCGTTTTGCTGCTCGCTCCTGCCAAACCTGCCATCCAGCCGGACCAAGAGACGATTCGACGAGTGATATGGGCTCTTGGCCCCTAGCCGACTTCGGGACGTCCGATATCGATGATCCGTCGCTCACTTAGATCTTGGATGGCCGCCGAGTCGTACTTCAGTATCGACTTGAGGATGTTTGCAGTATCCTCGCCTCGCCGCGGCGGTCCTTTGGCATATTCGATCTTCGTTCCGGAAAACTTTATCGGATTGGCGACGAGAGGGGCTGTTGTTCCGGAAGAATGAGGAAGATTGACCTGCATCTCCCGATGGATAACCTGAGGGTGAGCGAACACCTGATCCAGCCGGTTGATCGGTGCGCAAGGCACGCCCACGGGCTCCAGAATGGAAATCCAATGCTGGGTCGCCTGCTGTATCAGATGCGCATCGAGCAGGGGGATGAGTTGATCACGATTCTTAAGCCGATCGGTGTTAGTGACGAAACGGCTATCGGTTGCCAGGCCGCTTAAACCAGTAGCTGCACAGAACTTCCGGAATTGCTGATCATTACCAACGGCGAGCACGAAGGAACCGTCGCTGGTTCTGAAGACCTGATATGGAACGATGTTTGGATGCGCGTTGCCGAACCGTTTCGGCGGCGTGCCGGTCGTGAGGAAATTCAAATTTTGGTTGGCGAGAACCGCGACCTGGACGTCCAGCAGTGCCATGTCGATATGCTGTCCTTCTCCGGTGCGTTCGCGATGCAGTAATGCGGAGATGACGCCGGCGGCGCTATACATGCCAGTGAGAATATCGACGATCGGAACCCCGACCTTCTGGGGACCCCCGCCTGGCTTGTCGTCACTCTCTCCGGTAATGCTCATCAGGCCGCCGATGGCCTGAATGGCCATATCGTATCCTGCGACGTCCTTCATCGGGCCGGTCTGGCCATAGCCGGTGATGGAACAGTAAATGATGTCAGGCTTGACGCTTTTAAGCGCCTCGTAGTCGAGGCCGTAACGCGCCATGTCGCCGACCTTGTAGTTCTCGATCACGAGATCGGCTTGCTGGGCAAGTGCGCGCACAATGGCGCTACCCTCGTCAGTCGATATATCGACGCATATCGAATGCTTGCCGCGATTGGCGCTCAGGAAATACGCGCTTTCGGTCGTATCAATTCCACCGTCTTTCCGCAGAAAGGGCGGGCCCCACTGCCGCGTATCGTCGCCGGTGCCAGGGCGTTCGATCTTCCAAACCTCGGCTCCTAGATCAGACAGCAACTGCGCTAACCAAGGCCCCGCGAGGATTCTCGAAAGATCCAGCACTCGATAACCTGCCAACGGTCCAGCCATCACGCTTCCTTGAAGTCTGCGGTCAAATAGCCGCGCGCCGTGCGGGGCCGCACTAACTATATGTGGAACGACCAGATTGGTCAAACCAAATGAAATGCCGATCGCGGTTGATGGGCAGCGTGATTGCCGGTCGCGTCGAAGAGTCGCGCATGATTGCGGGATTGGAGCTGCTTGACACCGCGCATCACGCGACATACGGTCCAGCCAAATTGGTTTAGCCAATTAATGAAAATACCGGGAAGAACGTGAAGGTCTGGCTGTATGGCGCGAGTAACTCTTCAGAATGTCGCGAAATCCTTTGGAGGAGATCGAGGGCCGTGGGCCGTTCAGGACTTTTCGTTGGATATTGCCGATGGCGAACTGGTCGTGTTCGTCGGCCCGTCCGGCTGCGGCAAGTCCACGACGTTGCGAATGCTCGCCGGTCTAGATGACGTCACATCCGGCAAGATTCTGATCGACGGAAGGGACGTCACCGCGCTTCCGCCGAAAGATCGCAACATTGCGATGGTTTTTCAGAACTACGCTCTCTATCCACAGAAGACGGTCTTCGAAAACATGGCCTTCGGCCTTCGGGTCCGTAGGACGCCACAGCATGAGATCGATCGTCGGGTGCGCAGCGCGGCATCAAGTCTCGGATTGGAGGCCCTGCTGGAGCGCAAGCCACGCCAATTGTCGGGTGGTCAGATGCAGCGCGTAGCGCTTGGTCGCGCGTTAGTCAGAGATCCCGACGTATTCCTCCTCGACGAACCCCTCTCGAACCTTGATGCGAAGCTGCGGGTCCGGACGCGCGAGGAGATTGCGACGCTACACGCCCGATTGGGCGCGACGATGATATTTGTTACCCACGATCAGGTCGAGGCCATGACGCTCGGCGATCGTATCGTGATCATGCGTGACGGATTCATCCAACAGGCGGGCAGTCCGCTTGACCTTTATGATCGGCCCGCGAACGCCTTCGTGGCGACTTTCATCGGGTCTCCAGAGATGAACCTGATTGATGGCGGGTTGATGCGCGACGGGGGCGCGCTCGTAATGCGCTCCGGCGGTTTGAGCGTCAACTTGCCTGCCCAGTCATTCTCCGGAGCGGAAAGGGATGTCACGCTTGGCATTAGGCCCGAGCACATCGAGCGCGCGGAAACCTCCACGGCTTTTGAGCTGGTAGTCGGCTTGGTCGAGCAAATCGGCGCGCAAACCTATGTGCTGGGTAAGATCGATGGCAACAAAATCCGCGCGGTATTTGCTCGGGACGATGCGCTGAGGGCGGGCGACCGAATTTTTGTGAATTTGTCTCAAGAGAAGTTGCACCTGTTCTCGCGCGAGAGCGGCAAGACACTGAGGCGGACCTCGACGAAAGGCGAAAATGGCAACGGGAGAGAACTTCATGGACAAGCTCAGCTTAGGCGCGCCGAGCTCCAAGGCTAACGTGAGCGACATCGATCGGCGGCGTTTTCTCAAAACGACGGCTGGTGCAGCAGCTGGCATCGCGGGCTCACTTTCCGCGCCCTATGTCAACGCACAGTCCGGGGTAACGCTTCGCATTTTGAACGCTGAAACGACTGCTGCGAGCCAATCGGCCTTGCGCGATGCGTGCAATGAATACGAGAGCAAGTTCGGCGTAAAAATCGTCGTCGACTCGACGCCGATTAGTGGTGGTTATGCGAAGTCGATGGCGGCCATCAATGCTGGCGCTCCTTACGATATCGCCACGGCGGGATACATTGCGCACATCTTGCAATACGCGATGGCGGGTCACATCGTGCCGTTGACGGATCTTGTCAAAAAATATTCGTGGGGGAAGCAGGGAACCTGGTCATATAAGGGAGAAAATTGGTTCTATCCCTATGACTACAATTTGGTGACGGTTTTCTACAGAAAAGATCTGTATCAGGAGAAGGGCCTGAAGGTTCCCAACACATGGGCCGAGTTCCTTGAGAATTGCCGGGCGCTGACTGTCGCGAAGGATGGCAACATAGAGCGAGGGGGGTGCGTCATACCGCTCGCGAGTGACAGTGCCACCAACTGGGCGAGCTTCGGCAACTTGTTTGCAGACGCGCCGAAGTTTTATGACGACAAGTGGAACGTCGTTCTCGATGCGCCGGAGAATGCCGGACCGACCGGCCGTTTTCTCGATCTATATGCCGATCTTTATAAAACGATGCCGGCTGGCATGAACACGGTCAGCTATGCTGAGCTGATGAGTCTGTTCGCGACAGGAAAGGTTGCGCATACCGTCTATTCGGGCCGCGTAGTCGAGGCGCTGGAAGCTCGCAATCCGGACCTCGCAAACAAGTATGGCATTTTCGCTTCTCCAGACAGTGCTGGTAAGCAGAACGCACTGTCCTTCGCCTTCGATGGCTTTATTCTTTACAAGACTAAGCAGACTGAGGCGGCCTTTAAGTTTCTACAATGGTTTATTGACGAGCACTATATTCGCTGGCTGCACTCCGCCTGGATGAATTTCCAACCGGCGCGATTGGACATTTACGAAGATCCGCGGTGGAAAAATCATCCGATGATTCAGAAGCATTGGGCGACGATGGAGCAGATGAAGTCGTTCATTGATGAAGACAGCAAGACGGTTCTTAACTCAATAGATATGACGGGTCCGTCGTTTGATCTGCGACCGTGCAAGGTCTTTGATGCGAACATTATGCCGGAGATGCTGCAAAATCGGGTTCTTAAGAACATGTCGTCAAGCGACTGCGTGAAAGCCGCCGCCGATCGAATCCGAAAAATTGGCTGAGCATCGGAACTGGTGAATAGAGGCCCGAGGTTATGCGACAGGACTGGCGAATCATCGGTTTGTTCATCGGGGGTGTACTGGTACTCGGTACAATTGTTGGCGGACCTCTCCTCTATTCGATAAAGCTCTCCTTCTACACAGCGGCGTCGTTCATCGACCCGCCGCAGTGGGTGGGACTTGGCAATTACGTGAAGGTTCTTAGTGAGCCGCTGTTCTGGGGCTCGCTGTTAAACGGTGTCACGATCGCCATCTCAGCGATCGTGCTGCAAGTCGTTCTCGGCGTCACCATTGCGCTCGTCCTCAATAGGCAGTTTGTGGGGCAGACTGTCGTGCGGGCGCTTTCAATCGTGCCGTATTTTCTTCCGACGGTCGTCGCCTGCCTCATCACGCAGTGGATTCTTGATCCCAACTACGGCCTTCTCAAGAGTGTCTTCGCGTCATTCGGATATGGGATGTTCGATTGGGGAGGTAATTCAACGAGCGCGAAGGCGACTATTGTCCTTGTTAGCGTTTGGATCTGGACGCCGTTTGTCGTGACCTGTGTTCTTGCCGGCCTTCAATCCATTCCGGGTCAACTGTATGAAGCGGCCCGGGTCGATGGAGCAGGGGTTATGAAGCAATTCTGGCATGTCACGCTGCCAGGATTGAGGTCAGTGTTGATCGTGGTCATCCTCCTGAGAGGGATCTGGATGTTCAACAAGTTCGACGTGATCTGGCTTCTAACGAAGGGCGGACCGCTCAACGAAACCGAGACGCTTCCCACGTTGGCCTACCGAAAAGCGTTTCTCGAGTTCGACTTGGGAGGGGGGGCCGCTGTCGCCACCATCTCGTTCTTGATGTTGGCGAGCATTATCTTGATTTACCTCAGGGTTTTTCCGATCGACGAGGCCAAGCAGGGACGATGACGATGTCGACTCAAAATCAAGCCCGCTCTGCTGCCGCTGTCGTCGTTGGTTCACGAGCGGTGCGGATGTTGCATAGCTCTAGCGGCTCAGGAAGAGAAATCTCAGACTCCACACCTTCAGTCTCGCACGGGAAAATGACGCGGTATTACGGCAAGTCGCCGAAGCAGATTGCCGGCCGCGTCGGTTTGTATGCCGCGGTTGCGCTAATCTGCATCTATTCCTTCTTCCCGATCTACTGGATGATCCTCTCCAGTCTGAGGTCGCCCGAAAAGCTATTCCTGGATTCATCCTTGGTTTTCTGGCCGCCCGATCTAAGCTCTTACAAGTCACTCTTGCAGCTTACGAATTATCCGGCGAATTTCGTTAATAGCGTCATGATGGCTATGGCTACGATTGCCGTGGCGACGACGCTGTCATCATTCATTGCTTATGGAGCGACGCGTTTGCGGTTTCGGGGCAAAACGACGTTGGTCGCGTCCATGCTGTTCGCCTACATGTTTCCGCCATTGATGTTGGTTATTCCGATGTCCGCCTTGTTCCGAATAGCTGGCTTAGCCGATAGCTTGTGGGGCCTGCTAATCGCTCACCTGGCGATTTCGCTGCCGCTGGCGGTGTGGCTGCTATGGGGCTTTTTCAAATCGATGCCGTTCGATCTGGAGGAAGCGGCAATGGTGGACGGCTGTTCCCAATTCGGCGCCTTCATCAAGGTGGTCCTTCCGCTTTCGGCCCCCGGCTTGATTACGGTCGGCATCTTCTCGTTTTTGCTGTCCTGGGCGGACTACGTATTCGCGCTCATCCTCATCATGAGTGATGATCGCAAGACATTGCCCGTGGGCTTGGCATCAATGCTTGGCGCGCAAGATCTGCGTTGGGGTGAGATACTCGCCGGCGCAACCCTTATTGCTCTGCCGTTGTTCGTTATCTTTATGTTCTGCTATCGATATTTCGTCGCAGGGCTGACGGCGGGTGCGCTCAAAGGTTAGGCACTGTTCGAGCGAAGCACGTCCTCGTGCTTCGCGCTAGACCGTGGGTATTTCGCGTAGAGATGGCGGACGGGGTGCCCGGCAAGACTAACGTTTTGTGACTTTGGTTTCCCCTAGAAGCGATTGCCATGCCTCCACTGTTCGCGAGAGGTGAGCGTTCATCTGTTGTTCGGCTAGGCCTACCCGCCGCTCTTCGATCGCTTCCAAGATGGTGCAATGGTCCTCGTAAGATTGTCGACCTCGATTTTGGTCGGCAAAGTAGACCTTCCGTCGATGCCTGGACAGTTCGTAGAACGATCTCGCCACGCGCAGCAAAATGTCGTTCTTGGTTGCAGAAAAAATCGCAAGATGGAACGCCTCGTCCTCGCGCTCTATGCTTTGCTTTTTAGATAGGCGCTTGTTGGTCTCTTCAAGTATGGCGGTGATCTCGCGAATGTTGTCCGCGGTCCTGCGTGTGCAGGCCAACCTGACCGCCTGCCCTTCGAGCATGCGCCGGACCTCCATGACGTCGGCGATTTCCTTGGCCTCGAATGGAACTCCGGATTCAGCATAAAGCACTAGAGCATCGATGCTGCTCTCTTCGATCTTTCGCAGATAGATTCCAGAATTTGGGCGCCGTTCTATCACTCGCATGGTTTCAAGTGCGGCCAGAGCCTCTCGAACCGCGCCGCGACTGGTGTCGAACTTTTCCGCAAAGTCGCGTTCTGATGGCAACCGTTCGGAGGGCTGATAGCGGCGCTCACGGATGAAGGAAAGGATCTTTCCGATGGCGTTCGAAGGAGCCTCAAGCTTGTCGGTTCGATTTCGCTCAGTCATCTAAAATATCCTGCCTGGTCCTGCCGAACACTTGATTTCGATTTCCTTGGTAGCTAATCATGGCCGACCAAATTGGTCGACCAGTACTTTGGAGGAATCTTGAGGATCTCGGTCGAATCCGCCCTGCTTCAATAGATATCAGGTTGAGGAAATTGAAGCATCTGAAACCCGCCAAATCCACCTAAAGAATTGATTTCCCGGCATGGATAGCTTTGAGACGGATCTGTTTGTCATAGGTGGCGGCTCGGGCGGCGTGCGCGCCGCGCGGATCGCCGCTGGCCATGGCGCCCGCGTCATGATCGCCGAGGAATATCGGATGGGCGGCACTTGCGTCATTCGCGGGTGCGTACCGAAGAAGCTATTCGCCTACGCCTCGCATTTCAGCCACGACATCGCGGATGCCGCGGGCTTGGGCTGGACCGTTCCGCCGGCGACGTTCGACTGGGCCACCCTGATCGCCAACAAAGACAAGGAGATCGCCCGGCTGGAAGCGGCCTACACCACCAACGTGGAGAAATCTGGCGTGCAGGTGATCAAGTCGCGCGCCGTGTTCGAGGACCCGCATACGCTGGTGCTCGACGGCGGCAGGAAGGTGCGCTCGAAGTATATCCTGATCGCCACGGGCGGCGCACCGAACCACGGCAAGGCCATTCCCGGCATCGAGCATGTCATCTCATCGAACGAAGCATTTCATCTACCCGAATTGCCGAAGCGTATCCTGATCCAGGGCGGTGGCTATATCGCGCTGGAGTTTGCGTGCATCTTCTCGGGCCTTGGTTCCCTCGTGACTGTGGTCTATCGCGGCGACAACATCCTGCGTGGCTTCGACGACGACGTCCGCGCCCATGTCCGCGATGAGATGGAGAAGAACGGCATTACCATCCTGACCGGTTGCACGGTCGACGGGATTGAGAAGCACGACGATCGGTACACATCGCACCTGTCGAATGGCTCCAGCATCGCGTCCGACAAGGTGATGTTCGCCATCGGCCGTCACCCCGCCGTCGCAAATCTCGGGCTGGAGAAAGCCGGCGTCGCCATCAACCCGGATAACGGAGGCATCGCCGTCAACGAAGCCTCGCAGAGCTCGGTGCCACATATCTATGCGGTCGGCGACGTCACCCATCGCTTCAATCTGACGCCGGTAGCGATCCGTGAGGGCCACGCCTTCGCCGATACGATTTTCGGCAAGCGGGCGGTCAAGGTCGATCACATCGATATTCCGACCGCCGTGTTCACGCAGCCCCAGGTCGGCACCGTGGGCGTCACCGAGGCGCAGGCGCGGGCGCAGTTCGCTATCGTTGATGTCTACAAGGCCGCGTTCCGCCCGTTGAAGGCGACGCTGTCCGGCAGCGAGTCGCGGGTGTTGATGAAACTGGTGGTTGACGCGGGGAGCGACCGCGTCGTGGGTTGCCATATCGTTGGATCGGACGCGGCCGAATTGGTTCAGGTCATCGCCATTGCCGTAAAGATGAAGGCTACCAAGGCGGACTTCGACGCCACTATGGCGCTGCACCCGACCTCCGCCGAGGAACTGGTGACTATGCGTACCCGCACTGCACGTTACGTGCGCGACGCGGCGGCTTAGAAAGCTCAATTTCGATCGATTGTGCGAGTTCAGGCCTTTGGCGCGCGCCGTTATGCGGCGCCGCTCAAAACGCACTTGACAATACGATTGTGATCATACCAAACTGGTCCTACCAATATATCGGTGACAATCCAGCAACAGACTAACCTCGCCATCCGCAGCCGCTTGTAGTCGAGGAGCTGGATGCGGAAGTTCTGGCGAAGAAGATTGGGCCCACCATGGAAGTGGATTATTTGACTAGCCTGCCGCGACGCATCCACCTCATTGTGGATGAGGGGGCCAAAGCAGGAGCATCCCGGCCGGCTCTTACTGACGAGCGGGGCATCGTTTGGTCCTATCGGAGACTGATCGATACGATCGAGGCCGTTGCAGGTGACTTGGCGCGTCTAGGGATCCGTCCCGGTGATCGGGTCATGGTGGTGGGCGAGAATTCAATCGGCGCCATCGTCCTGATGTATGCGGCGAGCCGGCTTGATGCATGGGCAGTGATGACGAGCGCACGGCTCGGCCCGCACGAACTGGACGCCATTGAGAGTGATTGCAAGCCCAGACGCGTATTCTATACGCATGGAATATCGGCGGAAGCAGATGCTGCGGCGTGCCGGCGCGGCGCGGAAGCCGAAGCGTTCACGGGGATTGAAGCGATCAAGGTCGGTAAGTTGGAGGCGAGCGCCGTTCCCGAGGAGGTCTATGAGGATCCCGCCCGTCAGGTTGCAGTTCTCATCTACACGACGGGGACTACCGGTCGCCCGAAGGGAGTGATGCTCAGTCATCGCAACCTCGCTTACGTGGCGGGCCGGGGCAAAAGAACCAACACGCTCTTTCCCGAGGACGTCACGCTTTGCGTTATGCCGATCTCTCATTCGTACGGGTTGACGTTGCTGCAAGGTATGTTGTTTGTCGGCGCACACCTGCGGATCATGCCGAGGTTCTCTCTCACGCAAGCAATCGACGCCGTCGTGGATGGTTCGTTGACCGCCTTCAATGCCGTTCCTGCGATGTTGTCGCGGATCATCGCTTACGTCGATCAGAACAATATCAAGCTCACGCCCAATAACCTTCGTTATGTCTATACCGGAACGGCACCGCTCGATCTGTCTCTGCGACAGAGCGTCGAGCGAGTGTTCGGCGTGGTGCTTCATAATGGTTACGGGCTGACCGAGACGTCTCCGACCATCAGTCGGACGCTGTATGCCATGGGAAGCAACGAAATCAACATCGGACCCCCAATCCCGGGAATCGAAACCAAGATCGTCGGACCTGATGGGCGGGAAGTACCCGATGGCGAAGCGGGCGAACTGCTCGTCCGCGGGCCCAATGTGATGTTGGGGTACTATGGTCAGCCGGACAAGACCGCGGAGGCGATCGATCGCGAAGGATATTTGAAAACCGGAGATATCGTCAGCCGGTCGCCGGGCGGCGAACTGGTGGTCCAAGGGCGGTCGAAGGAGCTAATTATCAGGTCCGGCTTCAACGTCTATCCGCCCGAAATCGAGGCTGTCCTCAATTCTCATCCGGCGGTTCTGAATTCCGCTGTAGTCGGGCGATCAATCGAGGGTAACGAGGAGATCATCGCTTTCGTTGAGCCGACCCCTGGAAGCACCATCGAAGTGGCCGAACTGCTCGCGCTCGTGGAGCGGCAGCTCGCACCATACAAGAAGCCGCAGCAGATCATTGTCTTGCCGCAACTTCCAGTAGCCCCGAACGGGAAGATTAGAAAGCACGACTTGAAAAAGCGCGCCGAGGAGTCGCTGTCAGCGGCTACCTCAGTTTAACGAATTATAGACCGGACGGATGGAAATGGTGACAAGTCGCGAGCAGATGTACCCCGATACAAAGTTGTTCATCGATGGATCCTGGCGCGATGGAACGAGCGGAAAGGTCGAGCCCATCCTGAATCCGGCGACGGGAAAATTGATCGGAACGGTTGCGCACGCGTCTATCCCCGATCTCGACGACGCACTTGAATCGGCCGTGCGCGGGTTCGAATTGTGGCGGAGGACGTCTTCCTTCGAGCGATACAAATTGATGCGTGGGGCTGCCGAAAAGCTCCGCGAGCGAGCCGCCTCAATCGCGCGTATCATGACGCTCGAGCAAGGCAAGCCGCTGGGCGAGGCGAAGATGGAGGTGTTGCTCGGCGCAGACATCATCGACTGGTTCGCGGAGGAGGCGCGTCGATCCTACGGTCGGACCATTCCGTCTCGTTCCGGCGCCGTACAGCAGGTCGTGATCCGCGAGCCAGTTGGGCCTGTCGCCGCCTTCACGCCGTGGAATTTTCCGATCAACCAAGCCGTCAGAAAGATATCAGCTGCAATGGCGGCCGGGTGCTCCGTGATTCTGAAGGGACCCGAAGAAACGCCGGCAAGTTGTGCAGCTCTGGTCAATGCTTATGTCGATGCCGGCTTGCCCTCCGGTGTCCTCAATCTCGTTTTCGGTGTGCCGTCCGACATATCGGAATACTTGATTGCCCACCCTGTCATTCGCAAGATTTCGTTCACGGGTTCGACGCCAGTCGGGAAGCGGCTTGCGGCTCTCGCTGGAAGTCACATGAAGCGCGTTACGATGGAGCTAGGTGGACATGCGCCTGCGCTAGTCTTCGAGGACGCAGATGTCAAACAAGCGGCAAAATTGCTGTCCGCGGCAAAGTTCAGGAATGCCGGCCAGGTTTGTGTTTCTCCGACCCGGTTCATGGTCCATGAACGGGTCTACGACGACTTCGTTGAACAATTCACCGCTGCTGCCAAAGCTCTCGTCGTCGGGGACGGCCTCGACGAAGCGACCCAAATGGGACCACTAGCTAATCTCCGTCGAGTCGAGGCGATGGACGCGCTGGTCTCGGACGCCGTTCAGCGCGGCGCGCGCATCCGGACAGGTGGAAGGCGCCTGCGCAACGATGGCTTCTTCTTTCAACCGACGGTTCTGACGGACGTACCTCTGGACTCGCGCATTATGAACGAGGAGCCATTCGGCCCTGTTGTGCCAATCGCGTCGTTCTCGACATTCGAGGATGCCATGGTCGAAGCGAATCGGCTCCCTTATGGCCTTGCTGCATATGCGTATACGAAGTCAGCGGCGACGATCGGCGCGCTCGGCTCGATCGTGGAGAGTGGAATGGTGTCGATCAACCACCAAGGCCTTGCCCTACCGGAGACTCCCTTCGGAGGAATCAAGGACTCCGGATACGGTTCGGAAGGTGGTACAGAAGCGATGGACGCGTATCTCAACACTAAGTTCCTGACCCAGATGCACGGTTAGCATGCGCTATCGGCAATGCTGATACGCCGTCGCGGAGCATGCGTCGCGCAGGTCAAACCTCGCGACGGTCCTTCGCCGCGCCAGACTCTAGGGCCCAAAGATCCAACGCCTAAAGCGAGTTAGCGAAATGTTGTTGACCATCGACCGCGTTCAGATCGCGACGCCGGATGCCAAAAGTGCCGCGGAGATGTGGCGTCGCCGATTGGGGGCGGAACAAGTCTCTGCGGATCGGGTCCGGGGATTGGGCGCCAAACGAGTGACATTGCGTGCCGGGACCGGCGAGATTGAGTTGCTGGAGCCGGAAGGCAACGGCGTTGTCGCGGACGAACTGGCAAGACGCGGGCGATCTCATCTATTCGGCGCCGGCGCGACCTCACTCGACCCGCGTGCACTGGTGCATCATGCCACGTCGGTCGGAGTTGAGCATCAGCACGAAAATGGCCAGGATTTTCTCCGGTTCGAAATCGAGGGGAAGCCGGTCCATTTCGTAATCTCTCCCCCGCGTACGGTGGAGCCGACCGGCGGGATTGATTTTCTTTATGAGGTGACTTTGCTCGCGGCCGACCAGGCAGCCGCGGTAACGCGCTTCGCCGAAGTCTTTCGTCTTGATACACGGAATTTCGTGACGATTACCTCGGAGCTCTTTGGCTATACGGGCGTCCTCACTCTCTTCGCGCCTGATCGCCTCGACCGATTTGAAGTCATCACGCCGACGGACTTCACCAAGACGCTCGGCAGGTATCACGCCCGCCAAGGCTCGTCTTTCTATATGGCGTATGCCGAAAGCCGAGAGATCGGTCGCATCGAAAGATCGGCGAAGGCGGACGACGTGGGACACACGCTGGATCCGCGCGAGGAGAAGCGGAGCGGTCGAGATCCGGAGCAACTCTGGCTTCATCCTCCGGCCCTTGGCGGAATGATGCTAGGGCTATCGCGGCCGACGCTTGGTTGGCGCTGGTCGGGTCACCCTGAGAGGGTCGTGGCGTTAGTGCAATAGAAGCTTGATGGTGGATGCGTCGGGCTTATGTCGATTGCATCAGGCCGCGACTGACCCATCGGAAAATTATCCGATGACGAGGATACGATGAGCAAAATTAGGTTCACCGAACCAAATCGAGAAATCCTCGCGCGCCGAGATTCAATCATAAACGATCTAACCCGCCTTGTTGACCCCGCTGGGCTAATAACGTCGACGGACGAGTGTCGGGCTTATGAGACAGATGCGTTGACGGCCTATCGCAAGATGCCGCTCGCCGTCGTCCTACCGAAGACGACCGAAGAGGTGAGTGCCGTTCTGAAATACTGTCACGACACCGGCGTCAAGGTCGTGCCGCGCGGCGCAGGTACGTCTCTCGCCGGCGGGGCAATTCCGAGTGAAGACGCCGTCGTTCTCGGACTTTCAAAGATGAATCGGGTGCTCGCGGTCAACTACGATGACCGCTTCATCCGCGTCGAAGCGGGAGTCACAAATTTGAGCGTAACGGCGGTGGTGGCGGAGAACGGCTTCTTCTATGCGCCAGACCCTTCCTCTCAACTTGCCTGCACGATCGGAGGCAACATTGCCAACAACTCCGGAGGCGCGCATTGCCTGAAGTATGGAGTCACGACCAATAACCTCCTCGGCGTAAGGATGGTACTGATCGATGGATCGATCATCGATCTCGGCGGTGACTATCTCGATAGCGCTGGACTCGATCTGCTGGGCCTGGTCGTCGGCTCCGAGGGGCAGCTCGGGATAGTGACCGAAGCGACCCTCCGAATTCTGAAATCGGCAGAGGGAGCGCGCCCGGTTCTGTTCGGTTTCCCGTCTTGCGAGGGAGCGGGCAAGGCGGTTGCGGACGTCATTGCCGCCGGTATCATTCCCGTAGCCATCGAATACATGGACAAGGCCGCCATCGAGATCTGCGAGGCCTTCGCCAAGGCCGGCTATCCGCTCGATGTCGAGGCCCTTCTGATTGTAGAGGTCGAAGGGTCCGACGCCGAGATGGACGCGACGCTGGCGGACATCACCGCCATCGCTCGTGCGAACGGTGCGACGACAGTGCGCGAGAGCAGGTCGGCAATTGAGACGGCGGCAATCTGGAAGGGGCGGAAGTCGGCTTTCGGTGCGACCGGGCGAGTCGCTGACTATTTGTGCATGGACGGCACGGTGCCGACCGGCAAGCTGTCGTACGTTTTGGCGGAGATCTCCAAGATCGTACAGCGACACGGATTGCGTGTCGCGAATGTTTTCCATGCCGGTGACGGCAACATGCATCCGCTCATCCTCTACAACGCGAACGATCCGTCGCAGCAGTCGAAGGCGGAAGCAGCGGGAGATGACATTCTCAGGCTCTGCGTTGAAGTTGGTGGGTGCCTGACGGGCGAGCACGGTGTCGGTATCGAGAAGCGTGATCTAATGCGCTACCAGTTTGACGATGCCGATCTGGTTCAACAGATTCGGGTGCGCGCCGCGTTCGATCCGCGATGGCTGCTCAATACGGATAAGGTGTTTCCCCTCGATTTTCGATGTCAAGGTTAGGGTGACGGGAGTGTGATGACCGATTGCTATAAGCCGCGCGACGAGTGCGGACTGTCGTCTGCCATCAAGGATGCGGCTACAGCAAAGATGCCTCTCGTCGTGCGCGGCGCCGGCTCCAAGTCGGCGATGGGCCGACCGCTGGGTGGATACGCCATGTCTCTAACGACCGAGCGCATGAGGGGAGTCTCGCTTTACGAGCCGACAGAGCTCGTGATCGGTGCTTTGCCTGGAACGCCGGTTTCCGAGATCGATCGGATGCTCGCCAAGCACAACCAGATGCTTCCGTTCGAGCCGATGGATCATCGTGTGCTGTTCGGGACGAGCGCGGAGCCGACAATCGGAGGTATTGTCGCCGGGAATGTTTCGGGTCCGCGTCGTATCGCGGTCGGAGCTTGTCGCGACAGCCTGATCGGCGTTCGCTTGGTCACGGGCCGCGGGGACGTCGTCAAATCCGGCGGGCGCGTAATGAAAAACGTCACCGGACTCGATTTAGTCAAGCTGAACTGCGGTGCGTGGGGTACGCTCGGCGTTTTGAGCGAGGTCATCTTCAAGGTGTTGCCTAAGCCGGCGCGTTCCCTATCGGTGGGATTGGGCGGCATGAACGACACGACAGCGATTGCAGCGCTCACCGCAGCGCTCGGGTCGTCTTTCGCGGTCTCGGCGGCAGCGCATATTCCGGCGAGTATTGGGTCGGACTCGACTACGATCGTTCGACTCGAGGGTTCTGACGGCTCGGTAGCATATGGTGCCCGTGAGCTTGCCAAGCTGTGGCGCTCCTTTGGTAGGGCCGAGCTGATCGAAGGTGATGAAAGCGCGAACCTGTGGTTGCGCGTGCGCGACGCGCACTGGCTGGCTCAGCCAATGGATCGTTCCATTTGGCGGTTGTCCTTGGCCCCCTCCAAAGCGCCGCATGTTCTTGCCGACATCCGGCAAAAACTCGGCGTGCGGTATTTCTTCGACTGGGGCGGCGGTCTCGTGTGGCTCGCGGTCGTGGACGCTGACGATGCAGGAGCATCGGTTGTCCGGGAAGCTATGGCCAATACCGGTGGGCACGCCACACTCGTACGGGCTTCATCGGAGATGCGCCACAGGATCGATGTGTTCGAACCGCTTCCTCCTGCGGTGCTCAAGTTGACGCAGGAAATCAAGAAATGTTTCGATCCTGACCGCGTTCTGAATTTCGGCAGGATGTACGCCGGTATCTGAGGCGAGGGCGGACTGGTATGCAAACAAACTTCTCGCTGACGGCCCTGGCCGATGCACATGTAAGCGAGTCAGAAAAAATCCTCCGTGCCTGTGTGCATTGTGGCTTTTGTACTGCGACATGCCCGACATATCTGCTTCTTGGTGACGAAGCGGACAGTCCGCGCGGGCGCATCTATCTGATCAAGGACATGTTGGAGGAGGAAAAGCCGGCGACCCCTCAGGTCGTCGAGCATATCGATCGATGTCTGACGTGTCTTTCCTGCATGACGACCTGTCCGTCCGGCGTGCACTACATGCACCTGGTCGATCACGCGCGAGCCCATATCGCCCGAACCTACACGCGTCCTCTGCCTGATAGGTTGCTTCGAGGCATGTTGGCGAAGGTGCTGCCGTTTCCGGGCCGACTTAGGTTGGCTTTACGCGTGGCTACCGTGAGCAGGCCGATCAGAAAGTGGCTCGCCAATCTTCCCGGCGGCGCGCAACTCGCTGCGATGATTGAACTTTCGTCGTCATTCAAGCGAAGAAGGCCGACCCGAAGGTTACCGGGCGCGACCGTCGACAGGCCGCGCGGTCGGGTTGCGCTTCTGAGCGGATGTGCCCAGCAGGTCCTCGGCCAGAACATCAACGAGGCTGCAATCCGGTTGTTGACGCGTCACGGTATCGAAGTAGTTCAACCGATCGACGAAGGGTGCTGCGGAGCTCTCGTGCAGCACTTGGGATACGAAAGTCGGGCGCTGGATGCGGCTCGACACAACGTGGATGTATGGACGCGTGAAATCGAGAACGGCGGCCTCGATGCCATCGTGGTTACGACGTCCGGTTGCGGAACGGTCATTAAAGATTATGGCTTCCTACTTCGCAACGATAACGCCTACGCTCAGAAAGCCGCACGGATCTCGGCTCTAGCGCGGGACATCACAGAATTCTTGCATGAATTACCGCTTCAAGACGGTGTTCGGACTACCGGCCAGGTCGTGGCTTACCATTCGGCATGCTCGATGCAGCATGGACAGCAGGTTAGAGATCAGCCGAAGTCACTTTTGAGGCGAATGGGGTTTGTAGTGAGAGAAGTACCGGAAGGCCACATATGTTGCGGCTCCGCCGGAACATACAACGTACTGCAGCCTGAGATCGCCAATCGACTGCGCGCACGAAAGGTCACCAACATTGAGAAGGTCAAACCGCAAATCATTGCGAGTGGAAATCTCGGCTGCATAACGCAGATTGGTGCTGGAACACGCATTCCAGTCGTCCACACGGTGGAGTTGGTCGATTGGGCGATGGGCGGCCCGTTGCCTGACGTCCTAGAGGGGTGCTTGGGCTAGGTGCGGACAAGCGCCCGCTCTGACATCCTAGTTTGGATTGCCATTTCCGTCCATCGCGGCTTCGATTGCCTTCTTGGCTGCTGTCTCATCATACAGATGGCAGGCGATCTGCCGATTTCCGTGCAACCGCAGCGGCGGAATTTCGCGGCTGCAGACCGGCATGGCGGACGGACAGCGAGGGTGAAATGGACAGCCGGGCGGGGGGGTGGCGACGCTCGGCACCTCGCCCTGAAGGAGCACGTGATCGCGGGCGCGCTCGATTTGCGGGTCCGGCACCGCTACCGCATCGAGAAGAATGCGCGTGTAGGGATGGAGCGGTTCGCCGTAGAGGTCGTCGCGCGTCGCGATCTCGACGATGCGTCCGAGATACATCACTGCGACCCGATCGCTCATGTGTCGGACGACGCCGAGGTCGTGCGAGATGAACAGATAGGACAAGCCGAACTGCTCCTTGAGGTCGGAAAACAAGTTCAGAACCTGGGCCTGCACTGAGACGTCGAGAGCTGAGACCGGCTCATCACAGATGAGCAGTTTCGGACGCAGCGACAGGGCGCGCGCGATGGCGACCCGCTGACGCTGGCCGCCGCTGAGTTGGTGCGGATAGCGGTCGAGGAAGCGAGTACCCATTCCGACCGTATCTAGGAGTTCGGCAGCCTTCGCGCGGCGCTCGTGGCCCGATCTGCCGACGCCCTGAATCGCCATCGGTTCGGCGATCAGGTCGGCGATTGTCATGCGGGGATTTAGCGACCCGAACGGATCCTGGTAGATGACCTGCATCTCACGCCTTAGCGGTCGCATCTGGCGATGACTGAAGCTCGTGATATCGCGTCCGTCGAACACGACCCGGCCGCCGCTCGGCGGCGTCAGTTGTAGTATGGCCATGGCCGTGGTGGATTTGCCGCAACCGCTTTCGCCGACGAGCGAGAGAGTTTCGCCGCGCTGGAGTGTGAGGGATATGCCCTTGACAGCTCGAACGGAGGGGGCGCCCGTTACGCCGAAAGAGGTTGTGCTTGCATAGTCGACGCACAGGTCCGAGACCTCGAGAATATTCGTTGCTACGTCGTTCATAGCGGATTCCAGCACGCGAACAGATGGCCGTTCCGTGTGCGTTCGTCGCCGCTAAGCGGAGGGCGTTCGTCGCACCGTTCGGTCCGACGTGGGCAGCGCGGTGCGAAGGCGCAGCCCCCGGTTCCGTCGGAGGGGGCGGGTGGCTGCCCAGCGATCGACTCGAGCCGATGAGCGATCGGACCGACGATCTTGGGCACGGAGGCGAGGAGGGCATGCGTATAAGGATGGCGCCCATCGCGATAGAGCTCGTCGGCCGCCGCTGTCTCGACGATGCGGCCGGCATACATCACGTTGACCCAATCGGCGTAGCGCGCCACGACGCCGAGATCGTGCGTGATGAGAAG
This sequence comes from Bradyrhizobium diazoefficiens, assembly GCF_018129965.1. GTDB lineage: Bacteria > Pseudomonadota > Alphaproteobacteria > Rhizobiales > Xanthobacteraceae > Bradyrhizobium > Bradyrhizobium diazoefficiens_A. Next base: position 121,629 of record NZ_JAFCKW010000001.1, on the reverse strand, counting down.
CAGCGCCCCGCCCAATCCGCGGGTAAGGTCAGTGAGAAGCGTCAAAATCTGCGCCTGCACGGTGACGTCGAGTGCTGTCGTCGGCTCGTCCGCGATGATGAGTCTTGGCTCGCAGGAGATCGCGATAGCAACCATGACACGCTGGCGCATACCCCCACTGAGCTGGTGAGGATAGGCCTCGGCTTTGGTCTCTGCATCCGGGATGCGGACCTTCTTGAGAAGGTAGATCGCCTGCGCTTTGGCGGCGCTCCAGGACATCCGGCGATGACGCACCAGCGGCTCGGCGATCTGGCGCCAGATGCGCAGGCTTGGGTTCAGCGCTGTCATCGGCTCCTGGAAAACGATGCCGACCTCGTTGCCTCGGATGTCCCTGATCTGTTTCGGTGACTGCGTCTGCATATCACGGCCGGAGAGGCGTATTTCGCCGGCCGTGATCTTGATCGGTGGCATTGGCAGTAGATGGGTGAGCGACATCGCGGTGATGCTCTTGCCCGCGCCGCTTTCGCCTACGAGCGCCACGACCTGGCCTGAATAGGCCCGGAACGAAACGTCTGCGACAGCACTCAGCTCCGTCTTGCCCGACCAGATGCCCACGCAGAGCCCGCGTACATCCAGTATCGGGGGCCCCGACATTTCCAAAGTTCCGTGCATCGATCAGAAGCCCATCGACTTCTTTAGATCCTGATCGATCCAAGCGCGCGCCCAGACCGGCGCATCACGCCGAGCGGAGACCGAAATCTCACCATAGTAATTCTTGACCCACGGCCACCATACCGTGAACGAGCGCGGCCTGGGCAGAAACAGGAATGGCGCTCGCGCGGTCATCTCATTGGTGAGCGCGGCGACGCCCTTCTTGACTTTGTCCGGGTCCCTCTCCTGCTGGATGGTGTCGAGTGCCGCATCGACCTTCGGGTCGTTGACGCGGGCCGAATTCCAGACGGAATAGGACCGGTACAGTTTCTCGATTGAGGCCGTCGGATTGCTCATGCCTGCGAAATGCCAATAGCCGGGGCCGTGCTTGCCGGTGGTCATCAGACTGAGAAACGCTCCATACTCCTTTGGCTCGATGGTCATCTTTACGCCGATTGCCGACAGATATCCGGCTACAATCTGCGCTTTCTTTAGCTGCTCAGGGAAGCTCGGAACCTGTGCCTTGAACTCGAAACCATTCGCAAGACCCGCTTCGGCGAGGAGCTTCTTGGCCTTGGCCGGATCGTATTGGAGAACCTCCCGGGCCTCGTTCGGCATCTTTTCGGGCGGCGTGAAATAGCCTTCCCAAGTTTCGTCCATCGGCAGGTGCGGAAAGTCGGCGTGGCCGCCATAGATCTGCTTCGAGATGGCGGCCCGGTCGACCGCGAGATTCAAGGCGAGACGCACCTTCTGGTTGTCGAAGGGTGGTGCATCGACCCGCATTGCCAGTGCCTCACCCGCATAGTCGGGGTGTTCGATGACTTTGATTTTATCTTGGATCGGCGCCAGTGACTTGAGTTCGTCCCAGTTGATATTCGCCATGACATCGATCTTGCCGGTGCGGAAGGCGGCTAGGCGTGTCTGTGAATCCCCGATCGTCCGCATCACAAGGTTATCGACGAATGGGATCTTGTAAGGTTTGCCGTCGATCGTCTCGCGGTCCCAGTACTCCTTGTTAGCCTGATAATCCCCGAAGGCCCCGGCCTCATACCGCGTCAACCGGAAGGGACCCGTGCCGCAGGCATTCTGCCAGTTGCCAGCACCGCCGTTAGGGGCCTCCGTGATCTCTTTGGGATAGATGCCGGCGTAATAGCCGTAGCCGAGGCGGTACTTCCACTCCGAGTTGTACTCCTTCAGGAAGAAGGTCACCTGGTGCGGTCCCGTCTCCTCGGCCCTGTCGATGAAGGAAAAATAGACTTTGTTCGCCTTCGGACTAGCGACGAGACGGTTATACGCGAACACGACGTCTTTGGCGGTAAAGTCGCGCGCTTCCATGATGCCTTTGCAGGCCTGCCATTTCACGTTCTTGCGCAGGTTGATAACGATCGAGAGCGGTTTGTCGACGACCTCCCAGCTCTCTGCGAGTTCGCCGCGCAGCACGTCGTCGCTGAGCCAGGCCTCGCTGAAAAAGTTGTTCTTCCCGCCGCCACGTACGCCTTTGCTTAGATCGCCCACCATCAACTGCTCCATGTAGGGCCCAGCATCGATAGAGACCTTCCAGTTCCAGTCGGCGGGATCCCACGACAACGCCGCAATCCCCGGGGAGTAAGGAACGATGGTCAGCGTGCCACCGTATTTGGGTTCCTGGGCGCTCACGGCTTGGGTCGCAATCACAGCCCCGAGCGCGATAACCGCCATTGTTCCGAGATGTCGGCCTACCATTCCTTGCTCCTCCTTAGTGTTATGGTTTTTCGCTCAATTGCGCACTATTCCGCGTGGATCGAGAAGATCGCGGAGAGAGTCTCCGAAGATGTTCACGCAAAAAACGATCAGAGTTATCGCGAGGCCAGGGGCCGCGACCATCCAGACGTTCTCGAACATGTAAGGGCGGGCATCGCTCAGCATACGGCCCCACGCGGGTGCGGGCGGTGGCACACCAAGACCAAGGAAGCTGAGACTCGATTCGGCCAGGATCACGCCGCCGAGGCGCGTGGTGTAAAGCACGATGAGGGGCGCGGCGATCGTCGGCAGGATGTGCCGGAGAATAATGTGCCAGTTACCGGCGCCGAAGGAATGGCCCGCCTGCACGTACAGCTGCTCGCGCGCCGACAGGACCGCGCCGCGTACGATGCGCGAACCGGCAACGCCGTAGAGGATGCCGAGGAGGGCGATGATCTGCACGATCCCGGGGCCGAGAACCGCGACGCCCGCGATCAGCACGATTAGGTCGGGAAAGCTCTGCCAAGTATCGACGAACCGCTGAACCAGGGCATCGAGACGTCCGCCGAAATACCCGGACAGAACCCCGAGCGTGACCGATAGGGCGAGCGATAGCAGCGCGGCGGTGATACAGACGATAACGGAAGTACGGGCTCCATAGATGATCCGGCTGAGGATGTCGCGTCCGAGTTCGTCTGTGCCGAGGTGGTGCGACCAGGACGGCCCTTGCATCAGCGATGTAAGGTCGATCGCGTCGAAGTCGTACGGTGCGATCCAAGGTGCCAAGAGTGCGCAGACCACGATCGCGGCGAGAAGGCCGGCGCAAACCGTTCCGAGGATATCCTGCTTAAAAAGGCGACTGAAGAAAGTCCTGACGGGTGCTGCCCAAGCGCCTCGCCCGGGACCTGTTTCGATCTTCAGAGGTGACTCGATAGTCATGCGTTCAGCCCTGACGAATCTTGGGATCTAGGAGGGCGTAGCTGATGTCGACGAGCAGGTTGATCGTCATTACGCCGACGCCCACGAGGAGAAAGATGCCCGTAATGACCGGATAGTCCCGCTGCGACACCGCCATCAGGAGTAGTTGGCCCATACCGGAGATCACGAAGATCTGCTCAATCACGACCGCGCCACCGATCATCAGTGGCAACTGCAACCCGACGATGGTTATGACCGGCAGAAGCGCGTTTTTGAGGACATGGCGCAGGACGACCGTCCGCTCGTCGAGACCCTTGCTCCAAGCTGTACGGACATAATCCTGGCGCATGACTTCGAGGACCATGGTGCGGGTCATCCGCATCGTCACTCCCGACAAGGCGATGCCGAGGACGATGACGGGCGGCACCATCTGGCGGAGACTAAGGAGGGGATCGTCGGTCAGCCGAACATATTGCACGGTCGGAGCGATCCCCCAAAGCATCGCCGGCACGACCACCACTAATGTCCCGAGCCAAAAAGGCGGGACGGACAGGGCCGTGATGGCAAAGACACGGCCGAGATAATCGACCGGCTTGTTTTGCCGGATCGCCGAGATGATCCCGACGGGCAGCGCGATCAAGAGCGCGAATATCATGGCCAGCACGCCTAGATACAGAGTAATCGGCATGCGCTCGGCGACGAGGCGGGTGACGCTATCTCCCGTCCAAAGCGAGCGACCGAAATCCCCGTGGAACACAATCGAGCTGATCCAGTGCCAATATTGTACAAGGACCGGCTGATCGAGCCCGAGTGCCTTGATAAGATCTTCGCGGGTCTGGACGCTGGCCGAGATGTCGTTCTGCGACATCATCATGTCGATCGTGTTTCCCGGTATCAGGCGAATGGCCGAGAACACAATAACGCTCGCTAACAGGAACGTCGGCACAAGGGCGACAAGGCGACGAATTAGATATCTCAGCATGACGCGGTCCATTGGAGGGCGCGCTCACCATGCAGATTGGCTTGGTCCGACAGCACCACGCTCTTGTCCCTCTCTATGTGAAAAAGGCCGCTGAACGCCCGCTCATCAAAAAATGAGGTGAGTTCTCTATTTGCAGATCAGTTGCAATCTGGCACATCCAATCTGGTAATACCATTCAAGCGTGCTCTTGGCGGCGGTGTCAAGGCGAATGTTGTCGCGGTGGCGTAGCTCCGGGGCGCCTATCTAATCCGAGAACCATTGACTGAGCGAATTGGATATGCCAATCTGGTCCAACCAGATCGCGATGTCTACCAAAACGCATGCGCACCTGGATGGTTGATTTACGTCGAAAATCTCGAAGGAGAAGCGCTGTGGCGAAGGAAAAGAGTGGCTACTACGGCCAGCGAAGGAAGTTCTGGTCGTGGGGATATGAAGGTGAAGATAATTCCAAGGACGAAATTCGAACCATGCGAGACCGCGTGGAGCAGCGGCTTGGAATTAAAGACATCGAAATTCTGTCAGATCCGACTCTGGACGAGATTGAACTTTATGCGTCGCGCATAAAGATCCCGCGAACGCTGGAGGATTTCTGTACCTCGGAAAAATGGGACAGAATTGTTCATACGTACGGTAAGGGTTTCAAGGACATGACCCTTATCTACCGGCGCGATTTCAAGAAGGCTCCGGACGTCGTGGCCTATCCGCGCGACGAAGAAGACATCGCTGCCATCTTCGACTGGTGCGGGGAAAATGGTTATGCATGCATCCCGTATGGCGGCGGATCGAGCGTCACCGGCGGCTTCTGGGGTCCCGAGCGCGACGCCTTTCCCGGGGTCGTCGTAATCGACTTGGGCAACCTCAACAAGATTCTCGAAGTCGACCCCGTGTCGCGCTGCGCGCGGATCCAGGCGGGTATTCTCGGTCCGGCTCTGGAAGAACAACTGAAGCCGCATGGCCTCACCCTGCGCCATATTCCGCAATCGTGGGAATTCTCATCGCTGGGCGGTTGGATCGCAACCCGCTCTTCCGGTCACTATGCGACCCATCTCACGCATATTGACGACATGGTGGAAAGCCTGCGCGTGGTCACCCCGGCGGGAACGATCCAGAACCGCCGCCTGCCAGGCTCGGGTGCGGGACCCAATCCGGATCGGCTGTTCATCGGGTCTGAGGGCTCGCTGGGCATCATCACCGATGCATGGATGCGTCTACAGGGGCGTGTGAAATTCCGTGCGAATGCGTCGATCTCCTTCAAGACGTTCTATCAGGGTGCCAAGGCCGTCCGTCAGATCACCCAAGCAGGACTGTTCCCGGCGAACTGTCGCTATCTGGACGAGCAGGACGCCAAATTCTACGGCGCTGGAGACGGCACCGATTCGGTCCTGTTGCTGGGCTTCGAATCCGCCGACCATCCGGTGGACGCGTGGCTGGAGCGTAGTCTCGAAATCTGCAAGGACTTCGGTGGCGTCGTGAAGCAACAGGCGGGAACTGCGGACAACGCGCTGGAGACCAGCCGTAGCGGGCCGCAGGGTAACTGGCGGCACCAGTTCAGATATCTGCCCCGGTTGATGCATACGCGCGCAGCGATGGGAATCGTCAGCTTCACGTTCGAAACTGCCTACACTTGGGATCGGTTCGAAGAAGTCGATACCGAGATCATGCGTCGCATCCGGAAGGCCCAGAAGGAAAATCTTGGCGGCGGCATCGTCTGCCGCAGGTTCTCCTTCCTGTATCCGGACGGCCCGGCTCCTTACTATTCGATCATGGCTCCTTCGACGCACGCCAACAGCCTTGAAGCCTATAAGATGCTCCACGACGTTGCGTCGGACGCGCTAATCGAACTCGGCGCAACCATCACGCACCACCATGCTGTCGGAAAATCGTTCCGTCCTTGGTACGACAAGGAAGTCGATCCGTTGTTCCGCCGTGTGCTGGCAGCCGCCAAGACCGAACTGGACCCGAAGTGGATGTTGAACCCTGGGCTGATCGTTGACAAGCCAGCAGGGCTCAAGATCGTCGGATAGGAGTCTTCTGCGATGATTGATCTATACTTCTGGCCAACCCCGAACGGGTATAAAGCAGCTATAATGCTGGCAGAGTTGGACTTGGAGTATCGTGTAGTTCCGATTGATATAACGGCAGGTGAGCAGTTTCATCCGGAATTTCTGAAGATCAATCCAAACAACAAAGTGCCGGCCATCGTGGATCACGATGGCCCGCACAACAAGCCATATGCAGTTTTTGAATCCGCGGTCGTTCTTATCTATCTCGCGGAAAAGTCCGGTAGATTTCTCTCTCAGGATCCTGAAAAGCGCTACGATACGCTAAAGTGGCTTGTATTTCAGAATACGACGATGGGTCCAATGCTGGGCCAAGCGCACCACTTCATGGTGTATGCGACTGAGAAGATCGATTACGCGATCGAACGTTATGATCGGGAAGTTGGTCGAATATACAACGTTCTCGAGAAGCGCCTTGGCGAATCTGAATATCTCGCCGGCGAGTATTCCATCGCTGACATCAGCACATTCCCTTGGGTTCGCACGCGAAAGCTGCATCGACGTGACTTGTCGGAGTACCCGAACATTGATCGATGGTACCAGGCGATCAAAGACCGTCCGGGGGTTAGGGCGGGCATAAATACGTTGTCCGACAGCAAACAATGGGAAGCGAAGCCGGGCACCGAGGCCTGGAAGAATATGTTCGGAAAGAACTGAAGTTCGCAACAATCCAAAAGCGAGCGTCGACTCGAATGACTAACTGGGTAAAAGCCGCTTTTACGAAAGATGTGTCGGATGACAGCATTCAGCAGCTCAATATCAACGGATGCAAAGTTGCGCTCTACCGCTGCGGCGAAGAGTATTTTGCCACGTCTGACGTTTGTACTCATGCCTATGCACTTCTGTCCGACGGTTGGCTCGATGGTTACGAGATCGAGTGCCCGCTTCATGGCGCCCGCTTCGATGTTCGAACGGGCGCGGCGTTGACCTCACCAGCAGAAACGGCCCTGGCAACCTATCCTGTTCGTGTCGTCGGTGATGCTGTGGAAATCGATGTCACCTCGGCACCGTCTAATCCCGACGCGTCAACCTAACTTAACGGCAAGGGGGGCGACGATGTCGCCATTTAGTGTGACGCCCCCATCTCGTCCGAAATAGCCGCTCCGCTTTGCTACAAGAAAAATAGAGGAGGTCGAATTGACCAGCTTCAGGTCGGAAGTACCCAGCCCTGTGAGGCCGAGCGATGGTGGTGTCAGAGGTGGGCCAATCACACCCGAAATGGTTTCGAAGCTGCTGGACGATCGACCCGATGACGGAATATTTCGGGTAGATCGGACGGTGTTCACCGATCGGGATATTTTTGAGCGCGAACTTACTCACGTTTTCGAAGGGACTTGGGTTTTCGTCGGGCTGGAAAGTCAGTTACGCAAGCCGAATGACTTCGTGACGACGTACATCGGGCGCCACCCCGTCCTGATTACAAAGGACGGGACTGGAGAAATTCGATGCTTCTTTAACACCTGTCGCCACCGCGGGGCAATCGTTTGCCCCTTTAAGAAGGGCAATCAGAAATTCCATGTTTGTCGCTATCATGGGTGGTCGTACGATAGTGCCGGCAAGAATGTTTCGATGACCGATGAGAAGGATGGCCAGTATCCGCCGTCCTTTCTTGCGGATGATCATGGCCTCAAGCCTGTTCCCAAGATTGCAAGCTATCGAGGGCTTCTGTTTGCAAGCGTGTCGCCCGACGTGCCGACGCTAGAGGAGCATCTTGGTGACGCGCGCGCGTTTATCGATCTCGTTGTCGATCAGGGCGTCGAAGGGCTGGAGTTCGTTGACGGAAACGTAAGCTACACGTTCGACGCCAATTGGAAGCTTCAGTTCGAGAACGGGCTTGACTATTACCACTTCGCTTCAACGCACAGTTCGTATATCGACGTTCTCAAGAAGCGTGAAGTGCGGAGAGGACCGCTAGAAGTAAAGCCGTGGAATCCGACAGAGACCGACCCCGACGCGCAAGGAAGCTTCAGCCTGGCGAGGGGGCACGCGATGATGTGGTCCATTCACGCGTCAAGGGTTTATAAGCTCCGCCCTCTCAATCAGGATGGCAAACTTCTGTCGACGGTTCAGGGGCAGACTCGGGAAGACAAGCTCAGGTGGATGTTTCGTCAGCGCAATCTCACGATTTATCCTAACCTGCAGATCGTTGATATCGGCACGCTGCAGTTGCGGACGTGGCGGCCATTGGCTCCGGACAAGACGGAGATTACGTCTCACTGTCTTGCCCCAATTGGTGAAAGTGACGAGGCGCGCCGCGTTCGCATCCGTCTGTACGAGGATTTCTTCAATCCGAGCGGTCTTGCGACGTCCGACGACAACGTCATGTACGAGCTTTGCCAGACCGGCTACGGAGCTCGTTTCGCTGGTCCTACGCAGGGGTATGCGCGAGGCTTGAGGCCGAAGTCCGGCGAGGCACTCAACTACTCTTCCGAATTGCAGGTTTCACCTGATCGGTGGACCTATGGAGCGCCCCTGTTCGGCGATGAGACATGCTTTCATTCCGGTTACCGGGAATGGCTGCGCCTTATGACTCGTGATCCTTCGGAAGGCTAGGTTAGCGACATGTCAGAGGATGATTACCTGAAGATTGCTACTCGCGTTCTCTTCACGGAGGCAAGACTTCTGGATCAGAAGAAATTCCGCGATTGGGTCAAGCTCTACGCTGACGATGCGATTTTCTGGGTGCCGGCCTGGAAGGACGAGTACGAGACGACGTCCAATCCGAACCGCGAGCTTTCAATGATATATCATGAGAACTCATATGGGCTGAGTGACCGAATTGACAGGATACAGTCGCGAAAGTCCATCACGGCGATGCCGCTTCCGCGCACGGTTCATTCCTATACGAACATCATGGTCGATGCGGCCTCGACGGATTCGATCGAGGGAAATGCCTGCTTCACGGTTCATACGTACGATCCGCGCGCTTGTAAAAGCCATACCAACTTCGGACGCCTTGAATTTCGGCTGCGCCGTCTTGGAGAGGCTTGGCTGATCGGATTCAAAAAGATTTCCCTTACGAACGATCAAATGGCCACTGCGCTCGATTTCTACAGCGTCTAGCAAGTGCGTCGCAGATGAATATCAGCAGAATCTGCCAACTAGCCTTCGGCTGAAGGTATTGAATGTGAGAGTGCTCGGCGCCTGTCAACGGCGGATAAGGAGGACGGGCGCGCCGAATGTGCCCTTCCCCTACAGGGAGCGCTAAAATGCGTTTTGTGATTGTCGGAGCAGGCCTCGCGGGGCACACAGCCGCCGTGCATCTTCGCGAGTTGGCGCCACAAGCCAAGATCGATATTCTCGGAGACGAACTCGGCCTGCCGTATGATCGCCCGCCGCTGTCCAAAGAAGTCCTTGGCGAGGGCGCACCGCGCTATCTGGCAAACGCGGAGACCTATCATGAGAACGGTATTTCGTATCATCCCGGACAAACCGCGACGCAGATCGATCGAAACCGCTCCGAAATTCTAACCGCTTGCGGAAATGCTTATGCTTACGATCGGCTACTCCTCGCGACCGGATCGCGGGCGAGAAAATTGCCGGATAGCGTCGGGCAAAGCTCGAAAATTCTCTATCTGCGAACGCTTGAAGACGCGGTTCGCTTGAAATCCGTGCTTCGGGAATCGCGTCGAATTGCTGTGATCGGCGGCGGGTTCATTGGGTTAGAGGTTGCTGCCGCCGCTCGGGCGATGGCCTGCGAGGTTTTTCTGTTTGAGATGACGGATCGGATACTATCTCGCGGCATGCCTGCTATCCTGAGCCGTTGGGCTGAGAAATTGCATCGCCTGAACGGAGTCCAGTTCGAATTTGGCTCAAAGATCGATTCAATTCATCATCAGGATGATGGTTCGTTGCGATTGCGCTGGAATGCATTCGCAGATGTCGACGCAGTCGTTGTCGGGATCGGGGTTCAACCCAACACCCAACTTGCATCGGACGCGGGGCTGGACGTCGATGATGGTATTGTCGTGGATGATCGCTGCCAGACATCTGATCCGGCGATCTTCGCTGCGGGAGAGGTGACGTCACACCCCGTCTTAGGCGGCGCGTTTCGTCAGCGACTTGAGTCCTGGAAGGTGGCCTCGGGCCAATCGCTGGTCGCGGCGAAATCCATGGCAGGGATTGACTCGCATTATGCGGAGCCGCCGTGGCTATGGTCGGACCAGTTTGGACACAACATTCAGTCGTTAGGAGTGCTGCAAAATGCTGACCGCAGTGTCGTGCTGGACGATCCTGAAACGAACAATTGGACGGCAATCTTCCTCGATAGTCACGATAAAATTGCCGGCGCAATCGCGGTGAACAACGGCCGTGATATTTCGATGCTAAAGCGTGCCATGCTTCATGACGGAATCATTCCAGAGAAATTGCTCAATAGGGCGGCCAGATAACGCTCCCGTTAGCGGCGACTCCACCTTCCGTGCCGAGTGGGTGGGAAGTTCTTACGCGATACGTCGATATTGGTTGTGAAAAATTCTGCGATGCCTTTTGTTGCCGAGAGTTTTCCGATGCTTCCTGACGTTCGCTAAGGCTCTCCGTTCTGCGCTTCTGCTTCCGTTGACGTGGAAGGCGGCGCGCCTCAGGGTAGCTCTTCGATTGTAGGGGAGGAGTAACCTTGATACGGCGTGGTCCGGAGCTCGAACGCAGTGTCCAAATTGAACGCGAGGCGACGGCAGATAAGTCGATGCCCTGTCATCAAGGTCGACGCCTTCCGTTTGCGCAGCGGTTGACCTGCACCGTCGCGGAGGCTTGTGAAGTGACCGGTCTCGGGCGGACCAAGATTTATGAATTAATCGGCGATGGTCGAGTTACCACGACGACCGTCGGTCGTCGTCGGCTAGTCATTGTGCAATCACTGCTGGCTCTGGTTGGCGTCAATACGACACCAGCCGACCGCGGATAGGTTCGCGGCTCCTGATGACAGTCACCCGAACAGGTGCGGAAGCTGACGACAGCAGGCCTATCGAATCGATTGTGAATTAGCTCTTGATCGATTGTATATCAGCCCGGAAAAGCAGTGAGTGCGCTCCGGGCTTGGGGCCGCGGAAGCCAAGCCTGCAAAGTTATGCGTTAGATGGCAAAAGCTTCTTACTGTCATCCGCGCCGACCGCATTTTCACCGGGCCGCGGGACCAGCGGTACAACTGCTGCCCGAGCGAGATCTTCCAAGGCTGTCGAAATATATTTCGCGTAGTGCCGCTCGATCATTTTCACGGAAGTGTTGTGCAGCTTAGCAACGTGCTGAATAGGCAGTCGGTTTCGCAAGCCGCGGACGATGCTGGAATGTCGTAAGGCATAAGGAATGGCTTCCGGCAACCCTGCGCGCTCGCGGATAGCATGCCACGGACGAGTAAGTTCTGCCGTCTTCCACGGACCCCGTTCTGACTTTCTCCAAACGATGCTACCTGCTTCCTGCTCATGGCTCCATCGCTCGAACAACGGCGCGTCCCTCGGACGATCTAAGATTCCCGGTAAGAGGACTTCGATGATATCTTCGCCCACCGGAACCGGGACGGAGCCACCGTTTCCGCCACGCCCCTTGTAGGAACCCGGTACCATCAAGCGTTGCTCTTTCAGTTGTGCATCACTGACGCGCATCCGCCTTGCCTGCGCAAATCGCGCGCCAGTTGCTGCAAGGCAGACGACAAGGCGATATAGGTCGCCTTCAAATCCCTGCTCGTCGTCGATCTCGCATGCGGCTCGAAGCAAGGTGCTGATCTGCGCGTCCGTGAGGACTTGATTGTCTCGGGCGACAGATATCTCGTCATCGTCATCAATGCGCTCAGCCTTGAACCCGTCTTTTACGATAGATGGGAATGTTGGATTCAGCTTCTTTTGTTCCGCCGTCAAGCGTGGCCATGCTGCATTCAGCGCTGCCTTCAGGTCGTTTATGAGCCGCTGCTTCGTCGTGGCCTTCAATTCTACAGGAAGGTCCTCTCGCCACGTGAAGAGGTGATCTTCCTGTAGCGCGTGCAAATGGACTACGGCGAGAGAGGCAGCCTCAACGGCTTCCTGGCTACCGCGCTCTTCTTGACCAAGAACGTAGCGCCGCAAGCGGTGACCAGCATCGGATCGGACCTCGCGGCCAGCCCTCCGGCTATCACGGGCATTACGCTCCCTGATGTATGTCTCTACAGCCGTCCGCACGGTGGGTGCTGGTCCGGCTGCTTGCGCCGCCGCTTCTATTCTGGACCGGGTGACGTGTTCCCGCGCTTGTGTCACCGCCTGCTCGAAAGTCAGCGTTCCTTCGGCAGGTTTGTCGTTGACGTCGTTAGCGACGCCGACCGGCGCCTGCTTGTAGTTGGCTCCGGCATGGTGATTACGCCAACGCACGAACCACACGCCGCTCCGCTTGTTCTTGCGATAGCCAAGGTGCGCCTCGGCGTCGAGGCGGCGCCAATGCACGCCAAACTCCAACCGGGCGCGCGCCTTGGCGGTCGTGATCTGAGCTTCCGTCAGTGTTTTCGTCACAGCACCCGACCCCAAAGTCGTCGAATATCAGTCGAATAAGCATCGGCGTACAAAGCCGAACAGTGACGGACGGCTTTCAGATAAGCTATTGATAAGATTAGATTGTGGCGAACAAATGTGAACCGGCCGAGAAAAAACTTCCAGCCCTCTCAAGGCTGAAACAGGGGTTCGATTCCCCTAGGGAGCGCCATCCGGCTCCATCGAGCGTTGACCTCTCCGCTTTTGGCCGATCCCAGACTCTCCCCGCAGAATCCGATCTCATCCCGAGCACCCGCCGCCTTTCCAGGTGAGGTTTCATTAAGCCTTTTTTCCGAACTCACATCTAGACTGGCTGGCAAAAGGCCAACCGCGCCGATGCGATATCCGCGGTGCTCTCTCGCGACGGTGGCGCCGGCGCGTGCGAGCTTGATCGCGTGAGAGCCCATGGTCAGGCCATGCATCACGTCCGAATTTGACCTTGGGGATTTGCGATGAGCGCCGATGTTTCCACAGCTGCGCATGCCAAGGGCGGTGTCAGCCTGCGCTGGCAAGTGCTGGCAGGCAATCTGCTGACCGGTCTGCTGGCCGTGGCGTTTGCGGGATCAATCGCCTGGGGCGGTCTGGCTGACCTGCGCAAGCGCGAGCAGGCCGCGCGCGCGCTGACCGCGTTCGAGATGAACATGAAGGTGGGAAGCCAGATCCCGCTCGAACGCAGCGTCTGGAACCTGTTCGCCAATCCCGGTCCCCCCGGCCCGGACGACATCGCGTCAATCGACAAGGCCTTCGCCACAACCGACGCTCTCATGGTGGCGGCGCGGGCGGCAGCCGTGGCGGCGGGGCTTCCGACCACAAAGCAGGATGCGGCCGCGCGGGACCTGATCGATATCCGGAGCGCCGGACGCCGCGCCCTCGCGCTGCCGGCGGCGCAACGCCCGGCCGGCAGCCAGGCCGCGACCACTGACGGTCTGGCGCGGGTGTCCGACCTGGTGACAGCGGCGAGCAACGAGGCGCTGGTCGAGTTGAGCCGCTCGGGCAGCGACATCGAAAACGTGATGCAGTCCGTTGGGCTGTCCGAGCTCGCGCAGAGCATGCGCACCATCAACGGCGGCCGCTCGGCCGTGCTGCGCTTCCTGGTCCAGGACCAGAAATTGCCCCCCGCACGAATCGTCGAGGTGACCGAGCAGACCGGGAAGGTTGCGTTGCTGTGGGACCAGATTCAACAGGCGGCGCGCAATGTTCGCGGTGCGCCCGAGGTTGCCGCCGCGCTCGAGCACGTTCGTTCCACCCTGATGAACGAGGGCGAGCGCCGCTATCGCGAGATGGTCGCCGCCGCGCGCGAGGGACGTCCGTCGCCCGTCAGCGAGTCCGAATGGCGCACCTGGACGACGCCGATGCTGAACAACGTGCTGGTGCTGCGCGATGCCGCGTTGAAGTTCGCCCATCAGGCCAACGATCAGGCGATCGGCGAGGCGCAGTCGAGATTGGTGTGGGCGCTGGCGGCCCTTCTGTTCGTCGCCGCCGCCTCGGTCGGCGTCGTCGTCGCGGTGATGCGGCGCGTCATTCGGCCGCTGGTTCGGCTCACCGTGGCCACGCGGCAGCTCGCCGATCGCGACCTCGACATCGAGATTCCCGGTGAAAGCCGCAAGGACGAGATCGGCGCCCTCGCGAAGACCTTGCAAATCTTCAAGGATGCCCTGATCGCCAAGAAGCTCGCCGACGAAGCGGCGGCACGCGACGCCGAGGCCAAGATCGATCGGGCCCGTCGTCTCGACGACATCACCCGCGGTTTCGAGACCACGATCGGCGAAATCGTCGAGACGGTATCCTCGGCGGCGACAGGTCTGGAAAGTTCCGCGGGCACGCTCGCCACGACCGCCAACCGCTCGGAGCAGCTCGCGGGCGTGGTGGCTTCCGCCTCGGAAGAGGCGTCCTCGAACGTCCAGTCGGTGGCCTCGGCAACCGAAGAGCTGTCCTCGTCGGTGCACGAGATCAGCCGGCAGGTGCAGGCTTCGGCCCGGATGGCGGGAGAGGCGGTGTCGCAGATGCAGCAGACCAACGAGCGCGTCGCCGAGCTGTCGAAGGCTGCGACCCGGATCGGCGACGTCGTGGAGTTGATCAACGCCATTGCCGGCCAGACCAACTTGCTGGCCCTCAATGCCACCATCGAGGCGGCGCGCGCGGGCGAGGCCGGACGGGGCTTCGCTGTTGTCGCGGCCGAGGTGAAGGCCCTGTCGCAACAGACCGCGCAGGCGACCGGTGAGATCGTCCAGCAGATCTCAGGCGTTCAGGCTGCGACCCAGGAATCGGTCGGCGCCATCAGGGCGGTCAGCGGCACCATCGAGAAGCTATCGGAAGTCGCGTCAGCCATCGCCGCGGCGGTCGAGGAACAGGGCGCCGCGACCAAGGAAATCTCGCGCAATGTGCAGCAGGCGGCGCATGGCACCCAACAGGTCTCGGCCAACATCACTGACGTGCAGCGCGGTGCCACCGAAACCGGAGCGGCGTCGGGCCAGGTGCTCTCCTCGGCCCAGTCGCTCGCGGGCGACAGCGATCGTCTCAAGCGCGAGGTCGGCAATTTTCTGGAGGCCGTCCGGGCCGCGTGAGTGAGCTCGTGCGCGCCGGGACTGATATCTGTCTTTTCAGCCGAGCCAGGTCGATCTGATGACGGGACGACACGACAGGATACCCGTTGAATTACGGGTTCCAGATTAAGTTAAGCCTTAATGGTCGGTGCCTAAGCTGCCTTGCAAATCAAGCGCGGGTCCAGCGATGAAAATCGGTCGTCTGTTTGCAATCTCGATGCTCTCGGTGACGGCGTTGGCCGTCATTCCAGCCGCACAGGTGGTCGTCGAACAATTCCGTGCAGTCAACGACAAGGCGGAGGCGATCAGGACGGTCGAAGCCTTCGGGACGGTGCTGCTGTTTGCGCAGGACGTCGTCGGCCATCGCGCACCCTACATCTCGCCGTTGTTCCAGGCCCCGCCGGCGACACCGGCTCAGCTTGAGAGCGTACGCAAGATCAAGCAGGCATCAGAGGCGACATTCACCAAGGCTCGTGCGCAGGTCGCGACCGTCGCCGACAGCGGTGCCATCGCCGCCAGCCTGGAGCGGGCCGCATCCAAACTCGCGGACATTCATACGGCCGTCGATCCGACGTTGGTCAAGCCGCTCGGCGAGCGCGATCAGGCCGCAATCAAGAGCTTCCTGCCTGGCGTCACCGAGGTCGCTGCCGCACTCGAGCCGATCCTGAACCGGCTGCAGAACCGGGTCGCCAACGCCGATGCGTCGCTGACGACCCTGCTCGACGTGGCGCGTACGGCGCAGGACCTGCGGATCGCGGCCGGCGGACGCGCCGCCAGTCTGTCGCCTGCGCTCAGCGCGCGCCGCGCGGTCACCCCGGCGGAGAAGTCCGCGATGGACCGCGCTCAGGGCCGCACTGAAGTCGATCGCGATCGCATCGAAGCCGGAATCGACCAGATCGGAAATCCGGAACGGCTGGTTGCCGCCTTCAATGATGCCAAGGATGGCTATTTTGCGCGCGCCGTTCCGATCGTCGACAAGGACATCGCGGCCGGGCTCGGAGATCTCAACTACGCACTCAACGCCGATCAACTCGCCGATGCCGTCGTTCCCGCGGTGCAGAAGTTTTTCGTCCTGCGCGATGCAGCCGTCGCCGAAGCGCGCGACCGCGCGGTGACCGCACGCAACACGGCTTACGTCATGCTGGCGCTCGCCACGCTCGTGGTCGCCGCGCTGCTCGGCATCCTCGTCGCCGTCACCATGCTGCTGCGCCGCCGGGTGATCGGTCCAATCGTGAACCTGACCGGCCTGATCGGCCAGATGGCGGCGGGAAACGACGACGTCGCGATTCCCGCCAGCGACCGTGACGACGAGATCGCCGCGATGGCCGAATCGCTGCAGACCTTCAAGTCCGCGTTGCTGGAGAAGAAGCGCGCCGAGCAGGCGGCCGCCGCCGAAGCGCAAGCGAAGATCGAGCGCGGCCAGCGGGTGGAGCGATTCACGCGCGAGTTCGAAGCCGCGATCGGCGAGGTCGTCGGCGTGGTGTCGTCAGCTTCGGCCGATCTCGAGCGTTCGGCCGCCTCCCTGACGACGACGGCGGGCCGCTCCCTGGACCTTGCGACCGTGGTGACGTCGGCCTCCGAAGAGGCCTCGACCAACGTGCATTCGGTCGCCGCGGCGGCCGAGGAGATGAGTTCGTCGGTCAACGAGATCAGCCGCCAGGTTCAGGACTCCGCGCGCATCGCGGGCGATGCGTTGGCGCAGGCCCGCAAGACCAACGACAACGTTGGTGAGCTCGCCAAGGCGGCGGCGCGGATCGGCGACGTGGTCGAGCTGATCAACGCGATCGCCGGGCAGACCAACCTGCTTGCGCTCAACGCCACCATCGAGGCCGCGCGGGCAGGCGAAGCCGGACGCGGCTTCGCTGTGGTCGCTTCGGAGGTGAAGGCGCTCGCCGAGCAGACGGCGAAGGCGACCGGCGAGATCGGCCAGCAGATCGGCGGCATCCAGTCCGCGACCCAGGAATCGGTCGGCTCGATCAAGGAAATCGGTGAGACCATTGCGCGGATGGCGGAGATTGCGCAGGCCATTGCCGCCGCGGTCGAGGAGCAGAGCTCGGCGACGCGCGAAATCTCGCGCAACGTCCAGCAGGCGGCCCACGGCACCCAGGAAGTTTCGGCGAACATCGCCAGTGTCAGGCAAGGGGCCGACGAGACGGGGGCGGCGTCATC
Source organism: Bradyrhizobium diazoefficiens (assembly GCF_018129965.1). Classification (GTDB taxonomy): domain Bacteria; phylum Pseudomonadota; class Alphaproteobacteria; order Rhizobiales; family Xanthobacteraceae; genus Bradyrhizobium; species Bradyrhizobium diazoefficiens_A. The sequence goes on along the minus strand of NZ_JAFCKW010000001.1, from coordinate 104,120 downwards.
GCTGGTGCTCACGGCCGCGAAGTCGCTGTCCGGCCAGAGCAGCCGCCTGCGGGAAGAAGTCAGCCGCTTCCTCGAATCCGTTCGCGCGGCGTGACGCAGGAACGACGTCGCGACGCAGGCTGCCGACCAGCCTGAGACGAAAACGAAATGAAATCTCAACCCGCAGCGTTTAGGCCTGCAAAGTCCTCATCAACAGGTCCTTTGCATGAAACTGGCTTTGCGTCTCTCGCTGCTGATCCTTCTCCAGCTCCTTCCCGCATATCAGGCCGGGGCGCAGGAGGGCCAGGTCGTCAAACTGTCGCGGGGCGTCGCCTATCAGCGCATCGGCCGCCTGGACGCCGATCAGCTGAACAAGATCCTGAAGGTCGACACGCCGGCCTTCGCCGGTATCACGGTCACCTATAGTCCGGCGCGAAACGCGGTCAGCCTCTATCGCGTGACCTACGCGTCCGTTGTGCCGGAGCGCGGCAACAAGCCGACCGTCACGTCCGGGCTGCTCGCCGTCCCCGACGTCGATGGCAAGTCGCTTCCCATGGTGACGTACCAGCACGGCACGGTTTACGGGAAGCAGGAAGTGCCGTCGTTTCCCGAACAATCGCCTGAGACGCAGCTGATGATCGCGCAGTTTGCCGGCCAGGGATATGTCGTCATCGGCGCCGATTATTTCGGGCTGGGCACGTCGACCGAGCCGGAAGGCTACATGGTCAAGGCGAGCCACCAGCAGGCGACCTACGACATGCTGATCGCGAGCCGCGCCGTGCTCGACCATCTCGAGCTCACCGCGACGAAACTGTTTCTCGCCGGCTGGTCGCAAGGCGGGTTCGTGACCATGGCCATGCTCGAGAAGCTCGAGCAATCCGGCATCAAGGTCGACGCCGCCGCGACCGCCAGCGCGCCGGTCGACGTGTTCGTGGCGCTGAACGGATTTCTCAGCTTCCCGCGCAAGAACGACGCGAGCTGGGTGAATTCGCTGTTCATCCTGTCGGCGTTCTCTTTCGAGAATTATTATGGCGTGCCCGGGCTTGCGCGCTCTTTGATCGCGGATGCCTATTACGACGTGTCGCGCAAGGCCTATCAGCGCGAGCCCTTCAACGCCGCGGACGTGCCGACCGACCTGCACAAGCTGATCCGTGCCGATTATTTCGATCCGCAGTTCTTCGCCGCGTCAGCCTATGGCCGGCTCGTCGCGCAGACACAGGCGTATCGCTGGATCGTCAAGAGCCCGGTCCGCAACTATTTCGGGGAGAGCGACGAAGCGATCAGCGTCGGCCTCGGCCAGCTCGCGATGACCTACCAGCGCGCGATCGGCAATGGCAATCCCGCGGTCGAAGCCATCTCCACCGGCAGCACCACCCATCGCGGCACCTTCGCGACGGCGGTGCCGAAATGGAAGGCCTGGTTCGACGGGCTCTGACGGTGCGCGCGATTCCCGCATGATGCGTTGGCGTCGCCGGAGGTGGTGCCGGCGCGCGAGATAGGTCTTCCGCCCGCTCTTTTCGTCGGAGCCCGCATGCGGCCCCGTATCCATCGAGGATTTCTAGATCACCGTTTTTTGCCGCGGGAGGGTCCGGACCTCCATGGCGGCCGCCGCGGTCAGAACCACCACAACAGTCAGAATGAGAGAGATCAGCTCAAACGCCAGAAACACGGCTGGCCTCAAATTATTCCTGCCAAACCGCCATTCGACGGTATGGAAGCCCGGATCCAGATGCACCGCCTTGTAGGCGAAATTCGCCCGCCAGTCGACGACATCGGCCCCGTCGACCCGTGCGCTAAATCGCGGATCGAACGCATCGGCGTAGATCAGCCAGCCCGGCGCTGTCGCCGTGAGCGAGAACGAAACGGCGTCGAACACAAACGAGTTGATCTTGATGCCCTGGGACCCCAGGGACTGGGCGGCGGGTGGGGAGCCGTCGGGCCACGGAATTGTCAGCCGCCGGCCATGCAGCCGGTCCTCGAGACAAAGCACCTTGTCCGCACAATCCTCCGGCCATGCTTGTCCGTCGGGCAGCGTGGATGCCGCCGTATCCGGCGCACTGATCCACTGCAGCTTGGAGACGCCGCAGCCGGACAGCGTAAAGAAGGCGTTGTGCGGGTCGGATTTATATAATTCCGCAAGACGCTGTACGGCATCGTCCGACCCGAACTGTTTCCTTGCAAGGTCGGCGACGCCTTGCATGATGAAGTCCGTACGCAAGCCGGATGCGCAAGCATCCAGCTGCAGGAACGAGAAAATCTCCGGATAGGTCGGAATTTGCCGAAACGGAGCCAACTCGGACAGGCGGAGGTACAGCTCCCCCCGCGGGTGGGACGCAATGTCCGTCGTTCTCTGCTCCTCGAAAGGTTGCGGCGCGGACTCCTTCAGATATTCGGGAAGCCTGAGCGGAACGTGGAAGACCGAATAGGTATACGCGAGCTGGTAAACAGAGGCCTGCAACAGCACCAGCGCTGCGATCCCGGCGACGAGCAGCCGCGGCGACGTCAATCCCGATATTGCCAGCAGCAACGGCGCCCCCGCCACAGAAACGGCGAGAACCAGAATGACGACCGAGATCAGCGAAGGCTCGTAATAGGTGTGAGACACAGACGGCTGATAGTAAAAGACATACCAGGCTCCGATGCCAAAGGAGATGCCGGTCATCGTGGCGGCGGCATATCGAAAGAGCTTCCTCGCCCTGGCGGCGACGCCAACATCGTTGGATCGAATACGGTCGAGAAGTTCCTGCATTCCTGCCGCCGCCAGCAGCACGGCGAACATCTTCGGAAAGACGAAGACATAAGCGACGTGCCGGAAGTAGTCCATTCCCGGCATATAATACGCCAGCGGCGCGACGGGCGCGTTCGGGCCCCAGCAGAACAACAGGAAGAACCAGAACAGAAAGAGCAGGGCCGCGACATCGCGCCCCCATCTGGCGAACACGGCGTAAAGGGGAAAAACCGTCGCAATCGCAGTCGTGTAGAACAGCGGAGTCGGGCCGTTCAGCGACACTCCGATGAATGGCTCGAGCGACTTGATGCGTCCGAACGTTCCGCCGTAGTGCAAGAAATCAAACAGACCGCTGCGCAGATTTGCGTCGCGCTGAGGCGCCAGGAACTTGATATTCTCGATGGCGGACAACGCCAGGTATGCCGCCGCAATGAGCACCACGACCGTAACGGCAACCCAGGCCCAAAAGCCGATGTTTGCCGGCACAAATAGCCGCGGGCGATAGGTTGCCGCCAACGTCAGGGCCACCACGATATAGGCAAGCGCGTGGTAGGGTACGAAATAGGGGACCGGATGGAATGCTCCGAGGCCGGCGACCAGTACCGCAAACACCAGATAAATAGGGTTACTTCGCTTTGCGCACAGGACCAGGAAAAGGATGGCAAACGGCGTCGTAACGAGTGCGAAAAGAGAGAAGAAGACGTTGACGTCTATCACCGTGGTCCAGATGAGCGCTGCCGTCGCGACGGCGGCAACCTGGCGAGACGAGAACTGGCGCGCCAGAAGATAGACACCGATCGACGACAGCCAGAAATCCAGACCGAGCACCACGAGGAAGGCGCACCACGCGTTCCGAAATCCCACGAGATAGAAGAACTCCATCACCGGGAACGACAGATATGGCAATATCAGGTGCTGCAGATCTGCGGATGTTCCATAGGATGAATACGGCAGCCATCTGGGAATTTCACCGGTTTGAAGTAGCTGCGTAAAGGCACCGTAGAAATACTGATAGACCAGCATACCGTCGCCGAGCGGAAACTGATCCTGCCTGATGGCGTAGCCACTCATCAGACCGACGGCAACGATTGCAATCGCAGTTGCGATACCGAGCTCAGAAATGGCGCTACGAGAAAACCCTGCTGGGACATCGCCCGCTCGGTGGGTAAGCATATTTGAAGCCATGGTCATCACTACCAACGTTGCTCAGGCACGGTCAATTTCACTGCGCGGCAGCACAAGCCATTGCCCCCAATTTCGAGTTGGGCTTGATTCGGGCAGGATGCTGATGTCGGATCGGATGCTTGCGATCTCGTCTCACCGGCCCGTGGCGGTGATGCGGGCGAACGCAAGCCATCAAGATCGGAAATTGATTTCACGCAGATGATTGCGCGGGGCCGCAAGGTTCAAATCGTCGTTTTGAGCGTCCCGGATCGTCAAGCTGATCGAGAGGCACGGGGTGTTGGAGATTGCTGCCCCGAAACAATCGCATGAAACTGATCGACCGGGCCGCGTTCGGGAGCTTGGTTGACCCGCAGCCTGCTGCGGATTATCACCGCTGGCTATGCTCTCGTGTTGATACACCGTCGCTATTGGCAAGATCGTTTTGATTGTGAAGTCCCAAAGCTGGATGGCTCGAAAGTGAGCGTTGAGAGCATTCCATTCAACCGGCCTTATGCGACAGGCAAGGAGCCCGGCTACATGGCCGAGGCGCAGAGCAATCACCGCCTCTCAGGCGACGGCCCATTCACGCGACGCTGTCAACAATGGATCGAACGGAATACCGGGAGCGCCAAGGCGCTCCTGACGCATTCCTGTACGTCCGCGCTGGATCTGGCTGCGCTGCTTTTGGACGTCAAAGCCGGCGACGAGATCATCCTGCCTTCCTTTACTTTCGTGTCGACGGCAAACGCCTTCGTGCTGCGCGGCGCAGTTCCGGTCTTTGTCGATATCAGGCCGGATACGCTCAATCTGGACGAACGTCTGATTGAAGCCGCCATTACACCGCGAACGCGTGCCATCGTTCCGGTGCATTATGCCGGCGTCGCATGCGAGATGGACGCCATCGTTGCGATTGCCCGGCGCCATGATCTGAGAATCGTCGAGGACGCGGCACAGGGTATCCGCGCGGGGTACAAGGGCCGCGCGCTGGGCGCCATCGGCGACCTCGGCTGCTTCAGTTTTCACGAAACCAAGAACATCATATCGGGCGAAGGTGGTGGACTTTTGGTCCGGGACTCCGGGCTGGTGTCGCGCGCCGAAATCATTCGCGAGAAGGGGACTGACCGCAGCCGGTTTTTCCGAGGCGAGGTCGACAAATATACCTGGCAGGATGTCGGCTCTTCGTTCCTGCCGGGCGAGCTCGTTGCCGCCTATCTCTGGGCTCAGCTCGAGCAAGCGGAACGAATCACGGCCGAACGGATCGCGATCTGGAAACGCTACCATGAGCTGCTCGCGCCGCTTGAAGCCGAGGGCTTGTTGCGCCGTCCGATCATTCCTGTGGATTGTCAGCACAACGGGCACATCTATTACATTCTCATCGCCCCCGAGACAGATCGCGATTACCTGCTGGGCGAGTGGAGGCGCCGTGGAATACACGCCGTGTTTCATTATGTACCGCTTCATTCGTCGCCGGCGGGCCGACGCTTTGGGCGTGCTCATGGCGAGCTGTCGTTGACGACGTCTCTGTCCCATAGGCTGGTGAGGCTGCCGATGTGGCTTGGCTTGGGCGAAGCGGAGCAGCAGAGGGTCTGCGACGCGCTGGAAGCAATCCTGCGGAAATAAAACGCCGTAAATCTCATGTCTCGCCAAACGGGACGACCTCAGATTTTGGAAATCGCCAGACGGTCCAGCCGTCCGCAAGATGGCGTCGTCTGAATTCTCTTTTGGTTCAACTGCTCGTCTAAAACCTGCGGGCGACCACGATTCGGCTGCCGCCGATCGGCCAGCTAAATCCCGCCAACGTCATGCGAATCTCGGCACGAAGCAGCGAGGTGAAAACGTCGTTGACATGACGATTGAGAGTGAATCCATAGAAGATCTCGTCGGCCTGTCCTTTCCTTTCGCCCATCAACCGGCTTGCCACCATCAAGGGGAATAGCAGGGCATTGAAGGAGGACGAAAACAAGACCTCGAAACCGTTGCGAAGCAGTTTCTCCTCGAGCTCTCCGCGCCGGTAGCGCCGCTGATGATGCGAGACTTCATCCGCGCGGCTCCACAGCCACGGATGCTGCGGCACCGAGAGGATAATTCCTCCCCCGATCTGCATGGCCGCGTGAAGCCCGCGCAAGGTGCCCTCGTCGTCCGCAATGTGTTCGATCACGTCGAACGCGCCGACGAGATCGAAGAGGCCCGTGCATGGAATGCTGCGCGCATCCATCTGCACGAACTCCACGTCCGACGCCAGACGCTGTCGCGCATGGGCCAATCCGGCCGGTTGCAGCTCCGACCCGACCAGACGCTCCCACTGGCGCGATCTGGCCATGGCGCCGAGCACGGTACCGTTGCCGCAGCCAATTTCGAGAAAGCGGCGTGCTTCGGGGAAGAATTTATTGGCCAGTCCGACGATGAGTTCGTTGCGTGCGACGAACCAGAAAAAGGTCGCTTCCACTTTCGAAAGTCGATCGAACAATTTCGGATCGAAGCCGCTGTTCGTACCGGCAAGATCCGGCGTGAAGATGGGAATGCCGTTGCTGTCCGCGACGACATGACCGCAAGCAGCACATTGCCATCCCAGCGGCCAGATCGGCTCGCTCGGGCCAATCGGCTCCGAGGCGTCGCATGCAATGCATCGACGTTCGGGCCTTGCCAGACCGTCCGGCCGGTTCGAGCCGAGCATCATCTGTCCGAAGCTCAGATCAGATGGTGGATGACATGCCCACTGGCCGCCACCATTCTCTGGCACGCCTTGTTATCGATCTTGACTCTCGCAATTCCGTTCGGAAAGCGCTTCATGATTTCCCGCATCAGAAATACGCCGACACCTCGTCTTTGAAAGTCGGGATGAACGCAAGCGCGGATGTCGCCGTCCACGCAGCCCGCGTAGCCCGCAGGAACATCGTCAACGAGCGCAATGAAAAATGCGGACCAATGGATCTCCATGTATTTCTTCTGTTGCTCCGGCGTGATGTTCGCCTTTTCGATGAAGCCATGAGCCACGCGCTCGTCCATCCGGAGCGTGCGGACGAACTCCCAGTAAGGTTCCGTACAGGGCACCAATTTCAAGGCGAGGTCTGCGACTTTCATGGCTGCGATTTCCAGATTACGAGTTTTCAGGTGGCTCGGGCAGGCCCGCCGTTCCCGCAATGACATACAACGGCCGGCCCCTCGTTTGCTGAAGAATCTGCCCGATATAGATGCCGGTCAATCCGATCGCGACATTGGTGACGCCCGCGGTGAAGAATATTGCGGTGATCACACTGGTCCAGCCTTGCGGCGGCAAGTCCGGATAGAGAATTTTTTCGATGATGATGTGGCAGCCTATGAGAAAGCTGACGGCTGCCATCACGAGGCCGAATACGATTGAGATGTACAGCAAGCGCGTCGAAAAATTGACGATCAAGCCAATTGCGAAGCCGATGCGCCGCGACAGGCTGTAGCTGCTTTGGTCGGCTCCAGCATGCGGCGAAGTGATGCTGCCGTGCCTGAACCCGACCCAGCGCAGCATCCCCCCGTAGAACCGTCCGGGTTCGCGCAACAGCCTGAATGCCTGCACGGCTTTCGCAGACACGATTGAAAAATTCCCCTGCAGGCGATTGTACTCCTCGCCGGACAACGCATTCAATATCAAATAGAACGCGGCAGCCGTCATCCGATAGACGAAAGATTGCGTCCGTTCCGAGCGCTCGACGAACACCACGTCGTAACCCTGCTGGGCCTTGGCGTAGAGGTCGGGAATGACTTCCGGCCGGTCCTGGAGATCGGCGTCCATCACCACGACCCAATCACCATTGGCATGATCGAGGCCCGCGGTGATGGCAACATGCTGGCCAAAGTTTCGCGCGAGATGGAAGCCCCTTACATTCGGGTGCGTCTGCGCCAGGTTGCCAATCGTCGACCAAGCGTCGTTGATGCTGCCGTCATCAACGAGAATGATCTCGAAATCTCCGGTGATCGTGGAGATGGAGACCGAGAGCCGCTGCACGAGTTCGACGAGCGTCCCGGAAGGCTGGTTATAGACCGGAGCAACGACGGAAATCTTGAGCATGGCACATCTACGCAGCGCAATTGAATAATGACGGAAGCATACCTATGCCCCTGATGATAGCGCTCCGCAGCTAAAATCTTTGGACAGCCGCTTTCTCCCGACGGCGCGCGATCTTGGAATGCCAAAAATGGCCGCCATGGCCATGACGCTCACCCGGCCGACAGCCGGCTGTACAGCCCGGTGTCGGGTCAGTGCAGTGGTTGGGATGCCGCAGGTTCGTGCGGGGAGCCGATTACTCGCCACAGCGCAAACAAGTCAGTGGCACCGATCATTCGCAGGGCATCGCCCTGAACCGTCAACGCCCTGGGAGCCATGACGAAAACCGGCCGGTCATCCAGACCTCTCGCCATCGCAACAAGGTCCGGCACGTCGAGAACACCTTGAGCGGCCGAACCCAGCGCACGTCTCATATATCGCTGCTCGTTCAGAATTCTATTCTGAAGTGCCGGCTTTGATGCGCGACCAGGAATATTATCTGTCAGCGCGTAGTCACTGAGCGTTTGCAGCGGAGAACGCGCTAACCACCAGAACGGCCCGCAATGTCCGGCGGGCGAAAACACGATTACCACGGCGCGAGGCGACGCCGTGCTGGCGCTCTCGAACAAGGCGGCATCTTGATCCCGCACGCATGTGGCGACAGCCGGCGGCGGTTGCGAAGAAAACGCGACGAGTTTGACGACGGACGCCGACCACTGCCTGCCGACCCACGCGATGGTCTTGATGGGCAACTGCGACAAGTGCAGGCAGAAGAACAGAACCACCAGAACCAGCGCCGTCGGTTCGAACCGTCGACGGCAGCCATGATCGAAGATGCATTGCAGTCCCCAGCCGCCAAGAAGCGACAGCGCGATATTCGAGTAATACAAAAATGTAACGTGGCTGAGGCCGGGCGCCTCCGTGAGAAAAAATCCGGCCGTTCCCGCCACGGCGCAGCCGATCAGGAGTATATCCACATTCCTCGGATGCTTTCGAAACTCGAGGATGAAAGCTGGCAGCGCAGGTGTCAGGAAAGCCGCTTGGAATGCGGCGATGACCGCGAACGCGGCAATGCCCGCCAGCAACGAGGGAAGCCCCCATCTCATGAGCGTATGAGCCAATGTCAAGACGGTCTGATCGCCCGCGAGAAAAGTGAATGGCTGGCCGACGAATTTGACGAAGCCCGTACCTGAATAGTCCGTTCCAAGCGTGAAGAAGAAACGCAGGCCCACCGCAAATCCCGCCATTGCCGCGACGAGATCGAGAATGTTGTCTCGCAGCAATTCTCGTTCTCTCCAGATCGTCACTGCAAGTCGAAGCCCCAGCGAACAAATCAAAATGGCAGGACACACCCCTCGCGCGCCCGTCGCCAGAAACATCAAGATGGCAAGCGTGACTGCTCGCATGAAAAGAAAGGGAAACGCCGAGCGGGCGTCTTCCAGGACAAAGGCGATAGTCAGCAGAAATACGATGACGCCGAGAAACGGCGACAACAGTATGTTTGATCCGAACGGCATGAAGCTCGCGAACAGGCCGCCGGAAATGGGAGGGATGCCAAGCACCCAATAAAGGCAAACGACAGGAAGAATGGCTGTCCACCACGCAAGTCCGACCACGTATCGGCCGAATGCCCCCATGAGCGCCGCGGATGCCCCACCCAAAAAGAGCGGACCGTATCGGGCGACCAGCACGTCGACAGGAATGCCTGTCGTGAGTTTTGCCCCGAAAATCCATAGATGTGCAGCGTAATGGTAGGACAAGGGTACGTCGGGCAACAACAGGTTCGGCGGAGGCCAACCAAATTCGAGCGCCCGGACGATCATGCCTTGAAACGCCGAATGCTCTGAATAGACGTCGGGGGTTTCACCAGTGAAGGTAAATCCAACGCCGATCAGAGCGGTGAAGCAAAAGAACAGGGTGCCGACGACCCACCAAAGGCTGTGGTGGCCTCGTTCCTTGTCGACGAACGGCGCTGCCCACTGCAGGCGGCGAGAGCTGACAATCGCTGTGCCGATCGCCAGAACTGGAAGCATGAACAGGAGATCGGATCGGCCGATCGACCAGAGCGCCGTAATCGTCAGGGCATTGATGGCTGTCCCGAGCGCCAACGCGACGATCACATATACTGGCGCTTCGCTCGCTCCAGGGAACAGAAGCCGGGCGACGATCAGGCCGGGCAGCAGGTTGAAGACGAGCAGATAACCGAGAAATTTCGTGGTCGCTAACGTTGATGGATAGGTCACATGAAAGCTGACGAAGACGATCGTGACGCATAGGGCGACGCTAGCCGCCGCCCGCAGGGCCGTCGATTGCACGCCTCGTTGTCTCCTGTCCATGCGGGCGCAGCTATTCATCACCCGAACAACTCAGTCAATCCGAAGCGCAGATCGGGGGCCGGAACGTCCGCATTCCCTGGGCAGGGGTAAGCCGCGCTGAAACATACGCAAGACCAAGCACCGAGGCCACCTCCCATGCGAGCATGATGCATCGGCATCGGTGGAGGTGGTCGTTCGTCCAAGAATCTGCATTGATGCGCATCGATCCGCCTCCGAAGCTGCCGCCGGGCCTTTGGAGGTGCTGGCAATAGCTTTTCGGAGTGACGACATGAGCGGTTTGGTGATCAGCGGCGGCCGGGTGGTGGATCCCGCGAGCGGGATGGACGCCGTTGGCGATGTGGCGGTGGTCGACGGCAGGATCGCCGCCGTCGGCACGGGGCTCGGCGGCGCCGAGCGGGTGATCGACGCGACCGGGCTCGTGGTCGCTCCGGGCTTCATTGATCTGCACGCCCACGGCCAGTCGATCCCGGCCGACCGCATGCAGGCGTTCGACGGCGTCACGACGACGCTCGATCTCGAGGCCGGCGTGCTGCCGGTCGGCTCCTGGTACGAGCGGCAGGCGAGGCATGGCCGCGTGCTGAACTACGGCGCCGCCACCAACTGGGCCTTTGCGCGCATCGGCGCCATGACGGGCTCGAACGCGGAGAGCTCGCTGGAGGCGTTCGGCAACGCCATGCGCGACCGGCGCTGGATGGACAACGTGGCGAACGATGCGGAGGTCGCCGGCATTCTCGAGCGTCTTTCGCGCGGCCTGAACGAGGGCGGCATCGGCATCGGCATCCTGAACGCCTATGCCCCCGGCGCCGGCGTGCAGGAGTTGACGGCGGTCTGCCAGCTCGCCGCCAAGCAGGACGTCCCCACCTTCACCCACGTCGCCTACATGTCGCGCATCGACCCCGAGAGCGCGGCCGAAGCCTATATCCGCCTGATCGGCTATGCCGGCGCCACCGGCGCGCACATGCACATCTGTCATTTCAATTCGTCGAGCAAGACCGACATCGAGCGCTGCCGCGTGCTGGTCGAAAAGGCGCAGGCGCAGGGCCTCCCCATCACGGTGGAAGCCTACCCTTACGGCACCGGCTCGACCGTGCTGGCGGCCGCGTTCTTCAGCGACCCCGAATTCGTCGAGCGCAACGGCACCGGCTATGATTCGGTGCAGCGCGTGACCGACGGCTATCGTTTCCACGACCGCGAGGAACTGCTCAAGGCGCAGGCCGAAGAGCCGTCCTCGCTGGTGCTCTGGCACATCCTCGACACCGAGAACAATGCGCATCACCGCGATCTGCTCGATATGTCGGTGCTCTATCCCGGCGGCGCCATCGCCTCCGATGCGATGCCGTGGACGCTGTCGGACGGCACCACCTACACCGGCGACGCCTGGCCGTTGCCGGAGGACGCGACCTCGCATCCGCGTTCGGCCGGTTGCTTCACGAAATTCATCCGCGAATGGGTGCGTGAGCGCAAGACCGTGTCACTGCTCGAAGGCGTGCGCAAATGCGCGCTGATCCCGGCGGAGATATTGTCGCAAAGCACGCCCGCGATGCGCGCCAAGGGACGGCTTGCGAAGGACGCCGATGCCGACATCGTCGTGTTCGACTACGAGAAGCTCAGCGATCGCGCCACCTTCACGGCGATGAACCGTCCGTCCGAAGGCGTGCGGCATCTGATCGTCAGCGGCCAGCCGCTGATTAGCCATGGCGTGCTGGATGTCGCGGCGCGGCCCGGCAAGCCAGTGCGCCGGCCCGTCGTCGAGAGCTGATCCATGCCGGTCCCCATTCTCCTGGTGACGGGCTTTCTGGGGGCCGGCAAGACCACGGTCGTGAATCATCTGCTCGCGCATGCCGACGGGCGCCGCATCGCTGCGATCGTCAACGATTTCGGTGCGATCAACATCGATGCGGAGCTGATCGCGGGCGCCAGCGACGGCGTGGTGAGCCTTGCCAACGGCTGCATCTGCTGTTCGCTCGAAGGCGATCTGCTCCGCACGCTCTCGACCCTGCTGCGGCGCGATCCGAAGCCGGAGTACATCGTCATCGAGACCAGCGGCGTCGCCGATCCCGCCGACATCGTGCGTAATCTGATGGACCCGGTGATCCTGCGCGAGGCGCCGCTGGAGACCGTGCTCTGCGTGATGGACGCAGGCACGCCGCTGGCCGCCCTCGATGACGCGCTGATGCGCTCGCAATTGCGCGTCGCCGATATCGTGGCGCTGAGCAAGCTGGATCTGGCGGACGAGGGTGCGGGCGGCCGGATGCGCGAGGCCATCCGCGCCCAGCGCGTTCCGGCCGTGGTGATCGAATCGAAACACGGCGAGATTCCATCTGCGCTGCTGTTCCCCGCGAGCGATCGCGCATCGGCGCCGCGCGAGCCGGGGCCGAAACGCCCGGCAGAGGACCGTTTCGAGACGTTGAGCTGGACGTCGGACCGGCCGCTGTCGCTGCCGCGCGTGCAGCAGGCCATCGGCCGGCTTGCGCCAAAGCTCGCGCGCGCCAAGGGCCTGTTTGAGACCGTCGAGCAGCCCGGACGCCTGATGGTGTTCCAGTTCGCCGCCGGCCGCGCCACGCTCGCGCCTGGCGATGCGCCTGCGCCGGGCTTGCCGCGCGCGCGGATCGTCTTCATCGCCGAACTCGGGGTGCTGTCGAAGGCCGAGATCGACGCGGCCATGGAGGCGTGCGTTGCGGAGTGATGGTCGGCCGGTGCGGCTTCAGGCGAATTGCGCCAGTCCGTGGCCGACGGACCAGTTCGCCGCGGGGGCGTCGAGCACGTTCACGAACACGTCCTCGGGGCGGATGCCCGGGTTCTCGCCGAGCAGCTCCGCGATCCGGCGGTACAGCGCCTTCTTCTGCTCCGCCGTGCGCGTGGCGAACACGGTGATCTGGATCAGCACGGCGTCGTCGCTCCGCTCGACGCCATAGGCATTGCCGCAGCGGAAGTTTGCCGGCGAAAGCTCGCTGATGGTCATGAACTCGTCGCCTTCAGGCACGTTCAGCGCCTCGCGCATGGCGAGGTAGAGGCCGTGGAGGATCGCCTGGCGGTAGGCGTCCGGCTTGCCGGCGCGCATCGAGATGTGAAGAAGAGGCATGAGCTGGTCCCTCTGCATGCGGGCGCGATCGGCCGGGCGCATCGCCGCGCCGGCCGTTGGGCCATTGACGAAACGGGCTATCAATCCCAATTGGTTTTTGACACGATGTCGAGAAAGCATTTTCTTGACGTCGTGTCAAATACTCTGGAGCAAGGAGCAGGGGTGAGGCCGCGCGAGTTCGACCATGACGACGTCCTGCGCATTGCGTTCGATCAGTTCTGGCGCAAGGGCGTGCGCGGCACCTCGCTGTCCGACATCGCGCGCGACGCCGGTGTCCAGCGCGGCAGCCTTTACAACGCGTTCGGCAGCAAGGAAGCGCTGTTCCTCCAGGCCTATGAACGCTACGCCGGCGACTATCTCCTCGCCCTGCAAAAGGTGCTCGGTGCGGGCAGCTTGCGAAAACGCCTCACCGCTTTCTTCGACCTGACCATAACCAACTTCCGCACCGGCTCGCCGCCGCGCGGATGTCCGACCACGCGCGGCTTGATGGAGCTCGGCGCGGCCGAAGGCGAGGGGCTGGATGAGGAGGCGCGTCAGGCCTTCGCGAACCTGATCTCGCGCATCACCGCTTTGGTTCAGGATGCATTGTCGGCAGGCGCCGCGCGCGGCGAATTCGGCGGCAATCCGGCGGCTGCAGCGCTGCACATCATCACGGTGACGCGCGGCCTCGCCGTGCTCGAACGTGCCTTCGGCGACGAGCCGCAGCTTCGCAAGATCGCCGCGCACACGATCGATCTCGTGCTCGACAAGCAAGGGCGCTAATTCACGAAGCAGGCGAGCGGCTGCACAATTCCAATGCAAATCCACGTGGAACTACGGGCGTGCGCCGATCCGGGTGGGCATACTTTCGTATCGGCTCCGCCGCGAAGCGCGCAGGCTTAACGGCGCCTTAAACCAGACCACGCACTGTGAGCTGTATTGTCCGGCGATCCGCGGGTCGCCGCTTAAAATCGATCGCGTCCGTGTGCATCCTGTCGTCGAAGAGAAGTCCCGTGCTCAACCGATTCTCGATCCGTACCAAGCTTCTCAGTGCCGTGCTTGCGATGGCGGTCGCGCTCTGCTGCGTGACGGGTATCGCCCTGTGGTCGATCTACCAGCGCATGTACGAGGATCGGGTCAGCACCTTGAAGGCCATGGTCGAGGCGGGCACCAGCCTTGCGGAGAAATTCGAGGCGGCGGCTGCGGCCGGCCAGATGACCCGCGACGAGGCGCAGGCGCGCTTCAAGGACGCGCTGCTCAAGATGCGCTATTCCGGCGACGAGTATCTGTTCGCGCACACCTTCGAGCAGGTGGGATTTGCACATCCAAGCCCGAAACTGATGGGCAAGGACGTCTCGGGCATCAAGGACGCCAAGGGTGTCCCCGTGATCCCGGCGTTGCTCGACATCGTCCGGGCGAAGAACGAAGGCACCTACGCCTACGACTGGCCGCTGCGGCAGGACGATCCCAAGACCGCGGTGAAGCTGTCCTATGTGAAGGGCTTTGCGCCATGGAAGATCTTCATCGGCACCGGCGTCTTCGTCGATGACATCTGGACAGATTTCGTGGCGATGGTCTGGAAGATCGCCGGAACCATCGCGCTGCTCGGGCTTCCCGCGATCGGTCTGATTGGCCTGGTCGGCTTCTCCGTCAGCAGAAGCATTCGCCGCGTCAGCGCCGGCATGCAGGCGCTTGCCGACGGCGATCTGTCGATCGACCTGCCCGAAGCGGAGCAGGCCGACGAGGTCGGACAGATGGCGCGCGCCACGAAATATTTCCGTGATCGCATGGCGGAGAGCGAGAAGCTGCGCGCCGAGCAGGAGAAGCTGCGGGCGGACACGGCCGACCAACGCAAGCAGGACATGCATCGGCTCGCAGATGATTTCGAGCATGCGGTCGGCGCGATCATCGAGACGGTGTCGCGCGCCGCGGGCAATCTCGAAACATCGGCCGACACTCTGACGTCGAGCGCGGACCGTTCCCAGGAACTGGCGAGGACGGTGACGGCGGCATCCGGCGAAGCCTCCAGCAACGTCCAGTCCGTTGCGGCTGCCACCGAAGAGCTGAGTTCGTCGATCACCGAAATCAGCCGTCAAGTGCAGACGTCGGCGCGCATGGCGGGAGAGGCCGTGGCGCAGGCCCGGAAGACCAACGATCGCGTCAGCGAACTCGCCCGCGCGGCGAGCAGCATCGGCGACATCGTCGCACTGATCAACGGGATCGCCGCGCAGACCAACCTCCTGGCCCTGAACGCCACGATCGAGGCCGCGCGCGCCGGCGATGCCGGGCGCGGCTTTGCGGTGGTCGCGTCGGAGGTCAAGCTGCTGGCCGAACAGACGGCCAAGGCGACCGGCGAGATCAGCGAGCAGGTCAACGGCATGCAGACGGCGACCGGCGAGTCGGTCGCGGCCATCAAGGAGATCGGCGACACCATCACCGGCCTGTCGGAGATCGCGTCCGCCATCGCGGCCTCGGTCGAGGAACAGGGCACGGCGACCCAGGAAATCTCACGCAACGTTCAGCAGGCGGCACACGGTACGCAGCAGGTCTCCTCCGGCGTGTCCGACGTGCAGCGCGGCGCGTCCGAGACCGGTGCGGCGTCGTCGCAGGTCCTGTCGGCGGCCCGTTCGCTGGCGGCCGACAGCGCGAGCCTGAAGCAGAAGGTCAGCGCCTTCATGACGACCATACGCGCGGCCTAGTCCGGCCCTTCGCGGACGGCCTCGCGAAAATGCGCCGCGATGTCGGCACGTGTCGCGACCCAGACGTGGCGGTCGAGCGCTGCAAGCTCGCTGAGAATGGCTTTCACGGCCCGAAAGCGCGCGGGCCGGCCGCAGATGCGCAGATGAAACCCGACCGACAGCATCGCGGAGCGACCGCGCTCGCCTTCCTCGATCAGCGTCGACAGTGCCGCGCTGACGTAGTTTGAAAAATCCTTCGGCTCGCTTGCGCGCGCGCAGCCCGTAGGCGACGTTCTCGAAGACGGTGAGATGCGGAAACAGCGCATAGTTCTGGAACACCATGCCGATCCGGCGGCGGTTGGCGGGGATATGCTCGACACGCGCACCATCGAAACGGACTTCGCCCCTGGACGGGCGCAGAAAGCCCGCGATGATCTGGAGCATCGTGGTCTTGCCGCAGCCGGACGGTCCGAGCAGCGCGATCAGCTCTCCGGCGGCGACCGCAAGATGGATCTCGTCCAACGCGACCGTCGCGCCGAAGACGTGGCCGATGCCCTTCAGATCCAGCGACTGTCCGCGCACGTCACTCAACGCCAGCTCCATCCTTGGTGTGGTCCTGCGCGGAACGGGCCAGCAAGCGTCGTGCCAGTGCGACCTGCAAGTCAAGCCATTGGTATTGTTGCGGTAATGTTTAGGCGCCAAAAATTGGCGCCAATTTGATGCATATTTTGTAAACATTATTGTGGCCGATCTGTACAAAAAATGGGCTGCGGCTGCATTTCAGAATCCTGTAAAAGCGACCCATGAAGCGAACCCGTCCCGTCAAGCGCAGGCCGAAGCGTCCCGACCCGAAACGCTCCGAGCCGGAGGTCGTCGATCCCCGCAGCAACGACGATGATCCGGTGATCCAGGGCATTTTGACCGCGATCAGCCAGAAGCGCCTCAAGCCGGGTGCCAAGCTCGGCGAGGACAAGCTGGCGGCGGCGTTCGGCACCACGCGGATTCACATCCGCCAGGCGCTGGTTCATCTCGCCTCGCGCAAGGTCGTGATGCAGATCCCCAACCGTGGTGCGTTCGTGTACCGGCCGAGCTGGGAGGAGGCCCAGGACATTTTCGCTGCACGCCGGCTGCTTGAGACCGCCGCGGTGAGCGCGGCGATCGATCGGCTGGACAAGTCCGGCAAAGCCGAGTTGAAGGCGCATATGGAGCGCGAAGCGCGTCACGACCGCAACGACCGTTGGGCCTCGCTGTCGCTCACGGCTGAATTCCACATCCTGGTCGCCAAGCTCGCCGGCAACCAGGTGCTGCTGGACATGTCGCGCGAACTGATGCTGCGGACCTCGCTGGCGATCGCGACGTTCGAGCAGCCGGGCGAGCCGGACTGCTCGCCCGACGCGCACCCCGACATCGGGGCCTTGATCCTGGCCCGGGACAAGGCCGGCGCGATCCATGCCATGCGCCATCACATCGACGACATGGAGCGGCGGATCAGGCCGGAGGAGGGCAAAGGGGAGATCGACGAGCTCACCGCGATCTTCAAGGACATCGGCGCGCGTGCGCGGGCTGGCGGATAGCATGGCCCACCGCCGCATCCTGCTGATCAACCCGAACAGTCTCGAAGCGAACACGGCGATGATGGTCGGCATCGCGACATCCGCGGCCCCTGCCGGCTTCGACATCGTCGGCGCCACGGCAACGCGTGCGCCGTCGATGATCGTCTCGGCGGATGCGCTGGAGGCCGCCGCGGCCGAAGTCGAAGAGATCGCGCGGGCGCATCAGAACCGCTGCGATGGCATCATCGTCGCCGCGTTCGGCGATCCCGGTCTTGCCGGGATCAAGGTGACGATGAATTTGCCCGCCGCCGGCATCGGCGAGTCGTCGATGCTGGAAGCTGCGGAGAACGGCCGCCGCTTCGGCGTCGCGACGACGACACCGCTGCTCAAATCGAAAATCGATGCCTTGCCTGAAGCATTGGGATTGCGATCCAGTTACACCGGCACGCGCTTTGCCGAGGGCGATACGCAAGACCTGATGCGCGATCCCGCGCGGCTCCGCGACGCCCTTGCCGCCGCTGTCGAGGCCTGCGTCGCGCAGGACGGCGCCGAGGCTGTGATCATCGGTGGCGGGCCGCTTGGCGAAGCCGCGCGCGACCTGCAGCCGATTTTCGCGGTGCCGGTGATCGCGCCGATTCCGTCTGCCGTCAGGCGGATTATCCGCCTCATCACGGGGCGCGCAGACGACTGATATTCCGGCCCGCGGGACCGCGGTTTCGATCGGCTTCCCCGCCCTTGACGATCGCGGCTAAAGTGAAGAAGCAGGATCATCGAACCTGCCGACCCGCCTATGGCGTCGCGGGCATGGAGACTGTTGCATGTCGTTCAAGAAAATCCTGATCGCCAATCGCGGCGAGATCGCTATCCGTATCGCGCGAGCGGCGGCCGATGCCGGCATCGCGACGGTTGCGATCCATCCGGCGGACGATGCGCTGTCGCTGCATGTTCGTGTTGCCGACGAGTCGCTCGAGATCCCCGGCCGCGGTGCGCGGGCCTATCTCGACATCCAGGCCGTGGTGAAGGCGGCGAAGAATGCCGGCTGCGACGCCGTGCATCCCGGCTATGGTTTCCTCAGCGAGAACGCAGCCTTCGCAAAGGCCTGCGTTGACGCGGGCGTCACCTTCGTCGGGCCGAAGGTGACCGCGCTCGAGCTGTTCGGCGACAAGGTCGCGGCGCGGCAATTGGCAAAGCGCTGCGGCGTGCCGATCATTGCCGGCACCAGCGGTCCCTCGTCGCTGGACGAGATCACGGCGTTCTTCGCGTCGCTCGGCAGCAAGGCTGCGATCGTGATCAAGGCGATGGCGGGCGGCGGCGGCCGCGGCATGCGCGTGGTGGAGAATGCCGCCGATCTCGCCGAAGCCTATGCGCGCTGCCAGTCCGAGGCCAGGGCGGCGTTCGGCTTCGACGGCGTCTATGCCGAGCGGCTGATCCGGCAGGCGCGCCACATCGAGGTGCAGATCATCGGCGACCGCCATGGCGCGATCTCCCATCTCTGGGAGCGCGAATGCACCATTCAGCGCCGGCACCAGAAACTGGTCGAGGTGGCGCCGAGCCCGTCGCTGAGCGAGTCCCTGCGCGGCCGGATCATCGATGCTGCGACGCAGCTCGCTGCGGCGGCGGCCTACGATAATCTCGGCACGTTCGAGTTTTTGGTCGACGGCACCGCCGAGGACAGTTTCGCCTTCATCGAGGCCAATCCGCGGCTCCAGGTCGAGCATACCGTGACGGAAGAGGTGCTCGGCCTCGACCTCGTCCGTGCCCAGCTCGCGGTCGCTGCGGGCGCGACGCTGGCCTCGCTCGGCCTCGCGCAGGGTTCGATTCCGAAGCCGCGCGGCTATGCGATGCAGCTCCGCATCAACATGGAGACGCTGGACGCGACGGGCGCGACCCATCCGACCGGCGGGGTGCTCGCATTGTTCGAGCCGCCGTCAGGGCCCGGCGTTCGCGTCGATAGCTTTGGCTATGCCGGCTACAAGACCAGCGCGGCCTTCGACTCGCTGCTCGCAAAAGTCATCGTCCATACGCCTGGTGAAGCCTGGCACGACGTGGTCGCAAAGGCCTCGCGTGCCCTGCGCGAGTTCCGGATCGACGGCGTCGTCACCAACATCGCCTTCCTCCAGGCCGTGCTCGCGCATCCCGATTTCAGGACCAATCGCATCGCGACCGATTTCATTGATCGCAATATCGCTGAGCTCGTCGACGCCGCCGGTGGCGCGGCGAAGCCGCTGTATTTTGCCGCAACCGAACGCAGCGGTGGTCACGCCACAGAGGCGCACATCGCGCAAGCAGCGCCCGAGGGCGCGGTGATGGTCGCGGCGCCCTTGCAGGGAACCATCGTCACCATCCAGGTGAAGGAAGGCGAGATCGTGCGTCCCGGCCAGCAACTGGCCGTGATCGAGTCCATGAAGATGGAACATCTGGTCATGGCCGAGCAGGGCGGCCGCGTCATGAAGCTCGCCGCTGGCGACGGCGTCACGCTGATGCATGGCGAGCCGATCCTGTATCTGGAGCCGCTCGACGTCGCGGCCGACACGTCGGCCGTGGAGGCCGATGTCGATCTCGACCACATCCGTCCTGACCTCGCCGAACTGATCGCGCGCCAGGCCAACACGCTCGATGCCAACCGGCCGGCCTCGGTCGAGCGCCGCCGCAACACCAACCAGCGTACCGCACGCGAGAACGTCGCGCAGCTCGTCGATGACGGCTCGTTTATGGAATATGGCAGCCTCGCCATCGCCGCGCAGCGCCGCCGCCGCAAGGTCGATGATCTCATCAAGAACACGCCGGCTGATGGCCTCGTGATGGGCGTTGCCACCGTGAATGCCGGGAAGTTCGGGCCTGAAGGTGGGCGCTGCGTCGTCGTGGCCTACGACTACACCGTGCTCGCGGGCACGCAGGGCCACATGAACCACAAGAAGATCGACCGCATGCTGACCTTGGCGGAAGACTGGCGCGTGCCGCTGGTGTTCTACGCCGAGGGCGGCGGGGGCCGGCCCGGCGATACCGACCGGCTCGGCATGACCGGGCTCGACGGCCCATCCTTCGTGCAGTTCGCCAGGCTCTCCGGCCTCGTACCCGTCGTCGGCGTCGTCTCCGGCTATTGCTTCGCCGGCAACGCCGCGATGCTCGGCTGCTGCGACGTCATCATCGCCACCAAGAATGCCTCGATCGGCATGGGCGGCCCGGCGATGATCGAGGGCGGCGGCCTCGGCGTCTATCATCCGGCCGAGGTCGGCCCTGTTGCGTTCCAGTCCCCGAACGGCGTCATCGACATCCTCGTCGAGGACGAGGAGGAGGCGACGCGCGTCGCGCAAAAGTACCTGGCCTATTTCCAGGGCGCGGTGACGGAATGGCAGGCGGCCGACCAGCGCCTGCTTCGCCGCGCGATCCCGGAAAACCGCCTGAGGGTCTACGACATCCGCAGCGTGATCGACCTCGTCGCGGACAAGGACAGCGTGCTCGAACTGCGCCGCGACTTCGGCGTCGGAATGATCACCGCGCTGATCCGGATCGAGGGCAAGCCGTTCGGCCTGATCGCCAACAATCCGCGCCATCTCGGCGGCGCGATCGATGCCGACGCCGGCGACAAGGCCGCGCGCTTCCTTCAGCTCTGCGACGCCTTCGATCTGCCGATCGTCTCGCTCTGCGACACGCCCGGCTTCATGGTCGGGCCCGAGGCCGAGAAGACCGCCATCGTGCGCCACGTCTCCCGCATGTTCGTCACCGGTGCGAGCCTCACCGTGCCGCTGTTTGGCATCGTGCTGCGCAAGGGCTATGGCCTCGGCGCGCAGTCGATGATCGGCGGAGGCTTCCACGCCTCGTTCTTCACCGCGGCCTGGCCGACCGGCGAGTTCGGCGGCATGGGCCTCGAGGGCTATGTCCGGCTCGGCTTCCGCAAGGAGATGGAGGCGATCGCCGATCCCGAGGAGCGCGAGACCTATTACCGCAATAAGGTCGCCGAGCTCTATGCCAACGGCAAGGCCGTCTCGATTGCCTCGGTTTTCGAGATCGACAACGTCATCGATCCCGCCGAGACGCGGCGGTGGATCATGGCCGGCTTGCGTTCGGTGCCGAAGCCGCGGGCGCGGACGGAGAAGAAGCGGCCCTGCATCGATACGTGGTGAGGGCAGTGCAGCAATCCGAGTCGCCTGAGGCAATCTGCATCCACACCGTCATGCCCGGGCTTGTCCCGCCTGCGCGGCCGAAGCCGCTTCGGCGAGGCGAAGGCCCGGGCATCTACGTTCTTTCGCATCCGCGGTAATACGTGAATGGCCGGGACATAGGCGAGCGGAAGCGACGCCGTCCTTCGGACGGCTATGCCCGGCCATGACGAGGATGCGAGAGCATCGCCGTCCCTGTTCCCAATTGACATCCCCGCCCGTGGTGCCAGACTTTGCACAATAATACAGGGTGGAGACGTCCGCGATGGCGAGCCTTTCGGCTTCGAACCATGTGGCCCGTGTCTTGTCCGTCGCCCATCATGTGGCCGACGTCGACGCCTCCTCGCGCATTGCCAGTTCCTGGCGGCGCTGCCTGATCAGCCACAAGCTCGACCCGGCGCGGCAGGGCCCGCCCCGGACGCTCACCGAGGCCGAAATCCGCCACGTCGCCGAGCCCATGGAGGAGACGATCAGGCTCGTCACGCCCGAGCTCGAGGATCTCGCCCGCGTGCTGCGTGACGCCGGCTATTGCGTCAATCTGGCTGACGCGAATGCGACCATGCTGTTCAGCCGCCTGCCGGGTGAGGCCGATGCGCGCACGTTCATGGACTGGAAGATCTACACCGGCTCGAACTTTTCGGAAGCTCTGGAAGGCACCAATGGGCTTGGCACGGCGCTGGCCGAGCAGACGCCGATCCTGGTGCATCGCGACGAGCATTTTCGCGCGCAGTGGCACATGTTTTCCTGCGCCGTGGCGCCGCTGTTCGACCAGGCCGGGCGGCTCGCCGGCGCCGTCAACATCACCTCCTGCCGCGAGGACCTCGCGCGCGCCGCGCACCAGCTCGCGCTTGCGGTGACCATGGAAGCCAGCCGGCGGATGGAGGGCGCGATCTTCCGCGGCCATTTCCGGAACGCCTGGATCGCCACCGTGCCGGGCGACGGCGGCAGTGGCCTGCTCGCCTATGACGACGACCGCCGCATCGTCGGCGCCTGCCGCTCGGCACGTGCTCTCTTGGGACTCACCGACGGCTTGATTGCGTCCGGCATCGATTTGTCGCGTTACGTCAGGTTCGATCAACCTTCAGGTCGCAACACCGACGAGATCGTCGAATTGCGCCGGGCCGACGGGAGCACATTGGGACAGGGACATATCGTGCCACCGCAGCGCGCAAGGTCGCCCGTGGTGCGCCGTGATACACCCATCGACCGCCTCGATGCGCTGCACCGGCTCGCCGGCCGCGATCCCGGCCTGGTCAAAGGCGTCAAGCGTCTCAGGAGTATCGGCGATCACAATCTGCCGGTGCTGCTGCATGGCGAGACCGGTGTCGGCAAGGACGTGTTCGCGCGCGCCATTCATGCCGCCAGCAACCGCGCCCGCAACAACTATGTCGCGCTGAATTGCGCGGCGATGCCGGAAAGCCTGATCGATGCCGAGCTGTTCGGCTACGAGGCCGGCGCCTTCACCGGCGCGCGGCGCGACGGTTCCAAGGGCCTGATCGTGCAGGCCGACGGCGGCACGCTGTTTCTCGACGAGATCGGCGACATGCCGATCGCGTTGCAGACGCGCCTCTTGCGCGTGCTGGAGAATCGCGAGGTCTGGCCGCTCGGTGCGCTGAAGCCCGTGCCGGTCGATATCCGCCTGATCAGCGCCACCCATCGCGACCTCGGCCGCATGGCGGAGGAGGGCGCCTTCCGCGCCGATCTCTACTTTCGTCTCCGCGGCATGGAAGTGCATCTGCCCGCCTTGCGCGAGCGCGCCGACCGCGACGACATCATCCGCCAGATCGCGCGCGAGGAGGCGCCGGATTGCCGCTTGTCGGATGCGGCGTGGTCGTTGTTGTCGGCCTATCCCTATCCCGGCAACATGCGCCAGCTCCGCCACGTGCTGCGGCTGGCCGGCTGCACGGCGGAGGATGGGATCATCACCGATGCCGATCTCGATCTGCCGCTATTCGGCGGCCGAACTGCGGAGCCGGATCTGGCGGAGGCGGAACGCGCGACGATCGTCGCGGCCTTGCGCAAGCATGGCGGCCGGGTGACGGAAGCGGCACGCGCGTTGAAGCTCAGCCGCGCGACGCTGTATCGCAAGATCAAGGCGATGAAGATCGAGACGGCGCAGTAGCGTTCTGCTGCACGCCGCGAGCGCTATTGCCCTCTCCCCTTGTGGGAGAGGGTGGCTCGCCGCGCAGCGGCGAGACGGGTGAGGGGTCTCTCTCCGCGCGTTCGATTCTCATTTGAGGCTGCGGAGACATACCCCTCATCCGGCGCTTCGCGCCACCTTCTCCCACAAGGGGAGAAGGGAAGCGAGCGCACCGCCGCCGCTTTACGAAAAATCGCTCCAGCTCAGATGCCGTGAATCCCGGTCGCCGACCGTCACGGTGCCGCGGATTTCACGGGGAACGTGGAAACTGCTGCGCAGATACACCAGCGGTGCTGCCCTGTCGGAATGCGACACGCAGCGGACCTCGCCGACGAAGATCGAATGCGTCGTCGTCTCGAACTCCTGCGCCAGCATGCAGTCGAACGCGGCCACCGCATCGCTCAGCACCGGCGCGCCGGTGACGCCGCGTGTCCACTGTCCGAAGGCGAAACGGTCATCGCCATCAATGCCTTTCTGGCCGCTGAAGGTCAGCGCCAGCAGCGCGTGATCCTCGTGCAGGAAGTTGATCGCGAACGCCCGCTCCGCGCGGATGCGCGCGTGCGCGCTGGCGTTGCGGTTGACGCAGACGATCAGCGACGGCGGATTGTCCGACAGCGAACAGGCCGAGGTGACCGTGAGTCCCGTGCGCTTTTCGTGCTCGGCGCCCACCGTGACCAGCGCGACCCCGCCGGCGCATTGGCGCATGGCCTGCTTGAAATCCCTTGCGTCCAGCATCACGCCAAAATCTCCGAATGAAGGCGGGTGCGGCACGTTCGCGCCGCACCCGTATCAGGTCAAGCCGCCTTCCGCGTGGAGCCGAGATGCTGCAGGCGCGGCATCACCTCGTTCTTGAGCAGCGAGAGCGAGCGGTGCCAGGCTTCCGGCTTGTGCTTGTAGTCGAAGCCGAACACGCAGAGCACGCCGAAGCCGCCGACCTCGTCGTAGATCTTCTCGATCTTCTCGGCGACGGTCGCGGGAGAGCCGACGATCCAGTTCCGCTTGGCGCAATATTCGACGGTCACGTCGCTATCGGCCACGTCGGGCGCGTGCTTCAGATAGTCCTTGAAGCCGAAATGACTGAGCAGCGGCAGGAAGTATTCTCCCATCATCCGGCCCATCATGTCGCCGGTCGACAGCTTCCACGCCTCCTCGTCGCTGTCGGCGACGAACACCTCGCGGACAAGGCGCCAGTCCGCGCGGTTAGGCTTGCGCCCGGTCCTGGCGGCGCCCATCTCGACCGAGTCCCAGTGGCTGGAGACATAGGCCGGGTTGAGGTTGAGGCTCATCGGGATGAAGCCGCGCTCGCCGGCGAGCTTCAGCGTGTCCGAGTTCTTTGACAGCCCGGCGACGCCGATCGGCGGATGCGGCGTCTGCAGCGGCTTGATGTGCGGCTTGAGGAAGTCGAACATCGTGTCCGGCTTGGACACCGTCCAGAACTTGCCCTTGTAGGTCCAGGGCGCCGGATCGCTCCACATCTTCAGGATGATCTCCAGCGCCTCGCGGGTCATGTCGCGGTTCTGCCCGCTCATGCCGTCGACGTTGAACATCGCCCAGTCGCTCGGCAGGCCCGAGGCGGCAACACCGAACATCAGCCGGCCCTCCGAGAGATGGTCGAGCATGGCGACGCGGTTGGCGAGTTCGGCCGGGTGATGATAGGGCAGCAGGAAGCCGCCGGGCCCGATCCGCAAGCGCTTGGTCTGCATCAGGGCCTGCGCGATCAGCAGGTCCGGCGTGGGATTGGGCTCCCACGGTGCGGTGTGGTGCTCGCCGATCCAGGCTTCCTGATAGCCGAGCTCGTCGAGCCAGCGCAGCACCTGCAGGTCCCAATCGTGTCCTTCCTTCAGGCCGCACTCCGGCGGATGCGAAGGCATCGTGAAATAGCCGATCTCCATGGGTTTCCTCATCTGATGTTGACGCGTCTTGATGCGCGGTTCACGGATGTGAGCGCACGCAATTCAGCAAGCGCTGTGCCAGCGCGGCGCGCGGTCCAGACCTGCGAGAAAGAGCTGGTTTGCGGCGGTAATTGCCGATAATCCGGGGCGGATTTTTGCGCCGCCGTCTCATTGTCGCGAGACGGCGTCTTGCCGGTGAGACCAAGGAACAATGTTGCGATGACCGAACCTGCCTCTATCGCGGTGGACTGGGGCACCAGCAGCTTCCGGCTGTGGCTGGTCGATCGCGCCGGCCAGGTGCTGGC
The DNA here is from genome assembly GCF_018129965.1 of Bradyrhizobium diazoefficiens. Lineage (GTDB taxonomy): Bacteria > Pseudomonadota > Alphaproteobacteria > Rhizobiales > Xanthobacteraceae > Bradyrhizobium > Bradyrhizobium diazoefficiens_A. Next base: position 78,106 of record NZ_JAFCKW010000001.1, on the reverse strand, counting down.
AGAGAGGCGCAGCGACGAGGGCATGCTGGCCGCGGCCAAGGCGGGTTTTGCCGCTGTGCTGCAGTCGCATCTTGCCGCGGTCGAGGCGCCCGATCATCTGCCGGTTCTCATCTGCGGCATGGCCGGGGCCAGGACCGGCTGGGTCGAGGCCGGCTATGTCGACACGCCGGCGCCGCTTGCTGCCGTGCTGCAGCAGGCCGCGCGCGTGCCCGGCGAGGCGCGCGACATCCGTATCCTGCCCGGCATTGCGCAGCGCGACGCCAGCGCGCCGGACGTGATGCGCGGCGAGGAGACGCAATTGGTCGGCGCGCTCGGTCTTGAGGCCCCTGGCGAAGCGCTGGTCTGCATGCCCGGCACGCATTCCAAATGGGTGCGGGTGACGGACGGCACCGTCGAACGATTCTCCACCTTCATGACCGGCGAGCTGTTCAGCGTGGTCTCGCGCGAGACGATCCTGTCGCTCGCGGTCGCCGGCGCCGGTGACGCCGAGGATATCGCAAGCTTCAAGACGGCGGTGAAAGCCGCGTATGAAGCGCCGGCCTTTGCGGCCAATCTCCTGTTCGGCGCGCGGTCGCGCCAGCTCCTGTTCGGCGGCACCCCCGCTGCCGCGCGCGAAACCCTGTCGGGCACGTTGATCGGCACGGAGCTGGCGGCGGGGCTTTCGGGCGGGATGCCGAAAGCGGGCATTACCCTGGTTGCATCGGGGCGGCTTGCAGCGTTGTACAGGCAGGCTTTCGACGCGCTGTCGGTGGCCGTGACGCCGATCGATGCGGACGAAGCCGTCCGCCGCGGCCTGTCGATGGCGGCGGCCGCGATCTGGACGAGATAGAAGGACTGCGAAGATGACCGTTCCTTTTCCGCCGATGAAGCGACCGCTGGTCGCGATCCTGCGCGGCATCAAACCCGATGAGACCGAGGCCATCGTCGGCGTGCTGATCGCGGCCGGCCTGACCGCGATCGAGATTCCCCTGAACTCGCCCGATCCGTTCCGCTCGATTGCCGGCGCCGCCAGGCTCGCGCCATCAAGCGTGCTGATTGGCGCCGGGACGGTGCTGACCACCGCTGATGTCGATCGCCTCCACGAGGCCGGCGGCACGCTGATGGTCTCGCCGAATATCGACACCGAGGTGCTGGCGCGCGCGCATCAGCACGGCATGGTGACCTTGCCCGGCGTGTTCTCGCCGACCGAGGCGCTGCTGGCGGCGCGCTCGGGCGCCTCCGGCCTGAAGTTTTTCCCGGCGAGCGTGCTCGGCGCGTCCGGGATCGCCGCGATCCGCGCCGTGCTGCCGGCAGGCGTTTTGATCGCTGCGGTCGGCGGCGTGTCCGACCAGAATTTTGCCGAGTACATCGCGGGTGGTGTGACTGCCTTCGGGCTCGGCTCCAGTCTCTACAAGCCCGGCATGTCGGCCGCCGATGTCGCGGTGCGCGCCAAGGTGACGATCGCGGCCTATGATCGGGCGATTGCGAAAGAGTAAGCCGGCAATAAACAAGCCGTGATGCCGTCATTCTCGCGCGTTATCCTATCTTGATGGAATCGCGGGATCAGGAGACGACATGGCGATCAACAACGTGGCCGAACTGTTCGTGGCAACGCTCGAACAGGCCGGCGTCAAGCGCATCTTTGGCATCGTCGGCGACAGCCTGAACGCCTTCACCGAGGCGCTGCGCCGCCGCGGCACCATCGAATGGATTCACGTCCGGCACGAGGAGGTCGCGGCGTTCGCGGCCGCCGGCGAGGCCGAGATGACGGGAAGCCTCGCGGTGTGCGCGGGCTCCTGCGGTCCCGGCAATCTGCATCTGATCAACGGCCTGTTCGACGCCCATCGCAGCCGCGTTCCCGTGCTGGCGATCGCGGCCCAGATTCCGTCGGCCGAGATCGGCGGCGGCTATTTTCAGGAGACCCATCCGCAGAACCTGTTTCGCGAATGCAGCCATTATTGCGAGATGGTCTCGGATCCAAGCCAGTTGCCCTACGTGCTGGAGAATGCGATCCGCGCCGCGGTGGGTCTGCGCGGCGTCGCGGTCATTGCCATGCCCGGCGACGTCGCCTTCCGCGACCCGCCGAAGCGCGCGCTGTCGACGACGCGCGGGCTGGCGCTGACGCCGCCGAAGGTGGTGCCGCAGGCCGATGAGCTGAAGGCGCTCGCCGATCTCCTCAACGGCGCCGAGCGCATCACTCTGTTCTGCGGCCGCGGCTGCGCCGGCGCGCATGCGCCGCTGATGCAGCTGGCGGAGGCCTTGAAAAGCCCGATCGTACACGCGCTCGGCGGCAAGGAACATGTCGAATACGACAACCCCTACGACGTCGGCATGACCGGCTTCATCGGTTTCTCCTCGGGCTATGCCGCCATGCACGCCTGCGACGCCCTGGTGATGCTCGGCACGGACTTCCCCTACAAGCAGTTCTTCCCGACCGACTGCCAGGTCGCGCAAATCGACATCCGCCCGGAAAATCTGGGGCGGCGCTGCAAGATCGATCTCGGTCTCGTCGGCGACGTCAAGCTCACCATCGAGGCGCTGCTGCCGCTGCTGAAGAGCAAGACGAATCGCAAGCATCTCGACGACGCCATCGCCCATTACAAGAAGGCGCGGGAGGGCCTCGACTCGCTCGCCAGGGGAACACCCGGAGCCAAGCCGATCCATCCGCAATATCTCGCAAAGGTCATCAGCGACCACGCCTCCGACGATGCCGTGTTCACCGCCGATGTCGGCACGCCCACGGTGTGGGCCGCGCGCTATCTCGCCATGAACGGCCGCCGCCGGCTGATCGGCTCCTTCGTGCACGGCTCGATGGCCAACGCCATGCCGCAGGCGATCGGCGCGCAGGCCGCGCAACCAGGCCGGCAGGTGATCTCGCTGTCCGGCGACGGCGGCTTCACCATGCTGATGGGCGATCTGATTACGCTGACGCAGATGAAGCTGCCGGTGAAGGTGGTGGTTTTCAACAACGGCGTGCTCGGCTTCGTGGCGCTGGAGATGAAGGCGGCTGGCTTCGTCGATACCAATGTCGCGCTGGAAAACCCCGATTTTGCGGCGATGGCGCGCGCGATGGGCATCTTCGCGAGGCGCGTCGAGGACCCCGGCGAGCTTCCGGGCGCGATGAAGGAGATGCTGGCGCATGACGGGCCGGCACTGCTCGACGTCGTCACCGCCAAGCAGGAGCTGTCGATGCCGCCGACCATCACGGCGGAGCAGGTCAAGGGCTTCAGCCTGTGGGTGCTGCGCGCCGTGATGAGCGGCCGCGGCGACGAGGTGCTGGATCTCGCGAAGACCAATCTGCTGCCGCGCTGATTTGGTCGGGGCGGCTTGGTCCACCTTTCCCGAAGGGACAGGTCGGATCGCATCGAAGATGCGATCCGGGTGAGGGGCTACGCTCGCACGAAACGCTGCGGCCGCTCACCCGGATTTCTCAGGCGCGCGAGTTGCGCGCCCGAGCAATCCGACCTCTCCCCGACGGGGAGAGCTAAATTCCGACCGGCCTTCTTTCCTCAACCCCGCTTCACCGATGGCACCGGCAGCTGCTCGTGGCGGCGCTGGAAACGCCGCCAGTGCAGAACGATGCCGATCAACAGGGCCGGCATGAAGCCGAGCGCGATCAGGAAATGCGGCAGCTGCGCCGGCGAGATGAAGGCGAGGGCGATGTCCGAGATCAGCCAGAGCGCGGCGAACATCACCGCGAAATCCGTGCGCGGGCAGCGCAGATAGTAGAACACGGCGGTGATGACGATGGCGGGCCCGATCGCGATGCCGATCATGACCGCCGTCAGCTCCTTGGGCGTCAGCGCGTCGAGCACCATCGAGGCCAGCAGCCAGAGCGCGGCGAACATGGCGATGATGTCGAGCGGATGCCGCAACCCAATACCTCTTCCGGGAACGCACCATCGTTGTGTCCCGGGCCGTGGCCGTCAAGTAAAATACGCCTATTCTTCGTCGTTTCCGGGCGCCGGCCGCAGCATGAAATGACCGAAGGCGGAGGCGATCGGCTTGTTCGCATCGTCCTGCCAGGCCCGCGCCTCGAAGGCGACGATACGCCGGCCCTGCTTCACGACCGAGACGTTGGCGAAGGTGTCGAGCGCGCGTCCGGAGCGCAAGTAGTTGACGGTGAGCCCGATCGGCTTGGGCAGCGCAGCGATGCCGAGTTCGCGCCGCACGCCGAAAATCGCGGTGGTCTCGAGGAAGGCGCCGGTCATGCCGCCATGGATCGCGGGCAGGATCGGATTGCCGATGATCTGCGGTGAGAACGGCATCGTCAGCGTGCCGTCGTCGTTGACCCGAATGCCGAGGGCGCGGGCGAACGGGCTGCTGGCGAACGGTCCGTCCGGATCGTCGGGCGCCTCCAGCGTCGGGATGCTGCGCAGCTCCATCCTGCGGTCGGCCAGCATGTTGGTGCGGTTGGCGCCGATCATGAAGCAGGCGGTCGCGGTCGCGACCGGATCGTCCTCGGACTCCTGATAGGCGGTGGAGCGCACGAAGGCGATCGAGCGCGTGGTGCGGTAGCAGACCGAATGCGCCTTGATGTCGAGGCCTGGCGTGGCCGGCTTCTGGTAGTCGATGCGCAGATCGAGGGTTGCGATCGCGCTGGTGCCGTCGAGCGCGAGTTGCACCGCCATGCCGCAGCTCTCGTCCAGCATCGCGGTGACGACGCCGCCATGCAGCACGCCGGTCCCCGTGTCGCCCACGAACACCGGACGGTAGGGCAGGCTGGACCAGGCCTCGGCCGGCGCGTAACGGTCGAGCTGGAGCCCGCTGATATGCCCGTAATCGGAACGGCGGCCCTTGATGGCCTCGGCGAGTTCCTCGAAGGGGAGCGTGGATGGCGAAGTGGACATGATGACGTTCTAGACCAGCGGCGCGCGCCGCGCAAAACCCCGAATACGCCTCGCAAGCCAGGTTTGGCCTCGACACCGCCGGCCGAAGCAACGATGGTGGCGCCTTGTTGTTCGACCAGCTGCAAGGAGCCCCCATGGCCGATCCCGAAACGCCCGCCACCAGCCAGGGGCCCGTCACCATTTCCAGCTCCAGTTCCGAGCGGGCGCCGATCATCTATTTCGACGGCGCCTCCTGTTTCGGCCATCACAACGGCGCGATCCAGATCGAGCTTGCCGCGAATCTGCTGATGCCGGTCGGCCCGGCCGTCAGGGTCGATGTGGTGCAGACCGCCCACCTGCGCTGCAGCGTGGCTGCCGCGCTGGCCTTGCGCGAAGCGCTCGACAAGGCGCTGGCGATGTACAGGCAGGGGCAGCAACAGGCGCCAGCGGAAGAGATTCCGATGGTCAAGAACTGAGGTTGGTTTTTTGGAGCGATGGGGCTACGAAGCTCCGCGAATGCGTTCGCCTCAGCTCACATGCACCTTCGGCTTCCTGCCGCCGTTCCACTTGCCGTCGAGCGCGCGCTCGATCTGGGCGGCGAGTTGCAGCAGCAGGCCGTCATTGGCCTGTTTGCCGATCGCCTGGATGCCCAGCGGCAGGCCGTGATCTTGCGCCGCCATCGGCAGCGCGATCGCGGGCATGCCGCAGAGATTGGCAAGCGGCGTAAAGGCGAAGAAGCGCCAGAGATTGCCGAACCAGTCGAGCACATCGGGATTGTCGGAGATGGTGAGATATTCCCTCGTCCCGACCTTCGGCGTCGGCAGCGCCGTGATCGGCGTCAGGATCACGTCCCATTGCTCGAAGAACGCACCGAAACCGCGCGAGGTCGCGTTGAACACGCCCTGCATCTTGGCGCGTTCCGCAAAGCTCGTATGGCGGCCGGCTTCCCAGATCCGGATGTTCATGGGCTCGATCAGGTCTTCCGGCGGCTTGTCCAGCCCGCGCGCCGCGAGCATGTTGGAAATCACCACCGCGAAGTTCGAGATGTAGCACATCGTCTGTGCCTCGAACGCGGCGCGGAAGTCGAGCTCGGGCAGCGCGTAATCGACGTGATGACCGAGGCCTTCGAGAAAGCGGCCGGTCTTCTCCAGTTCGGCCGCGATCTCCGGCGTCGCGGTGTAGTCGCCCCATGTGTGCGACAGTGCGATCCGCAGCTTCGACGGATCGCGCTTGATCATCTCCGAATAGGGCTGAGCGGTGGTCCAGAACGGCATGAACTCGCCGGGCGCGGGTCCCCGCGCATGATCGACGAACGCGGCGGTGTCGCGCACGCTGCGCGACTGGCAGCCCTGGATCGAGACGAGGCCGGTGAGGTCGGACATGTGCGGCGCCAGCGAAAACACGCCGCGCGAGACTTTCAAACCGATATTGCCGTTGACCCCTGCGGGAATCCGGATCGAGCCGCCGCCGTCGGTCGCATGCGCGATCGGCACCACGCCGGCTGCGACCATCGCGGCGCTGCCGGCCGACGAGCCGCAGGTGGTGTAGTCGGTATTCCAGGGGTTGCGCGTGACGTAGACGGCCGGATTGTCGGCCGAACTGCATACGCCGAATTCCGGCGTCGTGGTGCGCCCGATCAGATTGAGACCGGCCTGGCGGAATTTCCCGGTCAGGAACGTGTCGGCGGCGGCGCGGTTGCCGCGCATCAGCAGCGAGCCCATTTCCTGCAGCCGGCCCTTCATGGTCGGCCCGAGGTCCTTCATCAGGAACGGCAGACCCGCGAAGGGGCCGCCGAGATTGGCGCCATCCTTGGCCGGATCTGCGATCACGTCCTCGAACAGCTCGACCACGCCCGACAGCGCCGGATTGACCTTGGCGACGCCCGCGGCGGCCTGGCGCGCCAATTCCTTCGCCGTCAGCTCACCCTTGCGGACGCGTGCCGCGAGGCCGACGCCATCGTGCTGCGCCCATTCGTTCCAGCTCATCGGCAAAGTCATGCGGTCCAAACCCTTTCGTGCGGCGCCACCTTAGTTTCGCACGGCAGCACTTTAAGCAAGCGATTCACGGCGAAGGGCAGGGTTGCGCCGGATGGAGAGGTCGGCTGCAGGTCCGCGTTCCATGCGCAGGCATCAAATTGCGAGCCTTGCGATCACCGCAACCGGTCCGCCGCCCGCCGGCCCCTGATGTTCGGCGCCGCCGGAGATATAGATCGCGCCGGTGCCGGCGAGCCCCGCGATCAAGCCGCCGACCGCCGCGCGGGCATGGCGCGTCGAACTTATGTCGGTGTCTTCCAGCATGGTGTGGCGGAAGCCGCGCACGCTGCCGTCAGGGGACGCCTCGGCCTTGGCGAAGATGTTGACGAGCTCGCGGCCTTCGGCCGATTGCGGCGCGATACCAAGTCCGACGCTCTTCAGCGCCGCCACCACCGCCGGGGCATCGATCGCATCGTCCATCACGGCGTGCCCGATCTCGAACGCACTCGCCGAAGCTGCGGAGTTGCCGAGCACGATGATGACGTTGTGCATCAGCTCGATCCCGGACGAGGTCGAGGCGACCTTCGAGAACAGGTCATAGCGGCGCAGCACGTCGTCGTCGCCGATGTCGGAGCCGATCTCGCCGAGCGCGACCGCAACTCCGAGCGCGGAGGCGCCGCGCGAATAGGCCATCGAGCTGTAGGCGCTGGTCGTGGCGGTCTTGTTGCCGCGCGCGTTCGCGGCGTCGACGCGCTCGCTGGTGAGCAGCGGGCACTTGATCTGCACGAAATGCACGTCGGCGGGGTCGGCAATACCGGCATCCGCCATGGCAGCTGTCACGGCCTTGGCCGTCTCCGCGATCTGTGCGGAGCGGCCGAGCTCTTCAGGCAGGAAGTCGCGGGTGTGCGCCATGCCGATGCTCAGGCGCTTGCCTGAGAGGCCTGCCGGCCGCCGATCGACCTCTTGCCGCGTGAACACGGTGATATGCGGGCTGAGCACGCCCTCGGTGCCGCCCGACATCACGAAGGCGATGCGCTGCTCGACCTCGTGTGCGGAAAGGCCGAGCCGCGGCGCCAGCGCCGTGCACAGCGCGGCCACCGCGTACTCCCGGGTGAAGTCGTTGACGCCGCCATTGCCCTCGGTCTTGCCGAGAATGGCGAGGATCGATGACGGGTCGATCGCACCGGAGTCGATCGTCGTCATGAGGCCGGACACGTCGCCGGGACCTCGGGTGGCGATCTTGAAGACGCCGACCGATGAGGTGGGCATGAGAGTCCTCGTGTCGAGTTTGGTAGTCCGGCAGGATCAAGCAGGCGTGGAACGGAGGCGTCTGTCAAGTGCAACAGTCTCCGTCATTCCGGGGCGCGCGAAGCGCGAGCCCGGAAGCCATCGTGCAGCGGGTTATGCGGTTCAATGGATTCCGGGCTCGCGCCAAGGGGCGCGCCCCGGAATGACAGCAGAGATGGTAATTGCCGCCGCCGTGTATCGCCGCGTTGTCAAGCCCCGTCACCAAAAATATTCCACTTTACCGAAATTCGGAAATGGCGTATGCCTCGCCCATCCCGGCTCATCCTTGAGGGGCGATCGTACGTCGTCACGAATTGCGAGCCGGGCCTGCGATGGACGCGGCAGCGTCGTGCGCGAAAGGTGCGGGCAGGGCGGGTAGTCCCTGTGAGCCCGAGGCCACGTGCGGACGAGCGACGTTGAAGCGTACGGCAAAACCGTGTCGTCCTGGCCGTCGTTGCTACGGTCAAGCCCTCAGCGGAGATGCGCGCGAGCCCAACCGGGCGGACGGCATCGTCAATTCGGCGGGGTGAGGGAGGCCAGAAGGAAAGTTCGGCTCCCGGGAGAGCACGGCATAAGCCGTCCAACCATCGCGCAGGGAAGGCCGAGTGTTCGGCGACACCTGTATGCTGCTGTGCGGTTCTTTTGCGTGTGCTTTTCGCGCAGCGGACCGCGGGTGCCCGTCGGCACCCGGTCTTCCCTGTGCCCTCTTGGATTGAAGAGGGTAGAGTGATGAAGCAAAACTCGGGCGAATTGAGCCGCGAGAAGGAGTTGGCATGCCTGCAATTTGGGAATGCATCAAAGACGGTCTTGTGCCCCGGACGCAGCGCAGCGTCTCCCCGGCGATGCGAAGCATCGTCCGGTGCGACGGTGCGCTGCCGAGCCGGGGCCCATCTCGCCGCATTGCGCCGCGCCGCGCTGGGTTCCGGCTCTGCGCCGCAACGCAAGAGCGTTGCAGCGCGTCCGGGACACGAACACAATGACCGAAGCAACGGCATCCCCACGATTGTGGCGAGATCGCATCGATTCGACAAAAAATCCTCTGTCGACGGTTGCGCTGCGCACCTTGATGAATCAACCTCGGTTGGTCCATAAGCGGCGTCCCGCTGCCGGTGGTTCGCTGCCGCGTCGCGTGCTTGGAATAGAGGGATTCTCGCGTGGCAAATATCAACCAGAAAATTGCGCAGGAGCTTGGGGTACGGGCGGAGCAGGTCGAGGCGGCGGTGACGCTGCTCGACGGCGGCGCTACGGTTCCCTTCATCGCGCGCTACCGCAAGGAAGCGACCGGTGCGCTCGACGACGCGCAATTGCGCACCCTCGAGGAGCGCCTGGGCTATCTGCGCGAACTGGAAGACCGCCGCAAGGCGATCCTCGAATCGGTCCGCGAGCAGGGCAAGCTCGATGCGGCACTCGAAGCCTCCATCCTCGCCGCCGACAGCAAGGCGCGTCTGGAAGACATCTATCTGCCGTTCAAGCCGAAGCGCCGCACCAAGGCGGAGATCGCCAAGGAAGCCGGCCTCGAGCCGCTCGCCAATCAGCTCATCACCGAGCCCGGCAACGATCCCAAGCTCGTGGCTGAAGCCTATGTCAACGCCGAGAAGGGCGTCGCGGATATCGCCGCCGCGCTGGACGGCGCCCGCGCCATCCTGGTCGAGCGCTTCGACGAGGATGCCGACCTGATCGGTGCATTGCGCGAAGACGTCTGGACCAATGCGCGCATGGCCTCCAAGGTGCGCGACGGCAAGAAGACCGAGGGCGAAAAGTTCGCCGACTATTTCGACTTCTCCGAGCCGTTGACCAAGCTGCCCTCGCACCGCATCCTCGCGATGTTCCGCGGCGAGAAGGAAGAAATCCTCGATCTGCAGATCCAGGCCGAAGAGGCGCCGCCGCCGGGCGTGCCGGGCGTCTACGAGCTGAAGATCATGAAGCGCTTCGGCATCGCCGATCTCAAGCGGCCCGGCGATCGCTGGCTGCTCGACACGGTGCGCTGGGCCTGGCGCACCAAGATCCAGGTGCATCTCAACATCGATTTGCGCATGCGGCTGTGGAACGCGGCCGAGACCGAGGCGGTGCGCGTGTTCGCCTCAAACCTGCGCGACCTGCTGCTGGCCGCGCCGGCCGGCACCCGCGTCACCATGGGGCTCGATCCCGGCTATCGCACCGGCGTCAAGGTCGCCGTCACGGATGCGACGGGCAAGGTGGTCGATACCGCCGTGATCTATCCGCACGAGCCGCAGCGGCAGTGGAACGAGTCGCTCGCGATCCTCGGCAAGCTTGCGCTGAAGCATCGCGTCGAGCTGATCGCGATCGGCAACGGCACCGCCTCCCGCGAGACCGACAAGCTCGCAGGCGATCTGGTCAAGGGCCTCGCCGAGCTGAAGATGTCCAAGATCGTGGTGTCGGAAGCCGGCGCGTCGGTCTATTCGGCCTCGGCCTTCGCCTCGGAGGAATTGCCCGGGCTCGACGTCACCCTGCGCGGCGCCGTCTCGATCGCGCGGCGCCTCCAGGATCCGCTCGCCGAGCTGGTCAAGATCGAGCCCAAGGCGATCGGCGTCGGCCAGTATCAGCATGACCTCGGCCAGGCCAAGCTCGCAAAATCGCTCGATGCCGTGGTCGAGGACTGCGTGAACGCGGTCGGCGTCGACGTCAATACCGCATCCGCGCCCCTGCTGGCGCGCGTGTCGGGTGTCGGCTCGGGTCTCGCGCAGAGCATCGTCGCCCACCGCGACGCCAACGGCCCGTTCAAGTCGCGCAAGGCGCTGAAGGAGGTGCCGCGGCTCGGACCGAAGGCGTTCGAGCAGTGCGCCGGCTTCCTGCGCATCCTCGGCGGCGAAGATCCGCTCGACGCCTCCGGCGTGCATCCGGAAGCCTATCCGGTGGTGCGCCGGATCCTCGCGGCGACCAAGAGCGACATCAAGGCGCTGATCGGCAGCAGTGAAATCGTGCGCACGCTGAAGCCGAAGGATTTCGTGGACGAGACCTTCGGTCTGCCGACCGTGACCGACATCCTTCGCGAGCTCGAGAAGCCGGGCCGCGATCCCCGTCCGGCATTCAAGGCCGCGGTGTTCAAGGAAGGCGTCGAGGAGATCAAGCATCTCCAGAAGGGCATGATCCTCGAGGGCACCGTCACCAACGTTGCCGCCTTCGGCGCCTTCGTCGACATCGGCGTGCATCAGGACGGCCTCGTGCACATCTCCGCGATGTCGAAGACCTACATCAAGGATCCGCGCGAGGTGGTGAAGCCCGGCGATATCGTCAAGGTCAAGGTGCTGGACTTCGAAGTCGCCCGCAAGCGCATCTCGCTGACCTTGCGGCTCGACGACGAGGTCGGCGCCAAGAAGGACGCCCCCGGCATGCAGCGCGACAACAGCACGCGTAATCCTGCCCGCATGACCTCGTCCGCGCCGCGCAAGCAGGAGGCCTCCTCCAGCGGCGGCGCGCTGGCCGAAGCCATGCGCCGTGCAGCCGAGAAGAACGGCGGCAAGCGCGTGTGAGTGGAGTTGTAGCCCGCATGCAGCGAAGCGGAATGCGGGACGCATGCCCCGGATCGCGCTCCGCTCCATCCGTGCTACGCCAACGCGTCGAGACGGACTGACTGCCGCCCGCTCAGAGCTCGATCACGCCGCGGCGCGCGGCATGGGCCACCGCGTCGGTGCGGCCGGTGGCATCCAGCTTGTCGAGCAGCGAGCCGACGTGGAATTTCACCGTGTGCACGGAGATGCCGAGCCGGCGCGCGATCATCTTGTTCGAGGCGCCCTCGGCCATCAGTGCGAGCACGTCGAGCTCGCGCTGGGTCAGCGCGATGTCATCGGGCATGCCGCGTGGATCGCGGGCGATGATTGTCGCCGCGGCTTGCTCGCCGGGCACGGCGAGGCGAAGCCCGGTTACGTTGCCGAGCAGCACGGCCAGGCGATCGGCGAGAACGGGGTCGTCGATCTCCAGCGACAGCACGATCTCCGGCGTGGTGGCCTCGCTCACGCCTCCGGCCTCTCGCCGATCGTGACCTTGAAGCTGACCGGCTCGCCGCCGCGGCGCACGGCGACATCGACCACCAAGCCGACGCTTGCCGGACCGAGCGTCCGCGACAACGCGCGCACACCCGAGAGCTTCTGGTCGTTGACCGCGACGATCACGTCGCCCTGGCGAATGCCGGCGCTGGCCGACGGCCCGGCCTTGTCGACATTCATGACCATCGCGCCCATGCCGTCGTCGAGCCGCACCGGCTGCAGCCCGAGACCGAGATAGCCGCGCGCGATGCGGCCGCGCGTCTCCAGCTGCGATGCGACGCGCGCGATCGTCGCCGCCGGGATCACGAGCACCCGCCGCGGTCCGAGCACGGCCATGCCGAAGGCTTCGCCGGCGGCGTTCAGCGCAAGGCCGCCTTGCTGGCTGAAGCGCAGGCGGACGTCGAGCTCGATCCGGGCATCGATGTCGCCGCCGCGCAAGGAGCGCCATTGCTTGCCTGATGCCGACACCATGCCGAGCGCGGCGCTGGGCGCGTCGTGATCGCTGGCGACCACCACCGACAGCGTGCCGAGCGGCGGGACCGCGGCGGCCAGCGTGACCGGGGCGAGGTCGGTGTCGGCGCGCAGCAGCGCGATGTCGGTGGTGTGGTCGCGGCCGGCGATCACAGCTGCGACGGTGCGGCCGTCGGGCAGGGCGATCCTGATTTCGCCCTCGTCGGCCAGCGCCTCGTCGGCGGTGACGACCAGGCCGGGCTTCCAGACGAAGCCGGTGGCGCGGGAGCGGTGCGAATGCACGGCGACGACGGACGGGGCGGTGCGCGCCACGACATCCGCCAGCGCGGATGACAATGACGAAAGAGGCGTGGAATCGGCCATGGGATACTCCTGTCAGCTTCATCCAATCTGGGATGTCGCGGAGGATTGCGAAACTGCCCGGGTGGGCAGTCCCGTATGGCCGCGGCCGACGAACATGTGATTGGGAGGCGCTCACGGGAACGTGTAGCTATCCCCGATATTGCACCAAACGGCCTCAAGCGAGCCCTGACCGATGACCATCGACCTCACCCGCCGCACGCTGCTTCAACTCGCCGGCGCAACGTCGCTGGCCATGGCGGCCGCGGCCGCGGCGCGGGCCGAGGGCATGCCGCAGGGCGGCGGGCCGACCTATGCCAGTCGCACCCCGATGCGGGTCGGCATGGTGACGCTGCGGGTGAAGAACCTTGACAAGGTCGCCGACTACTACCGGGACGTGATCGGGCTGACCGTGATGGAGCGCTCGGCCAGTGCCGCGAAGCTCGGGACCGCCGGTATCACGCTGCTGGTGCTGGAAGCCCGGCCCGACGCCGCGATCGAGCCGCGCAACGCCGCCGGCCTCTACCACACCGCCTTCCTGATGCCGACGCGTAAGGACCTCGCGCGCTGGCTGGTCCATGCCGCCTCGCATCGCGTGCCGCTGTCGGGCTTTGCCGATCACCTCGTCAGCGAGTCCGTCTATCTCGACGACCCCGAAGGCAACGGCATCGAGGTCTATGCCGACCGCGATCCCTCGCAATGGCAGTGGAGCGAGGGCAGCGTGAAGATGGCGACCGACGAGCTCAACATCCCTGACCTGCTGTCGCTGACCAACACGCGCGTCGCCGACTATGCAAAGGCGCCGGACGGCTTGCGCGTCGGCCACATGCATCTGCGCGTCGGCGATCTCGCGCAGGCCGAAAGCTTCTATCACGGCACGATCGGCCTCGACCCGACGCGCAAGCGCAACGGCGCCGCGTTCCTGTCGTCGGGCCGCTATCACCATCACCTCGGCATGAATGTCTGGCAGAGCCAGGGCGCCGGTCCGCGCGACGACGCCACCACCGGCCTTGCCTGGTTCTCGCTGGTGACGGCGAAGCCGGAGCTGCTCGCCGCGCAGGAGGAGCGTCTGCGCAAGGGCGGTGCGCAGGTCACGGCGCTTGCGGATGGGCTGGAGGCGATCGATCCCTGGGGCACGCGGGTGCGGCTGCTCAGGGTGTAGAAACGATACGGGGACCAACAGCCGCGACCCGCGTGGTCAAGTCTGTCAACCTGCCTGACGTCGCAGCAAACTCGTCAATGCCGGAGCGTCGGTCTCGCTGGAGCCCCGAGGACGTTGTCCCAGCGGTAGGAATAGCCGACGCCGACGATGTAGTCCGGCGAATTCCGGTTGAGTCCGAAGGCTAGGTGGAAGTCGAGCTGCTCGGTTCGGTTCAGAAGATAACCGCCGCCGACATTGAGTAGAGCGGTGCTCGCGCCGCGCGACGGATAGTCGCCGACGTATTCGGCGAACAGCGCCAGCTTCGCGGTAACTTTCCGCTCGATCACGAACGTCGCCTCGCTGGTCTGGTGATTGGCGAGATCCGAAGGCCGGAAGAAGCTCGTAAACATGCCGCTGATGCCCCAGCCGCCGCCGAGCTCATAGGACCAGGGGAGCTGCAGATAGGGTTGAAAGCCTGCGCCGCTGATTGCGAGCGTGCCGGTCGGCAGGCCGACGCCAAACACCACCGAAAGGTTCGCAGGCTCAGGCAGACCACTGACCTGCCATTTCACGCCGGGAGTTACATTGGTGAAACCGGTGTCGACCGTGCCGGTCAGCCGCCCGACATAGCTGGGAACATCGACCAGCACTTCGAGGCAAGGCGCGAGACCGAAGCGGAGACGGTTGTTACTGCCGTCAAAGCCCTTGGCCGTGCTCTGGCCGGACGTGTTCAGTCCATTCTCGATCTGGATGCTCCCAGCCGGCACGACCAGACTGGAATTGGTTACATCAGGGCGATCGGTTGCGATCTCCGATTGCGGCGATGGGCACGCGCCGGCCTGGGCCGCACCCGGACACAGCGCGGCGCCAAGAATCGCGACGCAACCCAACAAACTCCACTGACGCTGCAGGACAATTCCAAAAACCACAAAGGCGCTCTTCGAAGGCAGTTCGCTTGCTGGCAATAATGCCTCATGGTAGCACCCAAGGCATCGCACGCCCGCCAGACAAGACCCCCTTCCCCCGGAATTTATTTGCGACATGGCCGAATTCCACGGTGTCTTCCCCTACCTGGTCTCGCCCGTCGATGCCGACGGCGGGGTCCGCCGCGAGGTGCTGGCGAAACTCTGCGACGATTTGATCGGCGCCGGCGTGCACGGGTTGACGCCGCTGGGATCGACCGGCGAGTTCGCCTATCTCAATGCCGCGCAGCGCATGGCGGTCGTGCAGACCACCATCGATGCCGCGAAGGGCCGCGTGCCCGTCGTGGCCGGCGTCGCCTCGACCTCGACGGCTGATGCGGTGGCGCAGGCGAAGGCGTACCAGAAGGCTGGGGCCGACGGCATTCTGGCGATCCTGGAGGCGTATTTCCCGCTCGCGGACGCGCAGGTGGAATCCTATTTCCGCGCCATCGCCGATGCCGTCGATATTCCCGTCGTCATCTACACCAATCCACAATTCCAGCGTTCCGATCTGACGCTCGATGTCATCGCGCGCCTCGCCGCGCATCCGCGCATCGGCTACATCAAGGACGCCTCGACCAATACCGGCCGGCTGCTCTCGATCATGAACCGCTGCGGCGATGCCTTGCGCGTGTTCTCGGCCTCCGCCCATATTCCGGCTGCTGTGATGCTGATCGGCGGGCTCGGCTGGATGGCGGGCCCGGCCTGCATCATCCCGCGCCAGAGCGTCGCGCTCTACGACCTCTGCCGGGCGGGCCGCTGGGACGAGGCCATGGCGCTGCAGCGCAGGCTGTGGCGGGTCAACGAGGCCTTCGCCCGCTTCAATCTCGCCGCCTGCATCAAGGCCGGGCTCGCGAGCCAGGGGTATGATGTCGGCGACCCCGTCCCGCCGCAGGCCCCGCTGACGGACGAGGCGCGCAAGGTCGTGGACGCCGCGCTCAGGGAGCTGGCCTGATCGTCATTCCGGGGCGATGCGCAGCATCGAACCCGGAATCTCGAGATTCCCCGGTGCGCAATTGCGCACCTGAGGTCTGGTCCTTCAGATCATCCCGGAATGACGGTCCTCATCGGCATGACGAATTCGCGGGTTTATCTCCCAAAACCCCGGCTGGTCTCGCCTGCCCTGATCCGCTAAAAGGCAGCCCGCATTTCAGGAAACTCTGAGGACCCAGCGGAATGAACATTCTTCCCGGCAATTTGCGTTTCGGGGCGGGCCAGCCCGTCAAGCGTCTGGAAGACCAGCGGCTGCTGACCGGGAAGGGGCAGTTCATCGACGACAAGCCGGAAGAGGGCGCGCTCTGGTTGCATGTGCTGCGCTCGCCGCACGCCCACGCGAAGATCGTCTCGATCGACACGAGCGCCGCGGCCGCAATGCCCGGTGTCGCCGCGATCTACACCGGCGCGGACCTCGTCAGGGACGACATCGGCACCATTCCGACCTTGAGCATCTTCAAGCGACCAGACGGCAAGCCGATGACGGTGCCGCCGCGCCGCCTGCTCGCCCATGAGATCGTGCGTTATGCCGGCGAAGCCGTGGCCGCCGTGGTCGCATCCTCGCGAACCGAGGCGCAGAGCGCGGCCGAGGCGATCGTTGTCGAATACGACGTGCAGCCCGCCGTGGTCGATCCGGTCGAGGCGGTCAAGCCCGGCGCGCCCGTGGTGTGGCCCGAGGCGCCCGACAACATCGTCGGCGCGATGAGCTATGGCGATGCCGCCAAGGCGGATGAGGCCTTCGCAAGGGCGGCGCATACCGTCGAACTCGACATCGTCAGCCAGCGCCTCGTGCCCTCCGCGATGGAGCCGCGCTCGACCATCGCCGAGATCGACAAGAAGACCGGCCGTCTGCTGCTGCATGTGCAATCGCAGACCCCGGCCTCGACCCGCGACGTGCTGGCGGAAGCCGTGCTCAAGCGGCCCAAGGACAGCGTCCGCGTGCTGGTCGGCGACATCGGCGGCGGCTTCGGCCAGAAGACCAATCTCTATCCGGAAGACGGCATCGTCGCCTATGCCGCGACCAAGCTGAACAGGAAGATCCGCTGGCGCGGCGACCGCACCGACGAATTCGTCGGCGGCACCCACGGCCGCGATCTGACCTCGACCGCATCCTTCGCGCTCGACGAGAAGGGCAAGGTGCTGGCCTATCGCGTCAAGTCGATCGGCTGCACCGGCGCGTATTCCTCGGGGGCGGCGAACATCATTCCGCTGGTGCTCGGCCCGTTCGTGCAGACCGGCGTCTACGATCTGCCGCTGGTGCATTTCGAGATCAAGTCCGTGATGACCCACACCGCCCCGGTCGGTGCGTATCGCGGCGCGGGCCGACCTGAAGCCGTCTTCATCGTCGAGCGCCTGTTCGACGCCGCCGCGCGCAAGATCGGCATGGATCCGCGGGCGATCCGCAAGGCCAATTACATCAAGCCGGCCCAGCTGCCCTATACCAACGCCGTCGGACAGGTCTACGATTCCGGCGCGTTCGCGCACATGCTCGATCGTGCCGCGAAGCTCGCCGACTGGGACGGCTTTGCCGCGCGCAAGAAGGCCGCAAAGAAGAAGGGCCTGCTCTACGGCCGCGGGCTCACCTCCTACATCGAATGGACCGGCGGCCGCGCCCACACCGAGAAGGTCAGCCTGCATGCGACCTCGGAAGGGCGCGTCATCCTGCATTCCGGCACCATGGCGATGGGGCAGGGGCTGCAGACCACCTACACCCAGATGATCTCCGACACGCTCGGTATCCCCATGGAAAAGATCGATGTCGTCCAGGGCGACACCGATCTCGCCTTGGGCTTCGGCAGCGTCGGCTCGCGCTCGCTATTCGTCGGCGGCACGGCGGTCGCGGTCTCGTCGAACGACCTGATCCAGAAGGCGCGCGAGAAGGCGGCCAACGTGCTGGAAACCTCGGTCGAGGACATCGAGTATCAGGGCGGCATGCTCACCGTGGTCGGCACCGACCGTCGCATCAGCCTGTTCGATCTGGCCGAGAAGGAAGGCGGCGCCCGGCTCAGCGTCGACTCCGAAGGTGAGGTCGATGGTCCGAGCTGGCCGAACGGCACCCATATCTGCGAGGTGGAGATCGATCCGGAGACCGGCGTATCCAAGGTCGTGCGCTACACCACGGTCGACGATGTCGGCGTGGCCGTGAACCCGATGCTGGTTGCGGGGCAAATCCATGGCGGCGTCGCGCAGGGCATCGGCCAGGCGCTGTACGAAGGCGTCACTTACGATGCCGATGGCCAGCTCCTGACCGCGAGCTACCAGGACTATTGCATCCCGCGCGCCGACGACGTGCCGCCGATCGTGGTGACGCTGGATGATTCCGCGCCCTGCCGCACCAATCCGCTCGGCGCCAAGGGCTGCGGCGAATCCGGCGCCATCGGCGGTCCGCCCTGCGTCACCAATGGCGTGATGGACGCGCTCGCCGAGCTCGGCATCACCCAGCTCAACACGCCGCTCACGCCGCAGAAGATATGGAAGGCGATCAAGGACGCGAAGGCGGCGGGGTAGTACTCCGTTGTCATCCCGGGGCGCGCAAAGCGAGAACCCGGGATCCATAACCACAGGGAGTGGTTGTGGCGGAAGCTGATAACTCCGGGTCCCCGTAACCACATCCACCTGTGGTTATGGTTCCCGCCTTCGCGGGACGACAGCGGAGAACGTCGCTTCAGCCGAGCGACAACGCTCAAATCCCCAGCATCATCTTCGCGATGATGTCGCGCTGGATCTCCGAGGTGCCGCCGAAGATCGTGTAGGCGCGGCCGTTGAGATATTCCGGCACCACCGTCAGCATCTCCTCGGTTGTCGGCGGTTCGTGGTTGAGCCTGTAGAGCGGGCGCATCGGCTCGACGGCGAGCGCGTCGTGGCCGATTACGTCAACGCCGAGCCGCGTCACGGCCTGGCGGATCTCGCTGTTGCGCAGCTTCAGGATCGATGAGACCGCGCCGGGATTCTGGCCGGTCTGCAGCGCCGAGAGCACGCGCAGCTCGGTCATCTCCAGCGCGTCGATATCGACCTCGACCTCGGATATGCGCGTTGCGATGTCGGGACTGTCGATCGCACGCCCCGTCAGGTCGGACTCGGCGAGGTCCGAAATCGCCTTCAGCCCCTCGCGCAGCTTTGCCGATGCGATCCCTGAGCCGCGCTCGAACTCGAGCAGATATTTGCCGTAGGTCCAGCCCTTGCCCTCCTCGCCAACGCGGTTGGCCACGGGCACGCGCACATCGTCGAAGAAAACCTGGTTGACCTCGTGGTCGCCGCCGATGGTCAGGATCGGCCGCGTGGTGATGCCCGGCGCCGTCATGTCGATCAGGATGAAGCTGATGCCGTCTTGCTGCCGTGGCTCGTCGCTAGTGCGCACCAGCGCGAACATGCGGTTGGCGTGGTGGGCATGCGTGGTCCAGATCTTGGTGCCGTTGATGATGTAGTCGTCGCCGTCGCGCACCGCGCGCGTCTTCAGCGAGGACAGGTCGGAGCCGGAGCCCGGTTCGGAATAGCCCTGGCACCAATAGTCCTCACCGGAGAGAATCCGCGGCAGGTAGAAATTCTTCTGTTCCGGCGAGCCGAAGCCGATGATGACGGGGCCGACCATCTTTACGCCCATCACGTTGACGTTCGGCACGCCCGCGCGCGCTGATTCCGTCTCGAAGATCCAGCGCTGCGCCGGCGTCCAGTCCGGGCCGCCGTATTCGACCGGCCAGCCCGGCGCGCCCCATCCCTGTTTATGCAGCGCGCGCTGCCAAGCCATGCCGATATCAGGATCCGAGAATACCGACGGCGTCAGCGCCGTCGCGCGCCTCATCTCCTCGGTGAGATTCTTCGCAATGAAGCCGCGCACCTCGTCCTGGAAGGCGCGCTCCTCGGCATTGAACGACAGGTCCATGATGCGCTCCTCGTGTCAGGCGGGGACGATGGTGCGGCCAAGCGAGGCGTGGCGGCCGTAATGGTGCGCGCTCCCGCCGAACAGCGTTTCGTAGGCGACGAGCCGCTTGAAATAGGCGCCGACCTCGAGCTCCTCGGTGACGCCCATGCCGCCATGAAGCTGGATCGACTGCTCGCCGACGAAGCGCGCGCAACTGCCGATCTTCGCCTTCGCGCCTGAAGCGGCCCGTGCGCGCTCGACCGGCGGGCTGTCCACCTTCAGCGCCGCGCGCAACGCCATCGAGCGCGCCTCGTCGACCTGCATCGCCATGTCGGCGAGCCGGTGACGGATCACCTGGTTGGCGGAGAGCGGCCGGCCGAACTGCTTGCGGATCTTGGTGTAGTCCAGCGTGGTGTCGAGCAGCACCTGCATGATGCCGACGGCCTCCGCACCGAGCGCAGCCATGGCGCGATCGACCGCCCATTCGATTCCAGGCAGTGCGTCGTGCCCATCGCCGAGCAGCGCGTCCTCCGGCACATGCACGTCTGATAGTTCGAGGTTGCAGGCGCGGCCACCGCCGAGGCGCGGATAGTCGCTGACCGAAAGGCTCTGCGCCGGAACCAGGAACAGCCCGAGCCGGCCCGATGGCCCCTGATGATCGTGAATATGCGCGGAGACGACGATCTCGTCGGCGGCATGGCCGTCGAGTACCGCGATCTTGCTGCCGGACAGGCGCCAGCCTTGCGCTGTCCTGTTGGCGGTCGCCGCGACTTTCGCCAGATCAAACCGCGCCGAGCGCTCGGAATGGGCAAAGGCGAGCTTGAGCGTTCCGTCGGCGATCCTCGGCAGCATCGTCTGTTTCTGCGCCGCGCTGCCGCATCTGTCGATCAGTCCGGCGCAGAGCACGACCGTCGCGACATAAGGCTCCGACACCAGCCCGCGGCCAAAGGCCTCCATCAGGATGCCGATCTCGACGGCGCCGCCGCCGAGCCCGCCAAACTCCTCAGGGATCGGCAGCGCCAGCCAACCGAGCTCGGCGAACTGCTTCCAGACAGCCGGGCTGAAGCCGAGCGGATCGTTATTCATCTTGCGGCGATGATCGGCATCGTAGCTTTCGGCCACGAAGCGCTCCGCGCTCTCGCGCAGCAACCGTTGCTCGTCGCTGAGATTGAGGTCCATGTCGTTACTCCGCGGCCGCCGGCGGTTTGCGCACGGAGGGATGCAGTCCGGATGGATCGACCACCATGCCGAACTCCTGAAGATTATGAGCGTGACAAAGCTGATGCAGCGCGAAGGCCTGGTCGATCGCGGCCGGCTGGCCCATCACGTCGACGGAGCGGTTGACGGCTTCCTTGGTCAGCTTCAGCGCAAAGGACGGCTTCGATGCGATTCGGCGCGCCAGATCCAGCACGCGCGAGGACAACTCCGCGCGCGGCACGACCTGGTTCACCATGCCGAGCTGATGCGCCTCCTGCGCGCTCCAGCTGTCGGCGGTGAACAGGAACTCCTTGGCCTTGCGCGGGCCGAGCTCCCAGGGATGCACGAACCATTCGACGCCGCAGACGCCCATGGTGACAACGGGATCGCAGAACTGCGCATCGTCGCTGGCGACGATGAGGTCGCAGGCCCAGGCCAGCATCAACCCGCCGGCGATGCACTTGCCATGCACCTCGGCGATCGTCGGCTTGGCAAGGTTGCGCCAGCGCCGCGTGATCTGGAGATAAATTTCCTGTTCGCGCGCGAAGCGGCCATGGGCGTTGGGTTCGCCAAAGCCGCCCCAATTTCCGACCGATGGAAAATCGACGCCCGCGGCATTCTTGCCACCGGGGCGGAGGTCGTGGCCGGACGAGAAGTGCGGCCCGTTGCCGGCGAGGATGATGGCCTTGACCGCGTCGTCCTGTACCGCGTCGTCGAAGGCGGCATTGAGGTTGTAGGTCATTTGCAGGTTCTGCGCGTTGCGCGCCTCGGGCCGGTTCATCACGATCCGGGCAATCGCCGGCTCCGGCCGCTCCACGAGGATGGTCTCGAACGAGGACATCGTGTTCCCCCCAAGCGTTTCCAGTCTGTCTTATTATTCCGTCGAGTTGACTATGTCGGCCAGGGATAGGCAAGGGGCTTGCGTCAGCCGGCTGCTTTTCGCGCCTGCGGCCCAAGATGTCTGGCACCGCACGTGCTCAATCTGATAGTTTGCGCCAGATTCCACCGGGAGAAATTTGATGCGCAAGATCCTTACCATGCTGGCGGCGCTCGCCTCGCTCAGCCTCACCAATTGCGGCTACAACGCGATCCAGAGCGAGGACGAGCAGATCAAGGCCAATTGGTCGGAGGTCGTGAATCAGTATCAGCGCCGCGCCGATCTCGTGCCCAATCTCGTCAACTCGGTGAAGGGCTTTGCGCAGCAGGAAAAGGATGTGCTGCTCGGCGTCACCAATGCCCGCGCCAAGGTCGGCAGCATCCAGGCGACGCCGGAGGTGCTGAATGACCCGGCCGCGTTCCAGAAGTTCCAGGCCGCCCAGGGCGAACTCTCGGGCGCGCTCTCGCGCCTGCTTGTCGTCACCGAAAATTATCCGCAGCTCAAGAGCGATGCGCTGTTCAAGGATTTGATGTCGCAGCTCGAAGGCACCGAGAACCGCATCACGGTGGCGCGCAACCGCTACATCAAGTCGGTTCAGGAGTATAACGTCACCATTCGCTCGGTCCCGACCAATTTCACCGCGATGATCTTCGGCTACAAGGAGAAGCCGAATTTCTCGGTCGAGAACGAGAAGGAAATATCGACCGCGCCGAAGGTGGATTTCAACCCCGCACCTGCGCCGTCGAAGTAGGTGCGTTCCATTTTGCGAATGCGCTTTACCCAGCCCACCGCTGTCATTCCCCGCGAAGGCGGGGAATCCAGCACGCCGCGGCGTCTCGGTACGAGCATTGCGGTCTCTGGAATACTGGATCGCCCGCCTTCGCAGGCGATGACAGCACGTGTGTGGCGCGTTTGTGCTGCCTTCGCATCCCGCGGTCTCCTGCTGCTTGCGCTCCTCCTCGCCTTCGTCCTCCCCGCCGCAGCCGACGTCGCCGTCCCAGAGCTCACCGGCCGCGTCGTCGATCAGACCGGCACGCTCTCCAGCGGCGACATCGCCGCGCTCACGCAGAGGCTGCGCGACTTCGAGACGCGCAAGGGAAGTCAGGTCGTCGTCCTGATCGTTCCGACGACGCAGCCGGAGACGATCGAGCAATTCTCGATCCGCGTTGCGGAGGCCTGGAAGATCGGCCGCAAGAAGATCGACGACGGCGCGATCCTCGTGGTCGCCAAGAACGACCGGCATGTGCGCATCGAGGTCGGCTACGGCCTCGAAGGCGCGCTCACCGACGTCACCTCGCGGCGCATCATCGACGAGATCATCACGCCGAAATTCAGGACGGGCGATTTTGCCGGCGGTATCTCCGACGGTGTCGAGCGCATGCTGCGGGTGATCGACGGCGAGCCGTTGCCGGTCCCCACGCCAACGGTCAATTTCGGCAATCTGGACGATCTTGGACCGCTGTTGCCGGTCATGTTGTTTGGCTCGCTCATCGTCGGCGGATTCATGCGCGCCTTGCTGGGACGGCTGCTCGGCTCGTTTGCGACCGGTGGCCTGATCGGCGTGCTGGCGTGGCTCGTTCTGGGATCGCTGGGAGTCGCCGCGGTCGCCGGGATCATCAGCGTCGTCCTTGCCTTCATCGCGGACCTGTTTCCGACCTCGACAGGTTCGTCGCGCGGCGGCTCGTGGTCGAGTGGCTCTTCCTCCGGCGGTTGGAGCAGCGGCTCGTCGTCCAGCGATAGCGGCGGCTTCAGCGGCGGCGGGGGCAGTTTTGGCGGCGGCGGCGCCTCGGGGAGCTGGTAGCGGTCATGAGTATCAAGCGCATTGCCAGGCATCTGGTGCAGCATCATTGGCGGGCGAAGCAGATCTTTTCGCCCGAGGTGCTCGGCCGAATCGAGCAGGCTATCAAGCAGGGTGAGGCCACCCATTCGGGCCAGGTTCGCTTCGTGGTCGAAGGGGCGCTCGATGGCGCGCCGCTGTTCCGCAACCAGCCGGCCCGCGCGCGTGCGCTGGACGTGTTCTCGCAACTGCGCATCTGGGACACCGCGCACAACAACGGCGTGCTCATCTATCTCCTGCTTGCCGACCGCGACGTCGAGATCGTGGCCGACCGCGGCATTGACGCGAAGGTCGGTGGCGAAGCGTGGGAGAGTATTTGCCGCGCGATGGAAGCGGAGTTCGCCTCCGGCCAGTTCGAGCGCGGTGTGGTCGGCGGCATCGCGGCGGTCTCGCGCGAACTGTCGCGGCATTTCCCGCCGCAGAGCCCTCATGCGAACGAGCTGCCGGATGCGCCGGTCGTGATGTGACAAGCGGTGAGGTCAATGGCGCACGCTGAGCCCTCTGACCGTCACCCTGAGGTGTTCGCCTCTTCGGCGAGCCTCGAAGGGCGACGGCCCGGCTGTGGCAGAATTCGGCCGCTCATCCTTCGAGGCTCTCCATGCGGAGCGTTGCGCCCCACGGCTCGCGCCTCAGGATGACGGGGTGGGAATTGCGCCTTGCTTGATCCATTGCGCAGCCGTTCATCTTGCCCCGGTTACAATTTGTTTCACGCCCGCCACACCGGTTCCACGTTCCCGGCCCAATTTGGCCCCGGATGACTTCCTAAAATTTCGGTAAGCGGGTCCGAAGGTAAGGAATTCGCAAGCAATGAAAGTTACCAAAAGGTCAATCCAGACTGGAGTATTTGAGCCGTGAGCGAACCAATGGCTGATCAGGCTGCCCAGGATAGTGTTGCCGTCGATACCCCAGCGACCGCGCCGCAGGCCGTCGAGGCTGCCGGCATCGAGGCGCCCTCGATCGCCCCGGACCACGAGGCACCGCCCAAGCCCGATCCGGTAAAGGCGGATGCTCCCAAGGTCGAGCCGCCCAAGATCGAGATGCCCAAGTTCGAGGCCAAGGTTGAAACGAAGGCCGAGACCAAGGCCGAGCCGAAGCCCGGCAAGCTCATCGTCATGGCGCCGTCGGAGCGGTCCTGGGACCGCGAAGACTTTGCCCCGCATGTGAAGGCGGATGCGCCGCGCGACACCGGCGGCAAGCGCCGCCTGTCGGCGATGGCTGCGGTGGTGGCGATTGCGGCCGGCGTCGGCGCGATCAGCGGCGCGCTTGCGACCGCCGGCATGATGCATTTCGCGGCCCCCGCGCCGGCCCAAGTCGCCGACACCAGCGCGCTGGAATCCTCGCTCGCCCGGATCGACGCCGATGTCGTCGCCTTGAAGGCGAATGTCGAGCAGACCGCCAAGACCGGGCTCGGTCAATTCAACCGGAGCAATGACCGGCTCGACAAGCTCGAGAAGGCGCAGGCCGAGCCGATGGCCAGGATCGCAAAGCTTTCCGAGACCGTCGACAAGCTCCGCGCGGCGCCGGCCGCCGCCCCCGTCCAGGCCGCAGCAGCGCCCGCGCGGGAGACCACCGGCTCGATCGCGCCGGCCCAGGTTGCGACCGCTGCCGCCGTCCCGCCGCCCGCGCCCACTGCGCCCAAGACCGAGGTCGGCCGTCTTCCGAAGATCGAGGGCTGGAGGCTGCGCAGCGCCGCCAATGGCGGTGCGCTGATTGAGGGCCGTGACGGGCTTTACGAGGTCTATCCCGGCGACCCCATCCCCGGCGTCGGTCGTGTCGATGCGATCCGCCGCCAGGACGGCCGCATGGTCGTTGTCACCAGCAAGGGTTTGATCGACTCGCGCTGAGCAGCTCACATTTCGACTTCCATCGAGGCGCTTCACCACCCTGTGAAGCGCCTTTTTGCTTGAATAGGCCGGCACGCGCGGTGTTATTTCAGGCATGAGCCGCGCCTTTGCAATTCTCGTTGCTGTCGTCGTCATGCTGGGCGGCACACTTTCGCGGTCGGCTGCGGAGAACGCATCGTTCACGAGCGGCACGGCGATCACCGATCCCGATCTGCTCCGCAAGCTCGATCAGACCGACACGCTCACGATCTCGCGCCTGCTGTGGCCGGAGCGGAGCGGGAACGTTCCGCTCACGACCGATCTGCTGTTCTCGTCGCTGCCGCAGCTCAAGGATATTCCGCCCGCGATCGACGCCGAGTTCGACCGTTACATCCTGCATCAGAAGGCGGCCTATCCGACCGAGACCATCGGCGTCGGCGAAGGCTTCGACGTTCAGCTGTTCGACCGCGCCAATCTGACATCGGCCGGCACGCGTTTCGTGCTCGCAGGCATCGTCAACCGCATGGATCGCGCCTACGTGTCGGAAGAGTCCTGTGGGGAGATCCGGCTGATCTACCGTCTCGTGCGTTTCGACAGCAAGCCCGACGGTGCCACGACCGCAACGCGCCTGCCGATGACGTTCAACCTGGTGATGAAGGCGCGCGATGCCCGCCAGAGCGATGCCAACGGTTCGCCGATCAGTTGCGCCGAGCTTGCGCGACGCTGGCTCGACAATGGCGACTGGCAAGGGCTGATCGGCGGCAACTTCTCTCCCCGCGACGCCATGCTCGACCGCATCGAGACCAATATCCAGATCTTGATCGCACCGAAATCGGCGCTGCACGATTTTCGCTCCGACTATCTGCTCGAGGTCTTCAGGTACAACGCAGCGACCAAGACGTTCGAGCAATCGACGCTGGAGAACCAGATCGACCGCAACAGGATTGTCGCGGACGACGATCTCCGGCGCGACTTCAAGGCCTGGCTGCTGACGCCCGAAAACTTGCGCGCGTTCGATCGTGGCACGGTGCTGATCCCGGAAAAATTCTTGGCGAGGAGCGCCATCGTGCCGACGCCGGCCGGCCTCGATGCTTCCGCGCTGCAGCCGGAGTTCGGCATGATGCAGGGGGAGGGCAACGATGAGCCCGTCTTCACCGACAATGACGTCGTCGGCGCGCTGAAGCAGGCGGCCGCGCGTGGGGAGATGCAGAACATCCGTTCCGTCGCAGGCTTCCAGCGCCGTCTCAACGACGTCACCTGTGCCGGCTGCCATCAGACCCGCGGCATCGGCGGTTTCCATTTTCCGGGCGTGGACTGGCTGGCGGACAAGCCGTCGAATTCCACCATCGTTCCGGCCTCGCCGCATTTCGTCGGCGACCAGGTCCGCCGCCGCGACATCCTGACTGCGTTCGCCGCGGGCAAAAGCCCTGATTTCTCACGCGGATTTGCCAGCCGGCCGCAGACCCGCGGCAGCCGGGAGCTCGCCGGCACCGAATATCAGGACGGCTGGGGCGCGCATTGTTCTTTGCAGGAGGCGGGATCGGAAACGGGCGACAGGAGTTTTACGTCATGGAGCTGTGCTAAGGGTCTTAGCTGTCAGGCTGCCGCGGCCTCGCGCCGCATCGGCATGTGCTTCATCACGACGCGTTAGCCAACAGACCGATTTGGATGATCCATGACGGATACCAGCGACGCCAACAAGGAGCGCAATCGCGAAATTGCGCGCAATGAGGAAGCCAAGCAGGTCGCCGGCAGCGCCCGCGTCAGCATCTCCGCCATCGCAGCCGTCGTGATCGTCGGCGGAATTTTGTTCACACTCGGCTGGTTGGCGCTGAGGTAGTCGCGCTCTCTCCTCGTCATGCCCGGGCTTGTCCCGGGCATCCACGTTCTCGTCTCCGCGCTCAAGATCGTGGATGCCGTGACCAGCCCGACCATGACGTTTCTGAGCGTTCGACGAGCGCCCCTCACTTCGCGTAATTCGTCATCCGCTGGCCCGGCAGCAACTCATACGCCGGCTTCCAGCCTGATAGTGCCGCCATGCGGCCGAGCCAGGCATGGATGGCGGGATGGCTCGCCGCAAAATCGAAGCCATGCTCGTCACTGGGATAGTGCAGATAGGCCATCATCGAGATGTCGGCGATCGTCGGCCGCGCGCCGATCGCGAATTCATGGCGCTGCAGATGTCCGTCGAGAATGCCGAGGAAGTCCTCAAGCCGCCAGCGGAAATGCTTCAGTACCTGCGGATCGTTCTTTTCTGTGAAGGCCCGCATGAAGCGGTAAGTCGCCATGTAGCCGGTGAGCTTGTGATTGTCCCAGAACAGCCAGCGCAGCAGCTCGAATTTGCCCGCCGCCGTCTCGGCACCGAAGCGGCCGTACTGCTCGGCAAGCTGCAGCAGAAGCGGCGCGGTCTGCGTCATCTTCACGCCGTCGATTTCGAGCACGGGAATCTCGCCCATCTCGTTGACGGCCTTGCGCCACTCCGCCGTGCGTGTGACGCCGCGGGCAAAATCGGTCCAGACCGGCTCGAATGTCTCCCCGCAAAGCGTCAGCATCAACGCCAGCTTGTAGCTGTTGCCGGATTCGGGGAAATAGTGCAGGCGGTAGCTGGGCATGGGACCTCAGGGCATCGATGCGGTGCCGATTGTTATACCGGGATCGTCGCACTACGTCATTGCGAGCAGCGAAGCAATCCAGCAATGCATCTGTAGAAGCGAGGTCTCTCCCCGCCGTCGTCCCGGACAAGCGAAGCGCAGATCCGGGACCCATAACCACAGGGAGGAATTTGGCGAAGAGCCGGAGTTGCCAGTCGCGTGCCGCAACTTCTCCCTGTGGCTATGGATCCCGGGTTCGCGCTTCGCGCGCCCCGGGACGACAGCGGAGTGTGAGGCGCGCTCCTACCCCACCGCCCCTGAACCCCGCAATTGCTTGATCGCCTGCGCGTCGTATCCGGCCCCGCGCAAAATCTCGTCACTGTGTTCGCCGACGGCAGGCGGCTTGCGCGGCTGGACCTTGGTGGCGCCGTCGATCCAGATCGGGCTGGAGACGGTGAGCATGGTGTCGTTCTCGAACGGAACCAGCACCTCGTTGTCGAGCATTTGCTGGTCGTTGGGGATATCGTCGAGAATGCCGACGATGCCGAACACGAGCCCGTTGCCGTCGAGGATCTTGCGCCATTCGGCGAGGTCCCTGGTGGCAAAAGTCTCGTCGAAAATCTTGATCAGCTCGACCGAGCGGGCGTGGCGGTCGGCCTTCGTGGCGAAGCGCGGATCGGTGATCAGGTCCTCGCGTCCGAGGCACTTCGCCAGGGCGGGAAACTGCTTCTCCTCACTCAGCAGCGACAGGATCAGCCAGCGGCCGTCCTTGCACTGGTAGTGGTTGGCGACCGCGTTCAGCGCGCGCTCGCGCGGGTGCCGTTCGCCGAACTTGGCGCCGCACAGCTTGGCCTGCGCCAGCACGCTTGCGGCCCATATCCCGTTCGCCATCAAATTGGAGGCGACATGCGAGCCCTTGCCGGTTTTCTCGCGCTGATAGAGCGCGGTGACGATGGCGCCGTAGAACGCCATGGCGCTGGGATGGTCGCCCATGCCGGCGACCGAGCGGGCCGGCGTCGTGTCGATGTCAGCGCGAACGAGGTCCATCAGGCCGGAGCGCGCCCAATAGGCATTGCTGTCGAAGCCGGGCTTGTTGGCCTCCTCGCCCTTTTCGCCATAGCCGGTGAAGGAGGCATAGATCAGCCGATCGTTGAGATGGGCGAGATGGTCGTAGGTGATGCCGAGCTTGGCGCGCACCGGCGGCGGCATGTTGGTGATGAAGACGTCGGCCTCGGCGACCAGCTTGTAGAGCACGGCCTGCGCTTCCGGCTTGGACAGGTCCAGCGCCAGGCTCTTCTTGTTGCGGGCCTCCAGCAGCCAGGCGAAATTGTGCTCGCCGGTGGGATAGCCGGGCAGGTTCGGAAGATTACGGTAGGGATCGCCGGCGCCGGGCGGCTCGATCTTGACGACGTCGGCGCCGAAATCCGACAACACGGTCGCGGCCGCGGGGGCCGCAATGAAGCTCGCGCAGTCCAGAACCTTCAGCCCTGCAAAAATGCCTTTTTCCATCGCGGCGTTGCTCCCTCGCTCTTGTTGTTTCCCGCGCGCTGGAATTGGCGCGGGTCCAGATCATGGCAGCATTAGACCGATGTTTCGGCGGGATGCAACGGCGTCAGGCGCAGGGCTTTGCTGCAACGTTCAGCGCGCGTCCGCCGCGGACCCGAAACCATCTCCCGTCACCCTGAGGTGGCCGCTTCTTCAGCGGCCCTCGAAGTGCGACGGCCCGGCTGCATCCGGGCCGTTCATCCTTCGAGGCCTTCGCTACGCTCCGGCACCTCAGGATGACGGATTGGCGTCTCGCATCGTTTTGAAACGTCGGATCCCGTTGCTCACGCCTCCCCTGCAAGCAGGGCCGCATTGCCGCCGGCCGCGGCGGTGTTGATCGTCACCGTCTGCTCGGTCGCAAAGCGTGCAAGGTAGTGCGGGCCGCCGGCCTTGGGCCCGGTTCCGGACAGGCCGTGGCCGCCGAACGGCTGCACGCCGACCACGGCGCCGATCATGTTGCGGTTGACGTAGATGTTGCCGACCTGGACGCGCCGGATGATGGCCTCGACCGTGTCGTCGATGCGGGAATGCACACCGAGCGTGAGGCCGTAGCCGGTACGCTCGATCGCGGTCAGGACCTGCTCGAGGTTTTCGGCGCGGTAGCGCACGACATGCAGGATCGGGCCAAACACCTCCTCGGTGAGCTGGCCGGCCTCCTTGAGCTCAAAAATATGCGGCGCGACGAAGCCGCCGTCCGGGGCCGTACCGGCAAAATGCAATAGCGCCTCCGTCTTCATCCGCGCGATATGCGCATCGAGCCGCTGCTTGGCCTCCATGTCGATCACCGGCCCGACATGGGTTGCGACGTCGGAAGGATCGCCGATCTTCAGCTCGCGCGCGGCGCCTGCGATCATTTCGATCATGCGGTCGGCGACGTCCTCCTGCACGAACAGCAGCCGCAGCGCCGAGCAGCGCTGGCCGGCGGACCGGAACGCCGATGTCACGACGTCGTCGGCGACCTGCTCGGGCAGCGCGGTCGCATCCGCGATCATCGCGTTGATCCCGCCGGTCTCCGCGATCAGCGGCACGATCGGCCCGTCCTTGGCGGCCAGCGTCCGGTTGATCAGGCGTGCGACTTCGGTCGAGCCGGTGAAGACGACACCGGCGATGTCGGCATGCGCGGTCAGCACGGCGCCGGTACGGCCGTCACCGGTGACGAGGTGCAGCGCGCTTTCGGGTATGCCGGCCTCGTGCAGCAGCGCGACGGCCTCGCGGGCGATGCGCGGCGTCTGCTCGGCGGGCTTGGCCACCACGCTGTTGCCGGCCATCAGCGCCGCGGTGACCTGGCCGAGGAAGATCGCCAGCGGGAAATTCCACGGCGAGATCGCGACGAAGACGCCGCGGCCGCGCATGGCGAGCGCGTTGCTCTCGCCGGTCGGGCCCGGCATCGCCGCGGCGCTGCCGAACAGCTTGCGGCCCTGCGCGGCATAGTAGCGGCAGAAATCGACGGCCTCGCGCAGTTCCGAGAGCGCATCGTCGAGCGTCTTTCCGCCCTCGGCCTGCAGCAGCGCGATGAAACGCGTGCCGCGGCTGTCCAGCAGGTCCGCGGCCTGCTCCAGCGCAGCCGCGCGGATGGCGGCCGGCGTCCGGCTCCAGGCGAGGAAACCCGCGCGCGCAGCAGTCACCGCCGCGTTGGCCTGCTCCGGCGTTGCATCGGCGACCGGCTCGAGATCGATTGTCTCGGCCTTGACGTCGGTGAGCAGCCGGTCGAGTGCCGCGCGCGCGCCGAACTCGACGCCGCGCGAATTGCGCCGCTCGGGCGCGAACAGATCGGCCGGCAGCGGAATCTTCGGATGCGCCGCCGCTTGCGGCTTGACGATGGCATCCGCCGGCCGCTGCAACAGCGCCGTGACAGGCACGCGGTCATCGGCCGCCTGCGCCACGAAGGAGGAGTTGGCGCCGTTCTCCAGCAGCCGACGCACCAGATAGGCAAGCAGGTCGCGATGGCTGCCGACCGGCGCATAGGTGCGGCAGGCAATATCAGGATGGTCCCTGGCGAGTTGCTCGTAGAGCGCTTCGCCCATGCCGTGCAGCCGCTGGAATTCGAAGCCGCCGAAATCGCCCGCCAGTTCCAGCACGGTCGCGACCGTCAGTGCGTTGTGGGTGGCAAATTGCGGGAAGATGCGCGGCCGCAGGGCGAGCAGCTTCAAAGCGCAGGCGACGTAGTTCAAATCCGTCATCGCCTTGCGCGTGAACACGGGATAGCCGTCCAGCCCGCGCTCCTGCGCGCGCTTGATCTCGGTGTCCCAATAGGCGCCCTTGACCAGCCGCACCATCAGCTTGCGGTCATGCGCGTGTGCGAGCGCATCGACATGGTCGATCACGGCGCCGGCGCGTTTCTGATAGGCCTGGATCGCGAGGCCAAATCCATCCCAGCCCTTCAGCGAGGGATCGGCGAGCGTCGCCGCGATCACGTCGAGCGACAGCTCGAGCCGGTCGGCTTCCTCGGCATCGACGGTGAAGTTGAGGTCATGAGCCTTGGCGCGCCGCGCAAGGTCCAGCAGCAGCGGCACCAGTTCGCGCATGACCCGCTCGCGGCTGGTCGCCTCGAAGCGCGGATGCAGCGCCGACAGCTTGACGGAGATGCCGGGCCGGTCGGGCAGGGGATGGCTGCCCGCCTCTTTGCCGATGGTCAGAATCGCGCTGGCATAGGCGTCGAAATAGCGCGTCGCGTCTTCCGCCGTGCGGGCGCCCTCGCCAAGCATGTCGAAGGAGTAGCGGGGCTTTTGGCCGGAGCGCGGCCGGCCTCGCTCCAGCGCCTGCGCGATGGTCTCGCCGAGCACGAAATGATTGCCCATCAGCCGCATCGCCTGCCGCGTGGCGGTACGCACCGCCGGTGCGCCGAGCCGCTTCACCAGCCGGCCGATGGTGCCGTCCGGCGTTTCGCCGGGCTGGATCACCCGCGCCGACAGGCCGAGCGCCCAGGCCGAGGCGTTGACCAGAAAGGCGGTGGACCTGGTCTCGTGGTGGATGAAATCGCCTTCGCCGAGCTTGTCCTCGATGAACCGGTCGGCGGTGCGCGGGTCGGGCACGCGCAGCAGCGCCTCGGCCAGCACCATCAGGGCCAGCCCCTCCTTGGTGGAGAGCGCGAACTCCCGCAGCATGTCTTCGACCCCGCCAAGCCGGTCGTCGCGCTTGCGGATCGCCTCGATCAGCCGCGTCGCGGTGCGGTCGATCCGCGCCTCCTGCGGCGGGCTGAGATGCGAGGCCGGCAAGAGGCGCGCCGCGATGTCGGCATCGTCTGGCGCGTAGGGGGCAGTGAAGGGAGCGGGAATCTTCGGCATGGCGGGGTCCTGTGGCGCAAATCCAGGATAAAGCCGACGGTACCGTGGTTCGATAGACAAATTAGCTATTTTGCCTTAGGAAATGAAGACTAACGTATCAAAAACCACAGTATCTATGGATCTTGATCGAATTGACCGGAAGATCCTCGCCATCCTGCAGCAGGACGGGCGAATCGCCAATGTCGAACTCGCCGAGCGCATCGGCCTGTCGCCGACCTCGATCGGCGAGCGACTGAAGCGCCTGCAGCGCGAGGGTTTTGTCGAAGGCTACGGGGCGCGGCTCAATCCGCACCGGCTTGGGCTGGGGCTCTTGGTCTTCGTCGAGGTGCTGCTCGACAAGACCACGCCCGACAATTTCGAGCGGTTCGCACGCGCGGTGAAACTCGCGCCCGAGGTGCTGGAGTGTCACATGGTTGCAGGCGGCTTCGACTATCTTGTGAAGGCGCGGCTTGCGGATATGACCGCCTATCGACGCTTCCTCGGCGAGACCCTGCTGTCGATGCCGGGCGTGCGCGAGACGCGGACCTACGCGGTGATGGAGGAGATCAAGCGCGACGCACCGTTGCCGGTAGAGTAGCGAAATGCCGTCGCGATTGTCATTGCTGTGGCGCTTTACCTGCGATCTTCAAAGGCAAAACAGCTATCCTCGTGCAATCGCAACGCCTGTCGTCGAATGCACTGACCGTCTTCTAAAATTTCTTGGCCCCGCTCCCGGATCAACCCGGGAGGCAGCAAAGGCTGCCGGGCTTATACTTTGAGGTTCTCTGCGGAGGTCTTGCCCCGGTTTGCGATCTCTTCGTATTCCACCGTTTGTCCTTCGTTGAGCGAGGACAGGCCGGCTTTCTGTACTGCCGAGATATGCACGAACACATCCTTGCCGCCCGACGCAGGCTGGATAAACCCATAACCCTTCGTCGGGTTGAACCACTTGACCGTACCTTTAGCCATCACGTCTTCTCCGCGGGTCTTCCTCCGAGATCTCGAACCGCCAGTCCCCGCCAACCGGCCGGTTCGGTCCTAACAGGATACGCGGAATGTGGCGGGCTTGGTAGCTCAAACCACATTGGCCTTTCGCCGAATTCCGCTCAACTTCGCGGCGTTTTTGCCGATTTTGCCCGTTTCGCGGTCAATCGGCACGCGCGCCGCGCGCCGTCCCTCAATAAGTCGCGGCCAGATAATCGACGATCTTGGCGACATCGGCGTCGTCGATCGGGGCGCCATAGACCTTGATCATCTTGGTCACCTCGGCCTGCCAAAAGCCCTTCTTGTCCTTCATCGGCGGCTGCGTGGCGATGTAGTCGGCCGAATGGCAGGCGCTGCAATTGCCCTGCACGATGTCGAGGTTCGGGCCGGGCTTGAAGGCGGCGACCTCGTCGGGGAGCTTGTAGTTGACGGGTGCCGCGGTCACGGCACTGATGCCGGCCGCAAATGCGGCGAGGAGAACGGTGCGCTGCATGATCATTCTCCTCAGGCCACGCTAACGCGGACGGTTTCGACGACATTGCGCAGATAACCGGCGGGATTCCAGCGCGGCGTATCCGGCTGCGTCTCGCCGCCATTGCCGGTAGCGCGGACCTTGAGGTCGTAGGTGCCTGCCGCAAGTTTCACCGGCAGCTTCCATTCGCGGAATGAGTATTTGCCGAGATCCTTGCCGAGCCTGGCGCTGGTCCAGGTCTG
Source organism: Bradyrhizobium diazoefficiens (assembly GCF_018129965.1). Taxonomy (GTDB): domain Bacteria; phylum Pseudomonadota; class Alphaproteobacteria; order Rhizobiales; family Xanthobacteraceae; genus Bradyrhizobium; species Bradyrhizobium diazoefficiens_A. The sequence goes on along the minus strand of NZ_JAFCKW010000001.1, from coordinate 43,438 downwards.
GCCGCCGTCGGTGGAGACCGAGACGTCCTTGATGCCCTTGCCGCCGTCGAAGGCGATGCCGCGCAGTGTCGTGCGTCCCGCCTTCAGCCTCGCGCCGTCGGGGACACTGGTGATGAACGAGCGGATGGTGAAGCGGTTGATCGGGATAGTCGCCTTGGGAGCGGTGCCGGGCTCGATCGCGTTGTTCGGCGTGTCGGGGATGCGATAGGCCGACTTCATCCAGAAGCCGTCATAGACATTGTCGATGACGGTGATCTCGTTGAGGTGCTTGACCCAGTAGGTGCCGTAATAGCCGGGCACGATCAGGCGCAGCGGGAAGCCGTTCAGGAACGGCAGATCCTCGCCGTTCATGCCATAGGCCAGCATAACCTCGCCGTCGGTGGCGTGATCGAGATCGAGCGCCTTGACGAAGTCCGGCGTCTTGTCGCTGACCGGGCCGTCCATGCCGTTGAACGTGACCTGCCTGGCGCCGCTCTGCACGCCTGCCATCTCGAGCACGGCCTTGAGCGGCACGCCGCGCCAGCGCGCATTGCCCATCGCGCCGTTGGCGATCTGGCCGCCGGCGACGCGCGGCTCGGAAAAGCCGCGGCTGTTGCCGGAGCACTGGTTGACGGCGACGATCTCCGTCGCCTTCATCTTCCTGATGTCCTTCAGCGACAGCTTCAGCGGCTTGTCGACCTTGCCCTTGACTTGAAGCGCGAACGTGTCGGGGTCGAGATTGTAGGGGATGTCCGAGAGATGATAGCGCACGAAGAACGCGTTATTCGCAGTGATCGGGCCGTCGTTGAACACCGCGAACGGCGTTTCGAGCTGCGGCGGGCGGCTGGTCAGGCCGATCATCGGCCTCTTCTGCGGATATTTCACCAGCGGCCGCTCGCCATTGGCGAACGGGAGCGTGACGGTGTCGAGCGCAAGCGCTTTGGTGGAATTCAGTGTCGCCGCAAATGCGGCAAGCCCCGCTCCTTTGAGCAGGTCGCGTCGATCGAACATTCGGGTCTCCTCCCGGAGCTTTTCACTGGATCGCGGTCATCACCGCGATCCCGTGCTCATCTGTCGCAACGGGCTGGTTGAAGTCAATTCGTGCTTTCGCAGCAGCCCCATGCCGCTGCGTTGCAGCAAGCCGGTGTTACGTCTGTAACGGAGATTGAGGCGAGCTGTAGCCGCAGCGGTGGTTTGCTCCCTCGCCCAATTTTTTACGGGGAGAGGTGAAGAAGGATCACGCCGCGACGCTCGCGCCGCGATCGACCAGCCTTGACAGCACCCTGGTGTCCGCCACCACGCGCACGGCCATCGGCTCGCCTCGGCCGCGGATCGCGACCTGCTGCTGCGGCAGCGAATCGTCGGCCAGGCCGGCGGTGCGGCGGACGTCTTCCGAGACGATCGCTTCGCAGGCCAGCGTCTTGGTCATGTCCTGGAGGCGGGCGGCGACGTTGACGGCATCGCCGAGCGCGGTGAAGACGACGTGATCGCGATAGCCGATATCGCCGATGATGACTTCGCCGCCGTGAATGCCGATGCCGAAACGGATCGGCTGGCGCAGGTCATGGCCCAGCAACTGGTTCAATTCGTCGATGTTCGCGGCGATCCCGCTGGCCGCCTTCAGCGCTTGCCGGCATGCAGTTTGCGGATCGGCTGTGAGTCCGAACAGCGCCAGCATGCCGTCGCCGACGAACTGGTTCGGTTGGCCGCCATTCTCGATCACGGCTTGCGACACCGCGCCGAGGAAACGGTTGACGATGAAGACGGTGTCGAACGGCAGCCGTTTCTCCGCAAGCTGCGTCGAGCCGCGCATGTCGACGAACAGGCTGACGAGGTAGCGCTCCTGGCCGATTCGCGCGGGTGCCGCGGCATGCGTGTTGGCCGACAAGGCGTGCGGAGTGAACAGTTGAAAAAAGGAAAGGTCGGAGTCCGGTCGCAGCTGGCAGGCGAGTCGGATCGAGGGATCGGCGGTGCCGACGCGGGCGAGCACGAAAGCCTCGCGCTGCGACGGCGTGGGCAGGGCGGCATGATCGCCGATGATGCGGATCCGGCAGGTCGAGCAGCGGGCACGGCCGCCGCAGACGCTGGCATGCGGCAGATTGTGGCGCAGGCTCGCTTCCAGCACGGAGAGGCCCTTGGGCACGCGCACCGTCTTGCCGTTGCCGTAGGACAGCATGATCATGCCGCGGCGGCGTTCGCGCAACGCGCGTACGCCGCGCGCCGCCAGCGCAAGGGCGAGCAGGCCGAGATAGCCGACGGTGAGGCCGCCGGTGATGCGGTCGAGCGTCTCGGCTTCCGCCGCCGTGCCGAGCTGGCCGCGGGTCAGGTGATGCGTGCGCCATTCCCCGTCGTCGACCGCGGCCACGACGCTGCGGCCGCCCTGGTAGATGCCGAGCAGCGCCAATGTCGGAATCAGCACGGCCGCCGCGAGCAGATAGGGCGCCGCGCGCAGGTAGAACGGCTTCAGGCGGAGCCAGAAATAGATGCCGATGCAGCCATGCACCCAGGCAATCAGGAGCAGGGTGGTCATCAGCCAGAGCCGGCCGGGCGCAGCGACGAAGAACAGATACAGCTCCTGCGGATAGAGCTTTTCGTGCCCGTACAGCGTCTGGCCGAGCCGCACGCCGATCACATGCGCCATCACCAGTGCCGGGATGCTCAGCCCCAGCACGAGCTGGAGCGGCTCGATGGTCCGCCAGCGGAACTGCCGGCGCTGATACAGCGCATAGACGCCGAGACCCATATGGGTGAGCGCGGCCGTGTAGAACACGATCGCAACCGGCAGGAACTGCCAGAACCGGACGTGGTAGGTGACGCCGACCTCCATCGCGTCGACCGAGATATTGCCGAGCGCATGGTTGAGGAAATGGCTGACCACGTAGCAGAACAAAATGATCCCGCAGACCAGCCGCACCTGGCGAGGGCTGGTCGCACGGAGGAGTTCGGACAATCGTGAGGTGATGATGGTGGGCATGATTTGCTTGTATCAGGTCATCAACGAGAACAGCCAGCCCGGTGTTTCATTCCCGGGGGCGAATGCCAGCGCGACCACAAGCGCGCCAACCCCGCTGTCATCCCGGACACGCGCGCCCTCAGGCGCGCGCAGATCCGGGATCCATAACCCCAGGGACGAGTTTGGCGACGACTCGGAGTGACCGGCTCGCGCCACAACCTCTCCCTGTGGCTATGGGTCCCGGGTCTGCGCTTCGCTGGCCCGGGACGACACCGGTATGCGCCGCTGCTCCTTCTCCCCGCATTGACTCCCCCGCCCTGGTTGGCGAAAAGCGCGGCCGTGACGATAGCTCCCGACATCACCATGCCCCGCAACGGCACCGCACGCCGTACGCTCCTCTTGGCGGTGCTTGTCATCGCCGCGATGACACTGCTCCGTATCGTGTACGCCTCCGCGATCGAGCTGCGCACCGACGAGGCCTATTACTGGACCTGGTCGAAAGAGGGCGCGCTGAGCTTCCTCGATCATCCCCCCATGATTGCCTGGTTCATCCGCCTCGGTACCGCGATCTTCGGCGATACCCCGCTCGGCGTTCGCTTCGCCGGCATCGCCGCGATGCTGGTGACGCAGCTCCTGCTCGCCGACATCGTCCGCCGACTCACCCATGATGCGCGCTCGGTGATGTTCGCGGTATTGATGCCGGAGGCCGCGCTCTATTACGGCCTGCTGATGGCCAAGGTCGCGCCCGACATTGCCATGATCCCGTTTGCGATGGCGATGATGTGGTCGCTGGTGCGGCTGACGCAGAGCGGCGATGGCCGCTGGTGGCTGGCGGCCGGATTGTTCGCGGGCCTGTCGATGCTGTCGAAATTCACCGCGATCATGTTCGCGCCGGCGGTCGCCGCCTTCCTGCTGGTGCCGGCGTGGCGCTGGCGCTGGCTGCGCAGCCCGTATCCCTATCTCGCCGTGCTGGTCGCCATCGCGGTGTTCTCGCCGGTGCTGATCTGGAACGCGCAGCACGATTGGGCCTCGTTCCGTTTCCAGGGCGTGCGCGCCACCGCCAATTACGGCATCTCGCTGCGCACCGTCGGCGACTATATCGGCCTGCAGTTCGGCCTCGTCGGCTTCGTGATGCTGCCGGTGGTCTTGACCGCACTGGTGACGACGGCATGGCGCGGCTATCGCACGGGCGAGCCGGTCGCGATCCTGCTGTCCACCGCGGTGCTGGTGCCGTTCCTCTATTTTCTTGTGAAATCGACGACACTGCGTGTCGGCGACACCTGGCCGATGTTCATGTGGCCGATCGGCTTCGCCGCCACCGCGGCGAACCTCGTCATGCTGTCGCGTGAAGGCCGGTCGGCGCGGTTGATCCGCTCGAGCCTGTTCTGGCTCAGGACGGCGGTCGTGACGGGCATCGCCTTCGTCGTCATCGTGTTTCTCTATTACGTCGCCGCGCCCTGGAATCTTCTCGGCAAGATCGATCCGATCGGCGCCGAGGCCGGCTACGAGCAGGTCGCGGCGCGGGCGCAGGCCGCGCTCGACGAGACCGGCGCGACCTGGATCGCGACCACGGACTACCGCACCTATGCGATGATGCGCTGGCTGTTTCGTGGCCGCGTGCCCGTGATCGAGATCACCGAGCGTGGCCGCTTCCAGGATTTTGGCGATCCCGGCATGGACAGGATCAGGGGCCACGCCGGCATCTATGTCGGCCGCGAGCCTGAAGATCGTGCTCCGGTCTGGGACGCGATCCCCGCCAAGCGCGAGCAACTGGGCGAGATCGAACGCCGCTGGCGCGGCGTTCTGACAGACACCTACGTGATTGAAAAGCTTACCGGCTGGACCCCGGAACTGTCACCGCCGAAGGACTCGCCGCTGTTCTGGTGGAAGGTGCTGGCCCTCTCCCTCTCCCCGCCTGCGGGGAGAGGGTTGGGGTGAGGGGGACTCTCCCTGCACACGGGGAGAGGTGAAAGGGCTATTCCTCCTCCTTCCGCAACAGATCCGTCGCCAGATCCGACAGCTTCGGCGGCGGCAGTGCGGCGAACGGCAGCGGCCTCGTGACGTCGATCGCGGCCAGTCCGAGCCTTGCCGTCAACAGCCCGTTGAGAATTCCCTCGCCGAGGCGCTGTGAGAGTTTCGCCGCGATGCCGTGGCCGAGCATCTGCTGCACCAGGCTGTCGCTCGCAGCCATGCCGCCGGTGATGGCGAGATGGGCGATGACGTGGCGGAGCAGCCGGATCATGCCGAGCGCACCGGGCCGGCCGCCATAGAGAAAAGCGAGCTGGCGGATCAGCCGCAGCGAGGCGACGAGCACGAACATCACGTCGATCGCGGCGCGCGGGCTCACCGCCGTGACGATCGAGACCTTCTGCGCGGCCGACGACACCAGCCGCCGCGCCTCCGCATCCAGCGGCGACATCAGCTCGCGTTCGGCGAGCCGGATCATGTCGGCGCCGTCGATGATCTCGCCGGCATGGCTCTCCAGCGCGGCGCGGGCGCGCGCGAGCTGCGGATTCTGGTGCGCGAGCTTGAGCAGGTCCTGCACGATGACACGGCTTTCCTTGCGGTCGTCGCTGGCCAGGACCGCGGCCGCGCGCGCATGCAGCTTCTCGATCGTCGCAAGGCGCGCGAGCCCGAGCGCCTCCCGCCCGGTCACCACCGCGAGGGCAAGCGCTGTCACGAATGCAAAGGCAACGCCGACGAAGCCGAGCGTTTCGCTGCGTGCGAACAGATCCTCGATCAGATGGACCACGCCGAGCCCCGTGGCGAGCAGCGTCAGTCCGGCGAGCCCGGACCAGAACAGCGCGCCCCAGGGAAAGCCGCGGCGCGCCGGCAAGCTCGCTTCGACCGGCACCGGCAACGCCTGGGGATCGTGCTCAGGCGTGATCTGGATCGTGGTGCGCCCGAGACGCGCCGCCTCGTCGGCCTCGGTGACGACGACGCCGGGATCGTCGAGCCGGAACGTCGCCGGCCGCCGCGGCTGGGATCGGTCGTTCATGACAGTCTGTCTCCGATCAGGAACTGCAGGGCGCGGTCGAGGCGGATGTGAGGCAGCGTCGGCTCGTCGGTGCCATTGCGGTCGAGCCTTGGCGGGCGAAAGCGCAGGAAACGGAAGTCGCTCTTCTCGGCGGCCTCCGTCGACAGGCCGCGGAACCCATCGGTGCCGTTGAAGAGCGGCTCGGGATCAAGTGGCAGATCGCCTGGAAAGGTCGCGACCTCCGTGTTGCCGTCGAAGAACTTGCCGCCGGCGCTTTCGCCCGCGGCCGGCGTTCCCAGGATCGACGGCAATTTGTCGCGGCCATGCGAGACCAGCGCTTCGCGCGTGGCGCGGACGGCGGCGAGCGCGACGACGTCGATCGCCGCGCCGGTATCTTCCGCGCGCGCCACGGCGCGGGTGACCGCGCGTCGCAGCACGGCCTCGAGCCGGTCGTGGCTGGAATGATGCAGATGATCCGCCTTGGTCGCCGCGAACAGGATGCGATCGATGCGCGGCCGGAACAGGCTGGAGAGGATCGTGCTTCGGCCGATGTTGAAGCAGTCGAGAATGCCGGCGAGGGCGGCTTCGAGATCGTGCAGCGCCTCGGGACCCGCGTTGAAGGCCGAAAGCGCATCCGCGAGCACGATCTGGCGATCGAGCCGGGCAAAGTGATCGCGGAAGAACGGCCGTACCACGACGTCCTTATAGGCCTCATAGCGGCGCACCATCATGGCCCACAGCGAGCCCTCCGGCGCCTGTCCATCGATCGGCACGTCGAGCGGCGCGAAGGTCAGTGCCGGCGAGCCCGCGAGATTGCCGGGCATCAGGAAGCGGCCGGGCGGAAGCAGGCTCATCGCGAACCGCTCGTCGCGGCAGGCGCGCAGATAATCGGTGAACAGCTTTGCTGCTCTGAGCGTGGCCTGCTCGTCCTCGCGCGCGTCGGGCTTGAGCGTTGCAAGGTGCGTATGCCATTCGGCGGCGATTTGCGCGCGGGGTTCCTCGCGCGACAGCGCCAGGCTCTCCGCGGACCATTGCTCGAAACTCTTCTGGAGCAGCGGCAGGTCGAGCAGCCACTCGCCGGGATAGTCGACGATGTCGAGCGTCAGCGTGCGGTCGGCGCCGTTCGGGCGCTGGTAGTCGATGACGAGGCGCAGCTCGCTGATGTCCACGGTCGAACTCGGCCAGTGCCGCTCCTCGATCAGCGCGCGCAGATGGGTCTCATAAGCAAAGCGCGGCACCGCATCGTCCGGCTGCGGTGCCAGATGCGCGCGCGCAATCCGGCCCGAATTGTAGGCCTCGAACACCGGAAACCGGCCGCCGCGGGTCAGCCCGTGGATCAGCGCGGTGATGAATACGGTCTTGCCGGCTCGCGACAGGCCGGTGACGCCGAGCCGAACCGTCGGGTTGAAGAAGTGTTCGCCATAGTCGAGCAGGGCCCGGGCCGACAGGCGCGCCTCCTCGACCATATCCTGAAAACTGAATGCCATATGAACGTGATCGATCCCGGGCGGGCGGAACTGTGAGACTGTTCACAAAAGTGGCAATTGCATTGGGAAAATCAAGCTTCATACTTCAACCGCCATTGTCTGCAAATCAATCGATCGAACGACGCGGCGCTACGAGAAGACCCATAGAAGAGGGCATTGTCGTTAGCCTTTACGGATTGCCATGACCGTCTTCCAACTCAAGCAGCTTGCATCTACCTCCGTCCATGCCGCGGCCGACGCGATCGGCTGGCACTACGATCGCGCCGAAATGATCGCCGACGGCATCATCCACGCCATTGGTGTGCTGTCCGGGATCGTCGCCGCGACGGTCCTGGTGGTGCTTGCGGTGGTCTATGCCGACACGACCGACATCGTCGGCGTCTCGATCTATGTCGTCGGCCTGCTCTCGATGCTGGTGCTGTCGGCGACCTATAATCTCTGGCCGGTCTCGCCGGTCAAATGGCTGCTGCGCCGGTTCGACCATTCCGCGATCTATCTCCTGATCGCCTCGACCTACACGCCGTTCATCCTGGAGGTGAAGGACAGCGTGTTCGCGCTGGCGCTGCTGGTCTGCGTCTGGTGCGTGGCGATTCTCGGTATCGTGCTGAAGCTTCGCTTTCCGGGCCGGTTCGACCGCGTCGCCGTCGGCATCTATCTTGCCATGGGATGGAGCGGCGTCATGCTCTACGATTCCGTGGTGAAGGCGCTGCCTGCGCTGGTGCTGGGTTTCATCCTCGCGGGCGGCCTGCTCTACAGCTTCGGCGTGATCTTCCACGCTTGGCGGCGGCTGCGTTTCCAGAACGCGATCTGGCACGGCTTTGTCTTGGCCGGTGCGGCGTGCCATTATACAGCGGTGCTCGACCTCGTGTTGAGCTGAGCATTCCGCGAAGCGGGACAAGGCAGAACAAGACAAGAGGAGACGTCGCATGCAGGTGACCGGCAAGGTCGTGGTCGTCACAGGCGGCGCCAACGGCATCGGCAAGGCGATGTGCGAGGCCTTTCACGCGGCGGGCGCGGCCAAGGTCGTGGTCGCCGACATGGACGCCGACAATGCAAGGGCGGTCGCCGCCACGGTGGACGGCGCGGCGTTCAAATGCGACGTCGCGCAGGAAAAGGACATTGCGCACGTCATTGAGGAGACCGAGCGGCAGTTTGGTCCCATCGCTTTGTTCTGCTCCAATGCCGGCATCGGCGGCGGCTTCGATCCGATGTCGGTCAATGCCGGCGGCGCTTCGGATGAGCCCTGGCAGCGCAGCTGGGCGATCCACGTCTTGGCCCACGTCTATGCCGCGCGGCATCTGATCCCCCGCATGAAGGCGCGCGGCGGCGGCTATTTCCTCAATACGATCTCGGCCGCAGGCCTGCTCTCGCAGGTCGGCAGCCCCGCCTATTCGACCACCAAGCACGCCGCGGTCGGCTTCGCTGAAAACCTCGCGATCTCGCATCGGGCGGACAACATCAAGGTCTCGATCCTATGCCCGCAGGGCGTCGACACCAACATGCTGCGCTCGATCCCCAAGGGCCCACAATCCGGCGACGGCGATCTCACGCCGGAGCAAGTGGCAAAGGACGTGCTCGCCGGCCTCGATCAGGAGACGTTCCTGATCCTGCCGCACCCCCAGGTGCTCGGCTACATGCGCAAGAAGACCGAGAACTACGACCGCTGGATCGGCGGCATGGCCAAGATCCAGGCGAAGATGCGGGAAGAGTTCGGGAGGTAGTTGAGACAGGCGCCAAGACTCGGTGTCGTTCCCGCGAACGCGGGGACCCATAACCACAGGGAGACGTTTGGCGAAGACTGGCAGTGTCCTGCGGTACCAGCATCTGCGCTTTCAACGGTACATCACGCGGTATGGCTCCCTGCGTTCGCAGGGACGACACCGTCAATGCTTCTGCCCGTACAGCACCGGCACCGCCGAATCCACCACGACCTCGATCAGGCTCGTCCCCTCATACGCCATCCCGCGCTTCAGCGCCTCGCCGAGCTCGGCCGCCTTCGTCACCCGCACCGCATGGCAGCCCATGCCTTCCGCGAGTTTCACGAAATCGATCCCCGGCAGTTCCAGCCCCGGCACGTTCCGTACCTGCATCACCTGGCTGAAGGAGCGCATCGCGCCGTAGCCGGAATTGTTGATGACGACGACGGTGAGCGGCAGCTTGCGCTGCGCTGCAGTCCATAGCGCCTGGACCGAATACATCGCCGAGCCGTCGCCGATCAGGCAGACGGTGCGGCTGTTCGGCTTGCCGAGCGCCATGCCGACGGCGGCGGGCAGCGAATAGCCGAGGCCGCCGCTGGACATCGTGTAGAAGGAATCCTGGCCGCGCATCGGCATGAATTTCTGCATCGCCGGCCGGTGCGAGGGCACTTCCTCGACTAGCGAGGCGCCATCGGGCATGGCCTGAGACAGCGCGTGCAGCAGGAACTCCACCGGCAGCGGATCGGCGGCCTGCGGTGCCGGCGGCAGTGTGCGGCCCTTTGGCGTTGCGCGCTTGGTCTCCGGCAGAAGGTCAAGCAGCAGGCCCAGCGCCGGCTTCATCGTTGCGACGATGCTGGTGCCGACCGGCGTCACCGCCGCAGCATCCGGATCATCGGTGATCTGGAAGATGGTCGCGCCGTCGTCGAAGATCGCGGCATGGCCCTCGACATGGAAGGTGAACACCGGCGCGCCGATGACCACGACCACATCATGCTCACGCAGCGCATCGGAGAGTTGCGCCGGCGAGGCGTGCAGGAAGCCCGCGAATTGCGGATGCCGCTCGGGGAACGAGCATCGCGCCGAGAACGGGCTCACCCAGACGCTCGCCTTGGCCTTCTCGGCGACGCGCACCATCAGGTCGACCGCGCCGGCGCGGTCGATGCCGGGGCCGACGACAAGGGCAGGCTGCTTTGCTGAGCCGAGCGCCGCGACCAGCGCTTTCATGGCCTCAGGCTCGGGCCCGATCTCGCGGCTGACCTTGCGCGCCTCGACCGGCGCACAGGCATGCGCCCAATCGTCGACCGGGATCGACACGAAGGTCGGTCCGCACGGCGGCTGTATCGCCGTGTAATAGGCGCGCGCGATCGCGGCCGGCACGTCCTCGGGCCGCGCCGGCTCGACGCTGTATTTCACGTAAGGCCTGGGAAACTCCGACGCGCGCTCCGCATAGAGGAACGCCTGCAAGGGCAGGATCGAGCGCGCCTGCTGGCCCGCGGTGATCACCAGCGGCGTCTGGTTGCGATGCGCGGTGTAGATATTGCCGAGGGCGTTGCCGACGCCGGCCGCCGAATGCAGGTTGACGAAGCCGGCATTCCGCGTCGCCTGCGCGTAACCGTCGGCCATGCCCACGGCGGAGGCCTCCTGCAGCGCCAGAACGTAGTCGATGTCGTCAGGCCAGTCGCTCAGGAACGGCAGCTCGGTCGAGCCGGGATTGCCGAACACCCTGTCGATGCCGAAAGAGCGCAGCAGGTCGAGGGCCGCCTGCTTGACGGTGACGGATTTGCTGCCGGTCTTGCCGTTCTTGGACATGGTTTTCCGTCCCCCTGTCTATGCCTCATCCTGAGGAACGCGTCTTCGCGCGTCTCGAAGGATGAAGGCCCATCTGGTGGCCTCGCCCTTCGAGACGCGCGCGAAGGGCGCGCTCCTCAGGGTGAGGGTCTAACAGCAGCGCCTCACCACACCGCCGTGCCCTTCATGGTCGGCTGTCCCTCCGCATTCGCGGTCCACAGCTCCATGCCATCGGCGGTCTCGTTGGCGTTGATGGAGAACTCGGTGCCTTCGAACAGCGGCTGCAGGCCGCGGTAGGTGAACTTCTTCGGCGCCTTGCCGCCGCGCAGTTTCGCCGCCATCTCGATGATCAGCGCGGCCTGCAACGGCCCGTGGAAGATCAGGCCCGGATAGCCCTCGACCTTGGTGACATAGTCGCGGTCGTAATGGATGCGGTGGCCGTTGAAGGTCAGCGCCGAATAGCGAAACAGCAGCACGGGATCGGAGACATGCGTTTCGCGATGCTGCGCCTTGAGCGGTGGAGGCGGGGCCTTGGCGCTCGCAGGCGCGCTGCTCGTCATCTCGCGATAGACGATGTCCTGACGCTCGCGGATGGCCACCCCGCGCGGCGAAGAGATGCTGTGCTCGACCGAGACGAAGCACAGCGTGCCGGTCGAGCCTGATTTCACCTGCACGTCGGCAATGCGCGAGGTGCGAGTGGATTCATCGCCAACCTGCAGCGGCTGCAAAAACTCGATCTCGCCGCCGGCCCACATCCGGCGCGGCAGCGGCACCGGCGGCAGGAAGCCGCCGCGGGTTGGGTGGCCGTCGGGCCCGAGCATCGACATCGGAAACACCGGCTGCGCCAGGCACCAATGCACCGTGAACGGCGCGGCGTCGCCCTTTTTGGGCTCCCCGACCTCCTGGAACAGCGTCGCGCGCAGCCCCATGACGAGCTGCGCGGTGACGATGTCGGTCGCCTCCGTGCTGCGGCCGATCCATTGCCGCAAATGATCGATGTCGAGCTTTTCGGTCATGGCGCCTCGCTCTTGTTATGTCTTTGCCGGTTTTTCGCCGATCGCGGGGACGGCACCGTAGCTGCGCGTCTCGCCGACGATGATCGGCGCCGGTGCGGGATAGCTGACGGGCCCGTTCGGCGTGTCGACCTCGATGCGGCGCAGATGCGGATGGGTGGTGAGGTCCGCCATGGTGTTGACCTCCGCAAACGCGATGTCGGCATCCGACAGCCGCTTCAAGAGCTCGTCGCGCGTCATCCTGCCGAAGGCGTCGGCCACCGTCGAGTCGGTGAAGTCACGGTTGCGCACGCGCTCGACCATGTTGGCGACGCGGGGATCGGCGGGCAGATCGGGTTGGTCCAGCACCTTGGCGCAGAGCGTCTTCCACTCGCGCTCGCTCTGGATCGAGATCAGGATGTCCTTGCCGTCCTTCGAGGTGAACACGCCATAGGGCGCAATCGAGGGATGGCGCAGGCCCATGCGCCTGGGCGGATTGCCGGCCTCGGAGTTGAGCAGCGGCACGGTGCACCAATCGGCCATCACGTCGAACATGGAGATGCGGATGTCGGCGCCCTTGCCGGTGCGCCCGCGCCCGATCAGCGCTTCCAGGATCGCGGCATGCGCGGTCGCGCCGGTTGCGACATCGACGATGGACATGCCGACTCGCGAGGCGCCGTCGGGATTGCCGGTGATCGAGGCAAGCCCGCTCTCGGCCTGGATCAGGAGATCATAGGCCTTGCGGCTCGCATAGGGGCCGGTGTCGCCATAGCCGGTGATGGTGCAGGAGATCAGCCGAGGATAATCCTTCAAAAGCCGCTCGCGCGAAAAACCGAGCTTGTCCATCGAGCCCGGCTTGAGGTTCTGGATCAGCACGTCGGCGCTGGCGATCAGCTTCTCCAGCTCGGCGCAGCCTTCCTTGGTCGCGAGATCCACCACCACCGATTGCTTGCCGCGGTTGAGCCAGACGAAATAGCTGCTCTGGCCCTTCGCCGCTGCGTCATAGCCGCGGGCGAAATCGCCCTCGGGCCGCTCGATCTTGATGACCTCCGCGCCGGCATCCGCGAGGCGCGAGGAGCAGAACGGCGCTGCCACCGCCTGCTCGACCGCAATCACCCTGATCCCGTCCAGTGCGCCCATGGTTGCCGCCTCAGTACGAGCGCGGCATGCCGAGCACATGCTTGGCAACGAAGGAGAGCACGAGATTGGTCGAGATCGGCGCGACCTGGTAGAGCCGCGTCTCGCGGAATTTGCGCTCGACGTCGTATTCCTCGGCAAAGCCGAAGCCGCCATGGGTCTGGACGCAAGCATTGGCCGCCTCCCAGGACGCATCGGCCGCCAGCATCTTGGCCATGTTGGCTTCCGCGCCGCAATCGAGGCCGGCCTCGTATTTGCGCGTGGCTTCCTTCACCATCAGCTCGGCCGCGCGCATCGCGGCATAGGCCTTGGCGATCGGGAACTGGATGCCCTGGTTCTGGCCGATCGGCCGGCCGAACACGCTGCGCTCCTTGGCGTAATTCGTGGCCTTGGCGATGAACCATTTGGCGTCGCCGATGCATTCGGCTGCGATCAGGATGCGCTCGGCATTCATGCCGGAGAGGATGTAGCGAAAGCCCTTGCCTTCCTCGCCGATCAAATTCTCCGCCGGCACTTTCATGTCGGTGAAGAACACTTCGGTGGTGGCGTGGTTCATCATGGTGCGGATCGGGCGGATCTCGAGGCCCTTGTTCCTGGCCTCGCGCATGTCGACGATGAAGACCGAGAGCCCGTCGGTGCGCTTCTTGACCTCGTCCTTCGGCGTGGTCCGCGCTAGCAGCAGCATCAAATCGGAATGCTCGGCGCGGCTGGTCCAGATCTTCTGGCCGTTGACGACGTAGCCGGCATTGCCGTCCTTACGCGCGAAGGTCTTCAGCGAGGTCGTGTCGGTGCCGCTGGTCGGCTCGGTGACGCCGAACGCCTGCAGGCGCAATTCGCCGCTGGCGACCTTCGGCAGATATTTCGCCTTCTGCTCGTCGCTGCCGTGCCGCAGCACGGTGCCCATCGTGTACATCTGGGCATGGCAGCCGCCTCCGTTGCAGCCCGCGCGCTGGATCTCCTCGAGGATCGCCGCGGCCGCGGACAGCTTCAGCCCCGCCCCGCCATATTCCTCGGGGATCAGCACCGAGAGGTAGCCGGCCTCTGTCAGCGCGTCGACGAAGGCCTTGGGGTAGGCCATCTCGCGATCGAGCTTGCGCCAGTATTCGCCGGGAAACTGCGCGCAGAGCTTGGCGACGGCGTCGCGGATGTCGGCGTGATCTTCGGTGTGATGGTCTTCAGTCATGGCGTTTCCCAATTGCTGCGGCGGCGAAGATAACGCCTGGCCGTCGCTGGGCGTCGTGAAAACGACGCCGGTCCCTATGCGCATTTGCCATAGCCTATGGAATAGCCGTCCCGGCTTGGCAAGCGTGGATTTCCGGCACTGCAGCACGTCCCGTTGCGCGGCAAATCGGGTGGCTTGGCCTCGTGCCTTCATCTGGCGCGACCTGCCATCCCGCAATGTGCCGGGCGGCGGCACTGCGCGTTCGACGCGCACTGTATCCAGTATCCGTCATTGCGAGCGTAGCGAAGCAATCCAGAAGTCCCTTCGCGGAGACAGTCTGGATGGCTTCGCTACGCTGGCAATGACGGAGGATCGAGTCTACCCCGGAATTCGCACCGGCAGCGACTCATACCCCTTGATGAAGCTCGAATAGATCCGCTTGGGCTCGCCGACCACCTCGATCCGGTCGAACCGCTTCAGCATCTCTTCCCAGACGATCTTGAGCTGTAGCTCCGCGAGGCGCATGCCGACGCAGCGGTGAATGCCGAAGCCGAAAGAGAGGTGGGTGCGCGGGCGCGGGCGGTCGATGATGAAGTCGTTCGGCGCCTCGAACATGTCCTCGTCGCGGTTGCCGGAGACGTACCACATCACGACGCGGTCGCCCTTCTTGATGGACTTGCCGCCGATTTCGGTGTCCTGGAGCGCGGTGCGGCGCATATGCGCCAGCGGCGTCTGCCAGCGGATCACCTCCGGCACCATGGAGTCGATCAGCTCCGGATGGGCGCGCAGCTTGTCGTACTGCTCTGGATTCTCGTTCAGCGCCAGCACCGAACCGGTCATGGTGTTGCGCGTGGTGTCGTTGCCGCCGACGATGAGCAGGATGATGTTGCCCATGAGGTTGTCGGGGTCCATGTGACGCGTAGCGTCATTGTGCGCCATCAGCGACAGCAGGTCGTTGCGCGGCGCCGAATTGACGCGCTCGTTCCAGAGCTTCGACATGTAGGCGTAGCATTCGTCCATCTCGCGGCGGCGCTCTTCGGCCGAGGCGACGATGCCGCTCTTGGGCAGCGCGGTCGCGACATCCGACCAGCGCGTCAGCTTGCGCCGCTCCTCCCAGGGGAAGTCGAACAGGGTCGCCAGCATCTGCGTCGTCAGCTCGATCGAGACGCGCTCGACGAAGTTGAAGGTCTCGTTGCGCGGCAGATTGTCGAGCACGGTCTGTGAGCGCTGCCGGATCAGTTTGGCCAGCTCGTCCAGATGCGCCGGCGTGAACATCGGCGACACCGTCTTGCGCTGCGACGAATGACGCGGCTGGTCCATCGCGATGAAGCTCGGCCAGTCATAGCCCTGCGGCACGTCGCGGATCCCGATGCCGCCGAGCGTCGAGTCCGACGAGAAGATGCCGTGATTGGTGTCGACATGCATGATGTCGTCGTACTTCACCACCGACCAGTACGGCTCGATCGGCGCGTTGGTGCAGTAATGCACCGGTTCTTCCTTGCGCAGCCGTTCGAACCACGGCCACAGCGTATCGTCCTGGAACAGCCTGGGCGCGCCCGGGTGAAACTGCGACAGCGGCGTCGCATAGGCCTCCTCGCGAGCCCTGCGCATGCGTTCGGCCTTGTCGACTTTTACCGGCGCTTGGATGTTCATGGTGGTGGCTCCAGTTGTGGTTTCTAACCTCTCCCGCTTGCGGGAGAGGTCGGCGCGCTCCGGGCGATGCGAAGCATCGTCACGCGTGCAGGGTGAGAGCTTTCTCCTCTTGGGGGCTCTCGATTGAGGAGAGACCGTCTCCCCGACCCTCCCCCGCAAGCGGGGGAGGGGGCGCAGCCTCCCGCGGATGTCATTCGGGCTCATCGCCCTACGCCGCAATCTTCACCGGCAAGGTTTCAAGACCCTTTACGAAACTCGAATAAACCCGCTTCGGTTCGCCGACCACGTCGATGCGGTCGAACCGCTTCAGGATTTCTTCCCAGATAATCTTGAGCTGAAGCTCCGCAAGCCGCAAGCCGACGCAACGGTGGATGCCGAAGCCGAACGAGATATGCGTGCGCGGGCGGGCGCGGTCGATGATGAAATCGTAGGGCTTTTCGATGACATCCTCGTCGCGGTTGCCCGAGACGTACCACATCACGACCTTGTCACCTTTCTTGATCTGCTTGCCGCGGAACGAGAAGTCGCTGAGTGCGGTACGGCGCATATGGGCGAGCGGCGTCTGCCATCGGATCACCTCCGGCACGAAACTGTCGAGCAGCGCCGGATTCTCGCGCAGCTTGCGGTACTGCTCCGGATGCTGGCTCAGCGCCAGAAGCGAGCCCGACATGGTGTTGCGCGTGGTGTCATTGCCGCCGACGATCAAAAGGATGAGATTGCCGAGAAAGTTCCTGGCGTCCATGTGGCGCGTCGCATCGCTGTGCGCCATCATCGAGAGCAGGTCGCTCTTCGGCGGCTGCTCGATGCGCTCTTTCCACAGCCGGGAGAAATAGGCGACGCATTCCGCCAGTTCCGCCTGTCGCTCGTCCTCGGTCGCGACGACGCCGTCGGGGCCGGGAATGGTGGTGGCGATATCGGACCAGCGCGTCAGCTTGCGGCGGTCCGGCCAGGGAAAGTCGAACAGCACGGCGAGCATCTGCGTCGTGAGCTCGATCGAGACGCGATCGACCCAGTCGAACACTTCCCCGCGCGGCAGATTGTCGAGGCACTCGGCCGAGCGCTGGCGGATATTGATGGCGAGATTGTCCAGATGGGTCGGCGTGAACATCGGCGCCACCGTCTTGCGCTGCGCGGCGTGGCGCGGCGGGTCCATCGAAATGAAGCTTTCGCGCCGCAGATCCGGATCGAGGTCGCGGATGGTGATGCCGCCGAGCGCGGAGGCCGACGAGAACACCGCATGGTTGGTCTCGATCTCCATGATGTCGTTGTAGCGCGTGATCGACCAGTACGGCCCGAACATCGAGTCCTTGCAATAGTGGACGGGATCTTCCCGGCGCAGGCGATCGAAATAGGGCCAGAACGTATCGGTTCTGAACAGCTCGGGGTCGCCCGGATCGAACTGTTCCAGTGGCAGTGATGACGCACGCGCGCGCAATGCGTCGAGCTTTGCCGAACTCTCGATGGTCCCGTGCATGGCCGTTCTCCCTGACGCTCCCCCCGCGCGCCTTTTTATGAATTCTGCGCTGCGGTATTTGATTTGCAATTACAGCCCGTTGTCGGCGTCGGAGCAAGGGAGAGTTTGCCACCGGGATAGTGTTTTAGCTCGGATGGAGCGCAGCGAAATCCGGGATTCGGGCCCCATGGCCGCTGTCCCGGATTGCGCTCCGCTCCATCCGGGCTAAGGGACTCCATCCAGGCTACGAACGTGACTCGCCGCACTCTGTTGTTGGAGAAAACGACGGAAATCGAGCTAAATCGAACCCGCAGATCCTGGGGTTCGACTAATCTCTGATCTATAGTTTGACCGCAACAGATCCGCATCCCGAGGTTGCCGCCGTGAACGACATGCAATGGGCCCCGACCGGCTCCGAACCGCTCCCGCCGCCGCTGCCGCCGACGCGGGTGGAATTTACCGGCGACCGCTCCGAATTCCGCAAACTGGTGACGAAGGGGGCCTTGCTCGAGCTCGTCACCTTCGGCTTCTACCGGTTCTGGCTCGTCACCGATCTTCGCCGTCATCTGTGGTCGCACACCGCGATCGATGGCGACGCCGCCGAATATACCGGCCGTGCCAGGGAGCTGCTGATCGGCTTCCTGTTCGCGCTCGCGATCCTGGTGCCGATCTATCTGGCCTATTTCCTCGTCGGTATCGAGTTCGAGCGCTGGCAGGGCTTTGCCTCGACGCCGCTGTTCATCAGCTTCTACGCCTTCGGCCAGTTCGCGATCTTTCGCGCCCGGCGTTACCGGTTGACGCGCACTGTCTGGCGCGGCGTCCGCTTCTGGATGGACGGATCAGGCTGGGCCTATTCGTTCCGCGCCATGGCGTGGGGGCTGCTGGTATTCCTCACCCTCGGCCTGGCACTGCCCTGGCGCGAGGCCTCGCTCGAACGCTACAAAATGCGGCACACCCATTACGGCGATCTCACCGGCGATTTCGAAGGCGACGGCTGGACTTTCTTCAAGCGGGCGTGGTGGCTGTGGCTGCTCACCCCGATCGCACTGCTCATCTTCCCGATAGCGCCGTTTGTCTATGCCGCATTCAAGGCGCGCGAGTGGCGCTGGTGGCTCGACGGCATCCGCATCGGCGGCGTCAGCCTGTCCTCGAACTTGCCGTCCAACGCGTTCTACGGCGTGTACTGGAAGGTGATCGGCTGGTGGCTGCTGCTCTCGACCGTCTTCAGCGCCTATTTGGGCGGCGCCGCCCTGCTCGTCGTCCAGCTCGGCGGCGTTCCGGCAGAGCAGCTGTTCGAACCCGGCCATACCGCCAAGAGCATCCCGATGGTCGTGATGATGGTCATCGGCTATTTCGCTCTGGCACTTGCGATCAACATCGTCATGCGGGTCTATCTGCAACGTGATATCTGGGCCAAGGTGCTGGAGACCGTCGAGGTGCACAACATCGGCGCCGCGTCGGATGTGCGCGGCAGCGGCGAGCTGGCAAGCGCGCTCGGCGAAGGCTTTGCCGACGGGCTCGATGTCGCGGGATTTTGATCTGTGAGTGAGCTGTCTCCTGAGTCCCCCCCGCAGTCGGCCAAGCCGACCATCTTCTTCGACGGCGTGTCGAGCCGCAGGCGGCAGGTGACGCTGGTGTTCGGCGAGGCGCTCGAGATTGCCGAGGAGGGCGGGACGCCCGTTAGCTGGGCTTGGGCGGACATTCGCCGTGCCGACAGTCCGGCCGGAATCCTGCGTTTGGCCTGCACCTCCGCGCCGCCGCTGGCGCGCCTCGAAATCCGCGATTCCGCGCTGGCCGCCAGCGTCATCGCCCGCTGCATGCGTCTCGACGAGCACCGGATCTCGCCTCGCGGCGTCGCGAAAATCGTCGGCTGGTCAGTGGCGGCCGCCGTCTCCATCGTCTGCGTCGTGCTGTTCGGCGTGCCGCTCGCCGCCGACCGGCTCGCGCCGCTGGTGCCGAAGCCGATCGAGCGACGCATCGGCGATGCCTCGGAGGTCCAGGTCAAGACCATCTTCGGCCGCAGCGCCTGCGAGGATCCGGCGGGGAAGACCGCGTTCGTCAAGCTTGTCAACCGCCTGCGCGATGCCGCCGGTCTCGATGACGATGCCATGACGGCGGGCGTGCTGCCGACCTCAATACCGAACGCGTTCGCGCTCCCGGGCGGCAAGGTCTATGTGCTGAAGGGCCTGCTCGACAAGGCGGAGAATCCCGACGAACTCGCCGGCATCCTCGCCCACGAGCTCGGCCATCTCAAGCATTACGACAACATGCGCGGGCTGATCTACAACGGCGGCACCTCGTTCCTGATCGGCCTCCTGTTCGGCGACGTCACCGGCTCATCCGCCGTGATCTTCGCCTCGCGCAGCGTGGTCGAAGCATCCTATTCGCGCGAGGCCGAGACCGCTGCCGACACCTTCGCGATCGAGATGATGCACAAGCTCGGCCGCTCGCCCAAGCCCGCCGCCGAACTGATGTTCCGCATCACCGGCAAGGAAGGCGGCGGCCTCACCTCGATCCTGGCAAGCCATCCGCTCACCGAAGACCGCCTCGCGCGCATGACGAAGGAAGACCGCCCCGCCAGCGGCCCGCCGCTGCTGACGGACGAGGAGTGGCAGTCGCTGAAGCTGATCTGCGGCAGCGGGAAGATTTAGAGCTGGATGAGTTTTTGTTTGAAGTGGTGCCAGCCCAGAACTTGGATCACCTCTCCCATAGGAGAGGTCGGATCGCATCAAAGATGCGATCCGGGTGAGGGGTTAAAGTCTCTCTGGAAACCGCAGCCCCTCACCTGGATTGCTATGGACGATGCTTCGCATCGCCAGGCGCAATCCGACCTCTCCCCGCTGGGGTGAGGTGAGCCATGGCCGCCAGCGCACTAACATCACTGTGCTATCGAGTCCCGTACGCGCGGTCGCCGGCATCACCGAGGCCCGGAAGGATGAACCCGTTTGCGTCGAGTCCTTCGTCCACCGCGGCGGTCCAGATCGGCACGTCCGGATGCAGGCCGCGCAGCCGTTCGAGGCCTTCCGGCGCGGCGATCAAACAGGCGAGGCGAATGTCCTTGGCGCCGCGCTCCTTCAGCCGGTCGATCGCGGCCACGGCCGTGTTGGCGGTGGCGACCACGGGCGTCACGACGATCGCGAGCCGCTCGCTGAGATCGGACGGCGATTTGAAGAAATACTCGACCGCCGCAAAACTGTGCGGCTCGCGGTAGAGCCCGATATGGGCGACCCGCGCGGTCGGCACCAGGTCCATCATGCCGTCGACGAAGGTGGTGCCGGCGCGCAGCATCGGCACGAATACCAGCTTCTTGCCGGCGATCTTGGCCGAATGCATCGTCGCCAGCGGCGTCTCGATCACGGTGTCAGTGAGCGGCAGATCGCGCGTCACCTCATAGCACAACAGCATGCCGATCTCCTTGATCAGCTCGCGGAACGACTTGGTCGAGATGGATTTGTCCCGCACCAGCGTCAGCTTGTGCTGCACCAGCGGGTGATCGACGATCGTGACGCCTTGCATGATCGGATGCCTTTCTTCCTTCTTTCCTCGTGGGAGAAGGTGGTATAGGCGGCCTTCAGGCCGCCGTTCTTAAAAATGCCGAAGCGTAGCTTCGGCTACGGCGCCGGATGAGGGTCTGTCTCAACGAACTCCAACGAGAGATATGTCTGCGGAGACGTACCCCTCACCCGTCTCGCCGCTGTCGCGGCGAGCCACCCTCTCCCACAGGGGGAGAGGGTTTAAAACACCGTGCCGTCGCTGATCACCTTGAGCGGCGGCGAACCATCGGGCCGGCGGGCAAAGGCAATGGCGCGGCCCGCGGCCCAGGTGCCGCCTTCCAGGATGCTGGCGAGCGGCAAGGTCTCCGGCGTGCGGCCGAGTTTGGTGCGCACGAGGTCAGCAAGCCGGTCCAGCAGGGCCACGGTCAGCGCGCGCCACTCGACGACGAGCAGCGAATCAACCGCATGCGCGCGGCCAGCGTCGGCGGGATCGCGCAGGCGCAGCACCTCGTGATCGACGAACAGCCCGCCATTGCGGTATTCGGCAAGTCCGGTCAGGCCGTCGATGTCGATGACGTCGAAGCCGGCGCGCTGCAGCGGTTCGATCAGCGAATAGCTCAGCCATTGCGACAGCTTGTGCAGCGGCACGAGACCGGTGGTCGTATCATCCGTCTCGAGCGCCGGATGGCGCCAGCAATCGCCGAGCGGAATGCCGGCAAGTTCAAGCCGCGACGGCCAGATCGGCCCAAGCTGGTTCAGTACCGCGGCGAGGATCGCAGACGCGGCGATGGCGCCGCCTTTGGCTTGTACAGCGATGTGATCGAACAGGCCGCCCGGCCGTGGGCTGTCGTGCAGTCCGAAAACGTCCGGACGCCCCGCAACAAGCTTGCCTAGACGCTGCAGCAGATCGGTACGTCCTTCGAGGCCGAGCAGTGGATTGGCGTCCGTCACCTGAAACGCGGATGTCAGTGCGGCAAGCGGCAGCTTTGCGAGCACATCCGCATCGACCCTAAAGGGCGTGTGCGTATCGCGGGAAAAGAGTCCGCTTGCGAACATGTCGATGCTTGCGATGGCAAGCCCTTCGGACCGGCCGATGCCTTGTTCCGTCACCGCGTCGCGATAGCGCCACGCCGCACCTGCGCCCGCATCGAGCAGCACGCTGACGATGGCAAGATCGAACTCCGCGCGCGCCCGTGCGGCGCGATCCGGCCAGGATGCCGCCTCCGCCAGCCGTGCCGAGCGGTCGACGCCATCGAGCACGAAGTGCCGCCATCGTGCGTGAAACGGAATCTCCAGCGTCGGATAGGCCTTTCGCGTGACCGCGAGCACGGCCTCCGCGACGCCGTCCATGCGGTCGAGATCGATGGTGAAATGCGTGAGCGCGCCGTTCAGGCCGATCACGAGCATTTGTTCGGCGCGCGCACGAACCGCTGCTGCACTGAGCAGCGAGCGGGCCTGCAGTTCCAAAGCCTCGGTCATCGCCTGATCAGTATTTTTCCAGCGAGCGCCCGACCACGCCATTGACGTCCTTCTCGGGCGCGATGTCGGTGGAGTAATAGCCGGCGGCTTTCTTCGCGGCGATTTCGACATGGGCATCGGCCGGGATCAGCTCCGGCGGAATCGGCACGCGCTCGACGATCTCGATGCCCTGCGAGGTCAGCGCGTCGTGCTTCATGTCGCTCATCGACAGGAAGCGGTCGATACGCTTCAGCCCGAGCCAGTGGATGGTATCCGGCATCAATTGCTGGAAGCGCGCGTCCTGGACGCCGGCGACGCATTCGGTGCGCTCGAAATAGGCAGCAGCCGCATCGCCGTCCTCCTGGCGCTTGCGCGCGTTGTAGACCAGGAATTTGGTGACTTCGCCGAGGGCGCGGCCTTCCTTGCGGTTGTAGATGACGAGCCCGAGCCCGCCCTCCTGCGCGCCGCGCGCGGATTCCTCGATGCCGTGGATGAGATAAGGCCGGCAGGTGCAGATGTCGGAGCCGAACACGTCGGAGCCGTTGCACTCGTCATGCACGCGGCAGGTGATCTTGGTGCGATGGTCCGGCAGCTTGGTCACGTCGCCGAACATGTAGATTGTGGTGCCGCCGATCGGCGGCAGGAACACCTTCATGTCAGGCCGGGTCACGAGTTCGGGGAACATGCCGGCGGTCTGTTCGAACAGCGTGCGCCGCAGCTCGGTCTCGTTGGTGGCGAAACGCTCCGCAAGACCGGGCAGGTACCAGACCGGATCGATCGCGATCTTCACGACAGAGACGCTGCCATTGGCGTGCACGACCTCGCCGTCGGCGCGCAGCCGCTTTGCGGCCAGCGCCTCGCGGATTTCAGGCAGGTCGAGCCGCGCGCGGGTCACCGCGATGCTGGGCCTGATGTCGGAGCCTTCGGCGATCTCCTTGCCGAAATTCTCGGCGACAAGATGCCCCCAGGGATCGAGCGCGACGATCTTGGCGGGATCGCGCCATTGCTCGAACGGGCCGATGGTCGCGGCCGGAAACGTGTTGGTGAGGTCGGGGCGCCTGATGGGATCGAGCGCGCCGGCGGAGACGGCGAGCGCGCGGTACATCGCGTAGGAGCCGCCATGGCTGCCGATCACGTTGCGATCGCCGATGCGCGACACCGTGCCGATGATCGGCCCGCGGGCGCGCGCATCGGCCGCGCCCCAATGGATCGGGAAAGCGGCTGCCCGGCCCGGCTCCGGATGGGAGGTGAGACGGATGTGGTCGGTACGGTTCGCACGGCTCATGACCAAACTCCCAAAAAGCCAACGGCCCGCCGCTCGGACGGGCCTGGCTCGGTCGCGCCGCCACCGGCGGCGCAAGATCAATCCAACATATTGTAGCGGCGAGCCGCGACAGACAAGTTAATGGTGTCGCGTGACAATGCCGTCTCACGGCTGATGCCGTTGATGTGAGCATGGCCATGCCGACCCCGAACGGCGCGCCGGTCCGAGCCGGGACGCCCTGGGGATCGCTCATATATATGAAATTGTTTGCTTTTTTTAAGGGGTAGGCCGGGCGCGCCTAGACCAATTCCCGCTCGCCCGAGGGCGTCCGGATCACCGCGCGAAACGACGGCTCGCGGGCATGGCTGAAGCGGACGCGCGGATCGTCCAGAAAGCGCGCCAGCGACGTCCGGATCGTGTCAGCGGCGGGGTGCCGGATTTCAAAAGCCGCCAGCGCGCAACCGAGGTCGGACATGCGTGAGGCCGGGTGCGGGCCTTCGGGCCACTGGATCACGGTCGGAAATGCGCCGCCGAACGGCATCGATCCGTCGGGCGGGACGGAGATCAGCCATTCGAGGTGGCCGCGCGTGACCGTAATCGCCGGCCGGGCAGCCCGCGGGATGTCTGCAAGGGCGGACTCGATGTCCGACGTATTCACGACCCAGGTCATCAGCCTCGGCGATACCGCCAGCGCCGCATGCGTTTGCGGATCGTCCAATGCGAACCAGCGCGGCCGTTTCGGCGTGGGGGCCTGCGGGTCCGGCGCGATGACCTCGAGTAAGCTCGTCTCGCTCAGCCGCAGCAGGTGATTATGCGTCCCCATCAGCGGATGCGCGCCGCCGGCAGGCGGGGCAATGCCGAGTGCCTGTTCGACATAGGCGACGCCTTCGGCAAGGTCGTTCGCGGCGACGGTGATGTGGTCGAGGTTGAGCATAGGCGCATCTTGCACGAATCGTCCGCCCCCACACCCTCCAAACGATGGACTGGATAAAACCTGCATATTCGGACATATCGACCGGATCGGCTCTGCCCCGGAGACTTCCATGCCTGCCGCCAGCTACATCGATCCCCGCAACGGACGGCTCTATCCGCTCGATCAGCCGCGCTGGTGTTCGGACGAGCGCACGCCGCTGCTGGTGACGCCAGGACCAGGCATCTCGCGCGATGACATCGATGGCCGCACGCGTTCGCTCTGGCGCTACCGCGCTGCGCTGCCGGTCGGAATCGTAAAGCCGATCACGCTCGGCGAAGGCTGCACGCCGCTGGTGCAGCAGGACTGGGGCGAATTGCGGCCGCTGTTCAAGCTCGAATGGTTCAACCCGACCGGCAGCTTCAAGGACCGCGGCTCGGCGGTGATGCTCTCCTTCCTGCGGCAGATCGGCGTCGAGGCCATCCTGGAGGATTCCTCCGGCAATGGCGGCTCGTCGATGGCCGGGTTAGGCGCGGCCGGTGGCTTGCGCGTAAAGATATTGGCGCCGGCCTCGACCTCGCCGGCCAAGATCGCGCAGGTGCGCGCCTATGGCGCCACGGTGCAGCTCGTCGAGGGCCCGCGCGAGGAATCGGAGGCCGAGGCGATCCGCCAGTCGCGCCAGACGTTTTACGCCAGCCACAATTGGCAGCCGTTCTTTCTGGAAGGCACCAAGTCGCTCGCCTATGAAATCTGGGAAGACCTCGGCTTCCGCGCGCCTGACAACGTCATCATGCCTGTCGGCGCCGGCAGCAGCCTGCTCGGTTGCGCGTTCGGCTTCCGCGAGTTGCTCAAGGCCGGGCAGATCGCCAAGCTGCCGCGCCTGTTCGCCGCGCAGCCGCTGAACTGCTCGCCGATCGATGCGAGTTTTCAGGCCGGCGTCGATACGCCGGTCGCGCGCGAGGTGCACAAGACCATCGCCGAAGGCACTGCCATCAAACATCCGCTGCGCCTGCGCGAGATCATCGCCGCCTTGCGCAAGAGCGGCGGCGGCACCATCGCGCTCACCGAGGACGAGATCGCCGCCGCGCTGCGGCGTCTTGCGCGCCAGGGCCTGTTCGTCGAGCCGACCTGCGCAAGCGCCGCTGCCGCTCTGGACAAGCTCTCGGCTGCGGGTGCGATCAAGGCCAGCGAGACCACGGTCGCCATCCTCACCGGCACCGGCCTGAAGGCCGCGACCACGGTTGCCGATCTCGTGCAGTAGGGGCGGCGTCTTCCCTTCCCCTTGTGGCAGAAGGTGGCGCGAAGCGCCGGATGAGGGGTATCTCACCGTCTTCTCAAATGAGAATTGAACTCGCGGTGAGATCCCCCTCACTCGTCTCGCCGCTTCGCGTCGAGCCACCCTCTCCCACAAGGGGAGAGGGTAAGAACGGAATCACTCCTTCAGATCGTTCACGCGCCTGACCCACACCCGCACGTCCGCGAGCACCGCGGGCAGCACCGCCTTCACCTCCGCGATGGTCATGCCGGGCTTGATGCGGGGGTCGTAGAGCAGATTGAGGATGTACTGGTCGTAGATGTCGAAATAGCCCATCGAGACGTTGTCGTTGAACATCGTCCACGGCACGCTCGACGTGTCGTTGATCGGCCCGAGCGATTGCAGCAGCTCCTCATAGGCGCAGTCGAGGAAGGTGAAGTCGCCGTTGTCGACGGTGAGGATGACGTCGGAATGCTCGATCTCGAAATTCTCGTTCTTGCGGAAGCCGGACAGGCATTGCGGATCGAGCGAGGTGCGGATCTCGCGCGCCTTCTCGGCGCCGTAGAAGCTCGAGATGGTGCGGAACAGATCGCGGTCGCGCAGCAGCTTCACCCGCACGTTTGCGGCCTCGCTGGTGTCGATCATGGCGATGTCGAGATGCTGCACGCGCTTGCCGATATCGGCCACGACCTTGGCCAGCTGCGCCTTGCGGTCGGCGCGGTCGCTCTCGGCGAACACGCGCACCGGCCCATCGTATCTGCGGATGCGGTCGACGCGGCCGGCGAGATGGTATTCGGCGCCGAACGCGGTCTTGAAAAAACCTTCGACGATCTCGCCGTCGGTAAAACTCTTCTTCTCGGAGCGCTGGCGTGCGGCGACCGCGGCCACGTCGCCCGCGACGGCGATCGGGGCTGCCGCAGGCATACATGTGGCCGTTGCCAGCGCCAGGAGGGCGGTGCGCAGGGAAGCCGAGGGCAAGTTCAATGCGCTCATCGTCCTGCAACGCTGCCGCATTCGCCTCGCGTGCACAAGTCCGCAAATGCGCGCGGCCCGGCGGGTTCCGGCGGTGTTCAAGCACGGTGCCGTAGGTTGGGCAAAGGCGCGAAGCGCTATGCCCACCATCTTTCGACAGCGATCAAGGAATCGGTGGGCACGCCTTCGGCTTTGCCCACCCTACGGCAGTTCACGCACCTCTAGTTATTCAGCACCACCACTGTGGTGCCGACCCCGACGCGGCCGTAGAGGTCGCTGACGTCGTCATTGGTCATGCGGAAGCAGCCGGAGGAGACCGCCTGGCCGATCGTCTCCGGCTCGTTGGAGCCGTGGATGCGGTAGAGCGTCGATCCCAGATACATCGCACGTGCGCCGAGCGGGTTCTCGATGCCGCCCTTCATGTGGCGCGGCAGGTCCGGCCGGCGGGCCAGCATCTGCGACGGCGGCGTCCAGTCCGGCCACTCCTTCTTGGCGGTGATCTTGTGCACGCCGCCCCAGCGGAAGCCGTCGCGGCCGACGCCGATGCCGTAGCGCAGCGCCTGGCCGTTCTGCAGCACCAGATAGAGCCGGCGCTCCGACGTGTTCACCACGATCGTGCCGGGGGCGTAATTGCCGTTGTAGTTCACGGTGGTGCGGGGGATCGGGCTCGAGCCGCCCTGGAAGAAGTTCGGGCCGCCGCCCATGATGTCGCGCGAATCGACCCCTTCGGCGAGCGCGCCGCCGGCGGTGGCCGACAGCAATGCGATGGCGGCAATCGGCGCGGCAAAAAACCGGATCATTGTTTCCCCCAGTAAAAGATCGATGCAACGACAGCCAGAGGCCATATTCGCTGGGTTTTCGCAAGCCACGGCCCCGTGAGTGAGGCATCGTTAACGATTGGCATGACCAGATCGGCAATCGCGCCGATCTGCCGAAAAGCATTAGCCAAACCAGCGCATCATGATGCGGGGCAGGCCCGCAGCGCCCGCTATTGCTTTGACGGAACTCGCGAACAATGATTGATCGGACGGATTGCGGACATTGCCGGTTGCGGGAGCAGACAAGATGAACGGTGCGGAAAGCCTGGTGCGGACGATGGTCAAGGGCGGGGTGGACGTCTGCTTCACCAACCCGGGTACCTCCGAGATGCATTTCGTTGCCGCGCTCGACCGCGTTCCGGGCATGCGCTGCGTGCTAGGCCTGTTCGAGGGCGTGGTGACGGGCGCCGCCGACGGCTACTACCGCATGACGGGCACGCCGGCCTCGACGCTGCTGCATCTCGGCCCCGGCCTCGCCAACGGGCTTGCCAATCTGCACAACGCCAAGAAGGCCAATTCCGGTATCGTCAACATCGTCGGCCAGCACGCGGTCTACCACATCGGCTACAACGCGCCGCTCACCTCGGACATCGAGGGCCTGGCCCGGCCGATGTCGTCCTGGGTCCGCACCTCGCCGGATTCCAAATCGGTCGCCGCCGACGGCGCCGCCGCGATCGCCGCCGCCAAGAGCGCGCCGGGGCAGATCGCGACCCTCATTCTGCCCGCCGACACCGCCTGGAACGAGGCCGACGGCATCGCCGAGGTGCCCGCCGAGCAGCAGCGCGCGAGCTATTCGCCACAGGCGGTCGAGCAGGCCGCCAAGATCCTGCACGGCGACGGCGAGGGCACGCTGCTTCTGATGACCGGCAGCGCGCTCTCCGAGGAAGGCCTGGCGCTGGCCGAACGCATCGCCGCCAGGACCGGCTGCACCGTGATGGGCCCGACCTTCCGTCCCCGGATGGCGCGCGGCCGCGGCCGCTACTCGATCGACCGCATCCATTATGTCATCGATCAGGCGCTGCCGATGCTGGCGAAGTTCCGTCACATCGTGCTGGTCGAGTCCGACGATCCCGTGGCGTTCTTCGCCTATCCGAACAAGCCGAGCGTGCTGCGCCCCGAAGGCTGCGACGTGCATCGCATGACCGCCTGGGGCGAGAACTCGGTCGCGGCGCTCGACGCGCTCGCCGGCGCCGTCAAGGCCAGCGCGAAGGATGTCAAGCCGCAGGCGTTGCAGGAACTTATCAAGCCGACCGGCGCGCTGACCCATGCCTCGATCGCGCAGGCGATTGCCTATGCGATCCCCGAGAACGCGATCATGGTCGACGAGTCCCTCACCACCGGCCGCGCCTTCTTCCCGCCGACCGCGGCCGCCGCGCCGCACGACTGGCTGCAGAACATGGGCGGCTCGATCGGCTTCTCCACGCCGCTGTCGATCGGCGCCGCCATCGCCTGTCCGGACCGCAAGGTGATCACCATGGTCGGCGACGGCAGTGCGATGTACACGATCCAGTCGCTGTGGACGCAGGCGCGCGAGAACCTCAACATCGTCACCATCGTGTTCGCCAACCGCATCTACCAGATCCTGCGCGGCGAGTTCGACAATGTCGGCGCCGGCGAACCCGGCCAGCGCGCCAACAACATGCTCCGCCTCGACCGTCCGACCCTCGATTTCGTCGCGCTGGCCAAGGGCATGGGCGTGCCCGCCCGCGCCGTCACCAATGCCGACGAGTTCAACAAGGCGCTGGCCGAAGCCGTCGCAGAGCCGGGCCCGCGGCTGATCGAAGTCCAGATGTGACGGCTTGGCTGAGCTCTCTCCTCGCGTCGTGCCGGCGAACGCCGGCACCCATAACCCCAGGGAGAAGTTTGGCGAAGATCAAGGGATCCGGTACGCGCACCGCGCGTACTCGTTAGACCTCGCGGTATGGGTCCCGGCTTTCGCCGGGACGACACCGAGAGTGTGGCGTGCACGCGCGCTGGCCCGGAGGCGACATGCAGACCGAGCTGAACAAGGTGATCGCGGCGCTTCTCGAGTTTTACGCCCACGAAGGATTTTTGTTCGAGAAGGACGTCGGCGAACGCGCCATCACTCACCGCTTCGCCGTACATCTGGAGAAGCAGTTCTCCGGCTGGACGGTCGATTGCAATTACGACCGGCTCGGCGAGCGCACGCTGCATCTGCCGCATGGCACCATCATCTCGACCGACGATCATCTCGGCAAGTCGATCTACCCCGACGTCGTCGTGCATCAGCGCGAGATCCCGAACAATCTGCTCAGCGTGGAGATCCGCAAGGCGAGCAATCACACTCCGCTCGAGCACGACCAGCACAAGCTGCGGGCGCTGACCGATGCCGATATCTGGTTCGCTTACCGGATCGGCCTGCTCCTGGTGCTGCAAAAGCACCAGGTGACGCTTTCGGAGGTCTATGTCGGCGGCACGCGCGATCAGCCGCTGTCGCTCTGGCTCGCGGCGCGGCTCGCGGAGAGCGGTCTCGCGCCCACGCGTTAGAAGGCGTCGGAAGCGCTTCACTCGGCGTTAACCATCGCTAACGGTTCCAGTCCGGGCGAATTCGCTTCGATGTTTCTTAAATCTTGCCGGAGTACCTCTTTTGGCATGATGACCCGGGAGAAGTCATGAAGAAACGGGCCAAGCGCGGAAAGGCGGCGGAGACGTTCGCGCTCCCGATGGCCGCGCGCGTCGCCCTTGGCGTCGTTTCCATCGCCGCCCTTGGCTACGGTCTGCTGTCCGGACCGATCAGCGAGCAAGCGACTCGCAAACCGGTCGTGCGCGAGGCCCAGGCGTCGTCAACGCCGGTCTACGTGGCGCCGCCCGTTCGTGCAGCCGCGCCAGCTCCGGCTCCAGCTCCGCCTCCGGCCCCGGCGCCTCTGGTCGAACCGCCGAAAGCCGCTGAAGGTCCCGGTGCACTGGTCCGGCAGGTGGTCGACTATGCTAGCCGCCAGCCGCCAGGCACCGTGATCGTCGATACCAGGAATACGTTCCTCTATTTGGTCCTGAACGACACGCAGGCCCTGCGCTACGGCATCGGTGTCGGCCGTGAGGGTTTCGCGTGGTCCGGTGAACAGACCGTCGCCCGCAAGGCCGAATGGCCGGATTGGCATCCGCCCGTGGAGATGATTGGGCGTCAGCCCTATCTGCCGCGCTTCATGGCGGGCGGTCCCGGCAATCCGCTCGGTGCCCGCGCGATGTATCTCGGCGAGACCGAATATCGCATTCACGGCACCAACAATCCCGATACGATCGGCAAGCGGGTGTCCTCAGGGTGCATCCGGCTGACCAATGACGACGTCGTAGACCTTTACGAGCGGGTGAAAGTCGGCGCGAAAGTGATCGTGCTGCCGGCGACCGCCGCCCGCCGGCCCATGCAGGCCGCGCCGGCCGACGCCGCTTTCCGGTTGTCGGACCCGGCATCGCCATCGAAACGGCTCTCGGCCGCCAATGCGCAGATGCCGTCCTCCGGACCGAAGGTCGCCGAGGCGCAGTAACTCGGTTCTCTGCTTGGGGCGCCACGAGCGGCCTCTTCATCCCGTCCGTCACCACTCAATGCCAGCCATCGCAGATGGCGTGCTCAATGTGGCCGCAACGGCAGTGAACTCCCTCCCCCGCATGCGGGGAGGGCAGGGGAGAGGGCTGTCTCCGCAATGGGGCCTTCGAGAGTTACAGAGGACATCCCAAGGGAATAGAGCCCTCACCCGCCGCGCGCCGGACGATGCTTCGCAGCGCCCGGGGCGCTTCGACCTCTCCCGCACGCGGGAGAGGCGGAGCAAGCCCGCGAGCCCCGTTCAATCCATAAGCGATTCCGCACTCAGTGCAGCGGATCGCCCTGGCCGAGCGCATAGGCGACGAGATCCTTCAGCGCGAAGCTTGAGCCCGTCACCGGCGCCCATTGCGGGTCGAGCGACAGCACCGAGGAATTGTCGCCGAACAGCATGCCGAGGAATACTTCGGCGACGATGCGGCCGCCGACGGGGCCAAGTTGCGGCGTGTTGATTCCTACTGCCGGCGCGCCGGTGGCGGGAATCTGGACCGCGATCTGGAACTGCCGGGCCTCGGCGAGGATGTAGGCCCAGAGCGGGCAATTGCCGGCGAACACGCCGTTCGCGATGTTTGCGATTCTGGTCTGCGGATCGCCTGTGCCGGGCTCGTCGACCGCCTTGCCGATGATGATCTGATCGTCGCTCAGCGGCGTCAGGTTCATCGCTCTCGCGACGGCCTGGCCCGAGGGCAGGCCAAGCCGCCAGCTCCGCTCGAGATTGCGCAGCGCCAGCGAAGCCGGATTGGACGCGACTTCCGGCGGCAGCCTGCGCAGCGGATCGACCAGCGAGGCATCGATGCGATAGGCGAACTGCAGCCGCCGCTTGTTGTCGGCATTGCTGCCGTCGTCCGCGACGCCATAGGCGCGCGTGTCGAGATCGATGAAGCGGCCCCAATCGATCGCACGCCCCGGACCCATGGCGCGGAAGCCGGTCAGCGCATTGTTGTCGGGATTGTTGGGATCGGGGAAGATCTGCAGCAGCATGTTGGCGGCGTCGTTCAGCCGGTAGCCGGGGCGGATCATGGAATGACCGAGCCGGTAGGCGGCGACCGAGAACTCGACCGGCATGAACGGAAAGGTCTTCCAGTGATAGTAGGCGAGCTTGCTGCGGTCGTAGCGGCCTGCGGTCTTCAGCGCGTTCAGCACGCTGGCGTGGACGATGCGCGGCAGGAAGTCGTTCAGCACGACATATTGGTAGTGGAAGCGGACGCGCTGCTGCACCTCCTCGAACGACAGGCTGTCATTGTCGTCGACCATGCGATTGTGAAAGCGCAGCATGAGGGCCTGGAACTGCGAGACGATGCTGTTCTCGTCGTTGCGGGGATCGCCGATCAGCGCGCGGCCCTTGAAGCGCGGCAGGTCGCTGGCATCGGCCACGCCTGCGCCGGTCAGCTTCTCGCCGAGCCGGAACTTGATGCCGTCATACATGTAGGGCTGGTCGTTCGGTCCGCGGCCGTAGAGATTGTCGAGGTCGAGCGACGGCGTGCGGAAGTCGATCAGCCCGTCGGGATCCTGCTGCCTGGTCAGCGAACTGACCGGATCGAAGGTGATGTCGTGGTCGACGAACTGGCCAAAGTAAGTATAGAGTGCGGGGATGCCGCTCTCTTCCGCGTCGGGCCCATCCTTCGGCCCGTCGAAGCCGGCGATCATCTTGTCGGCCAGCGCGGACAGGTTGGCGATGGTGTCGGCGTCGTTCGGGGCGAATGTCGCCGGTGCGAGTTTGCGGAACATGCGGCCGAAACGGCCTTGGGACAGCGACGAACGCGTGGTGTTCAGACCGCGCGGAACAATGGCATGGCGGCTGCTCATGAAGAACCTCCCTGAAAAGTCGAGATGAAACAAATCGGGCTCAAGTTTCCTGCGCTGGAATTTGCAGCCTAGGAGCGATCTCGTTCGCGTAGAGCGAAATGGATCACAATTGCCCCGGATCAACTTTTCTTCGGATGAGGTGTTTGCGAACAAGCCACGGCAGCGCATCGCGAATCTGCACCGCCGCGGCGACGGATAACATTCTCGTCATCGACGGACGCAGGCGCGCGCGCCGCCGTCAGTCGGTGCGCTGCTGCGAGAGCGCGTAGCGCGGATTGACGCCGCAATAGGCCGACGTGCCAGAGGCGGTAGCGAGGCACTGCTGATAGGTCGCGAACTGGCAGTTGCCGGGATAACCCCAGCTGCGGCCTTGCAGGCAATATCGATCAATCGGAGGATGTGCCCGTGCCGCCGGTGATGCTACGGCCATCAGTGCTGCGAAGGACGCGAGGGCGAGAATGATGCGGCGCATGTCGGACTCCTCAGGGTGGATGAATGGGCAGGCAGGCGACCATCATGCCCTGTCCAGCGGTATTCTATGTGATCTCGGCCACAGTTGACGGCGGGCATCCCGCCTATCGTCAGCGGACTTGAACAGTTCGATCCCCGGGGCCTAGGCTTTGCCTTACGCGGATCAGGTCATTTTGGGAGGTTTTGATGCAAAAATCATACGTGTTGGTTGCGACGGCAGCGCTGGCGCTTCTCCTGCAAACGCCGCTTGCACTGGCGCAGACCGCGCCGGCCGCCGGCGGAACGGCAGCGCCTGCGGCGACGACCGCTGCGCCAGCCGCGACGGCGACAGCGCCGGCCGCAACCACCGACACGTCGAGCCAGCCGACCGACTCCAAGAAGAGTGCGTCGAAGAAGCAGCCGAAGAAGAAGATGACCCGGCAGCAGGAGATCGATCATTCGGTCGACAGCGGCACCGTGCCGGCGCGCTACCGCAGCTCGGTGCCCAAGCAGTATCAGCAATATATTCCGTTCGAAAAGCAGTGACGGATCGCTATGCGGCGCGATGGATTCGCGCCGCTGCTGAATGCGGGCGCAATCTCCTCCGATCCGATGCTGCTGAGCCTTATCCTGAGGAGTTCCCTGGAGGCGGTCGCCTCGAAAGACGAGGCGCGCGCGCTGACCTCGCATAAGTTGTGGCGGCCTGCCAGAGCGGTATAGAATAGACCCAACGACTTTGCAGGGAGTCCTTGGGGGAGTAATGAGTGAAGACGTGAAGGATGCTGGCCTTGTGGCCATGATCAGCGGCATCCTGGGTGGCAACAAGCGCGAAGATACCATCGTACCGCAGCCGCTCACCGAGGTTCTACCGACAGCGCCGTCCAAGGGATTCGAGCCGGTCGCAGCCCCCGTCCCGGACAAGCCCGATCATGCAAAAAAAGACGCAGCGGTCGCCACCAAACCGGTCGAGCCGCTTGCGAAGATCATCGCCACGACTCCGGACGGCAAGCAATTGCTGCCTGCGGAGGCGATTGCCGATCTCGTGCTCGGCGAGTTGCGCAAGCTGAACGATTTTCCCGCGACTGGCGCCTCCATCACCGTCTACGGCTACAGGCCCTGGAACGCGATGCTCACCTTCGCGCCGTTCTCGACCAATCTCACCAGCGCGACGCGGTTCCGCGAGGCTATGCCGGACCTCGTCTTCAAGCTGCGCCGTTTCGTCGAACTTGAAACCTGAAGCCCGATGCGATCTGGTTGGTGCGACGCCAGCCGAGAATTCCGACCACCTCTCCCCACAGGGAGAGGTTGGATCGCATCGCAAGATGCGATCCGGGTGAGGGGCTGAGGTCTCTCCGGACGCTGCGGCCTCTCACCAGGATTGGCAGCCGGTTGAAACCAACCGCATCGGGTGGCAGTTCTGAAACAACCGCACGGAACCCTATGACAGGAATTTTGTAGTGAGCGTCGCCTTTACCAAGGAAGAGAGCGCCGAGACGGCGTCAGAAACGCTATTGCCGGACCGGTCGATCTCGCCGCATCCAAACCTCGTGACGGAAACGGGCCTGCAGGCCCTGCAGGCGCAACTCCGCGGCGCCCGCGAGGCCTTTGACGCCGCGCAGGCCATCGACGACGTCAACGAGAAGCGCAGGCAGTCGGCGGTCCCCTTGCGCGATGCCCGCTATCTCACCGAGCGCTTGCGCACCGCGCAGGTCATGCCCCGTCCGGCCTCGACGGATGTGGTCGCCTTCGGCAGCACGGTCACCTTCAGCCGCCCCGACGGCCGCGTGCAGACCTATCGCATCGTCGGCGAGGATGAAGCCGATCCGAAAGCCGGATCGATCTCGTTCGTGGCGCCGGTTGCCAAGTCGTTGATGGGCAAGGCGGTCGGCGATGTCGTGGGTGCGGGCGCGCAGGAGATCGAGATCCTGTCGATCGGGGTGTCGGCGCAAAACCCGTTGGCGGAATGAGACGGTTCCTGTCGGGGGCGCTGCCGTTTTACGCGCTGGCCGGATTGGCCACCTGCATGTACCTCGTGCTGTACAGGACGAACCTGTTCGACCTGAACATCATCGTCCGGGAGGCGACGGGCTCGTCATGGTTCCCAGTGTTCGTGTTCGTCTACGTGCTGCTGGAGTCGATCTTCCCCTATTTCGGCTATTTTCCTGGGACCGCCCTCATCCTGATGTCCGTGGCGCTCAATCCGAAGCCTGCGGATACCTCCGTTTTTGTCGTGGCGTGGCTGGCCATCATCGTCGGCGCCATCCTGAGTTACGGACAGGCGCGTTTCTTCAGACCGATCCTGCAGCGGGTTGCCTCCAAAGCGGCATTGAACCGGTGCGAGTCCCTGCTCGACGCCTATGGCCGCTACGCGCGCATTGCCTTGTTCGTTCATCCCAACGCCTGCGCGATGTACTTCACCGCGCTCGGACTGCTCGGCCGCAACCTGGCGCGAGAGCTTGCCTATCTCAGCGTGGGCGCGGCCGCCGCCGTGGGCATTCTGTTCGTGGTCGTGACCCGACTTGTGTCGTCCGTCGGCACTACGGATGACGGCGAATTGCAGGTGCTGCTGGCGGCAGCGCTGGCCGGCATCGGGACTCTCGTCGGTCTCTACGCGGCGTTACGGCCGCAGCCTTCGCAATGACCGCGCTCATGTCCCGGCTCTGCAGCGCACCGTCGAAGTGACGCTGCGCTGCGTCCGGGGCACGCGCGCGGAATGTGGCGCGCATCCACACCGTCGTTGCGAGCGCAGCGAAGCGATCCAGTCTGCCTCCGCGGACACACGCTGAATTGTTTCGCCGCGCTCGCAAAGACGAGGGGAGATCATGCAAGCCAGGTCGCGCGGGTTCAGATGTGGGATACTGCCATCATGCCCCTGTATTGCCCGACGGCGCAAGAAATTTTCGGAAAAATCGTAACCCATTGATCCGACTGGGGTCGGCTACTGTGCATGGGGTTGTTTCGAAATTTTTGTCGGAGCGCGAGCAAGATGCCCCAGTCCGTCGACGCTCTTCGAACCATGCAGGACAGGTTTCGCCATCATCGGGCGTGGCTGCGCCACGCGAAGCCTCTTGGCGAAGCGTGGTGGGCGCACAAGGGATCGAACCTTGGACCTCTCCCGTGTGAAGGGAACGCTCTCCCGCTGAGCTATGCGCCCGGGACCATCATGCAGGCGACCGGAAATGTCAGTCGGCCGGCTGATGCGAGCCCGCGATTTAGAAGTGCGGGCTGAAGGTGTCAAGTTTCCAGGCTGCCCGGGACCCCGAAAACCTCACCTCAACGCCGCAATCCCAGGGGAAAGCGGGTTTCGGCCGGCTCACGCGCCCTGCTGACGGGCGCGGGAGGCGTGGGCCTGGAGGGCGCGGATGCGGTCGGCCAGCGTGCCGCCGCCTTCCGGCAGGCTGGGGGTAGCCACGCCATTGGTCGCAGCGTCATTGGCCGGGCGCGGCGCAGGCCGCGGCGGCTGGCCGGCTTCGGCCGCGAGCAGCGCCTCGATCGGCGAGTTCGGGCCTTCGAGCTGCATCGCGAGCTTGGCCACTTCGGCGGCGATGTCGTTGATGCGCTCGCGCAGCAGCGCGTTCTCCATCCGCTCGGTCGCCCAGGAGCTTTCCGCCTGCTGCTGGATCGCATTGATGTCGCGCTGCAGTTTGGCGCGCTCGTCGCGTGCGGTCCGCAGCTGCTCTTCGAGCGCCGCCTTTTCCGCGCGCAGCGTCTCGACGGCGGCCGAGGACTTGCCGCCGCTGAGGCCCGCGATCTCGACGCGCAGCTCCTTGATGGTGCGCTCCGAGTTCTCACTGGCCTGGCGGAGCTGGTTGTTCTCGTAGTCGCGCTCGGCGAGCAGCTTGCCCTGCGTGGCGAGGCGTCCTTCGAGGTCGACCACGCGGCTCGACAGCATCTCGGCTTCCTTCACCTGCAGCATCAGCTGGCGATCGAGCTCGGTGACGCGCTGGCTCAGATTTTCGACCCGGCTGCGTGCCTCGCCGAGTTCGCGCGTGGCGGTCTCGGAGTCGGTGCGCTCCTGCACCAGCCGCGCCTGCGTCGCGTTGAACTCCTTCTCGGCATCGCCGACGCGGTTCTTCAATTCATCGATCTGCGCGCGCACCGCGACCAGTTCGACCTGGCGGCTCTCCGCCATCATCGAGCGGTCGGACAGTTCTGAGTTGATCTTGGCGAGCTCGCTCTGCTTGTCGGTCAGGGCCGTCTCGGCGGCGCGCAACGCTTCTGTCTTGGCGTTGAATTCCTCCTCGGTGGCGCGGAGCTGCTCCTTCACCGCCTTCTCGCGCGCCTCGAGCGCGAAGATCGTGGCGTTCTTCTCGCCGAGCTCGATCTTCATGCGGTTGATGGCGTCGCTCTTCTTGCCGAGTTCGGCGAGCTGGCTCGTGGTCTTGTTCTTGAGCTGGTCGACGCTCATCTCGAGCCGCCGCGCCGACATCGCGAATTCGGCGCGCAGCTGGTCCTTGTCGGCTTGGATCTCGGCCATCGACAGCGGCGTGGCGGCCTCGAGCCGGCGCGTGGTCAGGCGGACCGCGCGGTTGTGCACCAGCGGCACGATGGCGAGCCCGCACAGCATCGAGAGCAGGAAACCGATCGCAAGGTACATGATCGGTTCGACCATGGGCCATCACTCCGAGAGCTAAGGAAAAATTCACCAAGGACAATGCATGGCGGGTCGGCAAAAAGCCAGCCCCGCCCTGTTGTTAACGTGAATCCGGAACCCCGCTTTAGAAGCGGAGCGCTAGAACGGGTTCCAGGTCGCGCGGGGCGTGTATTTGAGATAGCCGATATTGGCGCCCAGCCGCAGCCCGAGGCCGGAGCGGATCGGCACCAGCACGATGTTGTTCGCGGTGAGCGCCGTCATGCCGAAACCGCCGATGATGTAGGCCGACCCGTCGAGACCGGCGAAGCGCTGGTAGATCGCGTTGGTGGCGGGCAGGTTATAGACCAGCGTCATGGTGCGCGCGCCGTCGCCGCCCCAGTCGAAGCCCAGCGAGGGACCCTGCCAGTAGACGCGCAAATCGCCGGCGTTCTTGGTGTAGAGCGTGCCTTCGCCGTAGCGCAGGCCGGCGACGAAGGCGCCGGAGCCTTCCTCACCCAGGATATAGCCGTTCGGCAGGCCCCATTGGCTGACCGCCTTCTCGATGATCGAGGCCAGCCCGCGCGAGACGTTGCCGAAGAAACGATGGCCGGCGTTGACGAGTTCGTCCGGCCCGTAGGTGGTGGGCGTCGGGGTCCGCTGCGGCGGCGGCAAGTTGGGCGCCGGCTCGGCGGTCTGGGCCGAAGCCGGCACGATCCAGCCAGCCAGCGCGATGAGCGCCACTGCGGCAAGGCGTGATGCGAAAGTCATAAAAGCACCCCTGGTATCGAATCCCCGCCGCTTCCTTAACCTTGCGCCAACAGGCGCGGCCTAGGTTACGCCGGATGTCCCCTCGACTCGGATGTTATCCGCAGCAACTATGACGGCACAACGGCAGGAAGATAGCCCTTTGCGCCCCGGAATTGCCTTGATCGGCTTTCTCGCCTGCCTGCTGGCGAGCATCTTGGTCCCGGTGGTCTCCGGGGGGCCGGCCCAGGCGGCCACCACCGAGCGGATCGTCGTCAACCGCTTCAGCGGCGTCGCCATCGAAGGCTTCGACCCCGTCGCCTATTTCGTCGATGGCGCGCCCTTTCAGGGGACAGCCGAGTTCGAGGCGAACCTCTGGGGCGCGGTCTGGCGCTTCCGCAACGAGGGCAACCGGGCGTCCTTCCTCGCCCATCCCGAAATCTACGGACCGCAGTTCGGCGGCTACGATCCGGCCGATATCGCCCGGGGCGTCGCCATCGCCGCCAACCCGCGTTTTTACGTGATTTCGGACCAGCGGCTTTACCTGTTCAGCCAGGAAACCAATCGCGACGCCTTCGCCGCCGATCCGCAGCGCTTTCTTTATGAAGCGAACAAGCGCTGGCCGGCGCTTCAGAAAGGTCTCAGTCAGTAGCGGCCTACCGCCTGTGGGTCGCCCCAGGCGATGAAGTCCGGGATGATGAAGCCAGAATCGCTGCGTTGGCCGAATCGGAGCTCGCTGCCCTGGCCGTCGGTGACCCGGCCGCCAGCGGCCGTCACGACCGCGCATCCTGCCCCGACGTCCCATTCGCAGGTGGGTCCGAAGCGGGGATAGATGTCGGCGCTACCCTCGGCAATCCGGCCGAACTTGACGGCCGAACCGACCGTCTTTCTCACGGCATGGGGCCGACCCTCGATGAACGCCTCGGTCTTGGGGTCGCCATGCGAGCGGCTCACCGCCGCGATCCAGGGCTCCCCCGACATCGGCAGCCGGCGGGTGTGGACCGGCTCAGCAGCACCGATGGTCACGCCGTCGAAGCTGACGCGCTCGGCGCCGCGGCCGACGATGCCGCGCCAGAGCAGTCCGAGCGCGGGCGCGCTGACGATGCCGAGCAGCGGCACGCCGGAGGTCACGAGGGCGAGGTTGACGGTGAACTCGTCGCGGCCGGCGACGAATTCCTTGGTGCCGTCGAGCGGATCGATCAGAAAGAAGCTCTCGCGAAACGGCGGTGCGGCGAGCTGGGTTCGCTCTTCCGACAGCGTCGGCACGTCGCCGGCGAGTTGCGCGAGGCCCTCCGCGATGATGCGGTCGGCGGCGAGATCCGCCTCGGTGACCGGCGAGCCGTCCTGCTTGCCGTCGACCCGCATTTTGGAGCGGTTGATCGCGAGGATCGCTTCGCCCGCCTTCACCACCAGCGCGGTCAGCGGCTCCATCAGGCCGGATGCGGCTTCGCCGTCGATGATCCGCTTCACCTGCATGCCTCATTCATCGGCAATTCCATCCCCACGCGACTGATTCGCCCGCGGCTTTAGGGCCGCTTCGAGCCGATCGCAAGCTAGCTGCCACAGGCTTGCGAATGTTAGAACCTGCGGCATTCGTCAAGCATGCGTGATTCGCCGCGTCCGCGCCGTGCAATTCCAGGAACCCTTTATGTCTGACGTTTCTTCACCCGCCACCGCTACCGCTCCAGATGCGCTCGAACTCGCGGCGCTGCTGTGCTCGCGGGTCTGCCATGATCTCATCAGCCCGGTCGGCGCCATCGTCAATGGGCTCGAAGTGCTCGACGACGATCCCAAGCCCGAGGATCGCGAATTCGCGCTCGATCTGATTCGCAAGAGTGCCAAGACGGCCTCCGCCCGTCTCCAGTTCTGCCGTCTCGCGTTCGGCGCGGCGGGCTCCTCCGGCGCCCAGATCGACCTCGGCGATGCCCAGACCATGGCGCGGGGCCACATCGAGGACGGCAAGTGCACGATCAATTGGAACCTGCCGCGGCTGCTGCTGCCGAAGAATCGCGTCAAGCTGCTGCTCAACATGCTGGTCGTCTCCCAGCACACGATCCCGCGCGGCGGCACCCTGACGGTCGATCCGATCGGCGAGGGCGAGACGATGAGCTTTCGTATCACCGCGACCGGGCATAATGCGCGCCTGCCGCAGAACATCTCGGAGCTCCTGAGCGGCGAGCGCGGGCCGGCTGCGGATGCGCACGCGATCCAGCCTTATTATACGCGCCTGTTGGCACAGGCTTGCGGGGTCACCGTGAAGCTTGCGCATGAGGGCGAGGCCATCACGGTCACTGCCGCGTAGAGAGCGCGCGGCCATTTATTAACTGGATGTTTACAAGGCGCTCCGGTTCGTCCGGGGCGCCTTATCTATTTGTTGGTTCCGTTCATTTCCACATACTCAACCAATATTAAACGCTTTGCGGTGAAGCTGGCCCCATTCCGAAGTGGCGCATCACACATCGTGCGCGCCCTCCCTGTATGAAGGCCTGTTTCCATGGATGATCTGTTGCGGGAGTTCTTGACGGAGACCAGCGAGAGCCTGGACACCGTCGACAATCAGCTGGTGAAGTTCGAGCAGGAGCCGAACAACGCCAAGATCCTGGATAACATCTTCCGCCTGGTCCACACCATCAAGGGCACCTGCGGCTTCCTCGGGCTGCCGCGGCTCGAAGCGCTGGCGCATGCCGGCGAGACCCTGATGAGCAAATTCCGCGACGGCATGCCGGTGACGGCGGATGCGGTGTCGCTGATCCTGGTCTCGATCGACCGCATCAAGGAGATCCTGGCCGGTCTCGAGGCGACCGAAGCCGAGCCCGAAGGCAACGACCGCGATCTGATCGACCAGCTGGAGGCGATGGTCGAGCGGGGCATGGCCGCGATGGCTGCCGGCGCCGCTGCAGCCGCTACTCTCGTAGCCGAAGCGCCACCGCTGGTGCCGGAAGCTCCCGTTGCCGCGGAGCCTGCGTCCGCCAAGGAGATGACCAAGGGCACGCTGATCGACCAGACCCTGGAGCGTCCGCTGCGTCCGGGCGAAGTCTCGCTCGACGATCTCGAGCGCGCCTTCCGCGAGACCGCGACCGAAGCGCCGGCGCCCGTCGCCGAAGTCAAGGCCGAGCCCGTCGCTGAAGCGCCGGCGCCGGTGGCCAATGAGATCGTCAAGGACGTCAAGACGCCCAGGGAAAAGGCCGTCAAGAAGCCGGCCGCCGACGAGGCTGCAGGCGAGGGCGACCGCGTCGCCAACCAGTCGATCCGCGTCAACGTGGATACGCTGGAGCATCTGATGACCATGGTCTCCGAGCTGGTGCTGACCCGCAACCAGCTGCTGGAGATCTCCCGCCGCAACGAGGACACCGAGTTCAAGGTGCCGCTGCAGCGTCTGTCCAACGTCACCGCCGAGCTGCAGGAAGGCGTCATGAAGACGCGCATGCAGCCGATCGGCAATGCCTGGCAGAAGCTGCCCCGCATCGTCCGCGACCTCTCGAGCGAACTCGGCAAGCAGATCGAGCTGGAGATGCACGGCGCCGACACCGAGCTCGACCGCCAGGTGCTCGACCTGATCAAGGACCCGCTCACCCACATGGTGCGCAACTCCGCCGACCATGGCCTCGAGACCCCGGCCGAGCGGCTGGCCTCGGGCAAGGGCGAGCAGGGCACCATCCGCCTGTCCGCCTATCACGAGGGCGGCCACATCATCATCTGCATCGCCGACAACGGCCGCGGCCTCAACACCGAGAAGATCAAGGCCAAGGCGATCTCCTCAGGTCTCGTCACCGAGGCCGAGCTCGAGAAGATGTCGGAAGCCCAGATCCACAAGTTCATCTTCGCACCGGGCTTCTCCACCGCGGCCGCCATCACCTCGGTCTCCGGCCGCGGCGTCGGCATGGACGTGGTGCGCACCAATATCGACCAGATCGGCGGCACCATCGACATCAAGTCGGTGGCCGGCGAGGGCTCCTCCGTCACCATCAAGATCCCGCTGACGCTGGCCATCGTCTCGGCCCTGATCGTGGAAGCCGCCGGCGACCGCTTCGCGATCCCGCAGCTCGCGGTCGTCGAGCTGGTCCGTGCCCGCGCCAACTCCGAGCACCGCATCGAGCGCATCAAGGACACCGCGGTGCTTCGCCTGCGCAACAAGCTGCTACCGCTGATCCACCTCAAGAAGCTGCTCCAGATCGACGACGGCGCGTCTTCCGATCCCGAGAACGGCTTCATCGTGGTGACGCAGGTCGGCAGCCAGACCTTCGGCATCGTGGTCGACGGCGTGTTCCACACCGAGGAAATCGTGGTCAAGCCGATGTCGACGAAGCTGCGTCACATCGACATGTTCTCCGGCAACACCATTCTGGGCGATGGCGCAGTCATCATGATCATCGATCCCAACGGCATTGCCAAGGCGCTCGGCGCCGCCGGCTCCTCGGCTCACGACATGGGCGACGAGGCTTCGGCCCACCACGCCTCCTCGGGCGAGCAGACCACCTCGCTGCTGGTGTTCCGCGCCGGCTCGCCCCAGCCCAAGGCGGTCCCGCTCGGGCTCGTCACGCGCCTGGAAGAGCTTGCTGCCGACAAGATCGAGTTCTCGAACGGCCGCTACATGGTGCAGTACCGCGAGCAGCTGATGCCGCTGATTGCCATGGAGAACGTCACCATCGCCTCGCAGGGCGCACAGCCGATCCTGGTGTTCGCCGACGAGAGCCGCTCCATGGGCCTCGTCGTCGACGAGATCATCGATATCGTCGAGGAGCGGCTCAACATCGAGGT
The DNA here is from genome assembly GCF_018129965.1 of Bradyrhizobium diazoefficiens. GTDB lineage: Bacteria > Pseudomonadota > Alphaproteobacteria > Rhizobiales > Xanthobacteraceae > Bradyrhizobium > Bradyrhizobium diazoefficiens_A. The sequence continues at coordinate 102 of NZ_JAFCKW010000001.1, read as the reverse complement.
CGGCGGCGCCAGCGAGGGTATCTTGGGCTCGGCCGTGATCAAGGGCCAGGCCACCGAAGTGATCGACGTCGGCCACTTCCTGCCGATGGCGTTCTCCGACTG